>CBDETK010000013.1:0-5613566 GCA_965242865.1 Candidatus Latescibacterota bacterium
GCAGCTTCCTGCCCTTCTAGAAACAGGAGAGAGAGTCATCTGCGTGGACATACTGTTCGTTGTAGAAGAGCCGTCTGAATCCGCATATAATCCAACAACGCCAGGACGCACTCCGTCTTTTTTTCGCTTAATATGGGATCGGGACAAGAAGCTCTGGCACCATGTGGAAGTATTCTACAGTCCTGGAGTAGCAGAGACTTACTTCTTTGGTCAGTTTTAATGGTTTTATCGATCACGAGCCTATCTTAGGCTCATATAACCCATCCCATTTGGGATAGGGTTTTCACCCAAACCCTAAGGAGGGACTATCATGAAGCGGAAACTGTCGAAAGTGGCCATCAGCCTCATTGCCCTCGCTGTGCAACTCTTGCCGAGCAAAGCAGAGGCTGTAAAGTGCTGCATAGAACTGCCGAGCGGCGTCAAGCTGTGCGCCTATTGCCCCGAAGACGCCTGCGACTACGAGCTGTCAGGCGACGGCAATTACAGAATTGTCTGCACCTAGTCAGCTTGCTCAGCAGCTATCCAAAGAAGGTGGGTGAGCCTTGGGCTCGCCCACTTTCTTCTCGCAGCTAACCAGTCTGCAAGTACGTACCAGCGCAACGCTGCTTTACCTTACTAATCGGAGCCGATTATGCCCCTGATAATACTACTATTGGCAGCCTACCCGATAGGTGCCCAGTTGCCCTCAGAGGTAGTACTGGATTCGGTGTATAGCGGCCAAAATAGAACCCACTCGATTGCGTTCGAACCCGCCGCCGACATCGAGATAGAAAACGTGCGGACGGGCTGCGGCTGCACCGGAGTCGAATTCCCTAAGGGTGTGCTGAAAGCTGGTGAAGAATACCATCTGAAGGTCGATGTAAATACGGCGGAACGCTCTGGTTCCTTTAAGAGCCACGTTGCGGTCAAAATCGCTGGCGAAGAATCACCGTGGAACCTGAGCCTCCAAGTACAGGCCGTGCCGCCCTTTCCCGCCGAAATAGACTTTGGAGAAATAGACCTCATTACCTTGCCCTTAGAGCACCATCTGTCGCTTTCCCAGATTGCCGACCAGCCGCTCGTTATCGCCTCGGTAGCGGTGCAGGGCGAAGGCGTCGTGGCATATCCTACGGACGCGGGTACAGGGCTGTTGCTTAGGACCGACGAGGCGTTGACTTGGGGCAGCCGAGTTGACGGCCTAGTCGAAGTCCACTTGGCGGGGAACGACCAGACACTACAGCAGACCGTGCATGTCGAGGGAAAGGTTATAGACCAGTTCCAAGTAGATCCATCCGCTCTTTCTTTTGGCATGGGCAAGCCTCACCGACGGCAAATAAAAACGGTCGCAGTACGTGTTGCACCCGATGCGGCGCAGGCTCCGGTCCGGGTGCAATCGAAGTGCCCAGCACCTACATTCGCTTTCGATTGGCTTTGGGAGACGGATCAGCGGCTAGTCGTCGAGATGCACAACGAAAGCGACTTCCCGATGGGCCAGACCGATTGCGAAATTATCGTCCACATTGGGGATAACCCAGTAGCGATTCCCATATTCGCCCTGACTCGATAGGTCAGGCCGAACTGCGGGCAAACAAGCTGAGGGTATATGCTACATTCTATCATAGCAAAACTTTCTGAGCGCTTGCTGTTTTGGGATCGTTGGCTCCATCGGTGGACGGAACTGGACCAACTGGCGCGAGACCAACGGACGATACTCGTCTTTTTTCATGGGTATAGCTTGGCGCACACCATCCGACCACTCGTGTTCGCTCGTGTATTGCGAGCGCGAGGGTATCCAGTCGAGTGCGCCGGACGCGGCCCCTATATTGATCGGATCGCTAAAGAGGGGTTCCCCATCCACGATGTCGAGACCTTGCCGCAGGAACGGATGGACGAATACGTGGCCCAGGGCGAATACGGCTATTACGACTTATCGTGGATTGATCGTTGCGTCCAGTCGGAACGGAACTTGATCCAAGCGATTAAACCGGCCTTAGTAATCCAAGATATGAAGCCGACCCTCTCCATAGCGGCTCAACTCGAAGGGGTTGACGAGGCCATCGTGAGCCAAGCCTATAACCAGCCGGGCTATCCGTTTCCCATACGGCTGATGCCGTCGTTCAGCACCGATCCGGGGCCATTTAGTACCTATCTCAAGCGCAAGGCGCGTGAGGTAAAACCCCGGAAAAAGATTTACCTACTAGCGGACATCCCCGAATTCCATCCGCCTCCAGAACAGGCGGCTCCGGGGTATCACTACGTAGGCCCTTTGCTGGACGACCCACAGGCAAAAGGTACGGTTGCGATTCTCGACCAAGGATGGGACTTGTCTTGGCCGCTGGTCTATGTGACCTGTGGCAGCAGTGGGAGACCTCCCGAATACTTGGAGGGACTAATTGAGGCGGTGGAGCACAAGCCCATCCGTTTGTTCATCACCACGGCTGGCCGCTGGGCGGGAACGAGCTACCCTAGCAATGTCCGGGTGACCGACTTTCTTCCCGGCGAATGGGTCTTGCAGCAGGCGAGGGCCTTGGTAGGCATTGTCGGCATTGGTGCTATTTATCAGGCACTGCGGTGCGGAGTGCCCATCATTGGTGCGCCCGAGCACTTGGATCAGGAGTACCATTTGAATCGCATTGAGCAACTCGGATTGGGCGTAAAGATCGACCGGAAGGCATTTCGGGCAGATGAGATTTTGGCGGCCCTGTATCGAGTGATGGGAGCGGATTCCCCGTTTGCGGAGTCGTGCCGTGCTTTTGCCAAAAAAACCGCCCCATGGCACGGAGGCCAAGTCGCGGCCGATCTGGTAGATGATTTCTTTCTCGCCCAAGAAAAACTCCATCAAATCGATTCTCTTTATGCTATGGAGAAACAGGAGTTCGTCCGCCAGCTAGTCGCCAGTTCCCCGCTTTCAACGGAGGATGTAGAGACCATTCTGCACGAAGACACGGGCCGGGGACTGCCGCACCACAAAGTCCCCGGGACATTGTACTACGACCGCATTGATTCGTGGAATTGGCTCAACGACCACGAGCCTCGCTTTTTTGAGGCCGACTACCAAGCGTTGGAGCAGAAGCGCAATCGGTTTTTCATCCGGGACGAAAAGGGAGTCCGGGGCCGCAAGAAATGGCAGCACTACCGAGTGACCTACCAGTTGCGTATTCATCCGGCACCCCTTCAGCCCGGTCAGTGTGCCCGGATTTTCCTACCTTATCCCACCGAAGGGCGCGGCCAACGGGATATCCGGCACATCGCCTGCGAGCCGGCTGAAATGGAAGCCGTGTTGGTGCCGGCGATGGGCTTTTTCTACAACTACGAGCGGACCAAAGGTTCCGCGGAGAGCGAGCCTTGGGAACTAAGCTATGTCTGCGAGTTGACCGTGGAAGAATTCCCGCCGGCCAATGGTTGTCAGCCAGTTCCTCTAAGCCCCATTGAGCAAAAACGGTATCTGCACCTAGACCCTGCTCTGGCGGACTGTCCCGAAGTTGAGGTCTTCCGGCAGGAACTAGGCCCTAGGGCAGGGTGCAGCGACGAGTGGCGTGCCCGTGCTCTATACGAGGCCCTAATGCACACCAAACGATTCAAGAAAACCAAAGACCCCACCCAGAGTATCGGGTACAGTACCCAAGCGATTTTGAGCGACACCGGCGGTCACTGCATCACGCTTTCGCGAGCGTTTATGGCCCTGTGCCGTCTAGATGGAATCCCCGTGCGCGAAGTCGCCGGTGCTCTGATCGGGTATCCTACCGGGGACGATACCTTTGCGGCCCACTCGTATCGAGACCCCCTCTTCGGCCATACGTGGGCTGAGGTCCATCTAGCGGAAAAGGGCTGGATACCCGTCGAGTTCCACGGCACCGTTATCGGACGGAACGCCCTGACGGACCGCAATGTCGCCGACCCGGTGCTGCGCGGCCGGATCGAGGCGAATACCGATCCGTATTGGGCCTATTACTTCGGCCATCTGGACACCCAACGCATCCGGTGTTCCAATTCCGTCAAAAATATCCCGCAATGCCTCGTAGAGCGGCTCGACGCGCAGGCTGGAGATCCCAATCGGTGGGATTTGCAGACCGAATTGCCGTACGAGTGCCACTTGCAGACCGAGATACTCAACGAAGGCTGAATGGAGCGGTCTCTATGGAACTCAGCGTCGTCATCCCTACGTACAATCAGCGGGAACGACTCCGCTTGGTCTTGAGCGGCTTGGAGGGCCAGACCCTGCCGCCCGAGTGCTTTGAGGTCTTGGTCATTGATGACGGCTCGACCGATGGCACGGCAGAAATGCTCAATGCGTTACCCATCGACAATATGAAGCCGATCAAACTCCATCCGAACGAAGGACGCTGCTCGGCGAGGAACCGAGGAATCAACCAAGCCGAGGGCGCCCTCGTCGTGTTGCTCGATGGAGACGCTCTGCCGGCCCCCGACTTGCTACAAACGTATCTAGACGCCTTTGGGGAACACGGGCCGGATGGCGTGTTGTGCGGCCGGCTGTACTCGCTGGCCGAGTTGGAGTTTTTCCAAGACCCCCAGCGCGGGTCACTCGCTGATGTCGCCATCCCTAGCGTTCAGAAAGACTACCTAGCGAGCCACCGGGCAGAATTGATCCTGACCGAAGCGATGGTTCGCCATGATTTCGCGGCCATCCGCGAGCGTGCCCTCCCGGGCGGCTATCCCTTCCCCGAACTGGAACAGATGCAGGACGAACAAATCGATCTCTTGCACCGATGCCCAGATGCGGCGGTAGCTTGGCTAGGGCTGACGCCCCACAACAGTGCCCTGCCCCGCGAGGCGTTGCGAGCTATCGGAGGGTTCGACGTCACTATTCCTTTTTGCGAAGGCTGGGAGATAGCGTACCGGTGCCAGCAATACGGGTGTCGGCTCTATGGCGTACCGGCGGACACGTACCACCTATACCACTTCCACGACTTCAACGCCGCCGAGACGGCCGTGCGCCATCAGGCTATCGAGTACATGGCCGACAAATTTCAGGAGCCGCGCATCCGCTTGCTCTACTTTTGGTTCGCCCACCTGTGGCCAGACCCATTCTTGCCCGAAGAATCCTTGGTGGAGGATCTAGTTGAGTTCAACCGACGCTACCAGACCCTCACGGATGCGGAATGGCAGCAGTATCAGTTCCTATTGGACCATCGGCCGAAGGAATAGCTAAAGAAAGGAATAGCTAAAGAAATGATAGGAATCGTTTGGAAAAAAGAGCTGGTAGATCAGCTAACCAGCCAGCGATTTATATGCTGTACTCTGATTATAGTGTCACTTATATGGGTCATTGGGCTGCTGCGCATAGCAAGTTACGAAAGAGCACAGGTAGAAAAGGATCGGATCGTCGCCGAAACGACCGACGAGCTCCGCAAAATATATAAATACTGCAAACTGCGGACTAGGGTCGTCCGCACCCCGAGTCCACTAGAGGTCTTGGACCGGGGCGTCACCGAGCAAAAGAGCTCTATAGTGCCCATTGAGATATACGAGATACCCTACGTCACCGACAAGCACTCCTTGTCGGACACCAACACCCGTTTCGCTGACAAGCAGCTCCTATCGACCTCCGGCAACCCTTTGCTCGCCACAATAGGTACATTTGATGTCGTTCACGTCATCCAAATTTTCCTGTCGTTGTTGGCCATTCTCTTTGCGTGTGAGTCCATTTCAGGCGAAAAAGAGGAAGGCACCTTAGCACTAATGCTAACGATGAATGCCTCCCGAGTGCAGATCGCGACGGGCAAATTCCTGAGCGGTATTACGCTCCTCAACATACCTATTTTCTTGGGCTTTCTCGGTCCCGCAATTTTTCTCATTGCGTCCGAGCACATCCGGCTTACGGGGGACGACTGGCTTGGTCTCATCGGGATTTGGGCGACCTCCCTGTTTTACATCGCCATCTTCTACCTAACTGGCATGGCCATTTCGTGCTATACCCACAGCACTTCGACCAGCTTGATATACGGTCTATTTATCTGGGCCTTTTTGGTAATTGTTGTGCCGGGTAGTATTGAGTTTTTGGTCAATCAGCAATTCCATCGCTTGGAGGATGCCCGGACGGCCGAAGCCGCAAAAGACGAGCTGTGGCGCGAATACGAAAAACGGGCTGACGATCTAGTACGGACGGCGGGCATAGGCGATACTTATCCCCCGCTAGAATTGGTCAGTATTATGATGGGGTATGGGGGTACGACGAGTAAGCCATCTTTTCATATCGGACCGATTCGAGAGGATGCCCGTATCGCTGACTTCCTAAACATTCTGAAGACCGGAGAGAATCTACGCCTCCAATATGCCCAAAAGGTTTGGCATGCCTGCGGCCCGCTTTGGGAGGGCCGGCCCCGGTCGCTCATTCGCCTAAACGATCAGTTACAAAGAATAACGCCGGCCGGGGCCTATCTAGCGGTTGCCGGCGGCTTGGCCGGTACGGATGCAGGGGTTTTTTACGATTTTATCCATCAGGCTCGTCAGTACCGCGAGCAACTCTTGGAGTATCTAAGGGCGCACGACGCGTTCGGAAGCATGGAGTTTGTAGGGGATCCAGAGGCGACACGCGAGGGCCGAGAGAAAAGAACGGCACTTAACCTCAGCGATCTGCCAGCCTTTGCGGAACGCCGTGAACCCTTTCCTCAACGGCTGGGTAGGATTGCGCCGGGCCTTCTATCGCTGTTCATCTATGCGGGCCTGACTTGGCTGGCCGTAATACGGCTCTTTTCTCGCTATGATGTTACTCGGTGAGGCGAACAGGCTATGCTGACGACGATTATCAAACGGGAATTCATCTCGCATATCCAGAGCCTGCGGTTCAGTCTAGTGCTGGTGTTGTGCGTTGGCTTAATGATGCTCAATGCGCTCGGCCTCGTCCACAGTGCCTATCAATTCGAGCGCGACGTATATAGAGAAAACGTCGCCCAGCAACACCAAAGGCTACGCAACAATGGTGCCGCAGGTTTGCACAAGCTATTGCTCGAAGGCCCGGGGTCGCTTTATAAGCAACCTAGTGAATTGGCGTTTTGTGCTAGTTTCGCCGACAACAAGCTACCCTATAAAATAGATATCAGCACAGTGAAGACCCCTATGGTGGAATATCGCGAGGGCCGAGTCATTGATACGGGTTTTTATTGGCCTTGGACTCTGTCTTTTTCTACCGATATAGAGATAGCTCCGCTACTCTCCCCCCTTATCACCATTGACTGGGTCTTTATCATCGGCGTCTTGCTGAGCTTGGCCGCTCTCTTGTTTACATACGACGCCATCGTCGGCGAAAAGGAGAGTGGCACCCTCAAGCTGGTCATGGCCAACAGCCTGCTGCGCCATACGCTGCTGTGGGGCAAATTCTGGGGCGCGATGATGGTCTTGCTCGGGGTGCTACTCCTCAGCGTAACCCTCAATCTGTTGATCGTCTTGATGCTCGCCGATCTATCGCTGGATTCCTCCCACGCCGGGCGCATCGCCGTCATGGTCTTGATCTCGGGGATTTATCTGGCCGGCTGTACCGCGCTGGGGCTGCTCATATCGGCGCGTAGTGCTACTAGGCGAGGCAGTCTGACGACGGTGCTCTTCGTCTGGCTGAGCATGGTTTTGTTGTGGCCGCAGATGGGGAAAACCGTTGCCGAGCTATTCCATGAAGACCTACAAGAGTTAGAATACACTAAGCTCGTGTACGAGCGCGGCGACGGCTCGTTCACTTGGCATCCTGTTCGGGGACGCGCTTTCAACTTGGCGGCAGGGCAGGAAAACCTGCTCGATCCTACGTTTATCAAAAAACTTTCGAGTGCATTGCGAGAAGAACGGACGTACCATCAAGAACTAGAAAACGCCCTGATGCGGCGGCGGGTACAACAGGTCAGTCTAGCCCAAAACATCGTCCGGGTCTCGCCCATGGGCACCTACCAATACGCCATGGAGGCCATCGCGGGTACGGGCCTACCGCGCTACCGTCATTTCATCGATCAAGCGAGGAATTACGCCCAGCGTTTTGAGGAAACCCTGCTCGCCATTGATCGGGCCGACTGGCGCAGCCTGCACGTTCCATTTGTCGAGCACGGGCTTTCTACGCAAAAGGTAGCGTTGGAGCAAATACCCGTGTTTGCCGAAGACCTCTCGGCCGCGTCGTTGGCTGGCTCGGCTGTAGTCGATTTGGTCTTGCTCGGCTTCTTTGCCGTGTTCACCTATCTGGCCGCATACTTGGTCTGGCTGCGCTCGTCTATCGCCGACTAGCGGTTCGTTCTGCGATCCGCTTATTTTTTATTTTTTTTGTAACATTTTCCTAACGGCATACGTTATTACTTATGAGAAGCGTTCTTAAACAATGCGAAAATCATGCAAGGAGGCTTTCTGTGAAAACGCTTACGCTCTTGTGCAGTGCGCTTATTATCACACCCGTACCCAGTCAAGCCCGCGAAGGGGGCTATGGCGGCTTTACCCAAGAGAACATACAGGAGTTTTACGACTACATACACGGCCAAGACGTGATTAAGGTGCAAGCAGGCGAAGAGTTGAACCAAGCCATTGACGCGATCCCCATTAACTTGGAGACGGCCATCGACTTGGAGCAAGAGCGCGGCTTGCGCGACTGGTTGCGCCAGTATCTGATTGCGTTTTCCGAAGCGGGCAACGATAGCTTGGTCGCCGCCTTCTATCTGAGGGCGGGATTTAATGAAGAAAGATATATGGCTCGAAGTCTGGCATGGGCTAATTTTGCTCGGGAAAATGCCCGAAATCCAAGCATCACCCTCAAAAGTGCAGACGGAACCATACTAACCGACGAAGAAGAAATAGAGAAAGCAGCTCAAAAATTGGTTGATGATGCCAGAGCGAGTTTGAAGGAAGGGCCGCTTTCTATATTTCTTTCAATGTACAAAGGTGCGCTAAAAAACCACAACAAGGAGTATTTTATAGAAAACGTATCGTTCCACGACAGTAGCTTTAGAGTGTTCGAGTTAGGGAAAAAGGATCCGAAGCTCTTACACCTGGCATCTGATCTAGGAATGTTACCTAAGGGGTATAGACCCTATCCGACAGCACTAAGCGATAAACTTCCAGCACTTCTAGCAGCAGAGAAAAAGATCACCTGTGCAGATATAATGCTCATTGTAGAGGAACCACTAGCTTTTACACCTCATCCGGTCCCAGGACGCACACCATCATTTTTTCGTTTGATGTGGGACCAAGACAAGAAGCTATGGCGTCACTTGGAAGTATTCTATAGCCCTGGAGTAGGAGAGACCTACTTCTTCGACTTACTGTAACCCCCTTTACAGGAGGAGTTCGCTATGAAGCGGATATTCGTACAAGTGGGTATCGCCCTCGTCGGCATGATCGCTTGGCTCTTACCGAACCAAGCAAAGGCCGATTTCGACTGTAACGCAACGGTGGGAGGTATCTCCGTAACATGGTCATGCCGGGGGGATGACCAGTGCCACGTGAAAGTCATTCTCACTAATCCTCCCCACTTTATAGTTAGCTGTGTCTAGCAAAGACAGAACGCAGGTAAGCAAGTGTTGAGCTTACATGCGTTCTGTTTATACTATAACGCATAACGCAAGTACGGTGCAGTTCCTTGATAGAGGGTTTAGGTATAATCGATAGCGATTAAAAATAAACCTAAAGAAGGTCAGAAAATGATAAAAACCATCTGGAAAAAAGAGTTGCTAGAGCAGCTCACTAGTCGGCGCTTTATCTATTGTACCCTGATTATCGTGTCGCTTATATGGGTCGTCGGCCTGCTGCGAATAGCAAGTCACGAAAGGGCACAGACCGAGAAAGATCGAATCGTCGCAGAAACGGCCGACGCGCTCCGCGAGGTATATAAATACTCCAAATTGCAAACCCAAGTCGTTCGCACACCCAATCCCCTCGAAGTCTTTGACCGGGGCGTCACCGAGCAAAAGAGCTCGGTAGTGCCCATTGAGATATACGAAATACCCTACGTCACCGATCAGCACACCCTATCGGACACTGGCAATCCTTTACTCTCCATAATCGGTTCGTTTGATGTCGTTCACGTCGTCCAGATCTTTCTATCGTTGTTGGCCATTCTCTTTGCGTGTGAGTCCATTTCAGGCGAAAAAGAGGAAGGCACCCTAGCGCTGATGATGACGACGAACGTCTCCCGAGTACAGATCGTGACCGGCAAACTCTTGAGCGGCATTACGCTCCTCAACATACCTATTTTCTTGGGCTTTCTCGGCCTCGCAATTTTTCTCATTGCTTCTGAGCACGTCCGGCTTACAGGGGCCGATTGGCTAGGTCTCGTTGGGATTTGGCTGGCCTCCCTGTTTTACATCGCCATCTTCTACCTGATTGGCATGGCCATTTCGTGTTACACCCACAATACTTCAACCAGCATGATGTACAGTCTGTTCGTCTGGACCTTTTTGGTGATTGTCTTGCCGATCAGCACTGCGTTTTTCGTCAATCAGCAGTTCCAGCGGCGAGTAGATGCCCAGCAAGCCGAGGCGATGGAAGACGAATTGTGGAACGAGTACGAAAAACGGGCTAACGGCTTGGTGCGCACGGCCGGGATGGGCGATACCTACCCGCCGCTACGCTTGATCAGTAATAGCTGGGGGGGGCGCGGCCCGAGTTTCCAGATCGGAGCGATTAAGAAGGACGCCCCCATCGCCGAATTCCTAGACATTCTGAGGGCCGGCGAGAACCTACGCCTCCAGTATGCCCAAAAAATTTGGCATGCTTGCAGTCCGCTTTGGGAAGGCCGGCCCCGGTCGCTCGCCCGCCTAAACGATCAGTTGCAAAGGATCGCGCCAGCCGGGGCCTATCTAGCGGTCACCGGCGGTTTGGCTGGTACGGATGCGGGGGTTTTCTACGATTTTATCCGTCAGGCTCGTCAGTACCGCGAGCAAATTTTGGACTATTTAAGGGCGTACGACGCATTCGGGAGCATGGCATTTATAGGTCAACCTAGTTTTACAGACGAGGATAGAGCGGCTAAAAGAACCGCGCTCGACCTCAGCGGTCTTCCGGTCTTTATAGAGCACCGTGAGCCCCTCTCTCAACGGCTGGGCAGAATTGCGCCCGGCCTTCTCTCGCTGTTTATCTACGCGAGCCTAACTTGGCTGGCCGTAACCGGGCTTTTTGCTCGCTACGATGTCGTGAGGTGAACGCACCATGCTGACGACGATTATCAAACGGGAATTTATCGCCCACATCCAGAGCCTGCGGTTCAGCTTGGTGCTGGTGCTGTGCGTTGGCTTGATGGTGCTCAATGCACTCGTCCTCGTCCACAGCACCTACCAATTCGAGCAAGACGCTTACATAGAAAACACCTCCCAGCAACACCAAAGGTTGCGCGATAACGGCGCGGCCGGTCTGTGGAAGCTCCTGCTCGCAGGGCCTGGGGTGCTTTATAAGCAACCTAGCGAATTGGCGTTTTGCGCTGGTTTCGCCGACAACAAGTTGCCAGACAAAGTAGAGGCCGAATCGAACCAGAACTATCTGATGTCAGATATTATCGGGGGTCCGCACGTTGATAAAAGTTGGTATTGGCCGTGGGTTTTATCTTTTTCGGCCGAACTAAAGGATACTCCACTACTTTCCATCTTCATCACCGTTGACTGGGTCTTTATCATCGGCATCTTGCTGAGCTTGGCCGTCTTCCTGTTCACTCACGACGCCATTGTCGGCGAAAAGGAGAGCGGCACCCTCAAGCTGGTCATGGCCAACAGCCTGCCGCGCCATACGCTGCTGTGGGGCAAGTTCTGGGGCGCGATGATGGTGCTGCTCGGGGTGCTGTTCCTCAGCATAACCCTCAATCTGTTGATCGTCTTGATACTCGCCGGTCTGTCGCTGGATTCCTCCCACGCCGGGCGCATCGCGGTCATGGTCTTGATCTCGGGGGGCTATCTGGCCGGCTGTACCGCGCTGGGGCTGCTCATATCGGCGCGTAGTGCTACTAGGCGGGGCAGTCTGACGGCGGTGCTCTTCGTCTGGGTGGGTATGGTTTTGCTATGGCCGCAGATGGGCAAGACCATCGCCGAGCTATTCCACGAAGAGGTACATGAGTTAGAACACACCAAGTACGTGTACGAGCACGGCGACGGCTCGTTCACTTGGCATCCTATTCGGGGGCGCGCCTTCAATTTGGCCAACAAGGGCGATCGGCTCGATCCGACGTTTATCAAGGAGTTTTCGAGCGCGTTGCGAGAGGAACGGGCGCACCATCAAGAATTAGCAAACGCCTTGATGCGGCGTCGGGTACAACAGGTCAATTTAGCCCAAAACATCGTCCGGGCCTCACCCATGGGCACCTACCAATACGCCATGGAGGCGATGGCGGGTACGGGCCTACCGCGCTATCGCCATTTCATCGATCAAGCGAGGAATTACGCCCAGCGTTTTGAGGAAACCCTGCTCGCCATCGATCGAGCCGACTGGCGCAGTTTGCACGTCCCGCTCGTAAAGAACGGGCTGTCCGCGCAAAAGGTAGCGTTGGAGCAAATACCCGTGTTTGCCGAAGACCTCTCGGCCGCGTCGTTGGCTGGCTCGGCCGTCGTCGATTTGGTCTTACTCGGCTTCTTCGCGGTATTCACCTATTTGGCCGCATACTTGGTCTGGCTGCGCTCGTCTATTGCCGACTAGCGGTTCGTTCTGCGATCCGCTCATTTTTTATTTTTTTGTAACCTTTTTTTCGAATCATCCATTATTACTTATGAGAAGCGTTATTATTTACAGGTCCTTGCCCAGCCCAGCGAAGACGCTGATAAAGGTGAATAGCTTGGCCGACGCCGGGGCGGAGTCGAGGTCTTCGCGGGTCCAGCGCAGCCCGACATTGGTCGTCAGGGCATACCCCTGATAGGCCGATTGGTTGGCTATTTGGCCGGCCAGCACCAGCGTGGTGCCGTCTTCTATAAACCCCTCGGGCTGCTCGCCCAGATTGTTGGCTATCTCGTATTCAACGCCCGCTGTAAAGCTCATGTTGCGGTTGATCGTGCGGCCGGCCAGCAGCGAGAAAATCTCCGTTAGATCGGACGTTTGCAACGCGCCCCGGTCCGCCGGCACGCGATTGCTGTATAGCTGCTTCCAGTTCAAGGTCAAATCCCAAGACCGCACGTGGAGCGGGTACTGGGCCTTGTTGATCACCCCGAGGAAGCGCTGGTTGTTCAACTCTTCAGCCGCCGACCCCAACTGGGTGTATTGATCGTACTTGACCTTGGTGGTAAACGAGATATAGCGGTCGTAGCGCACGTCTAAATACGTCGTGTTGACGAACGCATCGCGCGCCACGAGCAGGTCGCGCCTAAAACGCGCTTCCCCGAAGGTGCCGGGCGTATCGACCCACAAAAAGACGTGCTCGGGAATGTCGTCTGCAACCTTGCGCGGATTGACAATCAGCCGCACTTGCAGGTTGTAGCGGGGAAACTTTTCGCTCGCGGTCAGGAGCAGGTACGTGGTTGCGTTTTCGCGGGCGGTTTTCAGCAGACGCTCGTCGAGCCGACCGACCATGAGGGTTATGTCCGGCGCGACTTCAAGGCCTAGGTACGTGTTGTATCCCCGGTGCCCGCGCTTGTAGGGATAGTCTGCTTCGGCATCGTCTTCAAAGCGGTCGATGACCCCGTTGTTGTTCATGTCCATGCCAAAGAGGAAATCCGGGGGATCCACCTCAAAGCGCAGAAAAGGCTCGGCGTAGTCGGGCAAGCGGTTGAAGTTGCGGTTGAAATCCGAGAGATCGTCGTTGTTTTCGTCGATTCCGGGAAAGACTGCGCTGTCGGTCAGCAGCCCCACTCCTTGGCGGGTGTTGACGCGCGGGCCGTGGTAGCGCCGGGTCCAGTCCGGCAATTCGTCTTGATCGTCGTTGTCATCCACGAACTCGTACACACTTTGCTGTTCGTTGCCGTAGTACACCTCGCCCTCGGAATTTGGGATAAAGGCTTGGGTCGAGTATTCCGCGTCCATGCTAAAGGCTTCGGCGAAGATCGTCCATGGATAATGCCGCTTCTGCGCGGTTAGGTAAAAGGCGTCGGCCGCGTTGGTGGCTAGGGCTTGATCGCGGGTGAAGTTTTCGTTGGGAAAGCGGCGGTACTGGAAGTTCCGCACGTATTCTCCCTTCAGGTCAAAACCGGCCACATCGTTGATCGACAGGTCAAAGCCGAGCAGCCGGTTGCCCGTGGGCAGGCCGTAGCGAAAGGTATGAAAGGCTTGGTTGGCGCCGTCCTTGACGTTGCCCGGGGCGCGCAGCACGGTCAGGAACACTGGGGCGCCGAGTTGGTTGGTCTGTTTGTTGGAAGCGACCTCTACTTTGTAGTCGTTGGCCAGTACTAGGCCGATCTCCACGTGCTCAATCTCGCGGAAGTCGTCGATGTCGTCGTCGATGGTGGGCGCGAAGTCTTCGATGTTGAACGTGAGCGTTATTACGTCGGTGCCGCTCGCTTCAATTACGCCGCGGCGGCGAAAGCCGCCTTCCACCACGGGCTCGATGTCGTCGGTGTGCTCCACGCCATTGGCGAAAACGCGCCAGCGCGACAGCAACGCTCCGCCTTCGCCGTCTTCGGGCGAGTCGTCGGAAATGCGCACGATGATCGAGCGCACAAAGTCGTTGTTCATCGGGCCGCTGAGCTGGCCTTTGAGCGAATTGTCGCCAAAGGGAATGTTGGAATTTAGATGGGCCGCATTGACAAACGTCAAGCCGATGTTGGAAAAGTCGCCGATGCTGACTTGGCCTTTGGCAGCCCACAGGTTGGTGAACGTGGTGAACTTCACCCCGGCCTCGCCGGCGACGCCCGCGACGACGCCGGCGTTGTTGATGCGCGAGGTGAGCAGGGTCAGGGCGTACTTGTCCGACATCATATCCCACTGGACGCCGTCGAAGCGCGGCTTGGAAAAGGTGAGCGGCGTCAGGGTGGTGCGGATGCCGTCGCCCACCATCAGGGAGGAGTGGAACTGCCCGGCGTGGCTAGAGGAGATGAGGACGTTGCTAAACCACGAGCTAAAGCGCGGGCTTTTGAAGATGCTGCTGCCGCTCGCCGTGGGATAGTTTTCGGTCCAGTTGTACACCTGCCAACCTTGGCTGATGTACGAGCCGTAGATGTCGTAAAAGGGCGATCCTTCCAAGAAGACGTCGTTGTAGCGCTGGTAGGGATTGCGCGCGTAGTTGGAGTACTGGTCTTGCCGCCAGTCGTAGAGTTCGTACAGGCGCTGCGGCTGATACCACTTGCGCACCGAGGGAACCAAGGTTGAGGGCGCGACTTCGGTGGCTGAAGTGTAATAGGGATTGTCAAATCCGGTGGCGCGTTGAGCCGCGGATAGCTGCGGCGTGGCGAGGAGCAAACCCCAATAAAGCAATCGCATCGTTAGCTGTCTCACGTCCTCCCTCCCACAGGGTTGGTCGGTTTGGCTCGACGCTCAAAGGTGAGCGTTAGAATGTTGGCGCTTTGCTCGGCGCGTTCAATTTTCATGGCGACGAGGTTCCCTTGTTTATCGAGATCGATGTGGATGTTCTCGCACAACTTGCGGGTCTCGGCGACGCGCTTTTCGGTGAATTCGATAAACGCGGTGTCCGTATCTTCAAAGTAGTTGATCTTCATAGTGCGATGGCTGGTTGTAATGTCGGACGCATGTTGAACGACAACCTCGGTTTAATACGCTACGCACACACTCCGCTGGACGACCTCGGCTTTTGGGTCGGTTTGCAATTCGAGCTGCACGATGTAGATGCCCGGCGGCACGACCTCGCCGTTGCGCTGGCCGTCCCAAACATACATCGCCCGGGCCCCGCGCGGCGTGGCGTTTGCCAGCTCGGCGATGAGGCGGCCGGCGAGGGAAAAGACGCGCACCCGCGGCTGCTTGTCGGTCTTGACGACGGTGACGTTTAGCTCGTACCGGTCGTTGATGCCGTCGCCATTGGGCGTGAAGAGCGCGGTGTGGCGCACGTTGCGGATGAGCGCGCCGCCCTGCACCACCTCCGGGACAAACACTTGATCGGCCCCCAACTCGGCCGGCACCACCCCTTGACCGTTGTCCTCTTGAGCCGAGTTAAAGACAAAGGTCTCAAACACCGTGGGGCTGGCAAAAACCCGCGTTGCAAAGGCAATGTCAACCGAGTCGCGCCGCACCACCGGCGGCGGTAGCTGCACCCACAGGGAGTCGCCGCGCAACGAGCCGCTCGCCTCCACTGGCTGGCCGCCCACGCGCACCGCAAGCAATTGGGCGTCCGCGCTGCCCGGCGGCAGGGCGATCAACACTTGGTCGAACCCGGGGTCGCGGCTGTTGAACGCCTGCGGCTTAATGGTATAGCGAAACTCGGTCGGCGCATCGAGGGCGGCTTCGCACGGCCACACCGAGCCGCTCAGGCCGGCAAAAATGACCGGATCGTTGGCCGCAATCCGCAGCGAGCGCAGCACCGGCGATGCGTTTAGATCGTCGCTGTACAGGCGAATGCGCGTGCGCAAGTAGCGGCGCGGCGAAGGCGATTGAAAGCTCTGACCGGAAAAGCGGTGCGGCCGGCTCCAAGTGCTCCAAGTGGCATCGCGCACCTTTTCTTGCACAATGTCGCCGCGATAGCGCTTGCGCGCCGCTTCGTAGGCTTCCTTGGTGACTTCACTGCCGTTTTTGAGAAAGTAGCGCGTGACGTCGGTAAAGCCATTGCCCGTTTGGGTCTGCACCTCTAGGCGCGTTCCCGGCGGCAGGTCGGCGTCCCACTCAATGCGCCGGATGCTGCGCGCGGACCCCAAGTCGAGATCGTCGGACTCCAACTCGACGCGCTTGGGATAGCCTTCGCGGTGAAAGGCAAAAAGCTGCAAGGCATTGGCGTCGCGGCCGTAGAAGCCGATCACGCGCCAGAGGATGAGGCGGGTGTCGCGGGTCGGAAATTGAAAATCGTTGAAGGGGTAGCTGGTCCGCACTTGCGACAGCAGCTCGTATTCAAACGGCCCCTCGGCCTGCGGGTCGGCCGTGTTGCTCGAACTGCCGTCGGAGGTGAGGATGTCGAACATGGGGAAGCCGCCCACCGCGCCCTGCTGGTAGCCGTATAGCCACGGGCTGCGGCCGCCGATGAGCGGCACGAAAATTATCCGGTCGATGCGGAACACGTTGCCAAAGTCGATCACCGACCAGACGCCATCGTCGCGCCAATCGCGATCCCCCGAAGAGGCTTGGATGCTCCACAGCCGCCGGCCCAAGTCCGCATCCACGAGGAATTCCGCGCCGCTGGCCTTGCCGCAGCCATCGCAATCGCGCGCCCTTGAGGTCCACGTCCTGCCGCCCCATGACTCCTCGCCCTTTTCCGCGCGCTCCTCGGTAAACACCCGGGTCGACAGGTTGAAGCCAATGCCCTCTACCTCGATTTCGGCGAGGGCGGCCCCCGGGGTTTGGCCGGCCGCTTCAAAGCGCACAAAGCGAAGGATAGAAAAATCCAAGCTGTCGCTCTTTGCCAAGAACTGCCCTTTGGGCATGCCGCTCGGCGGGGCCTTGTTGGCGGTTTTGAGCTCGAACTCTACCACCTGCTTGGCGTTGTTGTTGACCGGCCGCCCAACGCGCTCAAACGCGATCTGCTTGCCCGGCGCGCCCGCGACCTGAATGCCTGGGCTGCTGTGGAGCGAAAAGAATTCAAAGGGCCGGGCGTCCTCGGTTTGGGGAAAGATCACGCGAATTTTGCGGGCGACGACCGCCCGGTCCAAATCGACCTCTAGCCACCACTTCTGGAGCGGGTCGCCCAAGTCGGGCTGCCAATAGGTGGTGGGGTCTTGGTCGGCCACGAGTCCGGCTTGGCCCTGATTGGAGGGCGCGCGCACCGGCAACCGACCGTAGTCGCCAATGGTAACAGACGAAAATTCCCCCGCATTGGCGACCGCATTAAACGTCGTGCCAAATCGCTTCACCGCCACCCCGGTAGCCCCGATCTGAACGAGCCCAGCCGGATGATTCCACGCCGCAAAATCCGCCCCCGAAAAGACGATGTCCTGGGCGTAGAGGGCAGCAGGCACGACGATCAATAACAGGAACCGTAGGGGCGTCCCTCGTGGACGCCCTCGGGGTGGATGGACGCCCGCGCAATGACGCCCGCGGGAAGGGGGGGGCGTCCACAGGGGGACGCCCCTACGGGTATGGCTCGGGGTGGATGGACGCCCGCGCAATGACGCCCGCGCAATGAATGATCTAATCATCGGCTGTTCTCCGCAGGTTGCGCCGGTCAATAGGCGACGGCGACCGCGTGGGCCCGCGTCACCACGCCCAAGTCGATTTCGATCTCGATCTGCACCAAGTAGAGACCGGGAGGGACTAGCTGTCCAGCCGCATCCCGGCCGTCCCAAGTCGGCGCGTGCGAGCCCGCTTGGGCCGTGGTGCGGAGTAGGGTGGCGACGCGGCGGCCGGCGAGGTCGCGCACCGTCATGGTGGTTGGTGCGCCGTTGACGCCAAACAGATCAAAGGCCGCGACCACGCGGTCGTTGGCGCGGTCGCCATTGGGCGTTAAGACCGGCGACGACAGCCGCAGGGGGCCCAAGACGCTCAGTTCGGCCTCGCTGGCGACCACTTGGATGCTGTTGCTGGCGACGTCCGGGCGCGCATCGCCCCCTTCAATCGACTGAGGCAAGAGCGCGGCTTGGGGGTCGCGGTTGACCACTTGCCCTTCCAAAAAGAGCGACGCTTGGTAGATCGCGCTGCGGTAGCGGACGCGAAACGACGTGTCGGCGACAAAAACTTGCGGAAACGCAAAGCTGAATTTGTTGGGCGCGGCGACAAAAGAAAAATCCACGCCTTCCCGCGCCGGCACATCGTCGATTTCCAAGCCGAGAAAGCGCGCACCCGGCGGCACATCTAGTTCAATCGCGTCAAACCCCACGCGGTCGCTGGTGGCAAAAACAGTGCGAATGTCATAGACAAACGTGGTATCCGCGCCCAGCGGCACCCGCGGCGCGCCCAGCGGCCCGGGCAGCGAGACTTCGGCCAGTACGCTGTCGGCCAACAGGGGCGACACCTCAAAGGCCACGCTGTCCAAGACGCCAAAGGCAAAGGGCTGCTCAGTGGCGATCTCAAAGCGAAACTGGAAGAACGCCCCGCCATCGGCCGACCGCACCTCGTCGCCCGACTCCACGTAGGCAATGGACCAAGGCGTCCAATTCTCCGTATCCTCGCCGCGGCGCGCTTGGAACCTCGGGGCGCGTTCGTAGGCCGCGTGGACGACCGCGGGCGCGTCTTCGTACGTCGAGCGGTCCACTTTGAGGAGGCGGCTGAGTTCGTCAAAAATAAAGTGATCTATGGGATCGTCGTCCGTGCCGGAGCGCGTCTGGAGGACGAGCTGCACCGGGGCCGCCGGGTCTTCGACGATGCGGCCGGAACTCGTCTGCCGGTAGCGGGTAAAGCGCCAAGTAAGCCGGCCGAGGCTCACTGGCTCGCCAAAGGACTTGACTTGCGACAAGTAGCGGGCCACTTGGGGATAGCCGCGGCCAAACGCCTGAATCTCGGCGAGCAGGCCCAGCGAGGTGACGCCGCCGAACTTGAAGCGCAAAAAGCGCGTAAAGCGCAAGGGCGGCCGCAGCGATACAATGCTTTGGTTGTTGGAAAAGGTGCTGCCGATGAGCTCGTCGAGCGGGTGGTAGCCGGGCGACCCAAGCGCGACGTCCTCTTCCTCGAAAATGAGCCAGTCCGCCGGCGTGTTGGTGCGCGTCACTTCGTAGCCCACCGGGAAGACGTTGCGCTGGCGGCGGTTGTCGTCGGTAAAGCCGCTTTGGGGTGGAAAGAAGACGAGGCTATCGAGGGCGATGGGCACTCCCAAGTCGAGCGTATAGAACACCGCCGCATTGGGCCGCCCGTCGATGCGCGGCGGATGGACGAAAGAAGCCGTCAACTCGTCGCCATCGATGAGGCCGCGCATTACCGCGGCGTTGCCTCCCCAGATGCGCGGATTCCAGCCCACGAGTTGGTTGTTGATCTCCATCCGGTCCGGGTCTTTCGCAAAGGCCCAAGAGTAGTCAAACATATTGACCTGCGCGGCCACCCCGGTGGCGCGCACCAACCCGCGCAACACGTTGTGTCCCGGGGGCACCGCCCGAGGCTGCACGGCGCCGGGGCGCACGGAGTCGTCGAGGGCGATCCAGCGCTCGGCCGCCTCGGCCCAAGGTTCGCCCCTTGCGCCGACGACCCAAGCCGACGCCTGCCCCCAAGCCGCCCCAGCGAGCAACAGCAGCGGCACTAGCGAGAAAGCGATCAATACGCCACTCCTATGAGCTGGGTCTCGGTGGTCGGGGCGACGTCCGAGTGTACCCCGATTCGACAGAGGTACAGACCGGGCGCGACCTTGGCCCCGGCCCCATCCCGTCCGTCCCAGGTTTCGCGATAGACCCCGGCGGCCCGGGGCGCGGCAATCAGTTGTCGCACCCGGCGGCCGGAAAGGTCAAAAACTTCGACCGCCAGCGACACCTCGCCGGCAAATTGCGTCAGCACGGCGGCGATTTCGACCGCGTCGTTGACCCCATCGCCGTTGGGCGTGAGCACCGAAGTCGAGAGGAGGGCTTCGACCGCGGGCGTGGCACTGGCCGCGAAAATGTGGATGGAGCCCGTGCCCACCTCGGCGCTGGCATTGCCGGCCGCAATCGGATGCGGCGGCACCTCGCCATCGCCGAGCAAAAAGGCGTTTAGCGGCGTGTGGTACTCCAGCAACCGCAGCCGAAAGGCCAGCCGCATGGGCTGGTTGTTTTGGCGCGTCACCGGCGGGAAAAAGACTTGGAAGCCTTCGGCAATAGGCTCGACTTCAACGTCCGCGACCTCGACGAGGGGATCGCCCATTTGCAGCCGCTCAAACACCGGGGGCGGAAAGGCGGTGAGCTGGAGGCCGCGAAAGCCGGCGAGATCGTCTGCGGCAAATTCGGTGAGGATGTCGCAGACAAAGGAGGTATCGACGCCGCTTGGAACGGCCAAGACGCCGCCGACGGGCTGGGGGTCCGCGGCCAGCGCGACCTCGCCGACAGCCGTGCTGACCAATTCGGGAGCAAACTCCACCACCAAGCTATCGAGGCGCATGGTGCTCGTAGCGCGGCCGTTAAAAAAGATGCGGAACTGCAAAAATTCGCGCGGACTGGGCAGGTCCAACGGCACGACGACCGTGGCCGATGAATCGAGTTGCAGGGGCCGGGTCCAGCCACTCCAATTTTCCACGTCTTCGCGGATGCCGGCCTGCACAAAATCGCGTGCGGGTCCGACCTCGGCCAACGGCAGCGAAAGGTATTCGGTCCGAGTTACCTCGCCCAGCACCGCGCCGGTGGCGGGATCGCGGCGGTACAGGGCGCGGCGCGGCAGATTGTTGTATTCGGACAGGGGCACTTCTTCGCGGACGCCGGTGTCGCGGTCGCGGCGAAAGTAAGCTACCGGGGTGTCGTCCGTGCCGCTGCGGAACTGCAAGCGCACGGTCGCGGTGTCGCCTGCGGCGCTGCGGCTCAACCGCTCGGCCTGCACCGCGAGCCGCCCGAAATTCACGGGACGCCCAAAGGAATGGAGCTGGGAGACATAGCTGGACACCGGCACGAATCCCTCGCCGTACACCTCAAATTCCGCGAGGTTGAAGGGATTGCGCGAGAGCACCTTGAGCCGGAGAAAGCGCCCCTGCACCCCGTTGAAGGACAGCTCGACCACGGGGTCGTCGTTGTCCTCGACGCGGCTCAACAGGCGATAGACGGGCCGCTTGACCTCGTCGAACTGCTCGCCGTCGCTCACTTGCAGTTCAAACGCCTTGATGAACCAATCGCGCTCGCTCGGCGCGGGCGCGAACCGCACGCGGTCTATTGGAAAAGGGGCCCCGAGATCCCAGAAAAACGTGGCCCCGGCTTGGTTGCGTGCCGTGCGGAACGCGCCTTCTGACGAACTGGAAGGGTCGCCGTCGACGAGCTGCAGGGGGCCATTTACCTGATTGAAGGGACCGTCGTTGGACCAAGTGCGCGGCTGTCCGGGCTTGGTAAAGTCGCTGGGGCTGCCGTTGAGCCAAGTCTGGCCGGCGTCCCGCAGCAGTTCCATGAGGTTCTGGCCGCTGCGCAGCTCTAGCGGCTGCAGCGCGCCGGCAACTCCGACGGTGCCGTTTTGGATGTCCGCTTGAGAGGCCCACGACAAGCCGCCGCGGCCGAGGTGATACGTTTCCACTTCGGCCCACCCCAGCCGCGCCCCCAGCCCTATCATCATGTAGACAGCGGCGAATCGGCCAAGCGGAAGGGAGCAATGGGGCCGCATGATGGCTAGTTCAGGGGAACCGCGCTGTGGGGCGCGTACCCCTTGAGCACCTCGCGCTCGAAAGCGACCCTGAGGTCGAGGGTCTCCACGGGTTCGCCCTCAAAGTTGAAGCGGATGGCGATGTCGGCGATTTCCACTTGGACGCGCGTTACTTCGTCGTCCAAGCGGGGAAAGACGATGTACCCTTCCTCGTCGCGGCCACTGAAGATGAAGTCGTCGGTAAACAGGGTTTGTTTGAGAATGTCGGTGCGCGCCCTGAACTCGATTCGGCCTTGGCCGGAGTTGGCCTGCCAATACGAGCGGTAGTATTCGTACAGCTCGGCGTAGCTCAAGGCGCGATAGACTTGATTGTCGGCCGCTTTGATCGTGGCTTTGAGCGGGTCGATGACGACCTTGGGAAACTGGTAATTGGCGACGCCTAATTTCATTACCAAAAAGCGCGGCGGCGTCCAGTCGTCGCCGGGCGCGACCCAATCGCCAAAGGTATAGGGATTGACCGCAGCCGCGCCGCCGGTTGAGGCTTGGGGAAATTGCCGATTGAGTTCGGCGTCGGTCATGGGTCTTAGGGTGATGGCCAGCCGCTCTAGCGCGTAGGTGACCGAGCCGTCGTCGTTGACGGTCATGCCTTCGGCCTGTTGGGGGGTGGCTCGCAGCGGTTGGGGGAAGTAACGCCCACAGCCGCTGACGAGGAGGATGAGCACCGCGATCCATACGCGCATGGAATGTCCTCTGCGATGGCTTCGCGCTCTTGGCGACGCCGGTAAAGATGCAAAAGTGGGCGGGCACCTGATAACGCGCACCCGCCCTAAGGAAATTCTCGATGTGAAGTGGAGCGGCTCCACGGCGGCGTTTGGCCACGGAGCCGCTCCGAGGGGTTAGTGGCGGAAGGAATCCTTGATCTGCGCCCAAGTTGATTCTTCCACGGACGTTCCGTCTTGGGCCGCGTACTCGCCGATGCGCAGCAGGGCGGCATGAGCGTAGTACTGCCGCGCCGAGGCTTCCGGGCCGCGCGTGGTCATGTCGTTGACCACTGAAGAGGCGCGGTCGCCGTCGTCGCCGGTTGGCTCGCTGTCCTCGGCCCACAGGTTGAAGGCTAGGCCCGCGCCGTCTTCCCCGGCCACGTCGTCCAATTGGAAGGTCTCGCTGGCGGCCGGCCCGCCGTCTTCCATGAACCGCTTGACTTCGTAATTCCACTCGTACACCGTGGTTCCGCCGGCGTCCCATACTTCAGCGGCCCAAGCTTCGGGCGGATCGACGCGGACGGCGAACTCGATGACCTCGTTGTTTTCCAGCCACCCTTCGGGGCCGGTCCAGCGATAGCGCACGTTTTGCGGCGGCACCATGTCGCCCGGGCGGGCGATGTATTCCATGACCCAACCGGTGCCAAATTCGCGGCCGTGATCGGTCGGGTCGAGGGAAAACTCGATCATGTCGGCGTGCCATTGCTCTACGTTGGTGCCCCAGTGGCAGAGGACGTCATCGACGATTTCCATGTGTACGTACCAGCGGTTGACATCGCCGCCCTTCCAGCCCATGAGGGTGGTGACGTTGTAGTCGTCGCGCTCGGGTAGGGGACGGTCGGCTTCGTCGCGCCACTCATCCATGGTGAGGATGTACTCAGGGTCAAACCAGCCCCAGTCGCTGTCGTCGGCATCGGCCGTCATGGCGCTGGGATCGGGGACTTCGAGCATGTAAAACTCAAAGCCGAGCCGGCCGTTGCGGTTTTCGAGGGCCGGCGGATCGTTGAACTGGGCGTTTGCTGCGCCGATTAGGGCCAAGCTAAAGCCGCAGGCGATCAATAACTTCATGCTGCTCTCCTTTCGGTGGTCTGAGCGAACTTGCAACCCTTGCAAGCTGATGGATTGGGGCCAAATATACAATCGCCCCCTATACATTACAATAGCGCGGCGACTTGGGGGCCTAGATGGACACGGCGGCGGCCAAGAGACATACTTGAAAGGCCGTCAAAATCCAACCGTTTGACGAGGAAATTAGACCAGTGGACGCCTCGAAAAAACCCGCGGCCCGCGCCGGAATCAGCGGACGCGCCATGCTCGTGGGGGCCGTGCTGTGCAGCGTGATTGCCGTGGGCCTGCCGTACGGAGAATTCGTCCTCAACGGCACTCAACTCGGGCTAAACTCCTCGACGCCAGCCGCGTTTTTCTTGCTCTTTGTGCTCGTGGCTCTGGTGCAGCCGCTGCTCGGCCTCGTGCGCCCGAGTTGGCTGTTCAGCCGCGCCGAGCTGTTGAGCATTGCGGTGATGATGATGATTACCACCGCCATTGCCGCGCGGGGGTTCGTCAGCATTGCCGTGCCGATTCTGACCGGCGTCTTCTACTTTGCGACTCCAGAAAACAACTGGGAGGAGCTGCTCCTTCCGCACCTTCCCACTTGGCTCATTCCCTACGACGCCCAAGCCATTCGCGGTTTTTACGAGGGCCTGCCGGCCGGCGCGGCCATCCCTTGGGGCGTTTGGCTGGAGCCGCTGTTGTGGTGGCTCCTGTTCATGGCGGCGTTCTACGTGGTCGTCGTGTGCGCGATGGTCATTTTGCGGCGGCAGTGGATGGACCACGAGCGGCTGCTCTACCCGCTGACTCAGGTGCCGCTGGGCATGGTTGAGGACGCGGCCACGCCGGCGCGCGTCAAGCCCTTCCTCAAGAATCCCGCGATGTGGCTGGGGCTTGCGGTGCCGTTTGTCCTGCACGGGGTCAACGCCTTGAGCCACTACTACGAATTCATCGGCCGCATCCACTTTACGCACTCGTTGCCGCTGGCCCACGACGCAGTGCGGTTTTACCTGCGCTTCGACTGCATGTGGCTGGGGCTGGCCTACTTGGTCAACGCCAACATCACCTTTAGCCTGTGGTTCTTCTACTTGCTGGTCAAAGCAGAGGAGGTGCTCTTCACGCGCATCGGCATCTTGAGCACTGAAAACCTCGACATCTTTAGCCACACCTTTGAGGGGCCGACCATGGGCCTGTTGAGCCACCAGACTATGGGCGCGATGATCGTCATGGTGCTTTTGGGGCTGTGGACGGCCCGCGTCCATCTCGGGCAGGTGGTGCAGCACCTCTGGCGGCGCGAAGGACGCGCCGATGGCGAGGAGCTGCTGTCGTACCGCACGGCGGTCCTCGGCGTCGCGCTGGGCCTCGTGGTCATGGCGGTGTGGCTGTGGCGGTCGGGCCTGCCGCTGTGGGCGGTCTTGGTCTATCTGTTCGGGGCGTTTGTCATCTTTTTGGCCCTAACGCGAATGATCGTCGAAGCCGGCTTGGCCGCGGCCGTCCAGGGCCTGTCGGGCTGCGGCTTTCTCCTGTCCAGCGTGGGGTCCTCCGCCCTCGGGACGGCCGGGGTGCTGGCCACGGGCATGACTCTGGCTTGGGCTGGCGATCTGCTGGTCTTTATGATGGCCCCCTGTGCCAACGGCATTCGCATGTTGCACGGCCTGAGCCGCTACAAGCGCCGCATCCTCGCGATGATCGGGCTGGCCATGGCCATTGGCCTCGTCGGCGGGGTGGGGACGATTCTCGTGCTGAGCTACCACTACGGCGCGAACAACTACCACGGCTCGTGGGCGTGGTTTGCCAAGGAGCCGTTTCGCGTCGCCCACAACTTCGCCCTCAATCCGACCGGTCCCAACTGGGATGGCTGGGTGTGGAACGGGGTCGGCGCGGTCATTATGGCCTCGTTGATCTGGGCGCGGCATCACCTGTTGTGGTGGCCTTTTCACCCGCTGGGCTATCTGGCCAGCGGCACTTGGATTCTCAACAGCGTCTGGTTCAGCATTTTCCTCGCGTGGCTGGTCAAGGCCCTGGTGCTCAAATACACCGGGCCGAATGGCTACAAAGCGACGCGGTGGTTTTTCCTCGGCATGGTGCTGGGGCAGTTTGTCGCCGGGGGGTTCTGGATGGTCGTCGATGGGTTTACGGGCATGACCGGCAATAGGATTCGGATGTTTTGAACATCACGCGGTGGTTGTTTGCGCTGGGGATCGTCGCCCTTAGCGGCCCCTTTCGCGGACCCGCATGTATCCTTGATAATAAGAAGGATTCTGCGTAGTATCTGACCATAGTCATAACTGGGGTCAGAATAAGCAAAAGGAGGAAGAATGCCTTCCATTTCAAAGAGTAAATTGAAAGCCAATATGCTGCGCATCTTTCGCGATATTGAGGAAACAGGCGAAGAATGGGTCGTCACCGACCACAACCGCCCGGTCTTGCGCATTCAGCCGATTGAGCAAAAAAAGACCGTGGAAGAGGTCTTCGGAGCGATTCAGGGCAAAGTCATCTATCGCGAAGACATCAATGCGCCGACGATCGACGAATGGGGCATGCTGTCGTGATCGTCTTGGACACTTCAGCCCTCGTCTTCTGGACCCTAGATCGAGATCGGCTATCGCAAACCGCAGCCCGAGCCATCGCAGACGCCGACCGCATTGCCCTTAGTTCCATCTCTATCTGGGAAATTGGCATCAAAGTAAAAAAAGAAAAACTCTTCATACCGGTTTCCATTGAGGAATTCACCCATAGATTGGTACAAATTGACCGCCTCGATATTCTCCCGGTAGATGTGCAGACTTGGCTCAAAAATCTCGAACTCAACTGGGACCATCGCGACCCGGCTGACCGCACCATTGTCGCTACGGCCAGTCTGCATGCCTGTGCGCTCGTCACCTCCGATTCTGCTATCCGCTCATTTTACGCACAGGCCGTTTGGTAACTCCTCGCGTGGCTGGTCAAGGCCCTGGTGCTCAAGTACACCGGGCCGAATGGCTACAAAGCGACGCGGTGGTTTTTCCTCGGCATGGTGCTGGGGCAGTTTGTCGCCGGGGGGTTCTGGATGGTCGTCGATGGGTTTACGGGCATGACCGGCAACAGGATTCGGATGTTTTGAACATCACGCGATGGTTGTTTGTGCTGGGGGTCGTCGCCTTTAGAAGCGGTCTGAAAATCCTCAACGCCATCAAGCCGGGCAGGTGAACCTCCATGCCTACCAAATACCCAGCGCGACGTGCAGTGGATGCGTCAACCCCGTAGCGAGGTCTCGGGGTTCTGAGCCATCCAAGTTGGCGCTCCCAATGTTATCCTCGCCCCAGTCCGCCCAGTATATCTTTCCGCCCGCCGCATCCACCGCGAGGCCCCATGCCGTCGTCACCTCCGTAAAGACATCTTGGGCGTCTGAGCCATTCCTATCCAAGCTGGCAGACCGAATTCTACTGCCCGTGCTCATGGACCAGGTCACCCAGTATATCTTTCTGTTCACCAAATCCAGCGCGAGGCCCGATGCATTATTCTCGCCCGTAAGGAAGTCTTGGGGGTTTTCGCCATCCAAGTTGGCATACTGAATTTTATGCCCAGCCCAGTCCGTCCAGTATATCTTTCCGCCCGCCGCATCCACCGCGATGCTCTGTGGACTATTCAATCCCGGGACGACGGTTAGCGTGTCTGATCCATCCAAGTTCATACGCCGAATCGAATTCCGGGTGGCCGTGGCCACCCAGTATATCTTTTTGTTCACCAAATCCAGCGCGAGGCCCTGTGGCTCATCGTCATCCGTGACGAAGGTTAGCATGTCTGATCCATCCAAGTTCATACGCCGAATCGAATTCGGGGTGGACCCCTCCGTCCAGTATATCGTTCTGTTCGCCGAATCCACCGCGATGCCAGTTGGAGCACCTATGGTCGTGGTGATGAGGGCTTGGCGGTCTGATCCATCCAAGTTCATACGCCAAATCCGAGACGGTCTTAAAGCTCTATCATCAATCGCGGAAGGGTCCGTGAAGTATAGGGCGGGCACTGGTCCCGTCGGTTCCGGTTCTTCTGGATAGACTTGGACGGTTTCGACGCGGGGGTATTTTTCGATCACCGCTACGACCCGGAGGCCGCTTGCCATTGAGGCGGCGAGCTGTTGGTTGGCCTCGTGCTGGCTGAGGGCGTTTTCCATCACGCCCAGCCATTGCAGGTTGGTCAGGCTGGCCAAGGGACTTATATCCGCAATCGCGTTGTCTCCTAGCTGGAGCCATTGCAGGTTGGTTAGGCGGGCTAACGGCTGCACATCCGTAATTTCGTTGCCCCACATATCCAGCGTGCGCAAGCGGATCAGGCTGGCCAGCGGACTCGCATCCGCCACCTTGTTCCCCCACAGCGACAACGTTTGCAGGTTGGTCAAGCGGGCCAACGGCTGCACGTCGGTAATCGCGTTGCCTCGCAGATATAGCGTTGTCAGGGCCGTTGCGTGTTCGAGGCCGGCCACGCTCTCAATGTTTTTATAGCTGGCGTCAAGTTCGGTTAGGGCCGCTAAGTCCGCCGGGGTCAGTACTCCTTGCGGGCGGTCCAACGCCTCCCTTACCGCCCGCTCCAAATTGGCGTCGGCGAACTCAACGACCACCGCTTGGGTGCTGTCAGCGTCAGCGTCGGCGGTCTGGGTGCTATCGGCGTCGGCGTCGGTTTGGGTGGTGTCGGGGCTTTCGGGGGCGGGCAGCCCGTCGGTAGCGGTGTAGGCGTCGTCGCCCAAGAATTCGCACAAGGAACAGGTGGCTTTGCCCGCTGGCCGAGAGGCGACCGGCGCGGAGTCTGAGCAGCCCATCCAAGCACCGACGATGCCCAAAAGGACGAACCCAAGCAGGGTTTTGAGAGATTTCAACGAAAGCATTTTTTGCTCCTTTGTATGGTTGGGAAAGAAATGGTATGGAGATGTGGAAGAGGGGCAGGACGCCCCAAAAGAGGCGGAGTTAGCCCTAGGGCTAACTTGGAGTACTCAGGACGCGCCCCTTGCTGTGGGTGCGCCTTTGCTAGTGGTCTCGCGGCATCCGGGGCGAGGAGATTCCGCCCTCGGTTTTTGGCAGACGGGTTGCGGGGGTGGTGCAGTAAACGTGGATCAGCATAAAGGCCGCACGGCAGCGTGCGCTTGGGGTCGTGCGGCCAGACCGACGCGACGCCCAATGGCCGCGCACGATCCGTCGGCCTATGCTGAGAAGTAGCGAGCTTAGTGCTTGGTGCTAGCGGAGAATTTTCGGGGGGGGGGGGGTAAGTCGTTGTTTTTCAAGGACTTACGATACATTAAATCCGACGATGAATCCAAGCACCCAACAGGGTTTTGCCCCACAGCAAGGCCCCTGCCTGATATGAAATGATTAACCATCGTCTCGTTCATTCGCCAACCGCGACACCAAATTTGTCGCCAAAATGCGGTTTACAAGGCCACCACAAAACAGCCGGACGCTGCGTTGTGGTACGGCCCTGATTTCGGTTCTTTGCCATCGGACATAAATAAGAGCCTAAACACAGGAGCCGCAAGTATCCTTACGGCGTCTCAGGGCTGGGCTGGCTCCAATCCCAACAGCACGATCAAGAACGAGCGCACCCAATAGGCGCTGTTCATGTAGGGGTTTTCGGCCGAGGGCCAGTTCTTCCAAAAGGTCTGGTTGTGGGGGATGCGGTGGAACCACTGGAGCAGGGGAATGGCGGGCAGTTCGGCCAGCCAGATTTCGAGGGCTTGGCGGAACAGCGGCACCAGCGCCGGGTCGTCCGGCGCGGTCTGACCCATCAGATCGACTAAGCGGTCGAAATCCGCGTTGCCCCAGCGCCAGAAGTACTGGGCGGCCGTGCCGGTGGGCTGGATGTAGCGGCTGTGGTAGAGCCGGAGGGTGAAGTACGGGTCGCGCACGGATCCGCCGTTGCCCATGACAAAGGCGCGGGCCGTGCCCTGCGTCATGCGGGTATAGGCGTCGGAAAACATGCGGAAGGAGGCGTCGAACCCCGCGCGGCGCAGTTGTTCAACGAGCACCGGCGTGAAGTCTTGGAAGAGGGAGGGAAAGACTACTACCGGAATTCTCAGACGCTCGCCGTTTTGCTGCCACATCCCTTCCGCATCTTTGCGCCAGCCTTCGCGCTCCATGAGGGCCGCAGTTTGGGCGAGGTCGTGCTTCCCCACCGGATACTTTGCCAGCAGATCTTGAACTTGGTCGATATAGTGCATCAGCGGCGGGAAATAGGGGAACGGCAACAGGGTGTACTCGCCGGCGCCCTGCCAGCCGATGGCCACGAGCTGGTCGCGGTCGATGGCGTGGTTTACAGCCCAGCGAATGGCTGGATCGTCAAAGGGCGGCTCTAGGTTGTTAAAGCCGAGGGCCGGCGGCCACCAGTCCCGATAACCGTAGGGCGGCTGGCGGCCCGACCAGGTGGTGACGTTGGGGTTTTGGTCGAGCAGGGTCTTAATGTTGGAAGGCCGCAAGTCAATGCACTGATCCATCTGGTTGGCGAGGATGAGCTGGACCCACTTGTTCTCGTCGCCTTGGGTTAGGTAGATGATCCGCTCCACCTTAGGCAGGCGCTGAAAGCCGATTTGAGCCGCCCACCAGTCCGCGCGCCGGTCCCACAGCCGCTGCTGGGGACCGGAGTGCGCCAAGCGATAGGGGCCGCTAACCACCGGCAGGCCGAGGGCCAAGTCGAGGTTTTTGAACGCGGTCGGGTCTTGGCCCTCCCAGATATGCTTGGGCACGATGTGGATGCCGTTGCCAAAGTTGTAAGTAAAATAGGAAAACACAAAGCGGGGGTTGGGTGCTTTGAGCACAAACCGCGCCGTCAGGGAATCCGGCACTTCGACAGCGGCGACCCACGTATCCATGTCGGTGGAAAAGGCCAGCTCAGGGGCGTGGGCCTTGAGCATGTCAACCGTGAACTTGAGGTCGTGGGCGGTCCAGGGCCGCCCATCGCTCCACCGCACCCCCTCGCGAATGCGGATCGTCACGGCCGTGTAGTCTGCGTTGTACTCGTGGCTTTCGGCGATCCAAGGTATGACGTGGTCTTGTTCTACGTACGCGTTGTAGAAGTAGAGCGGCTCAAACAGGTAGTCGAAGCCCGGGGATTGGGTTCCGACAATAAAGGGGTTGAACGAGTCGTAATCCCGCATCTGCGGCAGGCCGAGGATGAGGGTGCGGTTGCGGGGGATGTGCTGTACGGCTCCCTCGTCCGAGCCACAGGCGGCGAGGGCCAAGCCAGCGAGCAAGCCCAAGGCGGCGAGTTTTGTCTTTGGCGGGAATTTTCTCATACTTGTCTCCGCAGTTGCTGGGGCAACGAGCGTACCCACACGGCGCGAAAGGTAGCCCCAGCCGAGGCCGAGGTCAAAGAAAGATGAAAGTCAATGCGCCATTTTAGGTTTTGCAGTGTGCTGGCCCTGTTGTTGGCCGGGTGCGGCGAGGACGAGGCCATCATCGCCCGGGTCGGCGAGGTGGAGATTGGGCGAGCCGAGTTCGCGGCTTTTGTCGAGCGCCTGCCCCCGGGGTTGCGTAGCCCCAAGGAAGGGCGGGCCGCCGACCGGGAGCACTTGCAGTCGATGATCGACGAGGAGTTGATGTTCGCCGAGGCCCGCGCCCTCGGCATCGACACCAGCTTGGCGGTTGAGCACCTGCTCCGCGAACGGGTGCGGCAACGCCTCGTAGAACGCTACCGCGCCCAAGTCATCCTGCCGCAGGTGGCGGTCACAGCCGAAGACATCGAGCGCGCCTTTGCAGAGCTGGGGTTTGACCGCGAGCGGCTCTTCAGTCGCATCTTGGTCCGCACCCGCGCGGAGCTCGCCACGGTCGGGCGCGACCTGCGCGCCGGCCAGCCTTTTGAGCACGTAGCCGCCCGGTTTGCCGCCAACGATCTCTTCGCCGCCCAGCAAGACGGCGTGGTTGGCTGGATCGGGCGCACGCAGGCTATGCGGCGGTTCTCCATCCCACCCCACGTGTTTGCGGATTTGCCGGCTGGACAGGTCGCCGAGCCGGTCGCAGTGGCTGGCGGCTATCAGGTCTTTCGCTTTGTCGAGGATCGCCCGGCCGCGCTCGCCGATTACAGCCCAGCAGTGGCCGAGCAGCTCCGCAAGGAGCGGACGCGCGAGAAGGAAGAAGAGGAGTTTGAACGCCTCCTCCTGCGCTACGACGCGCACAAAGATCCAGCGGGTGAGGCCGTTTTGCTCCGGCACTCAGACCAGCCTCTGACAGCGGCCGAGCAGAGCCATCCCCTGTACGTATATGAGGGCGGCACCATCAGCGTCGCCGAGGGGTTGGGCAGCCTGCAGGCCGTCGGCGCCGAGGGCCTATTGCCGGGCGAGGCGGTCGAGCGCATTGGGCGGTTGCTGCTGCCGGTGCGGCTTTTTGCGGCCGAGGCGCGCCAGCGCGGCTGGACCGAAGAGGCGGCCTTTGTCGAGTGGCGCGCCCACCAGCGTCGGGCACTGATCCTCGATCAGGTCTTCCAACGGGCCACGGCCGGGGCCGCGCCCAGCGAAGACGAGATCAGGGCGCATTACGAGGCCCACCAGGACCGCTACCGCACCCAAGAGGCCGTGGTCGTCCGCGAGTTGTGGACCGCTGAACGAGCAGCGGCCGCGGCTTTGCGCGCCGAGTGGGAGGCCGGCGCGTCCATCGCCGACTTGCTCGACCGGCCCGGAGTGCGCTCGCATTTTGGCGTTAAAGGGCACGGGGTGCGCGAGCACGGCTGGGAGACGCGCCTGCTGCGCCTGTACGAGCCGCGCTATCCCGAGCTGGTGCGAGCGGCCTTTGCCGCTGAGGTGGGGCCACTCGTCGGCCCGCTGGAGAGCATGGATGGGTACGCGGTGTTCCGGGTGCTGCGGCGCGAGGGCGGCCAAATCCAGCCCTTTGCCGAAGCCCGCCGCCGGGTGGCCGCCAGCCTGCGCCGCCAGCGAGAAAACGAACAGATCGGCGCATTCATCCGCCAATTGCAGAACCAGTACAAAGACCAAGTGGCCATTTTCGCAGATTGGTAGGGATGCCCCCCTTGTGGGCATCCGCCGAACGGATAATACGCGATGTTGCCGGTACTGCGGCAATGTAGGGACGCCCTTGTGGGCATCCGCCAGAAATACGCGATGTAGGGATGCCCCCCTTGTGGGCATCCGCCGGAAATACGCGATGCAGGGACGCCCCTTGTGGGCATCCGCCGGAAATACGCGCTGTAGGGATGCTTGTAGGCGTCCGTAGAACGGATAGTACGCAGCCTGTGGCGGCGCGTTGGCCTTTCGCAGAGGAGCTCACCCATGAATCTACTGCTTTTCGTCGCGCTCTCCCTCGCCTTTGTCGGTCCTTCCTTGGCGGTTGACGAAGCCGTTGAAGAGCGGGCCGCAACCGGCTTCAACCGGCCTAAGACGCCGGGAAACGCAGCTCTCCGCTCCGTTGAGAAGTGGACGCTTCCATCCCTAGGAGACGACCGTTTCCTCGGGAATTTCTCCCACAGCCAAGCGAACTTCGCCAAGGGCCTCGCCGCAACAACACCGGCCGCCTCGTCTGGCAAGCTAGGGCCTACTGGTCGGGTTGCTCTCAAGGTACTCGGCGGCACCGTTGCGGGCATAGGTTCTGCTCTCGCGGCTATTTATCTTCTTCTTGCGACTTCCGACTGGTGTGGTGAGGACTGGTGCTCAGAAGAGCAGGACGAAGAGAGCTTGGAAGAGAGCTTGGCAGGAGGAGTGATACTATTGTCTTTTCCGGCAGGCATAGCGGTCGGCGTGAGTGCATTCGATCGGGACGACCGATTCATCTATCCGCTGGCCGCAAGCGTGTTGGGCTTTGGAGCAGGAGTTGCGATCGACATGGCAATAGCAAAGGGTGGCCTCTTTGTGGGAGCTATGGGGTGGTTACCCCTCATCGCGGCAACCGTTGCGTCCGAGAGGTCTCGCGAGCAGCCTGAGTCTCGCCGATACTTGATTGGCTTGCGGCCGGAACCGGGCAGGGGATTGTCTGCGGTCGCCGCGTTGCGATTCTAATTTGTGGACATCTTTGTGGACATCCGCCGCGATGCAATGTAGCATCCGCTTGTAGGCATCCGCCGAAAGGTTTACAAAAGAACGGATAGTACGCAATTTTTCCATCCACTCATGCAGCTCATGCGGCACGAGGGAGATCGCCAAACCATGAAAAGCTCCGCCGTGCAAATTCTCGTCGGCCTAGTGCTGAGTTGGGCATGGGCCGAGGCCCAGTCGGGCTATCAGATCGCCGGGGACGAAGTCGTCGTCGAGCGGGCCAGCCACTGGCAGCAGTGGTCCATTCCCACCCATCTGGCGCGCATCCACGAGGACGGCTCGGTGCGGGCACACGAGCTGCGCACGGTCTTCAACGTCCTAGCCGATCCCGAGTTCAGGCGTCCAATCGTCATCAGCAAGCCCGATCCGCGCATTGGCACGATCGACAGCACCATGCAGTTCGATGTGTTTGGCGAGCCGTTGCGGAATACGCTCGGCGAGTTGATCTTTGACTATTGGGTGCGGCCCGGCATCAGTCGGGTGGGGTCCAACCCACAACTCGCGGCCAACATTCTCGACGGCGACCCCACCACGTTTTGGGAGCCCGACCCGCGCGACCCCATTGAGCAGTGGTGGATCGAGGTGGACTTGGGGCGGGTGGTGCCGGTGGAGCGGCTCAAGCTCCAGTTCGTGGATGAGTCGTTGGGGGATCCCTTCCTGCGCTTCATCCTGCTGCTGTCAGACCGGCAAAGCGCGCTGCTGCACGAGCCGAACAGCCGCATCGGCTTTGAGCTTTTCATCCCGCAAGACGCGCCCAACACCACGCAGCGCACTTACATTTTCGAGAGCGAACACACCAGCCCCGAACTCCCCCCGGCCACGGGCGCGGTCAGCGACAAGCGCCTCGGGGAGAGCTTGCGCCGCTCGCCCGAGTGGACCGGGCGGAAGATCGAGACGATCCGCATCGTCATCACGAATACGCGCGGCGGCCGGGCCGAGCAGATTGCTCAGGAGGCGTGGGAGGCCCTGCCGGAAGCAGAGCGCGGGGACATCGTCTATTTTGCCCGCGACGTAGCCGGCCGCGAGGAACCTGTTGACGAGGCCACCTATCGAGCGATGGAGGCGCAGCGCCAAGGGCGGCGGGATTACTACCGCCGCGAGCTGCCGCGTCTAGCCGAGGTCGAAGCACACGGCTGGGGAGACAACTTGTCCGTCAACCTAATTGAAAACGGCGGCTCGTACTCCCTGACAACCGATGGGACCAACACCCTGCTCTTGTTTGACGGCGACGCCGGCACCGGCTTTTCCCACCAGATTCGCAACCCGAAAAACCCCACCGCCAACGTACTCACCATAGATATGGGGGGCGTGGTGCGCCTCGCTCAGATCCGCTTGGTGGGCACGAGCGAGCGCGGCTACATCATGCGCGCCTCCACGGGCGAGCGCGATGCCCAAGGCAATCTCAAGTGGCAGCGCATCAGCCCGGCCGAGCGCGAGCGCAATGTCTTCAACGGCCACTTCCTCGACATCGCCGACATTCAAAACCCGCCCGTTCTGACCCGCTTCCTCGACATGATCACCATCGGCCACGTGCCGCCGGGATTTAGGGCCACCGGCCCCGGCGGCACCGGCCACATGAATCAGTTCTGGTCCGTGCATCAGGAGCTCATGCTACTCGCCGAGGGGGCGCCGGCCGAGGTGGTGCTGGAGTCGGATCTAATCGAGTTGCCCGGGTTGGTGGCCTTGGGCGCGGTTCGCTGGGACGCGAGCACGCCCCCGGGCACGGACGTGGAGATCCGCACCCGCACCGGCGACCAGCTCTTGCAGCAGATCCGCTACTTCGACAAGATCGGCAACGAGAAGACCGCGGCTGAGTACAAGACGCTGGCCAGCTTTCTGAAGGGGCCTTCGGACACGACCGTGGTGGTGGGGCCGGGCTGGAGTCCGTGGAGCCAGCGCTACTTGCAGCCCGGGGACTTGGCCACCTCCCCGGGCCTGCGGCGCTTCATGCAAATTCAAGCGCGGCTCAAGAGCAGCAGCCAAAACGCACCGGCCCTGCACCGCATTGCGGTCGGGTTCCACCAGCCGGTAGCCCAGCGCCTGCGGGCCGAAGTGTGGCCGACCGCGGCCGCGCCCGGGGTGCTCGACACCTTCGCGCTCTACGTGCAGCCCAACTTTTTGCAGCAGCCGGCCGCGGTGCGCAGCCCGGGCTTTGACCAATTGGTCTTGCGCGCCGAGCCGGCCTTTGCGCTGAAGTTCGTGGATGCGGCCTTGGGCACTGAGGCCGAGTTGTTGGCCGAAACGCCGCTCGCGTGGGACGGTGAGGTCAACGTCCGCGCCGAGGGCGACTCCCTGTGGCTGGAATTTCCCCAGACCGTGCAGGGCGCTCCGGCCGAGGTGCTCGCGCCCGTGTACTATCGGTCGGTCGGCCCGGGCGACGAGGTGCCCACGGGCTTGGACCGCAACCCGTTGACCTTTACTTCGCACAGCCTCTTGCCAGCCGCCGAGCGGGGGGCCGTGCGCTACTTTCGCCGGCTGGCAACTGGCCGCTTGGCCGAGGTCGATGCGGCCGCGTACGACGCGCTCGGCGCGGACGAGCAAGGGCCGGTGCGCTACTTCCGCAAGGTGGTCGGGTTGGGCGATCAAGTGCCCTTTGACGCGGCCGGCGACAGCCTCGACCGGCAGAGCTACGGGCGGCTGGGCAGTCGGCGGGGTTGGGTGGTCGGGCGCGGCCGGCTGGTGCGGGTGCGCTTTGCTGGGCGGATCTACCTGCAAGGGACGCGGATGCAAGTAGCCGTGCGGCAGAGCCAACCCGCCACGCCTTGGCAGGGGGCCGACGGCGGCGACGCGACCGCCCTGAGTCCGGCCAAGGGCCTGTCCATTGGGGCGCAAGGAGCGCGGGCCACCATCGACGATATTGCCATCGCGCCCAATCCGTTTACCCCCAATGGCGACGGGATCAACGAAACCGCTGCAATCGGCTTTTCCCTCTTCCGAGTGCAGGCCATGCGGCCATTGACCATCGAGCTATACACGCTGGCCGGGCGGCGCGTGCGCCAACTAACCGGGCGGGCGACCGGCGGGCCGCAGCAATTTAGGTGGGACGGCAAGGACGAGGCCGGGCAGGCCGTGCCGCCGGGGTTGTACTTGTGTCAGATCGCCGTGGCCGCCGATGCGGCCGGGGCCGGCGGGACGACCCGCACCCGCCTCATCGCGGTTGCCTATTAGCTGGCTAAAGGAGGTTGTCGTGAGACCAAAGACCGGATTGTATGGCGGTCTCCTAATTTTGTCGAGCGCGTTCGGGGCGTCAGCCGGGGCGCAGGAGTCGTACGGAACGCGCTTGGGCTTGCAGCTCGGCCACCAGACGAGCTTCGCGCCCCAAGGCCCTGGGGTGGCCCTCAACGCGCTTGACCCGGCCGTGCGGCGCTGGTACGTGCCGCAAGAGCTGTACAGCGAGTACCAATGGCGGCAGTGGGAATACACCAACTATGCGCGCACCCCTTATGAACGCTACGTAGAAACGACCTTGGAGGGCGATTACTTCTACGATCTATACGGCAACTTCCTCACGCGCGGCTGGCTGATTTTCAACAACTCCCAGAGCCGGCCCCAGCAGTTCGGCAATGTGCTGTTCAAGTCCGCTCGCTTCCAGAGTTGGTTTTCCGAAGTCGTGGTGGCGCAAGACAACAAGGGCCAATACTTCTACACCTTGACGGCGAGCAGTCGCCTGCGCTCAGTGCTGTCGCCGATGGTGTTTGCCAAGGCCCGCATGGACGGCGTGCAGTTCGACCTCGCGACCGACCGCTACGAAGCCACCTTTTTGTTTTCGCGGTTGAGCAACCCCGGCGGCGGCTCGACCGGCGACCGCGAGGTTCTGCGGACGAACAACACCATCTTGGTGGGCGGGCGGTTGGGGGCGCAGCTCGGCGAGTTCGCAGAAGTCGCGCTGCACACGGCCAACGCCCACCAGTCGCACACCTTGCTCGACAAGCAGGCCGGCAACCCATTCGCTGGCTCCCTGACCATCGGGCAAAACAAAACCATCTCGCTCATCAAGCTGGTGCTGCGCGACGACTCGCCCGAAGACGGCTTGGGTGGCGCGGCGTTTTTTCCCGATGCGTCGGACGTGCAGATCACCTACCGCGATGGCTCGCGGGAATCGGGCAAGGCCATTGGCTTTGAGCCGATCATCGAGGGAGGCTTCTTGCAGCAGGGCTTTGTCGCGGCCAACGGGCCGGAAGAGATGCGGCTCGTGTACGACTTTGACAGCCCGGCCTTTGTCGATCAGGCCCGCTTTGCCAAGGACGAAATCGCCAAGGTGGAATTCCTGCTGACGCTGGGCAACGACTACCAAGTGTGGATGACCTCGGACCGCCAGCTCAACCTCGACAGCCAAGAGGTCTTGCTGCTCGTCGCCCAAGCCGAAGGCAATGTCCAAGACATCACCAATTTGCAGACCATCCGCTTTGAGTACGGCCTGCCCACGGCCACCCACATCTTTGGCGGCAGCGTTGAGGTACAAGACCTGCGGGGCTTTGACCTATACGGCGAGTACGACCTGAGTTGGAGCTATCGCAAGTACCCCAACGCGCTGGAGGAGACCCACGAGGCGTTCGCTGGGATCGGCGGTCGGCGGTCGGCCCCTGCTTGGATGGTGAACGTGTCTAAAAAGGCCGCCCCCTATTTTGCCTTTGGCGAGTTTTACAGCATGGACCCGCGCTACAATACCCAGACCTTTGTCACCTCGGGCACCGGGGACTTCGATTACGACAACGAGCGCGGCTTGGTCGATTTGGTCGATGACAACGACGATCAGGACAAATTCCCGGACAACGTGCGCTTCGACTTTCTCAGTGGCGATTTGCAAGTCTTTCCGGGTTGGGATCAAAACAACGACTTTGTGCCCGACTTCAACCAAAACGATACGTTCGTGCGCTCCAATACCGAGCCGGACTACGAGGAAGCCTTTCTGCGATTTTACGTCGATCGGCCCGAATTTCTCTTTGGCGTCGATATGAACAACAACTTTTGGGTCGATCAATACGAAAACGACGAGGAGCCGGATTATCCGTATCGCCGGGATCACCGGGGCTTTAACATCCACCTCGGCGCGGACCTCACGCCGCGGGCGCGCTTGGTGGTGGGCGCGTTGCGCGAGGGGCTGATTTCCTCGGCGCGCAAAAACGAGAGCACCTACCTGATGTTCACATACGAGCGCGATGCGCCGCGGCTGGGCCGCTTGCGGGTCTTTGAGATGAGCAAGCTGGTCGCAGACGACATTCCCAACCCCCTGTTGCAGTGGGCGCCGGACAACACGCTGCGCGGCGGCGAACTGACCAAGGTCGAGGACCCTCTGCTGGCGCGCGACACGTGGGTCAACCAGCTCTTTATCGGCCACCATTTGCAGGTGGCGTCGCTCTTTTTGACCACCAAAATGCACTGGCTCTACTTCCACCAGCGGCTGGAAAAGGCCCAGCGGCAGCAGTACGACTTGGCCCCTTCGGACTTCTTCTTCGGCCTGATCAACAAGGCGAGCTACCGCTTCGAGCTCGGGGCGTGGTCTTTGGAGCCGCGCTGGAAGAGCGAGTTCCGCAAGCAGAGCCGCAGCCTGCTCGCGCTCAACAGCCACACCAGCCTGATGGAGCTGTTTTCGGGGTTGGTGGAGACGCAGGTCTTGCAGGTGACCAAAATTCAGGCCGGCGTGGAGTACGCGATTTTCAACGACTTTGACGCGGACGCCAACGACTTCAACGCGGTGACCGTAGCCATCCAGTTTAGCAATGAGTCCAACTACCTCGGCTACAAGCTCCGCGCCCTGACCGGCATGAAAATAGAGCGCAAGCAGTTCACCGGGCAGGAGGCGCGGACGACCAACGAATCCTTTGTGACGATTTACGCGGGGCTGAACTAATGCGCCCCCTAGCCGTAGCGGGCGGCCTCGCGCTCGTCGCCTTGGCCCTGCGCTTGGCCTACTTGGACCAAGCCGAGCGGCATCCGCTGTTCTTGGTGCCCGTACAGGCCGAGACCCAAGCCCTGCTCTACGCGCAGTTCTTGGCGGCCCTAGACGACGCGCCCCGCGCTCGCTTGGTCCAAGCCATCCTCAGCGCCTTGAGTTGCGGCCTGCTGTGGCTGGTTGGCCGCGCTGTTTTCGGTCCAGCGATCGGGCTTGTCGCCGGCGCGGCCGCAGCCCTTTACGGCCCCATGATTTACTTTGCCGGCGAGCTGTCGTCGGCCACGGCGGTCGTCTTTTTTTGCCTACTCGCACTGTGGGCCTTCCGGTGGGCAGATGGAAGGCCAGCACTGTGGCGCTTCCTGCCGGGGGGGCTGTTCTTGGGCTTGGCCCTCGCTTGCGGCCTGCCATCCCCCGTATTAGGGCCGATCTTTTGCTTTGCCGCAGTCCGAGCGCGGCGGGACGGGCGGGCCTTGGCCTTTGCGTTCGCGGCCGGTGGCCTGCTGGCCGCGGCTTGTTGGTTCGGGGGGGCAAAGCCGCAGGTAACGGATGGGCGGTCCATTTTGCTCGGCCTGTATCACTTCTGGCACGGCGTTGAGTGGATGCCCAACGCCAACCCCTATTTTATGCGCGACAGCAGCGCATTGCTGGCCGCGCTGCTGTGGGAGCGGGGCTTGGCCTTCCCCTTTGGGATTGTCGCGCCCTTGGCGCTGGTGGGGATGGGATACCGGCTTTTTGCCACCCAGCGCTCGGGCACAGAAGACGCGCTCCTAGTCTTCGTGGCTTGGTCCATGGTAAGCATCCTATTCGTCGGCACCACGGCGGCCGTGCGGCTGCCCATCGCAGTCGTCCTGCTGATTTTCGCTGGGGTTGGCGCGGTTGAGTTGGTGCGGCGGTGGCGAGCCCCGTGGGGGGTGGCAGCCTTTGTGCCGCTGGTCATCGTCCTCAACGCCAACGCCGGCTTGCCCCAAGGCGCGCCACACTACTGGCTGGGGCATGCCTACCAAACGCTAGATCTGCCGGTTAGTGCCCTGCGCGAGTACCAACGCGCCGTTGAATTGGAACCTGATTTCTCCGCGCCGCATTACGCGCTCGGCGCCCTGTACGACGCCAGGGGCGAGCACGGCAAGGCCGCGGCGGCGTACCGCGCCCTGCTAGAGCGCTGGCCCGAGGCAACCCAAGCACGCGAGCGACTGGCCGCAAGCCACATCCGCGCCGGCCAGCCAGTCGCCGCCATTAGCCTTTACCAGACCCTGCTCGACCAAGGCGGTGACCCCGTTGCGTTGCTCGGTCGGCTGGGGGACGCGCAGTACCACAGCGGCGATGTGCCGGGCGCAGCGCAGTCGTACGAGCGGCTTTTGTCCCTGCGCCCAGACAGCAGCCGCGCTCAGTACCAGCTAGCGCAGCTGAGCCAAGCCGAGGGCCGGCTCGACGCGGCCCTGCAAGGGTACAGCGCGTTGCTCGGCCGCGAAGCGTACGCCCGGGACGCAGCCCTGCAACTCGCCGCGCTGCTCGTCGAAATCGACTATCAGCGCGGTGTGCTTGCCGAGGAGCGGGAAACGGGTTGGTGGCGCGAGGAAGGGCAGGTCGCGCCAGCGGCCCTACAAGCCGCCGAGGCCCGGTTGGTCGCCGCGCTCGCGGAAAACCCCGCTGCTGTCGCCGATTTGTGGGGGCTGGGCAAGCTGCTGTTCTGGCAGGGACGCTACCGCGAGGCCCTCGCCCGCATTGCCGCGTTGGCCGAGGCCACCCCGGAGGACTACCGGGTGCATTTCTTCCTGAGCAAGCTCCACGGCTTGCTCGGCGAGGAAGAAGCCGCTCGGGCCGCGTTTGCCCAGTACCAGCACCAAAAGCAGCGCACCCAAGTCGCCGCCCGCGTCCAAACCGAGCGGGACGTTTTGCTGAAACAACTGTCCGGGAAAATGCCATGAAAGCCGCGCTCATCGTGGGAGTCCTAACGGCGTGTTGGGTGCAACCGCTCGCGGCTCGGCAAGTCTTGCTCATTGGGCAGGATGGGCAAATCTCGTGGACCGGGCGCGTGGCAGGGGCCGAGGGCATCTCGACGATTCGGCCCGAGCATCGCTCCTTTCTGGACCCCAACGTCACCGAAATAGGCCACGCGCCGGCCGACCTAATCGAGTTCGACAGCGCGGATTTTCCGGGCAGCATCCTGCCGCGGCAAGTGGGGGCCGAGCAGAACTTGGCCACCGAGGTGCTGGAGCGCGGCGGCTCGCTGCGCGCACCGACCGTCTTTGACCTGACCGCCTTGCAGTTGCAGGTGATTTTCGAGGACATGCTCGCGGCCGCGCCGACTGGGCAGGCATTCGAGCGCAAAGAGGACGACATCTTGGGGACCCAGCTCATTCTCGACCTAGGGGCGCGCTTTGGGGTCAACCGGCTGCGCTTTTTTCCGCGCAACACGGTCTTTTCCGCGCCCGGCACCCCCTTTCAAAACGACTTTTTGAAAAACTTTGAAGTGGAGATCAACGACGGCTTGGTGCTGACGAGTTCGGGCAACCCCATCTGGGAAACCTATGTTGTGCGCAACGACAACAGCGACCCGATCACCCAAGTGCTCATCGACCCACCGCGCTACATTCGCTTCATCCGCCTGCGGGCCACGTCGGCCATTCCCTTTGAGATCGAAAAGCTCCAAGTCTTTGGCGAGGGGTTTTTCCCGACGGCGCGCTACATCTCCCCGATCATCGACATGGGCCGCCCGGCCAACTGGGGCCTCATCCGCACCTTGCAGCAGCAGGTAGGCGCGGCGGACCGGGCCGACATGCAGTTGCGCACCCGCAGCGGCCACGACCCCAGCCCCTTGGCGTACACCCGCAAGCAGGTGGGCCTACAAGACGCCCCTGAGATTCCGTTGTCCGCGAACAACCCGGGCGAGCCGTTGCTGCGCCAAGAGTACGCCAAGCTGCCCGAGCGCGGGCGGCAGGGCGACGATTGGGAGCGCGGCTCAGTGCGCGACGACTTGGCCAACTGGAGTCCGTGGACGTCGCCCTATCCGCTGGAGGAACTGGCTGCGGGCACGCAGATTCTGTCGCCCGGGCCTAGCCGCTACTTCCAATTTCGCGTGGAATTTCAGAGCCAGCACTTGGAGGCCAGCCACATCGTTGAGCAGATCGGCCTCGAATTTTCCGCGCCGCCGCTGGCCGACGCCCTCATCGGCGAAATTTTCCCGCGCGAGGTGCCGGCCGCCACGGATGTGCCCTTTGCGTACGCGGTGCGGGCGGTGATGGAGAGCGAGTACGCGCAGGGCTTTAACAGCTTTGAGGTGCTTACCCCCAGTCGCGTCAGTCGCGTCGAGCGGCTCGAAGTCATCGACGCCAGCGGCCAGCCGGTGCTCGACCACGCCTTTGCCGTGACCGATGGAGTGACCTCCGAAGGCGAGGTCGCGATCACCGCCATGGACGACCAGCGCTTTGCAGTGCGTTTCCCGGCCATCAACCAGCACGACGCCGTGCTGAAAATCCACTTCGTCAGCCGGGTGCTGGCCTTTAGCACCCGCTTTGGCGGCCGTGCCCTGCTGCTAGCTGAGGACGCCTTTCAGGGCATTACCCCGGGCGACGCGGCCTTTTTGGCCGAAGGCGATGAGGCGACCGAATCCGGGACGACGGTGCTGAGCCGCGCGGTGAACCAAGGCAGCTTGATTGGCCGGTTCACCCTCGGCCACAACGTCCTGACGCCCAATGGCGACGGCGTCAACGATGTCCTCGAGGTGCGCTTTGAGGTGCTGGCGGTCATCGGCCAAGCGCGGATTGTGATCGACCTGTGGGATTTGGCCGGCCGGCCGGTGCGCCGCCTCTTTGACGCCGCAGGCCAAAACGGGGTGTACGACGCCGTGCATTGGGACGGCGCGGATGAGCAGGGCCGGCGCGTCGCCCCGGGCATCTACTTGGTGCAGCTCGAGGTCGAAGGAGATGCCCGCAGCGGGCAGACGGTGCGGCCGGTATGCGTAGCGTACTGAGGAGGAAACCATGGTGTTCCAGCGGCTAGGCGTACTAATAGCGGTCCTGACGACCGGAGCTTGGGGCCGCGGCGAGTTCCGCCTCGGCGGCACCGACGGCAATGCTTGGCCGGCACTAATTGCCGAGCAAACGGCTTCGTACGTGCTGCTCAACGCCGAGGGCGGCATCGTCGAGGAGGTGACCATTGAGGCGGTGACCGAAGAGGTCAGCGTGCGCTTCAACACCGCGGGCGTCGATACGCTGATCGACTTTGCCGGGGGCGGCCTGCGCCCGGTGTACATCGATCCGAGCGAAAACTTGGCCCTGTCCATCAAGGAGCGCCAAGGGCACTTTTACACGGCCAGCATCTACGGCGGTACGCACTTGGTAACGGACTCCCAGCCCTTGCAGTTTCTCATCGACGGCGATTCGACGACCGCCATGCTGGTGCGAGTGCCCGAGCCGCCGCGCTTGGCCGGCCGCAACAACCCCGGCGTGGTCAAAAACAACGTCATGCACTTGGGGGCTGAGCTGCCCATCAACCGCATCCGCTTCTTCCCCCGGCCTCGGTTTGCGGACAACCACTTGGCTTGGTACGAAATTGGCGTGGCCGACCACACCGCGCCGTTTTGGGACAGCAACTTCGACCGCAGCCAGCGCGGCAAGCGGTGGTACATGGTGATCGACGCGGCCTTGGGCGCGCCCAATGACCCGGCCTTTGACATCTTGGCCCGCAACCGCGAAAGCCTCGACGTGGTGGTGGATTTGCGCTTCCCCACCCGCGACCTCAAGTGGATTGCCATTCGCCCGCTCGATCCCGAGCGCGATTGGGAAATCGCCGAGTTTGAGGTCTATGGCGAGGGCTTTGTGACCCGGACGACCTACCGCACTCCGATTCTGGATTTTGGCCGCGAGGTTGCTTGGAGCAAAGTTCGCTGGCAAGGCGAGGTGCCCGAGGGAACCCAGCTTTTGCTCCGCACCCGCACGGGCAACACGCCGCAGCCAAACGTCTATCGCACCATCGGCCCCACCGGGACCCTCGAACCATCGACCCTCGACGAATACCTGACCCAGCTCGGCCGGCGGCGGTGGGACGACGTGGAATTGGGCTACGACCTAGAAAATTGGAGCCTCTGGTCGGCCCCCTACGAGTTTGCGGCCGGGCGGCGGCAGGTCGAGCGACCGGCCGCTAGCTGGCAAGACGGCACGCCCGTACTCTCGCCGAGTCCGGCGCGCTACTTCCAGCTAGAGGCCATCCTGTTCGCCCGCCGCGACGCAGCCCCGCGCATCGACGACCTGTCCCTGTTGTTTTCCGAGGATCCCGTCGCCCAAGAGGTGGTTGGGGAGATCTGGCCGACCACCACGGAGAGCTTTGCGGCCACGACCTTCACGTACGTGGTGCGCCCGGTCTTGCGGGGGGGCGACTTGGGCTTTGACCGGCTGGAAATTTTTACCCAGATCCCGGTCGAGCGAGTGCATTCGGTGCTCATCGACGGCGCGGAGATCAGCGACCGCTTCCCGCCCGAGATTCGGGCCGACCGCCTGATCGTCGGCTTCGACCGCTTGGTGGGGCCGCGCGACAACGAGAAGCGGATCGAGGTCGTGTTCGACGCCAAGGTCTTGCGCTTTGGCGCGGACTTCAGAAGCTGGGTGTACGACAGCACTGAACCCGAGCTCAAGCAGCAGGTCGCCCCGGGCAACGCGACGTTCCGCTTTGGCGGCGATGTGGTATCGGTGCGCACGCCCATGGGCGGCGGCCTCATCAGCCGCGTACAGGCCACGCCCGCGACCTTTACGCCCAACGGCGATGGCGTCAACGACCGCGTCGCGATTGCCTACGAATTGCGCGACTTGGAAAGCCAGCGGCCAATCCGCTTGCGGATCTACGACCTGTCTGGCCGCCTCGTGCGCCAAAGCGCGGCCAGCACCCGCAGCGGCAGCTTTGCCCAAACTTGGAACGGGCGCGACCAAGCGGGTGCTCTCGTGCCGCCCGGTCTGTACCTCTATCAGCTCGATTGGGACACGGACCAGGGCCGCGAAGTGGCCAATGGAATGGTGGGCGTGGCGTACTAGGCTGGAGAACTTGACATTGACTAGCGGCCCTATAAGTATAACTGAGTGCCGAATGCCCGGTGTCGCAAGGAAAAAGCCATGTTAAACACAGACGACGTCAAACGCAGATTAGGCGGGGCGTTTACCCAAGAGCAGGTCGACATCTTCACTAGCCTGTTGAGTGAACTCCACGTCGGCTTGGCCACCTCCGTTGACATGGAGGACCTCAAGGATGTAGTCAAAGCACTTGCCGTCGCCCAAGCGCGGGCCGAGGAGCGGTTGGAAGGCGTGGAAAGCCGCATGGATCGGGTGGAAGCCGCGCTCGACCGCTTAGAAGCCGCCCAGGCGCGGTCGGAGAAGCGGTTGGAGGCCCTAGAAAATCGCATGGAGGGGGTGGAAAGCCGCATGGATCGGGTGGAAGCCGCGCTCGACCGCTTAGAAGCCGCCCAAGCCCGGGCCGAGAAGCGGTTGGAGGCGTTGGAAAAGCGTATGGAGGGCGTGGAAGACCGCATGGATCGGGTGGAAGCCGCGCTCGACCGCTTAGAAGCCGCCCAAGCCCGGGCCGAGAAGCGATTGGAGGCTTTGGAAGACCGCATGGATCGGGTGGAAAGCCGCATGGACCGCGTCGAGGCCACGCTCGATCGCTTGGCCGCGGCCCAAGTGCGGACCGAAGAGGCCCTCGAAAAACTGACAGAAGCACACGACGAAACGCGCAAGCAGCTCGGCGGCCTCTCGCATACAGTAGGGTACATCCTCGAAAACGAAGCCTACCGCGCGCTGCCGGCGCTCCTCAAGGCCGAGCATGGGATTGAGATCGAGGACCGGCTCATTCGCACGTACCTCACAACCGACCGAGGATATCCCGTTGAGGTCAACATCTTCGGCCGCGGGCGCAGGAATGGGCGCGAGGTGGTCATACTGGGCGAAAGCAAGAGCCAGTTGTCCGCCAAGCACATCAACCATTTCATCCAAGGCCGGCTCACTCGGCTCGAGCCGCTATTCGAGGATGTATTTGCCGTTTTGGTCACGCACATGATTTCATCGCCCGATGTGGCAGCTTATGCACAAGAGCGCGGCATCGCCCTGTATTACTCGTACCAATTTTAAGGGGGCAGTTCAACGGACTTAGCTACAATGAGCGGGGTAATAAGACAGCCGTTGGCCTTCCTCGGCGTCGCAGTACTCGGCTTCGTTCTCGCCGACCCAGCCGACGGGGGCCGCTTGGCATGGCAACGGGAAGTGGCGCAAAGCCCGGAGATCTACCTCGACGCCCTCGACCCGGCCCTGCGGCGCTGGTACGTGCCGCAGGTGATGTTCGCCGAATACCCGTGGCGGCAGTGGGAGTACACCAACCGCGCCCGGCTGCCGTATCAGCGCTACGTGAACATCGACTTGGAGGGCGATTACTTCTACGATCTGTACGGGAATTACCTGACTCAGGGCTGGCTGATTTTCAATACGGCGCAGACGCGGCCCCAAGAAGCCGGTAGCTCCCTGTTCAAGACCGAGCGGTTCGCCCGGTGGTTCAACGAACTGGTCATCGCCGGCGATCACAAGGGCCAATACCACTACGCGCTGACGGTGAGCAACAACCTGCGGACCACCTTGACGCCGCTGTCGTTTTCCAAGCCGCGCCTGAACGGCTTGCAAATTGACCTCGCCACCGACAAATACCAACTGACCTTTCTCCACTCGCTGATTACCGGCCCGCGCGGCTTGCAGCAGGAGGAGAGCCGCTTTACGGACGCGACCTCCCTCGTGGGCGGCCGCTTTGCGGCGCAGCTAGGGGACTTCGTGGAGTTGGGCCTGCACGCGGCCAACGCCCACCAGACCAACAGCGAGTCGAATCAGCTCGTAGAAACGCTGTACAAAGGCGGGCTGAACAAGCAGCAAAACGCGACCATATCCCAGATCGCAATCGCCTTGCGGGACGACTCGCCCGCAGACGGCACCGGCGGCGCAGCGTACTTCCCAGACGCTTCGGACGTGATTATCACCTATCGCGACGGCACGGTGGACTCGGCCCGCGACATTCGCTTTGGCCCGGTGATCAGCGGCGGCTTGGAGCGGCAGGGGTTTCTCACTGCCGATGGCACCGGGCAAATCAGCCTGCTCTACGACTTTGACAGCCCGTCGTTTGTCAACCGCGCCTCAGCCGATAAGTCCGAGATCGCGGCCGTGGAATTTCGCCTCGTGCTGGCCAACGACTACCAGATTTGGATGAGCTCGGACCAGCAGTTGGGCGAGGGCGGCGGCTTTGTAACGGTCGGCCGGCCATCGAGCTCGTTTAGTTCGACCGGCGAGCGCTCGATCAGCTTGGGCGATGTCTTTGGCGCGGATGTAGAGGATCCGGTCTTCTTGCTGGTGGCGCAGGCCGAGGGGAATGTGCAGGACCTATCCAATCTGCGCACGGTCCGCTTTGCCTACGGGCTGCCGACCGCTACGACCGTCGCCGGCGCCACGATCAAGGTGGAAGACGTGCTCGGCTTTGACCTATACGGCGAATACGACCTGAGTTGGAGCTTCCGCAAGTATCCCAACGTCGCCGAGGACACCCACACTTCTTCGGCGGGCATTGGCGGCCGCGAAGGAGCACCCGCGTGGATGGCGAACCTGAGCAAGCACTGGGGGCGGCTGTCGCTGTTTGGGGAAGTGTATTCGATTGACCCGCGCTACAACACCCAGTCTTTTGTCACCACCGCCTCGGGCCTCGATTACGCCCGGCAGGGCAACCGCTTTGACCTAGTGGAAGACAACGACGATCAAGATCGCTTCCCAGATGGATTCCGCGCGGATTTTTTAGTGGATGACCGCTTAGTCTTTCCCGGCTGGGACCTCAACAACGACTTAGTGCCCGACTTCAACCAAAACGACAACCGGGTCAAGGCCAACGCCGTTCCAGATTACGAAGAGCCGTTCCTCCGCTTCTTGGTCGATCGGCCGGAGTTCCTCTTCGGCGTGGATATGAACCACAACTTCTGGGTCGATCTATACGAAAACGACACCGAGCCGGACTATCCCTACCGCCGCGACCAACGAGGGTTCAATGTCTATGGCGGCCTCGGCCTGAGTCCGCATTGGCAGCTCAAGGTGGGGGCCTTGCGCGAGGAGCAGATTTCAGCGGACCGCAAAAACCACAGCACGTACTGGCAGTTGAGCTACGAGCGAGCGTGGCCGCGGGTGGGGCGGGTGCGGCTCTTCGAGATGAGCCAGTTGGTGCAAGACGACATTCCCGATCCAATTTTGCAGTGGCAACCCGACAACACGCTGCGCGGCGGCCGGCTCGTCCCGATCGACGACCCGCTCCTAGCGCGCGATGCTTGGGTCCACCAGCTATTCGTCGGCCACAGCCTGACGAGCGATGCGCTGTTGGTGATGAGCAAGCTGCACGGGGTCTTCTTTGTGCAGCGGCCGCGCGAGGCAACGGACTTTTTCTTTGGCTTGGTCAACAAGGCCAGCTATCGCCACACTTGGCGCGGGCTGACCTTATCGCCGCGCTGGAAGAGCGAATGGCGTCAGCAGAGCCGGTCCCTGTTTGACCAAGCGGACCGCACGACCCTGATGGAGCTGTTTTCGCTGCTCTTGGAAACGCAACTATTGCAGGCCACCCACCTGCAAGCCGGCGTCGAGTACGCGCTGTTCCACGACTTTGACCTCGCGTTGGAAAACTTCGACTCCCTGAGTTGGGCCTTGCAGTTGGCGACCGAGTCGGCCTATCTGGGCTACCGGATCGCGGCGTTGGCTGGCTTTGTGGTTGAGCGCAAAGCGTTTGCCGAGGCCGAGCCGGCCACGACGACCGAGACCTTTGTCACGCTATACGCCGGCTTGCAGTAATCTCCCAATCACCGGCTCGGCGAAAATTCTGCTTCCCAGAGGATGCGATTCTCGATGGCAAGCTGGGCGGTACGGATGCGGTCGATGGCGTAGGCAGGGACGCGGACGAGCACCATGCACTCGTCGTCAACGCGCTCACGGCTCTTGTTGAAGTAGAAGTCGAGATTTTCAAAACCGTACTGTCTGCGGTCGGTGGGCAGGTCGGCCGGATCGACCGGATAGACGTGTAGCACGAACTTGGCTTGCACGTCGGTGGAGGCGCAGGGCTGTTTGCGGTACATCAGCGTGCGTCCGGTGCGGTACACGTGCCAGCCAGCGCGGACGACTTGCTCGTCGGCCTGTTGGATGAGCTGCTCCACGTAGCGTTGTCGCCGGGCGCGATGCCTTTTTGCATCAAAGGGTTCGGCTGTCGTTTCGCCAAAGAAGGGTTCGGCTGTCGTCATGCGAAACACCACCCCATCGGCGAGCTCGGCCACGGGTTCTACATCGGGCAGGCCGCGGAGGTACCGGTCGTCGTAGTCGTACGCAGACTTTCTACTGCGGATCCAGACGATATACGTATCGGCACCATCGGTCTGCCGCATTATACGCGGCATCAACTTGTATTTGAATACCGAGAGAGCTTGGTACTTTCCCGGGGCGGCGGTCCGATCCCAAAACCAAGCAAGACCGTTGCTGTTGCTGTAAATCCGGCCTTCGCGAAGGTGGGTTCTGATGTAATTCAGAGTCTCGGAGGATGCCCAGTAGGAGGTATTGTACGTCCAGTATCCGAACCCGGAGAACCCGAATTCCAATGCTTTGGTGGTAATACGGAGGTTCCTGTGCGCCGAGAAGCCGGTGTGGGCGAGGGCCGCCAGCAAGACGAGGGCGACCAACCCCCACTTGGCCGCAGCCATCCGACCCGCCATCTCGATGGACAGGAACCGGTCCAGCAGCAACACCGCCACCAACAGCAGCGGCACATACACCGGCAGCAGGTAGCGACTGTCGATTTGCTGCCTAACCGTGAAAGGCACGACAGCGATTAGGAATCCGAGGTAGGCTACGGTGAACACCCCGAATGGGAGTGCCGGACTCAACTCCAAAAGCGGCGACCCAGGCCGAAGCCGTAGATTCAGACCAACGACGACCAGCCCCGCTGTCCCCACTAGCCCGGCCGCTGTCCATACAAGAGAACTCAACCCGTCCAGCGCATTCAAGGGAATCACCCACTCTTGGAATACATCCACCACTTGGCTCAGCCCATCGGACAGGGACTGCCCCCTCCCTCTTCGCCGCCCGGTTAGGGTCCCGGAGACCGCCCAGTTATGCGTCATCACTCCCGCGAGGGGCAAGGAGGCGACCGCGCCAAAGACGAGGGCGTCTTTCCACCGGATGACCAGCGACGGGGTGCGTCGCCCCAATAGCAGCAGGACGCCGGTGCCGATCAGGACTACGCCCGGATAGCGGGTCACCGCGGCCAGCGCGGTAAAAACCACTGCCCAATACAGGGGCATCCTTCCGCCTCGTTGTAGGAAGGACGCTAACTGGATCAAGGCGAGGAGCGTAAATAGGGCGAAGAGGGAGTCAGTGAAGAGGCTCGACGCGAGCTCGCTCAAGGGCAGGGACGCCGCGATGGTCCCGGTAGCCGCCAGTACCAACCCCCGCGACCGGAGATTGGAGCGCAGCCAGCTCCCCGCGGCGAGGATGGTCAGCCCGAAGGCGGTGGCGTTGAGCAGCCGACCCGCCTCCAGCGGCTCGATGCCAATCCAACCGCCGGCCGCCAGCAGCAGGGGGAACAAGGGCGGCCAGGTCACTATTGAGGTGCCCGTGAAAATCTGCCAGCCTTCTCCAGCGAGGAAGTTGATGGCCATGGACAGGAAACCTGCGGAGTCCGGGCCGACTGCGGGACCGTAGGTGGCGGTGCGGACGAGGATGTGCGCGGTGCCCAGCCCGGCGAGGACGACGATGAGCAACGCGAAGGGGTCGCGCCCCAACCGGACGATCCTCTCGATGGCGGAGCATTTTACCTCTCCCATAAATTTATTAAAAACAATCATCTATGTCGTCATTTTTTAAGGTTCCCAACGGGCGGTACGCGGCACCCCTACTCGTTATCCAACAGGTTCACTGGCCCGGCGCAAACTCTGCTTCCCAGAGGATGCGATTCTCGATGGCAAGCTGGGCGGTACGGATGCGGTCGATGGCGTAGGCAGGGACGCGGACGAGCACCAGGCACTCGTCGGCAACGCGCTCACCGCCCCAGTTGAAATGGAAGTCGAGATTTTCAAAATAGTACTGTTTGCGGCCAGCGGGCAGGTCGGCCGGATCGACCGGATAGACGTGTAGCACGAACTTGGCTTGCACGTCGTCGGGGGCGCAGGGCTGTTTGCGGTACATCAGCGTGCGTCCGGTGCGGTACACGTGCCAGCCAGCGCGGCGGACCTGCTCGTCGGCCTGCTGGATGCGTTGGTCCACGTAGCGTTGTTTGCGGGCGCGATACCGCGCCGCATCGAACGATTTGGCCGCCGTTACGCGAAATACCACCCCATCGGATAGCTCGGCCACGGTTTCCACGCCAGGCAGGAAGCGGATGTACATGTCGTTGTAGTCGTACAAAGGCTTTTCATGCTGGAACCAAACGATATGGACGTCGTCGCCATCGGGCCTCCGCATTATGTACGGCATCACCTCCTTGTGCCTCCTCGGGAGATACTGGTGCCTTCCCAAGTCGGCGGTCTTATCCCAAAACCAAGCAAGGTGGGCGTTGTTGCTGTAAATCCGGCCCTCGCGAAGGTGGGGCCTGATGTAATCTAGGGTCTCGGAAGATTCCCAGTAGGAGATATTGTACAACCCAAACCCGAATTCCAAGGCTCGGGCGGTAAGACGGAGGTTGCTGTGCGCCGAGGCGCCGCCGTGGGCGAGGGCTGCCAGCAAGACGAGCGCCGTCAGACCGTAGCGGACAGCAGCCCTCCGACCCACCGCCTCGCTGGACAGCAGCCGGTCCAGCAGCACCACCGCGACCAACAGCAGCGGCACATACACCGGCAGCAGGTAACGAGCGGGAATCTCAACGGGGATCACGAGCGGCACGATGGCGACCATGAATCCGAGGTAAGCTAGGGCGAACCCCCCGAATGGGAGCACCGGCCCCAACCCGAAACGATCCTTGCCCTTATTCTCGCCCATCCGCCCTTCCCGCCTATAGCCTAAGCCGAGACCAGACACAACGACGACCAGCCCGGCCGTTATCCACAGGAGCGGCCCCAACCCGTCTAGCGAATTCGGGGGAATCAACCACTCCCGGAATACCTCCACCACTCGGCTCAGCCCCTCGGCCGGGGACTGCCCGGACCCGCTTCTCGGCCCGGTCGGGGTTCCGGCGATAGCCCAGTTGCGCGTCAGCACCCCCGCGAGGGGCAAGGATGCGGTGGCCCCAAACACGCTGGCGTCTTTCAACCGGGTGGCCAGCGGTGGGGTGCGCCGCACCAGCAGCAGGAGGACACCAGTGCCGATCAGCACTACGCCCGGATAGCGGGTCAGCGCGGCCAGCGCGGTGCAAACCGCGCCCCACAGCAGCGGCGTCCTTCCGCCGCCATGCAGGAAAGACCCCAATTGAACCAAGGCGAGGAGCGTCAACAGGACGAAGAGGGGCTCGGTCCTGAATTCGGCCGCCCAATGGCTCAAGGGATAGGAAGCCGCGAGGGTCGCGGTGGCGGCCAGCACGAGCCATCGCGCCTGGAGATGCGAGCGCAGATAGCACCCTGCGGCGAGGATGGTCAGCCCAAAGGCGGTGGCGTTGATCCACCGACCCGCCGCCAGCGGCTCAATGCCGACCCAACCGAAAGCCGCCAGCAGCAGGGGGAACAACGGTGGCCATTCCACCAGCGGTCTGCCCATGAAATCCCGCCAGCCCTCGCCGGCGAGGAGGTTCAGGGCCGTGGATAGGAAAATTGCGGGGTCGTAGGCGATCACCGCGTCGTAGGGGGTGGCGGTCGCGGTGCGGACGAGGATGTGGGCGGTGCCTAGCCCGGCGATGCCGACGAGGAGCAGCGTGGAGGGGTCGCGCCCGACCGGCCGATCTGCTTCCTCAATCCTCATAAACTTATTAAAAACAACCATTTAATTCATCCTCATTTTTCGAGTTCCCAACGGACTGTATGCAGTGACCTTATTCGTCGGGCGCAAACTCTGCTTTCCAGAGGGTGCGGTTCTCGGCGGAAATCCACTGGCCGAGCCGGATGCGGTCAATGGCGTAGGCGGGGAGGCGGACGATCGCGATACACTCGTCGTCAACGCGCTCGCCGAGCCGGTTGAGATAGAAGTCGAGATTATCAAAATCGTACTGTTTGTGGTTGGCTAGCAGGTCGGCCAGTGTGTGATCGGCTAGCGGGGTGACCGGCTTGCGGTTGGCTAGCAGGTCGGCCTGATCGACGGGGACGACGTGCAGCACGAACTTGGCCTGTACGTCGGCGGGAACGCACGGCTTTTTGCGGTAAATCAGCGTGCGTCCCGTGCGGTACACGCGCCAGCCAGCGCGGCGGACCTGCTCGTCGGCCTGCTGGATGCGTTGGTCCACGTAGCGTTGTTTGCGGGCGCGATACCGCGCCGCATCGAACGATTTGGCCGCCGTTACGCGAAATACCACCCCATCGGATAGCTCGGCCACGGTTTCCACGCCAGGCAGGAAGCGGATGTACATGTCGTTGTAGTCGTACAAAGGCTTTTCATGCTGGAACCAAACGATATGGACGTCGTCGCCATCGGGCCTCCGCATTATGTACGGCATCACCTCCTTGTGCCTCCTCGGGAGATACTGGTGCCTTCCCAAGTCGGCGGTCTTATCCCAAAACCAAGCAAGGTGGGCGTTGTTGCTGTAAATCCGGCCCTCGCGAAGGTGGGGCCTGATGTAATCTAGGGTCTCGGAAGATTCCCAGTAGGAGATATTGTACAACCCAAACCCGAATTCCAAGGCTCGGGCGGTAAGACGGAGGTTGCTGTGCGCCGAGGCGCCGCCGTGGGCGAGGGCTGCCAGCAAGACGAGCGCCGTCAGACCGTAGCGGACAGCAGCCCTCCGACCCACCGCCTCGCTGGACAGCAGCCGGTCCAGCAGCACCACCGCGACCAACAGCAGCGGCACATACACCGGCAGCAGGTAACGAGCGGGAATCTCAACGGGGATCACGAGCGGCACGATGGCGACCATGAATCCGAGGTAAGCTAGGGCGAACCCCCCGAATGGGAGCACCGGCCCCAACCCGAAACGATCCTTGCCCTTATTCTCGCCCATCCGCCCTTCCCGCCTATAGCCTAAGCCGAGACCAGACACAACGACGACCAGCCCGGCCGTTATCCACAGGAGTGGCCCCAACCCGTCTAGCGAATTCGGGGGAATCAACCACTCCCGGAATACCTCCACCACTCGGCTCAGCCCCTCGGCCGGGGACTGCCCGGACCCGCTTCTCGGCCCGGTCGGGGTTCCGGCGATAGCCCAGTTGCGCGTCAGCACCCCCGCGAGGGGCAAGGATGCGGTGGCCCCAAACACGCTGGCGTCTTTCAACCGGGTGGCCAGCGGTGGGGTGCGCCGCACCAGCAGCAGGAGGACACCAGTGCCGATCAGCACTACGCCCGGATAGCGGGTCAGCGCGGCCAGCGCGGTGCAAACCGCGCCCCACAGCAGCGGCGTCCTTCCGCCGCCATGCAGGAAAGACCCCAATTGAACCAAGGCGAGGAGCGTCAACAGGACGAAGAGGGAGTCGGTCAAGAAGCGCGACGCTAAATGGCTCAAGGGCAGAGAAGCCGCGAGGGTCGCGGTGGCGGCCAGCACGAGCCATCGCGCCTGGAGATGCGAGCGCAGATAGCACCCTGCGGCGAGGATGGTCAGCCCAAAGGCGGTGGCGTTGATCCACCGACCCGCCGCCAGCGGCTCAATGCCGACCCAACCGAAAGCCGCCAGCAGCAGGGGGAACAACGGTGGCCATTCCACCAGCGGTCTGCCCATGAAATCCCGCCAGCCCTCGCCGGCGAGGAGGTTCAGGGCCGTGGACAGGAAAATTGCAGAGTCATAGGAGATCGCCGCGCCGTAGGTGGCGGTGCGGACGAGGATGTGGGCGGTGCCCAGCCCGGCGATGCCGACGAGGAGCAGCGTGGAGGGGTCGCGCCCGAACCGGGTCATCCACTCCATGGCGGAGGACCTCCTCCCGATAAATTCAGCAAGCACAATATCACCGGCTTGGCGCAAACTCTGCTTCCCAGAGGGTGCGGTCTTCGGCGGAAATCCACTGGCCGAGCCGGATGCGGTCAATGGCGTAGGCGGGGAGGCGGACGATAGCGATACACTCGTCGTCAACGCGCTCGCCGCGCCAGTCGAAATAGAAGTCGAGGTTGTCAAAGCCGTGCTGTTTGCGGTCAGCGGGCAGGTCGGCCCGACCGACGGGGACGACGTGCAGGACGAACTTGGCCTGCACGTCGGCGGGAACGCATGGCTTTTTGCGGTAGGTCAGCCGGCGTCCCGTGCGATACACGTGCCAGCCAGCGCGGCGCACCTGCTCGTCGGCCTGGTGGATGAGTTGGTTCACGTAGCGTTGTTTGCGGGCGCGATGCCGGTTCGCATCGAACGGTTCGGCCTCCATGCGGCGGAAGACCGTGCCGTCGGCCAGTTCGGCCACGATTTCCATGCCGGACAGGACCCGGAGGTCCGTGTCGTCGTGGGTTTTTCGATAGCGCTTATGGAACCTGTCAAGCCAAACGATATACGCCTCGGCCTCGATTTCGGTCCACCGTATCAGGCGCTTTTGGTACTTTCCCGGAGCGGCGGTCTTATCCGCAAACCAGAGAAGGTCCGCTCTGTTGCTATAGATCCTGCCCTTGATGGGGTTCTCCCGGAGGTAATTCAGGGTCTCGGACTGGTGCCAATAGGCGGCGTTGAACGACCAGTCTGTGTACCCGGCGTCCCATGCTTGGGCGGTACGCCGGCGGTTTTCGCGCGCCGAGTAGCCGACGTGAGCGAGGGTGGCGAGCACGACGAGGGCCGCCAGCCCATAGCGGCTAGCAGCCATCCAGCCCGTTGCCTCAATGGACAGGAATCGGTCCAGCAGCACCACCGCCGTCAACAGCAGCGGCACGTACATCGGCAGTAGGAAGCGGCTGACGATGCTCTGAGGAATCGTGAAGGGCACGACCGCGACGATGAATGCGAGGTAAATCAAGGCGAACCCCCCGAAAGGGAGCACCGGCCCCAAGCGGACATACGCCAGCGCGGCCTCAGGGGCGGTGCGGTGCATTCGGCGAGCGTGCAGGATGACCGCCGCGCCGGCCAGCCCGACCGCTACGACCGCGAGCCCCAGCAGATACGCGAGCCCTTCCGGCGCGTTCGGGGGGACGACCCACTCGCGGAATACATCGACAGTCTGGTGCAGCCCAGCGGATAGGGACTGCCCCGAAGTTCTTCTGCTCCCTGTTGCTCGGGTCAGGTCTCCGGCAATAGCCCAATTGCGCGCCAATACCGCCAGCAAGGGCAGGGACGAGACCGCGCCAAAGACGAAGGTTTGCTTCCATCGGGCGAGGGGTAGCAGCAGGACGCCGGTGCCGATTAGGGCCACGCCCGGATAGCGGGTCAGCGCGGTCAGCGCGGTAAAAATCGCCGCCCACCACAAGGGCGCGACCGTCCGCTCGGTGAGGAAGGACGCCAATTGAATCAAGGCGAGCAGCGTCAACAGGACGAAAAGAGGCTCCGTAAAGAAGCTCGACGCGCAATGGCTCAAGGGCAGAGAAGCCGCGATGGTCGCGGTGGCGGCCAACCCCAGCCACCGCGACCTAAGATTCGAGCGCAGATAGTCGCCCGCGGCGAGGATGGTCAGCCCAAAGGCGGTGGCGTTGATCCACCGCCCTGCCACCAGCGGCTCAATGCCGACCCAACCAAAGGCCGCCAGCAGCAGGGGGAACAACGGCGGCCAATGCAACAGCGGGAGGTCCCTGAAATCTCGCCAGCCTTCTCCCGCGAGGAAGTTCATGGCGGTGGACAGGAAATATGTGGAGTCCTCGCCGATGGCCGCGCCGTAGGTGGCGGTGCGGACGAGGATGTGGGCGGTGCCCAGCCCGGCGATGCCGACGAGGAGCAGCGTGGAGTGGTCGCGCCCGAACCGGGTCATCCACTCCATGGCGGAGCACCTCCTCCCAATAAATTCAGTAAGAACAATATCACCGGCTTGGCGCAAACTCTGCTTCCCAGAGGGTGCGGTCTTCGGCGGAAATCCACTGGCCGAGCCAGATGCGGTCAATGGCGTAGGCGGGGAGGCGGACGATCGCGATACACTCGTCGTCAACGCGCTCGCCGCGCCAGTCGAAAGAGAAGTCGAGGTTGTCAAAGCCGTACCGCTTGCGCTTGGCTGGCAGGTCGGCCCGGTCGACAGGGACGATGTGCAGGACGAACTTGGCCTGCACATCGGCGGGAACGCACGGCTTTTTGCGGTAGGTCAGCCGGCGTCCCGTGCGATACACGTGCCAGCCGGCGCGGCGCACCTGCTCGTCGGCCTGGTGGATGAGTTGGTTCACGTAGCGTTGCTTGCGGGCGCGATGCCGGCCCGCCTCAAAGGGTTCGGCGGCCGTGCGGCGGAAGACCGTGCCGTCGGCCAGTTCGGCCACGATTTCCATGCCGGACAGGACCCGGAGGTCTGTGTCGTCGTAGGCTTTTATATATCGTTTATAGAATTTGTCAAGCCAAACGATATGCGCCCCGGCCTCGATTTCGGGCCACCACATCATGGTCCTTTGGTGCTTTCCCGGAGCGGTGGTCCTATCCGCAAACCAGAGAAGGCTCGCTCTGTTGCTATAGATCCTGCCCTTGATGGGATTCTCCCGGAGGTAATTCAGGGTCTCAGCCCAGTGCCAATAGGCGGTGTTGAACGTGTCTGGGTTGTGGTTGTACCCGGCACCGTCCCATGCTTGGGCGGTACGCCAGCGGTTTTCGCGCGCCGAGTAGCCGACGTGGGCGAGGGTGGCGAGCACGACGAGGGCCGCCAGCCCATAGCGGCGGCCGGCAGCCATCCAGCCCGTTGCCTCGATGGACAGGAAGCGGTCCAGCAGCACCACCGCCGTCAACAGCAGCGGCACGTACATCGGCAGCAGGAAGCGGCTTTGGATTTTCTCGAAAATCAGGAAGGGCACGACCGCGAGGATGAATGCGAGGTAAATCAAGGCGAATCCCCCGAAAAGGAGCACCGGCCCCAAGCAGACATACGCCAGCGCAGGCTCGGAGGCGGCGCGGTGCATTCGGCGAGCGTGCAGGATGACCGCCGCGCCGGCCAGCCCGACCGCCACGACCGCGAGCCCCAGCAGATACGCGAGCCCTTCCGGCGCGTTCGGGGGAACGACCCACTCGCGGAATACATCGACAGTCGGGTGCAACTCAGCGAATAGGGACCGTGAGAAAATTTTCCTTTCTCCCGTTGCCTGGGTCAGGTCTCCGGTAATAGCCCAATTGCGCGCCAATACCGCCAGCAAGGGCAGGGACGAGACCGCGCCAAAGACGAAGGTTTGCTTCCATCGGGCGAGGGGTAGCAGCAGGACGCCGGTGCCGATTAGGGCCACGCCCGGCCAGCGGGTCAGCGTGGCCAGCGCGGTGTAAACCGCGCCCCACAGCAGGGACGTCCGCCCGCCGCGATGTAGGAAAGACTCCAACTGAATCAAGGCGAGAAGCACGAACAAGCAGAAGAGGGAGTCGGTCATGAGGCTCGACGCGAGATCGTTCAAGGGCAGGGAGGCCGCAATGATTGCAGTGGCGGCCAGTGCCAGCCAGCGCGCCCGGAGATGCGAGCGCAGCCAACCCCCCGCGACGAGGATGGTTAACCCGAAGGCCATGGCGTTGATCCACCGCCCTGCCGCCAGCGGCTCAATGCCAACCCAACCTGAGGCCGCCAGCAGCAGGGGGAACAAGGGCGGCCAATACAACAGCGGGAGGTCCCTGAAATCTCGCCAGCCTTCTCCCGCGAGGAAGTTCATGGCGGTGGACAAGAAAACTGTGGAATCGGAGCCGACCGCGGGGCCATAGGTGGCGGTGCGGACGAGGATGTGCACGGTGCCCAGCACGGAGAGCAAGGCGATGAGCAGCGCGAAGCGGTCGTGCCGGAACTTGGCTATCCACTTCTCCGTGGAGCCGGCAACCAATTTCCTCATTTTATTCACAACAATCACTTACGTCGTTATCCTTAGATGTTTCAATCACCGGCCCGGCGCAAACTCTACTTCCCAAACCGTGCGGTTCTCGTTGGAAATTCGCTGACCGACCCGGATGCGGGCGACAGGGTAATCGGGCAGATGCGCGATAGCGATACACTGATCGTCGCGCCGGACGCCGTGCCGGTCGAAATAGAAGCCGAGATTGTCATCTGTGCTAACGACTGATGACGCGAAGTATTTTGAGGTTAGCATGCCGCGCCGGTCGAAATAGAAGCCGAGATTGTCATCTGTGCTAACGACTGATGACGCGAAGTATTTTGAGGTTAGCATGCCGCGCCGGTCGAAATAGAAGCCGAGATTGTCATAGCCGTACCGCTTGCGGGAGCTGGAAAGGTCTTTCGGGTCGGCCGGGATGACGCGCAAAACGAACTTCCCCTGCGTGTCCGCGGGGACACACGGCTTTTTGAGGTACGTCAGCTTGCGTCCGTTGCGATACACGTCCCAGTCCGAGCGGACCACCCGCTCGCCAACCTGTTCGAGGAGTTGGGCTAAGTAGCGTTGCTTCCGGGCGCGATGCCTTTCCACATCGAAAGGCTCGGCCGCCGCCGTTACGCGGAACACCACGCCATCGGACAGCTCGGCCACAGTTTCCACGCCGGGCAGGCAGCGGACATCCAGCTCGTCGTAGTAGTAAAATTTTTCATTCTGGAGCCAAACGATATGCGTGCCGTCGGGCCATCGCATTATGAGTGGCATCAACTTGTGAATCCTGACCAGCGGGAGATACTGGTGCTTTCCCGGGGCGGCGGTCTTATCCCAAAACCAAGTAAGATAAGGATTGTTGCTGTAAACCGGGCCCTCGTTAAGGTGGGTCCTGATGTAATTCAGGGTCTCGGAAGGTTCCCAATAGGAGCCATTGAACGTCCAGCTTTTGAACCCGGCTCTCCATGCTTTGGCGGTAATGCGGAGGTGCCTGTGCGCCGAGAAACCGCCGTGGACGAGAGCCCCCAGCACGACGAGGGACGCGAGACCGCAGCGGACAGCGGCCCTCCGGCTCGCTGCCTCAATGGACAGGAACCGATCCAGCAGCAACGCCGCCAGCAGCAGCAACGGCACGTATATCGGCAGCAGGTAGCGGGTGTCGATGGCCTGAGCAACCGTAAAGGGCGCGACCGCGACGATGAATACGAAGTAGATCAAGGCGAATACCCCAAAAGGGATCGCCGGCCCCAAATGAAAATGCACCGCTGCGGCCTCTGAGTCCGGCCGACGACCGCGAAGGACGACCGCGGCGCCGGCTAGCCCGACCAACCCGACCACCAGCCACAGCAAATACGCGACCCCATCCGGCGCGTTCGGGGGGACGACCCACTCGCGGAACACCTCGACGATCTGGCGCAGCCCATCGGATAGGGACTGCCGCGAGATCACATCCCTTTCTCCCGTTGCCCGGGTCAGGTCCCCGGCGACCACCCAATTGCGTACCATTACCGCCAGCATGGGCAGGGACGAGACCGCACCAAAAACGAGGATTTGCTTTCGCCGGGCGCGGGGCCACAGCACGAGGACGCCGGTGCCGATCAGCACCACGCCTGGCCAGCGGGTCAGCCCGGCCAGCGCAGTGCAAGCCGCCGCCCACCACAGGGATGCGTCTGTCCGCCGGTGGAGGAAGGCTGCTAATTGGGTCAAGGCGAGGAGCGCAAACAAGCAGAAGAGCGGCTCAGTCAAGAAGCGCGATGCGAGTTCGCTCAGGGGCAGGGAAGCCGCGATGGTCGCAGTCGCGGCCAGTGCCAGCCACTGCGACCGGAGATTCGAGCGTAGCCAGCACCCGGCGGCGAGGATGGTCAGCCCAAAGGCGATGGCGTTGACGAACCGACCCATCGCTACCGGCTCGATGCCAACCCAACCGCCGGCCATCAGCAGCAGGGGGAACAGGGGCGGCCATCCTATTATTGAAAAGCCCGAGAAATCCCGCCAGCCCTCTCCGGCGAGGACGTTCATGGCCGTAGATAGGACAATTGAGGAGTCCCGGGTAGCTGCTAGGCCGTAGGTGGCGGTGCGGACGAGGATGTGGGCAGTGCCCAGCCCGGCGATGCAGGCGATGAGCAGCGCGAAGGGGTCGCGCCGCAACCGGGTGATCCACTCAAATGCGGCGAGGGTAAATCTATCTCTCATAAATTTAGTAAAAACAATCATTCACGTCGGTATCTTTTCTCGTTGCCATGCGACAAAAATTAACAATACTCAATCAAGATGCAATGACCGGGCCGATCAATCGCTATTATCCGGGCGCGGCCTGCCATAAGCAACCGGACGAGCTAGATTTTTGCCAATAGGTCTCCCAATGGCTTCGATCATTGCTGCAAGGAAGAATAGTTGTATTTGGCGGGTCATTTGACTACATTTGCAACCCCTCGTTCATCATCCACCTACCCAAGGAGGTAGCCATGAAGCGTCTTTTCACCTGTGCCCTGACGGCAATGGCCTTGTTGGCCTTTGGCCTAGAAAACGTTGAGGCGCACGAGCCCCCGGGCGAGCTCTTCTTCGCCGTGCAGTTCCCCGATACCCATGTCCCGACCATCGACGGATTTGACGACGATTGGTCGGCGGTGCCGCTCGATACGTACGCCATTCCCAGTTCAAGGCTCTTTTCGGTGCATGGCTTTGCTGGCGACGACGTGGCGCGCGGCGGCCTAGATCCGGCTTCTATGCAGATCCGCCACCTCTTGGGCTGGAACGACTCGCGCAACGAGCTGTACGTGACCACGCGGGTGTACGACAACAAGCACACGATTACCCGCCAAGACTTAGGCTCCTACTGGTGGGACGACAGCATTGAGATCGAGTTCAACCCGCGCCACGACTACTTGCCCAAGCCCGAAGACGTGGTGACCCACCACAAGTACTCATTCGCGTTCCCGCCGCTCAACGGCAATTTCGGCCCGGGCCTGCAAACGGCTGCGGTCAGTTCTGCCGACGTTGAAAACCCGACGCTGCTGTCCAACGGCAGCCGTTGGTACCACTGCACCTATAGCTTTGAGGGCGAGGAGTACGGCGAGAGCACGTACATCTACGAGTTCCGCACCATCGCCATTGATTCGTATCCCAAGCCGACCGAAGAGAACATCACCGAAGATCAGGTGATTGAGCACGACCTGACGGAAAACGAGGTGATCGGCTTTTCGATTTTCGTCAGCGACGTCGATGACAGCGCCGGCGATGCCGACAACCGCGTTGGCATGTGGGCGACGACCCCGACGCACTGTTGTCACTCTTCGCAGGACCTGCTCATCTCCCCCATGGACGACTCCATTGATTGGGGCGAGGCGACCTCGGTCGAAGCGCAGAGCTGGGGCCGGATTAAGCATCAGTACCAGCAGTAAGACCCGGTTCCGTACCGTTTGCAAAGCCCGCTTGCCCCGGTGGCAGGCGGGCTTTTTGCGTCTTACAGCTTGAGCAGGGCGGGTGTGGCCGTTGGCTCGCCGCCCGTGTGCGCCAAGACCGCGAGGCCGCGCTCATCGGCAAAGCCGTAGATTGGGTCCCAAGCCGGTTGGTAGGTGTGCAACCAATTCAATACAACAATCCTTTTTTTGTTGCAACCACAAGAATTACAAGGATTGCGATTAAACAAATGGCAACGATTATGCCAATGGGAATCCACAGGGGACTAGTAACCCACAACCAAGACCAATTGACGCGATTCGTCAGCTTGAGGTAGATGAACAGAGCAGCCAAGAGGAGTGCGGGGGATATGTAGAAATCATAGTACTCATAATAATCATAGTAATCCATGTCCACGGTCCTGTAAGTGGGGTTTGGGTGGGCAGCGGCCCCGCTCACTCAGAGCAGGACTGCCTGGAGGACTTCTTCTCGGCGATCCAATCGCTCTTGCCATGAGCCATTGTCGAGCATCGTCTTGATGTTCATGGCCGCCCACCAAATCCAAGTCCAATGCACGTTGTGGAACCAGTCTGCCGAGTATTCTTGGCTGATTAGTTGGCGTCGAAGACCGGGACGCGGGCGCGGAAGTCGAAAGGTTTGCTTCGCCTATACACAATGAAGGCCCCCGACGCAGCCCCGGGCTAGGCGATGTTTTCGCGCTTTTTGACGATGGCTTTGTATTCGTAGTACGGGGCCAATTCGAGCAGGTCAATCGTCTCCGGGTCGAGCCGTTGGCGAATGGCCTCGGGAAAGGGGCGGCGCTGGCCGGTGAGCATGTGCTGGACGTTGTAGCGCAGGATGAGGAAGCGGCGGTCGCGGTCGCGGGGTTTCCAAGTGAGCGCGCCGTGCATGAGGTGCTCGGGCATGACGACGACATCGCCGGCGCGGGCGCAGACATTGTGGACGCCCGGGGGCGCGGTGTCGGCAATATAGTCGGTGTCGCCTTCGGCCCCGGGGTAAAACATCCCTGGGGGCCGGTCGAAGTGGGCCTTGTGCGAGCCGGGCAAGACGATGAGGCCGCCGTCGCCGGGGAACACATCGCTCAAGTAAAAAAAGAAAATAAAGTCCGTGCAGCGGACTAGGCTGTCCTCCGCGTAATAACGCCGCACATCGGGCCGCTTGGAGGGCTGCCACCCGGCGTGCAAGCGGTGGAAGCGGTGGCCGTGGCGGTTGTAGCCCAAGGTGCCGCCGTTGAAGCGCGGCCGGCGGTCGGTGAGTTCCATGAGAATCGGCCAAGTTGCCGGATGCCGGGTGAGCACTTCGAGGCTTTTGTCAAAGGCAAAGCCGTGCTGATAGGGGGTGAGGTCGCGGCGCGTGAGGTCCGCGCCGAATTCGGGGGGCCACGCTTCGGGCGGCATGGTGATGTAGCGGTCGGCCGCCGCTTGAGCGGGCGCGAGCTCGGCTGCGCTGAGTACGCCTCGCAGGTGGAGGTAGCCGGTCAAGTCGAAGAAGTAGCGTTGGTCGGGCGTCATCATGGCGTGGATAAGATAGCCGGTTCAACGGCTCCGTTCAAGTGGGGCCTCTCCGGCTGCTACTGAAAGACAATTCCGCCCAGATGATTGTTTTGCATGCCGGTGGCGTAGTCGATGAGCACCCAAGCCCCGGCCACTACGGCCTCGCCCAAGACCAAGCCTAAGAAGAAGGGCTTGAGGCGGTTCAGTAGGGTCAGCCCGCCGTATTTGAGCACCGCGCTCTTGAGGAGCCAAGCGATAAACACGCTGAACCACATCTTGCCAAAGACGCAGCTAATGGGAAACCCCAGCGAGTGGAAGGGCCACCACAAAAACCGATACTGAGCCGCCATCAACCCGCCCATGATCGCCGCGCCAACGCCGATGTGCATCCACGTACTCGGGCGCGGCGCGAGTGGATTGAGGATGCTCTTTTCCATGAAGCGATAGGGGTATTGCGCGACGTTGTCAAAGTAAAATCGCGACAAGTTAATGGCCCCGTACTGATAGCCTAGATAGAGGGTTAGGGCGACGACGCAGCCCAGCGTCAGGACGATCACGGCCATGGTGGCGCCAAAGAGGCGGCGGCGCTGGGGCAGGTTGATTTCCGCGACCAACTTTAGGCCATTGGCACACGCGCTCATCAGCAAGATCAAGGTGTCCACGCTCCAAGCATAGCTCAGGGCCATGCCGGCCATGCCCTTGCTGCCCAACGAGGAGCCGCCGACATTGGCGACGACGAAGTCCGGCCCGTTGGTCGGCGGGAACATCGCCGCCACCCCGCCCTGCGCGACGACGCGGGCGATGGTCATAAACCCGACAAACGCGCCCAACAGCAACAGCGGGACAAATACCAGCGGAATGCCGGATTGCCACAGCCAGACGCCCATCACCACAAAGCTGGCTACGGCCCCTCCCACGGCCACGCGATAAGAGGCGATTTCGTCGGCGTCTTTTACCTCGGGGGCGCGGCCCAAAGCCTTGCGCAGCACGTTCCCGAGGTGGCGTCGGCCCACCCACAAAGACCCCGCCACCAAGACGATCATGCCGCCCATGGATTGGTGGATGATGATCGGATCGGTGTACTGGCTGTACGCGCCCATGCTCTCGTCTTTGCCCCCCCAAGCGAGCATCCCCAACAACCCGCGCTGCACCACATTTACGATGTGAAAAAAGACCAAGCCCAAGGCGATGTTCTGCGGCACGAAATAGGAAAAGCCCACCATGGACAGGCTCAGGTACAGGCTCAGCGACACTGCGCCGCGGAACGCCGACAAGCCGTCGAGCGACACGCTGACGGTAGGAACGACTGGGAAGTAGTTGTGCAAGGCATTGATCGAGCCGAGGACAAACGGGATGGCAAACCCCAGCCACATCAACCCGCTGCGCCCGAGCCGCTGGCGACCGTCGGCGATCATAGCCAACGGGAGCTGGACCATGGGATAGGCCAGCCGCTCGTGCTCTACCCATTGCCGCCGCACGATCACCATTAAGCAGACCATCGCCAGAAAGAGGGCCAAGCCAAAGACCGCCCAATACAGCAGCGGCGCGGCCCAAAGTGCCCACGGCACAGACCCGGTGGGGTCGCCCTCGTAAAAGCCCCAGATGGCGTCGCGGTTGTGGGGCACTGGCCAGTCGGGCATATAGGGCTGGACGATCTCGGCCCAACCGTTTTCCGGCGTGGCGTAATAATAGGCCCCCGTGATGACCGGCAGGAGTTGCGCGGGCAGGCCGCGGCTCGACAGGGTGTTGGCCAGTAGGAAAAGGAAGAAGGCCACGGCCAATTCGCCGCGCTGCAAGGGCAGGCGTGGATGCAGCCGCTTTAAGAGCGGGTTGAAGAAGACGACCAGTACAAAAAAGAGAAAAATCGCCGCGGGGGTCAGGTTCCACACCGCCAGCCCCGAGCCTTTGACGATCATGTCGTTGTAGGTCGAGCCGAGGCCGATGCACAGGGCACCGACCAGCCCGACGATCAGCGCCTTGGGCGTACATCCCTTTATCGCTGGTGGAGAACGCTTTGGCAAAATGCTCCTCCCGCGTTTTGCCTGCCCCTTGACAATGCCCCACGCCGCGCCCAACCTTCCGCTACCTAACAGGAGAACCTATTATGGAAAAAGTATCGCTTTGCGTCGTCGGCTGCGGCGGCATGGGTCATCGCCATATCATGGCCTATAAGGTGTTGGAAGACAGCGGCATCGGCAATGTCGAATTGATGGCCGTCTGCGACGTGCGCCGGGAAAACGCCGAGTTTGCCGCCCGCGAGGTGCAGCGGCTCTTCGGGCGCGCGCCGCTGGTCTTTACCGATATGGACGCAGTGCTCAACCGCGATGACATCTTGGCCATCGACGTAGTTACCGACGTCTCCATGCACCACCAAGTGGCCGTGCCGGCCCTGTTGGCGGGCAAGCACGCGCTGGTGGAAAAGCCCCTCGGCATTACCATCCGCGCCTGCCAAGCCATGATCGACGCTGCCCACACCGGCGGGGTGGTGCTGGCCACGGCCGAAAACTACCGCCGCGACCCGCCCAATCGCTTGGCGCGCGCCATCGTCGAGTCCGGCCTGCTCGGCGATCCCTTTTTGATGGTGCAGACCTCGGCCGGCGGCGGCGATACCATGGCCATCACGCCTTGGCGTCATCTCAAGGAAAAGGGCGCGATTGGTTTGGACATGGGCGTCCACTACGGCGACATCATCCAGTATTACATGGGGGAGTACGCACACGTCTTTGGCGGCGGCTTCATCGTCGAGCCGGTGCGGCGCAAGCCCGAAGGCCACGCCGATCACCCCCTCGAATCCTACCGCGAGCGGGTCAAGACCTATCCCGATACCGTAGAGGCCACGGGCGAGGATTCGGTCGTCGCGCTCTACAGGATGCAGTCCGGGGCGCTGGCGCACTTGGTGCTGGTGGCGGGGCGCGGCGGCCGGGGCTGGGAGCGCAGCGTCCACGGCCGCTGGGGAGCGCTCTATTCCCCAGGCGACCGCAATGGCCGGCCGGTCGTGCTGCGCTTGGAAGGCCAAGAGCTAAAAGGCCGCGAAATCCTCGCACTCTTGCCGGATTTTCACCTCGACGAGATCACCGAGCGTCTCTTCGGGGCCGCTGGCGTCGAATACGACCCGTCGGCAACCTCCTTCTACGAAATCGACTCCCGGCACTTGGCCATCGAGTACTACGATTTTGCCCGCGCCATCCTCACCGGCGGCCAGCCCGAAGTAGATGGCCTAGGCGGGATGCAGGCCGTCGCGGCGATTGTGGGCGCTTATGAGTCGGCTTGCGCCGGCCGCTCGCTGTCCATGGCAGAGGTCCTGAGCGGGGCCGCGCGGGCCTATCAGCAGGACATTGACGAGGCCCTTGGGCTGGCCTAAAGCGTCGTCTCCATCACCCAAAACGGCTGCTGGCCCACTTCGTAATCGGCCATGGCTTGGAGCGCGCCGCTGGCCGCATCGATTCGATAACAGGTCATGCGGTCGGCCGCTTCTCCCGCGCAGTACAGGTACGCGCCGGTCGGGTCGATGTTGAACGAGCGCGGGCTGGCCGGCACTGGATAGTGCCCAAACGGGCTGAGCGCGCCCTCGGCGTTGAGGTGGTAGCCGACGATGCTGTCGTGGCCGCGATTGGATGCGTAGCACCACTGGCCATTGGGGTGAACTTCGACGTGGGCGGTATTCCCGCCAGCGGCGTAGTCTGAGGGCAGGGTCGAGACGTCTTGGAAGATGGACAGGGTGCCGCGCTCGGGGTCGAAGCGGTGGGCGGTTACGGTGTTGCCCTGCTCGTTGACGATATACGCGACGTCGCCGAGGGGACGGAAGGTTATGTGCCGGGGGCCGGGCTCGCCGGCCGGCGGGGCCAGTTCGGCCGGATCGTTGGGCGCGAGTTGGCCGGTGCGGGCGTCGAAGCGGAACTGGCTGGTCTTGTTGTTGGGGCAGACGTGGGGCACAAAGACAAAGCGCTCGTCCTCGGTCAGCAAGACGGCGTGGGCCTTGGGGCCGGTGTCGATGTGCTGGACGAGGTCGCCGATGGCGCCGTCGGCGTCGAGGCGGTGGACTGTGATGCCGCCGCCGGTGTAATACGCAGTGAGGAGAAAGCGGCCGGCGCGGTCGGTGATCAGGTGAGCCGGGGTTTCGAGGCCGGTATCGACCTTGTTGATCAGGGTCAACGCCCCGGACGCAGCGTCGAGGTGGAAGCTGGCGAGGGTCGCGGCCTCGACGTGGGCGTCGTAGAGCACCGGGCGCGTCGGGTGCAAAAAGAGTGCGCCCGAAGGGCCGTGCGCCGGGCTGGTGGCGCGCAGGGCCAACGCGCCCGATTGGGGGTCGAGGTCGTAGAGCTTGATGGCTTCGTCGCCGGTGAGCGAGACTAGGACGACGGGTCGTTCTCGTGCGGTCATTGCGGTTTGCTCCTTTGAGGTTTTGCGTGGATAAGCTACGGCGAATCCGGGTAGAGTTTCGCCGCATACTGCAAGGAAAAAGAGGTTAAGTCGCTTTGATCTTGTTCGCTCCAAGTGTCACTTCGTTCCACAACAACCACTTCGGATTGTACCAACTCCTGTAAGATGAGTGCTGCGAGACGAAACTGTTCGCTCGGTGGTAGGGCACGAACGGTTTCGGTAAAGACTTCTTGGGCGGTCGCGGTCATGTTGATTTCTCCTAGAAGGCCCCGAACATCTTTTCGATCTCCGGCTCGCCCATGCTGTCGAAATCGTCGGGGACTTCGATCTGTCCGGCCATAAAACCCAACCGTGTCGCCGTTTGGTCGGGTCGCTTGCGGGCGAGGGTTTTGAGGTAGCCCCGGATGAGTGCCGACACGGATGTGCCCAACTCCGCCGCCCGAACGCGGGCGAGCCGATGGGTTTCTTCATCTACCGATACGGTAATGTTTTTCACGGTTATCTCCTCGCAGATGCTGTGCTTTAGTGCAGTGTATGGATATGGCCATGGGTGCGCAACGGCACCGCATCGTATGGGACGGCACAGGGGCCGTCCCCGACGGGCGATTGCTCAGGACGCGACGAGAAGCTATCTCAATGTATGGGACGGCCCCTGTGCCGTCTCCGACAGGCTGTCCCCGACGGGCGATTGCTCAGGGCGCGACGAGAAGCTATCTCAATGTATGGGACGGCCCCTGTGCTGTCCCCGACAGGCCGTCCCCGACAGGCGATTGCTCAGGGCGCGACGAGAAGCTATACTACCCAACCCCATCAATCCACCCAGCCTGCATCGCCTCATGCCCACCCCCCACCGCCAGACGACGATCATCGTGCTCTTCAGCGCTCTGACGGTCCTCGCCAGCATGGGGATTCGCCAGTCGTTTGGCCTCTTTCTCCAGCCGCTGAGCGACGGCTTGGGTTTGGGGCGCGAAGTGTTCAGCTTGGCCATCGCGCTGCAAAACCTGGTCTTTGGCCTCCCCCTGTTCGGGATGATCGCCGACCGCTATGGCGCGCGGTGGGTCGTGTTGGGAGGCGCGCTGCTCTACGCGGCCGGGTGCCTGCTGGTGCCGGCGAGCAGCGGCCCGGTCAGCCTGTATCTGACGCTGGGCCTGATCATCGGGCTGGGGCTCGGCTGCACGACGTATGTGGTCGTGCTGGGGGCTGTCGCCCGCGTCGTCCATCCCGCAAACCGCAGCACGGCGTTTGGCATCGTCACCGCGGCCGGGTCGTTTGGGACCTTCGCCTTAGTGCCCGGGGTGCAGTGGGTGACGGTTCACTCGGGTTGGCAGGCGTCCTTTGCGGCCAGCGCGGCCCTAATCGGCTGGATCGCGCTGTTGGCCTTTGGCTTTCCGCGCCGGTCCAGGGTGCCCGCGGCCCAGTCGCACGGAGAGGGTACGCTGCTGCAAGTGCTGGTGCGGGCACGGGGCCATTCGGGCTATTGGCTGCTCAACGCGGGGTTTTTCGTCTGCGGCTTCCACGTCGCCTTTATCGCCACGCACCTGCCTTCGTTCCTCACCGACAGCGGCCTGTCGCGCATGATTGGGGCCACGGCCTTGTCCCTGATTGGCTTGTGCAACATTTTCGGCTCGTCTTTGTTCGGCTGGCTGGGCGACCGCTACCGCAAGAAATACCTGTTGAGTGCGCTCTACTTCAGCCGCGCCGCAGTGATCGGCTTGTTCCTCTTCTTTCCCCTGACCCGCTTTTCCGCCCTGATCTTCGGCGGCCTAATCGGCTTCTTGTGGCTGGCCACCGTGCCGCTGACCAGCGGGACTGTGGCGCAGATATTCGGGGCGCGCTACCTGTCAACGCTGTACGGCATCGTCTTTTTCAGCCATCAGGCCGGCAGTTTCTTGGGCGTCTGGCTGGCTGGCCGGCTCTACGACGCGACCGGGTCGTACGATCCGGTCTGGTGGCTGGCGATCGCCCTCGGCGTAGCGGCCGCGCTCATTCACCTGCCGATTGCCGACCGACCGGTCCAATCCGCAAACGCATAGCTAGCCATCAGACCGTGGCTGGGTTGCGCCAAGGTAGGAACGCCAACAGACGCTCGCGGCAGGCCCGCACCTTTCCATCTTCACATACCACAAGCCCTAGATCGATTAGAGCCTTGATGTCGCGATGCAGCGTGCGGCTCGTGACGGTTGCATAAGCGCGGCCTAAATCGGCATCTAGGGTGGGAATAGCGGCGATGCGGACGGGTGCCTCCGTGCGAGATAGGCTCAACGCCAGCGTCCGTTGGCGGCTTGCCGCTAGGGTCTGAGTAAGGCCCAATCTTCGCACAGGGCTCCGTTGGCGGCTCGCCGCAGAGCCTGAGACCGTGCGGAAGGTCTCGTGTACGTAGTTGACCCATGCGACATCCCACTGATGCTCGCGAATCAGGTCGATTTGTTCGCCTAGGCCGTCCATCAAGCCCGCAACGGCATAACTGATGAAGCGCACGCCGCCGTCGTCTGTTTGGCGAGCGCGGTCTAACTGGCGGTAATATTCCGACTGCGTTTGGTTGTAGTGATTGCTCAATAGGTGGCAGGCTGGCTGCGGTAGGCCAGCACCAACTAGGATGTAAAACTCCAGCAATCGCGCCGTGCGGCCGTTGCCATCGCCAAAGGGATGGATCCAAGCCAGATAGAGGTGCGCGAAAATGGCCTTCAGGATCGCATAGGCGATGGGGTTGTCCTCAGTGTGCGGAAATTGGTTCAACGTGTTGCACAGGCGATTTAGCAGGAAGGCGCAATCCCGATGCGGCGGGCATTTGTACCCCCCGACGCCTACCTCTGTGGTGCGGATTTCCCCGAGCGCGACGTGGTCTTCAACTTCAAGTTCGTTTAGCACGGCTCGATTCATCTCTTTGATGATAGCGACCGTAATTGGCTGGGTGTCGCTCTTGGCAATCTCTTTGGTCAGTGCGTTACAGGCATTGACGATGTTTTCGATTTCTTGGCCGAGGTACTCCCGCGATGGCGGCAGTCTGAACGAGCCTGCCAGCAACCCTGTGACCTCTTCTTCGGACAGCGTATTGCCCTCAATGGCCGTGGTGGCCAACGCGCCCTTTGCCAGATACAGCCGGTGAACGCTCTGCGCTACTTCAGGGGCCAACAGCGCATGGGCGATGTGAGCGCATTTTGCCGCTGCCGCGCCGAGCGCGACCCAAGTCTTGTGGTCTAAGCGCGATAGGTCGAGGGCGAAGGTGAGATGAGGATGCGACGCTTTGTATGGCCGATTGATTGTCATGAACTTTTTCATCATAACCCCTTGTTATAAAAGAGGTGATGAATTTGTATCCAATGAATTGACGAAAAACATGTCATTGACTTTGACACAACGAATGACAAATTTTAGAGGCGGCGTAAAGATGCGTCAAGGTTGAATCATCAGCGAGGAGCGTAAATGCGGTTTATTGAAAATGGTCCAGCGATTCCAGATGAGCTGCTCCACGCCCGCGATGAGGGCCGGGTGGTTTTCTTCTGTGGGGCCGGGGTCTCACAGGCCAAGGCAGGGCTGCCGGGCTTCTTTGGTTTGGCAGAAAAAGTTATGGAGGCACTCGGGGTTCAAGCGGATAGCCCAGCCCGGAAGCTACTTGAGGAAGCGCGTAACGTTGAGACCCGAACCGGTGTTGCCGGTGTAATCTCCGCAGACTGGATATTCGGTCTGCTTGAGCGCGAATTTTCTACGGACGTTATAGAAGCGGCGGTGGCTTCCGCGCTGCGGCCGGGTGATGAACCGGATTTGATGGCCCATAGCACAATCCTCGACCTCGCAACCACTAAGGACGGTTTGGTCCGCATCGTAACGACCAACTTTGATCGTCTGTTTGATGATTGTGACCGCGGCCTTTCGTCGTGGCAACGACCTCGCTTGCCTGATCCGTCGCGGCCAGAAGACATGGACGGCATTGTCCATCTTCACGGCAAGGCTACCTCTGACTATCGAGGGGCTGAAGGCGATGGATTTGTTCTGTCTAGTTCCCAATTTGGACGGGCGTATCTTTCGGAGGGGTGGGCGACTTCCTTCTTTCGAGAAATCATTGACAGGTACGTCGTTGTCTTCGTCGGCTACGCGGCAGACGATCCTCCTGTTCACTATCTGTTAGAAGGACTAAACAAACAGATCAATGAACGGCAAGTCTATGCTTTTCAAGAGGGTGCTGCGGACGATGCGGCCTCTAAATGGAACCACAGAGGAGTTAAGGCCATTTCCTATGCGAAAGACTCCGACCATACTGCGCTTTGGAACACGTTAGAGGCGTGGGCTCAGAGGGCGAGAGATCCCGATAAATGGTATTCGGAGGTCATTGACAAAGCGAAGCAGGGTCCCCAAAGCCTTTTGCCGCATGAGCGCGGGCAAGTTGCCCACATCGTCTCGACAGTTGAGGGGGTCAGAAAATTTTCAGAGGAAGAAGAACCACCGCCGGCAGAGTGGCTATGTGTTTTTGACTCGCAAAGGCGTTATGCTAGACCGAGACGATTAGGTAGCTGGTTGGAGGAGGGACCATACGTCGATCCATTTGATCTGTACTGTATCGACTCGGACGTACCGCCAGACAACGCCGATCCTAGTGGAGGCTCATCCGAACGCAAGGTTCCAACCAACGCTTGGGATGCCTTTAATCTGAACCGCATCGATAAAATCAACCTAAGCGATGACAATTTTCCGTCGATAACAGGTCGTTGGGCGTACAACGTGCCGCCCCTTCCTTCGCGGCTTCGCCAAATGGGTGCGTGGATAAGGGCTGTCGCTGGCGAACCGGCGGCGATTTGGTGGGCAGTACGACAAAACCCTCTTCACCCCGAGATTCAAAGAGCAATACGTCGGGAGCTTACAAGTTCACAACAGCCCATAAATTCCACTGTTCGTGAGGCTTGGTGCTATCTGCTTGAATACTGGGAACAAGGTAGAGATGAACACGCCGATTTGGACGATTGGTATAAATTGAAAAGACGAATTTCAAAGGATGATTGGAGCAGAAGCGTCGTCCGTGCCTATGCTGCATGTTATCGTCCCTACTTGAAGGTGGAGCCACCCTGGGGTCATCCCAAGCCGCCCGGACAGGGAGACGAGATAGGTCTCAGCGATCTTATCGATTTGGATGTCGTGTATCCAGCAGATAACAGTGAAAGAATTCCCATCCCAGATGAATGGGTTGATCCTATTGTAGTAGTATTACGTAAGAATATCGAGACTGCACTCGAACTCGAGACCGAAATCGGTAGGGGCGGCCGTAGTCAGCCAAGCTCCATTGTTCCGGACAATAATACAGCCGACGACCGCCAACGCAGACTATCTGGAGCCGTCATTCATTTTATATCGGTCTTTGAGCGTCTCATACAGAACGACCTAGCGGCTGCAAGACGCGAGTTTTCAAAATGGTCTATTGAAGACGACACGATATTTGCAAGGCTGCGAATATGGACAGCAGGCAAACCTGACTTGGTGTCGGATGATCAGTTTGGTTCCGTACTTGCCGATGTGAGCGATGAAGCCTTCTGGAATGGGAGCCATGAATGGGATTTATTGCATGCGCTGTCGGCCCGGTGGAATGGACTGAGTGCCGATACTCGCGTCGCGATCGAAAAGCGGCTTCTGAAAGGACGTTCTCGCTGGCAAGGAGAGAAAGAAGAGGATTTTAAGAAACGACGTGATCGGTCAGTACTAGCTCGGATAACTTGGCTGTCTCGAAAAGGATGCAAATTGCATCTCAATCTCAAAGAAGAAACAGATCGGCTTCGGGAACTGGTTCCAGAATGGAAGCCGGAGTCAGAGGCAAGCGGTCTGAGCGGGATACGAGATGATTTTTTAGTCGAAGAGAACCCTTTCGCCGGATTATCGGCGGCCCGTCCTGTCAGAGCGTTTTCTGCTCTCAGGGTGGCGGCCGAGGAGGGGGATTTTCCAGATTGGGCGTGGGACGCCTTTCTGAATGCGGAGGAGCGAAAGACCGACAAGCCTAAATTTATGGCGTTGATCGCCGAGCGGTTGGCTCGTTATCTAGATAACGACAAGCCGGTACTCATCAGACCAGCAGCAAGATGGCTTGAGAACGTGAGTGCCCGTCTCTCCGACCACTATCCAGCAAGTTTTCGCCGAGTGACGAATGCGCTAATCCAAGCCCTAACAAGAGCCGCGGCAAGTGGTACTTCGGGAATCGGAAGGAACAATGGAGTGCGGAACTGGGTGATGACTGCATTTAACGCTCCGGCCGGACAGATTGCACAAGCTCTACGTCCTTATCATAAAACCGATCCCAGCGCGTTGTTCTGTTACGCAGATGAACTGCTTGCTTTGCCGGGTGATTTGCGCCGACATGCATTGGCTATTTTCTCACAGTGGATAGCTTGGTTCTATGGGACCAATCGCGAGTGGTCAGAACAGAATCTACTTTCGGTTCTCGATTCCAGAGACCTTGAAGATAGGGCCGCTTTTTGGAGCGGGTTTTTCTATGTATCAGTAAGCCAAGAGCTATTCATGCGCTTAAAGCGATACTTACTCCAACTCGCAGGAGAAGAGAGCGAGACTCGCCGCATGCAAAGCCGAGGACTTTCAAGGCTTGTTTTATCTGGGTGGGGGAGCATTATTGAAGGAACGAGTGATCGTTGTGTTTCCAACGAAGAATTCAGGGATGTGCTAGTGCAGGCGGATGACGAATTTCGATCTAATACGTTACGGCAGATGACGAATCTGTCATGCAGTGAGGAACAAGAAACTAGAAACAAATGGACATCATTGTTGCCAAAATTCCTAAAAAATGTATGGCCTCTTCATAGAAAGACGAACTCGCCGGCAGTGTCGGCGTCCTTGTGCGACTTAGTGTTCTCCAATGAAGAGCTATTCCCGGAGTTGGTAGAGATAATTCTTCCGCTTCTTACGAAGCTAGACGACCATGCTTGGCGATTGAATCGGACCCAAGACTGCGCCCAAAAACACCCCCGTCACACGCTGGACCTCTTGTATGCAGTGCTGCCGGACAACGTTTCAGGTTGGCCCCATGGCATCGGAGATGTATTTGCGTCGATAAGCGAAAGTGACCCTGCCCTAAAAACCGACGAGAAATTCCTCGAATTGAAACGACGGTGGGACTCCCGATAACTCAGAGAGCTTCATCGCTTCTTCACCGTCCGCCGCGGCTCCAAGTCGTGGCCATCTGGCCCTCGCTCGTTTGCCCCACGCCGAATCCTCGAACTCGCGGTTGAGTTCGGTCTGCATTTCTTGGGGCTGCTTCTGTTCTATGCCACTGCCTTCGCGATCGAAAATGAGCAATCCATAGCGATACAGTTTCGATAAATTGGATAGGAGTTCAACGCCGTGTAGAGCACAGCCGGGATCGTGTTGCGGATGAACGGAAATGTTCACGTCAATTGCGCGAATGCCCAATGCCTCGGGTCGCGTAAACAACCCAATCAGTGCCTGTTCTATATTGTGGTCAGCCGCGAGAACGACGAGGTCTTTCTCATTCATCCCAAAACCCCAGAGGCGAGTAGGGTGCCAAGGTCGGCTTGGCCTTGCCATTGCCGCAGCGTGGGGTGCTCGGTGCCGAGAACAATGTCGGTTGAGCCGTCGTCGTTTTTGGCAAAGCACAATACGTGATCCATACGGGCCGCACTCAGCACTACCGGCGAATGCGTCGCCAACAAGACCTGAGCCTCATACATTGAAGAGAGCGAATCATACACAGTGGCGACCGCCCGAGGATGTATCCCGTTCTCTGGCTCCTCTATTAGATAGATCCCGCGTAGATCGGCCAAATAGGCGGGCAGGGTGAGGGCTGTCAGCCGCAGCGTACCGTCGGAAACCATCCACGAAGGCACCTTTAGCCCGCCTTCATACTCGTAGATCATGTAGCAATGTCTGTCCTCTGGGCGCTCAAATGTCTCGATGTTGACCAAGTCGGGCAGGGCCGTCCGCAAATGTGCAATCCAGTCTTGGTGTCGTTGGGGAGTTTTTTCTCGCAAATGAGAGACCACCCAAGGCAGGTTTGAACCATCCGGCAAAAACCCGGCTCCTCTCATTGGAGAACTGGGCCGCTTAATGGCATAACTATTCAGGACGAACTCTTGGACGCCTCCGGTCAGATACTCTAGAAACCAGGTGGCAACGGGAAATCGCTCTATATCAGCGGGCAGGTTGCCAAAAGCCGATGTCTGCGGCCCTAACTTGAACGACGGCGACCAGCCTTTATCGGTCTCGCTGTAAAAGCTGTCGTTTCCGCCCGCCGTCTTGTTGATGACCACTTTGCTGTTTTTCCGCCTAATGCGCTCCAGCAATGAATTTGGGGCGTCGGCTAACACCGGGAATAAAGAGCGTTGGGGCATTGCAACGTCCGCGAATTTTTTTAGTAAAACCGTCTCGGATTTGAACTCGAATTGGCGGCGCGTTTCGTCAAAGCCAATTGCGACCTGATACCTCGCTGTGTCCAACGCTGGTTTTATGGTCAGAGGACGCAGGTCGTCGGGAATTCGCGCCTCCACCGCTATCTCTAGCCTATCGCCCTGACGCCGGAAGAGGAGGTCTTGGGGGTTCTGAGTGCGTTCTGAGATCGCCGCATCCAATCCTGCATCCAACAAATCACAAAGAAAACCAATAACGTCCAAAAAGGTTGTTTTGCCGGACGCATTCGGCCCGACGAGGACGTGAAAAGGGTGTAGTGGCCGATGCACGTACCGCAAACAGCGATAATTCAAGGCTTCAACTCGCGTTATCATTCGTCGGTTCCACCTGCGTTGTCATTACAGCAGCAACCCCACGCCCAAGGCCATCATGGCGATGCTGAGGAGCTGAGCTTGGCTCAGGCCCCACAACACCCGCGGATTGACCCAAATGAACTCCACCACGAACGAACCGCGCCAGCTAGTCGTCATGAACTTTCTCTTCTAAATCATGCCACTGATTCCTGATCTCAGCAAATTCGTTTTCCGACTGGCAGATGGTTTCCCATTCTCTTATCACTTCGGGAATAGAGTTGCCTTGCTTAGTGTAGTATTTGGATAGTTGGTATGCCAGACGTGCAGCCTGCTGTCTAACCCACAGACTTTCAGGAATATCTTGGACTTCTGTGTCTATGGAGGTACTGCTGGCAATACGACGTAGGCGGGCGAGCGTCGATCTCTCAAGTTCATCAGAAAACGTCCAATCGAAACTTTTTACTAAACCAATGATTATATTAAGGGTAGATACAAGAGCTCTGTTATTTTGCCATCGCACCATCTCGCCCAACACATTAAAGAGTCGTGTAAGCTCTTTATTATCTGTCTCAGCATTGGTTCTTTTTATAAGAGTCCGAACAGATCTCAGGCTTTCTGCAACTGCTTTATGATCAGTATCAATCATTCCATCCTCTATTCTCCCAATAACCTCATCTTTCCACTCAGGAAAAATATCGAGGCAGGCAGCCTCCATACGCAGAGCAGGTAGGCCACGGTATCTAAATTCACCCACCAAGTGTTTCAACGTTTCTTTTTTGTTCTCGTCCTCGACTAGATGAAAATTTGGTAAAATTACAGCTTCAAATACCTCTATCAAGTGCTTGAGACGGCCTCTGAAGTCTTCCGCGATAGAGACATGAAATGGAGAAGGGATATTATCCATTGCTAAGTATATCTTATCTGTGTTCCACCATTTAACAAGATGATCAAATATAAAACTGACATCGTCGCTAGACCATTCAACTTTCGCATTGACAGTCTCGATACAAAGTTGGTTCTTATCTATGGGGACGGAATCTTCGGTTTCACCTCCTTGAATGAGAGACCATTTGTGACGAATATATTTCTTAAATAAGAAAATCTGATCAACTCCTTCAGGACAAGGCAGATCAAGAAAAGCATGTCGATAAAAGTCGGTTTGGGATGGCAGGCCATAGTCATCCAATTGACTCCACAGAGTCTCAGCGAATTGACTCGTACGTCGAGGATCTAAAAAATTCCAAGAGTACAATCGGAAAAGTGTCCACATCGCCCATTTTCTAGCGTCTGTATTCTCCGATGATGCTCCCTTAAATAAAAAGTCAAGTTTTCCATCTGAGATCGCTGGCTTGACGTTTATTAGATCTTGTTCCATTTCAAGAAATAGAAATGGATTTATAAATTCATGTTTGGCTATGCCAAGATCTGAAAGAATTGGAAAATCTAGTAATTTAGGAATTAAATCAAAGCGTTGATGAACCGAAAAAGCATCCAAAAGCCTCTTGGCGAGATTCCGAATACCACTGTAGTTACGTTTGTGATCTGATCGATAAGTATCGAGGAGAAAGTCAACAAGTTTCTCTTTTGCATCAGTTGAGCATTTGCAACACAGTCTCGATAAAATTTCTGGAACAACCTTTGCCAATACAATACCAAAATTGGAGCGGTAAATAGGATTTCCTGATTGTATGTCTAAATCCGCTCCCTCAAGGATATTCAAGTACTGTTTTATAAGACAGTCAATGGAAGTAGTCTCCATACGGTGTAGTAAAGCACGATTGAAGATATTACCGACAATCTTTTCATCATCGATTCGTACCAAACAGACCATTGCCCAATACGACGAATACTCAGCAATACGGGGCAATGCTCTTACCGCAGTATTTTTTACCGTAGTGGCTCCAGATATTCTGAACGGTATGCCTGCATCTTCGCAAAAAAGAAAAAAATTATATCCAGTCAACACATCGTCATAATGCGAATCTCCGAAATTGTGTGTTCGTGTAACACGCCCTATGTCGAATTCCGTTTTTTCTTCGATTCCCGATTTTTTTGCTGACAGACGGTCAAGAGTACTTTCAAAAATTTTTAGTTCGTGCCACGGGTCACATTTATACTGCCTGAGTGTGTGCCAGCGTTTTGAAAGCTCATTGCGTAATTCTTCAAATTTTGACCATCCATCCGTATCGGAAGCTAATGACATTTGAGCATATTGGAGTAAGAACATGATGAACGATTCTTGTGAGACTAGAGAACAGTCTGTTGTGGTCGGCTTGATCTTGGCTCGGATTGTCACTAGTGAGTTTTCAAGGATTCGCTTTGCTTCGTCCACCTGACCGATTTCTGCAAGTATGCTTGCTTTCTTAGCCTCCCAGAACGGCAAAGATTCATTAACTTGCCATTCAGCAATTCTTTTTTTTAGTTCCTGTAAATTCAATCCGAATAGTTCAAAAAGCACACACTCGTAATGGAAACGCTCTTTATGCTCAGAGGATAGATTTGGCATATCATCTTGAATCTTTTTGCATGAGTCTTTCCATTTTTCTATAAGTCCCTCTTCTCGATAGTACCGCATCATCGAAAGAAGCAGATAATGACACATGTCCCTGACATCGTGTCTATCCAGTTCTCGTTCTTTCATTTCTTCTAGCGGCACGAGAAGTGATTCAACCGGTGTCTCTAAATCTGTAAAAGGCAGATACCGATGCAGAGTGGCCTCAAGAAATTCGACTTGATTGGCATGGATTGGACATAAGCATTTCTCCATACGCCAGTTCAATTCAAAAGCGAATTCGAGGTCAATAAAGTTGGGAAGATCATCTCTAGCAGGGAGATAAGAGAGCCATTGTTTGGTATATAGCCAGAGATGGGAACGACGCTCTTCGGGAACAATCACCCATCCTGGATACGAAAGACGCTGCTTTTTCCACGTTTGGAGAAGATCGAAAATCTGTTTCATTTTATTTATATTTCCTCCGGTTCCATGAGATTGACATCATTGTCATACGGCCATTCAAGCGATTTAAGCCTTTCGTCTTTCTCTTTTTTCAAGTAACTAAGAAAAAGCTCTAGTGCCTTGTAGTGATCTCCATCAATGTTACGGTATTCCGACAAATCAACTGACACTATATTGCGTCGTTCAAGACATTTTTTCTTTAAGCCTGACAATCCGAGTAGGCCGATGAGGTATATTTTGGGAGAATTATCTCTACCGAGATTATCATGTCTCCATCCGATCCACTCCAAAAAATTGGGATCATCGCCAGAAAATCCAATCAGGCAGAACGTGTTTTCGAGAAGCGATTGACGAACAGTATTTACGAAAGGAGAAAAGTCGTCATGATAGCATCTATAATCTTCCTCAGTGATTACGTATTCTTCCCCATTGATTGTAGAAGGTCGTTCTGAGGGAAAACTACCGTGGAGTTTAATGATTCGTGGTTTTTCAGAATAAACCAAGTCTTCTTTATTGACGACTACGTCATACCTCCGTGAGCTAACAGACCTACATGCTCTCTCCAGTAGAGTATCGTAGTTTGTCGTGAATACGTCCACCCACGGGAGATCAAGTAAATCTACGTGTAGCTGTGATGGTTCGTAGGCAGAGTCCGGAATGGCATCGCGTAATATCTGATTTAAAGCGGGTCGGCCAAAGGCAGCCTCGACCTCATCTGCCAGTTTAGGCACATTGCCAGCAGAGTCGGGTTTTTTGTCATTAAGTTTCTCATGGAACCGATCTCCTAGTTCGGACAAATCAGGGAAGCTTGGCCCTGAGTCACCTTTTGGCATAGCATTTTTGCTGAAGCCTGCTCCAACCATGACGGTGGCATGGCCGGAATACAGGCGTTCCTCGATCTCGTCTAGATACGGACGGAGTCTACAGGGAACAGGTGGTGTTTCTGTTTCACTCATGCTGTTGTTTCTTTCAAGTCGCGTCCGTCACAGACGCGAGTTTCTTGAATGCTTCTTCACCGTCCGCCGCTTCTTCCGCTTCCCCGCCACTTTCGCCGCCAGCGGCACTTGCAACTGCTCGTACAGCGCAAAGAGATGCTCCACGCGCTCTCGTTCCGAGGCAAAGCGGGCGCGGCGATAGAGGCTATCTATGGCGCGGTCGAGGGCTGAGTGTGCGCGGCGCAAATCGGGCGGCATTGCGTCTGGGTCGTAGAGATCGGCGAGGGTGGCGTTTGGATGGTTGGCGCGGGCGGCGAGCACTGCGTCGGCGTGCGGCACGAGGCGTTGTAAGCCTTTCTCGGAGACAGGGGGGAGCGGAAAGGTGTTATAGACGACGCCGACGGAATACATATAACGGCTTTCCAATCGCCCTGTAACCGTCCACACCCAAGCCATGTGCATAGCGGAGGTGAGCAGGGCGAAATCACAGAGGGTCGCTTCTGGAAGAATACGTAGCTTCTGGTTTGCAATGACATCAGTGCCGAGCCAGCCGATAGGGATATAGGTACGACGTTCTGAACTCGTATTGGGAATGACCAAATAATCTGCGTTCAGCCGCTCATCAACACCGACCAGAGTAGGATAGTCAGCCATTTTCTGCGTACTCACACGCTTACTCGCTGCTCGGTACTCGCGAACTTCCGCAATCTTCTCGGCGACCATCGGCAGGTGTCTCAGCTCTGTTGGGGTAGCTTCTCGCAGGTAAAGGATCCAGCGATAAAAGCCGTTAATGAACTCATCACCGCCGATATAGCGATAGAAAAATTTGGATGCCATTGGTTCAGACGCGAGAAATGCTTCTTTTTCCTCCTCACTGAAGGTCAGAATCCCATTGTCGATCATTTGAACGCCGGTCTTTAGCCGCCGAAATCCGTTGATCGGTCGGTGTTCCGATTTTACTACAATGTGCGGATTGGCCAGCCCGCTGCCATCAAACAGGTACGGCGTGATCGCCGCGAGGTTGGTTTCCTCTGGCTCGCCGTGGATGTCGGGATAGGCAAACAGCCGCTTTTCCCGGGGCGTCGCTTCCCGGTTGTCCAGCCCAATAATCACCACGTGAACGTGCGCCTTGCCCCGCGCATCCGAACCCCAAGCAAACGTGCGGTGAGCAAAGGCAATGTCGAGGCGGCAGCGGTTGAACAAAATTGGCCAAAGCTGCGCCACCTGCTCGCCTTGCGTAATGGAATTAGTCGCCACGAACCCAATGCGCGGATGGCCTTGCTGCGCGTACTCGCCAGCGCGTATAAACCAAGCCGCCACGTAATCAAGGGTGCCGCGGCTGCTGCCCAGCGCGGCGATCTGTTGTACCTGCTTCCGCTGATTGGGCGACTGAAACTTCGCACCCACAAACGGCGGATTGCCGAATAGATAGGAGCATTCGGCCGGCGGCAGCAGCTCGGCCCAGTCCATGGCTAGCGCGTCCGCATTGCAGATGTGCGGCGACTGCTCAATGGGGATGCGTGCGTAAGTCTGGCCGAACTCTAGGCTCAGCCGGTTGTTCATAATGTGGTCCATCATCCACAGCGCGGTCTCGGCGATACGCGCGGGAAACTCGCTAATCTCAATGCCATAGAACTGATCGACATTGACTACGGAAAGCAGTTCGGCGAAGGCAGAAAGCTGGCCGGATGGGTGCAACTGGCGCAAGACCTCAATCTCGAGCTGGCGCAGCTCGCGGTACGCGATGATGAGGAAGTTTCCGCAGCCGCACGCCGGATCGAGAAACCGCAACTGCCCTAGCTTTTGCTGAAAAGCGTACAGATCGGGGATGCGGCGGTTGTCGCGTCGGGTTTTCAGACGGGCGAGTTCGGCCCGCAGGTCGTCCAAAAACAGCGGCTCAATCACCTTGCGAATGTTCTGCTCGGTGGTGTAGTGAGCACCCTGAGCGCGGCGCTCGGCGGGTTCCATCACCGATTGGAACAAAGCACCGAAGATGGCCGGAGAAATCGCGGTCCAGTCGAACAGGCAAGCATCGATCAGGCTCTGGCGCATTGCGGCGTCAAAGTCGGGGATGTGTAGCGGCTTGGCGAACAACTCGCCGTTGATATACGGGAAGCGCGCCAAGTCCTCGTCTAACGTGGTCTGCCGCCGATCTTCGGGCGTGTTCAAGACTTGAAACAACCGCGCCAGATAGGGGCCGAGGTCGCTGCCGTCGGCCGAGGTGCGCTCCTCAATGAACTGCAAGAAAATGTCGCGCGGCTCAAAGATGCCGGTGTCGTCGGCAAACAAGCAAAACACCGTGCGGACGAGGAAAAGCTCCAAGTCGTGGCCAGCGTAGCCAGACTCGGCGAGGGCGTCGTGCAGGCGTGCCATGCGCTCGGACGCCTCGATGTTGACCGGGTCTTGGTCGCGGAAGGTGCGCCGCTGCACCCCGATGATGAAGCCGAATTTTTCAACGTGTTGCGGCAAGTCGGCGAGGGCAAAGCGCGTCTTTTCGCGCTCGTCGCGGTCGAGCAGTTCAAAGGTCTGAAAGTCGCAGAGCAGTTGGTAGCGGGGGCGGTCGCGCTCGGACAGCGCGTCGAAATAGGCACCGGCCTGTTCGTGCGCCGCGGTCAGGTCGCGGCCGGCACTCTTTTGCTCAACCAGCAACACGCCCGGCCAGAACAGGTCGATGAAGCCGTGCGAGTGGTCCAAGCGGCGGACGTGCTCCTCATAGCGCGCCACTGTGCGGCGGCGGACGCCGAAGATCGCAAAGAACTCGTTGTAGAAGCTCTGCGCTTCGCCGCGCTCGTAGGTCGCGTCGGCCCACTCTGCCGCGAATCGGGCGGCGCGGGCGCGGATTTCATTCCACGAAAGGCGCATGGTGCTCCGCTAGTGTGCTATTTCGTTTCCGCATTTTGTCGCCGAATGGGATATTGCGGGAAGCGGTTGCTCCACGACGCGATGTTGAATACGCCACAACTCCGAACCGGCGGGCAGGGCCAAGGACGCGCCCGCGGTCCCAATAAAGGTAGCTTCCGCTTCAGAGTTGACATCGTCGAACTTGCGTACATTGATCGCGTCGCCGATGGTAATTTGCAGGTCTCCTTCTTCGAGAACGGTCATTATAGGTCGCGCTCAATTTCCCGGTCATAGAGGTCGGTGAAGGTATCTGCAATCGCATTGGGATGAATGTCGAGATAGTTGCCCGTCGTGCGACAGGCTATCTCGCCCACCTCGTCAAAGTAAAGTGAATGGAAGGCTACCACATCCTCGTCTCGCGTCCGGAGGTCAATCTCCTTGAGAATGACGTAATCGTGGGTCGCGAGGAATACCTGAACACCAGCGCGTTGCAGTTGCAGCAGGACATCAATTAGCGCACCTAACAGCTTAGGGTTCAGGTTGGTCTCAGGCTCATCCCAAAACAGCACCGAACCGTTCTGCAAAGTGCCGTTTTGTATTAAAAGCCACAACAGTCCCAGCTTACGCAGGCCCTCGGCAAGCAGGGTGAACTCCAAGGTTCCTTTTTTGTTCTTTAGAAAAAATTCCTCACTCTTGATCGTCACTTTTCCATCGATCTCTTTTTGCAGACGAGCGAGCAAACCTCTGTGCAGAGCATCCGACTTGTCGCGCAGTAACGGGATGTAAGCCCGGTCTAGAATATCCGCATAAACTTCCTCAAAGTGAATTTCGCGTTCCGAGTAAAGCGAGCGAAAGCCAGGTGCATTAGAGAGCATCTCCTTCACCGGAATATAGGTGCTTTTCAATGAAGAATCCTTCCAAGAATCAGCACCACTTACAGAAACGTAGGCGGAATTTGGTGACTTAATGCGATTGGAGAAACGAACTCCCAATCGTCGGTCGCCGCGATACACGTCCACGGATGCGACCGGACCGCTAGCTAATTTTTCAAGTAGGCCATGGATTTCCTTGAATTCCTTGCCTTCTCTCGCTCTCTTGGTACTTCCTAGCTGCCGTTTGACGAGGCGCCCTAGGCCGCGGCCTGACGGAAGTAGCACCCGCATCAACTTCTCGGCGAAGTGGACATCCGCTTTAGAAGAGTCACACGCCGCATAGAGGACCTTCATTAAATGGGTCTTGCCTGTGCCGTTTGCGCCGACTAAAACGTTGATGCCGGGGCAAAGCTCCAATTCCAAGTTCGAGAACGCAGTAAAGCGTCGCAATTGTACTCTCGTCAGAGTCATAACATCCTCACTCGGCTACAGTTCCCTATGGTCTTAGAGGTTGATCCGCGCACTGTGAGTCCCATTTTGATTGTACGCCAGAGCACCTACTGAAACACCTGCGTCGTCGGCTTGATGACCAAGAGGGGGACGCAGGCGCGGGCCGGTAGCGAGGCCACGAAGAGCGCGGCTTGAGCCAACTCTTCCGGTTGCAGCATGGCGGCTCGGCGTTGGGCACTGACGGGTTCGGGCCGCTGGGCCAAAATCGGCGTCTCCACCTCGCCGGGGCAAATCGCGCAGGCGCGGATGCCGGACGCGACTTCTTCCTCGTTGATCGAGTTCATCAGCGCCACCACTCCGTGCTTGGAAGCCGAGTACGCGGCCCCGGCCAGCTTGCTCGCCCGCAGCCCGGCAATGGACGAAATCGCGAGGATGAGGCCGTCGTTTTGTTGCCGCATCCCCGGCAACACCGCCCGCACCATGTTGAACACCCCAGTGAGATTGATGGCAAGGGTCTGGTCCCAGGCCTCGGGCGCCACTTGGCCGACCGACCGCGGATTGGTGTTGATGCCGGCGTTGTTGACGAGCACATCGACGGCCCCCCACTCGGCTGCGACCACAGCCGCTAGGGCTTCAACCGCGCCGCGATCGGATACGTCGCAGGGGTGGAGCAAGACCCGCTCGGCATCGAGGCCAGCCGCCGCGGCTGCGAGCGGTTCGGACCGGCGGCCGACAAACGCCACTCGCGCACCAGCCTCGGCAAAACCGCGCGCGATGGCCGCGCCGATCCCTGTGCCCGCGCCGGTGACTACAACCACTTTATCGACGAGTTGCCGCATCATTCGGCTCCCTTTTTGAGTGCCCGCAAGCGCGAGGCTTCCTCGCGTTGCTTGTAAAACGAGTCGAGGGGGAAGCAACCCGAAACCATGCCGTTGCGCGGCGCGGTCGTGCAATCGGAAAACGTGCGGCAGAGGACGCGGCGTTGCAACCGGCCGGTTTGCAGCACGTCGCAGGGCAGGTCGGGATAGGACAACACCATCCGCCCCAAGCCGATAAAATCCACCATGCCCGCCCGCACCAGGGCTTGCCCCACGTGCGGCAGATATTCTTGCAAGTAGGAATAACCCGACCCGACGAATAGGCTGCGCGGGAAGCGCGCCTTGAGCCGGGCGACCATGGCCACTTGCCGCGCCACCCCGCACAGCGGGTCTTCCGGCGGCAAATACCCATCGGAAGGGGGAAAGAGCGCCGGCCGCTGGATGTGCGGATTGTAATACGGGCTGCCGCAGGACAGGTTGAACAGGTCAACCCCCAAACTCTCCAGCAAGGCGATAAACTGCTCGGTCTCGCCTAAGTCCATACACCGCGGATCGTCCCGATCGACGCCAAAGCCGTACTCGTAGGGCAGGTAGCTTTGGTACGGCTCGGGCACCCCGCGCCGGTTGCCCTCAGTTGAATCGGGCCGGAAGGGCACCAAGTCGAAGGCACTTAGCCGCACCCCAATGCCGAGGCCGGGGGCGCGGCTGCGGATCCCCTCGATGATGGAGCGGATAAAGCGCGTGCGATTTGCAAAGGAGCCGCCAAAGGGACCGGGCCGCGTAAACGCGCTGAGAAATTCGTGCCCTAGATAGCCGTGGCAATGCTTGATGTCCACAAAGTGGTACCCCAGTTCGTGGGCGATTTGCGCGCTGGCCACGTAGCGGTCGATCAGCTCCTCAATGTAAGCGTCGGTCAGGAGCGGATGGTCCGCGTCGAGGCCAAATTTGCGATCCAAGATGGGGTGGTGGTAGAGGATGGCCGGTGCGGCTTGGTCCTTGCGATAGGGTCGGCAAAACCGCCCCGAATGCGTCAGTTGCAGGCCGAGCAGCAGGTCGTCGGTGGTGCCGAATCGCGCGCGGTGCGCCGACAGGAGAATGGCGCGCAACTCGGCCATGCCAGCGCGGTTTTCCTCGCGGGCCATGAGCTGGTTTGGGTTGGCGCGGCCTTCGGGCACCACGGCAAAGGCTTCGCCGCCCCAGATGAGCTTGGCCCCGCTGCGCCCAAAATTCCGCCAGCGGCGGCGCGTCAAATCGCTCGGCTGGCCATCTTGCGTTCCATCCCATCCTTCCATCGGCTGGATGGCAAAGCGGTTGCCGATGGGGATGTCGCGGCAGCGGGCCGGTTGGGCCAGCGGGGACGTGGGAGCGGGTTCGATTTGGTCGTCGCAGGGCAACGGCGCGTCCAACCGGGCCAGATGCGCCCGAAAGTCCGCAGCCTGCTTAAAGCTGGAGATGCGCGGATAGCGCGTCGGGGTCGTCAAGACGCCTCCCGGCGGTGCAGATACAGCAGCAACCCCACGCCCAAGGCCATCATGGCGATGCTGAGGAGCTGGGCTTGGCTCAGGCCCCACAACACCCGCGGATTGACCCGAATGAACTCTACCGCAAACCGCGCCAGCCCGGCGAGGATGAGATAGAAGCTGAACGACAGCCCCGCGACCGCAAAGCGGGAACGCATTTTCCACAAGAAGGCCGCAATCCCCAAGTGCGAGAGGGTTTCGTACACGGGCGCGGGATGGACCTTTTCAAGGGTGGGCACCACCCCATTGGGATAGGCCATGCCCCAAGGGAGATCGGTCGGCACCCCGTAGTCGCCATCGCCGGCGAGCTGGCAGCCGATCCGCCCGATCCCATAGCCCACGGCCAGCGCGATGCCCACGGAGTCGGCGACTGGCCCCAGCGGCGCGCTGTGGCGGCGAATTTGCCACAGGACGCCGGCCGCGGCCACCACGAACCCCCCGTACCAAGTCAGGCCGTAGCCGGAAAACAGCACGTCAAAGAACTCGGCCCAACTCTCAGACGAGGTTTCAAACAACACAAAGTAGAGCTTGGCCCCGACTAGCCCGCCGATCATGCAGGTGGTGACGATCGTCGAGCCCAGCTCCTCGTGCAGCCCTTGGCGCTTGAACTCGCGGTTGAGCACGTGCAGGGCCGCTAGGAACCCGAGGGCGACCATAAGGCCAAACGTGCCAACGCTAATGGGGCCGATCTCAAATAGGTAGGGGTACATAATCAGATATTCTTGCGGCCCAGCGCTTCGATCTGCCGCTTGAGTGCGGCCGCGATCTCGTAGTACATCTCGTAGGGACTCAACGGCTCGACGCATCCCTTAAAAGCGCTCGTTTCGAGGGGGGGGCCAAAGAGCAAGCGCAAGGGGTGGCGCACGGGTTTGCGCGTCCCCTTGGGCAGGGCCTCGCCAGTGCCGGCAATGTGCAGGGGCACCACGGGCGCGTCGAGTTCGTACGCCAAAAGCCCCACGCCGGCCTTAAATGACTGCAACTGACCGTTGACCGAGCGCGTGCCTTCGGGAAAGATCAACAGGGGGCGGCGCACGCCCACCAATTGCCGCGCCCGCACCAAGCCAGCCGCAAAATCGCCGCGCCCGTCAAAGGGAACCGCGTTGGCAAAAGTAGATAAAAACAAGCGCACCTCGGAGTCCGCGAGGGAATGCTCGCTGGTTGCGATGTTGAGGTGCTCCACGCGGGAGCGCACGGCCGCGTACACGCACGCGCCGTCGAGGTGGCTGGCGTGGTTGGCGGCAATCAGGTAGGGCCGGTCTTGCGGCAGGTGCTCTAGCCCGCCGGCCCGGAAATCGAAAAAGCGGCGGAACAAGGGGCCGCCGGTCTCCCACAGGATTTCTTGCAGCATCTTTTTACCGGCCTCGCTCTCGGGCTCGACGCTCGGCTCGGCGCGCAAGACCCCCGACCAGTACGCAGGCGACGGCTCAACCGCCCAATCCACCCCGTCGCGCAAGTGCGCCTCCAGCCGCGCCAAGACCCTGCGGAGCGTATCCTGTGGACGCAAAAGACCATCAACTGGGGTCCCCAGCCGCTGGCCGAGCCACGCGGCCAATTCCACCGCCATCAGGGAATCCAACAAGGTGTCGAGGGGCGCGTCGATGTGCGCGGCGACCTCGCCCGTGCTCAGGCCCGCGAGGAGGCCGATTTGCCGCTGAACCGCCCGCTCCCATTCCGGCAGGCCCGGGCCCGGACAATCGGCGCACTCAATGGCGGCCAACAGGGCTTGGCGGTCCACGGCGCCGTCGTCGAGCCGCGGCAGGGGTCGGGTCCAAAAGTGTAGGCACTGGATCCGGTGATGGCTGGGCACGGTGCGCGCAATCTCGTATGAGCGCGCTTGGATGGCCGGGCGCAAATCCTCGACCGCCTCGGCGTCGCGGTCGAGCACGGCTACGCCGTGCAGTTCTTCGCCGCCGGTGCGCGCCGACGGCACCCCGACCACGCACAGCTCGGTCACGTGCGGCAAGCCCCGGTAGAGGGCTTCGACTTCGTGCGGATAGACGTTGTGGCCGGCCCCGTTGACGATCAGGGCTTTGCTCCGCCCCTCGACGAAGAGATAGCCGTCGTCGTCGAGGTGGCCCAGATCGCCGGTGTGGAGCCACCCGTCGCGCAACACCGCTTGGGTCAGATCATCTTGGGAAAAATACCCCTCCATGACGTTGGGGCCGCGCACCAACACCTCGCCGACGCCGCGCTCGTCCGGGGCGGCGATCTGCACTTGCTGCCCGGGCAACACCGGCCCCACGGACCGGGCTTTGCCCTGCTTGGGGGTGTTGACCGCCACGACCGAGGCCGCTTCGCTCAGGCCATAGCCCGGGCAAATCGCCACCCCGAGCCGCTCATAAGCGGCGATGAGGTCGTCGGATAGGGGCGCACCCACGCTGACGACCCGCCGCAGCGCGGCCAGCCCGGGCGTGGCCTCGGCCCCGAGCCGCTCGACGCGCTCGACCAAGACGCGCAACAGGCGCGGCGCGGTCAGCAGCACGGTCGCACCCGTATCGCGCAGGGCGCGGAGCATCTCGCGGCTGTTGACGGCCTCTAAATACGTGATGGTGGCCCCCCCGAGCAGCGGCAGGAGCAAGCCGCCGGTAAATTCGAGGGCTTGGTGCAGGGGCAAGGTCGAGAGTATGCGGTCGGACTCGTAGATGCGCAGGACCTCGCCTTGGGCGAGGACATTGGAGATGAGGTTGCGATGGCTCAACACCACCCCGCGTGGCTCAACGACCGAGGTAAAGAGGATCGAGGCCGGGGCCGCGGGATCGACCTTGGGCAGCTTCCCCCGGCCTTCGCCTGCGGCCGGCTCGGGAGCGCACCCGAACGGCAACCCATTGCAATCTACGTTGAAAAAGGCCATTTCCCGGTGGGCGGCCACGCCCTCGGGCGAGAGCTGGGAAAAGCGTTTTTCCGTTGCGATCAGTGCCCTCGCTTGGACAAAGTCGCCCAGCCGCCAGATGTCTTGCTCGCGCGTCTGCGGGCCGATGGGCACCACCGCTAGGCCGAGCAGGCTGGCCGCCATATAGGCGACGACCCACTCCGGCCCGTTGTCGCCGCACAGCAGGACCCGCTCCCCGGCCGACACCCCCTGCGTACGCCAACTGCGCGCCACGCGCTCGGCGCGGGCGAGCAACTCGTCGTAGCTGACCCGCGTCCAGCCGGACCGGCGCTCGATTTGCAGGGCCGTCCTAGCTGCGTAGCGACCGCAGGCCCAGCGCAACAGGTCCGGGATCGTGCGGATGCTTTCCTCGATGCGCCAGCGCTGCTCTTCGCCCCCTACTTCGCCCGGGGCCGCGCTCAACGGCTCTTGGTCGGCGGCCCCGCCCAGCTCGTGCCGCCGGAGGCCGGGCAGGTGGGTTTTCTGATAGTATTGATACCAGTCGATCCGCCGCACATCCATGTTGAAGAGCCGCTGCTCTTCTGGGGGCAGCGATTCGTACAGGGCCAACATGCGCTTGGTCTCATAGCGGCAATCGAGGGTCGTGTACGGGCTGAACAAGTCGGTGAAATACTGAACGCGCTTGAGGCGCGTCTTGAGAGCGGCCAAGCGGCGCTTCTTCTGGGCCGACGCCCAGCGGTCGGGCAGGTACTCGTAGAGCTTTTGCCTTAGCTCCAGCGGATAGAGGTACTTCCAGTTAAAAACGCGCTGGAAGCGGGCCACCGGCGGGAAGGTCCAATCCGCGAGTTCGGGCCGCGAGCCGTCCTTGTTGAGCAGGGGATGCTCCTCAAAGTAGGACTTGATGTACTTGAACATCCGGGTGTTGGGCAGTGGATTCTCTTCGCTCGTGGCCGCGTGAAAGACTTCTACGGTGGAGGCGGTGGCCTGCGCGGCCGCGGCCAGCACGGTATTGACGACGATGTCCACGGGCACCAAGTCCATGGGCGCGCCCACGGCGGCCGGGAAGTCCGGGACGATCCCCCGGCCATAGGCTACCACCAGCGGGTCGGTCACCTTGAGGCCGTGGATCCAGCCCGGGTGCGGGTCTTGGAGCGCGCCTTCGGTGACGCTGGGGCGCACGATGGCTAGGGGCACTGGGCCGCGGTGCTTGACGAGCAATTGTTCGCCCATGGCCTTGGTAAAAGTGTACACGTCGTTCCAGCCGTACTGCCGCGCTCGGCGCATCCCTTCCTCGACCAGCTTGCGCTCGGTCCAGCGGCGACAGCGGTCGTCGATCAGCTTTTGCAGGCGGCTGTCCGACAGCGTCCGGCGGTGGCTTTGCTCCACGATCTCGCGGCGGAACGCCTGCTGTTGCTCGGCACTGTGCGCTTGGGCGCGGATGCCTTGGCACACGGCTTGGGCTTGGGCGATCTCTTCTTCGGGGACGAACGGTGGCGCCGGGGCGCGGCCGTCGATTAGGTCCTGAATCGTGCGATCAATCGGCAGGGTTCGCTCGGGGACGGTGCCGGTGAGGCGCCCGTTGACGTACGCGGTGGATACGTGGACTAGGACGGGGTTTTTGCGGCCTTCGCGGGCCAGTCGCAAAAGCTCCTGCGGGGCCAAGGTGTTGAATTGGATCGCCGAATCGAGCGGCTCGTCAAAGGTGACGCTGGCCGCATTGCCGATGATGAGGTCCACTTCCGCGAGCAGCTCGTCGCGGGCCGCTTCGTCTAGCCCAAGGCCCGGTTGCTGCATATCGCAGGCCAGGGCGCGCACCTTTTGCCGCGCGGCCGCAAAGGCGGCGGGGTCTTCGCGGCGGAAGCGGTCAAAGACGACCAACTTAAAAAGCTCGTCTAGCCGCTCCTCTACGGGCCGCACAGTGCCACCCGGCCCCCGACCGGGCCGCAATGCGAGGTACAAGCGCCGCACCCCGGGCAAATAGCGCAGGATCTTGGCCGTCAGCCCCTGCCCGTAAAACCCGGTGCCCCCGGTCAGCAACACAGTGCGGTCTTGGTAAAATTCTCTGATCATGGCGGCAGCGAACAAAAGCCCCATCCCGTGCAGGATAGGGCTTAGATTGGCGTTGTAATATAGAGAGCGGGACGACCTGCCACAAGGCGGCTCATTGGGGGGGACGCCTCGGCTGACGCCCTTTGGCGTCGCGCCGATTTTGGGCGAGCCCCTGCTTGGTGATATAGGGGTGTTCGACCTGCTTTTCCAGCTCGCGCCGCCGGTCGGCCCAGTCGATGTCTCGTTTTCGCTTGGCCATGGTTTGACCTTATCTTCGATACCGTACTACGCGACACCAGCCGCCCGCCTGCCAAGGATCGAAGGCGGGACGCAAGTACGGGTCGCGTACGCAACGCAATCTACGCCCTAGGACGCTCACGGGACAACCCAAGCCATGTCCAACCACTCGGTTTTGATCGCCAATCCAACGGCCGGCCGCGCCCGCGCCCAGCGGCTTGCCGAGCAAGCGGCCTTAGCGCTGCAAGACGCCGGGTACGCGGTCGAGTTGCGGTACACGCGGGCCAAGGGGCACGCAACCGAGCTGGCGCAGCAGGCCGTGGGCGAGGGCGCGGAGCGGCTCGTGGTCTGCGGCGGCGACGGCACCATCGGCGAGACGCTCGCCCCCCTCGCGGGTGCGCCCACGGCCTTGGGGTTGCTGCCCTGCGGCACGTGCAACGACTTGGCCCGCGCTCTGGCGGTGCCGCTGCGGGCGGAAGCGGCCATTGGCAACCTGCTGGGCGGCGAGGTGCGGGCCATCGACTTGGGGCGGGCCGGCGACCGCTTTTTTGCTACCATCGCGGCCTTTGGCTTTGACGCCGAAGTCAACGGCCGCATGGAACGCGCCCAAGGGCCGCTGTCCGGGCGAGTTCGCTACGTCTTGGAAGCACTGCGGCACCTCGTGCGCTACCAGCCCGTGCGGGTCCGGCTGTGCGGCGATTTCGGGGACATGGAGCGCGAGGTGCTGCAAGTATCCATTGCCAACGCGCCGAACTATGGCGGCAATTTGCGCGTGGCCCCCCATGCCGATCTCAGCGACGGCCTCTTCGACGTGGTCGTCGTCAATGCGGTGTCGCGACCGGCGGTCCTGTCGCTGATGCTCCGCCTCTTTTGGCAGGGGCACCTCCGCCATCCAGCGGTGCGCGTCGAGCGCACGACCCGCCTCGGGCTGCACACGGCCGAGCCGCACCGCGTGTACGCGGATGGCGACTTGTTGGGACAGACGCCCCTCGCGCTAAAAATCAGCCCGGCGGCCCTGCGGGTGGTGGTGCCAAGTTCTTGTCCGCAAGGGGTGCGTTGCTGATATTGCCCTAAGACGCGATCTTAACACTAGGGTTTCGGTCTCTGATTCGGCTTGGTCCTTTGCTGGATTCCCGCGTTCGCGGGAATGACCGTACGAGTCGTCATGCAATAGGCCAAAAGCAACATGAGTTTTAAGAACGCTTCTAAGACGCGATTCGCCGAACTAGTGCCTAATTCCACCATGAACGACTAGTTTTCTTATGGCTACCCGAGCCCAGCAAATCCGCCTCGGCCTCTTCTTCTTGGTTTCGCTCGCGGTCCTCGCGGTCTTTTTCGTCGTCGTCGCCGGCAGCCATCTCCTGAGCCAGCGCGACACCTACTACATCGAGTCCAATTCGCCCGTCAGCGGCCTCAACAAGGGCGCGGACGTCAAGTACTTGGGCTTTAGCATTGGCCGCGTCGAGGACATCGCGATTGCACCGGACGACCTCGCCACCGTGGTCGTGGAGATTTCGGTCGAGCGGCGGCTAGCGGAAAACGCCATCCGCACCGACACGCAAGCGCGCATCGCCTCGCTGGGGATCACCGGCCTGAAGTACATCGAGCTTTTGGGGGGCCGCAACGACGCCCCGGTCCTCGCTCCGGGATCCAAAATTGCCGCGGGCGAGACCTTTTTTAGCAGCATGCAGGAGCGCGCCGAAGTGCTCAGCACCAAGGTTGAACGAGCCGTTGACAACCTAAACGCGCTCCTCAGCAGCGAAAACCAGCGCACCTTCATCGACCTACTGGGCAACGCGGGCGAGCTGCTGGCCACGGCCAACGCGCTGGTCGCAGACAATCGCGCCGCACTCGACGAGACCGCGGCCAATATGGTCGTCACCAGCCGCTCGCTGGTCGCGGCCAGCGCGGCGTTGGCCGCGACCGCGGATTCCCTGCACGCCTTGCTCATGGGCGCGAAGCTGCAACAAACGGCCGACGACCTGCAAGGGACGATGCACGCGCTGCGCCAACAGATGGACGGCCCGGTCCCCCTGCTCGTCGCCCGGCTAGACACCGTGATAAGCCACATCGACCAGACCTTTGTGGGCATCGATCAGACGGTGGGAGCCAGCCGGCAGAACATCCTGCGCGCCATGCAGGAATTGGAGGAAACCTTGCAGAACATCCGCGAAACCACCGAACTCATCCGCGAGAACCCCGCGGTACTCATCCGAGGTCGCAGTGGCGCGTCCCAATAGCCGAGTGGGCCGCTGCGGCCCAGCCCTCGTTTTGGTCGCGCTGCTGTCCGGTTGCGCCCAACTGCTCGGCGGCGACACCAAGTTGCCGCAACGGCGCTACTTTAAGTTGCCGCTCGAACCCTTGCGCGGCAGCGTGGAAGGGTCCGAGCGGCCGTACCCGTTCCAAGTGCAGGTCAAGGGCTTTGAGATGCCCCGCGCGTACGACCGCACCCACATCATCCGCCGCCGCGACCAGTACGAGCTACAGCGCGACCATCTCCACCACTGGATGGAGCGCCCCAGCGACATGATTACCGACGCGGTCAAGCAATACTTGCGCCAAGCCGACCTCTTTACCTACGTCGGCGGGGACCGCGACTTTTTCGAGCGCCGCCCGGATTACGTGCTCAACGGCGCGGTCAAAGCCATTGAGCGCTTTGACAGCGGCGACCTGTGGGCGGCCCATCTGGTTATGACGCTGGAACTCGTGCGGCAAGCCGACGGCAAAGTGCTATGGCAGGACGATTTCGACGAAGAGAAACAGGTGTTTTCGCCGGCCATGATCCACACGGTGGCCGCGTTGAGCGGGATTTTGGCCCAGCGGATGAAAAAGGCTATCGAGGAGATCGACTTTACGTTCCTCAACAAGCAGCGGCCAGCGCCCGCTACGCCCGCTGAGGAAGCCGTTCCAGCGGCCCCAGATACGGTGCTGCAAGCCGAATCCGCGTACTACGAACTCATCCCGGGGAAGCTAGCCCGCTAGGACTTGGCATGTACAAGCTATTCTCCATCCTGATCGCCCTGCCGTTGCTCGCTGGCCCCGCCTTGGGGTCCAGTCACACGTGGATCGCCCCGCCCGGGCGCGGCCAACTCGAACAGGATCCAACCCTGATTCCCAAGGGCAAGGGCTTTCTCTTTGTACCGACGATGACCGGCGCCCTCAACGAGCCGAGCTTTCTCGTCTTGCGCGGCAACAAACCCATCCGCGAAGCCGCGCCCGGCACCGGCGTGTTGCTCGCGCCCGGCACCTACAAAGTGCTGGTCGGCTCGGGGGCGGACCTCCAGATGATGAGCCGCACCGTGCCGGTCCAAGAGGGCATGACGACCTTGGTCAAGCCCTTCTGGGCCGGGCTAGTCATCAACGTCATCGCCGAGAACCGCACGCCGCTCAACGAATCGTACGAACTGTACCGGGAGTCCCCGCAGGAAAACTACGGCCTCGGCTTTGGGGTTGAGGAGGAGCGCGGCGAGGCGGTCAAAACGTGGCTCCTGCCGCCCGGTGTGTACTCGGTCGTGCGCGTCGGCGACAATGTATCGACCACCCGCAAGTTCAGCGTCCGCTTGGAGCCGGGCGAGTTGGTCCAGCGCAATCTAGTCGTGGATACCAACGACGACTTCATCGGCTTCTATCCCCCGGCGCAGCAAGGGCTCCTCGCCCAAGTCGCGGACTCGCGCTGGAATACCTCCTTTCAGCTAAGCGGCGCGCCGCGGCTTTCTACCTCGCAGAACACCACCGGCCTCGATCGCTCCATCCTCTCGCTTTCAGCCGAGATCATCGGCAGCAGCGTCTATAACGCGGACCGCCACTACGTCAATCTGCGGCTCGATTTTGAAGAAGGCTTCACCCGCGAGGAGGGCGACGACTTTCGCAAGTCCATCGACAAGTTCGAGGTCCGCGCCACGTATATCTACCGGCTTTCCAAGCGGGTCGGCCCCTATTTGCGCGGGGTGTTCAACACCAAGCTGTTCGCCACGGAGGACCACTTCGACCCGCCCCAGTCCCTGCTGGTCCGCACAGGCGACCAAGTCGAGACCCTGACCGGCCTTAGCGCGTTTACGCTCTCGCCGCCCTTCAGCCCCCTCGAACTGCGCCAAGGCATTGGCATCAACGCCCAAGTCATCAGCAGCTTTCCCCTCAACCTCGACATGCGCGTTGGTTTTGGGGCGCGTCAAAGCTATGTCACCGATACCTTTGACCTAAACTCCTCCCGCACCATCGCCCGCCGGTTGGAGGACACGGCCACCACCGGCTTGGAGGCCGTGCTGCTGCTCCGGTCGCGCTTTTCGCGCTTCCCCAGCTTGGACTCGGAGTTTGACCTCCTCATCCCGGACACGGGCACTGATTCTTGGGAATTTAATTGGGAAAACCGCTTGCGCTTGCCGCTCAGCCGCTTCGTCAACATGGTCGTCGTCTTTGATTTTGAGCGCGAGCAGGCGGTGCAGCGGCTGCAATCTACGCAGCAAGTTCTGCTGCGCCTCAATTACTTGCTATGACTTGGGTGCAGAGCGACGAACAGGGCATCGCGCTCGGAGACGCGCTGTCCCTGCACACCATCGGCGCACTCGCTCCCCAAGTCCGCGACCTCATCGCCGCGCATCCGCGCACCGCGCTCCGCGCGGACTTGCGCCGAGTCGAACACCTCGACACGGCCGGGGCCATCTTCCTGCACGGCCTGCCCGCGCTCGCCCGCTCCTTGGACAAGGAGCTCCGCCTCGACGGGCTGCCCGCCCATTTGCAGCCCTTTTTCGACTTTGCCGCGCCGGTGCCACCGGCCCCCGCCCCGGCCGCGCCGCCCCGCGCCGCGCTAGAGCTCCTCGGCGCGTGGGTCCGCGCTCGCGCCGCTCGCGCCGCCCGCTTTTTCTACCTAATGGCCGACCTGAGCGTTTTCTCGGTCCTCGCCCTGTTCCGCCGCGGACCGATTCGCCGCGGCAGCTTTGGCGCGCAAGCCCACGCGATTGGCGCGCAAGCCCTGCCGATCGTCGGGCTGATTCTCTTTCTCGTCGGCGCGGTTTCAGCGCTCCAGTCTGCGGCCCAACTCCGCCAGTTCGGGGCCGACATTTTCGTCGCCAACCTGCTGGGCATTGGGTTGACCCGCGAATTGGGGCCGCTGATGACCGCGATCATGGTGTCTGGCCGGTCTGGGTCGGCCATTGCCGCTGAGATCGCCACGATGAAGTTCACCGAGGAGCTAGACGCCCTGCAGACGATGGGCATTGACCCCCTGCGCTTTGTGGTCGTGCCCAAGCTGTGGGCCATGATCGTCTGCATGCCGCTGTTGACGGTCATGGCCAACTTTGTCGGCATCCTCGGCGGGACCTTCATCGGCTTGGTTTCGCTGGACATCCCGGTCGCGGTGTTTCTCAACCAAGTTTTCTCGGCGCTCTTTCTCAAGGACTTGCTCACCGGGCTGGTCAAAAGCGCGTCCTTTGCGTGGCTCATCGCGATCATCTCGGTTCACCACGGCCTCCAGTTCAGCGGCGGGGCCGAGGGCGTTGGCCGGGCGACGACCGCGGCGGTCGTATCGTCGCTGTTTGGCATCATCGTCCTCGACGCCTTCTGGGGCCTTGTGTTCTACCTCCAATGGTGACGCGCGCCATCGAAATCCAAAACCTCTGCGTGTCCTACGGCCAAACGGCGGTCCTGCGCGGGATTGACGCACACGTAGAAGCCGGGGAAATCGCCGTGGTGCTCGGCGGCAGCGGCTGCGGCAAGAGCACCTTGCTCAAGGCGATCCTCGGCTTGGTGCAACCCACCGCGGGCCGCGTCGAAATCCTCGGCCAAGATGCGACCGCTCTCGGGGAGGAAAGCCTGGCCCTCCTGCGCCAGCGGCTGGGCGTGATGTTTCAATACGGCGCCCTGCTCAACTCGTTGACGGTGGCGCAAAACGTCGCCCTGCCCTTGGAAATGCACACCGGCCTAGAACCGGCCCTGATCGGGGAGATCGCCCGCACCCGCCTCGCTTCGGTGGGCTTGGGAGCGGCCGGCGACCGCTACCCCGGCGAGCTATCGGGCGGGATGCGCAAACGCGCCGCCCTCGCCCGGGCCATGGTCATGGACCCAGAGATTCTCTTTTGCGACGAGCCGGGTGCGGGGCTCGACCCGGTCACCGCGGCCGAGATCGACGCGCTGCTCCTCGCGCTCAACCGCGAGCTGGGCATCACCATCGCCATTGTCACCCACGAGCTCCTCAGCATTGAGCGGCTCGACGGACGCCTCATCATGCTCGACCAAGGGCGCGTGGCGTTTACTGGCGAGGTCGCCGAGGCCAAGGGTTCGGAGCATCCCGTAGTGCATTCCTTCTTCCACCCCGGAGGCTCGCCCCGATGAAAACCATTCTCATCGCGGCCTTGAGCAAGAACAGGGTCATTGGCCGCGACAACGCCATCCCGTGGCACTACCCGGCCGACCTCAAGCACTTCCGCCGCGTCACTCGGGGCCACGCGGTCGTGGCGGGCCGCAAAACCTACGAGACCTTTCAGACGCGCCCCTTGCCCCAACGCCTCAACTTCGTCGTCACCCGCAGGCCAGCCTACGCAGTGGCCGAGGGCGTGCTTGTCTGCGCGAGCTGGGCCGAGGTGCAGCCGCGCGCCCGCGCCCACGGCTGCGAAAAACTCTTCGTGCTCGGGGGGGGCCAAATCTATGAGCAGGCCCTGCCCTTCGCCGACGAAATGATCCTGACGCACCTGCCCATCGAAGTTGAGGGCGACGTGTATTTTCCGGCGTGGGACGAAGGGGAATGGGAGGGGGTGGAAAGGCGCGGCGAGGGCGGATTGGTCTTTGCGACGTATCGCCGCCGCTGAGGAGGGACGCAAAAAGGGCCTGCTGAAATGCAGGCCCTCTCCAGTACGCGCTATCGAATGGGCGCGGCTCACTCCACGACGACGACGTTGTTCTCCGAGCCAAATTCGTTGGGCACGACCGGGGCCTTGGGGTCGTTGCGCCATTCGCCGTCAATCTGATAGCGGTATTCGTACCGCCCCGGCGTCAGGGTGGTCCACGTCGTCCACAGGCCCTTTTTCTGCTTCCGCAACGACCGCCGTTCCCAGTTGTTAAAATCACCCAGCACCTCAACGGCGGTTGCGCTGGCAACCTGCAAGCGAAAGTACACCCGTTTTTTACTCGTCATAAAATCCTCAGTAGAATATCAAGCGTGGAAAAAGTGGCTTCAATTAACGATAGGGGCAATCCAGCCAAAGTCAAGGATAGGCCGCCAGGCCGGTGGTAGGGCCGGCTTGCCAAGGCTGGAGGGCGGGAAGCCCTCCAGCCCGGACGCATCGGGGACAGCGGCAGCCGCACTAAGCCGATGAGAATTCCGCTAAACGAGGGCCGCTAAACATCTTGCTCAGCACCTCGCTGTCCTCATCCTTAACGGGTGATGGCGGCACCGGCATCTCTTATGGCTTTGTCGTTTCCGGTGTTTAAGGCATCGGTGAGGGGATTGCCTGATACCCTTATATGAAAGCTGTTTCCTTGAGCCTGAGCTATGGGGACGAAAGGAGCTAAACTCGTAATCGAGTTGTTGTTTAGAAATAAGTCTCTCAGGTTGGTTAGGTATTTCAACGAATCCGCCCCCGAACTCGTAATCGAGTTGTCGTTTAGCCATAGGGATGTCAGGCTGGTTAGGTATTTCAACGAATCCACACGCGTAAGCGAGTTATTTCGTAGTTCTAGGTTTGTCAGGTTGGTTAGGTATTTCAACGAATCCACACTCGCATTCATAAGCGAGTTATTTCGTAGTCCTAGGTTTGTCAGGTTGGTTAGGTATTTCAACGAACCCAGATTCGCATTCCCAAGCGAGTTGTTGTTTAGTTTCAGGTTTGTCAGGCTGGTTAGGTATCGCAACGAATCCACACTCGTAAGCGAGTTGTTGATTATGTCTAGGTTTGTCAGGTTGGTTAGGTATCGCAACGAATCTATATTCGTAAGCGAGTTGTATAGTAGTTCCAAGTTTGTCAGGCTGGTTAGGTATCGCAACGAATCCACATTCGTAAGCGAGTTGTTTCGTAGGTTCAGGGATGTCAGGCTGGTTAGGTATCGCAACGAATCCACATTCGTAAGCGAGTTGCCTCGTAGGAGCAGCGTTGTCAGTGCCGACGCGTGTTCGAGGCCGGCCAAGTCCGTAATGGATTGATTGATCACTTCGAGTGAGGTCAGGGAAGCCAGGTGCGTCGTGGTAATATTCCCGGACGGGAGACTCAGGGTTGTCCGTACCGCCGACAACAGATTGGCGTCGGGGAACGTAACGATACCGCCTGATGGCGGGGCCGGAGTTGGTGCTGGTGGTAGTTGCGGCGGTGCTGGTGGTAGTTGCGGCGGTGCTGGTGGTTCTTGATAGACTTGGATCGTTTCGACGGGGGGGTATTTTTCTATCACCGCTTGGACGCTGAGGCCGCTTGCCATTGAGGAGGCGAGCTGTTGGTTGGCCGCGTGCAGGCTGAGGGCGTTTTCCACCACGCCCAGCCATTGCAGGTTGGGCAGGCTCGCCAACGGACTCACATCCGCAATCGAGTTGTCTCCTAGCTGGAGCCATTGCAGACTGGTTAGGCGGGCTAATGGCTGCACGTCCGTAACCTCGTTGCCCCACAGATCCAGCTTGCGCAAGCGGATCAGGCTGGCCAGCGGACTCACGTCCGCCACCTTGTTCCCCCACAGCGACAGCGTGTGCAGGTTGGTCAAGCTGGCCAAGGGACTCACGTCCGTAATCGCGTTGTCCCGCAGATACAGCGTGTGCAGGGCTGTCGCGTGTTCGAGGCCGGCCACGCTCTCAATGTCTTTATAGCTCGCGTCGAGTTCGGTCAGGGACGCTAAGTCCGCCGGGGTCAGCGGCCCTGACGGGCGATCCAACGCCTTCCGCACGCACCGCTCCAGATTGGCGTCGGAGAACTCCACGGTCGCCGGTTGAGTGCTATCAGCGTCGGTCTGGGTGCTGTCGGCGTCGGTTTGGGTGCTGTCGGGGCTTTCGGTGGTCTGCCCGTCGGCAATGGTGTAGGTGTCGTCGCCCAAGAACCGCTCCAGATTGGCGTCGGAGAACTCCACGGGGGCCGATTGGGTGCTATCGGCGTCGGCGTTGGTTTGGGTGCTGTCGGTTTGGGTGCTGTCGGTTTGGGTGCTATCGGTCTGGGTGCTATCGGTCTGGGTGCTGTCCGGAGTGGTCTGCCCATCGGCAGCGGTGTAAGTCTCGTCGCCCAAGAATTCGCACAAGGCACAGGTGGCTTTGCTCGCCGGACGAGAGGCGACCGGCGCGGAGTCTTCTGAGCACCCCACCCAAGCCCCGACGATGCCCAAAAGGACGAACGCAAGCAGGGTTTTTATGGATTTCAACAACGGCATCTTTTGCTCCTTTATATGGTTTGAAAGAAGGGTCATGGCGCCCCAAAAACGGCGGGGTGCGCCCTAGAGCGATATTTGATACAGGAAGTAGTGCTTAGGCCAGAGAAGAATTTTCGGGGGGGGGGGGGGGGGTAAGTCGTTGTTTTTCAAGGACTTACGACACATTAAATCGGCAATGACGTCAAGCACCCAACAGGGTTTTGCCCCCACAGCAAGGCCCCGGTCTGATGTGAAATGCTCAACCATGTTCTCGTTCCATTTACAAGGCTACCGCGAAGTGCCCGGACGCTACGTTGTGGTACGGCCCTGATTGGGGTTTATTGTAATCGCCCAAAATTGCATCTAAATCGCAAGCCGAGGACCCGTACCATGCTTCCCTAAAATACGCCCCTAAACGCTTTATATGCAAACTAATTTTTTGGCCATGCTGTCCACCCACTTCTCCTCTCAACAGAAAGCAGACCATGTTTCGACAGTTAGAAATGGCGCCGGCCGACCCCATCTTGGGGCTGAGTGCGGCGTTCAAAAGCGATGCGAACCCAAACAAAATCAACCTCAGCGTCGGCGTCTATCGGGATGCGAGCGGTCAGACGCCGGTTTTGGCGGCCGTGCAAACGGCGCAAGAGCGCGTCTTAGCCGCCGAGAAAACCAAGAGCTATTTGAGCATTGAGGGCAGCGCGGAATACGGGGCGGCCGTGCGGGCACTCATTTTGGGCGTTGGGCACAAAGCGGCCGAGCGTGCCGTCACCGTGCAAAGCCCCGGCGGCACCGGCGCCTTGCGCCTAGCCGGCGATTTCCTCGCCCAGCACTTGGGCGATCGGGCCGTGTGGGTGAGCGAGCCGACTTGGGCCAATCACCCCAAGATCTTTGCCGCGGCCGGCCTGCGGGTCGAGACCTATCCCTATTTCGACGCCCGCGCCAACCGCCTCAACGCGGACGCCTTGCTCGCAGCGCTCGGGCAAATCCCCGCCGGCCACGTAGTGCTGCTGCACGGCTGCTGCCACAACCCCACCGGCTGCGACCCCACCCCAGACACTTGGCAGCAGATCGCCGCGATCGTGGCCGAGCGCGGCCTATTGCCCTTAGTTGACTTTGCCTATCAAGGGTTTGGCGACGGGTTGCACGAGGACGCGGCCGGCCTGCGGGCACTCTGCGGCGCGGGCTGCGAGCTGCTCGTGGCCAGTTCCTTTTCCAAAAACTTCGGCCTGTACAACGAGCGCGTCGGCGCACTGACCTTGATCGGCGCGGACGCCGAGGCCGCGTTTAGGGCCTTGAGCCATCTCAAAATCGCCGCACGCACGAGTTACTCCAATCCCCCGGCCCACGGTGCGGCCATGGTCTGCGAAATTCTCGGCGACCCAGCGCTGCGCCGCCAATGGGAAGGCGAGTTGGCGCAGATGCGCGAGCGGATCAACCGCGTGCGCCAACGGCTCGTCGCTCGGCTCGGCGAACAGGGCGTGGAGCGCGACTTTTCGTTTATCGAACAGCAGCGGGGGATGTTCTCTTTTTCCGGGCTGAATGCCGAGCAGGTCGAGGTGCTGCGGGAACAGTACGCGATTTACATCGTAGCGGGGGGGCGCATCAACGTCGCCGGCCTGACCGAGGACAACCTCGATTACTTCTGCGCTTCGCTGGCCGCAGTCTTGTGAGCTACTGCACGGAAAAGCTCAGGGCGCGCACCAGCACCGGGGAGCCGGTGAGGATTTCCCCTTGGCTCGACAGGGTGTTGCCGTCGTCGTACACAATGGTCTCGGGCCGGCCGAGGGCAATGTCCTCGTCGCCGCGCAAGACCGCCATGGGTTCGGGCCGCTGGAGAGATTCGATCAGGGCTTGATCGAGCAGGTCCAGCCCGGTGAAGCGGTCGAGTTGCCCCTCTTGGACCAGCGTGGCGAATTGCTCGTAGAACAACTCGGCGTTTTCGGCCAATAGCTGGGGACCGGCGAGGAAATACAAGGTATAGACTTGATCGATCTCATTGAACGGGATCCAACCGTTCTCGCTGGGGCCGTATTGGACGATGTTTGAATAGACGAATTGCTCGTCAACCAAGGTCTCTAACGCGCCAGCCGAACTGCACAAAAAGGCGTGGACCTCGGCGTCTCGGCTCAGCTTAAAGCGCAGTTGCAGTTGGTCGCCCTGCTGCAATTGCGCGCCTTCCGCCAACTCGACCGCTTGGGCGACGCCTCCCTCTTCGCGCTTGGCAATCAGGTGCAGTTCCACTTCCACCGGCCCGTCGCCGGGGCCGCTTCCGCGCTGGCGCGAGGCGACCTCTTGGCGCACATCTCGCTCCAAGACGCGGCCAGTGCGGACGGCCACGAGCTCGCCGCTGGCCCGCTCAACCAAAAACATCCGCACGTACAGCCACGGAGCGTCTGCTTGGAGCCGCCCACCCAACGCCAGCGCAGCGCGCCCGCCTTGCTTTAGGCCGACCAATTCCGCGTCGCGCCACCGCTTCCCGGTGGTGTCGGCCAGCCCCACCGCGACCTCGGCTCGCAGCAGCGCGGACAGCAAGTAGTCGTTGAGCACCTTGGTCTCCTCGGTCTGCACGCCGGCGGGGTCGCGCACGCCCAGCCAGTCCACCTCGCCCTCTTGGGACTCGACGATTTCCACTAAATCTTGGGACACAGCCGCCAGTTGACGGCTTTGCTCGCGCCCGCCGATAAAGGGCACGCAGCCGCCAAGCAAGAGTACGAGCGCAATCGCCAACACGTCACTGCTCCAGCCGCCGCAAAACCGGCACCAGCATATCCTCGGCTACGCGCTCCCAACTCATCCTTTGGGCCACGGCGTAGCCTTCGGCCAGCCGCTTTTTGCGGTCGGTCGCATCCGTGGACAACTGGCGGGCCAAGGCACTGGCTACCACCCGGCTTTGCAATGCTTCGACTTCGGCGCATTCCCGCGCTCCAATCGGCTGGCCGGCGCGGGCCGCCTCGTTGAGCTGGGTATAGGCCCCCTCGATAAAGCCGCCCAATCCGGCCTCCCCGGCGGCGCGGCGCACAAAGCCGCGGCACCCGCACACATCGCTGACTACGCTGATGGTGCCAGCACTTAGGCACTCGACTTGGGAGATGCCGAAAGGCTCGTAAATCGACTGCCCGAACTCCACGTCGCTCCCTCGGCGCAAATCGGCAAACTCCGCATTGGCCGGCAGGAACGCGCCGCAGCTTTGCTGGTCCCACCCGAATTGATTGACAAAAAGGGCTTTGACGGCCCGCGTGCGCGCATTAAAGGCGCGGACTAAAAGGTCGAATTTTAGCTCGCCGCGGCTGAGGTCGCTCCCGCCCTCGCGGTGGACCAGCGGCCACCCGTACGCGGCCATGCGCTCGATGTCCTCGGGGTCGCGGCGGCCGGTCTCGGTCGCCAATGCAATAAAAAGCGCCCGTTGCCCTCGCTCCCACAGGTGGCGGTCGAGGTGTTCGAGTACGAGCAAATCGCGCCACAACCCCTTGCTCTCGACGAGGCGAGCGACGTGCGTGAAGACCATGTCCGGGGTCCATCCCAAGAGCGCGGCCCCGCTGGCCTGCACCTTTTTGCGTGCGGCCGCTCGCTCGGCCACGGACAACTCAGGGGCTGGTACTCCGTTATACAGGAGGTCGATGGGACGAGCGGCGAATTCCGGCCCGAGCAAGCGCAGCTCCTCCACCACCCAATCGCCGACCGCGAGGACTGCGTCGAGACGCCAAGCGCGGCTGACTAAGGCGTGTTTGAAATAACCGTCTTGCGGACCGAACAACTCGTCGATGTACTGACCGGTTGCTCTCGCTTGGCGCAGCGCGTTGTAAAAGGCAATATCGCGCCCGGGCCGCTCCTCCACTAAGGGCCGCACAGTGGCCACTTCGTGCGCGTAGAACAGGGTCTTACACGCGGCCTCGCTCATCAGGGCTTTGAAGGCAGTGCCCAGCCCCATGAATTCGTGCGCCAACAGCAGGAAGGGCGCGTCGCCGACTAGGGCACCCACGGCCGCAAAACCCGGCTCGGCCAAGCGCAGGTATTGCTCGTATTCCCAGTGGTGTTCGTAGCGGTGCGATTCGAGGCCAAAGTGGAGGAATAGGTCGCGTTTGAATTCGTTGAGCCGCTGGGGCGGGTGGCTCACATCGACCAACAAAACCTCGGGCGAGGCTCGGCGTCCGTCTTGGGTCAGCAAGCACCGGCCATAGACCAGCCGCACGCCAAATTCCCGCTCGACCGCGCTGAGCCGGTCGGCGACTCGCGCCGTGCGGATGCTGCGGCTGGCGTCGTAGCGTATCTCGCCGTCTGGGCCGAGCGGTTGGGCGCGGTCTGGGTCGGTTAGAGGGCCGAGCAGGATCGTGCGCGGGCAATAGCTCTGGTAGGTACGAGCCGTGATCAGACCGCGCAAAACCGCGCCGATCCCCCCGACTTGCTGCACGGCTTCGTGCGTGACGTGGACGAGCGTGGTCATTCCACTAGCTTTCCGCCCGTAATTCTCTGTAACAAGTGCGGTTCGTCCTTGAGAATGGGCTGAAAAGTCGGGTCGTTCTGGACCTGATCGGCTAGAGAATCCCCGCGTCTTTCTTCCTGCTTAATAAAAGCTATGATTTCTTGGGTCGCCCAATGCACCGCTCCGCTATCTACTCGTCCGGGTGGGTAAAATTGTCCGCGTTCAACGAGAGGTCCCCATGCCGATCTCAGCAGGCTCACCTTGTCTTGAGGCACGAAGAACAAAGGAAAGTGAATGTGGCACAATTCCCACCGGAAATGCAGGTTTTCCTGTAGCAGATTTGAATAGGCCAATTCGACGCTACTCCACCCACGACCCTGCGAGAGAAAGGTTGCCGAGACAAAATACACAACGTGTCGGCATCTTATAATATTCTCTCGAAGCGCGGCAAATGATCCTTGGCCTTTCGGGTAGTGATGGCGATCGAGCCACGGAAAGTAAGCGTTGTCTTCTAGTGCTCTGTACACGGGCAGCACTAGACGATCTCTATCTTCAGCACAATGCGAGAGAAACACGTGATGGGTACAAGGCGGCAGACGCTCGACCTTCCAATCGCCGATCATTCAAGTCGCCCATTCGTGCAGCGGAGGAAAGGGTTCTACTTTGAGTATAGGGGGCGCAATGCCGGTAATGGCCGTAATCAGTTCCTCGCCGAGGGGCGTCGGACAGGCGAATATGTCGTGATTGATCTCCATAACACCGCCTTCGGCCATGCTTTCACATGCCGTTTTGATCTGACCGATCCTGTATTTGTCGTCTAAAGCCGCATGTAGCGACTGGTAAGCCAAGCCGTAGCCAACCGTGCGCGTCGCGTTGAACTGCGGGAAGGCGGCGAGAATATCGCGGTAAATCTCAGGCAAGCTATCCACATCGTCCGTCCACTCAAAGGGTTCTATTTTGAGTGTAGGGGCCGCAATGCCGGTAATGGCCGTAATCAGTTCCTCGCCGAGGGGCGTCGGATAAGCGGATAGCTTGCCCTCAATTTCTATAACACCGCCTTCGGCCATGTTTTCACCCGCCTTCATAATCTGGCCGAGCGTGTATTTCCCATCCAAATCCGAACACAGCGATTGGAACGACAAGCCGTCGCCAACCTTGCGCGTCGGGTTGAACTGGGAGAAGGCGGCGAGAATATCGCGGTAAATCTCAGGTAAGCTATCCACATATTCGGCGGATATGGGCATGTCATATCTCCTTGCGTTGAGTGTGCATGGTCGCGTCGCTGACAAAATAGATCGCCGCTGCGGTCGCAGCTCGTGAGGAGGTCGTTGCGGCGTCGGATGCGCTGGACGACGTCATGTCAACGCCCCCTTCAGCTTTGGACCCTCAGTCCGCCGCTGCAACAGCCTCGGCTGCCGCTGAAAGTTCAGCGATGTCAAACGCCAGACGGTTGATAGTTATGGTCCCGGACACAGACATATCAGTATCCTCGACCACGACGCTCATATTGAGCGTCAACTCGCCTTCTTGGGAACCAGAAAACGAGAGCGTCCCTGTCACCGGGACGGGCATATTCTCTAGCACCTTAGCCTTATCGACGGTCAAGGTGCCGTTGAGCACCAACGCACCATCGGGCGAAAAGTCCCGAAACAACCAGTCGTTGTCGATGATCACCACTACGCCGCTTTGTCCCGGAACCGACACCACTTCATCGGCAGGGGCGACTAGCAAGGCCAAGAATATAGTCTGAATACTGGAGGCCAGGGTGCCGTATAAGTCAATGATTTCGGTAGGGGGGACCACCTCGGTGGTGGTAAAGGATTGCGCCCCCAAAAATTGCGGTTGAATAGCCCATACCCCGGTCTGGCGGTCAATATAGCCCCATCGTTCCGTATCCCGATCCCAAACCGCCGCCAAGCCCTCGCTAAAGTCGCCCACCCGCTCAAATTGCGGTTCAATAACCCAAGCCCCGGTCTGGTCAACATAGCCCCATAGAGAGCCGGGAACCCTCTGCCCCGCCGCCAAACCCTCAGAAAACGAACCGAAGTAGTAATGCCCCGGCTCAATAGCGAAGTGCCCTGCTGCATCAATAAAGGCACTGTGCCCAGGGTTTAACACAACCGACGCTAACCCCTCAGAAAACGAAGACGCCCCATAAAATTGCGGCTCAATGCTCCACGCACCCGACAGATCAATATAGCCCCATAAATTCGTATCCCGATCCCAAACCGCCGTCAAGCCCTCGCTAAAACCCAACGACAGATACCCGTCAGAGAACTGTGGTTGAATAGCCCATGCCCCGGTCTGGTCGATATAGCCCCATCGTTCCGTATCCCGATCCCAAACCGCCGCCAAGCCCTCGCTAAAGCCGTACTCCCTAACGTTGGACGGCCATTCAAATTGCGGCTCAATGGCCCATTCGCCCGTCTTGTCGATAAAGCCGTACGTCCACGAGTCACGATCCAGAACCGCCGCTAGCCCCTCGCTAAAGTCGAACACACCCGCAAATTGCGGTTCAATAACCCAATCACCATTGGGGGCGATATAGCCCCATAGCCCCGTATCCAGATCCTTCACCGCCGCCAAACCCTCGCTAAACACACGAGCCTCCCGAAAGCGAGAATACAACCACTGCCAAACCCAACGCCCTTCCGAGTTGCGAACCCACTGCCCGCTGCGATTGGGCGGAATGACCCAACGCCCTTGTTGGTCGATATAGCCCCATAACCCCGTCGCCCCATCCTGAACCGCGGCCAAGACGGCCCGGTTGTCCGATAGAGCAACCAGCGTATGCGTTGGGACCTCGTGCCCCACCTTCGCGGCTGGCGGAGCAACCGGCCCGCCTTCGCCACAACCCAGCCCGAACCAGACCAGTACGCCTAAGAAAAACCACCGTCGATTTTGCATCGCAATCCTTCTCGTGAATGATTTTGCGTGGTCGTCGCTGACAAAATAGATCGCCGCCTAAGCCCCGACAAGACGACCAGAGCACTTGGTGCTGTGCAGTTAGATTCGTACTCTTTCTCGTCCATGTCCCCAACTTACTTTCCAGCGAGGAATCATGCCCCCTAGCCCCTCCCTTCCCTCCCATGCTTACGACTCCCTCATCGACCTCGCCCTGCGAGAAGACCTCGGCACCGTAGATGTCCAAGCAGATCGCACCGCTGCTTGGACCGTGGCGGGCGATGCCGAAGCTCGCGCCCGCATCATCGCCCGCCAAGCCGGCGTCGTCGCCGGCATCGAAGTCGCCCGCGCAGTCTTTGCTCGTCTCGACGCGGGCGTTTCCGTGTGCGCCGAGGTGGCCGACGGGGACGCGGTCGCAGCAGGCCAGACCCTCGTCCGCTTGCAGGGCCGCGCCCGCTCGCTCTTGGCCGGGGAACGCACCGCGCTCAATTTCCTGCAACAGCTTTCGGGCGTAGCCACCCTGACCCAGTGCTATGTGAAAGCCCTAACCGGCACGGCCACGCGCATCACCGACACCCGCAAAACTACCCCGGGCTGGCGGCACTTGCAGAAGTGGGCCGTGCGCTTGGGCGGCGGCGTCAATCACCGCATGGGCCTGTACGACGCCGTGCTGATCAAGGAAAACCACGCCGCGGCCGCTGGGGGCGTTGGCGCGGCCATCCGTGCGGCACGGGGCCAAGCAGCCCCGATTTACGTGGAGGCCGAAACGCTCGCGGAAGTGGAGGAGGCCCTAGCGGGCGGCCCGGACCGCATCCTGCTCGACAACATGGACGCGCCGACCCTGCGCCGGGCCGCAACGCTCATCCGCGCCGCCAATCCCAGCATTGAGATTGAGGCCACCGGCGGGTACACCTTGGCGACCGTGCGCGAGGCCGCCGCGGCCGGGGTGGACTTCGTGTCGATCGGGGCCTTGACGCATTCGGCGCCGGCGTTGGATCTAAGCATGCTTTTTGGGGAATATAGCAATCCTACGTCATTCAAGACTGGCTTCCCGCCCCGTGTCGGAGCACGGGGTGACGTTCTTTTGCGGGAATGATGACGCGAGCACGGCCTCCCATTTCGCGGGATGGGCGATGAACTAGCCCGGCGGCGGCGAGAAGATGAGCACATACAGACAGCTACCCGGTCCACCACAACTACCGCTCGTTGGCAACGCGCATCAGATTCGCCCGTCGCGGATGCACGAAATTTTGGAGAACTGGGCCGATCGCTATGGCCCGTTCTATCGGATCAAGGCCGGGCACAGTCGGCGTGCCCGGATTGTTCGTCGCAGAGGGCGACGACTGGGTGCAGCAACGTCCTATCTTTGAAGGCGCGTTGAACGTTGTAACGCCAAGTGCGTTCAATCCCAAGATAGCGGTCAGTTTGGCCCGAGTACGCGACAAGTGGTAGGTCGCCTCGTCAAATCTGCGTCAAAAAGCTGCCCATCTGCCCCGTGATGTAATCGGCCACCAGCCAAAGGCCGGCCGCGACCACTTCCCCGAGAATCAGCCCCAGAAAAAACGGACGCAGGCTCCGGTATAGCCGCGGCCCCCCATACTTGAGAATCACCAGCTTGAGCAGCCAAGCGATGAGCGCGCTGGCAAAGATGTGGCCGGTTTTCCAGTTCGCGCTGATGGCGTAGCCGAGCGGGTTAAGCGGCCACCACAGCAGGTGGTGCCGCACCCACATTAGCAAGGCCATCACTCCGCCGCCGATCCCCATGAACAGCCACGCATCGAGGCGCGGGCCGGTCCATGCCGCCGCAATGCGCGGGGCCATGTCCTTGGGGCCGTACGTGGCGGCCCCCCAGCCAAAGAACAGGCCGTTGAGGTTGATGCCGCCGTATTGGTACGCCAACGCCATAGTGACGTACGAAGAGCCGACCAAGCTGACCACAATGGCGATGATCACCGCCCAGAACAGCCGCCGCTTCCCGCCCTTGATCGCCTCGCTCATCTTCAGGCCATTGGCGACCGACGACATTACAAACGAGCGGATTTCCGAGTGCCAGCCATAAGAAAACCCCAAGGCCACCAAGCCAGAGGCTCCCAAGCTCGAAGCCCCGGCCCCGGAAATCACAAAGGTCGAGGTCATAATGGGGGGACGCATCGCTGGAATACCTCCTTCGGCGACCACCCGCGTCAGGCCCAAAAACAGCACCATGGCCCCAAAGACAAACAGCACCACGCCCAACGGCGGCAGCCCGGCCATCCACAGGCCCAATCCCACCAAACCAAGCGACGCCAACAAGCCCGAGGTCGCCTGCCGATACGACAGGATTTCGTCGGCATCTGCTACGGCCGGATCGCCGGACCACGCCTTGCGCCACACGGCCCGCAAATGCCCGCGCGCCACCCACAGCCCGATCAGCACAAAGACGATCATCGCGCCCATGCCCTGATGGGCTAGGTAGGGCTCCCGCGAGTACAGATCCATCCGCTCGGTGCTTTGCAGGCCGAGGACGTTAAAGACCCCCCGTTGCACCGTGGTCAGGAGGTAGAACACCCAGATAGACGCGGAAATATCCAAGTTGACAAAGTAAAAGAAGCCGATCCAAGGCGGGCTAAACCACAAGTCCAAGCGCACGCTATCGCGGAACAGGGGAAGCGACGCACGCCGCGCTAGCTCGGGCACCTCTGGGAAATAGGCGTGTAAGCCGTTGACGCTGAGCAAGACGAAGGCAAACGCAAACCCCAGCCACATCGCCTTGTTGACAAAAAACGCACGCCCAATAGCTCGCCCTTGCTCGCGCTGGATCATCTCCATCGGCACTTGGACCAACGGATACGCCAGCTTCTCCCGATCGACCCATTGCCGGCGCAGAATGACCATCGTGCAAATCATGGCGGCACTGAGTGCCAAGAAGAAGCCGTACCAATAGGTCAGCGGCAGCACCCACGCGCCCCAGGGGATGGCGACCCCTTCGGGCAGCCCCTCAAAGAAGTAGCGTGCAACGTTTTCGCCGTGCGGGATCATCCACGTGGGGATGTACTGGTTGTATAAAAAGTCCCAGTTGTTCTCCGGCGTCGCGTAGTACGTAGAGCCGACCAAACAGGGAATGATAAATTGAGTAAACCCCATCCCGGGAATGCAGCAGGCGACTACCAACATGACGTAGATGGTAATCAGCTCGGATTGGGTCAGGGCCAGAGAGCGGCGCAGGCAGTACACCAAGCCGCTGGCCGGTACTAAGAAAAAGAAGAAGAAGAGCGCGGCCGGTGTACTAAAATTTAAGGTGAGGTACGAGCCGCGAATGATGGTCGTGGCGTACGCGTCTAAACCATTGAGCAGCAAGGCGAGCACCGCGCCGATTAGGATGCCCCGCGCCGAGATGCCGGCGCCATCCTGCGGCCCTTCCCCGGCCGAGTGCATCCATTCGAGGTATGCTGGAGGAATCCGCTTTTTCAATTCCATTTGCCTCGGCCATGGTTCAAACAGTACCTATTCGGCTGCAACCGCCTTTTCCAAGACTTCTTGAATGTAACCATTCAAGTTGAGGTGCCGACGAGCAGCGTTCAAAGTCATGCGACGATGGAGTTCAGGACTTGCTTGAATCACGATTTTGCCCGAGAAAGGTTCTTCCGGTGCCCTTCCTTGTTCTTGGCAAAACGCAAGGTACTCTTCAATTGACCGCTGCATCTCTTTTTTAAGTTCCGTTACCGATGATCCGTAAAACGAAATCACGTCGTTTGTGTTGATCACCGTTCCGTGAAATGTGTCAATTTCCGAATCAAACGAAACCACTCCCAGATACCCTTTGTATTCGATCACGGCCTAACTCCTGCATTTTCGAGGAACCTTCGCAGATCTCGTACTGCGCCCTTGTCCATATTTGGACTCGGATGTGGACGATGAAAAACAGCAAAGCTATCGTTCAGCGATACAGCAATTCTCGATCCCGCCCGTTCACTCAAGACGGCACCCAAGGTTTGCAACAATGCTTCGACATCACGCCATTTGATATTGCCTGATATCGGCTGTGCAAATATATCATTGAATGTTTTCCTATGGCGTTTATTCATTTCGACAATATGCCACTGCGGCGACCGACGCGCAATGGTGCTTTCGCAGAGCTCGCGCTAATCAGTACGCGCTGGCGATGAGTTTGGTGATCGTCGTTTGTTCGCCTTCGGCATCTACTTCCACGCCGACCCGACACAAATACAGGCCCGGAGGCGTCAGACGGCCCTGATCGTCGCGCCCGTCCCACGTCAATCGTTGCACGCCAGCCGCCGATGCGACCACCGGGGCTTGGTGCCGCACGCGCTGGCCGTCTAAGCCATACACTTCTAGCACCAACGCCTTGGTGCTCTGCACCGCGAACACCGGGAACACCAATTCCACTACGTCGTTGATTCCGTCCCCGTTGGGCGTAAACGGATTGGCCGACGCGATCACCTCGCCCAACAGGCCGCCGCTCAATGGGGTCAGCACCTGCAAGCTGCGGCTGGCCTTGGCATCTACGCGCTGCCACACCCGCTCGTCGCCCTCGCCCAAACCCACTTGCGCGGCAAACGCATTGCTGGCGAGGTAAAGCGCGCCCGAAAATTGCAACGAGACCAACTCGGCTTGGTCGGTCACGGGCGCGGGCAGCCGCACCCACAGCGAATCCGCCTCGGTCGGCCGCCTCGTCGCGGGGACGCGCGCCGCGCCGACTACCACTTCTTCCAGCTCAACCGTCGCCCCGCGCGGCAATACCACGAGCACTTGGTCGAAGCCGCGATTGTCGGCTTGGAACTGCGGCTGCAAAGACAGGGTGAAGGAGGTGCGCTCCCCGCGCTGCTCGGTCTGCCGCGGCTGGACCTCGCCCAGGACTTGGCTGGCTAAGGGCCAATCCAATGCGATGTGCAGCTGGCGCAACAACGCGCCTTGTCCGGGATCGTCCGAGCGCAGCGTGGCCTCCACTAGGGCGTAGCGGCGCGGGCTGGGCGAGGCAATCGGCGCGTCCGGGGCCGCGTAGAACGGACTCCAAGAACTCCAGTCGGCACCTGGGACGACCGACACGGTCGAATCGCCGCGCTGAAAGCTGAGCAGCTTGCGATATTGGGCCGCGGTCACCTCTTTCCCGGTCGTGGTGAAGTAGTGGATTTCCTCGTTGAGCTGATTGCCGGTGCGGGTGCGAAATTGCACTTGAGTGCCCGGGGGGGTGTCGGCGGCCCAGTGAATGGAAGACAGGATGCGCGGGTCGCGGCCCAGCTCCATAAGCCCCGATTGGAGCGTCACCTGCGGAAGAAAGCCGCGCCCGTAAAGCTGGAGCTCGCGGATGCCGGCGTTGGCCCAATTCGGGACGATGAGCACCCGGTAATCCATCTTAAAGTAGCGCGCCTTGGTGAGCGGAAAGGCGTTGTCCTGATAAAAGATGTGGGGGAATAACCCGCTGAAGCGGCCCGGCTCCTGATCGGCGGTTTCCCGCACGGCCAGCGCAAGGTACGACAGGCTGCCGTCTGGGTTGCGCTGCCCAGTTGAGAGGTTGATGGCGTAGTTGGGGAACGCGCCGGTAAAGCCGTGGGCAATGTTTTCGCGGTCAAAGCCGATGACCACGCGGCTGATCCAGAACCAAGTCCCCAAGTCGAAGAGGAGCTCGCGGTCGAACTCCACGTCGATGTGCTCGCCGCCGCTGACGCCCACTTGCTCGGGCCACACGGTCTTGTAGTTGCCGTCCACGGCCAAGCGTTCCGTCCCGCTGTTGCTCGTGCCCCCGATCAACCCACCTCGGCGCAGCGCGCCTAAGCTGATGTTGTCGCCTTGGGTCCATACCTCGACCTCGGCCAGCCGCGGTCGCTCTCGTCGATAGTACTGAATCGGGCCAGCGCGCTCGGCACTCAGTGCGGCGTGTTGGGCGCGATCGATCGGTCGCAAAACGCCCGAGGACTCGCGCAAGAAGTAGAGCACATCGCCGCGCTCTTCAGCCGGCAAGCTGTGCCAGCGGGCCTCGCTGACTTCGTGCCCTTGGCCGCGGGCGCTGGCCGTGGCCACGATCTGGACGAACTGGAACATGTCGCCGACAAAGCCGGCGTCCGCTTCCTGCGAGGGCTTCAGCTCAAACTCAAAGACGCGCTGGGTTTTGTTCAAGCCTTCGCTGTGGCCGGCTGGCGAGAAGCGGAGGGCCTTGCTCTGGGAAAAAGCCGGGAGGCCGTTGGAGGTGAGCACCTTGAATTGCAGAAAAGGATCGCCCAAGCCTTCGGGGGCGAATTTGACCACGATCTTGTGTGCCCACACCAAGCGGCCCAAGTCGATTTCGACCCACCAATCGCGGAGGGGGGCGTCCAAGTCCGGCTCCCAGAAGGTTTGCGCTTGGCCATCTATGACTTGGCCGGCCTCGGCCGCGTTGACGCCCGCGGCTCGGACGCCGCCCGGCACGCCGTCGTCGGACGCAAAGTTCGGAGCGTCTAGCGCGGCGTTGATTTGCTCGCGAATCAGGTGCGGCCGCACCCCTTGCGGGCCGAATTGCACCGTGCCCGCGGCCACCTCCCATTGCGCCCAGTCGCTTTCGTCAACGGCGACTCGGTCCGCTTCGAGGCGGTAGCCTTGGGGCCACGCGGGCGCGGCGAGCAGCAGGGCGCAAACGAGGATCACGCGCGGCTTTCCTCGCGTACTGGCTGGCATGCCGCGATGAATTCCTCGGCCGTGGTGGTATAGCCGATCAGGTGTTCAAAGTTGCGCAGCGTGATCCGGTTGATCCAACCGCCTTCCGGCAGGCTGTCGTCTAGCGTGTCGGGCATCTCGATCGTACCGGGGGCGTTTGAACAATCGCGCAAGAGAATGACGCGGTAATTCCTCCCCACGGCTTCGGCGCAGGTGTAGTGCAAGCAGGCCCGCCGGCTGTACCCCACGACGAACAGCGTCCGAATGCCATAGCTGCGTAGGTGCTGGTCCAAGAAGGTGTCGTGGAAGCCACTCCAGATCCACTTGGGAAAATTGCGCTCGTCGGCGCGGGGGGCCACGCAGTCGAGGTATTCGGGCTTGTATTCTTGCCGCGCCCAGCTTGCAATGCCGTTGTCGCCGCTGGGTTCCTTGGTCTTGCCCCAGATCTCGCCCACGATGTTGCCGGGGTCGGCCACCAAGCGCAGGTCGTTGTGGACGTAGTTGACCAACATCTTGCGGTCGCGGGCGGCCTGCAAAGCCGGCGCGATGAAGTTTTTGGTGGTTGGATTGGGCGACCGCCCATCGACATCGACTAAGAGAAAGGCGCACTCGGCGAACTGCAGGGTCAGGGTCTCGTACCCGTAGTCGTACCCGCCGGGGTAATCCTTGTAGTAGCGAATGGGGATTTGAATGGTGGTCATGGCTGGCCTCCTTGGTGGTGAATGCTCCGTTAGTAAACGACCGCGATGGTCCCCGCTCGCTGATCGCCGCCTTTTTCCGACTCCACGGCTAGGCGATACACGTACAGGCCCGGGGGCACCCGCTCGCCGCTTTCGTCGCGGCCATCCCAAGAAAAGCGCAGGCCGCCGCTGTGCTGGTGCCCGTCGTGGATCACCCGCCGCGAGCGGCCAGACAGGTCGAAGACCGCGAGGCGCAAGGGCACTTCTTGGGTCACCTGCAACAGCTTAAACGAAAAGTGAATCTGCTCGTTGATCCCGTCGCCATTGGGCGTGGCGATTTTTGGCTGCACGGTTAGATCGTCGAGCAGGCGACGGGAAATCGAGGTGCGGACCGTGAGGACCTCGCTGGCGATCTCGCGGGCCGCATCGCCGCGATTGATGGGTTGCGCCAGCTCTAGAGGACGCTGGGTATCCCGCACCCAGCCGCGGAACGTGGTGCCGTAGCGCAGCACTGGAGCGCGGAAGAAGATCTCGACCACCCCGCCGGAATCCCCGGCCGTGCGCGGGGGAAACAGGGCCACTGAGAAGCGCAGCGAATCCGGCGCGATGGCCACGGCAAAGCTATCCAAGCCGGTGGCCCGCACCGAATCCACGCCGGCCACGCCAAAGGGCGCGGCGATTTCCACCGCGTCAAAACCAGCGTGCTGGGCGCGGATGATGGGCGAAATGGCATACCGAAACGACGCGATTTCGCCCAAGGCGACTTCCGGGGGATAGATTTCGCCCAACACCTCCTCGGCGAGCGGCGGCTTGGTGGCCGAGAATTCAATGAACTCCACCTCGCCGCCCTCGCTGCCTACGGGCAAAAAATCGACCCGCAGTTGAAGGACCGAGTTGGGGCCGGGCGAGGCAATGGGCGTGCCGCTGCTGTCGGCAAAAGCGTAGGGCGACGACCAAAAGCTCCAGTTGTCTGTGTCGTAAGTGATTTCGCCGGCTTCGCCCGGTTTGAGCAAGAGATAATCGGTCGCGTCGAGGGGCTGGCCCGCTTCGTCGAGCGACGTTGTTTCGTCGCCCCGGCCGGTAAAGCGCCAGTACACGTTTGGATCGAGGTCGTTCCCCGTCCGCGATTGGATCCAGACGCGGGCGCGAGGGTCCTGGCGCCCGCGCCAGCGGATGTCGCCCCACACGGCCGGCTCCCCGAGGTCGATAAACGGGCCGACGTACGAGGCTTGGTGGGCGTAGCCCACGCCATAGACCTCCAATTCGCCGATGCGCAGGGCCTTGGGCGACGCGCGGTAGAGCAACAGGCCCACGCTGCGGGCGAGGGCCGGCGGAAAGCGCACGTCAATGGTGTCCTGCACGTTTTCGGGTAGCTCGACCACGAGTTGGCCGCCGAGGCGGGCGGCACCATACCCGGATACGTTGTCCTTTTTTTGCACGCCTAAATCGGCGGTCACATCGAGCCTGTCGGGATATAGCCCGCTCTCCGCGGCCACGATCCGCACCCTGTTGACAAAGAACAGGCCGCCGAGGTCCAGGGTGACGCGCCGCGTCTCCAAGTAGCGTTGGCCGGTGAAGCGGCTCTGAATGCCCTCGACCCATTCCCAGAACGTGGCGAGCTCGGCGTCGATCATGTTTTTGGAGAGATCGGTGATGGAATAGCTCGCGACCCCGCTCACCCGCACGTACGGCCCCCCGCGGCGGTCCGCGCTGGTCAGGGCGATGTTCGTCGCCGGCGTCAAAAAGATCGGCCGCAGCACACCGGCCGCGAGGGCTGCCGGGTCGAGGCTTTGTTCCTCCTCAAAGTCGCTCCAAGATAGTTGATGGAAATTCACGCCGGCTTGGGTTGGCCGCGGTACGTCCTCGCCGCCGATGCGATAGATCTCCACGGCCCCGCCCGTTCCGGCCGCGAGAGCCGCGAAGGCGAAAGCGGCCGCGAGTAGGGGCCGCACTTTATGGTCGTTCAAATACACTTGTTGCCTTCATTCTCTGGACTCCCGCTTTCGCGGGAGCGACACCTATTGCGAGCCTTGCGCTCTCGCGGGCGAGAATCCAGCTCTGTACGGGACGGCCTCCGTGCCGTCCCTCCCGTCATTTGTATGTTGCGTCCGCGTTTCCGATTGGCCACTCCCACGCACGCGGAAATCCAGCCCTTGCCTTTGTCCGCACCTATCAATCAAGCCCGGCATAGACCGTCACAAACTGGGACGCGCCGGTAAAAGCATCCTCGCCCTTGCGGTCGATGCGGCTGACGCGCAGGCCCATCTGGGTGGTCAAACTGTATCCTAGATACGCGCCGGTATTGGAGTACTGAATGGCCAGCACCGTCTCTCGGTAGTCGGGCGACAGGCCCAAGGCGCGCGCTGTTTCCGCGTCTTCGAGCTGGCTGAATACGGTGTACTCCAACCCGGCCCTCAGCTCGGAACGGGTCAGGATGGCGACCTCGCCGATCAAAAACAAGAGCAGGGCGTTTTCCTTGCGCACGGGATCGTTGCTCAACAGGGGTGCTTCGCGGCGGTGTTCGTTCTTGATCTTGGGAGCTAGCACCACGCGGCCGATCGCGCGCCGGTACTCGGCCTTGTTGATCAGGCCGAAGAACTGAAAGTTTTCGCGCACATCTGGCTGGGCGTCGTTTTGGTGCCAGAGGTCGTATTTCAGCTTGTTGGTGAAGGTCAGGCCGGGGATGCTGGTGTAATCGAAGCGGACAAAGGCGGAATTGATGTAAGTGTTGGGCGCGGCGAGGGGGTCTTCTATCCGCTGCAACGCGCCCGGGGCTCCAGTCGGCTGCACCCACTGGACGACGACGTCGGCAATCTCGTCCTCAACCCGCTTAACCATGTCGAAGACGCGCAGCCGCCCCACGCCGGCGATGTCGCGGTCCCAAGTAAAGACGCCATACACGGTTTGTTCGCGCTTTTTGGCCGACAGCACGCGCTCCTGTTTGTAGCCGGCGGTCAGCCGCATCTCGGGCGCGAGGTGCATCCCGGCATACACATTGTAGCCGCGGCGGTTGCGGTCGTAGGGATAATCTGGGTCCTCGTCGTTTTCAAAGCGGTCGATCCAGAAGTTGTTGTTCATGTCCATGCCAAACAAAAACTCCGGGCGATCTACGTGGTAGCGCAGGAAAGGCTCCTCGTAGTCCGGGACGAAGTTCGGCCGGAACTCGTTGTCGTTTTGGTTGAAATCCGAGATAAAGTCGAGGTTTTCGTCCCACCCGGGGAAAATCCGCAAATCCGGCCCGAATTGGTTGAGGCGCAGCCAGTCCGGGATGCGGTCTTGGTCGTCGTTGTCGTCAACCCACTCGTAAAAATTGGTCGTTGGGTCTGTGTAGTCGACGTCGCCCGAGGGCGAGGCAATCAGGCTGGTGGTGCCGTAGTTGTAATCCATGCCATAAGCCTCGGCAAAGAGGAAATAGGGATAGCTCTTCTTGGACAGATTGACCATATAGGCATTGGCTTGATCGGCCGCCGTGTGGTGCGTGGCAAAGGCGCGGTTGGGGTATTTGCGATAGCGCCGACTGCGGTCAAATTCCGCGTACAGATCAAACCCCAGCACGCCCCGCACCTCCAAGGTAAACCCGTAGATGTCGTTGCCGGTCGGCAAGCCATAATCGAGGCGCAGCAGCCCCAAGTTGGAGCCGTCTTGGACATTGCCCGCCGCCCGCTTGGCCGTCAGAAAAACCGGCTGGCCTTCGGGGATGTTGAGCTGGCGGTCCGAGCTCATCTCAATGTGGTAGTCGTTGGCGACCACCAGCTCGATCTGGGCGCGGCGAATGGTGGAAAGCTCCGGGCCGCTGTACGACGGGGCGCGGAAGTCGTAGGTTATTTCGATGCGCTCGTCGCCATCGGCCGCGAGGAAGCCGAGGCGTTGTAAGCCGCCATCGATGAGCGGCTCAAAGCCGATTTGGCTGCCCCGCACCGTCTCTTTTTCGACCTCGACGACGCGCTCGCCCGCTTCGGTTTCGCGCGCCACTTCGCTCTCGGCTTCAATGATGATGTCCCACGAAAACAGGGCGGCCCCGCCGGCGCGGTCTTCGGGCGAGTCGTCGCTCAGGCGGATGAAGATTTGCCCGACGTGTTCTAGGTTTTGCCCCACCGTCAGCGAGCCGGTCCACGGGTTGCCCTCAAAGCTCTCCAACAGGGTTTGGGAGTTGTGGGCGTTGACATAGAGGCCGCCGACCTCGACAAAGTCGCCGATTTGGGTCGTGCCGTACAAGCCCAACAGGTTGGTGCTGTTGGTGGTTTCAACCGACACGGTGCGCGCCAGCCCCGGGGAGCTAATCCGCGACATCAACGCGGTCAGGCTGTACTTGTCGGACTGAAAGTCGGCTTGGATGCCGTCGAAGGCCGGCTTGGAAAAGGTCATCGGCGTCAGGGTCGTGCGGATCTTGCTGCCGATGGTCAGGGCCAAGTTGTTTTGCCCCTTTTGGTCGGAAGCAATGACGAGTTCGTTGAACCACGCGCTAAATCTAGAGGTCTTAAAGACCGTGCTGCCAAACTGCTGGGGCTGGTTTTGGCTCCAGTCGTAGATGAGCCAGCCGCGGTTGATAAAAGACCCGTAGAGGTCGTAAAAATAATCGCCCTCAATGTCGCTGGAGACGTAGCGCTGGTACAGGTCGCGGGCGTAGTTGGTGTATTCCCACTGCTTCCACCCGTAGAGCTGGTACAGCTCTTGGGGCGCGTACCAACGCCGCACGGCCGGGTCTAAGGCGTCGAAAAGCACCCCCGGCCCGCGTGGTTCGTAAGACACCTCGCCGCCCCGCGGCACCCCCAACCTGCTGCCGTAATCTTCCCGTCCCTGCGCGCCAATATCGCCGCTCGTCGCAATCAGGGCGGTGAGCAAAAGCAAATTCCGTTTGGCCACAACATACTCCTCGTCAATAGGCGATGGTCACCGCGCGGCGGCTGCGCTCCATGCCGCTGTCGGTCTCCACTTCGACTTGCAGGATGTACGTCCCCGGCCGGAGTAGGTCGCCTCGGGCGTCGCGGCCATCCCAAGGCCGTTGGAACCGCCCGCTTTCGCTGCCCACAACGGGCAACTCGGCGACCGGATTGCGCGCCAAGTCGTAGATCCGCAGCGCGACCGGCGCTTGGCTCGTCAGATAGAGCAAATCGTAGCTAATCGTGGTGTAGTCGTTGACGCCGTCGCCGTTGGGCGTAAACATGGCCGGCCTTGCAGACACCCGATGGACCAAGCGCTGGCCCTGCAAGGGCACCCGCACGCTCAAGTCGTCGCCGGCAAAGCGAGCGACCGCATTGCCGCTGGCGATCGCTTGGGGCAACGCGCCCTCGCGCGTGGTGTCGAGCAGGCGGCCGGTGAACACGGTCTCATAGCGCAGGACGGCCGTGTCGAACACCACTTGCACGACGCGATTGCCGGTCTGGCGTTCAAAGCTGGCCCGCAGGCCGTTGGCCCCCAATTCCTCGCTGAACGCGATCGCTTGGCCGTCCACGCGCAGGGCGCGCAGGGCGCGAACCGGGGCCGGTGAGTCGATTTCCAAGCGGTCAAACCCTTGGGCGGCGGTTACTTCAATGGTATAGACGAAGCTCGTATCCACGCCGACCGGGACTTCTTGGGGCCATATCTCGCCGACGATGGACTGGGCCAAGGGCGGGCGAAACACCTCAAAGGCGAGCGAATCCACGGCCAAGCCGTCTTCGAGTCCATCGCTTTCAAACGCCATGCTGAATTGGAAGTAGCGGCGCGGGGCCGGCGACAGGATCGGCTCGCCGCTGCTTTGATAGGGCGTGGACCAAGGGCTCCAACTCGCGGGTTCGTCGTCCGGCGAGGGGCTGCGGCCGCTGCGGGTGCGCACGACGAGCCGCGACCGCTGGGGCAAGCCCACTTGCTCGGTGGCCCATTGCAGCCGACCCCACAGCGCCTCCTGCTCTAGGTCAAAGACTTGGGACAGGTACTCGGCCTCGGGCACGAACCCGCTGCCAAAAATTTCCAGTTCGTCGATTTCCCAGTTGAAGCGCTGGGTGGATTCCAAGCGAATGTAGCGCACGTATTGCAGGGGGAAGCGCACGTCAATGGTGTCGCGGCTGTTGCTGCCGTCTTGGGCCATGACCGTGAGCAAGGTCTTGTCCGGCAGCTTATCGACCGAGGCCGCCACGATGTCTGCGCCGAACGCGCCATCGTTGATGGAGAGCACGTAGCCTTTCATAAAGTCGCTCTTGAAGGCTTGGCGGGGGAAGAAGCGAATGCGATTGACGCCAAACCGAGCGCCCAAATCGACGACGACGAGGATGCCGGTGGCCGCCACATCCTTGGCCTCAAAAGCCGTGGCGGGATCGCCGTCCACCATGCTGTGCAGGCGCTCTTTGAGTACGGCCGAGGTCAAGCGCAAAACGGCTTGGGCGTTGGGCGAAGTCACCCGACCGCCGCGCGCTAGAATCCCGGCGGCGATATTGGTGTTTTCCGCCACGCTGCGGGGCTGGACCCAGCCGGTGCGTGCGTTAAAGTCGATGACCGGCGCGGCGGCGGCCGCCTCCTGCCAAGTCGCGCCGCTGCCCCCGACGACGATGTTTTCCGTCGCGAGGGCGGCCGCCGCGAGCAGCCCTACGAGGGCCAAGGCATTGCGCTGGGTATTCATATATATCGCTTCTCAGGCCGGCTCAATCAGTTCAGCACCTTCAACAGGATGGTCAGTTGTAGCCCTACAACGCCGAACAGAATGCCAATAATCCAGCGGTTGGTCGCACGAAGCTCGGCAATGGCTCGTTCAATGCCGTCCAAGTGGCGGCCGAGCTGCTCGGCGATGCCTTCTAGCTGTTCAATGCGGCGGTCGTGGTCTTGAGCTTGGGTAATCGGTTCGCTCATGGTCGTTGTCCTATCGGAATGCTAGCCAACAAAAAAACCGCCATGCCAGCGGAAGCCCGGCATGGCGGCACTCGATCTACGCGCCGAAAGCAACTACTCGGCAAACGTGGATTTGATCCGGCCCCAGCCCACTTCCTCTACGGACGTTTCCTCTTCCGTTCCCTCTCCAGCCATGACTTGGGAAGCCCAGTCGATGTCCGGGTCGATGGGCGCGAGCAGAAAGTCGGAGAGCAAATCGCCTTGGAAGTAGCTGTCTGTGGCGCCGCTCAAGGTCCAATAGCCTTCATAGCCGGCACTTTCGAGATCGTCGTCGTCGATGATCGTGAAGTGAAAGCCAATGATGTTGCCCTCGACCAGCGTACCGATGGTGCTCTGGTCGATCCCGTTCCAGTTCAGGTTGTCGAACGGGGTCAGCATGTACTCGGCCCGGAAGAAGCCTTCGCCGCCTTCCTCCGCCGTCTGGGTGGAGGCAAACTGCCCGTAGGGCGGCTCGGTGATCCACTGAGCTTTGCCCCAATGGTTCAGACCCGGACCGCCCTGATTGAAACCATAGTTTTGGGCGTGGGCGCCGTGCAGCAAATCCTTCTGGTCTTGGTCTTCCACGTCGGCCCACACGTTAAACATGCCGCCGCTGTGGTCTGCGTCGAACACCATCTCCATCGGCTCCCAGCCGGTGGTGACCCATATCGCGTCGTCGAAGCGATCCTCCATGACGTAGAGCTTGTTGGTAGTGGGATTCCAGCCGACGATGGCCCGCAACGCTAAGTCGGTGGCGTCCCACGCAGTGCCGACGCCGCGCACGGTCTCGGTCAATTGCTCATGGGTGATCCAGTAGCCTTCGGGAATGACTTCCCACTCGATGAGGTTGCCGTCAATGGTGGGAATGTTGGCATCGGGAAACTGCACGGCGGGGAACACCACATCTACGGGCAGGTGTGCCCCCGCAGGGACCGCCGCGAGGGCGAGGGCAAAAATCAGGGCGAGCTTTTTCATTGCGCTACTCCATTGGAAAGAGGTTGGGAAATACCTTCTCTGCACGTGCTTTTGCCGTTTCGGCTTACAGTGTACGAAATCTGCTTCTCATATCAAAATTAAAAAAGGCGTTGAGCACCCCTTTCATGCTACAAGGCGGCTTGAGAATGTTTGGGCACTGGCCCATCTTATCTTTAATGATCGTGAAGTAGAGGCATAACCAATCCCCTAACCAAAGGACAAACGACCATGAGTGAACCCATTACGCCGCAGCAAGACCACGACCGCCGTATAGGACGAATGGAAGGCATCGCCGAGCAGTTAGACCGCCGTTTGGACAGCATTGAGCGGGCGGTTGCCGAGCAAGGCCACCAACTGCGGCAAGATCTTGCCGAGCAAGGCCACCAACTGCGGCAAGACATCCGCGAACTGCGCTCCAGCGTCCGCTGGCTCATCGGCATTCAGTTCGGCGTAGTCGGCTTGTTGGTATCCATCCTGTTGAAGCTGAATTAACCTGCCACCGTGTTCGTCGCCCTGATATACGTCCCGCTCCTCGCCCTCGCCTGTGCAGCACACGCGCTCGACGACAGGCTGCTGGCCCAAGTGGGCGCGGAGCAGATCACTGAGCGGGACTATCGCCGGTTTGTCGCCGGCTTGCCCGAATGGACTAAGAGCACGGCCCAAGGCGGCGAGCAAGTGCGCGACTATCTGCAATCCCTCGTCGATCGCGCCCTCATCTTGCGCGCCGCGCGGGCGCAGCAGGTGGAGCAAAGCGTGGCCGTGCAAAAGGACTTGGAAGCGGCCCTGCGGCTGAAAGTGGGGCAGGCAATGGAGCAACGCTACATCCGCCCCGCGGTCTCGGTCCGCGAAGCCGCGTTGCAGCGAAAGTATGCCGCGCAGGGGTGGGAGCGGCAGCTCAAGATCGCCCACATTTTCGTGCGGACGCGCCCGCCGGCCGAAGCGGCCCTAGCCGCCCTGCACGCCGGCCGGTCCTTTGCAGAAGTAGCGCGCGAGTTTTCGCAAAACCGCACCACGGCGGCGCACGGAGGGGAAAAGCCGTACTACTACAGCCGCATCAACGCCATCCCGGCCGTGCGCGATTCCTTGTTTAGCTTGCCCAAAGGCGCGATCTCCGCCATCCTCCCCGTTCCCAAGGGGTACGAGATTTTCAAGGTCCTTGACGAGCGCACGGCTTCTTACGAGCAAATGCGGCCGCAAATCCTCAAGGCCGTTATGAGCGCGCGATTGCAGGCGCGGCGGCGGGCTTACATCGACTCATTGGCCGAGCAGTTTGAGTGGCAGGAGGTTGCCGAAGGCATGGCCCGGCTCCGGCGCGTCTTGCACCGCGGCGAGCAAGCGGGCGATAACAAGGTGTTTTACCTCGCGGAGGCCGACGCCGCGGCCGCACTGTACGCGTACCGGGGCGGCGCGATCAACGTGGGAGAAGCGGTGAGCCGCTCGCAGTTTATTCGCCAAGGGCGCTATGTGGAGGACAGCTTGAAGGTGGCCCAGTACTTGGAGCGCGACGTGAAGGTGCCGCAGCTTCTCCTGCTGCAAGGCCGCGTCTTGGGGATCGACCAAGAGCCGGCCGTTGCCGACTGGCTGGCGCGCAAAAAGGAAGAGATCCTCATCCGCGCCATGCGGCGGCGCGCCACCGCAAAGCCGGCGACCGAGCAAGAAATGCGCGCCCACTACGAGGCGCATCCGGGCCGGTATCCCGGGCGGCAGCCCACTGTAAGGAAGCGCGTCGCGCACACCTTGCGCCGGGGCCGCGAGAACGCCTTGTTCGCGCAGTGGCTGTACGCGTTGCGGGCGGCTGCGGCAGACGAGGTGATCTTCTTCGACGACAACATCAACGCACTAGGGCAGGCCGCGCCGTGATCCAACGCGAGCGCCGCAAGCTGATCGCGCCCCTGCTCGGGCCGGCGCTCGGGCTGCACATCGCGTTCTTCGTGCTGCCCGTGTGCAACGCATTCTACTATTCCCTGACTTCTTGGTCGGGCGTGTCGCCGGAAAAGGAGTTCATCGGCCTCGCCAATTTTAGTCGCGCCTTGGCCGATCCGACCTTTCTCACGGCCTTAGAAAACGTCGTTTTGTTCGGCGTCCTCGGGTTCGTCGTAGTCTTTCCCCTGAGCCTGCTGTTCGCGGTGGTCCTCGCCCAAAAGCCGCCCTTGGCGGGGTTCCTAAAATTCGTGGTTTTTGCCCCGACCCTGCTCTCGGTCGTGGTCACGGCCGTGCTGTGGGGCAGCATCTACAACCCGGTCATCGGCCTGCTCAACGAAACCCTGCGCAGCGTCGGGCTAGACGCGCTCGCTCGGCCTTGGCTGGGCAGCCGCCACAACGCTTTGCCGGCCATTGCCATCGCCATGATCTGGCAGGGGCTGGGCACATACGTGATCCTGTTTTTGGCCGGCCTGCAAAAAATTCCGCTCAGTTTTTACGAAGCGGCCGAGCTGGATGGGGCCAATGCGTGGCAGCAATTTTGGCACGTGACCCTGCCGCTGCTGTGGGACGTCGTGCAGATTTTAGTGGTTTTCTGGATCATCGGGGCCTTTCAAGCCTTTGCCCTCATCTTCGTCATCACGCGCGGCTATCCCAACGTCATTGAGGTGCTGGGCACGTACATCTACTGGGCCGGCTTTCAGGGGCAGAGCATTGGCTATGCCTCGGCCATGGGGGTCGTCATGTTCTTCCTCGTATTGGCGTTTAGCCTCGCGGTCCATCGTCTGATGCGCCGCGAAGGCGTGGAATATTAGTAGGTCATAGCCCCCGTGCTATGACCTACACGGAGGCTATGACCAACAGGGGCTATGACCTACGTATGATGCGTCGTCTGACTAAATTGCTGGCTATCCTGTTTATGGGGGGGTATTGTCTGAGCTCTTTAATCGCCCTTTGCTGGGTGGCCTATACCTCGGTTAAGACCAATCCCGAGTTCTTTGCCAGCACTTGGGCCTTGCCGACCGAATGGCGGTGGAGCAATTACGCGTACGCTTGGGACAACGCCGAAATTGGCCGCTACTTTTTTAATACCGCCTATATCACCGCGCTCGCCGCGCTCGGCACCCTAGCGGCGTCGGCCATGGCCGCGTACGTCCTGTCGCGGGTGGTCTTTCCGTTTCGGCGCTTGACCTTGTATCTCTTCCTGTCGGCCATGATGGTGCCGCCCATGCTGTACCTCTTCCCGCTCTTCGTGCAAATGCGGCATTTGCACCTCACCAACAGCCACTTTGGGTTGATCGCGCTCTACATCGCCACCGGGCTGCCCTTTTCGATTTTTGTCCTGACGGGCTTTTTTAAGACCCTGCCGACCGAAATGGAAGAGGCCGCGCTGATCGACGGGGCCTCGCCGTGGCGGACCTTTTGGCTGATCGCGCTGCCGCTGGCCAAGCCCGGGCTGATCGCGGTTTCCATCTTCAACTGCATCAATTACTGGAACGAGTTTTTCTGGTCGCTCATCCTGCTCCGCACCGGCAAGCTCTACACGCTGGCGCGCGGCCTGCAAACCTTGTTTTGGAACATGTCAACCGAATCGCGCTGGACCGAGTTGTTTGCCGGGCTGGTGATCGTCATGCTGCCCCTGATCGCGGTGTTCATCCTGTTGCAGAACCGCATCACCGAGGGCCTGACGGCCGGCGCGCTAAAGGGATAGCCAGTAATTGGCCTTGATAAAGAAGAGATCCGAACCCGCGTCGAGGAAGCTCTCGCCGATATTCTTCAGCGGGCGGAAGGAAGGTTGTGACGAGAACGCACTGTTTGCTTGGGACCATACCAAGAATAAGGTGCTGCCCGGCCGGTATTCCCAACGCAGGACCATGTTGCTTTGCAGTGAACGGCGGCGGAAATCGGGATTGTAGGACAACGCTGAATACGGGGTAAACAGGTACGAGCTCGGGCTGGCTAGTTCCTTGAAGTTTTTGTAGGTCCCAACCGCCAGAAACGGCTGCAAGTAGAGCTCTAGGCTCAGATCCCGACTGAAGATCACATTGAGGCGGGTCGTCAGATCGAGCGTCTTGCTACTCAGGGTTCCATATACGTGTTCAACTATGCCATTCCCATCCGCGTCTATGTTCCCAACCCACTGTGCATCATCGAAACCCCACTGATAGCGTGGCTGAAAGTGATACTCGATGTAATCAGCGGGTTTGATTTCTACGCTCAATGCCAGCGTGCGCCAAGAGCTACCTTCTGTGTCGTTCCCCCAAGAAAAGCCGAGTTGGCTGCTTATGGCTCGCCGATCGTCGCTTTCGAGCTGCAGATCAAAATCGGTGCTAGCAGGCCGGACGATGAGCGGGCCACCCCGAGTGTCTAGATCGTCCTGGGTGCGGAAATTATGGTCAATTGAGCCAAAGAGTTCCCAGTAGGTACTGAACTGATGCCAAGTGCTCAAGCCGATGCCGTTTGCCAGTACTACGTCGTCAAAGTTCCAACGCCGCCACTGCTCAATGTTCAGGCTGTTCCGACGGAAAACATGCCATGGACGATCCTTGCGCAGCGCGAGTTGCCCCCGAGTTTCGTAGAAGTTGTTCCGCCATAGAAAACCCAGATCGTTGATTTCAAAGCCTTTTGAGTACGCTTTCCAATGGAATTCTCCGCGTAGCCAACCGCTCCGCTTGCCCACGGCCATCTCATTGCCCCACCCCCTTTGCCGCTCGGCAGCCGATCCGGTGTGGCTACCGGCGATCTGTCCCCAGAAATCGTAGGCGTTCTGCCCCGAATGCAGCCACCAATCCACACTCCCAGAGTACGCGTCCGCAGCCTGATGTCGGTTGAGGCTCGTTCCGGTCAGGCCAATGTGAGAGTTGCCTTGGAAAAGGTCTTGTTGTACTCGGCCAACCAAGATGTGGGAGCGCGGCTCGAGAATAAAATCACGACGGTTTTTTTCTTCTTCTACACTTTTTAGCGCTGCATATTCTTGCGCGGTGAGTGCTTCCATAAACCCAAAGCTGGTCTTGCCGGTGGTCTTGCCCATTATTTTAACGGCTCCTAAAATGGTGGTAAAATCTGGCCGGTCCACCACCTCAAAGCCGCTGGGGATGCGATTGAAGCCGGGCTGCTTGCCAATGCGACGGGAATAGAAAAGCTGGATCGGCGTGCGGAAATTATCAGCACCATCCACGAAAAAGGGACGCCGCTCCTCAAAGAAGGTCTCAAAGACCGAAAGGTTTAGTACGGCCGGATCGGCCTCCACCTGCCCGAAGTCGGGATTGACTGTGGCGTTGAGCGAGAGGCCCGAGGTCAGGCCGTAGCGCATATTAACCCCCAGATTGCCAAAGAAATCGCGGCTATCGGACCCATCGTCGGAGCTAAAGGTGGATCGGCCGACGATATAGGGCATAATCTCCAACGGTTTCGGGGGAATGATCTGCTCAATACCTTCGAGGTGGTCAAAGTGCGATGGCCAACCGCTTTGCTCAAGCGGCACCATGCGCCAATATACATCTTCTTTTTTGCGACTTATATAGCGAATTACGTTGATGCCCCAAGTGTATTTCTCTTGGGGACTGAAGCGGAGTGCTTGATAGGGAATTTTGTACTCTACACACCACCCGTTCTCATGCCGGCTTTGCCGCGCTTGCCAGACCCCATCCCAAGCGCTGTCCCAACCCCGTCCATCGTCGTAATTGTAGCCATCAGTCAGGGAGCCGCCGGCGAATACTTGGAACACAAAGTTTGTCTGATGATCGTGGTGGGCATCAATGGCAATCTGTACGAAATCTGCTTCTGACCACTGATCGCGGCGGGCGAGACGAGCCACGATGTTCTCGGGCTGGCGATCAAAGGCCATCACACCGACGTACAGTGCTTTGTCGTCATAAGCAAATTGTACTGTCGTCGATTCGGTGGCCGCTTGGCCCGTATCGGGTCGCCGCTGGGTAAATCCCGTAAAGACAGGGGCTCGCTGCCAGATTAAGTCGTCTAAGCGACCGTCGATTTTAGGTGGAGTAGAATGGAGCCGTATGGCACTTAGAGGCTTGCTTTCTCCGTCTTGGACATGGCCCCAAAGCGGATCGCCTCCAACGACAATGGCAGTGAGTGTTATGGCTACGAATAAACGCATCATGGCGAGTCTCCTCATCCGTTCCCAAGAAGCATTGGTTTGAGGCGATTTTTCGTTGGAAGCGTTCTTAAAATTAGGGTTTCAGTGTCTGATTCGGCTTGGTTCTTTGCTGGATTCCCGCGTTCGCGGGAATGACCCCTAGAGGCGTCAGGCAAGACGAGTCAAAAACAACATGAGTGTTAAGAACGCTTCTTAGATGATTGCTAGGCTAATGATTAAGGCAACACAATGTCAACACATGCCCTCGCGGAAATGGGAGGTGACAGGCGCGCGGGAAGTTTTTATGATCTTTGCAAAAAGTCTCCCCTAAAAGGCATATTCGCATCCGACAATCATGAACCGCCGCGACGTCCTCAAATATCTCGCCGCCGCTTTTGCCAGCGGCTGCGGCCGGTACGCACCCGGGGAAAACGCGCTGGAGATCGCCAACCTCCAGCCTCCAGCCTCCCAAGTGCCGATCAATCAGCTTATGTGGCGGGCCGTGGCGCGCTTCCGCAAGACGCACCCAGAGGTGCAAGTCGAGCCGGCCAGCGGCGGTGGCGGCGGATACCAAGAACTGATGATTCGCGTCATGGAGGGGCATCCGCCGGACATCATGTCCTTTGCCACGGCCGAGACCGGCCTTACCTACGCTTACGTCGAACAGGGGCACGTCCTCGATATAACCGAGTACCTCCAGCGGCCCGCTTGGGATACCCCGGGCAAGACTTGGCTGGAGACCATCGACCCGCTCTACCGAGAGCCGCTGACGCACCAAGGCCGCTTTTACGCCATCCCCCAAAACGTGATTTCCCTGCAAGTGTATTGCAATGCCGAGCTGTACCAACGCGCCGGGGCCGACCTCAATCCGCAGACTTGGGACCAGTTTCTCGACAACTGCGCCCGCCTCAAACGCGCCGGTATCGTCCCCATTACCCAAGATGGCATCCACTGGTACACGAGTTGGTGGTTCGATCACCTAGCCCAGCGCATCCTCGGCGCCGACAAGGTGCGCCAAGCCTTCCGCGACCCCCAGCGCCAGACCCCATGGACCGAACCCGGGTTTCTCCAAGCGGCCCGCATGGTCGAACAGATGCTGGAGCGGGAGTACTTCGCCGCGGGGTTTGCCGGCCTCAACCACATCGAGTCCGAGCTTTTGTTCTGGCAGGGCCGCGCGGCCACCGTGTTTGTCGGCAGTTGGTTTACCAGTGGCCGCGCCCAAGTAATCGGGCAGGATTTCCCCTTGTACGCCTTTCGCTTTCCCGCCGTTGAGGGCGGGCGCGGGAATCCGCGTGACCTGATCGGCACGGTCAACACCCAGAGCATCCCCGCGTTGGCTCGCCAGCCCGAGCGCGCGGCCGAGTTTCTGCGCTTGGTAAACAGCCGCTGGTTCCAAGCGCAGATGGTGCAACAGGCCCAGATGATCAGCCCGCTTATTGGGATGCCGCTGCCCGGCAGCCAACAAGGCTTAGACCAAATCCTCGCCGCGACCGAGCAGTTCTACTCGTTTTCCTTTGGGCTAGAAGGGGCGCACCCGTTCTTGTATCGCCAATACTGGAACGAGTGGAACCAGTTCATGGTGGCGCGTGCGCTATCGGCGTCCCAACTGGTGGAAAACCTCGAAAGCATTTTTACTCGGTATTACGAGCACTCCGCGGCCTAGTCGGCAGAACAGCACCACCGCGGCCACCCCGCACAGATAGGCCCTTTTCTGGTCGGCCACCGCGCACTCCGCCGAGGCCTGGCTCAACCCGCAATAAGCCCGGTCCCGCGCAGCAAGGTTTCCTGCACGAGGAGCTCGTGGTCGAGCGTCCGGTCGGGTGCTTGCTCGCCCTTGAGCACCCTGACGAAGGACGCCAATTCGAGTTCGTACAGCCCCTGCCGCGCAATCCCGGCAAAAGGCACCATCTGGACGCCCTGTGCGTAGCCAGCGGCGGCCTCGGTTAGGCAGAGCCGAATGGCGTGGCCCGGCTCAAAAGGCTCGAGCAGAATCGCACTGCCGCGCTCGCCATAGACCTCAAAGCGCCGGGCCATCGGTTGCGGCTCCATGGCCGCAATATCGACCCAAGCCATGGCCCGCTCGTATTCAAAAACGCCGAGCGTATTGTCCTGAAACCCGGGCACGCCTCCGGTGTCTTGCCGCAGAAAGGTCGTCACTTGCTCTGGCCGCCCCAAAATCCACACCACTTGATCGAGCATGTGCCCGGCTAGATCGTAGAAGATGCCGCCGTGGTGCCCGGCCGCGATTACTGCGCGCCCGGCTGGGGGGATGTTGGTGGACATGTGGGCGCGCACCGCATAGACATGGCCCAAAAACCCCGTGCGCGCCCACTCTGCGATCTGGCTGAAGCCGGGATGGTAGCGCAGCATAAAGCCCATTTGCACTTGCAGATCGGCGGCCCGGGCTTCGGCGACGACTCGCTGCCATTGGGGCCAATCGTCCCCGGCCGGCTTGTCGTACCACACGTGCTTGCCCGCGCGGACGATGCGCTCGGTCTGGTCCAAGCTCTCGTCGTTGCGGCCCTCGGAGGCGACCGCCGCAATGGAGCGGTCGCCGAGCAGCTCTTCCTCGCTTTCCAAGAAGCGGACTTGCCGATAGGGTTCGTCGCTGGCGACTTGCTGGCGCCGCTCGGCATCGGGTTCGTACAGGCCGACGACTTCGACCTCGGGATTGTCGAGCATTGCCTTGAGTTTGCCAGCGGCGTGCCCGTGCTTGGTGCCGTATTGCGCCATGCGGATCATGGGGTCTCCTCGCGGAAAAGGTGGAAGCAAAAATTGAGCAAACTTTGGAAATCGTCATAATCTCTTGTTTTTACAAGAAATTTTCACATCTGCGACATCCGCTTCTCGCCTAAAATCAAAACCCGATCAAACTTGGCCCCTCATGCCCAAAACGGCACATAGCCCGATTGCGGATGCTCGGGATCGGCCGCCTTGATAAGTTGCCGGGCTCGCGCCCGCCGGATCACCTGCGACACTTGTGCAGCATTTCGCGGGTCTATGCCGAAACGTGCTCGCAGGCTGCTGTTTTTCATCAGTTCTCCATTCACGAACTTCAACACGGCGTGATGATAGCACGCCCGGATGCGCTCTTCGACCGTCATCGCAGCAAACCGACGCGGCGCGAAAAGAACCGCACATGTCGCCTCTATCCCGCCTTCCTGTACGCGAAAATCCGGTGGCGGCAACTGATAAACCTCCACCGCCGCCACGACCTTGTCGATACCCGTACCTTGCTCCTCACACAACTTCATGCGTCGCATGAAGGCGGCAAGTGCTTCGTTCCTCGAGCGCGGAGGAGAGTCGATAAATCGATTGGGACTGATCAGAGGCTTGCCTGGATTGGTGATTCTAGCCGATTGCTGAAGAGTTCAATGGACGGTCCGGCCCCGGTAATGGTCATGTCTTGGTGAATGAGCGCATTGACAATCAACTCGCGGAGGGCTATCGGAGGGAACAGCGGCTGCTCAGTGCGAAAAACTCGGTTAATTTGCTCGTTGCGCGGCAACAGCCGGTCGATGTAATCAACAATCCTCGCAAAGCCAAGGGCATAACCGCATGTTTCGTCGTACCGGTGGGTTACCGTATCCGCACGCCCCTTTCCATTATAAGCTGTGAAGCGCACCGACTTACGCGCAATCCGCGAATCGAACTCATCGAGGTGCTTGGCAAACAGAATCGCGCCCAGATTGGTGATCTTCCAGCGGGCACCGACATCCGGGGCGATAATTTGGTCTTGATTCAATCGCTCCAGAATACCTCGCGGATTGACCGGCAGCGGTTGGTCCATAAGTTCGAAATAGCTCGCATAGTCAATGCGGGCCAGCACGGCATCGTCGGTGAGAAACTGTGCGGCAATGCCGCTTTCCCAAAGATAGGGCTGGAGTTTGGTCCAGAGTGCTTTCTGACGGTCGGGATAATCGGACAAGCGCGGCGTCGCGGAGCCAATTCGGCAATAGGCAGTGCGGTCGAACTCCACCGGACTTATAGTTGTAGTTGCGGCGGGAATCTCAAGCAAAACCAGCCGGCCTTGCGGATGCTCCACAATCTGAAACCTGAATGCGACATCCGGGTTGAGCCGTTGCGCCAGCCAAAATGATAGGGGCTGGCCGTGGTGTTTGGCTGCATCCGGTTCAAAGCGTGTACCGATTATGGCATGGTCGGAATCCCGCACCCCCCAAAGCAGATAGGCGAAATCTCGCTCTGCCAGCGCAGCGGCATTGGCGAGGGCCGAGATGTATTTGCCAATCACAGCGGGCGCGAAGTTGTTCGCCTTGAACTCGACACAGGCGGTCTCGGCAGAGGCCGCTAGCAAATCGTTGATCAGCGCGAGGATGCGAGTGTCGTTCATTTACTCATCTCCCTGCAATCCCGTCTAGCGGGTGGCGTGACCGTGCTTGGTGCAAACGTAGAATCAAAACCTAGCCAAGTTTTGAAAAATTGTCTTAATTATTTGTTTTTACAAGAGATTTTCACATCCGTGACGTCTGCTTCTCGCCCAAAATCAAAACCCGATCAAAAAATCGCGATCAGCGCGAGACCTGCGGTCTCCCCGCACGTGTGGGGAACACCAAAACGCCAGCAGGCGAGCAGCTTCCATCTCAGCGGCCCATCCACCCGCCATCAACCACTACAATCGCCCCATGCACGTAGTCGGACGCTGGCGACGACAGCCACACCACCGCGCCCTTTAAGTCGTCCGGGGTGCCCCACCGACCCGCTGGAATCCTCACCAGTAGCTGCTCGTTGCGCACGGGATCGTCGCGCAGGGCTTGGTTGTTGTCGGTGGCGATATAGCCCGGGGCAATGGCATTGACGTTGACCCCGTGACCGGCCCATTCGTTAGCCAGCGCCATCGTCAACTGCCCGATCCCTCCCTTGGCCGCAGCATAGCCCGGCACGGTGATCCCGCCTTGGAAGGTCAGCACCGAAGCGGTAAAGATGATCTTGCCCCGGCCGCGAGACAGCATCTGCTTGCCGAATTCCCGCGCCAGCACGAATTGTGCGTTTAAGTTGACCTCGATGACGTGGTCCCAGTCGTCGTCGGAATGTTCGTCGGCCGGGGCGCGCCGAATCGTACCGGCGTTGTTGATGAGGATGTCGATCGGGCCGACCTCGGCGTGGACCTGCTCGACAAAGGCGCGGACTGCCGCCCGGTCGCCAAAATCGCAGGTATAGCCCTTGAAGCACTTGCCGTGTGCTGCAATATCTTTGCCGACTTCGGAGTCTGCTTCGAGCGAAGCGCTGACGCCGACGATATCCGCGCCGGCCTCGGCCAATGCCTGCGCGAACCCGCGCCCGATGCCGCGGCGACATCCGGTGACCAGTGCGGTTTGGCCATCGAGCTTAAAAAGATCCAAGATGCTCATGTTATTTCCCTTGCGTATCGATTAAAGCGGTTCAATCTACGCGGTGCGCCTTGTAGCACCCTTCATCAAAGATCACTTCGTCCAAAGTTGGAACATCTTCTTCTTTGAAGTACACTTTGCCCAGTGGAAGGGAGGCAAGGTGACCGAGGTCTTCTTCAAGGACGAGGTCGGTAGAGATGAAAGCACCATTGATCCGCCCTGTACCAAGCCAAGCGGCCGCATCTCGTGGCCGCATCTCGATAAACTCGAGCTCGTTGACTATCGCCCTTGATCCATGGCCATCGAAGAGTGATGTGGTGAAACCCGCCTGATTCAGAAGTTCTAAGGCGAAATCACGAAGACGCCCTCTTGAGGGGATGGCAACGCGAGCGATCATCTTCTGCGTTCTCCTAGCTCGTTTATGACATCCTCAAAGGAAACATCTGCCCCTACGAGCCCAACAAGCAAATGGAACAGGAGGTCCGCGGCTTCTGAGGTGACGCGCTGCCGATTTACTACTGGCCGCCCAAGTTCAATACAGGTCTCGAACGCCTCCTCCATCAACTTGCGTTGAAGCAACTCTTTGTCTGAAAACAGCTCGGTGGAATAAGACTCCTCTGGCCTCGTCCTGCATCGTTCCCGTAGGATGCTTTCTAGTTCGCGGATGGTCTCTGACATCTGGAAATCTCTGGTGGATTGAGCCACGTATTATCTCCTCTCCTCTCGGTCCAGTCCATTTCTCATGTCTCCGACATTTTAGAATAGTCCACTACCAATTATCCGCTAAGTACGTGCCGTACCGCCGCTGGCCTCCCAAGCCCTGTAGCTGCGTCGGCTCTGCAAGGGGCACCACGGGGTTTTCCAAAACCCCGATCCCGCCGGAAAAGGTCAACTGCATCACGTCTCCGTCCACAAGCCCCGCCGCCAAGTCCGCCTCGGCAAAGACGATGGGCGTCCCCCAATAAAACGCCAGCAGGGTGCGCGGCGCTAGGGGCAGCCGCCGGAAGAGGTGGTGCTCTAGATGCAGGAGTTGCCCGGGCATGTTTAGGTTGTTCTGGCCGGTTGCGCCCTTTTTGTACGCAATGGATCGTCCGCCGCGCAGGATGCGGCACGAGACCTCGACCTCGGCGTCGTCGTACTCGTCGGCCGTAACCAACAGCGGCCCCAAGGAAGCGCACCCACCGGCCCAGTTTTTGGCTTGGGGCAAGTTGAGGGGATTGGCGGCTTCAATGCCGTTGTCCGTGGCGTCGTTGCCGCCGGTGTAGCCCAGCCGCTCTAAGCGGCCTTGGCGCGTCAGGCCATAGACCGACACCAGCTCGGTCTCGGGCACTAAGCGCTGGGTATTCCCAGGCCGGGTGATGGGCTGGCCGTGCCCGACGACCGCGTCCGGCTCGCCCTTGGCAAACAGCTCGGGGCGGCCGCCGCCGGACACTTCGCGGTATTTCTGGTCGTACACGTTGACCGCCTCGCCGGTGGCCTGCTGGGCTTCGATTTCGCGCAGTTTGGCACTGACTTGGTGGGTCACGCCGGCCAGCCACACGCGCAGGGCGTGGGGGTCGCCGGGCGGGCCGCTGATCGGCTTAATCAGGTGCGGGGTGCGGGTGCTGCGGTTGGCCAACAGCGCGTCTAGCGGCAAGCGGCGCGTAGCCCGGTTTTGCAAGTTCTGAGCGGCAGCCGCCAACCCAAGCTCGTCGCCGCCGCCATCGTAGTAAAGCTGATGCACGGTGCGCAGCCCTTGGGCCGCGCCCGTCAGGTCTAGGACCTCGTCGCCGGCCACGAGGCCCAAGTGCATCCCGTCGCCCGGCTCGATAAACTGCACTAGTTTCACGCGGATTGCTCCCTAAGAATCGGTTAAGAGATGAAGAGCGGTGCGTCGGACTTGGGCGCGATGCCAGCCCGCTCGGCGCGCTCGATCAGGTCGAATATGGCGGCCTCGCCGTCCGCTCCGTAATCGAGCGTGTGTCGATTGACGTACAGGTCGATATGCGCCTGCACGACGCCTTCGTCCATTTCTTGGGCGTACTGGCGGATGTAGCCCTGCACCGCGTCTGGATGGGTGTAGGCGAACTCTACGCTCTGCACGAGCGCGCGGTCGAGCTGGCTGATGAACTCGGCCCCGAGGCTGCGCCGCGCGAGGATGCCGCCGAGGGGAATTGGATGCCCGGTGCTTTCCTCCCACCACTGGCCTAGGTCGAGGATCGCTTCGAGCCCGTGTTGGGCATAGGTGAAGCGGCTCTCGTGGATGATGACGCCCGCATCGACCAAGCCCTGCGCGGTCGCTCCCACGATTTGGTCAAAGGGCATGACCGCTAGCTGCTCAATGCGGGGGTCAAAGAGCCTCAGCAGCAGGGCCGCGGTGGTCAGCCGCCCGGGAATGGCGATCCGCTTGTTCTTGAGGTCGTCCCGCGCCAATGGCTCCCGCGCGACCAAGAGCGGCCCGCACCCCCGCCCCAAGGCACCGCCGGCATGCAGGAGGCAGTACTGCTCCCGCAAGTGCGCCAGCGCGTGGAAGGATACTTTGGTCGCGTCGAGCTGCCCCCGCAGTGCTTGGGCGTTGAGCGTCTCAATGTCGGCCAGCACCGGGGTGCATTTGGGTGCGCCGGTGATCTGCCCGTGGACCAAGGCGCAAAAGACGAATGTATCGTTGGGACAGGGCGAATAGCCCAAGGTCACGCGCATAGCCCCCCCTCCAAAAGCTGCTGAACGGCGGCCTGCGCCCTAGCGGTGGCCTGCGGCAAATCCCATTGCTCGGGCGCGCGCTGTTCGACGATGTTGCTCATGGCGCGCAGCTCGGCAAAAGGCACCTCGTACAGGGTGCATAAGTGCGCGGCCGCCGCGCCCTCCATGTTTTCGCACAAGGCCCCAAAACGCCGTCCCCGTTCCACCCCCAATTCGTCGGTGCCCGCGCATTCCTGCACGGTGACGAAGGGGCCGATATAGGCTTCCGGCAACGCGGCCGCGGCCCGCTGCACCCACTGCTCGTCGGTGGGGAAGCAATTGAAGTAAGAACCCCCTTTCTCCAGCACCGGAATGCCCATTAGTTCGCCGTCCTGCCAGCCGTCTGGCGTCCGCACCCCCAAATCCCCGTAGTATTCCTCGCTGGCCAAGGCCAGATCTCCGACGCTGGCCCCGCTCTCGGGATAAGCTCCCCCCACGCCGACTTGGACGACCCGGAGCGGTCGCTGCTCCTGCAAGTAGCAGGTGAGCGCGTGGGCCGCATTCACCGCGCCGATGCCGGTCGTTACCAAGGTCACCGGCTGGCCGCCAATTTTCCCGCTTACCCATTCGCGCTCGGCGACTTTGCGCTGTACGCGCTCGGCCATGGCCTCTCTTAGGGCGAACTGCTCAAAAGCCGTCGCACTCAGCACGAGGATTTCTTCTGTGGTCGTCATGGACATTTCTGTAATATACGGTTGACTTAACCGAGGGCCAGCCTTACAATCCGGCCCGTTGCCTGTGCGAGACGCTGGGTTGAGCGTCGAGTTGATCCCCGAGCGGATGGAACGGAAAGGACCTCCATGAGCCAACGCCTCTCATACACCAGCGCCGGCGTCAATATAGACCAGACCGATGCCGCCAAGCGCGCCATGGCCGCGAGCATGGAAACCGCCGACCCGCGCGTGCTCAACCGGATTGGCGCGTTTGCCACCCTGCTCGACGCTCGCTTCCCCGGCTACGCGCACCCGGTGCTGGTCCACAAGAGCGAAGAGCCCGGGTCCAAGCAAAAGTTGGCTTTTGCACACGGCCGCCATCGCGGGGTCTGCTACGACATGGTCAACCACCTCATCGACGATATCGTCGTCATGGGCGCCGAGCCGATTTCGATCCAAGACGTCATCGTGTGCGGCACGATGGAGGGCGCGATCGTCAACGACCTCGTCGACGCCTTGGCCGACGCCTGCCGCCAACAGGGCTGCACCCTGACCGGCGGCGAGACCTCGGTGCAGCCCGGCGTGGTCCCCGATGGCCTCTACGTGCTGACCGCCAGCGTCATCGGCGTCGTCGATAAGGACGCCATCATCGACGGCCGCGCCATTGAGGCTGGCGATCAGGTTTTGGCGCTCGCTTCCAACGGCCTGCATACCAACGGCTATACGCTGATCCGCGCCCTCTTAGACCGGCAACCCGAGCTGCTCGCGGCCGACGTGGCTGGCGAGCCCTTCCTCGAAGCGGTGCTCAAGCCCCATACCTGCTACTTGCAGGCTGTGCGCGGCCTTTTCACCAGCCCCGGCCTGCACGGCATGGCCCACATCACCGGCGGCGGCCTCCGCGACAACCTCGGCCGCATCTTGCCGCCAGGCCTCAACGCCCAGCTCGACTTAGCGGCCCTGCAGATCCCACCGATCTTCCGCACCTTGCGCGCCGCAGGCGACCTAGACGAGGAGGACATGCTGCGCACGTTTAATATGGGCGTGGGTATGGTGCTGGTGGTCGCGCCCGAGGCCGTGGACCAGGTGCTGGCCCACGTAGCGGCCCAAGCCTGCCGGGCCTATCCGCTCGGGGAAATCGTCGTTGGCGAGCGCGGAGTTGCGTTGCAGGGGACGCTCGCTTGGTAGGGTTGCCGCCTGCGATCGGCCTGTGTGCCGGCTGCCGGCATGTGCGCGTCGTAGAGTCCGGGCGCGGCTCGGTGTTTTACTTGTGTCGCCGCGCTGCCACTGACCCGCGCTTGGAAAAGTACCCCCGCTTACCGGTGCGCGGCTGCCCCTGCTATGAGCAGGCAGCTGCCACACCCATCAACCCCAAAGGATCCTAAGCGCGGCTTCCTCTCTGCCTCAGCGGCTGGCCCAGAGCATGCCGCGCCGCTGGATTTCGCGCGCTTGGGGCACGTCAAAGTCCCGCGCCACGTGGCCCAGCGACGAGTAGAACACGCGGCCCGCTCCCCACACGCGCTTCCACACCACCGGCATGATCGTCCCGTTGACCCAAGGCGCGCTTTGACGACCCTTTAGCGTGGTCGTGGCCAGCACTTGATTGCCCGGATCGGTGTGCATGTAGTACTGCTCGGAGTGCATCTGAAAGTCGTCTAGGCCGGCGACGATGGGGTCGTTTGGGGCCGCGATGTTCACTGTGTAGTCGATGATGCCGTCTGGGTGGGCGACGAACTGGCCGCCGACCATGAACTGGTAGGTGGTATTGTTGCGGAACGAATCGGCCATGCAGCCGTGCCAGCCGGCCACGCCGGCGCCCTGCTCAACAGCCGCTAGCAACCCGCGTTCCTGCTCTCCTTCGATCTGGCCCATCGTCCACGCCGGCACCACGAGATCTTGCTCGGCCATTAGGTCGCGGTCTTTGTACGCGTCGAGGGTGTCCGAAATGGTCACTGCAAACCCTTCTTCCGCTAGGATGGGCGCGAAAATATCGACGCACTGCTTGGGCTCGTGCCCCTCCCAGCCGCCCCAAACCATGATTGCTTTCTTGGCCATGATGCTCCTTTGCGTTAGCTGGCGCCGCGCGCCAGTTCGTTGTCAACGAGGTACTGATAGCTCTTTTCCACGGCTTCCATCATGTCGGTCGCACAGCGGTCCAACTCGACGATCAGCCAGTCGCAGGTGCCGTGGCTGGCCTCGATAATGGGCGGGAAATCCATGGCCCCTTCGCCGACGGCGAGCATGTCCTGCTCCGGGCCGCCCGGGCCGTCCTTGATGTGCAAAAGCGGCGCGCGCTCGCCCAGCTCCTCGACGACCTGCACGGAGTCGCCGCCGCCGGTATTCACCCAGTAGGTATCGACCTGAAAGAAGATGGACTCGTCGAGCGCTTCGACCAGTCGCTCAAAGCCCGGACGCCCTTCTACGGGTTGGAACTCCCACCAGTGGTTGTGAAGGCCCAGCTCCAACCCGTTCTCAGCGGCGATCTCGGCGGCTTGATTCCAGCGGTCGCACAGGGCCGTGAGCGCGTCCGCGCTTTCAAAGGCAGCGCGCGGCGTGGAGCTCACCACGCGGTTGGCCTCCAGCTCGTGGGCCAGTTCGATGACTTGGTTTTTTTGCTTGCCCAAGGGCAACTGCGTATGCACGCTGCACACGTCTAACCCTAGATCGGCAAATAGGTCGCTGGCTTCATCTACGGCGATGCCGGGAAACCCGGCCGTCTCGACGCCCACGTACCCGATCTCGGCGATCCGGGTAACCACGGACTTGAAGTTGTGCGCGAGGGCGTCGCGGACCGTGTAGAGCTGAAGCGCTATGGGGGCAGCCATTTCTTCCTTCCTTGATGAGAGATGGTAGGGATATGAAAGTCAAAGCGAGAGCGGCTTGCAAATTGTTGGGCGTCGTAAGGGACTGATGCGTAACGGTAGTAATTAAATGAAAAAAAATGGGCCGAGGGGCAAATAATTTTTGATACACCAAGCCCGCGGTATGCAGCATCCGTTCATTCAATCCCTTGCTCGGCCGATCCCGCGCTCCTACATTAGCCGCTCCAACCAAGGAGCAATTGCCAATGAGCAGCCAAGACAAAGCGCGCCTCGGGTTTATCGGCGCCGGCTGGTGGGCCACCAGCAACCACATGCCCGTTTTTGCCGCCCGCGACGACGTCGAACTAACGGCCGTGTGCCGCTTGGGCCAAGCCGAACTCGCGCAGGTGCGGGACCACTTCGGCTTCGCGTTTGCCACCGAGGACTATCGAGAGTTATTGACCCACTGCGAACTCGACGGAGTCGTCGTGGCCTCGCCGCACACCCTACACTACGAACACGCCCGCGCGGCCTTAGAGGCCGGCCTGCACGTGATGTGCGAAAAACCCCTGACCACCCGCGCGGCCCACGCGCGCGAATTGGTGCGCGTCGCGGCCGAGCGAGACCGCCACTTGCTCGTGCCCTACGGCTGGCACCACAAGCCCTTTATCCAGCGGGCCAAGGAGCTGATGGACGACCGAGCTATCGGCGAAATTGAATTCGCGCTCTGCCACATGGCCTCGCCGATCCGCGCCTTGCTTGCGGGAGAGGAGGTCGATGTCTCGGACATTTCCGGGCAGGACGCGGCCAGCCTCTTTGGTCCCACGCCCTCTACGTGGGCCGATCCGGCCGTGGCCGATGGCGGCTACGCCCACGCGCAAATATCGCACTCCTCGGGGTTGCTGTTTTGGCTGTCCGGGCTGCGCGCCGAGCGCGTCTTTGCCGCCATGAGCGCGCCCGGGGCCAAGGTCGAGCTGTACGACGCGCTCGCGGTGCGCTTTACCTCGGGGGCCATCGGCACAGTCAGCGGTGCCGGCACCGTGCCCACGGACCAGACCTTTCAGGTTGATTTGCGCCTCTTCGGCTCGGAGGGCATGCTGCTCGTCGATTGCGAGCGCGCCCGCATGCACTTGCGCCGCCACGACGGCCGCCACGTCGTCGAGGAGGTCGCCGCGGACGCGGGGGCCTACGAATGCGATGGCCCGCCCAACAATTTCGCCGACTTGATCTTGGGCAAAACCGACGTCAACTGGACCCCCGGCGCCGCGGCCATGCGCGGGGTGGAAATGCTCGACGCCGCGTACCGTTCGGCCGCTTCGGGCCGGGAAGAGGCGGTGTAACATCGGCCCTTTAATTGGCCGCAGAAAATTCGTTGACATTGTTTCGTCCCCCCGGTTGCTTCTGATATAGGAAGCGATTGGGGGTTTTTTGTGGTTTTTTTGAGTCGCCCTTGACATTGTATTACCCCTCCTCGTTGCATTTATAAACACAGAAGATCGGCCCCAATTTTGGAGTTAAAATGTTCGTCGTGAATCGCTTGGCTAGGCAAATGCACAGAGCTACGGGAAAAAGCCTCTCCAGCCGGAAGGCTCGTCTAGCGGCCGACATAGCAGTCGGCGATACCCAGCTCCTACAGACACAGACTTTATTCGCGCCGAGAGGAAGGGATGCCCAACCAGACTGAGGCTCCCTCGTTCCGAAGGATTAGAATGGCCCAGAGGCCGTGGCGCGAAAAGACAACGCGCTACGGCCTCTTTTTTTGTGAAAAATGGGGGAAATCACTTGACATTGTTTTATCGCTTTTATTGAATAATTAGTGAACATTTGTTCAGCTAAATCGGGCTACAAAACAGCGCAACGGAAGCGAAAAATGAAAACCAACGAACAACCACAGCACCTCAACACCGCCCCCCGAGCCTTTGCTCGCGGCGGTGCCAAGATGCGCGTTGAGGCCAGGGCCGGCCGGGTCATCGACGCGCACCAGCGCTTCGCCGCTTTGCGGCGCGGCTTAGACAGCGGGGCGTTGCCGCCCACCCCGGGCGGACGGCAACGGGTCTGCGCGACATTCACCAAGCCAACCAAGGACCTCATCGCAAGGAGCAAGAATACTATGCGACGCGAGATCATCAACCAAGGGCTGATGTACGCCATCATCAGCCTCTTTGTATTCGCGATGATGCCGCTCCTGCGCTTCCTCAGCTAACGGCTCTTTGACGCGCAGCGGCATTGCAACACCGCCCTAGGGCCGCGGCGGCCACCGCGGCCCCAGGGCATCCACCCTCTCGACCTTAGGACACAGAAAAACATGCAAAACCGCAAGACAGATGTGTGTACTCGGCTGGCCAACTGGTTGTATTGCTTGGGGTCGGTGGCCTGTGCGGTCCTCGGCCCCCGCGGCCTATACGCCCACCAAGCGCCCGACCGCGCGCTCAGTGCCGTGCGTCTAGAAGGCGTCCGGCCGCTGATCGACGGCGCGCTCGACGATCCCGTGTGGCAGCAGGCCCCGGTCTTTACCGGCTTCGTCCAGCGCGAGCCCGAGGAGGGGCAGCCGGCGAGCGAACAGACCTCCTTACAGATGGCGTACGACGACGAGACCCTCTACGTGGGGATCATGGCGTACGACTCGGCACCCGAGGAGATCGTCTCGCGCTTGGTGCGCCGCGACCAGTGGGCCGAAGCCGACTGGGTCCAAGTCAGCTTAGACACGCATCACGACCACCAGACGGGCTACGCCTTCTTGGTGTATGCCGGCGGGTCGATCTACGATTCTGTAATCCGCGATTACGGCTGGGACAACGACGCTTGGAACGGCGTGTGGGAATCCGCGCACAGCATCGGGCCAGAGGGCTGGAGCGTGGAGTTCGCGATCCCGTTCCACAACCTCCGCTTTAGCAGCGGTGGCGACTGGGGCATCAACATCGCCCGCTACATCAGCCGCAAGAAGGAACAGGTCTTTTGGGTCATGGTCCCGCGCCAAGAGAGCGGCTGGGTCTCGCGCTTTGCCCACTTAGAGGGCTTGGCAGCCATCCAATCCAAGCGGACGCTGGAGCTTTTGCCCTACTCGGTGGGCCGCTCCACCTTTGCGGTTGGGCGCGAATTATTCGGCAATGCCGGCGCGGACTTGCGCTATGGGCTGTCGTCGAATATGTCGCTCAATGCCACGATCAACCCGGATTTCGGCCAAGTGGAAGCCGACCCGGCCGAGCTCAACCTCTCGGTCTTTGAGACGTTCCAACAAGAGCGCCGCCCCTTCTTCGTGGCGGACGGCGCGGTTTTCGACACGCCAATCGACTTGTTCTACTCGCGGCGCATCGGCCGCCGGCCGAGCTTTCACGCCCTGCCCGACGGGCACGATGCCCTCGACGAGAGCGAATCCACCACCATTCTCGGCGCGGCCAAGCTGACGGGCAAGACTGCGGCCAAGACCACCTTTGGCCTGCTGACGGCCCTTGCTGCCAGCGAGTACGTCCGCATTGAACCAACCTCGGGGCGCGCGGGGGCTCAAAAGCACCGCGACTTCCTCGTCGAGCCGCGGACCCACTTCCTCGTCGGTCGCGTCAAGCAGGACCTGTTTGCTGGCAACTCGCATGTCGGGCTTTTGGGCACGGCCGTGCAGCGCGACCGTGCGCCAGACGCCTATACCGGCGGCGTGGATTGGACGCTCAAGTGGCGCGACAATGGATACACCTTTTGGGGGCAGCTCGCCGGCAGCCTCGCCCCGGTAGATCGGCGCGGCGGTTTCGGCAATATGGCGGTCTTGAGCAAGAACAGCGGTTGGTTGCGCGGCGAGCTGTGGTGGGAATCCTATTCGCGGCATTTCGAGATCAACGACCTCGGCTTTCAGTGGCGCAACGACTTCTACACCCCTTGGCTGTGGATACAGCTGCGCAAGGAAGAGGACTGGGCCATCTTTCGCCGCAGTTTCTACAACTTCAATCGCTGGGGCACGTGGAATTTCGACCGCACCAACCTACAAAACGGCTTCGACTTCAACACGCACCACCAGCTCAAAAACTACTGGTGGCTCCACTTCGATTACTACCATACGTGGCGGGCCTTCGACGATCTCGACACCCGCGGCGGCCCCCTCATTGTGAGGCCGGCAAACGACGGCTTTGAGATTGAGTTGGAAAGCGACGACCGCTTCATGGTCAGCGGCTGGGTCGAGTTTGAATGGGAGAACAACTCGGTTGGCAGCACCCACCGCGAGGTCTCGGGCCGCATCCGCGTCCGGCCGACTTCGCGGTTCGAGATCAGCCTGCGGCCGCGCTATAGCTGGGATTTCAACCATGCCCAATGGGTCGAAAACCTCGACGAGGACGCCGACGGAGAAGACGATCGATTCGTGTACGGGGAGTTAGACAGCCGAACCCTCGACCTGACGACGCGGGCCAACATCCTCTTCAGCCGCGACCTGAGCTTGGAGGTCTATGTACAGCCTTTTATCAGCGCGGGCCGGTACGCCCACTTCAAGGCGTTGGCGCGTCCGCGCTCGTACTCGTTTGTCAAGCATCTCGGCCCAGCGGAAAGCCCTGATTTCCGCAACCGCTCCCTGCACAGCAACGCCGTCCTGCGCTGGGAGTACAAGCCGGGCAGCACCCTTTTCATCGTCTGGTCCCAGTTCCGCGACGACGAATCCGCAGTGGGCGCGTTTCGCCCTGGGCACAACCTGCGGCGCAGCTTTTTAGACGAGGGGACCAACATCCTCTTGGTGAAGCTCAACTATTGGCTGCACCTCTAGGGCGGGAGAGGGCCTTGCCGCGATAGGCGGACGAAGCCTCTTTTTCTTTAGGCCAGTCGTCCAAACATTGATTTTAGGCATTTGTGCTCCGTAGCTTTTAGGCAAAGCGAACGATTGCACGACACCATACAAGCCCTTTTGCGCCGCCAACCAACCATGTCCACGGCCCACATCGCCCGCGCCCTTGCCGCAATGGACGAGCCCTTTGTGCGCTACAAGATCCGCCTCAACGTCTCGGCCCGCCCGCCCAGCGAGCGCGAGGTTCGCATTCTCCGCGACGAGATCCGCGAGTCGGTTTTGGTTCGCACCCTCTTGGCCGAGTTGGACGCTGCGGGCCGCATCCCCCTCCCCCCGAGCCACCGCTGGCGCGGTGCCCATTGGGTGCTCTACATGCTGGCCGACCTAGGCTCCGCGCCCCGCGACGAGAGCCTCTGGGCCTTGCGCGACCAAGCGTGCGAGTGGCTTTTGGACCCCAATCGCTCCGAGCCGGTCTGCGGCGCGATCGAGGGCAATGCGCTGTATTACTTGCTCTTCCTCGTGCTCGACGATGGCCGCGCCGACGCCTTGGCTCAGCGCCTCGTAGGCCGCTTGCCCAAGGCATTGGGCCGCAGTCCCGCGGCCTTCGGCCACGTGCTCACGGCCCTGCGCGGGCTCGGGCTGTACGCTCGCCTCCGTGCGGACCGAGCTTCCGCCGAGGCCGCCGCCCGCCTCGCCGAGCACGTGCTCGCCCACCGCCTCTACCAAAAGCCCGATGGCCGTCCCTTGAGCGCGGGCTGCGCCTCCTTGCACTATCCCTGCTACGAGCACTGCGACTTCCTCTTCGGCCTCAAAGTTATGGCCGAAGCCGGCCAGCTCGCCGACGTGCGGTGCCGCGCCGCGCTCGACCTGCTCAAGTCGAAACAACTCGCCGACGGCACATTCCCAGCCGAGCGCAAACACTACCGAGTCGGGCGCGTCGGCAAGGGCGACGACTCACTCGTCGATTGGGGGCGGCCCAACCGCAGCCGCCCCAACCTCCACGTCACCTGCGCCGCGCTCGGCGTGCTTCACGCTGCGGGCGAGCGGTTTTGAGCACCGGCGCAAAATGCCGATATTGTGCATATTCGCCGCTTCACTGGGTAGCTGCCATGCGCTCTCTGCTGTTGTTCCTCGCCCTCGCTCTTGCGGGCTGCTACGCGGCCTCGCTCGCGCCCGATCCCTTGGGCCCTTTTGTGGCCCGCACCGATCACCTCCACCGTCTAGAGCCGCTCGGGGAGCGCGTATTGCACGGGGCCGCGCTCAGCTTTGGGCCGCTGGCCCCCGAAGAGCAGCCGCGCCCGCTCGTCTATGCTGTGTACTATGAACTTCACGACCTGCCCTACGACTGGCATCTGACGTTGCTCGCGCATCTGGACCAGCACACCGGCTACGGTATTCCGCAAATCGACCTCGGTTTCAACGCGGCCGGCCAGCCCTACGAGGCGGCCATTGCCGCCGGCCAGCTCGACGCGGCGATTGAGCGGCTCTGCTGGGGGTTGCAGCAGCTAGGCCGCCCGGTTCTGTTGCGGTTGGGCTATGCGTTCAACAGCTCTTGGAGCGACTACGAGGCGACGAGCTACGTCGAGGCTTGGCAGCGGCTGGCGCAAACGCTGCGCGGGCGCTGGGGCTTGGACCATGTCGCGCTGATCTGGACGTACAAGGCCGACGGTGCGCCCGATTACTGGGCGTACTATCCGGGGGATGAGTACGTCGATTGGTGGTCCATTGACGTGACCGCGCCGCACAACCTGCGCCGCAGCCGCGCCTTTATCGAGGCGGCGCAGGAGCGCGGCTACCCGGTGCTCGTCGGCGTGGTCACGCCAACTACCACGGACCTGAGCCGGGCCGAGCAGGCGTGGCCCCATTGGTTCGTCCCCTTCCTCCGCTTCTTGCGCCACCATCCCAACATCAAGGCATTTACGTACATAGATTGGGACTGGTCACAGGCGCAGCGCCTTGTCGATCCCGTGCTTTTTGCCCGTTACCGCAGCGAGTTGGCGCACCCGATTTACCAACACGCGGCCTCGCCCGCTGAGTTGCGCTGGCACTTAAACGTCAATCCCTAGCCTAGAGAAAGGATGCACCCGATGGATAAAGTCGATGTTCACGTTCACGTTTTTGACCGGCCGAGCGAGCGGTTCCCCCGCGAGTTGAGCGGCCTCGCCCCGGCCGACCGCGCCTGCCCGATAGAGGCACTCATCGCCGACATGGATGCTTCGGGCATTGACCGCGCCGTGCTAATCGAAATGAACGGCACCCAAATTGAGCAACACGCTTACGTCACCCATTGCGTGCAGACGTGGCCCGAGCGGTTTACGGCGACCGGCCTGATCGATGCGAACGATCCCGACCCGCCCGCTCGGCTGCGCGAACTCGTCGCGGCCACCGGCATTGAGGGGATTCGGCTGGGGGCGTTGGGCGCCCCGGCCGCCCAGCGGGCCGAGGACTTGGCGACGTACGCGCTCTTTGCGTGTGCCGACGAGCTGGGGCTCAACATCAACATCTACACCGGCGGAGCCCAGTTCCCCTGCATCGCATTGCTGGCCGCCGCTTTTCCCGGCGTGAACATTTCCCTCGACCATCTCGGCGTAATGCCAACCACGTCCGGCGGGCCGGATCGGTGGGGCCGCCCCCGCTTTGATGCCGAGCCGCTGCCACCGGCCAACTACCCGCAAGTGCTGGCACTCGCTCGGTTTCCCAACGTCTATGTCAAAATCTCCGGGGAGTACGCGTTTTCCAAGCAGCCTTGGCCCTACGCGGACATGCGGCCCATGGTCGAGGATGTGTATCGGGCCTACGGCGCAGACCGCATGATGTGGTGTACGGATTCGCCGTGGATTGAGGTCGAGCCGGGCTACCAGAAACTGGTGGATTTACTCGACTGTCACCTGCCAGATATTTCCGCCGCGGAAAAAGAGATGATTATGGGCGGGACAGCACTCAAGCTGTGGTTTAAGGGACGCTAGGGGTCGTCCTACGTGAGTCGAGTGAAGGCAACGGACAATTTGATAGAAGTGGATTTTATTGAAAAACCCATCCCAACCCTCAATATGTCCCTACTCTACTACTTGCCGATTCTAGCCCTCGTCGCCTGTCAGGACTCCCCCAGCGACCCCCAACCGCTGCCCCAAGGCCCTTATGCCGCGGCCATAGCAGCCGCGAAACGCGCCGTAGAACGCGATCCGACCTCTGCGGTAGCCCACCGCAACTTGGCGGACGCGTACACCCGCGACACCAAGCTGCCCCAAGCCCTAGCAGCCTATCAACAGGCCATCGCCCTGCAACCCAATTACGCCAAGGCGCAGACCGAACTGGCCATTGTGCTGACCCGCCTCAATCGCCACGCCGAGGCCCTCGCCCTGTTAGAGGAGGTCACGCGCACGACCCCGGATTACGCTTGGGCCCAGATGGCACTCGGGCTGCTGTACTTTCGCCAAGCCCAGTACGAGCAGGCCGTTGCCGCATATAGCCGCGCCGTCGCCCTGCAAGACGACTACGGCGAAGCATGGTACAACCTCGGCGAGGCCCAGCTCAAGCTCAACGACTCCGCCGCGGCCGAAGCGGCCTATACCCGCGCACTAGCCGCGGATTCGACGGTGGCCAAGTACCGCTACGGCCTCGGCACAGCCTTGTACAAGCGCCGTGCGTACGCCGCGGCCATCGTTGAATTGCAGCGCGCCGTGTCCTTGGACTCGCTCTTTGCGCCGGCCCGCTTCCACCTCGGCAATGCCCTGTTGCGCCGTGGCCAGCCGGAAGAGGGCCGCCGCCAACTGGCTCTGTACCGCGAACTGGAACAGCAGGAAAAGCTCCTCGTCGGCCTGCGTACCACCCTGTTCCACACGCCCGACAAGGCCGAGCTGTACCACAAGATAGGCGCACTATACGGCCAGCGCGGACAATACGAAGAAGCGCGCCGGTACTATATACAGGCCCTCGACCGCGACCCCAATTTCGCGCCCTCGTACCACAACTTAGGCAATCTATACTTGCGCCGCGGCCAAGTGGCCGAGGCCGCGGCCCTGTTCCGCACGGCCCTGCGTGCGGACTCCACTTATGTGCTCGCGCATCTCGCGCTCGGCAATGTCCTGATGATGGAAAAGGCATTTGCCCAAGCATTGGCGAGCTATCAGCGGGGCTTGCGCTTTGCGCCGGACGACGCTCGCTTACAGCGCGGCGCGGCCCTCGCCCGCAAGTTCGGCGGCACCGGCCAAACGCCGGACTAACCATGGCCCTGCTATTCCTCGCCTTGGTCGCGGCCAGCGTCAGTGCCCAGTCCGCCCCGCACTTCGTTGAGGTGACCCGCGCCGCCGGCCTTGACTTCCGCTATGTAAACGGCGCGAGCGGCCGCAAGTACCTGCCAGAGGCCATCGGCTCGGGCGCGGCGTTCTTCGACGCCGATGGCGATGGCTTCCTCGACCTGTACATCGTCAATGGCACGGCTCTGCCCGGCTATGACGGCCCGCCCGGCACCAATGCCCACTACCGCAACGAGGGCGACGGCACCTTCGCGGATGTCACCGAGGCGGCGCGCACCGGCCATGCGGGGTACGGCATGGGGGCCGCGGTCGGCGACGTGGATAACGACGGTCGCCCCGACTTGTACGTGACCAACTACGGCCCCAACGTCCTCTATCACAACCGGGGCCAAGGCCGCGCCTTTGCCGATGTGACGGCTCGGACCGGCCTCGATGACCCGGGTTGGGGCACCCACGCGGCCTTTGCCGATTACGACCGCGATGGCGACTTAGATCTCTACGTAGCCAATTACATGGAGTTCGATTTGGGCGCGAACAAGGCGTGCTTTACGGGCGCGGCGCGCTCTATCTGCGGCCCCCTCGCATACCCCGGCCAGTCTGGCGTGCTCTATCGCAACGATGGCGGGCTCGCGTTTGGCAATGCGACGGTCGCGGCCGGCTTGTCCAACGACGAGGGCCGGCAACTCGCTGCGGTGTTTGGCGACTGCGACGACGACGGCGACCCCGACCTGTTCATCGCCAACGACCGACAGCCCAATTTCCTCTTCCTCAACAACGGCGACGGCACCTTTGCGGAGCACGGCATCCTCGCCGGGGTGGCGTACAACGAGGAAGGGCGCGCTGAGTCCGCTATGGGCGCGGATTTTGGCGACTACGACAACGACGGCCGGCTCGACATTATCCTCGCCACCTTCCAGTGGCTGCCCAACACGCTCTATCACAACGACGGCGGGGGCTTTTTTAGCGACCTGACGTTTGCCGCCCAGCTCGGCGCGCCGAGTGTGCCCTACTTGGGCATGGCCGCGGTCTTTTTTGACTGCGACAACGACGGCTTCCTCGACGTCTTTGTCACCAACGGCCACCTCGATGAAAACGTGCGCGAATTTGACCCGGACACGACCTATCCTCAGCAAAACCAACTGTTCCGCAATCGGGGCGATGGCACCTTTGCCGATGTGAGCAACGACAGCGGGCCGGGCCTGCGCGTTGAGCGCGTCAGCCACGGCGCTGCTTTGGGCGATTACGACAACGACGGCGACATCGACCTCTTCGTCTCGGATTCGGACGCGCCCCACTGCACCTTGTTGCGCAACGACCCCAGCGGTCGCAACAACTATCTGACGGTTGAGGCCATCGGCCGCCACAGCAGTCGCGACGGGATCGGGGCCAAAATCCGCGCTGTGGCAGGGGGCCTCGTGCAAAAGCGCGAAATTCGCCGCAGTTACGGATACATGGGCAGCAGCGATGTGCGCTTGATCCTCGGCTTGGGCCGCCATGCCCAAGTAGATTCACTGCAAATTTTTTGGCCCCGCGGCGCGGTCCAGACCCTCTTAAACGTCGCAGCCAATCAGCACCTTGTCATTGAAGAAGCCGAGAACAGCCATCCTAAATGACTCGAAAGAATGGAATGTTCATCGGCCCTGTTTTTTGCATAGAGGGGTCATTCCCGCACAAGCGGAAATCCAGTCTTGAATGATGCAGAACTGCTATAAATGAGCGCAGCCAAGCATCTCATGCAGGCCTGCCAAACAACGGAGAACTGTCGCATGAAGTTGAGAACAATCGCCCTGCTCACGCTCGCGGCTTGTGGCACCGAACCGGAGCCGAGCTATGTCGCCCGCATTGGTGAAACCACCCTATCGCCGGAAGACTTTAGGGAGCGCGCCCAAAAGCTGCTGCAAACCGGCTACGAGCACCTCGAGGAGATCAATGCGGACGCCAAGCTGGAACTGCTCAACGGCGTGATCGCCCGCGCGTTGTTGGTGCGCGAAGGGCTGCGGCGCGGCCTCGACCGCGAGCCGAGCATTGCCCGCGCAGTTGAGCGCGCCGAGCAAAAGGCCGTGGTGGCCAAACTGTACGAGGAAGAGGCCCTGCGCGGCGAGTACACGTCAACCGAAGAGGAGCTGCGGGCTTTTGCCCAAGAACGCGAATACGATGTCGAGGTCTTGAGCCAGCACATTGTCTGCGCCACCGCGGAAGAGGCCGAGGAGGTGCTGGCGGCCCTGCGAGAGGACACTCCGTTTGAGGCACTGGTGCCCATTTATTCGACCGCGACCATCCAGCGGCGCTTTGGCCCGGCCGGTCGGTTGGGGTGGTTCAAGATGGGCGACATGTTGCCCGAGCTGAAGGAACCCCTGCGGACCATGGCCGCGGGGCAACTCTATCCCCGGCCCGTGAAGACCCAAATGGGCTTTCACGTCTTCCGGCTCGACGACCGGCGGCCCTTGGATTTTGCGACCCAACGCGCATGGATCGCAGAAAAAGCGCGGGTGCAAAAGCGGGCCGACGACATGGAGCAATACGTCCAGCACCTGCGCCGCGACTACGAGCTAACGGCCCACCCCGAGGCCATAGCAGCCTTGACCGCGCCCGCTGGCGAGGAGTGGGTGCTCTTTCGTTGGCGCGGTGGCCAACTGACCTCGGCCGCGTACTGGGCCGCCCTAGCCGCGAGCCACAGCCGGCTCGACAGCGCCGCTCGCTACAAGGCGGCCGAGAACTTGGCCGGGGTGCAGATTATGATGGCCGAGGCCCGCAAGTTGCAATACGACCGCGACCCCGCGGTGCGCACGCCGGTGGAGCGCCAGCGCGACGCGCTCATCGTCGATTGGCTCTACCGCACTGAGGGCCAAAAGGTGGCGCGCCAGCAGGCCATCACCGAAGAGACCATTCGCGCGTACTACGACGCCAACATTGAGTTGTTTACCCGCAGTGACGGCAAAGTGGCCGATCTATCCTTGGTCTATAACAGCATCGGCACCCTGCTGAGGCAGCAGGCGGCAACGCAGGCCATGGACGCCTTTATCGCACGGCTCCGCGAGCAATCCAGCGCGGATATTGAGATAAATACCGCTGCGCTGGCCGAAGTTGTTTTAGCACTCGACAGGCCGTAAAGCTCGTGCCTTTCACTAATCCATCTTGTGCGGATAACTCCGCTCCCACCCCACCGCACCAAACTCTTCATCGGACCGCAGCGAGCCGCTTTCGGAGGCGTACACCAAGTTGTAATCAGCGGCGCGACCGATCACAAAGAGTGCGGGCTGCACTACAATGTATGAGAGGAATCGCGCAATGACCCACGCCTTGGAATGGCGCTACCACCGCCCTGGCTGACAAAGTTGCAAGCGCGCCCGAGAGTTTCTCGTGCAAAACAACATCGCCGACGGCGTCGTGCAGAGCGCGACCAAAGAACCGATCTCCGGCCCGGCTGCCCTCGCCCTGCTGGAAGGCGCGACCGAGCTGTTCGTCGCCCAAGGGCAGCGCGTCCTCCGTTTTGACCTGACGGCGCAACGGCCGGCGGACGAGGAGTTGCTCCAGCTTCTATTGGGGCGTTCTGGCAAGCTCCGGGCCCCCGCGCTCCGCTGGGGGACGCGTCTTGTCGTCGGGTACAACCAAGCGCTGCTGCCGCTGGCGTTGGGTTAGATGGAGAAAGGCATGTCGAGTTCGACCTTGACTTGCCGGACCATTGTGGACGCCTTGAATTAGATGGAGAAAGATATGTCAAATTCGACCTTGGAAAATGATGTCTCCCTCAAGGAGGAAGAGAGCGATGTTGAAGAAGAGAAGGAGGACCCACAAGAAAGAATTACAACTCCATTTAACCCTGAGCAGATCAAAATTCGCACCACCCACATCGTCGTTGAACAGCTTATATCGCGCATTAAGCACGAGGAAATCAACCTAGCACCGGATTTTCAACGACAGGCCGGTATCTGGAACAAAGAGCGCAAGAGCCGCCTCATCGAATCGCTGTTATTACGCATTCCTCTCCCGGTATTCTATGTCGCCGCAGACGAGTCTGAAAAGTGGTCGGTCGTTGACGGCATTCAGCGCATGAAGACCATCTATGACTATGTGACGGGTAAGTTCCCTCTGAGACGACTTGAATATCTAACCAAACTCAACGAATGTATTCACGAAAAACTGCAGAGGCCGTTGCAGCGACGAATCAGTGAGACCCAACTCATCGTCAAAGTCATAGAGTCAGGGACCTCACCGGATGTGCTGTTCAACATATTTCGACGTATCAATACAGGTGGCATGACGTTGAACGGACAAGAGATACGCCATGCACTGAATCCTGGTCCTGTTCGGGGCTATTTGAAGGAACTCGCCGAATCCGACGAGTTCAAAAAAGCCACGGACGGTAGAATCAGCCCATTACGGATGGTTGATCGGGAGTTCGTACTGCGATTCCTCGCTTTTCATATCATGCCGTGGGAAGAATACTCCTCCAGCGACCTCAATGGCCACCTTGTAAGCACAATGAAGAAAATCAACCGCATGAGTGAGCGTGAACGCAACAACTTCGCTACTGATTTCAGGCGAGCAATGTTAGCGGCATTCGATGTATTCGGTGAGCATACATTCCGCAAACCACCTAACACACCTGACGACCGCCGACCTCCAATTAATAAGGGTATTTTTGAGGCGTGGAGCGTTCAGTTTGCACGTTGTTCGCCAGAGCAAATAAGCGCACTTGTCGAGCAGCGGAATGAAGTCCAATGTCGTTTCAAAAAACTGGTGGCAGAAGATAGTGCCCTTCTAAAATCCATCTCCTATTCGACTGGATCGCCACAGCACGTACAGAAGCGATTCCAAGCAATTAAGCAACTTGTCAAGGAGTTCGTCTGATGCTTAGCAATATCAAGCTGATGCACTTCAAGTGCTTTGAGCAGTTGGATCTAAATTGCAAACAGCTCAATCTCCTCTGCGGTTTGAATGGGATGGGTAAGAGCAGCGTCATCCAAGCGTTGCTTATGCTCCGGCAATCGTCCGAAACAGGAGAATTGTCCGCCGGTAGGCTGGCCTTGAACGGCGAGCGAGGCGCTGTGGGTACAGGCGAGGATGTACTGTTTGAAGACGCCGAGCGCGATGTGTTGGGATTCATGCTTGAGAGCAACAAAATAACAAGACCATGGAAAATGGAATTCGACTGCAGTAGAGAGGCTGATGTTCTATCGTCCAGCAAGGCTAAGGACGATAGATATAGCGAATGGCGTGATGTACCACCGTTTGGAGGAAAGCTCGTTTACGTGAATGCAGAACGGGTCGGCCCCCGGAAGTTGTACCCAGTCTCCACCGACGTGTTGACTAGGCGCGGAGATTTCGGTGAAAGCGACGAGTACGCGTGGGGCTATCTAAACCGCCATCAAAACGACCTTCTACAAGCCGACGACCCGCGTTGCATTGGCAGAGGAGAGCGTCCGCTATTCACCATTGTTGAGCAGTGGATGCAGGACGTGTGCCCCGGTGTTAATCTACGACTGGAAGAGATGAGGGAGGTTGACGCGGTCATTGCCGGATTTAGGTTCGACCGAGAGGACGATGTGGCTTCCCACTGGTATCGGGCGACCAATGTCGGGTTTGGTCTATCGTACGCGCTGCCGGTCATCCTCGCCCTGCTTGCAAAGCCCGGCACACTATGCCTGATCGAAAACCCAGAAGCTCACCTACATCCTCGAGGCCAGACCAAGCTAGCCGAATTGGCAGCCCGTGCGTCGAAGGCCGGCGTTCAAGTGATTGCTGAGACCCATAGCGATCACTTCATGGATGGCGTACGAATCGCGGTCCGCGACGGGCTTATCGAACCAGACGCCGCCACATTCCATTACTTTGAGCGCAAAGGCAATCAGACCGTCGTCTCTTCGCCACAGATAGACTCGGATGGGCGGTTGTCGTCGTGGCCGATCGGCTTCTTTGACCAGCACGACGAGAATCTGGCAAGGCTACTTGCACCAAAGGAATGATATGCGCGAGTTCGTACTGAATGAAGCTAGTATTACAGCCCCCGATCAGCGTACTGCGATAGATTGGCTCGCAGATATCGCCAAAGGGATGTCGTCACTCATTGTTGAGCAAGTCGTTCAGAACACGTTACGAACGAGCCCCCCTCCACAGGAGATACATTATCGAGACAATAGCTCGCTCTCGGAGGTAATTCTTGCACTGAGACAATGCGGTTTAGTGGACGAGCATCGGTTCCTCATGCGTAGTAGCGTTAAGTCCCCTCTGATAAACGAACTTGAACAAAGTGTCAAGGATCGGTTCCTCGCGTGTGGAGGACGGACGTTTCCATCGCCAGTAGGCGATTCCCTCGTCTTATGTGCCATCTCCGATCGGATCGCTGTCAGCTTTCCCTCTGATTCAGTCTGGAACAGCGACCTAATTAAGGTTGACTTTTACGAACTGAAGGACGACGAAAGTGGCGAGGTAAGCGAGGAAGAAACGTTTGAAGAAATTGACAATCTCGCCCGCTCCAATCACGCGCCTCCAATATGCGAACGCCATCGCCAGAGTCTTCGCGGCCAAATCAAGAGTTATGCAGAATTGTGGAATAACAGAAAACAGGCATTTCCAGATCTCCTATTCGGGCCGGACGTAGAGGATCATCTTACGGGACTGAATACCGGCCACTTGGAGACTGTCGTTCGCAAGCTAGCGAGTCTCAATGCTGCTGCCGCCGAGTGGCGCGATGTTGGCGGCGGCGCACCCCAGTGGAAGACCAAAGTGACTGACGAAAACGAGGCGTTGAAGAACAACGCCAGGGAGCGAGAAAAGCGTCGGTTCAGATCGTGCGATGGTACGCACCCACTGTTCCTGTGGCACACTCGCTTTGGCAGTGCTGGCCGAATCCATCTCCGTTTCGATTCAAGTTCGCGTGAAATCGAAATTGGCTACATTGGAAAGAAGCTGCTTTAAGATTAGCGTCGAGCCGCTTCAAGAGGTGCCCAGTGCCTTCGCATGGAGCGTTTTTCATAAGGCGAGCCGCTTTTTCTTTATACAAGAACCAAATCCAGAGTTTTGGTCCCACTTCAAGCACTTACCGCTCCCCTAATCGATCTTGTGCGGATAACTCCGCTCCCACCCCGCCGCCCCGAACGCTTTATCGGACCACAGCGAGCCACTCTCCGAAGCATACACCAAGTTGTAATCGTGTGAGGTCTGTACGGAGCGCATGATCTCGCGCCAGAGCGCGGCGTCCAAGCGCCGGTATTCGGCTGTGTGCGCCGCAGATTCGGCGAGGTTGTGCTGCTCTTGGGGAATTAGTAGGACTGGTCTTTGTTCTGGACGCGCTTTTCTTTTTCGAAAAGGCCCTGCATGTCTTTTTTCTCAATATTTTCTCAGTATCTTATATTGTAAGGTCATTTTCCCTGCTTCAGACGACGAGCTGGACAGAGAACGCAATCAGCAAGAGCCCTGCTAAAGGGCGCGACCGAGCTATTCGTCGCCCAAGGACCGCGCGTCCTCCGCTTCGACCTGACGGCGCAACGGCCGGCGGACGAGGAGTTGCTCCTGCTTCTATTGGGGCGTTCTGGCAAGATCCGGGCCCCGCGCTCCGCTGGGGGACGCGCCTAGTGGTCGGGTTCAACCAAGCACTGCCGCCGCTGGCGTTGGGCTGAGTGCTTTCAGCACAGCGGCCCCTATATTCCGGCGTCTTCATCGCCGTTTGCTTGGCCCCTTAAAGAGAGGATTTGCAATGCTACATCATTCAACATGTACTACAAAAAACTTAATTATCAAACTAATAAAAAATTATGAGGAATGTTCTATTCACGCTGCACTGCTTCAGCATTGGGCGAAGATCAACGAAATTCCCTTTTCTAAGTTCAAGCAGACGAATGCAGCCGCTCGTTTTCTAACAGCGTCTCATCTCAGCGAAGTGGAAAGCATTCGCCGAATACTAAGTCAGTCCATTTTCAAGCTATCTATAAAAGACATAGAGCGCATTTTTGAGGTTCTAATAGATTCTGGCAGACGCAAATCTCAAGGAGCTTTCTACACACCTGATTTTATAATCGAATACTTAGTGCGACATGGATTACAGCTAGGCAATCACCGCAGGAAAGAAGCTCCGTTAATTTGCGATCCCGCTTGTGGGAGTGGTGGATTTCTCATACGGGCAGCAGAGATATTAAAAGACGATATTTCTCCCGATAGAGCATTTGCGGAATGCCTCGTTGGATTTGACAACGACCCTTGGGCCATTGAGCACGCTCGTTGTCTCATCGAGATCTTTTTGATTCTTCATGGTTTTGAGCTCTCCGGCATCGATTTGCGTCTCTTCTGCCGCGATACCCTACTTTGTTCTCACGAAAACTTATGGAACTTATCAGGTGCTTACAATGGATTCAATCTAGTTACGACAAACCCTCCATACGTCAAGCTGCAAAACCTCGACTTTGAATACCGGACGAGACTAGCAAAAAAATTCAATCGTTATGCTAATGGGAATTTCAGTTTAGCCCTTCTTTTTTTAATCGCTGGGCATAGACTGCTCAGGCCGCAAGGATGCTTGGCCGTGATTACCCAAAACAATCTATATACTTCTTTCGCAGGTAGTGGCGTTAGATTCTACTTACAGAATCAGCAGTGCATACGGCGGATCGTTGACTTTGGTCATTACAGAGTTTTTAAGCAAGCTAACGCATATACTTGCTTAGTCTTTCTTGGGACCGAGAAGAAGGCTTGTTTTGAATTTGTTAGAATAGAGGGAGCTTGCGTCGATAGTCTCAGAAACGCAACGTTCTCAGAAATTCTTTTTTCAGACTTGCGGGCCGACAAATGGCGTCTAGCAAAAAGCAATCACTTAAGGAATCTTGAAATAATTGAATCGACTGGAAAACCTCTTGGGACCATAGCCTCTATCAAGGTTGGATTTGCAACGCTAAAAGATTCGGTTTTCTTAGTCCGCATAAGGGACGATCAGTACTGTACTGCAAATCCGATGAATCAAGAAACTCACCTAGTAGAAATCGGTCTCACTCGTCCCGCCGTTAAAGTTGCAAACCTAAATAGAGCGGAAGACATAGAAAAAAATGACTTGCGAATCATCTTTCCTTATAAAAGGATAGAAGAGAAATACCGTCTAATGTCAGAGGAGGATATAAAGAATCGATTTCCGCAGGGGTATTCCTATCTGCGGAAATACCGCGATTTCTTAGAGAGCCGAGACAAGGGAAAGAAACGCTACGAAGGATGGTACGCTTGGGGGCGAACGCAAGGAATGGAAGCGAAGGGGCCTAAGCTGCTGACCAAGACATTTAGTAGATTCCCACAGTTTATGCTCGACAGGAGCGATCAACTTTTTTGTAATGGCTATTCGGTAACTATAAAAGACGATTCTCTATTTAGGGATAAACTTACCATCGAAGTCCTTGAGAAAATCACCAACAGCAGGATTATGTATTACTACGCGAAACTGACTAGTTTCCAAATTGAAGGTAATTATCAGTGCTATCAGAAGAACTTTATCGAGCGAATCGGTATTGTCAATATGACGGAAAGAGAAATGACAACGTTTATAGAACTGCCGAAACTCGAAGCAGACGAATACTTGGAAGGTCTCTATGGGATCAAAAGTAAAGAAATTGAGGAGATCTGTGGTTCAGCTTTATCGAGCACTAGCACCGTCACTAATCGATCTTGTGCGGATAACTCCGCTCCCACCCCGCCGCCCCGAACGCTTTATCGGACCACAGCGAGCCACTCTCCGAGGCATATACCAAGTTGTAATCGTGTGAGGTCTGTACGGAGCGCATGATCTCGCGCCAGAGCGCGGCGTCCAAGCGCCGGTATTCGGCTGCGTGCGCCGCGGATTCGGCGAGGTTGTGCTGCTCTTGGGGATCTTCCTGCACATCGAAAAGCCCGGCCGCGCCATTGCCGTATTTGACCAGCTTGTACCGTCCGTCGTAGGCCATCCAGCCGGACTGCAAGCCGCCGACTAGCAGGTTGCGCGGCGCATCGCCAGCCAAGCCCAAGCCGGGCAGGGGCCTAGCATCCATGTACTCGGGAACGCCGTGGCCAGACGAGGCGAGCAGGGTGGCGGTGACGTCCGTGAGGCAAACCAAATCGTCGCACACCGTGCCAGTGGCCCCGCTCGGCTGGCGAACCAGCATGGGCACGTGACAACTGCCTTCGTAGAAGTTGCCCTTGGCATTTACGCCGTGATCGCCCACTAGGTCGCCGTGGTCTGAGGAAAAAATGACGAGGGTGTTGTCGAGACGACCGCTTTCCTCCAAGGCCGCGAGGATGCGGCCCACTTGGTGGTCTATCTGCAAGATGAGGGCCGAATAGTGGGCGCGCACCTTGCGCTTTTGTTCCTCGGTGTAGGGGCCTTGGGTCTCTGGAGTCCATATCGGCACGCCGGGCCGACGCGGCGGATGGATGCCCTCGCGGACATCGCGGTGAATGGGGTCGCCCGGGGCGGGCGCGGGAATTTTATCTACATCGACTTGGGCCAAAAACTCTGGCGTGGGGTCGTATGGGTCGTGCGGGCCGGGAAAGCCGACCATGCAGGCGAAGGGCCGTTCGTCGTCGTACTCGCGGATGAAGCGAGCCGCCTCCTCGCCGACGAAGTAATCCCAATAGCAGTCCCAAGGCAGAAGCGACACGCAAGCACCGCGCTGTTCGTCGTAGCCTACGTGCTCCTTGCCCATGTACTTGCGGTGGCCGCGCTGTTGCAAGTAGTGCCAGTAGTCGTCTTGGATGTTGACCCACACCTTGTCTTCGCAGGCGATGCGGTGTTGGAAGCCAAAAGAGGCGTCCCAAGGGTAGAAGTGCATCTTGCCGATGGCCGAGGTGAGGTAGCCGGCGTCGGTCAACATCTCCGCCCAAGTGCGGATGCCGCATGCGGCACGGTCCGGGCGCAGGTAATTGCCGTTGGTCAGCACGTGGGTGCGCCAAGCGTTGAGGCCGGTAAGCAGGGAACAACGCGCCGGCACACAGACCGGGTGCAAGCTATACGCGCGATCGTAGCGGATGCCCTCGGCGGCAATGCGGTCGATGTGGGGCGTGGAAATGTGGGGGGCACCGTAACAACTGAGAAAGTCGTGGCGCAGCTGATCGGGCATGATGAACAATAGGTTGGGTCGGTCGGGCATGGTCTCATTCCGTTGGTTGGGGTGTTTTCGCGGCCTTGGTGCGCTCATACTAATCTCCTCGGCCAAGACCAGCAAGTACCAGCCGTTTGAACAGGTCGCCGCGCTCGGCGTAACTGGCAAACTGATCGAAGCTGGCGCAGGCCGGCGAAAGCAGCACCACGTCGCCGGTTCGCGCCCAGCGCCGAGCGAGGGCGAGGGCTTGAGATAGGTCGCGGCAAAAATGGGCGATCTCGCCCGCGCCCGCCCGCTGTATGGCCGCGGCAATGCGGGGGGCCTCTTGGCCGATCAGCAGCGCGGCGCGCACCCGGCCCGCGGCAATCGCAGTGCCCAAGGCACTGAAGTCGGCCCCTTTTGTCGCGCCGCCCGCAATCAGCAGCAGGGGCGCGTCAAAGGCGCGCAGGGCCGCACAGGCCGCATCAACCGTCGTGGCCAGTGAGTCGTTGTAATAGGTGACGCCGGCGCACTCGGCCACGTATTCGAGGCGGTGGGGCAGGCTCGTAAAGGCGCGTAGGGCCTCGGCAAAGCGGGTCGGCGACGCCCCAAAAGCCAAAGCACCGGCGACAGCCGCGGCGGCATTGGTCCAATTGTGTTGGCCCCGCAGGGGCAAGTCGGCCACCGGACAGAGGGCGGAGGGCTGCGCCCCGGGGCGAGCGGCCCACAACTGGTCGTTGGCAATCCACGCGCCCGGCGCGCTCGGGGCGGTGGGGCTAAAGCCCCACAGGGCGGCCGAACTCTCGGCGGCAAAGGCCCGGGCCGTGGGGCAATCCCGCTGGACGATGAGGATGTCGCCGGGCGTTTGGTAGCGGCACACGGGCTTTTTAGCGGCCACGTATTCGGCGAGATCGGCGTGGTAGTCGAGGTGGTCCTCGGCGATGGAGAGCACCACGGCGATGTAGGGGCTTTGGTCGAGGTCTTGCAGTTGAAAGCTGGACAGCTCTAGGACCACGCGGTCGGTCGGCTGCACCTCGTCGAGGAAGTCGAGCGGCGGCCGGCCGATGTTGCCGCCGCTAAACACCCGGATTGCGGGGTCGGTCGCCAAGAGCGCGTGCAGCAGCGCGGTCGTGGTGCCTTTGCCCTTGGTGCCGGTGACGCCGAGGACGGGCGCGGGGCACAGCTGTAAAAAGAGCCGAGTCTGGCTCGACACTTCGACGCCGCACCCGCGCGCCGCCTGTAGGCGCGGGTGTAGCGCTGGCAGGCCCGGGGTGCGGAACAGCAGGTCGAAGTCGGTCAGGTCGTCGAGATAGTGCTCGCCAACGCGCCATTGTTGTACGCCCTCCACCGGCGTGGCCGGGGCGCGTACATCGCACACAGAAAAGGAAATCTGATGCGCGTGGAGAAAGCGGGCTAGGGCGCGGTTTTCCACGCCGAGGCCGAGGAGGGCAATGCGCCGCTGGTGCAGGGGTTGGACCGCGCTTGACGCTCGGGGGCTTGGAGATTTTTTTAGCATCATTGAAATCGCAATCCGCGCTTTGATTATAACCAGCGAGAAGGTGCTGTGGCTGTAACAATTATGCGTACGGTGCGGCCTAGTCCGCAATGGCAAGACAGCTTGATCCGGCTAGCGCCCGGCCAACGGGTCGTGGTGGATGCCGAAGAAACTTGGTCGCCGGACATGCGCAATCAAATCGCTTGGTGCGGCGCCGATGGCGTGTACAACCTGCCCGCAGAATCGGGCTACCTATTACCGGGCGCCAATGTCGGCGCCCTCTTGGGCCGCATTGGCGACGCTGGGCCGGTTTTTGCCCTGGGCAGCCGCTGCGACTTTATCGCCGACCGCGCCGGCATCCTGCATTTGGCCATGAACGAAAACCCGAGCTTCAACAGCCAAGCCGGCAAAATCGTCGCCCAAATCATCGTCTTTAGCGCACCATGAGCCTCGCCCGCAGTGCGATCGCGCCGCTGGCCGAAGGAGTCTGGCGCGTTGAGGACGCGGCCGGCCGCGATGTCGTGGTCAAGCACCAGCTCTTTGGGCGGCTGACCCGCGGCCGGGCCTACGATCTGCTCGAAGTGGAGCGCGAAGTGCTCGACATCCTGCGCACAGCCAACTGTCCGGTGCCCGCCTGCCTCGGCGTGGACCCAGACGCCCAGTGCATCTTCTTGCAATGGGTGGGCGATCGCCTGCTCGACGACGCCATTCAGGACGGCGACCCAGAGCCGACGATGCAGGCCATTCGCGGGTTGTGCGCCATTGAGCGCGCCTGCGCCCAACGCGCCGACCGGCTAGTCCCCCGGGTCGTGCCGAGCGCCAGCCGCGCGGCCCTTGCCACCGCTTGGGACGAGGCCGGAGCGCGGGCCTACGCGGGCATGGAGCAGTTGTGCGGCCGGCTCCAGCGGCCTTTGGACGCCGGACTGCGACCGCTGCTCAAAGCCATGCACGGCTGGCTAGCGGCGCGGCCGGCCGCGCTGGGCAGCGTTGATTACAACGCGCGCAACGCCGTGGTCGAGCCGGGGGGCACGCGCGTTTACTTCCTCGAATTTGCCAAAATCGGTTGGGACTGGACGGAACGACGCTTGACGCAGTATGTTACTAGTATGGGCAGCGGCCGGCCGGATGGGCGAATGTGCTCGCTGCTAGACGCGCCGGCCGCGCGGTTGTACGCCGAGGTATCCGGGCGCAGCGACGGAGCGCGGGCACTCGATTATCACCGAATTTTTTTTCTCCTCAATAGCGCGGCCCTGTTGGGCGCGGCCCTCGATGGCGAGCCGTACGCGCTGGCCCTGCGCCAGCACTGGAAAAGGCCCCGGGCGCGGCTGCGGCAATGCGCGACCATGCTGGCCGAGGGCCTGAGCACGGACCCGAGCGCGGCCGAGTTCAGAAGCCGGTTGCAGTTTTGTTTATCACCACGCGGAGGTACTCTATGAGCGAGTGGAACACGCTCGATTTCAAGCCCCGGGCCCGGGGCATCATCATCGGCGATATTCCTTGGCTGGCGCGGATAGCCGACAAGGCGCGGGCGCACCAGCAACAGCGCATCGGCGACTATGTATTTCCCTGACCGGCCGACCAGCGCTTCCTGGAGGAAGTGGAGTTGACAGCCGGAGCATTTGAGGAGATGGTGGCCGCGTCCGACGACGACGATGCCCTGATCCAAAAGATGAAAGCGCACTTGGCCAGAAAGCCCTAGCATGAGCACCCCAACGCGCCCCGCGCGCACACCCAAGCGGAGAGTTCGGGAGCTGGAGGTGGTCGTCGTCCAAGCGCGCCGCGACACCCCAGACACCACCACGCTCTTTATGTCGGCTGGCGACGAGCCGCCCGCCTACGAGGCCGGCCACTTCTGCACCATTGATCCGCATCAGTTCGGCGAGTTGGAGCACTTCACCGCCTATTTAGAAGATCAAAAGGGGCAGCGGGAAAAGCCGCGGGCCTATTCCATGGCTTCTGCACCGCACGAGCAGCATCTGGCCATCACGATCAAAGAGGAACGCTACGAGAGCGGCCAGACCCCGTACCCCCCGCTGCTGTCGCCGCTTTTGACGTACTACGTCCAAGCGGGTCGGCGGCTGGTCATCAGCGGTTTTACCGGGGCATACACCTTTCCCCCTGATGTCTGCGACCGCACCGGTCACATTCTCCACGTGTGTGCTGGCAGCGGCATTGTGCCCAACCGGAGCTTGATCAAGGAAAGCCTGCACCGCGGCGACCCCCTCCGGCACACCTTGCTGTTTAGCAACAAGACGCGCCGCGACATCATTTACTACGAAGAGTTTGAAGCGCTGCGGGCGCAGTATCCCAGCCAGCTCGACGTGATTCACTGCATCACCCGCGAAGATCCCGTCGGCATCCGCGGGGCCCGCAACGAGCGCATCTCCGGGGACCTCTTGCGCGAAGTCGCGCCCGACCCTTCGGCGGTGCTGGCCTATAGCTGCGGCCCGGGCATCACGCCCTACGAGCGTCGGGCGGCCCGGGCCCAAGGCGAGGAGCCGGAGCCGCGCTTCGTCGAAAACATGGTCGCCCTGTTGCGCGCCCACGGGTTGGACAAAGGGCAGATCCGGCAGGAAAGCTGGGGCTGAATGAAGTTGATCGTGCAGATTCCCTGCTTTGACGAAGAGCAGACCCTGCCCGCTGTACTGCGCGACATCCCGCGCCAAGTGCCCGGCATCGACCAAGTCGAAATTTTGGTCATCGACGACGGCTCCAGCGACCTCACCAGCGAGGTGGCCCGCGAGTGCGGCGCCGATCACGTACTGCGCTTCCCGCGCAACCGGGGGCTAGGGCAAGCCTTTAAGGCCGGTTTTGACGCTTGTCTGCGGCTGGGCGCCGACATCATCGTCAACACCGACGGCGACAACCAGTACTTCGGCGGCGACATCGGCAAATTAGTCGCGCCGATCCTCTGCGGTCAGGCCGACATGGTCATCGGCGACCGGCAGACGCAGGGCATTGCCCAATTCTCCGCCCTCAAGCGCTACCTACAGAGCTTGGGCAGCCGAGTGATAAGCCGCCTCGCCGGCGTACCGGTGCCGGATGTGGCCAGCGGCTTTCGCGCCTACAGCCGCGATTGCGCGCTCCAGCTTTCGACCCTTACCGATTTCGACCACACGGCCGAGCACGTGGTCGAGGCCGGGTACAAGAATTTGGCCGTTGCTTCGGTCGCGGTCCGCACCAATCCCAAGACGCGCGAGTCGCGCCTCTTTTCCAACATCGGCCAGTTCGTCTTCAAATCCGGGGAAATCAGTTTGCGGACCTACACGCGCTATACCGCACTCAAAATATTTGTGGCATGCGGCACTTTGACCTTTGTCGCTGGCTTTTGCCTCGGGGTGCGCTTTCTCTACTTCTTCTTTTTTACCGACCAAGGAGGGCTGCACATGCAGTCGCTGATTTTGGCGGCGATTCTGCTGTTGGCCGGGTTTCAGATGGTTCTCACCGGGGTCCTAGCCGATTTGATCGCGACCAATAGGCACTTGCTCGAAGACGCCCTGCAGCGGATCAAGAAGTTGGAATTGCGCGGCACGAGCCAAAAGTAACTTCATGCCGAAACCTGCGATTTACATAGACGGCCAAGAGGGGACGACCGGGCTGCGGATTCGCCAGATGCTAGCCGGGCGCGAGGATGTGGAGGTGTTGCTCATTCCACCGGCTCATCGCCGCGATCGGGGGGCGCGGGCCGAGTTTCTCAACCGAGCGGATTTGAGCGTGCTCTGCCTGCCCGACGACGCGGCCGCCGAGGCCCTCGCCTTGCTCGAAAACCCCCAGACCAAGGTCATCGACACGAGCACGGCGCGCCGGGTCCACCCCGAGTGGACCTACGGGCTGCCCGAGATTTCACCCGCGCACAAGGAACAAATTCGCCGGGCGCGGCGAGTCGCCAACTGCGGTTGTTATCCCGTCGGCTTCATCCTCGCGGTGCGGCCCCTCATCGAGCAAGGGCTGCTTTTGCCCACCGCGCCGCTGGCCATCCACGCGGTGTCCGGCTATTCCGGCGGCGGACGCAAAATGATCGCCGAATACGAGGGAGCCGGCGACCGCAAGCCCTTTTGTCTGTACGGCCTCGATGGCACCCACAAGCACTTGCCCGAGCTATGGAAATTCAGCGGGTGCGAAAAACGGCCGCTCTTTGTGCCGTCCGTGGATCATTCGTTCTGCGGCATGGTCGTCAGCACGCCCGTGCCCGCGGAGTTTTTCGCCCGTCCCCCCGTCACGTGCGAAGCCGTACACGAGGTCTGGCGCGAGTGCTACAAAGACTGTCCCTTTGTGAAGTTGGTCGCGCCGCAAGCCCCTGTCCTGCGCGACGACAAGTTCCTCGACCTAACCGGATTGAGCCAGACGAATTTCGTCGAGCTATCGGTTTGGGGCGACCCGCACCAAGGGTTGGTTTTGGTCGGGCGGCTCGACAACCTCGGCAAAGGGGCTGCGGGCAATGCCGTGCAGTGCCTCAACTTGATGCTCGGTGGCGATGAAACCGCAGGGCTGTGCTAGATGCTCGTCGATAGCCACTGCCACCTTGACCAATTTGCCGATGCGGACGCCATCCTCGCCGCGGCCGCTGAAGCCGGGGTGGGGCAGGTCGTCGCCGTCAGCGAAAGCACCCACTCCATGCGTGCGGTGCGCGCCCTCAAGCAGCGCTACCCACGCCAAGTGCTGGCCGGGCTGGGCTTGCATCCCGCCTGGGTCACCCAAGTCACAGCCGCCGAACTGGCCGATGGGCTCGCCTATCTGGCCGCGCACTTGCCCGAGGCCGATGTCCTCGGCGAGGTCGGCCTCGACTACAAGTGCGCGGTTAGCCCAGCGCAGCAGGCCCATCAGCAGGATGTCCTCGCGCAGCAGCTCGATCTAGCGGCTCAATGCGGCAAGCCGATCAACCTGCACTCGCGCCGCGCCCAGCGGCCCACCTTGGAACGGGCTGTAGAGTTTCGCCGCCGCACCCAGCTCAACGCCCAGCTACACTGGTTCACCCAATCCAAAAAGCTCGTGCGGATATGTCGGGCGGAGGGCATTTACGTCTCCGTCGGCCCGTCGGTGCTGGCCGACCCGCAGACCCAAGCCGTGGTCGCGGAGTTGGACCGCGCGTTGCTGCTGTTGGAAACGGACGCGCCCGTGCCCATCGGCGGGGCCGTGGGCCATCCGGCGCGGGTGGCCGCCGTGGCCGCAAAACTGGCCGAGCTCATCGGGTTCACCGCAGAGGAGGCCGCGGCCAACTGGGCGCGTTATTTGGGCGAGCGGCCGTGAAAACGCTAGACATTATTGGAAATAGCTAGGTAAACAGGAGGAACCATGCCAACGAGCATTTTTGCCCTTGCTTGCGCCCTCGTCTTTGGCGGGCTATCCGGGCCAGCAAGCGCCCAACAGGGCCTAGGAAACTTGGAAAATCTGATCGATCTGGGCGGCGGAGACGCCAGATTACAGGCCCTTTCCGCAGCCGACCTACCCGACCTCAATCAGGATTTGACTTCCGGCAAGGCGCGCCTGCCCGGCAGCTTGAACGTAGATAAGACGCGCATCAGCCAAGATCGCGACGTAAATCCAGACGCGTACATCGTCGGCCCCAACGACGTATTGCAGCTTTACATCTGGGGAGAATTCGACCAACCCTACACGCTGCAAATCGATCCAGAGGGCAATGTCCTCATCCCCACGGTCGGTTCGTTTCACATTTCGGGCCGGTCCCTGACCGAGGCTAAAGAACGCCTCGCAACCGCAGTCCAAAACAAGTATCCCAACGTGAAAATCAGCATTTCGCTCGTGAGCATGCGCTTCTTTACGGCGTACGTCACCGGCGCGGTGATGAACGAGGGCAGCTTCACCATTCATCCGACCACGCGGGTGGCGGATATAATCAAGCAGGCCGGCGGCTTTAGGGATCGGTCACGGGGCCAAGGCGCTGAAGATCCGACCCGCCGCACCAACCGCGCCACCGGCCGGCGCTCCATTGAGGTGTTCCACCGCGACGGCACGGTCGAGCGCGTGGACCTCGACATGTTCCTCGCCACCGGCAACCTCGCGCACAATCCCTACGTGCGCATGGGCGACGTGGTCCACGTGGCGTTCCGCGACCATGCGGTGTACATCTTCGGCGCGGTCAACCAAGAGGGCGAATACGAGTTTTTACCCGGGGACACCCTCGGCGACCTAGTGACCTTGGCCCAGGGCTTGCGCCGCGCCAAGCCCCTGATCAGCGCCGAGCTCTGGCGCTTTCAGGAGGGGACTGAGCAGGCCGAACTCATCGAGCTGAGCGGCGACAAAGGGACGCTGGCAGAGCTGGATTACGAAAAAATCCGCCACCTCGAGCTGCGCCCCAACGACGCGGTCTTCATCCGAGCGCAGTCCCTGTGGCAATCTACGCACACGGTCTCGGTCTCGGGCGAGGTCCGGTTCCAAGGTCGCTACCGCATCGAACCCGGGGTCACCCGCATCAAGGATGTGGTAGCCGCGGCCGGCGGCCTAACCGACGAGGCGTCGCTCATTGGCGCCCGCGTGATTCGCACGCGGGTCCGCGCCGAGAGCGACCCCCAGCTAGAGCAGCTGCAAAGACAGAGCGAGGTGGCGGGCCTCACGTACATGAACATTGAGGATCGGGCTTATCTCAAGACCAAAACCCGCGAGGAAAAGGGGCGGGTCGCGGTCGATTTTGAGCGGTTGTTTATCGATGGCGACGAGGGGCAAAACATCCTACTGGCCAGCGGCGACGTGATCTTTTTTCCCCTGCAGCGGCACACCGTCAGCGTCAGCGGCCAAGTGGAGCGAGCCGGGCTTATTGACTACGAGATCGGCCGCGACGTGCGCTACTACATAACCAAGGCCGGCGGGTACTTGTACGACGCGGACAAGCGCAATGCCCGCCTAGTCCGGGCGCGCACGGGCGTCCGCGAGAAACTCAAGGGCGACCTAATCGTCGAAGTTGGCGATGAAATATGGGTGCCCCAGAAGGAACGCATCAACTACTGGGCACTCACCCAAGAGACCATTCGCACCGCCGCCAGCATCCTCGCCCTCGTCCTTGCGGTGCGGTCTCTTTAGACAAAAACCCCAAGGAGCGCGACTGAATGAATTCCCCGAAAAAAGAAATCGACATCCTCGACTTGCTAACGGCGCTGCACGCGGGCCGATGGCCCATCATCGGCGGCACCTTGGCGATCTGCGTCTTGGCCGGGGGCCTCAGCTTCCTCCTGCCAAAGGAATACGAGGCCACCGTGCAAATTCTGCCGCCCCGAGAAGAGAAGCAGAGTTTTGGTTTTTCCAGCCTGCTGTCGTCCTTACCCATACCGACGCTGCGCCTCGGGGAACGGGGCACGCCGGCCGACATTTCGCTCGCGACCATCCGCAGCGAGACGACGCGGCGGCGGATGATCCAGCAATTCGACTTGATGCGGCACTACGAAGCGCGCACCCTGACCGACGCGCTCGAAACCCTCGCCGACAAAACCACGGCCGACATGACCGAAGAGGGCATGCTTTCGGTTTCAGTACTCGCCCCAGAGCCGCAGATGGCCGCGGACATGGCCAATTACTACATCGTCCTGCTCGATAGCACCAACAAGCGGTTCTCGCACAAGACCGCCTCCGAGCGCTTGAGTTTTATCCGCGGGCTTTTGCAAGAAGAGGATCAAAAGCTAGAGGACAAAATGAAGCGGCTGGAGGAGTTCCAAGCCGAGCACAACGCCATCTCGATCGCGGACCAAGCCCGCGCCGTGATCCTGACTGCCACCTCCATGCGGACCGCCGTGCTGGAGCTCGAAATTGAGCGCCAACGGCTCATTCAATCCGGGCTGGGTTTTGACCACGACAAGGTCAAAAAGCTCGAGCGCGAAATTCAACTGCGGAATGTGACCATGGATTTCTTGCGCGATGGCCTGCCGACCAACAACGGCGTCCTGCAAAACAAGGCGTTACAACTCGATCTGGAGGAAGACTTCTTTCTGCCGCTCAAGCAGATCCCGGGCGTGGCCCAAGAGTACGCGACCCTCGAAAAGGATGTTCTCGTGCAGACCTCCCTTTTGCTGGTCCTGCTGCAACAGGAGGCCCAAGCCCTGATTGAGGCCAAGGACGCCACTTCAACCGTGCAGGTGCTCGATCCGGCCACGCCGCCCGAGATCAAGGCAAAACCCCAGCGCGTGATGATCGTATTTATCGCCGGCCTACTCAGCCTTTTTGCCTCAATAGCTTATGTGCTGGGGGCGGTGTACATGCGGGATATTCAGCAGCGCTGGCGCACGCGGCGCGAGGCGCTGGCGGTCTGATGGCTATTCAAGTGAAGGTGGTCAACAAAGGCGGCCAGCCGCTGCCGACCTACGAGACCGCCGCCAGCGCGGGCCTTGATTTGCGCGCCGCGCTATCCGCAGCCGTCGTCTTAGCCCCCGGCGAGCGCGGCCTCATTCCCACGGGCCTGTTCCTCGAAATCCCCCCGGGCTACGAGGCCCAGGTCAGGCCGCGCAGTGGCTTGGCCCTCAAGCGCGGTCTGACCCTGCTCAACGCCCCGGGCACCATCGACGCCGACTACCGAGGCGAAGTGGGCGTCATCGCGATCAACCTTTCGGCCCAAGCGCAGCGCATCGCCCCAGGCGACCGCATTGCCCAGCTCGTTTTCGCGCCGGTGACGCGCGGCGAGTGGGTCGAGGTGGAGACGCTCGCCGAAACCGAGCGCGGGCGCGGCGGCTTTGGCTCGACCGGGACGCACTGAAGATCCTTGGACCGGCAGTAGTGACAAGCGGCGATGGTTGTCGCTGGAATACCGCACCGCTGACTTTAGGCGCGAATAGAAGGATTCAGGAGTGGAAATTGGGTGTACCTATCGCGTAAAAGTAAACTGGGTTATTGACGGTGATACTGTGGACGTCCTGTGGCAGGGCAATAAATATCGCGTACGGATTTACGGTATTGACGCTCCAGAATTAGAGCAGGCATACGGTCCAGAAGCTGCCGAGGCTTTGCACAGGATGCTGGGCGGTAACGAAGTACTTCTAGAAGTGACGAACGTGGACAGGTATGGCCGTGTGGTGGGGCTTATTTACTATGCGGACAGACATCGCCAAAATTCAATCAACCTGCGTATGGTGCGAGATGGTCATGCCTATGCGTACATCCGCTATGGGGGTGCGGAGTTGGGCTTTACCAATGCGGAAGGTGATGCTCGGCATGGGCGGCGTGGCGTCTGGCGGCAATCAAGGCAGGGCGGTGAGCGCCCTTGGGACTTCCGTCGTCAGCAGCGCAGCAAGGCTCCGGTAGATAGTGGCGGCTGTCTGTTGTGGTTTTGCTTTCTGACTATTGCAGTAATTTTTCTTTTCTGGCTCGTGCGAGGAATTTGGTAGTTGGAGTATGGATAACGCGGTTTAACGCGCGCCTCCGGCCAATGCCGGCAGAAAATGCACCTCGCTTTGCGGCCCCACCTTCGCCCTAAGCCCGGCCGCGACGACTTCGCCATCTACCGCCACGGCAATCTCGGTCTTGATGCGGTCGCCATCGAGAATCCGCTCCTTGAACGCAGGGTAGCGGGCGTCGAGTGCGACAATGACCTCGCGCACGGTCGCGCCCTCTACCTCTACTTGCTGCTGGCCGTCGGTCAGCTTCTGCATCAGCGAAGGAATCCAAACCACCGGCATGGCCTTAGCTACTCCCGGCCAATGCGGCCACAATCCGGTCGGGCTTCATGGGCAATTCCCGCGGACGCACACCCACGGCATCCTCAATGGCAGCGGCGATGGCGGCGGGCGGCGGGGCGATGTTGGCCTCGCCGACGCCGCGCACCCCGTAGGGATGGCCCGGATTGGGCACCTCGACGATGATGGTCTCGATCATCGGCAGGTCGAGGCTGGTCGGGATCCGGTAGTCGAGATAGCTGGAGTTGTCGAGGTGGCCGTCTCGGTTGTAGAAGTACTCCTCGTTGAGTGCCCAACCAATGCCTTGCGCCGAGCCGCCCTGCATCTGGCCCTCAACGTACGCCGGGTGAATCGCCCGGCCAGCGTCTTGGACCACCGTAAAGCGCAGGATATCGACCTTGCCGGTATCGGGATCTACCCTGACATCGGCGATATTGGCCGCAAAGGAGCCGCCGACGCCCGAATCGGGGTCCACGGTGGCGCGGCCAATGACCGGGCCGCCGGTCTCCTCGACTCGGCCAGCGAGTTCCTTAAAGGTCATGGCCTTATCGCCGGAGCGGAAGACGCCGTCGTCAAACTCGACTTGGCTCGCCTCGACCTCCCAGAGTTGGGCCGCGCGCTCGCAGAGCTGATCCCGCACATCGAGGGCGGCCTTGTACGCGGCCCAGCCCGTGGCGTACGTCACGCGGCTACCGCCGGTTACGTCCGTGTGGCCGATTGAGTCGGTGTCGCCCACTTGCGGTTTGACGTCTTCGGCCCGCAGGCCCAAGGTCTCGGCAAACTGCATGGCAACCGACGTGCGCGTACCGCCGATGTCGGTCGAACCCTCGACCAAGCTGACCGTGCCGTCTGCGTTGACGCTGGCTGTGCAGGAGGATTTAAGCCCGACGTTGAACCAATAGCCGACCGAGATGCCGCGCCCGCCGTTGGGGGCTGCCGGTGCTGGACTCTGGTAGTGGTCCGAGTGGGCGATGGCTTCCAACACCTCCTTGCAGCCCATCTTGGGATACACCACGCCGTCAATGCGGCGGGTGCCGGTTGTCGCGCTGTTTTTGAGCCGGATCACCAGCGGCTCCATCCCCAATTCGGCGGCCAGCAAATCGACCACGTGCTCGGTGGCGAAAGCCACTTGCGTCGAACCCGGGGCGCGATACGCAAAGCTCCGCGGCTTGTTGACCACTACGTCGTAGCAGTCGATTCGGCCATCGGGGATGTCGTAGCACGAAAACACGCACATCGCAGCCGCGCCGACTAAGCCGCCGGGGTACGCCCCGGACTCAAAGGCGATGTAAGCGTCGGCGGCCACGATCTTGCCGCTCTTGTCCGCGCCCATCTTGATCTTGATGTACGACCCCGGCGTCGGGCCGGTGCTCTCGAAGACAGCGGGCCGGGTCATAACCAGCTTGACGGGTTGGCCGCTCGCCTTGGAGAGCAGGGCGGCGATCGGCTCCAAGTAAATCGGGATTTTGCCGCCAAAGCCGCCGCCGATTTCTTGGGGCACGACCTTGATCTTGGAAATGGGCATGTCTAATACCGCGCCGATTTGGGCGCGAGCGGTGAACGACCCTTGGGTGCTAGTCCAAATCGTCAGTTGGCCGTCGGCGTTCCAACTCGCGGTGGCGTTGTGCGGCTCGATGTACCCTTGATGCACGGTGGCGGTCTGAAACTCGCGCTCCACAATCACGTCGGCCTCGGCAAAGGCCCGGCCGGGGTCGCCGAGCCGGTGTTCAAAGTGGGTGGCGAGGTTGCTCTTGCGGCCGGTGTCTTCGCCAAACTCTTGGGTCGTCATGTCGTCGTGGAGCTGGGGGGCGTCCTCCTGCATGGCCTCGCGCACATCGAGCACTGGCTCTAGGACCTCGTACTCGACCTCGATCAGGCTGAGGGACTCTTCGGCAATGTGGACGCTGGTAGCAGCAACCGCGGCGACCGGATGCCCGCTGTACAGGGCTTTGTCGGTAGCCAGCACATTGTCGCGCAGGTACTTGAGCCGGGCCGGGCCTTCGCCGAGATCGACGATCTGGTCGCCGGCATCGGGCAGATCAGCCCCGGTGAGAATGGCCTTGACCCCCGGTAGGGCCGCGGCTTTAGCAGTGTCTAGGGACTTGATGCGCGCATGGGCGTGGGGCGAGCGCAGGACCTGTCCGTAGAGCAAGCCGGCCAATCGGGTGTCGGCCCCGTACAGGGCGCGCCCGGTGACCTTGTCGACGCCGTCGTGGCGAATGGGACGGGTGCCGATGACTTTGTAGCCGTTGGTAGCAGACATGGCGTTCCTCCTCTTCCGGTTTAGGCACTTTGGCGCACTTCCTCCGCGGCGTCGAGGACCGCGCGGATGATTTTGTCGTAGCCCGTGCAGCGGCACAAGTTGCCGGCCAGCCAGTGCCGCACTTCGTGCTCCGAAGGGTTGGGGTTGTGATCGAGCAGTGCCTTGGCGGCCACCAAAAAGCCCGGGGTGCAGATGCCGCATTGGAGCGCGGCGTGTTCGAGGAACTTCTGCTGCACCGGGTGCAGGCTATCCGGGCTGGCAAGGCCCTCGACCGTTTCGACCGCCTTGCCCTCGGCCTCGACGGCCAGCATGAGACAAGAATCGACGAGGATGCCATCGACTGCGACCGAGCACGCGCCGCAGTTGCCGTCGTTGCAGCCCTCTTTGGTGCCGGTGAAGCCGAGCGTCTCGCGCAATACTTCGAGCAGGCTCTGGCGCGGCTCGCAGAGAAATTCAGTCGGCTCTCCGTTGATCGTGGTTTGGACGTGTGTTTTGCTCATTACCTTAACTCCGAATTTGGGCCGCCTGTTGCGGCGAGTGAAGAGTTAGCCGGCCGCTTCCTGCACGGCGTTGGCGACGAACTGGCCGCGGGCCCGAGTGATAGCACCCGCAAGGGTGCGCTTGACCAGCACTCCGACGAGGTGGGTGCGGAACTCGGCCGGGCCGCGCATGTCGGAAATTGGCCGAGCCGCGCTTTGAGCGGCGGCCGCCGCGGCCGCGATGGCCTCGTCGGAGACGGCTCGACCGGCTAGGCTGTCGCCGGCCTCGCGGGCGAAAATCGGCGTGGGGCCGACCGCCCCGAGCGCGATGCGCGCGGCCTTAAACTCCTTGCCGCGATTGGCCAAGACAACGTGCGAGGACACGCCGACGACGGCAATATCCATCTCATTGCGCGGAATGAAGCGCTGGTAGTGAGAGCCGGTGTTCTTCTTGGCAATCGGGAGCTGGAGAGCAACCAAGAGCTCCCCGGGCGCGAGCACATTGCGGCCCGGGCCGGTGCAAAAGTCCTCTACCGCGACTTGGCGCTTGCCGTCCGGCCCGGCGATGTGGCACACGGCCGAGTGAGTAATCAGGCTGGGGGTCGCGTCCGCGCTGGGCGAGGCGTTGCACAAATTGCCGCCAAACGTGGCGCGGCCTTGGATTTGGATGCCGCCGATAATGGCGGCCGAATCCACGAGCCCGGGGTAGCGCTCGACGATTTCGGGGTCGTTGTAGATGCGCCAGCAGGGCACGGCCGCGCCAATGACCAAACCCCGGCGCGGACCGTAGGAAAGCTCATTGACCTCGGGGACGTTCTTGATGTCGAGGATGCAGTCGGGCTCAAAACGCTTGCCGCGCAATTGGACGATCAAGTCGGTGCCGCCGGCAAGGACGCGGGCGGCCTCGCCTTTTTCGGCCTTGAGGGCCACGGCCTCGCGCAACGTGCTAGGGGCGCAGTATGCAAAATTTTTCAAGGAAAAGCCTCCTCGCTTGTAAGTGGTCGCTGCGTTCGCGCCTAATTATGGAATGCTCCATCCGCGCTGTCAAGAGCGGTACAAGGGGCGGCGCAATGGGCTGGAAGCTGGAGTTGGATTCCCGTTTTCACGGGAATGACGGAGCCCGGCTCTACGGCTTGTTCAACACGACCCAAAGGGGATTTTCAGACCGCCTACAGCCTCTTAGGGGAGCTTGGTCATCTTCTTGGTTTCTACTCGCCCATCCACTGCGGCCCGATAGAAATACACGCCAGCGGCCACATCCCTACCCACCGCATCGCGGCCGTTCCAAGTAAAGCGATGAGCGCCCGCCGGCAGTGCCCCTTGCCATAGCTGTCGCACCCGACGACCGAGCGCGTCGTACACGGTCAAGGACGCCTGCGTCGCGTCCGTCGCCAAGTCGAGGGGGATCACGACAGCCGGGTTGAACGGATTGGGATAGCTGTCGCCCAGCCGATGTTGCGCGGGCCGAGCCCCCGCCGCGGTCGTCACCGCCGTCGGCAGGCCAGCCCCCGAATTCTCGAGCACATACATACCGCCCAAGGCCGGGTCCAACACCACCAAGTCTAGGTCGCCGTCGTCATCGACATCGCCGGGCAGCACGCTGACCCCATCGCCGGCCAAGCGATGCGTCTCTGTTTCTTGGGTCGGGTTCAAGCCTCCACCCCACTCGACAAACACCCCAAGGCCCGACGCCCGGTTGCCGCCGACAAACACCCAATCATCGACCCCGTCGGCGTTAAAATCGCGCACCACCACCTCTGAGCGCAGAAACAGTTGTCCGTCGTACAGCACTTGCTCGTTATATATCACCTCTTCTGCGGAAAGCCCTTGCACGACGAGGCCCATGTTCCCCTCAAAGGGGTTGCGTTGGAGTTCCGCGAGCCACTCCCACTGCCCATCGCCATCAAAATCGCCCCCTGGAATATCCCAGAGGCGTTCCACCAAATCCAAGAGGTCGAGATCATTCGGATTCATAGTGAGTACCTCTTCTTGGAGATCCGGCCCAATAGACCAAACCTCAATTTCGTCTCTTTTTCCTATCACGATCTCGTCTTGGCCATCGCCATCTACATCGTGGGCGAATGGCTGCCAAGGGCCCATGTCTTGGCTGTACTTGAGGCGTGCGAATTCAAAGGCCCCGCGGCCATCATTGAGTGCCATGACCCAAGCCCAAGAGGGCCGCCAGCCGGCGGGGGGATCGCCCTCATAAGGGGCATGCCGAGCAGAGAAAAGGTCTAAGTCGCCATCGCCATCTAAGTCGGTCAAGACGCCGCCCCATATATGCCCTAAACCCGGGGTAATCGGATAAAACACTGGCGGCGCGAAAAGACCGGGGCGATCAAAGTGGAAATACGCTACGGGCGGCGGGGCCAATTCGCCCTGCGAGCGCTCTTCAGGGCCGGTCAACTCGATCCAGTCGATCTCAAGGTGCCCGACCAACTCGTCCACGGACTGGAGCTCCGCCGCTTCGTTCCGAGCAAAGAAAAAAGCCAGCCGAATATCTCGTAAAAGCCCTTCCCACACGATCTCATCTCGGCCGGAGAGGGTAAACTCTGCTTCCTTCCACTCGGTGGTAGTGTAAGCGGAACCGTCCGTGGAGCGGATCGTAAACCGGCTTTTTGACGGCCTTTCTGGGTCGAGCCCTGGGGCCGCGAGATTGTGCTCATTCGTCCAAGCAAACCAAACGAGGCTTGCCGTAGGGCGATGGTGTGCGGTGCGGAACCGAACTCGCACCCGGTCGAACAGGTGCGAATCGTAGCCTATGGTAGAAGAAATCAAGGCCACATTCGGAGAAGGATACCTTTTCCCAGCTACCGAGGGCGAGACATTGACCTTCCACACGCCGTCTTCAACTTCCCCCGGAAACAGATGAAATTCACTTGACCCGCCCCAAGCAGTTGCTGTTTTGGCGGCCCACCCTTGCGTCGTTCCGTCGTCGAAATCCCACTTGACGGCCTCGGCGAGGCTGCTCCACAGCACTACGCAGGTAAAAACGGCGAACTTCAACATGACGATACCTCCATAGAAATTTCCGCAAGATGGCGTGACGAACAATCGAATTATATGGCCAGCGACTGGCCGCATCAATCGCTCTTTTCCTCCGCTTCCAAGCTCCAATAGATCGTTTCGATCCAGCGCGGCGTTGGTACGAAAGCCCAGTCCCACGACGCCCATTGCGGATCGAGCCCCTCTGCGCGGATTTGGTCGAGGGACATGCCCGCGTGCCGGCGCGTCCGCACGCTGGCCGTGGTTTCCACCAACATGCGATGGTAGGTCTTTAGGTCGTTGAGGGTGGCGACCGGACCGTGGCCGGGGATGATTTTGGCGTCTGCGGGAAGCTGGTCGATGAGCGTGGCGATGTGCTGCGTCAGGGTCTCGACATCGCCGCCGTACTCTAAATCGACAAAGGGGCTCCACGGCAGGCGAATCTTCGCCGGGCGATCAGCACGGCCTATTACGCTCTATTCCATTGCTTGGCCAGATGTTGCGCCGACATGCTAGCGGCTCAGTGCCCAGACCGCGATGTTGGTGCCCATTTTGAGGGCGTCGAGGCGCTTGCTCTCCGGGTCGTTGTGGACGCCGGGGTCCTCCCAGCCGTCGCCTAAATCCGCTTCGTACGTGTACAGTACGGCGAGGCGGTCGCCGGCGAACAGCGCGAGGGCTTGCGGTCGTTTGCCGTCGTGCTCGTGGACTTTGGGCAGGCCGGCTGGCAACTCAAAGTGACAGCGGAACAGGGGATGTTCGGGCGGCAGCTCGATCCACTCGGCGTTGGGAAAGACTGGGCGCATGGCGCGGCGGAAGCTCTCGTCCATGCCGTAGTTGTCGTCCGCGTGGAGAAAACCGCCGCTCTCCAAGTAGTGCCTAAGCCGCGCCACTTCCTCAGCGGAAAACGCGACATTGCCGTGCCCGGTCATGTAGATGTACGGATAGGAAAACAATTCCTCGTCCATGATTTGCACCCGTGCCTCGGCTTCGGCCGCGTCGATTTGGGTATGCTCCCGCAAAAAGCGGAGCAGGTTGGGCAGGGAAGAGAGATCGCTGTACCAGTCGCCGCCGCCGCCGTACTGCAGTCGCGCAATGGTAAATAGGGGCTGGGCCGGGCTGTCCACCGCAAGGAGCGCGACGGCAACCGCAGCGTAGAGGGCGCGGACGCGCATGTCAGGGATTGTTGATCACGGCGAATTTGCCGCGCACGGGATCGCCGATTTCTGCCTGCGCGACAAAGTAGTAAATGCCCGACCCCGCGAGAAAGCCGGCCGCGCTCTGGCCGTTCCAAATGACCGCGCCCTCGCCGGCCGCCGTGAAAATGCGGACGCCGGCCCCAAGCGGCAGATCGGCAAAGGTCAGGGATGCGCCGCGGCCGCCGATGTGAAAGGGGTTGGGGTACGCGTACGCCCGCGGTCCAACGGCTGTCCCCGAGCCGCCGAGTTGCAGGCGGCTCATGCCGGCGAGCGTACCAATCCACAACGCGCCGTTTTCCCGGTCGAAGTGGAGCGAGTTGACGCGATTGTTGACGAGGCCGTCGCTGGTGTCGAGCGCGAACTCAACTTGGCCCTCGGTGTTGATGCGGGCCAAGCCGCCTTCGGTGCCGACCCACATTCGCCCCCAGTCGTCTTCGGCCAGCGCCGTGGTCGCGGTGGATGGCAGGCCGTTGTCGGTGCTGTACACCCGCCAACTCGCGACAGCAAAATCCGCATTGGCGCGCGAATAGGTGCCGCGCACGGCATTGAGGCCGTTGTTCGTGGCGACCCACACCCGCCCCGACCGATCGACGTGAATGTCGCTGATGGTATCGCTCGTCAGGTCGGGGTATGCGGCCGTGTCAAAGGCCAAGCCGAGCTCGTCGCCGATTGCAAAAGGAGTGCCGCCATCGTCGAAGCTGTTGAGCGCGGCCCGTTGGGGCGGCCACCCATCCATGACGACGAGTCCATTGCGGACGTTGGCGATCCACAGCAAGCCGTTGGCGTCGCGGTCAATGTCGCTGATGGCGACAAAGGCATCGCCGTCAATGCCGGCGAGCGCCGAGTTGGTGGCGTTGAGGTTGTGCCACTGGCCAGCGGCGTCGCGCACGTCAATGCCCCAACCCCAACTTCCGACCCACAGCAAGCCCTCGGCGTCGGTCTCTACGGCCGAGACTTTTTCGGACGACAGGTTGGTCCGGCTGGTGTGGGTGGTCCAGCCTTGGCCGTCGAACTCGTACAGGCCAAAAGCGGGCAGATTGTCCTTGGGCACGGAGGCGACCCATAGATGACCGTCGGCGGTCTGAGCCATGTCGAAGAAGAAATTGCCTACAGGATCGCGGGGGGGCCGCGGCGGGTCGGCACCGATGACGCGCAGGCCGCTCGCGCTGGCTACCCACAGCGGGCCACCGGTATCATTCGTGGCCAACGGGCACGTGTATCCCCAAATCGAACGCCCGGGCAGCGGCGCGACCTACGCGCAAGCCAACCACTTGTTCGCCAATGACGCCGGTCACTTCCGCCTCGTTGAGCTGGCCCCGAGCGAGAAGCGGGCGGTCAGTCGCGGCGCGGTGGCCGGGGACTTTGACGACGATGGCCGCTTAGACCTGTTCGTCACTAACCTCAACGACCGCCCCTCCCTGCTGCACAACCAGACGACCGCTGACCACCATTGGCTCGGCCTGCGCCTTGTGGGCGCGGGAAAAAACCGCGAGGCCGTTGGCGCGAAGGCCGTATTGTGGAGTGGCGGTCAAAAGCAGCGGCGGGACGTGCTCTGCGGCGAGAGCTTCTTGGGCAGCGGCGACCGGCGCGTGCATTTTGGCTTGGGCGCAACGGGCCGAGCGGATTCGCTGCACATCTATTGGCCGAGCGGGGTGCTGCAACGGCTAATTGGCTTGCCGATTGATGGGTATGTGAGGGTTGAGGAGGGAGTTGATGGCGGCGTTGGAGTCTGGTAGGTTATCCGTCGATAGCACTGAATGGCGGTATAGTTGAGGATGGTAGGGCCGCTGTTCCGACACACCTAGGAAGGTACATAGCTGGAGACTCAATCATGCAGAGCTACCCCTATCCAGAATACGATGGCGTAAGAAGTATTGTGCTCGGAGTCGTCGTCAGCATTTTGACGTGCGGGATTTACTATTTCTATTGGCAATACAAACAGATGGAAACGCTCAATGCGTGGTTGGGCCGAGAGGAGTACAACTTCTGGCTTTGGATCGTACTCTTTATTCTGACGTGCGGCATATTTGAGATTTACTACGAATACAAGATGGCGAAGGGCATCAACGAGATTCAGGAGGACAATAGTCTGCGGGCAAACAAAGACTTAGCATTGATCTGCGTCCTGATTTCTGTTTTTACCTTCGGATTGGCCGCTACTGCCATCCAGCAGTGGGAAATCAACAAGTTCTACGGTGAAAACGCCGACAGTTAGTCCTGTTCACCTCGCACGAGTTTTCCTCGTTGGGCTGGCCCTCGTCGCTGCATTCTCGGCGTGGTTTAGCCCAGTGTTCGGCATGGCTTGGCCGATCCTGTGCCCCTTCCGCTTCCTCGCCCATCTACCCTGCCCAGGCTGCGGCATGGCACGCGCCTGCATAGCCCTCGCCCAAGGCGACTTCGCCGGAGCTTGGTACTACCATCCCTTCGCGTTCTTCCTCGTCTCATTAGCCCTCGCTCTCGCGTGCTCTCCGAGTCGGCTCGGCCGCGCTTGGCTCGTGCTGTCTCCGCCCCTCCGCGAGGTACTCGCTGGAGGCGTACTGGCTCTCGTGCTAGCGTTGTGGATATATCGCGTGTTGCCCTGCTAGCGGCTCAGTACCCCAGCGTGGACGCCCAGGCAGTGGCGCGACCTAGGTGCAAGCGAATCATTATGTTCGCCAATTTCTCCTGCTCTCTGTTGAACCATCCGAGAAATACGTCGGCATCGCAATAGACGTTCCGCATATAGGTTTACTCAGATGGCAATTCGTTTTTGGGGCGCATAAGAGCCTCGCTGGGGGTGTGCTGGCTCTCGTGTTGATGCTTTGGTTGTATCGCTTGCGGCGTTGCGAGGGCTGTTGACCGCGACAGGACCATCGGACATGTTAAGACAGAACGCAGACGCGGAGGACGACAATGCCAGAAGTCACACAGCAGCAATTGAATGACGCGAAGCATGTGGTCGAAACCACGTTGGGAGAGCAATTCGACGATATTGACTTCGTGATGGTCTCCGTCTTGCCCGATGTAGAAGAGTGGGACGACGACGACGACGAATTTATTGAAGTCAAGGCGATCTACGACGGAGTTGCCGGGCAATTGCGCGGCGAGCGAATGGTCGGGGTGATTCCTCTGCTGCGGCGACGCCTACTAGAATCGGGCGTCACCGCGTTCCCGGTCATGCGCTACATCGCAAAATCCGACTGGGACGAGCGTCCAAGTGACGCCGCATGACCTCATTTCTGCCGCGCAAGACTTAGTCGGCGACGGCAAAGGAGCTCCACGGCAGGCGAATCTTCGCCGGGCGATCAGCACGGCCTATTACGCTCTATTCCATTGCTTGGCCGGATGTTGCGCCGACGCGCTAGTAGGAACTGCCAGAGCCAATCGAAGCGAACCTGCATGGCGTCAAGCCTATCGCGCCCTAGAACACCGCGACGCTGCTAAGCGGTGCGAACAGAACCAAATTCAGCGGTTCCCGCCAGAAATTCAGGAATTTGCCGGGGCGTTCGTGGACATGCAGCGAAAACGCCATCGAGCGGATTACGCATCTGAAGGGCATTGGCTGAAGTCCGAAGTAGCGGACGATATAGCCCAAGCGGCCGCGGCAATCGCGCTACTTGAACATGCGCCGCTAAAGGATCGTCGCGCATTCGCTGTCTATGTCTTGCTTAGGCTCAGACCGACGCGCTAGCGGCTCAGTGCCCAGACCGCGATGTTGGCGCCCATTTTGAGGGCGTCGAGGCGCTTGCTCTCCGGGTCGTTGTGGACGCCGGGGTCCTCCCAGCCGTCGCCTAGATCCGCTTCGTACGTGTACAGCACGGCGAGGCGGTCGCCGGCGAACAGCGCGAGGGCTTGCGGTCGTTTGCCGTCGTGCTCGTGGACTTTGGGCAGGCCGGCTGGCAACTCAAAGTGACAGCGGAACAGGGGATGTTCGGGCGGCAGCTCGATCCACTCGGCGTTGGGAAAGACTGGGCGCATGGCGCGGCGGAAGCTCTCGTCCATGCCGTAGTTGTCGTCCGCGTGGAGAAAACCGCCGCTCTCCAAGTAGTGCCTAAGCCGCGCCACTTCCTCGGCGGAAAAAGCGACATTGCCGTGCCCCGTCATGTAGATGTACGGATAGGAAAACAACTCCTCGTCCATGATTTGCACCCGTGCCTCGGCTTCGGCCGCGTCGATTTGGGTATGCTCCCGCAAGAAGCGGAGCAGGTTGGGCAGGGAAGAGGGGTCGCTGTACCAGTCGCCGCCGCCGCCGTACTGCAGCCGCGCAATGGTAAATAGGGGCTGGGCCGGGCTGTCCACCGCAAGGAGCGCGACGGCAACCGCAGCGCAGAGGGTGCGGACGCGCATGTCAGGGGTTGTTGATCACGGCGAATTTGCCGCGCACGGGATCGCCGATTTCTGCCTGCGCGACAAAGTAGTAAATGCCCGACCCCGCGAGAAAGCCGGTCGCGCTCTGCCCGTTCCAAATGACCGCGCCCTCGCCGGCCGCGCCCTCGAGGACGCGGACGAGTTCGCCGGCCGCCGTGAAAATGCGAACGCCGGCCCCAAGCGGCAGGTCGGCAAAGGTTAGGGATGCGCCACGGACGCCGATGTGAAAGGGGTTGGGGTACGCGTACGCCCGCGGTCCAACGGCCGTCCCCGAGCCGCCGAGTTGCAGGCGGCTCATGCCGGCGAGCGTACCAATCCACAACGCGCCGTTTTCCCGGTCGAAGTGGAGCGAGTTGACGCGATTGTTGACGAGGCCGTCGCTGGTGTCGAGCGCGAACTCAACTTGGCCCTCGGTGTTGATGCGGGCCAAGCCGCCTTCGGTGCCGACCCACATTCGCCCCCAGTCGTCTTCGGCCAGCGCCGTGGTCGCGGTGGATGGCAGGCCGTTGTCGGTGCTGTACACCCGCCAACTTGCGACAGCAAAATCCGCATTGGCGCGCGAGTAGGTGCCGCGCACGGCATTGAGGCCGTTGTTCGTGGCGACCCACACCCGCCCCGACCGATCGACGTGAATGTCGCTGATGGTATCGCTCGTCAGGTCGGGGTATGCGGCCGTGTCAAAGGCCAAGCCGAGCTCGTCGCCGATTGCAAAAGGAGTGCCGCCATCGTCGAAGAGGAAGAAACCGTCGAGCGCCGTCCCGACCCACTTTAGGCCGTCGGGTCCCACGGCGATTTTGGTCATGTCGCGGCCTAGGGACATGCCAAAGTCCAACTGGCTGTTGAGCGCGGCCCGTTGGGGCGGCCACCCATCCATGACGACGAGTCCATTGCGGACGTTGGCGATCCACAGCAAGCCGTTGGCGTCGCGGTCAATGTCGCTGATGGCGACAAAGGCATCGCCGTCAATGCCGGCGAGCGCCGAGTTGGTGGCGTTGAGGTTGTGCCACTGGCCAGCGGCGTCGCGCACGTCAATGCCCCAACCCCAACTTCCGACCCACAGCAAGCCCTCGGCGTCGGTCTCTACGGCCGAGACTTTTTCGGACGACAGGTTGGTCCGGCTGGTGTGGGTGGTCCAGCCTTGGCCGTCGAACTCGTACAGGCCAAAAGCGGGCAGATTGTCCTTGGGCACGGAGGCGACCCATAGATGACCGTCGGCGGTCTGAGCCATGTCGAAGAAGAAATTGCCTACAGGATCGCGGGGGGGCCGCGGCGGGTCGGCACCGATGACGCGCAGGCCGCTCGCGCTGGCTACCCACAGCGGGCCACCGGTATCCGATAGGTCGGCGGCGCTGCTGATACCGCTCGCGCTGAGCGGTTGCCAGCGGTTGCCCTGCCGCAGGGTTAGGAGGCCATCAGCCGTCGCCCTGACGATGCGCCCCTCAAAGAGGCCGAGGGTGACGATGCGGGTCGTGGGGTACGCGAGCACGGGCGGGTCGAGCGCGGGATGGACGCGCCAGATGCCGTCCACGGCTGAGACGAAGAGCGTGTCTTGATGGACTAGCATGTCGCGCACCTCGCCTCTTATGGGCGCGGTCTGCCAACTGCTGGGGTCTTGGAGGTTGGGTTGGTCCAAATCCGCCGACGCTAGGCCGTGGACGGTCCCGGCCCATAGCTGACCGGCAAATAGTGCTAGGCTGGTCACCTCGGTGTCTTTGGCCAAACTTCCCAAGCGGCGATAGGTTTCCTTGACCTCCTCCTTGCTGATGATAAACGCACTGACGCCGCGCTCGCTGCCGACGTAGAGGACGTCCCCATGCGGCTTGAGGGCGTTGATGCGGAGGTTTTGGAAGTCGAGAAACGGCGGGTCAAAGCGGTCTTGCGCCGGCCGATAGCGGCTCAAGCCCTCGGAGTGCGTACCAAACCACAAGTGGCCGTTGGCATCTGCGGCGAGGCTCAAGATGAGGTTGCCCGGCAGGCCGTCGCGGCGGGTGAAGCGCGTATAGGCTTGGGTCTGCTGGTCGTAGCGCAGGACGCCGCCGTGCGTGCCGGCCCAGACGGCGTTTTGGTGGACGAGGACCCGATTGATTTGGCGCATACTGGTATAGGCTTCCCATTGGGTGCCGGCGAGCTGGGCGCGGACGGGTAGAGCCAAAAGCAGCAGCGAAGCAAGGTGGAGCCAGAGCATGGAAGCGGCCTACATCATAGTTAGAGGGTCGATGTTGATGGAAAAGTGGAGGGCGTGCTCTTTGGCGGCCGCGCGCATGGCCGGCAGAGCGCTGAGGGTGGTTGTGCGCAAGCAGCGCACCGAGGGGCCGCGCAACAGGGCTTGCCAGCGGTAGTGCCCGCGCAGGCGCGCCAGCGGGGCTGGGGCCGGCCCGAGTACGAGCGCGGCCGCGTCGAGCCCCTGGCGCAGGGCGGCTACGCCCCGTTGGGCGCCGGTTTCAACGGCTCGCTCGCAGGGGCCGCGCCAGCGGAAGACGATTAGGCGGCCAAAAGGGGGGAATCCCGCCTGCTGCCGCTGGGCCAACTCGCTGTGGGCAAAGGTCGCGTAGTTTTGGCTGGCGGCCGCACGCAGGGCGTCGTCGTCGGGTAGCAGCGTCTGGATGACGACCTCGCCGGCCGTGGGGCCGCGCCCTGAGCGGCCGGCCACTTGCGTCAGGAGCTGGAAGCTCCGCTCGGCCGCGCGGAAGTCCGGCAGGTGCAGGCCGGTGTCCGCGGAAATTACGCCGACGAGCGTAACTTCGGGCAGGTCGAGGCCCTTGGCGATCATTTGGGTGCCGAGCAGCACATCGGCCTCGCCCCGGCGGAAGCGCTCGACGAGCGCGTCGTGCGCACCCTTCCACGCGGTGGTATCTACATCCATGCGGATGACGCGGATGCCCGGGAACTGGGCCAAGAGGGCCTCTTCAACTCGTTGAGTGCCCACCCCGTCGAAGCGCAATTCCGCGCTGCCGCAGGACGGGCACACTGGCGGCGGCGGGGTCGCATAGTCGCAGTAGTGACAGCGGGTCTCGGAGGCCGCGGGGCGCCGGTGATAGGTCAGGGAGACTCGGCAACTGGGGCACTGGACCGGCTCGCCGCAGGTGGCGCAGCTAACAAAGGGCGCGAAGCCCCGGCGATTTTGCAACAGGATGATTTTCTCGCCGCGGTCGAGGCGGTCTTGCATCTTGCCCCGCAGTTCGCGCGAGAAGATGGTTCGCTGCTTCCTTTGGAAAGGCTCCTCCTTCATATCGACGACCCCCACTCGGGGCAAGGGCCGGTCGTCGATGCGGCGGGGCAAGGTGTAGCGCTGGTACTTGCCCGTGGTGGCATTCCAGTGCGACTCCAGGCTGGGCGTGGCCGAGCCGAGGACGACGACTGCGTTGCCGTGCTGCCCGCGCACTAAGGCGAGGTCGCGACCGTTGTACGTGAGGGGATGGCTGCTGTCTAGGTCTTCTTGCTTGTACGAGGAGTCGTGCTCTTCGTCCACGACGATCAGCCCCAAATTTTCTACGGGCGCGAGAATGGCCGAGCGAGCGCCGATGAGCAGGCGTTGCTCGCGCCGGCGCAAGCGACGCCACGTGTCGTAGCGCTCGCCGGCCGAGAGCTGGCTGTGGAGGACGGCCACGGCCTCGCCAAAGTGCTCCTTGAAGCGCCGCACCATCTGCCAAGCGAGGGCAATTTCTGGCACCAAGACGATCGCCCCGCGCCCGGCCGCCAACGCTTGCGCCGCGAGTTGGACGTACACCAAGGTCTTGCCCGAGCCGGTGACGCCGTGCAGCAGAGCCGGATGGAACTTCCGGGCGTCGAGCGCGGCCAACAGGGCGTTGAGCACTTGTTGCTGGTCCGGGGTTGGGACGAGGTCCGGGGGCGCGCCGCTGACGATGTGGGCGAGGGGATCGCGAACTTTTTCCTCGGCCGTTGACTCGATTAAGCCGCGGTCTTCAAGGGCCTTGAGGACAGCTGCGGAAAAGCCGGCCGCGCGCAGTTCGCTGGCCGCGGCGGCGGGGTGGTCGAGCAAGTAGCGCAGACAGGCCGCTTGTCGCGGGGCGCGCTTTTCAATGGCGGCGATGGCGGTGGGTGCGGCCGGTTCGTCGCGCAAGCGGAAGCGGCGTTGGCTCAGGGGGCGGGGCCGCCGGTCTTCGAGCACGGGCGCGATTTCAATGCGGCCGCTGCGGCGCAGGGTACGCATCCCCTGTTCCAAGCCTTGGCGGCCGAGTCGGCGCTGGAGGGTGCTCACCTTGAGCGAGCCGTTGCGCTGGAGCTCGCCGAGGATGCGCGCCTCAATGCCGGTGTGGTGGCCGGTGGGCGCGCCGCGCAATTGCACGAGGCGGTTGGAACTGAGTTTGACGCCGGGGGGCAGCGCGGCCATCAGCGCACTGCCGAGGGGGGCCATGTAGTAGGAAGCCATCCAGCGGCAGAGCGCGACGATCTCGGGGCTGAGGAGCGAGGTGTCGAGAATTTGTTCAATCGGGCGGATTTTGCTCGGGGGGATGTCGCCGGGTGTGGCCGGCCCCAAGACGATACCGGTGAGCCGGCGCTGCACGACCGGCACCAACACCAAGGCTCCCGGCTTTGCTTCCGCGGCGAATTCAGCAGGTACGCCATAGGTCAACTCGCGCGCTACGGGGGGCGGCAGGGCGACCTCTACGTAGCCTTGGGTCATGGTTGGGCGTCGGGGGCCTCTTCTGTGAGGGGCAGCAAGGTTATGCCGGCGGCTGTGGCGCGGAAGCGCAGCACTTTATCGGGGTCGCCAAGCTGGCCGTCGCCGAGGAGTTGGCCATCCAACCAATACTTCAGGCCGTGGGGACGGGTCGAGAGCACGACGAAGTGGTCGCGGGCCTCAAAGCGGTGGTGCTGGCCGGGCGGGACAATGGCCTCAAAATTTTCGGCCGCGTCATCCCAGTGGATTTGCACCCAAGTAGAGTCGCGGGCCTCTAGTTCGAGGATGACCGGAGAGGCTACGGTGGCTTGCGGCGCGGGCGCAGGGGCCGGGGTGATGGCGGGCGCGTCGAGCACCGGCTCGATGCTCGCCGGCGGGGCTGCGGGGGGGGGAGAAGCTGCTGGCTCGGGCTCGGGCGGCGTGGAGACCGTTTGCGGCGGGGCCGCTAGGGGGGCGGACTCCTCGTCGCCAGCGCCCAAGTAGTAATAGGCCCCGACGAGCAGGCAGCAAGCGCCGATTACCAAGCTAATGACGATCAGCGGGGTCTGAGAGCGGTGCTTGGACTTGGACTTGGGCTGCGATGGCAAGACCACAGGGCGGGGGCGAGGCTGGAAGGCCCGACCTTGCTGTTGGTCGAAGCGGGTCAGGAACGGCTCCGGGTCGAGCCCGAGGTATTCGGCATACGCTTGCAGGGCTAAGCGGGCGAAAACCGGCTCGACCACATCAAACCGGCCGTCTTCTATGCCCTGCAAGACCGCCAAACTAATGCCGCTCTGCCGATGGACTTCTTCGAGGTCGAGGCCGCGCGCTTGGCGGGCGGCCAACAATTCTTCTGCGATGGTTCGTTGTTTTTCTTCGCTCATTTTGGGCCCTGATCGTTTAGGTCGTACCCCACCGCGCTCAAGAGGACGCAAAGACGAGCTAGCGGCAGACCAACTACATTATAATAACAACCGGCGATGCGTTCAATAAAGCGCGCCCCGAGTCCCTGTATGCCATAGCCACCGGCTTTGTCGAGCGGTTCGCCGCTGGCAACGTAAGCGGCAATGTCGGCCGCGGTCAAGGGCCGCATCTCGACTTGGGTGCAAGCGACTTCCCGCAGGAGCTGCTCGCCGCTGTGGATGGCTAGCCCGGTATAGACCTGATGGACCCGACCCGAAAGGTGCCCGAGCATGGAGGCCGCATGGGCTGCGTCGGCCGGCTTGCCCCAGATCGCGCCGTTGCTGCAGACGATGGTGTCGGCCGCGATGACAGTGGCGTCGGCCGCCACCGCCCGAGCCACTGCGCGGGCTTTGGCCTCGGCCGATGCGAGTGCATAGTCGGCCGGAATGGACGTGGCCGGCACTGGCTCGGCCACCGGACTGGGCACGACCGTAAAGGGCAGCGCGAGTTGGCGCAACAGCGCGGCGCGCCGGGGCGAAGCCGAGCCGAGGACGAGCGGCTTCACGTGGGGGACTCCACCATCAAGGTGACCGGGCCGTCGTTGTGAATCTCAACCTGCATGTACGCGCCGAAGACGCCGCGTTGGGGCGGCAAGCCTTGGTCGGCGAGCAGTTCGAGAAAGCGCTCGTAGAGGCGTTGGGCCACCGGAGGCGGGGCGGCGTGGACGAAGCTGGGGCGGCGGCCCTTGCGACAATCCCCGTACAGGGTAAACTGCGAGATGGCGAGCACGCGGCCGCCCACATCGAGAACCGAGCGATTCATCTTGCCTTGGTCGTCGGCGAAGATGCGCAGGTGAGCGCATTTTTCAGCGCAGAAGCGCAGGGCGCGCTCGTCGTCGCCCGGGCCGAAGCCGACGAGCAGGACCAGCCCGTGGCCGATTTGGCCGCAGAGCAGGCCATCGACGCGGACGCTAGCGCGGCTGACGCGCTGGACGAGGACTTTCACGGGAGGGGTCAGGGGGTTGGTTGGAGAAATCGGCCATAGAATTGGCTGTAAATGTATCCCCCGACCTATTGCTGTCAACCAATCCTAAAAGCGCCGCTGGCCGCGCTCGAGTTTGAGCTGGGGAATGTCTTTTAATTGGACCTTCAAAAAGAACGCCCGGTTTTTGTGGAAGGTGCTCGGTTGCACGTTGAGGGTCGTGGTCCAATCGTGGAACTCCTTTTGTAGGGACAACAACTCAGAGGTGATGCGCTTGGTGGCCAACAGCCGCGTCCCCGGGGCCCGCAGATTGTAGTTGAGCGAGTAGTTGCAATGCCAGCTCGCCCTCGGGCTCAAGCCGACCGAGGCCCGCACCCAAGAGCGGCTGGTACTGGCGCGGCGGTGCGAGAAGTAGTGGCTGAGCTGGAAGCGGCTGCCGCGCCGACGGGTGTCGATGTCGCGCATGAGGCCGCTTTCAAAGCCAAAGGATTCTCGGCCGGAGCGGCGGGTTGGGTCGGCAGTCGCCTGCCGCGACCAACTCGCCGAGGTCCGCACTTCGAGCTGCTCGCGGCGCGGCGTCCACAGGTGCAATCGGTTCTGCTCGTCGTAGAACTGGTGGCGCAAGGTCAACCGCGAGTTTAGGTAGCGACCCACTTCAACGCTGAGGGTCGTTTGCAGGTCGTCTAGCCGGTTCTCTTTTCTTTCAAAGTCATAGCCCGTAGAGAAATTGAGCTGGACTAGGCGCGTTTTGTGCTCTTGCTCGTCGCGCAGCATTTTGGCCCAGAAGGTGTTGTCGAGGCGGAAGTTCAAGCGCCGGCGGTGCTGGAGCTGGCTGCCATCGCCGCCAAAGCCCAAGACGCCGCCGGTGTCCGCGCGGGAGGCCTGATAGCTAAACGCGACGCTCGGTTTGAGCACGTGGCGCAGTGCTTGGAGCGGGCCGATGGACGGGTTGAAGAGGCCGTAGAAGGTCTGGCTCAAGGTCGCGCGGGTCGAGAAGCGGTCGCGCCGCTGGCTGCGGACCGCACTATCGCGCAGGTCTTGGTCTTGCCAGTCTTGGTTGAGGGACGGGCTGAGATTGAGCCAAGAGAAGGGGCGGTACTGGGTGCTGACGCGCCAGCTTACTTGGGCGCGGGTTTGACTCGTCGTATCTGTGCGCGTGCCGCGCCGCGTGTTGCGCAGGCTGGCGTTGCCGTCGTAGTAAATGCGACTGTACCAAGGGAGGCTTTGGCGACTTTGGCCCTTGGGAGCTCCGCCCCAAATTGGCTTGCGGCCCTTGCGCAGGCTGAGTTCGGGCAAAATGGTGGAAAACGTCTCGGTGTCGAGGTTTTTGGTCTGGCTCGCTTTCAGGCTAAAGCTATTGCCCGAGCCACGCCAACGCCGCGAGTAGCTGAGGTTGGAGCGCAGGAGGCGGTTGAGGCGGTCTTGGAGGCTCGCGCTGTTGTCTTGGGCAAAGGTGCTGTTGCTCTGGAAGGTGCCGTTGGCCCGCAGGCTGGCGTCGCGGCCGAGCTCTTGGCTGTGCGTAAATTCCACTCGCCAGTTGCGCGCGGCCGTGCGGCCGTCTTGGCGATTTTCAAACTGGGTGCTGACGCGCCCTCGGAAGCGGTAGCGCGCCGCGTAGTTTAGGCGGGCGCGCCCTAGCCAGCCCGAGCGCTGCCGTAGGTCGGCCGCGAGGGACAAGTCCCAATAGTCATTGGGCGCGAGGTAGTAGCCCAAGTTCCGCAGTTCCCACTCGCTTTGACGCGCCCCAAATCGAAGGGAGCGTTGCCCAAAACTCGGCGTCAACAGCCCGGACTGGCGGTCTTCGCGTAGCGAAAATACGTAAAAGGGAATCCACAACAGCCGCCGCTTTTTGATGCGGAAATACACCGGGCGCGCGATGGCTATGTCGCCGGCTAGGACCTTGATCCGCGGGCTGTAGAAGTCAAAGTGAGGGGGGTCGTCGTCGCACGTGGTGTACGAGCCTTGGTGGACGTGGAACTCGGCGTCGCTGTGGGTCTGGATCAAGCGTCCGGCGTAAAATCCCTTGTCGCGGTGGATCTTGCCTTTGAGGATGGTTCCCTGCTCGGTGGATAGGTCGTAGAGGATGCGCTCGCCGCGCAACGTTTGGTTGCCTTGGCGCAACACCGGGTGGCCAATGACGCGCCCCAGTGAATCGAGGGCTGCGCGCGCTTCGACTTGGTTGAGGGCGCGGCGAAAGACGATCTCGGCGGCCTCTAGCTGTGCGCCCTTGTACAAGACGCGGGCCTCCCCCTGCAACAGGAGCGAGTCGCCGACCTCGTAGTAGCGCATATAGGTGGCTTGGTAGGCAAAGCTCTGGTCTTTGGCTTGGCCCGTGGCCAGCAAGGCGCGGGCCTGTTGCAGGGGAGTCTCAGCCGCCTCGCTGCCTTGCAAAGGGGCGATGACTAGGCCGAGGACCAGCAGGGCGAAGATCATGGCTGACGCTGACGCAGCACTTCGTACAGGGCAATGCCCGCGGCCACCGAGGCGTTGAGCGAGCCGCTGGTGGGAATGTGCAAGAGGGCGTCGCAACGCTTTTGCACCAGGCGCCGCAGCCCTTTGCCCTCGCTGCCGATGACTAGGGCGCAAGGCTGGGCAAAGTCCGCGGCCGCCAAGGGCTGCTCGCCTTGGGCGTCGAGTCCGGCGATGAAAAGTCCGCAATCCGCGGCTTTTTGCAGGGCCTTTTGCAAGTTGTCAACCCGACAGACAGGTACGTGCTGGGCCGCCCCGGCCGCGGCCTTGAGCGCGGCCGCGGAGAGTCCCGCGGCAGTGCGGGACGGCACGACGACGCCTTGGGCGCCGAGCGCGTGGGCGCTGCGGATTATGGCCCCGAGGTTGTGGGGGTCTTGTATTTGGTCGAGAAAGAGGAGGAGGGCTAGTGCCGGCAGGTGGGCGAGCACGCGGTCGAAGTCGGCGTACGCCGCCGCGGCCGCATAGGCGACGACGCTTTGGTGGTAAGGCCCGGCGAGGCGGTCGAGCTGGGCTCGGTCGCGCAGATCGTATGGAATGTGCGCCTGCCGGGCGCGGGCGAAAATTTCGTCGATGACCGGGCCGTGCGCGCCTTGGGCGACGAGCAGGCGACGCAGGGGGCGGTTGGCGCGCAGGGCTTCGAGCACCGGGCGGCGGCCCCAAATTAGGTCGTCGGATGGCTGTTTATCAGACATATAGGGATGGAGCGTAGTGGTCGCTGAGATCGGCTCATTGTGAGTGTTGAGGCAGCCAATTGAAAGTTTCCCTAAAGCAGCTTCGCTAGATGTCTTATGCGACGCCTGACTTCGTCGCCCGGCAGAAACACCAGCGGGTCATTGTGCAATAGCCGCAGCGCGTCGTACAATTTGCGCGGGGACGCGATCCGGTGCGATGCCAGTTCATCTATTATCCATAAAATGCCGTGGGTCTCGATTTCATTGTGTGCGGCGACCGTCCTCAATGCGCTGTCGCCAGTGAGCAGAATACTGTCGTCAATGTCTTGCGCCAGGGCGAGAGCGAAGCAGTCGTTGAGCGTGAGACGCTTGTGTAGATTGAAATGCGCCGCCGCCCGGATTACGATTGCTGCCGGCAGTCCGCGAACCTCCAATCCGCTGTTCTTCAGCATTTTCTTATCGCTCGCGGAAAGCCCCAGCCATTCTTCCTCGAACAGTGCGTCGGGCATCGCGAAGGTGTAAGGAAGCGCGAGGACTGCATTCAGGAGTGTAGCCTTCTCCAGATCGATCATGCAGGACGTGTCACTTACGATAATCCGCATCGATCTCAGCCGGCCCCCTCAATCCCTGTTCGATCCGACTGCGAGGCTGCTGAAGCAACTCACCGGCCTTACTCGGTGAAATGAGGCCCTCGGCTAGTGCCCAGTAGCAAAGCCGTTCAAACCGACGCGGCTCCTCGTGCTGCCCTTCCTCGCCTCTTCCCTCCAGCGGTTCTGGCTCAGTGGAGCGCCAGCCGCGGGCAAAGGTCTGGAACGCATAAGCCAGCGTTGATTCATTGATCACGCCTACCTGTTTGAAGCGCACCAGTAGCGTTGCCGCACTAACCCGGTACATCCGCTTGAGTTGGATCAGTTCTTGGTAGCCGGTAGCCTTGCGGGCCTCGCCAATTTCCCGGACGAGGTGACCCCGCGGGATGAGAAAAGCACCGGCAAAGACGTTCGATGCTTTTTCGTGATTGACTGGAGAGTTTGGGTCAATTAGCCGGTGTGCTAGCTCGTGGGCCAGCGTAAATCGCCGTCGTTCAAGCGTGGCTTTTCGGTTTACGACAATCACCGGGACTTGCTCCTCTTGGCGTTGTCTGCGGACTAGGCAGGTCAAGCCCGACACGCGCTCCGGCAATTCGATCACCAAGACCTTGATTCCCCAGTCCTCAAGTAGGGCGGTCATGTTCGGGATGGGATCGATACCGAGTTGCCATTCTTTACGCATGTTCTCGGCGACGGTCTCGCCTTCGTCTTCTCGATTGAGGAAGCGATTCGCCCACTGCGGCGTCCGCCATACCCCGCTATCTAGGCCTAGGATTTCCTCAATCGTCAGATAGCGTTGCAGACAGTCGATCACTTCGGCCGACACCCGCGCTCTTTCGCCAACCAACGTGCCGGAACGTTTGCGAAATTCTACCGCCTCCAGCTCCTCGACCTGTTCGCTCAGCAGGTATTCAAGGGACACGCCGAGGATTTTGGCTAGCCGAATTAGGACGCCGGAGCTCGGCATCATCGCGCCCCGCTCGTATTTTCCGAGGGCTTGGGCGGTGACGTGGCCATCCAACGCGTCCGACAATCCGCGCAGCGAATAACCGGCCTTTTTTCTGGCAAGTTTTAGGCGATCTCCAAACATCGGGCTCCTCTATTCCGTAGGTCGAGGGGCTACTGTGTCAAGTTCGGTATGAGTATATCTCCGTATTGCAGCGATGAGACGATAATGTGTCACAAATTTGGTCGTTTGGTTCAAAATACGCATGAAGCAATTGCTGCCGCTCGGCCTGTGTCTTGGCTAGTTCATTGAGAAGGATAGAGTAATCTGCGTCGCTTTTGAATTTCTCTCGATACCAGTGTTCTGGGTCGAGTCGATTGTCTCGTTGCGGAGCTTTGCTAGCTTGTGAATCAGATCGAGCGTTATCTCCCAACCCGTGGGAATTTTTGCTGCCCGCGATACGCCCGAGCCGATAAGGACAGCGTAAACGCCGCGGTTGGCCTGAATCGAGAATGCAAGCGAGTGGACCGGATCAATCATGGTGATGTCGTCTCCAATTGCGTTACTCGCAACTTGCCGGACACTAGTTTGGGAAGCAAGGTGTCGCGCAGGGCGGCGAGGGTGCGGGATTCTGTTACGTTTGACCGGATCCGCCTATCAAATTGTAGAGCAAACATTCCGAACGCATCAACTACGTCTGAGGTAGGCTCTATCGTTGGCATTTCTTCAAACTGCTGCTTGTTAATGGCTCCGAATACTGTTCCCGTATGCTCGTATTGCTGAATCGCTCTTTGTAAAGCCCCGGCTGCGTAGTACGTGAACGAACTAGACCCCAACTTGTGCCGGAGGGCTGCGACCCCTCGGCCAATGCAGCATTGCTCCCAAGCCATGTTGATGTCGCCGACAGGGGCTCGGACACTGACTAGCGTATCCTCGGGCTGGGCAATCCGAGCTGGGGCCGTGCAGAACTTTCGATTTTCAGGATACCGGAAGCCAAAATCGGTTCGACCTTGAAAGAATGGCAAGCCCTCACCGTGTTCATTGTACGTACTGCTTGGAGGTGATTGTCCCATCGTCAGATAGAAGCACTCCCCCACCGTCTCAACCTCCCACCCCTCCGGCACCTCCCCCAATTCCGATTCCACCAGCCGGTCAGGGAACAACGCCGCGACCTCCGTCGGCAACCCGGTATCCCGCCCCTCCATCTTCGCCCGCGTCGGCCCGAAATCGACGAACCAGTCCTTGAAAATGGCTCGCGCCATCTCCTCCAGCGTCTCGTTCATGCGCCGGTTGAGTTCAATTTTGTCATCCAGTGTGCCGAGGATGTGGGCGATGGCGCGTTGTTCGGATAGGGGCGGCAGGTCCAGCTTTAACTGTCCGATGTCTGCTGGCCTGATCGATGGATAGGCCGTCGTGCTGTGCTCGGCGATGGTGTGAAGTTGCTCGACAATGTGGTCCTGCGCCAAGAACCAATACAGGAAGTCCGTATGTGCGAGACCGTCCTTTCCTCTTATAACCGAAAAGCCCGTCGAAGCCAGAAAGTTCGCCGGCACCTCTTTCAGTAAACCGAAATGCCTTTGATTGGGTCGAACCGTTGAATACACGATGTCGCCCGGCTGAACTTTTCGCCGTGCCCGGCTCGGTATCTTGTCTCTATTGACGATCAGATGCTGAATTTCCTCAATTCTATTCTCCTTTATATTGCCTGTGTCGAGATAATTGATGAATGGCCATGCCTCTGTTGGCGCATACGTGGAATCATTTATTTCAACGCAATCGCCAAAGGCCACCGTCAGCCACTCGTCGCCCATGCCTTGCTCCTTCCGCTTCAATCGGATGCTCGCCTGTTGAGCTGCCCAAGGTAGCTCGTTCTTTTCTCAACTACAGAAACGCAGTCTCATTCTCCGCTTTTAATTTGCTCTTTCCATTCGTTCAGCTTGAGCAACGCTTGGAGCGGCGTGACTTGGCTGAGGTCCAGGTCCTGTAGCTCCGCCACCCACGGCGCGTCGGCCGGCGCGGGGAAGAGGTCGAGTTGGGGCCGGTGGGCTGGCGGGGGCGCGTCCGGGCGGTGAATGTCTTGGGTGTCGATCTGGTCCTTTTCGAGGCGGGCGAGAATTTCTTGGGCGCGTCCTACGACTTGGGCTGGCATCCCGGCCATTTGCGCGACGTTGATGCCGTAGCTTTGGTCGGCCGCTCCCGGGGCCAAGCGGTGGAGGAACACCACGCGGTCGCCTTCTTCGCGCACCTGCACGTTGAAGTTGACGACGCGCTCTAGGTGGCTTTCGAGTTCGGTCATCTCGTGGTAATGCGTGGCAAAGAGGGTGCGCGGGTGAACTGCCGGGTGCTGGTGCAAGTATTCGACGATGGCATAGGCAATGCTCAGGCCGTCGAAGGTGCTCGTGCCGCGCCCCAACTCGTCGATGAGGAGCAAGCTGCGGCCAGTGGCGTTGTTGAGGATATTGGCGGCCTCGTGCATCTCCACCATAAAGGTGCTCTCGCCCCCGGCGAGGTTGTCGGACGCGCCCACGCGGGTGAAGATGCGATCGACAATGCCGATGGTGGCTTGGCGCGCGGGGACGAAGCTGCCCATCTGCGCCATCAGCGCGATGAGCCCCACTTGGCGGATGATGGTGCTCTTGCCGGCCATGTTCGGGCCGGTGATGAGCATGATCTGGGCTCCGTCGGCGTCGAGGCGCACGTCGTTGGGCACGAAGCGGCCGGTGCGGAGCTGACGCTCGACGACCGGGTGGCGGCCGTCGCGGATGTCGATGCGCGGGCCGTCGTTGACTTGGGGCCGGGTGTAGGATTCGCGCTCGGCCACTTCGGCGAGGGAATACAGCGCGTCAATGCGGGCGATGGCGCGGGCGATCTGCTGGACTTGGGGCGCCCAGCGGACCGCGCGGGCGCGCAGGGCCAAGAACAACTCGTTTTCCAGCTCTTTGAGCCGATCCTCAGCCCCCAAGACCTTTTCCTCGTACTCCTTTAGCTCGGGCGTGATGAAGCGCTCGGCGTTGGTCAAAGTCTGTTTGCGATGGTACTCTGTGGGCGTTTTGTCGAGGTTGGCCTTGCTGATTTCAATGTAGTAGCCAAAGACTTGGGTGTAGCCGATCTTGAGCGAGGCAATGCCGGTGCGCTTGCGCTCGATGGCCTGCAAGCGGGCGATGTAGGACTTGCCGCCGCGGGCGATCTGCCGCAGTTGGTCGACGTCTGGGTGATGACCGTCGCGGATTAGGCCGCCTTCGGTCAGGGCCACCGGAGGCGCGTCAACTAAGGCATTGAGGATTTCGGCGACCAATTCGCGGACGTCGGGCAGCCCCTTGGCGCATAGCTCTTGCAGGAGCTCGCTCTGGGCCGAGGCCAGCGCGGTGCCAATGGCCGGCGCGATGTCGAGCGAGCGGGCGAGGGCCACCATGTCGCGGGCGTTGGCGCGCAGACAGCAAATCCGGGCGATCAGCCGCTCTAAGTCGCCGACCTGCTCTAGGCATTGGCCGAGGGTGCGGCGGTCGTCGCGCAGGTGCAACAGCCGGTCAACCGCCGCTAGGCGGGCCTCGATGGCAGCCGCTTTCTTGAGGGGTTGTGCAATCCACTGGCGCATCAGGCGAGCGCCCATGGGGGTGCGGGTGCGGTCGAGGATTTCGAGGAGGGTGTTGGTGCGGCCCCCATCTTGGAGGTTGGCTAGCAGCTCTAGGTTGCGCTGGGCCGCGGCATTGACGAGCGCGAAGTCCTCGCGGCGCTTGCGCTGGAGGCGGTTGACGTGCTCGACTGCGCCGCGCTGGTTGTCGCGCAAATAGGCGACTGCGGCCCCGCCGGCGCAGATGGCGGCCTTCATGTCCTCGCAGCCAAAGCCTTTGAGGGTCTGCACCCGGAGCTGGTCGGTGAGGGTGTCGTACGCGGTGTCGGCGGCAAAGTGCCAGTCTTCGACGTGGCTGATGGCCACCCGCGGCAAGGCGGTCTGCAGCGTCTGCACCCACTCGGCGTCCGAGCCGGCGGCGATGAGCAGCTCGGCCGGGGCGAGGCTCTCCAGCTCGTCGGAGAGGTCGCTGGCCGGGAGCTCGTCGAGCGCGAAGTCCCCGGTTGACAGATCGACGCTGGCCAAGCCGACGCAGTCCGCACGGGGGCAGAGGCCGACGAGGAAGTTGTTGCGCTGCTGGTCGAGCAAGGCGTCGGAAAGGGCCGTGCCCGGGGATACGACTTGCACCACATCGCGCTTGACGACGCCCTTGGCCTTTTTGGGGTCTTCGATCTGCTCGCAGATGGCGACCTTGCGGCCGAGTTGGATGAGCTTGGCGAGATAGCCCTCCATGGCGTGATGCGGCACGCCGGCTAAGGGCACATCGCCGGCCGCCTTGCCGTGGTTGCGCGCCGTCAAGGTGAGGCCCAAAAGCCGGGCGGCCTCTTTGGCGTCGTCGAAGAACATCTCGTAGAAGTCGCCCATGCGGAAGAAGAGGATCGCGTCTGGGTGCTGGCGCTTAAAGTGGGCGTACTGCTCCATCGCTGGGGTGAGTTTGGTTCTCGGGGACATGGTTGGGGAGAGTCGCGGGTTGGGGTGGGGAAAAATAAAAGCGCGGTGGAACGATCGCTCGTCCCACCGCGCTCGCTCATGGCTGCGGGGCTTACGACTCGTCCTGCTCGTCGTGGGCGTCGCCCCAGCTTTCCATCTCGTCGTCCTTGTCGGCGTCGGCGTCGGCGTCGGCCTCATCGGCGACCTCTTGCGCTTGGACGGGGTGCTCGGCCAAGTAGGCTTCGTACTCGGCTTGGTCTTTGTCCTTGAAGTACTCGCGCACGCTGAGGACGATCTTTTTCTGGTTCTTGTCGAACTCAATGACCTCTAGCGGCAGGTCCTGCCCTTCGGCAAAGCTCTGGCCCGGGGCTTGCAGCCCGTCGATAGCCAACTGCGACAGCGGCACAAACCCATCGACTTCGTCGGCGAGCGAGACGACGATGCCGCGCTTGAGGATCCGCGAGATCGCGCCCTGGATCTCGACGCCCACGGCGTACTGATCGGCGAAGCGGGGCCAAGGATTTTCCACGGTCTCCTTGTGGCTGAGCGAGATGCGGCGGCGCTTGATGTCGATTTCGGAGACGACTACGGGGATCACGTCGCCCTTTTTGAACATTTCGCTGGCTTGGCGGATGCGCTTGGTCCACGACATATCCGAAATGTGGACTAGGCCATCGATGTTGTCCTCAATCTCGACGAAGGCTCCGAAGTTGGTCAGGCTGCACACCGTGCCTTGGATCTGGGTGCCGGGGGGGTACTTGGCGTCGAGCGTATCCCACGGATCCTCCTCGGTTTGCTTCATGCCGAGCGAGATTTTCTGGTTCTCACTGTCGATCTTGAGCACCTTCACGTCGACGATGTCGCTGATGGCAACCAACTTGGAAGGGTGGCGCACGTGCTGCGTCCACGACATCTCGGAGATGTGGACCAGGCCCTCAATGCCCTCCTCCAGCTCGACGAAGGCCCCGTAGTCGGTGATGGAGACCACCTTGCCTCGCACTTGGCTTTCGAGTGGGTACTTCTTGTCGATGTTCTCCCACGGATGGGGGGTTAGCTGCTTGAGGCCCAAGGAGATGCGCTCGCGTGTGCGGTCGTAGCTGAGCACCTTGACCTTGATGCGGTCGCCGATGGAGACCAACTCCGAGGGGTGGTTGACCCGCCCCCACGACATGTCGGTAATGTGGAGGAGGCCATCGACGCCGCCCAAGTCGATGAAGGCTCCAAAGTCGGTGATGTTTTTGACGACGCCCTCGCGGATCTGGCCTTCCTCCAACACCTTGACGATCTCGTCGCGCATCCGCGCCCGCTCTTCTTCTAGCACGGCGCGGCGCGAGACCACGATGTTGCGCCGCGTCTTGTTGAGCTTGATGATCTTGAAGGGGAACTCGTGGCCGATGAACTGGTCGAAGTTCTTGACTTGGCGGATGTCGATCTGCGAGCCGGGCAAAAAGGCCTCGACGCCGAACAGGCTGACGACGATGCCGCCCTTGATGCGCCGCATTAGCTGGCCCTCGACCGTGGTGCCGGCGTCGTAGGCATCCCGGATCGAATCCCAGACGCGCATGAAATCGGCCTTTTGCTTGGAGAGCACGGCTTGGCCCTCTTGGTCTTCGATGTTCTCCAAGAAGACCTCGATTTTTTGGCCCTGCTCAATGGACGCCGGGTCGGCAAACTCCTTGATCGGCACCGCGCCCTCGGACTTGAAGCCGATGTCGACCATCACCTCGCTGGGGCCGATGGAGACGACTTCGCCCTCGACGATCTGGCCCTCCTTAATGCCGGAGATGCTCTCGTCGTACAGGGCCATGAGCTCGGCGTATTGGTCTGGGTCGTACTCGGGCTTTTCCAGCTCTTCGACGCTGATGTTGCCGTACACGGGCTTTGCTGGCTGCTCTAGTGTTGCTGTGGTTTCCTCGGTCATGTCGTGCAAATCCTCAAAACGGTTAAGGCGAAGCGGGTACTTCGCGTTGGGTGATACCGGCGCGGGCTCTCCGCGCCGGCGTTAGGCGCCGCGTTGGCGGGCCAATGCGACGACGCATTCTACTTGCTCTGCCAAGGTCATGCGCGTCGTGTCGATCTCGACGATTTCGGCCGCGGCGCTCGTGCCTCCGTAGTCGCGGGCCGCGTCTTCCCGGTCGCGCGTTTGGATGTCGGAGCGGACTTGCTCCAAGGTGATGCCTACTCCGCTGGCGGTCAATTCTCGGTGTCGCCGGCGAGCGCGCTCTGAAAAGTCGGCCACCAAGGCGATTTTTAGCTCGGCGTCGGGAAAGACTACCGCAGCAATGTCGCGCCCTTCGGCCACTACGCCGCCCCCTTGGCCCCACCGCTGCTGCTGGGCGACTAGGGCGCGGCGCACCAAAGGCACGTCTGCGTACGCACTCACTCGACGGGTGATTGCGGGCTGGCGAATCGCGTCGCTTATGTCCTGTCCGTTGAGCAGGACGCGCCCCCGGCCCGAGTCCAAATCTAGGGTTGAGGTGGCCAATAGGTCCTCCAGCGCGGCTGTGTCCTCGGGCGAAACCCCCCGGCGGGTGGCCGCCAAGGCCACGGCTCGGTACATGGCGCCGGTGTCGAGGTGGCGGTAGCCCAGCCGCTCGGCCACCTGCCGCGCCGTGGTCGTCTTGCCGGTGCCGATGGTGCCGTTGATGGCGATGACGATCCCGCGCCGCTTCACAAGCCCACCTCGGCTTTGAGCTGGCGGATTTCCCCGGGGCTGAGGCGGCGGTGCTGGCCGGCGGCGAGCGCGCCGAGGGTCAGCCCGGCAAATTCGACCCGCGTCAAGTGCCGAACCGGATAGCCGACGGCGCGGAGCATGCGGCGGACTTGCCGCTTGCGCCCCTCGTGAATGCAAAGGCTCAGCCGGGCCTGCTCGGCCCAACCGCTTCGCCAGCGCTCCTCTACTCGGACCTGAGCCGGCGCCGTAAGCCCGTCGCCGAGCGCAATGCCGGCGCGCAGCCGATCGAGCTGGTCCTCGCACGGATCGCCGCTGACGACTGCCTCGTAGCGCTTGGCGACGACAAAGCGCGGGTGCAGCAGCCGATGGCCGAGGGCCCCGTCGTCGGTCAGCAGCAAAAGCCCGGTGGTGTCGAGGTCGAGACGGCCTACGGGCACGGTCCCCGGATGGAGGTCCGGCAAGAGGTCGAAGACCGTGGGCCGGTCGCGTGGGTCGCGGCGGGTTACTAGATAGCCGGCCGGTTTGTGCAAAAGCACGTATTCGTACTGGCTGGTCAGGGTGAGGACCCGGCCGCGGCACTCGACGCGGTCGGCATGGACTGCGACTGTTCGGCCCGGCTCGGCGACGACCTCGCCGTTGACGCAAACCGCGCCGCTTTGGATCAGGGCATCGCTGTGGCGGCGCGAGGCCACCCCGCAGCGGGCCAAGAAGCGATTGAGGCGCATTTGCGGCTCAGGAGCGTTCACCGTGGTCCCCTTCCTCGGCCTGCTTTTGCAGCTCGTCTAGCTCGGAGGCGAGCTGGCGGGCGGCCGCTGGCGGCGGGCCCTCGGCGAGTAGCTCTTCTAATTCCTTGGGCTTGGGCAACTCGCCTAGCCCCCGCAACCCAAAGTGGAGCAAAAATTCTCGGGTGGTGCCAAAGAGCATGGGTTTGCCAATGCCCTCGGAGCGACCGGCGAGGCGGACCATGTTGAGCTCCATCAGGGTGTGCAAGGCACCGGCCGAGCTCACGCCGCGGATGTTGTCGATTTCAACGCGGGTGACCGGCTGCTTGAAGGCGACGATGGCGAGGACTTCGAGACCTGCCGGCGAGAGGCGCACTTGGCGCACGGTCTTGTGGTACTTGCGCAGCCACGGGCCGCAGGCTTGGCGCGAGGCGAGCTGATAGCCCCCCGCCAGCTCGACGACTTCGATCCCGTGCCCGGCCGCTTCGTACTGGGCGTTGAGCGCGTCGATGACCTCGCGAATGTCGCGGCCGTTGTACCCGGCGAGCAAATTGACGAGGCGACCCGGGGTCACCGGCTCGGTGGCCGTCAGCAGAATGGCCTCGATGATCGCCCGCGCCCGCGCCGGGGCGACGTCGCGCGCGGCGGCTGTGGATTCATGGCTCACGGCACGGCGGTCAGTTGGGGTGGGGATGGCTCGATCCAGATCGCGTCGAAGGGGCGCGCCTGCTGGACGCGGACGCGCTGCGACTTGAGCAGCTCTAGGACGCCGACAAAGGTGGCGATTAGGGCGCGGCGGTCGCGGCCTTGGAGCAGGTCCATGAAGCGGATGCGCTCGCACTGCTCTAGCACTGCCAACAGATAGTCGATGCACTCGGCGACCGACACCTCTTCTTCGGCGATCTGGTGTACTAGGTTTGCCGGGATCGTGTCGAGCACGTGCTTGTACACGACCAAGAGGTCGAACAGGGATACGGGCTGCAACTGGGCCGCCTCGTCAACGCTGGCGCCCAGTCCTTGGCGGCGCAGGTACACGTCGCGCCGCTCGTTTTTGCGCACGCCCAGCCAGTCGGCAATGTCCTTGAACTGCTGGTACTCTAACAGGCGGCGGACCAACTCGGCCTTTAGGTCCTCCTCGCCTTCGCCCTCGCCGTCGAGCCCGAGTTCGTCGCGGGGCAGCATCATCTGCGACTTGATCCGCAGCAGGGTGGCCGCCATGAGGATGAAGTCGCTGGCCTGTTCGATGTCGAGCTGGTGGAGGTGTTGCAAGAAGCCCAAGTACTGGGTGGTGATGTGGGCGATGGGAATGTCGTAGATGTCCAACTCGTCTTTGCGGATCAGGTAGAGCAACAGGTCCATGGGGCCTTCAAAGACGTCGAGCTTGACTTCGTAGAGAGCCGATTCTTCTTGTTCGATCGCGTCGCGTTCCACGAGAGCACCTGCCTCAGTCGATAAAAAGATAGGGTTTCCAGCGCTGATCGTCGATGCCGACGAAGTTGCGGATGAAGCTCACATTGTTGGGGCGCTTGGGTTTGGTGCGCAGCACGAGGCCGACCTGCTCGGGCCGGTGTTCGCCTTTCTTGTTGTTGCACAGGGCGCAGGCGCAGACGAGGTTTTCCCAAGTCCCTTGGCCCCCCTTGGTGCGCGGCACGATGTGGTCCACCGTGAGCTTGCCGTCTTTGCGACCGCAGTACTGGCACTGGTGGTTGTCGCGCTTGAGGATATTGCGCTTGGAAAGCACGACCCGCCGGCGCGGGGCGCGGATGTAGCGCCCGAGGCGGACGACGCTGGGCACTGGATAGTCTTGCGAGACCGAATGGATCACCTCATTCATCTTTTCGACCGCTTCGGCCTTTCCGCGCAAAACCAGCAGCAAGGCCCGGCGGACGCTGCATACGCTCAGGGGCTCGTAGTTTTGGTTGAGGACGAGTACTGTTCTTTCCAGCAAGGGTCTATCCCCGGTATAGGGCTGATTGACAGATGGTACGCACGTAAAGTTAAGCCTTTACGCTGCTTTTAGCATGTTCCACCTGGGGACTGATTATAACGAACAAATGCAAGGTCAGAGGTTGGCGAGCCGGTCGGCGTAATCTTGGGCGCTGAGCAAGTGCTCCAAGTCCGCAGCGTCGTCAATGCGGAGCTTGAGCAACCAGCCGCTGCCATAAGGGTCTTCGTTGATCGGTTCGGCCCCTTCTGCGAGGTCGTCGTTGATGGCTAGGACCTCGCCGGAAACCGGGGCGATCAGGTCGGCCACCGTCTTAACCGCCTCAATCGTGCCAAAGGTTTCGCCCCTTTCGACGTGTTCGCCCACTTCGGGCAACTCGGCGAATACGATGTCTCCCAATTCGGTTTGCGCGAAATCCGTAATGCCGACGGTGGCGCTGTCGCTTTCTAGCAGAAGCCATTCGTGGCTTTCCGAATAGAGCAAGTGGTCGGGGATTTGGGTCTGGCTCATAATCGCCTCGTTCCCGTTTGCTAAGACGCCTGCTCCGCGTTGGCCACGTAGTTGGTGTCGAACTGCCCGGCGATAAAGTCGGGGTTGGTGAGCAGGGTTTGGTGAAAGGGGATGGTGGTGGCCACGCCTTCTATGGTGCATTCGCCCAAGACTCGCCGCATCCGCGCTAGGGCCCCTTGGCGATTGGGGCCGTAGGTGATGATTTTGGCCAACAGGGAGTCGTAGTACGGGGGAATCTCGTAGCCTTGGTAGATGTGGCTGTCGATGCGGACGCCGGGGCCGCCCGGCAGGTGGAGGACCTCGATGATGCCCGACGAGGGGATGAAGTTGTGCGCGGGGTCTTCGGCGTTGATCCGGCATTCAATGGCATGCCCGGTGAGCTGGACGTCCTCTTGGCTCAGGCGGAGGGCTTCGCCGGTCGCGATGCGAATTTGTTCCTCAACTAAGTTGATGCCGGTGACCATTTCGGTGACCGGGTGTTCAACTTGGATGCGGGTATTCATCTCCATGAAGTAGAAGTTGTGGTCTGAATCGACGAGAAACTCAATGGTGCCCGCGCTGTAGTAGCCAACGGCCGCGGCCCCGGCGAGCGCGGCTTCCCCGAGCCGCTGGCGCAAGCTGGCGTCGACGACTGGCGAGGGGCTTTCTTCTAAGAGCTTCTGGTTCCGCCGCTGAATGGAACACTCGCGCTCGCCGAGATGGACCAGGTGCCCGTGCTGGTCGCCGAGGACTTGGATTTCGATGTGGCGCGCCGCTTCAATGGAGCGCTCCATATACACGGCGTCGCTGGTAAAGGCGGTGCGGGCTTCGCGGCGCGCCATCTGATAGGCTTCCTCCAATTCATCCATGGCGCGGACGACCCGCATCCCGCGCCCGCCGCCGCCGGCCGCGGCCTTGAGCCGCAGGGGGAAGCCGACCTGTTCCGCCCATTGCCGAGCGTCGTCTAGCGATTCAAGGGATCCTTCGCTGCCCGGCACTACGGGCACCCCGGCTTGCTGCATGGTGTGGCGCGCGACGGCCTTGTCGCCCATGCTGCGAATGGCCGCGGTTGGCGGGCCGATGAACGCGATGCCGCAATCGGCGCAGATTGCGGAGAAGTCCGCGTCTTCGGCCAAGGGGCCGTAGCCGGGGTGAATTGCGTCGGCGTTGGTCAGCTCGGCCGCGCTGATGATGTTGACGATGTTGCGGTAGCTGTCCTTGCCGGCGGCCGGCCCGATGCAGACGTCCTCGTCGGCAAAAGACACGTGCAGGGAGCGGGTGTCGGCTTGGGAGTGGACGGCCACGGTCGCGATGCCCAGCTCTTGGCAAGCGCGGATGACGCGCAGCGCGATTTCGCCGCGGTCGGCAATGAGGATTTTCTCGAACACAGCCGCTTAGCTAGGGCGAATTTTGAGCAGCACTTGGTTGTATTCAACCGGCTGGCCGTCGCCGACCAAGATCTCGACTACTTCGCCTTGGATATCCGCTGGAATCTCGTTTAGGATCTTCATGGCTTCGATGATGCAGAGGGTCTGGCCGCTTTCGATGCGATCTCCCTTGCGCACAAAGGGATCGGCTTCGGGCGAGGGGGCCTGATAAAAGGTGCCGACCATGGGCGAGAGCACCTCGTGGAGGCCGTCGTCGGTCGCTTCGGCCGGGGTGGGCGCGGCCGGTGCGGGTGCGGTGGGCGCGATGGGCATGGGCGCAGCCGGGGCCACTGGTGCGGGCGCGCGGTTGCGAGTCAGGCGGATGCGCGTACCATGCCAAAAGCTGTGTTGGATCTCTAACTCGTCGATGTCGCTATCGTGGAAAAGCTCTAGCAGTTTGCGGAGCTTGCCTTCGTTCACAGGAGGTGTCGTCCTTTCTCAAACGCGCTCTACGTATTCGCCGGTGCGGGTATCGACCTTGAGCCGGTCGCCCTTATTGACAAAGAGCGGCACTTGGACCACGTAGCCGGTCTCTAAGGTCGCTGGCTTGACCGCGCCGGTGGCGGTGTCGCCCTTGACCCCCGGTTCGGTGTGGGTGACGGCTAGGGAGACGAAGTTGGGTAGGTCAACGGCCACGACCTCTTCGCCCGCTATGAGGAGGAAGGCGTTCTCGCTTTCTTTGAGGAGGTTGCTCGCCTCGCCGACGATCGCGGCGGACACCGGGATCTGATCGTAGGTGTCCAAGTTCATGAAGTAGTACAGCCCCTGATCGGAATACAGGTATTGCATCTGGTGCTTTTCGAGCCGGACTTGCTCGACTTTGTCCCCCGAACGGAACGTGCGGTCGAGCACGGCCCCGGTCTTGGTATTCTTGAGTTTAGTGCGCACAAAGGCACTGCCCTTGCCCGGCTTGACGTGCTGAAACTCGACGATGGAGAAGATTTCGCCGTTGAGGTACATGGTAAAGCCGTTTCTAAAATCCGTGGTATCTGCCATATCACTCCCGTTAGTGCGCTTTGCTGCCTCGTTCTAGCGAAGCCAGCTTGCTGCGAATGATGGGATTCGTCGGCTCCTGTTGGAGGAGCTCGCGGTACGTTTCAATCGCCTTCTGGGTCAGGCCCTGCGTGGTGTAGATTTCGGCCAGCGTCATGGTGGCGATGCGATTGTTTTTCGGTGTACTCGGCGTGCTGTCGGCCGCGGTGAGGGGCTCGCTAAGTGCCGGCGTCGGCTCGGTGGCTTTGTCCTCTTCAATAGCCTGCAAGAGGCGGCTCAATTCGCTGCCATTGGTGTCGCCGTACAGGTCCTCGCGGTCTTTTGGCGGCGGAGCGGGGGCCTTGGGCCCCGCGCTATCGGCGGGTTCTTCGGGTGTGGGCGCGGCTGGGGCAGAGTGCTCAAAGGTGTTGCCCGCTTCGGGTGTGGGCGCGGCTGGGGCGGCGGGACGCCCTGAGTTGCCCGCTTCGGATTTGGGCGCGGCTCGGTCGGCTTGGCTAGCCAAGCGGTCGATCTGCTCGGCTAGGGAAGCGTCGAATGGGTCGAGGGCTGCGGCTTGGCGCAGGCTTTGCAAGACTCGGGGGGTGAGGCCGAGCCGCTCAAAGAGGTAAGCGAGGCGTTTGTGCCCGCTGGGGTTTTCCGGGTCGAGCCGCAGGGCTTGCTCCATGGCCTCGTGCGCTCCTTTTAGATCCCCCCGTTTCTCATGGCACTTGCTGAGGACAATAAAGCCGGTGGCGTAATCGGGAAAACTCGCACAGCCCTTTTGGCAGAGCGCGAGGGCTTGCTCCACGCGCCCGCGCTTGAGGTAGAGATCGGCGAGGCGCGCAAAATGCGGGAAGCCCGGGTCGAGTCGGAATGCCTTTTCTAATTTGGTTATGGGATCGGCCATTGGGAATGGGCGGTGCTGGCGGTGCTAAGGCGGCTGAAAAGAGAGGCTATTTTATGCTTTGAACTGGGAAATGTCAAGGATGGGGCCGGGCGATGGACAGGGGCTAATTTATAGAAAAGGGATGCGGAAGCAGGAAGCAGCGTCCGCACCCCAAAGATGGTGCGCCCGCAGGGGCTCGAACCCTGGACCCGCTGATTAAGAGTCAGCTGCTCTGCCAACTGAGCTACGGGCGCGCAGAAAATATCTGCACGAGTGGGCTGGCCGTCAATGCCGCGCCAATTCTGGGAATAGCTCGTCGTGGACTTCGGCGCATTGGCGCAAGTGGACCAGGCGCGCTGGGCTGGCGGTGTCGAGCATGGTGGGATAGAACATGCCGCCGCCGGTGACGACTTGGTAGCCGCCGGGCGAGTGCTGGCGGAGATAGTCCTTGAGGGTGGCCCGGTCGGCAGCGTTGGTGCAGGAGCGGGTGAGGTTCATGGTGAACATGCGCCGCCGTTGGTTACCGCCAAAGGAGGCGTGGTACAGGTCGTGATTGAAGATGACGAGGTCGCCCGGGGCCGTCTCGAGCGCGAGGTTGCCGGGAAAATCGCGCGGCTCCACGCCGAACAATTCCATGGATCTATTGAGATCAAGGCCCTCGGCGCGGACGAAGTGGTTGGGGTGGTGGCTGCCGGGGAGCAGGCGCAGACAGCCGGTGTCGCGGGTCAGCTCATCTAGATAGAAGGCGATTTTGACCGAGAAAAGCTGGCCCCAGTTGCCATCGGGGTGCCAGCCGGTATCGCCGCTGTAGTAATTGCCGTCGCCGCTGGCGTAGTTGAAGTTCGCGCCGAGGACGCCGGTGCAAATTCCGCGGATGCGCTCGTCGTCTAGGAGGGCGCAAAGCCGCTCGCGGTGCTCAATGGGGCCGCCAAACATGGTGCGCTGGGTGCCGTCGTGTTGTGCGCCGTTGCCATGAGCTTGGATGGACTGCTCAAACTCAGCGGCGATCCAAGCGATCTCGCTGGGGGCAAAAAGCCGCGGGAAGTAGAGATAGCCAAAGGTCTTGAAGAAGCGAATCTGCGCGGGCGAAAGCTCCATGGTGAATCGTCTCCGGGTTCAACGCGCTGCGGGAACGCAGGTCAGCGGACTTCGGTGGAGGTGAGCTCCATGACGCCCAGGTACTCGCAGAGGGCGCGGCCGTCTAAAGGCAGGTCGAGCACGTCGGAAAAGGGCCACATGTCCCCCTTGAGGAAGTCGATCGCCATCTGCCGTTCCTGATTGCAATCTGCGGTCTGCACGTCTTTGACGGCTTGGATGATGACGGCCGCGGCGAGCCGTCGGTGGCCGTCAAACCGGGCGCGATATGTGGTCTTTTTTCTGCTCATCTGCTTTCACTTCATTCCGCTAGAGTATGACGCCCTAAGTGCCCCTGAGTTTCACAGGTATAGCCCAATCACGCAGCCGGTGGCCATGGTCGCGAGCGTTCCGCCCACGAGCGAGCGCAGCCCTAGGCGCGCCAAGTCGCCGCGCCGCTCGGGTGCGATGCTGCCGATGCCGCCGATTATAATGGCCACGGAACCGAAATTGGCAAAGCCGCAGAGGGCGTACGTGGCAATGATGAACGAGCGCGTGCTCAAGGCGGCGTTGCCTTCCATCTGCTGGGCGAGCGCTAGGTACGCGACAAATTCGTTGAGAATGGTCTTGAGGCCCATGATTTCGCCGACGAGCCGCGCTTCGCCCCAAGGAATCCCCATCAACCACGTCAGGGGGTGGAAGAGGACCCCCGCTATGGTTTGTAAGCTCCAGCCGCTTGGGGTGCTATTGAACAGGGCGTCGAGGTAGCTCAGACCATAGTTGACTAGGGCGACGAGCCCGAGAAAGGCGACGAGCATGGCGAGGACGTTGAGCACCAAGTGCATGCCTTCGGCCGCGCCGCGGGCGGCCGCGTCGAGCCCATTGAGGGTGTCTTTGGGGGGCAGAGCGACCTTCTCTCGCGCTGTTTCCGCGGATTCCGTTTCTGGAATCATGAGCTTGGATACGGCGATGGCGGCCGGCGCGCTGATCAGCGAAGCGACCAAGAGGTGCCCGGCAATATCCGGGTGGACCGCCCCGAGCATGGTCGCATAAATGGTCATCACGGTGCCGGCGATGGTGGCCATGCCGCCGATCATCAGGCACAACAACTCGCTTTCGGTGAGGCGGGCCACGTAAGGGCGAATAAGGAGCGGGGCTTCGGTCATGCCGAGAAAAATATTGGCGGTCATGCCGACGCTCTCGGCCGAGCTGATGCCCATGGACCGCTGCATGAAGCGGCTGAGCCGGGCGATGATCCAAGGCAGGAGCCGATAGTGGTAGAGCACCCTCGAAAGCGAGGCCACAAAGATGAGGATCGCCGCGATTTCGAGGGCGACGACCGGCCCGTGCTCGCGGACAAACGACTCCGCGCTCACGCCGCTAAACAGCAGCGACTCATTGGCGGTAAGCGCGGTTTTTTTGAGCAGGGTCGTCAAATCGCTGGCGAGGCCAAACACCAGCGGACGGATGGCCGGTTGCAGCAGAAGGGCCGCCAGTAGGAGCTGGAGCACCGTGGCCACGCCGAGGGTTTTCCAAGAAATGGAGCGGGTGCGGCGGCCGCTGAGGTAGGCAATGGCGAGGAGAACGCAGTAGCCTAAGGCACTGTGGACAATTAACATAACATCCTAAAAAATAAAGGGTAAAACCGAAAAAAGTCAATCGCAGCACCCGCGGCGTCACGCCTTCGGTTGAGGGCGTTGATCACGGCGAAGGTGCGCCGCGGTCTTGGGGTGCCCAGCCGACGAGTTCCTTGGCGTTGGCGAGGTCCCACTTTTTGTCCGCGCCGAGTGAAACGCCGTAGAAGATGCCGAATTGGGGCCGGGGGGCCTCGATGCAGCAAGCGGTCAGCTCGGAGACATCGCGGGCACTGAGCCAGCGGTTTTCGCCGGGGGGATAGGCGCTGTTGACCTCTTCGGTGTCGGGATAGTTGGCGATGCGGAGGCAGTACGCGGAGATGCCGTATTGGTCGTAGTAGAAGCGGCCGAGGGCTTCGCCAAAAGCCTTGCTGACGCCGTACATGCTGTCCGGGCGAATCGGCATGTCCGGGGTGGTGTAGATGCCTTCTTGCTCGTAAAAGCCCGTCACGTGATTGGTGCTGGCAAAGACGACGACCGGGACCTTGTTGATGCGGGCGGCCTCAAAGATGTTGTAGGTCCCTTGGATGTTGGTCTCCATGATCATCTGGTTGTAGCGCGTACGCGGATAGCCCCGCTGGGTAATCGCGATGCCGAGGTGGACGATGGTGTCGATGCCTTCGCAGGCCTCGACCATGTTCTCGAAATTGGCGAGGTCGGACACCACGATCTCGTCGTTGGGTTCCACCGAGGGGATGTTGCGGTGGAACAGCAGGCGAAAGTCGTAGCGGTCTTTGAGGTGGCGGCGCAGGCCGGACCCAACTTTGCCGGCCGCGCCGGTGATGAAAAGTTTCTTTTTCATGGCTCTTTCCTGTGGTTGCTATGGGTGGTAGATGGCGGAGACTTATGTGCTCCGCTTAAAAAGAAACAGTCGCGGTCATTGAAACCGTCCGCGGCGCGCCGAGCCAAGCCGCGTTCTCGGTGATGGAGGACAGGTAAGCCCGGTCGAGCAGGTTGTTCGCCACCATCGAGAACTCCGTTGATCGGAGCAAGGCCCCCAGGGCCTCGCCTGAAAAACCGAAATAAGCGTCCACCAGCCAATAGGCGTCCGCGTACCAGTCGGCCAGCAGGCTGACGCGCCGCGCCGCAGTGTACTTGGCCGTCAATCCCGTGCGGACCGGCCCGGTCCGGTCGAGCGAGACGACCCACAGCTCGTCCGGGATGCCGGCGACGTCACTCCCCGCCACGATATTCTGCTCGGCATCGACGAGGGGATCGCCGCTCCCAATGTACTCCGAGTTGTTGAAGGTGTAGGCCGTGTACAAGGATAGCAGCTGCGGCAGCCGCACCGTGGCTGAGAACTCAAAGCCGTTGGTGCGGATGCCGCCGGCATTGAAGTAAGCCCCGCCGCCCGGAATGAGGTAGTTGGGACCGGCTGTCGTTTGCGGCCCGAGGTAGAAAATCCGGTTCTGAAAATCGACGATGTAGCCCGTGGCGCCGAGGGCCACCCAATCGCCGGCGTACTGGAGTCCGACATCAATGTTTGCGGAGGTTTCCGGTTCGAGCGCGTCGAGGCTCCGGCCCGGGACCTCGAGGAGGGTGCTGCTGATCGCCTTGAAATTTTCAACATACCCGCCGAAAAGGTGCAGGCCCTCGATCGGCGTCTCGTACGTGACGCCGCCGGAAAAGAGCAGGTTTGAATCGGAATCGGCCCCGAGCTCCGGGTCAATGCCAAACGAGTCCTCGCGCGACACCCGCACCAAGAACTGCTTGACGCCGCCGCTTAGGGTAAACGGGGCGGCGTAGAGCGTCTCCTCGGCGTACCACTTGAACACGCGCTGCGGGAAATCCCACTCGTACTGGTGCCAGTAGGCCCGCTCGTTCCACTCGAAGCTGAGCGCCGGATCCAGCACCTGATGCCAGTCTCGGCCCAAGTCCCGCCGCGAGTTTTCGTACCAGATGCCGGCGCGCAGGGTGCTGCCGGCCGCGCCGACGGTGGTGAACCACTCCCCGTCGAGGGTCGCGCCGCGGCGGTCTTTCCCGTAGTGGCTGTGGCGGTACGACTGCACCGCAGTAGCATCCGGGTGGCACGCCGGATCGACCTCCGGGCCGCCTGCTCCATAGTAGTTGAAGATGTAGGACGACGTGCAGCCGGGCGTCGGTCCGACTGCGACGCCATCCCGGTCCACGAAACGGATCGGCCCGTGTGCTGTGCCGCCGCGCACTGGGCCTCGGCCCAGCAACTCCGATTCCGGGCCGAGGCCATCGTCGGTGACATCGGCGATGAAGGGAGGCAGCCAATCGCCGCGGCCCCGATTGCGATGAACATAGAGGCCGCCGCTCAGCGAGGTGACGTCGTCGAGCGACCAGTCCGCCTTCAGGTAGGCGAACGCGTTGTTTCGCTGGGTCTGCCAGCCGGGCCGGTAGAACTGGTTCAGGTACGGGACGCCGGGCCAGTCGCCGACGAGGCGGTCCCAACGCGGGTTGGCCGAGAAGTCGGCCTCGCTGTAGAGCCGCTGGTACACGTCTTCATGGATGCTGTCGTACGAGATATGGCTGGTCAGTTCGAGGCGTCCGTGCGCTGAGACCAGCTTGGCGGCCGCGTGTTCCCGTTCGTTCCGCGCCGAACCCTGCACCCAGTCGGTCGCCTCCTGTCGGACCGCGGCGAGCCACGCACGGGTCTCGCGGCCAAACAGCGGGCCGGTGTCGAGGCGCAGGTAGAACCGCTTGCCGTTGTGCTCGCCGATGGTGGTAGACGCTGTGTAAGTCCGCTCGGCCGCTGGATCGTCCGTCAGGTAATTGAAGGTGCCGCCCAGTGCTTCGACCGACCGGGAGGCGATGTCGGCCGTGCCTTGGGACACCTCGACGTCCCCGAGGTTCATCGGGTCGATGAACCGATTCGCCTTGGCGCCGCTGAAGTAATCGGATGTACCGTTCGGGAACCCATCGATGGTCGTGCCGATCTGCGCCTCGCTGATGGTCACTTGGAAGCCGCGCATGGCGACGTTGCTCGACCAGTCGTCAAAGCCGTATGCATCGCCCTCTTGGATGGATACTCCGGGCAGGTTGTCGACCACCGACGTCACGCTGGTGATGTTCGATTGCTGCCGCAGCATCGGCTCGGCCACGACATTGCGCGCGAAGATCCGGGGCTGCTCGGCCACGACGCTGATTCCCTCGAGTCCTAAGACGCTCGGTTCCAACCGCACGTCGAGCGTGGTGACGCCCGGGCTTATCGTCCGTCGCTTTGGGTGGAATCCCAAAGAGGAAAAAATTAGAACGTCCTCCACAGACCTAAGCTCAATCGAATAGGCTCCATCCTCGTCCGTCGCCGTCCCGATGAATGTGCCCTCAATGACAACCGTTCCGCCCGGTAGGGCCTCGCCGGTATCATCCGAAACCACGGTCCCTGAAACCGTAATCTGCCCTTGGGCCTCTTGGGCTAGCGGCACAACGAATGCGACGACAAGGATGCGGACGAATTTCATGTGACCTCCTGCGATTGGGTGCAAACCCTAATTTAACGTGAGTTCGGGTTAAGGTGAGGGTCTCCTTTTTGGCTAAACCCGAGCCAACATGAAAAAGCACCCCCTGTCCCGCGCAGACCAACACCTGCTGCGTAAACGAACCTTGATCGAAACCATCACCGGTCAACTTAAAAATATCGCCCAGATTGAGCACACCAGACACCGAAGCCCAATCAATTTTATGGTCCATCTCATCAGCGGATTAGTCGCCTACGCTCACCAACCCAAAAAACCCACCCTAAAAACCAACAGGCCCAGCCAATCAGAGGCCGGTTAACCCGAACTCACGTGTTGCTTACCTTGCCGCCGGCCGTTCTTAACGGCATCTTGATGACTACAGCGTGGACAGGGCATCATGAGCAGAATATACCAACGCCGAATTTCGCCCACACAATCCAGAAACGAAAGACGATGCAAAGCGATTCCGCATTCTCAGAATTAGTTGCTATCATGGCGCGTCTGCGCGGCCCCGACGGCTGCCCTTGGGACCGCAAGCAGACGCACGCCACGCTCAGGCCCTACCTGTTGGAGGAGGCGTACGAGGCCCTCGAAGCCATTGACTCAGAAGACGATGCCGAGCTGTGCAAGGAACTCGGCGATGTGTTGCTGCAAGTGGTGTTCCACGCCCAGATCGCGGCCGAGGAGGGCCGCTTCGACATCGAGGCGGTCGGCCAAGCCATCGTCGATAAGCTGATTCGCCGCCATCCCCACGTCTTCGGCGATGCGAGCGTAGAAGGGGCTGACGAGGTTTTGCGCCGCTGGGAGCAGATCAAAAAACAGGAGCGTCGGGAGCAGGGGGAAGCCGCCCCTTCATTGCTGGAGGGCATTCCCAAGCCCCTCCCGGCCCTAATGCGCGCCCAGCGGGTCCAAGCGCGCGTTGCCCAGCAGGGGTTTGACTGGGACGACGCGGCTGGAGCACTCGCCAAGGTCGAAGAGGAATTCGCCGAAGTGCGCCAGGCTTGGGAGCAGGGGAAAGCCGCGGCCATTGAAGAGGAGTTTGGCGACTTGCTCTTTTCGTTGGTCAACGCCAGCCGCTTCCTCAAGGTAGAGCCCGAGCAGGCCCTTCGACGGGCCGTCGCCAAGTTCGAGCGCCGCTTCCGCGCCCTAGAGGAGGCCGTGCATGCGCGCGGCGAGGAAGTGGCCGCGCTCTCGCTGGCCGCTCTAGACGAGATATGGGACGAGGTAAAAGCGCGCGAAAGGGCTGAAGCATAGGAGGCGTCATGGAGGTTCCCCTGCGCGTTGACGTGCTCTTTTTCGCCGCGGTCTTGGGCGTCTTGGTGCTTGCGGTGTTGGCCGTGCGTGCGGCCGCCCAGCGCGCCGGCCACCCCAGCGACCTGTGGACGATGCGGGCCGCTATTGGAGTGGGGATCTGGTTGGCCGCGACCGGACTGGCCGCGCTGTCGGGCGCGGTGCGCGGCTTTTCGCTGCCCCTGTTCACCGCCTTGATGCTCCTAACGGGTGGCGCGGCCTTTTCGCGGGTGGGGGCCGCGCTGGTGGCGGCCGTTGGCCCGGTTGGGCTGATAGGCTTCCAGTTTTTCCGCGTGCCGGTGGCCCTGTTCTTGCGAGGCATGCATCAGGCCGGGCAGGTGCCGGTTCAGGTGACCTACGAAGGGCTCAACTTCGACATCTTCGTCGGCTTGACCGCGCCGGCCATGGCGTGGCTGGTCTGGCGCGGCAAGGCGCGGCAAGGCGCGATATGGGTGTGGAATGGGTTTGGACTGGTGCTACTGGTCGAGGGGCTCGCCATCGCGGCTCTGGCCATGCCGGAGCCAGCCAGCGCGTTCTCGACTCCCTACGTCTGGCTGCCCACGGTCTTGGCCCCAGCCGCCCTAGGCGGTCATTTGTTGGTAGTGCGCTGGCTGTGGTCGAGTTGCTCTCGGTCGAGGTAATCCATGGCCGGATCGAGCTTCCAGCGGCATTGGTCCGGGGGCTGTACAGCGCGGCCCCATGCGGCGAGGATGGAGCGGTCGGCGCGGAGCACGGCCAGGCGCACGGCGATCTGCGCTGGGTCCCACCCGTCTAGGACTTCGGCTTTGAGCGCGGCCAGCGTCTCTTGGTGGGCCGGGTCGGCCGCTAGGTCGCAACGCTCGTGCGGGTCGGCTTGGAGGTTAAAAAGCTGGCAGGGCTGCCCGTGGTAATAGTTGAGCTTCCACGGCCCGCGCCGAATCATGCGCTGAAAAATGCCCTCGGCTGGGAAGGGGCCGCCAGCCCCGGCCGCGTCTTGGCAAAACTCGGAGAAGGCGACGTCGTCCCACGCGGCGTTTTGCGGATCCGCCAGCAGGGGCAGGACGCTACGGCCCCGTGCGTTGGGCAGGACCGGGCAGCCCAAGGCGTCGAGCAGGGTCGCGTTGAGGTCGAGGGAGGAAATTACCCGGTCGCAACGAGTGCCGGCCGGCAAGTGCCCGGGCCAAGCGAGAATGGCCGGCACCTTAACCGAGGCTTCGTAAAAGGTCTGCTTCCACCACAACCCGTGCTCGCCGACCTGCTCGCCGTGGTCCGACGTATAGAGGATGAGGGTGTTTTCCTCCAAATCGTTTTCCCGCAGCGCGGCTACGATCTGGCCGATCAGGGCGTCCATGCGGTGGACTAGCGCCCAATAGGCCGCGCGGGCGCGGCGGGTCTCTTCCGCGCTGACTTCCTCGATGTCGCAGGCTTGACGCCAGCGCTTGAGGTGGGGGTGCAGGTGGTCGCCAAAGGGTTCCGGGGTTTGCGGCGGCGCGATGTTTTCGTAGTAGTAGCGATAGTCTTGCAGGCGGGCGACAAAAGGCTGGTGCGGCAGCATGAAACCGACCGAGAGCGAAAACGGCTCGGCCGCTTGGCCGGCGCGCTGGGCCACCCCGAGGCGATTGAGGTAGTCAACGGTCGCGGCCGCGACGTCTTCGTCGTGGACCTGATAGGCGCTTTGACCGTGGCCGGACAGGCGCAGGCTGACGCGGCTCGGCCCGGCCGTGCCCGCGAGTGGGCCGTGGTCCACGCCTCGGCCCCCGGGCTGGTTGGGGCCGTGGTCGCCGACGAGCCGCTCCGCGTACCCGTGCAGTTGGTCCGGCCCCACCGAGTGCATGCGGCCGATGAGAACCGGGCGGTAGCCGCCGGCGCCCATGGCGTGGGCGAGGGTGGGGATGCCGGAGTCGAGGATGTGGCTGTTGGTCCAAACTTGGTTGTCGCAGGGGTAGCGACCCGACAGCATGGACATCCGCGAGGGGACGCAAATGGGCGAGGGGCAATAGGTGTTGTCGAACGCTACGCCGCGCGCTGCGAGGGCGTCGAGGTGGGGGGTTTGGACTAAGGGGTCGCCATAGCAGCCGGCGACGTAAGGGCTGTGTTGGTCGGAGTGGATGTAAAGCAGGTTGGGGCGGGAGTCGCGGCTCATAATACCTCGTGGGTTGGGTGGTCTGCGCGACAAGGTACGCGGCCGGTCGCGGCCGAGCAAGACGGGGCTGCGTGGGTTTTCTCGCACGGCTGCATTGCGTACGTTTTTTTGTTCTGAACGGCGAACCGCAAGCGATGGAGATTGGAATGTCCAAGAAGAAAGCCGCCAAACCGGCCAAGACGAAGCGCGAATTGTTGCCCAAGAAGAAAGCCGCCCAGCCGGCCAAAATGAAGCGCAAAGACTACGAGCGCGAATTGGCCAAGTTGCACCACGAGCTGGTCAAGTTGCAGCACTGGATCAAGGACCAGGGCCTGCGGGTCGTGATCCTCTTTGAGGGGCGCGACACGGCCGGCAAGGGCGGGATCATCAAGCGCATCACCGCGCCGCTCAATCCGCGCGGCGCCCGCGTGGTGGCCTTGGGGACGCCCTCGGACCGCGAGCGCACCCAGTGGTACTTCCAGCGCTACGTGGCCCACCTGCCGGCGGCGGGCGAGATCGTGATCTTCGACCGCAGCTGGTACAACCGCAGCGGCGTTGAGCGGGTCTTTGGCTTTTGCACCGAGGAGGAGTATTGGGAGTTTCTCCACTCGTGCCCGGAGTTTGAGCGCATGTTGGTGCGCTCGGGGATCGTCCTGCTGAAGTACTGGCTGTCGGTGAGTGCGGAGGAGCAAGAAAGCCGCTTTCAGGAGCGCGCCCGGAATCCGCTCAAGCGCTGGAAGCTCAGCGACATAGACCTGGAGTCGCGGAACAGATGGGTCGAGTACTCCAAGGCCAAGGACGAGGCGTTTTTCTACACGGACATTCCCGAAGCGCCTTGGTACACGGTCGAAGCCGACTACAAGCGCCGGGCGCGTCTCAACTGCATCGCGCACCTCCTCAACCAACTGCCCTACGAGGACGTGATGCCGCAAAAGATGGACCTGCCGCCGCGCCCGCCCCACGGCGAGTACCAGCGCCCGCCCCACAGCAAGTTGCACTTTGTCGATGAGAAGTACTGAGCAGACGGCGCGCGCCCGATGACGGCTGGCCCCCCAAAGTCCGAGCCGCAGCTTCCATTATTAAATGGGCCTCGGGCGTCCCTCTTTATCGTTGCGGCGACCTTGCTCTTGGGGGTCTGGACCTTCGATCCCAAACTTTCCCTCAGCGGCGACAACGCCGAATTCATCACGCTGGCTCGCAGTCTGGCCCAAGGCGAGGGGCTTTTGCACATCAACTCGCCCGATCCGCAGCCGGCGACCAAGTACCCCTTTGGCTTTCCCCTGTTGCTGGCCCCGTTGGCGTGGGCCTTCCCCGGCGATTGGGTGCCGATGAAGGCGTGGGTGCTGGTGCTCTTTGCGCTGGGCATGGGCGTGCTCTACCAACTGGCCCAAGAGCGGGTGGGCGTCTTGCCCGGCTTGGCGGTGGTGCTGCTGAGCCTGATGGCCGGCCAGAGCTACCTGACCCACGGCCCGACCGGCGCATCCTACGGCCCGCTGCTGTTGCACTACGCGCACCAAGTCATGTCCGAAGTGCCCTACCTGACCTTTTCGCTGTTGGCGCTGTGGCTCGTCGATCGGGGCGTCGGGCGGGCGGGCCTCAAGGGAAACGGGTGGCTCATCGGCGGGTTCGCCTGCACCCTCTGGGCACCTTACATCCGCACGGCTGGGGTCGCGCTCGTGGCGGCTGTGGTGGTCTATTTGTTGCTCCGGCGCGAGCTCCGGCGGGCTTTGCTCTTTGGCGGCGCGGCAATTGTCTGCTATGTGCCGTGGATCTGGCGCAACCGAGCGGTGGGCCGCGGCGGCGTCTATCTCGAGCAGCTCTTCATGGTCAATCCCTATCACCCGGAGCGGGGCCTGCTCGACGTGGGCGGCTTTGTCGAGCGCTTTATCGGCAATACGCACCGCTATCTGACCGGGGAATTGCCCCAAACCCTCGTGCCTTTTTTCACCGGCACGGAGACGATTTTTCACCCCGCGCCTTTGTTGCTGATCGCGCTCGCCGGTGCCGCGACCGTGCTTTGCATCAAGCGCGGCCAACACCTCCTGCTCCTGCTCTACGCGGCCTTCTTTTTAGCGATGGTGTTGCTCTGGCCTTGGCCGGGCGATCGCTTTTTAGTGCCCATTGTGCCGGTGCTGGTCTTGTTGGGGGTCTGGGCTGTCTTGCAAATCCGCGCTAGACTGGGCTATCTGGGCAAGTTTGTGGTGTGGGGTTGCTTGCTCGCCTGCGTCGTCGGCTGGGTCGGCGGCGTCAAACGCCTAGCCGACTACGCTACAGCCGACTATCCCCCGCCTTGGCGGCGCTACTATCAGGCCGGTCAATGGCTCAAGGCCAACGCGCAGGAAGACGACATCGTGCTGTGCCGCAAGGGATATTGGATGTACATCGTCTCGGGCCGGCGCTGCGTCGGCTTTCCCTTTGCCGAGCCGGCCCAAGTGCTGGCCCATATCGAGCGCGAAAAGGTCGAGTACGTCGTGCTGGAAAGCCTCGGTTTTCCACAGACTGGGCGGTATTTGCTTCCGGCCATCGAGGAGTACGCGAGCCGCTTTGAGGTGGTGTGGCACGACCCAGTAGTGCCGACCTATGTGCTGCGCTTTCTCCGGCCCTAGCCTTGGCTCACGGCAGCGGAGCGTCGGGGTGGACTAAGCCCTCGGCGCGGAGTTCGGCCCAAAACGAGGCGGGAATTTCCTGAGTGAGCAAGTCGAAGTTCTCTTGTACTCGCTCGGGCTGCCGCGTCCCGGGGATGATGCAGGTGATGGCCGGATGGGCGAAGACGAATTGCGAGGCTGCTGCGCGCAGATCGACTTGGTGGCGAGCGGCCACGGCCTCTAGAGACTGAGCCTTCGCGGCGATTTCGGGCGGAGCCTCTTGGTAGTTGTACGTCGCGCCCGGGCGCGCACCTTTGGCCAAGATGCCGCTGTTGTACGTGCCGCCAGCTAAGATGCCGATGTTCTTTTCCACGCACAGGGGCAAGAGCTCGTCGAGCGCGCTCTGGTCGAGCAAGCTGTAGCGTCCGGCGAGGAGGAAGCAGTCGAAATCGCCCTCGCGGGCAAAGCGGGCCAGCATTTCCCATTGGTTCATGCCCGCACTGACGGCGCGGATGACGCCGGCGCCGCGCAGCTCGTCGAGCGCGGGATAGGCCCCGTCAATGGCCTCCTGCCAGTGGTTGTCCGGGTCGTGAATGTGGAGGATGTCGATGCGATCGACGCCGAGGCGCTTGAGGCTAGCTTCAAAGGAGCGCATGACGCCGTCGTGGCTGAAGTCGAACACGGGTTGGTACGGAGCCGGGTCGTCGAATGCGCCCACCTGTGGGTCGCGTTGGGTTGGGACTAAGACGCGCCCCACTTTGGACGAGAGCACATAGCTGTCGTGCGGCACGCCCGCGAGGGCCTGTCCGAGGCGGAGTTCGCTTTTGCCCGACCCGTACAGGGGTGCGGTGTCTAAGAGGTTGAGACCCAAGGACAGGGCGCGGCGCACGACCGCGACAGCTTGGTCGTCGGGTATGTCGCCGTATAGACCGCCGATGGCGGCGCAGCCCAAGCCGAGGCGGGTGACGGACAGGCCGCTGCGGCCGAGGGGGACTTTTTCGAGTGGATTCATGATGAGCTCCTTAGTTAGATGGCTTGCGTTGCCGTTGCGTCCGGGGTCGAGCCGCTGGTATCGTGTAGTAAAGGCGCGTAGTAAAAACATAGGCCAAACCACCCGGCGCAAAAAGCCCACCCCTTGGGAGTTGCTTGACGCTCACCGGGGCATGCAGTACATTAACCGGCCTTTGCAAATAGTTCGGAACTCATTGAATATAAAAGAGATGTGTCAATTTAAGGCCAAGCTGCTGCTGCTGCTGTGGGCCGGGTGCGCCGTTCCCGAAGAGCCGCGGCCGGAAGCGGCCCGCAGTGATCTCCCCACCTTAGCCGAATGGCAGTGGACCGACGGCGAGCTGCCTTGGGCGGCTTGGGACGAGTCCTTGTTCGCCCGCGCTCAACGCGCCGACAAGCCCATATTGGTCTATTTGGCCGCCCCGGGATACGAGGGCCTGTTTCCCGCACCCACGCCGGCGTTGCGCCAACTCGTGGCCGAGCAATTCGTCGGCGTGCAGGTCGATCCGTTCAAGCAACCGGATGTTGCGCGGCACTACGAAAGCGGCGGTTGGCCCGCCCTCGTGGTGGCCCTGCCAGACGGGCGGGTTTTTGCGCGGGCCGTAGATATTCCGCCCGCCAACGTCGAGCCTTACCTGCGCCGGCTGCGCTCGGCTTACGAGGAAAAGCGGGCCGTGCTCGTCGCCAAGGTGCAGCGCGCGGCCGCTCCCGAAGTTGAGCAACCCTTTGCCATAGATGCGGTTTATCGCGCCTGTGCGGCCGACTTTGACTCGACCTACGGCGGCTTTGGCGGCCCGACCAAGTTCCTCGAGACCTCGGTATTGCGCTTCCTGCTCGTCTATGCCGAGGTGCGGGGGGCCGCGCCGGCGCGGCAGATGGCCTTGGCCAGCTTGGACGCGGTGCTCGCCTCGCCGCTCAACGACCAAGGCGGTTTTCGCCCGTACTCGTACGCGCCCGATTGGAGCACACCCGCCAGCGAGCGCGACGCCCTCGATCAGGCGGCCATGCTGCATCTGCTGCTCGAAGCCGACCCCCCCCGCTACGTCGCGGCGGCCCGCGCCCTACTCGCCTTTGTCGAGGGGACGCTCTTTGACCGAGCCGCGGGCGCGTTCCGCGGTCGCCAAGTCTTGGCCGACACTTGGTGGACCGACCCAACGCTCTACGCCGACCGCCAAGCGGCCCTGATCCGAGCATACCTCGCCGCGGCCGCGGCCCTAGGCGACGACCGCGCCGCTCAGGTGGCCCTGCAAGCCGGCGACGCGCTCATCAACCGCTGTCTGGACCGCCGCGGCCGAGTGCAGCACGTGTGCGGCTCCGCGAGCGCAGGCAGCACTGGCCTGTTCGTCGATCAAGCTGGGGCAGCCTTGGCCTTGGGGGAATTGGGCGAATGGAGCGGCGAGGCCCGCTTTGCCGCGGCGGCCGAGCAGGTCGCGCGCTTCATGGAACAATCGTACGATCCAGCGGCCCTCGCCCGGCTGCCGCATCGCGGCCAAGGACTCGTCCTCCAGTTTTACGGCCTACAGGGCCGCGCCGAGCAGGTGGTCGCCTTGGCGTCGGAACCCAGCCGAGCGCAAAGCGCGTGGGCGCGGGCTTGGCTGCGCTACGGACCGCCGCTATGAGAATTTTGGTGACCGGCGCCACGGGCCTGTTGGGCCGCACCCTGCTCTCCCTAGCCGGGGAAGCCGAGTGGCTGGGCTGCGGTCGCCGGCCCGCGCCCGAGGGCATTTCCTATCGCCAAGTCGATCTAGCGGACCGCAAGGCCGCGACCGCGCTCATCGCCGAACTCGCGCCCGATTGGGTGATCAACGCCGCGGCCATGACCGATGTCGATGGCTGCGAAAAAGACGCGCCGGCCGCGCGGCGAGCCAACGTCGATATTCCCGAGAACTTAGCCGCCGCTTGCACCGCGGCTGGGGCCGGCTTGGCCCATATTTCCACGGATTACGTCTTCGATGGCCAGCGCGGGCCCTACGGCGAAGGGGATGCGGCCAATCCCCTGTCTTGCTACGGCCAACTCAAGCTCGAAAGCGAGGGCATATTAGACAAAATGGAGCGCGTACTCGTGGTGCGGACCCTGTGGCTGTACGGCTATGTCCCGCAGGCCGGGTCCAATTTCCTCACTTGGGTGCTGCGGGGCCTGTCTAGCGGCCAGTCCCTGCGGGTCTTTGCCGATCAGTGGGGCAACCCGACGTACGTCCGCGATTTGGCCCGCGCCTTGGTGTCCCTGTGCGGTCAAGAGGCGCGGGGGTTGTTTCACCTCGGCGGCGCGACCTTTATGACGCGCTGGGAGCAGGCTCGGGCGCTGGCCTGTTTCTTTGGCATGGACGGCGCGTTGATCGAACCCGTGCCGACCCGCGCGGCCGGGCTGGCCGCTCCGCGCCCGTTGCGATCGGGGCTGCGCACCGACGCGCTGAACGCCGCGCTCGGCCGCCGGCCCCTGAGCTTTGCCGAGGGGCTGCAAGACTTGGCCGCGGACCCGCACTTTCGCCGCGACTTTCCCCAACTTGCCCGCTAGCCTGTTCTCGTGGACCCCGTGCAGATTTCGCTGGTGACGCCCACGTACAACGAGCGGGAAAACTTGCCGCTCTTGGCCGCCGAGATCTTTGCGATCATCGGGCGCGAGCCAGAGATCGACTTGGAGCTCATCGTGGTTGACGACAACTCGCCCGACGGCACCGGCCAAGTGGCCGAGTCCCTGAAGGCCCGCTATCCCGTCGAGGTGGTCCATCGGCCGGGCAAGCTCGGCTTGGGGTCGGCGGTGATGGCGGGGTTCGCCCAGTCGGCGCGGCCCCATCTCGGGGTGATCGACGCGGACTTGAGCCACGACCCGGCGATCTTGCCCGCGCTAATCCACAGCCTGCGCGAATGCGACATTGCCATGGGCAGCCGCTTTGGGGCCACCAGCCGAGTCGAACGCTGGGCTTGGCACCGCAAGCAGATCTCCCGAATCGGCGTGGGCGCGGCCCGCCTGCTGACCGGGGTTGAGGACCCGCTGTCGGGTTATTTCTGTTTGCGCCGCCCCGTGATCCAGGACTTCGCGCTCACGTCTGCGGGCTACAAAATCCTGCTCGAAATTTTGGTCAAGGGCCGCTACCAGCGTCATCGGTCCATCCCCTTTGTCTTTCGCAACCGCCAGTTCAGCTCCAGCAAGCTAGACCTGCGCGAGCATCTGCTTTTTGCCAAGCAAATTCTCTACTTCAGCGGCTACAAGCTCATGGGCCGCCAGCGAGGCGCTCGATCGTGCGACTGAGCATAGTCTTTCTCAGCTACAATACCCGCGACCTGACTCGACAGGCCCTGCATTCCGTGCTCGCGGCCGCCGAGGGCCTAGAGGCCGAGATCTTCGTGGTTGACAATGCCTCGGCCGATGGCAGTGCCGACATGGTAGCCGAGGAATTTCCGCACGTGAAGCTGATTTGCAACGAGGCCAATGTGGGGTTCTCGGCCGGCAACAACGTGGCCCTGCGGCAGGTGGCCGGCGAATACGCCCTGCTGATCAACACCGATACCATCGTGCGCCGAGACGCGCTGCACACCATGGTAGGGTTCTTGGACGCCCACCCGGAAGCCGGGGCCTGCGGCTGCAAAATCCTCGACCCGGACGGGACCTTGCAGCTCGACAGCCGCCGCGGCTTTCCCACCCCACTGGCAGCCTTTTGCAAGATGTCGGGCCTGAGCCGCCTCTTTCCCCAGCACCCGCTCATTGCCCGCTACCATCTGACCCATCTCGACCCCGAGCAACCGGCCGAGATCGAGGTGCTGTCGGGTTCCTGCATGATGGTGCGCAAGGCGGCCATGGACCAAGTCGGCCTGCTCGACGAGGATTACTTCATGTACGGCGAGGACATCGACTGGTGCTATCGCTTCCACCGAGCCGGCTGGAAGCTCTACTACGTGCCGACGACCGCGATCATCCACTTTCGCGGCGAGAGTGGCCGGGGAACGCCGCTGAAAATTCTCTATCGCAAGAGCCGCGCCATGTCGATTTTTGTCAACAAGCACATGGCGCGGCGCTATCGCTTCTTCCCGCTGGGGCTCTTGCAGGTGGGCATTGCCCTGCACGGGACGTTCCGCTTCCTCGGTCGGGCCGCCCGCGCCTTGGCCGCGCCCCTGCTCGACGCCGGTTTGGTGCTCTGCGGCCTCAAGCTCGGGTTAACGGTGCGCTACCACCCCGAGCTGGTGCCCCTCATCTACCGCATTGAGCAGGTCGGCACGCTCTTCGGCCTCGACGTCCAGCCGACGCGCTGGCTGGTTCCGCCGCCGTACTCAGATTGGCAATGGGCGGCAGTGTACGGTGCTTCGATCGCGGTCTGGCTGGTGGCGTTTTGCGCGGCCGGCCTGTACGACCGCCGCCGCTACTCCGTGGCGGGGTCAGTGGTAGGCGTGACGCTGGGGTTTGCCGCCATTGTGATGCTGGTCTTCTTCTTTAAGGGCTACAACTTCTCGCGGTTGGCCGTGGTGTCGGCTTGGTTTTGCAACGTGCTGTTAATCGCCGGTTGGCGCTTGGTGGCGCGTTGGTCCCTGCGCCAGCGCGGCTGCGAGGGCCGATTGCGCACCCTGCTGGTGGGAACCGATGCGGCGGCCGTGGAGTTCGTCGAGCAACTGGAGCGGGCGGGTATGGCCCACTGCAACCTGATCGGCGTGGTCGGCGAGAGGCCCCAGCAGCGCGATAGCCCACTGGCCGGTCGCCCGGTGGTCGGCCATGTCGGCGAGCTAGAGGGGCTGGTAAACGACTTTGCCATTGATCACCTCGTGTTTACGCCGAGTGCCATGTCGTCGTTCTTGGAACGGCCCGTGCCGTTGCGGGATCCGTGTCGAGGACAGGGCCTCGACAGTACGGGTACGAGGCGCGGACAGGGTAGCGGCAATCCGGGGCGCGGACAGGGTAGCGACAGTACGAGACGGGGCCGCGAGCCGTGTTTGCGGGTTAGCATGGTGCCGATTGGGTTTGCCGAGCTGGTGGCCGAGCGCGGCGGACGCGATGGGGCATCGTTGCCTCTCGTGGAAATTAGGACCGGCGGTTGATTTTTTGCCTTTATTTGCGTTACATACTCGTTGTGAACGCGAGCATCTACTGGGAGAACAACTATGTCTGAGAGGCGTTTGGCAGGCGGTCGGGAGATCGTGCTGCCGATGAGTAAAGCCGTGGAAATTAGCTTTCGCAGCCTGAAAATTCGCTTTGGCCGCTCCCTGATCACCACCAGCGGCGTGGTTTTGGCGATTGCCTTCTTAATGTCGGTGTGGAGCAACAACGAAATCGTCAGCAGCCTGCGCAGCGCGGACAAAAGCGAGATCAACTTACTCTTGCAAAAAAACGGCATTGAGACGGGCCTTTCCGAGGCCGGCGACGCCTCTGAAGAGGCTGTGGCCCGCCTACAGGAAGAGCGATCGAAGCAGACTTGGCTGATCAGTCTGTCGCTCTTGGTCTGCGTCGTCGGCATTGCCAACGCCATGTTGATGTCGGTGACCGAGCGGTTCCGCGAGATCGGCACCATGAAGTGCCTCGGGGCCTTGGACACCTTTATCGTCAAGCTCTTCCTCCTCGAATCGACCTTTCAGGGGTTGGCGGGGACTTCGGCCGGGATCGCCATTGGCTTCGCGCTGACGCTGGGGTTGGCTCTGCTCGATTACGGCGGCTACGCCCTGTCGTACTTCCCGCTGGGCGGCATCGTCGAATCGGCCGGGTACGCCTTGGTGGTGGGGACCCTGCTTTCGTTGATCGGCGCCATGTTGCCGGCGTACCGCGCAGCCAAGATGGAGCCGGTCGAAGCCATGCGCTCCGACACCTGATTCCTCAGAGGAGATTTGAAATGACCGAAACCGCCCCGAGCGAGGTGGCCGTCCAAGCAGCGCAAGCAGCGCAAGAAGCAGAAAAACGCACGGTCGTGCGGACCCAGCAGGTAAAGAAAATTTACTTGATGGGCGAGATTGAGGTTCACGCCCTGCGCGGCGTAGATATGGAGATTTACACCGGCGAGTACCTGTCGATCATGGGGCCTTCGGGCTCGGGCAAGAGCACCTTCTTCAACATGGTCGGCGGCCTCGACAAACCCTCGGAGGGCAAGGTGTACATCGACGAGGTGGACGTCGCCCAGCTCGACGCGTACGAGCTGGCGTGGCTGCGTTGCCGCAAGATCGGCTACATCTTCCAGTCGTTCAACTTAATCCCGGTGATGACCGCGCTCGAAAACGTCACCTTGCCGATGGTCTTTGCCGGCCTGACCAGCGACGAGGCCCGCGACAAGGGCATGGAGCTGTTGGTCAAGGTGGGCTTGGGCGAGCGGCACTCGCACAAGCCCTACGAGCTTTCGGGCGGCCAGCAGCAGCGCGTGGCCGTCGCCCGCGCCTTGGCCAACGACCCGGCCGTCGTCCTCGCCGACGAGCCGACCGCCAACCTCGACTTGCGCACCGGCACGGAGATCATCGAGCTGTTGCGCGCGATGAACCAAGACTCCGGCGTGACGGTCATCTCAGCGACCCACGACCACAAGATGCTCAGCGTCTCCGATCGCGTGGTGTGGGTCAAGGACGGCCAAGTGGATCACGTGCGCAAACGCGAAGACCTCGATATCGAAGTAACCCACGTAGAAGGCGAGTAGTGCTGCCCGAATACCCGGCCCCCTTTTGGGTCTGCGCGGTCGGGGCGGTGCTCTTGATGGGGGTGGCCAAGGCCGGCTTTGGCGGCGGCATCGGGATTTTGGCCACCCCGCTGTTGGCCCTGACGGTCTCGGTGGCGGATGCGGCCGCGCTCTTGTTGCCGCTGTTGATCGCCTGCGATGTATTCGCCGTCCGGCACTACCGCCGCACCTTCGACAAAGCGAGCGTCCAACGGCTCCTGCCCGGTTCCGCCTTGGGAATCGGCGTCGGGGCTTTTTTTTTGGCTACTTTAGCCAGCACGAGCGCGTTTTAGAGGTGGGCTTGGGCTGCTTGGCCTTGCTGTTTGTCGCGTTCCAATTCGGGCGGGCGGCCCTCGTCGGGATGGTCCAAAAGCAGCGTCCGGGGCCGCTGGCCGGGGTGTTGATGGGCGCGGTCTCCGGCTTTACCTCGACGATTGCTCACGCCGGCGCACCGCCGGTGGTCATTTACTTGCTGCCGCAGCAGTTGCCGCGCCGCGTCTTCGTCGGCACCACGGTCGTTTTCTTTGCTGCACTCAACGTGCTCAAGCTGCCGCCCTATTGGGGCTTGGGGCTTTTCCACGCCGACATTTTTAAGACGATGTTGCTGCTGGCGCCGCTGGCGTACGCCGGAGTGAAGTTAGGGGTGTTTCTGAATCAGCGATTTAGCGACGTGTGGTTCAACCGAGTGGTGTATGGAATGTTGTTGGCGACAGCCGTGCAGTTGATTACTGGAAGGGGGATGGGCAGTGGGGGATAGGCTCTAGTGCTGTCCGCGTCATTGGGGCTTTACTACAGGCATAACTCATTCAGGGAGATAAAAATGGCGAAGACAAAGCGCGTCGTACAGAAGGCACCAAAAAGGGGAAAGATAAAGATATCTACCATTAAAAAGGCCGTTGCCAGCGTCAAGAAAGCTAGGCCGCAACTTCGCAAGCCTAGTTAAGCATGGCGAATGACTTGACGACCAGACACAAACCCACTAGAGACCAAGCACTTTGGGAATAGCAGCAGAAAGGAGACCAAAGCATGTCGATATCGATTCAACTTCCTAGTGATGCGGAACAACGGCTCGATTTTTTAGCGGCGCAAACGGGGCGCACCAAAGATGGTTGCCTACGCGAGATCATCGAACGGGGCCTTGAAGATATGGAGGATTACTATCTCGCGGCCGAAGTCCTGAAGCGCGTCCGCAACGGTGAGGAGCAGGTGTACTCTACGGCTGAGGTGAAGAAAGCCCTTGGCTTGGACGATTGAGTACACCGAGACTGCCATCGATCGGCTTTGCAAATTTCCCTAATCCCCCTTGCGACTGGAGCCTATACTAATGAACGATAGACCGTATTCTCGCCGCACCTTTCTCAAGCTGTCGACAGCGGCCGCCGCCAGCCTTTCCATACATGCCGCTCCGTCCCAGCGCGACATGCCCCAGCGGGTCTTGGGCCGCACGGGCGAATCCGTCTCCTTGCTCGGCTTGGGCGGCGCGCACCTAGCCCAACACGGCAACATGGAGGAACGAGAGGCCATCGCCTTGATGCATGCGGCCATCGACGAGGGGATTACCTTCTTCGACAATGCGTGGGGGTACTCCAACGGCGAGAGCGAAGAGCGCATGGGCAAGGCACTGCGCGGCGGCTATCGCGACCGCGTATTTCTAATGACCAAGGACGCGAGCCGCCACCCCAAGCGAGCGATTGCCCACCTCGAAGAGAGCTTGCGCCGGCTGCAAACCGACGCGATTGACCTGTGGCAGTTTCACAGTATCAGAAAGCCCGACGACCCCGTGCGGATCTACGAGCAGGGCCTGTTGGAAGCCGCGCTCAAAGCCAAAGAGGAGGGCAAAATTCGCTACATCGGCTTCACCGGGCACACCTTGCCCGCCCTGCACGTGGAGATGATCGAGCGCGGCTTTGCTTGGGACGCCACGCAAATGCCGATCAACGTATTCGACCCGCATTACCTCAGCTTTGTCGAGCGCGTGCTGCCGGTCGCGGTGGAACGGAACATCGGGGTCATTGCCATGAAGACCTTGGCCGGTTCGCCCGGAGCAATCCTCGCCACAGGCGCGGCCACGGCCGCCGAGTGCCTGCGCTACGCCATGAGCCTGCCGGTAGCTACTGTGTGTTCTGGCATGGATTCGCTGGAAAAGTTGCAGCAGAATGCGGCCATCGCCCGGCAGTTCGCGCCCTTGGCCGACGACGAGCGGCTCGCGCTGTTGGCGCGCACCAAAGAGCAAGGGATGCAGGGCGAACACGAGTCGTACAAGGCTCGCCAGCCTTGAGCATCGCGCCCTTTCTCGTCCTCCTTTTTGCCGTGCCCCTGTGGGGCCAAGACCTCGGCGTCGCCCCGGCCAAACCAGTCGGCCCTCCCAAGCTAGCCAGCGCGCTGTGGGCGCGGTCGGCCGCGGCCAAGCTCGCCCGCGCCGCCGGCCTCCGGGAGGTCGTCGTCTTGGTGCCAGCGGCGGGCGCAGCCGCGGCCATTGACACCACAGCGTTGGCCGCCCTCAACGTGGAAATCCTAGCCCAGTCCCAGCACCTGCTGCGCGCGTCAGTGCCGGCCGCAGCGCTACGAGCGGTGTCTGAGCTGCCGAGCGTGGCCTTTGTCCGCCGGCCGTACCGGCCCCACGCGCAACAGACCGTCAGCGAAGGCTTGGCTCGCATCCGCGCTTTTGAACACCACGCGGCCGGCGCGACCGGCCAAGGGGTCAAGGTGGCGGTTATCGACGGCGGGTTTAAGGACGCCGACCGCTTGACCGACGACCTGCCGGTGCGGCGGTGGCAGCGCGATTATACGGGCGAGGGAATCTATGCCCGCACCAACCCACACGGCACAGCGTGTGCCGAGGTCATCCACGACGTGGCTCCAGCCGCCGAACTCTACCTGTACAAAATTGCGGATGAAGTGGATTTGGAGAATGCCAAAGACCGCTGCATCCAAAACGGAGTCGTCGTGGTAAACTACTCGGCGACTTGGGTGAACACGGGCTTTGGGGACGGGCGCGGGCTGATCTGCGACATCGTCAACGACGCGGCCGACAACGGCATCCTCTGGGTCAACGCGGTCGGCAACTACGCCCAAAAGCACTACGCGGGTTTTTGGCGCGACAGCGATGCCGACAATCGGCACGATTTTGCCGCGGGCGATGACGCGATGAATTTGGTCGCGGCCGTCGGCAACGCCATCCGGGTGACCCTAACTTGGGACGATTGGCCCACCACCACCGCGGATTACGACCTGTACCTCTACTATCAAGACGCGGCTGGCACCCTCGAAGAGGTCGCCAACAGCACGGATGTGCAGGGCAATGGCGGCGAGCCCGTGGAGTTTGTCGAATACTTTGCCGGGCGAGCTGGGATTTATGGCATTTCCGTGGTGCGCGTCGGCGAGGCCGCGCCCAAGCAACTGCGCGTGTGGTCTTGGCATCACGACATCGAATATCCGGTCCCGGCTGGCAGCTTGGGGATTCCAGCGGACGCGCGCGGCGCACTGAGCGTGGGGGCGATCCACCACGACCAATGGGACTTGGGCCGGCTGGCACGCTATAGCGGGCGCGGCCCCACGACCGACGGCCGCATCAAGCCCGACCTCGTCGCGCCGGCGGGCGTGACCACGGTTTCGTACGGAGCGGATGGGTTTGGCGGGACCTCGGCCGCAACGCCCCACGTGGCCGGCGCAGCCGCCCTGCTCAAATCGGCCAATCCTTCGCTCACACGCGCCGAGCTGTGGAATGCCCTCGTCAAGGCCACGGTCGATTTGGGCGCGCCGGGTAAGGACGATAGCACGGGATACGGCAAACTCGTGCTGGCGGTTTCCGCGCCGTCCATTGCCGAGATCGCGCCGCGCCGCGTTCAGTACGGCCAAACCCTTACCATCGTCGGCGCGGGGTTCGGCGCGGACCGGGGGACGAGCCACGTGGTCTTTTTGGCCGGAAAGATGCCGAGCGATGCCGACTATCTCGCGTGGAGCGACGCCGAGCTCCAAGTGCGCGTGCCGACCGGTGCTCGCACCGGCGCGGTGCAGGTGATAACCGGCCGCGGCCGCGACAGTACGCAGGTCGTCGTCACGTCGCCGTACATTGCGGAGGTTCGCATGGCTGCGCCAGCCCACACCGACGATCTCGTCGAAATCGTCGGCGCCAATTTCGGCCTCGTGCGGGGCCACAGTTCCGTGTGGATCGATTCGGTCGCAGTGTCTTTGTTTGAGTCTTGGTCGGACGGGGCGATCCGGTTCCGCGTCCCGCTCAACGCGCCCTCGGGCGACTTGACCGTGGCGACGCCTGAAGGCACGAGCAATGCCGTCGGCATGGAAATCGCCAGCCCGTACCTCGCCCACCTTTCGCCTCCGCAAGTACAGGCCGGCGAGCACCTGACCCTGACCGGCGGCAACTTTGGCCGCGAGCGCGGCGCAGGGTACGTTTTGTTTCACCCCCAGGTGCAAGCGGCCGCGGACGATTATGCGGTTTGGTCCAACGGCATCGTCGTCGTCCGGGTTCCGCCCCAAGCTCGCAGTGGCGCGGTGCGGGTTTTTACCGCCGCTGGGGGCACCGGGGCCGCGCCCGTTGAGATTGGCCGCGAGCGGGTAGAGCCGCTGCCGAGCCGCGGGGTGTTCGGGTACAGTCCGCCCGCTGTGAGCAAAAATCCCAAGAGCGTCCGGTTCGGCTTTGAGGGGATTGAGCGCGCGGTCTTGTGCCAATTTTCGATCGCGGAAACCAGCGCCGACGAGGTCGTCGTTTTCCTCAACGAGCAGCGGTACGCCCCAGTGCCAGCGAGTGCGGATTGGACGAATCAGTATCTCGTCCTCGACGCAACGCACCTACACTCCGAGCAAAACATCCTCGAGTTCCGCAATATGCTCAATCAAGACCGCGCCGCGTCCTTTGCCCGCTGGCAGTTGCAGGATGTGACGTTGTGGAAGCCTTTTGGGGCCAAGCTGGGCCAGCCCTTTCCCGCGCCGTTCAACGCGGAAGTGGCCATTCCCTTCACCGTGGCTGCGGCCGGGCCGGTGCGGATTTCCGTCTATAACCTGATGGGCCAGCCGATTCGCGTGTTGCGCGCTGGCTGGACGGAGGCCGGGGTGCATCGCGTGCGTTGGGACGGGCGCACGGCTGCGGGTGCAGCGGCTGCGTCCGGCGTCTATTGGGCCGTGCTGCAAGCGGGTGAGGCCGTTCAAACGGCCAAGTTGGCGTTGATTCGCTGAGCTTCTTAGATCAATCGCTGGATTCCCGCTTTCGCGGGAAAGACGAGGGGAGGGGCGGGATGACGAGGGGCGGGATGACGAGGGGAATAGGCTCAGGTTGAAATTATCGGCGGTATCCCTATTTTTAGGCCGTCCACCTTTCACACACAGAAACCCGCATGTCGGGTCTTCTGTTGAATACAAGAGCCATTGCAAAGCGGTAGGGGTTGCTCCTTGCCGTCGGTAAATAGACAGAGCGTTCCCGCATGACTCTGTGCGTGAAGGTGGACAAGGCCCGGCTCCCAATGCCGTGGGAGCCGCTTCCTCCTTCTTTTAACGCGGAGAGTGTCTCTCATGCGGTCCCCAATCAATCCGTCAAAAACCCCAACCTCAGTGAAAGCGATTACTCATAACGTCGTTTTCCGCAGTAAAGTTATTACCGCCCTTTTCTTGGGCATCCTTGGCTACGTTCCCCTGTGGGGGCAGAACCTAGACTTTGCCCCGGCCAAGCCCGACGGTCCGGCCAAGATACAGAGTGCGTTGTGGGAATTGGCCGTGCCGCCGGCGGGCAAGTTGGCTCGTGCGGCAGGCGTCGAGGATACGGTCGTCGTCATTTTGGTTCCGCATCTCGGCCAAGCGTCGGCTTCGATTGATACGTCGTCCATGGCCGCGCTGGGCGTCACGGTACAAGCCCGGTCGAAAAGCCTGATGCGGGTTTCGGTTCCGGCGTCGTCGCTGCTGGCAGTATCGGAATTGCCGGGGGTGGGCTTTGTCCGCCGACCATTCCGGCCGCAGGCGCAACAGGAATTTGTCCTTAGCGAGGGCTTTTTGGACATCAATGCGTATGACAATTTCCTCGCGGATATCCGAGGCCAAGGGGTCAAGGTGGCCATTATTGATGAAGGATTTAAGGGAGCGGACGATTTACCTAATAACATGCCTGGGTTTTGGTGGCACAACTATACGAATGAAGGGATATACGCCGGCGAAAGCGTCCACGGCACGGCCTGTGTCGAGATTATCTACGATGTGGCTCTGGAAGCCGAATTCTATCTCTATAAGGTGGATGATTTAGTTGGCCTTGAAAACGCTAAAGACGAGTGCATACGCGACGGAGTTGAGATAATTAGTCATTCTATGGGCTGGTTTGGAACCGGCATCGGCGATGGGCGAGGAGCAGCCTGCGACATTGTAAATGACGCCGCGGATAAGGGCATTCTCTGGGTAAATTCAGCGGGCAATGACGCAAAGAGCCATTACTACGGGTTCTGGTCTGACAGCAATTCTAACGGCTGGCATAATTTTAGCGGTGAAGATGAGCTGATATGGTTTGAAGCGGAGAAAGGGAGTGAGATAAGGGTTTTCCTGACGTGGAATGATAATTGGGCCACTCCCAGTGAGGACTACGATTTGTACCTCTATTTTGAGAACTCCGCCGGCGATCTCGAACGCGTCGCCGAAAGTACCAATCTTCAAACAGGTCTCAGTCGCCAGACCCCTGTAGAATCGATCGAAAGCAAGGCAGAGCGATCGGGAATGTTCGGGATTGCTGTTGGGAGTTGGAGCGACGCCCAGCCTAGAAGGCTGAGAGTGAGGTCGCTCAATCACGACTTTGAATATTATTCGGAGGCGGAGAACAGTATCGGGAGTCCGGCGGATGCCCGAGGGGCCATGAGCGTCGGGGCAGTCTATCATGGGAATTGGAATGCTGGTCGGATTGAAGACTATAGCTCGCGCGGCCCTACCACCGATGGCCGCGACAAACCCGAACTCGTCGCGCCTACTGGCGTATTGACAGTTTCTATACCGGATGGGTTTTTCGGAACCTCCGCGGCGGCTCCCCACGTCGCTGGCGCGGCGGCCCTAATCAAGTCGGCCAATCCATCGTATTCGCGCACTCAATTGTGGAACGCGCTTATCGCGGCAACGGTTGACGTAGGAAGCCGGGGACAGGACAATACCTTTGGCCACGGCAAACTCGTGCTGCCGGTTATGCAAGTTGCCGCCGCGCCGCTCCCCAACATTACTTCCATCTCGCCCAGTCGGGTGCAATACAATCAAACCATAACCATTCGCGGAACAGCTTTCGGCGCGAGCCGAGGCACGAGCCGGGTAGTTTTCCACGGAGGCACACAACCCAACGCCTCCCAGTATGTTAGCTGGAGCGACACCCAGATCCGAATACGAGTGCCGTCGGGAGCGCGCACCGGCAATGTGCAAGTTATAACGACGCGGGGAAGCGACACGGCGCGGCTGACAGTTACTTCGCCTTGGGTCAGCAGCATCTCTCCGCAGACCGCAAGGAGCAATAATGTTGTCACCGTGAGCGGGGAGAATTTTGGTTCCTCGCGGGGGAGCAGTTCCGTGCGAATCGGTTCGACCACGATCACTTCGTTCACCTCTTGGACGAGCAGCTCGATCCGATTTCGCATTCCCCGCAACACGCCGCCCGGCAACCTGACGATTAGAACGACAAACGGCACCAGTAATTCCGTCCGCTTGAACATAACGAGTCCGTATCTGACAAACCTCTCGCCGACGCAAGTAAAAACCGGCGATCGCCTGACGCTAACGGGCGGCAATTTCGGCTCCCGACGCGGCACGGGATACGTCTTGTTTGCTTCTAATGTACGGCCTTCTGTTGGGGACTATGTGAGTTGGTCGGACCGCCGAATTGTCGTCAAGGTTCCGGCTCGCGCACGAAGTGGCAATGTGCAGATTACGACCTCGAATGGGACGTCCGGGACGCGGCCGCTTACAATCAGCAGCGGACCGCAAATTACTTCCATCTCGCCCAATCGGGTGCAATACAATCAAACCATAACCATTCGCGGGACGGGTTTCGGCACGAGACGAGGCACGAGGCGGGTGGTTTTCTTTGGGGGCACACAACCCAACGCCTCCCAATATGTTAGCTGGAGCGATACCCAGATCCGAGTGCGAGTACCGGCGGGAGCGCGCACCGGCGATTTGCAGGTTGTAACCACGGGAGGAAGCGGCACGGCGCGGCTGACGGTTACCTCTCCTTGGGTCAGCGGCGTTTCTCCGCAGAACGTAAGGACCAATAACGTCGTTACCATCAGCGGGGAGAATTTCGGTTCCTCGCGGGGGAGCAGTTCCGTGCGAATCGGTTCGACCGCGATCACTTCGTTCACCTCTTGGTCGAGCAGAGCGATCCGATTTCGCGTCCCCATCAACACGCCCCCGGGCAACCTGACGATTAGAACGACAAACGGCACCAGTAATTCCATCCGCTTCAACATAACGAGTCCGTACCTGACCAGCATCTCGCCGACGCAAGTAGAAGCCGGCGATCGCCTGACGCTAAGGGGTGGCAATTTCGGCTCCAGCCGCGGCACGGGATACGTTTTGTTTACTGCGTTACTGCCTCGTGCTGGGGACTACGTGAGTTGGTCGGATCGCCGCATTGTCGTCAGGGTTCCCGATAAGGCACCGACCGGCGATGTGCGAGTTACGACCTCGAACGGGACGTCGGAGACGAAGCACCTTACAGTCGGCAGTACCTCGCCGCAAATTACTTCCATCTCGCCCAGTCGGGTGCAATACGGTCAAGTCATAACCATCCGTGGGACAGCTTTCGGCGCGAATCGGGGCACGAGCCGGGTGATTTTCCACGGGGGCGAGCAGCCCAATGCTTCCCAATATGTTCTCTGGAGCGATACCCAGATCCGCGTGCGAGTGCCGACGGAAGCGCGTACCGGCAATGTGCAAATTATAACCGCAGGGGGAAGCGACACGGCGCGGCTGACGGTTACTTCGCCTTGGGTCAGCCGCGTCACCCCGCAGACTACAAGGACTAACAATGTTGTCACCGTAATCGGAGAGAATTTTGGCTCTAGTCGGGGGAGTAGTTTGGTGCGAATTGGTTCGACCACGATCACTTCGTTCACCTCTTGGACGAGTAGCTTGATACGATTTCGCATTCCCCGCAACACGCCGCCCGGCAACCTGACGATTAGAACGACAAACGGCACCAGCAATTCCGTCCGCTTGAACATAACGAGTCCGTATCTAACGAACATCTCGCCGACGCAAGTAAAAGCAGGAGATCGCCTGACGCTAACGGGCGGCAATTTCGGCTCCCGACGCGGCACCGGATACGTCTTGTTTGCTTCTAACATACGGCCCTCTGCAGCCGACTACGTGAGTTGGTCGGACCGCCGAATTGTCGTCAAGATTCCGGCTAGCGCCCGAAGTGGCAATGTGCAGATTACGACCTCGAATGGGACGTCCGGGACGCGGCGGCTTACAATCGAAAGCAAGTCTCTCCAAATTACTTCCATCTCGCCCAGTCGGGTGCAATACGGTCAAACCATAACCATTCGCGGGACGGCTTTCGGCGCGAGCCGAGGCACGAGCCGGGTAATTTTCCACGGGGGCGAGCAGCTCAATGCTTCCCACTATGTTCTCTGGAGCGATACCCAGATCCGCGTGCGAGTGCCGACGGAAGCGCGTACCGGCAATGTGCAGGTTGTAACGACGAGAGGGAGCGACACGGCGCGTCTGACGGTTACTTCGCCTTGGGTTCGCAACGTCTCGCCGCAGACCGCAAGGAGCAATACCGTTGTCACCGTAAGCGGGGAGAATTTTGGTTCCTCGCGGGGGAGCAGTTCCGTGCGAATTGGTTCGACCGAGATCACTTCGTTCACCTCTTGGTCGAATAGCTCGATACGATTTCGCATTCCCCACAACACGCCGCCCGGCAACCTGATCGTTAGAACGTCCGAAGGCACCAGTAATTCCATTCGCTTGGAAATAACGAGTCCATATCTGACGAGCATCTCGCCGACGCAAGCAAAAGTAGGAGATCGCCTGACGCTAAGGGGCGGCAATTTCGGCTCCAGCCGCGGCACGGGATACGTCTTGTTTGCTTCTAACATACGGCCCTCTGCTGGAGACTATGTGGGTTGGTCGGACCGCCGAATTGTCGTTGAGGTTCCAGACGGAGTTCAGAGCGGCGATGTGTGGGTTGTGAACTCAAATGGATCGTCGGGGAGGAAACGCCTTACAGTCGAAAGCGAGCAGGTAGAGCCCCTGCCGAGCCGAGGGTTGTTCGGCTATAGTCCGCCAGCGGTTAGCAAAAATCCCAAAAGCGCCAAGTTTGGCTTTGACGAAGGGACCAGTCGCGAACTCTATTGTTATTTTTCGGTAAAGGAAATAAGCGCGGGCGAAATGGATATTTTTCTCAACGAACAGCGGTACACCACGCTGCCAGCGAGCGAGGATTGGACGGATTGGTATCTCGCCTTGGCGAGAACAGACCTGCGCTCCGGCACAAACATCATCGAGTTCCGCAACATCTCCAACCAAAACCGCACCTCAGGTTTCGATTTGTGGCAATTGAAGGATGTGTCTGTGACATCGCTAAGGCCGGCCAACGCCAAGCCGGTCGTCGGCGCACAACTATCGGAAGAGCCGGTGTCCGGCCTAGGCGACCCCTTCCCCGCGCCGTTCAACGCAGAAGTCACCATTCCTTTCGCCGTCGCTGCCGCCAGCCCCGTGCGGCTTACCATCTATAACCTGATGGGCCAGCCAGTGCGCGTGTTGACCGATGGTTGGGCGGAGGCCGGATTGCACCAAGTGCGCTGGGATGGCCGCACGGCGGCGGGTGCAGAGGCTGCGTCCGGCGTCTATTGGGCCGTGCTGCAAGCAGGAGAGGCGGTCCAAACGGCCAAGTTGGCGTTGATTCGCTGAGCGTTGCAGGCCAAATGACTGCTGGCGAGCGGCGCGGGCGACATTTCTGCCGCCTTCGAGGCTGGCCGAACCTGCTAAGGCTAATTATCTGGCCGATCTTGCACTTTTGAGCGGGTTGGTATATGAATCAGAAACGATTATGACCAAGTACCACCTGAGAAGGAGGCATACTATGCCTGGGCTGAAAAAGGAAATCGCCGCGTACGAACGCATGCGCGGCGACCTCGAGTTGGAGCACTTCGGCAAATGGATCGTTGTGCATGATGAGAAACTCACCGGGATTTATGACTCATTTGAAGTGGCAGCCGACAACGCTGTCCAGCGTTTCGGGCGCGGGCCGTACCTAATCAAACGAGTTGGAGAACCACCGATGACCCTGCCGGCTTCCGTGCTGTATAGTCCGTTGAACGAGTTGACAGCGCAACGGCCCCCTTTTACCTTTTGCCCGTTATGAATTTTTCGCCTCACATTCGTCGCTGGTGGCGCGCTTGGCATTTCCCGAGCCGGGAGAGAGGTGCGTCCATCCGCTAGACTGCGACGATATTTTTAATTCCAACGCGGACGCCCTCGGGTGTCCGCGTTTTTTTGTTCTGGGAGAACGCCATGCACACGGAAACCTTTCGCACGGCCGGCCGCGTCGAAATCAGGCGCGAGACTCGACCGTTGCCCCTAACGCAGCCGCTCGAGTCCCTGCTGGAGCGGCTCAACACCCATCGCGGCGCGGTCTTCGCCAGCGGCTACGAATATCCGGGGCGATACAGCCGGTGGGACATTGGCTTTGTCGATCCGCCGCTGGAACTGGTGGCGCGTCAGCGCGAATTTGCCTTCCGGGCGCTCAACGCCCGCGGCCACGTGCTGCTGGAGATCGTGCGCCGAGGGCTTGCTGGGCACGCACACTTGGCCGCGCTGGAGCTCGCCGAGGACCAGCTCAAAGGCGCGGTGGTGCCGATGCCCGAATACTTTTTGGAGGAGGAGCGGTCCAAGCAGCCGACGATCTTCAGCGTCCTGCGCGCCCTTGCGGCGCAGATGCGGGGCGCGGACGAGCACTTGGGATGGTACGGCGCGTTGGGCTACGACTTGGTGTTCCAGTTTGAGCCGATTGAGCTGCGCCACCCGCGTCGGGCAGACCAAGCCGATCTGCATCTGTTTTTGCCGGACGAGCTCGTGGTCGTCGATCACCGCAAAGAGCAGGCGCGGTGCTACCGCTATGAGTTTGCGGCCGACGGGTTGTCAACCGAGGGCATGGAGCGGCGCACAGACGCCGTGCCGCACGCGCCGGGCGCGGCGACCGCGCTCCAGTGCGACCACGCCCCGGGCGAGTACGCGGACAAGGTGCGCGAGGTCATTGCCGGCACTGAGCGCGGCGACTTTTTTGAGGTGGTGCCGAGCCAAGTGCTCAGCGCGGGATATGCCGGTAGCCCGCACGCCCTCTTTGAGAACATCCGCCGCACCAACCCCAGCCCCTACGAGTTTTTCATCAACCTCGGCGACGAGTACTTGATCGGTGCTTCGCCCGAGATGTTCGTGCGGGTCAACGGGTCCTTGGTCGAGACGTGTCCGATTGCCGGGACCATTGGCCGCGGCAAAACCGTGATGGAGGACGCCGAGCAGATCCGCGACCTGCTCAACTCGAAAAAGGACGAGGCCGAGCTAAACATGTGTACGGACGTCGATCGCAACGACAAGGCGCGGATTTGCCAAGAAGGCTCGGTGCGGGTGGTCGGGCGGCGCATGATCGAAAAGTACTCCAAAGTCTTTCACACCGTGGACCAAATCGTAGGTGAGCTGAAGGATGGCTGCGACGAATTCGACGCCTTGCTCTCGCATCTATGGGCGGTGACGCTTACCGGCGCGCCCAAACCGGCGGCCATGCAGAAGATCGAGGAGCTGGAAAACTCGGCGCGGCGTTGGTACGGCGGCTGCGTTGGGATGCTGCTCTTTAGCGGCGAGATCAACACCGGGATCACCATCCGCACGGTACACTTAGAGGGCGGCATGGCCCGCGTGCGGGTCGGCGCGACCCTGCTGTGCGACTCGGACCCCGACGAGGAGGAACGCGAAACCCGGGCCAAAGCCGAGGCTTTTATCAACGCGGTGACCGGGGCCGACAGCGCGGCCGCCCCGAATAAGGCGCGGGCGGTTACGGGCCGCGGCAAGCGGGTGCTCTTTGTGGACAACCGCGATTCTTTCGTCCACACCCTCGGCGACTACGTGCGGCAAACCGGGGCCGAAGTGGTCACGGTGCGCGCCGAGCGGTCGCGCGACGGGACCGGAGCGCGGGGCCTGCGCCGCTCGGAGCGCGTCTTTGCCGAGGTCGAGCCAGACTTGGTCTTTATCTCGCCCGGCCCGGGGACGCCCGAGGAGTTCGGCGTGCCAACGCTGGTGCGAGAATGCGTCCGACGCGCCCTGCCGGTCTTTGGCGTGTGCCTCGGGCTCCAGGGCATCGTCCAAGCCTTTGGCGGCGAGTTGGGCGTCTTGTCTTATCCCATGCACGGCAAGGAATCCACGATCCGCTGCACACCCGAAGGGATCCTCAGCGGATTTCCCACAGAATTCGTCGCCGGTCGCTACCACTCGCTCTACGCCCGGCCGGAGAACCTGCCGGCATGCCTGCGGGTCTTGGCCCAGACCGACGACGGGGTCATCATGGCCGTGGAGCACTGCGAGCTGCCGATTGCGGCCGTGCAGTTCCACCCGGAGTCGATCTTGACGCTCAAGGACGATCTCGGCTTGCGGCTGATCGCCGAGGTCGTGGGGAGGCTGGCGCGATGATACGCATCTTACGCATCTATTGTCGGACGCGATCAACGCCTGCATGACATGCTGCTGATACTTGATAACTACGACTCCTTTACCTACAATTTGGTGCATTATTTAGAGGAGCTAGGGGCGGCAACCGAGGTCTGGCGCAACGACGAGCTAACGGCGGCCGAAGCGGTCGCGCTCGCACCCGAGCGCGTGGTGATTTCGCCCGGCCCGGGCGGCCCGGAGCAAGCTGGAATTTCGCGCCGGCTCGTCGAGCGGTTGGCCGGGGTGATTCCCATTTTAGGGGTGTGCTTGGGGCACCAAGTCATCGCCCGAGTTTGCGGCGGGCGCGTCGGCCGGGCCAACGCAATCGTCCACGGCCGAGCGACGCCCGTGCATCACGACGGTCGCACGCTCTTTGCCGGATTGTCCAACCCATTCGCGGCCACGCGCTATCACTCGCTGGCGGTCGAGCGAGCGAGTTTGCCCGAGTGCCTCGAAGTATCGGCCACCAGCGAGGACGGGACGATCATGGGGATTCGGCATCGGCACTGGCCCCTCGAAGGGGTGCAGTTCCACCCGGAATCCATCCTGACCACAGAAGGCAAACAACTGCTGGCTAACTTCCTTCGCTTATGAGGAACTTTTGATGATACGAGAAGCCATAAAAGACCTGATCGCCGGAGCGGACTTGGGCCGCGCTAAGACGCGGGCGGCCATGGACCAGATCATGAGCGGCCACGCCACAAACGCCCAGATTGGCGCGTTTCTCGTCGCCCTGCGGATCAAGGGCGAGACCATAGACGAGATCGCCGGCTGCGCCGAAGTCATGCGCGAGAAAGCCACGCCCATCGCGACGGCCCGGCCCGAGCTCATCGACACCTGCGGCACCGGGGGCGACGATTCCGGGACTTTCAACATCTCGACAGCGGTGGCCTTTGTCGCCTGCGGGGCCGGCCTCGCGGTCGCCAAGCACGGCAATCGCTCCATTTCGAGCCAATGCGGCTCGGCCGACGTGCTAGACGCGCTCGGGGTCAACATCGAAGCCTCGCCGGAAAAGGTCGGCGAGTGCATCGACCAAGTCGGCATCGGCTTCCTCTTTGTGGTGGCCTTGCACGGGGGGATGAAACACGCCATCGGCCCGCGCCGAGAACTGGGCACCCGCACGGTTTTTAACGTCTTGGGGCCGCTGACCAATCCGGCCGGGGCCAAAAGGCAATTGCTCGGAGTGTACGACGGTGCGCTGACCGAGACCCTCGCCGCGGTGCTCGGCCAGTTGGGGTCGGAACGGGCCTTGGTGGTACACGGGTCGGACGGGCTGGACGAGATTACCCTGACCGGGCCGACCCAGGTCAGCGAGCTGAGAGACGGGCGGGTGAGTACTCGTCAGATCGAGCCGGGGGATTTTGGGTTGCAGACGGCCCCAGCCGCGGCACTGCAAGGCGGCGATGCCGCGTACAACGCACGCATCCTGCGCGCGGTCCTCGACGGTCGGGAAGGACCGCGGCGCGACGTGGTGCTGCTCAATGCGGCCGCGGCCATCGTCGTGGGCGGGCTGGCCGAGGATATGACCGCCGGTCTCGAATTGGCCCGGGCGGCCATTGACTCGGGCCGGGCGCGTCAAGCCCTAGAGCGACTGGTCGAGGTGAGCAACGCCTAATGGCCGACATCCTCCGCGAAATAGCCGCATACAAGCGCGAGTTCGTTGCCAGCCGCCAGCGGCAGCGCAGTTTGGCCGAGGTGCGCGCTCGCGCCCGCGACACGCCCGCGCCGGCCGATTTCCGCGGTGCATTGGCGGCCGACGGGATCGCGCTGATCGCCGAGCTAAAAAAAGCCTCGCCCTCCCAGGGCATCCTCCGCGCCGACTTCGACCCGGAGCGGATCGCCGATGCATATAGGGCCAACGGCGCGCGCTGCCTTTCGGTATTGACGGACGAGGCGTACTTTCAGGGGCGCGATGATTACGTACAGAGGGCCAAAGAGGCGGCCGGCTTGCCGGTGTTGCGCAAGGATTTTACCATCGACGACTACCAGCTCTACGAAGCCCGCGTCATCGGGGCCGATGCCATTTTGCTGATCGCGGCCCTGCTGGACTCCAGCCAGCTCGACGACTGCCTCGGCTTGGCCAGCGAGTTGGAATTGGCCGCGCTCGTCGAAGTCCACGATGGGGCGGAATTGGCGCGGGCCAAAGCGGCTGGGGCCAGCCTCGTCGGCGTCAACAACCGCGATCTGCGGACCTTTGAGACCCGCTTGGATACCACGTTCGCGCTGTTGGATCAGATGCCAGAGGGAGCGGTCGTCGTCAGCGAGAGCGGTATTGCCGGCCGCAGCGATGTTGAGCGGCTCGCCGCGGCCGGAGTCGATGCGATCTTGGTCGGCGAATCCCTGATGCGGGCCGCCGATATGGGGAGCAAGGTGAGGGAGCTAGTGGGCGCGTGAAAAAACGAGTGTTTTCGGGCATTCAGCCCTCGGGCCACATCCACCTCGGCAACTACCTCGGGGCCGTCCGCAACTGGCTGGTCAACCTACAAAACCGCGACAACATCTTCTGCGTGGTCGATCAGCACGCCATCACCGTGCCCCACGACCCGCAGGCGTTGCGCGTCGGCACCCGCGAGGCCGTGGCCCTGTACATCGCCTGCGGCCTCGATCCGCAGCAGTGCCGCCTCTTTGTGCAGTCGCATATCCCAGAGCACACGGAGTTGGCGTGGCTGTTGACCTGCATTACGCCCATGGGCTGGCTGGAGCGGATGACCCAGTTCAAGGATCGGGTGGGGGCGCGGCGCGAGCGCGTCGGCACCGGGTTGTTCGTCTATCCGGCGTTGATGGCCGCCGATATTTTGCTCTACCAAGCGCACGAAGTGCCCGTTGGCGACGACCAAAAGCAGCACGTGGAGCTAACGCGCGATCTGGCCGAGCGCTTCAATCGCCAGTTCGGGGCGGTCTTTACCGTGCCCGAGCCGGTCATTCCCACAGTCGGGGCGCGGATTATGGGGCTCGACGATCCGACCGCGAAAATGTCTAAGTCGGCCGAGGGGCGGTTCCACCGCATCGGCCTGCTCGACAGTCCGGACGCGGTGCGCAAGGCCGTCATGCGGGCGGTGACCGATTCGCAGCGGGACATCGTCTTCGACCGGCAGCGCCCCGGGCTGCACAACCTCCTAACCATCTACCAAGCGTTGACGGGCCTCGCGCCGGCCGCCATTGAGGCGCGGTTTGCCGGCAAGGGCTACGGCGACTTAAAGAAGGAATTGGCCGCAGTGATCATCGCCGAGATCGAGCCGATTCAGGCTCGCTATCGGGCGTTGCGGGCGGATCCGGCCTATATCGACCGGGTGCTCGCCGAGAGCGTCGAAAAGCTGCGCCCGATCGTGGATGCCACCATGGACGCCGTCCGCCGGGCGCTGGGGCACCGATAAGAGAATAGCTATGGACCTAAGTGACTGGCGCGAACGCATAGATACCATTGACCGGCAAATGATCGATCTGCTCAACGAGCGCATGCGCTGCGCCCAAGCGATCGGGCGGCTCAAAAAGGCCGCGGGAAAACCCATCCGCGATCCCGAGCGCGAGCGCGCGGTGATCTCCAAGGTCAAAGCCTACAACCAAGGGCTGATTACGGACGAAGCCCTAGCCGAGCTCTACTGGCTGCTCATCAAGTTGACCACGGACTTCGAGCGCGAGGAGCCCTAGTTTTCTTCCGGCGGGTCGTCATCGTCGGCGTGGGCTTGATTGGTGGCTCAATAGGCTCAGCACTCCGGCGCACCGGCTTTGGCGGGCGGGTCGTGGGCGTCAGTCGCCCCGCAACCATCGCCCGCGCCCTAGAGTTGGGCGTGATCGACGAAGGGTGGGGCTACGGCGAGTTGGAGCCCGCGCTCAAGGGAGCCGATCTGGTCTTTCTCTGCACCCCGATTAAGCGGATTCTCGCGCTGATTGCGGACGTGGGGCGGCTCGCCGAGCCGAGGACCCTAGTGACCGACGTCGGGAGCACCAAGCGGCGCATCGTGGCCGCGGCCCAAGCCCAGTTTGGCGACGAGGTGTACTTTGTCGGCGGCCACCCCATGGCCGGCTCGGAAAAGGCCGGCGTGGCCGCGGCCGATCCGTTCCTCTTCCAGAATGCGATTTACATTTTGGTCCCCAACCCACAAGTGCCAGCCGACCGCTACCAAGCCTTGACCGCGCTCTTGCGACAGCTCGGAGCGCGGGTGCTGGAACTCGACGCCGAAGCGCACGACCGGGCGGTCGCGGCCATCAGCCACCTGCCGCAGATGATCGCGACCTCGCTGGTGAGTATGGTCGGGCGGCTCAATGCCGAGCGCGACCACTTCTTGCCGCTGGCCGCTGGGGGCTTCCGCGACCTGACGCGGATTGCCGCCAGTCCGTTTTCGCCGGTGTGGGAGGATATTTGCGCGACCAATGCCGACCAGATTCGCGCCATGATCGACCGCTACATGGCCGCGCTCGCCGCGGTGCGGGAGCGGCTGGAGGAAGCGGAGCTCAAGGCGGATTTCGATTTTGCCAATGCGGTGCGCGGCGCGATCCCGCGGGATTCAAAGGGGTTCATTCACGCGCTGTACGAGATTTTGGTGCTCGCCGAAGATCGCCCGGGAGTCATCGCCGAGATCGGGCAGGCACTGGGGGCCGAAGGGATCAACATCAACGACATTGAGGTAATGAAGGTGCGCGAGGGCGAGGGGGGGACGCTGCGGTTGGGGTTTGATAGCGCGGAGAGCGCGGAAGACGCACTGAGGATTTTGGCGCGGCTCGGGTACGTGGCGCGGAGGCCCTAAGCGATGGAAGAAATCGTCCGCCCCGTCCAGAAAATTGCCGGGCAGGTCTCAGTGCCCGGCGAGCAGGTGCCCGGCGAGCGCGCCCTCGTATTGGCCGCGCTGAGCGAAGGGGCTAGCGTCGTCGGCAACGCGCCCGTTGCTGTGGGCCGCGTGGTCGCTTTGTTGCGCGCCCTCGGCGTTGACATTGCCGAGCGCGCCGGCGGCTATGCGGTGCGCGGCGTTGGGTTGCGGGGGTTTCGGCGCGCCGAGGAACCGCTTGACCTAGAAGGATTGGGCGACACGGCCCTGTTGTTGCTGCCCTTGCTCGCCGGACAGACGTTTCGCTCGCGGGTGAAGTTGGGCGCGGAAGCCGAGCGGTGTCGGCCCTTGCTCGCCCTACTGGCCCAGCTCGGGTTCGCGGTCGAACAGGAGCGCGCCGACACCTTGGTAACCGGGGGACAGCAGGCCAAAGGGTACGTCCTCTCCGAAGCACCGCCGACCGACGCCGTAGCACTGGGGGCACTAGTCGGTGCGCTCTTTGCCGAGGGGACGACCGCGCTGAAAGCCGGCCGTAGGGTGGAGCGCTGGTTGCGCGGGCGCGGGGTTGCGGTCGAGCGGCGCAAGCTCCTGTCGGTAGCAGGGGGGCAGGCGTTGCGGGGCGTTGACGAGGAGGTGCCTGGGCAACTCGCGTTGGCGTATCCGCTCATCGGGGCCGCGCTATGCCGCAAGGGGTCGGACCTAACCATCCAGCGCGTGGCCATCCGCCCTCGGCAGCGGGCTTTCTTGGATCTGCTGCGGCAGATTGGGGCGCAGATCGCCGCGCAAGACCGCGGAGGAAGCGCGTGCGATTTGCGCGTGTGCGCCAGCCCGTTGAAGGGTACACGCGTGGCTGGGCAGCGGGCGGCCAAGGTCGCCGATCAGATCGCGCTGTTAGCGGTCTTGACGACCCAAGCCACCGGGACGACGGTCCTCCGCGACATTGAGGACGTGCCGCACGTGGAGCACTTGTGCGCCGCGCTGCGCTCGCTCGATGCGCGGATTGGCCAGTTCACAGAAGGGCTGGTCATCAAAGGAGGCTTCCCGCTTCAGGGCGGCCAGCTCAATGGCCGGGGCGATCCGAACTTAGTCATGGCTTTTGCCGTGGCCGGGCTGTTGGCCGAAGGGGCGTTGACCATCCAAGGCTGCGAGTGCTTGGCGTCTAGCTGGCCCGATTTTTTTGAGACCGTTCACCTTATGCGAGGAGATTGAAGATGCGAGGACTCTTTCGGCTTTCTGTGTGCGCGGCCGTGCTGTTGGGCGGCGGCCTGCTCGCCATCCGCCTGCTCTACGGCGTGTCGTGGCGCGAATCCTTGGAGATTGCCAACGGCTTCATCGAGGATTTATTGGGGTGATTTCCGCGACGACGCGGGTGCTCGGGGTCATCGGCGATCCGGTCGCGCACTCGGCGTCGCCGGCCATGCACAACGCCGCGCTTAGGGCGCTGAATCTCGACTATGCGTACGCGGCGTTCCGCGTCGCAGCCACCGCCTTGCCCGAGGCACTCGCCGGTATGCGCGCCCTCGGCATGGTCGGCCTGAATGTAACCGTGCCGCACAAGCAGGCCGTTATGGCCCATCTCGACGAGATTTCCCCAGAGGCCCAAAGCATTGGCGCGGTCAATACCATTGCCAACCGCGCTGGCCGGCTCGTGGGGTACAACACCGATGCGTTTGGGATTGTGCAAAGCCTCAAGGCCGATGGCGGCTTGGACCGGCTGCCGCCCAAGGTCGCGCTGCTGGGGGCGGGCGGCGCGGCGCGGGCCGTGCTCTACGCGCTGCTGGCGCGGCCAGAGGTGGAAGAGGTGCTGCTGCTCAACCGCACTGTGGAAAAGGCCGCTGCCCTCGCCGGCGATCTCGACCGCGCCGGCAAGGTCCGGGTCGGGTCGCTGGCTGAGACCGGGCCGGTCGCGGCCGCGGGTTTGCTCATCAACGCCACGGCCTTGGGGATGCACCCCGACGTAGCTGCTTCGCCGCTGGCAGACCCGTCGTGCCTGCACGCGCAGATGCTGGTTGCCGACATTGTGTACAACCCCTTGGAAACCGCGCTCATGCGGCAGGCCGTGGCCGCGGGTGCGGCCGCGATCAACGGCTTGGGGATGCTCGCTTGGCAGGGGGCGCGCTCGTTTGAGATCTGGACCGGGGTCGAGCCGCCGGTTGAGGCGATGAGGGCTGCGCTAGAGGATGGAGGGGAGGAGGGACGGCATGATGGAGGGGAGGGACGGCACGGGGGCCGTCCCTTACGTTGAGCCGCCGGTTGAGGCGATGAGGGCTGAGCTAGAGGGGTTTAGCTCAGATGGTAGTCATCCTTTAAGACTGGATTCCGCAACAACAAATGACGCCTCATAGTAGGACTGCTTAGCCATGACGATAACCGAAACATTAGAAGCGCACATCAGCGCGGCACTGGCCCGGGCGGGCGCACCCGCTGGTTCCCCGGCCCTCGTCGGCCCGGCCACTCGCCCGGAATTTGGCGACTACCAAGCCAACGGCGTGATGGCCGTGGCCAAAAAGCTCAAGACCAACCCCCGCGCCCTCGCCGCCCGAGTCGTGGAGGAACTGGATCTAGCGGATATGGCCGCGGCCGTAGCGGTCGCTGGTCCGGGCTTTATCAATATCCAACTCAAGAGCGAATGGCTGGCCGAGCAGCTAGGGAACGCGCTGGCCGATCCGCGGCTGGGGGTGCCCAAGGCCGCGCCGCAAAAGGTCGTAATTGATTACTCGCATCCCAACTTGGCCAAGGAAATGCACATCGGCCATCTGCGGAGCACGGTCATCGGCGACGCCATCGCCCGCGTCCTCGAATTCTCCGGGCACGACGTGGTGCGCCACAATCACGTGGGCGACTGGGGGACGCAGTTTGGGATGCTCATCGCCCACTTGGACCAGCTCGCGGACCCGGCTACGGAATTGGCCGATCTAGAAGTGTTCTACCAGTCGGCGCGGCAGCGCTTTGACCGGGACCCAACCTTTGCCGAGCGGTCGCGGGAATGCGTAGTCAAGCTGCAACGCGGCGACCCGCACGTGCTGGGGATGTGGCAGCAATTCATCGACGAGTCGCTCGCCCACGGCCAGCGCATCTACGCCGCGCTCGGGGTCACACTCAAGCCCCAAGACGTGCGCGGCGAGAGCGCGTACAACGACGATTTGCCCCGCGTGGTCGAAGACTTGCAGGCCAAGGGCTTGCTCGTAGAGTCCAAGGGAGCGCAGTGCGTCTTCTTGGAGGAATTCAAAACCAAGGACGGCCAGATCACGCCGGTGATCGTGCAGAAGTCCGACGGCGGCTACCTCTATGCGACGAGCGACCTCGCGGCCGTGCGCTATCGAGCCGGTGACCTCGCGGCCGACCGAATTCTCTACATCGTGGATGCGCGCCAGTCCTTGCACTTGCAGCAGGTCTTTGCGGTGGCGCGGGCGGCCGGGTACGCGCCCGAGACGACCTCGTTGGAGCACCACGAGTTTGGCGCGATTTTGGGCGTGGACCACCGGCCGTTTAAGACGCGGGCCGGCGGCACGGTCAAGCTAATGGATGTGTTGGAGGAGGGCGTGGAGCGGGCCTTGGCCCAAGTGAGCGCGAAAAATCCCGCGATGGACGAACGCGAGCGGCGGCACATTGCCCGCACGATTGGCATTGGCAGCGTCAAGTACCTGGAGTTGTCGTTCAATCGCACCTCGGACTACGTGTTCAACTGGGACAAAATGCTGGCCCTCGACGGCAACACCGCTCCCTACCTGCTCTATTCGTACGCCCGCATCAAGAGCCTGTTCCGCCGCGCCGCAGTCGATGAAGCGGCCCTCGCCGGCGCGATTGCCCTCGGCGAAAGGGCCGAAAACGCGCTCGCCATCAAGCTGTTGCAGTTTCCCGAAGTGGTCGCGGCCGTGGCTCGCCAGTGCTACCCACACGTGCTCTGCCACTATCTCTACGAGCTGTCCGACGCCTTTATGAAGTTCTACGAGCAGTGCCCGGTCTTGCGGGCGGACGCGCCGAAGCGCACCAGCCGGCTGCTGCTGGCGCTGTTGACCGCGCGCATCCTGCACCAAGGGCTCGACCTGCTCGGCATTGAGACCCTAGAGCGCATGTAATGGTAAAAGGGCCGGTATTTCTGACGGGTTTTATGGGCGTGGGCAAGACCCGGGTCGGCCGCATTTTGGCGCGGCAGCTCGGGCGTTGCTTCTTGGACACCGACCTGATGGTCGAACAACGCGCCGGCAAGTCCATTGCGGAGATTTTCGCCGACGATGGCGAGGAGCACTTCCGCCAGCTAGAGCGCGCCTGCGTCCTCAAAGCCTGCCAACGCCTGGATGCCGTAGTGGCCTTGGGCGGCGGAGCCATCACCCGCGCCGACACCGTCGCGGCCGTGCGCTGCGCCGGCGTCTTGGTCTGTATCAAGGCCGACGTGGATACGATTTTTGCCCGCGTCCGCCATCGCTCCAATCGGCCCCTGCTCGCCGGATTGACGCCGCCGGCGCAGCGGGCCAAGATCAAGGCCCTGCTCCGCGCCCGCGCTCCGTTCTACGAGCAAGCCCACCTCGCCCTGTACACCACTCAGGCGCAGACGCCCGAGGACACGGCCGGGCAACTCCTCGACCTGCTGGAGAGTTATAGCCATCCGAAAACTTGAAAGCATGGAATGTTCATCGAGTGCCTATCAGGAGTCATTCTCGCGAACGCGGGAATCCAGTCCTAAAGATGTAGGATTGCGATATGCAAAGAATTGACTTGGACCTCCCAGGGGCTGCATACCCCATTTTCGTCGGTCACGACATCCTCGGGGAGCTAGGGACGCGCTGCCGCGACTTGGCCTTGGGCCGGCGCGTCGCGCTGGTGACCGACGAGGTCGTGGCCGCGCACTACCTGCAACCTGTGGCCGCCAGCTTGCGCGCCGCTAAGTTCGAGGTGTTGGAAATTGTCTATGCCGGGGGCGAGGACGCCAAGACCTTGGGCGGGGCCGATGGCCTGTTCGCGCCGATGATCGAGGCCGGGTTGGACCGCGGCGCGTGGGTTGCGGCCCTCGGCGGAGGCGTAGTCGGCGACATGGCAGGCTTTGTGGCCGCCACCTATTTGCGCGGCGTGCCTTACGTGCAGGTGCCGACGACCATTGTCGCGCAGGTGGATTCGAGCATTGGCGGCAAGACCGGGGTCAATCACGCGCTGGGCAAAAACCTGATCGGCACCTTTCACCAGCCGCGCTTGGTCTTGGCCGACACCCACGCGCTGCGCTCGCTGCCGCGGCGGGAGCGGGTCGCCGGCCTAGCCGAGGTGGTCAAACACGGGCTGATCCGCGACGTTGCGCTCTTTGCCTTTTTGGAGGAACGCTTGGAGGACGTCGTGGATATGGCCTTGGCGCCGGAGACCTTGGACTGGCTCATTGCCCGCAACGTCGAGATCAAGGCCGAAGTGGTGGCCGCCGACGAGAAGGAGCAGGGCTTGCGGGCCATCCTCAATTACGGGCACACCATTGGGCACGCGATTGAGGCCGCCACCGACTACGGCCGCTACCGGCACGGGGAGGCCGTGATTTTGGGCTTGATCGCGGCCGGCGAAATCGCCTGTCGTGCGGGGTTTTGGCCGGACGCGGAAAGGCAGCGGCAGGACGCGCTGCTGGCGCGGTTGGGGGTGCCGAAGGGATTGGCCGAGGTGGAGGCCGAGCGGATTTTGGCCTGTGCCAAGGCCGACAAGAAGCGGGTGGATGGGCGGCTGCGGTTTGTGCTGGGGCGGCGGATTGGACAGGTGGAGATCGCCGAGGGCATCGCCGATGAGATGGTATGCGCGGCCATTGAATACGTGCAGCAGTGCTCCGGGGGCGACCTCGCTTGAGGGGAACTATAGCTGTCCTAAATGACTTGAAAGCATGGAATGTTCATCGACGCCGTCTTTTTTATCGACGCGCTCGGCCCTTGTGGATTTACTTGATTCGACGGACTATGTTGATTGGAGTTGATTGGAACAAGGCATGACCCTGCCGGTAGATTTGCTAGAGTTGAGAGAATCGACGCCGACGCTCAGAGAAAAGCAATCGGCACTAGCGAAAGGAGTACACTGTGAACATACACGTGGGTAATTTGGCAAAGACAGCCAAAAAGGAGGCACTGATCCAGCTCTTCCAACCGTATGGGAAGGTCGTGGCCGTGACCATCGCCCGGGACAAGAAAAGCGGTGCCTTGCGCGGTTTTGGCTACGTAGAGATGGCGACTCGGCGCGAGGGCGAAGAGGCCATCGCCCATCTCAACGACCAAGAATTTGAAGGGCAGAAGTTGCACCTCAGCGAGGCGCACGAGCGCAAGGACAAGGCCGGGCGCGGGGCGGGCAAGGGCGGCAATCGCTTTGACTCGCAACGCAGTAGCTTTTTCTCACCGCACGGCGGCCAGCGCAACGCGGGCACCATGCGGCGCAGTGGACGGCGGGGTTCCTAGCACACTAGCGCAAGTAGCTCGGCGTGGCTCTGTACGCGGAAGTCGGCAGGCCAGAGGTCCTGACCTAAAGCGTCGTAGTAAATGGTAGCGACCCCGGCGCGGCGACCGGCTTCGAGGTCGTAGCGGAAGTCGCCGACCATCACGACCGTCGCCGGCGCAGCACCCCAAGCGGCGAGCAGCTTGCGGATGCCATCGGGGTCTGGCTTGGGCACGGCCTCGGCGCGGCCTAAGATGTAAGCGGGGTCGAAGAATGCGGTAAGCTCGCAGACAGCGAGCGTCTGCAACGCATTGGCGTGGCTGTTGCGGGTGAGAATGCCGAGCCGGGCACCGCGTGAGACCAGTGAGGTCAGCAGCGCGTGGACACCGGGGAGGGGCTGGGCGCGAAGGGCATATTCACGTTCGAGCGCGGCAAGGCGACGTCTGAGCACGGCCGCTTGGGCCTCGGGTCGGGCGTCGATCGCAGCGAGGATATCCTGGCCCAAAGGCAGGCCCAACTGCTGGCGCATGGCATCAAATTCAATGGCACTGTTGGCGAGGGTGTTGTCGAGATCGAAAATCCAGTGGGTGAAGTCCGCGAGCATTTTCTGCAAGTTTTGTGTCGTTTTGGCGAGGTGTGCTGAAGAGGGCTACTTTGCCAACTTCTGCTAAAGGGTTCGTTGTTTTGAAGCCTTGTGGTTTTCTAAATTCCCGCCCCGTGTCGGAGCACGGGGTGACGTTCTTTTGCGGGAATGACGGGCGCCAGCTAGCTACAACTGCTCGGCCAATTCTTCCGCCGGATAGGTGAGAATCTCGGCCAAGGTCGGATGGTAATGGGGGATGGTAGCCAAATCCTGCACTGTGCCGCGAAAGTACATCACCGCGATCAACTCGTGGATCAGCTCGCCGGCCTCCGGGCCGACAATGTGCCCGCCGAGCACTTCGCCCGAGCGCGGGTCGCAGAGAATTTTTGCGTGGCCGCAGGTCTCGCCCATGGTCAGGGACTTGCCGTGGTCGTCAAACGGGTAGCTGGCCGCCAAATAGGGCCGGTCCGCAACGCGGCAGTCGCGCTCGCTCAGGCCGACACTCGCTACCTGCGGGTCGGTAAACACGACCAGCGCGTTGAGGCGGTCGTCGAATCGGTGCTCGGGGCGGTCTGGGTGCGTGGCATTGTACGCGGCGATCTCGCCCTGCTCAATCGCGATGTGGACGACCTCGTGCTCGCCGTTGACGTCGCCGACCGCGTAGATGTGGGGTTGGCTGGTGCGCATGGCCGCATCCACGACAATGCGCCCGCCGGCGACCTCAACGCCGGCTTGGTCTAGGCCCAATTCGTCGATATGCGGCCGCCGGCCGAGGGCTTGGAGGACGAGGGCCGCCGAAGCTGTTTTTTCCGCGCCGCCCTCGGAAAAGTGCGCGATCGTACGCCCGTTTTCCGCGGTGAATTGGCGCAACTCGGTGCCGGTGTACACCTCCATCCCCTCTTCGCGGAAGCGCGCTTCAACTGGCCGCGCCAAGTCCTCGTCGCCGGCCGAGAGAATGTGGTCGCTGCGCTGGATGAGCGTCACCTGAGTGCCAATGCGCTGAAAGAACTGGGCCAGCTCAACGGCGATGGGACCGCCGCCGAGGACGAGGAGGCTCGCTGGCTGCTGGCGCAGGTCGAGGGCCTCGTCGCTGGTGAGGTAGCCGACGTGGGCTAGCCCCGGGACCGGGACGCGGCGCGGGGTCGAGCCGGTGGCAATGATAAAATGCCCGGCTTCAATGACGTCGTCGCCGGCTTGGAGCGTCTGGGGCGACAGGAAGCGGGCGTGGGCTTGGTAGAGGGCGAAGCGGCCGTCGTGTAGTTGCTCGCGGCGATAAGCGGCAAAGTCAGCCACCAGCCGCGCCTTGCGCTCGACGATGGCCGCTAAATCAGCGCGGACGTCCACCGGTGCTAGGCCAAACTCAGCGGCGCGTCTCATATACGCGGCTATTTCGGCCGAGCGCAGAATCGCCTTGCTGGGCATGCAGCCGCGCAGAATGCACAGCCCCCCCCAAGGGCCTGGGTCGATAACCGCGACCTGCGCGCCGGCCGCATGGGCCGTGCGGGCCGCGGCGTACCCGGCCGAGCCCCCGCCGATAACCGCGATGTCGCATTGCACAGTTGCCATAGTTTGTTTTTGTCCTACTGTTGAGCGCTGAGAAGCGTTCTTAACATTAGGGTTTCCGTTTCTGGTTCGGCTTGGTCCTTTGCTGGATTCCCGCCCCGTGTCGGAGCACGGGGTGACGTTCTTTCGCGGGAATGACCGCTAGAGGCGTCAAGCAAGACGAGCCAAAGCAACATGAGTGTTAAGAACGCTTCTGAGGTTTTTCCCTTGAACTTGAAGGTACTCCATCTCCTATTCGCGGCTTTGCTCTGCGGCGTGCTGGCCCCGCCCGCTTGGGGCGAGGATGCCTATACGATGCGCGGCTTTGATGCGCGCATCCAGCAGGGCATCGATCTGATTTACAATCTGCGCTTTGCGGAAGCCGAGCGCCACTTTCAGGCCATTGTCGAGGCCGAGCCAGACAACCCCCTCGGCTACTTCTTTCGCGCGATGATCGCTTGGTGGCGGATCCTCATTGACTTGGACGACAAAACCCACGACGAAGAGTTCTACGACCGGCTCAAGCAGTGCATCGAGGTCTGCGACCGGCGGCTGGCCCAAGACCCGATGGATTTCGACGCGATTCTCTTCAAAGGCGGGGCCATTGGTTTCCGCGGCCGCCTGCGCGGCGACCGCAAGCAGTACGTGCGGGCGGCGCACGACGGATTGCGCGGCTTACCCCTCCTGAAGAAGAGCCGCCAGCTTGAGCCGACCAACAAGGACATCCTCTTTGGGCAGGGCCTGTATCACTACTTCGCCGAGGTCATGCCCCAACGCCACCGGGTTCTCCGGCCGATTATGGCCTTTTTGCCCGACGGCGATCGCTTGCTGGGGCTGCAGCAGCTCCAAGAGGTCGCCCGCGAGGGGGCCTACGCCCGCACTGAGGCCGCTTATTTTCTAGGGCAAATCTACCGAATGTTTGAAAAGGACAACCGCAGCGCCCTGTCCTATTTTGAGGAACTCTACGCTCGCTATCCCGACAATGCCATCTTCCACCGCTACGCGGCGTGGCTCATGATCGACCTGGGCCGCTGGCGGTCGGGGGTGGCCTTGTACGAAGAATACGTGCGGCGCGGCTTGACCGGTCAGACCGGGTATCACCGCCACGGTCGCTTGGAGGCGCGGTACTACTTGGGCAAGTACGCCTATTTCGAGCGGCGCTATCCCCAAGCGGTCGACCACCTCGCGGCCACCGACCGGCTCGCGGCCGGTTCCGCACGCGCCCGGGATTTGGCGTTTGCCGCGCTGGCCAACCTGCTGCTCGGTCAAGTCCACGATCTAGCGGGCCGCCGCTCAGAGGCCGTTTTTCGCTACCAGCGAGTGCGGCGCTTGCCCGACCACGCGGGCACCCACCAACGGGCGCAACACTACCTGCACGCGCCCTATCGAGCGGGCACCAGCGAGGCGCTCAATCTTGCTCCTCCAACCGAATGACCTCCTCGTGGTACACGCGCATCAAGTCTGAGTGCATCAGATACCCCCAAAACGCACCCTCCCCCTCGGCGGTGGTTTGCACCACGGGCAGCTTGTCGTAGCCGGAATCGAGCAGTTTCTGCAGGGCTTCGTGCAGGTCGTCCTCCGCGTCTATGGGCCGGACGTCATCGACGACCATGTCCTCGATGAGCACCAAGTTCCGCAGCATCTCGTCTTCGGGCAGGTCGAGGTCTTCGAGGCTGATCATGCCGCGCAAGCCGCCACGGTCATCGGTGACGACAAAGTGCAGGTGGCCCAGCTTTTTGCTCAAGGTGCTCAGGGAAAAGTAGGAAAGCCGATTGCTGACGATGGCCTCAGAGGTGTTTTTGAGGCGCGGAAACACGTTGCGGACTTGGAGATTGTGCAGCACGTTGACGGTTAAGTCTTTGATGTGAGCGGGCGAGTGGAACTTGTTTTGGACTTGGTTTTGGTAGATGGAAAAGTTGCGGGCGAAAATCAAGGCGAGGGCACTGACGACCATCAGCGGCGGCAGCAGGTGGTAGGAGCCACTCATTTCGATGATGAGTATCAGGGCCGCTAGCGGCGTATTGGCCACCGCCCCAAAGAACGAGGCCATGCCCACCACGATATAAGCGGCCGGTTGGTGGACGATGTGGGGAAAGTACTGTTGGCTCAAGAGGCCCACGGTGCCGCCGAGCATCCCGCCGATAAAGAGCGACGGACCAAAGACCCCGCCCGACCCACCGCTGGAGATCGTGCAGCTAGAGGCGAGGATTTTGAGCAGGGCGAGCACTAGGAAGGTGCGGACGCCGAGTTCGCCATCGAGCCCTTGCTGGATGACGCCGAACCCATCGCCCAGCACTTGCGGATCGAAGAAGGCCACCAGCCCCACCAGCAAGCCGCCGCCGCAGACGACCCAGTAGCGGGGCAGCGGCACGCGGTCGAACAGGGTGCGCGTCAAGCGCAGGGCCTTGACGTAAAAAATGCCGACCAAGGCGCAGAAAAACCCCAGCACTAGGTAAAAGACCAATTCGCGCACATCCGTGAACAGCAGGTCGGGCAGGGCGAAAATATGCGAGAAGCCAAAAACGGCTATGTAGAGCGCGTAGGCCGCAAAGGAGCTGATGACGCAGGGGATGAGCGCGTCGCTTTCAAAGTCTTCGCGGTAGAGAACTTCCACGCTGGCAATCGCAGCGCCGAGGGGAGCGCGGAAAATCGCGCCGAGCCCGCCGGCCGTGCCCGCCAGCAGCAAAATGCGCCGCTGGGCCACCGAGAGCTTGAGCTTGTCGCCGACCCAAGAGCCTAAGCCGGCGCCAATATGCACCAACGGACCTTGTTGACCGGCCGCGCCCCCGGAGGCGAGCGTGATGATGGTTGCCAGTGCCTTGACCGGGGCGACGATGAGGCGAATGTGCCCGCGCTGGTTGTGGAAGGCGTCGATCATGGCGTCGGTGCCCGCGCCTTGGGCTTCGGGCGCGAAGCGGTGCGTCAGGTAGCCGCTGAGCAGGCCGCCCAGTGCCGGCAGCAACAGCAGCAGCCACAACAGCTCTCCGTACGCCGGTGCGCCGAAAAAGGAGAAGTCGAACTGCGCCTCGTTGTGGGGGTGGCTCTGGCGATAGCCAGCCAGTTTCTCGACGAGCAGGAACTTGGCCAGCGCCAGGCCGTAGGTGAACAGCACGGCGCCCAAGCCAGCAATCAGGCCGATGAGCGCGCTGTAGAGATAGATGCGGGAGACGAACTCAAAGCCGAGCCAATCGCGGAGCACGCGGGCGGCTAGCCCCCGGGCCTTCGGGGCGGCTTCAGGCACGGGCGGTGGGCTGGCAGGTGGGGCTGACGGCCCGCCATTGGCGCAGCACCTCAAAGACGAGCACGGCGCTGGCCGCGGCGACGTTGAGGCTGTTTTTGTAGCCGTACATGGGAATCTCGACCCACTCGTCGCAACGCTCTAGGGCGGCCCCACTCACGCCGAGGGCTTCGTTGCCCACGACGAGGGCCAAGGGGCGCGGATAGGCGAGCTCGGTGTAGAGGCGGCTGTGCGATGTGGTCTCCAGTGCCCACACCGGCACTCGACGAGCGCGCAAGTGCTCAATGGCCTGTAGGGTGGTGGCAAAGTGGCGGGTCTCGATGTACGAGAGGGTGCCCAAGGCGGTCTTGTCGAGCTTGGGATGGGGCGGATGGGCGGTGTATCCACAGGTGTAGATGCCGCTGAGCCGGCCGGCGTCGGCCGTGCGGAAAATCGAGCCGACATTGAAGGCGCTGCGTAAGTTGTCGAGCACCAGATAGAGCGGGTGTTTGGGCAAGAGGGCGTATTCGTCGCGGGGGATCGCAGCGTCAAATGTGCGGACCTCAAAGCTGGTTTCCTTGCCGTAGTTGCCCGGCCGGAGCTTCACCCGACCTCCTCCGGGGCTACGGGCCGCTGCTGGGCGGCCGAGAGCCGAGCGGCCTCCAAGGCGACCATGGTCTGCCGCACGCTCTGGGCGGTGACGGCCAGCGCGGCGCGTCCGGCCAGCGCGTCCGCGATGTTTTCGTAGTAGGAACGCCAGCGGCCGGGGGCCGTCTCAAGGATGGTTTCCGCTGGCCGATAGAGGCGGGCGTAGTGTTCGGGCGCTTCTTCGGCCGCGTCGATGTTCCCGGCGATCATGGCCTTTTCCTGCGGGTCAACGCCCTCTTTGACCAGCGCACCTTCCGTGCCGAGCGCGTACCAGCGCGGCTTGGCTTTGTGCGCCAGCGACGAGGTCTCCACGCGGACTTCAACGCCGTTGGCAAAGTGGAGCACGGCCAGCGCGTGGGCCTCGACGTCAATGCCGAGTGGGTCGCCGGAGTGGAAGGTGGCGTACACCTTTGCGAGCGGCGCGTCAATGAGCTGGAGGGCTTGATCGACCAGATGCGCACCTAAATCGAAGAACTTACCGCCGCCGTGCCGCGCTGTGCTGCGCCAGCCGCGCGGGGGGCCGTGTTGCCCCCAGAACATCTCCAGCAAAAAAGGATCGCCGAGCAAGCCTTGGGCCAGCGCGTCTTTAACCGCGAGGAAATCGCCATCCCAGCGGCGGTTTTGAAAGACGCTGAGCAAGCGACCGTGCGCTTGGCTGGCGGCGATCATCCGGTCGGCCTCGGCCATGCTCAGGCACATGGGCTTGTCGGTGACGACGTGTTTGCCGGCCGCGAGCGCTTGGATTGCGTGAGGGGCGTGGAGGTCGTTGGGCGTGGCGAGGACGACCAGATCGACGGCCGGGTCGGCCAGCACTTCGTCGAAGTGGCGGAAGGTCTTTACCCCCAAGTCGCGCTGAATCTGGTCGCGGGCTTGCGGCCGGCTGGAGGCGATGCCGTAGAGGTTCAGACCGCTGGCCAGCCCCACTAAATAGGCGTGGAAGCAGCGACCGGCAAAGCCATAGCCGACGACTGCTACATTGGGTTTTTCCATGATTGTACCTAAGCGAGGGCGTTTTTGCGGGCCGATAAATGGGCCTTTACATTAAGGGAGTTCAACGGTTTGGGCAAATTTTCAAGCGGCGTACAAAGGGACACTTTTTCCTCGCTCAGGTGTTGTATATGGCACACGGTCAATCGGGTGGACCCTTATCCACGTCGCTGGCGCGAGGACAATGGACGGAATCATTTATGCAGGGAATCGGTTTCAGCGTCGTCCTGCTGCTCTTGTTGAGCGGTTGCGGAGCCGCTTATTCGGGCTATGTGTCCCGTTCGCTCAACCAGCTAGAAAAGGGCAACTACGAAGGCGCCCTCGCCAAGCTGGAAAAGCCCAGCGGCAAAACCAACAAGCTGCTCTATCACCTTGAAAAGGGGCTGATTTTGCACTATCAGGGCCAATACGAGGCGTCCAACTTGGAGTTTGAACGAGCCGAGCGCCTAAGCGACCAGCTCTACACCCGCTCGATCTCGCGCCAAGTCGCGGCCTTGGTGTCCAACGACGCGATCATCGCCTACCGCGGCGAGGAGTTTGAGCTGGCCCTGATTCACTACTACCGCGCCATGAACTACGCCCGGCTGGGCGACCGGCAGGCCGCGCTCGTCGAGTGCCGCAAGGCCAACCTGAAGCTCGAAAACTACGCCCAGCAAGCCGAATACGAGCTCAGCTACAAAAACGACGCCTTTTTGCAGTACATGACCGGCCTCTTCTTTGAAGCCGAGGGCGAGTGGAACGACGCGTACATTTCCTACAAGGATGCCCTCAAGGGCTACCGCGCGTACGAAGCGGCCTTTGGCTTGCCTGTGCCGCCGATCTTACTCGTCGATCTGGCGCGACTGGCCGAGCGCTTGGGCTACCAAGACGAAGCGCGGGAATACGCCGAGCACTACCCGCTCGAGCCGGTAGCCGGCGGCGAGATCGTGGTTTTCGTGGAGAGCGGCTTTGTTCCGCGCAAGCATCAGGTCGAATTTACCATGCCCATCATGGAAGGCGAAAAGGGCGTGAAGACACAGACGGTGGCGGAGCGGGCTGTCTATCGCTACCACCATCCGCACACCTACGAGCACCGCCGCGTAGATTACTGGCTCCGAGTGGCCCTGCCCGAATACCGGGAAGTGCCCTCGCAAGTGGCCGGGGTGCGGCTGCGGGCCGGCGAGCAGAGCGCGACCGGAGTCATGGGCGAAGACCTAGCGGCAATTGCCCAACAGACCTTTACCGAGAAATTCGACTCAATCCTGCTGCGCGCCGTCGCCCGCAACTTGGTCAAGTATCTGGCGTCTAAAGGCATAGAAAAGGCATTTGAGGAGGACGACGACGAGGGCGACGAGGACGATAACGATTGGGTCAAAGAAGGGATGGGCAAAGCACTCGGCGGCTTGGTCAACCTCTTGGGCGTGGCGACCGAAGTGGCCGATACCCGAAGCTGGCTGTCGCTGCCGCGCACCATCCACATCGCGCGCCTGTTCGTGACGCCGGGGACGGCCACCCCGACGCTGGAGTTTACAGACGCCCGCGGCCAAGTCCTAGCCGTAGAGCCGCTGCCCCAAGTGGCGGTGGCGGCCGGAGAAAAGGTCTTTCTAAACTTTCGCACGTTTCGCTAAGGAGCAAAAGTCATGGACTGCAAATTGTGGATCGCCGCGCTGGCATTGGCTCTGCCGGTCGCGGCGCAGCAGAGCACGCCGGCGGCCGATCGGGCCGCGGACCCGCTGGCAGAAGGGGCGATTTTCAACATCGTCGATTGGGACGGCGGCCAGCTACCCCAGCGCTACGAGCGCTCAGACCAACTGCCGATGAGCCTCGACGACGTGCAGAAGCTGAGCGCGAACAAGTTCAGCACGGATGCGATCGTCAAGATGCTCCAGGAGCGGCGCTGCGTCTGCGACGCCTCGGTCGATGCCCTGTTGCAATTGAAGAAGGCGGGCGTGGCCGAGCAGGTGATCCAAGCCGTATCCCTGCACGCGCTGCCGCCCAACCGCTCCTTCGGCCTGACGATCGCCCTCGACTTTGAGGGCTTGGGCGGCGCAGCGACCGTATCGACGCAGGCGCGCCGAGGCTATCTCTATTTGATCGTGCCCGATGGCGACAAGGAGCGGGTCTTCATCGGCAACTTGCAGGCCATTCTCGCCGGCCGCTGGCAGCGCGACGCCCTGATCGACAACACCGATCTGCTGCTGCCCAAAAAGGTGCGGCGCGTGACCTTTGCCTCAGAGGTCCCGCTCAAAACCTACGGCCGCAAGAAGGCCCTCGTTTTTACCTCGACCAAACCGGACATCTACACTTCAGCCGATATTCCCGAAGCCGACCGGGCCGGAGTGCAGGAGTTCGAGTTTGACTACCCGGCTGCGTCGCTGGAGCGCCAATGCAGCTTACAGGTGCTCTACCGGCAGGACGCGATGTTGGCCAACCACTGGCACTTAGAGCGCACGCATTTTCAGTGCGAATGGGATTGAAAGGAAAGGAGCTTACGCGATGAGATACTGCGTTTTCGTCGCCCTAATAGCGGCTTTGGGGCTTTCGGCCTGCGGCGGCCCGAGGGCCTTCACGCGCGGCGAGTACGGCGATCCAGAAGAGATTTCCATGCTCGACGACAAGTGGAACCAAAACGACATGCAGCTAGTCGCCAAGAAGATGATCAACTCGATGGAGACTTGGGCGGGTACGCAAGCACTCGCCGAGCAGCCGCTCGTCATCTTGGAGATGCCGCGCAATCGCACGGCCGAGCACATCGACATGCAGGCCCTCTACGACCACGTCAAGACCGCCCTGATCCAGAGCGGGCAGTTTGGCTTTCTCGACAAGGCGGCGCGGCAGGAGATCGCCCAAGAATACGAGTATCAAGGCTCGGGCTACGTGCGTCCAGACGAGGCCCAAGGGCCGGGCAACCAGCGGGGGGCGCGCTTCTTGCTCGGCGGGGTTATCACCTCCACCGTGCAGCAAGTGGGCAAAAACAAGGTCGTGTACTACAAGGCGACCTTTGAACTGACCGACATTGCGACCACCCAGATCGTCTGGACCGACCACAAGGAAATCACCAAGCACTTTCAGAAAAAGAGCATCGGCTTCTAGGGAAAGGAACGCGGACCATGAGACGCATTGCACTGATCGCGCTGCTGGCACTGGCCGTTGGGGCGCAGGCCGCAGCGCCGGGGCGCACCGACGGCCTCGAAGGCAGCGAGTACGGCACGGGCGGGTATAAGTACGGGGCTCAGTATGGCCGCTTCTACACCGAGGGGTTTTTGGGGGCGGCGATGGTGGAGCAGTCGGAAGGCACTGCGGACGCCGAGACCGATCTCGTTTTGGGGCTTAACGCCGGCTACCGGGTTGAGGAGTGGCTGGCCTTCCAGCTCGGCTTTGCCCGCATACTGAACCAAAACATCAACCTCTATGCCGGCGGGGTGCGCTCGGCTTACGTCAATCGGCCATTCAACTACTACTTTTCGCTCGACGCCGAGCTATACTCGCCCGAGGACGGCGACACTCGCTTCGGCATCGCCCCGGGCGTCGGGGTTGAGGTGGTTCTAAACGACTATCTGCGGACCGGCTTGCGCTTCCAGCGCGACTTTATCTTTGCCGACGACATGATCCACATCAACCGCTTTACGGCAAAGATACAGGTAGATTTTTAGCCGGTTAAAAGCCCACCGCCGTCCCCTTTTTGGAGGGAGGCGGCGTGGGGCTGGGAACCCGGAACGAACTAAAGGAGGAGATTGTGAATTGGAAGCAGTTACTGGCAGTACTAACCCTAGTGGTAGCCATGTTTTCCACGGCTATAATGATCTCAGTTCTTTATACTATCTCGGGGTTTGAGCGGCTGGAGAGTCGAATGGACAGTCGAATGGACCAACTGGAGAATAAAATGGACAGTCGAATTGGCCAGTTGGAGGCTAGAATGGACAGTCGAATGGACCAACTGGAGAATAAAATGGACAGTCAAATTGGCCGACTGGAGACTAGAATGGACCGACTGGAGACTAGAATGGACCGGCTGGAGAGTAAAATTGATCAACTGGACAACAAGGTGGACGGACTCTCCAATGAGGTCGCCGAAATAAAGGGAGCACTCAAAGCAAAAGGGATAATGGCGAAGGAATAAATCGCCATTATCCCTTACTTAACAAGGAGAACAGGGAACGTCAGAAGCCGTTCGGCCGCGTCGCCTCAACGCCATGCCAGCCGGGCAGGTGAACCTCCATGCCTACCAAACACCCAGCGCGATGTACAGTGGAAATCGCAACCCCGTAGTGATGATGGCTTGGCGTTCTGAGCCATCCAAGTTGGCACGCTCAACCTTCAGCTCGTTCCTGTCCACCCAGTATATCTTTCCGCCCGCCGCATCCACCGCGAGGCCCCATGGTTGCGTCAAATCCCCGGTGATGAGGTCTTGGGCGCCCCCATCCAATGAGCCATCCCCAGCCAAGTTGGCCCACATAATTTTACCCGGGCCCGAAGGGCGCGGCCAAGTCACCCAGTATATCTTTCTGTTCACCAAATCCAGCGCGAGGCCCGATGCATAATCGGCCGAATCGCCATCCATAGCACTCGCAAGGAAGTCTTGGCGGCCTGTGCCATCCAAGTTGGAACGCCGTATCGAACTATTTAGGACCCCGTCCGACCAGTATATCTTTCTGTTCACCGAATCCACCGCGATGCCAGTTGGACCACTTCCTTGGGCTTCGGGTCCAAAAGGTCCTTCAACATATTCTACAGGGAGGACGAAGGATTGGTCGCCTGTGCCATCCAAGTTGGCACGCCAAATCCGAGACTGTCTGTCATTTTCATCTGTATATGATCCCCTGTCATCGTCCGTGAAGTATATGGCGGGGCGTGCGTATGTCGGTTCCGGCAGCTCTGGATAGACTTGGACGGTTTCGACGCGGGGGTATTTTTCTAGTACCGCTACGACGCGGAGGCCGCTTGTTATCGCGGCGGCGAGTTGTTGGTTGGCTGCGTGCTGGCTGAGGGCGTTTTCCATCACGCCCAGCCATCGCAGGTTGGTCAGGCTCGCCAACGGACTCACGTCCGCAATCGCGTTGTCCCCTAGCTGGAGAAATTGCAGGTTCGTTAGGCGAGCTAACGGACTGACGTCGGTAATCGCGTTGCCCCACATATCCAGCGTACGTAAGCGGATCAGGCTGGCCAGCGGACTCGCATCCGCCACCTTGTTGCCCCACAGCGACAACGTTTGAAGGTTGGTCAAGCTGGCCAACGGCTGCACGTCGGTAATCGCGTTGCCCCGCAGATACAGCGTTGTCAGTGCTGTTGCGTGTTCGAGGCCGGCCACGCTCTCAATGTTTTTGTAGCTCGCGTCGAGTTCGGTTAGGGCCGCCAAGTCTGCCGGGGTCAGCGGCCCTGACGGGCGGTCCAACGCCTCTCGCACCGCCCGCTCCAGATTGGCGTCGGCAAACTCCACGGTGGCCGATTGGGTGCTGTCAGCTTCGGTCTCGGCTTGTGTACTATCGGCGTCGGCTTCGGTCTGGGTAGTGTCGGGGCTTTCGGGGGCGGCCAGCCCGTCGGTAGCGGTGTAGGTGTCGTCGCCCAAGAATTCGCATAAGGAACAGGTGGCTTTGCCCGCTGGCCGAGAGGCGACCGGCGCGGAGTCTGAGCAGCCCATCCAAGTGCCGATGACGCCCAAAAGGACGAACCCAAGCAGGGTTTTGAGGGATTTCAACGAAAGCATTTTTTGCTCCTTTGTGTGGTTGGGAAAGAAATGGTATGGAGGTGTGGAAGAGGGACATGACGCCCCGAAAGAGGCGGAGCTAGCCCTAGGGCCAACTTGGAGCACTCAGGACGCGCCCCTTGCTGTGGGTACGTCTTTGCTGGTGTTCTGGCGGCGTCTAGGTCGAGGAGATTCCGCCCTCGGTCCTTGGCAGACGAGTTGCGGGGGTGGTGCAGGAAACGTGGATCAGCATAAAGGCCGCACGGTCGCGTGCGCTTGGGATCGCACGGCCAGACCGGCGCGACGCCCAACGGCCGCGCACGATCCGTCGGCCTATGCAGAGAAGTAGAGAGTTTAGTGCTTGGTGCTAGCGGAGAATTTTCGGGGGGGGGGGGGGTAAGTCGTTGTTTTTCAAGGACTTACGACACATTAAATCCGACGATGAATCCAAGCACCCAACAGGGTTTTGCCTCACAGCAAGACCCCTGCCTGATGTGAAATGCTTAACCATCGTCTCGTTCATCATTCGCCAACCGGCGGTCCCAAATGGGCCGCCAAAATCAAAATGCGGTTTACAAGGCTACGAAGTAACCGGATGTTGCGTAATATCCTAAACACAGGGCGGCATTTTCGCAAACGGACGTCACCCCGTGCTCCGACACGGGGCGGGAATCCAGTATTAAGGCAGGCTCGACACGCAATTGCCGCCTGCAACTCCTATGCTTATGCTGTAACGCACCCCCTCGCCTCAAAGCCCGGAAGGCCCTCCGTGAGCAATTCCCACACTTACGACCTCGTCTGCATTGGCAGCGGCCCTGCCGGCCAGCGCAATGGACGCCTCAGCGGGCCGGTCTAATGATCACGCCCTCAGCGGTCGTCTTTGACATGGACGGCCTCATGCTCGACACCGAACCCCTGTATCGGACCGCCTTCCAACGCGCCGCAGAAGCATTGGGCTACGCACTAGACGACGAGTTCTATCTGACCTTGATTGGCACGCCCACAAAAGACGCCCTCAAAAAGGTCCGCGCGTACTTTGGCCCCACCTTTCCCTTGCAGCGCTTTACCGAGTTGGGCGCGGACCAATGGCAGCGGCAAGTGGAAGAATGCGGCATCCATACCAAGCCCGGCCTCCTGCCCCTGCTCAACCAACTCGATGCGGCGGCCATCCCCAAAGCCGTGGCCACTTCTTCCAGCACCAAGCAGGCGGCTGAGACGTTGGAAGCGGGCGGTTTGGCGGGCCGCTTTGCCCACCTCGTCACCAGCGACCAAGTCGCGGCCGGCAAACCAGCCCCTGACCTCTACTTGGAGGCCGCTCGCCGCTTGGGTTTGCCGCCAGCGGCCTGTATTGCCCTAGAGGATTCGGACCCCGGAGTCCAATCGGCTCACACCGCCGGGATGACCGTGCTCATGGTGCCCGATCTCAAGAACCCTTCGCCTCAAGCCGAGGCCCAAGCATACAAAATCCTGCCCTCGCTCCATCAGGCGGCCCCTTTGCTTGCCGACTTGCTGACGCCCTAGTCCGTGCGTTGGGGCCTTACGCTCGCTCGTCCTATAAATCACGCCACGTGTCGCGACGCACCGCTCGGGCAATATACGGTCATTGAACCACTAAAATCACCGCCAGCACCCCTATGCCCACGCCCCAAACAGCCGCCCGACTCATCGGCTCTTTCCACAACCACGGCGCGGTCACATTGTCCAAAATGACGACGCCGCAGCCCACCAAGGGGAAGAATACCGTGCCCGGCACTTGCTTGAGCGCGGTCAGGATGGCCATTAAGGCGAGCAGATTGTACAGCCCGATACCGGCCCCCACCGCCAGATCAAAACGCCGAATGCGGTGGCGCGCCTCCCATAGCAACGAGGTGGCGCCAATGATCCCGGCCGTAACGCCGATGACCATGAGCACTTGCAGGTACGCATCGTCCAAGCCGGCGTAATGCACCCAGCGCAGACAAGAGGCACTCAGCCCTTGGATGCTAAACACCAATATCAGCAGCCCCGTGGCGATCCAGCGCGAAACCCCGGTCTGATGGCCAGCGTGCCGCGACATCAAAACAACGGCCACCAACGCCAAGCCCAAGCCCAACAGTTGCATGCCACTCAGGGGCTCGTCCCACAGCAGGACGCCCAGCCCCACCGGCACGACAATGGCGAGGCGAAACGCAGTCAGCACCGAAACCACGCGAAAGGTCCGCAACAAGCGCGTCATCAGCAGCATGGAGCTAATGAAGATGGCGCCGGTGATCGCGCCGACCTTCACGGCCGCGGCTGGTACTTGCAACTGGCTGGTGAATCCCAGATAGAGCAGCAGAATGGAAGATAGGACCCAGTAGTTGGTCGATACCACGGTCGGGGCGTAGCACCGCTTTTGCGTGGCCCATTTGAACAACTGCCCAAAGCCGAATTCCATCATCAGCGGCAGCAATAACCAGAAGGGCTGTACCCCTTCCATACTCATCGGCCGGTCCTCCAAAAATTGGCATCCGCTCTACACCGGCTCCAAACTCCACGCCGCCCCCTTTGCTGTCAAGGAGGGGTGGGGGGCATCCGCAGGGTTCGTAGGGGCATCCACAGGGGGATGCCCCTGCATTTATTCGACGATTTCGTCTTCCATCGTTGGGGCGTCCCCCTGTGGACGCCCGCCCTGTTTCATCCCCATCCGCAGGGGTTCGTAGGGGCATTCGCAGGGGGATGCCCCTGCATTTTTTTAACGGTTCCGTCTTCCATCGTTGGGGCGTCCCTCTGTGGACGCCCGCCCCTTTTTATCCCCATCAGTAGGGGCATCCACAGGGGGATGCCCCTACTGTCCGAAAATGAACAGTAGATGTTCAAAAGCGGACAAAAATGCTCTGCGTCAAAATAGACAAATTCAGTAAAAACAACCACTTGTCAGTTTGGCACGGAATTTGTTATAGGAGAGAACAAGTGGAGGTTATGAATCCCATGAACGCAATGGACCGCCCCATAGACCCCGCCTTCCGGCGACGACAGCGCGGCAAGCGCATCGCCTATTCCGCAACGGGACTGGCCGCCCTCGTCTGGCTCAGCGTTTGGCTGCCTAGTTGGATCAGACCGGCCCTGGACCCCAACCGCATTCGCACCGCGCAAGTGCAGTGGGGCGCGGTAGAAGAGACGATTGCCGCTTCGGGCACGGTGGTTCCCCAATTCGAGCAGATCATCTTTAGCCCGGTCAACACGCGGCTAGAGCGCGTCCTGCAAAAGCCGGGGGCCGTGTTGCAGCAGGGCCAAGTCATCGTCGAGTTGGATTTGAACGCAGCGCGGCTCGACGTGGAGAAACGGGCCGAAGAACTGGCCCTCAAGCAGAACCGCCGGACCCAACTCGAATTGGACAAGCGCAAAAAACTGAGCGAGCTGGAGACGCGCTGGCGGTTGAAAAACTTGGAATTTCAGCGTTTTAAGACCCGCACCGCCCAGCTCCGCGAGTTGCAGGGTATCGGCGCGGTCTCTGGGGAAGAGCTGAGCCAAGCGCGCCTGCAAGAACAGCGCGCTGAGATCGAATTGCAGCAACTCCAAGAAGACCGCCGCAACCTCATCGAATCCACCGCGGCCCAACTGGAAGCCTTGCAATTGGAAATGAACATCCTCGAGCGCGAGGGCGCGGAGGCCCGCCGTCGCTTGGAGCGGGCCGACATTCGGGCCGATAGAGCCGGCGTACTCACCGCGATTGCGCCCGAGGTCGGGGCTTCCATCGGCCAAGGCCAAGAAATCGCCCGCATCGCCGACCTCAGCTCGTTCCGCGTGGATGTCACCGTTTCCGATCTCCACGCCCGGCGGCTCCAAGAGGGGCTGTGGGTGCGCCTACGCATCAACGAGGAAGAGTACGCAACGGGCCACATCGCCCGCATCTTGCCCACGGTCGCCGGGGGGACCATCCAACTCGAAGTCAAGTTAGAGGACTCGGCGCACGCGCTGCTGCGGCCCAACCAGCGGGTAGATGCCTACATCGTCACGGCGCGCAAAGACCGCGCCCTGCGCCTCAAGCGGGGGCCGGCCATCAACGGGCGGTCGGGCCTGCACGAAGTCTTTGTGGTGCGCGGCCACACCGCCGTGAAGACCGAGGTGCGGATTGGCCTTGCCAATTTTGAGTACTACGAGGTGGAGGAGGGGGTACTCGAAGGCGACGAGGTCATCATCTCGGACGTGAAAGACTATTTGCACTTGGACGAAGTCCAGATCAACCAAAGGAGACAGCCATGATCGAACTCAGAGGCATTGAAAAGGTGTACCGCACCGAGCAAGTCGAGACCCTCGCCTTGAGCAATATCAACTTCGCGGTTGACGAGGGGGAGTTCATTTCGGTGATGGGGCCATCCGGTTCGGGCAAGAGCACCCTGCTCAACGTCATCGGCCTCCTCGACGAGCCGACCGCTGGCGACCTGAGCCTGAACGGACGCCCCATCCATTCCTACGCCGACCGCTACTTGGCGCGCATCCGCAACGAGGAAGTAGGCTTCATCTTCCAGACCTTCCACCTGATCGCCGATTTGAACGCGGTCGATAACGTGGAGATTCCCCTGCTCTATCGCCGCGGGCTGTCCGGCAAGGAGCGGCGCGCAATGGCGCTGGCCGCGCTGGAGCGGGTCGGGCTGAGTTCGCGGGTGCGGCACTTTCCGGCCCAACTGTCGGGCGGGCAGCAGCAGCGCGTGGCGGTCGCCCGGGCCATTGTCGCCCAGCCGCACATCCTGTTGGCCGACGAGCCAACGGGCAATTTGGACAGCCAGATGGGCGACGAAATCATGGGCATCATGCACCAGCTCAACGAAGAGGGCACCACCATCGTCATGGTGACGCACGACCAGCGCTTGGCCGACCGCACCCAGCGCACGGTGCGGCTCTTCGACGGGCGTCAGGTCCAGTGAGGCCGATCATGCTGAAGAACTACGCGAAAATCGCCCTCAAGGTCTTTTGGCGGCACAAGTTTTTCACCGCCGTCAACCTGCTCGGGATATGCGCCACCTTGGTCTTGGCGATTACGGCGACGATGATCCTCGATATGGAAATGGGGCGAGCCATCGGGAACGCGCCGCCCGAGGTCCACAACGACCGCACCCTCCACCTCTCAACGGTGGTGGTGGAGCAGACGGCCCACGGACGCTCCCATTTATTTCCGACCGGGCCTCGGTACGCCTTTTTGGACCGCTATGTGCGGACGCTCGAAACTGCGGAGAACGCGACGATCTTCGGTCGGTATCCAGCATCCCGGGGCTTGCACGGAGGGGCCGAGGAGACCGGCTTGCGCGTACTAGCGACCGACGCCGCGTTCTGGGAGGTCTTCCGCTTTGACTTCCTCCAAGGCCAGCCCTACACCGCAATCGAAGTCGAAGCCGGCGATTTTGTCGCCGTCATTGCGGACCGCTTTGCCAAGCGGTTCTTCGGGTCGAGCGAGGTCGTGGGAAAGAGGGTGCCGATTGACGGGCAGCCGCATCGCGTCGTCGGCGTAGTCGCCCTTAGCCGCAGCACGACGACGAGGGGGTGGTTCAGGGCCGATGCTTGGGTGCCGCTGACGACGGGCCGGACGGTAGAGACGCTGATGGAGGACAACCGCTTTAGGGCCGCGGTGCTGGCGCGGCAGCGAGAGGACCTAGAGCGCGTCAGGGCAGAATTTGCGGTCGCCCTGTCGCAGGTAGAGCCAACAGAAGGCCAGATTCTAAAAGGAGCCCTGCTCGTCACGGCCCTTGAGGAGTGGATGATCGACCGCGACTGGAAGGAACTCGCCGCGGCCGGGACCGACTGGCGGTCCGCCCTCGTCGGCCTCGTGCTGCGGAAGGTGCTCATCGCGGCCGGCGTCGTGCTGCTGGTCCTGCTGCTGCCGGTGCTGCACTTGGTCAACATCAACATCAGCCGCATTGAGGAGCGCGCCGCCGAGATCGGCGTCCGCAAGGCATTCGGCGGCTCGTCCCGGGTGCTCGTCGGGCAGTTCATCGTCGAAAATGTGCTGCTGACGCTCGTGGGGGCGCTGCTGGTCCTGCCGGTTAGCTGGGGGTTCTGGGCACTCGCTGAACCGCACAACCTCAATGTCCTGCTCTTGCTCCGCACCTTCGCTTATAGCACGCTGATCGCCGCGTTTTTCGGTGCGCTGTCCGGCGCGTATCCGGCCTACAAAATGGCGCACCTACACCCCGTACAGGCCCTGACCGGGAGGCGAATATGATTGCTCACCTGTGCCGCTTGGTGTGGAACCGACGGCGAACCAACTTGTTGCTGATCGGCGAACTGACGCTGGTTTTTTTGGTCGTGGCCCCCATGGGCGTCGGCTGGGTGTTGTTCGCGATCGAGAACGCAGAGCCGCTGGGCTTTGAGTACGAGGACGTGTGGGTGGTCAACTTGGGTCGGCACAATTGGATGTACAAGGCCGACCCAGAGCAGGAGTCCACCTTAGAGCGCACCATCCAATTGGTCGAGCGAGAAATTCAAGCCCTCGATGCAGTCGAGTCCGTCGCCCTCGCCGGGCACTCGCCGTTCAGCCGCCGTGTCGGCGTGTGGAACGGCATGACTTCGGTCGTCCTCGCCGAGGAGGGGTTGGAAACCTTGGGGCTGCGACTGCACAGCGGGCGTTGGTTCGCGCCCGAGGACGAGGCCCTAGCGGGCACTTCGCATCCCGTCGTCCTCGACCGGCGGCTCAGTCGCGCCCTCTTTGGCGACCGCGACCCGCTGGGCGAGGTCATCCAGCCTGCTGCGAATGCTGGCAGCTATTTGGTGATGAATATGGCCGCGTCGCCTCTGCTCGAGTTGCGCGTCGTAGGGGTCGTGGAAAATTGTTTCTACTACGGAAAATACGGGGCCTCAGAGAGCGAGGTGCCGGGCCTGCTCTTTTTCTTCTGGCCCCGAGAACAACGCAATAGCCCCAAGCTGTCCAGCGACTTTCAGCTCCTCGTAAAAACCCCGTTGGGGGCCAAGCCGGATTTCGGCGAAAAACTCAGCGCCCGAGTGCGGGCGGTCGTGCCAGCAGACCAGAACATGCGCTTTGACGTGCGCTCGCTCGCGGACATACAGGCCGAGAGCCAAGGTCGGCGGGTCTCCTTTCTGCATCGCGCGGCCGCACTCAGTGGCCTGCTGATGTTCGCGGTGGTCTTGGGCCTGACCGGCATAATGTGGCAAAACGTGCGCCGCCGCACCGCCGAGATCGGCGTCCGCCGGGCGGTGGGGGCTGTCGGGGGCACCATCTACGGCCTGTTCCTCGGCGAATTAGCCGTACTGGCGACCGTGGCCATCGCCTTGGGCAGCGTGCCCATCGTCCAATTTGATCTGCTCGGCGTACTGCTCGAAAGCCAGATCCCGGCCCATGTCCTCGCCAGCGGCGTAGGGGCGACGGCCCTCATGCTCTATCTGCTGGTGCTGCTGTGCGGCCTCTATCCGAGCTGGTTGGCCGCCAAGGTGCGGCCCGCAGAGGCCCTGCACTACGAATAACCCTATTTCCTCGTTACGCGGGAGACGATCATGCTAAAGAACTACATCAAAATGGCCCTCAAGGTCCTGTTGCGACGCAAGGGCTTTACCGCCATCAGCCTCTTTACCATCAGCTTCACGCTCATGGTGCTGATGGTGGCGACGGCCTTGTTCGACCACATCTTTGGCTCCTTCCCCCCGGAAACTCGGGCGGACCGCACGCTCATCCTGCGATCGCTGAAATGGGAAGGCCCGGAGAAAAGCTATCGCATCCAAGGACCCAGTTACGCCTTTTTGGAGCGATACGTGTCCGCGTCCTCGCTGGCTCATGCGGAAAAGGTGTCCATTTCCGCGTCCGGCTTCTCTACGGCAACGACGTTCCGCAACGGCGAAAAGATCGAGTCCAAGACCAAGTACACGGACGGGGCGTTCTGGGAGGTCCTCGAATTCGACTTTCTCGCCGGCCGCCCCTATACAGAACAGGAGGTGGCGGCGGCCCAGCCGGTGGCCGTGATCAACGAGGCGACGCGCCGGGTGTTCTTCGGGAGCGAGCAAGCGGTGGGGAAGTACATCGAGCTCAAGGGACGCCCCTTTCGCGTGGTGGGGGTCGTGTCCAACGTGCCGGCATTTCGCATAGTGCCCTTTGCCGATATTTGGGTGCCGGTCACCGCCCAAGAAACGGACGCGTACCGGCGGTACGATTCGCTATACGGTTACTTTCAGGCACTGATCTTGGCGCACAGTGCGGCCGAACTGCCGCTCATCAAAGCGGAATTCGCCGATGTGCTCACCCGGGTCGAATACCCCAATCCCGACCAAATCAACCGCGTCACCGGTGGCCCTACAACGCTGCTTGAATCGACTTTGGATCTCCTGTTCGCCTTCGGTACAGGTTCACCAAGCACCGATGTGGTGACCCCGCTGATCGGCGCTCTGGCGTTGATCTTCATGCTCTTGCCGGTGGTCAGCTTGGTCAACATCAACGTCACCCGCATCTTGGAGCGCGCTTCTGAGATCGGCGTCCGCAAGGCATTCGGCGGGTCCTCGCTCATCTTGGTGGGGCAATTCGTGGTGGAAAACGTCATTCTGACGCTCTTGGGCGGTGCCTTGGGGCTGGTCCTTACCTTTTTCGTCCTGCAAGCGCTGGGGGCCAGCGACATCGTGCAATACGCCAAATTCCACCTGAACCACCGCATCTTCCTCTACGGCTTGGGGATGAGCCTAGGCTTCGGCCTGATTTCTGGCGTCTATCCGGCGTGGAAAATGTCGCGCTTACACATCGTAGAGGCCCTCAGAAGGAGGAAGCAATGATACGCCATCTGTGCATGCTCGTCTGGAACCGCAAAAAGGCCAACGCCCTAACCGCCTTCCAGATATTCATTTCTTTTTTGCTCGTTTTTATCACGGCCTCCCTCGCCATAGACCGAATCGGCAATTACTGGCGGCCCCTCGGGTTTTCCCCCGAAAACAGGTGGGTCGTGGGCTTTAGGCCGGATGAGGCGAGGCCATCGGACGACGAGGCCGAAGCCCCCAGTCGCCGACAGGTCTATCTGGCCTTGGAGGAATTCGACTGGGTTGAGTCGGTCGCCGCGTCGCACCCCGGCGCAATCCCCTATCTCTCCATGCACATGTATCCCTTTGCCGTTGGCGGGCAAATGGTGGCTACGGGCGGGGTTTCGGACGAGTTCCACCAGACACTCGGGCTCGATGTGGTCCGCGGGCGGTGGTTTGGCGCGGAGGACGCGGCTCTCAACTGGGAGCCCCTCGTGATAACCCAGCCGCTCAGCCAAGCGCTCTTTGGCCGCGAAGATCCCATCGGCCAGCGGGTCGAACAGTGGGGCGGTGCCGACGGCGACGGCCGGGTCGTCGGGGTGGTCTCCGACTACCGGCGCAACGGAGAACTTTCTGGCCACTATCTCTTCTTGTTCAGTCGCCTGAGCGCGGGGGAAGAGCGCGGCAATTTTCTGGTCCACGTGCGCCCCGGGACGCCCTTAGCGGCCCAAGAGCAAATTGACAAACGGCTCAAGGCCATGGCGCCGGGATACCAAGTTGAGATTAAGACCTTGGCCGAGCACCGCGCCTCGTCGTTCAAGTTGACCCTAGTGCCCTTGTTCGCCCTCGGGGTCGTCTCAATGCTGGTTTTGGGCATGGTGGCTTTGTCGTTGAGCGGCGTGCTGTGGCAGCAGACGACCCTGAGAACCGAGGAGATCGGCCTGAGAAGGGCCTTGGGGGGGTCGGCGGCCAGTATCTACGCCCAGTTGACCGGCGAGATCGCGGTGGTCGCCAGCATCGGCGTCGCCGCTGGTCTGCTGCTCGTCGTGCAGCTCCCGCTGATGGGGCTGACCCTGTACTCTAAAGGGATATACGCGCTCAGTTGCGCCGTTGCGGCACTGGTGATTTACGGTCTCATCGTCGCGTCCAGCCTGTATCCCGGGCGGCTGGCCTGCCGGGTCCGGCCGGTTGAAGCCCTGCGCCACGAATGAATACACTCAAACGCACCCTCATCCCATAGGAGGATACCATGAAACCGATCATCGCCATCATCGCCATCGTCGCCGCTGCGTTTTGCTGCGGACAGGCCAACGCGGAGCGTATCGCGGTAACCATGGAATCCGTGCGCGAGGATTCCGTAGAGCACCTCTTTCAGCCTTCTCTGAGTCGCGCTCTGACCGGCAAGTTGTTGAGAAAAGGCTTGCCCGAGATTCCGTCAATTGCCGAGCTGGACATCCACGAGCCGCTGCACACCCGCCTGTCGTTTTGCGATTCGTCGGTGGAGCCGATTGTCATCGTGGGACAGGATAGCGACGGGCAGGACATTGCCTTTGTTGTTGCCGACTCCACTGCACAGCCGCAGCAACTCCAGATCACTAGCGACTTTTTCGAGCGCATTCGAGATGAGGCTCTGTACACTGAGATGACCGTGCCCGCGGCTGGCCAAGTGCCTGAGTTTGAGGTTGAACTCTTGATCAATCGGGGAAAATACAATGCCGTGCTGCACCGCAATCTCGAACTGCGGCTGGGCGAAGCCGACATTGGCGGCCAACGCTATGCCATAGCCCTAGTGAGAGATCCGCGTTTCGGCACCTACTCCATACCCGCCGACTCACTTGGACAGGCTTTTCATGAGCTCATGATTGACCGCGACGGGGATGGCGTATTCCTGACTTCCCTATACGGCCAAACCGAGTTGCTGGAGGATGAGGCTTTCGGGGTCAACGAACCCTTCTTGATCGACGGTCGGGCGTACAAACTGACCCACGTATCGGCGACGGGCGATCCGTTGGTGATCGAGCCTAGCGAGCAAACGGTCGCCCTCGCCGTGGGCTTTGAGCTGCCGAATGTCGCTGTTACTCGGCTCGATAGCAGCACTATCGACCTGACGGCCCTGCGCGGTAAGCCCGTAGTCATCAACTGGTGGCAAACCTTCTGTCCGCCTTGCATCACGGAGATTCCCGAGCTCAACGAACTGGTCGAGAAGTACGCCGGTCACGACGTCGAGTTCCTCGCCATCGCCGACAATGAAATGGCGGAGTTGACGCCGTTTCTACAGAAGCATCCGTTCACTTACGACATCGCTTTGGCGGACGACGAGGCCGTGCATATTTTCGGCCAAGCGTATCCGCGTCATGTAATCATAGACCGCACAGGGAAAGTCGCCTACGATGTCCTTGGTTACAGTCCTGATACCACGGACCGGCTGGACGCGGTCATCGGCTCGCTGTTGAACGAGCTTTGAGCTTTCCAAAAGCATTCACTTGCTTTGCGTCCGCCTTTTCTGGTGTTCCCGTTGCGCCCGGGATCGAGGGCATCTTGCCCTCGATCCTTGGGAAGGCGGAGGGCTGGTGTCGTGTAATAAACACCGGAGCTATTCGTTTCCGTCACAGGTGCTGCACCACAAATGAACTGGGGTGTTATGGACTGCAAAAGGATTAACGCGAACTTGCTTCTGACGATGGCCATTGTGGCTTTCTTATGGGCCACCCCTGCAATCCACGCCCAGCCGTGGTTGGTGCGCGGCACTGTCCTCGACGCGGCTACCGGGCAGCCCCTGCCAGCGGCTACCGTCCAGCTAGCCGGCACCTATCGCGGAACCATAGCTAACGACGAGGGCGAGTACTCGCTCAAGGTGCAGCAGTTACCGGCGACGCTGAAAGTGAGTTACATCGGCTATGTCTCCCAAGACAGCGCGTTGACCGCCCCTGCGGAGCGGGTCGATTTCGCCCTGACGCCCGTGCCCTTTCTGCTCGACCCCATCGTGGTGACGACCGAAACCTCAGCGGAGGGTATCATGCGCCAAGTCATCCGCCGCAAACAAGCGTGGCGGCCCAGCTTGGCCAGCTATCAGGCACAAGCCTATGCCCGGCGCGTTTTGGAAAACGAAGAAGGCATCGTCTCGATCGGCGAATTGGCCTCGGAAATTTATTGGGAGCGCGAGCGGGGATTGCGCGAAGTGGTCAAGTCGAGGCGTGTGACCCAAAATTTGGCTGCCCAAGAAGGATACATCTCGGCCTTTGCGGGGTTTGCGAATTTCTACGACGACGATATCCCCTTTATCGGCCACACCCTGATCGGGCCGACCCATCCCGACGCCCTCAAGCACTACCGCTTCCGCTTGATCGGCCAGCGCTATTTGGACGATCAGGTAGTATTCGACATCTCGGTTGAGCCAAAAAACAAGCTGCAAGCCGCTTTTGTCGGCCGCGTCTCAGTGCTGGACGAGGATTTCGCCTTGCTTGAAGTAGAGCTGGCACCCAGCCGGGCGACCGCGACCTCGGCCATTCCCCTGCCCCTAATTGAGCATATAGATTTCGCCTACCAACAACAGTTCCGCGGCTTTGCCGGACAGGTGTGGCTGCCGGTTGATTACCGAACCTCCATGTCGATAAAAATTAGCATGGTGGGGCTGCACTTTCCCGCGATGAAGTACAACGCGGTGACGCGGCTGAGCGATTACCAAGTCAATGTCGATATGCCCGACACGCTCTATGCCAGCGATGAGGTTCTGCGGGTCGATTCGCTGGCCGTGGCCCAGGACAGTTCCTTTGCCCGGCTAGCCGACAAAGTGCCCCTGTCGGCCCGGGAACAAGCCGCTTATGCGACGATCGACAGCACCATGCGGTTTGAACAGGCTTTCCAGCCGACAGGCTTCCTGGCCCGTTTATTGGTGAAGGAGCAAACGGAGCAAACAGATGAAGAGACGGAGGAGAGGGCGGAGTCGTCGCGCTGGTTGGGATCTATCGGGTTAAAGCCCGTTTTGCGATACGACCGGGTGGGTGGGGCGCATCTGGGGCTGGAGGGGAGCCGGGGGCTGGGCGGCGGGCTGGAGGGCGGTGCGGCTGCCGGATACAACGTTGGTCTGAAGCGCTGGTCCTATCGGGGGCGGGTCGGCTGGCAGGGGACAGCGGGTAGGGCGGTTCTGGAGTACGGGCGAGGGCCGCTGCCGCGCACTCCTTCAGACAGCTACCCCCTTTTGCTCAACAGCGGCCAGTTCCTGTTGGGCCTAGACGACTATTTCGATTATTACTGGAACGAAAGGTTGCGAGTGCGGCTCCACCTTTCCCTCCCGAGTCAAGTCGGCTTGAAAGTAGGCTTTAACCACGAGGAGCACTCTTCGCTGCAGGAGACGAGTTCTTTCAGTCTGTTGAATCGGGACTGGCGGCCACGGCCCAACCCGGCGATTGCGGAAGGTCAGCTGCGCTCGGTAGAGGCCGGCCTCGAATGGGGCGAGCCGTACCAGCCTTTTGGAATGACGGCCAATCAACGGGTCGCCGTGGGGGTGGAGCACAGTAATACCGGACTGGGCAGCGACTTTTCCTTTACCCGCTTGCGCTTGGCCTTGGACGGCCATTTCAAGACCTTCCTCAAGCGCCGCATCACGCCTAACGCGCTCGATGTGCGACTCGTGGCGGGGTACTCAATCGGCGATGTGCCCGTGCAGCGCTTTGGATCCTTGGAGGCCAGCATGGGCTTTTTCTCTCCGTTTGGTGCTTTCCGCACGGTGCGCGGCCATCCATTAGAGGGGCAACACTACGCGGCTCTGTACTGGGAGCACAACTTCAAGACTACGCCCTTCGAGCTATTGGGGCTATGGGATTGGGCCATGCGAGGCACTGGGCTGGTGGTCCACGGGGCTTCGGGGCGGACGTGGATCAACCCAGAGCAGCGAGCCGAATTGGGGTACGATCCCCGCTACGAGGAGAGTTTCCGCCATGAGGTGGGGGTCTCGCTCATGTTATACCATCTGCTGCGCCTCGATTTTACCCGACGCTTGGACCAGCCCGGCTGGAGTGTGGGGTTGAGTTTGGCGCGCTTTGATTTGGGAGGAGCACTTACTGTAGAGTAAGGAGATCGTTGACTACCATTAGGAGCGAAGAATATGCCCGAGCTAAAACCTGTTACGCCCAGCGAATTGCCATAAACCGAGAATAGGACCAAGCGATGATCCTAGTTGTCGATGACGATATTTCCGTGACCACGTCGCTGTCCCTGCTGCTCAAGCAGGCCGGCTACCAGACCGCGACAGCCGCGTCCCCAGCAGAGGCCCTCGAATGGCTGGAGCGCGGCGGGTGCGAGTTGGTTTTGCAGGACATGAACTTCACGCGCCGGACCAGCGGCGAGGAGGGGATGGAATTGTTGCGGGAGATCAAGCAGCGGTGGGCCAAGGTGCCGGTCATTTTGATGACGGCTTGGGGGTCCATTGAGCTGGCCGTGCAGGGCATTAAGGCCGGTGCCGCGGATTTTGTCACCAAACCTTGGGCCAACAAGCAACTCCTACAGACGGTAAAAACAACGCTGAGCTTGGCCGCGGCCACCCCAGCCACTGAGCGCACCATCACGCGCGAGGAACTGGACCGCCAAGGCGACTTCGCCAACATCATCGGCACGGCCCCCCAACTGCTCAAAGTGCTCGAAGTGGTAAGCCGCGTCGCGCCCACCGAGGCTTCAGTGCTGATCACCGGCGAGAGCGGCACCGGCAAAGACGAAGTCGCCCAAGCCCTCTTCCGCAACAGCAGCCGACAGCAGCAGCCCTTTGTCAAAGTGAACCTCGGCGGCATTTCCTCCACCCTGTTCGACAGCGAGATGTTCGGGCACGTAAAGGGGGCCTTTACCGACGCACGGCAGAACCGCACGGGCCGCTTTGGGTTAGCCGATGGCGGCACCATCTTCCTCGACGAGATCGGCGATCTGGCCCCGAGCGGCCAAGTCAAGCTCTTGCGCGTGTTGCAGGATCGAACCTATGAAGTGCTGGGGTCGAGCAAGACCCGTTCGGTAGATGTGCGGGTGATTTCGGCGACGAATCAAAATCTGCTGGAATTGGTCGAGTCCGGGGCCTTCCGCGAGGATTTACTCTATCGCCTCAACCTCATCGTCCTGCACCTGCCGCCCCTGCGCCAACGGCCGGAGGACATCCCGCTGTTGGCGCACCACTTTGCGCTAGGCGCGGCCCAAGCCTACCGCCGGGCCTTAGAAATCGACGCCGCAGCCCTGAGCTGGCTGCAAACCCTGCCGTGGCCGGGCAACATCCGCCAGCTAAAGCAACTCGTCGAGCGGACCGCCTTGATGAGCTCCAGCCGCGTCTTGGGCATCGACGACTTTTCCGCGGCCTTGGCGATGCAGCCCGAGGAAGGCCAAAGCGAGCCGGGCGACCTACCGGCCCCAGGCACCATGACGCTCGACGAGCTAGAACGGTCGATGATCGCCCAGTGCATGGAATACTACAAGGGCAACATCAGTCGGGTAGCTCAGGCTTTGGGCTTGAGCCGAGCGGCACTGTACCGCCGCTTTGAGAAATACGGAATCGACCCTTGAGCCTGCGCTCCAAACTCATCCTCTACCTGATCGGTATTCACCTCGTATTCGCTGGGCTTGCTGGATACCTGTTGAGAGCGGAGAAGCCCTATCTATTGGGGCTCGAACTATTCTTCGTCCTGTCTTTTGTGGTCGGCGTGCGCCTGATCCAGCATTTTTGGGTGCCGCTCGATCTAATCCGCACAGGTGCCGAACTCATCGGCGAGCGCGATTTCACCAGCAAGTTCGTCGAAGTAGGCCAGCCGGAAATGGATCAGCTCGTGCGCGTGTACAACCGCATGATTGACCAATTGCGCGAGGAGCGCACGCGGCTGCAGGAACAGCACTACTTCATGGACAAGATCCTGACGGCCTCGCCGTCGGGCATCATCACCCTCGACTTCGACGACAAAGTCGCCCTAGTCAATCCCAGCGCCAGCCGCCTGTTGGGGCTGGCCGAAAGCGCGGTGCTCGGCCAGTCATTGGACGAGCTGGGAACGGCATTCGCCCAAACCCTACACGCCTTGACCGTTGGCGAGTCGCAGGTGTTGCCGCTGCAAGGGCAGCGGGTGCGCTGCCACAAGGCGCAGTTTTTGGACCGCGGATTCCCGCGCAGCTTTATCCTCATGGAGGAATTGACCGAGGAGTTGCGCCTTTCGGAGAAAGCGGCCTACGAGAAAGTTATCCGCCTGCTGGCACACGAGGTGAACAATTCAACCGGGGCGGTCCATTCCCTGCTGCACTCCTGCTTCAACTACAAAGGGCAGTTGCGGGAGGCCGACCGCGGCGATTTTGAGAACGCCCTACAGGTGGCCATCGGCCGCATCGATCATCTCAGTGCCTTCATGCGTAGCTTTGCCGAGGTGATCAAACTACCGGCGCCGCACGTGCAGCCCGTGGATCTAGAAGCCCTGTTGCGCGACATCGCCCTGTTAATGCGCGCCGAGTGCGAGCGCTGCAACATCGAGTGGGATTGGGATATTCAGGCAGACTTGGGACTCATCGCCATGGACGAAAACCAGATGGAGCAGGTGTTTGTCAACATCTTAAAAAATTCAGTGGAAGCCATTGGCGAAAACGGCCGGATCACCATTCGCCTCGGAACGCTCCAAGACCGGCCCTTTGCCGTGGTGGAGGATACGGGCGCGGGGATCGCCCCGGAAGTAGCCGAGAGCCTGTTCACTCCGTTTTTCAGCACCAAGGAAAACCGGCGGGGCCTCGGCCTGACGTTGATCCAAGAGATTTTGAGCCGGCACGGTTTTGCCTTTTCCCTCGAAAGCCCTCCAGACGAGCCGACCCGTTTTACCATCCGCTTTTGAATAGCACTCTACAGGCGACCCAGGCGATGCCATTGGATCCGGCCGTCAAGGTTGACTTTTTGGGCGGCTTGGCGATACTGAGTGGGTTGGCTTACGAGTGGACCACCATTCAGCGCATTATTTCTCAGGAGGGTCTTATGGACGCGATCATGCGCGAATCATCCTTTGCTCAACATCTCACCCAGCAGGGCATTGAGCAGGGCATTGAGCAGGGCATTGAGCAAGGCATTGAGCAGGGCATTGAGCAGGGCATTGAGCAGGGGGGCCGCAACCGCGCCGTTGAAGATATTCTCGACGTGTTGGAGATTCGCTTTGGGGCGGCCTCCGCCCATTCGTTGGCTGCCCGCATTGCCGCGATTCACGATTTGCACCGGCTCAAGCAGTTGCATCGCACGGCGGTGCAAGCAGCCGATTTCGAGGGATTTCAGCGGCATTTGGATACCGCCGAGTGACGCGAGGGGCCAGCCTCGTGTCTCCCGTCCACATTCACCAAGCCGCGAGGAGGGGCGAAATTTATGGAACTTGTGAGGTATCCAGACCGCCGCATTGAGGTGCTCGACGAGCGCTTCGCAAAGTACAAGCTGGCCAATGCCGCCCTCGAAATGCTCTGGACCGGCGGGCGCTGGCTCGAAGGTCCGGTGTGGTTTGGCGACGGTCGCTATCTGCTGTTCAGCGACATACCCAACAACCGCATCCTCAAGTGGGAAGAAGAGACCGGGGCGGTCTCCGTCTTCCGCCAGCCAGCGAACAACACCAACGGCAACACCCGCGACCGCCAAGGGCGCTTGGTGTCGTGCGAACACGACGCGCGCCGAGTCACCCGCACGGAATACGACGGTTCGATCACCGTGTTGATAGACCAATTCGAGGGCAAGCCGTTGAATGCCCCCAACGACATCGCAGTGAAGTCGGATGGATCGATTTGGTTCACGGACCCCGGTTACGGCATTCTCTTGGATTACGAGGGGCATCGGGATGAATTCGAGAATGCCGCCAACGTGTACCGTCTCGACCCGGACACCGGGGAAGCAGCGGTGGTGGCAGGCGACTTTCAGCGGCCAAACGGCCTCTGCTTCAGCCCGGATGAGTCGCTGCTTTACATCGTCGATACCGGGCGCTCCGACAGCCCCGAACACCCCACCCACATCCGCGTTTTCGACGTCCGCGGCGACCGCATCGCAAACGGGCGCGTCTTCGCCGACATGGAGCCCGGCTCGTCGGACGGTATCCGCACCGATGTGGATGGCAACTTGTGGTCGGGAGCTTGCTGGGGAGGCGAAGGCTACGACGGCGTGCATTGTTTTGCCCCGGACGGCACCTTGATCGGCAAGATCCACTTGCCGGCGCCCTGCGCCAACCTCTGCTTCGGCGGCGCGAAAAAGAACAGGCTGTTCATAACCTGTTCGCAGTCGCTGTTTTCGGTGTACGTCGAGACGAATGGCGCGCAGCAGCCGTGAGGTTCAAGCCTTGCAAATTTGCAGAGGTTAGGTCAGTCCCCATATCCGAGCGGCCGTACCCCCTAGCAGCTGATCCTTTTCCCGCGGGCTGAGAAAGCCAAAACCCTCTCGCACTAGGCGCAACTCCTCGGCCAAGGTCGGCCAGTTGTGCTTGGTGCGATGATGCCCCGGATAACCAGTGCCCCACAGCATGCGCTCGGCCCCAAAGGCGCGGTGTAGGCGTTGGATAAAAGGATGCACATCGGGATATGGGAAGTTTTCCCGCGAGCGGCCGTGGACATCCGATATTTTCACGGCCACGTTGTCAAAGCCAGCCAGTTCGACGACGGGCTGAAAAGCCTCGGGCGGCTCGTCGAGGTTGGGATAGCCTAGATGGTCCAACAGCAGGGGCATCTGCGGGTGGCGGCGGGCGATTTCAGCTACTTGATCGGCGCAAGCGGCATTGAAGTGGAACTGGATAACAGCGCCCATTGCGGCGAGGGCTTCCCACAGGGGACGATTCTGGGGCGTGGTCAGGACTTTCTCGCCCGGGTAGTACATGGGATGGAAGCGAAAGCCGACCAAGCCGCGTTCCTCCAGCCAGTAGCGGGCCTGCTCGGCGTTGTCCGCATGTTGTGGGTCGAGCATGCCGTGGCCGATAAAGCGGTCGGGAAAGCGGGCCTGCGAATCGGCGATATAGCCGTTGTCCCAAGTGGACCAGCTAGTCTGCACTAGGACGCTGCGGTCAACGCCGTTTTGGTCCATGTCCTCAATCAGCTCGTCGGCGGTGGCGGGTTCGTCCGGCTTGGAGGTCCAATTCGGAGCGGTGGGGCCGACGGGATATTTTTCGGACATTTCCCAGATATGCACGTGGGTATCGACGATCATGGACAGCTCCTTTCGAGATGATGTTGCCATTTCTCTATAAATCTATGACTTTACGGTCGCTCGCCTAAGTACACGACACCTGCGTTAGAGTCCGGTGTGCGGGGGTGAGGGCAAGATGCCTCGATTTTTGGCAGGCTGGAGGCGAGTGTCGTGTAGTACGCTGATAAAAAAAGGCCGGGACGCACTCTGACCAGCGATGAAGAAATAAATAACGTAAGTGATTGTTTTTACTAAATTTATGAAGTTGGGGGGGGGGTGCTGTCCTCGCCGGGCTGGGCGCCGCCCACATCCTCGTCCGCACCTCCACCTACGGCGCCGAGGTCACCCCGGACTCTGCAAATTACCTGTCCACAGCCATAAACTTCCTCGCGGGAGAGGGCTGGCGGGATTTCACGGGCAGACCGCTAGTGAAGTGGCCGCCCTTGTTCCCCCTGCTGCTAGCGGCCGGCGGTTGGCTTGGCCTCGAGCCGTTTGCGGTGGGTCGGTGGATCAACGCCACCGCCTTCGGGCTGACCATCCTCGTCGCGGGGTGCTGGCTGCACTCGAATCTCCGGTCGCAGGGGCTGTCGCAGGCGGCCACCGCAACCCTCGCGGCTTCCCTGCCCTTGAGCGAGTTTGCGGCGAGCATCATGACCGAACCTCTCTTCGTCCTGTTTACGCTCCTCGCCTTGATCCAATTGGCGTCCTTCCTCCATCGCGGCGGAAGGACGCTCCTGCTGTGGATGGCGGTTTTTACCGCGCTGGCCACGGGGACCCGCTATGTGGGCGTGGTGCTGGTCGGCGTCGGCGTCCTCATGCTACTGGTGCGTCGCACCCCGCCGCTGGCCGCCCGGTTGAAAGACACCATCGTATTTGGGGCTGTCTCATCCTTGCCCCTCGCGGTAGTGCTGACGCTCAACTGGACGATCTCCGGGACTCCGATTAAGAGGCACGGTGCGTCCGGGCAGTCTCTATCCACTGGGCTGTGCCAGATCGGCGAGGTGTTCCGCGAGTGGGTCGTCCCCTCAAACGAACTGGACGGGTTTGGTTATCTCCTGTGGATAGCGGCCGGACTGGTGGTGGTAGCGGGGGCGGTCGTCGGGGTGGCAGGTCGCAGCGTAGGTATGGGCGGGCAGGATGGCGGGGAAAAGGATCGGAGGGCGTTGCCGTACTTGGGGTTGGGGCCGGCACTCCCTTTCGGGGTGTTTGCCTTGATTTACCTCGGATTCATGGCCGCTGTGATGCCCTTCATAGTTCCTGGAGGCATCGACAGCCGCTACCTGCTGCCGGTGTATGTACCGTTGCTGTTGGCCGCGGCGTTGCTGCTGGACCGATTCCTGTCCATCGAGGCGGCGGGTCGGAGGGCCGTGGCTAAGTGGGGGCTGGCGTCCCTCGTCTTGCTAGGTGCCCTCGCCCACGTCAGCCTCTCGGCGTACAAAAACCTCCGCATTACCCGCCAGAGCATGGAGTCCGGGATCAAAAAAGAGACGTACAACTACAACCCCAACGTCGCCTATTGGCACCATTCTGAGACCCTGAAGTACATCAGGACCCACCTGAGCGATAGCAAGGTTTTCAGCAACTACCCCTCCGCTACTTGGTTTTGGGATCGGAGCAACGCCCCGAGAAAGCACCTGTATATCTATATCCCATCTTATCTTTCGATTCAGAAAGTGATACCGCGCATAATGCGGAAGACCAAGAAGGGCGTCGGCGGGCCTATCGTTTGGCTCCTACATGAAAGACCAAACCCTCATTACGCTCGCGACGCCTTGGACATCCGCTGCCTGCCCGGCGTGGAAACCGTGGCCGAACTGGCCGATGGCGCGGTCTTCCGCGTAACGGCAGCCGAACCCTTCGAGGCACAAAGGCATCGCGCCTGCAAACAACGCTACCTACAGGGGCTCATCCAACAGGCCGGCGAGCCGGTGGTGCGCGCCGACTGGAACGTGTACCGCACCGGACGCCGGCTGATTTACGTCAAACAGCCGTGTGCCCCGGCCGACCCGCAGGCCAAGTTCGTTTTGCACGTCATCCCAGCCGACCCGGCCGACCTACCATTCAATCGCCAGCGGTACGGCTCGGACAACTTCGACTTCTATTTCGACCGGCGCGGCTTCCGGGTCGGCGACCAGTGTATGGCGGCCATTCATCTGCCCGGCTACGCCATTGACCGCATCTATATCGGCCAGTGGATTTCCGAAGAGAATCGCACCCTCTGGAACGCGGAGTTTGCGGGGGCCGGGGATGCTGTCCGCCCTTAAGTACACGACGGTATGCTAGCCGCCCATAGCCCGTCGCTGGCGGTTGATAGGGAAGGATGGTAGAAGGATTGAACAGGTTAGGATATACCTGAAACTACGCGGTGCCCTACTCGGCTTGGTCTAACAGGGGTCTAAAGGCTTCGAGGCTGGGGACCTGTATGGCCGCCCGATGCAACTGCTTGAGGTGCTGCACATCGTCAATGGCCCCAATGCGGGCGGCCAACGGATCCGACGCAGCTAGTTCAAAGCGAATCGCTAGCACATCGAGCAGAGCTTCAAGGGCGCGTTCTCGGCCGCCTTGCTTGATGCCCTGCTTGATGCCCTTTTCCGTGAAATACTGCACTACCGACGACTCGTACATGGTCTCCTCCGCGATGATGGTCGTAATCGTGTCTAAGTTATACACCAACCCGCTCAATATCGCAAGATTGGCCAAGTAATTGGCCTGGCGGGATTCGTCTAGCGGCACCTGTTGCGCCCGGTTGACACACTGGCGCAACCACCCCTCGGCATCTATCCCCGCGGGCGGCTGCATCAACGGCGCAAACGGCAGCAAGCCCGAAGGCCCCTCCTCGAGTATGCGTTGGCCATCGAGCTCAATCAGCCGACTCACCTTGTATTGCACCAACACCCGGTAGCCGGGTTGCTCTTGGAGATAATACCCCGGATCGTGCCGGCCGGCGTCAGGCCGCAGATAGATGACGTTGGAGTAGATCGGGCACTTGTGCTGCTCAATGCCGCGTCCGATATAGCCGACCATGCGGAGGGGCATGGGTGGTTTGCTGTCGGTGGTTTGAAACTCGTGATGGACCAACGCCTCCACGCCATCGACGTGGACGCGAATGAGGCTGTCGGTGCGATGGGTTTCGATGGTGGTTCCCGTTTTCACGGGAATGACGTTTTTGCTCGGTCTCGCCGCCGCCGTGGACTTGGATGTCGTCTTGTTGGAGGGCGAATCGGGCGAAGTCCGTTGGGTAGGTGTGGATGAGATGTTTGGCGATGGTATCGAATTCGGCCATGGGTTTTGCCTTGGGTTGCGGGTGGGGTGGTATCCGCAACTGGCAAAAATCGTGCCACGGCGTCGGCTCAGAGGGGCGGCTTGGGATTGGAGGCGTTGGTGTGTGGCGAAAAGGGTACAGGTGTGGGACGTTAAGGAAAAAGCGGCGTACCGTCCGTTGTCTGTTCGGAGGGCCGGTCCCATGAATTACCCAACCATGGCGACGAAATAGCGATGCAGACTCAAATCGCTGGTCAGTTCGGGGTGGAACGAGGCGACGAGCACTGAGCCTTGGCGCACCGCAACCGCGTCGTCGCCGCATGTCGCCAGCACCTCGACTCCGTCGCCCAGCCGTGCGATGCGAGGGGCGCGGATGAAGATCATCGGCAAGGAGCGCGGTGGCCCATCCGCCGCCCAAACGCCCGTCCCCTCGAAGCTATCGACTTGGCGGCCGTAGCTGTTGCGCTCGACGTCAATGTCGATCAGGCCGAGGGACTGCTGCGGTGGATTGGAGACGCCTTTGGCCAACAGGATCATCCCCGCGCAGGTGCCAAAAATGGGGTTGCCGGCCGCGGCAAAATCCCTCAGCGGCGTCCAGAAATCCCAAGCGTCCATGAGCTTAATGAGCGTCGTGCTCTCGCCGCCGGGGAAGATCAGCCCGTCCACCGCGGACAACTGCGCGGGTTTTTTGATTACGCGGGATGCCACCGCCAATGCGTTGAGCATCGCGCCGTGGGCCGCGTAGTCGCCCTGCAATCCCAAAATTCCAATCATCGCTCGTCCATGAGAATGCCCCGCCTCTGATGGAGCAGAGACGGGGCATTCTCGTTGGTCTCTGGCGGCGTCTTACCAGCCGCGGGTTTGTAGTTTGTCCTTCTCTTCGAGGGTGTCGATGTTGATGCCGACCATGGCCTCGCCGAGGTTTTCCGAGACGCGAATCAAGACCGCTGGGTCGTCGTAGTGGGTGGTGGCCTCGACGATGGCTTTGGCGCGGATGGCCGGGTCGCCGGACTTAAAGATCCCAGATCCGACGAAAATGGCCTCGGCACCGAGCTGCATCATCAGCGAGGCATCGGCGGGGGTGGCGACGCCTCCGGCGGCAAAGTTGGGCACCGGCAGCTTGCCGTGCTCGGCGACCCAGCGGACCAATTCATACGGCGCACCCAGTTCCTTGGCCGCGGTCATTAGCTGCTCGGGACGCAGGATTGTCAGCCGGCGGATCTCGTCGGTGACCGAGCGTATGTGGCGCACGGCCTCGACGATGTTGCCCGACCCCGCCTCGCCCTTGGTGCGGATCATGGCCGCGCCCTCGCCAATCCGCCGCAGGGCTTCGCCGAGGTTGCGGCAGCCGCAGACGAAAGGCACCTCAAAGGCGAACTTATCGACGTGATAGTGCTCGTCCGCGGGCGTCAGGACCTCGCTTTCGTCGATGTAGTCGATCCCGAGCGCTTGGAGCATCTGCGCTTCGGCAAAGTGGCCGATGCGGCACTTGGCCATGACCGGAATGGAGACCGCGTCCATGATCTGGCGCAACTTCTCAATACTCGACATGCGCGACACGCCGCCTTCAGCGCGGATGTCGGCGGGCACTCTTTCCAGCGCCATGACCGAGACGGCCCCAGCGTCTTCGGCGATCTTGGCGTGGTCGGCGGTGACCACGTCCATGATGACCCCGCCCTTGAGCATTTCGGCGAAGCCGGTCTTGAGGCGCAGGGTGCCAGTCTGTCCATTGGTAGGAATTTCGTTCATAGCACAATCTCCTTTAGAACTGTTCCTTCAAAACATATTCCAAAACAGCCTCCCACGCAATTTTCACCCCAGGCAAAATCAGGCCCCGCGCAGGCTCGCCCAATAGGTGCGACAAAGGTCGCGGGCAAAGAGAAAGAGGGCGGCTGAGGTCGCGATACTGGCGAGGACCGCGCCGGTGCCTAGAACCGCAAGCGGCGACCAAGGCAGCAGGGGGCGGGCTAACAGGAGAACGGCGAACACAACGGCGACGACCAGCCCGGGGCGGCTGAGCGCGGCGAGGTACGTTGCAAACGGCAGGTCGATCAAGCGGTTGACGAGGCACTGCGAAAGCAGCAAGAACAGCAAGGCGGCCGCGGCGATGACGCGGGCCACGCCTTCGACGCCGTGCGGCAGGCCATAGAGGTACAGGGCCGGAATCAGCACTCCCATGCTAAAGAGCGACCAATAGAACGACCAGTTGGCCTTGCCTTTGGCCATAAAAATCGAGCCAGCCAAGGATCCAGCTACCTTCAAAAGCGTCGCCGTGGCCAACAGACGCAGCACCGTCCACATCGGTTCGGCGTTGACCAAGGCGGCAATCTCCGGCGCAAAGACGAATAGCCCCGCGAGGACCGGCCCCAGCGCGAGCACCAAGCCCTGTACCGAGGACAAATAGCCGCGACGCAGGAGCGCGTCGTCTTCTACGATCGTCGAAAAGGTCGGGAAAGAGACGCGCTGGATGGTCGTAGCCAGCCGAGTCAGGGGTTGCAAGGTCAATCGTTCGGCCAAGCTGTAATAGGCTTGAGCCGTCGCGCCGAGCGGCTGGTAGATGAAGAGATAAGCGATCTTGACGTTGAGCAGGGTCGTCACGCGCGACCCCGTAAAATTCAGAGCAAAGCCGAGGAGTTGGCGCAGTGCTTGGGGCTGGAAGTGCCGGCGCGGCAGCCAGCGAGCCGAAAGCGCGAGGCTGCTAAAAAGACCGAGTTCGCGCACGACCGCGCCGAGGCCCGGGATCAAGACGCCCAATTCGGGCCGCCAGCAAAGCAGAATCGTCACGGCGAGGGCAAAGGTCACAACCGAAACGAGCTCAGAGAGGGCCACGGCGCGGAAGTCGAGGGTGCGCTGGAGTCTGGCCCGCAACAGGCCGGCCAATGAGGCGAAAGGGACCGTCAGGCAGAGCGCACGCAAGACGCGGCCAAAGGCGTGCGGGTCTTCGCCCCCCAAAAAGGACGCCAGCCAAGGGACTGCAGCGACGACCGCGGCGGTGAGCAGCAGCCCCCAACCCAAACAAGTCCAGAAGGCCGCATCAAAGTGTTCCTCGCCTGCGTCCGGCAGCTGGACCAAGGCCGCGCCCAGCCCCAAGTCGCCAACCAGCGCTAGGAGCATCACCAGCGCCAGTGCCCACTCAAAATGGCCCAAATCGCCGAGCGGCAAGAGCTTGTAGAGCACCAGCATGACGCCGAGCTGGATGAGGGAGGCACTGCCATTCCAAAGGAAACCGCGCAGGGCGCGGGTGGCGAGGGCGGGCGAGGTGCTCACAGGCTGGGAGGCGTCACGACGCTTCGATATAGGCTTTGGCGATGCGACCCTTCTTGCCGAAGACATTGACCGCCCGCGCTTCGAGCTGGTTTTCACCCGCCGCGAGCGTCCACTCAAAGCGGGCCGTGCGCTCCTCGCGCCACGGGCCGCCATCCTGGCGCACCAAGAAGTGCGAGAAGTTGGGCGCGGTATGCTCTAGATCGACTTGCAGAGTACGCGCCTTTTCCACCACCTGTAGGTAGAGCCGCGTCTGGTTGACCGACCAGTAGAAGTCTGCGGGCCGAGAGGTCTGCAAGGAGTATTCGGCGTAGCGGGGATCGGCGTCGTCTGACCACCAGAGATAGCCATCCCAGTGGTATTGCCCGGCTCCGTGGCGCAGCTCGGCTGGCTCGGCGAAGAGCAGGTGCGTGTTGCGCAGCGGAATGCCGAAGCGGCAAAACACATCGATATAGCTGGTCATGGGTTCGACGACCTTTTGCGGCAGCTTGTTGGCCGTGATCTTTTCGCGCCGCTCGTCCGCTGCGGCCTCGTGCAGTTCCAAGGCGTTGATGGGCACTCCGTCCATTTCGTAGGTGGCGTCAAATTCGCGGGTCGGCCCGGCGTCTTCGAGGATCCACTTTTGCAATTTTTCGCACCAGACCTCGGCCAAGCAGTGGTGATCGACGACGACCGACCGAGCCACCCACCCTAGGGCCGAGGCGCAGCCGGCGAACACCGCTCCGTAGTGGGTACACATGCCAAAGCCCCAGTCGCCCTTGGTGGTGTCGAGAATCTCTAGGGGGTTCCACGAGGGGCAATGGGGATATTTGTCGGATTGCCAGCCCAGCCACTGGCTGTGGACCCAGTCGCGCAACAGGGCTAGCTGTTCGAGTTCGGTTTTTCCCGCGGCAATGACCTCGTCGAGGCGGTACTGTTTGCGCAGCCGCTCTTGGTGCGGGTGCGGCCCCATATAGGAGAAGGGGTACGAGCTATACACGAGCTGGGGTTGGTCAAATTCTGCTCGCTTAAAGGGCGCGAGGCTTTGGGCGTCCTCCTCGATGTCGGCTTCGAGGGCGACCGCTTGGAGCGTCGGGGTCTTATGGGCCGAAGCGGTTTCGAGGATGGCGCGCCACTGCACAAAGCGCCCGGGCCACTGCAAGGCGGCGCATCGTTCCCAAGCCGTCCAAGTGCGCGGATCAAAGGAAGGCGTCGAACCCGTGCGTAGCTCAAAATGTATCTGGGTGCCCTGCGGCTGGCGCGTTCGCGCTTTCAGGTGCAGGCGGCGAATGCCCAGCCGCGGGGCGATGCGGCCGCGGCCGTCTTCGTCGGCTAGATCGATAACCGGCGAGCAAAGCGTCCCCCGCGGAGGATGTCCCTTGATGCGGAGCCGCACTAGGTATTCGCCGTCTATGGCGCGGGCTTCGCCCAAGGTGCCTTGGTGCCAAGTTTTGCCGCCGTCAAAGCTGCGGCTCGAACGGCTTGGCGGGGGATCGGCTAGACCGCCCGGGAAGGGGTCGATGTGCAACACGCCGCTGTGCGAGAAGACGAATTCGTTGAGGCCGCTTTTGAGGTACTTGGCGGCGATTTTCTTGCGGTCCCAACCGCCGGTGAGCATGCGCTGACGGTCTTGGCGGTGCGTGAGGACATGGCCGTTGACTTGGAGTCGCATGGGTTTGTCCGCGGTGGTTTGGTCGGCGTTGACGTAAAAGAGCAGCTCGGCTCCTTTGGTCTTGGCCGAGGGGATGTCGAACTCGACTTTTGCACAGGAGGCGGGGGTAAGCTCTTCGCAGATGTCGCCGTCAACGCCCATTTCGTTGGTGATCAAATAGGTGGGGGCGAGGCGGGCGGCCGGGGTGGTTTGGGCGTCGATGAAGCGGTCGCGGCGGTAGTCGCGGAAGTCGGAGATCGCGATGCGTTTCATGGCAGGCTCCTGAGTGGGGTCTAGGTGGGGAATGTAGGGGTGATATGGGCTGGGCAAACTTGGGATGCCGCATTGATTTTTGACATCTGATCAAATCAGGAAGCTGTCACTGCGGCACGATCGCCGGAATCATCTGTCGGCCGTTTCTCCGATATAGGCCAAAGTCGCTATCCAGCGTTAGTACGCGGTTTTCTGGATAAAGCTCGCTCATCCTGACTAGGCACGCATCGGCCAGAGACATGGGCACTGAGCGATACTTCTTGAGCAGTTTTTGAACAGGTTGAATTTGGTCTTCGAGGCGAAAAAAGGGGACGATAATTTTGCGCTGTAGTAAATCCATAACTGGCTCACTTTCGCCATGCATACGACTCAAGAGAAAACAAGCCTCGGAGAGTACCGCCTCGCAGGTTGCCATCGGCGGGGCAATCTGACTCCATTGTGCCATCGCCCATTCGTGATACTCGTCCCGTCGGTTTAAAAAGGCAACGAGTGGCCCTGTATCCAACAAGACACCACGTCTCACTGGCCATATCCTCTCAGGTGCTTCTTGTTATATGAAAGATCTTCGGCTCCCTCAAGGCATCCGCTTAAATCTCTGGCTAGGTCTAGGCACGAGTTGGACATAGGTGTTTCATCAGCTCCTACGAGGATCTCAATAGCCGCACGGATCAGGGCTGATTTACTCTCATTCCGTTGTGCTGCAACGGTCCCTAATTTGACGTCTAACTCTTCGGGAACTTTAACGGTCAGAGTTTTCATCTTTCCTCCTATTGCCAGAGCGGCTTCCCGTCCGCCAGCATACTCTGTAGAAACTAGCCAAGCCCTCCAAAAGGTCAACCTCAACCGCATCAGCCAATAACACCGCCTCGATCACCTGAATGCACCGATGCAACCACGCTTCCGCATCTAACCCGGGCGGCGGGGGCGGTTTGGGCATCGATGAAGCGGTCGCGGCGATAGTCGCGGAAGTCGGTGGTAGTGATGCGTTTCATGGTAGGCTCCTGAGTGAGTGGGCTATGTGGGGAATGTAGGGGGTGATAAGGGGTGGGGCAAACAAGACCTTGCGCGGGTCAAGATAAGGCAGCCCTTTCTGTCGGGTAGCCTGCCGAATGAGCCAGTACACTTAGATCAAAACGGCTCGGCCTTTGCTAGGGCAGTCGTTTCCTTTTCGGTCACTGCTGGCGGCGAGACGCTGTCAGCCACCACTGCCGCCACAGATGCCAGCGGTCGAGCCAGAAATACGCTGACGCTGGGCAGCGAGCTAGGGACGAACACGGTTGCGGTCACTGTCGCGGGGCTGGGGACGGTGACCTTTACCGCTACGACCACCGAGCAAACGGCCCATAGTCTGAGCCAAGGTCTCCGGCGATAATCAAGCAGGCCCAGCCAGCACCCAATTGGCCGCGCCATTATAGGCAAGGATGACAAGGAGGCTATGCTATGGAAGTGACCCAAGGCCGCGATAACGTATTCGAGGATATTGGTTTTGAGCGGGAAGAAGCGGCGAGCTTAAAGGTCCGGGCTGATTTAATGCTCAACCTGAGAAAGTACATCGAAACGAGAGGGTGGACCCAGCGTCAAGCCGCGGCATTTTTTGGCGAGTCCCAACCGCGCATTAGCAACTTAATGCAGGGGGAGATCAGTCGTTTTAGTGTGGATAAACTGATTAACATGCTGACGCGGGCGGGGATGCAAGTCGAAATTTACGTCAAGCCAAAAGCCGCCTAAGCTCAGGCGAGGAGGGCCTCGGCGTATTGGCGGGCGGCAAGGGCCGCTGGCAGTGGCTCGTCCCAGTGGACGCCCTCCAGCTCGACGACGAGGGGGCTGTCGTACCCGCTATCGTCTAACAGTTTGAACAATTCCGCAAAGGGCAATTCGCCTTCCCCAAAGGGCACGGGTGTTTCGCCCTGCTGGTCGCGCAGGTGGACCAGGCCGATGCGCCCGGCGAGGGCCTCGGCAAAGGGCATGATCGGCTCGCCGACCGAGAGCAGGTGACCGGTGTCTAAGAGCACGCACGCCCGTGCGGGCAACTCGGGCATTACCGCTTGGTAGTCGGCCAGTCCTTGGAGGCGGTTGCCTTGGTGGTTGCCCAAGTTGAGGGCGATGTCAGGGATGTTTTCGAGCAGCGCGTTGACGCCTTCGACCAAGTCGGCGAGGGCCTCGTCCGTGCGGGCGCCGCCCTTCGCATTCATGGCTTTGACCCCCAGGGCGCGGCCCAAGTGGATGTCCCATTCGAGCTGGCGCAAATTGTAAGCGAGGTTGCGCTCGTCTGAGTCGGCCTTGCGGCCGGTGAGGTTGCGGATATTGAAGCCAGCAAGCGCTAGGCCGGCTTCGGCGAGCGCGGTGCGGACCCTGGGCACAGACCAGTCGCGGTGGACGGGGGTACTCTCGGTGTATGCGCGGAAAAGTTCGACGCGGGAGAAACCAGCCGCCTTTGCTAGGTCGAGCACCTCGGGCAAGAGCAGGGTTGGGCAGAGGGTTGGGCTAAAGACGAGATCCATCAGCTAATCCCCTCCCAATGCGCCCACTGGTCGTCGCACGTCTCAAAGCGAATATCGTTGGCGTCTTGGCGCGCAAAGCGGCCGATGAGTGCCATGCGGATATTGCGCTTGACGTTCTTGGAGCCGGTGTGAAAGAGCTGGCCGTGCCAGAAGATGGCATCGCCGGCTTGGCCGACGAATTCGCGCCCTGGGGGGAAGGTCCCTTCGGGAAATACGTCGCTGGAAATGCCGCCCTGCACCGACAGCAGCGAGCGCGTCTGGAAGTAATCGTAGGCCACGTTGTGGCTACCGGGCCAATAGATGAAGCAGCCGCCCTGCGAGTCAATGTCCTCGACGTAGATCGTGACGTTGATGGTCATGTAGCCGACCGTGCCTTCGGGTACGCCGTTGGTAGGGGTGTAGTAGCCGTCGAGATGGCCGCGCTCGGGCAGGGACCAAGCCTTGTCTTTGGCTGGGTAAACCAGCGCCGGCCCGGCGTTGCTGGGATTGAGCGTTCCCTCGCCGACCATTTCCTCCATCATCGCGAAGATCGGCGACTCGTGAACTGCGGCGCGGAGGGCCGGGTGATGGGCGGGCACCGGAGTGCGCGGCCCGGCTTCGACCCAAGTGGCCGGATCGTCGCGGTCGGCCTCAATGCCAGTCCAAAGGGCGGCTTGAGCGGCTTGAATTTGCGCGGGCGTGAGGGCACCGCGGACGATGAGACAGCCATTTTCCTTAAAGGAACGCCGGTCTGCGGAAGTGAGATGAGGCATGATAGCACCTTTCCAATTCGGTTGCAGCAGCAAATATAGAGCGGCCGACAATGCCGTTCAGCCGGTCAATCAGGCGCACGTACCTAACGACGATCCGCGGCAAGGCGGCACTCAGGTGTAGCGATAGGGCCGACCGGCCTTGGCCATCGTCGCGTTGTACTGCTTGAGTATGTCGATGACCCGGGCCGCCCTCGGGCTGGTCTGGGCGATCTCGTCCCAAAACTTGAGTGCTTCGTCTTCCACTTGCTTCCATTCCGCGTCGGGAATGGACGTGAGTTCGAGCTTCGTGCCCTGGGTCCGCAAGCGCGCCTCGCCGCCCCAGTACCAGTGCTGGCGGTAATAGTGCGAACTGTCCATGCAGACGCGGAACAGTTCCTGCAAGCGCTCGGGCAGCGCGTTCCACGAATCCCTGTTGGCAAAGAACGAGCCACACCACGCGCCAGAGATGTTGTTGGTCAGAAAGTAGTTGGTTACGTCCGCCCAGCCGACCGTGTAGTCCTCGGTGATGCCCGACCAAGCGATGCCGTCCAACTCGCCGGTCTGCACCGCGACCTCAATGTCCTCGTACGGCAGGGTAACGGGCACCACGCCGAACCGGGATAGGAACCGGCCAGCGGTCGGAAAGGTGGAAATGCGCTTGCCCTTGAGATCGTCTAGGCTGCGGATGGGTTCAACCGTGTTGAAATGGCAAGGATCCCACGCCCCCGCGCTCAGCCAAGTTACGCCGTCGATTTCGCTGTAGGCTTCTTGCCAAATTTCCCTTAGGCCGTACTGGTTGAACAGCACCGGCACGTCGAGACTGTAGCGCGTGGCAAAGGGAAAGTACCCGCCAAACACCGAAATGTCGGCGGGCGACGCCATGGAGTCGTCGTCGCTTTGCACCGCGTCGATCGTGCCCTGCTGCAATGCGCGGAACAATTCGGGCGTCGGCACGAGCTGGTCTGCGGTGTATAGATCAATGGTCATTTCGCCGTTGGCAATGTTGTTGAACGAATCGACCGCGGGCTTTACCACGTGCTCGGCCAATGGGCCACCGGCATACGTTTGTAGGCGCCACCGAATGGGGGCCTTGGTTTGCGCGATCACCGCGGGTGCGTTGACCGCAGCGGCCACGCTGGCCACGCCGGCTGTTTTCAGAAAATCGCGTTTGTTCATCGTGGGATCGTTTCGTCTGTTGGGGACGCCTCAGAGGGCGATCGCTTGGTCTAAGGCGCGGATGTAGCCCACAGTCCAAGCGAGCCCGGCGGCGTGGTCGCCGGCGATGGCCGGGAAGTGCTCGGGGTAAATCTGCCCTTGGTAGTCGATCTCTTTGAGGGCGCGGATGGTGCCGAGCATATCGACTTCCCCCTTGCCGAAAGGCACTTCGAGGTAGCCTAAGTCCGCCAGCCGCTGCTCGATTTCCGGGGTACTCGGCCCTTGGGGTTGGGTGGCGATGTCGCGCACGTGGACCATAAAGACCTTGTCGCCGAAGTGGCGGATGGTGTCGGGCAGGCTGTCGCCGGCCATTTGCGACTTGCCTTGGCAGAAGGTCAGGCCGTGGGCCGGCGAGTCCGTTGCGGCCATTAGATTCGCAAAGGACTCTCGGTTCCAGATCAGGCGGTCGGACACGTGAAACGTGTGGGTAGAAATCCGCACCCCGGCGTCTTGGCCGATTTGGCCGAGCTCTTGGAAAATCTCCACCAAGCCCTGCCAGTGGGTCTGCCGCTGGTTTGGGTCGGTGGGAGCCGCGTCCGCGCTGAGGTAGAAATGCACGAAAGGGATCTGCGCATCGCCCATGGTTTCGATTAGGCGCCGCATGTACCCTACTTCGCGCGTGCGGGCCGCGCGGTCAACGCAGGCGTCGAGGCTGAGGCGAGGCGGGGTCAGCCCGGCCAGCACAACGTCGGCCGCGGCGTATTGGTCGGCCAGTGCCTTGAGCGAGTCGTCTGAAGAGATTTGGCCGGTGTTCAAGACGATGTGGGTCGCGCCGGCGTCGCGGCAAAAGGCGATGTTGCGCTCGTGATCGGCCCCAAACGGGGCGAAGATGCCGATGTCGAACATGGGTTCCTCCTCAGCGTACATAAAAATGGTGCTCCCACGGAGACTCGAACTCCGGCTACAGGGTTGAAAACCCTGGGTCCTAACCGCTAGACGATGGGAGCACGTAAGGCAAAAAAATATAGACCTAGCCCCGCCTATTGGCAACCCATCCCTAAGCGAAGGCGTCGAGCGCGGGAGCGCGGCGATGGTAGTCGGTGGCTTGCTCAAACGCATGGGCGAGGCGCAGCAGCCGCGCCTCGTCGCGGGGGTGGCCAATGAGCTGCAAACCGATGGGCAAGCCAGCGCACGTAAACCCGCAGGGCAGGGAGACGGCGCACAGGCCGAGGAGATTGACGGCGATGGTGTTGCGTAGGCAGAGGCCATTGATGGAAAAATAGACGTCGTCGCGGTCCACCGCGTCGAGCGCGGGAGCGGCAAAGGGCGTGGTGGGGGTGACGAGGAAATCGACGTTTTCGAGGGCCAGCTGGGCTTTGCAGCGCAGCTCGTCGCGCACTCTGAGCTGTGCGAGGAAGTCCGCCGCGAGGACTTCGCGGCCGTCGAGGATGCGCGCCGCGACAATGGGGTCAAACTGATCCAAGTGCGCTTCTAAGTTGCGCCGGTGGTAGAGATAGGCTTCAACGGCCGTGGTGCTAGGCCCGTTGCGCCATTGGGCTAGACCGTCGAGCACCTCGAGCGACATTTCATCGACATCGACGCCGAGGTCGGCGAAAACACGCGCCGAGGCGCGCACGGCCGCTTCGACCTCCGCATCGACGCCGTCCCAGAAATACTCGCGCGGGAAGCAGAGCCGGAGGCCGGCGACCGCGCCTTCCAAGGGATCCGCCATGCAAAGGGCAGGGTCCGCCATGGCTTGGAACAACAGGGCGCAATCGCGCGCCGTGCGGCACAAAGGCCCGACGCTGTCGAGGGTGGGGTCGAGGGGCAAGACGCCGGTGTTGGGGAGCAGGCCAAAGGTGGGCTTGAGCCCGGTAAGGCCGCAAAAGGACGAGGGAATCCGCACCGAGCCGCCGGTATCCGAGCCGAGGGCCGCCGGGGCCAATCCAGCCGCCACGGCCACGCCCGAGCCCGAAGATGACCCGCCCGGCAGGCGGTGAACTTTGGCATCCCAAGGGTTGACCGGAGTCCCGTAGTGGTGGTTGACGCCGGTGCCGCCAAACGCGAATTCCACGAGTTGGGTCTTGCCCAAGAGCACGACGCCCGCGGCAAAGAGCCGGCGGGCCACTGTGGCGTCGGCGTCGGCGATGCGGCCGCGCAGCAGGGTCGAGCCGCCGGTGGTGGGCAGCCCCGCGACATCTACGAGGTCCTTAACGGCGAGGGGAATGCCGTGCAGGGGACCGAGGTAGGTGCCGGCCGCGATTTGCGCTTCGGCGGCGCGGGCTTGGGCGCGGGCGCGCTCGGCTGTGACCGCGAGATAGGCGTTGAGCATTGGATCGTATTGCTCAATGCGCGCCAGATAGACTTCGGTGAGTTCGAGCGGGGAGAGTTCGCCGCGGCGGATCAGGGGAGCGAGTTCGGCGATGGGCGCGAACGCTAAGGCATGGTCCATGACGGTCAATCCAACAGGGAAAATCCAGTGTAGCCGAGGCGGTCTTCCGCGCCTTCTACCCCGCCTTGGGGAAAGTATTCCCCCCAGCGTCGGCTGACCTTTTGCGCGGTGGCTTCGTCCGTTATCAGCTCGTCCGGGTATCCGGGCTTCATGCGGCAATCCAAGACGATCGGTGGCGTATAGCAGGGGTGGTGGCGACGAAGTTGGACGGCGGCTGGATGGGTGTCGGCAGCCGGTTCAAAGCGGGTAAAGGTACTCCAGAGAAAGGTGACGTTCTTGGCCGCGGCACGGGCGTCTTCTACTAAAAATATCAGCGGCCACGCGGCCACAGCCCGGTCTTGGGCGAGGTGTCGGGCGTAGCCGGGGTCTTCCTCGTACGTGGGGCCTTGTACCGCGAGGGCGCCAGGGCAATAGACTGCCACAGCGCGGGCGCCGCCGGGCCGGGCGTCGTTGAATTCCCGGGGCAATTCGCCGACCGGGTCGCCTACGCCGATGAGGATTCCTTTGCTGCCTTGGTTCACGGCTGGTCCCGTGTAGTCAAGGGTATCCATGGCCAGATTGGCGAGGACGAAAAGGTCGGTTTCGAGCCGCGCCCGCGCCAAGGCATACGCGAGCACTTGCCGGAAGTCGCCCAAGTCCAAGGGGCGGTCGATGACGACCAAAAACTTGGTGAGGTTGAGCTGGCCGCCGTCCTCGCCCAAGATGCGAAAGGCGAATTTCATGGCCTCGCGCGGGTAGCGCTCCTCAACGACGATGGCCGCCAGCGAGTGATAGCCGGTCTCGCCGTAGCTCCATATCGCCTTGATCGCGGGCATTACCAGCTTGCTCAAGGGCGTCATTAGCTGCTGGATGTACGTGCCGAGGAACAGGTCTTCCTGTGGCGGCTTGCCTACTACGGTGGCCGGGAAGATGGCGTCTTTGCGGTGGTAGAGGCGCTTGGCGTGGAGCACTGGATAGTCGTGTTGCAGCGAGTAATAGCCGTAGTGATCGCCGAAAGGCCCTTCGGGCTGGCGCACGTGCGGCGGCACCACGCCCTCGATGGCAAACTCGGCTTCGGCAATGAGGGGCAGGCTCGGGCTGGGCACGCGGCGCAGGCGCTCGCCCTGCAACAGGGAGGCCAACACCAGCTCGGGCAAATCCTCGGGCAGCGGCGCGATTGCCGCTAGAATCAGGGCCGGCGGCCCCCCGACAAAGACGACCAGCGGCAGCTCTTGGCCGCGCTGCTCGGCGACGTGGTAATGGAAGCCGCCGCCCTTTTGGATTTGCCAGTGGACGCCGAGGGTCTGGGCATCGTGGCGTTGGATGCGGTACATGCCGAGGTTGTGATGGCCGGTATCCGGGTGTTGGGTATAGACCAGCGGCAGGGTAATGAAGTGTCCGCCGTCTTCGGGCCAAGTTTTGAGCAGGGGGACGCGCGTAAGATCGGGCGGCGACTGTACGCATTCGCCGATGGGGCCTTGGCCAACGGTTTTCAGCCCGACCTTCAGCGCGGCGGGAATCAGGTTTTTGTGCGGCCAGAGCTTGCCCAGCGAGAGCGACGGCAGGTCTTGAGCCAACTGCACGAGCTGCGCGATAAACTGCTCCGGCCTCGGGCCAAAGGCCAAATCGACGCGCCGGGCCGTGCCAAAGAGGTTGGTGACGCAGGGAAAGTCCGCGCCTTCGACGTGGGTAAAGAGCAGGGCCGGGCCGGCCGCGGCCAAGACGCGGCGATGGATCTCGGCGATTTCGAGCTCCGAGGAAACCGGGGCATCCACGGTGACGAGCTCGCCTTCGCGGCGCAGGAGATCGAGGAATTGGCGCAGGTTGTGCATGGGCGGCTCGTGGTGGGGGTGGAAGGTCAGGTTGGTCTTGAATATATAGAAAGACCGGTCCGTTACAATGGATCGGTCCAGCTTATAGGGAAGTTCGTGGGGCCGGGCTGGTTGAAGGCTGGGCTAGTTGTCTATATATTGAAAAAATTGCGAAACGGGCACTTTGGTCCTTTGGTCCTACTGGATCACGAGGACGAGGCGTTGGAGCGCAAGGCGGTCCGGTCTCGGGTATTGGGGCTCAAAGAGATGAGATTGAACAGGAAAATAACTGCACAATTATTGAACAGGAAAATAACTGTACAATTCTGGAGGGCTAAAGGACTTAGCGTTCGTGCATCTAATTGTCTGGCAATGGCAAATATTACAGACGAACAAGAACTAATCGAGAAAGTTACAACTCTTGATTACCTACTTGCTCTCAGAAATTGTGGCAAACAAACAGCCGAAGAGGTTTGGACATTCCTCACGCACTTAAAACCTATCTCCAACCACCATCAAAGAGTAGAAACTACATCGTCCAATTCGGGCGATGATCGTTCTACTGAAGCACAATCAGTTTTTGTTCCACTTTTGGACATAGAGGTATCCATACATATATGGGAAGTCCTCCAAAATACTCCAGTCGATAGTATCCGATGGAGCGTTCGGACACGAAACGTAATCGGCCGTCAGAAGTTACAGGAACTAGCTGAGATTGCCGAACTTTCCCCTGGAGAGTGGCTCGATTTTAGAAATTTCGGAGATACCTCTTTGACAGAAATCCAAGGACGCATGGCAGAAATAATTGAGCAACTTAGGGCTAACCCCAGTGGTATTGAGCCGAGCGACGAGCATTCTGTCGAGACGCAATCTGTCTTTATACCCATTCTAAACACAGAAATATCTGCCCACACATGGGAAGCAATTCAAAACATGTCTATTCATCAATTCAACTGGAGTGTTCGGACACAAAATGTTCTCCGTCGGCAGGGCTTCAAAACGATTGCCGAGATTGCCGAATTTTCCCCTAGAGAGTGGCTCAATTTTAGAAATTTTGGACGCAAATCTCTGACTGAGATTCAGGAAACAGTTAATAAGATCGTTGCGAATACTGACCTGACGTGCCTTGATTCGATGAATGAGCATTCTGCTGAGGAGCTATCTGAAAACTCTGGTGGTCGTCCCTTGTGTCCAAACGATCCCGGCTGGATTCCCGCTTTCGCGGAAATGACGACGAGCGGCTCTACGGCTTGCCCAACACGCCCCAAGGTGGGTTTTCAGACAGACTCTGAAGTATCGCAGATTCAAACACTCGCCAATCTTGGCGACGTAGTTTTTCAATCCCTTCAAACTCGCCAACAGAAGATTATTGCGTCCTATTACGGTTACAAGGAAGTACCTAAAAAATTACATCAAATTGGTGAAATGCTCGGAGTTACCCGTGAGCGAGTCAGGCAGATTAAGGTAAGGGTCAACAAGAAAATCAATCAAGGCGCGGACAACCATCTAATCAAAACCACAATCTTCTATCTATTGAGCCAGTCCATCTACGATGTTCTCGCGAAGGCTGGTGGCTGGTGTTCTGTCAAAGACCTCCGGGAAAGTATTCATCAGCGGCTGGGGTGGGAAGATAGCGATCAGTGGATTATCGCTTGGTTTGACGAAGCATTCGGCGAGGCGTGGGTATGCTTAGGGACAGACGATTACAAAATTATTGATGGCACCTGTTGTCTTAGAGCAGAAGAACGCATTCAAGATGTTTTTACAAAATTTGTGGCGAGACTTCAACGTTATGGCTATCGGCCTTTAGCATTGGAAGAATGCCAATACCTCATTCAAAAAAAAGACGAAACTGCTTTCGATCCAGATTATTTGCTTAATAAAATTGTAAGCCATCCCGCTTTGAAAGTTCATCAGTATAGAAAAACACTCATAGGGCTAAAGGAGTGGACCTGGTTCAGTCCTGAAAAACCAACGACTGCCGCAGGACTAGTCTCACTCATCGAATGGTTCCTCCGAATGACCAATGAACCTACCACGGCAAAAGCAATCGCCAATGGGATAGGAAGCGAACTCGGCAATTTTAGGTTGACGTCTTTTGATGTTGCCGACATCTGCGAAAAACAGCCTTATCTTTTTTTTGTTAATGACAATGGGACCTATGGCTTAAACCTTTGGGAGAGAGCCTCAAAATACCGGCAAGCCCTCACACGGTTACTGTCAGATGAACCGTTACCTATTGAGCGGATTGCCGAGCTATTGTCCCCCCAAGACCCAGAGGAGACTAGGCTTATTGTCGCAGCATTGAACTTTTATACAGATTCGTTTGTGGAAGCGGTGCCTTTTGAGTGGGCATTAAAGTTGCAGGTGGACAAAATTGAGGCGAAAACAGATTTTGACTATACTAATCTCACTTTTGAAGACTTAATGCCTAAATTATGAGAGATTCGCACCGAATGATTTTGCCACAACATCAACAACCAGTAACCGTTCGACTTGCGCGGGAAGAAGATATTGAAGGCGCGAAACGAATTGCGGATCAACACCGATCTGAATTGGGGTTTGTCAACATCGCCATTTTGCGGGTAGCACAAAGCAAAGAATGGCTTCTTGTTGCGGCCGAATGGGAAAATCAGAGAAAGTGTGATGTAGTTGTTGGATTTGCAAATTTCCGGATCAAACGGGATAAAAACGCAACGCTATACGAAATTGCAGTAGCTGATTCACACAGACGTACAAGAGTCGGGACCCGTTTGCTGAGCGAATTAATTCGACGTGTTCACCTAGCTGGCGGGCAATATGTTCGTCTCAAGTGCCCACAAGATCTAAATGCCAATAAATTTTACCAAAAATTCGGATTTCGGCATGGCGAAACAGAGCAACGCAAGAAGAGACAGCTCCAAGTGTGGTACTACCATATTCCCTTAATGCACGGCTCAGGCGCGGAAACATCCTTAGTTACTCCTTTTATTCGCATAGCTGATGAACAGGCTTTGCCGCAACCTTTCACACCGGAGAACGAACTTCACGCATCCGCACATTTTTACGCTTCCCTGACAGTCAAACCGGATGAAATGAGGACATTGCATCGCCTCTGGCATACACATGCACACGACTTTGACTGGAAGTTCGGCAAACCGAATCCATTTCAACGGGTGCTCATCTCTCCTGTCGTTGCCAGCAGGTACATCTTCGATTTTGTCCGAGAACTGAAACGGACAGGTGAAACGGAAGTGGTCATGTTCGATTCTGGTGGCTATTTCGTCCAGAAAGGAGATATCTCTTATTACGATCTTCATCGGAAACTCTATGAATACTATCAGCAGGAGGATTGGGCGGATATATATGTTCTGCCAGATAATCCACCACTCAGTAGAGACTCGCTACGTTCTGCGGAAGCGAAGATAAAACAAACTGTTGAGGGCAGCCTGCGACTTTACGGCGACCTTTCTTACGAAGTTCAGCAGAAAGCGATGCCTGTCGTTCACGCAACGAGAAGTGAACATCTCGACTATTGCCTGAGACAATACGCTGATTTTAAGAATATCGGTTTCGGCTCATTTCCAACAAGCGGAACTTCAAATTCTATCAACCGATTGAACATCAACGCGCTAATGATTCTCCGGCAACTGACTCGGATGCTGGATTCTGAGGGTGTAAAACTACATACCTTTGGTATTTCAACACCACCCGCGATTTACCTACTATCACTGGCTGGTGTACATTCTTTTGATTCTAATGGTTGGATGCGGTCTGGTGGATATGGTAAGATATTCCTCCCATTTATGCGGGGCTATCTAGTCACTTTCAACTCTCGGAGGAATAGGAGTTTGAATGAAACAGAATTCAAATTGTGGAAGGAAAATATAAAGCATGATTGTCCGTTCTGCGGTTCTTTCGAGCAGCTTTCAAATAACCGATGGGATCGAATTATGCACAATCTGATAGTTATGTCAGAATTAGAAACACATCAGAGGACACCCCGAACAGATATGTTACGAGAGCTATCAGGAACGTACTATCGTATGTCACAAAGTCTGATAGGTGAAAACTTGTGGCCTGTTAATAATCACGACCTTTAATGGAGGAACAATGGCACGCTCACACATCTTAAAAGGATTTTCGGACTTGGAGTCGGCATTATGGGTCCACAAATATCACCCTGGGCTTGATACAATTCGGCAAATGGTCAAAACCGCTTCGGAAAATGGATACACAGTAACGGATACAGCGCGTTACGAAGCGGTTCAGCTATTAAGCGAGTGGGGACTAGCGGATGGAAAAAGCAAGTCATTAACTCCCGAAGGCGAGACTTTCTATTCCTTGTGGGAAACGAAGCGAAGTACCGCAATTGATTTTCTTCACGCACGGCAATACGGTCTATGGACTCAAAATGCCCCTGACCAAAACATTGCGTCGTGGGCGTACAAAAATATCTGTGACTACCTATGGACACGGCAAACGCTTCCGGGAGATCGGGATCTGGTGGCTTACATACATGATCTCCGAGCCTCTGACGAAGTGGTGATTCCACCGGATATCGGCAATGCGTTCTCCAATAAATCGATCAATGACGCTTATGATTGGCTTCTGCCGTTAGACCCGCCCGTATTAGAAAAGGATAGCGCGACATTTGCACAACGGCCATTCTGTTCAACACCACTTTTTGCGATGGGGCTCGGTTATCTCGTGCGAGAATCCGATACGGCATTTGGGGATTTGGTCAAAATTGACGAAGCGCGAAAACAGGCCGTTTGTCGCTTCTGTCTCATTGACGAAACCGGTTTCGATCTCATGCTCGACGAGGCATTGCGCCAAGTTCCGTACCTTTCGGTGCAGCGGAGTTGGGACGGGATTTACGTAGAGTTGAATCGAGAACCGCAGATCGGGGATTTTCTCGATTAAAAATGAGCGGATTAAACTCAATGCGCTGGCAATCTTACCACAGGAAACTCCTCAAACTGGCGGAAATTGGCGAAACTTTGACGTCCTCTCAGCAGGTAGTTGGTCGGTTTCTGCGGCGGGAGATCAGAGACCATCAGCAACGCATCGATCTCTGGGGTGCTCCGGGCGTTGGCAAGACGTTTCTCGCGCACCATCTCCATCACTGTGCAGACGGTCTCTATTTCTCGTCTGTAGAAACTTGTTCATATACCGAAGTTTCCCCAAATTCGGTGGTTATCATCGACAACGCACCGCATGACCGAAGTTCAGCGCGGTCAATTTTCGGGGATGTGCTTTGGGCAGGCGCGTCGTCGGTCGTTTTGGTGACGCGCCAACCCATTGACGATGCGGTTCGGAGCGTTGAATTGGGCTTAACAATTCAGGAATTGGCACAAGTTGAGGATGTGATGCGTAGGCTTTTCGGCCATTTCCCGCCCGATGACCTGCGCGATGTTGACCTCCTCCGCTGTGGAATTTGGCAACGGCTTAACACTCTCGCGGAGCGAAAATTATAAAAAGGAAATCTGGCATGGCTTTAGAAGAAATCATCCAAAAAAGTGTGGTGGTCGATACGCCACGCGCAGAAGATCTCGCGGCGAGGCCAGCGGAATGGGCTGATCGCTTTCAATTTCACGTCTCGACGCATGTCGCGATAGCCGATATGACCGATAAGTGGGATGCGATTCTCAAAAACCTCCTACGCGGCCGTTCTGCAACAGGACTCATCCACGCCGATACGGGTTACGGCAAAACCTCGACCGCAGCCGCGCTTTGGCATTATGTAGAACAACGCGAGATTGTCGCGGTTCCGCCATTTGTGTGGAATAGCATCGCCGACATGCTCATTGCAACTCACGGGTGGGTCTGCCACCGCTTGAAGGCGAAGAGGCCGGATCTGATTCCCGATTTAGAGCAACAGTATCAAACGCTGATTGCGAGTAGTGATGAAGATCGGGCGAGCAAAATAAGCCAAGAGCAAGGTGTTCCGCTCGATTATGCCAGAAAGTCCGTCCAGTCCCTTAAAGCGCGGGGCGATCTGATGGACGCGGTTTCCGCAAATCGCCTCATTGATTACTTGCGAATGGCGACTTCGACGCTTTTGGAGGCGGAGTATAAAGGGTTGCTCATTCTGCCAGATGAGTTCAAGCTTTTTGACAATACGAATTCAGACATCGCCAAGAATTTCGCGGAACTCAAAGACTTTATCTTTCCCATTTTCCAAGAAAACAGCCTCCCAATAGGCTGTGTGGTTTTGACCTATCGCCGAACATTTTCCGACATCCAACTCAGAGAACCTTACATATTTGCCCGATTCAACAAGCCTGAAGGGAGTTTGATCGACCTCGAGCAGGCATACAGAAAGATCGAAAATGAAAAGTCTTTCGCCGATGAACTTTGGGAGAAATTGTCCATTGGGTGTAACCTGACCGACGCGGAGAAAGAGGCTATCGATCCGGATGTGCTGTTTGCCCTCGGGCAGTTTTTGGGACATCAGCGCACGACGCAACTGATTAGTGGCCCCCGGTCTGTTGTCGCGACGTTCCGCCGTGCGGCTAACCACTACGGCCAAAAGAAGCGACCCTATTCCATTTTCGATTTTTGTGCAGACTATATCTCTCAAGGGCTTATTTGCTTCAACAATCAGGAAATCGACACGGTCAAAGCGCATACCTCAATCATGAGTCAGCCCATCATTGGCACTGATGAGGCAAAGCAGCGCGTCGTCAAACTACTGTGCGTTTGCCCCGATGGCGTACCAGAGGAACTGTTCAAAAAGCACGGCATTTCCGCTGAAGATCGCTTGGCGGTCGTGCAAGGGTTGTTGGGTACACACATCATTAGGAAAATCATCGGACCGACTTTAACCCATTACAAGGATGATTTACAAGCAGGCGACGCTCTCATCGAGATTCTTAAAATTCTGCGGAATCAGTACAATCCCGCCAGTGAAGAAACTCATCGCGCCGCTGTCAGATCATTTGCGAATTACATTCTGCCCGAAATTTTTCAACAACTCACCGGAGCCGCCCACACGGGTTGGGGAGGTTTGACAAAGATGGAAGGGGATATAGAACCGATCTTTCAGGGCAGGCTCCAAGGGACTTCTCTCCGAGACTATCCAGACCGAACATTGACCGTCCACGTTGGCACCGAGAAATTTCAAGAAATTAGCGGTGCCTACCGCGAGAGCCAGTTGTTTACATCTTTTATTTTGCGGACTCAAGGGAGTACACCGATCTCGAATACCTGTAATGTTCGCGCAGACGGTCTCTACTTCCGCCTCAACATCTCCGAGGCTATCGACAACCGAGAAATTCCAAAAGAGATTGGCAAACTCGGCGACCTTTTTTTGCCGGAGTCCGTTACCCCTTCGCTGCTCCTATCCATGCTCGACTTCTTTGACCAAGAATCGACAACCGCCCAAATCAAGGAGCTAAAACAGGAAGCGCAGGTGCGACTCTTGAAATCCCAAATTCATACCCAACTGATCGGTTACTTCTTTTCCGCTGAGGTCAAGGCGAGTGCCGTATCACAGCAAGCAGATTTGGCACGAGTACCCGCGGGGAAAAGTTTTGTCGAACGGGCTTTGGGCGTACTGATAAGGGAAAAATTCAAATCATATCGCGCTGTTGCAATCTCGCATCAATGGGAAAAGAATTTGGGGACGTACATGCTGGCAGCAAAAAATGCCGAAAGTCTCGGCGTAAAACGGGGTGAGAATCCCATTAAAATGAGTGCCAGAGACGTGCCAAGGCTGTTTAGTATCGGTCAACACACCACTTTTGCCAATACATTCTACCCAAACGGCGTCTTGCGCGATCTCTTGCTCGTCAATGAAATTGACGCCAATGGCAAAACCATAGCGGAAGGGATTGAGGTTAAAAACAACCAGAGTTCCGTCGCGGTCTATTTTAAGCTCCATGACGTGGAAAAGCGCGTTTTGGAAATGCTCGAGGCAAGCGCAGAAAGCATTGTCGTTGATGGCAGGCCCGCCAAAGCAATGCCGATCCCCGAGGTTTTCCAACGGGAAGGAAAATTTGGGTATCTCGATGATGAAATCGAAGCGTTAATCAAAGTGTTGAAGGCAAGGGGCTTGGTCGATCAAAGACAGCAACGGGGGATGGATTATCTGTATTGCGTTGAGACAGAGATCAACTTGACCGAATTGCAACGCAAGTTCGACCGACTTGAGGCACTTGAGGAACTGGCACAATCAAAAGGCTTCGCACTGGAAAGTGACGGTGATAACTCGCTGGCATCGGTGCAGGCAGATTTTCAGATCATCGGAATTGCGTCTAATGAAGTCCGCAAGGATTCACTTCGGCAAAAACTCAATTCGATTGAGGACGCTTTCAAAACGCAGTGTACGGTGTGGCTAACGAAGGTCCGCGACCAACTCAATCGAAAAACCGCAGAGGTCGAAACATTGGAGTTGGATCTACCGAGGGTGCTGGAGCGAGAAACCGACCACCCGACGACCGAGTTTTCAGTTCTGCTGTTTCAGGATATCCGTAATGAAATTCGGAAGGTGTATAACGCCATTCCCCGAGAAAGAGACAAAGTAAAACAGCAAGTGCGGGCAATCCTCGATAAGAAGATTCAAGAATACCAATCTGACCAAACCTTTGAAAAAGCGATTGCAGTGGCGGCAGATTTTCGCGGTTCCATGCAGACGGTTGACAAGGAGATCGAAGCACTCCGCGAGAAGCGTTCAGAAGCTGAACTGCTTTATGAGTTATTTGAAAAATGGCGCAACCTCGCTAGACAAGTTGAGCGTAATCGACTGACGATGACAGATGCCCAAGAGATTGATGAGGTAAAAATTCTCTGTGATAAGCTGGACGAGGAACAGCAGCGGATTAAACGCTATCTTGCGGATCGGGCGAAAACTGTCAAGCAGGTTCTGGAAAACCACGAGTACTTTTTCAATCAAATTGCCGCGATCAAGGACGAATTTGACCAGATCTCCGAACGCCGAAAAGATGACTTTATCCGGTTTCAAGCCGATATTGAAGGCCAACTCCGTCAACTCATTGACAGACCCGGCATTGGCGAACAATTCAACCCTAACGATGTAGAAGGATCGTACAGCCGAATCCGCGAAAAAGCGGTTGAGAAGATTCAGGAACTTGTCATCAAATTTGCAATTCAGCGTATTACAGAACTGAAAAGCGAATTGATGAAACCGCTTGAGGTTTTTACCGTCAGTGACCGGATCAAAAATCAGGCAAAGGAAATGAGCGACGCGATATATGCTTTGGAGGAGAGAATCAATGAGGTGAGCGTTGATCTGAAACCCGATGACGTTGATGCCCTGTTGCCTGCATGGGTGGAATCACTCAAGTCTATTCGTGAAGAGGGAAATGAGGTTTTCACAAAATGGGAAGGCATTCAAGATCAACTCAGATGTGACAAAAGTGAGTTGGGTCCAAAGGAAGTAGTGCTGCTGGATATGATTGAAGCTAATGCGGATAAGGATTTTACAGAATTGATTATCGATCTCAGGCAGTCTGAAAATGAAGTGTTCGGTTCGACTTCAGAGATCATTAAGAGTCTTGAAGAGTTATACCAACGCAATTGGTTGAACATCAAAATCTCACGAACTATAGGATAGCGATTGTGCTAGACCTTTTAGAGAAATTTCCCTGTATAACCGACCTGCCAGAAACGACGCTAGGACTGTGGGAAATATGCCTGTCTGATATTTGGTGTCCCAATTCGCTGGCAGAATGGCGAGGTGTTGTTGATGCACCACAGGAAGTTCCCACAAAGGCGACGCTTTTTGTGAATTTTTCAGAGGCTGAAAGTAAAGAATTGACAGACATTTTCGGTTTCCCTACGATTGACCTTCCGGCGGTTCCCCCAATTGAATGGGTGAATCAGAAATTGCCCGACCGTTTTAGTGCCTTGTGTACAGATGAATCGAAACTCTTAAAACAATCGCAACTCGCCCAAACCGTTACAGACCGCGTATCATACATGCTTCCCGACATTGTTGTTTTTATGGTACTCGATGGGCTATCATCGTATGATGTCGCAGACTGGATATTCCCAGAGGCTTGGCGCGTAGTGTATGAGCCGTGTCTTGTTGATGGACTAAGTGTCACAACGAACGGCATGCGTCGATTGATCGGATCACCACCCTTAACGCATCGTTTGTTTGAGTTAGGGTACGTACAGCGACTTGGCTTTTCATATTGGGAACGCTCTCGAAATCAACTTACCAATGTACTCTTTTCTGAATTTCCACCGAGCCAACTGTTTCGCTTCACAACCTTTGAAGAGGTTTTAGATACATTGCAGAATACGGACTTACCTAACCGAACGTTCATTCAAATCGTCCGCACAGGACTCGATGGAGTCTGCCATAGCCATAGAGAAAAGCCGAATATAGATATGATGCTTAACCAGCTTAAATTGGATATTGAACAGATTTTTGAAACAGTTGGCTCATCTCAGAAAGTCGTGCGGGTTTTTGTAACTAGCGACCATGGAATTCTTTGGTTCACAGATCAAAAGATGAAGACATTTAAGTCGGGCAGTACTTCTGCCCGTTACACTTATGCGAACCCCTCATCTGACGTGTCTGGAATCACTATTGCTGAATCTGGGAAGACGTTTACAGTCTTAACAGGCGATGAAGTCATCGCCAGAAACCGAAAGGTGACGGAATGGGGATTTCACGGCGGAATTTCTGCACAAGAGTCTTTCATTCCGTTACTCGACATTACCCTAAATAGTAGGTGATCCAAATGGCCGAGATCAACTTGCGAATTGGCACTGAATACGAAAACAGCGAATTAATTTATATGAACGCAACAGGATCACGCGCCGTATTCATTTGTGGCAAGCGTGGTTCTGGCAAAAGCTATACGATGGGCGTCATTGTCGAAGAACTGTTCAACCAAGAACAAGGTGAGGCAACAATTATCATTGCCGATCCGATGGGGATTTACCACACGATGGCTCTGCCGAATCAAACTCAAGCAGATGAAGTTCGTCATGCCGGATTCCTTACCAGCGGCTTTCCAGTTCGGCTCATTGTCCCTGGCGATCCCTTGGTTCGATACGGAGATGCTGTGGTGCTGGCGAAACTGCGAGAGAACGGCGTCGAGGTTGTTCCACTCCAAATTAACGCCGCAGACCTCTCTCCCGAGGCTTGGTGCGAGCTGTTTGACATTAGCATGAACGAAGTGATGGGGATTATTTTGTGGCGAGCAGTTGATACTCTTCTTGAAAAAGACCAGCATTTTACTATTGATGACATCCTTGCGGCAATCGAGAGCGATCCAAGAGCGAAAGATACCTCTAAAGAAGCTTTAGAAAACCGTTTAACGGCGGCGAATAGGTGGGGTATTTTCTCAAGAGAACCCACCTCATTGAATGACGTGTTTCTCTTGAACCAGATCAATGTTTTAGACCTAAGTGTGATTGATGCTGGTACAAAAGGGCTACGTAACATGGTTCTCGATGTTGTCGCCCATCGTCTTTTTTCTGAACGAACACGAGAAAGACGTAGAGAAGAATTTGGTTTGTCAACGAAACTACCACGGGTTTGGCTGGCGATTGACGAAGCCCATCAATTTGTGCCGAAAGGACGAGCCTCGCTCTGCAAGGAAATGCTCATCCGTTGGGTGAAGGAGGGGCGTCAACCCGGTCTCAGCCTCGTCGTAGCGACGCAACAGCCGGCCGCGATTGATCCTGAACTATTATCGCAGTGCGACGTCATTGTCGCGCACAAAATTACAACTTGGGACGACATCAATGCACTTGATCGACTGAGTGCAACGTATATGGAGGGAAACTTAAAAGGCTACATTCGCAACTTGAATCGCAGGGGTGAGGCTCTATTGGTTGATGATGAAACCGAGTCTGTTACGACAATTCGGGTCCGCCCGCGATTCAGTTCGCATGGAGGGGCCGAAATTCAAGAGAAGACTGTGCGGAAATCTTTATTTTAGTATCTAATTCACGTCCATCCATCCCCGAAAGGCTTTCCATGACGACACATAACGACGAATTCGGCGCACGCACCCGGCTGGAATGCAGCGGCGGCAGCGGCGTCCTGTACCGCATTCAAAAGCTAGAAGACGACGGCATCGCCGCGGTGAGCCGGCTGCCCTATTCGATCAAAATCCTGCTGGAGGCCGCGCTCCGGCAGTGCGACGGGTTTGAGATTACCCGCGAGGACGTCGAGCGCATTGCACGCTGGAGTCCCGAGACAGCGGGCCAAGTAGAGATTCCCTTCAAGCCAGCGCGCGTGGTGATGCAGGATTTTACCGGCGTGCCGGCCGTGGTCGACTTGGCCGCCATGCGCGACGCCGTGGCCGATTTGGGCGACGACCCGGAAAAGGTCAATCCCCTGATTCCGGTTGACTTGGTCATCGATCATTCGGTGCAGGTCGATTACTACGGCATGCGCGAGGCACTGGCCATGAACGCCGCCCGCGAGTTTGAGCGCAACCGCGAGCGCTACGAGTTTTTGCGCTGGGGTCAGCAATCCTTCGACAATTTCCGCGTGGTGCCGCCGGCCACCGGCATCGTGCATCAGGTCAACTTGGAGTATCTGGCGCAGGTGGTGCAGGAGCAGGACGGAGTGTTTTACCCGGACAGCCTAGTGGGCACGGACAGCCACACGACCATGATCAACGGCCTCGGCGTCCTCGGCTGGGGCGTGGGCGGCATTGAGGCCGAAGCCGTGATGTTGGGGCAGCCGATTTACATGCTTTTGCCCCAAGTGGTCGGCGTCAAGCTGACGGGCGCGTTGCCCACAGGAACGACGGCTACGGACTTGGTGCTGACGGTGGTGCAGATGCTCCGGGCGCATGGGGTGGTTGGCAAGTTCGTCGAATTTTACGGCCCGGGCTTGAGCGAACTGAGCTTGGCCGACCGGGCGACCCTCGCCAACATGGCCCCGGAATACGGGGCGACGACAGGCATTTTCCCGGTTGACGAGGAGACGCTCGCGTACTTGGTGCTCACCGGGCGCAAAAAAGCGGTGGTTGAGCGAGTTCGCGCGTACATGGAAGCGCAGGGCATGCTCTACCGCGCCGAGGGGCCTGACCCCGTCTTTAGCGAACACTTGGCATTGGATATGGGGGCCGTTGAGCCGAGCTTGGCCGGTCCGACGCGGCCGCAGGACCGCGTCGCGCTCAAGGATGTGCCCACGGCCTTCGCCGCCTCCCTGACAGACCGCTTTGAGGTGGCAGACAGCGGCAAAAAGGTCGCCGTCCATTTGGGCGAGCAGGGCGCGGTTGAGTTGGCCCACGGCGCAGTGCTCATCGCCGCCATTACCTCCTGCACGAATACCAGCAACCCGAGCGCGATGGTGGGGGCGGGGCTGTTGGCGCGCAATGCAGCCGAGCGGGGCCTTTCAGTACCGGCCCACGTCAAGACCAGCTTGGCGCCGGGCAGCCGGGTCGTCTCCCGCTACCTCGACGCGGCTGGCCTCACCGAGAGCCTAGAGGCTCTCGGCTTCCACACGGTCGGCTATGGTTGCACGACCTGCATCGGCAACTCGGGGCCGCTGCCCGAGGAAATCGCCGCGGCCGTGGCCGACAACGACTTGGTGGTGTGTAGCGTACTCAGCGGCAACCGCAATTTCGAGGGCCGGGTCCACGCGACGACGCGGGCCAATTTCCTCGCCTCGCCGCCTTTAGTCGTGGCCTACGCGCTCGCCGGCCGAGCGACGATCGCCTTTGAACGCGAGCCGCTGGGGCGCGACCAAGCCGGCCGCGAGGTGTTCCTGCGCGATATATGGCCCTCGCCGGACCAGATCCGCGCCGCGCTTGCTCGCTCGCTGACGCCCAAGATGTTCGAGGAAGAATACGGCAATGCGTTCCGGCAAAACGAGACTTGGAACGCCATTCCCGTGCCCGAGGGCACGCGCTACGCTTGGGCCGAGGAGAGCACGTACATTCGCAAGCCGAACTTCTTCGACGGCCTCACCAAGAAGGCCCAGCCGATCCAGCCGATTCGCGGCGCCCGCGTCTTGGCCCAGCTCGGCGACAGCGTGACGACCGACCACATCTCGCCGGCCGGTGCGATCGCCGTGGGCAGCCCGGGGGCCGAGTATCTCGCCCGCCGCGGCGTTGAGCGCAAGGATTGGAACAGCTATGGCTCCAGACGCGGCAACCACGAGGTGATGATGCGGGGCACGTTTGCCAATATCCGCATCCGCAATGAGCTGGTGCCCGGCGTCGAGGGAGGTTATACGCGCCACCTGCCTTCGGGCGAGCAGATGACCATCTACGAGGCGGCCATGCGCTACGGAGCGGAAGGCGTACCGTCGATAGTTATCGCGGGTAAGGAGTACGGATCGGGTTCGAGCCGCGACTGGGCGGCCAAAGGCCCCTTCCTGCAAGGCGTCAAGGCCGCCATCGCCGAGAGCTACGAGCGCATCCACCGCTCAAACCTGATTGGGATGGGCATTCTGCCGCTGCAATTTTCCCCCGGTGAAGGCCGCCACGCGCTGGGGCTGACCGGCGAGGAGCTATACGATGTCGAGGGCCTCGACGACGACCTACAGCCGGGGCAGGTGCTGGAGGTGGTGGCGAAGAGCACTGCGGGCGAGAAGCGCTTTGCAGTGATATGCCGGATAGACACCCCGGTGGAGATCAACTACTACCGCAACGGGGGGATCCTGCACACCGTACTCAGGCGGATGGCCGAGTAGGCGAGAGATGCAATGCGTTCTTTTGCCGGGGATGCAGCGAGCGATGCGGCTCGATGATGGCAGCGAAGAATTTGATCGAGAGTACCGGGAGCGGTTCCCGGAGCGAGCTTAGGGCTTCTCGCCCCCGATGAAATCGGCGATGGCGCGGGCTTCCGCTGGAGTGATGTTCAACGACTTGGACGTTCCCGGGGCAAACTGCTTGGGATTGGCGAGAAACCGTTCCAAGCGGGTCGGCGTCCACACCTCGTCCAGCGAGCGGAGGGCGTCTGAGAACAGGTAGCCGCCCACCGAGCCGATGCGCCGCCCAACCACGCCGACCAGATGCGGACCGATGCCGTGCTCCTCGGCAGTCAGGTTATGACAACCGCTGCAATGCATGCCGTATAGCTGAGCACCAGTCGCCGCGCCCGTACCCGCCGTATCCGCGCAGTCAACCGCATAGACCTTGCGGTTCAACGTATTCTCGTCGTTGCAGTAGGCGTAGGATCGGCTCAGGAAATAGACTCGTCCATCATCGGCCAACAGCGCGATCCGTCCATCCGGCATCTGCGCGAGATCCCGGATCCGGTCGCCAATGTCAATGCGCTCGACGTATTGTACATCCGTACCGTGGCGGCGGGCTCGAAAGAGCGCGTGACCGGCAAGCGAACTGATCAGCAGGTCGTCTTTCCACAGCGGGAACCAGTGCTCGTCATTGACGACGAGATTGGAGATGCCGATGGACGGGACCCAAGCGGAAACGGGCTTTATAAAGCCATCGTGGAACCCCGCCTCTTCGGCGTTGGGCACGAGAACTTCTCTAAAATACCCCATGCCATAGGTAACCTGCGGCCAGCCGTAATTGCCGCCCAGTTCCAGCACATTGAGTTCATCGCCGCCGCGCGGTCCGTGCTCGGTTTCCCACACGGTGCCGGCCACGTCCCGGGTCAGCCCTTGCGGATTGCGGAGGCCCCAAGCCAGGGTCAACGCCCGGCCGGTCTCGATTTCGATGCGGACGAGCTTGCCTAAGTGCGAGTTTGGGTCTTGAGCGGGGGAGGGATGCCTATAATGATCGCCAATTACGACCAACAAGTGGTCGGGACCATCCGTTACCATCCGGCCGCCCGCTTGCTCGGATGCAGCACTCAGGCAAGGCTCCGCATCAAAGATCGTCCTCCACGCTGGCGAGACCGACACATCCGCGCCTGCAAAAAGAAGCGTCGTAGCGGACAACCGGAAGCGGATGCACTCGCCCGTGAAGTAGTGATGCGTCACAAACAGGTCATACCGCCCCGCCGAGTGCTGTTTCAACAAAATGTCGGCCACTCGAAACTCGTCCGGTCTGAAATCTGCTTTGTCCGGGTGCGCTTGGAGTTCCTCCCTATTCATCGGCACGTTCCCCTCGAGATAGGCCACCTCCCGGGTTGGGCGCACCAGCGCGAGCTTTCCCCACGGCGTTGCCATGAGCAACTCACTGCCCAACAGCGCGATGGCACCGCCGTACGCACCATCTAATGAGCGGAAATAGACCCCATTGAGATCCAGAGCATATAAGTGCGTCGTAAGTGTCCGGGTTCGGGCGGCGCCGACGACGCCCACCACCGCTGTCGCCGAGTACGACACCCCATCCTTGTCATAGTCTATCTGAACCGATACGCGCTTCCCTTGCATTTCGGGCGTCGTAAAGCACTTCCAATTCTCCTGATTCGGCAACAGCTTGCACCCGGCTCCGTCGGCGTTGCAAATAGACCAATAAAACGGCGACCGGTTCGCAACTGGATACTGGCTGTCCAAGCCGACCGTTATGAATTCTCCTACAAAATACGGGGGCAGGGAGCTTCCAATCGCATCGGCTGGGGCCGCTTGGAGCGCGGGGGCTGTTATCCCAACCGGGGCCGACCACTCGGACAGCCCCTCAGCGTTGGCAGCAGCCACCCGAACCTCATACTCCATCCCGCTCATCGCCCACCGATCCGCGATGGTATAGGGCGAGGAGGGCGAGGTGTATTCGCTCCAAGCGGGGACGAGTTGGTTTTTCGGTCGGACCGCGACCTTGTAACGGGTCGCGCCGGGAATTTCGCGCCAAGCGACGGTCAGGCGTCGGTTGGCAGCACTCACGGCGACTTCGGTAGGCGTACCGAGGGCTTCCGTCTTGTCGGGGATGCTTTCGGCGTACACGCCGCTCGCGGCAGCCAACAGCATGAGCAAGAGAGCAAGTAGCGAAACTCGGGAGCGGATTTTTCGGGGGGGGGTAACATATTGTTTTTCAACGACTTATGAAAAATTATTTAACATTATTGTTTCAAAGATGTCCAACCCATGGTGCTTGGCAGGCTTTCGCGCTTGCGTCAATTTGCTCTCGATACTCTCTGATAAAAGACGGTGGCGTTTTTACTTGAGCACGGCGACGGCTGCACCCAGCGCGGTGACGAGAATGCTGGTGCAGGCGATGAGCATGGCCATTAGCCGTGCATAGCGTGCATCGAGTTGCTTGCCTAAGTCGTTGATCTGTTCGTTGGTCTGGTCAATTCGCTCGCTCATCTCGGTGCGTAGGTCGTCAATCCGCCCGTTCATCTCGGTACGTAGGTCGTCAATCCGCCCGTTGGTCTGCTCAATCCGCTGACCCATCTCGGTGCGTAGGTCGTCAATCCGCCCGTGTACTTGGCGGACGTCTTGACGCAGGTCTTGAATATCCTCGCGCAGGAAGCTCAACGCGAGGGTGGATTCCGTCGGCTGGACGGGCTTGGGGGCTTGATCGGCCATGAGAAGTTCCTCCGTTGATAAATGTAGGGGACGACTTCGCACCTGCAAAAAGCAGGCCACGCCTAAGTCACCGCCCGCTCCCTCTGGTAGAAGTATATGCCGTATGCCTCATGTATGCCTTTGTGGAAACGACCCTGTTCCTCAGAGGTAACAGCCCCTTCATTTGACCAAGGTGGCAATTTGCTTGAACTCCGCCGTCCCCGCCTCCTGTAGCAATTCAAATAGACCCATTTCCACCGCTGTGATCTGTGCGCCAGCGGCCGCCATTTTTTGCAGTCCCAGTGCCTTGTTCTCAGGGGTGCGCGAGGAGACCGCGTCGGCGACGACTTCGACTTGGTACCCTGAGCCGAGCAAATCGCGGGCAGTTTGATAGACGCAGATGTGGCTTTCGATCCCGGCCAACAGGATCTGGCGTCGGCCAGTCTGGCGCAGTTGGGTTTGGAAAGCACTCAGGCCCCAGGCACTAAAGCAGGTCTTGGCCAGCGGTTTTTGGCCGGAGAGCAGGTCGGCGACCTCGGGAATGGTGGGACCAAGCCCTTGGGGATATTGCTCCAGCCACAGGATGGGCAGCTTTAGAACCTGGGCGCCCTTGACGAGAATCTGTAGCTGGCAATAGAGGGCCTCGCGCTCGTGCATCAGCGAGGCCAGCTTGCCCTGAATGTCGATGAGGACGAGCGCGGTGTGGTCGCGGTTGAGCATTAGATGTACCCGGTCGAGCCGTCGGGAAGCGTCGGGCTGGAGCGTTCCCAGTGGATGTATTCGTCGCCGGCAATGGCTTCTTCATTGACCTCAACGCCGAGCCCCGGCCGGTCCGGCCGCAACTCGAGATAGCCGTCTTTGGGCAGATACGGTTCGTCAACCCAGTCGTTCCATTCAGACTCGGTCGGCAGGAGGTATTCGAGGATTTTGAAGTTGGGCGCCGAAGCGCAGAAGTGCAGATTGACCGCTGTCGCCAACGGCCCCATGGGATTGTGCGGAGCGATGCTGATGTAGTGGGCTTCGGCAAGGGCGTTGATCTTGCGCATTTCGAGCAGGCCGCCGCAGACGCAGATGTCGGGTTGGATAATATCGGCGCCTTGGTTGGCGATTAGATCGAGAAACTCAAAGCGGGCGTACAGACTCTCGCCGGTGGCCAACGGCACCTGCAGTTGCGACTTGAGGCTGGTCCACGCTGGAATGTGCTCGGGGCGCAGCGGCTCTTCGTAGAACAGGGGGTCGTACGGCGCAAGGGCGTTGGCTAGCTGCAAGGCGCGAATCGGCTCAAAAATTTTGGCGTGCGGGTCAAAGGCAAATTCCCAGTCGTCGGGGCAGCCAACGCGCAATTCCTCAAAGTACTGGGCCGCGGCCCGGCAGACCCGGCCCCAGCGATGGGCGTCTGGACTGAGTCGGTACGGGCTGGTTTTGAAGGCGGTGAAGCCATATTCCTCGTTCAGCCGCCGAGCTTGGTCGGCGGCCTCTTGGCCGTCGCGGCCCCCGATGGAGCGATAGACGCGCACCCGGTCGCGGGCGTGGCCGCCCAAGAGCTGATAGACCGGGACGCCCGCGGCTTTGCCGGAGATGTCCCACAGCGCGTGGTCAATGCCGGAGATGGCCGACAGGCCGATCCCGCCCGGTGGAAAGCGGAACTGCTGGTGCAGCTTCATCATGATGAACTCGACCCGCCGCGGGTCAATGCCCTTGATTAGCTCAAAGCAGTAATCAACGGTTGGCCCCACGGCGAGATCTGGGCCGATGGAGTAGGTCTCGCCCCAGCCCGTGATGCCCTCGTCGGTCTCGACTTTGACCAAGACGCGGGGGCGGTTGCCGAAGCGGGCGACGCTGGGGGTGATGGCGGTAATTTTCACGGCGGGCCTCGCTATTGAAAGAAAAGGGGGTACGGGGCGTTTTCGGCTTCGCGTTTGATCAGGTTCATCAGCTCCATGGCGTGGTAGTCGCCCCACATGGCTGCCTCGCCGCACGGCATGGCGCGGCCTGGGGGCACGTAGTCCCAGCCGTTGGGCCGATGGTAAATCGCGTGCAGGGTAATGCCTTGGTGTTGGGGATCGACCGCGAGGTACGGTTCCTCCAAGAGGGCGCGGGCAATGGTAAAGGCCGCGGCGCGATAGCGCGTCCCCCGCGCCCGATCGCCCTTGGACACATAGTAATTGCCCAAGCGCAAATACCCTTGGCCGCAGACAGCCGCGGCCGAGCTGTCGAGCGGTTCGACGTCGTTGTACGGGTCGGAGGGCGCGTCGGTTATCGCGCCAAAAGAGGCGACCCCGGGCGCGCCCGTATCCCAAAACGGCACGCCGTCGGCAAAGCTGTTGGCGATGTGGAATTCCGCGGTGGCTACGGCGGCTTTTTCCATGGTTTGCACGATGTCGGCCTTGGCGCCGAAAGGCTCGACGTCGGCCTCGCTGAGCGCGGCGAAATACTCTAGCTGCTCGGCGTAGCCGGCCAGCACCCACGACAGCCCGCGCGTCCAAGTCGAAAACGGGGTGTAGCCCTGTTGGGTGCTGGGGCAGCGGTACTGGCCGTCGCGGATGTTGAAGATGGATTCGTGGGCCACCCGGCCGGGCACGTCAAACGCATCGCGTCCCTCGCCGTAATAGACGTTGAACCGGGCGTTGGTCTGGGCGTGTTCAATCAAGCGGCCGAGCAGGCTGACGCGCTCGTCGCCCTCGCCCATCAGCGCGTGGCCTAGCTGGTGGGCGGTCCCCAAGATGCGCAGCGAGCGCATGGTGTCGGCAAAGAGCGAATGCGGGCCGTTGAAGGAGTGGATAAAACCCGAGCCGTACGCGGTTTCGGTCCAGCGCGCGGCCTGCACGGCACCGGACAGCTTGATGGCCAACTCGTAAAAGTCTAGCTCGCGCGGGTCGTGCGGAATGCGGCCTTCGAGCATCAGGCGGCGCAAGTTGCCATACGTGGAGAGGTTGTTAAAGCCGTGGTCGTGGACGCCGACATGCGAGACGTGCGGTGCCATCTGCGCGATGGTGCGGTCGCGGCCGAGCGCGAGAAAGCACTCGTCGTCGGCCATGTCGTACTGGAGTATGGCGCAGCCGTATTGGAATCCTTGGGTCCACTCGGTCCAGCCGCGGGTGGTGTAACGCCCCTGCTGGGTAAAGACCGGGGTGCCGCGCTCTGGGTCCCAAGTGCGGTCGAGATCGAGAATTTTGGCGCCGGTAAGGGCTAAAAAGCGTTGGATTGCCGGAAGGAGCTTTTGGGCGTTTAGAGCTTGGTCGGGTTTCACAGCGGCGGTTCCTCCTGTTGGGCAGCGAGAAGATAGGAGGGGGGCGGGGGTGGGTCAATGCGGGTTGGTCGGGCGTTGGTCGCTTGCTTATTTTTTCGCCGCACAACCGAGGCCAAGGAGCAAGCACGTGAGCATACCGAGTGAAGGCATTGCCTTAAAAGTATCCGAAACCGCGGGCATTACCCGCCGAAAGTACCCTCTGACGAGGGGCGTCCCCTTGCCCCAAGGCACTCGCCTCGAGGCCCTGTCTTTGCAGGACGCACAGGGCCGAGAGGTGCCGCTGCAACTACGGGTCTTGGGCCGCTGGCCGGACGACAGCGCGAAGTGGGTGTTGTTGGACTTTCAGGCCGACGTGGAAGCGGGCCAAGAGGCCGTGTACACCTTGCAATCCACAAAGGAGCCAAACGCCGCGGCGAGGGGGCGCGGCGTGGAAATCGCCGAGCGGGAAGACCGCTTTGAGGTGTGTACCGGCCCCCTGCGATTTGGCGTTGGCAAAAAGGCATTCGCGCTTTTTGACGGGGTGGAGCTAGGGCAGCGTGTCGCCGCCGTCGAAGTGCTCCCGCGGGGCGGCGGCGACGCTTGGGCCAAAATATCCGAGTCCGAGTTCGCCGGCGGAACCCAGCGGCGCATCTTCGGAATGGGGGGCCGCTGTTTGGCGTCAGCGGGTGCGGAAGAATACGCTGTCGAAATCGAAGAGGCCGGTCCCTTGCGGGCGGTGATTTGCTGCCGCGGGGCCTACGAATCAATCGCGCCGATGCACCACTACGCCGGCTATCGCCCGCTGCGCTTTGCGACCCGGATCTACGCCTATGCCGGCAAGGCGCAGGTGCGGGTGGTCCATACCGTGGTCGCGACCTGCAATCCGCGCGAGACCGAGGTCGAGGAGCTGGGCTTGCGCGTCCCGCTCTCGCCCGCAGGCCGCGGCACTTGGCGCGTCGGGGCCGAGCGGGTCCTAACCGGGCCTTGGGTACCCGAGCGCTACGCATTGCTCTCGCAGCGGCTGGACAATCACTTCTGTTGGGAGGAGTACGAAGGCGTTGAGCGCACCGTGCGGGCCGAGGGCGAGCGCGCGGCTGGCTGGATTTGCGCCGAAAACGACCGCGGCGGCGTTGGCGTCGCGCTGCGCTACATGGCCGAGGAGTATCCCAAGGCCCTCGGCGTCGGCCCCCAAGGCGTTGATATTTTTTTCTGGCGCGACCCAGCCGGCCGCCGGCTCAGTTTCAAACGCTACGCCGAGGAAGTTGCTTGGCACGAAGGCGAAGGGGTCTATGCCGACGGCACGGGCACGGCAAAGAGCAGCGAATTTTTCGTGGACTTTTTTCGCGCCGGGTCCGCCAGCCCCGAGCGGTTGCAGGGCCTTTTGCACCCGCCACAGGTGAGCGTCGCGCCGGATTGGGTGGTGCGGACCGGGGCGGTCGGCGGCTTGGCCACCGGCGCGGAGTTTCCGCGCTCCGACCGCATGTTGACGGGCTTTGTCGCTTGGCTGGAAGGGCACATCGAGCGTTATCGCTGGAAGGGGTTTTTCGATTGGGGCGACGTGATGGCCACTTGGGAAGAGGGCGCGGGCGGCTGGCGTTTTAAGGGCCGCTGGGGTTGGTGCAACAGCGAATGGGACCCGCGCCACGCCGTGTGGTTGCAGTACTTGCGCACGGGCGACGGGCACTACTACGCGCTCGGCGAGGCCATGACCCGGCACTCGCTAGACGTAGATACCTGCCACTATCACCCGTTTCGGCCTTACATGGTCGGCGGCAGCTTCCGCCACAGCATGGACCACTTTGGCGACGAGCCGTGCGCTTCGCACACCTTCATCGACAACTGGGTCGATTACTACTACTTGAGCGGTGACGAGCGGGCGCGGGAGGTGTTGCGCGAGGCCGGGGAATTTTTCCTGCGCTACCGCTGGAGCGAGGACCCGCGGTACAGCTTCAGCTTGCGCTCCATCGGCAACGCGCTGCGGGGCTTGCTCTACCTGTACGAGCTAACCGGCCAAGCGCGCTTTATGCGCCGAGCCGAAGCGGTGTACGACGCCGTGGCGCGCGGCCAAAACCCAGACGGCAGTTGGCACAAGCGATTCCAAGTAGCTACGGCGGACAAACGGCCAGACCAAGGGCCGTACGGCATGGCGACCGAGGGCACGACCCTCGCAGTGGAAATGGGCGCGGCCGCCCCGTTTAGCGACGAAGAGTACCGCGCGCTGGGGGGCAGCTTTAGCTCGTTGAGGCGGGTTTTGCCCTACGAGGAGCAAAAGGGCTATCAGACTCACTATTTGCTGGTCGGGTTGGAGCGGCTCCACAGAATGACCGAGCGCACGGATGTGGCCGAGGTCTTCGTGCGGGCGGTCGATTGGTTTTGCGGCGGCCCAGACGTCTTCAACGCCGAGGTGGCCTGCGCCCAAAGCTACCACGGCGTCCTGTGCGGCTCGTTGGCGTACGCTTGGCGGCTGACCGGCAAGCAGGGCTATCTAAAGATGGGGCGCGCGGTGCTCGCCGAGTTGATCGCCCAGCAGGACTGGAGCGACCGGCCGGATTACCGGGGCGCGGTCGCCATGCACCCTACCGCGTTGAGCTTAGTGTTCTTTGGGGTGCCGCCGCTTTTGGGGGCACTCGCAGAAGCAGACTTGGAGGAAATACCATGCTAGCGCAACCCAACATCATCCTGATCATGACCGACCAACAGCGCTTCGACTCGATCGGCGCTTGGGGCTACGACCACGCGATCACGCCGGCCATGGACCGCTTGGCGGCCGAAGGGCTTTCCTTCCGCAATGCCTTTTGCCCGGGCGCGACCTGCATTGCCTCGCGGGCGGCGATTTTCACGGGGATGTACCCGCACAATACCGGCGTGTACAGCTTTGACCACTGGGCCAGTCACCGCAATTGGGTCCAAGACCTCAACGACGCGGGGTATCACTGCGTCAACATCGGCAAGATGCACTTTGCGCCGCGCGATGTCGCCGGAGGCTTCCACGAGCGGGTCATCGTGGAAAACCCCACCAGCCGATACCTCCACTCGGGCAGTGCCGACGACGATTGGGGCCGCTATCTGCGGCTTCACGGCTTAGAACGGCCCAACGACCGCAACAAAACCGACCCCGATTGGCTGCGGAAATACCAAGGCGTCCCTTGGCACTTGGAAGAGCGCTTTCACTCGGATGTCTTTATCGGCGACTCGGCCCTTGCTTGGATTCGCGCGTACCAGGGCCGGTTTCCGTTTTTCTTGCAAATAGGTTTTACCGGCCCGCACGAGCCGTGGGATCCCCTGCCGAGGCATCTGGAGCAATACGCGGGCCGGCCAATGCCTCCGTGCGTGCTGCGCGATGGCGAGCTAGCGGACAAGCCGCCCCAGCACGAGGCCCAGCGAACCACGCACGCGACGACCGAGCACGAGTCCGCGATCGACATGTACTCGCCCAGCGAAGAGGACATCGCCCGCATGCGGCGGCACTACTACGCCAAAATCACCACGGTAGATGAGAAGTTAGGCGAGGTCCTCGACGCGCTTGAGGCGCGGGGCTTTTTGGACAACAGCCTGCTGGTCTTCTGCTCGGATCACGGCGAACTGCTGGGCGATCACGGGCTGGCGTACAAATGGCTGATGTACGACCCGGTGGTACACGTGCCCCTGATTGTGCGCGACAGCACTCGGGCGCAACAGGGCGGCCAAACCAACGACTTGGTTTCGCTGATGGATTTGGGGCCGACGGTCCTAGAAGCGGCTGGCGTGGAGGTGCCCAGCTATCTAGAGGGACGCTCGTTGCGGCCCTACTTGGAGGGGTCCGCAGATTGCACGCCGCGCAAGTGGGTGTTCAGCGAGGACAACTATCAGGTGATGATGCGCGGCCAGCGGCACAAAATGGTCTATTACATCGGCCAAGATCAGGGCGAGCTATACGACTTGGAACAGGACCCGCACGAACTGTGGAACCTTTGGGGCCGAGCCGAGCACCACGCCCTGCAAAACGAGTTGCTGGCCCACCTGCTTCGCTGGCTCGCCGCGAGCACGTACTACAATGCGGGCTACCGCCGCCAGCGCAGCCGGCAGTACGCGATGCGCTGGCCGCGCCCGGACGACGCGTTTTTACACGGGGCACGGGGCCGGCCGGTGCCGCGGTCGTTTGACCTCTAAACCATTCCTGTACGGGACGGGCGCGGCCCTTTGCCTGCTCCTAGGGGCGGGGTTGCGCTTTGCGGGGCTGACGCGGGGCACCAGCGACTTTGTCTTGCCCGAGGCGCGGCAGCAGGGTGTTGAGCGGGCTTTTTATACCTTTCACCCCGATGATGTTGGTGCCGTTTTCCTTAGCCGATATGCACACGGTGCCGCATCTCCACCACTGGACCCACCTTTGGCCCCAAGCGGTGGGCTGGCCGCTAACTATTGGGTTCGCCGGGGGGTTGCTCTGGGTGCTGTGGCATCGCCCGCGGGGCGCACTGCCCGCGCTCGTCTGGTGTCTGATTTCCCTAGCAATGATAGGCGGTCTGCACACCAAGTACATCCGCTACGTACTGCCCCTATTGCCTTTGCTGAGTCTTTTTGCCGCCGGTCTTTGTCAGGTGCTCTGGCGACGCCACAAGCTGGTCGGCGGTGCCGTTACAGCGGCCTTCTTGGGTTATACGGCTTTCTACGGGCTGGCCTTTACCCGCATCTACCTCGAAGAGGACAGCCGGATTCAGGCCGGCCGCTTTGTCGCCGCCCATGCCGAGGACGGGGCGCGAATCGGTGTGGAAAACGGGGGGTTTAGCATGAAGCCGCTAATTTCGGATGGCACTATCCCCTTGAACGCTCAGCTACTCTTTTGGATGCGTCATTACCTGAGTTGTACGGCAGCGGCCGAAGTCCTTTGGAATAGAGTAAAGCGAATGGACTATATCGCCGCTGTTGATGTCAACCGCTATCGCCAGTTCGTGGCCGTACCGGAATTGCTCCCCGTCGCCCATTCATTTTACCGGAGTCTGTGGGGCGGCGAACTGGGGTTTGAACGAATGAATCGCTTCAAGGTCTATCCCCACATGTTCGGAGTCACCCTGATGGACGACGATGCCGAAGTCTCGTTTTTGGGCTTCGACCATCCGGCCGTGCTCGTTTTCCGTCGGTACGCTAGTGGAGAGGAACTGGACTGGACTTCTTGGCAACAGCAATTCTTGCAGGATGAACGCTGCGCCGACCGCCTGCTCGCCCAAGCTGCCGATCACTTCCGCGCAGGTGCCTATCACAAGACGCTGGCGGCACTCGACTTGGCCCTCGCGTCCTACCCTCAGATGCACTACTCGCATTTGTTGCAGGCTTTTGCTTACGAGCAAATCGGGGCCGAGAAATCCAAGCTCCACAGCGGCGCAAAATTTGTGGCTGGCTACGACGAAGGAAACGGTTTCCTAGTGCCTTGGGCGACAGCGGCCACCTCACTAACCCTCGGCCTGCCCGATGTGGCACTTTCCGCCCTGCACCACGGGGTCCAGCTAAACGAGCCGCTAACGGACGCGGAAAGTGACCAAATGGCCACCTCCTATCTCTACGCCGGCCGACAAGCACAGGAGCTTGGCTATTTGAGCCAAGCCGACGAAATCTACGACATGGCCGCTGCTTTGCGGCCGACCGCGAAGGAAATGCCGGTTGAAGAATGAGCCGACCGACTTATTTCCGGCTAGCTAAGAAGCTGGCGAGGAGATCAACGGCGGCGGTCCGGGCTATTTTGCCGGTGTTGATCGTCAAGTCGTAGAGTAGGGGATCGTTCCAGTCGGCTTGGTGGAAGTTGCGCAGGTAGCTCTGACGCCATTGGTCGTGTTGCTCGATGAGTTTCTGCGCTTGCTCGCGATCTACGTCGCGGCTTTGGATCAATCGTTCGATCCGCGTTTCGAGCGGGGCGATGATTTTGACGTGGTAGGCATTGGGATGATCGGCGAGGATGACTTGGCTGGCCCGGCCGACGATGACGGCTTGGCCGCTTTGGCCAAAATCCTGCACCAAGGTCGTGATGAGCAACTGATACGTGCCCCGGTCGAGGTACGTCGCTTCGCCGACCTCGTGCTCGCGTATATGGGGAAACTCGAGTCCAAACTCGGGTGCATAAGCGGCAGCCGATAGGGGAAACGCCCCGGGAGCGACTTCGGGCACGAGCAATTTCTTGAGAAAAAACCGGAGCCGACCCTCCCCCTTTTCGTCGTAGCGCTCCACCTCTTCAACCGAGGTGTCGGTGATGCTGGCGATCTCTTCGACGAGGCGGCGGTCTATGAATTCGTAGTCTAGCTTGGTAGCCAACTGCTCGGCGATCCAGTCGCCAAAGCTGCCGAGCTGACGGGCAACCGTGATGACAGTCATAGCGAGTCTCTTCTCAAATGCCAGCCAGATGCCAGCTTGTACTCATCTTGAACTAGAGTATAAAAGGCAGGCATTCTCCGTGTCAACGCTGGTCCGGCCGACCCAGCTTCGGCCCCAAGCGGATGGAATGGGTTTTGACGAGGCAGTAGATCGGGTCGCCGATACCGAGCTGCATTTCCTCAAGGGCTTCCGGGGTCGTCTTGGCGGCCAGCCGACACCCGACATCCACGTAGATGAGCTGTTTCCCCCCCACCTCGGCGATTGCGCGGATGGTTCCCTGCAACGCATTGCGGATGCTCAACCCTTCGGGGCGCTGGCGAGCGAGGACGATGTCGTCGGCGCGGATGCCGATGAAGAGGCGGCTGCCTACGGGCTGATCAACGTAGGGAATTTTGAGCTGCTGGCCGTGGCACCGGACCTCGCAGACGCCCCGCTCAGCCTGGGTTGCCGCGATTTCCACGTCGAGGACGTTTTCAAAGCCGTGCTCTTCAACCAGCGGCAGGACTTGGGGATGGGCGGCGATGTCAAAAAAGTCGCCGTGCGCTACGACTTGGCCGCGGTTGAGGACGACGACTTGGCTGGTGAGTTCGAGGATTTCGGCGACCGAGTGGCTGACGTAGAGAATGGGGATCTGGAGGGCGTCGCGCACGTGGCACAAGTAGGGGATGATGCGGTTTTTAAGGCCCTGATCGAGCGAGGCGAGCGGCTCGTCCATTAGCAGAAGGCGCGGGGAAGTGAGCAGGGCGCGGCCCAAGGCCACGCGCTGACGCTCGCCCCCGGACAGGTGCCTCGGCCGGCGCGTGAGCAGGGAACCGAGGCCGAGCAAATCGACGATCGGGTCCAAGGCCACGCGGCGTGCGGTCGCCGGCAGCAGATCGCGGCCGTAGCAGAGGTTTTCCTCGGTGCTCAGGTGCGGAAAGAGCAAGTCGTCTTGAAACACGTAGCCGATGCGGCGGCGCTCAGGCGGCAGATCAATGCGCTGGGCCGAGGAAAAGAGCGTTTGACCGTCCAAGGATATTTCGCCGTGGTCCGGCCGCACCAGCCCGGCGACCGCGTTGAGCAGCGAGGTTTTGCCCGCGCCCGACGGGCCGTAGATGGCGGTGACGGCGTGGGGGCACTCAATATCCACGTCGAGCGCGAAGGGGCCTAGCGGGCGTTGGGCGCAAAGGCGCAGCATGGCTAACTCAAGCGCAAGCGACGGGCCGCCCACTCGCTGGCCACGAGCGCCAGCAGCGAAAGCGCGACCGAGAGCAACACGAGCCCGGCCGCCCGGCCCTCGCCATCCGGTTGGTTGAGGTACGAGTAAATGGCTAAAGGGAGGGTGCGCGTCTGCCCGGCGATATTGGCCGCAAAAACCATGGTCGCACCAAACTCGCCCAACGAGCGGGCAAAGCTCAACAGCGAGCCGACCAGCAGGCTAGGGGCCGCGAGGCGCAAGGTCACGGTCAGAAAGGCGCGCACCGGGCCTGCTCCGAGGGTGCGGGCGACGCGCTCTAGGCGCGGCTCTACGCTCTCAATCCCGAGGCGGACGGAGCGCAGCATCAGGGGAAAGCCCACCACGGCCGAGGCCAGCACCGCGCCCTTCCAATCAAAGGCCAACTGGAGGTCAAGGGCGGCGAGCACCGGGCCAAAGAGGCCGCCGCGGCCAAACAGCAATAGGAGCAAGTAGCCGGTGACCACCGGCGGCAAGACCAGCGGCAAGTGACAGAGGCCATCGAGCGCGATCTTGAGCGGAAACTCCCGCCGGGCCAGCAGCCAGCCCAGCAACACGGCCGGCACCAAACTCAGCAACACGCAGCAAAAGGCCACGCGCAACGAGAGCAAGAGGACTTGCACTTCCTCAGTGCTGAACACGTGGGTCGCCCAAAAAGGTAAAGCCGTGTTTGCGGAAGATGTCGGCGGCCAGTGCTGAGCCGAAAAAAGCCAGCAGGCGGCGGACCTGGGCGTTGGCGCGGCCCTTGACGATGGCCGCTGGATAGACGATGGGGCGGTGCAGTGAGTCCGGCACCGTGGCCAGCGTTATGGCGCGGTCGCTTTGGGCCGCATCGGTGGCGTACACCCAGCCCGCGGCGCACTCTCCGCGCTCGACGTACACCAAGGCGGCGCGGACGTCGGGCGCGGGGGCGATGCGGTTTTTGAGTGCCGGCCACCAGCCCAAGGTCGCTAGAGCTTGGCGGGCGTACTGACCAGCCGGCACGTGGTCCGGGTCGCCGAGGGCCAAGCGGCCAGCAAAAGCACCGGCAAAGTCAAAATCCTTGGCCCAGCGCACGGCAAAAGGCCCTCCCTTTGGTGCAATGACCACGAGGGCGTTGCCGAGGAGATCGACGCGGGAGTCTTGCTCGAGGTGCTGGTGCGCTTGGAGATAGTCCATCCACTCGGCATTGGCGGAAAAGTAAATGTCGGCCGGCGCCCCGGCGGCAATTTGTTTGGCCAAGGTCGAAGAGCTGGCAATGGACAGGCGCATCCCTTCGCGGTGGCTGGACAGTTCCGCGAGGGCGGCGCTCAAGCTGGCCGCGGCAAACACGCTTTGGGCCGCGGCCAGCGCGGGGCAGAGCAAGAAGAGTAAGATGCTAAGGGTGGGCATGACGCCAAAACTCGGCCAGCGACTGGGCGATATGGGCTGGGGTGCGGACAGCATGCACGGGGTGCCAAGCCGGGGGAAAGAGCTGGCGATAGCGGCTCTGACCAAAGCGGCGATCGACGAGGAGGATCGCGCCGCGGTCGCTCGCGGTGCGGATGACGCGACCGGCCGCCTGCAACACGCGGTTCATGCCCGGATAAACGTAGGCATAAGCAAAGCCAGAAATCTCGCGCTCGTCGAAATAGTCGCGGATCAGGTCGCGTTCCAAGCACAGTTGCGGCAGCCCAACGCCGACGACCACCGCCCCGACCAGCCGCTCGCCGACTAAGTCAATTCCCTCGCCAAAGACGCCGCCCATCACCGCGAACCCCACCGTGTACTGCGCGGGCTGCAATAGGTCCGCGTCAAAGGCGGCGAGGAACGCCTCGCGCTGGCGGTCGGACATGCCGCTTTTTTGCACGAGGAGGTCGATGTTCGGGTGCGCCTCGGCAAAGCGCGTCGCCACTTCCTCCATGTACTTGTACGAAGGGAAAAAGGCGAGATAGTTGCCGGCGCGCTGGCTGACGAGCGCGGCGATGGACTCGGCGATAGCGTCGTAGCTCTCCCCGCGCTTTTTATACGTCGTCTCAATGCGGTCGGCCAGCAGCAGGCGCAGGTGTTCGGGCGGGAAGGGCGAACCCAAGCTCAACAAGGTATCCCCCTCCTCGCCGCCGAGCAGGTCGCGGAAGTACGCCAGCGGCGAGAGCGTGGCCGAGAAGAACACGGCCGCGCAGCCGCGTTCTAGGGCTTGGCGGATGTTGTGCGCGGGGTCGAGACAGAAGAGCCGGAAGCGAATGTCCTGCCCCTGTTTTTCGGTGTACGTGGTGTAATGCTCGTCGAACAACTCGCCGATGCGTTCAAAGCCGAGTGCCCGGAAGTAGCACTCAACCAACTCGTCCCAAAAGGGCAGGGCCGCGCCTTGCTCTAGGACCTTTTCGGCCGCGCGGAGGACCTTGTGGACTAGCGCCAGCAGGGCCGTCGGCAATTGCGGACTAACCCAGTTCTCGCCGCCTTCCTGCTCGACCGTCTTGCCGAGCTGGGCAAAGTAGCGGTTGAGGGCATTGAGCGTCTTGCCCAAGTCGGGATGCGTCTTGCCGACTAAGCGCTTGAGGCCAGCGATCTCGGACTGGCACAAATCGGCCGAGAACATTTCGCGCGCCCGATCGACGAGGTTGTGCGCCTCGTCAATCAAGAAGGCGTATTGCCCGCCGGCGTCTTGGAAGAAGCGCTTGAGGAAGGCTCGCGGGTCGAAGACGTAGTTGTAATCGCAGATGATGACGTCGCACCACGGCGCGAGGTCGAGCGAAAACTCAAAGGGGCAGACGCGGTGCTTTTGCGCGCATTCCTCAATGAGCGTGCGGGTAAAGGCGTCGTGGGTAAAGATGTCTTCAAGCGCGTCGTTGATGCGGTCGTAGTAGCCGCGGGCGAACTCGCATTGCTCGGGGTCGCAGGTGCTGCCGCCGTTGGGTTTGAAGCAAATTTTGTCGCGGGCCGTCAGCGTCAGGCTCTTGAGGTGTGCGTCTCCCCCGCGCAGGTCGTCAATGGCTTTTTCAGCAACCCGGCGGCCGCTGGTCTTGGCCGTCAGGTAGAAGATCTTTTCGGCATGGCCCAAGCCGAGGGCCTTGGCCGCTGGAAACAGGGTCGAAATGGTCTTGCCGATGCCGGTGGGTGCTTGGGCAAAGGCCCGCCCGCGACCGTCAATGGTGCGATAGGTGGCTGCGGCTAGATCGCGCTGGCCGGGTCGGTACTCGGCGAAGGGAAATTTGAGGGCCGCAAGCGAACGATCGCGCTCGGCACACCACTGGTGGTAGCGCCGCGCCCAATGCAGGTAGCGCTCGATGAGCTCGGCGCAAAACGCCGCGAGCTCGGCGCACGCAAAGGTGCGGCGGTCCTCGCGGCGCTCATCGGTATCCAACTGGAGGTACGTTAGCTGGACGTCGATGGCGTCGAGGCCGCTTTGCTCGGCCACCATAAAGGCGTAGAGTTTGGCCTGGGCCCAATGCGCCAAGTTTTCGGCGATCGCGTCGAGGTCGGCCTCGGTGGTTTTAATTTCCTCGACGAGCACGACGTCGCCTTCGACGAGCAGGCCATCGATGCGGCCGCTTATTTCGAGGGCAATTTCCTCGGTCTCAACTAGATAGGAGATGGGCACTTCCGCCTGATAGTCGGCGGGGCGGGCGCGCTGAATTTTCTGGTGGCCGCGGGTGCCTTCCACTAAGCGGTCGGGGCGGGAAAAGCCGCCGGAGACTAGATCGCCGGAGCGCAGCACGAAGCCGACCAGTTCGCGCACCGAGGTTTTGAGCAGGCGCGGGGGCATGATGTATAATATAGGGTGCTATCCGGCACTTGCATTTTCAACAGGAGACGACAATGAGTCAATCCGCAGTCTTGGGCGTCATCGGCGGGTCGGGGCTGTACCACCTAGAAGGGATCGAAACCGTGGCCGAGCACCGGCTAGACACGCCCTTTGGCCCCCCCTCGGACGCCATCGTCGAGGCGCGAATCAACGACCGGCCGGTGCATTTTCTGCCGCGCCATGGCCGGGGGCATCGGCTGCTGCCAACCGAAGTGCCCGCGTGCGCCAATATCCACGCGCTCAAGCAACTAGGGGTGAATCGCGTTTTGGCCATAAGTGCCTGCGGCATCATGCAGGAGCACATCCGGCCCGGGGACCTGATCGTGCCCGACCAGCTATTCGACCGCACCCGCGGACGCCGCCCATCGACGTTTTTTGGCGACGGGATCGTCGGACACGTGCTGTTTGCCGACCCGTTCTGTGCAGGCCTGCGGGGCGAGGTCGTCGCGGCGGCTCAGGCGGCCGGAGCCAATGTCCACGAGGGCGGCACGTACCTCTGCATGGAGGGGCCGGCCTTTTCCACCCGCGCGGAGTCGCATTTCTACCGCAACGCCGTGGGCGCGGCCGTGATCGGCATGACCGCGCTGCCCGAGGCCAAGCTAGCGCGCGAGGCAGAAATGTGTTACGCGCTGCTGGCGACGGGCACGGACTACGACTGCTGGCACGCGGAGGAAGAAGACGTGACCGTCGAGCAAGTGCTCGCGGTGCTGCGGGCCAACAGCACCTTGGCCAAGCAAATTGTCGCCGAGGTCGCCACGCGCCTGCCGCCCGAAGCCGCTTGCCCTTGCTGGCGCGCGGCCGAAAGCGCCATCGTCACCGATCCAGCGGCGATTCCTCCCGCGGCAAAGGAGCGGCTCTGGGTGTTCTACGGGAAGTACTGGGACTAAGCGGGCGAACCGCATGACCGCGGAGATTTGCCGATGGCGAAATGTTTTAGATTGCCATAGCTTTTGCGGGAAATTGTCCATGTCCACTATCTATTGTTCCACTGCCGCGGCGTCACCAAGTAACTGCGGCGGCTGGACGAGACCTAACCATAGGAGGTCGTTATGGCACTAGCCTACGCCTTGGGGTTTTTTCTGCTAGATTTTTTTCTGCTTTTTCTCTTTCTTTTTTTAGGCCCGTATCTTGGGTGGAAAATAGAGATACCAGACTATTTCCCCCTGTTTCCCGTCTTATTTTTCGCCCTAGCTTCCGCCCTGTATTTCGGCTGGAGCGAAGAAAAGAAGCGCGAACGGCTGGAACAGCTAGCCGAGCGACTGCGCCGGCTCTACAAGCGCACCGGTCAGCCGGCTCTGCGGGTGCGCCGTCCTAGGCGACTCCACTTTGAGACGAATCAGGCTCTTCGAGAGTTGGAAAAGAGCCTCAAAGCCTTGGAGCGTCACTACCAAATCCGAGACCGTCGGCTGCGCCAGTCCCGGATGTTCATCGACAACCCCAAGCCCGTCCTCGACGACATGAATCAACGCATCTCGCGGCTGGAAGAGGTTGCCATCAAGTAGAGGAGCCGGGCTCGCTCCGTTGTCGGTCAAAGGGTCGCCGGTATGCGAAAAGTGTATATGTTGTCGTCAAATTGTTGTGAAAAATGACGACAGCCTAGTCAAATGACGATTCCACCCGGGATTCGCTCGCTTTCTGCCCGTTGCAGCCCTCTTTCACGGTCAGACCCTGAACGTGATTAACATCGCCCGAGACGCTCAGGTTGCCCGCACGACGGTGACGGGTTATCTGGACATCCTAGAGGACACGCTCCTCTGCTTTCGACTTCCTGCCTATGAGACCCGGTTGCGCGTCCGCGAACGCAAATTGCCCAAATGGTATTGGTGTGACCCTGGTATTGTACGAGCCATGAAAAAGGTCACGACGACGCCAACTCCAGAAGAGCGCGGTGCCCTGTTTGAGGGGCTGATTGCACAGTTGATTCGGTCGTACAAAGACTATCGCAACTTGTGCGACGAATGCTTTTATTGGGCCACCGTTGCCCAGACCCAAACCGAGGTCGATTTCCTGCTCAAACGCGCCGGAGAGTTTGTCGCCATTGAGGTCAAGTCCGGCGGCACATTTGCCGAATCTTGGTGCAAAGGACTGAGAGTGCTGGCCGACTTAGAGGGTCTGTGCCGACGCATTGTCGTCTATCCCGAAGGGCCTGAATTGCAAACGGTAGATGGCATTGAGATCCTTCCATTTTCGCAATTTTCCAACCTGTTGGCCGCCGATGCACTGTGGCCATAAGTGCCTTCGCGAAGTAGGAACCAGTGTCTGCAACGGGCGGCTGTTGCACGTGGTAAAGGAGCGTTGAAGAGGTCTGCGCTAGCGGACTAAGAGCCAAGACGATAAGGCGAGCTTCTCTATGATCACGGAAATCAACCAAGCATCCCTTGCGCTGGTGCGAGGGGATATTACAAGAGAACGCGTCGATGCGATTGCCAATGCTGCTAACGAGCGGCTCATCGGCGGTGGGGGCGTTGATGGCGCCATTCACCGTGCTGGAGGACCGGCCATCGCGGCCGAATGCAGCGCAATCCGCGCCAAGCAGGGCGGTTGTCCCCCCGGTCGAGCCGTAATTACGACGGGGGGCAATCTTGCCGCGAAGTACGTCATCCACACCGTGGGGCCGATCTGGAGGGGTGGAACCGCCGGTGAACCCGAACTTCTCGCTAGCTGTTATCGAGAAAGTTTAGGACTCGCACTGGAGCACCGCGTCAAGACGATTGCCTTCCCGTCCATCAGCACTGGCGTGTACGGTTATCCGGTCGCGCAAGCGGCGGTCATCGCGCTCAATGCGGTAAAGCAATTCCTCGTAGAGCACAAAGGTCTCGCTGAAGTGCGCTTCGTCCTCTTCGACGATGCGACGTACGGTGCTTATGAGAATGCCCTTGCGGACATGCGAGTATAACGCATGTATGACTGACCGCCTCGGGAGGGTGTTTTGAAGGTAAAGGAGAGCTGCTCGTCGCCGATGCCAAAGATTCTCTCGGGCTTACTGAGTGCGAGAAGTGCAGATGTGGCAGTTGCAACTGGAATCAGTGAAGTGACGGACTCCCACCACCGCACCGTCCTTGCGGTCAGCTCGATCAAACACCAATTGGAACAAGTCGTCCTCTTGATTCTCTAAGTAGCGACGAATCGCATACGAACATACGTCAGCGAGTTGCACCATACTCGTGAGTTGGCTATCGACAAACAGAGGAGTCTCGATGATGTTCTCTACGGCAGTCCAGCGCGTCCCCCTATGATGGAATCCACGCATAAGATCAGTATGGCGTTTGGCCACCGTCTGGTTATTGTCGTGTATCAACAATCCATAGTTCTTTTGACTTGTTCCTGTGACTTGTAAGTACTGTTCAAACCGTGAGACGACCTGATCGAAAGCCATTTCTCCAATATTGTATGGAGTATGCTTCCGTGGATCGAAATGAACCTTGTCAACACCTTCGGCGAACAGTCGCGCAAAGCCCCACTGGGATAGCGTCTTAGCCGCCTCGGAGATGAACATTCTTCGCTCATCCTCGGTTAGGTGTATGTATGGCGCAGTTTTGCTGTAGTTCTTTTTTGCCTGACGATACTGCGTCTTCGATGTTCGCTGTAGGCGCAGTAGTTCCGCATTGCGAAACTTTTCAACCTCGGCTCGCCGGTCGTCGTGCCTCAGTCTCGCGAAGTCTTTTATCTTGGTTTGCTCCAGATACCGGCGGAGCATCCACGCACAGTGAATCTCTTCATCATCGAGGAAGTGCTTCCGTTTCAGTTCCGCTATTTCCCTGTCGCATGTCTTCCAGTGCCAGACAGGAATCGACAGACCGACTAGAATGAAGTGAGAGGTGTTTCCCGGAAGGTCTGGTGTGCCGGACTCATCCATGTAGCACAGATACATATCATTCGTTTATAAGCAATTAGGCCCACACAGTACATAAAAAAGCGTCTAGGATTCAGGCTTAAAGCCCAAAGACGAGACGCTTGGCGACTCATCCCAGACGCTTATACAAATTACCCTTATTATTAGGAAAAGTCAACGACAATCCCGCGTGCAATACGATGCCGAGCAGCATGGCCGCGGTGCGCAGGGCGTCGAGGTTATAGCGACGAGGATATGAGCCTCTATTCACTCAGCCTCCTCCACCCTCCTCAACGTCCCCCCATCCCGCACGGCCTCGTAAATCTGGGCGAACTCGCGGCTGCCATCGTCTTCGACGGGGAGGCATTCGGAGCCGCTTTCGCAGATGGGCATGGCGTCGCGAGGGTATTCGCTGTGGAGGGCCTGCTTGGAGCAGCCATAATAGGTGACTTCGCCGTTGGCGCGGGCGTAGCGATAGACGTGACGAGGCGGATCGACCCAACTGTAATCCACCCGATATTGCTCTATGGCCTGCTGGTCAATTTCGACGCCGAGGCCGGGCCGGGCCGGGACTTGGTAGTAGCCGCCGCGCAGTTGGATGGGAGCGGCCAACAGTTGGTGTTCCCAGATGTTCATGCAGGTAATGGCCGGCCACTTGCCCTGGGGACAGACCGCGCCCAAGTGGGCGGCCCACGTGGTGGTGATGCCCGTGCCGACGAGCTGGAGCCAGAAGGGTTTGTTGGCTGCGTCTGCGACCGCAGATTGCTGCACAATGCCGTAGGCCCCAGCGCAGACGACAAAGCCATCGGCGACGTCCTCTCGCAGGGCAGTGAGAATGGGCGGCGAGCCGTAGTGCATGGCCAGCGGGCGGCGGATGTGGCGGCGAATTTGGACATTGCCGGCCACATCGCCTTGGGGGATCGGCGTCTCAATCATGGCCACCTGCGGGTATTGCTCCAAGGTCGCCAAAAACTCGACCGCGCTGGCGGCGTTGGCGAGCGTTCCGTTGAAGTCTAAGTCGAGCTTGAACTGCGGGGGAACGGCCGCGATGATGGCTTGGATACAGGCGTGTAGGTCGAACCAAGTCCGCGCCTTGAGCTTGGCGGTGGTATAGCCCTGGGCGACGGCGTCCGCGCATTGACGCGCCCAGTCGGCGGGCGGCATGTCTATCGCCCACCACGACAGCGGGCACCACGTGCGGACCTTGGTCCCCAGCAGGCGATAGGCCGGGGAGCCCAAGGCTTTGCCCACCGCGTCGAACAACGCCTGTTGGACCCCAGCACCCAGCGCATCCTCCCACAACAAGTCGCCCGCGGCGCGGCCGACAATGCGGTCTTCAATGTCCGCGGGGACTTTGGCCCACGTGTAATTGGGAATGGTCTCGCCCCAGCCTATGGTGCCGTCGGCGAGGGTGATTTTGCAGAGTTGGACAATGCGCCAATGCGGCAGCCAGTACTGCATCTGCTGATTGGTGTGGTCGGTAAACGGAACGTCCAAGTGGATGAGTTCGACGGATTGGACTTGCATGGGAAACTCCTTTGGGAGATTGTTTCTGAAATTACAGGATATTCAAAAGGTCCTTCAAAGGGCCGAATGCGTCGGTATCAAATGCCCATAGACCGCTTTCCGCGGCTTCGCCTAGGCGGAGATTGGGGCGTTCTCTCGATGCGAGAAATGCGTGTACCCGCGCTTTTGGCATCCACACTTTTCTCGGCCCCTTTATATCTGCTTGGCTGATGCATTCGAAATACCGATTTACACATTCCATTGCAGGATCGGTTTTTACGGACTCAAGGCAGACATCCTCAATCATCGTGCCCGCTATATTATGCGGAATGATCAGGTAAGCGACCTTCAAAGAATCATTTGAAACTGGTTCAAGAGATCTGGAAGGAACTGGTAGCCCAGCATTCGATAGAGCACTGCGGATTTGTTGTTCGCGACCGCTCCTATTTGAGTTCGCATCTGCCACGATTGCAAGAGAGCGGACAAGTCCAAAGTTGGATGAACTGCTGAAAGCCTTGAGAAATCGCCTCAGATTTTTATTCCCACCGTAATGTTGTAATTCCAAGTCTCGAGTATTCAAATGCCTAGATAACGATTTAAACACCCGGATCTCGTCGTTGCCCTCGACAATGACCTGTCTTGGTTGTGTAATCTTCCAAGCAGCGAGCACTTACCTTATCTCCATGTTGAAATCAATGGCTGTTTCAAGCATTTCATCGTCGAAGCGCACCGCATTGACCTCTCTTTTGACACGATCAAGGCGGTAAAACGCCAACTCTTGCTGTCCATGGTTTCTAAACGCACGGTGCGCCGCCCTTATACACTCACCACTGTGCGTCGTGGCGAATATCTGCACATCAAATGCTTTGGCAAGAGCTAGCAGGGTGGAAAACACTTCTTCTTGAACGCTGTGATGCAGTCCGTTTTCAATCTCGTCAATTAGGAGCAGGCCACCTCGTACCTCGCCGATAGACAACGCGAGTCCGAGCATTCGATTCAAACCTTCGCCAAGTAATTGAACAGGTATTGGCCCATCCATATTGTCTATATAGGCATGAATGACGGGTATATTGTTGATCGGAATAAGCGTTAATCTCCGCAGACGGGGTTCCAGTGGACGAATAAATTGCAGAATCTTTTCATCCACTCCTGCTAACTGGAATCTGCCAAATTTCGATGCAATGGCTTGCAGATCTTCTCTTTGAACTGATGCCATGAATACCGAATTGGCCCTATTGTGGACTGCTTGGCGTTCTTGCCGGATACTCAAACCTGGCAATGCCGCACCGCGACCAACCGGCATTTGCTCTGCAACCCACCAAGCCCTGGATGTATATTCGTTTTTATTCTCATGCTGATACTTAAACACAATCTCAAACTCACCTTCGGTTTGAGGGCGTGTCAGTCGTTCTGTACTCGTCCTTTCGAGAGCATCGGAACGGATCATATCAACTTGCTGGTGCTCCTGTAGATAGATATCTAACGTACGCGGAAGACTACCCCAATCTCCATAGGCACTTACTCTGATGTACCTACCAATATCAAAGTCGCGAAAAATATCGTAGAAGGTTCTCTCGGGGCCGAGCATGGGAATTCCCCTCAATGTCCTTACTCTGGCAACCAACTCGGGAAGGTCCGCGCCGCTAAACAGCCACAGTGCTTCGAGCAAAGCTGTCTTACCCGCTCCGTTTTTCCCACAGATCAGCGTCAGCCGGCCAAGATGTTCTAGCGCGACTGACTTGAGATTGCGGAAATTTGTTACAGTAAGACTCGTCAGCATGGGATCTTTCCTCGTTTTCTCCGATAAAACTTAGTAGATAGACTAAGAGAAGGGCTGTGTCAAGCTGTTTACGCGATGGTGAGCACTACTGGGCGAGGGGCATCGCTCGGGCGAGCTCCTATGCACAACGGCAGTGCATTATATTTTTCGGCATGGAAATTCGCCAATTCGCCGAGCAGGTGCTCTTCGGAACGCGCTGGGAAGACAAGCTCATCGTCCTCGATCGCTATGAGGACCACGCGCCCGGGGCGGGGATTGAGACCCCCAGTGCCCCGGGCCGCCCGCCCGGCTTGGGGCTGGACGAGTGGCACCAGCGGGAAAAGCTCCGCTTCCGCGACGTGCGCCACTTCCACAACGAAAAAGAACGCGGGCTGGTCTTGCACTTTTTTGCCAATCACGAGCTGCTCGCCTTGGAGCTGATGGCACTGGCCCTGCTCAAATTTCCGCAGGCCCCCAAGAAGTTTCGTCGCGGCTTGGTGCAGACGCTCAAAGACGAGCAAGAGCACGTGCGGCTCTACCAGCAGCGGATGCAGGAGATTGGGGTGAAGTTTGGCGAGATTCCGGTCGGCGACTTTTTCTGGCAGGCCATCGGGCCGATGGAGACCCCGATGGACTTTGTAACGGGCTTGAGCCTGACCCTCGAACAAGCCAATCTCGACTACTCCAAGCACTACGCCGCGATCTATCGGCAGTTGGACGACCCAGAGACTGCGGCGATTCTGGAGCGGATCTACCGCGACGAAATCGGCCACGTCAAACACGGGTTGGCGTGGTTTAGACGCTGGCAGGAGGCCGGGTTGAGCGAGTGGGAAGCCTATCGCCGGGCACTGCGCTTCCCGCTGGGACCTGCGCGGGCCAAAGGCATTGGCTTCAATCGCACGGGTCGGCTCAAGGCCGGGCTTTCCGCGGATTATATCGACGAGTTAGAGCTGTTCTCGCAGTCGCGGGGACGCTGTCCAGCCGTGTACTGGTTCAATGCCAACTGCGAGGAGCAAGTGGCCTTGGGGCGGCCCGGTGTTACGCCGCCGCAGCGGGTGGCCGAATTGGAGGCCGACTTCCAAGCGCTGCCCATGCTCCTGTGTGCCCGCGATGACGTGGTGCTCCTGCGCGCAAAGCCTTCGCCGGCCTTTTTGCGGCGGATGCAGGAGGTGGGCTTTGCGATTCCAGAGTTCGTCGAATGCAGCGCGGATGGCCTAGCGGCCCTTGCCGAGCGCAAGGTCAACGTGCTCAGACCTTGGGGCTGGAGTCCAGACAGTGCCGAGTTGCTCGCACCATTGGCCGCGGGCTTGCCGCACGGTGGAGAAGGGCCTTGCTGGAGCACGGCACTTAGGTCGCTCTACGCCAAGTCGTGGAGCGCGGCGCGACTGGGCGAATTCCTCGCAGTACACGAGGCCGACTACTTCTGCGGGACGGATGCGGTCGGCACGGCTTGCGAGACGACGGAACAAGTCCTAACGCAGATAGAGCGTTTGGCGGCGGGTTCTGGCGCGGTGGTCGTCAAGGCTCTGTACGGCTCTTCGGGCCGGGGCCAGATCCACTGCCGCGAAGGTCAGGTGCGCGCAGAGCAACGCGGCCAGTTGGCGAACATGTTGCGGCGGCAAGGCCAAGTCGTAGTAGAGCCGTGGCTCGACAAGGTGGTGGATTTGTCGCTGCATTTCGATGTGGGGGGCGAGGGTGCGGCGGTGGTGGCTGGCTGGACGCGGTTTCTCACCGATGGGCGCGGGCAGTATCGCGGCTCGTTTGTCGGCTCGCTCACCGCTGGCCTCGACGAGGAGGCAAAGCGATTTCTCTACGGCGATGGCCGCGATGCACGCCGCTTACCGCGCTTGGGCGAGCAACTGGCCGAATGGCTCGTTGAGCCGTTGTGCGCTGCTGGTTATCAAGGGCCGGTTGGCGTGGATGCCATGGTGTACCGCGACCGCGACCGACTGCGGCTAAAGCCGATTGTGGAGCTCAACCCGCGCACGACGATGGGTCGGGTGGCACTCAAGCTGCGACAGGCGGTTAATTCGGCGCGCACGGCCCTGTGGTTGGTACTCAGCCGCCGCGAAGTGGTAGCGGCTGGATTTGCTGGCTTGGCCGAATGCGCCGCTGCGCTGGAGGCCGCGCATCCGGCCCGGCTGATGCCCGATGGCAAGCAATTGAGCGGTGGGGTGCTTTTTACGACCGATCCAGCCCAGGCCCGTTCCTTCGCCACCGCGCTGCTGGTCGGCGAATCGCTGGCCGAGTGCGAGGAGTACCTGCGAGAAGCGGGGCTGGTGCTCAAGTAGGAAGCGAACTGAGGTAAGCGATCTTACGCACGGGCTTCTTGGATATAGGATGCTGCTCATGCCTAAAGACGCAGCGTAGGCCGCGCCGAAGGCGAGGACGCAGCACAAGACCGCGCCAAGGGCGCCGGACCCGCTAATTTTCCTCGACAAACGAGCGCAAATCCCCTTTGCCCACCCGCAGCACCTCGGCGCGATCCCCCACCAACGACACCACGCTCGAAGCCTCCACCGGCAGCGGCCCGCACTCCAAGATCAAATCCACTTGCGGCCCCAACTCTTCCTCCAAGGCCCACGGCTCGGTCAGCACGGCTTGATCGGCGTAGTTCGCGCTGGTGCTCAGGATGGGTTGGCCGAGGGCGCGGACCAAGGCCAGCGGCACTGGGTGATCGGGAATCCGCAGGCCGACCGTCTTCTGCTTGGTTTGGAGGATGCGCGGCGTCTGGCGGGTAGCGGGCAACACAAAGGTGTACGCCCCCGGCAGGCACTGCTTGAGGATGCGATGGGCATAATTGGAGACGCGGGCGTAGTCGCTGATGTGGGTCAGGTCGGCGCACACAAAGGACATGGGCTTCTTTTTGTCGCGCCCCTTGATGCGCTGTACGCGCTCAATCGCCTGCTTGTTGGTGATGTCGCAGCCGAGGCCGTAGATCGTATCGGTGGGATAGACGAGGACGCCGCCTTGGCGCAACACCTCAACGGCGCGCTGGATGTGGCGGCCTTTGAGGCGGTCGGGATGCACGGTCAGGACTTGGGCCATTTTAACGCTCCCGGTCAATTTTGGCGACCCACGCCTCGACGACGGCCGCGATCATGGCTTGGCCGTGCTCGGCATTGGCCGTGTAGCTGTTTCGCGCCTCGTCTTGCTGGCAGTACCAAGGCGGCGCGTCGCCGAGGCGGTCTTGCTCCACCAGCTCGGGACGTGCGGCGAGCAGGAAGGAGGTCTCGTTGTACCCGGCGTGATCGCCCCCGGCCGGCGGACTCGATTCCGGGAGGATCATGGGCTGTACTTCAATGCGCCCGCCCCAAGAGCCGGCCCGGTTGAGCGCGTCGCGGTCGCCCCACCAGCCGCGTGGGTGCCCCTCGGCGAGCACCTGCTCAAATGCCAGCTCGGCTGCGGCCTTGCTAAAGGCCAAGGCGAGGGGACCGCCCATGCCTTGGTGCATGATGATGACGTAGGTCTTGCGAAAGCCCATTTCGAGAAAGTTGCGTAGGATGCTCTTGACCAAGCGGCCAAAGGCGTCGTAGTCCGGGTCGATGGTCCCGTCGGCCGGGCCGCCGAGGGCATAGCCGGTGGGGCCGTAGTCAAACGACGGGGCAATGGCGCAAGGAGTGTGTGCGGCCACGCGGTCGCAGATCGCCTCGACGATGAGGGTGTCGTGGCCGATGGCCATGTGCGGGCCGTGGGTCTCGATACAGCCGGCCGGCACGAGCAGGGGATGCCCTTGGGCCACCGCAGCGGTGAGTTGGTAGGGACGCAGGTGCTTGAGGTACATGGAAGCTCCTTGTTGGGGCCGCGGAATTGGGCATAATATAGGCTAGGAAGAACACGTCAAGCGAGGACATTGAGCAGATGGCGCACACGGTGATTGGCACGGCCGGGCACATTGACCACGGCAAAACCCTGTTGGTCAAGGCCCTGACCGGCATGGATACGGACCAAGCCCCAGAAGAGCGGGCGCGCGGGATTACCATTGAACTCGGGTTTGCCTTTTTGGGCGATCGGGCCACGATCATCGACGTGCCCGGGCACGAGCGCTTCGTCAAGACCATGGTGGCCGGCGTCAGCACCATTGACGTGGCCATGCTGGTCATTGCCGCCGACGACGGGGTGATGCCGCAGTCGCGGGAGCACCTCGACGTGTTGCGGCTTTTGGGGGTTGAGCGCGGGGTGGTGGTGATCAACAAGGTTGATTTGGTGGAAGAGGAGTGGTTGGACTTGGTGGAGGAAGAGGTGCGCGAGTTTGTGCGCGGAACTTTTTTGGCGCCGGCCGAAATGTTCCGCGTCTCTGCGCTCAGCGGCGCGGGCATTGCCCCATTGCGGCAGCGGCTGTTGGCCATGGCCGAGGACACCGCAGCCAAACGCACGGACGCGCCGTTCCGCCTGCCCGTAGATCGGGCGTTTGGGGTCAAGGGCTTTGGTCTGGTCTGCACGGGCACGGTGCAGGCCGGGGCCTTGGCCGAGGGCGACCGCGTCGAGGTCGCGCCCGAGGGGCGATTGGTGCGCGTGCGTCGCTTGCAACAGCACGGAGCGGCCGTACAAGCGGTGCGGGCCGGCGACCGCGCCGCGATCAACTTGGCCGGCGTGGAGCAGGGCCAACTCGCACGCGGGCACTCGCTGGTCGCGCCCGGATTTTTTCGCCCCACCCAAATGCTAGACGCCCAAGTGCAGCTCCTCGCCGCAAGCCCCGTGCCCATGGCGTCGCGCACCCGCGTACGCCTGCACTTGGGCACCCGGGAGATTATGGCGCGGGTCGTCCTCCCTACGGCCAAGCCGTTGACGCCCGGGCAGGAGAGCTTCGCCCAGCTTCGCTTGGAGGCCCCGGTCGTTGCGGCTTGGGGCGACCGCTTTGTGCTGCGCCGATACTCGCCGGCTCTGACGATTGGCGGCGGTCGGGTACTCAACCCGCATCCGGCCAAGCACCGGCGCTTTGAGCCGGCGTTGCTCGCGCATTTGCAGGTGTTGACCGAGGGCGACCTGCCCGAAGTCGTGGAGTGCTGGCTCCGCGGCGCGGACGACCGGCTCAAGAGCCAGCAGGTGCTGGCCGGCGAGCTGGGCCTCGGAGTGGAGCGGTTGACGCGCTGGACGGACGCACTCGTGGCGGCGGGCCGCGCCGTGCGCGTGACGTCCGAGGGACAGCCGCACGTTTTGCATCGCGCCGTGTGCGAGCACTGGGGGGCGCAGATCGAGGCCGCGCTGGCCCGCTTTCACCGCGTCCAGCCGCTCAAGTTGGGATTGCCGCGCGAAGAGCTCCGCAATTTGAGTGCCCGCTACGTCCAGCCCGAATTGTTCGACTGTGTGTTGCGCTACTTGGAGGAAGCCGGGCGGGTCGCGCTGGACGGGGCCGTGGTGCGGGCTGCGGCGCACCGAATATGCTTTACCCCAGAGCAAGCGGAGCTCAAGGCGGCACTGGAGGCGCGGCTCAACCCCGCGAATTTCGCCAACTTGCCGACGCTGGCCGAGCTAGCCCAAGCCCTCGACGCCTCGCGGGCCGAAGTGGCGGATATGCTGCAAGCGCTGCAAGCGCTAGGGGAGGTCGTCGCGTTGGAGGGGGGCTTGCTGATCCATTGTGCAGCCCTTGCCCGCGCTCGGGCACTGTTGAGCGATGTTCTCGCGCGCGACGGCGAGATTGCGGTCGCTGCATTCCGCACCCTGATTGGCAGCAACCGCAAATGCGCCATCGCGCTTTTGGGCTACTTTGACGCCGAGGGCCTGACGGTGCGCCGGGGCGATGTGCGGGTTTTGGTGGGCTGACTACGGCGCGGTGCGGTGTGTTGGCGAGCAATCTGCATACCTTGAAATATGAGCGACCGCCGCACAAATTTCAAGGTATCCATTTACTGGATAGACTCCCGCGTCAGAGCCCCCAACGATTCATCAGCCTTCGTCGTACCCCTTTACGGGCCGCGCCCAGATATTGCGATAGCGCACTAAATCGCCGTGGTCTTGCAAGCGGAGCGGGCCGGTGGGGGGGTGCGCTTCGTAGCGATAGACGCCGCGGTGGCCGGTGGGGCCTAAAATCTCGACGTGGTGGTGGACCAAGACGCCGTTGTGGATCAACGTCAGATAGGCCGGGCTGACCAACTCGGCGCCGTTGAAGCGCGGGGCCTGCCAGAAGATGTCGTAGGTCTGCCATGCGCCGGGCGGGCGGCAGGCGTTGACCAGCGGTGGGTACTCGCCATAGACGGCGGCCGTGGTGCCGTCGGCGTACGTGGGGTTGTCGTACCCGTCGAGGACTTGGATCTCGTATCGGCTCATGAGAAAGACTCCGCTGTTGCCGCGCCCTTGGCTCTCGCCTTTGACCTCGCTGGGACAAGCAAATTCGAGGTGGTACTGGACATCGCCAAAGCGCGCTGTACTCGCGATGTCGCCGGTGCGGGGCGCGACCTCCAGGTATCCGTCGGCCACTCGCCAAGGCGCGTCGCCGCCGTTGACGCTCTGCCAGCTATCGAGACCGGTCCCGTCGAAAAGGACGACCGCGTCTGAAGGGGGGCTGTTGTCGCGGCCGGGCGTCACGACCGCCGGGGTTGGCCGCCGGTAATCGTGGACGCAATAGGGAGAGTTGGGGAGTAGGGGGGTATCGTCGTACCCTGATTTGCCCATGGCAAAGCTCCTTGTTGGGGGTGGCTGGATTGGCATATAAGGCATATAAAGGGAGCCGGCCGCGCTCGCGTCAATAGCTCGCCTAGGTGCGTTGGGTTATATTGAGGGCCGTTCAACTTGGAGGGCGCGATGTACAGCATTGCCCTGATCGCGCTTGCGCTGTGCTCCGCGGCGGAAGCGCAAATATCGCGGTGGCAAATCGGCGGGGCCGGGTTGGCGTGGGAAAAAAGCGACACCACGCGGGTCATCATGGACGTCAGCGCCGAGCGCATCCGGCCGGTGTATTTTGCCGCTGGCGACAACATGTTCCTGTCGGTAGCGGGTTGGTCCGAGCTGATCGCCCCGCGCGAGTTGGGGTACATCAACGGGCATCAGCCGCGGTTGTGGTACGGCGACGGTACGAACGTCAATCAGACTTCGTACTACGACAGCCCGCTCTACGTGGATGGGTTGCGGAGCACGTACAACACGGCCCGCGACGGCTGGTGGACCATAGACATCGGCGTCCCGGTGCCGGCCACGCGCTTTGGGTTTGCCACGCCGACCGAGGGGATTCGCTCCGACGGCGTACCGCTCAACCAAGACCCGGTGCCGGCCTTTGAGGTGAGCATGGCCGCTGAGGCGAGCGACATCCTCGCGCAAAAGGGCTATCACCGCTTGAACACCCTCATCGCGGACGTGCCGGTCAACTTCGATTCAGAGGTCGCGCTCGATTTTCCCCGCCAATACGTGCGCTTTGTGCGCTACCAGCGCAAAGCATCCGCGCTCGACGAGCAGCGCACCACCGACAGCAACACCGTGCGCGGCACCATCGCCGAGTTTGTGCTCACCGGCCGCGGCGTCCCCAAGCGGGCCATTTACCGAAGCAAAATCCTCGACTTGGGGGCCGAGGTCAATTTTGGCCGCTTGGCGTGGGCCGCCCGCGCTCGGCGGATGGTCGGCCCAGAGGCCGTGGCCGCGCCAGACGCCGCGGCGTGGGTGGAGGTGGAGGTGCGAACCGGCCGCGACAGCGACCCCAATATCTACTATGAATACACGGATTCGGGCCGGGAGTTTGCGGTGACCCGCGTGCGCTACGAAGGCGAATTGCGCCAGCCCGAGACCGAGGGAATCCTGCAAATTGACCGCCAGCCCGGCATCCGCGCTTCCATTGGGTACGACCGGGAGAACTGGTCTTTTTGGTCCAGCCCGATCGCAGAATCCGGCACGTGGCTCGACTTGCGCAACGGCTCGCATTTGCAGGTCCAAATCACCCTGCAAAGCCGGGCTTTTGACGACTGGGTGGAGCTCGATTCGCTGTGGATCGAAACCTCGCCGCCGCTGGCCGCTCAGATCGTGGGCGAGATTGCCCGCGCCGCCGACATGCAGCCGGCCCTCGGGTTTGTCCAAGTTGAGTTGGGTACGCGGGAGACGTTTGTGTACGATGTGCGCGCTTCGTTTGCCAACGCCGCGGAAGGGGGCTTTGACCGGGTGCGGATCCACACGGGTATTGCGCCCGAGTTTGTGCGCTTGGAAATGGGCGACCCGCTCTCGGCCGTCGAGCCGCTCGCCGCAGTCGCCAACGACGCCAGCTTGGAGGTGCTGCTGCCGCAAAAGGTAACGGCCGAGTCCAACGAGCCGTTGCGCCTAGTCTTTGCCGCGGAGATTTTTGCGCGGGCGACGACCTTTACCGGCGAGGTCTCGACCGAGGACGACAGGCGCCTGCCGCAGCCGATCGAGCCGGGCGACGCCAGCGACGCGGTCTCCACCAATAGTCTGCGGGTGCTCGGCACGGCGGCCTCGGCCTCAGAGGTCGTCCGGCGCGTGCGCTTGTCGAGCGGGGTCGTCACGCCCAACGGCGACGGGGTCAACGACCGCGTAGATCTAGCGTACTCGCTCTTTCTCCTGCCCGCGCCCGTGCCGGTGGTGCTCGCGGTGTACGATTTGGCAGGCAACCGGCGCGCCCACGTGGCGGTCGGGCTGCAGGGCACTGGGCCGCAGCGGGCCTTTTGGGACGGCCGCGACGAGCAGGGGGTGCTCCTGCCGCCGGGCCTGTACTTATTGGAGCTGACGCTGGCTACCGAGGCCGAGCGCGGGCGCACCGTACAGCCCGTTGGCTTGGCCTATTGAGCACGCGACGCATGGCGGTCTTTCTCTTCTGCGCGATTTTCTGGGGCAGCCCCCTCGCGGCCGAGGTCTTTACCTTTGACAGCACCGAAAAGTGGCAGACTTGGCAGCTCCCGCAGGGGCTGGTGCAGCTCGGCCCCTCTGGGCATCTAGCGTTGGTCAAGTTCCGCAAGGACATCGATCCCGTCGGCAATGCGGGTGAATTTTTCCACGATACCATGGAGCGCCAAGCCGTGCAGGGCGGCATCTTTCGGGCGGGGTCCAATCCAAGCGACGCCTTTAAGATCATCGACAGCGACGCCAACACGTTTTGGCGGCCCGACCCGGCCGATCCGCTGGCCAAGTGGGAGGTCGAGATCGACTTGGGCCGGGCGGTGTTGGCCCAAGAGCTGCGCTTGCGCTTCCCCAACCAAGAAGGTGCCCGCCCCTTGCGGCAGTTTACCGTGTATGTGTCCACCGGGGCGACGATCGATCCCCGGAAGGATTTGTTCCGCTTTGAGTCCGTGTATCAGACGACCTTGCCCAACGAGGCGACCGAGCTCCGCATCGGGCTGAGCGGGCGCAACGACACCACGCGGGTCTTAGACCCCGGCTTGGATGTGGTGCTGGCGGACGCGGCGCGCTTCCGGGTCGTCCAGTACATCCGCATTGGCGTCGATGAGCAGAGTGCGGACGCGGCCCTCGCCGAGGTCGAGATCCGCGCGGTCGGCGACAACCTCAGCCTCGGGGTCGTAGAGCGCGGTGGGGGATTTGCAACCGGCCTAGTGGTGCGCGACGTGGTGGGCTTGGTCGACGGCGACATGAATACTTACGCCAACAAGTTCACTACCTATCGAGCCACCTCTGGCTGGCGCAACGAAGGGCTGTGGTGGGAGCTGGATCTGGGGGCCCAGTTCTGGATTGACGAGATCTTCCTCTACTTCAACGACCGGGGCGAAGGGGCTTCCGGCTCTTCGGTGCGCAACGGGGGCACGGGATTCGCCTTTTTGGTCTCGGACGGTCGGCGCACGACCGCGGGCGAGGTGGACTACGATCGGCTGGTGGCCCACGGCAACGAGCAAAACCCCGCGGTCACGCCAGAGCGGCACTATCGCTACCTGTTCGAGCCGCGCAAGGTGCGCTACCTATTCTGGCACGGCTTTCTCACCGAGCAAGAGTGGCACGCGCGCCCGGCCGAGCTGATGCTTTTTTCGCCCGGCTACCCGGCGCAAGTAGTGCTGCGCTCGGGCTTTATCGACTTGGGCCAGATCGTCGGCGACGGCCGCCCCAAGGCCATTCGGAACCTGTCGTGGGATGCGGATTTGCCCGCGGGCACGCGGATGCAACTGCGCTCTCGCTCGGGCGCGGTGCTCAGCGAGGAGTACGCGTATCACAACAAGATCGGCGAGGCGGTCACCGAAGAGAAGTGGCTCAGCTCGCCCAAGGTGTTGCGCGGTCGCGTGGATACTACGCTGGTCGTCGGCGAGGATTGGGGCGCGTGGAGCAATGTTTATCAGCTTTCGGGCGAAGCCTTCCAGTCGGATAGCCCGCGCCGCTTTGTCCAGCTAGAGGCCCTGCTGTCAACCGAAGACCCGCGGGTGGCACCCGTGCTGCGCTCCCTATCCATCGAGTTTGAGGACGCCTTGGTGACCGAGGCCAAGGGCCAGATCTGGCCGCGCCAAGCCCAGCCCAACGAGGACACGCGCTTTACCTATACGCTGTGGCCGGCCGCCAGCGCGGACGACAGCGGCTTTGACCAACTGCGGCTCATCGCCCCCGGCGGCTGGCTGGAGGCCACAGCGGTGGAGGTGGACCTCGCTGGCGAGCCCATCGTCCCAGCCGAGATCGCGCAGCGGGGCGACTCGCTCTGGGTGACTCTGGGCCGGCGCGTCGGCAGCGACTCGCTCGCGGTCCATTTCACCGCCCGCCTGTGGCGCAATGCCGCGGTCTTCAGCGCGGAGCTGGGCCACCAAGACCGGCCGGGCCTTTGGCAGTCGGTGGAGGCCGCTTTTCGGCGCGCCAACGTGGTGCTCCTGCCGGCCCTAGCGGGTAGCGACCGACTCATCGGCGACTTGGAGGTGTCTCCGGTCGCCTTCACGCCCAACGGCGATGGCATCCACGATCAGCTGCATATCCGGTTCGTGGTTTTTAAGGTCGCCGACGCCATGCCGCAGGTGCGGATCTTCGACTTGGCGGGGCGGGTGGTGGTTGAGTTGGCCGGAATGAGCGGCGACGTTGCCGCCTACACCTGGTCCGGGCGCGATGCCCAAGGAGCACTGGTGCCTCCGGGGCTGTACTTGTGCCACATCGATCTCGGGGCCGCGGCCGGCGAGGACATGGCAGTGCGCTCGGTCGCGGTCATCTACTAATGCCGTCGCGTCCGTAGCCTACGACCAATTCTTGGGCCAGCCAAAGTGCGCGTTGATATCTTCCACGTACTTCATCGGCTCATTCGGTTCAATATTAAACAGCGCGTCCAGCACCTCCAGCCCGTGCTCGTAAGACTTTGTCTCTTTGCTTTCGAGTACGCCAAACAGCATCATGGATTTATCGCCCGACGAGACCGCTTCGAGGGTGCGCTCCATGTCGAGCCAATCGGGATAGATGCACTCCAGCATGATTTTCTTGGGCAACGGCGGTACGCGCAAAGGCTGAATGCCCTTCTTATTTACAATCGCGGGGACTTCTACCGCCACGTCGTCGGGAATGCCCGGCAAAGCGCCGCCATTGGGCACGTTCACCTGAAACTGACCTTCCACATTGTTGAGCAGCCCATTTATAATGGGAATGTGCTGTTCGGGCGTCATGCGATCGCCAAACAGATCGATCGGTCGCATGTTCTCGTCGTAGGCCGCGGCCTTCATCTGCTCGTATTTTTTTGCCTTGCTCGCTAGCACTCCGTCGCGCCCGGCGGGCGTGTCTTTGCCGCCCTTGGGATCGTACCAGTATTTCCGCGCCGCCAAATCCGTGTGATACCACCAGCCGCCCCGCCGCGGCGTATCGCCAATGGGCATTAGGCCGTACATCTTGTATTGGTGAATGGCCGCGCGCGACATCTGCGTGGGGATTGCTTTGCCGGCTCGGGTCCGCTGCTCCCAATACGCCTCGCTCTCCTCGGCGATCCACTGATCCAGCCTTGGATACACGTCTTCGTTTTCATAGATGAAATCCGTCAACCAGATGTTGTGATTCAACCCCGGCGCTTGCCACGTCACGGCCGCGGAATCTAAGCCGAGGGTGCGCGCCACCTCCGCATAGCCGTAGTGCCCGTGACACAAACCACACACCTTAATCGGCGTCTCCCGGGTCAGCAGCGTCGTTCCGGCAAAGACCGGATTGCCGGCCAGCAAAATCCACGCGGCCGGACACAGCTTCTCCATGTCCCTTGCCACATTTAGCATCAGTTGCAGATTGTGGTATTCGGGCATCCCGGTTCGGTCGTAAAAGTAACCGAGTTTGGCCGTCATTTTGCGCCGGCGCTGCATGAAATACTCGTTATGCGTCACCGTGGCTGTATTGATCACAAAATCGGCGTCTTTTAGCGCGGCTTCCCGATCCGTGGTTTTCGCAAACGTCATGTCTGCGCCCAAATCTTCGGCATACCGCCGCCCGAGTTTGCAAACGACATCGAGCACTTCCTCGTTGATGTCCATAAAGCAAACGTGGCTGCCGTTCAACTCCTTGGTCAGGCACAAATCCTTCACTAGGCCGAGCGAAAACACCACGCTGCCCGCGCCAAAAATCGTCACCTTATTGGCCATGGTTCCCTCCTTAAAAAAAGATCAAAGGACTCGAAATCTACGCTCGCGCCGCCTGTGTGATCGGAGCGATTGACAGCTCCAAGACGGGCCGGTCCAATCGCGCGTGATAGGGCGGTTCGAGGACTTTGCGCTGCTCGTCGGTCATTAGGGCGAGCATGTCTGCGGCCCAGTCGTGGGCCACATAAGCGAGATTGCCCGGCGAGAAGCGGAACAGCGCGGTGCGGCGGTCGTGGTCGGCGGTCCAAGGCAAAGTCCCGTGTGTGGTGGCCTCGGTGAATAGGACGCAGTCGCCGGCGTTGCAGGTAATCTGCTTAATGAGCTCGCGATGCGCCTCGCCTCGGCGGAGTGCCAGCGGGCAGGGATAGTTGCCCTTGTGGCTGCCTGGGATTACGCACAAGCCCCCGTCGCCCGCGCGGACATCCGCGAGCTGATAGGCGGCTACGGTCAGGCCGTTGTGCATTTTGCCGTCTTTGAAGATGTAGTACTGGTGGCGATCAAACCCGGGACCGGACGATCCGTGCAGCAGGTGCCCTTCGGCCCCTTTACGCATGGTGATGATGCCGAGATTGTGGTCGAGGCGAAAGCCCGTGCCCAACATCTCGTGTAGATAGGGCACCACCTTGGGGTTGACCAGCATGTCGCGGAAGGGGCGGCCATAAGGGTCGGGCCATGCGAGTGCGCCGCCGAGATCGCCGCGCCCGGTGCTCCCTTCGAGTGCCTTGGAGCCTGCCGATAGCGACAGCTCGCCGGTGCGCTCGTGGATTTGATCGGCATGGCGGTCAATAGCCTCGTTGGCCAGCGCGAGGTCCTCGGGCGACAAGACGTTGGGAACGACTAGGTAGCCGTTGAGGTCGAAGAAATACTTTTCGTCTTGGTTCATTTCGCGTTCTCTTTATAAAGGCCGTTGTCCTCGTGGGCGACGAGGATGCACGGCGTTGAAGTCGCAATTTCGCTGCCGGTGATGGGCATGGGCAGGCCCGGGGAGACTACAAGTGGGTCTAGTATAGCAGTACGCAATGGCTTGGGCAACCGAGCAGTGGGAGGTTTATGGACGCGGGGATGGCGGCCTTTAACCTGCTGGCGCAGTAGCACGGATTGCAACTCGAGGAAAACGAATTCGCCGCGTTGTCTATCGCTGAATTCGGCTTGTAAACTAGTGCCATTAGTTATTTATTCTTTTACCACGCAAAATCCAACCGCATCTCAGCATTTGACCTAGGAGATTCCCCATGCCCAAGCTCTTCGGCCGCAACTTCACCCGCCGCCAACTGCTCAATCGCGTCGGCGACATCAGCCAGCTTATGTACGCGCGCCGCGCCGAGCGCCGCGAAGGCTTTGAGCGCGGCGCGGACCTCATTGACGTGTTCAACGCTTCGGGCTTGGGGTTTTCCGTCTTGCCCGGCCGCGCCCTCGACATTGCCTCGGCCCACTACAAGGGCCAGTCGCTGTGCTTCCGCTCCGGCCCCGGCGACGTCGGGCCGGCCTTCTACGAGCCAGAGGGCTTCAAATGGGGACGCGGCTGGTTCGGTGGGCTCGTAACCTCTTGCGGCCTCGACTTTGTCGGCCACCCCGAAGTTGATCCCGAAGAGGAAAACGCCGAAATGCCGCTCCACGGGCGTCTCTCGTACATACCGGCCAAGAACGTCGGCATTGAGGCCGGCTGGGAGGGCGGCGATTACGTCGTGCGCATCCGCGGCCAAATGCGCCAAGCTGAGGTCTTTGCCGAAAACTTAGAGCTGTCGCGCGAGATCTCGACCGTGCTCGGCCAGCGGAGCATCCACATCCGCGACCGCATCGAAAACCTCGCGGCCGACCGCTCGCCGCTGATGTTCGTGTATCACTGCAACCCCGGCTTCCCCCTCCTCGACGAAGGGACCCGCCTCGTCCTCCACAGCCGCACGAGCACCGAGTGGATCGACGACCGCCCCGTCGGCCCAGAGGACTACGCCGTGGCCAAGGGGCCGCAACCGCGGGCCCACGACGATGTGTACGTGCATCGGCCCCGCACCGACCGCCAAGGGCGCGTCCACATCGGCCTCCTCAACGACGAGCTGGGCTTGGGCTTGTATTGGCGGTTCAAGCACAGCGAGATTCCCATCGTCAACCACTGGCAGCACTTCCACAAAGGGACTTACGTCACTGGGATTGAGCCGGGCAACTGCTCGGTGCTCGGCCGCGCTTGGAACCGCAAGCACGGGACTTTGCAGTACATCGAGCCGGGCGAGGTGCGCGAGTTCAACATGGAAATCGGCGTGTTAGACGGGGCGGATGAGCTGCGCGACTTTGAGCGCAAGGTCGAGCGGGGACTGGCCAAGTAGGGGGGCTGGAACGGCCGCGAGAGCCGGACTTTGAGAACAAAAATTGGAGCCGCCTCCCGGACTCGAACCGAGGACCGTCTGATTACAAATCAGATGCTCTACCAACTGAGCTAAGGCGGCTCACCTTCAAATTATACGCCTTAGGGTGTTCCTTTACAAATGCTGGGCCATTCGCCGCGCCAAGTCGCCGCGCGTTATGGGATCGCGGCCTGCCAAGTCCGGCGACAGGCCCGCGGCCCGCAGGTGCTCGGCCGGCGCGTCGGCCAAGGCGTCTGGGTCGAAACGCAAATGATCGGCTCGGCCCGGCCATATCCCCGCCACCGCCAGCCTCTGCACGGCCGCAAAGGCCGGATGCCCCAGCGGCACGTCCTCATACCAATACAGCGGCACCCCGGCCGCCAGCAAGGTCTGCTGGTACTGGCGGCACACCGCCACGCTGTGGCACACCGCCGCTGGAGTTCGCCGCTGGCCGAGGCAAAAAGCCGCCAGAGCACCTGCGGCCTCGCCGATGTTCCACTCCACCGGATGCAGGCGGTAGCAGCCATTGGTGATGTGCGTAGTGCCGATGTTTTTGCCGGCCGCTAGCAGGTTGTCCAAGTGCCGCGACACGAGCGCGCCCAGCGGGATCTGGAAGGGCTTGGTCGGCGCGGTATGCACCACGTCAGTCGCTTGGCCGTGGAGGTCGATGGCGTACCAGCCCACGCCGACGCTGTCGCCAAAAGCGGCGGCCCGCGCCTTGGGCTGGTGCGAGGCGGCCACCTCTTGCTCGACAATGGTCTTGCGCGCCTCTAAGCGCCGGGATTCGCGGATGTACGGGTGCTGGGCGAAGCCGTCGGCGGTTCCCATGATGTCGGGGCGCAGCCGCAGTTCGGGATAGCCGTGGCCGCGCCCGTCGTCGCGCGGCACCTCGGTTTGCAGCCAGTACAGCAAGCCCAAGCTCAGTTCCTTGGCCGCGGCTATCTGCTGCGCTTGCTCGGCCGGTGCCACGTCGATGAGGATGCCGCCGGTGTAGTCGTTGCCCGGCCAGTTGATTAACGCCACGTCCCCAGGCACTTGCCCCGCGGCGAACTGATCGGCGCACAACAAGCGGCGATAGGCCCAAAAGGAGCCGGGCAGGTCGCCAGCGGTCTCAAAAAATCGGTACGTGCGCGCGCCGCGGGCGTACTGCAAGGTCAAGGTAAAGGGCTGCTGGGCGCGGTGGCGCTCGTAGTTGGGCGGGCGGGGAATGGTGTGATCTCGACCCGGGCAGAAATCGACCGCAAACGGGCAGGTAAAAGACTGGGGCAAATGCGGCGCGGGGCCGGCCGTGCGGGCGTGCGGCTCGCCGGTTTGGTCGCGGCTTTCAGCGCCTGAGACGTAAGGGACGGGCAGCAGGGGCAGCAGGTCGCCGAGCTCGGTGGCGTCGAGCACATACGCGGGAACAAAGCGCAATACGTGCGTCCCCCCCTCTTGGACGACGTCCACGGTGCGGATGGACTGGCCTTGGACGTGGGCCGCCGCCGCCCGGGCGCGGTAAAAGAGGGTCAAGCGGCCGGCCTCGACTTGGGGGAGGACTAGGGACAGCAGGGCCGTTAGGCCGGCGCGCGGCTCAAAGCACAGGGCCGAGACCCAGCCAGCGCCGGGGTTGAAGTGCGGGTCGTCTGGGTTTTTCAGTTGGTATTTGCGGCGATAGTACGCGCGGATGCCGGCGCGGAATTCATCGTAGAGGGCCGTGCCGCCAAAGTGCTCAATGTGCGGATGCTCGTCTAAGGCGGCTACGCCTTGGCTGGTGGCTTGGCCGCCAATCCACGGGTTCTCTTCGGTCAGGCAGACTCGATAGCCCAAGCGGGCGGCGCGCACGGCCGCGGCCACGCCCCCCAAGCCGCCGCCCAAGACCAAGACATCGCATTCAATGGTGCGGGTTTCCACGTCATCTAAGTCCGGCTTGCTTCCACACGCGGCCCAACGCGGCGGCCGTAGCCGCCACCGCTTCTTCCCGCTCCAGGGCGCGCACTCGCTGGCTGAACGGCTCGACCATGACCGGGCCGTCGTAGCCAATGTGCTGTAAGGTGCAGAGGAACGCCTCCATGTCGATTACGCCGGTTGCCCCGGGCAAGTCGCGCACATGGTCGAGCTGATCGTCAATTTCCACGCCGGCCGGTGCGTCGTTGACGTGAACATCCACCACTTGCTGAGCACTCAAGCGGCGCACATCCGCTGCGGTTTCGCCGGCCGTGTACCAATGCCAGCTATCGAGCAGCAAGCCCACATTCTCGCCTACGGCTCGGCCCAGCTCCACCATTTGCTCCATCGTGTGGACAAACTCGTATTGCTTGCTCGCCCACGACGTTTTCGGCGCGACGTATTCCAAGCCCAACCACACGCCTTCGCCGGCGAGCACGGCCGCGGCCGGTCGCAACCGCTCGACGTGAAAGGCGAAATTTTCTTGGTAGGTCAGCTCGTCCGAGGCTGGCATGATCCAAGTCGCCGTCCGCCGCACCCCCAAGGCCGCGGCCACCTTGGCCAAGCCCGGCAACTGGGCCAAGCCCGCTTGGTATGCGGCCTCCTCCCCGCGAAAATTGACGGGGAATCCCCACGCCGACAGGCGCACGCCCTTGCGCTCGGCCAATGCGAGGGCCTCTTCCGCGCCCATGGCCGCGACTTCGCCGATGTTAAAGTGATACCCGGCGAACCCGTGCCGTGCGGCCAAGTCAAGCCCGTCGGCGAGGTTTTCTACGCTTGCGCCGATGGCCCCCGGCGATAGCGAGCGAAACATAGCTTCTCCTTTGCGTTGATTGGTGGCGAGCGATTTCTACGCCTTGGCCGCTTGTAAGATGAGCCTGCCAGCGTTTTTCATTTGCCTTAGCATGACGAACCAGAGCACAAACCCGACAATCAATCCAATATTACAGACTATCCAAGCCTGATCCTCTCGTTCTTCTATTATCGCCCATAGTCCGGCCACTTCGGCCACTACAAACGAGCAGCAAAAAATAAAACTGGCCACTTCATTGACTGATCTTCGACTGGTTTCGGTATTGAGAGCTATGGCGAGACCGTAAATTGCAATGAAGTTCCAGTAGAGACTGAACACCGGTACAAAGAGAAATCCAATTGCTTTACCCGGTGTCGTCCTTGCTTTGTGAGTAGGGATGAGTGACCACAACTTATGCAGGATGCGTAAACCAAACACGAGAGTAAGTACCAAAAGCACGCCATCAACAATAGCGACTATGATGCCAAGTAGCATGAATGTGACATCCGGCTTTAACCTCTGCGACTCTAAAATCGCCGCAATGACAACAAACAGTGCAGTCGGTGGTACGACGGCAGCAAGGCAAATGCAGTGGAGCTTAAACCACCTGTTCAAACGCTTCGCATCATCAACTTTGGCGGCAGACTGAGCAGGCTCATCAGCGATTTCGTCTCCCGTACCGTGCCTTTCCACCTTTTGGCGATGCGCTTGCTGTCCTGCCGTCTCCCCCTCCATCGCCGCCCGCCACGCCCCCACACTCTGCGGACGAGCCCGCTCATCCACCGACAACGCCCAATCTATCGCCGACAAAAGCGCACCACTCACACGACCTGCACACCGCTGAGAAACCGGAACGAGCGGATCATCCCGCATCCTATCGGTCGCATCTGCTGGCACCTGACCAGTCAACGCCCGATAACACACGCCTCCTAACGCATAAAGGTCCGTCCAAGGCCCCTGAAGCACCCGGTTTGAATACTGCTCCAGCGGCGCATACCCCGGCGTCACAATCGACGTGACCGGCCGGCTCTTCGCCCCGATCGCCTGACGTGCCGAGCCAAAATCCAGCAACACCGGCGAACCATCCGAATCGCGTAGGACGATGTTGCCCGGCTTGATGTCCCGATGCAGAAAATCTGCTTGATGCACCACCTCTAAGGCATTCAGCAGCGGATACAGAACGCCCGTAAGCTCCGCTTCACTCAGCGTCCCCTTGCGCTCAAGATGCGCCGACAAGGTCTCGCCCTCGGCATATTCCATCGCGATATAGGCCGTACCATGCGCCTCAAAGTATTGATGGACGCGGACGATGTTGGGATGCTGGAACCGCGCCAGCGTGCGGGCTTCGTCCAAAAACCGCTCCAAGCCCCATTGAAAATCGGCTGCCGCCTGCGACGTCTGCGGCACGACGGACCCGTCTTGTTCGCGGGTGGCTAAGTCGGCCGGCAGATACTCCTTGATCGCCACTGGAATATCCAAGCTCAGGTTCCAACCCAAATAGGTGATACCGAAGCCGCCGTGGCCGAGGACGCGGTGAAACTCAAAGTCCCGAATGCGCGTCCCCTGCGGCAGGGCCAAACGGTGCTGCTCATTCATAACGTTCTCCTTTTTATTCGTCGGTCATCTCGTCCAACAAGCGCGTGAACTCGGCTAGTTGCTCCACCTGTATGGCGGCGCGCAGTAAGGCTTGCAGTTGATCTTCCTGCTCAATCGCCGCCAAGCGGTCGGCCACCGCCCGCGCCGCACCTTCTGAAAACCGAATCGTCAAAGCTTCTTGGATACTTTGCCGAATCCCCTGCTCGATCCCTTGATCCAACTTGCGCTTGCCCAACGACTCCAGTAACGGAAACTCTGTCATAATATCCTCCGAGATGAAAGAAAAAATGATTGACTCCTCGCATACCAACGAACTCAATACCCCCATGTGCGCCAACACACTGTGCTTAACTTCACGCGACACCCCCAACCCCTCGGTCGCCGCCACACACCGACCCAACCACGCTTCCACCCCCGCCGGACGACCCATCAGCGGCGTAAACGGCAGCGCCCCCACATTGCCCGACGACAAATACGCCACACCATCCAACGCGCTCAACCGCAGCACCCTATACCGCAGCACCACCTCATGGCCGATGATCTCTTGCACGTACTCCCCCGGATCGCGCCGGCCAGCACCAGGACGCAAGTAGAGCACATAAGACAACAGGGGCAAGCCATGCTCGGCAATGCAGCGTCCCATGTAGCCAGCCATCCGCTGGGACATGGGCGTCTGGGTGCTATCGGTGGTTTGAAACTCGCAGTGAACTAACGCTTCCTTGCCATCGAGCCGGACGCGAAGCAAGCTGTCCATCATCTGGGTCTTGACGGTGGGTTGCTCCGGGTTGAGCGTCTCGATCCACTGGCCTGTTGAGTGCCCCAAGAGAAAGGCCAAAAACCCTTGCGGATGGGCGTTCAAAAGCGACTTGGGTACACTATCGAATTCGGCCATCGGTGCCTTTCGTCTGAGGGGGATGGAATGGAGAGAAATATATCCGCTGGGCGTCCCAAGACAAAGGACATCGCCGCTCCACGGGTTGCCACGGTGGCGACGGGCTTGTCCAAGTTGTGGTCAAAGCTCGATAGGTCCTGTCGAAGCCGCCAAAACCCAACACGCGCACCCGTTCGCATTCTTGACGACGATAGACTTGGGGCGCGGCGTTGAGCGGTTAGGAGCTGCGCTCATGGCCGCTCCGCTCCGTTCACTTGCGGCCACCGTAACGGCGCAACACCGCCGCTGTTACAGCAGCACCGTTCCGCTCCGCCGTATGCAGCGGCGTCCGGCCATATTCGTCTTGGGCGTTTACATCCGCGCCGTTGTTCAGCAGCAGCACCGCCATCGTAGTCGCATCGACCCTCACCGCCCGGTGCAGTGGCGTCCAGCCATCGTAGTCTTGGGCGTTTACGTCCGCGCCGTTATCCAGCAGCACTTTCGCTACCGCCTCCGCATTGACCCACGCCGCTGCATGTAGCGGCGTCCAGCCATAGTTATTTTGGGCATGGACATCCGCACCCTGTGTGAGCAGTGATTGAGCCAGCGTAGGCAGGTTCATCCTCGCTGCAACGTAAAGGTGGGATATGCCCATGTTCATCCCGCCCGGATAGGGCTTACGTCCTATAGCGGCGACAAAAGCGTCCTGTTCCTGCCGCAGTTTTTCTAAAGCCGCCTGTTCCTGCCGCTGCTTCTCTAAGGCTACCTGCTCTCGCCGTTGCTTCTCTAAGGCGGCTTGTTCCTGCCGTTGCTTCTCTAAGGCGGCTTGTTCCTGCCGTTGCTTCTCTAAGGCGGCTTGTTCCTGCCGTTGCTTCTCTAAGGCGGCCTGCTCTCGCCGCTGCTTTTCCAAGGCGGCCTGTTCCTGCCGCTGCTTTTCTAAGGCGGCTTGTTTCTGACGTTGCCTCTCTAAGAAGGCGGCTTGTTCCTGCCGCTGCCTCTCTAACGCCTCCTGCTCCCGCCACTGTTGATCGGCATACTTACCATACATTAATACCCCCACCAAGACAGCAACTGCGGCAAACCGCTTAAAGAAGGGTTTCTTCTGCTCCAGCGGCGGCGTCTCCCGCCCCACCCTTGGCGCGTCCTCCACTTCCTCCCGCTCCACTGCTGCCGTCGCCACCATCGCCTCCCGCCACGCCCCCACGCTCTGCGGACGATCCCCCTCATCCACCGACAACGCCCAATCCACCGCCGACAAAAACGCCGCATTCGCCCGACCTGCACACCGTTGCGCCACCGGAACGAGCGGATCATGCCGCATCCGATCCGTCGCGTCGTCCGGCACATCCCCGGTCAACGCCCGATAGCACACGCCTCCCAAGGCATATATATCCGTCCACGGCCCCTGACGTCCCCGGCTTGAATACTGCTCAATCGGCGCATACCCTGGCGTCACAATCGACGTAACCGACCGGCTCTTCGCCCCAATCGCCTGTCGCGCCGAGCCAAAGTCCAGCAACACCGGCGAACCATCCACATCGCGCAAGACGATGTTGCCCGGCTTGATGTCCCGGTGCAAAAAGTCCGCCCGATGCACCACCTCCAAAGCACTCAGCAGCGGATACAGAATACCCGTAAGCTCCGCTTCTTGCAGCGGCCCCTTGCGCTCAAGGTGCGCCGACAAGGTCTCGCCCTCGACATAATCCATCGCGATATAGGCCGTGCTACGCGCTTCAAAGAAGTGATGGACGCGGACGATGTTGGGATGTTGGAACCGCGCCAGAATGCGGGCTTCGTCCAAAAACCGCTCCAAGCCCCATTGAAAATCCGACGCAGCCTGCGACGTTTGCGGGACGACGGACCCGTCCTGTTCGCGGGTGGCTAAGTCGGCCGGCAGATACTCCTTGATCGCCACCGGAATATCCAAGGCCAAGTTCCAGCCCAAATAGGTGATGCCAAACCCACCGTGGCCGAGGACGCGATGAAACTCAAAGTCCCGAATGCGCGTCCCCTGCGGCAATGCCAAACGATGGTGCTGTGCCTCACTCATAACCGCTCCTATTTTTTAACACCGGCGCAAGCCATACCTCGACAAGCTAAGTACGCGACACGTGCTTTGCGCTTACCTTTTCTGGTGCTCCTAATGCGTCTGGGACCGAAGGCGTCCCGCCTTCGACGAGGGCAAGATGCCCTCGATCCTTAGGAAAGCGGGGGCTGGTGTCGTGTAGTACACTCGGCAAGTTACCCCATCACTCCTCCTCGCCCGCACCCCCAACACGCTCTTCTTCCCCTTCTTGCGGCTCGTCCGGCTCGGCGTTCTCGCTGTCCCCTGTCGCCTCCGCCTGAGAAGCAGGTGCCGCCTCGTCAGTGGGTTCAACAGCCGGGGCGTCGGCCTGCATCACTTCGCCCGGCCCAAGCCAATAAATCACCCCCAATAAGACGACCACGCATAGCAACGCCCCCAACAGCCCGACCCAACGTTTGGACCGCGGCTTGTCCTGCACCGCTTCCCGCTCGCTGTCCAATTCCGTGTCCTCGGCCGGGGCGTACAACAACACGGTCGCGTTGTCCTGATGGGGATGTTTGGCCGCTTCCACCGCTTGAATTAGGGCCGCGACGCTATCCTCCAAGGGCGCGTCTTGCGTTTTCTTGAGGATTTCCGCGATCTCTTGATCGCTGAGGGTCATCAAGCCATCGCTCGCCAAGAGCAGCCGGTCGCCTTTCTGCACGGCCACCGGCTGCGACGACACGTCGATCATGGCAATGTCATCGCCCATGACCGCTGACCGCAGCGAATGCCGGCTTGGGTCCTGAGCCGCTTCCTCGGCGGTCATGCGCCCGGTGGCCACCAAGTCGGCGAGAACTGGTGCCATGGAGTGATCCGCATTCAAGCGTTCCAGTTGCCCGGCGCGGAACAACCACAGCGGCGAGTCGCCCACGCTGATCCAGTTCAGCCCTTCGCGCGAGACAACCGCCGCGACCAAGGTCGAACCCATGCTGGCGAGTGCGGGGTTTTCGGCAACGGCCGCGGCAAGAGCGGCATTGGCCTCGTTGAGGCACGTGCGGAGCCGATCGACAATGGGGCCAGCCGCCTGCGGATACGCCTCGACAAAGGTCTTGCTCAACAGGCCGCTAGCCGTCGCGCCGCCCACGTGGCCGCCCATGCCATCGGCGACCAGCAACATGGAGTGCTCGCGGCCGTCCAAGCCGAGGTCGCGCCCGTCTAACAGACCGTAATCATCCTCTTGATAGTCCCGTTGGCCGGGAATTTGTCGCGCGGCAAACCGCCCGTCTAATTCGTTCATCGCGCCTCATTTCCTTCGGTGTCTTGCCAGTCAAACTCCGCGCCGCACAGGGGCACGAACCGGAGAACCGTGTGGCCGATGCTAATGTGGCTCAGCGCCGGCAACTCAGTCGGAGCGAGCACGGGCTGCTCCCCGACGTACGTCAGGTTGGTGCCGCCGCCATGCTGCACGTAAAACTTCCGGCCGCGCGGATCGTACGTGACAACGGCGTGGCCGCTGCGCGAAATCTGCTCGTCGCCAAAATCGAGCTTGATGCGGTCAGTAACCCCGCGGCCAATCGAATTGGAACCATACCCCAACGGCACGGCCCGCCCCTTGCCCGGCCCCTCGACCACCACCAACCACCCCACGACCGGATCGTCCATGCCGCGATCTTCGGCCGCGCGCTCCTGCCGCCGCTCCTCGTCTTCGCGCCGCGGCCGGCCGCCCACCAAGCGCGTCCGTTCCTCCTCGCCGACACCGGCCGGCGCTTGGCTCGCGCCCCGTTCCTCCTCGCCGCCCTGGGCCTCGCCCATCCGCTGCGTGGGCGCGTCTAAACGCCCGCCGCCCTGGGGTGCTGGCGGCAACGGCCTGTTGGCTAGGTCCGTTGGTTTGGTATCCTCTTGCCGGGCATCGGTTTTCTCTTCGATGATTTTGCCATCGGGTCCGCGATAAACAGGCATAGTGCCCTCCTTATTGGGTTGTCCGGCCCCTTACTTTTCGTAGAGCCGGTTGATTAGGTTGTCCAAACAGTATTGACCGGATTGGTTCAAGGCCATCTCTTCGCGGCCTTGGGCCATGTGCAGCGCGAACACCAATAGGGCCGATTGGACCAACGCGAGCAAAGTAGTGTAAAACGCAACGCCCAGCCGACCTGTGATCTCGGCCAGCAAGGTCGGGTCTTGGGGGTCTTCTACATTGGCCGCATAATCCAAGGCAAACGCAATGCCGACCACCGTGCCAATAAATCCCAACGTGGGGATCAGCCATACGAGATAGCGCAACATCGCGTACTTGAGTTCGAGCTCGTGTTGGAATAATTCAAGGGAAGAATTTAACAGGGAATTGGCCTGATTGACCGAATGGCTCCCTTGAAATTGCAAGATGCAGCGCGCGATCAGACGCTGTAAGAAGAAGGGACGCTCCTCGTCCTTGGGCCGCACCTTTTGATAAAAGGCCCCCAAATCCCGCGCCCGCAACATAACCTCATCGTCTTCTGGCAGATAGCGTTTCGACATCTGCTCCATTTCGAGCTTGGCTTGGTTAAACCGCACCCAGAGTTCGCCGCAGCCAATCCAAAACATGAGCCACATGACGTTTTGGATCGTAAACGGATAGGGGAAATTGACCGTGTGGCGATCGAGCAGGAAAGCACCCACCGCCGAATCGGGGTGCGCGAAAACAAGGCTCATAATCGCGATGGATACGACGCCTCCGCTGAGGCTGACGCCGCTTGCTTTAAGGCGTTGCTCCATGTCAGTCCTCCTCGCCAATGATCTCGCCCGTCGCTGCGTTGCGCCGCACCGGCCCTTGGGGCAAGGCGGTCCCTTTTTCTGAACGGCGCACTTTTTTCGCTGCCAGCGCGACGAGTGCGGGTGCGGTCGTCTGATACTGACCGAGCAAAATCGCGTCGGTCGGGTTTATAAATTCCTGCCGGATGCGGCACCACTCGCCGTTGCGCGCCACGTAACTCCCCCGGCTGCTGGCGCAATCCGTGAGATAGTACGAGCCGCTGGGCGTCGCAACGAGCTCGGCGTGGACGCGCGAGACCGAATCATCGTCCAGCCGGATGTCCACGTCCGAGCCGCGCCCGATTCGGTACACAGAAAAACTCGATTTGTTCATATAGCCGTCCTAAATGTCAGCACCATTTTTTCCCTATGAGCGGTCATTCCCGCGAACGCGGGAATCCAGAAAAGGACCAAGCCGAAGCAGAAACTGAAACCCTAATTTTAGAACGCTTCTAAATATCCTCCCTGCGGTCCCGTAGCGGCGGCCCGAACAACAACATCGGCAAGCGTCTAAGGCAACTTGGTCGTCTTTTTCGCTTCTATCTGTCCTTCGATTTCGACGCGATAGATATACACGCCCGCGGCCACCGCCTTGCCTGTCTCGTCGCGGCCATCCCATACAAACCGATGGCTGCCCGCCTGCAACGGCCTGTCCCACACCTGCCGCACCCGACGACCCAACACGTCGTACACGGTCAGCGACACGCTCGTCGCGTCCGTTGCCAAATCAAGCGGCAACACCACCGCCGGATTGAACGGATTGGGATAGCTGTCGCCCAGCCGATACTGCGCCGGGCGCGCTGCCGCCGACGTCAGCACCGCTGTTAGCGGATCGCTCAGCGAACTCTTGAGCAGATGCACACCGCCCAAGACCGGATCCAACACCACCAAATCGACAGCGCCGTCGCCATCGACATCGCCCGGCAGCACCTGTACCCCATCGCCCTCTAAGCGATGTGTTTCCACGTCTTCTGTTGGGTTCACGCCCCCGCCCCATTCGACGAACACCCCGAAGCCCGACGCACGATCGCCGCCGACAAACGCCCAGTCCTCAACCCCATCGGCATTTAAGTCGCCCACCACCACCGGCGAGCGCAAAAACAGCCGCTCATCATACAACACCTCCGTCTCTACAACGCCGCTGGGGCGGCTGCTCCGCACAACCAGCCCCTTGCGTTGTTCAGCACCGTCGTAGCGCAGGGCCGTCAGCAAGTCCACTTGCCCATCGCTATCAAAATCGCCCGTGCCCAAAAAAGTATATGAAGCGAGGCTCTGGTCGGCCCCGAGGGCAAATAGGGAGCCTGCCGCAAACTCACCTCCCAACCGAGACACAACCCAAGTATGGGCTTGGCCAACGATGGGCCCCCACAGCACGTCCAGCCTCCCATCGCCCGTAAGGTCGCCCACCTGAATGGGCACATGATCCTCTGGGAGAGCCGCCACCCGCGAAGCGGTCCATACGCCACCCGCGACATCCCAGACCTCGAAATAGGACTCGCCAGCCACGGAATAACCTTCTGCATTGTAGTTGACCTCAGAAACGTCCGTGAAAAAGAGTTCGACATCGCCATCGCCGTCCCAATCCGCTAAGTTTACGAACTCGCGGTTAGGTATCTCCGTCATCACCTCGATCGGGCGGTCCGGCCCCATAGACCAAACCGCGACCCGACTGTTTATAGCCAACGCGAGCTCGTCGGTGCCATCGCCGGTTATATCGCCTAGATCCACCTTGAGATAAGCAAGCTCTCCCACCTGTTCAGTCCATGCGGTTTCAAAGACCCCCTCGCCGTCGTTGAGGGCCATGACCCAACCAGAGGAGGTGTACAAGTCCCGGGGAGGGAGGTGTTGCCAAACAGAGAAAAGGTCTAAATCGCCATCGCGGTCCAAGTCCGTCAATACACCCGCCCGCTCGTTTCCGAGAACCAACCGGTCGCCTGTGCCCGGCACCATGGGATGGAAAGCGGGCGGCTCGAAGTGCCGACCCCTCTCAAAGCGAAAATAGTCGGCTTGGGGTGGCGGTAATTCTCCTTGTAGAATCTCCTCAACGCCGGTCAACTCGATCCAGTCGATCGCCAAGCGGCCCACCTTTTGCTCGGCCGCACGCGGCACTCCGATTGCGCCCTGATCCAAGTAAAAACTCAGCCGAATATCCCGTACCGCACCGGCCCATATAATCTCATCGGGGTCCACAATGGGAATTTCTACTTCTTGCCACTCGGTCGTGTAAACAAAGTCGCGGGGGCCGGGGAGCAAAAAGCGTCGTTTAGGCCATTCAGGATCGTGCCCCGGCCGCGTGAGGTTGTGTTCATTGGTCCATTTGAAGTTGAAAAAACCGAATGTAGGGCTGTGATGGACGGTGCGGAACCGCACTCGCACCCGGTCGAACAGAGCCGAATCGTAGTCCAAGGCGGGAGAAATCACTTCGACGCTCGGATTGTGGTCATCCGAGCGAAAGGTCTCGATCATCCACGCGCCATCTGCAATCACCCCAGACAACAGGTGGAACTCATGAAAGCCACCCGATGAGACGTCCTTTTTAGCAGCCCATCCTTGCGCCGTCTCTCCGTCGAAATCCCAAGTGACTGCCGCGGCCGGGCGACTCAACAGCACCATCCCTGCACAAATAGAAACGAGCAACACGACAGCACCTCCTATTCGTAACTTGAATTGATGGTGAAACCGGAATAAGGCGCGATGAGTTCTCCCGGCAACATCGACAAGCGACCTAAGGCAGCTTGGTCGTCTTTTTCGCTTCCACCCGGCCTTCGATTTCGACGCGATAGATATACACGCCCGCGGCTACCGCCTTGCCTGCCTCGTCGCGCCCATCCCATACAAACCGATGGCTGCCCACCCCCAGCGGCCCCTCCCACACCTGCCGCACCCGACGACCCAGCACATCATGCACCCGCAGCGACACTTCCGTCGCGTCTGTCGCCAAATCGAGGGGCAGCACCACCGCCGGATTGAACGGGTTGGGATAGCTGTCGCCGAGCGAATGTTGCGCCGGGCGTGCTGCCGCCGACATCTGCACGGCTGTTGCAGTCGAAGCCAGCGAACTCTTGAGCAGATGGGCACCGCCCAAGATCGGATCCAACACCACCAAGTCGAGATCGCCATCGCCGTCCATGTCACCGGACAGCACGTATCGCCCACTGCCGGTCAGCCGGTGCCGCTCGCCTTCTTGGGTCGGATTGACGCTCCCGCCCCATTCGACGAACACGCCAAACCCCGAAGCGCGGTCTCCGCCAATAAACACCCAGTCGTCCACCCTATCGGCGTTGAGATCGCGTATCAGCACCGGCGAGCGACGCAGCAGCCGATCATCATACAGCACTTCGGCTTCGAGGCGGTCTCCAGCGCCCTTGCGCTGCAAGACAAGCCCCTTGCTTCCTTCGAGTAGATCGGAGGTGAACTCAGTGAGTACATCCACCTGCCCATCGCCATCAAAATCGCCCACCCCTAACGGCTTCAACGCTTCACCGACCTCAAAGACCTCGCCCCGCTGAAACGCCTCGGGCGTGCTGTTTTGCAACCCCTCGTCCAAGGGAGACACAATCCACCCGCGCACCAGATCGCGAATCGGTCCCCAGAACACGGCTACGGTCCCATCGCCGGTAAAGTCGCCGAGGTGATAGGGCGTATATTTTTCGGAATACGCCACCTCCGCGGACGTCCACTCGCCCTGTTCAACCTCCCAGACCGCTAACGTGCTAAAAAACTCCGCCGTACCATTGAGCATATCGTCTCTTGTGCCATTATATGTAGCTCCCCCGACAAATAATTCGACCCGGCCATCGCCATCCCAATCGGCCACACTGTGAATCGAGCGGTCAATCTGCACGAGTACCTCCACTTGGAGATCCGGGCCGATAGACCACACTTCAGTCGGCAGATCTTGGTTTGTTCCTATGGTTATCGCGATTTCGTCTTTACCATCGCCCGTTAAATCAGCACCCACCGCCTCTAAGGACAACTGGGGGACGATTACACTTTCCATTCCCGCCTCGGTACTACTCCCCCTGATGGCCACTACTTTCTTAACAAGCCCCCGCTCCAAGGCCCCGCGCCCGTCATTGAGGGCCATCAGCCAGCCACTTTCAGGCTCAAGCTCCTGTTGCACTTTCGAGGGTGTGTCCCACAGACCAAAAAGGTCTAAGTCGCCATCGCCATCCAAGTCCGTCAACACGCCGCCCTTCCGCTCCCCTAGATACCCTCCTACATGAAATTCTTGCCCTGTGCCCGGCGCAATCGGATAGAACACCGGCGGCGCAAAAAGCCCGGCCCCATCAAAGCGAAAGTACTCTACCAGCGGCGGCGACCGTTCCCCCTGTAGTAGCTCTTCCGCGCCGGTCAACTCGATCCAGTCAATCTCAAACTTCTCCACTACCTTGGTATCCGAATCAGCCAGTATAAATTCTAGTATGATATTTTTTAACGGACCCTCCCAGCCGTCTCGATCCGCCACCGACAGCACCACTTCCTGCCACTCGGTGGTATAGACTACTTGTTTGAAAACGAGCGTCTCAAAAGAAGCTCTAAACCCTGAAGCGTTTTCCCACCCGAGCCCAAGCGTACCCTCCGTAGGGTCGTCATAGACGGTGCGGCAGCGAATTCGGACATAGTCGAACAGGCCCGAATCATACCCGATAGCAGGAGAAACCAGTTCGCCTTGCGGCAGGGGGGACACAGCCTTAGTGGCCGAGGGATCGACCGTGATCTGCCATACGCTATCTTCGACCACCCAGGGAAAATGGTTAAATTCACGCGCACCCCGGATATGTTCTTTAGCGGACCACCCTTGCGTCGTCCCATCGTCGAACTCCCACCGAATCGCCACGGCGGGACCGCTCCACAGTACAAAGCCGACAACAACGGCGGCAAATTTCAGCATGGCATCACCGATCCTTCCAGCAGATAGCGTACCCCGTCAAAGAAAGAGGCCGGCTTAATCGCGATCATTAAACCGGCCTCTTACGCCTTAGCAAACGCAGCAATACCAATGCGAACACTCGGCATTGCAGTTCGCATCCAGCCAACATGTCTTACATCTGCAATCCGGCTCGTTCGGGTTTGCCTCGCAACCGGAGCTGCCCTCCAGCACTGTCCATGGGGTGCCGTCGCAGGCTTTCGCTTCCTTGGCCCCGAGCAGGACGGCGATCCCCGTGAGGACGCTGATGACCCAACCGAGGGCCAACCCCTGCCGAGCCGGCACCAAGCCGCTCGACGATGCGAAAAACTCCCTCAAATTCTGCATGATTCTCGTCTCCTACGTTGCCCAGTACGCCGGCGGCTCGATGCCGCTACGGCACTGGAAGTGAGTGTTAAAAAAACAGCCGATACGAGTCCTTACGGTAGTTTCGTCGTCTTTTTCGCTTCGACTCGCCCGTCCATCTCGACGCGATAGATATACACGCCCGCGGCTACCGCCTTACCTGCCTCGTCGCGGCCATCCCATACAAACCGATGGCTGCCCGCCCCCAGCGGCCCCTCCCACACCCGACGCACCCGACGACCCAGCACGTCATGCACCCGCAGCGACACTTCCGTCGCGTCTGTCGCCAAATCGAGGGGCAGCACCACCGCCGGATTGAACGGATTGGGATAGCTGTCGCCCAGCCGGTATTGCGCCGGGCGTGCTGCCGCCGACGTCTGCACGGCTGTCGCGGTCGAAGCCAGCGAACTCTTGAGGACATGCACGCCGCCCAAGATCGGATCCAACACCACCAAATCCTCATCGCCGTCGCCATCCATATCCCCGGACAGCACGTGAGTCCCACTGCCCGCCAGCCGGTGCCGCTCGCCGTTTTGGGTCGGATTGACGCTTCCACCCCACTCGACGAACACCCCAAACCCCGAAGCGCGATCTCCGCCGATAAACACCCAGTCGTCCACCCCATCGCCGTTGAGATCGCGGACCAGCACGGGCGAGCGACGAAACAGCCGATCATCATACAGCACCTCGGCTTCGAGGCGGTCGCCGGCCCCCTTGCGCTGCAAGGCCAACCCCTTGCTCCCTTCAATTGTGTCCCGTATGAACTCGGTGAGGAAATCCACCTGCCCATCGCCATCAAAATCGCCCACCCCTAAGAGTTGCCTCTTCTCCTCGAATGCAAAGTACTCGCTTTGCTGCAACCCCTCGCCCAAAGCCTGCACAATCCACCTGTTTGACCGACCGGCGATCGGCAACCACACCACGTCTAAGGCCCCGTCGCCGGTAACATCGCCGACCCGAATGGGCGCATAGTTTGGGTCCGCCGCGACCTCCTCGGCGGTCCACCCGCCCTGTGCTGCATCCCAGACCTCTAACGTGCTTCCCTCAAACGTAACGTCCCGCACAAATAATTCGACCCGGCCGTCGCCATCCCAATCTGCGGCATCCGCGAGCCACCGATCCACGATCGGCACGAGCACCTCCACTTGCAGTTCCGGCCCGATAGACCACACTTCTGTTACCTGCCCCCCGTTGCTGGTAGAGAGCACGATTTCGTCTTGCCCATCGCCGGTCAAATCCGCCCCCATCACCGCTAAGACCACCCCGGGGATGCTCGTCGCGTCCGTGTCCGCATCCGTACTCGTCTCCCCGGTGGCTGTTACTTCCTCTACGTGCCTCCGTTTCAAGGCTCCGTGCCCATCGTTGAGGGCCATCAGCCAGCCAACTTTAGCCGCAAACGTCCTCGTCAGACGATACCTCCAGAGGGCGAACAGGTCTAAGTCGCCATCGCCATCCAAGTCCGTTAAGACGCCGACCTCCTCTGTATCAAGGTCTCCCCCGATGCCCGGGGCAATCGGATAGAACGCCGGCGAGGCAAACAGGCCGAGCCCGTCCAAGCGAAAGTACTCTACAGGGGGTGGAGGCAGTTCCCCCTGTAAGAGCTCTTCCACGCCAGTCAACTCGATCCAGTCAACCTCAAACCACTCAATCTCAACCACATCCGCCGCCGACCAAGGGTTTACCTCTGTATCGAGAAAAAAACGGAGCCTAATATCTTTTAATAGCCCCTCCCATATCGTCTCGTCTTGACCGGCCAACGGCAGCACCAATTCCTGCCACTCAGTGGTATAGACTAGGTCTTGGACGGGGGTGGCAAACCGGCTGCTCGACAGCAGCGGGTCTTCTGGATCCGAACCGGAAGCCAAGGCGTTGTGCTCGTTGGTCCAAGCGACCGAAAAATGACCGACCGTAGGGTGGTCATGGACGGTGCGGCAGCGGATGCGAACCCGGTCAAACAGGTCCGAATTGTACCCGATCATTGGGGAAATCAATTTGAAATCCGCCCGAGAATCACTCCCTCTAGTGCTGGAGGAATCGACCGCGATCCGCCACACGCCATCTTCGACCACACTTGGAAACAGGTTCGTTTCACGCGGTCCTCCCCCTCCTATAAGTCCTTCTGTGGCAGACCACCCTTGCGTCGTCCCGTCGTCGAACTCCCACCGGACCGCCGTGGCGGGATCGTCCCACAGCACCACGGCAACAGCGGCGAATAGCAGCATCATAGCCTATCTCCTTTGCAACAGGCAAAAAAGAATGTCCTCTTACGTTACGGCAGTTTCGTCGTCTTTTTCGCTTCTACCCGGCCGTCCATCTCGACGCGATAGATATACACGCCCGCGGCCACCGCCTTACCTGCCTCGTCGCGGCCATCCCATACAAACCGATGGCTGCCTGCCCGCAACGGCCCCTGCCACATCTGACGCACCCGACGACCCAACACGTCATGTACCCGCAGCGAGACCGCCGCGTCCTCGGCCAAATCGAGGGGCAGCACCACCGCCGGATTGAACGGATTGGGATAGCTGTCGCCCAGCCGGTACTGCGCCGGGCGTGCTGCCGCCGACATCTGCACGGCTGTCGCGGTCGAAGTCAGCGAACTCTTGAGGACATGCACGCCGCCCAAGATCGGATCCAACACCACCAAATCCTCATCGCCGTCGCCATCCATATCCCCGGACAGCACGTGAGTCCCACTGCCCGCCAGCCGGTGCCGCTCGCCGTCTTGGGTCGGATTGACACTTCCACCCCACTCGACGAACACCCCAAACCCCGAAGCGCGATCTCCGCCGATAAACACCCAGTCGTCCACCCCATCGCCGTTGAGATCGCGGACCAGCACGGGCGAGCGACGAAACAGCCGATCATCATACAGCACCTCGGCTTCGAGGCGGGCGCCGGCCCCCTTGCGCTGCAAGGCCAACCCCTTGCTCCCTTCGATTGTGTCCCGTATGAACTCGGTGAGGAAATCCACCTGCCCATCGCCATCAAAATCGCCCACCCCTAAGAGTTGCCTCTTCTCCTCGAATGCAAAGTACTCGCTTTGCTGCAACCCCTCGCCCAAAGCCTGCACAATCCACCTGTTTGACCGACCGGCGATCGGCACCCACACCACGTCTAAGGCCCCATCGCCGGTAATATCGCCAACCCGATAGGGTCCATAGTCTGGGTCTGCCGCGACCTCCTCGACGGTCCATTTGCCCTGTTCGACGTCCCAGACCTCTAACGTGCCGCCAGCAAACTCAACATCCTCTACAAATAATTCGACCCGGCCGTCGCCGTCCCAATCCGCGGCATCCGTGATCCATCGATCCGCGATCGGCACGAGCACCTCCACTTGTAGTTCCGGCCCGATAGACCACACTTCTGTTACCTCTACCGCACTGGTACTTGTAGAGAGCACGATTTCGTCTTGCCCATCGCCGGTCAAGTCCGCACCCATCACCGCTAAGACCACCCCGGAGATGCTCGTCGCACCCGTGTCCTCATCCGTACTCGTCTCCCCGGTGGCTGTTACTTCCTCTACGCGCCTCAGTTTCAAGGCCCCGTGCCCGTCATTGAGGGCCATCACCCAGCCCACGTTAGCCCTTTCAACACCGATACGACTGTCGTCATAGAGAGCGAACAGGTCTAAGTCGCCATCGCCCTCCAAGTCCGTTAAAACGCCCGCTCCTCCAAGTGCCTTCCCGATGCCTGGGGCAATCGGATAGAACACCGGTGGGTCAAACAGACCAACCCCACCAAAGCGCAAGTACTCCACCGGCGGCGGCGACCGTTCCCCCTGTAAGAGCTCTTCCACGCCGGTCAACTCGATCCAGTCGATCTCAAACCACGCCACCACCTCAGCCGCCGATGGGTCTTGCAGATCAAACTCTATATCCAGCATAAAACTGAGCTGAATATCTTTTAACAGACCCTCCCATATCGTCTCGTCTTGCCCGGCCAACGACAGCACCAATTCCTGCCACTCGGTGGTATAGACGATTGGTTGTACGCGGCTTTGAAATCGGCTTCCAGAGGGCCGATCTTCTGGATCCCAACCGGACGACAGGGCGTTGTGCTCGTTGGTCCACTCCATTGAAACATTACCGACCGTCGGGCGGTGATGAACAGTGCGGAACCGGATGCGGACCCGGTCGAACAGACCTGAATCGTACCCGATGGTCGAGGAAATCACTTCGACACTTGGCGTGAAGTAATTGCCTTTGACGATGGCGGGATCGACCTCGATCCGCCACACGCCGTCTTCGACTTCGCCCGGAAACTGGTGCAATTCACGCACCCCACCCCATACAAGCGCTTCTTTGGCGGACCACCCTTGCGTCGTCCCATCGTCAAACTCCCACCGAATCGCCGAGGCGGGACCGCTCCACAGCACCACGGCGGCAACGACAGCTAGCTTCAACATGCTATCACCTCCATAGAGACATTTTCAGAAGACTGAGCACGGTCCGTAAGTGCGAAGGAAAAGAGGGCCGGCTCAAGAATAGCTCCTGAGCCGGACCCTTCCCTTCAGCTTCTTGGACCGAGAAACAGCCCTACCAGCCAGCTAGCGGATGTCCTGATCTTAGGCGACGCAGGAACAGCTTGTTACATTAATCACATTGCATTCGTCGTCCAGCCACTTGGTGCAGCACCGGAACGGCTTATCCGGATAAACTTCCGCGCACCCGGCATGCCAAGAACAATCTGTCCGTTGGCCCGGGCAGCTACCGTCACCGGCTTTCGCTTCCTTGGCCCCGAGCAGGACGGTGATCCCCGTGAGGACGCTGATGACCCAGCCCAGTGCCAAACCCTGCCGAGCCGGTGCCAACCCGCTCGACGACGTGAAAAACTCCCGCAATTTCTGCATGATTCTCGTCTCCTACGTTGCCCAGTACGCCAGCGGCCCGATACCGCGATGGCACTGGAAGTGAGGGTTGAAAAACAGCCGATACGAGTCCTTACGGCAGCTTCGTCGTCTTCTTCGCTTCCACCTGTCCGTCCATCTCGACGCGATAGATATACACCCCAGCGGCCACCGCCTTGCCTGTCTCGTCGCGGCCATCCCATACAAACCGATGGCTGCCTGCCCCCAGCGGCCCCTGCCACACCTGCCGCACCCGACGACCCAACACATCATGCACTCGCAACGAGACCGCCGCGTCCTCGGCCAAATCAAGAGGAATCACCACCGCCGGATTAAACGGATTGGGATAGCTGTCGCCGAGCCGGTATTGCGCCGGGCGCACATCCGCCGACGTCTGCACGGCTGTCGCTGTTGAGGCCAGCGAATTCTTGAGGACATGCACGCCGCCCAAGATCGGATCCAACACCACCAAATCGAGGTCGCCATCGCCATCCATATCCCCGGACAGCACGGTTCTCCCATTGCCCGCCAGCCGATGCCGCTCGCCTTCTTGGGTCGGATTGACAAGCCCCCCCCACTCGACGAACACGCCAAACCCCGAAGCGCGGTCTCCGCCAATAAACACCCAATCGTCCACCCTATCGGCGTTGAGATCGCGTATCAGCACCGGCGAGCGACGCAGCAGCCGATCATCATACAGCACTTCGGCTTCGAGGCGGTCTCCAGCGCCCTTGCGCTGCAAGACAAGCCCCTTGCTTCCTTCGAGTAGATCGGAGGTGAACTCAGTGAGTACATCCACCTGCCCATCGCCATCAAAATCGCCCACCCCTAACGGCTTCAACGCTTCACCGCCCTCAAAGACCTCGCTCCGCTTCAACGCTTCAGGCTCGCTGCTCTGCAACGCCTTGTCCAAGGGAGACACAATCCACCCTTGCGCCAAATTGCGAATCGGTCCCCAGAACACGTCAAGAATCCCATTGCCGGTAAAGTCGCCGATGTGAACGGGCGCGTATTTTTCGGAATACGCCACCTCCGAGGACATCCACCCGCCCGGTTTGAACTCCCAGACCGCTAACGTGCTAAAAAACTTCGCTGTACCCGCACGTGCTTCCTTGAGAGTGCCATTATGTGTAGCTCCCCCGACAAATAATTCGATCCGGTCATCGCCATCCCAATCGGCCACACTATGAACCCAGCTATCGATCTGTACGAGCACCTCCACTTGGAGGTCCGGGCCGATAGACCACACTTCAGTTGCAGGCTCCCGGTTGCTTCTCGATAGGACGATTTCGGCTTGACCATCGCCGGTCAAATCGGCCCCAAGGACTTGCAAGGCCACCCCTCGGGCGACTATTGCCACCTCCCCTCCTATGGCGGCTCCTTCCTCCTCCCCTGTGGCGGCTCCTTCCTCTATAACAGGCCCCCGTTCCAAGGCTCCACGCCCATCATTGAAGGCCATCAGCCAGCCCGTTTTCTCCTTACGAGACCCATGATCATTAGGTATTTTCATTTCCCAGAGACCGAACAGGTCTAAATCGCCATCGCCATCCAAGTCCGTCAACACATTGCCCGCTCCCCCCCCTAGATACCTGCTTCGACCCCCTCGTGCTTCCCCGATGCCTTTGGCAATCGGATAGAACACCGGCGGCGCAAAAAGCCCCGTCCCCGCAAAGCGAAAGTACTGCTCTACCGGCGGCGGGGGGAGTTCCCCTTGGAGCACCTCTTCCACGCCGGTCAACTCGATCCAGTCGATCTCAAACGCCTCCACCACCTCGGTCGTCGAATCTAAATCCAGCATAAAACTGAACCGAAGGTTTCTCAACAGGCCCTCCCATTCGGCTTGACCCTCCAACGAGACCTCCACTTCCTGCCACGCGGTGGTATAGACTACTTGTTGGACGGGGGTGTCGTCTTGCAAAAAAACATGACCTGAAGCGTTGTCCCATTGCACGTAAAAAGTGCCCTCGGTCGGGCGATCATGGACGGTGCGGAAGCGGAGGCGAACCCGGTCGAACAGACCCGAATCATACCCGATGGTTGAAGAAACCACTTCGACACTCAGCCGGGAGGGGTCGAAACTGTTGGCAACGGCGGGATCGACCCGGATCCGCCACACGCCCTCGTCAACTTCGCCGGGAAACTGGTGAAATTCACGCGTACCCCCCGATACATCAGCTTCTTTGGCGGTCCACCCTTGGGTCGTCCCGTCGTCGAACTCCCACCGAATCGCCGCGGCGGGGATGCTCCACAGCACAAGCCCTACAACAGCAGCAAACTTCAGCATGATAGCACAACTCCTTTCCAACAGGTAACATTCCGACAGACTGCACCCTATCCATGAGTACGAAAGGGAAGGGGGGCCGGCTGAATCGCTACGATTAAACCGGCCCTTACACCTTAACAGGAGAAACGGTCCTACAGCCGCTAAGGTGGTCCCAGATATACTTCAAGCGCAGCAATAGGAAGGCTCGCACGATTCAACGCAATGTATGTCTAGCTGACAGTCCCGACATTCCTGCGCCGCGTCCCCGTTCGTGGCCCTGTCGCAACCTGCGCTGTACCCAAGGTTATCTGTCCACTCTTCCTCAAAGCAATATGCTTCGCCTTCCTTGGCCCCGAGCAGGACGGTGATCCCCGTCAGGACGCTGATGACCCAGCCCAGTGCCAAACCCTGCCGAGCCGGCGCCAACCCGCTCGACGACGCGAAAAACTCCCGCAATTTCTGCATGATTCTCGTCTCCTAAGTTGCCCAGTACGCCGGCGGCCCGATACCGCTACGGCACTGGAAGTGAGGGTTGAAAAACAGCCGATACGAGTTCGCATCCCCTCCTTTCTTTTTCATCGGCCTTGCTTCTACGGATTATATAAGCAAATTGCGTGCCAAAAAGCAGGGCATGCACAAAAAAATCCTTTGAGTTTGCCCTAAAGGATTGAAAATATGAGACTTAAAATAATGGACGCGGCTTCTTACGAGCGGCGGCCTCAGCCCGTGGCGCACGGCTTTACACGATTTTCCGTGGGTTCTACACGATTTTCCGTGGATTGTACACGATTTTCCGTGGATTACACGACTTTCCGGGTTGCGCCGTCAAGGTAATCACCAGCAGATGCAAGGCCAGCGACACCGCCAAGCAACTATGCAGGGTTCTATTTTTGCGGAGCGGAACTTTCCATGCCCGGCGCACCGGCTCACGTCTCAGCGCAAAGGATGAAGATTGAGCATTAACGCACGCTCGGCCATTTCGTCGTCCGAGATGGTCTGATGCGTTTCGTGAAACGCCATCAGACTAGGGAGACGCAGCTCCTCTGGGATTAGGGAATCCGGCCATAGCGAGGCAAACCAAAATTCGATCAGGTATAGCTTGGGGTCGTTGTTCTTCTCCGCTATACGGACTATGGCCTTATGCCGTTTTTGCGATTCTGCAAACGCATTTTGCGGGCTGAAAAAGTCGTGGTGGTGATACAGGTGATAGCTCTGCGCCTTAGCTGCAAAGCACATTTTATGTCCATGCTGCATGAGGCGATAGGCCAAATCCCACCCTTCAGAATGGGGCAGCTCTTCGTCAAACCCCCCGACCTCCTCAAGAGCGGTGCGCGAGGCCGCAGCATTATGTGGATAAAAACTGATCCAACCAATCGGCGAATCGGGCACTTGGTCAAAGAGCACTTGTACCTGGTCTTGCATTCGCTTTAATTCCGGGAAGGGATACCCACCCTCTTGGGCCAGTCGATCAATCGCGCCAAAATCCGACTGTATCGCAGCCTCGGTCACCCGAAATTCCTCCGGGTACGTCCGCACAACCTGAGCAACCGCTGCCGGAACGTCCTCCCAAGGAAGGCCGCCGTGCGGGTCTTGGACGTACTCCAAGCGGGGCAAGCAATACTGGAACCCGCTCGTTACGCCGTGGTAGCACTGAAATAGCTGCCAATGTTGAGCCAACCAATCGGGACCCGGTAGCGCGTCTCCGTCCAAGAAGGCGATCAAGTCGCCCCGCGCCTCCGCGATACCGATGTTCCGCGCCCGACAGCGCCCGACATTGGCATGCAAGGGAATGACTTTTATGGGAATGGGCTCGTATTCACGCAGAAAATCCCCCGTCCCGTCCGTGCTGCCATCGTCCACTACTACAACCTCAAATTGGCCGGAGAATGTTTGCACGGCCAAGCCGCTTAAAACAAGCCGCAAGCGATCGCGCTGATTGTGTGCGGCAATGACGACAGAAACATCCATTGCGCTCGCTCCTTTATATAACAATCCTACATCATTCAAGACTGGATTCCCGCATTCGCGGGAATGACTCCTCATAGGCAAAAAGACGGCGTCGATGAACATTTCATACTTTCAAGTCATTTATAATTGCTATATACACTCAAGGACCAAGCGGCACTCCTCCTTCAGAGTGTCCGGTCGGTGTATATGAGGCAAGCCGTTATCCGTCTCTTCATACACCACGGCTTGGGGCACTTCCTTGACAGAGTTGGAGCACACGACGTGGAAGCAATCCAAATGGCCGAAGAAAAAGTCAAAATACGGCTCGCTATTCTCCAAGACCTTGGGGCGCAATACCTCACTTTGCACATTGGCCTCCGTCAGTGCTGGCGTACCGATACTGATACCGTGAAACTCCACGGGAAGCCATCCCAAACCTGCGATAAAAAGCTCAGCCCACGTGTGCCCAAACACCACTTCGTTGTACGTGCGGTTCTCGTAGCGGTTCGGCCCCAGCGGGTTGACGGCGATGGCTCCGGTTTGCTCGCGGGCGGGTATCTTTAGCTGGCGACAAAGGGCAATAAATGCACGCGCCAACGTAATACAATGTCCGCCGTCGTCTGTCAGTGCTTTTAGGGTGCTGCATTGATAGCACTGGCAGCTATCTTTGGTTTTCTTGAAATGCTTGTTCTTGGCCAAATAGCAGTACAACAAACGAGCTTTTTCTACATCGCTCAATGCTTCGTCTATGCCCACATCCTCCCAACAACGGCGGACGAGCGGATGATCGACCAAGGATTCGTCAACGGCTGTATAGAACCTGAACTGTTCGGGCGCGAGCACTTCTGTTGTCCGTGTAGTGCCCATCCCTCTCGCACAAACCGTCAACTCGCAGACGTAAGAAAACGCATAGGCCCCATCGGAGCTAAAATCACAAACCGCAGGATAGTTGTAGAAAAAACCCGCGTGTGGCAAAAAGTGTTCTTGCATCCCTGCCGGATGGCAAGATAGCAGCTTTATATCCGTCTGAAAGTCCGTGGATATTGGGTAGGGCAGAAATATCCGCGTATTGTGGGTTGTATCCTCGGCCGCAGACAGGGTGAAGGTATAAGTTAGCTGCAAGTGCTGGCTCTCCACAGCCGGACGAAGCGCACCATTTTTTGGGTTGATGAGAACGAACGCATCTCCTCACGCGCCTCGTAATCACGCGCAAAAAAGCGAGCGTCGTTGTCGTAGAGCCAGTTCCACGAATCGCAACGGTCGTACCAAATGCCGTCTGGTCTCACTTCATGCGGCATCTGGCGCGTACGCCCGTTCTCGAGCATCGCTTCAACTTGCTCATCGCTGAGCACCGTGCTCAACGACAACTGCCGGGCAAAGTCGCGTTGGCTCATCTGGTAATGCGGATCGAGCCGGCCTTCTTCCTCGCGACTCATCCAGTACCTATCGACGACATCCGCGACGCGATTCGCATCCTGCCATTTCTGTATATCGGCGGCCAACGCACGGCATCGTCTGGAGAATATCGCATAGTGGCTTAACAGCCCCTCGACGCTTTGGACGAGAGCTGTCGGTTGGGCGAAATCTCGGTAGCTTAGTTTAATCCCTAGTCCCAAGGCTTGCAGCCGGTCGATGAAATGCTCCTGCGTACCATGCGTGGGCAGCCCAATGACTGGTATGCCCTTGAACAGAGCTTGGTAGAAGAAACCGGGATCGCCGCCGCCGGCAAAGACAGCCGCTTGGGAGGCGACCTGCGGCAAAAAACTCGGATCGACCATCTCGCCGCGCTCTATCGAGTCGATATGCACCCCAATAGGTGGAACCACCCACTGCCGAATCCCCTTCATCCCTAGCTCTCGCACGGCCTCTTGAATGGAAGACCAATCGGCCCCCAGCGTTCTGAGATCCCAGTACACCCCCTCCCGATCCACCTCGCCTTGCTCTTGTGCATCGAGCCCCTCAAGCAGCGGCCCCACAAAGGAGTAGCTGGTAGGGGCCTCCGGTCGCAGTGGATGAATCGCTGGAATATCGCAGAGCAGGTACATTTCCCTACCTGTCACCCGATAAGCCCATTCTCGATGGGTGGTGCGTTCGATGATGTCATCCCAAGTACACACGAACTCAGGCGAGTGAATCGGGTGCGCGTATTCGGGCATGTTGTAGGCCGATTTTATCGAAACTACATCAACCCCTTCTAATGCTGCGGCCAATCTCAGGGTGGGACGAGAATCTACGATAGCAAAGTCGGGTTTCAAGCGGCCAAGGAGCACTCGCTCGGCTTCCACGCTTTGCTGGATCAACAAATCGTAGTCCACTTCACTCGTGCCAAAATCCAGTACGGCCTCCAAGTCTCGTATCGGCGTGTCGAGGTCGTGCAGAGTGAAGCCCGCTTGCCGGATGGGGTCGGCAAACGAACCCGTACCAGCAAAATCGACTGCGTATCCTCGGCGCCGGAGCGTCGTACCTACGACCAAAGCACGGGACGCGGAAACCCGATCAAAGCCGCAAAAAAAGATCAGGATCGACGCGCGGTCTCGCTTTAGACGACGCGAGCGTTCCTCAAGCCGTCTGATGACCTTGAAGAGTCCGGCTAAGGTCCATTGCTGTATTGCGTTGACCATGGTTTAGTCCTTTACATTTGGCCGCTCGTCTTTAGCAGCACTTGGACGAATTCAACCTTGTCGGCTCGCTGGAGTTCGCGGTATAATTCCAATGCTTGCCGCCACTGAATCAAGGCGTCAAAAGGAGCCTGATTCGACGCATAGACCCGCCCCAAGCGAACTCTAACGTCGGCCACCGCCTCCAAGTCCGATACCTTCGTGAACAGTTGCACCGCCTGCCGGTACGCCTCCTCAGCCGCATTGAGGTTTTCGACGTTCATATAGTTATCGCCCACAAGAGCCGCTTGGGCCGCTCGGCCTCGGTTGTCCCCAATCGCGTCAAATAGCTCCTTAGCCTGCTGGAACCACGCCGCGGCTTCGCGTAGGTCGCCTTTCTCCCAGAGTACCTGCCCCAGACCGCCCATAGTGCGGGCTGTAAACTGTTTATTGCCTAGTTTTTGTTGGATAGTAAGCGTCCGACGGTACATTGCTTCCGCCTCGTCAAATTGACCCGTCTGGCTATATACGCCGCCCAAAACGCTGTAATGATGCGCCAACCCCTCGTCGCGCTGGAGCCGCTCTTCGATCTCAACGCCTTTTTTGAGGATGGCTTCGGCTTCGGCCAACCGCTGCTGTCCGAGATAGACCAATCCCAAGCCCTGATAGTGGCCGGAAATACCCGGCAGATCGCCGAGTTCTTGGCACACTTTTAGTCCCTGCTCGAAGTAGGATTCGGCCTCTTCTCGCTTGTTCTGCTGGAGGGCTAACTGCCCCAAGTTGCCGCATTCTTCAGCCCAATAAGCCCTATTCCCCAACGCTTCGTGGAGCTGCTGAGCGCGGATGTGTAATGCTCGCGCTTCTGCAACTTTTCCCTGTAGATGGGCGACAAAGCCTCTATTGCTATAGCCGACGGCCAGCCCTCGTAGTGCCCTTCGAAGGGGCCATCGGTCAGTTCCCAAGACTCCAAGGTCAAAACGCCGGCAACGCGGTCTTCTTTCGGCTCGGTGAGGATGCCAATCAGTAGATCGCGGCAGGTAGCACAGGCAATATCGTGGCGAACGACGACCAGCTTATAGACCAACGCCTCGTCTTCTGTAAGAACGCGATAGGCTGACAACACCCCGGAACGCGGCGCCGGCACGGCCTGATACACTTCTGTTAGGTGAAGCGAACTCGCGGTGGAATCAAACGCGGCGAGACTACGCAACACGGCTTCTTTTGGCGGAATGGACGGCAGGGACGCTTGGGGGCTGAGGCTCTTTTCATAGAGTCCCATGAGCACAATGATCGCCGGGATCAAGAGCAGGATTAAACCGGAGTAAATCCAGTATAAGGGATGCTTAGGCTGGCTCATGCCGTCTTATCCTCGTTCAAGTCAAATCGCTCAAAAGAATATCCACTTACGGCAGCTTGGTCGTCTTTTTCGCTTCCACCCGCCCGTCCATCTCGACGCGATAGATATACACGCCCGCGGCCACCGCCTTACCTGCCTCGTCGCGCCCATCCCATACAAACCGATGGCTGCCCGCCCCCAGCGGCCCCTGCCACACCTGTCGCACCCGACGACCCAACACGTCATGTACCCGTAGCGACACCGCCGCCGCGTCCGTTGCCAAATCAAGGGGCAGCACCACCGCCGGATTGAACGGATTGGGATAGCTGTCGCCCAGCCGATATTGCGCCGGGCGTGCTGCCGCCGGCGTCTGCACGGCCGTCGCGGTTGAGGCCAGCGAACTCTTGAGGACATGCACACCGCCCAAGATCGGATCCAACACCACCAAATCGAGGTCGCCGTCGCTGTCCATATCCCCGGACAGCACGGTTCTCCCATTGCCCGCCAGCCGATGCCGCTCCCCTTCTTCGGTAGGCTTAACGCTCCCGCCCCATTCGACGAACACGCCAAACCCCGAAGCGCGATCTCCGCCGACAAATACCCAATCGTCAATTCCATCGGCGTTGAGATCGCGTATCAGCACGGGCGAGCGACGCAACAGCCGATCATCATACAACACCTCGGCTTCAAGGCGGTCCCCGGCCCCCTTGCGCTGCAAGACGAGCCCCTTGCTCCCTTCGCGTAGATCGGAAGTGGACTCGGTGAGGAAATCCACCTGCCCGTCGCCATCAAAATCGCCCACCCCTAACAGCGTCGCCTCGTCATCAACTTCAAAAACCTCGCCTCGTTGCAACGCTTCAGGCTCGTTGCTTTGCAACGCCTTGTCCAAGGGAGACACAATCCACCCTTGCGCTAGATTGCGGATCGGCACCCAGAACACGTCAAGGAGCCCATTGCCGGTAAAGTCGCCGATGTGAATGGGCGCGTATTTTTCGGAATACGCCACCTCCGCGGACATCCACCCACCTGGTTCAAACTCCCAGACCGCTAACGTGCTAAAAAACTTCGCCGTACCCGCGATCTTTTCCTCTAAAGTGCCGTAAGCCCCAGCCCCCCCGACAAATAATTCGACCCGGCCGTCGCTATCCCAATCGGCCACACTATGAACCCAGCTATCGATCTGCGTGAGCACTTCGACTTGGAGGTCCGGGCCGATAGACCACACTTCGGTCTCAGGCTCTCGGTTGCTTCTCGAAAGGACGATTTCGGCTTGACCATCGCCGGTCAAATCGGCACCAAGCACCTTCAAGGTCACCCCTCTGGCGACTATTGCCACCTCCCCTCCTATGGCGTCCCCTTCCCCCCTCTCTGGGGCGGCTCCTTCCTCTATAACAGGCCCCCGTTCCAAGACCCCGCGCCCATCATTGAGGGCCATCAGCCAGCCCGATTTTGTCTTAGGAGGCCCATGTTTATTCAATGTTTTCATTTCCCAGAGGCCGAACAGGTCTAAGTCGCCATCGCCATCCAAGTCCGTCAACACGTTGCGCCCGTTCCGCCCGAGAAACCTGCTTTCACTTGTTTTCCCGATGCCTAGGGCAATCGGATAGAACACCGGCGGCGCAAAAAGCCCCGTCCCCGCAAAGCGAAAATACTCTACCAGCGGCGGGGAGAGTTCCCCTTGTAGCACCTCTTCCACGCCAGTCAACTCGATCCAGTCGATCTCAAACGCCTCCACTACCTCAGTATCCAAATCAGAACCCAGCACAAAACTGAGCCGAAGGTTTCTTAACAGGCCCTCCCAGCCGGCTTGACCCTCCAACGAGACCTCCACTTCCTGCCACTCGGTGGTATAGACTACTTCTTGGATGGGGAGTTCTCCTTCAAAGAAAAGACTAGAAATATCATGACCTGAAGCGTTGTCCCATTCCATCGAAAAATTACCCTCGGTCGGGCGGTCATGGACGGTGCGGCAGCGGATGCGGAGCCGGTCAAACAGACTCGAATCATACCCGATGGTCGAAGAAACCACTTCGACACTCGGCCGGGAGGGGTTGAAACTGTTGGTGAAGGCGGGATCGACCCGGATTCGCCACACGCCCTCGTCAACCTCGCCGGGAAACTGGTGAAATTCACGCGTACGTACCCCACCAATCGATAGATGAGATTCTTTGGCGGTCCACCCCTGAGTCGTCCCGTCGTCGAACTCCCACCGAATCGCCTCGGCGAGGTTGCTCCACAGCGCAAGCCCTACAACAGCAGCAAACTTCAGCATGATAGCACAACTCCTTTCCAACAGGTAACATTCCGCAGACTGCGCCCTATCCTCGTTCGGCCAATCCACTTACGGCAGCTTCGTCGTCTTTTTCGCTTCCACCCGGCCGTCCATCTCGACGCGATAGATATACACGCCCGCGGCCACGGCCTTACCTGCCTCGTCGCGGCCATCCCAAGTAAAACGATGCTGACCTGCCCCCAGCGGCCCCTCCCACACCTGCCGCACCCGCCGACCCAACACATCATGCACTCGCAACGACACCGCCGCCGCGTCCTTAGCCAAATCAAGAGGAATCACCACCGCCGGATTGAACGGATTGGGATAGCTGTCGCCGAGCGAATGTTGCGCCGGGCGTGCTGCCGCCGACGTCTGCACGGCTGTCGCGGTTGAGGCCAGCGAACTCTTGAGGACATGCACGCCGCCCAAGATCGGATCCAACACCACCAAATCGAGATCGCCGTCGCCATCCATGTCACCGGACAGCACGTATCGCCCACTGCCAGTCAGCCGATGCCGCTCCCCGTCTTGGGTCGGATTGATACTCCCTCCCCATTCGATAAATACCCCAAAGCCCGAAGCGCGATCTCCGCCGACAAATACCCAATCGTCAACCCCATCGGCGTTGAGATCACGCACCAGCACCGGCGAGCGACGCAACAGCCGATCGTCATATAGCACCTCGGCTTCGAGGCGGTCTCCGGCCCCCTTGCGCTGCAAGGCGATTCCCTTGCTTCCTTCGAGTAGATCGAAGGTGAACTCGGTGAGAAAATCCACCTGCCCATCGCCGTCAAAATCGCCTATCCTTAACGGCCTTACCTCTTTATCTACTTCAAAGACCTCGTTGCTCTGCAACGCCTCAGGTTCGTTGCTTTGCAACGCCTTGTCTAAGGGCGTCACAATCCACCCTTCCGCCAGATTGCGGATCGGCAACCAGAACACATCGAGAATCCCATTGCCGGTAAAGTCGCCGATGTGAATGGGCGCGTATTTTTCGGAATACGCCACCTCCGCGGACATCCACTCACCCTGTTCAAACTCCCAGACCGCTAACGTGCTAAAAAACTTCGCTGAACCCTCGAGTATTTCCTTTAACGTGCCGTAAGACCCAGCCCCCCCGACAAATAATTCGACCCGGCCATCGCCATCCCAATCAGCCACACTATGAACCCAGCTATCGATCTGCGCGAGCACCTCCACTTGGAGGTCTGGGCCGATAGACCACACTTCGGTCTCAGGCTCCCGGTTACTTCTCGATAGGACGATTTCGGCTTGACCATCGCCGGTCAAATCAGCACCAAGCACATCTAAGACCGGAGTCCCTGAAGCGACTACTACCTCCCCTCCTACGGTGGCTGATTCCCCCCCCCCTGGGGCGGCTCCTTCCTCTATAACAGGCCCCCGTTCCAAGGCCCCGTGCCCGTCATTAAGGGCCATCAGCCAGCCCGCTTTCTCCTTATGAGCCCCATGCTTATTAGGTATTTTCATTGCCCAGAGGCCAAACAGGTCTAAGTCCCCATCGCCATCCAAGTCCGTCAACACGCTGTCATCTTCCTTCCCTATCCCTAGATACCTGTTTTGAGAATCTCCAATAGATACTTCCCCGATGCCCGGCGCAATCGGATAGAACACCGGCGGCGCAAAAAGCCCTGTCCCCGCAAAGCGAAAATACTCTACCAGCGGCGGGGGGAGTTCCCCCTGCAGCACTTCTTCCACGCCAGTCAACTCGATCCAGTCGATCTCAAACGCCATCACCACCTCAGTATCCAAATCAGAACCCAGCACAAAACTGAGCCGAAGGTTTCTTAACAGGCCCTCCCAGCCGGCTTGACCCTCCAACGAGACCTCCACTTCCTGCCACTCGGTGGTATAGACTACTCGTTGGATGGGGACTAGTGCGCCTACGTCGTTACCAACCAAAATATGACCTAAAGCGTTGTCCCATTGCACGGAAAAAGTACCCTCGGTCGGTCGGTCATGGACGGTGCGGAAGCGGAGGCGAACCCGGTCGAACAGACTCGAATCATGCCCGATGGTCGAAGAAACCACTTCGACACTCGGCCAGGAGGGGTCGAAACTGTTGGCAACGGCGGGATCGACCCGAATCCGCCACACGCCCTCGTCAACCTCGCCGGGAAACTGGTGAAATTCACGCGTACCCCCTCCACCCATCGACACATAAGCTTCTTTGGCGGTCCACCCTTGCGTCGTCCCGTCGTCGAACTCCCACCGAATCGCCGTGGCGGGGATACCCCACAGCACAAACCATGCAACGGCAGCGAACTTCAACATGACATTACCGATCCTTTCCAACAGGTAACATTCCGACAGACAGCACCCTATTCGTGAAGTACGAAGGGGAAGGGGGGCCGGCTCAATCGCTCCGATCAAACCGGCCCCTTACCACCTTAACAGGAGAAGCGGTCCTACAGCAGCTAAGGTGGGCTCAGATATACTTCAAGCGCAGCAGTAGTTCCCCCCGCACCTTGTATTGCAGTTCGAGTCCAGCCAACAGTCCTGGCACTTATACGACCTTGCCCCGTTCGAGGCCTCGTCGCAACCTGCGCTGTACCCGAAACTCCTTGTCCACCTTCTTTCGTCGCAATCGCGATTATCGGCAGCCGCTTCCTTGGCCCCGAGCAGGATGGTGATCCCCGTCAGGACGCTGATGACCCAACCGAGGGCCAAACCCTGCCGAGCCGGCGCCAACCCGCTCGACGACGCGAAAAACTCCCGCAATTTCTGCATGATTCTCGTCTCCTACGTTGCCCAGTACGCCGGCGGCCCGATACCGCTACGGCACTGGAAGTGAGGGTTGAAAAGCAGCCGATACGAGTTCGCATCCCCTCCTTTCTTTTTAATCGGCCTTGCTTCTACGGATTATATGAGCAAATTGCGTGCCAAAAAGCAGGGCATGCACAAAAAAATCCTTTAGGATTGCCCTAAAGGATTGAAAATATGAGACTTAAAATAATAGACGCGGCTTCTTACGAGCGGCGGCCTCAGCCCGTGGCGCACGGCTTTACACGATTTTCCGTGGATTTTACACGATTTTCCGTGGATTTTACACGATTTTCCGTGGATTTATACGACTTTCCCTTTGGGCCATCGCGCCGCCAAGATAGGCGATCAAGGGCTGGAGTACGTCCCGCTTTACTTGCTGGGTCGGCGCAACCCGTATTTCTGTATGCGGTAACGCAGCTTCTCCGGGCTCATGCCCAATAGTTTGGCCGCGCCCCGATCGCCATAGATCACCCAGTTGGTCGCATGGAGGGCCGCCACAAGCCGCTGCTTTTCATCATCGCCTTCGGCCAGCGCTGGCACTTCGTCCCCAGCCTCGGTTTGTCGTGCAGGCGGCGCGAGCGGCTTCCTTGCATCCGCGTCGCCGCCGGCTAGTTGCTCATCCGGCGGCAACGCCAAATCCTCTACTCGCAACACCCCGTCCTCGCACAGCAAGACCCCTCGGTGGAGCCGATGCGCCAACTCCCGGATGTTCCCCGGCCACGAGTGCGTCTGCAAGTGCTCGATCACCCCCTCGGCGATCGTCGGCATCGGCTGATTTATCTGGTCGGCAAACCACGCCACAAAATTCACGACCAAATCCGGTATATCCTCGGGCCGCTTCCGCAGCGGTAGAACCTCTACCGTGAAGTTGTCCAGCCGATAAAACAGGTCTTGGCGGAACGTACCCGCCTGTACGGCCTGTTTCAGGTCGCGGTTGGTCGCGGCCACGACTCGCACATCCATGGGGACAGGCCGCTCCCCACCGACGCGGGTCAAGCTCTTCTGCTCTAAGACGTGCAGCAGCACCTGCTGGGAGTTTAACGGCAAATCGCCGATCTCGTCCAAAAACAGGGTGCCGCGATGGGCCAGTTCAAAGCGGCCGCGTTGGCGAGTATTGGCGCCGGTAAAGGACCCTTTCTCGTGGCCGAACAACTCGCTCTCGATTAGGTTGGCGGGGATCGCTGCGCAATTGACTTGGATGAAGGGACGGTCGCGGCGGGGGCTGAGGTCGTGGACGCTCTGCGCCAGCAAGCTCTTGCCGGTGCCAGTCTCGCCCAGCACCAGCACGGTCATATTGGTCCCAGCGACCCGCTCAATCTGTCGCCTTATCGTTTGCATGTGCCGAGAGCGGCTCGGCACGACCGAGTTGGCAGACAGCAGGGTCTTTTCGAGGATGCGGGTGTGTTCGACTTGGGGGTCGGGCAGGACGTGAACGGCCAAACTGACCACCTCGGACGACAGGCCATCCCGGTCCATGGCCTCCACCTCAAAGCAGTAGTCGCCCACCGGCAAAGTGTGATAGACCACCGCATCGGCGGCCGTGAACGCGCTCCACTCTTTGGCCGGATCATGGCCTACCAAGCGATGGCGATAGCACAACTGCCGCGCCCCGCTGCGGAAACTAATGCCTTGGAAATGAATGCGGATTTCGGGGATGTCCTCTGAGTAGGACACGGCTTCGGGCATAGTAAAAAGGCGACCGGCCTGCACCTCGCGGATCACCAAGCGCGGCGGCGTGTCCCCGGGCTGATAGGCCACCAACCCAGCCCGCGTCCCAAACCACAGCCGCCCCTGACGGTCGCACAATACGGCCTCGACGATGTTGCCCAGCACAGACGACCCCAAGCGGATGTTGCGGAACGTCTCGCCATCATAGCAGAGTACGCCCCCACCACTCGTCCCCAGCCAAACGCGCCCCGCCCGGTCGGCCGTCAGCCCCAAGATGCCATTGGCCATCAGCCCACTATCCTCCGTGGTAAAGTGGCGCACCTGACCCGCCGAGCGGTCGGCAATGAAAAGCCCCTTGGCCGTGCCCACCCACAAGACGTCTTGGTGTTCCCACAACACATTGACATAGACGATGGTCTCGGACTCGGCCATCTCCACCGGGCCAAACTGCTCGTCCTTGTACCAGTACAACGCCGGCACTCGACCGAAGAACCCAATCCAGAACACGCCGTTTTGGTCTTGCAGCAGGGCGCGGCACTCCTCGCCGCTCCACTCCTTAAAGGGGGTGAAGCGGCCAGCCTCGATCCAGCCGAAGTGGCCCTGGAACGTACCGACCCAGATGCGCCCTTGCCCATCTTCGCACAGTCCGGTAATCGCGTCGCCGTCGGTCTCGGCCGCCACGGCGATCGCCTGCGGCGTTTGCCCGGCCCACTGGTACACTTGGCCCTGTTCGCCCCCGCTCCAGACCTGCCCCTGTCCATCCACCATCAGCGCCGACACCGAGTCATCCCTAGTGAGCGGCCGGATGCGGCCTTCTTCCATACAGGCCATGCCGCCTATCGTGCCGATCCAGACCCGCCCGTCGCCGTCTTCTCCCAAGTGGCACACTTCGTGGTCGGGCAGGCCATCCGCTTCGGTGTACAGCCGCATGCTGACTGGATCGCAAAAAACCAACCCGCCGCCCCAAAGCCCAACCCAGATATTGCCCTCGCGATCCTCGTAGGTCAGGCGCGTATTGGAAAAGTCAAAGTCCAACAGGTGGGTTGCAAAGGGATGCCACGTTTGCCCATCGTAGCAGACTACCCCCCGACGCGCCAGCCAGAGCCGGCCCTGCTCGTCCACCCGCACGTGCCGCACGCCCTGCTGCACCACTCGCTCGGCCTGATGCTCCACCTCAAGGCAGGCGAACTGCTCGGTGTGCGGATCGTAGCGGCCGATCAAGGCTTCGCTCCCCTCGTAGTGGAAGGCGATCCACAGAGAGCCGGACGGGTCTTGGGCAAATTTCCAAGGCCAGCGCACCGCCCGATCGCCCAGCTCCATGCGTCGGCCATCCAAACTGAGGACGCCTCGGTCCCACGTCGCCAGCCAAGTGGTGCCGGCCGCGTCTGTGACCCAATCGTACACCCGCCCCAACGGTTGGCCGTCAATGTGGGTTATGCTCCGGGTGCAGCGGCCTTGGGCAAACCACGCCACGCCCGCGCCGGTCAGCACCAACACCGACCCATCCGGCTGGGCTTGCAGCCCCACGATCTCATTGGACGGCAAGCCGTGCTCGGTGGTATGCAGCTCAAAGCCGCGCCCGTCGTACGCGGCCAACCCGCCGCCCAACGTGCCGAACAGCAGCCGGTCGTTGTCGTCCTCGGCAATGGCCATGACCGTCAGGTTGGGCAGGCCATCGGCGAGGGCAAACGTATCGAACCGAGCGCTGTCGAACCGGCTGACGCCGCCGTCGGCCGTGGCAACCCAGAGGAACCCTTGGCGGTCTTGGTAGAGGTCTTCAATGTGCATCCCGCAAAGCCCATCAAAGACTGTGTAGTGATACCCCTGCACGTGCTCAAAGGATAGGGCGCTCATCGTCGGCCTTTCGGCGATTGGGAGGGAGGTCTTTCCCGGAAGTGGGAAGGAGAAGGAACGCCTAAGATACGACAACCGCCGCCCGAAAACTACCCGTCAGTCGGCCGCGACCAATTGCTGGGCCAAGGATCCTTCTCGCGTCAGGGCGTACACCACCACATTCACCCCCAAATTATAGGCCGACATTTCATCGACGCCGGAATGAAAAAACGGAGTGTTGCTTATGTTGTTCCGCGCCCCCTCATCCCGGGTCCGCTCGGCGGTTCCCGCCCAAAAATCCGCGTATCCGCGCATCGAATACACCCCGACCAACTGCTCGCCGACCACAATGCCCTCCAAATAATCCGGGGTGAGCGGGGGGGATTCGCCGCCGGTGGTAAAGTGCATATCGCGCATTCCGCGCGGCAGGCTTTCGACATCGTAGAAGCTGTGGTAGAGCGGGTGCGTGGTCGCTAAGCGGATAAACTGCCAGTCCTTCCACTCTTGATGGCCGACCGCTTGGAAGCTGGCCCGAATCAGGGAACGCACCGCCGGAATGTCCAAATCGGCGTCGCTGTAATTGGGCCGCAACGGGCGGACAATCTCCGCAAACAGGAAGCCGCCCGCAGTCAGATAGGCCCCGAGATTGGCCGCTTCCGCCGCGGTAAACTCAAAGGGCGAGTTGGCCGTAAACAGCACAAAGGGCACCTGCGAAAGCTGGGGATCGTCGAGCCGAATCGCGTCGCGGACCTCGACGTGAACCTGCGTCGTGGCGACCATTTTATTGGCCAATCCGTGCAGCATCTGTTTTTCGGCTACTTGGCGCGTCTGAAGAAATAGGCGCGCCGCTGAGTGGGTGTTTTCCTGTTCAGCCCGTTCGATGGACGGGCTATACACACTGGACAAATAGAGAAAGCCTTTGAGCTCGCGCCGGTCTTGGGGATCCATCACCACCAGCGCCCGGTGCCGGCCGGTGTCCATGGCCTGCACGTCCATCAGCTCTAGGCCCAAGTCGATCTCGTCGGCCCCCTGCCGCGTCCCTTCTAACGCCCCCGCCCGCAGCTGCGGACCAATGTGCCGAGCCGGGAAGTCTGGCACCGGCAGCACCAGCCGGTCGGGCAGCGACGCCATCGGCAACCGGAGCGACGACGACTTGAACATCGGCAGGGGGCGCATGGCCGAGGGCGCTGGTCGCACCGCGGCGACCGGGGCCGCTTGCAGGGCGGGGCGGCGCACCAACGGACGCTGCCGGGGGCGTTGCCGACGGGTCAGGGTGCGCTGCGGCGGCGGACGCTTGATAAACTCCACCATGATCGGCTGTAGGACGGGGAATTGGCGGATCGGCTCGCGGTGCGTGATGCCGAAGATCACCAACAGATGCAAGGCCAGCGACGCCGCCAAGCAGCCTTGCAGCGTTCTGTTTTTGCACAGCGGAACTTTCCACGGCCGTCTCATCGGCTCCCATCCCTTCGCAACGGATTAAACCGGAGTAAATCCAGTAAATGCTTAGAAGCGTTCTTAACACTCATGTTGCTTTTGGCTCGTCTTGCCTGACGCCTCTAGATGTCATTCCCGCGAACGCGGGAATCCAGCAAAGGACCAAGCCGAATCACTAGCTCAACTTACGGCAGCTTGGTCGTCTTTTTCGCTTCCACCCGTCCGTCCATCTCGACGCGATAGATGTACACGCCCGCGGCCACGTCTTTACCCGCCTCGTCGCGACCATCCCATACAAACCGATGGCTGCCCGCCCTCAGCGGCCCCTCCCACACCTGTCGCACCCGACGACCCAACACGTCATGCACCGTCAGCGACACCCCCGCCGCGTCCGTCGCCAAATCAAGGGGAATCACCACCGCCGGATTGAACGGATTGGGATAGCTGTCGCCCAGCCGATGTTGCACCGGACGCACATCCGCCAGCGTCTGCACGGCTGTCGCCTGAGCCGCGACCAAATTCTCGAGCACATATACCCCGTCGGCCGTATGCCCCTCCTCCGAACGATGGCTCAACACGACCAAGTCCAAGTCGCCATCGCCGTCCACATCTCCAGCCAGCACCTCGCTGCCACTGCCGACCAGCCGATGCCGCTCCACCTCCTTCGCCGGATTAAGGCCCCCGCCCCACTCAACGAACACCCCAAACCCCGACGCCCGGTCGCCGCCGATGAACACCCAGTCGTCCGCGCCATCGGCATTCAAGTCGCGCACCACCACCGGCGAGCGTAGCCACAGCCGCTCGTCATACAGCACCGCCGATTCGACCCCTCCGCCGGCGTCCTGTCGCTGCATCACTAGCCCCTTGACGCCTTCGTTTACGAGGCGTATGAACGCCGTGAGCAAATCCACCTGCCCATCGCCATCAAAATCGCCCGCTCGGAACACAGGCCCGGCCAGATTGATCTCAAAAGTGCCGAGGTCGGTCTGTATAACGGGATTCTCCATGGCGAATTCCATAGCGCCCACTCGGAACACAGGCTTATACGTCTCAAACTCGACGAACTCGTCCCCTTGCAGATCGGCCCCCAAACCAGCCACCAAGCGCGTGTCCCCCCGGCCGGCGATGGGTTCCCACAACACCTCCAGCCGCCCATCGCCGGTAAAGTCGCCGATCTGAGTGGCTACGTGGTTGTTGGCGACCGCCACCTCAGAGGACGACCACGCGCCGTTCTCTACATCCCAGACCTCTAACGTGCTGCCCGCAAACGTGGTCTTTCCGACAAATAGCTCGACCGCGCCGTCGCCATCCCAATCGGCCAAGTCCCGCAGAAAGCGATCCGGGATTTCCGCGAGCACCTCGATTTGGAGTTCCGGCCCCACCGACCAAACCGCGGTCGCTACTTCACTCGTTCTAGAGAGCACGATCTCGTCGTGGCCATCGCCGGTCAAATCGCCGGCCAGCACCGCAAGGCCCACCTTTTCGGGCAGATCATCCGGGCCGATCTCGGCCGTACTAACAACCTCCTCTAGGCGCACGGTCTTAAAGACCCCCCGGCCGTCGTTGAGGGCCATCACCCAGCCGCTTGACGGCGCGCCCCCCTCGTCCCAATAGTCATAGACCGCGAACAGGTCTAAGTCGCCGTCACCTTCCAAGTCCGTCAAGACGCCGTATCCACCGTCGCGGCCTCCCCCTAAGCCCCGCGTGATCGGATGGAAAACTGGCGGTGCAAAGTGCTTGGCCCCCTCAAAGCGGACATACTCTACGTAAGGAGGGGCTAATTCCCCCTGTAACAACTCTTCAACCCCGGTCAACTCGATCCAGTCGATCTCAAACACCCCCACCACATCGCTCACCGGCCGGGGGGGCAGAGTTATATCTTCTATCGAATCCAAGCCAAAACTGAGCCGAATATCCTTTAACAACCCCTCCCATCGGATTTCGTCTTGGCCAATAAGGGAGAACTCCACTTCCTGCCACTCGGTGGTGTAAACGAAGTTCGGGGGGCCTCCTGAGAGTGCAAACCGGCTCTCGGGGCCGCCAGAATTTGCAAGGTTGTGCTCGTTGGTCCATTGGAGCCTGCAATACCCTACCGTAGGACGATGATGAACGGTGCGGAAGCGAACCCGTACCCGGTCAAACAGGCTCGAATCATAGCCGAGGGTAGAAGAAATCACCTCGACACTCGGCGCAGGATTTGACTGCCTAGCCACGGAGGGCAAGACATCAATCTGCCACACACCATCTTCGACCCCCCCCGGAAACAGGTCCGCTTCAAACGAACCACCCCATGCGAGCGCTCTTTTGGCAGCCCACCCTTGCGTCGTCCCATCGTCGAACTCCCACCGAATCGCCGCGGCGGGATCGTTCCACAGCGCAACAGCGACGACAACGGCCAATAGCAACGTCATAGTATAATTCCTTTCCAACAGTAGCGTCTCTGGGGAGTTGAGAGGAGAGGAGGGGCTGACTTAATCGCTACTATTAAGCCAGCCCCTTAGCACCGTAACCTGAGAAGCAGCCCCATAGCCATTTATCAACAACTTAGGTATTATCTCAGGGGCAGGAAGTGGAGGAGCACCAGCAAGCTATTCTAGAATAGCTGCAATCCGGGGCCCTTTTGTGGGTGCAGTACCGGTAGCCCTCGTCCGTATCCCCCTCTGCACAGTTGGCACTCGTACTGCAGGTGGTCCAAGTGCGAGGGCACTGGCTGTCGGCTTTCGCTTCCTTGGCCCCGAGCAGGACGGTGATCCCCGTCAGGACGCTGATGACCCAACCGAGGGCCAAACCCTGCCGAGCCGGTGCCAACCCGCTCGACGACGCGAAAAACTCCCGCAATTTCTGCATGATTCTCGTCTCCTACGTTGCCCAGTACGCCGGCGGCCCGATACCGCTACGGCACTGGAAGTGAGGGTTGAAAAACAGCCGATATGAGTTCGCGTCCCCTCCTTTCTTTTTAATCGGCCTTGCTTCTACGGATTATATAAGCAAATTGCGTGCCAAAAAGCAGGGCATGCACAAAAAAATCCTTTAGGATTGCCCTAAAGGATTGAAAATATGAGACTTAAAATAATGGACGCGGCTTCTTATGAGCGGCAGCCTCAGCCCGTGGTGCACGGCTTTACACGATTTTCCGTGGATTCTACACGATTTTCCGTGGACTGTACACGATTTTCCGTGGATTCTACGCGACTTTCCCTTTGGGCTGTCGCGCCGCCAAGATAGGTGCTCAATGGCTGGAGTACGTAAGTACGCGGCACCTACTTTGATTCCGCCTTTTCTGGTATTCCCACCGCGTCTGGGATCGAGGGCGTCCCGCCCTTGACGTGACGAGGGCAAGACGCCCTCGATCCTTAGGAAGGTGGGGGCTGATGTCGTGTAGTAAGGACCGGAAGTAATTCAGTATCAGTATAATGGACGGTTAGATGGATGGTTAGGCTGTCTCATGCCGTTTCATCCTCGTTCGCGTCAAATAGCTCATAGCTCAAAAGACGGGCCGTTTACGGCAGCTTGGTCGTCTTTTTCGCTTCCACCCGGCCTTCGATTTCGACGCGATAGATATACACCCCAGCGGCCACGTCTTTACCCGCCTCGTCGCGCCCATCCCATACCAACCGATGGCTGCCCGCCCCCAGCGGCCCCTCCCACACCTGTCGCACCCGACGACCCAACACGTCATGCACTCGCAACGACACCACCGCGTCCGTCGCCAAATCAAGGGGCAGCACCACCGCCGGATTGAACGGATTGGGATAGCTGTCGCCCAGCCGGTATTGCGCCGGCCGCGCATCCGCCGACATCTGCACGGCCGTCGGCGGCGCACCCAGCGAATTTTTGAGGACATGCACTCCCCCCAAGATCGGATCCAACACCACCAAATCCTCATCGCCATCGCCGTCCATATCCCCGGACAGCACATGGGTCGCACTGCCGGTCAGCCGGTGACGCTCCCCGTCTTGGGTCGGCTTGACGCTCCCGCCCCATTCGACGAACACCCCAAAGCCCGAAGCGCGGTCTCCGCCGATAAACACCCAGTCGTCGATCCCATCGGCGTTGAGATCGCGCATCAGCACCGGCGAGCGTCGAAACAGCCGATCATCATACAGCACCGCTTCTGCGCCGCCAGTGCTCTGGCTCCGCCAGACGAGCCCCTTACTCCCTTCAAAGCGATCGCGTGTGAACTCAGTGAGTACATCCACCTGCCCATCGCCATCAAAATCGCCGACCCCTAACAGCGGCTTCCAAGCCTCGAATTCAAAGACCTCGTTTCGCTGAAACTCATCGTCCAAGGCTTCCACACTCCACGTGTTCGCCTGCCCGATGATCGGTATCCACACCACGTCAAGCACCCCATCACCGGTAACGTCGCCAACCCGATGGGACACATGGTGTTGAGCCGAGGCCACCTCCTCGGCCGTCCACACACCTTGTTCCACATCCCAGACCTCTAAGGTGCTCCCCTCAACAAACAGTTCGACCCGGCCATCGCCATCCCAATCCGCGGCATCCACGATATCTCGATCCTCGATTTGCACCAGCACCTCCACTTGGAGGTCCGGGCCGATAGACCACACTTCTACGGCCTCTCCCCCCCCGACACTCGCATACAGCACGATTTCGTCTCGACCATCGCCGGTCAAGTCCGCCCCCAGCGCATTTAAGAGCACCCCAGAGACGGTTATCCTTCCAGTTACCGCATCGGTACTAAGCAGCCTTGCGGCCACTACTTCCTCTATGCGCCCCAGTTCCAAGACCCCGTGTCCGTCGTTGAGGGCCATCAGCCAGCCCACTTGATGCCCCGGCTGATCCGCTTCCTCGTGCGGGAAACTCCAGACAGCGAACAGGTCTAGGTCGCCATCGCCCTCCAAGTCCGTCAAGACACCCTGCTGCGCTCCTCCAGAGCCTTCGCCGTGCCCAATGCCCGGCGCAATCGGATAGAACACTGGCGGCGCAAAAAGCCCCGCCGCATCCCAACGAAGATACTCTACCAGCGGCGGCGGCCGTTCCCCCTGTAGCAACTCTTCCACGCCGGTCAACTCGATCCAATCGATCTCGAACCACTCAACCACATCGGACGCCGATTCAACTTCCGAATCCAAGTTAAAACCGAGCCGAATATCTTTTAACAGGCCCTCCCATCTCTTCTCGTCGCGACCGGCCAAGACAAGCACCACTTCCTGCCACTCGGTCGTATAGACTATATCTTGGGCGAAAATTGCAAACGCATGATCCCAACCTGAGGGCAGGGCGTTGTGCTCACTGGTCCAAGCGACCGAAAAATTACCGATTGTAGGGCGGTGATGGACGGTGCGGCAGCGGATGCGAACGTGGTCGAACAGACCCGAATCATACCCGATGGTCGGCGAAATCAACTCGACCATCGGATTGGAGTAGTTCCCCTTGGTGACGGCCGGATCGACCTCGATCCGCCACACGCTATCTTCAACCCCCCCCGGAAACTGGTGAAATTCAAGCGAACCACCCCATGTAGCAGCTTCTTTGGCGGACCACCCTTGCGTCGTCCCATCGTCAAACTCCCACTTGATCGCCGTGGCGGGACCGTCCCACAGCACAATACCGACGACAACGGCGAATAGCAGCATCATAGCCTAGCTCCTTGCAACAGGCATAAAAGAAGGTCCGCTTACGGTAGCTTGGTCGTCTTTTTGGCTTCCACCCGGCCGTCCATCTCGACGCGATAGATATACACGCCCGCGGCCACCGCCTTGCCTGTCTCGTCGCGCCCATCCCATACCAACCGATGGCTGCCTGCCCCCAGCGGCCCCTGCCACACCTGACGCACCCGACGACCCAACACGTCATGCACTCGCAACGACACCACCGCGTCCGTCGCCAAATCAAGGGGAATCACCACCGCCGGATTGAACGGATTGGGATAGCTGTCGCCCAGCCGGTATTGCGCCGGCCGCGCATCCGCCGGCGTCAACACGACCGTCGCGGTCGAGGCCAGCGAACTCTTGAGCAGATGCACACCGCCCAAGATCGGATCCAATACCACCAAATCCTCATCGCCGTCGCCATCCATATCCCCGGACAGCACGTGGGTCGCACTGCCCGTCAGCCGATGCCGCTCCCCGTCTTGGGTCGGATTGACGCTCCCGCCCCATTCGACGAACACCCCAAAGCCCGAAGCGCGGTCTCCGCCAATAAACACCCAGTCGTCGATCCCATCGGCGTTGAGATCGCGCATCAGCACCGGCGAGCGACGAAACAGCCGATCATCATACAGCACCGCTTCTGCGCCGCCAGTGCTCTGGCTCCGCCAGACGAGCCCCTTGCTCCCTTCAAATTCATCGCGTGTGAGCTCGGTGAGTACATCCACCTGTCCATCGCCATCAAAATCGCCCACCCCTAACAGCGGCTTCCAAGCCTCATTGCCGACCCCTAACAGCGGCTTCCAAGCCTCGAATTCAAAGACCTCGTTCCGCTGAAACTCATCGCCCAAGGCACCCACCCCCCACGTGTTCGCCTGTCCGATAATCGGTATCCACACCACGTCGAGCACCCCATCGCCAGTAACGTCGCCAACCCGATGGGACGCATGGTGTTGAGCCGAGGCCACCTCCTCGGCCGTCCACATGCCCTGTTCCACATCCCAGACTTCTAAAGCGATGCGCCCATCGACGAATAATTCGACCCGACCATCGCCATCCCAATCCGCTGCACCCACGAGCCTTCGATCCTCGATTTGCACCAGCACCTCCACTTGGAGGTCCGGGCCGATAGACCACACTTCTACGGCCGATCCAGCATTGCTTACATACAGCGCGATTTCGTCTCGACCATCACCAGTCAAGTCCGCACCCAGTGCCTCTAAGGACACCCCGGAGACGGTCATCACGCCCGTTTCCGCATCGGTACTCGTCCCCCCTGCGATCGCTACTCCCTCTATGCGTCCCCGTTCCAAGACCCCGTGTCCGTCGTTGAGGGCCATCAGCCAGCCTACTCTAGACCCCGGCTGATCCATTTTCCTGTATGGGGACCTCCAGATGGCGAACAGGTCTAGGTCGCCATCGCCCTCCAAGTCCGTCAAAATACCCTGCTGCTGTCCTCTAGAGACTCCGCCGTGCCCAATACCCGGCGCAATCGGATAGAACACTGGCGGCGCAAAAAGCCCCGCCGCATCCCAACGAAGATACTCTACCAGCGGCGGCGGTCGTTCCCCCTGTAGCAACTCTTCCACGCCGGTCAACTCGATCCAATCGATCTCGAACCACTCAACCGCATCGGACGCCGATTCAACTTCCGAATGATCCAAGTTAAAACCGAGCCGAATATCTTTTAACAGGCCCTCCCATCTCTTCTCGTCGCGACCGGCCAAGACAAGCACCACTTCCTGCCACTCGGTCGTATAGACTATGTCTTGTAGGAGGATTGCAAACGCACGATCCCAACCTCTGGGCAGGGCGTTGTGCTCACTGGTCCAAGCGACCGAAAAATTACCGATTGTAGGGCGGTGATGGACGGTGCGGCAGCGGATGCGAACGTGGTCGAACAGACTCGAATCATACCCGATAGTCGAAGAAATCAATTCGACCCTCGGCGTAGAGTAGTTCCCCTTGGTGACGGCCGGATCGACCGCGATCCGCCACACGCTGTCTTCAACCATCCCCGGAAACTGGTGAAATTCACGCGAACCACCCCATATAGCAGCTTCTTTGGCAGACCACCCTTGCGTCGTCCCATCGTCGAACTCCCACTTGATCGCCGTGGCGGGACCGTCCCACAGCACCACAGCGACGACAACGGCGAATAGCAACGTCATAGCCTAGCTCCTTTGCAATAATTTCAGCCCCAGTCCGGTATAGATGATTTAGGCGGTCTCATGCCGTCTCATCGGCTCGCGTTTCTACCACTTCTTACGGCAGCTTGGTCGTCTTTTTCGCTTCCACCCGGCCTTCGATTTCGACCCGATAGATGTACACCCCAGCGGCCACGGCCCTACCTTCCTCGTCGCGACCATCCCATACCAACCGATGCTGACCCGCCCCCAGCGGCCTGTCCCACACCTGACGCACCCGACGACCTAACACGTCATGTACCGCCAGCGACACTTCCGCCGCGTCCGTCGCCAAATCAAGGGGAATCACCACCGCCGGATTGAACGGGTTGGGATAGCTGTTGCCGAGCCGGTATTGCGCCGGTTGCGCATCCGCTAGCATCTGCACGGCCGTCGCCTGATCCGCGACCAAATTCTCGAGCACATACACCCCGTCGGCCGTATGCCCCTCCTCCGAAAGATGGCTCAACACGACCAAGTCCAGATCGCCATCGCCGTCCACATCTCCAGCCAGCACTTCGCTGCCATTGCCGACCAACCGATGCCGCTCCACTTCCTTCGCCGGATTAAGGCCCCCGCCCCACTCAACGAACACCCCAAAGCCTGACGCCCGGTCGCCGCCGATGAACACCCAATCGTCCGCGCCATCGGCATTCAAGTCGCGCACCACCACCGGCGAGCGCAGCCACAGCCGCTCGTCATACAGCACCGCCGATTCGACCCCTCCGCCGACTCCCGGTCGCTGCACCACTAGCCCCTTGACGCCTTCGCTTTGGACCCGTATGAACGCCGTGAGCAAGTCCACCTGCCCATCGCCATCAAAATCGCCCACTCGCAAAACAGGGCCTGCCAGATAAACTTCATCAGACTCCGAGTATGATGTATCCACCTCAAATTCCACATCGCCTACCTGTAAAACAGGCTTATACGCCTCGAACTCAACCAAATCGCCCCCCTGAAGATCGTTACCCAAACCAGCCACCACCCGCGGAGCTGCCTGTCCGGCGATGGGTTCCCACAGCACCTCCAGCACCCCATCGCCGGTAAAGTCGCCGATCTGGGAGGCCACATAGTTTTTGGAGACCGCCACCTCAGAGGACGACCACGCGCCGTTCTCTACATCCCAAACCTCCAACGTGCTGCCCTCAAGCGTCGTCTCTCCGACAAATAACTCAACATCCCCATCGCCATCCCAATCGGCCAAGTCCCGCAGCCAGCGAGCGGGGATTTCCGCGAGTACCTCGACTTGGAGTTCCGGCCCCACCGACCAAACCGCGGTCGCTAATTCACTCGTTCTAGAGAGCACGATCTCGTCGTGGCCATCGCCGGTCAAATCGCCGGCCAGCACCGCTAGGAGCACCCCTTCGATCGGCTCATCCGGGCCGGCCTCCACCGTGCTAACAACCTGCTCGGCGCGCACGGTCTTAAAGGCTCCCCTACCATCATTGAGGGCCATCACCCAGCCCGTTTTGGGGGTTGACTCGCTTACTTTATAGTCCCAAACAGCGAACAGGTCTAAGTCGCCGTCTCCCTCCAAGTCCGTCAAGACGCCGACGTGATCTCTATGCGATCTTCCCCCGATGCCCGGGGTAATCGGATAGAAAACCGGCGGCGCAAAGTGCTTGGCCCCCTCAAAGCGGAAATACTCTACGTAAGGAGGGGCTAGTTCCCCCTGTAAGAGCTCTTCAACCCCGGTCAACTCGATCCAGTCGATCTCAAACTCTCTAACCACTTCGCTCACGGCCAAGGGAGGCTGAGTTATATCAGGTGCCTGCAAGACAAAACCCAGCCGAATATCCCGCAGTAGCCCCTCCCACATTTTCTCGCCTTGGCCGACGAGGGCGAACTCCACCTCCTGCCACTCGGTGGTGTAAACGAAGTCCCGTTGTCCCGGGAGCCTAAACCTGCCTCCGGCATCCCAACTTGGATTTGCCCCTGGATTTGTAAGGTTATACTCGTTCGTCCAAGTCAGCCAAAAAGAGCCTAACGTAGGACTGCGATGGACCGTGCGAACCCGGGCTCGGACCCGATCAAAAAGCCCCGAATCGTAGCCTATGGTCGAAGAAACCACTTCGACTTTCGGCGCAGGATAGGCACTCGCGGGCACGGAGGGCAAGACATCGATCCGCCACACGCCGTCTTCAACCACCCCCGGGAATAAGTAAAACTCACCCGTCCCACCCCACGCAAGCGCTCTTTTGGCAGCCCACCCTTGCGTCGTCCCATCGTCGAACTCCCACCGAATCGCCGCGGCGGGACCGCTCCACAGCACAATACCGACGACAACGGCCAATAGCAGCAGCATAGCCTAGCTCCTTGCAACAGGTAGAATTCCGGCAGATAGCATCTCTGGGAAGTTGAGAAGAGGAGCCCGGCTCAATCGTACGAGCGAGCCGGGCCTCTTAGCCTGAGAAATGGCATTGTGGCTAGTTCTCGATAGCTAGTGTTGTCTCAGGGGCAGGAGGAAACGCAGTCGCAGATTGTATGAGTCTTTCTGCAATACGAGTCCCAGTAACTGGTGCATTCCCGGTACGGCGTTCTGGAGTTATAGTCCGCGCAGTCGGCGGAGTAGCCACAAGTGGTCTTGTCTTTGGGGCAAGCACCGGCTTCCTTGGCCCCGAGCAGGATGGTGATCCCCGTGAGAGCACTGATGACCCAACCGAGGGCCAAACCCTGCCGAGCCGGTGCCAACCCGCTCGACGACGCGAAAAACTCCCTCAAGTTCTGCATGATTCTCGTCTCCTACGTTGCCCAGTACGCCAGCGGCCCGATACCGCGATGGCACTGGAAGTGAGGGTTGAAAGACAGCCGATACGAGTTCGCGTCCCCTCCTTTCTTTTTAATCGGCCTTGCTTCTACGGATTATATAAGCAAATTGCGTGCCAAAAAGCAGGGCATGCACAAAAAAATCCTTTAGAATTGCCCTAAAGAATTGAAAATATGAGACTTAAAATAATGGAGGAGGCTTCTTATGAGCGGCAGCCTCAGCCCGTGGCGCAAGGCTTTACACGATTTTCCGTGGATTCTACACGATTTTCCGTGGACTGTACACGATTTTCCGTGGATTCTACGCGACTTTCCCTTTGGGCTGTCGCGCCGCCAAGATAGGTGCTCGATGGCTGGAGTACGTAAGTACGCGGCACCTACTTTGATTCCGCCTTTTCTGGTATTCCCACCGCGTCTGGGATCGAGGGCGTCCCGCCCTTGACGTGACGAGGGCAAGACGCCCTCGATCCTTAGGAAGGTGGGGGCTGATGTCGTGTAGTAAGGACCGGAAGTAATTCAGTATCAGTATAATGGACGGTTAGATGGATGGTTAGGCTGTCTCATGCCGTTTCATCCTCGTTCGCGTCAAATAGCTCATAGCTCAAAAGACGGGCCGTTTACGGCAGCTTGGTCGTCTTTTTCGCTTCCACCCGGCCTTCGATTTCGACGCGATAGATATACACCCCAGCGGCCACGTCTTTACCCGCCTCGTCGCGCCCATCCCATACCAACCGATGGCTGCCCGCCCCCAGCGGCCCCTCCCACACCTGCCGCACCCGCCGACCCAACACGTCATGTACCCGTAGCGACACCGCCATCGCGTCCGTCGCCAAATCAAGGGGAATCACCACCGCCGGATTGAACGGGTTGGGATAGCTGTCGCCCAGCCGGTACTGCGCCGGCCGCGCATCCAGCGGCGTCAGCACAGCTGTCGCGGTCGAGGCCAGCGAACTCTTGAGAACATGCACACCGCCCAAGATCGGATCCAATACCACCAAATCCTCATCGCCGTCGCCATCCATATCCCCGGACAGCACGTGGGTCGCACTGCCCGTCAGCCGGTGACGCTCCCCGTCTTGGGTCGGCTTGACACTCCCGCCCCACTCGACAAACACCCCAAACCCCGACGCACGGTTGCCGCCGATAAACACCCAGTCGTCGATCCCATCGGCGTTGAGATCGCGCATCAGCACCGACGAGCGCAGAAACAGCCGATCATCATACAGCACCGCCGATTCTACGCCGCCACCGGCGCTCCTGCTCTGCAAGGCCAAGCCCTTGAGACCTTCAATTTGATCCCTTATGAACCTCGTGAGTAAATCCACCTGCCCATCGCCATCAAAATCGCCCACCTCTAACAGATCCTTCCACAACAGCCGGTTCCCTTCGTCGAATTCAAAGGACTCGCCAGTCTGCAACTCGTCGTCCAAAGGTCCCACAATCCACGTGTGCGACCGCCCGGCGATTGGTCCCCACAACGCATTGAGAACCCCATCGCCGGTAAAGTCGCCAATCCGACTAACCACATGACGTTCGGCCACGGCCACCTCCTCGGCGGTCCACCCGCCCTGTTCGACCTCCCAGACCGCTAAAATGCTCCCTTCCAACGAAGACGATCCGACAAATAATTCGGCCTTGCCATCGCCGTCCCAATCCGCCACATCCCCAAGCCAGCGATCCTCGATCTGCACGAGCACCTCGACTTGGAGGTCCGCCCCGATAGACCACACTTCTACTACCTGCCCAGCATTGCTTACATACAGCGCGATTTCGTCTCGACCATCGCCGGTCAAGTCCGCACCCAGCATCTCTAAGGCGACCAAGGAGGCGGTCGTCCTGCCCGTTGCCGCATCGGTACTCGACTGCCCTGTGGCCGCTACTTCCTCTATGCGCTTGAGTTCCAAGACCCCGTATCCATCGTTGAGGGCCATCAGCCAGCCCACTTTATCCCCCGGCTGATTCTTTTGCTTTTGCCGAGCTTCCCAGACAGCAGACAGGTCTAAGTCGCCATCGCCATCCAAGTCCGTCAAGACGCCGCTGTGATCTCTATAAGACCTTCCCCCGATGCCCGGGGCAATCGGATAGAACACCGGCGGCGCAAAAAGCCCAACTCCATCCAAGCTAAGGAACTCTACGGGCGGCGGCGGCCGTTCTCCTTGTAATAGCTCTTCCACGCCGGTCAACTCGATCCAGTCGATCTCAAACCACCCAATCACCGCGTCTTGATCCTCGATGTCCAAGTTAAAACTGAGCTGAATATCTTTTAACAGGCCCTCCCATATCGTCTCGTCTGAACCCGCCAAGAAAAGCTCCACTTCCTGCCACTCGGTGGTATAGACTACCTCTTGGGGGAAGAAGAGCTTAAACCGGCTTCCAGACGGTGGCTCGGCTGGGTCCCAACCGGACGACAGGGCGTTGTGCTCGTTGGTCCACTCCATTGAAAACGTACCGATCGTCGGGCGGTCATGGACGGTGCGGAACCGGATGCGGACCCGGTCAAACAGGCTCGAATCGTACCCGATAGTCGAAGAAATCACTTCGACACTCTGGCCAGAATAATTGCCTTTGACGACCGCGGGATCGACCGCGATCCGCCACACGCCGCCTTCAACCACCCCGGGAAACTGGTTAAATTCATACCAACTACCCCATACACCAGCTTCTTTGGCGGACCACCCTTGCGTCGTCCCATCGTCGAACTCCCACCGAATCGCCGCGGCGGGACCGTTCCATAGCGCAATACCGACGACAACGGCGAATAGCAGCAGCATAGCCTATCTCCTTGCAATAGGCGAAAAAGAAGGTCCGCTTACGGCAGCTTGGTCGTCTTTTTCGCTTCCACCTGTCCGTCCATCTCGACGCGATAGATATACACGCCCGCGGCCACCGCCTTACCTGCCTCGTCGCGACCATCCCATACAAACCGATGGCTACCCGCCCTCAGCGGCCCCTCCCACACCTGCCGCACCCGACGACCCAACACGTCATGCACTCGCAACGACACCACCGCGTCCGTCGCCAAATCGAGGGGAATCACCACCGCCGGATTGAACGGGTTGGGATAGCTGTCGCCCAGCCGGTATTGCACCGGGTGCGCATCCGCTGGCGTCTGCACGACCGTCGCGGTCGAAGCCAGCGAACTCTTGAGGACATGCACACCGCCCAAGATCGGATCCAATACCACCAAATCCTCATCGCCATCGCCATCCATATCCCCAGACAGCACGTGGGTCGCACTGCCCGTCAGCCGATGCCGCTCCCCTTCTTCGGTCGGCTTGACACTCCCGCCCCATTCGACGAACACCCCAAACCCCGAAGCGCGGTCTCCGCCGATAAACACCCAGTCGTCGATCCCATCGGCGTTGAGATCGCGCATCAGCACCGGCGAGCGTCGAAACAGCCGATCATCATACAACACCGCTTCTGCGCCGCCAGTACTCTGGCTCCGCCAGACGAGCCCCTTGCTCCCTTCAAATTCATCGCGTGTGAGCTCGGTGAGTACATCCACCTGTCCATCGCCATCAAAATCGCCCACCCCTAACAGCGGCTTCCAGGCCTCATTGCCGACCCCTAACAGCGGCTTCCAAGCCTCGAATTCAAAGATCTCGTTTCGCTGAAACTCGTCGCCCAAGGCTTCCACACTCCACGTGTTCGCCTGCCCGATCTTCGGTATCCACACCACGTCGAGCACCCCATCGCCGGTAACGTCGCCAACCCGATGGGACACATGGTGTTGAGCCGAGGCCACCTCCTCGGCCGTCCACACACCTTGTTCCACATCCCAGACCTCTAACGCGGTGCGCCCCTTGACGAATAATTCGGCCTGACCATCGCCATCCCAATCCGCGGCATCCGTGATCCATCGATCTGCGATCTGCACGAGCACCTTGACTTGGAGGTCCGCCCCGATAGACCACACTTCGATTACCCTGCCCTCCCCGTCGCTTGCATACAGCGCGATTTCGTCGCGACCATTGCCGGTCAAGTCCGCACCAAGCACCCCTAAGGACACCCCGTAGATGGTTATACTTCCGGTTGCCGCGTCGGTACTCGTCCCCCCTGCGGTCGCTACTTCCTCTACGCGCCCCCGTTCCAAGGCCCCGTGCCCGTCATTGAGAGCCATCAGCCAGCCCACTTTAGCCCCCATCTTCCCCTTCCCACTTTGACGATACTCCCAGATGGCGAACAGATCTAAATCGCCATCGCCCTCCAAGTCCGTCAAGATACCCTCCTGCGCTCCTGCAAAGCCGTAGCCGGTCCCAATGCCCGGTGCAATCGGATAGAATATCGGCGGCGCAAAAAGCCCCGCCGCATCCCAGCGAAGGTACTCTACGGGGGGCGGTGACCGTTCCCCCTGTAGCAACTCTTCCACGCCGGTCAACTCGATCCAATCGATCTCAAACCACTCAACCACATCGGACGCCGATTCAACTTCCGAACGATCGAGTGAAAAACTGAGCCGAATATCTTTTAACAGGCCCTCCCATCTCTTCTCGTCGCGACCTGCCAAGACAAGCACCTCTTCCTGCCACTCGGTGGTATAGACTATATCTTGGGCGAAAATTGTAAACGCGAAATCCCGACCTGACGGCAGGGCGTTGTGCTCACTGGTCCAAGCGACCGAAAAATTACCGATTGTAGGGCGGTGATGGACGGTGCGGCAGCGGATGCGAACGTGGTCAAACAGACCCGAATCGTATCCGATGGTCGGCGAAATCAATTCGACTGCCGGCTCGGAGTAGAACCCCTTGGTGACGGCCGGATCGACCGCGATCCGCCACACGCTGTCTTCAACCATCCCCGGAAACTGGTGAAATTCACGCGAACCACCCCATATAGCAGCTTCTTTGGCAGACCACCCTTGCGTCGTCCCATCGTCGAACTCCCACTTGATCGCCGTGGCGGGATCGTCCCACAGCACCACAGCGACGACAACGGCGAATAGCAACATCATAGCCTAGCTCCTTTGCAATAATGCAGCACCGGCAGATAGCGTCTTCGGAACGTTGAGAAGCGAGGCGGGAGCTGGCTCAATCGCGACGATTAAGCCAGCTCACTGCACACCTTAGCCTACCTCAGTAACACCCCTACAGCTTTGGTCAGTAGCTGTAGGGGTTTAAGCCGCGCAGTAACAAGGGTATCTCCTAAAGCTGCAGTCAGGGTACTCTCGAACTGGGCAGCAACTGAACGGCTTGTTCGCGTCTTTAGACGCGCAATAAGCACTGTACTCGCAGTCTTCATAAGTGCGGTCACTGCACTCGTCGCCTGCCTCGCCTTCCTTGGCCCCGAGCAGGACGGTGATCCCCGTGAGGACGCTGATGACCCAGCCCAGTGCCAAACCCTGCCGAGCCGGCACCAACCCGCTCGACGACGCGAAAAACTCCCGCAAGTTCTGCATGATTCTCGTCTCCTACGTTGCCCAGTACGCCAGCGGCTCGATACCGCTACGGCACTGGAAGTGAGGGTTGAAAGACAGCCGATACGAGTTCGCATCCCCTCCTTTCTTTGCAATCGGCCTTGCTTCTACGGATTATATGAGCAAATTGCGTGCCAAAAAGCAGGGCATGCACAAAAAAATCCTTTAGGATTGCCCTAAAGGATTGAAAAATATGAGACTTAAAATAATAGACGCGGCTTCTTACGAGCGGCGGCGTCAGCCCGTGGCGCACGGCTTTACACGATTTTCCGTGGATTATACACGACTTTCCGTGGACTGTACACGATTTTCCGTGGGTTCTACGCGACTTTCCCCTTGGGCTGTCGCGCCGCCAAGATAGGTGATCAAGGGCTGGAGTACGCCTTGGCCGGATTAAGGCCCCCGCCCCACTCGACAAACACCCCAAAGCCTGACGCCCGGTCGCCGCCGATGAACACCCAATCGTCCGCGCCATCGGCATTCAAGTCGCGCACCACTACTGGCGACCGCCACCTCAGAGGACGACCACGCGCCGTTCTCTACATCCCAGACCTCTAACGTGCTGCCCGCAAACGTGGTCTTTCCGACAAATAGCTCGACCGCGCCGTCGCCATCCCAATCGGCCAAGTCCCGCAGAAAGCGATCCGGGAGTTCCGCGAGCACCTCGATTTGGAGTTCCGGCCCCACCGACCAAACCGCGGTCGCTAATTCACTCGTTCTAGCGAGCCTGCCTCGTGCTCGACACGGGGACATTGGGGGTGGTCGATAGCTATGGCATTGGCCGCCGTAGGGCTGGCCCTCGGCACGTTCAGAGTGCTTCTTAGGTAGGGGATGCTTCGTTTGCGCTCCACAAGACAAGGTAAATGCCAATCGCGGAAAAAGACAATAGCTGAGGAGGAGTACACGATGTACGAGCAATTAGCGGTACACTACGAAGGGCCGACGGAATTCGTCGCCACGGATCAGCAGCCCAAGCCCTTGCGGCTGTTCGTCACTTGTCCGGCGGGCTTGGAAGCAGGAGCGGATGTGCGCGTTTCGATCAGCACGTTCCATTCTCATTCTCGCCAGTGGACGCTGGCCGATCCCTTTGTCGAGGGCGGCGACGGCGTGGTGGTGCTCGGGCACGGGCTGCCCCGCGACTGGACCGATATGACGCGCGGTGGCGACGGCCCGGCCGGCGGCGGATTGGTGGGCCGGCCAATCAACGAGCTCTACTTGTGTACCATCCAAGTCACCCAGTCGCTGAGCGCGGGAGCGCGACTAGTCTTTCCCTTGGGCGTGGTGCCGTCGCCACACGCGGATATAAGCGGCGCCCTGCAAGTGCGGGTGCGGCGACCCAAAGCCGAGGTTTTTGAGAAGGTGGGAGACCCCATTCCGCTGCACAATGCCCCCGGCCCGCTGACGCGGCTGGAAGGGCGCGTCTCTGCTACGGCGGATGCGGAGGGAAAGCACCGGGTCGTAGTGTTCGCGACGGACGATCATCTCAATCCAATACCTTCCTACCGAGGGACGGTGGCGGTGCAGGCCGATGGCGCGGTCGCCGGGCTGCCCGATGCGGTAGCCATCGGGGCCGATGGGCGCGGCGTGGTCGAGGGCGTTGACGTGCAGGCCGACCGTCCAGTCCGCATCACCGTGCGCGATGTAGAACGCGGTTTAGCCGCCCAGAGCGGCCCGACGCAAGCGGCCTGCGAGCGCGGCCACTATTTCGGCGGCATCCACTTCCACACGCGGCTTTCCGTAGATGGCGACCGGGAGCCGTGCGCCGCGTATGCCTATGCCCGCGACGTGCTCAACCTCGACGTGGTTGCGATGACGGATCACGCGCCGATTGGCCCCGGATGGGCCGAATGCTTGGCGGTCAATGAGGAGTTTTACCAGCCGGGCCGCTTTGTGACGATCCCCGCATGGGAAAGCTCCAATGCCTACGGGCACGCCAACCTCTACCTGCGTACGCCCGAAGTTGACGGCGGCACTTGGCACTGGAAACCAGAGCGGTGCCCGTCGGAAGTGGTTTGGGCCGAGGACGTGGTCATGGTGCCGCACCATCCCAACTGCGGCCAACCCATTGAATACGGCCAGCACCGCGCGGTCATGGGCAAGACGTTTTACTGGTCGCAATACCACTGGGAGTTTCCCAACGAGCGCGCTCGGTTGGTGGAAATCGTCCAAGGGCGGAGCAATTTTGAAGCCGACGCGCTCGACGAGTACTGGGGCATTCGCATGGGCGGGTTGGGGGCTTCGGTGCAGGATGCCTTTGCCCAAGGCTGGCGCTTGGGGTTTGTCGCCGGAACCGACAACCACCAAGGACATCCGACGCAAAAGCCGGGGGCCTATGTGGGGATGACCTGTTTCCGGGCGACGGAATTGACCCGCGAGGCCGTGTGGCAGGCCATGGACGAGCGGCGGACCTATGCGACATCGGGCGTGCCCATCGTCTGCGACTACGCGGTCAACGGCATCCGCTCGGGCGCGGAGGGCGCGTGGGCCGCGGGCGATCCCGTGCATTTCTCGGCCCGCCTGCACGGCACCGCGCCGATTGAGCGGGTGGAGATCGTGGCCAACGGGCAGTGCGTCTGGCAGGACGCGCCCAACGCTTGGGATGTGGAAATCGACGGAGCCGAGTTGCCCGCACCGACCGGCGAATGGGCCTATTACTACCTGCGGCTGCGGCAACGGGATGGGCACCGGGCGTGGCTAAGCCCGGTGTGGCTGGACCGGGCATGAACGGAACGAGACGGGCCGACATAGAGCGCGGAAGCCGCGTTGCCATCGTGCAAAAGCAGGACCAGCGCACAGGGCGGCTGACCGAGGGCGTGGTACAGACTATTCTAACCCGGTCCGCGACGCACCCGCACGGAATTAAGGTCCGCTTGGCGACCGGCGAAATAGGCCGGGTCAAACGGGTGGGACAGCTAGCAGGAATCAGCCCGTAGCGCGGCAGCCCCCGTGCTGCCGCACAGGATAGGTCAACCGGCTGGACAGCTAGAAATAATAGAACGAATAAACCAACGACGCCCCCCCCACGCCGACGCAGGCCCCCACGATAAACCCCAAAAAGAGCGGCCGCACCTTCCGATAGAGCAGGACCCCTCCGTAGCCAATCAAGATCGACTTGACGAGCCAAGCGAGGAACATCCCAAACCAGTCACCGCGCACGGTATTGGTCAGGGCCACGGCCAGCCCCACCGGATGCAGGGGCCAGCCGGCGAGGCGGTGCTGGGCAAAGGAAAGCAGCCCGGCGAGTCCCGCGCCGATGCCGGTGAACAGGGTGGTCAGGTGTTGGGGCGGGTGCGGGTTGTTGACCGTTTTGGCGACCCAGCCCCACTTGCTCAGGGGCGAGGCAATGTAGTACCAGCGGAAGCCGTGCATCATGCCGTGCTGATAGCCCAGCCAGATATAGACCGCAACCGTGGTGACCGCGCTGACCACGAGGGCCGAGGCGAGAAAAAACAGCAACTTGCGGGCGCTGATCTTTTCCTTGACCTCCTCGCAGACCTTGAGCGCGTGGGCCATCGTGCCCATGAAGAACAATTGCACGTCGGCGGCCCACACCATGTTGAGGCCCATGGCCGTCAGGCCCTTCGCGCCAAAATAGGCCGTGCCGAACACATTGGTAAAAAGCGGCGGAATCGAATGGGGGGCGCGCAGCCGCCCCAAGCCGGTTTGCACTAGCAAGCGCGCCGTGCCCAAAAAGACTAAGAGCGCGACCAGCAGAAAGGCCACGCTCCAGCCGAGGGAGAGGCCGGTGGCGTGGAGGAAAAACGCCATGTAGCCCAAGCCGACGACGCCCAGCAGGGCCGAGGTGCGCGGCGCGGGCAGGTGGGCGTCCAAGCCTTTTGTGCCGCGGACGATGGCGCGCCACTGGGCTTTGAGGAAGTCGCGCGACATCCACAGCGACGAGACGAGCAGGAAGAGGAGCGCGCCCATCTGCTGGTGCGACATCAGCACCGAGACCTGCTGGTGCGGCTGGGCCGGGAGGTTGACGGCCACCCCGAAAAAGCCCAACAGGCCGTGTTCGAGATAGACGAGCAGGTGAAAGAGCCAGACGCTCAAGAGCACGTGGAGGTTGAGCAGATAGCCGAGGCCGACGACGAGGAAGTTGACGTTGAGCGAGTAGGAAATGCCGAGGCGGCGCAAAAAGATGCGCGTGGAGGGGATGCCGAAGTTGTGGATGGTTTCAAAGTCGAACACTTGGTCGAGCATGTTGACGGTTGGGATGAGCGAGGCGATAAAAAACCCGGCCCAAAACAGGGGACTCGTAAAGAGGCTTTTGGCGGGGTTTTCCACGCTTTCGACCAGCGCTGTCGGCACGGCGGCCAAGGGATAGACCAAGCGCTCGCCGTGTGCCCATTGGTGGTGCAGCAGGGCGACGAGCGAAAAGCTCACTAAGAAGAAGGCGACCATGAAAAGGCCCCAGAACACACAAGGGCCGACCCAAGCCTCCCACGGCAGCGGCGTCCCTGCGGGAGCGCCCTCGAAAAGGTGGCGAATCATCGTCAGGTCGTGCGGGGCGGCCCAGTCCGGGATGTGGTCCCAGAGCAGTTCGCGCCAGTTGTTTTCCGGGGTGGCGTAGTAGAAGACGCCGGCGAGCAAGGGGATAAAATAGCCGCCAAAGCCCATAGTCGGCAGGACGGTGGCCACCATCAGCGCGGCGTAGATCAGGGCAAACGTCGAAGTCGGCAGCCGCAGGAAGGGGCGCAGCAGCGCGAGCAGCAAGGCGGTAAGCGCGACCCAGAACAGGGCGAAGATGACGCCGACCGTGTTGAAGTGATCGGCGTAGCCCGAATAGTGGTCGAGCAATAGGTAGCTCCGCACCCCGATGAAGTTGTGGGCGACGCACAGCGCCATGGCCAGCGTCCATTCGAGGGCCGAGCGGATCATTTGCAGGCGACGAGGGATGTAGCACGGGGCATGGATTGGCGTCCTCTAGCGGTCCGGCCCTTGACGAAGCGGCGCGGCATGGCAAGATAGAGTATAGGGAGGGGCCGCGACAAGACCGCGCTCGCGGCAAACGATCAATGAGGATCCCATGAGCGAAGTACTAATCCAGTTCCGCAGGCACAAGGGGCTGTTGCTGCTGGTCGCGCCGGGACTGGCCTTTTTCCTGGTCTTTCACTACCTGCCCATGTTCGGGCTGGTGCTGGCCTTTAAGGAGTTTCGCCTGAGTGCGGGCATCTTGGGCAGCGAGTGGAGCGGGTTGGAGAATTTCTCGCGCCTCTTTGGCGGGGCGGACTTTCCCAATGCCCTGCGCAACACGGTCGTCATCAGCTTCTTGCGCTTGCTCTTTGGCTTCTTCGCGCCGATCGCGCTGGCACTGATGCTCAACGAGGTCCGCGTCTCTTGGTACAAGCGCACCGTGCAGACGGTGACGTACATCCCCTACTTCCTCTCGTGGGTCATCTTGGGCGGCATTTTCCTGATGATTTTCTCGCAGAGCGGGCCGGTCAACCAGCTAGCCCAGCTCTTCGGGGTCTCGGCCATTGAGTTCCTCACCGACGACTTTTGGTTTATCGCAGTGGTCATCGCCACCGGAATCTGGCAGGCGGCCGGGTACGGGGCGGTGATTTACTTGGCCGCGCTGGCCGGGATTTCTCCCGACTTGTACGAGACCGCCGTCGTCGATGGGGCCGGGCGCTGGAAGCAGACCTTGCACATCACCATTCCGGGGCTGGTGCCGACGATTATCACGCTTTTCATCCTCAATCTCGGGCACGTGCTCAACGCGGGCTTTGACCAGATTTACAACATGTACAATCCCATGGTGTACGACGCGGCCGACATTATCGACACGTACGTCCTGCGGCGGATCGTGCTAATGGACTTTGGGCTGGCCACCGGGGCCGGGCTTTTCAAGTCCGTGGTCGGCTTGGTGATGGTGGTGTTGGCCAACTCGCTGGCTCGCCGGCTCAGCCGAGGGGAGCAGGGAATATGGTAAGCCGCACCCGAGGCGAGAAGGTGTTCAACGTCGTCAACCTGACGCTGTTGGGCTTGGTCGGGCTGATGGCGCTCTATCCCTTTGCGTACACGCTCTCGATGTCGTTGAGCAGCGCGGCCGAGGCCATGCGCGCCAGCCTGCACCTGTACCCGCGGGAGATTTCCCTGACCTCGTACCGCATGGTGCTGTCCAACCCCGAGATCGTCGCCGGGTTTACCAACTCCATCCTGCGCACGGTCTTGGGCACGGCCCTGACCCTCTTTTTCACGTGCCTGACGGCCTACCCGCTGGCGCGGCGCGAAATGCCCCACCGCAGTGCCCTGCTGTTCTTGGTGCTCTTCACCATGCTCTTCAGCGGCGGCATCGTACCCAGCTACTTGCTGGTTAAGAACTTGGGCCTGATGGACTCAATCTGGGCCCTGGTGCTGCCGCAGATGCTGACGGCCTTTAACATCATCGTGGTCAAGAACTTTTTTCAAGCCATTCCCGAAAGCCTCGCCGAGTCCGCCAAGATCGACGGGGCCAGCGAGTTTAACATCCTCTTTCGGATTTACGTGCCCCTGTCCAAGCCGGTGCTGGCGACGATTGGGCTGTGGACGGCGGTGGCGCACTGGAACCACTGGTTCGACGCCATGCTCTACATTGCGTCGGACGAGAATCAGGTCTTGCAGACCTTTTTACAGCGGATCGTCATCGAAAACAGCGTCGAGCTCATTGAGCAGGGGTTGGTCGATCCGAACATCACCGAGTTCACGCCCGAGACGATCAAGGCGGCGACCGTGATCGTCACCATCTTGCCGATGCTGTTGGTCTATCCGTTTGTGCAGAAGTACTTCGTGCGCGGGATCATGCTGGGGAGCGTCAAGGAGTAAACGCGCCCGGGCTTCACATCTGAAAGCCGCCGGCCACCACCAGCGACGCCCCGGTGATGTAATCGGCTTCGCCCGAAGCGAGAAAGGCCACGGCGCGCGCCACGTCTTCGGGGGTGCCGACGCGGCCCCAAGGCGTTTGCGCTTCGAGGTCGTGGACGAGGGCGGCCGTAGCGGCCGCGTCTGGCTCGGTGCGCTCGGCGAGGCCGGCGGCAATGTAGTGGGTGCGCTCGGTGAGCGTGTTGCCCGGGCAGACCGCGTTGACATTGATGCGGTGGGGAGCCAGCTCGCCGGCGAGGGATTGGGTAAAGCCGATGATCGCGAATTTGGACGCGCAGTACGCGGCGTACCGCGGCAATCCTTGGCGACCGGCCGTTGAGGCCATGTTGATGATCTTGCCGCCGTCGCCGCGGTCAATTAGGTGCCGGGCTACGGCCCGCGCGCAGAGAAAGGTGCCCTTGACGTTGACGCTTTGCACTTGGTCCCAAGCAGCTTCGCTCAGCTCGACGACCGGGACGCGGTCCGGCCCGGGGCGCGAGCCAGCGTTGTTGACCAACAGGTCGATGCGGCCAAAACGGGCGAGCGCGTCTTGCACCAGGCCCTCGACTTGGGCGGCGTCGGCCACGTCGGCCTCCACCGCGAGGGCCTGCCGGCCGACAGCTTCGACTTCGGCGACGAGGGCTGGCAGGCCGCCCCAGCCCGCCGCGCCATAGGGCCGAGCGCGCAAGTCATTGACTACGAGGTCGCACCCTTCGCGCGCTAGACGCTGGCAGATGGCGCGGCCAATGCCGTGTTCGCCGCCAGTGCCGGTGACCAGGGCGACTTTGCCGTTGAGATTGTACATGAGATGGTCCTAAACACGACGAGCAAAGGAACAAAAAAGGGGTCGTTTTTGCCTTCGGCTCGCTTAAAAAACCGGTACACAATTTCTACTTGTTTTTTGTCATCCCGGACGAGAAAGCGAACGAGCACATTGGTGTCTAATGCTTTCACTTAAAACGGACCTTCATTTTTTGCTTAATTGCAGACTTCATTTGGTGAACCGAAACAGGCTTGCGGCCCGCTTTATATAACTTCCCGAAAATTTCATCTACTTTTACTTTTTTGGCCGTAGGTTTTAGAAGTGCTTCACCATTTTCTGTGAGCATAAAATCGACTGTATCGCCTTCGCGGAGCTGTAGCGCATCGCGCACGGTTTTGGGAATTGTGATTTGCCCTTTGCTCGTTAGCGTTGCTGTTGCCATGCCGTGCTCCTGTTATTGAAGGTTGTTCCTTACTTAAGAGTAAGGAAAACGATCTTTGAGCGCGAATGCCCCTTAGGGCCTCGACCCGCGTCTTGAGGTGGATTCTCGGCGAGAAGAATCGTAGGGACCGTTCACTGCTGCGCGGCGGGCGGGCGGAATTTTGCGATGGCTTGGGCGGCTGCGGCCGAGTCTCCGGCCTGCCGGTACGCGAGCACGAGCCCGCGCTGGGCCGCTGGCCGATCGGGAGCTTGGACTAGTGCCTGTTCGTATCGCTGGGCGGCCGCGTGGGCATCGCCTTGCTGCAACTCGAGATTCCCCAGCGCAATGAGGATGTCCGCCAAATGCTCGGACCACTCCAGAGCCTGGTTGTACGCCTCGCGGCTTAGGTCAATGTAGCCGCCGGTGGCGTAGGCCGTGCCCAAGTTGTACCAAGCCAAGCCATAGTCTGGCCTGAGATTCAGAGCTTGGCGGTACGCGGCGATCGCTTCGCCGGAGCGGCCCAAGCGGATGTGGGCATTGCCGAGGTTTTGCCACGCTCGGGCGTTGTCTGGCTGGAGGGCCAAGCCGGCGCGCAGGTGTCTTACGGCCCCCGCGTCGTGCCCGAGGCGGGCGTAGAGGCGGGCGAGGTCAAAGTGTGCGCTGGGATTGCGGCCCGGCTGGGCCAGTGCCCGCAGCTGCTCAATCTGGGCCACGTGTGGCTCGATGCGCCGCTGGGCCGCGTCCTGCGCTTCGGCGTCTCGGCTGCGCCCCAGATGGCGGTACGCGGAAGCCAATTGCAATCGGACCGCGGGATGCACCGGGTCGAGCGCGAGGGCCCGCTCAAGAGCAGTGGCCGCCTCAACGTACTGCTCCAGCTTGGCTCGGGACACGCCGAGGCCAATGTGGGCCTCCACCGCAAAGGGGTCGAGATGGACGGCGGTCGAAAACGCCTGTAGGGCCGGGCGGCCCCGTCCCACCTGTAGGAGGGCGCGGCCGGTCGCCACCTCGTAGCGGACGCTGTCCGGGGCCAAGGCGACCGCGCGTTGGAGGAGTGCCAAACCTTCTGCACAACGCCCTAGCCGCTCGCACTGGAGAACACCCAATGCAAAGCTGGCCTCGTGAGATGCGGGATCCAATTCCACCGCCCGCTCCAGCGAAATCTGCGCGGCCGCTACATCCCCTCGCGCCCCTTGCACCGCGCCCATCAACTCGTGCAGCGTAGGGCGGGCCGGTTCCAGCGCGATCGCTTCGGCGAGTGCGAGTTGGGCGTTCTCAAGTTGCCCGAGCCCGAGCCACGCCCCTGCTAGCCGCTCCAATGTCTCGGCATCGCGCTTGGCCGCGACGGCTCGCTGCGCTAGGGCGAGTGCTGTCGCGTGGTCGCGGACCCGGGCCATAACCTCGCTAAGCCCCAGCAGTGCTCCCACGTGCAGACTGTCTGACCGGAGAATCCGCTCGAACTGGTCCATGGACCGATCGGTGTGTCCCAAGTCGAGCAGCACGTGGGCCAGCGCCAGCCGCGTCTCGCGATCGGCGGGCCGCTCGCGCAGTTGTTTTTCGTAGGTTAGCTGCAACCGCCCCAACTCGTCGGCCGTGGGCGGCGTGGCCGCCTTATCGCACCCCACGAGCACCGCGATCAGGATGAGGCCCCGCGCAGACGCGCTCACAGCGGCGTCCATGGCTCGCCCTCGACGATGCGGACGAAGCGGCCGGCCGGCACCGTCCCCACAGTCTGCAATTCACCCGAGGGCCAACGAATTAGGATGCTGTCCACCGCTGTCCTGCGCCCGAGCCCGAAGTGTAAGCGCAGGTCGTTGTGCGACAGGTAACTGCTGCCGCCCCGCACCTCGGCCATCTGCCGCAGAGCAGCGGCAACCACGGTGACCCGCGCCCCGATCCCGCTGCGATTGCTCCGCGTACCTTCGACCTCGACGGAGATCCAGTTGGATCGATTGCCGCCGTCGTTTCTGAGCAGGTGCGGGGGCTGGTTGTTGTTCGACACGAATAGATCGACATCGCCGTCGTTGTCGTAGTCGGCCGCAGCCGATCCTCGCCCCACACCCGGTGAGAACGCCGTCAGCCCGCTGGCCACGGTCGCATCGGTGAACGTGCCGTCGCGATTGTTCAGGAAGAGCTGGTCGTGCTGGGCATAGCGCGGGCCGGCGCTGTCGAGAATCTCGATGTTGGGCTCGACATGGCCGTTGGCGAGAAACAGATCGGGGTAGCCATCGTTGTCGATGTCGATGAAATCGGTCCCAAAGGTGAGGGTCTGATAGGTCGGCCCACCCAGTCCGCTCTGGGCGGTGTGGTCTGCGAATTGACCCGCCCCGGCATTGTGCAGCAGCCGGCAAGGCTCCCACTGAAAATTGCACACGCTTAGGTCGAGGCGGCCGTCGCGATCGTAGTCGGCCCAATCAGTGCCCATGCCCGCTTCCGGGACGCCATCGGGGCTGGTCGCGACGCTGGCGGCGACCCCGACTTCGGCAAATCGGGACCCGTCGTTGCGGAACAGGAAATTCGGCTCGTGGTCGTTGGCGACGTAGAGATCGAAATCGCCGTCGCTGTCGTAGTCGGCAAATCCCACGCCGAGCTGGCGGCCTTCTTCGGTCCAGAGTCCCATTGAGGCGGTGATGTCCGTGAAGCGGAGGTCGCCATCGTTGCGGAACAGCACCCCGGAATCGCCGGGATAGGCTCCAGGGCCGCAGTAAATCTGAATCGGCCCACTCCGGCACTCCGGGTGCTCGTCCCCGACGATCCGCACATCGTTGGCGACATACAGATCCAAATCGCTGTCGAGATCGATATCGGCGAAGGCCGCGCTCGTGGACACCCGGAGGTCGCCGGTTCCCGCCCGGGCGGTCACGTCCGCAAAGCGGCCGTTGCCCAAGTTGCGATAGAGCCGGTTGGCGCCCCAGTTGGTGACGTAGAGATCCGCATGGCCATCGTTGTCAATGTCCCCAACGCCGACCCCCATGCCAAAGCTGGTGTCGGCGACCCCTGCTTCGGCTGCTCTATCGACAAACGTTCCGTCGGTCTGATTCGCAAACAGGGCGTTGGCCGGCGGGTCAGCGGTGCGTCCGCCGTGAATAGCCGCGCTGTTCACGACGTAGAGATCGGGAAAGCTGTCGCCGTTGAAGTCGGCAAATGCGGCGCCCGAGCCGTGGGTTTCGGGATAGTAATAGGACCCGGCCGCGCCGTTGAAGTGGCGGAATTCGATCCCAGCCTCGGCGGCGACCTCGCTGAAGCGAGGGAGGGGCCGCGCCGATTTTCCACCGTCGCTGCAACCCGACAAAACGAGCGCGGTCGCCAAAGCAACTCCCAGCACCCGACGTGGACGATTTGGGGCGTTGAATCGCTGCTGTACCCTATACATCATAATTATAGCAATCCTACATCATTTTCAAGACTGGATTCCCGCTTGTGCGGGAATGACGGAGACCGGCTCTACGGCTTGTTCAACATGACCCAAGGGGGATTTTTCAGACCGCCTCTAAGGAGGGTTGCTGTGAGGTCAGAGGCGAGTTGGTCGCAAGCGGGCGGCGGGCCGCTTAGTCCACCGCGGGATTTTCCAAATACGCCAGCAGCAACCGCGCCGCGTTGACGATGCCGTCCCACGCGCAGATTTCGTACCCGTGCGTGTTGTCGCCCGGGTAGCCAATCAGCGCCGCGCGCCCAATGGCACCGGACGTTTTGGCAATGGACGAGTCGCTGGAGTACGAAGTGAGGACGGCCGGTTGGATGCCGAACCCGCCGACCGCGGCGAGGGCGTCAAAGCGGTCGATGATGCGTGCGTCGTACAGGCCGCGGCTGTCGCGGACGCCGATGATAGGGTCGCCGCTGTTGGCCGTGCCATACTCAGCCGCGACCGGCGCAATGTCGATGGCAACAGCCGCTTCTACCGGCAGCCGCCCGAGCGCGTACAGCGCGCCGTGCCCGCCGATTTCTTCGCTGGAACTGGCCACGAGATATACGTCTTGGGCCGGCCGGTTCGCCCGCAAGTGCAAGCCCACTTCAAGCATGATGGCCAAGCCGGCGCGGCAATCGAGGTTGTAGCCGCAGACGCAATCGCCTAGCCGCCAGAGTGCCTTGTGCCTACCGGCGATGACCACCCGGGTGCCGGCGCGCACCCCGCGCTGGGCCAACTCCTCGGGCGCGAGCCTCGTTTCAATCCACATCTGTTCCCATTTGAGGGGGTGGTCGTCTTTGAGCCGCCCGGCCGGACTCTCGGTGGAGACGTGCTTGGCGCCGATGGAGAGCACGCCCGGGCACAGACCGTCCCGCGCCATGATCTCGACCGGGCTTTCCCCGAGTGCCCAAGGGTGCAAACCGCCCAAGGGCTGCACCCGGATTTTGCCATCGGCTTCAACGCGCTTGACGATGAGGGCGATCTCGTCCTTGTGGGCGAGGGCTGCCACGGGCTGATCGCAGCGTTGGCCCTTGACGTGGATGATGATGTTGTCGGCCGCATCCTGCCAGACAGCGTCGCCGATGGGGGCGGCGAGCTCGGTGACGAGGGCGTCCATCGCGGCTTCCGCGCCCGAAGGCGCGTGTGCGGCGAGCAGCTGCTCGACAAAGCCGTAAAGGCGTTGGGCATCAATGGTCATCGGGTCATTCTGCTTCCAGAACGTCCGGGTCGAGTTGATACCAAAACACCGTGCCGGATTTAATGAGGTCCTGTATCCGATCATCGCGGCGCAGGCCAGCGACCGCAGGGTATGAACGCCTACCTGTGAACTCGGTCAGCAACTCGGCGTTGCGCATGGCTCGACGGGTATCCCGTCCATTGGCGGTGAAGGAGATTTCTACGGCAATGTAACAAGGATCGCCATCCGAGTCCGTGGCCTCCATAATCAGGTCGGCCCGGCGGTAGCTTTTCAACTCGTTTGCGGGAATGATCGACGTGTTGGCTTGGTCGGTCATCATCCACAGATCATCTTGAGTGAGGGTTTTTGTCCGCCGCAGGCCCATTTCCCTAGCGATGCTAGTGGCTTCTCTGAGAGCGGCGGTGCGGGCGTGGCTGCCTTTGAGTATGCCGAGATCCGTTTGGATAGACCTCACTTGGGTTTTGAGCGTGCCGACATCTTCTTTGAGTATGCTGACGTCTTTTTTGAGCGTACTGACCTCTTCTTTAAGCGTACTGACGTCTTCTTTAAGCGTACTGACGTCTTTTTTAAGTATGCTGACGTCTTTTTTAAGTATGCTGACGTCTTTTTTGAGCGTACTGACGTCTTCTTTAAGCGTACTGACGTCTTTTTTAAGTATGCTGACGTCTTTTTTAAGAACGCCGACATCTTTTTTGAGAGCCTCTACTTGGGTTTCAAGGGCATCAAAACGTCGGTTCGTGGCCTCGACGAAGCTGTGCATCTCGGCGACGAAGCTGTGCATCTCGGCGACGAACTGAGTGAACTTTTGGGGCAGTTCGAGCAATTCGCGCGACAGCAGCCGAGTGCGCAGGGCCTCAACCCAATCGGGGTTTTCGTCCAGTGCGTGAAGCAGGTCTTCTATGGTATGGATCGTGGTCATTAAGTTCCCGCCCATTTTGCGTTTTGGAGCCTACGAATTTGTTTGATCTAAATAGACAGAAAGGCCCCGTCAAGCGCAAGTCTCGGGCGATCGCTCGGGCCGCGCAGAAAAGCGATCAGGCCGGTGCGGCGAGCGGCCCAATCACTTCTTCGGCCAGCCCGCGCAAGGTCTTTTGCAGCCGCAGGCGGCCCCGGTTGACGCGCGATTTGACCGTGCCCACGGGGCAATTAATGATCTGGGCAATTTCCTCATACGAGAGCCCATTCATATCGCGGAGGAGCACGGCGGCGCGAAACTCTGTCGGCAGCCCCTCAATGGCATGGACGACGAGGGACTTGACGCGGGTGCCATCGGTCTGTTCGCCGGGCAGGGGGTCTTTGGCCACCGGCTCGTAAAAGGCGGCGGGCTGGTCGTCGTCACTGGGGCTGATCGGAACCCAATGCCAGCGCTTGCGGCGGCGCAGTTCGGTCTTGGCCAAATTGCCGGCAATGGTGTAGAGCCAAGTGGAAACCTGTTCGATGGCTGGGTACTGGTGGCTGTGGCGCAGGCAGCGGAGAAAAGTCTCTTGGACGATGTCCTCGGCCGTTTCCCTATCGCCGACAAAGCGATAGACGAAATTGTACAAAGGGGTGCGGTAGCGTTTGACCAGTATGCCGAGGTGGCCTTGGTCCTCAGCGGCCCGCAGCAAAACTTCCCTATCTGTGAGCTCCTTCGTCGCTTCCATGGTTGTGCTCCTTTTGGGTGACGTGCGCCGCTTGCTGAAGGCAAGGCGACACAACTCAAGCGATTATCGTCGTGGCTATACGGCTAACGTAAACTTAGCAAGAACCGTGCCATTGCTCGCGGAGGCGAAAATAGGCCCCTTTTCGCCCGTTTTTAGGGGGTATTGGCCACAAAAAACCGAATGCAGCACTCAGAAATCTGAGGGTCCTCAGAAATCTGAGGCTCGTCTTTTGACAGATTTTGGGGCAAACAGTAGATTTCGCGCCGGTAAAATTCGCGTAATTGCTGGCGATGGAGGGGTGCTCGTGCAAGAGTTGACCACGCGCTTGGCGGCCTTGTGCCAAGCCAAGGGGGCCGAGAAATTCTCGGCCGAAGAAATAGTCGAGCTATTGACCGACGGCGAAGAGGTCGATTGGATCGTCGATCAAGTGCTACCGGCCGCGGCGGAGGCCGATCGCCGCGAAATGGGCCAAGTACTGGCCGAAATAGCCGATGCGGTGGCACCGGCTCCCGCCCCCGGTGCCGAGGAACCGGGGGCCGTGGAGGAGGTGGACTTGTTCCTGCAAGCTCTGCCGGCCGGGGTTGACGTGCAGCAGGTCGAGGACCTGTTGCGCTCGCCGCAAGGGGCTTTGCTGGCCGATTTTAGTGCTTTTTGCCAAGAGCGCGGGTTTGAGGACGAGGGGGACGAAGCGGCGACGAGCGAAGCCGTAATGGAATTGCACGAGGAATGGCTACAGACGCCACGGCCGGCGCTAGAAGGCGAAAAACCGGCCGCCGTGCTGGAGGGCGGTCGGCTCTTTCCCAGCAAGGTCGAGCCCTTCCGCCGCCAAACCCCCAAGGTCGGCCGCAACGATCCGTGCTCCTGCGGCAGCGGCAAGAAATTCAAAAGATGCTGCGGCCGGGCCGCTTGAGATGACCCAGCTCCACCCCTCTACGGTCATTGAAGGCGTTTATGTCGCCGAGCTGCAATCGCACGGCGACGAGCGGGGCCGCTTTACCGAGGTGTATCGCAAGGAGTGGTTTCCCCAGCACAGCTCCGCCCTACAGTGGAACCGTTCGGACTCGCAACGGGGCGTGCTGCGCGGCCTGCACTATCACCACCGCCAAGTTGACTACTGGCACTGCGGCCTGGGCGCGTTGCGCGTCGGGCTGCTCGATTTGCGCCGCAGCTCGCCGACCTGCGGTCGGGGGCAGGTCATCGGATTGGGTCAAGAGCTATTGCAAGGCGTCTTTATTCCGGCGGGGGTCGCGCACGGCTTTTACGCCGTTACCGACGCCATGCTTTTTTACTTGGTCGATGCTTACTACGACGGCACGGACGAGTGGGGGGTGGCTTGGGACGATCCCGACGGGGGATTGGACTGGGGCATTGCAGAGGGGCCGATTCTCTCTCCGCGCGATCGGGCGAACCCGCGACTGCGAGACATTCCCGCCGAGGATCTGCCGGGCTAGGATACGTTGTTCGACAGCCGGGTACAAGGTTACAAAGGAGGTTACCGAATGATTGCAGAGACGAGCACCGTAGTCTATCGAGCCATCAGCTTGGGTGCAGGAGCCCAGAGTTCAGTCCTAGCACTTCTCTTGTCTCGGTCTAACGCTCGCTTGGTCGAACTTGGGTATCCCAAGCCGGACGTCGCTATATTCGCCGACACCGGATGGGAGCCAGACTATGTGTACCGTCACTTGGACTGGCTCGAGGAGCAACTTGAGTATCCATTGCTTCGAGTGTCAGATGGCGACCTGAAGACCAACTTGAAAAAAGGACGCACGGTATCGAACCATCGCTTTGTCGATGTCCCTTTGTTCATGGTCAATCAGGATGGCAAGAAGGGCATGCTGCGACGACAATGCACCAACCACTACAAGATCAGACCTATCTATCGGCGGATCAGGGAACTTGCAGGTGGACAGCGTGGACGGCCATTCCCGAAGGGTACGCATGCCGAAATGTGGCTTGGGATTTCACTAGACGAGGTAGGCCGCATGAAACCGAGTAGGGAACCTTGGGTTGAGCATCGCTGGCCGCTTGTGGACCTCGGCATGTCGCGCCGCGATTGCGTTGAGTGGTTCGCCGCGGAGTATCCAAGCCGCCACTTGCCTAGGTCGGCCTGTGTAATATGCCCGTATCGGTCCGACGAACATTGGCTCGAACTAAAGCGGTCGGAACCAGCCAGCTACGACGAAGCTGTAGAGTTCGACCGTTGGCTCCGACGAAGCAAAAAGACCCCTGTACGCAAGTTGCTGAATGGTCGCCCATACCTTCATGCCGCACGGCGGCCTCTTAGCAGCATCATAGAAGAACGGGAGATGGAAGGCGCGAACGAGATCAACAACTTCAATAACGAGTGCGAGGGCCTCTGCGGTGTCTGAAACAGGGCTGATAACGGTCAGTCCTAAGTTCCCGCTATATCCCTATCAGCGGCAGGTGCTGACTGACATCGTCCGTGCCCTATCATCTCCTGAGCGTCGAGCTGTGGCTCATCTTCCCACCGGTGCCGGAAAGACCAGAATCGCAGCTCATATAGCCTGCCACTTGCTGAATGAGAAAGATACCAACGATTCCCTCGTCATCTGGTTGGCGGCTACAGAGGAACTTTGCGAACAGGCGGCAGACCAACTCTCAGAGGCTTGGACTCATCTGGGACGACGAGATGCCTGCATTCATCGACACTGGGGAAGCCGGTCGCTTGATCTAAGGCGTCTCCCAGCTGGGTTCTTGGTGACAGGTCTTGCCAAACTGCGCTCCGCTGCATTCCAAGACAACACCCTTCTTGCCCACCTTGCCCACTGTGTCGCGGCCATCATCTTTGACGAAGCTCATCAGGCAGTTGCGAAAACCTACTCCTTTATAACTGAGCAGCTATGCAGTGTAAGGCCGCCACTTCTCGGTCTTACGGCCACGCCGGGCCGCTCAGCGAATCTGACTGAGGACGACTATCGACTTGCCGGCATGTTCAATCACAACAAAGTTTCGATAGACCCACGAGGCCACGCCAATCCCGTCACCTATCTCATCCAAAACCGCTACTTGGCCGACCCGCGCTTTGTGCCAGTCAGCTTCGAGTCTGATGCTGCCATCGCAGACCCGCAACCCGGCATGGATTACAGCAAGGATGATCTTGACCATATAGGCCACAACCGCGAACGTACTGGCAGAATCGTCGAACTCGCTGAGGCCGCGGCTGCACGACACCTTCGCACCCTTGTGTTCTGCCCGTCGGTAGAAAGTGCCTTGGAATGCAACAAAATTCTGCGAGAAAAAGGGGTCGTAGCTAACGTCATTACCGCCAATACTCCCGGTGAAGACCGGCGAGTTATCATCGACGGTTTCAAAAGTGCCAGCAGGGATCATATCGTGTTGTTTAACTACGGCGTACTCACCGCCGGTTTCGACGCACCCCGGACGCGATGCGTCATCATCGCTCGCCCGACTACTTCTCTAGTGCTTTACTCGCAAATGGCGGGACGAGCGATGCGCGGCCCTAGGGCAGGTGGAAATTCAAAAGCTGAGATACTCACCGTTGCCGACACGAATCTCCCGGGATTCGGGTCTGTGACTGATGCCTTCACAAATTGGGAGGAACTATGGTCGACCAACTCGCCGAACTAAAAGACGCCGATCGCAGCCTCTTTCCAAGCGATTTAACCATACGTGCTCTACGAGATAGTCGGTATCACAACACCGCCTATGCCATTGCCGAACTCATCGACAACTCGATAGAGGCAAATGCTGGACAGATTGACCTCCTCTGCATGGAAGAGCCTCAGAGAGTAAGGGCGCGGACTCAGCGACGAGTTTCCGAAGTGGCGGTCCTTGACAACGGCGATGGGATGGACGTAAAGACCCTCCTTGACGCCCTCAAATTTGGCGGGGGAACCCGTCATAATTCGGATAGAGGAGTAGGGAAATACGGCATGGGCCTCCCCACCTCGTCGATGTCGCAATGCAAAAGGGTGGATGTATGGACGTGGCAGGATGGCCTAGATTCGGTATGGCACTCCAGCATAGACGCTGACGACATCGAGCAAGGGGACCATGAGGTTCCCATTCCCGATCAAGAGACGCCTATACCCGAGGTCTGGAGAGAGGCCGGCAGCGACAAAATATATGAACATCGCTCGGGTACGCTTGTCGTTTGGAGCAAACTGGACAAAATTCAGTGGAGAACCGGCAGCACGATCCTCAGACACACAGCCCGAGAGGTCGGTCGGATCCATCGGCACTGGATTGATGCGGAGATGACAAAAATACGAGTCGGCTTTTTTCTCAAAAACCGCCCTACCGAAATTGAGAGCGAGGACTGTATTGTCGCAAACGATCCTCTCTACCTGATGAATCCTTCCTCTACTCCTGTGCCTTGGAGTAACGAACCGATGTTTAGAGAATGGGCCAAGAAAGAATATACGCCTACCGTGGAGGGCAAAGAGGTCACTATTGAAGTGAAGTATTCAATCGTTAAGCCTGAAGCCTTGCAGACGAGCAGAGTTACGCAGAATCCCGGTGCTGAAAAGCATGGTACTCACGCCAGACACAACATCGGCGTATCGGTCGTTCGGGAGGACAGGGAGATTGTGCTCGAAGACGCCTTTCTTAGGGAAGGTGGCAGTGCTGAGAATCCACAGAACCGCTGGTGGGGTTGCGAGGTGCATTTCCCTCGCAGTTGCGATGAGTTGTTTGGCGTAGATCACAACAAGCAGATGGCTGCAAATTTCACACATGCTGCGAAGACCCTCGCTCGTGACGACCGTCCCAATCAGGCAATACTAGACGAGATGGGAATCGACGACGACATCATCTATACCATAGTAGGAGATATCCGAGACCAAACACGTGCCATGATGCGTGAAATAAGGCAGATGTTTGATCAGAGATGGGACTCACAGAATGGGAGTGGCAGAAAAAGCCCCGAAAAGAAAGCCGCGAAGACCGCTACTGACGCAGACAGAGACGCTATAGAAGCCGGTAAAGAGACGCCGACTAAGACTGATAGAGACCGTGAGCAAATTCCGCCCCAAGAGCGGGAGGCTCGCCTTACGGAACAGTTCAAAGCATCTGGTCGGGCCGATCAAGATGCCCAACAACTCGCGAAGCAGTTGGTAGAGGAAGACCTCTCGTACCAGTTCAACTCGGATCAGCTCGACGGATCCCAGATTTTTAACGTGCGCTCGAACCAAGGAGTTCTGCACATCAATCTCAACACCGACCACCCGATCTATAACCTCCTCAAGCACATTGAAGACGACCTTCCAGAAGATATAGACGAGAGCAACCCTGCATTCCAAGCCAGCGTTGCGATCAGATTATTGTTGTCGTCGTGGGCTCGAATGGAAGATCAGACCGAATCACGTGAGGAGCGAATACGCATTCAGGACATTGCCATAAACTGGGGTCGTCAGGTAGATAAGGCCATCAATCAACTGCGCGATAGAGAGGGCTAGGAATGTACGGGCGGCCCGGAGACCTGTTGAGCAATGTTTGTTCAGGTGCCCAACATCTCATCATGGCGGCACCGTACATCAAGGCTGATGCTCTCACTAAAGTTCTGGCCGCCGTTAGCCCGGCAGCATCCCTTATATGCATTACGCGGTGGAATCTGCACGACCTCGCGGTGGGTGCTTCCGACACCGAATGCCGCACTATTGTCACTGAACGTGGAGGCTCATTCAGGCTCCACCCCTCTCTTCACGCCAAATACTATCGAGTCGATAACGTGGTCCTCATCGGGTCTGCTAATCTGACCTCTTCCGCATTGGGCTGGTCGCGCCAGCCTAATCTGGAAATTCTCTGTCGTCCAAGAGACGACTTTGACGCGGACGCCTTTCAGCAGTTTCTGTTTGAAGGAGCAAGAGAAATCGGCGCTGAGGAATTCGCACATTGGGAATCCATAGCTAAAATCGGTGCGCGAGAGGCGGGAAAGGCAGCTAGCGGCCAACCCCGGCTTGACACTTGGCGACCGGCAACTCGCGACTTTAGGAACTTAGAACTCGCCTATCAGGGTAGAGAAGATGAGATCGCTTCATTCGACGAGCAGCGAGCGGCGCAGCGCGACATCCACACGCTCCTAATCCCGCCGAGCTCAACCGCTGAACAGGTCCGAATGTGGGCATCGGCTTGTCTGCTTGCTGCTCCCTTTACCAACGCCGTGATACGGCTGCATGGTATAGAGGAACCAGATGCTTCCCGCTCGCTTGCTGCGGCCTATAATCTCGGAAGAGCTGAGGCTCGCAGAGACATGGAAACTGTCCAGAACTGGCTCGCATTCCTCATGCCAGAATTACTGAACTGAAAGGACGCCGATTCTATCGCCGTGCGATCGGGCGAATCCGCGTTGAGGGATATTCCACAGAGAGGAGATGCCGACCTAATGACATTTGATTTGATAAAAGCCCTCTTAGACACGCAAGCCCTGCGCCTCGCCCCACCGGGCGAAGTCTTTTGGTACACCTCGGGTACGGTAGGGCCCTACTACCTCAACGCGCACTATCTCTACGGCGGCCCGGCCGCGGCGACCGAATTGCTATCCTTCATCGACGCGGCCAAAGAGCAGGAGAGCTTCCCCCAGTGCTTGCGGGAGCGCGTCTTAAAGCAGTGCGCTGAGGACGCCATCTATCGCCAAGTCATCGACGCCTTGGTCGCACAAGCGCGGGCCAGCCGAGCGCGGTTCGACGCAGTGTCCGGTGGCGAGCGCCGCGACTGGTTTTTTTCACTGGCCGTGGCCGAGCGGTTGGGCAAGCCCGCATTGCTAATTTACAAGGATCGGCGCACCGCGTTATTGGAGGGGGACGCGCTGCGCCCGATAGCGGCCAACGAAATGGACGCGCTGCACGTGGCCGATATGGTGACCGAAGCGTCGAGTTACCTCCGCGCTTGGATTCCGGCGATCGCGGCCGGTGGCGGGCGAATCGCCTATGCGGCCAATGTGGTCGATCGCGGGCAAGGCGGCCTAGAAGTGCTCAAAGCCGAGGGCGTGGCGGCCGGAGCCCTTATGAGGGTGGATGAGGCGTTCTTTGGGCGCCTAGGCGAACTGGGGCAGGTAGATGAGGCGCAACGGGCGAGGCTGATTGAGTACTACCGCGATCCGTACGGAGCGATGCGGGCCTTCTTGGCGGCGCATCCCGAGTTTTTGCGGAACGCACTCCGCGGCGGCGATGCCCGGGCAGCGCAACGCGCCCGCTTGCTCCTCGCCGAAAACCCCTACGCGCTCAACGAGGCCCTCTGGCGGGGCTGACCTAGCCGGCGGCCGCTTCCAATTCCTCGCCCTCGACCCGCACTGAAACGAGCTGCGAAACCCCTTCCTCGGGCATGGTGACGCCGTGCAGGGCGTCGGCTGCCGCCATGGTGATCTTGTTATGAGTCACCACGACGAATTGCGTTTCTCGGGCAAACTCCTTGAGCACGCGCACGAAGCGGTTGATGTTGGCGTCGTCGAGCGGGGCATCGACCTCGTCGAGGATGCAGAACGGGCTGGGCTTGACTTGGTAGATGGCAAAGAGCAACGAGATGGCCGTCAGCGCCCGCTCGCCGCCCGACAGCAGGGCAATGTTTTGCAGACGCTTGCCGCGAGGGCGGGCGATGATGTCGATGCGGGCCTCTAGGGCATCGACGTTTTCTTCGAGGCGGAGGTCGGCTTCGCCGCCGGGGAAAAAGCGGACAAAGGTCCCCTTAAACTGCTCGCGGATCTGCTCGAAAGACTGGAGAAACATCCGCCGCGCCCGGCGGTCGATCAGGCTGAGGGTCTTCTTCAGGTCCTCGGCCGCGATCACCAGGTCGTCGCGCTGGTGGCGGAGAAAGTCGTAGCGCTCCTTTTGTTCCCGGTGTTCTTCCAATACGCCTAAATGTACCGAACCCAAGCGGTGTAGGGACTGACGCAGTTGGTCGAGGCGCTGTTGGGCCGCTTCCTCGTCAAGGGCTTCGTCGAGAGGCCCCATGGCCGCGACATCGCAGTGATGCTCCTCCTGCAAGCGCGTGCGAATGTGCTCGGTCTGTAGCTGCAACTCGGAGACGCGCACTTCGAGGCTTGCTCGCCGCTCGCGCTGGTCGTTGAGCTGCCGCTGTAGGTGGCTGATGTTTTCCTGCAACTCGCGGTTTTGGGCATTGGCCGCGGCCCAGTGCTGGCGGCGTTGGTCTTGCTCGGCGGCCAAGGTCTCGCGGCCCTGATGCAGCCCCTTGAGCTCGTCGGCCAAGGCGGTGCTGCGCGTACTGCATTCGACCTGCTGGCGCTCGGCCTCGGTCCCTTCAGCCGCTAGACGCTCCATGTTGTTGTGCAGGTTGGCGTCGATGCTTTTTAAGCGAGCGGCGTCTCGCTCTAGTCCTTGGATTATTTCGGTGGTGCGGGCGTGTTCCACCTGCAGCTCGCCCAGTGCTTCGCGCTGTGCGTGCCGGCGGGTTTCGCTCTGCTTGAGCTCCTCTTCCAAGGCACTGCTTTCCTCGCTGAGGCGGGTGCTTGCGGCCTCGTTGTGGCGCAGGCGCTCGGCTCGTTCGGCAATGCTTTGGTCGAGGGCTTGGCGGCGCTGGGCCAAGCGGGTGCTCTCGCTGTGGAGCTGCTCGAGGCGGGCGGCCAGTCGCTCGGCGTCCGCGCCGGCGCGTTGGTGTTGGTGGGCCTGCTCGCGCTCGTTGGCTCGCTCCGTTTCGCTCTCGGCGGCCAAGGTCTCTAGGCGGTGGGCGAGCGCGTCGAGGTGCTCGGTGAGCGCGTCGAGTCGGGGGCCTAAGGCCGCATGGCGCGCGGTTTGGTGAGCCACGAGCGAGCGCAGGGCGCGGATTTCCCGGCCGCGCCCGAGGACTCCCGAATCCTCGGCTTGGCTCTGGCCGCCCGAGGCGAGGCCAAACAGATCGATGGCTTCGCCGTCCATTGTGACACAGCGCATGTACGCACTCGGATAGCGGCGCGTCAGGGCCAGCGCGGTTTGCAGGTCGTCAACGAGAAAGGTGTTGTGCAAGAGGCCGGCGATCAGTGGGGCGATGGAGGCGTCGGGCCGCACGCAATTGAGCAGCGGGCCGTGCAGCCCGGGCATGGGGTCGGGGACCAAAACCGGGCCGAGGGGGCGCGGAGGGGCCTCTAGCGAGAGGATGCCGACGCGCCCAGAACGCGCCCGGAGATGGGCAATGCCTTTGAGCAAGCCGCGGTCCGAATGGGCGATCAGCGCCTGAAGGGCCTCGCCGAGAGCGACCTCGACCGCCCGGGCGCGGGCGGGTTCGACTTCGACTAGGTCGCCGAGGACGCCGCGGAACAGGGCCGTATGCGGCGATTCAAGCATCAAGGTCCGCACCCCACTCTGATAGCCTTCGTAGCCGGCGCGAACTTTTTCGAGGGCTTGGAGCCGCGCTTGGTTGGCCTCGGCCGCGCGCCGCGCCCCGTCGCGTTGGACGCCGAGTTCGCGGAGGTCCTGCTCGATTTGGTCGCGCTCGGCGCGGGCCGCGGTGCGCTGGTGCTGGCAGCGGGATAGTTGCTGCCGAGTTGCGGCTAGGGCGGCTTCGGCTTCGGCCGCCGCTTGCAGGGCTTGGTCGCGCTCGGCCACGACCGTGGACTCTTCGCCGCGCATGGCAACGACGCGCTCGTCGAGCGCGTCGCGCTCGGCCTGATGACGCTCGAGTGCCCGGCTTATTTCGCCGCCTTGGCGCAGGTGCTCCATGCGCCCGCGCTGGCGTTGGGCCAACTCGGCGCGGTAGCGGTTGTATTCCTCTTCGGCCTGAGCGGCGCGCTGCTGGTGTTCCTGCAAGGCGCGCTCTACGCGCACAAAGGCGGTCCGCACTTGGTCGCGGTGCGCGGTATTGTCGCGGCGCTGCTGCTGCACGGCTTCGAGCTGGCTTTTGTAATCCGCGTGTTCACGGGCCGTGCGCTCGCGGATTTGTTCGGCCGCCTCGCCCCGCTCGCGCACGGCGACGAGGAGCTGTTCGCGCTCGTGGATGGCCTCGATGCGGCGATTGAGTTCGAGGCCGGCTTGCTGCATGGCCTTCTCGGCTTCGGTCAGCGCGAGGCGCACCTTTTCGAGCTCGGCCTCGCGGGCGGTAAAGCGGGTATAGCCGGCTTCGGTGGCTTGGCTGAGGGCGGCAAATTCGTCTTGCAGGGGGGAGATTTGGGCGCTGAGGGCGAAGAAACGCTGGCGGCCCAAGCGCACATCGAGCTGGTCGAGCTCCTCTTTGAGCTCGCGGTAGCGGCGCGCCCGGCCAACTTGGCGGCCGAGATGGTCCACTTGGCGCTTGACCTCGACGATGATGTCCTCAATCCGCTGTAAATCGGCTTGGGCAGCCTCAATGCGGTTCCAGGTGGAGCGCCGCTGAACTTTGTACTTGGTGATGCCGGCGGCCTCTTCGAGGATGCGGCGGCGGTTGTCGGTCTTGTCGCTGATGATTTCATCGACCATGCCCTGCTCCATTACGGCATAAGCGCCTTGGCCCAAGCCGGTGTCCATGAGCAGGTTGGTGATGTCTAAGAGGCGACAGGGGATTTTGTTGAGGAGATAATCGCTTTCGCCGGAGCGGAAAAGCCGTCGGGTGAGCACGACCTCGGCGAATTCGATGGGCAGCGCGTTATCGCGGTTGGCGATTTTTAGCGCGACTTCGGCCATGCCGAGGGCCTTGCGCTGGCGGGTGCCGGCAAATATCACGTCCTCCATGCGCTGGCTGCGGAAAGCGCCGGCGCGCTGTTCGCCTAAAACCCAGCGGATGGCCTCCACCACGTTGGACTTGCCGCAGCCGTTGGGGCCGACGATGGCCGTAATGCCCGGCTCAAAGGGAATGACGATTTTTTGGGCAAAGGACTTAAAACCGAAAATCTCGAGTTGATTGAGGCGCACGGTTGAGCTCCTGCCGGGCGCTGGGGAGGGCGCGCTCCGCTGGGGAGAAGGTGAGGGGCGGGCAATGCTAGGGGAGTGCGAAATGGCTTGGGGGAGCCACTGTCGTGCGGCAAAGTATAGGCATTGAGCGGGCGCGCTACAAGCCCTTGCGCCACTTTTGGCGATGCGTGATATTTAACCCTGTTTTGCGGGGCGGAAGGGGTCGGCGCAGCCAGCCCCGTCTTTTTTTGCTTTTACTCCATCAATCAAAATCAACGTTCATCATGGCGGTTACTACAAAAGATGTCCACGAGGTCGCCGAGTTGGCGCGGTTGCGCTTTTCGCCGGCCGCGGAGGAAAGGCTGGCCAAGGAGCTCAACCGCATCTTGCAGTACATGGACACGCTCAACGAGCTAGACACCGCTGGCGTAGAGCCTACGTCCCACATCCTGCCCCTCGCCAACGCCTTTCGCCGCGACGAGGCAACGCCCTCTCCCGCCGCGGCCGAAATCGCCGCGGCCGCCCCGCAGCGCCAAGGGGATTACTTCAAGGTTCCGAGAATCATCGATTGACGCCGGATAAGGAGCGCGCCACCGTGGCCGAAGAATACAAAGGCCCCAAATACGTCGTCGTGACCGGCGGCGTGATCAGCGGGGTAGGCAAGGGCCTGACCACCGCTTCCATCGGCAAGATCCTGCAGCAATACGGGTACAGCACCACAGCCGTCAAAATCGATCCGTACATCAACTACGACGCCGGCACCATGCGGCCCACCGAGCACGGCGAGGTGTGGGTGACGGACGACGGCGGCGAAATAGATCAAGACTTGGGCAATTACGAGCGCTTCTTGGGGTTGGATCTGCCGCGTTCCAACAACCTGACCACCGGGCAGATTTATCACGCGGTCATCGAGCGCGAGCGGCGCGGCGAGTACCTCGGCGAGACCGTGCAGCCAATCCCCCACATTACGGATGAGATCACCAGCCGCTTGCAGGAGGCGGGCGCCGGCTACGACATCGTGCTGGTCGAGATCGGCGGCATCGTCGGCGACTACGAGAACGAGCCGTTCCTCTTCGCCGTCAAGACCTTGGAACGCGACTTGGGCAAGGAGCACTTTGCCCACGCCCTGATTACCTATCTCCCGATACCGCCGCACGTCGGCGAGATGAAGACCAAGCCCACCCAGCAGGCCATTCGCATGCTCAGCGAGCACGGCATTTTCCCCGATTTCATCGTCTGTCGCGCCGAGACCGCCACCGACGAGGTGCGCAAGAAAAAGATCCAGATCGGCGCCAACGTGCCCAACGACCACATCATTTCGGCCCCGGACTCAGAGACCATTTACAACATCCCGCTGGTTTTGGAAGAAGAAGGGCTGGGCGCAAAAATCCTCAGCCGGCTCGGCTGTACGCCCAAAAAGACTCCAGATTGGCGGCCTTGGCGCGAACTAGTCCAGCGCAGTCGGCAGCCGCGCCAGCGCGTCCGCGTGGCCATGGTCGGCAAGTACGTGGGCACGGGCGATTTTCAGCTCACGGATTCGTACATTTCGGTCAATCAATCGCTGCTGCACGCTGGCGTGGCAGCGGATGCACAGGTCGAGATCACTTGGATCGACGGCCACCAGTTTGAGCGCGGCACAATGGAGCTAGCCCAGCTCGACGGCTTCGACGGCATCATCGTCCCCGGGGCCTTTGGCGCCGGCGGGGCCGAAGGCGTACTCGCGGCCATTCGCTACGCCCGCGAGCGCGACATCCCCTATTTGGGCCTGTGCTACGGCTTGCAGCTCGCGGTGATCGAATTCGCCCGCCACGTCGCTGGAATCGCCGAGGCCACTTCCGAAGAGTTCGATGCCGATTCCGAGTGGCAGGTCATCTGCGCCCAACAAGCCCAGAAAGACCTTCTAGCGGAAAATCGCTACGGCGGCAGCATGCGCTTGGGGGCCTACGCGGCCGTGTTCAAAAACGACAGCCGCGTCCTCCAGCTCTACGCGGCCTCGGGCCGCCTCCGCGAAGACGCCCGTCGCATCGAGCAACTGCTGGCCAATCCCGACCAAGCCTTCCGCGTGGGCTTGGTCATGCTGGAGCGCGACAAAGTGGCCTTAGAGCGCCACCGCCATCGCTACGAGGTCGCGCCCCGCTTCATCGAGCTCCTCGAGGAGGAGGGACTGGTCTTTTCCGGGTATCACCGCCGCGTCGATGGCACCCGCTTAATGGAATTTATCGAGCTGCCCGAGCACCGCTTCTTCATCGCCACCCAAGCCCATCCCGAGTTCAAGTCGCGGATGGACAATCCCTCGCCCTTGTTTGCCGGGTTTGTCGAGGCTGCATTGGCCTACCAACAGGAGGTTGCCAGCCATGCGGAGGAGCAGGCCGCGGCCTCCTAATCGGATGGGCGGTACAATCGCCTCAGAGGGCCGCGCTTTCCCGAGGGGAGCGCGGCTTTTTCGCGTTTGCTGCGGGGCCATGCTCTGGGCCTGCGGCGCGGAAGCCCCCCCGGAAGAGCCGCTGCAGATCCCCGCCGTCGATGGGGAAGCATGGGACGCGCACATCGAGCTGGGACGGCCCGGCCATCGCATCCAGATCCGCGCCGCTTACTGGCGCGAATTTTCCAAGTCTCAGCACGTCATCGCCACCGGCGGCGTAGAGGTTGCCTTGCGCGGGAGCGAAGCCGGTTCAACGCTGCGGGCCGAGCGCTTGGTGCTAGAACACCAGCGCGACCGCTTTGGTTTGGCTGGCGGCGTGGTGTTGCGCGCTGGGGATGGCCTAGCGATGCAGGCCGACACCCTAGTGTGGGATGGCGCGCACGAGCAGTTGCGCGTTCCGGGCGCCGTGCAGGTGGAGCTCGACGAGGGCCAAGAGAGGGGCCGCAATCTCACGAGCAATTTCGCCGTGGATGCGTGGTCCTTGGAAGCCGTTGAGGGCCGCTGGCGCGGCCGGGACGGCGCAGTCGTGGAGGTGCGCGCCAAGCGCGAGGAAAGCCGGCGCGTCGCCGGGGTACAGGAGATCGCCTACGACAGCGTGGAGGTGCGCTACGACGGAGTGCAATTGACCGGGCCGCACGCCGCATTCCTCCCCCAAAGCGGCCGCTTCGACCTCAGCGGCGGGGTTGAGGGCACTGACTCGCTAACTCAGTTTGCGGCCGACGAGGTCGCGGTGGATGCACAAAGGCAGCGGCTGGTGGCGCGGGGCGCGGTCTGCTACCGAGAGGAGGAGGCCGAGTTGCGGGCCGACGAGGTCGCGGAGGACCGCAGCGCAACGCAATGGCAGGCCCGCGGGGCGCCGGCGACCTTTGTGCAGGGCGAGCGGCAGATCGAGGCCAGTCAGTTGATTTATGCGCGCTCCGAGCGCACGCTCACAGCGCAAGGCGGGGTGGTCTTGCGCGCCGGGGAACGTGTGCTGACGGCCCAAACCCTTCGCTATACGCGCCCCGGCCAAGTCCAAGCCGAGGGTGCGATTGCGCTCAAAGCCCCTGAATTGGCTGGCTCGCTCGCCGGCGATTCGCTCGCTCTCGACTTGGAGCAGGAGGCCGGGTGGGTGCGAGGGGGGGCCTCGCTGCGTCGGCACGACGTCGCCCTCTCGGCCCCGGTGTTGCGCTTCGATCTCGCGCAGGGTCGGTTGGCCGGAACCGGCGGGTTTGCCCTACGCGCCGATGGGCTGGAGATCGCGGCCGAGCGCGGTGCGTACCAAGCGGATTCCACGCGGGTACAGGTGGCCGAAGGCGTGGTGTTGGACGAGCGAGACGACGAGCGCACGTACCACAGCCGGTTGATGGCCGACTCCATGGTCGTCGCCTTGGCCGACAACCGAGTCGAATGGATCGCCATACCCGGCCCCGTGCACGGTGAAATCGAGGTCGGCGACCGCCACAGCTATATTGAGGGGCGGGACGGGCAAGTCTTTATGGCCGATGGGCGCTTGGAGCGGGTTGAGGTGCGGGCCGAGGCCGACGTGACGCACGGCCGAGCCGACGACGAAGCGATCAATCGCTTTCGCGGGCAGCAGATGACCCTGTACTTTGACTCGACCGGATTGCGCCGGGCCTTGGTAACGGGCGCGGCCGAGCTGGTCTCGCGGCTGCAAGAGGACGACGCGGTCTCCGTCAACGAGGTCGCCGGTGCCGAATTGGACATTCGCTTTGCCGATGGGGTGCTGACCGAGGTGGGCGTCGGCCCGGACATTGAAGGCCGCTACTATCCGCCGGCCGAGGAGCCGTAACATGGCCCTAGAAACGCGCGCATTGAGCAAGTACTACGGGGGGCGGGCCGTCGTCGACGAGGTCAGCATCCGCGTCGAGCCAGGGGAGGTCGTCGGCCTGTTGGGGCCCAATGGCGCGGGCAAGACCACGACCTTTCACAGCATCGTCGGCTTTGCCGCCCCGGACGGGGGGCACATCGTGCTCGACGATGCGGACATTACCGGGCTGCCCATGTATCGCCGCGCCCAACTCGGCATTGGCTACCTGCCGCAGGAGACTTCCATTTTTCGCAAGCTGAGCGTGGCCGACAACATCCGCGCCGTATTGGAAGTGCGCGGGGTCACCAAAGCGCGCATCGCCGCGCACCAACGGCAGCTCCTGACCGAGCTACACTTGCTCGCACGAGCCGACCAACGCGCGGATACGCTTTCCGGCGGCGAGACGCGCCGCGTCGAAATCGCCCGGGCCTTAGCCTGCGAGCCGCACTACATGCTCCTCGACGAGCCTTTTGCCGGCATTGATCCGCGCACGGTCGAAGACATCCAAAACATCATCGCCGAGCTGAGAAGCCGGGGCCTCGGCGTGTTGATTACCGATCACAACGTCCGCGAGACCTTGGAGATCGCCGATCGGGCCTATATCCTCGTGGATGGCAAAATTTTAACGGCGGGCACGGCCGAGGAGCTCATTGCCAACGAACAGGTGCGGCGCATCTACCTCGGCGAGCGCTTTAGCTGGCGGGTCAATCGGTAGGCGTGCGCCGCGCTTGCACCTTGACTTTTCTCTCTGCACGGGCTTGAATTTATCCGATGTTTCGCGCCGAGCCAAATAACAGCTTGCGCCTCCAGCAAAAGCTGGCCCCGCAGCTAATCCAATCGCTGCGGGTGTTGCAGATGTCCACCTTTGATTTGGTGCAGGAGGTCAAGCAGCAGGTCGAACTCAATCCCTTGCTCGAAGAGGACTTTGATATACGCGAAGAATGGGACGAGGAACGGCGCGAGCAGGAGGAGGGGATCGCGGCCGAGGAGGAACTGCCCGAGGACCCGGAGGAGGTCCATTGGGACGCGGTGCTCAGCGACCAGTTCGACGCCGGCGCGTACAATACCGAGCGCACGGAGTACGATCCCAACTGGGAGGCCAATCGCGAGCCACAGGCCAACCGCATCACCGCGATGCCCCCCCTCTTAGAGCCGCTTTACGAGCAGGTGTTGTTCAGCGACTTGGGGCCGGAAGAGCGCGTCATTGCCGAGTACATCTTGGGCAATATCGACGAGCGCGGGTACGTGGGCTGCTCGGCCGCCGAGATCGCCGCAGGTCTAAAAATTGAAGCCGCGGCCGTGCAAAAGGTGCTGCGCGTCATTCAGACGTTTGACCCGCCCGGGGTCGGCGCCCGCGATTTGCGCGAGTGCCTGATGATCCAGTTGCGCCGGCTCGACGACCCGCTCAGCAAGCTGGCCCTACGGGTGGTGCGCGACCACTTAGAGGACTTGGCCCGGCGGCGTCTGCGGCGCATTACCCGCGCCTTGGGCATCTCCGACGAGAAGCTCAAAGAGGTTGCGCAAGTAATCGAGCAATTACAGCCGCAGCCGAACCTGTCGGCGAGCAGCGACCCTAACAAGCTCTTGGCGCTCGATACCGAGGTGTCGTACATCACGCCGGACTTGATCGTCCAAAAAATTGGCGCGGAGTGGGTTGCAGCGCTGGCCGACGGGTCTGTGCCGTCCATAAAGATCAACGCGGCGTACCTGCATCTGCTCAACAACTCCCGCGGCGACATCAAGGACGCGGCCGACGACTACGTGGCCAAAAACCTCGACGACGCCCGCTGGTTCATCAACGCCATCGACCAGCGCCGCACCACCATGCTCAAGGTGGCCAATTACCTATTGCAGGCGCAGTTGCCCTTTTTCGAGGAGGGGCCGACGCGGCTGCGGCCCATGGTCTTGCAGGACTTGGCTGACGCGATCGGAATGCACGTCTCGACGATTAGCCGCGTCAGCAACGGCAAGTACATGCAGACGCCGCACGGGGTTTTTGAGCTGAAGTACTTCTTCGACAACAAGCTCAACACAGACGAGGGCGAAGCAGTGTCGGTGCGCTCGGTGAAGGAGAAAATTTCCCAGCTCGTCGCCGCCGAGGACAAAGTCCAGCCGCTTTCGGATCAACAGCTCGTCGAGGAGTTGAACAAGGGCGGGTTGAAAATTGCGCGGCGAACAGTGGCCAAATACCGTGATCAGCTAAAAATCCCCGCGCAGCGATACCGCAGAGCGTTGTAGAGGGCCGAGCCAGAATCGCGTTACCCGCGTACCCGCGACCTCCTCCTTCAAGTACAACACGCGCCGCGCCGAACATCCATTGGAAAAAGGACCGCGGCAAGATCAGTTCCCATGGTTCTGGAACAACGGCAATGTGCATTGGACCAAAGAGCAGAAACTCACGGCCCGAGACCGGGCGGAGGGCGCATGACGATGACAAGCACACAGCAAAATTGGCCTTATCCCGGGTCGCGTTGGTGGAAGTTCGACTTCCACACGCATACGCCGGCGTCCGTTGATACCTACTGGGCTCGATCGGGTGACGCCCCATCCCCTGAATCATGGCTGCTCCGATACATGGCCGCCGAAATCGATTGTGTGGCAATCACGGACCACAATAGCGGTGCTTGGGTTGATCGCCTTAAAGCAGCTTACGAGGCGATGAAGGGGCAAGCCGATGAGGGATCGCCACCGGAAGGGTTTCGAGAACTGACGCTATTTCCGGGGGTCGAGATTTCGGTACAGGGGGGATTCCACCTGCTCGCCATCCTAGATCCCGATACCACTACAAGCGACATCGATAAATTGCTGGGGCAGGTGGGTTACGACGGAACCAAAGGATCCAGCGACGGAGTGACCCACAAGGGTGCCGCCGAGGTGGTCTGTGAAATTAGGGACGCCGGAGGCATTCCGATCCCAGCCCATGCCGACCGACAAGGTGAAAATGGCAACGGCAAGGGCCTTCTCGCTGTACGTACAGATACCCGTAAACTCCAACTCGACGCCAACACGGTTCGCCAAGTGCTTGACACTGAATATCTACTGGCGATGGAGTGGGAAGACATGGCGAAACTTCTTCCTAAGTATGTTGAGAAACAAGCCAAAAAACTGACGCGGGTGCTCGGTAGCGACTGCCACAGCTTCCAAGGAACGGGTATTCACGGATCCCGTTTCACTTGGGTCAAGATGGCAAAACCTACATTGGAAGGGCTGCGTCTCGCGCTCTTAGATGGCAACGAAATCTCGATTCGACGGAGCGACGACGAGGGGGAGTTCGACCCATTCCAGAAGCCCACGCACTTCATCACCAGCGTTGCGGTCGAGTCTGCTCGATTTATGGGTGTAAGGACCACGACACGACTTGTCCTCACACCGTACTACAACGCGCTGATTGGCGGGCGCGGAACCGGCAAGTCCACAATTGTTCATGCGTTGCGCCTTGCCTATCGGCGCGATAAAGAGTTACAGCATTTGGGCGAAAAAACAGAGCCCTATCGCCAGTTCAGAAGTTTTTCCCAATCTGTCAAGGGACGCAGCGGGGATGGTGGGTTGCGCGATGACACGGAAATTCGCGTGGAGCTGATGCGCGACGAGGTAGAGCACATCTTACGTTGGCGACACGATGGACAAAAGACGGTTGTCGAAGAACGAGACACGGACGGCCAGTGGCAGCCCACTGCAAGCCAAGCGGTGAACTCCGAGCGTTTCCCAATCCGGCTGCTTTCGCAGGGCCAGATTGCGGCCATGGCCGGAGAGAATCGGCAGGCTTTGCTCGATGTCATTGACGACGCGGCTGATGTGGCCAAGTTACATCGCGCCTTTGACGAGACGAAGACCTCCTATTTAGCGCAGCGAGCTAGGCTGCGCGAACTGGAGGAAAAGTTAGCTAGGCGACCAGAGTTGGAACGCAGGCTCGCAGATTTGACCCGCAAGCTCGCAACGTTCACACAATCACATCACGCTGAAGTCCTGAAGGCTCATCAACAGGCACTGCGTCAACGCCGGGAGATCGATACGACTGCGGAACAATTGCGAGAAATGCCCGGACGCGTCACGGCGTTGGCCGAGGACTTGCTTCTCGACGACTGGCCAGATGGTGTCTTCAATGCCGCACAGGACAGCGATGCTCTCGCTTGGAGGAGCGAAGCCGAGCGGCTCGTGGCGGCAATGCAAGAGGCACTCACTCGTAGTGCCGACACATTTACGGACAAGGTGCAGGAGTGGCAAAAGGACGAAAGATTCAGCCAGTGGCAACAGCGTGCCGAGAAGGCCGGATCGGACTACAAGGATCTTCAAGCGGTGCTCGCCGATCAGGGAGTGACCGATCCGCAAGCCTTTGGGCGGTTAGAACAGGAGCGCCAGAACCTCGAAGCGCAACTGAAGCAACTCGACTTGTTGAATCAGGATTGGGATCGCCTTGACGAGGAGAACAAAAACCAGTGGCAACGAGTGCTTGAAGCGCGTAAGGCCATCACTCGAAAGCGTGCCGAGTTTGTTGCGAAAACGCTGGAGACCAACCCCTTTGTGAAAATTGAGGTCGTCGGATTCGGCTTTGAGCCTCGTCATATCGAGCACAGCCTACGTAGAATTATCGAGGTGCCAGATGATCGTTTTGAATACGACATTCTGCGAGAGAAAGATGGCAAACCCGTTGGCGGCTTGGCCTTTGACATCGCGCAGGACGAAAATCGCGAAGTGAAGCTAGAGGATGCGAAACGACGCCTGATAGAAATCTGCCCTAACTTCCGCGGCCAATTTCGCAACTACCTTGAACGCAAGCACGAGAAGCTGGAGTTCACCGATTACATCCAGTGCTGGTTTCCAGAGGACGACCTGCGGATTGAGTACAGCCGCCAAGGGGACGGCAGCGATTGGACGTCCATCACCCAAGGCTCGCAAGGACAGCGTTCAGCCGCACTACTGGCATTCCTGCTTGCATTCGGCGATGAGCCCCTTGTATTGGATCAGCCCGAGGACGATCTGGACAATCACCTGATTTACGACTTGGTCGTACGACAGATTCGCGAGAACAAATTGCGGCGACAACTGATCATAGTCACCCACAACCCCAACGTGATGATCAACGGAGACGCGGAAATGGTCCATGCCTTCAATTTTAGTGGCGGTCAATGCAGAGTCATTGAGCACGGTGCCCTACAGGAAAAAGCAGTCCGTGAAGAAGTCTGCCGGGTCATGGAGGGCGGACGAGAGGCGTTCGCTCGGCGCTGGGAACGCTTGGGACGAGAAAGCTGAGATGTTTGAAACACGCGAAGAACTACTAGAGAAGATCCACCTAGGCGAAGACAGCTTTCTCGAACTGAAGGAGGTGCGCTTTGCCGGAGGCAAAATCCGCGGCCCAAGGAGAGAAGACCTCGCCGATGAGTTGGCGTCCTTCGCCAACAGTCACGGCGGCGTCCTCGTCCTAGGCGTCCAAGACACACCGCGTGAGATTCTGGGTATCGCTCTCAGCGACCTCAGTAGAGCCGAGCTTGCCGTACGCGAGATTTGCCGCGATGCGATCGAGCCACCGCTGGCACCCGTAATAGAGCGCCTCTGGCTGCCAACAACCGGCGGGGATGTAGCCGTCATCAAAATTGATGTGGCCCAAAGTTTGTTCGTCCACCAAAGCCCCGGAGGGTTTATTTACCGAATCGGCAGCGAGAAACGTCGCATGTCGACCGAATATATCGCCCGGTTAATATCGCAGCGTTCGCAGACGCGAATGATTCGCTTCGACGAAGATGTCGTTACCGGAAGTACGCTGAACGATTTGCAGCCCGATCTATTTGAACGATTTCGCACCACCCGATCGGCCAGAGACCTTCGGCGCTTCTTGTCCAATTTGCACATGGTGCGCTCGGACGAAAAAGGTGAACTCAGACCCACCGTAGCCGGCGTACTGATCGGCACATCCGATGCGCGACCTTGGTTGCCTAATGCATACATCCAAGCGGTGGCCTATCGAGGAACAAGAATTAGGGCGGGATCGGACGATCCGTACCAAATCGATGCGGAAGATCTGGTCGGCCCCTTAGATCAGCAAATTGAGGACGCTTGCCGGTTCGTCGCAAAGAACATGAAGACAGCAGCTTTCAAGAACATGGGGAGATCGGACAGACCGCAGTTCGATATGTCGGCGGTCTTTGAAGCAGTCGTCAACGCAGTAGCGCATCGCGATTACTCAATCTACAGCTCGAAAATTCGGATGCGACTTTTTGAGGATCGCCTAGAACTTTATTCTCCCGGTTCGATCCCGAATTCCATGTCCGTAGAAGCTCTAAGCGATATCCAAGCTACGAGAAACGAAGTGGTCACGAGCTTACTGGCCAAAATTCCGGTCCCGGATCGACCTTGGCTGACCACTGATCGCTCGACCCTGATGGACCGGCGGGGCGAAGGTGTAAGCGTCATCTTGGACAACAGCGAGCAACTCTCCGGGAAGACGCCGGAGTATCGAATGATCGGTGGCGAAGAACTCCTTCTGACAATTTGGGCCGCGCATGGATCGTGAACTCGGGTTAGCCGCGACTTAGCGCAAGCGCCCTGCGCCGTCAAAAGCCATCTCGGCCAGTGCGCCGGTTTGCGCTAAATCGGGATGGTCGCCGCATTCTCGCAGCAGGCTGGCGGATAGGTGAATGTGGCCGAGGTCGAGCGTGTTTTTGATGCGGACGATGCGCGCCTGTTCGGGGCGAGCGAGGTTTTGCACGGCCAGCGCGGCCTCAATGGCGGCGCGGTCGGTTTCCATGACGACCGGGACGTACGCGCGATTGAGGAAGGTGGTGGTCAATGCGTTGGCGTACGTGGACTTGAAGTCGATGCGCTCGTACAGGCGGCGGGTGATGATGTCGGCGAGGCCGACGCCGTTGGCGTTGCCGTGGGTTTCGTCGGTCAGGTCGAGCACCACGATGCGAGCCGTGCCCGGCACCTCCGGCTCCTTGACCCCGGGGAGGAGCATGCGGCCGACGACGTTGGTGTCCATGCCCGTGCCCGAGATGTTCTTGCCAATTTGATCGATGATTAGCAGATCGATGCCTTGGGCTAAGATGCGGGGCATGGCGCGCCGCGCTTCCTCCAAAAGCTGGGGCTCGCGGCTTTGGAACTGCCCGGGTTGCAGGGCCTCAACGCGGAGGGTCTCTTCATAAGCGTTTTCCACGAGGGCCACCCCGAGAAGGATCGGTGCTTGGTCGAGGATGCAGCGGCCCCAAGCCGGAATCAGGCGGGCGAGGCTGTCGGCTCCTCCGGCGTGGGCGATGGTCGCGCCGCGATGGCTGCCCAAGCCAATGGTCATCATCTTCATCAGGCCGCTTTCAAACTGGCCGCGGAAGGAGGTGTGCGGCTTGACGCGGTTGATGAGCACCACGCCATCGGCTTCGGTCGCGAGCCGGTTGAGCAGCACCGGAGTGCCGTCGCTGAGTTGGCCCACCTCGACGACGTCCATGGTCGCCTCGACCGGGCAGCCCATGCTTTCGGCGTCGAGCCCGTAACCGGCCAGCACCTGCTTTTGGCCCTCGGCCGTGGCGCCGCCGTGGCTGCCCATCGCCGGCAGCAAGAAGGGCGCGCCACCAGCCTCCTTGACGCAATCGACGACGGTGCGGGTGATGAGCGGGATATTGGCGATGCCCCGGCTGCCGCCGGTGACGGCAATCCGGGCGCCGGGGGCGCTGGCGTCGGCGAGCCCGGCGTGCGCTAGCTGGCGGCGCACCTCGCCAGCCACGTCCGCGAGCGAGTCGCGGGCAAAGCGCTGCTCGACCGGGGCCATTTGCGGTAGTTGCACGGTGCGTACCTCTATCCCTCGCCGACCAAGGCCGCGCGCAAACGCTGGGCGCGCTCGAGAATGGGGCGGGCCGGTTTGGGCACCGGCTCGGTCGCCGGGGCGATTTTCCAGATAAAGACGACCGGGCCTTCTTCCGCAAAGTGCCGGTCGAGCTGGGCGTCGAAGGCGGCGGCGGTGTCGATGGTATAGACGCGCTGGAGGCCGGCCCCGCGGCAGATTTGCTCGTAGTCGATAAAGGCCGCGCCGGGCACGGGCTGGCTGCCGGTTACTTCGTACGTGCCGTTTTCCGTGATGACGAGGGTTAGATTCGGGGCCGGGCACTGGGCCAAGGTGACGAGGACGCCCAGCGACATGAGCGTGCTGCCGTCGCCGTTGAGGCACAAGACCCGGCGGTCGGGCTGGGCAAGGGCCACGCCCAGCGCAAAATCGGCCGCGTGGCCCATGGCGCTTTCGACGTGGGCAAAGTCGAGCGGGCCGTCGGAGTGCGCGGCCCAAGGCATGGCCACGCTCATGGTGGTGACCACGACTTCGTCCGTGCGCTGGGCGGCCAGTTTTTTGAGGCAGGTGTATTTGTCGAGCATCTCACGCAGTCTCCGCGACCAGCAACACAGCGGTGGGCAACGAGGTTGCTTGGGCTTGGGCAAAAGCGGCGTCGAGCTGGCCGCTATCGCCATCCGTGTGCATGGCGGTGTAGGGGATGTTCCAAGCCTTGAGGGTCGGCTCGAAAAAGGTGGCGGCCGTATCGACCCGGGGTGCTCCCGGGGCCATGGTCGCATAGCCGCGATAGCCGACGAGCATGACCAGGGGAATGCCCATGTTGTAGGCCGTGCCGCGGAAGGCGTCGCCGGCCTCCAAAAAGCCCGTGTTCTGGATCAGCACCAGCGGATGGGCGCCGCCCAAATACAGGCCGGAGGCCAAGCCGAATGCTTCGCCCTCGCGGCTGGTGAAGATCACTTCGATGGTGTCGTGGTCCCACAGGCGCTCGTACAGGGCGCACGAGCCATTGTCGGGGACGCCGAGCACGTGCGTGACGCCGTGCCGGTCGAGGGCGGCGATGATGTGGGCAGCACTGAGCACGGGCTTACTCGGCGAAGATCGCACGGGAGGAGATGCCGCTCTGATGGCCTTCCCGCTGGATGCCGCCGATAAACTGGGCGGTGCGGCCGGCCGGGGCGGTGCCGGCGTAGTACGCGCTGAAGGACTCGTTGAAGGCGGCCAGCGCGGCGCGATTTTGCGCGGAGTCGGCCCCGGCGACGATGTACGCGTTGTTGAAGACGCCGTCCTCTTTGAGACCGGCACCGCCGGCTTCCCGGATGCGGGCATCGAGCGTGCCGAGCTGCTCGCCGGCCTCGCGACCGCCAACGGCCGAGAGGTGGACTTCGCGCACGCCGTGGTGGCGCAAGCCCGCCCAAGTGGAGAAGCCGTCCTCGAGCTGGCCGGAGCGCACGATCTCGACTTCGCCCGACACCACGCGCGGCTGCGGCTCGATGATCCCGTCGAGATTGGGTATCCGCGACACCGGGTAAATCAAGCCGGCCGGGCGGTCGTCGCCGTAGTACTCGGCAAAGACTTGGCGGGTGGTCTCGACGCGCTCCCACGTTTGGTCTGGAGCGTCATCTACGGCCACGAGGATCTCCATAAACACGGTCTGCTTTTTGAAGTCAATGCCTTGTTCGGCAAAGGGCTTGGCGTATTGCTCGTCGAGGATGAAGCGCATTTCTTCGGCCAAGTCGGAGCCGAGCGTGGTGATCGTTTCGCCGCCGCGCTGGTGCAGGACCGACGCGCCCGAAGGCTGGTGATCGACCCACGTGCCGTAGTCGATGGTGCCGTTGCGGACCGCGACGGTCTCGCCCGCGCAGGCCTTGATTTGGACCTCGAAGAGCGCGGCCGGATCCGGGAAGCCTTCGGGGTGGGTGAAGCGGGCCATGCGGTTGGAGCGCAGGGGGCCGCCGGTGACAGCCGCGAGCATGGCCCCGTAGCAGGCGTTGAAGTCGTTTTTGCGCTGGTCGCAGGCGTCGCGGTCGGCCGAAGGGGTGGTCCACAAGACGTCGGTCTTGTACACGTCAGACCAGTGGACGCCGCAAATTTTGAGCCCTTGGTTGAGGTTTTCGATGGTGCCGAACCACTCCGAGCCGACGTCGTTGGCGTATTGGGTGCCGACGTTGCCCGAAGGCTCAACGAGGCGCACGACGTGGCCGTTGTCGTCGGTGATGAGTACTTCTGTGGGGTTGGAAAAGATGGCGATGGGGTTGTGGCGGACGATGTTGACTTGGGCCATGAGCTCCTCGGTCGATTTTGTGGTTGTGAAGGGTTGCCGCGAATTATAGTGCAGAAAATACGCGGTTGGCCGACGATAGACAAGGGAGGAGCGAATGCCTACCTGCGCGGTACTCTTTGCCAAAAAACCAGCCCCCGGAGCGGTCAAAACCCGGCTCCACAGCCATCTGAGCGCCTCCCAAGCCGCCCGCCTGTACGAGGCCCTGCTGCTCGATTGCGCCACGGCGCTCGCTGCGACCGAGGCCGACGCCAAGGTCGTGGCCTTTGCCCCGGCCCATGCCGAAAACGCCCTGCGCACCCTGCTGGCCCGGATTGGCCGCTTCGAGTACGTGCCGCAGATGGAAGCCGACCTAGGGCAGCGGATGGAGGCCCTGATGCAGTGGGCCTTTGCACAGGGGGCCGAGCGAGTGGTGCTCATCGGCTCAGACAGCCCTTCGCTGCCGGCCGCGTACATCGACGAGGGGCTGGCGCTCTTGCGCGAGCGGGAAGTGGTCTTAGGCCCGAGCACGGACGGCGGCTACTACTTGGTGGGCCGGCAAAGGGGGGATAGCCGGATATTCCAAGACGTGGCTTGGAGCACCGGGATGGTGCTGGAGCAAACCCTAGCGCGCTTGGGGACCCAGACCCTCGGCCTGCTGCCGCCTTGGTACGACGTGGATACGCCGGCTGAGGCCGGGTTCCTAAAGGTCCATCTCGAAGCGTTGGCGCGGGCGGGCCAACCCCAAGGGCGGCACAGCTTGGCCGTGCTGCGCGACCTCGCGCTGCCGCGCCCCTAGTCGGCGGCGCGGCGGAACAAGGCTTCCCAGCGGTCGAGTTCGCCCGGGTCGAGGGACGGGTGGGCTTCCGTGCCGTCGCAAGTGGACGCCGGGGTGTGCGGTGCTTGCACGGGTGCGGTGAGTTCGTCGAGAAAATCCTCCGAGCAGGTCGCGCGGATCCGGTGGCGTGCGGCACTGCGCTGCACGGCGCGGTCCGAGCTGATGACCCGCAGCCACTTGGCGCCGTGTTTTTTTGCCACAGCTTGCGCGATCAGGTCGTCGGCCTGCTGAGGGTAGCGCGAAAATTCTATGGTGAGATATGGGCTGCTCGCGTCGACCGCCCGGGGCGCGGCGCGGGTGCCGTCGTAGTACAGGGTAATGTCCTTGCCGGCGCGGCGGCCGTAGGCGGCGAGGTCCTGCTGCAAGCGACAACGCGCCTGTTTTAGCTCGTCGCCGCGGCCTTGGAACAGCCCGCTCGATTTGATGAGGTTGTAGCCGTCGATGAGCAGATGCTCTCTTTGGGGGTCCATGGCGCTGTTCTCAGGTGAGTTGGATACCTTGGGCGTTTAGCTGATAGGAGACCACGCTGCTTTTGGCAAAGGCCGCGCGTTGGCGCAACTTGTCGAGCCGCACGCGCAACGCGGCCGCTTGCCCCTCGGCCGCGATGAGGAGCGCAAAGCCACCGCCGCCGGCTCCGGTGATGAGCCCGCCCTCGGTCAGGTCGGTGATCTGTGGGTTTTCAAACAGGTGTTGCAAGTCGTGGTTGGTGGCTTGGGGGTCGAGGATACAGCGCAACTGCCAGTAGCGGTCGGCCAGCCGCCCCAAATCGGCGTATTCGCCCGCACCCAGCGCGGCCACCATGTCGTCGTGAATGGCCAGTGACTCGCGGATGGCCGCATAGCGCTGGCGATCCCGCGACAGATAGACATCGAGAACGACGTTGAGGCCGCGGGTAGCCGAGCGCGAGACCCCGGTGTCGAAGAGCACGACCCGCTCGGCGAACAAGCGCTCATCGACCTCGGTGAGGAATGTGCGCTCGGGCGCGGGCAGGCCATCGGTCGGGGGTGCGTAGAAGTTCTTGATGGCCGAAGGGCCGCCGCTGGCGCCGCGCGCATCCTGCCAACCGCTGTTGAGGCCGAGGCTTTGTTCGAGCAGGAGGCTTTGGTCGTAGAGGTTGGGGTACTCGCACACCGGCGCGGCATAGGGGTGGCCGGAGAGGTGGTAGAGCATTTTGAGGATGGCCGCGGACAAAATGCCGCTGGTTCCTAGCCCCGACCCTTGGGGCACCTTGCTACGGGTGGTGATTGCCAAACCGCCACCGCCGGTAAAGGCGGCGATGTCTTGGATGACGTCCGGGGAGTTGGGCCGGACGATGCCGGCGTGGACCAGCCCTTGCTTGACCAAGCGCAGGGCTTCGTCGCCGCTGCGGCGGTAGGCAAAAAACAGCTCGCTGACGGTCGCGGCCGAGCTGTGCTTGTTGGCCTCAAAGTCGGCCTTGAAGTCCCGAGAGCGGGAGCGGAGGATGAGCTGGGGTTCGGCCAGCCGCCGAGCGATAACCTCCAACGGCGGTTGGGCGCGCTCTTGCTCGCCCTGTTGCAGGTTGACGGCGATGTTGAGCGTCTTGCCGCCCTGTTCCTTGCTGCGTAGGTAATTGTCCGAGGCATTGGCACTGGAGATGCCCAAGCGCAGGGGGGCTTGGATGCAAAAGGTTTGCTCGTAGGCCGCTTCGAGCATCCGCGGCCTAGCGGTGCGGCCCCGGTCGTCAAGGGCGGCCAAGCTGCGCTGGAGGTCCAGGCTCTGCAGCGGGTTGATCCGCGCCTCGTAGGCCGCGGCGAGCGCGTCGAGGTCCTTGGCTTCTTTGAGCTGGACGAGGGCTGGGCTGTCGAGGCAGCAGGGCGGCAGCGTACGCCGCCAGAGCCGCGACTCAGCCGCGAGCAGCCGGTAGATGTCGGCCATGATGCGCGCGACGCGTATGCCGCGCATGCCGCGGACCGCTGCATCGCATTCTTCGAGGTACGCGTTGAGGCGTTTGAGCACCTGCAACAGGGCCTTGGCGGATTGCGACGGCCGCAGCCGCAGCAGTTCGCGGTGATCGAGATCGACCAAACCATCGACTAAATCGACCAGTAGCTGGGGCAGCTCTTTTTCGACCGCGTCGCCGAAGAGTGCGTCCCACTCGCGGGGCGTGGTGGCCGCTAGGAGCGCGTCAATGGCGGCCGGCGTCTCTAGGCTGGACAAAAGCGCTCGGTTGAAGAGCAGGGCGCGGAGGAAGCGGTGCTTTTCTGCGGGTTTGCCGCCAGCCCGCGCCCCAGCGAGGATGGGGTCGATGAGCGATTGGACTTCGCGCAAATCAGCGGCTTGTTCGAGACGTGCGAGGAATGCTTGCATGCGGCTCAGGGGGCGAGGGTGGGCTGAAAATTTACGCAAAAAACGCCCAGCGCGCATTAGCGGGGAGCGGCTGCGGGCATTCGCTCGCCGGCTTCTACGGCAAAGTCGAGGTGGTTTTGTCGCGGGGGCAGCGGGCAAATATAGGTGGGATTGTACGCGCAGTATGGATTGTACGCGTTGTTGAAATCAACGACATACATGCCATCGTCCGCCCGCGTCAGGTGCGCGTAGCGCCCGCCCTCATACGTGGTATGCCCGTTGGTTAGGTCCTTGAAGAAGACTTCCGCTTCGCCGGTTTGCAGGCTGCGGTACACCTCCAGCCAAAAATTTCTCTCGCCTAAGGCCGCCACAAAGCGCCCCAATCGCTCAAACTCGGTGGTCGTGCCGTCGGTATTGGGGATTTCGACGATGCGCTGGCGGCCGTACACGTGCAGCTCGCCCCTCAGGCGATAGCGCAGGTCAATGGGATAGTACGCGAGCGGCTCAAAGCGGGCGCGCTGGGCGGGCAGCAGCGGCGAATCCTCGCTTTTGAGCAGGCTATCTTTGGCGGCGCGGAGTGCTTTGATCTGGGCGCGGATGGCGTCGTCGGCCGAGGCCGGGCCAAGGGACAGGCATAGCAAGCCGGCGATAATGAACAGGCTCACAGGCATGACAGTATTTTAGCGTCAACCTGCCGCCGCATCAATTGTCCCGCTTCTCTGGCCGCCCTACATTTTCGCGCCCAACCGGAGGAAAATCCATGTGTTTGCAGGACCGCGGAGGGAGTTCGGGCATTTTTGCCGCGGATGACGCGGGTTGGTCCATCGTCGCAGCGAGTCGCGTCCGGGGAAGGTCGCGGTTGACGTCCTGCTTGGCCGTCGCGCCGCTGAAGATCCTCAGCCCCCAAGCCGAGGCCGATTACAGCACGGCCGTGCTTTCGAGCTATGGCGGCGGCTTGGTGGCCGGCGACTGCGTCCGGCTGCGCGTGCATTGCGGCCGAGCGGCCAAGCTCTTTTTGGGCACCCAGGCCTTTACCAAAGTGTACAAGGCCGCCGACGGGCAGGTTGCGCGGCAGGAGCTGGCCGGGCGCGTTGAAGCCGGTGCTTGCGTAGTATCGCTGCCCGACCCGGTGGTGCCCTATGCCGACAGCGCCTTTGTGCAGGAGCAGGTCTGGCATCTGGACGCAAAAGCCTCGCTAATTTTGCTCGATGGCGGCACGGCCGGCCGCGGCGCACGCGGCGAGCGGTTCCACTACCGCTCTTATACCTCTAATATATCCATCTACTTGGAAAGCGAACTCGTGTTGGCTGAACGCTTGCGTTGGCAGCCCCAGCGGCAGCGCCCCGACCGCGTTGGAGCTTTTGGCCCATACACTGCATTCGCCAACGCCTTTATCGTCGGCGCTCCAGCGCGTGCTGCTGTCGAGGAAGTGCTGCGCCGGATCCTCGCGCCGCTGCTCGCCGATCAGCGGAGTGGGGCCACGTTGGTTTCGCTCGCCGAACCTCGTCCCGGCGTGCTCGCGCTCCGCGCCTTGGGGCGTACCTATGGCGATCTAGAGGAGGTCTTGCACGCGCTCGCCACGGCCGTAGCGCTCCCCCAAGTCCTAGGCGAAAATCCACTGCGCCGAAAGCATTGATCGCTTGGGCCGCAACCCCGCGAAACACCACATTTTTGTCTTTTTTGAGTACTCTCCCTAGCCGCAGAGTGCGGCGGATGGTGGATTCGTTCCACCGCGAGGCCGCTAAAAACGACATATATGTCTCTTGTAAATTCGCAAAGCAACATTCTTGTCGTCATTCAACGGAAAAACCAAGCGGTCAAATCGCCAAAAATGCCATTTACGTAAAAAAATAAACAAAATTACAAATCGCGTATCTCTTTGTTACATAAAGACATAACACCAAAAATGTTCCCTACCCGTTCCGCACTGGGCGACTGCAGCGGCCGTGCTGGTATCCTTTTTGCAATAAGGGTGCAGACGTTCAAACCCTTTAACACCATAACTTTCGGAGGGATTCAATGGCAAGACTAAGTACGTTCTGGATTGCATTTGTCGCCTTGGGGCTAACGTGCTCAAGTGCGCGGGCGCAGGAGACGGTCAAAATAGGCGTCCTGCATTCGCTCAGCGGCACAATGGCTATCTCGGAGGTGTCGCTGCGCGATGCCGTGCTGATGGCGGTCGAGGAAATCAATTCCAACGGCGGCGTGCTGGGCCGCAACATGGAGCCGGTGGTCGTCGATCCGGCGTCCGACTGGGATTTGTTCGCTGAAAAGTCCAAGGAACTGTTGCTGGAGCACGAGGTGGCGTCCGTGTTTGGCTGCTGGACCTCGGTGTCGCGCAAGTCGGTGTTGCCGGTCTTTGAAGAAAACAACGGGCTGCTGTTCTATCCGGTTCAGTACGAGGGCGAAGAGTGCTCGCGCAACATCATCTATACCGGGGCCACGCCCAACCAGCAGTTGATTCCAGCGGCTCAGTATCTGATGAGCGAGGAAGGCGGCGGGTACGAGAAATTCTACCTGCTCGGCACGGATTACGTGTTCCCGCGCACGGCCAACAAAATCCTGCGGGCCTACCTGCTCGACCAAGGAGTGCCCGAAGCGAACATCATGGAGGAGTACACGCCCTTCCACCATCAGGATTACCAGACCATCGTGCAGAAGATCAAGAGTTTCGCCGCCGATGGTACGGCCGCGGTCTTGAGCACGATCAACGGCGATTCCAACGTGCCCTTTTACAAGGAATTCGCCAATCAGGGGCTGACCTCGGCGATGTGCCCGATCATGGCCTTTTCAGTGGCCGAAGACGAACTGCGGGCCATGGACACCGAGTTTCTGGTCGGCCACTTGGCGGCTTGGAACTACTTCCAATCGGTCGCTACCCAAGAAAACCGGGCTTTCGTCAAGCGCTTCAAGCAGTACTGCGAGGCCAACGACTTGCCCGGCGGCCTAATGCGCGTCACCGACGATCCGATTCTCTGGGCCTATACTGGGGTCTATCTGTGGAAAGGTGCGGTCGAAAAAGCCGGTTCCTTTGACGTGGAAAAGGTGCGGCCGGCGCTCTATGGGCTGACGTTTGCTTCGCCGGGCGGCCCAGTGATGATGGACGAGCGCAATCACCATCTGCACAAGCCCGTCTATATCGGCGAGATCAAAAAGAACGGCCAGTTCAAGATCGTCTATGAATCGGATGGCCTCGTGGCCCCGGATCCGTGGGACGATATCACCAGTGCGGACAAGGACTGCGACCACGTCAATCACTTGGGTACTTATACCCTAGAGTAATACTTTACCTAGCGCAGAAGGAAACAAACCGATGAACGAGAAAGTAAAAGTTGCAGCACTCGCACTGGCGATTTTTGCCGCCCAGCCGGCCGCCGCCGAGGTCAAATTCTCTGGGTTTGTCGATATGAGCGTGTTCAGCGACGATGGCAACGCGAGCATGTCGCTGGACCAGTTCGAGTTGGACGTCTCGACAGACCTCGGGGGCGGGGTCTCCATGCGGGCCGATGTCAATGCCCTGGGGCCTACCGCTCCGGTCGAGCTAGAGCAGGCCTTCATCACGTACAACCCTGGCGCGGGCTTGGCCCTAACGGTGGGCAAGTTTCTTAGCTGCACCGGCTTTGAAGCGGCCGAACCCACGGGGTTATATCAGTATTCGCATTCTGCCACCTTGGTGTACGGCGGCTATCAGAATGGGATCGCGGCCTCCTACGGCTCGGATACGTTCGGCCTGTATGGGGCGGTTATTGCCAGCGTCTGGGACGGCGCGAAAACGGGTTTCTCTGGCGATGATTTCGGCATAGAGGTCCAAGCAACGCTCACTCCCATCAGCGGCTTGACCGCCAAAGCCGCGCTCGCATGGGAGGACGGTTTTGAGCACGCGACCCAGACCGCGCCCTTTGACCGGGCACTGCTCAACATCTGGGCGGCCTACGAGACCGGCCCGCTGACCTTGGCCGTTGAACTGAACGGACTGGGCAACTGGGAAGGCGGTGCTATGCTTTACGAATCCGGTGCGGGGCTGCTGGCGATGGCCAATTATGGGATCAGCGACAAAGTGGGCGTGACTGGCCGAATTTCCGGGATGGCCTTGACGGATGCCGTCGTCGAAGACGCGGGCGATTACGAGGTCAGCGAATTCACCATCGCCCCGAGCTACGCGGTCTCGGACAACTGGAGCCTTATCGGCGAGGTAAAGATGCTCACCGTGGGCGACGCCGACGCCGTAGCGCAGCTCGCGCTGGAGTCGCTGCTGACGTTTTAGGTAAGTGGAGCGGAGACGGCCATTGGTACGGTACAAGGTAAAATACAAGGTGATTGGGCTGTCTCCGCTCCGTTTTATGGGGCGGAGCGATCTGCCCTCGATCCCGGACGCCGTGGGAACGGCAGAAAATGCGTTCGCAAAGTAGGGGGCGGAGTTCAATTTTGTCGCTGGGAGTTCTAAAAATACTGGCGGTGTGGGTCTTAGCCGTGAGCGCGGCGGCGGCCAACCCGTGGGACGAAGCGCAGTTTGCGCGGCTGGCCAGCGGCGAGGACGCCGCGATCCAACAGGCCGTAACCGCCTTGGTCGCCCGCTACGACCCAGCCCATTACGCCTTGATGCAGGGGCTGTTCAGCGGGGCGGTCTATCGCTGGAACGAGCGCTTGGTGCTCATCGGCGACGAGGAAATGGACGAGTACGGCGAGGCGATGGTCCCGCTCTTTACAGCGCATCCCGAGCGCGTGCCCATCCTCGACGAAGCGGGCAACCCGCTCAAGGTCTCGCTCTACGACCTAGAGGAGGTCGCAACCAATCGGCAGCTCCGGGCGCAGATTCAGCCCTATTTACTGCGGCTGGAACTGGTCCACCCGGCGGACGACAAACGGCGGATCGCGGCTGAAAATATCGGCAACAAGGGAAGCACCGCCGACATCCCAGCGTTGCGCCGCTCCATCGAGGCCGAGACCGATGGGTCGATCCAGCGGTTGAAGCGCGTGTCGCTGGCTAAGCTGCAATTGGCGGACGCCCGGGCCGAGGTGCGCTTGCAGGCGGTGGCGGCACTGGGCGGCCTGCGTAGTCCGCTGGCCATACCCGTGCTAGAGCGACTCTTGAGTACCGGCGAGTCCGGGTCCTTGGCCGAGCCGGACGCTCAGGTGCGAGAACGAGCGGCCGCGGCTCTGACCAACTTGCGGCGTTTTAGCTCCTTCATGCAGGCGGTGCAGACGATTTTTATCGGTCTGAGCTTGGGGTCCATTCTGGTGTTGATGTCGCTGGGGTTGGCGATTATCTACGGGCAGATGGGGGTGATTAACATGGCGCACGGCGAGTTTATGATGATCGGTGCCTATACAACCTTCGTGGTGCAGAACCTGTGTGCGGGCGTCCTGCCGGCGGAGCACGGCGATCTCTTTTTCGCGCTCTCCTTTCCGCTGGCCTTCCTCGTCGCTGGCGGCGTCGGGTTCCTACTAGAGGCGTCGATTATATGCCGGCTCTACAGCCGACCTCTCGAAAGCCTGCTGGCCACTTGGGGCATCAGTCTGGTGCTGATTCAGGCGGCGCGCAGCGTCTTTGGCGATCTGACCGCGGTGAAGTTGCCGCAGCTTTTGAGCGGCGGCTGGGAACTGGCGCCCCAAGTGGTGTTGCCCTACAACCGCATGTTCATCATGGTGCTGGCCGCGGCCATCGTCGGGATGCTGTTGGCGCTTTTTTTTCGCACGCGCTTTGGCCTCAAGCTGCGGGCCACGACCCAAAATCGAGCGATGAGTGCCTGCGTCGGGGTGCCAGTGCGGCGCATTGACGCCATGGCCTTTGCCTTGGGCACCGGGATTGCCGGGGTCGCCGGTTGGGCCATGACCCTGATTGGCAACGTCGTCCCCAACATGGGCCAGACTTACATCGTCGATTCGTTCCTCGTGGTCGTCACCGGCGGGGTCGGCAAGCTGCTAGGCACGATCAGCGCCGGGCTGGGGATCGGCATTTTCAACAAGATGCTCGAGCCGCTCTTTGAAGCGGTGTACGGCAAGGTCATCCTGTTGGGCTTGATCATCGTCTTTTTGCAAGCGCGTCCGACCGGCCTCTTCCCGGCCAAAGGACGGAGCGCGGAACTATGAGCGCGTCTAGGCACCACATCGTCGTCGGTTCGCTGTTCGCCTTCTTTGGGCTGCTAGTCCCCTTGCTCAACTATCTGGGCCTAGTGGCCGATACCACCCTGAACCTGTGGGGACGCTATTTTTGCTTTGCCATCGTCGCTTTGGGGATGGACCTGATTTGGGGGTTTACCGGCATTCTGTCGCTGTGTCAGGCGTTTTTCTTTTGTCTGGGCGGCTACGCCATAGGCATGCACATGCTGCTCAAGACCGGGACGAAGGGCGTGTACGGCAGTGCCTTGCCCGACTTCATGGTCTGGAACCGGGTCGAGGAGCTGCCGCTTTTTTGGCAGCCGTTCCACAGCCTGCCCCTGACCTTGCTCCTCGGGCTGCTGGTGCCGGGAGTGGCCGCGCTGGTCTTTGGTTTTCTCGCCTTCCGCAGCCGCATCAAGGGCGTGTACTTGGCCATTATCACCCAAGCGCTGGCGCTGGCGCTGTGGCTGCTCTTTTTGCGCAACGAGACCCTGTTGGGGGGGACCAACGGGCTGACGGATTTCAAGACCCTGCTGGGGTTTGAATTGGCCGAGCCAGCGACCAAGCGCGGGCTTTACGTGGGGGCGTGTGCCGCGCTGGTGGGGGCGTATTATCTCTGCCGCTATATCGTCGGGTCCAAATTGGGCAAACTGCTGGTGGCCATCCGCGACAGCGAACACCGCCTGCGCTTTATCGGCTACCCTATCACCCGCTACAAGCTCTTCGTCTTTGTCGTCGCCAGCGCCTTGGCCGGCTTGGGAGGGATGCTCTACGTGCCGCAGACCGGCATCATCACGCCGGGGCGCATGGACGTGCAGGCTTCGATTGAGATCGTGGTGTGGACCGCGGTCGGCGGCCGGGGGACGTTGGTCGGCGCGATCGTCGGGGCCGTGCTGGTCAACTTGCTCTATAGCTTCCTCACCGGCGCGTTCCCCGGCACTTGGCTCTACTTCCTCGGTGCGCTCTTCGTCGGGGTGGTGCTGTTCTTTCCCGAGGGCATCGCCGGCCTAGTCGGGCGGTTGCGCCGGCGGCTGACGCCGGCCTAACGAGGGGCGATGGACAATCTATACGTACAGCAGTTGAGCGTGTCGTTTGACGGCTTCAAGGCACTGGACATCGACATTTTTGAGGTGGCCCAAAACGAGTTGCGGGTGGTCATCGGCCCCAACGGCGCGGGCAAGACGACCCTGCTCGACGTGCTCTGCGGCCGGGCGCGGCCCGACGCGGGTCACGCTTACTTTAAGGACAAGGACCTGACGAAGCTGAGCGAGGATGAGATCGTCGAGCTCGGAGTGGGGCGCAAGTTCCAAGCACCGACGGTTTTTACTTCCCTGACCGTGGCCGACAACCTGATGCTCGCGGTAAAGGCCAACCGCGGCGTCTTTGCCTCGCTGTTCCACCGGCTCAAAGCAACCGAGGGCCGCCGGATTGCGGAAGTGGCCGAGCGCACTGGGCTGGCGGACGCGCTCGACGAGGTGGCCGGGGCGCTGTCGCACGGTCAGAAGCAGTGGTTGGAGATCGCCATGGTCATCTTGCAGGACCCCACGCTCTTTTTGGTCGATGAGCCAGCGGCCGGCATGACCGACGAGGAGACGTTCCGCACCGGGGAGATCCTCCAAGGGCTGGCCGAAGATCACGCCCTGATCGTCATTGAGCACGACATGGAATTCGTGCGGCAAATCGCCCGCAAAGTCACGGTGCTGCACGAGGGCAAAATCCTAGTTGAAGGGCCGATGGAAGCGGTGCAGAACGACCCGCGCGTCATTGAGTGCTATTTGGGAACGGCCATGGACCGGGAGGAACCGAGTGCAGCCCGTTGAGACCACGCTGGCGGTGGAGGAGTTGGAGGTCCACTACGGGGGCAGCCGCATCTTGCGGGACATGAGCTTGCAGGTTCCCAGCGGCTCAATTGTGGCGGTGATGGGGCGCAACGGCGTCGGCAAAACCACGCTGCTCAAGGCGATCATGGGGTTGTTGACGCCGAGCAAGGGCCGGGTGTTTTTTGCCGGCGAGGATGTCACCGCGCTGACGGCTGACAAGCGCACCCGGCGGGGGTTGGGGTACGTGCCGCAGGGCCGCGAGATTTTTCCGCAGCTCACGGTGCGAGAAAACTTGGCGATCGGCTTGCAGGCGTGCGGGGGCCGGGGCGAGGTGCCCGAGGAAGTGTTCGCGCTGTTTCCGGTGTTGGCGGACATGCAGGAGCGGATGGGCGGCAATTTGAGCGGGGGACAGCAACAGCAATTGGCCATTGCCCGGGCGCTGGTCGGCCAACCCAAGGTCCTGATGCTGGACGAGCCGACCGAGGGGATTCAGCCGTCGATCATCTTGGAAATAGAAAAGGTGTTGCTCCAGCTCAAGGAGCGCGGCGAGTTCGCCATCGTCCTAGTTGAGCAGTACTTCGACTTCGCCCGGCAGATCGCCGATCACTTCTTTCTGATGGACCGCGGCCGCATCCTGTTGCAGGGAACCGCCGCCGAGCTGTCCGATGAAAGCATCAAAACCCATCTGACGTTTTGAGGGAGGGCTTCATGCGGCTTTCGCCGAGGGAAATCGACAAGCTGGTGTTGCACAACGCCGGGTTTGTGGCGCAGAAGCGCTATGCTCGGGGCCTGCGGCTGAACTACCCGGAGGCGACCGCGCTGCTCGCAGCGCAGTTGCTCGAATTTATCCGCGATGGCGAGCGAGTCGCCCTCTTGATGGACAAGGGCAAGCAATTGCTCGGAATCGAAGAGGTGTTGCCGGGGGTGCCGGAGCTGGTCCACGAGGTACAAGTCGAGGGCACGTTTCCCGACGGCACCAAGCTGGTGACGGTCCATCAGCCGATCTGCCGCGCCCGGGGCAGTGCCGAGTTGGCGCTTTATGGATCGGGGTTGGTGCGCGTGGGCGAGCCGTGGTCGCCAGACAATGCGTCCCATGCCGCGCCTGGGGAAACACTCGTAGCGGGCGAGGAGCTCGCGCTCAACGCTGGCCGCGCAAAAGTGGAGCTCGAAGTGGCGAATATGGGCGACCGGCCGGTGCAGGTGGGGTCGCACTTTCCCTTTTTTGAGGCCAACGCTGAATTGCGCTTTGACCGCGCCCGGGCTTATGGCTTTCGCCTCGACATTCCCTCGGGCACGGCGGTGCGGTTTGAGCCGGGCGAGACCAAGACGGTGACGCTAATTGCCATCGCTGGCCAGCGCGTCGTCCACGGCGGCAGTGGTTTGATCGACGGGGCCTTGAGCGACCCCAACAAGGCCGCGGCCCTCAACCGCGCAAAAGAGCGCGGCTTTTTAGGAGTGGAGTAGCCATGCACCTTGATCGACGCGCTTATGCGGATATGTACGGCCCCACCACCGGCGACCGGGTGCGGCTGGGCGACACAGACTTGGTCGTCGAGGTGGAAAAGGATCACACCGTGTACGGGGAGGAGTGCAAGTTTGGCGGCGGCAAGGTGCTGCGCGACGGCATGGGCCAGCAGAGCGGCGCGAGCCAACAAGAGGCCCTCGACTTGGTAATCACCAACGCGCTGGTGCTCGACTACACGGGTATTTACAAGGCCGATATCGGCGTCAAGGCCGGGCGCATCGCCGGGATTGGCAAGGCGGGCAACCCAGACATTATGCCGGGGGTGGCCGAGCGGATGATCGTCGGCGCGACCACCGAAGTGGTAGCCGGGGAAAAGCTGATTTTGACGGCCGGCGCACTGGACGTACACGTGCATTTTATTTGCCCGCAGCAAGTTGAAGAGGCCATTGCCTCGGGCGTCACCACCCTGCTCGGCGGCGGCACCGGCCCGGCGACCGGCACGAAGGCCACCACTTGTACCCCGGGGGCCTTTTACATCCGCACGATGCTGCAAGCAGCCGATGCGTGGCCGCTCAACGTTGGCTTTTTGGGCAAGGGCAATTCGTCGGCGCGCCTCGGATTGGCGGCGCAAGTTGAGGCCGGAGCGTGCGGTCTCAAGCTGCACGAGGACTGGGGCACGACGCCGGCGACCATTGATGCGTGTCTGGCGGTTGCCGACGAATTCGACGTGCAGGTTTGCATCCACACCGACACGCTCAACGAGTCCGGCTTTGTCGAGGCGTCGCTGGCGGCTTTCAAAGGCCGGACGATTCACACCTACCACACCGAGGGCGCGGGCGGCGGACACGCGCCCGATATTCTGCGGCTTTGCGGCGAGGCCAATGTGCTGCCCTCTTCGACCAACCCGACGCGGCCCTTTACGGTCAACACCATCGACGAACATTTAGACATGCTGATGGTCTGCCACCACCTCGACAAGAACATTCCCGAGGACGTGGCCTTTGCCGAGAGCCGGATCCGCCAAGAGACCATTGCGGCCGAAGACATTTTACACGACTTGGGCGCGCTGTCGATTATCGCCTCGGACAGCCAAGCGATGGGCCGCGTGGGAGAGGTGGTGTGCCGGACTTGGCAGACGGCGCACAAGATGCGCCAGCAGCGGGGCCTGCTGCCCGAAGACGCGGGCGGCGCCGACAACTATCGCGCCCGGCGCTACATCGCCAAATACACCATCAATCCGGCCATTGCCCACGGCCTCTCGGCCCACATCGGCTCGGTGGAGACGGGCAAGTGGGCCGATTTGGCGTTGTGGCAGCCGGCTTTTTTCGGCGTCAAGCCCGAGCTCGTGCTCAAAGGCGGGGTCATTGCCTACGCCCAGATGGGCGACGCCAATGCGTCCATCCCCACGCCGCAGCCCGTGTATCCGCGCCCCATGTTCGGGGCTTACGGCAATGCGGTGGGGCCGACCTCGCTCGCTTTTGTATCGCCGGCGTCGCGCGAGCGGGTGGGCGAGTACGGGTTGGCCAAAGCGGTCGTGCCGGTCGAGCATTGCCGCGCCATTGGCAAGGCCGACATGCAGCTCAACGACGCGGTGCCCAATATCGAGGTCGATCCAGAGACCTATAAGGTGAACGTCGATGGCAGGGAAATTACCTGCGCGCCGGCAGAAAAACTGCCGCTGGCGCAGCTGTATCACCTGTTCTAATGGATCGCCTCTATCCGTTGCTGCACCTCGCCGACAGCGCGCTGCCGGCCGGTGGCTACGCCTTTTCCAATGGCTTGGAAGGGGCCTATCAGTTGGGCTTGTTGGCTGCGTCTGGAGCCTTGGAGGAGTTCGTGCATTCGGCGCTGATGGCCGCGGCTTACGGCGAGATTCCCTTCATCCATTCCTGTTACGTCGAAGCCGACGAAGCGGCTGTGGCAAAGATGGCCCAGTTCTACGACGCGCTGCTCGCGGCGCCGGCCATGCGCCGGGCGAGTTTGCTCTTGGGCAAGAACTGGTTGCGGCTGATGGCTGGTTTGTACCCAGCGGCTAAATTCGCAACCTTGCGGCGGGCACACGCGCACTACACGGTGGTGTTTGGGCTGGCGTTAAAAGCGGCGGGCTTTGCCCAAGCCGCTGCCCAGCAGCTTTACATGTTTCAGGTGCTCAGGGATCAGATGAGTGCTGCGGTGCGTCTCGGAATCGTCGGGCCGCTGGAGGCCACGCGGCAGCAGTTGGGTTTGTACGCGCATTGCGAGGGCTTGCTGGCGGAAGTGGCCGGCCGCCCCTACGCCCAAGCGACGCGCAGCACGCCGCAGCTAGACATCGCCCAGAGCGTCCACGACGACCTCTACTCGCGCCTTTTCCAAAGTTGATACAGGGAGATATGGCTCGCGACCACACTCACGCGCCCTTTGCCTCGCCCGGCCTCTTTGCCGAGCGTGCGAGACAAGGCCCGCACCGCGACTTTGCCGAGCGCGCCTTTACAGTGGGAATCGGCGGGCCGGTCGGCAGCGGCAAGACCGCGCTGTTGCAGGCTTTGTGCGAAAGGCTGCGCGACGAGTATAGCTTGGGGGTGGTCACCAACGACATCTTCACCCGCGAGGACGCCGAATTTTTGCTCCGGCACGAGGCGTTGGAGCAGGAGCGCATCGTCGGCGTCGAGACCGGCGGCTGTCCACACGCGGCGATCCGCGAGGACATTTCCCTGAATTTGAATGCGCTCGAGGACTTGATGGATCGTTTTGCCGGCGGTATGGACCTCTTGCTGGTCGAAAGCGGCGGCGACAACTTGGCGGCTCATTTCAGCCGCGAGCTCGTGGATTACGCGGTGTACGTCATCGACGTATCCGGCGGTGACAAAATTCCGCGCAAGGGCGGCCCGGGGACGACGCAGTCGGACCTGCTGGTAATCAACAAAACCGATCTCGCCGAGCTGGTCGGGGCCGATCTGGGGGTAATGGATCGCGACGCCAAGAAGATGCGCGGCGAGGGGCCGACGGTTTTCGCTTGTATCAAGAATCGGGAGGGGCTAGAGGCGATTGTCGGGCACATTCTCAGGGCGCGGGCTACCGTTTTTTGTTGATTGCTTCGGTCGCTCACGTGCCGAGGGCACGCACAACCGCTTCCGGCTCGCGGTCGATAACAGTCAGCAGAACGCGGGCCGCGCGGTCGGGAACGCGACGGCCTTGTTCCCAATCCTGCACTGCGCGTACGTCGAGACCGAACCGCTCGGCGAATTTCTGGCGACTCAGCTTCATGCCTTGGCGAAGCGCACGAATCCGCTCTGAGGTCGGATCATCCACGATTCGGCAGGGAAGATCGATCTCACCGCGCACATGGGCGCATACCTCTCCCAGTGCCGTCTCGATTTCTCGACCGAATGGGGTTCGTTCCGTTGTCATTTGGTTTTCTCCTTTTCCTTGATCGCAGCCACTAGCCTTGTCAGTACCTTAATGATGGAAAAGCCGCACCCCCGAATGAATCATGAGCATTCCATATTCGTCTGCCGTCTCAATGACCTGATCGTCCCGCGTTGACCCGCCGGCTTGCACTAGATATTCCACGCCTGAACGCTGCGCCCGGTCGATGTTGTCGCGGAAGGGGAAAAAGGCGTCTGAGCTCAGGGCCACGCCTCGGAGCCGGTCCAACCACGCCCGCTTCTCTTCGGGGCTGAGCCGTTCTGGAACCGCGCGGAAATTGGCTTCCCAAGCCCGGAGTTCGGCGGGGGTGGCGTCGTCTTGCAGGTAGAGGTCGATGGCGTTGATTTTTTCCGGGCGCTTGAGGCCCTGGGCAAATTTCATGCCCAACACTTTGGGATGCAGGCGCAGATACCAATTGTCGGCCTTGGCGCAGGCCAAGCGCACGCAGTGGATGCGCGACTGCTGGCCGGCCCCGATGCCGATGACTTGGCCATCGCGGGCCAGACACACCGAGTTGGACTGGGTGTACTTGAGGGCAATGGTCGCCACCGTCAAGTCGCGCCGCGCACTAGCCGGCAAGCCTTGGCGAGCCGTGACGATGGGGCGGAAAAAGGCGGCGTCGGGAATAAAGTCGTTGCGTTGCTGCGCGAGTTGGACGCCGAATAGCTGGCGTTGCTCGGTCGCAGCGGGCGCGTAGTCTGGGTCGATTTGCAGGATGCGGTACTGACCGCCCTTTTTCTTTTTTAAGATCGCCAGAGCCTCTCGCTCGTAGCCCGGGGCGATGATCCCGTCGGAAACCTCGGCGCGGATGAGCTCGGCCGTAGGGACATCGACCACGTCGCTCAGGGCGATCCAGTCGCCAAAGGAGGCGAGGCGGTCGGCCCCGCGCGCCCGGGCGTATGCGGTAGCCAGCGGGCTGAGGGCGCGGTTGGCGACGAAGTAGGACGCGCTCAGGGCCTCGTCGAGCGGTGCGGCAATGGCCGCGCCGGCCGGAGAGACGTGTTTGAACGAGGCCGCGGCCGGCCGGCCGAGGACGCGCTTGAGGTCGCGGACGAGCGGCCAAGCGTTGAGCGAGTCTAGGAGATTGATGTAGCTGGGGGCGGCGTTGAGCGGCTCAATGGGCAGGGCGTGCCCATCGGCCATAAAGCAGCGGGCCGCTGCTTGGTGCGGGTTGCAGCCGTAGCGCATGTCGATTGCGGCGGGCATATTTTTTCCTCGGTGAGACCAATTTGACAAACGTTGGGGTGGCGTATTATGTTCGGCAATCGCGGCCAAAAGACAATCGCCAATCCACTCCCTTTTGACAAGCTAAGACGAGGTAAAGCGGCCATGTTCAACGGTTGTAGTACAGCCTTAGTGACGCCCATGAACGCCGACGGCAGCATTGACTACGGCGGCTTGGACCAACTCGTGGAATTCCAAATTGCCAACAACATCCAAGCCGTGCTCGCGGTCGGCACGACCGGCGAAAGCCCGACCCTGTTGTGGGAAGAGCACAACGAAGTCATCGACCGCACGGTCGCGCTGGCCAAGGGCCGCACCTTGGCCATTGCCGGCACGGGCAGCAACTCCACCAAGGAGACCATGGCTGGCAGCGAACACGCCGCCCATATAGGCGCGGACGCCGTGCTTTTAGTCGATCCCTATTACAACGGCCCGAGCTCCTTGGAGATTCGGCGCGAATACGTCGAGCCGGTGGCCCGCGCTTTTCCCGAGCTGCAGATCATCCCTTACGTCATCCCCGGGCGCACCGGCTGCATGATGCAGGCCGAAGATTTGGCCATCCTCGCCCACCAGTACCCCAACGTGGCCCAAGTCAAAGAGGCGACCGGCGACTTGGACAACATGGCCAAGACGCGCCGGCTCTGCGGCGACGATTTTACCATCCTGTCGGGCGACGACGACAAGACCGTGGCGATGATGAAGAGCGAGGATATTCGAGCTGCGGGCGTGATCTCGGTGATGTCCAACGTCATTCCGGGCCCCATCCAGCGGCTCACCGAGCTGCTCAACGCCGGGCGCGAGGACGAGGCCGATCGGTTGGCTGCAAAGCTGGCCCCGCTTTTTGGCATCGTCGGCGTCACCACCACGGAGCAGAGTGCGTACGGCCCGGTTGAGTGCAAGGCGCGCAACCCCGTGCCGGTTAAGACGCTGATGAACATCCTCGGCATGCCGGCCGGGCCGGTGCGGCCGCCGCTGGGCAAGATGACGGCCGCAGGCGCGCAAACGGTGCTGGCAGCCGCGCGCCAAGTACACGCAAACGACCCAACGGCTTTTGCGCCGATTGCCGAGTTCTTCGGCGTGGATGTGGAAGCGCGTCTGCACGACGGCTCGTTGGCCGAGCACGTGTATCCATCGTATTAACTGAGGCTAGCGCAATGACTAAAATCGTACTCTGCGGGGTGGCCGGGCGCATGGGCCAGCGGCTGGCTCACTTGACTTTGGCCGCGCCCGATTTGGAGCTATGCGGCGGCAAGGAGCACCCAACTCACGAGGCGGTGGGGCGCGACATCGGCGAAGTGGTCGGCACCCGGCACCTCGACCTAATCATCAGCGACACGCTGGCCGGCATCGTCGAACCCGACCGAGTCGTCATCAACTTTACGACTCCGGAGGCGACCCTTGAAGACGCAGCCCTCTGCGCGGTGCGCGGGGTGCCCATGGTAGTCGGGACCACGGGGTTTAACCCAGAGCAGCTCGCGGAATTCAAGCGGACGGTAGCCGACATTACCTGCGTGTTTGCGTCGAATTTTAGCACCGCCATGAACGTGCTCTTCAAGCTGGTTGAAGAGGCCGCCCGGATCTTGGGCGACGACTACGATGTGGAAGTCATCGAAGCGCATCACCGGCACAAGGTCGATGCGCCCTCTGGGTCGGCCCTGACGCTGGCCGAGCGGGCCGCGGCCGGGTTGGGCCGCACCTTACGCGAGGTGGCTGTCCACGGGCGGTCAGGCGTGATCGGCGAGCGTTCCCGCCAAGAGATTGGCCTACACGCGATTCGCGCCGGCGACTTGGCGGGCGAGCACTCGGTGCTCTACGCGGCCCTGGGCGAATGCTTGGAGCTGCGGCACCGCGCCACAAATCGCGATTGCTTTGCCTTGGGCGCGTTGCGTGCCGCTCGTTTTGCCGCGCAGGCTGCGCCCGGGATGTACTCGATGGGAGATGTGTTGGGGCTGGGTTGAGTGCTCAGCGCTTGGGGCGGAGGAGGTGCTGAGGCCCCGGCCACAAGGTCTGAATTTTGTCGCGCAACCGCGCGGCTTCCTCAAAGTTTTCCGCCTCCACGGCCACCTGTAAGTCGCGCTCTAATTGTTCGCGCTGGGACAGCGGCCGCTCCTGCTCTAATTCCTCGTACCATTCGCGCAAAAAGGAAATCTCGGGCAAATCCTCGTCTGGCTCGGATTCCCATTCTTCGACAAAGCCCTCGATGTGGGCAATGCCTTCCTCCACGGCGTGCAGGGCCGCTCGATAGTCGTCGTTTTGCAGGGCTATCATGGCCTGCGCCCGGGTCTGCATCATAACCGCGTGTGGATAGTACTGCTCAAAGTACCAGCGGATCTCGTCGTTGGGCGCGTGCAGATCGACCAATTCAAAAATCTGTAGGGTGTGCTCGGTATCGGCGATGACCCCTTCGTAGTCTTCGAGGTTGAACAGACTTAGATAGCGGTGATAGTACTGCCAAGCCTCTTGGAAGAGTGCTTCGCACTCGCCCTCCTTTAGCACGAAGCCTTCTGGGGTGCCGCGCGATTCGACGAGTTCTTGGTAGTAGTCGAGCAGCGAGGGGCAACCGTGCGGTTGTTGGCCGTCGGGACGGCCATCCAATTCGAGCTGAAGAAGCCCCATGTCAATGCGGATTTGAAGTTTTTCCTCGCCCTTGCGGGTGCGGATGCGCCGGGCGAGGAATTCGTCGGGCTTGAACTCCCAACCATTGAGCAAGTCGCCAATATCGTAATTCATGGGCGCGCTCTCTGCGAAAATAGGATGAAGAAACCAGCCCCAAGGAGGTGGGGGAACGCAGGGGACAATATACGGCAGAACTTAGCACTGCGCCACTAGCACCACCCATTATAAACGCATAATATACAGAAAGGGAAAGATAGCGGCCAGTAAACTAACTTAAATATAATATAAATAATAGGTTAGAAAAATTTATCTCGACGCAGACAGCCGTCTAAACTACCTTAAAACCGCCGCTAATTTCCAACTCATTCCACCCGGGAGGACCGATGGCCCAGCACGAGCACAATGCGCTGCAAGTGCAGGACGACAGCGGCATCGCTTGACAAGGCATCCCTTTGCAATCAACGTACTCTAGCAAAGGAGGCATACTATGCGCGAAATTGAAAACCTGCACTACGGCACTGGGCAGATCGCACAGGAGGTGCGCTGCGTCCCGGCGCGTTCCGCAGCCGACGAACAAGCGGACCCAATGTATATCGACATCAAGACGGACCAGCAGTATTGGCGTCGCCGGGAAGTTTGCTTGCCGAGCGCGTGGCAGCGCGGTAAAGAGGCCGAACCTTTCCTCAAGGGCGAGTGGATCACTGTCGATGCCAGCGACCAAGTGCGGCGCATCACTCGCGATCCGCATGACAACATTAGTGTATTTCCGGTTGTCGAAGCGGCGGGGCCACGTACTCAAAAGCTGGGCGTGGCTATGGGCCTGTATGAAGCCGAGACCGACAACTACTGCGGTGTACCATCCCTTGACGACCCGCTGACGATAGCCAGCGATGGCGGTACACCCAATCGAGGCCGTCTGCGCGTGGCCACGGCCGGCGAGCCGGTCGTCGCCATGGTCGCGAAGTCCCCAGCACCGGGCGTCAACGATCTGGTCTTTCGCACGGTAATTACGATCTACGTAACCGAGCAAATCGATGGATATACTTGCCGACTTGATCCCAGAAGCAAGATCGCCGTAACGGCTCAGGCGTCTCGACCGCTAGCCCGAAGCGTTTTTATTTCTCACGACACGTACCATGTTGCCAAGCCGGATTTTGAGTATCTCTACGGATCAATGTGGCCTCATATTGCAGGGATGCTAACGGACATTCCGGCAGAAAAACTGCGCGATCTGGTCAAGGTATTTTTTGTCGATCCAAAGACTAAAAAAACGCTGCTTGACCTCTCGGAATACCATGTCTAAACGGAGTAATCTGTACACAGGTAGAGCAGGTCATCTGGCGGTTATGGCGGAACTGCTGCTTCGAGGGTGGAACACCGCCATTCCAGAAGTCGATGTGGGCGACGATATTTTCGTCGTCCACGATAGCCAAAGGGACTTGCGCCGCGTACAGGTAAAGACAGCTTTGGCAAGACCGTTGCAGGTCGGGCACAGCGCACAGTTTAATCTCTCGCTCTCGCAGCTCCAAACGTCAATGACTCCAGAAGTAACGTATATTTTTGCGGTCCGACTGTGCGATCGGTGGGACTCTTTTGTCGTGATTGACCGGGAAATTTTGGATGAGGAACATAGCTCGTATCGCCTAGGAAGCGGGAGCACCGATAGACTCGTATTGCGGTTGCGCTTCAAGGGAACCAGCGTGACCTGTAAACGACGGGACTTGTCGCAATACCGCAATAACTGGACGGCCTTTCCCGTTATTGAGCACTAACCGCACCTAACCTTTTTTGGAGAATTTTATTTATGGCTCATCACGAATTCGCCCCCACCCACTACCACACGACCATCGGCTGGCACGAGCCAGTGCTGGCCATCGCCCCCGGCGACGCGGTCTCTACCACCACCGTTGACGCCCGCGGCCAAGACCAGCACGGCGAGCGGGTCACCGAGCGCGGCAACCCCATGACCGGCCCGTTCTACATAGAAGGAGCTGAGCCGGGCGATACGCTGGTCGTTCACTTCGACCGGCTCTATCCCAACCGCGACTGGGGCTGGACCGCCCACGGCATCGCGCCCAATGTGCTAGACCCGGGTTTTGCCACCGGCATTGAGCGCGACGACCAACCGCTCCGCTGGCCGATTGATCTGGCCGCGGGCACGGCCACCCAGCCGGAGGTCCTGCCGGGCTTGGAGTTGCCCCTCAGCCCGATGCTGGGCTGTTTCGGAGTGGCCCCGCCGCGCGGCCAAGCCATTTCCACGGCCACCTCCTCGACCCACGGCGGCAACATGGACTACCGCGGCTTTGTCGCGGGCGCGACCGTGTATTTGCCGGTTGCGGCCCCGGGGGCCCTCTTCCACCTAGGCGATGGGCACGCTGTCCAAGGCGACGGCGAGATCGTGGGCACGGGCGTGGAAATCTCCTTTGACGCGACGTTTACGGTCGATCTGATCAAAGGCAAGCCCATCGGCTGGCCCCGCGCTGAAAACCCCACCCACCTGCTCGCGGTCGGCAATGCGCGGCCCTTGGACCAATGCGTCCAGCACGCCACCAGCGAGCTGGTCACTTGGCTCACCCAAGACTACGCGCTCACCGCGTTGAGTGCCCACGCGCTGTTGGGGCAGTGCGTGGAATACGATCTGGGGAATGTGTACGACCCGGCGTACACCATGGTTTGCAAGGTCGCCAAGTCGCGGCTGGCGGCTTTGGACGCCGAGCGGTTATAAGTCGGCGATGGAGTCGAGGCCCTCGGGCTGGGGCAAGACGTAGCGGACGGGCTGGACGCCGCCGTCGCGGCGGCGCACCTGTTCGACCCGCTTGCACTTGATGACCGAGTGCTCGATCAGCAGGTCGTCGTCGATTTGGCAGCCGTAGAGGTAGCTGGTGCCCTTGATGGTCACGCGCTCGCCCACGCGCATGGGGTGCTCGTCGCTGCCGGTTAGGAGCACGCCCGACTCAATGCGGCTGCGCGCTCCAATCCGCAGGTTTCCCTTGATGATATTGCGGCTGAGTATTTCGACTCGCTCGCCCAGCGCGAGGGTTTGCGCCGGGTACGCACTCAGCTCGACGCCAACGCCAATTTGCACCCCCTCGCCGAGCACCACGTGGCCGCTCAGGTGGCTGCGGTCCCCAATGGAGACTCGGCGGTTGAGCTGGACTTGGGGGCCGATGTACGTGCCCTTGCCGACGACGATGTCCAAGGGGCCGCGCTCCGCATCCATGCTGAGGATCTGGTCGATGACCTCGTCGGCGATGAAGAAGTCCTCCTCGTCGGCGATGGTGATGGTGTCTTTGAGCTTGTCGTAGGCCCAGCGGCGGGCGATGGCCTCCATCTGCCGCCAGACGCTTTTGACGTTGAAGGCGAGGAGCGCCTCTTCGCTGTCGGCCGGAGCGGCCCGCACCACGAGCTGGTGCCGATTGAAAATTTGCACCAAGTCGGTCAGCAGCAACTCGCCTTGGGCATTGTCGGTGTTGAGGTGCGGGATGTACGTCCGCAGGGCGCTTTCTCTGAAGGCGACGCCGCCGGTGTTGATCTCGCGCGTTTCCAACAACGCTTGGCGGGTGAAGGGGTACGTGCGGCCATTGTACAGGGCTTCGTAGGGCGTTGCCGCATCGAGGCTGAGGATGTCCTTGTGCTCGCGGATTTCAATGACTTTGTCGCGGTCGTCCCCCGCGGGCTGCCCGTCGGCGTCGGTGGCTGGTACGCGCACGATGCGGCCATAGAAGTTGGTGTCGGGGGGGCCGCTGTACAGGCTGGTGAGCACCATCATGTCGCAGTCGGCGTTTTCAAAGTGGGCGCGGAAGCGGGCCACGACTTGCCCGGTCAACAAGCCCATGTCCCCTAAAAAGATGTACACGTCGCGGTCGGTCGCGGCGGCCGGAAAGGCTTGGAGGCCGACGCGCACGGCGTCGCCGGTGCCGGCCGGCCGGCCGAGGACCGGGTTTTCTTGGTACGCGAAAAGACGCCCCGGCTGGGGGCCGGCCGCGCGGGCCACGTCCTCGCCCTTGATGCCCACGACCATGACCTGATTGGGGCTGTCAAGGCCCTGTTGCACGGCGCGGGCCACGCGCACGGCCGTTGGCTGGCCCCAAATTTCGTGCAGCATCTTGGAGGTCTCCGAGCGGATGCGCTTGCCGTGGCCAGCCGCCAAAATCAGGCCGATGCGGCGGCTGTCGTCCAAAATTGGCGAATTAAGCGCTGCGAGCAGGTCGTGCATTGCGTTCCTTTCCGGGTTCACGCGCCCCCTCCCTCTACGATGTCGATGGCCTCGCCGAGGGCTGCGCGCATGAGTACCTCCTGCATACTGTGGCTGGGGCCGCCGGCTTCGGGCTGGCGGCGGCTGTACGTGCCATCTGGGCGCATCTGCCGAGATTTGGCGCGGTCGGCCAGCGCCAGCGCCAGCAACTCTCGATAGATGCGCCGCTTCAGGCCCGGGTCCAAGATGGGGAAGACGACTTCGACCCGGCCGCGCAGGTTGCGATTCATCCAGTCCGCGCTGCCGAGCCAAACTTCCTCGTCGCCGCCGTTGGCAAAGTAAAAGACCCGGCTGTGCTCCAAGAAGCGGCCAATGATGCTGTACACGCGGATGTTGTCGCTGATGCCGTCGAGGCCGGCGCGCAAGCAGCAGATCCCGCGCACGATTAGATCGATTTCCACGCCGGCTTGCGAGGCCGCGTACAAGGCGTTGATGATGGCCGGATCGATGAGGCCGTTCATCTTGGCGATGATCGCGGCCGGCCGATTGGCGCGGGCGTGTTGGCTCTCGCGCTCGATGCGGTCGAGCATGCCCTGCATCAGGCCGGAGGGGGCCACTAGCAGCTTTTTGAATTGGCTGGCGCGGTTGTGGGCGGTGAGCAGGTTGAAGACCTCGGCCACTTCGGCCGTGATCGTCGGCTCGGCCGTAATCAGCCCCAGATCCGTGTAGAGCCGAGCGGTGATGTGGTTGTAATTGCCGGTCCCCAAGTGGGCGTAGCGGCGCAGGCGGTCTTGGTCGCGGCGCACCAGCATGGACAGCTTGCAATGGGTCTTCAGGCCCATGATCCCATAGACCACGTGGATGCCGCTGTCTTCGAGCCGCTTGGCCCACTCGATGTTGGCCTCTTCGTCGCCGCGGGCCTTGAGCTCGACGAGCACAGTAACCTCCTTGCGGCGCTCGGCCGCGTCAATGAGGGCCTGTCCCACCTCTGAATCGTCGCCCGTGCGGTAGATGGTCTGTTTGATCGCCAGCACTTTGGGATCGCTGGCCGCCATGCGGATGAAATCGGTTACGGTGGAAAACGACTCGTAGGGATGGTGCAAGAGGACGTCGCCGGCGCGAATGGCCGCGAAGAACGCCTCCGGCTCTTGGGGTACGTCGCGCTTGACTGGCGAGAAGGGGGCGTCCTTGAGCAGGGGGCGCGGGACGAGCCCGTACAGGGTCATGACCCGGTGGAGATTGACCGGCCCGGCCGCCCTGAACACCAAGCTGTCGTCGAGGTCAAACTCCTGCTGCAAAAGCGCGACCAGCCGGTCGGGTGCCCCAGCGGTGATTTCCAGCCGCACGGCGTCGGCCTGCCGCTGCTTGGTCACTTGCTCGGCGATTTCTTCGAGCAGGTTGTCGGCGTCTTCTTCGTTGACGTACAGCTCGCTGTTGCGGGTGATGCGGAACGGGGCCGAGCCGAGGACCTCGTAGCCGCGGAACAAGGCCCGGACTTGCAGGTCCATGATCCCGGCCAAGGTCACGAAGTGGAGGTCCGGGCCTTGGCCGGGCAGGCGCAGGATGCGCGGCAACACGCGCGGCACCGTGGCCACGCCCATCACGGACTGGCCCTGTCCTTCGAGCAAAGCCCCGATGCACAGGGCCTTGTTGAGCACCCGGGGGAAGGGATGGGCCGGATCGACGACGATGGGCGTGAGGATCGGTTCGAGCTCTTCTTCCCAGTATTGATGCACAAAGTCGAGGTGCTCGCCTTGGAGTTGGCGCGCTTCCCACAGGTAGATGCCCTCGGCCGCCAGCGCTGGAATGAGGTCCTCGTTCCAGCAGCGATACTGCTCGGCGACCTGCTCGTGGGCTTGTTGGGCGATGCGCTCTAGCTGCTCGGCCGGGGTCAGCCCGTCGGGGCGGCTGGGGTTGGCTCCGGACTCGTGCAATTGCAGCAAGCCAGCGACCCGGATTTCGTAGAACTCGTCGAGGTTGCTGGCGACGATGGCCATGAACTTGACGCGCTCCAACAAGGGGTTGCGCTCGTCTTGGGCTTCTTCGAGCACCCGGGCGTTAAAGTCGAGCCAAGAGAGCTCGCGGTTGATGTAAAGCGCGGGCGCGCCTGCTGGGTCTTTGTCTTTAGCCGACATGAGGCCCCTAGTCGAGCGCGGCAATGGTTGCGCGCACAAATTCCACCGACGTTTTGAGCGCGGCCCGGCGCTCGCCTTCAATGCCGCACTCGTAGGCCAGATAGCCGCTAAAGCCGATGTCCTTGAGGGCCTGCAAGCCGGCGCGCCAATCGATGTCGCCAGTGCCCGGCTGTAGGCGCGTGTTGTCGGCCAGATGAACGTGGGCGACGTGGGGGCCGGCTTGGCGGAAGGCGGCCGGCGTGTCGGTCTCTTCGATGTGCATGTGGAAGAAGTCGCTGAGCAGGGCCACGCCCGGGGGGCGGCCGGCGCGCTCGATGATTTCAACGCCATCGGCTTGGCGGCGCAAGAGGTGTTGCTCGTAGCGGTTGAGGGGTTCGAGCAGGAGCAAAGTGCCTTGGCTGGCGGCCCAAGCGGCCAGCTCTTTGACCTGCTCGACGAGCAGGGCCTTTTCTAGCGCAATGGCGTCTTGCAGCGGCGACAGGTCTGGGATGCGCGGCGGCCCAAAGATGGGCGGGACGATCTGGCCGACGGCTTGGAAGTGCCCGCAGGCGGCGAGTTGGCGGCGCGTCTCAGCGAGGCTGTTGGCGCGCTTGCGCGGGTCTGGGTCGAGCCAGTCAAAGGTCTCTTGGCCGCATACCGAAGCGATTTTGATCGAGCGGCCAGCGAGGGCCTGTTCGTATTTTTCGACGTGGTCGTACAGGCGCGAGCCGCCGCTGACCTCTAGGCCCTCGACGGCGAGCGATTCAGCGAAGTCGAGCTTTTCAGCGAGGCTTTCGCCGGGCAGCAACCCTTCCTGTAAGGCAATTTTCATGGCGTCCTTTCTCGCGGCTTGACGTTAGGGGCGTTTTTGGGGTTTATAGCGGGCCAAAATATACACTGCCAACGGAGGATATGCCATGCCAGAACGCGTCCAGATCGTAGTGCCCGGCGACCAGCCAACCCAGATCGCTGGTTCGCCGCATTTGCAGCGGCTCGCGCCCTACGGGGATGTCACCCTGTTTGAGGATACGCCGCAAAGCGCGGGCGAGAAGATCGCCCGGGCCGAGGGGGCGCAAATCATCATCAACACGCGCGGAGTCGTCACTTGGCGCGAGGAAATGCGCCGCTTGCCCGCGCTCAAAATGATTGCCACCTGCTCCATCGGCACGGACATGATCGACTTGGCGATTGCCAAGGAGTGCGGAATCGTGGTGTCGAACCAGCCCGGCCGCACCGCGCCCGTGGTGGCCGAGCATGTCTTAGGGCTGATGTTTGCCCTGTCCAAGCGCGCTTACTTTCAGACGGCCGAGCTCAAGGCGGGGCGCTGGACGCGCAAGATGAACACCATGCTGCAGGGCAAGGTGCTGGGCGTGGTGGGCACGGGGCCGATTGGCGCGGAGCTGGCGCGGTTGGGGCGGGCGATTGGCATGGAGGTCATCGCGTGGACCTTCCATCCGTCGCCGCAACGCGCAGCCGAGTACGGGGTGCGCTTCGTCGAATTTGACGAGTTGTTGCAGACTGCGGACGTGGTCAGCCTGCACGTGCGGTTGACCGAGGATACCCGGCACTTGCTCGGGGCGCGCGAGTTTGGCCTGATGAAAAAGGGGGCGCTGTTGCTGAACGGCGCGCGCGGCGACGTGCTAGACATTCACGCCTTGCGCGCGGCCCTGTTGTCCGGGCATTTGGGCGGCGCCGGGTTAGACGTATTTTCACAGGAGCCGCTGCCGAGCGACGACCCCATCCTCGATTGCGAGCAGGTAGTCCTAACGCCCCATGCCGCGGATCAGACGCCCGAGGGGGTGGATTTGTTGAACGAGGGCGCGGTGGATAATGTGATTGCGTTTTTGCAGGGGCGGCCGCAAAACAACGTGGCCGCGTGAGGCCGACGAGCAGGGGAGTTCGAGATACGACGCACCAAACAGGAGAGCTATGGACGACAAAAAGCTAGCAAAAGAAAAAAAGGAATTTGCCACGGTCCTACGGCGCGAGCCGTCCTCGGAGGGGGTAGATGATAAGGGGCGGACGGATCTGCACCATGCAGCGGCATTGAACCTGCCCGCCCTTTCCACTTTTCTGCTGCACGGCGGGGCCGAGGTCAACGCCAAGGACGAGGAAGGGATGATGCCGCTGCACAGTGCGTCCATGCGGAATGCGATTGAGGTCGCGAGGATTTTGCTACCCAGCGGGGCCGAGGTCAACGCCAAGGACAAGGACGGCCTGACGCCGCTGCACGTTGCAACCGCGCGGAACGCGCTGGTGGTGGCGGAGTTTCTGCTGGCCAATGGCGCGGATATCAACGCCAAAAACTACTACAATGGCCTGACGCCGCTCCACCTTGCGACCGCGCGGAATGAGGTTGGAGTGGCGGAGTTTCTGCTGCACAACGGCGCGGACGCCAACGCCAAAAACTACCACGACGACCTGACGCCGCTGCACATTGCAACGATGCGGAACATTTTTCGCATCGCCGAGATTTTGCTGGACAACGGCGCGGATGTCAACGCCAAGACGAGTGACGGCTGGACGCCGTTGTTTCTCGCCACGCACAAAAGAGATAAGGTCGGTCTGGTGCTTCGTTTCTTTGGGATGGAGAGGGGGATCGTTCGTTTGTTGCGCTGGCACGGGGGCGAGGAATAAAGCAGCTAGGAAAACGCTCAGGACGCGACGCCTATGGAGTGCGTATTTTTTAAGGCGGTGGGGAGGCAGCCGAGAATAGGACGCCGCCGCGGGGCGATCAGAAAAAGCCTGCCAATCAACCACATGCAAAAGAAAACCAATGAAAAGCTCAGAGCAGCCTAAGCAGTCCCGATTCAAGCGGCTTGCCGTAGCCTTGGGCGCGGTGGCTCTTTTGATGTGGGGCATCATGTATGTTGGATCCCTGCTCACATCGGGCGAGGGGGGCAACGCCCAAGACACCGAGGGCTGGACGCCGCTGCACGAAGCGGCGGCGGCGTATGATGAGTCGCTGGCGAAGGTGTTGCTGGACCAAGGCGCGGACGTACACGCCCAAGACAGCTATGGCCAGACGCCCCTGCACGAAGCGGCACATAAGAATGCGGCGGCGGTGGCGAAGGTGCTGCTAGAAAACGGCGCGGAGATAAACGCCCAAGACCACGAGGGCCGGACGCCCCTGCACAGAGTGACGGCGTACATGGATGCCGCGGAGACAGCGGAGGTGTTGATAGAAAACGGCGCAGACGTACACGCCAAAAACAACTATGGCCGGACGCCGATGCACGAAGCGGCGTGGGGTAAAGCGTCGGCGACGGCAAAGATGTTGCTGGAAAACGGTGCCGACGCAGACGTCAAAAGCAACAAGGGCCGGACGCCCCTGTGCGATACGGCGACGAGGAATGATACGACGATGGCGAGGATGTTGCTGGCCCAAGGCGCGGACGTAAACGCCCAAGACCTCAAGGGCTGGACACCCCTACACTGGGCGGCACCCGAGGATGCGGCAGCGGTAGCGAAGATATTGCTGGAAAACGGCGCAGACGCAGACGTCAGAACCAAAAGCGACCTCGGCTGGACGCCCCTGCACTACGCGGCGATGGAGGATGCGGCGGCGATGGCGACGGTGTTGCTGGAAAACGGCGCGGACGTAAATGCCCAAGACCTCAAGGGCTGGACGCCCCTGCACTGGGCAGAGTTTAAGAACGCCGCGGCGACAGCCGAGGTGTTGCGCCGCTATGGTGGGCGAAAGTGAAAGAATCGGAGCGGCCAAAGCAGACCCGATTCAAGCGGCTTGCCGTAGCCTTGGGCGCGGTGGCTCTTTTGATGTGGGGCATCATGTATGTTGGATCCCTGCTCACATCGGGCGAGGGGGGCAACGCCCAAGACACCGAGGGCTGGACGCCGCTGCACGAAGCGGCGTGGGTGGATACCTCGGCACCGGCGATGGTACTGCTGGAAAACAGCACCAACGTAAATGCCCAAGGCACTGAGGGCTGGACGCCGCTGCACGAAGCGGCGGCAGCGGATGCTGTGGCGACAGCGACGGTGCTGCTGGAAAACGGTGCCGACGTAAACGCCCAAAACCTCAAAGACCGGACGCCGCTGCACGAAGCGGCGGCAGCGGATGCTGTGGCGACAGCGACGGTGCTGCTAGACAACGGAGCCGACGTAAACGCCCAAGACTACACGGACCATACGCCGCTGCACGGAGCGGCGCGGACGGATGCTGTGGCGACGGCGACGGTGCTGCTGGAAAACGGTGCCGACGTAAACGCCCAAAACCTCAAAGACCGGACGCCGCTGCACCTAGCGGCGATAAAGGATGCTGTGGCGATGGCGGCGGTGCTGCTGGAAAACGGCGCCAACGTAAATGCCCAAGACCTCAAAGACCGGACGCCGCTGCACCTAGCGGCGATAAAGGATGCTGTGGCGATGGCGGCGGTGCTGCTGGAAAACGGCGCCAACGTCAACGCCCAAGCCAATAGGGACCAGACGCCGCTACACGAAGCGGCGCGGATGGATGCGGCGGCGGCGGCGGTGCTGCTGTTGGACAACGGTGCCGACGTAAATGCCCAAGACCACACGGACCAGACGCCGCTGCACGAAGCGGCACCAGCGGATGCTGTGGAGGCAACGGCGGTGCTGTTGGACAACGGTGCCGACGTAAATGCCCAAGACCACACGGACCGGACGCCCCTGTACCACGCGGCGGCAGCGGATGCTGTGGCGGCGGCGGCGGTGCTGCTGGAAAACGGTGCCAACGTCAACGCCAAAAACATCAGGGGCCGGACGCCGCTACACGAAGCGGCGCGGACGGATGCTGTGGCGGCGGCGGCGGTGCTGCTGGACAATGATGCCAACGTAAACGCCCAAGCCAATAGGGACTGGACGCCGCTACACGAAGCGGCGGCAGCGGATGCTGTGGCGGCGGCGATGGTGCTGCTGGAAAACGGTGCCAACGTCAACGCCCAAGACACCGAGGGCTGGACGCCCCTGCACTGGGCGGAGTTTAAGAATGCGGCGGCGACAGCAGAGGTGTTGCGCCGCTACGGGGGGCGAAAGTGAAAGGAAAACCAATGAAAAGCGTGGAGCAGGATGCGCCACCACAGGAGCAGCCAAAGCAGAGCCAATTTAAGCGGCTTGCCGTAGCCTTGGGCGTGGTTGCTCTCTTGGTGGGGGGCATCATGTATGTTGGATCCCTTGTAAAAGCCGAAAACACCGAGGGCTGGACGCCCCTGCACTGGGCGGCAGCGACGGATGCGACGACGGATGCGACGGTGACGGCGGCGGTGCTGCTGGAAAACGGCGCCAACGTCAACGCCAAAAACACCGAGGGCTGGACGCCCCTGCACTGGGCGGCGACGACGGATGCTGTGGCGGCGGCGGCGGTGCTGCTGGAAAACGGCGCTGACGTCAACGCCGAAAACACCGAGGGCTGGACGCCCCTGCACTGGGCGGCGGCGGCGGATGCGGTGGCAATGGCGGCGGTGCTGCTGGAAAACGGCGCTGACGTAAACGCCAAAAACAACAGGGACCGGACGCCCCTGCACGAAGCGGCGTGGGTGGATACCTCGGCGACAGCGGCGGTGCTGCTGGAAAACGGCGCTGACGTAAACGCCAAAAACATCAGGGGCCGGACGCCGCTACACATGACGGCCCGAAGGGATGGGGCGGTGACGGCGGTGGTGTTGCTGGAAAACGGCGCCAACGTCAATGCCCAAGACCACACGGACCGGACGCCCCTGCACGAAGCGGCGGTAGCGGATGGGGCGGCGACAGCGGCGGTGTTGCTGGAAAACGGCGCCAACGTCAACGCCCAAGACCACACGGACCGGACGCCCCTGCACGAAGCGGCGGTAGCGGATGGGGCGGCGACAGCGGCGGTGTTGCTGGAAAACGGCGCCAACGTCAATGCCCAAGACCACACGGACCGGACGCCCCTGCACGAAGCGGCGGTAGCGGATGGGGCGGCGACAGCGGCGGTGTTGCTGGAAAACGGCGCCAACGTCAACGCCCAAGACGTCGAGGGCTGGACACCGCTGACCTGGGCGGAGTTTAAGAACGCCGCGGCGACAGCGGAAGTATTGCGCCGCTACGGGGGGCGAAAGTGAAAGGAAAACCAATGGAAAGCGTGGAGCAGAATGCGCCACCACAGGAGCAGCCAAAGCAGAGCCAATTTAAGCGGCTTACCGTAGCCTTAGGCGTGGTTGCTCTCTTGGTGGTGGGCATCGTATATGTTGGATCCCTTGTAAAAGCCCAAGACACCGAAAACACCGAGACCTGGACGCCCCTGCACTGGGCGGCGCATCAGGATTCTTCTGCAAAGGCGATGGTGCTGCTGGACAGCAGTGCGGACGTCAACGCTCAAGACCACGAGGACCGGACGCCCCTGCACTACGCAGCGACAGCGGATGCCGTTGCGATGGCCAAGGTGCTGATAGAAAACGGCGCCAACGTAAACGCCAAAAACAACTATGATCGGACGCCCCTGCACGAAGCGATATATAAGAATGCCGTTGCGACGGCCAAGGTGCTGATAGAAAACGGCGCCAACGTAAATGTCAAAAGCGATGTGGACCGGACCCCCCTGCACGAAGCGGCGTGGGTGAATGCCGCAGTGCTGGCGACGGTGCTGCTGGAAAACGGAGCGGAGGTAAATGCCAAAGATATAGAGGGCCAGACGCCCCTGCATTGGGCGGCAATGACGGATGCTACGGCGACAGCGGAGGTGTTGCTAGAGAACGGGGCGGACATAAGCCCCAAAGATATAGAGGGGTGGACGCCCCTGCATCGGGCGGCGACGAAGGATGCCTCGGCACTGGCGACGGTACTGCTGGAAAACGGGGCGGAGGTAAACCCTAAAGACAACGAGGGGTGGACGCCGCTGACGTGGGCGGAGTTTAAGAGTGCCACGGCGACAGTGGAGGTGTTGAGCCGGTATGGGGGGCAAAAGTAAGGGGACGCAGCATTGCCGACCATGGCTTGCCCACCGCGGGTTGGCGGCGTAAATGGGCGGAGACCGCGTCGCCCAGCCGAATAGGAGAGGTTTATGAGTGAGGACCAGCAGCATCGTTTGGCTCTGCCGCAGGGGACGCGCATTCGGGACTTTGAGTTTCACCGCATCCTCGGCCACGGCGGCTTTGGCATGACCTATTTGGGCTGGAATCTGGCCTTGGATATTCCGGTGGCGATCAAGGAGTATCTGCCGGGCGACTTGGCTACCCGCGAACAAGACCTGTCCGTCGTCCCGCAGTCGTCGCAGGCCGCGTCGGACTTTCAATGGGGCTTGGAGCGGTTTCTGGACGAAGCCCGCACACTGGCGCGGTTCCAACATCCCAACATCGTCCGCGTCCATCACTTCTTTGAAGCGCATAGCACGGCCTATATCGCCATGGATTATGTCGAGGGCGAGACCTTGTCGGCGCATATCGAGCGCAAGGGGTCGCTGAGCGAAACGGAAATCAAAGGGATTCTGTATCCGCTGCTGAGTGCCTTGGAGGTGGTGCATGGGGCGGATTTTTTGCACCGGGACATCAAGCCGGGGAACATCGTCCTGCGGGATTCGGATGGTTCGCCGGTGTTGCTGGACTTTGGGGCGGCGCGGCAGGCGATTGGGGCGAAGAGCCGGTCGGTTACGTCGATTGTGACGCCGGGGTATGCGCCGATTGAACAGTATTCGAGCCGGGGGCGTCTTGTAGGTATAGGTATGGGGACCATGAGTTTGGGCCTTCTTGCCTGTTGACCGCCAGCCAGAACGTACCCGGAGAAATTATGAACAAACAACACCTGTTTTTCGTCGCGTATCTCACAATAGCTTGGCTCCTTTGCACAAGCTCGGTATCGGCGCAAATAGATGTGGATGTCGTCTCCGAAAGCGTCGTGCGGGTGCGCGCATACCACGATCACAAAGTTGCGGTTGAAGGAAGCGGTTTCGTCGTCGATGAACAGGGATACGTGCTGACGAATGCCCATCTCATCGCAAAAGCCGAAGGCTTGACCGTATTGTCCCTGAAAACCGGGGCCGAGCTCGTGGCACAACAGGTGTTTGCCAGCCGCGCCATGAATTTGGCCCTGTTGCACGTACAGGGCTTGAACCTGCCGCCCCTCCGCTTGTCCGGGCAGGGAGCCGCCGTAGGCCGCGCCGTGCAAACGCTGCAATTCGACGCGGCCGGAAAGATTCGGCTTGCTCGCGGGACGATTGGTGCCTACCAAGACCTCCGCGGCAAAAAAGCAAGCCATCCGGTAGCCCACCTGCTACAACACAACGCTCTGATAACGGCCCAAGCCTTCGGCATGCCCCTGCTCAACGAATGCGGCGACGTCGTCGCCATCAACCTGCCCGACCCGAGCCGCGGCTCGTGGCCGTTTCGCAAGGCAAAATCGCACGGAGCCATTTTTGCCCTGCGTAGCGGCGACATAATAGCCGCGCTCAAAGACCGAGAAATCGCCCATACCGTAGTGGAAGCCGAATGCCTGAGTGCGGTTGAGCGCGCTGAACGCGACAGAAAAGCGACCGCCGACAGCCTCCAAGCGGCCAAGGCGAAAGCTGACTCGGCCAGCCAAGCCGCAGAAAAGGCGCAAGCCCAGGCCGATGCCGCCAGCCAAGCCGCAAAAAAGGCCAAGGCCAAAGAGAAGGTCGCGCAGCGGGCCAAAGCGCGCGCCGATTCCGCAGAAAAAGCAGTGGCCGACAGCCTCCAAGCGGCTAGGGCAACCGCCGACAGCCTCAAGAGGGCGCAAGCACGCGCCGATTCCGCGAGTAAGGCAGCAGCCGACAGCCTCAAGATCGCGAAGGCCAAAGCTGATTCCGCGAGCAAGGCGACCGCCGACAGCCTCAAGGCCGCCCAAGCCCACGCCGACAGCCTCCAAGCGGTGGAAGCAAAGGCCGCGCAACAGTTGCAGTGGGGCCTTGCTGCGGGCGCGGGGCTGGTGCTGCTCGCCCTGCTCGGTTGGTGGCTTTCCGCGCGGCGCAAACAGGAGCAATTACAGCAAGCCGAGTCCCGCTTGAGCGAAGCCGAACATTCGGCTGAAGCCGCGCACCAAGCCGCGGCCAATGCCCCGCAACCCGCGCCTTTTAGATGTCTGTTGGAAGGCCAAGACCCCACGGGCCGGCCATTCGCCTTGACCCTATCGGCCTTGGCCTTGAGCGAGCGGGCCGGGGTGACGCTCGGAAGAAGCCCGGCCAACGCCGAATTTATCATTGACCACGAAGAGGTTTCCCGCGAACACGTCCGGCTGAGGTGTGCCGACGGCGAACTCTACGCCGAAGATTTGAATGCCCTGAATGGCACCAAGGTAAACGGACGCCTGCTCAACCCCCGCCAACAGGTCCTGCTGCAAAACAACGATCGCCTCGAAGTCGGCCCCATCGTTTTTGTCGTGCGCTTGGTGCAGGAGTGAACATTGCACCGCTTCAGACGCTGGGGTCTAGTCTTTTTTCTGCTCGTACTACTGCCGCGCTGCGCCGTGGCCGCGCCCGACTTTGACGCGCTCGAAAAGAGCGTGGTACGCCTCGTCCGGCAGACCGACCAAGGGCTTAGTGCTGGCACGGGATTTGCCATAAACGACCAAGGCCATATTGCGACCAACGTCCACGTCATCGCCGATGCCCACGCAATCCAAGCCATCCCGACCAACGCCAACGCCCTGCACGACGTGGAAGTAATCGCCACGTCCCCAGAACTCGACCTCGCAATCGCCTATATCCCCGACCTAACCCTGCCGCCGCTCACGCTGTCGCTCGCCTCCGCCACAAAAGGGCAGAAGGTATGGGCCATAGGCTACCCCGGTGGGGCGGACCGCAACAAACTGGCGCACGACCCGACCGTGCAAGACGGCGTCATTGGGCGGATTTTTTCGGGCGCGTGGCACACCCAACAACTCAGAATTATCCAGCACAACGCGCCGACCAACCCGGGCAACAGCGGCGGCCCCCTATTGGACGATTGCAGCCGGGCCATCGGCGTCAATACGCAGGCGTCGCTCGTGGTCATTAGCAGCCCGTCGAGCGGGCCGACGCGCGTGCCCCATGCCGCGGGCATTTACTGGTCCTCGCACATCGAGGAGTTGACAACCCTGTTGGACGACCACGGCATTGCCTTCCAAGCGGACAGCGACGATTGTGTGGCGGCTGGGGGCACGGGGGGTGCGGGCAGTTCGGGCGCGGCGGAAAAGGCGCGGCGAGAAGCGGAAAAAGCGCGGCGCGAGGCCGAAGAAGCGAGCGATCGGTTTCTCGTCTGGCTGCTGTTGTTGAGTGGGGTCGCCTTGGTCGCCTTGGTCGTGGCCTTAAAGAAGCCGCGCCAGTTCGCCCAGCAGACCTTGGAGAAGCCGCGCCAGTTCGCCCAACACATCAGTCGGCGCGTGACCCGAAGGGAAGGGGCGGTTCGCGGCATCGCGCTGGCTGGTTTTGACGGGCGCGGCCACCGCGTCTGCATTGAGTTGTCGCCCGCCCAATTTGCCGGTCAACGCTTGGGGCTTTCGCTCGGCCGGCATCCCGAGTTGGTCGATGAAGTCGTAGCGGATGAAAACGTATCCCGACGGCACCTGCGAATCGCAGCTACGGGCGATCAATTTTACGTCGAAGATTTGAACTCCAGCAACGGGACGTTTCTGAACGAGCAACGCCTAGTGCCCTTTAAGCCGGCGCGGTTGAATTACGGGGCCACCGTCGCGTTGGGCAATTTGGTCCTCATGGCGTCCAAACTTTAGGGGTATTGGGCGTGAAAAAGCGCAGCCGCGAGCTCAACATCTTTAGCATGTCCGCGCTCGACCTGTTCGCCTCGGCTCTCGGTGCCTTCATCCTCATTACCATCGTGCTGCTGCCCTTTTTTCCGAATCTAAATCTGTCGGGGCATGAAAAGGCCGAGTTGGAGCAGGCCAAGGCCGAGTTGGAGCAGGCCAAGGCCGAGCTAGAAAAAGAAAAAGCCAAGCAGGCCAAGCTGGCGAGAGAGAAGGCCAGATTAGAGCGCGAGAAAGCCGAGCTGGAGCGGGCCAAGGCCAAAGCCCCGAAAACAAAAAGTCAGCTCGAAAAACGGGTGGAGGCTTTGCAACAGGAGATCGACGACACCACCGTTTTATTGGGCATTAAGACCAAGGCGAAAAAGTTCGCGTTTGTCATAGACATGTCGGGCAGCATTTACCAGCCATCGCACAACGATTATCGCCCGTTCATAACATTATCCATCCAAGACATGCTCGCGGCCTTTACGTCGGAAATAGAGGTCTGTCTCATTGGTTTTCAAGGCTCGAATACGTTGCACTATTGGCCGCAAAGCAGAGGGTACTTTCAGGTAAAAAAGAATACGCGCAATCGCGTGGTCAAACAGGTGGAACGCTGGATGAGCTTGGTGAATGGCGGCACGCCCACGCGCACCGCTTTGCTGGCGGCGATTGCATTGCACCCCGAAGAGATCATCCTATTGAGCGATGGCGCTCCCTCAGAGGATTGGAGCATGGTCGTGCGGGCTGTGACGGCAGAAAACAGGCGGCGCATACCCATCCACGCCGTAGCCGTTGGTCATTACACGGCAGACCGGAACTTTATTGATTTTTTAGTGCAGCTAACCAAGCGGAACAAGGGGTATGTCGTGGGAGCTAAACCGGGTTGATATAGCAATCTTTCCGCACGGTGCCCCGTCCGCCCCGGATCGAGCGATACCCCTGCTGTCGTCCACTGTCGTTCGCCCAAGGGGCGAGGCCGACCCGCGCGGTCACCTTTTTGCCGCTCCACTGGCCTAATTCCGGCAGATACCCCACCAGCGTCGCCGCGGTCCGCTCGCCGACGCCCGGTACACTCTGGTATAGGGCCGCCGACGCGGCCAGCGAGCCGTTGTTTTTCAACGCCGCCCGGTGGGCTTCCTCCACCTGTGCAATCTCTTCGTCGAGCCACTGGAGATGTCGCTCAATGGAGGTGCGGGCCTCTTCGGTCGGCCCTTTGTCCAGCCGCTGGTGCTCCTGCACCCGCTGTTGAACCAACGGCTTACGCCGGCGCAGCAGGTCTTGGAGTTCCTCCCGATCGGCTTCCTTGGCCAACGGGCGCGGCATCGGGAAGACCGCCCCATACCGCGCCAGCATATCCGGGCGTCCAAAGCGTCGGTCTTGGCCTGGTGACCGGCTGCCCGCACGAAGCGGCGCACGCGATTGGGGTGTGCTACGTGGACCGCCACCCCCATGCGCTGCAACCACCGCACCGCCGCCCGCTCATAGCCCCCCGTCGGTTCGCACACCACCTCGGTCGCCCCCTGACGGGTCAACCATGCCCCCAAAACCGCAAAGCCCGTGGGGGTGTTCTCGAACCGACGCACCGGACCCGCCGACACCGACACGTCCAAACTCCTCTTGCCTACATCCATACCGGCAATGACTTTCATACGAATAGCCTCCTGGTTATAATGATGCTGTCCTCCACACTTGTAATGCGGGCCTTGGGCCCCTGTATCCGTTCGGAGCGACAACAGGATGGCCGGGTGAGGGGTGTCGTACTCCCGCACGGTGCCGCTGTCCACACGGACCGCGCACCCAATGACGCACGACGCGCCCCTCACCCGGCCCCTCAGAGTGGCCAAGCGGAAACCCGGCCGCAACATACAAATGACCCTTAGAGTAGTCAGGCAAGACGAGACAAAAGCAACATGAGTGTTAAGAACGCTTCTTATGGTTTTGCCAAAGGTTCAGTGCCATTCTCGCGCTGTCCCTTGGCGTTTACTTTTTCCATTCCCTGAGGAGGTTACTAATCGTGTTGAAACTCGCCGTTGTTGCCGGCTTTATGGTATGGAGTAGCCCGGCGGCGATCCGGTGGGACTTCGACGGAGAGACGACGCAAGGATGGGCGGCTAAAAAGAGCATCTCATCCGGTGGCCGGCACGTCTTTCACCTATTGGCCAGTGAGGTCAAAGACAGCGTGTGGGTGATCGAGCCCTTTCGCTCGGATGACCACAATCCGAGTGTCGAAGTGATTTCTCCGACGATAGACTACGATTCGCGTCTTTTCGACCGGGTGCGAGTGCGATTTCGGATCGCACATCATCGCCCTGCGTTGGGTTCCTTAGCCCTGCGCTGGACGAATCAACACAACCGTACTTCTCCGGGTAGGGATCCTGAGCCATCGAAAGGTCGGTTTGGGATTCTCGTACAAGGCGACTTCGTTTATACGACCGAGTGGCAAGAAGTAGAAATTGACCTTGCCAGTCATCGCAAGGCTCTGTGGGATGGTATGTTACGGGATATTCGGCTGAGTTTTTCCTTGGATCGAGGTGAAACAGGAGTGCCCCGGCCGGCCGAGGAAAAAGTTGGCCGCTTGGCGATTGATTGGATTGAGTTGACCGGCGTGGAAGAGATCGTACAGGGGGAACTACCGCCGCCTCAAGCCGAGTATTTTCGCTTTGAAGGAGGTCAGTACTTTGCTCAGCCAGTCTTTCTTCCTATTGTGCTAGGTTTAGGGGGGTTCTTCGTCTTCGATAGGGCTAGCGTTTTAACGGACTTGGATAGCGATGGCGACTTAGACCTTTTTTCTGCTTGGGAGGATACCCCACCGAGGAAGTGGCCTATCTCCGGTTGGGTTATGGCCCACAACGACGGTAAGGGGTCCCTTGAGCCTGTACTCACAGCGGAGACGCCGGTCTCACCAAGGGTACACGCCGGCGATTTGACCGGCGATGGCCAAGACGAGATTGTGCTGGCTGGTTGGCCTGACATAGCAGTTGTGTCTATGGGATCAGACCTCGAGACCGAGGAGCTCGTGCAGATAAGCGATCGCTTATTTAAGGGCCTAGCGGATTGGGATGGTGACGGCGATGTCGAACTCTTTTCCACAGCACTCGAATACGATTCAAACGGATATCCAGCAGACGGAGAGGCCCATTTTGAAGTATGGGATGTAGCAAACGGGGTGTGGTCGGCTGCGCAATTGGCAAAACCTGAAAACGGCCCCCTCTACCTCTATCAGATCGGCGACCTTACCGGCAATGGGATGCTGGAGGGTCTATGGATGTCGGGCTTCGGCGACGCATCCACTTGGCAGGTGACTCGCTTGGGCGAAGTGCTCGTGGCGGGCGAACCATTGGCCTTTGAGTCGGGTGGTTGGCCTCTTTTTTTACAAGGGAACGATGTGGATGACGATGGGCAGGTAGAGTTGCTGACGGCCCTGCGCTACGACGGTGCTGAACAACGCAAGGGACTGGTTGTACAGAGCAGCCGCCCCGGCGGTGTTGTAGAGACGGAGGTGTTGTATGATGAGCGGCTGTTTTTGCGCTCGCCGGTGGTGGTGGGCGACTTAAATGCCGATGGGGTTGAGGACTGGGCGTTTGTCGGCGGCGATCGTGCGTCGGGCTTTGGGGTGTTCGTCGAATGGGGCGGAGGCGTGACCCCAACAGAAGACGTGGAAACGCATCGCTTAGAGGGCGATGGGGTACAGGTACTGCCGGGCGATATCGATGGCGACGGCGATGTCGATTTGGTGGTGTTGGATCCGGTCTTGGGCGGTGTGCATCTGCTCAAGAGTTCGCTGAGCGATCCGCTAACAGCGGTGCTAACGCCGACGGCAGCGCGACCGGCGCAATATCGGCTGGGCGACAGCTATCCCAACCCGTTCAATCCGGCGGTGGTGTTGCCGCTTGATTTGGCAACGGACGCGGCGAGCGTGTCGCTGACCGTGTACGACGTGTTGGGTCGTCGGGTGCGGCAGGTGTGGGACGGGCCGCTGGGGGCGGGGAGCCATCGGTTTACTTGGGATGGCCGCGACGAGGCGGGTAAGGCCGTGGCCGCGGGCGTGTATATCTATCGCGTCGAGATGGACGGGCGAGTCGAAGCGAAAAAGACGACGAAGCTGCCTTAGACCGCTTGTCGATGTTGTTGTTCGGGTCGCCGCTACGGGACCGCCGAGAGGATATAGCAGTCCTAAATGACTCGAAAACATGGAATGTTGATCGGCACCGTCTTTTCTACCTATGAAAAGTCATTCCCGCAACAGCGGGAATCCAGTCTTGAATGATGTAAGATTGCGATAGGAGGTGCTGTCGTGTTGCTCATTTTCTTATGTGCAGGGATGGTGCTGTTGAGTAGCCCGGCGATGGCGATCCGGTGGAATTTTGACGACGGGACGACCCAAGGATGGGGTGCCAAGAAACCTGGTAGTGCCGGGGGGGATCATCAATTTTACCCGTTGTCTGGGACGGTCGAAGCGGGGGTATGGCGGATTAGTGCCTTTCGCACCGATGGCCTCAGCGGATCCGGGGCCACCTTGATTTCTCCGACGATAGGCCATGATTCGCACCTTTTTGACCGAGTGCGAGTGCGGTTCCGCACAGTCCATCCCAGTCCGACGACCGGAGCCCTAATCCTCCTATGGACCAATGAGCATAACCTCATGTTTCCGGGAAATGACCCCTTACTAGGAAGGGGGCGATTTTCTCTTTCCGCAAACGGGACCTACGGCGAGTTGTTATACACGACCGAATGGCAGGAGTTCGAGTTTTCGTTGACCGACATGGAGGAGAACTCCTTTGGGTACTATCCCTTATGGGCGGGGCTGTTAGATGATATTCGACTGGATTTTGTCGTGGAGTTTATGATGGGATCGCAGCCGGATCGCCCCGCTTCGACGAAGGTGTCGGCGTTGGAAGTGGATTGGATTGAGTTGACCGGGGTGGAAGAGGTGTTACAGGGCGAATTGCCTCGGCCGCCGGTGTTCGATATAGGCGTTGGAGGGCCGAAGGTTTTCGCGCCGCCGGTGTTCTACCCGATTGCGCCGGGCTTAGGCTTATTTCGTCTTTTAGGCGACGCCCAACAAGGGGTCTTGGCCGACTTGGATGGGGATGGTGACCTCGATTTGTGCTCCTTCTTCTGGTTGCTAGAGGAGCGCCTCGGCGGCTGGGTCATAGCGCGCAACGACGGGATGGGGGCGTTTGAAACCGTCCGCGTCGAGCCGGTGGACGACTTCGCGTATTATCCGAGGCTGTCTGTCGGCGATGTGACCGGCGATGGTCGCGCCGAACTGGTGCGGAGTCTCGAACGGTCGGACCTCGGGGTTTGGTCGGTCGGCTCGGAGTTCCAGTTGGAGCTCCTCGTGCAGAAGCCCAATCGTCGGTTGGTGGATTTAGCCGATTGGGATGGCGATGGGATGCTGGAAGTGTTTGCCCAACCTGTGGACGAGGACGAATCGTTTTTGGAAGGGTGGGACCTCGTAAACGGCGAGTGGACGTTCTCCGAGTGGCCGGTGCCCGCCTCGGCCTCCGGGCTGTCGTGGGCGCATCAGATCGGCGACTTTACCGGCGATGGGACGCTGGAAGTGCTGTGGGGACCGCCCGCTTTTTGGGAGCCGGAGCTGTTTGAACAAGCCATCTCGTTGCGCGTGGCAGGCTTCGGGGCTGATCCGACACAGGGGGTGCTGTTTGAAAGGGTCATGCCGCTTTCTCTCCTCGCGGGTCGAGCCGGCGATTTCGACAGCGATGGGCAGGTGGACTTGCTGGCCGGCTTCCGCGAGGACTTCCAAGAGCAGCGCAAGGGCTTGGCCGTGTGGAGCAGCCGTCCCGATGGCTTAACGCAAGAGGTGCTCTATGATGAGTATCTGTTCCTGCGCTCGTCGGTGGTGGTGCGCGATCTGAATGCCGATGGCTTGGACGATTGGGTGTTCGTCGGCGGGGACTATGCGTTGGGTTTTGGCGTGTTCGTCGCATGGGGTGGCGGCTTGCATCCGAATAGAGCGGTGGAATGGCATCGCTTGGCTGGCGATGGGGTCGAGGGGGCTGTGCCGACGGGACTGGAGGGAAATGGCGTGGCAGTGCTGCCCGGGGACGTGGACAGCGATGGCGATGTGGATTTGGTGGTGTTGGATCATGCCTTAGGGGGCGTCCATGTGCTCAAGAATCCGCTGGGCGGGCAGATGACCGCGGTGTTGACGCCGGCGGCAGCGCGCCCGGCGCAACATCGGCTGGGCGACAGCTATCCCAATCCGTTCAATCCGGCGGTGGTGCTGCCGCTCGATTTGGCCGAGGACGCAGTGGAGGTATCGCTACGGGTACATGACGTGTTGGGTCGTCGGGTGCGTCAGGTGTGGGACGGGCCGCTGCGGGCGGGGAGCCATCGGTTTACTTGGGATGGCCGCGACGAGGCAGGTAAAGATGTGGCCGCGGGCGTGTATATCTATCGGGTCGAGATGGACAGACAGGTGGAAGCAAAAAAGACGACCAAGCTGCCGTGAGATTTGAACGAGGATGAGACGGCATGAGACCGCCTAAGCATCCATTCATGGAAAGTTCCGTTGCGAAAGAATAGAACCCTGCAAAGCTGCTTGGCGGTGTCGCTGGCCTTGCATCTGCTGGTGATTATCTTGACGGCGCAACCCGGAAAGTCGCGTAATCCACGGAAAATCGTGTAAAATCCACGGAAAATCGTGTAAAATCCACGGAAAATCGTGTAAAGCCTTGCGCCACGGGCTGAGGCTGCCGCTCGTAAGAAGCCTTGTTCATTATTTTAAGTCTCATATTTTCAACCCTTTAGGTCAATCCTAGAAAATTTTTTGTGCATGTCCTGCTTTTTGGCACGCAATTTGCTTATATAATCCGTAGAAGCAAGGAGGTGCTGGCGTGTTGCTCGTTTCTATTTGTACATGGATGGTGCTGTTGAGTAGCCCGGCCGCGGCGATCCGGTGGGATTTTGACGATGGGACGACGCAAGGATGGGGGGCCAAGAAACCTATTAGTGCCGGGGGGAATCACCTGTTTTTTTCGTTATCTGGGGCGGTCGAAGCAGGCGTGTGGCGGATTAATGCCTTTCGCACCGATGGCCTCAGCGGCTCTGGGGTGACCTTGATTTCTCCGACGATAGGCCATGACTCGCACCTTTTCGACCGAGTGCGAGTGCGATTCCGCACAGTCCATCCTAGTCCGACAACAGGAGCTTTACTTCTCCTATGGACCAATGAGCACAACCTCATGTTTCCGGGGAGTGACCCTCTACCGAAAAGGAGTCGGTTTTCTCTTAGTGCAAACGGGAACTACGGCGAATTGCTATATACGACCGAATGGCAAGAGTTCGAGTTTTCGTTGATCGACATGGAGGAGAGTTCCTTCGGGTATCAGCGTTTATGGGAGGGACTGTTAGATGACATTCGGCTGATGTTTGTTGTGGAGTTTATGATGGGGTCGCTGCCGGACCGGCCGGCTTCGACGAAGGTGTCGGCCTTAGAAGTGGATTGGATTGAGTTGACCGGCGTTGAAGAGGTGTTACAGGGCGAATTGCCTCGGCCGCCGGTATTCGATCTGGGCGTTGAAGGGCCGAAAGTTTTCGCGCCGCCGGTGTTCTATCCGATTGTGCGGGACTTAGGTCCCTTTCGGCTCTTTGGCGCCGCCCAAGAAGAGGTTTTGACCGACTTAGATGGCGATGGCGCCCTCGACCTGTTCGCCTTCTGGGGAGGGATCGAGGGCGGCTGGGTCATGGCGCGCAACAACGGACAGGGGGCGTTTGAAACCATACGCATCGAGCCGTTGGACCAGCTAATGTATGATCGACGAGTGCGCGTTGGCGATGTGACCGGCGATGGCCAAGACGAAATCGTGCTGGGTTTCCAACGGGGGGAAATATGGGACCTCGGCGTTTGGGCGGTCTCAGCGGAGTTCCAGATCGAACCTCTCGTGCAGAAGCCCAATCGTCGGTTGGTTGACTTAGCCGATTGGGATGGCGATGGGCAGGCGGAAGTGTTTGCCCAACCTGTGGACGGGAACGACTCGTTTTTGGAGGGGTGGGACTGGGAAAATGGCGAGTGGACGTTTGCTGAGTGGCCGGTGCCCGCCCCGGCCTCCGGGCTGTCGTGGGCGCATCAAATCGGCGACTTTACCGGCGATGGGACGCTGGAAGTGCTGTGGGGACCGGCCGCTGTGGAGTGGCCGGAACTGTTTGAACAAGCCATCTCGTTTCGCGCCGCTGTCTTAGGATCCGATCCGACACAGGGGGTGCTGTTTGAAAAGGTCATGCCGCTTTCTCTCCTCGCCGGGCGAGCCAGCGATTTCGACAGCGATGGACAAGTGGACTTGCTGGCCGGCTTCCGCGAGGACTTCCTAGAGCAGCGCAAGGGCCTAGCCGTGTGGAGTAGCCATCCCGATGGCTTAAAGCAAGAGGTGATCTACGATGAGAATCTGTTCCTGCTTTCGCCGGTGGTGGTGCGCGACCTGAATGCCGACGGGTTGGACGATTGGGCGTTTATCGGCGGGGATTATGCGTTGGGTTTTGGCGTATTCGTCGTCTGGGGCGGCGGCTTGCATCCGCGTCCAGCGGTGGAATGGCATCGCTTGAGCGGGGCGGGCGTGGAGCGTTTGGAAGCCGGGGATGTGCCGTCGGGCTTGGAAGGGAATGGCGTGGCAGTGCTGCCCGGCGATGTCGATGGCGACGGCGATGTCGATTTGGTGGTGTTGGATCGGGCTTTAGAGGGCGTCCATGTGCTCAAGAATCCGCTGGGCGGGCCGATGACCGCAGTGTTGACGCCAGCGGCAGCGCGGTCAGCGCAGTATCGGCTGGGCGACAGCTATCCCAATCCGTTCAATCCGGCGGTGGTGTTGCCGCTCGATTTGGCGACGGACGCGAAGAGCATGTCGCTGGCGGTACATGACGTGTTGGGTCGTCGGGTGCGGCAGGTGTGGCAGGGGCCGCTGGGGGCAGGCAGCCATCGGTTGGTATGGGATGGGCGCGACGAGGCAGGTAGGGCCGTGGCCGCGGGCGTGTATATCTATCGGGTCGAGATGGACGGACGGGTGGAAGCGAAAAAGACGACCAAGCTGCCGTGAGTTGAGCTAGTGATTCGGCTTGGTCCTTTGCTGGATTCCCGCCCCGTGTCGGAGCACGGGGTGACGTTCTTTTGCAGGAATGACCGCTAGAGGCGTCAGGCAAGACGAGCCAAAAGCAATATGAGTGTTAAGAACGCTTCTAAGCATTTACTGGATTTACTCCGGTTTAATCCGTTGCGAAGGGATGGGAGCCGATGAGACGGCCGTGGAAAGTTCCGCTGCGAAAAAATAGAACGTTGCAAAGCTGCTTGGCGGTGTCGCTGGCCTTGCATCTGCTGGTGATCTTCGGCATCACGCACCGCGAGCAAATCAGCCAATTCCCCGTCCTGCAGCCGATCATGGTGGAGTTTATCAAGCGTCCACCGCCGCAGCGGACGCTGACCCGTCGGCAACGCCCCCGGCAGCGTCCGTTGGTGCGCCGCCCCGCCCTGCAAGCAGCTCCGGTCGCCGCGGTGCGGCCAGCCCCCTCGGCCATGCGCCCCCTGCCGATGTTCAAGTCGTCGTCGCTCCGGTTGCCGATGGCGTCGCTGCCCGACCGGCTGGTGCTGCCGGTGCCGGACTTCCCGGCTCGGCACATTGGTCCGCAATTGCGGGCGGGGGCGTTAGAAGGGACGCGGCAGGGGGCCGACGAGATCGACTTGGGCATAGAGCTGATGGACGTGCAGGCCATGGACACCGGCCGGCACCGGGCGATGGTCGTAGTGGATCCCAACGATCGGCGCGAGCTCAAGGGATTCCTCTATATGTCCGGCGTCTATAGCCCTTCCATTGATCGGGCGGAGTACAGCCAACAGGCCGAAAGCATGAAGGTGCGCTGGTATCACCAGATGCCGCGCCAGATGGTCGAGCGGCGGATGCTGCAAGGGTTGGCCGATAAGATGGTCGCAAATACGCAGGTCCACGTCGAAGTGCGCGACGCGGTCTCGCTGGAGGATCCGAAGCTCTTGGAAGTCCCCTTCGTGTTGATGACGGTCGATACGCCCTTTGAGTTTACGGACAGCGAGGCGGCCAACCTCGGGGCGTATTTGACCGCTGGCGGCTTCCTGTTTGTGGACATTGTCAGCCTGTTGTGGGATACGTATCGCGACGACGAATTAGACATTCCGGCGGTGCGCTCCCTCATTCGCGCTGGCTTCCAAGCGGTGGGCTATCGAGAGTGGAAGGACTGGCAGTTTGCCCGGCTGGAGATAGGCCATCCGCTCTATCACTGCTTCTACGATGTACAGAGCCTGCCGCGGGGGATGCGCGACCTGCACTTTATCGCCGGCGAATACCCGCCGCGCACCCCGGATTATTTGGAGGGCATCATGGTAGGGGAGCAGTTGGTGGGCGTGTATTCGATGCGCAACTACGCTGATTTTTGGGCCGGTATCGGGCGGGAGCTGGTGGATTGGTCTTTGACTAATGGCGTGGTCAACCACGCGGGTATGGCCAGCGCCGAGGAGCCGTTGGTCTATAATTTGGGAGTAAATCTCGTCGTGTACGCCCTGACCCGCGAAGGGTCCTTAGCACGGCAACTAGTCCAAGTAGAGTAAATCGAGAGGAGGATTACCATGATACGCATTGACACCTTAGAACGCTGCGGCACAACCCTGACCATCGAGCTCTCGGGGTATATCAACAGGAGGGAGTTCGAGATCCTGCGCGACTGCCTGAAAGAGTACGCCGAGGAGGGGATAACCGAGGTTTGCATCGTGGCGAAAGAAGTGCGGAACTTCAACACAACGCTCGAGCGAGACGTAATCGCTTTGAAGCAACTGGGCCTGAAGCTGCGCTTCCAGCAAACGAGTGTTTTCCTAAGACACGTGTTAGACATTTGGGGTTTGGGGGACTGGCTAGATGATTAACGCAATGCGGTATGGGATCGGCTTGGCCCTGCTCGGCTGCGCTCCGGCGCTGGCCGGCGAGTGGGTGCAGGTCGGGGCCGACAGCTTTGCCGGCGGCCTCTTTGCCGGCACGGAAATCAACCGCGCCGGGCAGGTGTCGCTGGCCTCCTTCCGCGGGGTCAATCTCGCCTTGGACGCGACCGCTTCCTCCGGGCCGAACACCTTGAGCGGCCGGCGCAGCGTCACCGACGGCAATGCCGACACCGAGTGGCGCTTTGACAACGAGGTCGAAGTGCTGGGCAAGTGGATTCAGATCGACTTGGGCGGCGACCGCGGCGTGAGCCAAGTGCGCCTGCTGCCGGGCAAGACCGTGGCCCAACGCCCCTTGTTTTTCGTCAAGGGCTACCGCCTCGAAGTGGCGCAGGAGGCCACGCCCGACGATTGGGTGTTGGTGGCGCAACAAGCGGAAAACATCCGCCCGACGGTCGATACATCCGCGGACTCAACGTGGATTGAGACCGGCACCGGCGGGGTGCCCCTGCCGGTGTTGGGCCGGTTTGTGCGCCTGCGCCTGACGCGAGAGGACCCGCCCAACTGGGTCTCCATCGGGGAGGTCGAAGTGTTCGGCGAGGGCTTTGGGGCCGAGGGGACGTTTGAGTCGGCCGTGTTTGACGCCGGGCAGCCGGTCAACTTGGGGCGCGTGTGGTTTGCCGGGCAGACGCCGCCGGGCACGGTCTTGCGGGTGCAGTTCCGCACCTCGGCCGACGGGGAGATGTGGCCCGAGTGGCACCGAGTGCCGGCGTGGGACTTGGCGGCAGTCGGCGCGGGCGTGGCCTTGGCCGAGCCGGAGCCAGCGCGGTTTTTGCAGTACCGGGCGGCCATGGAAACGCGCGACCCGTTGCGCACCCCGGGGCTGACCCAGGTGGCGGTGGCCTTTGGCGAGCAGCTTTTTGCGCAGGCGGTGGCCGGGGCGATTGCGCCGCAGCGGCCGGTCTTGGGCGCGGAGACGGTGTTCACCTACGCGCTCGACGTGGAAATCGGCCCGGACGATCTCGGGTTTGACCGAGTGCATATCGGCCTGCCGGGCGCGGTGCAGCAGGTGCGGTTCGACGGAGCGGTGCTGCCGGAGGACGGGTATGAGGCCGGGTGGGACGACGAGGGGCTTTGGCTGGCGTTGGCGGCCGAGCACCGCGTAGAGCGGTCCGGGCGGCTCGAAGTGGAGTTTGCGTCCGTGCTGTTGCGGCCCACGCTGGCGGTGCGCGCGGCCGTTGCCTTGGGCGATAGCACCAATCGGCAGAACGCGGGGCCGGCCGGGGAAGACGCTTGGACCTTGGTGGGAGAAGGAGTGGTAGGCCGCGCCCTGCCGCGCACCGGCGTGTCCGTGCAGCCCAATCCCTTTAACGCGGCCTCCGGGCCGACCCAAATCCAGATCGACTTGGCCAAGGTGCAGCACCCGCAGGCGTTGACAGTGGCCCTGTACGACTTGGCGGGCCGGCGGGTGCAGGTGCTGTGGGACGATCGGCCGGCTGCGGCCGGTCGCAAACGCTTGGCGTGGGATGGCCGCGACCGGAGCGGTCGGCTGGTCGCGCCCGGGCATTATCTGCTGCGCATCGAAATTGATGCGGACCGCGCCGATGTGTGGACCGGGCTGGTCGGGGTGGTGTACTAATGAAACGGAAGAAGAAGGAGAGCCTTATGAGCGGTCGACGATGGATGTTCGCGAGTGCCTTGCTGGTTGCCGGGGGGCCGCTGGCGGCAGACCTGCCGGACGCAGCCCCACCGCGCCACTTTCTGCGGCGGCCGCCCCTGAGCGCGTACACCAATTACGGCGAAGACCTCTACCGGCCCTATCGCCGCGAGATTCGCTTGGCCCCGCGCTACGACTTCCTCGGCCGCTTCCTCGCCGAAGGCTTCCTCGTCTATGAGTTGGACGAGCAGCGGCCCGGGGGCAGCCGCATCCTCAAGGACCGGCTCTACCGCTCGCTCAACAACCTGATCATCGCCCACGACAGCTACGGCCCGTGGCATTGGTCTTTGACTGTGGGCGACGAGGTGCGCACCGAGTTTACGCCGTTGACGTTTCGGCAGGCCGGCTTTAATGGCTTGCGCTGGGACGTGGTCTTTCCGGGCAACAAAATCACCTTGCTGACCACGCGCGGCTTTGACTCGTCGTTGTTCCCCACGCTCAACAGCTTTTCCGACCCGGTCGCCCAAGGGCGGGGGTCGCTGATCGACTACTTGGAGCGAATCGAGGAAAACCCGGTGTACAATCTCGCCGGGCACTGGCAGACCCGCATCGGCGATGTGCTGCGCTTTGGCGCGACCGTTGTCAACCAACACCAAGCCAATACGGCCCGGGGCAGCGCCGGCGGCTTTTTGCGCGGCGGCATTCCCTATCCGGCCATGCAGGCGCCGAGCGAGATTACCGTGCGCGTCCGCGACGACTCGCCGCAAAGCGACGAGGCCGGGGCCGTTGTGTACGACATCGTCGTCGAGTTGGAAGGGGAAGGGCCGGAGGGAGCGGCCACGATCAGCAGCGACTTGGCCGACGACCGCTTCGACCCGGTGCTGCAACCGGAGGTGCTGGGCGGGCGGCGCGGCGATGGCTTTCGCGAGGTGCGCGGCGAGGAGGTGGTGGAATACCTGTTTGTGGTGCCGGAAAACTTCGCGCCGCGCCGGGCGCGGGTGCGGGCGGTGGTGGCCAACGACTACCGCATTGAGGTGGCGCAGCAGCACCCCTTTTTCGACGCGCTGCGCAATCAGTTCACCCCGCGCAACACGTCCTTTGAGACGCGGGTGCGAGCGACCGGGGAGGTGCGCGATTTTTCCAACCGCCGGGCCGTGGAGTTTGAGCACGGCTTTTCCACCGGGCAGACGATTTTTGGCTTTGACGTGGAGGGGACGTTTGTGGGGCTGAAGGTGCGCGGCGAATACCAGCGCAACGTGCTCTACCGCAGCTTCCCGGTGCTGCGCGGCCGGCACGGCCGCCAACAGGCGACCGGGTGGTACTTCAACGCGCTCAAGGATGTCGGTCGCTTGGAGTTGGGCGGGGAAATTTTCCACATCGGGCCGCGCTACGGCGGCGGGTACGACAGTCGGCGCGGCGGGGTGCGGCTCTACACGGACTTGGGCGGAGAAAGCCAAGACCAACAGGTGCTGTCCGAGTTCCCCTTGGTCGACGACAACGACGACAACGACCGCTACGCGGACGACAATTTGCGCGATTACCCCAACGGCTCCGAGACCGAGTCCGGCGTCTTCCCGGGGCTGGACGAGGACAACGACAACATCCCGGACGACGACAAAAACGCCAATGGCGTCCCGGACTTTGAGGAGCCGTTTTTGCTCTACTACTCGGACCCGCAGGAGTTTGTCTATGGCATTGACTTGAACAACAACGGCGTCATTGACGAGCGCGAAAACGACAACAAGCCCGACTACCCCTACGACCGCGACCGGCGCGGCCTGCACGGCTTTGTGGCCTTGCCGCGCTGGAGCGGCCTGTCGGCCGGGGTTGGGTACTATCGCCAAGACGAGATCGCCGGGCCGGGTCGGGCGGTGTCGCGCTACGGCCGGGTGTCCTATCGCTTTGACGTGCCGCGGTGGGGGCAAGTCCAGCTCGACCACGACAGCAAGCGGGTCGAAGACACCGTGCCGGACTCGGTGTACGTCTTTCGGGCTGGCGAGAACAACAACCCGGATCAGCCGCCCACGCCCGACGCCTTGCTGATGGCCGACTCCTGGGTGCATACCTCGTTTGTCGGCACCCGGTTTGCGCGGCTGGACCGGCTCCACCTTGAAAACAACGCGCAGTGGATCTTGAACCGGCAGTTGGCGGCTTCGGCCCGTCGGCAGACCTTCACGATGGTCAACAAGGCCGATTACACCTACGAATTAGCCCGCTTGCGCGTCCACCTCATGATCAAGCACCTGTACAAGCACGTCACCGCCAGCGACCGGCGGCGGGCGGTGGAGTCGTGGAACCAGCTCGCGCCCATCGTGCGCGCGGATTGGCGGCTCACCGAGAATACCTTGGTGCAATTCGGCCAGCAGGGGCTGGGGGTGCCGTTCACGCGCACGTTGTTGCCGGCGCTGGCCTTTCGCTTCTTTGACCGCGTCGATCGCGAGCGCGAGCTGCGCTCGGCCAGTTCGGTGCTGATGTTTACGGTGCGGGGCACGTACATCGGCTACACCATGGTTGCCAACACCGGAATCGAGCTGCGCCACGAGGAATTTGCCGACCCGGCCGTGGCGCGGACGCGCGACGGTGGGGTGTCGCGGTTTTTCATCTCAGTTATCGCAGGATACGAACGCTAATGACTATTTGGCTTCCCTTGATGCTGGCCGGCTTGGTGACCGGCAGCCAGTTTGTGACCAATCCCGAGGATTTGGGCAAGCGCTTTGCGCGGGCGCAAAAGCTCTTGGCGACCGGCGACTTTGCTGGGGCGCAGCGGGTGTACGAGGGCGTGTTGGCCGTGCAGGATGGGCCGCTGATGCGCGCCTCACACGTGCGCGTAGTCGTGGATGAGTACGCGGTGGGCGTCCAAGCGGCCGCGCGCTACCAGTTGGCCAACATGGCCCGCAAGCAGGCGCAGTTGTGGCGGCAGGAGGCTGCGTTGGCCGATTCGGCCACGGCCGATTCGCTGGCCGGGCGCGCGACGGCGTCCCTGCGGAAAGCGGCCGAGCGCTTTGCTGCGTTGCGCGACGAGCCCGGGTTTGAGCTGCGCGCGACGGCCGCGTACCTCGTGGTTGAGTGCTTTTTTGAGGCCGCGGGCTACGCAGAGGCGGCCGCGGCCGGGCAGGTGTTGTTGCGCCTGTTCCCCGAGGGGCGTTATGCCGAGCGGACGCGCTATACCCTCGGCTGGGCGTGGTTTTACCAGCAGGAATACGCCGCGGCCGTGGCGGCCTTTGCCGAGTACGTGCAGCGCGCACCGGCCGGCATTCGGGCCGACCGGGCGCAGTTGCAACTGGGGCTGGCGCTGGAGGAGTTGGGCCGCTATGCCGAGGCGCTCGCGGCGTTTGAGCCGCTGGCCCAGGCCTACGACCCGGCCGGCATGGGCGACGCAGAGAAGCGAGCCGTGGCCTTGGCCGGGTTGCGCGAAGGGCAGTCGCGGCGCGCGCTGGCGGCCAAGGCGTGGATCAAGTGCGGCGACATGCTCAAGGAGTTGGGCCGCTATGCTGAGTCGCTGGCCGCGTACAAGAAGGTCAGCCGCGACTTTCCGCAGGAGCCCCAGCTCGCCGAGCAGGCTTGGGTGCGGCAGGCCCTGTTGGCCCAGACCGCGCACGGGGTGGACGCCAGCTTGGACGTGTACCGCTATGCGGCCGAGCAGGCCGAGCGGCCGGCCTTTCGGGCGCGGATGCAGGCCGGGCTGATGAGCCTGCTCTTTGACGAGGGCCGCTACCGGGAAGCGCTGGCGGCCCACCGGCTCTACCTAACTGCGTATCAGGCGTTTACCGACGAGGCCGGGGTGTCGATCGACGAGGCCGTGTTCCGCCAAGCCGAGTGTCTGCGGCTGCTGGGGGAAGAGAGCGCGGTCGCCGATAGCACCCAAGGGTGGTTTGCCGAGGCGCTGACCTTGTACGGGGAGGTGGGGTCGTACTTGGCGGCCGAGGCTTGGTTTTGGCAGGGCACCATTCATCAGGCCCTAAGCGACTCGGCCGCGGCCTTGGCCCAGTTTGAGCGAGTCGTGGGCGGGCCGGCCGGGCCGGAGTTGGCCTGTCGCGCCCTGTTGCAAATCGCCGGCCTGCGCCACGAGCAAAGCGACGCGCTCTACGAACAGATTTTGGCCCAATGCGCCGACGAGGACGTGCGCGGGTTGGCCGCTCTGATGCTGGGCCGCCGCTATCGGCAGGCCGGGCGCGGCGAGCCAGCGCGCCGGATGCTGGAGTCCATCGGCCCGACCCAGCCCCAGTATCTCCACGCCCAGATGGAGTTGGCCCAGCTTTACGCCGCGGAGGGGGCGGACGACGAGGCCATCGCCCTAATTGCGCGGCAGGTGGAGCAGACGCCCAATGCCCAACTCACCGCGCAGTTGGGGCTGCTGCACCAAGGGCGCGGCGAGCACGAACAGGCCCTGCCCCTGTTGCGCCAAGCCCTGTCGCAGTTGGCCGGGAGCGAGGCGACCACGGCGCGGGTGGGCTTGGGCTGGAGCCTGTACAAGACCGAGCAGTACGAAGCGGCGTGGGCGGCGTGGGCGGCCGCGTTGCAGGCCGGGGATTTGGCCGGCGACCCGCGGCGCGCCCTGTTGCAGGCGATGAGCGCGTGTGCCCAGACCTTGGAGGACAGCGAGCGCATGGAAGCGGTCTATCGCGCCATGCTGACCAACGAAGCCACGCGCATTGAGGGCTCGTTGGGCTTGGCGCAGTGGTATCTAGCGCAGGATGAGGCCGCGCAGGCCGTGGCCCAAGTGCGTCCCCTGCTGGAGCGCGCGAACCGCGCGTGGCTCCTGCTGGGCCGGGCGTTGGTGGCCCAAGACAGCTTGGCCGCGGCGCGGGCGGTTTTGGCCGAGGGGTTGGCGCGGGCCGAGGGGCCAGCCACGGCGGCCGAATTCCACTTTGAGCTGGGCAATGCGGCCTTGGGCGAGCGCGATTACGCGGCGGCCGCGCAGGCGTTTGGCGCGGTCTTGCCGGCGACGCCGCGCCGGTCCATGCAGGCCGCGGCCCTGTTCTACTTGGGGCACAGCCGGCAAGCGGGCGGCGATCAGGCCGGGGCGCGGGCGGCCTTTGAAAAGCTGGTCGCCACCTATCCCGAGCAACCGCAGGCGTCCGAGGCCGAATTGCTGCTCGGGGAGCTCCACTACGAGGCCAAGGAATACGAGCAAGCGCTGGCGGCCTACCAGCGCGTGTTCGACGCGTACCCGGACAGCAAGGATGCGCCCGAAGCCCTGTACGGCGCGGCGTGGTGCCAGTTGGAGCTGGAGCGGGTCGAGCCGATGCGCGACCTCTTTTTGCGCTTGGCGCGCGATTTTCCCCAGCACGAACGCGCCCATCAGGGGCTCATGCACATCGGCGATTACTACTACAACGGCCACCAGTTCCTCAAAGCGTCGCGGCTCTACGCGCAGGTGGTGGATCGGTTCCCGGAGACGGCCGAGGCCTTGCAAGCGCGTCAGTTGCTGGCGTACCTGTCAGACGCGGAGGCCGACTCGCTCTACAGCAAGGGCATGGTGCTCTACGAGGAGGGCGAGTTTGCGCGGGCCATCGCGGTGTTAGAAGCGGTGATCGCCCAGTACCCCAACACCCCCAGCGAGGCCGCGGCCCGGTGCAACATCGGGGTTTCTTATTTCCAGCTAGCAGACTGGCGTCGGGCCGCACAAGCGTATGACGAGGCCATTGCGGCCTTAGAGGGGAGAGAGGAAGAATGGCGGGCTTTGGATTTTGCGCGCGGCAATCGAGAGCTGATTGGCCGCACGTACTTGGGCGAGGTGGCAACGGAATGAAAACTTGGGGATGGGGGACGCTCGCGCTGCTGGTGGCGGTCGGCTGCATTCGCTTTCCGCCCAACTTGCGCTACGCCGTCGGCGTCGCGCCGCAAGACGCCCTGTTGCAGGACGCCGCTTATTACTTCGACCCGGAAGACAGCACCACGGTGTTTGCCGACGAGGGCTTTCGCCTCAAGCTGCGCCACCTCGGCGATCCAGCCCTAAATCGGGAGTACGCCCGCTTTACCTTCCGCGAGCCAAACCTGAATCCCTTTACCTACGGCACGGACCGCGACTTGGACCGGGGGTACGCGCCGCCGCGCTTTACCGTGTTTGAGATGACGGTGGTCAACCAAACCTATCCCAAGGTGCGGGTCGATCCGGCGAAGATGGTGTTGCACACCGACCGGGGCGGCGAGTACCGCTACTGGGATGTGCTCAAGCGCGACGCGGACAACAGTTTTGAGCACTACTACATGGAGCGGCGCGGCAAGGGCGGCAACGAAGATTACTACTATCAGGAGCGCATGGGCTTGGTGCGGCAGGCGTTGTTTCGGCGGCATACGTTTGTGTTTAAGGGGGATACGTATAGCGGCAAAGTGGTCTTTGCGCCCCTGCACGAACAGGTGCGAGCGGTCACGGTTGAGATCGAGGACATCGTCTTGCGGGTCGATCCGTTCGACCGCCCCAAGCAGGTGACCAAGGCCGCGTTTGCGTTTGCGGTGACGCACGAGATCGCCCCCCAGCCGTGATCCTCGCTCTCCCCACCGACAAGCTGACGCCGCGCACGGCCGACGAGCTCCTCGCGGGGTTTCTCGACTACGCGCACGGGGCCGTGCCCGGGCAGCCCCTAGAGGTCGATTTGCGCTCCTTGCACTTTATCGACCCCTACGGCTTGGTGGCCTTGTGCTTGATGGCGCGCTACGGAGACGCGCTCTCGTCGCGGGTGGTCTTTCACCTGCCCCACGCCTTTGCCCTGCGCACCTACTTGGGCCGGGTGCGGTTTGCCGCGGCCGTGGACGGGGCTGAGTTGGCCGGCCCGACGCTCATCGTGGATCAGGAGCGAGAAAAGGAAGCAAGCGAGGCCCTGTTGGAAATCACGCGGATCGAGGAGCGGGCGGACATCGAGACCGTGTTGGGCAAAATCGGCCAGCGCGTCGAGGCGATTCTGGCCGAGGAATTGCGCTACACCGAAGTAGAAATCAACCAGTTCAAAAACGTCGTCGCCGAGCTGTGCCACAACATTCTCGACCACAGCGAGAACTGGGGCTACCTAACGGCCCAGCGCTACTTGGATTCGCGGGTGGGCAAAAAGTACGTGGTCATTGGGGTGGGGGACTTGGGGATCGGGATCAAAAAGAGCTTGTCCGTGCGCTACGACGCGGCCAATTGGTCGCACGGCACGGCCATCGTCAACTCCCTAAAGAAGCACTTTTCCTGCGACCCAACGCGCGGCCTCGGGCTGTACATCGTCAATCAGATTTGCAGCCGCTACAACGGCTCCCTGCACATCCGCTCCGGCGATACGCGCGTGTACATTCGCGGTCGGGGGCACTGGGAACACACCTCCGTCCACTTCCCGGGCACCCAAATCTCCATCGCGCTCTACGAGCGGGAAGGCCGGTCCTAGCCGGTGTTTGGCGAGCGTCACACCCCGCCTAAGCCGCCGCGCTACGAGCCTTGGCTGCTGCTGGCCCTCGCGGTGCTCATCGCCGGCGTGGCCGTGGTTGTGTACGTGGCCGCGAGCGCGTTGTTTGCCGGCCCCTAGCCCCAGCATATTGGGATTCGTCCCATTCCGCATCGCTCATTTGGTGGTAGAAATTGCTTGACAGCCGAGAAATATCCGCGTAAGTTTCTTTAATTGGATACAGTTAAGCTATTTTTTTAACGACGAGAGAGGCGCGGCTCATGGATTCAGCCGTTGAAGAGCGCGTACCACAACAGGCCATACACCAAGCCCCCGCATACCTTTTCGCCGGCGAACAGGGCATTCTCAGCGGGCGGCCTCGGGGGGCCGATTTGCTCAAAGACCTGATGCAGCACCTGCTCCGCGGCCCGGCCGACGCAGCCACGCCGCTCGACTTTTCCCGGGTTTCATTCATAGATGTCTCGTGCGCCGACGAAATGCTCAACAAGCTGCTGTTGCGCCTAGCCAGCGGGGAGATTGGGCGGCGCTACGTCTATATCGCCGACGCCAACATCTCGGTGCGCGAGACCATCGCGGCCGTGTTGCAGCTCCGCGACTTGGCCGCGCTGTACAAAGATGGCGGGCGCGTCGAGGTGCTCGGGGTGCTCAAGACGCCGATGCGCGAGGTGCTCGACGTGCTGCTGGTGCGCAAGTGCGCGACCTCGGCTGCGATCTCGGCCGCGCTCGGCAAAAACATCAACATCGTCTGCAACCGCCTCAACGCCCTGCAACGCCTCGGGCTGGTGTGCCGCCTGCGCGATGGGTCGGTCGCCGGAGGGGGGCGGCAATTCTACTATGTCTCGATTGTCTAACTGCGCCCTCGGCGCGGTTTTGGTCGCGGCCTTGGCTTTGGGGGGGGTGGCGGCCAAGCTGCGCCGCGCCTCCACCTTTGAGGTCGAAGCGAGCGTGGAAAATTTTCGCGCCGCGCCCAACGGCACCAAGCTGGGGACGCTGCTGGCCGGCACCCAGATCGAATCCATCGGCGAGGAGGGCCGCTGGGTGCGCTTCCGCGTCGAAGGCTGGGTGTGGGGGCCTTCGTTGGCTGGCTATGCCTCCGAAGAGGAGCGCGCTGAGCCAGAGGAAGAGCCGGTCCCGCCGCTGCAAGACGAGCGTCCCCGCATCCGGGAGTTGGTCAACGACTATGGGGTGTTCTACGGGGTGGGGCTAGACGAGGATTTGGGCCGGTTGTGGCTGCGCTTCCGCGTCCGCGATCTGGAGCGCGCAGCGTGGGAGCGGCGCGCCTTTGCCGTGCAGCGCGGCGTCGCCGACCTGTTGCAGGGCCGCGTTGAGTTCGAGGAAATCCGCATCGAGACCAACCGGCCCGACGGCAGCGGCGAGGTGGGCCGGTACGTGGCCGCGACCGCGGCAGCCGACTTGGCCCGTGCCGGGAGCGATTGGGCCGCTTGGCGCGACCGCACGCGCTTTTCAACGGACGGGGGCGAAACGTGGGAAGAGGCCGAATAAATGCGCGCCTCTCGCCGCGGCCGCTCCCGGGCGGTGCGCAAGGCTAGTGCCATGTTGGATCTGTACTCGGTAAAGACCCAAATCGACGGCATGGTGGCGGACGAGCGCCGCGTCCAAGCGGACTTTCGCGCCAAGCTCGAATTGGCGTTGGCCCAATACCGGCGCTGGCGGCCCGAGTGGGAACGCTTGGCCCGCAAAATCGACGACAGCCGCACCTCTTGGCTGTTGCCCGGGTTGAGCGAGGGCCTAGGCGGCGGCATCGACCCGCCGGCCCGCCCGCGCACCATCAGCATCGCGGCCACGGACGGCTCGCAAATTTTCCCGGACCGCCACGAGATTTCGGCCTGCTTCCTGATCAATATCGGCTACATCTTGCTGCACTACGGCACCGGCGAGAAGCCCCTGATGAGCAGCAAGCCGCGGCTCTACTACCGAGCGGAGGAAATCTACGAGGAGTGGGGCGGAGCGCGGGTTTTTGTCAATCGCGAGCTCGTGGGCTTTAAGCGCGGCCTCATGGAGTTCACCGAGTTGGCCGAGTTGGCGTTGGCCGCCCACGCCGAGGGGCACCGGACGCTCGCGCTTTCCGACGGCACCCTGATTTTGTGGAACTTGGAGGGCAAGCCGCAGGACTTCCGCGCCGCCCACCTAGAGGCCACGTTGGCGGCCATGGACGAGTTGCGGGCGGCGCGGGTGCCGGTGGTGGGGTACATCAGCCAGCCGGGGAGCCAAGAATTGATCAACGCCCTCAAGCTGGGCCTGTGCCCGCTCGCCGCGGCCAACTGCGACCGCTGCCCCTACCAAGAAAAAAACCAACTCCACCTGAGCCGCGACGAGATCGACGCCCTGCAGGGGGATTTGTGGCAGGGCCACGGCTTGCCCTGCAGCCCCCTCGAAGGGCTGAACGACGCGGTCTTGGTGCGGCGGGTGCTCCGCGCTGGGCAGCGCACCCCGCTCTACCGCAGCGCGTCCAAAATCCTCGCCGAGTACGGGCCGCATCGCATCTACTACTTTTACCTGCACGTCGGGGCCGAGATCGGCCGGGTCGAAGTCCCGGAATGGGTGGCGACCGACCGCACGTTGCTCGATTTGGTCCACGCCTGCTTGTGCGACCAAGCCGAAAAGGGCCAAGGCTATCCGGTCGCCTTGGCCGAGGCGCACGAGCGCGCGGTGGTGCGCAGCGCGGACCGCGAGGCGTTCTACCGCTTTTTGCGCGACACCTTTGTCAAAAACGACCTGCAAACCCGCTTGTCAACCAAGAGCTTTAAGAAGCGCTACACCGGCATTTAGGGGAGGTCCCTGTGGAAACCACTAAGGAGCGCGCGCCCGGCCCGCTGAGCCGCTTTTTGCCCGAGTCCCTGCCTCTGCCCGGCGAGGCCGGGGCCGAGCGGACCCACGTGGGCGAAGTGGTCGAGAGCAGCACCACCGAGTTGATCGCCCAAGCGTGCGAGCTGCACGGCGCGCCTTCGTTTGGGCAGTTCGTCCGCGTGGAGGCCGAGCAGCCGGTGGTCGGCATTGTGTTCAATGTCTTTACGCACTCCATCGAGCCAAACCGCCGGCCCACGGCCTACGGCAAGACCGAGGAGGAGCTGCGCCTAGAGCAGCCGCAAATTTTCGAGTTGTTGCGCACCGAGTTCCAAGCGCTCGTCATCGGCTACCTAAACGGCGATGCGTCCGTGCAGGTCTTGCCGCCGCAGCCGGCGCGCATCCACAGCTTTGTGTCCTTGTGTTCCGACGAGCAAGTGCGGTCCTTCACCCGCACCGACGACTATCTACGCAGCATCCTCAACACGTCCAAAATCCCCACTGACGAGCTGGTAATCGCCGTGTTGCGCCACACCGTGCGCGCCCACGCCCACGCGCCGTCCTATCTGGTGCAGGTGGGCAAGGAGCTGTCGCGCCTGCTCAGCGACGACTACGATCGGCTCAGCTCGATTATCCGACGAGTAGTCAACTGACCATGGCAAACTACGCGGCCGGTCGCGGCCAGCAGATCGGGGTGATCACCAAAGGCTCGCTGGTCGAGGGGCTGGAGATGAAGCTCGACCCCGAGCAAAACGTCGAGGACATGAAGGCCGGCAAATTCGTGGTCATCGAGGGCGACAAAAACGACTTCTTCTCCATGGTCACCGACATGCGCCTCGACGCCAACAACCCAGAAATCCTCCTGCATCCCCCGAGCCAAGAAGACGCGCTCCTGCGCCAAGTGCTCGCCGGCACCAGCACGTACAACATCGTCTCGCTGCGGCCCATGCTGATGATGCCCCAAGACGCAACGGCCGAAGAAGGCCCGCGCCCGGTCAAGGCCATTCCGAGCCACTTCTCCGAGGTGCAAGAGGCCATGGCCGACGACGTGGCCAAGATCTTTGGCAGCGAGGGCGACGCCGAGGGCCGCTACTTCAGCATTGGCCACCCGCTCGACATGGACACGCAGGTCTGCCTCGACATGATCCGCTTTGCCGAGCGTTCCAACGGCATCTTCGGCAAGACCGGCACGGGCAAGTCCTTCCTGACGCGGCTGGCGTTGTGCGGGCTGATTCACTACGACAAGGCCGTCAACCTAATTTTCGACATGCACAACGAGTACGGGTTCAAGGCCATGAAGGAAAACGGCTCGACCACGACCTTCGTCAAGGGCCTCAAGCAGCTCTTCGGGGAGCGGGTGGCGATTTTTTCCCTGGACCCGCAATCGACCCGCGCCCGCGGCGTCCAGCCCGACCACGAGGTCTATATCTCCTACGACCAGATCACGGTTGAAGACATTGCCCCGCTGCAAGACGAACTCAAGCTCAACCCCACGGCCGTGGAGTCGGCTTACTTGGTATACGCGATTTACAAGGAGCGTTGGCTGAGCACGCTCTTAAAGTTGGAAGGCCCGGACGTGGAAGAGTTTGCCCGCGAGATCGGCGCCCACGCCGGGTCGTTGGTGGCGCTGCATCGCAAGCTCAAGCGGCTGGAAAACTTTCCCTTTATGGTCTCCAAGCTAACGGACGGCGACGTGGTGGACCGCATCATGGAATACCTCGACAAGGGCATCAACGTGGTGCTGGAGTTCGGGCAGCAGACGAGTATGCTGTGCTATTTGCTGGTGGCCAACATCATTGCGCGGCGCATCCACGAGATGTACGTCAAAAAAAGCGAGCGGTTCTACGCCACCCAGCGGCCCGAAGACCAGCCGCGGCAGCTGATGATCACCATTGAGGAGGCGCACAAATTCCTCAACCCCCTGGCGGCCAAGCAGACCATCTTCGGCACCATTGCCCGCGAGATGCGCAAGTACTATGTCTCGCTGCTAGTCGTCGACCAGCGGCCGTCGAGCATTGACGACGAGGTACTCTCCCAGATCGGCACGCGCATCACCGCCCTGCTCAACGACGAAAAGGACATTCAGGCCGTGCTCACCGGCGTCAGCGGCACCGAAGGGCTACGCAGCGTGTTGGCCAGCCTCGACTCCAAGCAGCAGGCCCTGATCATCGGCCACGCCGTGCCGATGCCGGTGGTGATCAAGACCCGCGACTACGACGCCCAGTTCTACAGCGCGATGGGCTGCTTGGACGATTTGCCGGTTGAGGAGCGGCGGCAAAAGGTGGAGCGGGACGTGGCGGTGTTGTTTGGGGAGTAGGGGCGGAAGGTGAAGTTCTAACTAGGCAGTGTTCAAAAAGGGGTCGTATGGCTGAATCCAAAGAATCCGTGGCGGAAACCTCCCAGAATATCGTGGAAGAGCGCATTGAGCAGCTCAAAGCCTTGTTCCCGGAGGCTGTTAGCGAGGGCAAGGTGGATTTTGCAAAACTTCGCCAGTCCTTGGGCGCGATGGTAGATGAGCGGCCCGAGCGATACGCATTCACTTGGGCCGGTAAGAAAGACGCGATCCGGCTTTTGCAGACCCCGAGCCGTGCGACGTTGACTCCTGCGATAGAGGAATCCGTCGACTTCGACGCGACTCGGCACCTCTTTCTCGAAGGCGACAATCTCGAAGTCCTCAAGCTCTTGTACAAGTCCTATGCCCGTCGCGTGAAGGTGATTTACATCGACCCGCCGTACAACACGGGCAAGGACTTCGTGTATCCCGACAACTTCGCCGATCCGCTGGATACCTATCTCAAGCTCACGGGCCAGAAGGACAATGACGGCAACCACCTTTCCAGTAATCCAGAGACGAATGGCCGCTATCATTCGGCTTGGCTTAGTATGATGTATTCCCGCCTCTTCGTCGCCCGCCAATTTTTACGAGAAGACGGTGTTATTTTTGTGAGTATTGATGATAAAGAGATTTACAACCTGAGAATAGTGATGAATGAGATATTTGGCGAAGAAAATTTCGTATCGGAACTGGTGTGGAATCTCGGCACCGGGACTGAAGCCGGTCATTTTACCCGGTCGCATGAATACATACTTGTATATGCAAGAAGTAAGCCTACTGTGCCTTACTTTCCGACGAGTGACCGCACACCTATTAAACATGGTGCGCTTAAAAAAATCTCTCAGGCAAATCCGGCAAGCGAGATCAATTTTCCAGCAGGAATAGGTTTTGAAGGTAAAGATGCTGTATTTTCGGGAGAGCTCGGAGGATCTGAAAAACAGATAATTGTAAGTGACGAGATGATCTTTGAAAACGGGAAGCTCAAGGTCCCTGTGACCTTGAAAGCTGGTTGGGCCATGAAGAACCAAATACTGTCATGGCTCGCCGGTGAGGAGACTTTTGACAGCAAAGGGCAGCGAGTCAAACAATTTTACTTCAATTCTCAGGGCATTCTCTGGTACGAAAAAGAAAGAGGGACCAGACACCCCAAAACGGCTATAAACAACATTGCCAAAACAAAGGACGGGACGAATGAAATGAAATCACTCTTTGGACAGAGTTTGGTCGATTATCCCAAGCCTGTTGAGTTAATTAAGTTTTTGATTAGCCTAAACACCCAGAGCAATGACCTCGTCCTCGACTTCTTCGCCGGTTCGAGCACGACTGCTCAATCCGTGCTCGAACTCAACCGCGAAGATGGCGGCAACCGACGTTTCATCATGGTGCAACTGCCCGAGGCTACGGACGAAAAAAAACCTGCCAAACAAGCCGGCTTTGACACCATTGCCGACATCGGCAAAGAGCGCATTCGCCGCGTCCTCGACAAGATGAAGAATGAGGAGCAAAATGGCAAACTCCCGCTCAAAGAGCGCACAGCCCCGGAAGATCTCGGCTTCAAGGTCTTTAAGCTGGCCGAGAGCCACTACCGTCAATGGGCCGGGGTAGAAGAAAAAGACTCCGAAAAGTATATCGAGACGTTGAAATTATTCGAGGAGCCATTCCTCCCGGACTGGAAGCCCGCAAACGTTATCTACGAGGTGGCCCTCAAGGAGGGCTATAGCCTCAACGCTACTATCGAAGAAATCAAACGGGTCGAGACGAACACTGTCCACCGCGTTGTGGATGCCGAAGAAGACCAGTTCTTCTTCATCTGCCTAGATCCCCAATTCGATCTCCAAACCGTCGAGTCGTTGGAACGGGAACTGGGCTTGGGTCGAGACGACTTGCTCATTGTCCGCGACATATCCCTCACCGATTCGCTGGCTAACAATATCGTGCAGTACTGTCGGCTTAAGACGATATAGGCCCTCATTATGAAATTCAAATTCGATCCCAATCAAGCATACCAAGTCCAGGCGGTTGAGGCCGCCGTGGATCTTCTGCAAGGCCAACCCCGCTTTGAAGCCTCAGTGGAGTTCCAATTCGGCATCCTCTCGGCTGTGACCAATCATCTCGATTTAACCGGAGTAGATCTGCTCAAAAACCTCCAGCGAGTCCAATCCCGCAATCACATTACCCCGGACCAGACACTCAAGTACATCGAGGCGGAAATCGAGACCTCAAAAGGTAGCCGCACCGTGCGATTCCCCAATTTCTCCATTGAGATGGAGACTGGCACCGGCAAGACTTATGTATATCTGCGGACCATTTTGGAACTCCACAAACGCTATGGCCTACGCAAGTTCATTGTGGTGGTGCCGTCTGTGGCGGTGCGCGAAGGGGTACTCAAAACCCTAACCGTTACTCAGAACCACTTTGCCCGCTATTATAGCAACCCGGTCTTGCACTACTATCAGTACGATTCCGCGAATCTGTCCCAAGTGCGTCAGTTTGCCCTGTCGGATGCCATTGAAGTCATGGTTATGACTATTGACTCTTTTAACAGAGCGGCCAATGTCATCCGCCAGAGCATGGATAGGCTCCAAGGCGAGACCCCGCTCCACCTCGTCCAAGCCGCCCGCCCAATCCTTATTCTCGACGAGCCCCAGAACATGGAGAGCGCAAAGAGTATTGCGGCCCTCGCTTCGCTCGATCCCTTGTTCGCCCTGCGCTACAGTGCCACCCACCGAAATCCCTACAACCTCATCAGTCGGCTCACCCCGTACGAAGCCTATCGCCAAGGCTTGGTTAAGCGCATTGAGATAGATGCTGTGGTCGCTGACGACGCCAACCAAGTCTTCATTCGGGTAGAGGATATCCAGACTCGAAAACGGACTCTTACTGCGCGTCTAGCGGTACATCGGCTCATGCAAAGCGGGAAGGTCAAAGAAGTGGTGGTCACGGTCAAGCCCGGCGACTCGCTAAAACAGAAAACTAGCCGACCCGAATACCAAGGCTTTGAAATCGACGAAATCAACTTGGGTTTTGTCCGCTTTGCCAACAATGTCGAATTGCAATTGGGCGAAGAGCAGGGCTCGGACAAAGAAGCCATCTTCAAAGCGCAAATTCACCATACCATTAAGGAACACTTGAGAAAACAAGCTCGCCTCAGAGCACGGGGCATCAAGGTGCTCTCGCTCTTCTTTATTGATCGGGTCGGCAACTACGTTGAGGAGGACGGCCTCATTCGCCAGATCTTCAATCAGTCTTTCACGGAACTCAAAGTGCATTATCCCGATTGGCAGAATGTAGAGCCGGAGGATGTGCAGGCAGGGTATTTTGCCCAGAAGCGGCGCAGAAGCGGGGCTGTTGAGATGCTGGACTCGTGGTCGGGCGAAACGAGGGAGGATGAGGCCGCCTACGATCTGATTATGAAGGACAAGGAATCCCTGCTTTCATTTCCAGCGGCGGGAGACGATGAGGAAACCAAACGCAAAAAGCAGGTGAGTTTCATTTTTTCCCACTCGGCCTTGCGCGAGGGTTGGGACAATCCCAATGTCTTCCAAATTTGCACCCTCAATCAGTCCGTCTCACCGGTCAAAAAGCGTCAGGAGGTTGGCCGAGGGGTACGCCTAGCCGTAAATCAGACCGGCGAGCGAATCCACGACGAGCAGATTAATATCCTCACTGTGATAGCCAATGAGAGCTACCTCCAGTACGCGGAAACCCTCCAGAGCGAGATTGCCTTTGAGTATCAAGAGGAGATCGAGGCTCGCTTTGGCAAGACCCTGATGAATTTGAGCGCGGAGGAACGGCGCAAGGTCGAAGAGGAATACGGCCAAGAGATTCTGCCGCCTCTGCCTCGGCAGGCCGGTGCCTCTAAAGCCAAGCTGCAAAAGGCACGGGTATTGAACCCCGAATTTGAGAAACTGTGGGAGCGGATCAAGCACAAAACCCGTTACGCTATTGCCATAGATACCGAACAGCTTTTAGACGAGGTAGCGGCCGAGATCAATACAGTCGGCATCTCGGCTCCGCGTGTAACCATCACCAAGGGATCTGTTCATGTAGATGATCGAGCCAGCGTGTTTGAGGCCCTTCAGACGAGCGCAGTCAAGACCGTGGCCTATTTAGAGGGCCGTTTTCCTCTGCCCAATCTCATAGACGTCATGGTGAACCTGCTGGAGCATACCTCGCCACCCATCCGGCTCACGCGCCGCACCTTGCTCGAACTCATCCGTCGCGTTGAGGACCGACAGGCAGCCACAGAAAACCCGCACGAATTTGCTACTGTGGCCGTTGCTACTTTGAAAAAGAAGCTAGCCGACCTCCTAGTTCACGGCATTCGCTATGAGAAGATCAACGAATGGTACGAGATGTCTCAGATATTAGACGAAGAAGAAATCGAACTTTTCAGCAAGCACACCCAAACTAGCCAAAAAGCACCTTACGACGTCATTCCCTGTGATTCAGAGGTCGAATCCAAGTTCGTCAAGGATCTGGATGGCAGGGGCGATGTGAAGCTCTACGTCAAGCTGCCGGCGTGGTTCACGGTGCCTACTCCAATAGGCGATTACAACCCGGACTGGGCTGTGGCTATTGAAGACGAAAATGGCAAGGATACTCTGTGCATGGTCGCTGAAACCAAGTCTACTACTAACCTCGACGATCTCCGGCCAGATGAGCGTCGCAAAATCTACTGTGGTGCCGCTCATTTCGGCTCTACCCAGCCCTCAATCGCCCGCGACGGTGCCTTGGAGGGCGTCAACTACAAAGTCGTAACTTCTGCCGACGAACTGCCATGAATCTGATTGAGCTTACTAATAGTGGCCTCGACTCCAAGCAGCAGGCCCTGATCCTCGGCCACGCCGTGCCCATGCCAGTAGTGATCAAGACCCGCGACTACGACGCCCAGTTCTACAGCGCGATGGGCTGCTTGGACGATCTGCCGGTTGAGGAGCGGCGGCAAAAGGTGGAGCGGGACGTGGCGGCGTTGTTTGGGGAGTAGGGGCGCGGTGCGATGCGTACAGGATCGGACGCTGTAATGACGCTCGGCTTGTTTCCGCCCAGCGGCGAGACGCCCAAGCCCTGACCCACACCTTTCGACGAAGGTTCTCATGACGCCCGAACAAGCCCTAGCAAAACGCCAACAGTTATTACGCGACGGATTCTGCGTCGTCGATACCGTGCTCTGCGACGAATTCTTACGGGAATTGCGCGACGAGACCGAGCGCATGATGGAGGACTGGGTGCCGCCGCCCGACTTCAAGTACCAAGGCCAGCACGTCACCGCACGCGGCGAGGACAACCCGACTATCCAAAAATTGCTCGACTGGCCCCCCACGCGCCGTGCCCTCGACCAAATGGGCTTGGGCGACTTTGCCAGCACCGGCGGCATTATTCTGCTGACGAAAGACCCGGGCGAACCGGCCCTGTATTGGCACCAAGATTGGATGCAGTGGAACGATCCGCTGAGTTGTTCGCCGTGGCCGCAGATCATTTTTGTGTCCTACTACTTGAGCGACACCACGCCGGAAAACGGCTGTCTCAAGGTCATCCCCGGCACGCACCACAAGCGCATCGCGCTGCACGACGAAATGGTGCCGGCCCACGAGCAGGGGGCGCGGTTCATAGCCGAAGACCACCCGACCATGTTCAGCGATCACCCCGACCAAGTCGATGTCTGCGTCAAGGCCGGCGACTTGGTGCTGGCCGACGCCCGCGTGTTGCACTCGGCGTACCGCAACCAGACGGACGAGCGCCGCACGTTGGTATTGGCTTGGCATCGCCGCCCCGAGACCGTGCCCGCGTATTGGACCGATCCCGTGCCAGCCATCATCGCCGCCCGCGATCCGAAGAAGGAATACCCGGGCTCGCGCATTCCGGGTGCGCTCTTGCAATAGCAAAATTTAGCATGGCCGCGGATGAATCGATATTCTGTTGGATACGATGAGCGCACGGTCCGTTTCTTGGCGGACCGCACCGCTGAGACGCACGCTCAATTCCTGCTGGATTACCTTGCGCCCGGGATGGACCTGTTGGATGGGGGCTGTGGGCCTGGGAGCATAACCAAGGGACTGGCGGCGATTGTGACGCCGGGGCGCGTCGTAGGCGTGGACTGCGACCAGAGCCAAATTGCCCTAGCCCAGTCCCTCGCCGCTAGCTCCTCCGCGATTGAGTTCAGAACCGACGATCTTTGCAACCTGACTGCGGACGACGAGTCTTATGATGTCGTCTTTGTACACGGAGTCCTAGAGCACATCGCCGACCCAGCGAGAGCCATTCTTGAGATTCGCCGGGTGCTAAAATCGGGCGGACTGGTCGGCTCTAGACACGCCGACTTCGGCGGGTTCCTGCTCGAACCTGTGCCAGAGCCGCTCGGGCAGTTCGCCCCGTTATTCGTCGAGTTGATGAAACGCAACGGTGGAGACCCGTACTTTGGACGACGCCAGTTGGGGCTGTTCCGAGCGGCGGGATTCGAGATGCTCAAGGTGTCCGCGTCGTACGACTGTTGGACGCAGGATGCGGACGCCACGCGGCGAAACGCGCACTTTCTCGCGGAATTGTGCGGGGGATCTGAGTTCTCGGAGCAGCTTGTGGAATACGGGCTGGCGGACCAACGAGTCTTGGCGCAGCTACAGTCCTCGTTCCGCAGGTGGGGGGAGCGGCCAGAGGCGTTTGCGGCCGAAGCGTGGGGGGAACTCGTCGCTAAGAAAGCGTGAGTTGGGTTTGAGAGGTGGATATGGAGCTTCTATTGGACATTGTCGGTGATGGCATTCCTGCTCTTTTCAGGCGAAACCTGCCCAAACCCATTCATCGCCTGCGGCTCGCAGCATGGACCGTCGCGATTGCTAGCGTATCACTATTCTTTTTGACGGATGTGCCATCGTTAGAAGCGCATAGACGGTTGCTCAAAGGCGCGGTCCTTGGCGGCTTGGTCCTCTTCGTCGCGATCTTGGTCGCCATCGTAGTCTGCAAAAAAAGAACTCAGACGTGACCCAAAGGCGGGTTGTCCTGCGCGCTTTGCGATGCGCCAGCCCGAGGACAACCACGCCTTTTGATTGATTCAGCCGCGGCTAGCCGCGCTCGCCTTATTCTGCGTTGGCCTCGATCAGCACCTGAATTCTTACTTCATCCCCGAGCACGGCACTGAAGCGTTCCCAGCTATTGACCCCGTAATCCGAGCAGAGCACGGAAAAATTAGCTTCTAGGCCGATCTGCGCCTTGCCGTTGCGCGGATTGGTGCCGGTGCCGAGGATTTCGATCGGCAGGGTGACCTCTTTGGTGGTGCCGTGCATGGTCAGCTTGCCCTTCACGCTGAGGGTGTCTTCACTCGCGCTGGTCACTTCGGTCGATTCAAAGGTGATCGTCGGATAGTTTTCAGCGTCGAAAAAGTCGGCGTTTCGCAGGTGGCCGTCGCGGCGTTCGTTGCCCGTGTCAATGCTCTTGACCTGAATGGTGCCGGAGAAGGTCGAAGCGGCGGGCTTGGCCGCGTCGTAGCCGATGGTGCCGCTGAAGTCTCCGAAACGGCCCTTCGTGCGGCCGACGAGGTGGCGAATGCTGAAATCGACTGAGGAGTGCGAAGCATCGACCACATAGGTTTCTGCGAAAGTCGCCTCGGCGGTAAGAGCGACCGTCAGGGCGGCAACCCATGCAAAGCGAAGCGCGTTGGGACGAGTCATGGAATTCTCCTTGGCTATTGAGGTGAGAGTGAATCAGGCGTTTTGCCTCTGACAAATCTGGTGCAATAAGATGGGAACCTAGAGCGGTCGGGGCAAATTTTTGCGTTGCAGGATGGGTTTTCTTGACCGAGGCGACCCTATTGGGTTTATTTATACTACTTCAAAAAAGAAAGGAGACCGTCATGCTGATCATTCGTGGAAAGACCGAGAGGGAAGCTCTTGAGGAGGTTCAGCGGCGCAGGAATACGCCGGAAGGGGCCGGGCTGATCTATAAAATCGTCGAATCGCGTTTTGGCACCGGGTTTGATATTGTGGCCATGGACCCAGATATGTACGTGGGTATGCTGACGGGCGAGTTGCCGACCATTCCCCAACTTAGAGGGAGCTCGCTGATGGGCAGGATGACCCTCTGATGGCTCCACGGTCTGACAAAGTCGACCGTCAGCGGCCAGAGGCGATTCCGACTGATGACAAACAATATAATCTTGCGGCCGACATAGTAGCCATACAGCGCGAACGGAATGAGCTTGCTGGTCGCTTCTTGGAAATTGGCCAACAAGAGAACCAACGCCATTACTCTTTTCTCTCCGAACAGCTAAAAGTACAAGACGAGCAGAACAAGAGATCGCACCGACTAGCGCGGCTGATCATTGGCGGCGTTGGGTTTGTGCTGTTGCTGCTACTGTACATGGTGTTTTTCGGGAGCGAGGCCCAAGTCGGCAAGGCCGAGAAAATACTGACCGAGGGGGCCAAAGCACTCGGCGGTGCTGGTTTTATATTTCTCGTATGGGGTGGCCTCAAACGCCTCACTAATCGCTAATTCTCCGTCTATTATACTCCCTCATTGGCGTCCGATCCTATCGCAGGAGTGGCCGTTGATGGGGGTTATTTTTATCGACTACGCGCTGTTCGGTGAGCCGGTGCTGCGAGCAAAGGGCGCAAAGTGAAGCTGGGGATTTTCCACAAGGTTTTTGCGCGGCCCACGCTGGAGGAAAGCCTCGACCGAGTGCAGGCCGCTGGCTTGGAGGCCGTGCAGCTCGATTTGACGGTCGCAGGGATCGATCCGGCGGTGCTGACCGACGCCGATTGCGAGCACATTCGCGCCGCGCATGCAACGCGGGGTATTGAGATCGCCGCGCTGTCGGGGACCTTCAATATCATTGACCCTGACTTGGAAAAACGCCGCGCCGGGATGCGCTGGCTCGCTGCGCTGGCCGCTGTAAGCGGCAAGTTAGGTGCCGAATTGATCACTTTCTGCACGGGCACGCGCAATCCCGACTCTATGTGGGGAGGCCATCCCGACAACAACACGCCGGCCGCTTGGGCCGAGATGGTCGCGGCCATGGAGGAAGCCGTGGCGGTCGCCGAGGCGCGGGGCGCGACCCTCGCGTTTGAGCCGGAGGTCAACAATGTGGTGGATTCGGCGCAAAAGGCGCGGCGCTTGCTCGACGCGGTGCAATCCAAGCATTTGCAGGTGGTTATCGACGGTGCCAACCTGTTCCACGCCGGCGAGTTGCCGCGGATGCGTGCGGTCTTAGACGAGGCGTTCGACTGGCTCGGGGATTCGATTCGGCTGGCCCACGCCAAAGACTTGGACCGGGATGGCGACGCCGGGCACCAAGCCGCGGGCACGGGTCGGCTCAACTACGATCACTACTTGGCGCTCCTGCGGCAGATAGGCTTTGACGGATCGTTGATATTGCACAGCCTCAAAGAGGAGCAAGTGGCGGCGTCCGCGGCTTTTGTGCGTGCGCGGATGAAACTTGAGAAAGGAACGAAAAATGTCTGAAGGCAAATTGCGCGCGGCCGTTATTGGCGCGGGCGTGGGTGGGGGCCATGGATACGCTTATGCCCGCGCCCCAGCATACGAGCTCGTGGCGGTCTGCGACATAAACCCGGAGGTGTTCGGCCGCTTTTACGAGCGGGCTGAAATCGAGCCGGGGTCGATCGCCGAATACGCAGATTACCGCGCCATGTTGGAGCGGGAATCGCTCGACGTGGTGAGCGTGGCCACCCCGGACCACCTCCACGCCGACCCGGTGTGCCACGTGCTGGCCGCGGGGGTGCGCGGCATTTTCTGCGAGAAGCCGCTGGCGACCACGGTGGAGGACGCCGATCGCATCATCGACGCGCTCGGCCGCCAAAACGCGGTGTTGTCGGTTGATCACACGCGCAGTTGGCTGCCTTCCTATCAGGCCGTGCGCGCGGCCATCCGCAGCGGCGAGATCGGCCACCTGACGAGAATTGTGGCGCATCTGGGAGGCCGGCGCGCCATGCTCTTTCGCAATGGGACGCACTTGGTGGATGCGGTGTGCTTTTTTGCGGACGCCGAGCCGGTGTGGGTGATCGCCGCACACGAGCGCGGGTTTGAAAAGTATGGCCCGGTGTACGACGGGCGGGGCGGCAAGGACCCGCAATTCGATCCCGGCTCGACGATCATCGTGGAGTTTGCCAATGGGGTGCGCGGGCTGATCAATTGCGCCAAGCGGACGCCGCAGCTATTCGAGCTGGACCTACAGGGCATGGCCGGCCGCTTCTGGGTGACCGATCGGCAATGCACGGCTTGGAAGACGGCTACGGCAGAGGGGACGCCCGAGCCGGTGGCACCGCCGGCGGGCCGCGGGTATGCCAGTCCGTTTGGCGCGAACTTGATTCCGGCCGTCCAGGAGCTCGCGCTGGCGATGCGGGGCGACGCCGTCAGCTCGTCGCCAGCGGTGCGCGGCCGGCACGTGCTGGAGATCATGGTCGCGGCGCTGCGGTCGCAGGCCGAGGGCAGTGCAAAGGTGGAACTGCCGCTGCCGAGGCGGTGACTAGGGCTGCGCGTTACCCAGCCTGTCGGCGCATCAGCGCCAAAAACCGCTGGGCGTTCCCGGCAAAGTGGTCTTCAATCTCCGCGGGCGTTAGTTGGAGCATCTCGGCCACTTGGCGCTCTTGGCGCAGTTGTTCGTAGATGACGAGCGTGACCCGCGAATCGCAGTGCGGGGTGCCAGCCTCGTCGCCCGGATAGAACAGCCAAGCGCGGCCGTAGGTGATGTACTTGCCGCGCGCACAGCCAGCGACCACGTTGTCCGACCCGAACATTACCCGCTTGCGGTCTTCGTGTTTCATCAGCACATAGTGCGCGTACAGGTCGTTCACCGCCGAGGTGTCGTACCATATATTGGGCAGGTCGCACAGGAAGTGGATGGCCTCTTCCATCATAAAGGAATTGAATGAGCGGGCGCAGTGGGCCAAAATCCACTGCGCGTTGGGGTATGCGCGGGTGTAGTGGGCTAAGTCGCGCTGGTTGTCCGGGTCGGCGGGGCCCGTGGGTTTGGCGAGGTGCATGGTGATGGCCAGCCTCTTGTGGTGAGCGACTTCGATGAGGGATTCCGGGAGGAAATCGCAGATGCGGGCGTCGACCGGGTCAGGGGCAAAGGTGCGGTAGGGTTTGAATCCTAAGAAGCCGTGCTCCTCGACTTGGGCCGCCACGTATTCGGGCGTCATGTCTGGAGTGACCATCATGTTGACCGCGGATTCGGGGTCGGCCGCCAGTTGGGCGGCCAGCCAAGCGTTGTGCCCGGCCGCGTCCATGCCCGGCATGGGGGTGCCCAAGGCCAGCAGATGGAAGGCCCGGCCCGGGTAGAGTTGGGCCGCCCAGCTGAGGTGGGCGCGGTAGTCGATCTCCATGCGGAGGCCGGTCGGCTCGCCCGTCAAGGAGCCGCGGTGATCCTCAGACCACAGGTGCGTGTGCATGTCGTACACTGTGGCGGGGACGAAGTCTTCGAGTTCTTGCTCCCAAAGCTGGCGGTCGAAGTCTCGATAGCTAAAAGCGATCATGGCGTGGTGCTCCCAAGCGGTGCGTTTGCCGGCTAAAGGGCGATCATTTCGCCCGACCAGTCGCGCCACATATCCTTTTGCGGCGGCTCCTGTTGGGTTTGTTCGATATCCTGCTTGCGAAAATCGTAGAGCACGGCTTGGCGCAGTTGGCGCGATGTGTTGGGGCTCGCCATGTGGCCGAGGCGGTGGTGCCAGAAGACGATATCGCCAGCCCGGCCGTGGGTATCGACGGGAGTGCGCTGGTTGAACTCGGCGCGCACTTTTTCGTAGGCGGCTTCGTCTTGGTCGCGGAGGTATTGCGAGGTGAAGGTCGGGTAGAAGGCGCGGTGGCTTTCGGGCCAGACCATGAAGCTGCCGCCGTTGGGCGGCACGTCGTCGATGTAGCCGACCACGCCGAGGTGGAAGGGATGGCCGTCGGTGTGGCAGCCGAGGGCTTGGGGGGGATGATCGCCGTAGGGCAGCGTGCAGTAGATGCCGCGGATGCGCTCGGGCTGGACGAGCTGGCCCTTGCCGAGCATTTGCTCGGCCATGGCCCACACTTTGGGCTCGGTAGCCAACAGGCGCACCATCCACTCCTCGCCGCCCGGCTCGCGGAAGTTCCAGCGAAAGCCGCGGCGGTGGTTGGCGCTGTCGAGGTTTTCTTCGTCTTGACGGAACGGGCCGACCCAAGTGGCGGGATCGTCGCGGCGGCGGCCCGGGGGTGCGCCGTCCCACAGCCGAGCGCGGGCGCGTTCCATGAGCGCAGGGTCGAGCACCCCTCGCTTGATGAGGTAGCCGTCGCGCTTGAAGAAGCGCATTTCGTCGGTCGTCAGCATGTTTTTATCCGTTAGAATGGACTGAGAAGGATAGGCAAAGAGCGTGCGCTTGGAAAGAGCAAAGCCGCGATGTGGCTGTAATGTACTGTTTATTTGGCGTCGGGGCAGCGGCAATCAGGCCGGGCGCGACCGCTTGACAGGTATCAGGTGAAAAAGTAGTATAGCGGGTGCTTGTTTAACAAGCCGATAGCTAACGCGTAACCACTGTAAAAATAGGAAATTAGGAAATCATTCGCCTAGAGGGCAGAACATGGACAAGCATTTTTACGAGCGGCTAAAAATTGAAAATTTCCGCGGCATCAAGTCGCTGGAAATCGACGACCTCGCACGGGTCAATCTGTTTGTCGGCAGGAATAATTGCGGCAAGACCTCGGTGCTGGAAGCGGCATTTTTGCTGACTGGAATGTCAAATCCTACCTTGATTCTTAGGATAGAAAATTGGAGAGGACTGGCCCTCAACGAGAGTTCCGATCTGAAGAATTTCTTTTACGATCAAAAACACAATGAAGGGTTTATATTATCTGGGAGACAAAGAACAGAAGGCAGAGAACTCAATGTTCGCCCAGTATATGGAGATTTTGATATTGAACAGGTAGCTTCTGCTCCGTCTAATGGTGGGGACATCATTAGAGAGGAAAACCCTACAAAATTCGCTGTTTTTAGCACTGCAATTGAGCAATCATTGACTGGGTTAAAGTCTAAGTTCGTTCTTTGGAGTCATGTCGATAAAAAAAACCGAAAAGGCCGTCAATATGAAGCTACAATACGCTTGGTAAAATCAGAGAATGCACAGTTTCAGATCGAAGTAGACAAAAAGTATGAAGAGCCTACATTAGCTCTATTTTTGCATGGTTTATACGATCCAAATTCGGTTGACAGAATGCTTAATGAAAAGCGCAGGGACGACATCTTGAAATGGCTTCAATCCATAGAGCCGAAGGTGCAGGATATAAGGACCAGTACGAACGGTGTTGTGATGGTCGATATTGGAATGGACAACTTCCTGCCGATCAATCACCTTGGCGACGGAATAGTGCGTATTCTGAATATACTATCCTATATATATAGCGCCAGGAACGGGATTTTGATGATCGACGAAATTGAAAACGGCCTTCATGTTTCGTCGATAAAATATATGTGGGAGATGGTGCTGGAGTCTTCCAAGCAAAATAATACACAGATTTTCATGACAACCCACAGCAGCGACGTCATAAAGGGCTTGAGTCTGGCACTGAAGGACAAATCGGATTCCGTCGCCTGCTTCTGGCTGAGTAAGTTCGACGACGACCGAATCAAAGCCTACAGATATTCGCCGGATCGGCTGGAGAAAGCCTTAGATGCAGACATCGATATCCGCCAGTAAGATGACTGACAAAACCTTGATCGTTGTCGAGGGAAATGAAGATGAGAACTTTCTGAAGTCCTACATTAAGACTTTGGGCTATCCCGATGAAAGTTTTAGATTCTTGTCGATAAAAGGAAAGGATAAGCTCGAGGCCAGCGAATCCATAATTGAAGATGCCTTGAACAGAGGATCGAAAGTTTTAATTATCTTTGACGCGGACTTGGATTATCAAAAGAGCAGATCCAATATCGAGAATACTCTCAAAGGATTGGGCGTTAGTATCTTTCTTTTTCCCGACGACAATAGCAGTGGAACCCTCGAAAATTTGCTAGAAAAAATAATAAACTCAGAACACGAAAGAATTTTTGCGTGTTTTGAGGAGTACAAGCAGTGCATAAGCAAGTGCCTGAGCGAATATGAGCTTCCCGGCATGAAAGCAAAGATATACGCGTACAAGCAAGCACTTGGCATTCTCAAAGACCCTTTCGACCCTCGTTACTGGGACTTTGAAAATACCGCACTGGCGCCGCTGAAGAGTTTTCTGGAGCGGAACTTGTAGAACGAGTTCGTCGCGTCTGGAGCACACCAACTTCCATACAGCCGGCGGCGGCTCGCACCCTATCGCTCAAAGCACTCGATCTTCTCCACCCCAATAGGAGCCATTAAACATGACTGAAGTAGAGCAATATCTGTTTGACCTCCAAGGCTATCTGATCGTCGAGGACGTGTTGAAGGCGGAAGCGGTCGCCGAGTTGAACCGGCTGATTGACGCCCAAGCACTGGACGCGGATGTCGAGCAGGCGCGAGGGCGGCTGCACAGCGGTGGGTTTTTGACATGGGGGCAACCCTTTGTCGATTTGTTGGACCACGAGCGCGTTATGCCGCTGCTCAAAGTGATGCTCGGCGATGGCTTCCGCCTCGACCACTACTATGCGATTTATCTGGAGGCCGGGGCCGAGCGGCTCGGGCTACACGGCGGCAACACCCCCTACGATCCGCCGGAATACTACCACTTCCGCAATGGACAGATGTACAATGGGCTGACGGTCATCGCTTGGAACTTGGCCGACACCGGGCCGACGCAGGGCGGCTTTTGCTGCATTCCGGGCAGCCACAAGGTCAATTATCCCTGTCCGCAGGAAATCCGTGAGGCCCATGTTGAAGCTGGGTGCGTAGTGGTGCCGGAAGCCAAGGCTGGGTCGGTGGTGATTTTTACCGAGGCACTCACGCACGGCACCGCGCCGTGGCGAGCTGCACACCAACGGCGCTCGCTGCTGTTCAAATACAGCCCCGGGCAGCAGTCGTGGTCCAAAAACCACATTGAGCCGCCCGACGGCGTCGCCTTGACCGAGCGGCAGGCCCTGCTTTTTGAGCCGCCGTATTTCCACGCCCGGGCCTCGCTTTTTGCCGAGGAGCAAGCCTAGATATGGAAGCGCTGTTTCGAGCTTTTATCCAAGGGAAGTCGCTATGAAAATCGCAGAGATTCGGACGTTTTTGGTGGGCAGGTTTTTGTTGGTGCGGGTCTATACCGATGAAGGGATCGTCGGCAATGGGGAGGCCGGGTTGTGGGCGCATCACGGGGTAGTAAAAGAGGCACTAAGGGAACTGACCGAGTACTACGTGGGCAAGGACCCGCTCCACATTGAGCACCACTACCAGGTGGTGTCGAGGTCGGCGCACTTCATGGGCGCGGCGATGAGCGCGGCGATGAGCGCCATAGACATCGCGCTGTGGGATATATTCGGCAAGGCGGTGGGCCTGCCCGTGCATCAGTTGTTGGGCGGCAAGTGCCGCGACAAGGTAAAGGTGTACGAAAACGTCGGCGGACAGACGCCCGCCGAAGTGCGGGAGAGCGCGCAGGCGCGGGTGGAGCAGGGCTTTACGTCGCTGCGGATGGGGCCGTTTGTCAGCGGGTTTGAGCAGCGCACCAGCACGGCCAATATCTCGACGGCCGTGGAATTGGTGGCCGCGGCGCGGGAGGCGATTGGGGACGGGGTGGATTTGGGGTTGGAAATCCATCGGAACTTGCGGCCGGAGGAGGCGATCGCACTGGCCACGGAGTTGACGCCCTTTAAGATCCTGTACTACGAAGACCCGCTGCCGCCGCAGAGCTTGGAGGCCCTCGAATACGTCGCTCGGCACATCCACATTCCAATCGCCACGGGCGAGCGCTTTTACAATCCCTTCCAGTTTAAGGATTTGATCGATCGCCAGATCGTCAGCCTGATTCGGCCGGATGTGTCGTTGGCCGGCGGCTTTACGCAAGTGAAGAAAATTGCCGCGCTGGCGGAGCTGGCTTTCGTCGGGGTCTTTCCCCATCTGATGGGCAGCCCGGTCAACAACGCGGCGTTCGCCCAGCTCGCCGCGGCCATTCCCAACTACACGCACACCGAGCACAATGCCCTCAACGGGCCGCTAGCCGAAATCGTCGATGAGCCGCTGCGGGTCGAAGGCGGCTATCGGCTGCTGCCCGACCGGCCGGGGATCGGGGTTGAAATCGTCGAGGACGCGCTGGCGAAATACCCGTACGAACGCTGGGCGATCAAGGGCCATTTTCACGCCGACGGCTCGGTGGCGCACTAGCACCGGGAGGCTCTCGTGTTTGAGAAAATCTATCTCGATCCACAAAACAGGTGTTTTGCCGAGCTCATGTCCAATAACAGGAGGTACATTGTACCGCTGTTTCAGCGAGACTATTCTTGGGAAGAGGAACAATGGGACGAGCTGTGGGAGGATATTGAGCAAATGCAGCAAAGCCAGACTCAGCACTTTATGGGCTATCTGGTCTTGCAGACCGAGGATGGCAAGAGCTTTCAAATCATCGACGGCCAGCAACGCATAACGACTATTTCTATTGTTATACTAGCAGTATTGAAAACATTGCAAGCATTAGTCGATGACCGGATCGACGAAGAGGCCAATCGGCAAAGGATAGAGGAATACAAAAGGACCTATATTGGGGTTTTTGACTCCATTACGTTGACGACAGCACCTAAGCTGGTGCTCAATCGACACAACAATCAGCACTTTCGGGCCATGGTGGAACGGTTGGAGGTCCCCACTAGGCGCAGGCTTACAAAGACCAATCGGGTATTAAACAGGGCGTTTGAGTTCTTCGTAAATAAACTTTCTCCGCAGAGAAGAGATGGGAGAAAGCTGGCGACCTTAGTGGGGGATATAGCAGATGGCCTGCTCTTTACGGCGATTACCGTTAAAGACGATTTGAATGCCTATACTGTTTTTGAGACCCTCAACGCACGTGGCGTACATTTGGCAACTCCAGATTTGTTGAAAAACTACCTCCTCTCAACGTTTGCGAGTCACCCGGCCTTTTTCACGGATGAAAACGTCGAAGACTTTGCCGGACGCTGGCAGATTATCATTGAGCAACTAGGCGAGACCGAGTTCACCAATTTTCTCCGCAGTCACAGGGGAATGACCGCTCCTCTTCCGCACAAGAGAGAACTTTACAAGTTGCTCCGGCGAGAGATCGATGCCGCCAAAAAAGTCTTTCCCTATCTTGAAAAACTCGAAAATCGGGCTCCAGTCTATGCCGCCCTGCAGGAACCCCACGACGATTTTTGGAAAGAACGACAAGGTCGATACACACAAGCACAGCCCCATTTAGAAGCCCTTAAGCTGTTTGGCATTAAAACACCGCTCAGTCTGCTCATGGCAGGATACGAGAGGTTTTCGCCGCCAGAATTCATCAAGCTGCTACACTGCATTGCCGTGTTGACGCTGCGCTACAATGTTATTTGCAATCTAGCAACCAATGACCAAGAGCGGATGTACAACCGTACCGCCAACCAGTTGATGAAGGAAGACTTATCGTTGCAAGGGGTAATGGATAGGCTAAGGCCGATCTATCCGCCCGATGCAGAGGTGCGCCAGCGGTTTAGTGCCAAGAGTATGCCCAGTCGCCGCAGCAGCAAAAAGGTTCTGTTTCTGTTGCGGGGAATTGAAGTGCATTTAAGCGGCCAAGCTCCCCAAAATCTGACGCTCGAACACGTGTTGCCGTACAATCCCGGCGACGATTGGCAGGCTTATTTTGGCCGTGAGACATACGAAAATGCGATTGACCGCTTGGGTAACATGGCCTTGCTGCCTGCGTCGCAAAACATGGGGCAGGAAGTTTTTGCACAAAAAAGAGAGCGGCTACAGGCTAGCGACTACTGCATCAATCAACACATCGCTGAGTACCCGGAATGGAACATGAACTGCTTAGAGGATCATCAAAGATGGTTGGCGAAGCAGGCAACCGCGGTGTGGAAAATATCGGAATACGCTTAGATAGGAGAACGCCACGGAACGACGCGGATTCCTTGGTGGATCGCCTCATCAGTGCCTCCATACACTAAGACGGGATCCACGGCGGCAGGCCCAGCAAGCCCTAGCCAGCGGTGCAGCCCCTTAAAAAAGTCGCGATTCAGGGTTTGCCCCGACTTGATCTCCATCGGCTGCAAACCGTCGCCGCGCTGGACTACGAGATCGATTTCATGGCCGCTGCGGTCGCGCCAGAAATAGAGGTCGGCCGGCCAGCCCTGATTGTAGTGGGCTTTCAACAGCTCGCCGACGATGAGGGTTTCAAATAAAGCCCCCCGCTGGGCATGGGCATTGAGTTGGGCGGCATCGCGGATCGCGAGTAAATAGACGGCCAGCCCGGGGTCGCAGAAGTACAATTTGGGCGTCTTGATCAGCCGCTTGTTGAAGTTTTGGTGGTGCGGTTGGAGCAGATAGACGATATAGCTGGCTTCCAAAATGGAAATCCAAGCCCGGGCCGTGTTGGCGTTGATGCCGGCGTCCACGGCCAAGTTGGACAGGTTGAGCAATTGGCCAATGCGGCCAGCGCACAGGCGCACAAAGCGCTGAAAGACGCTCAGGTCGCGCACATGGACCAGTTGGCGCACATCCCGTTCAACATAGGTCTGCAAATAGTTGGCGTACCAGATGCTCGGATTGAGTGCGCGGTCGTGGATAGGAGGATAGAGCCCGGTGAAGAGCACGTCGTCCAGCAAAGGGGCGGACCGGGCGTAGCACTCGCGCAAGCTAAAGGGCAGCAACTGCACCAGCGCAATGCGGCCGGCCAAGGATTGGGTAACGCCGGCCAGCAGCCCGAACTGCTGCGAGCCGGTCAGCACGAAGCGACCCGGGCGCGGGTCGGAGTCCACCAAGCCCTGCAAATAAGAAAAGAGGGCGGGACACCGCTGCGCTTCATCAAAGACAGCCCCGTCGGGATAAGCCGCTAAAAAGCCTCTTGGGTCGTCTTGGGCCCGTTCGCGGTCGTCGGGGTCTTCTAGCGAGATGTAGGGTTTGTCGGCAAAGACGTGGCGGACGAGGGTTGACTTGCCGGATTGACGCGGGCCGGTGACGCCGATAACCGGATAGCCCCGGGCCAATTCCCGCAAAGTCTTTTCGGCGTGGCGCGGAATCATGGGATGGCTGGTTTTTGGGCTAATTGTGAATTGAATTCTTGATTAGCAAAGTAGAAAGCATACATTCGGAAGTCAATTTGACGCGGGAGAACGCGATGATCGATCAGACTTTGCGCGACCAACTAAAAAACGTCCACGGCTATGCGCTGACCATTTACCAGCGCGGCGATCGCTGCGCCCTCGACTTGGACGGGTTTGCCCGCAATATGGCGTGGGCGGCCGACCGGGGGGTGCGGGTGTTCGTGGTGGCTGGCGGAACGGGCGAAAACGACGCGCTGGCCCCACCCGAGCGCGTGGCACTGGCCGAATGCGCCCTAGCAACGGTGGGCGACCGGGCGCTGGTGGTGCCGACCTTGCCTGGCAATTTGGGCGAGGCCGCCCAGTTAGCACCGCGCTACGAGGCGTTGGGCTTGCGCGTGGCACTGGCAATGGCCCCCTACACGCGCCACGAGGCACCGGCCGATCCCGAAGGCGTGTATCAATACTACGCAGCCTTGGGGACGCGGTCCGGGCTGGCGCTGATGCCCTACAATACGCAGGGCTGGTCGGCCGAGCTTTTCGAGCGGCTGGCCGTAGTGGAGCCGATCGCCGCGATCAAGGACCCCTGCGCGGACCCGCATCCCCTCTTCCGCGCCATCAAGCGGCTCGGCGACCGCTTCGTCTGGATCGGCAACAAGCGCCACGACCCGGGCGTGTTGCACTTCCGCTTCCAAGCCGGGATCGAGGGCTTTACCGCTGGTTTTGTCAACTTTGCCCCCCAGCTAGAGCTGGCGCTGTTTGCGGCCGCGCAACGGCAGGATTGGCCGCTGATGATCGAGCTACAAGAGCAGTTGGCCCCGTTGGAGCGGCTGCGTGCGCACTTTGACGACGCGGCCATGCTCAAGGCGACGATGGAGCTGATGGGGCTGGCCGGCGGGGCGGTGCGCCCGCCGCGCATGGACGTACCGCCAGCGGGGCGCGAGGCCATTAAAAGGGAATTGCAGCACTTGGGGATTTTGGGCGCGTAGGCAATGCAATCGTTGCCCTTGTTGCCCATTACCTTGTTGGGGGTGGCCGTTGATCTGTGGCTGCGGCCCACGCTCGACTTGCGGCCTACGCAATGGGCGTGGTGGGGGCTGTCGGTGGGGTTCTCGCTGGCGCTGTGGCAGGGCCTTTTCGCGCTTAGCCGCCGGCAAGCGGCGTTGGTCCCCGTCGTCGGCACGGTGACCGCGACGCTGGCCGTGGTGTGGCTCGGCTTCCACGAGGTATTTTACTGCTGGCCGACGGCCTACGCGCTCGTACATTCGGCCGGCCATCCCCGCGAGGCGTGGGGATACATCCGCAATGAGGCCGATTGGGGCGATGCGGTCGTCTGGGTTGTTGTTGGGACCTTGGTCGTGGGCTGGTGGCACTACAAGCTCCGCTCGGACCGCCCGGGCGCACCCGGCAGAATGTGGGCCGCGCTGGGCTTGGCCGGGGCGGTGGCCTTTGGCGCGGTGCATCGCCACGCGAGCATCATGGTGCCGGACGCCGCGGCCGCGAAGCTGGCCATTGACCTCGCCGTCCACTCGCTCATCGGCGGGGTGCATGGGCGGTTGTTGCAAGCGAGCCGCCCGGCCGCGCCGGCCCTGTACAGCGGCGCGCCCGTAGATGCGAGCGCACCCAACCTCATCGTGGTAATCGGCGAAAGCGTCGCGCCCGGGCGCACCGGCCTCTACGGGTACGAGCGGCAAACCACGCCGCGGCTAGCAGCCGTGCGCCAAGCGCGACCGGCCGATTGGGTGCAGCTAAAAAAGGCCGTGTCCAATGCCACGGCGACCAAGGTGGCGCTGCCAGCCATGTTGACCGGGCTTTTTCCGTCGCGCCCGCCGGTGGACCAGCACACCTTCCCGCTGCTGTGGCACTATGCCCACGCCGCCGGCTATCAGACGGCCCTGATCTCGGCGCAGAGCTATGCTTGGAACAATCTCGAGGGATTTTTCGTGGATGACGCGCTGGACCACGTGTTCACGCTCGAGCGCTCGGACGCTGCGATCGTCAATTCCGAGGGCATGGACGATAGCCGGATGATGGCCGAGGCCCTCGCCACCATCGACCGCTTGGCCGCCCGCGGCCCGTTTGTGGTGGCCCTGCAATTCAACTGCACGCACTATCCGGGGTACGCTCCGCCCGACTGGCAGCCGTGGCCGGACGCGCCCTACGACAATGCGGTCGCTTACATGGACCACCTGCTCGGACGGCTGTTCGACCACCTCGACGCCCAAGGCCTAGCGGCCAATACGAGCGTGATCTTTGTGGCCGACCACGGCGAGGACCTCGCCGGCGTCCACCAGCTCCACCGCACGGATTCGTATTACCAGACCGCCATTGCCATCCCGTTTTTTGCCGTGGTGCCCGAGCGGCACCGGCAGCGGTTGGGTGCTCGCTACGACCAGTGGCGGCAAAACGCGCCGGCGCGGGTCGCGCTGACGGACTTGGTGCCGACCGCGCTGGACCTGCTCGGGCTGTCGGCCGATTCCCTAGTCGGCGCGTGGCAGGAGCGCCTCGACGGCCGCTCGCTGCTGCGGCCGCTCGCCCCCGACCGCCTGCTCGTGGTGGTCAACACGGACGAACACGTGCAGTGGTCGCGCAAAGGCTACGCGGTTGTGGCCGACGATTGGAAATACATCAACTACAGTTGGCGCGGCTCCATGCTGTTCGACTTGGCGACCGACGCGCTGGAGCAGCGCGACTTGCTGGCCGGGGGCGAGCGGGTGCTGAGTGGGGCCGGGCAGCGGCATGTACGCCGCGTGCGCGCCTTGGTCGCCCAGACGCCGGCGCTGGCCGACATTCACGTAGAGTACTGAAGGGTAGGGTGCAGCGGTCCATTCCCAAGACATTTGCCTCCGCCCAATCTCGCCCAGCGGCCGCGCTGGGCGCGACTTGGCGCGGCTTTTGGACGGGCATCTTTCTCAGCTTCTTCCTCGCGATTGGCGCACCATACTCCAACATGGCCATGCATGCGACCTTCATGGCGTGGGACTTCAACACCCCGGGCGCGATCTTTTTGTTCCTCGTGCTCATCGGCCTGCTCAACGTCCTGTTCAAGGTGGTGGCGCGGAACGGAGTTTGGGCACTGGGCGCGGCCGCGATCTCCTTGGTGCTCTATCTGGCGCATTACCTGCCCCAACTCCAGATCGACCTGTTTGATCCGGGCCTGTGGTTGGCCTCCTTTTTGGTGGCTTCGGCCTTGCTCAACGCGGCCTTGGTCTGGCGCGGGGGGTCGCTCGCGCTGGGCCGCGCCGACTTGGTCTTGGTGTACCTCATGCTCTTGATGGTGTCGGGCCTGTGTACTATGGGCATGAGCCAGCAGTTGCTGCCCATTCTCGCGGCCTTTGCGTACTACGGGACGCCGCAAAACAAGTGGCAGGACCAGCTCGGCCCGCTCTTGCCCGAACACGCGATTTTGGTAGATGACGGAGCGGACAACCGCGCCTTTTTTGAGGGGGGAGCAATCCCTTATGGGGCTTGGGTCGAGCCGCTGGTGTGGTGGGCGGTGTTTCTCGTCGCGCTCTACGCGACGATGGTGGCCGCGGCCGTGATCTTGCGGCGGCAGTGGATGGACCGCGAGCGGCTGGCGTACCCGGTGGCGCAAGTGGGGGCGGCCATGGTGCAGGGCGAGGGCCGGGGTTTGGTCAACCGCTTTTTTAAGAGCCGGGCCGTCTGGTATGGCTGCGCCATCCCGGTGCTGTGGGGGTCCCTTGAGGCCCTGCACCACTACGATCCGTCGATGCCCAATGTAAGCCTGCATTGGACTATGCCGTATTTCGGCCAGCGCTTGCAACTGCGAATAATTTTCGCGCTGGTGGGGTTTTCCTATTTGATCAACACCAGCATCTCGGCCGGCTTGTGGGTGTTTCAGCTCTTGGTGCGGGCCGAGTCCGAGTTCCTGCTGCTGCTGGGCATGACCTCCAAGCAGAAGTTTGTCTATGGCATTGCCTTCCAGCCCTATCTGGCCTATCAGGGCGGCGGCGCGTTGCTGGCGCTGGTGCTGGCCGGCTTTTGGGTGGGCCGCGAACACCTCAAGCGGGTGTTTCGCAAGGCGTTTGGCGGCACCCGCGACCTAGACGACCGCGACGAGATCCTCTCGTATCGCGGCGCGGTGTGCGCCTTGCTGGCCGGCGTGGCGACGATGGTGGGGTGGCTGTGGCTGATGGGGGTGCAATTATGGGTGGCGGCGGTGTTTATTGGATTGGCACTGTTGATCTTTATCGGGATTAGCCGGATTGTGGCCGAGGCTGGGTTGGCGGCCGTGCGCTCGCCCATGATCGCGCCGGACTTGATGATCCACGGCCTGGGAGTCAACCTGCTCGGCACCAGCGGGGTGTTCAATTTGTCGCTGGCCTATATCTGGTGCGCCGACATCCGCATCTTTGTGATGGCGCTGTTGGCCAACGGGCTCAAGCTGGTCGAGGACGTGACGCGGTCGAGTCGGCGGCTGGTGCTGTGGGGGGTGTGCTTGGCGATCTTGATCGGCGCGGCCGGCTCGTGCTGGATGGTGCTGCAGATGGCGTACCGGCACGGAGGAATCAATCTGGCGGGGTGGATCTTTAAGGGCGGGCCGTCCACCGTGTACAACTATGCGGTGCGCGGGCTGGAGCCGGCCGGCGTGGCCTGGGATGGACTCGCTTTTTGCGCCGGCGGTGGGGCGGTCATGCTCTTGCTGATGTGGGCGCGGCACTGCGTACTGTGGTGGCCGTTGCACCCGCTGGGCTTTGTGGTCGCGGCCAATCACCTGATGGACAAGATCTGGTTCAGCATCTTCATTGCGTGGGCGGTCAAGCGGCTCGTGCTGCGCTTTGGCGGGCCGGTGCTCTACGCGGCGAGTGTGCGCTTTTTCTTGGGGCTGATCATGGGCGAGAGCCTGTGCAACGGCCTGTGGATTGTCATTGACTACTTTACCGGCCAGACCGGCAACAAAGTGTTCATCATCGGCTGAACATCGTGCCGAAGGAATGTGACCTCAGTGATTGACCAAGTGCTTATTTTGGCGGCCGGCCATGGCTCGCGCCTGCGCGACCACGTGCCGGTGGAACACAAGGGGCTCGTCGAAATGGGGGGCGAGCCGCTCTTGGGGCGCACCTGCCGGGTGCTGGGCGAGCTGGGCGTGCGGGAGGCGATCGTAGTCACCGGGCACCAGGGCGCGGCCGTGCAAGCGGCCCTGCGCGGGCTGGGCGATTTGGGGATTGCGCTGCGCTTTGTGGAAAATCCGCAGTGGAAGCGGTCCAATGGGATTTCGGTGTTGGCGGCGACCGAGCTGCTCGCCGAGCAATTCCTCCTGCTGATGGCCGATCACCTCTTTGACCCGGCGATGGTCGCGGCGATGCGCGGCGTTAGCTTGCGGCCCGGGGAGGTGGTGCTGGCGGTGGACCGCAAGCTGGACTCGATCTACGACATGGACGATGCCACGAAGGTGCGGCTGGAGGGCGAGCGCGTCGCGGCGATTGGCAAGGAGCTAACGGATTTCAACGGCATTGACACCGGCCTGTTCGCTTGCAGCCGCGCGTTGCTGACGCCCCTGAGCGCGGTAAAAGCGCAGCGGGGCGATTGCAGCCTGACCGATGGGATGCGGGCGTTGATTGCGCGGGGCCGGTTGCGGGCGTTGGACATTGGCGCGGCGTGGTGGCAGGATGTAGATACGCTGGGGGCCTTGGCACACGGCGCACGGCTGCTGCAGGAACACGAGCGCTAGGAGAGCGGCTCGCTCTTGCTTTGTTTGCGTTTGTTTTTGCGGCGGTACAGCAGGTAAAAGGGGTACGAGGCCACGAGCGCGGCTGCGATAACCACGGCCGCGACCCAGCCGAACATGCTGCCGACGGCGCCGATGATGATGATCGGGCCGATGTACGCTTGGGCCGCGCTGCTCAACAGGAGCACGAGCGCGCCGGCGAGGCTAATTCTCGACAAAGGGCAGGGCATCTTGGGGTATCCTCTGGGCTTGGGTCATCATGCCGCGCAGGGGTTTGCCTTGGTATTCGGCGCGGTCCGGGTTGTAATACTCCCACACAATTTCGCCGGCCGGCGTGACTTCGAGCAAGCGGCCGCGTTGCGATTCCGTGATGAGGGTGTTGCCGTTGGGCAGGCGCTGTTGGGCGCCGCGGATCCAACTGTCGAACCGCTGGTCCGGGCTGGTGCCTTGGTACTGCCAGTAAATTTCGTGCGTAAAGAGGTCGATTTCGAGGACGCGGCTCGGGCCGAAGGGGTGGCCGCGCAGGCCCTGATTGTCGAAGAGCAGGACGCGGCCGTTGGGCAGCAGGTCGGGGTCGTGCTGCTGTTTCCAGATTCCTTCTCCATACCAGATCACTTGTTGCTCGCTGGGATCGACGATGATGAGGGCGTTGGGGTTGCGGAGGGAAATGAGCAGGTCGCCGGCTTTGATGCGCGGGACGCGGGCGGCCCACGCCGGCGGAATCAGCCGAATGGCGTTGGTGTGGGTGACTTCGCTGTGGCGGGTGGTCTGATAGCGGTCAAACACGCTGCGGTACGGCGAGTTTTTCAGGGCGCGAAAGATGGAAAAGCGCCGCTTCTCTTGGCCGGTTTGCCCGTCGATGACCACGGCAAAATCCTCGATGTACGGGGGTTGGATGTTGCCGATGGGCGCAGTGCCGATTTCTTGCACCAGCGCGTAGATGTTGCCCTCGCCGTCGAGGTCGAAGTCGTGGTGGGCACTGCCGGTGTATTTCCAGATTACCTGTGAGTTTTTGTCCAGCTTGACGAGGCCGTAGCCGTAGGGGTAGTGGTTGACGTAATCGTGGTTGGCGAGCAGGTCGCCGTTGGGGTACAGGTGGGTGCGGTGCCAGTGCAGCATGTCGGGTTGCTGGGGGAAGGCGGCAAAGTCGTCTTCGTCAAAGGCGGCGGCAAAGTCGCATTGCCATTGGTGGACGATGGTGCCGAGGGAGTCCATGAGCACGGCCGCGGTGGCGTTTTTGGATACGAGGGTCAGCCCGGGCTGCATGGCGTCGGCGTTGTGGATGACGGCCCCGGACAGCGCGCTGGCGTCTTCAAACCACATAGTGCTGGTGAATTGGTTTTTGGTGTCGGTGAGGTGTTCGTAGAGATAGGCGAGGTGCCCGTAGGCGTTGACGGCCGGGATGCGGATGTCGGGCGCGGGGGCGAGGTGGAAGATCGCCGACACGACGCCGTAGATGTACGAGAGGAAGAGCAGGCAGCAGATTAGGGTGGCGATGTAGGCTTTGTGGAGGAAGGACGACATGGACTAGCTTATCGTAAATTCAACAGGATGGTATCGAGTGCGACCCGCGTCATCGGCTCGGTCTTCGCACCGCCCGTCTGGATTCGGCGATCACCTGTTCGATCTCTTCGGAGGGTATATCCTTAAAGCTCATGCGAAATCGCTCTACGGCTTCGCGGACATCTTCGCGGGGCTGATCCGGATCATCTTCCTCTATGCGAATGAAGGCCCTAACCTTGGTCTCCAAGAATCTCCTCCACTTTGCATTGGTCTCCAAGAATCTCCTCCACTCCGCAGTCGTTGATTGGGATTTGGCACTGGGAGAGGAGTGCCAGAAATGCGCGATAGGAGAGGCCCAACAGTTCGGCCCCTTTGCGAATGGAGATGCGCCTTTGGCGGAAAAGGTCCAGCACCACGGCTTCTTTTATTGCGGCAGAGGCCGTGGCCGCGTCTGTCCAGAGGCCCTCGACTAGGGACTGGGGAAATTCTAGGGAAAGTTTGATCGTGTCTGCCAAAATAGCCTCCTATCTACTTCTATGAGTATATAGCGGAGGGGTGCTTTTTGGCAACGGCGGCTAGCGCGGGTTGGGGGTGATGAGGACGGTGGCGGGGTCTATGTTGAAATTCTCAAGGAGCCAACAGGCGTTTTTGTGCATTTCAATTGCGCTGCCGAAAAAGGTCGCCAACCATAGCTCCCCGATTTCTTGCTTGTAATAGAACTTCTTGCCGGTTGCATGAATCGGTTCCGTGTGTACAAGGTATCGTCTTGACCCCGTCTTATGCACTGGGCAATTCTGGGCGGAGATTTTGCCCATTTCAATCAAGTGCTCGGCAACACTTTTCAACAGATCGACCCAATGTTTAATCGGTTTTGTACTCGAGTCTGGAAACCTGATCTTGGCGTTTGGCGGCGGTTTCTTCCCCTTTTCTATTTTCAATGACTTAATCAGCACCCAATCGCCGTTGTTGGACGGCTTAACGATCTCCTTTTCGCTGCTTGGCTCAGGTTCGGGCGAGGATTTTGTCATTACGGGTGTCGCCGTCGCCTGTGGCTTGCCACTCGCCAAATTAGGTCGCCATAGACCCAAAGCCTGCAACGCGCAAGCATAAGGCTCGTCTTGCGTCAGTTGGAATTCCATCAGGACGCGATCTTCGAGTTGACCTCTATCAAACACGCCGAACATTTGCCAATGGTCGCCGTTCGTGACGACCATATAGTCAATATCAGCCGTGTTAGCGTAGTTGAGTACCTGCATCGTTTCCGCCTCATCCAGCGGAGTCCCAAGAACTTTAGCTTCAATCACGGCTATCGGTTTATCGCTTCCCATCAGCGCGTAGTCAACCCGCTTTCGCTTGATCCCGTATTCGAGTTCGACGGAATCGGGATTTTCAACGTCCCAGCCTAGTGCGCGAAGCATGGGATCAATGAGTGCCTGCCGCGTCCGCGTCTCATAGCCTTCTAAGTATGCGCGATGCGCCTGAATGCGCTCTCGTAGCGTTTCGATGGTTGCTTTCAGATCGTCTAATGCCATTGGGGTAGCTCCTTTGCGGACGGGCGTCGCGCCATATATTGGTATGAATATCCTTTCAATAAGCCATGCAAACGGATTTTAATCAAACGCGGCTGATGCGTTTTTTCGGCTGGCTGGTGCATGCGCATCCGAACTTTTGGATCGATGTGGGCAAGCTGGAGACGCGGCTGCTCAAGGGGCGGCTGGCGGGCCGAGCGGTAAAAGCCCCCATTTACGTCACCGGCTTGGCCCGCGCCGGCACGACCCTGCTGCTGAACCTACTCGCGTCCCACCCGCGACTGACCTCGTTCAAATACTGCGATTACTACGGCGCGTTCACGCCATTTTGGGCCGACCGCCTCTTTCGCGCGGCCGGCGTGGGTGCGGCGCGCAAACAAGAGCGCGCCCATGCCGACGGCGTGCTGGTCAACGCATACAGCCCGGAGGCCATGGAGGAAATCCTGTGGATGCAGTTTTTCGATTATCTACACGACCCGGGCGTGAACAACGCGGTCGAGCGGCAAACCAGCCACCCGGAATTTGAGGCTTTTTACGCGGCGACCTTGACCAAGCTGCTGCTGGCCCGCGGCCGCGAGCGCGTCGTCTCCAAAAACAACTACAACATCACGCGAATCGCGTATCTGGCCAAGCTATACGAGGACGCGCGCTTCGTCATTGCGGTGCGCCATCCGGTCGCGCACATCGCGTCCATGGCGCGCCAGCACCAGCGCAACTTGGCCCATTTCTCGTCCGCGGCTCACCGCCAGTACCTACGCAACGCCGGCCACTTTGAGTTCGGCCCCGAGCGCATCCCCATTACCATTGACCCAGAGAAAACGCAACACATCCAAACGCTGTGGGACGAGAGACGCGACGCCGAGGGCTGGGCTGAATACTGGAATGCGATCTACGCTTGGACCTACGAGGAGGTGCTGCAACACGACGCGCTCAAGACGCGCTGTTTGGTGGTGCCGTTTGAGCACTTGTGCTCGGCACCGCGGGCAAAAATTGCGGACCTGCTGGCGTTTTGCAACTTGGACGCGGACGCGGCGCAGATGCAGGGTTTAGCCGAGCAAGTCGCGCATCAACCCCAATACGAAGCGGCGTTCAGCGCGGCCGAGCGCGACGCCATCCTGCAAATCTGCGGCGCGACCGCGAAGAATTATGGGCTATAGCTATCCTAAATGACTTGAAAGCACGGAATGTTCATCGACGCTGTTTTTTGCATAGAGTCGTCATTCCCGCGAACGCGGGAATCCAGTCTTGAATGATGTAGAATTGTATATAATTCGCAGTCGTCCCAAACCAACACGAGGTGACCCATGACTACCGCTGATCCAACGCCATTGTGGACGTCCTATCTGCTGCCCCGGCCGCGCGAGATTCGCATTGCCGACAGCGTCCGCTGTAAGCCGGGCGAAGTGGGCATTGCGTTGCGAGACCAAGCCGGGCCGATTGAGCAGCAGGGGGCCGCCGAGCTAAAAGCCCTGTTCGTTGAAAAGGGAGGAGCAAGGCCGGATGGACAGGGCTTTACCATCGACATTGGCGTCGCGCCGGCCAACAGCGCGGCTATTGAACGGCTTCACGGCGCGAAGAACGAGGCCCAAGCCTATCTCATTGCGCCCCGAGGACGCGACCGACTGGTGCTGACCGGCGCAGACGAGCGAGGCGTGTACTACGCCTGCCAGACCCTGCTCCAGTTGCTCGCACCCGAAATGAGCCGAGACCAAGTTCACATCCCCTTGGCCGAGGTGCTGGACTGGCCCGATATGGACGAGCGGGGCCTGTGGAATTTTCCCGAGCCCGCGGCTTGGATTCCGTGGCTGGCCGCGCTCAAATTGAACTACGGCAAAATGGCCTCGACCCAGTTGCACCCCATTGAACGAGGGCGGCGCAACCGGGCCACCATCGACCGCGAACTGTACGAAGCGGCGCGGCGGCGGGCGTTCAATTACCTGCCGTACATTCTGCATCTCAATTTCCTGCACGACTGCGGCCTTTTCAGGGCCTATCCCGAATTAGCTGGCCGGGGAGACGGGGCGCTGACCGGCCGCTATTTTGCCCACAAGGAAGGCAATCAGCACCGGGTTCCCTGCGCTTCGCAGCCGCTGTTGGTGCAGATTCTGCAAGAGTGGATGGAGGATATCGCCGAGCAGGGGGCCGAGGAGATAAGCTGCTGGCTGAGCGAGCGGCCCGGGCAGTGCGACTGTCTCGAATGCACGGCGGTGGGGCAGTTCGTGCTGGAGGCGCGGGCGTTTGTCGCCGCTTGGCAGCAGGCCCAAAAGCGCTATCCCCAGTTGCAAATTCGCATCTTTTTATCCACCACCACCACCGAGCGCGATTATCGGGTGCTCGACGAGTTGCCCCCAGCCGTGAAAATTGAGCGGGCCTGCGCGACCGAGCTGGAGCGGGTGCTGCACCGGCCGCGCGATTTAACGGCCAATCCCCTGCTAGACCACTATGCGGCCGAGGGACGCTGGATCGCCAGTTACGATGTGCCCATTGCGGCCAATGGCCGGGTCGATACGCCCGAGTTCAAGGTGCCGCAACGTTCGGCCCACCGCTTGCGAGATTACATCGGCCAACTGGTGCGGCGGGGGTATAGCGGGGCTTATGGCATGATGGCTTGGGGTGGCCCCGAGCGCCAGATCTGCAGCTTTAATATCCACGCCGTGGCCGAGTGGACTTGGAATAGTCGAGGCCGCGACGAAGCGGAATTTGCCTTGGCGTGGGCCCGGCGAGAAGGCTATGCCCAGCCCGAGGCCGTGGCCGAGTGGGCGACCTTGATGGGGCCGGTGGAATTCGATGTGTACGATTCCGATTTCCCGATATGCTATTCTTGGGGCCAAGCCGCCGCGATGGTGCGGCAGCGGCAGCGGCCCTATTTGGGCGAGGGAATGTTCCGCTACTATCTCACGGCCGAGGACTTCGACGCCAAAGCAGCGGTCTGCGACCGAGCCTTGGCAATGGTCAAGGGCCTCGGGGAAGCGGAGTTGGCCCACGAGACGCGGGTGGTGCGGTCCTATGTGGAATTGGCGCGCGGCGTCTATTGGGTCGCCGAGCAGGTGGCGACCCTCGACTTAGCGGAGCTAAAAAACCAAGCGCGGGTGCGCGCCAGTCTCGATCGGTTGCAAAAGGCGGGGCGGGACAACGCCGCGGCCATTCGGACTTGGCGCGCCAGCTTGGGCGGTGAGCCGTGGCACTACCGGGTCCACGATGCCATTAAGGGCGCGGAGACGACCGTGGCGGCTATCGTCCAATGCGTGGCCGACCGTTACTTGTATTGAGAGGTAATGACACTCCAGACCATGGAGCGCGCGGCGCGGGTGCTGGGCAAAAAACTCCGCATTGAATTGGTTTGACCGTACCAAACCCTTGTCTGTGGTCGCGTCCTCCTCAATTGGCCTCGCCGGCGGCCGCCCTCGGCGTCGAGTCGCGCTAAACCGGCATGGAGCGCGTCTTCTGCCGGGGCTGGCTCGCCGGCGTCTAGCTAAAGGCTCGTCGTAGAACATCCTCCCAGTCGGCGCGAACCTCATCCCCTAGAACTCAACGCTCCGCTCACGGCGCGAACCGATAGACCACCGGCAACTGCGCCGGTTCTGTAACGCTAGCGTCCGTGTGATGGTAGATGTTGATGCGCCCGGCGCCGCAGTCGCCGAAATCGTCGCAGGAGAGCGTACCGCTCAGGCCCTGAAAGCCAGTCGTCGCGCTTAGTTGCTGGCGCAGCGCAGCGCGGTCCACCAACAGCTTCCCGTCCTCGGCCTCGGCCACCGCTTCAATGGCGTGGAGCAGCAGCGCGGTCGCGTCGTAGGCATGGGCCCAGTACGGCGAGGTCGGCGATTCTCCGTAGGTAGCTCTGTATGCGGCGAGCACTTCGTCTGCGCTCTTGCCGGTGACCCCATTGACGTTTGCGCTGTGATCCGTTTCCGGCCCGGCAAAGTATATGCCCTCCGACTGGGGGGTGCCGAGGAATTCGGACACGAGCAGAGCCGCGCCCGTGATGAGCGTGGTGCCTTCCAAGCCATCGAACTCCCGCGCCTGTTGGGCAAAGGGCGAGCCTTCCACCTCAAAGAGCGGGAAGAAGATGCCGTCGGGACCAGCGGCTGCAATTTCTGCGAGGACCTCCGTCATGTCCGCGTCGCCTTTCTGGATCTGGGCGATGACCGCGACCTCGCCGCCGAGAGCACCGAACGCATCGCCAAACGCGCTGACGAGGGCGGTGGTGTACGGGTCGCCGTCATCAACGGTCGCCACGCGCCGCAGCCCCAGTTCACTGTACGCAAAGTCGGCGAGTGCCCGCGCTTGATAGAGATCGTTGTTGGAAACGCGGAAATACCCGGGGTGGTAATCGGGACCGGCGGTGCCGGCGAGGTCGGACGTGAGCCGCGGCGAGGTGTTGGAGGGCGCGATCATCACCAAGCCGGCCGCGCTGAGCACGGGGGAGGCGGCCACGGCCGCGCCAGAGCAGGATGTGCCGATGACGCCAACCACCTGTGGGTCCGCGGCGATCTGCTCGGCGCGGGTGCGCCCTCCATCCGGTCCACACGTGCCATCTACCGGCTCGCCGAGTTCGATGGCGTACCCGCGAATGCTGCCGATGTCGCGCACGGCTAATTCAATGGCGTACCGCTCCGTCACACCAAGCGATGGCGCGATGGTGTGGGCGAGCAAGGAGCGGATCTGGACGGCCTCGCCGGCGCGGATCTCGACCGCGCCGAGCGGGTGACGCTGCAACTCGGCGCGGCCAGCAACGGGCTCACTAGTCCACGTCACGCTGCTGAGGACGCGCTTGGCCGCGGCCTCGGTCGGCTGGTCCGCAGAGGAACACGCGCCGAGGGCCAAGGCGCAGGTGAAAAGAAAAAACAGAGCGAATTTCATTGGGTCTCCTTTATGGGTTTAGATGAGTCTTGATTGATGGTATCGAGGTTCACGGCGCGAATCGATGGACCACCGGCAATTGAGCGACGTCGGTGATGCTCGCGTCCGCGTGGTGATAGATGTTGACGCGCCCGGTGCCGCAGTCGCCAAAATCGCCGCAGGAGAGCGTGCCGATCAAGCCCTGAAAGCCGACGGTCGCGCTTAGTTGTTGGCGCAACGCGGCGCGGTCCACCAACAACTTCCCGTCCTCGGCCTCGGCCACCGCTTCAATGGCGTGGAGCAGCAGCGTGGTCGCGTCGTAGGCATGGGGCCAAAACGTTGAGGCGGGAGCCATTCCGTAGGTCGCTTTGTATGCGGCGAGCACTTCGTCTGCGCTCTTGCCGGTGACCCCATTGACGTTTGCGCCGTGATCCACCTCCGGCCCGGCAAAGTATATGCCCTCCGACTGAGGGGTGCCGAGGAACTCGGACACGAGCAGAGCAGAGCCTGCGATGAGGGTGGCGTCTGCCAAGCCATCGAACTCCCGCGCCTGTTGGGCAAAGAGCGAGCCTTCCACCTCAAAGAGCGGGAAGAAGATGCCGTCGGGACCGGCGGCTGCAATTTCTGCGATAACCTCCGTCATGTCCGCATCGCCTTTCTGGATCTGGGTGCTGGCCGCGACCTCGCCGCCGAGGGATCCGAACGCATCGCCAAACGCGCTGACGAGGGCGGTGGTGAATGGGTCGCCGTCATGGACAGTCGCCACGCGCCGCAGCCCTAGTTCACCGTACGCAAAATCGGCGACAGCTCGCCCCTTGTAGAGATCGTTGTTCGAGACGCGGAAGTACCCGGGGTGGTAGTCCGGGCTGACGGTGCCGGCGAGGTCGGACGTGAGCCGCGGCGAGGTGTTGGAAGGCGAGACCATGGCCAAGCCGGCCGCGCTGAACACGGGTGAGGCCGCCACAGCCGAGCCGGAGCAGGATGTGCCAATCACCCCGATCACCTGTGGGTCCGCGCTGATCTGCTCGGCGCGGGTGCGCCCTCCCTCCGGTCCACACGCGCCATCTACCGGCTCACCCAGTTCGATGGCATACCCGCGAATGCTGCCGACATCGCGCACGGCCAACTCAGCCGCGTTCCGCTGGGTCACACCGGTTGACGGCGAGATGGTGTGCGAGAGCAGCGAACGGAGCTGGACGGCCTCGCCGGCGCGGACCTCAACTACGCCGAGCGAGTGATCCCGCGACTCGGCGCGGCCAGCGACGGGCGTACTGGTCCACGTCACACTGCTGAGGACGCGCTTGGCCGCCGCTTCGGTCGGCTGGTCCGCGGAGGAACACGCGCCAAGGGCCAAGGCGCAGGTCAGGAGGAAAAACAGGGCGAATTTCATGGAGCCTCCTTTGTGGAGTTGAGCAAATGTCATCGTGCGCTGGGATAGATGCCCAAAAATTCGCGGGCCGGGTGGTGCGGCTCTGAGGGCGAGAGGGCATCGGGATCGTTGACTACGGCGGTAGCGGGCGGCACTATGGGGCGTCCGTGGGCGAGGGGATCGCCGGTATTTTGCATCCATTGGTCGAGACGCTGGCGCAGTGCTGCTAGGCGATCTTGGCAAGTGGGATCTGCGGCCAAGTTGTGGGTTTCGTGCGGGTCGAAGACTAAGTCGTAGAGTCGCTCGCGCTCTAGGGAGCGTTGCCGCCAGCCTTGGTCGATAAAATAGTCTTTGGTCGGGCTGTCGTCGCAGTTGGGCATGACGGGGTATTGGCGTTGGTCGAAGCGGCGGATGTACTTGAAGCGCGGCGTGCGGATGCAGCGCTGGGGTTCGTAGTAAGTATGGTAGTTCACTTCGGCGAAAATTTCGCGGCGGATTTCCCGCGTCTGGCCGCTTACCAGCGGCAACAGGGAGGTCCCCTGCAGGTGCTCGGGCGAGGCAATCCCGGCTAGGGCGCAGACCGTTGGATAGAGATCGATTTGGCTGACCAAAGAGTCGATGAGTTGGCCGCGGCTGAAGCCGCCCGGGCCGCGCAGCACGAGCATGACGCCCAAGCCGTGGTCGGTGAGATTGCACTTCATGGTGGGGAAGGCCAAGCCGTGATCCGTGGTGCAAATGACTAAGGTGTTATCGGCCAAGCCGTGGTCGCGTAGCGCGGCCAAGACGCGGCCCATTTTGGCGTCGAGGGTGCGGGCCGCGTCGATGTAGGCAGCCATGTCGCGGCGCGTGTCGGGCGTATCGGGAAAGGGCGCGGGGGGCCGCACATAGCGCGGGTCAGTGGGAGCCTCGCCCGGGGGCGGGGGTGCAAACCCGCGTCCTTGGCGGTGGGTTTCGCCAAAGCCCACGTCCAAATAGAAGGGGGCTCGATGCGCTTCGGCCAAAAAGGCCGCGGCTCGCTCCTCAGTGGTGCTCGCGGGGGCCTCTTGGGGCAACAGGCGGGTGAAGCCGCCGTCGGCGACGTCGGCCACCACGTGCTGGAAGCCAGCTAGGGCCGTGGTGTAGCCGGCCTGTTGCAGGGTGTGGGTTAGGAGCCGCTCGGGATGGGGCAATGTCCAGCCTCGATTGACCAAGCCGGTCATACCGCAGGAATGGGCCCACTGGCCGGTGAGCAAGCAGGCGCGGCTAGGCGAGCAGGTGGGGTTGGCGCAAAAGGCCTGGCGGAAAAGGACGCCTTCCTCGGCCAACTGCTGGATGTGGGGCGTGGGTATGGCGTGGCCATAAGGTTGGACGTAGCGGCCGGTGTCGTGCGAGTGGATATAGACGATGTTGGGTGCTGGCATGGCCCTGTCGTGGGTTGAGGGACGGTTCAAAGACGCAATCACGCGCTAACAAGGGCGAGAATGCGCATGTGATAGAATAAGATATGCCCGCTTCGGCAAAAAATCTATCTATCCGGCGGTAAGGAGCGGACATTGACAGGCCAAAGCAGCCAACCATAGCTTAGGGGCCGCAAGCAGGGATTAACGACCTTTTCATTCGCCACCGTCGAAAGGCAAAAAATGACTACCGAACGATCCGTGCAGGAGACCTACCGGGCCACGGCCTTTGCCGACGCCCAGCCCGAACTCGCTGCTCCCGGGGCCACGCCCGAGCGCTTGGCCCACTTGCAGGAGCATGGTTTCGTCATCATCACCGACTTTGTCGACAACCCGTGGATCCCGGTTCTGCGCGAGGCCGGCCGCCGCGTCACCGAGGCCTGCGCGCCCGAGCACGGGTACAGCAAGATCGACTGCTCAAAGGGCTATGTGCATCGGGCGGGCGGCCATGAGCCGTGGGCGATTCGGGGCCTCATCCATCCCGCTTTTGCCGAGCCTTGCTTTGCCGAGTTTCATGGCTCGGACGATTTCCTGAACTTCGTCGCCTCTTGGTGCGATGGGCTTGGGCCGGAGGACCTGGTGATGAGCGGTATGTTGCTGTGGTGCAATCCCCGGCGGCACGAGAATGGGCCGAGTTGGCACCGCGACGTGACGTGGTGGGGCGATGGCAAGCCCTATTTTTCGCAGCGAGACAAGCGCGGGGAGAGCTTGGAGGATTACTCCGAGGAAGTCGAAAAAACGCGCTGGGAAGAAATCCGCGCCAACAACGCCCGGTCGCTGGCGGAGCGGAACGGCGTGAGCATGTTTCTGGCGCTGGTTGACGACGAGTGCCACGAACTCATCCCCGGCAGCCACGATCGCTGGCGCACGCCGTTTGAGCACGATGTGCTCTTGCCGCAAGCCATGAAGGACCAAGGGGTGCCCCACACGCCGAGTTGGAACCGGGTGGACCCGTTGCCGGGCCAAGTGGCGATCCGGCTCAAGCCCGGGGAAGCCCTCATCCGCAATGGGGTCACGATCCACACCGGGCACACCGTCCCCGAGCGCGAGCGCAACACCCTGTCGATTGGCTGGTCGAAGTGGTCGGGGCCGTTCACTGGCGAGCCATCGGTAGCGGACGCACGCAATGCGTGGCAACTCGATCCCGCGGTGCGCGCGGCCTTGCCGCACGAGTGGATGAAGACGGCGTGGGACCGTTGGGCTGAAACCCAAAAGCTGGGGGATACGCTAGAAGATCGCTACGCTGGGTTTGACATTCAGCGCATCAAAGCAGGCGAAGTCGCGGGCTGGCGTAGCGAGTTGGAACGCCAAGCGGCGGCAGCGGGCGAAGCGTGGGAGCCGTTTCAAACGGTGGCGTGACCTTCAACCCGCCATCAGCTCTCTCGTCCCACGGGCGCAATGCCATACTGACGTAGCGTATCCGCCAAGGTCGGCCGGCCGAGGCGGATGCGATCGTCGCTCAATAAATACGAGAATACATAGCCCAGCCCCAGCATCAGAATCCCGATCAGGAAGCAGTAGATGAACGCCCGGTCGGGATATTGATCCTTGAGATACCCCACGTACAGGGGGCCGCAAATTCCCGCCGCGGCCCAAGCCGTCAAAATGGTGCCGTAGATCGTGGACATCTTTTGCGGGCCAAAAACGTCGAGCACGAAGGAGGGCATGGTGGCAAAGCCTCCGCCAAAGCACAAGAGGACATAACAAACGAGCACAGAAAAGACCCAAGGGTTGCGCTCGGTCATCAAGATGCCAAAGACGACCATCTGACTGGCGAGCAAAATTCTGAAGACCCGGACGCGGCCCAGCCGATCGGATAGCAACCCCCAAAACAGCCGGCCCACGCCATTGCACAGGGAACTGATGGCGATCAGGGTGGCCCCGTATTCGGCCAGCGTCGCTGGCTCAACCGACGGATCGGCCAAGCTCCAAACTTCTTGTAGGAGTTCCGACTGAAAGCTGATGACGGAGATGCCAGCCGCGATATTGAAGAAGAAGACGATCCAGATGAGGACGAACTCAGAGGACCGCAGATAGGGCGCGACCGAGTCGGACTCGTCGCTGGACGCTGGTTCGGCAACCGCTCCAGCCGCGACCGGGGGATTGCTCAACAGCAAGCTGCAAGGGAGCAGAACAGCGGCGAAGATCACCCCCAACCCCAAGAAGATGCGGGACAAATCGCCTGCTAGATGGGACACGAGCAGGGGCGCCAAGCCCTTGCTCAACAGAAACGCGCCCACCCCGAACCCCATCACGACGATCCCGGTCGCCAAGCCCTTTTTGTCCGGGAACCACTTGGCCACCGTGGCCACGGGCGTGACGTAGCCCAGCCCGATGCCCGCCCCGCCGATGACGCCGTACCCCACGTAAAACAGCGCGAGCGCGTCCCATTGCAGGGCCAGCCCGGCCAGCAGATAGCCGCTCGAAAACATGAGGCTGCCGGTGACCGCCAAGCGCCGCGGTCCGACCCGCGGCAACAGCGCACCGGCCCAAGCCGCTGAGGTGCCCAGCGAAAAGATCGCCAAGCTGAAAGCCCAAGCCGTTTCGGTGAACGACCAGCCGAGTTGCCGGACCAAGAGCGTTTGAAAGAAACTCCACGCGTACACCGTCCCAAAACAGATCTGCAGGAAGGTGCAGAATAGAGCTATCATTGAGCGCGGAATGAGTCCTCTTGGTTGCGCCATTGTTCTAGCCCTCAATCGCCCTTGCCGCGAAGGTTAAGACGGCTGTTCGGGCGGCGGGTGCGGCCCCCGGTCGGCGACATAGAGGAAAAGCCGAGCGAGGTGGCCGACTTCGTCGTCGCGCGCCAGCAGGTTGTCGTCTGTAGCTTTGCCATCGCGCGCCATGCCCACGGCATAGCTCAAGAGTGCGCCCAGCGGCTGGGCCGCTAAATTGACCAACCAGATCGCGGCAAAGACGCCGACGACGAGGATGATGGAAAAAAGGTACACCTGCTGACCGATGGCGCGTTGAATTTTGAGCGCGATCAGCCCGGTGTCCATGCCCACGTGAACCGTCCCGGCAACGCCGACGAGAATTGGACTGCCCACTTCGACGAAATCGCCCATCCCGGGCAGGCTGCGCTCCACTGTGTCCATGTTGAACGGATCGCTGGCGCGGATTTCGGCGGGAATGCCCGGCACAAAGGTATGGGCGAGAAACTCGCCGGCTTCGTCGGTGATGTAGATGTATTTTATGCCCTGAATCTCGACGAACTGGTCGATGAGCGACTGCAACGCCGACAAGTCGCGATTGAGGAGAATTTCAACGCTCGAATCGGCAATGGTCTTGGCGATGTCGCGGCTGTTGCTCTCGTATTCGGCCGACAGGTGCGTATCGACCGTATAGACGCACAGAATGGAGGTCGATAGGCCGATCAAGCCGAACAGGGCAAAGACGCCGAACAGGGTTTTCTTAAATAGCTTTTGGACTTTTATCATGGTGCAAACCTAGCGCGCCAATCGTTCAGGGGGACAAAGCGGCCTTCATCGACCACCGTGTAGTAGATCTGCTGGAGACCTTGGCGGCGATTGGGACCGAAGGAGACCTGTTCGCCAATGCCCAGATCGAAATTCTCGACCGAGAACACCGCGTCCTCGAGTTGGTCGCGCTGGGGCTCGGCCCCGAGGCGGTGCAAAATTTCGACCATCAACTTGGCGTTGAGAAAGCCTTCGAGACTGACGAAGCTGTGGGCAAAGGGCGTATAGGGGTCTTGCAACAGCGCTGGGGGCGGCTGCGGCGCGTAGCGGTCCATCAAGTCTCGATACTCGCGCACCGCGGGGATGGAGGTGTCTTCGTAGCTGGGCACCACTTGGGAGTTTACCAGCCACTGCGTATAGCGCTCGCTGTCGTCGCGCCCCTCGGTGAGCAGCTTGAGGAGGTTTTCGCTGCCGACAAACGACAGGTTGGCAAAAGGCACGTGCAGGCCCAGATCGACGGCATCGCGGGCAAAGGCCGCGCAGGCCGCGTAAGCCCCGATGCAGATCACGGCTTCGGGTTGAGCCTCCTTGAGGATTTCGACCTGTTTGCGCATCGTGCCGGTGAACCGCGCGCCGCGCCGGTAGGTGGCCTCGCCGACGATTTTTTGGCCGTGCCTTTTGAGGGCGCTGCGCACGCCAGCCCAGCCGCTGCGGCCGTACGCATCGGCCTGATAAAACACGGCAATGCGCCGGCGATTGATGCGCACGAAGTTATCGACCAGACCGGCCGTTTCTTGGCGGTAGGAGGCGCGCAGGTTAAAGGCGAAGGCGCCATAAGGCGGCTCCCGCTGGGGTTGCGCGCCGGTAAAGGGAAAGAACAGCAGGATGTTCCGGTCTTGAAATTTCTTGAGGATGGGCAACACGCGCGTCACCGTGGGCGTACCGACATAACCAAACAGCAAAAACACGGGGTCGTCGAGCATCAGCCGCATGGTGTTTTTGACCGAAGGGCCGGGCTGGTAGCCATCGTCGTAGGCTTTGACCTGCACGGTGCGACCGGCCACGCCCCCTTGCTCATTTACGCGAGCGAAGTACGCGCCCGCCCCCCGATAGAGCTCAATGCCCAACCCGCGCGAGGGGCCGGAGAAGGCGGCGGACATGCCGAGGAGAATCTCGGTGTCGGTCACGCCCGAGGCGGTCGGCGCAGCGGCGCGGGCGGCAAAGGCCCTCAAGCACCACCAAGGGGCTGTCGAGAAACCAATAAGACCGGAACGAAGCAGGGACCGCCGCGTTATTGCTCTCATAACCGCTCGCTTCTTTCGGCTGGGGAGATCCAGCAAGGCATAATGAAGGGGCATTATAGGCCGGGGGTCAAGTTCGTTTGCCCAGTCCGTCTATGGCTTCGCGCACCACTTGTCCGGCCCAATCCTGCGCTGGTGCCACTTTTAGCAAAGCGGCAATCGTCCGGGGGTTGTCGAGGATGCTCACCGGGTCCTGCAAGTGCCGCCCGGAGGGCACCCAAGGACCGGCGATCACCCACGGAATGGTCATGTCCTCGTCCATTGCCGTGCCGTGGGTGCGGTCGTGTCCTCCGTGGTCGCTGGTGACGATGACTGCGGTCTCGCCTTGGTTGACCGCGGCCAACACCGCGCCAATGGCCGCATCGGCCCGCCCAATAGCGGCTAGATATTCGGCCGACATCCAGCCGTAGTCGTGACCGGCCACATCGGTACAGCCGAGATAGACAAAGGCAAAATCGGGCGTCCATTCCCGCAGCGTCGCCGCGGCCAAGCCGGCCAATTCCCAGTCGCCGTCCGGCGCGTGGCAGTTGTTCACGTAGTACGAGCGGTCCAGCGAACCCGGATCGGCCAGATCGCGCAATGGCTCCCAATTGTAAAAGAAGGCCGTGCGCTTGCCAGCTTGGTGCAGCACATCGACTAGGCTGGGCACGGGCCTGACTTGGGGCACCCAAGTGTTCGTGGTGATGCCGTGCCGTTGTGGGGTCACGCCGCGAAACATGGAGGTGTGGCAGGGCAAGGTGGCCGAGGGCATTACGGTGCGCGCCGCATAGGTGCTGGCTCCTGCGCCGATTAGGCGGTCGATACAGGGAGTGGATGCCTGTTGCAAGCCATCGGGCCGCAGCCCGTCGATGACGAAGAGGATGAGACGTCGTGGGGACATGGGATTCCTTTTTGGGGAAATGGGGGATTGGTTCTAGCGGATACTTTCCCGATTGTGGATGCGTCTATGGCTTCCCCCAAGAGCGGGGCAACCGACTTGTTTCGCACGCGCTGGCGTACAGCGCGGCGTCGTGTGGTTTCAGCGGATACCGCGGCACCACCTCTCGGTTGACGATGTTCTCTGGCACCGGCCAATGGCCCCGGAGGACGGAGGCCAGATTGCAGACTCCGGTGCGCGCCACGTCTTCGCCGGATTGCACCGAATGGGCGGAGACGTGGGACGTCATCAGGACGTTGTCGAGCGCCATGAGGGGATGCTGCAAGGTCTGGTCTTCGTCCGTGAAAACGTTGAGCCACTCGTAGGTGTCTAGCGCCGCGCCGGCCAGTGGCCCCTCCCGCAGCACCCGCACCAGCGCGTCTTCATCGACCAAGGCACCGCGGGACGTATTGATCAGGTACGAGCCCGGCTTCATCTGGCGCAGCAGGGTCTCGTCAAACAGGTGGTACGTGTCTGCGTTCAGGGGCAACTGCAAGGAGACGAAGTCGGACTCGGCCAGCAGCGTGGCCAAATCCACCATTTCGACGTCCAAGTCGGCCGGTCGGGACGCCTGCAAGTTTCTGCGCGTGGCCAAGACCCGGAGGCCAAAGGCTCTGGCGCGGCGGGCGACCATCTCGCCGGTGACCCCGAAGCCGACGATGCCCAGCGCACAGGTAGAAAGCCGCTGCAACTGGGTGGCTTCGGCGCGTGCTTGGCGGAAGCGGCCAGCGCGCATGAAGTGCTCCATCCGCGGCAGTTGGCGGGCGAGGGACAGCAGCATGGCCATGATGTGGTCGGTCATTTCTTCGGCGCAAAAAAAGGGGGCGTTGGCGACGACGATGCCGCGTTCCGTGGCCGTTGCCACGGCGATCTTGTCGGTGCCGTTGCCGAGGCGTGCAATCAGGCGGCAGCGATCCAGCGATGCGACCACGGCTGAGGGCAAGCCGGTCGAGACGACGGCGACGGCGTCGCACCCTGCTAGACAGCGAATGAGGGCTTGCGGGTCTTCTTCTTCGACGTATTCAGGTTCGATGCCGAACTGGGCGTACAGCGATTGCTCCAACTCGCTGGCTGGGTACAGGGTGGCGTTGAGGCGGACGAAGCGGAAGGATGCCATTCACCAGACCACTTCCAGCATGTCCCGCGCCCAGTACATCGGCCCGGCAAAGACGCTTTTTACCTCGGCGATGCCCGCGGTGGCCTCTTCTTCCGGGTCGAGGGTCGGGGCCTGGTGGTTGATTACCAAGCGCTTGGCCCCGGCCTCGGCGGCCATGCGCCCGGCGTTCAGGGTGCCGGTTTCGGAGATGACGCTGGGGAAGGTTTGGATTTTCTCCTCCCGATGCACGGCCTCCATTACGAACAGGTCCGCGTCCCTCGCCAGCTCGACCACGGACTTGGTCGGGGCTGTATCGCCGCTGAAGGCGACGATGCCTTCTTCGGTCTCAAAGCGGAAGCCGTAGCAGTCGATGTAAGGCTGGGCGTGCTTGACCGCGCGTGCATAGCAGGTCCAGCCGTCTCCGGCAGCCACTTTTCCTTCGGCGTACTCGGCCGTGTGGACCGTTGGTTCCGGCCTAAAATCGCCCACGCCGCCGCGCATCTGGTAGGCGTGGATGCTCATGGGATGATGGGTGCGGGCGATCACGTCGTACCAGAAGAGGCCATCGGGACTCCAAATCCCGTCGGTGATGCGCTTAATCGGGGCCGGACCATAGACGTACAGGTCGGGCTCGGTGCCGATGCACTGGTCAAAGCGCGTCATCAGGAAGCAGAGGTAATCGGAGATGTGGTCCGAGTGCAGGTGGGTGAAGAACAGGTGGTGTACCGAAGTGCAGGGGATGCCCATGCGGTGCATCTTGTAGGTCGATGCGGGGCCGCAGTCGATCATCAGCCGCTGGCCGCAGATTTCGAGAATGAAACAGGTGCCCCAGCGGTCGCGGGTAGGGGTGGGCGTTCCGGCACCGACGATGTTGAGCTTTGGCATGGGATCGTCTCCTCGGATAAGCGGGTGAAAATAAACAGGTATTATCGGCAGGGGGTCAAGGTAAGTGAGTACCTCCTCGCCGGTCGCGGCCAAATGTGGCGGCGGCAAAACGGCCGCGAGGAAGTCGTGGCGGTCGCGCCCAACGTCTGCCTGACCATTCCGCTGGGCACCCACTTCCAGTTCCGCGCCTTGGGCGACGAGCCGCTCGCCGCGATTGCCGTTACCATGCCGCCGTGGCCCGGAGCGGACGAAGCGTATTCGGTTGAGGGGAAGTGGTCGGAGAGATATTGACGCAATCAAGCATAGCCTTATATATAGATGTATAAATGTAAGACGAGAGACTCTTCAGAGGATTAACCCTTGAAGATCAAGAACAATAACATCGGGCGGCTAATCGACCGCCGGGAATGAGCATATGTCGTTTCACAGAGTATTGGAAGGTCTTCAGGCCGTCGGAGAGCTACTGATCAAGCGGGGTTCAGCCATGGGGCCGTTGGTCCCTCCGCTCCTCTTGAGCGTGGTGTTCCTCTTTTTTGCTCATCTATTTCGGTCAACATTCGTGATTAGCGGCTTTCCGATCTTCAGTGCCGTGCTGGTTATCCTAGTGCTAGGGATCGTGATTGACTACCACCGCCGCTACGCATTTTTTGCAAAGAACGATCCCGACAGATTGCAGTCGGAGGAGTACCGATACAAAACGGCGCAGATGCAGATGATCGCATCTGGGGAGTTACACGATTCAATTCCCGAAGAGGAACTTCCAGACGCGAAGGAAAAGCCGGACGCACTTGAACCGTCGTCCGAAGAAGACGAACCACCAGACTCGACTGATACAGATGAGGAGAAAAGCGCATGAAATCCCATCTCTTTACATTCAGCCAAGCCTGCACACAGGCGCGTGTGCATGCTGTTCTCAACAACACTGAGGGAGTTCAAACATGGATTGCGCCGTTTCCGTACTCCGCGATCCTCGTCTCCAAACTCAATGCTCAAGACCTCAGTGCCATTCTTCGCGATCGATTGCCCAACGTGTGGTTCATGGTCGCGGAAATGGACCCCCATGCCGTGAATGGCTGGCTGCCCGGAGATCTCTGGGAGTACGTAAACGATCCGCAGAAGGCGTGGTCGCAACAATTGATCCGGACTATCGTCGATCCAAAGTATCTCCGTCGTCCTGCCGCCGATGCCGACCGAATGGCGGGGACGTAGCGATATTTTTTGAAACGACCCATGCGCCTAGTCGTCCTGTCGTCCAGCCATCACGGCCGCAGCATCGGCCAGACCGCCCGCGCCTTGGGGCACGATATAATCGGGGTCATGGATGGGGAAGAAACCCCGCGCCAGCAACTCGCAGAAGTGTTCCAATGCCGCGGCTTTGCCACGGCCGGCGAATGCCTCGACGCGGCACAGCCCGACGCCGCTTTAGTCGCTGGCAAGCACATTGAAATGCCGGATCACGTGCAGGCCTGCGTCGATCGGCGCGTCCCCTACCTGCTCGACAAGCCCTTTGCCGATTGCGCCGCTCGGCTCCGCCCGGTGGCCGCGGCTTCGGCTAAATGCGGAGTCTTCAGCGCCCTCACCCTGCCCAACCGCGCCAGCCGCGTCGTCGCCACGGTGGAGCGTCTGTTAGCCGACGGCACGCTGGGCGATTTAGTCCAGTACAGCAGCCGCCTCAACAACGGCCCGCCCGCGCGCTACGACTCGACGCCCTCGGCTTGGCACAACGACCCGGCCATTTCCGGCGGCGGCAGTTGGGCCGTAGAAGCGGCCCACGGCATTGACACCTTTTTGCAATTCGTCGGCGAGCAGCCGGTACACGTGGTCGGTGCGCTCATGTCCAATGCCGCCTACGGCCGCACCGTGGAGGATATTGGCTTGGGAATGCTGCGCACCGGTGGGGGCGTGACCGGCTTGATCGAAAGCGGCTACGCCTATCCGGCCGGGGAGCGCAGCGGCGACCACTTCTTCCGCTTTATCGGCACCCGCGCCATGGTTTTCCAGCAGTATGGCAAAGAAGGCACGCCCCTCGTCGAAGTTCATACCACCGAGGGCGTACAGTTTTGTGAGGAGCTATCGCACGGCGAGCGCATGAGGGCCATTGTCGAGCAAGCCCTGACCGCCTTGGCGGATGGACGCTCCTTCGCCCCCACTATCGACCAAGCCGTGCGCATCCTCGAAATACAGGACGCAGTGTACGACCATGCCCGCCGAAACCTGCTGACCAACGGCCCCCATCCCATGGGCATCCCGCCGACTCGACCGTAGCTAGCTACGGCGGCTAGAGGAACATCGCTGACCTGAATCTGTGAAGGCGGGTCAGAAGGTATGTCTTCTCCAATTTCCAACAGATACGCAACGAGAAGATCAACGGCATTTTCTAAATTCTCTAAAGCCTCTTTCTCGGTATATCCCCAACTCGCGGCCCCTTTGTGCTCCAACTCAATCCTATATATATCTTACTCTCGGTTCCTACTTACGGCCCGGCAAAGTTGCCAACGTGCGCTAAACCCAAGAAAGGCCCGCCAATGAACCCCTTTTCCAGACTTCTATGCCTTTGCCTCGTCGCAGCCAGCGTTCAGGCCGAGACCCCTTCGCCGCTGCAAGCCATGCAGGAAGAGTTGACTCGCTCCGTCAGTCTGCTTGAGGAGCAGCTGGTCGCGCCCTACTTCCTCAGCTACGAAATTACCGAGACGCGGGGGATCAACGTCAGAGCCTCTTTCGGTGCGTTGACGTACAGCGACGAATCGTGCGGCCGCCAACTCGACATCGATCTGCGCGTAGGCGACTACGCCTTCGACAATACGCATCAGGTTCGCGGCGGCCCTAGCAATTGGTCCACATCTACGAAGCCGACGCTAGCCTCTGGGCCAATATCTCGACGCGCCAATACGTCAACAGCGAGGGCAGCGAGATCCAGACCTCGCAGGTGCTCTACCGCCTGTTCATCTACGCCTTCACCAAAGCCGACGATGGCATGGAATTGCCGCGCTACGAATCCTTCTCCGCCTTTGCCCCAGAGGGCCTGCCCAGCGACGACGAGGTTCTCGCCTTGGTGGACCGCATGATCGACGACTTGCACGCTTTGCGCGACGCTCCAGTGGTGGCCCCCTACGCCGGTCCGGCGATTCTTTCGGGCCGCGCCAGCGGCGTCCTCTTCCACGAAATTTTCGGGCACCGCATTGAGGGCCACCGCTAGAAGTGCGAGGACGAGGGCCAGACCTTTAAGAAGAAGATAGGGGAGAAAGTCCTGCCCGAGACCTTCTCGGTTTACTTCGACCCCACCCAGACGAGCAGCACCGGCAAGGATTTAGTGGGAGCCTATGCATACGACAATCAGGGAGTCAAAGGACAGCGAGTGGCGGTCGTTGAGAATGGGGTTTTCCGCCGCCCCTGAGCCATATTGGAACCATCATGTACAAAAGGACCTGTATCCACGTTCTGACGGTTGCTACCGCGCTGGCGTTTTCCGCAGTCCACGCCGAAGACGGCATTTTGCAGCGCGCCTTGCTCGACGAATTGGCGCGCTCCATGCAGCAGCTCCAGCTCGAAAACCTAGAGCGGCCGTACTTTGTTTCTTACCTCGTGCGCGAAGTAAAATCCAAGAGTAGCTCGGCGACCTTCGGCAGCCTGCTCAACAGCGACGCGGGGCACGTGCGCAATCTCAGTGTCGAAGTGCGGGTCGGAGACTACGCGCTCGATAACGCCAACTTCCGCTCGTTTTCCCGCTGCGGTTCGGGAGTGGTGTGCATGTACGGGGGTAGCATGCAGTTGCCCCTCGAGGACGACTACGACGAATTGCGGCGCAAAATCTGGCTGGCCACCGACGGCGCGTACAAGAAGGCCCTTGAAGATCTGGCTAGGAAGCGCGCGGCCTTGCAGAACAAAACCCGCACCGAGGAAATTCCCGATTTCAGCCGGGAAGAGCCGGCTGCGGAAGTACGCGAAGAGACGCCCGCTGTCTTGGACCTCGACGCGCTGGACCAGCAAGTGCGCCAGCTTTCGGGCCTGTTCCGCACGGTTCCCTTTCGCTCGGCGGACAACTCCGCTACTTTTTTCAGAGGGCGAAGTGATGAAGTCCTAGTGAGTATTGTCACTCCGCGCTTGGTCCTGTTTGAGGACATCACGCTCAAGCCGTCCAGCGGCGAGATCCCCAAAGTACCTGTGTCCGTCCATCCCTACTTCGACAAGTGAACGTTGTGTTATAGACTCTAAGGAGGAGCACCATGAAGATTCTCCAGCGAAGCCTGTGCCTTGTTGCGATGCTTTTTGTTTTGAGTTGTTCGCTCAAAAAAACCACTCCCATAAACGGTTTGTCGATGCCCGAGTCGTTTGTCGTGGTCAACGATGAGAGTCCGTCTCTCGTTTTTGATATTCGGTATTATTCAGATGATAATTTTTTAGGGACAAAAGTAAGGGGGTATAAAAGCGCGAAGTGCATTCTCACTAGGTCGGCGAGTGAAGCACTCAAAAAAGTGCAGCGCGAGATGAGCGCGGCGGGGTACACGTTGAAAATTTTTGACTGCTATCGCCCGCAAGAAGCGGTGGATCACTTTGTGGAATGGGTCCGCGATACAGACGATCAAAAGATGAAGGCGCAGTACTATCCCAACGAAGACAAATCGCAACTCATCGAGAAGGGGTATATCGCAGACCAATCGGGCCACAGCAGGGGCAGTACGCTCGATTTGACTCTGGTCGAGAACTCGAGTTCTACAGAGTTGGATATGGGGACGCCGTTTGATTATTTCGACACGTTGTCCAATACGGACGATCCGCGAATTTCGGATCAACAGAGACGCAATCGGCTGCTGTTAAAGGCCGCGATGGAAAACCACGGCTTTGTGAATTACGACAAAGAGTGGTGGCACTACACGCTTAAAGACGAACCGTATCCAGAAACATACTTTGATTTTCCTGTAAGGTGACGGACGGTACGAGGTCGGCCGCCTCATGGAACCGGCCCTCCGAACGGACAACGGACGGTACGCCGCTTTTTCCTCAACGTCCCATACATGTAACCTTTTCGCTACACTCTAACGCTGCTGAGCTCCGTCCGCCCCTCTGAGCCGCCGCCGTGGCACGATTTTTGCCAGTTGTGGATACCACCTCACCCGCAACCAAGGCAGAACCCATGGCCGAATTCGACACCATCGCCAAGCATCTCATCCACACCTACCCAACGGACTTCGCCCGATTCGCCCTCCAACAAGACGACATCCAAGTCCGCGGCGTCGTCGAGACCGAGCAAACCACTGTCGAAACCCATCGCACCGACAGCCTCATTCGCGTCCACGTCGATGGCGTCGAGGCGTTGGTCCATCACGAGTTTCAAACCACCGATAGCAAACCGCCCATGCCCCTCCGCATGGTCGGCTATATCGGACGCGGCATCGAGCAGCATAAGTGCCCGATCTACTCCAACGTCATCTACTTGCGGCCGGACGCCGGTCGGAGCGATCCGGGGTATTATCTCCAAGAGCAGCACGGCTACCGGGTGTTGGTGCAATACAAGGTGAGTCGGCTGATTGAGCTCGATGGCCAGCGCATACTTGAGGAGGGGCCTTCGGGCTTGCTGCCGTTTGCGCCGTTGATGCAGCCGCCCGCGGGGATAGATGCCGAGGGGTGGTTGCGCCAGTGTGTGAACCGGGCACAACAGGTGCCGCTGGCCGAATCCCGCCAGGCCAATTACTTGGCCAATCTTGCGGTATTGAGCGGGTTGGTGTATAACTTAGACACGATTACGACCATCATCGCGGAGGAGACCATGTACGAGTCGTCGGTAGTGCAGTATTTCACGGAAAAGGGCATTAAGCAGGGCATTAAGCAGGGCATTAAGCAGGGCATTGAACAGGGCATCGAGCGAGGCGGCCGAGAACGCGCCCTTGAAGCTCTGCTCGAGGTGCTAGCGATTCGCTTTGAACTGGCTGCGTCGGATCCGTTGGCTGTCCGCATTGGGGCCATTGACGATGTGCAGTACCTCAAGCAGTTGCATCGGGCGGCCATACAGGTCCCCAGCCTTGAAGCCTTTAGAGACCTGTTAGACGAAGCCGAGTAGGGCACCGCGTAATTTCGGTTATATGAGCGTATTGTTCTAACGGGCCTCGGCCGCTGTCAGCACCATCTGCCCAACCTCGTCGACGCGCACTTGGTACTGAGGATGGACGACCGTGGTTGAATCGATCTCCTCGACGATGGCCGGCCCCTGCACCACTGCGTCAGCCCCCAGCGCATAGCGGTCGTACACCGGGCAATCGACGAATCCCTTGCGCTCGGCAAAATACACCGGCCGGTTTCCCTTGGCCGTTGCTTCCCCGGCGGCCTTCGCCAGCGGCGCCAGCGCAGGTTTGGCAATCTGGCCGATGGCCGCGAGCCGCACACTGACTAACTCGACGTCCTCTTCCGGTGCGCTGAAACCATAAGCGCGCTCATGCGTGCGGTGGAACTGTGCCAATAGCTGCGCTAGCTCGGCTGGCCCCAAAGCACCAGCCGCCAACGGCAGCGTCAACTCGTGGCTCTGCCCAACGTAGCGCAGATCCACTTGGCGTCTGAATTCCATGGCCGCTTCCGCCATTCCTTCGCGCCCCAGCGTCTCCCGCCCCTGCGCCTCCAACGTGCGGAAGGTCTGTTCTAGGGTTTGGGAATCTACTTGGTCTAGCCGCTGGATGAGGGTGGTCGCGTAATCGTGTTTTAAGTCCGTCACCAACAGGCCCAACGCCGAGGCCGTGCCCGGGCTTTGGAGTATGATCGCCACGGGAATCTCGGTCAGGGCGGCGAGGCGGTTGGCGTGTGCTGGCCCCGCGCCGCCAAAGGCCACTAGCGCGAAGTCGCGCGGATCATAGCCGCGCTGCACGGAGACCAGTCGCAGCGCGTTGACCATGGCGGTGTTGGCGATCTCGACGATGCCGTGGGCCGCGGCGACCCAGTCCATGCCCAGTGGCCGGGCGCAGTGTTGTTCGATGGCGCGTTGGGCCGCGACCGGGTCAATGGCGATTTCGCCGCCGAGAAAATAGCTCGGGTTGAGCCGCCCCAATGCGAGGTTGGCATCGGTGACCGTGGGGTGGGTTCCGCCTCGGCCATAGCAGGCTGGCCCGGGATCAGCTCCGGCACTTTGAGGGCCGACCCGCAGGATGCCGCCGGGGTCCACCCAAGCGATGGACCCGCCGCCCGCGCCAATTTCCACGAGGTCGATCACGGGTGTGCGGATGGGATACCCCGCGCCGCGCGTCGCCCCAAGGCCCGCTTGCGCCGTCGTCCCGACTTCGTAGTCCTTGGTCACGCTCGGCGCGCCGTCTTGGATCAGCGCGGCTTTGGCCGTCGTCCCGCCCATATCAAAGGAAATCACCTGCTGATACCCCCGCGCCTGCCCCAGGTGCGCGGCTGCAATCACGCCGGCGGCCGGGCCGGACTCGACCATGTAAACCGGCTTTTGCCGCGCGGCCGCAAAGGTGTACACCCCGCCGCTGCTCTGCATTACGAGTAGCTCGGCGGCGAGGCCGGCCTGTGCCAGCCGGTCTTCGATGCGCTGCAAGTAGCGCGCGACCACCGGGCGGATGCAGCTGTTGATCACGGTCGTGCTGGCCCGCAAGTACTCGCGGAACTCGGGCGCCACTTCGGCCGACAGGGAGACGATGGCCTCGGGAAAGACTTCGGCGAGAATTGCCCCGGCCCGCCGCTCGTGGACGGGATTGGCGTAGGCGTGTAAAAAGCAGACGGCGATGGCCTCCACGCCCTCCGCTCGCAGTGCGTGCGCTACTTGGCGCAGGGCCTTTTCGTCGAGCGGCGTCAGCACGGTGCCGCCGGCATTGAGGCGCTCGGGGACGCCAAAACAGCGGTGGCGCGGCACGAGCGGCCGGGGCTTTTCAAACTGCAAGTCGTAGAGAGTGGGGCGAATTTGGCGGGCGATCTCCAGCATATCGCGGAAGCCCTCGGTGGTGATAAAGCCCGTTGGCGCGACCTTGCCCTCGATGATGGCGTTGGTGGCGATTGTGGTGCCGTGAACGATATAGGCCACATCTTTAGCGGCGATCTGCTGCTTGGCGAGCAGCCGCTGCACTGCTTCCATAAACCCGCCGGACGGGTCTTGGGGGGTCGAAGAGACTTTGTCGGTATAGATGCGCCCGGTCGTTTCGTCGATGAGCGCAATGTCGGTAAAGGTGCCGCCGATATCGACGCCGAGTCTATAGGCCATCGCCTGCCAGCTCCCGCCGCCGCGCCGCGGTCGCGGCTCGATCGACTTGCCCGGTGGTGCTGTTGACGACCACGCCATACTCCGCCCGCGCCCGCGCCGCGCTCACCTTGCCCTCGCGCACATCTTCGGCCACCGCTTGGGGATCGCGGCAATGGGGCGGTCCGTAGCCGCCGCCGCCGCAGGTGCGATAGCTAAAGACCGTGTCGGCCGCGAGCGCAATCGTCGTTTTAGATCCCAATTCAACGCGCTGTCCTTCGGGATCGAGGATGTACCGCGCCCGGCCCCCAGCGTGCCCCCCCGCCAGCCCTTCCGGCCCCCAGCGGTCCCGGTCCGATAGGACGGTAAAGGACACTTCGTGATCGATAAATCGGTAGTCTCGCCGCAGCCCCAAGCCGCCGCGATACTGCCCGGCACCCTCTGAGTTTTCTATCAGTTCATAGCGGTCAATCCGCAGCGGGTAGTTGATTTCGATTTCCTCAATCGGCGCGTTCTCGGTGTTTTGGCCGTGGCACTGCACCGCGTCCGGCCCGTCCTTGGTGCTGCGCCCGCCATAGCCGCCCGCCATCGTCTCATAGTAGGAATAAAGCTGCCCGGTGCGCGGGTCTGTGCCGCCAAACCCCACTTGGCACATCGTCCCCTTGGTCGCGGCCGGTATCGTATCGGGCAGCGCCGGATGCAGTGCCCGGAGCAGGACATCGGTGAGCCGCACTTGGGTCTCCCAGCCCCCAACCACTGGCGAGGGGGCCGTGCAATTGACGACCGTGCCCTCGGGCGCGACGAGCCGCACCTGCTCGTAAAACCCCGCGTTGACCGGCACGTCTTGGTCGATCAGGCACTTGAGGACGTACGCACAGGCCGCATAGGTCTGCGCGTACGTGGAATTGACCGGGGCCCGGCGCTGTGGGTCGCACCCGGTTAGGTCGAAGAGCACTCCATCGCAGTTGATGACGACGCGGGCTTGCAGCCGCACCGGCTCGTCGGTAAAGCCATCGTTATCGACGACGCCAGTGGCCGTGAACTCCCCTTGGGGCAATTTGCCCAACTCGGCTCGGGTGCGCTCCCTAGTGTAGTCGATGAGCCGGTCCATGTAGAAAGACGCTGGTGCCAACCCGACTTGCTCGACGAGGGTGTTGAGCCGGCGAATCCCCGAGTGGTTGGCCGCTATTTGGGCGCGAAAGTCGCCGCGCGTCTCCCGCTTGGAGCGGATCTGGGCAATGACCAATTCAAAGACGTCGGCCGCGATTTCTCCACCGCGCACTAACTTTACCGGCGGGATGATGACGCCCTCTTGGTACACCTGCTGAAAGGCGCCAATGCTGGCGGGCGCGCCGCCGCCCACATCGACGTGATGGGCGAGATTGGCCACATAGCCAAACAGTTCCTCGCCGCAATAGACCGGCGAAATCAGGGTGATGTCGTTGAGGTGGACTCCGCCGCGATAGGGATCGTTGACGAGGATCGCGTCGCCGGCGTGCAAGCGCTCAGGCCCGTATTCGGCGACTGCGCGGGGCGTGAGGATCGTCAGCGAGCCGAGGTGTACGGGCTGGGTAAAGGCTTGGGCGACGGGCCGCAACTGGCGGTCGAAAAAGGCACAGGAGAAATCGGCGCGGGTTTTGATGTTGGTGGAATACGCGCTGCGCCGGAGGGCAATGGCCATCTCCTCGGTGGCTTCGAGCAAGGCGTTGCGAATGACCTCGAATTGGATGGGGTCGAGCGGGTCGGACAGCATGGCTTCTCGCAGTGTTGGAATGGGTTGATACCTTAAAAAAGACGCCGCCTCGTGTTAGAGCAAGGCGGCGTCTTAGAGGCCCTCAGCCCAAGTCCAAGTTAAAATCCGCCGGGTTGAGGCCGCTGTCTTCGGCCAGTCCTCGCAGGCTGATCAAGACGTCCTCGGGCAGGACGATCCCCTCGGCCAGTGCTTGCTCTCGCTTGTTCCACTCGATCTCGCCCGGTAGGAAGATGGCTCCGCCTTTGGCGGTGGAGGCCCCCTTGATCTCTTGGCACATAGCGTTCATGCGGGCGTGGAATTCCGCCAGCGGCATCATTGCGCCGACGTCAATGGCCACAAAGGCATGGCCTTGGTTGGAGGGCGCGTCCGTGTCCGCTACCCAGCTTTGGACGCCGCTCATCATGGCCGCTCCCGTGAGAGTGGCCGTCAGCAATTCCACTAGTACGGCCAATCCGTACCCTTTGTGGCCGGCCATGGGCAACTGCGCCCCTTTTTCTGGAAACTCGGTGGGGTCGGTCGTTGGGATGCCGTCTTCATCCACCAGCCAAGTGGCTGGAATGCTGCGCCCTTCGTTTTTGGCGGCGAATATTTTGGTGGCCGCAACCGCGCTCGTGGCAATGTCCAACATGACGGTGCGGTCCGTGCCGGTCGGTGCCGCGTAGGCGATCGGGTTGGTCCCTAAGACTCGGCTCTTGCCGCCCGGCACGGTCATGCAGGGTTCCACATTGCACATGGAAAGGCCGACCATGTCGCTTTCGGCGATCATGTTGGCGTAAAACCCGGCCGCCCCGTAGTGGCTGCTGCCGCGGATGCCGATGTAGCACATCCCGCTTTGGCGAGCTTTGGCAATGGCGAGTTCAACGGCGCGGCAGGAGATGGCGGGCGGCATGCCGTCGCAAGCGTCTATAATGGCCCAAGACGGACCTTGAGCGACGATGTTCTCTTTCGCGGTTGCAACCAGCCGGCCGCGCCGCGCATTCTGCATCAAGCCGCGGAGTTGCCGGGTGCCGTGCGTAAAGGTGCCCCAAGTGTCGGTGGTGACGAAGACGCGGGCACTCAGTTCGGCGTCTTCTTGGCTGAGGCCGGCTTTGACCATGGCCGCGACGCAAAAGGCCGTCAGGTCGTCCGGTCGGATGCTTTGGCGGGTAGATTCAGTCAAGGGATAGGCTCCTTTTGGGTGGGTGCGTGGTTTGCGAGTAGGATAAAGAGATTTTTCGCGGCCCGGTCAAGGAGGGGGCACGGAGCAGCGTCCTCGGGGGGCTTGTCCGCAGCAATAGAATTGGGCATTATTGCGCGGCTTGAGGCTCGTGGAGCAGTTGGCGTACGAAGCGTGTTTTAGGAACAAGGCCGGGCGAGATCGCAGTCATCCGATTGCGGCCGAGGTGATAAGAGACGCCGAAGGTCTGTTTTTCCTCTTCTACTTTCTGCGTCGGGATACCTGTGAGGACGCCGCCATGCGCTTGTGCTTTTATCGTATTCTTTATATCGGCCTCCTCGACAAATTCAATGCTTTTTCCGGGATAAACCCCCTGTAACTGCTCCCTGAACACCTTCTTCACATCCCCCTCTCCTCTGACCCCGAGAGAGATGTCAACCGTGCCGCCGCCGTTCCCTGAAATGATCGTCGTAAGCGTATAACCCGCTTGGGAGGCAGCGACAATCGCGGCTTGCCCCCCTCTTGTCATTCATCGAGAAACCGCCATCACTACTCGGCATCCAACTCGCGCTGAAATGCCGCCAGATCAGTCACTTGCACTGCCGCACGATGCAACTGCTTGAGCCGTTGCAAGTCATCGATGGCTCTGATGTCAGCGGCGAATTGGTTAGCTGCATCAGGGGTAAAGCGAACCTCCAACACTTCTTGGATGCTCTCTTGGATGCTCTCTTGGATGTTCTCTTGCGTGGTCACTTGTTTAATGTACTGTGCAAACGATGATTCGCGCATAATTGCGTCCATAAGACCCTCCTGGGAAATGATGCTCGTGATCGTGCTTGGCTCGTACACCAACCCACTCAATACCGCCAATCCACCCAAAAAATTAACCTTGGTTGCATGATCCAAAGACACCTCATCGGTCCTGAGAATGCACTGACGCAACCATTCCTGTGAAGCCATCCCTACAGGAGGTTTCATCAATGGCGCGAACGGTAGCAAACCTCGATGATCGCCTTCGATAATGCGTTGTCCGTCTATCTCACTCAGCCGAATCACCTTGTAGCGTACCACTACTTGGAAGTCGGGATGCTCCTGTATGTAAAGCCCTGTATCGCGCCGCCCCGCATCAGGCCGCAAGTAGATTACGCTGGAATAAACCGGCAGGCCATACTTCTCAATGGCGCGACCGATATAGCTGGATATGCGGTGCTCCATCGGGGTGTCCGTGCTATCCGTAGTTTGAAATTCCGTGTGAACCACGACCTCCTTGCCATCAATCCGCACGAGAATCAGGCTATTGGTTTGGCGCGTTTCAACCATGGGTTGTTCCGTGTCGAGGATTTCTTGGAACTCGACATCGTCTCGTCCAAGTGTGAAGCGGACGAAGTCATGGGATAGGTTTGAACAAGGCGTTTGGAAATCGTGTCGTATTCGGCCATCTAGATGTACCAACCGATCTCGGTATTGTTGCTGGACTTCTCGCAGGAATTAAAAAAAAGTAGGCAAATTGTCCTCTGCTTGTTCTACAAGGGCCTGCCCAGCTTGGCGGACTTCTGCTACAAACTTCTGCTACACTTTCTTGCTGAATACCGCTCTCTTGCTTGTTGCGTTGTAATATAGAGATCCAGCAACGTCGTCCGGTGTGTTGCGAGTTATTCGTAATTCATCATTAACCTCGTATATGATTCGTCAAGACGAAACCGCCTCGGCAATGACGGTCAAGCTCGAATTCGGCGTCAAACGCTCAAATTGTACGCGTTGTACGCGTTTTCATACTCAACGGCAAAAGTAGGCGAGCAGGCTCCCTACGGCAAAAACAACTCCACCGCCTCGCTGCGCCACTGCATCTGTTGCGCGGTCGTCTCATGCGGCTTAAAGGCACAAGCGACCTCGGCAATCGGCACCCCTCTCACCTCGATCCGCTCCAAGTCGGCCACGCCGTAGCCCAAGGTGTCGGCGTAGTGCAAAAGACCCAGCTCCATCGGCTCAAAGCCCATGGCCTTGGCCATGACCGCATCCACGGCAAACACATCGGCTGAGGCCGCGGCCACCCCCATCTGCACGACGTCGGTTCCTCCCGGGCCATTGCCCTGCAAACCCACCGTGCCATCGACGATCCCGATGTCCGGCTTGAGATACTGGGCCAAGCGGATCAAGTTCACATTGAGCACCTCGGCCTCGCTGGGCAACACGCGCTCGGCATGAGAGGGATAGCCGTGCATCTTGATGCGATCCTCTTTGTGTAGCGTCCCCATAATCATGTTCTTCTCCGCCAAAGTAACCACGCACACATCGTGAGTCTTGGCCACGGCCACCGAGATGGTGCAGGGGCATTCGAGGACCACGCTCGGCATCCGCACGGTCGCCTCAATGCCACCGGCCATGTAAATCGCGGTCTCTTCCCACCACGTCTCCCGATGGAGATCGACCAAGCGAATCGGCACCGGGTATTCTTCGACTAGGGCGGCGTAGCCGAAGTTGACAAACGCCTCGCCCGAATACTTCTCGTTGCCGCCTTCGGCAATGACGATCTCCTCGGGTGGCTGCGGCGTACTGAGGAGAAAGTCAATGGTGCCGCGCATGGCGTCGGTGTGCGTTGAGGCGAGGGGGTTTTCGCTGGACAGGAAGTTCGGCTTGAGCATCACTTGGGCGGCCAGCTTCGGCTCGATGTCCTCGCGCACTAAATCCAGCGCTTGATATACGTTGGCTTGACGCGCCCCAGCGCGTGCCAAACCCACTCGGATTGTATCCATACAGCATGTCTCCTTGGTTAGATGATGCCTTGCCCGCGCCCCGGTCCCAATGTATCATTTCTCGTCCTGCCAATCAATCCAATCTGCGCCTATGCGTCTAACCTTTGCCGACGGCACCCTACTCCTGCGCGACTTTGCCGGCCAAGACGCGCCCCCCGCTTTTGTCTGGGACGCCCGCGTCGATCTATTCCGCGCCCAAGCACTCCACTACCGAGCCTGTTTGGAACACCTCAAGAAGGCGGGCGTGGCATTCGACAATACCGTGCCGCGCTACAACAGGCTTTCCTTGACATGGCGAGACGCCCCGCAGCCATACCCCCATCAGCGCGAAAGCATGGACGCTTGGGAGCAGCACGGCCGCCGCGGCGTCGTAGTGTTGCCCACGGGCGCGGGCAAGTCGCAAGTGGCGCTCATGGCCATCGCGCACGTTCAGCGGAGCACGCTCGTCGTCGCGCCGACCATCGACCTGATGAACCAATGGTACGACTTGCTAACCGCTGCGTTTGCCACTGAAGTGGGCCTGCTCGGCGGCGGCTACCACGAACTGGCCGACCTCACCGTGGCCACGTACGACAGCGCGTACCGGTATCTCGACCGCTACGGCAACCGCTTCGGCTTGGCGGTCTTTGACGAGGTGCATCACTTGCCCGGAGAAATGTACAGCCACGCCGCTGAAATGTGCATCGCGCCCTATCGGCTGGGGCTGACGGCCACGCCCGAACGCGCCGACGGCCGCCACGCGCTCCTCGACACCCTCGTCGGGCCGCCCGCGTACGAGCGCGGCATCCGCGCCCTGTCGGGCGAATACCTCGCCGACTACCGAGTCGAACGCCGCCAAGTAAACATGGTCGCCGAGGAGCGCGTCCAGTACGAGGCCGCCCGCGACGAGTACCGGGCCTTCCTCGCCGACAAAAACATCCGCCTCGGCACCAAAGACGGCTGGCGGCACTTCGTCATGCTCTCGGCGCAGAGCACCAGCGGCCGCCGGGCCATGCAGGCGTATCGCCGCCACCGCCAAATCGCCTTGGGCACCACCGTCAAGCTCCGCGTGCTCGAAGACATCCTCAAGGCCCACCCGCGCGACCGCGTCCTCGTGTTTACCAACGACAACGAGACCGTGTACCAAATCGCCTCTACCTTCCTCGTCCCGGCCATCACCCACCGCACCCGCACCAAGGAGCGCAAGGCCATTCTGCAAGCCTTTAACCAAGGCGACTATCTGTGCTTGGTGACCTCCAAGGTGCTCAACGAGGGGGTCAATATCCCAGAGGCCAACGTCGCGGTGGTGCTGTCTGGCTCCGGGACCATCCGCGAACACGTCCAACGGCTCGGCCGCATCCTGCGCCGTCGCCAAGGCAAGGAGGCCGTGCTCTACGAAGTGGTGTCCAAAGACACGGTCGAAGACCACATCAGCGACCGCCGCCGCCGCCACGAAGCCTACAAAGCGTGAGATGCTGACTACGGATTTGCTGCTAACCCGCTCGCGCGGCCCCTATATCGCTCCCCGCTATCTCGACGTCGAGGACCCGCAATACATCGCGCTCGCTCAAGCCCTCATCGATCGCTACAACGCCCACCAAGGCGCGCCACGGCAAACGCTCCAACGCGCCTTGGACCTGCACGCGGGCGACCGCACCGACTACCGAGTGCAGCGCGGCTTGGCCAAACTGCTGGGCGACGACTACTGCGAATTTTACATCGACAGCCCGCAGCCGCCGGAAGAATTGCGCCACGCCGTGTTTGCCCTCGCCCGCCAGCACCATCCCATCGTCCGCGAAACCAGCCTCATCTACCCGGTCAAGCGCGAAGATTTGCTGGAGCAAATCGCCCGCAAATACCACATCAGCAGCAGCGCGGTGCTCGACGGGCTATATGCCGATCTGCCCACCAACCACGTGCTCGGCACCTTTGACGCGCCCTCGCCCCATCAACTCCTCACGCGCTACAACGTCGCGCTGGCCCAAGCCATGCTCTACCGCTGCGAAATCCTGCGCCTGAGTGTGCATCGCAACCTGCCCGTGCGCTATAAACAGCTCTTCAAGTTCATCAAGTTCTACCGATTGATCCACACCATTGAAGGCGACGTGGACGCCGGCTACGAGATCGGGCTCGACGGGCCGGTGAGCATCTTCCGCCACTCCCAAAAATACGGCCTGCAAATGGCGGTCTTCCTTCCCGCCCTGCTCCTGTGTACCCGCTGGTCGCTGCAAGCCGACATTTTGCGCAAAGACGGCCGCCGCCAGCAATTCGTCCTCGACGACCAATCCGGCCTCGTGTCGCACTACAAGGATCAGACCTTGTACGACTCCCTGTTGGAGGAGACGTTTGCTGTGCGCTTTGCCAAGGCTAAAACCCAATGGCAGCTAGAGCGGGAAAGCGAAATCGTCAATCTCAAAGAGACCGTGATGATCCCGGACTTTACCTTCCGCCATCCCGACGGCCGCACGGCCCTGCTGGAAATCATGGGCTACTGGCGGCCCGAGTACCTAAGGCGCAAGCTCGCAAAACTGCGCCAAGCTCAACGCCGCGACCTAATCGTCGCGGTCTCGTCCAACCTCAACGTCAGCGCGGACGACTTCACTGATGTACCGGGGGGGGTCTTCTTCTTCAAGAACAAAATCCAGCCCAAAGACGTCATCGCGTTATTGGACCGGACCGAGCCGCAAGCCTCGTAAGGGAGGGGTTATCCAGCAGTAAGGAACCAGCGTCGAAGACCAGAATTCGTGGAACTCATGGGGAAAACGTTGCTATTGCGGAGAACGAGGCGGCGTTTGCGGCTCACTAAAAATTACCGGGCGATTTCCCGCGCCATGGCATCTTCCAGATCGCATCCGGTTGCGAGCCAATCTTTGCGGATCGCCAAGGCATCTATCTGTTGTTCCTCTTCCCCGATAGGCCGGTCGTCGAGCATTCCCATGAAATCCAAAGTCCGGGCCATGCCGGCGAGGAAGGAAGGCGTCGGCAACAGATACGATGTCCAAAAGTGCGACGCGGCTGCGTGCGGAACGATGCTGTTCACCGCCATATCGGGATAACGCTGATAAATGGCGGCCAGCAGTTGTCTAAATGTCCGCGAGAGAACCCATTGGGCAACGTCTTGCAGATAGCGGGCGATCTCCTGCGGAAGCTCTGCCAACATTGCAGCACCCCGTGCGTAACCAGAGTCCGTCAGGGAGTACAGGCGATACTTATTATGATCGATGCCCACTTCGTTCTCCATCGACAACGCATCGAGATCTTGGAACACGGCCAAATCGAGTGGACCGTAGTTGTAGGGCTTGAAATCAAAATGCGGCCCCTCGACGAACTGGGGGATCTCCTTATCGACCAAGAAGAGGAGCTTTTGTACTCGCACTGGGTCGAATTGCGTCCCTGCTCCACCGGCCGCCATGGCCGTCAACACGACTTCAGGGCGTTTCATAATATCCTCCTATAATCGTAGAGTGCCTTGTGCCCCGTGTACACGGGGTGACCGCCGCCCTGTCTATTCAGGGCGGCAACAACGGCAACAGAGAAGATATGGAGCGAGGATAGCTGATTCAAGCACCCGTTGGGCTTTTCCTGTCAAACGCACCCGCCGCTTAGTCGGCAGGTACTGCGCTGAATTTGCGTCGCACGAAACGCAGCGCGGCGGGGTAGCTATCGATCTGCCCCTCTAGCTGGGCGTCCTCAACGGCCGCGAGAATCTCCTTAAAGCGCGGCCCCGGCTGCAACCCCAAGGCAATCAAGTCGCGCCCGGTCAGCAGGGCCGGCGGACGCAACTGCTCCTTTTTTAGCTGGGCCAACTGCGCTTGGCAAAACTCGTATAGGTCGAGCTTGCCGTGGCTGGCCAAGCAATCAGCGCGGTGCAACTGGAGCAGCTCGGGAAAGTGCGGCTCGCGCAACAGGCGCATCAGCGTACTCGGGCGCATCTGGCGCACGTGATCGATCCGCAGATGGTCGGCGACGAGCGTGCAGACGCGCTTCCGCGCTTGGTTGGACATCTGCAGCCGCCCGCAGATCGCGGCCGCCATGTTGGCCCCAACCGCTTCGTGGCCGTGGAAGCGAAGGCGGTCGGCGCGGACCAGAGTAGCCGGCTTGCCAATGTCGTGCAGCAACGCGCCCCAAGCCAGCTCGGCCGACGGCTCGTCGAGGTGATCAAACAGGGACTGAACGTGGGTCCACACATCGCCTTCGGGATGGAATTCTGCGTCCTGGGGGACGCCCCGCATGGCCGCGACCTCCGGTAGCACGACTTGCAGCAAGCCCGACCGCTCCAACAGGCGCAAGCCGCGCCGCGCTCCCCCCTCGGTCAACAGCAGGGTCAACTCGTCGCGGAGACGCTCGGCACTGACGCCGGCAATGCACTCGGCCCGGGCGCAGAGCGCGTCCCACGTCGCGGGTTCGATGGCAAACCCGAGCCGGGCTTCAAAGCGCACGGCCCGCAACAGGCGCAGATCGTCTTCGGCAAAGCGCGCCCGCGGCTCGCCAATGGCGCGGATGACTTGGGCGCGGAGGTCTTGCTGCCCGCCAACGTAATCGAGGATCGCGGCGTGTGCCGGGTCGTAGAACAGGCCGTTGATGGTAAAGTCGCGGCGCTGGGCGTCGGCGCGCGCATCAGCCGGCGCAATGGAGGTGGGACGGCGTCCATCGCGGTACGGGCCATCGCAGCGAAAGCGCGCAACCTCGTAGGAACCTTCGTCGAGCACCACTAGGGAGATGCCAAACTGCGCGCCGATCGGGACCGTGTGCTCAAAGAGCGCGGCCACCTCTTGCGGCTCGGCATCCGTAGCCACATCCCAGTCCTTGGGCACGCGCCCCAATACCAAGTCGCGCACGCAACCGCCCGCGAGCAGGGCTTGGAAGCCGGCCTGCCGCAAGGTCTCGACAATGCGCCGAGCCCCAGCGTCTATATCTACATTCATCAGATTGATCGCCTCTCGGTCGAAAGTACCATTCGGCTGCCAAAATGAGCAAGCACTTTTGACAAGCAGCCATCCCTAAGTTATTGTGTCGCTCGCTATGTCGTCTTTGCTCTATGGCCTCACCCGCATCGCCCTTTGTGCGTCAGTGCCTTGCTGCGCGGCCGGCCTTCTTTTTTTGGTCGAATACCAAACCCAATTCGCGGCCCGCTACGTTGGCCAATACCTCGTGCAGCAAAACCCCAAGCGCCAGCCGAGGGGCGCGCTCTGGCAGGGCATTCTCGCCAGTCGGCAAACCCGCATGGCCCTATCCGACTCGCTGGCCGAGACCCCCCTAAAGCCAAAGCCGCGCCAAACCCCGCAACCCGTCTTGCAAAACCACTATCAACTCCAGTACCACGGCACCCACGCAGCGTTCTTTGCGGTGGCGCGGCGCGACTCCGCCCTGCAACCCGAGCAATTCGACCCCGCGACCCTGCGCGAACTCGCCTATTCCCTCCAGATCTACGAGCAGGGCCGCTACTTGCTAACCCAAGCCATCGTCCCGGACGACGCCTCGTACCTCCGCGCCCTCATCGGCACCCAAATAGCCCTAGAGGACGGTTCGCTCTTCTACCAACTCCACAAGTGGTTGCTGGCAAAAGACGAGCCCGAAGCCTGGACCTTTTTGAAGATGCAAGAGGAAGATGTGGCGTACTGGCGCGAGCATCTGGCACCGCTCTTGAGCGCGGACCCCGACCCCGCGCAAAGCGATGCCGGGCCGATCATCACCGCAGCCCTCGCGCAGATCGTGCAAGCCCGGGCCGACTCCCTGCGCCACGGCGAGACCGCGCACCTGCTCGCGGCGTGGGACGGCGCAGACGGCTTTGAGCTGCGCCTGACCCGCACTGGGGACCAATTCGCCGCGTACGCAATCATGCCGGGCCGCGAGGCCACGGCGCTCGTGCTGCCGGCCCAACTCGTGCAACAACGCCTCGGGCTCGAGCCGTGAGCCGCCCCCTGCTCATCGGCGCGGTCCTGACCGGGCTGCTCGTTTTGGCCACCGGACTGGGCGTCGGGTACGTCGTCTGGCGCATGGCCCCGGGCTTGCCCAGCCTGCCCACGGACCCGCGCGAGTTGGGCATCCGCCCCGGCACGGAGATGTACGCGGCCTCGGGCGAGCGCATCTACACCTTCAACCAGAGCCGCCAATGGGTCCCGCTCGAGCGCATCAGCCCGCACGTGATCCACGCGCTCATTGCCACGGAGGACGCGCACTTTTACCACCACCGCGGCATCGACCTGCTGTCCATTGTCGGCGCGATGCGCGACAACTTGCTCGCGGGCGGCCTTACGCGCGGCGGCAGCACCTTGACGCAGCAGCTCGTCAAGCGCCTGTTCTTTTCGCCGGAAAAGACCTTTCGGCGCAAGCTGTCCGAAGCGCTGCTCGCCGTGCAGCTCGAATCGTTTTTTGCCGCCTCGTACCCAGACACCAACGCCGCGGGCCAGCCTGTGTACAAAGACCGCCTCCTAGAGCTGTACCTCAACGAGGTCTTCTACGGCACCAACGCCTACGGCATTCACGACGCCGCGGCCACCTTCTTCAACACGACCCCAGACTCGCTGAGCCTGCCCCGCGCGGCCATGCTCATCGGCCAGCTCAACGCCCCCACCGCGTACAATCCCCTGCGAAACGCCCGCCAAGCCACCGCCCGGCTGCAACACGTGCTCGACCGCATGGCGGCCAGCGGCGTGCTCGACCCGCAGACGCGCCGGGAATACGCCGCCCTCCGCACCGCCGACCTCATCGACCCCGGCTACCCGCCCCGCAACCCGGTGCCCTATTGGGTCGAAGCCATCAACGCGGAAATCGTCCGGCAGTGGGGGCCATCGGCCCTGCACTACGGCAGCCTGAAGGTCTATACCACCTTGGACATTGCCATGCAAGAAGCGGCCGAAAACGCCGTGGCCAAGGGCATGGTCGAATTGGATGAGCGGCTGGGGTTTAAGCCCTATTCGGAAGCGGCCATGGCCGAGCGGCCCGCGTACGTCCAAGGCGCGTTGGTATGCCTGTCGCCGGCCGGCAAGGTGCTGGCCATGGTCGGGGGCCGCGACATTTTCGTCAGTTACTACAACCGGGCCCTCACCGCCCGCCGCCAGCCCGGCTCGGGCTTTAAGCCGATAGCCTATCTAGCGGCTTTAGAAGCCGGCCAAATAAGCCCGGTCTCCGTGTTCAACGACCAGCGGCGCACCTATATCGTCAACGGGCAAAAGTGGCAACCGCGCAACTACGGCGGCCGCTACTTAGGGCGGACGACCGCGGCCTGGGCCTTGGTCCGCTCGGCCAACTCCACGGCCATCCAAATCTCCGAGCTCGTCGGCCCTTCCCGCGTCGTTGAGCTCGCGCACCGCTTGGGTTTTGCCGGGCCGATCGGCGCGTACAAGAGCATTGCCTTGGGCGTTGCCGAAGTCACCGTCTTGGAGATGGCCGTGGCGTACGGAACCTTTGTCAACCACGGCTTGCAGATGACGCCGACCTTGATCGAGCGGATCGTCGATGCCAACGACCAGCCGCTCTTTATCCATCAGCCGCAGATCCGCCAAGCCATCGCCCCGGACCTAGCGGCGCAGATGGTCCACCTCTTGCGCCAGACCGTGGATCGCGGCACCGGCCACCAAGCGCGTCGCCGCGGCTTTGCGCGGCCGGCCGCTGGCAAGACCGGCACGACCAACGACAATACCGACGCTTGGTTCACCGGCTTCACGCCCGACTTAATCGCCAGCGTCTGGATCGGGTTTGACGACCGCCGCACGCACAAGCTGATGGATACGCGGGGGGTGCAAATCACCGGCGGCAACGGGGCCGTACCGATCTGGACGGATTTTATGATCGCGGTAAACGAGGGGCGGCCAGAACGGGATTTTGACCTACCCGAAGACGTGAAAATTTACAACGTGGATTTCCGCACCGGCCAAGTGCGCTCCAAGCCGGACCAGGACGGAGTGCCGCCGCTGTCCGTAGCCTTGCGCCGAGGCGAGCGGCCCAACTGAGCGCGTTCACACCGCGGCCAAGACCTCGCGCACCCGCCGCGCTACAATACCTTCCTCCCCGGGCTCCATCATATAGGGATTGATCCCAAAGCCGCTCTCGTGGGTGGCAACCTCAATGCGCGGTTGACCGGCCGCGAGCTGACGCGCCAGCTCGTGGCCGCTGAGGGCCAGCCGTTCCCGGTCCCAGCGCACCGCCAAGTTCGGCGCGACATTCGAGCGCCCCGGCTGCTCGATCTGGGTCGTCACCGACGGAAACGGCTCTACGGCCGCCGCGATCGCGGCCAAACGCCGCTCCCATTCCCGCCACTCGGCCGCGTGGTCGCGCACCACCCACTGCTCTACGGCCGCCAACAGCCCCATGATCTCTTCCTTGCCCGCCTTCATGGGCCGCCCCAGCGCGTGGTGCGGCGCTCCGTTGAGGAACGCGGCCTGCAACAGGTCCTTGCGCCCCAAGACCAAGCCCGACGCCTGCGGCCCGCGCAGGCACTTGCCGCCCGAATAGGCCACCACATCCGCTCCCTGCTCCAGATACCAGTTGGGCGCGTCCGGCCGCTCGGCCGCGGCATCCACCAAGGTCGGAACGCCGTGCCGCTGCCCGACCGCGGCCATGTCCGCCACCGAGATCGCCCCCCGTTCGGCTGCATCGCCAAACACCAAGAGCATGGCCGTGCGCTCCGACAGAGCCGCTTCGAGCGCGGCGAGCGTCTCGACCTCAATTATTTCGACGCCGACCATGCGCACAGCGCGATCGTACCCGTGGCGGTGGCTCGGTTGGACGAGGACTTGGTTTTTCATGCCCGTCGCGTCGGGCAACCGCGCCATCTTGTCGGGATCGGTGCCGGCCACGCAAGCGGCCGTAACTTGGCACAGCGCTGCGGCGCACCCATTGACAACAAGCCCCCACTCGCACTGCATGAGCTCGCCGATGCGCGCTCCAACGGCTTCCATGAGCTCGTCGAGGTGAACGTATTGCTTAGAGGCCTCGACCATGGCCTGCCGCACTTGCGGCAAGATCAGGGAGCCGCTGATGATGGTATAGGTCCCTCGGCAGTTGATCAGGGGACGGACGCCGAGGCTTTCGTAGGTTGGGTAATCGAGCTGGCTGCTCATCTGTTTTCCTCGTTTCTAGTTATGGGTGTAAATAGGAGTGAAAAATCTATGGGCGGCCGTGATGTTGCGTATTTATTTTATGCTTCGTCATTTTTTGCACAAGCATAGTTTGACCGAGGTGTTATTTGAGCGCACCGTGCAGTATCTATCGGAACGCGGGTTGCTCGTTCGCGAAGGGACGAAGGAAGCTCTGATGAAGTCTAATAAAATTTTTCCCGGATGAAACGACGCACACGCCAATGGACGCTTGACGAGATGTTCAGCCATTGTCATCTCAAAATCGCACAGGCCGTTGAACAGGGGCTAGTGTGGTTGACGAGCGGACCGGCCTCAATCCTCAAGGAGCCAGTCCCTGCTGGCGTACTCAGCACCGTTGCCGCCGCTCCGACCCAAAGATTGTGGAAAAGATCAACGAGCTGCTCGCGGAAGTGTCCGACAAGCTAAGACTCAATTGAGACCAGCAAGGAGTCGCGATTCATGACGACAACAGCCATGCGTTTTTTTAATACCGCCGGTCCTATCGATGCGGCGATGCATTACCACATCCCGCCCTTGGCGAGGATCGCTGTCGAAGATCTGCTGTTGCTCATCCGGCAGCGGAAGTACTTCATCCTGCACGCGCCGCGTCAGACAGGCAAAACCTCGGCACTCTTGGCATTGAGAGACGATCTCAACGCCAGCGGCGAGTTCCGCTGTGTCTATGTCAATGTCGAGATCGGTCAGTCAGCGCGGGAAGATGTGGCCGCAGCCATCCGGGCCATTCTCAGTGCCTTGGCTCGTGCCGCACGCTACGCACTGGACGACCTGTTCGTCACCGACATCTGGCGCGGCATTCTCGACGACGCTGGCCCCAACGACGCGCTGGGGGAGACCCTCGCCCGCTGGTCCGAGTCGGACGCCAAGCCGCTGGTGCTGCTGATCGACGAGATCGACGCGCTAATCGGCGACACCCTGCTGGCGGTGCTGCGGCAACTGCGCGCCGGCTATCCCGACCGGCCGCGCCGCTTTCCCCAAAGCGTCATCCTCTGCGGAGTACGCGACGTGCGCGACTACCGCATCCGATCATCCGCTGAAAACGCCATCATCGCTGGCGGCAGTGCCTTCAACATCCGCGCCGAGTCCCTGCGGTTGCAAGGCTTCTCCCAAGACGATGTTGAGGATCTGCTGGGGCAGCACACCGCCGAGACCGGCCAAGCGTTCACCGATGAGGCGCGACGCGATGTCTGGATGCTGACCCAAGGCCAGCCGTGGCTGGTCAACGCGCTGGCATACGAGGCCTGTTTCAAGAACAAGGCCGGCCGCGACCGAAGCCGGGCGATCTCCGCTGACGCCATCCAAGACGCCCGCGAGCAGTTGATCCGCCGCCGTGAGACCCACTTAGACCAACTCACCGACAAGCTCCAAGAGGAACGAGTGCGCCGGGTGATCGAGCCGCTGCTGAAAGGCACTGAGGACATCGGCTCGTTGGCGGCCGATGATCTGCAATACGTGCGCGACTTGGGCTTGGTCGCGCTGGAAGGGCCGGTGGCCATCGCCAACCCGATCTACCGCGAGGTCATCCCCCGCGACCTGACTTGGACTACGCAGGAGATGTCGATCCACCACGACCCGGCTTGGTTCGTTGATGATAGCGGTCGCTTGCAGGTGGACAAGCTGCTGGCGGCGTTCCAAGAGTTTTTCCGCGAGCACTCCGAGCATTGGGTGGAACGGTTCCAATACAAGGAGGCCGGACCGCAACTGTTGCTACAGGCGTTCTTGCAGCGGATCGTCAACAGCGGGGGGCGCATTGAGCGGGAGTATGGCTTGGGTCGGCGTCGCACGGATTTGCTGCTGGTGTGGCCGGTGGCCGGCGATCTCAGTCTGTTGCAGAAAGTGGTCATCGAGTGCAAGGTGCTGCACCGGGGGCTGACGCCGACGTTGCGCGAAGGGTTGGCGCAGACGCGAGCGTACATGGACCGTTGCGCGACGGCCGAAGGGCATCTCGTGCTGTTCGACCGAACCGAGGGCACGGCGTGGGACGACAAGGTGTATCGCCGCGAGGAAACCGAAGGCGGCGCACCCGTCACCGTCTGGGGAATGTGACGCAAACACTCCGTCGAGCGGGGACCTACGTACGCGACCCTTACGTTTGAGTACGCCTTTTCTGCTGTTCCTGTGCGTCCAAGATCGCTGGCAAGATGCCCTCGATCCCGTGCAAGGCGGGAGGCGTGTAGTAAGGACTGTTACAAAACAAGGAGATCGCGCCCATGCGAGCGACCATCTACACTTACCCTTGGGACCTGTCGGACGAGGGCATTGACTCGGCCCTAGACACCATCGCCCACACGGCTGGTCTCAACAGCGTCAGCCTAGCCCAGAGCTACCACGTATCGACGTATTTTTTACCGCACAATCCCCGGCGGCCCCTCTACTGGGGAGAAGAAGGCGCGCTCTACTTTGAGCCATCCCCCGCCTTTTACGACGAAAGCCCCATCGCCCCCCTGATCAGCCGCGTCGTCGATGGCCCAGATTACATGCACCGGCTCGCGGATGCCATCCGAGCGCACGGGCTCGACCTGACGAGTTGGCTGGTCTTCAACTACAACCACTACCTGCCTCAGCACTATCCAGACGCGGCCAAGCGCGATCCCTTTGGACACATCAACCTAGCCCAGCTTTGTCCGGCCAGCCCCTTAGTGCGCGACTACGCCCGCGCCCTCTGCCGCGACATTGCCGCGCAGTTTCAGCCGGACGAGTTCCACCTCGAATCGCTGGGCTACCTGCCCTTTAGCTACGGGTTCCGCAATCCCAAAATCGGCGTGCAAATCGCGCCCTTTTGCGAGCTGCTGATGGGGTTGTGCTACTGTCGGCACTGCTTGCAGCGGGCCGGTGCCCTCGGCTTGGATGGGGAGGGCTTTCGCGCCGAGGTCGCCGAGTTCCTCACCCGCGAACTCGCTTCTAATCCTACCCCGGAAGCCATGCGGCCCCCGAATGCCGAGGCCGTAGCCGCCGCCTTTTCTGGCCGCTTGCAGACCTTGCTCGACGCCCGCGTCGAAACGGCGACCTCGCTGGTGGAGGAAGCCGTTGCCATTGCCGCCCAAGCCAGCGCACGGGCCTCGTTCTTTGGGGGCCGCGACCGGGTCGTCAACGGGCTTGATGCAGAGCGCGTCCTCCGCAAGGTGTACATGGTCAACGCCGGCGTGGGCGACGCCCCGGACGCACTCGCCGCTAGCGTCCGCACCCTGCGCGACGAGTTCCCAGCCGACACCGGCCTCAGTGCCATCGTCCACCCCGGAGGATTCGCCGACAGTGCCGCGCTCGGCGCTCATCTGACCGCGTTGCGTCAAGCGGGCGTTCAGGGCTACGCCTTCTACAACTACGGCCTCATCCGCCGCGCCCACCTCGAATGGATTGGCACTCACCGCCATTTGTGGGCATAAGGAGCTTTTCTCATGGACATCCCAGCGATCCAACGCGCCATTGACGCGCTGCCCCGCCATTGCCTGACGCATTTGCCCACGCCCTTGCAGCACTGTCCGCGGCTGTCGTCCGCGCTCGGCGGGCCGCAGATATGGATCAAGCGCGACGATCTAACCGGCCTCGCCTTTGGCGGCAATAAGTCCCGCTACCTCGAATTCACCTTGGCCGAGGCCACGTCCCAAGGGTGCGATGCGGCCGTGCTGAGCGCGGTCGTCCAGTCCAATCACTGCCGCCAATTCGCCGCGGCCTGCGCCCAGCTCGGCCTCCGGGGCGTCGTCGTCCTGCGCGAGGACGATTCCATCATGGGCCGCAAGTCGCCGGCTCAGGGCAACTACCTTTTAGACCAGTTGTGCGGGGTGCGCATTCACTTTGCTCGGCCCGAGGGGGTTGGCGCAGCCATAGCCGAGGAAGTGGAACGGCTCGAGGAAGCGGGGTGCAAGCCTTTCACCGGCCTGTCCGGGTTGTTGTCGCGCGTTGCCTATATCCAGTGTGCCTTGGAAATCGAAACCCAACTGCGCGTTGCGGGCATCCAAGCCGATGACGTAGTAATCGGGTCTGGGGGAGCCAGCTTGGCCGGGCTGGTGGCCGGTTTTTCCCTCATGGGTCGGTCGGTCGGCTTCCTCGGCACGCCCCAGAGCAAGATGAGCCAGCCCGAAGGGGTGCCGGAGCGCGTCGCGCAAGCCGCCGCAGAGGCCGCGGCCCACCTCGGCCTCCACTGCGCGCCCGACCCGGAGCACATCGCCGTGACCGATGCGTACGTCGGCCCGGGCTTCGGCCACTTGGACCGCGCCACGCTCGACAGCATCCGCCTCCTCGCCCAGCGCGAGGGCATCTTCGTCGATCCCACCTATTCGGGCAAGGGATTGGCCTGTCTGATTGATCAGGTGCGCCGAGGGCGTTTCCACGCCAGCGAAAACATCGTCTTCGTCCACACCGGGGGAACGCCGCTGTTGTTTGCCTATGGAGAGGAATTGGTGGGAGCGCGAACCTAAGACGCTTGAGTTTGGTTTAGATGTTGGACCTTACTGGGCGGACTTTTGTTTTGACAGCGCAATACCGCCTTCCTCAATCCCCAAGGCCCCGACGACTTCCTTGATTCGAGCGAGCCGGGCCGAGGCGTAGTCCGTGGCTTCGTACCGCTGTATCTGTTGTTCCTTGAGGCCGAGGCGTTCGGCCAGCTCTTTTTGACTCAGTCCTTGAGCGATCCGCGCTTTGATCAGAAGGGTCGGCAACTCAGCGACAGCCTTGAGTTGATCGAGTTGAAACAGGCCGGCTTTTAGCGATTCATATTCGCGCAATTCCTCTTCTAGGTCGGCGATTTGGCTGCTGAGGGCCTCGCGTTGCGCCTTGACAATGAGCGGATGTACTCCATCGCCCTTACCAATGCCCTGCAAGGTCTGCGAGAACCGCTTCGCTTGCGCTTTGGTAAGCCGATATTGCCTTTCGTTTTTGATCATTGGAAACCTCCCAAGTCTATGGCCCCAACCCCAACGGCCCCATGAGCTCGTCCAGCGCGTCGGCCAGCGGCTGTGGGTTGGCGAGGTCGGCGATGATGGCTGCTAGGAAACGAACGCCGCCGCGACGGGCAAAATCCGCAATCTGCGCGTAGCTCAGCTTGGGCAGGTCGGCTAGCTGCTCGCCGACTAGGTGCGCGAGCCGGTGCTCCAAAATGGGCGGTCTCTCGGCGTACGGCATGTTCTTCAGCAACAGGATTAGGTCGTTGCGCGCCAAGACGCGCTCGCGGACTCCGTAGCCCAAGCGGCGGCAATATCCGGCAAAATCGTCCAAAGCATCCGCCCGGCCCCCGGCCAAACCCAGCGCGTCCTCCCGGCCAAAGAAGGTCGTCATCGCGGTCCGGGCGATCAGGTAATGGCCCCACACCGTGGGATGCAAATACTCGGTGATGAGCGCGTCTCCGACCAAACCCGCCGGCGCGTGGGCGGCAAACGCCTGCTCCACGTCGATCAAGAGCGCCCCAGACTGCGCGGCCAAAGAGCGAATGGCGCGGTTGAAGGGCGAGCAGGCCCGCAGGTGAATGCCGTCTAAATCGCGGGCGCGCACAAACGCGGCGAGTGCTTGGGCGGAATCCCCGGCCGCTTGGTGGGCCGAGCCAGCGGCAAAGTGCAAAGCCGCGTGTTGGGGATACTCCGCGGGGGTCGCGTCCGGCGGCGGGACCGGCCCCTGCGAGCGCAGGGGATAAAATCCGGCCAAATTGGACACCAGCGTACAGAGCGCGACCGGCACTGCGCGTGCGCGCAGCACTTCGATCATCTCGGCCATGTTGCGCTGGTAATGAGCCACAGTCTGCTGGTGCGCTTCGTCCCCCAAGTAAATCTCGCGCTGCACCAAGTGGACGCCAAAGGACTCGGCGGGCGCGGCCGGGCGCAGCGAGTGCAGGAGGCTGTCGAGCAGGTAGTAGAGCTTGGTCCGCTGCAAGAACAGCTGTAGCTGGATGAAGGACCAGTTGCCGCTCAGGCGGGCAAACGGCGTCGCGGCCCCGTACGGCCCGACGAACTCGTTGTGACCGGCGTAGATGAGGACCAAATCCGGCTCGTGCTCGACCACCTCCTCGACAAATTCGCGCAAGACAAAAGAATTGGTGGCGGTGACGCCGCAGTTGACGACCTCGATTGTGCGCGCTGGATACGCATCCGCGAGCATCTGGTGCAGGAAATTGGGAAACGAAGTGTACGCGGGATTGGGGAAGCCGAGCAGGGTGGAAGCTCCGAGCGCGAACACGCGAAATGTGCGCGCGTCTTTCACGCGGGCAAAGCGGTCTTGACCCGGGGCCAAGCGCACGTACTGGCGAGGGAAGAAGCGTCGGGCGGCCTGCGGGTTGATGCGGTAGGACGAGTCCGTAGCCGCGAAAAGAGCGTCGTCCGGGCCGATGCCAGCCAGCCACAAGGCCGCCTCCAAGAGCGCGACGAGCGACAAACCAACCAGCAGGGCAAGGCCCCGGTCTTTTGCTCTGCGTACCGTTTTTGCTTTGTTTGTCGCGTCCATCAATCGCTAAAAAACATGGCTGAAATCGACCCCTCTGACAATGCGCCGGCCGCCATTACGGGCCGGAGCATCCTCGTCGGTGCCGCGCTGAGCTTGCTCATTGCCATCGGCATTCCCTACGGCAGCATGGTCGTCCAAGGCTCGCGCCTCGGGCTGAGTTCGGCCACGCCAGCCGCCTTCTTCCTGCTGTTCGTCCTGCTGCTGACGGTCCAAGTCGCCTTGGGCCGCTACGGTTTTCGGCGCGGCGAGTGGGTCGTCATCTTCGCCATGATGGCTGTCGCCACGGCCATCCCCACACGCGGTGTGGTGGGGATGCTGCTGCCCATGATCACCGGCACCTTCTACTACGCCACTCCCGAAAACCAATGGGCCGCCTTAGTCCATCCGTTTCTGTCGGATTGGATGGTCGTGTACGATCCGGCCGCGGTAAAGGCATTTTACGAGGGCACCAAAGGCTCGGCCATTCCCTACGGCGTCTGGCTCAGGCCCCTCGGGCACTGGTTGGTGTTCTACGCGGCGTTTTACGCCGCCATTATCGCGGCCATATCCATCTTGCGCCGCCAGTGGGTTGACAACGAGCGCCTCGTTTTTCCGCTGGCCCAAGTTCCCCTCGCCATGATCCAAGACAGCGGCGAGCAAAAACTCCTCAAGCCCTTTTTTCGCAACCCCATCTTGTGGTGCGGCCTGCTGGTGCCCTTCTTGTTCAACAGCACCAACGCCCTGCACCACTACTTCAACTTCGTCCCCGCCCTCGCCCTCCAGACCAGCGTCGAGCTGTTTAGCCGCACGGCCTCGCTCAACATCCGCATCAACTTTTTGATGTTTGGCTTTGCGTACTTCATCAACTCCAATATCGCCTTCAGCCTGTGGTTTTTCTACCTGCTGCACGTGCTCCAAGAAAGCATCTTCAGCTACGTCGGCATTTTCAGCCCCGAGGAGTTGGGGCCTTGGACCGGGTCGGGGCCGGTGGGCGCGATCATGGGGCATCAGATGATGGGCGCGCTCATCGTCTTGGTGTGCTATGGATTGTGGACGGCGCGGCCCCACCTCAAAAACGTGCTGCGCAAGGCCCTGTGGGGCGACGACCGGATCGACGACTCGCAGGAGATTCTCTCCTATCGGGCCGCGTTTTGGCTCTTCGTCGTCGGCGTGACCGCGATGGGCTTTTGGCTGTGGAAGAGCGGGATCCCGGGTTGGATCGTGCCCTTTTTCCTGTTCTCGTCGCTGGTCATATTCATCGGCCTAGCGCGCATCATCGCCGAGGCCGGCATGCCCACGGTGACCCCGGAAATGGTCCCGGCCGGCTTTGTGGTGTCCGGCGTTGGCGTCCCGGCGCTCGGCGCGCAGGGCATGGTCGCCACGGGCTATTCCTTTGTCTGGGCCGGCGATTTGCTGGTCTTTATGACCGCGCCCCTCGCCAACAGCCTGCGCTTGGGCAGCGTGATCCAGGGCACTCGCCGCCCGCTCTTTTGGGCGCTTGTCGCGGCCATGCTCATCAGCCTCGTGGCCTCCTGCTGGTTCATGCTCTACCTCGCGTACCGCGATGGCGCGCTCAACCTGCATCCCCAGTACTTCACGGGCTTTGCCGCATACCCCTCGGACTTTGCCGCACAAAAGCTCGCCAACCCCACCGGGCCGAGCCTCGTCGGGTGGCTGTGGACGGGTTTCGGGGGCCTGATCATGGGCGGCTTGATGACCGCTCGCCACTTCTTGGTGTGGTGGCCCTTTCACCCGCTCGGGTTTGCCGTCAGCACCGGCTGGGTAATGAACAGTATATGGTTTTCGATATTTCTCGCTTGGCTGATCAAGATCGCCGTCCTCAAATACGGCGGCCCCCGCACCTACCTCCTCACCCGTCCCTTTTTTATCGGAATCGTGCTAGGCCAATTCGTCGCCGCCGGCCTCTGGCTAGTGGTAGATGGCTTCACCGGGATGGTCGGCAACCGGACGCCGGTGTATTAGGAAGGTCGGCGGATTAGGAAGGTCGGCGGTCTGAAAACCCATCTCGAGGCCGTCTGAAAACCCATTTGGGTCGTTGGGGCCGGCCCCCGTGCCGGCCCCCTAAAAATCAGGAGAATCAGGAGAATACAAGGTTGGGGCCGGCCCCCGTGCCGGCCCTCATCATTCTAAAGAATCAGGAGAATACGAGGTTGGGGCCGGCCCCCGTGCCGGCCCTCACATTCTTAAAGAATCAGGAGAATACGAATGCATATAGGAATTTTACTGGTACTGGCATTGGTCTTATCGTCATGCACCCAAACCGAGCGGCCAGTCGCCAAAATCGACGAAGACCCCATCTCGGCAGAAAGCCTGCGAGCCTTTGTCGAAAAGCTGCCCCCGGGCCTGCGCCACCCCGAAGGCGGCCACGCGGCCCGGCGTCAATACGTGCAATCGCTCATCGACCGCCAACTGATCCTCAAAGAGGCCGTCGCCCACGAGCTGGACACCCTACAAGCGGTAAAACGCGCCGTAGATGAAGCCGTGGATGCGCGGGTCATCGCCCTCTATCGGGCGCGTCACATAACCGCTCAGGTGCAAGTGCCCGAAGCAGAGGTGCGGCGAGTCTTTGCCGAAGAGGGCTATGACCGCGAGCGTAAGCTCAACGCTATTTTGGTCCACACGCGCCCGGAAATCGAAGCGGCCGTGGCCGCCCTCGAAGCGGGTCAGCCCTTTGCCGAGGTGGCCCGCGCCCACTCGCTCGACAAACGCTCGGCCGAACGGGGCGGCGAGTTGGGCTTTATTGGCCGCGAGGCCGCGCCCAGTTTGCACATCCCAGCCGAGGTTTTTAAGACCCTGCCCTTGGGGGAAATATCCGCGCCCCTGCGCGCCGGCCGCAGTTGGCACATCGTCCGCTTCAGCGAAGACCGCGACGCGCCCTACGAGCGCTACCGGCCCCTCATCGAGGAGCAGCTCTTCCGCGAGCGGTTGGCCCAAGTGGAGGCCGAGCACTTTGAGTCGCTCGGCGCAGCGGCCGGGGCGGCCCTCAATCGCGACGGACTCCAGCTCATGCTCGGCGCGGCCCAGCGCGAGGACACCAGCCTGCTCGATACGTGCGCCACGCCCCTGTACACCTTTACTGAAGGGCAAGCCACGGTCGCGGCGGCGTACAAGGCCCTGCGGCGGCTCAATGCCCAGCGCAGCCTCAAAGACAGTGCGCGCACGCGCACCGCACTCGACCGGCTGGTGCTGCGGCCCCTCCTCCAACGACGTGCGGCCCGCGAACAGGGCCTGTACGACGACCCGGACGTCCAGCGACTGGCCACGAGAGCCTATCAAAACGCGCTGCTCAATGCGGTGCGCCACCGCTTCGCAGCCGTCGAAATGCTGTCCGACGCCGAGGTGTGGTCATACTACGACAGCCATCCCGACCTGTTTTACCACGAAGAGTCCGTTGAGGTCGAAGAGCTGCTCGCGTCCAGCCCGGCCGAGGCCCAGTGGCTCGCCGACCAACTCGCGGCCGGTGCGCGCTTTGCCGAGCTCGCGGACCGCAGCGTACGCGCCCAAGCGGCCCAGTCGCAAGCGCGCTTCCACTTCCATCCACGCGACGAAAAGCTCTATCCGCGCCTCGTCCCGGCCATCGCGGCCGCGCAACCGGGCCAGCTCGTCGGGCCGGTTCGGGTGCGCGACGGGTACTCGGTTTTCCGCGTCCAAGGGCGCAATCCCGGCCGGGTCGAGCCGTATGAACAGGTCCAGCGCCGCGCCCGCGCCCTGTTGCGCCGCGAGCGGGAAAATGCGGCCTTCACCGCTTTCGTCAAAGACCTGCGCCAGCGCTATCAGAGACGGGTCGAGATCGACGAGCAAGCGCTCAAAGCGGCCCTACCGGACTCGCTGGTCCAAGGCACTTGAGCGATGCCTGTGCGCCTGTTGCTGATGTTGGGGGCACTCGCCTGCGCCGACCCACCCGATCCGCAGGACGCGCCGCGCCGAGAGGAAGCCCGCCGTTTGCTCCAGCGCGGTACGCTCTTTTTGCAACAGGAGCGGCCGGCCCGGGCCCTAGCGGTGCTCGCGCAGGCCGTGGCACTCGATTCTGCGTCGAGCACCGCCCAGTTTCAAAAGGGCCTAGCCCACGCGCGGCTCGACCAGCCCACGCGCGCGATTGAGGCTTTCAGCCGCGCCTTGGCCCTCGCGCCCGACCAGCCCCGCGCTCACTTTGCCCTCGCCGCGGTGCTGCGCGACCAGCATCGCTATCTAGAGGCCGCGGCCCAGCTAGAGCAGGCCATGGCCCTCGCGCCCGACCGCGCCAAATATCACTTCTATCTGGGCGAGGTGCGGCGCGCCACCGGCGATTTTGCCGGGGCCCTCGCGGCCTTCAACCGCACCTTGGAGCTCGCACCCGACCACCTCGCGGCCCGCTACTACCACAGCGACCTCCTCATGCGCGATCAGCAATTAGCCCGGGCGCGCACCGGGTTTGTCGAGCTGCTCGCCCGCGACCCGGATCACGTCCAAGGCGGCCTCGGCTTGGGCGGCCTGCTCATCCGCCTCGGGGAACCCGAAGCAGCCATTCCCGTGCTCCAGCGCGCCGCGGTGGCCGCCCCGCACAATCCCGCTCCCCACTACCTACTGGCCCAAGCCTACGCCGCGGGTGCCCGGCCGGACGACGCCCGCAACGCGCAGGGCCGCTTCCAGCGGTTGGGCGCGGCCGAGCGCCACCTCAATCAAGGCAACATTTACATCCGCCAAGGCGCGTGGGACAAGGCGATTGACTCCCTAAAGCGCGCCTTGGCCAACGACTCTACCTCGGTAGAAATTCGCCTGCGCCTCGCCACCGTGTACGCGCAGCAACAGCGCTTTGCCGACGCCCGCGCCGCGCTGGAGCAAGTCCTCGCCCGCGACCCCGATCACCGCGACGCCGGCCTCATGTTGGGCGACCTGTACCTGCACGAGGGCGCGCTAGAGGAAGCCTCCGCGCACTTTGGCCGCGCCTTGGCGCTCGATCCTCACTCCTTTGCCGCGGCGTATGGCTTGGGCCGGACGCGCTTCAAACGCGGCGATTTTGCCGGAGCTGTCGCTGTGTTGCGCCGAGCACTCGCCCGCAATCCCGACCACCGCGACGCCCACTACGTCCTCGGGCTGGCTTACGTGCGCCAAGCGCGCTACCGCGACGCCCGCGCCCAGTTCGCCCGCAGCATTGCCCTCGACCCAGACCACGCGGAATCGCACTACGGGTTGGCGCTGATCTTCGTGCAGCAAGGGCAGCGGGAACGAGCGCGGCACGCCTTGCAACAGGTGCTCGCCCTCGCCCCGGATCACCAACGCGCCCGGGCCAAGCTGGGCGAACTGGACCCAGGGCCGTGACGGGTCGCATCCGCGCCTTGTGCTTGGCCGGCCTTTGCTTCGGCTGCCAAGCTGCGCCCGAGGCCGAAAGCGACCGCGTCTATGCCGAGGCCCTGCGCCTGCTGCACCAAGGCCGGTTCGCCGCGGCCGCCGATCGCTTCGAGCACGTCGTCCGCTTGGCGCCCGACAGCGCGATTGCCCAGATCCGCCGCGGCGAAGCCCTGCTCCGCCAAGGCCGGTGGCAGAGCGCGGGCCGCTTGCTCGACGAGCTGCCGACGCCGGCGCGCCAGCGGCCCGAGGCCCGCCTCCTCGAAGCGCGGCTCCTCGCCTTTGGCGGTTTTGCCCGCGAAGCCGAGCTGGCCGTCAACGAGGTCCTCGACCAATATCCCCACTCGCTCGACGGTCGCCTGCTGCTGGCCGAGCTATACCTACAGGCCGCCGCGACCATGAACCTAGAGCGCGCCACAGCCCTGTGCAGCCAAGCACTGGCCGCCCAACCCCAGCGCCGCGACGCGCATTACCTCTTAGTCCAAGCCACGCTGCGCCTCGGCCGCTTTCCCGCGGCCTTGGAGCGCAGCCGCTCGTTGCTCGACGCCTATCCAGACGACGGTCGCGCCTATCTCTTGGCCGGCACGGCCGCCTTCTGGGCCGGCGACGACCGCGCCCGGCCTTGGCTCGAAAGAGCGGTTGATTTGCTGGAATCGCTCGACCGGCTAGAGGCCCTGTGGCTGCTCAAACTGGCCCACGAGCGACAGGGGCCGGCTGCGTCAGCGCTGCGGCCGCGCCACCGCTTTCCCCTGCATCCCTCAGGGCCAGCCGCGACCGACGTGCGCTTTGTCGATGTGGCCGCTCGCGTGGGCGTGGCCAAAAAGGATCGCGGCCGCGGCAGCGCTTGGCTCGACTTTGACGGCGATGGCGACTTCGATCTGTTCAGCGTTGGCATCCAAGCCGAACACGCGCTGTACCGCAACGACCGTGGCCGATTTCGCGAGGTGGCCCACGCGGCCGGGCTCGCCGATGCCCGCGGCGGTTGGGCGGCCGCGAGCGCGGACTTTGACAACGACGGGGACGACGATCTCTTTGTCAGCCGCGACGCTTGGGAGGGCCGCGCGCCCAACTCGCTGTACCGAAACGATGCGGGCGCATTCCGCGACGTGGGCTTGGCCGATTCCAGCGACAGCTTTACGGCCGCTTGGCTCGACTTCGACCGCGATGGATACCTCGATTTGTACGTGGCCAACGGCGTCACGGGTTCGGGCGCGCCAAACGCCCTCCTGCACAACCAGCAAACCGGCGCGTTCCTCAACGTAGCCGCAGCGGCTGCGGTCGCCGATTCGGGCAAGACCATTGGCACGGCCGCGGGCGACTTTGACGGCGACGGCTGGACCGACTTGTACGCGGTCAACATCGGCCAACTCAACCGCCTCTATCGCAACCTCGGCGACGGCACCTTTGCCGACATAGCCGAGCGCGCTGGCGTCCTTTTTCCGGTGGAAGGCGGGTATGTGGCGTTCTCGTTTGACCTTGACAACGACGGGCATCTCGACCTATTTGCTTCCACTATGAGCGCCTTTCCCGATGTCCTCAACAGCATGGTCACCGGTGAGGCCATTGAGCCGAACCGGCCCTTTCTCTATCGCAACTTGGGCGACGGCACCTTTGCCGACATCACAGTCGCGGCCGGGCTCAACCGTTCGTTCGGCAGCATGGGCGCGGGGCTGGGCGATATAGACAACGACGGCTTCGTCGATATGTACCTCGCCAACGGCGGCCCGCAAATGGCCCGCCTCGAACCCAACGCGCTGTTCCGCAACTTGGGCGACGGCACCTTTGCCGACATTACGGCCGCAACCGGCACCGGCAGCCTCGGCAAGGGCCACGGGGCCACCTTTGCCGACTTTGATCGAGACGGCGACTTGGACCTCTACGCTGGCTTGGGAGGCCACTACGACGCCGACACGTGGGCCAACGCGCTCTATCGCAACGACGGCCCGGCGCGGCACTACCTAGCCATTGAGCTGGTGGGGACCGAGGCCAACCGCAGTGCCCTCGGCGTGCGCGTCGCAGCCTTTGCCGAGGGCCGCGCCATCCGCGCCCAGCGCCAGAGCGGCTTTGGCTTTGGCAGCAGCAATGAGCCGCTTTTGCACCTCGGGCTGGGGTCGGCTACCCGCGTCGATAGCCTGCACGTGCTGTGGCCCGGTCAGCCCCCTCAGCGCTTCTTTGACCTGCCCGTCAATAGCCACATCCGCATCGTCCAACGCGAGGCGCACTACCAAGTTGTCAGGAGGGCACCATGAGGCTCTTAGCGTTGCTCGTCCTTTGCTCGGCGTCGCTGGCCACAGTCCAAGCCCAACAGGGCCACCGCGTCACCAGCCGCTCGGTAGAAGTCAACCGGGCCGCGCACTGGCGCAACTGGCAGTTGCCCACCCACGCGGTGAAGGTGTCGCCAGCGGGCGTGGTTGAGCCGCACTTTTTCCGCGCCCGCTTCAACCTGCTCGACGATCTAGCGACCTTTACCCGCCCCATCCCGGATCTGCGCCGCCGCCGCAATCAGACCGCCATCCTCAACATCGACAGCACCCGAACCCGCGACGTAAAAGGCGAGATCATCCTCGACCGCAAGGGCAACCCCATCTACTCCTACTTCTTTCGCCCGGGCATCAGTCGCGTCGGCTCAAACTCAGCCGCGGCCGCCCACATCCTCGACGCGGACCCAACCACCTTTTGGGAGCCCGACCCGCAGGCCCCGCTCGACGACTGGTGGATCGAACTGGACTTGGGCCGCGTGGTGGCCGTCGATTCCCTCGTCCTCCACTTTGTCGAGGAAGAGTTGGGCGACCCCTTCTTCCAGTTCCGAGTCCTCGCCGCGCCCGACCAAGAGCCGGTGTGGGAAAACGCCGACAAAATCACCTTTGAGCGAATCGCCCACACCAAGGCCCCCAACCGCGACCAACGCACCTTTCGCATCGGCCTCGAACAACTCGACGCCGACCCGGATTGGCGCGGCAAAATGGTGCAGACCATCCGCATCGTAGTCAGCGATACCCGCGGCGAGCGCGGCGAGCGGCTCAGCGAAGCGGAATGGCAGGCCCTGCCCGCGGACGAGCGCGGGGCGATCGTCTATTTCATTCGCGACGAACAGGGCTTTGAAGAGCCGGTCGAGCGCGCGGTTTATGAAAGCCTCGATGCCCCGCGCCAAGGCCGCCTCGATTACTACCGGCGCGAGCGGCCGCGCCTCGCCGGAATCGAGGTGCATGGGTTTGGCGACAACATCAGCAGCGGCTTGGTGGCCGGCGGCGGCCAGCTCGACCTGACCGGCGACGGCTTTTTGCCGGGGCCGGCTTTTGACGCGGATTTCAACACCAGCTTCCTGCACCTCGTGTGGTCGCCGACCATTGACCGCGGCGTGCTCACCGTTGACTTGGGCGCGTCGTTTTGGCTCGACGCCATGCGGATTTCCTCGGCCCGGCCCCAGCCTTTTATCGACGGCTACCTGATCCGCGGCTCCGACGGCTCGCGCGACACCCGCGGCAAAATCAAGTGGGCGCGGCTAAGCCCCCGCTTTCGCGAGGACAACAGCACCGATCGCTTTGAGCACATCGTCGATACCTACCCCCACAGCCCCAAGCTCCGCTTCCTCGAAGTGAGCATCGTCTCGTCGGACCCGCGCCGCCGAGGGGGCTACAACACCGGGCCGACCATTGCCGAGTACCAGCTTTTTTCCACCGGCTACCCCGCGCAAGTCGCGCTGACTTCCGACCTGATCGCGCTGCCTGGGGCGCGCAACTTTGGGGCCATCACTTGGGAAGCCGAGACGCCCCCGGGCACGACCGTCGCCGTCCGCACCCGCACCGGCGACTTGCTGGGCAAGGTCATCCGCTACTTCGACAAAACGGGCAACGAAATCGCCTACGATGCGTGGAAAAACCTCTTGGGCAGCTTCAAGGGGCCAGCCGACACCTCCTTCGTCCCCACCAGCGGCTGGAGCCCGTGGAGCCGCGCCTATCAGCAGCCCGGCGACATGGTCACCTCCCCCGGCCTACGCAAGTTCATGCAGTTCCAAGTCGAGATGATCACCACCGACCGCACGGTCGCCTCGTCAATCCGCTCCCTCGCCGTCGAGCTCCTCCACCCCGTAGCCCAACGCATCACCGCCGAGTTGTGGCCGCCCTCCGTGGCGGCCTCCGGGGTGCGGGAAACCTTTGACGTCTTCGCCCAGCCCACTTTCATCGAGTCGCCAGCGCGCTCGCGCAGCACGGGCTTCAACGAAATCCTGCTGACCATGCCGGCCTCGGACCAGCTCGAACTCGTGGAGCTGGGCATTGCCGGCCCGGCCGGCGAACGAGTCTTTCGCCCCGCCGCCGCCGACTCAGCGCGAATCGCGCTGTTGGCCAATGGCGGCGACTCGATCTGGGTGCGCCTAGACGACGCGCTCAACATCCTGCCAGCGGCCCGCCGCACGTACCATCGCATTGCCCTCGAAGGCGAAGAGGTGCCGGTTACGCAAGGCGGCTTGCCGCTTACGGGCGCGGCCTATGGCACCCTCGACCAAGACGAGCGCGGCGCCATCCGCTACTTCCGCCGCACCGGCGACCGGCTCAGCGAAATCGACCAAACTAGCTACCAGAGCCTGCCCAGCGCGGAGCAAGGCCCGATCCGCTACTTCCGCATTCTGCGCGGCGACGGCGCCCAGTTCCCCTTTAACGCGCTCGGCGACTCGCTCGACTTGGTCGCGTACAATCGCCTTTCCGCGCCCCAGCGCGGCCTAGTCGCCGGCCCGGGTCCGCGCCTGCGCGTGCGTCTGTCCGCCCCGGTCTTTCTCAACGGCACGACCTTGCGCCTGTTCGTGCGCCACGCGGCCACCGCCAGCGCCGACGCTGCGTGGCAGGCCGTTGAAGCGGGCAACGCGGCCGACAGCGTCGCCAGCAACACGCTTTCGATCAACGTCCCCATCGACGGCGAGCTCGTTCAGGGCCTCGCCGTCGGTCCCAACCCGTTTACGCCCAACGGCGACGGGATCAACGACGCGGCTGAAATCTCGCTGGAGATCTTCAAGCTCACGTCGAGTCGCCGCCTCCAAGTGCGCATGTACGCGCTCGATGGGCGGCGGGTTTGGCAGCGCGAGGAAATGGTGTTGAGCGGCCGCACCGCAGTGCGTTGGGACGGCAGCGATGACCGGGGCCGCCGAGTGCCGCCCGGGCTGTATCTGTGCCAAGTCCAGCTCGAGGCCGACGCCACTGGCTTCCCGACGAGCCAAGCGCGGGTTATCGCCGTGGCCTACTGATCGAGGAGGAGGAGCTTGCGACGATCACAATCGGTCCTGCATACTAGTTAGGTGGTAACGGTCAATCCGGCCCACGCTTCTTGGCTGTATCCTCACTGTGAGCATAGCGGGAAGTTATATACTTGATACCGGAAATTAGGGCCGTTATAATATGCTAACCATCTAACGGAGGATGAATGATGACACAACCTATCGTCAGCAACTACGACCTGTTCCGCTTGTTTTCTGGCGAAGACGAGGAGTCAGCACGCACCCGGTTGGAATCCGTGCGTTGGGGCGGCCATATAATTTGTCCCCATTGCGGCAGCCACAACATCTATACTAGAACTGGCAAGCGTACGGGGATCCATGACTGCCGCGATTGCCTCTCGTACTTCAGCGTCCGGACGGGGACGGTCTTTGAGAACTCACGCATTGCGTTGCGGGATTGGATTCACGCAATTTATCTACTGATGACGGCACACAAGGACATAAGCAGCATCCAGTTGTCAAAGGAGATGGGCGTAACTCAGAAAACGGGATGGCTTATACTGCACAGACTGCATACCGCTTGCGGGGGGAATATGGAAGCCCTGCGTGGAATGGTTGGAGGTGCGGGTCCAATGAGCAGGCTCGACGCCGGCTTGAGCCACGTCATGTCCTATCGCCCCGAGCATTTAACTGAGAACCCGTGTATCCTCGTCCAAGGCGACGCCACAAAGAGGGACACCCTGAAACGCGAATGCGCGGACTTGATCGTTACATCGCCGCCTTACAACATAGGCAAAGCCTACAATGGGTATGCGGAAGCCGATGAAAAATCCTACGACGATTATTTGAAGTTCTCTAAAAAGTGGCTGCGGAACTGCTACTTTTGGACTCGACCAACCGGCCGTCTATGTGTCAATGTGTCAATTGACAAAAATCGCAACGGAAAAGTCCCACTATCCGCCGATATAACCAAAATAGCAATGGATGCCGGATGGTCTTATCATGCTACCATTATATGGAACGAGGGAAACATTAGCCGTCGGACGGCTTGGGGCAGTTGGAAATCTGCTAGCGCACCGCACATCATCGCGCCGGTTGAAACAATTATTGTCCTCTATAAGGGCCGCTGGAAGCGGGAACGACAGGGTACGAGTGACATTAGCGGAGAAGAGTTCAAGGATTGGGTATTGGGAGTTTGGAATTTTAACGGTGAAAGTGCAAAACGGATTGGGCACGAAGCCCCGTTCCCACGTGCCTTACCGGAGCGGTGCATTAAGTTGCTATCTTTTCCCGGCGATACCGTGCTCGATCCATTTGCTGGCTCTGGTACCACCTTGATAGAGGCGGTGGAACGCGGGCGGAGTGCGCTTGGGATCGAGCTAGAAAAGAAATACTGCGACCTGATTAAGCAAAGGATTGAAAAGGAATGCAAAGTGAGATTGGAGACATCACAACAGGTGACGCCGGCGAAATCTACACTTCTCTGCTGGGCGGCATAGCTTCCTATCGCTCCGCGCATGAGTTCATAGGCACTGCCTACGAGATGTATCTATCCGGGTATCCAACTAACCCAAGCGTCAATGGCAAAGTATTTGAACTGCTCGTATTTGAAACCTTGGTACGCGAGAATGTGCTCCCGTTTTACTATCAAGCGCAGATCTCCCTCGTTCCAAACGTCGTCTTCGATTTTGTCTGTTTTAACCTCAGAAAACCTGTCGTTCTCTCGTGCAAGGTCTCGTTGCGCGAACGCTACAAACAGGCCGACCTTGAAGGTACGGTCTTGCGGCAAGTCTATCGCTTGGCCGAAAGTTATCTCTTGACGTTAAGCGATGAACAAACGGGAGTTCAGGACAAGATCGTGAAAGGGGACATTGCTGGCTTGGCCTCTTGCATCCGAGCGGATTCCGAACAGTACACCCGCCTGCTGGCCGAACTCTCCAAACGCGAGTTTGTAGAGGCGAGCCCTATAAAGCCGTTGTGCGGTTCGTTATTTTCGTTATCCCAGTAAACCGTTGCCTAACGCCCGGGGCCAATTATCATTAGCCCCGAGGTACTTCCACTAAGGAGGGATTGCAGGTGAACCGGAGATGGATATGCCAGACGGCAATCGCCGTCCTGTGGCTCGGCAGTGCGACCGCCGACGCCCAGACCTATGGAGCGCGCACGGGCACGGTCAAACGAGGCGGGGTGGTTTCCTTTGAGCCCCAGGGGCCGGGCGTCCTGTTCGATGCTCTCGACCCGGCCAAGCGCCGGTGGTACGTGCCGCAAGAGCTGTTTAACGAATACCAGTGGCGGCAATGGGAATACTCCAACTACGCCCGCGATCACTACCAGCGCTACGTCAGCGCCATCCACGAGGGCGATTACTACTACGACCTCTACGGCAACCTCATCACCCGCGGCTGGCTGATTTTCAACAACTCCCAGACCCAGCCCCGGCAGTTTGGCTCTTCGGTGCTGAAGTCTGGAAAATTCGAGGGCTGGTTTAGCGGCTTGGTCGTCTCGGCCGACTCTCGGGGCCAGCACCACTACGCCCTGACGGCCGGCACCAAGATCCGCTCGACCCTGACGCCGATGACCTTTTCCAAGCCGCGCTGGGACGGCATTCAATTCGACTACGCGGCCGACAAATACCAAGGCACCCTGATTTACTCGCGCATCAGCCGCCCCGGGGGCACGTCGACCAACGATCAAGAGAGCTTGGTCACCAACGCCACGTCCATGTTCGGCAGCCGCGTCACCGCGCAGGTGGGCGACTTTGCCACGCTCGGTTTGACCATGGTCAACGCCCACCAGTCCAACACCCTCATCGACGGCTTTACCGGCAACCCCTTCACCGGCGAGCTATCGGTCGATCAAAACCAGACCGTCTCGATCATCGAGATCGTCTTGCGCGACGACAGCCCGGCCGATGGGGTCGGCGGCGCGGCCTTCTTCAGCGCCGGCTCGGACATCATCATCACCTATCTCGACGGCACCCAAGAAAACGGCAAGGCCATTCGCTTTGAGCCGATCGTCGAGGGCGGCCTCGTGGGCGAAGGCTTCCTTTCGGCCGACGGCGTCGAGGAAATTCGCCTGCGCTACGACTTTGACAGCCCGGCCTTTGTCAACCGCGCTTCCGGGACCAAAGAAGAGATCAAAAAGGTCGAGTTCCGCCTCGTGCTGGGCAACGACTATCAGGTCTGGGTTACCTCCGACAGCCAGCTCAACGCGAGCGGCGAGTCCGTGCTGTTGCTCGTCGCCCAAGCCGCGGGCAACGTGCGAGACAACACCAATTTGCAGATCGTCAGCTTCGACTATGGCCTCCCGACCTCCACCCAGATCTGGGGAGCCACCCTAGAACTGAAAAAGGTCCTCGGCTTTGACTTCTACGGCGAGTACGACCTTAGCTACAGCTACACCAAATACCCCAATGTGGTTGCCAAGACCCACACCACCTTTTCGGGCATCCGCGGCGACCGGGCTGCGGCCGCGTGGATGATAAACCTGTCGCGGGCCGCGTTTCCCTTCTTCTTCTTGGGCGAGGCGTACAGCATGGATCCGCGCTACTCCACCCGCACGTTCACCGCCCAAGGCGATGGCTTTATCGACTACGAGGACGAGCGCATCCACGTGGTCGAGCTCGTCGAGGACAACGACGACCAAGACGAATTTCCCGACACCGTGCGCAAGGACTGGCAGACCGGCGACCCAAGCGTCTTTCCCGGCTGGGACGAGAACAACGACTTCATCTCGGATTTCAATCAGAACGACAACCGCTTCTTGAGCAACCTCATCCCAGACTACGAGGAGCCGTTTTTGCGCCACAACGTCGATCGGCCCGAATTCCTCTTCGGCATTGACCTAAACAACAACCTGTGGGTCGATCGCTTTGAAAACGACGAACTACCCGACTATCCCTACAAGAAGGATCACCGCGGGTACAACGCCTACGGCGGCGTCCACCTCACCCCAGAGGTGCGGCTGATGGTCGGCGTCTTGCGCGAGGGCCTCATTTCTTCCAATCAGAAAAACCACGCCAATTACGCCTTGCTGACCCTCGACCGCCACACGCCCACTTGGGGGCGCTTCCGCGTCTTTGAGATGCTCAAATCCACCACCGACGACATTCCCGACGACCTCTTGCAGTGGCTGCCCAGTGCCAATATCCGCACCGGCGAACCGACCAAGGTCGAGGATCCGCTCATCGCCCGCGACGCTTGGATCAACAGCCTGTGGATCGGCCACGACTACGAGCTGCGCGGCCTGCTGACGGCCAATTTTATCAAGTACGACCTGTACCACTCGCGGCTCAGCGCCAACGAGCGCGCGCTGTTGGGCCTGCGCCAGCGCGACTTTTTCTTTGGCCTGATCAACAAGATCAGCTACCGCTTCGACTTTGGCCGCCTGTGGCTGGAGCCGCGCTGGAAAAGCGAGTACCGCCGCCAAAGCCGCGACCTGATTGCGGCCGAAAAGCGCACCGAGCTAGCCGAGATCGGCGGCTTTATCCTCGGCTTTCCCCTGCTGAGCCACACGAACCTGCTGAGCGGGCTGGAGCTGACCTTCCTCAACGACATGGAGCGCGACTCCAACGACTTCAACGGCCTAGTCTGGGCCTTGCAGCTATCCAATATCTCCGATTACCTCGGCTACAAGGTCACGACCCATGCGGGCATGAAAATCGACCGCCACCAGCCCCGGGGCGAGGACGCCGTGATCATTAACCAGTTCTTCATTTCCATCTACGCCGGCTTGCAATAAGCGCACAGGACGCATGGCTAGACGCTGGATGTTCTATGGGGTGGGGGCCGTCTTCGCGCTCGCCCTCTCAGCGCGCCTGTACTACCTCCACGAACTACGCGCCAGCCCGCTTTTCACCGCGCCCGTCGTCGATGCGCGCACCTATACCGAGGACGCGCGCTACCTCAGCGACGTCTCCTTTGCGGGTCGGCCCGCGCCCTTCTGGCAACCGCCGTTCTACCCCGTGCTCCTCGGCGTCCTCTTTGCCCTCGCCGGAGACGACCTCTACCTGCCGCGCTTCATCCAAGCCATCCTCGGCGCGCTCGTCTGCGTCCTCATAAGCCTGTTGGGGCACCGGGTCTTTGGCGCCGGAGTCGGGCTGGGCGCGGGGTTTGCCGCGGCCTTGTACGGGCCGCTCATCTACTTTGGCGGCGAGTTGCTGCCGACCCTGCTGGCCTGTGGCCTCAATGTGCTCGTGCTGGTACTCGTAGTCGGCGCGGGGGGTTGGCAGCGCGCCCTAGCGGCCGGGGTGTTGCTGGGCCTGTCCGCGCTGACCGTGGCCAACGTGCTGCTCTGCGCGCCCGTGCTGTTGGGCTATCTCTACGGGCGGCAACGCCGGCTCCGGGCACCGGCCCTCCTGCTCTTGGGCTGTGCCTTGGTCATCGCGCCGGTCGCGTATCGCAACTGGGCGGTCGGCGGCGATCTAGTGCTCATCTCGCACAACGCCGGCATCAACTTTTACATCGGCAACAACGCCGACTCCGCGCAAACGACCCGCATCCGCCCGGGCCGAGCTTGGGCCGAGCTGGTGGAAATGCCCGAGCGCCGCGCCGGCATTGAGCAGCCTTCGGCCAAGTCGCGCTATTTTTTCGCCCAGTCTTGGCAGTACATGCGCTCTGAGCCGCTCGATTTCTTGCGCTCGCTGGCCTACAAGGGCTACCTGTTCCTGCGCGGCGACGAGCTCCCGCGCAACCGTGACCCCTACTTCGCCCGCAACGATTCTGGGCTGCTGTCGATCCTGCTGTGGAAAAAGGGACTGGCGTTTCCCTTCGGGTTGGTCGCGCCGCTGGCGTTGTTGGGGCTTTGGGGCGTTTCGCGCTCCTCCTCGCCCGAAGGACGCTTGCTCGCGCTCTTTGTGGCCTGCTACGCGCTTTCCGTGGTGCTGTTTTTCGTCACCGGGCGCTATCGCCTGCCCGCCGTGCCCGTGCTGTTGTTGTTCGCGGCTTGTGGCGTACGCGTCCTGTGGCAGCGCCCTCGGCCGGCCCTCGCTGCTTTGGCCGGCCTGTTGGTCTTTTGCAATGTGGGCGCGGGGGCGATGGACTCAGCGGGCAATGCCCACGAACACTACTACCTCGGGTACGCGTACGAAGCGCGGGACATGCCGGCCCACGCGGCCCGCCACTACGGGCGCGCCATCGCCCGCGACCCGGACTTCCCCGAGCCCGTCCTCGCGCTCGCAGCGCTCCACGGCGAGGCCGAGCGCTACGACGAGGCCATGGCCCTCTATCGGCAGTACCTCCAAGCGCGGCCCCACGACGCGGATGTGCGCTTTCTCCTCGGCCACACCGCGCTGCTCGCTCGGCACTACGACGAGGCGGCAGCCGCGTATTCCGAGGTTGCGGCCGCGCGGCCCCACTGGGCGGCCGCGCACGGTGGCCTCGGCTACGCCCTCCTGATGACGGACCAACCCCAGCGTGCGGCCCAGTGCTATCGCCGCACGCTCGAACTGAACCCAGACTCGACGCTCGTGCGCTATCAACTGGCCCGCCTGTACGCGGAGCAGGGGCAACACCGTGCGGCCATCGCCGAGTTTGAGCAGCTCGTGCAGCGCACACCGCACGTGCCCGAATACCCAACCCGCCTCGCCGACCTGCTCATCGAGCTCGAACAAGGCACGGGCATGGCCCTCGGGCAGACGGAGCGGCTCGCGGAAGCGGAACACCTCTTGCGTCGCGCCATTGCCCTCGCCCCCAAGGCCGCGCATCCCCATTGGAGCCTAGGGATGCTCTATGCTCGCCAAGCGCGCTATCCAGAGGCCGTGCCCCTGTTTGAACGTTTGCGCCAGCTCGCTCCGCACGACTATCAGGTCCATCTATTCCTCGGCCACCTGTACCAGCGCACTGGACGCCCAGCCGACGCGGCAGCTCAATTCGCGGCCTTTAGCCGTGGCCAGCGCGCCTACCAGATGAAAAAGGTGGTGCGCCGAGAAATGGAAGCCCAGATCGAACAAATTTTCGGCGGTTGATCCGCAGAAAGCGACTTCTCGATGTACAACGCGAGCCGCTGGGCCGTTTTCGGGCTGTTCTTTTTCTCTGGGGCCTGCGCCCTAATCTATCAAATCACTTGGCTGCGCCTCTTCCGGCTGGCGATGGGCAATACGGTCTTTACCTCGGCCACGGTGTTGACCGCGTTTATGGCCGGGCTGGCGTTGGGCAGTTGGCTCGCCGGCCGGATCGCCGACCGCACGGGCCGGCCCCTGCGCGTGTACGCCGTGCTAGAAGTGCTCATCGGCCTTTGCGGCTTGGCCATGATGCCGGCCTTTAGCGCGATAGAACCGGTCTATGGCTGGCTCTATCGTGCGTTGGATGGAACCGGCCTTTGGCTCGGGGTGGGGCGCTTTTTCGCGTCGGCCGCCCTGTTGGCCCTGCCCACGACCCTGATGGGCGCGACCCTGCCGCTGTTGAGCCGCTTTACCACCCAACGGCTTGAGCGCATGGGGCGCGACTTGGGGCGGCTCTACGCGCTCAATACGCTCGGGGCCGCGCTCGGGGCCGCGCTGACCGGGTTCCTGTTGGTCCCTTCCCTGGGGGTGCAGACCACGCTGTGGACAGCGGCCGGGGCCAATGTGCTCATCGGCGCGCTGGCCTTTGTCCTCGCGGACGCGCCTTCGGCCCGCACCCCTGCAGACGAACCGGCGTCGCGCCGAGGCGACCCGGCCGCGCTGTGGGCACTCGGACTGACGGGTTTTGCCGCCATGATCTACGAGGTGAGCTGGACTCGCACCCTCTCGCTGCTCATCGGCTCCTCAGTGTATGCGTTTACCTTGATGCTGGTGGCCTTTATCTGCGGGCTGGGGCTGGGCAGCTTGGTGCTGGCCGGCTGGATTGACCGCCGGGCGCGGCTCTTTGGCGTCCTCGCCCTGTTGGAGCTGGCCGTCGGCCTAACGGCTCTGCTGGTCGAGCCGCTCTTTGGCCTGCTGCCCCTCGTGGTCGTCGAGCTGGTCAACCGCTATGCCGGCTCCTTTGGGCTGCTGCATTTGAGCGAATTTCTCATGGCCTTCGGCCTGATGTTCCTGCCGACGTTTGCGGCCGGCGGCATCTTCCCGGCCGCGGCCAAGCTCTACACCCGGCACCTCTCCACAGTGGGCAAGTCGGTCGGCGATGCGTACGCGGCCAACACGCTCGGGGCCGTGCTCGGGGCCTTTGCCGGGGGCTTTCTCTTGATTCCCCTTATCGGAGTGCAGGCCAGCATTCTCGCGGCCACCACCCTCAATCTAGGGTTGGGCCTTTACTTCCTCTGGCGCGATGGCCGGTTTAGCCGGCCGCTGGTCCGCGTGCTGGCGCCCGGCCTGCTGCTGTTGCCCCTAGCGGTTTCGCGCCTGCCGGCTTGGGACGTGGCCCTGCTCAACAGCGCCCCGTACCTCTACGCCGAGCAGTATCAGAGCGCGGCCCGCCTCACCGGGCAAGGCGTGGCGCATGCCATTGGGCGCGATCGCCGCTTGCTCTATGCCAAAGAAGGCATGACCGCGACGGTGACCGCGTGGGAATGGCGCGGCGAGCGGTTCATGCGGGTCAACGGCAAGGTCGTTGCCTCCTCGCAGGGCAAGGACTTGCGCTCGCACGCGCTCTTGGCTCATCTGCCGCTGCTGTTGCACGAGGATCCCCAAGACGTGCTGCTGATCGGCTTGGGCTGCGGCATCAGCTTGGGCGCGGCCTTGTGCCACCCGATTGAGGCCATTGACTGCGTCGAGCTGTCGCCCGAAGTCGTGGAGGCGACCGAACTCTTTAGCGAGGTGAACCAAGACGCGCTCGCGGACCCGCGCACCCGGATGATCGTCGGCGACGGCCGCAACCACCTCGCGCTTTCCGAGGGCCGCTACGACGTCATCATCTCCCAGCCTTCGAGCTTGTGGATTGCCGGCATGGTGGATCTGTTCACCCGCGAGTTTTTCCACGACTGCCGCCAAAAGCTCGCGCCCGGGGGCTTGGCCGGCGTTTGGCTCCAAGCCTACGCGCTCGAACCCGAGGATGTGCAAACCATTGTCGCCACGTTTGCCCACGCCTTCCCGCACGTGTCGGTCTGGGAGCTAATCCCCGGGATTGACTACTTGCTCGTCGGCTCGGCCGCGCCAGTGCCGGTGGGATTGGACCGGCTCACGGCGCGCTTGGACCGGCCCGGGGTGCGGCGCGACTTGGCGCGCAGCGGCGGGGGCGACGCCCTCGATGTGCTCTGCTCGTATGTCATGGGCGATCGAGGGGTTAAACAGCTCGCGGGCGATGCCCCGCTCAACACCGACGACAATGCCCGGCTGGAGTTTGCGGCCCCGCGGGGCCTGTACCGCGACCTAAGCCGCGGCTCCGGGCTGTTTTCCCTCGCGGACCTAGCCGAGGTCCGGCGCGCGGATCTGGGCTTTGTGCATCCGGCCGCGCCGCCGGAGCTAGCCCGCGCTTGGGCGGCGCGGCACCTCGCGCTGGACGGGTTGATGCACGAGCAGCGCGGCGCGTACTCCGCGGCCTTGGCCCAGCTGGGCCAAGCCGCACGGCTGCGGCCCGAGGACATAGAAGTGCGGCGCGTCTTGCCCGAACTGAGCTTCAAACTGGCCGAAGACGCCATTCGCCGGGGCCGCTTGCAACAGGCCGTGCGCTGGTACGACGAATTGCTCGCCGCGCTGCCCGACCACGCCGTGGGCCACTACCGCAAGGGCGAGCTGCACGAACACCTGCGGCAGTGGGACGTGGCGGCCGCGGCCTATCAGCGCACGACCGAGCTCGCTCCGACCTTTGTCGCCGCCCACTTGCGCCTCGGGGCCATTCACACGCGCCGCCGGGCATTCGCCGAGGCCGCGGCGACCTATCGCCGCGGCTTAAAGGCCCTGCCCGTTCACCTCGGGCTGCTCAACAACCTCGGCACCACTCTCTTGATGCAGGAGCGCTTTGCCGAGGGGGTAAGCGTCTTTCGCCAAGCCTTGGCCCTAGACTCCACGGACGCCCGCGTGTGGAACAACCTCGGCACGGCCTTTCTCAAGCAGCGGCAGTTTGCCGCGGCGCAGCACTATTTGACGGAAGCGGTCCAGCGGCGGCCCGAGGACGCGACCTTGCGGCTGAAACTGGCCGACGCCTATCGGGGCACGGGGGATGTGGAACGGGCGCGACAGGTGCTGGAGGAGGGACCGGACGAGCCGCGGGTGCGGGAGATGAGGGCGCAGTTGGGGGAGTGATTCCTCTCATATATTGTAGTGCAGCCCGCACTCTTTGTGATCGGTCGCGCCGCTGTCGTGCTCGTTGAACCAGCGCCAGCGACCGACGCGCTTGTGCTCGCCCGGGCGGGTCGGGGTTGAGCATATAATGCAGCCAAAGCTCGGATAGCCCTGCCCGTAGAGCGGATGGACCGGCAGCTTGTTTTCCTTGGTGAAATCCATGAGCTGTTCCTCGGTCCAATCCACCAATGGGTTGAGCTTGAGTAGCTTTCGCTGCGTACCGTATTCATTGATCAAAGCCGCCTTCTTCGCCGTCTGCTGGCGGTGCTCAGATTGATCCCAACGCTGCCCGGAAATCCAACAATCCGCGGTCCGCAACAGCGCGTTGTTGGGCCATTCTTTGCGGACTTGGCAGCAGTGCTCCTGCTTTTCCTTGGAATCAAAAAACAAGTACTCGCCGTGGCGCGAAACCATCAGCTCGACGTCGCGGCGCTTGGGCTGGATGACCTCAATGCGGCAGCCGTAGCGCGCCTCAACTTCTTGGCGAAACGCGTACGTCTCCGGGTGGAGCCGGAAGGTGTCAATGGTTGCCAAGCGCAGGTCCAACCCCAAGGACGAGACCATGTGGATCATGGCCACGCCGGTGTACTGGAAGCTGGTGTTGAGGACGGCCCGACCGGGAAAGGTCTCGCTGGCCCAGCGCAGCAGGGCCTCGGCCGGCATCTGGGCTAGGGGCAAGTCGCGGATGTAGTGTTCTAACGGCTGATTGCGTTCTTTGTCCATCTCGTCGTCTGCAGCGGGGAAAATGACCTTATAATGACCTTATAATATAAGATACTGAGAAAATATTGAGAAAAGAGACGCGCCGGGCCTGTCCAAAAGAAAAGCGCGTCCCGAACCTGCTAATCTGGTTGGCTCGGCCCCGGACAGCACGCCTCTTGCCATTGTTCAAACGGCAGGATTAGCTTTTTCAGGCGAGGTAAGCCAACCAAAGCGAGCACGAGCCATGAGCAGCCAAAAATTACTAGAACCCGCCGATGAGGCCGCGGCCGCGCGGATTGCCGCGGCCCTGCCCGCGGCCGAGGCGGTGCTAATCCGCGCCTCTACGGATTTGGCCGCCGACGGGCGCTTTGGCCGCCAGTGGCTGGTGGCCACCCCTCGCCGGGTCCTCGTCGTGCCGGCTCAGGGCGCGATCGTCGATATCCCCCTCGCCTCGCTGGCCAAGGTGCATACCGACGCGCTCGTCGGCGGTGGCCAGTTGGCGATTGAGCGCGTGGATGCGCCGACCTTGGCGCTGAGCTATACGCGCTCGGAGGCCGAAAAAATGTCCGAGGTGGCGCGGGGCTTGGAGCAGTTGCGCCAAGGCCAATCCTTTGCCATCAATGGGCACTTAGACCGGACCCGTTGCGCCCAGTGCCACCGGCTCTTGCCGGAGCGAAACGGCATCTGTCCGGCGTGTATTGAGAAGCTGGCGACCCTCAAGCGCATTGCCAGCTATCTCGGCCCGTACAAACTCAAGGCGGGGGTGTTGGCCTTTGCCTCCATTGCCACCACGGCCGCCGAGCTAGCCCCCCCGCTGATTACCAAGCGCATCGTCGATGAGGTGTTGGTCCCGGTGGAGGGCCGCGCCACCGGGTTTGACGAGCGCGTCCACCTCTTGGGCCTGTTCGTCTTGAGCTTAGTCGGCGTCCGCTTCTTTGCTTGGGTCGCCGAATGGGCCCACGGCTGGATTGCGACTTGGCTCGGCGCGCAGCTCACCGCGGATATTCGCTCGCTTCTCTACCGCCGGTTGGAAATGCTGTCTTTGCAATTTTACGACAAGCGCAAGGTCGGCTCCCTCATCTCGCGGGCCACCCGCGACGCCGGCATGTTGCAGGACTTCCTCGTCGATGGCTTGCCTTACATCGTCATCAACGGCCTAATGGTCTTTGGCATCCTCGGGTTTTTGTTCTGGATGAGTTGGTCGTTGAGCCTGTACGTGTTGATCCCGGTGCCCCTGATCATGCTGTGGGGGGTGATCTTTTGGCGGCGCTTGCGCGGGTTTTTCGTCAAGTGGGGCGAGGTCTGGTCGGGTCTGACCGAGCGCACGGTGGAGACGCTGGCCGGCATCCGCGTGGTCAAGGCGTTTGCCCAAGAGGGCCGGGAAATAGCGGCCTTTGCCAAGCCCAATGGCAGGCTGCGCCAAGTCGCCGAAAAGACCGCGATCAATCGCGGCGTGTTCTTCGCCACCATCTCGTTCCTAACCGGGTTGGGGGTCTTGGTCGTCTGGCTGCTCGGCGGGCTGCAAGTCCTCGGCGGCAAAATGACCTTGGGCACGCTGTTGGCCTTTTACTCGTACATGTGGCTATTTTACGGCCCCTTAGAGTGGTTCGGTCAAGTCAATGCTTGGATGTCGCGGGCCTTTGCCGGGGCCGAGCGCATCTTCGAGGTCATCGACACCCCGCCCGAGGCCTATGAGGACCCAGCCGCCCAGCGGCTGCCGCGCATGAAAGGAGGCATCCGCTTCCGGGGCGTCACGTTTGGCTACGACAAGAGCAAGCCCGTGCTGAAAAACTTTGACTTGGACATCGAGCCGGGCGAGATGATCGGCCTCGTGGGCAAGTCCGGGGTCGGCAAGACGACGACCGTCAACCTCATCGCCCGCTTTTACGACGTCGATTACGGGGCCATTGAAATCGACGGGATCGACATCCGCCGCATCGCCCTGCGCGACTTGCGCTCCCAGATCGGCATCGTGCTGCAGGAGCCAGTGCTTTTTTCCGGCACCATCGCCGAAAACATCGGCTACGGCCGGCCCGGTTCCTCCTTGGCCGACATCATGGCGGCCGCCCGCGCTGCCAACGCCCACAACTTCATCATCGCCAAGCCCGATGGCTATGAGACCCAAGTCGGGGAAAAGGGGGCCGGGCTTTCGGGTGGGGAGCGCCAGCGCGTCTCCATTGCCCGCGCCATCCTCCACAACCCCCGCGTCTTGATTCTCGACGAAGCGACCGCCTCGGTCGATGTGGAGACCGAGTTGCAGATCCAACAGGCGATTCAGCGGCTCGTCGAGGGCCGCACCACCGTGGCCATTGCCCACCGGCTCTCGACCTTGCGCCACGCCAACCGCCTGATGGTTCTCGACGACGGACGCATCGTCGAGTCCGGGACCCACGCCGCGCTCATGGAAAAGCAGGGCACCTTTTGCGAGTTGGTCACCATGCAAAAAGAGGTGGCCGAGATCATCGCCATTAAGGACTAACGATTAGCCCGATGTCCACCTTTTTGGAAAATCTGCCGCACGCGGTCGAAGCCAAAGTCCACTCGCGCAAGGGCCGCGAGGAAAAGGTCCTGATTCAGGTCGCCACGGACATGGCCGGCGAAGACCGCTTTGAGCAGCGCTGGTTGGTGGTAACGTCCAAGCGGCTGATGGTCCTCGCGCCCAACGGCGCGAGCAGCGACGTGGAGTTTTCCCTGCAAGCGGTCAAGTCCGCCCGCATTGAGGCCCTAGTCGGCGGCGGGCGCTTGGAGCTGGAGCGCGGCGAGGGCGCGCCGACCCATCTGTACTACTCCAACTCGCTGGCCCCCAAGTTCGCCGAGGTGGCCGAGGGCATCGGCCACCTCAAACAGGGCCAAGACCTCAACCTGCCCCGCGAATTGGACCGGACGCACTGCGAGCACTGCCAGCGTCGCCTGCCCGAGATAGGCGGGATATGCCCGGTCTGCCTCGCCAAATTCGATACCTTTAAGCGCCTCATCGGCTACATGCTGCCCTATCGCTTCCAGCTAATCTCGCTGCTGGGCCTGACCGTGGCATCCTCGCTGTTGGAGCTGGCGCCGCCCTATATCGTCAAGCACCTCATCGACGATGTGCTCGTGGCCGAGGCCGCCAACGTCACCATGCTCTACTATCTGGTCGGCGGCCTTTTCGCGATTGGGGTCGTCGAGTGGGTCGTCGGCGTGGTCCGCCGCTGGCTCAACACCCGAGTAGGCTTCCGCGCCATCGAGCACTTGCGCTCGGACTTGTTCAAGGCACTCCAGTACCTGCCCCTGCGCTTTTACGACAAGCGCAAGGTCGGCGCCTTGATCTCCCGCATGAACAACGATTCCGAGATGGTCGAGGATTTTCTGCTCTTTGACATGCCTTACATCGTCTCCAATGCCGCGATGATCGCCGGCATCTTGGGGCTGCTGTTCTACATGAACTGGGAGCTGACCCTCTACGTGTTGGCCCCGGTGCCGCCGATTGTCATTGGCTCGAGCCTAATCTGGAACCGCCTCCAGCGCTTTTGGGGCCGTTGGTCGGCGCGCTGGTCGCGGCTGACGACGCATCTCAACGAGTCGATCGCCGGCATCCGCGTGGTCAAGGCTTTCGCGCAAGAGCACCGCGAGTCCGAGCGCTTTGATCAGCGCAACCACGCCCTGCGCCAAATTAGCGTCAGTGCCGAGCGGTCTTGGTTGGTTTTCTTCATGGTGACCAACTTCTTTATGAGCTTTGGCGGGTTCTTCGTGTGGTACTTCGGCGGTCGTCAGATCGTGGAGGGCGGGCTGTCGCTGGGCGAGCTGATGGCCTTTATCGCCTACCTGTGGATGCTCTACCACCCGCTCAAGTGGTTTGGCGATTTCTACAGCTTCATGGTGCGGGCCTTTGCCGGGGCCGAGCGCATCTTTGAAATCGTCGATGCGCCCTCCGAGCCGTTCGACAATCCGAGTGCCCAGCACGTCCCCGTGCTCAAGGGCCAAGTCGTTTTTGAGGGGGCGGCCTTTGGCTACGACCCGGGCAAGGTCGTCCTGCGCAACCTCGACTTGGTGGTACAGCCGGGCGAGATGATCGGCTTGGTGGGCAAGTCCGGGGCGGGCAAGAGCACGCTGATCAACCTCATCACGCGCTTTTACGATGTCTCGCACGGCCGCCTCGCCATCGACGGGGTCGACATTCGCCAAATTCGCCTGCGCGACTTGCGCTCGCAGATCGGCTTGGTGGCGCAGCAGTCGTTTTTGTTCAACGGCACCATTGCCGAAAACATCGCTTACGGCAAGCCCGGGGCCACCTTCGACGAGATTTTGCGTGCGGCCCGCGCGGCCAACGCGCACGAGTTCATCGTCAAACAGCCGGACGGGTACGACATGGTCGTCGGCGAGCAGGGCGACAAGCTGGCCGGCGGCGAGAAGCAGCGCATCGCGATTGCGCGGGCCATTCTCCACGATCCGCGGATCCTGATTTTGGACGAAGCGACTTCGTCGCTCGACACGCCGACCGAGAAGAAGATCCAAGAGGCGATTCAGCGGCTGGTCCAAGGCCGCACGACCTTTGCCATTGCCCATCGGCTCTCGACCTTGCGCAGCGCGGACCGCCTCGTGGTTCTCGACGCGGGCAAAATAGCCGAGGTGGGCACGCACGAGGAGCTCATGTTGCGCGAGGGCATTTTCTACCACTTGGTACACACCCAACGCGAGACCTCGGCCGTCATGGCCACGAGCGGCTAGGGGAGAGCGACGCAATGACAGACGACAAAAAATTAGCGATCACCCCGATTTCCGTTTCTCACCCCGAGCGCGTAGCCATCGACGAGATACGCCTCTTCCGCGAGCCGGCTTGGGTCTTGCGCTTGACCATCGAGGGCGACCGCTCGTACCTGAAGGTAAAGGTCGTCCGCGCTGCGCCGCTTTCTCACCCGACCCGCTACATCTGCCTCCTCGACGCCAAAGACGAGGAGATCTGCATGATCGACGATCTCGATCCGCTCCATCGAGCGATGCGCGCCTTGATTGAGGAGGAGCTGGACCGCCGCTATTTGACGGCGTCCATTCAGCGGGTCAATGCGGTGCGCAACGAATACGGCACCTCGTATTGGGATGTGCAGACCGACCGCGGCTCACGCGAGTTCGTCGTCCAAAACGTGTCGGAAAACGCCCAGTGGCTCGGCGACCACCGGCTGCTGATCACCGATGTCGATGGCAACCGCTTTGAAATCCCGCACCTCAACGAGCTGGACAAAAAGAGTTTGGCCACGGTCGAGCAGGTCGTCTAAACGCTAGGTGTTGGCGCAACGTCTCCAGCATATCCGCTCCCTATTCGATTTTGACCATTTTTACGGATTAGCCGCAGCCCCTCTCGTCCGCAATTTTCGGCAGTGGTACAGTTGGAATTTTTTAGGACGGTCGGCCCCTTTATCCGGTGCTTGAAATTTTCAAAGAGGCCCACTGCCCAGCATGGCCCCTATTTGGAAGTGTGATAGGCAATCGTTAGTTTGATTTTATGGCCGGAATTCGCCACTCGGCAAAAACCATTTACCCAACGCAAAGGAACCGCCATGGAAGCTCCCCAAGCAGCAATCAGCGTCGTCGGCCGCATGGTGCGCGTCTTCTACGCGCCGAGCGAGACCTTTGAGGCCGTAACCGAGCAGCGCACGACCGCCGACTGGCTGGTGCCGACCGCCTTGATCGCCGCGGTGACGACCATCGCGGCCCTGCTCGTCCTGCCCATCGTCACCGGTTCCACCATAGAGTCCATGCAGCAGCAGATGGAGGGCATGTCCGCCGAAGAGCGCGAAATGGTGGAGAAATTCCAGTCCCAAGGCGCAGCGCAGGTAGCGACCCTAATCGCCACGCCGATTATGATGTTCGTTTATCTCTTTATCTCGGCTGGGCTTTGCCTAGTGCTGGGCAAATTGTTCGGCGGCCTACTCTCCTACGGCCAAGCCCTAGCCATAACCGCGTATGCCGGGCTGATCACCCTTCCCCAACAAGTGCTCGGCGCCTGGCTCATCTCGGCCAAGCAGACGCCGGAAATACAGATGGGGCTAGGGCTTTTCCTCGCTGAGGAGGCACTGCACAGTTTCGGTGGCCGCTTTTTGGCCAGCGTGGATCCCTTTTTGGTTTGGTGGACGGCACTTATCGGTATCGGGCTGTCCATCGTCGGGCAGGTAGAGCGCAGCCGGGCTTACGTTGGGGCCGTTGTGCTGTCGCTTGTTTGGATCGCTGGGTTCGCCGGGTGGGCCTCGCTCGGCGCGGCCTTCACCCCCAACTCCAACGGCTAAGTCGTTCACCATGTCTTCCAAAAGCAGCAAAAAACGCCCCCTTTTGAAGCTCCTCGTCTTCTTGCTGTTGGCCGGCTTGGTCGGGGCCGCGATTTACTTCAACTTGCAGCGGGAAAAGGCCGAAGCAACCTATCCCACGGCGCTCGTCGAGCGGGGCGCGCTCGTCGATAAGCTGGCCGAAACCGGCCGCATCGAGCTGGTGCGCACCGTAGAGGTCAAATCCACCATTGCCGGCGAAATCCGCAACTTGCCCATCGAAGCCGGCGCGTGGGTGGAGGCCGGCGAGCTAATGGCCGTCATCGAGCCCGACCCCAACCAATCGCTGCAATTGTATCAGAAGCGGTCGGGCGTGGAGCAGGGCAAGATCGACTTGGCCGAGCAGGAGCGGAACTTTGAGCGTCAAAAGACGCTCTTCGACCGCAAGATGATACCGGCCAAGCAGTTTGAGGAAGCCGAGGTGCGCCTGACCCGTGCGCGCACCAGCCTGCAATTGGCCCAGCTCGAACTCGACATGCTCGAAGCCAAGGCCAACCTGCAGCGCGCCCAGCTTGCAGAAGGCCAAGTCGCGCTCGACGAGGTGCGGGTCCTCGCCCCAATCGACGGCATCGTCATCCGGCGCAACGTGGAAATCGGCGAGGTGGTGGCCTCCGGGCTGTCGTCGTATTCCGGCGGGACGGTCCTTTTCCAGATCGGCGACCCCAGCCAGCTCATCGTGCGCGGCGACATCGCGGAAATCGACATTGGCCGAGTGGTGATCGACCAAGACGTGGACATTGTCGTGGATGCGTACCCCGATACCACCTATCGCGGCCGAGTGCGCTGGATCGCGCCGGTGGGCCAGCAGAAGCAGGGCAGCACCATCGTCACCTTTGACACCGAGATCGAGATTATCGACCACGCGCCGCGCCTGCGTCAGGGCATGTCCTGCGACATCGACATTCTCTTTGCGCGGCGCGACAGCGCGTTGTACTTGCCGGTCGAGCAGGTGCTGGAAGTCTTTGACGACGAAGCGGAGCGCTTTGTCGCGTACCGCGCCCAGTCGCCGGATTCGCTGGCCACGGCGGCGGACAGCACTCGCCCAGACAGTGCGTTGCACCTGCCGCTGAGTGCCTTCGCCGAGGTGGAATTGGCCATCGGCATTGAGACCTCAACCCGCTTTGAAATCCTCTCCGGCCTCGCCACCGGCGACCGCGTCGCCCAAGACCCAAGCGTCATTCGCAGCCAGCTCGAGCAAAAGGACGAAGGCGAGGACGAGGACGAGGAACGCTGAGTTGGCTGAATCGCCTAAAAAGCTAGGTCCGCGTCTCTAGCTCTAAGCGGAGCAGGGCCTGAGGCAGGAACTCAACGGGGATACCGCCCAGCTCCGGCGGCGCGCTCCGGCGGGCGAGGATGCGGCTGTTGGCGTACTTGCCTATTTGTTTGAGCACCTTGGGCCGCAACTGGCCCGTCCACTTAACTTCCACCGGCCAAAAACGACCGTCCTTTACGTAGGCGATATCGACTTCGCCCTCGCCTTTGATATAGTACGTGGGATAGCGCCGGCCATACTGGGCAACGGCGCAGGCTTCTGCTAGGAGGGCCGTGCGCTCGGGATCGGCCAGCAAGGGGCGCACTTGGGCGGCGAAAGGATCGCGCACCTCGTGCAGCCAGCTTTGTACGGCGTGGAAAATGAAGGGATCGCAAAAGCTAATTTTGCGCGCCTTTTTCGGCGCACCGGCCAGTTTGTCCTCGCGCAAGGCCGGCTGGACGCGGAGGACATCCATAGAGGCGAGCAGGGCGATGTAGTCGCTCACCGTAGCGGGATGGTCGATGCTCAGGGTGCGGGCCAAGGCGTTATAGGTGGTCTGGGTGCCGTAGCAGCGGACAACGGCGGCCAGCACTTCGCCCAAGTAGTGCTCCTGCTTGCCTCGCTTGAGCACATCGCCGCGTATCCAGTCGCTGTACGTGGCGAAGGTGGCCGGGAGGATGCGGTCGTGGCGGGCCATATCGTTAATGGCGGTGAGAAAGCCGCCGTGGACTAGATAGGCGAGAAATTCCTCGAGCAGGACTTGCTCGGTCGCTGCAGGCAGCGGCGAGCTCGGCTCGGCTAATTGGAGCAGCTCGGGGCGGCTCAGCGAGCGCTTGAGCCCCATGGCCGCAGCAAAGCTCAGAGGATGGAGCTGAAAGTCAACGGCCGCGGCTTGCCCCCGGCGGCCGGGAAACCGCATGCGGGCCTCTTGGATGACCGCCGTGTCCGAGCCGGTCGCAATGAGCACGACGTCTTCGAGCAAGCCGGCGTCGGCGAGGTACTTGATCCCCTTGTCCCAACCGGCGATATAGGTCACTTCGTCGAGCAGGATATAGCGCCGGCCCTCGCTAGGCATGGCTCGCTGTACGGTCGATAGCAAGCGCACGAGCGCATGGTGATCGTCGATGAGTTCGCCGGAGAAAAAGCGCAGCCGGGCCGGGTCCAAGCCGGTTGCGAGCAGGTCGGCCATCCACTGCTTGAGCAGGGTCGTTTTGCCGATCTGGCGGCCCCCGCCCACCGTGTAAATGCCCGGCTGGCGGCGCGGCAGGCGGTCGAGGAGGGGAAAGCGATAGATTAGCGGCTGAGCGCGCAGGCGTCTGAGGTGCGGGTCCAAGTCGGGAAAGGCGCCGTCGAGGTGGGTATTGTGGATTTGGAACTCTTCTAAGTTCATTAAGAATCTATGGTTACGTCTATTGTAAAAATTTAGTCAATCGGCTCTGAATAAACTTAGTCAACGCAAATCTATGGCGCAATTTTGCACTTTTGGCACGAGCGCCCCTGGGCGAATCAGCCGCCCCAAACTTGGGATTGTGATTCGTCTAACTTATCTTTACCGCCTCAATTGCTGCATAACGAAAGACGCCGATGACCCTTCTCGAACCCCTGTTCGCTGGCTTGGGCCAGCTCCGGGCACACAAGCTGCGCTCGCTGCTGACGCTGTTGGGCATTGTCATTGGCGTGGCGGCCATCATTGCCGTGGTGTCGCTCGGCGAGGGGCTGCGGCGTCAAGTGATCTCCCAGTTCGTTTTTAGCGGCGGCGCGGGCATGATCCGGGTGGAGCCGCCGCGCCAGTGGGTGCGCAAGGATGGCCGCTGGGTCCGCCGCCCTTGGCAGGAGTACCTGACCGAGGCCGACTTGGCGGCCATGCAGCGAGAAATCGACGAGCTGCACGCCCTCGTGCCCGAGATCCACGGCAATGCTGCGCTGTCGCACGGCAAGACCACCGTGCAGGCGAGCTATACCGGTACTTCGGCTGCGTTCAACGAGGGCTTCAACTGGCCCTTGGCCCGCGGCCGCTCCCTGAGCGCGTTGGACTTGCGTCTCGCCCGCAAGGTCTGCCTGCTCGGCCACGACGTGCGTACAGACCTCTTTCAGGAAGCCGAGCCGCTGGGCGCGGAGATCAAGCTCAACGGCGACCGCTACGTGGTCGTGGGGGTGCTCGCCGAGCGCGTCCGCTTTGGCCAAAGCGAGGGCAATCGCGTGTTGGTCCCGTACACCACGGCGCAAAAGCGGCTCAACGGCGTGGATCACTTCTCTGGGCTGACGCTTTTCGTCGAGGATTTGACGGCTGTCGAGCGGGTCGTCCATGCGGTGCGCCGCGTTCTCCGGCGCCACCACGAGCACGGCGACGCCTTTGAGGTGGAAGCCAGCCAAGGGCAAATCGACCGCGCCAACGAGTTCTTCCGCGTCCTGCAGCAAGTGGGCGGTGGGATTGCCGGGATTTCCCTGCTGGTCGGCGGCATTGGCATTATGAACATCCTGCTGGTATCGGTGGCCGAGCGCACCCGCGAGATTGGCATCCGCAAGGCCCTCGGCGCCAAGCCGCGCCACATCCTCGGCCAGTTCCTCGCCGAGGCCGTCGTCTTGAGCCTAGTCGGCGGTCTGCTGGGCATCCTCAGCGGCTTGGGGTTGGGCTTGGGAGCGGCCTTCGTTATTCAGCAACTCGCGCCCGGCGCGCCTTTTACCAGCATTGTCGCGGCTGAGTCCGTGCTCTGGGCCGTTGGCTTTTCATCGGGCGTCGGCATCTTCTTCGGCGTCTATCCCGCCTTTCGCGCGGCCCGGCTCGATCCGGTAGAGGCGTTGCGTCGCACGTGATCTTCCTCGAAGCCATCCGCATTGCCCTCGGGCAAATATGGGTCAACAAGTTGCGCGCGGCCCTGACCCTGCTGGGCATGACGATTGGGGTCGGCGCGGTCGTCGGCATCGTGTCCATTGGCGAGGGGATGCGGCAGTTTGTCATCGACGAGTTCGGCAAGCTGGGCGGGGCGCAATTCGTGATGGTCTCGCCGCAATACATGCATCTCAGGGATGGCCGCTGGGTTCCCAATCCCCGCTATAAGCCCTTGACTATGGACGACCTGCACGTGGTCGAGCAAGCCTCCGACCGCTTGGCCGCGGTCCTGCCCTCTATGACGCACGGGGCCGATCTGCGCTATCGCAAGGCCAGTTACCAGAGCCGGGCGGCCGGGACCCTGCCCGAATTCGCCGCGGTGTACAATTGGCAGGTCGCCGAGGGGCGCTTCCTAATCAACGCCGACTTAGAGCAGCTGCGCCGGGTCTGCGTGATTGGGAAAAAGGTGCGCGAGGAGGTGTTTGGCTTGGCCCCCTTCTTGGGCCGCGAGCTCAAGCTCAACGGCCAGCGCTTTACGGTCGTCGGCCTCATGGAGGACCGCCAGACCTTTGGCGAGGACTGGGGCGACCAAGTGCTGGTGCCGGTGACGACGGCCCAGCGCCGCCTCGCCGGCAACAAGTTCATCCAATCCTTGGTCGCCCACGCCAAGGAGCCCGAAGACGTGCCCCACCTTACCGTTGCGATTGAAGAGGCCCTCAAAAAGCACCACGGCCCGGAGGCGAGCTATCAGATCTTCAGCGGCCGCAGCATCCTAGAGCAGGTCGAGCAAACCATTTTGCTGCTGAAGTTGGTCGTGGGTGGGATTGCCGGGATTTCCCTGTTGGTCGGCGGCATTGGCATTATGAACATCTTGCTGGTGTCGGTGGCCGAGCGCACCCGCGAGATCGGCATTCGCAAGGCCCTCGGCGCCAAGCCGGTGACCCTGTTGTGGCAATTCGTGATAGAGGCGATGGCACTGAGCTTGACCGGGGGCGCGCTCGGGGTGGCGGCGGGCTACGGGTTGGGCGAGGGCATTGCGCGCGTCATTTCCCATTACAGCGAATTGAACTTTCCTAGCATTGTCTCGCCCGAGGCCACCCTGCTGGTACTGGCCTTGTCCATCGCGATTGGTCTTTTCTTTGGCATCTACCCGGCGGCCCGCGCCTCGCGGCTCGACCCGGTGGATGCTTTGCGCTCGGAGTGATCTCGTGCTGATCGAACTGAATGGCATTAGCAAGGTGTATGTGCGCGGCACCGAAGAGGTACACGCCCTGCGGGCGGTGGATTTGGCGATTGACGCCAACGAATACGTCGCGCTGATGGGGCCTTCTGGCTCGGGGAAATCCACCCTGATGAACATCCTCGGCTGCTTGGACTCGCCCACGGCCGGGACGTATCGCTTGGCTGGCGCGGACGTGTCGCGGATGAATGCCAACGAGTTGGCCGAAGTGCGCAACCGCCGCGTTGGCTTCATCTTTCAGACCTTCAACCTGCTGCCGCGCGCGTCCGCGCTGCAAAACGTCGAGCTGCCGCTGATTTACAACGGCCAACGCCGCAAGGTGCGCCGCGCCCGGGCGACGCAGGCGTTAGAGCGGGTTGGTTTGGCCGACCGCATGACGCACCGGCCGACCGAGCTGTCCGGCGGCCAATGTCAGCGGGTGGCCATTGCCCGCGCCTTAGCCAACGAGCCTTCGCTGATCCTCGCGGACGAGCCGACCGGCAACCTCGACTCTCGCACCGGCGAGGAGATCATGGTGCTCTTCGACGCCTTACACGACGAGGGCAACACCGTGCTCTTGGTGACCCACGATCCCGTCATTGCCCTGCAGGCCAAGCGGCTGATCCGCATCCACGACGGCCGCATTGCTTCGGACGAGCGGCTGGGGTAGTGCGCTGAGGCACCGCATCGGCCGGCTCATTGACGCAACTTTCGCGTTCCACTACTCTTGCGTTATAGAGCCATCGCGGACCGCTCCCGGTCCTCGTTGGCTGCTATATTCTGCGGATACTGGAGGCTTCTAATGAAGAACATCACCATCACCTTACCGGAGGATGTCGCTCGGTGGCTGCGGGTCAAGGCCGCCGAAAACGAGCGCAGCGTCTCCAAATGGCTGGCCGAGCTGCTGGAAGATATGCAGCACCAAGAAGACGAGTACAAGGTCGCAATGGAACGCTATTTGGCGATGCAGCCACGCAAGATCAACTGGCTGGCCGGCCGCCGGCCGACACGCGAGGAATTGTATGATCGGCCCGGTCTTCGTTGACACCAACGTTTTCGTGTACCGCCACGATAGCTCGGATCCGTCAAAGCAGGCTTGCGCCGAGCAATGGATCAGACTACTCGTGCATAGTCGCTCTGGTCGTCTGAGCTTTCAGGTGCTCCAAGAACTCTACGCGACTCTCACGCACGCGCAGCGGCTGAACCTTGGCCGGTCGGAGGCCCAAGAGATCGTCAAGATGCTCGCAACGTGGCGACCGATAGCCGTTGACCTCGCGATGCTGAACCGAGCTTGGGCCTTGCAGGACCGTTTTTTCGTGTCTTGGTGGGACGCGCTCATCATCGCCGCCGCCCAGACCTGCGAGTGCCAGGTTCTGCTGACCGAGGACCTACAACACGCCCAAGAGTTCGGCGCGGTTCGGGTAGTCAATCCGTTTGCCGCGCCGGACCGGCCGCCGGAAGAGATACTGGCAGCGTTGGCGGTGTGAGCGTTTAATCGCCGCACGACCTCGCCCTCGCGCCGGTCGAGATGATCTTTGACCGGCGAGCTAGTTTAAGCACACCTCTATACTTCCATCATCAAGGAGGAATACCACCATGTTCGTCCGTGCATTCGCGTCCATCGCCCTCGTCTTTCTTCCCTTCTCTGCGACCGCTCAGATTACCCTCGCTCCCGACGATTTGCGCCTGCCCTTGGGCATGGCTTGGGAACAAGAAATCGCCACAGCCCAAGTCAGCCTAGCGGCTTCCGAATTCAACATCGGCTCTGCTGGTGCCGACCAATCCTTTGACCTGACTGGCGGCCTCGCCCACAGTACGTCCATTCGCGTTCGCAGTTCGGTCATCCCGCTGGAGCAGGCCCCCGCTGCCGCTCGCTTCCCCGACGCGGATTACGCCATCCACAACATTGTGCCTGTGTCCGGCACAATGGAAGAAATCGAGACGTACCACTATTTCCAGCACACTGCCGCAGGCGATGTTCCCATCGGGGCCGAAGGACCAGCCGGACGAGTTCCCATCTCGATGGTCGATATAGGAACGCCTTGGCCGCTGGAATTCGGCAAAAGCTGGACCATTGAAAATTTCTCCTTGGACCAGACTATAGCACCGGGAGTAACAAGTTCCGGTGTGTACGATTATCAATACGCGGTTGATGCGTGGGGCGAGATTCGGCTGCCAGCGGGCACCTTTGAGTGCCTGCGCGTTCACCAGACAGGCACGGGCGTCGTTACCTTCACGGGCGACGCCCGACTCGAGGCGTTGGGTGAAGTGACCGCCCAGATAGATGCCTATGGCTGGTACGCCCGTGGGATTGGGGCCATCGCCATGGTCATAGAGACGAGGCAGACTTTTACCGACGGCAATCCCCCACCAACTACGACCACCCTAGTCGCCCGCCTCACTGAGGTGTCCAGCCCGGCCAGCGCGGTAGCCGCCACGAGTTGGGGGGCCGTCAAGCAAACGTTTGCCGAATAGGTTTTACTGCCACTTGGTGCCGAGCAAGTACTTCACTGACAGGCTTCCCAATCGTCCTCGCCGAGTGGCTCATCCCAACCGGGCTGGTACGCGACCGTACCGCGGAGTGAGCCGAAGAAGGATTGGGGGTCGGGTTTGGCGTCCGGCTCTGGGGGGACGATGCAGGCTACGACCTTGCCGCGGTTGGTCAATTCCACGGTTTCATATTTGGTGCCGACTTCGCGCACGACTTGGGTGCATTTGGCTTTGAACTCGCTGATGGACATCTGCATGACCTCAACTCCTGACTATATGGTCATTTCATAAGACCATGTTAAACGGCACACCGCCTGTTGTCAATAATTTCCGTAGTGCCCTGCTACACCCCCGCCGGTGCCGGTCCCCGTCGCCTAATCCAACGACTCGACAGTATGTACTACCCATCGCGGCTCAACCTTTTTCACGACAAAGGCAACGCGGGATGACCGAGCGTTGACGAGTGCCAGTTAATCACTACTACCGGATCATCTTTCAACAATTGGATTAAACACCCTGCTCAGGAAAGTGCGGGATATTGACGACCTTATGAAGAAAGCGGCGGTGATAGCTGGAAGAAAGGAAAGCCGCAACCGTGTTGCGAAGTTTGGGGCTGTTCTTTTTGTTCGTGTGCGAATAGGGGGTTCAAGGCTAACGGCGGCACATGAAAGTAGAATGGGGGATATTCGGTCGGATTTACAGTGTTTTGATACGCACACGACCGAGTTGATTGGATATACCGAAGCGGCGGCGAATAGTCTGCCGGTGTGGCTGTATGATTCCGATAATGCCCGCCGGGCTACAGAGAAACAGGAATATCCTTCCATCGTTGAGGAGTTGTTGGAGAAATTCTGATGAACAATTCAGCAAAGTTGACCGGACGGAAGTTGGACCGATTTCTGAGTGATCTTTCGGAGCTGATCGACACGTTTCCCTCACGGGAGACAAAGTCTCGGTTGGATCAGGAGTTAGGAGTATTAATTGGCTTCTTGGAGGAATTCAGAGAGCGGTTGAGATCTCTTCCTACGGAAGAGGATATGGACGGCGTCACGTCAGCCATCGAAACGATAAAAGACCAATTGCGTATCGCAGAGTCGGATCCCATGCTGTCTCGTGTAATTGGTATTTTGCCGGACAATGAAGCACCGAGCAAGTCTCAACACAAACCCATGACGAAACAGGATCACGAGGAAGCGAAGACTACGGCGGAAGCGATGAAAGGGATGGTACTTGGGGATATAGAGCATAAGCTCAAGGACAAAAAAAAGTACAACAACGCCATGTTGCGGCAGATTGGAAATGAACTGGGACTACGCTTTCCCTCTAAGTCAACGCGGCTGTCGATGATCGATAGGATCATAAAGCATATATCTAATCTTCAAGGGTACAGGTATCTTAGACATGGGGATGATAGGCCCCTGACGGAGATAACGGTTAACGAGTGAGTACATTTTTATACGAGCACCAGCCAATGTGCTGGAAGTCCGCCTGTCTCCTAGTCTAAATCCGTCTATGACACCCCCGCTGGCCGAGGCCCCCCCGTCGCCCAATCCAACAGCTCGACGGTATGCACGACCGGCACCTCAGCGCGGGCGGCAATTTGCTCCATGCAGCCGATGTTGCCCGCGGCCACGACCTGCGGCGCGACGCGGGCGATGTGCTCCACCTTGCGCGCTTGCAGCTTTTGCGCCAAGTGGGGGCGCAGCATGTTATAAGTGCCCGCACTGCCGCAGCAGATATGCCCCTCGGGCACCTCAACCACCTCAAAGCCCGCCGCCCTCAGCAGGTGCCGCGGCGGCTCGGTGACGTGCAAGCCGTGTTGGAGCGAACAGGCGTCGTGATAGGCCACCCGCAGGGCCGGCGCACGACCAGCCTCGCCCAGCCCCAACTGCGCCACCACCTCAGAAACGTCCCGCACCCGCGCCACCACCGCTTTGGCCTTGTCGGCCCACTGCGGGTCGTGGCGAAAGATGTGATCGTATTCCTTAATCGCCGTACCGCACCCCGACGTATTGAGCACAATCGCGTCCAAACCGCCCGTTTCTAGCTCGCGATGCCAAACCTCAAGGGCGCGCTGCATCAGCTTGCGGCTGTGCCGACGCTCTCCTAGATGAAACGTCAGCGCACCGCAACAGCCCATGTCCGGCGGGATGACCACCTCAGCCCCCAGCCGCGTCAGTAGCCGCACGGTCGCATCGTTGATCTGCGGCCCCAACACCTGTTGGACGCACCCGGTGAGCAGGGCCACGCGCAGCCGCCGCGTGCCCTCGGCCGGCACGACCCCGGGCCGAGCCACAGCCGCCGGCCGCGGCAACCGCTTGGGCGTCATGGCCAACAGCGGCCGCAGGGCTCGGGGCAGCAGGCCGGAGAACGCACGACCCACGCCAGCCATTTTGAGTGCCCAGCGCATGCGGGCCGGATAGGGCAACAGCCGCGTCAGCAGGGCGCGCAGCATGCGGTCCGCCCAAGGCCGCTTGACGAGCTTTTCCAGCCGCGGCCGGGCCGTTTCCAAGAGGCGCGAGTAATCCACGCCGCTCGGGCAGGTGGTCTCGCACGCGAGGCAGCCGAGGCAGTTGTCAATGTGCTCGACCGTCTGCTCGCTTGGGGGGACATCCTCTTCAAGCATGTTTTTGATCAGGTAAATGCGGCCGCGCGGGCCTTCGAGTTCGTTGCCGGTGAGCAAATAGGTGGGGCAGGTGGCATTGCAAAAGCCGCAGTGGACGCAGGCGCGCAACACCTGTTCGGACGCGGCAACCTCCGGGTCTTGCAGCCGATGCGGGGGAATGGTCGTGCGCATGAGGTCAGCTCCGTTCGTCCCGCAGCCAGCGCGACAGGGCCTTGTCGGGTGCGCTAATTTCTGCGAGCGAGGTGTAGTAGTAGGCTTGCCAGCCATCTTGCGGCAGGCCGGTGAACAGCATCAGGTTCAGGGGGTAGTTTTCTGAATCCGTGCAGCGGCGGAAGTCGTCGCGAAAGAGAAAGGTCGGCTTGCCGAGGGCAATGGCTGCCCCCAGCTCGACCATTACTCCCTCGTCCGGGGGCGTCCCATTGACAATGGCGAAAATGGCGTCGGCCTCGACCACGTCGCGCAAGTCGGCTTGGCCGACCGCGTAGGCCCAGCCCGGCGCGGAAAAGTCAACTTGGTTGTTGCGGGCAAAAGGCTCCCACACTTCAGCCCCCAAGGCCTCCAACGCGGCGACAAACTGCGGCAGGAGCCGCTCCTTCCAATGCGGCGAGAATCCATAAGGGCTAGCGAGATAGAGGGTCTTTTTCATAGTGCGCTCCAGTGTTGTGTATATACAGCTGGCTGAAAAGATACGCGATACGCCCTATATTCTGTAATATAGGCCCTACAACGCAAACGAGGCGTCCCTCCATGGCAAAGCCGTCCCTCATCCTCCGCGAAAACACCCCACTGGCACCTCTCACCACCATGGGCCTCGGCGGCCCGGCGCGCTACTTGGCCGAGTGTACCTCTTTGGCTGAGTTGCGCGCCTGCTTGACGTGGGCGGCGGCCGAGGGCCTGCCCGTGCAAGTGCTCGGCCGCGGCAGCAACGTGCTGTTTGCCGACGCGGGATACAGCGGCGTAGTGCTCAAAGTGGACCTCCGCGGCATGGCGTTTTCCGGCGAGACCGTTGAGGTGGCGGCGGGCGAGGACTGGGATGGCTTTGTGCAGTGCTGCGTGGAGCGCGGCTTAGCCGGCGTAGAATGTCTTTCGGGCATCCCCGGGTCGGTGGGGGCGACGCCCATCCAAAACGTGGGTGCTTATGGCCAAGAAGTAAAAGACACCATCGCGGAAGTGCGCGTCCTCGACCGGCAGACCTTGGCGGAAGTCGCGTTTGCCCCGGCCGAGTGCGGCTTTGCCTACCGCCAGAGCCGCTTTAAGGGCGCGGACCGCGACCGCTTTATCGTGACCTCGGTGACGTATCGCTTGGACGCGGGCGGCCAGCCGCAAATCCGCTACCCCGAGCTGCGCCGGCACGTGCGCGACGCCCAACCGACCTTAGCCGCGGTGCGCGCCGCCGTGCTCGCGCTCCGCCACGGCAAGTCCATGGTCATCGACCCGCAAGACCCCAACGCCCGGTCGGTCGGCTCTTTCTTCCTAAATCCAGTCCTCAACGCGGCCGCTTTTGCCGCCTTGCAAGACCGCTATCCCAAGGTCCCGCACTTTCCCGATGCGGCGGGCGTCAAAGTCCCGGCCGCTTGGCTGGTGGAGCAAGCGGGATTTCACAAGGGGTTGCAACGGGGTGAGGTCGGCATTTCCGAGCGACACGCGCTGGCCTTAGTCAATCGCCGTGGCACGACCCGCCAAGTCCTCGCCTTGGCCGGTGAGATTCGGGACGCGGTCGAGCAAACCTTTGGCATTCGGCTGGAGCGGGAGCCGGTGTTGGTGGAGAATCCTCGGCCGTGAACGAAGCGACCGCTCGGCGCAAGATCGACCGGCTGCTCGAAAACGCGGGTTGGCGATTCTTCGACGACGACGCTGGCCGAGCCAATATCCGCTTGGAAGCGCAGGTCGCCCTCAAGCGCGACGACCTCGACCGCTCCCGTAACTCACAGTCCTGACAATATCAATATGCTCGACACCGCGACCAAACGCCGGATTGACACAGCCCGCGACATCCTCGTCGGCAAAGTGCCCGACCCGAAGAACCAAGTGGAACAGATCACCATCGCGCTCATCTACAAATTCATGGACGACCTCGATGCCGAGAGCGAGGAGTTGGGCGGGCAGCGCACGTTCTTTGCCGGTGAATTCGCCGGCTATGGGTGGGCCAAGCTGATGCAAGCCGGCTTGGGCGGCCACGAGACCTTGAACCTGTACGCCGAGGCCATTGCGCGGATGCCGGAAAACCCGGGCATGCCGCTGCTGTTCCGCAGCATTTTCAACAATGCCTATCTTCCCTACCGCGACCCAGAGACCTTGCGCGCCTTCCTCGCGATCATCGACGAGTTCGCGTATGATCACAGCGAGCGGCTGGGCGATGCCTTTGAGTATCTGCTCTCGGTGCTTGGCTCGCAGGGCGACGCTGGGCAGTTTCGCACACCGCGCCACGTCATCGACTTCATGGTCGCCGTTATTGACCCCAAGAAAGACGAGACTGTTCTCGATCCGGCCTGCGGCACGGCCGGGTTCTTGATTTCGTCGTACAAGCACATTCTCAAGGCCAATACCGACGCCGAGGGCTACAGTACGCTGACGCCCGACGAAAAGGGGACGCTCGCGGCCATACGCCATTCCATCAAGGTAAAACCGAGTTTGGTCGAATGTTCATAGGCGACCCGACAAAATGGACGACTGAGCCGCAGAGGTTCGCCGAGGATGGCGATGTTCTCATATCCGTCCGTGCGCCTGTTGGCCCGGTCAATCTTACTACTCAGCGAGTTTGTATAGGCCGAGGACTCGCTGCAATCAGGCCAAGGGCAACCCGCTTGCTCACACACTACACCTTTTACGTTCTGCGTATCTTGGAATCAGAAATAACCGGCAGTGCTGGCGCAGCGTTTGCGTCAATAAACAAGACTGACATCGAGAAGATCGAAATCCCCCTGCCACCGCTGGAGGTGCAGCAGGAAATCGTCGCGGAGATTGAGAACTATCAGCGGGTGATAGACGGGGCGCGGGCAGTGGTGGAGAACTGGAGGCCGCAGATTGCGATTGAGTCGGAATGGCCGGTGGTGGCGATTGGGGATGTGTGTGATAGCATTTTAAGCGGGGGCACACCTTCGACAAAAAATGAAGAATACTGGAAGAGCGATATTCCTTGGATTACAAGCGCGGACATTGTGAACATCAGGGCCGCACAGCCAAGAAAGTACATCACTGATAAAGCCATTAGACAATCAGCGACTAATTTGATTCCTAGAGAAAATATCATTGTCGCAACAAGGGTTGGACTAGGAAAACTGTTCAAAAACGAACTTGATGTTTGCATCAGCCAAGATTCTCAAGGGCTAATCATAAAGAACGAAATCAATGCAGATTATCTGGTGTACATACTCAGAGATCGGGTTGCGAATTTCAAAAACGTAAGTCAAGGATCGACCATACAAGGAGTTACCAAAAAGCAGTTATCAGAACTCCAAATCCCGCTCCCTCCTCTTGAAACTCAGCAAGCCATCGTCGCCGAGATAGAGGCGGAACGGGCTATCGTTCCCGCCAACCGGGAATTGGTAGAGCGGATGGAGGAGAAAATTCGGACGGCGATTGGGCGCGTGTGGAATAAGAATAATAACGTGCCAATATCAAACGCGAAGGCGATTGCGTAAATGAATTAGCCGATTTGGTGGGAATGGGAACAGGACTTTACTACGAGACCCTTGTCACTGTAACCGCATATCCGAAAGAGGTGCTCCCATGAAATCCATATCCTTGCAGATCACCTATCGAAAGGGCAAGCCCTTCGCGGCTTATATTTACCTCGCTTCCAAGCATAGACAGAAAAGTGTACGCACTAGGCAGGTGACACAAGACCTTTTGCAGGATGCCGAAGTCCGAGAAATCGAACTGGCTGTACTAAAGTGACCACCTCACTTAGGATATAAGGACGCTTGCGGATGGGTGGGTACGTCAAGCATCGGATTGTCAATGCGGTAGAACAGGGCTATTATAAACTCGGCCGTGGTCATCAGGATGCTCCTTGGCTGGAAGGGTGGATACTCTCAGCGTAGGAACTACCGTGACCACGGTCAACATACTAGCGCCATTAGTTATCTAGTCGGCGATTTACCTAGCAGAGCATCATATATGCTAAAGACAGGATATATTGTAACAGCAGTGGCGGGAAACTCTGTTGGGACCTGTAAACACGCCACTACCATGATTGGCGAGGAGTACGAGGAATGCATCTGTAGCAACGGTTTCCGGGTTTTGCGAAACTTTCGGATTGATCCCTACTTTCTTTTATTTTTTATGCGTACCGATTGGTTGAGAAACGTATGAAGGCCGGGGAGTGGCAGCGCGACTTCGGGGCACTAAGCGCACTCGGGGCCGCGGTCGTCGTTTTCTTTTGGCCGGCTGCCGCGCTAGAGGGGGCGTTTTTCGTGCAGGACGTGATGGTGCAAAACCACCCGTTCCGCGACTTTTTCGCCCGCGCCCTCCGCGAGGGCCAGTTGCCGCTGTGGAATGCGGCCATCAACTGCGGCTTCCCCCTGTTTGCCGAAGGCCAAGCCGGGCCGCTGTACCCGCCCAATGTGGTTTTGGCGTTGCTTTTGCCCACTTGGGCCGCGCTAAACTGGAACATTGTCTTGCATTTGTGGCTGGCTGGCGCAGGGATGTACGCGCTGGTGCGCGGTTTTGGCGCGGTGCGGCCGGCCGCGCTGTGCGCCGGGCTGTGCTATGCCCTGAGCGGGTACATGGTCGTGCGGGCTATGTCGCCCAACTTCATCGACGTGTGCGCTTGGTTGCCGCTGCTGTTTTGGCTCGTCGATCGCATCCTCAACCGAGGCCCCTTTTTTTACGCACTGCTCTTGGCCTTAGTGCTGGGCTTGCAACTGCTGGCCGGCCATCCCCAAGCCGCCCTGTACGGGGCGGTTGCCGTCGCTGGTTACTGGCTTTATCGGAGTTGGGTGCAGGGCGTGGGGTGGATCGCTTGGCCGGCGCTGGCTGGCGTTGTCGCGCTGGGGGCGGCACTCGCCGCGGTCCAACTCGGACCGACCGCCGAGCTGGTGCAGCTATCCAACCGCGGGTCCGGCCTGTCGTGGGCCAGCTTTGTCGCGATGTCGCTGCCGCCCGAGCGGCTGGCCACGTTGCTATGGCCCAACCTCTTCGGCAATTCAGCGCACGGCACGTACGGGAGCCGGGAAGTAGGCTTTTTCATCCAGCTCTGCGCTTACGTCGGCGTGGTGCCCCTGTTCTTGGCGTGGGCGGCCCTGCGCGAGCGGCGGGATGGCCAAGTCGGTTTTTTTGCCGTGCTGGCCCTCGCTGGGTTGGTGCTCGCCTTGGGCCAATACACGGCCATTTTCTCGGTTTTTTACCAGATTCCGGGGTTTAGCCTGTTCCGCATCCCAACGCGCTTTTTGTTGTGGTTTGCCGTGGGGGCCGCGGTACTGTGCGGTCTCGGCCTCGACCAAGTGTTGCGCCGGCCGCGGCCCCGGGCCGCCAACGGCTGGCTGGTGGCCGCGGTCCTCGGCGTGGCCAGTGCCGGCCTCCTGTGGGCTGGCGGGGTCGCGCTCTTGGGCGACGGTGCCTACATCCACCACGTGCGCGGCGATGGGCTGCGGCTGGTGGGGGCGTTGGCCGTCGGCGCGTGGCTGCTGGGCCGACGGGCGCGACGCGCCGCGGCGTGGGCCGCGCCCGTGGTCATTTTTGCCGAGCTGTACAGCTTTGGCGCGCATTTTAACGGCACCATCGAGCCAGCCGCGTACACCGACACCCCGGCAACGGCCCGCCAGATTTTGGCCGACCATGAGGCCGTTGCGCCGCCGCGGATCATTAGTTTAGTCTCCGAGCGAAACTCGCCATTCGACTGGCACGGCGGATGGGCCTACGACTTGGCGTCCTATCGGCGTTATAACGAGACCTTGCGGATGTATTCGGGGGGGCAGTACGGAGTGGCGAATGCCCTGCCGGGCTGGAGCCCGCTGCACCTGTATCGCCACGGGGAATTCGCCCGCGGCTATCCGGCCTTTGCCGCCTTGGCCGGCGTGGAATACGCAGTGCGCTCCGGTCGCGGCGGGGCCATTGACGTGCAGCGCCTGCCCGCGCCTTTGCCCCGCGCTTACGTGGTGGGCCGATTCCACCTCGCCCGGAGTCCGCAGGCCGGGTTGCGCTACATGGCTCGCGGGTTTCCGCAGCGGCGCGAAGTGGTCTTGGAGGACGCGCCGGCCGCCTCACTGGGGCCGGGCGGCGCGGCGCGGATCACCCGCTACGAGGACGAAGCCGTGGCCGTGGCGCTGGCCGACTCGGCCCGCGGAATTTTGGTCTTGAGCGATACGTACTACCCGGGCTGGCGGGCCTTTGTCGATGGGGTGGAGCGCCCGATTCTCCGCGCCAATCACGTGTTCCGCGCCGTAGAGGTCGCAGCCGGAGCACAAGAAGTAGTCTTTTTGTACGAGCCGAATAGCTTCCGCTATGGCTTGCTGGTCAGCGTGGCCGCGGCTGGGCTGTGGTTGGGGCTGGCTTGGAGCGGTCGGCGGCGGGCCTTTCCGCCGGTGGCGAATATGCCGGCCGACGCCGGAGCGCCGTGGAAAGTTCGGGCCGGGCTGGGGGCCTTGATCGTCGTGCTCCACGCCATCGCCACGCAGGGGCCGTTGTGGAGCGGGTGGCTCGAACGCCTGCGGCTCGGGGTGGGGTCGTGACGGCCGGGATCATCGGGGGGGCGGCCGGGCTGGCCGCGCTCGCGGTCTATGGCATGACCCTGTGCCCGACCGTGTACGTCGAGGGGAGCGGCGAGTTGATCGGCGCGGCCTATCGGCTGGGAACGGCGCATCCGACCGGGTATCCCTTGTTCTGCCTCAGCAGCCGCGTGCTCGCGTCGGCCCTGCCGTGGGTCCGGCCGGCGCTGGCCATCAATGCGGCGTCGGCCCTGTTTGCCGCGGCCTGTTGCGGGGCCTTGGCGGCCGTGCTCTACGGGCGCGGGGTGCGGCCGGTGGTCGCCGTGGCCGCGGCCTTGGCGCTGGCGTTTTCGCGCACCTTTTGGGCCCAAGCCGTCATCGCCGAGGTCTATGGCTTGGCCTTGTTGCTGGTGGTCTTGGTGTGGGGCCAGGCCCTTAGAGCGTGCGAGCGCCAAGAGCCGCGCCAAGTGCTCCTCTTGGGCTGGCTCATGGGCTTGGGACTCACGGCCCACTTGATGCAGGTGCTCGTGTGGCCGGGCGTGGTCGCGGTGTTGGCTTGGCGCTGGCCCGCGCTTTGGCGGCGGCCTCTGTTGCTGGCGCAGGGGATGCTCGCGGCCTTGGGCGGGTACAGCTTGGTGGCGTACCTGCCGCTGCGCAACGGCCAAGGCACGGGATTTCACTGGGGGCCGCTCGGCGACGTTGCGGCCCTGTGGCAGCACTTGAGCGGTGCGCTGTATCGCTCGTCGTTTTTTTCGCTGCCCCTAGAGGGCATGTTGCTCAACGCCCAGCGTTGGCTGGCGCAGGCCGCGGGCGAGTTCCATCCCGCGTTGCTGCCGTTGATCGCGTGGGGCGGGTGGGCAGCGTGGCGTCGCGATCGCAGTACGTTCGCGTTGGCTGGGGGGGCCATCGTCTGCAATTTGGTGGCCGCGCTCAACTACCACCGCGACCCCAATGGCCTGCCGGTGTTTTACCTGCTCAGCATCGCGGGGTTGACCCTCTGGTTGGGCTTGGGGTTGGACGCGCTGGCTCGGCGGGTGCGGCCGGCGGTCTCGGTGCCGCTGGCCGCGCTCGTCGTCGCCTTGGTGCTCAGCGCGCACTACGAAGAGTCTGACCGCAGCAAAAATTGGGTTGCCGACCGCTATGGCCGCGACATCCTCGCCGATTTGCCGGTCGGAGCGATCCTGATTGCCGAGGGAGACGATGCGTCGTTTGTGCTCGACTACCTGTTGCGCATCGAAGGATTGCGCCCGGATGTAACCCTGTACAACCGTCTGGGACGCGGGACGGATGTACTCGCTTGGAGCGAGCACGCCCTACCGCTAAGGCCGGATCGCCTGCGCTGGCAGCGCGAGGCCGCATTGGCGCGGGGCCAACGCCCGCTTTTTTACGTCGTCCCGCGCCGCTCGCCGATTGCGGGATGGGTCTTTGTGCCGACGGGCTTGGTCTATCGCCTGCAAGCCCCCGGCGACCGCTCTGGGGCCGCCCGGCCGATCGAGATGGGCAATGCGTTGGCCACGGGCTTTTTCCGCGATCCTTGGGTGCGAAAAATTCAGAGCAATTACTATTTTATGGCCGGCGAGGAGCGTCTGTGGGCCGGAGATCGGGCCGGGGCTACGGTCGCGTTTGAGCAGGCCGCGGCCCTTGCTTTTGACTCGCGCACCACGCGCTTTAACGCGGCACTCAAGTTGTTTGAAGTCGGCGAATTGGATCGTGCGATGGACCATGCGGCGGCCGCGGCCGCCATTGACCCTTGGCAGCCTACGCCTTATCGCTTGATGGCGCGCATCGAGCGCGTACAGGGGCGTTATGACGCGGCGCGCCGTTGGAATGAAAAGGCGAGCGAGTTGCAGTGAGTGCTTGACGAGGTTTTGTGGGCCGTGTTAATTGGATTTTGCTCACCAGAGGAGGCTTTTCAGTGAATTCTAGCAAGTGGACGTTTATTGATTTGTTTGCTGGAATCGGCGGAATGCGTATCCCGTTTGCAGAATTCGGTGGAGAATGTGTGTTTAGCTCGGAATGGGACGAATTCGCTCAGCAAACCTATTACAGCAACTTTGCTGATATGCCAGCCGGCGACATTACAAAAATTGACGAAGCGGCCATTCCCGACCACGATGTTTTATTGGCCGGCTTTCCTTGCCAGCCGTTTAGCATTATCGGCAACAAGCAAGGTTTTGGCGATACCAGAGGGACCTTGTTTTTTGATATAGAACGAATTTTGCAAAAAAAGCAGCCGCCGGCGTTCCTGTTGGAAAACGTGAGGCAATTGGTAAGCCACGATAAAGGAAGAACCTTTTTGATAATACGCGAACGCCTCAAAGAATTGGGCTATACGATATACTATAAAATTTTGAATGCGCTCGATTTTGGGTTGCCGCAAAAAAGAGAGCGAATTTTCATCGTTGGGTTCCGCGAACAGATAGCCTTTGATTTTCCCATGGGCACCGGGAAGTACAAGCCTTTGTCAGATATTCTCGAACCGGATGACGAGATAGACGACAGTTTCTTTGCCTCAGAGAGAATCCGAAAATCCCGTCTTAAAAAATGCAAAATAGAGCCGTTTTATCCTTCTATTTGGCACGAAAATAAGGGAGGCAATATATCGGTACTGCCATTCTCATGTGCGTTACGAGCGGGAGCATCCTATAATTATCTCTTAGTAAATGGCATTCGGCGTCCCTCAAGCCGGGAACTCTTGCGACTCCAAGGTTTTCCAGAGAACTTTAAGATCGTTACAAACATCACGCAGCTTAGGAAGCAGACGGGAAACAGCGTCGCAGTGCCGGTAATTCGTGCGGTCGCGGAGAAAATGCAAGAAGCCTTACGGGAACGAAAACGGTCTGAACCTCATGCTAAACAACTCAGATTCTTTGAGTAAGGACTTCCGCCCAATGGATAATCGATACGCTAAACAATGCTTGGATAAAGTTATCAAGAAGGCACGTGTCCATTTGTACAAACCCATACAAATCGCCGAGATACTATACCGAGATAGGGTAAAATGCGATATTGATCTTGGCAATTTAGAAACCTACAGAACAAACTCAAGAAAATGGCGCGACGAAGTTTGTTTGATACTTTTAGGAAGAACTTCGACTTCAAGTGCTAGATTTCAAGATAATCTTTTTGAAGAGAACGCGACGCCTCCCTCTGTTTTGGTAAAATTAGGAGAGATAAATCGAAGACATAATGGAGCAGTTGAAGCCTATATTTACGATGCCTTTAGGTCTCGACATATCCAGATGTCAACCGGATTAGAGTGACCAATGCTGCCGATAGAGGACTTGATATGTGGGCAAACTTTGGGGTCGCTATTCAGATAAAACATTTATCGCTCACACTGCCAATGGCGGATGATATTGCCAGCGACATAACGGCCGATAGAATTATTATTGTTTGCAAAGAGTGCGAGAAGGAGGTTCTCGTTTCTGTGTTGCAGCAGTTCGGCAATGCTGGCAAAATTCAGAGCGTGATAACAGAAGATGAGCTTGATCTATGGTACGAAAAAGCCTTGAGAGGTCGATCCGCGGAATTGATCGGCGACAAAGTGATGAAAAGATTGGAGGATGAGATTAAAGTTGAATTTCCTTCAACTGCTGAATTTGAAGGGTTTTTTGCGGAGCGAAGATACGGCCATTTGTCGCTTATTGGTATTTGGTCTTGACGGGGTTTTGTGGGCCGTTTTTTGTAGGGCAGGACGCGAACTGTAAAAGGATGTGGATATGGAGCACCACAAGACGAAAGTAGCAACCGGCTTGGTCATGCCGCTATTCGGCGATGTCGCGTCCGCTCCGCGTGCTCCCCACAGCGGTCCGGCCCGGGCGGAGTTGCACCAGCGGTTTGCCGGTCGGCTGCAAGTCAACCCGCAACTGAGCCGCAAGTTGGTGTCGTACCAAGGGAATAAGGGGGCGGTTGGGTTCCGCTGGCTGAAGTACAAAGAGGGGTTTTCCACCGCGCTCGTCCGTCAGTTCATTGAACGCGGGCAGGGAACGCAGGTGTTGGACCCGTTTTCAGGGGCCGGGACGACGGTACTGACGGCGATGAGCATGGGGATACCGGCCACGGGCATAGAGATTTTGCCGCTCGGCACCTTGGCCGCGCAAGCCGTAGCGGACGCTGCAAACAAGGTGTCCATTGGCGAGTTCCGATCCGCCGCCCACTGCTTGCTGGACGCCATGGCCGCATGCGACCAAGACGATGAGTACGCGCTCAAACACGCTGCGATTACCAAAGGGGCCTTTCCCGCCAGCACGGGACGCGAGATTGCAAGTGCGCGAAAGTTCATTGCCCGGATGGCGGAACCAGCCCTTGCGTCGATGTTGAACGTCGCCTGTTTGAGTGTGCTCGAAGAAGTCAGCTACACCCGCAAGGACGGCCAGTTCTTGCGCTGGGACCCGCGCTCGGGCCGCACCGTTTCCACGAAGCTGAACAAGGGGCCGCTGCCGTCGTTTGCCACGGCCCTTGCCACGCGCCTCCAGCAGATGATGCAGGATTTCCCGCTGCTGAAAGAACGCTATGCCGGCCCGGTCCCGACGTTCATTACGGGTTCTAGTTTGACCGAGTTGCAAAAATTGGCTACCGGCCAGTTCGATTGCGTCGTCACCTCGCCCCCCTATGCCAATCGCTACGACTACACGCGGACGTATGCTCTTGAGTTGGTCTATCTAGGCTATGACGACGCCCAGATCAAGGCGTTGCGACAGGCCCTGTTATCGGCCACTGTGGAAAATCGCTGTAAGCGCGCCGGGCTGTGCGCCGCTTGGGGGGACGCGCCCGCTCTCGAGCGGGTCTTTCGCATGGTGGATCAGCAAGCGGCCTTGCAGGAGGTCCTCGCCATCTTGCGCGACTGCGCCGCCGAACTGAGCAATCGCAATGTGATTACTCTGCTGGAAAACTACTTTACGGAAATGGCCGTCATCGTGCGCGAGTTGGGCCGCGTCGTGTCTGCCGGAGGCCGCGTATTCATGGTCAACGACAATGTGCGCTATCACGGCGAAGAGGTGCCGGTCGATTTGATTTTGTCGGATTTTGCCGAGCAGTGCGGCTTTCGCTGTGCCGCGATATGGATGTTGCAGCGGGGCAAGGGCAATTCTAGCCAGCAGATGGGCCGCTTCGGCCGGCGCGAGATCAGAAAATGCGTGTACGAATGGATCAAGGTCGATGAATGACGCACAACTTAGCAGTGCCCAAGCCCGCGCCTTGATCTTGACGAAGGCCATCAAACGCCGCGATGACGTGCGCGTCCGCACGTTGGTTGAGGGTTTTGATGGCGCGTTGGATTACGAGGGCTATGGACTGGAAAAACTCGCAATCTCGGATAAAGCGTGGTCATGCGTCCAGCGGTTACAGGTTGCTCCGCGCATGGTCTTTGCCCATCCAGACGTGCTGCGGCAGCATCCCGAAGCCTCGTTGTATTATCGGGGGATCGCGACCTTGTCCCTAAAGCGGGTGAGTAGTTTGGCGGCCAGTGTAGATACGTGGGAAAACCCGACGCAAGGGAAACGCCGCCCCCCGACCATCGAGGTCGTCTGCCGAGTTGTGCGGCTCTACAACGCGGTGATTTCTTCCATTATCGAAGGAACAGATGCGTGGACGCTGGAAAACGGCTACCGCAACATCTTGGCGACTATCGGCATCAGCCAAGACGGGAAGATGCGCAACATCATCGGGCGAGAAGCCGAACGCGCAGTCCGAGATAAGTTGCTCCAATGGATTGAAGCGATGGGGATCCCCTGTGAACAAAAGGGGGGATGGTTTGAATTGGGCGCGGCAAAAACCGTCCGCATGGCCTACGGGTCTGAGCCTGATATTGTATTTGAGAAATACGACGAGCAGAAGCAGGATTGGGCCTTGGAAGTGACGATTGAGATCAAGGGCGGCATGGACCCGGCCGGTGCCCTAGAGCGGTTAGGAGCCATCAAGAAGAGCTTCGAGCGAACCCCGGCCCGGGTGGAAAATATCGCCATATTGGGCGTGGTCACGTCTGCGATGCGGACGGAATTAGACCAAATGAAGATAGTGGATTTCGACCTGTATGACGTGGTCCACTCCAAGGAAGGGTGGGACCGATTCGCGCAAGAGTTGTTTTACCACAAGCTGCGGTTGCTTCCATGGAAAAACTAAATCGCATACTCGACCCGAATAAGGTCGTCCTCAACCTCGCGGCGCAGCGCAACTTCGACGCCATCCGCGAATTGGCCGCCGTGCTGTGGCAAGACGCTGTGCCCGCGCCCGAGCAAAAGCGCTTGCTCGCGGCCTTGATTCGGCGCGAGCAACAAGCCTCCACCGGCATTGGCAAGGGCGTGGCCGTGCCCCACGCCCACGAGGACGCGATCCAACACCAACTCTTGGCCATCGGCCTCTCGCCGGCCGGCATTGACTTTGACGCGCCCGATGGGCAGCCCGTCCACATCATCGCGCTGCTGGTCACCCCCCTCAAACACCAAAAACAGCACATGGCCCTGCTGGCGGCCCTGTCGCAGCGCTTGCAGCAAGAGGAAGTGCGCCAGCGCTTGCTGCAAGCGGCCAATGCGGCCGAGGTCGTCGATATTTTTACGGGCTGAGTGCCGCGCAGTCATGGTTCCAGAATTCGCCAAGGCGGTACATGCCCCCCCCTTCGAGCGGCACTCTTGCTTTTTGGCTGGGCCGCTGGTCGCCGGGCAGCGGCAGGCCCTGATCGAGCGGCTGCGGGTCTTGCTCACCGCCGGGGTGCCCGGGTACGCGATCTTGGTGCTGTTGCCCGACCGGGCGACCGTGCAGCGCTTCCGCCAAGCGGTCGATCGGCTCGACCTCGGGCCGTACAGCACCGTTGATCTACAGACGTACTACGGGCTGGCGAGCCGGTTGGTGCGGTTGTTTTGGCCGCTGGTCGCGGGCAAGGCCGGCTTTGCCGCGCCCGAGCGGCCGCCGGTTTTCCTCAACTACGAGGCCGCCCAATACCTGATGGGGCAGGTGGTGGAGCCGCTGCTGGCCGAGGGCTATTTCGAGGGCCTGCACCTGCGGCCCCAGCGCATTCTCTCCCAACTGCTCGACAACCTAAACAAGGCCGCCGTAGCGGATTTTGCGCTCGCAGAGGTGGCGCCGCGCCTGAGCCGCGCTTGGGCCGGGGCCGAACAACGGCGGCGCGTGTACGAGCAGGTGCAGACGTGCATTGAACGCTACCGCAGCCACTGCTTACAACACGAGCTGCTCGACGCCTCGCTGGTCTTTGAGGTGTGCAACCGCCACCTGATCGCGCACGAGGAATTCTGGCGCTACTTCACCGAGCGCTATCGCCATCTCTTGGTCGACTCGGCCGAGGAGCTGGTGCCGGTGGCCGGCGATTTGGTGGGGCGGCTCTTGCCCCAGTGCGACTCGGCCCTGTTGGGCGGGGACGCGCACGCCGGCTTCCGCATCTTTTTGGGCGTTGACGCGCCCGGGGCCACCCAACTCCAGCAGCAGTGCGCGGAGACGATTGCCGTGGGGCCGCAAGCGTGTGCAGCCCGGGATATGGTGGCCTTTGCCGACCGCTTGGGCGCGAAGTTGGGGCAGGTGACCGCCGAGGCCTCGGGCGGGTGGCCGCAGCGGGCCGTGGCCGAGGTGGTGCAGACCCGCTACCGAGGGCAGATGATCGAGGCCGTGGCCCAGCGGATCGTCCAGCAGATCGCCGCGGGCGTGGCCCCGGGCGACATCGCGGTGGTGGCCCCACACGCCGATGGGGTGTTGCGCTTCCTCTTGGCCGAGACCTTTCGCGCGGCCGACATCCCCTTTGCCATTGTGCGGCGTTACGAGACCCTGCGCGAGGAGCCGGTGGTGCGAGCCTGTCTGGCGCTGGCCGTGCTCGCCCACCCGGATTGGGGCCAACCGCTCTCGATCTTTGATCTGTCTGGGGCGTTGGAGCGGGCACTCCAGCCCCTCGACCGGCTGCGGGCCGAGCTAATGGCGCGGCACTTGTACGATCCGCGGTCGGGCCAGCTCAAACCGGCCAGCGCGTTGCATGCCGCGCTGGGCGAGCGGCTAGGCCGTGCGGCGCTCGCTCGCTACGAAGCCCTGCGCGCTTGGCTTGAGGCGTATCGCCACGGCGCGGCCGACCCTTGGGATCACTTTTTGCGCCGGCTCTTTGGGGAGGTGCTGTCACACGCCGCGCTGGCGCCCGAAGACGCCGAGGTGTACAGCAAGCTGATCGCCTCGGCTGCCTCGTTCCGCGCGGTGGCCCCGGCAATGGCCCTCGAAGGCGCGGCCATTGGCCAACGCTACGTCGAGATGATCGAAGCCGGGGTCGTCGCCGCCCAATACCTGACCGATGTCGATCTCGACGAGGCCCCAGAATCCATTGCCTTGGTCGCGCCGGTCTATACCTATTTGCTCTCCGGCCATGTGGCGCGCTACCAGTTCTGGCTGGACATTGGCGCGGCCACTTGGTGGGAGCCGCTGCACCAGCCCTTGACCAACCACTACGTGCTGACCCGGCGCTGGAACCAAGCGGAGCACTGGACCGATGCGGTGGATTACTCGACCCGCAACCGCAACCTCTACCGCTTGGTGCGGGGCCTGTGCCTGCGCTGCCGCGACGGAATTTATCTCTGCACCAGCGAGTCCGAGGGCCGGGGCGCGGCGCAGGACGGGCCGCTGATGATGGCGGTGCAACAGGTCTTGCAGGAGGAGCGAGGGTGAGGTTTGAGCCGCGCGCCGGCCAGCGCGAGATTTTGGCCTATCGCGGCGGCCTGCTGGGGGTGTCAGCCGTGCCCGGCAGCGGCAAGACCGCGACGATTGTCGCCTTGGCGACGAGGCTGATCGCCGAGAGCGCCACGGCCGGGGGGCAGGTGCTAATTGTGACCTACCAAAACGCGGCCGTGGACCACATCCGCGCCCAGATCGGCCAGCGCCTGCAAGCGCTGGACCGGCTCCAAGTCGGGTACGACGTGCGGACCTTGCACAGCTTGGCTTACGGCATCGTCCAAGCCAATCCCGGGCTGGTGGGAGCCGCGGCCGAATTTGTGGTTCTCGACGAGCGCGCCAGCGACAGCTTGCTCGACAAGGCGGTGCGGGCTTGGACCGACGACAACAAGAGCGTGTGGGGCCGATTGGGGCCTGGGGAATACGTGGATCAGCAGTGGGAGCAGGAGTGGCGGGCCATTGCGCGGAAAGTCGCCCGCACGGTTATCACCACGGCCAAAAACCGCCGGTTGCGGGCCGAAGACCTCCTCGCGCGGCTCGGCGGCCGGGAGGACAGCGGGCCGTTTTTGCGAATCGGCGCGGAAATATACCGGCTCTACCAGCAGCAAGTCGAGACCATCGGCGGCCTCGACTTCGACGACTTGGTGTGGAGGGCCGTAGAGCTGGTGCAGCAGTACCCGGATTTGTGCGACCGCTACCGCCGGCGTTGGCCCTTTGTCTTGGAGGACGAGGCGCAAGACAGCGTCCCCTTGCAGGAGGAGCTCATCGCGCTGTTGGTGGGGCCGGGCGGCCACTGGATCCGGGTCGGCGATCCCAATCAGGCGATTATGAGCACCTTCACGGCGGCCGATCCCCGCTATTTGCGCCGCTTCTTGGACCGCGCCGACGTCGCGGTCGCCGAGATGACCATTTCCGGCCGCTGCGCCCCCCAGATCATGGACTTGGCCAATTTTTTAGTTGAGTGGGCCGCGGTTGAACACCCGCTGGCCGAGGTGCGCCAGCGCGCCTTCCGGCCCCAGCAGATGCAGCCCACCGACCCGGGCGATCCCCAGCAAAACCCCGCGGACGCGGACAGCGAGATCGGGTTCCGCGAATACAACAACCGCCACGATGAGTTCGACAGCATTGCGCGCCGGGCCAAGGGCTTTGCCGAGCGCAACGCCAACTCAACGGTGGCGGTGCTGGTGCCGACCAACCGCATCGGCTACGACATGGCCGAGCGCTTGCGGCAGGCTGACGCAGATTTCGACGAGGTGTTGCAAAGCCCGCGCTCGGCCCGGCGGGTGGGCGAGGCCCTCTGCGCGGTGCTCGGCTTTCTAGCCGAGCCTTTGCAGCGCAATCAGTTGGAGCGCGCCTACCGCGCCTTGGTGGGCTTTTGGCCCGGGCCGAGTGGGCCGGGAAATGAGGAGGCAGTGGCCATGCTGTTGCGTAGTTGCTATCGGCCCGAAGCCCTGCTTTACCCGGAGGCCGGCCAGTGCCTCGAAGCGGCCCTGCCCCCGCTGGATCGCATTGAGCCGCAGGATTTGGAAGCCATTGCCCTCCTGTGCGGTTATCTGCGGCGCTGGCTGCGGGCGGTTGCGCTGCCCGTGGATCAGCTCCTGATGACGGTGGCCCAAGATCTGCTCGTAGAGGAAGGGGATATGGCGCGGGCGCAGCAGTTGGCGGTCTATGTGCGCACCCGCGCCGACCAAAACGCCGCTTGGCAGTTGCCCGAGTTGGTGCGCGAGTTGAGCGAAGCCGTGCAAGGCCGGCCGGGCGCGTTTGCCGACCCAGAAGATGTATTCGCGCCTCGGCCCGGGCGGATTTTTTTGACGACCATGCACAAAGCCAAGGGCATGGAGTGGGATCTAGTCTATGTCATGGGGGTTGACGGCGATTGGTTTCCCCACGACCTTGACGCGCGATTCTTGGGCGAATACGAGTTTCTGGGCGGCGATCCCTGCGAGGACGCGCGGGCCGAGCTATTGGACCTGCTCGGCGAAATCGGCGCGAGCCGGCTGTCGGCCACCGACCGTTCCCACGCCGAGGTAATCGCCGAGCGGCTGCGGCTGCTCTACGTGGCCATCACCCGGGCGCGGCGCTATTTGGTCTTGAGCTGGAGTCGCCAGATTCCGCACGCTACGCGGACGCAGGCCGTGCCCATGGCCGAGGTGTTTCGCCAGTTGCAGGGCTATTGCGAGCAACGGAGCCGACCGCGAAATTCAGAGTGAAATCACGTAGCCCTGAGTATAATGAGCATTAACCTAACTTGAGGAGTAACTCACCGTCGAGAGTAAACTCGGTCCAGAGGTCGGATCATGGCAGTTGAATCCTAAGTAAGGCGAGTTTGGGCGAGGAGCAACAGATCGCGGTAGATCCGCAGGCCGTGATCTTGGCATGGCGGGATATTGTCAGTACCCTCACGGACCTTGAACTGAGAGGATTGGTCAGCCCGGCAGAAGAGGTACTTATCCGAGACTTCATCGACTATGTCGCGGACAAGCATCCAGAGCTCAATCCATTCGATCGCTTCGCGGTATGTAGGGACAATTTAGGTCTCCTGAATCGGCGTTGCGAAGCTATCCTGCGGGAGATTGACCCAACCGAGGCATGGCATGGAGAGGCACCCTTCATCTCAATGGAATCTCCCTCTTGCAAGTGGATATATCTAGAGGCCGACTCAGAACAGGAGGATACAAATGACTTCTCACGAACAAACCGCTCGGCTCGCTCGCGCTGAGTTTGTTGGGCCTCTTAGAATGACCGGTACGCAATGTGCGGCATTGTTGGGCTGTACATAAAAGAACGAAACTTGGCCGACCAACTCGGGGCGCTGTTCGCCGAGATGCTGATATGTATGAGCGACCGCGGTACCGATAGCGCGGGATTGGCACTGTACGGCCATGAGCCGCCGGCGGGGTTTATCAAAGTCACCTTGCGGCACGAGGCCGACGATTACGACTGGCCCGGGCTCGCCGACCAACTCGGCCGGCACTTTGGCTGCGAGGCCAGCCTGCGCGTCAACGCCAACTACGCGGTCATCGCAGTGCGCACCGACGCCGATGCACTGGGGCGGATGCTGGCTGGAGCAGACCCCAGCCTGACGGTGATGAGCATTGGCCGCCGCATCGAGCTCCTCAAAGAGATCGGGGCACCCGCTGCGATCGTCCAGCGCTTCGGCGTCCGCCGGATGCGCGGTACGCACATCATCGGTCACACGCGCATGGCCACCGAGAGCGCGGTGACCACCGATGGCTCTCATCCCTTTTCTACGGGCATGGATCTCTGCTTGGTACACAACGGCTCCCTGAGCAACCACAGTCGGCTGCGTACGCGCCTCCGGCGTAGCGGGATCGAAATCCGCACGGAAAACGACTCCGAGGTGGCTGCCGGCTACTTGATGTGGCGGATGCAGCAGGGAGATACCTTGCAAGCGGCCCTACGAGCCGCGCTCGACGATTTGGACGGCTTCTATACCTTTGCCATTGGCACGGCCGATGGCTTCGCGGTCTTGCGCGACCCGATTGCCTGCAAGCCGGCGGTGCTGGCCGAGACGGACGCGTACGTGGCGATGGCCAGCGAGTTTCAGGCCCTGTCGAGCTTGCCGGGGATTGAGGCCGCCGAGGTCTGGGAGCCCAAGCCGGCGCGGGTGTACACTTGGGGCGGGGCTGGCTGATCTACTTACAGGTTGCACTTCAACTCTAATTCGGACATTATAATGCAAAAGAAGAGAGAAAACTACTTTAATTCCGCAGCAGAAAAAATTTATGGCGAAGTAAAAAGACCGTATAACCAGCAGAGTATTAAAAAGAGAATCGAAGCTCTTTTCCTCGACAACCTCGGAAAAATTCTATTGAGAGAACAAATAATCGAAGCAGCCAGAGACCCGATAACTCAAAAAGAACCTGAAAATTGGCATCAGAGATTATCGGAGTTACGAACGGACGATGGGTACACAATTTTATCGTGGCGGAATCGGGGTGATTTGAAAGTTCAAGAATACCTCATGCCGACCTCCGAAAAAAGGCTAAAGATAAACAAGAGAGTTCGTCCACATGATAAAGTATGGTTAGAGATATTGAAAAAAGCGAACTACGCTTGTGAATGGGAGGAGGATGGTATCCGGTGCGAACTTAAAGACGGAGACGTAGATCCAATCGGAGGAGGCACTGCAAGGCTCACACCAGACCACAAGGCACCTCACTCAATAGATGCCGAGGCCGATCCAAGCGATCCAAACCAATGGGGAGTATTATGTGGACGGCATCAAGTTATGAAGAAGAACTTTTGGGATGATAAAACTGGTAAAATCAATGTCTATGCTATTGTGCAAGCGGCAAGTGAAAGAGAAAAAAAGATTGTGTTCTCTTTTTTAGCCGATTATTTTGGCTATCAAATCGAGGACAGAAAATTGGCGAGGGAATAGCTGTGAATCAGATGACTTTTACGGAGCTCGATACGATCGCGCACAACGGCGGACCCAAAAAGGGCCGTGTTGTCATACTACCACCGATGGATGTATTTGAATCCATCGAATGGATCAAGTCCACTGGCATCAAACCACGTGTAGCAATGCTCGACCCATGGTATAATAAGGGTTTTGGCGAAATAAGAGATGACTACAATGATTTTGTTGTGTCTATACTTGAAGCCCTTATTGGTATATCCGACCACGTATTTTTATGGGGTTTCCCCGAGATCGTAGCCCAGTACTTTAATCGCATACCAACGGAGTATAAACTCGTCGCCTGGCTCACTTGGTATTACAAGAACAACCCATCTGTCATTCGCGGATGGCGCTCGAGTCAAAATACTTGCCTGCACCTTTCTCAGGGGGATGCAAAACTATATCCCGAACACTTTTTGAACGACATCCAAAAAGAAAAGTTGAGGAAGGGGAAGCTAAGGTATATGCCCGGCCCCACTAGCGTAATAGAAGCGTCCCTATTAGTGGGCTTTGTCGGTCGAGATGAGCAAACAGGTCATCCGTCGCAAAAACCATTAAAGGTATATGAGCCTCTTTTCTTTATGACGACTAAAGAAGAAGATTTGATTTATGATCCTATGTGTGGATCGGGTACTACGGGTGCATTTGCCTTAAAACACAACCGGGGCGCAATTTTGTCAGACAGCAACGAGGAATATATTTCCATTGTTGAGTCGCGGCTCCTAACAAAGAGAACGCACTCCAACGGCGCATTGCCCTCAACACTTACAGCTGCGCTAGCGAGGAATTAGCTAATGGGAGTGGAAGTGTTCGACTTGGCGGCCGGGACCTTGCGCCAGCTCAACCAGCGTCTGCACGACCTGACCGAGACGACGGCCCAAACGCCGTGGCGGATTTTGCACCCCCGAGGGGCACACGCAGTGGCCGCTGGCGTCGATGCGCCCGTGGCGATCGATATTGAAGGGCACGTTGGGTACTATTGCGCCGGCATGAACCAACGCGCCCACGTCACCGTCCACGGGATGGTCGGGGTGGGGGTTGCCGAGAACATGATGTCGGGGCTCGTGCGCGTGAAGGGCCACGCCAGCCAGTGCGCTGGGGCCACCGGGCACGGCGGCCTGCTGGTCATTGAGGGCGACGCGGCGAGCCGGTGCGGAATCTCCATGAAGGGGATCGACATCGTGGTCGGCGGCTCGGTCGGGCACAGCAGTTGCTTTATGGCGCAAGCCGGCAACTTAGTCGTCTGCGGCGATGCCGACGAGGGGTTGGGCGACTCCCTGTACGAGGGGCGGATTTTCGTCCGCGGCCGGGTCGCGGGCTTGGGGGCCGACTGCATTGAAAAGCCCATGCGCGGCGAGCACCTGAGCGCGTTGGCCCAGTTGCTGGCGCGTGCGGGCTTGTCCGATGTGCAACCCGAGGCGTTCCGCCGCTACGGGTCGGCGCGCCAGCTTTACCACTTCAAGGTAGATAACGCATCCCAATACTAACATGACGCAACCACACCCCAGCCAACAGGGCCTGCGCGAATCAGCCACCTTTGGCCGCGACGTCATCTACGAGATCCAGCGCGCAGCGCAGACCGGGATCTACGACATCCGCGGCTGGGGGGCCAAGCGCCGAGTGCCCCATTTTGACGACTTGGTCTTTTTGGGCGCGAGCATGTCGCGCTATCCGCTCGAAGGCTACCGAGAGCGTTGCGGCACCGATGTAATGCTCGGTACGCGCTACGCCCAAAACCCGATTCACCTCGACATCCCGGTTACCATCGCGGGGATGAGCTTTGGGTCGCTGTCGGCGCAGGCCAAGGAGGCGCTCGGCCGCGGTGCCAGCGAGGTGGGCACGAGCACCACGACCGGCGACGGCGGGATGACGCCGGAGGAGCGCGCCCAGTCGCGGATTTTGGTCTATCAGCTTTTGCCCTCGCGCTATGGCATGAACCCCGACGACCTGCGGAAGGCCGATGCGATTGAGGTGGTGCTGGGCCAAGGGGCCAAGCCCGGCGGCGGCGGCATGCTGTTGGGCCAGAAGATCAGCGACCGCGTCGCCCAGATGCGGACGTTGCCCCAAGACATTGACCAACGCTCGGCCTGCCGACACCCCGACTGGACCGGCCCGGACGATTTGGCGATCAAAATAGTCGAGCTGCGCGAGATTACCGACTGGAAGGTGCCTATTTACGTCAAGATCGGCGCGACTCGGACGTACTACGACACGCTCTTGGCGATCAAGGCCGGGGCCGATGTGGTGGTCCTCGACGGGATGCAGGGCGGTACGGGCGCGACCCAAGAGGTGTTCATCGAGCACGTGGGAATCCCAACCTTGCCAGCCGTGCGGCAAGCGGTGGAAGCGCTCGACGAGTTGGATATGCATCGCAAGGTGCAGCTCATTGTGTCCGGGGGCATCCGCCGCGGCGCGGATGTGGCCAAGGCCCTGGCGATGGGGGCGGACGCCTGTTCGATTGGCACGGCCGCGCTGATTGCGCTGGGCGACAACAGCCCCCATCTAGACGCTGAATACCGCCAAATGGGTTCGGCGGCTGGCTTTTACGACGACTTGCAAGATGGCCAAGACCCGGCCGGCATCTCGACCCAGACCGACTCCTTAGCCCAGCGTCTCGACCCGGTGGCCGGTGGCCGCCAGCTCGCCAACTATCTGCGGGTCCTGACCATGGAATGCCAGACCTTGGCCCGCGCCTGCGGCAAATCGCACGTTCACAACCTAGACCGAGAGGACTTGGCAGCGCTGACCATTGAGGCCGCGGCCATGGCCCAAATCCCGTTGGCCGGGACGGATTGGATCCCCGGCCACGCGCCCACGAAAGGAGCCTGCTGTGACTGAGCGCACTCAGATCAAGGAACGCCTCGCCCAAGAGGGCATTGAATTTCTACTGGTACAGTTCGTCGATATGACCGGCGCGCCCAAAGTGAAGATGGTGCCGGTCGCGGCCTTCAACGACGCGCTGGACGAAGGCGTGGGGTTTGCCGGCGGGTCTATATGGGGCTTGGGGCAGGGGCCGCACTCGCACGATATGATGGCGCGGATCGACCTCGATTCGTACGCACGCCTGTCTTGGCAGCCAAACACGGTGCGCTTTGCCAGCGACCTCTTCGTCGAGGGAGAAGCCCATCCCTATTGTGCGCGCACCAACCTCAAGCGCGTCCTCGACGCGGCCCGGCAGCAAGGCTATGTCTTTAACGTCGGCATGGAGCCAGAGCACTTTCTGGTGGTGCGCCGCCGCGGCGCGATCCGGCCTTGGGACCCCGACGGCGTGGACTCGCTGGCCAAGCCCTGCTATGACTTCCGCTCCATGTCGCCGGCCATGGCGTACTTGCAGGAGTTGACCTCGTCGCTCAACGATCTCGGCTGGGGGGTCTATCAGTGCGACCACGAGGACGCCAACGGCCAGTTTGAAGTCAACTTTGCCTACGCGGACGCGCTAACGACCTCGGACCGCATCGTCTTCTTCAAGATGGCCACTTCCCAGATCGCCAAAAAATACGGCGCGATTGCCACGCACATGCCCAAGCCGTTTGCCGACCGCACCGGCAGCGGCTTACACGCGCATTATCATCTGGCCGACGCCCAGTCGGGCGAGAATCTCTTTTTGGACCAAGGCGACGAGCGCGGCTTGGGCTGCTCCACGCTGGCTTACCACTTCCTCGGCGGCATTTTGCACCACGCCCGCGCCCTGTGCGCGGTCTCCAGCCCGACGGTCAACTGCTACAAGCGCTTGCAACTCGGCGCTGGAATCTATTCGAGTCGGTCGGGTTTTACTTGGACGCCAGCGTTTATCACGTACGGCGACAACAACCGCACGCAGATGATCCGCACGGCGGGCGAGGGGCATTTTGAAGACCGCACGATCTCGGCCGCGGCCAACCCCTATCTGGCTCTGGCGGCCTATTTGGCGGCTGGGCTCGACGGCATGGAGCGCGGCTTGGACCCGGGCGCGCCCAATCTGGGCAACATGTACGAGCGTTCCCTCGACGAGATCCAAGCCGCCGGGATCGAGTTGTTGCCCCAGTCGCTGGCCGAGGCACTCGACGCGCTGCGTGCGGACGAAGTGGTGCAGGGTGCGTTAGGCCCCATCGCCGACGAGTTCCTCCAGATCAAGGCCGACGAGTGGGCCGAGTACGACAGCCAAGTCAGCCGCTGGGAGATCGACAGGTATTTGACGTCTGTTTGAGCGTCTAACCGATCCCGGCTGGCGGGGGCCGGCACGGGGGCCTACGGTTATGGTTTGTTCAACACGACCCAAGATGGGTTTTCAGACCGCTTCTGACATTTTGGTCCGGCGAATACGTGGAGGTATTTCAATGAATTACAAAGTGCCCCTTGTTTTAACGTCGCAACCCGAAGGGGGGTACACGGTGACGTCACCGCTGTTGCCTGAACTGGTCTCGGAAGGCGATTCAATATCCCACGCTTTAGAAAACGTCCAAGATGCTTTTGCCGCGGTTGTTGAACTCTACGAAGACTTGGGACGCCCATCGCCTTAAACCGCTTGCTTTTTGGGGAGACGGTCCATGCCCTATCGGTTGCTCAAATACGGCCTCTCAAAGAAGTACTCGGCACCGCGCATGTTTCGCTCGCCCGAGCGGTTGCGCGACCGCTACGAGGTGGTCATCATCGGCGGCGGCGGTCACGGGCTGGCTGCGGCGCACTATCTGGCCCAAGAACACGGCATTTGCGATGTGGCTGTCTTGGAGCAGCGCTACATCGGCCACGGCGGCACTGGCCGCAACACGGCTATCATCCGCTCGAATTACCTGACGGAAGAAGGGGCGCGCTTTTACCAATTCAGCGTGGACCTCTACCGCGATTTGTCGCGGCAACTCGACTACAACCTGTTCTACTCCGAGCGCGGGCACTTCACCTTGGCGCACACGCCAGCCGCGTTGCGCACCCAGCGCTGGCGCGCCGAGGTCAACAAGCACCTCGGCATCCACTCCGAAGTCGTCGGCCCGGAGTTCGTCAAGAAAACCATCCCGGCCATTGACCTGAACTGCGGCGGGCACCAGCCGCCCATCGTCGGCGCGCTCTACCACCCGCCCGGAGCCATTGCCCGCCACGACGCCGTAGCGTGGGCGTATGCGCGCGGTGCTGACCGCCAAGGCGTTGAAATCCACCAGCAGACCCGCGTCACCGACATTGCAATTGAGGAGGGCCGGGTCGCCGGCGTTCACACGGACCGCGGTTTTATCCAGACCCGCAAGGTGCTCAGCGCGGTGGCCGGCTGGACGCCGCAAATCCAGCGGATGGTCGGCTTGCGCTCGCCGCTGGTGGTGCATCCGCTCCAAGCGTTTGTCACCGAACCGTTCAAGCCGTGGCTCGACGCGATTGTCGTATCGGCCAGTTTGCACACGTACGTCAGCCAATCCTCGCGTGGCGAGTTGGTGGCCGGGGCCTCGTTGGATCCTTATGAACTGACGTCCATGCGCTCAACCCTCGATTTTGCCGAGGGCTTGGCCGGGCATCTGCTCGACCTCTTTCCCGGCTTGGCCGACGTCAAGGTGCTGCGTCAGTGGGCCGGCCTGTGCGACATGACCCCGGACTTTTCCCCGATCATGGGCACGACGCCGATTGCGGGTTTTTACATCGACGCGGGTTGGGGCACTTGGGGCTTTAAGGCCACGCCGGTCTGCGGCTACACCATGGCCCACACCTTGGCCCACGACGAGGATCACCCGCTCATCCGCGCCTTTAATCTGGCGCGCTTTGGTGCGTTCGCGCTGGTCGGCGAGAAGGGAGCGGCGTCCGTTGGCCACTAGCCGCGTCAGGAGGCGGTCGTGAAAGTCCTCACTTGTCCGATCAACGGCCCGCGACCGCTGGAGGAATTTGTCTTTGGCGGCGCGGTGCGCTCCATGCCCGATCCCCAGCAAGCGAGCGATGCGGTCTGGGCCGACTACGTATTCACTCGCGCTGGCGAGCCGGGCATCCAGCGCGAGTGGTGGTATCACCGTGCGAGCAGCACGTGGTTTATCGCCGAGCGCGACACGGCCAGCGACGCGATCGTCCGCACCTATTTGTGGGGCGAGGAGGACAAAGCGTGAAGCGCCGCCTGTCCACCCAGCCCGGGGAGTGGATCGACCGCACCCAGCCCATTGAATTTCGCTTTGAAGGCGAGGCCTTGAGCGGCTTTGCCGGCGATTGTATCGCCAGCGCACTCTTGGCCGAGGGTGTGCAGGTGATGGGCCGCAGCTTTAAGTATCACCGGCCGCGCGGGGCGTACAGCTTGGCCGGCCACGACGCCAACGCGCTGTTTACAGACGGCGAGCGCACCCACCTGCGCGGCGATAGCGAGCCGTTGGCCCCGGGCATGAACCTGCGGGCCGTCAACACCCTAGGCGGGCTAAAGCGCGATTGGCTCAAGTGGCTGGAGCCGTTGGGCCGCTTCATGCCCGTGGGTTTTTACTACAAGGCGTTTCACCGGCCCCGGTGGCTTTTTCCCTGGTACGAGCGGATCATCCGCCAGATCGCGGGCTTGGGCCAGTTCAACGATGCTCGGTCGCCGATTGCCAGCCCCAAGGAATACGCTTGGTGCGATGTGCTGGTCGTGGGCGGGGGTGTGGCCGGGCTGTCCGCGGCCAAGGCCGCGGCCGAAGCTGGAGCCCGCGTTTTGCTGGTCGAGGAACAGGCGCGGTTGGGCGGGAGCTGGGCGTGGCAGCACGGCGGAAGCTGCGACGAGTGGGCCGCGGAGTTGGCTCCCCGCGTCGAGGTCCGCTGTGGGACGGTGGCCGGCGGCCACTACGCCGACGGCTGGGTCGCCCTGTTCGACGCCGAGCGGATGACCAAGGTGCGCGCCGCGGCCGTCGTCTATGCCAACGGCGCGATCGAGCAACCGGCGGTCTTTGGGCACAACGACCTGCCGGGCGTGCTGCTCGGGTCGGCCGCCCAGCGGTTGGTGAAGTTATACGCGGTCAAACCCTGCGACCGCATGGTGGTATTAGCGGCCAACAGCGATGCGTATAGGGTCGCGCTGGACATGCTCGACGCGGGCATTGAGGTGGCGGCCCTCGCCGATTTGCGGCCCGACGCGCCCCCGGGGGGCTTAGCGGAAAAAATCGCCGCGGCCGGAGTGCCGCTCTACAACGGCCACGGGGTCTATACCGCGCTGCCCAATCGGCCTAAGAACGGCTTGCGCGGGGCCGTAGTCGCTCCGTTAGCGGCCGACGGCACCCTAGATGCCCAGCGCGGGATCGAGATCGCCTGTGACGGCCTAGCCGCGTCGGTCGGCTGGATGCCCAACGCCGCGCTGCCCAGCCAAGCCGGGGTGCAATTCGCCTACGACGAGGCGGTAGAGCAGCTCGTGCCCCGGTCGAGTCCGGCCGGGGTCTTTGTCGCCGGGCGCGTGCGCGGGGTGTACGACCTCGCGGCGCAGCGGGAAGACGGCCGGGCGGCCGGGCTGAGGGCCGCCCGCTACGCTGGCTACTCCACCGCCGCACCGCCGCCATCGCCGTCACCGGAAGCCGCCAGCCACCGCTATCCCATTTTCGCCCATCCGAGTAAAAAGAACTTCGTGGATTTTGACGAGGATTTGCACTTGGCGGATTTCGTCGCTGCCCACCAAGAAGGCTTCGACAGCGTCGAGCTGCTCAAGCGGTACAGCACGGTGGGGATGGGGCCGAGCCAAGGCAAGCTGTCCAACATGAACGCGATGCGGGTCTTGGCCCAACTCAACGGCGACTCCCTTGCCGCGACCGGTTCGACGACCGCCCGTCCCTTCTACCAGCCGGTGCCGCTGGGGCATTTGGCCGGTCGGCGCTTCCACCCGATGCGCCGGACGCCGGTCCACACTTGGCATCGCGCCCACGGCGCGGTCTTTGCCCACGCCGGCGACTGGTATCGCCCCGAATACTATCGCTGCGGCGATGCCAGCCGCGACGAGTGCATCGTGCAGGAGGCGCGGCAGGTGCGGGCTGGTCTGGGGCTGATCGACGTGAGTACGCTGGGCAAATTGCAAATCAGCGGCCCGGACGCAGGCGAGCTGCTCGAGCGTCTATATACGGGCCGCTTCAAGAAGATGCCGATTGGCCGCTGCCGCTACGGCGTGGCGCTTGACGAGAGTGGGGTCGTGATCGAGGACGGGGTGATTGCGCGGCTGGCCGAGGACCGCTTTTACGTCACTACGACGAGCAGCGGCGCGGCGGCCTTTTACCGCGAGATCCTGCGCTGGGCCGCGATTTGGGGCTTGGACGCGACCTTGAGCAATGCCACGGGCCAACTCGCGGCCTTCAATCTGGCTGGCCCCGCAAGCCGCGCCGCGCTGGCCGCGTTGACCGACCTCGATCTGAGGTCCGGGCCTTTTTCCTATCTACGGGTGCGCGAGGGCGCGGTGGCCGGGGTGCGGGCGTTGGTGATGCGGGTGGGATTTGTCGGCGAACTGGGTTACGAGATCCACGTGCCGGCTTGGGAAGGGGAACACGTGTGGCGGGCACTGGCCGCGGCCGGGGCGCACCCGGTTGGGGTGGAGGCGCAGCGGTTGTTGCGCTTGGAAAAAGGGCACTTGATCGTCGGCCACGACACGGACGCGCTGACGCATCCCCAAGAGGCGGGCTTGGCGTGGACCATTGGCAAAAACAAGCGCTTCTTCGTGGGCCAGCGCAGCCTGCAAATCTACGCGCCCGTGCAGCGCGTGTTGGTCGGCGTGCGGTGGCCGGTCGGTTTTGCCGGCAAGCTGCCCGAGGAGTGCAACCTGATCGTGCGGGGCGGGTGGATTGCCGGTCGCGTGACCAGCATCGCCCCGGTCTCGACGCTGGGGTATCCGCTCGGCTTGGCCTTTGTCGAAGCGGATATGGCCGCGCCCGGCACTCCGGTGGAAGTGCGCCTAGACGATGGTTCGACGAGCGCGGCCGAGGTTGCTGCGCGGCCCTTTTACGATCCCGGGGACGAGCGGCAGAAAGTTTGATTCCCGGCGGCCTGCTCGCGTACATCTCATCTCACTACATCTGCAATGCGAGCATCCGCGATTTGTTGCAAGAGCTGGATGGCATGTGCTCGCTTTGCCTCGATCGCGCGGTGTTTTGCTGCTATTTTCTTTTGGGCTGCAAGGTCGAAGGTCCCGTCTTTGCATATTGGAATATCTACTGCTACCCGTGTTATGTTGTCTAGGTTGGCCCGGTATGTTCGGTCAAACCCATGCCGGTCGCGCGTCGCGTGCAGTGCATGGTACAAGTATTCCGGGTCAATGTTGTTATCGACTATGCGCAATACTCCGCAATGGTCCGTCGGATGGAATGGAAAATTAGCGGGGATTAGATGCCATGCAAAGTTTCCGTCTAAGCCCCAAGTAAGCGATGGCATGTCAAACTCAGTCAACAGGTCTGAGATCTCAATGTAGCCAAAGACATCGTGAACGTTTGCACTGATACAAGGGATGCCTTTTTCAATACAATTTTTCCTGACGACTCGTCTTCCTATCTGCAATGTGAACAAGTCTCGATCCCCGAGCAATACCTCCTTGAATTGTGCATTTACATCTAAGTGCTCTATCGGGGTTTCTCCTGCCTGCGCGAGCAATCGATTGAACTGTTCTATGCTCAATTCTTCCTGCGCCTGAGTTGCCCCTAGTTGCTCCAATTCATCTTCTCGCCAATAGCGATCGACCATCCAATGCCGATATAGTGCAAAATCGTTCCATAAGATAATTTTGCAGCGCCGGCACGAAGAAGCGAACGAAGCAGGAGAACCTTTGAATTGGTTGAATAAATCTACCATTTCGAGCAAATTGTTCTCGTCGATTTCCCAACGATTTGCATCACGCGATTCTCCAATCTCCGATACTAAATAAGTGAAAACAGGAGTAGTCTGTTCATCGCGTTCGTCGCCTTTGCGCTCAAGCACCAAAATATATGTTTTCTTAGGAGTCGAATAGAAGGTGCGAATCGGCAGAGACACCACGGCGCGAATCAGACAGTTTTGTTTTGTGTAGTTTAAGACGTTTTCTTGATTCAGCAATCCATCCGGTACAATAACAAATGCCGATCCGCCCGGCTTCAAACTCTTGATGATCCACTGTAAGGCAAGAGCTTCTGTGCCGCGCCCCGCAACGGCATATTTATCCGCGATACCAGCATCCTCCAAGGCATTTTTTAAGCTACTGGAGCCGCTCGTGACATAAGGCGGATTGGTGAGAATGAGATCGTGCTTGGCATCGTCATCGGCGGCAAATGTCCCGAGATTGGTTCGCAACAGCTCAAACATTGGGTTGACGACTTTTCTGGCAAACTCGCCGATAAAATCAGGGGAGTTATAGGTCGCGATAAGATCGGAAAAGTAAATAATGGCATTGGCTTTTGCCAAAACGATGGTCCGTTCGTCTTCTTGCTCTTCGCTTCCCTTATCGTATCCGACGACCGATACCTGCGGGTTTACGACTCCATTGTGCGGCCTGAATTGCGCCATTAACCGGGGACTTTCAATGATTGCCTCCAACAAGAAGCCACCCACACCGCAAAAAGGATCGCACAAAGAGGCACCGGGTGCCAGCGAATTAGCCGTTGACATTTTTACGATGGCTTGCACGACATTCCGCGGCGTGAAGTACTGGCCCAAATGACGCAATCCTGCCCCTTGCCGGAGAAATGATTCGTAGAGCCTCATTTTGAACTGCCGCTGAATGTATTTGAAGGACCCGTATTCTCGATCAAAGTCTTGCAGGTCGCCTAAAACTTCACAAAATAGCCTGGCTTGGGATACATTGGGCTCGCCTTGTTCATTGACGAAAATCGTGCCGTTTATGATCGTAGTCCCGTCCGTTCCTTCTGGGAATAGATTGCGAATAGCTAGACGGCTTATTCGAGCATAGTTCGTCAAGGCCGCGACCGGGCCGGGCGACTTGCTAAGGTCATATACGTAGGCGAAATTTTCGTGCGCTTTCAGTACGGAGAGGTCGGAAAGAAACTTAAAGACAAATAGCTCGACTACGTTATACAGGCATTTTTCTGGTTCTTTGCCCGTGTTGATCCAGATTTTTTGCCAGATCGTGTGGGCGAGTTGTGAGGGATCAATCAGCGTCGGGCTGCTCAACTCGTCGTTGGTAGAAGATAGCGAATGATCCGCTTGGTCAATTGCTTGTTCTAGGCATTGTAATTGTTCGGCTGAAATGGTCCCGTCGATAAGTGTCTTCGCATTGAATACTGGTAGTGAATCGGATTTTACGAGATTTCCCGTATGTGGGTTGACCCACAAGGTTTTCCCGCCATCGGTGACGATCAGCAGGTTACAAAAATGCCTTGCAACTTCTAGCTCTTGATCGATTGCTCTTTTGATCTGGGACTCGGTAGATAGCTCCGTAGAAGTCTTGTATTCAATACACGCTTTTACGGCGCCTTTGCCGAGAGTAATTAACCCATCGGGCCTTTTGTTTTTGAGGCGGTTCGGAAGCGGGCCAGAGACGATTCCCGCTCTTTTTAGCTGGGTTAAGGTAGAAGCCCCAAGGCGATGATACGTATATCGCCCGATGAGGATACTCGAAGTTTGCAAAAGTTCTTCACTCATTATGAACACCCGCTTGCCTCCCGGCTAAATTTGCCATAATATAAGCCTGCGTTTTTGCAAAGCTAATAATTCCCTGCCAAAAACTATGTCCCTACCGCCGCCGCCGCTCGCTTGACCTCTCGCAAACAGAAGATCAGCTATGCTCTCAACTGACGCAAGCTCCCTCGGCCAGATCGTCGCGGCCGGCGTTTGGCTCATCGTCGATGGCTTTTTCGGGGCGGTGGGCAACCGCCTGCCGGTGTATTAATTTTTTAACGAGAGGATGCAAACCATGACGACAACTTCCAACACCAACGGGGCCACCACCGGCTACGAGGCCGAGCTGTGGCAGATGGCCGACGCGCTGCGGGGTAGCATGGACGCGGCCGAGTACAAGCACGTCGTCCTCGGCCTCATTTTTCTCAAGTACATCTCCGACGCCTTTGAGGAAGCGCGTGCCCGGCTGGAAGCCGCGCGCAGCCAAGGGGCCGATCCCGAGGACCCGGACGAATACCGCGCCGAGAACATTTTCTGGGTGCCGGTTGAGGCCCGCTGGTCCCGTCTCAAGGAGCAGGCGCGGCAACCCACCATCGGCCCAGTCGTAGATGAGGCCATGGCCGGCATTGAGCGCGACAATCCCGCCCTCAAGGGGGTGCTGCCCCAGGATTACGCCCGTCTCGTCTTGGACGCGCAGCGCCTTGGACAGCTCATAGACCTCGTGAGCAACATCACCGTGGGCGACGCCGAGGCGCGCTCCAAGGATGTGTTGGGCCGCGTGTATGAGTACTTCCTTTCTCAGTTCGCCAGCGCCGAAGGCAAGCGCGGCGGCGAGTTTTACACCCCGCGCAGCGTGGTCAGGCTCCTCGTCGAGATGCTGGAACCTTATCGGGGCCGGGTGTACGATCCCTGCTGCGGCTCCTCGGGCTTGTTCGTCCAGTCGGTGGAATTCATCGAAGCCCATGCTTCGGGCAACGGCAACAGCGGCCGCGCGGGCCTCTCCATCTACGGTCAGGAGTCCAACTACACCACGTGGCGGCTGGCCAAGATGAACTTGGCGATCCGGGGCATTGAGGGCCAAATCGCCCACGGCGACAGCTTCCACAACGACCGCCACCCCGATTTGAAGGCCGATTTCATCCTCGCCAATCCGCCGTTCAATATCTCCGATTGGGGCCGCGAGAGACTGCAAGACGACCAGCGCTGGCAGTACGGAACCCCGCCCAAGGGCAACGCCAACTTCGCTTGGGTGCAGCACATCGTTCACCACCTCGCGCCGGCGGGCGCGGCGGGCTTTGTGTTGGCCAACGGCTCCATGTCGTCCAACCAGTCGCACGAGGGCGAGATTAGAAAGAATTTGATCGAGGTCGACTTGGTGGATTGCATGGTCGCGCTGCCCGGCCAGCTTTTCTACTCCACTCAGATACCGGCCTGCCTGTGGTTTTTGTCGCGCAATCGACGCAAGGGGGGCGAGATTTTGTTTATTGACGCGCGGAAGTTGGGTTGGATGGTGGATCGCACCCACCGCGATTTTGCCCCAGCCGACATCGCCCGCATCGCGGGTGCGTATCGCGCTTGGCGCGGCCGAGAAGGGGCGGGCGACTACGAAGATGTGCCCGGCTTTTGCAAGAGCGCGTCGCTAGAAGAGGTCCGCAAGCACGGCTACGTCCTCACGCCGGGCCGCTACGTGGGGGCCGCGGTGCAAGCGGACGACGGCGAGCCTTTCGCCGAAAAGATGCAGCGGCTGGCGGCGCAATGGCGCGTGCAGCAGGCCGAGGGGCAAAGGCTGGACGCGGCGGTTGGGGCGAATCTGAAGGCACTCGGATTTGGAGACGATCCATGAACTACACCGACCAAGAGATCGTACGCCAAATTCGCTTAGGCGAGGATAGCCAATGGGAATTTAAGCAGATCGAGTTTTCCGGGAATCGGCCCAAAAGCCCGAGCCGCAATGATTTGGCCGACGAGATCGCAGCGTTTGCCAACGCCGACGGCGGCGTCCTGCTCTGCGGCGTTACCGACACCGGCGCAACTCAAGGTATGTCGCGTGAACAAATGGACGCACTCGAGCGGCTGTTGGTGGACCTCTGCACCGATGCGATCAAGCCACCGATTCGGCCTACGATCCTTCGACGCCTCCTAGACGACTGTCCGCTGCTGCTGGTCGCAGTGCCGCAAGGTCATGCCCAACACGACAGCCCCGGCGGCAGCTACCACCGGGTCGGCAGCTCAAAGTGCCGGATGACGAGCGACGAGCGGCTGCGCCTAGCGCAGCGGCGGGGACAAGCGCGCTTCCTCTGGTTCGACGAGCAACCAGTACCGGAAACGGGGTTCCGCACCCTGGACGAAGGGCTGTGGAAGCCGCTGTTGAGCACTGAAAGCGCGGCCGATCCCCCAGCGGCATTGGAGAAGATGGGATTGCTGGCCAGAGGAGAGAACGGCGTCCGGCGAGCTACTGTGGCCGGGGTGTTGTTGTGCAGTGCGGCCCCGGAGGAGTGGCTAAAAAACGCCGGCATCACCGCTACTTGCTATCGGGGCCAAGATCGCACTACGGGGCAGGTTGATGCCCAAACCATTGGCGGCCCCCTGCAACGGCAAATCGCCGAAGCAGTGGCCTTTATCGTGCGGAACATGCGCGTTGCCGCGCACAAGACGCCGGCGCGGGCGGAACTGCCTCAATACAGCGAAGAAGCCCTGTTTGAGGCGGTGGTCAACGCCGTGGCGCACCGCGACTATTCGATTCAAGCGAGCAGGATCCGTCTTTCAATGTTTGAGGATCGGGTCGAGATCCAATCGCCGGGTTCACTGCCGAACAACCTGACGGTAGAAGATATGCCGCACCGGCAGGCGACGCGGAACGAACTTTTGACTTCATTGCTCGGCCGAGTTCCTGCCTCCGGTATCAAGGGGGCCGGGGGGCGGTTGTACATCATGGAACGACGCGGGGACGGGGTTCCCATCATGCGGCGGGCCACCCGGGAACTCAGCGGCTCCTTCCCCGAGTTTCGGCTCATCGCGGATGCCGAACTGTGCGTGACCATCCCCTCGGCTTCGCTGGAATCGACGCCGGCCCGCGCAGTGATCACCGTGTGGTGCGCAGGCCAACCCCTACCGAATGCCGATGTATTGGCTCTTTTTCCGAACAAGACGTGGAAGCGCGAGACCACCGACGAAAATGGCGAGGCGGCCATTGATCTACACACCACGCATCTTCCCATGACGGTATTTGTTGCCGCTGTTGGGTACGCCGCGCACGTAGAACGGGAGTGGGTGCCGAGCCGAGGCGCACTCGCGGTCGAACTTGAGGCTCTACCCGAGGGCGGTGCGGTCATTTTTCCAGAGGCGACCGGCCACATTCCGGGTTTGACGGGGCGGTTAAATCCCATCTTGGATACCCACGACCGGACCTACCTATACGCTTCCAACATCGCCATTAACCAAGGCGAGCCGCAGCCGGTTCACTTCATTGTCGGAGAAGAGTTGCGTCTGACGGACGCGGATGGCAGAGAACGACGGGTGTGTATTGTCGATATTGTGGGCCGGTCTGCGCTGGTGGAATATCGCGCCCTAGAGCCGTGAGGCGCGCAAGGAGCGCGTCGGCTGGCTTGACGTTACGTACATTCTCTTTAGGAGAAGCTCCGAGCGATTGAACGCTTCAGGACATTTAGTAAAGGGCTGAAAATCAGATGGTGGACATCCTTCTTACTCAAGCAGAAGCGGACGCTTTAATAGCGATGGAGAAACACCGCGCAACAGATGATCTGGCTAACTTCCCAGTGGGGGGAGAATCCGTAGTCTTGCCGCCCTACATAGATCGGGGGCTTTTCACATGATGCAGGATATTCAGAAGCTGCTGGATGCCTATCATGTTTGGCTCAAGGACAAGACCGTCTTGAACCAAATCGACCAATGGGTCGAAATCACAACGCCCTATCTCGACCGACACAACGACTATGTACAGATCTACGTCAAGAAGGTCAATGAGGGATTTTTATTGACGGACGATGGATATGTCATTGATGACCTGAAGCAAAGCGGCTGCAAGCTCGATAGCCGTAAGCGCCGAGAATTGCTCAAGACGACACTCAATGGCTTCGGTGTGAAGAAGGATGGCAATGCGTTGCAGGTCCATGCGTCGGCTGGCAATTTCTCGCTGCGTAAACACAATCTCGTCCAAGCAATGCTCGCCGTTAATGATATGTTCTATCTGGCGGTGCCTATGGTGGCAAGCCTGTTCTACGAGGATGTCGTTGCTTGGCTGGATGTGCATGATATTCGATATACCCCCAAGGTGAAGTTTACCGGAAAGACCGGGTACGACCACCTGTTCGATTTCGTAATTCCAAAGTCTCGGCAGCAACCGGAGCGCGTCATCAAGACAATCAACCGACCAGATCGCTCCGCTGCTCAGGCTGTGGTTCTCTCATGGGTTGACACGAAGGAGGTACGCACCCCTGAATCTCGTGTATATGCACTGCTGAATGACTCAGAGCAAGCGGTGCATCAGGCGGCACTGGATGCTCTACGGAGCTACGACGTGAGGCCAGTGATGTGGAGCCAGCGGGAGGAGGTACGGGAGGAACTTGCGGCATGAGCGTCGTGCGTACCGTACTGTACCTTTCGTCGAACAGGAACTGAACGCGGATAAAGCAATGGCAACCAGAGACGTAAAAGTGATCGCCATCGGCAACTCTAAGGGCATTCGGCTTCCCAAGGCCCTGTTGCAGAAATACGGCTGGGGAGACTCTCTCGTCCTTGAAGAAACCGAAGAAGGCGTTTTTCTGCACAGCAACAAAAAGAACAAGCTCGCTTGGCAAGAGACCTATCGCGCCATGGCGGCTGACCGCGAAGACTGGAGCGATCTCGCTGCCGTTGTCGCCGATGGTCTCGATTGATGGCGGCCTTATCACGGAGATGTACGGAGATCGGCAGTAAAACATGCACATCAACACGGACTTCCTCACGCGCTGCATCCGCGTCCTAGAGACGGCGTTGGAGCAGTTGCCACAGTACGACGAGGACCATGTCTGGTACGACATCTTCCGCACCGCTTGCGTCAAGGAATTTGAGTTGATCTTGGAGCAAAGCGGCAGTTTGTTGAAAAAACGGCTCAGGCCCTATTTCGCCAGCAATCGGCAGGCGGACCAGCTAACCTTCAAAAACTTGTTTCGCCACGCCGCAAAGCACGGGCTAATCTCGGTTGAGAGCTGCGAGCGTTGGCTGGAATACCGCGACCACCGCAATGACACGGCGCACCAATACGGCGCCGACTTTGCGGAGGCGACGCTGGCGCTGGCGCCTCAATTCATCACCGACGCCAAGGAATTAGTTCAGGTCATAACGGAGGGGGAGGATGACTGAGCGGCTGGATTTGCCGCGCCGCTACCGGGAGCAGATTGAGGCCCTGCTGCGCGAGCATGTGCCCGGCGTGGAAGTGTGGGCTTACGGCAGCCGCGTCAACGGCAGAAGCCACGAGGGCAGTGACTTGGACTTGGTGCTCAGGGGGCCGGACTTGCAGCGGATACCTAGCGGTCAACTGCTGGATCTGACTGAGGCGTTGGAGGAGTCGAATGTCCCTATTATTGTGCAGGCGCACGATTGGGCCGGGCTGCCGGAGAGCTTTCATCGGGAGATTGAGCGGGAGTATGTGGTTTTGCAGGGGGAGGACTGGGATAAGGAGGCAACACCATGAATCGACCGACCGAAGTCCATCCACGAGCCGGCTACCGCATTTGGCTGCGATTTGCAGATGGCGTCGCCGGTGAGATAGACTTGTCGCAACTCGCCGGGAAGGGCGTATTCAAGGTTTGGGACGAGCCGGGATATTTCGAGAAGGTGCATATAACTTCCCACAGAGCCATAGCTTGGGACGATGACCTCGATCTTTGCGCGGATGCGCTGTACATGGAACTCACGGGTAAGTCTGTTTACCAGACCATGACGGGGGAGACATGGGAATAGAACCTGCTATTGACATCACCGATGAGCAGCGTGAGACGGTTCTCTCGCTCCTAGAAAGGCATCTGTCAAACACGACTGCTTGGGTGTACGGCTCCCGCGCCAAATGGACTGCACGTCCCCAATCCGACCTTGACATGGTGGTATTCACAACGCCAGAGCAAAACAGTCGGGTCTTCGATCTCAGGGAAGCCTTTGAGGAAAGCAATCTGCCGTTTCGGGTGGACTTGTTCGTGTGGGACGATGTGCCTGAGCGGTTCCGAAAGCACATTGAGCAGGATTATGTGGTGTTGATGGAGAAGGCGCAAAGTACGGAGAGTGGGTGGGGGGCGATACAGCTACGGGATATTGCCGAATTGGTTATGGGGCAATCGCCGCCAGGGACGACTTACAATGAAATCGGCGGTGGCCTTCCATTCTTTCAGGGTGTTAAGGACTTCAACTATCGTCTCCCATCGCCGAGAGTTTTCTGCTCGGCCCCTTCTCGGATTGCACAACCGGGAGACATTCTGTTCAGCGTACGTGCTCCAATTGGCCGTGTGAACATTGCGGACAGGAAATGTGCTACTGGTCGGGGATTAGCGATTATCAAGCCCCGTATTCAATCGGACGCCCGATATATTGAGTTTTACCTTCGGCATATAGAGCCAACTTGGAACGTTATTGAGGGTAATGGATCCGTCTTTGGAAACGCTACAAAGAAAGACTTAGAGACACTTCGTTTATGGTGGCCTCCCAAGTTAGAACGCAATGCCATCGCCCACATCCTCGGCACCCTCGACGACAAAATTGAACTCAACCGGCGCATGAACGAAACGCTGGAGGAGATGGCGCGAGCCATTTTCAAGGACTGGTTCGTCGATTTCGGGCCGACGCGGGCGAAGATGGAGGGGCGGGATACCGGATTGCCGCCGGAGGTCGCGGCGTTGTTTCCCGACCGGCTGGTGGAATCGGAGTTGGGGGAGGTGCCGGAGGGGTGGGAGGTTGAGACGGTGGGGGAGTGCTTCTATCTGACGATGGGACAATCACCTCCAAGCAGTACTTACAATGAACACGGTGAGGGCTTGCCATTCTTTCAAGGTCGAACCGATTTTGGCTTCCGGTATCCTGAAAATCGAAAGTTCTGCACGGCCCCAGCTCGGATTGCCCAGCCCGAGGATACGCTAGTCAGTGTCCGAGCCCCTGTCGGCGACATCAACATGGCTTGGGAGCAATGCTGCATTGGCCGAGGGGTCGCAGCCCTCCGGCACAAGTTGGGGTCTAGTTCGTTCACGTACTACGCAGCCGGGGCTTTACAAAGAGCGATTCAGCAATACGAGCATACGGGAACAGTATTCGGAGCCATTAACAAGCAGCAGTTTGAAGAAATGCCAACGATAGAGCCTACCTCAGACGTAGTTGATGCGTTCGGAATGTTTGCTCTACAATTTGATAGGCGGATCCGGTCAAACGTAGCAGAATCCCGCACCCTCGCCGCCCTGCGTGTCGCGCTGCTGCCTAAGCTGGTGTCGGGAGAAATGAGGGTAGGGCCACAGTAATGACTACTGCGAATAAATATGAAGTAAACGCCATCCTCTGGGTTTCAGGCGATTGTGAAGAGCAGATTTCGAGATTTTTGCTCGATGAGCTCGGGGTCCGAAAAGGTGCAATCCAAAAATGGATGCATCTGACCGTCTACCACGGAAAGAGACCTCTCCCTGGGTTGATGGAGGGTACTAGCCTAGTCCGCGTTATCGCAAACACGGATGAAACTCGTTTTATGGTTTTGGCCCCCGGTGGTGAGAATCCGAGAACAGAACTAGTACCGGGTAGCCGATCCGTGGGAATCCGGCTTACAAAGCGCAATCAGGCGATTAATGAGATACAACAATTGCGGAAAAGTGCCTATCGGTTAGAGGCTCAACAGGTAGTAGGTAAACGACATCCTACTACGTCGTGGAGGAACTGCTTCGGATCCCATTATTATCAGCCGCATATAAAGTTGCTTAAACCTGGCAATCGGGTTGGGGGCGATTTGACAATAATTGGCCGATCTTGTCCGAGACAAGATTAACTTGATTGAATTCGACCGATTTGAGACTGTATCTAAAACCAAACGAAGCACACAATCCTAGTTCGAGGAGCTAGAAATGCCATTTGAAATTGACCTTGGAAATCGACTAGCTGGTTATGCTCGTACATCCGCCCGTGCCGGTGAACATGTCGATCTTGTGTACCGTGAATTCACATCGACTGAGGACGGGGGACACTTCATTCAACAGCTCGAAGGAGCAACCGATAATATTCTACAACGGTTGCCGTCTCATATCCTCCCATCGCAAATAGACCACATGCTAGCTATTTGCCATCGTGACGGTAAAACATATGTTTACGTGAATGAACTAGATTTACGTCTGAAAGTTCGTTCAGCAAGGTCAATTGAAGCAGGAGAATACATCTCTAAAGATGACATCGCTGATATAGAGAGTGTCGAATTTGATATACAAATACCTGACGATGCTGGCGTCTTATTTATATTTTCCGTTCGCTGGCGAAAGGGACTTTTTTTTGATTTTGGCCCCACACTTCCAGATCCACAGCCGCGCCAGTACGACATAGCCGCAGTTTTGGGACAGATGTATGGACAGGTGCTATTTCAAGAAAGGTTTAGCATCTCTGAGGATGAATGGGATGCCCTGTTTTCCAAAAAATGGTTTCCATTTGTGGGGCTTAGTAATGAAAAGATCGATGCCTTAATAAATCATATCCGATCTAGTTGGGACCCAGACGAAAACCTCGATGACATTGTTTCCGAAACTAAGATCCGCGTTCCACAAATGCTAGAAAGTTGGCATAAACACCCTTCGTTCCGACCTCACTTTAAGCTTCTTGAACTTGCTGTCGAACGGTTCCAAAACTATGATCCTGTGAGTTGCACCGCGTTGTTGTTCCCCCGGATAGAAGGAATTTTACGCACTCATCATAGTATTTTTGACACTCAACGGCCTCCTAGATTCGAAGATATGACGGAGTTAGCAGTGGCTACCAAAATAGAAAATGATAAATGCCTACTCTTACCTCGTCGTTTTGCTGCCTATCTCCGTGATGTCTATTTTGCAAGTTTCGATCCTAGCTCAGAGAATATCGAAGTTTCCAGACATAGTATTGCACATGGTGTTGCGGATCCGTCTAAGTTCGATTATAAATCTGCATTGATTGGGATACTGACGGCTCACCAGCTATTTTATTTGCTCGAAAAAAAGACAGAACGTTCGTGGGACTAAAGGCTAATCTCGAAGTTCCAGACCGCCGCGAATCTAACTGCGAGGCTCTACATGAAAAGTGCTAAAAAAATGGCGGAGGCCATTGCATGACCGACGCATTGCTGACGGTTCCTGACCAGAAAGAAGCTCTGTCCCTCGTCTATGCACAGGCAGTGGCGGCGCGTGCCGGTTATGCCACTGAAGTTCTCAACAAGGATCGAGACAGCGTTGATCTGTGTATCCGCGCCGGTGGTAAGATGCGGCCCCTGCTTGATTTGCAGTTGAAAGCTACCGTCAACTTGAAACGGTCGCGTGACGGGTTCCTGCACTTCCCGCTGGGCATCAAAAATTACAATGACCTGCGTATAGAAGTCCAAATCCTTCGGCTACTCGTGGTGCTCGACTTGCCGAAAGAGGAACAACAATGGATGACGATTACCCAAGACGAACTCATACTGAGACATCGGGCCTATTGGCTCAATCTGCAAGGATACGAAGAGACCGCTAACCAGTCGTCTGTTACCGTCCGCATCCCCGAAGAGAATCTGTTCAACATCGAAAGTTTGCGGACGCTAATGGAACAATCTAGAAGAGGAGGGAGCCGATGAAAGTCAGTATCCAAGACAAGAAAGCCTTGCTTGCGGTTTCTCCTGCGGCGTTGTCTGCGTACGCTCGTGCGGCAGGCTGGACTAAGGTCGATACCTATGGCAAGCATTCCGATGTATTTACGGGCGAGGGGCTTCCCGAGATCATTCTGCCGCGAACTGCACACTTGGGTGATTACGCCCTAGTCGTCTCGATGGTCATTGAAATTTTCGCCAAGGTCGCCGATACGGACGAACTTACCCTCTACCGCGACTTGGTGACTGCAGATCGCGACGTGATCCGGGTCCGGGCGGTTGATAGTGACGACAGCGGCAGCGTGGCAGTAAACGATGGGATCGATCTCATAAGTGGCGCACGCGACATGATCCTCGCGGCCGCCTGCTCGCTCCAAGGGCCACAGCCCCTCTATCGTGCGGGAGCCAACAGAAAGGCTAGGGACTACCTGAGCCGAGTTCGCTTAGGGCAAACCGAGCAGGGTAGCTTCGTCATTACGCTGTTGAGTCCCGTTATCTCTCCCCTTGAGCGACAGGTGACAAGGCGTCTGGCGGATGCGCTGGCAGCGACCCGCGAGGCGACCGAAAAAACGGTTGGCGGAGACGCTGGTGCTTTCTCGAAAGCCGTAGCGCGTGGAGTGAGTGCCAATTTGTGCGAGGCACTCGTCAAGCTAATCGAGCCGTTCCCAACCTTGGACATCAGTCTGGTTTGGGCGCGCACCCATCCGATGAAGCCCGCCCGGAACGTCGTGCGCTTTGCTTCGCACGATGTGCCGATTCTGCGCGAAGCCGCCCGATCATTTCGCAAGCGCGAACTGCGACTGGATATACGCCTGTTTGGCGTCGTGCAGGGGCTGAAACGCACCGCGACGGATACGGAAGGAACCATTGCCCTGCGGGCATCCATCGACGGGCAAAACCAAGCAGTCGTAGCCGTTCTGAAACAGTCCGATTACGAGCGAGCCATACAGGCGCACGAGACGAAATCGCTGCTCGTCATGGAGGGCGATCTAGAGCACACCGGCCAACGCTGGCGATTGCTGAACCCGCGCATTGCAGATGTCATCCTGAATGAGGATGCGCTGGACGAGGACGAATAGCCCATGTCTTGGGAAGGGTTGTATCATTGCTCATTAGAGATGTGAGCATCTACAGTTACGGTATCCGAATCCGAGTGGAGGAGCAGTTATGACCATTGAGATCGTTCAAGGAACGAACAGCAAGCCTGGGGCTAGCGATGAGTTAGTAGAAATCATGTCGAGTCAGACTGCCTTGTCCGGCCAGTTATTCATCGGCTATCCAATCATCAGTACGCCCACAGGGCCATATTCTCCCGATGCTATCTTGGTGTCCGCAGACAAGGGAATCGTTCTATTCGATCTCGTTGAGGGAACCGAGATAGGCGATTACAGCCTGCGACAGGACGACGCGGCTAATAAGCTCGATGCCCGGCTCAAGACACATCGCGATCTTATGCAGCGTCGGGTTCTCCGCATTGTGATTCATGCGATTTCGTTTGCTCCGGCTGTCCCTAACCTAAGCTCGTATGATCAAAGTGATTATCCGCTCGTGAACGGTTCTTCCCTGATGGACCAACTACAAAAGATCACGTGGGAAGATCGAGATGAGAGAATATATAAAAGAACGCTAGCGGCGATTGAGAGCATTACCACGATCCGCACGAGCAGAACGAAGCGAATAGTAAAAAAAGAAAACTCCAAAGGCAATAAGTTGAAAAGACTGGAAGAGTCGATTGCCACGCTGGATCATAGACAGAGCAAAGCCTTTATCGAAACCGTCGAAGGGGTACAACGAATTCGTGGTCTAGCGGGCTCGGGCAAGACCATTGTCTTGGCACTGAAGGCAGCCTATCTATATGCCAAACATCCCGAGTGGCGCATCGGGGTCACGTTCAATACCCGTTCTCTCAAGGCGTATTTCCGGCGCCTGATCAACAACTTCGTCATTGAACAGACGGGGGAGGAGCCAGACTGGAATCATCTGCGGATTATCCATGCTTGGGGGTCTCCACGGGGTGGCGACGATGACGGAATTTATTACGAGTTTTGCCATGAAAACAATATTGAATACTTCGATTTTGGAATGGCGAGAAATGTGTTCGGCCTAGGAAAAGAATTTGCCAAAGTATGCAAACACGCTCTGGGTCAGACTTACAAGAGCAAGCAAATCTACGATGCCCTACTCATAGATGAAGCGCAGGATTTTTCGCCAGAATTTCTGAAACTTTGTTATTCATTGCTTCGCGATCCCAAGAGGCTGGTTTACGCCTATGATGAGCTACAGACCCTCTTCGGCGGTTCGCTACCTTCACCAGTAGAGATTTTTGGCAACAGAGCGGATGGATCTCCTAGAGTACGATTTGACAAGAGAAATAAAGCTAGGGAACAACACGACATCATCTTGGAAAAATGCTATCGCAATTCGCGTCCCGTTTTGGTCACAGCGCATGCACTTGGATTTGGCATATACAGAAAACCACCTCACTCCGGCGAGACGGGCCTTATCCAAATGTTTGAGTACGCGCAGCTATGGAAGGAAATCGGTTATCAGCTACAGGGCGGAGAGTTACAGGAAGGCTCGCCGGTGGTTCTCACTAGATCGGAGGAAACGAGCCCTAAGTTCCTTGAAGATCATTCGTCCATAGACGATTTGATACAATTTCGGTCCTTTGACAGCGCAGCGGAACAAGCCGATTGGCTAACAAACTCGATTAAGGCGAATTTAGAGAAAGATGAACTGCGATATAATGATATTATCGTCATCAACCCCGATCCTCTCAAGACGAGAGAGGCTGTCGGGCCAATACGCGCTCGCTTGCTGGATATGGGTATCAACTCTCATATCGCTGGAGTCGATACTGAGCCTGATATTTTCTTTAATCAAGATAGGGATTCCATTACTTTCACCGGAATATATCGGGCTAAAGGCAATGAGGCCGGGATGGTTTATGTTATTAATGCTCAAGACTGTCACAAGACGACTCGGGATCTGGCGAGCGTTCGCAATCGGCTTTTCACGGCGATCACGAGGAGTAAAGCATGGGTTCGCGTTCTTGGTATCGGGAGTAGTATGGAAGAATTAAAAAAAGAGTACGACAAATTAAAAGAGAAAAATTTTGAACTGCAATTTACCTATCCGACAAAGCAGCAACGCGAACAACTCCAAATCATTCACCGGGATATGACAGCGGAAGATCGTAAACGACTACAGAATAGAGGAGAGAATTTGAATCGCCTAGTTACGGAACTCGAATCCGGCGAGGTTTACCTCGAAGATCTGGATGAGGAGACACTTGATAGATTGAGAGCAATTTTGCTACAGAGCAAATGACTACCTACATGCCGACTCCCAGCCAAATCGTAAAGCAAATTAACGAACTTACCAAATACTTGGTAGAGGAAAGTCTCACTGATGCTCAGTACTTTGCGTTTCAAAGGCCAATCAGCGGCGGCCTTTCAGAAGTCACGTTCCAAAATGCTGAATACCTGTCTATCGCCTTAAAGAACCTTCCGTATAAAGAGATTTATGAGCACCTTGTTCAAGGAGAAGCATATAACGTGAAAATGCTTGACGGAGCACTGATTCAGATGATGTACGCATTCGCCGACGGAACGCTTCAACGCCACCGGCTTGCATTTTTCCCCGCGCCTCATCTTGAAGAGTTTCAAAACAATCCAGACATTTATCAAGATGACGAAATCTATGCGGACGTGATCGCCAAGAATATCGTTCCGTTTCCGGTGCGTTTTGACTATGATGTTCGGAGCGAGTCCCACCCAGAGTTGGTGCATCCCAAGTCCCATCTCTCGTTGGGCCAATACGAGCACTGTCGAATTCCAGTGACGGCCCCAATGACTCCCTTCTGGTTTATCGACTTCATTCTCAGAAACTTCTACCACGTTGAGTCAAGGCGATATGCCGACGGGCTTCCTGCACAGGATGGTTCGTTTGACGAGTCGATAGTGCCGGCCGAGCGGGGTATTGTTCATATAGTGGTTCCGGCATGAGCGGTGTGGGTGTGAAGGAAGCCACCGTCGAAGACGCGGCCCTCGCCTATCTCGAAAGCCTCGGCTGGACGATGGCCTCCGGCGCGGCCGTGGCCGAGCGCACCGACTACGGTCAGGTCGTCTTGGAGCAACGGCTGCGGGACGCCTTGGCCCGGCTGAATCCCGCGCTACCCGCCAGCGCGCTCGACGACGCCCGCCGCAAGCTGACCCGCCCAGAGGGCGCAACCCTCGAAACGCGCAACCGCGCCTTCCACCTGATGCTGGTGAACGGTGTGCCGGTCGAATACCGAGCGAGCGACGGTTCAATTCGCGGGGCGCGAGCGCGGGTTGTCAGCTTTGACGACGCAGCCGCCAACGACTGGCGCGCGGTCAACCAGTTCACGGTCACTGAGAACCGATACACCCGTCGTCCCGACATCGCGCTATTCGTCAACGGCCTGCCGCTGGCACTAATCGAACTCAAGAACCCGGCGGACGAAGACGCCACCATCCGAACCGCTTGGCAACAGCTTCAGACCTACCGGGCCGAGTTGCCCGCTCTATTTGCCATGAACGAGGTCTTGGTGGTGTCGGACGGGGTCGCGGCGAGAGTCGGGACGCTGACCAGCGGGTGGGAGTGGTTCAAGCCGTGGCGCACGGTGGCCGGCGAAGCACTCGCACCGGCCTCTTTACCCGAGCTGCAAGTGCTGATTAAAGGCGTATTTGAGCCGCGGCACTTTCTCGAGCTCGTGCGCGACTTCATCGCGTTTGAAGACAGCGGCGGCGGTGTGCTCGCCAAGAAGATGGCTGGCTATCACCAGTTCCACGCGGTGCGAGTGGCCGTGGGCGAGACCCTGCGAGCCGTGCAGCAGGCGGACGAGCGCGCCGCTGAGGCACAAGGGCAGTACGAAGCAGGCCAGCGTCCCGGGGGCGAGCGCGGCGACCGGCGCATTGGCGTCGTCTGGCACACCCAAGGGTCGGGCAAGAGCCTGACCATGGCCTTTTACGCGGGAGCCGTCATCCGCGAGCCGGCCATGGAGAATCCAACGGTCGTCGTGCTCACCGACCGCAACGACCTCGACGACCAGCTCTTCAGCACGTTTGCGCGCTGCCAAGCCCTGCTGCGCCAGCCGCCAGTGCAAGCCGACAGCCGAGCCGATCTGCGCCGCAAGCTCGCGGTCGAAGCGGGCGGCGTAGTCTTTACGACCATTCAGAAGTTCTTGCCCGCAGAAAAGGGCGACGCCCATCCGACGCTTTCCACCCGACGCAACATCGTAGTCATTGCCGACGAAGCGCATCGCAGCCAGTACGACTTCATCGACGGGTTCGCCCGCCATCTGCGCGACGCCCTGCCGCAGGCTTCCTTCGTCGGCTTCACCGGCACCCCCATTGAGCAGCAGGACGCCAACACCCGCGCGGTGTTCGGCGATTACATCAGCATCTACGACATTCAACGCTCGGTTGCAGACGGGGCGACCGTGCCGATTTACTACGAGAGCCGCCTCGCCAAACTGACCCTTGACGAAGGGGAGCGGCCACGCATTGACCCGGGCTTTGAAGAGGCCACCGAAGGCGAGGAAATCGAGCGCAAGGAAAAGCTCAAGGCCCGCTGGGCCCAGCTAGAGGCCATCGTCGGCGCGGACCAGCGCGTGCGGCTGATCGCCCGAGACATCGTAGAGCACTTTGGGCACCGCTTGGCCGTGTTGGAGGGCAAGGCCATGGTCGTCTGCATGAGCCGCCGCATTTGCATCGCGCTTTACCGCGAACTGGTGCGCCTGCGCCCGGACTGGCACAGCGAGGACGACATGCAGGGAGCGGTCAAGGTGGTGATGACCGGCGCGGCGTCCGACCCGCTCCAATGGCAGCCGCACATTCGCAACAAGCCCCGGCGGGAAGCCTTGGCCAAGCGGTTCCGCGACGAGGCCGACCCATTCCGCATCGTACTGGTGCGCGATCTATGGCTGACCGGCTTTGACGCGCCCAGCCTGCATACGATGTACGTGGATAAGCCCATGCGCGGGCACGGACTGATGCAGGCCATTGCCCGAGTCAACCGCGTGTTCAAAGACAAGCCGGGCGGCTTGGTGGTGGATTACCCGCCGGACCAGCAAGAAAACGCCACCCAGACCGTGCTGGCCCAAGCCGAAGTGCTGTCCGAAGGCTGGAGCTTATGACCGCGATGCGCCAAAGCCCCATCGCCCAGCTCGTGGCCGACGCGCCGGCGGCGGTGCAGGCCGCCTTGCACCATCCGGTGGATACGGTCAAGGTCGGGGCCAAAGGGCCGCGCTTGGTTGAGTGGGCCGAGCAGCACGCGCTCGCGCTGCCAGCGCGGATATACGACACGCGGCCGGTGGGTGCGGCCGGGGTTTTGGCGCGGGTGGGCGCGGGCGAGCTGATCTTGGAATGCCAGCCCCAAGACGAGTGCTGGACGCGGCTGAACGCGGCGTTGGACGCGGCCTCGGCCGGCGTGTATCGAGTGGAGCAGCAGTCGGCGACCTTGGTGGTGCGCGGCGACGCGGCCGCCCGCATTTTGGCGCAGGCGTGTGCGGTGGATTTGGCCCGGGCGTCGGTCGGCCGGATGGTGTACGCGCAGGTGGCGGAGGCAGCGTGCGCGATCCTGCCGTGCGGCGAGGATGGGCAGCGCGCGTACCGGCTGTGGGTCGAGTACAGCTTGGCGGCGTACCTGTGGGAAGCGTTGGCGGCTATGGCCGCGGACCTCACTTGCGCCAAAACCCCGGGCTGAACAGCACCAAGAGCGTGAAAACCTCCAGCCGCCCGATCAGCATGGCAACGCACAGAATCCACTTGGCGACCGAATTGATGTCGCCGTAGTGCTGGGCGACTTGCCCAAGGCCCGGTCCCAAGTTGTTGATGCAGGCAGCCACCGCTGAAAAGGATGTTGTCAGGTCCAAGCCGGTGGCGAGCACGGCGATGAACATGATCGTGAACGTCAGCACGTACATCGAGAAAAACCCCCACACCGCTTCCATGACCCGATCGGGCACCGACCGCGGCCCCACCTTGATCGGGAGCACGGCGTTGGGGTGAATCAGGCGCGTGATCTCGCGGCTCCCCTGCTTTAGAATGAGCAACAGGCGCATCATTTTAATACCCCCGGCCGTCGAGCCGGCGCAGCCCCCGACAAACGAGCCGAGGAACAACAAAACCGGCAGAACGCCGGGCCAGACCGAATGATCGGCAATGCTAAAGCCGGTGGTGGTGACGATGGACACCGTGGCGAAGAGGCCGTAGCGCAGGGAGGCACTGGCGTCGTGCTCGTCGTGGGTAAAGAGGATTAGCGCGGCGACTAGGACGGTGGTTAGCAAAACGGCCCAGTACGCGCGGCACTCCGGGTCGGTGCGATACGGACGCAGAGACCGCTGGCGAAAGGCGTAAAAGTGCAACGTGAAGTTGATGCCCGACACCGCGATAAAAAAGACGGCGACTAGCTCGATGGCTTGGCTGTCAAAAAAGCCGATGCTGGCGTCGTGAGTGGAAAAACCGCCGATGGACACCGTGGCAAAGCTGTGGGCTATGGCGTCGAACGGGTCCATGCCGGCCAGCCAATAGGCTGCGGCGCAGGCTGCGGTTAAGCTCAAGTAGATGTACCAAAGGGCCTTGGCGGTCTGGGCGATGCGCGGCGTCAGCTTTGAATCCTTCATCGGGCCGGTGATCTCGGCGCGAAAAAGCTGCATGCCGCCGACGCCGAGCATGGGCAACACGGCAATGGCGAGGACGATGATGCCCATGCCGCCCAACCACTGGAGCTGCTGGCGGTATAACAAGATGGAGCGCGGCAGGTCGTCTAGCCCTTCGACGACCGTGGCCCCGGTCGTGGTCAAGCCCGACAGGGACTCAAATACGGCGTCGGTAAAGCCCAGGTTGGGCTGCTCGGACAACATCAGGGGAAAGGCGCCGTACAAGCCCAAGACCGCCCAGAACAAGACCGTTACCAAAAAGCCATCCCGAATCCGCAACTCAGCGCGCTGCCGGCGCACGGGCAACCAGCAGGCCAAGCCGGTGACCAGCGTAATGGCAAAGGCCGACACAAAGGCCGGGGCCGCGCCGTCGCGGTAGAGGAGCGACACGCCGGCGGGGACCAACATGGTGACGCTAAACAGCGTCAGCAGGACGCCCAGCACCCGAAATGCAACGGCCGTGCGCATGGCCTAGCTACCCCCCGAAAATTTGGCGCACGGCCTCGTGGACGTAGTGCCGGGCAAAGACTACGGCTTTGTCGCCCGGGCGGATGCGCGTATCGCCCCGGGGGATGACCACGCGATCGCCGTGGACGACCGCGCCGATAATCGAATCGGGGGGCAGGCGAATGGAGATCAGGGGCTTTTGGGTAATTTTGCTGCCGTCGCGGGCGATGTACTCGACCGCTTCCACGTCGAGGCCGGGCAAGCTGGCGATGGAGGCGATGCGCTGGTGCCGCACGTAGCGTTGGACGGCGTTGACGGTCAGGAGCTGTTTGCTCAACACCGCGTCCAGCCCGATGGCCGGGGTGATGGGCATGTAATCGACGTTGTTGACCAAGGCAATGGCGCGCGGCACTTCGAGGTGCTTGGCCACGAGCGTTGAGATGATGTTGACCTCGTCGTTGCCCGTAACCGCGATAAAGGCGTCCATGTCGGCCAAGCCTTCAACGGCCAACAGATCGTAGTCCGTGCCGTCGCCTTGGATGACGAGCACATTGGCGAGTTGGTCGGCGATTTGCCGGGAACGAGCGGCGCGGCTTTCGATGAGCTTGACCCGCACCTGCGCGGAAAGCCCGGCGGCCACGAACTGGCCGATGAGGCCGCCGCCGAGGATGGCGATGTCCTCGATGCGGTGGTCGGTGTGGCCGGTCAAGCGGACTACCGAGGGAATGAAGTCGGGATCGCTGATGACGAAAATTCGGTCTTCGGGCAGCAGGGTGGTGGTGCCGCGGGGGATCAAGGTCTGTTGCTTGCGCTGGATGGCGACGATGCGCATGGGCAGGTCGGCAAACTGCCGCCCCAACTCGGTCAATGGCGCGTGGAGCAGGGAGGACTGGCGGTCGAGGCGCGTGCCGAGCAAGACGAGCTTGCCTTCGGAAAACTCGACCAAATCGGTGGCGCTAGACTGGCGAATGAGGCGGATGATGGCGTCGGCGGTTTCCTTCTCGGGGTGGATGAACTGATCGACGCCGAGCTCTTGGGGGCTCAAGATAAAGTCCGGGGCGGTGAACTCGGGGTTGCGGACGCGGGCGATGGCCGATTGGACCCCTAGCTTCTTGGCCATTCTACAGGCGAGCAGGTTGACCTCGTCGTTGGTGGTCATGGCCGCAACGAGATCCACCTGCTCAATGCCCATGCCGCGCAAGTCCTGCAAGCTGGTGCCATTGCCTTGGGCGACGATGATGTCGAGCTGTTCGCTGACGCGCCTGACGCGCCTCGGATCGGTGTCAATCTGGGTAATGTCGTGCCCGTCTTGACTCAGTTGCTTGCTCAACTGGAAGCCGATGGCGCCGGCGCCGATGACCAAAATGTGCATGGTTTGCAGCCGAGTTTTGCAGAAAAGGGAGCGCGTAGAAGCTAAGGACGATGCGCGCTGCGTGCGAACTCAGTCGATATGGAACACTTCGCGCAGGTCTTGGGCGCGCGGGCTGCCGTCCGGGTTGGTGGCCATGATGTCCTTCATGTACGTCCACCACCGCTGGCAGTCCGGCGTCGCGGCGATGCGCTGCCAGCGTTCCTCGTCTTCGAGTTCCACGTACGCAAAAAGCTGGTGGGTGTCTGGGTGGAGGAAGATGGAGTAGTTGTGGACGCCGTGTTCCTTGAGGGTCTGCTCCAGCTCGGGCCATATCGGGTTGTGGCGCGTTTCGTATTCGGCGTGTTGGTCGGGATCGACCTGCATGACAAAGGCTTTGCGGATCATGATGGCTCCTTTTGGGGGTTGGGTTAAGGGATTGGGTGCGTTGGCGACCTTTAATCTACGTCACTCGCTTTACTGGGTGAATAGCGGATTTTCTTCGCGCTCGCGGGCTAAGATGGCGTCCCTCTCTTTGGCCTCGGCCCACGCACTGGTCTGCTTGAGATCCATCGGATGGGCCTTGGCCTGCTTGCGGCTGCCGAAGACGGCGTCCCGGAGTGCGACGAGGGTGAGTTTGTCGGACTTCTGGCGGTTGCACGGGCCGCACAGGATGGCGCGGTTGCCGAGGCGGTTGGTGCCGGTGCCCGACTTGGGGTCGAGGTGATCCAAGTCAAAGTACTGACGATTGCGCGGCGCGTCCGGCAGGCTGAACTCGCAGCCCCAGCATTGCAGCCCCCACTGGTCCAAGAGCATGTCTTTCATCTCGGCGTGGGAGAATAGGGCCTTCTGCTTGTAGCGATAGACCGGCGGCAGGTCAGCGACCGCGTCGTCGGGGTCGTCCGTGCGCTCCGGCGGCACGTTGGTGAACCGCGCCTCGTGCTTGGCGAGGATGCGGTCGATCCAGTTGGGATCGGTGTGCTGGCTCTTTTGGCGGAGCTCGTCCACCTCGGCCTTTTTCATGCCGGCGAGATTGCACAGGATCATCGCCTTGGCGTCGTCGTTGCGGTCGATGCCGATGGACTGGCGGTCGAGGGTGCGGGCGGCGACGAGGGTGGTGCCGCAGCCGCAGAAGGGGTCGAGGACGAGGTCGCCGGGGTTGCTGCTGGCGGCGACGATGCGCTCGTATAATGAGACCGGCTTTTGGTCGGGGTAGCCGGTGCGCTCGGTGGCGTGCGTTTGCACTGGTATGATGTCGGTGATCACGTCGCAGGCCGCGTTGCCCTTGGTGGATGCCAGATACCTTTTGAGGCACGGCACTCCTCCCTTTTTCTTGGGCCAGTATATTAGTCCGGCTGCGTCAAGGGCATCGAGGCGATCTGGCACTGTTGGGTAGGCGTCGGGCCAACCGGGGATGATGTTGTTTTTGATGATATACTCATACATGCCGCCTCCGGTTGGGGTGCCCCAATGACGGCCCACTTTCCCGGGATCGACTCCACGCCAAGATGCACCCGAGAGGCCACTTCTGAGGCCCGCGGCGGTCAGATCCGCCGACCGCCAAGGGCCGCGCCCATCCCCGTCGTCATGCCGATAAAACTTCTTGACGTATTCGGGATCGTGTGGCGTGTGAATTGGGTTCCATGTCGGACTATCGCCTTTGCTGTAATAGAGGATGGTGTCATGGATGGCCCCAAATTTCTTAGCGTCCGAGCGTCCACTGGTCCGTTTCCATACAATCTCATTGCGAAAGTTTCTCGCCCCAAACACCGCGTCCATGATGCCCTTGACGTAGTGGCTCGCTGTCGGGTCGAGGTGGACATAGATGCTGCCCGTGTCCTTGAGCACCCGCCGCATTTCGAGCAGCCGGACGCCGAGGAAGCACAGGAACGCGCCGAGGTTCTCGCTGTGTGCGTGTTCGGCGGATTCTATGACTTCGACGAGTGGCCGGTTGTCGTCGCGGATGTCGTCCATCCACGAGCGGTGGACGTTTTCTTCCCACCGCCATTGATCGACGTATTTGCCGCCGACGGATTCGCGATTGCGGCCCGTGTTGAACGGCGGATCGGTCGCGATGAGATCGACGATGCCGCTGTTCATGCCGCGCAGGGCGTCGAGGTTGTCCATGTGGTAGATCGTGCCGGGGACGACGTTGAGGGTCATGGGGTTGGGTCTCCTTTCGAGGACTCCTTTATGGATAATAAATCCTCGGTAATTAAACCTACCATCGTAGGAGCACGACTGGAGAAAGAAGAATTGGGGTCGTTGCTATGAAGTTTGATGAGATCTGTCGCCTTTTCAGCGTGTCGCAATGCCAGCTCAAGGAGAGGTTTACGGTGATCTTCACCTACAAAGTCTGATAATTGTGCCCAAAGAATGACTGCATATCTAGTATAGAGACTGATAAGATCATGAGGATCAGAACAGTCTTCAATTTTGCTTTTGATGTCCTTTACTTCCTTCCGCCAATAGGCATATTGACGCAGATTCTCTGCGTCACCAAAATACGACGGGAGCGACGTTACCTCATTAAATGCAGACAACATTCGGTCGGGGTCTAATCTTTTTCTAAATATCAAGCCTAGACCATAATGCGCCAATCGCTTTATTTGGTCGTCAGGATTGGCCTCAATAGCATTATTGTAGTGCTTTTCTGCGGAAACATCGTCTCCGCCTTCGTAAGCGTATTTCCCTAGGCAGTATTGTACATAACTGCTTTTAAGGGCATCCTGTCTTTCAATAGCCCCATGCATATCGGGAAAAACGGTTTCTTCGGATATGGCATGGTATTTTTCTAAATGATCAAGAATTGGTTTTTTGAGGCATTTATTGATCGTGACGTATTTCATATCATCCTCGACAAAACCCCTATCCGGCCAGAACATTACGCTTTTCTGAACAATAACGCGACCTCTTGGATTCCGCGGATTATGTATTCTTGGATCGTCAATATCTCGCTTTAAGATGACAACTCTGCCATCGTCGTCGTAGCATTTGTTGCAAGCAAATAATAGGGCAACCAGATAGTCTTCTGTCCAATCTATTAGATTGGTAACGCCTCGGTTATGCTGCACCTCGGATTCTTCATAATCCAACATAGATGACAAAAGCTCCTTGCGGAATATGTCGATGTCGGAATCACGAATACCGTGCTTTTTGAGTTCTCGGTAAACCCCCGACGATACTTTATTATAACATTTCGGCTCACCGCGAAAGATATAACCACCATCCTTAGCAGCTTCCTCAATATCGCGGCGAACTTCGTCAAACTTTTCCATGGCACTTTCCCCTTTCTTGGAGCGTTAAGGTTGCATGAGAAGCCCCGCGACGCCGCGCTGACGCCGCGGGTTTAGCACTCAGAAGTTGAAGATCATGTTGCCCTCGACGCCGAAGGCCCCGTCGATGAAGAGCCACAGGCAGGCCGTGGTGAACTCGCCGAGGATCAGCCCTAAAAAGAACGGCAGCAGGGCGCGGTAGGCACGCACCCCGCCGTAGCGCAGGATGGTCGCCTTGCAGAGCCAAGCCAGAAAGATGGACAACCAGCCGTAGTACACAATGGTAAAGGTGGAGGCGATGGGAAAACCCAATGGATGCAGGGGCCACCACGTAAAGCGGTGGCGCAAAAAGAGCAGGGCCGCCATGACCGCACTCCCGCTGGCGGTGAAGGCGAGGCGCGGGGCAAACGATGGCTCAGGCGCGTTGTACACCGAGGCCATGTACGTAAAGGGCCAGCGCGGCGCGCCGCTAAAGTACCAGCCGTGCAGGTTGATGCCGCCGTAAGTATAGGCCAAGGTCATGGTAAACCAGATCGAGCCGACGAGGCCCACGACAATGGCGGCGATTAGTGCCCCGAGCAGCCAGCGCGGCGCAGGCGAGTCGCCGGAGGTGAGCTTGAGGCTGTGCATGACGGCGTTCATCATGTTGGCCGCAGTCTCGCCCATCCACACCGTGCTCAGGCCCAAGCCGGTCATGTTGCCGAGGCCGAGGGTCTCAGGCCCTATGCCGCGGGTGATGAAAGCCTGCGGAGCCATGGGCGTCTGGCAGCCGGGAATCCCGGCCTCGCAGACGATGCGCGACAAGCCGATAAAGACGATGAGCGCCCCGACCACCAGCAGCGCGGCCGCGTACAGGGACAGGCCGGTGAGCGTCAGCCAAGCCACCATGAAGGCCACGCCGACCGCGAGGCCGCCAAAGGCCGTGCGCGGGGCCATGAGTTCGCCCGGGGCCGGCTCGTCTTGTACGGCTTGACGCCACAGATGGCGCAGGTGGGTGCGGGCGGTCCACACCACGAACAGGGCCAGCACCAACAGGCCGCCGGCTTGCTGGTGAGCAACCGGGACTGAGCCGCCGCCCGAGGTCCAAATATCGCCCCCGCCGATCACGAGGCCGATGCGGGCAAAAATTACTTTTTCGAGGGTGTAGAACAAAAAGAAAAACCAGATGCTAAAGGAGACGCTGAGGGCCATTAGGTACGCGAGGCCCAAAATCGGCAAATTGATCCGCCAAGGCAGGCCGACGCTGCCTTGGAGCAGGGACAGGCTGCCGGTCAGGGCGATGGGCTGGAAGGCGTCGTGGTACGCGTGGAGCGAGTTCCAAGAGTGCAGCACAAGCGGCACGGCAAAGCCCAGCCACAGCAGGCGGTGCTTGAACAGGCCGCCGAGGAGGGATGGCGAGTCCGCGCCTTCGAGCATGGCCAGCGGCAGGCGGGTGAGCGGAAAGACGAGGCGCTCGTTGGCGACCCACTGGCCTCGGAGCAACGCGCCGAGGCAAAAGAGGACCCAGTAGAAGGCGAGAATAAAGCAGGTCCAAGCGGCCAGCGGGCTAAGCCAAGCGCCCCAGGGGATGGCGCGGCCTCGGGGCAGCCCTTCGTAGAACAGGCGCACGGCCTCGGTATCGGTGGGGGCCAGCGCGGGGTGGATGTATTCGACGAAGAGCTCCTGCCAAGCGTTCTCGGGCGTGGCGTAGTACGCCGCGCCAGTGATGACCGACAGAAAGCTGCCGGTGAAGCCGGTGGTGACCACGACCGCGCCGACCAGCATCATGGCGTACACGGCGATGAGTTCGGCGCGGGAAAAGGCCCACGCCCGGCCCAGCATTTTGAGCAGGGGCAGGACGACAGCCGTCAGCAAAAAGAGCAACAGGACAGCGATGACCGGAATGGCATTGCTGGTGAGTTGCGAGCCCTTGACGATGAGAATGCCCCAAGGGCTTAGGATGCTGATCGCCCCGACGAGGAGCAAACCCGTGAGGATGGCGCGCAAGGGGGGATGAACCGCCTAATTGAGACTGCGGATGAAGTAGAGCAAGCGCTTGAACAGGCCCGGCCGGATGCCCGGGGCCTCGGTGCGCTGGGCCACCACGTGGTAGGCTTGGAGTTGGCGGTTGTCCATGGCGTGGGACCCGCCCCACAAGTACAGGCGGAAGGCGCGAAAGACGGCTTCGCCCCAGCGCTCGACAATGGTTGGGCGGTTGGCCTCAAAGCGAGCGGCCCAGTGCTCCAGCGTCAGGGCGTAATCGTGCGTTTCGTCGATTACCTCTTCCACCTTGAAGCCGTGCATGAGAAACTCTTGCAGCAGGTCGGGCAGGCACAAGTACGTGTGGGTGCCCGGGTAAATGTAGCGGCGCACGAAATTGCTCACCTTGTACTTTTCGAACGTGGCCGAAGCGTCTAAGTAAATGCGGCCCCCGGGCTTGAGGCACTTCCACACTTGCGCGACAAAGTCGCGGTAGTGGGGGATGTGCTCGATGACGCCGAAGATGACGATGGCGTCGTACGGCTCGGGGGGATCGTGCGCGAGGAAATCTTCGAGGCGAACCGCGCAGGTGGCCAGCCCGCGGTCGGCGATGAGAGCTTGGTGTAGCCGGTGCGAGTCCTCGGCAATGGTCAGGGCCGTGCAGTGGATGCCGCGCGGGCCAGCGTAGCGGGTGACGGCCCCCCAACCGGCGCCAATGTCGAGCAAGCGGTCGCCGGCTTGCAGGCGCAGGGCGCGGGCCATGGTGGCGAATTTGTGCTCGGCCGCTTGTTCGAGGGTCTCGTCGGCGCGGTGGAAGAGGACATGCGAGTAGAGGTGGTACTGGCGATCGACGAATGCTAGGTAGAAATCGTCGCCGAAGTTGTAGTGGTGGGCGATGGAGGCGCGGTTGAGGCGAATGCGGTCGCGCCAGAAAAGCTGGAGATAGGCCCGCAGCAAGAAGCCCAAGCTGGTCTTGCCCTTGACGTACTGGCGCAACCCTAGAAAGCAGCGCACGTCGCCCTCAATATCGATTTGGCCTTCGACATACGCGCGCCCAATGGCGTATTCGTCGAGCCTTTTGCCGAGCACGGCGTCGGAGTGAAAAACCACGCGAAAGGCCGGTTCGCCCGGCGGGCCTAAGTGCAAGGTCTCGCCTTGGGCAAACGTGAACTGGCAGGGGATGGGGACGTCGGCGAGGGCCGCGTGGAGGAGGCGGGCCGCGGCGCAGCGCGGCTGCGGGGGCGCGGCTGGGGTGGCGGGCTGTAACTGGGGCTGTGCGGTCATGGCGTTTTTCCCGGCGGTTTCTGCGGCACCGCTGGCCGCGCAAAAGGGTAACACACTATAAAACTTCGCCCAACTCGTCAAGGAGATGGGCCAACGGAAAGAGGCTAAGTACGCGACCCGTACTTTGCGCGTACCTTTTCTGGTGTTGCCGTTGCGTCTGGGGTCGAGGGCGTCCCCGCCCTCGATCCGTACGGAAAGAATAAGGAAAAGAGGTCATGCAGGTGACAGAATGGGGTAAGATGGTATGGCGCGTCGGCGCGGTGGTGTGGTTGGGCTGGGCGTCGGTTGAGGGCCAGCAGGCGGACATCCCACGCAGCGCGTGGCCGGCCGCTTGGTTCCGGCCGCCGGTCGCGGCTTCGGCCTTGGGAGTGCAGCACTTCCGCCAAGCACCCATGCTCGATGAAGCGGTGGCCGCCGGCGAATTGCCGCCGGTAGCCGAGCGCTTGCCCGACGACCCAATGGTGGTCGAACCCCGCGGCGAAATCGGCCGCTACGGGGGCACGGCCCGGTTGTTTTTTGCCGGCGAAAGCCTGATCAACGTGCCCGAAGGGGTGCTGCGCCCGGGGCCGCAGATGCGGTTGAATCTGCCGAACTTTGCCCAAAAGGCCGAATACCTCAACGGCGCGCGGACCTTGCGGATTACCCTGCGTCCCGGGCACAAGTGGTCCGACGGGCATCCGGTGACGGCCGACGACTACGCCTTCTGGTTCGACCACGTGCTGATGAACGAGGAGCTCACGCCGGTCGTGGAGCCGCGCTTCAAGGGGGCGCGGATCGAAAAGCACGACGCCCACAGCTTCAGTTATCACTTTCCCCAGCCCATGCCGCTGTTTGTCAACCACCTCGCCCACAACAGTGCGCGCTTGGCGGTGCCAGCCCACTTTATGCGCCGCTACCATCCGGCGTTTGCCGACCGGGCGCAGTTGGAGCGCGAGGCCCACGCGCTCGGGTTGCAAGACTGGCGCACCTATTTCGGGGCCGTCAACAGCACGACCGATCTGATTCCCTTCGACCGCCCGGTGCTGACCGCTTATGTCTTGGTCAGCCGCACCTCAACGCGCGCCCGGCTGCGCCGCAACCCCTACTACCCCAAGGTCGATCCCGAGGGCAACCAGTTGCCCTATATCGACTATTTGGAGGTGCAGCGGGTCGATAGCCCGGAGATCATGGCGGCCAAGGCCGCGACCGGCCAGATCGACTTTGCCGGGCGGCAGTTTATGACGGCTGACATTCCGCTGTTTAAGCGCTTTGAGCAGCGCAACGGCTATTCCACGTACGTCTGGCCGCGGCCCTACGGCTCGGACGTGGTGTTGCAGTTCAATTTGAATCACCCGGACGCAGGGTTGCGGCGAATTTTTCAGGATGTGCGCTTCCGGCGGGCCATGTCGCTGGCCATTCATCGGGAGGAAATCAACGACATCGTGTACTTTGGCCACGGGGTGCCGCGCCAGTTGACGGTGGTGCCGTCGAGCCGCTACTTCGAGCCGGAATTTGCCGCGGCGTGGGCCGAGTTTGACCCGGCGCGGGCCAAGGCCCTGTTCGACGAAATGAGGCTGGTCGATCGCGACGGCGACGGTCAGCGCGAGCGGCTCGACGGCGAACCCTTGCAAATCACCTTGGAGTACATGATCGGGGAGACGCCCAAGCAGGTCACCTTGGACTTGGTCGCGGCTTACTGGCGCGAGGTGGGAGTGGCCGTCAATCTCAAGCAGATCAGCGGCACCCTGCAACGGATTCGCGCCCGGGCCGGCTTGATGGACATGACGATCTGGCACGCGGACCGCAACGCGGACATCCTCTTTCCCATTGAGCCGTACTGGTACGTGCCGACCAATAGCGGCTGGGAGCAGAGCCAGTGGTCCAAGTGGACGCGGTGGTACTTTTCCGACGGCGCGCTCGGGTGGGAGCCGCCGGCCGCGATTCAGGAGCTGCTCGGCTGGTGGGAGACCTTGCGCCGCACCACGGACGAGGCCGAGCGCATCGCGCTGGGCAAGAACATCCTCCGCAGCCAAGCCGAAAACCTGTGGGCCCTCGGCGTCATTGGCTTGGGGCCGCATCCGGTCGTCGTCAGCCACCGGCTGCGCAATGTGCCGCCCCAAGGCTATTGGGGCTGGGATTCGCGCTGGACGTGGCCGTACTATCCCGAGACTTGGTATCTGGCCGAGGACGGCGCAAATTAGCCGCGCAACGGTTGCCGTTCTCTGTATATTGTGCTAATGTTTAGCGATTAAGAGCTAAGAAGCGGTTGAAAGGAGGTGAAGAGGCCGTTTGGTTGAGAAGCTCATTTTCATTTTTAACCCGTTCAAACCACCAACCCATGAGGTGAATCGCATTATGAAGAAACTTTTGAGCAGCGCGACTGTTGTGGCACTCGGCATCCTGTTGCCAGCCAGTGCGGCATCGGCCCACGTGCCGATCCCGGGCATTGACTCCGGTACGCTTTTCCAGTGGCCCGCGGGCCAAGAACCCACCTTGGATGGCGACCTTTCTGAATGGGATATCGTCCCCGAGGATTACTACGTTCCCTTTGACTCGCACTTCGAGTATTATCTCGGCTTGGGCCACGAAAACGACGAGAGCAATCTGTCGTTTCGGGTGGTGGGGGCATGGAGCGCGGGGACCAACCGCCTCTACTTGATGATGGAGCGGTTTGACAACTATTGGGATCGCAATGGCGTGGGCGCGGTTGCCGCGGGCGATGATAGCTGGGAAATCATGATCGACGCCGACCACGGCGGCGACCGGCACTTCGCGCTCCCGGACGATTACGACGACGACGACGAGCGCCAGCGCAACCAAGGCCGGTTTGCCCAGAACGCCCACTACGTCTGGCCGGAAATGCCCGATGCCAACCGGGCTGTCGGCTGGAAGTGGTTCTTCAACAGCCAGTCCACTTGGCACGACGTGCCCCCGTGGGGCGCGTACGGTTTCCAGCTAGATGGCGAAGTCAACTCGGGCGAGGTCACCGCGCGCATTGAGGTGATGTCGGTCGCTTGGGACGACTTCTACTGGATCGGCCCGGACGAGAGCCAGATCCACACCTTCGTCGAGGGCAATACCATTGGGCTGGGCTGGGTCGTCCACGACATGGATTCGGCCGAAGAGGACAACGGCGGCGCCAGCGATGGCGGCTGGGGCATCAACCCCAACATTCAGATGTGGTTCGACTGCGTCAATTGCTCGGACTTCCTGCTGGCGCCGATCGACCCCCGCGTAGATTTCAGCAGCCTCGGCACCTCGGTCGAAGAAGAAAGCTGGGGCCGCATCAAAGCGGTCTATATCCAGTAACCTGTCTCATCCCAAAGAAGCCGTCTGAACCCTCTTGGGGCCGGCACGGGGGCCAGCACAGGCCGGCACGGGGGCCAGCACAGGCCGGCACGGGGGCCAGCCCCTAGCCCCCTAGAAATTTCAGACCGCCTCTAAATCAGTACCTTGGGGCACGTCGAACAAACCGTAGAGGCCGGCCCCCGTGCCGGCCTCTAGATCAATCTCTGAAGGGGAGATGCCTCTGGCATCTCCCCTTCAGATTTCTAGGAGATGTAGGAGATGCCAGCATGACCGCATTTAGAGGATGCTGCGTCGCCCTCTTGCTGGCCGCGAGCAGCCCCCCGGTGGCGGGATTGACCGTCTATCGGCTGGGCGGCGAAGGCTTGCCGCTCCCGCCCGAAGTGGCCAGCGGAACCGCTGATTTCGTCCAATTTAATTGGGCCGAACTCGACGCGGACTTGCAGGGAGTTAGCGAATCTCTGACGATGGCCCCCGACGGCATTGCCCCGTTGTTCTTTCCCGCCGATTTCAACATCGCGCCGACCGTCAAAGATCGCGGCGGCTACTTGCAGACCCAAGGCTTTCAGGCTTGGATCGAAACCGATGATATCGTCTTGATAAACGACGGCGATCTAGAGACGGCCTATTACGAGGAAAAGGGATCGAACCGGGTGAACGTGGGGGATGACTTGCGGTTCGGCAAAACCTTGTTGTTCGACCTCGGCGGTTTATTTGCCGTCGATCGCATCCGCTTTTTTACCCGCGCCGACAACCAAGACAACTACATCGAGCTCTTTCACGTTTGGACCAACACGCTGACGATTGAAGAAGCCGGGATCAGCAGCGTGGATCTCTGCACGGCCGGGCGGACTGATAACTGCTTGGACTTCGTCAACCGGGCGCACCGCGATTTGTACAACCGCAAAGACATGTACTTCAACGCGCTGTTGGAGGTCGAGGAAAACACCCGCTCAACCGTGGAAGTGGAACTCACCGGCGAATACATTCGGCGCGTGGTGCTGTTCGTGCCTTCGCAGCCGACGCGCGATTGGGAGATCGCCGAGTTTGAGATTTTCGCCCCCGGCTACGTGCCCAACGCCTCGTACCGGTCCAACATCCTCGATCTCGGGCAAGAGGTCGCGCTCGGGGAGCTGCGCTGGTCTGGGCGCAAGGACGCCGAGGCCACAGTCAACATCCGCAGCCAGAGCGGCAGCGATGCGGACCCCAACATATACTGGCGGCACACCTTCCGCGGCGACGAGCAGGTCAACTACGACAGCCGGGGCCGGCCCCTAACCCTGCGGACCTACGGACGCTTGGAGATTTCCGAGCGCGGCAAGATCACCCGCGATGCCGATCATTGGGATTTTTGGTCGACGACCTACGATTTCAGCGACAGCGTAGGGACGCGCTGGTCGGCGACTAAGCCCCGGCGCTTTGTTCAATTTGCACTGGACTTTCAATCGAACATGGCCGCGGGCAGCGAGATGAATTACTTGGAGTTTACCGCGTCTCCACCGACCGTCACCGCGCTGGTGGGAGAAATCGATCCCTATCGGGCGGCAACGGCCCAAGTGACCCAGTTCACCTACGCGGTCCGCCCCACCATTGGCCTCGACGACCCCGGGTTCGACCGCTTGGCAATATCGGCCCAAGGCGGCCGCTTGGTCGGCATCGACGATGTGCGGATCGGGGGGCAAGCGGTCGCCTTTGAGCGAGTCCAAGAAGATGGCGAGCGGCTGGTGGTGGGCGTGCCGCGGCTCGACGTGGACCGCACCGAAGAAGTGGTGGAAGTGGATTTCAGGGGCGAGATTTTTCGCTACGGAGCGACCTTTGCCGGGCGCGTGTTCGACAGCCAAACCCCGCAGGAGATTGGGCAACCCGTGCCGGCGGGCGACGCCACGCCCCTGCGCGACGGCAACACCCTTTCGGTGCAGGCTTTGGTGCTCGGCACTCGGGTCCTCGGCGCACTAGACTTGGCCGGCGGCGTGTTTACGCCCAACGGCGACGGGGTCAACGACGAGCTAGACATCGCGTACGAGCTGCTCAAACTGGTGACGCTGACCGCGACCGTGGTGGAGGTGCGGGACTTGGCCGGTGGCTTGGTGCGCCAAGTGCATCAGGGGCTGGACGCGGCCGGTCGCCACCGCCGGCCCTGGGACGGGTTGGACGAGCGCGGTCATCCGGTGGCCCCCGGGGTGTACATTTGCCGCGTTGAAGTCGAGACCGAACAGGGGCGGGAGCAGCGCACCGGGGTCGTTGCGGTGGCCTATTGAAGGAGATTGGCTATGGTCCGGGAGAAATTCGCACTGGCATTGGGGGTGGGGCTCGGATGGTGGGGATTGGTGGGGGCGCAGAATCACGCCTTGCGCTCGGACCACGTCGTCGTAACCACCCAACGCCACTGGAGCCATTGGGCCTTTGTCGAGGGCACGCTCGACATCGCGTCCAGCGGCGCGGTCGCGCCCGCCTTCGTGCCCAAGGATCACAACGCCGTAACCGACCTCATCCAGCACCTGCGGCGCACCGCAGTCGATCCCGACGGCGCGACCGTCCTCGACGCGATTGAGGCCGGGACCAACGCGGCCGTGGTCGCCAACCTCTTCGATGGCGACCCAACGACCTATTGGGAACCCGACCCGGATAGCCCGCTGCGGGACTGGTGGTTCCAAGTCGATATGGGGCGGTTGATCAATGCCACGCACATCGGCTTGCAATTTGTGCCCGAGGGGCAGGGCGATCCCTTCCTGCAATTCGCAGTGCTGACGGCCGACAACGCGGACCAAGGCAACAAGGTGGCCGGCAAAGTGCCCATGCACTTGGTGTACCGCACGCCGAGCGACAACAAAAACCAGCGCACCTTTGAGTTTGACCTGAACCGAGGGGAGCTAATCGACCCGGTGCCCGGAGTGGATTTTGCCGGCGACATGGTGCGCTTCGTCCAAGTCGTAGTCACCGAAAGCGACGGGGCCCGCGCCGTTGAGGTGTCGGCCGACGAATACGACTCATTGGCCAGCCGCGACCGGGGGGACATCGTGTTCCACAAGCAGGTGGGCGACGGAGAAGTGGAGGTCGAGGAAGCGATTTACGCGGCGATTGATCCGCAGTTGCGCGGCGCGGTGCGCTACTATCGGCGCGAGCGGCCGCGCTTGGCCGAGTTGGAGGTCTATGAGCTGGGCAAGAACATTTCGCAGGGCATGATCCTCGACCGCAATGGCAGCGCCGAAAGCTCCCACGAAGGGTCCGTGGGCAACCTCGTCGATGGAGAGGGGACCTACTTGACCTTTAATCTCAAAGCCTTTCAGACCGGGAACGTGGCCTTTGGCGAGCGGTTTTTGGAGTTTAACCTAGGGGCTTCCTACTGGCTCGACACCGTCCAGTTGTGGTACAACCTCAGCGTGGCCGGCGGCCAGCTCGCGGGCGCCAGCTTTCACCAGTACGAAATCCAGACTTCAGACGGCACGCCGGCCCCGGGCGGCGGCCAGTTGTGGGCGGCGCCGGCCCAAGTCCGCGGCTTGGGCACGGCGTTTGAAGTCAACACCTTTGCGCCGACGCCGGCCCGCTTTGTGCGGATAGCCTATCCCTTTTCGAGCAGCGAATCGGGCCGCGAGGGGAACAAGGCGCGCCTGCGCGAAGTGCAGATTTACGGCGAAGGATACCATCCCGAAGTGGAGCTGGAATCCGGGCTGATTCCCTTGCAGGGCGCCAAGAGCTTGGTGTCCATCGAATGGGAGGCGGACGCGCCCCCGGGCACGGCCGTGCAAATCCAAACCCGCACCGGCAATGAGGTCGCCGAAGCCTATCGCTACTACGACAGCGGCGGCGTGGAAGTCTCCGAGGGCAAGTACGCGAAGTTGGGCTTTTTTAAGAAGGGCCGGATCGACACCCTGCAAGTGGCCGGGGCCGACTGGAGCAATTGGAGCGCGCCCTACGCGCATTCCGGTGCCCCCATTGCTTCGCCCAGCCCGCGGCAATACCTGCTGTTGCGCGCCCGGTTGACCACCACCGACCCCCGGCAGGCGGCCAGCCTGCGCTCCATCCGCTTGAACTTCAATCCGCCGGTAGCCAAGCAACTCCAAGGCGAATTAGACATCGGGGTCTTTGACCGCTTGGGGGTGCCGCAGGAGGTTTCCCTGTTTGTCAAGCCGACCTTTGGGCCGCAGGATCTGGGCTTTGACGAGGTTTTGCTGCGCGCCCCGCCGGACATGGCGCTTGAGTTGGGCGCGGTTCGCGTGGGCCGTGCGTCCGAGTGGGAACCGCTCGCCGTGCAAGTGGTGGAAACGCGCCCGGACTCGCTCTGGTTGCGCCTCGACCGGCTAATCGAGCGGGGCGGGGCGGTCGAGCTGATCGAAGTGCAGTTTACCACGGCCCTGTTTTCGCCCGGGGTCGTGCTCCACGCGGCGCTGGGCAATTCGTCGTTGGCCAACTCGTGGCAACAGGTCGATCCTGCGGACGTGACCGAACTGGCCCACAGCGAGGGGCTGCAGATCGTCGCTTCGGTGCAGGACGACCAAGTGCTCGGCGACTTGGGCATCCTGCCAGCGGTCGTGACGCCCAACGGCGACGGGGTCAACGACGCGCTGACCATTGCTTTTACCGTGCGGCGGTTGAGCGGTGCGCGCCCGGTCAAGGTGCGAATTTACGACCTGAGTGGCCGCTTGGTGCGCCGCCTCGACGCCCACAAGCCCCTAGTGGCCGGGCAATACGCGCTCGACTGGGCGGCCCAAGACGAGCAGGGGCAAGTGGTTCCGCCCGGGGTGTATATCTTGCGGATCGACGTCGATGCGGATTCGGACCGCGCCGTGCGGCAAACGGGCGTTCAGCACCTGCTGCACGTGGCGTATTGAACGAGGAGATCGCCGGTTGTGTTGTATAGCGATCCTACATCGTTCAAGACTGGATTCCCGCCCCGTGTCGGAGCACGGGGTGACGTTCTGTTGCGGGAATGACCCTTCTATGCAAAAACAGGGCCGATAAACATTCCATGCTTTCAAGTCATTTAGAACTTCCATATGAACGATGTAACGAGAATTCGTTATAAGAAAGGCTATGTTTTTCACATTGAGTTCGACAACGGCGTAGCGGGAGACATTGACTTTGCCGAATACTTGGACAAAGGCCCGGTGTTCCTTCCTTTGCGGGACGAGGAGTTGTTTAGGCAGGCAACCATAGAAGGCGGCACCATCGCTTGGCCCAATGGTGCTGATGTCGCCCCTGAGACGCTATACGCAAACATCGTTCTCAATCGTTGCAAAAAGCAGGTCACGACGAACTGACGTCACGGAGAGCGCAACATTAGCTGCTAAGAGAGGAGCATCTATGACTACTACCTTGAAACCGGAAATGGAGGCCCGGGTCGCGGCGTTGGCGGAACGGCTGGACGTTACCGCCCCGGACGCCCACGAGCGGGTGCTGGAAATGGCTCTCGATGCACTAGACGCGAAAGTGCCCCCGCCGAGACACAAGATGACGCCGGAGGAGATCGCCGCGGAGAAGGCGCGTTGGCTGGAGATTGGCCGCCAGTTGCGGGCGAAATATCCCTATGACGACGATCATCCGCCGTCCAAAGTCTGGCAAGAGGAGCTATACGATGAGCAGGGGCTGCCGAAATGATGGTAGCCGACACCTCCGCGCTAATGGCCATTCTGATGAAAGAACAGGAGCATCGGGACTTTCTCAATGCGATACTGAACGATGGCATAGTGCTGGTATCTACGGCCACCGCCGCTGAATTGATGATCGTCGCGATGGGGAAAGGCGATGCCGTTTACCAATCAGCGGTCCAGTTTCTAAAGCAACCTTTTATCCGGCTGACGCCGCTGGACGAGCCCCAGATGAGGGCGGCTGTTAAGGCTTATCAGCGTTTCGGCAAAGGGCGCCATCCGGCCAGCCTGAATTTAGGCGACACCTTTGCCTACGCCTTGGCGACGACGCAGCGGTTGCCGTTGTTGTTTAAGGGCGACGATTTCGTGCAGACCGATATTGGGCTCGCGGTATAGTTCGACGAACTGTTCACTTCACCCCGATTTCTTCGATTCATTGCTATGATACCTCGTGAATTCAAGTTTAGCCAAAGCAGCCTAGCGGCTTTTGAGTACTGTCGGCGGCAGTTTTTGTTGCGCTATGTCGAGCGGTTGGCGTGGCCCGCGCCGCGGACCGACGCGCTCGACGAGTGGGAGGCCGCGGCCCACCGCGGGCAGGCGTTTCACCAGTTTGTGTTGCAGGAGAGCTTGGGCATGGAGGTGGAGGAGGCGGTGCGGCAAAGCGGCGATCGGCTGTTGGTCGCTTGGTGGCGCAACTGGCGCGAGCAGCCGCCGACCACCCCGGCGGGGGCAATGTTCGGGGAAACCATGATCTCCGTGCCGCTAGCCGGTCGGCGGCTCGTCGCCAAATTCGACCGCGTAGTGCTCGCCGACGATGGCCGCGCTTGGATATTCGACTGGAAAACCGGCCGCAAAAAGCCAGCGCAAGCCACCTACACCCAAAGCTGGCAAACGCTGGTCTATCGCTTTGTCTTGATTGAGGGCAGCAGAATTTTGACCGGAGGCCGCCCGGTCGCGCCCGACGACGTGGAGTTGATCTACTGGCACGCCCAGTACCCGCAGGCCCTGCAGCCGATTGCCTATTCGGCGGCCGAGCACGAGCGGGCGCGGGTGCTCTTGTCCGAGGCGATCACCGCCATTGAGGCCCTCCCAGACGCAGAGGCGTACGCCAAGACCGACGATGAGAGCAAGTGCCAACGCTGCGAATTTCACACCTATTGCAACCGGCCGGCCGCGCGGAGCGGGGATTGGGACCTCGACGACGACGAGCTGGACTGGACGCCGATTCCCCAAGCCGAGCTTTGACGCGGGGCGCGGATCAGCCCTTGAGCGCGCCGAGCTGAATGCCGCGCACGAAGAACCGCTGGCCAAAGACAAAGAGCACGATCATCGGCAGCATCATCAGGACGCTTCCCGTCATCAAGAGCGAATAGTTCGTCCCCTGCGAGGAATCAAAGTAGCGCAGGGCCACCGGCAGGACCCGCATGTGCTCGGAGTGGGTGACGATCAGCGGCCACGTAAAAGACTGCCAAGTCCCCATAAAAGAGAAGATCGACAGCGTGATCAGCGCCGGCTTGGACAGGGGCATGACGATGCTCCAGAAGGTCTTCCAAAGGTTGGCGCCGTCGATTTCAGCGGCCTCTTCGAGTCCCTTGGGCAGCCCGGTCATAAACTGACGCATCATAAACGTCCCAAACGCCGTGAACATGGCCGGGATGATCAGGGCTTGGAACGAGTCGAGCCAGCCGAGGCTTTTGAGGAGCACGTAGTTGGGCAGCAAGGTGACGATCCCGGGGACCATCAAGGTCGCCAAATAGAGCAGGAAGACGGCGTCGCGGTAGCGCCAGTCAAGGCGGGCAAAGGCAAAGCCGGCCATGGCCGACGTCACCACTTGGCCGACCATCACGCAGACGGCGACAAAGAGGCTGTTCCAGCCGTAGAGCGAGAACTTGATGTCCTTGTCGCGCAAGACCCGGATGTAGTTGGACCACATCAAGCGCGGCTCGCTGATCTGCAACACATCGCTGCCGTAGGCGATGCGGAGTTGGTCCTCGCCGGGGAAGCGGACATAGAGAATGTCGCCCCCGGGCTTTTCCGTCAGGGGATCGTCGTCGCTGCGGAGCAGGGGAAAGGCCGAGCGAAAGGGAATGGGGTTGCCCTCGGCGTTGAGGATCGGCTCTTGCGCGTGGATGTCCAACACGGGGTCGCCGACGCGATCCCAGGAAATATCGCGGTAGGTATAGGCCGTGCCATCGGGGCGCAACAGGGGGGTGCCGTCGGCGAGGACGACCGAGGCCGGAGGCAGTTGCTCGGCCGTGCGCCAGCTTTGGCGCTGTTGCACGAGCCGCTTTTGCCACTGGTCGCGCAGGGCTTGGGTCAGCCGCAGGGGCGTCCCCTCGACGAGGACGGGCCGCCAGCGATTTTTGTACACGGCCAAGCCGTTGCGCTCTTCGACGTTTTTGCCCGGGATGGGCTGGCCATCCGGGTCGTAGATCAGGCGGCCCTGCTGGTCGCGGATCGGGTCGCCCGGGGCGCCGAGCATCACCGGGTTGCCCAAGGTGATGCGAATGGGCTCGCCTTGGGCGTCGCGCAGGGGCTGGCCGTCGCGGGTTTTCAGTAGGTCGCCTTCGTTGCCGAGGCGCACCTCTTGCGGCCAGACATGGCTCTGAAAGACCTCGTTTTCGCTCTTGAGCGAGGTGAGCACCATCCACAGGAACGGCACGAGCGTGGTAAAGCCGAAGAGGACGAGCAGCCCGTGGCTCAGGGAGTGGATCGCGGTCTGGTGGGCGACTTTGGCCATGCGCTTGGCCCCTTAGTTGACCGCGCCCCGACCGAAGCGCCAGTTGAACAGGGTGATGGTAAAGATGATGACGAACATAAACCACGCCACGGCGGCCGCGTACCCGAACTCTAGGTTTTCAAAGGCCGAGCGGTAGATGTAGTAGCCGAGCGTCACGGTGTTGTCCCCGTCCTTGCCCGGGCCGCCATTGGTCATCAAGTAGGCGATCTCAAAGCCGCCTTGCAGGCCGCCGATGATGGACATGACGCATATAAAAAAGGTCGTAGGGGCGATCATCGGCCACGTGATGTGCCAAAACTGCTGCCACTTAGACGCTCCGTCGATGTCCGAGGCTTCGTACAGCTCCTCGGGCACGTTGGCGAGGGCCGCCAGATAGAGGATCATGTTGCCCCCGCCCATAGACGCCCAGATGCCCATGAAAATGATGGCCGTTTTGGCCCAGTAGGCCGCTTGCTCTAGGCCGAGCCAACTCAGCCAGCCCAAATCGACGCTGCTCGACAGCCAGTTGGGCAAATCGTCGATGCTGTCGAGGCCAGACAGGAGGGCTAGACGCCCGGACAGCCACGCCCAAGGGCCGCCGTATTCGGAGAGGCCGCTGACGATCCAGTAGAGCGCGGCCGCGGCGAGGAGGACCAACGCGACTTGGGCCGAGCGCGCGGCCGCGGCCTTGCGCGCCAGCGATTGCAGCACCAAGCCCACCCCCACCAGCACCGCGCCGCGCACCGCCAGCGAGAGATAGGGCCAAGAGAGCACGGGCAAGAGGACGGAGTTGACCAGCCCGTACTTGGGGTTGTAGAGCCACTTCCACAGCAAGAATAGCGCGACCCCGTTGGTGACGGTAGGCAGGTAGAACACCGTGCGATAGACGATGATGCCGCGCAGCTTTTGCGAGAGGACGATGGCCAACAGGAGCGAGCCGCCAATGGACAGGGGCAGGCCCAGCATGAGAAAAACCGTGTTGTACAGGTAAAACCACAGCTTGGGGTCGGTCAGCAGCCGGATGAAGTTGTCGAAGCCGATGAAGCGGGGCGCGGAGAACGTGTCCCACTGAAAGAACGCGAGGCCAAAGGAGAACAGCACCGGCAGGGAGGTGAAGACCAAAAACCCGGTCAGATTGGGCGCGAGGAAGAGCAGCGCCCAGCGCATAATTCTCTTTTCGCGGGGCTTCAAGCGTCCATCTCCGCGCGTTGCCGCCGGGCGTAGAACGCCAAGCCGCCGCCGAGTGCCACTAGGAGGGCTGCGATTCCGAGGAGGTCGAGCATGTGGCTGCGGCTGGAGAGGGTGCGATGGCGTTTGGCCTTGGCGAGGGACTCGCGCATGCGGGCGGCCATTTCAGCGACGGCCGCTTGGCCCACCGTGGGGTTGCCCACTGCGCTGAGGTTGGGCGTGCGGCCGAGGAAGCGATAGGTCTGGCGGGCCGTTGAATCGGCTGGCTGGTACGCCGCGTTGATCAGGTTGGTGCTCAACGCGCCCTGCAAGCGGGTGATGTCAAAGGCGGCTCCGTAGGCCGCGGCCTGCTCGGCCACTGTGTGCTCCATGGCGTCGAGCAGGGCCGAGCGGTGCTGGTCCTCGTCCGGGAACTCGGGGTCGGGTTGGGAGAAATAGCGCACCGAAAACTGCTTGCGACTGCCAAAGGCATCGGCGTCTTTGGTCAACAAGTTGTTGAAATCTGGACTGGACAAGTATTCCAAAAAGTAAAAGGCCGCCCGCTCGTGCTCGGTGCCTCGGCGGATGGCCGTCACCCGCCCGCCCATCTCGGCGGCCTTGCCGCGGTCGCGGCCCGTGGGGCTGACCTCGCCCCAAGGGCCGTCGCGCCGGCTCGGCTGGGCGCGCAGCTCCGGGTCGCTCATCCAGCGTTCCCACTCGGCGTAGGGCACGTAGCGGGGCATGGGGTAAATCTCCGTGGTAAAGCGGGCTTCGCGGCGCACCTTGATCAGCCCCCAGCGCCCGATGAGGATGGTGCCCAGTTTGCCGGCCGTGTACAGCCCGAGGATGGATTGCCCGCCCCAACCGCCGCCGCCTGTTTGCGCGGATTGGTCTTCGGCCGAGGGGACGACGTGGAAGGTGTTGACCAGATCGTACAGGTACTGGGCGGCCGCGGCGCCGGCTGGGGAATCGAGGGCGATCGCAGTGCCGTCGTCGTTGAGGAGGCGGCCGCCGGCTTGGTAGATGATGTTGTTCAGCCCCCCGCCAAAGCCCGGGCCGCCCGACCCAAAGGTCTCGTAGCGGCGGTCATCGGCACTCTTTTTGGTCAGGGCTTGGCACAAGAGGACGTAATCCCACCAAGTCCAGTGGTTCCACGGCAAGGGCGGCATGGCCAAGTTTTGCGCTTGCCGCTGGCGGGCGACCGCGTCGTAGAGCGAGCGGTTGAGAAAGGTGACGCTGGTGGTGACGTTGTTGGGGACGGCAAAGATGCGAAAGCGCTCGTACTCGTCGGCGTCGGCCGGCGCGCCGGCTACGGGCACGGCGAGGGCGTTGCGCCGATGCAGCCAGAAGTCGTCGAGGCTCAGCTTGGCCTCGCGCATGTAGTCGTTTAGCTCGACCATGACGCCCTTTGAGGCGTAGAGCGCGAAGGTCGCATAGCTGTAGATGTCAAAGACGTCGGGCCCGGACCCGGCCGCCGCTTGGGTGAGAATTTTTTGCACGTCCGCGCTCGGGTCGAGGACGACGCGCACCTTCTTGTCTTCGTAGAGCCGGTTGAACAGGGCCATTTGTTCGGTGCGGGCCGGATTGGGGTCTGAAGCCCAGCGGATGACCGTGTACTCGCCGCCGGCCGACGGATCGTCGGGATAGACGGACAGGCCCCAGCGGTTGAGGGCGTACCAACCGGCCAAAATCAGGGCGAGGACGACGAGGGTCGTAGATAGATCGCGCAAGGAAAAACCCGTTGAGGATGCGAGGCGAAAGGGGCAAGTGTAAAAAAAAATGCCGGCTTGTCAATGCGCTGCCAGACTGCCGGACTGAATAACTATGCCTATTAACTAAATAAAATTCCTTGACATGCCTGCGGATAGCGCATACATTGCCGCTTTCGTTTTTCGCCCATTCCATTAACTGTTCGTTGCCAAAGGCATCGACAAACTCCGGGCCAAGTCTTGGGCTTGGCCGCCATTCATCCAACTCATTCCATCCTATTGGAGGTTTTCAAATGAAGCGCTTTAGTCTTCTCGCCTTGGTCGCGGTGATGGCTGCTTCGGCGGCTTTCGCGCATCAGGCTAATTATTTCATGCCGCAGATTCCCAACCCGGACAACATGGTCATCGACGGCAACGACGACGACTGGGGTTGGATTGACCCGGCTTTTGCCATCAACCCGGACACCATGTTTGAGATTCTCGGCAGCGAGTGGCCCCCGGCCAAAGACGACTGGGACTGCATTCTCTACGTGGCTTGGAGCTCGGCACCCGACAACTCGCTCTACTACTTTGCGCGGGTTACGGACGATTCGCTGGGCCTGTTCGTGGAGAACCCGCAGGAGTATTGGAAGGACGATTCACTCGAAATCATCATTGACGCCGACCACTCGAGCGAGAACTTCAACGAGACCGAGATGACCTCCGGCCAGCAGTACGGCATCCGCATTCTGCCCGCCGCCGGTCAGAAGGATACGTGGATTTTCAACGTGCCGCAGGAGAGCATCCTGTGGTCGACCGAGCGTCCGTGGTTCGTCTATGAGTGGACCCTCGACCCGCCGGACGCCCGTCCGCTGGAGCAGCCCGCGGGTAGCTCGGTGACCTATACGTACGAGGTCAAGCAGGCCGTGTGGACCTTCCACGACAAGACGGGTTCCGAGGCCAGCGCACGCCACAACTTTGCCTCGGACCAGATCATCGGTCTGACCTTCCAGTTTGACGAGACCGAGAATCCCGAGGTGGGCCGCGAAAAGCAGCCGGGCACCACGCCGGTCAACGGCGCATTCCAAGACAACTCGAATGGCTCGGACTTCATCACGGTGGAGACCGAGGGTGCTACGGGCGGCACGGGTATGAGTGGCGGTGGCGACGACGATGACGGTACGTCGGTTGAGGCCGATAGCTGGGGCCGGATCAAGAGCTACATGGCCAACTAAGGCACACCGCTAGCGTCTTTAGCTAGGCGCAAGAAGTAGATGTAGATAAGGGGAGATGAGGGCGACTTCATCTCCCTTTATTTTTGGGGCTTATATAGTTGTCTAAGCGGATAGGGTTTTTTTGACGATTTAACCAAATTTGGCAAATTCATCAAAGTTTTTGAACTCGAATGTTTTACAAATTTAACCAAATTTAGCAAAATTTGTAAAGATTTTATGCCGATGCACCCTGCTTAGGCATCTATATAATTCCCTTATTTTTTAGAGGACGCAAAATGCGGACGTATAGAACGATCATCGGGATGTTGTTGGCCGTCCTGCCAATGGGCGATGCGGAAGCGGTAGAGCAAGAGAAACGCCGCCCTTTTGACATAGAAAACAGGGGCCTGCGATTGCTCGCAAAGGTGGCCGCTGGGACTGCTTCGGGGGTCGCTGTTACAGCCATAGCTATTGATGTTCAGGCCGCAATATATCAACCTTCAGAGGTGCCCACTTCCGGCCATGAAGGGATAGCCTTTCTTGCTTACGGCGCCCTTTTCGGCGGTACGGTCGGCTTCCCAATAGGTGTGAGCGCTGTTGATCCTCACGATTCTTTCGTCGCGACACTCATGGGCGGTATTATGGTTGGCGGGGTTGGCTATGCCTTGGTAGGAGCTGGGCGGGGCTCATGGGTATCGGTTATAGGGGGAGCGGTGGCCTTATGCGGTCCTCTTATTAGTTCACTCTATGCGTCAGAGAAGTCGCGCCAGCTTCCTCAAGACCGCCGGGTCTCCTTCGGTTTGGTGCCGCAGCCCCAAAGGAGCTTGTCGGCGGTCGTTACACTGCGCTTTTAATTCTTTCAATAACGGGAGGTGCTTATGAGTGCTGCAATTACCGTGTTGTCGCGGCCTTTGGGGTCAGTGAAGCACCTTCTGGCGGCGGTCTTGGTCGGTCTGTTGGACAGCGGGTCTGCCATTGCGGACGCCAGCGACTGGTTGCCGCTGGCCGTGGGCAATTCGTGGACGTATGCACATCAATACCGCGAATACGGAAAGGACCGGAGCCAATGGACCAACTACACGGCTCAATTCAGCACACTCGGCACCCCGCAGTTCACCCTTTCGGTGTTGCGCACCGAGGTTATCGATGGCAAGACCTACTTCGTCATCAGCGATATGCCGGAGTATTGGCCGCCGGTGCCGCCGCAGTTCATAGCAGGTAAGAAGCTACGGTGGGTAGGCGACCAACTGATGGAGCGTACCGCCGATGGCGAGCAAGCCCTGTTCCGCTTTGGCGGCACTAGTGGAGCCAGCGGCGCCAGCGGCGAAGTTAGCTATACCGTCCCCACCTCAGAGGGAACCCTCCGCGTCACCGCACGGGAAAGCCGCTCCAAGCATACCCACGACAATCATTTCAGCTTTAGTGGCGGCGCAGAGGCCGCTGGTCCCTCTAATTGGTACGAATTGTTGGGAAGCGAGTCGGGGGCGACGGGTGAGTCGGGGGTAATGGTCGGGTTGGGGGCAGGTATCATCTTCCTAAAGGGTTTCGGTGTCCAACAATGTCAGATGGCACTCTACGGTGGCGATGCGCCGCTATTCATAAACACACAAGCAGCGAAACACGCGGTGCTCGATGGGCGTACCGTGACGGCTCGGGAAGCCAAGGCGGCGGCGGGTCAGGCTTCGTCCTCGGATGCAAGTAGCATTGAGCGACTTTCTTGGGGAGCCGTCAAACAGGAAGGCCGCGAATGAATCGGCTCTCGCTGGTGCTGTGCATCCTACTGGCACCGCCTGTCGCTGCACAGGATGAAGTGGTCTTTGAGGGAAGTCCAATGGATTTTCTCCCGTTGCAGGTCGGTAATCAGTGGACCTATGAGCAACACTACTTAAACAGCTTTTACAACAAATTTGAGATCGTAGAGGGGGTCGTAAGACAATATGCTGGCTGGGGCCCCAGCGCAGAATACGATCTCTCCTCGTGGAGGGCCATACGGGAGGTATGGGAGATACCCGGGTATCCTTTAACCGATCGCTATGAGCCGGAATCGCCGTTATTCGACCTCCTCAGTGATTTTTATGTCACGCGCGAGCTAACCCTTGAAATTACTCATACTGAGACGATTGAGGGCCATGCGTACTTTGTCTTTAGCAAGCCCTCCGATTGGCCGCCCGTGCCCACTCTCTTCTTGGCTGGTCAGAAGGTGCGCTTCTCCGATGCAGGGGTTCTACTCGTGCGCCAGCAGGAGCAAGACATCCCCCTCTATGACTTTGCTCCGCCGTATATGCCTTTTACCGACCCCGACTATGTCACGAAGGACTATACCACGCCACCATATCCTGTGCTATACGACCACTTTCTGGTCTCGCGACCCCTTCCAATTCGTCGCCTCTTATTGTTCGACCGAGCATTTGTCTCTTTTTTTAGGGTACAAAATTTCAGTAAAGTTTATTTTCTAGCAAACTATGGGCTTTTCAAATACGAGATAACTGATTTCTCCGAGCCGGGGGACCTTCCGAGCAATGAGAATACTTTTTACCCGGTCTCGGCGGTTATTGATGGCCAACCAATCGAAGCCCCGTCTGGCCTACGCCTTGGGTACACGCATGTTCAGTCCACCTCTTGGGGCCAACTCAAAGCGCGGCACTGGCCGCGACCATAAGAATCGCTCCCACAGACTGTGGCCTTTTCCCTGCGATTAGGCTTGCGAACGAATGTCTTTCACCTCACCCCGGTTCGGCGAATAATGGCGATGCGTATTGCTGATCTTCTCAGGCGCGAGGAAGACAAGACGCTGGAATTTAAGCGGGACGTGTCTTCACCTAAAAACCTGCTGAAAACCCTAGTGGCCTTTGCCAACACCGCGGGGGGGCGGGTGATCGTCGGCGTGGACGATCGGTCGCGCGCGTTGGTCGGGGTAGAGAACCCACTCGATGCAGAGGAACGGCTTTGCAACCTGATCGCGGACTCCATCCGACCGCGCCTAGTTCCGAATGTCGAGATGACGACGGTCAACGGCAAAACCTTGCTCGTGGTAGAAGTGTTTCTGAGCGGGTCCCGGCCGCACTGGTTGCAGGCCGAAGGCCCTGAGCACGGGGCCTATGTCCGCTTAGGCTCCACCAATCGGCTGGCCGATCGGGAATTGCTGGCCGACCTGAGACGCTCGACCGAAGGCGTTGCTTTTGACGAGCTTCCCATGCCCGAGCTGTCGGTTGCCGATTTGGACTTGGCGGTGCTCAAGGAGCTATTCCACGACCGGCGCGACCTCGGCGAACGGGAGCTGCTCACCCTGAGACTGCTGACCAACGAGCAGGGGCGACGAGTGCCCACGCAGGGAGCGGTTTTGCTCGTCGGCCGAGAACGGGCAAGGTTTTTTCCCGACGCTTGGGTGCAGTGCGGGCGCTTTATCGGGCGGGACAAAGCGGATATTTTCGATCACGTCGAACTGCACGACCCGCTGCCGCAAGCGGTTGAAAGCATCCTGTTGTTTCTCAAGAAACACGCCATGCGCGGGGCCGACTTTTCCGCAATCCGTCGCCGAGACCGCTGGAGCATTCCCCTTGGAATTTTGCGCGAGGCGGTCATTAACGCGCTGGTTCACGCTGATTATTCGCAGAAGGGGGGGCCTATTCGGGTGGCTTTTTTTGACGACCGCATTGAGGTCGAAAACCCCGGCATCCTCCTGCCGGGTCTGACCCTCGACGACATTCGCCAGGGCCTCTCAAAAATTCGCAACCACGTCATTGCGCGGGTCTTCCGCGAGTTGAACCTGATTGAGCAGTGGGGCAGCGGCATCCCCCGCATGTTCCGCGAGGCGGAAGAGCTGGGGCTACCGGAGTTACAGATTGCGGAAATCGGGATGCGGATGCGCGTTACCGTGCCGTTGCCTGAGAACATCGCGGCTCTGAAGGCCACCGAACAAGCGACCGAACAAGCGACCGAACAAGTAAAACGCATTCTTAACTGCCTCAAAAGTAAACCCTTGAGCGTCCGCGAGGCCATGGATGTCCTTGGGTTACACCATCGTCCGACGTTCCTCTACAACTACCTACATCCGGTCTTAGATACCGGCCTCGTTGAAAGGACGCAGCCCGAGTCGCCGAGGAGTCCCAAGCAGAAGTACCGCCTAACCGCAAGGGGGAAGCAGGTGCTTTTTGAAGGCGACTAAGAATCGCCTCCACAGACTGTGGCCTTTTCCCCGCGATATAGGGCAAAGCACCTTCTGTCGGCGGTCTTGGTCGGCCTGTTGGACAGCGGATCGGCTGTTGCGGACGCCAGCCTGCCGACCCGCGCCCCTTAGTGGACAGCCCGTTGGAAGCGAGTTATTATACTCTACCTTTATAAATGGACGCAGAGGACGACGCTTTGCGGACGATGGGCAAAATAGCCCTGATTCGCTGAGGAAAGAGCATGAGGAGGGCACACTTGATGAGCATACGCAATTTCGCAATGAATGGGCTGTTGGCAGCCCTGTATCTGTTGGTGCTGGCCGGGTGCCTCTCGCAGGTGGGGCTGCGGCGCTTTGCCACGTTTCCCGAACCCATGCCGCAGCAAGACGAGGCCATGACCGTCCTCGACGATGGTGCTATTGTCTATGCCAAAGATCGCTTGGAGATCTCGCTGCAGGTGTTGGACGATGGCTTCCTCAATCGCCAGTTCGCGGCGAATTCGAGGAAAGGGGCTGAATCGACCAATCCATACACCTATGGCGATTGGAAGCCTTGGGGCCAAAATTGGACCCCAGCGCGCTTTACCGTGGTGTTGCTCAAGGTCAAAAACTACGAGTACCCCAAGGTCTTTATCGACCCCTCGGCGTTGGTGATCACCACGTCGAACAACCGAGTGTACAACGCGCTCGACGGCGGTCAGCTCGAAGATTATTTCAGCCCGTATCTGCGGGCGTATGCCGGCAATCAGCGGCAGCAATTTGAGGCGACTACCGATTTGCTCAAGCGCACTGTGTATCCGCCCGACATGGTCTTTTCCGGCCAAGAGTCCACGGGCTACATCATCTTTCCGGTGCTGCACCGCGACGTGAGCGACTTCACAGTCAGCGTCCCGGACATGGCCGTGCGCTTCGACTACAAAGGAGAGCCCGTGGAGACTCTCGACCTAGGGTTCAAATTCCAACGCGAGATTTACTACGCGCTGCATCCGCGCCCGGAGACGCCGTAATGCGCCGGGGCATGGCTCGCCTTGCGGCTTTGGGATGCGCCCTGTGCTTGGGGCCGCCGTGGCTGGCGGCTGACGAATGGGTGATCGGGGGGCATGGCTTGCCGTGGGGGGAGCTCGTTCAGGTGCGCGCCCAAATCGACGACCGGAGCAGTCCGGGCGCGATCCAGTTGCGCGGCTTTACGCCCGACGAGAACATCATCACCTCGCTGGCGTGGGCGTATGGCAAGCCCAACGACTTGGTCAGCGAGGGCCATGCCGCGCTGTGGGACAATACAGCGGCCAAGAATTCCCGGTCGCTGTCCATCGTCGATGGCGACGACACCACCAGCACCGCCGACCTGTTCAAAACGGCCGGCGTCGATCAAGACGGGCGCACGTTCTTTGTTGGACCTGGGTTCGCGTGTGCCGGCCGACAGCTTGGTGTTCTTTCCGCGGCAAGAGGGGACGTATGCCAATGGCAAGCCCTTTAGTGCCGACTTTGTCCGCAAGCACCGGATTTCCGTCAGCGACGGGCTGACATATATCAACAAGCAGCCGCTGTTCACCTTGCTGCGCGACATTCCGGTCAATCCCAACAGCGTGTTCACCATGAAGTTCCCCCAGCAGTTCATTCGCTTTATTCAGCTGCGCGTGGGGTCGCGCAGTCCCTTTGAGATCGCCGAATTTGAACTGTACGGCAATGGGTTTGTGCCGCGGGCGACGTATCGCAGCCAAGTCATTGACTTGGGCGAGGTGTCCAACTACGGCACCATCTCTTGGGTGCAGCGCACGCTCGCCTTGGCCGATGGCGCGTTGGTTGCGTTGTCCGAGCCGGGGCAGACCTCGGTGGCGGTGCGGATGAAGACCGGGCAAGACGACAGCCCGCGGGTTCACTTTCAGAAGGTGGTGGACAATGAAACGCGCGCGGTGAGCCAAGAGGTGGTCTCGGAAGCGGACTACAACAAGCTGCCTTCGGGACAGAAGGGCGACATTGAGGACGACGCCGACAACTGGAGTCCGTGGTCGTTGCCGCTCGAATCTGGGCAGTTGATTCCGCTGCCGAGCCCGCGGCCGTATTTTCAGTTGCAGATCGTCATGGAGAGCCAATCGGTGACGCAGACGGTGCGCATCGACTCGCTGCGGATTGAGCACTCGTTGCCTCCGGCGTCGGCGGTCGTCGGCGAGATTTCCTTGGCGGCCGAACCCAACCCGCCGGCCGACATCGGCGTCATCGACAAAGACGATACCGTGGTGCTGCCGAGTATTGACGGGGGCGAAGAGGTGCTCTTTGCCTACGACGTGCGCGCCGTGATCAACGCCAACCAAAACGGCTTTGACGCCTTGCGCATCGACACGCCGACGCCGGTGCGCTTTGTCGGCTTGCAGATGGGCGAGCCGCTCGCGCCGGTAGAGCCGGATCGCGTCAGCGCGGGCGACCGCCGCCTCGAAGTGGTGTTCACCAGCCACAAGATAACCTTTGCCAACAACGTGCCGTTGCGCGTGCTCTTTGAGGGGTCGGCCGTGGTGTTCGGCACGATTTTCACCGGCACGGTGTGGGACACGCAGGCCGATATCCTCGGCCAGTCCGTGCTCGAAGGCGATGCCAATTTTGGATAGAGGACACACAATGCGGACCTATGGAATGGGCATCATTGCGTTGTTCGTCCTACTGCGGATAGGCGATGCGTATGCGGAAACAGAGCCAGAAGAAATCACGATCCGCATCCGTGGAGAGCACAAGGCGGTGACTTCGGCTCTGTTGGAGGCGGCTAACGAGGGGACGCCGATTACCGGGATCGCCGAGTTGGATTCCCTAGCGGCCACATACGGCCTGATGGGGATATATCACAAGTCTGGCTTTTATGGGTATCAGTTTCGGCTGACATTTCCGCCGGGTTCGGATGGGGCTGCCATTGCCGGAGCCTATGGGAACGTATCCTATATACATACACAATCGGTCGAGCCGGTCAAGCCAGTGGATTCGTACTTCCTAAACGATAGGGCTATTACGAGAATTCCGACAAAGGTAGGCGTAGGTGTGCTGACGACGGTCGGTTTGGGAACCGTATTCGTGCTAGGGGCAGGGACAGAGGGAGATGATGGTATTGGTGTATCAATTGCCGCGTCTGCAGCACTATTTTTTGGATACCCTCTTGGCGTGTACTTGGCCGATCCGGTGGAGAGTTCCTGCTGGATGACATTCATAGGTAATGGGATAGGATGGTGGGGGGGTACTTCTAGCATATTATCAGAGTGGGCCGGGTGGATAACAGTGCTTGGGACACCAGTACTTGCATCGGAGCTATCCCGGCTGTTACCCAAGCGGTTTCGCAGTCCCAACCCATTCAAATGGCTATTCGGAACGTTTGGTCAGCCTATCCCCCGCGTATCTTTCGATTTAGTGCCGCAGCCTCAAAGGGGCTTGTCGGCGGTAGCAAAGTTGCGCTTTTAATCTCTCATAAAGGGAGGATATACTTTATGTCGCTTATGATCGCAGTAATGACCCTGTTGTCTATGCTCATGGTAGATGAGACAGGGGCGGATGCGGCCAGTGATTTGAATTTGGCCGAGATGTTTTCGCCGATCTTGATTCTGACGGAAGAGACCGGCACGGACTATGACGAGACGGAGCCTATCCGCGTCATCAAACCGGAACCGGTGGAAATCGTCGGAGCGCACAATATTGCGTATATGTGGTTTGATATACCCGGAATTGGTCAGGGAAATTACTTAGATTCAGAGTATTTTAATACCAATGACCTTTCCTTGAACGAAGATTTATTATCTAAACAATTCTATGGGACGACTTCACCAAATAGATTCGATTTTGATAGAGGTAAGTTTGCCTTTTTAACAGGAGTTGAGCCGTTCACATTTATAGTTCGCTATGGCTCAACAAAAATGCCCAAAGCCCCAGATGGCGTTAGTTATCCCGATCACCCCGCCGGCAAGCCATATGTAATAGACCGTAGACCGTGCCTATTTTGACTATCCCGGTAAAATCGCCAGCGAGTGGAACAATACGTACTTTGGCACAGGAGAGCAGGTCGACTATCAGATCGCCCCAATATCCTATTATAGAGGCGCGAACCATCCCAATACGGCTTATGTGCATATATACGAGAGAACAATTGATAAGTACAAGGCTAAGTATGATCCCATCACCGTTATCCAATACAAATACTTCTACCCGTACAATGACTGGTGGAATAACCATGAAGGGGACTGGCAGGGTATCGACGTAGTGGTCAGTTCGCGGGATCCCGCTACCGCCGAATTCCTAGGTGTAGAGTATCGGTTTCATGGTGCATGGTTGAGTTACTACAAAGATTATGGCGATAAACCTGGGATAACCAATCGCGTTGTATTCGATCCGGAACGTGCCGTAAGACTGATCGACACCCACCCGGTAGCCTATATAGGTGCTGGATCGCACGCGGCATACCCTATTGGCGGAGAAATTGAGCTCCACTTCACTGACACCGGTGGTAATGCAGGAACAGAGGGAGCAAGTGGAACTGTAGGAGGCGACGAAGGAGTACGTGGAGAAGTAGGGGGAGACAGGGAATACATGAGCCATACGGGCTTAGTGCTCAGCACTTTAGCCGATGGTTCCCATAGCGATCTATGGGAGAGCTATAACTTGGTGCTGTTGCCCGATCCTGATCCAACCAACACCAATAACATGGGCCTTACACCAGACATGAGCTGGTTGGGAGCGCGGATACTGTGGGGGACGCCAGTGGTTCATGGCCCCGGTGGAAACAAGAGCCCAAAGGGGCCTTATAACAGAAATTACGGACCAAATAGCAAGAGCAGAGGTTGGGGGGATTTGAAGTTGTTCACCGCAAAAACGCTATACGGTGATACTTTTCACCATAGCGATTTAGAAACACACAGCTATCACCATTGGGCCATTATCGGCGACGAGACATGGAGTGGCACAATCTCTCTGAGCGGCGATGTGGTGGTCTTTCCTGGGGCGACGCTTACGATACAGGCCGGCACCACCGTTGAGTTCTCTCCGGACGATCGCCGCCAGTCGGATGATCGCCACCAGTTCAAGGAAGGTAACGACAGGCTCTCGGAGATATTCGTGTATGGCACCTTGAAGTCCGAAGGAACCAGTAGTAGTCCAGTTGTATTTAGAGGCTCCAATGTCTCGGATGATGAGCGGCATTCTGAGTTGCGTTGGGATTGGGGCGGCATCCGCATGATGGCGGGCAGTTCGGATACGGTACGCCATACTCAGGTTCGCAATGTGCCCCTCCCGTCGGTCCGTCCGACGAATCTGAGGGTGGTCGTCGGTGATGGCGCGGTGACGTTGCGGTGGGAGGAGCCGTCCCCGTCCGATGCGAGTATCACCGGGTGGCAGTATCGCACCAAGCCGGAGACTGCTACTACTTGGGGGGATTGGGAGGACGTGTCCGGGCGGTCAACGCACGAGGCGGTGGTGTCGTCGTTGGCGCACGGGTTGCGGCACCAATTTGAGGTGTGGGCGGTCAACGCCACTGGTAGCGGACCGGCGTCGGCGGTGTCGGCGTCGTTGCTGGAGGTGGCGTTCATTGAGCCGATCGACCCGGTCAGGGCGATACGCGCACGTTACACCCTGATCGAAAGTGGCAAGCCGGTCGTCTTCGTGCGCGGCGTGCGCGGCCAAGCCGAAGATCCGGCCCTAACGGCCAACAAGGTGCAAGTGGGGGTTCAGTTGACGCCGGCGACCGACCGGCGGGTGACCATTCCCATCACCGTAACGGCCGGTTCGGCTGAGTCCGCCGACTACGAGGTGCGCGGCCTGCCCGCTTCGGGCCGGTTGGTCTTCGGTGTGGGTCGGGCCTTAAAGGAGTTCAGGATCTGGGCCAACGCCGACGCGGACTTCGACGACGAGACGATTCAACTTAGCTTTGGGGCGTTGCCGGCGGGGGTGCAGGTGGGGCGCCCGGCGTCGGCGATGGTGACGATATACGATACACCATCGGCTCCGATGGGCTTGGAGGCGGAAGGCGGCGATGGGCAGGTGACGCTGCGGTGGGACGATCCGGACAACAGGAGCATCGCCGGGTGGGAGTATCAGCAGCGGCGCATCAGATCGTCGTGGAGCGAGTGGCTACCTATGAAAGCCAGCAACGCTCGGACGACCGAGTATTTGGTGAAGGATCTGACCAACGGGGGGAACTACCTGTTTAAGGTGCGGGCGGTCACTACGCGGGGGTTGGGGGATGAGTCGGCATCGGTGGCGGCTCGTCCGAGTTCGTTTATTGCGGAAGCGGCCCCTGGCGCGGTGCGGCTACGCTGGGACGATCCGGGGGATGCGGCGATCGACCATTGGGAGTATCGGGTGCGTCGGGTTCCGGATAAGTGGGGTCCGTGGGAGCCGATAGCAGGCAGTGCTGCGACGACGACCGAGCATACGGTGCGGGAGTTGGACAGCGGGGTGTTGTACCGGTTCAAGGTGCGGGCGGTTTCCTCGTCGGGGGCGGCGGTGCTGACTTTGGCGGCGGTCGAGGCGACGCCGCAGGTTCCCTGTCAACTGACGGGGGCGACGGATCCGACATTTGCGGAAAACGCCCCTGGGGCGGTAGGCACGTACACGGCCAGTGCGGGGTGTGATTCGGCGTTGTCGTGGGGGTTGGCGGGGACGGATGCGCGCTTTTTTGAGTTGAAAGGGGACGGCATGTCGCGCACCCTCGAGTTCAATAGTTCTCATAGTCCTCCCAACTTTGAGCAGCCTGCCGACGCTGGCGCGAACAACACTTACGCGGTGTCGGTGTCCATCGGCGACGCATCCGTGTCGGTGACCGTGTCGGTGACCGATGCCAACGATGCCGGTGTCATTAGTCTTTCGACGACCGCGCCGCGAGCGGAGGAATCCCTCACGGCAACGCTGTCGGACGAAGATGGCATTGCAGAGCCGGTGTATTGGACGCCCCACTATGAGAGCACCTCGGACAGGGATGGCGTAACCGGGCCGGCGTCGGAGGCGACACAGACATGGACGCTGACCATCCCCAGCAGCCGCGTGGGGCAGCCCCTGCGCCTCCAAGCCGACTACACGGACTCTTTTGGCGCGGCGTCGGCGACGAGTGCTTTGACTTCGCCGGTGCGCCCGGCCTCCAACCGCGCCCCGTCGGTGTCGGGTCCGGCGGCGGTGGACATAGCCGAAAACAGTTCCGCCCCGTGGTTGTTGGGCACTTATATCGGCCGCGACCCGGATGGCGACGAGTTGACGTGGAGCGTAACAGGCACGGATGCCAGTGCGTTTGAATTGAAGGAGCCGGCGTCGCCGGGGGCGGAGCCGTCGCGGGAACTCCATTTGGCGAATGCGGCCGATTACGAAACCCAAGATAGCTTATGACGTGTGGGTGAAGGTCTCCGACGCGACACTGTCGGACAGCCTGCGGGTGTCGGTGTCGGTCGTCAATCAGAACGAGGATGGGTCGGTGGTGCTGACGGGGGGGTTGCCGCCGGAGGTGGGCACGGCGGTGGTGGCGGGGTTGACCGACCCAGATGGGCAGATTACGGGATCGGCTTGGCAGTGGCAGCGTCGGTTGGGCACAACGGGAGCGTGGGAAGCGATTGGGGCCGGGGTGTCGGGGGCTTCATCAGCGGTGTCGGGTGCGGCCTCGGCGTATCCTGAGCTATCGAGCTACACGCCGGTGTCGGGCGATGTGGGGTGGCAGTTGCAGGCGACAGTGCGCTACCGCGATGGGCACGATCCCAACACGGAACGGATGTCCGCAAGTGATCCAAGTCGGGCGGTGGTTGGTCCGCCGGTTGCGCCGTCGGAGGTGTCGTTTCGGTCGGGGTGGACGCAGGTTCGGGTGGAGTGGTCGGCGGTGGCGGCAGCGACGGGCTACGCGGTGCAAGGGCAGAGCAAACCCTTTGATGGCGGCACATGGCCTTCGACATGGACATCATTGGCGTCTGAGGTCGTCGGCCAGCGGCGGTATGTTCACCGGGGGGTGTCGCCGGATAGCCTATATCGGTATCAGGTGCGGGCGCGGGTAGGCGAGTTGGAGAGTGCGTGGTCGGCGGCGCAGCCTTTGGCGGGGGTTCAGCCTGGGGTGGGTCCGCCGACCGGGTTTACCGCCGAGGCCGGGGCGACCCAGGCGACGCTGCGGTGGACGGGGCCGGATCACGCCAGCATCACCCAGTGGCGGTATCGGGATGTGACGGCGGAGGGGGCCGATACGGACGGGGACTGGCTGGACGCGACGGTCAGCGGTAGTGCCGCGACGGCGTGGGTGGCTACGGTAGAGGGCTTGACAGCGGGTCAAGCGTATCGGTTTCAAGTGCGGGCGGTCAATGGGGCCGGCGGTGGTCGGCCTTCGGCGGTGAGCAATACGGTAACGCCGTGGTTGGCTCGGCCCACGGGCGGTTCGGTTTCAGTGCAGGCGGGACCGGCGCTGAAGGTTGCTTGGTCATCGGTGGCGTCGGCGACCGGCTATGAGGTGGAAGGGCAGAGCAAGCCATTCGATGGCGGGTCTTGGCCATCGGCGTGGACGACGCAACAGGCCAACGGCGCACAGCCCTATGTGCATCGAGGGGTCGATGCCGACCGCCGCTATCGCTACCGAGTGCGGGCGCGAGTGGGCGCGACGGTGAGTGCCTGGTCGGATACGCTGCCGGGGGTGGCGGGAGTGCAACTGCCACCGGGCGCGCCGATGGGCTTGACGGCCACGCCGGGCATCCGACAGGCGACGCTTCGGTGGACCGGGCCGACGCACACCAGCATCAGCGAGTGGCAGTATAAGCGGGGCCAGATTTTGGAGCCGATCACCGCGTGGGGGGGATGGCTGTCCATGGGGACGGCGGCGACGACGCGGTCGTTTATAGTGCGGCATCCGCTGGTGGATGGGGGGTCTTATCGGTTTGAAGTGCGGGTGCGCAACGGCGGGGGATGGTCCGCGACGACGCGGACGGATACGGTGACGTTGCCGGTGGACACCAAGGGGCGTGTGGTGCTCTCGACGACCACGCCGCGGGTCGGCGACGACTTGATGGCGACATTGACCGACCCGGATAACCCGACGGATGTGGGGTTTACTTGGTCGTTTTCCCTGCCGGCGGGGGTGTCGGGGGCCAACGGAGCCGATCCGCCGCCCAGCGCATTGCAGTCGGAGCCGTTGCGGGTGAGCACAGTGCATTTGGGGGTGCAGATCCGGGCGCGGGTGTCCTATGCCGATGACTATGGTCGGCAACAGGTGCAAAGCCCCAAGACATCGGCGGTGGTGGGGCCGCCGTGGGCGCCGCGGACGTTTACGGCGACGGCCGGCGATGGGCAGGTGGCGCTTTCTTGGGAGGCGCCCTTGAAAATCGGCGGCTCGGCGATCACCAGTTACCAGTACCGCTACAAGAAGACCAGCGGTAGCTGGCCGGAGAACTGGACGAGTGCCGGCACGGCGACGAGCGCGACCGTGACGGACTTGACCAACGGCACTCCTTTTAACATAGAAAACCCGAGATTCCGGTTGCTCGCAAAGGTGAGTGCTGGAACGGCTTCGGAGACAGGAGATACGTCATGCTTTTTCTAATGCTTTTTTGGCTAGGCGTTTGTGCTTCCGCCGCAATGGCTATAGCCGATGAAATCAATGAAGTCATCACCCCCATAGAACTCAATCCGCACGACTACGTCCCTTTGGCAGTGGGAAACCGCTGGACGTACGAGCATTATTATCTCAATGAATCATATCCCGGTGGAAGTGGCTGGTACGACTTGGAATACCTGAAGGCCATGGAGATACCTGGATATCCACATGGGAGGGAGAATCCAATACCGCCCGATTCTCTGACCTTTGTAGAGAGAATATTGACTATTGAGATCACTCATACGGAGATGATTGACGGCTTTGAGTACTTTGTTTTTAGCGGTCCCGATTATGCTTGGCCGCCCTTACCCGATTTGTTCTGGGGAGGGAAAAAGGTACGTATATCCGATGAAGATTTCTTAGTCTTCAGATGGAATGGGCAGGATCTCCCATTATATGACTTCAGCCATCATCATTTGGACCGTTATGATGATACTTATTATGACAGTTATAGGTATACAGTCATACTTCCAGGAATTGAGGAGGTGAGTGACTTCTATCGTAAGGTGGACATCCGCGGGATGGACATCTTCTTAGCCCTTTTCTCTGGCATGGACTACTATAATTCCGGTATCTACTTCAGTCGCTATATACTCCCCAGTTACCCGGAATTGCTCTTTTTTTGGGATCATGGAGAAACCCAGTTGGTGTTTGTACACGGATATGGGATGGGGCTGTTTAATATCGCGGTGCTACGCGAAGAGTGGGTGCCTATATTTGAGACTCTCCTTACACCGATTTCAGTGAGTATTGACGGGAAAGAAATTCCATACCCCGAACATCTACCTCCTCCTTTCCTCGACTCTTCTGTTCAGCCTACATCGTGGGGACAGTTGAAAAACTCTATACTCAGGACAAAGTAGGTCTTTCCGATTTACACACCTTTAGAAAATGAGGATACTATGATAATTCTACTGTTTTTGCTCATTAGTCTCTACTCCTCCAGCACTTGGGGCCAAGATTTCGTTTGTGGGTTTGGTCTGGCACCGGAATCCGAGAATGATCAGGTCATGGGTGCGAGTGGCCATAATCCGGCCTTCTACCGGAGTCAAACCATCCAACCGCTGGTTCTGTTTGGAAGGTTTGATGGTGCAGCAGATCGTACTTTAACGACACTTTGGGATCGCGAGGGCGTCGCCAATCAGCGCGCCGATTCTTTGCTATCCGTCACTCATGAAGGTAGTTTGGCGCACTATTTCTCCGAGATGTCGAATGGCACCTTGACGTTGGTCCCACCCCCCGGCGGTATTGACCTGACTTGGTATGAGGCGCAAGATGACGAGGTCTCCGATTATGTAGGATCGCCATGTGGTACTAATTGGCATGGTGGTGTGCAGCGATTTGTACGGGAAGTGATCATGGATGCCGACGCTTCTATTAACTTCAGCGATTCCATTTATGATAGAGATATGAACGGTCTGGTCGACTTGGTTATCGTGACCGTTCCACAACAGTTTGGAAGGGCGTGCGGTCCCAATGGGACGGTCTTTTACGAACACGACTTTTCCCCCCTTCTACGTATAGATGGAGTCGGCATAGAAGCTATCATCACGTCGGATGATCGGCCAAGTTTGCCTTTCATTGTAGGCGTGTTAGTGCATGAGTATGGCCACGTAATGGGCCTACCTGAGCTTTTTGACCGAGATCACCAATCCGTAAATCGGCCTCCCCGCAGACCGATAGAGCACGGAGCCGGCATCGGCCTTTGGGGCGTAATGGCTGGCGGCGAGGGATGGCCGCATGTCCCAAGTAGGTCGTCCGGCCCGAATCCCATGTCAGCGTGGTCTAGGATGGAGGTAGGGTGGCTCACGCCTAGGACCGTGGCCGCCGACACGTTGGGAGTTCAAATCCACGATGTCAATTCTTCTATGGGCGAGGTACTTGAGATTCCCGTGCCCGGTTCAAGAACGGAGTACTTTTTAGTGGTCAATCGGCAGAATACGTATAGTGAGACCCGTAGTGAGACTCAGGTGGGGAGTTACTACGACGACTTGGCTCCAGTGAGTGGTCTGGCGATCTGGCACGTTGATGAGAATGTCCAGAATTTCCCTGGAGCCCTTGATGTCAACGAAAATGAGGTCCACAAACGTGTTGATCTGGAGTGCGCTGACGGACTTTTTTTAGACCGAGGTAGGGGCAACGTGCCTAATTCTGAAATCGGAGGAGATAATCTGGACTACTGGTCAAATGATGCCACCTATAGAAGGATTCGCAATGGAAATCAAGGCGACGCGACCGATTTGTGGATCTCTGGCGCGTTCACGCCGTATAGCAACCCCTCAACAGCGGGCTACGATGGCAATATTCAGGATGAGTTCACAGGGATCGCGGTGCGGAACATTCAGGCTCGGCCCAATGGGGTGATGCAGGCCGACATCGTCTTTCTGCCTCTGGAGCCGGCGAACCTTCGGGCGGAAGCGGGTATCCGTCAGGTGACGCTGCGTTGGAACGCGCCAATGCCTAATGGCGGTTCAGCGATCACCGGGTATGAGTATCGTCAGAGCCTTGATGGGGGGCGCACATGGATGCCCTGGACGCCGGTGACCGGAGGATCCACGGACCGTATCCAGACAGTGGGGGAGTTGACGGCCGGTACGCTGTACACGTTTGAGGTGCGAGCGGTCAACGCGTCGGGGTCAGGTGGGTGGGCTTCCGCCACGGCGACGCCGGTGCCGTCGGTGCCGTCGGCGTCGGTGACGGCTGGGTTTCGCCGGATTCATGTGGACTGGACGCCGGTGGCGTCGGCGACGGGCTACGATGTGCAGGTGCAGAGCAAACCCTTCGATAGGGGCCCTTGGCCGACAGCATGGTCGCCGTTGGCCACCAATACCGCCGGCCGGATCCCCAATAATAGGTCGTCGCTTCTGCGGGAGACGCACACGAGGGTGTCGCCGGATAGTTTGTATCGGTATCAGGTGCGCTCGCGGGCGGGTGCGTCGGTGAGTGGGTGGTCGGCCCTGGTGCCGGATGCGGATGGGGTCCAGCCCGGCGTTGATGCTCCGACGGAGTTTCAGGCGGAGGCGGGTGCTGGTCAGGTGACGCTTCGGTGGACGGGTCCGGATCACGCCAGTATTACTCAGTGGCAGTATCGGGATGTGACGGCGTCGGGGGCCGATACGCGGGGGGGTTGGCAGGACGCAGCGGTCAGCGGTAGTGCCTCAACGGAGTGGTTGGCCACGGTGGACGCCTTGACGCCGGGACAAGCCTATCAGTTTCAATTGCGGGCGGTCAATGGAGCGGGGGACGGCCAGCTGTCGGCGGTGAGCGATGCGGTGACGCCGCGGGCGCCGGTCTGCCTGCTGACGGGGGCGATGGCTCCGACGTTTGCCGAAAACGCCACTGGAGCGGTAGGCACGTACACGGCCAGTGCCGGGTGTGGTTCGGCGTTGTCGTGGAAGTTGGAGGGGACGGATGCGAGTGCGTTTGTGGAGTTACAAGGGACGGGCGCGTCGCAGACGCTTGAGTTCAAGCGTCCTCCCAACTTTGAGCAGCCTGCCGACGATGGTGCGAACAACACCTACGCGGTATCGGTGTCCATCGGCGACGTGTCGGTGTCGGTTACCGTGTCGGTGACCGATGCCAACGATCCCGGTGTCATTGTCCTTTCGACGACCGCGCCGCGAGCGGAGGAATCCCTCACCGCGACGCTATCGGACGAAGATGGGATTGCAGAGCCGGTGTATTGGACACCCCACTATGAGAGTGCCTCGGATGGCGGCGGCGTAACCGGGCAGGCGTCGGAAGCGACGCAGACATGGACGCTGACTATCCCCAACAGCCGTGTGGGGCAGTCCCTGCGCCTCCAAGCTGACTACACCGACTCTTTTGGCTCGGCGTCGGCGACGAGTGCTTTGACTTCGCCGGTGCGTCCGGCCTCCAACCGCGCCCCGTCGGTGTCGGGTCCGGCGGCGGTGGACATAGCCGAAAACAGTTCCGAACCGTGGCTGTTGGGCACTTATATCGGCCGCGACCCGGATGGCGACGAGTTGACGTGGAGCGTAACGGGCCCGGATGCGAGTGCGTTTGATGAATTGAAGGAACCGGCGTCGCCGGGGGCGGAGCCGTCGCGGGAACTCCATTTGGCGAGTGCGCCCGATTACGAAGCCCAAGCGCGCTACGACGTGTGGGTGAAGGTCTCTGATGCGGCACTGTCGGACAGCCTGCGGGTGTCGGTGTCGGTGCTCAATCAGAACGAGGATGGGGAGGTGGTGCTGACGGGGGGGCTGCCGCCGGAGGTGGGCACGGCGGTGGTGGCGGGGCTGACCGATCCGGATGGGCAGATTACCGGGGCGTCTTGGCAGTGGCAACGGCGGTTGGGCGCGACGGGAGCATGGGAAGCGATTGGGGCCGGGGTGTCGGGGGCTTCATCAGCGGTGTCGGGTGCGGCCTCGGCGTATCCTGAACTATCGAGTTACACGCCGGTGTCGGGCGATGTGGGTTGGCAGTTGCAAGCGACGGTGCGCTACCGCGATGGGCACGATCCCAACACGGAACGGACGGCCGCAAGTGATCCGAGTGCGGCGGTGGTCGGTCCGCCGGTTGCGCCGTCGGAGGTGTCGTTTCGGTCGGGGTGGACGCAGGTTCGGGTGGAGTGGTCGGCGGTGGTCGCGGCGACGAGCTACGCGGTGCAAGGGCAGAGCAAACCCTTTGATGGCGGGTCGTGGCCTTCGACGTGGACGTCGTTGGCGTCTGAGGTCGTCGGCCAGCGGCGGTATGTTCACCGGGGGGTGTCGCCGGATAGCCTGTATCGGTATCAGGTGCGGGCGCGAGTGGGCGAGTTGGAAAGCGCGTGGTCGGCGGCGGAGCCTTCGGCGGGGGTTCAGCCCGGGGTGGGTCCGCCGACCGGGTTTACCGCCGAGGCCGGGGCGAGCCAAGCGACGCTGCGGTGGACGGGTCCGGATCATGCCAGCATTACCAAGTGGCGGTATCGGGATGTGACGGCGGAGGGGGCCGATACGGAGGGGGATTGGCAGGACGCGACGGTCAGTGGTAGTGCCGTGGCGGGGTGGTCGGCCCCGGTAGAAGGCTTGACGCCGGGGCGCGAGTATCGGTTTCAAGTGCGGGCGGTCAATGGGGCCGGCGGCGGTCGGCCTTCGGCGGTGAGCAATACGGTCACGCCGTGGTTGGCTCGGCCCACCGGCGGTTCGGTTTCAGTGCAGGCCGGCCCGGCGCTGGAGGTTGCTTGGTCGGCGGTGGCGTCGGCGACCGGCTATGAGGTGGAGGGGCAGAGCAAGCCGTATGACGGCGGGTCGTGGCCTTCGGCGTGGACGACGCAGCAGGCCCACGGCGCACAGCCCTATGTGCATCGAGGGGTGGATGCCGACCGCCGCTATCGCTACCGAGTGCGGGCGCGGGTCGGCGAGACGGCGAGTGCTTGGTCGGATACGCTGCCGGGGGTGGCGGGAGTGCAACCGCCACCGGGTGCGCCGACGGGCTTGACCGCCACGCCGGGCATCCGACAGGCGACGCTGACGTGGACGGGGCCGACGCACACCAGCATCGCCGAGTGGCAGTATAAGCGGGGCCAGATTTTGGAGCCGATCACCGCGTGGGGGGGGGGTGGCTGTCCATGGGCACGGCGGCAACGACGCGGTCGTTTACAGTGCGGCATCCGCTGGTGGATGGGGGCTCCTATCGGTTTGAAGTGCGGGCACGCAACGGCGGGGGATGGTCCGCGACGACGCGGACGGATACGGTGACGTTGCCGGTGGACACCAAGGGGCGTGTGGCGCTCTTGACGACCACGCCGCGGGTCGGCGACGACCTGACGGCGACGTTGACCGACCCGGATAACCCGACGGATGTGGGGTTTACTTGGTCGTTTTTCTTGCCGGTTACTTGGTCGTTTTTCTTGCCGGCGGGGGTGTCGGGGGCCAATGGGGCTGATCCGCCGCCCAGCGCAGTGCAGTCGGAGCCGTTGCGGGTGAGCACAGTGCATTTGGGGTTGCAGATCCGGGCGCGGGTGTCCTATGCCGATGATTATGGTCGGCAGCAGGCGCAAAGCCCCAAGACGTCGGCGGTGGTGGGGCCGCCGTGGGCGCCGCGGACGTTTACGGCGACGGCCGGCGACGGGCAGGTGGCGCTTTCTTGGGAGGCGCCCTTGAAAATCGGCGGCTCGGCGATCACCAGCTACCAGTACCGCTACAAGAAGACCAGCGGCAGTTGGCCGGAGAGTTGGACGAGTGCCGGCACGGCGACGAGCGCGACGGTGACGGACTTGACCAACGGCACTCCGTACTCCTTTGCGGTGCGGGCGGTCAATGGCTACGGCGACGGCACGGTCGCCTCGGCGGCGGCACGAGCGCGACGGTGCGTAGCTTGACCAACGGCCAGTCCTATTCCTTCATTACGACCGGCCCTACGGCGAAAATTCCAGAGGAATACAAACTCAATGTTTTACCGTCTGAACACTTAGCTTCTCGGCATCCTATCTAAGGAGGAATTATCATGCAAAACAGTATGCTTTTGACGCTCTCGTCTCCTATTCTGTCGCGGCCTTTGAGGCCAGTAAAGCACCTTCTGGCGGCGGTCTTGGTCGGCCTGTTGGGCAACGGGTCTGCCATTGCGGACGCCAGCGACTGGTTGCCGCTGGCCGTGGGCAATTCGTGGACGTATAGCCATAGATACAGTGACCACAATGTGGACTATAGCCAATGGACCAACTACACGGCTCCATACGGCATACCCGAGTTCACTCTTTCGGTGTTGCGCACCGAGGTTATCGATGGCCATACCTACTTCGTCATCAGCGATATGCCGGAGTATTGGCCGCCGGTGCCGCCGCAGTTCATAGCAGGTAAGAAGCTACGGTGGGTAGGCGACCAACTGATGGAGCGTACCGCCGATGGCGAGCAAGCCCTGTTCCGCTTTGGCGGAGCCAGTGGAGCCAGCGGAGCCAGCGGCGCCAGCGGCGAAGTTAGCTATACCGTCCCCACCCCAGAGGGAACCCTCCGCGTCACCGCACGGGAAAACCGCTCCGAGCACACTCACGACAATTATTTCGGCTTTAGTGGCGGCGCAGAGGCCGCTGGTCCCTCTAATTGGTACGAATTGTTGGGAGGCGAGTCGGGGGTGACAGGTGAGTCGGGGGTAACGGTCGGGTTGGGGGCAGCTCTCATCTTCCTAAAGGGTTTCGGTGTCCAACAATGTCAGATGGCACTCTACGACGACGATGCTCCGCTATTCAAAAACATACAAAAAGCGAAACACGCGGTGCTCGATGGGCGTACCGTGACAGTTCGGGAAGCCCAGGCGGCGGCGGGTCAGGCTTCGTCGTCGGACGCAACGAGCATTGAGTGGTTTTCTTGGGGGCTTATCAAGCAGGAGGGTCGCGAATGAATCCGCTTCGTGTATTGTGTGTGCTTTGCTTCGGTTCGCTAGTTTGTGCCTCCGCAGGATCGGCCCTACGGCGAAAATTCCAGAGGAACACAAACCCCAACGTTTTACTACCTGAACATTTAGCCTCTCGGCATCCTACTCTAAGGAGGAATCATCATGCGAAACAGTATGCTTTTGACGCCCTCGTCTCCCGTTCTGTCGCGGCCTTTGGGGCTTGTGAAGTGCCTTCTGGCGGCGGTCTTGGTTGGTCTGTTGGACAGCGGGTCGGCTGTTGCGGACGCTAGCGACTACCTGCCGCTGGCCGTGGGCAATTCGTGGAGGTATGCACATCGATATCGCGAATACGAAAAGGACCGGAGCCAATGGACCAACTACATGGCTCAATTCGACACCCTCGGCACTCCGCAATTCACCATTTCCGTATTGCACACTGAGGTCATTGACGGCCATACCTATTTTGTTATTAGCGACATACCCGACTTCTGGCCGCCGGTGCCATCGTATTTCATCGCGGGTAAGAAGTTGCGGTGGGCGGGCAATCAACTGATGGAGCGCACCGCCGATGGCGAGCGGTCGCTGTTTCGCTTTGGCGGGACCAGCGGAGCCAGCGGAGCCAGTGGAGACGTTAGCAGCTATGCCATCACTATCCCAGAGGGACTCAACCAAGCCACCCGATGGGGAGGACGGTTCAACTTTGATCTTGATAACGATGACGATGACGGCGTAGGGGGAGCGAGCGACTCTGGGTCTTTTCTCGATCCCGGTTCTTGGGATCGTCCTTACGAACAAGGGGGAGCCGTATTCCTAAGGGGCTTTGGCATCGAAGATTGTGGCTTTGAAAGCGGTAGCGGCGATGCCCCTCTATTCATCAACTACCAAACAGCCAAACACGCGGTCATCAACGGGCGTACCGTGACGGTGAAGCAAGCCCGGAAAGAGGCCGCTACTCAGTCTCAGTCGTCAGACGCAAGCAGCATTGAGTGGCTTTCTTGGGGAGCCATCAAACAGGAGGGCAGCCCGTGAATCCGCTCCGTGTACTACTCGCGCTTTGCTTCGGCTTGCTGGTTTGTGCCTCTGCGGGGTTCGCCCGCGGTTCGCTTTCGACATAGCCGCACGCCAATAACCCCATCTTGGCTGCACGCGCTGATGCGTGTACGCTGGACGTGGTGCTGGTCACCTTTCGAGACACCACGGCCTCAGACACTGCAAACCATCGAAGCTATGACTATCACGATTATGACCGGCCCTTCGGTGAAGTAGGCGGGCGGCTGAGAGGCCGCTCATATCGCCTGAACGATTTTCTGCGGATGCTAGCCGGTGGCTACGACGACGATGGCGGGCATCCCACGCCCTTTGTCGGGACGGACGTCACGGTGGCAAATGGCAGTGAGCAACTGCCCCAAGTATTCGGCAGTGTGCGGGCGTACTTCGATTCGGTGTCCAACGGCGCGTTCCAATTGCACGTGCGTATGGTTAACCCGGCCGCGGCGGGTCAGGCCGCGGGTGGCTTGCCCCGCTGGATTGAGCTGCCGGCTTCCAAAGAACACTATGCTGAGCGGGCTAGGAGAGATCAGTTCTGGAACGCCGCCTATGAAGCGACGCTGGACTCGTTGGCCGACTGGAACACTGGGATCAGCCTACCCCACCACGATTCGACCGAGACCTACTCCTTTACCCGCCTCTTGCGCCGCAAGATTCTCTTCTTGTATTCCGGTCCCTTCTTTGACAATACCGATAGCCGAATACATCCCCGAGTGGATGTGGTTACAGAGGAAAATCCAACCGCTCCTGATGAGGTCGGCTATCGCTACGTGATGTCGGAGCGTCAGGGGTTCGGCAACAACGATGATCGCGTCAACGAGTTCGCTGGCGTTGGTACGCACGCCCATGAAATAGGCCATCTGCTCGGCCTGAATCATGGCTTTGGGGATTGGGCAGACTCGACCGGTAGTGATCGGTACGGCAACACGTCAGACCCCAATTATGAAGTGGACGAGGCCGCTAACCAACTAGGGTGGACATTGATGCAAGGCGGCGGCGACCAAGGACCGGAAGAGGAGGCCGGCGGCTACTCCGTGGCCTACCGCTCCTGTCCCAATCCAATCAACCCCTTCTATCTACGCGACTTAGGTTGGCTGACGCCGACAGAGATCCTGAACGCTCAGAACGATTGAATTTCTGCTTAACCGCCGCACTACGCAGCCGTTTGGCGGGCGCTATGTCTCCTTCTATGACTATGCCGCCCCCAATGCCGCCGATCAGGGCCTGATGATCTGGCGTCGGCGCTTCAGAGTCGAGCGTCCTCTGCTCATCGTCGCCGATGAGCGACGCTACCGCGACGCCCGGGATCAGGATGCGAGCCCCAATATCCCCGAATACTACGACATGCTCTCCGATCCGTTTGCGGCCGGTAGGATATCCGATCCCAGAGACGATCCCGGAGACGATACTAATTTCGACCAAGCTAACGTGTCGGCGGTCAATAGCCTGACCGCCGGGGCCGGCTTGCGCCAAGCGACCACAGGTATAGGGCGTAACCCGGATCCTAGGGATGTGAACTTAGCCCTGACCGACATTCGGTATGACGCTGCTGGCGACAACATCCTTGTGGACGTAGCCCTTACGCTGCCGGCAGCTCCGGACAATTTGACTGCTGAAGTCCAAGCGGGCCAAGTGACGCTACGGTGGGCTGCTTCGAACGACCCGACCGTCTCCTACCGATACCGATATCGTCCTGATACGATGCTTTGGAGCGGGTGGAGCATGACAACCGCCACTGAGAATGGACGGATCGTAGCGACCATCGAAGCCGGAGATTTGATCAACAACACGGCGTACACGTTTGAAGTCGCGGCGGTCAACGGGTTGGGGAGAAATTCAGCCACCCTGACGGCCACGCCCCAAGCGTTAGGTCCCAGCGCGGTGAATTTTGTCGAGGATGTGACGCCCGATCAGGACGATACGCCAGCGGTGGCCACCTATACGGTGGCCGGCTTGGGCAATACCCCGAATTGGACGCTAGAGGACGACACTCGGAATGCCTTTGAGTTACAGGGCACTGGGACGACGCAGGAGCTTCACTTCCGGCAGCCGCCCGACTTTGAAACCTTGCAGGACGCGACCTACTCGGTGACCATCCAAGCCCGCGCTGGCCAAGTCACGGTCACACAAGCGGTGTCGGTGACGGTGGTGAATGCGGAGGAAGCAGGCACGGTGGTTGTGATGCCGACGACAGCTCATAGGGTGGGCGAGGAACTAACGGCGACGCTGACCGACCCGGATGGCGACGTGTCGGGCGCGTCTTGGCGGTGGCACCGTCGGGCCTCGGATACGATGGAGTGGGTCACTATTCAAGACGCGACAGCGGCGACGTATTCTCTGGTGCCCGCGGATGTTGGGTACGTGCTCCAAGCGACGGTGAGCTATACGGATGGGCACGGCTCTAACAAAAGCGCCGAGAGTGCGCCGGTGCTCGGCCTGCCGAGTGCGCCGCAGGAATTTGAAGCGGTGGCCGGCAACGGGGAGGTGGCCTTGCGTTGGCAGCCGCCGGCGTTGGATGGGGGTTCGCCGATTGATGTTTATAAAGTGCTGTATTTTTCGGAGACGCAGCCGAATACGGATAAGGCTGGTTTTTCGGCGGTGTCGGGGGGTTCGTCGGCGCGGGACACGACGATTAAGGGGTTGACCAACGGGACGCGATACGTGTTTCGGGTGGCCGCCCATAACGAAGTGGGCAACGGGGATCGGGCCGAGGCAAAGGCGACGCCGCAGGTTCCCTGTCAACTGATGGGGGCGACGGCTCCGACGTTTGCGGAAAACGCGACTGGGGCGGTAGGCATGTACACGGCGAGTGCTGGGTGTGATTCGGCGTTGTCGTGGGGGTTGGCGGGGACGGATGCGCGCTTCTTTGAGTTGAAAGGGGACGGCATGTCGCGCACCCTCGAGTTCGATAGTTCTCATAGTCCTCCCAACTTTGAGCAGCCTGCCGACGCCGGCGCGAACAACACTTACGCGGTGTCGGTGTCCATCGGCGACGCATCCGTGTCGGTGACCGTGTCGGTGACCGATGCCAACGATGCCGGTGTCATTAGTCTTTCGACGACCGCGCCGCGAGCGGAGGAATCCCTCACGGCGACGCTATCGGACGAAGATGGCATTGCAGAGCCGGTGTATTGGACGCCCCACTATGAGAGCACCTCGGACAGGGATGGCGTAACCGGGCCGGCGTCGGAGGCGACGCAGACATGGACGCTGACTATCCCCAACAGCCGCGTGGGGCAGTCCCTGCGCCTCCAAGCTGACTACACCGACTCTTTTGGCGCAGCGTCGGCGACGAGTGCTTTGACCTCGCCGGTGCGCCCGGCTGCCAACCGCGCCCCGTCGGTGTCGGGTCCGGCGTCGGTGGACATAGCCGAAAACAGCCCCGAACCGTGGCTGTTGGGCACTTATATCGGCCGCGACCCGGATGGCGACGAGTTGGCGTGGAGTATAACGGGCACGGATGCGAGTGCGTTTGAATTGAAGGAACCGGCGTCGCCGGGGACGGAGCCATCGCGGGAACTCCATTTGGCGAATGCGGCCGATTACGAAGCCCAAGCGCGCTACGACGTGTGGGTGAAGGTCTCCGATGCGGTGCTGTCGGACAGCCTGCGGGTGTCGGTGTCGGTCGTCAATCAGAACGAGGATGGGTCGGTGGTGCTGACGGGGGGGTTGCCGCCGGAGGTGGGCACGGCGGTGGTGGCGGGGTTGACCGATCCGGATGGGCAGATTACGGGAGCGTCTTGGCAGTGGCAACGGCGGTTGGGCACAACGGGAGCATGGGAAGCGATTGGGGCCGGGGTGTCGGGGGCTTCATCAGCGGTGTCGGGTGCGGCCTCGGCGTATCCTGAGCTATCGAGCTACACGCCGGTGTCGGGCGATGTGGGGTGGCAGTTGCAGGCGACGGTGCGCTACCGCGATGGGCACGATCCCAACACGGAACGGATGTCCGCGAGTGCGGCGAGTGCGGCGGTGTTCGGCCCTCCGGCCGCGTCGGTGACGGCTGGGTGGGGCCGTATTCGGGTAGAGTGGCCGGCGGTGGCGTCGGCGACGAGCTACGATGTGCAGGGGCAGGGCAAACCCTTTGATAGGGGCCCTTGGCCGGCGGCTTGGTCGTCATTGGCGACCAACATCACCGCTCTGCGGTATGCCCACCGGGGGGTGTCGCCGGATAGCCTGTATCGGTATCAGGTGCGCTCGCGGACAGATGCGGCGGTGAGTGAGTGGTCGGACCCGCTGCCGGATGCGGCCGGGGTCCAGCCCGGCGTTGATGCTCCGACGGGGTTTCGGGCGGCGGCGGGGGCTGGTCAGGTGACGCTGCGGTGGACAGGGCCGGAACACGCCAGCATCATCAAGTGGCGGTATCGGGATGTGACGGCGGCGGGGGCCGATACGGACGGGGACTGGCAGGACGCGACGGTCAGCGGTAGTGCCTCGACGGAGTGGGTGGCTACGGTAGAGGGCTTGACGCCGGGGCGCGAGTATCGGTTTCAAGTGCGGGCGGTCAATGGGGCCGGCGGTGGGCGGCCTTCGGCGGTGAGCAATACGGTCACGCCGTGGTTGGCTCGGCCCACGGGCGGTTCGGTTTCAGTGCAGGCGGGTCCGGCACTGAAGGTTGCTTGGTCGGCGGTGGCGTCGGCGACCGGCTATGAGGTGGAGGGGCAGAGCAAGCCGTATGACGGCGGGTCGTGGCCTTCGGCGTGGACGACGCAGCAGGCCCACGGCGCACAGCCCTATGTGCATCCAGGGGTGGATGCCGACCGCCGCTATCGCTACCGAGTGCGGGCGCGAGTAGGCGAGACGGTGAGTGCCTGGTCGGATACGCTGCCGGGGGTGGCGGGGGTGCAACCGCCACCGGGCGCGCCCACGGGCTTGACGGCCACGCCGGGCATCCGACAGGCGACGCTTCGGTGGACCGGGCCGACGCACACCAGCATCACCGAGTGGCAGTATAAGCGGGGCCAGATTTTGGAGCCGATCACCGCGTGGGGGGGATGGCTGTCCATGGGCACAGCGGCAACGACGCGGTCGTTTACGGTGCGGCATCCGCTGGTGGATGGGGGCTCCTATCGGTTTGAAGTGCGGGCGCGCAACGGCGGGGGATGGTCCGCGACGACGCGGACGGATACGGTGACGTTGCCGGTGGACACCAAAGGGCGTGTGGCACTCTCGACGACCACGCCGCAGGTCGGAGACGCCTTGACCGCGATGTTGACCGACCCGGATAACCCGACCGATGTGGGGTTTACTTGGGCGTTTTTTCTGCCGGCGGGGGTGTCGGGGGCCAACGGAGCCGATCCGCCGCCCAGCGCAGTGCAGTCGGAGCCGTTGCGGGTGAGCACAGTGCATTTGGGGTTGCAGATCCGGGCGCGGGTGTCCTATGCCGATGATTATGGTCGGCAGCAGGCGCAAAGCCCCAAGACGTCGGCGGTGGTGGGGCCGCCGTGGGTGCCGCGGACGTTTACGGCGATGGCGGGCGACGGGCAGGTGGCGCTTGCTTGGGAAGTGCCCTTGAAAATCGGCGGCTCGGCGATCACCAGCTACCAGTACCGCTACAAGAAGACCAGCGGCAGTTGGCCGGAGAACTGGACGAGTGCCGGCACGGCGACGAGCGCGACGGTGACGGACTTGACCAACGGCACTCCGTACTCCTTTGCGGTGCGGGCAGTCAATGGCTACGGCGACGGCACGGTTGCCGGTAAGCACGGGGGTGCGTATTCTGTCCACGGTGTCCTATACGGATGACTATGGTGCCCAACAGGAGCACAGCGACACGACCGTGGCGGTAGTAGGACCGCCGAGTGCGCCGCGGACGTTTACGGCGACAACCTCTCATCCCTCCAGAAAGAGAGGGTACGGATGATACTTAGATGTGAACAAAGTGCGGTGAAGTGCCTGATGCTCACTGTCACTATCTGTGTGTTCGGAAGTGGGCCAGCTATCGCATTGAGCGGCTCGACTCAAAGTACCAAAGCCTGGGCCCTGCCGGCCGTTTTTGGCTTGTTTGCCCGACTGCCGACGCAAGTTGATACCATGAGGTACTATCAGGGCTTTGACTTCAGTGCTGGAAATGCCGGAGGCGAAAGCGATAATTACGATGGGGAACTTTTCCCGGGGACCGATGACTTGGGGATGTATCAACTCACTGACATTGATGGCAGTCCTTCGACTCCGGGATATTTCCAAACGCCACTCAGTGGAGGTGGAGATATAGTTGATATAGATATATATCCTTTCAACGTGATTTTTAGACCGCCGAGAGGTAGAGATGGGGTGATAGGATTCCAAGAGATAATTGAAGGCCATACCTATGCAGTTTGGCCGCTCGATGGGGGGCTTGTGCTCATGTACGTCGTTGAGGTCGGTTTATGGCCACCTGACCCCGTTGGGGGGTATGCTGGCGGGGCCATCGCTAATGTCGTGATAGAGTGGATGTATGCTCCAGAGTGGATGTATGGGGAACCGACGGCCATTCAAGCGACGCCATGGGGGCGATTAAAAAGCAACATCCGCAGGGGGCCATAGCCCGATCTCAAACCACATGTTGTCAAGAAAAAGGAAAAATCAGATGCGTTTTCTGCTGTTTTTGCTCTTGAGTCTGTACGCCGCCAGTGCTTGGGGCCAAGAATTCGTCTGTGCGTTCGGTCTGGAGCCGGAAGGGGTCTCGGGTGCGTCCTCGCATAATGTGGCGCACTACCAGAGGGGAACGGTCAAAATGCTGATCCTGTTTGGGAAGTTAAACGGTGCCCAAGATGCAGGGTCATTGACACAGCTTTGGAATCGGAATGAAGACGCCAGTCCACTCTGGTCCGCCGCAGACTTGTTGAACAGCGAATTTAAGGGCAGTCTAGCGCACTACTTCAAGGAGATGTCGTATGGTGCTCTGACGCTATCGCCGGGAAGCAAGGGCATTCCAATGAAATTTTATCAGTCGAACAACAGCACTACCGGCATCGGCTCCTATAATATACCCCAAATCCAGACGGATTGTACCGTTCCCAATTGGAAAAGAGGTATGAATGGGACAACGACAACGAACGAAGGGATGCGGCAGTTTGTAAGGGAGGTACTCGAAAACGCTGACAAAGAGCTTAATTTCAGTCGCCTTGCGACGTCCGGTGTTAATGCCGGCTTCTCAGAATACGATGGGGACAAGGACGGGAATATCGACATCATCGGTGTAGTTACTCCGCGAACCGTTTGCAGCTATAGCGGGACCGTTTTTTATAATATTCAATACCCCGACCCAGACAACGCTAGTAAAATGATCACTGTGGACAGAGTCGTCACCACGGATTGGAGACGAAGTTTTCCTTATATCGTCGGCGTGGTCGCGCATGAGTATGGCCATGCGATGGGGCTGCCCGAACTATACGACCGCGACCATTTCTCTTCGAATGATTCAGCAAGTCACAGTGCTGGCATCGGAGCTTGGGGGACAATGGGAAGATCAGCGTCTTGGGATCACGAAGGGGCACGACGGGAACGAGCGGTAGATGGCCCCAATCCGCTGTCAGTGTGGTCGCGGATAAAAGTGGGCTGGATCACGGATGATACTTCTGCTCCGCGAGCAAACCAGCGTTTAGAGAGCGTAACCGGCGACAAGAGCGTCGATAATATCCACGACATCAACTCGTCCGGCGGCAAGGTCTATAAAATTCCGATGCTTGGTTCAACAACCGAATACTTTCTCGTCGCCAATCGGCAGAATCGCTACCCGTCAATTGGAAGCTTTTACGACACCTACGCTCCGGCGAGCGGGCTGTTGATTTGGCACATTGACGAGTTAGCAAGGTCTGGCAGCAACGATGCCAACCAAAACGGCTTTGACGCCTTGCGCATCGACACGCCGACGCCGGTGCGCTTTGTCGGCTTGCAGATGGGCGAGCCGCTCGCGCCGGTAGAGCCGGATCGCGTCAGCGCGGGCGACCGCCGCCTCGAAGTGGTGTTCACCAGCCACAAGATAACCTTTGCCAACAACGTGCCGCTGCATATCCCTGCTCAGTTGGGGTCGATTGAAACAGAAAGGACTGTGAGATGCGCTTTATTTTGCTAGTCTTATGGCTACTGCTCGCCCTTTGGGAGCCAGTGGCGGCTCGGACGATTCGGGTCTCAGAAAAGGAATCAGAACACGGGGAACTGGCCTTGTATTGGGCTCTGATAGAGGCGGCTCCGCACGATACGCTGCTCGTCGCTGCCGGGTATTATGAGGGGGGTGGTATTGACAAACCCCTGACGCTCATTGGGGCCGGAGCCGATAGCACAATAGTGGCAGGTCCCTACACGGCAATCGGGATAGGAGCCGAAGGGGTAACCATTGAAGGATTTTATATACTGGGCTTTGGGAAATGTCGTCTGACGAGTGCTATTTATTGTAATAATTGTTCTGCAACGCTCAAGCACAACATTCTCGAAGGGTGTTACTCGGCGATTACCACCTTTGATAATGCTCGACTAACCGTCAACTACAACCAACTAATAGGCAACTTCGCCTTTGAGGTTTTCCCCTTTGACCCTCCGAGTGCTATTGACGCTCGCTTCAACTGGTGGGAGACGACGGTTGAACAGGAGATACAGGCCAAGATAGCCGCGACGATGGACGAGGTGGTGTATCGGCCTTGGCTGCAAGGTCCCGAGGAAATCTTCCGTGATCTCCCTACCTTTATATCCTTGATCAGTTGGGGTCAACTGAAACAGAAAGGACGATGAGATGCGCTTTATTTTGCTAGTCTTATGGCTACTGCTCGCCCTTTGGGAGCCAGTGGCGGCTCGGACGATTCGGGTCTCAGAAAAGGAATCAGAACACGGGTACATGGCCTTGTTTTGGGCTCTGATTGAGGCGGCTCCGCACGATACGCTGCTCGTCGCTGCCGGGGATTATGAGGGGGGTAGCATCGATAAACCCCTGACGCTCATTGGCGCAGGGGCCGATAGCACAATAGTGGGAAGTTACAGCGGCGCGGGACTCGGGATAGGAGCCGAAGGGGTAACCATTGAAGGATTTTATATACAGAGCTACTTTGATAAATGTCGTGGGACGAGAGCTATTGTGTGTAATAATTGTTCTGCGACACTCAAGCACAACATTCTTGAAGGGTGTTACTCGGCGATTACCACCTTTGATAATGCTCGACTAACCGTCAACTACAACCAACTAATAGGCAACTTCGCCTTTGAGGTTTTCCCCTTTGACCCTCCGAGCGTTATTGACGCCCGCTTCAACTGGTGGGGGACGACGGTTGAACAGGAGATACAGGCCAAGATAGCCGCGACGATGGACCAGGTGGTGTATCGGCCTTGGCTGCAAGGTCCCGAGGAAATCTTCCGCGATCTACCTACCTTTATATCCTTGATCAGTTGGGGTCGATTGAAACAGAAAGGACTATGAGATGCGCTTTATTTTGCTGGTCTTATGGCTACTGCTCGCCCTTTGGGAGCCGGTGGCGGCTCGGACGATTCGGGTCTCAGAAAAGGAATCAGAACACGGGTACATGGCCTTGTTTTGGGCTCTGATTGAGGCGGCTCCGCACGATACGCTGCTCGTCGCCGCCGGCTTGTATGAAGGGGGTGGTATTGACAAACCCCTGACGCTCATTGGTGCCGGAGCCGATAGCACAATAGTGGAAGGTCACTTCACTGGACTCGGGATAGGAGCCGAAGGGGTAACCATTGAAGGATTTTATATACGGGGCTCTGGGAAATGTCGTCTGTCGAGTGCTATTTACTGTAATAACTGTTCCGCAACACTCAAGCACAACATTCTTGAAGGATGTTACTCGGTGATTACCACCGATGGTAATGCTCGACTAACCGTCAACTACAACCACCTAATATCAGGAACCTTCGCCTTTGACGTTTTTCCCTCTGACCCTCCGAGCACTATTGACGCTCGCTTCAACTGGTGGGAGACGACGGTTGAACAGGAGATACAGGCCAAGATAGCCGCGGCGGTGGACGAGGTGGTGTATCGGCCTTGGCTGCAAGGTCCCGAGGAAATCTTCCGCGATCTCCCTACCTTTATATCCCTGCTCAGTTGGGGCCAACTGAAACAGAAAGGACTGTGAGATGCGCTTTTTCTTGCTGGTCTTATGGCTACTGCTCGCCCTTTGGGAGCCAGTGGCGGCTCGGACGATTCGGGTCTCAGAAAAGGAATCAGAACATGGGTACTTTGCCTTGTATTGGGCTCTGATAGAGGCGGCTCCGCACGATACGCTGCTCGTCGCCGCCGGCTTGTATGAAGGGGGTGGTATTGACAAACCCCTGACGCTCATTGGTGCCGGAGCCGATAGCACAATAGTGGAAGGTCACTTCACTGGACTCGGGATAGGAGCCGAAGGGGTAACCATTGAAGGATTTTATATACGGGGCTCTGGGAAATGTCGTCTGTCGAGTGCTATTTACTGTAATAACTGTTCCGCAACACTCAAGCACAACATTCTTGAAGGATGTTACTCGGTGATTACCACCGATGGTAATGCTCGACTAACCGTCAACTACAACCACCTAATATCAGGAACCTTCGCCTTTGACGTTTTTCCCTCTGACGAATTGCGAGGCAATAGTGGCATTGAGTCGCTCAATAGCCTGAGTTCCATTGACGCTCGCTTCAATTGGTGGGAAACGGAAAAGCAGGCCGAAATTCAAGCCAAAATATCTAGTCCTAGAAAGGATCTAATCAATGTTTCTGACCATCTAACCGAGAGTACAAAAGAATTAATCATCAACCGGGAAAACGAGGGAGATAGGTGATTACTATGAACCGTGCTATACTCAAAATAACCGTTCTGCTTGTTCTATTACTCGTCGGTACTGTCCATTCGGCGACCATAACCACGTCAGGTCGTAAGGTACTAATAGACGGGGAGCCTTTCTTTGCTCTTGGCGTTTACTACCAAAGGGAGGGTTCACTTAGTACGACCCACACCTCATGGCAAACGCTAAAGGATCATCGTTTTAATCTACTAAATCTATCCGATCCTTTTCCCGTTAGGTCCATTGATTCCCAAACGAGTCCGTACGCCTCCTCGTTTAGGGGCTTTATTACGGCGAATCAGGTGGACTTACCGTGGCTAAGCAATACTCACCAGCCCTCTTACAACAACCCTACTAATGCACAATCTATAATGCAGAACGCGGCGGCTCATGATATATACGTCATCGCAGACCAAGCTCCTTTTACACCTGATGGTGCCAGAGCATTAAACGGAACTAACCTGAGGACTTATGGCATTGATGCCATGGGAAATGACGTCATAAATGCTACTAAGAGACAGGAATTCATTAACAATTTAGCATTGCCATCCCCTCAAGGGTGGTCTCATTTCGGTATAGATCATGACAATTTCTTTGGGTGGAACAGTTTGGACGAACCTGTATGGTTTTGGGGGCCTTATGAAGGTACGTCCTATAAGGGGACGCCGATTCGTTATAACGAAACTCAAGTAACGAATATGTATAATAACCTAATCTTGGATAGCTATAATAAAATCAAGGCTGTCGATAGCACTCACGTCGTATTTATGAATTTCGCATACGCTCACGGATCCGCTTTTAGTGGGGGTGCGGCCTCGTGGAATGCGGATGGCGAGTTGGTCGTCGGAGGGGATAACATTGTCGATAATTATGTAAGAGACTTAAGACGTTACAGTCAAGCGGCTGACATTATTGCCATGGATATCTATCCGATACATAGCTACAGAGGCCGGACGCGCGGTACTTGGCCTGATCGCTATTGCCTGTTCGATGATAGTAGCTTATCCGTTATTGGAAAATATCAGAAATTGCTCAATGAGCGCGTCGTAACCGATAAGCCTGTTTACCAAGTACTACAGTCGTGGACTGGTGCCATGAGGCCAACTCTGACGACAGCAGAAGTACGATTTCAAGCGTATGATGCAATCATCAACGGGGCTGCGGGCCTACTGTGGTTTGGCTGGCATGTTCCTGCTGCGTCCTCAGGGACGGACCTTACTTGGGAGCGCACCAAGGTGCTCGTGCGCGACGAGTTAAGCGATCCCATTCTCTATCCCGTCTTGTCGGCGGATACGTCTCCCCTCCACAGTTCGGTCTCCGTCGATACGCCTGATATAGAATTCTTACTCAAGAAATACAATGGCCAGTCGTATCTTTTCGCGGCTATACTTCTTCCACGGCGACCCACAGCGCAGTAACTTTTCGTGGGTTGTGTTCACAGGCGACGAGTGCTGAGGTGCTATTCGAGTCGCGCATGGTCACTTGCCGTAATGGGGAAATCCAAGACAGCTTCGATCCCTACCAAGTGCATGTGTATAAACTCGACAACTGGTCGGGAACACTGGCTCAGAATACGACTTGGAGCGGCACGGTCCGAGTCTCCGGTGATATAACGGTTGGTTCGGGTACTACACTGACATTGGAGCAGGGGACCGAGGTTCGCTTTCTGGCTAACACGGATGATACCAACGGCGGCGACGACACCGCTCGCTCGGAACTGATCGTCGAGGGCACACTCAACGCGAACGCCGGCACCATCACCTTCCGCTCGGCGAGTGCTTCTTCGTCCAATACTGATTGGTATGGCATCCGCGTGGCCACCGGCGGTCGTGCCGATGTGTCCAACGCAACGATCCGCGATGGGATGCACTGTGTGCAGACCCATCAACTCAACTCGGTCACGCTGACCGGCCTGACCTGCGGTAATGGTGCTTCGCCGGTGCGCTTTGCCGAAAACAGCACGGACGCGGTAGCTACCTACCAAGTACTGGGAGCCTCGTCGGTTATGTGGACGCTGGGCGGCGCGGATGAGACACTCTTTACCATAAATGCTACCGGTCAGTTGAGGTTTGCTACCCCCCCGAACTTTGAGATGCCAAGTGGTAGTGGTGCGAATCGCGATAATACTTACGAAGTAACGGTGGAGGGGTATGCCGGGGAAGTCTATACGCTTTTCCCGGTGGTTGTGCAGGTGTTTAATGTGGAGGAGGAGGGGTCGGTTTCGCTGACGGGGGGGAGGCCGGAAGTGGATCAGGTGGTGGTGGCGACCTTGACCGATCCGGATGGCGTGGTGGGGGTTCCGTCTTGGTGGTGGGAACGGGGGTCGAGTACGACGGATACGTGGACGGAGATTGCGTTGGCACATGCTGAGTCCTACAAGCCGCAGCGGGATGATATAGGGTATCAGCTACGGGCGACGGCGCATTACACCGACCGTCATGGCTCCAACAAAAGTGCGTCGGGGGCCACGAGTGCGTCGGTGGTCGGTCGGCCGAGTGCGCCGCGGGAGTTTGAGGCGGTCCCGGGCGCGGGTGCCGGGGAGGTGGTCTTGCGTTGGCAGCCGCCGGCGTCGGATGGGGGGTTGCCGATAGATGTTTATAAAGTGCTGTATTTTTCGGAGACGCAGCCGAATACGGATAAGGCTGGTTTTTCGGCGGTGTCGGGGGGTTCGTCGGCACGGGACACGACGATTAAGGGGTTGACCAACGGGACGCGGTATGTGTTTCGGGTGGCCGCCCATAACGAAGTGGGCAACGGGGATCGGGCCGAGGCAAAGGCGACGCCGCAGGTTCCCTGTCAACTGACGGGGGCGACGGTTCCGACGTTTGCGGAAAACGCCCTTGGGGCGGTAGGCACGTACACGGCGAGTGCGGGGTGTGGTTCGGCGTTGTCGTGGAAGTTGGCTGGGACGGATGCGAGTGCGTTTACGAAGTTACAAGGGACGGGCACGTCGCGGATGCTTGAGTTCAAGCGTCCTCCCAACTTTGAGCAGCCTGCCGACGCCGACAAGAACAACACCTACGCGGTGTCGGTGTCCATCGGCGACGTATCCGTGCCGGTGACCGTGTCGGTGACCGATGCCAACGATGCCGGTGTCGTTAGCCTTTCGACGACCGCGCCGCGAGCGGAGGAATCCCTCACGGCGACGCTGTCGGACGAAGATGGGATTGCAGAGCCGGTGTATTGGACACCCCACTATGAGGGTGCCTCGGACAGCGGCGGCGTAACCGGGCCGGCGTCGGAGGCGACGCAGACATGGACGCTGACTATCCCCAACAGCCGCGTGGGGCAACCCCTGCGTATCCAAGCTGACTACACAGACTCTTTTGGCGCGGCGTCGGCGACGAGTGCTTTGACTTCGCCGGTGCGCCCGGCCTCCAACCGCGCCCCGTCGGTGTCGGGTCCGGCGTCGGTGGACATAGCCGAAAACAGTTCCTCACCGTGGTTGTTGGGCACCTATACTGGCCGCGACCCGGATGGCGACGATCTGACGTGGAGTATAACGGGCACGGATGCGAGTGCGTTTGAATTGAAGGAACCGGCGTCGCCGGGGACGGAGCCGTCGCGGGAACTCCATTTGGCGAATGCGGCCGATTATGAAGCCCAAGCGCGCTACGACGTGTGGGTGAAGGTCTCCGACGCGGTGCTGTCGGACAGCCTGCGGGTGTCGGTGTCGGTCGTCAATCAGAACGAGGATGGGTCGGTGGTGCTGACGGGGGGGTTGCCGCCGGAGGTGGGCACGGCAGTGGTGGCGGGGTTGACCGATCCGGATGGGCAGATTACGGGATCGGCTTGGCAGTGGCAGCGTCGGTTGGGCACAACGGGAGCATGGGAAGCGATTGGGGCCGGGGTGTCGGGGGCTTCGTCGGCGGTGTCGGGTGCGGCCTCGGCGTATCCTGAGCTATCGAGTTACACGCCGGTGTCGGGCGATGTGGGGTGGCAGTTGCAGGCGACGGTGCGCTACCGCGATGGGCACGATCCCAACACGGAACGGACGGCAGAGAGTGATCCAAGTGAGGCGGTGGTCGGTCCGCCGGTTGCGCCGTCGGGGGTGTCGTTTCGGTCGGGGTGGACGCAGGTTCGGGTGGAGTGGTCGGCGGTGGTCGCGGCGACGAGCTACGCGGTGCAAGGGCAGAGCAAACCCTTTGATGGCGGGTCGTGGCCTTCGACGTGGACATCATTGGCGTCCGATGTCGTTGGCCGGCGGCGGTATGTTCACCAGGGGGTATCGCCGGATAGCCTGTATCGGTATCAGGTGCGGGCGCGGGTGGGCGAGTTGGAGAGTGCGTGGTCGGCGGCGGAGCCTTTGGCAGGGGTTCAGCCCGGGGTGGGTTCGCCGACGGGGTTTACCGCCGAGGCCGGGGCGAGCGAGGCGACGCTGCGGTGGACGGGGCCGGATCATGCCAGCATCACCAAGTGGCGGTATCGGGATGTGACGGCGGAGGGGGCCGATACGGACGGGGACTGGCTGGACGCGACGGTCAGCGGTAGTGCCGTGGCGGGGTGGTCGGCCCCGGTAGAAGGCTTGACGGCCGGTCAAGCGTATCGGTTTCAAGTGCGGGCGGTCAATGGGGCCGGCGGCGGTCGGCCTTCGGCGGTGAGCAATACGGTCACGCCGTGGTTGGCTCGGCCCACCGGCGGTTCGGTTTCGGTGCAAGCCGGCCCGGCACTGAAGGTTGCTTGGTCGGCGGTGGCGTCGGCGACCGGCTATGAGGTGGAGGGGCAGAGCAAGCCATTCGATGGCGGGTCGTGGCCGTCGGCGTGGACGACGCAGCAGGCCAACGGCGCACAGCCCTATGTGCATCGAGGGGTGGACGCCGACCGCCGCTATCGCTACCGGGTGCGGGCGCGGGTCGGCGAGACGGTGAGTGCATGGTCCGATACGCTGCCGGGGGTGGCGGGAGTGCAACCGCCGCCGGGCGCGCCGACGGGCTTGACCGCCACGCCGGGCATCCGACAGGCGACGCTGACGTGGACGGGGCCGACGCACACCAGCATCACCGAGTGGCAGTATAAGCGGGGCCAGATTTTGGAGCCGATCACCGCGTGGGGAGGGTGGCTGTCCATGGGCACGGCGGCGACGACGCGGTCGTTTACAGTGCGGCATCCGCTGGTGGATGGGGGGTCTTATCGGTTTGAAGTGCGGGCACGCAACGGCGGAGGATGGTCGGCGACGACGCGGACGGATACGGTGACGTTGCCGGTGGACACCAAAGGGAGGGTGGCGCTCTCGACGACCACGCCGCGGGTCGGTGACGACCTGACCGCGACGTTGACCGACCCGGATAACCCGACGGATGTGGGGTTTACTTGGTCGTTTTTCCTGCCGGCAGGGGTGTCGGGGGCCAATGGGGCCGATCCGCCGCCCAGCGCAGTGCAGTCGGAGCCGTTGCGGGTGAGCACGGTGCATTTGGGGTTGCAGATCCGGGCGCGGGTGTCCTATGCCGATGATTATGGTCGGCAGCAGGTGCAAAGTCCCAAGACGTCGGCGGTGGTGGGGCCGCCGTGGGCGCCGCGGACATTTACGGCGACGGCGGGCGACGGGCAGGTGGTGCTTTCTTGGGAGGTGCCCTTGAAAAGCGGCGGCTCGGCGATCACCAGTTACCAGTACCGCTACAAGAAGACCAGCGGTAGCTGGCCGGAGCACTGGACGAGTGCCGGCACGGCGACGAGCGCGACGGTGACGGACTTGACCAACGACACTCCGTACTCCTTTGCGGTGCGGGCGGTCAATGGCTACGGCGACGGCACGGTCGCCTCAGCGGTGGCGACGCCCCAGCCGAAAAACCGCGCCCCGGATGTATCGGGTCCGGCGTCGGTGTCGGTGGACGAAAACAGCCTCACGTCCACGTCATTGGGCACGTACACTGCCCGCGACCCCGACGGCGACGAACTGACTTGGAGCGTGACGGGGACAGATGCCCGTGCGTTTGAGTTGAAGACGCCGACGCCGCAGGGGACGAACCCGTCGCGGACGCTGCACTTCCGCAACAAGCCCGATTACGAGACCCAGGACGACTACCAAGTCAGCGTGCAGGTCTCCGACGGGTCGCTATCGGACAGCCAGTCGGTCTCGGTGTCGGTCTCCGATATAAATGACGCCCCGAAGTTGTCGTGTACGGCGAACTCGGTGCGCGAAAACACCACCGATACGGCGGGCACATGCACCGCCAGTGATGAGGATGGCGACGCGCTGACTTGGAGCGTGACGGGGACGGAGGCCAGTGCGTTTGAGTTGAAGACGCCGACGCCGCAGGGGACGAACCCATCGCGGACGCTGCATTTTCGCAGCAAGCCCAATTACGAGGCCAAGAGCAGCTACCCCGTTACGGTGTCGGTCTCCGACGGGTCACGGGCGACGAGTCAATCGCTCACGGTGTCGGTCACCAATGCGGACGATGCGGGCAGCGTAACTCTGGCTCCAGACCCCCCCCAAGTCGGCCAGAAGCTCATCGCCACGCTCAAAGACGACGATGGGCGGGTCGTGGTGACTCGGTGGGCTTGGGAGCGGTTTCCCGAACCCTTTGGCGCGACGGGCGCGTCAGGGCTGGCCACGGGCGAGTACACGCCAGCGGCCGGGGAGGTCGGCCAGTATGTGCGGGTAACGGCCTATTATACCGATGGGCACGGGGAGAACAAGCAGGCGCAGAGCGCGCAAACCGCGGCGATTGTGGATGTGCCGGGGGCCCCGCGGGACGTTACGGCATCGGCCGGCGACGGGCAGGTGGCGTTGAGTTGGAAGGCCCCGTTGTCGGATGGGGGGTCGAAGATTACCGGCTACCAGTACCGCCACAAGGCGGCGGGCGGCAGCTACGCTGGGTGGTCCACCACCACCACCACGAGCGCGACGGTGCGTAGCCTGACCAATGGCACAGAGTACACCTTTGCGGTGCGGGCGGTCAATGGCTACGGCGACGGGCGAGTGGCTACCGACACGGCCACGCCCCAGTCAAGCAACCGGGCCCCCTCGGTGTCGTGTACAGTACACTCGGTGGCCGAAAACAAGACCGGCACGGCGGGTTCCTGCACGGCCAGCGACCCGGAAGGCAACGCGCTGAGTTGGAGCGTGACGGGCACGGATGCCGGTTCCTTCCAATTGACGGGCACGGGCACGTCGCGCACCCTCCACTTGGGGAGTAAAGCTAATTACGAAGCCAAGAAGCGCTACCAAGTCAGGGTGCGCGTCTCCGATGGCTCACTGTCGGATAGCGAAGCGCTCACCGTGTCGATTACCAATGCGGAGGAGGCGGGTTCGGTGGCGCTGTCTCCGGCCGTGCCGCGGGTGGGCAGGCTACTGACCGCGACGCTTACCGACCCTGATGGGGTGACAGGGTCTCCGTTGTGGGCTTGGACGCCCCTCGGCCCATCCGGGGCCGACGACGACGATGCCGCCGAGCCTCCGGCGGTGTCTGGGGCCAATGGCTCCGCCACGAGCACCTACACCCCCACCACGGCCGGCGTTCGGATGCAGGCGACCGCGTTCTATACCGACGGCCATGGCCCCAACAAACGGGCGCACGGAACGTCGGGGGCTGCCATCGACAAACCGGGGCCGCCGGGTGCCCTGTCGGCGCGGCCGGGCAACATCTACACGCGCGTAGATTTGAGTTGGACCGCGGCGGCGGCCAATGGTTCACCGATTACGGACTATCAGTATCGCTATAAGCGGAACGGCACCAGCCGGTGGTCGGGTTGGTCGAGTGCAGGGACGGGAACCAGTTACACGGTATCCGGCCTCACGTCCAATACGGACTACAACTTTGAGGTGCGGGCGGTCAACGCGGTGGGGAGTGGGTCGGCCGCGTCGGCTACGGGTCGGTCGCGAGCCGAGGACGAGGACGAAGAAGAAACCGAGGACGAGGACGAAGAAGAAACCGAGGACGAGGACGAAGAAGAAACCGAGGACGAGGACGAAGAAGAAACCGAGGACGAGGAAGAAGAAACCGAGGACGAGGAAGAAACCGAGGACGAGGAAGAAGAAACCGAGGACGAGGAAGAAACCGAGGACGAAGAGCCGGCTGTGGAAGGACAGGCCGAAGGCGAGCAGACAGCGGAAGCCCCCGCCGAGGGCGATCAGACCGAAGAAGGCGAAGACGAACAGACCGAAGGCGAGGGCGAGCAGACCGAAGAAGGCGAAGACGAACAGATGGCGGAGGCCCCCGCCGAAGACGAACAGACCGAAGGCGAAGAAGAGCAGACCGAAGAAGCCCCCGCGGCCAAGGTCGCCCTGCCCGACGCCGCCCTAGCCGCCCGAGCGGCCCCCAACCCATTTAATCCGACCACGACCCTACACGTCCAGCTACCCGCCAGCGGCCCCGTCCGGCTGACCCTATACAACGTCGCCGGGCAAGTCGTGCATACCTTGGTGGACACCGCGTTGGACGCGGGCTATCATACCTTCTACTGGGATGGACGAGACCAACACGGACGCCCCGTAACGTCGGGCGTGTACCTGTATCGGCTGGTAGCGGGACCGCACGTCGTCGTGGGCAAAATGGCCCTGATCCGCTGAGGAAAGAGCATGAGGAGGACATACTTAATGCACATACGCCACATCGCAACGAATCATACCCTTATGGCAATTGGAAGCCTTGGACTCCAGTGCGCGTTACCTGTGGAGTTCCAACGCGAGATGTACTCCGCGCTGCATCCTCGCCCGGAGACGCCGTAATGCGCCGGGGCATGGCTCGCCTTGCGGCTTTGGGATGCGCCCTGTGCTTGGGGCCGCCGTGGCTGGCGGCCGACGAATGGGTGATCGGGGGGCATGGCTTGCCGTGGGGCGAGCTCGTTCAGGTGCGCGCCCAAATCGACGACCAAAGCAGTCCGGGCGCGATCCAGTTGCGCGGCTTTACGCCCGACGAGAACATCATCACCTCGCTGGCGTGGGCGTATGGCAAGCCCAACGACTTGGTCAGCGAAGGCCATGCCGCGCTGTGGGACAATACAGCGGCCAAGAATTCCCGGTCGCTGTCCATCGTCGATGGCGACGACACCACCAGCACCGCCGACCTGTTCAAAACGGCCGGCGTCGATCAAGACGGGCGCACGTTCTTTTTGGACCTGGGTTCGCGCGTGCCCGCCGACAGCTTGGTGTTCTTTCCGCGGCAAGAGGGGACGTATGCCAATGGCAAGCCCTTTAGCGCCGACTTTGTCCGCAAGCACCGGATTTCCGTCAGCGACGGGCTGACATATATCAACAAGCAGCCGCTGTTCACCTTGCTGCGCGACATTCCGGTCAACCCCAACAGCGTGTTCACCATGAAGTTCCCCCAGCAGTTCATTCGCTTTATTCAATTGCGCGTGGGGTCGCGCAGTCCCTTTGAGATCGCCGAATTTGAACTGTACGGCAATGGGTTTGTGCCGCGGGCGACGTATCGCAGCCAAGTCATTGACTTGGGCGAGGTGTCCAACTACGGCACCATCTCTTGGGTGCAGCGCACGCTCGCCTTGGCCGATGGCGCATTGGTTGCATTGTCCGAGCCGGGGCAGACCTCGGTGGCGGTGCGGATGAAGACCGGGCAAGACGACAGCCCGCGGGTTCACTTTCAGAAGGTGGTGGACAATGAAACGCGCGCGGTGAGCCAAGAGGTGGTCTCGGAAGCGGACTACAACAAGCTGCCTTCGGGACAGAAGGGCGACATTGAGGACGACGCCGACAACTGGAGTCCGTGGTCGTTGCCGCTCGCGTCCGGGCAGTTGATTCCGCTGCCGAGCCCGCGGCCGTACTTTCAGTTGCAGATCGTCATGGAGAGCCAGTCCGTGACGCAGACGGTGCGCATCGACTCGTTGCGGATTGAGCATTCGCTGCCCCCGGCGTCGGCGGTCGTCGGCGAGATTTCCTTGGCGGCCGAACCCAACCCACCGGCCGACATCGGCGTCATCGACAAAGACGATACCGTGGTGCTGCCGAGTATTGACGGGGGCGAAGAGGTGCTCTTTGCCTACGACGTGCGCGCCGTGATCAACGCCAACCAAAACGGCTTTGACGCCTTGCGCATCGACACGCCGACGCCGGTGCGCTTTGTCGGCTTGCAGATGGGCGAGCCGCTCGCGCCGGTAGAGCCGGATCGCGTCAGCGCGGGCGACCGCAGCCTCGAAGTGGTGTTCACCAGCCACAAGATAACCTTTGCCAACAACGTGCCGCTGCATATCCCTGCTCAGTTGGGGTCGATTGAAACAGAAAGGACTGTGAGATGCGCTTTATTTTGCTGGTCTTATGGCTACTGCTCGCCCTTTGGGAGCCAGTGGCGGCTCGGACGATTCGGGTCTCAGAAAAGGAATCAGAACATGGGGAACTGGCCTTATATATGGCCCTGTTAGAGGCGGCTCCGCACGATACGTTGCTCGTCGCTGCCGGGTATTATGAGGGGGGTGGTATTGACAAACCCCTGACGCTCATTGGGGCCGGAGCCGATAGCACAATAGTGGCAGGTCCCTACACGGCAATCGGGATAGGAGCCGAAGGGGTAACCATTGAAGGATTTTATATACTGGGCTTTGGGAAATGTCGTCTGACGAGTGCTATTTATTGTAATAATTGTTCTGCAACGCTCAAGCACAACATTCTCGAAGGGTGTTACTCGGTGATTACCACCGATGGTAATGCTCGACTAACCGTCAACTACAACCACCTAATAGCAGGAACCTTCGCCTTTGACATTTTCCCCTTTGACCCTCCGAGTGCTATTGACGCTCGCTTCAACTGGTGGGAGACGACGGTTGAACAGGAGATACAGGCCAAGATAGCCGCGGCGATGGACGAGGTGGTGTATCGGCCTTGGCTGCAAGGTCCCGAGGAAATCTTCCGTGATCTCCCTACCTTTATATCCCTGCTCAGTTGGGGCCAACTGAAACAGAAAGGACTGTGAGATGCGCTTTATTTTGCTGGTCTTATGGCTACTGCTCGCCCTTTGGGAGCCGGTGGCGGCTCGGACGATTCGGGTCTCAGAAAAGGAATCAGAACACGGGTACATGGCCTTGTATTGGGCTCTGATTGAGGCGGCTCCGCACGATACGCTGCTCGTCGCCGCTGGCTTGTACGAAGGAGGCAGCATCGATAAACCCCTGACGCTCATTGGCGCAGGGGCCGATAGCACCAGAGTGGCGGGTGCTTTCACGGCTCTCGGGATAGGAGCCGAAGGGGTAACCATTGAAGGATTTTATATACGGGGCCATGGGAAATGTCGTCTGACGAGTGCTATTTATTGTAATAACTGTTCCGCAACGCTCAAGCACAACATTCTCGAAGGATGTTACTCGGTGATTACTACCTCTGGTAATGCTCGACTAACCGTCAACTACAACCAACTACTAGCAGGAACCTTCGCCTTTGACGTTTTCCCCTCTGACCCTCCGAGCACTATTGACGCTCGCTTCAACTGGTGGGAGACGACGGTTGAACAGGAGATACAGGCCAAGATAGCCGCGACGATAGACGAGGTGGTGTATCGTCCTTGGCTGCAAGGTCCCGAGGAAATCTTCCGTGATCTCCCTACCTTTATATCCCTGCTCAGTTGGGGCCAACTGAAACAGAAAGGACTGTGAGATGCGCTTTATTTTGCTGGTCTTATGGCTACTGCTCGCCCTTTGGGAGCCGGTGGCGGCTCGGACGATTCGGGTCTCAGAAAAGGAATCAGAACATGGGTACTTTGCCTTGTATTGGGCTCTGATAGAGGCGGCTCCGCACGATACGCTGCTCGTCGCCGCTGGCTTGTACGAAGGAGGCAGCATCGATAAACCCCTGACGCTCATTGGCGCAGGGGCCGATAGCACCAGAGTGGCGGGTGCTTTCACGGCTCTCGGGATAGGAGCCGAAGGGGTAACCATTGAAGGATTTTATATACGGGGCCATGGGAAATGTCGTCTGACGAGTGCTATTTATTGTAATAACTGTTCCGCAACGCTCAAGCACAACATTCTCGAAGGATGTTACTCGGTGATTACTACCTCTGGTAATGCTCGACTAACCGTCAACTACAACCAACTACTAGCAGGAACCTTCGCCTTTGAGATTTTCCCCTCTGACGAATTGCGAGGCAATAGTGGTATTGAGTCACTCAATAACATGAGTTCCATTGACGCCCGCTTCAATTGGTGGGAAACGGAAAAGCAGGCCGAAATCCAAGCAAAAATAGCTAGCCCTAGAAAGGATCTAATCAACATTTCTGGCCATCTAACCGAGAGCACCAAGAAATTAGTTATCAACCGGGAAAACAAGGAAGATAGGTGATTACGATGAACCGTGCTATACTCAAAACAACCGTTCTGCTTGCTCTATTACTCGTTGGTACTGTCCATTCGGCGACCATAACCACGTCAGGTCGTAAGGTACTAATAGACGGGGAGCCTTTCTTTGCTCTTGGCGTTTACTACCAAAGGGTGGATACGTATAATACGTCTTTCACTTCATGGCAAACGCTAGCGGATCATCGTTTTAATCTACTAAATCTATCCGATCCTTTTCCTATTACGCCCATTGATTCCCAAACGGATCCGTACGCCTTCTCTTTTAGAGGCTTTATTACGGCGGACTTACCGTGGATGCAAAACACTCACCAGTCCCCCCAGCCCCCCCGGCCCCCCCAGCCCCCTTACAACAACCCTACTAATGCACAAGCTATAATGCAGAACGCGGCGGCTCATGGTATTTACGTCATCGCAGACCAAGCTCCTTTTACACCTGATGGTGCCAGAGCATTAAACGGAACTAACCTGAGGACTTATGGCATTGATGCCATGAGAAATGACGTCATAAATGCTACTAAGAGACAGGAATTCATTAACAATTTAGCATTGCCATCTCCTCAAGGGTGGTCTCATTTCGGTATAGATCATGACAATTTTTTTGGGTGGAACAGTTTGGACGAACCCGTATGGTTTTGGGGACCTTATGAAGGTACGCGCTATAAGGGGATGCCGATTCCCTATAACAGAAATCAAAATGTAGTACCTATGTATAATAACCTGATCTTGGATAGCTACAAAAAGATCAAGGCTGTCGATAGCACTCACGTCGTATTTATGAACTTCGCATACGCTCACGGATCCGCTACTAGTAATAGGAATACTGCCTCATGGAATGCGGATGGCGAGTTGGTCGTCGGAGGGGATAACATTGTCGATAATTATGTGGACGACTTAACACTGTATAGTGGAGCGGCTGACATTATTTCTGTGGATATTTACCCGATACATAGCTATGGAGGCCAGACGCTCGGTACTTGGCCTGATCGCTATTGCCTGTTCGATGATAGAAGCTTATCCGTTATTGGAAAATATCAGAAATTGCTCAATGAGCGCGTCGTAACCGATAAGCCTGTTTACCAAGTACTACAGGCGTGGACTGGTCGTATGAGGCGACCTTTGACAGCCACTGAAGTTCGATTTCAAGCGTATGATGCAATCATCAACGGGGCTGCGGGCCTACTTTGGTTTGGCTGGCATGTTCCTGAGGCATCTAGCGGGCATGATGATACTTGGGAGCGCACCAAGGTGCTCGTGCGCAACGAGTTAAGCGATCCCATTCTCTATCCCGTCTTGTCGGCGGATACGTCTCCCCTCCACAGTTCGGTCTCCGTCAATACGCCTGATATTGAATTCTTACTCAAGGAATACAATGGCCAGTCGTATCTTTTCGCGGCTAATACTTCTTCCACGACGACCCACAGCGCAGTAATTTTTAGGGGGTTGTGTTCACAGGCGACGAGTGCTGAGGTGCTATTCGAGTCGCGCATGGTCACTTGCCGCAATGGGGAAATCCAAGACAGCTTCGATCTCTACCAAGTGCATGTGTATAAACTCGACAACTGGTCGGGAACACTGGCTCAGAATACGACTTGGAGCGGCACCGTCCGAGTCTCCGGTGATATAACGGTTGGTTCGGGTACTACACTGACATTGGAGCAGGGGACCGAGGTTCGCTTTCTGGCTAACACGGATGATACCAACGGCGGCGACGACACCGCTCGCTCGGAACTGATCGTCGAGGGCACACTCAACGCGAACGCCGGCACCATCACCTTCCGCTCGGCGAGTGCTTCTTCGTCCAATACTGATTGGTATGGCATCCGCGTGGTCACCGGCGGTCGTGCCGATGTGTCCAACGCAACGATCCGCGATGGGATGCACTGTGTGCAGACCCATCAACTCAACTCGGTCACGCTGACCGGCCTGACCTGCGGTAATGGTGCTTCGCCGGTGCGCTTTGCCGAAAACAGCACGGACGCGGTAGCTACTTACCAAGTACCGGGAGCCTCGTCGGTTATGTGGACGCTGGGCGGCGCGGATGAGACACTCTTTACCATAAATGCTACCGGTCAGTTGAGGTTTGCTACCCCCCCGAACTTTGAGATGCCAAGTGGTAGTGGTGCGAATCGCGATAATACTTACGAAGTAACGGTGGAGGGGTATGCCGGGGAAGTCTATACGCTCTTCCCGGTGGTTGTGCAGGTGTTGAATGTGGAGGAGGAGGGGTCGGTTTCGCTGACGGGGGGGAGGCCGGAAGTGGGTCAGGTGGTGGTGGCGACCTTGACCGATCCGGATGGCGTGGTGGGGGTTCCGGTTTGGTGGTGGGAACGGGGGTCGAGTACGACGGATACGTGGACGGAGATTGCGTTGGCACATGCTGAGTCCTACAAGCCGCAGCGGGATGATATAGGGTATCAGCTACGGGCGACGGCGCATTACACCGACCGTCATGGCTCCAACAAAAGTGCGTCGGGGGCCACGAGTGCGTCGGTGGTCGGTCGGCCGAGTGCGCCGCGGGAGTTTGAGGCGGTCCCGGGCGCGGGTGCCGGGGAGGTGGTCTTGCGTTGGCAGCCGCCGGCGTCGGATGGGGGGTTGCCGATTGATGTTTATAAAGTGCTGTATTTTTCGGAGACGCAGCCGAATACGGATAAGGCTGGTTTTTCGGCGGTGTCGGGGGGTTCGTCGGCACAGGACACGACGATTAAGGGGTTGACCAACGGGACGCGGTATGTGTTTCGGGTGGTCGCCCATAACGAAGTGGGCAACGGGGACCGGGCCGAGGCAAAGGCGACGCCGCAGGTTCCCTGTCAACTGACGGGGGCGACGGATCCAACGTTTGCAGAAAACGCCACTGGGGCGGTGGGCACGTACACGGCCAGCCCTGGGTGTGATTCGGCGTTGTCGTGGGGGTTGGCGGGGACGGACGAGAGCTTCTTTCGGTTGGCAGGGGAGGGCACGTCTCGGACGCTTGAGTTCAAGGATCCTCCTCCCAACTTTGAGCAGCCTGCCGACGCTGGCAAGAACAACACTTACGCGGTGTCGGTGTCCATCGGCGACGTGTCGGTGCCGGTCATCGTGTCGGTGACCGATGCCAACGATGCCGGTGTCATTAGCCTTTCGACGACCGCGCCGCGAGCGGAGGAATCCCTCACGGCAACGCTGTCGGACGAAGATGGGATTGCAGAGCCGGTGCATTGGACACCCCATTATGAGAGTGCCTCGGACGGGGATGGCGTAACCGAGCCGGCGTCGGAGGCGACACAGACGTGGACGCTGACCATCCCCAGCAGCCGTGTGGGACAGTCCCTGCGCCTCCAAGCCGATTACACAGACTCTTTTGGTGCAGCGTCGGCGACGAGTGCTTTGACCTCGCCGGTGCGCCCGGCCTCCAACCGCGCCCCGTCGGTGTCGGGTCCGGCGTCGGTGGACATAGCCGAAAACAGTTCCTCACCGTGGTTATTGGGCACTTATATCGGCCGCGACCCGGATGGCGACGATCTGACGTGGAGTATAACAGGTACGGATGCCAGTGCGTTTGAATTGAAGGAGCCAGCGTCGCCGGGGACGGAGCCATCGCGGGAACTCCATTTGGCGAGTGCGGCCGATTACGAAACCCAAGATAGCTACGACGTGTGGGTAAAGGTCTCCGACGCGGCGCTGTCGGACAGCCTGCGGGTGTCGGTGTCGGTCGTCAATCAGAACGAGGATGGGTCGGTGGTGCTGACGGGGGGGCTGCCGCCGGAGGTGGGCACGGCAGTGGTGGCGGGGTTGACCGATCCGGATGGGCAGATTACGGGGGCGTCTTGGCAGTGGCAGCGTCGGTTGGGCGCGACGGGAGCATGGGAAGCGATTGGGTCCGGGGTGTCGGGGGCTTCATCGGCGGTGTCGGGTGCGGCCTCGGCGTATCCTGAGCTATCGAGTTACACGCCGGTGTCGGGCGATGTGGGGTGGCAGTTGCAGGCGACGGTGCGCTACCGCGATGGGCACGATCCCAACGCGGAACGGACGGCCGCGAGTGCGGCGAGTGCGGCGGTGTTCGGCCCTCCGGCCGCGTCGGTGACGGCTGGGTGGGGCCGTATTCGGGTAGAGTGGCCGGCGGTGGCGTCGGCGACGAGCTACGATGTGCAGGGGCAGGGCAAACCCTTTGATAGGGGCCCTTGGCCGGCGGCTTGGTCGTCATTGGCGACCAACATCACCGCTCTGCGGTATGCCCACCGGGGGGTGTCGCCGGATAGCCTGTATCGGTATCAGGTGCGCTCGCGGACAGATGCGGCGGTGAGTGAGTGGTCGGACCCGCTGCCGGATGCGGCCGGGGTCCAGCCCGGCGTTGATGCTCCGACGGGGTTTCGGGCGGCGGCGGGGGCTGGTCAGGTGACGCTTCGGTGGACGGGTCCGGATCACGCCAGTATTACCCAGTGGCGGTATCGGGATGTGACGGCGGAGGGGGCCGATACGGATGGGGATTGGCAGGACGCGACGGTCAGCGGCAGTGCCTCGACGGCGTGGGTGGCTACGGTAGAGGGCTTGACGGCCGGTCAAGCGTATCGGTTTCAGGTGCGGGCGGTCAATGGGGCCGGCGGCGGTCGGCCTTCGGTGGTGAGCAATACGGTCACGCCGTGGTTAGCTCGGCCCACGGGCGGTTCGGTTTCGGTGCAGGCCGGTCCGGCGCTGAAGGTTGCTTGGTCGGCGGTGGCATCGGCGACCGGCTATGAGGTGGAGGGGCAGAGCAAGCCGTATGACGGCGGGTCGTGGCCGTCGGCGTGGACGACGCAGCAGGCCAACGGCGCACAGCCCTATGTGCATCGAGGGGTCGATGCCGACCGCCGCTATCGCTACCGAGTGCGGGCGCGGGTCGGCGAGACGGTGAGTGCCTGGTCGGATACGCTGCCGGGGGTGGCGGGAGTGCAACCGCCGCCGGGTGCGCCCACGGGCTTGACGGCCACGCCGGGCATCCGACAGGCGACGCTGACGTGGACGGGGCCGACGCACACCAGCATCCGCGAGTGGCAGTATAAGCGGGGCCAGATTTTGGAGCCGATCACCGCGTGGGGAGGGTGGCTGTCCATGGGCACGGCGGCGATGACGCGGTCGTTTATAGTGCGGCATCCGCTGGTGGATGGGGGGTCTTATCGGTTTGAAGTGCGGGCGCGCAACGGCGGAGGATGGTCGGCGACGACGCGGACGGATACGGTGACGTTGCCGGTGGATACCAAGGGAAGTGTGGCGCTCTCGACGACCACGCCGCGGGTCGGCGACGACCTGACGGCGACGTTGACCGACCCGGATAACCCGACGGATGTGGGGTTTACTTGGTCGTTTTCCCTGCCGGCGGGGGTGTCGGGGGCCAATGGGGCCGATCCGCCGCCCAGCGCAGTGCAGTCGGAGCCGTTGCGGGTGAGCACAGTGCATTTGGGGTTGCAGATCCGGGCGCGGGTGTCCTATGCCGATGACTATGGTCGGCAGCAGGTGCAAAGTCCCAAGACGTCGGCGGTGGTGGGGCCGCCGTGGGCGCCGCGGACGTTTACGGCGACGGCCGGCGACGGGCAGGTGGCGCTTGCTTGGGAGGTGCCCTTGAAAATCGGCGGCTCGGCGATCACCAGCTATCAATACCGCTACAAGAAGACCAGCGGCAGTTGGCCGGAGAGTTGGACGAATGCCGGCACGGCGACGAGCGCGACCGTGACGGACTTGACCAACGACACTCCGTACTCCTTTGCGGTGCGGGCGGTCAATGGCTACGGCGACGGCACGGTCGCCTCAGCGTCGGCGACGCCCCAGCCGAAAAACCGCGCCCCGGATGTATCGGGTCCGGCGTCGGTGTCGGTGGCCGAAAACAGCCCCCCATCCACGTCATTGGGCACGTACACTGCCCGCGACCCTGACGGCGACGAACTGACTTGGAACTTGACGGGGACAGATGCGAGTACGTTTGAGTTGAAGACGCCGACGCCGCAGGGGACGAACCCGTCGCGGACGCTGCACTTCCGCAACAAGCCCAATTACGAGACCCAGGATGACTACCAAGTCAGCGTACAGGTCTCCGACGGGTCGCTATCGGACAGCCAGTCGGTCGCGGTGTCGGTCACCGATATAAATGACGCCCCGGTGCTGAAGGGTCCGGCGTCGGTGTCGATAGCCGAAAACAGCCCCCCATCCACGTCATTGGGCACGTACCCCGCCAGTGATGAGGATGGCGACGAACTGACTTGGAACTTGACGGGGACAGATGCCAATGCGTTTGAGTTGAAGACGCCGACGCCGCAGGGGACGAACCCGTCGCGGACGCTGCACTTGCGTAGCACGCCCAATTACGAGGTCAAGAATAGCTACACCGTCTGGGTGCAGGTCTCCGACGCGGCCCTCTCGGACAGCCTTATGGTGTCGGTGTCGGTCACCAATGCGGACGATGCGGGCAGCGTAACCCTGTCCACGACCCAGCCCCAAGTCGGCCAGAAGATCATTGCGACGCTCACAGACGACGATGGGCGGGTCGTGGTGACTCGGTGGGCTTGGGAGCGGTTTCCCGAACCCTTTGGCGCGACGGGCGCGTCAGGGCTGGCCACGGACGAGTACACGCCGGTGGCCGGGGAGGTCGGCCAGTATGTGCGGGTAACGGCCTATTACAACGATGGGCACGGGGAGAACAAGCAGGCGCAGAGCGCACAAACCGCGGCGATTGTGGGGGTGCCGGGGGCCCCGGGTCTGTCGGCGTCGGCCGGCGACGGGCAGGTGGGGCTTTCTTGGACTGCGCCGACGTCCGATGGGGGGTCGAAGCTTACCGGCTATGCGTATCGCTACAAGACCGCGTCGAGCACGTGGACCCAGGCACAGGCTTGGCCGACCACGGCGAGTCTGACTGCGACGACGACGAGCCAGACCATCCGCAGTTTGACCAATGGGACGCAGTACACCTTCCAAGTGCGGGCGTACAACAAGGTGGGAGCGGGCTCCGTGGCGGCGCAGTCGGCCACGCCCCAGTCGAGCAACCGGCCCCCCTCGGTGTCGTGTACAGTGAACTCGGTGGCCGAAAACAGCACCCAATCGGCGGGTTCCTGCACCGCCCGCGATGCGGATGGCGACGACCTGAGTTGGAGCGTGACGGGCACGGATGCCGATTCCTTTCGGTTGACAGGGTCGGGTTCGTCGCGGACGCTCCGTTTCCGCAGTGCGCCCAATTACGAGGCCAAGGAGCGCTACCAAGTCAGCGTGCGCGTCTCCGACGGGTCGCTGTCGGCCAGCCAAGCCCTCACCGTGCCGGTCACCGATGTCAATGAAACCCCGGAGGTGTCGTGTTCGGCGAGTTCGGTGGCCGAGAACACCACCGGCACGGCGGGTTCCTGCACCGCCCGCGACCCGGAAGGCAACACGCTGAGTTGGAGCGTGACGGGCACGGATGCCGGTTCCTTCCAATTGACAGGTACGGGCACGTCGCGCACCCTCTACTTGGGGAGTAAAGCTAATTACGAGGCCAAGAGTCGCTATCAGGTCAGTGTGCGCGTCTCCGATGGGTCGCTGTCGGATAGCGAAGCACTCACCGTGTCGATTACCAATGCGGAGGAGGCGGGTTCGGTGGCGCTGTCTCCGGCCGTGCCGCGGGTGGGCAGGCTACTGACCGCGACGCTTACCGACCCTGATGGGGTGACAGGGTCTCCGTTGTGGGCTTGGACGCCCCTCGGCCCATCCGGGGCCGACGACGACGATGCCGCCGAGCCTGCGGCGGTGTCTGGGGCCAATGGCTCCGCCACGAGCACCTACACCCCCACCACGGCCGGCGTTCGGATGCAGGCGACTGCGTTCTATACCGACGGCCATGGCCCCAACAAACGGGCGCACGGAACGTCGGGGGCTGCCATCGACAAACCGGGGCCGCCGGGGGCCCTGTCGGCGCGGCCGGGCAACATCTACACGCGCGTAGATTTGAGTTGGACCGAGGCGGCGGCCAATGGTTCACCGATTACGGACTATCAGTATCGCTATAAGCGGAACGGCACCAGCCGGTGGTCGGGTTGGTCGAGTGCAGGGACGGGAACCAGCTACACGGTGTCCGGCCTCACGTCCAATACGGACTACAACTTTGAGGTGCGGGCGGTCAACGCGGTGGGGAGCGGGTCGGCCGCGTCGGCTACGGGTCGGTCGCGAGCTGAGGACGAGGAAGAAGAAACCGAGGACGAGGAGGAAGAAGAAACCGAGGACGAGGAAGAAACCGAGGACGAGGAAGAAGAAACCGAGGACGAAGAAGAAACCGAGGACGAGGAAGAAACCGAGGACGAGGAAGAAACCGAGGACGAGGAAGAAGAAACCGAGGACGAAGAAGAAACCGAGGACGAGGAAGAAACCGAGGACGAAGAGCCGGCTGTGGAAGGACAGGCCGAAGGCGAACAGACCGAAGGCGAGGGCGAGCAGACCGAAGAAGGCGAAGACGAACAGATGGCGGAGGCCCCCGCCGAAGACGAACAGACCGAAGGCGAAGAAGAGCAGACCGAAGAAGCCCCCGCGGCCAAGGTCGCTTTGCCCGACGCAACTCTGGCCGCCCGAGCGGCCCCCAACCCATTTAATCCGACCACAACCCTACACGTCCAGCTACCCGCCAGCGGCCCCGTCCGGCTGACCCTATACAACGTCGCCGGGCAAGTCGTGCATACCTTGGTGGACACCGCGTTGGAAGCGGGCTATTATACCTTCTACTGGGATGGACGAGACCAACACGGACGCCCCGTAACGTCCGGCGTGTACCTGTATCGGCTGGTAGCGGGACCGCACGTCGTCGTGGGCAAAATGGCCCTGATCCGCTGAGGAAAGAGCATGAGGAGGACATACTTAATGCACATACGCCACATCGCAACGAATCATACCCTTATGGCAATTGGAAGCCTTGGACTCCAGTGCGCGTTACCTGTGGAGTTCCAACGCGAGATGTACTCCGCGCTGCATCCTCGCCCGGAGACGCCGTAATGTGCCGGGGCATGGCTCGCCTTGCGGCTTTGGGATGCGCCCTGTGGTTGGGGCCGCCGTGGCTGGCGGCTGACGAATGGGTGATCGGGGGGCATGGCTTGCCGTGGGGGGAGCTCGTTCAGGTGCGCGCCCAAATCGACGACCAGAGCAGTCCGGGCGCGATCCAGTTGCGCGGCTTTACGCCCGACGAGAACATCATCACCTCGCTGGCGTGGGCGTATGGCAAGCCCAACGACTTGGTCAGCGAAGGCCATGCCGCGCTGTGGGACAATACAGCGGCCAAGAATTCCCGGTCGCTGTCCATCGTCGATGGCGACGACACCACCAGCACCGCCGACCTGTTCAAAACGGCCGGCGTCGATCAAGACGGGCGCACGTTCTTTTTGGACCTGGGTTCGCGCGTGCCCGCCGACAGCTTGGTGTTCTTTCCGCGGCAAGAGGGGACGTATGCCAATGGCAAGCCCTTTAGCGCCGACTTTGTCCGCAAGCACCGGATTTCCGTCAGCGACGGGCTGACATATATCAACAAGCAGCCGCTGTTCACCTTGCTGCGCGACATTCCGGTCAACCCCAACAGCGTGTTCACCATGAAGTTCCCCCAGCAGTTCATTCGCTTTATTCAATTGCGCGTGGGGTCGCGCAGTCCCTTTGAGATCGCCGAATTTGAACTGTACGGCAATGGGTTTGTGCCGCGGGCGACGTATCGCAGCCAAGTCATTGACTTGGGCGAGGTGTCCAACTACGGCACCATCTCTTGGGTGCAGCGCACGCTCGCCTTGGCCGATGGCGCGTTGGTTGCATTGTCCGAGCCGGGGCAGACCTCGGTGGCGGTGCGGATGAAGACCGGGCAAGACGACAGCCCGCGGGTTCACTTTCAGAAGGTGGTGGACAATGAAACGCGCGCGGTGAGCCAAGAGGTGGTCTCGGAAGCGGATTACAACAAGCTGCCTTCGGGACAGAAGGGCGACATTGAGGACGACGCCGACAACTGGAGTCCGTGGTCGCTGCCGCTCGAATCTGGGCAGTTGATTCCGCTACCGAGCCCGCGGCCGTACTTTCAGTTGCAGATCGTCATGGAGAGCCAATCGGTGACGCAGACGGTGCGCATCGACTCGTTGCGGATTGAGCACTCGCTGCCTCCGGCCGCGGCGGTCGTCGGCGAGATTTCCTTGGCGGCCGAACCCAACCCACCGGCCGACATCGGCGTCATCGACAAAGACGATACCGTGGTGCTGCCGAGTATTGACGGGGGCGAAGAGGTGCTCTTTGCCTACGACGTGCGCGCCGTGATCAACGCCAACCAAAACGGCTTTGACGCCTTGCGCATCGACACGCCGACGCCGGTGCGCTTTGTCGGCTTGCAGATGGGCGAGCCGCTCGCGCCGGTGGAGCCGGATCGCGTGCTCGCAGGCGACCGCAGCCTCGAAGTGGTGTTCACCAGCCACAAGATAACCTTTGCCAACAACGTGCCGCTGCGCGTGCTCTTTGAGGGGTCGGCCGTGGTGTTCGGCACGATTTTTACCGGCACGGTGTGGGACACGCAGGCCGATATCCTCGGCCAGCCCGTGCTCGAAGGCGATGCCAATTTCGACGTCAGCACCAACTCGCTGCGCGTGGCCCTAACCCAGAAGTCCGTGGGCGAAATCGTCCGCGCCATAGCGTTTAGCCCCTCGGTCTTTACCCCGAATGGCGATGGCGTCAACGACCGCATCGCCATCCAATACACCGTAATCCAGATTTCCGAGCCCAAGCCCATTGCGGTGGCCGTGTACGACTTAGCCGGGCGGTTGGTGCGCGTCTTGGCCGACCGCGAGCAGACCGGCGGGATTTACACCGAGCGGTGGGATGGGCGCAACGATAGCGGCGAGGCCGTGCCCCCGGGCACGTACGTGGTCTCGCTCGCCGTGGACAGTGGAATCGGCAACTTCAGGCGGGTCGGCGTCGTGGGCGTGGCCTATTGATGAGCCGACCAACAGACAGATTCAACAGGGAGGTTTTTAGCGTGAGACACGTTTTCTACTTAGCAGTGGCCGGCGTCGTGCTTTTGGGCGATGCGGCCCTTGCCCAGCGGGTCGGCTTTCTCACCGGGCGCGAGCCGCGCGGCGTGGATGTCTATGAGATGGCCATGACGCCGGCGCAACGGAAATGGCAGTATCCGCAAAGTCTGTACCAATTTTACCGCTGGACCGGCGAGGAATACAGCAACTACGCCCGCGAAAACTACGAGCGGTACGTGGGGACTGAGCTGGAGGGATTTCGCACGTACGATCTGTACGGCAACTACATCACGCGCGGCTTTGAGGTGTACACTTGGGCGATCGACAGCCCGGTGACCTCCGGCAGCGAGGTGCGCAAAGGGCGCTACTACTCGGGGTGGTTCAGCGGCCTGATCGTCTCGTCCATGTCCAAGGGGCAGTTCTACTCGTCGATGACCATTGGCGAGGCCCTGCGCACCACCCTGACGCCCCTGACCTTCTCCAAGCCCACCTTCAACGGGGTGCAGTGGGACTTTGCCGCCGACAAGTACCAGATGACCCTGTTGGCGTCGCGCTTGGCCTCCCCGGGCACGGCCGTGGCCCTTGAAAACTCGCTCGGCCAGATTTTGGGCGACATGACCAATCTCTTCGGCGCCCACACCAAGGTCCAGCTCGGGGATTTTTCCAAGCTGGGCTTTACCTATCTGAACATTGCCAACTTTTCCACCGGTCGTAAGCTGGGCGACAACTCGCTCAAAGGCGTGTTGACCGAGGCCCAAAACGGCGGCAATGTCGAGACGATCGTCCTGCGGCTGTCCGACGATTCGCCCGAAGACGGCGTCGGCGGTGCCCAGCTTTTTGCCGAGCGCATCATCATCAATGGGGTCAATCACCCCGAGATCGTCCCCTCGCCGCGCGGCGGGGTGCGGCGCGCTGGCGTGATCGAGGCCAATGGGGCCGAAACGCTGGAGCTGACCTACAACATCGCCCGCGACTTCCGCCAGCAGCCCGACGACGAAATCACCACGTTTCAGGAGATCCGCGACATCGAGTTCGAGCTGGTCATTGCCAACGACTACCGCATTGAGAGCACCTCCAACCTGCAAGTCAACGCCCAAGGCGAGCCGGTGTTTTTGGAGGTCGAGCGCGCCCACGGCAACGTCAGCGACGGGTCCAACCAGCGCTTCATCCGCTTTGAATACGGGCTGCCCACCGGCAAGGACATCATTGGCCTCAACTTTGACGTCGACGATGTCAAGGGCTTTAATCTGCGCTCGGAGATCGCCCTCAGCCGGGCGTTTCGCCGCTTTCCCAACCAGAACTTCCAAGAACACACCCTCACCCAAGACAATGGCTTGGCGTACTACCTCACGGCCTCGCAGGATGCGTATCCGTTCTTTGCGTACGGAGAGTTTTACCGCCTAGAGCCGGAGTACCAGACCAATGCGTTTATCACGGATGCGCGGGGGTTTATCGACTACGAACACCCCGAGCGCCACACCTTTGAGCTGGTGGATGACAACGACGATCAAGACCGCTTTCCCGACTGGAAGCGCCTGTGGCAAAACGGCGACAATGCGTTTGGCCAAACGCCCTTTGGCACCGGCGGCCAAGCCGACCCGCAAGTCTTTCCCGGGTACGACGAAAACGCGGACTTCATCTCGGACTTCAACCAAAACGACAACGCGCAGCCGGATTTTGCCGAGCCGTTTTTGCGCTACAACGTCGATCCGCCCGAGTTCCTCTTTGGCGTGGATATGAACAACAACGACGTCATCGACCGCTTTGAGAACGACACCTTTGCCGACTATCCCTACCGGCACGACCGCGACGGGTACAACGTGTACGGCGGGGCGTACCTGACCGAAGGTATTAAGCTGACGGTCGGGTACTCATCGGCCGACGAAATAAGCTCCAAGCGCCGCGCCCAGATGAGCTATGCGGTGCTCACCGGCCAGTGGAAATGGCCGGGCATTGAGGCCCAAGCGTTCCAATACGTCCGCTCGGTGCGAGACGACATTGAAGACGACGTGATCGAGTGGGTCGATCCCGACGGCTTTCGCGAAAGCCTGGACCCGCTCATCGCCCAAGACACCTTTGTCTGGACCGGCTACCTGACGTTCGATTACCTGCGCCTCAAAAACCTGAACATCTACAACAAGGTGAAGTACGATTGGTTCCGGCAGCGCGGCGATCAGGGTCAGCCCGAGTTCGGAAACAAAGACAATCGCCTCTTTTTGGGGGTGATCAACAAGGTGGATTATCCGCTGCCGATTACGGACAACCTGTCGTTCTGGCCGCGCTACAAGAGCGTCTTCCGCAAGATCAACCCGACCTTTAGCACGGACCTCGACATCACTGAGTGGTCGCAGTTTTACATGCTGACCTCCAAGTACTTCGTCCTGCCCGGGACCTTTATCGAGTACGGCGTGGAGTTCAACCTCTTCCGCAACCTCGAAGAGCGCCCGGAGATTTTGCCGCCCGGGTACGTGGATGACTTCACGGGTTCGGTGCTGGCCTTGCAGCTTTCCAACAAGTCGGCGTACCTCGGCTACGCGCTGACCATGAATACGGGCTTTCGCTGGGAGCGCCGGGCCTTTGCCGAAGCAACCGAAACCAACTCCCTGCTCTTCATTCGGGTCTTCGTGGGGCTCCAAGAGTAAGGATCGGCGGTACGCTAGCGGAGATGCCGAGCGCTGTACTGCTCATGGCGGTGGCTTTAATCGGGCTTGGCTGCGACGCCCCGCAACGCCACATCCCGGCCAAGCCGGCCGCGCTCCAGCCCCTGGCGTTTTACCAGCGCGCCTACGAGCAAAATCCCGCCGACCCGGAGGTGCTCTTGGCCTTGGGGTGGCTCTACCTGCAAAAGGACCGCACGCGCCGCGCGGTCGCCGTGTGGTCCGAGTGGGTCGCCCTCGCGCCCGACGATGCAGACGCCCACTACTACCGCGGGGTCGCGCTCGCCAAAGAGCACCGCAAGAGCGAAGCGATCGCCTCCTTTACGCGCGCACTCGACCACGCGCCGGCTTTTGCCGAGGCGCACTGGGCCTTGGCCCTGTTATACAATGAAAGAGGCGATGGGTATCAGCAGGCGATTGCCGCGGCCGAAGCCGGCTTGCAACGGGCCGGGCGGAGCGGCTATGGGCACTTTGTGTTGGGCTTTGTGCTGTGTTCGCGCGGCGACAATGAAAACGCCGAGACCGCGCTGTTGCAGGCCATTGAACTCGACCCCGGGTTGGCCCACGCCCATTACTACTTGGCGCTCGTGTACTTGCGGGCGCAGGACGACGAGCGCGCCATGGCCGCGATGGAGCGGACCATTGCGGCCGACCGCGGGTACACCGCGGCCTATTACAGCTTGGGCACGCTCTATGCGCGCACGGGCCGCGTGGCCGAAGGGGAGCGCATGATCGAGGTTTTCCAGCAGTTGAGCAGCGCGACCATGGACGAAGATCACTACCGCCGCTTGCTCTACCGCCAAGCCGTGCCGCTCGCGGCCGACCAGCGGGCGGCCACGCACTTTAACTTGGGACAGGTGTATTGGCGCGGAAACGAGCTCGCGGCCGCCCTAGAGCAGTTTGAAGCGGCCTTGGCCTTGGACTCCACGTACGCGGAAGCCAGCCACAACATCGGGGTGATCCATTCGCTGCAAGGGGACCACGCGGTGGCGCGGCCCTTTTTGCAGCGCGCGGTGCGCCACAAGCCCGACTACGCTCTGGCGTTTGAAAACCTCGGCAACAACAGCTTGGCCCTCGGCCAGTACGAAGCCGCGGCCGCCGCGTTTGACCGCGCCTTGGCCCTCGACGCGAACCGGCCCTCGGCCCTCGACGGCTTGGGGACAGCCCTGATCCAGCAGGGCCGCGTGGCCGAAGGCCGGGCCGCCCGCGCCGAAGCAGCCGCCTTGAGAGCGCAGTAGCAAATGCGGTTGGCGTACTACGCGACACCCACTCCAGCTTTCCATAGACGCAACGGGAACACCAGAAAAGGTATGTGCAAAGTACGGGTCGCGTACTGGTTGGTACTCGCGGTTATTTCGACATCAGGGTGCTCCAGCGAGGAGGCGCGGCCCCGGTTCGTGGATGTAGCAGCCCAAGCGGGCGTTGACGTGCGCACTGTATCGGGAACCCCGCAAAAGGAGCACATCGTCGAATGCAACACCGGCGGGACCGCCCTGTTCGACTACGATCTCGACGGCGACGTGGATATTTTCATCGTCAATGGCGCGCGTCTCGCTGGATACGCCCCGGGCCGCGAACCCCGCGCCGAGCTGTACCGCAACGACGGGGCGTGGCGTTTTACCGGCGTTGGCCGCGAGGCGGGCGTGGCGCACGTGGGCTGGGGCATGGGGGTTGCGGCGGCCGACTACAACGGCGACGGCTGGCCGGACCTGTACTTGGCCAACTTTGGCCCCAACGCCCTGTACGAAAATCAGGGCGACGGCACGTTTGTCGATGTAGCGGCCGAGCGGGGCGTCCACTTTGGCGGCTGGAGCTCGGCGGCGGCCTTTGGCGACTACGATCTCGACGGCGACTTGGACTTTTACTTGGCCAATTACATCGACTTTGACCCGGCCTTCCGCCCGGCCGATCCGAGTTTTTGCACGTGGCGCGGGCTGGATGTATTCTGCGGCCCCCGCGGGATGCCGGGCGAGCGAGACCGCTTCTATCGCAACGATGGCCCCAGCGCGGGTTGGGCCTTTGCCGAGGCGAGCGCGGCCATTGCCGACTACGAGTACTATGGCTTTGCCGCGCTGGCCGGCGACTGGGACGAGGACGGCGATTTGGATATTTACGTAGCCAATGATTCGACGCCGAATGTGCTTTACCGCAACGACCAAGGCGCGTTTGCCGACATCGCGCTGTTGTCGGCCACCGCGTACAGCGAGGACGGTCGCGAACAGGGCGGCATGGGCTTGGCGGCTGGCGACTACGATCGCGATGGCGATTTCGACCTCTTCGTCACCAATTTCTCGCACGACAACAATTCGCTCTACCACAACAATGGCCGGGGGTTTTTCACGGACGCTAGTTTTAGTTCGACCTTGGGTCGGGCGAGCATCAGCTCCTTGGGGTGGGGCACGGGTTTTTTCGATTGGGACAACGATGGCGACGACGATCTGTTCGTCGCCAACGGCCACGTGTACCCGGCCGTTGACCGCCGCGACTTGGGGACCCGCTACGCCCAGCGCAACCACCTGTTTGAGAATCGCGGCGGCGCGTTCGTCGAGGTGGGCGCAGTCGCTGGCCCGGGCCTAGCGGTGGAAAAGTCGAGCCGCGGCTCGGCCACGGGCGATCTGGACAACGATGGCGACTTAGACTTGGTGATAGTCAACATCGACGATACCCCGACCTTGTTGCGCAACGACGGAGGCAATCGCCACAACTACCTGATGGTGCGGCTAATTGGTACAGGCGGCAATTTAGACGCCATTGGGGCGCGGGTGGCGGTGGCGGTGGGCGGCGCTGTGTCGATGCGGGAATTGCGCGCCGGCACGGGGTACTTGTCGCAGGACGACCTGCGGTTGCACTTTGGCTTGGGGCTGGCGACCGAGGCCGACTCGGTCGTGGTGCGCTGGCCCGATGGGGTGGAAGAGTGCCTCGACCGAGTGGCCGGCAATCGGCTGGTCACCATCCGGCGCGGCGCGGGTCTCATCGCCGAGGGATTTGGGCCGGTGCCGAGGCCGGGGTTGTGAAGGCGCGGTACGGCATGGTGCTGCTTTTTTGGTGCAGTGCGGCGGCCGAATCGCGCTTTGTCGATGTCGCGCAATCGGCCGGGATCGATTTCGTCCACCGCAGCGGCGCGAGCGGGGCGCGCTACTTGCCCGAAACGTACGGCTCGGGGGTCGCGTTTTTGGACTTTGACGGCGATGGCGCGCTCGATCTCTACTGGGTCAACGCCGGCCGCCTGCCCGGGCTCTCGACCGCGCCCGCAGCCGCCAACGCGCTCTTTCGCAACGCGGGCGCGGGCCGGTTCTCAGCGCAGGATGCTGGCGTCGGCGACCGCGGCTACGGCATGGGCGCGGCCGTTGGCGACTTTGACAACGACGGCTGGGCCGACCTTTACGTCACCAATTTTGGCCCCAACGCGCTCTTCCACAATCGCGCGGGCCGCTTTGCCAATGTCACGGCCCCGGCCGGCGTGGGCTGCCCGCGTTGGGGGACGAGCGCGGCCTTTGCCGATGTAGATCTCGACGGGGATTTGGACCTATTCGTGGGCAACTATCTCGACTATCCGACCGACGATCCGCTCGTGTGCCGCATTGGAAACAGCGCGGAGCGGCTCTATTGCGACCCGCGCAAGTTCGATGGCGCGGTCGACCGCCTCTACATCAACGAGGGAGTGGGCTTTGCTGACCGCACGGCGGCCTTTGGGCTGGTCAGCACGGCCGGCAAGGAGCTGGGGGTCGTTTTTGGCGACTACGACCAAGACGGCGATCCCGACCTGTACTTGGCCAACGACCTCGTGCCCAACATGCTCTACCGCAACGACGGTGCGCGCTTTGTCGACCGCGGGCTGGCCAGCGGTACGAGCCTCAATGGCGAAGGGGGCGTCGAGGCCGGGATGGGGGTGGACATGGCCGATGCCGACGGCGACGGCGACTTGGATTTGTTCGTGACCAACTTCCAGTGGGAGAGCAACACCTTGTACAGCAACTTGGGCGGCACGTTCTTTGCCGACGCCACCGTATCGGCCGGAATCACCCGCGCCAGCATGGCCTTTTTGGGGTTTGGCACGGGGTTTTTCGACTGGGGCCACGACGGCGATCTCGACCTGTTCGTGGCCAATGGGCACGTGTACGACAACGTGAAACAGGTCGATCGGGCGGCCGAGTACGCCCAGCGCAATCAACTTTTGGAAAACGTCGGCGCGGGTGCATTTGTCGATCGCAGCGATCTCGGCCCGGGTCTCGCGCTGGTTCAGGTCAGTCGCGGGAGTGCCTTCGGCGACATCGACGGCGACGGCGACCTAGATATTGCGGTGAACAACTCCAACGACCGGCCGGCCCTGTTGCGCAACGACGCGGTCGGCGGGAATTGGTTGGGGCTTAGGCTACAAGGCGCGGCGAGCAATCGCGACGCCATTGGGGCGCGGATCGAGCTGACCACCGGCGGCCGCACTCTGGTGCGCGAGGTGCGCCGCAACGCGAGCTACCTGTCGTCGCACGACCCTCGCGTGATCTTTGGCCTCGGAACCGCCGAGGTCGCCGAGCGCGTTAAAATTCGCTGGCCGTCCGGCGTCGTCCAAGTCGTCAAGGGGCTGCCGGGGCGACGATACGTGGCTATTGAGGAGGATACTCGGTGACTAAATGGGCTAAGTACGCGACCCTCGCTTTGGGTATGCCTTTTCTGGCGTGGCCGATGCGCCGGGCGCGAGTGAGGGGTCATTCCCGCGAACGCGGGAATCCAGTCCTCGGAAGGTGGGTTTCTCTCGCCTTGGGCGTCGCGTTGACCGCTGGCTGCCAGCCCGAGCCCGCGGCCCCGCCCGCGCCGCCGGTAGTGCAGCCGCGGCCGGTTGAGGACCCGCTGCTGCTCGGGCGCGCCCTGTTGCGGCAGAAGCGCTACGCGGACGCGCTGGCCGCGTACGAGCAAGCGCGGCTGCGCCATCCCCAGTCCGGCGAGGTGCTGGCGACGCTGGGCCGAATTCACTTGGCCTTGGGCCAGCCCGACGAAGCGACCCAGTTCTACGAAATGGCCGTGGCCCTCGAAGCCGACCAACCCGAATGGCTGGTGGCTTTGGGCAATGTGCATCTCAAGCTCAACCGCTACGACCCAGCCCACGCGGCCTTTGCCGCGGCCTTGGCCTTGGACTCGACCTACGCGCCAGCGCGGCGCAACAAGGCGGCCGTGTACAGCAAGCAAGGGCGCTGGGGCGACGCAGCGCACGAATACGAGCGCGCCTTGGCCTTGCGGCCCGAACACCTCCACACCCGCTTCAACCTCGGGCTGGTGTACGCCCGCTTGGGCCGCTATGCCGACGCCAGCGAGGCCCTGCAACAGGTCTTGGTGGCCGCGCCGCAAAACGCCCGCGCCCTCTACGCGATGGGGGAAATTTGGCTGCAAGAAGGCGACGACCCCAAAGCGACCCAGTACTTTGAGCGCACGCTGGCCGCGGACACCACGTACGCGGAGGCGCACCTGCAACTGGGGCGGATTCGGATGCGCCAAAACGACCTCGGGGCCGCGGCCGATCGCTTCCGCCGGGCCATCCTCCTCGAGCCGGGGCTGGCCGAGTCCTTCCGCCTGCTGGGCCAAATTCACCTGCGGCAGGGCCGCGCCACGGCCGGCGAAAAATCCCTCGCGGCCTACGAAAAGGTCAAGCAGGTCGAGGAGGAGATCCAGCACTACCGAGAGCGGCTGCGCAGCGATCCAGACGACGCCGAAGCGCATTACAGCTTGGGGTTTACGTACAATCGCTTGGGGTTTACCGGCGTGGCCCTGCCGCACTACGCGCAGGCCGTGCGGATCAATCCCGCGCACGTGCGGGCGCTGAACAACATGGGCAACATCTTGTTGCGCACCGGCCATTTTGAGCAAGCGGCCGCAGCCTATCAGCAGATCATCGAGCAAGACCCCGAGCACGTGGCCGCTTTTGCCGCGCTCGGGCAGGTCTATTTGAATCAGCAGCGCGAGGACGAGGCCATCGCCATGCTCAACCGCGCCCTCGCGCTCGACGAAAGCTATCTCAGCGCTCACCAAGCCTTGGCCGAAGCCTACAAGCGGCTGGGGCAAGTCGCCAAAAGCCAAGAACACAACCGCATGGCCGAAGCCTTGCTTAGAAAGCCAAGAGAATGACCCATATTGCGAGAAAATGGGCGGGGCTCGCCGCCTTCGTCCTGTTCTGTTGCGCCGAAGAGCCGGTCGCTCCGGGCGCGGGCGGCTTAGTGGTGACCGGGACCGCTTTGGCCCAAGTCGGCGACCGCCCGATTGACGAGCGCGAATTTCGCCGCTACGAGGCCCGAATTCAATCGCAGCACCGCTCGTTGGCCGAGGGCGTGCAAAAGCACCGCGAGCACCTGTTGACCTTGATCGACATCAAGCTCATGGCGCGCGAGGCGCGGGCGCGGGGGCTGGACCAAAGCCCCGACTGGGCGAAGGCCGTGTCGCTCGCTCGGCACAAGGCCATGGTCGAAGCCTATATCCGCGAGCAGGTCGGCTTGCAAATCGAGATTTCCGAAGACGAGCTGCGGGCCAATTTTGCCGCGCACCCGGCTCGCCACGCGGTGCGCGGTGCGCACATCCTGCTCGACAGCCGCGCCCGGGCGGATTCCATCTACGCGGAGATACAGGCCGGCCGGGCCACTTTTGAGGATATGGCGCGGGCGCATTCGCTGGACGAGGTCACTGCGGCCGAGGGGGGTTGGTTTGCTTCGTACTATGCCTTTGACCGGGTTTCAGACCGGGTGTACGAGCGCGTGTTCTCGCTGGACGTCGGCGAGGTCAGCCCGCCTTTCCGCACGCCCCAAGGCTGGGAACTCGCCAAGGTCGTCGATAAGAAGGAGGTGTCGTTTGAACGGTACCGCTCGGTCATTCAGCGGGCGACCTTCCTCGAAAAAATCGAAAACTTGCGCAGCGAGCACATCGATAAATTGGTGGCCGAGAGCAGGTTGCGCCCGGTGCCTGAGCAGGTGCGGCGCTTTGTCGCGGCTTGGAACGAGCAGCCGGGGTCGCCCCAGTTTGCGCCCGAGGAGTGGGACGCTCCCCTGTACGAGTACGACGGCGGCGTCATCAGCGTGCAGCAGGGCAGCTATTTGCTGCACAACACGCGGCTGGGCAACACGCGCATCGACAGTGCCTTGCTCGACGACCGCATCCGCCGCCGGGGCGCGCCAGACCTGCTCTTGGGCTTGGCGGCCGAGCGCGGGGGATACGCCGAGCGACCCGAGGTGCAGGAGAAGGTAGCAGCCGAAAGGGAGCGGCTGCTGGTGCAAGCGTTGTGGCAAGAGCGGCTCGAAGGGGCGGCCCTGCCGGTGAGCGAAGCGGAAGCCCGCGCCCACTACGACGCGCACCCCGAGATGTACTATGCACCCGAAGAAATCGTCGTCCAAGAAATCATGGTGGCCGACGAGGTGCTCGCCCAAACGCTGCTGGAGCAAATTCGCAACGGGGCTGACATGGCCGCGCTGGCCACCAAGCACAGCATCCGCCGCGACGCGGACGAAAACGGCGGCCTGTACGCGCTGCGTAGCTTTGAAAAGATCGTGTACAAGGAGTTGATGGATGCAGCCGTAGCCGCGCCGGCAAGGGAATTGCAGGGGCCGATTGAGTTGGTCGAGCCCCTGCCTTCTTCTTTGCGCGACCCGCGCCCGCTAGAACGGGCCTTTTCGGTCTTCAGGGTGTTGCAGCACCGGCCCAAGCGGGTGCAAGAATACGACTTGAGCCAACAGAAGGCCCACTACTTGGCGCGCCAAGAAAAGCAGCAGCGCACCCTGCGAACCCTCAGCCTCGAACTGCGCGACAGGTGGCACCGCGAATGGGGCATCAACCCGGACGCGCTGGCTGAGTACGCGCTGGCCGAGCGCTGATGTAGAGAAAACAGGGCCGCTTTATTACATTGCTAACCAACGTGCTAGCAGTGTAGGGCGATGCCCCCGTGCGCAGTGTAGGGCGATGCCCCCGTGCTCGCCCGAAGACACATTCGTTGGAGGAACAGAAATGGCAAAACAAATAACCGTGTTGGTCGATTCCGAGATGGCCGACGTCTATCATTCGGCTTCGGACGAGGAACGCCGCAAACTGGATTTGCTCATCAATTTCCGCTTGCGCGAGGCGACAAAGTCTAGGAAATCGCTGCTCGAAGTTATGTCGAGGATCAGCCGCAACGCGCAACGGCGAGGCCTGACGCCGGAAATTTTGCAGTCGATCTTGGCGGAGGAATGAGCCGCGTCGTCTTGGATACCAACATCATTGTCAGCGCGGCACTCGCCAACGATTCCGTGCCGGGCCAAGTGTTCATTCATGCGTTGGAGCACGGTACAATTCTGGTTTCTCGGTCATTGATAAAGGAACTAGACGGTGTGCTCAGGCGGGCCAAGTTCGATAGGTACGTCTCTCTTGAAGATCGCGGCGAATTCCGTGACGCTCTGATACACGCATCGGACCTGATAGAAATTACCGAATCAATCCATGTATGCCGCGATCCTAAAGACAACCAAATTCTGGAATTAGCCATCTGTGGGAGTGCTGAATTCATCGTTACGGGCGATGACGACCTGCTTGCCCTGAACCCATTTCGCGGTGTGCAGATTCTAAAACCCGCCGAGTTCCTGAAATTGTCGACTTAAATTTTCTTTTTTACATCCTTCAAGACTGGATTCCCGCTGTTGCGGGAATGACGACTCATAGCTTGCAAGTCATTTAGGATTGCTGTATAACGTGCTAGCGGGAGAAGGTTTATGAAACGTCCAGCGAATTGGTGGCTTTGGTTTTTTGCGGTTGCAGCGGCTACGAGCGCGGCGGCCGACATTGCTCTGTGGCAGATCGGCGGCAGCCGCCTCCGTTGGGCCGACAGCGACTCGGCCCAAGTCATGATCGACTTTACCGGCCCGAACAACTCGATCCAGCCGGTGCTCGTCCGCGCCGATACCACGGTCTTTCCCCTGCTCGACAACTGGTCGCCGAAAAAGAATCCTGACGAGCTGGGGTTTGTCGATGGCGAGCGTCCCCGCGCGTGGAAGGGCTGCTGCGGCACCTCCTCCACGGTGGACAACGCGCTCAACCTCATCGACGGCAGCGGCGCCACGTACAATCCGGTCACCAGCAACAGCATTGGCAGCGAGTACTATACCATTGATTTGGGCGTGCCCGTGCCCCTGTTTCGCTTTGCCATGACCACGCCGGATAAGGGGTTTTTTCGCTCGGACGGAACGCCGCTCGAAGAAGACGCCATTCCGGCCTTTGAGGTGTCGATTGCCGGCGATACCAACCCGGACGTGCTGAACACGGCCAACCCCATCGGCGCGATCATCGCGGAGGCGCGGGAAAATGTCGCGGCCAAAATCGCGGCCAACTTTCCCCTGCAATACGTGCGCTACGTGCGCTACAAGCGCAAGAATTCGATTCTCGACGAGGCGACCAACCAGTCGTCCGGGCATTCGGGCACCGCGCGCAAGGGGACGGTGGCCGAGTTTTTCCTCTGGGGCGAGGGAATCCCCAAGCGGGCCACGTACAAGACGACCATTTTCGATCTCGGCACGGTCGTCAATTTGGGGCGGCTGTTCTGGAAGGCTACGCCCATGCGCCTCGTCAATGGCGTGGCCGAGGAAGCCCCGGATGCCAACGTGTGGGTCGAGGTTGAAGCGCGCACCGGGATCGACGCGAGTCCCGACATTTACTACGAGTTCACGGACATGGGGACGCGCGTCGTGGTGGAGCAGGGCCGCTATCAAGGCGTGCTAAAAAACCAGAGCTCGCCCGTGACCAATGCCGACGGACTAGGCGGCACTCTGACCCTTTCCACGCGGCCCAAGCCGGGAATCCGCGCCGGCATTGAGTACGACCAGCAAAACTGGACGTTTTGGTCCTTTCCCACGACCGAGTCCGACCGGCCCCTCAACCTCAACCGGGGGTCGCACCTGCAAGTCAAGGTGGTGCTGCACAGCGAGCGGTTCGACGAGTTCGTGCGCCTCGATTCCCTGTGGATCGAGACCTCGCCGGTCTTGGCCCGGCGCGTCGTGGCCGAGGTGGCCGAGCGCGACCAACCTCATCCGGTGCGCGGCGTGGCCGAGGTGCCCCTAGGCGAGATGACGGAATTCACCTACGACATCCAAGCGGAATTTGCCGCCAGCGAGGTGGGGTTTGACGCCCTGCGGATTCGCACCGGCAGCTCTCAGACCGAGTTCAAGGGGCTCGAAGTGAATGGGGTCGCCACCGACCCGGCCGGGGTGGAGGTGATAGGCGACGACTTTGTCGTGCAGTTGCCGCAGCGCGTAACCCGCGCGTACAACCCGAGCTTGCGGGTGATCTTTGCGGCCGAAGTCTTTGACTTTGCCCACACCTTTGGCGGCGAGGTCTTCAACGCCGGCAGCGCGGACCTGCCCCAGCCGGTCGAGGGCGGGGACGTCAGCGACGCGATTGGCACCAATAGCCTGCGGGTCTTGGCGGCCAGCGCGGCCAATCCGCAGTTGGTGCAGGACGTGCAGCTTTCCAGCGGCGTGGTCACGCCCAACGGCGACGGGGTCAACGACGAATTGGTCATTTCCTACTCGCTGTTCGCGCTGCCGCAATCGGTGCCGGTGCGGTTGCAGGTCTTTTCGCTGGACGGCCGGCGGGTGGCCCAAGTCGAGCGCGGCCCGCAGGGGTCCGGCCCCCAGCGCTTGCACTGGGACGGCCGCGACCAGCGCGGCGCGATCCTCGCTCCGGGCCTTTATCTTTTGGGCATTGGCATTGAGGCCGAAGACGAGAGCGGCCTACAGTTGCGGCCCATTAACCTCGCGTATTGAGGAAAGTACTTATGTACCAGCGAGCCATTGCCTTAGCGTTGCTACTTGCCGGCCCGGTCTGGGCCGAGTTTCTCACCTTCGACCGCCGGGCGGCTTGGGAAGCCAACTGGGTGCTCAAGCCGCAGCTACATGTCTTTACCCCGCAGGAACACTTGGGGTTGGTCCAGTTCCGCAAGGACATCAACGCCACGCTCGACGCCCATCTCTTCACCCACCCGACGAATGAGCGCGGGGATGTGGCCGGCGGTATCTGGTCCGCGCTGAGCAACCCCAACGACGCCCCCCGGATCATCGACGGGGACCCCGCCACCTTTTGGCGGCCGGCCGGCGGGGACCCGCTCGACAAGTGGATCGTGCAAATCGACTTGGGCCGGGCCGTATTGGCCAAAGAGATCCGCATCCACTTCCCGGACGAAGCGGGGGCCAAGCCCTTCCGCCAGTTCAGCGTCTTCGCCTCAACCGGGGCGCACGTAGCGGCCTTGGAGGACGTGTACCGCTTCGCAGCCGTCTATCGCACGACCAAGCCCAACTTAGACAGCTACGTCCGCTTTGGCTTTAAGCCGGCCGTGGAGGATACCACCCGCGCCGTAGAGCAGCTCAGCGCCGCCGGCGGCCGGGCCGATTTTGCCGCGCCCGAGTTCACCGGCGATGCCAACACCGCCACGACCGGCGGCCGCAACAAGCCGGTGGCGACCGGCCAAGCCAATTCGCGGGTAGAGGCCAACGCTCGCTGGCAGATGATCCAGTTCATTCGCTTCATCGTGGATGAGCACCAGCTCGACGGCGCGCTCGCCGAGATCGAGGTCATTGCCGTGGGCGACAACATCAGCTTGGGGGTAGAGGAAAAGGGCGGCACGTACATCAATGGCTCGCGGGCGACCGATCCCTTCTTCTGGCTCGACGGCAATCTCAATACGTACGGGGTCATCGAGGTCCATCAGCAGTTTACGGAATCGCGCGGCACGGCCTTTGAAGGGGGCTTGTGGTGGCAGGTGGATCTGGGGGCTACGTACTGGGTTGACGACGCGTTCGTCTATTGGCAAAAAGCCGGCGAGCGCCTCGCGGACTTTCGCTTGGGCACCAACAACGCCGGCACTGGGTACACCTTTTTCTCGTCCGACGGCACCGAGACCCTGACCGGCGACATCGACTTTGACCCGTGGATTTTTGAACCGGAGTGGACCAATGCCCGCGAGCAATACAAGCGGCACTACCGCTATTTGTTCAATCCGCGCAAGGTGCGGCACATCTTCTGGCTGGCCCTGCACGACTTGGGCTGGCGCGCCCATCCCATGGAGCTGCAGATGTTCTCCCCGGGCTACCCGGCCGAAGTCGCGATCGAATCGAGGTTTTTGGACCTGAGCGCACTCGCCGGCGACGGGCAGCCCAAGGTGATCAAGGCCCTCCACTACGACGCGGACCTGCCGCCCAATACCCAGATCGAGTTGCGCTCCCGGTCGGGCAACGCCATGGGCGAGGTGTACACCTTTCACAACAAGATCGGCGAGGTCGTATCCGAGGAGAAGTGGAAGAGCTCGCCCAAAGTGCTGCGGGGCCGCGTGGATACCTCGGTTGTGGTCGGGGAGGATTGGAGCGCGTGGAGCAATGGGTACAAGCTGGCGGTCGAGCCGTTTAAGTCGGACTCGCCGCGCAAGTTTGTGCAACTCGCGCTGGTGATGCGGACGGAGGACCCGGCCGTAGCTCCCACAGTGCGCTCGGTCTCGCTGGAGTACGTCGATGCGCTGGTCAACGAGGCCCACGGGTCGATCCGACCGCGCCAAGCCAAGCCCAACGAGGCCACTCGCTTCACCTATATGCTGTGGCCGTCGGTGACCCCGGACAACGCTGGCTTTGACCGGCTGCGCTTGGTCGTGCCCGACTTAGTGCAGGCCGAGGCGGTCGAGGTGCAGGTCGCTGGCCAAGCGGTTGAACTCGCGGCCATGGACATTACAGCCGATTCGCTGCGGATCGACTTGCCGCAGGTGGTGCAAGGCGACTCCGTGCAGGTGGCTTTTACCACGCGGCTGGTGCAAAACGCGGCCGTGATCGACGCCGATCTGGGCCTGAGCGACGCGCCCGGCCTGTGGCAGGATGTCGAGCCGGCCGCGCGCCGGTCCAACGTGGTGCTCCTGCCCGAGCTGGCCGACAGCGACCGCTTGATCGGCGACTTGCAGCTTTCGACCCGGGTGTTCACGCCCAATGGCGATGGGGTCAACGATGCGGTGGAACTCAGCTTCGTGGTCTTCAAGGCCCAACAGGCCGCGCCGCGGGTCGAGGTGAGCGACTTGACCGGCCGGGCCGTCGCTTCCCTGACGCCGGTCGCCCAAGGACCGACCCGCCGCTTTGCGTGGAATGGCCAAGACGCAACCGGCGCCTTGGTGCCCCCGGGCATCTATCTGTGGCGCATAGACGTAAACGCAGACTCGGGCGACGCCACGGCGTTGCGCGTGGTCGAGGTGGCCTACTGATGCCCCTTTTTTCCCCGAGGATTTGCTACCTGCTCGCGGTGTTGTTGGTCTGCGGTCCGAGCCGCGCCGAGGAGGTCCGCTTTGACTCCCCGGCCGAGTGGGCTAGTTGGGACATGCCCGTGGACATCGTCCAGTTTGCCGACGACGGCTCGCTGGAGCTGAGGAAGTTTCGCAAGCAGATCAACGCCACCCTCAATGCCCATCTGTTTACCCAGCCCACCCAGACGCGCGGCCGAGTTGAGGGCGGCATCTGGCAGGCCGGGTCCAATCCGGCCGCGGCCGGCCGCATCATGGACGGCGATCGGGCCACAGTGTGGCGTCCGAGCCCGTCGGACGATCTCGTCGATTGGGTCGCGACCATTGACTTGGGGCGGCCGGTGCTGGCCGAGCGCATCCGCTTGGTGTTTCCCGACCGCGCCGGGGCGCGTCCTTGGCGGCAATTCAGCGTCTTTACGGCCAATGGGGCGCGCATTCAGCCACGTGACGATGTCTTCAAGTTCGACCAAGCCTTTCAGACGACCCAGCCCAATCAAGCGCGAGTCGTCGATATCGAGCTCGTCGGGGAGCGCGACGTAACGCGGGTCATCGACGAAAGCCTCGGGCTGGAACCGGCCGCGCTGAACACCTTTCGCATGGTGCGGTTTGTGCGCGTGCGCGCCGACGAAAAAAGCGCGGACGCGGCCTTGGCCGAAGTGGAGGTGCTGGCCGTGGGCGACAACATCAGCCTCGGGGTTTTGGCGCGCGGCGGGAGCTTTGACAACGGGCTGTTGGCGCGCGAGCCGCAAAACATGTTCGACGGCATCACCGACACCTACGGCAATATATTCACCGTCCAGACCAAGGGCGGCTGGCGCGAGAGCGGGGTGTGGTGGGCCGTTGACTTAGGGGCGTTGTTTTGGCTCGACGAAGCCTTCATCTACTGGCAGCATCGCGGCGAGGGCCAGTCGAGCTTCCTGTTTGAGGGGTTGCAGGCCGGCACCGGCTACCAAATCCTCTTTTCCGATGGCCGGCGCACCATTGCCGGCGACATCGATTACACGCCGCTCATCGTAGAACCTAGGCCGATCACCAGTGCGGAGTGGGCCTTGCGCCACCACCGCTACGTGTTTGCCCCGCGCAAAATTCGCTACCTGTTCTGGCATTCCCTGACGGACACGGGCTGGTTTTCTCACCCCATGGAGCTGATGCTGTTCTCGCCGGGCTATCCCGCGCAAGTGGTTTTGCGGTCGGGGTTTATCGACCTCGGCCAGCTCGCCGGCGACGACCGCCCCAAGGCCATTAAGCGCTTGCGCTGGGAGGCCACGACGCCCGAGCAGACGCGGTTGCAGGTGCGCTCGCGGTCGGGCAATACCTTGCAAGAGCTGTACACGTTTTACGACAAAAAGGGCGATGAAGTCACCCAGACGCGCTACAACAGCTTGCCCAAAGTCATCCGCGGCCCCATTGACACCCTAGTGGTCGTCGGGGCCGATTGGAGCGCGTGGAGCAATTTTTACCAGTTTTCCGGCGAGGCGTTTAAGTCGGAGACGCCGCGCCGCTTTATCCAGTTGGAGCTAATGCTCTCCACCGAGGACCCCGCCATCGCGCCGGTGTTACACGCCCTCAGCCTCGATTTTGAGGACGCGCTGGTCACTTGGGCGGCCGGGCAGGTCTGGCCGCGCCAGGCCGCGCCCAACGAGGCAACGCGATTTACCTACGCGCTGCAGACGAGCGCGGACGAGGCCGACTCGGGCTTTGATCGGCTGCGCTTTTCCACGCCGAGTGCGGTGGATGCCGAGGATGTGCGGCTGTGGATCGGGGGGGCCGAACGCGCCGCACACGTGCGCGTAGCCGGGGATTCCCTGTTGTTCGTGGATTTGCCGGAGACGGTGCGCACCGATTCGATCGCCTTGGCATTTACGACCAAGGTGCTGCGCAACGCCACGGTCTTTGCCGCGGATTTGGGGCAGGAGGCGCGGCCCGGGCTGTGGCAATCGGTGGAAGCGGCCGAGCGGCAGGCCAACTTGGTGTTTCTGCCCGATTTGCCCGGCAACGAGCGGTTGATCGGGGATTTGCAGATCGCGCCATCGGCCTTTTCGCCCAATGGCGATGGCATCAACGACCGCCTGCAGATTCGCTTTGCCTTGTTCAAGGCCGTTGATGTCACCCCGAGCGTACGCATTTTCGACCTAGCAGGGCGGGAAGTGGTGCGCCTCGCAGGGTCGGCTGGGGGCGATGTGTTGCAATCGTTTAGTTGGGGTGGGTTGGACGCGTCGGGGGATCGGGTCGCGCCCGGGATGTACGTGTGCCGCATTGACGCGGGCGCGGACGCCGGGCAGGGCCAAGTCGTCCGCACCATCGCCGTAGCCTATTGAGGAAAGCCATGACTGTCGCCCCGGCCGTGTACCGCGAGCAAAAGTGGATCATCTCGCCTTTTGGCGACCTGTTCTTTTTTATTGGCACGCCCCTGCTGTGCTTGGTGACCATGCTGCCGTTGCGGGCCGCGTTTGACTCCCAGACCATTGCGTTCTACGCGCTGGCTCTGTTTGCCACCGGCCATCACTTGCCCGGGTTTATGCGCGCCTACGGCGACCCGGCGCTGTTTAGCACCTTCAAGGAAAAGTTCGTAGTCGCGCCGCTCGTCGTCCTCCTAGTGGTGGCGCTGGCGCAGTTCAACACCCTGCACGGGTTGTTCCTGATCGTCTTGGTGTGGGAGATCTGGCACCTCTTTATGCAGCACTACGGCATCATGCGGATCTACGATGCCAAAAACAAAATTTTCTCCAAAATTGACGCCCGGCTCGACTGGCTGCTGACCTTGTGCGCCTTTGTCACGGTGGTCATCTACAGCCCGGAATACTTCCATCGCATCCTAGACCACAACCAGCGCGTTGGCGTGCCCTTTCTGTCGGCCGAGTGGACATTCCTGCTCAAAAAGGGGCTGTTCTATGGCACGATGGCCGTGCTCGCGGCTTACTTGGCCAACATCGTCCGGCGGGCGGTCACCGGCCAGAAGATCAGCCTGCCCAAGATCGCGGTGATGGCGACGACCGTGTTCATCATCTACTACGGCTGGATCCACATCAACGACCTCGTCATTGGCTACGCGGCCTTTGCCGTTTTCCACGACATCCAGTACTTCGCCATCGTCTGGGTTTACAACAACAACCTCGTCAAACGGCAGGAGCGCACCACCAAGCTCCTGCGCACCTTCTTCACCACGCGCACCGTGCCGATACTGGTCGCGTACATGCTGGTGTGCTTTGCCTACGGCAGCATCAACATGATGGAGGGCTTTCTCAAGTCCGAGCAGGCCATCAAAATGGTCGAAATCTTCGTCATCACCTCGACGCTTTTGCACTACTACTTCGACGGGTTTATCTGGAAAATCCGCGACCGCAAAAACCAAGCCAATCTGGGGATCAGGGCCGAGGCCGGCGCGGACCGCATTGGCCTGCGGGCCTTGCCCAGCGGCGTGGTCGCGTACGTGCGCGAGGCCGGCCGGCAGGTGGCCTATTTTGCGGTGCCGGTGGTGGGGCTGTCGCTCTTTCAGTTTTACTGGACGGCCAACGAGGCCGAGGCGCGGGAGAAGATGGTCGAACTGTTCCCGGACTTGGCCGGCGCTCACAACAACCTCGGCGTCTTTTATGCGCGGCAGGGCGATTGGGAGCGGGCGGCCGGCGAGTATCAGCGTGCGCTCGAGCTGGACGCCGGGGCTTATGAGGCCCACAAGAACCTCGGCCTGCTCTATGCGCGGCAGGGCTTGCTCGAGGAGGCGCACCGTCACTACCAGCAGGCCATAGACCGCAAGCCGCGCTACGTCGAAGCGCTCAACGCGCAGGGCTTAGTCTTTTTGCAGCGGGGCGAGTTTGCCCAAGCCGAGCAACGCTTCCGCGAGGCCCTCGACGAGTTTGACTACGCCCCGGCGTACAACAACCTCGGCACGGCCTATTTGCAGATGGGCAATGTGCCGCAGGCGTTGGCGGCCTACGAAAAGGCCGTCGCGCTCGACCGGCTCGACGCCTCTCATCACTTCAACTTGGGGTTGGCCTTGCAGAAAGCGGGCGAGGACGAGCGGGCAATCGCCGCGTTTGCCGCGGCCCTCTCCGTCCAGCCGCGCCACGTCAAAGCCTATTTGAGCACGGCGCTGTCCCACCAGCGGCTGGGCCACCTCGCCGAAGCGCGGCAGGCTTTGCAGCAGCTATTGGCGGTGGACCCGAACCATGCCACGGCCGCACGGCTGCTGGCCCGGCTCTAGCGGCGAGCCAGCGCGAGGGGATAGATGGCTAGCGGCTCTAAGGCCGCGGCGTCTTCGCGCACCCAGTACACTCCATCGGACGGCACGTCGGTGAAAACTTGCACCGTGCCCGACGGCCAATGCAAAGTCAGTTCGTCGAGTCGCTCCGCGTTCCCCAGCCCGATTTCCTGTTGTAAGGTCGAAGCCCCAAAGCTCGCGCCCGTGCCGGCGAGGATGTGGATGGTGCGCGCCCCGGCGCGGGCTTGAATCCGCGTCCCGATCCCGGCGCGATTCGACCGAGTGCCCTCCAGCTTGAGAGTGATATAGTGGTTGCCGTGCCCGGGGTTTTCAAAGAGCACATTGGTGTACACGTCCCCGGAATAGGCCCCGCCGATCACGGCGTAGAGGTCTTGATCTCCGTCGTTGTCGAGATCGCCGAAGGCGACGCCGTGGCCCTTTTGCAGGTGCCCGAAGCCGCCGGACGTGGTCACGTCTTCAAAACGCTGCCCGCCGGCGTTGCGGAACATGCGGTTGGGCATGAGCGAGCGGTAGTCTGGGTCGCCGGTGCCCACGTAGAAATCGAGCCAGCCATCGTTGTCGAGGTCGCCGAAGTTGCAGCCCATGGTGTAGAGCACTTTGTCGCTGTGGGTTGGTGCGGCTACATCGACAAAGGTGCCGTCGCCTTGGTTGCGGTAGAGGCGCGGCGGCTCGCCCTTGTGCGGCAGGCCGAGGTAATCGGCGGCCACATCGCCGGCGTCGGCCTTGTAGCCCGACGCGAACAGGTCGAGCCAGCCATCGTTGTCGTAGTCCCAAAACCACACCGGAAAGCTGAACGTCGGTTGGCTCACCCCAGCGCGGGCGGTGATGTCGGAGAAACGCCAGCGGCCGTCGGCGTCCGGGCCGTCGTTGTGGAAGAGCAGGTTGGGCTGGCCGAGGCGGGAGATGTACAGGTCGGGCCGGCGGTCGTTGTCTATGTCGCCCCAAGCTACCCCTTTGACAAAACCCACCACATCGAGGCCGACGGCTGGGGCCACATCGACGAAGGTGCCGTCGCCTTGGTTGTGGAACAACTCGCAGGGATGCCGCTGTTGGGCGGAGGACTCGTTGCCCACGAACAGGTCGAGCCAGCCGTCGTTGTCAAAGTCGGCCCAAGCCGCCGTCTGGGTGGGATGCAGCGTGAGCAGCCCGGCCGCTTGGGTCACGTCGGCAAAGGTGCCGTCGCCTTGGTTGTGCAACAGCGAGTTGGGATGAAGCCCGTCGGCCCCAAACCAGCCGCCGCGCAGGACGAGCACATCGGCAAAGCCATCGTTGTCAAAATCCGTCTGCACGGCGTTGAGCCCGCCGACTAGGCCGGTCAAGCCCGCCGCGACCGTGCGGTCGGCAAAGGTGCCGTCGCCTTGGTTGCGGAAGTAGCGCAGGGGATCGCTGAGGCCCCAAGAAGTGGCCATGATGTCGAGGAAGCCGTCGTTGTCAAAGTCTTCCATGATGCCGCCTCCGGCCAAGCCGAGGGCATTCAAGCCGAGGGCCGGGGCGCGGTCCGGGAAGCGGCCAATGTCGGCGTCCGAGGTAAAGACTGCTGGGGGAATGAGTTGGGCGGCGGGCACTGCGTGGGGATATTCGCCCACGGTCATGTAGGCGATATTGAGCAACCAGCGTGCGGTTAGGTCGTAGGGCTTTTTGGCCAACAGGGCGCGGTAATAGGCCATGGCCGTGCGCGATCCGGCTTGTATCTGGTGGACGCCCTCGGCCGCGATGGGCAGCAGGCAGGAGGCGAGGTTGTGGTGGTCGATACAGTTTTGCTGCTCTCCGAGCCGCAAATAGGCGAGGGCGATCATCTCGTCGAGGCTCGGTCGGGTGCGGAAGCGGTGGGCGTCGGCTTGGGCGCGCACCTGCTCAAACAGGGTAGCGGCCTCGGCGGACGCGCCAGCGCGCAACAGCTCTTTGGCCAGCTCGACCTGTTGGCTGAGTTGTTGCACTGGGTCGTCGGGTACAGGCTGGCGGCGCAGATAGTCAACTCGGCGCTGACTCAAATAGATGTTGTCTGCGGCATTGGCCTGCGCGGCTAGAGCGGCGAGTTGCTCGGCCATGCGCTGAGTGCCGGGCGCCTGATAGGGCTCGGGTGTGCAGCTCGCCAGCGCGAGGACCAAGACTAGGACACGACCCAGGCGTTCGCCGCCCCGGGATCGAGGGCATCTTGCCCTCGTCAAGGGCGGGACGCCCTCGATCCCAGGCGTTTGTCGCCGTTGAGTCGCTCGTCGCCTCGTCGAGGGCGGGACACCCTCGCTCCCGGCCGCTCGTCGCCTCGTCGAGGGCCTCCCGGACGTTCGCCACCGTTGAGCCGCTTGTAGCCTCGTTGAGGGTGGGACGCCCTCGCTCCCGGCCGCAGCCGGACCAGCCGAAAACGGGCGAGGACGCAGCCGGACCAGAAGAAAATGCCTCGCGTACTTAGACACAGGGGTTCATTCCGTCGGCTTTTACTTTACCAAGGTCAAGTGCTTGGTGGCCGAATAGGCTCCGGCGTGTAAGCGGTAGAAATAGGTGCCGCTGGCGACTGCGCGACCGGCGTCGTCGCGGCCATCCCACTCGGAGCGGTAGCGGCCGGCCGCGAGATGGCCGGTGACCAAGGTGCGGACCTGTTGGCCGATTGCGTCGTAGATGGCCAATTCGACCGCGGCCGGGGCCGCTAGCTGGAAGGCGATCGTCGTGGTCGCATTGAAGGGGTTGGGGTAGTTCTGGGCGAGGGCCGAGGCGGCCGGGGGGACCGCTTTGGCCGCGCCCGCGTCGAGGTCGGCGATCCACGCCGCGATGAGCTCGGCCCCTTGCTCATCGACGACGGACGAGGCCAGCGGCGGCATGCGAAAGGTGCCCGACGTCAGCATCCGCAGGTAGAGCGTGGAACGCTGGGGTGCTCCCGGGGTGAGGATGCGGGCTTCTAACTCGCCCAAATCCCCGAGCGTGGGGAACGCCCCAACGGTATGGGTTGCGGCCAAGGGCGTGTCGTAGCGCAGGTCGATGATGGTGCGGCCCACGCTTTCGGGCCGGTGGCACGGGGCGCAGTTGACGTGCAGGTACGAGCGGGCGCGCAAGTCGAGCGGGACGCTGGGGTCAAAGGGGTTGGGCAGGCGGGGCACAGAGGACAGGTCCGCGGGCAGGTCTGCGGTGAAAAGGCCCTGTTGGGCGAGGGTGTGCAACTGGTCCGTGTGGAGTTGGGCCGTTTGGACGCCGAGGACTTGGCCCGCGCCTTTGGTGTGGCAGACCGCGCAGTCTTGGCGTGCGGGAAAGTAGTAATCCTGCAAGAAAAAGCCCACGGGATCTTGCGGGTCGTCGATTACGTAGGTAACGGTCGTGCTGTCGGCGAGCAATGAGGCGTCGGTGCCGGCTTCGTTCCACTGGTAGCTATATCCGTCCCAGCCAGCGCCGCGCTTTAGGAGGAAGCGCGTTTCGACAATGCGCCGGCTGGCTAGGTCGCCGCGCACCAAGTCGAGGTAAAAGTTCTTGATCAGGAGGGTTTGGTCGGGAAAGCGCCAAGGGCCGCGGCCGGCAAAGTCAATGCGCTCGCCGGGCGGCAGACGAATAAACCGCGTTTTGGTCGCCCCATCGGACCAAAACGGCGCGTTGACTTCGTACGGCACCACGCCGGCCGCCGGGGTTTGCGCGCCTAAATCGCTGAAAACCTGCGCGTCCGCCAAGCGCGGCGGCGGGAACTCCTCCGGCGGCAGGGTGATTTCCCACAACCCGCGCTCGCCGCCCCATTCAATTACATAGAGGCGATGGCCGATGATTTCCGCGTCAATGGGGTTGGAAAACCCACCGACGAGGCGGGTGACGTGCGCTTGGTACTGGTCGCCGACTTTTTCTAAATCGAGATGCAGCAAGTCTTGGCTGGGATCGTTGAACGGGCCGTTGACGCTGTCGCCGTTGGGATCGCCCGGGGTCCAGCTAAGGACGAAGCCATCGCCGCGCAATGGTTCGGCTAGGGCTTGATCCGCGTCGAACACCAAGCCGAGCGGCGAGCGGTGGGCGGTAAAGGTGCCGAAGCGCACGCCCTCGTCGCTGGCGTCTTTGATGCGGCCATCGGCTGGGTCGCGGTACGCGTCCGCGTCCGGGCCGAGGTTGATCACCGGATCGGTAAAAGCGCGTGGCGGGGGTGGGTACGAGGGATCGTTGTGGTAGTAGCCTTCGCGCACGGCTGTGGAGCGGGGGGAGAGCAGCAAGTCGGTGGCTGGGTCGTAGTCGGGGAATTGCTGGGGGGTATCGTCGAGTCCCATGCGCCACGGGAAGCCGTAGTGATGCCTGGGGCGCAGCCAGTTGAGTTCCTCGGGCATGTCGCGGCCCGGCCCGTTTTCCGTGGCAAAGAGGTCGCCGTTGGGCGCGAACGCGAGGTCGTAGGCGTTGCGCAGCCCCTCGGCAAAGAGGAAGCCGCGGTCGAGCAGGGCATAGCGGTCGTTGGGCAGCACGAGGTCGCGGGCATCGGTGGGGACGCGCAGGATTATCGCGGTGAGGGCGGTTTCGCGCAGGTCGGGGAAGGCCCCGTTGCCGTCTTGGATTTCGCCGTGGTCCGTGCGGGAGCCGCTGTTGATGAACAGGGAGCGGTTGTCCGGGCTGACGACGAGTCCGTTGACCTCGTGGTTGTAGATGCAGTCGCACCGCTCGTAGGGCGCGGTTTCTGCGAGGGTGAAAAAGGTGCGCTCGCCACTGGTTGGATCGACCTCGCCCTTGGTGATGGTGGCGATGTTGTACATGGACAGGTCGATGCGCTTGAGGACGTAAAAAGTGCCGGCGTCGTCGATAAACAGCGCGCTGGGGCGGGTCAAGCCGTGATCGGCCGCTGTGTATATCGTGCCCGAAGGTACGAGGGTAATGTCGCCGTTGGCCTTGAGCGCGTAGCGGGTGTTGGTGGTGGGATCGCGGCCAAAAGCGTTCGCGGCGAGGATGGCGTCGATGGGGATGTCGGCGGGCAAATGGTCCGGGTCGAGCGGTTCCCATTGGCGGGCGTCGTCGTCGAGCAACACGCCGTGTGCGAGGGCAAATTGGCCGCTGTCGCGGGGGCCGTGGCGATTGGACGCCAAGTAAAACGAGCCGTCCGGGCCGATGGCAAAGCCGGTAAAGCCGCTGCCAATGCCGTGGTCGCGGTGGGAATAGGCTGGGACGCGCTCGGCCGCCGCTAGGTCAACGCGCTCGATCGCGCCGTCCTGCCGCAAGAGGTAAAGGACGTCAGTGCGGGGATCCTTGGCGATGCGGATGGTGCCTTGGGCGACGCCGAGGACGCGGCGGATTGCAAGGTCGTCGCGGGTAGCCTGCGGATCAGCGGCCGCGGCCGAGCAAAGGACGACGAGCGCGGCGAGGACCTTGGCAAAGCTCATTTGAGCAGAATAAGCGGCCGAGTGGCGACAAAATCGCCGGCCGATAGCCGGTAGAGATACGCGCCGCTGGCTACCCGCTTGCCGCTATCGTCGCGGCCGTCCCATTGCCGGCGGTGCGGCCCGGCCGGCAGCGCGCCGCTGATTAGGGTGCGCACGCGCTGCCCGCTGACGCTGTAAATGGTCAACTCGACGTGGGATGGCCGCCCGAGTTGGAAGGCAATGGTGGTGCTGGGGTTAAAGGGATTGGGGAAGTTTTGCGCCAATGCAAACGCGGTGGGCGCAACGCCGGCGATCTCGACGACAGCGGTCTCGGCCGCTTGCGGCAGGGTGATTTCCCACAGCCCGCGCTTGCCGCCCCATTCGATCACATAGAGGCGATGGCCGATGATTTCCGCGTCAATGGGATTGGAAAATCCACCGACGAGGCGGGTGACGTGCGCTTGGTACTGGTCGCCGACTTTTTCTAAGTCGAGGTGGAGTAGGTCTTCGCTGGGGTCGTTGAACGGGCCGTTGACGCTGTCGCCGTTGGGATCGCCCGAGGTCCAACTGAGGGTGAAGCCGTCGCCGCGCAACGGTTCGGCCAGAGCTTGATCTACATCGAACACCAAGCCGAGCGGCGAGCGGTGGGCGGTAAAGGTGCCGAAGCGCACGCCCTCGGCGCTGGCGTCTTTGATGCGGCCATCGGCGGGGTCGCGGTACGCGTCCGCGTCCGGTCCGAGGTTGATCACCGGGTCGGTAAAGGCGCGTGGCGGGGGCGGGTACGAGGGATCGTTGTGGTAGTAGCCTTCGCGCACGGCCGTGAACCCGGCCGGGAGGAGGGCGTCGGTGGCCGGGTCGTAGTCGGGGAATTGCTGGGGGGTGTCGTCGAGTCCCATGCGCCACGGGAAGCCGTAGTGATGCCCTTGGCGCAGCCAGTTGAGTTCCTCGGGCATGTCGCGATCCGGCCCGTTTTCCGTGGCAAAGAGGTCGCCGTTGGGCGCGAACGCGAGGTCGTAGGCGTTGCGTAGCCCCTCGGCAAAGAGGAAGCCGGCCGCGCGGAGGGCGACGCGGTCGTTGGGCAGCACGAGGTCGCGGGCATCGGTGGGGACGCGCAGGATTATCGCGGTGAGGGCGGTTTCGCGCAGCTCGGGGAAGGCCCCGTTGCCGTCTTGGATTTCGCCGTGGTCCGTGCGCGAGCCGCTGTTGATAAACAGGGAGCGGTTGTCTGGGCTGACGACGAGCCCGTTGACATCGTGGTTAAAAATGCAGTCGCACCGCTCGTAGGGCGCGGTTTCTGCGAGGGTGAACCAAGTGTACTCGCCGCTGGTTGGATCGACCTCGCCCTTGGTGATGGTGGCGATGTTGTACTGGGATAGGTCGATGCGCTTGAGGACGTAAAAAGTGCCGTCGGCGTCGATAAACAGCGCGCTGGGGCGGCTGAAGCCGTGGTCGGCGGCCGTGTACACCGTGCCCTTGGGGACGAGGGTAATGTCGCCGTTGGTCTTGAGCGCGTAGCGGGTGTTGGTCGTGGGGTCGCGGCCGAGGCTGGTCGCGGCGAGGATGTCGTCGATGGGGACGTCGGCGGGCAGGTCGTCCGGGTCGAGCGATTCCCATTGGCGGGTGTCGTCGCCGAGCAACACGCCGCGTACGAGGGCAAATTGGTCGCTGTCGCGGGGGCCGCGGCGGTTGGACGCCAAGTAAAACGAGCCGTCCGGGCCGATGGCAAAGCCGGTGAAGCCGCTGCCAATGCCGTGATCGTCTCTGGAGTATGCGGGCGCGAGTTTGGCGGCTGCTAGGTCGATGCGGTCTATCGCGCCGTTTTGCCGCAAGGTATAGAGGGCGTTGGTGCGCGGGTCTTTGGCGATGCGAAGGGTGCCTTGAGGCAGGTTGAAGATGCGGCGGATTTCGAGGTCGTCGCGGGTGGGTTGCGGGTCGGCGTACGCGGTGGAGCAAAGGGCGGCGAGGGCAAAGGCGAGGGAACGGGTGAACATGGGGTCCTTTCGGGGAAGGTGAGGATGGCTAGCTAATCGGGCGTTCACACCAGCGGGATGCGTCCGCCAGCTCTTGGGCGTGATGAAATTGTTCGGCGCGGAGATATGCTCTGAGGGAGGTTCGTGGGAACCAACCGATTTACTCCTGTCTTAGTTCATCCAAGGCGTCGCGCAGAAATGTATCCGGCAGTTGGTCCGTATGTGGATACCGCTTGCGCCGATGGTTGCCGTTCATGTTGACCGAGCACAGGGCACCGCCATCCGATTCGCACAATAACATAACAGAACGCCGAAACCCACCGGGAACCGTGATCGCAATAACTCTCTCCGGCAGGAGTTCGACCAGATATTGACGGGGCAATATGTCATAGATTGCTCGTAGCAGACGGTCTGCGTTGGCAATAGTCGATTCGGAAGGCCGCGCAATGCCTTTTTCGGCGGCCTCGTCGTTTATCTCGCTAAGATCGCGTAGGGCTTCGGCGAGCGGAGCGGGTACGTCTTCTTCCGTTGCGTTTTTAGAGAGGCTCGTTAAATCTTGGGTCATTTTAGAGAGGCTCGTTAAATCTTGGGTCATTGGTCAATGCTCGTGGAGGCCGGGCGTTCACGCCAGCGGGAAGCATTCGTCAGATCTTGGGTGTGATGTCTTTGTTTTTTCTGATCCTCCGCTGCGGAATCGGGTAGGATAATATCTGCATGGTATGGGTTGCCGGGTTGTGGAGTGGCAACCACCCGCCGCCCATTGCTTTCGGCGTCTTCAGCGGCAATGACGGCCCAGCCATAAAACTTACGGCCTCCACTACGGCCAACTGCTACCTTGTCGCCAAGCGTCGCCATCTGCTCAGGTTCCGCGAAATCAAGCCGGTCAACGGAGATAGTCACTTCCCCGCGCCGTTCGAGAAATACACGGAAGGGTGTTGTACCGCGCTCAGCTCGACGTGCCTGTGTGCTTGAAAATACGCCCCGTCCCAAAGTCTCGTTCGGAGATATGTTCTGAGGGAGGTTCGTGGGAACCAACCGATTTACTCCCGTCCTAGTTCACTCAAGGCTTCGCTCAGAAATGTATCCGGCAGTTGATCCGTGTGTCGATACTCCTTGTCCCGATATTTGCCGTTCATATTGACCGAGCACAGGGCACCACCGTCCGATTCGCAGAACAACATAACTGAACGCCGAAACCCACCGGGAATCGTGATCGCAATAACCCCCTCCGGCAGGAGTTCCACCAGATATTGACGGGGCAATATGTCATAGGTTGCTCGTAGCAGACGATCCGCGTTGGCAATAGTCGATTCGGAAGGCCGCGCAATGCCTTCTTCGTCGGCTTCGTCGTTTATCTCGTTAAGATCGCGTAGGGCTTCGGCGAGCGGAGCGGGTACGTCTTCTTCTATTGCGTTTTCAAAGAGTGCGGCATCAAGAGACGCCCCAAACGTCCTGCTCGTTAAATCTTGGGTCATAATGGCTCCTTTCACAGTTACTACGGGGGCCTTCGCTGTTTCACATACCCGTGCCTAGGGTGCAGTTGGGGCCTTAATCTTGTAGTCCTCCGGAACGCTAGCGGGTCTTGGACAAAAGTGTCGGAAATCGCAGGCGGCACAGGTTGCCTCATCTTGGCAGTTCGGAGACCAAGCCTGAAGAATATCGCGGCCAGTTGCTTCTGCTACGACATCTTCCTCCGCTCGACGAACAACATCATCGAAGGATGCAAGAGCACGATCAATGCTCTCTGGGGAGGCCGGAATAACTCGGATGGCCCTACGCAGACGAAAAGCGAGCGATAGTTGGCTTGTATCCATGCCCTCCCGCCACATTCTGACAATCTGCTCATCTTGAGAGCCAACTTCTGGCACTACGTCAGTCGAATTATTAGCCAGACCCCGCCTAATCGCCCGCATCTCTGTTCCACCGGGTGTCAACTCGTTTATGTAGATCAGAATGCCAGCAGCCACTTGAAGGGCATCGGGCTGCCGTGCTCTGAGCCAAGCGTAAGTTTGAATTTGCCAGTCTCCTTGGTCCCAGTAGGCTTCATCAGTCAAGGGGCGTCTCGCACCTTTATAGTCCACTATAACCTCGAATTCTCCTTGCAATTTTGGATCACCTTGCAGAACGCACTGACGAATAAGATTGTCGTCGGAGGCTTCAGAGAGAGTTACGTTAGTCAGGACGTCGATAACACCGTGTACTTCATAGTTATCGCAGCGAAGGTCTTCCTCACTATCTGGCACAGGTCTTGTTCCAATCACTTTGCGCTCTGTAGAAGCGATAAGTGGAAATAAATGCCGTCTGAGCTCGTTCACCGCAACCTCAATGCGACGGTATGCCGAGTCGCGAGCATCAGCACTACGTGCTTCCTTGCCTTGTTGCCGTAAAGCATTCTCTACTAAGTCGGCAAATCTACCAATGTCGTAGTTAGCCCAGTTAGGGGAATCTTGTCGCCACTCGCGTTTTGTGCATGGCCAAGGGAAGTTAGGTGGCTGTTGGCCTTTTTGGCGTAACTCATCCCAAAAGCGATAGGCCATTTCCAAGGTGCCATGTAAAAACTCACCAAACCAGAGCTGGACTGGTCTCGATGGAGGCAAAGCACTGCCATTGTGGTATCGATACTGTAGCCGGCAACGCAGATAGGATAGCAGGTCGCCAGTGAGCGAATAGGATGGAACGATATGTTCCGGACGTTTGACTTCAAGTTCCATGGCCAACTCCCGTTGATGCGTTGGGATTATAGAAGCAAAAATGGTGGATCAACTCGTACAGGAGATCTGCGAGTACTATATTCTTGTCTCCACGGCCAAGTATTATCACGCCGCCAGCCCAAAGCTATGTTCGGAATTGCCTTTTGGGTGTAATTCTTTCCGGTTCCATAGAATAGGCAGCTTTCGTTTCCCACGAGCATCAGTACGGACTGTGGACGGCTATAGGCGACGTAATAGAGCCGCGCTAGGTCATCAAAAGTACGGTCCAAGCCATCACGATCACTTCGGAGTGGACCCGTTAGATGAGGCTCTACGTCATTTTCAGCTCGCACTACACTCGAAATGCGATCAGGAAATCTCAAAAATCGCTGCATTCGATGGTTGCGCGTAAAGCGACTTCCAACATCAACGATCACTAATGGAAATTCCAATCCTTTTGCTTGGTGAATTGTCATAAATTGCAATCTATCCCGCGGAACGCTTGGTATAATGTCTTCGTCAACATCAACCTCGTTCTCTGCAATCGGTATAAGTGCGTCGCGAACAAAACTCAATCTGCTTCTGCTTAAACGCACAGGATCGCTATTAGCAGCGGTGTTCTGTAGAAGTTGCATACCATAGGGAGATGCCATACCCGCGCTTGCAATGATGCGCGTAATAGCCTCCAGCCATACTTGATGCTCGGGATCACGTTGAAATTCAGGCATCCAAGAGATCAACTTAAAGACAAGTTCCAGAACCGGCCAGTCTTGAGGAAAAGCATCGGTCGCCTGCCCCAACGCAGCATTTTGCCAGTCTCTGATGAAACCTCTGAGTGCAGGACCATCATTTGGGGGTGGGTTTGAGTCGACAAATTGTTGAGCACTTTGTCTCCACTGACTAAGGAAGAACCTCGCCTCGTTAGTGGGCATCACTTCACTGATGATGGTATTTTTTGGATCAATTGCCAGAAGGAGGAGACCTAAGAGAACGCTTACATTGGGAATTGTTCGCAGAGCTTGACCGCGTGGATTGAAAACTTGGAGACCGTTAGCTTTCATTTTCTCTCGCAGTGTACCTGGAAATCTCTCCTGTGGTGCACTTTTGTAATGGTCGTACTGCTCTTCTTCAATAGAATGAGCCAAAAACACCGCGTCACCTAAGGCACCGTCCTGTGATATCCGAATTTCCTGATCTATTGCGCCAATAGGAAAATTCCGTTGATTAAACAGCCTATTCAGAAATGCCACAAGGTCTGTTGCGAGACTCTCTGGATCAGCCCTAAACATACCTAACACGCGAATATCTTCGCTTGTCCTAGTTGCCACCACCGAAGGCTTTGGAGGCTTAATTCGTGCAGGCAAGAAATCTGGATCGCTCGTAATGTAGTCGTTATAAAACTGCACAATTTCCGGCCTTGAGCGGAAGTTTCTGGTCATGTCCACTCGACGGGTCTGGCGTCTTGTTGCTTGCTGACAACGCTCTGCAAACTCAGTAAAGAGTTCAACCGATCCACCCCTGAACCTGTACATGGACTGATCGTCATCACCTACAATAGTCATTGACAGGCGGGCCATATCAAGCATAGCAAAGTAAATGGCTTCCTGCAGAGGATTTGTGTCTTGATATTCATCGATTAAAATCACTCGTAATCCTTCAAGCCACTCCCTAAGCGATCCATTGGACAAACGTTGCAGAAATAGTTCCTCTAAAATCGTAAAATCAAAGACGTTTGTTTCAACCGCTCGCTGGCGATAGCGTTCCAGCATCTCGACAAACAATTCTTGGGCTTGTCCAGATTGTGTATAACTGTTCAAGTTCACACGATCCTGTATCAAACGTTCAAGTAAGCGCTTCGCCACTTTAAGGGCCTCTCCAAGATTGCGCGGAGATTTGCCATCGAAGGTGTACCGGCTCAAAAGGATATCAAGAGTGTCTTGATTGGACTTGTACAAATCTCGAAATGCTGACCTCTTCAAAATTAGGTTACTTGCGGAGGTTTCTGCGACTATAGGCTCGAGTGCTCCCGGCAATCGGTACTCTGTCAGTGCTTGTTGGATAATACTATCCAACGTATCAATTCTGCATCGGTTAAGGTCAATCTGGGAGAGATTGATAGCAGAATCAGACTCAAGTTCTGCATAAAGGGCAGTACCCCAGTCTAGCCAGCGCGTACGTAACTCACGGGCAGCTTTCCGAGTGAACGTGGTAATCAGAATGTTTTCAGGCAGAACATTTTCTACGAAGACATACCGTAAAGCGCGAAGCACAAGAACGGTGGTCTTTCCCGAACCCGGACCAGCAACAATTTGCAGAATGCGGGCGTCCGCGTGGTTGACAGCGTCGAGCTGAGCCGCATTATCTGGATTTAGCAAATCGCGGCCAAGGCGACTGCTTACTATATCGAGAAAACGATCTTTGCTAATCATAAAATGTCCTTTAGCCTGATCTCTAATACCCTAGACATGCCTACCTTCTTGGATGCGTTCGTATAACATGAGCGTGTTGTGCGCTCCTCGTCTCCGGTTTCGATTGGCCCCACGGAAGATGAGGATATGGATGCCGATTCTTTGGCAAAAGGGGCAGTCGCAATTTTGCCAAGGGCGTTCTTCTAGTGTCCGACGGTATTGCCCACGCATGGACTGCATTTCACTGGACCTCGCTAGATGCTGGTCGTAGCTTACAACAGCGTCGAGAACTTCATTGACGTGGACCTCATCCCTGTCGTATCGGCATAGTAAGCTCAAAACTTCGCGTTCCTCTTGCTCCAATTGAGAAATGTCCGCATTTGCTGCTATCAGTCGCTTGCGTGTGCGTCCGTCGCTTGTTATCGGTACTCGCAATGCCGCGTACCACTTACCATTGGTGCCGAGATAATTCTGATCAGAGCGAAGCCACGCTTTGCGGAAGTACGTTGCGCTGTCAAAGCTATCAATTTTGAGTTCGCGGAACACATCTTGCAGTTTGGGGCGGAAAATCCCAAACAGATGTATCCATGGTCTCTCTTTGAGTTCGTTGGCGGCAGTGATCACTGCTCGTGCAATACTCTCAATCTCGCTATCTTGCTTAGGAACAAGGCCCCCAAGTGCCAAATAGCGGTATCCGATGTCATAGTAGTGATGAACGGCTTCAGCGTATTGCTCCGGGCTGATGCCTTGTATAGTGCCAACCGGATTGAACTGAGCCTTCCGTTTTTTCGCAGCCTCAAAGAATAACGCCGCATTTGCATGAGTGATTCGCACCCTATCTTGACGTTCCTCATCGGAAAGCCCCCTTATTTCTCCGTTCTTGTTGATTTTTTGAACGGGAATATGGTCAACAGACGCTCCAAAGTTGAAGTCATATAACTCGTATAACGCGACCGCTTGCTCTACTGAAATAGCTGGTTCATCGTCATTCACGTAACTGAAGGCACCACAATCGCCAAATAGCCACTGATTATCCATAAGACCAAATTGTTTGCGTAGCGGCAAAGGAGACAAGGCACTGGCTTCGGTGCCTTCCAGCCGCCGCAAGGGGCCTTTCGATGTTCCATGCTGGGCAAGACTGACGAGGATGCCGTCGCACATTTGTTCGGGCTGCATCAAGATACAACAGTGTTGATCCTCTCTGTCTTCACGAGTTGGCCCCGAGAAGGTGTCTTGCTCGAAGTCAAAATTCGGATCCAAGAGGTCGTCCCAGTCAGGAAGGAAATAGCAGTGTCTCCCAGCACCACCGTTAACATCAGCCCTCACCCTCTGGACAGGCGGTGTGCTATTGAGAAAAGCCTTTATTTGACTCGCTTTCTCGCCTCTGCTGCCTTGAAACGGCGTAACGGGGAGAGAAGTCCGTTTCAGGGCGGGCTCAACGGCGGGAAGATAGTCCTTTCCCAATGAAAAATACACGGCATCGTGATAATCAGCCCACTTTTTTAGAATGGCAGAACACTCAGTAGCCTTTTCACGGGCCATAGCTGGAGTCATCCGCGAATCGTAATGCTCAATCCGCTTCAGACTTCCAAACAAACCGTATTCCGCAGAAAGAATCGCAATAGATAGACCAAGCGGCCATTGATTGTCCCGCAAGAATTTCTTGATGACCCGATACTCAGACCCGTTGTAACGGTCAATTGCAGGAAGCCAACCATTACAGTTCCGTTTGGCCTGCGAGCAACTCAAAACGAGTAACTGTCTATTCATGGCATTTACCTCGGCAGAAGCTCAAGAAGGTTGTTGCGATAAAAATAGGAATTATATACAACAGGGCCAAACTGGCACCAGCGGCCACATGCACGGGTGGTACGCCTTTCAGTACGCACAGCCTCTTGACGGCGATAGACTGCCCGCAGCAGCCCGTTGCTGCTCTCGGCTCAAGCAAAGGACAGATAGTAGGCATCCTATCTTAGGCGTCAATCCGCGTCTTTTTGCCGCCGTGGACGCTCGGCTCGGCGCACCATTGGGCGCGCAAAATGGCGAGCGGTTCAAGGGCGGCTTCGGGCAGGTGCAATAGGTCGATCAGGACAGCGCGGTCGAGGGCTTGGCGAGCGTCGTCCCGATACGCCTCGTTAGCTGGGAGGAACTCCTTTTCCTTGAAGCTCGTAAAGATGGCTTCGGCTTGGGCGAGTTGCTCTTTGCTGAGGGCACGTGGGTCCAGAACCGTCAGACGGGGCAGTTGAGTGATTGTCAGACACGCACGGCCCTGCTGCTGTCGGGTCCCGACCCACCAGAAGGCGAGGAGGCCTAGAGTTGTGTTGGACCACAAGACGAGGGGGACGCTCCACTCGTCTTGTTCCGATATGAAGTTGGGCCATGCCCGGCCACCGATGGCTTTAGTTGGCGTAAGGCAAGCGGTGAGGCTCTGCGAGTTGATCTGAAAATCTCGGTTAAAGTGCAGCCGCGAGGCCGTTTCGTTCCAAACCTCAACCGACAGGGCATCGCAGCCGGGTCGTACCTCGCCTTCGCTATCAGGTCGGACTATGAGACTCCGTTCACGCTTGGCATCGTGGCCCCACAACGCCGGATATTGCGGCACACCCTGAATGGGGATGATTTCAAATGGCCCTCGTGGTGTCCCATTGCTGGCTTTCCCGGCGATGTCGCGGTCGAGCAACCCTTTCTCGCCGAGTTCTCCAAGATGAGTTGTCGCCAGCGGCGCGTCGTATCCTCGCGGTAGCCGGAGCGCCCCTGCCGCCAGACCGAGGGCAGCATCCGCCAGCGTCGTTTCGCGCAGAGACGCGCACCCTCCTTGATTCAGCGGTGCTCGGATGTACGTGCCAACCGTCTCGCTGTTGCCGATGCACAACCGACCCTGCCGAACTTGAGCCGGCAGCCGACGCACGGCCCGCGCCATCTCAAAGGCTTCCGCGATACTGCCCGGTCGATAATAAAGATTGACGAACAGCGTTTCCCCGCTTTCCCCGTTTCCCGCCTCGCGCCGCTTGTTCGCCACGACGAGGGCCTCGGCCATCCCGGTATCCGCTGAAAACGCCCGATCCGTATCTCCGTGCGCCGCAATGGTCAGCACTGCCACGTCCTCGTACTCGCGCTCCAACAACCGCCGAAAGTCCCTCCAAGAGCCGCCACTCACACACGCTGCCGGCAGCACCAGCGCGAGGACGCCACCGGACTTGAGCTTGACGTGGGCTAGGTCGATAAAGTTGGAAGCCAAGCCCGCATTGCCGTGCCCGACCGGATCGGTCAACCGCCGCCTGATCTCGACCAGACGCTTGGACATAGCTTGTTGCTCGTCTTGGGTCGTGTTCAGTCCAGCAAACGACGGCACCGGCACCTCGGCCTTTTCGTGATTGGTGGGCCGCGTAAACGGCGGGTTCATAATCACCAGATCCGCCGTTTCGCGGGGGAGGATCATGTCTTGGCTCCCCTCGGCTTCCACATCCTCGCCCGTGCCGTGCGCCACGGTGGCACCCGTCCCAAACAGCGATGGCGCGGTGTCGTCCTCAATCAGATCGAGTGCGCCCAACGCCATAGTATGCCGCTTTTCCTGACTCTGCTGGCCGTAGGGCAGGGTGTGGACGCGGGTGTGGCCAAAGGTCGTCCCCGGATGAGCACTCGACAGGATGGACGCGGTCAAGTGCGTGGCCGCTGGCATGATGTCGGCCGCGACGAGGGCGCGTTCCATCATTTGCCGATGCAGCGTCTGATCGTCGCCGCCGGTCCGCCGATGCCGTGCCGATAGTGCGCGATACGCCGCCGACAGCAACGCACCCGTGCCACAGGCTAAGTCCGCGACTTGTAGGCCGATGAGAGCGTCCGGGTCGGACCAATCCGCGTCCGCGTCCAAACGAGCCACCGCCAACTCCCCGAGCAGAGCCGCCGACGTCGGCAGGGTGTAAAACGTGGCGAGGAACTTGCGGTCCGCGATGAGCCGTTGGAACATCCGCCCAGAAAGATCGTGCAAGGTGGTCGCGCCCAAGCCCGCTAAGTCGCTGGCCGCTTGCGCGAGGCGGTTGAGAACCGCATTGGCCGCGCCGTCGGGAATGGGTAGCAGCAAATCGGAGGCAATGCGAAAGATCGGATAGTAGTTGATGTCTTTGAGGATGTGCTGCCAGCATTTGATCAGACGGCTCTTGCTGACGTCGTTGCGCCCCGGAATCCGCAATTCGTCGATAGTGTCAATCCCGTGCGCTTCGACAATCGCGGTGTGAAAAACGAGCGCGTTGGCGACGATAGCCATGGCCATGCGCGAGGTTTGCTCGCCATCCTCTTGATGGAGGGACCGCGCCATATTCTCCAGCGCGTGCGTGCCAGCCGTTTCGCGCAGCTTGCCAGCGGCCTCGCCAATGCTCTGCTCCAGAATCTGCGTCCCCTCGGCGAGCAGCCGCTCGGACAGCGACACGTTCTCAACACAGCTCGCCAGATCGTCAATGCTACCGACGAGCCAGCCGGTGGCCGGCCAGCGCACGGCCCTATCCGCCGCTTGCAGCGCGTGGGTGCAATAGCGGAACTCGGCCGCTGCGATCGCCTGCTCCAAGTCTTGCTGCGGCACCTCGCTCAGGGCTTGCGGAATTTGGACGGCAATGGTTTGCTCAATCTGCGCACCTTGGTACTGCAAGAACTGCCTCAAGCGTTTGCGGGCGTCTTCTTCGACGCTGCGCGCCGGTTCAAACTCGGTTTCGAGGACGACCGGAATGCCGCCCGGCGGGCGAATGACGATGTCCGGCCGCTGCGCGGCCTCGCGGACGACGCCCTGTTGCTCCGCCCCGGTGCGGTCGCGCCAACGCGGATGCTTGGTCCGCAGCACATTCGACAGGGCGACGTTAAAGGCGATTTCGTTGGTTCGGGGCACGGTTCGAGAAAGCTCAGTCGATTTGAATGGCGTGAGCGGCTAGTTTTCCGTCCAACTCGGTGGACGGGATAATATCGACCACATCCATCATCTCTTTAGTCAATGGACTTTTTAGAAAACCTTTCAACCTGTCTCTGTCTGTCAGGTTATCCATCACCATAACGGAATCCGGCGAAGCGGCGGTCGCCACGAGCCAGAATTGAAACTTGTTCTCCGGCAGAAACGCTTTCACATCGGTCCGCGAGCTCGACAGGCGACACAAGACCAACATGGACCCGTACAGCTTGAGACGGTTTTCTTTAAGAACTTCATCGTAGAGCAAGTCAGCTTGGTCGTCGTCGTTGAGGTAATCGTATTTTTCTTTGAAGTCAGTGATTGTGCTCGCCAAGTTGGTCTCCTCGATAAGAATGACGCTTTGTTGATCGTTGCTGACCGTTACGTAGTCGCAGCACTCGCAGGTCCCGAGCTTGGCCGCACGACGCATGTTGGATTCTTTCGCCGTGCTGTCCATCCGATACGCTTTGAAGCCGCTGGCAGACGACTCTATTGACTCGACGAATTGGGATAAGGGCATTCTACAGCCCTTTGATGTAGAGATCGGAGAAAGGCTTCGTCAGCGACTGTTTGACCTCTGCCAGTACCGCATCCATGTCGTCGTTCCATTCGGCATCCGGCGGAAACTTATTCAACCTGACCAACTCCCGATCTTCTGGGTTTTTCTTTACATGCACCTCAAGCCACTTGAGAATCGTCATGCTATGGGTAGAGACGACCACGTTGACTCCCTGACGGGCTAACTCAAAGAGGATCGCCGCCATCTCAACTTGCCAAGCCGAATGGAGATTGGACTCCGGTTCATCGAAAAAAAGAAAAGAGCCGCGCTCTAAGGCCCCTCGTTCAATCAACAGGGCCAGCATTCCCATATTTGCAACGCCCGCCGACGTGATGGAGAGCGGAATCGACTGGCCGTCTTTTTGAAATTCAAGATCGCCCGCTTCGCTCAGCACAATTTTTCCGCCAATCGCATCGTGCAGCCCGTTGTGGATTCCGGTGAGAGGATGGTCTATATGCGTCCTTCGGAGGGCAGCGGCTAGGTCGTAGAAGTAATCTGGGACGCCGTTCAGAGAATGCTCTAAAGGGGAACGCGAGCCGAGCTTAATCGACTCCAGAGGGTTTTTCAGTTTCCAATAAAGCGGAGACTCTAAATAGAAGACTTCGGGGAATGATTGCCCGTTCTCGACGATTTGCGGGCTGGGAATGAACTCAAAGTCCGCTTCATCTTCTTGTAATTCACCTACTCCTTGGACGCTAAAATACAAGAAGGAATCGCCGTCCCCTTCGAACGTAAAAAAATTAGGCACTTGAAAATTTCCATATACATTCTGGCGAACCTTGTAAGACCATCCGTGGCGAATTGCCCATTCTAGGTCGCTGAAGAACTTTTCCAAATGATCTCTGATGATTTCGAGAGTGCCGTGCATATCAGATGAAGAGGCGTGGCCACCGGCTTTTCTCGTTTTAATGTCATTTTCGAGGGCGTGTAAGTGGCCCTTTATTTTTTCGGCTTCAACTACCAATGCAGGCTGCACCGCCTTGAGCGCGTCGAGTTCGCTTTGGCTCGGATAACTTGGGGGTGCCTCCTGTAGGATAGAGTTGATTTTTTTTAGCCCCTTTCTAATGGCGGACAGGGAGTGTTCTCCTCGCTCGCCATAATAGCGTTGCAAATTCAGGTCGAAGAAAGAGGTAATCTCATTAGAAAATGCTTCAAAAGACACGAAGGCGTGATTTGGGTTCCGCGCATCAAGTATCGAATACAACATCTTCGCCACGAGCGTCTTGCCGGTATTGTTCGGCCCGGCGAATACCGTGAATGGACCAACTTGGACGGTCGCCGCGTCGATTGGCCCCAAGTTCGCAATTTTCAACTGGAGGTCCATAAGTCCCTTCCTTTCTTTAGAGCCTCTATGTCCGCAGCCCGTCCAATAGCCGGGCGTTGAAGGCGGTTAGCCGGCGACCCGGTCGCCAAAGAGGGTGTGCGAGGTGGTGCGGGCGATGCGGATGGCTACGAACTCGTTGTGTGCGGCAGGTTGCGGGAAAATCGCTGTCTTGCCCTGTGGAGTGCGGCCGTAGTAGCGGGGCTGACCGTCGGCTGCTGGCCGCTTGGACGGGCCTTCGACCAAGACCTCGACCGTGCGACCGACATACCGCTGGTTGAGCTGGCGCGAAATGTCCTCTTGCAGGGCGATGATGTGCTGGAGACGCTCGCCCTTGACGGCTTCGGGGATGTCGTCGGGCAGCTTCTTGTGGGCGTAGGTGCCCTCGCGCTCTGAGTATTTGAACATGAACGCTGAGTCGTAGCGGATCTCTTCCATTAGGTCGCAGGTCTGGCGGAAGTCCGCGTCGGTCTCGCCGCAAAAGCCGGTGATGATGTCGGTCGTCAGGGCGAGATCGGGCAGGGCCGCACGCAGCTTCTGCACGAGCTGGCGGTATTGATCGATGGTGTACCCGCGCCGCATGCGGGCGAGTTGGGCGTCCGACCCGCTCTGCACGGGCAGGTGCAGGCTCGGGCACACCGGGCCGACCTCGGCCATGGCGCGGATCACGCGGTCGGTAAAATCAACCGGATAGGGCGAGGTGAAGCGCACCCGCTCAATGCCCTCGACTTGGCTGACTTGCCGCAACAAATCGGCGAAATCCACGCGGCCAGCGCGGTAGGAATTAACGGTCTGGCCGAGTAGGGTAACTTCCTTAAACCCCTCGGCCGCAAGGCGCTGGACTTGCTGCACGACCTCGTCAGCGGGCGCGCTGCGCTCCCGGCCGCGCACAAACGGCACAATGCAGAAGGTGCAGAATTTGTCGCAGCCGCGGATGATGGTGACCCAAGCGTTGGTGCCGGTGGTGCGCTGGGGGTGAACGCCGCTGTAGTTTTCCGAGCGGTCGAGCCGCACGTCTAAGAGCGCGTCGTCGCTGGATTGGGCGAGAAGCTGGGGCAGGCGGCGGTAGGAATCCGGCCCCATGACCAGATCGACGAAAGGAGCGCGGTCGGGCAAGGTCTTGCTCAGGTGCTGGGCCATGCAGCCGAGGATGCCCAAGGTGAGGTTGGGGCGGTGGGCTCGCAGCCCGTTGAGCTGGCTGACGCGGCCAATGACCCGCTCCTCAGCGTGTTCGCGCACCGCGCAGGTATTGAGCAGGATGATGGCGGCCTGCTCGGCGCGTTCGGTAATCTGAAACCCAGCGTCCGCGAGGATGCTGGCCACTAACTCGCTGTCGGCCACGTTCATCTGGCAGCCGTAGGTTTCGATGTACACGCGGCGGCCCGCGGGGCCGGGCCGCGCGGCCACGGGCTGGGGTTCGACCGCGGTGTTGAGGAGAGGCAAGTTCATGGGCGCGCTCCAAAAGTTAGCTCTTCGCGGGCTTGCTCAATTTGCACCTCCACGAACTCGTTGGGCGTGGCCGGCCCGGCGAAAAGGACCTTGATGTAGTTGTCGCTCAAGCCGACCTGCAAGCCGGTCGCTCGGTCGGGGCGGCCTTCGGCGAGGACTGGGAGCGAGCGGCCGACAAAGTGCTGGTGGAAGGCGAGCCGCTTGGCTGCGCCGAGGGCGATGAGCGCTTGGCTGCGCTCCTTTTTGACCGCGGCGGCTTGGGGGTCGGGCAGGCGCTCGGCCGGGGTGCCGTCGCGTTGCGAGTACGAAAAGACGTGGAGATACGTCAGGGGCAGGTCGGCTAGCAAGGCGCGGGTCTGGGCAAAATGCGCGTCGGTTTCCCCGGGAAAGCCCACCATGACGTCCGCGCCAAGGGCGCAATCGGGGATGCAGCGGGCAATGCGCTCAATTCGCTCGGCGTAGTAGGCCCGCGTGTAGCGCCGCCCCATGCGCTTGAGGATGCGGTCGTCGCCGCTTTGCAAGGGCACGTGGAAATGGCGGCACAAGGCCGGGGACGCTGCAACGTGGTCGATCAGCGCGTCGGTGACGTAGCCCGGCTCAATGGAGTTGAGGCGGATGCGCGCCAAGCCGTTGACTTGCTCCAGCGCGGCGAGCAGCTCGACGAGCGCCCCGGGCCGGCCTTGGTCGTGCCCGTAGCGCCCGGTGTGGACGCCGGTCAGGGCCAACTCGCGGTAGCCGGCCGCGACCATGCGCTCGGCTTGGGCTAGGACTTCGGCGGCCGGGCGGCTCGCGCTCGGCCCGCGCACGGCCGGGATGATGCAATAGGTGCAGTGCTCGTCGCAGCCGTCTTGGATTTGCAGGCTGCCGCGGGTGCGGCCTTGGGGCACCGCGCCGTCAATGGCGAGAAATTGCTCGGTGCGGGGCCGCGCGGCCGAGGGCGCGGGGAGCTCGACGCCGGCGAGATGCGATTCGAGTAGCTCGACGAGCTGGGCCTTGTGCCCGTTGCCCACGACCAAATCGGCGCCGGCCGTGGTCAAGTCGGCTGGCCGCCGCTGGGCATAGCAGCCGGTGGCGACGACCTCGGCGCTCGGATTGCGCCGCCGGGCGCGGCGCACGGCCTTGCGCGAGTCCGCATCGCCGGCGCCGGTGACGGTGCAGGTATTGACTACGTACACGTCGGCTTCCGAGCGGAAGGGCACGATGGAATAGCCGCGCTCGGCTAGGCGGTGGGCGAGGGCTTCTACTTCGTAGGCATTGAGCTTGCAGCCCACGTTTTGCAGCGCCACGCGCGTATTTTCGGACGTTGGAGTACCCATAAGTACCTAAAGGGAAACGAGATAAACGATAAAGCTAAGGCTGGCCCTTCACTGGGGCAATGGGCCGTTCAGGCGGGTTCGAGCTGGGCGTAGGCGACCGCAATGCGTTTGATCTGGGTCTTAAAGCGGATGGAGAGCTTCATCTTTTCGCCGTGCCCTTCGCGGCTGACGATTTGCCCGCGCCCCCATTGGGGGTGGCGCACCCACTGGCCGACGGCGAGGAAGTCGTCTTGGGCGACGAGCTCGTCAAACCCGGATGCTGGCTCGGCGTCCCACTCGTAGTGGACGCCTGGGGGTGCTTTTTCGCGCTTGGGGCGCGGCGGGCTGACGCGCTGCCGGGCGCGGGCCACGCCGCGGTCCAACTCGTAGGTCTGAGCCGTTAGTTCGGAGGGGATTTCGCCCAAGAACCGCGAGGGTTCGGTGGCGAGCAGCGAGCCGTACGCGTAGCGGCGCAGGGCATAGGTGAGGCTGAGCTGCTCGCGAGCGCGGGTCATGCCCACGTAGCAGAGCCGGCGCTCCTCCTCGATGGCTTGGGGATCGTCGATGGCCCGCGCGGTGGGAAAGAGGTTCTCTTCGAGGCCGCAGACAAAGACCAAGGGGAACTCTAAGCCCTTGGCGCTGTGCAAGGTCATCAAGGTAATGGCGTTGCCGTCGGCGTCGCTTTCGTCGGCCGAGGTCAGCAGGGACTTTTCTTCGAGATAGGTGGCTAAGGTGGCGTCTGGGTTTTCGTCGGCGTACTCGGTCATTTCGGCCAGCAACTGGTCGAGGTTTTGCAAGCGCGCCTCGGCTTCGGGGGTGTTTTCAGCCGCGAGCATGGAGCGGTAGCCGCTCTGTTCGACGACGGCAAAGCCCAGCTCGGGCAGGGAGCGCGTCTCGGTCGCGGCCATGAGCTCGCCAATTAGGTCGGCAAAAGCCGCGAGGCTCTTTTGGGCGCGGCTGCTGAGGCCGGGCACATCGCTGAGGTGGGCCAGCGCGGTGGAAAGGCTCCAGTCTTGGGTTTGGGCGAAATCCTGCAAGCGGGCGAGGGACTTGGCGCCAATGCCGCGCCGGGGCGTATTGACGATGCGGCGCAGGGCCATGTCGTCGGCCGGGTTGACCAACAGGCGCAAATAGGCCAGCACATCGCGAATTTCGCGGCGGTCGTAAAAGCGGATGCCCCCGACGAGGACGTACGGCAGGCCGGCGCGCTGGAGCTCCTCTTCAAAGAGCCGCGACTGGGCGTTGGTGCGGTAGAGCACGGCCGCGTCCCCGAGGCGGTAGCGGCCCAAGCGGTCGTAGCGGCGGATGCACTCGACGACGTGGCGGGCCTCGCGGCGGTCCGAGTCGCATTCGACGACTGCGACCGGGTCGCCCTCGGGGCCGTCGGTCCACAGCTCTTTGCCCTTGCGGCCTTGGTTGTGGCTGATGACCGCGTTGGCCGCGGCGAGGATGCGGCCGGTCGAGCGGTAGTTTTGCTCCAGCCGCACGCTGCGGGCGTCCGGGTAGTCGCGCTCAAAGTCGAGAATGTTGCGGAGGTCCGCGCCGCGGAATTGGTAGATCGATTGGTCGTCGTCGCCGACTACGCAGAGGTTGCGGTGGTGTGCCGCTAGCTGGCGGCAGAGCAAGTACTGGGGCCGGTTCGTGTCTTGGTATTCATCGACGAGCAGGTGCTCAAAGCGCGTTTGGTAGGTTTGCAGAATGCTGGGGTGACGCTCGAATTGGCGCACGACCAAAATGAGCAAGTCGTCGAAATCGAGGGCTTGGTTGCGGCCCAACTCGCGCTCGTAATCGGCGTAGAGTTCGGCGATTTGCCGCTGGGGCTCGGTCGCTTGGTCGGCAAATTCCAACGGGCCGAGCATGGCGTTTTTGGCGCGGCTGATCTGGCGGATGACCGCGCGGGGAGCGAGCTCGCGCTCGTCGATTTGGTGGGCGTCGAGCACGCGGCGCATGGTGGCGCGGCGGTCGTCTTCGTCGTAGATGGAGAAATTGGGATCGAGGCCAAACTCCGCGGCTTGGCGGCGCAGGATGCGCGCGCAGATCGCGTGGAAGGTGCCGACCCACAGCTCGCTGGCGGCCGACGAGCCGACGAGCTGCTCGATGCGCTCGCGCATTTCGCCGGCCGCTTTGTTGGTAAAGGTCGCGGCGAGGATGCGCCACGGGGCCACGCCGACCTCTTCGATGAGGAAGGCGATGCGATGGGTGAGGACGCGGGTTTTGCCCGACCCGGCCCCGGCGAGGATCAACAGGGGACCGCCCAAGGCTTCGGCCGCGCAGCGTTGCGCTGGATTGAGGGCGTCTAGTAGGCTGGGGCTGGCCATCCTCAGTTGGTCTGCGTGCGCTGGGCGCGCTTGACGCGGCGCTTGGCGCGCTCGTGTTCCCGGTTGGTGCGGCTGAAGATGTGGGTGCCGTCGCCGCGGGCCACGAAGTAGAGATAATCGGTTTTGGCCGGATAGAGCACGGCGAGCAGGGCGGTGCGCCCGGGGTTGCTGATCGGACCGGGCGGCAGGCCGTGGTGGCGGTACGTATTGAAGGGCGAATCCACCTTTAAGTCGGCATAGGTCAGCCGCTTCTTGGTGGTGCCGAGCGCGTAGTTGATCGTGGCGCACGATTCGAGGCGGCGGTTGAGCTTGAGGCGGCGTTGAAAGACCCCGGAGATAATGGGCTGCTCCGCAACGGCCACGGCCTCGCGCTCGACGATGGAGGCCAGCGTCACGGCTTGGTGCAAGGAAAGCCCGAGTTCGTTGAGCCGCTGGTGCAGGGAGTCGGCGAATACGCGGTGGAATTGGCCGACCATGCGGGCGGCGATGGCGCGTTCATCCGCGTTGAGGTCGAAGAAGTACGTCTCGGGGAAGAGGTAGCCTTCGAGGCTGGACGCGGCCACCCCGAGCTGGCGGATGAGGCGCGGGTCTTCGGTCGCGGCGACAAAGCGGGCCGAGTCCGCCACGCCGGCGGCCTGCAACTGCCCCGCGATCTGATGGCGATTCAGGCCCTCGGAAATCAGGGCCGATTGGGTTTGGATCGGGGCCTTGAGCAGGGCTTGGGCCAGAGCGACGGTCGTGCCCGTGCCGTCGAGGCGATAGGTGCCGGCTTCGAGCCGGTGCCCGAGGCCCTTGAGCCGGACGATCCACGCAAAGACCTGCGCGTTGTGGATTAGGTTTTCGCGCTCCAGCAACTGGCCGATCCAACGGGCACTCGCGCCTGGGGGGATGTGAATTTGGCGCGCCGGGTATTCGTAGGTAGGCCGGTTTAAGTGCCACAAGGCCCCCAGCGGCAACGCCGCTCCCACCAACCCGAGTGCCGCGCCGAGTACGAGGGTGCGGAACCAGCGTCTAGATTTGACTTGAGTTGCCATACGGTCGGCCTAGCGGGAAGGATGGGGGCCGGCACGGGGGCCGGCCCCCACGCCCCAAGGTGGATTTTCAGAAAAAGGTGATGCGCCCAGCTATGAGAGGACGCGGGCTGTGAACGCAAGGTAAGGGCTAGTGCAAAAGTGAGGATCGGGAGTTTTTACCGCCAAGACTGAGAGCGAAATTATGAGAAAAGGCCGTCCCTGTCAATCGGCGTCGCTTTCTTGACGCTAGCGGGGAATCCGGTTAATTTGCCAACCTTTTGTCTCGCCGCCTCAACCCGCTAGGAGATTTTCGTTGGACCCCCAAGTACGCATCAGCATTTCGCAGCTTTCCCACACCTATGCGGGTACGGGCCGCCGGGCACTCCACGCCGTCGATCTCGACATCCACGCCGGGGAAACCATGGCCCTGTTGGGGCCTAACGGCAGTGGTAAATCCACGCTCCTGCGCATCCTGACCACTGCGCTGGTGCCGACCTCCGGGGCGGTGCGAGTCGGCGGCGCGGTCTTGGGGCGAGATTCGGCGGCGGTGCGCCGCCAGCTCGGCGTAGTCTTTCAAGAGCCGGCGCTCGACGGGAAGTTGACGGTCGGGGAAAACTTGCGGACGGCCGGGCTGCTCTACGGCATGGGCCGGCGCGCCGTGCGCCAGCGCAGCCAACAGTTGCTGGAGGTCGTGGGCTTGTGGGAACGGCGCCGCGAGCGGGTGGAAAAGCTGTCTGGAGGGATGCGGCGGCGCGTCGAACTGGCCAAGGCGCTGCTGCCAGCCCCGGCCATTCTCGCGCTCGACGAGCCAACGGCCGGTTTGGACCCGGTGGCGCGCCAAGACTTCTGGGGCCAAGTGGAGGAGCTCAAAGCGGGCGAACCGCTCACCGTGGTGGTCTCGACCCACCTGTTAGACGAGGCCGAGCGCGCGGACCGAGTGGCCATTTTGCACCAAGGCCAAGTGCTCGTCTGCGGTCCCCCCAGGGCCTTACAACGCCAGTTGGGGCGCGAAATCCTCACCCTGCGCAGCGACGATGCGGCCGCGCTGCAAGCCGCCCTGCACCGCGCCATGGGCCTAGAGGGCCTAGTGGTCGGTCGGGATGTGCGCGTGCCGCTCAAAAGCGACGTCAGCCTCGACGAGGTATTCCAGCGGTTCGGTGCCCAGATCCGCTCGCTGTCGCTGGCGCCGCCCTCGCTCGACGATGTGTTCGTGCGCCACACCGGCCAACACCTCGCGGAGGGGAAGGCCGCTTGACCGGCGTCTGGATTCTGGCCCAGCGCGAAGTGCTGCGCTTTTTCCGCCAGCCTTCGCGGCTTTTGGGGAACTTGGTGCAGCCGCTGATGCTGTGGTTTTTTTTGAGCTCGGGGGTTTCCGCCCGCTTCATCAGCGGGGGCCGCGAGGTGAGCTACGGAGAATTCTTCTATCCGGGCGTCGTGCTGATGCTCCTGCTATTCGCGGCGATTTTTTCCACCATCACCCTCATTGAAGACCGCAGCGTCGGTTTTTTGCAAGGCGTGCTGGTCGCGCCGGTGCCGCGCCTGAGCATCGCGCTGGGCAAGCTGGTCGGCGGTACGCTCATCGCCCTGTTGCAGGTGTTCGTGTTTTTGCTGCTGGCGCCGGTGGCTGGCCTCGGCTTGGCCGTGGACATGGCCGTGGTGCTCTTGGCTCTGTGCGCCCTGATCGGCTTGGGCTTTACGGGCTTGGGCTTCATGGTCGCGTGGCAGTTGGATTCCGTGGCGGGCTACCATTCGGTGATGAGCGTGGTTCTCATCCCCTTGTGGTTTCTTTCGGGCGCACTCTTTCCCATTGAAGGGGCCGCGCCTTGGCTCGAATGGGTGATGCAGTGCAATCCCGTGACCTATGCTTTGGTCGTTTTGCGCCAGGCGTTCTACTTGGCCCCGGCCCAACTCTTGGCCGATCCCGCGTTTGTGCAGGCCCTGCTGGTCACCAGCGGCTGGACCGGGCTGACGACCAGCGGGGCCGCTTGGATGGTGGCCCGCAGCCGCCGGTCCTGAGGTCAGAGCCGGTAGAGCATTAGATAGACCACCACGCCGCTGACCGAGACAAAAATCCACATCGGCCAGACCCAGCGGGCCAACCGGCGATGGCCGGCAAAATTTTGCTTGTACGCACACCAGACGACGCGGGCCACCAGCGGGGCCTGCACCGCGGCGAGGATCACGTGGGGGATGAGCACGGCAAAATACAGGGGGCGGGTCCAGTCGTAGTGGGGATAGGGCACGGAACCTACCTGAACATGGTAAATCAAGTACGAACAGAGGAAGAGCGCGGAGCAGCCGAGTGCGGCCAGCATGGACTTTTGGTGAGCTCGGCGGGCGCCGCGGCGGATCTGCAGGAAGCCGCGCACGAGCAAAACCGTGCATACAGTGTTGAGGCCGGCGTTTAGGGTGGGGAGATCGAGAACGGACACGGATCATTAAAAGAGGGCTTGCGCTGCTGGACTTACGGCACAAGCCCTCGTTGGGGTGTGGAGCCGCCACCCGGACTCGAACCGGGGACCTACTCATTACGAGTGAGTTGCTCTACCAGCTGAGCTATGGCGGCTATGCTGTGAAGTAGGACTAAGAAACTAGGCGGGGCTAGCTACCGTGTCAAACCGCCCCGGGCGGTGCTGGGTTAAAAGAAATTGAATAGTTTGCTCAGCGCGTGGGCAAGGCCGTTGCGGGAGCGGTCTGCGTCGTGCGGCTCGCTTATTGCACTGTGTTCGTTGGCGACAAAGCGCAACAGGCCGATTGCGGTGGCATAGCTGGGGTCGCTGACCGCGGCTGGGGCGATCACGTCTTGAGGGACGCCGATGCGGACGTGGTGGCCGAGCACCTCCTCGGCGAGCGGGGCGATCTGGTCGAGCGCGGCCCCGCCGCCGGTGAGCACGATGCCGGCCGCCAAGCGGTCGTTGTAGGGGGTGCTGGCGAGGGTTTGGCGCACGTATTCAAAAATCTCGCGTTGCCGCGCTTCGATGATCGCGCTGACTTGCTGCCGGGTTAAGGAACAGGCCCGGCCGGCGGTCGTGTGATAGGCGACGGGTTGGTCGTCTTCTTCGCCGGAGCAGCTCACGCTGCCGAAGCGGCATTTGAGCTGCTCGGCTTCGCGCATGGGGATGCTCAAGACGATCGAGAGATCGCGCGTTATGTCGTTCCCCCCCAGCGGAATCTCTTCCACGTGCCGCATCGGGCCTGAAAACACGGCTAGGTCGCAGGTGCCGGCGCCGATATCGAGCAGGGCCACGCCCATGTCGCGTTCATCTTGGGATAAGGTGGCGTGGGCCGCTCCGACGCTTTCGAGGACGACGCCGGCGATCTCAACGCCGGCTTTGGAAGCGGCGTGGCGAAAGGCCGTGCATAGATGCCCGTCCGCGGCAACCGTTAGGACCTCGATTGACAGGCGATTGCCGTGTAACCAGAGCGGGTTTTGCACGGGCTCGTCATCGACGGCATAGCTCTGGACGAAGCGGTGGATCACCGTCTGGTCCTCGGCGGATTGTTCTTGGGCGACGGCGAGTAGGGCGCGGTCCCGGTCCTCTTCGGAGATCGGGTTGGAGGAGCCGGAGATGCCCACCGTACTGACCGCGCGGTGAGCGCTGATGCCTTCGCCGGCCATGCCGAGATACGCCCCGGCGATTTTGAGGCCGGTCGAGCGCTCCGCTTCAGTGAGGGCCGTGCGGATGGACTCGGCTACTTGGGGCATGTCGATGACGGCACTGCGGCGCAGACCGGTGCAGGGGCTTTGCCCTAGGCCCAAAATTTTGACTTGAGAATTGTTGTGAACCTCGCCGACTAGGCACAAAACTTTTGCTGCACCAACATCGAGAACGACGACGGGGGATCCAGTCATGGTTGGCGTACCTTCCTTCTAAGGGCCGCCGCAAAGCAGCGCGTAGGAACAGGCGGGGATATAATGAGGGAGGAGAGAAAAGCGACCGCTAGCGGCGGCTGTGCGACAAATAGTACCCGCGCTTACGAGCCAGACAAAGGGGGAAGCCGGCCTACCGTAAGCACTTAGCATGTAGTACTCATTAAGGATATGGAAGGATAGCGAAGCGGCAGGAGAAAGTCAAGCCCGCCAGAGGGCTGGAAATGGCCTTGACTGAGCCAAGGCTTGCGCCTAAGATAAGCGAAATTGGGAACGTTCATGGGCGCGATCGCGGCTGCGAGACGCCCGCAAAAAGGAGCGAATAATGGCCCGTGGGGTAAACAAAGTAATTTTGATCGGCAATTTGGGCAGCGATCCCGAAGTGCGCTACACGCCGGACGGAGTGCCCGTAGCCAATTTCAGCTTGGCCACGACGGAAAGCTGGAACGACCGCAATACAGGCGAGCGCCAAGAGCGAACCGAGTGGCATCGGCTCGTGCTTTGGCGGCGGCAGGCCGAGGTGGCCCAGCAGTATCTCAAAAAGGGCAGCAAGGTCTATGTCGAAGGCAAGTTGCAGACTCGCTCTTGGGACGACCAGAGCGGTCAGAAGCGCTATACGACCGAGATCGTAGTCTTTGACATGCAGATGCTCGATTCCCGCGGCGAGGGGGGCGGTGGCGGCGGCGGCGGTCGAGATGCTGGCTACACGGCCCGCGGCGAGAGCGGTGGCGGCGGTGGCCGAGACGCTGGCTACAACGCCGGCGGGCAAAGCACCGGCCCGGCCGCCCAGCCCGACGCAGCACCCCCGCCGCCCGGGGGCGACGACGACGATCTGCCGTTCTAAGTTTGGCCGGCAGCTTCTTCCACTTGTGGCTGGCCGAGCGGGCTTTTCCCCTAGTCTTTGGCGACCGCGCCGGCGAAGGGTCGCTCCAAGCGGCCTTTGCCGCGGGTTCCGTAGGCCCGGACATCGGTTTTTTCCCCGGCGGCCCGGCGGCCTTATCGCATCGGGCGCATCTAGAGCGGTGCGGCGACTTTTTGCGCGCCCTGACCCAAGGGGCCGCCAGCCCTGACGAGCAGGCGTTTGCCGCGGGTTGGGGCCTGCACGTCTATGCGGACTTGGCCGTGCATCCTTGGGTTGAGGCCCGGGTGGCCGCCTTGCTCGGCGAGGGCACTCGGCCGGCCGCGCCTGATTTGTGGCACCTGCGCTTGGAATGGGGCATTGATTGCCGCTTGCTCGCCGGCGAGGGGATGGGCGGGCTGTGGAGTGCGCGCTTGCACTTTCCCCGCCGCGCTGATGGCCGCAGCTTGTTGGGAGAAGTGGGAGCGGCTTTCTATGGCCGAGACGCCGACGAGAGCCTGCTGAAACGCGGGGAGGAGGCCACCGCCCGGTGGCTGCAGCGCATTCCCAAAATTCTCTGGTGGGGAGGGCATATCCGCATGGCCGGACGCCGCCCCAATCCCCTGTGTTCGTTGGCGTTTGCCCACTTGGGGCGCAAGGTCCTCGGGGATTGGCTCCAGCACTGGGCGCGGTTTAAGGACGGCGCGGCCTTGGCGCGTCCCTTGGTGCCCGCAGACCAAACCTACGAGCAGGTCGTCGAGTTAGGAGAATCAGCGGTGGAAAAATTTTGCCCGGCGTTTGACGAGGGGTTTGCCCAGTTGGGCAATCCCGATTTATACACGGGGACGGGCGAAGGACGCGATGGCTAGCGCCGAAGTACTCCTGAGTTTTGGCGTGGGGCTGGCCGCCGTGGGGTCAGTGTACGCGGTCGTGCGCCTTGGTCGATCGCGGGCTGCTCACTCGCCGCTTGTGGCTGATCTTTTAGCTTCCCGCGTACAGTACGCCTTGGCCGGGGTCGTCTTCGGCTGGCTCGCGCCGGTGGAGATGCGGCCCACCCTCGGCGCAGCGGCCGATCTGACCGCTGCGTTTTTGGTCGGGATGTTCGGGTTGGTGGTCGGCTGCAGCGTGGAGTTGCGCCTGCTTGGGAACCTGAGCCGATCCCTGCTCCTGCTCGAAGTCGGCTACTTGGCCTTGTTGGGCTTGGGGTTGTGGGCTTTGAGCTATGGCTTTGCGCTGGAGGGCGTGGAGCACGCCGCATTGTGGGGCGTCTGCGGCTTGTGTGCCGCGTGCTGGGTGCGCCAGAGCCGCAGGGAGAGCACCGGTTGGGTTCCCTCGGCTAGTGCGCTGGCCGGCTCGTTCTTGGCCGGCGCGGGGCTTATGCAGTTGCGTCCGGGAGGGTTTGAGGTGCGCCTACCGCTAGCGTTCCCGCCGATCGTCGTCGAGGGGACCTGGGCAAAATACGGGGCGTGCCTAGTCTTGGGTGCCTTAGTCGGCCTAATCGTGGATTTAGCAACGCGCGGCCTCAGTCGGGGGCACTTGTACTATATGATAGCCGCCGGTCTTTTGCTCGGTAGCGGCATGGCCGGTGCCTTGGGCTTGGCCCCCCTGTGGGTGGGGGCTGTGGCTGGAATTTGGTTGGTCAATGCGACGATGCGCCGCTTGGATATTTTACGCGCCTTGGAGCAGGGCCAAGACATGGCGCGGGCGGTGTTGCTCGGGGTGGTGGGCTGGATGCTGGGGGCGGCACTCGGGGAGAGCGGCTTTGAACTGGCGTTTGGGGCTTGGGTCTTGTTGGCCTTGGTCTCGATCGTGCCGGGGGCGCGGTTGGGGGCGTGGCAGGGGCTGGGGAGCGCGGTGCCTCAGCGCACCGGGGTCGCGCCGAGGCAACTGTTGGAGCTAGACGACTTGGGGTTGGTCATCGCCCTGAGCTTGGCGGCCGTGCTGCCCCCTGAACGAGGAGCGGCCCTGGTGGCGGCCGCGCTCTTGGGGCAGCGGCTGCTGCACGCGGTCGCGGTGTGGACGGCGGGCCGGTTATCTGCGCCCTAGGTTGTAAAAGGCGGTTTGTTGCGGGTAGCGCGCTTGTGGGCCGAGGCTTTCCTCAATGCGCAGCAGTTGGTTGTACTTGGCCACGCGGTCGGTGCGCGCGGCCGATCCGGTCTTGATCTGGCCGGCATTGGTGGCCACGGCGATGTCGGCAATGGTCGTGTCTTCGGTTTCGCCGGAGCGGTGGGAGATGACGGCGGTGTAGCCCGCTCGCTGGGCCAGCTCAATGGCGGCGAGGGTCTCGCTCAGGGTGCCGATTTGGTTGACCTTTACGAGGATGGAGTTGGCGATGCCTTGTTGGATGCCGCGGCCGAGCCGCTCGGTGTTGGTGGCGAAAAGATCGTCGCCCACGAGCTGGACGCGGTCGCCCAAAGTTGAAGTTAGCTGCGCCCAGCCGTCCCAATCGTTCTCGTCGATGCCGTCTTCAAGGGAGACGATGGGATAGCGGGCGGCCAGTTCGGCGTAGAACGCGACCATTTCTTGGGCACGGCGCTTTTGGCCCGAGGACCAGTGCAAGGTGTATTCGCCGTCGGCAAACAGCTCGCTGGCCGCGGCGTCGAGCGCGAGCAGCACGTCCTCGCCCGGCTGATAACCGCTGCGTTGGATGGCTTCGACGATGAGGTCGAGGGCCGCGTCGTTGGAGGCGAGGTCCGGGGCAAAGCCGCCCTCGTCGCCGACGGCCGTGGAGCACTTTTTTTCTGTTAAGACGGCCTTTAGGTGGTGGAATATTTCGGCCCCCATGCGCAGGGCTTGGCCAAAAGAGCGCGCTCCGACCGGCATGACCATGAATTCTTGCAGATCGACGTTGTTGTCCGAGTGTGCGCCGCCGTTGAGGATGTTCATCATGGGCACCGGCAGGGTGCGGGCCGCCGGGCCGCCGAGGTAGCGATAGAGGGGCAGGCCGCAACATTGGGCGGCCGCTTTGGCGCAGGCTAGCGACGCGCCCAGGATGGCGTTGGCCCCCAAGCGGGCCTTGTTGGGGGTGCCGTCGAGGTCGATCATGGCTTGGTCAATCTGGTTTTGCTCGAGCGCGTTGAGGCCCTTGAGGGCCGGCGCGATTTCGCGGTGGACATGGGCCACGGCGCGGCGAGTGCCCTTGCCGAGATAGCGGGCCGAATCGCCGTCGCGCAGCTCTACGGCTTCGTGTTCGCCGGTAGAAGCGCCCGAGGGCACGGCGGCCCGCCCGAGGTGGCCCTCGGCGAGGCGCACATCGACTTCAACGGTGGGATTGCCGCGCGAGTCGAGGATTTCGCGGGCGTGAACAGCGGCGATGGTAGGCATGAATTCCAGCTTTCAAGTGATGAGCAAAAAAAGACCTAAGCAGTTAATCAACAAGCCCTTGGGAGTGCTGTCAACACAGGTTGTACTGGGCTTGTGGATCGCGCTGGGCGGCGGCCCTGCTCGGGCGGATTCGTCGGTTTACGTGCCTTTGGAGCACTGGGTGTACCGCTTTGTCGAGCGGCTTGAAGCACAAGGGAGAGCCGCCGGCCGCGCCGATGGCATTAGACCGTACAGCCGCCAGAAAATAGTAGAGCTACTTGACGTCGTGGATAAAAAGTATCGCCCCGAGCTGTCGCCGATCGAATTGGGACAACTGGACTTGTTGCGCCGCGAGTTTGCCCGCGAGCACGAGCATGCCCTGATCCACTATCGCGCCCGCGGCGGGGCCGTGTTCGCCGACGTTCTCGCCCGCCAACAAACCGACCGCTTTAGCGGCTGGGGCCGGTCGGCAGCCGAAGTGGTGTACCGCCACCGCGGCGGCGGCATCGTCCGCGGGCACTTAGGCCGCCACGTGGGCTTTCGCATGGCTTTTGAGCAGATCCGCGAGCAAGGCTCGCGCCACTACGCCTATCGCCACGACCTGTACGAGCGGCGGGTTGACCTGCCCCAGCTAAAGGGCCACGCGGCCGATTTTCACGAGGGCACTGCGTACGTCAAGTTCGCGGTCGGGCCGGTGGAAGTTCAGTTGGGCAAGGACGAGGCGCTGTGGGGGCCGGCCCCAGAGCAGAATTTGGGGTTGGGCAACAACGCGCCGTCGTTTAACATGATCCGCCTGCAATCGCAGTTTGGGGCCGTCAAGCTGGTCAGCATCTCGGCCGAGCTGCGCCCGTGTCCCAACCGGCCGGACTCGCCGCTGTGCGCGGGGACCGCCGATTCAGCGGCGACCTATTCAGTCAACGGCATGGTGCGCCTGTTGGACCGCCAAAAGTACTTGGCCGCTCACCGCTTGGAGATCGCGCTGACCCCGTGGCTCGACTTGGGCTTTCAGGAGCTGGTCGTGTACGGCGATCGGGGCCTAGAGCCGAGCTACGTCAACCCCTTGATGTTCTACTGGGCCGCCCAGAGCCACCTAGGCGACAAGGACAACCTCTTGCTGAGCCTAGACTTGGACATCCATCCGGGGCGCGGCCGGCGCTATTATCTGGCCTATCTGGTAGACGACCTGAAGAAGACCCGCATTTTTTCGGATGATTTTGCCAACAAGTTTTCCCTGCAGGCCGGCATGCTGTGGGTGGATCCGCTGGGGTTGGCCGATTCCGAGCTGCGGGCCGAATACGTGCGCATTGAGCCTTGGCTGTACTCGCATCGGTTTCCCATTAACACCTTTCGCCACTTTGACTCGCCGCTGGGGCACGCCTTGGCCCCCAACAGCGACCAATGGCAGTTGGGCCTGACCAAGCGGGCGGCCCGAGACGTAGAGTTTGCGGTACATGTCACGCGCAGCCGCCATGGCGACAACGAGTTAGAGGAGGACGGCACCATTCGCAATGTCGGCGGCGATCTGCACTACGGCTGGCGGCCGGGGGACGAGCGCGCGACCAAGCAATTCCTCGACGGGCATCGTGTGCAGCGGACCGTGCTGGCCGCTGGCCTGAACTGGCGGATTTTGCCCGATCTCCAGCTAGAAACCCAATACGCGCAGGAGTGGGGCCGAGGCGTGCCGCTGCCGCCAGCGTGGGGCCCGGCCGTACCGCTAGCGTGGCGCACCGGCTACGGAGCGGGCCGCCAGCAGCACCTGCGCTTTGACTTGCGCTTGCACTATTTCTAAGGCCATCGCATGGAGCTCGTGGAGTTGCAAAGGGCGGGGTTGCTCTTGAGCGGCGCGATTTACGTGGGCAGCGTCCTCTGGCTGTGGCGCGGCTTGAGCCGGTCGCGCGCTGGCCCGGGCCGAGTCCGCGCTCGGCCCTCGGTCAGCGCCATCGTGGCCGCGCGCAACGAAGAGGCCACCTTGCCGCACTGCTTAGACGCCCTCGCCCGTCAGGATTATCCGGGCGCGTTTGAAGTGATCGTGGTAGATGACCGCTCGAGCGACCGAACATGGGACCTCATTGCGGCCAAGGCGGCGACTTGGGCGGCCCTCAAGGGCGTACAGGCCGCGCCCCACGGGCGCTTTACGTGCCCCAAGAAAAGCGCGCTAGCCCAAGGGATTGCCGCGAGCACTGGGGAGATTTTGCTCTTTACCGATGCGGATTGCCGCCCGCCCGCCGACTGGGTCCGCTCGATGGTGGCGCACTTTGCCCCGGAGGTAGGCTTCGTGGCCGGGTACGCGCGGCCCGACCCGGTCTGTGGGGTGCTGGCCAAGGTCTTGGCCTTAGACAATATCGGGGTCGGGGCGCTGGGGGCTGGCAGCTTTGGCATGGGGCAGCCGCTGTCGTGTACGGGCCGCAATTTGGGCTACCGCCGCCAAGTGTACGACGAGCTGGGCGGCTTCGCCCCAATCGGCCACCTGATCGGGGGCGACGATGTGTACTTCATGCGCTTGCTCAGCGCCCAAAACAGGTGGGCCATGGCGTTTAATCGCCGGGCTGTCGTGCGCTCGCAGCCGCCGCCGGCTACGCTCGCAGCTGCCGTGCAGCAAAAGCTGCGGCACGCGGCCAAAGGAGGCCACTACCAAGGCCGCGCCTTCTATTTGGCCGTGGGGGTCTATTTGTTCCACGGCTTTCTCGCGTGGGGGCTGGGGCAGATGCTCTGGAGCCAACGCTGGGATGGCTGGGTAGCCGGGGTGTGGTTGGTGCGCTGGGCCGTTGACTTTTTGCTGCTCAAGCGGATGGCCGAGCCCGAGGAGCGCCCCCTCCTGCGCTATTTGCCGCTGGTGGAAGTTTTGTATATTCCCTACGTGCTGGTTTTTACGGTTGTCGGCCGTTGGGGTTGGTTCCGCTGGAAACCCTAACTGAAGGAGCTGATTTGGCTTACCTGATCGCGCCCAAAGCCTTGCCGCGCTACGCCCGGCGCTACGCCCGCGTATTTTCTTGGCGGCGGCTCGTCAATTTTTTCGCCGTTTTGGCCTCCATGGTGCTGTCGTGGATGACCCGCCGGCCCATCGTGTGGGGCCGGCCTTTTATGCTGATGGTCGAGCCGACCAATTTCTGCAACCTCAAGTGCCCCTTGTGCCCTTCGGGCAACGGCCAGATGCGCCGCCCGCGAGGCTCTATGGGCTTGGAGGACTTTAAGAAGTTGGTGGACGAACTCGGCAGCGAGGTCTTTATGATGATGCTGTGGAACCAAGGCGAGCCGTACATCAACAAGTGCTTCAACCAGATGGTGCGCTACGCCAGCGACCGCGGCATCTTCACCTTCACGAGCACCAACGGCCACTTCGTCCGCGCTCCCGAGCAGGCGCAGGCCATCGTCGAGTCCGGGCTAGACGAGATGATCGTCTCGCTGGACGGGGTCGATCAAGCTACGTACGAACGGTATCGGGTCGGCGGCCAGCTCGAGCGCGTCTTCTCCGGGGTCCGGCTGCTGGTCGCGGCCAAAGAGGCGCTGGGGTCGCAGACGCCCCTGATCAACTTGCAATTCATCGTTATGAAGCACAACGAGCGCGATCTGGCCACGGCCGAAGCGCTGGCCAAGGACCTGCGCGTTGACAAGTTCTTGGTCAAGACCGCCCAAGTGTACACCGAGGCCGACGCCGAGGCGTTCTTGCCCGCGGACGAACAGTACAGCCGCTACGAGCGCGCCGAGGGCGAATTAGCGGTCAAGGGGCAGCCCACGCGGGGTTGCAAGGTGCTGTGGTACAGTTCGATGGTCAATTGGGATGGAGCGGTCGCGCCCTGCTGCTTTGACAAAGACGTCGATTTTGGCATGGGGCAGGCCTTCAATGGCCGGTCTTTTGACGCGATTTGGCGCAGCCGGGCCTATATGGACTTTCGCCGCCAAGTCCTCGCCGACCGCACTCGCTTTGATATGTGCCGCAACTGTTCCGAAGGCTACCGCGGCATGTTCTCCCTGATCAAGGAAATCAAGGGCTGATGCCCGAAACCCTCTTGATGTCCTGTGCGCTGGCCTACTTGCTCGGGGCTTGTTGGTTCGTCGCTGGGATGCGCCGGTCCGCCCGGGCCGCCCAGGCCGTCCACGCCGCCCATGCCGCGCGCGTCCGGTCGGTCTCGGTCGTCGTGGCCGCGCGCGACGAAGCCACCCACATCGCCTCCTGCCTGCGCGCCCTGCTGGCGCAGGATTACTCCCGAGAACTCTACGAAATCATCGTCGTGGACGACGGTTCCACCGATGGCACGGGCCACGTCGTGCGCGAGTTCAGTGGGGGGAGTGCGTCCGTGCGCTTGCTGCGAACCGAAGGGCCGGGTTCCAAGAAAGCCGCGCTCAGTTTGGGGATCGCCCGAGCGCGGGGCGAGGTGATTTTGACCACGGATGCGGACTGCGAGGTCGCGCCGGGCTGGATCCGCGGCATGGTGGCGCACTTTGACGACGGGGTGGGCATGGTCATCGGCTGTTCGCAAATCGGCTCGCCGGCCGAGATTAAGGGGGGGCGTCAGGGCTACGAGGCCGTTGATTTCACCTGCTTGATGGCCTGTATCTGGGGCAGTGCCGGGTGGGGCCATCCCATGGCGGCTTCCGGGCAGAATTTGGCCTTTTTGCGGGAGGCGTTTTTCGACGTGGGCGGCTATAAAGAAATCATGCACCGGGCTTCGGGCGACGATGTGCTGCTCATGCAGGCCATGCGCCGCTCGGGCCGGTGGTCCGTGGTTTTTGCCAGCCATCCCGCGACCTTTGTGCGCCATCCGGTGGCCGCGTCGTGGGGGGCGTTATTCGGCCAGCGCAGCCGCTGGGCCTCCAATGCCCCGCTGCTCGCTCGCCTCGACCCGCTCTTTTTTGGCTACATGCTGCTCACCTACACTTTGAACTGGGCAATGCTGCTCGCCCCGCTGCTGTGCTGGGCCGGCTTGCTAAATCCCCTGTGGGCCTTGGTCATGGTGGGGGCGAAAGGGGTGGGGGAGTGGGGGGTATTTAGCGGCGGCGTATTGCTGTCGGGCCGGCGCGAGTTGCGCCGCTATTTACCGCTTTGGCTCTTGTTGCAACCCCTGCACGTAATTTTGGTCGGCAGCGTTGGCTGCTTGGGGATTTTTCGCTGGAAGGGCCGCATCCACCTGTGGGGCCGGCGCGTCCAACTATCTCAGTCCCGCCGCTGACGAGGGAAGCCTACGTGGGGACGCACAAAGGCGACCGAGCCCAAATCGTCTGCCGAGCCTTAGAGAAAACCATTCCCCAAGCGAGAGTGGAGCTCAACTACGGCAATGCCTTAGAGCTGATGGTGGCGACCCTGCTCGCGGCGCAGAGCACGGATGTCAAGGTCAACGAAGTCACGGCCGGGCTGTTCAAAAAATACCAGTGCGCGGCCGACTACGTGGCGGTGGCGGTCGAGGAGCTGGAGGAGGATATTCGGCCAACCGGCTTCTACCGGCAAAAGGCCAAGCATATCCGCGCGGCCATGGGGATGCTCCTCGCCGAGCACGACGGCCAAGTCCCCGGGCAGATGGACGCCTTGCTTGGCTTGCCCGGCATTGGTCGCAAGAGCGCGAATGTCATCCTCGGCAACGTGTATGGCGTGCCCGGCATCGTGGTCGATACGCATGTCGGGCGGGTGAGTCGGCGCTTGGGGCTGACCGCAGCAACGGACCCAGTCAAAGTCGAAAGGGCCTTGGCCCTACTGCTGCCGCCCGAAGAGTGGACGGCGTTTGGGCAGCGCGTGGTTTTGCACGGCCGCTACGTGTGCAAGGCGCGCAAGCCCCGGTGCGACGAGTGCGTCCTCATGCCGCATTGCGATTATTTTGCCAGCCAACCGGCGGGCATTTAGGAACGCCGTTGCGGCAGGCGCTTGAGGACGGCGATTATTTCGGCCGGCGTTTGCGAGGCGAGCATATCGCGGTGGGCCGCGTCCGTGTGCATCAAGGTTGCAATCTGCGCTAGGATGGGGATGTAGCTGCGGTAGTTTTGCTCTGGGGTCAGCAGCAAGAAGATGAAGTGGACCGGCTCGTTGCTGGGGCTTTCAAAATCAATGCCTTGGGGGCAAATCCCCAGACAGCCGATGATGCCGGGCAGGTCTGGGATGGGCGCGTGGGGGATGGCGGTGCCGTGCCCGAGTGCGGTCGATCCTTTGCGCTCGCGGTCGAGCGCGGCTGCGAGCACGGTCTGGCGTTCGCTGAGGGGGATTTGTTTCTCTTCGATGAGGGCATCGACCATCTGGGCGATGGCGTCCCATTTGTCTTTGGGGGTGAGGTCTAAGCGGATGGTGTGTTCCCAGAAAATGCGACTCAGCTGCAGGTCGTTGGCCGCAGCCGAGCGGACCATGAGCACCGAACAGGGCACCTGATAGGCGATTTCGTCGGGGATGGAGCCGGCGAGATGTTCGTCTTGACGCCAGTCGTTGGACGCGCCGAGTACGATCAAATCGTGGTTTTGCGCTCTGGCGACGATGGCCGGGACCACCGTGCTGGCCGGGACCACCGCGAGCGGCGCGTCGATATTCAGCAGGTCTAGCTGCAAGCGCGTGTCTGCGGCTAGCTGGGAACAGTAGCGCTGGAGGATCGGGTCGGACGGGTCGCGGGGGTCGCGCACGATGCGGAGGATTTCTAGCTCAGCGCCCCAAGTTCGGGCCAGATCGTAGGCGATCTGCACGCCTACCAGCGCGTGATTGCCCCCGCCAAAGGGCACGAGAATCCGGCGCACCGGCCCGCTCTTCTTTTCCTTAAAGATCAAGGTATCTACGTCAATGGCCTTGGTCAGGGCGCGATTGGGGGCGGATAGGATGGCGTCGCGCTCGACCTTGGCATTCCAAGCCATGAGCATCATGTTGCAGCTCCAGCGGCGGACCGCCCGCTGAATTCCGCTCGTCACGTCCGCGTCTTTTTCCAAATGGGCGATGGCGCCGATGTCGTGGACCATGGCCCGGTCGACCGAAACTTGGAGGGCCTGTTCTATATCGGGGCGCGGCTTTGCATCGGGCGTCAGGATGTGGGTCAAGTGCAACTCGCCCCAAGGCGAAAGGGCGAGGGTCGCCGCCAAATCCACGAGCTTGTGCTGTTGGTGCGGGTTTTCGAGGGGGACCAGAATGCGAAGTTGAGCAGGCGACATCTTAGGTGTGAGGCATCAGCCTAGGCAGTACTCAGTAGCATGTATTTAATGTAAATCAAATATAAAACAGACCGCCATCTTTTCCACCTCCTTTGTCCTCTTTTGTCGCTGGGGCGGGGTTGCCAGCGGCCGTGGGGTGCGGTTTGTTGTAAGCCATTCAACCGGGAGGTTTGCGTGAAGATATTGATTACGGGCATTACCGGCCGCATTGGCGTCAACTTGGCCAACCAACTCGTCGAGCGCGGTCATCGCCTCCGCGGGCTGGTCTGGCCGCGCGACCCGCGCGTGGAAAATCTCAAGCAGATGCAGGTCGAACTCGTCGAGGGAAGTTTGACTGAGCCGACGACCGTTGAGCAAGCAGTTGAGGGCGTCGAGGCCGTCTATCACTTGGGGGCGGCCTTTCAGGGCGGCGGTCCCTTTACCGACGAGGAGTTTTTTGAGATCAACGTGCGCGGGACCTTCAACATGCTGGAGGCCGTGCGCCGAGCGCAGGGAATCGGCCAGTTCCTATTCGCCAGCACGGACGCGATATACGACAAGTACATCCCCGGGGGCATGACCGCGCCCATTGACGAACAGACGCCGCGCGTGCCCCGGGGCGCGTATGCCCTGACGAAGGCCCTCGGCGAGGAATTGTGTACCGGCTATTGGCACAGCTACCAAGTGCCGACGACCATTCTGCGCTTCGCCATGGTGCGGGCGGCCGACGAAATTTTGGACTTTCCCCAGTTCTACTTGAGCAAGATGAAAGAGACGCACCCGGAGTTGGCGGCCTTGTGGCAGGGCCGAGAGTGCGCGGTGCTGCTCAAAGACCGGCGCGGTCGCCCGTTCAAAAAGCACATCGCCGACGTGCGCGACATCGCGCATGGCTGCCTCTGCGCCTTGGGCAAAGAAAGGGCGCTGGGCGAGACCTTCCAGCTCGCGGGGCCGCGCCCGTTCACTTGGGACGAGGTGAGTTACCGGCTCGCTGAATTGTGCGACCTGCCCCACGTTGAAGCGGCCGTACAGGGCACGCCTACGTTCTACGAATTCAACCTGCGCAAGGCCGAGGAATATTTGGGATTTAGCCCGCGGTACGATGTCGTGCGGATGATCGTCGATGCGCTCAGCTATCAGCGGGGGGAGGATATTGGGGTGTTGCCGCATGGTTGAGGATTGGGGATCGTGGAGCAGCGCTCAGCACGGGGGCTGAGCGCTACGGGGCTATGTGTTGCCGTATGGTTGGGGGTTAGGTTTCGTGGGGGACCAGTTCTGCGGCGATGGCGGCTAGGACGTCTTCGGTGCGGAAGGGCTTGTAGAAAATGGGGCATCCCTTGAGGGCTTGCAGGACTTCCTGCAGCTCGTCGGATGAATGCCTTTGGCGCGAGAGGAAGGCGATCAGCTTGGTAGGGTCGAGCAAGCTCAGCGCCGTGAGAAAGGGGGTGGGGTCGTCCACCTCGACTCCTAAGAGGACTAAGTCTGGGGCGTTGAGGCGATAGTGGTCGAGCCCGGCGGCTAGTTGGTTGGCGACTTGGACCTGATAGCCGGACCGCTTGAGCAATCCGGCGAGGGTCGCCCCGAATACGGGATTGCGGTCGATGATCAGGATTTTGTACAATGCTTTGACTCGGGGCGGATTGGCGGCCGGTACAGCGGCTTACGGCCTAAAAAATTAAGCGGTGGCCCCAACCTGTGCAAGACGGGGAATCGTTTGACAACGCCAGATACGTCGGCTATACTGGCCGACCCGAAAAGACGGAGATGTATGCGGAGCAAAGAAGAGTTAAAGGCGGCGGCCTGCGCGGCCATCGACCAGCACAGTGCGCGGATCATCGGGCTGGGAGAAGCCATCATGGACCAACCCGAATTGGGCTTTAAGGAGGACCAGACAGCCCACCGGGTCTGCGAAAGTTTTGCCGAGCTCGGCTTGCCGTACGAGCGGGAACTGGCACTGACCGGGGTGAAGGCCCGGCTCAAAGGACGCCCGGCCGGGCCGACGGTCGCGCTGATGGGCGAACTCGACGCGCTCATCGTGCCCGATCACCCGCGCGCCGACCCGGCCACCGGAGCGGCCCACGCCTGCGGGCACAACGCCCAGATCGCCGGGTTGGTCGGGGCCGCTTATGGGCTGGTCGAAGCTGGCGTGGGCGAGGAACTCGCCGGAGAAGTCGCGTTTTTCGCCGTGCCGGCCGAAGAGTACGTCGAGATAGACTACCGCTTGGGGTTGGTTGAGGAAGGCAAAATCGCGTTTCTCGGGGGCAAGCCCGAGTTGGTCGAACTGGGTCATTTCGACGACGTAGATATGGCCGTGATGATCCACACCAGCAGTTCCAGCTCGGCCCAAAGCGAGGGAGCGGTCGGAATCGCCCGGTCGTCCAATGGCTTCTTGGCCAAAAACGTGCGGTTCATTGGCCGGGCCGCCCACGCGGGCGGTGCGCCCGACAAGGGCGTCAACGCGCTCAGCGCGGCCACGCTGGCCCTCAGCGCGATTGACGCGCAGCGCGAAACCTTTCGCGACCAAGACTGCGTGCGGGTGCATCCGATCATTACGAAGGGGGGCGATCTGGTCAACATCATCCCGGCCGAGGTGCGGCTAGAAACCTACGTCCGCGCCCGCACCGCCGCGGCCATGCTCGATGCCGCGCACAAGGTCGATCGGGCGCTGCGGGGGGCGGCGGTCGCCCTCGGCTGTGCGGTCGAAATCGAAACCGTGCCCGGCTACCTGCCGCTGCACAATGATCCCGCCTTGGGGCAGCTTTTTAAGGACAATGCCGCGCGCATTTTCGGTGCTGATCAGTACCGGGATTATCCCCACGGCGGCGGCTCCACGGACGCGGGCGACCTCAGTCAGATCATGCCCGTGCTACACCCGGCCATGACCGGGGCCTGCGGCGCGGTCCACGGCCCCGATTGGCGCATCGCCGACCCGGCTGCGGGATACCTCGCTCCGGCCAAGGTCTTGGCCATGATGGCCATTGACCTGCTGTACGGGGATGCGGCTGCGGCCGCGAGCATCCTGCAAAATCACGTGCCCAACCTGAGCAAGGGCGAATATCTCCAACAGCAAAAGGCACTCTTTCACCGGGAGCACTTCGCCGGTGAACAAACCGGGAGGAATGCAACGTGAAGCTCGGCATGGTGACCTACAACTTGGGCCGCGACTGGGATTTAGAGACCCTGATTGCCCATTGCGAAGAGACTAATTTTTCCGGCGTGGAGCTGCGGACTACCCATGCCCACGGCGTCGAAACATCGCTCAGTGCGGCCGAGCGGGGCGAGGTCAAGCGGCGCTTTGCCGACTCCGCGGTCGAACTGGTCGGGTTGGGCAGTGCCTTTGAATACGACGCGGTCGACCCGCAGGTGCTCCGCAGCCACATCGACGGGACCAAAGAGTACGTGCGCTTGGCCCGCGATCTCGGCGTCGGCGGCGTCAAAGTGCGCCCCAACAACGTCCACGTAGATGAGGGGATCCCCATCAAGCAGACCTTGGAGCAGATCGGCGTCAGCTTGCGCGAGTGCGGCGAATTCGCCGGCGACCTAGGGGTGCAAATCCGCTTGGAGGTCCACGGCCGCACGACTTCGGATCCGGCCAACATTCGCGCGATCCTCGACTATGCCGACCACGACAACGTCTTCGTCTGCTGGAATTCCAATGCGACGGACCTAGTCGACGGGTCTATCGACGGCAGTTTTGCCGCCTTGCAGGACGCCATTGCCTTGGTCCACATTACCGAGTTGTGGAGCGATTACCCGTGGCAGCGGCTCTTCGCGCTGCTGCGGCAGAGCGGGTACACCGGGTATTGTCTCGCCGAAATCCCCGAAAGCCCACAGCCGCTGCGGCTCATGCGCTACTATCGAGCCTTGTGGCAGGCCCTGGCCCACGGCTAGCGCATGCCTGAGATCGCTTACGTCAATGGCCGCTTCGGTCCATTGGCCGAAGCCGTGGTATCGGTCGAGGACCGGGGCTATCAGTTCGCCGATGGCGTCTATGAGGTCGTTGCCGCTTACGGCGGATGCCCTTACGCCTTAGAGCCGCATTTGACGCGCCTCCAGCGCAACCTAAAGGCACTGCACTTGCCGTTGGATATCCGCCAATACGGCCTTAGAGCCAAGCTGCTGGAGGGCCTTGAGCGGAGCGGTTTTAGCGAGGCATTGATTTACATCCAAGTTACGCGCGGGGTCGCGCCTAGGCAGCACGAATTTCCCGCGGTCCCGGTCGCGCCCACCGTCGTAATGACCTTTAAGAAGCTGCATGGCCGACCGCCGGCCCTCTACGACCGCGGCGTCGAGGTCATTAGCACCCAAGACTTGCGCTGGAAGCGCTGCGATATTAAGAGCATCGCCTTGCTGCCCAACATCTTGGCCAAACAGGCGGCCGTGCAAGCGGGGGCCTTTGAGGCCCTGCTGGTCGATGCGGCTGGCCGGGTCACCGAAGGGGCTTCGACCAGTGCCTTCTGCGTCCGGGCCGGCCGCCTGCATACCGCGCCCATCGGCTGCCACATCCTGCCGAGTATCACGAGGGGGATTCTCCTCGACTTGGCCCGCCAACTCGGCATTCCCATTGAAGAAGAATTTTGTACGCTGGCCCAATTTAAGGCCGCCGATGAGGTCTTTATTGCCGGCACGACCTTGGAGGCCATGCCGGTCGTGCGCATTGACGATGCCGTCATCGGCGCGGGGTCCCCGGGGCCGATCGCGCAGCAGATCCGCGCCGCGTTTCTAGATTCCCTGACCTGAAAGGGCCGGGGGTACAAAAAAGGGGGGGACGCTCAATCGGCGCGTCCCCCCCTTTTTGTGCCCGGCTAGCGGTTTAATGGATGACGACCATCTTGGTTTCGGTCATTTCCTCGACCGCGTAGCGAGGCCCTTCTTTGCCCATGCCGCTTTCCTTGAGGCCGCCGTAAGGCATCAGATCCGCCCGCCACTGCGTGCCCCAGTTGATGTGGATGTTGCCCGATTCGACCTGCTGGGCAAATTGGAGTGCCCAGTTGAGGTTCTCGGTGAAAATCGCGGCGCTGAGACCGTAGTTGGTGTCGTTGGCCATGGCGATGGCTTGGTCGATGTCGTCGATCCGGCTGATGCCGAGGGCCGGCCCGAAAACCTCGTCGCAGGAGACCTTCATCTCCGGGGCCACATCGGCGAGGACCGTTGGGGCGAACATCGTGCCCTCGCGGGTGCCGCCAGTGACGATGCTGGCCCCCGCGCCAACGGCTTCGCGCACCCAAGAATCGACGCGCTCGGCGTCTTGGACGCGGATCATAGGCCCCATTTTGACGTCGTCGTCGAGGGGATTGCCGGTCGTCAGGGCTTCGACCGCGGGTTTGAGGGCGTCGATAAAATCCCCATACACCGCGCTGCTGGCGAATACCCGCTGCGTTGAGATGCAGACTTGACCGGCGTTGGCAAAGCCGGTGTTGGCGGTGGCGGCCGCGACCTTGTCGAGGTCGGCGTCCGGCATGACGATCAGCGGGGAATTGGACCCTAGCTCCATGGTCACCTTCTTGAGGCCCGCGACCTGACAGATGCGTTCGCCCACGTCGCGGCTGCCCGTAAAGCTGATTTTGCGGACCTTGGCATTGGCACTGATCGCGTCGCCAATGACGCTGCCCGAGCCGGTGACGCATTGGATCGCTTCGGCCGGCAGGCCGGCCTCGAGGAAAATCTCGGTTAGTTTGAGGGCCGAAAGCGGGGTGTCGCTGGCCGGCTTGACGAGGATCGCGTTGCCGGCCGCCAGCGCCGGGCCGACTTTGTGGCAGACGAGGTTGAGCGGGAAGTTAAAGGGCGTAATGGCCGCTACGACGCCACAGGGGACCCGTAGCGTAAAGCCGAATTTGCCCGCCCCATTAGAAGCTCCGCTCAGGTCGAGGGTTTCGCCCGTCAGGCGCTTGGCTTCCTCGGCTGCGAGGACGATGGTCTCTTGGGCGCGGGCCGCCTCGCCCATGCCCTCGGCGAGAATTTTGCCCTCTTCGAGGGTAATTGTGCGCCCTAGGTCGTCGAGCCGTGCCAGCATTAGATCGGCCGCTCGATGAATGATCTGGTAGCGCTCAAAGGCACTCATTGCGGCCATGACCTTGGCGCCGCGTTGGGCCGAGTCAATGGCGCGGTTGATGTCGGCGGCATCGCCTCGGGGGACGGTGTCGACGACCGAGCCATCGTAGGGATTGACGACGTCCATGGCGTCGGCTTTGTCAACCCATTCTCCGGCAATGTACATCTTCATGATCCAATTCCTTTTCGAGGTGGGTGGTAAGTAGAAAACAAGTTAAGTGCGAGCTTTGACCTGTCAAGCGCGGGTTGGGATTAAAGGCCCAAGCGGTTTTTATAGGGCAAAGGGCGGCCCTCCGCATCGAGTAAGGGCTGCGGCGGTGCCTTCTTTTGGGTTAGCAAGCTGACGACGACCAAGGCGAGGGCGGAAAAAGGCACGGCCAAAAGGTCGGCCGGCACATTCGCTGACAGCAGCCCCAGCCCCTGCCAAGCACACAGGCCGACCGCAATGGCCGCTAAGGCCCCCGGGCCGTTGCTCTTGGGCCACCACAACCCAGCGGTTAGCGGCACGAACAGCGCGGCGAGGAGCACGGACCAAGAATTGACCATCAAGTCGTACACCGAAGCGGTGCGGAGGGCCAACAGCAACGAGGCCGCGCCCAAGAGGAGGACGGACCAGCGCGTCAGGCGCAGCGACGACCGTTCCTCGGCCTCGGGTTTGAAGTAGCGCAGCACATCCCAGCCGATGACGCTGGCCGGAGCGAGCAGGGCGCTGTCGGCACTGGACAGGAGGGCGGACACCAAGGCCCCCATAAAGAGGACCAAGGCCAGATCCGGGAGGTACTTTAGCGCGAGGGCCATCATCACCAGATCGGGATCGGCCAAATCTGGCAGGACGACCGCACCGGCCATGCCGAGAAAAACGGGCAACAGTCCGACCGTGATGTAAAGCAGCCCCGCGAGGTACGCGCTGCGGTAGGCCACTGTTTCGTCGCGGCTGGACAGACTGCGCTGGATTAGGTCTTGACCCGCTAGGTTGCCGAGGCCAATGACCAGCCAGTCGCGTGCGTAAACCAACCAACTGGTTGCGTCGCCGCGGGGGTAGAAATCAAAGCGGGAGGCCGGGATTGAGGCAGCGAGGGCCTCCCAGCCGCCCATGTCGCCGAGGAGGATCGGCGTCAAGATAAACAACCCCAGCACGAGGATGGTCACTTGAATGAAGTCGGTTAGGGTGACGGCCCACATGCCACCGGCCCAAGTGTAAATCAGGACGATGACGGCCGCCGCGCAGATGCCGAAGGCGGGCTCGATGCCGGTCAGGCTCTGGAGAATCCGCCCAAAGGCGACCAAGAGCGCGCCCGTCCAGCCGACATAGGCGGGAATAGTGCACAGGCTGGCCAGCAGGCCCGCCCGCGGCCCGAAGCGGCTATTAAAAAAGGATGCGATCGTCATCAAGCCCATGCGCCGCAGCAGCCGCACGTACAACAGGCCGGCGATGAACAGGCACAACGCCGCGCCAAAAGGGTCGGCAATGACCGCGAGGATGCCGCCTTTGTATGCCGCGCTCGCCGCGCCAATGCAGATGCCGCCGCCAAACCACGTTGCCGCGAGCGTTGCCGTGCAGAGCAACAGGGGCAGGCGTTGGCCCGCGACGATGAAGTCCGCGGAGTTGCGGACTCGGCGGCCAGCGTATAGGCCAATGCTCAGCATCGCCGCCAGATAGACAACCAAGCCGGTCAAGACCAATGGATTCGCCATGGCAAGGTCCTTTTTGAAAATTTGTTATAATAACCAACAGAGTGAAATTGGCCAATGACGCCAGCCAAGTGGCGAATTTGGCCAGTACTTAAGTGATAATTCGATCTACGTTTTTCTTATAATCTGATGGGCTGTAACAAATTATGGATACGATAGCACTTTTGGCACGGTCCTTGCAAGTTAGGACCCACACGCGATACACGCGATACGCTCCACTCACTCAAGGAGGGGTATGATGGCTAAAGGAGCCTTAGGGAGGATAAGCGATATCCTCAAGTCCAATATCAACGAGATGCTCGACCGAGCGGAAGAGCCGGACAAGATGATCCGCCAGATGGTGCGGGACATGGAGGAGGCGGTCGGCAAGGCCACGGCCTCGGTCGGGACCGCGGTGGCCAACCACAAGCGGCTCGAGCGCCAGTTCAACGACAAGCAGGGCCAGATCGCCGAGTGGCAGCGCAAGGCCGAACGGGCGGTGGCTGCGGGCGAGGACGCGCTGGCGCGCCGGGCGCTGGAGCGCAAGGCAGTGCTGGTCAAAGCGGCCGAGGAGCTGGCGCCGGCCTTGGAGGAGAGTCGGCAGACGGCCGAGCAGTTGCGCGAGCAGCTCCGCGAGCTAAAGACCAAGCTCGAAGAAGCGCGGACCCGCCAGGGCACGTTGGTCGCCCGCCACCAAGCGGCCCAAGCCCGCAAGCGGCTGGCCCAGAGCATTTCTGGCTTGGGTCAGGATGCCTTTTCGAGCTTTGAACGCTTTGAGCAGAAAGTCGCTGAGAGCGAGGCCGAGGCGGCCGCGCACGTGGAGGTTTCGGGCGAGATGGAAGATGTGGAGAAAGAAATCCGCCAAATCGAGGTTGATCACAGCGTTGACGATGAGTTGAAAGCGCTAAAGGACAAGATGAAAAAAGATAAGTAATCCTTTGGTCCACAACGCATTAGGCGATATTTCTAGCAGGTGAGCTATGAAATTCATCGACGAAGCCAACCTCAAGGTAAGCAGCGCCATCGAGAGCGGGTGCAAGCGTTTAGGTGCTCTGTTTCTCAAGGTGCTGGCCGTACCGATCGTGCCCATCGGGCTGGGACTTATGCTCTACGGGCTTTTTCAGATGCTTAGGCCCGCCGCTTCAGACCGCCATTCTTTTGAACTCTTCGCCGTTGGCGTCACGCAGGTCGTCTTTGGCAGCTTGCTCTGGCTGTTGGCCAAAAAACTCGATGCGGCCGCGCATCTGCTGCGCTACCGGCGGCAGCAAAACCGCGTCGTGCGCTTGGCCCGCCAGCGCGGGGGCCGCCTGACGGTGACCGAAACAGCGGCCGATACCGGGCTGACGGTTGAGGAAGCCGCGGAGATTCTCAAGCGTTTGGCCGACGGGGGGTTTGTCGAGGTCGAAATAACCGATTCGGGCCTGATTGTCTATCGCTTTCCAGAAGTGCTTTTCGCACACGAGAAACGCTGGAGCCGGGGCGTCGAAAGCGCCTGAGTCAGACCGGGAGGGAGCGTAGCATAATGAGTGGGTTTTTGCAGATTGCCATTGGCGTCTGTTTCATCATCTTGTGCAGCGGATTGGTCCGTTGGGGCAACATGTACTTTTCGAGCCGCAAGAGAGAAGATAAAAAAGCCAGACGAGAAGAGGATCGAATCGTCGAGCGGCTAGAGCGAGTTGAGCAGCGGCTGACCGAGGTGCAGGACGTGATGATCGTCCTCAGCGAAAAAATCGACCGGCTGGAAGGGGCCGGAGTTGAGCCGTGGTGTGCCAAGGACGACGAGAGCAAGGCTGGCCCGTGAATTGGCGCGACCGCGCTATAGAGGCTTGTGAAGATGCGCGGTGGGCCGAGGCCTTGGAGTGGTGCGAGCGCGGCCTAGCCGATGGGCCAGACGACTTGGAGCTTTGGCACTGCAAAGGGCGTTGTCTCTTGGAACTGGGGGATGAGCAAGCGGCCATGGCCGCGCTAAAAGCCGCCGCGGCGGGCGGGCATCTAGCGAGCCACTACCAACTCGGCTTGCTCGCCATGCGCCAAGGGCGGCGGAATGCCCGGTTCCGCGCCCGGTCCTTGGCGCACTTTGAGGCCATTGTGGGCGCGGCCGAAAAAGGGCGCGAATACCCCGACCTCGACCGCGTCTTTTTCGCGCTCGGCAGCCAGTACGGCGAAGAGCCGCAGCGGCGCGGTGAAGCCATCCGAGCGTTCCGCCGAGGGTTGGCGCTCAACCCGCTCTCGGCCGTTGGTCACAACAGCTTGGGCCAGCTCTTGCTGCAAAGCGGTCAGGTGTTGGGGGCGATGGGGGAATTCAAGGTCGCCATCCAACTCGACCCCAAGCTCAGTCCGCCCTACGCGAATTTGGCCCGTTTGTTTTTTTCCCACGTAAAGCTCGCCGAACTAGAACGAGAGTACCAGCACATCTGCGAGGAATTCGCGCAAAGTGCTCCGCAAGTTTTGGCGCGGTTGTCGCTGGAAATGGTCGAGTTGGGCAAGGAGCAGGTGTACGAAGGGTTTTACACCAAGGGCCATCGCATCAAAAACCTGATGGGGATCATCGGCAGCCGCTTGCGGGGCTTGGGGCGCAAGGCCGCCGGCGAGCAGCAGGGGGAGTTGAATCGCTTGGGAGGCGAATACGAGGCCCTGTACGACGAGTGGGTGGGGTTCTTAGAAGCGATGAAAACGGATAAAATTTTCCCGGCCGTGACCGATCTCGGGCGCTTGGTGCGCCGGGTGGCCGCCGGATTGGACCGCCCAACTTGGAAATCCGCGATTCAGACGCGGGTCCAAGCGGGCTTGCCGCGCGTGGAGGCCGACGAGCGGATGTTGCGCGAGGCCGTTACCAACCTCTGCCTCAACGCGTTGGAAACGCTTGAAGAGGGACCCGGCGGCCGGGTGGTGCTGGGCACTGGCTACGACGAGGACCAGTCGCTGGCCTTTATTGAGGTTGAGGACGATGGGCCGGGCATTGAGGAAGAGCACTTGGAATTGATATTTGAGCCTGGATTTACCACGAGGGAGCGGGGCAATGGCTATGGCTTGAGCATTGCGCGCCGCATCGCCCAAGCCCATCAAGGCGTGCTGCGCGTCAAGAGCCGAAAGGGACATGGAACCGTTTTTCGGCTCGATCTGCCGCTCCATTTCGCCGGCAGTGCGCCCTAGGTACGGAGGACGGGTATGACGAGCACAAAGCAGAAATCGGTCTTAATCGCCGATGACCAGCGGGAATTGCGCGCGATGTTGGCGGAGAAACTCCGCAGCTTGGGCAAGGAGGTCATTGCGTTTTCCAACGGCCAGCGGCTGCTCGGGCATTTGGCGGCTAGGCCGACCGAGGTCGAGCTGGTGGTGCTCGATTTGGACTTTGGCGTGGGCCAGCCCAATGGCCTCGAAGTGCTGAAAGAGATCAAAACGCGCTGGGCCGAGCTGCCGGTTATCATTCTGACGGGCAAGGGAAGCATTGACTTGGCGGTCGAAGCCGTGCAGGCCGGGGCGGCCGACTTTATCGAGAAGGACTTGTACGTCGAAGACAAGCTCGAAGTGGAGATGGAAAAGGTCGAGCGGATGCTGGTGGTACTGCGCGAAAACGCCCGGCTCAAGGCCGAGAACGAGGCCCTAGATCGCGATAACGCCTTTTATCGGACCCAGCTAGGCCAGCGCTATCGGCTCGTCAGTTCCAGTCCCCTAATTCAGAACCTACTCGCGCAAGTTGAACAGATCGCCTCCATCCCGCGCCCGGTGTTGATCCGCGGCGAGCGCGGCACGGGCAAGGAGCTGATCGCCGCGGCCTTGCACTACGGGAGCAACCGCCGCGCCCGAGCCTTTGTCAAGGTGAACTGCGCGGCGCTGTCGGATACCCTACTCGAAAGCGAGTTGTTTGGCCACGAAAAGGGGGCCTTTACCGGGGCGAACAAAATGCGCCGCGGTCGCTTTGAAGCCGCCGACGGCGGGACGCTCTTTCTCGACGAAATCGGCAACACTTCACTCGACTTCCAAAAAAATGTATTGCGCGTCATAGAATACCAAGAATTTGAACGCACCGGCGGGACCCAGACCATTCGCGTTGACGTGCGGGTCGTGGCCGCGACCAACGCGGACTTGGAGCGGGAAATAGCCAGCGGGCAATTCCGCGCCGATCTCTACGACCGCCTGCGGTTCAGCGTCCTCGAGTTGCCCCCCCTGCGGGAGCGGCCCGAGGACATCCGGCCTTTGGTGGAGTACTTTACTCAGCAGCTATGCGACGAAGTGCCGGCCATTGCCCGACGCCCGTTCGCCGAAGCCGTGTTGGCCAAGCTGGAGAGCTACGCTTGGCCGGGTAATGTGCGCGAGCTCAAATTCGCTGTTGAGCGCGCCCTCTGCGTCGCGCAAGGAGCCGTAGTGGGCGTGGGGGATTTGCCCCCAGAAGTGCGCGGCGGCCGGGGCGTCGCCTTGGCCGAAGGAGGCAGTTTCGACGAGCAAGTCGAGCGCGTCGAGCGAGGCTTGCTCGACGGCGCGCTGGCGCAGGTGGGCGGGCGGCAGAAAGACGCGGCCCAGCACTTGGGCTTGACCTACGACCGCTTTCGGCACTTGCTCCGCAAATACCAAATCGCGACCAAATGACCCAGACAGGTCGTTTGGGAGGATGGGCGGTTGACAACCCCGGTGCCCCCAAGTATTATACCAAACCACTTTTCAGCCCTCTTACACTAGCTGTTGAAACGAGTAGATGACTTCCTTGAGCGGAGCGGTTTTCGACCACTACCGGCACCCTCGCAACGCCGGGCAGATCGACGACGCCAATGCCTCGGGGCAAGCGGACAATCCGGCCTGCGGCGACGCAATGCAGCTTTTTGCCCGCGTTGAAAACGGCCGCATCGTCCGCGCTAGCTGCAAGACCTTTGGCTGCGCGCCTGCGGTCGCAGCGGGCTCCGTGCTCACCGAGTTGCTGGCCGGTTTGCCACTGGCGGACGCAGCCCAGCTCGGGCCGGCCGCTATTGAAGAGGCCCTAGGGGGGCTGCCGCCGATGAAGCGCCACGCCGCTCAACTGGCCGCTGACGCGACTCAGGCCCTAGTGAAAAACTACCAAGCCAGTACAGCCTCCTAACGCATTTTCACCTCGCCTTTTAACCTCAAGCCGAAAGGATTGCACCATGGCTCATTCCCTTCCCGATCTCCCCTACGCCTACGACGCGCTGGAGCCCGTCATAGACGCCCGCACCATGGAGATTCACCACACCAAGCATCACAATACGTACGTGACGAGCCTCAACGCCGCGCTCGAAGGGCACGACGACTTGGCCGCCAAAACCGTCGAAGACCTCATCTGCGACCTCGACGCCGTCCCCGAGGGCATCCGCACGGCAGTTCAGAACCACGGCGGCGGCCATGCCAACCACAGCCTGTTTTGGCAGATCATGGCCCCAGAAGGGGAGCGCGGCGAGCCTTCGGCCGAGTTCATTGCCGCGGCCGAAGCCGCCTTTGGCAGCGTGGCCGAAGCCTGCCAAGCCTTCGCACAAGCCGCAACCACCCGGTTCGGCAGCGGCTGGGCTTGGCTCGTAGTCAAGGACGGCCAGCTCGGCATCCTCAGCACCGCCAATCAGGACAATCCCCTAATGACCGGTGCCGGAGTGCCCATCCTCGGCCTCGATGTCTGGGAACACGCCTATTATCTCACCTACCAAAACCGCCGGCCCGACTACATCGCGGCTTGGGCCGACATCGTCAACTGGGCCGAAGTCAGCCGCCGTTTTGCCACGGCGACGGGGAGTTAGCCAATGGCGATCCAAGTAGGGGATAAAGCGCCAGCATTCACGCTCAAGAATGCGGCTATGGAGGACGTCCGGCTCGAGGACTTCAGCGGCCAGACCGTGCTCCTGCTCTTCGTGCCGTTGGCCTTTACAGGCGTCTGCACCGAGGAGGTCTGTCAGATGTCCGCCGAAGTGAATGATTACGCGGAGCTAGGGGCGCGCGTCATGGCCATCAGCGTAGATAGTCCGTTCAGCCTCAAGGCCTGGGCCGACAAGGAGGGCATTGCGATTCCGTTGCTCAGCGATTTCAACAAGGAAGTATCGGCCGCCTACGGCGCCCAATTTGAAGACCTGCTAGGGTTCAAGGGCGTGGCCAAACGCTCGGCCTTCGTCGTGGACGGACGAGGCATCGTCCGCTACGCTTGGGTGTCCGACGATCCCAAGGTCTTGCCGGATTTTGCGGCGATTAAGGCGTGTTTGCAATCGCTTAACTGAATCGAGTAGAGTGGGCAAAGGCTCTCAAGGCTTTGCCCCTCTTTTATCTTTCTATCTATCGTGCCCGCAAAGGAAAGCGCGCAATGGAAGATGCTGCGAACCCGAGTTGGCTCCGGGGCCAGAACAAGGCCAAGGCCGCCGAAATAGCCAGCCACTTTGCCCAGATCATGCAGGTTTTGGGGCTCGACTTGAGCGACCCGCACCTGCGGGGTACGCCGGATCGCGTCGGGCGGATGTACATGGAGATATTTCGGGAGCTGGGCGACCAAGGCGAACCGGCGATTACCTGCTTTCCCAACAGCGATCGCTACGGCAACATGGTGCTCGTCAAGGACATCGAGTTTTTTTCGGTGTGTTCCCACCATCTAATCCCGTTTTTCGGCAAGGCCCACATCGCGTACATCCCTGGGGACGCAATCGTCGGCTTGAGCAAAATTGTGCGCATCGTCGAATTCTACGCCCGCCGGCCCCAGCTACAAGAGCGTCTCACCGAGCAAATTGTGGACTTCCTCGAAGCCAAGCTGGCGCCCAAAGGCTCCATCGTCGTAATGGAAGCTCGGCACCTGTGCATGGAGATGCGGGGGGTGGAAAGGCCCGGAGCGGTGACGACCACTTCGGCGCTGCGGGGCCGTTTTGCCGAGCCGGTCGTGCGCGAGGAATTTTTCAATTTAATCAAGTAATCCACGGAACACGGGACGAACATGGCTGAGATTCAAGAGCAGGTGCAGGTGCTGCCGGCGCCTACCAACTCAGTACTCGATACCTCGCACCGAGACTTGCGCGACGACGACTATTGGCGCGCCATTCCCGCCTATGCTGATTTGCGGGCCGATGAGTTCCACGAGCACCGCTTTCAGAGCCGCAATAGCGTGACGAGCCTGAAGAAGCTGCGGGAGGTTCTCGGCCCCCTCGTTTCAGAGGCGTTTTATCGAGATGTGGAGCAGGGGCTGTTGCGCTCGCCGATGAGCCTGCGGATTTCCCCGTACCTAGTGAGCTTGATCGACTGGTCGGAGCCAGCCGACGACCCGCTGCGCATTCAGTTTTTGCCCATGGTGTCGCGGGTGCGGCCCGATCACCCCGAGCTCGCCCTCGACTCGCTGCACGAGCAAGTGGATTCCCCCGTGCCGGGCCTGACACACCGCTACGCCGACCGAGCGCTGTTTCTGACGCTCGACACCTGTCCGGTGTACTGTCGTTTTTGCACACGCTCCTATGCGGTGGGGTTGGATACCGAGGATGTGGAGAAAGTGCATTTTGGGGCCGTTGTCCAGCGGTGGGAGCAGGTCTTTGCCTATATTGCTGGGCGGCCCGAGTTGGAAGACATCGTCATCAGCGGCGGCGACGTGGCCAACCTCAAGGCCGAGCACGTCGAATACATCGGCACTCGCTTGCTCGGCATTGAGCACGTGCGGCGGATGCGCTACGCGACCAAAGCACCGGCGATTATGCCGCAGAAACTCGTCACAGACCGCGAGTGGGTCGATGCTCTTACGCGGGTCGTCGAAGCGGGGCGCAAGGTCCACAAGGAAGTCGCGCTGCACACGCATTTCAACCACCCGGGCGAAATCACCGCCATCAGCGGCCGCGCCCTCGACGCATTGATGGAGCGCGGGATCGGGGTGCGCAACCAAACCGTCCTGCAAAGAGGGGTCAACGACGACGTCGACACCATGCAGCTCCTCGTGCGGCGGCTCAGCTACCTCAACGTGCATCCCTATTACACCTTTGTCCACGATATGGTGCGCGGGGTCGAGGAGTTGCGCACGACCTTGGCCGCGGCAATTTCCCTAGAGAAGGCGGTTCGGGGGCGGACCGCGGGGTTTAATACGCCGGCCTTTGTGCTCGACACCATGGGCGGCGGCGGCAAGCGCGATGTCCACTCGTACGAACACTACGATCGCCAGACGGGCATCGCCGTATTTACCAGCCCAGCCGTGCGGCCGGGTGAATTCTTCTTTTACTTTGATCCCCTAGATGCGCTCGACCCGCTCACCGTCCAGCGCTGGAGCGACCCGGCCGAACGCGCCGCCATGCGCCAAGCGGCGCTAGCGGCCAGCCTCTAGACGCAGCGAGTGGAAGTCGGAAGTCCGCAAGCGTCTATGTAGTTGAGTAGCCGCTAGTAGCAGCAATTAACCTCAAGACGATCAAGGCGTACAGCAATGGAATATCCAGATATGATCCAAGCACTCGTGGGCTTGGGCCTGCTCGCGTTGGGCGGCGGTCTGGGTTTTCTGCTGAGTTATCAATTAAAAAAGGGCGTCCTGCCCCAAGTAGAGAAAGAGGCAGAAGACCGAGTGCGGCAGCAGTTGGCCGAAGAAGGGCAGGCGGTGCGGTTGAGCTTGCTCGAGGAGCGAGATAATTGGTATCAAACCAAAGCCCGCCAAGAGGCCGAGCTAGAAGATCAGTTGGCCGCTCTAAACCGCCGCGACCAGAGCTTGGCCCAGCTCGTGCGCGATCTCAACAGCGAGAAAGAGGAGCAGACCCGGGCGTGGAACCGCCTCAAAAACCAGGAGCGGCAGCTTGGCCAGCGCGAACAGACCCTAAAGGAAGAAGCCGAGGAACTGGACCAGCTGCGCGCCGAGTACCAGCAACGCCTAGAGCTGGCCAGTGGCCTGCCCGCAGACGAGGCGCGCGAACAAATGATGGAGCAGCTGGCCAGCGAGGTCCGCGGGCGAGCCGCGGCCATGATCCGCAGCGAGCGCACCAAGGCCAAGGAAGAGTCCGATCGAGAGGCCAAAAAAATCATCGCCCAAGCCATTCAGCGCTGTGCTGTTGAAGAGACCGTCCACTTGGTCACCTCGGCTGTGCCCTTGCCCAACGAGGGCATCAAAAGCCGCATCATCGGCAAGGAAGGGCGCAATGTGCGCGCCTTTGAGACGGCGACCGGCGTCAAGGTGGTGGTCGATGATACGCCGGATGCCGTGTTGCTTTCGTCCTACGATCCAGCCAGACGCGAAGTGGCTAGCCGGGCGATGCACCAGCTGATCGGCGGTGGCGGCTTCACCCCGGTCAAGATCGAGGAAGTGGTAGCGGACTGCCGTAGGGCCCTACACAAAGACATGGTCGAGGTCGGCAAGAGTGCGCTCCGCGAGATCGGGGCCAGCCAGTATCACCCGGATTTGCCCTATTACGTGGGCATGCTCAAGTATCGCGCTAGTTTTGGCCAAAACCTCCTACAACACTGCCTAGAGGTCGCCCATTTGTCCGGGGGCATGGCCGCGGAGGTCGGATTGGATGTGCCGTTGGCCAAGCGGGCCGGCCTCTTGCACGACATCGGCAAGACCGTCAGCAAGGAGATGGAAGGCGGCCACGTCGAATTGGGCATTAAGTTGGGAGAGCGCTTTGACGAGCATCCGATCGTGCGGGAAGTCATCGCCGAGCACCACGGGGATGACGAGCGTCTTTCCCCGATCTGCTTCTTGGTGAAGGCAGCGGATACCATATCGTCGATCCGGCCGGGGGGGCGGCGCGAAGACCTCGAAGGCTATACCCGCCGCATCACGCGCTTAAAAGAAATCGCGACCGCGTTTACCGGGGTCAAAGACGTGTACGCCATCAACGCCGGCCGCGAAATCCGCGTCATGGTCTGCGGCGAGCAAATCGGCGATGAAGACGCGGAGATGCTCGCGTTCGACATAGCCAAGCGCGTCAAAACCGAATTGACCTTTGCCGGCCAAGTCAAGGTCGTGGTCATGCGCCAGACGCAGGTGGTGCGCCATATTGAGCACAATGGCAGCGGTCGTGGGGTGCGCCGGGGCGGCGACAGCGGAGCGATGCGTGGCTGACCAAGACCGAAAAATCGTCGTGCTCGGCTGCACCGGGTCCATTGGCGACACGTGCTTTAAGGTCCTCGAAAACTTGGGACCCGGGTACGAGCTCGTGGGCTTGGCAGGGGGGGGCCAGCTCGAAAAGCTGATCGGGCGCGCCCGCCGCTGGCAGCCGCAAAAAATTTGCGTCCTAGACGCCGCGGCGAGAAAACAGGTGCAGAGCGCAGTGCCCCGGGCTGAGGTCGTTTGCGGCGCACAGGGGTTGTGCGAGCTCGCCGCGATGCCGGAGGCCGATCTAGTGCTCAATGGGCTCGTCGGCGCCGTCGGCCTCGGCCCGACGCTGGCAGCGTTGGCCGAGGGCAAGACCGTGGCCATGGCCAATAAGGAGCCCTTGGTCATGGCCGGCGGCCTCATTTTGCAGCAGGCCCAGCGCAGCGGGGGGACCGTGCTGCCGTTGGACAGCGAGCCCAACGCCATCTGGCAATGTCTGAAGGGCGAACACCGCTCCAGCCTGCAACGGATCGTCCTCACGGCCTCGGGAGGGCCGTTCTTTGGGTACTGCCGCGCCCAGCTGCGCACCATCACCCCAGAGCAGGCCATCGAGCACCCCACTTGGAAAATGGGTCCCAAGATCAGCGTGGATTCGGCAACCCTGATGAACAAAGGCTTTGAGGTCATCGAGGCGACTTGGCTGTTTGGCGTTGCGGTCGAGCAAGTAGAGGTGGTCGTACACCGCCAGTCGGTCGTGCATGCGCTGGTCGAATTTGCCGATGGATCGCTGCTAGCGCACTTGGGGCCAACCGATATGATGCTGCCGATTCAATACGCCCTGACCCACCCGCAGCGGCGGCCGGTGCCGCTCGACCGCCTCGACCTCGCGCAGGTGGGCCAACTGAGTTTTGCCGCTCCAGACCGGGCGAATTTTCCCGGGCTGGAGCTGTGCTACGCAGCGGGCCGCAGCGGGGGGACCGCGCCCGCCGCTCTCAACGCGGCCAATGAGGAAGCGGTGGGTGCCTTTTTGGCGCGGCAAATCGGGTTTCTCGACATCGCCGACCTGAACCGCGACGTGCTGGCCCGCTGCGGCGCGCAGGAGGCGGTTTCCCTCGAATCCATCCTAGAGGCAGACCGCTATGCGCGGCGGCTGGCGCGGGAGTGGGTCGCCGGACGGAGTGACTTATGAAGGAAGACACCAACGCAGCACGGCAGAGAGCCTTGGTACTATGCCAGAAGGTGAGCCGCATCAACATCGGGATCATCCTCGCGGCTTTCGCGCTCATCCTCCTCCTGACCACGGTCTCGACCGCAGAGTGGGTGCGGGCGACCGGCAAGGGGCTGTACTATGTCATCGTCTCCCAGATCCTCGCGTCGGTCGGGGCTTGGTACTATCGCACCCGCTTGGAGAAAGCACGGGTTGAGGAAGGCCGCTCGCATGGAGACCATTAAGGCCCAAGGCAAATTCCACGCGGCCCATCGGCTGCTAGACTACGATGGCAAATGCGCCTACGTCCACGGGCATACTTGGCGCGGCGCGTTCGTCGTCCGCGCCGAGCGCTTTCCGCGGCGCGAAAAACTGGACCTAGCCATCGACTTTGGTGCGCTCAAGGACATCTTCAAATTTTTGGATCACAAGATGCTGGTGGCCGCTCGGGATGCGACCTTTCTCGATGCCAAGCTCTTTGACCCGCAGGGGGTCGTGGTCGTGCCGGGCGACAACCCGAGCGTGGAAAACGTGGCCGAGTACTGCCTCGACCAAGCGGTGGAGGTTTTGCAGGGGCTGCTTCCGCGCCGGGGCGAGCAGTACCACATCGAAGTTTCCATCCAAGAAACCGACAACAATTTCTTTGTTGCCGAGCGCCTGCTGCGCTGCTGAGCGATGAGTGAAACCGCGAAAAACGTGGTGGTGCTCGGCGCTGGGGTCATGGGCGGGCAAATCGCGGCTCTACTCGCTGGCGCGGGCCACGAGGTGCGTCTGCTCGACTTGCCGCTGGCCGGCGATGGCGCGGGCCGCGCCCGGCAGGGGCTGGCTAGGACCTGCGCCCTGCGCCCGCCCGCGTTCTATCTAGCGGAGCAGGCCCAGCGCATCGAATTGGGGAGCATGGAGGATCTAGTGTGCGTTGGGGAGGCCGATTGGGTTATTGAAGCGGTCGTAGAAGAGATCGCGCCCAAGCGGGCGTTGCTGGCCCGGCTGGAGCCGCACCTGCACGACGGATTGGTCATCAGCAGCAATACCTCGGGGCTAGCTATCGCCGAGCTGTCGCGCGGCCGGTCGCCGGAGTTTTGCCGCCGCTTTCTCGGAGTGCATTTCTTCAATCCGCCGCGCTACATGAAGTTGGTCGAAGTCATCCCGGGGCCTAGCACGGAGTCGGCCATCGTCGAGCAGATGGTGGATTTCCTCGCGGAGGAGCTGGGCAAGGGCGTAGTCTGCGGCCGAGACACCCCTAATTTCATCGGCAATCGCCTGTGGATTTTCGCTGTCTGCGACATGCTGCAGCGGATGGAGCGAGACGGGCTGGGCGTGGCCGAAGTCGATGCGCTGACCGGCCCGCTGATGGGACGGCCCTCCAGCGCGACCTTGCGCGTTTGCGACCTCGTGGGCTTGGACACGGTCGCGCACGTGGCCGAGACCAGCTACCGAGGACTGGCGACCGATCCGTGGCGGGCGCTTTTTGCGTTGCCGGCCTTTTACCGACGCATGTTAGCGGAGAACGCGCTCGGGGCCAAGGTCAATGCCGGGTTTTACCGCAAGGGCGCGGCCGGCATTGAGGCCCTCGACTTGGCTACCTTCGCCTACCAACCTGTGCAACAGGTGGAGATTTTGGCCGCGGCGTTGGGTATGCGTTCTCCAGCGCACCGCCTGCGCGCCTTGTGGAACGATGCGGGCCCGTGGGGCGCGCTCGGGCGGGCGCATCTCGCGGCCGTGCTGGCGTACGCCGCGGAGCACGCCAGCGATATAGCCAGCGACATTGGCTCGATCGATCAGGCGATGCGCTGGGGCTTTAACTGGGCGCTAGGGCCTTTTGAGTTGTGGGATCTCTTCGGCGTCGAAGCGGTGGTCCATTATCTAGCGGCCAACCAACAGCGCGTCCCGGACCTCGCCACCCAATTGCTCGCGGCCGGTGAAACGCGCTTTTACCAAGAGCAGGGCGCGTTTTCACCGACCCGGTTGCAGCGCGAACGCTGGCAACCGCCGGCCGACGATTGGGCGCGGCTGGCGGCCGAGCGTGCGGTCTGGTCCAACGCCGGGGCCTACTTGGTCGAGCTGGACGAAGGGTTCGGGGCGTTGGTGTTCAGCGGCAAGATGAACGCCTTGGGGCCAGCCGCGCTAGAAGCCGTCCACCACGCGGTGGCTACGGCCCCGTTTACCGGCTTGGTGCTCGCCGGCGCGGGCTCCTCGTTTTCGGTCGGCGCCGACTTGCAGCACGTGGCCCAGCTCGCGGACCAGCGCGACTGGCCCGGGTTGGAAGCGTTTGTCGCGGCCTTCCAAGCGGCCGTGCAAGCGTTGCGCTACGCGCCTTTTCCGGTCGTCGCGGCGCTGCGCGGTTGGGCGTTGGGCGGCGGGTGCGAGTTCGCCTTGGCCGCCGATGGGCGCGTGGCAACGGCCGAACTGGGCATGGGCTTGGTGGAGACCAAGGTCGGCCTGATCCCGGGCAGCGGCGGCTGCATGGAGCTGGCGCGGAGGAGGGCGACCGATATAGCCGCCGCGTTTGAGACGATTTTTAGCGGGGCCTTCAGCGACAACGCTTTTCAGGCCCGAGCGTGGGGTCTCCTCCGGGCCGAGGACGAGATTGCCTTGGCCGAGGGCCAGCTCTTAAAACGGGCCGCAGCCCAATTGCGTACCTTGCTCGCGGCCGGCTACTGCGCGGGCGCACCAAGCGAGATAGCGGTTGCTGGAGACGAGGGGCTGGCGCTTTTGCACGACCGCATCGACGAAGGCCGGGCGGCCGGACAACTCAGCGAGCACGACGCGGTCGTCGGGCGCGGTCTAGCGCGGGTGCTTACCGGAGACGGCGGGCCGCGCCGAGCAGTAGAAGAGCGCCACTTGCTCGATTTGGAACGCGAAGTCTTTCTGCATCTATGTGGCACCGAGGGGACGCAACAGCGCATAGCGCACATGCTGCACACCGGTAAACCATTGAAAAATTGAAAGGGAAGGGGACTATGGGCTTGCGGAGTGCCGACGAATTCAAAGAGGGCTTGCGCGACGGGCGCGCGGTGTACCATCGAGGCGAGCGGGTCGCGGACGTAACCGCGCACCACGACTTGGGGATTGGGGTGGAGCACGTGGCCTTGGACTTTGAGCTGGCCGAGGACCCAGCGCACCGCGACCTGATGACTTGGATGGATGAAGAGTTGGGCGAACCTGTCAGCCGCTACTTTAAGACGCCGGTCCATGCCGGCGATTTGCTCAACCGCCGCGAGATGATCGAGCGTTCAACGCGGCTGGGCCACAGCGTGGTGTTGCTGATCAAGGAGATTGGCACGGACGCGCTCTTCGCCCTCGACCTGATCGCCGACCATCTCGACAACCATGCCGGTGGACCCTACCGGGCGCGGGTGCAAGCCTTTCACCGCGAGTGCAAGCAGCGCGACCTGAGCTTGGCCGTGGCCCAAACCGACGCCAAGGGCGACCGCAGTCTCTTGCCCTCGCAGCAAGCACACCCCGATTACTACGTCCACATCGTCGAGGAGCGGGCCGATGGGATCGTGGTGCGCGGGGCCAAAGCTCACACGACATGCGCCCCGTATGTCGATGAACTCATCGTCTTGCCGACTCGTGCGCTCAAGGAGGTGGACGCGGAGTATGCCGTGGCCTTTGCCACGCCGGTCAATGCCCCGGGGATCAAGCTGATCGCCAGTCCCTTTGGCTCGCCGCCGGTGAGCAAGTTCCACCACCCGGTCAGCTCCGAGCACCGCATGATCGACACTCTGACGATCTTCGACGATGTCTTTATTCCCAACGAGCGCGTCTTCCTCAAAGGGGAGTGGCAATACGCCGGGCCGCTGGCCAACGCATTCGTCGAATTTCACCGCTTTACGGCCGCCTCCTACAAGCCGCCGCTCTGCGACCTCTTTATTGGGGCCGCGGCCCTGCTCGCCCAGTACAACGGCATTGCCAAGGCCGGCCACGTGCGCGAGAAACTGACCAAGCTCATCACCTACACTGAGACCGTCCGCGGGCTGACCTTGGCCGCGGCCCACGATTGCCGCATCGCTGCCAATGGCACGGCCGTGCCCAACATCGTCTTCACCAACCTAGCTAAGTTCCACTTTGCCAATAACTATCACCAAGCCGCGTCTTGGGTTCAGGACATCGCCGGCGGACTGGTGGTCACCGGGCCGTCGGAAGAGGACTTGGCCAACCCCGAGACAAAGGGCTATATCGAACGCTTCTTGGGCGGTGGGAACGGCGTGGACGCCGAGGCGCGGCTGCGGGCGATCAACTTGGTGCGCGACCTGACGGCTTCAACGTTTGGCGGGTACAACGAGTTGCTGGCCATTCACGCCGAAGGCTCGTTGGAAACCCAGAAAATTACCATTCTGCGCGATTACGACGTCGAGCGTTGTCTCCGGCTGGCCAAAGAAGCCATTGGCATGGATGTGGATTGAGCCAAACAAAACAAACGCTTAAACGGTTAAAACATGTTGCAACAGTTGCTTATCTCATATTCAGACTCTATATTAGTCTAAATCCTCTTCTGTTTGGTTTATTCAAACTACTTTGTTTTCGGTTGTATTCCCCCCCTCCGCATCCGAAACTCCCTACCACATTTAGGTACCATCATAGCTTAATGCAGCCACGAGTCCCCATGCTGGCTCATTAGCAATAGGAGGCGTCAAGTTATGACTATGACTACCTTTCAGACCGATTCTATTGTGGATCAGTATTTCCACGAGATTGAGGGTTCTGTCGGGTTATCGTCTGCGGACGAAGTGGCTATTGCCCAGCAAATAAAAGAGGGAGACGAAGAGGCACTATCCGATCTGGTGAAAGCCAACTTGCGATTTGTCGTAAGCGTGGCCAAGCAATACCAGAATCTGGGCTTGCCCCTTTCGGACCTGATTAACGAGGGGAACTTGGGGCTTATTATCGCCGCCAAACGCTTTGACGGCACCAAGGGCTTCAAATTCATTTCCTATGCCGTGTGGTGGATCCGCCAGTCGATCCTGCAAGCATTGGCCAATCAGTCGCGCATCGTGCGGTTGCCGCTGAATCGCATCGGCGAGCTGACTCGCGTCAATAGGGTGCTCAACAAGCTCGAACAGGGCCTGGGGCGTCCCCCGGAAGTGGAGGAAATAGCCGAAGAGCTAGAGGTCGAACCCGGCGACATGGAGCTTCTGTTGCGGTTGGCCCAAAGGCCGGTTTCGCTGGAGATGCCCTGCGACGAATCCGAACCGGATCGCTGTTTCGGCGATCTAATTCCCGACTACAGTCAGCCTTCCAGCGACGAGGCCCTGTCCAGCGACGAGCTCAAGGCGGTGATCCTCAACGCCATGCACTTCTTGACCGAGGGCGAGGCTCGCGTGTTGAAAATGTATTACGGGTTGGATGGACACGAGCCGATGACCTTGGAGAAGATCGGGGCTTATGTCGGGCGCACTCGGGAGCGGGTACGGCAGATCAAGGAAAAGGCCCTGCAGAAGCTGCGCCATCCGGCTCGTTGCGACTCCCTCAAGGAGTACTACGCGGATTAATCGTCTGCTGCTGCGGGGTGAATTTGATTTTTGCCCGATTTTTCGTTACTATATTTGTTCATTCCGCGGTAGCTCAGTTGGCAGAGCGGGTGGCTGTTAACCACTTGGTCGTAGGTTCGAATCCTACCCGCGGAGCCAGATTGGTAAATCGCCGCCACGCTTGAGTCTCAGGCGCGGCGGCGATTTGCTGTTTGGGGCCGGCAATCATTGTGGCGGCGCGGCGTCCAAACATCTCTCTGCTTCCAACGCAATCACGCAATCATTCAAAGAGGGCCGCGTATTCGCCGTAGCCTTCTTGGGCCAAATCCTCGACCGGAATAAAGCGCAGGGCCGCCGAGTTGATGCAGTAGCGCAGCCCCGTGGGCGGCGGGCCGTCGGCAAAGACGTGCCCGAGATGCGAGTCCGCGTATTTGCTGCGGACCTCGACGCGGGTCATAAACAGCGAGTTGTCGGTGTGCTCGACGATGTGATCCGGCTCTAGGGGCTGGGTAAAGCTGGGCCAGCCGGTGCCGGATTTGAACTTGTGCTGCGAGCTAAAGAGGGGTTCGCCGGAAACGATATCGACGTAGATGCCAGCGGCCTTGTTGTCCCAGTACAGGTTGTGGAAGGGCCGCTCGGTCGCGTCTTCTTGCGTGACCCGAAATTGCAAGTCCGTGAGCTTGGCACTCAAGGAGTCGATGGGAGGTTTGGCGTATTGGACGCTGGCGCTGGCCGTGGGCGTCGGGCGGTCGCGGCCCCACGTCTCTTCGATAAAGCGGTCGCGGCCCGAGCCTCGGCGATAGCGTTTGTAGTGCTGGGGATTCTTTCGGTGGTAATCTTGGTGGTACTCCTCGGCCGGGTAAAAGATGGTAGCTGGCCGGATGGACGTGGCGATGGGCTGGTCAAAGCGGCCCGACTCGTCGAGGGCCTGTTTGCTGGCTTCGGCTAAGGTGCGTTGCTCGTCGTCGTGGTAAAATATGGCCGAGGTGTATTGGTGGCCGCGGTCGTAAAAGGACCCCCCTCGGTCGGTGGGATCGAATTGACGCCAGTAGATGTCGAGGAGTTGGCTAAAAGAGACGACCTCGGGGTCAAAGGTGACCAGTACGGATTCTATGTGCTGGGTCGCGCCGGAGCTGACTTGCTTATAAGTTGGGTTTTCGCGCTCGCCGCCGGTGTAGCCGGAAACGGCTGAGACGACCCCCTCGACCTCGTCAAAGGGGGCTTCAATGCACCAGAAACACCCTCCGGCAAACGTCGCTTGGGCGTAGGTTTGGGCGCGGCTGGTTTGCGTGCTAAAAATCCCCACAGCCGCGCCGAGTAGAATGAGCAGTTTGGCGTCCATAGGTCCTCCTTTGGTAATGGGGGCCGAACTTTATTGATAGAACACCGCAGAGACCGCCAAGTTCCGCTCTTGCGGATCCTGTGTTTAGGCTTTTATTTAACGACAGCAAATAACCTAAATCAGGGCCGGGCCTCCGTGCCTGCCCGTTAGAATTTCGTTGGGGCAGGCCCCCGTACCTGCCCGTTAGAATTCCGTTGGGGCAGGCCCCCGTGCCTGCCCGTTACAGCGGCAAATTTGGCACGATCGGTTGGCAAATGAACGAGACGATGGTTAAGCATTTCACATCAGGCAGGGGCTTTGCTGTGGGGCAAAACCCTGTTGGGTGCTTGGAATCATCGTCGGATTTAATGTGTCGTAAGTCCTTGAAAAACAACAACTTACCCCCCCCCCCCCCCCCGAAAATTCTCCGCTAGCACCAAGCACTAAACCCTCTACAACTTCTCAGCATCGGCCGACGGATTGTGCGCGGCTGTTGGGCGTCGCGGCGATCTGGCCGCACGATCCCAAGCGCATGCTGCCGTGCGGCCTTTCTGCGGATCCACGTTTACGGCACCACCCCCGCAACCCGTCTGCCAAAAACCGAGGGCGGAATCTCCCCGCCCCGGACGCCGCCAGAACACCAGCAAAGGCCCACTCAAAGCAAGAGGCGCGTTCTGAGCGCTCCAAGTTAGCCCTAGGGCTAACTCCGCCTCTTTGGGTGCGTCATGCCTCTCTTCCAGTTTCCACACCATATCCATACAAAGGAGCAAAAAATGCTTTCGTTGAAATCTCTCAAAACCCTGCTTGGCTTCGTCCTTTTGGGCGTCGTCGCTGCTTGGATGGGCTGCTCGGACTCCGCGCCGGTGGCCTCTCGGCCAGCGGGCAAAGCCACCTGTTCCTTGTGCGAATTCTTGGGCGACGACGCCTACACTGCTACCGACGGACTGGCCGCCCCCGAAAGCCCCGATAGCACCCAAACCGACGCCGACGCTGACAGTACACAGGCCGAGACCGACGCTGACGCCGATAGCACCCAAGCGGCCACCGTGGAGTTCGCCGACGCCAATCTGGAGCAGGCGGTGCGGGAGGCGTTGGACCGCCCGTCAGGGCCGCTGACCCCGGCGGACTTGGCCGCCCTGACCGAACTCGACGCGAGCTATAAAAACATTGAGAGCGTGGCCGGCCTCGAACACGCGACAGCACTGACAACGCTGTATCTACGGGGCAACGCGATTACCGACGTGAGCCCGTTGGCCAGTCTGACCAATCTGCACACGCTGTCGCTGTGGGGGAACAAGGTTGCGGACGTGAGTCCGCTGGCCAGCCTGATCAGCTTGCGCAAACTGGATATGTGGGGCAACGCGATTACCGACGTGCAGCCGTTAGCCGGCCTAACGAACCTACAATTTCTCCAGCTAGGAGACAATGAGATTGAGGATGTCAGTCCGTTGGCGAGCCTGACGAACCTGCAATGGCTGGGCGTGATGGAAAACGCCCTCAGCCAGCACGCGGCCAACCAACAACTCGCCGCCGCAATCGCAAGCGGCCTCCGCGTCCAATCGTATATAGAAAAATACCGCCGCGTCGAAACGGTCCAAGTATCTAGAACGGAACCGGAGGAACAGACGGAACCCGCCCTATACTGGACGGACGGGGAGACGGATAAAATTCAGCGTGCTAACTTGGATGGCAAACAGGTCAAAGACCTCATCGACGACGCGATGGTATTGAATACGCCAGCGGGCATCGCGCTGGATTTGGTGAGCGGAAGGATATACTGGGCGGACCTTAACGCGGATAAAATTCAGCGTGCCAGCTTGGATGGCAAACAGGTCGAAGACCTCACCCCCCGCATCAACAGCTTCCTCCCCGACGGCGAGGAATTGCTTAATCCATGGGACATCGAACTGGATTTGGCGCGCGGAAAGATGTACTGGACGGACTGGGGGCATAATAAGATTCAGCGTGCCAACTTGGATGGCTCACAGGTCGAAGACCTCGTCACCAGCTTGGATGATCCATACCACATCGAACTGGATTTGGCGGGCGGAAAGATGTACTGGACAGACGGGGGCACGGATAAAATTCAGCGTGCCAATCTGTATGGCCCTCTCGAGACCGAAGATCTCGTCACCAGCACCGACGACGGATTGGATGATCCATCGGGCATTGCGCTGGATTTGGCGGGCGGAAAGATGTACTGGACGGACTTTGGCACGGATAAAATTCAGCGTGCCGATCTGGACAGAGAGCCCGGAGATCCCGTCGAAGATCTCGTCACCAGCGGATTGCAGTTGCCAACGGACATCGCGCTGGATTTGGTGAACAGAAAGATGTACTGGACGGACTATGGCACGGATAAAATTCAGCGTGCCGATCTGGACAGAGAGCCCGGAGATCCCGTCGAAGATCTCGTCACCGACGGATTGATGCAGCCAATAGGCATCGCGCTGGGTACTCGGTAGTCATGGAGGTTCACCTGCCCGGCTGGCATGGCGTTGAGGCGACGCGGCAGAACGGCTAAGGAGCCGAGCGGGAAGGTGATGGCACAACCAGCCCGATAGTGCTGTATGGCTGGGGTCGAGGGGCGAATGATTATTCGCCCGTACTCGCGTATGGCTAAGATGCCAACGCGGGGATTCCGGCTATATTATCGGTATGCGGACTGTAAGCATCGGCGCGGTGCGGCTGCGGCGAGAACAAGCCATCCTCGGGGCGATTTTAAGCGCCGCTCTCGGCGTGCGCCTAGTCTATCTCTATCAAGCGGTTGACACGCCCCTTTTCGACGTCCTCCTGATCGACTCCGAGTTCTACGACCGCCGCGCCCGAGCCATTGTCGCGGGCGATTGGCTGGGCGACCAGCCCTTCTTTATGAATCCCCTGTACTCCTATTTTTTGGCCGCCATTTACGCACTTTTTGAGGCTGAATACTGGTGGGTTGGCTTGGTGCAGGCGGTGCTGGGAACGGGCAGTTGCTATTGGATCTACGCGCTGGGCCGGAAGCTGTGGCATCCGCAAATTGGCCTGTTGGCCGCTGGCATGGCGGCGATTTACCAGCCTTATGTGTTCTACGACGGGGCTTTGCTGACGGCCGCGCCGATCACCTTTTTGAATCTCGCCGCGCTGTACTGCTTGGCCCACGCGCAGGGCGCGGCGCGGTGGCTGGGGGTGGCTGGTTTGCTGTTGGGGCTTTCGGCTACGGCGCGGCCCATGGTCTTGCTGTTTGTCGCCGGGGTCGCCGGCTGGTTTGTCGCGCAGAGGGGGCGGCGCGGTTGGCGGCAGTGGGGCTGGGTCGTCGCCGGCTGCGGTCTCGTGGTGGGGGCGGTGGCTGGGCGCAACTACCTCGTCGGCGGGGAGTGGCTGCTGACCACGTCCTCAGCCGGCATGAACTTCTACGTGGGCAACCATCCCGATGCCAACGGCATCTACGCGCAGGTCGATTTTTTGCCCAGTGCCGAGCCAGACTTGGAACGCGAGGCGTTTGTCCGCGAGGCCGAGGCGCGCACGGGCCGGGCGTTGACCCCGGCGCAAGCCTCCAGGTTCTGGCTCGGCGCGGGCTTGCGCTTTGTCGCGGAAAATCCCCTCGCATATCTGGCACTGCAAGGCCGCAAACTCTACATGTTTTGGAACGGCGTTGAAGCGCAAAACAACCTGAGTCTGTATTTGGCGCGAGACTGGGTGCCCCTGTTGCGCTGGTGCGTCTTGGGGTGGGGGTTGGTGGCCCCGCTGGCGGTCGCCGGCTGGGCTGCAAGTCGCCGCTCGGGCCTGCTCGACCTGTACTTAGCGAGCTATCTGGCCGCTTGCCTGCTGTTTTTCACGTCCTCGGAATACCGCCTGCCCGTCGTGCCGGTGCTGCTGCTCTACGCCGCTTGTTGGACGGCCAAGGCCGCGGCTTGGGCGCTGGGCGGGGCGCGTCGTCGGCTGCTCAAATCGGCTCTGTTGGTGGCCTTAGTCGCGCTGCCGGTCAACTACCAAGACGCCGGGGCCGAGCGGCTGACCCGCAAGCGCGTCGATTACTACAATTTCGGCGCGTTGTATCAACGCCGGGGGGATTGGGCGGCGTCCGAGGACATGTTCCGCGCGGCCCTGCGCATTGACCCGTCGTTTGCGCCGGCCGCGGCCGGCCTAGCGACCGTGTTGGCGCGCCGAGAAGGCGGCGACCCGGCCATCAGGCGCGGATTAGAGCTATTCGGGGCGGGGGAGTACGAGGCGGCGATTGCGGCCTTTGGGCGCGCCCGGCCCTCGCCCGGGCTGCACAACAACCTCGGCCTGTGCTATTACCGTCTCGGCCAATGGAGCGACGCCAGCGCGCATTTCCGCCAAGCCCTCGCCCTCGATGCCGGCTACGCCCGGGCGCATTTCAATCTCGGCTTGGTTCATGCCAAGCAGGGCGCGGACCAAGCCGCGGCCGATGCCTTTGCTGCGGCCCTCGCCCTCGCCCCCAATCACGTCCAAGCCCACTACCGGCGCGGGGAAGTGCTGGTGCGGTCGGGGCGTTTCCGCCAAGCAGAAGCCCACTGGGCGTTTTTGTCCGCGCAAAACCCGGACGACGCGCGCTTGCAGGCGAAAATCGATTCCATGATGCAGGCTAGCCCGTGAAAGCGACCCTCTGCGTGCGCGGTGCCCGGGCCGGCGGTCTGGCCCAGGTCGATATGGACTTGCCCTTGGGCCGGATTATTTGCTTTACCGGCCGCAGCCACAGCGGTCGCCGCGCCTTGGCCTTAGACATCCTGTACGCCGAGAGCCGCCGGCGCTACGTGCAGGCCCTGTCGCCGGCCGAGCGCGAGGGCGTTGGCGAAACGGGCCGCGCCGATGTCGATGAGATTTCGGGGTTGCCGCCGACCATTTACTTGGGGGGGCCGCGCCGCGGGCGCACGGTTGGCGACTACTTGCAGCTAGAGGATGTGTTGGCGCAGATCATGCTCGAAGACGGCCAGCAGCACTGCCTCGAATGCGGCGGTCGCTGCCGCAGCTATGCGGCCGATGAGGTCGAGCGCGCAGTGGCCTGCGTCCATCCCCAAGCCCGTTGTTTGGTATTGGCTCCTTTGGCCGTACAGAGCGCAGAGATGGGGCAACAGCTCGTGCAGGCCGGGTTTACGCGGGTGGCGATTGACGGCCAGATCCAGCGGTTGGCCGGCGATGGGCTGGCGTGGCCGGCCGGCGACCGCGAGGTCCACGTCGTGGTGGACCGCTTGGTGCCCAACCCAAACGGAAGCGTGCGCTTTTTGGAAGCCGTGCGCACGAGCCGGTCCATTTCCTCGGGGCGGACAGTGGTTTGGATCGATGGAACCCGCGAGATGATGCACTTGAACCAGTTGCCGACCTGCGACCAGTGCGGCCGCCAGTACGAGCCGCTGGCCGCGGCCGACTTGGGCGCGGCGGTGACCCTGCACGGCCGCACCATGGCCGAGCTCATGGACGCCCCCTTGGGCCGGTTGCGCGATTGGCTGGCCCAGTACGCCAAAGTAGAGGCTGCGCTCGCCGAGGCCAGCGGCTTGGGGTTGGGCAACTTACCCTTGAGCCGCCGCCTTGAAGCGCTGGCGACGGGCGAGTGGCAACGCCTGCAACTGGCGGCCTGTCTCAGCAGCGGCCTGACCGGCATCCTCTACATTTTTGAGGGCTTGGGCAGCGGGGGGATGCTGGACGCGATCGCGGCGAGTCTCCGGCGCTTGGTCGCGGGCGGCAATACCGCGCTGGTGTTGGACCACGCGCCCGAACTCGTGGCGGTCGCCGACGAAGTCTGGGCGTTTGCCCAAGGGAACGTGCGGCGGGCGGCGGCTACCGAACTGGAGCGGGAGCGAGCCGCGCCAAAACGGGTCGCCGCGCAAGCCGCGCTCTCGTTAGCCCTTCGCGGGGATGGTGCGGTCGGGCCGCTGGCCATTGAGCTGCCGCACGGAAAGTTGACCTGTGTCTGTGGCCCTTCCGGTAGTGGCAAAACCCGCCTGCTACGCGAGGTCTTGCGGCCGCTTTTGCAAGGGCAGCCCGTTCAGTACGCGGCGGTCGGGGTGCCGAGGAACAGCCGCGTTGTAACGGTGGAGGCCCCCAGCGGCAAGGCCACGGTGTTGGAGGGGTTGGGCCTTTTCGAGCGCGTGGCCGACTTGTACGCGGCCGCGCCCGTGGCCGCGGCGCAGGGCTGGTCTCGGGACGCCTTCTTGTTGGACCGGCCAGGGGGGCGTTGTCCGAGCTGCGAAGGCCGCGGTCAACGCCACTTTGATTTGGGCTTTTTAGACGATATAACGGTCGGGTGCGCCGATTGCGAGGGCCGCCGGTATCGAGACAAAATCTGCGAGGTGACGTTGCGCGGCGCGAGCATCGCCGATGTGTTGAGCATGACCTTGGAACAGGCGTGCGTCCACTTCGCCCGGCACGACCCAATCTGCAAACGTCTAGCGGCCGCGGTCGGCTGCGGTCTCGGGTATCGGACGCTGGGGCAGGAGGTGCAGGGGCTGGAGCGGGGGGAATGGCTGCGGCTGCGGTTGGCCTTGGAATCAACGCGAGCTTCCCAGCGCACTTGGGTGATCCTCGACGACCCGGCCAGCGGCGATCACCCGGAAGACGTGCGGGCGCTGGCCGCAGCCCTGCGGGCGCTGGTCGATCGGGGCGTCACGGTCGTCGTCGCCGACCAGCATCCCATGGTGCGGGAAGCGGCGGATTGGGTGGTCAATTTGACGCCCTAACCGTCGCACCATCGTACCTTGCTTATCTTGCGGGATGTATGGCTCCTATCTATCTTTCTTTTTCGACTGTAGATGCTCTATAAACGAGGTGAATCATGCGGTATTTAAGCCCCGAGCAAGGGGCTTTCTAATGCGGGTCGTCCAGAAGTTGCAAGAAGAGGTCATCGGCCATCTGGACTTGGACGGGTACGCGGTGTGCCAGCCGCAGGAGCCCATCGCCGAAGTCCTCAAGAAAATGCGCCACCAACACGTCAGCGCCGTGCTGGTGGAAGAGGACGGCCGCTTGGTGGGGATCTTTACCGAGCGCGATGCACTCACCAAGGTGGCGGACCAGCCGGCGACGTGGGCGCGGCCGGTGGCCGAGTTGATGACGCGCGATCCGCACAGCTTGGACGCCCAGCAGCCGATCCGCCGCGCCCTGCGGCTGATGAACGCGGGCGACTACCGCAACGTGCCGGTTGTCGATGAACAGGGCCGCATCCGGGGCAATTTGCCGCAGCACGAGGTCATCCGCTTTCTCACCGATCAGTTTCCCGAAGACATCTACAACCTGCCGCCAGACCCCGAGCGCATAGCCCGCACCCGAGAGGGCGCTTGAGCATGCGCTGCACAGCGGGGCTTTTTTCTTTTTCAGGGTAAGGAGGTCGTGGGCATGGCCGAGATCGACGCCGTATTGGCACCTACGGATAAGCGAGAACACTCGCAAGAAGAGCGCCAATCGGTAGTCATTGCATTTTCCGGCGATTCGGGCGATGGAATGCAGCTAACCGGCGGGCAGTTTACCAATACTTCGGCCGTAATGGGCAACGATGTGAGCACCTTTCCCGACATTCCCGCCGAAATCCGCGCCCCGGCCGGGACCATCCCCGGGCTGAGCGGCTACCAAGTCAATTTTGCCGCCAACGATCTCTACACGGCCGGCGACTCGCCCCAAGTGCTGGTCGCGATGAACCCGGCCGCGCTCAAAGCCAATTTGTCCGATCTAGAGCCGGGCGGGACCCTCATCGTCAATACCGATCCGTTCAACCGCAATGGTCTCCGCAAGGCGGGGTACGAAAAAAATCCGCTCGAAGACGGCAGCCTTCGCGGCTACGACGTGCATCCAGTGCCCCTGACGACCCTGACCCGCAATGCCCTCGCCGACATCGAGGGCATGAGCAACCAAGCGAAGGACACCTGCAAGAACGCCTTTGTCTTGGGCTTGGTGTTCTGGATGTTCGACCGCCCGCTCGACTACACGCTCAAGTTTTACCAGACCAAGTTCGCCGGCCGGCCCGAGGTCGTTGAGGCCAATACGCGGGCCTTGAAAGCGGGCTACTACTACGGCGAAACGGCCGAGACCTTTCAGACCCAGATCTCGGTGCCGAAGCGGCAGATCATTGAACGAGGCGTGTACAAGCGGATCACCGGCAATGAGGCGCTGGTCTTGGGGCTCGTCACGGCCGCGCAAAAGGCCGGCAAACCGCTCTTTTACGGCTCCTATCCCATCACGCCGGCCAGCACCATTCTAGAGGGCTTGGCCGCGCTGAAAAACTTCGACGTGCGGACCTTTCAGGCCGAGGACGAGATCGCGGCTATGGGGTCGGTGATTGGCGCGGCCTTTGCCGGCAGCCTCGCCGCGACCGCCAGCAGCGGCCCGGGGATCGCCCTCAAGAGCGAGGCGATCAACTTGGCCGTCGTGATGGAGCTGCCGCTGGTGGTTATTGACGTCCAGCGCGGCGGCCCCAGCACGGGCTTGCCCACCAAGACCGAGCAGGCCGATTTGCTGGAGGTGCTCTACGGGCGCAACGGCGAAAGCCCGATCCCGGTCGTCGCGCCGGCCACGCCGGGCGAATGCTTTGATCTGGCCATTGAGGCCTTCCGCTTGGCCGTCCGCTACATGACGCCGGTCTTTCTCTTGTCCGACGGGTACGTGGCCAACAACTCCGAGCCGTGGAAAATCCCGGACCCAGATTCCATCGCCGCCATTGAGGCCGCGCCGTACGCCGATCCCGCTGGCTACCAACCGTACATGCGCGACCCGCAGACCTTGGCCCGGCCTTGGGTCTTGCCGGGGACGCCGGGCATGGAGCACCGGATCGGCGGCTTGGGCAAGCAGGATGGGACCGGCAATGTGTCCTACGCGCCCGCAGACCACGAGCGCATCGTCCAGGTCCGGGCCGACAAAATCCGCGGCATTGCTCATTCCCTGCCCGAGCTCGAAGTGAGCGGCCCCGAGCAAGGGGACCTGCTGGTCTTGGGCTGGGGGGGGACGTATGGCGCCATTCGCGCCGCGGTGGAGCACGTACAGGGCGAGGGCCTCGACGTGGCCTATGCGCACCTGCGTTACCTGAATCCGTTTCCCCGCAACCTCGGCCAGGTGCTCGGCCGCTACAAGCAAGTGTTGGTGCCCGAGCTCAACTTGGGCCAACTGGCCCTGTTGGTGCAGGCGCACTTTCCCGTGCGCGTGATCAAGCTGAACAAGGTCCAAGGATGCCCCTTCCAAATTCGGGAAGTGGCCGACAAAATTCGCCGCGTGTTGCGCTAAAGCAGGGAGAGAGACATGGCCGAAGCCGTTGTAGAAACGGGGTTGAGTCGCAAGGATTTTGTTTCCGACCAAGAGGTTCGCTGGTGCCCTGGGTGCGGCGACTACGCGATTTTGGCCCAAATGCAAAAGATGCTGCCCGAGGCGGGGATCCCGCGCGAAAACATCGTATTCGTCTCCGGGATCGGCTGCTCTAGCCGCTTCCCGTACTACATGAATACGTACGGTATTCACTCGATCCACGGGCGCGCCCCCACCATCGCCACGGGCATCAAAACGGCCAACCCGGATTTGAGCGTCTGGGTCATCACCGGCGATGGCGACGGGCTGTCGATCGGGGGCAATCACCTCCTGCACAGCCTCCGGCGCAATGTCGATCTGAAGATCATTCTGTTCAACAACCGGATCTACGGGCTTACCAAAGGCCAGTACTCGCCGACCTCGCTGCTGGGCCACCGCACCCGCTCGACCCCCATGGGCTCGATTGACTATCCGCTCAACCCGATATCCGTGGCGCTGAGTGCCGAAGCGACCTTTGTCGCCCGCACGCAAGACACCAACACCAAGCACCTGAGCTACGTGCTCAAGCGCGCGGCCGAACACCGCGGCGCGGCCTTTGTCGAGATCTACCAAAACTGCGTCGTGCTCAACCCCACGGCTTGGGAACACACCACGGATTCGGATGTGCGCGACGACAACATCGTATTCCTAGAGGAAGGGCAGCCCCTCGTTTTTGGCAAGGATCGGGACCGGGGCATCCGCATGAACGGCACGGAACCCGAGGTCGTCGCCCTCGGCGCGGTGGCCCCGGACGAGTTGGTCGTGCATCGCGAAGGGCGCGAAAACGCCAGCTATGCTTACATGCTCAGCCGGATGGAATACCCGTTGCTGCCGCTGCCCTTTGGCGTGCTGCGCGCCCTAGATCGGCCGACCTACACGGAGTTGTTGTTCGACCAAATCGCCGCGACGACCGAGCAGCGGGGCGCCGGCGACCTCGCGGCGCTGTTCAACGCCGGCGATACTTGGGTCGTCGAATAGGAGGAAGTTCGTTGATTTGCCCTTTGTGTTCCCACGACAACATCCTTGGAGTTGACCTCTGCGAGGAGTGCGGGCAGAGCCTGAGCGAAGCGTACCAAAATTGGGGGAGCGAGGAGTTCAAGGAAATTTTTACCGAGCCGCTTTCCGCGCTCAATCCGCAGGAGATGGTCTGCGTGGTGCCTAGTACTTCGCTGGCCGAGGTCATCGCCCTGCTCAAGGAGCGGCATGTCGGTTGCGTGTTGGTGACCGGCGAAGGCGGGCAGCTTATCGGCATATTTACCGAGCGCGACCTCCTCTACCGAGTGGCGGGCTTGATCCGCAATCTAGACCAGATCGCGGTGGAGAGCCTGATGACGCCTCGCCCGACCGCGCTCAGAGCCGATGCGGCCGTGCAGCACGCCCTGCATCTGATGAGCATTCACGGCTTTCGCCACGTGCCGCTGTTAGACGACGACGACCGGCCGGTTGGCTTGGTCTCGTTTCGGTACATCGTCCGTTTTATCGAAGAGAATTTTTCCTCCGCAGTCTGAGGGCGCGCTCCTGTTTGAAAGGCGGTTGTGCAATGTCATTGAGCCGCACGGCGATCCATTCGCTCCTCGCGTTGGTTCTGTTAAGTCCCCTAGGGGGTAGGGCCGAATTGGACTGGGCCACCCTGAATAGCACCCGCGAGGTCACCGAAGCCGAGTGGTTGCAGTTGCAGCTATCTGTACTGGGGTTAAAACTGAGCTATCCGGCCTACCGCATTGATCTAACGCTGACCGGCGACTCGGCGATTGAATTTACCTTTGTCGCCAGCAGTGGAATGGCCAAGCATCTGACCGAAGACTTGGGCAAGCGCGAGGCCGAAGAAGTGATTTCCTACCATGCCCAAGGGATCTGCGACCAAGTAGAAACCTTGATCCGCGACCAGTTCCCAGACTTGTGGTCGGGCTTTGACGCCAGCCAAGATGTTCGCGGCCAGTTTCTCGGCCCGGGCGAGGAGTGGAACGACCCGCCGCGAGAAATCGGCACTTGGTTGGAAAACAAATTCTCTTGGGGGCGCTGACGACTAGTATCTCATTCCGGGTCGCGGTGTGGCATGGTGCCTTGCGTTGATTCGTCGAGGGAGATGGGCTTGTCGATGACCGGCTCTTCGGTGGTCACGATCCAGCCGCGCACTCGCCGGCCGAAAATGCTAATCTCCTTGCGCTGGGCGTTGATGACCTTGGACGAAGCCGTGTGCCGCTCTTTGTTAATACAAAAAAAGGTGTGCCGCCGCGTCATGCCTTTTTCCTGCCCTTCCACGCGTTCCATCTAGTGGCTGTCTAGTGGCTGTCCCCTGACTGGTGGACCACATCCACCAACAATTTGACCTTTTCACAAGGCGTGTCTGGATAGACGCCGTGCCCCAAGTTGAAGATGTGGGGGCGGCCCCGGGCCTGCGCTAGAATGCGCTGGGCGGCTGCCGCAATGCTCGCGTCCGAGCCGTAGAGGGCGCAGGGGTCTAGATTGCCCTGCAAGGGCATGGTATCTCCGAACAACCCATAAGCGGTCGCTAAATCGATCCGCCAATCGAGACTGAGGACGTGCGCACCGACCTGGCCAAAGCTCGCTAGGTTTTGCGCCCCGGCCAGCGGAAAGTAGATGATCGGCGCATTCAGGGGGGCGAGGCTGCGGCAAACTCGCTGGACGTAGGGCAGGGCGAATTCGTTGAATTGCGCCGGCGACAGCAAGCCAATGGACGTGTCGAAGAGCTGGACGACTTGGGCACCGGCCTCGAGCTGGGCGCGCAAGAAGCGGCCGACGAGGCGGCTGAGCAGGTCGAGGAGCCGGTGGGCGAGGGCGGGGTTGTGGTGGATCATGCGGCGAAAAGCCGGAAAGTCTTTCGCATGGCTTCCTTCCACCAGCCAAGTCGCCAAGGTAAAAGGCCCCCCGGCATACCCGATGAGCGGGACAGCGGGCGGCAGGGCGGTGCGCGCGAGCCGGGCGGCTTCCAAGACGTAAGCGAGGTCGGCGGCGGGAACGGGGTTGCGGAGGCCGTCGACGTCCGCGGCCGAGCGGACCGGGCGGGCGAACACCGGGCCGGGCGCGTAGGTCAGCTCGCAGCCGAGGGCTTCTAGGGGGGTCACGAGGTCGGTAAAGAGGATGGCCGCATCAACCCCGAGCAACTCGACCGGCATGAGGGTAATTTCAGCGGCCAGCTCTGGGGTTTTGAAAAGGGTGAGCAGCGAGCCGTGCCGCTGGCGCAACGCTCGGTAGGGCTTGAGGATGCGGCCGGCTTGGCGCATGATCCAGATGGGAGGCGTTGCCGGCACTTGGCCCCGACAGGCTTGGAGAAAGGGGGCGGACGGAGCGGACAAAGCGCTAGCGGCCGGGTTCGACCATCCACTCCGGCAGGGCGATGCGATAGACGACCACATCCTCGAGCGGCTTGAAGCGGACGCGAGCCCCTTCCATGTCGGCGCGGTAGATGTCGGGCGCTTCGTCCTCGGACTTGAAGGCCAAAAGGCGCAACCGAGGCAGTTTGCGGTCGGGCCAGTACTGGCTTACGTCAATTGCGATATCGGCTCGGCAGCCAAAGGGCACGACGTCAATTTCCCATTTGCGCTCCTTAATGACGGCGGCCCCGTCGAGCTCGACCGGGCCAAATTGCCCCCGTTGCCCGCGGGTATCGACGAACAAATAGTCCTCGCAAGAGGCATAGTCAATGGGGCCAGCGCCGGCGTCGGCCGAATAGACCAGCAGCGCGGAGTCCTGCCAAGCGCAAAACGAGCCGGGCGGAAGGTGATACGCGGCATCGCCCCGGTGGACGGTCCAAGGCTGCTCCCAGCCGAGGTTGGCATAGACTTCGAGGCCATTGCCGTAGATCACCCGCACCTGTCCTTGGACGAATGCGCCGGAAAGCAGCGCGTCGTTGGTGGCCAAAAACTGGTCGTTGTGGTAGTAGTCAATGGAGCGAACCGGGACGCGGAGATAGCGCTTTTGCAGGGCGTACAGCATGTAGTACGCCTTGACCGTAGAAGCGATGCCCCACTCTAGCTGGTCTGGCAGCAGGCAGGCGTGGCCAAAGGCCGCGGTCGCGGCGAGATAGCGGGCGAGGTAAGCGCTGCGGCTGTGTTTTTCGCCTTGGGGGATGTGCCCGGCAAAGTACTGGTCGATAGTGCCCAGCCCCGCATCGGTCTCTAGGGGGTGCAGGTTGTGCAGGTCGAAGTCCACCAGCGGCGGGATGCGGCTGGGGTTGGTCCCGACCATGCGGGCGAGGTAGCCGGTTAGGACGCCGGCGTAAAACCAGTGGTTGCCGCCGCTCCCGATGGCTAGGCCGGCTTGCGCTTGGGAGCGGAGGACGCCCTGTTGCCGGGCATGGCTGCTCACCAAGTGGTCGCCTAAGTCGTTGAATTCCCAAGGCGGAAGCTCGGCGTGTTCGCTTACGTACAGCGCGTCGCAGGGGTATTTGCCGCTGAGGGTGCGTGCGTGTTCGGGGGCGCGCGCCAGTGCTTGGGACGGCTTAAACAAATAGAGGCCCGGCCCGGTCGGAGTTGGGCTGCCGTTGGCGAGTTGGGCGGCCATATCGGGCTGCCCGATGTGGCGGTAGCCAACGTGGAGGCTGGTTTTGTAGCCCAGATCGGACAGGGCTTCGAGGTATTCGGCGAGGGCATCGGTGCCGCCTTTTGCGGCGGCCCCTTCCACCGCGAGCGTAGCATGGCCGTCGCCGTCGTGCCAAGTCTCGCTGGGGTGGTTGATCAGCAGGTGATCGACGCCCATCAGCTTGAGCCGGCGCATATTCTCGTAGAGCTCGACATAGCTTTCTTGGGACGCATCGATGTAAGGGATATTGTACCAAGCCCAATCCGCCAGCGTTTCGCTCGGCCCGGCCTCGACCGGGGAAAACGTCGGGAGCACTTCTTGGTGTTGAGTGGAGACCGTGATCAGCCAGTGCTCTTGCAAATCGCTGCGCTGGCCGCGGCCTTGGCTGGCGTAGCTACAGCCGCCGTTGAGTTGGACCGAGCGCTGGGACTCGGCTTCGGACGGGGCGTACAGGCTGGAAGCGCGCGAGCCGTGCCAATCCACAAAGCTCGATAAGAAGTAGCCGGCCGTGCAGAGGATGCGCGGATAGTTGTCGCCTAAGTTGAAGTAGGGAATGGTGATCAGGCGCGGATGCAAGGCCCCGGTGACGCGGCCGAGCGAAAGGCCAGTGCCCTTGCCGTGCCCGCCCTCGATTTCCACGACGAGGGACTTGCCGCTGATGCGGAAGCGGTAGAGGAAGTTGGCTTGTTCCTCCCCTAACTTCCACTGCCAGCGGGCCTCGACGCAATCGCCGATTTGCTCGCAGGAGATGAGGTGCCGCTCTACTTCTTCGCTATCCGGCGGCCAAGTGGAGCCGCCCATTTCCACGGCAATTCCGCCGCCTTCGGCCGGCTTGATCGGGTTGCCCTTGTTGACTTCTAGCTCAATATCGGCGAAGGTTCCATCGATGGGCGTGTAGATGAATTGGGCGACGGCAGAGACGGAACGGCTCTCAAATACAAAGGAAATACCCTCTTTGCGGATCGAGGTTTCGACTTCTTCGCCAAGCGCGGGAAGAATCGAGGGTTGGCTTTGGCTAGCGGATGTCGTCGCCCCTGTGAGGTCTGTCATGGAATGTCCTGACGTAGCGCGTTTTTAATTTTTTCAAAGTAAATCAACATAGAGAATAAACCAGGGCATGTCAAGCGAAAGGCCCTCGATTTGACCGGGGAACAAAACCGTTCTATCTTGTTGTTTTTACAATAACTTTAGCCAATGAAGTCGCCTTGAAATCAAGGGATTGCATAGTGGTTGGCGGCGGGGCCGCCGGGATGCTGGCGGCCATTGTCGCGGCCGCGGCCGGCGAGCGGGTGACCCTGCTCGAAGGCAGCGGAAAATTGGGGCGAAAGATATTGATTTCCGGCAATGGGCGCTGCAACCTGACGAATAGGGCCGCGGACGACCTCAAGCACTACCACGGCACGCAGCCGCGCTTTGTCCGCTGCGCGCTCGACCAATTCCGCACCGAAGAGACCGTGGCGTTTTTTGCCGATTTAGGGATCGAGTTCCGCGAAGAGAAGCGGCAGCGTCTCTTTCCGGTGTCGGGTCAAGCGCAGGCGGTCGTCGATTTGCTCGCGGACCGCATGCGCTGCCTAGCGGTCCGCGTCGAAACCCATGCCAAGGTGGTCCGCCTGCGCTGTGCGACTGGCTCGCCGCGCTTTGCACTGGGCGACGCCGAAGGGCGGCACTATACCGCCGGCCGCGTGATATTGGCCAGCGGCGGCGTCAGCTTGGCCCGCTTGGGAGCCGACCGGTCGGGCTTGGGCTTGGCCGCGGCGCTGGGCCATCGGCTCACCGCGCTCAAGCCCGGACTGGTGCCGCTAATAAGCCCGGAAAAATACCTCGCCCGCATGCAGGGGCTCAAAGTCCGGGCCGAAGTGCGCGTCGCGCTCAAGGGCGGGGGCGAGGCCGTTGATACCGATGACTTGCTCTTTACAAAATACGGGGTCTCTGGGTTTACCATATTGAATCTCAGCGCTCGCTTGGTGCCCGAGTTGGGGCCGCAGCCGGCCGTACTGCGGGTCAACTTCTTTCCCGGCCGCGGCCCAGAAGCGATCAGCCAATTGCTCAAAGCGCGCTGGCAGCGCCATCCCCACCGCTCGCTCGACCTGAGCTTTGCCGGCCTGCTCTCCAGCAAATTGGTGCGGCCCCTGTTGGCCCACTTGGGGATCGACGCGGCGCAGCGGGTCGAGCGGCTCGGCAAGCGGGTGCGCTGGCAGCTCGCCCAGTGCCTGACGAGTTGGCCGATCGCGGTCAGCGGCCCGCGCCCTTTTGACTACGCCGAAGTGACGATCGGGGGCGTGCGCACCGAGGACATCAATCCCGCAACGCTCGAATCCTTTTTGGTGCCCGGGCTGTACTTTGCCGGCGAGATGGTTGACATTCACGCGGACTTGGGGGGCTTTAACTTCCAATGGGCTTGGGCCAGCGGCGCGCTCGCCGGTCGTCGGCTGGGGTCGTGAACACTGGCGCGCTGGGCCGGTGGACGTAGATTGAACCCGATGCGAACCAATGAAACGGGCCGGGTGGCCGGCATCATTTTGGCGGCCGGCATGTCCACCCGCATGGGGCCGCTCAAGCAGTTGTTGCCCTTGGGGGGCCGGGCGGCCATTGAATGGGTTGCCGCGGCAGTAGGGCCGCAGCTCGATGAGGTGGTGGTCGTGCTCGGCCACCGCGCTGAAGAGGTCGCCCCGGTATTGGCTGCTCATCCGGTCCGTTGGGTCGTCAACACTCGCTATCAAACGGGCATGCTCTCTTCGGTGCAGTGCGGGGTGCGGGCGGTGGACAGAGCGGCCGATTACTTGATTTGCCTCGGCGATCAACCGCGGCTGAGCAAAGCCGTCGTCGCGCAGGTGTTGCAGCGGAGACACCAGCGCGACGCTGGCATCATCATCCCCACGACCCACGGCAAAAGGGGCCATCCGGTGTTGATCGGCAACGCCTATCGGGCGGAAATTTTGGCCTTGCGGCCGGGCGTGGGATTGAACGCGGTGACTCGGGGCCATCCCGAAGATACGTGCGAGCTGCCGGTGGCCGAGCCGGCCATCCTAACCGACATGGACACGCCGGCCGACTACCAGCGCGAGTTAGACCACTGGCCAGAGTGATTATGGACGACATCCTCAGCGAAATTGTGCGGCGCAAGGAGCGGGGCGAGCGCCTGGCGTTGGCCTCGCTCGTGTGGAGCACCGGCTCGATCCCCATGAGCGAGCGGGCCAAAATGATCGTGGCCGAGCGAGGCGACGTAGTCGGGACCATCGGCGGCGGCTGCCTCGAAGCCGAGGTCTTGAGCGCGGGCCGCACCGCGCTGGAGACCGGCGAGAACCAGCTTTTGCGCTACACCATGACGGAAAAACAAGCCGGGGAGAGCGGCTTAAACTGCGGCGGCAGCGTGCGGATTTACACCGAAGTCATCGAGCCGGACGCGCAGGCCGACTTCTATGGCCGAGTGCTAGCGGCGCGGCGGGCGCGGCGCGGTTGCGCGTTGGCCACGCTGCTCAAACGCCGGTTTGACTCGGCCGGGGAAGGGCGGTTGTGGCTCGGGGCCGACGGCAGCGCCTGCGGTTCGCTGGGCACGCCCGCCGCCGATCGCCAAGTGGAGGAGCGCTTGCCCCAGGTGCTCGGGCGCGAGCGCGGCCTCGTTTGCGCGGTGGGCGAGGGCGCGGAGGTATTTATCGAGCCGTTCTTGCCCGAACCGATACTCTATGTCTTTGGCGGCGGCCACGTCGGCGGGCAGATTTGCGCGTTGGCCAAAAACGTGGGCTTTCGCGTCGTCCTCATCGACGACCGCCCGGGGTTTGCCAACTCCACGCGCCATCCGCTGGCCGACGAGTGTTTGGTCGCCGGCATGGAGGAGGTATTCGCCCGCTTGCCCATCGACGCCCAGTCTTACATCATCGCGGCCACGCGCGGGCACCAGCACGACGAAGTCGTCGTCGAAGCGGCGATCAAGACGCCGGCGCGCTACATCGGCATGCTGGGCAGCGAGCGCAAGAAGCTCATTTTGTGGCAGCGGATCGCCGCGCGCGGGGGCGACCCGCTGCGCTTGGACGCGGTCTTCGCGCCGATTGGGGCCAACATCGGGGCGGATACCCCGGCTGAGATCGCGGTCAGCGTCGTCGCCGAGCTGATCGAGCAGCGGCGCGGAACCCCCAAAGCGTGGAAGACGAAGCGAACCCCCCATGGACGATAAATTGCGCTATGGGGTGGCCGCCTGTCAGGTGGCCCAGCCCAATCCCACCGACCGCTCTGAAATGGCTCGCAACACCGTACGCATGGTCGAAATGGTCGATATGGCCGTTGAAGGCTATGGGCCGTTTATGGACGTCAAGTTGCTGGCCTTTCCCGAATTTGGCCACGCCGCGCCCATTTATCCCACCGCCAAGAGCTTGCTGGCCAAGTTGACCGTGCCCGTGCCCAACGAGCACACGGCCCGGTTGGCAGACAAAGCCCGCGAATTGGGCGTGTACATCCAAACGGCCACTTTTCTTGAAGAGGATCCGCAATGGCCGGGCAAGGTGTTCAACGCGACCTGCTTGCTCGGGCCGGAAGGGCTGTGGTACAAGTACCGCAAGGTCAACCCGTGGATTCCGTGGGAAGTCCACGCCAGCCCCCACGACTTGGCCGACTACGACGCCGAGCTGTTCCCGGTGGCCCAAACGCCCATCGGCTGCATTGGCGCGGCCATCTGCTACGACTGGCTCTTCCCCGAGCCGTTGCGCCAGCTCGCGGCCCACGGCGCCGAAGTCCTCGTCCGCGTCTCGGCCTATATGGACCCGTGGGGGGCGACCCCGCCGCTGGATTGGTGGACCACGGTCAACCGCTGTCGGGCGCTGGAAAATACCGCGTATGTGCTGGCCGCCAACCAAGGGGCCGAGTTGAGGCACTATCCCCCCTTTTCTTGGCCGGGCGGCTCAATGGCGGTCGATTTCGACGGCCGCATCCTCGCCCAAGCCGACCCGGGGCCGGGCGAAAAAATCGTCGTCGCCGAAGTCGATATCGGGGCCTTGCGGTACGCCCGCCAGCGGCGCACCGGCCACCACACCTTGGCCCACCTGCGCAGCGAAGCGTACCCCTTGTACAAACAGCCGTACTATCCGCAGGGCAGCTTGTCGGCAGCGGACAACCACACCGTGGCTATGAACGAAGAGCGCATTGCCGCGGCCAAGCAGCGGATAACCCGGCCGCGGTGAAGCACTATGGCGACCGGCAGCTTCGCCGCACCCTGCGCAAGTACGACACTCGGCAGGTGAGCCGCACCTTGGCAACCGGCTGCGCGTTGCAGATGACGACCGTCGGCGATGTAGATGCCTTGGTGGACCGCATGATCGAGCGCGAGGGGCGGCTCCAGCGGGTAGAGCGCTTTCCCTACTGGGCCGAGCTGTGGCCGACCGCGTGGGCCATGGCCCAGTGGTTTTGCCGCGCCGAGGAGCCGATCCCCAAAGGTTGGACCGGCGAGTTGGGCTGCGGTTTGGGGCTGGTCGGCCTTGCCTTAGCCAAGTTAGGTTGGCGCGTCGAAGCGACTGACTTCGTGGAGGATGCGCTGATTTTCGCCGCTCACAATGCCCGGCGCAACCGGGTCGGGCACACCCATCGGGTGGCCTATTTGGACTGGCGCAATCCCGTGGGGACGCCGCGCGAGTGCTGGGTGGGATCGGACATCCTCTACGAAAAGAAGAACCACCGCTATCTAGAGCGCGTCCTACACGCGCTGCTGTTGCCCGGCGGCCGCTTTTATCTCGGAGACCCCCAGCGCAAGGACGCAGCCGCCTTCGTCGCCCGGCTCGTGGCCCAAGGCTATAGTCAGCGGCGAGAAATGCAGGTCGAGACGTGGAATTCCATCGAGTACCAAGTCGCGATTTACGTATTTACCAAGCCTCAAGCCGCCAGCAAGGCACTCAGGTGAGCCGCCACCGAAGCCGCGGTCGCCTCCAAGTCGTACCCGCCCTCTAGCAGGGAGACGAGGCGGCCCTCGCAGTGGCGGGTGGCGAGCTGGAGCACCAGCTCGGTTAGCTCGCCATAGCCCTCTGCACTGAGCAGAACTTGCCCGAGGGGATCGCGGCGGTGGGCGTCAAAACCGGCCGATAGGAGGATGAAATCGGGTTGGAACTGGTCTAGGGCTGGAATGATGGTGTCGGTAAAGTGGCCGAGGTACTCGGCATCCGTGCTGCCGGCCGGCACCGGGATGTTCAAGGTTTGCCCTCGGCCCGCGCCCTGCCCGCGCTCGTCGGCCGCGCCCGTGCCCGGATAGAGGGGCGCTTGGTGGATGCTGCAAAAAAACACCGAGCCGTCGGCCTCAAAGATGTGCTGTGTGCCATTGCCGTGATGGACATCCCAGTCGATGATCGCGACTTTGTCGCAGCCGCATTCGGCCCGCAAGTAGTGGGCGGCAACCGCTGCGTTGTTAAAGAAGCAAAAGCCCATGATTTGCTCGACTTCGGCGTGATGGCCCGGGGGCCGCATGCAGCAGAAGGCATGGTCGGCGCGGCCGGCGAGCAGAGCGTCGATGGCGGTTAGGGGTGCCCCCGCCGCGAGCAGGGCGGCGCGGTGCGTGTTGGGCGAGGCGGCCGTGTCTTGGCTGACGTAGATGGGCCGCTCGACGCGGGCGAGGGCCGCGACTTGGTCTAAGTGAGCGGGCGAGTGCGCTCTGAGCAGGGCGCGACGCGGTGCTAACTGCGGCTGCAGGTGCAAAACCTCGTCCCAAAGCGCTTGGTCTTTTAGCTGCTGGACAATGGCTTCCAACCGGGCCGGGCGCTCGGGATGCCCCGCGCCCGGGTCGTGCAACAAGGCGTCCGGGTGGTAAATCAAGGCCGTCCTAGCCACAATCGCCTGCTTCTATGGAGGCAAGGGCGCGGCGTCCGAGGATGCGGATGTCCTCGGCGATAGCCGCATCGCCCAAGGCCGCGTGGTCGCACCAGCGCAAGTGGGTGGATTCGCGGGGATTGATGCGGGCGTGTCCGCTTACTACGCGGCCAAAGTAAATCAGGTCGATGTGCTGATGCCCCGGTTCGATATCCTCTAAGAGGATACACGCGGGGCGGTGGAGGACGGCGACCGGCCCCCATTGCTCGGGGCGGCCCAACAACTCAACGGTCAGGCCGGTCTCTTCGCGCACTTCGCGGAGGGCGGCTTCTTCGGGCAATTCGCCCGGGTCAATGTGGCCGCCCGGGGGCAGCCAAGCCTGCATCTTCTTGTGCCACAACAACAGGGTGGCCCCCTCGTGGACGACAAAGGTCGTCGCCGTAAAGTCGCGGGTAATCGCCAAGGTCCGCTCGTCGTGCGTGGGTGAGGAGAAAGCGAGAGCGGGTCAATATAGCCGGCCGCTCGGTGGAACGAAAGCCCGCGCCCGCCCCGCGCTGCATTGACCAAGTTTTCTCGCCAATTATCTTACAAGCCCGCTGTTATATTCTTTAGACTGATTAGACTGAGAGAGCTATGGCTACTGAGATCGTCATGCCCAAGTTGGGATTGACCATGGAAAGCGGCGCAATCAGCGCTTGGTTGGTAGAAGAGGGCCAAGAGGTGCAAAAGGGCCAAGCCCTGTTGGAAATCGCCACCGACAAGGTGACCATGGAGGTTGAGGCGCAGGCCGCTGGGGTTCTGCGCAAAATTCTGGTGCCGCCCGGCGAGGAAGTGCCGGTATCGACCCCAATCGGCGTCATCGCCGCGGCCGACGAGGACATCAGCTCGTACAGCGCGGCCGCGCCGAGCGACCCGGTGCCGGCGGCTGCTTCGCCGCCAACCCCAGCCGCGCCGCCGGCCCCCGCGGCTGATTCCGCCGGCCGCCGGCCGCACAAGACCTCGCCCAAAGCGCGAAAAATAGCGGTCGAGCACGGCCTCGACCTGTCCGGCATCAGCGGCAGTGGCCCCGGCGGCCGGATCGTCAGCGCGGATGTGCTAACTTTGGTCGAGCGCGTTCAGCCGGCCCCGGCCCCAGCTCCGGTCGCCGAGGGGCGCGTTGAGCTGAGCCGCGCCGAGCAAGTGGCTGGCGAGCGGCTGACGGCCAGCTACCAACAAATTCCCCACATCCACCTCAGCATGGACGTATCGGCCGTGTGGTTGCAGCAATTCCGCACCGGCTACGAGCTAGAGGGCAAAAAAATCTCCTTCAACGATCTGATCGTCAAAGCCACGGCCCGCACCCTAGGCGAATTCCCCCGCGTCAACAGCTTGGAAGAAGGGGGGCACTTCCGCTACGCCGCCCAAATCAACGTCGGCATTGCCGTGGCGGCCGAGCAGGGCTTGGTGGTTCCGGTCCTGCGCGACGCGGCCGACAAGACGATCGAGGAAATCGCCTCGGAAGGGACGCGCCTGATCGACGCGGCGCGCCGCGGCCAGTTGCGCCCGGACGACATGCTGGGCGGCACCTTTACCATCTCGAACTTGGGGATGTTCGGCGTCTCCCGCTTTACCGCGATCATCAACCCGCCCCAAGTGGCGATCTTGGCCGTCGGGGCCATAGAAAACCGGGTGGTCGCGGTCGGGGCCGACGCCTTTGCCGTGCGGCCGCAACTGACCTTGACGCTGGCCGCGGATCACCGGGTCGTCGATGGCGCGCTGGGCGCCCGATTCCTCGCGCGGCTCAAGGAAGTATTAGAAACGCCCGGCTTGCTCGGCTAGCCGCCCCTCACCTTGACCGGGTCTAGGCGGCCGGCTATCTTCAAAACCGCAAAATTAAGGCTCTTTTGCCCGTGCGCCCCGGGGGTGGAAGAGCGCGTCTTAGCATTGGAATAGTGCATGAAACTCGAGAAAAAGACCCAGCTTTCCATTGCCTACGCCGTTCTCACGCTGCTCCTGCTCCTGAGTCTGCAAAACTATTTCGCCAACCCAGTTGAAACGCTTCCGTATAACCAGTTTTTGGCGTTGGTCAAAAGCGGGCAGGTCACGGAGTGTACCTTTAGCGGCGAGTACATCCACGGTCGCGCCGGTGTCGATGGCCAAGAGATCAGCTTCCGCACCGCTATTATGGACCATCCCGAGCTCATCGCCTTGCTCGAAGAGCATCAAGTCGAGTTTACCCGCCGGCCCAGCAACAATTGGTTCACCCAGCTTTTGTCGTGGATTTTGCCCGCGCTGATCTTCGTGGGGATCTGGCTGTTCATCGCCCGGCGCCTGAGCGGCGGGTCCGGTGGCCTGATGTCCATTGGCAAGAGCAAGGCCAAGGTGTACATGGAGAAGGGCACGGGCATTACCTTCGACGATGTGGCGGGCATTGACGAGGCCAAAGAAGAGCTGCTGGAGATCGTCGAGTTTTTGCGTACCCCGGAGCGCTTTCAGGCCCTCGGCGGCCGGATTCCGCGCGGAGTCTTGCTGGTGGGGTCCCCGGGCACGGGCAAGACCCTGTTGGCCAAGGCCGTGGCCGGCGAGGCGAGCGTGCCCTTTTTCTCGCTCAGCGGCTCGGATTTTGTCGAGATGTTCGTTGGGGTCGGGGCCGCCCGGGTGCGCGATTTGTTTGAACAGGCCAAAAAACACGCCCCCGCCATCATCTTCATCGACGAGCTCGACGCCTTGGGCAAGGCCCGGGGGGCCGGCTCTTTTGGCGGCCACGACGAGCGCGAGCAGACGCTCAACCAGCTCCTCACCGAGCTCGATGGCTTTGACACCAACGCCGGGGTGATCATCATGGCCGCGACCAACCGGCCGGAAATCCTCGACCCGGCCTTGCTGCGCCCCGGCCGCTTCGACCGCACCGTGGCCGTGGACCGGCCCGACGTCAAGGGGCGCACCGCCATCCTCCAGATTCACGCCAAGGAGGTCAAGCTGGCCCCGGACGTCGATTTGCACAAACTGGCCGTGCGCACGCCGGGTTTTGCCGGCGCGGACTTGGCCAATGTGGTCAACGAAGCGGCCCTGTTGGCCGCGCGGCGCGATAAAAACTCCATCACCATGGCCGAGTTGGAAGAGGCGGTCGAGCGGTCGGTGGCCGGGCTGGAGCGCAAAAGCCGGGTGCTCAACGAGAAGGAGCGCCGAATCGTCGCGTACCACGAAGCCGGGCACGCCATCGTCGGCGAGATTTTGCCCGAAGCCAATCCGGTGCAGAAAATCTCCATTGTATCGCGGGGCATCGCCGCCTTGGGCTACACCCTGAATATGCCGCTGGAAGATCGCTATCTAATGACCAAGGAAGAGTTGGAGGATTCCTTGGCGGCGATTTTGGGGGGCCGGGCGGCCGAGGAAATAGTCTTTGGCGAAATATCCACGGGCGCGGCCAACGACTTGCAGCAGGCGACGCAAATGGCCGAGCGGATGGTCAAAGAGTTTGGCATGAGCCAGCGCATTGGCTTGGTCGCGCACCGCGCGGACCGCTCGCAACAGATGCTGGGCATGATCCCGGCCGATCGCGCGTACAGCGACGAGACGGCCAAGCTCATCGACGAAGAGATCAAGGGCATCATCGGCGCGGGGTACGTGCGGGCCAAGGCCCTGCTCACCGAGCATCGCCCGGCGCTGGAGGACGTCGTCGAGATCCTCTTTGAAAACGAGGTGATGGACGGCGACCAACTGCGCGACTTGCTCGCAAAGAATGGGATAGAGCTTCCCCCTAGGCCCCATCAAGAGCAAGAGGCGTCGCCCGCCGCTCCCCAAGCCAACGGCAATGTCCCGCAGTCGGAAGAGCGCGAAGCCCCCTAGGCCCGGCTTTTCCCAGCTCCCGCTTCCGCATCCCAATCCTCGCCCCCATTGAATCCGCCTCGTTAGCCGGGGCGGGAATCCAGTCCTAAATACAGGCAAGAGAGCGATGTTCAGCAGGCTCAGGCGCGTCAAAGGGACCGTGCTCGAACCCTTGGCCAATGGCGATTTTGTGCGCCTGTGGTTGGCCAATGGCCTGTGGTGGCAGGCCATGTGGATGGAAATGCTGGCGCTGGGCTGGCTGGCTTTGGAGCTGACTAATTCCCCGTGGTGGGTCCAAGTCATCGGCTTTTACCGAGCGATCCCCCTGCTGATTATGGGGTTGTTCGGCGCGGTGATTACGGACCGCTTTAAGCGGCGCTCCATCGTTTGGACCCTGCAGTTGGTCAATGTGCTGGGGACGGGGTTGTTGGCGTTGTTGCTCTTTTGCGACCGGCTCGAATTGTGGCATTTGTCGCTGGTGTCGCTGGTGTTGGGCACCTCTTGGGCGTTGGATTGGCCGACTCGGCGCAGCATGGTGCCCGATCTGGTCGGCAAGGCCCGCACGGTCGATGCCATGGTGCTGGAAAACGTCATTCAGGGGGGGACGCGCATTGCTGGCCCCTTAGCGGCGGGCTATGTCACCGCGGCTTATGGCAGCTTGGGTGCCTTATTGGTGTTGGTTGGGCTCGGCACTGTGGCGCTGGTTTTGTTGGCCGGCCTCAAGACCGATTCCAAGGCGCCCGGTGCGGGTACTTGGGCGGCGGGCTGGGCCGGGCGGCAGGGCTGGGCCAGTATGCGGGCCTCTGCGCCGATATTCGGGGTCTTTCTCGTCACGATCTTTATGAATGTCTGGGCTTTTCCGTACATGAACTTGCTGCCGGTTTTTGCGCGGGATGTCTTTGGGCGCGGCCCGGAAGCCATGGGGTGGTTGGGCGCGGCGAGTGGGGGGGGAGCGATTGTGGGCTTGGCCGCGGTCCAACTAAGCCGCAGGAAGCTGAGCAACGAATGGCTCTTTGTCGCAGGCTCGTTGCTTTCGTGTGCGGGCGTTGTGGCCTTTGCCGCGAGCGGAACCTTTGGCCTCGCCTTGCTGATGCTGTTTTGCTCTGGGTTGGGGCAGGCGGGCTTTAGCATTATGCAGAGCAGCATCATCTTGGTGGAATCATCGGACGAGATGCGGAGCCGAGCCATGAGCACCTTGGTCGTGGCCATTGGCGTCGGCCCTTTTGGCCGCTTGCAGAGTGGGGCGTTGGCCGAGGCTTGGGGAGTGCAGGGGGCGGCGGGCGTTATGGCGGGGTTGGCGGGGTTGGGGACTGTGGGCGCGGCGGTCTGGGTGCGGGGGTTTTTGGGCAAGAGATCGGTTCATTGACGCCGCTCTATCGCGTCCTGTATGTTCATAAAACACCCCAAACCCTCCACGAAAGGAGCGTATTGATTATGGCGACTGTGCCCCCGACGATTGAAGAGCGTTTAGCCCGGCTTGAAGGCGTGTATGACCATCTCGCGTCCAAAGCCGATCTTGCTGAGTTGAGAGCGGACTTAAAGGATGATATGGCGCGCTTACAGGCCGAGATGGCCGAGCTCAAGGGTAGCGTCAAAATTCTGGTTGTAGTGATGACTTCGGGTTTAGCTTTACTGAATATCGTTTTGCGCTTTTGGCCCTCGTAAGCCCATGCCTACGTTGAAAGGGTCATTTCACTGCGTCGCTGGCGATTGCCGCGACACACCTCCCACGAAAGGAGCGTATCGACTATGGCTACCGTGCCCCCGACGATTGAAGCGCGTCTAGCCCGTCTCGAAAGCGTATATGACCATCTTGCGTCCAAAGCCGACCTTGCGCGAGTTGAGAGCGACCTTAAAGCCGAACTTGCCGAACTCAAGGGTAGCATCAAAGTTCTGGTTGTAGTGATGACTTCGGGTTTAGCTTTACTGAATATCGTTTTGCGCTTTTGGCCCTCGTAAGCCCATGCCTACGTTGAAAGGGTCATTCCACTGCGTCGCTGGCGATTGCCGCGACACACCTCCCACGAAAGGAGCGTATCGATTATGGCGACTGTGCCCCCAACGATTGAAGCGCGTCTAGCCCGTCTTGAAGGCGTATATGACCATCTCGCGTCCAAGGCCGATCTTGCCGCGTTGAGAGCCATCTTAAAGGATGATATTGCGCGCTTACAGGCCGAGATTACGCGGGTTGAGAGCAGTCTCAAGGACGATATTGCGCGCTTGCAGGCCGAGATGGCCGAGCTCAAGGGTAGCGTCAAAATCCTGGTTGTAGTGATGACTTCGGGTTTAGCCCTCCTGAATATCGTTTTGCGTTTCTGGCCCTCGTAAGCTCATGCCTACGCTAAAAAGGCCATTCCACTGCGTCGCTGGCGATTGCCGCGACACACCTCCCACGAAAGGAGCGTATCGATTATGGCTACCGTGCCCCCGACGATTGAAGAGCGTCTAGCCCGTCTCGAAGGCGTGTACGATCACCTCGCGTCCAAGGCCGATCTTGCGGAGTTGAGAGCGGACTTAAAGGATGATATGGCGCGGATTGAGAGAGACCTTAAAGCCGATCTTGCGCGGGTTGAGAGCGACCTTAAAGCCGAGCTTGCCGAACTCAAGGGGAGTATCAAAGTTCTGCTGGTAGTGATGACTTCGGGTTTAGCCCTCCTAAATATCGTTTTGCGGTTCTGGCCTTCGTAGGCCCGTGTTTCAGTTAAAAAGGTAATTCAAGGAGGGCGAGCTAAAAGGCAACCAGCCCCGCCGATATGGTCTCGGCGGGGCTGGTTGGTGTACAGGACGGACGCGGGCTTTCTTAGGCGTGGCGTCAGGACCGGGGGTGATGGGCGCGGCGACGCAACGAAACCACCCATCCGCGCTGCCGCTTTACCGACAGCTTCCCAGAAGCTCCATCACGTAAATCTCCTGATTGTCCCAATCGCCATCGCGATCAGACACAAAGGCTATTTTTCGTCCGTCGGGCGACCAAGCGGGGTCTCCGTCGTGTGCTTTGTTGTCGGTCAGTCGGTAATCGTTAGAGCCGTCCGCATCTATTACATGAATATCAGCAGCCCCGCCGGCGGTGCCGAAGCAAATCCCCGGCTCATTATAGGCGATCTGCTTTCCGTCGGGTGACCAAGTGGGATTTTCTCCACAGGAGGTTAGCTCGCGCACATTAGAGCCATCGGCATCCATCACGTAAAGAGAGGCCCCGGCTCCATTATAGGCGATCTGTGTTCCGTCGGGTGACCAAGCAGGAGTGCCGGAAGAGTTGCTGTTGGTCAACCGGCGTAGGTATTCATCTTCGCCGTCAGCATCCATCACGTAAATGTCCGTATAGAAGAGCCAATCGTCACCGCCGCCACGACCAGACACAAAGGCGATCTGTGTTCCGTCGGGTGACCAAGCGGGCTCTCCGTCATATTCGCTGTTGTTGGTCAGCCTATGCTCCGTATCCGTCTCCGTATCGAACAAATAAATATCACGATTGCCATCGCGCAGGGAGTCGAAAGCGAAATACCGTCCATTGGGTGACCAAACGAAATTTGCGATGGATTTGAACCCTTGACTTATGTCGTAAGAGCCATACCAGTTCGCCTCCGTTGCCACGAAGCGCATAGCAGAATCGCCGTCAACCTCAGCATTGAAATAGATATACTGTCCACTGGGCGACCAAACGGGATTTGCGCTATATGCTGCAACCCCAACATCCTCAGTCAGTCGGCGTATCGGCCCAGTCACCCAGTTCACTCGCGTTGCCGTTTGCCCGATCCCCGTCGGCAGGGACGCATCCGACGAATTTGCGAGATAGGTCATAATCGCCAGTAAGTCGTCGAGATTGACCTGCCCATCGTCGGTGACGTCGCCTAAGCCGATATTGCCGTTGTTTGGAGCCACAATGGACGGGTCGAGATTGAACACCACCACCAGTAGCGCGTCGCCTAAGTCAACTCGTCCGTCGTTGTTCACATCGCCTAACATACCGCAGGTCAACGCTTTACCCCTCGGCAACTCCTCGACCGATTGAACCACGAACTCCACCGGCCCCATCTCCGCCCGCACCGCAAAGGCCGCATCCACGTAGGGCACCACGCCCGCGCCCGAAACGACGATACCATAAGTCCGCTCGGTCGGTTCGGAGGGCGCACTGACCGCCGCGCCAGCCGCTGCCGAAACCGCCGCCGTCCCAGCCTGCCCGTCCACCAGCACCAGCCGCCGCGTCAACTCCACGCCCGCGCCGCGCAGCCGATAGATGTACACGCCAGCCGCCACAGCCTGCCCGGCCGTATCGGTCGCGTCCCACCGCGCCGCGTGCAAACCGGCCGGCCGCTCTTCGTCGACCAGCGTTGCCACGCGCTGGCCCAACACGTTGAACACCTCCAGCCGCATGTGCGTCGCCGTGGGGAGCTGATAGGGAATAATCGTCGAGGGATTGAACGGATTGGGATAATTCTGCCCCAGCGCAAACCCCTGCGGCACCACGGGGCCGCCCAACGCCGCCAGCGGCAGCGCGAAATGCCCGTCCGCATCGGTCGTCACCTGCGCCACCGGGCCGCGCTGCAACGCCGCCAAATCGAAAATCATCACTTGGGCGGCGGCCACCACTTCACCCGAAGAAAGGCGCACTCGCCCCTCTACCAGCGGCTCGGCGGCTAGAGGGGACGCCAACACCAGCCCGACGAACGCGACGATGGATGCTTTTTGCATCGTTAAAACTCCTTGAGATGTAGGGAAAGTTAAAGGATTGACCGCGTTAGGTTAAGGCGATTTTAGACCGCAAGCAAGAAGTCGAGTTTTCATTGACGCCGCTCTATTTCGTCGTATATGTTCATACAAGTACAAGCACACCCCAAACCAACCGAAATCGTTTTGCGGTTCTGGCCCTCGTAGGCCCGAATAACAGGATAACAGGAGAATGACATGTCTTTGTTTAGCGACGCCAGCCAGCGGCTGGATGAAGCACTTGCGTACGCGTCTATTTCCGAGGACGCGATCGAGCGGCTCAAGTTGCCCAAATCGAGTTTGAAAGTCTCCATCCCGGTGCGGATGGACGACGGGGCGTTGCGCATTTTTCCGGGCTATCGAGTGCGCTACGACGACACCCGCGGCCCCACCAAAGGCGGCATCCGCTACCACCCAGACGTGTCCAGCGACGAGGTGCAGTCCTTGGCCTTTTGGATGACCTTCAAATGCGCGGTCGCCAATTTGCCCTTTGGCGGCGGCAAGGGCGGCATCACGGTCAATCCCAAGGAACTGTCCCATTTTGAGCTGGAGCGACTCAGCCGGGGCTACATCGACGCCATGGCCGACTTCATCGGCCCGGACATCGACATTCCGGCCCCGGACGTCTATACCAATCAGATGATCATGGGTTGGATGGTGGATGAGTACAGCATTATCAAGCGGCAGATCACGCCCGCAGTCATCACCGGCAAGCCCCTGACCATGGGGGGGAGTCTCGGGCGCGATACAGCGACCGCGATGGGGGCCTTTTTCACCATTGAGGCCACTTGGCCCAAGCTCGGATTTAGAGGATCGCCGGCCGCCACAACTGTGGCCGTACAAGGGTTTGGCAATGCCGGGGCCATCGTCGCCGAGTTGCTCTTCAATGCGGGGTATAAGATCGTGGCCGTAAGTGACTCCAAAGGAGGCATTTACCGGCGCGAAGGGCTCGACATCCCCAGCGTGCGCCAGTTCAAGGATTCGACCCGCACCCTCAAGGCGGTGTACTGCGAGGATACGGTGTGCAGCATCGTCGAGCACGAGACCATCACCAACGAGGAGTTGCTCGCGCTCGACGTCGATATTTTGGCGCCAGCGGCCTTGGAAAACCAGATCACCGAGGCCAACGCCCGCGGCATTCGGGCCAAGGCGGTGTACGAACTGGCCAACGGCCCCACCACATCGGGGGCCGACGAGATTTTGCGGCAGCGGGACGTGGTCGTATTTCCCGACATCTTGGTCAACGCCGGCGGCGTGACCGTGAGCTATTTCGAGTGGGTGCAGAACCGCCAAGGTCTGTACTGGACCTTAGATGAGGTCAACGAGCGGCTCAAGCAGAAAATGGTCGCGGAGTCCGAGCACATCTGGGCCATTGCCCAAGCGCAGGGCATTGCGCCGCGCACGGCCGCGTACGTCCACGCCTTAAACCGAATCGGCGACGCCGTGCAAGCCAAGGGGACCAAAGAGTACTTCGTCGATGGGGCGTGATCCGGCTGAATTGACGTTAGGCGGGACGGCGGCTATATTGCGCAAAACTCAGCAAGACACAGGAGACCCGATGCCTACTTCAGCGATTGGCGCCCAGTTGTTTACGGTGCGCGACTATGCCAAAACCCCAGACGACATTCGCCAGACCTTCGCCAAGGTGCGCGCGCTCGGGTACGAGGCGGTGCAAGCCTCGGCCCTAGGGGCGATCGCACCGGCCGAACTCGCCGCAATAAGCCAAGCCGAAGGGGTGCAGATCGCGGCCACGCATACCAGCTACCAGCGCATCTGCGCCGAACCACAAGCCGTCGTCGAGGAGCACCAGCTATGGGGGTGCCGCCACGTGGCCATCGGCGGCTTGCCCCAGGAATACCGGCACCGCGAGGGCTTTGTGCGCTTTGCGGCCGAGGCTTCGGAGGCCGCGCGGCCCCTCATCGACGCCGGCCTGACCTTTAGCTACCACAACCACAGCTTTGAGCTGGAGCGCTTTGCCGGGCGCACCGGGTTGGACATCCTCCGCGAGGAGAGCGACCCGGCCGTCTTTTCCTTTGAAATAGACACCTATTGGATCCAACACGGCGGCGGCAACCCGGCCTCGTGGTTGGACAAGTTCCGCGACCGCATGCACCTCGTCCACCTCAAAGACCTGAGCATGGACGGTGCGCGGCAATGCTTTGCCGAAGTCGGGGAGGGGAACTTGGAGTGGGGGCCTATTCTCGCGGCCTGCAAAAGAGCGCAGATCGACTGGTACTTGGTCGAACAAGACACCTGCCCCGGCGACCCCTTTGCCAGCTTGGGCCTGAGCTTGCGCAACCTGCGGGCCATGGGGTTGGATTAGGAGGAAATCATGCAGGAAATGCTCGTTCCTTGGGCCGCTTGGTACGGCGAGGCCCCGTTCAAAATGCAATTTCCCGACCATTGGGACGTGGCGGTTCACCGCATGCGCGGCGGGCCGGACATCGGCGACGCCGGCATTCGTCGGGCACTGCAAGAGGCCATTGGCGCTCCGCCGCTGCGCGAATTTGCCCGCGGCCGGTCTTCGGCCGCCATCTTGATCGACGACCTGTCGCGCCCCACGCCGGCGTTTCGGCTGTTGCCGTACGTGCTCGAAGAGCTGGCGGCAGCCGGGATTGGGGCCGACGCCGTAAAAATTATCTGCGCGCTGGCCGCTCACCGCCCCATGACCCGCGACGACTTGGTCAAGAAGGTCGGGTTGGACATCGTCGAGACGATGCAGGTGTTCAACCACAACGCCTACGAGAACTTGGAGTTTTTGGGCTACTCCAGCCGCGGCATCCCGATTTGGGTCAACCGCGACATGACCTCCTGCGAGGTCCGCATTGCCTTGGGGATGATCACGCCGCGCGGCGGCATGTTCGGCGGCGGGGCCAAATTGCTCATTCCCGGGGCTTGTGGGCAGCAGACGATTTTGCTCAACCACCGCCACGTTCACGAAAATTTTCGCGCCCACCTGTCCGAGGTGGCGAGGATGGCTGGGGTGCGCTATATCGTCAATCCGCTGCTCAACGAGGACTTGGAGATCTCGGGCTTGGTCGCTGGGGACACGGATGCGGCCTTTGAGCGGGGCTGCGAGTTGGGGCGCGTCCAGTACGCAACCTCCGTGCCCGACGCCTTTGACATTGGGGTGTTCAATGCCTTCCCCAAGGATACGGAGTTGTGCCAAGCCGGGTTGGCCATGACGCCGTTGGGCGGAACCGAGAAAACCCCCTTCAAGGAAAACTCGACTACGGTCATGTGCTCGGCTAGCCCGGAGGGGCTGGGCTGGCACTCGGTGTTGGGGCCGGGCACGGCGTTGCGGGGAAAGCCCGGCCGCCCGGCCCGCCGCACCATCTTGTTTTCGCCGAACATCAACAAATGGGATGCGGCCTTGCTCTTTGGCGAAGGGGTCATTTTCTGCAAGACTTGGGAGGCCGTATTGAGCGAATTGGAAAAACACCACGGGGCCGGTGCGAAAGCATCGGTCTTTCCGGCGGGTGCGCTGCAACGGGCCGCCGATGCCAGCTACTAAGAGGAGAAAACATGCCACCGCTAGCGCGTTTTGGTCTAGAAGGTAAAATCGTCGTCGTCACCGGGGCTGGCCGGGGGATTGGCCGGACGATTGCGCTCGAATGCGTCCAGTCGGGCGCGCACGTCGCCGTGGGCAGCCGCACCACGTCTGAGTTGGAAACCCTCGCGGCCGAGATCGAGGCGGGGGGCGGGCGGTGCTTTCATCACCCGCTCGACGTAACGGACGTCCGCGCTATCGAGCGTTTTATGGCCGCGGTCGTGGCGCACTACGGCCGGCTCGACGTGCTGGTCAACAACGCTGGCTACAACAAGGTCGGCAAAATCCTCGACTGCGACGAAGCGCGCTACGACTTGATCGTCGATGCCAACCTAAAGAACGTGTTTTTCTGTAGCCAGATTGCCGCGCGGCAGATGATCGCGCAGGGGGCGGGGGGCACCATCGTCAATATCTCGTCCCAAGCCGGCGTGGTCGGCGCGCCGGATCGCGGCCCGTACTCGGGGGCCAAAGGAGGCGTCAACAACCTGACGCGGACTATGGCCGCAGAATGGGCCGAGTATCAGATACGGGTCAACGCGGTGGCTCCCACTGTGACCCGCTCGCCGCTGGCCGAAACCGCGATGCGCGAAAGCCAAGCCTTTGCCGATGCGGTCAAGACCAAAAACCTCCTGCGCGGAGCCTTGGCCGAGCCGGAGGAAATGTCGGCGCCGGTGATCTTTTTGGCCTCGGACGCCGCGTCGATGATCACCGGCCACACGCTGGTGGTCGATGGGGGCTGGACGATTGTCTAGCCAGCTATTGCGTTGAATGGCAGCAGGTTGCTGGCTAGGCTTTATCGCAATTCTTTAAGGGCCGCAGGGCCAATTCACTTAAAACAACGGGGCGTCAAGGCGAGGAAGTGCGCCGTGCAGAACCCGTGGGCGCGGCGACCATACCGAACAAACGCTCCCCAATGCCGCTGCCGTCAACTCGCGTTGTCCCAATCGGTTAAGCAACTTACTTTAGCAGACCATCGCTAGTACAAGGGGGCTTTGCTTGCTGAGACGCTTGCCGATTCACTACCTGCACCACCTCGCCGGGCGCGACGACCAAGCCCTGCTCGCACAGCCCGGGGCTCAAACGCTAACCATGCGGGCGTTTTGGGTCGGGTCGTTTCTCAGCTTTTTTCTTGCCGTCGGCGCGCCATACGGCAACATGATCATACGCGGTTCCTACATGGCCTTGGACTTCAGCACGCCGGGGGCCATTTTTTTGTTCTTAGTGCTCATCGGGCTGCTCAATGTGCTGTTCAAGGTCGCGGCCCATCCGCTGGGGGCCGTAGTATGGGCCTTGGTCTCGGGCGCGCTGTACAGCTCGTACTACGGCTGGCTGGCCCCCCTCGATCCGTTTGCCCCGGGGTTTTTCTTCGCCACCTTCATCCTCGCCTCATCCCTGCTCAATGCGGTCTGGGTCGCTTGCGGGCGGAGCTTGGTCCTCAACCGAGCCGAGCTGATTCTCGTGTACGTCATGCTGTTGATCGTCGCGGCCGTTTGCACCATGGGCCTGAGCGAACAAATTCTGCCGATGATCACGGCGGTGTTCTACTTTGCCTCGCCGGAAAACAAGTGGCGGGAAGTGCTCTTTCCGCATTTTTCGGCGCGCCCGGTCCTCGTGGCCGATGGGCGGGACAACAAGCCCTTTTACGAAGGGCTGACGCCCGGGGAGGAGATTCCCTACGCAGCGTGGGTCGAGCCTTTGGGCTGGTGGGCCGTTTTTCTCTTGGCCCTCTACGTGACCATGGTGTCGGTCGCGGTCATCGTCCGCCGGCAGTGGATGGAGCGCGAGCGCTTGCCCTATCCGATTACGCAGGTGGGAATCGCCATGGTGCGCGGCGAGGAGCGCGACCGCAAGATCAATGCCTTTTTTCGCCAGCCGGCCATGTGGGCTGGTTTTATGGTGCCGCTCGTTTTGGGCAGCTTAAAGGCCCTGCACCGCTACGACGCGGCCTTTCCGGTGGTCTCCCAGACGACGTGGATCCCCTTTGTCGGCAAGCAGACCTTGCAACTGACTGTCAGCTTTGCCATGGTCGGCTTTTCGTACTTCATCAACGCCAACATCGCGGCGGGGATCTGGTTGTTCCACCTGTTGGCCAAGGTCGAAAAGGAGTTGTTGACCCTCGCTGGCGTGACGTCCGAGCAAAAAGTGGTCTATGGCGTGGCGGACGTTTCCCTGATGGCGTACCAAGGGGTCGGCGCTCTGCTCGCCTTGGTCGGGGTGGGCTTGTGGGTGGGGCGGGAACACTTGCGCAACGTGGGTAAAAAGGCCCTCGGCTTGGCCCCCGACGTGGAGGACGGGGACGAGATCATGTCCTATCGCGGGGCCTTTTTCGGGGCAGTGGGCGGGGTCGTGGTCATGTCGGTATGGCTGTGGGTCATGGGGACGCCGCTGTGGGTGGCGTTTGTTTTCGTGGTCTTGGCCCTGTGCGTGTTTCTCGGGTTGACGCGCATTGTCGCCGAAGCCGGCCTAGCGGTGGTGCGCGCCCCAATGACGGCCCCGGACTTGGTGATCTTGGGATTGGGAACCGACCTCGTGACCCGGACCGGCGTGTGGAACGCGTCGTTGGCCTATATGTGGGGCGCGGATGTGCGGGTGTTCGTCATGGCGACCTGCACCAACGCCCTCAAGCTCATCGAGGAAATGGAACCCCGGCTGCGGCGGCTGGTGTTTTGGGCCATTATTCTCGCGCTCTTCATCGGTGCGCTCGGCTCGTTTTGGATGATTTTCCATCTGGCCTATCAGCACGGCGGCATCAATCTCAACGGTTGGTTTTTCAAGGGCGCGCCCGAAACCGCGTACCAAACCGCGTTCAGCAACATGGAGCCGGCCGGCGTTCACTGGCCGGGGCTGGGGTTTTTGGCCGGCGGGGGGCTGGCGATGGGGGCGATGATGTGGGCGCGGCAACGCCTGCCGTGGTGGCCGGTGCATCCCATCGGCTTTCCCATTGGGGCCAACGGCATGCTCAACTCGGTGTGGTTCAGCGTGTTTTTGGCTTGGTGTTTTAAGAAGTTGATCATGCGCTTTGGCGGGGTGGCCATGTATCGCCGCAGCCAGATGTTCTTTTTGGGGCTGATCTGCGGAGAGGTTTCGTGTAATGGAATTTGGTTGGTCATAGATTACTTCACGGGCAAAGTGGGGAACGTCATTTTTTAGGGTATGAGGTCTATAGCAATTCTACGTTATTCAAGACTGGATTCCCGCGTTCGCGGGAATGACGCCTGAATTCAAGACTGGATTCCCGCCCCGTGTCGGAGCACGGGGTGACGTTCTTGCGCGGGAATGACTCTTCATTATGAACATTATATGCGTTCAAATCATTTAGGGCTGCTATACATCGTCTGCGCGCTTGCGCTGACCGCCCACAGCGGTGGGGCAGGTGAGGAGGGCGTGCGCGAAACTGTGGCGTATCTGTCGTCGCTCGGCTCGCGGGTGAGCGGCTATCCCGGGGCGGCCGCCGCGGCCGATTACGTCGAGCGTCGCCTGCGCGCCAGCGGCCTAGCCGAGGTGGTGCGCGATTCCTTTGCAATCACCGTGCCCATCGATCGAGGGGGCGAACTGCGCCTCGCCGACAGCGGGGAACGCCATGCCCTCTACGGCCTGTGGCCCAACTTGGTCCGCACCCCGACCTTGCCCGCGTACGAGGGCGAGATGATCTACGGCGGCGATGGCGAGTGGGACGATTACGCCGGCCGCGAACTCCAGGGCCGGGTGGTGCTGCTGGAGTTCAACAGTTGGAGCCGCTGGTTGCAGGCCGCTTCGCTGGGCGCTCGCGCCATCGTCTTTATCGAGCCGGAGGAGACCACGCGCAGTCAAGCGATGGCCAAGTACTCGACCGCGCCGCTGGACATCCCGCGCTTTTGGATTGCGCGAGCGGCCGGGCTGCGGCTCAAAGAGCGGTTGCTCCAGCGCCCCGCTTCCGTGGTGCTCAAGGGGCGCATGGACTGGCAGCGCGAGACCGCGTGGAATATCTGGGGCCGGTTCCCGGGCACGGACCCGGCGCGGGCCGACGAGACCATTGTCATCGAAAGCTACTACGACGGCATGTCCGTGGTGCCGGCCTTGGCCCCGGCAGCCGAGGTGACCGGCGGGGTGGCCGCGTTGCTGGCACTGGCCGAGCATCTGGCGCGTCACCCGCCGCGGCGGCCGGTCGTGCTGGTGGCCACGGGGGCGCATTTCCAAGCGCAGCAGGGCATTATCCACTTCCTCGAGCGCCACGCCCGACGTCATCCCTACTACGCCGAGCGGATGGAGGAGCCGCTCAAGCCCAAGCTCTTCATCGGCCTCGACCTGACGAGCCAATCGGCTGGGCTGGGGCTGTGGAACAATACGGACAGCTATGATCTCAAGCGGTTCTTCGTGCCGTTTGGGCGGCGTTTTACGGTCTATGCCGAGGAGGAAGCCGCTCGGTTGGGCCTAGCGCAGGAGCGGCCGCTGGCCAATGGAATCAGCCCGATTCGCGGCATGGACTGGTCGACCTTTGTGCCGGGTGGGGTGTCGGTCAGTGGAATGCAGGCGTTGAGCGCGGGGATCGTCTCCCTGTCCGTGGCGACCGTCAATGACGCCCGCTACATCGTGGATACCCCGCTCGATACGCCCGAGCGGATGAATCTCGAAAATCTGGCCCGCCAAAGCCGCTTGCTCACCGCCATGCTGGCGCGGGCCATCAACGACGAGGCGTTGTTTGCCGAGCTCGAAGACTTTGGCCCGGTGCTCAAGGACCAATTGCGCTCGCTGCGGGTCAAGGTCCGCTCGTTCCCGCGCCGCAGCCAAATGCCCGATCGGCCGGTCGGCCACGCCTTGGTCGTGGTGGATCCTTGGTTCAAATCCCACAAGGGCGTGCGCCGGGCGCAGTACCACCTCACCGACGGGCAGGGCGTCGCGGACATCGCTGGCTTGCGGACCGGGGCCTATCCGGTGGCGGCCTACCAAGTCGAGCCGACGACCGGCGCGATCGCGTTCGCGCCCGATCTTTCGGAACGGGCGCAAGAGTTCAGCGGCGCGGTCGTGAACGGGTGGATGATCGACAGCAAAATTCGCTGGAATACCAACGACCGCACCATCGTAGTTTTCCCCTGCATTGCGCGGCCGTTCTACAGCCTGATCGACCCGCGCTATCTGCGGTCGTTTGGCGAGATCAAGATCGTCGATCGCAGCGGGGTGCCGCCGCGGCAATTCGGGCTGGCGCGCGGGGTTGGCACGGGCGAGGCGGTCGGCGTGGTCTTTGGGCCGCAGGACGCGGACGCGGACGACGGCATCAAGATGATCATCGACAACCGCCTGCTCCTGCTCAACAGCGAGGGAGCGGAAAGCGAGGCCCAAGCGCGGGGGCGGGGCTACGTGTTGCGCGAGGACTTGCTGAACCGCACCGGGATGCTGGCCGTTGAGGACATGTGGCAGCTCAACGAGGCGCGGCTGCGCACCTTGCGCGAACACGCCATTGAAAACCAGCGCTTGGCCCGGCTACACCAGCGCGGCAAGCGGCTGATCGAGCAGGCGCGACAGGCCGAAGAAGCGAGGGATTGGGAACGCTACGTCGGGCACGTGCGGGCCGCGCTCGGGGTGACGTCCCGCGCGTACCCGGAAGTGCTGGCTACGCTCAACGACGTCATCAGCGGCATGGTGTTTTTCCTCGCCTTGGTCATCCCGACCGCCTTTTTAGGCGAGCGCTTGCTGTTTGCAACGGCCGACATTCGCCGGCAGCTCGCCGGTTTTGGGGGATTGCTGCTGTTGGTGTGGATCGCGATTTCTCAAGTTCACCCGGCCTTTGCCATCGCCCATCCGCTGGTGATCTTGCTGGCCTTTGCGATCATGGCGATGGCCACGGCGGTCTTGGCCATGATCAGCGCCCGCTTCAATCGCTACATGCGGGCCTATCAAGCGCGGGAAGCCCACGTCCACGAGACCGACATCAGCCGCGCCAGCGCCGGCTACGCGGCCTTTATGCTCGGCATTTCCAATATGCGCCGACGCAAGCTGCGCACCGGGCTGACCTTGCTGACCTTGGTGCTGCTCACCTTTACGGTGCTTTCCTTCACCTCGTTCAACACGCAGGTTCGCTACATGGCCTTTGCCATGGACCACGAGGGAACCTACGAAGGGGTGCTGATCCGCGACCGCAACTGGGACGTGCTGAACCGCCCGACGCTCGACTACGCCCGCTCCCACTTTGCCGCGGAGGGGGTCGTCGTGCCGCGCAACTGGTACGTCGCCTTTGACGACGAGCAGAAAAAGTACATCGAGATCAGCGGCGATACGTCCGTGGTGCGGGCGACGGGCATGCTGGGGCTGATGCCCGAGGAAGCGCGCGTCACCGGCATCGACCAAGCGCTGGTGCAGGGGAGCTTTTTTGCGCGGGCGGACGAGGCGGCTTGTCTGATGGCCGAGGGCATGGCCGCGGCGCTGGGCATTGGGCCGGCCGAATTGGGGGAGGCCACCGTCCGGGTGTTTGGCCGGGACTTGGTGGTGCGGGGCGTGTTCGATCCCGACCGCTTTGCAGCGGTGCGCGACCTCGACGACGAGTCCCTGACCCCGGCCGATTTCCAGATGTCGAGCACCCAAGCCTTGGGGCCGGTCGCCGAGGACGATATGAGCATCGCCCTAGAAGAATCCGCGCTCGACATTCGCCCCTTCATCCACCTCGAAGCCGACAACGTCCTAGTCTTGCCGTACGAGACGTTGCGGGAGGCCGGGGGCACGTTGCGCTCGGTCGCGGTGCAGCTAGCCGATGGGGAGCGCGGCCAAGCATTGATCGAGGATTTTCTCCTGCGGCTGGCCATTACCCTGTTTGCCGGCCTCAAGGAGCCGGGCGAAGCCGCCGTTAAGGTCTTTTCCTACACCTCGATTGGATTGACCGATGTCGAGGGCTTGGGGGCCTTGGTGATCCCCATGTTTATCGCGGCGTTGATCGTGCTCAATGCGATGATGGGGGCCGTGTATGAACGCTTCCGCGAGATCGGCATTTACTCGTCGGTGGGATTGGCCCCGCTGCACATTGCCCTGCTGTTTGTGGCCGAGGCCTGCGTCTATGCGATCATGGGCGTCACCTTGGGCTATATTCTCGGCCAGAGTCTGGGCAAAGCCCTCATCGCGCTCGACCTGCTGCAAGGCATGAGCCTCAATTACTCGTCCATGGCGGCGATTGTGTCGTCCCTGATCGTGATGGCGGTGGTTTTGCTTTCAACCATATATCCGGCCCGGGTCGCGGCCCGCACGGCCGTGCCCGATACGGTCCGCCGGTGGACGCCGCCAGCCCCGGACGGCGACCGCTGGGAAATGGAGTTCCCCTTTATGGTCAGCGAGGGGGAAGTGCGGGGCCTGTGTGGCTTTTTGGCCGGGTACTTCAGTGCCTATAGCGAGGATTCCATCGGCGACTTCTACGCCGAGAAGGTCCAGTTGGTCGCGGAAGACAGCGAGCGCGGGCCGGAGTACGCGGTGCAGCTCTTGCTGTGGTTGGCCCCGTTTGACATGGGGGTGAGCCAGTTCATGCAGCTCGAATTTTTGCCCACCGACGTCCAATCCGTCTATACGGTGGAGATTTACATTCAGCGGATCAGCGGTCAGGACACCTTCTGGCAGCGGGTCAACCACCGCTTTATCAATGGGTTGCGCAAAGAGTTCCTGCTCTGGCACACCTTGCCCGAAGAGTCCAAGGCCCACCATCGTCAGGTCGCCGAGCAGATGTTGGCCGCAACCCAAGCCGAGCCCGTGGAATGATCGAAGCGTTTTCTCAAAGAGTGTCCGGTTTTTTTCAGTGGCTGTTTGACCGCGAGTCAAAAAAGGAGCGGCAGTGGGCCGAGCTAGAGGAGTACCGCGCCTTACTCGAACCGCCCGACCGCTTTGAGGAGGGCTTTACGGTCCGCACCATTATCGGCGTCCTCTTCATCTCGCTGATTATGACCCCGGGCGAGATGTTCCTCGGGCTGTACACGGGGGGCGGCATTGGCGATGCCGCGCAATGGGTGACGGTGATTCTCTTTTTAGAAATCTCCAAACGTTCGTTTACCTCGCTCAAGCGCCAAGAAATTTACCTGCTGGTGTACGTGGCCTCGGCCTTGATCTCCCGCGAGGAAGGCGCGTTCCTCGACTTGCTCTGGCGTCAGTACTTCGTGGGTTCGGCCGAAGCCGAGCAAGTCGGGCTGTCGCACAGGTTGCCGTGGTGGTGGGTGCCCTCGCCCGATTCCGAGGCCCTTGCCGAGCGAACCTTTATCCACCGCGACTGGCTGGCCCCAATCCTGCTGCTGGTAGTGGCGACGATCATGAGCCGCATCGCTTGGTTTACGTCCGGCTACATGCTCTTCCGGCTCACCTCCGACCGCGAGCAATTGCCTTTTCCCACTGCGCCGATGTCGGCGTTGAGCGCCATGGCCTTGGCCGAGGATTCGGGTGCCGAGCGGGAGACGTGGAAGTGGCCGGTGTTTAGCATCGGCGCGGTCATTGGGGCGTCCTTCGGGGTCATCTATGTAGGGATCCCGGTCGTCACTGAACTCTGGGGGGCCAAAGTGACGATCTTGCCGATTCCCTTCTGGGATTTGACGCCTTATTTCGGCAACATCGTACCGGCCACGCCGCTGGGGATCACCATGCACTTGGGGCCGGTCTTCGCGGGGCTTTTTATGCCCTTCTGGTCGGTGATTGGCTCCTTTTGCGGGGTGATGCTGCACACGGCCATCAGCCCGGTGCTCTACGAATGGGGCTATCTGCCGCGCTGGGAGATCGGCATGGACACCATTCGCACCCAGATCGTCACCGGGATCGATTTTTGGCGCGCCTTTTCCATTGGCATCACCCTCGCGGTCACCATCGTCAGCTTTTACCAGCTTTTTTCCACTGGCCGAGAAAAGCAGGCCGAAGCGCGGGAGAAGCTCCGGCTCCAAGGGGACGATCAGTCGGGGATGTGCAAGCACTCGGACTGCCTCCACCCGGCCGAAGTGCGGGGGTACTGCTTAAAACATCTCGGGCGCGGCGATTTCAATATGTGGGTCTGCGCTTCCCTGTTTTGCGTCGCGGCCATCTATCCGATCGTCTTGGCCAAGAGCTTGTTTCCCGCCTTGGTCAGCACCGGCCTGTTGGTGACTTTCGTGCTCATCGCCTTTGTCTATGCGCCGATCATGTCCTTTGTCAGTGCTCGACTCGACGGCTTGGTGGGGCGCAACATTTCGATTCCCTACGTCGATGAGGCCATCCGCTTTATGACCGGCTTTCGCGGGGTTGAAATTTGGTTCGTGCCCTTTCCAGCTCGCAACTTTGGCGGGCACGCCGAGGGGTTTAGGGTCGTAGAGCTGACCGGGATGAAGTTTACCAGCTTACTCAAGGCCGAGCTCTTTATGCTGCCCATCGTCTTTGGGGTGAGTTTGATGTACTGGACCTTCCTCTGGCGCTTGGCCCCCATCCCCTCGGAGAGCTACCCGTACGCGCAGAGAATATGGCCGCGGCAGGCCTTTGAACAAGCACTCGTACTATCCAGCACGATGTACAACAAAATGTGGCGCGCCGGGGAGGAGTTGGAAGGAGAGGTCGTGCCCAGCGGGCAAGCCGTGTGGAGCCCGAGCAATTTGTTGGACGGCCGCTGGTGGTACTGGCGGGTGAGTACCACGCGCGACTTAGAGGTGCCCGATCCGGTCAAGCGCGCTTATGGCCCTTGGTCGCAGACCGGGTACTTCTACACGGACTTCAGCGGCGGGGAAGCACCACCGCCGCCAGAGGCTGCCCAGAGGATCGACGCCGAGGCGGGTGCTCCGTCGGATGGCCCCGAGCTACTTTGGCCTCCCAACGGCATGGCCCTGGCCACGCCAAACCCCAACTTCCGGGCCGCGGTTGATTTGGCCCCAGGCGACTCGGTTGACTTCTACTTTGAAGTGGATCTCCTGCCCAGCTTTGATGGCGAGTTTTTGCAGCGCTCTTCGGACGAGCCTTTGCTCTTTGAGGTCTTGTGGCAGGACATGCAGTTTACGGGCAATCGCAAGGACGACGACGGCGATGGCCTGATCGACGAGGAGCTGGTCAACAACAAAGACGACGATGGCGACGGCCTGATCGACGAGGATACGCACCATCCCCTCGGCGGCAAGAAGTGGCCCATTATCGTCGGCGCGACCGGCTTTGGCTTGGCCGCGTACTTTACCATGGCCTTTTTGGGCATGCCGATTTTTATGATCTGGGGCTACGTCCAGAGCGTCAACGGCATTCCGCACACTCTCATTCCGCAAATCATTGGGGCCCTGCTAGCTAGGCACTACTTCTGGAAGCGGTACGGCAAGCAGCAATGGCGTCAATACGCCATGGTTTTGAGCGTGGGCTTTGGGGTCGGCATGGCCCTAATCGGCATGTTCAGCGCGGCCCTGTCGATGATCAAAAAAGCCATTTCGTCCCTCGCCTATTGAGGGGTTTACAAGGTCCATTCGCTCTCGTATTTTCGCCGATTATGGACTTGCTTACGCGCCTATTCCGCGTCATGCGGGCACACACTGCGGCCCGCGAGCACACGCATTGGCAGCCCCCGCCGACGGCCCCGGCTCCGGCCGAACCCTCCGTCCTCGCTGGGTATTACGCCAATTTGGAGCTCCCCGATGGAGCGAGTCTGGAGGAGGTGAAGGCGGCGTGGAAGCGGTTGATGAAGCAGTACCACCCGGACCGCCACGCCCAAGACCCGGCCAAGCGCGCGGTGGCCAACGCGCTGTGCGCCGAGTTGACGCACGCCTACAAAGAGCTGGAAAAGTCCCTGACCACCCATGACCCATCACACTAGACTAGATTGGAGGCCGCTTATGGCTGATTTTGCCACCGTAAAGGAGTACATCCTCGAGCTGGGCTTTGCCATCGCCGAGGAGATTCCCGAAGAGGAAATCATCATTGTCAACGACGAGGAGCGCGGGGTGCAAAACTTGGTGGTTGACTGCGAGGATACGGTGCTGGTGATCGAGCAGCTCATCATCCGAATTGCGCCCGAGGCCGCCGAGGCGCACAAGCGGATTTTGCAGATGAACCGCGACTTGATCTTTGGCGCCTTCGTCCTCAACGAGGAAGGCGATGGGCTGCTCTATCGCAATACGCTGGCGCTGGAGAATTTGGACTTAAACGAACTGGAAAGCACCATCAACTCCCTCGGGCTCGGCTTGGCCGAACACGGGGAAGAATTACTGGGTTTTGCCGCCCAATAGGAGGATAGGACATGGCAGGTATATTTCAACGCTTGTTTAAGACTGGGCAGGCCGAAGCCCACGCCATAGTAGATAAGCTCGAAGACCCGATCAAGATGAGCGAGCAGGCGATCCGCGACCTAAAAAAGGACCTACAAGACAGCCTCAAGGCCCTCGCCGAGGTCAAGGCAATCGCCATTCGGCTCAGCCGCGAGGCCGCGGACCATCACCGGCGCGCGACCGACTACGAGCGCAAGGCCATGCTGCTGTTGCAAAAGGCCGAGTCCGGCCAGATGGAGGAAGCCGAGGCCGACCGCTTGGCGCGCGAAGCCCTAACCCGGGTCGAGGAAGCCCAAAGCCGGCACGCCGAAACCACCCAACAGGCCCAAGCCCAACAGGCCATGGCCGACAAGCTGCAGAGCAATGTCAACGATTTGAAGTCGAAAATCGCCTCGTACGAAAACGACCTAGTAACGCTCAAGGCGCGCACCAAAACCGCCAACGCCACCCGCAAAATCAACCAGCACTTGGCCAACATCGACTCCAAGGGCACCACGGCCCTGCTGGAGCGGATGAAGGAAAAGGCCGAAGAGCAGGAAGCGCTGGCCGAGGCGTATGGCGACATGGGCGACGCGGCCACGGCCGTTGAAGACGAGATCGACAAGGCCCTCGCCGACAGCAAGGGCGCCCAGGTCGATGACTCGCTCGCCCAGCTCAAGGCCAAAATGAAGGCGGCCAAGTAAGGGCTGCCTGGGGATGAAGGCCCTGAGCCGCCGGCAATTTTTCGGCACCCTCGCCGCGGCCGGCGGCTGGGCGGCGTGGAGCGGGTGCGCGTCGGACCAGCGGCCGGTGCAGCCGATTCCCGGGCGGATCGTCAACGAGGGGCCGCCGCGTGGGCACCGGCTGCGCGAGGAGCATTCTTGGGCGGACTTTGCCGCGGCCGAGGGCGCGTGCGACGTCGCGATTGTCGGCGGGGGGATCTCCGGCTTGGCCGCGGCGTGGAAGCTGCGGCGGTCCGGGGTCGAGCGAATTTTCCTCCTCGACCTCGAAGACCAGCTCGGGGGCACCAGCCGCAGCGGCCAATGGGGCGACCGACTGTTTCCTTGGGGCGCTCACTACATCAACATCCCGCCGGCCGAAGCCGACTGCATCCACGAAATCCTGCAAGACGTAGGCGTCATTGACGGGTACGACGCGGCCAATAGGCCGATGGTCGCGGCCGGGGCGCTGCTGCGCTGGCCGCACGAGCGGCTGTTCCAGCGGGGCAAGTGGGCGGCTGGGCTGGACCCGTTTGCCGACGCGTCGGCCCGGGAGCGCGAGACCCTGTTGCGCTTTGAAGACGAGATGCTGGGCTGGGCCTTGCAGCGCGGTCGCGATGGCCGCCGGGCCTTTGCCCTGCCCTTGCGCTACAGCACGGCCGATGTCCGGGTGCGGCGGTTGGACCAAATCAGCATGGCCCAGTACCTCCGCGAACGGGGATGGCACGACGAGCGGCTCGGCTGGCTGGTCGACTACGCCTGCCGCGACGACTACGGCAGCACGGCCGCCCAAGTCTCGGCGTGGGCCGGGATTCACTACTATGCCTGTCGGTTCTACGACTACCGGATCGAGGAAGCCTATCCAGCCCACACCCTGACGTGGCCCGAAGGCAATGGCCACCTAGTGGCAAAACTCGCTAACAGGTTGGGGGAAAACGAGATAAGGCGACAATCGCTAGTGGTTCGTCTAGCCGAGGAGCGGTCGCAGGTGCGCTTGGGGTACATCGACTTGGCCACCGGGGAAAAGCGGCAACTCACCGCCCGGGCGGTGGTGTACGCCGGCAAGCTCCACACCGCGCCCTACGCGATTGTGGGCCTGCCAAAGGCCCAAGCCGAGGCCATGGCCGCGATCGAGTACAGCCCGTGGCTGGTCGCGGCGATTTTTCTCAAAGAGCCGCTCGCGGCCCAGACCACCTGGGACAACGTCTTGTACGACAGCCCATCGCTGGGCTATGTGGTGGCCGACCACCAGCAAGGCCGGGGCGGGCGCGTGTTGATGTACTATTGGCCTTTTGTCGAGCAGCTCGCCCAGGCCCGGCGCGCCTTGCTCGCGCAGGACCATTCATTCTGGACAGCCCAGATCATGGCCGATTTGAGCCGAGTTCACCCGGAGCTAGAAGAGCGGGTGGAGCGCGTGGATCTGTATCGCTGGGGGCACGGGATGATGCGGCCCAGTCCCGAGTCGCTGTGGGGAGCGTCGGCCGCGCACCGGCAGCAGCCCATGGAGCGGATATTTTTTGCCTCGTGCGATGCGACCGGGTTGCCCCTGTGCGAAGAAGCGATGTTTTCCGGCATTCTGGCCGCGGAACAGGCCATGGACTGCCTCGGCGTGGCGCATGCCTCCTCGTTGGGCGGGCTCGCGGATGCCTAGGCTGGGGTCGCTGTTTTTGCTGGGGGCGATTTTCTCGGCCGCGGCCTGCGCCATCGTCTATCAGCTGCTCATCGGCAGCGTAGCGTCCTACTTCCTCGGCAATAGCGTCGAGCAGTTTTCCCTGACGATCGGCTTTTTCCTCGCTGCGATGGGGCTGGGGTCGTGGCTTTCGCGCTTTGTCGCCGACCCCTCGCTGCTGACGCGGCTGGCCCAGCTAGAGATTTGGCTGGGTTTTTTGGGCGGGGTGTCGGTCGGCGTGCTCTACGTGCTCTACGGATACACGGACTCCTTTCGGGCCGGCATGTTGGCTTTGAGCACGGTGCTGGGCGCGTTGATCGGCCTCGAAGTGCCCCTGATCACCCGGCTGTTGCGCGGGCAGGGGACGCTGCGCGCGGCGCTGTCGAATGTGTTGTCCCTCGATTATTTAGGGGCCTTGGTCGCCTCCTTGCTCTTCCCGTACATCCTGTTGCCCTTCCTCGGCAGCCTGCACACGGCGTTGGTCGCCGGCTTGGTCAACGCTGTCCTCGGCCTCGGCGTGGTGCTCGCGTTTAAGGCCGAGTTGGTAGCGCAGGGGGCCTTTCGCGGGCTCGGGGCACAAGCCCTCGGGGTGATTGCGGTGCTCGGGGCGTTGGCTTGGCAGGGGGAGGAGCTGCGGGCGCGGTGGGAAAGCGACCTGTACGCAGACCGCATCGTCCACAGCGAGCAATCGGCCTATCAGCAAATCGTCCTGACCCGGCGCGACGACCACCTGCGGCTCTATCTCAACGGGCACCTACAATTCGCCTCCATTGACGAGTACCGCTACCACGAGGCCCTAGTCCATCCGGCCTTGGCCCTGACGCCCGCCCGCGAACGGGTGCTCATCATCGGCGGCGGCGACGGCCTAACCGCGCGCGAGGTGCTCAAGTACGAGGACGTCGAGCACGTCGATGTAGTCGATCTCGACCCGGCGGTAACGCGGTTGGCCCAGCGCAACCTCCATCTGACCCGGCTCAACGACAACGCGCTGAATCGCCGCCGAGTGCGCGTGATCAACGAAGACGGCTTGGTCTTTTTGCAGCGCGCCCACGTGCCGTACGGCGCGATCCTAATGGACCTGCCCGACCCTCGCGAGGAGAGCTTGGCCAAGCTCTATTCGGTCGAAGCCTATCGGCTGTGCCGCAAGCTGCTCGGCCCGCACGGCGTCTTGGCGACCCAAGCCTCGAGTCCGTATCACGCGCGCGCGGCGTATTGGAGCATTGCCGTCGCCTTGGAGGAAGCGGGCTTTGCCGTCCACTCCTATCACTTGCCCGTGCCCTCTTTTGGCGAGTGGGGATTCCACTTGGCCGGCAAAGCCGGGCTGGACCCGACGGCCGTCGCCTTTGCAGTGCCCACGCGCTACATCGACCGCCAAGTCTGGGCGGCCCTCGCGGTTTTCGACGGCGATATGGCCCGCGTGCCCGTGCAGGCCAACCGACTTGATAGGCCGGTGTTGGCGCGTTATTATCGACGCAGTTGGGGTACTCAGTTTTGAAAGGATGTGCCTTATGGGTTTGCGGAAATGGTTCGGAGGTCGCCAAGACCAAGACCAAGACGAACCGGCGTATGAGGAGTACTCGCTCCACACCATGCGAGTGGGGTTCTTAGTCGATTACGACCTCAAAACGTGGCAAGTCACCGGCCGGGGAAGCTACGACTACGACGGCTATGCGACCGAGGAATGGGAATTGCAGGCCGATGGGCAGGTCTGCTTCCTCGAGCGCGCCGAAGAAAACGGCCAAGCCCATTGGACCCTGACGCGGGCGATTGGCCTCGACGAAATCGAAGGCGATGTGGCCGCGGCCATTATCGCCGACGGCGATCCGCCGGCAATAGTACAGTTTGCCGGCGACGAATACGTGGGGAGCGAGAGCGAGGCCGGCCTGTACCGCAAAGAGGGCGTCGCTGGGGAGCGCGAATTTGTCAATTGGTCGTTTGAAGGCCATGAAGGCCAAGTGCTTTTTATTAGCCAGTGGGGCGAGCGCACCTTTGCCGCGTACGCCGGCTTGGAGGTAGAGGAATACCAATTCACCGACATCCTGCCGGTGGCGGAGGGGGCTTAACATGGCTTGGCGCGTAGCGGCCTTAGCGTTGCTGATGGCCTGTGGGGGGGCCAAAGACCCGGTAAAAGAGCTGGTGCGCGACTTAGATCGCTACCCGGAATACTCCCTAATCGTCGATGATACCCGCATTGAAGAGGGGTCGCTGTTTCCCAACTACGCGCTGCGCTTTCAGGTGCTGACTGCTTCGGGCCAGCGCGTGGCCGGGCGCGATACCATCGTCTATCAGGAGCGGCGCACGGATTGGCTGAAGGTCCGCGAAGAGACCTTCTACCGCTACGACAACTACGTCGGCATGGTCGTGGCCTCCAAGTCGCTCGACGGCCGCCGCACCGGCGCCAATCAAGCACACCCACCCGGCTATCAGTACGTCGGCAACCCCCAGTACGGCTTCTGGGGCGGCGGCGGGTTTTGGCAGTTCTACGGCCAGTACGCGTTGATGCGCGACCTAATGGGCGGGTGGGGCGTTGGCCGGGGCGATTGGGAGGACTATCGCCGCAATCGGGAACGGGGCCGGCCGTACTACGGGCCGGTGCAAGGGGGCCGGCCCACCTTTGGCTCGCGCGGCTCGCAAACCCAAAAGACGCGGCCGCAATTCTACCAACGTCAGCAAAGCCGCCGCCAGGCCTTTAGCGGCCAAGTCAAAAACCGCATGGGCCGCACCACTTCCGGGTGGGGACGCGGCTCCTCGCGCTTTGGAAAATAGGGGGAACCCAGTGGACACTCTAGTGCTGATGGCCCAAACCGTTGTCTATCTCTTAGAGGCTTTTGTCCTGCTCTTTGTGGCCAAGCAGGTCTATGCCCGGGTGTTTCGGCGGGTCGATCTCAAAGACGAACTCTACGGCCGCAACAACCACGCGCTGGCCGTTGCGGTGAGCGGCTATTGCCTGGGGATTTGCTTGGCGCTGGGCGGGGCGTTGAGCGGCCCTTCGCTCGGTTGGCAAGCCGATCTGGTGGGCATCGCCCTGTACGGGATCTTGGCGATTGTCTTGATGCTCGTCGCCGGCGTGGTCTGCGAGCGGGTGCTCCTGCCGCACTTTGACAACCGCAAGGAAGTCATCGCCGATCAGAATATGGGGACGGCCTTTGTCGAGGCCGGGATGCACATTGCCAACGGCCTGATCGTCTTGGCTATCGTGCAGGGCGCGGGGCCGCTGTGGAGCGGCGTGGCCTTCTGGCTGTTGGCCCAAGTGGTGCTCGTGATGGCGGGGCTGCTCTACGAGTGGATCACCCCGCATTCGGTCCACCGCGAACTGGAGCGCGATAACGCGGCGGTCGGCTTGGCCTTTGGCGGCGTGTTGGTGGGCATGGGCAACATCGTCAGCATTGCCGTGGCCGGCGATTACGCCGGGTGGCTCGTCGGCCTCCAAACCTTTGGCGTGGATGTGGGCTTTGGTTTTGTCGCGCTCTACGCGATCCACAAGTTGACCGACGCGCTTTTGGCCCCCCGAGTGCGCTTGGGGGCCGAGCAGGTCGAGGAGCAGCCGAATGTGGGGGCTGGGCTCATTGAGGCGTTTGGGTACGTGGGGGGGTCGATGTTGATCGTTTGGATTTTTTGAATGAATTGTGCCGTCATATTGCGTCTGGGCGCGGGGGCCGGTCGGGGCGCGGTCGGGGCACGGCCCCCTGTCGGGGCACGGGGGCCCCGACCTACGACGGTGCCGTTGGTTTTGTTGGGGTGCGGGGGTTCGTCGGGGCCCGACCTGCGCGGTGCCATTGCCACAGCAGGGTTGGGGTGCCGATGAGGATGTAGGTCAGGGTTGCTAGGGCGTGGGTTAAGGTTGCACAGGCCAAAGCGGTGGCGAGCGGCACTGCGTAGAGGCGGTGTAGGGCCTCGCCGAAGAGGAAATGATACGAGCCGATTGCCCCGGGCGTTGGAATGATCACGCCGATGGACGATATGGCCATGACCGCCAGCGCCGCGGCCGCGTCGAGGTCGTACGGTTGGTGCAAATTCATGCCGATAAAGGCCGCATAGATAATAAACACGTAAGCCGCGTTGAGCAGGATTGAGCTGACGAGGATTTCAAGGTATGCGGTGGGCTGTTGCCGCAGCGCGGAAAGCCCGCCGATGAAGGTCTCGAGGATTTGGAGGACCCGCTCGCCGCGGCCCCAAGCGAGCCGCCCCAGCAGCGGCCGCATTCCAGCCAAAATTCTTTCCCGATACACCGATACCAAAACCAAGGCACTCAGCGCGACCAAGCAGGCGGCTAGGGCCAATAGGCCGATGGCGTCTCGGTCTGCGGCCGGGATCCAAAGCACGGGCCGGGCAATATCTATATAGACGATGAGCCAGAACAAGACGATGAGCCAAAACAGATCGAGGATGCGCTCCACCACTATCGTGGCCATCAAGGCGCTGATGCTCGCTCCGGTGGTCCACTTGAGGCTGACGCACCGCAAGACCTCGCCCGAGCGCGGCACGGCCACATTGGCCGCGTAGCATATAGCCAAGGCGAGCGATGCGTTGAGGGTGCTCACTTGCGGGGCAAAGGGCCGCATGAGGACCAGCCAGCGCCAAGCCCGCAAGCCCAAGGTCCCCAGCGTTGCGGCGCAGAGGACCGCGGCCCAAACCGGCGAAATGCCGGTCATGGCGTCCCAGAGTTCCCGGCGATTTATCCCCTCAAAGGCCCAATAGATAAAAAGCCCCATTAAGCCTAGGCTCAGTCCGTACTGGAGGGCTTGTTTTAGTCGCTTGTGCATCGGGCTAGCAATACAAAGGTTCAAGCCTGTACGGGTTGAATTTTGCCCATGCGCTCTAGTAGGTCGATGATCTGTGCGGCCGCCTCGGCGGGCGTTGAGGTGTTGGTTTTGATGACCAGCTCGGGGTTTTCTGGTTCTTCATAAGGGTCTGAAACCCCGGTAAAATTGGGTATTTCACCGGCTCGGGCCTTTTGGTAGAGGCCCTTGGGATCGCGCTCGGCGCATACTTCGACCGGGGCGCTGACAAAAATTTCCACGAAGTCGCCCGCGGCCATAAGGGCCCGGACCCCGTGGCGGTCGGCGCGATAGGGGCTGACAAAGCTGGCAAAGGTGAGGAGCCCTCCATCGACCAAGAGCTTTCCCACCTCCCCGACCCGCCGGATATTTTCCTGCCGGTCTTCAGCGGAAAAGCCCAAGTTCTTATTGAGCCCAAAGCGGATGTTGTCGCCGTCTAGCACATAAGCCAAGTGGCCGCGGGCGGCCAAGGCGTGTTCGGTCGTATAGGCAATCGTGCTTTTGCCGGAACTGGGCAACCCCGTCAGCCAGAGCAACACCCCTTGTTGGCGCAACAGGCGTTCGCGTTGTGCGCGGCTGACATGGCCCTCGTGCCGGACGATATTGGTCGCTTTAATAGCGGTCAAAGTTCACCTCGTACGGTTAGGGGAATACGTTTCAGCGGAACTCACAATAACGACCATGCCGCCTCGATTCGTCAAGGAATGGGCCGCGCGGCGAGCAGGGCTGTTTTATTTGACGTTTAACGATTTATATATTTATATAAGTGGCAATTCACAGTACCAGTACAAGACGAGCGCATCTCATCAACCTAGAGGAGGCAAGCGTATGAAAATTGCAATTAGCATCACTTGTGCGGCCCTGCTGGCGGCAACGGCGAGCGAAGGGGTTGTGAACATTCAGAATGTCGGTTCGGGTGCTCGGGCGCAGGGGTTGGGCAACAGCTTCGTGGCGGTGGCAGACAATGCAGATGCCGTGTTTGCCAATCCGGCGGGGTTGGGTCAGGTGTCGGGTCGTCAGGTTTCCTACACGAACGTGTCGCTGTTGTATGTGGGGATCGACGGCAATGATCTGGGGCAGCACGTGGTTTCGTATGCACAGCCGCTGGGCGACAAGCTGGGGCTGGGGTTGGGCTATGAGCGGATCGGATCGTCGCTGATGAGCGAGAACGGGGCGTTTGTGTCGGTGTCGTATCAGGTGCAGCGTCGGCTGCAGGTGGGGGTGTCGGCCAAGTATTTGTTTTGGAGTGTCGGCGCGATTCCTCCCGATAATGGGCGGCCGGATCCGGTATCGAACCAGAGCGCGGGCAATGTGGGCTTGGATTTGGGGTTGTTGTGGCAGAGTCCGGTGGCTGGGGCGCAGGTGGGGGTGTTGTTGAAGAACATCAATCAGCCGAATGTGAAGTGGGGCGAGGTCAAAGACGCCAGCGGCCAGGTGGATTCGGATGCGGGTGGGTTGCCGATGGACGTGCATATTGGGGTGGGCTATCGTCTGAGCAGCCAGTCGTTGGTGTCGGTTCAGTATGTGCGTCACGATGTGACGGGGGATGGTTCGGACAACAGGGTGGTGGTTGGGGGGGAGACGCAGTTGTTGGAGGGGCTGGTGTTGCGTGCGGGGGGTCGTCGTTTGCTGTCGGATTCAGAGGATTCGGGTGCGGGCTTGAACGCGGGGTTGGGGTATCAGTGGAACCAGTTGGTGTTCGATTATGCCTATGACATCGGCTTGGAGTTGACCGATACCAATGGAGCGCACCGGTTCTCCTTTGCCTACGAATTCTAAAGGGCTATTCTTGGGGTGAATGCAAAAGGGCCGGCCTTCTTGGGCTGGCTTTTTTGTTTTTAAGTGGAGGAGTTCGTGCGCGTGAAAATTGGAATCAGCATCCTCTGCCTAGTCGTACTCGCCACTGCGAGTAGCGGATTTGTCAATATCCATGTTTTTAGCCCCGGCGTTCGGTCTCTAGGGCTAGGCAACAGCTTTGTGGCGGTGGCGGACACTCCAGAAGCGGTGTTTGCCAATCCGGCGGGGTTGGGGCAACTGCGGCGGCGGCAGGCGACCTTTGCGTACTGGAACATGAACGAGGATATGGGGCAGTATATGGCATCATTTGGCATGCCACTAAATGCAAAGTTGGGGTTAGGGTTGGGCTATGAGCGGATTGCCTCGTCGCAGATGAACGAGAACGGGGCGTTTGCGTCGCTGTCGTATCAGGCCGTAAGGCGGCTGTACGTAGGGGTCTCGGCCAAGTACCTGTTTTCGATCATTAGCCCAAAGATCTTTGAGGGGGACCTACCAACGGCATCGTGGGTTGATGTGGGCTTGTTGTGGCAAAGCCCGTTTCCCGGGGCGCAGATGGGCTTGTTCTTAAAAAACGTGTATCAGGCCAGCGGGAAAAAGGATGCCGGGCAGAAAGAGAGAGAGGTGCATCTAGGGGCTGGATATCGGGTGGGGACGCGGGCGTTGCTGTCCGTGCAGTATGCACAATACCATGGGACTCCTTCTCAGCGTCGGTGGATGATAGGCGGGGAGTATTACTTGCTAGAGGGGTTGGTTCTTAGGGCGGGGAGGGAGCATGAGTTCAACCGCTATGAGTCCGACCTCAACGGCCTCGACGGCAGAGTGTGGTTGAGCGTGGGCGTGGGGCTTCGATTGGAGTATCGGGCGGTTGGGCTGTTGTTGGACTATGCCCATCGCGGCGGTGCGGGGGGATGGTGGTGGGAATTATCGCCGCACCGATTTTCCCTTGCCTGTGAGTTCTAAGAAGCGGTCTGCTCCGCAAACCCTGCTTTGGGCTGCATGAACGACCGTCCAGTGGTCTTAACATCGCCCATTTTTGTAGGGCGAGATGTCCTTGAGAGTAGCGGCGTTTCGTCCCTTGCGTCCAAACGATCGTTGCCGTAGCAGTAAGCAGGTTGCGGCTTCTGCGTTTAGGCTCTTAATTATGGCCCGACGGCAAATAACCTAAATCAGGGGCAGGCCCCCGTGCCTGTCCGTTAGAATTTCGTTGGGGCAGGCCCCCGTGCCTGCCCGTTACAGCGGCAAATTTGGCACGATCGGTTGACGTAATGAACGAGACGATGGTTAAGCATTTCACATCAGACCGGGGCCTTGCTGTGGGGCAAAACCCTGTTGGGTGCTTGGATTCATCGTCAAATTTAATGTGTCGTAAGTCCTTGAAAAACAACGACTTACCCCCCCCCCCCCCCGAAAATTCTCCGCTAGCACCAAGCACTAAACGCTCTACTTCTCAGCATAGGCCGCCGGATCGTGCGCGGCTGTTGGGCGTCGCGCCGGTCTGGCCGCGCGGCCCCAAACTGCACACGGCCGGTCGGCCTTCGTCTGTACGCCGTGTACGTCGGCTGGGGCCGATCCAAAGTACCGCCCTAGGGCGAGCCCGGCCGCGCCATTCCCATTCTTCCTCACGATACGACCCACCACTCGCCTTCCAACGATCGCGGACATCCTGTCCTCGTCGAAGGCGAGACGCCCTCCAGCCCGGATTCATCGAGAACAGCAGAAAAGGCGTCCGCAAAGTAGGGGTCGTGTACTCAGCTCTTCTTCTAACCGCCATACAAAGGAGCAAAAAATGTCCTTTTTGAAATCGACAAAAACCCTGCTTGGGTTCGTCCTTTTGGGCATCGTCGGCACTTGGATGGGCTGCTCAGACTCCGCGCCGGTCGCCTCTCGGCCAGCGGGCAAAGCCACCTGTTCCTTATGCGAATTCTTGGGCGACGACACCTACACCGCTACCGACGGGCTGCCTGCTACCGAAAGCCCCGACACCACCCAGACCGACGCCGACGCTGACAGTACACAGGCCGACGCCGACGCTGACAGCACCCAATCGGCCACCGTGGAGTTCGCCGACGCCAATCTGGAGCAGGCGGTGCGGGAGGCGTTGGACCGCCCGACAGGGCCGCTGACCCCGGCAGACTTGGCGTCTCTGACCGAACTCGACGCGAGCTACAAAAACATTCAGAGCGTGGCCGGCCTCGAACACGCGACGGCGCTGACAACACTGTATCTGCGGGGCAACGCGATTACCGACGTGAGCCCGTTGGCCAGTCTGACCAATCTGCACACGCTGTCGCTGTGGGGGAACAAGGTGGCGGACGTCAGTCCGCTGGCCAGCCTGATCAGCTTGCGCAAGCTGGATATGTGGGGCAACGCGATTACCGACGTCAGTCCATTAGCCCGCCTAACGAACCTGCAATTTCTCAATCTAGGTGACAACGCGATTACGGACGTGAGTCCCTTGGCCAGCCTGACGAACCTGCAATGGCTGGGCGTGATGGAAAACGCCCTTAGCCAGCACGCGGCCAACCAACAACTCGCCGCCGCGATAACAAGCGGCCTCCGCGTCGAAGCGGTACTAGAAAAATACCCCCGCGTCGAAACCGTCCAAGTCTATCCAGAAGAACCGGAACCGACGGTTTTCATACCCGACCCGACCGCCATATACTGGACGGACGCTGACACTAGAACAGGTATAGGTGAAACAACAAGAGAGTCAAAGATTTGGCGTTCCGACTTGAATGGCGAAAACTCCCAATCCTTCGTCCCCCCCCTAGTATATACAACTACCTCTGTCGATCCCTTTGGAGTAGTGGTACAACCCGAACCTTTAGGAAGTCAGCCAGCGTTCACCGCGGTGGATGTGATTAACAGAAAGATATACTGGACGGACGGAGTCCTATGGGGTACGGTTCGGCGTTCCGACTTGGATGGCTCAAACACGCAAACCATCCTCTCGAGCATAGGTTCGCCAACGGGCATCGCGGTGGATGTGGTGAACAGAAAGATATACTGGACGAGCGGGTATCGCGCTGCCTCCGCTCCAAGCCCGGCAATCCCGGCTCATATTGGGGTTGCCGACTTGGATGGCAGAAACCCCCGACGCCTCTTCGAAACGGGGTTGGAGGGCCCACAGAGCATCGCGCTGGATGTGGCGAATAGAAAGATGTACTGGGCGAACTGGAACGCCCATAAGATTGAGTATTCCGACTTGAATGGCAGACAACGCCAAACATTCCTTGCGAGCGCTATGCCTGGCGATCCGGCCGATTATGTATCGGGCCTCGCGCTGGATGTGGTGAACAAAAAGATATACTGGGTGACTTGGCCGCGCCCTTCGGGCCCGGGTAAAATTATGTGGGCCGACTTAGATGGGAATGGCTCAGACGCCCAAGACTGCATCACCACGGAGTTGAATCAGCCATGGGGCATCGCGGTGGATTCGGTGGGCGGAAAGTTATACTGGGTGGACCGGGTCGATCAGAAGGTTGGGTACGCCAACTTGAATTGCACAGACCGCCAAGACATCATCACCACGGGGTTGAGGTATCCACTGAACATCGCGCTGGGTGTTTGGTAGGCATGGAGGTTCACCTGCCCGGCTGGCATGGCCTTGAGATGCTGGGCTAAGGCCGAGCGGGAAGGACAGCGACCGCCTCTACGGCGTGTTCAACACACCCCAAGGTAGGGTTTGCGGAGCAGACCGCTTCTAAGAAAACGATACCGGCAGGATTCCCGCTTTCGCGGGAAAGACGGAGGCCGTCCCCGAAGCGGGACGGCCTTTTCTCTTGCTATTCTACGATGTCTTCATCCACCTCGGCCACCAAAGTCCCGGGATCTTGGCCGCGGCAGATGTGCAAGCTGGTTCCCTGGTCCGAAAAGTCGAAAAAGTGCATGGGCATCTTGTGATCGCGCGCCAGCAGGACCGAGGATTGGTCGGCGATGGTGAGGTTTTCTTGGATGATTGTGTTGTAGTGCATCCGCCGGTACAGCCTCGCGTGGGGATCGGCGTGAGGATCGGCGGTAAAGATGCCGCTGACCCGGTTCTTCGCAAAAAGCAGGGCTTGAGACCGGGTCTCAATCGCGCGCTGGGCCGCCGTGTAGTCCGTGGTGACGTACGGATTGCCAATGCCAGCGGCAAAGATGACGATGTAGTGCTTTTCTAGGTGGTGAATTGCGCGCAGCCGAATAAAAGGCTCGGCGACCGTGTTGATGGGAATGGCGCTCATTACCCGGACTTCGACAGCGGATTTAGAGGTGAGGACCCCGCGCAGCATCAGGCTGTTGATCACCGTCCCCATCATGCCAATGTTGTCGGCCTCGGCCCGTTCAATGCCCCACTGACTGGCGAGGGTGCCGCGGAATACATTGCCGCCGCCAATGACGATGGATATTTCAACCCCACAGGAGTGCAAGCTGAGGATTTCGTCGGCAATGTGCTCCAAGGAGTCCGGGTCAAAGCCCATGTCGTGCGGGCCGGAGACGGCCTCGCCGCTCAGCTTGAGCAAGGCGCGCTTGTAGCGCAAGGCGGTCAAAGCAGCCGTCCCTTTTTAATGGTGCGGGCGGCGGGATGCTGCTCGGCCAATGCTTCGACCCGACCGACAAACAGCTCGACTTGCTGGGGGGCCGCGCCGGTGAGGCCGCGACTGCGGGCAATGGTCGCGCCCGCTTCCTCCTCGCTGAGCGGGAAGCGCGGGTCAGCGCCCAAGCGACGCGCCAAATCCCCGCTGCTCCGGCCTTGTTCGCGCATGGCGAGCGCCGCGGCTAGGGCGTGTTCTTTGAGGGCGGCGTGGGCTTGCTCGCGCCCCGCTCCGCGCTGGATGGCTTCCATCAGCAGCGTCGTGGTGGCGAGGAAGGGCAGGTAGCGGTCGAGATCGCGGGCAATGACCGCTTCATAGACGCCCATGTCGTCGAGGATGTGGAGCGCGGTTTCGAGCATGCCGTCCAAGGCGAAGAACCCATCGGGGAGGGCCACGCGGCGCACGACCGAGCAGGAGACGTCCCCTTCAAGCCACTGCTCGCCGGCCAGCGCGCCCACCATCTGGACGTAGCCGCCGAGGACGACTTGCAGCCCATTGACCCGCTCGCTGCTGCGGGAGTTCATTTTGTGCGGCATGGCCGAAGAGCCGACTTGGCCGGCGGCAAAGCCCTCGGTCAGCGCGTCGTGCCCGGCCATCAGGCGGATCGCCCGGGCCAGATTGGCCAGCCCAGCCCCTAGCTGGTAGAGGCAACTGAGCACCTCAAAATCGAGGCTGCGCGGATAAATTTGGCCGACCGCGCCTAGTTCGCGTTGGAAGCCGAGGTGGTGCCGGACGCGGCGTTGGAGTTGGTCGAGCCGGTCGGCGTCACCGGCGAGCAGGGTCAGTTGATCGACAGCGGTGCCGACCGCGCCCTTGAGGCCCCGCAGGGGATAGCGCTGGACGAGCTCGTCGAGGCGGTCCAAGGCGACCAGCATTTCTTCGCCGAACATGGCGAGGCGCTTGCCGAGCGTCGTGGGTTGCGCGGCCGCGTAGTGGGTCCGACCGGCAACCGCGAGCGCCTTCCATTGCCAGGCCCGCTGGCTTAGGCGCAAGAGGACGGCCACGTACTTAACTTGGATTTGCTGCAAGGAGCGGAGAATCTGGTATTGCTCGACGTTGTCGGTCAGGTCGCGGCTGGTCATCCCCTTATGAATGTGCTCGCACCCGGCCAAGCTGCAAAACTCTTCGATGCGCGCCTTGACATCGTGCCGCAAAACAGCTTCGCGGCGCGCAATGGATTCGAGGTCAACGTGGTCCTTGACGCGCTCGTAGGCGCTGATGGCTGCGGCCGGCACTTTGAGGTTTAGGTCGCGCTGGGCTCTGAGAATGGCAATCCACAGGGTGCGCTCGAGGACGATGCGCCCGCGTTCAGACCACAGTTCTTGGATCGCCTCGCTGGCGTAGCGTTGGGCGAGGACATTGGCAATGGCTGTAGGCATGGCGTGCTTATCATAAGCATTGTGCATCCCCCACGCCACCAGCCCGTTAAATCAGCCCTAGCCCCCGCCAATAGAGCAGGTTGAGCGGACAGAGTACGACCAAGGAGGCGGTGGAGATGAGGCCCTGGGCGAGGACGAGCTGCCGCATGGATAGCTGCCGAAACCCATAAGCCACCATGAACGGCGCCGACTGGTAGGGCAAAAAGGCCAAGGTGGTGGCCATGGCCACGCTGAATGCGGCCGGCAGCGGCGCAATTCCGTGCTGGCCCCCGAGCTCCATCAGGGGAATGGTCGCCACACCGGCCACCGCGGCGACATCCATCAGGAAATTGAGCGGCAGGGCCGCCAAGCAAAGCGACAGGTGCTTGCCCAGCCAGCCGTATTCCGCCAACGCCCAATACTCGCTGAAAGACCCGATGAACAGGTGGTTAAAGCCAACTTCGTCGAGGGCGTGGCCCAACGCGAGCAGGGCGACGATGTACGCGAGCAGCGCGAACCGGACCTCGACTAAGTCGCCCAACCGGAGCGGCCCCCAGCGCGGCCAGACGAACAGCACCACCAAGCCCAAGCCCACATAGACGGGTTGGATATGGTGCAGCAGGTCCGTGGCCCACAAGCCCACTCCCGCCAGCAGGATGGACAGGGTGCGCCGCTGGACGCGGGTCAGGGGCGCGGGGCGCGGGGCAGCGGCCCACTCAATGCCGGGGCCGTTGAGGTGGCGGCCAAAGAGCAGCCAAATCGCCCCGAGCGATACCAAGGTGCGCAACAAGCCGATGATCGGAAACATCCAATACAGCCAAGTGGCCCAAAAGATGGGGTCGCCTTGGATCTTTTCGTATTGACCGGCCAAGACCAAGTTGGGCACGGACCCGGTCAACAGCCCACAACCGCCAAAGTAGGTGCTGCAAAGCAAGGAGAGCAGGACCGCGGCCTTTAGCTGCGGCGATGGCCCCCCGCGCAGGCGTGCGACGAGGGCCATGCCAATCGGCATCAGGAACAGGACGCGGATGACCCCCGATGGGATCAGGAAGGCCGTCACCAGCCCGATCAGATGCAGTTGGCCGAGCAGGAAAAAGGGGCGTTGCGACAGCCGGAACTCGAGCCAAGCTGCCAGCGCGTGGCCGAGGCCGGTTTTGGCCACCCCTAGGCTCAGGGCCATGCCGGCGAGGACGAGCCAGACCGTCTGGGAGGCCAAAGGAGCGAGGCTCTGCTCGAAACTCAGCAGGCCAACCGCGGGAAGCAGGAGGAGGACGCTGGCCGAACTCAGCCCGATCGGGATGGGTTCAGTCGTCCAAAAAAACAGGGCAAACACGGCGATGCCGAGGGCGTTTTGCACCGGGCTGGGCAGCGCGGCCCAAGGAGCGGCCCAACCCAAAAGGAGGGCCGCGGTCCCCAACAGCAAGCCCACCCATTGCTTGGGTGCTAATTGGGGTCGGGTCGGAAAGAGTCGGCGGGACAAGGGACCTTGAGGGGTTTGGGGTAGAGCACAAAATAAAACAGGCTCGGATTTTGCAAAGAGCGGCTCCAGCCTATTATTGTGCATAGAGGAAGAGGGAGGATAGCGTGCCATGGCTCAACTAAAGTCAATTCGCCTGCGCTTGGACAAGCCCTTGACCGGGCCGTACGACCGGCTTTTGCGCCGCCCCGGCCCGGAAGTCGCCGCGCTGGCCGCGGGCGAAACCATGGCGATCGTGCGCGGCACGCGCCTGCTGAAGGCCATGCCCTTGTGGGAAAGCGAGATCGCGTGTTATCGCCCCCAAGGGAAGCGGCGCAGCAAGTGGACGCCGGAAGAGTTTAGCAACGCCGAGCGAGCCGCGGGCTGGGCCGAGAAGGGGCGGGTAGATGCGCTGGCCGTGCCCGTCGGCTACTTCAAGCTGCCCAATGCCGCTTGGGTCAGCGCGCTGGCCGCCGAACTGACGCCGTGGACCGCCCCAGCGGTCGAAGCGTGGCGGGCGGGGATTAAGGGGGATATTTGGCTGACCGTGCTGCGGGTGCATCGCTGCGCGCCTGTCCAACCGGAATTGTTGCGGCCAACCGCCTCGCATCTTCGCGTTAGGCCCTTTGAGGTGGGGCCGTTGCAACCCGTCGTTTTAGAACGCGAGTTTGAGCAGCGCATGGACCAGATCCAAGAGGCCGTAGAACGGCATGCGCGCGGCCGCGCCCGGGCGAGCGAGTGCTACGACGCCTCGATGTTCACTGCGGAGACCGGGTACAACGCCGACCAGCTAACGGACTGGGTGGCCCAATGGCGGCGCAAGCAGCAGCTCATCCTGTACGGCCCGCCCGGCACCGGCAAGACGTACTTGGCCGAGCGGTTGGCGCGCTATCTGGTGGCTGGCGGCGGTTTTAGCCAACTCGTGCAATTCCACGCCTCGTACGCGTACGAGGATTTTGTCCAAGGGATTCGGCCGCAGGTCGTAGAGGGCGCGTTGCACTACGAATTGGCGGCCGGGCACTTTCTGCGGTTTTGCACCAAGGCCCACCAAGCCGGCGACAAGCCCTGTGTGCTGATCATCGACGAAGTCAATCGCGCCAATCTGGCGCGCGTTTTTGGCGAGCTCATGTACCTCTTGGAATATCGCCATCGCCCGCTCGCGTTGGCCGCGGGCGGAGCCGAGTTTTCCATTCCCGCCAACGTCTATCTCATCGGCACCATGAACACGGCCGACCGGTCGATTGCCTTAGTCGATCAAGCCATGCGGCGGCGGTTCAGTTTTATCCGCTTGCGGCCCAACTATTTGCTTTTGGCCAATTATCTCGACGACCAAGGCGTCCCCCCACAGCCGTTGGTCGCGCTCCTAAAGGAAGTAAACCAAGCCATTGGGGATGAGGACTGCGCGTTGGGCATTTCCTTCTTCATGATCGATGACCTCGCAACCGCGCTGGCGCACGTTTGGCAAGGCGAGGTCGAGCCGTATCTCGAAGAGGTGTTTTTCGACCGCCCGGACCAGATGGCGCGCTTTCGCTGGGCCAAGGTGGCCGGGCGGTTTTAGGAGTAAGCGTGCGACGCTACGCGCTGGTCGAAGAGGAAGTCGCTGCGATTCCAGCGGCCGAGCTGGCGGTCGAACAGGCCCTGCACCTGCACGCCCAATACCCCAAAGAGCTGGAGCTCGGCTTTCCCAGCCCGCTCAATGGCCGGTGTTATCAAATCCGGTCGCGGGGCTATGTCGGCGTGGTGCCATTGGGCGCGGAGGCCGCCTTGGAGATCAATCCCAAAATACGCTGCTCCCTGCTCCTGCCCATGCTGGAGTACGCCTATCAGTTGCCCAAGATCAGTGCCCACAAGGCGCCGGCCACGATGGGGGATATTTACGAGTTTTGGGCCGAGGTCTTGGCGCGCCAAGTTTTGCAGCGGGTGCGGCGCGGGCTGTTTTGGGATTACCAAACCCGCGAAGGGTCGAGCCGGTGGGTGCGGGGGCGCATGTACCCCGAGCGGAGTGGCTTGGGAATCCACCCCTACTGCCGGTTTGCAGAACACACGCCCGATATCATGGACAACCGCATCTTGGCCAGCGCATTGCACGGCCTGCGGCGCTTTGCCTTTCGCCGCGAAAGCATTCGGCAGATGGTCGGCCGCGCTTGGGGGGCGCTGAGCGAGCTAAACTACCGCCCCATTCGCCCGGCCGATTGCCTCGGCGTACCGTACCACCGGCTAAACGAGGACTACCGCCCCATGCATGCGCTGTGCTACCCCTTGCTCCAACAGCGGAGTCCGGCTTGGGGGCTGGGGGCCGAGGAAGGGCCGGCGTATCTGCTGCACATGCCGACCTTGTTCGAGCGGTTTTGCACGGCCTTTATCGACCACAAGCTCAAGCACCAGGTCGAACTAAAGGCCCAGTATCACACGCGCCTCAAGGGCGCCAAGCGGCTTTCCTTCCGCTTGGACATGGCCCTGTTTTCAGCGGCCACCGGGCAGCCGCTGGCGGTAATTGATGCAAAGTACAAGGCCGACGGTCCCGTAGAAAGCGACGTGCAGCAGGTGGTGGCCTACGCAGTGCAGCTCGGGACGCAGCGGGCCTTTTTGCTCTATCCCAACCGCGATAGGGACGAGCAATTTGAGGTCGGCCCGGTGGCCGTGCAGACGCTGGGGTACGATCTCGAAGCGGACGATCTGGAAGAAGCGGGCGAGTTCGTGATCTGCAGCTTAGAAAACGCCATATAAAGATTTTTATGTAAATAAAACCAAAATCATCTAAAACTGGATTCCCGCGTTCGCGGGAATGACATAAGTAGAAAAGACCGTGCCGACTTAAAAGGAATCGGCGACATACAAATGACACAAAAAATTTAAGACTCAACCAAGAACAAACTCAAATCAGCCCAGTACGTAATCACGACCAAGCAAGCTAACAAAATGAACAGAAAGGGCAGGGAGACCCGGTAGAGCCGATGGACGGGTTGTTCAAAGCGAATGCTGGCAATAAAGAGGTTGAGGCCAACCGGCGGCGTTGAGTAGCCGATTTCCAAGTTGGTTAAAAAGATGATCCCGAGGTGAATGGGGTGAACGTCGTATGCCGCGGCAATGGGCAAAATTAGGGGCACGACGATGAGCAGGGCCGAGAACATGTCGATCATGCAGCCAACCGCTAGCAGAAATACATTGAGGAGAATCAAGAACAGCAGACGGCTGCTGATGTGAGCCTCGATGTACGCGAGTAAGCGCGTTGGAATTTCTGCATCGACGAGGTAATTGGTGTAAGCCATGGCCGCGGCCAAGACCACGAAAATTCCGCCGACCAGCACCATGCTGTCGCAGATGATTTTGGGCAGTTGCCGGATGGATACCCCGCGGCGGATTAGCACCGCCACCACCAAAGCGTACAGGGTGCTCAGGGCCGCGGCCTCGCTGACGGCGATGAACCCTCCGTAGATCCCCCCGAAGATCACCACCGGCAACAAAAGCTCCCAACTACAAGCGACAAAGGTCTGCGGCAATTGACGCCAGCCGATGGAGTGCTGGGGGGCCGGGCACCGCCGACCTTGGAACAAGCTGTAGCCAGACAAGGCTCCCACCAAGAGCAAGCCCGGGGCAATGCCGGCGATAAAAAGCTGATCGACCGGCGTCTCGGATACGATGCCGTAGATGATCAGGGGCAAGCTGGGCGGAAAGAGCAAGCCCAAGCTGCCCGAGGTGGTAATCAGGCCGAGCGAAAACGAATCGGGCAGACGCTGTTGTCGCAGCGCGGGCAACAGCAACCCACCGAGCGCGACAATGGTCATCCCGGACGCGCCGGTCAACGCCGTGAAGAGGGCGCAGACGACAATGGCCATGATGGCCAGCCCCCCGGGCAGCCAGCCGAGCAAGGCTTGCGAAAAGCGCACGAGCCGGGCGGGGGCGCCGCTTTCGGCGAGGAGAAAGCCCGTCAGGGCGAAGAGCGGAATAGCCGTTAAGGTCGGCGTTTCGGCTATCCGGTACATCTCGATGAAAACGACGGTTAAATCGATCTCGGCGAGGGAAAAGTGCAAAAGGGCCAGCGCGCTGATGACCACAAAGAGCGGGACCCCGGCCAGGGCGGCGAGGGCGGCGAGGAGGCTGCTCACGGGGCCGCGGGGGCGCGGAGGCGTCGCCCGCCCTGCAAGAGGAAGCGCAGCCCCATCAGGCCAAAGACCAGGGGAAAGCACAGCTGGGCGACCCAAGCGGGAACCGCAAAGAAAGCCGTGGTGCCAAATGCGCGTTCATCGAGCACAAAGCCCCCGGCGATATAGGCTAGATAGGCGCAAAGCGCGGCGGCAAAACAGTCCGCGCAACCCAAGGCGATGGCTCGCACCCGGGCGGGCAGCAGGCGCAAGGCCGCGTCAATGCGGATGTGTTTGTCGAGCCGGGTGGCCACCAAAGCACCGACCAGCCCAATCCACAACACGAGGTGCCGCACGAGGCTTTCGCTGCCCAAGAAGGTGATGGAGAACAGGTTGCGCATGAGAATCTGCCCGCAGGTCAGCGCCAGCAGGCAGGCGACCAACAGGACGAGGAAGCCGATCTCGAGCCGGTGGAGGACGCGCTGGACGCTCAAGGGGCCGTCCGGCAGGCTTGGAGGTGGCGCGCTATTTGTGCGTGGGCTGCTTGGGAAAAGGCGCGCCCCACGAGCTCGGCTTCGGCGCGGGCGACGAGGTGCTTGAAGGCCTCTACGTCTTTGGGGCGTACCTCGACCAACGACAGGCCGTTGTCCTGCAACACGGCCATGGCCTCGTCGTTTTCGCGGCGGTTTTGTTGTCTCAAGGCGACGAGGTGCTGCTGGGCGATGCGGTGGATGGCTTGGCGATCGCCTGCGGGAATTTTGGCGAAAGCTCGCTTGTCGAGCAAGAGCGCGCCTAAGGCGTAGTTGATGGGAAGTTGGGTGACGTATTTTGTATGGGTAAACCACTGGAGGACGATGGTCACCGACGGCGAGGCGTACACCGCATCGATTAGGTTGGCCTGCAACCCGAGGAGCACATCCGGGATGCTCAGGGGAACCGAAGTGACGCCGGCCAACCGGAAGAGCACCGAGGTCAGCGGTTCATCGGGTAGCTGCCATACCTTTTGGGCGCGCAGGTCCTCGACGGACGCTACGGGTTGCTGCGAGAGGATGTGGACAAAGCCGATGTCGGTCCAACCGAGAAAGACATAGTCGCGTTTTTCGTATCCCTGCCGGTAAAAGGCGTCCATTTGCTCTAGTACGCAATCGACCTCGGCATAGCTGTCGAAGAGGAAGGGCATTTCCAGCGCGAGGACGTCGGGCAGGGTTTGGCTGATGCCTTGGCCGCCAAAGTTCCCGCCGTGGAGTTGGCCGATGCGCATCTTGCGCAAGACGACTTTTTCGTCGCCGTGGACGCCGCCGGGATAGATTTTGAACCCCACGTTGCCGGCCGTCTCCCGCCGTATATCTGCGTCCATGGTGCGGAGCACCTTGGCCCAACTGCTTCCTTCCGGGGCGAGAGTCGCAATTTTGAGGAGGTGATTGGGTTGGGGTTGGGCCGCAACCGAGCTGGCGACGAGCGCGGCCACCGCAAAAAGCCCCTTAAAAGAAGTCATCGGCTTGGTCCAGCAGGATCTGCGCCTGTCTTTGGGCGGCGATGTTTTGCAAGGTAAGCTCCGGTACGGCGTCCGCCGGTTGGGTTAGGGCTTGGTTGAGCAGGGATTCGTAGAGCGCGCGGTCAAAAGTGCTCCGAGCGTAGAATTTGGCCTTGGCTACGTACACCATGAGCACCTGTCCTTGGCTGATAGCTACGGCTCGGTCGAAATGCGCGGCCGCCTTTGCCGGGTCGCCGCCCAACATCGGCGGCAGGGCTGCGTAATAGGAGCCCAAGAAGACATGGGAACTCCCGTATTGAAAAGTCTCGTCTTGGGCCACGATCCACTGCATGAGGTTAATCACTTTGGGCAATTCGGCCAGTGCCGCCATGGATTCGGTATTGGCGCTGATCCAAGCACCCCAACTCGAAGCCGCCCAAAACGCGACCGGCAGATCGTCGGCTTCTAGATCGTCGGTGACGCGGACAAATTCGGCATAAGGGGCTTGGAGCAAATCGGGTTGACTCAGGCGCAGCGCCAGCGCTTTGAGGCCGTTTACCTTGCCCCGGTGGTACAGGTGCTTGGCTCGCTGGGGATCGCTGACTTCGACCAAGGTGGCGTAGGAAGTATAGATTTCAGAGGCACTTAAGAGCAGTTGCGGGTCTTGGGGATTGGCCACCAGCAGCCCCTCTAACAAGAGCAGGAAGGTCGGTATGCCCGCGGCGACTAAGTCCAAGTCGTCGTGGCGGGCGGTGGCCGCGCTGACGTCCTCTATCAGCGACCCCACCAACGCAGACTGCAACCTAGCGGCGCACCCCAGCGGGCCCAAGGCGAGGACCGCCAGCAAGATCGCCGTCAAAATGCGACGCCGGCTAGGACGCACGGCTCGCCTCCTCGGCCTTGATGGTGACGCGCAGGCACTGCCAAGGAGCGTCCTCTTCAGCGCAGGTGGCAAACATGTCCAAGGCACTGGCCAAGTCCTCGTCGCAGGCGCGATAAACAGCGGCAAAGAGCGCTAGATTGGCATTGTAGCGGCGATAAGACAAGAGCCGGGCATTGTTTAGCTCCCACTCGAGGAACCCAGCGTAGCGGTTGTGGGTAAACTGCGCCTGAATGAGGGCGAAAGCGCGCTGACGCTGGGCAAAAACGACCTGCCGCTCGCGCAGTACCGCGCTGCGGGGCAAGCCCAGCGAGTAGAGGCTGTCGAGGGCCGCGACGGTCTCGGCCATGAAGTGCCGAAAGAGGGCCGCGTCCGCTCGGCGCGCTTGGGCCTGTTGCAAGAGCGGGGTATTGGGGCCGAAGTGCTGCGCCAAGAAGAGCAAGGCACCTTGGCGGCCGACGAAGGTCGCCAAGCTCTCGTTAAAATCGGTCTGACCGGGGGCATAGACGCGGGCGTGCGTCAGCTCGTGGAGGATCAAATCGGCCAGCTGGTCGGGCGCGTAGCCGAGCATTGAACTGAGAATTGGATCGGAGAAAAAGCCCAAGGTGCTGTAGGCACTGACCGGGCGGACCATGGCGTCGTACCCCTCGGCCGCGAGGGCAGCGCGCTCGGCGTCGGCCCAATCGCGGCGAAAGAACCCTTTGTAGGGGACCGCGCCGACGATCGGAAAATCCCAAGTGTAGGGGACGAAGCGGTCGGGCGGGCAAGCACTGACGTTCCAACTGATCGGGCCGCCCCCCGTATCGTAGAAGGTCGTGTACTGATCGTCGGGTTGCAGCCCCACGCTTTCGGCATAGCTGAGAACGGCTTGGATTAGCTCCAGTTGCGTCCGGGTGGGTTCGGCTAAGTCGGAGCGGGCGAGGAGGGCTTGGACGGGTAGGCGCTTGGACAGGACGCGGCTTTGGCCGCGGGCGAGATGCCAGTAGTAATTGAGATTGCAGCCCCAGCCGCCCAATAGGCTAAGCCCGATGAGAACTCGGTATAGACAAGTCATCTAGTCGGAGCACGGCTGGCAACCGCTTGCGGCCCTCAAGAGCGGACGATCTTTTCTCCATCGAAGATCACGTTGCCCTCTTTGTCGAGGACGCGGCCGTCGCTGGTAAACTCGTACTTCATGGATTGACCCAAGGTCAGGTGGCGCTGTACTTCCTCTAAGTCTTGGTATTTCTCGATTAGCTTTTCAATCGGCCCCTCAAACGAAGTCTGCTGCCACTTGGGCCGGTCCTTGTTGTGGGCCGCCCGCTCTTCGGCCGTCATAATGGGCAGACGCTCGGCCGCGGGGGTGAACCGCCCAGCCATGGCCTGTTGGCGGCGGTATTTCTCGTGGCGCTTTTCCGATTCGGTCAGCATTTCCTCGGGCATGGCCTCGAAGCTGGTGTCTTGGTCGCCTCCTTGTTCCCGGCGCTTTTGCTGCTCTTCTTGGACCTCGCGCGCCAGGCGCTGTTGACGCTCGTGGTCCAAGCTATTGTCGGTGCCTAATCTCCTCAGTACATGTCGCGCGGCCTTGTTCATAGCGAATGGGCTACCCCCTGAAAATTGCGTGGAAGGTGTTCAAAATTGGCTAGCGATAAATATAAAGGGGGCGGGTGATTTGGCAAATCCAAATCCCCTTAGTTATTATAGATAGGCAGTAGCAGATGCTCTCGATGCCGAGGTACTAGTGCTAAGGCTAAGGCAGTCGAGATTTAACTTTTTGGTATGGAGATATAGGATGAGTTTTTTATCGCGTCTCTTTTCTCATGAAATAGGCATAGATTTGGGCACCGCCAATACCTTGGTGTTTGTCAAAGGCAAGGGAATCGTCCTCAACGAGCCTTCGGTTGTCGCCCGCCAAGTCTCCACCCAAAAAGTCATTGCCGTCGGCGAAGAAGCCAAAGAGATGATGGGGCGTGAAAACGCCGGCATTCAAATAACTCGCCCCCTGAAGGACGGCGTCATCGCCGATTTTGAAGTTACCGAAGAGATGATTCGCAGTTTTATTCGCAAAATAAAAAAGAACAAACTTTTCGTGCGGCCCAAGATCGTGGTAGCGGTCCCGGCGGGTAGCACGGAAGTAGAAAAGCGGGCCGTGCGAAACTCCTGCGAGCGCGTGGGCGCTAGAGAAGTCCATCTGGTCAGCGAACCCATGGCCGCGGCCATCGGCATGGGCCTGCCCGTCGATCAAGCGGTCGGCTCCATGGTCATTGATATTGGTGGCGGGACGACCGAGGTCGCCGTAATCGCCCTTTCAGGGCTCGTCGAACACGAATCGCTGCGGGTGGCTGGGGCGGCTATGGATCAGGCTATTGTCGAGTGGATGCGCCGAAAGCACAACCTGCTCATTGGCATTCAGGGCGCCGAGGTCATCAAGTGGCAAATCGGCTCGGCGACGGAATTGAATACAGAAGAAACCATTCCGGTGCGCGGGCGCGACACCATAGCTGGGCTACCCAAAGTCTTGCAGGTGGATTCGGTTGAGATCCGCGAAGCCTTATCCGGTTCCGTGACCCAAATCGTCGCCAGCGTGCGCCGAGTGCTGGAGAGGATGCCCCCCGAATTGGCGGCGGATATCCTCGATAGAGGCATGGTGCTCTGCGGTGGGGGGAGCCTGCTGCGGGGATTGAAGGAACACCTGCTCAAGGCGACCAATTTGCCGACTTATATCGCCAGCGAAGACCCGCTCTCAGCCGTGGTGCGGGGCAACGCCCGCATTCTCGAAGAGTTCGATCACTACCGCCAGGTTTTGATCTAATTGGCATGGCCAATACTCGGGATCTGCTCGTCATTGGACTAGCCGTTGTCTGCGCCTTGCTCTTGATGAGCCTGCCTTTATCCTATAAGACCTATATCGCGGAGCGCTGCCAAGTCGGTTTATTGGTATCCGGTCAAGCCCTGTTTTCACGAGTTACCCGCCACGCCCACAACCAAGAAAAGAGCCGTTTTCTCCTGGCCCAGAACGCAGCCCTAGCGCTCGACAATATGCAGATGCAGGAGGCTGCATGGGAAAACATGCGCCTGCGCAAGGCCCTGTCTTTTCGGCCTATCAATAAAGGTACGAGCGTTATTTCTGCCGAGGTAATCGGCCGCGACCCCGACCACATTTACGACACGGTTGTCATCAACGCTGGCCGCGACCTCGGCGTACATAAGGATATGCCCGTGGTGACGCCCGAAGGGCTCGTCGGGCACATTACCCAAGTTGGGGCCTCGGACTCGGTCGTGCAGCTATTAATGCGGACGCGGGTTAGTGCTTTGATCCAAGCGACGCGCGCCCAAGGCATTGTCTCGTGGACCGATGGCCAGTTCCGGTTGCGATTCGTCGAAGCGAGTAATTTGGTGCAGGAGGGCGATCTGGTCGTGTCGTCCGGGTTAGGCGGGCGCTACCCCAAGGGCATACCGATTGGCACGGTGGTGGAGGTAAATCAGGCGGAACGAGCCCCGGTCTTTTTGCTGGTCGTCCTCGAATCCGTCGTGGATTTCTCTACGCTCGAAGAGGTGTTCGTTCTTGGCAAATCTTGACAGAGTATGCTCCGTTCCATATTCTTTAGAACTGTTTGCTGGCGTGAGAGTTAACAAATTTCAATCCACCCGAGTAGAGAGTGCAGTCTTGACGAAAGCTGATATTGTGCGTCTAATCGCCGAGGGGACAGGGCTTACCAAGTCGGATACCGCGGCGGTCGTCAATGGCCTTATTGAATCCGTAGTTGAGGCTTTAGAACGGGAAGACCACATTGAAATTCGCGGTTTCGGCACCTTCAAAGTCGTTGAGCGGGCACCGCGCATAGGTCGCAATCCATGCACCGGGGCCGAAGTAAAAATCGCCGGTCGCAAGGCCCCGACATTTAAGCCCTCAAAAGAATTGCGAGGGCGCGTCAATGGGAAAACCATAGAGGACAAAGGTCCGGGAGATAAAAAAGATGCCCTGTGGCAGGAAGAGAAAGCGGCATAAGATCGCTACGCACAAGCGCAAGAAGAGACTGCGCAAGAATCGGCACAAGAAGAAGAACATTTAGGCTAATAGGCTAAGGGCTAATAGCTCAGCTGGATAGAGCGCCGGTCTCCGGAACCGGAGGTCCCAGGTTCGAATCCTGGTTAGCTCACCATTTTGTCGTCACAGTATGGTCGGATAATTGTCGGGGTGTGGCGCAGCCCGGCTAGCGCGCTTCCTTGGGGTGGAAGAGGTCGCTGGTTCAAATCCAGTCACCCCGACCATTTTTTATTGTATCGTCTGTTTGTCCATATCGGGTATCGGGGTGTAGCGCAGCCCGGCTAGCGCACCTGCTTCGGGAGCAGGGGGTCGCCGGTTCAAATCCGGCCACCCCGACCATGATTAAGTCCCTGTGAGATTTTTACTTACAGGGACTTAATTTTTTGCGATTGATATGAGGTATGGCTCTCTCCATCGGCATAATTGGCTTACCCAACGTAGGCAAATCAACGCTCTTCAACGCGCTAACGGGCGATGGGGCCGAGGTATCTAATTACCCGTTTTGCACCGTGTCTCCCAATGTGGGTACAGTCGACGTCCCCGACCCGCGCTTGGAGCGGCTAAGCGAGGTTATTCAGCCCCAATCCACGACGCCGACGAGCATCCACTTTGTCGATATTGCCGGGCTGGTGCGAGGCGCGCACCAAGGTGCTGGGTTGGGCAATCAATTTCTCGCCCACATTAGAGACGTCGATGCCTTGGTCCACGTGGTGCGCTGTTTTGACGACGCGCAGGTAAGCCATGTCGATGGGGCGATCGACCCCTTGCGCGATATTGAGACCATTGAAACGGAGTTGCTGCTCGCTGATTTGGCGGTCATGGAAAAGGCCGTGCCTTATCTAGATAAAGTGGTCCGCTCTGAGCCGCGGAGTACGCGGACGCACGAGTTGGCGGCCGGCGTCAAGGTCTTAGAGGGGTTGCAACGCGGAACGAGCGCGGCGGCACTGGGATTGACTAAAGAAGAACGGGACGCGCTCGCTCCGCATCGCTTGCTGACGGCAAGGCCGGTACTGTACGCGGCCAATGTCGGGGAAGCAGAGGCCGATGCGCCGGGCCCATGGGTGGCCCGACTGGTCGAGCGCTATGGAGCGGAGCAAGTGCTGGTCGTCTCGGCACCGCTCCAAGCGGAGATGGCCGGTCTAAGCCGAGCGGAGAGAGCGGCGTTCATGCGGGAATTGGGGCTGGAGCACGGGGGCGTTGAGGGCTTAGTCCAAGCCGGATACACGTTGCTGAATCTGATTACCTTCTACACGCTCGCCAACGGCAAGCTGCAGGCTTGGCAGTTGCCGCGTGGGGAAAAGGCACCGCGAGCGGCCGGGCGGATTCACTCGGACATGGAAACGGGGTTTATCCGCGCCGAACTGGCCTCTTGTGACCAACTGCTCGCGATGGGGGGGTGGGCACCGCTAAAGGCGGCGGGGCAATTGCGGAGCGAAGGCCGGGATTACACCGTCGCCGATGGAGACGTCATCACCTTCCTTTTTAAGATTTGAGGCTTGGAAGACTCAGTACAGTGGCGTTGCTCGGTTCGGTCGCCTATCTTCTGCTGTCTAACACCCAGACCAATCCCCGGCGGCTGGATGGCTGTATGATAATTTGGCTAAAAATCGCCTTGGCAATGGCCCTGCTCGGCTGTGCTGTATGGTATCTCAAACCGGACGAGCTCCTCGCGGCCGCAGGACAGGTGGGTAGGGACAAGGTGCTCGTCTGCGGGGCGATTGCCCTAGTGGGCATCGGCGTCCAGTGGATTAAGTGGCAGTTGTTGTTGCGCCCCCAAATTCCCGAGGCCAATGGGCGCGATGCCCTCTATTCGCTGCTGGGCGGCGCAGCCCTCGGTCTGGTGACGCCCAGCCGCTTAGGCGAGCTCGGGCGCGGCGTTTTCTTAGGGCGGAGCCGCACCAAGGCGGCGTTGCTGACGGCGGTGGACAAGGTGAGCTCGGCCACCGTCACGTTGGGGTTGGGGGCTGCCGCCGCTTGGGTTTTATGGCCTCATCTCAGGGGCTTTTTGCTGTTGCTGGTCTGCATCCTCGGCGCGCTGCTGTATTGGGGTTGGTGTCGCCGGCGTGCGGGCGGGCCGATTGCCTGGCCCCTCATCGCCGGTTTATCCGTCTTGTTCAACGGGGTATTCATGGCGCAATTTCTCTATTTGGTCTCCGCTGGTGTAGGCACTGACGCTGCGGTCGTGTTGGCGGTGCCGGTGGTGTTTGCCCTAAAAACCCTGTTGCCCTTGGGGTTTTTGGACCTCGGAGTCCGCGAGGCCGCGGCCGTCTTGGTGTTTAGCAGCCTCGGCCTAGAGCCGCAACCTGCTTTTGTGGCCAGCCTCTTGATTTTTGCCTGCAATGTGTGTTTACCGGCTGGCTTGGGCTGGCTGTGGATTGGCAGCCGTCGACTGCGGACGACGGAAAAGGGTGCCTTATGAATTCGGCATATTTAATAAAAAAGGAAATATGCGAAGTAGGGCACCGGGTCTATCAGCGCGGGTACGTAGCGGCCAACGACGGCAACATCAGCGTCCGCCTAGAGGACGACCGAGTGCTGTGTACGCCAACGGGCGTGAGCAAGGGCTATCTGAGCGCCGACATGCTGGCGACCTGCGACATGGAGGGTGAACAAGTAGCGGGGGCGCTGAAAATATCGTCGGAAATCCGCATGCACCTCGAAATCTACAAGTTGCGGCCCGATGTCCGCGCAGTCGTCCACGCGCATCCGCCGACCGCGACCGGGTTTGCCGTCGCGGGTATTCAACTGACCCAGTGCGTATTGCCCGAGGTTATCGTCAGCCTCGGGGGCATTCCACTGGCCGACTACGGCACGCCCGGCGGCCCGGACATCGTCGAGCCGATGAAGCCGCTTTTGCGGCAATACGACGCCGTTCTAATGGCCAATCACGGGGTCGTAACCGTGGGCCACCACGTCATGGACGCCCATTTCAAGATGGAGACCGTTGAACACTTTGCCCAAATCGCCTTGGTGGCGCACCAACTCGGGGGGATGCGCACGCTGGAGGGCAAAGACGTGGAAGATCTCGCGAATCTGCGGCAGCGCTTTGGAATTGGGGATCGACCGTCCTGCGAGCCGGCAGCAGAGAGCACACTGGTCGAGCGGATTACCGAGGAAGTCCTGCGCCAACTGCGCTAGTGCTGAGGGAGTATGATATTTATAGGACTGATTGCCGCGGTCATAGCGCTAGCAACTCCCGCGAGCGGCCAAGCCATCGTCGAGGCGATCCAGCGCGGAGACTCCCTGTCGGCGCAGGGCCAGCTTAAACAGGCCCTCGCCGAATACGAAAAGGCCCGCGCACTAGGGGCCGGCGGCGCGGTGTTTCTCAATCGCTTGGCCAGCCTTTACATGCAGACCGGCGGCTATAAGCAGGCGGTCGAATCGCTGCAAACCTCGCTCGTGCCGGTTTACTCGGCGTTGGGGGAAGCCTTTTTGGCCATGGGCCAGCTCGATTCGTCCATTTTTTACGTCGAACGAGCGAGCATTTTGGCCCCGTCCGCAACCAAAATCCACAGCACCCTCGGGTATCTCTACATGCAGGCCGGGCAGAGCGAAAGGGCGCGCCACCGCCTCGACCGGGCCTTGGCATTGGACGGCAAAAACTCGGAAGCCTATCGCCTCTATGGGTATTACTACGCGCAACAGGACTCGGTCGACCGAGCCATTGAATCCTATCAGAAGCTGGCGGAGTTGGCGCCGGAAAACGTCGAAGCCTACAACAACATCGCGTTTCTCCTCGCCGGCGCCGAGCGCTATCCCGAAGCGCTTGACTACTACAAACGGGCTAAAGAGCGGACGCAAGACCCGTACCTAGCCGAGGCGATCGCGGCCAAGGTCGAAGAGGTGCAGGCGATCCTAGCCGGTGAGATGCGGGCGCGCTACATCTTGGTCGAAACCGAAGCGTCCGCTCGTGCAGTGCTCGAAAAAATGGCTCGAGGAGCCGATTTTTCCCAGCTAGCGCAGCAGCTTTCCATCGCCCCCAACGCCCGTCAAGGGGGGGATTTGGGGTTTTTTGGGCCGGGTGAACTCATGCCCGAAATTGAGGAAGTGGTGGTCAAACTGAAGGTGGGGGAGCTGAGCCCGGTCGTGGAAATCCAAATGGGGTACATCGTAGTACAGCGATTGAACTAAAGCAAGGCGCGGCCCCACCCCAACAGAGCGAATTGGCATGCCCCATTCCTATACTACTTGGTTCCAGTGTCTCAAGTGCGACGACGAGCACTATCCCCTAAACGAAATAGTCTATGACTGTCAAAAGTGTGGGGGCCTGCTCGAAGTGCGCCACGATATGGAAGCCTTACAGCGGCGGTCGGGCGGCGAGTGGCGGACGCTGTTTGATCAGCGCTACATGAGTTCGGTGCATCCCTACGGGAGCTCGGTTTGGGGCAAGAAAGAGATCGTGTGCCCCCTCGTCGAAGACGAGAACGTGGTCTCCATGTACGAGGGAGGGAGCAATTTGCTCTGGGCCGAGCGGTTGGGGGCCGAGCTGGGCATGGAGGATTTGTGGATAAAGCAGTGCGGCAATAGCCACACCGGTTCGTTCAAGGACTTGGGCATGACGGTCTTGGTTTCCATGGTCAACCAGATGATTGCCGAAGGCCAGCGCATCCCCGCGGTCGCCTGTGCCTCAACCGGCGACACCTCGGCCGCGTTGGCCGCGTATTGCGCGGCGGCTGGCATCCCGGCCATCGTCTTATTGCCCAAAGACATGATCTCCACCGCCCAGCTCATCCAGCCCATAGCCAACGGCGCGTTGACGCTGGCCTTGCGCACGGATTTCGATGGGTGCATGGCTTTGGTGCAGGAAATCTGCCGCCGCGACCAAATTTATCTGGCCAACTCCATGAATTCGCTCCGCATTGAGGGGCAAAAGACCATAGCCATTGAGTTATTACAGCAGTTTCACTGGGAGGTCCCCGATTGGGTCATCATCCCCGGCGGCAATCTGGGCAATGTCAGCGCCTTGGGGAAGGGGTTTATCGAGGGCCAGCAGATGGGGCTTATCGACAAGCTGCCGCGCCTTGCCGTCGCCCAAGCCGCGCAGGCCAACCCGCTCTATCGCAGCTATCTCGACCGGTTCCGCACCTTTGAGCCGCAAACGGCCGGCGACACATTGGCCAGCGCCATAAAGATCGGCAACCCGGTAAGCCGGGAGCGGGCCATTCGCACCCTGCAGCGCTTTGACGGCATCGTCGAGGTGGCCACGGAAGACGAATTGGCCAACGCTTGTGCAAGGGCTGACCGCAATGGGCTGTTCACCTGTCCCCACACGGGCGTTGCCCTAGCCGCGCTAGACAAAATGATCGCGGCCGGGCACATCGAGCCGCACAGCCGAGTGATCGTACTATCTACGGCGCACGGGCTGAAGTTTCCAGATTTCAAAGTGAAATACCACGAAGACCAATTGCGGGAGTTCCACGTCGAGCCGAGGTATCGCAATGAGCCGGTTGAAGTTGAAGCCGAATACGAAGCAGTGCATCGGGCTGTCCTCGAGGCCGTTGAGCAGCGGCCGCCCGCTTCCGCTTGAAAGAGCCAATCAATGAACCGCACCGACGATGGTTTTGTAGGAGAGTCCACTCGTTCCGTCCACCAGGGCGTGGAACGCGATAAGTTCGCCCAGTCGCTCATCGACCCCATTGCCCAGACCGCCACCTTCACCTTTGCCGATCTAGATGAATTTGCCGCCTTTAAGGCCGGCGAAAAGGTGCTCTACGAATACGGGCGCTATGGCAATCCGACCCAGCGGGCGGCCGAGCGCAAAATAGCGGCCTTGGAAAACGCCGCGGCCGCTTTGCTCTTTTCCTCGGGCATGAGCGCGATCACCTCGGTGCTCTATGCCATGTTGCGCCATGGGCAACACTTGGTGCTCATGGAGGATTGCTATCGCATGACGGCCAAGTTCTGCGAGGTCTTGGCCAAATTCGGCGTTGAATCGACCCTAGTTAAACCCGGGGATATGGAGGCGTTGGCCGCGGCCGTGCGCCCAGAGACCCGCTTGATCTTTACGGAGTCGCCGACCAATCCCCACCTGCACGTCCTCGACTTGGACCAGCTCGTCGCCTTTGCCAAACGCCGGCGGCTCAAGGTCATCATCGACAGTACCTTGGCCACGCCCGTTAATCAGAGGCCGCTCGATTTCGGGGTCGATCTGGTCATCCACAGCGCCACCAAGTACCTCGGCGGGCACAACGATCTGATGGCGGGAGCGGTCTGCGGCCGCGCTCCTTTAGTTGAGGCCATTGGCGAATACCAGCGGATCACCGGCGGAATCATCGACCCGAATACCTCGTATTTGTTGATCCGCGGGTTAAAGACCCTGGCCTTGCGCGTTGAGCGGCAAAACGATACAGCCCTGACCGTGGCCCGGTTCCTAGCCGGGCATCCCAAAATCCGGGCGGTCTTTTACCCGGGCCTCGAAAGCCACGTCGATCATTGCGTCGCCAAAGCGCAAATGCGCGGGTTTGGCGGGTTGGTCAGCTTTGAGATTGACGGAACCCTCGAGCAGACGCGGAATTTTATCCATCGGCTGGCCGTGCCGTACATCGCGCCGAGCTTGGGCGGGGTCGAGACCTTGGTCTCGCATCCGGCCACTGTTTCCTACTACGATTTGAGCCGGAAGGAGCGGCTGGCCATTGGCATCACCGACCAGTTGGTGCGCTATGCCGTGGGCATTGAGGACGCGGCCGAGCTGGTCGGCGATCTAGAGCAGGCGCTTGAGAAGGTGTAAGAGGTCAGAAGTTCAAGTCGGCCAAGAGCGCGGTCCAAGGCAGGGACGCGACGCGGCGGTACAGGTCGCTGTCGCTGGTCACGGCTTGGCAGCGGAGCTGGGCCCCCAAGGCAATAAAGCCCGCCGCGTACATGCTAATGGAATGCTCAAAGGCGATTTGCGCGGCTCGGCGGATAATTTCGGGGTTGTAGGGCACGATATCCAAGTGCATGTACTCCAAGCTGGCCAACGCATCGTCTATATGGGTGCGATCGAATTGGCGGCTTTCCTTGAGGACGTGGGCTAGCTCGTAGATAGATTGGTCGAGCACGGTGAGTTCAACGCGCTCGGCTAGCTGTTCTTGGCGAAGCCCCAGGGCCTTGTGGGAGTCCACATCGTGGGCTGGAGAAAACCACCTCAGCATAACCGAGGTATCGAGCGCGTAGCGAATCACGAATCACGGCCCTCGCCGCTCCGCGCGCAGAACTTGGAGCGGATCCCAAGGCAGGGCCTTTTGGCGCAAGCTGTCTTGGAGCGTCATCCCGTGTTCAATCGCGGCCTGTTTGCGCTGGTTCTCATATACTGCTTCCCGTTGTTGGCAGTACGCCATAAAGGCCAAACGCAGGAGCTTGCTGCGGCTTACGCCCTCCTGCTGGGCCACTTGATCGATGCGCTCGAGCAAATCGTCCGGCAGCATGATGTTTACGCGCGCCATAACCCCTTTCCTTTTGTTTGTTGCCTGAAGCGGGCGTAAAATGGCCAAATTAGTTTTGCCGCAACCGGCTGTCAAGGCGGCCCTCTTGCCTTAGTTTGGGTCGGTCTTTAATGTTACAATTAAGAGTAAGGCATGAAAAATCACCTGAAAATATTGTCCGGTTCGAGCAATCCAGACCTAGCCCAAGAAATATGTACGTACTTGGCGATCCCGCCGGCGCGCCGCCAGATCGTCCGTGCGCCCAACGACAACATAAAGGTTAAAATCGAGGAGAATGTGCGCGAAGACGACGTCTTCGTCATCCAGACATCAGCCCCTCCGGTCAACCACCACTTCGTTGAACTGCTGTTGCTGATTGACGCGCTCAAGTACGCGTCGTCGCGCCGAATTACGGCCGTGCTGCCCTATTATCCTTATGTGCGCTCCGACAAAAAGGACGAACCGCGCATTTCCATTAGCGCGCGCCTCGTCGCCGACTTGCTGCAAGCGGCCGGGGCCGACCGAATTTTGACCATTGCCTTGCACAGTCCGCAAATCGTGGCGTTCTCGCGCATTCCGGTTGACCAACTGTGGGCTACGAGCCTGCTGTGCAACTTTATGCAGCTAAAAGACCTCAGCAACGCGGTGGTGGTGTCGCCCGATGTGGGGAGCGCCGATGAAGCGAGTGCTTATGCGCGTCGGCTCGGCTTGCCCATGGCCATTATGGACAAACGCCGCCACGCGGACGACGAAAAGGCCACCATCAAAACCATGATCGGCGAGGTCGAGGGGCGCGACGCCTTGCTCTTCGACGACGAAGTGCTGACGGGGGGGTCCATGATGGAGTCCATCCGGGTTCTCAAAGAAAGGGGCGTGCGCCGAATACTGGCCGGCTGTACGCACGGCGTTTTTTCTGGGCGTGCGCTAGAGCGAATTGAGGCCTCCTCGGTGGAAGCATTCGCCACCACAAACACCATTCCCTTGCCGGCGGGCAAGCCGAGGCGCAAAATCGCCGTATTGAGCGTCGCCCGGTTGCTAGGGGATGCAATCAAGGCCATTCACCGCGGCGAATCCGTCAGCCGCTTAATTGAGTGGGAGGGTTAGGTAATGCCAAGTAAGCTGACTATTTTCTCTGAGTTATGGGATTTTATGAAGGTCCGCAAAAAGTGGTGGTTGGGGCCGATATTCGCCGTTTTGATCCTGCTCGGGCTGCTCATTGTCACCACCCAAGGGTCGGCGGTGGCGCCTTTCATTTACACGCTGTTTTAGTGCTCATAAAGATTTTTATGTAAATGAACCTCAAAGAACTCATCCGCGAAGTCCCCAACTTCCCGCAAGCCGGCGTCTCCTACAAGGACATCACGCCGCTGCTCAAAGACCCGGTTGGTTTGGCCGCCGCAGTCCAAGCCATGCTGGTCCCCTTTGCGGACGCCAAGGTCGATCTCGTCGCCGGCATTGAGGCGCGCGGCTTTGTATTTGCCGCGCCAATCGCCCTCGAACTGGGATGTGGTTTGGTGCCGGTGCGCAAGCCGGGCAAGCTCCCGGCGGCCACCTTGCGCCGCGAATACGCGCTCGAATACGGCGAGACGGCCTTAGAAGTCCACACCGATGCGGTCGCCCCCGGGCAAAAGATCTTGGTCGTGGACGACGTCTTGGCCACCGGCGGGACCTTGGCGGCGACCTGCCACGTGCTCAAAACGCTAGGGGCGGTGGTCGCCGGCATCAGCGTGTTGGTCGAGTTGAGCTTTTTAGCGGGCCGCGACCGCTTGCCCGGCTACCCATTGGAAACCGCTATCGTCTATTGAACCCCAACCCCAACCCCAAACGATGGAGCCATCATACCTTCATGTCGAGTGAACGCCGTAAACTGAGCAAGAGCGAACTCCGCGAAGACGAGTTTGTCGAATGGATCATGCAGGCGGTCGAGTACGTCAAGGAGCGCGCCCGCCTCTTTGGCAGCGGGGCCGTCGCCGTGGTCGCGGTCATTGTGGCCATCAATTATTTCATCGAGTCCAAGGAGGCCAGTCGGCTCCAAGCCGCGGCCCTGCTCGGAGATGTGCTGATGGTCGAGCAGGGCGGAGAGCCGACCGAAGCCATTCGCTTGGCCGAAGAGCTGGTGTCCTCCGCCTATGCTGGGACGGCGGCCGCGGCCCAAGGGACCGTGCTGTTGGCCCATCTCCACTACGCCGAGGGGCGCTATGCCGAGGCGCGGCGGTACTACCAAAGCTACTTGGACAACTACGAGCCGGTGGATGTCTTGGTGTACGCCGCCCAAAGCGGTCTGGCCGCCTGTCTCGAAGCCGAGGGGCAGCTTTTGGCCGCGGCCCAGCACTACGAAGGGTATGCGGCTCAACAGGCCGGGACGATCCACGAGGCCCGGGCCCAGATGGAAGCTGCCCGCATCTATGGGTTAGCCGGCGAGCGCACCGAGCAACAGGCCCTGCTCGAAGCGGTCCGGCGCGCATTCCCCCAGTACCCCATTGCCGCACGCGCCCGCGCTGCTCTAGCCCTGTTCTAGGTAAAGGGCATGGGGAGTACCGATCTCAAGGTGTTTGCCGGGCGGAGCAATCCCGCCTTGGCCGCAGGCATTTACCAGGCGCTGGCCATTGAGCCGGGGGGCATTGAGTTCATCGACTTTAGCAACGAAAACATCAAAGTAAAGATCTGCGAAAACGTGCGCGGCCGCGATGTGTTCTTTATTCAAACGTCGTGTCCGCCGGTTAGCTCCTACTTGATGGAGCTGCTCATCGCCCTCGACGCCCTAAAATACGCCTCGGCCGGCCGCATCACCGCGGTCTTGCCGTACTACCCTTACGCGCTGGCCGACAGCAAGGACGAGCCGCGGATTTCCGTGGCCGGCCGCTTGGTGGCCGACCTGATCGCTGAAGCTGGGGCCGACCGCATTCTCACCATGACCTTACACAGCCCGCAGACGATGGGGTTTAGCCGGATTCTAGTGGACCAACTGAGCGGCGTCCCCGCGATATGCGCTTACTACGCCGACCTCGGCCGCGACGGCTTGGTCGCGGCCGCGCCAGACATCAGCCGCGCCAAGGTCACCGAGACGTATGCCCAGCGCTTGGGATTGCCCTTGGTGGTCGTGGATCAGGGGGCCGGGGAAAACAGGGTCATTGGCGACGTCGCCGACCGCGATGTCGTATTTTTCGACGATGCGATCATCACCGGCGCTTCCATCCTCGCCGGCGCCGCGGCCGTCAAGGAGCGCGGGGCGCGCAAAATCTACGCCGGCTGCGTCCACGGCACCCTAACCGAGCCGACCATAGCCCGCTTGGAGCAATCCAGCCTCCAAGCCTTGGCCATCACCGACACGATCCCCGTGCCAGCCGCCGCCGGTCCCATAGTACAGGTCTGCTCGGTGGCCCCTCTTTTTGCCAGTGCCATCCGCGCTATCCACGAAGAGACCTCCATTAGCGCGCTATTCAACTGAGGCGGCCCCGTGAAGATCGCAGTGCTCGCCGACATTCACGCCAATCTCGAAGCGCTAGAGGCCGTATTGATCGCCGCGGCCCACGCCGGGGCCGAGCGCGTTATCTGCCTAGGCGACATCGTGGGGTACGGGCCCGACCCGTTGGGCTGTATCTATCGGCTCAAGGAGGTCGAGGCCCAGATCGTATTGGGCAACCACGACCAAGCCGCGTTGGAGCCCCAGCGCATCCAGTCCTTTAACGCACTGGCCCGTCCCTCGCTATACCAAGCCTACGAGGCGCTGGGGCCGGAAGAACGCGATTTTTTAGAACAGGGAGTCTTTCGGCGCGTAGAGCGCAATGCAGGGCTGGCCCACGCCAACCCCCTCCAGCCGGAAGCGTGGGAGCCCCTCCTCCTGTACGATCGCGTTGCTTGGTGTATGCGGCAGCTCAAGTGGCCCTTGGCTTTTGTCGGCCACACCCACGAAGCGCGCATCTACTGCAAGCTGGGCGACGAGCCCGTGCTGTTGACCTCGGCCACGGCCGCCATCGGGGAGCACCAATACTTGGTTACGGTCGGCAGCGTCGGCCAGCCCCGCGATGGCGACTGGCGGTCGGCCTATACCCTGTGGGATGTCGATGAACAATGGGTCGAGCTCCAGCGCGTCGAATACCCGGTCAAGCGAACCCAAGCAAAGATCAACACCCTCGGCTATCCCCACTACTTGGCCGAGCGCTTGGCCAAAGGGGAGTAGGCTAGGCCGGTTGGCATGCAGGGCCGCATCCTTAGAGTCTCTGGGCGGCAGTGCCTCGTCGAGGTTGAGCAGCGCGACTGGCAATGCAAAATTAGGGGCCGGCTCAAGGCGGGAGCCCGCAAGACCCACTCCCCGGTCGTCGCCGGCGACTGGGTTGAGATTGTGCCGACGGCCGAGCGGACGGGCGTCATCGAAGCGGTGCATCCCCGGTCGTCCAAGTTCTCGCGCGGGGGCCGGGGGATGCGCCCGGTTGAGCAGATCCTCTTCGTCAATATGGAGCAATTGGTGGTCGTCGTGGCCGCTTGCCAGCCGAGGCCGCGGCGAGGTTTTATGGACCGAGCGCTTGTCATGGCCCTCCAGGGGAATCTCCAGCCCGTGATCTGCATCAACAAAATCGACTTAGTCGCCCAAGAAGCCGTGGACGCCCTGACCGCGCCCTACGAAGCCTTGGGGTATCCAATCTATCGCACCAGCGCGGTACAGGGCACTGGAATGGGCGAGTTCAAAAAGGCCCTGAGCCAGCGCCGCACGGCCGTGGTCGGCCAATCCGGGGTCGGTAAATCGACCTTGCTCAACGGCGTTGAACGCGGGTTGGGCCTCAAGACTAAGGAGATAATGAAACGCCGCGATCGCGGCCGGCACACCACCGCGGCCGTGCATCTGTTCAAGTTGCGCGCCGGCGGCTATGTGGCCGATACCCCTGGGGTTGACGCGCTCCGCTTATGGGGGATAAAACCGGCCGAGCTCGCGGCGTATTACCCCGAGCTCGACCCATTGCGCGGCCAGTGTCAATTCGGCGATTGCAGTCACGTGCGCGAATCCGGTTGCGCGGTGCAGGCGGCCGTAGCGGCTGGCCGGGTGGCCGCGGCGCGCTACGAAGGCTACCGGCGCATTTTCGCCAGCTTGAGCCGCGATGAGTGAACTATCCATCGAGGAGTTGCTCGCCACCTACGGGCCACAGCTGCGACTCGAGCTCATCGCCGGGGCCGAGGGGTTGCAGCGGACCATCAACAACAGCGACATCCATCGCCCCGGCTTGGCTCTGACGGGCTTTGTCGAGTTGTTTACCTTGGATCAAGTGCAACTGTTGGGCAATACCGAAGTGGAGTACCTGCGCAGCTTATCCCCACAGCGGCGGCGGCAAGCCCTCAAAATCATCTATCAATTCGACATTCCATGCGTGGTCTTGACCGGGCGGGGGCGCATGCACTCTGAGCTGCGGGCACTTGCCGACGAGTGCGCGGTCCCGCTGCTCAAGTCCGAATTCAGCACGGCCGAGCTGACCCACCTGATCCGCTTTTATCTCGACGAAGTGTTCGCACCCCAAGTGTCCGTGCATGGGACGCTGGTCGATGTCTCCGGGGTAGGGCTGCTCTTTCGCGGTCGCAGCGGCATTGGCAAAAGCGAGGTCGCCTTGGATTTGGTCGAGCGCGGGCATCGGTTGGTGGCCGACGACGTGGTCATCATCAACCGCAAGCCCCAAGGCATTTTGGTGGGGCGCAGCTCGGCAATGCTCCAAGATCACATTGAAATTCGCGGCATTGGCATCCTAGACGTAAAAAAGATGTTTGGCGCGTGGCGAACTCGGCGGCAGAAGCGGGTGGAGATATTGGTCAACCTCGTTGATTGGGACGAAAAATACGCGTACGAACGCCTCGGCCTCGAAGACAATAAGGTGGTAATCCTCGGCGTTGAGGTGCCCGAGGTCTTCATCCCGCTGTTTCCCGGCAAAAACATCACGGTACTCGCCGAGACCATCGCGATAGATTATCTCTTGCGCTTGGACGGGGGGTACGCGGCCCGGACCTTTAGCCAGCGGCTCCAAGAGCGCATTAGGGGGAGGGGGGACGAAAAGCCATGATGACGCTCGGCGTGGCCGGCCATGCCCGCGAGGTGGCGGTCCATCGGCAGGCTCTGCGGGGTTGCCGCGAGATTCGACTGGTGTATCGCGCCGATTGCGCCGCGGTCTTACGCGAAAAAATAGATGGGCTGGTGTTGTTGCACGTAGAGGACAAGGCGCATTGGCTCGACGCGGCCAGCGCGGCCGGTCTCCACGTCATGGCGACCCATCCCGTCCAAGAGGTGAACCATCCGTCCAAGGTCTGCGTGCTGTCGCTGGGGAGGCACACGCGCTTTGGCTCGGCGTTGGCCCGACCGGGCGTGGCGCATTACTCGTTGGAGCTTTCTTTTACGTCGGCTTCCTTTGAGCGCGTGGACCGCGAGGCGATTTGCAATCAAGCGGCCTTGGATATGTGCGACCTGCTGTTGGGTGCTTGGGGGCCGGTCGATGTGCTGTACAGCAGGATGCGCAACTTCTTTCATCCCGGTCGCGTGGAGGACGCGTCGGTCGCGCTGCTGAGAATGCACAATGGCGTCGAAGGTTCGGTCGCGCTCTTCGACGTGGCGGGGGGGACCCCGACCTTGCGGATTCGGTTGTACGCAGCCGACGAGGTCGTGGATGCGTCTTGGCCTTGGGCATGGGCCGCAGACGATTTGGCGGCGTACTATCGCAATTTCGTCGCTTGTATCCAAGGGCGGGCCCAGCCCCTGTTGGGATTGGGGCAGGTCGCCGAAAGCTATCGGCTCTTGGCATGGCTGCGCGCCTCGGCGCGACAAGATGCGATAATGTCTTATAAAGATTTTTATGTAAATAAAAAAACAAAAGACAAAAACCATCATCATTCAGAACTGGATTCCCGCGTTCGTGGGAATGACGACTGTATGCAAAAACAGGGCCGATGAACATTCCATTAGGACAGCTATATAATGTATAAGTCATCGTCATCCGCCGCGCCTCCCACGTACTTCGCGCTTGGGTTAGCGTCTTTCTTGTTGGCGATTGTGTTGCTGTTCAACCTGCTCAGTCCTATGACCGTGCCGGTTACCAAGGAGCAGTTTGAGCAGATTAGAGAGGCCGACCTGATTGAGTATCTAATCGTGCAACCCCGGGGATTTGCTTGGCAGCTCAAACGGGCCGTGCGCGTCCAAGGGACCAACGGCCCGACTCAGGCCCAGCGGATCGCGCTCGCCGAGCCGGACTCAACGATGGCCGAAAATTGGCAACAAAAGGGGGGTGCGGTGCGGCAAGAGCGCGATGTTTCGCAGTGGGGGGGGATGATCTTCATGGCCTTGTTGCTCGGCGTGGGGGGGTGGCATATCTGGTCCCAAATACGGCTCGATCTCAAAGGGGGAGGGGGGCCTCGCCGTCGCTTGCGCGACCTAGAAACCGCGCTCAAACAAGGCAAAATTACCCAAGCCGAATTCCGGCAGCAGGCCGAGCGGCTGTGGGCCGAATTGTGAGGAGCTATGGCGAGAGGTGGGGACGCTTCCAAGGCTGGAGGGCAGGACGCCCTCCAGCCCGGATGCATTGCAAACAACACGTAGGTCTGTGTGCTATCGGCGTCGGGGACGCCATCCCCGTTACTGTCTGTCGGGCAGGTCAGGGTTGGGTGGGACTGGCTTTGACGCTACGACGCGCCTTGAGCCAGGTCTTGCTCTCAAGGAGTCGATTGCGGCTCTTGATGCTTCGGAGAGGGGACAACCAGAAATCGATATAAGTTTCAAGTTGGGCAGCTTGCCCGGCAGGCCGAAGTCACTCAAATCCGAAACCGCGCACGACCTGTTACCTTTGCTATGCATCCTCAGCGTATCCAAGTTGGTCAAATTTGCCAACGGATTCACATTCGTAAGAAGGGGGTTGCCCATCAGCCTCAGGTGTCGCAAGTTGGTCAAATTTGCCAACGGATTCACATCCGCAAGAAGGTCGTTGTTGGTCAGCCTCAGGTGTCGCAAGTTGGTCAAACTGTCCAATGGACTCAAGTCCATAAGAAGGTCGTTGGCATCCAGATACAGGTGTCGCAAGTTGGTCAAACTTCTCAATGGACTCAAGTCCGTAAGAAGGTCGTTGTCGCCCAGCCGCAGCCACTTCAAGTTGGTCAAACTGGCCAACGGAGTCACATCCGTAAGAAGGGGATTGCTGCTCAGAGCCAGCGAGTCCAAGTTGGTCAGACGGGCTAACGGAGTCATATCCGAAATCGCGTTGTCGTTCAGATTCAGGAATCGCAAGTTGGTCAAGTGTTCAAGGCCTTCCAAACGCTGAATGTTTTTACTGCTCGCGTCGAGCTTTGTCAGGAGAGCCAGATCATTTGCGGTAAGGGGCGTCACGTGCGCCAAGTTGGGGGGGATGTCCAACAAGGGGTCCAGTGTCTTCCGCACCGCACGCTCCAGATTGGGGTCGATGAAAGGCGAAACTGGGCAGGATGTGCTTGTACTCAGGTGGGCTTTGCCGGCCGGATGGGGGGCAACCGGCGCGGAGTCGGCGCATCCCATCCAAGTGGCGATGAGGGCCAACAGGGCGAATCCCAGCAGGGTTTTTAGGGGGGTCAACAACATTTTTCCTCTCCTTTCCTTTATCTGGTATGGAGGTTAGGAGGGGGCTAGTCCTAGGAAACGCCCCTCCTTATTTGGTTTATAGGCCGTAGTATCTCCACTGCCCGTTATCATTAGTTACTTGAAGGGGGTTAGGCGAGGTCTGGTGGTCTTTGATTCTATATTGTGAGGAGCTATGGCGAGTATTATTCGCGTTCTCGACGAAAATCTGGTTGGAAAAATCGCCGCTGGTGAAGTCGTGGAACGGCCGGCCTCGGTCGTGAAGGAATTGGTCGAAAACTCAATTGATGCGGGGGCTACAAAAATCCGCGTGGAGATCAAGGCCGGCGGCAAGCAGTTGATTGCGGTGACCGACGATGGCTCGGGCATGACCCGGGAGGATATCGCCTTGTGTGTGCGCCGGCATGCCACGAGCAAGATGGCCTCGGCGGCCGACCTGTTCTGCATTCAGACGCTGGGCTTTCGCGGCGAAGCCCTAGCCAGCATTGGTGCGGTCGCTCAGTTGGCCATTGAATCGCGCACCCCGCAAGACGAGGTGGGGACGCGCTTGGTCGTGGAAGGAGGGATAGAGCGCGAGATGCACAGCATGGGACGGGCGCACGGCACGACCATTGTGGTAAAGAACCTGTTTTTTAATACGCCGGCGCGGCGCAAATTCCTCCGGTCCATCAATGCGGAAGCCCGCCACGTGGCCCAGACCGTCATCCACTTAGCGGCTGGCTACCCGGCCCTTGGCTTTGAACTAGCACACCAAGACCGCCCGGTCTTGAACTACGCCCCGGCCTCTCGGCGAGCGCGGGCGGCCGAGTTGCTGGGCTTTCCAGCCGCCGAACTGTTGGAGTTGGCGCACGAGGAGGAGGGTCTCAAAATCGAAGGGGTCTTGGCCGGTCCCGAGCGCTGCGGCCCCAGCAAGGGCAAGCAATATCTCATTGTACAGGGACGGCCCATTGCTTCGCGGCTGATGACCCGTGCGGTACAGCGGTGTTTTGAGGGCCTGCTGCCCGAAGGACACCATCCGGTATTCATGCTCTGGATCGATATGGATCCCAAGAAAATCGACGTCAATGTCCACCCGACCAAGCGGGAGATTCGCTTGGCCAACGAGGGGCAGGTCGTCGCGGCCATTGAAACTAGCGTCCGGCACAGCTTGCGCCTGCCCGAGGTGCAATCCTTTGTCTATGCTCCTCCGCGCTCCAGCGAGACCGGCCGCGATGAGGGCAGCGAGCCGGTCGCGGTCCGCGTGGGCGAGCCAGCGTCACCAGTGCTGCACACCCTGCCCGCGTCCGGCCCCCCGGAGGCAACTGCCGGCGACCAACTCGCGATGACCTTTGTCGCCCCGGGCGAGGCCAAAGTCGCTGTCGCCGCAGACGCTGCGATGTGGCAGGTTCACAATCAGTACATCCTCGTCGAGGTGGCCGATGGCTTGCTTTTTGTCGATCAGCAGGCCGCGCACGAGCGCATCCACTACGACCGGGCCATGGCGCAGCTCGATGGCGCGACCGGGGAAAGCCAGCAGTTGCTCTTTCCCATCCAGCTAGAAATGGGGGCCGCGGATTTCGAGGTCTTCAACCAAGTGCGGGATGACATTGCCAAGCTGGGCTTTGTCGTGCGGGACTTTGGGGCGCGGACGGTGTTGGTGGAAGCTGTTCCTGCGGCCTTGGATCGCTTTGGCGAGGGCGACGCTTTTTATCAGCTCTTGAACGACGTGCGCGATGGCCAGCATTCGGGGCACGCTTGGCGCGAAGCCCTCGTCTTAGCTTATGCGCGCAAGGCGAGTATCGAGAAGGGGCAACGCCTGAATGCCGAGGCGCAGGCGCATTTGATCAGGGCACTGCTCCAAGTGGAGCGGCCGCACGTAAGCCCGACGGACAAGCCGATTATGGCGCGGATGAAGTTGAGCGATATGGAGCGGCTGCTACGGAAGTTCTAAAGCTGAGCGCAGATCGGCTATCGGCTTACTACACGACACCAGCGACCCGCCGGAGGGTAGGACGCCCTCCAGCGGGAGCATTGGAACAACACACGTAGGTCTATGTGCTATCGGCGTCGGGGACGCCGTCCCCGTTACTGTCTGTCGGGCAGGTCAGGGTCAGGTGGGACTGGCTTTGACGCTACGACGCGCCTTGCGCCAGGTCTTGCTTCCAAGGCACGGATTGCGGCTCTTGATGCTTCGGAGAGGGGACAACCAGAAATCGATATAAGTTTCAAGCTGGGCAGCTTGCCCGGCAGGCCGAAGTCACTCAAATCCGAAACCTTGCACTCGGAGCTATGCATCTTCAGCGTATCCAAGTTGGCCAGATTGGCCAATGAATTCACATTCGTAAGATCGGGGTTGCCAGACAGCCTCAGATATTGCAAGTTGGTCAAACTGGCCAGCGGAGTCACATCCGAAATCGAGTTTGCGCCCAATGTCAACCTTTGCAAGTTGGTCAAACTGGCCAGCGGAGTCACATCCGAAATCGAGTTTACGTTCAGCCTCAGGACTCGCAAGTTGGTTAAACTTCTCAACGGACTTACATCCGAAATCGAGTTCACGGCCAGCCACAGAGAGTCCAAATTCGTAGCGTGTTGGAGGCCGTCCAAGCTCCCAATGTTTTTATTTTTTGCGTTGAGCACGGTCAGGGTAGCCAGATCCGTCACTCTAAGGGGCGGCACGGTAGGGTCCGTCAAGCTGCTGGTGGGGTCCCCCCCCACCTGGGCCCCTAGTGCTGTCCGCACCGCACGCTCCAGACTGGAGTCGGCGAACGTAACGTAGGTCGGTGTGCTATCGGCGTCGGGGATGCCGTCCCCGTCCGAATCGGTGGCGGTCTGGGTACTGTCGGCGTCGGGTATGCCGTCCCCATCAGAATCGGCGGCAGTCTGGGTGCTGTCTGGACAGGTCAGGGTCAGGTGGGCTTTGCCGGCCGGATGGGGGGCAACCGGCGCGGAGTCGGCGCATCCCATCCAAGCGGCGATGAATCCCAACAGGGCGAAGCCGAGCAGGGTTTTTATGGGGTTCAACATCATTTTTTCTCTCCTCCTTATTTGGTTTATAGGCCGTGGTATCTCCACTGCCCGTTATCGGTAGTTACTTGAAGGGGTGAATAGTGGAGGCGAGGTCTGGTGGGCTTTGATTCCGGTCTGGTAGTCTCTGATTCCATCAGACCGGAAAGCATCCTGCAGTTAATCAGCAATTGGACGTTCAGTCTTTTTATGAGAGAACTGAAATTTCGTCCTTGACTTTTATTTTTTACAACCTATACTACCGATAACGGGCATTATCGGTAGTATAAAAACTAGGCGAAGCCCTCGCAAAACGCGGCGGCAAAATGCCGCGGTGTTCGCTATATTTATTTTATTCTTTAGCCACTGTTAAGAACATCGCGGATATTTATCCATTTAATGAGTGAGACGATCAAACCAATCGTCCGCCGACTGACGCCAACGCCCGCGTTGGTTGCGGACGACCCCCTCGAACAATTTCTCAGCGGCCAGCTCAGCGAGCGCACTCGGCGTGCGTACTACGCCGACCTCCAGCACTTTTTTGCATCCATCGGCATGGAACTCGCAGACGTCTCCCTCGCCATCTTACGCACGATCACCTTTGAACACGTAGTCGCCTTTAGAAACCAACTCGCCAGCGAAGGCTACAAGCGCAGCAGCATCAATAGAAAATTGTCCAGCCTGAAGTCGTTGTTCAAGATGTTGGTCGCCTTGGGCCACATTGGGAAAAATCCGGCCGACTCCGCCTTGGTGCGCGGCTACAGATTGGACGAAACGCTGGTTGGCAAAGCACTTTCCAATGAGGTGTTGAACAGACTACAGCAAGCCATTGCCGAGGAAGAAAACGACTTAGTCCGTACGCGCGATGCGGCCATGTTCCATTTGCTCATGTTCGGCGGGCTGCGCCGATCCGAAGTGGCGGGCGTCGCTTGGGAGGATATATCCTTGGAAGGCGTCTTTCACATTCTGCGCCTGCCCGATACGAAATCGGGCGTGACGCAGGAGATCAAACTGCAAAACATCGTCTTACATCATCTCGAACTATACAAACAACAGCTACAGAACGCGGGTTGGCCGACGACCGGCAAGGTCTTTATCAGCCTGTCGCGCAACCAGTCTCGCGGCCAGCCCCTGACCGACCAGTCGGTAAATCACATCGTCAAGAAGTACGCCCGGCGCACCGGCCTCCCCCAAAACGTCACCGCGCACATGTTTCGCCATACATGCTGCACCCTAGCGATTGAAGGCGGCGCCAAGCCCCAGCAAGTGCAGGCCCACCTGCGCCACAAGGACCTAAAGACGACCATGCGCTACTACGAAAACCGCGAAAAGCTGCTCGACAATGCGTCGGATTATATTAGGATGGGTATGGGTAGTTGAGCTACCCGGATACACCCCCCGCTATCAGCTTTAGAACTCCCGCAACAGCCGCCTTATTTGTGTTTTGCTTTATTTTTTTGTTTACATAATATATTTTATAAGACATCATATTACGGATATTGCAGATTGAGGTGTGTTGTGACCTCTCGTGTCACTCGGCGATATCCAAGTGCCGCTGAAAGGTCGCCAGATCGGCTGCTTGCACTGCCATGCGATGCAACTGCTTGAGCCGGTGCAAATCGTGAATCGCGGCAATGCGGGCGGCCAACGAATGGGCGGAGGCCGCCCCAAAGCGAATCTCCAACACGTCGAGAATATCTTCAATGGCGCGGTTGCGGCCCCCCTGCTCAATGCCCTGCTCAATGCCCTGCTCAATGCCCTGCTCAATGCCCTGCTCAATGCCCTGTTGGGTGAGGTGTTGAGCAAAGGATGATTCGCGCATGATTGCGTCCATAAGACCCTCCTGGGAAATAATACGCTGAATGGTGGTCCACTCGTAAGCCAACCCACTCAGTATCGCCAAGCCGCCCAAAAAGTCAACCTTGACGGCCGGATCCAATGGCATCGCCTGGGTTGCCTGAATGCACTGGCGCAACCACGCTTCCGAGGCCATGCCGGCCGGCGGTTTCATCAAGGGCGTGAAAGGAAGCAAACCCGACGGACCGGCGCGGACAACCGCTTGTCCCTCGATTTCGCTCAACCGAATGACCTTGTATTGCACCAAGATGCAGTGGCCGGGCAGGTCTTGGGCGTAGTAGCCCGGATCGCGCCGCCCGGCTTGGGGCCGTAGGTAAATCACGCTGGAATAGACCGGCTGGCGATGTTGTTCAATGGCGCGGATGATATAGCTGGCCATGCGGAGCGGCATGGGCGGGTCGGTGCGGTCGGTGGTTTGAAACTCGTGATGGACCAACGCCTCTTCACCGGCGATTTGGGCGCGCATGAGGCTATCGGTTTGGTGGGTTTCGACGGTGGATTGCTCTGGGTTGATGACTTCGCAGGCCGCCACATCGTCTCGTTGGAGGGCGAAGCGGACGAAGTCGGCGGGATAGGCTTGGATCAGGTGTTTGGAAATGGTATCGTATTCGGCCATAACAATTCCTACACCACAATATTGACGATCTTATTCGGCACCCAGATAAATCGCTTTATCGCCGCTTCATCGGCCACGTACCGCTGGATGCTCTCCATGGCGAGCACCAAGGATTTTATCTCTTCCTCGCCGGTGTGGACCGGCACTTCGACTTGTCCGCGCATTTTGCCATTGACCTGAATGGGTACTACGATCAAGTCCTCGGCGGCCTTTGCTGCATCCCACCGCGGCCAACTCTGACGACTGAGGCCCTCCGCCTCCTCTGCCCCCAAGCCGGCCAACTCCCATAGCTCCTCGGCAAGGTGCGGCGCAAAGGGCGCGAGCAAGAGCAAGAAGGGCTTGGCGACGGCCTGCGGCACCTCGTCTAAGGACACCAACAAGTTGTTTAGCTCGATCAAGGCGGCAATGGCCGTGTTAAACCGCAGCCCCTCTATGTCCTCGGTCACCTTTTGGATGGTTTGGTGCAGCTTTCTTTCCAAGTCCGGGGTCAGTGCCGTGCTCGTCCCTATTTTTATGCGTCGCTCTGAATCGACGAAGTTGCGCCAAACCCGCTGCAAAAAACGCTGCATCCCGCGGATGCCTTCCATGCTCCACGGCGCACTCGCTTCGAGCGGCCCCATGTACATTTCGTACAGCCGCAGGGTATCCACGCCAAATTCCTCGCCGACTTCTTCGGGTGGCAACCCGTTTTTATAGCGTTTGCCCATCTTGCCGAAGGACCGGTGCAGCCGCTTCCCCGTCCCCTTCTCAACAGGCTCCCCGTCGTGGAACTCGACCTCGCGGATGTCGATATACACGCCGCGATCGTCTTGGAAAGCATCGGCCGTCATCATGCCTTGATTGAACAGCTTCTTAAACGGCTCGGGCGTAGATACGTGGCCCAAGTCGTAGAGGGCCTTGTGCCAAAACCGGGCGTAGAGCAAGTGCAACACCGCGTGTTCAGCACCGCCGATGTACAGATCGACCGGCATGAAGTAGCCTTCCTTGGCCGGGTCGCAGAAGGCTTCTTCGTTGTGTGGGTCGATAAAGCGGAGATAGTACCAGCACGAACCAGCCCATTGGGGCATGACGTTGAGTTCGCGCTGGCAGGCCACCCCGTCAATTGCTACAGTCGTCCATTCCGCGCCAGCCCGGTGCAGCGGCGGCGACACGGGTTGCGCGGGATCGTCCGAGGTCTCCGGCCTGAAATCCTTTAGGTCCGGCAGCACCACCGGAGGGCCGGCCGCGACCGAATATCCGTCGGGATGCGTGGCCAGTGGAAAGGGTTCGCCCCAATAGCGCTGCCGCGCAAAGGTCCAGTCGCGCAGCTTGTAGTGTACCGCGGCTTGGCCGCGCCTGTGGGCTTCTAGAGCGGCGACAATTTGGGCTTTGGCCGCGGCGGATGCCAAGCCGTTAATGGCATAAAAATTATCGCCGGCCGCTGGAACAGGAGGCGAATGGATCGCGGTTCCCTCGCCAGCATACCACCCGGTCTGGCCAGCACCAGCCAGCGGAAGCACGGCCCCGCCTTCCTCTTCGGCCACCACGCGCACGATGTCCAAGCTATACGCGGTGGCAAAGGCAAAGTCGCGCTCGTCGTGGGCCGGCACGGCCATGATGGCCCCCGCGCCGTAGTCCATGCTGACGTAGTCCGCGACAAAGATGGGGATTTTTTGCTCATTGACTGGATTGCGGGCGTAGATGCCGGAGAAAATCCCGGTTTTTTCCTTGGTCTCATCGGCGGTGGCGACGGCAGCCTGAGCTACGTACTCGGCGACGGCTTCCCGGATGGAGGCTCCGCTCCCCTTCCACTGCGCCGGCGTCCCCTCGGGCCAAGCACTCGGAACCAAGTAGGATTCTGACGCGGGATCGACCAGCGGATGCAGCGGAGCAATGGCCATAAAGGTCGCGCCAAAGAGCGTGTCGGGCCGGGTCGTGAACACGGGCAACGGCTCGACGACCGCGTCGCTTTGCGAATCGAGGACATCGAAATGCACTTCCGCCCCTTCGCTGCGGCCGATCCAATTGCGCTGCATCCGCTTGATGGGTTCGGGCCAATCGAGGCAAAAGGGCGCGCCGTGGCGGTCCTCCAGCTCGGCGTCCAAATCCGCCAAGAGCCGCTCGGCGTAGGCTGTGATGCGCATCGTCCACTGCCGCAATGGCTTGCGATAGACCGGGAAATCGCCCCGCTCGCTGCGGCCTTCGTTGGTCACCTCCTCGTTGGCCAACACAGTGCCCAAGCGAGGGCACCAGTTGACGACGGCCTCTTGCTGGTACGCCAAGCGGTAGTTGTTCAACACGGCTTGCCGTTCCACCGCGGTGAGGGCCGCCCAGTCGGCCTCCGAGTGGAGCGTTTGGCGGTCGGCGGGCGACAAGGCCCGGCCGGCCGCAAATTGGGCCTCTAAGTCGGCGAGAGGCTTGGCCCGCCCCTGTATGAGGCGTCCTTGGCTGTCTTCCCAAGTATCGTCTTCGTCGAAATAGCTATTGAAGAGTTGGGCAAAAATCCACTGGGTCCAGCGGTAGTACGACACCTGCGAGGTGACCACTTCGCGCTCCCAGTCAAACGACAGCCCGAGAAACTGCAACTGGCCGCGCATGGCCGCGATATTCTGCTCGGTAACGGTCGCGGGATGGATGTTGTGTTCGATGGCGTATTGCTCGGCCGGCAACCCAAAACTGTCGAACCCCATCGGGTGCAGGACGTTAAAGCCCTGCATCCTTTTGTAGCGGCTGTAGATGTCGCTGGCGATGTACCCTTTGGGATGGCCGATGTGCAACCCCGCGCCGCTGGGATAGGGAAACATATCGAGGATGTAGCACTTGGGTTTGCTGCCGTCAAACCCGGGATCGCCCGGTCCCCGCGTTTGATAGGTCTGCTCCCGCTGCCAATGGGACCGCCATTTGGCCTCGATGGTTTGGAAGTTGTACTGGTTTGTTTTCTCTTTGGTTGACATAAAACTCCTTATAAGACATTTATGGATAGAGACGCTGCATGGTGCGCGGAAATGGAACGGCCTCGCGCACATGCTTGAGACCGCACACCCAAGCGACCACCCGCTCAATGCCCATGCCAAAGCCGGCATGTTCGACCGAACCATAGCGCCGCAAGTCGAGATACCAGTTAAAGGCCGCTGGGGGCAGCTGATGCGCGGCTATTTTGTGCTGCAAGACCGCGAGATCGTCTTCGCGTTGCCCCCCGCCGACGATTTCCCCGTACCCTTCGGGCGCCAGCAGGTCCATGCACAGAGCCAAGCGGCGGTCTTGGGCATCTTCCTTCATGTAGAACGCTTTGACCGCCCGGGGATAGCGGTGGACGAAAACCGGCGACTCAAACTCGGAGGCGAGGAGCGTTTCGTCGTCTCCCCCCAGATCGTGCCCCCAAGCAATGTCGCTGCCCAAGGCGGTCAAGCGGTCGACCGCTTCGTCGTAGGTGATGCGCGGAAAGGGCCGGCGGACCTGCTCCAGCTTGGCGGAATCTCGGTCGAGCACCGTTAGCTCGGCGCGGCAGCGGTCGAGGACGCGGTCGAGCGCGTACAGGACCAGGTCTTCGGCCAAGGCCATGGCCCCCGCTAGATCGCAATAGGCCATCTCCGGCTCAATCATCCAAAACTCGGTTAGGTGCCGGCGGGTCTTGGACTTTTCTGCGCGGAACGTCGGCCCAAAGCAATAGACCTGCCCCAAAGCCATGGCGGCCGCTTCCATATAGAGCTGGCCGCTCTGGGTCAAATAAGCCGTGTCGTCGAAATACGCGGTCTCAAACAGGGTTGAGGTGCCCTCGCAGGCCGCGGGCGTAAAAATCGGCGCATCCACGAGCACAAAGCGGCGCTCTTCCATGAAGTCGCGGCACGCTTGGCAGACTGTGCTGCGGATTTTGAGAATGGCCCGAGGCCGCATCGACCGCAGCCACAAGTGGCGGTGGTCGAGGAGAAAGGACACCCCGTGTTCCTTGGGCGCGATGGGATACGGCTCGGCCTCCTGCACGACATCGAGGTGGCTAACCCCCACCTCATAGCCGATGGGGGCGCGAGCCTCTCGCCGCACTTGGCCGCGGACGACGAGCGAAGACTCTTGCGGCAAGCGAGCGCAGTGCTCGAATAGTTCGGGCGCGACATCGCCCTTAAACACGACGCATTGCACCACGCCACTGCCGTCGCGCAATTGCAGGAAGTGCAGCTTGCCACTAGAGCGCCTGTTGTACAACCAACCGCGCAACGCAACTTCTCGCCCCTCGTAGCGGCCAATATCAGCGACCTGAATCGACTCCATTTTCTCATCCGTAGCGTCATGCCCGCGAACGCGGGAATCCAGATGTGGGTATTCCGTCATGCCCGCGAACGCGGGAATCCAGTCTTGCTATAACATAAAGAGAAGGCTATCGAGATAGACTCGATAGCCTTCCCATCCTAGCCGAGACCAGCCCCCTACTTCTTTAACAGGGCCTTGTGGCTGAGTCGCATCTTGCCGCCGGTGTCAATTTCGAGGACCTTGACGGCGATTCGGTCCCCTTGCCCGACGACGTCCTCGACCTTGTCCACGCGCCGATGGGCCAGCTCGGAGATGTGCAACAGGCCCTCCTTGCCGGGCAAAATCTCGACGAAGGCCCCAAAGGGCATGACCCGCTTGACGACCCCGTCGTACTCCCGGCCCACCTCGGCGTCGGCCGTGATTCCCTCGATCATGCGCCGCGCCTCTTCGGCCGGGCCGGCTTCAACCGAGGCAATAGTAATCGTGCCGTCTTCATCGACATTGACCGTGGCCCCGGTCTTTTCGATCTCGCGGATGGTCTTGCCGCCCGGGCCGATGACCGCGCCGATTTTGCTCTGGTCAATTTTGACGAATTCAATGCGCGGCGCCCAGCGCGAAAGCTCGGACCGCGCCGCGCTCAGGCATTCGTTCATAAGGGCCAAGACCTGCTCGCGCCCCTGTTTGGCGCGGTCGAGGGCCTCCTTGAACACGCTGAGCGACAAGCCCTGGATTTTAATGTCCATCTGAATCGCGGTAATCCCGTCCTCGGTGCCAGCGACCTTGAGGTCCATGTCGCCGAGAAAATCTTCGGCGTCGCGGATGTCGGTCAGCAGCTCGTACTCGTCCCCTTCCTTGACCAAGCCCACGCCCGTCCCGCACACCGCGGTTTTGACCGGAATGCCGGCGTCCATCAAGGCGAGGGAGCAGCCGCACACCGTGGCCATGGAGCTGGAGCTGCTCGACTCAGTAATATCGGACACCAACCGAATCGTGTAGGGAAAGGACTCGACCGCTGGGATGACCGGCTCTAGGGCGCGCTCGGCCAGATGGCCATGGCCGATGTCCCGACGCCCCGGACCGCGCTCAAAGCGCACTTCCCCGACCGAATACGGGGGAAAGTTGTAATCCAAGTAGTAGGACTTAAACCGCTTGCCCTGCAGGTCGTCGGCCATGCGCTCGTCAAGCTTGGTCCCCAGCGTTGCCACGCACAGGGCTTGGGTCTGCCCGCGCGTAAAAAGCGCTGAGCCGTGCGCCCGCGGCAGCACCGCGCTTTCGCAGGTGACGTCGCGCACCGCGTCGAGCGCCCGGCCGTCAATGCGCCGCTTCTCTTGGAGAATCATGGCGCGCATGTCGGCCTTGAGCAGCACCTCCAGCTCGTCCTTGATGAGCCTTTCGGCGTCGGGGAAACGCTCGGCCAAGCGCGCCAAGACATCGGCGTTGATCGCGTCGATGCGCGCTTGGCGCTCTTCTTTGACCGGGCTTCGGTTGGCCTCGGCAATGCGGTCGCCAGCCAACTCGGCCACGGCTTGGACCAGCGCGGGATCGGCCTCTTCGGTCTCGATGACGATTTTCTCCTGGCCGACTTCCGCGCTGAGTTGCTTTTGCAGCTCGACCAATTCGACGATGCACTCGTGGCCAAAGGCCAACGCATCCACGAGGGCTTGCTCGGCAATCTCGTGGGCCCCGCCTTCGACGCTGACGATGGAATCGGCCGTGCCGCAGACCATGATCTCGAGATCGGAATCATCGAGCTCGGCCGGGGTCGGATTGGCCACGAACTCGCCGTTGATGCGCCCGACCCGCACGGCCCCGATCGGGCCGGCAAAGGGAATGTCCGAGATGCTCAGGGCGGCCGAGGCCCCGATTAAACCCAAGACGTCGGCGTCGTTTTCGCCGTCGTACGACAGCACCGAAACATAGACTTGGAGCTCGTAGGGGAACTTCTTGGGGAACATGGGCCGGATGGGGTGGTCGATCAACCGCGCACTCAGGGTCTCCTTTTCCGAGGGACGCCCTTCGCGCTTGAAGATGTTGCCCGGTATCTTGCCCCCAGCGTAGGCCTTTTCCCGATAATCTACGATCAAGGGCAAAAAGCCGCGGTCCTCCGGGGTGTTGGTGCGGCAGGCCGTGACCAGCACGACGGTCTCCCCGTATTGCACCCACACGGCCCCGTTGGCTTGCTTGGCGATGCGGCCGGTTTCGATCGACAGGCTCCGCCCGCCTATTTCGCGTTCTAGTTTAGTCATTGGATATATCTTTTGCTCTTTCCTTTGAGGTGAGGTTTGAAATCAACGAGCACCGCTACGAGCTAGCGGCGCAATCCAAGCTCGCGGATCAATGCCGCGTACGCCTGCGGGTTTTTCTTTTGGTAGTAGCTCTGCAATCGCCTCCTTTTGCCTATGAGTACGAGTAACCCTCGCCGCGTGGCAAAGTCCTTTTGCTGGTCCTTGAGATGTTCGGTCAGGTTCCGGATCCGCTCGGTGAGAATCGCGATCTGCACCGGGGTGGAACCCGGGCCGCCCTCTGGGCCAAACTTTTCAATCAGTTCCTTCTTGCGTTCGCTGGTTATGGACACTTCCAACCTCCGTATTTCGTTTCGCACCGCGCTGTTGGCCACGGGCGGCAAACAAGGCGCGTGCTCGATGAATGTCTCTGCGGATTTGCCCTACCAACTCAGCGGGGCAGGCAAATGCGCGTGGGTCGCGCAGCTTCTCTAGGAGGACGACCTGTAAGGTCTGGCCGTAGAGGTCGCCGGCAAAATCGAGGATGTGCAACTCGATGACGAGCGCTGCTTCGGCGAATGTGGGCCGAGGGCCGATATGCGCCACGGCCGGCAAAACCCCACTTTGGCGGTATTGCACTGCGGCGGCAAAGACCCCTTGGGGCAAGGGCGCATCGCTTGGGGGCTGCAAATTCGCCGTGGGAAACCCCAGTGTTCGGCCCCGGCCTTGGCCCTTGGTGACGCGGCCGGAAAAACGCACGCCAGCGCATTCCCATTCCATTTAAGGTTGGCGCAAAACGCACACCGGCCGCAACGCCCCCTGCTCCCACCGGGCGAGGCCAACCAAGGTTTCCGCCGCGTCAAAAACCGCGCAGACCGCGTGCGGCCCCGCCGGGTACTCGATTGGCTTGCCATGGGCGAAATCGGCTAGCTTGCCTTCGTTCAGCTCGACGACCGCTAGCCCACTCAGTGCCTGCCGCGGGTGGACCAGGGCCTCTTCAAGGCGACCCGCTCTACTCAGGCTCGCGACCTGCTCCAACGTCCGCGCTTGGGCCAAGCCGAGGTCACCGGATCGCAGCCGGCGCAATGTTGCCAAATAGGCACCCGTCCCCAAGACGCGCCCTAGATCCGCGGCCAGCGAGCGAATGTACGTCCCCGCCGAGCAACGGATTTTTACGCTTAGTCTGGGAAAATCGTACCCGAGCAATTCTAGGGTGTGGATGTGGACGCGGCGAGGTTTGAGGACGACCTGGTCCCCGCGCCGCGCCCGCTTGTACGAGCGCACCCCGGCCACTTTTACCGCTGAATGCGGCGGCGGCACTTGGTCTAGTGCCCCCGTAAAGGCGCGCAAGGCTCGGGCCACGCTTGGGACGTCGGGCGGCATGCCGTGCGCTTGGGGGCGAATCGGCCCCTCGGCGTCGCCCGTAGCACTGACCGCCCCCAGACAAATCTCGGCCTCGTATTCCTTGTCCGCGCCACTGAGCCATCGGTTGAGCCGAGTATAGCGCCCCAGACAGACGACTAAGACGCCGCTGGCCAAAGGGTCGAGCGTACCGCAGTGCCCAATGCGCCGCAACTGCAATAGACGCCGGAGCGAGGCGATTACGTCGTGGGAAGTGGGGCCTGTGGCTTTGTCGATGACCAACACCCCGGTCAAGGCCGAATCAGTCATGCGGGGCTCCACCGAGACCGAGACCATCGATCAGGGCCGTAACGCGCACGGCGCGCTCGGTGGTGTCGTCGTACACCACCCGCAACTGGGGCGCGTAGCGTAAGCGCAGGCGCTGGGCCATTGCTCGGCGTATAAAACCCAAGCCTCGGTGCATTCCTTGCAGCACCTGCTTTTTGTCGTCGTCGTCGCCGAGGGTGTTGACAAAGATCGTGGCATGGCTCATGTCGGAGGAGAGTTCCACATCGGCGATTTGAACGAGCTGTAGCCGCGGATCGTTCATCCGACCTACAATGTCGGTCAACTCGCGCAGCAACTGCTCGCGCACTCGGCTAATTCGTTGTGGGGAAGCCACCGGCGCTCAGTGTATTTCCATTTGGTAGTCGAGGATATGCACTCGGGGATCGCCTTCGACGAAGTTGACGATTTTGGTCAACATCTCGTCGCAGTGTTCAACGGCCGAACTCACCACCGCAATCCCCAGCACCGACCGCTGCCACAGCGCGTGGTCATCTACTTCGGCTACGGCCGCGTTAAAGCGGTTGCGGATGCGTCTCTTGAGGCTGTTGAGGACCTGCCGCTTGTTTTTGAGCGAATGGCTATCGCCGATGTAGATTTGCACCGCACAACTCATGACGATCAAAACGGGTCAACAGCCCCCAACCCCTAGAGCGTCCGCTCCGTCTCGACCACAACCAGCGACTCGACGATGTCCCCTTCTGCGATGTCGTCGAAGGCTGCAAACCCCATGCCGCACTCGAATCCCTCGGCGACCTCGCGCACATCGTCCTTGAACCGCCGCAACGAGGTAAGCTCCCCGGTAAAGACGACTTGACCGTCGCGCAAAATCCGCACCTGATTGCTGCGGGTGATGGTGCCGTCTTGCACCAAACAACCCCCGATCGTCCCCATGCGGGACGAGGTAAAGATCTGGCGGATTTCGGCCCGGCCCACCACCTGCTCTTCGGTCGTCGGGGCCAAAAGGCCGGCCAAGGCCGCGCGCACATCCTCAATGACTTCGTAGATGATGCGGTAGTTGCGAATTTCCACGCCTTCTTGGACCGCGAGGTCGCGCGCAGAAGGTTGGGTGGTTACGTGGAAACCGAGCAAAATGGCGTTGGAGGCCGCGGCCAACAGCACGTCCGATTCCGAGATGGCCCCCACCGCGCTGTGAATGACGTTGACCCGCACTTCTTCGTGCGCGATGCGGCCCAACTCTTCGGCGATGGCCTCGACCGATCCATCGACATCGCCTTTGACCACCACCCGCAGCTCTTGGATGTGGCCCTGCTGGATTTGATCGTGTAAATCGCTGAGTGTGACCGTGCGCAGCTTGCGGTGATCTTGCTCGCGCTTGATGAGCTGCCGCCGCTGGCTCAGGTCCTTGGCCTCGCGCTCGGAGTTGGCAACGGCAAACACATCCCCCGCTTGCGGGACCCCGGGCAATCCAAGCACTTGGACGGGCACGGAGGGCTTTGCTTGGGAGACGCGCTGGCCGTGTTCGTCGAGCAGGGCGCGCACCCGGCCGCTGTGGACGCCGGTAATAAAAGGCTCGCCAATGCGCAACGTCCCCTCTTGCACCAAGACCGTAGCCACAGGCCCCCGTCCCTTGTCGAGGTGGGCTTCGACGATCGTCCCGCGGGCTTTTTTGTAGGGGTTGGCCTGCAACTCGAGCAACTCGGCCACGATGAGGAGCACTTCGAGCAAGTGGTCTAGGCCCTGCCCGGTCTTGGCCGAGATTTCGGCGCAAGGAATCTGCCCGCCCCACTCTTCGACTAAGACCCCCTTTTCTGCTAATTCCCGCTTGATCTTGTCTGGGTCGGCCGTAGGGAGGTCGATTTTGTTGATCGCCACGACTAAGGGGACCTGCGCGGCCTTGGCGTGGTCGATCGCTTCGATGGTTTGGGGCATGACGCTGTCGTCGGCCGCCACGACTAGGATCACGATGTCGGTGACCCGCGAACCGCGCGCCCGCATCGCCGTAAACGCCGCATGCCCTGGGGTATCGAGAAACGTCACGCCGCGCCCGTCTTCGACGCTGATCACGTACGCCCCGATGTGCTGGGTAATGCCTCCGGACTCGCCTTCGACCACCTTGCTTTCGCGCAAGTGGTCGAGCAACGAGGTTTTGCCGTGGTCGACATGGCCCATCACGGTGATGACCGGAGGCCGCGGCTCGGGCTCGCCGACTTCTTCCTCCTCGACGATGTCGTCCAACTCGGCTTCTTCGGCCTCCAGCGGCACCACTTCAAAGCCCAATTCGTCGGCCAGCGTCTGCATGGTGTCCATATCGAGGCGCTGATTGATGGTCGCCATGGTGCCCATCTGCAGACACAGGGCGATTACTTCGCTGGCCTTGACCCCGAGTTGTTCGGCAAATTCGCCGAGCGTGATAAACTCGCTAACCTTGATCTGGGGGGTCGGACCATCTTCGCCGGCCCCGTCTTCGTGCGGGCCGCGATCGTAGCGGCGGCGCACCCGGCCTTCGTTGAGCTGACTCAAGGTCCGCCGGACGCTTTCTTGCACCGCCTTGGCATCGGGCACCCCTTTGCGCCGCCGCCCCCGCCGGCGCTTGGGCGGCGCCCCCGGCAAATTGGCCTGGGCCGTTACCTCCCGCTTCTCGCCCAATTCGCGGATGCTTTCTAGGCCGTTTTGGCCCTTGCCGCGGCGGCGCCGACGGCGGCCTCCTTCGGGCTTGTCCGGCAGCGGCGCGGTGCGCTCGGTGGCTGGCCCCGCCGTGCCCGGCTTGCGAGTTGCCGAGCCCTTGTCGCGGCGGCGCTCGGACCGCGAGCGACCGGCCTGTTTGCGACTGTCCTCTTTGGCCTTCTGCCGCTTTACTTCCTCTATCGAGCTCTTCTTCTCTTCATCTAGTTTGCGGTTGATGGCCTCCAGCATTTCGGGCGTAACTACGCTCATGTGGCTTCTTACTTCCATATCCATGCCCTTCAGCATGGATATGAGCGCATCGCTGGACAACTTCTGTTCCTTGGCTACTTGATAAACCCGGCGCTTTTCCAAAACGACTCCCTCAGCTACTCAACCCTTGGGTCTGCCTCATCGCCCGCAGCAGGCGCGGCGAGCGCCTCTTCCCCCTCAGCCTCAGCAGCGGTCAATGACTCGATATCGACCTCGCCGTGCTCGGCAAGGTACGCGGCGGCGGCCGCCTTTACTCCGTGGGCGGCTTCGGCTGGCTCTAGGCCTGGCACGGTCTGCAATAGCTCCAACTCGGCCTCGGCAACCGAGGTAATGGAGTCGAAACCGGACGTGGTCAAACTCAGGGCAATCAGTTCGCTAATGCCATCTATCTGGCGGAATACTTGCTGGTACTGCTCCTGTTTGGCTCGGCGCTCTTGGTATTGCTCATCGGTGATAATATCGAGGCCCCAACCTGTGAGTTGGCTCGCGAGTTTGGTGTTTTGCCCCCCCTTGCCAATGGCCAGCGACAGCTGCTCCTCTTCGACGAGCACGACGGCGTGCCGACGGCGCGAATCCGTGATGCAGCGCATTACATTGGCGGGGCTTAGGGCCCGACTTATGAATATATCCGGCTCGTCGATCCAAGGAACGATGTCTATGCGCTCGCCGCTCAATTCTCGGACGACGGCTTGGACCCGCGACCCTTTCACGCCGACACAGGCTCCCACGGGGTCCACGCGCTCGTCGCTGCTGCTGACCGCGATTTTTGCCCGCTCGCCCGGGTCGCGGGCTACGCCGTGAATTTCGACGGTGCCCTCGGCTATCTCGGGCACTTCCGTAGCAAAGAGCTTTCTGAGGAATTCGGGCCGCGTGCGGGAGAGCAAAACCTGAGGCCCCCGGCTCGACTTGAGCACCTCGTATATATAGCCTCGCACTGCATCGCCTTGGCGATAGCGCTCGCGGCGGATTTGCTCTTTGTATGGAACGGCCGCTTCGGCCCGGCCGAGGTTGAGGATGATGTCGCCGTGGCTGATCTGCTGCACAGAACCGGACTCGACGAGGCCGACCCGGCCGATAAATTCGTCGTATATTCGCTCGCGCTCGGCTTCGCGGACCCGCTGAATGAGAATTTGCTTTGCGGTTTGGATGGCATTGCGGCCAAAGTCGGCAAAATTGAGCTGTTGCACCAGCACGGAACCCAACTGGACATGCGGGTCTAGGTCCTGCGCGTCGGCGAGGAGGATTTCCATGGACGGCTCGACCACTTCTTCGACGACGGTCTTGCGGGCGTACACGGCCATTTTGCCTTGGGCCGCGTCGATGTCAACTTCGTAGTTTTCAGTATTGCCGTAGTGCCTTTTGGCGGCTGAAATCAGGGCGTCGGCCAAGGTCTGCACCACCAATTCCCGGTCGACGTTTTTTTCGCGGGCAATCTGTCCCAAAGCTTCAACAATATTGGCGTTGTTCATGTTTTTTGCTCGACCTTTGACGCTTACAATTCTGGTTCGATGTTGGCTCTAGCAATGTCGGCCCGCGCTACGAACCCCGCGGGGCTATCGAGTTGAATTCGGTCGGCTTCCCAAGCGACCAACCGGCCTTTAACTACTTGGCCGGACGCGAGAACGACTTTTAGCAACCGGCCCCGGGCGCGGCTGAAATCCCCTTCGGTCTCTAGGGGTCGGTCCAATCCTGGGGAGGTAACTTCGAGCCGATACCGTCCGGCAATCGGGTCTTCTATGTCGAAAAGATCGGCCACTTCGCGGCTGATTGACTCGCAGGTGGCCAAGGTTACGCCGCACTTTTTGTGAACCAATAATCGAACTAGCGGATTGCCGTGGCCGCCGCTGAGTTCAATATCGACCAGTTCGGCCTCGTGCTCGCGGATAATGGGTTCGGCCAGAGCGACTAAATGGGCCTTTAGTGCGAATGTATCGACAGCGGAAATACGCGCTTTTCCCCATTTTCCCCAGTAAGAAAAAAGTGGGCTATGATGCCCACTTGGGATTATAAAATATGGGATTGTATTGATTTAGGCAAGACGACTTAACAGCCCTCGCCAAATGCCCAGTCAGAGGAGGCGCAAAATCTCGCGCAGCTCCTTTTGGGCCTCTTTGAGCATTCTGAATGCGGCCTCTCGCTCTGGTGCGGGATCCGGCGGCCGCCGCTCCCCAACCGAAACGAGCGGGACTTGCTCGCCAGCTTGGCGCAGGAGCTCGGGCTCGTCTTTGAGCTTCTTCTTTACGCCCTGCGTCGTATAACGCTCCTCGTAGAGGAGGCGTTTGAGCAACAAGATGATCCCTATGTCGCGCTCCCGATAGGCCCTGTTTTTACCACCGCGTGCGCGCCGCGGCCGCAAACAGGCAAACTCCTTCTCCCACGCCCTGAGCGTATAGGGTTGCAGTTGAGTAAGTTCGGCAACCTCGCTGATGCTGTAATACAGCTTGTTTTGCAATGGGTTTTTCACGATCGCCCTTCCCTCGAACTCTTGCGCCGACGCCAGACGATGCGCAGGGGCGTTCCCTCGAAATCAAACTCCGACCGCAGCCGATTTTCAATGTGGCGTCGATAATTTTCTGGCACGGAGCGGGACCGATTCGTAAAGATCGTAAACGCCGGCGGGTTGATCGCGTGTTGGGTGGCGTAGAGCAGGCGGATGTCTCGGCCTGCTTGGGCCGCCAAGTACTCGCCGGAGAGTTGCTGAATGATCTTGTTCAAGCGCGGGGTGGGAATCCGCGTCCGGCGCTTGTTGCCCACAGCGGCCACCACTTCGAGACACTTATGGACCCGCCGCCCGGTCAAGCCCGACAGGCACAGCACCGGATAGTCGCGCAAAAAGGGATAGCGGTCGCGCAACGCCCGGCGGTACTCGGCCGCGGTGCCCTCGGCGACTAAATCCCATTTGTTGATCGCCACCACCAAGCCGCCGCCAGATTTTATCACTTGCTCCATGATGCGGACATCTTGCATAACCCACCCCTCGGCGCCGTCTAGCAGCACGACCGCCACATCGGCTTGGGCAATGCTGTTGGCCGCCCGGCGCGTACTGTAGAATTCCACCGGATCATCCACCTTAGACCGCCGCCGCAACCCGGCCGTATCCACGAACAGTAAGCGGCTATCTTGCCAAGTCAAGCGCAGTTGCGTTGGGTCCCGGGTGGTCCCGGGCTGAGGGTGGACGATGGAAACCTGATGGCCGGCGAGGCGGTTGATCAGCGTGGACTTGCCCACGTTGGGCCGCCCGACTAAAGCGACCCGGATCGCCTCGTCATCCCATTCCGGCCCATGCCCCCCAGCCTCGTCAAAGAGCGCGATCAGCGCGTCGAGCACCGCGCCGGAACGCCGCCCGGTAACGGCCGAGAGCGGCAGGGGGTCTCCCAAGCCGAGCCGGTAAAATTCGTCGAGCGCAGCGACCGGCCCCACCTCGTCGATCTTGTTGACGGCCAGCAAGCACTTCCCGCCCCGGCTGCGCAGCATGGCCCCCAATTCTTGGTCGAGATCGGTCAAACCCGTGGTCCCGTCGCAGAGAAAAATCGCGATATCCGCCTCGGCCAGTGCCCGGGCCGCTTGCGCGCGCACGGCCGCCGCGAGCGCGTCTTGGGCACCGGGCATATAGCCTCCGGTATCGACCAGCGTGAAAGACCGGCCTCCCCACTCGGCCGCGGCAAAAATCGGATCGCGCGTGACCCCGGGCTGGCCGTCGGTTATGGCCCACCGGGTGCCCAAGATGCGGTTGAAAAGCGTGGACTTGCCCACGTTGGGCCGCCCGACAATCGCCACGATGGGCCGGCGTTGATTCTCGATGGTTTGGGTGCTCACTTTGCGCGCCCTATGTAATAGCCCAGCTCGGTTAGCTGCCGCCCTTCCCCTTGGACCTTCACCCGCTGATCGGCCCAAAGGCCCTCGAGCGATTCGACCAAGTCGTACCCCCCTACCGCGAGGGGGACGCCGACCTCGTCCGCAAGCTGCGGCACGGTCCGGTCGTCCAGCGTCAGGCCCTCGCCATTGATGCAGTTGGGCGGCAACAAGACCCAATCCCGCTGAACTCCGTCGCACGCCCTCGCGGCCATGTCGCGGCCGGTCAGCAGGCCCGATACCGTGATGCCGTGGCCGAAAAAGTCGTTGTCTATCGGCAGGAGATCAATCTGCACGTTTTCAATGGCGTTCAGCCTCGCCATTAGGGGCGCGAGGATGGGCTCGGCCAAGCGGCCGGTCAGCAGGCCGATTCGGACGGCCTGGGCCACGCGCCCGGGCAGCCGCTGGCTCGCCGCGTCCCAAGTGTCGAGGAAGGAGCGGGACATGCCGATGCCGTTTTCTAGCTGGGGAAACGCATCGTAATAGGATGCCTCGGGCAGGGGCCGCCCCATCAGCAGAAAGATCTCGTCCGCCGCATAGACAAACCGCTCGCCAAAGCGCGCCTTGAATTGCAAGCCCCACGCTTCGGCCGCGGCCGCGTACTCAGCGGCCTTGGCCGGAGTCACCGGCTCGAGCGCGACGAGCTGGTGCCGATGATCGGTCAGCCCCACGGGCACCAGGGCCACCGAGCGCACCGCGGGATAGTACGCCGCCAGGTCGGCCACTGTGCGCGCTAGGTGCGGCCCGTCGTTCCAGCCCGGGCAGAGCACGACTTGGGTGTGCATCTCAATGCCGTTGGCCGCTAGTTTGCGCAAGCGCTCGGTGATATCGACCGTCGCTTTGGTGCGCCCGAGCATGACTTGCCGCAACTCGGGGTCGGTGGCATGGACCGAGATGTATTGCGGCGTCAGCCCTTGTTCAATGATGCGGTCAATATCGCTTTCGCGGACGTTGGTCAAGGTCACGTACGAGCCGTGGAGAAAGGAGAGCCGAAAATCGTCGTCCTCAAAATACAGGCTGCGCCGCATGCCCTTGGGCATTTGGTGGATGAAGCAGAAGACGCATTGGTTGTTGCAGCTCCGCAAGCGCATGTCTTCAAAGACGAGCCCCAAGGGCTCGCCGCTTTGGCGCTCGATTTCGGCCTCGTACCGGTCTGGGCCGCGCTCAATTTCTACGCAGATCACGTCCTCGGCGCTGTTGACCTGAACATCGATCAAATCGCGCACTTCTTCGCCATTGATGCGCAAAATGCGATCGCCAATGCAAAATCCCGCCCGCGCCCCGAGGCTGTTGGGTTCGATGTTTTTTACGACGACCATCGTGAATTAAGCAATTAATCTACGCTAGGTATCATGCTGTGGGGCAAGATGTTCTATAAAATATAAGGTATGTGGATAGTACGCTGGCGGCAATACCTGCGAAAAGAATAAAAAATCCGCCCGACCAAGGTGTTGGCCGGGCGGATGCTGGAGCGGGAGACGGGAATCGAACCCGCGACATCAAGCTTGGGAAGCTTGCGCTCTACCCCTGAGCTACTCCCGCTGATTTTTCTTTAAGGTAGAAGAGGCCCCAACCCCTGTCAACCCATCCCCCAGCGATACTCCCACTCGCCGACGATGCGCTCAACGACGCCGGTCTTTCCCCATACATCGAGATCGAGTACGCGCAAGCGGCGGTCGCGGCGGCACCACGTGGTTTGTCGTTTGGCCAAGTGCCGGGTGCGCTGTTTGGTCTGCTCAATGGCTTCGCGCCAAGGGCAATGCCCGGCCAGCGCGCGGCACAATTCAAAATAGCCCAAAGTCCCCAAGGCGCTGTCGCCGCGCTCGTATCCCAAGGCGCGCAAGGCGCGCACTTCTTCGATCCATCCTCGTTCCACCATTTGCTCGACCCGCTCGTCAATCCGCTCGTAGAGCCGGCCGCGGGCCATGGTCAGGCAGATCATCTGCGGCTGCTGCACGAGCGGCTGCCCGGTGCGCTCCCGACACAGGGTGCTGAGCGTACTCTTTCCGGCCAGCGCGACCTCCAACGCCCGCAAAATCCGCTGCCCGTCGCCCGGGTGCAACCGCGCTTGCGCGACCGGATCCCGATGGCCCAACTCCTCGTATAAGGAGGCAATTCCCTCGCCGTGCAGGCGATTGCACAATTCAGCGCGGATCGGCGCGTATTCGGTGTCGTCCGCAAAGCAGCCATCCAACGCGCTCTGCCAGTACAGGCCCGTCCCGCCGACCATCACGGGCAGGCCCCCTCGGTTCCAGACCTGCCCAATGACGCGCCGCGCCGCACGAGCGTACGCGCCCGCGCTGTAGTTTTTCTCCGGCGGGAGCACATCGAGCAGGTGATGGGGGCATTGGTTTTGCTGTTCAGGGGTTGGCTTGGCCGTGCCAATATCCAGGTAGCGATAGATTTGCCGCGAGTCGGCTGAGATGATTTCCACGTTGGGCAAGCGCTGGGCTACTTCGAGGGCTATTTCCGTTTTGCCGGTGGCGGTGGGGCCGGTGATTAGGATGAGTGGTTTGCTTGACATAATTACAATTATGGGAACTATTCAACCGCTTCCTCTTTTTTTAACAAAGCCGGCTCCACGACGATCGTTTTCTCGCGGCGCAACAGGGCCTGCCCGGGCGCGCCGCCTCGCGGCTTAGTGACGTGTTTGACCAAGGTGTACGCCACCGAGACCTTTTTCGCTGTTTTGCCCTTGCTCCAATACGCGGCTAAGGCCGCCGCCTCGGCAATCGTCTGCTTGCTGGGGGCTTCCTTGCGGCCTTCGCTCCGCAGGACGACGTGCGATCCCGAATACCCTCGGGCGTGAAACCAGCGATCGTTTTGGGCGGCCATTTTGTGCGTTAGCACGTCGTTTTCCTTGTTGTTGCGCCCGGCCCACACCGACCACCCGGTGGAGGTCCTATAACGCCGGGGATGGGCTTGGGGCTGCCTGCGCGCCGGTTTGTCGCGGTGGGTCACCTTGCTCTCCAACCAGTTTTGCAGCGCGCCATTGGCTTCCCAAGTACCGGCATCCACCGCACGCACCCAATGCTCGTATTGGGTGCATTGCCGCCCGAGCGCGGCTAGGTGCTGCGGCAGGACTCGTTGGCGGCGCTCGTATTTTTGCGCGGTCTTTAGATAGAACGCGGCGTTTTCCACCCAGTTGCGGTTTACGTCCAAATCAATTCGCAGCGTCGAGTGCCCCTCCGCATCGAAGAAGTCCGCGAGCTCGACCTGCGCGGGCCGCCCGGATAGCTGCCCTAGGTTGGCCCACAGCGCGTGGCCTTTTCGCTTGTATTCCTCGGCGCGGGCCGCCTCATCGAGCTCGACCTGCATGGCGGCCAACCGGCGCCGGGCGTTTTTCAAGGCTTGGTTCAGCCGCCGGCGGAGCTGTTGCTGGGTCTGCTGCGCCCGGCCGCGCGCCCGCTCCTTTTGGTACGCCGCCCAGATCCCGGTGCTGACCGCGTCAAACGGCTCGTACGCCCCTTGCAACCGGCGCGGCTCAAGGGCGGAACAGTGAAACCGGCCCCCCTCTTCCCACACGTAGCTGCGGCCCGATGGCGCGCTGGTGTACGCCGCTGTGGCCGCGGCCCATAGAGCGGCCGGTTCGCCGGTCCCAGCCGGCTCGCGGCGGAAGATCAGCTCGCGCACCACCGTGCGGTCCGCGCCGGCCAACCAGCGGCTCGCGGCCTTTTCTAAGGGAACATCCGCGCTCGCCAGCCGGTCGCACCACGTGCTAAGCGCGTCCGCGCCGGGCAGCAGGCGGCCCGACGGCTCGGGCGGCTGGTACGGCGTCCCCACGAGCGGCTTGCCCTTGGCCGGGCCCCAGTAGCCCAAAATCGCGCCATTGGCTTGGCGATGGAGGACAAAGCGCACCTTGTTGGGAATGAGTTCACATACCAAGACGCCATAGCTGGCCCGGCCAGCGCGGTCCCGGCGCTCTAGGCGCAAGCGCAAGACGCGCTCGCGGCCCTCGGCTTCGACGGCCGCAATCCGCGCACGCACCAAGTACTTTTCCGGGCCATCGCCCGCCCGCCAAGGCCGCGGCCACGCCTCCCGCCGCAGGCAGAGCAAGCCCTCCCTGCCACCCGCGCCGTACAGCCACTCGCCCGCGTCCACCGCCAAGGCGAGCTCGGTCGGCTGGGCATAGGCCCGCTCGATGAGTGCCCCTTGCAGGCGCGCCCGCAACTCCTGCGCGAGGGCCTGAATGGTGAAGTAATCAAACGCCATCTAGGCTTCGACGCGCTCAAGGCTGGCGGTTAGCTTTTCCCGAGTGGCGCGGTATTCGGCTTGGCGTTGGCGCTCTTGCGCGACGATTTTGGGCGGCGCTTTGGCGAGGAAGCGTTCATTAGCCAGTTTGGCGTCTAGGCCTTTGAGCAAGCTGTCCATCTTTTGGATTTCTCGTTTGAGCCGCTGCCGCTCGGCCCCTAGGTCGATCAACCCCGCTAAGGGCACGAAAATCTCGGCCGCGGCCGTCATCGCGCTCCCGGCCGCCGGCGGCCGGACCAGCCCCTGCCCGACTTGCACGGAGGCGGCCCGGCTCAACAGCGCGATGTAAGGGACGGCTCGGCGCAGGGTCTGCTCCACCTCGTCCGAGGCGGCCGAAATCAAGACCTCGACTTGACGACCGGGCGGGACATTCCGCTCGCCGCGAATGATCCGCACGCCGGTCACCACCTCTTGCAGGCACTGCATGCGCGCTTCGGCCTCTGGGTCTATTAGCTCGTCATCGCAGGTCGGCCAAGCCGCGACCATGATGCTGTTGGCCGACGCGCCGTGCGGCAGCGCCTGCCACAAGGTCTCGGTGATAAAGGGCATAATGGGGTGCAACAGCCGCAGAGCGGTTTCGAGCACCTGCACGAGGTGCGCTTGGGCGGTGCGCCGTGCTTGGCGATCTCCTTCCTGCAAGCGCGCTTTGGCCAATTCGAGATACCAATCGCAATAGTCGCGCCAGACAAAGTCGTAAATGGCTCGCGTCAGGTCGCTGAAGCGGTGGGATTGCAGGGCCGCGGTCATCTCGCGCACGGTTCCCTGCAACCGACTCCAGATCCAGCGGTCAACCCATTCGCTCCGCTCGCCCGGGCCTCGCTCGTATCCGTCGATGTTCATCAGCACGAAGCGGGTCGCATTCCACAGCTTGTTGCCAAAGTTGCGGCCGGCCTCCGCGCTGGCCGAAGCCTGTACTTGGTTGTCGGCCACCACGGCATCAAAGCGCACATCTTGGACAGCCCCGGCCTGCGCCAACAGACAGTACCGGGTCGCATCCGCGCCGTAGCGCGCCACCAAGTCAAGCGGATTGAGGCCCGTGCCCAAGCTCTTGCTCATGCGGCGGCCGTCGCGCGTCAGGATAGTCGGGTGAACCAGCACGGTCTTAAAGGGAATTTGCTCTACGCACTCTAGCGAGGTCATGGCCATCCGCAACACCCACAAATAGAGAATGTCGCGGGCCGTGATGAGCAAATCCGTGGGATAAAAGTACGTTAGCGCGTCGCTGCGCTGGGGCCAGCCGAGCGTGGCAAAGGGCCACAGGGCGGAAGAAAACCACGTGTCGAGCACGTCTGGGTCCTGTACCCAAGCCCGGCCCCCGCAGTCGGCGCAGGCGGCCGGCTCGGTCGCGCTGACCACCGGCTTGGCCCCGGCCGCCACCGAGACCCTAAAGTTGCCCTCGCGCAGGGCTTCCTCCCGGTTCAAGTCGAACATGGGGATCAGCGCGTCCCCGCTGCACTGGGTGCAATACCAAGCGGGAATGCGATGCCCCCACCAGATCTGCCGCGACAAGGGCCAGTCGCGTATTTGGTCCAACCACTCAATGGCATAGTGGCGGAAGCGGTCGGGCGCGTATTGGATGTCCCCCTGCACGAGCGCGGGCCGCGCCTTGGCCGCCAACTCCTTCATGTTCATAAACCACTGCTCCATCGGCAGGGGTTCGACGACCGTGCCGCACTTGTCGTGGTGCGGCACCGCGTGTTCGTGCTCTTCTATTTTTGCCAGCAGCCCCTCGGCTTCCAGCGCAGCCACGACCGCTTTGCGGGCCGCGTGGCGATCCAACCCGGTAAAACGACCCGCCGCCTCGGTCATGACCCCGTCAAAGCCGATGACTTGGATTTGCGCCAGCTCGTGCCGCCGGCCCAGCGCGTAGTCGTTGGGATCGTGGGCCGGCGTGACCTTGACGGCGCCGCTGCCCAACTCGGGATCGGCGTATTCGTCGGCGACGATGGGAATGGCTCGATCCGTCAGCGGCAACTCGACTTGCTGGCCAATGGCCTCGCGCCAGCGGTCGTCGGTCGGGTGGACGGCCACGGCCGTGTCCCCGAGCATGGTCTCCGGCCGCGTAGTCGCGACCACGACTTGCAGCCCGCCCGCTCGGGCCGGGTAGCGAATGTGCCACAAGTGGCCGGCCACCTCGCGCTCTTCGGTCTCTAGGTCGGAAATGACCGTGCGGCACTGCGGGCACCAGTTGATCATGCGGGTGCCGCGGTAAATCCACCCTTGCGTGGCAAAATGGGTGAAGGCCTGCAAGACAGCCTCGACGTAGTCCTCGTCGAGCGTGAACCGCTCCCGACGCCAATCGTAGCTGGCGCCGAGTTGGCGCAGTTGGCGGTAGATGGCGTCGCCGTATTTTTCCTTCCACTGCCAAATCCGGTCGATCATGGCGGCCCGCCCCAAGTCGTAGCGAGTCTTGCCTTCGACCTGCAACAGCTCTTGCTCGACCTTCAGATGGGTGGCAATGCCCGCGTGGTCCGTGCCCGGCAGGCAGAGCGTCTCAAAGCCCTGCATCCGCTTCCACCGGACGACTAAGTCGTGGATGGCGTGTTGAATCGCGTGGCCCATGTGCAACTCGCCGGTGACGTTGGGCGGGGGAATGGCGATGCAGTACGGGGGCTTGTCCGGGTTGATCTCCGCATTAAAGAGGCCATTTTCCTCCCAGAAATCGCCCCATTTTTTTTCTATGGCCCCAGGATCATACGTCTTGGCCAATTCTTCGGTCATGCCGCGTCCTTATCCTTGTGTTTAATGAAGGTTAAATGAAAATACGCACTTATACGCACTTTCGTAGATTAAGGATCGAGGGCTAGACGCACTAGCCCACGCTTTTTTAGAGGGGTTGCGTTTGAAAATTAGCGAGTGAGATAAGGCTAAATCAGGATGGCCAAAATCTCAAAATAGCTACGGCAATAGTTACGGCGGTACCAGCGGCAAGAATCATTCCAGCAATAACGCCAGAGAGACACCAAATTTTTATATCCTTCAAATCCGATTTGGTTGCGACGTACTTCATGTCAGTCTCCAATGTCGTCTTGGACGAAGAAGATATTTTCCGAAAACTCGAATGACTTAGGCTCAGGATAGAAGTTTTCAACCCTTTCCCGCAGCTTGGGACTAGCGTTGTCGTCTAAGGTAATAACGAAAATAGACATAGGGAGAACCTCCTGTGTTTGAGTACGCATTTTCTGGCGTTCCCGCTACATCCGGGATCGAGGGCGTCTCGCCCTCGACAAGGGCAAGATGTCCTCGACCCTTGGAAGGTGGGGTTGGTGTCGTGTACTTAGCTGACACACTAAAAATATAACCCTTTCCCCGGCCCTGACAATTTTGCTCGCCGCGCCCTGCTCGCTATTTTGTATCCCCTTTACTTCACCTGTACTAGGCGATTCAATCATGGGCAATTGGTCCGCTCTACAAACCGAACAGCGCAATCCGGCCACTGAGCGCATCGACGAGGTCTCGACGCTGGAGATGCTGGCGCTCATCAATCGAGAAGACGCCCTCGTGCCGGCCACGGTCGCCACGCAATTGACGCCCATTGCCGACGCGGTTGACTTGGTGGCCAGCCAACTCGGAAACGGAGGTCGCCTGTTCTACCTCGGCGCGGGGACCAGCGGGCGGCTCGGCGTGCTAGACGCCGCTGAATGCCCCCCCACCTTTGGCACCCCCCCCCAGTGGGTGCAGGGCCTGATCGCCGGCGGGCCAACGGCCTTGGGCCAAGCCGTAGAAGGCGCGGAGGACGACTGGGAGGCCGCGCCCCGTGCATTATCGCAGCGGGGCTTGGCGCCGGCCGACGTGGTCATGGGCATTGCCGCTAGCGGCGTAACCCCTTTTGTTATCAGCGGCCTACAACACGCCATCCAGCGGCCGTGCCCGACGATCTTTTTTACGTGTAATCCCACAGCCGCCGAAGCCGTGGCCGCCTCGATCAAGATCGTCCCCGAGGTCGGCCCGGAAGTCATCACCGGATCAACGCGGATGAAGGCCGGGACCGCGACTAAGCTGGTCCTCAACATGATCAGCACCGGCGTCATGGTGAAATTGGGCAAGACTTATGGCAACCTCATGGTCGATCTCCAACCCACCAATGCCAAGTTGCGCGACCGCGCCGAGCGCATCTTGGCGACCCTGACCGAGGCCTCGCCGCAAGCGGCCGCGGCCCGGCTGCACGCGGCCCAAGGCAGCCTGAAGCTGGCACTGGTCATGGAGTGGTGCCACCTAGAGTACCCCCAAGCCCAACGCCTCCTCGACGCCTGCGGCGGAAGCGTCAAGGCCGCCACCCTCGCCACTGGAGCAGCCCCTTGCAAAACGCAACCCTAGGCCACCTCATACCCACCCCCGGCCAAGCCGTGGGCGATTTAGAGACCCCGGTGCTGCTGCTCGATCTCGAGCGCTTTGAAGCCAATGTGCGGCACTTGGCCGCGTATTGCCGCGACCACGGTAAGGCGTGGCGGCCCCACAGCAAGGCGCACAAATCGCCGGCCATCGCCCACATCGAACTGGCCAACGGGGCCTGTGGCATCACCTGCGCCAAACTGAGCGAAGCCGAGTGGATGGTCGCGCATGGCGTCCCTTCCATCTTGCTGGCCAACCAGATCGTCACCCCGGGGAAATTCGCCGCCCTAGCTCGCCTGCAGCACCAAGCCCAAGTCATTGCCGCCGTGGACAATATCGCGGTCGTCGAACCTATGGCCGTGGCGGCCGAGGCCGAGGGGGCCTGCATCCCGGTGGTCGTGGAGATCGACATTGGCATGAAGCGGGTCGGCGCGGTGCCGGGGGCTCCGGTCCTCGCTTTGTCCCGGGCCATCAGCGACCAACCTCGGCTGGCGTTCAAGGGGCTGATGGGCTACGAGGGGCACGCGCTCGACTGCTGGCCGCACTCGGCCAAGCAAAGGGCCTGTTACCAAGCACTCGATCTATTAGTAGAGGCGCGCAATGGGCTCGAAGACAACGGGATCCCAGTGGAGATCGTCAGCGCGGGCGGCACGGGTTCATACGAGATCAGCGCCCTCCACGACGGAATCACCGAAATTCAAGCCGGCGGCGGCGTGTTCATGGACGCCATGTATCGCCGGACCTGTCACGTCGAACCCCTCGCCCCGGCCCTCACGGTGCTCACCACGGTTACGAGCCGCGCGGCCGACCGGGTCGTCGTCGATGCCGGCTTTAAGACCCTGTCCTCCGACCACCAGCCGCCGGAGGTGCTCGGGCGCGACGATCTGCATTTGCGCTACTTGTCTGCTGAACACGGAGTGTTCGACATCGCCCAAGGCCGAGCCGGGCCGGCCTTGGGCGAGCGCCTTGAACTGCTCGTCGGCTATTCGGATTCGACGACTTTCCTCCACAATTACTTCGTCGCCGTCCGCCAGGGGCGCGTGGAGAAAATATGGGACATCTCGGCGCGGGGCCTTTTGCTCTGACGCCGATTCACCGCAACGGACAACGGAGAACGCAGATGACTAAAGCCGAGATCGCCCAGCAGCTAGCCCACAGTACTGGGCTTTGCCAAGTGGATACCGCGGCCGTTATCGAAGGCTTCATCGAAGCCATAGCCCAAGCCCTAGCCGAGGGCGACCGCGTCGAACTGCGCGGCTTTGGCACCTTCAAGGTCGTGGACCGCGCCCCGCGCACCGGCCGCAACCCCAAAGCCGGCGCGACCATTGCAATCCCCAAGCGCAAGGCCCCGACCTTTAAGCCTTCCGACGCCGTCAAGAGCCGAATCGTCCAGCGCACCCCATGAACCTGCTGTTGATTTCGGTCGATAGCTTGCGCTTGGATTTTGCCCCGGGAGTTAGTGCAACCGTGCGCACGCCCCGATTTTCCGACTTGACGCGCGATTTTCACCTCTGCCCGCACTGCTTTTCGGTTTCTTCGGCAACTCGCCCGGTCCACACCTCGCTTTTTACCGGGCTGTACCCGTTTGAACACGGCATCGAAGGCCAGCAGTCGCCCGCGATGCGGCAGGGCGTTGCCGATCTCTTCGACCTTTGCCAACACGCCGGCTATGCCGTCGGCGCGTTCTCAGAGGCTCCAGACATTTTCACCGGTCTGAGCTACGCCGACCGCATCGCCCCCTTGCCCGGCGACGAGCCGCTTGCCGGTTGGTTACAACGCCGCGCACCGACCGTGGTCTTTGTTCACTACTGGAGCGTTCATCCCCCGTACGGCGCCGCAGACGGGCGGGCCTTTGGGGAGGTGGGCCGGTTGCTAGCGGCGGGGCGCATCGACTTGGTGCAGACGCGCTATCGCGCTGCCATTGAACAGCTCTTTGAGCGGCACATCGCCCGGTTGCTGGCGGCTTTGGACCGGAGCGCGTGGGCCGTTTTCATCATCAGCGATCACGGCCAGAGTTGGCGGGCCGACGAACCCTATCACGGCCAGACCCTGTGCAACGACGTGTTGCGGGTGCCTTTGTACTACCGCCTGCCCGGCGCGGACAACCCCGCCCCGGGACGCGGGTTAATTTCCCTCGTCGATCTGTTCCCTACCTTCCTGTCGCTCTTGGAGTTAGAGCATCCCTACCGCGGCTTTGCCCGCGACATTCGCTCCCCGCTCTCGCCCCAGTACTACCTCGCTGAAATCGACCCCGGCCCAACGGCCCCTCACTATGGTCGCCAGTGGTCGCTGTTTGACGCGGACGCCAAATTCAGCTACGACGAAGCGACTCAACGCGAGAGCTTGGTCTCCACCTTCAGCGAAACGCCGCGCTCGGCCTTGGGCCACCAGTACCACGCGGCTTATGCCGCGCTCAAGGCCGCGTCGAACTACGGGCACGCGGATTGGGGACCGGCCGTCGATCGCACGGTGTTGGAGCAGCGGCTGCGGCAGTTGGGCTATCTAGAGTGAGTCACGGTGGTGTATTCGTTTGAAATGAAAGGAGACAGGTATGGATGTCAGAAATGAGGTCTGCTACAGGGTGCAGCAGTCGCGCCGGCAGGCGGGAATAACCCAAGAGAAGCTAGCAGAGCTTACGGGACTTAGCGTGGATGGGATCAGGAAAATCGAGGGCCGGCGAGCGACGCCGAGCCTAGAAACGCTCTATAAAATTGCAAAAGCGTTGCGGATACAGCTCGTGGATTTGATGCGATATGAAGAGGAAATGCAAACGGAAAAGGGCCGAGAGCTCCAAGAGTTTCGCATGTATTTATCGACGAAAAAGCTGGAGGAGATTAGGCTGGCTAAGCGGATAACAAAAGCAGTGATGGAAGAACTGGACGAATAACGAGCAGTCCGAAACGAGCCCGTATAGACTTCACGCCTGTTCCATCTCAAAGGCGACCACAGTGCGCGTCTGCGGGCTAAACTCCACGCCCACAAGGTAAATCGCCGCCCCGCGCCCGCGATACTTGGCCGCGTAGTCCCGCGCCTGCAACTGACCCAACGCCGACCCCGACGGAGACCGTTCCACCACCTTGAACTCGAACAGATACACGTTCTCATTGAACGCCACCGCCATGTCCAACCGTCCCTCCCGGCTGCTGTCCTCCACCGTAATCGAAAGCCCCAGCGACGCAAAGTACGAGTAAAACACGCTGGCGTAATAGCCCTCGTAGTGAGCAATCTCATTATTCGTATGCCACTGATAGGGAATGCTGGCAAAGAACGCCTTGAATAGGGCTTCCAAACCCGCGAAGTCGTTGACCAGCAGCAGATCGTACAGCCGCGCACTGTGCTCAACTCGGCGCGCCGGGTTGCCCGTCAGGTGGCTCAGCAAGCTCTTGTTCAGGCTCTGCTGCACCTCCCGATTGGGATAGCCCAGCCGATAGTAGGGCTCCCCGCCGCGCACCTCGGCGCGGCGAATAGTCAGGTAGCCGGTCTGGAACAGCAACGCCTCCGTCGCAATGTGATCCACGTCAAACGACGACAGCAACTCCTCGCTGCCCAGCAGATCCTCCAACGCCAAGGAGCTAATCCCCCGCTCCAACAACATCTCCAGCAGAAACGTCGGCGTTCCCGTCTCAAACCAATAGGGCGCGAACTGGCGGCGGTCGAACAGCAGGAGGACATCAAAGGGGTTGTACACTTGTTCCTCCCCCAGCCAGTTGTAGCCATTGTACCACGTGCGGATGGCTTCGCGGTCCAAGCCGGGCAGTTCCGCGGCAAACACCGCGTCCAAGTCCGCCTCCGTGTAGCCGCAAATCGCCGAGTAGCGCGGGTCTAAGGTAATGTCTTTGAGGTTGTTGAGGCCGGAGAATAGGCTGACCTTGGAAAACTTGCTCACCCCAGTGAGAAAGCTAAACGCGATGTGCGCGTCGCAGTCCTTGATCGTCGAATACAATCCGCGCAGGAAGTCGCGGTTCGCCCGCGCCACCTCCGGCACCTCTAGCGCGTCTAAGATCGGCTTGTCGTACTCGTCAATCAGCACCACCACCCGGCGACCAGTCTGTTGATGCAGCATCTTCAGCACATGCCGGAAACGCCCCCGTGCCGTGTCGTAGCTGGCCTCCACCGAAACCGCACGCTCCACCTCGTCCAACTGCTCCAGCACGTCTTGGTGCAGGTCGCCCGGATCCTTGAAATGGCCGCTGCCAAAGCTCAGCCGCACCACCGGATGGCGCACCGACCAGTCCCACTGCGGGTGGATGGCCAATCCCGCAAACAGCGGCTCGTTGCCCGCGAACAATTCCTTCAGCGTATCCAGAAACAGGCTCTTGCCAAACCGACGAGGACGAGACAGAAAATAGTGCTTGCCCTCGGCCACTAACCCACCGATGTAGCCAGTCTTATCGACGTAGTAGCAGTTATCCTCGCGGATCTCGCGGAAGGTCTGAATGCCAATGGGCAATTTGCGACGAGCCGACGGACCCGCGTCAGGTTTTATCAGTAGCATAGCTTGATCCACCTCAACGTGTAGCTTGGGCAGGTACGGACCTAGTACCGACAAGATAGACGACCGGGACAACCCATGCAAAGAGGAATTGGCTACCGAGCGCCGACTGTACGCGCTTGCAACAGCGGCTGAGACTTTGGCTTATCTCGACCGCTCGGAGGCGACGAACTCGGGTTTTAGGGCCTGATAATCGGCCCCCAAGCGGGCAAAGATGTCGGCCCAGCGGCGCGGGTAGGACGGATGGCTGCTATTGGGCGCGAAGCCCAACTTGAGATAGCAGCGCAGGGCCGGAAGGCGGAAGTCGTCGGTCAGCAGGTATATGGGCCGTGGTCCCAACGACTTGGCTTGGGCCACCGCCGCCCCGACGATCAACTTGCTCAAGCCGCGCCCCTGAAAGGCCGGATGGACCGCAACCCAACCGATTTCCCAACAAGGCCGCAGCTCGCGGGTGCGGTCGTTGCAACCCGTACAGGCGACGATCTGCCCCTCGCACTCAACAAAGAGCTGGACCCGAGTTTCTTTTAGGACGCTCTCTAGCCGCGGCCGGTCCCAACGGCCCAATTCGCCGTTGGCTTGCAATAGGGCCAACCAGCCCTCCTCGTCGCCCGGGCGATACGTCCGCAGCCGATAGCCGGCCCTTTCCGACCAGTCCGGGGCCGCCTCGCGTCCATACCAGAGGATGAGTTGGGGTGCGGGATTCAAGGGCGGCTTTCCCGACGCCGAAAGAGAGACGACTTAAACTGCTCGGGGCGATGGGGTTGGAGAACGACGATTTCGCACTGGGGGAAGGCTTCGGCCAAGCCGGCGGGCCTCCTTTGATCGTAGCCGAGGGCAATGATGTGGGGAGCAACCTCGCCGACGACGCGCAAAAAGTTACACCCCTCGTGGCCGAGGCGGACTTCGGCGACTTCGGGCAGCTTTGCCAGCGCGGCTTTGCGCTCCTCTTGGGATTGGTCTGGATAGTACCCCTTGATGCGCCGGACGTTTTCGTCGCGAGCTACCACCACGAACAGTTCGTCGCCCAGCGCAGCCGCCTGCGCGATGAAGGAGCGATGCCCCGGATGCAGGTAATCAAAAGTGCCGCAGCACAATACGCGCGTTTTATTCATCGGTGCGTCGGTCTATCCAATACTCGACACTGTGGTCCTTGGCAAAAATGCGGCCAAAACGGTCGGCGTCGGCGTGCGTGGCAAAATAGCCGATCCGCACCCGCGCTCCGGCAGCGCTGTGGACGCTATAGGCCGGATAGCCCTCGTCCTTCAATTGGCGCACCCTCCGACCGGCGCGCTGAGCGTCCCGATAGACGCCGACTTGAATGGTGAATTGGCCATCGGGATCAAAAAACACTGGGCTGGGAGCGCTGGGAGCGCTGGGAGCGGCTGCGGCTGGAGCGGCCTCAGCCCCAGAGTCAGCCGGCGTTAAGACTACGATCTCGCGGCGACTAGCCGGTTCGGGTTTGGGTTCGGGTTCGGGGGCCCCGTTGTCGGCACATCCCCCGGCCCAGAGGGCGGCCCCAGTGAGCATCCACAACAGCCGATTGAAATTCGCCGCGCTCAATGCACGGCCTTGAGGGCGGCAAAGTGAATGCGGAGCGTTTCTTCGATATCCCCTTCCCCGTGGGCGAGCGAGGGAAACATACATTCGTATTGAGAGGGAGCCAGATAAAGGCCCCGCTCTAGACAGGCCCAGAAGTAGTGCTTAAAGCGCACCAGATCCACCGTGCCGACGCTGGCAAAATCCACCACCGGGCACGCGGTAAAAAACAGGCAGAGCATGGCGCCAACCCGGTTTATCGCGTAGTTCAAGCCCAGTTTTTGCAGGTTGTCGGCCATGCCGGCCGCCAAGTCCGCGCAACGCCTCTCCAGCGTTTCGTACGTCCCGGGTTCGGACAGCATGTTCAATTGCGCCAAGCCAGCGGCCATGGCGAGCGGGTTGCCCGATAAGGTGCCGGCCTGCGAGACCTTGATGCCCAGCGGCGACGCGTTTTCCATGATCTCTCGCTTGCCGCCGTATGCGGCCGCCGGCAAGCCGCCGCCGACGATCTTGCCCAAACACGTCAAATCGGGCATCACGCCATATCGCTCTTGCGCCCCGCCCGGGCCAATTCGGAACCCCGTGATGACCTCGTCGAAGATGAGGACGATGCCCTCTTCGTCGGCTATTTGGCGCAGCGCGGGAAGAAACCCCTCGCCCGGAAGCACGGTTCCCATGTTACCCGCCACGGGCTCGACGATGATGGCCGCGATTTGGCCGCTGTTTTCTCGCGCGGCCGCCCGCACGGCAGCCGCGTCGTTGTACGGCAGGGTCAGGGTTGAATCAACCACGCTTTGCGGCACCCCGGGACTCGTGGGAACGCCCAAGGTCAGGGCCGACGACCCGGCCTCGCTCAAGAAGCTGTCCCCGTGCCCGTGCCAGCAGCCCTCGAATTTGGCGATTTTGTCCCGGCCGGTATGGCCGCGGGCTAGACGCACCGCCGCCATGGTAGCCTCGGTTCCCGAACTCACCATCCGCACCATTTCGATGGAGGGGACCATCGCCACAATGCGCTCGGCCAGCGCGGTTTCCAGCTCGGTCGGGGCACCAAAACTAGTGCCTTTTGCACAGACTTCCTGCACGGCTTTGACGACCCGGGGATGGGCATGGCCGAAAATGAGCGGCCCCCAAGAACACACGTAGTCGATGTATTCGCGGCCATCGACATCAAAAATCCGCGAACCAGCCCCCCGCTCGATAAAGCGAGGGCCACCACCCACCGCGCCAAAAGCCCGCGCCGGGCTGTTCACGCCCCCGGGAATGACCTGCTGCGCTTGGGCGAAGGCTGTTGCCGAAAGAGAGACCATGAGTTATCCCTTTTTTTCGTAGCGGAGTTCTAGGTCAGCGTTAACAGTCTTGGCTGTCAGCCAAGAAAAGCGGTTACTCAAGATAAAGTAGTAGGCTTCGTCGCTACGTAGGGCAACGGAGAAGCGATCCGTCGTAACCCTGTGAACCGAAAAGAGTGAGCGAAAGTTGTTGTCGTTGCGAAAGTTAGTGTAACCAATTTCATCCACTACGTAGGCGTTGATGTCCCGACTCCCCCCGGATGTTACCTTAAATGTTCCACTAAGCACAAAATTGCGTCCAGACTCAACGTCTCTTGGATCAATCTTCACCCGCAAAAAGGTACCCGCAGCGATCCGGGTAGATACTACGTTATAGGGAGTAGATCGAGGCTCCCAAGTTGGTCCCAGCAGCCCATCGCCACAAGCGGACAACAAGAGCAAAAGCGGGAAGAAGAGTAGAATTTTCACAGGTCGTTCTCCTTGGTGGCTTCTTTGATCTTTCTTTTCTGATCCTTGCGCTCAAAATAATACATAGTCATTAAGAATCAAGCTCTTAGAGCGTTCACAATATCTGTAAAAGATCAGCCTCTTCCTCTGCTAAACGCTCTAGCACGACCAGTCGCTGCGCCCGTCCGCGCTCGGGCCTCTCCAAGTCGGCCAAGACTTCCAAAGGATAGTCCCCGGCTTCCAACGGAGCGATGAAGGAGGCGAAATCAGCGACTTGGACCACGGCGATTCCACCCGCTCGCAACACCCGCGCCAATTCGGCCAGTTCCGCGGCGGGGTTTGCTCCGGCCAAGCTGAATGCGTAATCGAGACGCCCCCCCACGAAGGGCAGCTGGTCCAGCGCGGCGCGTAGGTGCGCTCGGATACCCACCAGCAGGCGCGGTGCAAACGCCTCCCGCAGCGCGGCCAACTCGCCCGGGTCGCGGCGCGCCCAGAGGACGCATGCCCCCGGCTGCATGGCCACCAAGCGGGCCAAGCAATACGCCACGGCCGCATTCGGCGCGACGCCCGGTCCCAGCCGCAGCCCCAACAACGCCCGTCGGCCGGTCAGTTGTACGTGAAACCGCAAAAGGTGCGGCCCTGTGCCGTGGCGCAACCCGTGCTCGTCGCGCAAAACCGCTGCCACGGCCGCGATCAACTCGGCCGCGCTGAACCGATAGCGGCCCTGTAGGGTCGCGCTCAGAGCAAAAGCACCGGGATCAACGGGCGCGGATTGGGCCTGCGCGAGGCTTTTGACGGGCGTCAAATCGCAACGCGCAATGCGGTTGCAGATGTATTCAAGGCCCGGACGCCCCACCGTAACCCCGTGCAACTGGCGGATTAAACCGGCGCACTGCACGGCCGAGCGTAGCCGCAGCAGCCGCTCCGGGCTGCGCTGGTACGTGAAGAAAATCCGGCCCACGCGCCCGCCCGGTTCGACCGCGACCTGTTGGACCTCAGGCGCGTACTCGCGCAACTCGTCGAGGGCGACCGCCTCCAACCCGCTCGGCACCGCCAGCCAATAGCGATAGATCTTGTCGTTGGCGGCCATTACTCGGCGCGTCTCGGGGGTACAATCTGCATCGCGCTCAAGTGTGCTGGCGACAGGCAGCTATCGAGCACTTCGAGGATGTCGCCGACCGCAATCTGCTCGTGGACAGCAAAATAGAGGCTGGGGGTAGCTTGGCTGGCCGCGGCCGAGCAAAGCAGATCGGCCACATCCTCGGCTTGCTCCCACGCCCGCAGCAGCAGGCCGTAGGCTTTGCGCTTGGCGCGGTCCAAATCCGCGGCCACGACGCGCTCGTCGAGGCCGGCCAAGGCAGCCCCTATTTCCTCGCCCAATCGCTCGCTCTGTTGGGTATATCCCCCCACCGCGCAAAAGCAGAACGTCGGCTCGGCATAGACCTCGGCCCCAAAGGCATCGCCGTCGATGAGGCCGTCTTCGTAGTGGGTGGCAAAAAAATCGCTCGCCGGCCCCAAGGCGATATCCAAGGCCAGCTCTAAGGCCAGTTCCCGCAACAGCAAGTCGCGCCCCGACCGGCCCGCAAGAGAGTCGCCAAAAAGCAGCACGGTATAGGGCCGGCTCACCGGCAGGACTAGGGCTTCGAGCGGCTGCGGCTGCGGCAAAACCACTGGCCGCTCCACCCGGTCCCAAGCGGAAGGCGGCCGGCTGTATTTCAGCAAGCTGGACTCGACGACCGCGCAAGTGGCCTCGATGTCGAAATCCCCGCACAGGTACAGCCCCATGTACTCGGGGCGGTAAAAGGCTTGGTGGCAACGGGTTAGCACGGCCGCGTCAATCTGCCCAAGGCTCGCCCGCGTACCGGCCATATCCCAGGCCAAGGGGCCATCCCCATACAGCCCCGCAAGCCCGTGCAAAAACCCGATCCACTCCGGGTCGTCGCAGCTGATCTGGAGTTCGCGCTCGATGATTTCGCGCTCCTGAGCCACGCCGGCCGGGCGGATGTGCAGGTCCAACGCCAGTTCCAAGAGCAACGCTAGGTGCGCGGCAAAATGCTCAATGCACGTCAGAGAAAAAACAGTGGAAGTAAAACTGGTGCTGGCGTTTACGTCGCCGCCGAGGCGGCTGATTTGCTCGGTGATGTCGCCGTGGGGTTTGGCAAACAGGCCGTGTTCGAGAAAGTGCGCGGTTCCAACCGGCGCGGTCAGGACCTGCCCAGCGTCGCGGCCGCGCACCTGCAGATCGACCGAACCGTAGTCTATGGACAGCACGGCGGCTTTTTGCCGACTGCCCGGGCGCGGGACCGCCCACACCTCGAGGCCGCCTAAGCCCCTGCGGTACACGACTTCGCCCAATACGGTCTCACGTCCCATGTAGGAGAAAGGCCGTGTCTGCTGTGATGCCCCCGGCCACGCGGGTTAGGTCCTCGACGCCGACTTGCTCGACGCGCTGCCACAGCACCTGCGGGGACTGGCTGCCTCCGGCCAGCCCCTCCCGCAGTTGGTAGCGAAAAAAGCCCTCGCGGTCTTCGGCCAACCCCAACAGCCGCGCCCTCAGCCAGCACCGGGCGGCTTCGATCTCTTGGGGAGTAAAGGCCCCGGTTCGCAGCACTTGGAGCTCCTGTTCCACCGCCGCTCGGGCTTGGGGGTACGCGGCCGCTTCAATGCCCGCGGCCACAAACAGCAGTCCGCTCAAGGCCTCAAGGTGCGATGCCACGTAGTAGCACAACCCGGCTTCTTCGCGCAGGTGTTTGAACAGCCGCGAAGGGCCGTCGCCGCCCAGCATCAGGTTTAGGAGCACCAACGCCGGATAGTCGTCGGTGCCGTCCGCGCCATACGCAACGTGCGTGCGATAGCCCAGCACCATGTTGGCCTCGCGCACTGCTTGGCATTCAAAAATCGTGCGCGGCCGCCCCGCAATGCACGGGCGCGGCCGCGGAGGCTGGCTCGCGGTGCGCTGCCAAGTAAAAAGCGACTCCATCAAGGGCCGCACCTGCTCCAAGCACACAGCGCCGCTCACGAACAGGTCTAGGCGGTCGGTCGCCATCCGCTCGCGGTGGAAAGCCCACAACTCGTCCGCCTGCACCGCGGCAAAGTCGGCCGGGTTGCCCAGCGCGGACAAGCCCATGGGTTCGCCCCGGCACATCTCCTCGCGGCATCGCCTTTGGGCGTAGCTTAATTTGTCGTTGAAGCCATCGGCGATTTGCCGCGCGAGGCGGCTTTTTTCGCGCGCTAAATGAGCATCCTGAAAGCCGTGGCCATCGCGCAGGACATCGCGCAGGAAGGTCAGGCCGCGTTCCAGTATTCCTTTCTCCCCAAGGAAGTTCTCGTCGATGATCTCTAGGCACAAATGAATGAACTGATGCGCCCCTACCCGATCGACTTGGACCGAGTAATGCGCTCCATAGAGATCGTCGATAAAGCGGTTGAGGCTCTGGACATCGGGCAGCTTGTGGGTGCCCCGCGCCAGCAGGCGGCTGCTCAGGGCCACGAGCGAATGGCGCGGCGCACCCAGCGGCGTACTCAGACACGCATCCACTCGGATCGTCTTGTACAACCCGATGCGATGCACGTGCAAATAAACGCCGTCCGCGAGTTGGACGCGGGTGAATTCACCGGCTGCGCGCATTGACGCCCAGCACCCTTCTTGGTTTAGTTTTCGCATGGTCCGCATGAATCCGCTCGACAACATCCGCGTCGTGCTCGTTGAGCCGGCCACGCCCGGCAATATCGGCGCTACGGCCCGCGTGCTCAAAACCACGGGCATCCGTCAGTTGGCCTTGGTCAATCCCGGGGCGTGGGATACGCCCCAAGCGCGCACCTTTGCCCACGGCGCGGGCGATGTTCTCGACGGCAGCCAAGTGTTCCCTAGCCTAGCCGCGGCCGTAGCCGATTGCCACCTCGTCGTCGGTACGACCCATCGGCAGGGCCGCTTCCGCACGGTTACCTCCGCGCCGCCGGCCCTGATCGACCAACTCGCCGCCCAAGTACACCACCGCCGGATCGCGCTCGTGTTCGGCCGCGAACGGGACGGCTTGTGGCACGAGGAACTCGCGCTCTGCCACCAAGTGCTGAGGTTCCCCACGGCCGTGGCCTATCCCTCCCTCAACCTCTCCCACGCCGTGCTCCTGCTGACCTATGGCCTGTACAGCGCGGTGGGCGAAGCACCACCGGCCCCCTCCGCCCAACCCGCAACGACCGGCGAGCGCGAGCGCATGTTGGCCCAGCTTTTGCACGCCTTAGCCGAGATAGAGTTTACCCCGTACAACAACGAGCCAGAGCACTTTGGCCGCGTGCTGCGCCGCTTCTTCAACAAGGTCGATTTGGAAGTGCGGGATGTGCGGGCGATTCAGACGATATGCGGCCAGATCCGCAAGTTCAGCCGCCGCTATCGCGGCCGGGCCGACTGATGGGCCACCTGCTCCAAGTCCGAGTCGACCATCTGCTGGACCATTTCTTCAAAGCCGACCTCGGGGTGCCAACCGAGTTTTCCCCGCGCCTTCGCTGCATCGCCCAACAGGGTATGTACCTCGGCGGGACGCAAAAAGCGCTCATCCACAACCACGTATTGCCGCCAGTCTAAGCCCGCGTGGGCAAAGGCGACCTCGCAGAATTCGCCAATGGTGTGCGAGACGCCCGTGGCGACGACGTAATCGTCCGGGGCGTCCTGCTGGAGCATCATCCACATGGCGCGGACAAAGTCGCTCGCATGGCCCCAATCGCGGCGGGCCTCCAGATTGCCGAGGCGCAGCTCTGAGTCGAGTCCGCATTTGATGCGAGCCACGCCGTGCGTGATTTTGCGGGTGACGAATTCGCGCCCGCGGCGCGGGGACTCGTGATTGAACAGAATGCCCGTGCAGGCAAACAAACCGTAGCTTTCGCGGTAGTTGATGGTGATCCAATGCGCGTAGAGCTTGGATACTCCGTAGGGCGAGCGCGGATAAAAGGCCGTTTGCTCGTTTTGCGGCGTTTCTTGGGCCTTGCCGAACAACTCGCTGGTGCTGGCTTGGTAAAAGCGGATATTCTCGCCGCAGGCGCGGATGGCTTCCAAAATCCGCGTCACCCCCAAGCCGGTCACTTCGCCGGTCAACATGGGCTGCTCCCAAGAGACCGGCACAAAGGACTGGGCCCCTAGGTTGTACACTTCCTGCGGCCGCGCGGCCTGCAACGCCGAAACCAGCGACTTCTGGTCCAGCAGATCGCCGGAGATCAGCTCGATTTGGTCCTGCAAGTGGCCGATCCGCTCGAAGTTGACCGTGCTGCTGCGGCGCACCAGCCCGAACACCTCATAGCCCTTTTCGAGCAGCCATTCGGCCAAGTACGAACCGTCTTGCCCGGTGATGCCGGTGATTACGGCGCGCTTTGGACTCATCTCACTCCTCACTCCTCTCGGGCGTACGTTTCTACCGGCGGACAGGAACAGATCAGGTTGCGATCGCCCTGCGCGTCGTTCAGCCGCCCTACGGCCGGCCAGAACTTGCGCTCCAACAGCCAAGGCGCGGGCAACGCGGCCACAGTCCTGGAATAGGGCCGGTCCCAGTCGTCGGCCAGCACAACGTCCACCGGGTGGGGCGCGTGGACCAGCGGGTTGTTGGCGCGGTCCATTGCTCCAGCGGCTACTTGCTGGATTTCGCCGCCAATGGCGATCAGGGCCGCGCAAAATCGGTCCAACTCGGCTTTGGACTCGCTCTCGGTCGGTTCGACCATCAACGTCCCGGCCACCGGAAAGGATACCGTGGGCGCGTGGAACCCGTAGTCCATCAACCGCTTGGCTACGTCTTCGACGCCAATGCCGTGTTCTCGCGCCCAGCGCAGGTCGAGGATGCACTCGTGCGCGACGCGCCCGTTGCGCCCCTTGTACAGCACGGGAAAGGAATCCGCCAAGCGGGTGCTTAGGTAATTGGCATTGAGGATCGCCACCTGCGTCGCCTTGGCCAAGCCCGCGCCGCCCATCAGCCGCAAGTACGCCCAAGATATGAGCAAAATTGAGGCACTGCCCCAGGGCGCGGCCGCAATCGGGCCAATTGATTCGACCCCGCCGGTGGCGACGAGGGGATGGGAAGGCAAAAACTCCACCAAGTGCTCGGCCACGGCAATGGGACCCATCCCCGGGCCGCCTCCGCCGTGGGGAATGCAAAAGGTCTTGTGCAAGTTCAGATGGCACACGTCAATGCCGATTTCTCCGGGCCGGCACCAGCCCACCAAGGCGTTCATGTTGGCGCCGTCCATATAGACTTGACCGCCGGCTTGGTGGACGACCGCGCAGATTTCGGCGATGGCCTCTTCAAAGACCCCGTGGGTTGAGGGGTACGTCACCATGAGGGCGGCGAGCCGCTCGCGGTGGGCCGCGGCCTGCGCCCGCAGGTCCGCCACGTCGATATTGCCCTCGGCGTCGCAGGCAACCACGACCACGTCCAACCCGGCCATGGCCGCGCTCGCGGGATTCGTTCCATGGGCCGAGGCTGGGATGAGGCAAATGTTCCGCTGGGCCTGCCCGCGCATCCGGTGGTATTGGCGCACGATGAGGAGGCCGGCGTACTCGCCCTGCGAACCCGCGTTGGGTTGCAGGGAAATGCCCGGGAGGCCGGTGATCGCGCGCAGCATGTCCTCCATTTCGGCGAAAATCGCCGCGTACCCCCGGGCTTGCTCTAGTGGCGCAAACGGGTGCAGCGCAGCAAATTCTGGCCAAGTAATCGCCATCATTTCCGCGGTCGCATTGAGCTTCATGGTACACGAGCCGAGCGGAATCATCGCGTGGACTAAGGACAGGTCCTTGGCTTCAAGCCGGCGCATGTAGCGCATCATTTCGGTCTCGGAGTGGTGCGCCGCAAAAACGGGATGTTCCATGAAGCGCGAGCAGCGCTCGTGGACCGGCCCCCAAGCCGGCTCGGCCTCCACTTGGGCCGGGAGCTGGCCGCCCAGCAAGGCGAGGATGGCTTGCAAATCGGCCTGTTGGGTTGTTTCGTCGAGGGCAATGCCCCAGTGCCCTTCCCCTAGATCGCGGAAGTTCATCCCCTCGGCCCGCGCCTGCGCCAACAGCTCGTCGCCCTGCGCTCCCACTTCAACGCGCAGCGCGTCAAAGTAGTGGTCGTGGACTATTCGGTAGCCGGCGTCCTCCAGCCCGCGGGCGAGGGCCCGCGCTTGGCGGTGGATGCGACCGGCCAAGCGCCGCAACCCGTCTGGTCCGTGATAGACCGCGTACATGCTCGCCACCACGGCCGGCAAGACCTCGGCCGTGCAGATGTTGCTCGTGGCTCGCTCGCGTTTGATGTGCTGTTCGCGGGTTTGCAAGGCCATGCGCAGGGCGGGCTGGCCGCGGACATCCTCTGAGACGCCGATGATGCGCCCGGGCACCTGCCGCTGAAACTCGGGGCGCGTCGCCAAAAAGGCCGCGTGCGGGCCGCCGTATCCCATGGGCATGCCAAAGCGCTGCGCACTCCCAATGGCCGCATCGGCCCCAAACTCCCCGGGGGGCCGCAGCAAACACAGGGCGAGCAGGTCAACGGCCACGCACACGAGGGTCTGATGGGCGTGTGCCTGAGCGCAGAACTCGGCGTAGTCGTACAGTGCCCCATCGGAGGCCGGATATTGGAGCAAGGCGGCAAAGGCCCCGGCAGCAAAATCCCAGTCTCGATGATCGCCTACGACCACCTCCCACCCCCGCGACTCGGCCCGGACCTCGACCACCGCTATGGTTTGCGGATGGCAGGCCGACGAGACAAAGACGCGCTCGCTGGCGTTTTTCTTTTGCACGGCCCGCAACATGGCTACGGCCTCGGCCGCGGCCGTAGCTTCGTCCAATAAGGAGGCATTGGCCAAGGCAAAACCCGTCAGGTCGCCGACCATGGTTTGGAAGTTGAGCAGGGCCTCTAGCCGACCTTGGGCGATTTCGGACTGGTAGGGCGTGTACTGGGTGTACCAGCCTGGGTTTTCCAAGATGTTGCGCTGAATCACCGGAGGGGTTATGCAGTCTGAGTAGCCCAAGCCGATAAAGCTGCGGGCTAGGCGATTTTGGCCGGCCAAGGCCCGCAACCTGCCCAGCAACTCGTACTCGCTGATGCCTTCGCCGAGCGCTAGCGGGTGTTGCGCCCGAATGGCCGCCGGTAGAGTCTCATCCATGAGGCTGTCCAAACTGTCGGCCCCCACGGCCGCGAGCATGGCGGCTAGGTCGGCGGCCGTAGGGCCGATGTGTCGGCGGACAAACTCGTCGCTCATGCTCAGTCCTTTTTAAGTCCCGACAGCACAAAGGGCCGTGCGACCACCACGGCCGGCTGCTGCTTGCCCTTTATGCCGATGGACACTTGGGTTCCCATTTTTTGTGCGCTACGCGGTAAAAAGGCCAGCCCAATGCCCTCGTTGAGCACCGGCGAGTGCGTCCCACTGGTCACGGTCCCCACCTGCTCTCCGCGCCGGTCGAAAACCGGATAATCCGGCCGGGGAATGCCCCTTTCCAACATGCGGAAGCCGCGCAAGCGGCGATAGCCGCCCGCCGCCCGCTGCACTCGCAGGGCCTCGGCACCGACAAAATCCGCCTCTTTTTCGAGGTCGAGCGTCCAAGCCAACCCCGCTTCTAAGGGGGTCGTCTGTTCGTTCAATTCGCGGCCATACAGGCAAAACCCCATCTCCAAGCGCAAGGTGTCGCGGGCACCGAGCCCACACGGCTGGGCCCCGGCCGCGCGGAGCTTGGCCCACAGCGCGGCGACTTGGTCGGCCGGGCACATAATCTCAAACCCGTCTTCGCCGGTGTAGCCATTGCGGCTGAGCACCCCGCGGATTCCGGCGATTTCCATAGCCGCGCAGCGATAGTACCCGAGGGCCACGCTAGTCGGGCCAGCGAGTGCTTCGACTAAGGCGGCCGCCTTTGGCCCTTGTACCGCTACCATGCCCAGTTCGTCGCTCAAGTCCTCAATTTGCACCTCCGCACAACCCGCGACCGCGGCCTGTGCGGTAATCCACTGCCAGTCCGCCGCCTTCCGGCTCGCGTTGACCACCAAGCGGTACTCCTGCTCGGCGAGCCGATAGAGTACCAGATCGTCCACGCATCCGCCCTGTTCATTGCACAGGGGCGCGTAGAGCATCTGGCCGATGGCCAAGGCGCGGACCCGCGCCGGCAAGAGGCGGTCGAGGAAGGCCACTGCGTCCGCCCCGGCAACGGCCATGCGCCCCATGTGCGAGATGTCGAACAGGCCGACCGCTCGACGCACCGCCCCATGTTCGCGGCGGATGCCCTCGAACTGGACCGGCATTTCCCACCCGCCAAAGGGCACCATGCGCCCGCCTTCGGCGACAGCTACCTCATAGAGCGGCGTCCGCCGCAAGCGTTCATGGGGCATGGCGATTCAACTCGGCCCACAGGGCTTTGGCCTGCGCGGCGAGCGCGGCCAAGTCCGCGTTGTTGTCGATGACAACGTCGGCGCGGGCCTTTTTTTGGTGCGGATCCAGCTGGCGGGCCATCCGCTGCCTAATCTCGCCCACCGGCAAGCCGCTGCGCTGCTGCACCCTCGACACGCATCGTTCCTCCTCAGCATCAACGACCGCAATGCGGTCGAAGTTCCCCTCGCTTCCCCACTCGTATATCAGGGGCGCGTCAAACACCACGATCCCCCCGTTGGCTTCCGCCACGGCCTGCGCCAGCCGGCGTTGGATGGCCGCTTCGAGCGGCGGCCGCATAATCGCCTCTAACCGCTGGCTCGCCTCGGCCGATTGCAGGGCGCGACGCCCTAACTCCGGGCGATTCAAGCTCCCGTCTGGGCGGAGCACATCGCGGCCAAACGCCGCTTGCAGGTTTTCTAGTACCGCTGGAATGGTCGCCACTTCGTGCGCTACCTCGTCGGCATCGACCCGCAGGGCACCCAACTCGGCGAGCATTCGCGCCAGTGTGGACTTGCCCGCGCCCATGCCGCCGGTAATGCCTACGAGCATCGGGCCCTGGGGCCGGCTGGGGTCGAGCAACAGAATTCAAAAAATCGCACCACTTTGCCTTGCAATGAAGGTGGACGGAACCGGGCAAAATGTACCGCGCCGACCCTACGTGGTCAACCGACCGGAGCGACGCCCATTGACACTATATGGGGCATCGCCTATAGTCCATTGGTTGGCGACTGGACCCTCTTCAAACGACAAATAGCAAATGGCCATCGTACCCGTAGTAATCGAACAGACCGGCCGCGGCGAGCGCGCCTACGACATCTTCTCCCGCCTCCTCAAGGAGCGGATCATTTTCATCAGCACCCCGATTGACGACCGCGAAGCCAACCTCGTCATCGCCCAGCTGCTCTTTTTAATCTCGGAAGATCCCCAAAAAGACATTTCGCTTTACATCAACAGCCCTGGCGGCAGCCTCACGGCTGGCTTGGCCATCTACGACACCATGCAGTACGTCCCCTGCGACGTAGCGACGCTGTGCATCGGCCAAGCGTATAGCATGAGCGCGATCCTCCTCGCCGGCGGGGCCAAAGGCAAGCGCCACGCTCTGGCTCATTCTCGGCTCATGCTGCACCAGCCCTGGGGAGGGGTCCGCGGCCAAGCGGCCGATATTGAAATCCACGCCCGCGAAATCGTCGAGTGGCGCGACCGGCTCAACCAGATCTTAGTCCGAGATACCGGCCAGCCGCTCGAGCGCATCGAACTGGTCACCGAGCGCGATTACTTTCTTTCGCCGGCCGAGGCGATTGACTTCGGCCTAATCGACGGCCTTCTGACGTCCGAACAAGAGCTGGCCGCTCTCGCTGGCTAATGCCTTAGCGGGAAGGCAATTACCTCGTCTAAGCAAGTTGCACCGGCAACGATCATGACCAGCCGGTCCAACCCCAAGGCCACGCCCCCCGCCGGTGGAATACCCCGCTCCATGGCCGCGAGAAACGCCTCGTCGGCCGGTGCGCCCCCCGGCTGTGCCCCCTGTGCAAAGCGCACGCGCTGCTGGACTGGGTCGTTCAGTTCGGTATAACCGTTTGACAACTCCACTCCGCCCAAATACGCCTCCGTTCTCTCGGCTACGGCCGGGTCGCCTTCTTTGAGTTTGGCCAAGGCGGCCAACGGCCGAGGATAATCAAAGAGGTGGACCGCCCCTAGTTTAGCCAATTCTGGCTCGACTTTTTCCAGCAGAATTTTGTGGAATAGGTCCTCCCAACGATCCCCGCGTCTAGCGCTGCCATAGCCTAGGGCGCGAGTGCGGCGAAACAGCACTTCCGCGCTGGCACAGGAATCCAAATCGACCGCCGCCCAGCGCGCAAAGGCCGCGCGGACGCTGAGCCGCTGCCACGGCGGCTGCACATCGATCGCCCGCCCTTGTCGGACGACGCTCGGCCGTCCTAAGACGCTTTCCGCCACATAAGCTACCAAGTTTTCGACATCGGCCATGATTTCTTCGTAACTAGCGTACGCTCGATACCATTCGATTAGGGTAAATTCGGGGTTGTGTTGCGGCCCGCTCTCCCCATTGCGGTACGAGCGGCTGATCTGGTAAATCCGCTCAAAGCCCACTCCTAGCAATCGCTTCATGTACAGCTCGGGCGAGGGGGCGAGGTACAGGGGCTCGCGCTCCTTATCCCCTTGGTATTCTGTGGCGAATAGCTGGATGGATTCCTCTTGCGCCGAGGCGCGCACCAACGTGGGCGTCTCCACAGCAAGGAAGTCCGCATCGCGAAAAAAGCTGCGGACAGCGTCTAACACGGCGGCCCGCACTCGCATGTTCGCCCACAGCCCGTTGGCGTGGAACCGCGCCCAATCCCCCTGCGGCCATGCCGCGTCGCTAGGGGCTAATAGGCGGATTTGGGAAACAACGATAACTCCTTCCGCAGCAATCCCATACAACTCAACTATATCTCCGGCTGTTACCCCTTCTGCCTGTGGCTGCACGACCAGATCAACCGCTCCGCTCTCGTCTGCGAGCCGGCCGCGACCGGCCGCGAAGTGGAGGAGCCGTCCCCGCACCGCCACTTCTCCCACCGCGGTGGCTGCGGTGGCCGCCGGCTGGTGCCGCCACCGCACCCGCGCTGGATAGTGTCTAGATTGCATGGCGCTTTTGCCAAAAAAAACCCTTCTGGCCGGCGCGTTCGCCAGCCGAGAAGGGATCGTAGTTAGTGGAAAGCTCAAGGCCCGGGGTGGAAATCAAGCCCGCTTCTTGTTGTACACGAAGGTGGGCGGGGCCTTGTTTTCGATGAACTCCTTGGTAATGACGCATTCGGCGACATCGTCGCGGGCCGGGAGATCGAACATGATTTCAAACATGACGGTTTCCAAGACCGCCCGCAGGCCGCGCGCCCCCATCTCCTTTTCTTGGGTCAATTCGACGACCTTCTCCAAGGCCTCCTCTTCAAACCGCAGGGCAATGCCGTCCATCTCAAACAGCTTCTGGTACTGCTTGACGAGCGCATTCCGCGGCTTGAGCAGGATGTCCATTAGTGCCTGATCGCTCAAGGGGTGCAAGATACCCGCCACGGGCAAGCGGCCAATCAACTCGGGAATTAGGCCGTACTGAATCAGTTCTTCGGGCTCGACGTGCGCCAGCAGATTGGCCCCGTCCATTTCCTCGCGGTCGTCGAGTGGACTGCCAAAGCCGATGGACTGCGTTCCGATGCGCTGGCTGATAATTTTGTCTAGCCCATCGAAAGCCCCGCCGCAAATAAAGAGAATGTTCTTGGTATTTATTTGGACCAAAGGCTGTTCGGGGTGCTTGCGCCCGCCCTTGGGAGGCACTCCCGACACCGTCCCCTCTAAAATTTTGAGGAGCTCCTGTTGGACGCCTTCGCCGGAAACATCGCGGGTTATGGAGGGATTGCCGGATTTGCGGGCGACTTTGTCCAGCTCGTCGATAAACAAGATCCCACGCTCGGCTTGTTTGACATCGTACTCCGCGGCTTGGAGAAGCCGCACGAGGATGTTTTCCACGTCCTCGCCCACGTACCCAGCTTCGGTGAGGACGGTGGCATCGACGATGGCAAAGGGCACTTGTAATACGCGCGCCAACGTCTCCGCCAAAAGCGTCTTGCCCACTCCGGTGGGGCCGATGAGCAGGATATTGCTCTTGCTGAGCTGGACATCCGCCACGCCAGAATGCACCCGCTTGTAGTGATTGTACACGGCAACCGAGAGGGCTTTTTTGGCGCGTTCTTGGCCGATGATGTGGGCGTCGAGGTGGGCCTTGATTTCAGCCGGCTTGGGCAAGGGCCGACCGTTGAGACTGGGCTCGTGTTTGCCGTCCTCGGCCAGCACCTCGTTGCACAAGCCAATGCACTCACTGCATATATACACCGAAGGCCCCTGAATAACCTTCTCGACTTGCTCGCCCCCCTTGCCGCAGAACGAACAGGCTATATCGGGCGTTTTTTTGCCCATCGTCCCTACGACTGACCGTCTTCGTCTAGAGAATTCGGAGGGCTGTCTTCGCCATCCGCGGCGGCACTGCTGGCGTTTTCAGCCTCCCCGGTTGCGTCGAGGGCCTCGGGCTCGGTTGCGGCCTCCGCTTCGGCGTTGTCTTGGCTGGCCTTCATTACGTTGATGGCCTGAAATCCCTTGGCAGTGCGGGTCACCATGAACTCAACTTCGTCGTCTTGGTTTAAGCTCTGTCCCCAATTGGACGAAATGTCGCGCCAGTGGACGAAGACATCGACATGGCTATCTGTAGAGATGAAACCATATCCCTTATCGTTGTTAAACCACTTGACTACGCCTCGAGTCCAAGTGTTTTCCGCGAGGGTGCGGCGCTCGTGCGTCGGGGGGCTACTCTCCGCAGGGCCGGGGAGCACACGAGGCGGCTGTTTCTTGCCCTCGCTCTCCAGAACGCGGGCCAGTAAGTCTTGCTTGAGACCTTGGCCTCCCTCGGCTCCTTGGGCTATCCACTCAACGGCCGTCATCATACCTATGACGTAAGGGCTATCGTTGCCATAGAGCCGGCGGGCATCTCCTATGCGTTGAGCCAATTCGCCCACCGCTGTGCTTTCTAAATGTATTGAACTACCCAATTAATCCACTCCTCCTACCCCTTAAAGGGCCTTATGCCGCTTAGCGAAATTTGGGATATGAGACGATGTAGTTAAGCACATATATATAGGTTTGTCAACCTACTCTAAATCGGTATTGCTTGATCCCTTGGTAGATGGTTTGGACGCTCACTTTTGCGATGCCCGTGAGCGGTACGGCGATCAGCATTCCGACGATGCCCATTAACTGGCTTCCCACCATGACGACAAAGAGGACGACTAAAGGGTGCAATTCGACGCTTTTGGCCACCATGGTGGGTTGAATGAGCACGTTGTCGATCAGTTGAATGACCAAGAACATGACGATCACTTTGGCCACCATCGCCAAGCCACCGCCGGTAGCCAAGGCCACAATCGACGAGCAGACGATCCCGATCAACGGCCCGAGATATGGGATTGCATTGGCCAACCCGGCGAGCACCCCCAGCGGCAGGGCATAATAGACGCCGATAATAGACAAGCCGCTAACGGAGAGCACCGATACGAAGAGGACCGCCAAAAGCTGGCCGCGGATGTAGTTCCCGATCTGTTTATTGGCTTGGTACAGTAGGTTTAAGCACAATTCAAAATAGGCGTTGGGAACCAAGGCCATCAGGCACCGCGTCAACCGCCGCCCCTCTTTGAGGAAGAAGAACGCCACAAACGGCACGAGCACCGCAAAAGTAAGGCCCGAGATCACGCCCTCGATAAACATGGTAGTGCCCCCCAGCATGGTCTTTAGCAGCCGCTCGCCGTGTTCCCGGATCAACGCAGCGAGCCGGAAATCACTCCCCAAGTAAGGCTGTAGCATGGGCTCAATTTTTGAAGCTCTAGTGCTGGTTTCCGTCACGATCCGATCGCCGATTTCCACCAAAACATTGGGCGCAGCCTCGCCAAAGCCAATATCGGTGCGCGAAAACACAACGGCTCCCGGGCGGCCACCGGCCACTTGGCTGCCGGCGGCCAAATCGCTGTTGCCGTGAACGCTAATGCGCTGGCTGTATTCGTCGGTTCCCTGCGAGTACGCGATCAAGAGCGCGTTTGCCGCCGGGGCATGGTCTTTGGGAACAAAGCGCAGGTGAACTGCCAACTCCTCCAGGGGCGCGAGCGCGAACGGCCAGCGGTATTCCCCTCTTAGACTAAACGGCTGGTCCCGCGAGTCGTCTTCCCAAGCGATCCCTTGGATACTTAGGAGGGTGTCGTCCGGGTTGGCGATGGTAAAAACCCTATCGACCGTTTCGCCGGTCAGCTTGTCTCCAACCTTGAACGCACCGAGCCCCAATCCGGCGAAGACGAGCGAAAAGACGAGGAGGGTGCTCCAAACCCGCCCCAACCCCTTTCTCTCCAGCCGATCGACGATTGGGTGGAGGACATAGGCCAAGACGAACGCTAGAACAAAAGGCGTGAGAATGCCGCGAATCTCGTAGAGAAACCACCCGACCGCCGCTAGGGCCACCAAGCCGACTGCGACTTTAACTTGCCAATTCATTGGATAGTACCTGCGCTGCTCGGGGGCCGCCGCTATGCCGAGAGCTTCTTTAGTAGTTCGGGTGCGTCGGCCGAGACCGCTCGCGCCAAGCCTTCGACCACCTTCGCGGCAAGTGGGGGGTTGCCCTCTAGGAGCTCGAGTAAGTCGGGGCGACAAAACACGAGGAGGCTACAAGGCTGGACGGCGTAGGCCGAAGCGGGGCGCGGCGATTGGTCTATGAGGGCCTGTTCGCCAAAAAAATCCCCCCGGGTCAAGGTGGCTAGCGGCTGCTCAACCCCATCGTCGCCCAGCTGGGCGACTCGCACTTGGCCGGAGACGACGATGTACATCCCCAGCCCGGGATCCCCTTGGTTGATGATCGTCTCGCGAGCGCGCCAGTCGCGCGGGCCGTAGAGCCTTTCCTCTATCTTGTGCAGCTCGCGCCCGCTCAACTGCCGAAAAATGGGCACGTTTTGCAAGAGCTTGTAGGTGGCGGTCTCTTCCTCGGCGCGGCCGCTCCGCACGCGCTCTTGCAGGCGGCGAAAGACCTGCCGCCAGAGAGGATTAGCCGGCATGGTTGGCACCCCCGCCTCGGCCGCATTTAGGCCAATGCGGCTTCCAGCTTTGCGGTGATTTGCCCTTTGGCGACGACGCCAATGATCTGGTCTGCGACTTTGCCCTCTTTGAAGATGAGCAAGGTGGGAATGCTGCGAATGCCAAATTCGGCCGCGGTTTTCTCGGCCGCGTCGACGTCCAGTTTGCACACTTTGGCCCGGCCCTCGTATTCACGGCTCAATTCTTGGACAATCGGCGCAATCGCGCGGCACGGACCGCACCACGTCGCCCAGAAATCCACGAGCACGGGCAGGCTCGCTTTGAGGACTTCAGCACTGAAATTGTCATCGGTTAAGGCAATAGGTTCGCTCACGATAGGTCCTTTGCTTGTTGGTTATACTCATACTTTTCAACAGGTTACAACACAATACCTTGTGCTTCAATTTAGGCTTGACACCATCCATTGTCAAGCTGAGGGCTTCTTGCACAACTTGGCCACCAGCAGCTCCAAAACCAAGCGCTCTTGGCGTCGCCCCTGCGATTTTAGCCGCCAATCGGCCTCCTTTAAGGCACTCAACCCGGCCCACAGCCACGCGGCGGAGCGCCGCTGGGCCTGCTCTAAATACCCGGACAAAAAAAACGGCGCGACTCCCAATTCAGCGGCCATCTTGTCGCGCGGCAGCGATTGGCCCCTCAGTGCCTTGGCCTTGAGCAAAAGCTGGAAGTGGCGAGCGACCATGACGACAGCGCGGGTCGGCTCTTCGCCCTCGTCGAGCAGTTTTCGCATCAACTCTTGCGCTCGCTTGCCCTGCCCTTTGCCGAGGGCATCGGCGAGGTCGAACACGCTGGCCCCGCGCGTGATGCCCGCGACTTGTTCGACCGCAGAGGCGGTGATCGGCCGGCCCACGCCGGCAAAACTGACCAACTTTTCTAGCTCGCTGACCAGCTCGCGCGGCTTAGCCCCCACGTACTGGCTGAGCAGTTGGACGGCCCCGGGCTCGATCGGGATCCCCTGACGCTTGGCGTGCCGCTGGATCCACTGTGGAACTTGGTTGTCGTAGGGCGGCCTAAATTCTAGCGCCCGGCCCTGGCGCGAAAGCTCGCGAAAGAACTTCCGACGCATATCGACCTTGCGGCCGCCCACGACCAGCAGCCGACTCGTCGCCACGGGCGTTGTAAATACGCGCTCCAAGCCCCGGCACTGGTCGCCCTCTAGGGCCTCGGCATCGCGCAATACGATCAATCGGCTCTCGGCCATCATGGGATAGGTCTCGTAGGCTTGAAAAAAATCCAGTATCTCCAAGCGATCGCGGCCGCGTTCGCGTTTGGCCCTTAGGACATCGAGGTTGAAATCCCGCGTCTGGGCTGGCACCAAGGCTTCGATCATAGACGCGACCACCGCTTCGCGCTCGTACTCTTCATCGCCGTGCAGCAAATAAAAGGGCCGAATATCCCCCTGAGTAATTTCGGCCAGCAACTCTTCGGGACTGAGTCCTTTTGCTCTCTTAGCCACGATCTTTTCGTTTGACCTCCTCTTCGTCCAATATGCTGTACTCGGCCTCGGCGACTCGGCTCGGATCAATGGTATCGCGCTTGTTGGACGCGCCACGGCGCGAACCGCCCCTTAGCTGCCGATACGCAGCCGCACACAGCAACGCGACCGCCGTCGCCAACAGCAGGATGAACAACATGAACAACATGAATTTCATGGTTTACTCGTCCCTTCTTTGTGCGCTAGCTCTAGATTTAACGCAAAAAGCTCCCCCTGTTACCGGGGGAGCTCTGCGTAGTGCTGCAGGCGGCGGACTCGGCGGACTCAACTATTCTGCGGCTTGCCACTTGAGCGGGAAGGGGTCGGTCTTACCGGCATCCTCCCATATTTTCTTTAGGTTGGCATACACGGTGACAAATTCTCCTTCGACGACCGAAATGCTCTTTTGGGCGTTGGGCACAAACGTCGGGAAGTCCGGCTCGACCAGCTTGCGCATCGCCGCCTTCAAGGCCCGCTTCATTTTGTTGTTCAAGGCCCGGAGGTACTTGTCCTCCAGCTCGATCTTCTCCAATTCGTCGTGCAAGGTCTGCATGACCTGTTCGACATCGTTGGCCTGAGAGGTCATCCCCTCGGTCGTTAGGTACACCTGATAGCGCATTAGCTGTTGGCTATGGGTATCCAAGCCCTGCAAGGTCTGGATATAAGGGGTTAGTTCGTCTTTCTTGCCGCCTCCGCAGGCCAAAAGCCCGCCGACGAGCGCGCATAAGAGCAAATTTTTGTGCATTGGTTCCTCCATTTCCCAAGGGCATTGCCACGCGAAGCCCCAACCTAATAATCCGTTGGGGGCACGTCAAATGGCCGGCCACGGCGATAGAGCACCGCGTTCAACTCGCCGCCCAACAGCAGAGTAAAAGCCAGCAAATACGCGGACAGCAAGAGGATGATGGCAGCCCCGAGCACGCCATAGATAATGTTGTAATAGCTGAATCGCTCGATGTACTCCAAGGCCGAGGCAATGACCCCGGCTAGCCCAGAAGCCACCACACTCCCCGGCAATACGTCCAACCAACGCAGGCGCACGGCGGGCATGATGCAGTAAATACAAGTGGTAGTGGCGATCATGCCCACCACGACCACCGCCTGCCTCAACCAAGCCACCAGCGGAGAAAAGTGCGAGGAAATCCAATAGTCCCGCAGCCAACGCTCGACGTGTTCGCCGAATACGATGAGGTTAAAGAAAAAAACGAAAGAAACCCCCAAGACCACGACTAGGGCCAGCGAGAGGACGCGCCGCCTGTAAAAGGACCGATGCTCTCGTACGCCATAAGCACGGTTGAGCGCCATCATCGTAGCGGACATGCTCGCCGACGCCGGCCAGACGACGCCCAAGACCCCGATGACGAACAAACTTTGCGACGAGAGAACGTGGATGTTGTTTTCGATGGTCTCTAGCAGCGGGACGGGGATGACAATGCCCAAAATTTCGAGGACTTGGATGAAGTCCTCGGGCGATATGCCCAAGAGGCCCAATAAGGCCGTCAGGACGAGAATGCCCGGGAAAATGGCAAATATAAAGTCAAAGGCCATGGCGGCCGCCGAGATCGTGCAATTGTGGCAGTACGTCTTCACCGCGACCGTGCGACCGACCGCTAGCCAGCCTCTAAGCGCGCCTATCACGGCGGCCGGCCCAGACACTCCACGATGGACGCAAAGAGATGACCGTTGGAAGAGAAAGCGTTTTGGCCGTATATCGTCGGCGTCCCCCGCCAATCGGTAAAGGTGCCGCCGGCTTCCTGTAGAATCGGCAGCAAGGGGCCGCAATCCCACGGATTCATAATGGGGTCAAAGCTGGCCTCGGCTCGGCCCGTGGCCACGAGTAGGTGGCCGTAACAATCGCCCCACCCCCGGTGTAGCCGCGTGCGAGCGACGAGCTGTTGCCACCCTGGTTCGCGGCCCTGTTCGGCAAAGCTCGGCCACGACGTATAGCAAATACAGGCCTGGCCCAACTCGGCTACGGCAGACACGGCCGCCCGCCGGCCATTCCACCAACAGCCCTCGCCTCTGGCGGCCCATACCATCTCGTCGAGGGCCGGCATATAGCAACAGCCTACGTCCACTCCAGCGGGGCCTTCCCGGGCGATGAGCACTCCGTAGAGCGGCACCCCTTGGACAAACGATTGCGTACCGTCGATGGGGTCGATAATCCAGCGCGTACCGGAGCTTCCCTCAACCCGGCCAAATTCCTCGCCGACGATCCCATCGTCGGGATAGGCTTTGGCCAACAAGTCCCGAATTTTGGCTTCGGCTTCGCGGTCCGCCACGGTCACCGGCGATCGGTCTTCCTTCCACTCGGGGTGGATGCCCGACTGGAAGTAGCGCAAGGTGATCTTGCCCGCTTGCCAAGCCGCCTCTACGGCAAAATCCAAACAATTCCGCAGCGGCGAACTCAACCCAAAATCTCTCGGCGCAGGTCGGTGAGTAATTGTAGGGCCGCGCGAATATCCCCGACTTGGTCCGGGGAAAATTCGCGCTCAATGGTCAGCGGCCCCTCGTACCCCAGCTCCCGCAGCTTCAAGAGGAAGGCCCGAATATCGACATCGCCTTGGCCCAGCGGCGCATCCTCGTACCACGGCTGACCCGGGCGGCGCGCAATGGCGGCGTCTTTGCAGTGTACGCTGCGGACCAAGTGCCCCACCCGATCTAATGCCGCTAGCGGCTGGCCAGCTTGGTAGAGGATCATGTTGGCCGGATCGAAATTGACTGCGAGGTTTTCGCGGCCTACGGCACCGACAAAAGCGAGCAGTTCGTCGGCGGTCTCTTGCCCGGTTTCTAAGTGAAAGTACTGGCCGTGCCCCCGGCAGTGATCGCACACGGTGCGCGCAACTTCGACGACCGCGGCAAAATCCGGGTCCGACGCCGCCGGCACAAAGCCCAAGTGCATGCCGACCGCATCTACGCCGAGCGCCGCGGCAAAGTCCGCGATGGCCAAGGTCTCTTCGAGCCGACGCTCCCGGCTCGCTAACGGCACCAGCCCGACCGTTTGCTGGGCGATTTCCGGCGTGGTGTAATCTTCGTCGGGAAAACCGGCGAAAACCACGCTGATTTCGATCCCCGCCGCAGCGAACTGCTCCTTGATTGCCGCGGCGTTCTCGGCCGTGCGAAAATCGCGGCCCGGGGCGTGTAGATGCACGGTGGTAGCCCCTAACTCCTTCACCGCATCCAAGCCAGCCCCCAAGCCCTCGTCAATCGAGGTAAATATACCTGTTGCCCATGGGTCCATTTTGGTTCTCTCCGTTATGGTTGTGGTTGCTATGGTTGCAGACAAATTAAAAGAGGGGACAGCCAAGCCATCCCCTCTCTGGTAAATCCACGCGCCGCTTACCTCCTCGCACTCCCTTCCTTTTCGTTGCGCCGCGTTCCCTCGGCCTGGGCAGCGTCTAAAATAGCCCGCACCCGCTGGCGAAAATTTTTGATCTGGTTGTCGACTTCGTCTATGGAATTCAGCAGATCCTCCTCAACGGCATCTTCTGGCATGGTGTACTCCTGCGACTGTTGGGGAGCAGGGGAGCCTGTTGGGGGTCGTCTTTCGGTGCGTCTAGGCGCGGCTATAGGTGCGCAGCCGATCGCAGCGGCTGGGGTGCCGCAAGCGGTGCAGTGCTTTCTCCTTGATTTGCCGAACTCGCTCGCGCGTAAGCCCAAAGCGCATACCGATCTGGTCCAAGGTCATAGGCTCTTCTCCGTTCAGCCCAAAGTAGAGGCGAAGAATTTCGGCCTCGCGCCCGGTGAGCCGACTCAGCGCCGAGTCAATCTGCCCGCGCAAACAGCCGCGTATGACTTGGTTTTCGGGAGATTCTTGGCGCTCGTCTGGCAGCACGTCGAGCAGGCTGTGGTCCTCTTCGCCGAAAAAGGCGGCATCGAGCGACCGCATGGACCGGCCGCACAGCAAGGTCTCTTTGACCTCTTCGACCGGAACGTCGAGTTGCTCGGCGATAGCTTCCGGGGGAGGATCGCCAGTGCGCTCTTGCTGCAATAGGCGGGACGCCTTGGATATTTTGTAGAGCAAGCCAACTTTATTCAGGGGCAGGCGGACTGTGCGCGACTGCTCGGCCAGCGTCTGTAGGATGGCTTGGCGGATCCACCAAACCGCATAGGAAATGAATTTGAACCCCTTGTCTTCGTCAAAGCGCTCGGCCGCCGTGATCAAGCCCACGTTGCCGGCGCCGACCAAATCGGCGAAGGGAACGCCGCGATTTTGGTATTCCTTGGCCACGCTGACCACAAAGCGCAAGTTCGCTTCGACTAATCTATTGCGGGCTTGCTCATCCCCTTGCTTGATTTTTCGCGCCAGATTGACCTCGTCGGCCGGGGAGAGTGGCTTGGAATGGGCAATTTCGGCCAGATAATTCCCAAGGCAATCTTCCATGTCCCAAAATGGAGCTTTAGTCATCCCCGCCATGGAACCATCCTCTTCGTTTAGAGTGGGGAGGAAAAGGAAAGCTACACGTGCATTGAACTAAAGATGCGTTATAACTTAGCCGGGGCCACAAAGCCTGTCAAGCAATTTCTCCGGCCCCCTAAGCCCTCGTAAGTGCGCTTAAAACAGACTGTTGTACGGCCAATAGGCGCTGTATGCCCACAGCGGCCAAGTCGAGCAACTCAACCGCCTGCGCGCGGGTAAAGGGACGCCCCTCGGCCGTGCCTTGGACTTCGACGATCCCCCCCGAGCCGGTCATAACGACGTTCATATCGGTTTCGGCGCGGCTGTCTTCCTCATAGCACAGATCCAATAGGGGCTGGTCCCCGATTATCCCGACGCTAATGGCGGCCACTTGCTCGGCGAGTCCAGCGACTTGGATCGTCTGCAATGCCTCTACCAAAGCCACGTAAGCCCCTGTTATGGAGGCCGTGCGCGTTCCGCCATCGGCCTGTATGACATCGCAATCGACATACAGCGTGCGCTCGCCGATTTGCTCCAAATTCACCACAGCGCGCAACGAGCGGCCGATCAGCCGCTGAATCTCCCGCGCCCGGCTATTGGCTCCACGAGCTACCCGGCGCGCCGAAGAGCCCGGCAGCATGCTGTACTCAGCGGTCAGCCACCCCTTGCCGGTCCCCGCCAGAAAGGGCGGCACGCTATCGACGGGCGACACCGTGCAGAGCACCTTGGTATCGCCCAGTTCGATCAGGGCCGATCCAGCGGCCGTTTTTAGGTATTTCGGGGTGATCTGCACCGGCCGCAGTTGAGCGGGCCGGCGTCCATCGCCGCGCTTCGAGCGGGTCTCACGCATTGAGATGATCCCGATAATTAGGGCCGTCCATGGGGATGGGTTGGCACATCTCTACTAAGCGCGAGTAGATGCGGCCCTTGGCAAAGCCCTTGAGTTCGTCGAGGGGCTGATTCGTGGTAACGACCGTGAACCGCTGGTCGCCGTAACGAGTATCGACGAGATCGTAGAGCATTTCCTCTTCCCAATCGGTCCCCCGCTGGACCCCAAAGTCGTCTAGGACGAGGTAAGGCATCTTGCACAGTTCTTCGAGCATTGGCCAAGTGCGGCCATAGTGCTCGCTGTCGGCCGAAAAGGTGTCGCGCAACCTGTGGAACGTGCGCGACAAACTGAGAAAGCGACCCGGTTTGGTCCAGCGCAACATGAGTTCGTTGAGGGCAATACAGCCCACCAAGGTCTTGCCCGTGCCGAGACTTCCGTAGAGGAGATAGCCCCGCTCAGGCTCTTCGGCTGCTCCGAGCAGATCTTGGTGAATGCGGAGATAGACCGTATTGAATAGGTCAATGGGCGTCCCGTCTGGTGCCGCCATGCGGAAGTCGTCGATGAACTTCCACTTGAATTTCTCGGGAATCTCGGCTTGGCGAAACAAGCGGTTGGTTTCCGCAATTTTTCGGCGATAGGGACGGCAGGGGCACCACTGATTGCGCGAATCGTCGTCCCAGTACTGGTACGGTGCCTTCCCTCCACAGCGGCACTCAATGCACTCGCAAAGCCGGAGCGTGCCATAGCGGCCCACCTTGACTATTGGATCGTAGTACAGGCCCACACTGCTGCATTTAGAACAACGCGGCGCTTCCCGGCTGGGCGCGGGCAAACTCACCGGTGTCGCTCCTTGAGGGCCCGGTCGACGTCGCGGGCGGCTTGGCGTTGGGCCAACGCTTGGCGCTTGTCGAACTGCTTCTTGCCGCGGACCAGCGCCAACTCCACCTTCGCTCGGCCGCGCTTAAAGTAAATTTTCAGGGGTACCAACGTAAGGCCCTGCTGTTGCGTCCTCCCGGTCAGCCGCCGGATTTCGCTGCGGTGCAAGAGCAATTTGCGCACGCGCTCTGGGTCGTGATTGAAATTGTTGCCGCGCTCGTACTGGGCAATGTGGACGTTGTGCAGGAAAATTTCGCCCCGCTCAACTAAGGCGAAACTGTCCTTGAGGTTGGCGCGCCCAGCGCGCAGCGATTTGACTTCCGTGCCCCGCAAGACAATGCCGGTCTCATAGCGGCCCATCACCTCGTAATCGTGCCGGGCTTTGCGGTTTTGTACGGCGATTAACTCGCGCTCGGCCCCGTTTTCCGTTTTGGCCATCACTCGCCTATTTCCACGAAGAGAGCGGGCTTGACGGCTGCCAACCCGCCGCTTAGTTTGTGCTTCAAGTCAAGTGCCGAAGTGGCGAAATTGGTAGACGCGCATGGTTCAGGACCATGTGGGGGCAACCCCGTGGAGGTTCGAGTCCTCTCTTCGGCACCACTTTTTCGCTTTTTTCGCTTTTCACTCCCTAACTGATTTAATCTACGCGCCCCGTTCCAACCCGCGCAAGGGACTGCCAGCCTCCGCAGCAGCCCTTTTCTTTCTTTATCCAACCTGCGAAAGGATGTCTGTCCATGGCTCGCTTCCTGCACACCCGCATCCGCGTCGGCGATCTCGAGCGCTCTATTGAGTGGTACTGTACTCACCTTGGCTTTGAGGTCCGCAGCCGCTCCGATAAATCGCCCGCTGGCAACCAAATCGTCCATCTCGAACTGCCCGGCAATGAACACACCCTAGAGCTGACCTATTCGCCCGACTACCAGCTTGCAGTCCCCGAAGACCTCATGCACCTCGCGATCGCGGTCCCCGACTTGATCGGCTTTTGCGACGCGTTGGAAAACAACGGGATCGAAATATGGCCGGGCGATTGGCGCACGACGTTTCCCACCGGCCGCAAGATGGCCTTTATCGACGATCCCGACGGCTACGAGATCGAGCTGCTCGAAGGTTGATTTAGCACTGGGGCAAGTACGCGTCGATGAAGTCCCGAGCGGTCCGGCCGCCAACTACATCGTGGTTGTGGCGCAGCCGCCAAACCTCGAAAGCGGCCAATACGTCTTCTTCCGGCCGGTCGATCCCCGCCCTTCGCGCATAAGACAAGACCATGGCGCGGTATTGCTGCCTACTCGGCAAATCGAGGAAAATTTTGAGGGCAAAACGGTCGTCGAGGGCCCGCTCTTGATCGAGGCGTTGTAGTTGTTGGGGGTCGTAGAATTCGGCCTGAATGCCTTGGTTGACTCGGGTGGGTCGCTCGTCGTCTAGCGGCATCTGGCCCAGCCCTTGCGGGCGCTCGCCCTCCCGGTCGACTAGGTCTTTGTAGTTGGAGGTCGCATAGAAGACCAAATTGTCTGGACGCGCTTCCAACCCCCCGTCGAGTACCCGCGAGAGCTCGTGTAAGTTGTCGTCGCCCCGGCCTAGGGACACATTGTCCAAGACCCCCACAAAGTGCTGGCGACGCCCCCGGACGAGGGTAAAGAGCTCGGGCAAGAGCGGGTAGCAAGACGGGGCGATCTCAATGGCGCGCAGGCCGCGCTCAAAAAACTGGCCTACTAAAGCGCGTATCAGCGTCGATTTACCGCCGCCTCGCGGCCCCCAGATCAGGGCGTTGTGCGCCCGATACCCGGCGAGAAAATGGCGCGTATTGTCCTCGAGGACTTGGATTCTCGCTTCGTTGCCCTCCAGCCAGCCGAGGGGAAATTCCGCAAAGTGGCGGATCGGCTCCAAGGTGGGCTCGGCCCCCCTAGCGACCAAGCGAAAGGCTGGAAATCGGCGCAGCGCACCCCGCCCGTGCTGGTGGATCAAGCAGCCGAGTTCCCCAGCCAGCCCAACCCAATCCTCGCGGCCGACAAAACGCTCTTTTAGGCGCCCAACGGCTGCGGGTTCCACCCCATCCTCCGGCATGGGGGCCAAAGGCTCTGCAACGCCCCCGATCAGCTGCAGCCACATCCCCCAAGGGGGCCGAGCCAAGGTCGCGGCACTTTGCAAGTCGCGGCACATAACCTGATGCAGCGCAGCGGGAACATCGGCGGGAGATCGCGCTTCGCAAGCGCGCAAAAACGGGTGCTCGCCATCGAGGAGCCGGTTGAGCAGCAGCCCTTGTAAATCCGGCGCACCGCCGCCCCAATCGCCGTTGAGTGCGGCCGCGAGCAGCGCGTCTGAGCAACGCCGATGGTGCGCGGCCAATTCGTCCGCCGCGCACTGCGCTTTTTTGCCGGTCCTCAGCTTAGCGGCACACGCTTGCGCCGAGTGCAGCAAGGAACGCAACGGTTCAATCTCCGCGGGCTCGAGCAGCCGACTAAAGGGCGACAGCCGGTCCAAGGCCGCGAGCATGGCCTCGACTTGGCTGGCGATGGGTAGGGTCTCTTCACTCCTCGTCATTTCCATACAAAACCTAAACTATTATAATTCACTGCTAGATGGGTTTCTGGGCTTTCCCGCAGGAAAGAATTTGCCACACTGCCACACGTAAACGTCGTAGCGAGCAGCCGTTGTCGAGGAAAGGAACTACCCCCGGGCGGATTCGAACCGCCGACCCACAGATTAGGAATCTGTTGCTCTATCCTGCTGAGCTACGGGGGTTAGTAGGAGGGACGCCATTCATACTAGGCTGCCAGAGACTCAAAGTCAAATGCCCAGGTTTTTATCGCATCTGTTGACACCAAACTAAACTGGCCTAATTTACAAGACTGTTTTGGCCAGCGATTGAAGGCCAGGCCGGCTTTTTTCAACCTCAGCTAAACTAAAAACATGGCTCAAGTATTCCCGCGCAGCGCCAACTGGGCTTCTAAGGCCAGCATCCTCGTCGGCCTCGTCCTAGTCGGCAGTATCCTCGGTATCGTCCTCAACATCAATCGCATTTACTTCGTCAACCAAGTCAACGTGCCCGTTGACCAGCCCGTTCCCTTCAGCCACAAACACCACGTCACCGGCATGGGGATCGACTGCCGCTATTGCCATACCACCGTCGAGGAAAGTGCTTTTGCCGGCATTCCCCCGACCGAAACCTGCATGACCTGTCACTCGCAAATCTGGACCGAAGCACCCATCCTCGAACCGGTGCGCGCCAGCTTCCGCGACGGCGTGCCCATCAAATGGAATCGCGTCCACGACTTGCCGGACTTCACCTATTTCAACCACAGCATCCACGTCAACCAAGGTATTGGCTGCCAGTCCTGTCACGGCCAAGTCGATCAAATGCCCCTGATATGGAAAGCCGAATCCCTGAATATGGAGTGGTGTCTCGATTGCCACCGCGACCCCGCCCAGTACATCCGCCCCCGCGACCAAGTCTTTAACATGAACTACCAGTATCCAGCCGACCAAGAACGCTTGGGGGCGCAACTCGTCGCCGAATACGATGTGCAGACCAGTCAACTCACCAACTGCTCTATCTGCCACCGCTAACCGCTAATATGGAAACCAGAAAAAACATCGATCTCTCGGCCCTCCGCTCCCGTCTCAAAGCCGCCCAAGGCCCCGAGTACTGGCGCAGCCTAGACCAACTGGCGCAGACCGAAGAATTTGCCGCCATGGTCCAGCGCGAGTTCCCCGAGCAAGCGGCCGAGTTGAAGGATCCGGTCAGTCGGCGGAATTTTCTCAAGCTGATGAGCGCATCGCTGGCACTGGGCGGGCTTTCGGGCTGCACGATTCAACCCAGCGAAAAAATCGTCCCCCAAGTTCGGGTGCCCGAAGACGTCGTTCCCGGCAAGCCCCAGTACTTTGCCTCGGCCGCCTCGCTCGGCGGCATCGGCACGGGCATCCTAGTCGAGAGCCATCAGGGGCGACCGACCAAAATTGAGGGCAATCCCGAGCATCCCTCCGGCAGCCGAGGCTCCAACGCGCTCGTCCAAGCTTCGATTCTCGACCTCTACGACCCGGACCGGTCGCAAACGGTCAAAAACGCCGGTCGCATCAGCACTTGGAACATCTTCCTAGCCGATCTGACGCAGCGGCTGAGCTCACACGAGGCCAACGGCGGGGCCGGCCTGCGCCTCCTGACCCAGACGGTGACTTCCCCGACCCTCGGGCACCAGTTGCAGGCCCTGCGGGCCAAATTCCCCCAAGCCCAGTGGCACCAGTACGAACCTGTTAATCGCGACAACGCCCGCGCTGGAGCGCAAATGGCCTTTGGCCAGCCGGTGCATGCGTTTTACGACCTAGCCAACGCTAAGGTGATTCTATCGCTGGACGCGGACTTTACCTACAGCACTCCCGGCAATGTCCGCCACGCTCGGGACCTAGCGGCCGGCCGCCGCTTTCACAACAACGCCCAAGCCAGCAATCGGCTCTATGCGGTCGAGAGCAGTCCAACGGCTACGGGCAGCGTAGCCGATCACCGCTGGGCGCTGGGCACGGCGCATATCGAAGCCTTGGCCCTAAAGGTGGCGCAAGGGCTTGGCATCGGCTGGGAGGGGCCGAGCGTTCCCGCCGACTTCTCCGCGCACGACGCTTGGATTGCCGCCCTAATTGACGACCTAAAAGCCCACCGCGGTCAAAGCCTGGTGCTCGCCGGCGACCAGCAAGCTCCGGCCGTCCACGCTTTGGCCCATGCGATCAACCACGCCCTAGGCAATGCGGGTGCCACCGTCCACTACACTGACCCCGTCGAAGTCGAGTCGGTTGATCAGCGCGAGTCGCTAGCCGCTTTAGTCGCCGACATGAAGGCCGGCCAAGTCGAGTCTTTGTTCATCCTCGGCGGCAATCCAGTGTACGACGCACCCGTGGATCTCGACTTGGCGGCCGCGCTCGACCAGGTCGGCTACCGCGTCCACCTCGGCCTGTACGACAACGAAACGTCGGAACGCTGCCACTGGCACATCCCAGAATCTCACTTTCTCGAAGCGTGGAGCGACACCCGCGCCCACGACGGGCTCGCCACAATTGTCCAGCCGCTGATTCGCCCGCTCTACAAAACCAAATCAGCGCACGACTGCTTGGCGGTCCTCACCGGCCAGCCCGGGGTCCCCGATCGCGAAATCGTGCGCCAGTACTGGGCGGACCAAGGGCTCGATGCGGCGGCTTGGCGTCGCGCCCTGCACGACGGCTTTGTCGCCGGTGCCCGCCCCCAAGCCCAAGCCGCCCCCCTAGGGCCGCTGCGGCTGCCGGCAACGACCGGACGCCTTCCCGCCGAAGAAGACCTCGAAATCCACTTTCGGCCCGATCCCATGGTGTGGGACGGCCGCTTTACCAACAACGCTTGGCTCCAAGAGACCCCCAAGCCCATCACCAAGCTCACTTGGGACAACGCCGTCCTCGTCAGCCCGGCCACGGCCGAGCACCTGCGGCTCAAGAGCGAATTCCTCGCCGAACTGCGCTTTGACGGGCGGGTGCTCAAGGCCGCGGTGTGGGTCGTGCCCGGCCAAGCCGACGGCGTCGCCACCTTGCACTTGGGCTACGGACAAAAGCGCAGCGGCCGCATCGGGCGCGACGCCGGCTTCAACGCTTATGCCCTGCGGCCTACGGCGGCCCTGTGGAGCGGCGTCGGCCTCCAACTCAGCGGCTCCTACGACCGCTATCGCCTCGCCTGCACGCAAGACCATCACAACATGGAAGGCCGCAACCTCGTGCGCCAAGCCTCGCTGGACTACTACCAAGCGCATCCGCACTTTGCCCACGAGGGCGTCCACGACCCGCCCGATGACTTGACCCTGCACAACCGCACGGATCACCAGTACACAGGCTATGCTTGGGGCATGGTGATCGATCTAGGCTCCTGCATCGGCTGCAATGCGTGTGCAACGGCCTGCCAAGCCGAAAACAACATCCCCATCGTGGGCAAGGACGAAGTCCTCAACGGCCGCGAAATGTCTTGGATTCGCGTCGATCGCTACTACAAGGGGGCGCTCGACCGCCCCGAGATCGCGCACCAGCCCGTGCCCTGCATGCAGTGCGAAAACGCCCCTTGCGAGCTGGTCTGCCCGGTCGCGGCGACGACCCACAGCGACGAGGGCCTCAACGACATGGTGTACAATCGCTGCGTGGGCACCCGCTACTGCGCCAACAACTGCCCCTACAAGGTTCGGCGCTTCAACTTCCTCCAATACGCCGACCGCGATACCGAAAGCCTAAAATTGCAGCGCAATCCAGACGTCACCACCCGCGCCCGCGGCGTCATGGAAAAATGCACGTACTGCGTCCAGCGCATCAATCAAGCGCGCATTGAGGCCAAAAAGGCCAAGCGCCCCATCGGCGATGGCGAGATCGCCACCGCCTGCGAGCAAGCCTGTCCCACCGAGTCCATCGTCTTCGGGGACATCAACGACCCCGAAAGCCGCGTCTCCGCGCTCAAGGCATCTCCGCTCAACTACGGCATCCTCACCGAGCTGAACACGCGCCCCCGCACCACGTACTTAGCCGGCATCAAAAACCCCAATCCAAAAATCGCCGAGGCTTAGCATGTCCGAAACTGCGAAAACGCCTTACCGCCCCCCAGTGTCGGAACTCGGCCCGAGCCAGACTTCGTACACCTCCATCACCGACAAAATCAGCGGAATCGTCCTGACCAAAAACACGCCGCTGGCGTGGTTTCTTTGCTTTGCTTTGGGCTTTTTGCTGCTGCACGGGCTCATGATCGGCGTTCCCTACCTGCTCTTTGAGGGCGTGGGCATCTGGGGCATCAACAATCCGGTCGGCTGGGGGTGGGCCATCATCAACTTTGTCTGGTGGATCGGCATCGGCCACGCCGGCACCCTGATCTCGGCGATTCTACTGTTGTTCCGGCAGCGGTGGCGCACCTCGATCAACCGCGCGGCCGAGGCCATGACCATCTTTGCCGTGCTCTGCGCTGCCCAGTTTCCGCTCTTTCACACCGGGCGGCCTTGGCTGGCCTGCTACTGGCTGTTGCCCTATCCCAACTCCATGGACCTCTGGCCGCAATTCCGCAGCCCCCTGATCTGGGACGTCTTCGCGGTCTCGACCTATCTGACCGTGTCGCTGGTCTTTTGGTTCGTCGGCTTAGTTCCCGACTTAGCGAGCCTGCGCGACCGCGCCAAAAACCGCCTAGCCCAAGTGCTCTACGGCGTCCTCGCGCTGGGCTGGCGCGGCTCGGCCATTCACTGGGAGCGCTACGAAATGGCGTCCCTGTTGCTGGCCGGCCTCTCCACGCCCCTGGTGCTCTCGGTCCACAGCGTCGTCAGTTTCGACTTTGCCGTCGGCCTGATACCCGGCTGGCACACGACCATATTCCCCCCCTACTTCGTCGCCGGGGCCATCTATGCGGGCTTTGCCATGGTCCTGACCTTGATGATCCCCATGCGCCTCATCTATGGATTGGACGACTTCATAACCGAGCGCCACCTCAACAACATGGCCAAAGTCATGCTGGCGTCCGGGCTGATCGTGGGATATGGCTACTTCATGGAGCAATTCATAGCCTGGTACAGCGCCAGTGTCTTTGAGGGCTATATGATGGAAAACCGCATGCACGGCCCGTACGGCCCCTTCTACTGGGCCTTGATCGTCTGCAACATAGCCGTGCCCCAACTCCTTTGGTTTAGGCACTTTCGCACGAGCATGTTCTGGCTATTCTTCATTTCCCAATTCATCAACATCGGCATGTGGCTGGAGCGCTTCATCATCGTCGTCACGAGCCTACACCGAGATTTTATGCCCTCTTCTTGGGACATGTTCCACCCGACTATCTGGGACATTGCCATCTACGCGGGGACCATCGGCTTGTTCATCGTCCTGTTTTTTCTCTTCATCCGCGGCTTACCCATGATTTCCATCCACGAGATCCGCAATCTGCTGGTCTCTGGCGACCACAAGTGAGCCATTGATTATGCAGCAGCCCCCCCAATCAACGCCCTACGGCCTGCTGGCCGAATTTGAATCCCCGGACGACTTGCTGGCCTCGGCTAAGGCGACCTTTGCGGCCGGCTACCGCAAGATCGACGCTTATTCGCCCATGCCCATCCACGGCTTGGGCGCGGCGATTGGCTTTCCCCGCACCCGGTTGCCTTGGCTGGTGTTCGCCTTTGGCCTACTCGGCGCCATCACCGGCTACGGCCTGTGCTATTGGGTCTCGGTCATCGACTATCCGCTCAATATCGCCGGCAAGCCCTTGCACAGCGGGCCGATGTTCATTCCGGTGACCTTTGAGCTGACCATCCTCTTTGCCGCTCTCAGCGCGGCCTTTGGCATGTTCATCGCCAACGGCCTGCCCCAGCCCTATCACCCGGTCTTCAACGCGCCCAATTTCGGCCGCGCCAGCCAAGACCGCTTCTTTCTCTGCATTGAGGCCGAAGACCCCCAGTTCGACCGCCAAAAAACCGAGGAATTTCTGCGCGGCCTAAATCCGCACGAGGTTGTCGAAGTTGAAAACTGAAATGACCAACGCCCGCCGACGGCCCGCGGCCCTGTTGGGAGCGGCGCTGTTGCTGATTGGCACGGCCGGTTGCGAGCTGCGGCAGGCCATGTACAATCAAGAAAAATACGAGCCGCTAGAGGCCTCGGCGTTCTTTGCCGACGGCCTGTCCTTTCGCCCGCAGGTAGAAGGCACGGTGGCGCGCGGGCACCTGAGGCTCGACGAGCATTTCTACCAAGGCACAGTGCAAGGCCAGCTCGCCGAGACCTTGCCGGTGCCCGTGGACCGCCCGCTGCTAGAGCGCGGCCGCGCGCGCTACGACATTTTCTGCGCCCCCTGCCACGACCGGACGGGCGCGGGCAACGGCCTGATCGTCCAGCGGGGGCTCAAGCAGCCGCCGAGTTTTCACCAAGAGCGGCTGCGCGAGGTCCCGGTCGGCCACTTCTACGATGTCATTACCAATGGCTTTGGCGTCATGTATAGCTACGCCTCTCGCATCCCCGTGGCCGACCGCTGGGCCATCGTCGCCTATCTCAAGGTGTTACAGCTAAGCCAGAACCTCGAATGGGACCAACTGCCGGCCGAGGACCAAAGGCAACTTCAATGAACGAGTCGATCCATCCCTATTTGGACCACCTCCAGCGCCGCGCCTTGGCCGTGGGCTTGGTCGGTTTGGTCGCTGCGGCGGCCGGCTACTTCACCGCCGAGGAGCAGTTCTTCCGCTCTTATCTGCTGGCCTTTACCTTCTGGATCGGCCTGCCCTTGGGCAGCATGGGCATCCTCATGATCCACCACGTCGGCGGTGGCACGTGGGGATTTGCGATCCGGCGGCTGCTCGAGGCCGGGACCCGCACCTTGCCGCTGCTGTTTCTGCTCGTGTTGCCCATCCTCTTCTTCGGCCTGCACGACCTCTACGAGTGGACTCACCAGAGCGTCGTGCAAAAAGACGCCATCCTCCAAAAGAAGGTCCCTTATCTCAACGAGCCTTTCTTTATTATTCGCACCGTGCTCTACTTCGCCATCTGGGGGTTGTTCGCCTTCCTGCTCAACCGCTGGTCGCAGCAGCAGGATCAGACGACGGCCACGCATCCGACCCACCGCTTGCAGCTTTTGAGCGGCCCGGGCATCGTCGTGTTCTTTCTCACCGCGACGCTGGCCTCTATGGACTGGCTCATGTCGCTCGAGCCGCATTGGTTCTCGACGATCTTTGGCATCATCTACATCGTGGGCATGGGGCTGATGGCCTGGGGCTTCGCATTCCTCCTCGCGGTTCCCCTCGCCCGCCGCGCGCCGCTGCAGGGCGTAATCACCGAGCAGCATCTGCGCGACTTGGGCACCTTTATGCTGGCCTGCGTCATGCTCTGGGCCTATACCTCGTTTTCCCAGTTGCTCATCATCTGGTCGGCCAACCTGCCCGAGGAAATCACTTGGTACATGACCCGCTTGGAGGGCGGCTGGCAATACGTCGCCTACGGGCTGCTGGTGTTTCACTTTGCCGTTCCCTTTCTGTTTCTCATATCCAGCACCATGAAGTCCAAAACCAAGCTGCTCGCCGCCCTTGCCGCGGGCTTGATCTTCATGCGCTGGGTCGATTTGTACTGGATCACGGCCCCGACCTTCACCAAGGTCCACGCCGAGCACGGCCCGAGTTTCCACAGCACCGGGCTTACCCTGCACTGGCTCGACCTAGTCATTTCAATAGGCATCGGCGGCATCGTGGTTGCGTTTTTCTTGGCGCAACTCAAAAAGCGCGCCCTGATCGCGCAAAACGATCCCCGCTTTGCAGACCTCTACCGCGGCGGAGGCAATCATGGCTGAACAAGCACCCCAATCCACCAACGCCGGCTACGAGACGACCGATGCGCGGATAACGCCCTTGGCCCAGACCGGCCTCTTCATCACCGCGTTAGTCATCGCTTCCTTTGTCGGCATGCTCGTCTTATTCAGGGTTCTCGCCTATAACCAAGAGCGCTACGACGACCCGGTGCCGCCGCTCGTCGCCACCCGCATTGCCAGCGATGCGCCGCGGCTGCAGGTGGACCCGCCCAAGCAAAAGGGAGAGTTGGCCCAAAGCGAAGCCGCGCTCCTCAACTCCTACGGCTGGATCGACCCCCAAGTGCAGGTAGTACACATTCCCATCGAGCGAGCCATGGATCTGGTGAGCGAGGGCCAAATGCCGCTCATCGCGCCGGCGGCCCCATGAGCAACCCCGCGACGACATGCTGCCGTCGGGCGATCTTCCTCTTCGCCTGGGTCCTGCCGCTGCTACTAGCCGGCCCAACCGGAGCGCAGAGCTATACCCAACAGTTGCAAGAACGCATCGGCATCGACCAAAAATTGGGCGACTCAATCCCCTTGGACCTCAAATTCACCGACTCCAGCGGCGAGCGCGTCTCCCTGCGCCAATACTTCGGCCAAAAGCCCATCGTACTTACTCTAGTGTACTACGAATGCCCCATGCTCTGCACCCAAGTACTCAATAGCCTCTTGCGGGCAATGAACGTGCTGAGTTTTGGCATGGGCACGGATTTCGATGTGTTGACCATCAGCGTCGACCCGGGCGAAACGCCAGAGTTAGCCGCGGCCAAAAAGGCCGAATACAGCAAAAACTACCGCGGCCGCGCTGGTTCTACGGGCTGGCATTTCCTCACTGGCGAGGAACACGCGATCGAGCAGCTAGCCGCGGCCGTCGGCTTTCGCTACCTATACGACGAAGACACGGATCAGTACATTCACGCCAGCGGCTTGATGGTGCTGACGCCCGCAGGCAAACTGGCCCGTTATTTCTACGGCATCGACTATCCCCCGCGCGACTTGCGCTGGGGCCTCGTCGAAGCAGCCGACGGCGCCATTGGCAATCCGGTCGATCAGCTGCTCCTGCTCTGCTACAGCTACGACCCAATGACCGGCAAATACGGTCTTTACATCCGCAATTCCCTGCGCATCGGTGGGCTGATTACCGTGCTGGTGCTCGCGGCCTTTATCATCGCGATGCTCAAGCGGGAGCGCCGCAACGATTTGCACCAGCCTCAGCTCAACTAGTTCGGAGCCTTAAACCGCATGTCCGACTTTCCACTGTTTCCCGCCCAAGCCTCCACCGTCGCCTGGCAGGTAGATGCCCTGTACGCCTTCTTGCTCGCCTTGACTGTCCTGTTCTGCCTGCTCGTGTTCGGCATGGTACTCGTCTTTGCCATCAAGTACCGCCGCCGCTCGGACGACGAACAGCCCGAGCAAAACCACGGCAACCTCGTCCTCGAATTGTCTTGGACCATCATTCCGCTCTTTCTCGCGCTTTTCGTCTTTTTGCTCGGGGCCGACGTGTTCTTCCGGCTCCAGCGACCGCCGGCAGACCCCTTGGAGATCTATGTGGTCGGCAAGCAGTGGATGTGGAAAATCCAGCACGAATCGGGCAAGCGAGAAATCAATACCCTCCACGTGCCCAAGGGCCAGCCCGTCCGCTTGACCATGACTTCGGAGGACGTCATCCACGACTTTTTCATCCCGGCCTTCCGGGTCAAAAACGACGTGTTGCCCGGGCGCTACACCACCCTGTGGTTCGAGGCCACCCAGACCGGCGAATTCCACTTGTTTTGCGCCGAGTATTGCGGCACCCAGCACTCGGGTATGATCGGCAAGGTGATCGTCTTAGAGCCAGCCGATTACCACGACTGGCTGATGGGCGCGTCCAGCGGCGAATCCATGGTCGAGGCCGGCCAGCGCCAGTTTCAGCAACTCGGCTGCGAGACCTGCCACAAATCCACGGCCACGGGGCGCGGCCCGTCGCTGGTCGGGCTGTACGACGAGCCGGTAACGCTCAACAACGGGCAGGAGATCGTCGTCGATAGCGACTACATCCGCGAGTCCATCCTCCAGCCCACGGCCAAAATAGTCGCCGGGTACGAGCCGATTATGCCGGTGTTTGAGGGGCAGATCAGCGAGCAATCGCTCCTGCAAATCGCGTCCTACATCAAATCCCTGAGTGAGTCCGCAGAGTGAGGTCATTCGAGCCATGAGCCACGCAGTGAGCGCCAACGGCGAGCCGAGAAACTATCTCAACGAAACCTACGGGATCAAATCTTGGCTCCTGACCCTAGATCACAAGCGCATCGGTATCCTCTACTTGATAACGATGGCGATCTTCTTCTTGGCCGGCAGCCTTTTCGCCAGTGTAATTCGCTTTGAGCTGATGACGCCCCAAGGCGACTTGGTCGAGGCCGAGACCTACAACAAGCTCTTCACCATGCACGGCGTGGTGATGATTTTCTTCTTTCTCATCCCCTCCATTCCAGCGGCCCTCGGCAACTTTCTCATCCCCCTGCAGATCGGCGCTCGGGACGTAGCCTTCCCCCGCCTGAATCTCCTCAGCTACTATCTCTACACGGCCGGGGGGCTGTTCGCCGTGCTGGCCATCATCATGGGGGGCATTGACACGGGTTGGACCTTTTACACGCCGTACAGCAGCACGTACGCCACTTCGTTTGTCTCGTTGGCCCTAGTCGGCGTTTTCATCAATGGCTTCTCTTCGATCCTCACCGGGGTCAACTTCATGGTCACCATCCACAAGATGCGGGCCCCGGGCATGACGTGGTTCCGCTTGCCGCTCTTTATTTGGGGGCACTACGCGACCAGCTTGATCCAGGTCCTCGGCACCCCGGTGGTGGCCATCACCTTGTTGCTGGTCTGCTTCGAGCGCATCTTCAAGATCGGCATTTTCGACCCCAATTACGGCGGCGACCCCGTGCTCTTCCAGCACATGTTCTGGTTTTACTCGCATCCGGCCGTATATATCATGATCCTGCCGGGCTTTGCCGTCATCAGCGAAGTGGTCGCGTGCTTCTCGCGCAAGCGGGTATTCGGCTATTCATTCGTGGCCTTTTCTTCGTTGGCCATCGCCATCCTCGGCTTTCTCGTCTGGGGCCACCACATGTTCGTATCGGGCCAATCCACCTACGCCAGCATGGTCTTTTCCTTTATAACCTTTTTCGTGGCCGTGCCCTCGGCGATCAAAATTTTCAACTGGTCTTTCACCCTCCACAAAGGCTCGGTGCAGCTCGACTCGCCCATGCTCTACGTGATGGGCTTTATCGGCTTGTTCACCATCGGCGGCCTGACCGGCCTATTCCTTTCTACCTTGGGCACGGACGTCCATCTCCACGACACCTATTTCGTGGTCGCTCACTTTCACTATGTCATGGTGGGCGGCATGGTCATGGCGTTTCTCTGCGGCCTGCATTTTTGGTGGCCCAAAATGACCGGGCGCATGTACCCAGAAGGGGCGGCCAAGCTCGGCGTCATGTTCGTCTTCGCCGGGTTCAACTTGACCTTCTTTCCCCAATTTGTCTTGGGGTACTTGGGCATGCCGCGGCGCTATCACGCTTACCCCGAGGAATGGCAAGCCCTCAACATCATGTCCACCGCCGGGGCCACCGTCCTCGGGCTGGGCTTTTCCCTGACCATCGTCTATCTGCTCTGGTCCTTGTTCAAGGGCCGGAAGGCCCCGGCCAACCCGTTCCAAGCCAAGGGCCTCGAATGGGATATTCCCTCGCCGCCCACAGCCCACAACTTTGAAGCCATCCCGATCGTCACTTGGGAAGCCTATCCCTACGGCGAGGAGGAACCTGCGGCCCCAACCCGTGAGGCCGTACCTGAACGCGCTAAGGAGGACGAAGTTGTCTGAGCACGCACACAGCGCCCACCATCTACACCAGTTCGAGACCGCGCAGCAGCAATACGAGGCCGCCAGCCTCGGCATGTGGGCGTTCATCATCCAAGAAATCTTGTTCTTCGGAGGGTTGTTCGGCGCGTACACCGTGTATCGCAACACCTATATCGAAGCCTTTACGGCCGGCTCGCATCACCTCGACATCTTCTGGGGCACCTTCAATACCATCGTGCTGATCGCCAGCAGCCTAACTATGGCACTCGCCGTCCGCGCCGCCCAGACCAACGCCGGGCGCAACGCGATTACCGGGTGGCTCGTCGCCACGATCGTTCTCGGCTGCGCCTTCTTGGGCGTCAAGTACATCGAGTACAGCCACAAGTGGCTCGATAACCTCATTCCGGGCAGCATGTTCCAGTGGAACGACCCGGCCTTCCCCGCGGTCTCGCTCGGCAACGCCAAAATTTTCTTCTCGTTTTACTTCGTGATGACCGGGATGCACGCCTTGCACATGGTCATTGGCGTCGGCATCATGCTGTGGATGGTCGTCAAGGTCCGGCGCAACGAGATTTCGGCTCAGTACTTCACGCCGATTGAAATCAGCGGCCTCTACTGGCACTTCGTAGATATCGTGTGGATTTTCCTCTTCCCCCTGCTCTATCTGATCGGACGCCACTAATGTCTGAACATCACGTCGTCCCGCTCAAGATCTACTTTCTGATCTTCTTCGCCCTGATGATTGGCACCGTCCTCACGGTCGCGGCCGCCTTCGTCGATATGGGCTTTTTGAATACGCCGGTCGCCCTGATCATCGCCTTAGTCAAGGCATCGCTGGTCATTTTGTTCTTCATGCACGTAAAATACAGCCCCAAGCTGGTCGGGCTGTTTGCCGTGGCCGGCTTCTTCTGGCTGTGCATCCTACTGGCCTTGACCATGCAGGACTACTACACGCGCGGCTGGGGCGAGGAAGCCCCGGTGGAGTTTTTGCAGGAAGGGTCGTTCTTCTAAATCCGCGTCGGTCCTTATCGAGGCTTGTCGAGTTGTCGCTAGCGAGAGACCTTCGTACCTTGAATTGCGTCCTCGCGGTCAGCGGCGTCCCGCTCAATCCCAAGACTGGCAAGCATGGTTGACCCAAAAGACATTCAGGCGACCTGTGAAGACATAGCCCGAGAATTTGCCCCCCTGAAAATTATTCTCTTTGGTTCCTATGCTTACGGCACCCCCACGGAAGACTCGGATGTCGATTTATGCGTGGTCATGGCGATCCCTGAAGCGCAGACCCGTCGCCAAGCCGTGGCGATTCGGCAGCGTATTCCTCGCCGCTTCCGCCTGGATTTGCTCGTCCGTTCCCCCGAAGAAATTGCTCACCGAGTCTCGCATAACGACTGGTTTCTTCGAGAAATTACGCAAAAAGGGCAAGTACTGTATGAATCCGTTGACGCTGGAATGGGCGCAAAAGGCTGAGGGAGATTATGCTTCGGCTCTATGGCTTCAGCAGGCACCAAATCCGACACATGATGCCATCTGCTTCCACGCCCAGCAGTGTATCGAAAAGTATCTAAAGGCTTGGCTTCAAGAAGCAAACCTTCCCTTTCCGAGGAGTCACGATCTGGAAGAATTGCTGGATCTGATTGTGCAAACTATACCAGATTGGAACTCTTGGCAGGCAGATTTTCAGGTGCTTACCACACATGCAGTAGATTTTCGCTATCCAGGAAAATCAGCAACGGCCAGCGATACTCTTCATGCCATGCAAATCTGCGATCAGGTTCGCCGCTCTATTCGCGCTAGTCTGGGACTACCAATATGAGTTCACCACCTGCTAAACCCGTCGCTGGCTTCTTCTGGCTGTGCATCCTGCTGGCCTTGACCATGCGCGGCTGGGACGAGGAAGTGCCGGTGAAGTTTCTCAAGCAAGGGTCGTTTTTTAGAGAGGTGAGGGATGTCAATTAAGCTGAAGAAAATCTGGCCAATCAAGAATGATACCGTAATCAAGCGAGAGAGCTATTGGAAGGATTTGGCTATATAGTGCGCGTAACAAGGCCAAATACAGCGTCTTTGTTTATGACCATAATCTTACGGTTGAATACAGGGCGCTGCTTTTAGTAGAACTTCTACGCAACAAATAAGAGAGGGACGTTATGGAGCACTTACTACATATAGAAGTCGACAAGAATGGATACGTCCATGTAGAGGGGGGAAGGCCTGGTATGCGTCGCAGCAGGGGCTATCCCATCTCTGGTTGAGGATGGCCTACTAAGCTCCTACCGCATCGTGCCCAACTACCGGGTTCGTCTTCAGCTCACAAAAAAAGGCGTAAAGCATTTCAAGAGCTGTTTTTGCCGATAGAATAACCCATCTTGTGGCCGGCCCGGTTCCGAAAATGTCGGGGCTGAGGGGCGGCCACACCACTCTTTGGAGGTTTTGTTATGTTGCGTTATATCTCATATGTTTTGTTATTAGCAAGCTGTAAGACAGGGTCAATAAAAACCTTTTACGAAAATAAACCGCCTGTTATAGATGCGAGTAATTATGAGGTTGTTCTGCCTTATAGGCTGGCTGATACTGCGGCATCTATTATAGGGGCGGCGCAGCTAATAGGAATTCATGGGTCCAAAGAAATTACTAATGAGGGTGAAAAGTTTTTTATTTTAGATGTGTCTGATGCAGGAAAGGAGGTTTTAATAGGTGGAGAGCGCTTAGCTGATTGCGGAAGAGAGGTCGCTGTCAAAAGGCAAACGATTTACACAAAGATAATAGGGGGAGGAAAGCGTTTTGTAGATTTAGAAACGGTATCAGAAAAGGATGTTTATGCTGATAATATGTCCTTTAGTGTATATGCACGTCAGCTTGATAAAGGCACTTTTATAAGAATAGTGGTTTTATTTAATGCTTTATCTAAGCACGGTAAAAGTATAACATGTGTTTCTACCCACGTATTAGAAAATGCTCTTATAGACCTTATAAAAGAAGAGGGAATAAAATGACGCCTCATTTTCTATCAGCCCTATTAGCCCTGCTACCAGTTCAAGAGCCCGATAATTGTGCCCCATATAAGCGTAGCTTATATGATAGCAATTCTCAGGCCCTCGAGGTAAGGATACTAACACAACAACCTCTCATATCATTTTATACTGGCCGTGTGTTCCATACAACAAGAAATACTGAGATAGAGCATATTGTGGCCGTCAAAGAGGCTCATATTTCGGGTTTATGTGCTCAGCCAAATAGTGTTAAAAAGGCTTTTGGAAAAGATTTATTAAATCTTACTCTGGCCGCTAAAGGCGTTAATATAGCCAAGTCAGATAAAGATGCAGCTCAATGGCGGCCGCCCAATCCGGGCGCCCATTGTTGAGTTCTGTTGACACGGGGCGAGTACGGCCTCAATCAGAACTGATAGCACTGGTCTGCAACATTCCCATCTCCACCCAAAAAGCCCAAGCCGCTTTACACGGCTTGGGCTTTCGTCCTATACGCTTCCCCACTCTACTCAGTCGCTCCAACCGCCTTGAGAAAGGCTACCGCCTCCTCGTAGCACTCCTTCTTTTTGCCACTCTCGAGCTGGAGACCTTGGACAGCCCATGTCAAGGCCGTCTCGCCATCGTTATTACGGGCATTGACATTAACGTTGATATCCACCAAAAAGCGCACCACCGCTAAATGACCGCTAACGGCGGCCTTCATCAACGCGGTCCAGCCTCTTTCATCTTTGGCGTGTATATCGCCCCCCTTGGCAACCAAGAATTTCACGACCTCTAAATGGCCACCCCAAGCGGCCCGCATCAAGGCCGTCTCGCCCTCTTTATTTTTTATATGAATGTCGGCGTCGCGGTCGTCCACCAGAAAGCGTACCACTTCTAGATGGCCCTCCATAGCGGCCTTCATCAACGCGGTCCAGCCGGCGTTGTTTTGGGCATTGACATCAGCCCCGTGGGCCACTAAAAACTTTGCCACCGCTAAATGGCCGCCTTGGGCCGCCCACATCAAGGCCGTCCAACCATTCGCATCGCGGATGTGAATATCCGCCCCCTCGGCCACTAAAAAGCGCACCATCGCCAAATAGCCGTCTTGGGCCGCCCACATTAAGGATGTCGTATGTCGCGCCCCTTGCCCAATATAGGACTTGAGTAATGCCTGCACCGACATGTCTTGGTCCGCGGCGACCTGCTTGAGAGAATGGAGCACATCCTTGGGTATCTCTATGGATACCGTTTCCGTCGGACGAGGCCGGAACGCAAGCGCAAATTCTTCTTTCTGTTTGTTTTCAGGCGTCTTCACAATAACTTCCTTTCATGGGCCGTTGCACGACGCGCAAATATGATGCGCGTCCAGTCGCCTCGCTTTACATAAACGACCAGCAAAATACGTTGCCGAAACGAGTACCCAAGAACGAAATCCCATTGCTCGGCACCCGTGGATGCGTCACCTATTTGACAAAAACGATCGAAGAAGACTTCGGCGGCTTCTTCAAGCGTCCTTGTGCAGGAATTTTGACTTACCCTTTATCTGTTCCATCTTCTTGTTCAAACTCTAACTCATCGAGAACGAGCATGTTCACACCCTTGACGCGTTTGAGTGCTTTATCGTTGGTTAAGAAAACCTGAATGAATAGGCGGCACGATGCCCCCCGAATGATGTTTACGCCCGCGTGGCGCAAACGAAAACGACTAAGAAATTCCCTTTAAGTCCGCTGGCATGTCAAGAACCTGAACCACGTTATGCGTCCCAACCAAATACAAAGGGTTTCCAAAATCATCTTTACGCTCGTCAAAACGAATAACCTCGGTTATACACGCCTTAAAACTAAGCGTTGACCCGTCCGCGAGTTTTATTTTCGCAAACTGTTCGTTTGATTGAAGTATCCCAATCTTTTTTCCAGTTTTCGGATCCGGAACATCAGGCGCTTCCGACACTTCAGATACCATGTCCATCACTCAATCCTTTCTCGTTCCCACTAGCACACTTAACACAAAAACTCAATCCTTTCTATTTAATTTATAACAAATACGCACAAAACACACAATTACCTCCCATCCAACATATTCCAAATATCAGGATCAACAGGTCGCCTAACTACATCCAACGGCAACTGACCCAAATTATTCGCAATACTCTGCGAAGCTCCTCTATCTATCAAGAGTTCAATACACTTCTTTGCGCCTGCATTACAAGCAATATGCAATGCAGTCCGACCCAACTTGTCTTGTGCATCAACACTCTCTGCCCCAAACAACCGCAATTCCTCAAACCGATCCAGAAACAACTGCAACGATCCTAAATGAAAATCACCAAACGATGCGATATGAATAACAGTCAACCCAAACGAAGTCTTAGCCAAGACATCAGCACCCCGATCCAGCAAAACACGTGACACAGACGGATCATCAAATCTTGGATTGTTTGATCCTGCGGCATCAAGCAAGGGAGTATAACCCTCTCGGCCCTTTTTCTCAATCTCCGCCCCCGCATCTAACAAAATAGGAACAACACGATAAGAATTAAGATGAGCAGCCCATTTCAAAGGAGTAATATCATCACCATACAGCGCATCTATTACAGCCCCCCCTCTAATTAAATCACGCATAACATGATCAAAATCCCGATCCGCAGCCAAATGCTGATCCGTCATGCCCTTAGTAAACTGTTCCTTATAATGATCTTTACCTTTTAACCGTACTATTTCACCCCATTGTCCTTCGGCATCACGAGGCGGTATATACCTCCCCTCCTCCTCTACTTTGTTAAAACCAAATTCAGCCAGATCGGTTTCAAACCCATTACCAATTAACGAAATGCTTTTACACCGAATAACACCAGTACCCACAGGATCACAACGATTAAAAACAAGACTTCCTGGCGGCAAAGAAGTCAAAGCATCATACGCTCTAACAGCATCCTTATCCTTAAATAAAACCGTCAACTCTGGCTTACGAGGCATTTTACCGCATACCCAATCCATCCAAAACCGAAACTGCAACTCTTTCTCCCCTTCTTCCTCTGACCACATCATCTTTATATTATCCAAATCCACACATAGATTCACACCCCAGCCATTCTCTTTCATGTCAAAATCAATAAAAGAAATGCCTTGCAGCTTATCTTTTTTTGGTGCCCGTCTATCCCATACAAGCCAACGATACAAAAACGGATCCTTTTCACTCGTACACTTATACTTCTCCCTTAAAATCCACCATATCAGGTTGCCAAGGTGCAAAGAAAAAACTCGAAACGAATACATCATGCCACGAAATTCATCATCCCCTAAGTCAGAAGGAAAACCCTCGCCCTCATATTGAACCATATACTTCAAGCGAGAATACCGCTCAATAGCACAACGTAAATTCTCATCCGTCTCTATATCCACAACTAGACATAAGTCTTGAACTAATCGGTCATTCTTAGTCTCTAAATAGTCCAAAATTTTTTTTAGATCATGAGTACGATCCTTAACTGCACCCTCACCATTCTGGCGCATAGACTTATCAAAAATTATACCTGGATGGTTCCAGCCATACCGCAAAATCAAATAAGCCTTCAATGCAGTCTCAATTAGATATGCAGCATTTTCAAGCCAACTAAGCACATCAGCCCTTTTTTCCTTATCCCCATCCAATACATCCTTAGAAACAGGCGGCCTTAACCACACCTTCCAATCCAAGCGGTTCGCAAATAGATCAGCATCCCGTTTCTTTCGGGCAACGTATTCACAAAAATCATACTCAGCCTTAAACCCCGGATCAGCAGGCTCAGTACGAATCGGCTCCTTCATTTTATTCTCCTACGGGTTACGCGCCAACACACGCTGACGCTGAGAAGCTGTCTAAAAACCCTGTGATGTATCGCGTATTTGAGTTGGCGTACTCATTGAGCCATCTTCAGGTTTCGCTAAAAAATCTGAACAGAAAGGCTCGTATAATGAGTACGCCGAGTGGTCAATATGCCACCGATGTAACTGATGCACAATGGCCGCCGCTCGGACCGTTACTGCCGGCTCCGATTTGGCGTCCCAACGGTCCGGGTCGGCCGCCGCACGGTCAGCACCAGATCGTCCATGGTATTTTGTATCTGACGAAGGCCGGCTGTCCTTGGGCGTTGTTGCCGCTTTGTTTGGGTCTTTGGAAGACGGTGTATGATGCCTTCCGCCGTTGGAGTCGCCAAGGGGTCTGGGCGAAGGCGTTGGATCGGCTCACGCAGCCGGAACATCGTCGTACCGGCCGGGCGGCTACGCCATCGCCGGCGGTATCGAAAGCCAGACGATAAAGACCGCAACCCAAGGTAAAACAACCGGATACGACGCCGGTAAAAAAAATCCAAGGACGCAAACGTCATCTATTGGTCGACTCTTTGGGCTTGCTTCGACAGGTTGTGGTCACCGCCGCCGATGTAGAAGACCGGGCGGGCTTGAAGCAGGGGTTGACCCGCTATCAGGCGACCGGCACCCCCGGTTACGCAACCGGGGGGCGATGGCGGCTATCGCGGCGAGGCGATCCGAACAGGGGTGGCCAATCTTAAAAAGACGTACAAGATAGACTTGGAAATCGTCGCCAAAATATAGTTTTCAGACAGCTTCTGAGTAAAAAACACGAACCTTGTATCAGATATAAAATACGCAAAAAAATCACAAAAAATACAAAAACGAAAAAATTTATTCACCCGCCGACCCAACATAAACCACAAATTCCATATCATCCCGGTCCTCTATCGGAAACTCTTTAACCCGAACCACCTCGACACACAAAAACATGCCGGGCTGCACCCCTGACCGCGCCACCAAAGCGTTCAACGTAGGTGTCTCAAAACCGCACTCCACGCTTAATCAAGTATGTAATTCCCTTCTTTTAAAGTACTGCAATACTGGGCGATCTTTTCTGCTACTTCATCTCTGAATTTTTCCAGCCGGGAGTCTAGAGATTCTCGCGTCTGTTGCAGCGACTCCTCCAACGCCTTGATACGTCGCTGTAGATGAGAATGAGGAACCATGGCGTATAGTTGCTTCGCCACTTCTATGTCTAACTCAATCCGACCTATCGAATTGTAGAGGTAAGGGAGCCTCTTCCTGTACTCTTCCACCTTCCCCTCCACCAACTCATTGATCTCATCCCAGTCGAAGATGATAGGCGGCCGCTCCTCAGCAGGGGTTAGCTCAAACCCCCTCCGCCACTCCTCGGCTTTCTTCAGTAGAGCAGGCAGACGTTCCGGCCAGTCGTGGAGCATGTTCGGCGAGAAGTCGGCTCCGGTAGGCCAAGTCGGGACCCCATCGTCCAGATAAACTTGGTTGAACAGTTTGAGGTCCTTCAGAGGACTATATATCCGGCCCGATAGGATAGGACGAAGGTCGGCCTCTTGGCATGTGCCGTCCTCAAAGGAGGCCCGCAGTTTGTAGGGACCTATCACTTCGAGACGGATCACTTTATGGAGTTCATAATCCACTTGTTTTATAAAACTCCGTTAGACAGAGCCGGCTCAAGGTTTGCTTCCTCAAGCAATGTCGCGCACCAGCACCAAAATCGCCGCCTGCGGCACGACGATGAACTTCTCGTCGTCGAACTTGATTTCCACCGCGTCCTTGCGCAGAAAAATGGCGTGATCGCCCTTTTTGGCTTGGAGGCCGATGTAGCGCATCTGCTCGCTCCCCTCCTCCCAAGGCACACCGTCGTCATCGGCTTTCGGCGGCAGGGGAACGCCCGGCCCCACCTCTTCGACGCGCCCGCTTTGCACGTTCTCCTTTTCCAAAGCGGTCGGCGGCAAGTAAAGCCCCACGGCCGTGCGCTCTTCCATGTCGTCAACCCGGATTAACACGCGGTCGCCGACTACGTATAGTTCTTTGTCGCCTCGGATCATTTTACCTCCCTTGGGTAATCCGTCGAGTTCCTAGGACGCCAGCCGCAAACACTCGCCGTAGCGCTCAAAGCACTCCCCTTCCTCCTCGGCTGGATCGACGTACTTGAGCCAAAGGGCGCTGTCCTTCTTGGCCCCGCTGAGGTCGCGGCGGCTGCCTAGCTGGCTGGGGTCCGCGCCGTTCCACACCACTTGGCCATCCTGCATATAAATGAACTCCCCCCGATAGCGGTCGATGAGCGGCCGCTGTTGGTCTTGGTAGATCAGCCCCTGCTCGCAGGTGGTGCGCCGCCAGTTGGCCACGGTGGCGTCTGAGTCCGTGGCCACCGAGTCAAATTCGGCCAGCGGCGCCTCGACCTCACTGGCAAAGTCAATCTCGGCCAAATCCACCGTGCCAAAGCCGCGCCCGGCCGCGATCAGCAGGTGATTGCGGTCGCGGCGGAAAGGCGGGGTCGGCCAATCGGATTGGGGATCGTGGCCCATCAAGACCATGCCGCAGGCGTCGGTTGCCACCGGGTGATCGCCGGCCATCAAGGCATTGCAAATCCGGCCCTCGCCGCCCCATTCGCGGCCCCACTGGCCGGTCAGCGCCTCGACGATGTTGAGGCAGGGCTTGGTAATCAGGCCCAAGTCCGGCAAGACGTAGGAAAGCCGGATGATGTGGTGGTAGTACGAGCGCGTCCGCCCCTCCGGCGGGATCATCGGCGGCAGGCCAAAGAGGTTTTTCAAGGTCAGGGTAATGCCCATGAAGGCGTGGTTCTTCATCTTGGCGATGGACACCATCTCGTCGGCCTCGGCAAAGACCGAGTTGAGCACGTATTGGTCGAACATGCAGCCGCCATCGGGCACGGCAAAGGTGGTAAAGGGCGGCAAATTGCCATCGACAAAGCGGACGCCAAACTCGTCCAACAAGTAGCGGTAGTTGAAGTCGTCTGGGGTCACGTGACCGTTGCCGTAGGGATAGGTATCGACGGCCACGAGCTCGGCCGTCGTCCGCTCTCGCAACAGGCGCAACACCGCCCGCGCCATGGCGTCGTCGACCAACTCCCGGCGGCGCCCCGCGAAATACTCCACGCGCTCCGGCGGCTTAATCATGTTGAATTTCAGCGCGATCCGCCGCGCCCGGGCCAACTTCTCCCACGAGCGGTCCAGCGGGTCGGTCGTGCGCTTGAGCACTTGGTAAATCTCCTCGTCGCTGGCTTGGTGATCACAATGCGAAGCTCTGACTTTGTACTGTTTGTCGCTCATGGGACGCTCCTTTTGGGCCTTTTCACTGTGGGTACTAGGTGATATATTGAAAAACATATCGTGCGACTCTTCTATGTCAAGCCAGCCGCGCTTCCCGCTCATCCACAGCAAAGGACACCCCATGAGACCGCTGGTCCTGTTCCACGGAGGCTGCAATGACGGCTTCTGTGCTGCGTGGATCTACCGCCGCTACGTCAACCCGCACACCGAGTTTAAGGCCGTTCAATACAACACCGATCCGCCAGCGACAGCGGGCCGCGACGTCGTCATCCTCGACTTTAGCTACGAGCGGGAGCAACTCATGGCCATGCGCGATCGCGCCCGCTCGCTCTTGGTCTTGGACCATCACGAGACCGCGGCCGAGGCCCTCGCCGGGCTCGACTATTGCGTGTTTGCCCAAGACAAGTCTGGGGCGCGCATGACTTGGGAACACTTTTTCGATCCCCGCTCTGAGGTCCGCATCGACGACGTCCCTTGGCTGGTATCCTATACCGAAGACCGCGACCTGTGGCGCTGGGCCTTGCCCGATTCCAAGGCCATCAACGCGGCCCTCGCCTCGTACCCGCGCGACTTTGCCGTGTGGGACGAAATCGCCGAGCGCGGTCCGCAAGCCCTCGTCGTGGAAGGCCAAGCCATTCTCCGCTTCCAACACCGGATCATCCGGCCGCGCGTACGCAATCACGGTTGGACCACCATTAGCGGGTTCCGCGTCCCCATTACCAATGCCACGTTTCTGACCTCTGAGATCGGCAATGCCCTCGCCGAAGGGCATCCTTTTTCCGCCGTGTTTTTCGTCCGCCCGGACAACCGGGTCGTGTACAATCTGCGCTCCAAGGGAAAGGCGGCCGCCGATGTGGGCCGCATCGCGCGCGAGTACGGCGGCGGCGGGCACAGGCACGCGGCCGCTTTTACCCTAGAGACCATGTTGCCGATGGAGGCCGGGACCTAAATGACTCCCGAACAGCGCTACCTATTCGACCTCAACGGGTACTTGCACCTTCCCAATGTGCTCAGCGACCGCGAACTAGCGGCCGGACGAGCCGCCATCGATCGCTACATGGCCACGCCCGACGACGAGCTGCCCGCGGGCTTTTCCCGCTCGGACGACGGCAAGTCCTACGCCAACGGCTTTGCTTTCGACAAGGCACTCGAATCCTTGCTCTTCCACCCCACCCTGTGGCCCATCATCAAGGAGTTCACGCACGACCGGCCCGCTTTTTCGCGGGGCACCTTGTTGGTGGATAGTCACCGGCACGAGCCGCTGCGCCTGCATTGCGCACGTGAGGACTTTGGCTGGTACAGTACGCGCTACGACACCCGCGAGGGTCGCATCTTCTGCGACGACTTCGTCATCTTCCCCTATTTTGACGACGTCTTCCCGGGCGACGGCGGCTTGCTGGTGGTCCCCGGCTCGCACAAGGCGGCGTTTGCGCGGCCGCCCAGCCTGTTCAACGGCGGCGTCACCGCCGAGCTAAAGGATGTGCCGGTTGGCGTCGTCAATGTGACGCCGCGGGCCGGCGATGCTGTGGTTATGACGGAAATGCTGGCTCACGGGACCTTGCAATGGCAGCCCAAAGATCGCCTGCGCCGCACCTTGGTGTTGCGCTACCGGCCCCAATTCAAGGGCCAAGCCGCGGTCCCGGACGTCCTCTACGACCGCTTGTCGCCGCAGACGCTAGCGCTGATGGCCCCGGCGCACTACACCCATGTCAAAGAGATCGTCAAGCAAGATGTGGTGCGGCTCACCTAAACGAGGTCAAATCCAAGCAAAACAGGCACCTGCGATGGCTCGCAAGTGCCTGTTTTTTTTGGTGAGCCCACTGGGAATCGAACCCAGGACCTACGGATTAAAAGTCCGGTGCTCTACCAGCTGAGCTATAGGCTCTATCGGGGTTGTATGTAATTCAAAATAGGCGGTTTGCATCCCTATCGCAAGGTTTCCGCCCCCGCGCTCTGGACCGTTTACTACGCGACACCAGCCCTCGTCGAGGGCGGGACGGGAACACCAGAAAAGGCGGCCTCAAAGCAAGGGGCGCGTACTTAGGCTGGACAGACAAAAAAGCCCCAGCTTGCGGTAAGCGGCAAGCCGGGGCAACGCGGGATTGGAATTGTAATCGGTATTTAAGGGATGGCGTATTTGAAAACAATTTGAATCAAGACCAGCACCACGGGCACTCCGATGCCTATCGCCTTGATCGCCATCCGCACTTCGCCCTTGAGTTCGGCTACGTCCTCTTTGGTCGCCAAACCCTTTAATTCACCTTTGAGTTCGGCCACATCCTCCTTAGTCGCCAGATACTTATGAGTGCCTTCTAAGCTGGCGACCCTTTCCGTTACTTCTGCCATTGCGTTGCTCCTGTCTAGTGGGTACGGGCAATATAGCTCTATTCAACAGCGGTAAGCGGCAAGCCGGGGCAACGCGGGATTGGAATTGTAATCGGTGTTTAAGGGATGGCGTATTTGAAAACAATTTGAATCAAGACTAGCACCACGGGCACTCCGATGCCTATCGCCTTGATCGCCATCCGCACTTCGCCCCTGAGTTCGGCCACATCCGCCTTGAGTTCGCTAACTTCCTCCTTCGTCGCCAAACCCTTGAGCGCCCCCTTGAGTTCGGCTACATCCGCCTTGAGTTCGCTAAACTCCTCCTTCGTCGCCAAACCCTTGAGCGCCCCCTTGAGTTCGGCCACATCCGCCTTGAGTTCGCTAACCTCTTCCTTCGTCGCCAAACCCTTTAATTCCCCCTTGAGTTCGGCAAAGTCCTCCTTGGTCGCCAACCCCTTGAGTTCCCCCTTGAGTTCCCCCTTGAGTTCCCCCTTGAGTTCGCTAACCTCCTCCTTGGTCGCCAGATACTTATGAGTGCCTTCTAAGCCGGCGACCTTTTTCGTTACTTCTGCCATTGCGTTGCTCCTATCTAGTTGGTACGGGCAATATAGCACTATTTAACGCCGCGTCCAGCTAGGTCGTTCCCGCAGGGTATAGCGACGATAGATCAACGGAGTATGGCCGACTCTTCCCTTCGCAAAAATACAGGGCCTTGAATCGGTCCATTTGCTTGATTTTGTCGATCAATCCTCGTTCCTGCTGCGAACTCGACACATTCCGCACCAACGACTTGGCATCCGCTTCGGTCAAGCGCAAAACGAGATAGTTGGCGATGGCTGAAAATACCGAGCCGTCGAAGTCCTTGGCCTCCTGCGAGGCGAGCACCAGCGAAATCCCGTACTTGCGGCACTCTTTTGCCATGGTGGGGATGAGCTTTAACCTTGCGGCCCGGTGCGCCTCGTCGAAAATCAAGGCGTGCGTAATCCGCTCTCGGATGCCTCGGCGGAACATGTCTTTGTAGAGTCCGTAAAACACCAACGACGCAAACGCTCGCTGGAGGTTGTCGTTTTGCGTCGTGTGAATGCGGATGACGGTCGGCTGCTCGCTCTCCCACAAGCTGCGATGGGACTCGCGCAGAGTGAAAAACCCGTAGTCTTCGAGCTCTTCCAAACGGGCAAGTAGCGTCCGCAACCCGCGGTCCGGTTTTGGCTCGCCGCGCAGAATTTCGACGAAGCGGCTGAACGCTGGCTCTTGCAAATCCGCGGGCGCGGCGTCGGCCTCTCCCCATCCGGCCTCGACAAAGCTCTCCTTGATGGCCCCGCGAATGCGCTCGGCCTGAATGTCGCCGAGTTCCGGGTAAATGGCCGCGAAAATGTCCCGCAGCGCGCCCGCTACGTCGAGATGCGCCCGCCGAGACCCGCGATCGACCACCTTTAGTGGGTTGAAATCCAAACCGTCAAACTCGATGAACCGCAGCGAGTTAGCTGACTCCTCAAGCCGCTCGTCAATGTCCTGATGATAGGAAAAGACGAGCGGGCGAATGCCGGCGGCCATCATCTGATTGCACAGGTTCAGCAGGCAGGTGGTCTTGCCCATGCCGGGCAGCCCCGCGATCAGAAGGTGGGGATTGCCCCGGACGGTCAGCGGCCAGCGGACTTCTGTGTTTGTAACGGGATCGGTGCCGAAACAGATCGCGGGAACGGCGTCCATAGAGGTCTGCCCGACCTGTGATTGTGCGTCCTCGGCCCGACCCCCAGCGGTTTGCGGCGCATCTAGCGGCTCAACCTGTGATTCCGCGTCCTCGGCCCGATCCCCAGCGAGCGGCCCGATCTCGGTCCGATCCCCAGCGGTTTGCGGCGCGTCCGCGAACCTTTCGGCGTCTTGTTCGGGCGACCGCAAGGCCGAATCGGGCAACAGGCTGGGACCGAACATGAACACCTGTATGCTCTGATCAGTAAAAATTTTGAGCGGCCTCGTTCCTTTATATTCGGGGCAAAAGACCCAGCCGCGGTCGCCGCTCTCGTCAGGGGCAAGCGCGTACTCGCCGCCCTTTGCGATCATGCGATCCAGCTCGGCTACGAGCGCGTCATACCGCTCCTTTGGTAAATGGTGCCTACGCGCCTTGTCTGCATAAAAGCGCAGCACCCGGGCCAACTTGGTGCGCCGCACCGCTCTGAACGCCGAGCACCCTTCGTGCGAATACGAGTCGTTCCAACGCTGGCGCAGCCCAGCGGTCTGGTTCCGAATGTGGCTCAGCAGGTCTGGGGACCGTGCCGCACGTAAATCGCGGCGGTACTTGACCTCGACGAAGCGGAACACCAGTCCCTTTCCCTTTCTCGCGGCCGTGGTCACATACAGCAGGTCCGGCCGCATCTCCTGCTCATCGCCCTTTCCATCGGTCAGCGGCGGCAAGAGATCCCGAACATCATCTATCGGCACGATGAAGCCGCGCTCCAGCGATACCCAGCACGGGTCCGCCTCCTGCGCCCGCTGGCAATTTGCCTGCGAAACAGCGAGCGCGATCAACTCTGAAATCGTCTGCGGTTTGTCGCCGGTGAGGCGGATGGCGAGCCGGCCGCTGAGGGCCTTGAGATGCTCCAAGAGGAACTTGGCGTTGCGACGACTGCGGCTGAGACCCATCTGATCTAAGGCACTGTCGAGGAGGATGCGGACCTCCTCCAAATTGCTGGTAGAGGTAATTAGCTGTAAGCAGCCTAAGTCCTCCCGTTCTGGAACGCAGTCAATCACGTACGCATCGTAGATGGTCCGATTGTCGCGCGGGGAATCGAAGTATTCAATGCCGGCGTTGCGGTCCAACGTGATGACCCAATCGCAAAGCTGGTGGAGCTTTTTGAGGCCCTCCTCCTTTTCCCGCGAGACCGCGGTACACAGCACCGGCCGCTTTCCATTTTCACCGCCGACGTGGCGCGCCACAGCCCCCTGTATGGCGCGTTGCAAGCGCTCCAAGCGATCGGTGTGCATCCGCTCTGATGGATGCTTTTCGCCGTCTTTTGCCAGCGCGACCCTGCTGCGCCATTGCGGCGCGGGCTGGGTGGTAAAATCGCGCTCGTAAAACGAAAGCAGGCCGAACGCATGGAACATCCCGTCCGGCCTCGCTTGCTCGTCCAGCTTTACCTGCGACTCAAAGGTGTCAAACGCGACCGCAACGTGGGCGGCGGTCTGCGGGTCCGGCCCATTTTTGCACGCCCAGCGCAACCTCGGCATGTTCACGCCGCCGGGCAGACTCACGGATTCGAGCATCCACTGATCGCCGGCAGCCACCACACCAGCACCGCTGCGTCGCCGTTCCCGCGCCTCGGCGATGAACCGCCCGGCAATTCCGCGCTGCTCTTGAGAGGGATACATTTCCAGCAAGAAGGCGGGCGCATCTTGCGATTCCTCCTCGGAAGCATCCTCGGCATCGGCTTGGTGCTGACGGTCGTGGACGCGGCCCAGTGCCCGGGCAATGGTCAGGCCATCGCCCGCCCGAAGGGCGTGAACGCGGAGTAAGCGGGACGTGTTGTGGCAATCCAAGTATTTGCCGATCTCGGCCCCGACCACCTCGGCGCTCTGTTCCCCTACGGTCGGGGCGGCGTCCATGGCCTCGCCTTCTCCCAGCGCCCGGGCGAGAATCGCCACGGCTGCCTTAGGCTCTTTGTCCGCGTCCGGGACCATGCCGACTGCGTGAAAGCCGAGGGTGTCGGCAAAGACAAACGATCCGCCGGTTGGATTCGGGAGAAAGGCCGGGAACATGGCGCCGTCCAAGCACTGGAATTCGCGTCTTACGTCTTGCGCCTTTTGATCCTGCTCAAAGGCCGCGTGGAAAACGAGGTTGTCATACGCCGCATGCCACGCGACGCGCAACGGGTGCGTCGGCAGGACGATGAGGCCAATTATCTGTCCGGCAAGGGATTGCACCTCTACGGTGTTGCACAGCGCAAGGGCTGGATCGCCGCTCTCCAACAATGCCGTCCAAGCGCGGATGTACTCGCGGACCGCATCAAACGCTTTCGCCTTATCGTCATAGACGTGGCCGACCACACTGCCACCCTTGCGGACGCGGTCGGCCAACCTTCGGCTCGCCACGACGGCTCGCTCCCATATTGGCCCCTCGTCCTCATGGGGGATGAACTCCGTGGCTCCCGCTCGGACGCCGGACGACCGAACCTTGACGCGCCAATGCCCAATTGCTCCGCCTCGTTCCGTCTCCGTCCATTGCTTTTCTACCTCGCGGAGCAGCGGCGGGCAGGATACGCGAAAACTCAGCCGTTTTGTACCGGACGTGCGTAGCAGCGCCAAGTTGCGTTTCGCGTCAAAACCAAAACCTGTTGGACTATCGGCTATGGCGGACACGCTCTCTCGCTCGTCAAGTTCGACCAACCCCTCGCTGAACGCCCGAACCGTTTTGCCTACCCCTCCCGCGGTCTTTTCGGGCGGGTCGCCAAAGCGGATGACGAACTCCTCGCTTTCTTGCGGTTCGACCTTGTCGTTGCCCACCGCGGAAACTACCACTTTGGCGGAGACCAGCGAGTCTTCGTTTAGCATGGAGAAGTCGTCATTGCTGAACCGGCACTTCTCCCCGCCTTTACGCGCCGAGTGGCTCACGTCGTGCGCGGCTAACTCTTGGTCCTCGCCAGCTACGACAGCAACGCGGTACTCCACGGCGTTCTTTTCCAAGTTGCCGGGCCGCACCTTCCAGCGGATTTCCAGATTCTTATAGTCAGCCGACGACGCGGCTTCGGGCTTCAGGCGCAGAACCGGCGGTTGTGCATCGGCGTCTTCGCCGAACAGGGTAGCGGATTCCGCTTCCAATCCCGACCACCTCGCTACCGTGCCGTTGCGGGTGCGCCAAGGCGTCAGTTCAATCGCCTGAATGGCATCGGCATTCTCTATCTGCAATTCACCTACCCACAGGTGCTTCTCATCGGCCAATTTTTCCAGCGCAGATAGCTGCGGTTGGGTTTCCGCCGCGTGCAGGAAGCCTGCCAGTGCTTGGCGTTGCTCGTCCGTCGGCTTGGAAAGCCGCAGTGACTCAATCCGCGCCGCAATGGTCTGCCCAGAGGCCGCCGTTCCCAACAGGTGATCGACAAACCGGCGCGAGTCGTCTAGGGCCATCTCGTCTAAACCGGCGGATTTCGCAATGGGCCACAGGCCGAGCAGGTGGAGATACGCGCCGGGATGCCGGTTGTGCGACGCGATGCGGCAGAGAAAGTCAAACGCGGTCCATGGCGAAACGCTGTACTGACGGCCAAATCCCTGCGCCTTTTTGATCGCTTGCTCGGCATATTGGCGGTGGGCACTCGACAATCGGCGCGTCACCTCGGCTCCAGCCAGTCGTTGAGCTTCCTTGAATAGGCTTGTTTCATCTACCTCCCGCGACGCACTGTAGATGCCGTCCATGCCGGCCCCGGCAAGCTGGGTATCTACCAGCAGCAAGGTGGCATCGCCTTTGGCCTCGCGCATCTCGACCGCACGGTCCGCGGTAATGGTCCGCAGGTTGGTATCATCCGAATCCGCCACCCGCCAAACCTGCCAATTCTGTACGCAGAAGTTTTCGTCCGCCGCGAGCCTTTCCACCACATCCGGCGTCAGGCAGCGGACAAAAGCCACGGTTCCGGGTTCAGGTCGGTCCAACACCTTCTCAAACGCCTGCCCGAATACTTGCCCATGCAGTCTGGTCCACTCCATATCAATCAGTTCTCCATCACTGGCTTGAAGCGAGGCTCCAGCCGCTTCATCGCTTCTGCATCGTTGACGCCCACCAAAAGCCCTAGGTCGCGCAGACGCCGCTCTAAGATCGTGCGATTCCTTTGCAGCAATTCGTTGGAGATCGTCATCCCCGGCGGGGCGGTATCCACGTGGAATCCATAGCGGTCGCGCAAAATTTCGAGAAACGCCCTGAATGAAAGGGGGCGGACATCCGGTTTGTTGCCCGGCCGCAATAAGTGGAGATGTACCAGATAGTCCAGCACCGAATCGGTGAACACGAGGGAACGGACATCGCGCCGCCTACCGCCTCGCGTCGTTTTCCGTTTTGTAGCCAGTCCATTTGGACGCCCGATGAGCAAACTCGAGTCGATCATTTCTGTGAAATGTCTGCGAAATTTCGACCCCATGAGCACCATCAATCCCTCGGCGAGCCGCCAGACCGGGTGGTTGTTATCCTCGTTATCGAGAATCTCCGCGGCTTCGGAATAATCACCCGCCAGTTCTCCGGCCAACTTTTCGGCGTCGTCTTCGATTCCGAGTCGGATTCTTACCGCTTGCTGATGGCGGTCTTGGAGCAAATCCCCCAACAGATTCAGCCAATCCGTGGCATAAGGGCGGGTTGGAATATTCTGTTTTTTGATTTCCCTGTTGTCCCGTGCGTGATAATCCAGCAACCGCAGGACCATCAAAATGACGGGAAAACGTTCCATGCGCCGCATGGCATCATCCATAGATTGCTCGGCTACGTCCCTCCCCATTTGAGCAATCCACAAACAAAGGAGCGGGGTCTTGTTCTTGTTCTTCTGGAACCTCACCCGTATCGGACCACCGAAATAGCAACTCTATCGCGCTGGTAAGAATGGTCGTCAAACCGATGGCAATGCAGGACTCCATCATATCTACCAGAGCGTAGCGCGGCACACGGGCCGCATAAGCGCGTGTGAAGCGACGAATGTCTTCGGAAAAATCCTCTGCTGCGCACTTGGCGATGGGGCGTTGATTGGAAATTGGCCCCGCTTCTTTGCCGCGCATCTTGTCCGGTGCTGCCTCAAGTTGTTGCGCGAGTCGGATCATCAACAGTTGGTCCAGCCCAACCGAGTCATCTGCCTCATTGAATCGGTCGGATGTGAGATCGCTTATGACCTCTCCGCGGCGCACAACGCCTTGGCTGAATGCGTCCAACAAAATGTTCTCTTCGTACTTCTTCCCCACCGGGAACCAAGTCTTTTTGCCATCGCTCGGCTGAACGGTCTCGCCCTTTTGATCAGCCAGCATCGCGACGATCATTTCGGGGACATAGCGGAGATGCACCACGCTTGTTGGTAGATCGATCCAACTCGCCATGTAATGGGCAGGTGCCACGCGCTGAATTGGCTGGTCGCGTCCCAAACCGTGCCTGATATTTTCAAGGCAGAAACAGAGCAACAAATCGCCGAGGATGGCTTGCTCAGCTTCGCCCGTAAACCCGTCCAACTCCGCTGCGCGGGAAAGGGTCTCTGCAATGCGTTCGATATTCGCAGATCTCCTTCTTTGGCTGGGTGACCCATTTTTGTCGGCAAAGGTCTTGAGAAAATTTCCGCCACCTCTGCGCTGACCGAAGCGGAACATGTAGAAAACCGCGGGAAGAACCGCGGATATTTCGAAACTCTGCACCGAGACCGGCAACACCTCGTCGTAGTTACCGGACCAAATTTCTCGGGTCATGCTGGGAGACAATACGTCTTCGACGAGTTTGCGGGCATTATCGGCCATTTGTCATCCCCTCCAGTCGCTGAATAATCATCTGTTGCTGAACGTCGCTCCCGTCCCCTCCGACGATCTCCGCAGAAACCTCGTAGATCGCCTCGTCCTGCATTGGATTCCAAGCCAATATCCTGCGGTCGTCCTCGCGCACCAGCCGCTGCACAAAGATCGACAAGTGGGCAAAGGTGTCGTCGGTCGAGACATCGCCCAACTGGTAGCCATCGCTCAGTTCCAGCAGCAAGTGAAACAGATCGGCACCGAGGCGGAGCCGCTCTTCCCCTCCACGCCGATAGCGGTAGATCAAAAAGGCTTGGCGATGCAGCCGATCAAGCTCTTCGGCTTCGGCTGGCAAAACGGGTTCAAGCCGAAAGCGGGTCAGCGGCTTTTCCACCCAGAACGCAGTTTCCGTCGGCGTCCGCGGCGTGATGCGTAGCGGGACCACCACATCAGAGCGGTCAAGTGCTTGGGGCGGCAGACTTTCCAAACGCTCAATCCCCTCGCACAGCCTCCGGCACAGATCGTCACAATCACCGATTGGGATATTTGGGATATTGCTGAACGCCCGATAATGCCGCGCTTGGGCCAAGCCGAGGGCATGACGGTCTGCGGCAATCTTGGCGATGCGGTCTTCGCCCCATTCAAAGTAGGCCCGCCGCCGCTCCGATTCCAATTCCAGGCCGCCCGTGGCATCGCGCAGCAGTTGCCGATCAATCTTAGGATGCGCTTCAAGAGCCGGATCAAAGCGAATCAGCTCTTGCAGCACTTCGCCCTGTCGCCCCGGCGACTCCGGCGCAAAAGCGCGGTCCCAATAGGGCAACCGATCTTCCGCACTGTTGTGATAGTCGCTGCAAAAGTGAACGCCAAACAGGATATAGACCAAGGCGGCCCGCAGTTCGCGCACCGTGATATGGGTTTCGCCGCGCAGGTGAACGGCTTGCAACATCTCAAACAGCCGCTGCCGAGCGCGAGTACGCTCACCGTCCGAGACCATGCCGGGCAGCCCTTTGGGGCCAAACCACCGCATGGCGCGGCGCACCTCGCACCGATCTTGCGCCGAACACGTCTCGCAAGGTTCCCAAATCTGGGGGGCCTTCTCTTTGCCGTAGAGACTGTCTAGCAAATCTTCGAGAAAGCGGGTATCAATGCGCCCTTCGCTCGGCAAAACGCTGCCGACGAGCGACCGTTGATTGAGGCTAATGAAGCGGATGTGCGATTCGGGCGGGGTTTCCTCGCCGTTGAGCAGATCGTAGAGAGCCTGTGTCAACGGCGTTCCCGCTTCGCTCTCGACGCGCTCAATCCACTCCAAGAGACGCCCATCGTTAATCGCCAAAAGATGGACGAGGTCTTCTTCGGGCACACCCTGTTGAAACGGCCCCAAGAATTCATCTAAAAGATCATCGGCCGACCGCCCCTCCCACGACGCCGACCCATCGAGATTCATGCGGACGATCAGACCATCGTCCATCCGCTGCTCCAGAATGCGCTCTGAGGAATCGCGGACCTCAAACCCAAGGCCACGAGCAAGGTGCTGAAGCAACGCGGTTTTCCCATCGCCAGCGTTGCCACACAAGACGACGAGCCGAACTTCTCGCAACAGAATGTCGCCACGCAGTGCATCTTCGAGCGGAGTTTCAACGTAGGTTTGCGCGGCGAAGTCCGTGTCAAGGCCGCGAGTTTCGCTGTTTCCCCAGCGAGAGCCGGGGTAAGATTGCAGCAAGTCCCGCAGATGAGACACTTCGTTTTCACGGCGAGCGGGTGGTTCCGCAACCTCGCCAGCGGATTCACCGGCCCTCTCGGCCTCCGTAGCCGAAGGTGGACTCAAAGCGGCCTTTGCTTTCGCCGCAGACGCAAATCGCTGGGCCGGGTCGGGATGCGTCGCTTGCTTCAGGAAGGCGGCGACGGTGGGGTACTGTTCGCGCTCGACGCCCTCCCAGTTCAAGCCGCGTTCCTTGGCCCGGCTGCCGTCGTACATAAACGGCTCTTTCTCAAAAAGCACCTGAAAGAAGCTGGCGGCCAGCGCGAAGAAGTCGTCCGCAGGAACGGCCAAGCGGTCTTTGAGCGGCCCATCCGCGCTATACAGGACAGTGCCGGGCGCGACGACCCGCTCCCCCACCTTGGCGACACAGTCGTAGTCCGTCAAAACGATCTCGGCGTCGGCAACGATCAAGTTGCGCGGGCTGACGTCGCCATGCACCAAGCCGTTGCGATGCAAAACGTCCAACGCCTCGCAAACCGTTCGCAACCAACGCAACGCTAAGGCTTCCGCGGCCTCTTCTTGGAAATCTTCGGCTAAGATCGGGAGGACGCCGGCCAGTTCGCTCAAAGGTTCGCCCTCGACCCACTGCATCAAGGCGACGAAGCCATTGTCGCGCCACTCCGCCGCCGTTTCAAATATGGTCGAAAGCCCGGCCGAAGCCGCGAGATGCGGACGCGCCAGATCGTATGCCGGGAGAACCCGTTGGCCGGTTTTTTCGTCCCAGACCACCTTGGCGACGTAAGCCCCGAGATCTCCGCCCGTCGCGCCCTCGATCTCCACCACCTTGAACGTGGTTCCGACCCCACCGGAACCGAGCCGCGAAACGATCCGGTACTTCCGGCCGCGAAAGTTCACCTCTTGATCTTCGGTCCAGAACCGAGCCGGTGGCACGACGACGACCGGCGGTTCGCCCAACAGGTCCGACAACGAGTCGCGGAGTTCTTCCAACGTAGCTCGCTCGGCTGGACCGTCCACCTTCCCCTCGGCCAGCACCATGCTCGCCTCTAAACTCTCGTCGTCGTCTCGCTCTGCGAACAGCACGGCCAGACTGGCGCACAACGAATACACGTCCGATTGGCGATCCGCCGCCCCAAGACCCTGCTGGCGAATCTCGGGCGCCACCGCCTCGTCCCACTCGTCCTCGGCACTGCCGGAGACCGCCATCGTGACGTCCGCGGGAATCCGGGCGTACTGAAAGCCCGTCAAGATCGGCGTGTTGTCGTGTCTGACCAGAATCGTGCCCGACGTGAGGTTCCGGTGCAACATAGGCTCCTCGCCTTCCCCCGCTTCGTGCAACTCCATCAACGCTTCTACGGCTTGCCGAGCAAAGGCCAGTCGCGCCGTCGCATCCCAAGTGCCGTCGGCGGTCCGCTCCTCAACGCTAGGGGCCGCCGGGTCTGCAACCGTGAAGAACCCCAGCTCGCCCGCGTACCCCGGTGCTCCTTGGAATGAATCGACAATGCGCGGTGCCCAAGCATGAAGTTGCAGCCGGTGCAGTGCGTCAAATTCCCGCCGCGCCCTTTCCTCTGGGTTCGGCTGGTCGGTTGCCGACAGGTCGTACAGATGCAGGAGCACGGAATCGCGACGAGTAGAATGCGTCCCCTTGTACATTCGATGAAACCGCTCGTCCGCCGGCGTCTGGAGCGTCAGATTGCCATAATCAGCCAAGCGTCTCAGCACCCCGTCTATCGCCACACTGGCCTTCGGGTACAGCACCTTGCCCAGCCTCTTGACCTGCGACAGCGATAGAGCGGCCGGCTCACCCAACCCCAAGGCCCCTTTCCAAGCTCTCAACGTGTGGAACCGGACGCCGCGGATTTCCTGCCCCTCAAGCGGCTTGACCTTCGCGGCATCCTGCGTGACCAAGAACACCCCATCCACCCGGCCAAGCTCCGGGATCACCCGGCGCAAGGTGGTGCCAACCTTGCGCGCCTTGTTCGCCACCCGCTCGGCCTCGCGCTCCACAAGATCGGGATTCCGCTTCACCCAAGTCGCGTTCCAGTGCTTGACCTCAATGACCCGAACCCCGTGCGGGCCAATGGCGACCATGTCGATTTCGTCTGATTGGCGTCGATGGCTGGTAGAAAACGCGAGGTTCGTCAACAGCAGCCACTCGCCATCGCCCTGTTCAGCGATCAAGCCCGTCTTGAGCCGCTCAAAGGCCCTCCGCTCGCTCTCATTGACGGCCAGCCCACAGCTAATCAGTTCTACCTTCATCGGTCGTCGCCTTCCACGATTAAACCTCCCGCAGCCAATTGCCCTTCATAGCACCAACACCTCGTCCGGTTTCAGATTCGGTTTTAAGTCCCAGTACCAGCCGCTGTCGCGCCGGATTTTTCGCGCCCCTAATTGCCGCAGTCGGTCCTGTAGCTTGTCTAAGCGATGGCGAAAAAAATGCCCTCGATCTAGGAGAAGCCGCGCCTCTTCGATCATATCGAGGTAAAGCAGCAGGCTTTGGTCGGCCTCTTCTCGCGATAGAATGACGACGTTGGGGGAAGGAAAAATGCGTTGCGCCACTAGTTCCGCCCAGCAGGCTTGGCGCCGCAGATGTCGCAAGATAGGCAGCAACAGCAGGACCCGTTCGCGATAAACCGGCGACGCCTTTTCCAACACGAGCAGCAAATCCACATCGCTTTCCGTCGTCGCGTTGCCGCACGCCACAGACCCATAGAGGACGACGGAAAGGACCGCATCCCCTAGCGCCTCTTGGACCGCGGCAACAAAGCAGTCGAGCAACGGCTTATAGGTTGGGTAGCCGAATTGGGTCGCCTCGACATCTACGATGTTCACGGGACTGCCTCCTGAAGTTGGGTAGTCCGTCTATTTGCTTCTTACAGTTGGACTTGGTAGCCGCGTTCAGCCGCCTCGTACGCCGCCTCGACAAAGCGCATGGCCTGCCAAGCATCGTCGCCATGGGTGATAAAAGCACCCCGTCCGCGGCTAGCGGCGACAAAGTCGGCGATAAACCCCTGTCCAGCCGCCCCGCCGTACCCGGGGGCCTCGCCGACAGCCAAGTCGAATTGCCGGTACTCGTCCTCGACCCAGCCCTCAGCTTGGCTTTGGACGATGAGCCGGTCGCCACGACCGTCCCAATCCTGCATCACCCACGTTGCATCCCCGGCCGTCCCCCTGAAGCACAAGTAGATATCGCCGTAGCGGCGCGGCAGGACATAGCCGGCGTGGAGGCTGCCCAGCGCGCCGTTGTCCATGCAAAACGAGGCGGCGAGCACATCTTCGACGTCGATGCCCGTGCCGCTCAAGGTCGCCTTGTGGGCGCTGACGCTCTGGTACTCTAGGCCGCTGATATAGCGAATCAAATCGACTGTGTGAATCGCCAGCCAGTGCAAAATTCCCCCGCCGGCCTGTGCGCGGTCAAAGAGCCAGTGGTCTGGGTTGCGCTGCTGCACGGTGCTGGTGATCATCCGCCCCTCAATGGAGACGATGCGGCCCAAGACGCCGGCCGCGATGAGTTGGCGCGTCTTGTCGGCGATTGGATGACAGCGGTTCAAAAAGGCCGTCGCCCACAAGACCTGCTGGGCGGCCGCCAGTTCGTTGAGGCGAGCGATGTCGGCGGCCGTGCGTGCGACCGGCTTTTCGGCAAGGGTCGGTACGCCGGCCTGCAAAAGCTGGGCGATGCGGTCGGGGGCTTGGTCGTTGCGCGTACATACTATGGCGAGTCCGAGCTTCTCGTCTGCTAACAGCGCGTCCAAGCGGTCATACACCGCATCGACGCCCGGGCATGCTTCGGCCGCACAGACGACCAACCGGCCCACAGCCTCGCTGTGCTGGAGCGAGGTCAGCCACCCGCGGCTGTGGGGATTGTCCAGCCCAACGAGGGCGGCGCACACTTTATCCGTCATGGTAATCCACCTGCTTTCCTTCCCGCGCCGAGCGGTAGATGTTTTCCAACAGCGCTACGGTGCGGCGGCCCTCGCGGCCATCGACCCGCAGCGCGGTTCCGTTTTCTAGGGCCGAGACCACGTCCTCGACGACATTAGTCAGCCGATTGGGCATGGCCAGCAGCTTCTCTTCCAGCCCATCGCCAAACACGCGCATCTCGCCCGACAGCACCGCGTCTAGCAGCACCCCTCCTTCGCTGCCGTGGACCTCGGCACTAAAGTACGGGCTGGCCGGAAAGGTTGTCGTGCCCAAGATGCCGCCTTTGGCGCCGCTGGCGAAATTCAAGATGGCTTGGCCAATATCCTCGGTCTCAATGTCGTGGTTCATAATCGCGGTTTCGCCATAGACGGTCTTGGGCACACCCATGAACCACAGCAGGAGATCGATCAGGTGCGAGCCTTGGTTGGCCAGCGACCCGCCGCCGTCCATCGCCCAAGTGCCGCGCCAGCCGCCGCCGTGTTCAAAGTATTCCTGCGAGCGAAACCACTTAAAGCGCACTTCCCCGAGAATGGGCTGGCCCAACAGGCCCTGCTTGAGGGCCTCGGCCACTCGGTAGTTGTTGGCCACGTAGCGGCTTTGGTAATCAACGCCGAGCAAGAGGCCGCCGGCGTCGGCCGCGGCGATCAATTCGTCGCAGGCTTTGGTGCTGACGTCCATGGGCTTAGTGGTGATTACGTGCTTGCCAGCATTGAGTGCTTGGACGCCGATTTGGGCGTGCAACCCGCTAGGCGTCATCACCAGCACGACATCGACATCGCCCCGCCCCAGCGCGTCTTCCAAACGGACGCACCACGAGCACCCCATTTCCGCGCCGACTTGGCGGGCCAACTCCTCGTTGAGATCGACGACCACGCGCAGCTCGGCCCCTTTGGTCTCGACCACTTGCCGGGCGCGGTTGCGCCCCATGCCCAGCCCTACAACAGCAAATCCGATCATGGAAAACCTCCTTTTATGAATAAATGACTTGAAAGCATAGAATGTTCATCGACGCCGTCTTTTTTGCTACGAGGCGTCATTCCCGCAAACGCGGGAATCCAGTCTTGAATGACGTAAGATTGCTGCTATATATCCAATTCATAAAAAACCTCCGTGAAACGGCTCGCTTTAGCGGGCAGAGGGATAGGAGTTGCTTTTTGTGACGGGCGCGAAAGCGTCCCTGAACAAAAGCAAATATAGCCCTTACGTAATGGATTATCGATCACTATACTTAAGGGTATGGAAACGATACGCACCCTTTCTTGTAAGCTCGCCGTTCCCCATCCAATCAAAGATCGGATTGAGGCTACGCTTGAAGCGTTTTCCCAAGCCTGCGACTTCGTTGCGGATTGGGGCAACGAGCACAAGAAGCATCGTCAATACGACCTGCATAAAGGCTGCTATAAAGCGATACGCGCTGAGTTTGGGTTGTCGGCTAATCTTGCGGTTCGGGCCATTGCCCGGGTCGCGCCTCGACTGGCCAACACCAAGACGCGCCCCAGCCGCTTTAAGCCGACTTCGATTGACTACGATGCTCGGATTTTCAAGCTCGATGTGGAAAGCGAGACTGTGAGTATCCGCTTGCTTGATGGCCGGGTAACGCTGGCGATGCAACTCGGCGACTTCCAACGGCAGGCACTGGCGGGTCAAACCCCAACCAGTGCCACACTCAAGAAGGGGCGCAAGAACCGCTACTACTTGGATGTACAGGTGAAAGAGGATGCGCCCGCACCGCCTTCGGATGCGGATGTCAAGGCTACCCTCGGCGTTGATTTGGGCATCCGTCACCTCGCCACTGATTCCGCAGGACACTAGTTTCAGGGAACAGACCTTGCTGACTATCGTTCGCACCGAGCCGATGTTCGGGCTTGGTTGCAAGCGAAGGCACATCGGGGCACCAAGGCAACGCGCAAAGCCTGCCGCCGTGCCCTTAAACGGCTTTCGGGTCGGGAGCGTCGTCACCAGAAACAGATCAACCACGAGATTAGCAAACACTTGGTTTCCTTCGCATTGAAGCGAGGATTGGCCATTGTCTTTGAACAGCTCAAGGGCATCCGCGACCGCTGCCGGGTTCGCAAAGCGCACCGGCGGAGGTTGAACTCGTGGGCGTTTTACCAGTTGCAGCAGTTTGTTGAATACAAAGCCAAGCAGGCCGGGGTCCGCATGGTCTATATCGACCCGCGCTATACCTCTCAAACCTGCTCGAACTGTCTGCATATCGGGATACGACGCCAAGATGATTTCGCCTGCAAAGACTGTGGGCACCGTTCCCACGCCGATCTCAATGCGGCACGGAACATTGCCCGCTGGGGCCTCGCTGTAATCCGAGGCGAATACTCCCTGCTCTCCTGCCCGCTCCCAAGCGGCGGAAGGGTGGGAGGGTAAAGCGGACAGCGTTAGCTGTCAGTGCGATTACCAAGGCGTCTATCTGCTAGCCGCTCAAGGCGTTTCGCCTGAGTCAGAAGGGTTTGGCGCAACCCCAGCGAGACGTTCCTCTCGCTTATGAGCCGGGCCAAGCTGGCGATCGTACTGGCCCTTCTTGCTATTCTAACATCTGGATGTCGCTCCCTAGCGTAGATGTGCGCTGGTATTATCCTCGCTCGGTGCGATTTGGGTAACTCAACTAGTTCGGTCGGCGGTATATCTTCCTCGTTGAGAATCGCACCAATCGCAGATTCTTGCAGGAGCTTCTCAAATACGGTGTATTCCGCTTTGTCCATGAGAAGTTTGGCCTCTTTTTTCTCGTCAGTCGTCCGTGGCGAAATGTCAAAGAAGGGCCAAACTTCCACTTCTGCTACTTCTACCGGGTCAAGGACGAATTTACCCACCGCATCACTCCTTCTTCCCGTGAGATGGCGACCAATCCGCCCCCGGACCTTCTCAATGGTCTGCCCGACATAGATGGGCTCCCCCTCATAGTCGTAGAATGCGTAGATACCGCAAAAGGCATTGCCAATTTTGCGTCCTTGCTCGTCTTCCGTGTCGTAAAATTTCTTTATCTCTTCTTGAATGTCCCTGACATCTTGTGGGGACGATTGCTTGGTTCTTTGAGCCATTATGCTTTTACCTCACTCAACTCATCAACCACCGGATTGAGATAATGTCGGGCTATCCACTCGACAGCCGATACGCATACGGCGTCGCCAAAACCAAATAGAGCTCTGTTCAATGGTAAGTCTGGACGGAGCGTGAATTCATCGGCCCCCATTAGGCGGGCGCATTCCCGCGGCGTAAGCAGACGGACGGCATACGCCCCGTGGCCGCCGCGAAAAAGAATTTGTCGGCCGCTGCCACCCCGCGGCGTTCGCAAACATCCGGCGATACCATCGGTGCGTAGTTCGGCCATGGATCGCTTGTTCCGCACCCGGCGAAAGACCGTGCCATAAGAATACTTTTTGCCAGCGATCATTTTTTCGGCTATCGCCCGGTGCCGTTGGCTCATCTGGTTCAGCAGGTACTCGGCTCGTTCCTTGCTCCACCATTCCTCAACCTCATCCGGCAAGTCTTCGAGCACATCTTCAAGCGTCTGGTCGTTGCCAGTAATTTCTGGCAGCTCCCGAATATGCCATGCCAGTTCGGGGTGGGTGGCCATAAAATGGGCGAGAGCCTTAGGCCGAGTTTGGCTCGCGATGAGTGCCGGTTCAAGCAGTGCAGGGCCTTTTCGTTTTCCTTGAACGCCCACCACAAAGATCCTTGGCCGGCTTTGCGGAACAAACCACGCCGCATTGAGGATAAAGGCATCCACTTGGTAGCCTAGATCGTTCAGGGCCTGTAAGGCACAGCGCAAGTCCTCGCCTTTGTGGGAGGTCAAAAAGCCGAGGACATTTTCCAAAAGCACTATCGCCGGCCGGCGCTCGTCCATTTTTTTCAAGACCTTCACAAACCCCCAAAAGGCAGAAGACGCTTTGCCGTTTAGCCCCTGTCTGGCCCCGGCAAGCGAGAGATCATTGCAGGGAAAAGAGGCCGTAGCAAGAGTGACCGACGGCAGCCAAGCCCCTTCCACGTCGTGAATGTCTCCGACGACAAAATGCTCGTCGGCATCCGCGAAGTGGGCCTTGTACATCGCATGCTTTTCCTCGTCGATATCATTGGCCCAAGCTATATTCCATCCCGCGCGTTCAAGGCCCATTCTCATCAGACCGATACCGGCAAAAAACTCGGCAACCGTTTTTTCCATGGCGATTTCGCTAGCTCCTCTCCAATGGTCGCTTTCGCCTGAGTCGCCCGTCAATCCTCCACCACGTGCAATCGCTGGTTGGCGGCCACATCTTCGAGCACTTGCACGCCCCCGGCCGGCCAGTGAATTTCCAGCCGCTCAACGCGCTCTGCCGTGCCCAAGCCAAACACCGGGTCGCGCTGGCTGGTCGAGAGAAAGCCCGACCCCGCCTTTACTTCCCGGACCTGCCCCTGTCCACCGGCCCATAAATACAGGCGAGCACCGATGCCGTCGCGGTTGCTGTGGCGGCCCTTTAGCGCGACCGCGAGATAGTGGCCCCCAGTGCCGTCGTTGCGCAGCAGGGCGAAGCGGCGGCCGTTGTTGACGAGGGCAATGTCCAAGTCGCCGTCTTGGTCGATGTCGCCAAAGGAGGAACCGCGCACCACGTACCAAGCGGCAAAACCCGGGCCGCTCTCAGCGGTCACTTCGCGGAAGACGCCCGCGCCCCGATTGCGAAAGAGCTGGGCCTGTTGGGCGTAGGTCACCAATTGGTCGTATTCCTCAATGTTGTCGTGGACATGGCCGTTGCCCACAAACAGGTCGAGCTGTCCGTCGTGGTCCGCGTCGAAAAACCCCGTGCCAAAACCGAGGTAGCTCAGGCTGAGATCGCCGAGGCCGGCCTTGAAGCTGATCTCGGAGTAAAACGAGCCGTCGTTGCGATACAGCCCGTTGTTTTCCAACTGGTAGTTGGTGACGAAGAGGTCGAGGTCGCTGTCTTGGTCTATGTCGCCGGCATCGACGCCCATGCCCGCTTGGCTGGCCCCGTCGGCGCTCAGCGCGGTCCCGGCCAGCAAGCCGGTCTCGGCAAAGGAGCCGTCGCCTTGGTTGACGTAGTGGAAATTGGGCGTCAGATCGTTGGCCACGTATAGGTCGGGGTCGCCGTCTCCGTCAAAGTCGCCCGCCACCGCGCCCAACCCATTGCCGGCGTGCTCAATACCCGCTTGGCGGCTCACCTCGGAAAAGACGCCGTGGCCCTCATTGCGGTAGAGGATGTCCTCGGTAGGCGCAAAGACCCTCGGGTCGCAGTAGAAGCGCAAGCCCAAATCCTCGCGGCCGCACCAAGGCTGTTCGCCCAAGGCAAAGCGGACGTATTGCGCGGCAAAGAGGTCGAGATCGCCGTCGAGATCGTAGTCGAATGCAACCGCGCTGGTGGTCCATCCCGGGTGGCCGAGCCCGGCCGCGACCGTCGCATCCACATAGCCTCCCTCAACGCGCCGGTAGAGCTGATCCGGCCCCCACGCCGTCAGGTAGAGGTCGGGGCCGCCGTCGCCATCGTAGTCGGCCGCCGTAACCCCCATGCCGTAGGACGTGCCGGGCGCGCCGGCGGCACTGTCCAGCCGCGCAAAGGCGCGTCCATCGTTGCGAAAGAGCTGGTTGGAGGCCGTGCCCCGCCCCCGCTCCAAGTCCCCGCTGTTGACCAAGTACAAATCCCAATCGCTGTCCGCGTCGTAGTCGAGAAAGGCACTGCCGGCGCCATTGGTCTCGGGCAGGTTCTTGGCGGGCGAGGCCCCGTTGTCGTGGACGAAGTCAATGCCCAATTCGCGGGCGACCTCCACGAAGTGGGGCTGCCCATAGCTGGTGGCCGCCAGCAGGAGCACGAGGAGCAGGCCCCCCCTGCTATCCCCTGAGCAGCGGCTCAATATGGTCTTTGGCGCGCAGCAAGCCTTCCTGTTGCAGCTCGGGCGTCTGCCAGAAGTAGTGGTCTTCGAGTTCCACCGAGAGCACGCCGTCGTACCCCACGTCCTCGAGCCGGCGCAGTACAAAGTTCCAATCCACTTCGCCCTCCCCGGGAATGGTATAGCGCCACCAACCCTCGCCACATACGTACGTCGAGCTATACGCCTCGCCCAAGTTGCCGGATTCGTAGAGCTTTTCCGGCATGATCTCGGTATCCTTGAGATGGACGTGTCGCACGCGGTCGCCAAACTCGTGCAAGAGCCGCTGATAGTCTATCTGCAAGCGCACGAAGTGGGAGGGGTCGTAACAAAGACCCAGCCGCGGCGATGGGCAGGCCGCAAAAATCAAGCGCAGGCTCTCGGGCGAGCAGCCCAGATTGGGATAGTGGGGCCGACCGCCCGGCCACGGTTCAATGGCGATGTTGACGCCCACCTTCTCGGCGTGGGCCACGACTCGGGGATAGACCTTGGCAAAAATTGCAAAGGTCTCGGCCTTGGACATGCTGGGGTCGTCCGGGGCGAGCACCGTAAAGAGCGTGTGGCCGCCGTACCGGGCGATCGCGCTCAAGCTCTTCTTAATTTCGCTCAAGCCCTTGCGGCGCTGGGCCGCGTCGCGGGTGAGGACTTGGCCGCTGCCGTCGGCCGTGCCGAGGGCCAAGCCGAGCTGCTCGCAGGTGCGGGCGATCGGGCGAGTCAACGGCGGGGTATCGACCGCGCCAAAACCGTGCTCGGCCAACCACGCGGCATAGGCGTCAAAGCCGATTTGACGGGAGAATGGGGGCATGCGAGTGCCAATTTTCATGGAGTTCCCTTCTTTATGGGGTTGGAAATGACGGCCATCCACCAATGGGCGCGGACCGGCGCGTAGGTTGACGGCTCGTGGGCGCGTAGTAGCTCGCCCGGCGGGTGCTGCAAAAATTAGTTCAGCACCTTTAGGAGAATGGTTATTTGCAAGCCGACAATGCCAAACAGGATGCCAATAATCCACCGGTGGCTTGCGCGAAGTTCAGCGCGCAACTCGGCTACGGCTCGCTCAAGGGTGTCCAAGCGGCGGTCTAACTGCTCGGCAATCCCTTCTAACCGTCCAATGCGGCGGTCGTGGTCTTGTGCTTGGGTTAGAGGGTGTTCGGTCATCTGTTCCTCCGTTGGCTGTGGCTGGGATTTTCAAGGACCGGCTGAAATGTCGGGCTTTAGCGCGGCGGTTGCAATGATGCGCGCCGGATTAAGCCGGGGCGCGGCCTTGCTTGGCTGGATCGACCCACTGGGTCACGATCAGCGAGACAAAAGCGAGGAGGGCGCCGCTGATAAAAATGACCTCGTAGCCAAAGAAAAGCCACGCGTACCCCCCGACTAGGGGCGCGGCCACGGCCGCCACGTGGTTCATGGTCACCCCCATGGACAGGGTGGGTTTGAGTTCGTCGGGGGGCGCGATTTTGTGGGCGTAGGTCGTGAGCGCGATCCCGCCGAAGAAGATGAGGTTGTCGAGGCAATAGAGCGCGTACAGACTCGGCCGGTGCTCCACGAACGCATAGCCCAAAAAGACCAAGACCAACACGCTGTAACTGAGCGTGAGCATCCGCCGCTCGCCAAAGCGATCGACCAATCGGCCCATCCACGCAGCCGTCAAGGTAATGAGCGTTTGGTTGATCAACACCAAGACCATAGTCGTCTCCACCGGCATCCCGTGTACTTTCACCAAGGCAAAAATGGCAAAGGTGATGAACATCTGCTTGCGCAGGCCCTGGAGGAAATTCAGGGCGTAGTAGAGTGCATAACGCCGCTTGAGCACCCAGCGCTTCTCGCCGGCCGGCGCGTCTTGGTTGTCGGCCCAAAACAGGGCCAAGCCCCCGGCGGCCGTACACGCCCCGGCCAAGACGAAAACCCCTTCGTAGCGCAAAAACTCCAGCCCCAGCATGCACCCGCCAATGGCCGCTAGCCATGCCAAGCTGCTGATGCTGCGCAATTGCCCCAGCCAGCGGCCCTTGTCTGCGGTCGGGCCGTAGGTCAGGCCCATGCTCTGCTCGAGCGGGAGCCAGCAGTGAAAGCCCAAGCTCCACACCAGCGAGAACGAGGCCAGCATAAAGACCGAGGACACCTCCGCGTACGCGGCCAGCCCGACGCCCATCACCACCAGCGCAATGGCCGCGACTTTTGGCGGGGTGCAGCGGATAATCAGCACTAAGAAGAACGCGTTGAGAAAACCAGGGACTTCGCGCAGGGCCTCGACGTAGCCCAATTCGTGCGGCTCAATGCCTAGCCGCTCCACGACGAAGTTGTTGAACAGGGTCAGTTGCACCCCGAAGAACACCCCCGTCCCGGCCACGGCCACGGCCAAGAGCGCGAAGTTTTTATTCCATTCGGCAAAAGGATTGGTGATGATCGCCCCCTTGTTGAGGTGAATTCAAGTGTGCTTGTGCCTTCCCTTGACGCATCGCCAGGCAGCCGTTAAGCTACCGGCCCCAACCCACGCAACGGAGAAGGAGATTGGTACCATGGCCGACGAGCGCGTCTTTATTGGCGACCTGACCCGCCGGGAATTCCGCGAGCGCATTCAAGCCGGCACGATCCAAGCCGCGATTGTGCCCACCGCCGCCACTGAACAGCACAACGAACACCTGCAGATGATCCACGACACCTTCCACGCCAGCTACATGGCCGAGCACGCGGCCAAAAAGCTCCGGCCCCACGTGGTGGTCGCTACGCCGGTGGGCATCGGCGTTTCCGAGCACTGGATGGAGCACATCGGCACCTTGACCGTGCGGCCGGAAATTTTCTGCGAATACGTCTTCGATGTCTGCCATTCGCTGGCGCGGGCCGGCATTGACAACATCTTGGTGCTCAACGGCCACGGCGGCAACGTCAAACCCATGATGCGCCGCCTCGACGAATACCGAGAAAAACTCGGCGTCAACCTCCGCTTCCAGTCCTATTGGGACGTGTATGACCCCGACTTGGTGCAGCAATACATGGAGCGGGGCCGCCTGCCCGGGCACGCCGACGAGTTCGAGACCTCGACCATGCTTTACCTCGCGCCCGAGCGCGTGCAGCCCGAGGCTATTGACAACCCGGCCGCGGCCTTGGGCACCCGCGCCAAGGGCGAGGCCCTCGTGGGACCGGCCGTGGACGGGGTCGCCGCGCTGTTGCAGCAAATGATCGCCGGCCAAGCAATCGACCTGCCGCCGGTGACCTTCTATCCCGAGGGCAAGCGCAACCTCGTCACCGGCGAGCCGGTTTGAGCACGACGCCGAGGGCCTCGGCCGGCGACTCCACGAGCACATCGACAGCCGCGGCAATGTCCTCCAGCGCAAACTCGTGGGTATAAAGCGGCTCGACGCAGAGCTTTCCGGCCGCCATGGCGCGCAGGCACTCGGCTAGGTTGCGCTGAGTCGGCCACTCGACCAAGACCTCGGGATACGCGGGGCCGCGCTCGTATTCGGGGTCGTGATAGCCGGGGCCGGTGCGCGCTGCACTCCGCACATCCACGTTGCCCAGCGCGGCCCCAAAGCCGTGCGCGACCCGCGCTCCGCCCACGAGGACGATGCGCCCCAAGCGATGCGTATCCGGCGCTTGCTTTAGGCTCTGGTACATGGCGGCAAACGCAGCGCTGGCCTCGCCGCCAAAGGCCACGACGCCGAAATCCATGCCGTAGCCTCGGGTGAACGCCCCGGCCCGCTCGACCACGTCCTGCGCGGCCGGATCGACGACGTCCTCTACGCCCACCTGCCGGGCGATGCTGCGCCGACGCGCCCAGCGATCGACCCCCAAGACGTGGCAGCCGCTCAACTGGGCAAACTGGGCCGTGAACTGACCGACCAACCCCAAGCCTACGACGATCCCGTTTTCACCGTACAACGGGGCGGTGCGCCGCACCGCGTGCAATCCGGTGGCTGCCAAATGCACGGACGCGGCCTCGGCAAAGCCAACGCCGGCGGGAATGGCCGCGCACAAATTCTGCGGCACACAGGCCCAATCGGCGTGCAGGGCGTATCCGCCCCCCATGCAGGCGATGCCCTGCCCCACCGCGAATTGCTCTACGCCCGCGCCGACCTCCTCGACGACGCCGGCGTTGCTGTAGCCAAAAGGACGCGGGGGCCGGTCGGGTTGGGGGTTTTCCCGCATGGCCCCCACCCGCCCTAGCTCGCTCCCCGGGCTGATCAACGACGCTTCCACCCGAACCTTTACCTCGCCGGGGCCGAGGGCGGGCATGGCTTCCTCTAGACAGACCCCTCGGCCTCGGCCGTCAATAGCGGCGACCTTCCGCTGCATAAGCACCTCCCTGTTGTGCTGGTTGCGCCCCTACGGGCTGCTATATTACTTATATAATATACTTTAGGTCTATTGCACTATCGGGTCGAGGTCCTGTGAACGTCATCATCGCGGCACTGTTGGGAAGCATCCTCTTGGTTTGGGGCGGGTTTTGGATCCTGCTCCGCATTGCGGACCCCTTTGAGCGCAAGCACGTGTTGATCCTCGCCGCGTACACCACCGTCGTCGTCGGCTGTGTCACGGGCTTGGTGCTGTTTATCAATCACGAGCGGCAAAAGGAGCACCGCTCTCAGCTAGAGGGCCAAATGGAGGACTTCTCCGCTCGCCTCTCCGAGCTGAGCACCCGGCTGATTGGCCAGCTAGAAGAAAAAGCCAATCTGACCGCCTCTGAATTTGAGATCCGCACCCTGCTGCAAAACGAAAAGGACCACCACAAGCGCACCCGCAACCAACTCGCCAACCAAATCGATCGCAACAACGCGCTGCAAAACAGAATGGACGCCGAGCGCAAGGAGCGGCTGCGCTACCAAGCCGACACCGACCGCCAGCTCAAAGAACGCTTCGAGCAAGAGGACGCGCGCTACCAAACCCTCGCCGACACCCAAGCGCGTTCCTCGGCTAACGTGCAGGCGCAGCTTGGTCAGTTCGACCGGGAGTTGACCCGCCTGCAAGAGCAAACCGCGGCCTTGCAGCGCAATCAGCAAGCGATTTTAGACAAAATCGCCGCGGCCCGCGAGACCCAAACGCTTTCGGCCCAAACCCTCGATGCCCTCGCCCGCAGCCTGAGCGCGCTGTCCAACGACTTCCACCAGACCATGGCGCAAGTCGATAGCCTATACCGTAGAACATCCCCAACGCCTTAAGGAGCCGATATGAAACGCACCCTCATCCCTTGCATCGCCCTAGTGCTCGCCGCCTGCACCGATAAGGAGCAAGAGAGGCTCCTGCTCCAATTGCAAAGCGACATGGGCCGGGCCAACGCCGCCATTGACTCGCTGACGTACTCGCTCGACGACTCCAACCGCTTGCTCGACGACATGCGGGCGCAGGTTGACAGCACCCAACAGGTGAACGACAAGCTCCTCGAAAACGTGCAAAAGCTCAACAAGGAACTGCGGCACTGGAGTAAACTGGCCACCGAATACAAGCAGAGCAATGCGCGGTTGAAGGTCGAAATTGAGCAGCTAAGGGAGGAAAAGCAAGGGGACCGCTACACCATTTCCCAACTGCGCTCCGAGACCGACCGCCTCAACGGCGAGCTACTGGAAACCCACAGCAGCATCCGCCGCCAGAGCGATCACATTCGGCGCTTAGAGCAGGAGTTGGCCCAGACTAAGGCCAAGCTAGACGCGGCTGAAGCCCAAATGGCCGTGCAAAACGCAGTGTTCCTCTACGCGGCCAACGAGCCCCAGCTCATAGAGCAGGGCTATCTCAGAACGCACCGCCCCTTTGGCAACGGGTTCCGCAAGCAATACGAATTGGTTAAAAAGATCCGCCGCGACAGCCCGGGCGCTCAAGTCGCGCCCATCGGCCAAACGATCGCCCTCGCTGGCGAGGTCGAGGCCCTCGTCGATTACTACGGCAAGCTCAGAAAAGGGGATGACTACGAAATGACGCGCGGCGACGCCGGGGTGCAGGTCACGTTCCTCAACGAGTTGGCCAGTGGCACGGGCGTCTTGGCGATCCTCAAGGAATGAGCTCGGCCCTCACCACGTGTGGACATAGACGGCCGAGCGCACCTTTTCCCCGGCTTGGTTGGTCGACAGCAGGGAGTCGGCAAACGTCGCGTGTTTGGCCAGCCTCTCGCGGCTCCCCCCTTTGAGAAATAAATGCAAATTGGCTTCGGGTTCGGCGGCGAGGCGGCGCACCATCCGGCGAAACTCCCACTCGCTCAAGGGGCTGTCGATGGTGTAGCCATCGCTCGATAGCCCCACGGCCGCGCTCGTGTACAGCACGACCCGATCGCCCGGTTGGGGGTCGTGGCGATGCACCCGCCAGACCGGTTGCGTGGCATTGAGAATCATAATGCCCAAGCTCAACATCAGCATCATAATCCCCAAAAAGAGTTCCTTGCTAATATCGTGCTCTTCGAGCTCGGCGTCTTGGCGCTTGAGATAGCGGCTCACAACCCTCTATTCCTCTATTCCTCGCTCGTCCTCGCTCGGACCCAAGCGTCCTCCTGCCGGGCGAGCCGCTGGACCAGGTAGTCGGCGTGCTTGCGCAGCGGCAAGTACGCCAAGAGGCCGACGAGCGTGGTCTTAAAGGCCAAAACCAAGCCCTCGGCCATGGCGCTGAGGGCCTTAAAGGTCTGGGTCGCCTCGTCGATCTGGCTCAATTCCTGCGCGGTCAGCAGGATGCCGCAGACCGTGCCCAAGTAGCCGTACAGGGGGATTCTCGCTAGATCGCGGCGGACGTGGGTTAGCGGGGTGCCGAGAATGCCCACGAGTTCGTCCACCAGCTCCTCGTCCCGGCTCTTGCGGTCGCTGTAGCTGGCAAGCTGACGCTGCCACTCTGACAACTGCTCCATTCGCTTGCGGCCCAAGGTATTAGGGCTGGTGTCGCCGTGATTCCCCCAAGCCCTTTCCTCGCGGCGAAGGTGCAAACTAATGTGGGCCAAGCTCAACAGATGGCCGCCCGCCGCCCACGCGATCAGCGCGTATGAGAGGCGGCCAATCCAAGCAAAAACACTCGCTGGCTGCGGGTTGAAGAACAGGTAATAAGCGGCCAACGCCCCGACGATACCCCCGGTCAGCAAACCGATGCCGCTGGCGAGGAACCGCAGGCGGGGCACGGTCAGGGAGTACTTTTCGTCGTGCTGGCGCATGCGCCGGGCCCGGCGCATCTGCAACCAACTCGCGCTGACGCCGCTGGCCAGCACCAACAGAACGCTGCTGCCTAGGATTAACTCGTCGTTCAAGCGGTCCATCCCTTCGCCCGGAAGAGCTTCCACCACTGCCGACTGACCACCCCTAAGTAGCACAGCAGGCCGGTCGCAATCCCCCACAGTTCCCACGGCACGCTGCTACCCCTGAGGACGCTCCGAGCAGCCGAGCGAGCCGCCCCCGCCCCGGTCGCACGCCCCTCGCCTTGGGTCGCGCCGCGGCCGGCCGGGGGCGCGTAATCTCGCCGGCGGTCTGCGCCCCCGCGCACGGTGCGGCCTACGGCGCGCTGCGGCACCACGTGGGTCGCGCCCTTGAGGGCCTGCTTTTTGGGGAAAACCAATTCGCGTTGCGCGGCCGGCAGGGATTCGGTCCAAGCGAGCAGTTTTTTGGCTGCGTCAATGCTTTCGACTTCGGCCAGTTTGTCCGCTTTGCCCAAAGAAAAAGCCAATCGCCCGCGAATGAACCCCCGATAGAGCACGTCCGAGGTCGGGCTGCGGCGGGCTTGGAGCTTGCGCGCCAATTCGTCGCGTTGCTTTTGCAGGCGCACCAACCGGCTGACGACCAGATGGGTTTCCATATTCTGCTGCTGCGCGGCCCCGCCCACGCCGGTGAGCGGCCGCCGGCGCGCCGCACGCGCCAAGTGCCCGGCGTCAAAGCGCGCCTCTAATTCGACCTCGCCAAACAGGGTCGTTCCCCAGATGACTTCGGCCCCGGGAATGTCGGGCAAGCTGTGGTTGTAAAAACGCGGCTCGGCCGGCCGGCCGGCCACCCGCCAGCGGCCATCGCCGGTGGCCAGCACCCGGCGCAAGCGGCCGCGGCCGTCTTGTAGGTACAGACCGGCCATAAAGCCGCTTTCGACTCGGTCCGTGTCCCAGCAATGGGCGCGTAGGACATTGGACTTGTGTAGGTACACCGCGGGAATTTCGACTCGGGTCGGGGTCAGGCGCGTTTCCCCGATCCGCTGCCCATTGAGGAACAGCTCGGCTTCGTCGTCGGCCCAAAACATCAGCACCAGCTTGGAGTTGGCCGGCAAGATGCGGGGGGTTCCCCGCCGCTTTGCCAATTCGCGCAGCTCGTCCCCCCCGTAGAGGCGAACCAGGGTGTCGATGCTGGCGGATACTTGGTTGTACTGGCGTCTGAGTGCCACCGCGTCATCGGCCGCCGCGGCCGCCGCCCAGCCGACCCCGCACACCGCCCACGCCAACCAACGCCCCCATCGCGCATAGCCGCTCATAAAAAACCTTCCGTGAAACTGCTCGCTTTAGCGGGCAGAGGGATAGGAGTTGCTTTTTGTGACGGGCGCGAAAGCGTCCCTGAACAAAAGCAAATATAGCCCTTACGTAATGGATTATCGATCACTATACTTAAGGGTATGGAAACGATACGCACCCTTTCTTGTAAGCTCGCCGTTCCCCATCCAATCAAAGATCGGATTGAGGCTACGCTTGAAGCGTTTTCCCAAGCCTGCGACTTCGTTGCGGATTGGGGCAACGAGCACAAGAAGCATCGTCGCTGCTGAGGATGCGCCCGCACCGCCTTCGGATGCGGATGTCAAGGCCACCCTCGGCGTTGATTTGGGTCTCCGTCACCTCGCTACTGATTCCGCAGGACACCAGTTTCAGGGAACAGACCTTGCTGACTATCGTTCGCACCGAGCCGATGTTCGGGCTTGGTTGCAAGCGAAGGCACATCGGGGCACCAAGGCAACGCGCAAAGCCTGCCGCCGTGCCCTTAAACGGCTTTCGGGTCGGGAGCGTCGTCACCAGAAACAGATCAACCACGAGATTAGCAAACACTTGGTTTCCTTCGCATTGAAGCAAGGGGTGGCCATTGTCTTTGAACAGCTCAAGGGCATCCGCGACCGCTGCCGGGTTCGCAAAGCGCACCGGCGGAGGTTGAACTCGTGGGCGTTTTACCAGTTGCAGCAGTTTGTTGAATACAAAGCCAAGCAGGCCGGGGTCCGCATGGTCTATATCGACCCGCGCTATACCTCTCAAACCTGCTCGAACTGTCTGCATATCGGGATACGACGCCAAGATGATTTCGCCTGCAAAGACTGTGGGCACCGTTCCCACGCCGATCTCAATGCGGCACGGAACATTGCCCGCTGGGGCCTCGCTGTAATCCGAGGCGAATACTCCCTGCTCTCCTGCCCGCTCCCAAGCGGCGGAAGGGTGGGAGGGTAAAGCGGACGGCGTTAGCTGTCAGTGCGATTACATATTGGACTTGGATTGCCCCCCATCGACATTGATGCAGGCGCCCGTCACCCATTGCGCTCGGTCGGACGCCAAGAAGGCCACCACATCCGCGACCTCCTCTGGGGAGCCAAAGCGGCCAAAGGGCAGGTTGGCGTCGATAAAGGCTTGGATTTGCGCTGGATTTTCCTTCATCCGCCGCTCCCAGCTCCCTCCGGGAAAGAGAATGGAACCCGGGGCCACGGTGTTGACGCGGATGTTCTTTTGCGCTGCTTCAATCGCCAAATTGGCCCCCAAGCTGATCAGCGCGGCCTTGGCGGCATTGTACGCGATAGGCCCTCCGGTTTCGCGGCCAAAAATCGAGGCGATGTGGACGATGCTGCCGCCCCCGCGCGCTTCGAGCAAGGGCATGGCCGCCCGGCTCACCCGCACGGCCGAGAGAAAGCTCAAGTTGATGCTGTCGTTCCACTCGGCATCGTCGATCTCGACAAAGGGGGTCCACTTGGCTCCGCCGACGTTGTTTACGACAATGTCGAGGCCGCCAAAGCGCTGGTTGGCCGCGGCCACCACGGCGATCGCGCCCTCCGGCGTGGTCACATCGTGCGCGGTGGCCTCCACTTCGGCACCGCGGGCAGTTAAGTCGGCGGCCGCTTCGGCCAGCGCATCCGCGCCGCGGGCACAGATGCAAAGCCGCGCTCCCTCGGCGGCCAAGGCCGCGGCAATGCGCTTGCCAATGCCGCGGCTAGCCCCGGTAACTAGGGCAATTTTGTCTTTGAGTCCCAGATCCAAACTACACTCCTTTCTCAAGGCCCGGCGTCAGCGCGCCGGGATTGGTCGCGAACAGTGCGATCAAGTAAGCCATGCACAACGCCAACAACACCAAGCCCTTCCAGCGGCTCAACGAATAGCCGTAGCGCATCAACCCGAGCATCGCCACGACGATTGCCAGCATCCACGGGAACATGAACTGGACCACGTCGGCCGGGACCACCAGCGGGTTGGCCAAGGCCGACGCGCCGGCGATCCAGCAGATGTTGAGGATGTCGGCCCCGAGGATATTGCCCACGGCCAAAGCCCCTTGGCCTTTGCCAGCCGCGACAATGCAGGTCGCGATCTCGGGGATCGAAGTGCCCAAGGCCACGACCACCAAGCCGATGACCACGTCCGGCAGCCCCAACGCCTTGGCCACCACCGGGGTCGCCTCGACGATAAAGTGGCTGCTGACGACCACGCCGGCCAAGCCGCCGCCAAACAGCAACGCTACCCGCCCGAGGCTGCGCCGGGCGGCCTCCTCCTCGTCCAGCGCGGGGCGCGGCCGCTGCTTCTGCTCCCAGAACGAATATATAAGGTATAGGACAAAAAGCCCGACCAACGCGCCGCCCTCCACCCGAGCCAGCGTCCCGTCGGCGGCCATGTACCAAGCCACTAGATCGACGGTGATGAGAAAAATCGCGGCCGAGCGCAGCACGACGCGGTCGATGGCAATGGCGGCGGGGGCAAAAAGCGCGGCCATGGGCAGGGCCAAGCCGTCGTCGTAAATGACCGATCCCACGGCATTGCCCAGCGCCACTTCGGGCGAGTCGCTGAGGGCCGCAGTCACCGAGACCGCCAACTCGGGCGCGGTGGTGCCAATGCCGACGATGACGATGCCGATCAAGATCGGGGGGGCGCGGAGATAGCGCGCAATATCAATGGCACCTTCGACCAGATAGTCGGCGCATTTGGCCAGCAGCGCGAAGGATAGGACCATCAGGCCCGCGGCCTCCCAGATCCCCATATTAGCTCGCGGTCGTCTTCACGGCGCATCTAGGTAGGAGGACAAGAGGCGCTCGGCGTTTTGGTAGGCGATCTTGTCAAAGGCGGCCGCCGGCAGCGCCAAGGTGCGCAGAAAATCCATGAGCTGGGCGTTGAAGCAGTCGCGGCCAAAGAGCAATTTGTCCTGAAATTCGAGGAGGAAATCGCGGCCAAAGCTCCGGTCCCTTTGCAGGGCGCGCAAACCCGACCCGGCCGACAGATCGGCGTATAGGTTGCGGTACTGGCGCATCATCGGGGCCAAGCGCCCATTCGGCAGCACCGGGCCGCTCGGGTAGCTCTCCTCGGCGTGGCGACCGTCCCCGGAAATATGCGCCCAAAACCCCGGCGCATGGCCGATAAAGACCGTGTGTGGACAGGCTGCGACCGCGCGTTCAAGCGCGTCGAGGCTACCGCCGTACCACCAGTTTGGGCGCGGGTACTGGCCGCGGCCGTGGTCAATTGGATAGTCGAGATGGATCGTAATGGGCAAGCGCAACGCGCCGCACGCCTCGTATAGGCGCAGCGCGTCTGGATCGTCAAACGGCAGGCGCACCTTCAGCTCGGAGGCGACTTGGATGCCGTGGATTTCGACCGCGGCCTTGAGCCGATCGGCCGCGTCGGGCCGCTTGGGATGCGGCATGTAGCCGAGGACAAAGCGGTCGGGCGCTTCCCGGCCGACTGCGAGCACATCTTCAAAGGGAATGCCGACGCCGGTGGGCGGCAACACCGGGTGATACGAAGGCGGGTATTCATCGGCCGGGACCTCCCACGAGAACAGCCACATCTGGTCGATGCCCTGCTCGTCCATGTTACGCAGGATTTTGGCGGCGTTAAACCCGTGCCAGTTGGGGTGATTATGCGCGTCAATGAGCATTCGTTAATGATATTCGCATGGGTGAAAACTGTCAAGATAAGGCCAAGGGCCTTTTGTAATAATTATTCTTGATTAAGAATTATTATTTATTATATTTTTACGCGCCCATACTGTGCGTCCGCACTTTCTCCAAGGAGCAACCGCAACCATGAATAGCACCGATCTAAAAAGCCAAACCGTGATGCTGGCCGCGTCCGGGGGCCTCGATAGCTGCACCATCACCCATTGGCTCCAGTCCCAAGGGGTAGAAGTCGTCTCCTATACCGCCGATCTGGGCCAGCCCGACGAGGAGCGCGTCGAAGACATCGGGCGGCGGATGCGGGCCTGTGGGGCGGCTGACGTGATCCTCGACGACCGCCGCGAGGCCATTTGCCGCGCTGGCATCCAACTGGTCCAAGCGCAAGCCCGCTACGAGGGGGGCTATTGGAACACCACCGGCATCGCCCGGCACGTGACCGTGGCCGGCATGTTGCCCCACTTACAGGAGCGCGGCATCCAAGTGTTGGCGCACGGGGCCACCGGGCGCGGCAACGACCAAGTCCGCTTCCAACTGGCCGCGCAAATGCTCGCCCCGTCCATTGCGGTGTACGCTCCTTGGCGCGACCCGGCCTTCTTGCAACACTTTGGCGGACGCCGCGAAATGATCGCGTATTGCCAAAAGCACGGCCTGCCCATAACCGCCACCCCGGACAAGCCCTACTCCACGGACGCCAACATGCTCGGGCTGACCCACGAAGCCGGCCAACTCGAAGCCTTAGACACCGCGGCCAGCCTGATCGCGCCCGGCATGGGCTGCTTCCCGCCGCAGGCCCCAGACCAAGCCGAGGTTTTTACCGTGCGCTTTGAACGCGGCGTCCCGGTCGCCATCAACGGCCGCGCTGTCGGCTTAGTCGCAGCCATTGAGCAGAGCAACGCCGTGGCCGGGCGGCACGGGGTCGGCATTGGCTTACACGCGGTGGAAAACCGCTTCGTGGGCATCAAGTCGCGCGGCGTCTATGAAGCGCCGGCCCTCGCCCTGCTCGGCCAGTGCTACGAGTACTTGCTCCAGCTCGTGCTCGATCGCCGGGCGCGGCGGATTTTTGCCGTTGTCTCGGAGTTTATCGCCGAGCAGATCTACCAAGGCTATTGGTTTGACACCGCGACCCAAGCGAGTTGGAAGCTCATCGAGCACTTTAATCAACTCGCCACCGGAACCATTGCCGTCTCGCTCTACAAGGGCCAAGCCTCCTTTGACGCCGCCCGCGAGGTCCCGCACTCGCTTTACAGCGAGGACACCGCTTCCATGGAGGCCATCGGCGACTTTGACCACCGCGATTCCGAAGGATTCCTCGGCGTCTTGGGCGTCAGCGCCCGCGCCCTTCATCAGGCCGGGCAGATTCCGCCGATCACCCCGGCAAAAGCGGCGCGACCTCAGACCAGATGATCTCCAGCTCGGTCAGGGCGTCGCGGTCGAGGACAGGCACTGGGGCGCGGCAAACCCCCGAGCGGATCAACCCGCGCTTTTGTAGAATCCACTTGTAGATCGCCAGCCCGTAGAGCCGCTCGTAGTTCATCAGCGGCAGGATCCGATAAAAGCGCGCCCGCGCGGTCGCGTCGTCGCCCGCTTCGAGGGCAGCCCAGATCGCGGCCATGGCGTCGGTCACGTGACAGCCGGGCATATTGCCGCAGGCGCCGCGCCGGTATTCGTCGAGCAGATAGACCCCCCCTTTGCCCCCCAACACGCCCTTGCAGGCCGCGCCGGCCAGCGCCAGCGTGCGGCTGACCTGCCAAGGCTCGGGGACGGTCTCTTCCTTGATGTAAGCAACGCCCTCCAGCTCGCGGCACATCCGCCCCAACAGCTCGCCGCTCATGGGCGTCCCGACCGGCGCGTCAAAATTCTGTACGCAGATCGGAATCGCAACCGCGGCCGCCAACTGCTGGTAAAAGGCATAGCAGCCTGCTTGATCTACGCGCAGGACATGCGGCGGCATGGACATGATCCCGTCGGCTCCGGCGGATTGGGCAAACTGGGCGAGGGCCACGGCCGGCACGGCATGGCCAGACGTGACCGAAGCCACGACCGGCACTCGCCCAGCGGCCGCGGCCACGACGATCTCGATCCAGCGGCGGCGTTCCTCGTCGGACAGGGTGGAAAACTCGCTGGCATTGGCCGGTCCCACCAAGCCGGTGGCTCCCGCTTCAATGCTGAAGGCGACCAAGTCCCGCAAGGCCGGTTCGTCTAGCGAGTACCCATCGGTAAAGGGGGTGACCACAATCGGCATAATTCCGCGCCACGTTTCAGTCATAGAAAATCTCCTTTTAGGCAGAGAGTTACTCTCGGTAGGCGACTAGGCGCAGCCGCCAGTAGTCGGCGCACCAGCCCCCAGCGCCGTACAATGCCGGGCGGACGGCGTCCTCCACCGCTGCCAACAATTCTTCGCGCTGCGGCGGAGGGACGCCTGCAATAAGCGGCGCGGCAAACATCTCCAGCCAATCGCGCAACCCGCTCTCGCCGGCGAGGGGCGTTGGACGGGGAAAGTGGCTGGCGGACGCAACGCGCAGCCCGGCCTGCTCCACGAGCTGGGCGTACTCCCCCAAGCGGGGAAAATACCAAGGCCATGGCGGATAAAAGCCCCGAGCGGCCAACTGGTCCGTCAGCCCTCGGCTGATGGTGGCCACGTTCCGCGCCCCGCCCAACTCGGCGACCAAACGACCGCCCGGCTCCAGCCCGGCGGCAATCCGCGCAAGCGCAGCCTCCGGCGGCTGGACCCAGTGCAGCACTGCGTTGGAAAAGACCGCATGGAACGGCTCGGCAAAGGAAAAATCCCTTGCATCGCCGACGGCGAAAGACAGGTTCGGGAACTGTGCGCGGGCCGCGGCGACCATCTCGGCCGATCGGTCGAGGCCAACGACCTCAGCCCCGGCCGCGGCAATTTGGGCGCTCAGTTGACCCGTGCCGCAGCCCAAGTCGAGGACGCGCTCGCCAGCTTGGGGGTTCAAGACCTCCACTAAGTCGGCACCGGCCGCGGTGACATAGTGGTGGTTGGCTTGGTAGCGTTCGGGGTGCTGGAACATAGCAGTTCTACATCGTTCAAGACTGGATTCCCGCCCCGTGTCGGAGCACGGGGTGACGTTCTTTTGCGGGAATACGGGGTGACGTCCGTTTGCGAGAATGATGCCTCCTAGGCAAAACATTGTGGTTGCAGCGTGGAGGCTCGCCTGCAAGCAAACGCACCGGCATCCGGCCCGCCCAACGCCAACCAAGGCACCGACCGCAAGGGAGCCTATCTTGCGGCTCGGTTCAAAACCGCAAGGTAACTCTGGCCGACCAGTTCCCTCGGGCGTCTGGCACCAGACCTACCGAGAAGCGGTCAGACTCCGGGGGCCTGCGAAACAACTCGGACGCCAACGTGGCCGTGACAGGCAAAGTGATCATAACGAGCCCAATGGCACTGTATGGGTCCAAAATTCGATAGCTGTGGACTAGTGCAGCACTGATCCCAATCCCTAAGAAGCTGCCGCCTATTGAAAAGACCAAGGATCGATAATAATCGTGTCTATCAAATAAGCTGGTCCCGAGCCCCACTCCAATCGGATAGCCAACCCAAGCGACAGTAGCGACCCGGTCAGAAGTCAATGTTCTCACCCCCACAAAGACAGCACTACCCATAAGAGTACCAACGAATAACTTACCCGCAACTCGACCGACCAACTTGGAGCGTTGACTGGCCAAGTGTATATAGGGTACGTTCCCATAATCTCCGGCAATGGCGGCCCTATCCGAACCCGGCGGAAACGTCAGCCGAAACTGATACCCATAAAAAGGGGACATTCTACCCCTGCGATATATCCCAATCAGGCCGTAGGTGGCCGCCAGAGAATCCAACTCGGCGATCCCTGTAACCGGCGTCTCCTCGTCAGCCGCCGCCAACAGAGCCGAAATCACCGCCTCGTGCTCTCCACTGATATGAATCGCAATCTCTTGTCTCTCAAATGGTTGGTTCATCGGGGATGCGATTTTTGTTTCGCGTTGATGGGTCGGCTTCCCGCAGTTGGCAAAGGCAAGAGCGTCCATCCTGACGAACCCACCTCGTTTAGCATACACGCACCGCAAGCCATCTCGTATCGCGGCGTGAGATACATCGGCTCGCCCGCCCCGCTCAACGACAACGCCATACCAATCCGCCCCCCACGAACCTGCATCCGCCGAACGAAAGACGATGCCCCCGGCATGCGCCGCCAGCCGCCCTTCGACGGTCAGTTCCGCACGGGTCGAGTCCAAGCCGCCTCGGGCATCATCGCGGTAGGGCAGAAAGAGAACCTGCGTATTGGGAGCCAGCGTCAAGGTCGCCGTGGCTGCAATCGTCACGTCGCCGCCGACATACACCGTGTCGCGCCACGTGGTGTCCTGTTCGATCCGACCCGTCCAGTAGGCCGGCTCGGTGGCGTCGCTGGCCACAGCACCAACTCCCAACAGGAGCAGGACGAACCACAGCACTTGATGCCGCCGATATTGGATAGGGAGGAAATTTGTATGCTGGCTCATAATGCCGTTAGCTCCACCGGGTAATACCGCCCCACTCCGCTGGGCATACAGACAACGCAGCCCCTCTCGAATATGATGCGGCGGGCGTTGCCTTCTTGTCGAAGTAGTGAACATTCTCGACGACCTCCCCGCCGGTGCGGCTACGCAACTCAAGGCGTGTGCCGGGCGGGATGTCCGCGTCCCACTCGACCGACGTCAGGGCCTTGGCCGCGCCCCACGCTATACCAGCCAGTCGCTGCCGCAATTTGCTATCTGTTAATGCCTCCCACTAAAGAAAGTTCTGAGAAGAAGGAAGAACCAACAGATAGCAAATTGCCAAACCACGCCGATATTGACGTGCTGGCCGAACTTCGCAGACACTGGGAACGCCAAGATTCGCAAAAAAGCCACAATTCGCACAATTCGTCCCCAGCTAAACCCACGCCAGAGACCAAAATCGTTTATGCGCTTGACCCGTAAGCGATTTTGACGCCTCAAGCTGTACCAGCCAGCCGCAGAAACAAACAGATTGACAAAAGCGGCTGCGTGAATAGTCTCTATGGACAAGGCCCGCTCAAAGCGAGTGTCGCGCCATTAACCCCTTCATAAAGGAGAAACGACCATGTCAAAATCCCTCAAAACCCTGCTCGGGTTCGCCCTCTTGGGCTTCGTCGGTGTTTGGATGGGCTGCTCGTCCGACACCTCGCCCGTAGCCCCCCAAGCTGCCGGCAAAACCCACCTGACCGCGCAAGACCCAGTTGTTGACCTATCAGAGCCAGACGATCCAACAACGACCCCCGTTGCGTTTGCCGACTCCAATCTAAAAGCTGCGGTGGGAGAGGCACTCATGGCGGCGTTGAATATCCCGTCTGTGCCTATCCCGATCACCGTGGCGCAAATGGATTCCCTGACCACGCTCAACGCGCGTGATAGAGGCATTCAGAGCTTGACCGGCCTCGATTACGCTACGAATTTGGACACGCTGGATCTGGGCGGCAACCAGATTACGGATGTGAGTCTGCTGGGCTACCTGACCAAATTGGAATGGCTGTCTCTGAGCGGCAACAGCATTACGGATCTGAGTCCGCTGACCAGTCTGACCAAGTTGGAAGTCCTGAATCTGAACTTCAACACGATTTCGGATCTGAGTCCGCTGACCAGTCTGACCAAGTTGGAATCCCTGCATCTGTACGCCAACTCGATTTCGGATGTGAGTCCATTGGCCAATCTGACCAACTTGAAACGCCTGACTGTAACTGGTAACCCTCTTGAGGGGAAGGTTACTCCGTTGGCCAGTCTGACCAAATTGACATGGCTGAAGTTGAACGACACCGGGATTAGGGATAGTGGTCTGAGTACGTTGGCGGCCAGTCTGACCAAATTGACATTCCTAGACCTGAGCTCCAACACGATTTCAGATCTGAGTCCGTTGACTTGTCTGCCCAACTTGGAACGGCTGGGGATGAGAAAGGTCAACGACGGCTCTGGTCCTGGTAATAAGTATGTGGCTACTACTAGTAACATACATATCAGATACTTGATAGACAGAGGCGTCACAATAAATTGGTAACTGACGCATAAGGCGCATTCGGCGCCCACCGTCGTCATATTTGGGAATTATATACTTGACTTTGCTTGATCAAGTACAAGTATATAATTCCCTTACTTACTCCTCGCGTACCAACGCCTTAATCGCGCCCCAAGAGGATGGCCGAACCGCCGCCGCTTTGCCCGCGCCCCCGGTGCTATCCTGTAAGCCCGTAGAAGCCCCCACGCAAGCAGTAAAGCAGTAAAGCGCATCGTTCAATCTCCTCGTTTGGGATGGTAGGAAACCTTGCAAGGGGCCTTTTGTAGGGTGGCCCGCTGTGCTTGCGGAACCGCCCAACCCCAAACAAGGGTGCGCCGAAGATGACGCACACACAGATAAGGGCTTGCCGGTCAGGAAGTCAAGGCGTTTGGAGCACCAACGCCGCGGTCACCGTCGGCAACGCCCCAACGCCCCCAACGACCGCCATAATAAATTTGCCTTAAATCGCCGCCCTAATGAGCGGCCCGTTACCCGCCCACAGACTCCAAATACCGCGCCGCCGCCCTATGACCTTTCTTTGCCGCCCAGTTCCGCGCCATCCCGCCGAATCGGTCCGTAGCGTTCACGTCCGCACCCTGCTTAACCAGATATTTCACTACCTCCAAACGACCGTTCCGCGCCGCGAAGAACAGAGCCGTCCAGAGCCAGCGGTCGGATCTGGTATGAACCGACATACCCGCATCCACGAACCGCTTGACAACCGTAAGGTCGCCATCCCCCGCCGCTGCAAAAAAAGCCTCCTTTGTGTAGGCGACACCCTCCTCCTCCAACTCTGTACGGGCGTTTTGGGCGTCTAGCTCCCTATGTATCGGCGCAGTGATTATCGACCCAGTGATTTCGCGCAATATCGACCTTGTTGACCCGCAGCCCAACACCAACCCAACCAACCCAACCAGTAACCAACGCATAATAGACTCCTTTCAAATTGCCGCCGGGGGTGGTCGCCGCGGCTGCAATCGTCACATCGCCGCCGACATACACCGTGTCGCGCCACGTGGTATCCTGTTCGCTCCGACCCGTCCAGTAGGCAGGCTCGGTGGCGTCGCTGGCCGCGGTGCCAACTCCCAGCAGGACGAAAAACAGCCCTTGATGCCGTTTAGCGAATCCTCTGTTCAAAGTGGATTCTCAACCCCAGTAGGTGCTATATCAGCCCAAGAGATCGGCGATGACGGCGCGTTCCTCTTTGAGCTCGTCTTCGGTGGCCTTGATTTTTGCGCGGGCGAAGTCGCTCAACTCCAAGCCCTGCACGATCTCCAAGTGGCCTTGGCTGTCGCTGTGCATGGGAAAGGAGAACATCAACCCCTCGTCAATCCCGTAGCTGCCATCCGAATAGACGCCCGCCGAGAAAAAGTCGCCGGCCGGCGTGGCGTTCTCAACGCTGGCGATGTGGTCGAGCGCGGCATTGGCGGCCGACGCGGCCGACGACAAGCCGCGAGCCGCGATGACGGCCGCGCCCCGCTGCTGGACGATTTGGATAAATTCCTCGCGCAACCAAGCGCGGTGGCCTATGACGTCGTGCGCCGGGCGTCCCTCAATCCGCGCGTTCTCGGCATCCGGGTACTGGGTGGCGCTGTGGTTGCCCCATATGGCCATGTTGGTCACCGCCGCGACCTTGACCCCGGCCTTGTTGGCGAGCTGGGCTTGGGCGCGGTTTTGATCCAATCGGGTCATGGCGTGGAAGCGGTCGCGGGGGATGCCGGCCTCGTGACCGTGGGTCATGGCGATCAAGCCATTCGTATTGGCCGGATTGCCCACCACCAAGACCCGCACATCGGCCGCGGCCCGGGCGAGCGCCTGACCTTGGCCGACGAATATCGGCCCGTTTTCCCGGATTAAGTCGCCCCGCTCCATGCCGGGACCGCGCGGCTTGGAGCCAATCAGCAGCCCCCAGTTGACTCCGTCAAAGGCGACTTCGGCTCGATCGGTGATCTCGATGCGGTCGAGGAGCGGAAAGGCGCAGTCGTCGAGCTCCATGACCACGCCTTCTAGGGCTTTGAGCGCCGGAGTAATCTCCAGCAAGTGCAGCGAAATTCGGACATCGCGGCCGAAGACCTCGCCCGAGGCCAGCCGCGGCAATAGGGCGTAGCCGATTTGGCCAGCGGCCCCGGTGACGGCTACTTTCACAGTGCGTACCATGTATTCCTCCTGAAAGTTAAAGGCAGTTGTTAGACCGAGAAAATCTGCCAAAAAAACCCGCTCTGTGCAATGCGAGACCCGCCCTTGATCCCACCTTGCCCCGCTGATTATTCTACGAGCCTGCTTCCAATCCACGGCCCACCCACGAAAGGACGGCCATTATGAGCAGCACCTTTGATCTCATCCTCCAAGGGGGGCACCTGATCGACCCTAAAAACGACCTCAACGGCCCAGCCGATATTGCCATCAAAGACGGGCTAGTCGCGGCGGTTGCCGACCGCATCGAGGGCCGTTCCGCCAAGGTCATCGACGTGTCCAACCTCTATGTCACCCCGGGCCTGATCGACATTCACGTCCACGTCTATGGGGGGTATCAAGGCTGGCTCTTTCCCGATCCGCACGCCTTACCCTGCGGGGTGACCACCGTAGTAGATACCGGCGGGGCTGGCTGGAAGGATTTTGCCGACTTCAAGCACTCCATCATTGACCCCGCTCAGACCCGCGTCTTGGCCTTTGTCAATATCGTCGGCGCGGGCATGACCGGCCCGCCCGAACAAGACGTCCGCGAAATGGACCCCACGCGCTGCGCCGCGGCCATTGAGCAATACCGCGATTGCGTCGTCGGCGCCAAGTCCGCCCATTTTGGCGGCCCGGGTTGGGAGTCGGCTGGCGGCGCGATCGCCGCGGCCCGCCAAAGCGATTCCATCGCCATGATCGACTTCGCCCCGCAACCCACTCGTTCGTACGAAGAATTGCTCGACCGCATGAGTCCCGGGGACATCCACACCCACCTCTACGCCGCCCACATTCCCCTGCTCGACGCGGACAACCGGGTCGCCGACTATGTGCGCCACTCCCGCCAGCGCGGCATCGTCTTCGACACCGGGCACGGCAACGGCTCCTTCTGGTTTCGCATTGCCGTGCCCGCCATGGCCCAAAACTTTCCCCCAGACACCATCAGCACGGACTTACACAAGGCCAGCCGCATGCTGCCCAACGCCACCATGCCCATAACTATGTCCAAGTTCCTAAACCTCGGCATGCCGCTCCAAGAGGTCGTCTATCGCTCAACCCACAAACCGGCCGAGGTCATCGGACGCCCCCAGCTGGGCCACCTCAGTATTGGGGCCGAAGCCGACCTAGCGGCTTTTGCCCTGCACGAGGGGGATTTTGCTTTTGTCGATTCCGGGCGGGCGCGCCTGGCCGGCCGGCAAAAACTCGAATGCGAACTAACGCTGCGCGCTGGCCAAGTCGTCTGGGACCTAAACGGCCGCAGCCTAGTGGATTGGGACGAGGCCGGCGAGTACCGCCGCCTCGCTTGAGACCTGCACGGCCCCTTGCAAACGACTTGACGCAGTATTGTTCCTTATGTACAATTAGGAAGTTTCGCCTACACCTGCATACGATCTGCCGCGCTGGCAGCTCCTTTGGACGTCAAAGATGAGAGGCTCTATGCACAATCTGCACGACGAGGAAAACACGCTGCGACTCTATTTCGACGACATTGCTGAGTCCACGCCCCTTTCGAGAGAGCGCGAAGTGGAACTGGCCGATCGCATCAAGAACGGCGATATGCATGCCCGCGAAGAAATGATCAGCGCCAATTTGCGGTTTGTCGTCGATGTGGCCAAGAAATACCAAAACCGCGGGTTGTCCCTTTCCGACCTGATTAGCGCCGGCAATCTCGGCCTCATCACGGCGGCCGACCGCTTCGACGGCACCAAGGGCTACAAGTTCATTTCTTATGCGGTTTGGTGGATTCGCCAGTCCATTCTCCAAACCCTCGCCGAGCACGTGCGCACCGTGCGCCTTCCTCTCAACAAAGTCAGCTTACTCAAGGATATTTCCAAAGCCTCGCGCAAATTGGGCCAACATCGCGCCAGCGAGCCTGCCATAGAGGAAATCGCCGCTGAGCTCGAAGTCCCGGCCGAAGAGGTTCTAGAGACCATCCTCAGCGCACGCGCCGTGTGTTCGCTCGACGAATCCTTTACCGACGACGACGAGCGCAGCCTGCTCAACACCTTGGCCGACAACACGGCCGCCGCCCCAGACGCCGATGTCTTGAGCGAATCGGCCCGGGAGCAACTCGAAACGGCATTGGAAACCCTCGAGGAGCGCGAATTGCGCATCATCAGGCTCTACTTTGGCCTCGACGGCAACGAGGCTCTGACTCTCGAGGAAATCGGCAACATGATGAATCTCACGCGCGAGCGCATCCGCCAGCTCAAAGAGCGAGCACTCAGCAAGCTGCGCCATCCTTCGCGGCACCAAGTGCTTAAAACGCTGGCCAGCGGCACCTGAGCATGGGCCGACGGGGGGATACCGAAGTGGTCAAACGGGGCAGACTGTAAATCTGTTGGCTTATGCCTTCGCAGGTTCAAATCCTGCTCCCCCCACCACTAAAAAGGCCGTTTCCTTTGGGAAACGGCCTTTTCTTTTGCGTCCTATTGCCCCTCTTCCACGATCCGGTCCAACTCCAAACTCAGGGCGTCAGCCAGCAAAAACCCCGCCCGCGTCAAACGCAATCTACGGCCCTCGAGCGCAACGTATCCCGCTTGCGCCAAATCGGCAAGGCGCGTACTGCCTTCTACGCGACCGACCTCTTCTGCGGTCAATTCAATCCCCTCGATGGTGCGCAACCCCAGCCATAGACGTTCCCGACGGGCCGTGTCCGGGGCTATGGTCTCTTCCCCGGCCCGCGGCGACCGGCCTTGGTGCATTGCGTCGAGATAGGCATTGAGATCGCGGGTATTCCAAAATCGCTTCCCCGCGAGGAAGCTATGGCTCCCCAGCCCAACCCCTAAATAAGGAACGCCCGTCCAATAGCCCCAGTTGTGGCGCGAGCGGAAGCCAAGACGAGCGTAGTTTGAAATCTCGTAGTGTTCATAGCCAGCCTCTACTAACCGAGCGTCGGTCCATGCCAAGGTGCGAGCCTGCCGGTCGTCCGCAACGGGTTTCAGCAGGCCCTGCCGTTGTCGTTGGGCAAAGACCGCGCCTTCTTCAATGGTGAGGCTATAGATAGAAAGGTGCTCTGGGGCCAAGGCGATAGCCCGCTCAACGCTAAAGTGCCAACTGGACTCTGAGACTCCGGGTACATTGGCCACCAAGTCCAAGCTCACATTGGCAAAACCGGACGCTCTAGCCGCTATATATGCCCTTTCGACATCGGCCGCACTATGCTGCCGGCCTAAAGACCGCAGAGCCGCAGCGCGAAAAGCCTGCGCGCCAATGCTGATGCGATTGCACCCCAACTCCTTGAGCATGGCAAATTTCTCGCGGTCCACAGTCCCGGGGTTGACTTCAACCGCAACTTCCGCGTCGGGATGAGTCCCCAAATGACGCTGAACCGCCTCCAGCATCTGCCCAATTAGCACCGCCTCAATTTGGCTGGGGGTGCCGCCGCCCAAGAACAGAGTATCCACCGGCCCGGACAAATGCGCCCAAGACTCAATCTCGCGGCAGATCGCCTCGGTATATGGGCCGTGCCGCTCCCCTTGACCAACGACCGTAGCAAAGGCGCAGTACGGACACCGTTGGGGGCAAAACGGCACGTGGATATAGAGACCCAACGCCATTATTATTTTGCGGGATTATTAGGGTGACAGGGACGGCCAGTACGCTTCTTGCTCGTCAATCAGGCTTCCATCTTGAGGGCGGCCAAAAACGCTTCCTGGGGAATTTCCACCTTCCCAAACTGCTTCATGCGTTTTTTGCCTTCCTTCTGCCTTTCAAGCAATTTGCGTTTGCGGGTCACATCGCCGCCATAGCACTTGGCCGTCACATTTTTGCGGAATGGCTTGACGACCTCGCGGGCGATCACCTTGCTCCCCACGGCCCCTTGGATGACCACCTCAAACATCTGCCGTGGAATCAGCTCTTTGAGCTTAGTGCACAGCTGCCGGCCCCACTCATAGGCTTTGTCGCGATGGATGATCACGGAGAGCGCGTCCAGCGGCTCGCCATTGATCATTATGTCGAGCCGAGACAGGAGGCCAGCCCGCATCGCCAGATGCTCGTAATCGAACGACGCATAGCCCCGCGACACCGACTTGAGGCGATCGTAGAAGTCGATCACTACTTCGGCCAAAGGCATCTCAAAGCTCAAGATAGCGCGGCTGCCATCGAGATACTCGGTATTGCGGTAGGCCCCGCGCCGGTCCGTGCAAATTTTCATCACTGCGCCGATATAATCCCTCGGCACTAAAATCTGGACGGCAAGAATCGGCTCGCGCACCTCGTCGATCTCAGCGGCCGGTGGCAACAAGGAGGGGTTGTCCACATCGATTAGTTGCCCGTCCTTGGTCAAAATCTCGTAGAGCACATTGGGGAGGGTCGTGATGATTTCGACCTGGTACTCGCGGTCGAGGCGCTCCTGTACGATCTCCATGTGCAGCAGCCCTAGGAAGCCGCAGCGAAAACCAAATCCCAACGCTGGAGAGGTTTCCGGCTCGTAAGAGAACGCAGCGTCGTTGAGCTTGAGCCGCTCTAAGGCGTCGCGCAGCACCTCGTATTCCTCTGGGATTACCGGATACAGTCCGCTAAAAACCATCGGTTTGAGCGGTTGATAGCCGGGCAACGGCTCTACTTCCACCGCTGCATCGACGACCGTGTCGCCGACGTGGGCCTCGGCCAGATCCTTGATTCCGGCGATAAAATAGCCGACTTCCCCGGTCTCAAGTGCTTGGGCCGGCACGCGGTTTAAGACTAAGTGGCCGACTTCTTCGACTTCGTAGGTCCGTCCGGTCGAGTAGAAGCGAATTTTCTGCCCCTTGTGGATGCACCCATCAACGACTCGTATAAAGCAAATTACGCCTCGGTACTGGTCGTAGAGCGAGTCAAAAACCAGCACCCGCAACGGCCCCTGCTGACGCCCCGTCGGCGGGGGGATGCGATCGACAATCGCTTCCATCACCTCCTCAACCCCAATCCCCTCTTTGGCACTGATTTGCAAAATATCTTCGGCGTCCCCTCCCAACAGATCGAGCACCTGCTGCTGCACCGCTGCGACCTGAGCAGCGGGCATGTCGATTTTATTGAGCACGGGGATGACGACTAAGTCGCTGTTTAGTGCCAACAGCAAGTTGCTTACGGTCTGGGCTTCCACACCCTGTGTGGCATCAACGACCAGTATCGCCCCTTCGCAGGCGGCCAAACTACGCGATACCTCATAGGTAAAATCCACGTGTCCTGGCGTATCGATCAGATTGAATTGGCAGATTCTACCATCGGCGGCCTCATAGTGCATTCGCACGGCATGGGCCTTGATTGTAATGCCCCGCTCGCGCTCTAAATCCATGTTGTCGAGTACCTGCTCCTGCATCTGCTTGGCGGTCAGGGTTGCGGTTTTCTCAAGCAGGCGGTCGGCTAGCGTTGATTTGCCGTGATCAATGTGGGCAATGATGGAAAAATTGCGAATCTGCACGATACTCATACAGTTGGTCAGTTGGTTGATAAAATTAGCACCAAGGACTCGGCTAGCAGTTAGGACTGCGCTGGCGATATAGGCTCTCATCCACCACGTTAGCCATTTGCCGCACATCTAAGGAAAGGGCGAGAAAGGTCTTAATCTCGTGGCTTATGGCAAGTGGGTCGCGCAAGACAGCGGCGTAGTTGACGTAGAGCACCTCCATTTGCGGGTGCTCCGCCAACCACTGTTGCACTGAACGCAAGTGCCGACCAAAGGCGGCGGCGATCTCTACGTCGGCATCCCGATCGCAGGGCTGGCCTCGCCGTTCTAACATCGCCCGCTGCGAAGCCAAAATCTCGTCCATTTTTCGGAGAGCAAATACGATTTTGTACGGCTCGTGGAGCGGCAATTGGTCGAGCAATTGGGATATGATCTTGACGGCTTTACCCCTCGCCGATTCGAGCCATGCAGGGTCTTTTTTGAGCTGCTTGACCTTCTCAAATTCGTAATATCCCCCTGGATTGTCGGCGTCGGCCGCGCGAATGCCGTCTGTTAGGGGTGGCAATCCGCCCGCAGCCAACATCTTCATCAGCATTGAGGTTCCAGAACGGGGGAGACCAGACACAATGGTTATGTACTCGTCCGGCCTAGGTGAAAGGAAAGCAGGATAGGAATGCAAAGCAGAGAAAACTGACACACGCTCCCAAAGCCTAGCTTCGGAAGCGTGTGTCGTCTTGTGCTGCATGTATGAACGAACTTAAAAGACTAGACGCCCACGCAACAGGAGGCCATGCTCGGCAGCACCGGCCACGCGCTGCCAGCGCGTACTCTCAAGGCTCACCGACATCGACGAATCCACCTCAAAGCGCGTACCTAGGCGCAATTGCATTCGCTCTGGTGCTTGGGTCATGCCGCTGTACACAGTGTACAATCCGCGACCACCGGGCGCAGCTAGACCATAGCCGACCTCGGCTCGGAGCTGGCCTTGCGTGTTCACAGTACCCCGCTCCGTCAACTCGGCTACGCTGCGCTCCCACAGCGTCAGGCTATTGGCCTGCGTGCCGTAGGTCGGCATCAGCCGCATCGACAGCCCTCGGCCATCAGTGCCTGATGCGCGTTGGATTAGCAGATGCGCCCCCCACTCGTTGTAGTCCCCTGGAGGAGCAACCAGACTCCGCGCCATAGCTTCGAGTGTGAAGCCGCTTCCCTCAAAACGCAGGCCACCGCCAACTTCCACGCCGGCCCCAGTCTCTCCATCGCCGCCATCTTGGCGCAGAGCGACCTCTAGCTGGGGTGTCACCTGCCCATCCATGCCCATCTCGTACGCATGCGAGCCTTTAAGCGCCAGCCTCAAGCGGTTGGCATTCACTGTCTGCTCGGCAATCCGGCCATCGCCCTTGACGTCGACTTGTGCGACTGTAGCCGCGCCTTTGACCCGCAACCGAGTCGGCCCGCTGTCGAGCAAATCACCGCTAGCCCCTACACTTGCGGTCCTCAGCGCCGTGTCGCTCGACTGCTGGCCTATGGTCCCTTGCTCGTCGTCAATCTCGAGGTCGCCTCGTCCCAAGCCCGCTGTCAACCATACCCCCAACCGCCCGGGCGAGAACCCGATGTAAGGATGTAGGCTCAACATGCGGGTCGTATAAGTACCATCGACTCGCTCTTCACCGAGCAAGGGAGCGGTATAATCAAACGATCCTTGCGCCCACGATAGAGCCAAGCCGGTTAGCATCTCGGCACCAGGCCGGGCGTCCAAACCAATCTGAGCACGGGTTAGATTGCCGTCCCAATCCAGCGAACCGTCGTCGCTAGATAATTTGCCGTAGTCTCCTCGGCCCCAAAATGCAGGGCTACCGGGACAGACAATGCAGCCTCTACCGAAACCAAACGGCACTGCAAAGGACGAGCCATTCATAACCTGTGATAGACTGACCGGGCTGTTTTCAAAGATCCGGCCGGATTGAATCATGTCGTGGAGGGTGGACTCGGCGGCAAAGCGAAAAGAACCGCTCCCATCGCCAACTCTACCTATCTGCTCAAGGCGATTTTCGATGGCGCGATTCGTTCCATCGGCAATGGCCAATGCGTACTTGGACAGGATCTGGTCGTTGAGCTCGGCAAAACGGTCCGTAGCCGATTCTTCCACTCGGACCTCGAAGCTGAGGATGGCTGCGTCCTCAGCGGTCGTATTGTCGTCGGCGTCGTGGGCCGTATAAGTCAACGTGTACGTTCCGACTTCCGTCGGTGTGCCCGAAAGCATCGGCGACATGGGGTTGGGGTCAAACGTCAGACCCGGCGGCACATTATCTAGGGTATAGGTCAACTCGCCGGACTCGCCGTTGCCGTCTGGACTTAGCGAGAGCAAGTTGCCGCCTGAAGCCAAGGGCAACACCAAGCCTTCAATCGCCTCGCCTTCTATGTACGTCTGGTTGGCCACGGTCCCGCTAAAGCTGGGCGCGCCATCTATCGTTAGGTGAAAGGTCAATTCAGCCGAATCGCCATCCACATCCGCCACCCGGTAAACCAAGCGGTACACCCCTGTGTCCGTCGGCGTACCCGAAAGCGTCCGCGACGCAGCGTCGAAGCTCAGACCCGGCACGTTTAGAGCTAAACTATATGTCAACTCGCCGTTGCCGCCCAAAGCCGCCGGCAATTCCCACGGATCCATCGCCTCATTTTGACGCAAGATTCGATCCTCGATGGTCGTATCAAAGGCCGGTGTACCGTCAACTTTCAGGGAGAAGGTCACCTCGACCGAATCGCCGTCGCTATCCTCCGCCCGGTAGGTCAACTCATAGGTCTCGGCTTTGGTCGGCGTACCCGAAAGCGTCCGCGACGAGGCATCAAATGTCAGCCCCGGCACCTCCGGCGACAGGCTATACGTCAACTCGCCGTTGCCGCCCAAAGCCGCCGGCAACTCCAACGGGGCCATCTCCTCCCCTTCGGCAATGGTCTGATTCGTAATAGTCCCCGCAAAGCTGGGCATACCGTTCACCGCAATGGTAAAGCTCAACTCCGCTGAATCGCTATCGACATCCGCCACCCGATATGTCAACGCATAGCCCTCGGCAGAATACAACACATTAGGCGGCGGCGTACCCGCAATCGTCTGAGCCGTGGGATCAAACACCAAGCCCGGAGGTAATTCCCCTGCCAAGCTATACGTCAACGCCACATTCCCACCCAAAGCCGCCGGCAGAGCTAAACTCACCTCGTCGCCAGCCGTGTACATCTGATCCTCCACGACCTGAGCATCGAAGCTGGGCATACCTTTCACCGCAATGGTGAAGCTCAACTCCGTCGAATCGCCATCCACATCCACCACCCGATACGTCAACACACATCCTTCGACATACAACGCATCCTTCGGCAGCGTACCCGCAATCGTCTGAGCCGTGGGATCAAACGCCAAGCCCGGAGGTAATTCCCCTGCCAAGCTATACGTCAACGCCACATTCCCACCCGAAGCCATCGGCAGGGCTAAGCTGACCTCGTCTCCAGCCGTGTACATCTGGTCTTCTACGACCTGAGCACCGAAGCTGGGCATGCCAGCCACCACAATGGTAAAACTCAACTCGGCTGAATCGCCATCCACATCCGCCACTCCATACGTCAACCCATACCCCTCGGCATACAAAAGATCCGCCGACAGATCGCCCGAAAGCGTCCGAGACGAGGCATCAAACGCCAGCCCCGGAGGCAACTCCCCCGTCAAACTATACGTCAACGACCCGTTACCGCCCGAAGCCGAGGGCAGCACCCAATCCCCTATCGACGACCCGGCAGCGAAGGTAATTTGATCCGCCACAGTTTCGTCGAAGCTGGGCATGCCAGCGACTGCAATGGTAAAGCTCAACTCGGCCGAATCGCCATCCACATCCGCCACCCCATACGTCAACCCATACCCCTCGGCATACAACGCATCCAACGGCAGCGCACCCGAAAGCATCTGAGACGAGGCATCAAACGTCAGACCCGGAGGTAACTCCCCTGCCAAGCTATACGTCAACGCCACATTCCCACCCGAAGCCACCGGCAGAGCTAAACTCACCTCGTCGCCAGCCGTGTACATCTGATCGTCCACGACTTGGTCGCCGAAGCTGGGCATGCCAGCGACCACAATGGTGAAGCTCAACTCGGCTGAATCGCCATCCACATCCGCCACCCCATACATCAAATCATACCCCTCGGCATACAAAAGATCCGACGGCAGCGCACCCGAAAGCATCTGAGCCGTGGGATCAAACGTCAGACCCGCAGGCAACTCACCCGTCAAACTATACGCCAACGACCCGTTACCGCCGGCCGCCATCGGCAGGGCTAAACTCACCTCGTCGCCAGCCGTGTACATCTGATCCTCCACGACCTGAGCACCGAAGCTGGGCATGCCAGCGACCACAATGGTGAAGCTCAACTCGGCTGAATCGCCATCCACATCCGCCACTCCATACGTCAACCCATACCCCTCGGCATACAAAAGATCCGCCGACAGATCGCCCGAAAGCGTCCGAGACGAGGCATCAAACGCCAGCCCCGGAGGCAACTCCCCCGTCAAACTATACGTCAACGACCCGTTACCGCCCGAAGCCGAGGGCAGCACCCAATCCCCTATCGACGACCCGGCAGCGAAGGTAATTTGATCCGCCACAGTTTCGTCGAAGCTGGGCATGCCAGCGACTGCAATGGTAAAGCTCAACTCGGCCGAATCGCCATCCACATCCGCCACCCCATACGTCAACCCATACCCCTCGGCATACAACGCATCCAACGGCAGCGCACCCGAAAGCATCTGAGACGAGGCATCAAACGTCAGACCCGGAGGTAACTCCCCTGCCAAGCTATACGTCAACGCCACATTCCCACCCGAAGCCGCCGGCAGAGCTAAGCTGACCTCGTCGCCAGCCATGTACATCTGATCGTCCACGACTTGAGCACCGAAGCTGGGCATGCCGTTCACCGCAATGGTGAAGCTCAACTCGGCTGAATCGCCATCCACATCCGCCACCCGATACGTCAACGCATACCCCTCGGCAGCATACAACACATCCGTCGGCAGACCGCCCGAAAGCGTCTGAGACTCCGCATCAAACGCCAGACCCGGAGGCAATGCCCCCGCCAAGCTATACGACAACGCCACATTCCCACCCAAAGCCGCCGGCAGAGCTAAGTCCACTCCATCACCCGCGGTGTACATCTGGTCTTCTACGACTTGATCGCCGAAGCTAGGCATACCATTCACTACTATCGTGAAGTCCAAAGTAGCTTCATCCCCGTCCGCATCGTTCACCATCAACGTCAATGAATATTCGGCTTGGTATAACCTATAAAGTGACGGCGTACCCGATAGTGTTCGAGTCGCGGCATCAAACTTTAGAAAACTCAGCTCCGACATCTGGTTACCGCGCAAGCTATACGTCAACTCGACATTGCCGCCATCCGCATCCGGCAAAGTCAAGCTCATCTCCGCGCCTGCCGGATACGATGGCTTAGCGTCCACGGTCTTGTCGTCGCCGAAGCTGGGCATGCCATCCACCACTATCGTGAAGGGTAACTCAGCCGAATCGCCATCACCATCCCACACCTCCAACGTCAACTCATATTTATCGTCGTACACCACATCAGCAGGCGGCGTACCCGAAATCGTCCGCTTAGCGGGATCGTCATCAAACTCCAGACCCGGCGGCAGTTCCCCTTTCAGGCGATACTCCCATATCACATTCCCACCTGTCGGCTCCGGCAAAGTCAAGCTCATTGCCACGTCCGTCTGATACGGATCCTGCAGTCCATCCACGGTCTTGCCATCGAAGCTGGGCATGCCATCCACCACTATCGCAAAGCTCAACACCGCATCATCGCCATCGGAATCCACCACCCGATAGGTGAACGCATATGACTCAGCATACACCACATCAGCAGGCGGCGTACCCGAAATCGTCCGAGACCCAGCATCAAATACCAGACCCTCAGGCAACTCCCCGTCCAAGCTATACGTCAACGCTACATTCCCACCGACCGCCGCCGGCAGATCCAATTTTATCTCATTGCCCGCTGTATATAGCTGGTCTTCCACAACCTGATCGCCGAAGCTGGGCATAGCAACCACCACAATCGTGAAGGTCAACTCAGCCGAATCGCCATCGGAATCCACCACCCGATAGGTAAACGCATATGACTCAGCATACACCACATCAGCAGGCGGCGTACCCGAAATCGTCCGAGACCCAGCATCAAACACCAGACCCTCAGGCAACTCCCCATCCAAGCTATACGTCAGAGCGTCGATAGACCGACCCTCAGGCAACTCCCAAGGCTGTTTTATCTCTTCGCCTGCAGTAAAGGTTGTTTGACGCGCAGCGACCGCCGCAAAGGTAAGCTCCACCGAGATCGTAAAAGTCAATTCCTCCGCGTCGCTCTCCTCCATATTGGTATCGGAATCTTCTACCCGGTAGGTCATTTCATACGTCCCAGCTACGGTCGGCGTACCCGAAAGCGTCCGCGACCCAGCATCAAACGTCAGCCCTGGCACTTCCGGTGACAAGCTATATCTCGGAGGTGCCTCATGCTCGCCCACCAAAGCCTGAGGTAACTCCAGAACTCCTATCTCCTCGCCTGTCCGGTACGACTGAGCAGCAACCGTTGCCCCCTCAAAGCTCGGCATCGTATCGACTTCTATCTCGAATGTCAACGTGGCCGTATCGCCATCGGCATCCGTCGCCTCGTAAGTCATCAGGGAAATAGCCACTTCCGAAGGCGTACCTGAAAGCGTCCGCGACGCCGCGTCAAACGTCAGACCCGGCGGCACAGGCCTTAAATTATATGTCAAATCGCCGTTACCACTTGAAGCCGCAGGCAACGCCAGAGCCTCTATTGCTACCCCGGCCGAGAACATCTGATCGGCAACCGTCGTACCGTCAAAGCTCGGAGCTACATCCTCCTCCTCTACTGAAACATTGAATGTCAACATGACCGTAGCACCGTCGGCATCCGTCACTTCGTAGGTCATCAAGTAAAAGACCTTTTCCGGGAAGACGACAACATCCGAAGGCGTACCCAAAAGCGTCCGAGACCCGGCATCAAATGTCAAACCCGGCACCTCTGGCGACAGGCTATACGTAAGCTCGCCATTGCCTCCCGAAGCCGCAGGTAACTCCAGAGCCTCTATCGCCACCCCAGCCTCGTACACCTGATTGGCAACCGTCGCACCGTCAAAGCTCGGCGTATCCTGGGCCTCAGCCACCGGGACCAACACCAAGGTGGCCGCCAGAAAGAAGATACTCAGGCAGAACAGCGATCTATTCCAAACAAGTCTGTTACTAACTGCACACCCGCTCATAATTGACCCTCCATATAGAGATTTAAGATTTAAGTTTAGGCTAAAACCACTGTGCTAGACCACTGTGCTAGACCGCTGCCTCACCGAAATCTAGAGGAAAGGGAAAGGACGCAAATCACCGCATTCTCGTCAACGCGGATAAATTCGTCCCTTAATACCATCACCCACCACCGCACTCGTGATATCCTTACTTCCCTAGCACCCCTTAACAATAATAGCTTAATTGAAAAGCGTGTAAAGAAGCCTGAAATCATTTCGCGGTTCCATCCTACCATCCTAAAGTATTCAATACAAAATACGCATCTAATACTCAGGATGCAAGAGATAGTTTCTAAACGCTATGGCCCATCAGCGCCTAGCCAGAGAACGGTTAAGACCTTGCGAAAAGAGGAAGACCATGACGTAACTCGGCTTCCAGCTTGGAGTGACAAGAGGGGCAAACCGAAATCAGATGTTCCAGCTTATTGGCCTCTACATTGGAAAAGAAACTGCGATAGGGGATCTTGTGATGTACGTCGAGTTGACGCCCTAATTCCTCTTCGCTGACCCCGCATACCTGGCAGATAAAGCCATCGCGCGTCCGCGCCTTTAGCGCTTGGAGTGCCCAATTGGCCCCTCGCTGTTTGGAGGGCTCCCCCAAGCAAACCTCGAGCGAAGGCATCTCCTCTGTCCAAGCCCGGCGACAGGACGCATTGCAAAAATGCAACTGCGCTTGGTCCGCATACCAAGCCGGGATCTCAAGCTCTAGCCGACAGTATGCACAGTGCGTGGCAATCTGCTCGTTGCCGCTAGCAGAGCATTGATCGCCAAAATCAAACCCCATCTGATCACTAGACGGAGACATGATAGACCGCAGGGCTAATTTTATAGGTGATTCCGGTCTGTTCTGGCCTCATCGCTCGCCTCTTCGCAATATGCACAAATGGAGTCTGGTTAAGGAGACCCCATCTTGCCCCCTCTCCTCGTTTCATATATATTCAATAACTTTGATTTTATTAAAAAGGAGCGCAAAAATTGCCCAAACTCAAATCAGCCAAAAAGCACCAAGCCACTAGCCTCAAAGCCTACGAGCGCAACCGTGCGCTTCGCTCGCGGATGCGGACAGCTCTTAAAAAAGTCCGTCAGGCTCCAGACAAAGCCTCGGCCGAAACCGCTCTACAGGCGGCGATCTCGACTGTTGACAGGACTACCAGCAAAGGTATTATCCACAAAAATGCCGCCGCACGCTGCAAGTCGCGGTTGAGCCGCCTCGTGCAGACGATGGCCTAGTATTTCTACTCATTCAAAAGCACGAGTACTCAAGTAGCGCAACCCACTGTCGCAGAGGATCGTCGCGACTCGAGCCGTTGATCCAAGCTCGCGAGCGACTTGGGCGGCGATATAGGCGTTGGCTCCGGCTGAAATTCCCACCAAAAGCCCCTCCTCTCGCGCCAAGCGGCGGGCCATTTCATAAGCGTCGTCGTCGGTAATGACCCGCACCTCGTCGACCACCTCGCGGTTGAGGACCGGCGGCACAAAACCCGCGCCGATGCCTTCTATATAACTGAAGCCAGCCTCTCCGCCTGAAAGCACCGGCGACCCAGCAGGCTCGACAGCTATGACTCGCACAGAGGCCAGAGCCTCCTTGAGCACCTCACCGACTCCAGTCAACGACCCCCCAGTACCCACACCCGCCACAAAGGCATCAATTCGGCCATCTAACTGTTCCAAAATCTCGCGGCCAGTCGTCCGACGGTGTATTTCAGGGTTCGCTGCGTTCATAAACTGCTGTGGCAAAAAGTAATCTGGATTCTCGCGCTTGAGTTCGAGTGCTTTGTCGATAGCCCCGCGCATGCCTTCGGCCGCTGGCGTCAACACAATCTCGGCGCCGTAAGCCTGCATCTGTAAGCGGCGCTCGCGGCTAGCCGTATCGAACATGGTGACGATGAGCTTGTAGCCTTTGTAGGCAGCCACCATGGCCAAGCCAATGCCGGTATTGCCGCTGGTTGGCTCAATGATCGTGCCGCCCTCGGCCAACAGACCTTGCTCTTCAGCGGCTTCGATCATGGCCAGAGCAATGCGGTCCTTGACACTGCCCCCGGGATTGGTCGCCTCTAACTTGCCCCACACCTCGGAGGCATCCTCCCCGACGACTCGGCTGAGGCGTACCATAGGCGTAGCCCCGATTAACTCCAGCACATTGTGGGCGCGTTTCATCCTGTACCACCCCTAACGCTAACGCCAGCCGCCTATAAGGTAAGTTTCAACTCCCGCCGGCAATAGCCGGGACGATCGAGACGCTGTCGCCATCGTTGAGCAGTGTGTCCTTACCGTCGAGGAAACGGATGTCTTCGTCGTTGACGAAGATATTGACGTATCGGCGGATCTCGCCCCCTTCGTCGAGCAATTTCTCGGCCAAACCCTCGTAAGTACCTTCGAGCTCATCTACCAACTGGCTAATAGTCGCCGCCGCCAGCGCGACCTCGGCCTGATTGTGGGTCAATTTTCGCAACGGCGTAGGAATGTGAACGGTAACCGGCATCTCATCCTCCATTTGGTTAATTTTAGAATGCGGCTCTGCCGCCGCATCCTATGTTTAGGAGCGTTTACTAAACTATTTTGACGCCCACTTCGGCGTAGCGGCTACCGTACCAAGCAAAGCATTTGTAGCCTTGCACTTGCCGCTGGCTACCCGCCTCCTCGCCGCATACTGAGAGCACCAGATAAATCGCGTCCGGATCGTCCGGATCGTCGCCGGCCTCTCGGCTGTTGAATATCCAAGTGCGCCTTTCGTCTTCGCCCGAGAAGTAAGCTGCACAATCAATATGGGAGTGGTAGTAACCCGAGACCCGGCCACCGGCCTTTTCAGCCGCCTGCTCGATGCGTAACCGCTCACCAGCGTCGATCAGATAGGCCGAGCTCGCATCGCGAGGGTAGAGCTTGGGGTCTTCTTCGTGCCGCTGCTGCTGTACATTAGTACAAGCATGGGCAGCGGTCACCCCATCCGGCACTTTCTCGACCAATAGACCACAACACTCGTGTGGGTACTCAGCCAAGGCTTGGGCGTAAATCCGTTCAACGTCTCTGCGGGCGATGCGCAGCATTCAGCCATCCTTCTGCGTAGTGATGCCATCGAGGGCCAGCCGCCACATAGGCGTACTCATGTACTTGTCTCCGCCATCGCAAAATATAGTCACCACCACCCCCATATCTAGCTGACGAGCCACTTCCAGCGCGGCCCAATAAGCCCCCCCCGCAGACTGCCCGACGAGAATCCCCTGCTCAACCGGTAGGCGCAGAGCAGTATCGTACGCATCGTCGGTATCTATCGGTATTTCGTAGTCGAGGAGGGCCTCGTCGTAGATACCGGGGACAATTGAACTCTCCATGTGCTTAAGCCCCTCAATGCCGTGAAACGGCTCGGCCGGCTGAGCGGCAATGATCTGGACCGCCGGGTTGAATTCCCTAAGACCTCGGCCTGCGCCCATCAGCGTACCGCTAGTGCCGATGGTGGCGACAAAATGCGTGACGCGCCCTTGGGTCTGCTCCCAGATTTCGGGTGCAGTGGTGTCGCGATGGGCGTACCAATTCGCGGGATTATTGTATTGGTCGGGCTTGAAGTACCGGTCGGGATCGGCTTCGTAGATCCGCCGCGCTTCCCGTATGGCCCCGTCGGAAAGTTCCCCCGGGTCCGTGTACACCACTTCAGCACCATAGGCGGCGAGAATGGCCTTGCGCTCGCGGCTGACATTGGCCGGCATCGCCAATTTTACCCGATAGCCCTTAGCCGCACCGATCATCGCGTAGGCAATGCCGGTATTTCCAGAAGTGGAATCCAAAATGACCTTGCCCGGCCCCAGCGACCCGTCCTGCTCGCCATCCTCAATCATCCGCCGCGCTGGTCGGTCTTTGACCGACCCCCCGGGATTGAAAAACTCCAGCTTGGCATAAACTTCCACCCGCGGTGGAATCGCCGGATCCCTCAGCCGCAAAAGCGGCGTATTGCCAATCTGCTCAACGACCGATAGGCCTTTCACAAAAATCTCCCCTCACGATTAAAAGAACCAAAATCCACCATGTCAACCAACCCGGTCTTTTCTTGACACCCTCCAAGCCACCTTCTACCTTACTTTTTCTACCTAAAATCCAATTTTATCACTGATAGGTGCAACTTATGGAAGAGCCGAGCGAAGGCTTGGGCGACTGGGAGCGCACACACGACTGCGGCACTCTTACAGATAAAGACATCGGTCAGCGCGTCCTACTAATGGGCTGGGTCTGGCACCGCCGCGACCACGGCGGCGTTATTTTTATAGACCTCCGCGACCGCTATGGCATTACCCAAATCGTCTTCAACCCACAGCGCGACCCCACTGCCTACCAGCAGGCCGACCGCTTGCGCAGCGAGTACGTCATCGCCGTACAAGGCGAAGTCGAAGCCCGTCCCGAAGGCATGGTCAACCCTCAGTTGCCCACCGGGACCATCGAGGTCAACTGCGATCAGCTGCGCCTCCTCAACCTCTGTCGGACCCCGCCTTTTCTCATCGAAGACCAAACCGACGCTGGAGAGGAAATTCGGCTCAAGTATCGCTACTTGGACCTTCGGCGGCCTCGGATACAAGGGAATTTGCTGCTCAGGCACCGCGGCTACCAGACCGTGCGGCGTCTGCTCGACGAGCGCGGCTTTATCGAAGTGGAAACGCCGTTTCTGACCAAGAGCACACCCGAAGGCGCCCGCGACTATCTCGTTCCCAGCCGAGTCCATCCTAGGCAGTTTTTCGCTCTGCCCCAATCGCCTCAGACCTACAAGCAGCTCTTGATGATCGCGGGCTGCGACCGCTACTTCCAGATCGTTAAGTGCTTCCGCGACGAGGATTTGCGCGCCGATCGCCAGCCCGAATTTACCCAAATCGACATCGAAATGGCCTTCGTGCGCGAAAATCACGTCCTAGCCGTGGCCGAGGAGCTGACCCGCGCCCTCTTTGCTCAGTTGCGCCAAATCGATTTACCCAATCCCTTTCCGCGACTCACGTATCGCGAAGCCATGCAGCGCTTTGGCTCCGACAAACCCGACCTGCGCTTCGGCCTAGAACTCAAAGATGCCGCGGCCACGGCGCTCATTTCCCAATTCCAAGTCTTTCGCTCTGCTCTCGACGCGGGCGGCCAGGTCAAAGGCATAAACGCCAAGGGCTGTAGCGGATTCTCACGCGGACAAATCGACGATTTAATCGCCTTTGCCCAAGGGCTGGGGGCCAAGGGTCTCAGCTGGATCAAACACACCGACGCGGGCCTTGAATCCTCCATCGTCAAATTCTTCCCCCAAGCGGCTCAAACCCTATTGATCGAGGCCCTCGAATCCGCCCCTGGCGACCTGCTGCTTTTGGTCGCCGACCAGCCTAAGCAGGTTGCCCGAGTTCTCGGTGGCCTGCGCTTGGAACTAGCCCAGCGTCTCTCGCTAGTGCCCGATGATTCTTGGCAGCCCCTTTGGGTCTGCCAATTCCCCCTGCTAGAACGCGACGAAGAAGCCGGCCGCTTTACAGCCATGCACCATCCCTTCACCGCTCCCTTAGAAGAGGACCTCCCCCTGCTAGAGACCAATCCGGCCGCTGTGAGGGCACGGGCCTATGATTTGGTCCTCAACGGCAATGAAATCGCCGGAGGCAGTATGCGGATTTTCCAGCGTTCAGTACAAGCTCACCTCTTTCGGCTTTTAGAGATCAGTGCTGAAGAAGCCGCGGTCAAATTCGGTTTCCTGCTCGAAGCTCTCGACTACGGTGCCCCGCCACACGGTGGGATTGCCTTTGGCTTTGACCGGCTGATCGCCCTACTCGCCGGCGAAGATTCAATCCGCGACGTCATCGCCTTCCCCAAGACCAACAAGGCCGTGGGGCTGATGGAAAACGCCCCTTCTTCCGTCGATTTAGGCCAGTTGCGCGAATTGGGCATTCGGTCGGCCTGAAAACGCAGCCGGCAAGGGTAGATTTTCACTTGTTCTGCTTGACATCCACTCTAGGTCGCCTATATTTGTCCCAATATCCGCATTATTTAGATCACCGTTTTTTGACCCTTAATTTTAGGTGGAGGAACTACTTTGAGCCGTCTTTCCACTTTGTCTAGTTTGAGCTTGTCAGTAGTGGCTCTTTCTTTTGTCGCTGGCTGTTCACGTGCTCCGTCGCAGGAGGACATGGAATACTTGGAACAACGGCGTCAAGCCACTCTGGCCGCCGAAGTGAAAGTAACCGAGCTACAGGCCGAAAAAGCACAGCTCGAGCGCGAACTCGCCGAGCGGCAAGCCACCAAAAAAGCATTAGAAGCTAAACTAGCCGCTACCAAGAACAACCTCGCCAACCAAGTTGATTAAATGAGAAAGGGTTCGACCATGAAGAAGTTGTCCGTTGGTGGGTTGGCTTTAGCATTGCTAGTCCTAGTTAAAAACACCTCTGCTCAAGAGCAGCAGATGACCTGCGAGGAATACATCGCTCTGGGGCACGAGATCGTCAACCGCGAAGCCGTGGCCAACACCGAAATCGAAGCACTTAATGCCCAGCTCGAAGTGCTTAAAATGCAGATCGCCCAGCTCGACCGGGCCAACGCCGAGCTCAATGCCCAGATTCTCGCCGCCGTGGGCCAATCCGAATCCGAAATCGCGGCCTTTGGGCGCGAGCTCGACGCCATTATCGCCCAACTCGAAGGTCTGATGGCACTGGCTCCAGAAGTACTCATCATGCAGCGCGGTGAAGTCATGGCCATCGACTCCCGAGTCGCCGAGCTCAAGCAGAGCAACATGGCCGCCTTGCCCGAAATGCGGGACAAGCTATCTACCATCGACCAGCTACTCACCGAGCTCAAAGCGCGCATAGCTCAGCCCGTGGTCATCGACTACAAAGTCGTGCGGGGCGACAATCTGTGGAACATCTCCAAAAAAGAACAAATCTACGCCGATCCTTATATGTGGCCCCGCATATACCGGAACAACAAGGATCAAATCGAAGACCCGGATTTAATCTACCCCAAACAAGTCTTGGCCGTGCCGTTTGGAGTAGCCGAAAATCAGTATTTGGTCTCCCGAGGCGACTTCCTCTTCAAAATCGCCGCCGAGCTGTACAACAATGCCGGCAAATGGCATAAAATCTACGAGGCCAACAAGCAGCAAATCATCGCGCCAGACTTGATTTTTCCTGCTCAAGTCCTCGACATCCCCCAGTAATCAAAACTACTTGATTTAAACAAATTTCAAGACTTAAAGGGGTTTGATCCTTCCGCTAGCTAGGCCCGGCAGGATTTCAAACCCCTTTTTGTATTTTTGTATAGGTACAGGGCATGAGGGACATTTCCATCGCCGGCATAGATCGCCGCTCTCTCTTCGGGCGCAACGATCAGCACTTAGCACATATCGAAAAGAGATACGGCATCCGCCTAGTGGCCCGCGGCGACACGCTCACGCTTAAAGGGTCCGACGCCTCCGTGCGCGAGGCCGATGGCTTCCTCAGTCAGCTCATAAAACGCATGCGCCACGGCCCGCCTCTCGAAGTAGCCGAGTTAGAGGACTTGATCCACGCCAGTCCGTCCTCCTCCCCACCCAAAGGTACTCACAGCCCCGTAGCGCATACCTATAAGACAGCCATCTACGCCCGCACCGAGGGCCAAGCGAAATATCTCGCCGCGATCGACAACAACGACGTGGTCTTCAGCATCGGCCCAGCGGGCACCGGCAAGACGTACTTAGCGGTGGCCATGGCTGTTGCCGCGCTGCGGCAGAAGCAAATCTCGCGCATCCTGCTCGCCCGGCCCGCGGTAGAAGCCGGGGAGAAGCTCGGTTTTTTGCCCGGCTCTTTTGAGGACAAGGTCGACCCCTATTTGCGCCCGCTCTACGACGCGCTGCAAGATCTCATGGAACCTGAGCGGCTGCGGCGGATGCAGGATATGAAAATCGTCGAAGTCGTGCCGCTGGCTTACATGCGTGGCCGCACCCTCAACGATTCGTTTATTATTCTCGACGAGGCCCAAAACACTACGCCCCAGCAGATGAAAATGTTTCTCACCCGGCTGGGCAGTCACTCAAAGGCCGTAGTTACTGGCGATATTACCCAGACCGACCTCAGCGAAGACCAGCCCTCGGGCTTAGTCGTCGCGCCCAAAATTCTGACCGGGATCGCCGGCTTGGCCTTTGTTCAGCTCAACGAGCGGGATGTGGTGCGCAACCCGCTCGTGCAGAAGATCATCAAAGCCTACGACAGCTATGAGGAAAGCCACGCCTCGGCCGATCCATGAACGCGCTTAAATTCAAGTGGTTTGGCTCCAGACGCCGCAGCAATCAGCCCCCATCGCGTCCGCATAGCTTGCTCGTGTTCCGCATCGCTTTGGCAGGCCTAGTCATCGGCCTGCTCACGTACCTATCGCCCTACCAGCGTCCCTACAACGTCGCCCAGCTGCGAGTCGGCAGCGTCGCTCAAGAGCGCATCGAAGCCCCCTTTCTCTTTCACGTGCCCAAGAGCGACGCCGAGTTGGAACGCGAACGACGCGCAGCAACCGCCGAGATACCCACTATTTTGCACCGCGATCCCCTCGTTCAAGCGCAGCAACTCGCTCAGCTCGACTCGGTCTTTGCAGTGATGATCCCAAACATCCGGGTTCAGATGGCCGATTCGCTCAAGCAACGCGCCCTCCAACGCACCCTCCCTCGCGTCGTTGGGTCGCTCTCGCTCGATGCCCTTTCGACCCTCATCGACGTTCTATCCACGGCCAGCGAACCTTATGTACAGGATTTCCGCGCCATCTGTCGGCAGATTCTGGCCAATTACTATACCGCGGGCATCATTGCCTCCAAACAACCGATCCTCCTAAGTCCTTCGGCCCAAGTCCGCCTCGGCGAGCGGGAACAGCACATAGAAACCCTGTACAGCGAAGAAAAGCTCAAACAAGGCGAATTAATCTCGCGCATCCAAACGTATCACACGATCGCCGACCGCGACGCGGTCCAAGCGGTACACGAGCTCCTAAGCCTGTTTGTGGTGCCTAATCTGGCCATTGACGAGCCGCAGACGGCTCGCCTCAGAGACGCGGCCCGGCGCGGCGTGGCCAGCATCAAGCGGATCTATGCCCAAGACGACCTCATCGTCGATAAGGAGACGACCGTCACTGAAGAGCACGTCAATGCCCTCGACGCACTGGCCGCACGCATCGCCCAAGAGCAATCCCAACACCCGATCCAGCGCCTGATCCAAGTGGCTGCGGCCGCGACTATATCCGGCTTCCTGATCCTCGGCTTCGGCTACTTCCTCGCTGCGCACGAACGCGCCGTTTTTGCCCGGCCCGGCCAGCTCGTCCTCTTGGCCATTCTGACCGTTGCCACGGCCGCGGCGGCCTCCTACATCAAAACGCACGACCTCTCTCCCTACTGGGTGCCGATCCCCTTGGCCGCTATGTTGACGGCGATCCTATTGACGCCGCAAATTGGCTTGGTGCTCTCGTTTGTGCTCGCGCTCTTTGTCGGCAACCTCTTCGCCGACTTCTACGCGGCCATAACCGGCGCTCTAACAGCGGCCATAGCCATCTATTCGGTGCGGCACGTGCGCCATCGCAATCAATTCTTCCGCCCCATGCTCCTCCTGCCGCTCTCGTACGCATTGCTCATCGCGGCGACGGACCTGTTGCGCTTCTTCCCGCTCGAACAGATATACGAGCATATCGTACCCGGCATCGTCGTTGGCGTGACCGCCCCCATCCTCACTATGGGCTTACTGCATATTTTTGAAAGCCGCCCCTTTCACATTACCACCGACATCACCCTGCTGGAGTTGTCGGATCCGAACCGGACCTTGCTCCGCCAATTAGCCATCCGGGCGCCGGGGACCTACACCCACAGCCTGATTATGGCCAACCTCTCCGAGAGCGCGGCCGAGGCCATTGCCGCCAATCCGCTCTTGGCCCGCGTTGGCTGTTATTACCACGATATTGGCAAGATGAACTTACCAGAGTACTTCAGCGAAAATCAGGGCTTGCAAGGCGGGCGTAACCCCCACGATCAGCTCAAGCCCTCTCTGAGCGGGAGCATCATCGCCTCGCACATCCGCGATGGGCTTGAGCTGGCCGAGGACCACGGCCTCCCCCAATCCATCTGCGACTTGATTGCCCAGCACCACGGCACTACCGTCATCGAGTACTTTTACGAGCGCGCGGTAGAGTTGGGCGACCAGAGCGTGCGCGAGGAAGATTTCAAGTACGAGGGCCCTAAGCCCCAGACCAAAGAAGCCGGCATCTTGATGTTGGCCGACTCGGTCGAAGCGGCGACCCGCACCCTCGTTGAGCGCACCCCCAGCCGGACGCACCAATTAGTGCATAAAATTATCCAGCAGAAATTCACCGCCGGCGAACTCGACGAATGCCCACTGACCATGCGGGATTTGAACAAAATAGAGGACAGCTTCATCCGCGTACTGACGGGCGTTCTACACAGCCGGACGGAATACCCTTGGCAGAAGGCCAATCGCAAATGGAGCGCTGTCTAGCGAAGCCCCTTCGCATCCTCCACGCCGCGGGCCTCGCTCCCCTGCCGGCCGACGAGCTCGCAGCCCTGCACCGGGTCGCCGCGCAGGTCGCCGGCGTCCACGCGCTGCCGGCCGCCGTCCAGCTAGTCCTCATTGACGACTGCTACATGAACGAGCTCAACGCGACCTATCGCAGCAAGCAGGGCACGACCGACGTCTTGTCTTTCGACTTGGGCACCATCCCCGGTCAGGCCAGCCGGGGCGAAGTGTACATTTCCCTGCCCCAAGCCCAGCGGCAGGCCGCGGCCCTCAGCGTCGCGCCCTTAGCGGAACTAGCCCGCCTGTTGGTTCACGGCCTGCTGCACCTAGCCGGCTGGCTGCACGACACGCCCGAGCAACTAGCCGCTATGGAGCGCGAAACCGATCGCTTTCTCGCCACCGCTTCCCTCTCCCTCTCCCTCTAAGCAGCCTTGGCCGGCCGCTTTACCCGAAAGGAGCCTTTTTGGAACCCCCACAAGTTGACGTATCCTCGGTCGCGTACGCCGCGCTGGTCGGCGCGACCAGCCTCGTCTGGCTGTTCTTAGTAGCCAGCTATGAGGCGACCTTTGCCATTCTCTCCAAATCCGGGCTGGAAAAAATGGCCGAAAACGGCGTATCGCATGCGCGCACCATGCTTCGCATCTACGAGCCGCGCCTGCGCCTGCGCCTGATGACCCGCCTCGGCGAGACCATTGGCGTCACCGTCCTCGCCCTCGCCTTGTTCTTTCTCGTGAAGGCCCTCCTACAGCCATACGCCCCATCCGCCCTTTCGAGCTATCTCCCGGCGGCAGTGGCCTTAGTGGGAGCACTAGGGCTTTTCATGATCGTGGCGACGCCCCGCCGCATTCGCTTTGACGAAGAGGGCGACGAAGGGCGCATACCCGTCCTCGCCTTGGCCTACGCGCCGGTCCACCCCCTGCTCCTCCCCTTGACCAACCTCCTCGAACTCCTCAACAACCTCGATTACAGCGACGAGGACTTTCGCGCTGAAAAGGAGGAGGAGCTGCGGAGCATCGTCGAGTCAGAAGGCGAGTCTGGCGTTTTGGAAGAAGGCGAGCGCGAGATGATTGAGAGCGTCTTTGGCTTCCACGACCGCATCGTCCGCGAGGTCATGGTCCCGCGCGTCGACATGGTCGCCATCGAACAATCGGCCTCCCTGCAAAATTTGCTCGATCTCATTCGGGATAAGGGGCACTCGCGCCTGCCCATCTACCGGGAAAGCCTCGACCACATCCAAGGGCTGATTTACGCCAAAGACCTGCTGCATATCTTGGTGTCCCGGCCCGAAGTCGATCGGGCGACGCCCATAAACCAACTGCTGACCAGCCGGCAAGAGGGCGACCTGCGCTTTACCCACGAGCCTTATTACATCCCCGAGACCAAGAAAATCGACGTCCTGCTCAACGACCTGCGAGCCAACAAAATTCGCCTCGCCATCGTCCTCGACGAATACGGCGGCACGGCGGGCTTGGTGACCACCGAGGACCTCGTCGAGGAAATCGTCGGGGAGCTGCAAGACGAGTACGACGAGGAAGAGGAGTTGCACCATTGGCAGGTCCCCGACGAGGTGCTCATCGCCAATGCCCGCATCGACATCGACGATCTCAACCAGTTGCTTTCCACGGACCTGCCCCGGGCCGGCTTTGAAACTCTCGGCGGATTTATCTATGACCACTTGGGGAGCATCCCCGCGGAGGGCTTAGTCTTTACGGTCGATCACCTCGATCTAGAGCTCGGCATCCTCAAGATCGAGGGCCAGCGCATCGCCCAAGTCAAACTCCGGCGCTTGGTCCCGGTCACCCACTAAGAGGGTTGCGCCCATCTGCCCCATCCTTTAGATTAGTAGTTATAATACATAGCTTGTTGCGGGGTGGAGCAGTCTGGTAGCTCGTTGGGCTCATAACCCAAAGGTCCTAGGTTCAAATCCTAGCCCCGCTACCACCTTTCAGGGAGCCGCCCGCGGCTCCCTGATTTCTTTCTATGCCTATCTACAACAAGGTTCCCGACCATCCCACCGACGCCCCGGCCGAGCGCATCCGCCTCGACGAGCGCTTCGTATCCTTGCTCGTCGCCGAAGACGCCCAAGCCCGCCTCGAAGCCCAAGAGCTGCGCCAGCTCGTCCATCGCGCCCTCCAATCCCTTTCCGACGACGAGATGCGCGTCATTCAGCTCCGCTATCAGCACAAGAAATCGCTCGGCCAAGTCGCGGCACGCCTCGGCCTTGGCCGCGATGCAATCGCCGCGCTCGAACAGAGCGGGTTAGAAAAATTGCGCCAAGGGCTCGAGGATTGGCACCGAGGCGTCTGAATTGCAGCAGCGGCTTTTTCCCCTGCTGGCCTCGGCCCTCCTGTCGGGCCTGCTCTTCGTAGTTAGCATCCCCAAATTCGATCAGTACTACCTCGCTTGGATTTGCCTGCTGCCGCTCTTTTTGGCTCGGCACTGGCTGCCCGCCCCAAGCCACTTTGCCCTCGGGCTGGTCGCGGGCCTCGTCTGGGCGACCGGGCGCACGTACTGGATCACCGAGACCCTGCAATTGTACGGCTCGCTGTCCTCGGCGGCCGCCGGGGCGACTAATGCGCTGCTCATCTCGTACATGGCCTTGTATCTGGCCTGCTTTGTCGCGGTGTGCCGCCGCCTAAACTTTTCCTCCCCGCTCTTTGCGTGGTCGGCCGCCGGCGTCTGGGTCCTTTTAGAGTGGGTGCAAAACTGGATGTTGAGCGGCTTTCCTTGGCAGCTTTTGGGCTACTCCCAGTACCTCAACCTGCCCCTCCTCCAATGGGCGGCCATAACCGGGGTCTATGGCCTCAGTTTCCTCATCGTCCTATTCAACGCCGCACTGGCCCAAGCCCTCTCGCACCGCGCCTTCCTCCCCTATCTGGGCCTGCCCCTCGTCCTGCTGGTCGCCGTTTATCTATGGGGCCTTTATCGGCTGCACGACGAGCCGGACCGGCCGCCAGCGACCCTGAAGGTCGGCGTCGTCCAAGGCAATATCCCCCAAGGCCGCAAGTGGCAGGAGGATCGGCTGGCTTGGACCACTCGGCACTACGCCGCGCTCACCCGGGACTTGGCCGCGGCCGAAAAACCAGCGCTGATCATCTATCCCGAGACGGCCCTGCCGCTCTATTTTGGCGACCCTTTGTACGCGGCCTATGTCGATTCGATAACCGCCCTAGCGCCCGCACTAGATACGCCCATGTTGGTCGGCAGCCTCAAGGGGGATTCGCAAAACCGCACGGCGCCGATCTACAACCGGGCCTTCCTGCTCAATGCTCAAGGGGAAGTCGTGGATTACGCCGACAAGGTCCACTTGGTGCCTTTTGGCGAGTTTCTACCCTTTCCATCCATCTTTCACTATTTGGGCGGGCTTACGGCAGAAAGCGGCATCTTCGCCCCCGGAGCAAGGCACAAAGCCCTGCGGCTTCCGCGCAGCGACACTTCATTCGGGGTCTTTATTTGCTACGAGTCCATCTTCCCGGAAATCACCCGCGCCCTGATGGCCCAAGAGCCTGACTTTCTGGTCAACACCACCAACGACGCTTGGTTTGGCACCACCGCGGCCCCGCATCAGCACTTTGCCCAAGCGGTCCTGCGGGCCGTAGAAAGCGGGCGGGCCGTAGTCCGCGCCGCCAATACCGGCATTTCCGGCTTAATCGAACCGAGCGGGCGCATTGCCCATCGCACGCCGCTTTTTGCCACTGTGGGCTTTGCCCTAGACGTGCCCCTGCACCAAGGCCAGACGATCTACACGCGCTGCGGGGACTGGCCGCTCATGCTCTGCGCCCTCGCGCTAACGCTGGCCGTGGCCCTTAGATCTGGGTACGTTCGACATTGGCGCCGTGTCCTCGCATGGTGGGGACTAGGTTATGTGACGTTTGGCTGAGGGGATTGAATGTCAGATCTATCGATACGAGCGCGCCTTGAGCCTGAGCTATGGGGAGCAACGGACTTATATCCACAATCCGGTTGGTGGTTAGCGACAGATTAGTCAAGCTGGTTAGGCTGCCCAACGCACTCACATTCACAATCCGGTTGGTGTGTAGATTCAGGGTTGTCAGATTGGTTAGGTTGCCCAACGCACTCACATTCACAATCCGGTTGTTGCGTAGGCTCAGGTATGTCAGATTAGTTAGGCTGCCCAACGCACTCACATTCACAATCTGGTTGTCGCGTAGGCTCAGGTATGTCAGATTAGTTAGGCTGCCCAACGCACTCACATTCACAATCTGGTTGTCGCGTAGGCTCAGGTATGTCAGATTAGTTAGGTTGCCCAACGCACTCACACTCGTAATCGAGTTGCCCCTCAGCTCCAGCCTTGTCAGACTGGTTAGGTTAGCCAGCGGCCTCAAGTCCGTAATCGAGTTGTTCCACCCTAGCTCCAGCGTCTCCAGTGCTGTCGCGTGTTCGAGGCCGGTCAAGTCCGCAATGCTTCGACTGTTCGCTCGGAGTAAGGTCAGAGAAGCCAGATCCGCCGGGGTAATATCCCTAGGCGGGCAACCATCCGTGGGGCAAACTGTCCACCGCACCGCAAGCTCCAGATTGGCGTCGGGGATGAGTTTTTGTTCCGGTTCTTCTGGATAGACTTGGGCGGTTTCGACGCGGGGGTATTTTTCTAGTACCGCTACGACGCGGAGGCCGCTTGTTATCGCGGCGGCGAGTTGTTGGTTGGCCGCGTGCTGGCTAAGGGCGTTTTCCATCACGCCCAGCCATTGCAGGTTCGTCAGGCTGGCCAAGGGACTGACATCCGCAATGTCGTTGTCTCCTAGCTGGATCCATTGCAGGTTCGTTAGGCGAGCTAACGGACTCACGTCGGTAATCGCGTTGCCCCACATATCCAGCGTGCGCAAGCGGATCAGGCTGGCCAGCGGACTCGCATCCGCCACCTTGTTCCCCCACAGCGACAACGTTTGAAGGTTGGTCAAGCGGGCCAACGGCTGCACATCGGTAATCGCGTTGCCCCGCAGATACAGCGTGTGCAGGGCCGTTGCGTGTTCAAGGCCGGCCACGCTCTCAATGTTTTTATAGCTCGCGTCGAGTTCGGTTAGGGCCGCCAAATCTGCCGGGGTCAGCGGCCCTGACGGGCGGTCCAACGCCTCCCGCACCGCTCGCTCCAAATTGGCGTCGGCGAACTCCACGGTCGCCGATTGAGTGCTATCGGCGTCAGCGTCGGTCTGGGTGCTATCGGCTTCGGCGTCGGTCTGGGTGGTGTCGGGGCTTTCGGGGGCGGGCAGCCCGTCGGTAGCGGTGTAGGTATCGTCGCCCAAGAATTCGCACAAGGAACAGGTGGCTTTGCCCGCCGGCCGAGAGGCGACCGGCGCGGAGTCTGAGCAGCCGATCCAAGTGCTGACGATGCCCAAAAGGACGAACCCAAGCAGGGTTTTTATCGATTTCAACGAAAGCATTTTTTGCTCCTTTGTATGGATATGGTGTGGAAACAGGAAGAGAGGCATGACGCACCCAAAGAGGCAGAGCTAGCCCTAGGGCTGTGCTTGGAGCACTCAGAACGCGCCTCTTGCTGTGGGTGCGCCTTTGCTGGTGTTCTGGCGGCGTCCGGGGCGAGGAGATTCCGCCCTCGGTTTTTGGCAGACAGCTTGCGGGGGTGGTGCCGTAAACGGGGACCAGCATAAAGGCCGCACGGCAGCGTGCGCTTGGGGCCACGCGGCCAGATCGACGCGCCGCCCAATGGCCGCGCACGAGCCGTCGGCCGATGCTGAGAAGTAGAGAGTGTAGTGCTTGGTGCTAGCGGAGAATTTTCGGGGGGGTGGGGGTGGGGGTTAAGTCGTTGTTTTTCAAGTACTTACGACACATTAAATTTGACGATGAATCCAAGCACTCAACAGGGTTTTGCCCCATAGCAAGGCCCCTGCCTGATGTGAAATGCTTAACCATCGTCTCGTTCATTACGTCAACCGATCGTGCCAAATTTGCCGCTGTAACGGGCAGGCACGGGGGCCTGCCCCAACGCCTATAATTCTAACGGGCAGGCACGGGGGCCTGCCCCAACGAAATTCTAACGGGCAGGCACGGGGGGCCGCCCCTGATTTAGGTTCTTTGCCGTCGTTAAATAAAAGCCTAAACACAGAAGCCGCAACCTTGCTTACTTCTAAGGCCCCAAGGTGGGTTTGCGGAGTAGACCGCTTCTTAGGCATTGCGACTGAACACCACCGGGCAATGCGTCGGGTCGTCGATAAAGGCCGTTAGGCCCTCCCGCTTGTCACCCACCGGGCGCGACCGCTCGGTGCGCAGGTGAACGGCCAAGCTGCGCCGCGGTCTCGTCGAGGAATTGGGGCCGCTGCCGTGTAGCGTCAGGCAGTGGTGAAAGCTCACGCCCCCTTTGGGCAGGGTCGCGGCTACTTCCACCCATTCGCCGTTAGCCTGCGCGACCAACTCGCGCTTCTGTTGGGCTAGGTCTTGGCCGAAGAAATCGCTGCCCGGCAGCAATCCCCACTGATGCGAGCCGCGCACAAAGCGCATCGGCCCGTCCGCAGAGCCGACCTCGCTCAAGGCGATCCACGCCGTAAACAACTCGCTGCCCTCTTCCCAAGCTCCCCAGTAGTTGCGGTCCTGATGCCATCCCACGTTGGCGTCTCCGCTCCCCGGCGGCTTGTACAGCAACTGCACCCACCAGACTTGGACCCACTCGGCCCCACAGACTTGAGCGGCCAACGCCCCAAGGGCCGGATGCTTGATCAGGTCCATAATCGCCCGATTGGCGATTTGGGGCTTTTCAATTTTGCACAATCGCGTCGGGTCGTCGCCCGGCTGCCACGCCGAGGGACGGGGCGGCACCCCGGTATCGTACTCGCCCCGCCGCACCGCATCCATGCCGGCCACCGCACGATCGACCGCGTCTAAGGGCCACAAGGCGGCCGCGTGGATGTAAAACCCATCCCGCCGATACGCTGCTTCGGAAGTTGCGCTCATCATGGCCGGCCCTCCTAAGCCGGACAAGCGGGAATATCGACCCACCGCCGCTCGGCCGCGGCTTGGAGAATGGCGTCGGCCACGGCCTGCGCCCGCATCCCGTGATAAAACGAGGGCACGCAATCGCGCCCTTCGCGGATGGCACTGACAAATTCCCACGCTTGGTCGTAGCGAAAGGTCTGCACAGGATCGCCGACCGCGGGATCGCGCGGCGCATTGGGCCGCTTGAGAAATTCTGCCGGCACGGGTCGGTGCTGATAGGGTTCGTCGCGGGGCGCGAACAGCACCTCGTGCGGCGCGTGCAAGCGATAGACGACCGAGGCGTCTTCCCCGTTGAGTTCGGCCAAGTCGTGGTCGCCCGTTGGGCCGTAGCCCTTGCTCAGCTTGCCCATCTCAAAGACGCCCGTGGCCCCGCTTTTGAACTCGGCGATCCACGCGATCCAATCCTCCACATCCTGCGGTGGGCACGGCTGGCCAGCGCGGGTCTGATCCCGCGGCACCACCTGCTTGGCCGCGCTGCACACCGCCGCTATCGGCCCCAGCAAATCCTCGGCAAAATCAATGCGGTGAATGCCCATATCGCCCAGCTCGCCCGACCCGGCGTAGCGCTGGTATTGCCGCCAGCCAATGGCCCGCTCTCCCCAGTCTTGCAGGCGCTGGAAACGGGCGTGGCGGATCGGCCCGAGCACCCCGGTCTGCACCAAGTGGCGGATGTAGTTCATGGCGGGCACAAAGCGATAGGTAAAAGCCGTCATGTGGCGTCGCCCCGACGCCTTGCCCCGCTCGTAGATCGCCCGAGTTTGGGCCAAATCCATGCCTAGCGGCTTCTCGCATAGCACGTGGCAGCCCGCGTCTAAGGCTTGGACGATCAGCTCGCAGTGATAGACGTTGGGCACGGCGATGCAGACCGCATCCGGGGCGACCGCCTCTAAGAGCGCGTCCAGCCGGTCAAAGGCAGCGGCAATGCCCCACTCCGCTTGCCGCTTGTGCCGCAACGTCTCGTTAGGCTCGCAGATGCCAGCCATTTCGACCCCGGGGATCAGCCGCAGCCCGGGGTAGTGGACCCCCGCACAGACGCCGCCAGTGCCCACCAACCCCACGCGCAGTGCCTCTTGGTTCATACGACGCCCTCTCTCCCCTGCACTTGCCGCTCGGCCTCGGCCAGCGCATCGACGAGCACGTGCAACCGCGGCAAGTCCTCGTCCGCCACCTCCTCGGCAAAAGGGATCACCGGCCCGCCCGCCAGCCCGACCCGATCCATCGCTGCGTGCAGCGCCGAGCCGCTATACCGCGCCAGCCGCTCCCCGCGCAGATCCTCAAAGGGCACCATCTGCCGCTGAATCTCCTCCGCGCCCGCACGGTCGCCCGCCGCAAAATGCGCTAGCAGCGCCCGGCTCATACCGGGGACGAAGTTGGCCATCCCCGAGCTAAACCCCACCGCGCCAGCCGCCATATAGTCGATACAAGGCTCTTCGGCCATGCCGCAGACCATGGCTGCGTCCGCCCCAGCGCCCGCGACGATCTGCCGGAATGCCGCTAGGTCATCTACGGCGTATTTAAGCCCCACCACTTCGTCGAGCCGACACAGGGCCACGGTTTGCTCGACCGGCATAATGTCCAGCCGGCGCTGGTACAGTATCGTGGGCAACTGAGTTTTCTCGGCCAACTCGCGCAGGCCCACGGCCACACCGCCGGCCGAGGCTGGCCCGACGATGGGCATGATCATCACCCCGGCCACGCCTACGGAGCGGGCGATCCGCCCCATTTCCAGCGCCCGGCCATAGCCCGGGCCGATCCCCGGCACCACCAACGCCTCCCCGGCCGCCGCTTCCACAAAGGCCCCAACAACGGCCTCGTACTCGTCTAAGGCCATGTCGTACACCAGCCCCGTGCCGCACGCCGGCATGATAAAGTCAACGCCCCGTTCACAGAGAAAGCGCACATTGCGGCCAATCCCCGCCCGGTCGATGCCCCGTTGGCGGTCGCGGGGCGTGATCGCGACGACCAACACATTGTGGCAATGTTCTTTTTTTAATGTTCTCATATCGCGCTCCTAAGCCCAGACGGTTTTGGTCGAGGTGGTGGCGTGTTGGTTGTAGTGTTCCCGATAGTCCTCGCGCGGCGGGCTGAAGATGTCGAGGATTTTGGCCGGCCCTTGTTCAACTTTTCCCCAGTGGACCACGTTGGGCGGAATCAAAAAGGCGTCGCCCGGGCCGGTGACCCGCTCCTCGGCCCCAATGCGAAAGCGGAACCGCCCGGCCAGCACCAAGCCCGCTTGCTCGTGCGGGTGGCTGTGTTCGGGCACTTCGCAGCCTTCGGCCATATCCAAAAACGAGAGCATCAGCCGCTCGCCCGCCACCAAGCCGCTCTTGATTTGGGGAAAAAGCTCCACAACCGCAAGTTCTGCGGGATCGATAAAGGGCATCGTCTCCTCCTATTCTCTTATTCGACAAAGCTCCGCAACCAAGCATCGCCGCGATAGCGCGGCCACAGCGTGATAAAGCGACCGACCATGAGGCCGCTGTAGGCCATCCAAGCACCGGCCAATTCCCAATCCAACCAGTATATAAAAACCAACGCCGCCGGCACAAACACCCCCAAGGTCGCCAGCGCCATCGCCTTGAACAGATACCCCATATCGCTCGCGCCGATAAAAATTCCGTCAAACACAAAGACTACCGCGTTCAACGGCTGGATCAGCCCGATGAGCACGTAGAGCGCGCCGACCTGTTCGACCACGTCCCGATGCGGGGTAAACAGCGCGGCAATCGGCTCCAATGCCGCCAAGTAAGCCAAGCCAAACCCCGCCCCGAGCCCCAAGCCCCAGCCTAGGATCCGCCGCGCAAACTCCCGGGCCTCGGCAAAAAGGCGGCCCCCGACACAGCGGCCAACCAGCGTCTCGGCCGCGTGGGCAAACCCGTCCACGGCAAAACTGGTCAGCCCCCAGATCTGCAAAATCACCGCGTTGGCGGCCAGCGGCGCTTCGCCCATCCGCGAGACCATGCCGAGCGTAACAAAACCGGCAAATTGCAGGCAGAGGGTGCGGCCAAAGAGGAAAGCATTGGTCTGCAACAAGCGCTTCATCGCAGCCAAGTCCCAAAGCCTCGTCGGCCACGCCCGCAGATAGACTCGGTAGCGGCGGACCAACAAAAACCCCCCGGTGGCCAGCGCGGCCCCATTGCCCAGCACCGAAGCCCAAGCCGCCCCTTCGACGCCCAGCTCGGGCGCACCCCACTTGCCGTAGATAAGCGCGTAGTCCGCGCCGATATTGACCGCGTTGGCCACGGTCGTAACCCACAGGGGCGCGATGGCGTTGGCGGTGCCGAGGAAAAAGCCGTTGAGCGTCATAACGCTCAGCGCGAGGGGGGCTTCCCACACCCGGATGGCAAAGTAGCGCATTCCCCAGTGCTGGACTTGGGGCGACCCACCGGCCAACTCAAACCCAATCCGGCTGATCCAGCCGCCCGCCGCGGCGATTGCGAGGCCGAGGCCGACGGCCACGATGAGCGAGCGGTAGAGCACCTCCGCGCCCCGGCGTCGATCGCCGGCCCCGCTGTATTGGGCCACCAAGGCCGTGGTCCCCATCCGCAGAAAGGCCAAGCACCAGAATAGGGCGTTGAAGATCAAGCTCGCCGTAGAGACCGCGCCCATAAAGGCCACTTCCGGCAAATGGCCGATCAGCGCGGTGTCGGCAATGCCGATCAGGGGCGTGGATAGGGCCGCGAGGATATTGGGGATGGCGAGGCGGAGGATCCGGCGGTCGAGAGCCTTCAATCCTCGGCCTCGGGACGCCAGCCAAATCGGTTCAGGTCAATGCGGTGCGCCGTAAAGACCACGCCCTCGCCGGCCAAGAGCGCGTATTGCAGCAGATGATTGTGGCCGCTGCGCGGCGAGACCTTGCCTTGGGCGTTGATGATGCGGTGCCAAGGCAGGTCCCAGTCCTCGGGCATCCCGGAGAGCGCGAAACCGACTTGCCGCGCCCGCCCCGGATAACCGGCTAGAGCCGCGACCTGCCCGTAGGTGGCCACCTTGCCGTAGGGTACGCAGGCAATGGTCTCGTAAAACGCCCGGCGCATCAGGCTCTCAGCCGTTGGACGCTGCGGCCTCATCGCGCCCTTCCAAAAAGTCGAGGGCCTTCACGTAGCTGCGCTTGGCCAAGAAGTGGCGCACCTCCGCCGGGATTTCTTGGCCCAGTGCTTGGCCGAGCTCGTCGAGCCGCTGCAGGTGCGCGGCAATCGCTGCGCCCTCGCGGTTGTCAATGGCCGCGAGCAGCGCGTGCAGGGTGGCGTGCAACTGGTCCAGTGCCATAGCTCAAGCCGCCATGATTAGGGTTGTCAGGGGCAAATTGCCCTCGTAGAAATTGAGTTGTTCGGAGGTGAGACCGCGCATGAGAATCCTTTTGCTAGGGATGATTGGGACTTGCCTAATGTACGATTTTGTAGATGGGGGCAACAAGTTCGGGCCTGCCTTGATAGACTTCGATGATTCTACCTATTTTTGCGTTTACATTACCGAGACGAGGCTCAGGCGAGTTGATAGATTGCCTGTTGGCCGCTAAACTAAGCACCGCTGGAGTAAGCTAGCGACGCTGCATCTCTCTAATCACAAGGAAACGTAACACCGCCCAACGCAAAAGGGACAACCGTGAAATTCACTGACGAGCAACGCGATCACATTGCAAAGATCGGAGCCTTTCTTCTTAAAGCCTTACACGAGATCGCCCAATGGGCCGATGGCCAGTTAAAACGCGAACAACGAGTGGACAGATCGTCGAACGAAACTACCCAGTTATCTATCTGGGCAACCTCGGCCGAGGTCCGCCGAGGAGAAGAATTGCTTCGTCGAGAACCAGCAATCGCGCGGGTCGTGGTTCAGTGGGATCAACCAAACCAGAACAAAGAAACGTTTCTCTTTTGCCGAGGAGTATCCGCGGGAGCACCAAAGGTCGATGGGGTCTTTTTAGTATCCGCCAGAGCACCCTTCGGGCGGCTCGCCGCACACGAGCCCGGCGATATGGTCACAGTACAAATTCACGGCAAGGAACGTACGGGCAAGATCATAGATCGGCAAAAATGGTTTCCGATCCACCTCGATGACTGGGATGCAAAGGACTGCGAGTATGAGGTAGAAGCATGGCAAGAGATAGTCACCTCGGTCCGGGACTTTGTCGAGGTCAAGAATGTGCAGCAACCTACTAGAGAGAGACCGCTGGACACCATCTATGTTTTAGCAGAGGAACAAGAGAAAGTACATAGAGAGAGACTCCGAAGGGCGATTAGCCGGATCGAGCTACGGGACCAGCCTATTCTAGACAAGCATCAGGACGAGATATTCCGAATGCCCTTGAATCACCGTATCCTGCTGCTCGGGCCTCCCGGGACCGGCAAGACCACCACACTCATCAAGCGTATAGCACAGAAGCAAACCCTATCAGAGCTCCCCGAAGACGAGGCCCACCTTGTGCAATCAGCAAATCTCGACGAGAAGTGGGCCATGTGGGCCATGTATTCGCCTACCGAACTGCTCACGCTTTATCTAAGGGAGGCCTTCAACCGAGAAGACGTACCAGTCACGGGTCAGCTCAAAACATGGCAACGTGAGCGTCGAGATCTTGCCAGAAACGTAATACCGATACTGAAGAAGGAATCGGGGAGCCGGGGGGGTCGTTTCCGCGAGGACGAAGACGCCACAAGACCGATACTTCAAAGCCTGACGAGTCCATCAATTTCGACTCTGCACGACAAATTCGCAGAGTTCCACTTAGCACGGGAAATCAATCGTTGCAGAGACGCCATTCGCATCATCAGGCTATCGGAGGAGACGGAGAGTCAGAAGCTATCAGATTTCCTACAAAATCACCTACGCATCGAAGAAATCCCCTTGTATGTCGTCTTCCAACGACTGTGTCCGTCGCCAGATCTACTGAGGACAGTTGAACAGCGAATCCGAGCAGAAGTAAAGGAGTGGACCGATCGAGAGGTGAACCGAATCCTACAGGTCAATCAAGAGGAGCTGTTGGAGCAACTGCGTCGTTTTATCGTTATCGCCGAGGGCGACCCATTAGAGGAAGACTCTGACGACGATGACGATACCGATGACGAATTGCAGGTGTCCCCATCTTCTCCAGCCGAACCGCCGGCTATACTCAACATGCGTGCTGTCAATCTCCTTATTAGTACGCTGAGGACTTACGCCGTAAGTGTAGCCCGCAGTGAGCCACTACGAAAACGTGCCCGAGAGATCACGGCAATCATAGAGGAACTGTTACCCCCATCGGACACTGCATCCAAGATAGGTCGGCGGATTCTGCTACAGCGTGCGCTCAGGGTACTCATTAATGCCCCCCAGCGCTGGGTGCGCGACGTGGCTGCATCCTACTCGCAATTTCGCAGGAAGCACCCAGAGCTGTACTTAACTGATACTGCGGATCGTGGCGATTCGATCTCGGGCGATGAGTTGGACATGCTGATTCTCCTCTCCCTGCGCAACGCGAGGATAATCCAGATGGGCCTAAGAGGTAGTCAACAACTTGGTTGGTTGTCGAGAATCACGGAGTCCTATGTCCCTCAAGTCTATGTAGATGAGGCGACAGACTTCTCGGCAGTGCAGTTGGCAGTCCTAATGGAACTCTCTCACCCTAGCCTACGATCTTGGTTCGCATGTGGAGACTTCCGGCAGCGCATTACACTCACTGGTATCCAGTCGGAGTCCGAGCTTCGCTGGATCGAGAAGACCTGTGGACTCGAATCCAAAATAGAACTCAAGCATATAGAAATTCCTTATCGGCAAAGCAAGCGCATGCAAGAATTCTCAGAGGCGATCAATCCAGATCTCCCCATCCTACAGGATGGGACGCAATCGGCCCATCAAGATGATCCCCCACCACTTCTCTTGGAAAGCACCGATCGAGCTATGACGGCCTCTTGGCTTGCACAGCGAGTTGCCGAGATTGAAAAGGCACTTAGAAGCCTGCCTTCTATCGCCGTGTTAGTCAACGGAGACGATAAGATCAAACCTACGGTTGAAGCAGCAACAGAGCCGTTCCGAGACTATAATATAAAGATCGTTGGATGCCCTGAAGGACGGATCGTCGGTTCCGGTCAGGAGATCCGGGTGTTTGACGTAAAGTACATCAAGGGGCTAGAGTTTGAGGCTGTATTTTTTATTGACCTAGACGAATTCGCCAATGTTGAGCCCGCCTTGTTCCACAGGTTCTTCTACGTCGGTGCCACAAGGGCCGCGACATATTTAGGTATCACCTGCCAAAACAAGCTACCGGACCGGCTCGCACCCGCGAGGTCCCTATTCTCTGAAGGTGGCTGGTCTTAGCGGTGCATCATGTCGATGGAACTTGCAAGCGCGGCCCGTGCTTGACGGAGCCGGGCACTAAAAAGAGCCGCTGAACTATTGAGAAGTATCTTCCGTTCGCCGCTCTCAGCAGGGGCGCGGTGCATCCCCCGTGAACATATCTGGGTTCTGCCAAAGCTCGCTTGACGAGCGCGGAGGCCCCCGTGGTTAGATCGGGGAATGTGGATTCAATCAGCACCGCCCCACACCCGCCGGGCCGATGCCCCGCCCCTGCCTCTCATGGCGATATGCGAGGGCCATCCCCTAACCCACCTCTCTCTACTGATTAAGCCGCCATGATCAGGTAGGAAAGCCACTCGGCGTGTGGGTTGCGAATCGCGTAGCGCGTACCCGGGGGCAGGTGGATCATATCGCCTTCCCGAATCGCCCGCTCGTCGCCGTCGGCTGCCAAGACGCCGCTGTTTTCCAGCACGTAATAGACCTGCTCCAGCTCGGAGCAGCAGCGCTCGACCGCCCGTCCGCGGGGCTGGACGGCCTCGCGGTCAATGCAGCGCAGCCCCTGCGTAAAGCCCACGCCCTCCTCGCCAACCGGCCCGAGTTGATGCCAGCGCACGGCCCCCGCGCCGTCGCTTATCGCCGGCACATCGCGCCAGTTGCGGATGGCAAACTCCCCGCTGTTGGCCGCGATCCGTTGGCTGATCACGTGGTGTTCGAGCCAGTCCTCGCTGGTGTCGTTGAACATCTGGTGATGGACGCCCGACGGCAGGTACACTGCGTCGCCCTCTTGCACGGGGAAGCGCTCTTTGTCAAAGAGCACGTGGCCCCGGCCCGACAGCACGTAGTACACCTGTTCGAGGTTTTCGTGCTTGTGGTAATCCGAATTCTTGCGGCCCTGCAGCGCGTGGCGGGCAAAGCCCTGCAGCCGCGCTAGGCAATGGCGCGGCTCCGGGTCGTTGTCGCCGTCGGGGTCGCGCAACCCGCCCCAATGCACCGCGCTCAGATGGGCTATGTTGGGTTGGACATCGCGCCAGTTGATGATGTATGTCACGTCTCATTCCTCCTGTGTAAGTGCGTTTACAAAGCGGCGATTTGGCGCATGCGCCGGCCGAGATCGATGAGTTCTTCGCGGCTGCCGCCCACCTCGTGAATCAGGGTGGAATCGTAGCCCACCGCTCGCAGGGCGGCCATGACCGCCGGCCAGTCCGTATCCCCATCGAGCAGGTTGACAAAGCGGTGCTCGCCGCGGCGGAAATCCTTGAAGTGGACCTTCTTGATGCGCGGCCCCAGCTCGCGGATCCAGTGTTCTGGGTAGCCGTAGGCCATCATGTTGGCCGTGTCGAGGTAAATCCCCACCCAGTCGCTGCCGACTTCATCGACGAAAACCCGAGCTTCGCGCGGACTGAGCAGGAACTTGTTCCAGACGTTTTCCAAGCCAATGGCCGCCCCCATCTGCTCGGCCAAGGGGGCGGTGTCAATCAGCGCGTCCCGCAACCCATCCCAAGCCTGCTGATAGGTCCCTTCGACCGCGAGTTGGCCCGGGTGCAACAACACCCCATTGACCGACAGCGCGCCGGCGATCTCGAGCGAGCGTCGCAAGCACTGGAGGCACCGCTCCCGCTCGCTGGCATCGCGGCTGAGCAGGTTGCCGCGCTCAGGATACCAGACGATGACGCTGCCGATGGCAACGCCCGCGTCCGCGCACTGCCGCCCGACCAGCGCGAGCTCGTCGGCGCTCATGCTCGGGTCGAGGTCCTTGCCCTCGGCAAAGACCAATTCCACGGCTTGGTAGCCCGCGTCCGCGCACAACCGCAGCGTGTCCGCCAGCGACATGCTGCCCAAGACGATTTGGGTAATCCCTATTTTCATCAGTATAGCTCCCTCCTTTTAGACAGAAACGCCCGGCCTAGCCCGTTTGAAGCCCAGGTGCAAAATCGCTACGTTTGTCCCCCTAACTTCAACAAAGGAGGCCATCATGGCAGAAACAATCGGCTTTGTCGGCGTCGGGCGCATGGGGGCCAACATGGCCCGCAACCTCGCGGACAAAGGCTTCAACCTCTCGGCGGTATTCGACGCCCATGCGGCCACGGCCCAAGCACTAGCCCAAGAGCTGGGCTGCGCCGCTCCCCCAACCCTCGCCGAGGTCACGGCCCAATCGGACGTGGTCATCACCGTGGTGACGGACGACGCAGCCATGCGCTCCATTTTCGCCCCTTCCGGCGACTCCCTGCTCGCCGCGGCCGCGGGCACGACCTTTATCAACTGCGCCACCATTTCGCCGGCCATCCACGTAGAGGTCGAAGCGCGCGCCGCGGCCGTCGGGGCCTCCTCGCTCGAAGGCTGCATGGCCTCTAGTATCACCCAAGCCCGCGAGGGCACCCTGTACCTAATGTGCGGCGGCCAGCGCAGCGTCTTTGACCAAGTGCGGTCCATCCTCGACGCCCTGAGCGTTGACTTGCTGTACATCGGCCCGGCCGGCCAAGCGGCCCAAGTCAAGGCCCTCGTCAACATGGTCATGAACATCAACACGGCCGGGCTAGCCGAAGGGCTGGGACTAGGGCAAGCCCTCGGACTGGACCTAGCCGTGCTGATGAAGGTCTTTTCCCAGACCGGCGCGAACTCGCGGGTGCTGGAAACCGACGGCGAGGACATGACCATCCGCGACCACGAGTGCTATTTCTCCGCCGACCACGCGGCCAAAGACTCCGGCATCGCCCTCGAACTGGCGCGCCAAGCCGGCCTCAGCCTGCCGCTGGCGCGAGCGACCAAGGATCAGTACGAAAAAATGAAAACGCTGGGCTTGGGCGACCTCGACAAATCGGGCGTGGCCGAGCTGACCTTTCCCGGTCGCAAGGGCACCACCTAGTAGCTGATTTGCGAGGGGCAGGTCGCCATCGCCGGCCTGCCCCTTCCGCGCTAGATTCGCCCGTGTCGGATGTCCACCATCCGCTGGGTCAGTTCAAACCGCAGCGCTTCTCCGCTAAAAAATCGCACGAATTCATCGACCATCACCGAGAAATAGCGGCCAAACGTCTCGGGCGCGTACCACGCGATATGGGGGCTGACAAAGACATTGGGCAGGCCGCGCAGGAGGCTGTCTTTAGGCAGCGGCTCCGGGTCAAAGACATCGAGTCCGGCGATGAGCTCGCCCCGCGCGAGCCGCTGCGTCAGTTCGTCGTAATCCACGACCGGCCCGCGACAGCAATTGATCAGGATGCGGCCCCGGCCCAACAAATCGAGCGCCCGCGCATCGATCATCTTTTCGGTCTTGGGCGTGTGCGGCACTTGAACGACGAGGATGTCGGCGTGTTGCAACACCTCGTCGAGCGAGCCGCGCACCAAGCCCAACTCAGCAGCCACATCCTCGGGCAAATACGGGTCGGCAACCCGCAGGTCCACCCGAAAGGGGCCGAGCAATGCGACCAACCGCTGGCCCACGTGCCCGCAGCCGACCAACCCGACCTTCTTGCCGGTCAATTCGCCGTGGACAAAATCGTCGTTGCCCGCCTGCGCCCACTGCTCCTCACCCGCCATCATCTGCCGATAGACCGCGGCCCCATTGCGTAGGCACAAAAGCATCAGGGCCAAGTCCCACTCAGCCACTGGCGCGGCCGAGGCAATGTTATCGGTATCCACGGCGAGCACCCCGCACTCCCGCGCGGCCGCCAAGTCAAGGCCCGTGCCAAAGCGATCGCCGCTGACGCCGACGATCCGCAAGTCCGGGGCTGCTGCAAACACCGCCCGCGTCAGCTCGGGCAGCCGCCCCCCGAGGCGAATCACACCTTCACAACCAGCCAACGCCTCAATCAGAGCCTGCTCGGACAAGGCTTCCGCCGGCTCGACAACCTCAACCACTTCCCCTAGACGCACCAAATCCTCTCGCCGCGCATACCCATGCGGATCCACCAACACCTTAGGCTTCATCTTGTGCCTTCTGTGCCTTCTGTGCCTCTTGTGGCATCCCCCCGCCCACCGAGCCATTCCACCGCCGCCTGCCGCCGCGCCTCCGCCGTCTTTGCGCTAGCCGGCAAGCGGTGCAATTCCCAAGCGATCTCGTGCGTCAAGGTCTCGCCCACCTGCAAATAGACCCAAGGACTCAACAGCTCTAGTTCGGTGTAATCCGGGCAGGTATAGACCTCGGCACTCAACCCCCCGTCTGGGTAGTGCTGGGTCCCATCGCGGCGAAAGAACTCGGCCATGACCACGTCGCCGACAATCCCGGCCAGCCAGCGGTCCGAATCGGCCCCGGTCTTCTGCGCCTCCACCGGGTCGGGCACAAAAATGCCGAGGTCGCCCTCAACGGTGAAGTTGCGCTGGGCCGCGCCCTCGGCAAAACCAAAGGGATGATAGCGCAACTCAAAGTGACTGTGCGGATTGAGCGGATACAGGGTCTGTTCGGGCTGCTGGATCTGGGTGACGTTCCAAATTGTGTAGCGCAACGGCTCGACTTGGGCGGCGGCCCGCTTTTCGAGCCGCTGGTGAATTTCCACTCGCGTCCCCCGCTCGGCCAAGCGAATCGCCCGCACGCTACGCGCCCCGTTGTACTCGCTCACCGGGCTGGTGATCACCACCCCCTCGGGCCGCAACTCAACCTCGTGGGCCGCGCCGTCGAACGCGTGGTCCGGCGGCCAAGCGTGCCCGTTGATTTTGACAAACTCGCTCTGCTGGTTGGGCCAGACCTTGTCGCCGCCGAAATTGGTCCACGTGAACTGGCCTTCCTCATCGACGTTGGGGCGACCGTCGGGCAGCACTTGGCCGTAGAGCGCGGGATTGGTCCAGAGGATGTTTTCGCCTCCGACGAATCCGTAGTACATGATGCGACCAATGGCTGGCACCACGACGACGCGCACATCGGGATTGGCAATTTCAATTGAGTTGGGCCAGCCTTCGTATTCGATTTCCTCGACCGTGACTTGGGCCAGTGCCGGCACGGCCAGCACCGTCAACACACTGCACAGGTTCATTCGCTTCATCTTAGCCTCCTCATCTGAGCGCTGAAACGCCGCCGCCGCGGACCGCACGCGCCACTTCTTTTTCCACGTCGTCTCGCGTGACCATGGTGGTATCGCCGATGCACTCCTGCACCAAGATGCCGTGCGCCGCACCCCACTGCACGGCATCGGCCGCCCCTCGGCCATCGAGCAGCGCGGCGATCACGCCCGAGGCAAAGGAATCGCCGCCGCCGGTGCGATCGGCGATTTCGATGTTTTCGCGCACGGCCGCTTCGTAGATTTTGCCCTCCTCCACGTCAAAGAGCACCGCGCCCCAGTTAATGCGGTCGGCCGTCAGTGCCCCGCGCAACTGGGTGCCGATGTACTTGAGGTTTGGATAGTCGTTGGCGACTTGGTGCAGCATCTTGGTGTAAATCGCCAACCACTGCTCAAAGCCGGCGTCCTTGGCCACCTTTTCGGTTTCGTAGCCCAGCGCGTCGTCAAAGTCGTCTTGGTTGCCGACGAGGAACTCGACGTGCGGCACAATAGCGCGATTGATCTGGCGGGCGCGCTCCTTGTTCGGCTCCACCTTGGAGCGGTAGTTGAGGTCAAAGGAGCGACCGGCACCGTGCTCGCCGGCTTTCTGCATGGCCTCTTGCGCCAGCGCGGCCGTCTTCTCCGACAGCAAGGTGTAAATCCCGCCGGTGCTAAACCAGCGCGTTCCCAACGCGCCGAAAAGATGATCCCAGTCCACGTCGCCCGGCCCGATCGCGCGCACCGGCGTATGGGCGCGATAGTATTCGGTCACCGACGGCAAGACGCCCTTGCCGGCCCAAGTGAAGTTGATCCCGTTGTGCAAGGTTCCCTTGGCGTCGGTGCTGAATTGGCCCTTGCCGCCATTGTCAAACCAGATGATATGCTTGGTGTCGAGCCCGGCTTCGCGCAGTTGATTTTCAATGTTGCGGCCGACCCCGTCGTCCACAAGGGCCGTAATGACGGCCGCACGCAAGCCAAAGCAATAGCTCAAGCCCTCGGCGACATTGGTCTCGCCGCCTCCGTGCCAAATCCGGGCGGTGCGCGCCCGAGCCGTGGGCACAGAGCCGGGATCGACGCGCATGAGAACTTCGCCTAAGGCGATGGCGTCGTAATGGGTTTGATCGGCTGATTTGAGTTGAATGGTCATGTACCTTTTTCCTCCTTGTGTAATTGTAATTGGCGTTATGGTAGGTTGCCCAATGCACAGAGCCGTTCGACAAAGTAATCGGCACTAGGGCACTGGGCGTGTTGGGCGGCTCGTCTGACATCAAACCTGTGGTCGCGAATGAATTTTCTGGTAAAAACGAATCGGTCTTTCCCCGGCCCTCTGCCTTTTGCGTCGCGAAGTTCCTTCAGCCGATCCCAAGGCATTCCCGCCAGCGTTTCCGGGGCGGCCTCCCAGAAGGTGTCGTCGCCCAACCATCGACGCATGGCCTCTGTATCGGCGAGAAACCAAGATTCTATCGCCTTTCTCGCAATTGCGACTAAATCAATGTCTTGGGAACCAATAATGTCCTTGCGCGCTTGCACGCACGGCGCACAGGTATCGGGATCGAGGTCGGCCAGTACAACCACCTTGTCGGGGTTTGCCTCCGCCCTAAGATTCCCGACGAGGACTCCGATATTACGGCTGCACATATTACCGCTCCCAGCCGCATCAATCACCGGATCAACCACTTCCAAGTTGCAATCTTCGCGTAGCCATTGCCGAAACACTGCGCTTTGGACTAGCCGCTTTTCTGAGTCCCCTTCCACCACGAATCCCACAGTCACCATGGCAATCCCCCGGCCAGCAGGTTCGACTGCCACACTTCGTCAAGGCCCAACGGGGCTAGACTCTTTTGGGAGATGTTCCCGGCATCGGCTGACTTCATGGTAGTACGACCACCAATTTTATCCACGAGAACGAGTTCGCTGAGCTTGAGTGCTCGAACAACCGACTCGCTATGAGTGGTCAGCCAGATAGGATTTTCCGGCGACGCCTGCTGCCGCATCAAATCTATCAACTTGCGGATGGCCATGGGATGCAGCCCTCGCTCCGGCTCCTCAATCAACGTCATTCCGCCACCTGAAGGCGCGTCGAGCGCGGCAACCAGCAAACAGAGCGCGTACATCGTTCCGTCTGAAACTAGATGGGCGGGAAACGCTTGCTCAAACCCTTCCTCCTTGAACAGCAGGGCGGTCCTGCCATCCAATCTCTGCTGTTCCGTCTGGATGTCCTCGATCCCTGGGACAATCATTTCCATCCAGTCGAGAATTTCTTCGCAGATCTCCTGATCGCCCTCTAAACGATGCAAGACACTCGCCAGATTGTGCCCCTTGTGAGCTAACTGCGTTGGATCAAGGTCGGATTTATCTGGTGCCTTTGCGCCTATAGGGTCAATCCTATACACGTGCAAATTTTTAAGGAGCTTAGTCAACGGATCCTCCCTAAAAAGCGAGAGTTCCTCCTCAAAAAGCGAGAGTACCGAGTAGATAGTCTGGCCCCCTCCAAGTTTAACCTTTTCCAAGACTATCGACTTTTCGCCCCTTTTTCGCGTAATGCGTTGTTTCCCGTTGACTCTCAAGCATTCTTCAATCTTAGGTTCCCTATCAAGATCGTGAATACGTAGCGAGTAATGAAAAGAGGATGGCTCTTCTTTTTGCTCTTGCAAAAGATCGCATTCGATCTCAAAGCTAAACGTTTTGGCATCGGCCCCCTCGCGTTTCTTTGAATGGATATTTGCAAAGCCCCCATGCGCTCGCAACGCGATTTCAATTCCGCCGCGCACGAAGAGACTGACAAAGCCCAGCGCGTCAAAAAAATTGCTCTTGCCCGAGCCATTCGCTCCCGCAAACACCGAAAAGGGCGCAAGCCCCTCCACTTCCAACGAGTCAATGCTCTTGAAGTTTTCGATCTTCAATCTGCGAATGGTCTTCGCGGTCATAGCGACACCCGCACTCGGCTCTTTTTTGCCAAGGATTTCTCCAGCGCCTCCAGCACCACCACCGGCCCCAACATGGTCTGGGCGGTCTCGTTGGTTTTGCCGGTGCGGAACATGGCGCAAAAATCGCGAATGCCGCTCAAGTATTGGCTCTCGTCAAAGGTGATGGGCGCGTCAATGCGGCCCTGCTCGCCGATGGCGCTCAGATGGAAACCGGGCGCAGCCCCGCCCACCAAATTCAGGGTGGCCACGCAGCCGTTGCGGTACGCGAGGGTCGCTGTGTGGTTGGCCCCGGCCCCGCGATGGACCTCGGCCCAGCGCACATCCGCGCCGAGCAGGCGCAGCACCATATCCACTTGGTGAATGCCGTAAAAAAAGACCCCGCCCCACTTCGACTTGATGTCGCAGGGGCCGGTGGCAACTACGGCCTGAATGGGGCCGAGCCGGCGCATCTTTTGGGCAAAATCCTGGTACGCGGCCTGTTTGGGCAACGTCGAAAAAGAGCAGACTGGCACGCCCAACGCTTCAGCCCGCGCCAAAAAACGCTGCCCCTCGGCCCGGCGGTAGCAGAACGGCTTGTCGATAAAAAGCGGGATTTTGGCTTCGAGCAGGGGGCGGGCTGCCGGCAGGTGCTCCTTGCCGTGGCGCTGATCGACCACCGCCGCATCGACTTGGCCGATCAGTGCTTCGGGCGTGCGGACAATGTGCGGGATTTGACCGGCGGCCGCCGCGGCCTGCGCGTATTGGGCGGTCTCGCCCCACACGTGGGTCACCCGCACACCGCGCACCCTTTTTTCGACGTTGAGCACCTTGGCGATGGCGGCCGTGTGGCTGTTTTCCGCCCCGACGATGCCGATGGTCAGCACCTTATGCCTCGCCAAACGGCCACAGCTTCAACGCGGTCTTGCCCAGCACCCACTCCAGATCTTCCGGCGCGATGAACTTCATCTCGTCGCGCACCACCGTCAGGGGCTGGGCGTATTCGGCCCTCGACAAGCACACCGGCCAGTCCGTGCCCCACATAATGCGCTGCGGCCCAAAGGTCTGATAGACCTCTTCGACCATCTCGTGCGTATCGGCCCAAGGATAGCTCTGCTTGGACAGGGACCAAGTGTGGCTAATTTTGACATACACCCGGGGATACCGGGCCATGTCCATCAGCAATCGCCGCTCCTGCGGGTTGTCCGGGTGGGCGCTGGCCATGTGGTCGATACAGCAATCCACCTGTGGGTAGCGGTCGAGAATCCGCGCCAAATCCGGCAACCGGCTCGGCCCGGTCAGAAGCAACATTGGGATCCCCAACGCCTCGGCGCGGGCGAAAATCGGGTCCATTTCCGGCCCCTTGAACCAATCGCCCCGCTCGTCCTGGGACGGCGACAGCCGCATCCCGTGCAGGCCGCGTTCTTCGGTCCACATCGAGATGTGCTCGGGAGCGGCCGGGTCTTCGGGATTGATGCGTCCCACGGCCATGAAGCGGTCGGGATATTGCTCGATGACGTGGGCGACATAGCTGTTGTCCCAGCGGTAGTGGATGACCTGCACCAGCACGGTCTTTTCCACGCCGTTGGCGTCCATCAGCGCCAGTAGGTCTTCGGCGGTGTGGTTTTCGGCCGGTGGATTGGGGTTTTCGGCCGGCCAAGGAAAGGCCGGATCGTTGATCCATACGTGAACATGCGGGTCGATAACGCGCATTGGACATCCTTTCTGCGAAGGGTTGGCGATAACATGCGAAAAACCGGGCGGCTCGTCCAGCGACGCGCCGCTTGCGAGCCAGCGGCCGGCCGCCTAGATTGACCAACCCCTTTCTTCGCCCTACGGCCCACAGGAGCTTTGCTTTGTTCGACTTGACCATCCGCAACGGCACCCTCATCGACGGCACCCGCGCCGACCGCTACCCCGCGGACATCGGCCTGCGCGCCGACCGCATCGCCGCCATCGGCAACCTCAGCCACGCCGCATCCGAGCACAGCATTGACGCGCGCGGCAAAATCGTGGCCCCGGGCTTTGTCGATGTTCACACCCACTCCGACGGCTGGCTCTTGCAGCAGCCCAATTTCCTCCCCAAGACCCTCCAGGGCTTTACCACCGAAGTCCTCATGGCCGACGGCATTTCCTACGCCCCGCTCGACCCGGGCACCCGCGCCCACTGGCTCTACTACATGCGCGCCCTCAACGGCCTGCTGCAACGCCACTACACCGGCTGGGAGAGCCTCGCCGACTACATGCAGCAACTCGACGGCCGCACCGCGCAAAACACCATCACCCACCTCCCGTACGCCCACCTGCGGGCCTCGGCCTGCGGCTGGAGCCGCTGCGTCCCCGACGACGTGCAGATGGAAGAGATTCTCGCCGGGGTCGAGCGCGGCATGGCCGAAGGCGCGGTCGGCCTTTCGACCGGCCTCGACTACATCGCCGAGTGCTTTGCCACCACGGACGAACTCGTCGAAGCCTGCGCTGCCATGGCCGCGCAACAGGGCCTTTACGCCACCCATGTTCGCTACAAAAAGGGCACCCTCGCCGGGGTGCAGGAGGCCGTGGAAATCGGCCGGCGCGCCCAAGTCCCGGTCCACATTTCCCACTTCAAGGGCACCTCGCCCCAGCAAATCGACGCCCTGCTGTCGTACGTCGATCAAGTCGCGGTCCACGAGGTGGATTTCAGCTTTGACGTGTACCCGTACCTGCCCGGTTCGACCATGCTCAACTTCATGTTGCCGTACGAGGTGTGGGAGGACGGCCCGCTGGGGGTCTTGCCCAAGCTCAACGAGCCCGCGCTCCGCCGCCGCTTTGCCCGCGTCCTCAGCCGCTACGCCAACCCCCTCGACCAGATGACCATTGCTTGGCTGCCCGGGCGCGACAACGCCCGCTTTATCGGCCGCACCCTAGGCGAATACGTCCAACAGGCCGACGCCCCCCCGGCCGACGCGCTGTGCGACCTGCTCATTGAGGAAAACTTGGCGGTCCTCCTCGTCTTTCACCACGGCGACGACGCCTTGGTCCATCCCTTTCTGGCGCACGAAAAGTACATGATGGGCAGCGATGGGATTTACTTCCCGGACGGGGCGGTCCACCCCCGGGTGTACGGCTCGGCCGCCCGCCTGCTCGGGCCTTGCGTCCGCGACCACCAGCTGTTCTCGCTCGAAGACGCGGTCCACAAGCTGAGCGCGTATCCCGCGGCGCGCTTCGGCCTAGCGCAACGGGGGCAAATCGCCGAAGGCTTCTACGCGGACTTAGTCGTCTTTGACGCGGCGACCATTGCGGACCGCGCCACCTACCAAGACCCCCATCAACACTCGGTCGGCGTCGAGCACGTCCTCGTCAACGGGGTGCCCATCGTCCGCAACGGCTGCGCGGTCGAGAGCTTGGGCCCGCGCTGGCCGGGCCGCTATCTCAAGTTCAGGGCCTGATCGGATCGGCCCGCCGGGTTGACGAGCGCGGCATCACGGCTGCAAGAACCAATAGTGAAACGAAACAACCGGCCGCAACGCGCCGCCCACGTGCTGCGGCTGGGTCTCAATCTCGACGCGGCCGCTCACCTCCGCGGCCGCGAGTTGGCCGATGGCCCGCTCAATCCACTGGCGGCCCGGCCCACCCGGCAGCTCCACCGTGGCAATTTTCTTGCCATTGGCCAGCACGGCAAAGCGCTGGGCAATGCCCGTAACCGTGCGCATGACGATAACCGCCGGTTGGCCGGCATTCAGCACCACCTCCATGCGCTCGCCTCCTGTTACCGTCCGGCCCCCGTCCAGGTATATCGCTTGGGGATCGTCGGCCGCGCTCAGCGCCAGCAGCAAATTCGCCTCCCCGCTGCCGGGAACCCGCACCGTGGACTGGTATCCGTGCCGACGCTCGCTTGCCAGATCGGCCACATCCACTGCATCGACCACCTGCCAGCCCTCGGCTAAGAGCGTCCGGTTGCGGATGGCTTGGCCGCTGAGCTCGGCGTCCCAACGCGCCTGATACAACACCTTCTCCGCGTCGATGATCGACGGCTCAAAGACGCGAATGCGGTGCAGCGGCTGCAAAAACAGGCCCTCGGGAAAGTTGAACCAGTTGGGGAAAATGGCGAAGTACTGGGGGCGCTGGTCCGGCGGCATGGCTTCGAGCCGCTCAAATAGCGACCCGCTCCCGTGCCGCCACGACGCGCTGATCCCGGCCGTAGTCAGCCCGACTAAATCGACGGTTGAGCGGCGGCCGAAGTAGCGCAGGGCCCCGGCGTCGTTGACGGCGATGCGGGCGGCGGGCGGCAACTCGGCGTCGATAAAGCGCGCCAGCTCGACCTGCTGGTTGCGTATATCGCTGCAATTCTCCCCGTACGCAACGGCGAAAAACCCCACCGACAGCAACCCCCAGAAACCGAAAAAGCACGCCAAGCCCCGCGCCAGCTTGCCGCTCCATGCTTCCAAGCGGCCCAAGCCCAAGGCGACAAAGAGCAGGTAGAGTGGCAAGAAGGGCTGTTGGTAGCGGTTGAAGTGGGCGTCGTATTCGACGAGGGTGCAGGTAAGTAGGACGCCGCCGACCAACCACGCGCCGCCCAGTGCCGCCACCCCGAGCTGCCGCTCGGACAGTTCGCCCCAGAGCCGATAGCTCAACTCGGCCACAAAAACGAGCGCGACAAACGGGGCAAACACCATGCGGCGATAATTGCCGTCGTACGCGTATAGATTGGCGCTCGTCTGGTGCCCCAGCGACCCGGCGAGAATGCCCTTGACAAATTCGGCAAAGTCAAAAAAAACCGCGCGGATTTGCTCGGGCAGCGAGCCATGCGGCTCGGCAAAGCGCCACTTGGCCTCGATCCCAGACGCCCCGGCCTGTCCCGTCCACCAAGCTAGCAGCAGCACTTGGAGCGCGTACGCCGCCAACGGCACCCCCCACTGCCAGTTCAGGCCCCGGCGATAGGCGACCAGCGCCAGCAGCAGCAAGACCAAGGCGATCCCCTCGGGCCGCGCCAACGCCAGCAAGGCCGCGGCCAGCGGCGCACGTGGGTCGTCCGCTAGGTATAGATACAGGGTCAGCAAGATCGCGAAGGCCAAGAGGCCGATGGCCATGCCGCTGTAGTAGCCCCACAGCAGCGGGCCGCACGACAAAAACAGGAGCGAGGCCACCCAGCCGCTGAACGGCCCACTCAATCGGCGGCCCAGCAACAGGAGCAGCCGGGCACTCCACCCGAGCCACACCCCCCCTAACGCCCACGCGTACAGGGCCATTTCCATCCCGTCCAGCCCCAGCCAAAAGCCCGGCACCAGCAGCAGGGTGTACAGCAGGCTCGTCGCGCCGGACGTTGGCTCCGCGCCGGTATTGTATTCGAGGAAGTGCCCTTGGGCCGCTTGCCGCGCGTATTGGAAATAGATGAAGGAATCGTCTAGCGGCAGGGCCAAACGACCGCCCGTGTGGTAGAGCATGGAGGCCGCAAACACCACGAGCCACAACAGGGCCAAGCCCCAAAGGATGGCCCCCTCTCGTCGAATTTCAGCCTCAGCGCAAAGTCGGTCGGCAAAGCGGTGTGCCCTCTGAGCGACTTTGCAGAGACCGCGCCAAATAACCGGCCGCATCCGTCGTCGTGCCGGCCGACAGGCGCACTTACCCCTCAAGCCGCCGCGCCGACGTGAACGCGCAACAACAGATCGATGAAACCGCCGATAAACACCGTCATAAGGTCCGTTCCTTCATATACCTGAAATTACGCGGTGCCCTACTCGGCTTGGTCTAACAGATGCCTAAAGGCGTCGAGGCTGGGCACCTGTATGGCCGCCCGAAACAATCGCTTGAGGTGCTGCACATCGCCGATGCCCCCAATGCGAGCGGCCAACGGATCGGACGCCGCTAGCCCGAAGCGAATCGCTAGCACCTCGAGCAGATCTTCAACGGCGCGTTCTCGGCCGCCTCGCTCAATGCCCTGCTCAATGCCCTGCTCGATGCCCTGCTCGATGCCCTGCTCAATGCCTTGCTCAATGCCCTGCTTGATACCCTGCTCAATGCCCTTTTCCGTGAAATACTGCACTACCGACGACTCGTACATGGTCTCCTCCGCGATGATGGTCGTAATCGTGTCTAAGTTATACACCAACCCGCTCAATATCGCAAGATTGGCCAAGTAATTGGCCTGGCGGGATTCGGCCAGCGGCACCTGCTGTGCCCGGTTGACACACTGGCGCAACCACCCCTCGGCATCCAGTCCGGCGGGCGGCTGCATCAATGGCGCAAATGGCAGCAAGCCCGAAGGCCCCTTCTCAAGCATGCGTTGGCCATCGAGCTCAATCAGCCGACTCACCTTGTATTGCACCAACACGCGGTAGCCGGACCGCTCTTGGAGATAATACCCCGGATCGCTCCGACCCGCGTCCGGGCGCAAGTAGATGACGTTAGAGTAGATCGGGCACTTGTGCTGCTCAATGCCGCGCCCGATATAGCCGACCATGCGGAGGGGCATGGGTGGTTTGCTGTCGGTGGTTTGAAACTCGTGATGGACCAACGCGTCCACGCCATTGACGTGGACGCGAATGAGGCTATCGGTGCGATGGGTTTCGATGGTGGTTTGCTCGGTCTCGACGACGCCGAGGACTTGGATGTCGTCTTGTTGGAGGGCGAATCGGGCGAAGTCCGTTGGGTACGTGTGGATGAGGTGTTTGGCGATGGTATCGAATTCGGCCATGAGCCATGCCTTGGTTGCGAGTGGACCAGATAAGGACCCTAATACACCCTAGTACGTCCTGTACACCACCCTAGTACCACTTGCTCGAATGGCGGGGATGTGAGTGGTGATTGATGCTCTGCTGAGGGGATTGTCCACCAGATACAGGACGCCTAGGTTGGTTAGGCCGGCCAACGGACTCACGTCCTCAATCTCATTCTCGTCCAGACTCAACGATTTTAGGTTGGTCAGGCTCGCCAGCGAACCCACATCCGAAATCTCGTTATTATCCAGGGTCAACCATTTTAGGTTGGTCAGGCTCGCCAACGAACCCACGCCCGAAATCTCGTTACCGCCCAGACGCAACCATTCTAGGTTGGTCAGGCTGGCCAACGGACTTATATCCGAAATCTCGTTACTGGCCAGATAAAGATGATCTTTTAGGTTGGTCAGGCTCGCCAGCGAACCCACGTCCGAAATCTCGTTATTATCCAGCTTCAGCCCTTTTAGGTTGGTCAGGCTCGCCAACGAACCCACGTCCGAAATCTCGTTGTTCGACAGGTCCAGCGTTCGCAGGTTGGTCAGGCTCGCCAACGAACCCACGTCCGAAATCTCGTTGTTCGACAGGTCCAGCGTTCGCAGGTTGGTCAGGCCGGCCAACGGACGCAAATCCGTAATTTCGTTGCGCGACAGATATAGCTCTTGCAGTGCCGTCGCGTGTTCGAGGCCGGCCAAGCTCCGAATGTTGGTACCATTCGCTGAGAGCACGGTCAAGTGAGCCAGATCCGCCGGGTAAAGGGGCTGCCCGTGCGGGAGACGCGGGAAAGCCAGCACCGCCCGCACCTCCTCCTCCAGATTGGGGTCGGCGAACTCAACGGCTACCGCGCCCAGGTCCGCTTCCCTTTCTATCACAACGGCTACCGCGCCCAGGTCCGCTTCCGGTTCTATGGACTCGCTGATGAGGTCGTTCGTGCCCAGCCATTGCAGGTTAGTCAGGCTCGCTAACGGACTCGTGTCCGCAATCTCGTTCTTCTCTAGCTGCAGCCATCGCAGGTTAGTTAGGCTGGCTAACGGACGCACGTCCGTAATTTGGTTCCCCCACAGCGACAGCACTCGCAGGTTGGTCAGGCTCGCCAACGGACGCACGTCCGTAATCTTGTTCCCCCACAGCGACAGCTTCCAAAGGTTGGTCAGGCTCGCCAGCGGACGCACGTCCGTAATTTGGTTGCGCCGCAGATATAGCTCTTGCAGTGCCGTCGCGTGTTCGAGGCCGGCCAAGCTCTGAATGTTTCTATCGCTCGCGTCGAGATAGGTCAGGGACGCCAGACCGGCCGCGGTAAGAGGCTGCCCGTGCGGGAGTTCCAATGCCTCCCGCACCGCCGCCGCCAGATTGGCGTCGGCGAACACAATGGCGTCGGCGGTTTCGGCTGGAGTGCTATCGGTTTCGTCGTCGGTCTCGCCATCGGTTTCGTCGTCGGTCTCGCCATCGGTCTCGCCATCGGTCTGGGTGCTATCGGGGCTTTCTACCGGCCCCTGCCCGCCCGCCTCGGTGCTATCGGCGGCGGTCTCGGTCTGGGTACTATCGGGCTCGGCGGTCTGGGTGCTATCGGGGCTTTCTATCGGCTCCTGCCCGTCAGCCGCGATGTAGGTCTCGTCGTCCAAGAAATCGCACAAGGCACAGGTGGCTTTGCCCGCCGGACGAGAGGCCACCGGCGCGGAGGTCCGTTCCGAGCAGCCCATCCAAGCCCCGACGAGGCCCAAAAGGACGAACCCAAGCAGGGTTTTTATCGATTTCAACAGTGGCATTTTATGCTCCTTATGGAGGGTAGATACCAATCGCTTTTTGCAGTTCAGAAAAACCATCATCAAGTTGCTTTTCAAGCCGATCCAAGCGAGGCAGAAGCTAATCTACGATCCCTTCCGGCCGCCCCACGCGCCTGCTAAAGAACAAAAAGTTCAGCCGCCTCTCAAGAGGATGGTTACAAGCAAGCCGACAACGCCAAACTGAATGCTAATCACCCAGTACAGTAGCCGGTCAAAGCGGCGGTTGCTTTCCTCAAAGCGGCGATTGCTTTCGGCATTGATCGCGTCAAAGCGGCGATTGCTCTCCTCGTGGCGGCGATTGCTCTCCTCGTGGCGGCGATTGCTCTCCTCGTTGATCGCGTCAAAGCGGCGGCGGCTTTCCTCAAAGCGGCGGTTGCTTTCCTCGTTGATCGCGTCAAAGCGGCGATTGCTCTCCTCGTGGCGGCGGTTGCTCTCCTCAATCGCTTGCCGCAGTTCTTCTCGAGTTGCAGTAATCATTTGCCGCAGTTCTTCAAGGCTGCGATCCACGGCATCAAAACGCTTATCCAACTGTACGACGACCTCTTCCAGCCGCCCCACGCGCCGCTCCAAATCGCGGTCTTGATCTTGATCCAGCGTAGGAACACTCATTGCCCAAACTCCTTTCTTGAGGTGGGATATGGGGTAACGTCAATGATAGTGTAATATTATAGTATAATACATAGATCGCCCTAATAGCGTCGGCATCCTCCTCCTAACCCACGGAAAAACCATGCGCCCACTCTATTTTTTGCTCTTATGGCTGCTCCTCAGCGCGGCCGCTCCCTTTGACCACGGCCCTTTTGACCAAGTGCTGCAAGAATACGTCGACGACCAAGGCTTCGTCCGCTACGCCGCCTTAGCCAAAGACCGCGCCCAACTCGACGCTTACCTCGATAGCCTCGGCCGCTACAGCCCCCCCAGCCATCCCGACCGCTTCCCGACCCGCGAGCACGAACTGGCCTACTGGATCAATGCGTACAATGCCTTCGTCTTGCAAGGCGTCATCGACTCCTATCCCATCGCCAGCGTCAAAGACGCCTTTGTATTCAGCGGCTTTTTTAACCGCCAGACCTTTGTCGCCGGGGGGCGCGAGATGACGCTCGACCACGTCGAAAACAAAATCATCCGACCTACCTACCAAGAGCCGCGCATTCACTTTGCGGTCAACTGCGCGGCCCTTAGCTGCCCGCAGCTCGAAAACCGCGCCTTTACCGGCCCCGACCTCGACGCCCGCTTGGAACGAGCACTAACGCGCTTTGCCCAAGACCCCAACCACGTGCGCTTGCAGGGAAAGCGGCTCTACCTATCCAAAATTCTCGACTGGTACGGAGAAGACTTCTCGGCATGGTTCCCGACCGACCGACCCAATCCCGAAGACGTGCCCACCATCGTCAACTACCTGCGCCCGTATCTCCCCCCGGACGTAGCCGCTGGGCTGAGCGCGGACCTCGCCATCGAATACAACGACTACGACTGGACGCTCAACGAGGACAAAAAAACGGGGAGCCCCCGCCCAGCGGCAGACTCCCCGTAAGCGTTTGGACGGTTGGTTTACCAAAAGAACGGATTGTGCTCCCGTTCCTCGCCGACCGTAGTAGCCGGCCCATGGCCGGGAAAAAGCGCGACCTTTGCGTCCAAGCCGAGGAGCTTGTCGGCCACGGCTCGGTGCTGCATCCGGTAGTTGGCCCCGTTGCGCGTCCCCCCGAGCGACCCCGCGAACAGCGCGTCCCCGACAAAGGCCAGGTCCTCGTGGACTAAGCTGATGCCACCCGCCGTATGCCCGGGCGTAGAGCGCACCTCAAAGCGCAAGGTGCCGATGGCTACGACTTCGCCTTCGGCTAGCTCGCCCGCGATGGAGGGAGCCAAGCCGCCGATGAGGGCCAAGTCGCCGCGGTGGATCCACGCTGGCGCGGCCGTGGCGCGCGCCACCTCGGCGAGGGCGCCGACGTGGTCGTGGTGCCCGTGCGTCAGCACGATCTGCTCCACCGTTAGCCCGGAAGCGGCCACGCGCTGGAGAATTTTATCCGCGTCAAACCCCGGGTCGATGATCGCGGCTTGGCCCGTTGTTGCACAGCCGACGATGTAGCCGTTCATCAGAAAGCCGTGCCCGAGGACCATCATCTCCACCTGCGCCCCGGCAAGCGGGCGGCCCGCCGGATTGCGCGGAAAGAAGGCCCGCGCGGCACTCGCCTGCAATTTGCCCGGGTGCAACCCCAGAGCGCGGGCCAGCCGCTCAATGCCAGCGGTGCCCGGGATCAGTTCGTAGGCTTCGATCTGTGCGATGTCCCCGGTCGGCATCCCCACCTGCTCGGCCAGTGCGGCGACCGCCAGCTCCTGCCCGCGCCGGGCCTTGGCGATCACGTCGCCGAACTCGTCTTCTAATTGCTCGTACATGGTCCCTCCCCTTCAAAGCTCGACCGAGTCGGCTCGCAAACTGTCCAAGAACTCGTCAAAGCTAACGGCCCACTGCTCAACGGTCTGCGCCGGTCCCGTCATCTTGAAAAACACCGCGCCCGAGCGGTGAACCGCTATGGCCCCGAGCATCCGGTAACCGGCTTGGGGCGTCGCCTCGCCCATGCCCATGCCCCCGGAAAAGGTGCCGCTTATATCGACGCCGGTTATCGCTATATCTTCCACTTGCCGCGTCCAACGCCGCCCGGCCGGCTGGCCGTCCTCCTGCTTGAACTGGCCGTACCAGCGCTCGATGTTGGCCTCGACGCCCCCGCCTTGCCCCGGGCCAAAGAAAAATATGCCCAGCGTCGCCTCGCCGGCCGGGCCGGGGAGGCCGTATTGGGCCACGCGCATAGAACTGGACGGCGGCTGCGCCACCCAGCCAGCAGGGGCCACCGCGCTGAGCGGCCCCAGCGTCTGGCGTCCACTCGCCTGCGCGGGCGTCGCCGGGGGTGGTGTGGTGGATTGAGCGGTGAATCCCCGCTCCGCCATGGCCGCGGCCGGCTCTTGGTCACTGAAATTTTGGCTGCACCCGAAAGCTCCGAGGATTCCAGCGCATATCCACACCAATCGGCTTCGAGGTCGAAGATCGTCTTTTAGCATCACAGGCTTCTCCAAGCGGTAAGGGCGGCGAGGGCCGCTGTCTTGTAGGCGAGGGCGCGCAAATAAGGCCGTTCCCATCCGGGCTGTCAACTTTTGTGCGGCGCACTTGGGCATCAGGAAGCCCCAAAATACCGCTTGTAGCAGGCATCCTCCTGGGTCTTACTTGAGCTTGACGCTGTTTTATTCACTTCGTTCCATCAGTGCCGAAATCTCGATGGCGCATTCAAAGTCGTCGGCAGAGTTTCGGCTTCGCCTGTCTTACTCGTTGACGATGTAGTTGACTCGCGCTGGACGATGACTGTTCTGGCAGCCCTCCTGCGGCAAGCCGGAAGCGGCTTGGTTTATCCGGTAGGGCTGGCGTCCGCTAGCACAGGAGGTTGATATGGCTACATCTGACACCAGCGATGCGGTGCTGCTCCTAACGGCGCACCTTTCCCGCTCTGAGGACAGCGAAGCAAAGCCCTTAACGACGGAGGAATGGGGAGCGTTTGCGAGTTGGCTCAAGAAACAGAATGCAGCCCCAGAGCACCTCTTAGCGCACGCGGAGGACGTCTTGAGAGGCTGGTTCAACCCTAAGATAACTACCGAGCGGATCAAGAGGCTGCTAGGCCGCGGCAGTGCCTTGGGGCTTGCCAAGGATAGGTGGGCGCAAGCTGGCTTGTGGTGGTTGACGAGGGCCGACGAGGATTATCCAGCCCGCCTAAAGAAGCGGCTCGGCCAAGCATCCCCTGCGGTGCTGTATGGCTGTGGTCGCCGAACGCTGCTGGGAGCTGGAGGAATCGCGGTCGTCGGCTCTCGAGCGGCCTCGGAGAACGATCTTGCTTGGACCGCGGCGTTCGGCGGAGCCGTGGCTGATGCCGGTTGCTCCGTCGTATCGGGCGGAGCGAGGGGGGTTGACCGAGCCGCGATGTTTGGGGCATTGGATAAGGGAGGCACGGTTGTCGGCATTCTTGCGGACAGCCTGCTACGCGCGTCGTCGAGCAAGATGTACCGGCCCCATCTTCGGTCTCAGGATCTGGTGCTCGTCTCGCCATTCCACCCCGAGGCAGGCTTCACCGTCGGCAGGGCTATGCAGAGGAATCGGTACATCTACTGCCTGTCTGACAAAGCGTTGGTGGTTCATTCCGGCATAAAAGGCGGCACTTGGGAAGGTGCTATCGAAAACATCAAGAGACAATGGGTGCCGCTCTGGGTCCGCCAAGACAGCGATGGTTCCCTTGGCAATGCGGCTCTTTTAAGCGTCCATCACGCACAAGGTCCCCCGCAGGAGGTAATCGAGCGGCTTGGTGCCTCGGATCAACCATCGGAGTCCAGTACAGTGCCTATCCAGCACCGGACCGCGGATCAATCAGCCACCTCATCAGGGCAGCGAGAGGACGGCTCCTTGGCCCCGGACACCGCACGGACCGCAATAGAGACCGCTCCTTCCGGTCCCGGCAACGGCTCGGAACAGTCCGATCCCCTTAGCCCACAGGCACCGTCTGGCACACCTGACCTATACGGGTACTTCATTCAGACACTTCAAGAACGGCTTGCAACCGGAAACGGGTCGGTCGAAAAATCAGAATTGGAACGCCACTATGGCCTTGTAAAGGGTCAGGTCCACATTTGGATGAAGAGGGCGGTCGCGGAAGGAGTGGTCGTCGTGAAGTCTCGGCCAGTGCGTTTTGAGCTGCCCGAGCAAAAGGAGGAACAGCTATCCTTTTCGATTTAAGAAGCGGTCTGCTCCGCAAATCCTACCTTGGGTCGTTTTGAACAAGCCGTAGAGGCGGTCGCCGTCCTTCCCACTCGGCCTTAGCCCGTTCTGCCGCGTCGCCTCAAGGCCATGCCAGCCGAGCAGGTGAACCTTCCATGCCTACCAAATACCCAGCGCGAGGCGATATGGATACTCCAACCCCGTGGCGATGAAGTCTTCGACCATTATTGTGCCATCCAAGTTGGCCCGCTGAATTTTACCCGAGCCCCAGTCCGCCCAGTATATCTTTCCACGCGCCGCATCCACTGCGAGGCCCCATGGCGTCGTCACCCCCGTGGCGATGAAGTCTTCGACCATTATTGTGCCATCCAAGTTGGCCCGCTGAATTTTACCCGGGCCCGGATGCACCCAGGTCACCCAGTATATCTTTCTGTTCACCAAATCCAGCGCGAGGCCCGATGCATTATTCAATCCCGTGATGAGGTCTTGGTCCTCTGAGCCATCCAACTTGGCATACCGAATCTTATTCAAGCTCCAGTCCGTCCAGTATATCTTTCCGCCCACCACATCCAGCGCGATGCTCTGTGGCGTACCCAATCCCATGGTGACGATGTTTTGGCGTTCTGAGCCATCCAAGTTGGCACGCCCAATATGATCCGGGCTGCCCCCGTCCGTCCAGTATATCTTTCTGTTCACCGAATCCACCGCGATGCCATTTGGACTATCCAATCCCATGGTGATGATGTCTCGGCGGTCTGAGCCATCCAAGTTGGCACGCCCAATCGTACCCGGGTCGCCGTTCGTCCAGTATATCTTTCCGCGCACCACATCCAGCGCGATGTCATTTGGAACACCCAATCCCGTAAGGAAGTCTTGGCGGCCTGAGTCATCCAAGTTGACACGCCCAATCTTACCCGTGCCCAGGCCAAGGTTAAGGTCCGTCCAGTATAGGGCGGGCACTGGTTCCGGTTCCGGCGGCTCTGGATAGACTTGGACGGTTTCGACGCGGGGGTATTTTTCTAGTACCGCTTCGACGCGGAGGCCGCTTGTTATCGCGGCGGCGAGTTGTTGGTTGGCCGCGTGCTGGCTAAGGGCGTTTTCCATCACGCCCAGCCATTGCAGGTTGGTCAGGCTGGCCAAGGGACTCACGTCCGCAATGTCGTTGTCACCTAGATTGAGAAATTGCAGCTTGATTAGGCCCGCTAACGGCTGCACATCCGTAATTTCATTGCCCCACATATCCAACGTGCGCAAGCGGATCAGGCTGGCCAGCGGACTCGCATCCGCCACCTTGTTGCCCCACAGCGACAACGTTTGCAGGTTGGTCAAGCGGGCCAACGGCTGCACGTCGGTAATCGCGTTGCCTCGCAGATACAACGTTGTCAGGGCCGTTGCGTGTTCAAGGCCGGCCACGCTCTCAATGTTTTTATAACTCGCGTCAAGTTCGGTTAGGGTCGCCAAGTCCGCCGGGGTAATCGGCCCTTGTGGGCGGTCCAACGCTTCCCGTACCGCTCGCTCCAGATTGGCGTCGGCAAACTCCACGGCAGCCGATTGGGTGCTATCGGCGTCGGCGTCGGTCTGGGTGCTATCGGCGTCGGCGTCGGTCTGAGTGGTGTCAGGGCTTTCAGGGGCGGGCAGCCCGTCGGTAGCAGTGTAGGCGTCGTCGCCCAAGAACTCGCACAAGGAACAGGTGGCTTTGCCCGCCGGCCGAGAGGCCACCGGCGCGGAGTCTGAGCAGCCCGTCCAAGCCCCGACGATGCCCAAAAGGACGAACGCAAACAGGGTTTTGAGAGATTTCAACGAAAGCATTTTTTGCTCCTTTGTATGGTTGGGGAAGAAATGGTATGGAGGTGTGGAAGAGGGGCAGGACGCCCCGAAAGAGGCAGAGTTAGCCCTAGGGCTAACTTGGAGTGCTCAGGACGCGCCCCTTGCTGTGGGTACGCCTTTGCTAGTGTTCTCGCGGTGTCTGGAGCGAAGAGATTCCGCCCTCGGTCCTTGGCAGACAGCTTGCGGGGGTGGTGCAGTAAACGGGGATCAGCATAAAGGCCGCACGGTAGCGTGCGCTTGGGGTCGTGCGGCCAGACCGACGCGCCGCCCAACAGCCGCACACGAGCCGTCGGCCTATGCTGAGAAGTGGAGCGTTTAGTGCTTGGTGCTAGCGGATAATTTTCGGGGGGGGGGGGGGGGGGGGTAAGTCGTTGTTTTTCAAGGACTTACGACACATTAAATTTGACGACGATTCCAAGCACCCAACAGGGTTTTGCCCCATAGCAAGGCCCCTGCCTGATGTGAAATGCTTAACCATCGTCTCGTTCATTACGTCAACCGATCGTGCCAAATTTGCCGCTGTAACGGGCAGGCACGGGGGCCTGCCCCAACGGGATTCTAACGGGCAGGCACGGGGGCCTGCCCCAACGGGATTCTAACGGGCAGGCACGGGGGGCCGCCCCTGATTTCGGTTATTTGCCGTCGGGCCATAATTAAAAGCCTAAACACAGAAGCCGCAATCTGCTTACTTCTAAGAAGCATATAGTTTTCAGACAACTTCTAACGATACACGCCTGAGATACTCGGCCTCCTGTTTTTCGTATGTGAAGCAACGTTCGCGCTACCGTCTTGGGCTCCGCCAATAGGTTAGTTCCCGCCAACTCCATTCCAACGGGCCGTACCGGAAACGCCTCAGTACCAGCGGCGACCACCAGAGCTGGATGCCCCACACAGCGAAGACAACAATGGCCTGTTGCCAGCGGTCAACGCGCCCGAATAACCCAAATCCATGCCCATAAAAAATAGTCGTGCAGATCAGGGTTTGCGCGATGTAATTGGTAAACGCCATCCGACCCGTAGCGGCCAAGCGCATCTGTAACGCCGAGAACCATCGGCGTCGAACCGCCAGCATCGCGAGGCCAACGTATCCAAACGCCATAGCGAGGCTGCCCCAATAGCTGAACTGCGACCCCAGAAACATTGAACGCTCCCAACTCCACCCGACCGCAAAATTCCACCATGCACCCGCAGCAACGACCGGTACACTAACACCGAACCCGATGAGCGCGAGCCTGCGATAGAATACAGCGCTTCGGGCCGCGCTCAGGATTTGCCAGCGGTAGAGGGCCATGCCCAGCAGCATGAGGCCCGCGGACTGCCAGAGAAGCCTGATTGGCAGGGCCATCGTGTGCATGGCCAGCGTATCCGTGCTCCGCTGCGCCTGCTGGGTGAACCATCCGCCGCGGTACGCGAGCAACTCCGCATCAATTTTGGCCGCGTCCGGCGCCCAAAACGCTATGATTTCCGCGGCGTCCTTATCGGAGATAAACTCCGTTGTCATGCCTGTTGCGGTGTAGAGAATGCTCGCCACTGAAAAGACCGCGAGGCCGCTGACCACCAAGGTGCGCGGCGAGCGGTTGCGCAACAAAAAGAGGACGGAGCCGCAAAGCGCGTACGTGACTAATATATCGCCCGACCACAGGAAATAGGCATGTACCAGGCCGAAGAGGAGCAGACAGAACATGCGCCGGTAGTGCAAGCCGGCCGAGCGACCGCTGCGAGCCTCTACGCGATCGGCAAACAAGCAGATGCCCGCCCCAAAAAGAAGCGAGAACATCGACAAAAACTTCTGATCGACGAACAGGTAGCTAACCAGCCAGACAAAAAAGTTGATACCGCTGAGATCGCCATATACCGTGGGGTTAAAATACGCGGCCAAAGGCATTGCAAACGCCTGGATGTTCATAACCAGTATGCCAAGCACGGCGAAGCCGCGGAGCACATCCAAGCTCGCGATGCGATCCGAGGCCGCAACTGGACTGTTTAGCTCGCGTTTGTGGTACATACATCCTCTTTGAAGCGGGTAAAAATACCTTAGGACGGCTATATCACGCCCTCAGCCCGCAACCCCTCCAACTCCCCGACCGTCAGCCCCAAGACGCCGCTCAAGACCTCCTCGGTGTGCTGCCCCAGCAAGGGGGCTGGCCCGCGCAACTGGACCGGCGTCGCGGAAAACCGCAGCGGCGAATTGGCCACCACCTGCCGGCCGGCGACCGGATGCTCCAGCTCGACGATCATCTCCCGCGCCGCTACCTGCTCGTCGCCAAAGACCTGTTCCACATCGCACAACGGCCCGCTCGGGACGCCCGCCGCCGCGAGGAGGGCGCACCATTCATCCACCGTCTTCTCGGCCAGCACCTCTTCCAACACCGGCTCCAAGGCCGCGTGGTTTTCGGTGCGAAGCGCGTTGTTGGCAAAGCGCGGGTCGTCGGCCAACGCGCCCAAGCCCAAGGCGTCGCAGAGCCGACGCCAGAGCCGGTCGTTGCCCGCGGCCACGACGATGTACCCATCGCGGGCGGCAAAGAACTGGAACGGGGTAATGGCCGGATGCCGCGACCCGAGCGGCTGGGGCACTTCGCCGGATACGGCGTAGCGGGCGAGGGCGTTTTCCAACAGGGCCACCTGACAGTCGAGCATGGAAATATCGACCTGCTGCCCCTCGCCCGTGCGCCGCGCCCGCTCTAAGGCCGCGAGAATGCCAATGGCCCCAAAGAGCGCCGCGCTCAAATCGGCAATCGACGAGCCGACCCGCACCGGCGGCCCAGCGGGCTGCCCGGTGATGCTGGCCAGCCCCCCCATCGCCTGAATGAGCACATCGTATGCGGGCCGCTGGGCGTACGGGCCGGTCTGACCAAACCCGGAAATCGACGCATGCACCAAGCGCGGATACAGCGCGTGGAGGGCGGCGTACCCCAACCCAAAGCGCTCCATGCTGCCGGGGCGAAAGTTCTCGATCAACACGTCGCACTCGCCGGCCAAACGCCGCGCCAAATCCTGACCCCGCGCCTGTCGCAGATCGATCGTCGCGCTCTTCTTGCCGCGATTGACGCTGGCAAAGTACGCGCTCTCGCCGTTTTGGAACGGCCCGAACCCCCGCGCCTCGTCGCCGGCGCCCGGCAGCTCGATCTTGATCACTTCTGCGCCCAAATCGGCCAACACCATAGACGCGTACGGCCCGGCCAACACCCGCGTCAAGTCGAGCACCCGCACGCCGGCCAGCAAAGATTCCAGCTCAATCATCTCAACCTCCTCGCGGGGCGGCGAGCAAACCGGCCCCTTCCCCGGGCACGGCCGCCGCCAGCGCCGGCTCATACCCCAGCTCCGCCCGCAGCAGGTCGGCAAATGCGGCCCGGCGGTCCCCATCAATGAACGCCCGGTGGACCAACCCGCCGATATTGCCGCCCCAGCCAGCCCCCAGCCGCTGCACCGCCCCGGCCGTGGGGCCTTCGGCCGCGAAAAACCGATTGACGGCCCGCACCCTGCGGTCGTAGGCCGGCGTCATCCGGCCGTAGCCGCCCGGCAAAAAGCGCAGCTCGGCCCGCGCTTGCCCGCGCTCGGCCTGCTCGGCGCGCCGCGCCAACACCTCGTCTTCGACTTCTCGGTCCAAATCGCCCGCGTGCGAAATGCGGATCAGCTCCAAGGCCCGGGCCATGTCGCCCGCGGCGAGGGATGCCAGCATCCCGGCCACCCGGTCCTGCTCGGCCAAGCCATACACGCAGCGCCGCCGCAGAAACAAGGGCGTGTCCGCGGCGAGGTGCTGGAACTTGCCGGCGATCTCGCGCTGGCACATGGCGTCAAAACACGCCCCAACGCCAGCGGCCCGCGCTTCGGCCGCCAACTGCGCCAGACTGGTCTGCCGCGGGAGTTGGCCCAAAACCCGGTACAACTCGGCCAGCGACAGGCCCAGCCGCTCGGGGGTGAGGTCCCGGATATAGCGCACGGCGCGGCTTTGGCCCAGCCGCGGCAAAATCAGCGCCCGGGCGACAAACGCGCCGAGCGGATAGGCAATGACCGTCTCTTCCTTGACGGCTTCGTCGTATTCGCGGGCAACCCCGCTGTCGAGCACGATGGCGGCGTATTCATCGGGCAAGGCGGCCTCCCCTTGCGCCCGGGCCGGAAAGACCCCGACGCCGACTAGCTTGCCCGCTCGGCCCAAGATCATCCCGCCGTGGTCGGCCGTGCCGCCGCGCGTGCCGCGCATCCACTCGGAGGTGCCCAGCCCATCGATCCAGTCCGCTTCGGGCAGGTCGCGGCGCGGCGTCAAGCCGTGAACCCCCAACGCCGCCAGCGCCGTCGCCACGACCAAGGCCGAGGACGAGCTCATGCCTCCGCTGGGCGACACATTGCTCCACACCAGCCCGTCGAAGCCGCCCCAAGCCACGCGACCGCGGAAATAACTCTCCAAATACACGAGCTGCCCCTCAACGAGCACCGACCAGTTGCCGGCCAAGGCGCGCCCCGTGTGTTCTAGCCGCTGGCGGCACACTTGACCGGCGTAGGCCATCAGCGCCGGCCGCTCGGCCACGCGGGCCTTGGGCAAAATCGTCCCCAAATCGAGCTCCAGCGGCGCGAAGCGATCCACCGGCTCGCCCGGACAGCGCAGGAAGCTGGCGAGCCGCACCCGCCGGTTAGGGGCCGCCCGCGCCACCACCAACGTATCCGCGCCGCGCACGGCCATCCGCACCGAGGGCATGCCGCCGTAGTCAATGTGCATACCCATGACGTTGATCTGCCCGGGGCAGCGCACCACGACCAAGCCCCCTCCTCGGCCGTACCGAGCGGCAAAGTGCCGCAGGGCCTCCAAGTAATTGGCTCGCCAAGCCGCCACCTGCTCCCGGCCGTAGAGCCGTGCGAACTCGCGGTCGAAGCGGCCCTGCTCAAGGGCGGCCTGCCACTGGCCTAGACTCGCTGTATAGGGATTGTTAGAGCGCACCATCCACGCTCAGCGAGATCCGCCGCAAGGGGCGTAGCTTGCGCTCGATCGTCGCGTGATAGTATTGCAGGGCATTATCGACGCGCAGGTTGAGCCGCACCGGGCCTAGCTGGCGGCTCAACTGCACGTCGAGCAAGTAAATGGGCACGTAGTCGCGCCCGCACTCGGCAAAGAGACCGGACACCCGTTCAAACCGGCTGAGGTACTGGAAATTTACCCGCCCACTCGTGGGGCCGCGCTCCCCCAACAGGCCCAGATTGAGGACGTGGCGCGCCCGATAGGGCAGCGGCGCCCGCTCCCGGTAGTCGCCGTGGCAGTACGGCGGCAGCGCTTGGGCTGCATCAAGGAACTCCACGCCATCCACCAAGGTATAAGCCGCCCTAGCCCCTAGGCCGTGCGGCAAGGCGACCAAAAGCTCGCTTTCAACCCCGGCGACCCGCGCCCGCGCCAAATTCAGGAAGCGCGCCACGGGCACCGCCCCGCCGGCAAAGGGGTCGGGACGCGCCTCGATCAGCCCGCGGTATTCGTTCCAAAACAGGGCCAGGTCCAAGGCCAACCACGTGGCCAGCCCCTGTTTGACCCCGACCTCGCCGGACCAAGCCCGCTCGGGATTTAGGGCGGGATTGGGACAGACGCGGATTCCCGAGGCCTCGGCCTGCGAAAAGACCTCCAGCACCGACGGCACCCGAAAGCCCCGGCCGAGCGAAGCCCGCAATGCGGTCGCCTCGGACAGCCGATAGGAAAAGCCGACTTGGGGGCTAAACTCCCCGGTGGTTTTGCTCTCGACCGGCGGCGCCCCGCACGGCCCCTCGGCCAGCCGAGAAGCCGCAGAGAGCCGGCTCCAGTCGTAGCGCAACCCAACCGTCCCCTCGGCCAGCGGGCTGATTTCATACACGCCTTGGGCGTAGCCGGAGACGGTCAGCAGGGAGCGCGTCCCGAGAAAATCGCCGGGCGAGCGCACCAAGTCGGCCACGGACGAAAGCCCCAGCGTCCAATTCCAGCCGCGCAACCCGGTGTAGTCGAACTGACCTTCGCCCGAAATTTTGTGCCCTTCCGAGGCCAAGCCCCCAGCGGCCGCATTGTTGGTAAAATCCGTGCGGTAATACCCCCCCTTGAGCCGATAGCCCAAGTCGCTGTGGACCAAGTGGTAGTACTCGGAATTGAGGTGCAGTTTCCACGAGGTGGAATGGGCGGAAGCGTCGCTTGCGGGCACGGCCAGCGGCTGGCTGCGGTCGCGCCACTGAACGAAAACCCCAAAATCGTCGAGTGCCCAGTGGCCCATCACGCGCCAATAGCTCGTCGGGGAGAAGCGATGCACGGCCTTGGCGTAGAGGTGGTAGCGGCGGCCATCGCCGTTTTGGTGGTAGCCCGTGCCCCGGTTGTGCCCCCCGCTCAAGGCCAAGCCGGTCCGGCCCAACACCCGGTTGTGGCTTGCGTCAAAGCCGACAAAGTGCATCGGGGAATCGGTCCAGCGCCATGGGCGGTAGGTCGGCGGGCTGTACAAGCCGCTGAGCAGGCGGAAGCGGGTGCCGGGTGCCCGCGCCGGATCGCGGGTAAGCACGTTGATTACCCCACCCAGAGCCCCCGTGCCGTACAGGGCCGAGCCGGCCCCTTTGACCACCTCCACGCGCTCGACTTGCTGCAGGGGCACGGCATCCCACTTGATGTCGCCCAAGTCTGACGACAGCAGGGGGAAGCCATCTACCAGCATGAGCAGCCGACTGCCCGTACCGCGGCTGAACCCGCTCGACCCGCGGATGACCGGCTCGCTGCCTACTTGGCTGACGCCCGAGACATAGCGCAGGGGGCCGGTCAGGGAGAACGCGTTGTGGTCGGCGATGCGCTCGGCATCGGCGACTGAAATGCTAATGGGAGCTTGGGCAAAGGTCTGGGAGCGGCGGGCCGCCGAGACGACCAGCTCGGGCACTTCGACGGCCGTAGGTTCGAGGGCGACGACGCGCTCGTCCGCTCCGGGGGCTACCTCGCGCAGGGTGTGCGAGCGGTAGCCAATGTGCGAACAGAGCAGATCGTAGCGGCCGGGGGGCAAGCCCTCGATTCGGCAGTAGCCCTCTTCGTTGGCGTACCCCCCGAACTCCGTGCCCAGCACCGCCAACGTCGCCCCGGGCAGCGGGGTTTGGTCGCTGGCGTCGCGGACGCGGACGACGATGTCAGCGGCCGAGCTCGGCCAGCAGGTCAGCAGGCAAAGCGCGCTCGCACAGAGCAATGCTCGGGTCGGTTTCATCGTCCAACACCGCGAAATTGACCTCAATGTCGATATCAGGGGTGATCTGGCCGGGTTCTACTTCCACCGGCGTCGGATAGCAGCCCAGCAGCGAGGTAAGGTTCCAAACTTGGCCCTCCGCACGCCAAGCCACGATAATCCATTGATAGACGCCTTCCCCGTCTAAGGGAACGAAGTAGTTGTAGGATTCAACGCCGAGCTCGACGGCCGTATCCCAGCCGTTGATGTTAAAAAAATCGGCCAACGCAGCCGGTGGCTCGCGATAGACAGCCACGGCCACCTCCCCCACATCGGCCGGCCACGCGCCGACAAAACTCAGCCGGCCGGCAATCCCGGGCTGCACGGGGGCCTCGGCATTGAGCCCGCGGTCGCAGCCCCAGCACAAAGCCAAGGCCGCGACCCAACGCCAAACCGGCACTACTATCCAGCCGCCTCGGCGGCCGCTGCTGCTGCCGCTGCTGCCGAGAGCTCGGCGACGTCAAACTCGGCGTCGTTGATGGTGATCGTCCCGGTCGCCGAAAGGCCGTCGGTCCCAACCGAAATCTCCATATTGAGCACGAGTTCGGCGTCCTGTGATCCAGACAGAGTAATCTCCCCGGTCAACGGAATGGGCGTCTCGGTCACGCCGACGTTCAAGGTGCCGTTGATGATCAACGTGCCATCGGGCGAGAAATCCTGCAACGTCCATTGGTTGCCCTCGACTGCCACCGAGCCGCCGCCCTCCCCGTCCACCGACGTCTGACCGACTGCCACTGCGAAAAAGACATTTGTAAAACTGGAAACCAGCGTGCCGTATAAGCCGACGATTTCAGGCGTTATCTCGGCCACCGGGGCCGGCTCGGGCTCCACCGGCGTGGGTTCGTCGTCGTCGCCACAAGCGGCCAACGCGAGAACACTACACAGGACTAGGGCCGTGGTTTTATCCAGCCATTTGCGCATGATATTATCCTCCTCAAAAGATTAAATGAGCTGAGCCGTTAGGACGCCCCGCTCAAGAGACGGTTTCGCTTCCCCGAACATAGCGCACCAGTGCTTCTTCGTCCAGCACACAACCCAACCCCGGCTGCATGGGCGTGGGCACGTACCCATCGACAAACGGAATCGGCTCCACGATCAGGTCGTCCTCGCGGGTCCAGCTCCCCACAAAATCCGAGGCCATCGTGCAGTTGGGCGCGGCCGCGGCCGCGTGGATGTACGCGGTATCGACGATGCCCAAGTCGTTGCCCGAGCCGTGCCAGCAGCGCAAGCCGGCCGCGGCCGCTACGGCCGCATACTTCTGAAAGCCCACGAGGCTGCCGCCCAAGTTCAGGCAATCGACCACCTCGGCCTTGATGGCGCGGACGATGGCCGGCCCGCTCCCCAAGTGCATGGCCACCGGCAGGTCAATCGCCTCGTGGATTTGAACATACCCGGCCAAGTCGGACTTGGGGATGGGATCTTCAAAGACTTCGACATTGCCCACCTCCGCGAGCTGCTCGGCGAGCGCAATGGTCTGCTCGGCCGTGTGGAAGCGCTCGTTGGGATCCACCGTCACCTTAAAATCCACGCCGCCCACCGCGCGCATAGCCTCCAGCCGCTCGACCATCGGCTCTTCGATTTTGCACTTGATCTTGACGCCTTTGAACCCGTGCGCGAGCGCCCGCTCAACCGCCCGCTGGCCATCTTCCGGCGTCTGATGCCCCATCCAATAATCGGCCCGCACCCGGTCGCGCACCGCGCCGCCCAGCAGCGCGTGTACGGGCACGCCACGCGCCTTGCCCACCAAGTCGAAGACCGCCATCTCAAAGGCGTCGTACGCCGGGCCAGCCCCCACGGTTGGCAACTCCTCGGTGCCGTCGTGGCGGGCGGCGAAAATGTCCTGCAAGGTCAGGTGCTCCGGGTCTTGGCCCAGCAACCGGGCCGCTCCTTCCCGAACTTGCGCGACCGGCACGCCGCGCCCGGTCTCGCCCAAGCCGCCCCACTCGGTATCCGTATTCAGACGCACGATGTGCTTGGGCACTTGGTCCCATCCGGTCTCGGGCACCCACTCCGGGCTGTGTACCCGCCCGGGAATGGTCGGCACCACTACGGTCCAAACATCGACAGACGTTATCTTCATAATCCAATCCCCTCGCGTGAACGCCGGTGGGCTATTTGCTGAAAATCTGAAAGAGAACCCCCACCACAGAAACCAACGCCGCGGCCACCGCCACAAACAGCACTTGGCGCAACTCGCGGATATCTTGGCGCAACTCGCGAATATCGCCCTTCAAGTCTTGATGGCTTTCCGAGATGCGACGCTCTAAAGACTCAATTTGCTTGTCCCTCAATTCCTCAACAGTCGTCATGGTATCCACCTCGTCCTTTCACGGTTAAGTACGCGACACTCACTTTCTGCGGTTCCCGCTACATCCGGGATCGAGGGCGTCCCGCCCTCGATCCTTAGGACAACGCGGGCTAGCGTCGCGTAGCAAATTTTCACGGTATGAAGCTGGTCTCTTCATCGACAGCCAGCGCGAATTCCGCCAACAACTGGGCAGTGTGGTCCAAGTCGGCCCAAGACGCGATCTCGACCGGCGTGTGCATATAGCGCTGCGGCACGCTGACCAAGCCGGTGGCCACCCCGGCCCGACTGAGCTGGATGGCGTTGGCGTCCGTGCCCGTGCCGCCGGGGTCGGCTTGGATCTGATGGGGAATTTTCTTCTTTGTCGCCACCTGCACCAGCCGCTCGGACACGACCGGGTTGGCGTTGGCCCCGCGCAAAATGACCGGCCCCCCGCCCAGCTTGCACTCCCCAACTTGGCGCTTATCCATATCGGGATGATCCGTGGCCCACGTGACATCCACGGCAATGCCCACCAGCGGATCGATTCCGTAGGTGCTGGTCTTGGCCCCGCGGATTCCCACTTCCTCCTGCGCGGTGGCCACGGCATACACAGCGGCTCGACACGTGCGCTTGGCGCGGCGCACCCGCCGGAGCGCCTCGGCGACCACCCAAGCCCCGGCCTTATTGTCAATCCCCCGCGACACCACCAGCCCGTTGCGGAGCTCCTCAAAGTTGGCGTCGTAGGTCGCCGGGTCGCCAACGGCCACGAGTTGCCGCGCCTCGGCCGCGCTGGCCGCGCCAATGTCGATCCACAAGTCGTGTTTGTCCGGTACTTTGGTCCGGTCGGCTTGCTTCATCAGGTGAATGGGCTTTTTGCCCAACACGCCCAAGACCGGGCCTTGCGCGGTGTGGATATGCACCTTGCGGCCGGGCACGAGCTGCAAGTCAAAACCGCCGATGGTGTCAAAGTAGAGATAGCCTTGGTCGTCGATGTAAATGATCTGAAAGCCCAGCTCGTCGGCGTGCCCGGCGAACATGATTCTGGGACGACCGGCCTCGTTGTAGCAGCCGATGGTATTGCCGTGGACATCGACCTCGACTCGGTCGGCGTACTGTTCAACCTCGGCTTTCCACACCGCCCGCACCGGTCCTTCGTAGCCCGAAGGCCCAGGGGCCTTGAGCAGATCAACGAGAAACCGCTTAGATGCTGAACGCATAAATCTCCTTTAGCTATTCGGTTCGTTGGGCGCACCCCCCGTTGGGCGCACCAATAAACCCCTCCGCCGCCGCTTCCGCTATTGGGCGCGTCCCCCGTTGGGTGCGCCCCCCGTTGGGTGCGCCCCCTGTGGCGCACCAATACCCCCTCCTCTACGACTACGACGCACGATGCGATGATATAGAGGAAGGCAGTTTACAAAAAGTGCCGACAGCGCAGACCGCCGCGTTGACGCCCAATCCAACGACCCCGGCGTGAAAGCCCCACACCATCGGTTTTCCCCCCAAGGTCAACCCCAGCGCCACCGCCAGCCCGCAGACCATGCCGACCAGCGCGGTCCGCGCCGCAAGCCGCTTCCAGTACAAGCCCAAAAAGAAGCACGGCACCACTTGGATCAAAACCTCGAACTTGAGCTCCAGCAGCCGCACCAACGTCGCCTCAGTGCCAATAGCCACTGCGACCAGCAACGCGACGATAGCCCACGAGCAGAGCTTGCCCACCTTCGTCAACTCGGCTTCGGTCGCCTGCGGCCGGAAATACGGCAGGTACATGTCCTTGGTGAACATCGACGAAATCGACAGCAAGGCCGAGTCGGCCGTGGACATCAGCGCGGCCAGCACCGCGGCAAAGATCGCCACCACCAGCCAGTAGCCCAGCGCGGATTCGCCCATCACCAGCGCACAGAGCCGGGCCAGGGCTTGTTCGCTTTCGGCTTTGCTCAGGTCGGGCAACACCACCGCGGCCGTCAAGCCGCAGACGAGGACCACCAAGGTCGTGGTAAGCGGCATAAAGGCCATCAGGGTCAGCGACCGCTTGAGCACCGCGACCGAGCGGCTGGCGTAGAGCCGCTGGATCGCTTGCGGGTAAATGGCCGCCCCGCATCCCAAAAGCAGGGCGTAGCTGATCCACTTGTTGGCCCCCTCCCAGTTCGGCACTTGGACCTTGGGCGGATCCATTTCGCTCAGTTGGGCCACGACCTGCCCCAAGCCCCCTCCTAACTTCTGCGGGATGAGGAAGGCCAAGATGCCAAAGCCCAACAACAGCACCCCCCCCTGCATGACATCCGTCCACGCCACCGAGCGCATCCCCCCCAAGGTCTCATAGACGACCATGATCACCGCCAAGCCGATAATGCCGTAGCTGCCCGGGATCGCGCCATCGGTGATCCCCTCGACGGCCGCGCCCATCGCCTTGAGCTGGGCCAGCGCGTAATTGCCCAGCGCGTAGATCATCAAGACCGTGCTCAACAGCGTCAGCGCCGACGAGCGGAAGCGGTGCGTAATGTAGTCGCCCGGGGTGATAAACCCCTCTCGACGCGCCAGCGCGACCAAGCGCGGGGCAAAGAGCATGTAGCCGACGATGACCGAGAACATAAAGAGCACCGACGCCGTCCACTCAAAGCCGATGCGGTAAGTCTTGCCGGTGTAGCCAAAGAGCGTATTGCCGCTGTACTGGGTTGCATACAGCGTCAAAAAGAGCACCAGCAGGCCCATCGAGCGCCCGGCCAGATAGAAATCGGCCATGCTGTTGGAGCGGCGGCGCGTGCGCGCAATCCACCCCACCCCGATCATCGAGATTAGGTACAGCCCCACGGCGATGAGGGCGCCCGGACCAAACACCATGCCGCCCATCAGTCTTGCTCCTCTGCATCAATCCAGTAGCGCTGAATCACCCAGCCCGTCCAAGCGGCCAACAGCAGCACCGCCCCCAGCGACACGGCCACCCATAGCGGAAAGCCCAGCACCAGCGGCCCCCGATACCCTTCGGGCCAGTACCAAGGCACGGCCAGCGCGTAGAGCAGCAAATAGACGATCCAGACGTAGCCGACCTTGCGCGGCTCCGAAACGAGTTGTTCGTGTGAGTCATTCATACCGAGCAAATCAAAGCGCAGACACCGGAATTGACAAGGCCGCTTCCGCCAGCGGCAGCGATTGTTCGGCCAAACAGACCACGCCGCCGCTCCCTACAGGCCGGTTTAATTTTTTCAATGCTTGGAAGTGCCGGACGTGGTTTTTAGTGGGCGAAGCGGTCTTTTTGAACTCCAGCGGATAGATCGCGCCATCCTGCAGCACGAGCAGATCAATTTCTTTGCCATCTCGATCCCGATAATAATAGAATGGGGCTAGACGCCCGTTGTGCCAGTAACTCTTCAGCAGTTCGCTCACGATCCAAGACTCCAAGATGGGGCCGGACATGGCCCCGGCTTCGAGCGTCTCCGGGCTAGCCCACTCGGTCAGGTAGGCGCACAGCCCGGTATCGACAAAATAGAGCTTGGGGCTTTTCACCAGCCGCTTGGTGAGGTTGGTGTAATACGGCTCCAAGAGATAGACCATTCCAGCAGTCTGTAAGATCGACAGCCATGTTTTCGCGGTATTGGGCGCGACATCCGCATCGCGCGCCAAGTCCGAAAAGTTGACTATTTGTCCGGTTCGGGCCGCCGCGGCCCTCAGAAAGCGAAGAAAGGCCAGCTCATCGCCGACTCGGGCGAGGTCGCGAATATCGCGCTGGAGGTACGTTTGCAAGTACGCGCTGTAAAAAAGGCCCCAATCCATTTGCTCGTCCAGCGCAATGGCGGGGAAATCGCCGCGCCATATAATCCGGTAGAGTTCCTTTAAGCCGAGCGAGCCGCCCGTGCGGACCCTATCGCCCACAGCGTCCGGGATCGGCAAAAACGGCCCATCCGCCCGCCCTAGCCGCTCGCGCCGCGAAAGCCCCAAAAGCTGCACAATGCCCACTCGCCCGGCCAAGGATTCGGACGCGCCTTGCATCAAGTGAAAGTGCTGCGAACCTGTGAGCCAAAACTGACCAGGCGTCCGCTCTCGATCTACGGCCATTTTGATATAGGGCAAAAGCTGCGGCGCGTATTGGATTTCGTCGATGAGCACCGGCGGCGCGAACCGCTGCATGAACAGGGCGGGGTCTTCGCGGGCCAAGCTCTGGACTAGGGGATCGTCTAAGGTGACGTAGGTGCGGTCTGATTGGCTTGCGTGTTTCAACAGGGTCGTCTTGCCGACCTGTCTGGCCCCGCAGACCATGAGAACGGGGAATCGGCAAGACGCAACAAAGGCTTCGAGCGTTCGGGAGACGTACATGCTGACCTCAAATCGGCTGATTTGCAGTGAGATTGCAAATTAGCCGATATGCAGGTGCTGTCAAGGAGAGGCTGTCGTACCCTTTAGAATATGTCGGCCAGCTTTAACGCGAAGCCCTTTATCCGGTGCCTGAAATTTTCAAGTTGTTCGGCCCGGCAATGACGAGGTGATCTGGAAGTTCAAATTCTAAGTACTCGAATTTCTTAAAATTTTTGATAACCACTTTGTTAATCATGCCGATTCTCCTTTGGAACAAAAAAGGGAGGGCTTTCGCTCCAGACGATGCGCCCTTTTCGCAGCCAATAGTGGCAGCGGCAGGGCAAGCCGGTTACGTGGACTGAGGGTGACAGTGAAATCTGTCCGTCCACATGTTCCGTTATGCTCCACCGTTTGTCAACTTGAGGCGACACATCCAAGTGAACAACTTGTCGGCATGTCCTGCGAGGGCAGACAATAGCTGCATAAAACGGGTGTTTGCGTCCGCCAATGATGTACACCGTATTTTTGTGGAGATCGTCCGGCAAATCCTCTACCCACTCCGTGCGGTAAGGACGGAAACGCGCCCATATATTGAAAATCCACCTAAACATGGCTAGTGTTATTTTTCACGAGTAAGCTCCTGTCGCCTGTTCCCATGTATCGTACCATCAATGGATGTGGCCCTCCCTCGTCCGCGGCGTTTTCATAGCATCCATGCACTAGGCGAAATCGTTGAGTCGCAAATTCGGCATTGGCGTCAAAGCGATAGGCATGAATGCGGGCCATGAAATCGTTAAACGCCATACACGCCGCCTGCATGTTGACAGACATAACCGCCGGTTGTTCCTCGCCGACAGCGGCTAAATAGCCGGCCACGCGCTGTTGTTGGTAGTACGCCGGGTCCTTTCGCTGCCAATTTTCGGCCGTCACCTGTTCCATAGTGTACGCGCCGCGCGATAGCAGGCTTTCACCTTCTGGGTGAATGTAATGCGATACGGCATCGGCGGCGGTGATACCACCTTTCCCGTCGGCCTCAAGGTGGACTCCTACGTCAAAATAGGGAATCAGATAAGCACTTGCTAGGCAATCGAGATGATACCGGCCAAAGGCGGAATCCACGCAGCCGAAGATCACATCGCAATCGACTAAAGCGGCGACGACATCCGGTGAATCCGTCAATCCTTGGTGAGCATCTACTTTGGTTCCCAGGCCGATCTTCTGAATAGCTCGTTCAATCGCCAGCACCTTTGGCTGCTGTGTGCGGGCGTCATCTATAGTACTGTTGATGAGGCGGTTCAGGTTTTTCTCTTCTACTATATCATCGTCCACAATGACCAACTCGCTCACGCAATTACGCATGAGTAGTTCAATGATTACGCTTCCTGTGCCAGAACAGCCCACAACCCCCACTCGCATAGTGTGCAATAAATCCAACGTGCCCTTGCCGAAGGTTTGCGCTAGCTTTTCTTGGTACGCCGTTTGGCTTCGGGATTTGTGGGCCTTCCAGATGTGGATATTATCGCCGACTGCGGAGACCGTTGGCATATCGGCGAACGTTCCATGTGCGTCCACCGTGCGGGCCGCGATCTGGCCATTCGACAACATAATGGCGGAGCCATTTGGCCGCCCGTCGTCAAACCAATTGCATACAGAAGAAAACAATTCCCGGTCGTTGCGGTCGTCAATTTTTGAAAACCGGCCACATCCTTTGGGATGGGAATGAATAGTGACTACAGACTGTCCATTCCGATCTATATCGCAGATTTTTTCTGGCGGCAGGCAGTCGCCAAAAGGCCAAGCGACAAAATCCTCTTTTCTGACCGACAGATGATGTGGCGGATACAAAACATCCGCAACGATGAGGCGGCGATGTCTCTTCCCTGTCCCTTGGTTGCACAACAAAATGGCGGCGGCCTCCAGCCCGTCTCCGGGGAAAAGGTGGTTTTTAACCGCCTCATATTGACTCGCGGTCATGGTCAGGATAGCGGTTGTCATCACCCGACTTCGGCTTTTAGCTGATTTTCTACATACTCAATATGACTGACGATGGAATCGACCCCCGGCTGCCATGAGTAATGACGCGACCAACGCTGCCAAGTCTGACCAAAATGAATCTCAGAGGCCAGAGCACCTATTGCTGAACTATCTGATTTATCAAGCGGAGGATAAAAGTAAAACATGTCCAACATCGATCCGGGATAGCCGCTTGGAATGAGCACCATTAGCGTGGATTTTTCTACCGCATAGCCTTTGGGAATGGGAAAGTCGTCAATGAGTAGGCCATACTTACCATTACCCTCGGCGACCTTCTTCCATTTGGACGGATAACTCGCATCCAGATATTCGTTATCCTCCGGCGGCAACTCGTAGGGATTAACCATGGCCTTGCTGTGCCTGTCGCCGAACGGTCTCAAAGCGTTCAATGCCGGGACGGGATAAATCGACCGCATCGTTGGCCTTGATTCTTTCTCTTTTACCGCCGTGCAGCTTCTGGTTGAGCGACCATTCGTCATCGCGCTTGTCGGCCAGTACCAAAATACCGGCCCCGGTGATTTCTGCAGAATCCACGGTGTACTTGTCGCCGTCTATGCGGATGCGGTATTGGTGCCCTTTGGGTGGGCGGCGGTCGTTCTTGCCGCACTCCTCAAGGTCAATGGCGTCGTCCGAGGTGGGCGGGATGACGAAAAACGAGTCCGCATCTTGGACGACAATCGTCATGTCATCCGCAATTTCCACATCCACACCGCCTTCAATGTCGGCAAATAGACGCCCCTGCGGGAACTTGTCGTCCCGCTCTTTGAGGGCTTTGCCGGTAGTTTTTGCTTGTGGAAGGGCGAGGTTGCGCGATCCATTGAATTCTGGCCGCACTTCATTGCGCAACGGCGGGTTATCCCCGATCGAGCTTTTCCCCACTACAAACCGTTCTCCACCGCGAATAATGAGATGCTCCCCTGCCAAGAGAGGAATATCTATGCCATCTTCGCGGCTCAGAAAAATTCGTCCCTCGCCGCAATCGGCGATTTCATAGAGCGCGTCAATGGAAACAAGCCCCGCACGGATTGGGGTTTCCTGCCCGTCAATTTGGATTGTTGGTTTCACGTTGATTTCCTCCGGTGTTGTGTTTAATGGGTCTCTTGTCTAGTGTACAAGAGACGCCCGCAAGCGCAAGAGGCCATTTGCGATCCAAGTGGAACGGCAGCGGCGCGAGGAGAGACGCTCGCAGACCCAACTCGCTATAGCAAGGAGTACCCCATGGCTGAAGTACTCGATTTTACCAAACCTCATTTGCTGAGAAACGAAGAAGAATACGATATCGCTGTCGCCGAGATCGATGCCCTTCTCGACGCCGAGCCGCAGCCTGGGTCGGAAGAATATGAGCGGCTGGAGTTTTTATCGGTTCTAGTGGAGGCTTACGAAGACGCGCATCTTCCGGCCTACGCAGAGGCCACGCCCCAAGAAGTGGTCGATTTTATGCTGGAGCAGAAGGGTTTTTCTCGGGACGATCTGGCGCAGTGGCTGGGCAGTAGAATCCGAACAGCGGAATTTTTCAATGGCATCCGTCCGCTCTCTATCCGGCAGATTAGCACATTGAGAGCACATCTAGGCATTCCAGCGGACTTACTGGTGGACCTTTCCTCATAGTTATTCCACGGCATCGGAGCACACAAGCGTCCCTCAACAATCTAAAGCACCTCTGACCAGTCTCATTGAAACAAGCGGAGCTAGATGATGACCGAAACGAATCCAACTCAAGAACGGCCTTACCCCTTAGACCACGAGGGACGTATTGCTCGCCTAGAGGGAGTGGTCGAACAAATCGGCGTCCGGTTAGGGCGGCTGGAAACGAAGATTGACGCGGTGGAGGCCAAAATCGACGGGCTGTACCGTTGGGTAGTGCCGTTGCAGATTACGACGATCTTGGCTATCGCAGGGCTTGCGTTTAAGGCATTCGGCGGCTAGTACGTTCTTTCAAGCGGGGAGCAGAGCATCGAGTACGGCGCGGGCCTGTGTGCCGTAGCGGGTGAATAGGTCCCGCTTCTTCACGTTCTCAGCCCGCTCGCGCCGAGTGAGCGGGGCTGGCCATAGACCACGTAGCAGATCCCAAATATTGTAGAAATTGTCAAAGTATCCTACAATATATGGTATTCATCCTCTATAAACTTCGCGGAAGAATCGAGCCATAGAGGGCCGGAGAGCGCATTAACGACCATGGAGCAAGATTGTGAAGACAACTTTCCGGTTTCCCTTCTGCAATGCGATTATTAGAGAGTAGAAGGGGCCTTATGTGCTCGGAATCCGCCGTTATTTAAGGAAAGGAAGGTAATGGCTTGCCCATTGACTAAACGAAAAGCGACTGGGGACCTATATATCCGTCCTCTTCAAGTAGAGAGACAGATTGATGAGGTCCTTTCCCAAGACCCATCGACGCTCCGACGACGCCTCATTGTTGCAGACCCCCAAGCGTCCGACTATCTAAGTTCGGAGTGCCTTGTCCATCTCGCTCGCTACTACCATAGGCACGGCGACGACTCTAAGACTAATGCGGTACTCTCCGTCTTACTAGGTCGCTGTGAAAAAACCCTATCGGCCAAAATCCCAGACAATGAACTCCCGACTGCGAGGGAGGTACGAGAGGAAGTGATTGGACAGTTCGGCGAGTTATTTGCTACCGATGGTACGCAAGAGAACCGCGACGACCTTGACTATTTTGAGTGTCGCTTCAATGGGGCGTTTCGCACTTTTTACATCGATATCGTAAGAAGTGAAACAGCCCCTCTAAAGCGATTAGCCCCCCTGCCAGACCAAGCCGACGACACCCACAAGGAATTGCAGAGTCCAGAAACAGCAGATAGTGCTTTATTCTGCAAAGAACTCCACGAAGCGATTGATGCTTTGCCGGATGACATGCGCAAGGCTGTCATCCTTTGCCATATCGAGGGATACAAAATCGAATCTCAGAACCCCAACGAGGCGACAGCAGCGACGATCTGCAAAGTATCAGGCCGAACCATTCGTAACCGTCTTTTGAGGGCAGCAGGGAAACTTTCTAAATTTAAGGATCAATAATTCGGATATTTTAAGTCTTTGTTTATCAATGACTTAACGTTAAAATACTAAGGAGGAGACATGTCCGTGACCCCAACCCTCAATGAGTTACCACTACGCGAGGTGTTGTATGAGTTTTCGCTAGCGAAGACCGTACCTGATGCAGACCTGCTCGACGATTTCGTTCAGCGGTTTCCGCAGTATGCTGACCGCCTCACGGAATTCGCCATCGAACTCGCTATAGATGCTCTCCGGCCCGAGCCCGAGATCGACGCGAAGGCGACGGTTGATCTGAACCGTGTGAGTCCCGTTGTCTCGCGGGCAATGAGCCGATACCTGAATCGGCTACACGCCGTGCGCCAAACAACCGAGCCGACTGTCGACCGCGCTTCGACACCAGAAGTTGCAGATGCTCCAAATCCCTTCGCTAAACTAAACCGATCAGCGTTTCGGGAGTTAGCAGAGCGGCTCGGCGCGAACACTGTGTTCGTTGCCAAGCTGCGAGACCGCCAAGTCAAGCCGGATACCATCCCAAGCAGTTTTTTGCGGTACCTTGCAGATGCGCTTGGGACTTCACTTGACTTATTAACTGCCCACTTTGCTGTACCAAGCGCGGAACTTGGGAGCCGACAGTTTTACAAGGCCGATGACAAGCCTGATGGCAGTCAACGCCAGAGCTTCGTCGAGGCTGTTAAGAGTTCGGCTCTCAACGAGAACCAGCAGCACCAACTTCTTTCTAAGTTTCTAAACTGATGGACGCATTCGAGCCGATCCGTAAGTCCGCGGCGTGTCTGCACAAGGCTATCGCGGCGCGGACGGACCCTCTAGATACTACGGCACTTATTACGGTCGCTGTGGCTCATCTAGATCTTGAACTCGTCTGTCTTGAGCCGGGTGATCCTGCTCTAAAAAATGCCCAGGCGGTGTTCGACGAACAGAGCGGTACGATCTGCTGTGAAAAGATAGGGGATGGCACTGACCTTGCCTTGCTTGTGGCTCACGAACTTGGACATGCAGTTGTCCATGCTGGTTCGGCAGTTTGCAAGACGGATGACATTGATCCAGCTCGTTCGACTGAGACGGTCCCCGTTGGCTTGCAACGTGTCGAGGATTATGGGGCGCGGGAAAGGCGCGAATTACAGGCCAATGTTTTCGCTCGGGAGCTTCTCTTGCCCCAGAGTCTTGCACGTCGGCTCCATATTGAGGAGACCATGACCGCCTCGGCTATCGCCTCGCGCATGGGCTTGCCAAAGGCACTCGTCCGACAGCAGATATTTGACGCTCTTCTACTTCCGACGGAAGAGGAAGTAACTCCGGCGGAGACTTCGACCGATACACCGCGTTCGGATCCCTCGCAGGACCGGGCAGCCGCACATCGTGGTGCCCCGTTCCTGCTTCAGGCCGGGCCGGGAACCGGAAAAACACGGACGCTGGTAAAGCGCGTAAAATCGCTTCTAGCGGAGGACATTGATCCTTCCTCCCTACTCATCCTGACCTTCTCAAATCGGGCCGCTGGCGAGTTGTTGGAACGGCTTATGGCCATAGTCCCCGAGGCCGCTGAGCGTATTTGGATCGGAACGTTCCATGCTTTCGGACTTGATCTGATACGACGTCACTATGACCGTCTTGGCCTGTCCCCTAATCCAGTCCTGTTTGACCGCAGTGATGCGATTGATATGCTGGAGGAGCTCCTCCCAACGCTGCCTCTCGTCCACTACCGCAACTTATGGGATCCGACGATAGTGCTGCGAGAAGTGCTCCCTGCCATCTCTCGTGCTAAAGATGAGCTCGTAGATCGAAGCCGCTACCGAGAGCTCGCCGAAGCTATGCGAGCGGACGCAGACGACAATGACGCTCGCGTGGCAGCCGAGAAGTGCTTGGAGATCGCCGACATTTATGATCTCTACGAAAGTGCCATGAGCGAACGGGATGCTGTTGATTTTGGCGATCTCATCATGCGGCCGGTATTGCTCTTAGAATCCGATCCAGCACTCAAGCACACTGTTCAGTTGCGGCACCGACACCTTCTAGTTGATGAATATCAGGACGTAAATCGGGCGAGCGCATGTTTGCTAAAAGCGATTGCTGGTGATGGCAAGCGTCTATGGGTGGTCGGCGACTCGCGTCAATCCATCTACCGCTTTCGCGGAGCGTCCCCTATCAACATGGCTCGCTTTGGCGACGACTACCCGGGGGCAGTAGTTGACCAACTCTCCGTCAATTACAGATCGACAGACCAGATCGTCGCCAGTTTCGTCAAGGTAGCTCCCCGGATGGGTGCATCCAAAGGCATGTTGCCACTTGCTCTTGACGCTGACCGAGGTTTGGGACCCGGAAAACCAGAAATTCGGTGCTATGACACTCCCGACGACGAAGCTGGAGGTATCGCCGGAAGCATCCAAGAACTCAAAAGGGCGGGGGTTTCTCTCCGCGATCAGGCTGTGCTTTGTCGCTCGAACCGCCATCTGAATGAAATCGCCACAGCACTTGAAGCACACGGCATTCCTGCACTGCATCTCGGCAGTTTATTTGAGCGTGAGGAAATACGCGATTTGCTAGCACTTCTCAGCCTCGCAGTTGATCGGTTGGGTAATGGTCTCGTGCGGGTGGGAGTAATGCCGCGCTATGATCTCTCGTTGCAAGGCATATATACCGCCTTGCACCACCTGCGGGATAGCAAGCAATCGGCCCTTTCGGGTATAGGGACGCTTGCTAAGGCTCAAGGTCTCTCGCCTGACGATTCATCGGCATTTGCCCGCCTTGCACAGGATCTATCGGGACTCTCCCCAAGCATTTCCGCATGGGAATTTCTCTCAACGTATTTGCTTGACCACACTAATCTCGTGTGCGAGATGGCTCAAGCCACTACAGTCACCGACCGCATTCGGAACGTTGCTATTTGGCAATTTCTTAACTTCGCCCGCGAACGGCTCAAGACAGACAAGGGGTTGCTGATTCAGCGGATGCTGGATCGTATTCGGCAACTCGTACTGCTCGCCGAAGAACGGGATTTGCGCCAAATGCCTGCCGCTGCCCTCCATCTAGACGCAGTGCGGCTGATGACCGTTCATGGTAGTAAGGGGCTAGAATTTGAAGCAGTCCATGTCCCTAGACTGACGACTGGAAATTTCCCTTCGTCGTACCGTGGCGTAAGATGCCCACCACCTATCGGTATGACTGAAGGCGCAGAGAGCTCTTCGGTCTCAAAAGAGGCCAAACAGAAACACAATCACGAGGAAGAGTGCTTGTTTTTTGTTGCCCTCTCGCGAGCACGAACCCATTTACGCCTTTACTTGGCGCATCGGAACTCTAACGGCAGGAACTGCTCGCCATCGCCTTTCTTGAATTGGCTGCCAACGGGGACAATCGACAAAGTTGCCCATCCGGTGATCCTGCCACCGCCAGCCAACATGCACAGCCCAGGGTCTATCCAAGTGAGGCGACCCACCGAATGGCACGTCACGGACAGTACGCTTATCTCCTACGAGAAATGTCCCCGTCGCTTCTTCTATACCCATGTGTTGGGGCTCGGTGGTGCCCGTAAAGCGACCGCCTATTCGCAGACTCAGGACTGTCTCTACAAACTCATTCGGTGGGTGGGCGAGCGTCGGCTAACAGCCGAACCTACACTTAGCGAGACTGAAGACGCTTTCGATACGATCTGGCATGCACACGGGCCAATCTCCCACAAGTTCGCTGACGAATACCGCCGCCTCGCCTTGCGGTTAATAGGTGTCTTAGTTAATGCCAACACTGGACAGCATTTCCGTGAAGTCAAACCGTTGGTGATTGATTTCTTAAATGGTCGCGTGTCCATAGAGCCAGATGCGATCATCAACTTACCGGACGGAAAAGTCGCTTTGTGCAAAATCCGCACCGGCGATAAGCGCAACAACGAATATAATCGCCTTGACTACGCACTCTATCAGTTGGCCAGTCAGCAACACTTCGGTAACCATTCAGTGACTCAGGTTCTGTACCTTACAAACACAAACGGGATGTTCAAAGATGTGCAGATCTCGCCGAAAACGCTCAACAATCGGCGGTGTACGATTGATGGGATGCTCGGTGAGATTGCTAAGGGGAAGTTCCCACCCAAGATCAATGAAATGACATGCCCGCGATGTCCGCACTTTTTCATCTGTGATGCTATGCCTCGTGGATCTCTGACGCTCCCATAAATTTTTTGCGACGGCTTTCCGTTTTCTTCCGTTCTATCCGATTAATAGAGTAGAAAGCAGAGACAGGCAATGGAGCCTATATCTAGCTCTAAGGTCAAGGAGGCCTTATATAATGGATCGTATCGATGTGTTTTACCAATGTGAGGGGATCAGCGAGATCGGGCAGATCGATGTTGACGCTGACGCTACCTTCGCGACGGTCAAATCCGAGCTCGCCGACAAGCACGGCCTCGCCGAGGAAGTGATCATCTCTCTAGAGGATGATGACGAACGAATCGACGAAAACAGGCAAGTGAAGGAATTCGCCGACCTGACCGTCATTATGGTCCACCTGAATCGCTGCCGTTGCATCGAAGCCAGTGTGAACTATAACGGTCGTACTGTCGATCACAGCTTCGGACCGAGCGCGACTATCGCCCGTGTCAAAAAATGGGCGGCTGAGGAGTATGGAATGAGTCCCGAAGATGCCGGTGAACATTCCCTGCAAATCGTCGACACTCAAAACAGGCCAGCACCGGGGACTCATATTGGTAGGCTGGTTTGCTGCCCTGATTGCAACTTGGCCTTCGACCTCGTTGCCGACGAGCGCGTGAACGGGTCGACCGGGAGCACAGCTTGAGCCCCCCTGACCAACGGGCATTCGAGGCGGACGTGGCAAAGGCCACGTTCCGCCTTGGAGAACGACAAGGGCGTTGGTGCTTGATCTGCATAGATTGGCCCTTCGTCTTGATCTCTGTGACTGCAAAAGACAGACGCGAATATGTGCTACGCTTCAACTGTGCAGGTTATCCGCAAGACCCGCCCACGGGCGGCCTGTGGGATCGCACCCGGAATGCGATCTTGGAACCCAATTGCTGGCCACAGGGCCAAGGGGGTCGCGTTTCGGCAGTTTTCCGCTCCGACTGGAAGAGTGGATCTGCTTTGTACTTACCTTGCGACCGTGAAAGCATTGCTGGACACGATGGCTGGCGAACCGAGATGCCGTCAAAAATCTGGCGTCCGGCTGACGGGATCATCCAATACTTGGAAATCGTTTATGAACTTCTCCATAGCCCAGATTATACGCCGCTGCCTTGCACCTAAGCATGAACTGTCCTGTTCTTGGTTTCTCTGGCGTCGCTTGCTCACCGGCTTACGGGAGCGCGGTCACAGCGAGTCGCGGGAAAGCGGTGCTTTTCTACTAGGTTACCATAACGGCCAACGTGCCCGCATCGTTGATTTTGTCTTGTATGATGATCTCGATCCGCACTGCCTTGATACCGGCATCGTCCGATTCGACGGGCGATATTTCGGAAAACTTTGGGATATTTGCAAAAACCGTGATCTGATTGTCGTGGCCGATGTTCATGTCCATCCGAGGGGATCACAGCAAAGTGAGTCGGATCGCACCCATCCTATGATTTCGTGTAAAGGGCACTTGGCACTAATCCTGCCGCGTTTTGCAGCCAATCCGCTCCCAAGGCGCGAAATTGGTATCTACCGATACCAAGGGGCCAAGCAGTGGCAGAATATTGCGTCCACTGACCGGAGGGCTTTTTTCCATATCGGCCTATAGGGAATTATCTATGAACGCTAAACCGAATGCCGACAGCCTGCACCGCTTGGTTAAGTACGCGCTCGATAGCGGAGAGGCCAAGACTCTCGCCGAGGCGGAGAAGCTATTTCGTGGCTATCGCCTTGCGCTTACCATTCACGGGGCCGAATCTCGAAGTTCACTCAATCAAGTCGCGTTGTTGACGGCGGTTGCTCTTGGCCGCCGTGTATTCCTCGGCGGAGTTTCCGTAGAAGGCGACTTAGATGTACCGCTGAAAGTACCGCTACCGCTCCGCTCTAGGCTTCACGAGGCTGTGGGCGATCTCGGTGGATCGGTTACGCCTTCTGACGACGAAACGCCGACCATTGCTATTGGTGGCGGCCCTCGCCCACGACAGCCTGGGTTTCACATCCGTACGGCAATCGCCGGATGGCGCGGTGGCATCCTTCCGGCGCACTCAGAATTGGTGCCGACCCCTGGACCTACGATTCCGTTAGCGGCTATGCTGTCCGCTGGCCTCGCGGTCAATGAAGCCTTCCAGTTTGTGGACAGCGGCGGTCCTGCGGTGGGACGACGACCAATAGGATTGTCGCTGTGGCGGCCCGATGCAGACTGGCTGGCATCCGACTTAGACGGGCCTCAGATTGCCTATCTTCCATCGCGGCTTTGGCTGATCGGGCTCGGGCACCTAGGACAAGCGTATCTTTGGGGGCTTGGGTTACTGCCCTATAAGGATCCGGGGAAGCTCTCTCTCGTCCTGCAAGATATAGATAAGATCACGCCATCGACCGAAAGCACATCGATCTTGAGCGGCGCGGGCACGGTGGGCCAAAAAAAGACCCGTGCTATGGCAGCTTGGGCAGAAAAACGTGGGTTTGCGACAGCGTTGCACGAGCGACTGTTCGATGCCAGTTTCCGCCGCCAAGATAGAGAACCAACCGTCGCGTTGTGTGGTTTGGATAATGCGCCAGGACGGCAAGCACTTGATCAAGTGGGCTTTGAGTTGATTGTCGAGGCTGGGCTTGGGAGAGGGCAACAAGACTTCCGTACCATGCGCCTGCACGTACTACCGGGGGCACGTTCGGCGAAGGAGCTTTGGAAACTGGCAGCACCTGCTGAAACAGCTACGGATCGCCCCGCCTATCAAGAGATGCTCAAAAGTGGCGAATTGGATCGTTGCGGCGTTACGCTTCTAGCCGGTAAGGCGGTCGGTGCTCCCTTTGTAGGCACCGTGGCTGCTACGCTGGTACTGTCTCAAGTGCTACGCTTACTCCACGGCGAGAGCCCCTATCAGCTAATCGATCTTAATCTGCTCTCTGTTGACCATTGCTCTACCGTTCCTAGTTCCAAGTGCTTTCAGTCTCTCAACCCCGGATACACTGCCGAACTCTATTGAGGATTAAAAGATAAGATGCCGAACCTTAATTACACCGCGAATAGCTTCCCTTCGAGTTGGGGCCGCTACTCCATGGCTCGCGTTCCATTGAGTAGTAAGACCGTTCTTCAAACGACGTTGGTTGCGGCTACAGCGGAGGCGTCGTGATGTTTCCTTTTATCGACGAGGTGTTGCTCCAATTGGTCAATCAGCCCCATCAGTTCATCGACTTTGGCGACGATGCGGTGCTGTTCGGCAGTCGGCGGGAGTGGCACAGGCGCACGAAGGAGGTCGGTATCATTGATGGCGGGATACGCGACCCCTTTCATTTGGGCCGTGACGAAATCGACAAAAAATGGAGCGCGGAGATAGAAGAACAAGAGACGGCTATGCACCCCAGAGTGCGGATGTAAAACGGCGAATGCCGTGGAGGCAATCGGCGTTGGAGAGTATTCGCAATCAACTACGGCGATGTTGAGTAGATATGGACGAACAGTAGAGTAGATGACCGATTCAAGACGAACCAACTTTCGGGCACGGGAAGGAGCCTCGCTGGGGTCGAGAATAGGAACTGCGCTGATGATTGCACCGCGTTTGTTGTCAATCGCGCTTACGTCAATGTACGAGAACGTTTTATCAGGCACCTTCTGGCCGAGATCGTGCGCCAGATCGTGGAGCCGCACCCAAGTCCAAGACCGGGGAATCTCAAAAGGAATCTCGGCGGACATAAGAGGGCCATAGGACTTGCGCTTTCGCACCTTCTTCTTTTTAACCAGTTCCGCCTTCTCAGCAACGATCAATTCGAGCAATCGGCCCGCTGGTTCGTCCCCCGAATCCTGCTCCACCAACCGCCCCCGTACCGCAAGCTGAAGCACGGCCTCGCGCAACGGCACCAGATCGGCCGGATCCGTGAACAAGTCGTCCATCCGCTCGGCAATGCACATCCATGCAGCCGAGACCTCTTTGGGGGTAGCAGCATTCCGAAGCGTGGCGAGTGCTGAGTCTCGGCCGGCGATGCGGGCGGCCTCGCGGCTACTCCGCGCAGCCTCCAGCCGGTCAATTAAACCCATCAATTCATCGACTTTGGCGACGATGCGGTGTTGTTCTGCTTCAGGCGGCAACGGAAATAGTGCTTGGCGAGCCTTGTCCGTTCCCAGTCGCGGCAGGTTCATGCCGTGTGTTGAGGAGTTGGCATACTGCACAAAGTACGGTGACTTCAATACAAGTCGAATGAATTGTGGAGTGAGACCGACGAATCCTCTTATTGGCATTATCTCAGAAGTACATACACCATCTTCATTGGCGATAATTACCTTGTCGAGATACGGACGTAGCTTTCCGTATAAGACATCGCCTTTGTAGAAGCGATTTTTGGCACTCTTGAAGGGTCTCATTCCATAGCGCACCCGGTTAAGAAGCCGAGAAGACACCTTCTCTATATCTTCAAGTTCAAGTACCCAGGTCTCTTTACTGACTTCGCTAGGCTCGGCTTTCTTGGTCGTCCCGTAACTAGTGATCTCCCCCAAGTGCGTCCATTCCCAACTGACGGGGATTCCAAAAGGAAACTCGGCGTCTTTTATCGTCGGTAGCGGTTTCCTCGTTCTGATCTGATGACTTCGACGCGCTTTTTCATCCGCAATGCGTTCCAGAAGCACCGAGGCCGATTCGTCCCCCGCATCCTGCGGCACCAGCCTCCCCCGCACCGCAAGCTGAAGCACCAACGCCCGCAGCCGCTCAACCCCTCCCGGCGCCTCGGCGATCACATCAAACGCGGCGATGAACTCCCCCGGCGTCATGCCGTCCGCTCCAATGCCTCGGCCAACGCCCGCTTTAGCTGCGCCCGCACGTTTGCCGCGGCAGCCCGTTCCTTCTCGTACAAGGCCAGCAATTCATTTGGGTCGCCGTGACCAGCCTCCGCCGCATTGGGGTTGGCGATGTCGAGGTTGAAGCCGCGCTCCCTGATTGCGTCGATGCCGACCTTCCAAGCGAACTCGTTTTCAGCCCGATAGTTCCACCACGCCTTCTCCGGTGCAAACTCCTCAATCCGCATCGGCTTGGTCTTGGAATAGGACTTGTAGCCCTCCGGGTAGGGATGCTCGTAGTACCACACCTCAGTAGTCGGCCTGCCCTTCTCAAAGAACAGCACATTGGTCTTGATCCCGGTGTACGGCGCGAACACCCCGTTGGGCAAGCGCACGATGGTGTGCAACTCGCACTCGGCGAGCAGTCGCTCTTTCAGGCGCGTTTTCACCCCCTCGCCAAACAAGGTGCCGTCCGGCAGCACCACCGCAGCCCGGCCCCCGGGCTTGAGCAACTCGACGATCAGCACCAAAAACAAGTCCGCGGTCTCCCGCGTGCGGAACTCGGCCGGGAAGTTGCGCTCAATGCCGTCCTCCTCCATGCCGCCAAACGGCGGATTGGTGAGCACCACATCGACCCGGTCGCCCATGCCGATGTCGCGCAGGGGCCGGGCGAGGGTGTTGTCGTGCCGAATGCCCGTCGGCACGTCGAGGCCGTGGACGATCATGTTGGTGACACACAGCAGATGCGGCAGCGGCTTCTTCTCGACCCCTTGCATGCTCGCCTGAAGCTGCGCCTCTTGCGCTGGCGTCTTCACGTCCTGCCGCCGAATGTGCTCAATGGCGCACGTCAAAAAGCCGCCGGTGCCGCAGGCCGGGTCGAGGACCGATTCCCCGAGGCGAGGATTGAGCATGTCAACCGCGAATTGCGTCACCGCTCGTGGCGTGTAGTATTCGCCAGCATTGCCGGCACTCTGGAGGTCTTTGAGCAGTTGCTCGTAGATGTTGCCGAACAAGTGCCGGTTGGTGGCGTCGTTGAAATCAATGTCGGCCTCGATCTTGTTGACCACCTGCCGCAGCAGGATGCCGGACTTCATGTACTGGTAAGCGTCCTCAAAAACGCCGCGCACCAAGCGACAGCGGCTCATCCGCACATCCTCTTCCGCACTCGGCGGCTCAACCTCCATGCCCTTGAGCGCGGGAAACAGCGTTTCGTTGACAAAGGCGAGCAGCCTATCGCCGGTGGCCCCTTCCCGATCCGCAGCCCACGCGCTCCAGCGCAAGTCCGCAGCGGTGCGAGTCTCGCCTTCCTCCATCCAAGTTACGTCAACCAACGGAGACGCGAAGCCCTCTTCGAGCAGTTCCAATTCCTGCTCGCGGTCGTTCCATATCTTGAGGAACAGCAGCCAGACGAGCTGACCAATGCGCTGGGCATCGCCATCGACGCCCACGTCCTTGCGCATGATGTCTTGAATGGACTTGATGGTGGTAGATAGAGACACGGCTTAGGATCATCCTTTCGCTATATATATAGCAGTCCTAAATAACTTGAAGGCATGAAATGTTGATCGGCACCGTCTTTTTCGCCTATGAAAAGTCATTCCCGCGAACGCGGGAATCCAGTCTTGAATGATGTAGGATTGCTATATAAATGAACTCAGGCACTAGGCGGCGGTATCGTAAATGGCCGCTGCGAGCTCCTGCACGGCGGCGATGTACTCGTCTCTGCCGCCAAAGTGCCGAACCAACTCCAGCGGGGTCCCGAGGTCCGACAGCGGCTGCACACGCAGAACGCCCAGATCTTCAACCGAGGCCAGCCCTTCGTCCGCATACTTATCGAGCAGCGCATCGAGCACGGCGCGGGCCGGTGCGCCGTAGCGGGTAAATACATCCCGCTTCTTCACGTTCTCAGCCCGCTCGCGCCGAGTGAGCGGGGGCTGGCCATAGACCACGCGGCAGATCAGGTCAAAGGCGTCCAAGTCTTGGCCGCCCTGCTCGCGCAACTCCTCAAACAGTACGCCCTGCTCGCGCAACTCCTCGAGCACCTCGGCCTTGCGGTCCGCCTCAGACCAGCGGCGCAAAAAGGCGTCTAAGGTGGCGTACTCTCGCTGCACGGTCTTGCGCGTGTAGTCGGTCAGGGACTCGGTGATGAGCCGGCCATCGCGGTCGAGATACTGGACGCGCTCGGCCATGACCTCGACCGCAACCCCGCTGACGACGTACCGCGTCGCGCCCTCCACCGCTGGCCCGTCCCTATCTCTGCCATCACCCTCATAGCCATCAACGACATCGGACGCAATGGAATCGCCACTGTCAGGCTCATAAACGACGACCGGCTCGCCGTCAAAGTCCGGGTCGGCAAACAACTCGGTCGCCTTTTTGAAATCCATGATGGTAAACCAAAACTTGCCCGCGTCCTCGTGAATGCGGGTGCCGCGCCCGATGATCTGCTTGAACTCAATAAGCGACTCAATGCGCTGGTCGAGCACGATGAGTTTGCAGGTCCTCACATCTACTCCGGTCGTCAACAGCTTCGAGGTCGTGGCAATGACTGGATAACGCCGCTCAGGGTGAATGAAGTCGTCGAGCGCGAGCCGCCCCTCGTCGCTGTCGCCGGTGATGCGAACCACGAACTTCGAGACGTTACTCGCTTCCTGCGGCAGCCGCTTAGCGACCTCGTTGACTAGGGCCGAACGCATCCGCTCGGCATGGTCGATGGTCTCGCAGAAGACGATGGTTTTGCCGTAGGGATCGGTCGCCAACAGCTGCGCGACGACCTTCTCGGCGACGCGCCGGGTGCGCTCGTTTAGGACCAGCACCCGGTCCATGTCGCGCTGGTTGTAGATGCGATCTTCGAGCTCTCGACCGAGGTCATCGGTCATGCCCGTCGGGGGCCGCCACCCCTGCAAGTCCTTGTCGAGATCAACGCGCACGACCTTGAACGGCGCGAGAAAACCGTCGTCAATGCCCTGCTTGAGACTGTAGGTGTAGATGGGGTCGCCAAAGTAACGGAGCGTACTGACCTCGGCGGTCTCCCTCGGCGTCGCCGTAAGCCCGAGTTGGACCGCCGGCTCAAAGTAATCGAGGATTTCCCGCCACGCACTCGCCTCGCGGGCACTGCCCCGGTGGCACTCGTCAATGACCACCAAGTCGAAAAATTCCCGGCTGAACTGCCGGTACACATCCTGCTCCTCCTCGTTGCCGCTGACGGCTTGGTAGAGCGCGATGTAAATCTCGTAACTCGGGTCCAAGTCGCGGTTGCGGACCTTGGTCATCACCGCGCCAAAAGGCTTGAAGTCGTTGGTGGCGGTCTGGTCCGCGAGGATGTTGCGGTCCACGAGGAACAGCACCCGCTTGACCTTCCCGGCCTTCCACAGCCGCCATATAATCTGAAAGACGGTGAAGGTCTTGCCCGTGCCGGTCGCCATGACCATCAACACCCGGCGCTGTCCCCGCGCAATGGCTTCGACCGCCCGCTGAATGGCAACCCGCTGATAGTACCGAAGCTCCTTACCGGCTAAATCTGCGTAGTAAGGCTGCCGGGCGAGCTTATCGGATGCTTCGTCGAGTCCCTTCCAAGCCCGGTATCGCCGCCACAACTCGTCCGGCGACGGGAACTCGTCCAGCCCGATTTGCTTTTCTTTGGAGGACGACTGGCCGGTGCGGTCGTGGAACAGGAAGGCGTCGCCATTGGACGAGAAAACAAACGGCACGTCGAGGGCTGCAGCATAGCCAAGTGCCTGCTGCATCCCACCGCCGACCGGGTGGCTGTTGTCCTTGGCTTCAACTACGGCGAGCGGAAGGTTTGGCTGGCAGAACAGCAAATAGTCAGCGCGCTTCTTGTTGCCGCGCACGCCCAGCTTGCCCCGAACAATGACCTGCCCAGCAGTAAAGGTGTACTCGCGGCGGACCTGCGTCCGCTGATCCCACCCGGCCCGGACGATCGCTGGAGTGATAAAGGCATCGCATATCTCCGCTTCGTTCAGGAGCTTCTTGTCCATCGCTGGTTATCCAATTGCCCTACCTGTAAGGCCGCGCCGATACAAACTCAGAAGCTGAAACCCTAATTTGTAAGAACCCTTCCTAAGTTTTCTTTGGCTAGTCTTGCATGACGACTCGTGCCGTCATTTGTATGTTGCCGATTCCTTTTAGGTCGGCACGGTCTTTTTTATTTATGTCATTCCCGCGAAAGCGGGAATCCAGAAAAGGACCAAGCTAAATCAGAGACCGAAAATCTAATTTTAAGAACGCTTCTTAGAATATATCGTCGATCGGCAACGCAAAGCCCCGCAACGTCGGCGACTCCAACGTCTCCCCCTCCCCGTAGATACCTTCGACCGCAAAGCCGCGCTCGCCCAGCAACAGGACCGTTATGGTTCTTGCGTCCGTATCCACTATCCAGTACTCCCCCACCCCGTGCTCGGCATACAGCGCATATTTGAACGTCTTGTCGCGTTCTGCCGTTGAGGGCGACAGGATTTCGACGACCAAGTCCGGCGCACCCTGAAGGTTCGCCGGCGTGATGATGGAGGCGCGTCCATGGGAGACGAAGATCAGATCGGGCTGCACCACATCCCAGTCCGACAGCACCACGTCAAAGGGCGCGGGATACACCTCACCCAAGCGATTCTCATCCACAAATCGAAACAGTTTCGCTCCGAGCCGCATGGAAACTCTTTGGTGAGGCTCTCCCGGTGCAGGGGTCATAACTAACGCTCCATCCAGAAGCTCGTACCGCTCGTCTTCCGGCGTATTCAGGTAATCTTCGTACGTAAACTTGATTACAGGATTGGGAAGGCTCATGGTTGCTGTCCTCTCTTCAAACGACGTTGGTTGCAGCGGCAAAGGCCCCGTGATTTAGAATATATCGTCGATCGGCAACGCAAAGCCCCGCAACGTCGGCGACTCCAACGTCTCTCCCTCTCCGTAGATACCTTCAACCGCAAAGCCGCGCTCGCCCAGCAACAGGACCGTTATGGTCTTTGCGTCCGTATCCACTATCCAGTACTCCCCCACGCCGTGCTCGGCATACAGCGCATACTTGAACGTCTTGTCGCGTTCCGCCGTTGAGGGCGACAGGATTTCGACGACCAAGTCCGGCGCACCCTGAATGTTCGCCGGCGTGATGATGGAGGCGCGGGCATTGGAGACGAAGATCAGATCGGGCTGCACCACGTCAAAGTTCGACAGCACCACGTCAAAGGGCGCGGGATACACCTCTCCCAAGCGATTCTCAGCCACGAATTGAAGCAGTTTCCATCCGAGCCAGATGGAAACGCTCTGGTGACGTTCGCCCGGTGCAGGGATCATAACCAACGCTCCATCCAGCAACTCGTACCGCTCGTCTTCCGGCGTATTCAGGTAATCTTGATAAGTAAACTTGATTGCGGGATTAAGAAGGCTCATGGTTGCTGTCCTCTCTGGTGATGGATGCTCAGAACTGGTACTTCAGGCTGAGGTTCGCTCCCCAGAAGTGGGTGTCGTCCATCGTCACGATATATAAAACCGGTTCGCCCCGGCCGACCGTAGATTCATGGCTGCGGAGTTGGTTCCACTCCATTTCTTCGCTCTCGAACTCTTCAAACCCATCCACCCAGCGCACCCCCACGTCCAGCGCGACTCGGTCGCCGAGCGGACAGTTCACCCCGGCCAACACCTGATAGCCAACGATCCGGTCGCGCAGCCGCGCCGCGCCGATGGTGGTCGAACCCGCGACTTTCGCTTTCAGGATCTCGTCTTCAAACGTCTTGATCCGGGCGGGATCGTCGTTCCGCTTCCAATGCGTGAAGTAGTAGATCGACGCGCTCGTCAACCCGGCTCCAGCCCCCACGTAAGGCGCGAAGGACGACCCCACAGCAAAGTCGTAATACAGGTTGGCGAAAACGTTGTGCGCCTGCAGGTCGTCGAGGCCGCCGACGGCCAACTCAATCTCCTGCTCCTGTTTTTCGAGGGTTACGTCGTCGCCGATGTTTACGTCGGTTAGATGGTCATAGATCGTGGTTCGATGGAAGTACTCGCCCTCGATTCTGAGCGGCCCCCAAGCATATCCGAGGGCGAGCCCCGAGCGAATACCCGTGCCGCCGCCGAGGGCCTGCGTCCACGCCGATGGCCCCGGCACCGTATCGCATTCGTTGGTGACCTCCAACCCGTCTGGGTTGATGATCCGGTCGCACTTGGTGCTCCAGTCGTTGTCGTGGCCTGCTATGTCCATGTCCGGGGCCACGGCCACGCCCCAATCCATCTTGAGGTACAGTCCGTCCTCCGCTAAGACTGGGCCGAAGAAACCCAACAAAGCGGTCGAGACCATCCACGATAAAATGCTCTTAGACATCGCGCTTCCTTTCGTATAAGGATGAGAGATTTGAGGTGCCTCGTGGGGAAAAAGGCCCAAATAAACGGCACCGTAAAAATTACTTATTGGGTATCCAGCGATTGAACATACGCTCCTAAACTCGCCAACTCTTCATTTGTAATGTCCTCGTCGGCCAAGCGAGGCATGTTGGTCCCCGGCTGGCCAAAGCGGACTTTGTGCTGAAACTCCCACGGATTCTCATTGGCAAGTATTTGCGGGAATTCATCGTAATCGGGCGAGGCCCCCGGCTGCCCCGGTATGGCATCAGACGGCTTCGTCCATCCGTCTGCGCCGTGACAGGATGCACACGCCTGATCGTATTGCATCTCGCCCCCTTCGCCACTGCTCGTAAACGCGCCCTCTGGATCGATGATCCGCTCGGTATCAATCGCGCCTTCAAGGACGAACTTGGTTAGGTCCCAAAGCGCGGCATCACTCAAGCCGAGCGAGCCAAACGCATGATCGTCTTTGAGCAGGTCAAAACAAAAATCGCTTGCGGTGATTTAGTGGCTTCCAAGATGCCGGGAAATCCGGTCCGGTGACTGCCCGCGCCGTACAGCCCACTCACCCCTTTGTAATCCCAGCCGTGGCATTCCTTGCACCGATGGGTGTCAGCACCTGTGCGGTCGTTAGACGTTTGATCGGGGCGTTGTGCCCACAGTGGGTGATCTTTGCTCGGTTCGCCGACGCCTGCAACCACCCACCACTTATCGTACATTGCACCGCCATCTACGAGGTTGGCCTGGGTAAACTCCTTTGGCTGTGTAGATTCATTAGGCGAACTGGAACAGCCAATCGCCACGAGCGGCGCGATAAAGAAGATTGCAACCTTCATGATTCTGAACCTCATTTAATAGGGAAATAGGGACAAAATACTCGGGCCGGGCCGCGTCAAAGTACGGGCTCCACTGTCTCGGCCCAAATTAAAGAGAAGATATAGTTGCGGCAATCCCCAGTACGGGCCGAGCACCACCGGGCGCCGGGGGTGGCCGGGCTTTGGGGCCATAGGCGAGCCGGGGCCGCTGGGCGATTCGTGGAAGCTGTTCCACGAGCCCGTCGCGCTGGCCGAGGAGCTGGTCGCGCTGGGTTATAGCGGGTTAAAGGTCTGGCCGTTTGACCAAGCGGCCCGCGAGTACGGGCCGGCGCACATTCCGCACCGCGCTATTGAGGCCGGCGTCCAGCCCTTGTGTGCGATTCGCGACAAAGACGGATACGTGAGCCTACCCCAAGGCAGCGGCTTGGGGGTCCGGCTAAATCCCGATTTGTTCAAGCCGGGACGACCGGGCTATCGGATTTCGAAGCGTTGAGGGGCGTTAGGGTTTGGGTAGCGAGGAAGCAGAGGGGTGTGCGAGGATGCGGATTTCGCGCACAAACTTGTCGAATGAAGGGGCCTGCTGCGCTTTCTTCAAATCAATCTTGCTCGCAAATGCCGCTTGGTCAATGGTCTCGCGATACGTCGAACCCGTAGGCATATTGCTCGAGAGCCAACCTTTCGCGTCTCGAATGCGTTCGGCATTTGCGGGTGCTACGAGGCGGTCGGAAAGCCCCCTATAGCCGGCCAGCGAATCGGCGGCCGCAACAAACCACGACTCAAACTCGCTTTTTGCAACGACGACCGAGATGCGTCTATCAGAGCGGCTTTCGGCGGCCCGGGTCGCCATAGCAGGAGCCAATTCCGCCGGACAGTCGTCGTCGGCATCGACCAGCACGACAATCCCGTCTGTCGCGGAGATGCGTCTCGCCGCTAAATTGACGGCTCTTTCCAACTCGCCCGGCTTGAGCAGTTTGCCCTTTGGTACGCGAATGGGACGCTCTATCCCAACGTCATAGCACTGCAATTGCTCGTGCAAAACCCGGCGCAATAGAACCCGCATTGCTGCGACATCGCCGTAGCCTTCTACTATGGCGATAAATTTCACGGCTCCAACCCGAATAGCTTCAATTGTTTAATGCCGAGTTGGGTCGCTTGGGGATCCGGCCTCAGCTGGTCCATGCGGAGTAGCTCGCCAGCGGTATATAGGTGTTCGCGCAACGCCGATTGCCCCGCTTCGTCCAAGAGGCCAATTTTTGTATCGCCATCCTCGGAGACGACGGCTTGTATGGCACTGTCGGGTAGTCCTGCATCATCGAGCAGATCCGGGCTGTGGCTGGTAATGAGCACTTGTCGGTGCTCGCTCGCGTCGCGCAGACTATCTGTCAAAACGCCGGCCGCGGCTGGATGCAGGGCGACTTCGGGTTCCTCAATGGCCACCAGCCCTGCGGGGGCTTGGAACAAGGCCACGAGTACGCCGAGAGCACGCAGGGTGCCGTCTGACATATTGGTCGCGAGGAAGCGCCAAGGATGCGGAGCACCCCGGACAGCCTGCTTAAATTCGAGCATTGTGCGCGGGCCAACGGCCTTGGAGTCCACCGCGTGGACGCCCGGCACGACCGTTGCGAGGTACTCCTCCACGCGGCGCTTCACCGTGGGGGCGCGGTCCTTGAGTGTGGCGAGAACGCTGGCCATGTTCGAGCCATCGCGGTTGAGTAGTTCGCCCGGATCGGGCGGCTGCGGCTCGCGGATGCGTTCGGGATTCAGATTGTAGAACCCCATCGAAATGAGGGCGTCGTACAAGGGGCGAAACGCCTCCGTGCCAGAAACGTTGACTAGAAAGAGGCGGTCCTTGGGAATGGCGGGGACGGGTTGAATACTGACGCGCTCAAGTGCGCCGTCTTTTATTCGGTAGTAGGCTTTGCCCTCCCCATCCGTCCCCGGGTAAATGGCGCATTCCTCTTTGGCAACCAGATAAGCCCCTCGTTTCGCACCAATTCTGAAGGCGTAGTGGCCAAATCGGCCTTTAGACAACTGGAACTCAATGCGAATGGCAAAATGCGTGGGATGCCCGCTCGACCGCCGGCGCACCTCGCCAATACCGCCGCGGTCGCGAAGGGCGTGGTCCAGCGAATGGCGGAGCGCGTCGGCGATGAAGCAGAGCGCATCCACGAAATTGCTCTTGCCGCTGCCGTTGGGGCCGACGAGGATCGCCAGCGGACCGAGGCTCACATCGCACGCGCCAATGCTTTTGTAATTGCGGATAACTACGCGGGTTATTAGACGGGCATCTGACATGGCTGGCAATGGATCGGATCCGTCAAGCTGCACTCAATGAGAATCGCTGGATACAGGACAGCTTTCTCCTTTAGGGACACAAGATAGCCTTGCCCTAGGAAATCCGCTAATCCGGCTATGTTAAGGTTGCGGCTTAGACGTTACCGTTGTAAAGATAAAGGCGTCTCTAGAGGTCCAATCACCCCGCCACAAAGGAGCTTCAGATGAAAATCGCCCACATCGAGCAAATCCCCATCGCCATGCCCCTAGCCCAGCGCTATGACAACCACGCCGGTCGCATGCGCATGTACGACATGGACCAACACCTAGTGGTTAAAGTTCATGGCGACAACGGGTTAGTCGGCTACGGTGACTACGAGGACAATCCCAATCCCATCCCCCAAGCCGCGATTGACGCGCTCATCGGCACCAGCCCTTTCGACTATTTGCTCAACAATTTCCACCTCGCCTTGGGCATGGCGCTCTACGACCTGATGGGCAAGTACTTGGGCGTACCCGCGTACAAGCTAATGGGGCAAAAAGTGCGCGACGCCGTCCCCTGCGCCGCTTGGACCCGCCCCTGTCCCCCCGACGTCTTTGCCGGCGAAATCCAGCGCGCGGTCGCGGAGGGCTACCGCGTCTTCAAAATGCACTCGGACGCCCGCTACGACGTCATCGAGCAAACCCGAGCGGCGGAAAAAGTGGCGCCGCCCGGCTTCAAATTGCACTGGGATCTCAACCACAACCGCACGCTGGGCACGGTCCTGCCCATCGTCGCCGAGTTGGAAAAATCCCCGATCGTCGGATTTATCGAAGACCCGCTGGTGTGGAGTGATATCGATGGCTGGCGCACCCTGCGCGAGAAGACCAAAATCCCCCTCGTCATGCACGTCCCCCAACTGGGCGGCATCCAAGAAGTAATCCGCGGCGTCGCCGATATTTACATGATTGGCGGGCGCATTGGCGACACCCTGACCTCGGGTTTTGCCTACGGCAAGGCCAATGTCCAGTGCCTAATCCAGCAATGCGGCAATACCCTGATGAAGGCCCTCACCCTGCACCAAGCGGCCGTCCTGCCCACGGCTTCGGCCCATACCATCACCCTAGACGACCAGTTCGAGTCCGATATTGCCGAAAAAATTCCGGTCGTTGAGGGCTTTTCGCCCGTCCCCGAAGGCCCGGGGCTGGGCGTGGAAGTACGAGAAGAAGCCCTGGCCCAAGCCGCGGCCCGCGCCCACCTGCCCAGCTACGCTTACATCGGCGTGCTGCACTTTGCCGGCGGCCATAAAGCCTACAGCTTGGGCCGCCCCAACATCCACCGCTTGACCGGCACCGAAGAGGGCCGCCTCGAGGGCCTCAACTTTGAGTACTGGACCGACGACGGCTCAGCCGAATACGCCCGCGTTCTCAAGCGCTTGCAGGAGGAAGGGCCGTTTATCGAGGGCTAGGAATGCACACATCGCAATGAAGCGGAACAGGCGGCGATTTTCGCCAGTTGCTGGTGGGATTTGCGTTGCTTGGCCGAATGTTGCGTTAGGAAGCAAAATTCCGTCGTTCAATACCCAGATACGCCGGTTTTTTCTCCGATCCAATCGATCATGTCACAGAACGTCGGGCACTGTTGCGCCACCTGTTGCAAGTCTGCATCTCTGAGAATGGCAGCACTATCTATAATTTCGCGATAGGGCCGATTGAGATGCCTCCGAAAGAGCTCTTCGACAACTTTCTTCGGCGGTCTGTCTTGATTCTGCTTTTCTGGAGGCTGCCGCCAGCCGCTGGGCCTGATCTTGAGGCGGGACTGAAGTTGACTCGTCGCGGCAAGGAGCAGCACTTCCAAGTCGTGCTTCAACGCGCTGGCATAAAAACGCGCCATGTACCTGTCCGTTTGCCGGCCCTTTTTCCGCAAGTTCTGCTTCACCAAGCGCGTTTGTACGGCTTGTAGTCCTGCTAAATTGTCGTGCCTGTACTCGGTATTCGCATAATCTCGGTTTGGATAGAGATCGGGTAAGCCAACGACGAGGTCGTGCGGATCGTTTGCCAACTTTTCGACTGCTCGGGGTCCAATGTTTCTGAAGTATTTGGACTTGTTTTCAAGAGGTATTAGCTGAATGCCCCAGCCTTCCTTTGAAAGCCGCTGCTTCCAACCATTCCACAAGGCCGACAGGGCCTGAACGTCCGAGCGTCCTTCCACAAAAATCCACACCTTCATGCGCCGGCCTCCAACTCGCCAGAGCGGTGCAGGTCGCCCAAGGTGCCGGTTGCAACTTCCCCGAGCATTTGCACGAGCGTCCGGCGGTTCGCGGGACGATGCCACGCAACTTTCGCGTCATCTGCACTACGCGCCATCACGGCCACATCGGCTATGTCGAAGCAGTTGAGCAGGTCTGGGCTGTGCGTCGTCACCAGCACTTGGGTGCGCTCGGCCGCGGCCTTGATCATCTCGGCGACAATCGGCAACAGCCCGGGATGCAGGCCCAGTTCGGGTTCGTCAATGGCGATCAGCGGTGGTGGAAGCGGGTTTAACAGCGCCGTCGCCAAGCACAAGAAGCGCAACATGCCGTCCGACAGCTCCCACATCTCCATAGAGCGAGACATGCCTTGCTCGCGCACCCGGACGAGCACTTGCGGCGGCGTTCCGTACGTGGTATCGCAGTGAATTTCCTCGAAGGTGGGATACGCCACGCGCAAAAAGTCGCGCAATTCCTCTGCTGCGGGCCGGAAATCGTAGCGGGTCAGGATTTCGTGCAGCACGGTCCCCAAATCGTCGCCATTGGACGATAAGGTCGTATCCGGCCTGATCTCAGCGGCTTTGGTGCGGAGCGCAGAAGACCGCGTCACATCGAACCCCGGATAGCACATTATGTTCGCGAATAAAACGCGTACCCAAGAAGGAACGGGAAACTCGTTGAAGAAGCGGATTTGCGAAAGCAGTAGCGCGGCCTCTTGTTGTGCGCCCGCCCGCCCGCTTCCCGAGGGGACAGCTTCGCGGACGACAGCGGCAGATTGCGCTTCATCAAACGGTATTAAGCGAAGCTGTTGGGTGTCAAAGATGCGTCGCTGATACGGGGTTGCCTCTAGATACTTGAGCGGTTCTTCAGGCACTAAATTTTCATATTCGACAGCACCTATAATTACGTCTTCTGGGATTGCCTCCAGAAACTTGAGCGATCCTTCAGATACTTCAGATACTGGCTTTTGCGTTCTCAGAACCTCGTATTGCGAGTGCATCTGGCCCTGTGCATCGGCTTGCAGCACGACCTCGTACACAAGGGCCTCTCCCGCCGTTAGTGGAAAACCATCCCATGCAGGGGGCTTGCGAAAGGTGACGCTCCAAGCCAATTGCCCATTCCCGTTCCCGGCCGTCAGCAAAGACGCCGCCCCATGATGCCACCCCAGCGCGGTATTGAGCGGAAACTCGCAACACTCGCCAATCAGTTGCAGGCCATCGATCAGCGTACTCTTGCCAACCGCATTGGCGCCGATCACCACGGTCAGCGGCTTAAAGTCGGCCTTAAACCCATCGAGAAGCCGGTAGCCCCCGATCTCAATGTGCGTAATCATCTTTCGCTCCAATCGCCGACCTAGGCCGGCCCCCGATACCAGTCCCGCAACGCCGGATACAGCACCCGATAACGCTCAAAAGCCCGCTGGTACTCTGCGGCCCGCGCCCGGTCGCAGCGCACCGTCTCGGCCAACTTGACCGTGCGCTGGCAGGCGGTGGCAAAATCCGCGTAGAGGCCGCTGCCGACGCCCGCCAACATGGCCGCTCCTACCGCCGACAGATCGTCGGTCGCGATTCGCACCACGTCGCGCCCCAAAATATCGGCCTGAATCTGCCGCCACACCTCCGAGTGCGAGCCTCCCTCGCCGATGCGCAGCTCGTCGATGGGCAAGCCGATTTCGGCAAAGCAGTCGAGCGAGTGCCGCAAGTCAAAGACGACCCCCTCCAGCACGGCCCGCACCAAATGCCCCTTTGTGTGCCCCAGCGACAGCCCGACAAAACCGCCGCGAGCGCGGGCGTCGGGCCGCGGCGTGGCCCTTCCTTCGAGCCACGGCATAAAAAACACGCCCTCGGCCCCGGCCGGCACGGCAGCCGCGGCTGCCGTCAACTCGTCGTACCGGCCTCCGAACTCCTCCTTGAACCACTTGAGCGAGGCCCCTCCAGTAAACGAGCATCCCAGCCAAGCGTACTTGCCCGGGATGGGATGGCACATCGGCCAGAGCTGGTCAAAGGCCCGCGGATCCAGCGTCTCGGCAAAAGCCGTGGCGTGTGCGGCCGTGCCAATGCCCAAGCCGATAACGCCCGGCTCAATGACCCCGGCCCCGAGGATCATGCACGGCATGTCCCCGCCGCCGGCGACGACGGGCGTGCCCTCGGCCAGCCCGGTCTGCTCGGCCGCCGCTCGGGTTACGGCCCCGACTACGGCCGGCGAATCGACCAAGCGCGGGAACAGCCCCTCATCGACTTCCAAGGCCGCCAGAATTTCCCCGCACCACTGGCGCTCGTGTAGATCAAACGCGGCCGTGGTCGAGGCATCCGACACCTCGGCCGCTATCTGTCCGGTGAGCCGGTAGCGCAGCCAATCCTTGGGAAGCAGCATCCAGCGGCTCTGCTGGTAAACGTCGGCTGCATGGGCTTTTACCCACAGCACCTTCGCCAGGGTATTGACCGGCCCCAATCGCATCAGCGTCCGCTCCCGCAGCAAGTCTCCGGCCCGCTGCTCGGCCCAATCGCACTCGGCTTGCGAGCGGTGATCGAGCCAGATCGGCACCCGCTGCAAGGGCTGCCCCGCGCCATCGACAAACACCGCGCCGTTGATCTGCCCGGACAGGCCGACGCAAGCGACCTGCGCTGGAGCTACATCGGCGAGGGCCTGACGCGCTGCCGCGCCCAGCCCGCGCCACCAGTCCTCCGGGTCTTGCTCCACCCACCGAGGATGCGGCTTGTAGAGCGGATACTCGGCCTGCCCCCTACCGATGAGATCGCCAGCCTCGTCGAGGAGGACGGCCTTGGTGCTCCCCGTGCCCAAATCAATGCCCAGTACACAGCGCATCTATCCCTCCTATCCAAATCGATCTACGTTGCACAAACTCAGATTAAACCCCGGCTCCTCGCCCTGCACCACGCGCGCGGTCACCGCCCCAGTAACCGCCCCCAGCGACACCCCGATCATGGCGTGCCCGGCCGCCACCGTGAGATTGTCGTACGCGCCCGCCCGCCCCAAAAAAGGCAAGCCATCCGGCGTACAGGGCCGCAGGCCCCGCCACACTTCGATTAGGTCCAGCGCATCCGGCGTCCACGCCGGTACGTAGCGCGGCACCGCATGAACAATCGCGGCCACCCGCCGGCGGTTGATCGACGTATCCATGCCGGCCAATTCGAGCGTGCCGGCAAAGCGCAGCTTGTCCCCTATGGGGGTCGCGCCAACGCGGGCCTCCACCAACATCAGCGGGACCGCCGGGCACGGGTCTGGCTTGTGAAAGGTGACGCTGTAGCCCTTGGCCGGCTGCACCGGCAGGGACAAGCCCAGCGCGCGGGCCACGCCCGGCGACCACGCCCCACTGCATAGCACGACTTCGGCCGCGGCAAAATCCCCGCGCGTCGTCTCGACCGCTTGGATGCGACGCCCTTTTTTGCCAAACCCCAACACCTCGGTTTTCTCGTGGACCTGCACCCCGCGCTCAACGCAACGCGCGGCTAACGCTCGCACGAGACGCGCTGGGTCCAAGTGGGCGTCTTGCGCGTAAAACGCCCCGCCCACGCAGTCCAATTCCACGCCCGCCCGCTGCCGCGCCTGTTGGGCGTCAACCCTTTCCACCGCCAGCCCTATCGCCTGCATCTGCTCGGCCTCTTCGCGGACGTGCTGCAAGCCTTGTTCGGTCTTGCACAACAAAAGCCGGCCCTCGTGCCCAAAGGCAAACCCCAATTCTGCGGCCCAGCCCTGATACAGCCGCAAGCTCTCCAAGTGCATATCGCGCAACAGCGGCATGGCCTGATGCACCCGCCGCACGGTGCTGGCCTTGCGGAACTGCCACAGCCAAGCCACCAGTTCGCGATCCCAGCGCCATTTGATGTAAAAGGGGCTATCCGGGTTGAACATCCACCGCAGGCCCTGGGCGATAACCCCGGGCTCGGCCAGCGGCACGCTGTGGCTGGGCACAATCAGCCCGGCATTGCCGTAGGAGCTCCCCGCGCAGACCTCGTCCTTTTCGACCACAGTGACCGCACGGCCCTGCTCCTGCAGAAAGTGCGCCGCGCAAATCCCGACGACTCCGCCGCCGATGACCAGCACATCTACTTGTTGCGTCATAGCCAAGCCTCGCGTTAGTCCGGCATTTACTACGCGACACCAGCCCTCCGCCTTCCAAAGGATCGAGGGCGGGACGCCCTCGATCCCGGACGCAAAGCAAGAGTCGCGTACTTAGGTCCGGCATCTTGACGCCGGATGCGTTTCGCGCTACGTATTCGAGGGAGATTATACGCCGAAACCCTAGGTTGAGCCACCAGCAGAAAGGAACTATCCATGCTAGATCGCGCCGTGCGCGTCGGAATGATCGGCTGCGGCACCCAAGCCAACGTTCACTTTACCGGCATCGAGGCCCTCGGTGCAGACCAAGCAACGGTTGCCGCGGTCTGCGATCTCGACGGCGACCGCCTCGCCGCGGCCGGCCAGCGCTGGCCCAAAGCCCGGGCGACCCAAGACTATCGGGCCATGCTCGCCCCGGGCGACCTCGACTTGGTCATCGTCGCCACCATGCCCAACACGCACGCGGCCATGTCGTTGGCCAGCCTCGACGCTGGGGCCTGCGTGTTGTGCGAAAAGCCCTTTATGATGAATGGAGCGCAGGCCGAAGCCGTTCTCGCCAAGGCCGCGGCGACCGGGCTGCAAATCCAGCTCGGCACCAACATGCGCTACATGCCGAGTTCGCGGTATTTGCGCGATCTGGTCCAAGCCGGCACCATCGGCGAGCCGGTGTTCGCCAAGGCCTGGGGCTGCCATCACGACCCGCCCGTTTGGGGGCCGCACTATCACCGGGCGACCTCTGGCGGCGGCGTCCTCGCTTCGACCTTGGTCCACACGCTCGATTTGGCGATGTGGGTCGGCGGCTCGCCCAATCCGCTCACTGTCAGCGCGGCGACCCGCCGCCTCTTTCCCGGCAAGCGCGGCCCCAAGATCGACGCGGCCATCCACGCGCGCTACGACGCCGAAGACCTCATCAGCGCCTTGGTGCGCTTTGACAACGGTGCCTTTTACTCCTTAGAGGGCAACTGGTGCAGCGAGGGGACCGACTTCCACAGCTTTGAGCTGACCACCACCCAAGGCACCATCACCGGCGCACCCTTTGCGGTCAAAGTGGATGTCCAAGGCGAGATCGTCGATCAAACGCCCCCACTCGACAGCGACGACTGGTTCCAAAGCGTCCACACCCAAGACGCCGCCCTCATCGCCCAACTCCGCGCCGGCGAGCCTTGGACCATGCAGGACGCCCGCCAGCTACTCAACCTGCAAAAGGTCGTCGATGCCTGCTACGAGTCCGCGCGGACGGGCCGAGAGGTTGTACTATAGCCATCCAAGCATGAAAGTCCTGCTTTTTGATGTCGTCGTGTTTAGCCATCTTTGGCCTCACTTGGATCATCTTCTCCCGACATGCGCTGTGCCTTTAGTTGGGCTCCCGCTTCTGTAATGACATACTGCTGGTTCGACGCCCGGGGTTTCTCCGGGTTGGTCATTTCCACAATCCCGGACTTAATCAGCGGATCGAGGTAGCGTTTCTTGAAATAACCCCGATTGGTTATGCCAAGAGCTTCCAGAATATCGCCCAGCCGACGAGGCACATCGCATAAGTCTATGATTTTCCAGTGAATTGCAGACAACGCTGTCAAAGGAAAAACTTGTGCAGTGGACAAGTCATTGGAATGTCCCTCAACTTGTGCAGTGGACAAGTCGGGCGGCTTGGGCTGAACTTGTACAGAGACCAAGTCCTCGCCTCGTGTATCAGCTTGCTCAGTTTGGCGAAATCGATCCTCCAGATGCTCAGCCAAGGCGTACTCTCTGCCAGCTTCGACAATTCTGAAAAGCACTTTTGTGACCAAGACATCGGCTAGTTCCCTCGCAGCCGGTCCTGCAAGACCTGTTACGGCCTTGACCTGCGAAAGCGTGATTACCTGTTCTCGGCAGCCAAATGCAAATACCCTTGCCTGTTCGTCGGTGAGTTGTACGCCGAGGCTTGCCTGAAAAAGAATCTGCTGCTCCGACAGAAGTTCTTCTTTTTTTAGGATAAGCTCAAAGCACTTGTGTCTCTTGATGTTGGCAATCGCGGGCGGAACATAGCCCAACTCCTGCCAGTTGCGAAAGACATCGCGCAGTCCCCATCCGGCATTCTCGCTCAGCCCGATGCGCCGGAAAGCAGTCACGATTCGGGGATTGCGAACCTCCTTTTCACCGGGTTCGAGTAGGTCAGCATCGGTGGCGAAGGCATCGCCGGGATTCCAGAAAACGGTCTGGTCCGTATAGTGACGGATACTCGCCTTGCGAGAATGATCGGAGTAATCTTGGTGGATGAGCAGGTTGACCATTGATTCGCGAAAAGCGCGGTAGTCCGGCGGCGTATCATCTCGCTGCAGAGATGTGGGATCAACTCGGAATGGCACTTCAGCGAATCTCTGGTACCAATCAACAAGGGACTGCCAAGTGCGAATGAGATTCTCGTCGAGCACAAGTCGATCATTCCAGCGTTCACCAGCATCGGCCCTGTCGCGATCCCGCGCAAATCGCTGACAATCCACTACAGGACGTGGCAAGAGTTGCCGGAAGGCTGCATTGGTGCCAAACAAAAAAATCGCTGCACGAGATGGATATACCTGGCCGTTCTGTTCAACAAGCAAACCCATCTCGTTGAGGAAGTCCGCGTCGGATAGTTTTACGTAGGATCGGTTCCCCGGCCGTCCTTCATAAGTCTCCCGGTACCACTTAATGCTCTCCCTGTCGAGTGCCGTACTCAGGTTAAGATCGACGGATTGGCCGTCATAGCGCTCCGCTGCCGCGTCCATGAGAAATCGATTCCGTTCGTTGTCCGAGCAGCGAATGTCGCTTCCTCCGCTGCGAACAAACGAGCGGCGAATATCCCCGTTCAGGAAGACGGGCTTGTCCGAACGATGCGCTTCAGGCACATAGAAGACAAGCAGGTCCGAGTCGTCGTACTTGTGCAGTTCCTCCCGAACATCCATCACCACGCTTATCTTGTCGGGTTGCCGCAACGCAGTCAGAAACTCGCTCTGAACTTTATCGACCTCGAGAACGCCAACGACCTCCATGTCCTGCCCGCTCTTCTTGACGCCGAACACAAGGTGACCGCCCTCGGTGTTTGCAAAGGCAGACACCGTCTCATAAGCATTTCGCGGCACGGCGCGTTGCGCTTCCTTGAACTCAACATCGCGCCATTCGTGCGCGTTGAGTAGTTCTATCAGTTCATCCTGCGTCATCTGTTCACTCCAGCCCGATCCTTACCTCTCGTTCTTGGTCAAGAATTTTCTTCATGAGAGTGTCTTCAACGCCTCGCGCTTCTCTTGTGAATTTTTTCAATTTTCGCCTAGCCCGAAGGCCGCATGGCCTCGCCGCGCAGCAAAAAGGCGCGGATGTCGTAGCGGCCCGGACGCTCAACCGGCAAATCTCCCGCTTCGATCATCACCTCCAGCGGCGAAGCCATCGTCCGCAACGGCAGCGCGGTCACCTCGTGGAGCCGCGCCGACTCGTACGCGGCCATGATGATCTCCACCGCCGCCCGGCCGTTTTCCGCACGACCGCGATGCTCAACCCGGCCTTCGATCCACTCCACGATCTCGCGCTGCTGCCCAACGCTGGGGTCCTCGCCCTCGGCCGAACGCTCCTCCCAAGTGCCGGTCTGAGTATTGAGCAGCCGCACCTTGCGCTCGTCGAGTTCGAGGATTCCCTCTGAGCCGTAGAAGACCCCGCCTTGGTAATTCGGGCCGGCCAACTCCTGCAAAAGCTGGCCGATGGCCCCGTTGTCGAACTGGACCACGCACAGACTGCGATCCTCAATGGGGATGTCGCGCTCAAAACGCTCGGTCTTGCGCTCGACATTGCCCATCACCCACACGGCCTGCGGGTCGCCCATCACGTAGCGCATCATGTCCAACAGGTGCGAGCAGTCGTTGAGCAAGCCCTGACCGCCGCGGGCGTTGACCTGTCGCACCTCACCAACGGCCCCGGCCGCCACCAGCTCCTTGGCCAAGGTCCACGCCGGATTGAAGCGGCGCTGGTGGGCAATGGCCAGCTTGACGCGGTTGCGCTGGGCGGCGATTAGCATGGCGTCGCAATCGCCCAAATTCGTCGCCATGGGCTTTTCGCACAGCACGGCTCGGGGCGTGCGCGCACAGGCGGCAATCGTCATCGGGGCGTGCAACTTGTGCCAAGTGCAAACCGAGACGATGTCGAGCGCCTCTGCGTCGAGCATTTGGCGGAAATCCTCGTAGCGTTGCGCGATCCCATGCCGCCCGCCGAACTCCTCTCGCGCCGCGGCCACTGGATCGGCCAGCGCCACCACCTCGACTTGGTCCACCCCGTTCCAGCCTTGTACGTGGTAGTTGGCAATGCCGCCACAGCCGATAATACCCACTCGATACTTCGCTGCCATGTCGTCTTCCTTTTCCTTTGTTGAAGGTTAGCTGATCCACTCGACAAGCGCGTCCGCGCTCAGGCCCTCGGCCTCCACCACGAGCCGCGCTTCCGCGCCCGCCGCCCGGGCGATGCGCTCCGGGAAGTGCTCCCCGGCCCCATACACCAACAGCCGCCCAGGCGCACACAGCGCGAGGGCTGTCCGCACGTCGCCCAAGGCCCGAATCCCGGGCGCGAACAACGCTCCGGTCCACGCTTCGTCGTCGCTCAGGTCGCGGCCGCCCCAGTCCACGGCCGTGCGGCCGACGCCCCGAACCAACGCCCGCGCAAATAGGCACCAGACGCCGGCCTCGCCTAGGCCGACGAGATGACGCTGGCCCACGCGCCAATGCTGGTCCAAATAGGCCAGCCCCGTGAGAATATCCTGCACCCGGCAAGCCATGGTCGCCTGATTGTACGTGTGGTACAGGGGATCCAGCTCGTCGTGCCCTGCCCGCTCGGTGCCATCGGTTAGGAACGGGGCGACGACCAGCACGGCCCCACCCGCCTGCAACAGCCCCTGCGCCAGCTCGCCCGGCTCGTCGCCGGCCCAGTGCGCGTCGGCAATTAGCGTCGCCGGCACCGCGCCTTGGGGACCTCGCGGCACAAAAAACGCCGTACGCACCCGCTCCCCTCGGCCCACGCGCCCCAAGACTAGCTGCTCGGCCACATAGCCCGCTTCCCGTTGAAACCCCAAGCTCTCGACCGCTACTTGGGGCGCGGCCTCCACCCCGAGCAGACTCGCCAACGCCGAGCGCGTGGGCCGCTCAAAGCACCCCAACCGCCCGGCCAACCGCTGCTCGCTACGGGCGATCACGGCCGCAAAGACCCCTGGCGCGTCGAGCGCGTGGGCCGGCTTTGCACGGCCGCTGAACACCAGCAAATCCTCGTCCCGCTCCACGGCAAACGCCTGCTCGGCGACCCGTCCCTGCCCGCCGAGCAGGTGGCACTTAAAAAACGCGTACACCGCCTCGCGGCTCGGCTGGTTGTAGTTGTGCGGGGCGTCTATCTGCACCGCGCTCACCTGATCTTGCGCTCCGTAGAGGTCGTAGATCGCACGCACGGCCGGGAATTCCACCTCGGGCGTGTTCGCGGTCCAGTCGCCGGTACACGACACCAGCAACAAGGGCCGCGGTGCCATGCAACTGGCGATTTCTACGTTGTTGATGTCCAGCCGCAAGTGGCCCTGATTCTCGCAGCGACAGCCGCCCTGCATGAAGGCCGAGACCATGTTGACCGGGGCGGCGGCCTTAATCCGCTCGTCGACCGCCATCAGCAAAAAGGTCTGCGTCCCCCCGCCGGACGCGCCCGTGCAGCCGATGCGCTCGGCCTGTACATCCGCCAGCGAGGCGAGCAAGTCAATCGCCCGAATGCTGTTCCACAGTTGCAAGCTCAACGCGCCGATTCCCCACAGGGCCTCGCGCCGCCCCCCAATCTCCCGATGCACCAATTGATCGCTGTCGTTGTACCCGACCATGTCGTACGAAAAGGCCACGAGGCCCTGCCGCGCAAAGTTGATGCAGCGCCCGGCAATCGACCCCAACTCGGCGTTTTCGAGCCGCCCGCGCGGCCAGTGGCCGTGCGGACAAGCAACCGCCGGAAAAGGCCCCTCCCCGAGCGGCCGGTACAGATTGCCGCAGACGAAAAACCCGGGTAGGCTCTCGAAAAAGACCTTTTCCACTGCATAGCCCTCCCGCTCAATCCGCCCAAAAATCTGCGCCTTGAGCGGCGTCTTGGCCGGCAGGGGCCACAAGCCAGCGCAGACGAGAATGTGCTGGCGGATGGCCGCGGCCCGCTTTTCCCACTCGGCCAGCGTCCCATAGCGGCGCAAGGCCCACGGCGTACTGACGTGCTTGGGAGCACCAAGCCGCGCATCGCGTACAACAGCCATTATGTTCCTCCTATAATTGATATTCGACTTGACGCGCTTCTAAGGACGCGGGACATTGGGATTAATCAATCCCACTCAATGCTCATCACAGGAGCACCAACAGCATGGGCAACCAGGTGAAGTCTATCAAACCTGTAGTACACCACATTCCCATCACCAAAGCACGCATCAACCTAGGTCAAGTCGTGCGCCGCGCCCACCTCAATCGCGAGTGTTTTGTCCTAGAGAAGGACGGCATCCCCGTGGCTGGCATCATGAACGTGGACGACATGGAAGACTGGCTCGAACACCAAGCCCCAGAGATGCGAACCCAGATTGGCCATGTAGAATACCAAGAGGGCAAGACGACCTCACTCGATGCGTTCATTGCGGATGTACGCAAGAAAAGCCTCGGCAAGCGGCAAAGCAAGTAATCCTCGGGGGCCTGTCGCGCCCTTTAGCCCCCGCACTACCAAGGAATAGCGTCGTACAGAAAGGCCGCGGCCGCGGCATGCGCCCGACTGTTGGGATGAAAATCCGTCGGATGGACCCAGTACTGCTGGGCGTCCTTGCCAGCGAAGAGCGGGAGCAGATCCACGGAGTGGATTCCCTCCTGCTGCGCCACGGCCTCGATAATTTCGTGTACCTCTGTTAGGGGATAGGCGTCGAGTTGGTAGAATAGAGGCCAGACGACCAAAGAGAATGCAATCCCCCTAGCCGCGCAGTAATCCTTCATCCAGCCGAGCAACTGCCGGGTCTGGGGCCAATGGGGGTTGTTGGTGTAGAGTTGTCGATACCACTCAGTGGTCTCGCGGGCGATCTGCTGCCGCTTCCAGCGCGTGGCAAACCAACGCAGGGTATAGCTATCCCATCCCGCCAAAAATCGGACGGCATTCGATCTGGACCGCAAGCCTATAAAATTGTTAAATTCACCGTCCAACTCTAGACGACGCCCACCGTTCTCACCGTCCAACGCTAGACGACGCCCGCCGTTCTCACCTGTAAAACCTCCCAATTCTCTGCCCCACTTCTTCAGACGCCCCTGCTTAATTGGATCGTTTAGGACAAACGAATACACGACGTGATCGACCCGAGCAAAGTACTCGACATAGTGTTCCATGGCCTCGGCGACCTCCCCGATATGCCTGCCCCCTTCACAGGCATTGAAGATCCGATAGTGCTCGGCGGGGTGCTCCCGATTCAAGCGGGTCTCCAAGACATTCGAAAAGCGATCCACGACCCGCACTCCCGTACCAAAACAAAAGGAGTCGCCGACCAACAAGACGATTTTGTCTCTCTCCGCGTCGAACTCAGCCATGGGCCGCTCGCGCCGTCTCTTCTCGTTGCGGCACCACTCAATGGCATTGGGCACTTTGCGCGGCGATAGATCGGCGAGGGCGGGATCGTCGTTCGCATTCGCCCTATAGGTCAATTCCCCCAACGGGTGTGCCCGCCGCAGATCCCAGTCGGGAGTACCCGCAAAGTGGTCGTCGTAGCACATCAGTCTAAGGCTTGGATCGTTCGTCTGGTAGATGACCATGGGATAGATCGGATCGGCCCGAGCGACGAGCCAAAAAGAGATTTCAACGACGAGCGCACTAACGGCCAAACTCGCAATGGCCAACAGCAGTTTACCGCCAATTGTGTCACGATTCATTTGCGGAATGTCCTCCTTTAACACACGTCAAGTCGCCCGCGGCCAGAGCAACGCCCGCTCCGCGTCAATGCGCGGATACACGATCTCGCCCGGGGCAAAACGCCGCTCCTTAGACGCGGTGATGTGGATGGACGCCCCGGCCCAATCCACCGATAAAATCCACTCGGCCCCCGCGTCCTCCACCACGCGCACTACGCCCGGCACCCGCCCCCCGGTGGGCGCGATGTCCTCCGGCCGGACCCCGAGCAGCATTTCGCCCGCGCCGCTTCCGCTCTGCGCTGGCATCCGCTCAACCTCGTTGGGGCCAATCCACCTATCCCCGCGCCGCTCAACGCAGAGGATGTTGATCGCGGGTTGCCCCAACTGACGCGCCACTACCGGCGAGACCGGCCGGCGATAAACATCCTCTGGGCTGCCCTGCTGCAAAATCCGCCCCTCGGCCAGCACGGCGATGGAATCGCCCATGGACAGGGCCTCGGCTTGGTCGTGGGTCACGTAAATCGCCGGGATGCCCAGCTCTTGCCGCAACAGGGCCAGCTCTAGGCGGAGGGACTCCCGCAGCTTGGCGTCCAAATTGGTCAACGGCTCGTCGAACAGAAACAGCCGCGGCCGCCGCACAATCGCCTGCCCAATGGCCACCCGCTGCATCTCCCCCCCGGACAAGCGGGCGGCTGGCCGGTCGAGCAAACGCTCGATCTGGAGTAGCTCGGCCGCCCAGCCGACGCGGCGGTCCAGCTCGTCGCTCGACAGCGCCCGGCGCGGTGCTTTGAGCGGAAATTCCAAATTGCGCCGCACACTCCAATCGGGATACAGGGCAAAGTGCTGAAAGACCAATGCAACGTCGCGGTCGGCCGGCGGCCAGTGCGTCACCTCGTCGCCGCCCAGCTCGACCCGGCCCGCGTCGGGCGCGTCCAAGCCCGCGACGATCCGCAGCAGCGTGGTCTTGCCCGCGCCAGTAGGCCCCAGCACCACCAGCATCTCGTCGGCCCCCAACGACAGGTCAATGCCCGCCAGGACCTCGGCTTGACCAAAGCACCGCCGCACCCCTTGTAGCTGCAACCAAGCCATCAGAGCCGCTGGCCGCTCGTCGGATCGAACAACAGCACCCGGTCCAAGTCCAAGCCCACGGCCGCGCCCACGGCCAGCCGCTGCCGCGCGGGCACCCGCATGACCAGCCGGCCGCACTCGGCCCGCAGGTGGATGTAGCGACACGCGCCTTGGTACTCGTCGCGCACCACCTCGGCCCGCAGCCGCGCCTTGGCGACCGGCCGCACGAACTCCGGCCGCACCCCCAGCGTCGCCGGTCCCGGGCGCACCGGCTCGGCCAGCGGCCAGACCCACCCGGGCGCGGCAAAGCAGTCCCCGCGAACTTCTCCGGCGATGAAGTTCATGCTGGGGCTGCCGATAAAGCGCGCCACAAACAGGTCGGCCGGCTGGTCATATACCCAAGCCGCGGCCCCGCGCTGGCGGATCCGGCCCTCGTCCATGACCACCACTTGATCGGCCAAGCTCATGGCCTCCTCTTGATCGTGGGTCACGTACACGGTGGCGATGCCGGCGTCGAGCTGTTGGGCGCGGATCATCGCCCGCAGCTCCAGCCGCAAGTCCGCGTCGAGCGTGCCCAGCGGCTCGTCCATCAGGTAGAGCTGGGGCCGCCGCACCATGGCCCGCGCCAAGGCCACCCGCTGCTGATCGCCGCCGGCGAGCTGCCGGGGATAGCGCCCGACCAACGCGCCCAACCCCAACCGCTCGACCATGTCGGCCACCCGCTGCCGGCGTTCCCGACGACTCAACCCCATGCTCTCCAGCGGAAAGCCGATGTTGTCCTCGACCTTCAGGTGCGGATAGAGCGCGTAAAACTGAAATGCGAACCCCACGTCCCGCTCGGCCGGCGAACAGCCGGTGATGTCTGTGCCGGCCAGCACAATTTGCCCGGCCGTGGGCTGTTCGAGGCCAGCGACCATCCGCAACGTCGTCGTCTTGCCGCACCCGGAAGGCCCCAACAGCACGGTGAACTCGCCCTCGCCGCAGCGCAAGTCAAGGCCGCGGACGGCGCACGTGCCGTCGGCATACACCTTGGTCAAGCCCGCGCAGACGAGAAAGCTCATCGCTCCTCGAGCGGCCCATGCGAGGTTATGATGTGCAGGATGGTACCCAGCGCGGTGACAAAAAATCCATAGCGCAGCCCGTCGCCCCACAGCGGCTGCAACATCAAGCCCACGCCGACGACCATGCCCGCGAGAGCGACGCGATCCAACCACCGGATCATCGCTTGATCGTCCCAAAGGTGACGCCGCGCAGCAGGTGCTGGCGCACCAAGACCGTGAAGACGATGATCGGCGCGACAAAAACGAGCATCCCCGCGCTGATTTGGGCCCACGGCAAACCCGACACATTGCCCTGCAAACCAGCAAAGTAAACCGGCACCGTAACGGCCTTTTGGTTGTTGAGCGTCATGGCAAACCCGTACTCGTTCCACGCGGAGATCAGGCAGAACACCGCGGTGACCGCCATCCCGGGCACGGCCCGCGGCAGGACGACCCAGCGGAAGGCTTGGAAGCGCGTATAGCCGGCCACCAGCGCGGCCTCTTCGTACGCCGTGGGGATTTCGTCGATAAAGCCCTTCATCAGCCACACGGCCAGCGACATATTGAACGCCGTGTACAGCAGGACTAGGCCCATGTAGCTGTTTTGGAGCTCGAACTCGCGGTACATCATCAACAGCGGCACGACCACCGCGAGGGGCGGCAAAAAGCGCGTCGAGAGAATGAAGAACAGCCAGTCGCGCCCCCCGGGGATGGCAAAGCGGCTAAAGCCATACGCCGCGCAGGTGCCAATCAGCACCGAGCACAAGGTGCTAATCAGGCCAATGACCAAGCTGTTGCCCAAGTAGTGGAAAAAGGAGCGCTCGCCGCCGGCGTACACCGCGGCCAGTTGGCGGTAGCCATCGAGATTGGGGCGGAAAGACTTGCCGTCGGCCGCGACCGGGCTGGCCCACGTGGGCGCGAACTTGGGCTGCACGGCAATGCTGTCGTCCCGCGTCTTAACCGAGGTCAACACGAGCCAGACCAGCGGCAGCATGGCCGCGGCAAAGTAGCCTCCGACCCAGACAATGCGCAGCGCCTTCACCGGACCGTGGCCTCCTCGCGCCGCTGCAGCGCGCTCGCGTAGCGCACAAACGCGCTGGCCAGCGCGATCACCAGCACCAGCACCACATACGAATACGCCGCGCCCAAGCCCACCTTGCCGTCGCGGAACACCACCTGATAGAGCAGTGCACTCACCGTTTGGGTTGCCGGGTCGTTGGGGCCGGTGATCGCCATGACCAAATCGAACTGCTTGAGCGCGTCCGTGGCTCTCAGCAGCACGGCCAGCCCCAAAAGCGGCGCGCACAACGGCAGGGTGATCCGGCGAAAGACTTTCCACCGCGAGGCTCGGTCTATGGCCGCGGCCTCGTACAGGTACCCGGGGATGGCGTTGAGCGCGGCCAGCCCAATAAGCATCATAAACGGCGTCCACATCCACACGTCGATCAGCAAAATCGACAGGAGCTTGAGGTCCGGGTCCGTAATCCACTGGGGTTGGCCCAACCCCAGGGCGTCGAGGCACTGGTTGAGGATGCCGTAGTGCCCGTTGAGCACCAGCTTCCAAAAGAGCGCGATCACGGCCGGCGGCAACATCATCGGCACCAACAGCGCGGTCAGCACAAACGCCCGGCCACCAAAGCGATCTTTGAGCGCCAGCGCCAAGGCAAAGCCCAAGACCAGTTCCGCGGCCACGGCCGTGCAGACAAACAGCGCGGTCGTCCGCAGCGCGGCCCCGTACTGGGCGAACTTGAACGCCACCGCGTAGTTGAGCCCCCCCACGAATTTCCACGTCCCGCCGACCAAATCTACATTGGTGAAGCTGAGTGCGATGCTGTACAGCAGGGGGAAGACGTTTACGCCAATGAGCAAGCCGAGGGCCGGCCCCACAAACGCATACCCCGTTCTACTCCGCACGCCGCCCTCTCCCCTACTCCATCTTGAGCAGGCCCGCTTCCATCAGAATCATCTCGTGCTCAGCGGCCAGCGCGTCGAGGGCCTCTGCGCTCGCGCTCGTTCCGTCGAGGGCCGCGCCCAAGTGGCGCACGGCCGCGGCCAACAGCTCGTTGTACACCGGCACGTTCCAAAAATCCTGCAAGTAATCCAGCGACGCGGCGAACGCGGCGTTGTACGGCGCGGCCGCGGCAAATTCTGCGCTCGCCAGCAGCTCGGTATTGGCCGTAAACGAGCCGGGATAGGCTATCCACTTCTTCTGGATGGCGGTCTGGGAAAACCAAGCGATGAACTGCTTGGCCCATTCTTGCTTTTGCGGCGCGGTCTTAGTCGAAATGCTAAAGCCCTGCCCGCCCAGCGAGATGACGCGCTTGTCCGCGTGGCGCGGAACCTTGAAAAAGCCCACTTGGTCGCCCATGCTGGCGACGAGGCCCGGATAGAACGGGAAGTAATCCAACACCATGGCCGTAGAGCCGTTGGAAAAGGCCTCCAAATTGAAGAAATAGTCGGCATTCGTGCCGCCTTCGGGCGCGAATTGCAGCAAAGACTTGAAAAACTCCAGCCCGGCCACGGCCCCCTCGGTATTGAGGTGGCCCTGCACCTCGTAGCTTTGCGGGTCGCCCCAAGCACCGCCCCAAGCCCACAGAAAGGGCTGAAAGCCCATGACGATGGAGTCGTACCCTCGGCCGGTCAGCAGGGAGCAGCCATAGCGCTTTTGTTGCGGGCGGTGGAAAAACTCGGCGAGGTCGCGAAATTCCTCCCATGTGTCGGGCGCGGCCAGCGGCCGGCCGTAGCGGGCGGCAAACGCCTCTTGCTCGGCTGGGTCGGTAAACCAATCGCGGCGATAGACAAAGCCAATGGCGTCCGTCTGGCAGGGCGCGGCGAAAAACCGACCGCTGCCCGGGGGGTATTCGCACAAGTAGCGCGCGGCCCGCGGATGGATCGCGCCCAAGTCAACGGCTTGGGGCAGCCAGGGTGCTCTGGACGCCGGAGGATGGGACGGTATGAAATTGGCATTGACGCCTAAACTCAAAGACCGGCTCAGCCAAGCGCAAGGGCCTAGCTGAGCCGGAACTTGCAGGAAATGCTGAACGCTTGCAAGATAGAAAAAAATGTGCTCTAAAACCAGCGTCAGAACCGATTGACAGCCCCGATTAAGGCTTTGTATCTTAAAGGATTAGCTCGCCTCAACGAAAGAAGGCTGTCCCATGAACATCATGTTAAGCCTATGATTCGCCCAGACCCATTTGTCCCCTGATGGAGTCAAGGGAGAAAAGTCTGTTCTACCTCTAATAACGAGGCTTACACAAGGAGATAAATCCAAAATGTCCATCTTCATTGTTGTTCTAAACCGGGATGCCCCCGAATCCTTTAAGGGCAAAATAAACGAGTTATATCCACTTAGTTATAGATATGCAGACAATGTATTTTTTCTTGAAGATGAAAATATCCCTGAGATGATAGCCAATCGTCTTGGTATAAAAGTCGAAGATGAAAATCAGAGGACCGCTACTGGGGCCGTGTTTGGTCTCGATGGTTCGTATTCGGGATATACTGCAAAGGCCCTTTGGGACTGGTTGCGGAGGATAGAAAAATGAGTACCCCTCCACAGGGAGATATTGGCGGTAATCCTCCTGTACCAGGATCGAGAGAGAACGGAGCTCGTAGAGATGGATTAAACCCTGAGCTTGTTGAGCATAGATTAAATCAGTTGGAACAAACAGCTAAAGAAAACAGGAAAGATATTGCTGACATTAAAACTACTGTCACCAAAATAGAAGCAGGCATGATAACCAAAAGCCAACTCATTCTCGCGCTTATATCCGTACTGGCTATCACGGCTATAAATCTGATTGTCTGGATGGCGAACTCGTAATAGTCCCCTGCATAAAGAAGACATGGGCACCATCGTGCTCGTGTATAATTCCCTCATAAAAAGCAGACCAGCGGCCCCAGACCGCGCCTAGCATCCCTCGTCCTCGCCGGCGTTCAGCTTGTCTAGCACCTGCCACTTTTGCCGCTGGCGGCTCTCGGCCGAATCAAAAATCTCGCGGATGAAGTGGTCGCGGGTTTTGCCGTCGGCCAGTTCGGCTAGGCGGTTTTGCAAGTCGTCGTGCGAGGGGTCGCGGCCCAGCGCGGCGCGATAGACCCCGCACACGAAATCCGCTGTGGCCGCTTCGGCGAGCAAGTCTTGGGCCTCGTAGGCGAAGGCTTTGAGGGTATGAGCCAACGAAGCGGCCAACCAAGCCTTGTGCTCGGCCCGCGGCCCCAACGCCTCGTACAACTCGGCGCACAACGCTCCATCGCCCGCCCCCGGCCACGCCTCTTCCACCGGCTTGCCTTCAGCCCACGCTTGCAGGGTTTGGATATAGGTCTTGGCCCGGTCTCGACGCCGGTCGTCCAGTTCCCAAGCCCGCGTCAGCACATCTACGGCCGGCCGGCCCGGATAGGTCCCCTCGCCAATGGCGCGGACGAGCAGGTTGAGGTTGTCAAAGGCTCGGTAGTGGGTCAGCGAGTCAAAGCGCGCGATCAGGGAGCGGATGTGGTGCACCGCGTCGGGCAGCTCCTCCAGCGGAGCGACCCGGGCGTCAATGCGCTGCATGGCCTCGTCGGGTTCGTCGTCGCGGTGCAGAATGTTGCGCCAGTGCGAAGGGGTCATCTGGCCTCCTATTGGGTTCGGGATGCAGGGCAGGATATTCGCGAACAGCGGCCAACGGCACTGATCAATCTATGCCCTTGACGCTGGCGAGGGCAAGCCGCCTTGAGCGAGCAGGGACCGCCCGCTATCTTAGCAAGCCAAAAAGGAGCACCATGGCCCCCTTGTACGACGTCCTACTCAAAAACGGGCACCTCATCGACCCCAAAAACAACCTAGACGGTCCGGCCGACCTCGCCGTCAAAGACGGCAAAATCGCCGCGGTGGGGCCGCAGTTGCCCGGCACCGCGACCCGAGAAGCCCAGGTCGCCGGCCTCTATGTAACGCCCGGGCTCATCGACATCCACCTGCACGTGTACGGCGGCTTTGATGCTTGGCTCTTCCCGGACCCGCACACCCTGCCGCACGGCGTCACCACCTGCGTCGATACGGGCGGCGCTGGCTACCGGGATTTTGCCGATTTCAAAGAGACCATCATCGACCCGTCCATCACCCGCGTCCTCGCTTTTGTCAACATCGTCGGGGCTGGCATGACCGGCCCGCCCGAGCAAGACACTTTCGATATGGACCCCATTCCCTGCGCCGCTGCTGTGGAGCGCTACCCCGAGCACATCGTCGGGGTCAAGTCGGCCCACTTTGGCGGCCCGGGCTGGGAGTCCACCGGCGGGGCCATGGAGGCCGCGCGGCGGGCCGGCTGCATTGTCATGGTCGATTTCTCGCCCAAGCCCACCCGCACGTACCCCGAGTTGCTCGCCCGCTACAACCCCGGCGACATCCACACCCACTGCTACTCCATGCGCACGCCCATGCTCGACGACGACGACCGCGTCTTCGACTTTGTCTGGCAGGCGCGGGAGCGCGGCGTGATCTTCGACTTGGGCCACGGCAACGCCTCCTTCCGCTTCCACATTGCCGTACCGGCCATGGCCCAAGGCTTCCCGCCCGATACCATCAGCACGGACCTGCACCGCCGCAGCCGCCTGCTGCCCAACGCCACCATGAATACCACCATGTCGAAAATGCTGGCCCTCGGCATGCCCCTGCAAGAAGTCATCTACCGCTCGACCCAGTGCCCGGCCCAAGTCATCGGTCGGCCCGAATTGGGGCACCTGAGCGTAGGGGCTGAAGCCGATGTCGCGGTGCTGGCCGTACTCGAAGGCCGCTTCGGCTTTGTCGATGCCACCCGCAGCACCCTGCAAGGCCGCCACAAAATAGAGGGCCGCATGACCCTGCGAGCCGGCGAAATCGTCTGGGATCAGGACGGGCTGAGCTTGCCGTCTTGGGAGGAAGGGGCGCGTTAAGCACTCGGCGGCCCGCTCCCTCTAATCCTGCCAACCTCATGTCGCGCCGCGGAATTCGCTGGGTCGTTCTCTACTTCCTGTCCATTCTCGTGCCAGCGGCCTTGCTGGCTTTTTTGGGCGTGCGCTCGCTGCGCGATGTCCGCGACAGCGTGAGCCGGGAACTGCGCTCCAAGGCGGTGCTGGTGCAGGACGTCTTCGACCGCTTGATCAACAGCCGCGCCCAGCTCCTAGCCGCATTTATGGCAGAGGGCGGCATGGACCCGCGCCGGTACGCGGGTTTTTCCGAGATTGAGCAAATTTTCGCCGTCGGTCCCACCGGGGTGCTGCGCCATCCCGCGGTGCGGCCCTTGCGCTTGCAGACGCCCCAACCGGCCTTTGCCGCGCAGATGAAGCAGGCCGAGAAGCGCGAGTTCGGCCACCAAGATTGGGCGGGCGGCGCCCAGCACTACCGCCAAGCCTACGAGGACGCGACCCATCCCGCCGAACAGGCCGAAGCCCTCAACGCCCTCGCTCGCTGCGCCCATAAAGGACAGGACACGGCCACAGTCGCGGCGGTACACCAGAGGCTGGTGGCACACTACGGCCCGGTTTTTGACGCCGACGGAGCGCATCCCGTTACCCTGAGTCATTTGCGCTTGGGACGCTATGCCGAGCCTGCACCGGCTCAAGCCAGCCTAATGGCGTGGGCGCAAGCCCTGCTCGAAGGCCGCTATCCCCTCTATCCCGGCTGCCAGCAGGCCCTACAGGAGGCCCGCGCATTGGCCCACGGTCGGCTAGCGGCCATGGCAGACCAGCCAGCCCTGTTGGAGCGGTTAGCCCAGATCGAGCAGGCCCTTGATTTTGCGACGCGCTTAGGCCCGGTGGTGGCCGAGCAATGGGCTGCGGCGCGGGAGCGCGGCTATATATCGGGCGTCGATGCTGACGGGACGAGTTTTCTGATGTACGTACGCACGGCCCAAGAAGGCGGTGCCGTGGGCATTCTATTCGATTGGGACGCGCTGACGGCTCTGGTGCGGGAGCAGGTGGAAAGGCCGCTGGCCGAGCGGGGGTTTGCCTTAGCCCTGTTCGACGCGGATGCCGAGGCCGCCTTTGTCGCTGCCCAGCGGGAAACCATCTACGAGACCGGGCCGGCCAGCCGCTGGATGGACCGGGTGCGGCTGGGGCTTTGGGCGACCGATGCTTCGGCCGCCACCGGCTACCACCGCACGCGCAACTGGTTGATCGGCGGCGGCATCTTCGCCTTGGCCGTATCCGTGGTTTTAGGTGGATTCATGATCCTGCGGGACGCCGGACGCGAAGTAAAGGTCGCCCGCCTGCGGTCCGAATTTGTCGCCAATGTATCGCACGAATTGCGCACCCCGCTCACGTCCATTCGCATGTACGCCGAGACCCTGCTCATGGGCCGCTACCAATCGCCCCAGCAGATGCAGGATTATCTGACCACCCTCTTGCACGAGAGCCGACGCCTGTCGCACTTGGTGGATAACGTGCTCGACTTCGCCCGCATTGAGCGAGGGGACCGGACCTACCAGCGCCAACCTTGCGACCTAGGGGTTGCGGCCCGGGCGGCGCTGGAAACCTTTGGCGGGGTATTGGCCGCAGAGGGCTTTGCGGTAGAGGAAGCCATGGCCGAGGGCCTGCCCCCGGTGCTGGCCGATCCAGAGGCCGTGGAAGGGGCGGTGGCTAATATCCTCGGCAACGCGGTCAAGTATTCGGCCCAGCACAAAGCCATTCGCCTAGCCGTCAACCAGCGCGGGGCCGAAGTGGTGGTTGAGGTGGCCGACCGCGGCATCGGCCTCCCCGCGGGCGAGGAGGAGCGCGTCTTTGAGCAATTCCACCGCGGCACCAACGCGGCCAGCACTGCGGGCACTGGGTTGGGCTTGTCCCTCGTCAAAAACGTGGTCGAGGCGCATGGGGGCCGGGTGGAAGCCGCCAACCGGCCCGGAGGCGGCAGCGTCTTTCGTCTGCACTTCCCGGTCCACACCGAGGACCCAGCGCATGCCTAGAATTTTGGTAGTTGAAGACGAAGCGGCCATTGCCCGGATCCTGCTCGACAACCTGATCTTTGAAGGGTATGAGGCCGAGGCGGTCGCCGATGGCGCAAAAGGACTGGAGCGGGCCTTGGCTTGGCGGCCAGACCTGATTCTGCTCGACGTGGTGTTGCCCACCATGGATGGATACGAAGTGTGCCGTCGTCTGCGCGCCCAAGGAGCGGCCACGCCCATCATCATGCTCACGGCTCGGGGCGAGGAGGTGGACAAAGTCTTGGGCTTGGAGTTGGGGGCCGACGACTACGTCACCAAACCTGTGGGCGTCCGCGAACTCATGGCCCGGGTCAAAGCGGTGTTGCGGCGAGGCGAGGCGGCCCCGGCTGCGGGCGCGGTGCTGGCGTTTGGAAAGGCGCGAATCGACTTCGACCGCTACGAGGCGACCGTGGACGGCCGGGCCGTGCATCTGTCGCCCAAGGCGTTTGGCGTGTTGCGCCTGCTGTGGGAAAGCCGGGGACGCACCCTGACCCGGGCCGATATCTTAGAGCAAGTGTGGGGCTACGAAGTGTACCCCACCACGCGCACGGTGGACAACCACATCGCCGAACTGCGCCACCGCTTGGAAGCCGACCCGGCCCAGCCGCGCCACATCCGCACAGTCCACGGGGTGGGATACCGCTTTGTAGAGTGACGGCAAGTCGGGCCGCGAGGAGCGCGAGACCATGAAGAACGCTAAGTGCAACTTCTGCGAAAGCGAACGCTGCAAAGACCGGCGAATCGACTACCTGTACAGTCACCAAGGCCGATACCTGTTGGTGCCCAACACCCCGGTCGAAGTCTGCTCTCACTGTGGCATGATATACTACGACGCGACCGTGCTCAAGGAGATCGAACGGTGCTTTTTCGCCATTCAAAACAAAAAAGAAGAACCCGATCAGTATATCGAGATGCCGACCAAATCGTATTATAGCAGTTCTACATCCTTCAAGACTGGATTCCCGCGTTCGCGGGAATGACCCACGACGCGCCCCTCACCCGGCCCTTTCAGAGGGGCTAAGCGGAAACCCGACCGCAACATACAAATGACGACTCTATGCAAAAAAGACAGTCTCAGACGCGAAAGTACAACCTTTTTGCACGTCCATGACAAAAACATGACAACTCGGGCCGCGGCGCTGTTTAGGTTCAAAGGTGAGCATTCACTTACCTAACAAGGAGGAGCATCATGGAGCGCGTTATAGCGGTCCTCTTGAGTAGCGCATTGCTGACCGCCAGCGGCCTACTGGCCAGCAGTGTCGAGGAGACGTATCAGGCGGCCCTCATGCAGGAAAAGGGCGAGGGCGACCTCAAGGAGGCCATGCGCCTCTACCAGCAAGTGATCGAGGCGCACGAGAAAAGCGAAGGCGACGCGAGCATGGCGGCCCGGGCGCAGCTTCGCCTCGGGGTGTGCCAAGAGAAGATGGGGCTGGCCCAAGCGCACCAAACCTACGAAGCGGTGCGCGACCAGTACCCCGACCAATCCCAAGCGAAAGAGGAGGCGACGCAACGCCTAAAATCGGCGCGCCAGCGCGAGGCAACGATCGAGGAGCCGTCTGCTCTCTCCCCCTCCGCGGTCCGTGCCGACTCGGCGCACGGGCTGTTGGTCATCGATGGACCACTTGGTGCTTCGACGGTGCCGCTCAGCGACGCGCAGGCGCACGGGCTGTTGGAGACAGCTCGATTATTGCGCTCGAGTAGTGAGCGGCTCAACAACGAGCAGGCGCGCGAGCTGTTGGGGAAGGAAGATGTCCTTTTAATCGACGGCCCGGGGTTCAGCGACGCGCAGCTGCGCGAGCAGTTGGAGGCCGTCCAGCGGCAGTTCAAGAATTTCCAGCAGCAGCAGCGGAAATACGCCGAGCAACAGCTCGAAAACTTCCAGCGGCAGCTAAAACAGGTCGAGCAACGGCTAGAGAATTTCCAGCAGCAGCAGGGCGTCCGGTCCATTCCGCACTTCCTTGTACATCACCGAGCGGACCAGCACTACTACCACTATGCCAACTCGCCGCCGGTAGTCCCCTACGCGCATAAAAAGGTGGCGGAGGTGCCCGTGCAGTGGAAATTCCGCCTCGAGGAAGGCGAACATCCGCAGCAGCCCCACATCTACGCCGCCCCGGACTTCGACGATTCGGGCTGGGACGCGATCGACATTGGCCAAGCCTGGGAGGATCAGGACTATGACGACTACGACGAGGGGGCTTGGTATCGCGCCCGGATTGAGGTGAAAGCCGAGGAGGGCCGGCCGGTGCTCATGGCCTTCGGCGGCGTAGATAAGGACGCTTATGTGTTCCTCAACGGCCACTGGGTCGGCCAGCACCACCAGTGGAACCAGCCCTTCATTCTCGACATCAGCGACCACGTCGTGCGCGATGGCGAGAACACCGTAGCCCTGTACGTGTACGACGGGCTGGGCATGGGCGGCATCTACGGCCTGATCAATGTCCACCAACCCACGGGCGAGGTGGAGACCGACGACTTTGCCGCCAATCGCGGCGGGAACTTGGCGATGGGACCGGGCAAAAACGGCTGGCCGGTTTTTGAGGCCCATCTCGCCCACGGCGAGCCGTACCGCCGCTATGCTCACCGGCCACCGCACATTCCCTACGCCTACAAAAAGGTGGCCGCAGTGCCCGTGCAGTGGAAATTCAGACCCTACGCGGAAGAGCACCAAGCGCACCAAGACGCCACCCTGAGCCGCGTCGATTTCGACGACTCAAATTGGGCCACAATCGACATCGGGCGGGCTTGGGAAGATCAGGGCTACGGCAACTACGACGCCGGGGCTTGGTATCGCGCCCGGATTGAGGTAGAAGCCGAGGAGGGCCGCCCGGTGCATCTGGCCTTCGGCGGCGTCGATAACAGCGCTTATGTGTATGTCAACGGCGTCTTTGTGGGGGAACATCACGGGTGGAACAGCCCGTTCATCCTCGACATTAGCGAGGCGGTCGATTACAAGGGCCAAAACGTGGTTGCCGTGCGGGTGTACGACGGGCGGGACATGGGCGGCATCTACGGCAATGTAGCCGCGATCCAACCCACGAGCGACGAGAACCTCGACCGCTACCTAGCCAACTCGGCCGCAGGTCGCCTCCGCCAGAAAGAATTTGGCGAGGCGATCACCGGCGGCAACTCGGGCAAAAAGAGCTTTTGGAGCCGCTTAAACCCCTTTTAACGCCAAGGCCACTCAGAAGCGGTCTGCTCCGCAAACCCTGCTTGGGGTTGGCTGTCCAGTGGCCTTAACATCGCCCGTTTTTCATAGCGCGAGACGGCCTCCTTTCGTCTCGCAAAGGACGGAAATAGGAGTCTTCAGACCGCTTCTTAGAAACGGTCTGAAGACTCTGGTGGTCGTCCCTTGCGTCCAACCGATCATTGCCGTAGAAGTAAGCAGGTTGCGGCTTCTGCGTTCAGGCTTTTATTTAACGACGGCAAAGAACCTACAATCAGGGGCAGGCCCCCGTGCCTGCCCGTTAGAATCCCGTTGGGGCGGCCCCCCGTGCCTGCCCGTTAGAATCCCGTTGGGGCAGGCCCCCGTGCCTGCCCGTTACAGCGGCAAATTTGGCACGATCGGTTGACGTAATGAACGAGACGATGGTTAAGCATTTCACATCAAGCAGGGGCCTTGCTGTGAGGCAAAACCCTGTTGAGTGCTTGGATTCATCGTCAAATTTAATGTGTCGTAAGTCCTTGAAAAACAACGACTTACCCCCCCCCCCCCCCGAAAATTCTCCGCTAGCACCAAGCACTAAACGCTCTACTTCTCAGCATAGGCCGACGGATCGTGCGCGGCTGTTGGGCGTCGCGTCGATCTGGCCGCGTGGCCCCAAGCGCACGCTGCCGTGCGGCCTTTATGCTGGTCCCCGTTTACGGCACCACCCCCGCAAGCTGTCTGCCAAAAACCGAGGGCGGAATCTCCTCGCCCCGGACGCCGCCAGAACACCAGCAAAGGCGCACCCACAGCAAGAGGCGCGTTCTGAGTGCTCCAAGCATAGCCCTAGGGCTAACTCCGCCTCTTTGGGTGCGTTATGCCTCTCTTCCAGTTTCCACACCATATCCATACAAAGGAGCAAAAAATGCTTTCGTTGAAATCTCTCAAAACCCTGCTTGGGTTCGTCCTTTTGGGCGTCGTCGGCACTTGGATCGGCTGCTCGGACTCCGCGCCGGTCGCTTCTCGGCCAGCGGGCAAAGCCACCTGTTCCTTATGCGAATTCTTGGGCGACGACGCCTACACCGCTACCGACGGGCTGGCCGCCCCCGAAAGCCCTGACACCACCCAAACCGACGCCGACGCCGATAGCACCCAGACCGCCGACGCTGACGCCGATAGCACCCAATCGGCCACCGTGGAGTTTGCCGACGCCAATTTGGAGCGAGCGGTGCGGGAGGCGTTGGACCGTCCGCAAGGGCCGATTACCCCGGCAGACTTGGCGGCCCTAACCGAACTCGACGCGAGTTATAAAAACATTGAGAGCTTGGCCGGCCTTGAACACGCAACGGCCCTGACAACGTTGTATCTGCGGGGCAACGCGATTACCGACGTGAGTCCCTTGGCCAGCCTGACCAATCTTCAAACGTTGTCGCTGTGGGGCAACAAGGTGGCGGATGCGAGTCCGCTGGCCAGCCTGATCAGCTTACGTACGCTGGATATGTGGGGCAACGCGATTACCGACGTGCAGCCGTTCGCGGGCCTAACGAACCTGCAATTTCTCAATCTAGGTGACAACGACATTGCGGACGTCAGTCCCTTGGCCAGCCTGACGAACCTGCAATGGCTGGGCGTGATGGAAAACGCCCTTAGCCAGCACGCCGCTAACCAACAACTCGCCGCCGCGATAACAAGCGGCCTCCGCGTCGAAGCGGTACTAGAAAAATACCCCCGCGTCGAAACCGTACAAGTCTATCCAGAAGAACCGGAACCGATGGCAAGGCCCGCCCTATACTTCGCGGACGATGACACGGGACCATATGCAGATGAAAGAGACAGACGGTCTCGGATTTGGCGTGCCGACTTGGATGGCAGAAACCGCCAATCCTTCATCCTCCCTGAAGAATATGCTCCTGGACCTTTAGGAGTACTCGAAGCCCAAGGAAGTCATCCAACAGGCATCGCGGTGGATTCGGAGAACAGAAAGATATACTGGACGGACGGGGTCCTAAATAGTTCGATACGGCGTTCCGACTTGGATGGCACAGGCACGGAAACCCTCGTCTCGAGATTGGGGGGGACATCGGGCATCGCGCTGGACGTGGAGAATGGAAAGATATACACGATAGTCGGGGTCGGGACTGCTACGGATACTATTAGCTCTTTCAACTTGCATGGCAGAGACCGCCAAAACCTCGTCATCGATGACTTGAATGAGCCAGCCAGCATCGCGCTGGACGTGGAGAATAGAAAGATGTACTGGACGAACTGGGGCGAAGATAAGATTGAGTATGCCAACTTGGATGGGGATGGCGGTGTCTCAAGCCGCCAAGAATTCCTTGCGAGCACTATGAATGGCGATCCGGCCGATTGGGCATCGGGCCTCGCGCTGGATGGGGTGAACAGAAAGATATACTGGGTGACTTACTCGCGCCCTTCGGGCCCGAGTAAAATTATGTGGGCCAACTTGGCTGGGGATGGCTCATTGGATGGGAGCGCCCAAGACTGCATCACCACGGAGTTGACGACGGCATGGGGCCTCGCGGTGGATGCGGCGGGCGGAAAGATATACTGGGTGGACAGGGACGCGCGGACGGTTGGGTGGGCCAACTTGGATTGCTCAGAACCCGAAGACATCATCGAGGGGTTGCGATTTCCACTGTACATCGCGCTGGGTGTTTGGTAGGCATGGAGGTTCACCTGCCCGGCTGGCATGGCGTTGAGGTCGCCACCACCGTAGGGGACAGGCCCCCGTGCCTGTCCCCGTACCTGTCCCATGCCTGTCCCGTACCTGTCCCGTGCCTGTCCCCATGCCTGTCCCCGATCCCGCCCCTCGGAATGCACCAGCACGAACCTCATTCCCACGCCCGCTCCTCCAGCATGCCCTCGCATCGCCGCCCATCCTCAAAAACCACCCGCACCTCCACCTGCGGCCGGTCAAAGTCGGCCGGCAATTCCCACAAATGCGTCGCCAGATTGCGCGACGATTCGGCCCGCGGATCAATCGGCCCCAGCGGCCCCAAGTCCCCCACCTCAACCTGCGTGTGCGGCGACCCATCGAACACATTGACAAAGCGGCGACCCGACGCCCGATGCAGGCACAGTTCCATCGCCTCGTCTTGCCGAGACTCGAAGGCGTGGTATTGGCTCTTAAACCCCCCTTCCCCAGCGACTTCAACCACCCGATACCCCTGCGGCTCGCGCCCTTGGGGACCGCGACTTTCCAGCCCGGCCTTCCACCAGTTGCCCGCGACCGCGGCGGTGGTCATCACCTCCATCGAGCCGACGAAGTGGCGGCCGTTTTCGTGGTCGTGGCCGTGCAATCCGATCACCCGCTCAAAGGGCTGCAACAGGGTCAGCACGCGCTGCGCCCCGGCCATCTCGTTGGTCGGAAAGGCCATGCCCGGCACCTGCCCCATGCGCTGGGGAAAGGTCGTCGATAGGGGCACGTGGCTGGCCACCACCAGCGGCGTACCCAAGTCCAGCCCCGCCAAATCGGCCGCCAGCCACTCCAACAGGGCCTCGTCGGCCAACACGTGCCAGTTGGCCGGGTGCTCCTCGGTCGGCTCGAAATAGCGCACCGCGTCGAGCAGCACAAAGTGGACCCCGCCTATATCCGCGCTGGCGTGCATCGTCCCCCCTGAGTCCCGGGGCCGATAGCCGCTGCACATCTCGTGGTTGCCGTAGCTCAGCAGCACCGGCACAGACACCCCCTCCATGATCTGGGCGTACTGGGCCAGTGCCGCGGACGTGATCCCCAGATCGCCGCCGTTGATCAGGGCTTCGGGCTGATGCGCCAGCATGGATTCCACGCACCGCTCAAAGCCCGCACGGGCGTCTATGCCGGTGTCGAGATGAATGTCAGTGAAGTAGATGAACTTCATCAAAACCTCCTTGGCAGAACGGCCGATGCGCGGCAGCCGGGCCGCCGCGCATCGGTGGATTCAATTACCTTGGGAGAGGGCCCCTGTTCACGGACGCCACGCCTCTTTCAGGCGGCCCCAAGTCGTTGGGGCGACCGAGGTGGAGGCATCTACGCGGTGGAACGTCGAAATGGCGACATCGCCTTCCTCGGTGGTCGTCGTAATGGCCAAGGAGTCGCCCTCGATCTCGTAGGCGACGAACAGGTCGTAGCGGGTTAGTTGTCTCTCCAGAAAGCCACCGACGAACCCGGCGATGTACTCCGCTTCAAACGCCGGGTAGTCCTCTTCGGACATTCCCCCTGCGTCCGCTACGGCCCGGGCCAAGCCGCGGGCGATTTCGGTAAAAAACTCAACCGCCGGTTGGTCGCCGACGAACTGGCCGACTTCGTCGCCTTCGATCCACAGGCTGTCGCCTTCGGTCCGATACGTGCCGGTGACGTGGGCCGAGAGCCCCTGGATTGGCGGCACCAACTCGCTCAGTTCCGGGGGAATTTCAAAGAAGCCGTCCGGCAGGAAGGCGATCATTTTGCAAGTGCCATCGGCTTCAAAGGTCAGGCGGAAAGCAACCTCGCCTAAGTTATCCTGGACGATACTCCCTTCCCAAGTGCCGATGAGGGCCTCGTCTTGGGCGGCGAGCGGCAGGGCGAGCAGGCAGAGGAACGCGATAGACGACAAAAACTGGGGCATGAGGGTCTCCTTTAAGGGTAAGAAATGGCGATACGTGAAAAGTACGTCGGGACCGCCTCGGCCACAACGCGACGCCGGGCAACATGCAGACGCTACCCGCCGCCTTTCGTTCCCACGGGGCTAATCGTCGGGCGTTTGCCGACTGACAACCTGCTGCTCCTGTTGCACGCGCTGGTACAAGCGCTGCCATTCCTTGGAGCCATCGTCCGCCAAAACCTCGGTGCGCACACCCTCCACATAAGTGCCCGGCGCGCTGAGGTTCTCCATGTACATGCAGGTGCCGTCCGGGTAGCAAACCGCGTTGATCAGCCGCGGCTGGGGGTGCGTGTAGGGCCGTCCCTGCCGGGCGTGTTCTTCGAGCTGCTCCGGCGGAACGCGGTATTGCTCAACCGCGGCCTCATCCACCTCGACGCCGAGGCCGGGGCTGTCGGGGACCCGCTGGTGCCCGTTGATCACCTCAACCGGCTCGGTCAGCAGATGGTGGCTGTACATATTGATACAGCTAATCGCCGGCCACCGGGCGTGGGTCAGCACCGCGCCGAGATGGGCGTCCCAGGTGGTGGTCAACCCATTGCCGACGATCTGCAACCAAAACGGCATGGCCACTTCCGCGGCGCATTGCCCCTCGCGCATGGTCTGCGATTTGCCGCCCCCAATCACAAAGCCGTCGCACACTTCTTCGCGCACCGCCGTGATCAGCGGCGGCGAACCAAAGTGCATGGCCACCGGCCGGTTGACCGCTCGGCGAATTTGGCGATTGCCGAGCAGGTCCGCCTGCGGGATGGGCGTTTCAAACATGGCCACGTTTTCGTAGCGTTCGAGCCGCTTCATGATCGGAATGGCGTTGGCCGCGTTTTCCCAAGAGCCGTTGGGGTCGAGGTCGAGATGAAAATGAGGGGGCACCACTTGGCAGATGGCTTCGACCTGCGCGACGATGTCGTTCCAAGGGCGCGGTTTGTTCTTGAGACTCGTGTAGCCATGCGCCACGGCCTCGGCGGCTTCGGCGGCCCAGTGTTCCGGTGAGGCGTGGCTACACCACCAAGAGATCGGCGTCCAGTCGCGCACTTTGGTGCCCAGCAGGCGATGCACCGGGACTTCGAGGATTTTGCCGACCACGTCAAACAGCGCCATCTGCAAACCAGCGCCCAAGCCGTCTTCGTGCATCAGCTCGGCCGGGCTTTGGCCGATGGTGCGCGCCACCGCATCATCGGTCACCCGGCCGTAAGTGTAGTGAACGACGGTTTCTCCCCAACCTACGTGGCCGGTGTCGGTGACGACCTTACACAGCTCTAGGATGGACCAGTTGTAAACCGACTGGCGAGTAATCTCCTGCTGTCTCGGCGTGAACGGAACATCGACGACAATGCGTTCGACATGGGTGACTTTCATGGGGTCTCCTTTCGGCGGGGACGAAGTAGATAGGTGTTGAACGGCAGCGGACGCGGAGTTAAGATAATCTCCCCTTAACCAGCACGCTATATCTTATATAAATGAAGAATAAGGCGCATAACCCGGCCGCTCGACGCCATTAACGCCGCGGCCGCGTGGGCGAGTACGCTGCATCTGTGGTGGGCGCGGCTGTTTGGCGCGCTGAAGCGGTTGCGGACGCGCCCAAGATGCCGCCCTTTAAGCAGGTGCGGGGACGGTCGTTTCCCGGCAAGGTTTGAGGCGGGGCACTATACACTATCGAGCCTCTCATCATATTTTATATGATAAGCTAGAGGACAATCTACCAGCCCGTCCTAAGTTCTTTCCGACGCTGGGACCACAATGATCTATTACCTACCAACCGTGCATAGTAACCGCCAAGGCTTCGAGAGCATCGGAGCCCTTGCCAAGGAGGCCGAAGATCTCTTTGCCGACCACCTAGAACTCAATATGTCTCGGGTGCGCTCTTTCGACGCCAACATGGCTGCCCCTTTGGGAGCGATTCTTGCCCAAGTGGCGGACCAATTCAACATCGTGGAGATCGTTGATATTCCCGACAAGGTGGAACAGGTGCTTCGGAAAAATCGGTTCTTAACCAATTATTGGTATGAACCTCTCGATGATGCTGACCACATAACGATGCCCTTTCGCCGCCTGCGCCTTAGGGATGAAGGCAAGTTCGAGCAATACATCTATCGGCAACTCAGCGGCAGAGGCATCCCCAAGATGTCTAAAGGAGCGAGCCGAGTTTTCAAAAAAAAGGTCTTTGAGGTTTATCAGAATGCCGTCACCCACTCCGAATCAGAACTCGGTGTTTTCGTCTGTGGCCAATTCTTCCTGCACCGGCATCGCCTCAACTTCACTATCGCCGATGCCGGTATCGGAATCCGCGATACCGTCCGCCGTTACTTCGATCATCCCCGTATCGGTTCCCTCCCGGCTCTTGAATGGGCACTCGAGCCGCGTAACACCACGAAGTACGGCTCTCATCCCGGTGGGCTAGGTTTTGAATTTCTTCAGAAATTCGCCCGCCTCAATGAAGGGAAGATTCAGATCGCCTCTCGCTTCGGATTTTACGAGTTGAACTGCGACGGGGAAATCTTTGAGGAGATGGAGACGGATTTCCCCGGAACTGCCGTAACGATTGGGATCAATACGGCCGATGAGGGGGTCTATTTCTTGAAGAGTGAAATCGACACGGACAACGTGTCTTAATTAGAAAGGGTGAAAACGTGACTGAACCAATTGCTGTGCAAGTGTTTGACCTCATCGGCGGTCCCCTGTGCGTATCCGCCAGCGATGGCCAGCGTCTGCACGATAAGATCGCCCCTCTTTTAAGGAAGGAGACGCCAGTTGTCCTTTCCTTCAAGCGGGTGGACATCCTCATCTCCGCGTTTCTGAACGCGGCCATAGGCCAGCTCTACGGTGATCTGCCCGAGGATCGCCTTGATGAATTGCTTTCCTTCCGCGACTTGGCTGATGACGACCGCGAAATGATCACACACGTCATTGAAAACGCCAAGGCGTATTTCAGCAGACCCGAGGACTTTGACCGGGCATGGCAGGAGGAACTAGGCGATGAAGAATAAGGCGCATAACTTGGCGACCTATTCGTTCAGCAAGGACGAAACTCTCCTACTCGATGCCAACGTGTGGCTCTACCTGTATCCACCACCATCCCAAAAAATCAAGCGCAAATTCATCCAGCAATACAGCAAGGGGTTAGGATCCATGCGGTCCGCAGATGCACAATTGATCATGGACGCTATGGTGCTCGGTGAATACTTGAACACCTACTGCCGCATTGAATGGAAGGCCCTGCACCAGAGCCAGTATCCTAAATTCAAATCATTCCGCAAATCGGCGGATTTCAAGGAGGTTGGCAAAAAAGCGGCCTCCTTTGCAGGCTCCATGCTCAAGCTCTGTGCCTGCCACGATCATCCTTTTGCTGCGGCCAATATCAAGCAAGTGCTGGCTGATTTTGCAGCGGGGACAACTGATTTCAACGATGGCTTGCTGGCCGAAACATGTCGCCACAATGGCTGGAAGCTGGTTACGCATGACGGCGATTTCACGTCTGGCGGCATTGAGGTCTTGACCACAAACTCGCGCCTCTTGTCCGCCTGCCCATGACGCCTCCCCGCAAAAAGCTCATCGAAGTCGCCCTGCCGCTCGACGCTATCAACGCCGCGGCCGCGCGGGAGAAGTCGATTCGGCATGGGCATCCGAGTACGCTGCATCTGTGGTGGGCGCGGCGGCCGTTGGCTGCGGCGCGGGCGGTGATTTTCGCGCAGATGGTGGATGACCCGTCGGCCAGCCCCGAGCGGTTCCCTACGGAGGCCGACCAAGACGAGGAGCGCGAGCGGCTGTTTCGCCTTATCGAGGAATTGGTACAGTGGGAGAACACCACGGACGAACGGGTGTTGCAGCAAGCCCGCGACGAGATTTGGGCGAGCTGGCAACGGACCTGCGCCGACCACGCCGCTCACCCCCGGGCCGCTGAATTGTTCCGCCCGGATGCGCTGCCGGCCTTTCACGATCCGTTTGCCGGCGGCGGCGCGTTGCCGCTCGAAGCGCAGCGATTGGGGCTGGAAGCCCATGCCAGCGACCTCAATCCGGTGGCGGTGCTCATCAACAAGGCCATGATCGAGATACCGCCTAAGTTCGCCGGTCAGCCCCCGGTGAATCCGGCGTCTCGCGGAGAAAAGGGCCTGATCGAGCATACATGGAAGGGGGCGCAGGGGCTGGCCGAGGATGTGCGCTACTATGGGCAGTGGATGCGCGACGAAGCCGAGCGGCGCATTGGGCCTTTGTATCCGCAGGTCGAGATTACCGAGGAGCTGGTGCGGCAGCGGCCCGACCTTGAACGCTACAAGGGGCGCAAGCTGACGGTGATTGCGTGGCTGTGGGCGCGGACCGTGAAAAGCCCCAACCCGGCGTTTGCCGATGTGGAGGTGCCGCTGGCCTCGACCTTTATGCTTTCGACGAAGAAGGGCAAGGAAGCCTACGTGGAGCCGGTGATTGAGGGGCGTGGGTATCGGTTTGTGGTGAAGGTGGGACAGCCGGAGGATGTGGACGCGGCCAAGGCGGGGACTAGCGCGGGAAAACGGCAGGCGTTCCGTTGCCTGATGTCGGGTGTCCCTATTCCCTATGGCTATATCCGAAATGAGGGCAAGGCTAAACGGATGGGCGAGCGGCTTATGGCTATCGTTGCCGAGGGCGACCGGGGACGGGTGTATCTGGCACCACTGCCGGAGCACGAGGAGATTGCCCGTCAAGCGAAGCCGACGTGGAAGCCGGATTGTGAGCTGCCAAAGAAGCACCGCAACTTTCAGGGGCCTGTTTATGGATTGAACAATTTGGGCGACCTCTTCACGCCCCGCCAACTCGTCGCCCTGACCACCTTCTCCGACTTAGTAGCGGAAGCAATGGAGCGCGTCAAGCGGGATGCTGCCAACGCCAGTTTGCCGAATGACGACCGGCCCCTGCGCGACGGGGGCACCGGCGCGACAGCGTATGCCGAGGCGGTGGGAGTGTATTTGGGATTGTGTGTAAGCAGGCAAGCCAATCGGTCGTCCAACCTAAATTTCTGGGATCCGGTCGGAGCAAACATTCAGCAGGTATTTGCTAGACAAGCCCTGCCAATGATCTGGGATTTCATTGAATCCAATCCATTTTCTAACTCCAGTGGAAATTTCACAGGCCAAGTTGGTTATCTCAGCAAAGTAGTCTCCTCATCACCCAGTTACGCCAACGTAGCTACGGCGTCTCAAAAGGATGCCGCCACTCAATCAACCAGTACAGACAAAGTCATTTCCACCGATCCCCCCTACTAACTAATGGTGCTAGTGTTTTACAATCCGAACTCGGCGATAGACAACGGGACGAATCCGTTTTCATCGGGTTGGAATCCATGCCACTGCACCCGCAGATTGAAGGCGGCCATGGCAAAGCTCAGATGGGCGGTGAAATACGCCCACGCTCGATGGGTCTGCTGCTTAAAGCGGCGGGTTCGGGTGAGCATGGAAAAGATCGTCTCAATGAGCATCCGCTCGTTCCAAGTGTTCCGGGGACACACTTTCAGATTGGCCGGATCGCCCGCTTGGGCATGAAAGCCCTGGTCGCTGAGGACGATCATCTGCTGTTGGAAGCGTCGGATCATCGGATGAAAGACCGAATCGTGGACTTATGCCGTGTTCCAATCCCAATCGACGATCCGCCCCCACTGATTGACGATCATACACAGCTTGCCGCCGACGATCCAACGGTGGTTGGAGAGCCCTTTCTTCCCAATGGCGTGCTGCGCCCGGCCTTGACGCACCGGATGGCGCAACTCAATGCCATAGCTGTCGACCACTCCCAAGGTCGTCAGCTCGGCGCGGAAGCGGTCGGTCCACTCGGCATGAGCGGCGAAGAGGCGAAACAAGCGGGGGCGCGATGGTAGGCGCGGGAACCAAGCCTGCCAGTCCCGCACCAGCCAGCGGTAAAATGCCCGTTTACCCCCGCCTTTGAGCGCATACAACACCCCTAAGGTGACCACCTCACTCGGATATAAGGACGCTTGCGGGTGTTTGGGCACATCAAGCATCTGATTGTCAATGCGGTAGAACAGGGCTATTATAAACTCGGCCGTGGTCATCAGGACGCTCCGGGGCTGAAAGGTCAGAGATACCCTCAGCGTAGGAACTACCATGACCACGGTCAACATACTAGCACCATTGGTTACTACGACAACATCGGCTACGCCGATCTGTCGGATTTCTTCTACGTCTGGCTTCGCCGCGCGGTACGGTCGGTGTTCCCCGATCTTTTTTCCACCCTCGCCGTACCGAAGGCCGAAGAATTGGTCGCTACTCCACACCGGCATGGTAATAAGAAAAAGGCAGAGGCCTTCTTTCTTGACGGGATGACGGACGCCGTGCGCCGCCTTGCCGAGCAAACGCACCCCGGCTTCCCGGTGTCCATCTATTACGCTTTCAAGCAATCGGAGACGAAAGGGGCGACGGGAACGACCAGCATCGACTGGGAGACCTTCCTCGATTCAGTCATCCGCGCCGGCTTCTCAGTCACCGGCACTTGGCCGATGCGTACCGAACAGGAGTACCCAACTGTCAGGCTCGGGGCAAACGCCCTCGCCTCTTCCATCGTCCTCGTCTGTCGCCAGCGCCCTGCCACCGCGCCAATAGCCACTCGCGGCGAATTCGTCGCCGCGCTAAGAGCCGAACTCCCCACCGCCCTCGCCCACCTACAATCCAGCAACATCGCCCAAGCCGCCATCGGCCCCGGCATAGCAGTATTCACCCGCTACGCCAAGGTGCTCAACGCCGAGGGCAAACCCGTCTCGGTGCGCGAGGCCCTAGCACTCATCAACCAGATACTATCGGAAACCTTCATATCAATCATGGTGGACCGCATCGCGAGAGCCTTCCAGCCTGCGCGGGTCGTCCTCTTTGGGTCTCACGCACGGGGCACGGCAACCGAATGGAGCGACATTGACTTGCTCGTAATTCTGCCCAAGGTGTCCGACAAACGGAACGCGGCAATCGAAATCCGCCGGGCCTTGGGCGATCTACCAGTTTGCAAGGACATCGTGGTAGCGACGCCCGCGGAAGTCGCTCGCCGTGGGCACCTTGTGGGAACCACGTTGCGTTCAGCACTCCGCGAAGGGAAGGTTCTTTACGAACGACATGAACGACCCTGAACTCGTCGGCGAAGCGCGCCGCTGGCTTCGTTTCGCGGCGGAGGATCTCGATGCTGCACAATGCTTGCTGGCGACGGACGGGGCAGCCCCTCGTCACGCCTGTTTCCACGCCCAACAAGCGGCCGAAAAGGCACTGAAGGCCGCACTGGTACTTGAGGGAGTCGACTTTCCGCGCCAACACGACCTCGATGACTTGCGTAACCTGCTCCTGGACACTTGGTCGGTGCGACAAACCCACACCGATCTTGCTCAATTGACGGAATGGGCCGTTGAGTCACGGTATCCAGGCGATTGTCAAGAGCCCACAGCTACCGATGCCGAACAGGCGGCTTGTATCTCGGAGTGAAGGACCACCATTCTATCAGAAGGAGGCAACCTGTGGTAGAAGTACAGAACTTGTGGAAGCGATACCCCGGCTCGACAGCTTTGGGCGGCATCTCCCTAACCGTCGAAAGGGGCCGGGTGCTGGGCGTTCTCGGGGAAAACGGCAGCGGCAAGAGCACGCTCTTCAAAATCCTCGCCGGCGTCACCCGCGCCAGCGAGGGCAGCGTGCGGGTCGCGGGCCAGCCGGTCGGCGTCCAAACGCGCCGCATCACTTCGTACCTGCCCGAGGTCAGTCCGTTCTACGACTGGATGCACGTCACCGAGCAACTCGAATTCCTCGCCGCGTTCTATCCGGGCTGGGACCTAGGCAAATCCCGCGAATTGCTCGGCCTGATGAACGTCGATAGCCACCGGAAAGTCGGCGCTCTATCCGATGGTCAGCGGGCGCGGCTGAAGGTGGTAACCGCGTTTTCCCGGCCCAGCGAGTTGGTGCTTTGGTGCTAATGGACGAGCCGCTCGGGCGCATTGACCCGCCGTCGCGGCGGCGCATTCTAGAGACCTTGCTGCGCGAGTTTCGGGGGGGCGCGCAGACGATTCTGCTCTCGACTCACCTCGTCAGCGAGGTGGAAACGCTGATCGAAGAAGTGGTATTCCTGCGCCACGGCGAGATTGCGGTGGGCGGCAACGTCGAAGCGTTGCGGCAAGATCGCGGCGCGTCGCTCAGCGACATGTTTGAGGAGGTGGTCGCGTGAATACTTGGAAAACGCTGTATATAAAGGAAATAAAAGAACACCGCGCCCTGTTCATCTTGCTGCCGCTGGTGACGGCCTTTTTGGAAATCGTGGCGGTGCTGTCGTTCAACGACGCGCAGGGCCTTTCGCCTCACTTCCTGTGGAGCTTTGTTCCCTACGCCTTTTTGCTGGTCTTGCCCTTCCTGCTGGTCCACTCATTCGTCCAAGAAACCAAGGGACAGACCCACTACCTGCTCCTCTCCCTGCCGGTATCGCGGGCGCAGATTTTCGCGGCCAAAGCCGCGGCCGTAGCCACGCTCGGCCTGGTCTTGGGCGCGCTGAGCACGGCCGGTCTCGTCGCGGTTGTCGGGCAATTGCACGCGCTCGCAACCCGCGTGACAACGCTGCACCTCACCTCGTTCACCGCGCTGGACGCGCTGGTCATCAGCGGCACCCTCTACCTGTCGGCACTGGCGGTGCTGCTGGGCATGGCCGGCGGGGTCGCGGGCCTAAAGCTCGTGGTGCGCCGCTTTGCCGGCCTCGCTTCTACCGCATTCGTCTTGGGCGTGTTCTACTGCTACTTCAGCGCCCTGCCCGAAGTGCTCGGCACCTCCCAAGTGAGCTGGTTCGACCACCATCCCAACGGCCCGAACGGACCCAATGGCCCCAACGAGCCAATGGGCCTATCGCCGGATTTCCTCAAGGTCAACGTCGCGTTCCTCGCGTACTCAATCGTCATCGGCCTAGGCGCCATGACAATCGGAATGTGGCTGTTTGAAAGGCAGGCCGAAGCCTAGCTAGGGTGCGGCAGGGGGCGCGGCACAGGGGCCGCGCCCTTCTCGGCCCCGTGCAGCAGGTCAATAGGTTGGGCGCGGCCCCGTGCAGCAGGTAATAGGTTGGGCGCGGCCCCCCGTGCCGTGGGGCGCGGCCCCTGTGCCGCGCATACGACGGTAGGTCAATAGATATCGGCGAGCAACGGCTGGCCCGGCACCAGCCCCTGCAAAAATTCGTCGCAGGGCAGGCAGCGTATTTCCTTTATCTCGACCCGCTCGTCTCCTCGGTACAGCAAGCACACCTCGGCTTCGGGATAATCTTGCTTAAAAGCGCGCAGGCTGTTGAGGTCGCTCGGGCGGATGGTGCGGGTGTTTTTGACCTCCAAGGCCCAGAAACCCGCCGGGCCGTAGAGGACAAAATCGACTTCGCTTCCCGACTTGGTGCGCCAAAAATACAGCGTACAAGGCTCGCCGCCGTAGGCATTCCAAGCCCGCAGATGCTGCGCCACCAGCCCCTCTAGGGCGCAGCCTTGGATTTCTTCGGGGCGATCGAGCGGTCCGGCCGGGCGCAACGAGCGGAAGACGCCGGCGTCGAAGAAGTAAAATTTAGGATGGACGGTTAGCTTTCTTTTGGCCCGCTTTGCAAACACCGGCACCCGAAAACACAACAGCAAATCCTCTAAAATGCCGATGTACGCCTCCGCGGTTTTCCGCTCGATCTGGCACTCCCTCGCGACCGCGGCAATACTCAGGACCGCTCCATTTGAAAAGCTGATGGCTTCCAAAAAGCGCGAGAAATTGCCGACGTTGCGGACCAAGCCCTCCCACTGGACTTCTTCTCGCAGGTACAGCGCGGCATACGCTCCGAGCACCTCGGCCGGTGCTGCCGAGTCCACGACCAAGGGGACGAGACCAAAGCGCAGGGCGCGCTCTAGATCAAAAGCAGCCCCTAGTTCAGCCGCCATAAAGGGGTGCATGGTCTTGAGCACGGCTCGGCCGGCCAGCAGGTCAATCCCGGTGCGCTTGAGCTTTCGCGCACTAGATCCCGTCAGGACGAACCTAAGCGGTCTGGGCTGCTCAATGAGTTGATGCACCACGTCCAACAGCTCGGGGAGCTTTTGCACCTCGTCGATGATGACGGTGTCTTTGGCGGGATGGCCCGCGATGAGCTCGCGCAGGCGTTCGGGCCGGGCCGCATAGAGCCGATAGGTCTCGGGAGCGAGCAGGTCCACGAGCAAGGCGTCTGGCAAATGGGCGTGCAGCCAAGTTGACTTGCCGGTGCCACGAGGGCCGAACAGAAAAAAGCTGGTCTCGGCCGCGTGGAAAAATCGCCTCTTTGGTTCCATTTTTGCTTCTTTTTTGGAAGTATGAGTTCCAAAATATACTGTATGCGGGCGCGGGGCAAATCCTCCGGCCCTATCGGGCGGACGTCTAAGTCTTTATTGTACTGGGGTTGCGGCATGGTCGTTCTCCTCTTCGGGGCATTGTCCGGCCATCCGGCTTATCGCTATTATATCCAACCGCTTGGAGCGTCAAGATGAGCAAACCCCCCTTAAAAATCACGCCCGCACAACAGCGGCAGTTCGACGAAGACGGCTTCTTCCTCGTCGAAGACGCCCTGCCGCCCGACCGCATCGCCGCCCTGTTGCAGCGGCTCGACGCGCTGTACGACCGCTACCGCCGGGAGCGCGCGCTCGGGCCGCGCCAAGCCTTTCAGATGCGCAATATCGCGGCCGATCCCCTGTTTAAGGAATTGATCGACTATCCGCCCATTTTGCCGCTAATTGTGGACCTAATGGGCTACAATATCCAGCTCCGCACCTCGCACCTCGACGTGCGCCCGCCGCAAGACCCAGCCGACGGGACGCACGAGTTGGGCGCCCCGGATAGCTTTTTCCCGTGGCACGCCGACGGCCCTGACTATGGCTGGCCGGCCGTCGATGGGGTGCTGCCGTTTATGGAGATGAAGGTCGGCTATTATTTGACCGACCTGACCCGCCCTTTGAGCGGCGCGATTTGCGTCGTGCGCGGCAGCCATCGCCAATCGCCTTGGATTGACGTGCAGGGGAGGCGTCGCATCGACCCGGAGCGCATGGTCGAAGTCAACGTCGCCCCCGGCACCGCCCTCTTGTGGCGCACGGCCCTGTACCACTGCTTGACCCCCAATCTGTCCGACCAACCGCGCAAGTGCCTGTACTACGGCTATCAACACCGCTGGATCCGCCCCTCGGATTACGAGCACCAAGCCCCGGCAGTCTTGGCCGGGTGCAGCCCGGTGCGCCGGCAGCTTTTGGGCGAGTTGGGCACCGGCAGCACGGCCTACGCGGGCGACGACCCGTTGGTGCTGCCCGTGTCGCGCTATTGGCGGCCCAAAGACGAGGATATCCCGCTCAAGGCTTGGGCGGAGCATTATTAAGGAGACCGTCCCGTGATCGAACAAAGCCCGACCCGTCGCCGGCTCACCCCGGCCCAAGTGGAGCGCTTCCGCCTCGACGGCTGTCTGACCATGGAGAATGTGCTGACCTTGGACGAAGTGGCCGTTTTGGCCGACCATGCCGACCGCATCGCCGCCGGCGCGCTAGACCACATCCCGGACGCCAGCATCCAGCTCGAACCCGTCTTCCGCCGCGGCGAAAAAGCCGTGACCGACCGCGTGTTGGCCGTGCGCAAGTTGTACAACTTGGCGGTGTATGACGAGGTGATGTGGGCTTGCGTCACCCACCCCAAAATCGCCGACATGGCCGCCGACTTGCTCGGCACCGACGATCTCAAGCTGTACGGCGACCAGCTCTTTATGAAGGCTCCGCGCACCGGTTCGGCGCAGGGCTGGCACCAAGATTCGGCCTCTTGGCGCGACATTTTCCCCATGGACTTAGTCACCGCTTGGATCGCCCTCGACGAGGCCACCCTCGACAACGGCTGCCTCAACTTTGCGCTAGGCACTCACCGCTGGGGCATGGTGCGGGGCGAGCGTTTGGCTCCTTTTGTCGCTGATCTGGCAAGCGGCGAGTGGCCCATCCGGCCCGCTCCCCTCCGCCCCGGCAGCATCAGTTTCCACCACAGCCTGACGCTGCACCAGAGCAACGCCAACCGCACCGCCACGCGCCGCCGAGGCTATGCCATACACTACATGCGCGCGGCTTCTTGGCGCGACGAAGCGGTTACAGACGCGCCCAAGATGCCGTCCTTTAAGCAGGTGCGAGGGCGGTCGTTTGCCGGCAGGGTTTGAGACGGGCGAAGTGTGATAAAAAGAACAACGACGTAAATGATCGTTTTTACTGATTTTATAAGGGGGAGGATTTGGCGCGACCTCTCTACGCTGATCATCGTCCTCCTCGCCGGGCTGGGTGCCGCCCACATCCTCGTCCGCACCGCCACCTACGGCGCGGCCATCGGCTACGACTCCACAATTTTTCTGTCCACGGCCATAAACCTCCTCGCGGGCGAGGGCTGGCGGGATTTCATGGGCAGACCCCTGATATTATGGCCGCCCTTGTTCCCCCTGCTGCTGGCGGCCTTAGGTTGGGTTGGCATTGAGCCGCTGGCGGCGGGTCGGTGGATTAACGCCACCGCCTTCGGGCTGACCATCCTCGCCGCGGGGGGCTGGCTGCGCTCAAATCTCCAGGCGCGGTGGCTCGTGCTGCCCGCCACCGCGATCATCGCGGCTTCTTGGCCCTTGAGTCATTGGGCAGCCCACTTCAGGACCGAGCCCCTCTTCGTCCTGTTCACGCTCCTCGCCTTGGTTCAATTGGGGTCTTTCCTGCATCGCGGCGGGCGGACGCCGCTGCTGTGGGGCGCGGTTTGCACCGCACTGGCCGCGCTGACCCGCTATCCGGGCGTGGTCCTGATCGGCGTCGGCGTCCTCCTGCTGCTAGTGCGGCGCGCCCCATCGCTGGCCACCCGGTTGAAAGACGTCGGCGTATTTGGGGCCATCGCATCCTTGCCCCTCGCGGTAGTGCTGACGCGCAACTGGGCGGTCTCCGAGACCCTGACCGGGTCGAGAAAAGGGACGGGGCAGTCCCTAGCCGATGGGCTGAGCCAAATCGTCGATGGGTTCCGCGAGTGGGTCATCCCCTCGCATGATCTAGACGGATTTGGTTATCTCCTGTGGATGGCGGCCGGGCTAGTTGTGGCAATGGAGGTGGGAGTCGTTGTGGCGGGTCGTGGCAGGGGCGGGACGGACGGAGGGGGCAAGGCTCGGCCGGCGTTGCCGCTCTTTGGGTTGGAGCCGGCCCTTCCATTCGGGGGATTCGCCCTCGCTTACCTCGTATTCTTCGTCGCTGTCGTGCCCTTGATAATTCCTCATGGCATCATCAGCCGCTTCCTGTTGCCGGTGTACGTGCCGCTGCTGTTGGCGGCGGTGTTGCTGCTGGATCGGTTCCTAGCCGTTGAGGCGGCGGGTCGGAGGGCCGTGGCCAAGTGGGGGCTGGCGTCCCTCGTCTTGCTGGGGGGCCTTGCCCACACCAGCCTCTCGATGTACAGCAACCTCCATCTTACCGCCCGAGCCTTAGAATTCGGGTTCGGGAGGTTCAATGTCTCCGACTGGGAATCTTCCGAGACCCTGAATTACATCCGGTCCCTCCGGGACCACCGCATGGAGGGCAGGATTTACTCCAACGACGGCGAGGCGGCCATAATGTCATTGGTCTGCCCCGGACTTGCTTGGTTTGCGGATAGGACCGCTGTCCCAGGAAAGTACCTACCTATCCCCCGCAGCAGGCGGTGGACCGAGATCGAGGCTGGGGCGCATATCATTTGGTTTGATAGGTTCTACGATCGAGCTTCTTTCACCCACGACGACACGGACTTCCGCGTCCTGTCCGGCGTGGAAATCGTGGCCGAACTGGCCGATGGCACGGTCTTCCGCCGCACGGCAGCCGAACCGTTCGATGCGGACCGGCATCGCGCCCGGCGACAACGCTACGCGAACCAACTCATCCACCAGGCCGACGCGCAGGTGCGCCGCGCTGGCTGGCGCGTGTACCGCACGGGACGCCGGCTAATTTACCGCAAAAAGCCGTGCGCCCCCGCCGATGTGCAGGCCAAGTTCGTGCTGCACGTCGTCCCCGTCGACTGGGCCGACCTGCCCGCCAAGCGCAAACAGCACGGCTTTGACAACCTCGACTTCTATTTCGACCAGCGCGGCGAGCGCGTTGACGACCAGTGCATGGTGATCGTCCGCGTCCCTGCCTACGCCATCAACCGCATCCGTATCGGCCAGTGGATTGCCGCTGAGAATCGCACCCTCTGGGAAACGGAGTTTGCGCCGGGCCGGTGAGAACTCGAAAAGTGGGGTTTCTTTCAGACCGCGCCTCACAAAAAGCGCGTAATGCCAAAGCCCATGCGCCAGTTGTCCGGGGCCGCGTCGTCGGGTGCCCCGACCAAATACTGGGCCGGGCTAAGGCGCGTATTGTTGGTCGCGAAAACGTAGAAGGTGTGCCCCCCCGTATCTATGGACAGGCCCCAAGCGAGTGAATTGTGGGATCGGCCCGCGTCGCCCGGCAACAAAATGCCCTGATACCCCGCCAAGGTTGGGCTGTACTCCAACCACGCGCCCCACGTCGCGTTAAAGTAGTACTGGACGTACGTCCCCAGCGTAAAGGTGTACTGGGTCTCGACGCTGAAAATGGCGCTGTTGTACAAATAGGAGGGCACCAACCCCAAGCCCAACCTCTCGTCTAGCAGCGCGTTAAAAACCAATTGCCCGTAGTACTGAAAATTGTCAGCCGCCAGTGCATCGCGCTCGACAACCGCTGGCAGGTCCGTATTCCAAGCCACGCCGGCGTTTAGGGCCAAGACCGCTGGCAAGCGCTCGTGGGGAAATTGCAGCCAATGGTACTGCAGTTGCAGGTCCACATTGTCCAGCACATTGCTCCGCCCCAAGGTCGCCATCAGCCGGTCGCTGAGGCCGTAGCTGAGCGAGGTGCGGATATTGGCCGGCCCATCAAAACCGAAATTGGCCCGGTAGCCCTCGTCAATGGGCGGGAAAAAGCGGTGCGAAATTTCGTAGTGGAAATCGCCTTGGGACAGGGTTTCCGCGGTGGGGTAATTGGCCATCTTAATGGCCTTGAACAGCTCCAGCCGCGTCTCGGTCGGCGCACTCGTCGCCTGCCAAGACGGCTGGGCACCGGCCAAGGCCGGTAACAGCCCCCCCCAGATAACCCCCAACCACCTGACGCGCCTATTCACATTCACGGCCATCCCTCCTGCTTATCGAACGTGTTTTAGGTAGAACGAGACTGCGACGGCAACTTCCTCGCTCACCTTGACAAAGGCCGCCAAGGAAGGGGCCTCGATGTTGTAATCGGCCAGTTTGAGGGTAAAAGCCGCCTCGACCTTGGAACGCCCCTCTTCCACCACTACGGTCCCGGGCACCTCTATGGCGCGGTCCACCCCGTGCAGCGACAGAATCCCCTCGGTCTTGACGCGGTAGGCGACCCCGGTGGAATCAATGGCGGTGTGTTCGGCGATCGCCCCTTGGTACACGGCCTTGGGCCACTGGTCTGTGCCCAGCACTTGGCGCATGTCGCGGTCCCGCTTGCCAATGCCCGTATCAAAGCTGGCCAGTTCCACTTCAAAATGCAGTTGGTCCTTGGCCGCAAAAAGCGAATCGCCTTCCCAATAGATAAAGCCGTCGATTTTATCGGTCGTGCCGGTAAACGTGAGGGCCACCACTTTGGAAGTGAACGCGACTTGGTTGCCCTCGGCCTTTGTATCGACTTGCCACTCGCCGCCTTGAACGGCCAACGGCGCGCCGAGCAGGAACGCGAGGAGCCAGCGCACAAACTTTAGCGGTGAATTAGTCATTGGGCGCCCCCTTTTCTATCCAAGCGCGCACCGTTGCGAGCTCAACCGGGGTCAGGTACGGTCCGCCGGGGGGCATGCGGGCGCCGTCAATATCGGCATCGGCCAGCAGTTTGCGATACAGGTAGCTGTCGTCGGGATCGCCCGGCTCAACCAGCGCTATGCCGCGGCTGCTCTCCACCTCAACGATGTTGTCGTAGGCTTGCCCGGCCGATAGGTTGGGCCAAGCACTGCCGGCGTGGCAGCCGCTGATAGCGCAGGAACCATTGAATATCGTGGTTTGCACCTGCACAAAGGTCGCCGGCCCTTCGCCGGCCGCGTCGAATACCATCTCCGTGCTCGTGGTCGGACCGGAACAAGCGGCCCCCAAACATGCCAACGCGACGAGCACCGTGAGCGCTTTCATGGCTTTTGCTCCTTGGAATGAACTGCGTTTGCAACTTAACCACGCCGGTTGGGTGCTGCAACGCGCTGGAGAACGAGGAGGCCCTGTAAGGGGCCATTGGCGCAAGGGACGCTGCCACGCCGTTTTCACAAGCTCTTCTCGATCGTCGCTACAATCGCGTCTGTATCCCTTACGCCGGAAAGACGCTTTACAATCAGCCCTTGTGAGTCCACCAAGTAATACGATGGCAGGGCGTTCACTTGGTAGGACGTAGCCAGGTCCGAGCCAAAGCCAGCCGCACGCACGTGGACGCCTTGGATCGCGTGTTTGTCAATCGCCGCTCGCCAAGCCCCCTCATCCGCGTCCAGCGATAGGTTGAGGAAAACAACCGGCTGGCCCGCCATCCTGTTCTTGATCGCACGGAGATCGGGCAGGTTGCTGATACACGGGCCGCACCAACTCGCCCAGAAATCGAACAGAACCACTTGGCCTTTGAACTGACTCAGCGATACGGGCTGACCATTGAGATCGTGGAGGGTAAAGTCCGGGGCGGGTTGTCCGGGTTGTAGCTTTAGGGCCTTATGTAGAACGGCTTGGACTGCCGCGTTGTATTCCGGGTACGGGTTGATCTGCTGGAAATTTTCCCACTTGCGCTGGACCAACGCAAAGGCGTCGATTCCGCTTTTGAAGCTATCGCTCAGTTCCTCGGCCAGAAACCAGTAGAGCACTCTCCCTTCCAGTATCTCCTGGGCCAAATCATATCGCGGCGAAAAATTACTCCGCCTCCAAGTACGGCCCTCCGTAGTTATCGAATCGAGCTGGGCCTGCACCGCCGCCGACAGACCAAGGCTCGATACATCGATCCGCTCGGAGAGCTTGAGCGGCTGGCGATGTTCATGCACTGAATCGAGCTGGGCACGGGTGACTTCCGGCAGCTCCGATAGACCGAGTTGCTCGGAGAGCTTGGGCGGCTCTTTTGCCAGAGAATCCTGCTTTATTGCGAGTGGCAAGTAGAACACCACAGAACCACCCGTCGTATCCACCCTAGCCGCTTCTACCTTATCTGAAGTGGAGAAGCTATAGGATTTGGATTTTTTATATAAGGAGTCGAGGCGGGCTTGGTCGGCCTCCGACAGGCCAAATACCGATAGATCGAGGCACTGGGAGAGCCTAAGAACGCTTCTCTTTTCGTACATCGAGTCGAGGCGGGCTTGGGACGCTGGCGACAAACCCAAGGCTGACAAATCAACCATCTGCGACAGGCTGGGGCGTTTGCTCGCTTCGTACATCGAGTCGAGGCGGGCCAAAGTCTGATCCGACAGCCCCAAACTCGACAGATCAAAGACTTCGGAGAACGTGGGCTGCCAAAGTCGGTCGGACTTTTCTCTCGACTTGTCCAACTCCCAGTCCAAGGTGTGCCTCAGAAAGGTGCGATAATATCCCACGCCTATGGCCCTTTCTTCGACTAAGGGAATTTTCTCAAAAAAGCTGTAATACTCCGCAGCGATCGCTGGGTTGTCGTGGCCATTGGCACGGCGGTACTCCGTTGGATAGGCAATCATGAGTGTGGCCCACTTGTAGTTGAATAAGGCCGTCGCATAGTCGATGAATCCCGGCGAGCATGCGTATTCTTCGCGCTCTTCAGCTAGGAAATCCAACTGATCTTGTAGCCACTGGTCTGCTTGGCGCGAGAAGTCCTCTACCGACAGCCCCTCGTAGTCTAAGCGAGGGCTCCAAAAGCGGGGAAACAACTCGGCAAGGAAGCGGTTGTTGTCCGCGTTGGGACCGCTGAACGAGTAGGAGGGGCCGAAAAAACCCTCCTGCACGGTCACGTACAGACTGTCGCCGGGTTCAACGAAAAAGACCAAAGGGAAAGGATTGTACCCGAAGAGGAGAGCTCCTAGCCAGTGCGTCCACTTCCACTGCTCTTTCGCAAAATTCCCCCGGACGAGGGTCCCTCGGACGACCGGCATTTCAACGGCGAAGCGGCCTAGGCTGTCGAGAACGACGCGCCTCGGGGCTCTTGCTAGCACCGACGGCAATTCGTAGTCAAACGCGATTTCCCGCGAGGTTGACGCCCGGATTTCGCCGGTAATGGTCGCAACCGAGGGCTGGCTCTGGGGGCTTTCTGCGGCCAGACAAGCACTCGACGCCATGAGTATGGCCATTAGGAAACTACCGCATCGGTCCGTCATGATCCTTACTCCAATCGGCTAGCCGTACGCGCCGTGCTCAAAAGCCGGGGGTTCGCATTTTCGTCCCCATGCAGCGGCAGGACATTTTCAACGCTCACCTTGTGCCTTTTGTGCCTTTTGTGGCTAACTACTCAACGGCTTGTTGGCCCCGGCGCGGCATTCGTAGTAATCCCCTATTTGTGCCTTTTGTGGCTAACTACTCAACGGCTTGTTGGCCCCCGGCGCGGCATTCGTAGTAATCCTCTATTTGGGCAAAATTGGCGCACCGCCCAGCCACTGCCTTTCTTTCTCTACGTATTGGTAGCCCACCCAACCAAAGGAGACGCCATGTACATCCAAGACCAGCTCCCCCACGACCGCATTACCGACGACAACCTGAGCTACTACAAAGCCATTGGCGTCGATTACCTGACCGTCAATTCCCTCCCGCTCGACCTGCACACGTACCCCGAGATGGTCGAGTTCCTGAGCGCAGTGCGCGACCGCGCCGCAAAAAACGGCCTCCGCTTTTACAACGCCGCCCTGACCGGCCCGGACGAAATCACCCTCGCCCAGCCAGACCGCGACGCCAAAATCGAGGAGTGGTGCAACTGGCTCCGGGCTATGGGCACGGTCGGCGTCCCGACCCTCGGCTACAATTTCAAACCCGTGGGCAATTTCCGCACGCCCTCAGCCACCGGCCGTGGCGGTGCCCACTATAGCACCTTCACCTACGCAGAATACGAAAAAGAAAACCACGACTATCCGGCCAAGCACATTGACGAGGCCGGCATGTGGGCCAATATAGCTTACTTGCACCAGCGCATCGTCCCGGTCGCCGAGGAAGCGGGCGTCACCTTGGCCCTGCACCCGGACGATCCCCCGCTGCCCGAGCCGATGGGCGGCGCAGCGCGAATCGTCTCCACCCTCGACCAATACGAGCGCATCTTCGCCCTCAACCCCAGTCCCCAAAACGCCATGCTGTTCTGTCAGGGCTGCGTCACCGAAATGGGCATTGATGTGTACGAGGGCATCCGCCGCATGGGCCGCCAAGGCAAAATCGCTTACGTCCACTTCCGCAACGTGCGCGGCACGCCCAAGGATTTCCGGGAGGTTTTCATCGACGAGGGCGACGTCGATATGTACCGGGCGATGCAGACCTACAAGGAGGTGGGCTTTAACGGGCCGTTTATGATGGATCACACTCCGTCCATTCCCGGCGACCAAGGCGGGCGTCAGGGCCATGCCTACGCCACCGGCTTCATCCGCGCCATGATCCAAGCCATCTATCGCTGATCCAACCCTACCGGGCCATTCTCGCTCCGGCGCGGTCGGAATCGTCGTGGAGGGCCAGCATCCGAGCGACAAAGCGATGGACGACCGGGCGTTCCTGTTCAATCTCGTATTCTTCCATATCGTTGTGGAAGAAATTTTTGTGGAAGTCTTCCGCTGCTAAGAACCCGGCGAGAATGAGCGGGTCGTTATACTCCTGTTCCAGCCGAAAAATGGCGTTTTTCATGGCGCGGTGGCTGCGGTACTGCCAATCCCGCTGTTGGGCAATGGCGGTTACGATGTGGGTGGCAGCACCATAGAGCTTTTCCGAAGCCTGTAAACGCTCGCCGGCAGCAAATTCCCGATCAGAGGCCTCCAGAAATTCCAAGGCCGTCTGAGAGTGCTCTTGGGGTGTCATTTCTCTGGCGTTCACGTTTTCCTTCGGCTTTCGAGTGTGCGGCGCGTCATTCCTCTTCAGCCCGCGGCCGCGCGCAACGCCTCGGCCATCTTCCGCACCTTGGCCTTAGTGTTGTTCGGGTGCATGGGCACCAAGACGGCGCGGGCCAAAACGGCCAGCGAGGCCGCGCACGTATCGAGCTTGTATTTGACCCGCGCCTTGCGGTTGGCCGGCAGCTTAAAGGGGTTGAGCGCCGGATGGTGCGCACCTTGGTAGCGCAAAATAGGCTCCCAGCGCGTATAGACGTGGCGGCCGGTATCCATGGGCAAAAAGGAGCGCACGTCTTTTGCGGCCAATCGGTTGCAAAAGGAGCGCGCCTCGTCCTCGCCGGCAAACAAAAAGCCCAAGTGCGTGCCGCACTCGTGGGCCAAGCTGTTGTTTTTTATGGACTCCAACCCCGCCGCTAGCCCGACCTGCAGCAACTCCTGCTTGTGGGAGCGCATCGTCTTGAGCATCCCTCGGATCCGCCGCAACTGCACGTTGAGGATGGCCCCCTCGACTTCAGAAGCCCTGAAGTTGGGGCCGGCAAATTGCAACTCTTCGCGCTCTTCGTCCGGATTCCAGTAAAAGGAGCAGCAATCCACCGCCACTGAGCCGCGCTGATGCACTGCCTCGGCATTGGTCACAAAAGCCCCGCCCTCGCCGCAGGTCATGTTCTTAAAAAAGTTGAAACTAAACGCGCCGGCGTGGCCCCAACTGCCCAACATCCGGCCCTCGTACCCCCCGCCCACGGCCTGACAGGCGTCTTCGAGAACGAGCAAGTCGCGCTTGCGGGCGATCTTGGCAATTTTCTTCATGTCGCAAGGCAAGCCGACCATGTGGACCGGAATAATGGCCTTGGTGTGCTTTGTAATGCGCCGCTTTAACTCCTTGGGACACAAGGTTAAGGACGTATCCACATCGGCGATTACCGGAATGGCCCCGGCCCCCAACACCGCCAAGGCGGTCGCCATGTACGTATAGGCCGGCACAATCACCTGATCCCCCGGCCCCACGCCCAATCCCACTAAGGCGGCGTACAGGGCCGAGGTGCCCGAGCGGGTCATCCGACAGTGCTCCACGCCCACGTACCGCGCCCAGTTCCTTTCAAAGCGGTCGCACTCCCCCCCTCCATAGCGGAAGATCGCGCCGCCATCGAATAGCCGCTGTAGTCGCTTGATTTCTGCTTGGCCAATGCGGTACATCACGCGCTCCTTTAGACGAGTTCCAGCTCGACCCAGCGTCGAACCGAGTTAATAATATAGACGGCGTCGGCCCGCGCCAGTTCGCCGATGGGCAACGGGCGTTCGCAGAGCTGGCCCTGCGCCAAGAGCTCGGCGCGGAACGTGCCAGCCAACAGCCCGGCTTCAACCGGGGGCGTGGAGCGGACGCCCCCGCGCTCCAGCACCAAGTTGCCGATGCAGCACTCGGTCAGCTCGCCGCGCTCGTTGTACAGCACCACATCGTCGCAATCCGGGCGGGCCGCCAACTGCCGGTCGTACGCGGCCCGGTGGGTCGTCTTGTGGTACAGCAAGGGATCGGCACTATCTACGGCCGCGCGAGCTAGGCCCACCCGCAGCGGTCGCCCCGGCGCGAGCGGACCGTGCTGCAAGCGCACCGCGCCGCTGCGAGCAAGCAACAAGCGCACCTTACACCGGCCCTCCATAGCGTGAGTCGCGGTGTGTAGCCGCGCTCGGACGCGGTCGTCCGCATAGCGAAATCCCCAGTACGCCGCCGACTGAGACAATCGCTCTAAATGCTTCTCCAACAAAAAGTAAGACCCCTCTTCGTACAGCAACGTCTCCAGCAGTTCAAAAGACGGGTGCGGCCGGGCGCGCAAGACCTCGGCCTTGACGAGGCATTCGGCGTATTCTTCGGCCGCGGACGAGGCCCAGACGATCCCGCCGCCCACGCCAAATTCGAGCTGGCCCTTTTCGCGGTCGAGATGCGCCGTGCGAATCGCCACGTTGAAGCACGCCTCCGGCCCGGGCGACACATAGCCCATGCAGCCGGTGTAAATGCCGCGCGGGGCGCGCTCCAGCTCGGCGATGATTTCCATGGTCCGCACCTTGGGCGCGCCGGTCACCGAGCCGCAGGGGAAAAGCGCGGCCAAAAGGTCGGGCAAGCACACGCCGGCTTTGAGTTGGCTCGTCACGGTGGAAGTTAGCTGCCAAACCGTGGGATAGCGCTCGACCGACCACAGGGCCGGCACCGCCACGCTGCCGACTTGCGAGACCCGCCCCAAGTCGTTGCGCAACATGTCTGCGACCATCAGGTTTTCGGCGCGGTCCTTGGCGGAATTTTGCAGGGCGTCGGCCCGCTGCTGATCCTCGGCCGCAAAGCGCCCCCGCGGCCGGGTGCCCTTCATGGGCCGCACTGTGCAACGCCCGTTGTGCAGGCGGAAGAACAGCTCGGGCGACGCCGAGATCAGCACGTGCCGCCCCAAGTCGAAATACGCGCACAACGCGGATTCCTGTACTTGTCCCAGGTCGCGGTACAGCGCCCGCGGATCGCCGCGGAAGCGGCTGTGCAAGCGCAAGGTGTAGTTGACTTGGTACGTGTCGCCGGCCGCAATATAGGCGCGGATGCGCGCAATGGCGGCCTCGTATTCCGCCCGCGACACCGACGGCCGCCACTCGCCCAGCTCGTAGGAGCCCAAGCCATCGCGTGGCGCGGCCACCGGCTGCCGCTCCGCAAACAGACCAAAGTACACTAGGGGAAGCGCGTCAGCGGGGTGGGTGGTGAAGGCCGAGTCCAGACCGGCCGCGGCCTCGTAGCAGACAAAGCCCACCGCGTGTAGCCCTTGGGCTACCGCCCGGTCCACCGCGCTGAGGGCCGGGCGCACCTCGTCTGCCGCTACGGCCGCGATTTCACCCGCCGGCTGGACAAACGCAAAGGAGCGCTCCGGCCCGCAGCGGGCATAGGACGACAACAGCACTGGACTTTCTATGGCCATGCCCTGGGGGTGCTGTCTAGCCGGCCGCCTCGCCGGGCTGGTACTCAATGCGCCGCATGAAGCGCTCGCCCACATCGTAGTTTGGCTGGTCGGAGACAAAGCGCCACAAGCGCACGCGCTGCATCAGTTCGTAGCGGTGCTCGTTGCCCTCCCAGCCGTGGTTGATCGACAGGATGCGGCCGATTTCAGGATCGGCCAGATCCGCGGTGTCAAAGGTGCAGACCTGCGGCCGCGTCGGGTTGAGCCGCAACTTGTACATGAAGCGATCCCGGTCCGTGTAGTTGCTGCGCGCCCCGTGCCAGACGCGGGTGTTCCACACGTACATGGTCCCGGCCGGGCAGGTCGCCCAGACCTTGCCCCGCATGTGGTGGTAAATGGCGATCTCCCCGGTGCGCACATTGCGGAATTGCGTTCCCGGCACCAAGAAAGTCCCGCCCATCTCGTCGGTTGTATCCGCGGGGAACAGCGATAGCTGGATATCGAAGTAATGGTCGCGGAAGTCGATGACCGAGTCTTGGTGCATATTGGGGCCTTTGGTTTGCTCGGCCTTGGTCAAGTGGGCGGCGTGGTGGTCGTACAGGGGATCGGGGCCGACCAAGGAGTGGATGAGTCCCTGCACCTGCGGCAGGCGGAACGCATCGCCCAAAGCCGTGCCTTTCGGCCACGTCTCCTCAAAGGGGGTCCCCACGGCGAGATAGCCCTTATTGTGGCGCATTTCCTCGAGGCAGGCTCGGCACAGCTCTTTGGGCACCATTTCCTCAAACCTCAAATACCCCGAGGCGACAAATTGCGCCATCTGCTTTGAGTTCAAAAGATGCTCTTTCACGATGGGGCTCCTTTCTCTTGTTGCAGCTCGTTGAATTTCGACAACACGATCTGGTAGGGCAGCGGCCCCAGTTCATAGCCCTCTTGGGGCGAGCGATGTTTGAGTTCCGACATCTGGATGACTTGCCAGCCATCGCGCATGGCCGCCATGGCGTTGTGGTAGGGAGGATCGCTCTCCTCGACCAAGTCGCCTAGGCCCGTGCCCTTGGAGGCTTCGTAGCGCGCCCAAGCGACGACTTGGGCGTCGAGCGCGGGCGTGGTCTGAAAAAATACTAGAATGTCTTGCACTGCGGCCATGAAAAAGCCTTTCGGTGTATGGGGTTGAAATTGCCGACAAAAAGCACCTCTGACCTGTAGGAGCCGACGGAAGCAGAGCCAGTCGCCGCTAATGAGTCCGCGCCAAAGGCGTCCAGCGCGAGAGCGCGTCCAACTCCGCTCGTTCCCCATCCCCCAACTCCACTTCCAACGCCCCAAAGACCTCCTCCACGTGCTCGGGGCGGTCGGGGCCGATGATCGGGGCGGTGACGTCCTCGTTGGCCAGTATCCAAGCGATGGCGACCTGCGCCGGGGTCTTGTCCTGTGCTCGACCGATCTCGGTCAGCTTCTGCACGATGCGCTCGGCGGGGTCGCTCAGCGCCGCGGCAAAACGCCGGTCGTCCTGCCACGCGCTATCGGCCGGCGGCTTTTGCCCGCGCCGAAAGCGGCCGCTCAACAGGCCGACAGCCAGCGGACTATAGGTCATCATCCCGAGGCCGTACTGCCGACACAAAGGCAACAATTCCGGCTCCACCTCCCAGCGCTGCAATAGGTTGTACTGATTTTGTAAGGTGAACAATGGGTCTAGCCCCCCGCGATCGGCCGCCCACAGCGCTTCCACCACTTGGGCGGCGGTAAAATTGCAGGCGCCCACATAGCGCACCTTGCCCTGCCGCACCAAGTCGTCAAACGCCCGCAGGGTCTCGTCGAGTTTGGTGTCGGGATCCCAGTTGTGCAGCAAGTAGATATCGACGTAGTCCGTGCCCAAGCGCTTGAGCGACCGCTCGATCTCGCGCAGGATGGCAAAGCGCGACAAGCCGCGGTCGTTGGGGCCGTCGCCTATGGGGCTCCAGACCTTGGTCGTGAGCACCAAATCGTCGCGCCTGCCCCGGATGGCCGTGCCCAACAACTCCTCGCAGCGGCCCTGAAAGTAGTAGTTGGCGCAATCGAGGAAATTGCACCCCAAGTCGAGGGCGGTCTCCACCGTGCGCACCGCGGTCGCCTCGTCTGTGTGCCCGTGCCAGTACCCCCGGAAGGCCGTGCCCAAACACAGCCGCGAGACCTTGACCCCAGCTCGTCCCAATCGCACGTACTCCATGGTTTCTCCTAGTCTAGTCTAGTTTGGGCTTCCCACCGCGCCCGGGTACGCGCTCTGCTTCAATCGCGATCATTCTGCATCCAATACTTCCGGATCGAGCGGATACCAGAATATTTCCCCAGACTCAATGTAGCTCTGAATCCGGTTGTCTCGATACCGACCTGCGACCGCCGCATGAGCTTGCTTGCCGGTGAACCGCGTCAAAAATTCGGCGTTGCGCATGGCCCGCGTGGTGTCTCGCCCGTTGGCCGTAAAAGAGATTTCTACGGCGATGTAGTAAATTTCGCCCTCCGAATCGGTGGCTTCCATAATCAGGTCGGCCCGGCGAAAACTCTTCAGTTGGTTTGCAGGAATACCCCTCAGGTCGGCGCGGTCGATCAGGGTCCACAGATCATCCCTGCTGAGGTCTTTCGTGCGCAGGAGACCCATCTCCCGAGCGATTGAACTCGCCTCTCCGAGCGCGGCATTGCGGGCATGAGCCCCTTTGAGCAGGCCCACGCTATCCTCGATAGACTTCACTCTGGTTCCGAGGCGGCCCATGTCGGTTGTGAGGTCGCCCACTTCGGTTGTGAGGTCGCCCACTTCGGTTGTGAGGTCGCCCACTTTCGTTCCGAGGACACTCACTTCGGTTGTGAGGTCATCTACCTTCGTTTCGAGGCGGTCCACTCTGGTTTCAAGGCCATCCACCTTCGTTTCAAGGCCATCCACCTTCGTTTCGAGGCGGTCAAATCGCTGGTTCGTCGCCTCGACAAAGCGGTCCATCTTGGCCGCGAGTGTATCTACTCTTGCGGCGAGCTGGGTCAACTTTTCGGGCAGTTCGAGCAATTCGCGCGTCAGCAGCCGCGCACGCATGGCTTCGAGCCACTCGGGATTTTCGTCCAAAATTTGCATCAAGTCTTCTATAGTATCGATCGCGTTCATAAGGGTTCCTCCTTTCCGCGTCTTATTGTAATTCAATCACTTTTGGCACTCTCCTCATCCCTTGCCCCCCTTCACACTCCACACCGACCCGGTGGTGTACGTATTTCGCTCCGAGCACAAAAACTCAATCACCTCGGCCACTTCCTCCGCGTCCGAGTAGCGTCCGATCGGGGTGCCTGGGGCGCGCAGGTGCGCCTCGTCAAAGCGCGGTACGACCATGTCGGTCAAGGCCCGACCCGGCTCGACGCCGTTGACGAACACCCCCTGCCGTGGCCAAGCATCGCCCAGCGCCTGAATAAACGACCAAACCGCCCCCTTGGACACCGAGTACGGCACTTGATTGGGGCTGCCGTGGCGCGCCCCAGAGGAGATCGTCACGCAACGACCCCACCCTCGCTCGAGCATGTGCGGGACCGCCGCCTGATGCGCGTAGTACACCCCGTGGACATTGATCTGCATGACTTTGGCAAACTGCGCGGCTGGTTGCTCGAAAAAGGGCTTTTCCCACCCCAAGACCCCGGCGCTGCACACCAGAATATCCAGCCGCCCAAAAGCCGCCACCGCCTGGGCCACCGCCTCATGCACCTGCCCCTCGTCGGTCACGTCCGTCTCGACAAAGAGCGCCTGCTGCCCCAGGGCCTCGATCGCCCGCACCCGCTCCCGCGCCGGCTCGGCCAGCACATCGACGAGGACGACGTGCCGGCCGGCCTCGGCCAAGCGCAACGCGGCCGCCCCCCCAATGCCGCGGGCGCCCCCCGTAATCAGGGCCACCCGCTGTTCCACAGGTGCTGCAAATCGCAAATGTGCCATACTATGCCTTCCTTGCTTGCGCGGCCGCGCAGTTTTGATAAAGATAAGGTACTCGCCCTTTGCGATTTAATATACGGAGCATAACATGAAAATCGAACAGATCGACTCCCTCCTGCTCGGCAACGGCTATGTCGTCCGCATCACCACGGACACTGGCCTAACCGGCCTTGGCCAAACCGCCTGCTGGGGCTATCCCACGGCCGTGCAGAGCATCGTCGAGGTTTTCAAAGACTACCTCATCGGCCAAGACCCCCTCCGCATCGAGCACCACTGGCAGCACCTCTACCGCATGGCCCCCTTCAGAGGCACGGTCGTCATGGGGGCTGTCTCGGCCGTAGATATCGCGTTGTGGGACATCAAGGGCAAGCACTTTGAGGTCCCAGTGTGGGAGCTATTGGGCGGCAACGTCCGCGACAAAATTCGCCTGCACCTGCTGTCGGGCGGGGCCACGCCCGAAGCCAACTTCAACGCCGCCCAAGCGGCCGTCGCCGAGGGCTTCACCGCCATCAAGTTCGACCCCATCACCACGGACTGCCACGACAAGGGCCAAGCGCGGATGATCCAAACCGCGGTCGAGCTGACCGCGGCCGCCCGCGAAGCCGGCGGCCCGGATCTGGACCTGATCATCGAGCTGCACCGCAAGCTGACGCCCATGGTCGCCTTGGCCCTCGCCGAGGCCCTCAAGCCCTTCCACGTCTTCTTCCTCGAAGACCCGATCCAAATCGACAGCGTCTCGGCCCAAGCCCACATCGCGCAGAAATCCACCGTGCCCTTTGGCAACGGCGAGCGGTTCGTGTCTATCTGGGAGTTTCGCGAGTTGTTGGAACAGGGCGGTCCCCAGTATTTGCGGCCGGATGTGGCCTTGGCGGGCGGCCTCTCGCATTGCAAAAAAATCGCCGCCATCGGCGAAGCCTATCACTGCGCGGTCGTGACCCACAACTTCTTGGGGCCGCTGACGACCGCGGCTTCCCTGCACCTCGACGCCTCAATTCCCAACTTTATCACGCAGGAATACACCAAGGGCGACGAAGCCCCGCACAACGCGGTCTATCAGTGCGCGTATCGGCGCGAGGGCGGGTACATCCCGATTCCCCAAGCCCCGGGCCTCGGCATAGCGCTAGACGCGAATTTAATCGACCAGACGCCCTACAAACCCATCAACAACGCTTCCACGCCGCTACGCGCCGACAGCTCGGTGTCTTACGCCGTGTGAATCTCAAGCCTACAAAAACCCGCCGCGCGCGTCCGACCACGGCCCACAGCGAATTTCCAACGTCCGCGCCCCCGGCGTCCGCAGGGCGATGAGCACCCGCAAACGCCCCTCGTCGATCTCGCTATTGCGCATCCGCCCCATTGTGTGCTCCATGGCCCCCGGGCCGATGCGGATGGCGTCGTCGCCCACCCGGTAGAGCGCGTAGCCCGCTTTGAGAAAGACCGTGTGCCCGGCGCGGCCTTCGACGAGCGCGCTGTCCATCTCCAAGGTTCCGCCCGGCGCAAAGACCCCCTCAATCTGAAAGGGCACTCCATCAACGCCCCCTGCGGTGCCAATGTGGAGGTCAAAACCGCCGGTCACTTCCTCGATGTGCAGCTCGACTGTTAGCGGCGGCAACTCGTATATCGCCCGCCGGCCCCGCACTTCCACCCAGTTGTCGGCATTGACTGGCTCGTCAATCGGCAGCCAGTAAATCCCCCCCACGTAGTCTCTTTCTGGATAGATGCGGTTGCGGCCCTTGTGCTGCATTCGCACTCCGGTATCCGCCGCGGCAAACGCTTCACCTACGAACTGCCCGGTGGCAAAATAGGTCGATGATAGCTTGACTGCGGCCAATTCGGCCTGCCCGCAGACCACGCTAAAGGGCGCGGTCAGGCCGGCTGCGGCCGTAGCGCTGACCGCGCCCCGACGCACCCGCCACAGACCGGAGACTGGATAGACGCGGCTGTAGTGCTCGGGCAAGGGCGTCCGCTCTATACACGTCGCTCGCCACTCGGGATGCAGGACGTAGTTGGGCAGACAGACCAAACCGCTGCGGCCGCGCTCCACCAACAGGTCGGCCACGGCCGCGTACAGGCCATTGTCGTCTAAATGGGCCAAGGCGTGATAGCTGTCGGCCAAACCGGTCGGCACGGCTCGCGTATCGCGGTCCTGCCGCTTGGAAATGCTCGTCACGGCGGTCGCGTCGGCGTGGAGGAGATGGTAGGACAAGTCCAAGTTGCGCCGCACAGGTGCCAGCAGGTCGGGCCGGGCGAGCACGTGGGCCGCGCGGATCAAGGCGCGGTTGACTACGGCATTGTACACGCCCGTGCTCCGCTCGCTGTACTCGCCATCGGCGTTGATATCAATGCCTTCGCCGAGGTACGCGTCCACGGTCGCGCTCACCGCCAACTCGGGATAGAGGGCTTGGGCTTGGGCCAAGGCCGCGACCAGCACCCAGCGGTGGTTGGGCGTGTGGAAGCCGCCGTGGGCCATGCCCGGGGCCGCGGTCTGGATGAGCTCGCCCAAAACGGTCGCGATCTCGGCCGCGCCCGCGTCGTCTGGGGCCTGTTGCCGCGCCGCAACCACGACCGGGGCAATGGCCTGCACCACAAAGCCGGCGTCCGGGGCGGAGTCGAAATTGGTGGTCAGCAGATCAAAGCAGCCCGATGGCCGGCGGTGCCGGCGGGCAAACTCAGCCGCCAACCTTATCCGCTGCAAGAGCACCTCGCTCCGGTAGTGGCGCGACTCGGGCAGCAGATAGGCGTAGCCAAGGGGCGCGACCGCGCTGATGCCGCTAGAGCCGGCCAGCCGGTCTCGATCGACAAAGCCACCGCAATAAGGGCTATCTGCGTCCAGCACTTGGCGCGTCAGCACGCCCTCAACCTGCTGGTCTAGCTCGCCGACGAGCGGCGCGTACGCGATCATCGCTGCTTCGGTGCCGCTTTGGTAAACTGGGCTACATCGGCCGGGCTGACGCGGTAGATGCCCCCGTCCGGGCGGTCGCCCAGCGACCGATACGCCGCTTCGGTAAACTTGGCTACTGCCACGGCAAAATCTGGCCGCTCATAGCCCTTGCCGCCGTTGCGAATCCAGCGCAAAAAGGCCGCGTCCGGCGTGTCCTCCCGCACTCGCTTTGGCACCTCCAGCGGCTCCCCGTTCAGCAACACTTCGCGCACCCGCCACTGGTGTAGATGAAAGACCAAGGTCCCTTCGTCGCCGTGGATGGCCAGCCGCTCGTCGTGCCGGCTCGCGCTGCCGACAAAGCTCAACGCCCCCAGCGCACCGCCGCGAAACCGCGCATTGACCACGGCATCCATATCCACTCGCTTGCCCCGCTTGGCCATGAAGGCCGCCACCGTTACCGGCGTCAAGCCGGTGATCCACAGCACTGCGGCCACCAAGTGACTGCCGGTGTCCATGAACATCCCGCCTCCGGCCAGTTCGGGCACCATTCGCCAGCCCTTGCCGCCCCAATTTTGCGTCACGTAAGCGACGACCGCCTTGATCTCGCCGAGGACGCCCTTCTGCACCAGTTCCCGCGCGTACGTATAGGCCGGGTAAAAATTGCGCTGATAGCTGACGACCAACACGCGCTCCCGCTCGGTCGCCAGCTCAACTAGGGCTTGGGCGTGCCGCGCCTTCGTGGTCAGGGGTTTTTCGACCAAAACATGTAAATCGCGCTCTAGCGCGTAGCGCGCCTGCGCGTAGTGGGTCGAATGCGGCGAAGAAATCAGCACCCCATCGAGCGCGTCTGCGCCAATCATCTGCCGGTAGTCCGCGTAATACGCGGCGTCAGCACCCCACGCTGTTAGCAGTTGCCGGGCCGACGCCTCTTCTGGATCGGCGACCGCCACCAACTCGACGCGGCCATCGGCTTGCAGCCGGGGAATGTGGGCACCGCGCATGTTGCCGCCACAGCCGATCAGGCCGACGCGAATTTTCCTTTTTGCCATTGCGTTCTTCTCCGTTCAGTAGGTTAATTGCACCGCTTGAGTGCGAAAAATTTTGGGCGGCGCAGGCGCGAATTGCATTCCACGATAGGCGCATGTAGTAGAGTCCTTTACTACACGACACCCGAGACCAGCCGGCCAAAGATCGAGGTTTTCCCGTAGCTCTTAGTGACCGCATTGTTGGATGTTTGCCGCTTCCACACAATCTCGTTGCGAAAATTCTTCGCCCCGAAGATCACGTCCATCACCCCCTTGATGTAATGGATCGCCATCGGGTCGCAGTGGAAGTAGATGCTGCCGTTATCCTTGAGCACCCGACGGAACTCAATCAGGCGCACCGAGAGAAAGCACAGGAACGCACCGAGGTTCTCGCTGTGCGTGTGCATCGCCGCTTCAATGACTTCGACGATGGCGCGGTTGGAGTCCTTGATCTGCTCCATCCACGGGCCGTGGATTTTCTCGACCCAAAACCACTGGTCGGAATACTGGCCGCCGACAGCCTCGCGGTTACGGCCCGTGTTGAACGGCAGGTCCATGGCGATCAGGTCGATGATGGACGAGTTCATGCCGCGCAAGGCCAGCAGGTTGTCCATGTGGAAGCCGGTGCCGGGAGTGACGTTGAAGTTAGGTTGGGTCATTGGGACGCCCCTTTCGAGAAAGAGGATTATATGGAGGATTAGTGTTTGACAATCTCAACAAAGACCCCGAGTGTTTTCTCATTGTCATCTCGTATCTTTTCTGGGTCTCTTATTGTCCCCAAATCATAGATGACAAATAGAACACGAGGCCACCTTTGCCGATAACCATGAATATCGGCACTTATTTCTTCTTGGATTTTCGGGGCTCCGTGCCCACCTTTTGCGAGCTTCACTTCAATCGCCATCCCTTCGCCCTCAACAACAAAATCGGGCTTAAAGGCTTTTTCGCCTACTGGACTAGTCTCTTTTTCTCTTGTATAAGAGACTCCTATGGTTGTCAATATGGCCTCAACAGCATCTTGAACTTTTTTCTCTTCACTGGGCTCATTTTCAATAAAATGGGTTCGTAATGCTCGCTTTATGGCCGCCCTAATCTCCATGCCCTCCATGGGATTAGAAAAGTCCATGCTAGGGTCTTGCTGGATTAGTTGATAGAAACCGATGGCCCTATCTACGCAATCTATCACAGCTTTGGCTATTGCGGTGCTGGCGATGCCCTGAAAAAGATTGTCAAAGGGATCATAGTTCCCTGCGTAAACTTGACCTTCAAGGTGACAAAGAGGTATCTCCACACCGGCTCTATTGACAGCTTCTTTTGTAGGAACCAGCAACCTGTTGACCCGACGCCGAAGCCTCTCCTCGTTACTTGGGTCCCCTCCCTTAATAAGGAGTTCTTCTAAATTTCTCAGAAAATCCTCAAGAAGATCAATGCGCTTACCTATGTCTTCTTTTGTTAATTTGTTCACCGTCTTTCTCCTTTCTAGTTGATAATTCCCCCGCGGCACAAAGCCGGCCAAGTTGCCAGCAGTGCGCCGCGGGGGATGAGGGATCTTTTTACTCCTTGTCCTCGACGAAAAGCAGAAAGCTCACATGTACAGCACCTATGCAATCCAACGTACCTAGGGTGTTGCGTCCACTAGGTATTCCGCTTAATGTGCCAGTGATATGCACCTTCGTCCTCGCCGATAGACGCCGTATTGTCCGAGCCGGAATTTTGCTGCCTAGCAAAATGGAAATCTCGGACGGATCTAACTTATCCGAATCCGAAGATTTCCATTTTATTGTACCAGCAAAAAGATCACCTGAGCCATCGGAGTCTACTTTGATCTTTTTGAGAGCGTCGCCGATGACGTCGTTGATTACCGCCAGACTGAGTGTCTCCATCTTGATCCTACTTGAGTAAGCGTCCCCCGGCACGAAGCCAGCCAAGTTGCTAGTACCGCACCGCGAGGGAATGAGTGAGCTTTTAGTCCCCTTCTTTGACAGTTACCTTAACTGTCTTAGGTAGCGACGGCTCAAACACCGTAGGGTCTGCGGGATAAGCAGTTACAGAGAAAGAAATATCTCTCGAACTTCCCATCTCTATCGGAATGGTTACCCGAAGGTACGTTGAGGATGTTATATCTATAACATGTGCGTCCTCTGCGACCAGCGAATACTCTTTTGCATAGGGAACTGGAGACCAATTAAAGCGAAATAATACATATAAAATTTCACCTTCTCGCCTAGGTTCCGTTCCACATGACCCCAAAAAGGCGACATCCGCGGGCGAACATATCTCTTTACGCGGTATCTCATATTCCACGCTAAGCCGTTGTGGGGTGTCTATTCTTCTCTTCTCAGTTTTCGTCGGACTAGAGCAAGCAGCAAGAGCAAGCAGCAAGAGCAAGCTCGTGATCTTCATGGGGTTCTCCTTTCTGGGATAGTAAAGTGAATTTCGCGGCACCCAAGCGACACCGCGAGGTTGGGATTACTGCTGTTTCCGCAGCTCAACCGTGCATTCGACGCTACACGTCAACACGCCGTCCATGGACGCCTTCCGCACGTTCGGGATGTTCTCGTCGCAAATCACGTAGCGCAGAGGCTGCTAGAACGGCCGCCGAATCCTGAGATCAATATCGCCTTCTTGCCGCCCGCCTTTGTTGATCATAGAGCGTATCCTTTCTGTGGGCATCTTGCCCTCGCCGAGGGCTGGACGCCCTCGATCCCGGATGCAGCGAGAACACCAGAAAAGGCATACTCAAAGCAAGTGTCGCGTACTTAGGTAGAGTCCCTTCTCAGCCGAGAAAAGCATTCGGTTCACTGTCCGGCTCTCGCGCCTTGATCCTTTGATCCTTTGTCCAGATGTGTACTCGCCATGTTGGGCCTTTATACCTCGTCTTGCGGAGATGGTTAGCCTCGTCGATGAGAATGGTGTCAACAAGGCTGATTCCTTTTTCAGGGGAGTATCGAACAAAACCCTCTAGGAGTCCCTTTACTGCGTCCTCGTTAATTGCTGGCAATAGACTCCAAGGTTGGCCTTCGCGGATGCTAGTGAACACGACATCCCTGAGATCCACCGATAGCTTCCTGCGTGATCTACTCTCTGGTATATCGGCGATGTGGCCTGCCAGTTCAAAGATAGTCGGCAGGCTAACGTACAGTCTCGCCTTAGCCTCTACCGCTACGGCAAAACGTCTTTTTACCTCGGAGATTGCTTCCTCTGTGGAATAGCGGGGCACGGCAAAAAGCTCGCAGAGATAACTCGTATCGATCACGTAAACAGGAATGGCCATTACGACAAGCTCTCCAGCCAAGCCAGCACCTTTTTCTGACGCTGCTCCTCAAATTCTGGAGCCAGATACTGATCGATAACTCGGCGCGTCACGAGATCGCCAAGACGACCGCGCTCTAGGAACTCATCGTATCGGGGCAGTTCGTCGAGCCGAACTAGGGTGGCACTCTTATTCTCGGCGTCCCAAGTGCATACGACCACTCCGTCTAGCTGTTCTCGCGTGAGGAAGTTCATAGTGGCTGGATTGTGCGTGGTTACTAAAACCTGCAAACGACGATTCTTGGCGATTTCGGCAATCGCCTTAGTGAGTACCCCAACTCGACTGGGATGCAGTCCGTTATCAAATTCCTCAATGACGATACGAGAGCCTTTGGCGACCGTCTCAAACGCGGTGAGAATCGCCAGCGTTCGCAGAGTTCCATCGGACAGAACACGCGCATCAACCTTGTATCCCGAACGCTCCTGAAAGCCGAAAATCACGTCTCCCAAATCCGTTAGCGTGAAGTCGAAATTCTGGTATGGCTCGTCAGGCAACTGACGAATTTTCTCGAGGAGTCGCTGTAAAATCGCCTGCTGCTCGTCATCTCCCGTGCTGAGTCCATACAAAACGGCTGACAGATTGGACCCATTCCTCTTCAGAATGGTGTCGCCAACGCGCTCATAACTGTGCATTAGCTTGGGATCGGGATCAAAGACAAAAGACGCTTGTAGGTGCAACATGACGGTCTGTACGGCCTGAAGCCAGCTTTTGTGCGATGGATTATCCGAGGCGGCGAATTCTCGGTATTGCGACAGCATCGATCGAACCGTCAGATCGGGGGATATAGAATATAGCTGTTTAGGTTGGGTCTCATATAGCGTCCGGGCTCCAACCTTGAGTTTCTCACCGATAATCTGCGGATGCGGTCGTGTACAGATTTCAACTTCGTACAGAAGCGAGTGTGACCGGCCTTCTAACTTTATACTTGCTGAAAAACCCAGTTGGAACCGATCTTTCCCCTCCCGGGCACAAGCCTGTAATCCGCCCCGTACTTCGAGGCCACCACTTCCCCTCCCAAGGTCGCTGATCTCGTAGAGCGGCTGACCGCGGGCGACGAAGGACAGCAGGTCGATGGCCTCAATGACATTGCTCTTTCCCGATCCGTTGGGGCCGATCAGCAGACTGAATGGTCTGAACAGATCAATGCGGGCGTCGGCGAATCCCTTGTAATTCCTTAGATGATGCATGTAGTCGATCCTCTGAAATGTGCTTTTCTCCGCAACGGATCTTCCTGCGGTGCGGCCCTACCCGATTCCAAGCATCTTTGCGACGAATTGGGTTCGCGCATAGAAAGCTCGACTCGTGCTGCCGTGCCCGGCTCCCTTGGTTCGCGGCTGAACCAGCACCCCCATTCTGCCGGTTAGATGTTCAAACCCCTTGGTTGCAATGCAGCTTCTCACTTCTTCATAATCTTCCTTTACTTGCTCGTAATACGCCGCGTTATTGAGATCAAAGGCCGATACGTGCATCAAAATAGATCGGTTCTCGTCTTGAGACTCGAATAATCTGGCGCAAATCACTGCTCTTTTCAGTTTTGTAAGCAAGTGGCTTTGTTCAAAGGGGGTACTTTTGACATTGACCGGATCGATCATTGTAATAGCCATCGTCTCCTTAACCCTGATGCGACCATCAGCAAGCCTTTTCAATGGGACAATTTTTAGTTCCCACGATCCGAAGTTAGGTGACTGCGCCGAATTGATGGGAAGCCCCAAGTACCTTTCAAGCAGATGACCGGCCCATCCTTTGTTCTTCTTATCCCCTATCCAAATGTTCACTTCATATTGAGCGGCGAGTGGAACCAAATCCCGTCCCTCTAGCAATTTCAGCTTGCTGATTGCAGTTTCCCGTTCCATTGAGTATCTCCTCACGCAAAATCTAAGGACGAGTGCCGGTTATTTATCGAGTCCCTCAAGCGTTCTACGGACAGAGCGATAAACTCCGGTTCGAGTTCGGTCCCCACGAATCTCCGTCCGAGATTCACGGCAGCTACGCCCGTGGTTGAACTGCCAGAAAAAGGATCGAAGATCAAGTCGCCCGCGTTTGTCGATGCCATGATGATCCGCTCTAGGAGCGCGATAGGCTTTTGGGTGGGGTGTTTGCCAAATTTCTTTTCTTTTTTGTTAGGAGGCTTAAACGACCATACCGATTTCATCTGTTTGCCGTGGTTCAATTCCCGCATCTTGGCATAATTAAAACAGTGCTTTGACTTTTCGTTTTTAGCGGCCCAGATAATGGTTTCCGTGGCGTGCGTAAAATAGCGGCAAGACAGATTGGGCGGGGGATTGGGCTTTTCCCACGTAATGTCGTTGAGAATCTTCATCCCCAACTGCTGCATCGCATACCCCACCGAGTGAATGACGTGTTGGGTTCCAGACACCCAGATCGTTCCGTCGGCTTTCAATGCGCTTTGACACCTCGATAGCCAAGCGGTATTGAACTCGTGATTTATTGCTGGGCCTTTGGATTGGTCCCACTTCCCCTTATCGACCTTCACCATTTTTCCAGCGTGGCAGGTAATCCCGCCATTGGAAAGAAAATAGGGCGGGTCGGCAAATATCATATCGAATTTGCCCTCCGGGTATTTGCCGATGATCCCATCCAAAAACTCGAGACAATTAGCCCGATACAGCCAAATGCCGAATTCATTATCGCAGAACACGCATTGATTGGGTGAGTACGCAGAACGCTCCAAGACCAGCAAAGGCATCAGAGAGCTTTCTCGCGCTTGCTCATAACTAGGCCCTTGCTCGCGTTTCATCTGGATAATCTCGTCGTCGTATCTGAAGAACCAGCCAGCGCGAGCAAAAAGCGGCAGCAGGGGCCGCCCTCAGTCCACTAGGCTAAACAGCGGCGCGACCCCGCCGAACATGCCCGGAAAGCGGAACACGGCCTCGTCTTGGTCGCGGATGCGGGCGAGGACCGCTTCGTTGAGCAAGGCGCGCTGGCGGTCGAAAAGGGCTTGCTCGGCGGCAACCGCATACGACCCCGCGCGCCGCGCCCGCGCTTGGGCAGCGGGGATTGCCGGGTCGTCGGCCAGCTTTTTCGCCATGGCCGCAAAAAAGCGTTCTAGCAGGGGCCGATGCTCGCCAACGGACGCCTGCGCCGCGGCCGCGTCAAACGCTGCGTGGGTCTTCACGACGCGCTCGCGCCAGTCGTCGGGCACCGCGCCGTCGAGGGTGAAGGGCGCGGCGTGGCCCAACAGGGGCGTGCGGTCCTCGGTTTGGAACGCCACGAGCACGTGGTGGTTTTGCAAAGGCCGGGCGCAGAGCCGGACGACGCTCCCCGGCTCAATATCGGCGATCTCGCCCGCGGCGAGCGGTTGCGTTTTCAGCCCGTCCATGGAGAGCACGTCTAAACGCGCCTCCGCGCAGAAGTGGGCGATGATGTGCTCGCGAGGCCGCCCTCGGACCCCACACCGCCCAAAAGGCAGCGAATAGGCCCAGTGGGCATCGGTCGCGCCGGCACCCTCCCCGCGCAGTTGGCGCAAGGCGCGGCCCAAGCGCTCGGCTTCGCCGGCTGCATCCGTAGGCCGCGGCACCACAGCCCCTCCCGCATCCACCTCCACCCGATACGGCACCCCGTACCCAAACAGCCGCGCACTCAGGGGATCGCCCATCACAGCAACTCCTCGGCGCACTCGGCCACCTTGCGGAAGGCCGCGGCGTATTGCTCGATGACTTTGGCGTCGTAGTGCTTGAACCACGGAATCGAATAGATGCGGCCGGGCATGCGCTCGGTCACCGGCAGGCTGCCCGGCCCCTGCCGCAGGTCGCGGTTGGCGTGGGCAATGCGCGTGGGTTGGCCGTGGCCGTATATGTCGGCCTCGTTGAGCACCGGATGCAGGTGCATCAGCTCATTGGCCCCAGGCACGATTTTGTACGCCCCGGTCTCGGCGGTGACCGCGGCGCAGAAGCGCTCGACCGGCAGGCCGCCCAACTCCTCGGGCGCGTACAGCCCCTTGGCCGCGTACCAGCCGCCCATCGTAGAGCCGCTGTCGGCCCGGGGGCGATGCGCCTCGATCCCCGGGACGCCTTCGAGCAAGTCCCAGAAGTAATTCATCGCCCGCTGAATCTCCTGCATCCGCTCGTCGTAGCGGCGCAGTTGGGTGCGGCCCACGGCCGAAGACAACTGGTGCATCCGGTATTTGTACCCGCCCAGCGGCATCCCAGCAAAAGGCGTCAGCGCGGGGTCGGACAGGGAGCGAGTGCGCTGGTAGTGCCCAAAGGCCGCGACGCGCTCGTACAGGGCGAGGTCGTCGGTGACCACAAAGCCCCCTTCGCCGCAGGCCAGCGACTTGCCCGACATAATCGACATGGCACCGATGTGGCCGATGGTGCCCAGCAGCCGCCCCTTGTAGCGGCCGCCTTGGGCGTGGGAGACGTCTTCGATTACCTTCAACCCGTGCCGCTCGGCAATCTCCATGATCGGGTCCATATCGGTTGGGTAGGCGCAGTAATGCACGGGCACGATCGCCTTGGTGCGCTCGGTAATGCGGTGCTCAATGTCGTGGGGATCCATGGTCAAGGTGTGGGGGTCCAGCTCGGAAAACACGACTGTTCCGCCCAGCGAGAACACGGGGAGCGACGTGCCCCAATAGGTCATGCTCTGCGAGATCACCTCGTCGCCGACGCCGACGCCGCAGGCCCACAACGCGGCGTGAATCGCGGCCGTGCCCGTGTTGTGGCAGAGGGCGTGTTGCAAGCCAAAGTAGGACTTGAGGTCCTCTTCAAAGGCGAGGGTTACGTCCAAGCCCGACATCGCCCCGCGCCGCAGCACCGCCAGCACGGCCGCTTCGTCCTCAGCGGTGACGATCGGCCAGCTAAAAATGTCGCCCTCAGCGGCGGTGACGGCCTTGGGGCCGCCCAAGAAGGCCAACCGGCTCATCGCCATATCGCGTCCAGTCCCGATGCCCCAGCATCAATTTTTTCTCGCGACGCCCTGATGGCATCCAGAATATCTCCCGTGGTAGCCTGCGTATTGACACCCGGGACGTCAAACGGCGATTTGGCTGCGCTTTCTTTGGCCTTGAGCGAAAAAACGCTCCCGTCTTTGGTGCGAATTTCTACTTCCTCTTTCTGTGCAAGGGTTAGCAGGCGGGCCAGATTCTGACGTGCTTCTGAGTAGGTAAATATCTTCATGGGCGATCACTCCACTAGGTCAATCCCCAAATCACGAGCGATTTGTTTCATGCTTTTGTCGAGTGACATGAGGGATTGGGACAAGGATTTGTATCCAACCTTCCAGCCACGGAGCGTCCTGATGACCACGGCCGAGTTTATAATAACCCTATTCTACCGCATTGACAATCAAATGCTTGACGTGCCCAAACACCCGCGAGCGTCCTTATATCCGAGTGAGGTGGTCGTGGTCACCTTAGGGGTGTTGTATGCGCTCAAAGGCGGGGGTAAACGGGCGTTTTACCGCTGGCTGATGCGGGACTGGCACACTTGGTTCCCGCGCCTGCCGCCCCACGCTATACCCGCCAGCCGCTGCCGCAATTTGCTATCTGTTAATGCCGCCCACTAAAGAACGTTCTGAGAAGAAAGCAGAACCAACAGATAGCAAATTGCCGCTCCCCGAAGAAATTGACGTGCTGGCCGAACTCAAAAAGCATTGGGCCGCCCAAGACCGCCAAAAAAGCCCCAATTCGCACAATGCGCCCCCAACGAAACCCACGCCAGAGACCAAAATCGGTTATGCGCCTTGACCCGTAAGCGATTTTTACGCCCCAGCACCCAAAAAAAAGGGCGACACCTGAACCGAACCGAGTGCCGCCCAACCTACTGTAAGACGAAAGGGACGCGCTAGCCACCCACCGAATTGAGATACGTCACTACGGCGGTATGACCGTAACGGCTGGCTTCGCCTTTAGCGGTCCAGCCGGAGTTGTCTGTCGCCGTTAGGCTGGCTCCTTGCCCCACTAAATACTGGACCACCGCCAAATGACCATAGATCGCCGCCACGTGAAGGGCGGTCCAGCCGGAGTTGTCTGTCGCCGTTAGGCTGGCTCCTTGCCCCACTAAATACTGGACCACCGCCAAAGAACCACCCCGCACCGCGTCGTGAAGGGCGGTATTGCCGTCGTTGTCTGTCGCCGTTAGGCTGGCTCCTTGCCCCACTAAATACTTGGCCATCTCCAAAGAACCACCCCCCGCCGCTCTATGGAGGGCGGTCTGGCCTAGGTTGTTCGTCGCCGTTAGGCTGGCCCCTTGCCCCACTAAATACTGGACCACCGCCAAAGAACCACCCCACACCGCGCCGTGAAGGGCGGTATTGCTTCGGTTGTCTGTCGCCGTTAGGCTGACCCCTTGCTCCACTAAATACTGGACCACCGCCAAAGAACCACCCCCCGCCGCGTCGTGAAGGGCGGTACGGCCGGAGTTGTTCGGCGCCGTTAGGCTGGCCCCTTGCCCCACTAAATACTGGACCACCGCCAAAGAACCACGACTCGCCGCAAAGTGAAGGGCGGTATTGCCGTAGGTGCCTGTCGTGTCAATCGCCACGCCCGCCACGACATATAACTGGACGACCTCCAAATTGCCCGCCGCCGCCGAATCAACAAACGCCCTCGCCGTATAAGCGATCCCGCGCCGTGTCAGTTCCGCCTGCGCCTGTCCTTCAATGTAGGTCACTACGCTAGTGTGCCCTTCATCTTGGGCTAACGTTCTAACCGTCCCTACGGGCGTATAAGCGAGGATGTTCGCCCCTTGCCCTACCAGATACTTAACGACCTCCAAATGACCACCCGCCGACGCGTCGTGAAGGGCGGTACGGCTTTGGCTGTCTGTCGCTGTTAGGCTGGCCCCTTGCCCTACCAGATACTGGACGACCTCCAAATGACCACCCGTCGCCGCGTCGTGAAGGGCGGTATCGCCGCCGTCGCTGTCTGTCGCCGTTAGGCTGGCCCCCCCTTGCTCCACTAAATACTGGACCACCTCCAAGTGACCACCCGCCGACGCGTCGTGAAGGGCGGTATTGCCGTCACTCAGTTGATAATCCGTCGTGTCAATCGCCACGCCCGCCACGACATATAACTGGACGACCTCCAAATTGCCCGCCGCCGCCGAATCAACAAACGCCTCCTCCGTATAAGCGATCCCGCGCCGTGTCAGTTCCGCCTGCCCCGTTCCTTCAATGTAGGTCACTACGCTGGTGTGCCCTTCATCTTGGGCTAACGATCGAACCGTCCCTGTGGACGTATAAGCGAGGATGTTCGCCTCTTGCCCTACCAAATACTTGACGACCTCCAAATGACCGTTCCACGACGCCCAGAGTAAGGGCGTTTCGCCGTTCCTGCCCGTCGCGTCCACCGTGGCCCCTTGCCCTACCAGATACTGGACCACCTCCAAACGCCCATAGGTCGCCGCATAGTGCAACGCCGTAAAATCATCCTCCGGGGTTTTCGTTTCAAGGTCCATCCCCGCCGCAACGAATAGCCTGACGGCCTCCAGATTGCCCGTTTGCGCGTACAACAGAAACGCCCACTCCGCATAAGGCATTTCGCGCCGGGCAATTTCTGCCCGCGCTTGGGCGGCCGTCATACTGCTGATGGTGTCCGGGGTGGCCGTGACCGTGGCTTCGGTCTGGGTGGTGTCGGGGCCGGTCGTGGCCGCGGCGTGCTTGGCCGAGGGTTCGGCCGCCGGGGGTTCGGTCGCCATGGGGTTGTCTCGCTTGCTGCAACCGACTACGACCGCCACCGCCAGACACGCCGCGGCGATTCCGGCGATTCGGGTCATGCTGAAAAACGAGTTCATAAAATCCTCCTTGATGAAAACAGATTCGTCCCGTTGTCTATTGTAAAACACTAGCACCATTGGTTTCTAAGAACCCGCGATTTCTCGCAGCCGCGCTTGCGTCGGCATGTAGCTATGCTCCCACACCTGCTGCACCACCCCATCGGCGATATAGGCCAAGCGCGGATAGCCGTGGCCAAAGGTCAGGCGAAAGAAGTCGGTCTGCGAAATGGTGGCAATGTCAAAGCGCGGTTGCAGCCGCTCCTTGAAATCGGCCAGATCGGGCGAGTCCGGGGCGTGATTGGTCAGGGCGATGAGCCGCGGCAGTTGGGGGTCTTGGGCGAGGGCGTTCATCTTGGGCACGGCGTCTTGGCAGTATTTGCACTTGGGACTGAACAATTCGAGCAAGTATTCGCCCTGCATTAAATCGACCTCCACGCCCTTGAGCGCCAAGCCCGACAGCCGCACCCCGCTTTTGAGGTCCGACTGCTCGGTGCGCTCCAGTTCGGGAAAAAACCGCACACTACCGAGCGCCAGTCCGGCGAAGAACACGCCGACCACCACCCGACTCGCCCCGGGCCAAACCGGGACGCCGCCCGCCCCCCACCAATTGGGCCGACCGGCGGCGGGCTCACCGCTTGCACTGCGGCGCATCCCCCACCACGCAAAGAGCAGCACCGCCAGCATGATGCCGTCTTCTACGGCCGCTTCCCCAGGGCTGCGCTCGATCAGCGTCCCAAAACAGCCGCAGTCAATCGAAGCACCCATATCCCAAGCCTTGGCCATCAGCGCGGTAAAGTACGCGGTCAACAAAACGGCGGCCGGCAGGGCGATTTTAGGCCGCCAGTTGCACACCAGCGCCAAGCCAAGGGCCAATTCAACCGGGCCTAAGAGCGCAGTCGCCTTGGCCGCGGCCGTCGTCAGCGCCCAGTTGTCCTGCGGCAACCCGAGAATGTGCATGTAAGGGATGGATTCCCAGTAAAAGAGCACCGGCTCCCACACCTTCATCGCCCCGGCGATTAGGTAAACGATCCCAATGATAATTTGGCCGACGCGTGCGGCCTTGCTCATCGCGTCCATAGAGAAAGGACTCCTCTAACTAGTCAATTCGGCGAATACGGCCGAGAATACGCGCCGCGTCTGCTGCATGCGCTCCTCCACCTCGGCTTGGAAGGCCGCTACGGCTTCGGCACTGAGGGCGCGGCTCAATATTTCCAGCTCCCGGCCGGTTGGCAGGGTATCGTCGGCTTTGTCGCTGGCGATCCGCATGCCCTTTTCTACGGCCCGCAAATACTCGTACGCGTCGAGCAAAAAGCGGCCCCGGTCCGCGTCTAAACGGCCCCGCTCAACCAGCAACTGCAGCGCGTGTCGGGTGCTGCCCACGCGCAACCGGCGCTCTCGATAGCCCCACTTGAGCACGAGGACCTGCGCCACAAACTCAATATCGACGATGCCGCCCGGGCCGCGCTTGATGTCGATGCGTACTCGGCGTCTGCTCTGCGGCTCCATCCGCCGACGCATCTCCTGCATCTGCCCGGCCAAGGCCGCGTCCGCCTCCGCGCTATATACAAAGCGCTCAATCGCCCGCAAAACCCGAGCGCCGAACTCGGCGTCGCCAGCCACTTGGCGCGCCCGACTCAGCGCCATCCGCTCCCAAGTGGCCGCCCGCTGGGCCAAGTAGCGGCGGTAGCCAGTCAGGGAGATGGCCATGGGCGCGCTGGCCCCTTCGGGCCGCAGCCGCGCATCCACCGAGTACAGCCCCCCCTCGGCCAACAGGGCGATCAGACGCTGGCTGAACTCGATAAAAAACACGCTGTTGGGGATGCCGCGGCGCGTCTTGCCATCGCTTTCGTACACGAAAAACAAATCCAAATCCGAGCCGAAATCCACCTCGCGGCCGCCAAACTTGCCGGCGGCCAATACGGCGAACCGCACGTCGCGGCCCTGGCGGTTGCGCGGCTTGCCCCACCGCCGCACCAGCGGCCGCCACGCCAGCTCATAGACCGCTTGCAACACCTCGTCGCCCAGCTCGGTCAGCCGCAGGAAGGTCTCCTCCTCGGTTGCCAACCCCATTAGGTCGTCGGCCCCAATCCGCAGGAGGGATTGGTTCTGCATCCGCCCAATGGCGGCCAAATCGCCGCGCACCGGCCCAAGCTCCGCGCTCTGGCCGGATGGATCGACCAAGCTGTCGAGCAGGGCTGGATCGCGGCGCAACAGCTCGGAGAGAAAGCGGCTGGTGCCGCAGATGGCGATGATCAAGCTGCGGAAGCCGGCGTGTTCTTGAAACGAGGTGTACAAAGCACCCGGCGCACCGTAGGCTTCAACGAGCTGCGTAAAGCGCAACAGCCCTTGGTCCGGGTCTGGGGCCGCGGCCAGCGAATTTAGCAATTCCGGCAACAGGGCCTTGAAGTGGGCGTGGCCTCCGCTCAACAACAGGCCCATGCCGGCGAGCCGCAGCAAGCGGCGGTGCGCGGCTCCTCCATCGACAAAGCCCCGTGCGGCCAAGTCGGCGTGCGCGGCCTCGCTGCCGCTTTCGATTTCCAAGAGCCACGTCGGCGGCGGCGGGGCCGGCGCGTCGCTGTAAAACAGCGCGGCAAACAGCCGGCGCACCCGCAGCCGATGCCCGGCGAGCGCATTGGCAAAGGCCCGCACATCGCCATAGCCCATGATCAAAGCCAAGGCCCGCGCATCTTCTGGGATGGCGTAGTCGGGCCGGCCCGAGGCGATTTGCAGCAAATTTTCAACGCGGCGAAAAAACTCGTACGCGCCCTTGAGGGCCCGGGCCTCGGCCACCGTCAATGCCGACGCGGTGGCCAAGCGGTCGATGGCCGCCAGCGTGTTGTGGAAGCGCACTTGGGGATGGCTGCCCCCGTAGAGCAGCTGCAGGCACTGGACGATGAATTCGATGTCGCGGATTCCGCCCGCTTGCAGCTTGATGTTGTTTTCGCCGCGCGGGCGCTCGCGGATGCTCGCCTCAATCCGCTCCTTGATGCGGCGAATTTCCTCGTGCGGGGACGAGTGAAAGTGGGCCGGATAGACAAAGGGCCGGAGCATGGCCGCGTATTGCTCCCCCAGCGTCTGCGAGCCCGCCACTCGCCGAGCCTTGATGAGCATCTGCCGCTCCCACAGCTCCCCGCGCGTCTCGTAATAGGTCCAACTGGCGCGCAACGAGTGGGTCAAGGTGCCGCTGGCGCCTTCGGGGCGGAGCCGCATATCCACTCGGTAGAAAAACCCTTCCTTGGTTGCCTCGCTCAGCGCTTGGACTAGGCGCTGACTCAAGCGGCGAAAAAACTCGCTGTTTTCCAGCCGCGTCCCCCCCTGCTCGGGCTGGGTTTCGCCTTCGCCGTCCCACACGAAAATGAGGTCGATGTCCGAGCTGTAGTTTAGCTCCTGTCCGCCGTATTTGCCCAAGCCGACCACGAGAAAGCGCGCCGGGCGACCGCGCTCGTCGAGCGGCGGCCCGTACTCCTGCCCCAAGGCGTGCTGGCACGTTTCGAGGACCAACTCGACCATCACGTCGGCTAGGTCGGCCAGTTCGCGCCCTATTTGCGCCACCGGCTTGACGCCCAAGACTTCGGCCGCACCAATGCGCAAAAATTCGCGCCGATGCACCCGCCGCAGCGCGTCCAACCGCTCGGCAAAATCGGCGACCGCCTCGATGTCGGCGCGTACCAGCTGCCGCAGGACATCCCGGTCTAGCGGCTCGACTAAGTGCGGGGTCTCGGCCAACAGCCACAGCAGAAATTCGGCATCGCGCACCAAGATGTCGGCGAGAAACGCGCTGTGGCTCACGATCTGCACCAAGCGCTGGCACAGGATGGGATCGGCTTCTAAGTGGGAGAAAAGCCCCCGCGGGCTGCCGTACGCCGCGGCCAAGCGCACCAACTGCCGCAGCCCCTCGTCGGGCCGGCCGGTCGCGGCCAGCTCGACCAACGCGCCGGCCGGCAGGGGCGCAAACTGCGGCGGGCCGCCGGTCCGGTCCAAGGTGGCTAGGGCTTGAACCGAATCGGCAAACCCCAACTGCTCTAGGGAATTTTGGGCTTCAGCCGCGTCGGCCGTGAGGGCGCGACCGGCCAGTTCCAGCTCGGTAGGCGCTGCCAAGGCTTTAGAGGGCGGTTTCGCCGGTTTCGCCGGTGCGGATGCGGACGGCCTCGACCAGCTCGGAGACAAAAATTTTGCCGTCGCCGACCTCGCCGGTGGCTGCCGACTGCAAAATCGCCTCCACCGCTTCGTCGAGTAGGCCATCGCCGACGGCTAATTCAATGCGAATTTTGGGCATGAAATCGAGCTGGTATTCGGCGCCGCGGTAGATTTCGCTGTGCCCGCGCTGACGCCCGCAGCCGCGCACCTCGCTGACGGACATGCCGACGAGGCCAAGGGCGGCCAACGCGCTTTTGACCTCGTCGAGTTTGAAGGGCTTGATAAAGGCCACGATGTTTTTCACGGCATTCCTTTCAGGGTTCAGCGCGGCGAAAAGCGCGGCTTGCGGCCGTAGCTTACGCCGCCGGGGGCTGGCATAGCGGCGACGCCTAGGGCGTTTTGTTGGCTGCCGTGGATGGGGCCGATACAACTGGCTGGGATCTCTTCGGTTAGGACCACGGTGCCGCGGGCAAAAAAGCGACAGCCCTCCTCGTGGGCCTTGGCCGCGCGAATCTCCACCACGCAGGGGGTGTCGCGTTGGTGGCTGTGCGACTCGGCCGCCTCGCGCGTCAGCGACAGATGCACGTAATAGCGATCGCCGGCGGAAATGCCCTCGCGGGCAAAGTGCCGCGCCGCGCCGCGGGTCGTACCCATGTAGAGCCGATCGGGCGGCGGGTCCATAGGCTCGCCGTCCATATCGACGAAAAAACTGTGTCCGTACAGGGCGCGGATGCCGAACTCATTCAGCTCAAAGCGATACTGCTCTGGGGCCTTGACTAGGCTGACGATTTCGGCCTCGGTCACCTCTGCGTAGCGTTTTTGTACTTCTTGTACCACCTGATCTAACGGCACGTAGCCGTACGCATCAATCTCCAGTCCAAATTCGTCGGGCCGATGCCTGAGCATCAGCGAAAGCAATTTGGAAATGCGACTTGGATTGGCCACTGCTCATCGCGTCCTTTCAGCAATTAGTACGCCGGCCGAGCCGGCGCGGTCTTAGGGGTTCCACTGTGCGCGATAGGCTTCAATGGCTCGGGCAACCGCCTCGTCGGATAGGGCCACGATTTGGGCTGCCAGCAGGGCCGCATTGCGGGCATTGTCAATGCCGACGGTCGCCACTGGGATTCCCGGGGGCATCTGTACGATGGAGTAGAGCGAATCGACTCCCCCGAGCGCGCCCGAGGCAATGGGAACCCCGATGACCGGCAGCGTCGTATGCGCGGCCACGACCCCGGGCAGGGCCGCGGCCAAGCCGGCCCCGGCGATGATCACCTGAAGGCCACGGCCAGCGGCCTCGCCGGCCCAAGTAGCGGTGCGCTCGGGGTTGCGGTGGGCCGAAGATACGACCATCTCGTAGCCGAGGCCCAGCTCTTCGAGCACGGCCGCCCCCTTGCGCATGATGTCCTCATCCGAGGTACTGCCCATGATTACGCCAACGCGGATATCTGCCATTACATGCCCTCCCTGCAAATTCTATCCCGCACAGCAACGAGCGAGCGTTAAAATAAGCCAAATTGCACAGGTACGACAACTGCCCGCCGCTAGGAACGCTAAGAATTGTTCATCGTGCGGCGCAGGAAAGCGGGAATGTCCAAGTCGCCCGCGGCCGGGCGCGCGGGTTCCTCCTGATGCTCCTGAGGCGTACTGTGGCCCTGGCGCAGATACGTAGGCACGTCCAAGGAGGTGCCCCCAGTGCCGCCGACGAGGATCGGATTGCCCACGGTCAGCGGATCCGCGTCCGCGTCCTGTGCCGCCGCCTCGCGGGCCGACGCTTCGGGTTCGCTCTCCTTGTTTAGGTTGAAGCCCGTGGCGATGACCGTCACGCGAATGTTCTCGGTCAAGCTGTCGTCGATTACGGTGCCGAAGATGATCTCGGCATCCGAGCCGGTGGCCTCGTGGATCAGGGACATGACCTCGTTGGTCTCGTAGAGCGTGAGATTTTTGTCCCCGGCGATGTTGATCAACACGCCCTTGGCCCCGGCGATCGACACGTCCTCCAAAAGCGGGCTGTTGATCGCCTTGCGCGCGGCCTCCACGGCCCGCTCTTCGCCGCTGTGCTCCCCAAGGCCCATAATCGCATCCCCGCCCTTGGAGATCACCGTGCGCACGTCGTTGAAGTCGAGATTGACCATGCCCGGGATCGTAATCAGGTCGGAAATGCCGCGCGTGGCCTGCATCAGCACTTCGTCGGCTTTGAGAAACGCCTCCTCGAGCGTGGTGTCGCGGCTGCAAACGGTCAGCAGGCGTTCGTTCTTGATGGTGATCAGGGTGTCCACTTGGTCCTTTAGCTCGGAGATTCCGCTTTTGGCGTTTTTCATCCGCGGCGAGCCTTCCATCAGAAAAGGCTCGGTGACGATGCCGACTGTCAGGCCCCCTTGCTCGCGGGCGACTTCCGCAACCACCGGGGCGGCCCCCGTGCCCGTGCCGCCCCCCATGCCGGCCGTGATGAAGATCAAGTCCGAGTCCTGGAGCTGCTTGGCGACCTTGTCGCGGTCTTCTTCAATGGCTTGCCGCCCCACTGCTGGGTCCGCACCCGCCCCCAAGCCCCGCGTGACGCTGCTGCCAACGCAAATGGGGAAGTCCGCACGCGAGGCTTCCAGCGCTTGGGCATCTGTGTTGACGGCCACGAATTCAACGCCGTGCATCCCGGACTCGATCATGCGGTTGATGGCGTTGCCGCCGCTGCCTCCCACGCCGACGACCTTGATTCGCGCCCGATGCTCATTATCAATTAACCGAATTGCCATGAGTGTTCCTCCTCAATTTTCGGGACCCGCACCGCTGCTAGTCCCGGGGTTGTAACCACCTTTTTACGCGCCCTAGCACTGAATCGAAGGGGTCTTCAACCAGCACCGACGCCTCTTTTTGCTCGTTCTCCTGCTGGTGCTCCACTCCGTAGAGGAGCAGGCCCAGCGCCGCAGCATACGGCGGGCTAGCCAACTCGCCAGCCGCCTCAAACCCGACCGGGCCGCTCAGCCGCACCGGCAGGCCAAAGACCCGCTCGGCCACGGCCGCAGCGCCGGCGATTTGGGCGCCCCCGCCCGTGAGGACGATGCCCGCGCCCAGCTTGACATCGGGCAACGCGGCCCAGACCTGCCGGCGGGCTAGCGCCAATATCTCCTCCATCCGCGCCTCGACGATGTGGGCCACCGTCGCGCTCGGCGCGGCCATGCACTTGACCCGCTCGGCCTCGGCCCGCGTGGTGCCCAACCCAACGCCGAGGTCGTTGGTCACGTTCTGCCCGCCCAACCCGATGATGCCCGAATGGCGCAACCCTTGGCGGGCGAAGACCACCACCTCGGTCGTGCCGCCGCCAATATCGAGCAGGCAGACCCCCATCTGCTGCTCGTCCGCGCTGAGGACGGCATAGCTCGAAGCGAGTGGGCCGAGGACGACGCTCCGCACCTCAACGCCAGCGCGGAGAATGCAGTGGCAGATGTTCCGCACGGCCGCCGCCGAGCTGGTGACCACGTGTACACTCGCCTCTAAGCGCACTCCATACATCCCCACGGGATCGAGGATGCCCCGTTGGCCATTGACGGCAAATTCCTGGGGCAAAACGTGCAGCACCTCGCGGTCGAACGGCACTTTGACCACGCCGGCCGCGGCGAGGACGCGGGCGCGGTCTTGGGCGCCGATCCAGCCGCCCTCGCCGTCGATCGCGACCATGCCCGTGCTATTGAGGCTGGCGATGTATTCGCCCGCAATGCCGGTGTAAACCGAGTCGATTTCGACCCCGGCCATCAACTCGGCTTGGCGCATGGCCTCGCCAATGGCATGCACGGTCTTTTCTGCATCCACAATCGCCCCGCGCTGGATCCCTTCCGAGCGGTGCTGGCCCATGCCGATAATCCGCAGCGGTCGCTCGGCCACCTGCTCGGCAATGACGGCGCAGACCTTGGTCGTGCCCAAGTCCAACCCGGCGATGATGGTGCCGCGCTCTTCGCCCCCGTTCATCCCGATTTGGCCCTCTTTTTTCCGACGACCAACTGGCCGGCGTAGCGCAAGTCGATATAGGCCGGATCGGGATGGTTTTGCTCAATGCGCGGCAGCAGCCGGCGAATGGTGCGGAGCGGGCGGGCCACCTCGTTTGCCGGCAAGCGGACTTCGAGGCCATCGTCGGCCATCCGCAAGCGAATGCCGCCCCCGGAAATCGGCTGGATACCGGCCACGTTGCGGCAGAACTCTGCGTCCGCGGCCGTGGCCTCCCCCCACCAGCGCAGGATGGCCAGCAGCGCGGAATCCAACACGGCCGCGCCTAGCTGTACTGAGTCGCCGCCGACAGCTAGCCCGGATATGACGGGCAAATGGCGTGCGGCTGCGCCCGCGGGGAGCAGGACGCCATCGGGCGCGACCCCGTAGGTTTGGCCCAAATCAACCCAAGCCATTTGGCGGTGCTCGACGATATGGATGGCAATGCGGTCGGGCGGCTTGCGCACCACAAAGGCTTGCTTGGTCCAATCCATGGCTTCCACCTGCTGCGCGACCTCGTCCAAGTCAATGGCGAAAATGTTGGCATCGGCTTCAAGACCGCTGGCGGCCCGCACATCCTCCCCACTGAGCCGCTGCAACCCATCCACCTCAATGGCCTTGAGGCCAAACAGGGAGGCTCGGCCAAAGTAGGAGACCGCCTGATAGGCCGCTAGGGTCGTGCCTGAGAGCAAGAGCAAGAGCGCGACCCAAGGCCAGCGAGCCTTGCCGGCCTTAGTTGCGCCGCGCGAATCCAGAGTCAGCGGCTTCTTGGCCTTGGTTTTCTTGCGCTTCACGACCGCGCTCCGGCGGTCAAGGCCGCAATCAGTTCGGCCGCGGCTTCGCCGATGTCCCCCGCGCCCATGATCAGCACCAAGTCGCCCGGGCGGCAGATGCCTATTACATGGGCGACGAGTTGGTCGCGGTCGGGCAGGTACTCCACCGCGCGGTGCCCGCGGGCGCGCAAGGCCGCGGCGATCCGCTCGGAGCCCACGCCCGGCAGCGGGGCCTCCCTAGCGGCATAGACCGCGGCCAGCACCACGCAATCGGCCGCGGCCAATTCGCGGGCAAAGGCCGCGCCCAACGCACGGGTGCGCGAGTACAGGTGGGGCTGAAACACCGCGATGACTCGGCGACCGCTCTGCCGCGCGGCCGCCAAGGCCGCGGCCAATTCGGCCGGATGATGGGCGTAGTCATCCACGACCAGCACGCCGGCAAATTCCCCCTTGCACTGAAAGCGCCGGTCGGCCCCGCCAAACTGCTCCAAGGCGTCGGCGATCGCGGCGAACTCCACTTGCAGGGCGCAGGTCAGGGCGGCGGCTCCAGCGGCATTGCGGACGTTGTGGACGCCGTGGACCTGCAACTCGATTTCGCCCAGCTTTTGCCCGTCAAAGCACAGGGCAAACCGGCTGCCCCAAGCTCGCTCTTCGAGCTCGGCAATCCGATAGTCGTTGTCGCCAGCCATGCCGTACGTTTGATGGGGGCGTTGCAAGCCGGCCCGCACCCGCTCGCCAACCAGCCCATCCCCGGCTAGGACGCTGCGGCCGCAGAAGGGCAGGCGGGCGAGAAATTGGCCGAAGGCCCGCTCTAGGGCCTCCAAGCTCCCGTAGTAATCGAGGTGTTCGGCCTCTACATTGGTCACCAAGGCGAGGCTCGGATACAGGTGCAAGAAGCCGCCGGCAAACTCGTCGGCCTCCACCACAAAGACCTCGCCGCGGCCCAGGGCCGCTTGGGGCCGCCCGTTTACCCAGCCGCCGATCGAGACTTGGGGCTCAAAGCCAGCGCGGCGCAAGACCGCGGCCACCATCGAAGCGGTCGTGGTTTTGCCGTGGGTGCCGGCGACCGCCAGGGTCAGGGGCGCACGGGACAGCTCCCCGAGCACCTCGGCGCGGCTCGCCGTGGGAATGCCCTCGCCGGCGGCCGCCCGCCGCTCGGGATTGTCGGCCGGCACCGCGGCCGAATACACCACCAGATCGACGCCGTGGACGAGCTGACTGTCGTGCCCGATTGCAACGGCGAATCCCTCTTGGCGCAGCAGCGCGACGCTGGGCGAGTCAGCCAGCTCCGAGCCGCTGACCACGCAGCCCTTGGCCGCCAAGAGTCGGGCCAAGCCCTCCATGCCCGCGCCGCCGATGCCGACGAGGTGGACGCGGCGATACTGGTCGAAAAGGGTCTTTATCATGGCCGACGCACCAAGCTCTCGCGAGGGCCGGGGACCGTGCGGGCCACGCCCAGCAAGATGCCGACCCCGGCCATGTTCCCCATCAGGGACGAGCCGCCGTAGCTGACAAAGGGCAGCGGCAAGCCGGTGGTGGGCAGCACCCCGACGACCACGCCGATGTTCAGCAGGGCGTATATCGAAATCATCGCCGTAATGCCAACGGCGACCAAAAAGCCATAAGCATCGCCGGCACGCGCCCCAATGCGCAGCCCGTAAAACGAGAACGCCACGAAAAGCCCCAATACCACCAAGGCCCCCACGAGCCCCATTTCCTCGCCGATGACCGAGAAGACAAAGTCGGTGTGCGGCTCGGGCAGGTAGTGCTCTTTTTGCATGCTGTTGCCCAAACCCACCCCCAACAGGCCGCCGTGGCCCATGCCGCACAGCGACTGCAAGAGTTGATAGGAGCCGGCCGGATCGCGCTCGGGGTCGATGAAGTTGACCAAGCGGCGCATCTGATAGCTCGAATGCATCAGGGAAAGCCCAACGCCCAACGCCGCCAGCAACCCGGCCCCCGCCAAGTGGTGCAAGCGCATTCCGCCGACCCACAGCATGGTCAGGGCAATCAGCCCCAGCGCAATCGTCGTCCCCAAGTCGGGCTGGAGGACGATGAGCACCAGCGCACAGCCGACGACCAACAACCGGGGGACAAATCCGTGGCGAAAATTGTGTAGCTCGTCGCGTTTGCGCACCAACACATCCGCCAAGTAGAGCACCAGCGCCAGCTTGGCGAACTCGGCCGGCTGAAAGGCTACGCTCCCGCCCAAGGCCGGAATGCTCAACCAGCGTTGGGCCGCGCCATGGCCCCACGCCAAGACCAGCAAGAGCAAGGCCAAGGCCACTAGCATGATCGGCCGCGAAAAGCGCGCCCACCAATGCAGGGGCAGCCGCGAGAACGCGATCATGAGCACCAAGCCGATGAAGACGCGGACGGACTGCTTCTTGAGGAAGAAGCCCGAATCGCCAAAGCGCACGTGGGCCAAGACCGAACTAGAGCTATAGACCATGACCAGTCCCAGACCTACCAGTATCAGGCAGATCAGCAACACGCACATGCTGTCGCGCTGAACCGCTATCATCCGCGAGGAACTCTTAGGTTTTAGGAGATGGAGAATGCGCTCGGTGGGAGCGAGCGAGCTTCGCTACTGCAGAATGCGCTCAACGACTCGTTCAAAGGCCATCGCCCGGGAGGCCTTGACCAAGACCACGTCGCCGTGGCGCAAGTGCGCCGCCGTAAATTCCCCGAGCTGCTCGCGCCGCTCGAAGTGCCGCGCTACGTCTTGGCCCATGCCGGCGGCGCGGGCCGCGGCCACCAAGTGCGCGCTTTCGCAGCCGGCCGCCAGTACCATGTCGGCGCACTCGGCGGCCTTCGCGCCGACGACCGCGTGTAGCCGGCCGCTCTCCGCTCCGAGCTCCAGCATGTCGCCGAGCACGGCGATTTTCCGGCCCCCGGGCAGGGCACTGAGCAGGTCGAGCGCGGCCGACATCGAGTTGGGACTGGCGTTGTAGCAATCGTCAATGGCTGCGATCCCATTTTTGCGCACGATCTCGCCGCGCTGACTCACCGCCTCAAACTCGGCGAGGGCGCGCTGGATTCCGTCCCAAGGCACGCCGAGGCAGCGGCCGACCGCGGCCGCGGCCAAGGCATTGTACGCGTTGTGCCGCCCCGGAACCTTGAGCTCGATGGGAACATGATGTAGAAGGAAGTGGCCGCAGCCCTTCTGGTCGAGTACGAGCCTCTCCCCACGAAACTCGCTCTCACGCGCAAAACCGAAGGTCAGGAGTCTCCCCTTTGTCCTCTTTACCTCCTGAGCCACGACACGGTCATCGGCGTTGACGAGAGCCGTTAAAGACTCGTCCAGATAATCCAGAAGCTCCCCTTTGGCCTTGGCCACTCCTTCTACAGACCCGAAAAACTCTATGTGTGCAGTCCCGATGTTGAGCAAAACCCCAACGGTCGGTTCGGCCACCGAGCACAAATAGCGAATGTCCCCTACGCGCCGCGCTGCCAATTCCAACACCACCGCCTCGTGCCGCGGCGACAGGTGCAGCAACGTGCGGGGCACCCCGATCTCGTTGTTCTCGCTGCCGATGGTTTTCAAAACGCAGTACCGCTGCCCCAAGACCGCGGCGATCATTTCCTTGGTCGTCGTCTTGCCCGCGCTGCCGACGACCGCCACCACCGGAATCGCCCAACGCCGCCGATACGCCCGCGCTAAATCGCCCAGCGCGTGCAGCGTCGAGTCGACGGCCAACAGCGGACCAGCGGCCGCTTGGGCCAACCCGGGCCAGCCGCGTTCTACGACGGCGGCGCAGGCGCCGCGGGCAAAGGCCGCCTCGACGAAGTCGTGCCCGTCAAAGTGCTCGCCCCGCAGCGCGACGAACAACTCGCCCTCGGCCACGGACCGGCTATCGGTCGCCACCGCTTGCAGGGCGCGGTCCGGCTGGAGGCGGCCGACCGGATCGGCCCCTGTCCACTGCACCACCTCGTTCAGGGTCACGGCGCGCATAGCGGCGGCCTTTCTCCGGCGCACAAATCCCGCAACACGCGGCGCGCCACTTCGCGGTCGTCAAAGGCGACGACGCGGTCGGCTAGTTCCTGCTCTTGTTCGTGCCCCTTGCCGGCAATGACCACGACATCGCCGCGCCGCGCTGCGCCCAAGGCCACGGCAATGGCTGCGGCGCGATCGACTTCGCGGTGCATTGCACTGGGGTCGGGCATCCCCGCGGCCATCTCGTCCATGATGCGCTGCGGATCCTCGCTGCGCGGGTTGTCCGCAGTCAAGACCGTCCAATCGGCCTGCTCGCCCGCGACGCGGCCCATGAGCGACCGCTTGCCGCGGTCGCGATCGCCGCCGCACCCGCAGACGCAGATCAAGCGACCGCTTCCCAAGCTGCGGGCGGCCTGCAAAACCCGCTCCAGCGCGTCCGGGGTGTGAGCGTAATCCACGACGACCGCGAAGTCCTGCCCTTCGTCGATCGGTTCGCAACGGCCCGGGACATGGGCTAGCGCGGCCACGCCGCGGCGCAGGGCTTCGGCGTTCAAGTTTAGGGCCAACCCCGTGGCCACGACGGCCATGGTATTGTAGTAGTTGAAGGGGCCGATCAACTGCGTTTGCACCTCAATGGGGCCGGCTGGGGTATCCAAGCTCAGGTGAGTCCCCTGCGGGCCGACCTCGGCGCGTTGCAACCGCACCTCGGCTTCGGGGCCGCAGCCGTACGTCACCACGCGGGCTTGGGTCCGGCGAGCTAACTCGTCGGCGTGGGCATCGTCGGCGTTGAGCACTGCAATCGCGCCTTCTTGCAGCCCCTCAAAAAGCCGGGCTTTGGCCGCAAAGTACGCGTCCCAAGTCCCGTGAAAATCCAAGTGATCGCGCGTCAAATTGGTAAAGATTGCCGCTTGGAAGGGAATGCCCTCTACCCTCTTTAAGGCCAGCCCATGGGAAGACACTTCTAGCACGGCCACGCGCGTACCCGCATCGACGAGCCGACGCAGGAAACCGTGTAGCTGGACGGCCTCGGGCGTCGTGTTATCCATCTTTTCCAATGCGCCAGCGCACCAAAACCCCAAGGTCCCTAAATACCCGCACGGCAGGCCAGCGGCTTCGAGGGCGTTCCTGAGCAGGAAGGCCGTCGTGGTCTTGCCGTTGGTGCCGGTGACGCCGACGTTGAGCAGCCCTCGGCCGGGAAAGGCGTAAAAGCGCGCCGCCATTCGGGCCAGCGCGGCCCGGCAGTCCGCCACCTGTACCTGCGTTACGCCCGGGCGAGCAATCCGCTCCTCCACCATCACGGCGCGAGCGCCGCGGGCGATGGCGTGATCGACAAAGCGGTGCCGATCTTGCTCCTGTCCCCCGCGCACGGCCACGAAAAAGTCGCCTTCCTCCACGCAACGCGAATCGCAGCGGATTTGCCCTAGTTGAATGTCTCGGTCGCCCTCTACGCAGGCGTCGGGCAGCTCGTCGAGCAGGTATTTTAGTTCCATCTAAATACCTCCCGACTGGGGGCGGCTGGCCCTGCGCCCGAAAGGGCGACCGGCCCTTCTTTCTGCAAGTGCTTGGCCGCGGGCTCGACCAGCAAGCCGCCGGGCTGGGTGATGATTCGCTTCATCACGCGCTGGAAGGCCGGCGCCGCCACGTATCCCCCCCATCCGTTTACGCGGGGGTTTTCGACCATGATCACGCACACGTACTGGGGATCGTCGGTCGGCAGGAAGCCGACAAACGAGGCAATGCTGGCGTTGGGGTCGTACCCGCTGCCACCCACTACCGCGCGCTGGGCCGTGCCCGTCTTGCCGGCCACGCCCACGCCCTGGATGCGGGCCTTTTGCCCAGTGCCCTTTTCCACCACCCCAGTCAGCACCTCGACCAGCGTCGACGCCGTCGCCCGACTCACCACCCGGCGTACCGCTTGGGGGCCGCCGCGACTGTTGAACTCACCGTCCGGGCCGATCGTCCCCGCGACGATTCGCGGGGCCATCAGGACGCCGCCGTTGGCAATGGCTCCGTACGCCATGGCGAGTTGTAGGGCGGTCACCCCGATTTCCTGCCCGATGGCGATGGTCGGCAGCGAGCGCTTGGACCACTGATCGACTTCCTGCAATAAGCCGGGCGTTTCGGCCGGCAAGTCAATGCCGGTGCGGATGGCAAAGCCAAAGTTGCGGATGTGCTCGTAAAAGCGGTGCTGCGACAGGCGCTGCGCCAACTTGATGGTGCCGATGTTGCTCGACTTTTCCAAAACCTGAGCAAAGAGCAAGTCGCCGCAGGGCTGGACGTCGCGGATGAGGTCCCCATTGGCCAACCGGAACGTCCCCCACTCGCAAAAGACGCGGTCTTGCAGGCTGGTTAGCCGGTCTTCTAAGACGGAGGCAGCCGCGATAATTTTGAAGGTCGAACCGGGTTCGTACACGTCGGTTATCGCCCGGTTGCGCCGGAGTTCGGGCGAGGAGCGGGACGCCTTATTGGGGTCGAAAAGCGGCAGGTTGGCCATGGCCAACACCTCGCCGCTGCGCGGGGCGACGAGGACGCCCAAAGCACCTTGGGCCTTTGAGCCATCGATGGCGCGTTGCAGCTCCTCCTCGAGAATATCCTGATAGACCGCGTCTAGGGTCAGCACTAAGTCGCGACCGTGCTCGGGCTCCTCGCGTTGCTGCTGCCGCCCGGGCACCTGCTTGCCCTTTGCATCGACGTATCCGAGGATCGAGCCGTTCTTTTCGCGCAGCATGTCGTCAAAGGCCCGCTCAACCCCCTCGCGGCCGCTGTTGTCGATATTGGTGTGCCCGATGAGTTGACCGGCCAGCGGCCCCAAAGGGTACTCGCGGCGGGTCTCCGGGTGTTGGAACACGCCGGCGTACCCCACCTCGCCCCCATTTACATCAACCACTTGGCGCGCCAAATAGACGAACTGCTTGTCCCCGCGCAACTGGCGCTCAATGGACTCGGCCCGTTTATCGCTCAGCGGCGCGAAGTGGGCGGCTACGCCCTTGGGGTCCTCAATCTGCTTGGGATGGGCGTAAAACGACGTGGCTTGGACATCTACGGCCAAGTTGTTGCCGCGCCGATCGACGATCCGGCCCCGACTCGCTTTCAACTCGACGCGGTGCAGGTACTGCTCGATGGCCTTGGCGCTGTATGCCTCGTGCCGGAGGAGCTGGATTTGAACGAGGCGTCCAGACAAACCCAACCACGCCAACGCGCCCAAAACCGCGATCCAACGCAGCCGGTTAACGCCCCTATGTTGCACCCGTGGCTCCATCAATCGCCTTCCCAATGCGCCAACGCGCCACCCATTCTAGTTGTAATTTCCGCGGGATAGACCATGCCGAGCTGGCCGAGCGCCACTTTCTCGACAAAGCCGGAGTTTTTCTGCACCAAGATGGCCGTTAATAGCTTGTTGCGCGCGCTATCGAGCTCGACGATTTGCGTCTCAGCCGCGACGATGCCGCCGGCCACTCGGGCCATTTCGACTTTTTGCCAGACGTGGAACAGGGCCGCCCCGGCCAGCATGCCGATGAGGAGTACGCACTTCGCACAGGAAACTCCGCCGCTGCTCATGTCAGCTTACCTCGGTTTTTTCGTAGATTCGCAAAACGGCGCTGCGCGCCCGAGCATTTTGCGCGACCTCGGCCGCGCTCGCCCGCTGCAGCTTGGGGCCTACTCGCTTGAACGATGGCTTGCGCCCGCAGGTGCAAACGGGCAGGCGCGGCGGACACATACAGCCGCGGACCAACGCCGCGAAATGCTGCTTGACGAGCCGATCCTCCAAGGAGTGATACGCCACGACCGCCAGCCGCCCCCCGGGCTGCAACTCCGCCTCCACAGCCGTCAACCCCCCCTGCAACTGCCCCAACTCGTCGTTGACGGCAATGCGCAGCGCTTGGAACACGCGCGCCAGCGTCTTGTTGAGCCGCTGAGGCCGCGTGGCGGCTACGGCCTGCCGCAGCGCCTGCGTAGTGGTCAAGGGGCCGAGCCGCTGCTGCCGGCCGATCGAGCGTGCGATGCGCCGCGCCGCCCACTCTTCTCCGTAGCGCGCAATCAGAGCGGCGAGTTCGGCCTCGCTGCTCGCCGCGATCCATTCGGCGGCTGTGGGGCCCACTGCCGCATCCATCCGCATGTCGAGGGGGCCGTCGGCCCGGTAGCTGAAGCCCCGGCCCGGGACGTCGATCTGATGCGAGGAAACCCCCAAGTCGAACAGGACGCCGCTCAACGGCCCGATTCCCGCCTGCGCCAGCAAGCCGCTCAATTCGGCAAAGCAGCCGCGCCGCACGACCGCCCGCGCATCGGCCGCCAACCGCGTGCGCGTGGCCGCTACGGCTTCCCCATCCCGATCCACGGCGAGCAGCCGGCCCTTGGGCCCGAGGGCTTGGAGCAGGGCCAAGCTGTGGCCGCCGCCGCCAGCCGTCGCATCTACGTACGCTCCGTCCGGGTCGGCGACCAATCCCGCGACCACTTCCGCGACCATGACTGGGAGGTGATATGCCATGTTTTGGATTCATAAGGTTCGTTATAGCTCTATATCAAATTCGGCCAAGTCTTCCAGCGGTGGCGATTCCTCGCTGAATTCCTCGCTGTTTTTGGGACTCCAAAACTCCAACTTATCCAAGGCACCGATGATTACCATCTGATCGGTAATGCCGGCCTTTGCTAGGATCGGGCGCGGAATACTGACCCGGCCCTGCCGATCCATTTTGATTTCGGCTGAGTACGAAAGTTTCCAGCGAATGTAATCTCGCACCTTGCGATTGTTGTTCCGCAACTGGCGTAGCTGGGCGGCTTTCTCTTCCCAAATGTGCTGGGGATAGGCCTCTAGGCAACCGTCAAAATCTCGCATCACTACGAAGGTGTCGTCGGACTCTAGCGGCAGTTTTTTGCGGAACTCCGCCGGCACGAAAATCCGCCCCTTGTCGTCGACGGGAACCTCGTGTCTGCCCGTGAAAAACTGTGCCATTTAATGCCCGCGCCAAGTTAAAATCTCCGTTCCACCACTTTCCACCACTTTCCACCACGCCCCAAAATACACCTGCATTAACGGGGCTGTCAAGCACATTTTTTCCATATTTTTCAAAGAGATATGGCCATTCCAAAGGCCGAGCACACTAATTTGTGCGATAAACACACTAATCTGTGTGTGAACTCCCTGCTATCCGCTCTCTTTAATTAACGCCTCCGCTGTCATATTGACACAAAAAGGGGGGCGACCAGTGCGTGGTCCACCCCCCTTTTGTGCGCTCGACCGGTTTCTTTACGCCGGCAGCTTCTCCACGACCCAGCGATAGATCGGCTTGCCCTGCGCTAGGAATTTGTCCTCGTAATTCGTCCGCGCTCCCAACCACTCTGCATCCGCCTGCACCAAGCACGAGCTGGTTGCCAGTGCGGCGAGCATGACGTCGAAATAGTCGGCGTAATCCGTGGCGAGCCACAACCGCCCGCCCGCGCACAACGTGCGCTCGACTTCGCGCAGAAATTCCTCATTAAAGAGGCGTCGCTTGTGGTGCCGCTTCTTGGGCCAAGGATCGGGAAAGTAGATGTGATAGGCCCGCACGGACGCCGCGGCCACGAAGAATTCGACGAATTCCCGCGCATCCACGTGCGCGAACCGCACGTTGCCGAGCTGGCGGCGCACAGCGCGCTGGCGAGCGAGGCGCAAGTATTTAGCCGCCCATTCGATCCCGACGAAGTTCACGGCGGGCTGGCGGCCGGCGGCGTCGATGATAAAGCGGCCTTTGCCAATGCCGATTTCGATTTCCACCGGCTGGTCGTTGCCAAAAACTTCTCGCCAATCCAACGTCGGGTCTTGGTCTGGGTTATCCGGTAACGCCAAAAAACCCGAACCCGCCCCGGTCTGCTCCATCAAATCAAATTATCCCCAAAGAAAAGGCGCTCCCCCGAGGTGAGGGAGCGCCGCACGAGCAACCCTGCGAATCGAGCTTAACCAGCGGCCTCGCTATGCGAGGGCAGCCCGCAAAACTGCTCGTAGTCAATGAGCTCGGTGACGGTGGGGCTATCGCCACACACCGGGCACTCGCGGTCGTGCCGGAGCTTGAGTTCGCGGAACTTCATCTCCAGCGCGTCGTAGAGCATCACTCGCCCCACCAAGGAGGTGCCCTGCCCCAACAGCAACTTGACCACCTCGGTGGCCTGCACCAGCCCGATGATGCCGGGCAAGACCCCTAAGACCCCGCCCTCGGCGCAGCTCGGCACCTCCCCGGGCGGCGGCGGCTCGGGATAGAGGCAGCGGTAGCACGGGCCGTCCCCGGGCACGTACACGGTGGCTTGGCCCTCAAAGCGAAAAATGCTGCCGTCGACCACGGGCTTTTTCTGCATGACGGCCGCGTCGTTGACCAAATAGCGGGTCGGGAAGTTGTCGCAGCCATTGACCACGATGTCGTAGCCATCCAGGACCGCAAAGATATTGTGCGAAGTCAGCAGCTCGTAGTGGGCGTGGATCTCGATGCCGGGGTTGATGTCGAGCAACCGGTCGCGGGCGGCCTCGACCTTGGGCCGGCCGAGATCGGACTCGCCGAAAAGCACTTGCCGCTGCAAGTTGCTCTTATCGACCACATCGGCATCTACCAAGCCGATCTTGCCGACGCCAGCCGCGGCCAAGTACAGGGCCGTCGGGCATCCCAAGCCACCCGCCCCCACCAGCAACACCCGGCCCTTGAGCAACCGCTGCTGCCCCTTTTCCCCGACCTCGGGCAGGATGAGATGCCGGGCGTAGCGCTGGGAGTCCGCTTCGGAAAGCAGGCCGCCTTGCTCAATGGCATAGCCGGCGTCCTTCCAGCCCTTGAAGCCGCCGGTCATGGACTTGGCATGGGTGTAGCCCATAAAGGCCAAATCGCGCGCGGCCAAGGCCGAGCGGTTGCCCCCGGCGCAATAGAGCACAATTTCCGCGTCGCGATCCGCGGTCACGTCTTCTTCGATGTTGAGCTCCAAAAAACCGCGTGGAATCAACTCGGCCCCGGGGATATAACCGTCCATAACCTCTTCCCGCTCGCGCACATCCACGATGTGCAGGGGCCGACCGGCTTGGCGGGCGGCTTGGACCGCAGCCGGGGTCACTTCGGCAATGTCGGCCTTTACGCGCTCTAGCAGCTGATTGGATGTAACAGTCATACGCTCTCCTCGCTGGCTAATGCACCGGCGCGCACGCGCTCGACCTGCGCGACCGTGCAGTCGATGGCAAACTCCACTTCGGCCATCGTATTAAAACGCCCCAAGCCAAAGCGCAGGGAAGCCCGCGCCAAGTCGTCGCTCGCGCCGATGGCTTTGAGGACGTGTGAGGGCGCGCTCGTCCGCGATGAACAGGCCGCGCCCGAAGACAGCGCGATTTCGCGCAATCCCAACAGCAGTTGGGTTCCGTCAACCCCGGGGAAGCTCACGTTGAGGGTGCCCGGTACGCGCTCGTCCGCGTGACCGTTGACGACCAAGGGACCGAGCGCGGCCTCTAGCCCGGCGCACAGCCGCTGGCGCATCTGCACCAGCCGGGCCGCTTCCGCCGGCAGCTCCGCGCACCCCAACTGACAGGCGCGCCCCAACCCGACGATCCCCGGTACATTGAGGGTGCCGCCGCGCAGGCCGCGCTCCTGCTCGCCGCCTTCAACTTGGGCCTGCAAGCGCACGCGCGGCTTGCGCGAGCGCACATAGAGGAAGCCTACGCCCTTGGGCGCATAGAGCTTGTGGCCGGACGCCGAGAGCAGGTCCATGCCGAGGGCTTCCACATCGAGCGGCACCTTGCCGACAGCTTGGGCGGCGTCGCAATGCCACAAGACGCCGCGCTCGCGGGCCAGCCGCCCAATCGCCGCCAGCGGCTGCAAGACCCCAATCTCGTTGTTGGCGGCCATGAGTGAGATGAGGACCGTCCGCCGAGTGATGGCCGCGGCGAGTTGGTCGAGGTCGATCTGGCCGCTACGATCCACAGGCAGATACGTCACCTCCACTCCTTGCTTCTCCAAGGTGTGGCAACACGCCAACACGGCCTTGTGCTCAATGGCGCAGGTGACGACGTGCGCCCCTGGGGGCGCTATCTGGACCGCGCCTTTTATGGCCAAATTATTGGCCTCGGTCGCGCCGGCCGTAAAGACGATCTCCTGCGCCCGCGCCCCGATCAGCCGAGCGACCTCTTCCCGCGCCTGCTCGACGGCGTCGGCCGCGGCCACACCAAAGGCGTGGGTCTTGCTGGCCGCATTGCCGAAGTGCGGGCCGAAGTACGGCAACATGGCCGTCAAGACCCGCGGATCAACCGGCGTGGTGGCCATGTTGTCCATATAGACGGGGATTTGCACCGCTCGTCGCTCAGGCGCTGAAGGACTCACCGCAGCCGCAGGTGGTGCGGGCGTTGGGGTTTTCGAGCTTAAAGCCCGCGCCCATCAGCCCGTCGTGGTAGTCGAGGGTCACGCCGTTGAGGTAAAGGCCGCTCTTCATGTCGATGAAAACTTTGACGCCGGCGATCTCAAAGACGTGGTCTAGGTCGCCGGCCCTCTCCTCAAAATCGAGCTTGTACTGGAACCCCGAACACCCTCCCCCCATCACGCCGAGGCGCAACCCGTGCCCTTCGTTGCCCTGTTCGCGGAGCAAGTTCTTGATCTTCTCGGCTGCAACTTCCGTTATAATTACCATAGTAAGTATCCCCTCAACCGCGGCTAAAGTTCGGGCGAGCAATGTACTTGACGTAAACGCAAGTGTCAACGAACCGACTCTGCGGACTCGATGAACCCATCGACGCTGAAATAGCGAAACCCCGTGTCGCAGAGCATGGTCACCAGCCGAGATTGCGGACCTAGGGCCTGGGCCACCTGCAAACAGGCCGCCACATTGGCCCCGGACGAAGGCCCCAACAGCAGCCCTTCCTCGCGGGCCAAGCGGCGGGTGTAGTGAAACGCCTCGTCGTCGTCGATCTGCACGATTTGGTCGATCCACTCCCGGTCGAGGACTTGGGGAACAAACCCCGCGCCAATTCCCTGAATACCGTGCAGGCCGGCCGCGCCCCCAGACAACACGGGCGAACGCTTGGGTTCAACCGCCACGATGCGCACGGCCGGCACGGCCTGCTTGAGCACCTCCCCCACGCCGCTTATGGTGCCGCCGGTGCCCACCCCAGCGACAAAAGCGTCGAGCACTCCCCCGGTGGCCGCGAGGATTTCCTCGGCCGTGGCCCGGCGATGGGCCGCTGGGTTGGCCGGATTGGCAAACTGCTGGGGAATGAACACGCCTTCGGGATCGGCGGCCTTGAGCGCTTCGGCCTTGCGGATGGCCCCGGGCATGTCTTCGGCCGCGGGCGTCAGGGCGATCTCCGCGCCGTAACTGGCCATGACCTGCCGCCGCTCCAAGCTCATGCTCTCGGGCATGGTCAGCACCAGCCGGTAACCCAAGACGGCCGCAACGAGCGCCAGCGCGATCCCGGTGTTGCCGCTGGTCGGCTCGACAATGGTCATGCCCTTTTTGAGCTGGCCGGCCGCCTCAGCCGCGCGGATCAGGCCCACGCCGATGCGGTCTTTGACGCTGCCGGTTGGATTGCGCGCTTCGAGTTTGCCGTAGAGTTGGCTGCCGTTGGCCGGCGCGACCCGGTACAGGCGCACGAGGGGCGTGTCTCCCACCAGCTCCAACATGTCGTCTACGGTCTTGAGCCGGCTCATGTTTCGGCCTTTAGCTCTTCCACCAAGTCGGCGACCGTGGCCAGCGGCCGCGAGCACGTCGAGTCGCGGCACACGTACGCCCGGCCGCCGACCGCTACCTTCCCCGCCAACAGCGGCCACTCGGCCGCGGCTTCCTCCTCCCCAGCCGCCGCGGCCAACACGACCTTATTGGGCAAAAAGCGCCGGTGCAGAGCCGCGGCAAAAGCACGGCATTCGGCCGGGCTACCCACCAAGGCGACCTCCGTGGGCTTAGCCAAGTACAAGTCGAGGGCACACAGCATCTGCGCTCCAGCGGCCGGCGCGCGGCGCAACAACGGCTCAAAGAGGACCAGCGTTTGCTCGCCTCGCTGCCACCAAGCCGGGTCGCCCTTCATCGCCCCCAAGCGCAAGAGCACCAACGCCCCTAGCGAGTTGCCCGAGGGCGTGGCGTTGTCAAATGGGTTCTTGGTGCGCACGATCAAGTCGGTCGCCTCGGCCCCCGCATAGAAGAACCCGCCGCGGTCCTCATCCCAAAACCGCGCCACCATCTCGGCCGCCCAGCGCTCGGCCGCGGCCAAGAAACGCCGTTCAAAACTCGCCTCGTACAGGTCGAGCAGGCCGTTGACCACCCCGGCGTAATCGTCCTGATAGGCCAGAATCTGCGCCCGACCGTCTTTGTACGTGTGCAGGAGGCGGCCCTCGCAGACCATGCGCTGCAAAATAAAGTCGGCCGCCGCTATGGCCGCTCGCAGGTAGCGGTCCGCCCCGGTGACTTGGTAGGCGCGGGCCATCGCGCTGATCATCAGCCCGTTCCACGCCGCCAGAATTTTGTCGTCGCGCCCGGGGGCCACGCGCTGTTGCCGCGCCGCCAGCAGCACCGCGCGACCGCGCTCTAGGACGCGCGCCAACCGCTCCGGCGCTACCCCGAGCAACCGCGCAACCCCCTCCAGCTCGTTTTCCACGTGCAGGATATTGCGTCCGTGCTCAAAGTTGCCCTCCGGCACCACGCCGTAATAGCGGGCAAAGAGCGCGGCGTCTTCCTCGCCGAGCAGGTCCTCAACCTCCTCCAACAGCCAAGTAAAAAACCGGCCTTCCTCGCCCTCGCTGTCCGCGTCCTGCGCCGCGTAAAAGCCGCCTTCGGGCTGGGTCATCTCGCGCAGCACGTAGCCGAGGGTGTGCTCGACGACCGTGCGGTAGAATTCGTCTTGGGTCGCTTGATAGGCTTCGATATAGGTCCACACCAGCAAGGCATTGTCGTAGAGCATTTTTTCAAAGTGCGGGACGAGCCAGCGCTCATCTACGGAGTAGCGGTGAAACCCCCCGCCAAGCTGGTCGTACATCCCCCCCCTCGCCATGCGCTTGAGCGTGTGCTCCACGATTGCTAGGGCGCGCTGGTCGCCGCGTCTAACATAGCGGCGCAACAGCAGAGACAAGCTCATGCTCGGCGGAAATTTGGGCGCGCTGCCAAACCCGCCGTAGCGGGAGTCGTACGTGGATTTGAGCTGGTCACAGGCCCGGTCGAGGACCGCTTCGCCGGGGATGTCGCCCGGCGTTAAGAACTCGGCGTGCTGCTGGAGCGCGCGCATGAGCTCGGCGGTCTTTTCGGCGACGCCGGCGCGGTTTTCTCGGTAGTAATCCGCGATCGCTTGGAGCACCCGCGGAAAGCCCGGCCGCCCATAGCGGTCTTCGGGCGGGAAGTACGTCCCGCCGTAAAAGGGCTGCAAATCCGGCGTTAGAAACACCGTCATCGGCCAGCCGCCTTGGCCGGTCATGGCTTGCACGGCCGTCATGTAAATCTCATCGACATCGGGCCGCTCTTCGCGATCGACCTTGATGTTGATAAAGTGCTCGTTCATCCGCTGGGCGATGCGCTCGTCTTCAAAGGACTCGCGCTCCATGACATGGCACCAATGACAGGCCGAATACCCCACCGAGAGCAAGATGGGCCGGTCGGCCGCCCGTGCCGCGGCCAGTGCCTCCTCGCCCCAAGGATACCAATCGACCGGATTGTGGGCGTGTTGGCGCAAGTACGGACTGGATTCGCCAGCGAGGCGGTTGGTGTGCTTGGGAGCGGCCATGGTAGGAATAATAATACGACTCACGCGCCGTCGGCGGTAGCATCCGCCTTGCTTCCATGCGCCTGCAAGTACGCTTCGAGCTCGCCGACGATGGCGCGGAACGACCGTTCGGCCTCGGCGCGCACGGCCGCCTGCGCCCGGCCGCAGTGCAAAGGCCACACTTGCTCCCGATAGCGCGTTTCTAGGGCATCCTGATAGGCTGCGGGCACGGCCGCAATCTGCAAGGCGCGAATTTCGCCAAAGTTGATGTTCGGCGTCCCCACGCCGTTGGCCTGCGCGGCGATCTGCGCCCGGCCCAGCCGCGTTTTGAAAAAAAACCAAGCGTAAAACGGATTGAGCCCGTCCAACCGGATCAGATCGACAAAGCAGCCCACATTGGCCGGCCCGCTCCCCACATACACTGCGAGGCGGTTCCGGCCCAACGCCCCGGCCCCAGACCGAGACAGCAGCAAATCCCCGGGGCGCACCCGGCTGCGCGGTGGGTCGTACGCGCCGGCCGGCGCAACGCGCAACAGCCTCTGCTCGTCGAGCCCGGTTTCGGCGATGTCGCCTTGGCGGATGACCGGCACACCGGCCTCTACGTGCTGCGGCCGGCACCCGGTGACAATCGGCCCGTACGTCAAATGGCAGATATATTCCTCCAACCGGACCAGTCGCAAGCGACCCGCCAAGCGGCGCACAACCGCACGCCCTTGCCAGAAGCGCGGGTCCCAACGCCGAGCGTCCAACGCGCACTGGCCCACCCGCAAGAGAACGGCCTCTGGTCCGCGGCGCGCCGACGCCCCGAGCAAGCACCGGACGCGCTGGGCGTACTGGTCCACGCTCGGCCTCTTTCCGGTCGGCGCGAGCAGCCGGGCCTTAGTCCGGGCCAGCGGCTTGCTGCGGCGCAAGACGACCAAGGCCGTTTGCACCTGATTGAAGGCCCCCGGCAAGGCGACAACGGCCCGCACCTCAGCGCGCGCTAATAACCAGTCGCGCACGCCCTGCTGCCGGGCGTTGGCGAGGAATCCCTCGGGCAGGATTAGGGCCAGCCAGCCAGCGGCCCGGGTCAGTTGCAATGCGCGCTCGGCAAAAAGTGCCTCCACCGGGAAGGCCGGCACCTGCTTTGGTCCAGCGAGCAGCCCGAAACGCTCGACCAAGCGGTCGGCCCCATCCGGCCCCAACCACGGCAGCAGCGGCCCCACCTTGCCAAAGGGCGGGTTGGCCAACGCGCAATCAAACGACCCGTCTGCGACAGCGGGGAACGCGCCGAGCAAGCCGTCGCCGGTGTAAAAGCGGTCGGCCCGGCCACGGCCTTGCTCGGCCAACCGGCCGTCGATCTCAATACCCGTGGTCTGACAGGTGCGCCCGACGACGGCCAACAACGCCCCTTCGCCCGCCGCTGGATCGACCACGCGGGCGTCCGCTCCCAGCTCTTTTCCCGCCAGCGTCCGCACCGCGTCCCAAGCTAGTCGCGCTACCGCGGGCGGGGTAAAGTGCTGCGCTAGGGTTTTCGCGTTTCCCCTGTTACTCATTGGTGTATCCCATTTGGGGCAATGGCCGCTTATTGCGGCTCATCAACCAGCCCATATAACAAACTGCCGAACAAACCATTGGGTGCCCCAGCGGCTCGCTGGCACACTTTCTGCTAATTCCATTTCCAAGCGCCCACCACCGGGACGCCTCACTCGCTTAACTCATCCATTCTCTGGAGGAATCCATGCCGACCTTAAGGATGCCCAACATCAACCAAGTCGCCCTCAGCGGCCGCTTGGTGCAAGACCCCGACTTCCGCTTCATGGACAACGGGGCCGCCCGCCTACGCGGGCGAATCGCCGTCAATCGCTCCTATCGCGACCGCAATCAAGAGTGGCAAGAGGAGACCTCCTTCTTCGACATCATCCTCTGGCAAAAGGCCGCCGAAACCTTGGCCAAGCGGCTGTACAAGGGCACGCCGGTCTTTGTCACGGGCCGCTTGCAAAGCCACTCTTGGCGCACCGACGACGACCAGCTCCGCGTCCGCGTCCAAGTGCAGGTGCGGAACCTGCAAGTCCTAGAACGAGATGCGGAAGGCCTGCCGGCGGAAGACGCGCAGGAAGAGACCGCCCTCCGGGCGGCTTGAGCAAGGAGCAAGGAATGTGCGCGGGCCGGCGGGTGCAGTCGGCGGATGAACGAGACGCGCCGCGCCCAGCCCGCGCCTATTCCACTCGCTCAAAGAGCGCGGCAATGCCCATGCCCCCGCCAATGCACAGCGCGGCGATTCCCAGTCGGACGCCGGGCTGCTGCAGCTGGTGCAAAAGCGTGGTGGCAATGCGCGCCCCGCTGGCGCCGACGGCGTGGCCGATGGCAATGGCCCCGCCTTGGACGTTGACCTTATCCCAGTCCCAACCCAACGCCCGGCCCACAGCCAAGCTCTGGGCGGCAAAGGCTTCGTTGAGTTCGATTCGGTCGATGGCTTCGAGCCGGGTCTCGGTTTGGGCCAACAGCTTGCGGATCGCCGGGGCTGGGCCGATGCCCATGATGCGGGGATCAACGCCCGCGCTGGCCGTTCCCCGCAGATAGGCCAGCGGCGTCAGCCCGCGTGCTTTGGCCCCCTCGGCGGTCATCAACAGCAGCGCGGCCGCCCCATCGTTGATGCCCGAGGCATTGCCCGCGGTCACGGTGCCCTCTTTGGCAAACGCTGGTTTGAGCTGACTTAGCTGCTCGACAGTGGTCCCGGGGCGCGGATGCTCATCTATTGCAAAGAAGGCCTCCGCGCCTTTTTGCACGCTGGGTATGGGCACGATCTGGCTGGCAAACGCCTCCTGCGCTTGGGCGCAGGCCCACCGCTGTTGGCTCCGCGCGGCGAATTGGTCCTGCTCGGCGCGGGTAATTCCATATTCTGCGGCCAAGTTCTCGGCCGTAATCCCCATGTGGCAGTCGTAAAAACAATCCCACAACCCGTCGAGCAGCAGCAGGTCTTCAACCGCGCCGTGCCCCAGCCGCTGCCCCCACCGCGCCCCGGGCAGGATATACGGTGCTTGGCTCATGTTTTCCATGCCCCCGGCCAGCACGACCTCGGCCTCGCCGGTCCGCAGGCTTTGGGCGGCCAGCCCGATGGCCTTCAGCCCCGACCCGCAGAGCTTGTTGACCGTCGTGGCTGGCACCTCGTATGGCAGCCCGGCCGCAATGGCCGCTTGGCGCGCCGGATTGGCCCCGGCTCCGCCCTGATACACCATGCCCATCAGCACTTCATCCACTTCGCGCCCTTCCACTTGGCACTCCGCCAAAGCCGCGGCGAGCACTTTGCCGCCGAGCTCGACCGCGGTCACGTCTTGCAATGCACCGCCAAAGCGGCCCGTGGCCGTGCGCCGAGCGCTGACTACCACTGGATCTGCCATGTTCCACCTTTCGCTTATGCGCGACCGCGTTGACGCGGTGCGGCCGCGAACTTAACTTTTTGCTCAACTGGTATGGGGCTGTAGCTCAGTTGGGAGAGCGCGGGCTTTGCAAGCCTGAGGTCGTCGGTTCGATCCCGATCAGCTCCACCAAATTCTTCCCTCCCTCGCTCCATGCTCTTACCTCAAAAAATAAACCAAACCTCGCTCAACCTAAAGGCGAGAGCTTGCCCCGCTCCCCAAGACGCCATGTCGCCCCATCCAAGTGGTCGCTTTTCTAACCACGCGACCTATGATATAAATGAAGTGCTCCGCATTTGATCGGATCGCCCGGTTCGGCTTTATCCTGCTCATCGTCGTCCTCGCCGGGCTGGGCACCGCCCACATCCTCGTCCGCACGGCCACCTACGGCACCGCGTTCGGCACGGACTCCGCACTTTTCCTGTCCACGGCCCTGAACTTCCTCGCCGGCGAGGGCTGGCGGGATTTCGGAGGGGCCCCGCTGGTGGGCTGGCCGCCGTTGTTCCCCCTGCTGCTGGCGGCCTTCGGTTGGGTTGGCATCGAGCCGCTGGAGGCAGGGCGGTGGATCAACGCCGCGGCCTTTGGGCTGACCATCTTGGTAGCCGGCCTCTATCTGCGCTCCCAGCTCCGGTTGCAGGGGCTGGCGCTGGCCGCCAGCGTGGTCATCGCGGCCTCCGTTCCCCTGAGCTATTTCGCGGCAGGCTTCTTGACCGATCCCCTCTTCGTCTTGTTTACGCTCCTCGCCTTGATCCAGTTGGCGGCCTTCCTCCAGCGCGGTGGGTGGACGCCCCTGCTGTGGGGCGCGGTGTTTACCGCCTTAGCCGCGCTGACCCGCTATCCGGGCGTGGTGCTGATCAGCACCGGCGTCCTCCTGCTTGCTCCCCTCGCCCGGCTAAGGCACACCCTCGCCTTTGGCGCGTGCTCGTCCCTGCCCTTGTTGCCGGTATTGGCGCACAATTGGACGGTCTCCGGGTCCCTCGCAGGGGTGCGAAAAGGCTCGGCTCAACCCCTATCCGAGGGGCTGAGCCAGACAGCCAATATATTCTGGAAATGGGCCATTCCCCCGCACAGGCCGGACGAACTAGTCGATTATCTCCTGTGGAGGGTGACCGGGCTGGGTGCGCCGGACTGGTTCGGTTCTCTCCTATGGACGACGACCGGGCTGGTTGTTGCGGCGGCGGTGGCGGTTGTCGTGCTATCTGGGCGCGGCTTAGGCATGGGCGAAAATCGGACCGCGCCGGCGTATTTCGGCCTAGCACCGGCTCTACTTTTCGGGGGGTTCGCCAGCGTTTACCTCGCATGCATGGTAGTAGTCTTTCCAATAATGCTCCCGGTGGCAATCTACGACCGCTACCTGCTGCCGGTGTATGTGCCGTTGCTGTTAGCGGCCGTGTTGCTGCTCGATCGGTTCCTGTCCATTGAGGTTGCGGGCCGGGTGGCCGTGGCTAAGTGGGGTCTGGCATCCCTCGTCTTGCTGGGGACCCTCGCCCACATCGGCTTCTCGGCGCAGAGAAATCTCCATCTTACCACCCAAGCGTATGTATCCGGGTTCCCAGAGGATGGGGCTTACAACGTCGCCTATTGGCGACATCACGCGACCCTGAATTACGTTAAGGCCCACCTCCGCGATGGCAGGATTTACAGCAACAACCCATTCGTTGTCTATTTTGCCGCTCGGACCGCCGCCTTCGGCCAACCGCCGAATTTGCCGAGTGAGCTACGCAATTGGACGCAGGATGCGAGGTGGTGGGTCGAAGGCGGCGAAGACGAAGTGTATATCGTCTGGATCAAAGGCGACTATCGGGCTCAGTATCACGACTACAACCACTTTGACATTCGCTTCCTGCCCGGCGTAGAGGTGGTGGCCGACTTGTCCGACGGCGTGGTCTTCCGCGTAACGGCGGTCAAACCGTTCGATGAAGACAGGGTTCGCGCCGAGAAAAAACGCTACCAAGAACGCTACGTGGAGCAACTCCTCGCACAGGCCGGCGAGCGGGTGGTTCGCGCCGACTGGGACGTGTACCGCAAGGGACACAAGCTGACCTACTTCAAAAAGCCGTGTGCCCCGGCCGACGTGCAGGCCAAGTTCATTTTGCACATCTACCCCGCCGACCCGGGCGTCCTTTCCATCGCCCGCAGGCGGCACGGCTTTGACAACCTCGGCTTCCATTTCGACCAACTCAGCGCACTACACGCCATGCAGGTCGCCGACCAGTGTATCGCGATCGTCGAGCTGCCCGACTACGCCATCGACCGCATCCGGGTCGGCCAATGGATTGCCAACGAGAACCGCACCCGCTGGGATGCGGAGTTTCCGGCGAGCCGGTGATACCGGACGCCGCGTCGCCCGGTGCATTCCGAGCCGCTGGATAACCGCATAGAGGGCAGAAGATCGCCCTAACTTGCGGGGCATCTATGAGGGAGAGAATTTGATGAAGTGCTCTGCATTTGAGCGGCTCGCCCGGTTGGGGCGCGACCCCTTCGCGCTGCTCATCGCCATCCTCGCCGGGCTGGGCACCGTCCACATCCTCGTCCGCACCGCCACCTACGGCGCCGCGGTCACCTACGACTCCTCATTTCTTCTGTCCACGGCCATAAACTGCCTCGCCGGCGAGGGTTGGCGGAACTTCACGGGCTACCCGCTGGTAGGATGGGCGCCCTTGTTTCCCCTGCTGCTGGCGGCCTTGGGTTGGCTTGGCATTGAGCCGTTTGAGGCGGGTCGGCTGCTCAACGCCACCGCCTTCGGGCTGACCATCTTCGCCGCGGGCGACTATCTGCGCTCGCATCTCCGGTCGCGGGGGCTGGTGCTGGCCGCGACCGCGACCATCGCGGTTTCCCTGCCCTTGAGCGATCTCGCGTCCCACTTCTTGACCGATTCCCTCTTCGTCCTGTGGACGCTCCTCGCCTTGATCCAATTGGCGTCCTTCCTCCAGCGCGGCGAGCGGACGCCCCTGCTGTTAGGCGCGGTTTTCGCTACGCTGGCCGCGCTGACCCGCTACCCGGGCGTGGTCCTGATCGGCGCCGGCGTCTTGTTGCTGCTGGTGCGACGCCCCCTGCCGCTGGCCGCCCGGTTGAAAGACGCCATCGTATTTGGGGCCGTCTCATCCTTGCCCCTCGCCGGGGTGCTGACGCGCAACTGGGCGGTCTCTGGAACCCTGACCGGGTATAGGAAAGGGGCGGGGCGGTCCCTGTTCGATGGGCTGGGCCAAGTGGCCGAGGTGTTCCGGGCGTGGGTGATTCCCCCGAATGCGCCGGACGGGGTTGGTGCTCTCCTGTGGATAGCGGCCGGGCTGGTGGTGGCAGCGGGGGCGGTCGTCGTGGTATCCGGTCGCGGCTTCGGCCTGAGCAAGCAGGACCGCGGCGCGCTCTTGGGGTTCCCATTCGCGGTGTTCACCGTAGCCTACCTCCTGTTCATAGTCGCCATCGTGCCGCTGGTGATCCACTCTCAGATCCCCGCCCGCTACCTGCTGCCGGTGTATGTGCCGCTGCTGTTGGCCGCGGCGTTGCTGCTCGACCGGTTCCTGTCCATTGAGGCGGCGAGCTGGATGGCAGCCGCCAAGTGGGGGCTGGCGTCCCTCGTCCTGCTGGGCACCCTCGCCCACGTCGGCTTCTCGGCGCACAGGAACCTGACTATTACCGCCGAAGCACGAGTAGCCGGGTTTGAACGCTGGACGTTCAATGGCTCCTACTGGGCATCTTCCGAGACCCTGCAGTACGTCAGAACCAACCTTCGCGCTGGGACGATTTACAGCAACGGCCCCACCTTGGTGTGGTTTTGGGATCGGACCGCGGCCCCGGGAAAGCACCAAAAAATCCCGGACGGGCTTCACCATTTGACGTCGGCCCTACTGGCGTGGAGCACTGACGGCAGCCCATATATCGCATGGATTCGGAGTGAAGAGTCTTTTTACGCCTACGACGACTTCGACCTCCGCTGCCTGCCCGGGGTGGAACCCGTGGCCGAACTGGCCGACGGGGTTGTATTCCGCGTAACGGCGACCGAACCGTTCGATGCGGACCGGCATCTCGCCCGCAAACAACGCTACGTGCAGCAACTCATCGAACAGGCCGGCGAGCAGGTGGGCCGCTCCGACTGGGACGTGTACCGCAAGGGACGCACGCTGACCTACCACAAAAAGCCGTGTGCCCCCGCCGATGTGCAGGCGTATTTCGTGTTGCAAATCATCCCCGACGACCCAGCCGACCTGCCAGCCGACCGCCAGCCATACGGATCGGACTGGCTCGCCTTCGATTTCCACAGACGCGGCGGCATCCGGCTCGACGACCAGTGTGTGGTGAGCACCCAACTCCCCGACTACGCCACCCGCCACATCCAAGTCGGCCAGTGGCAGGCCAGCGACAACCGCATGCTCTGGCAAATGAAGGCCGAGGGCACGATGGAGCAACTCATCGAGCAGGCCAGCGAGCGAGTGGTCCGCGCCGGCTGGAGCGTGTACCGCAGGGAACGCGAGCTGATTTACCGCAAGCAGCCGTGTACCGCGGCCGATGTGCAGGCGAAGTTCGTTTTGCACATCGTCCCGGCCGACCCGGCCGACCTGCCAGCCCACCGCAAACAGTACGATTCTGAGAATCTCGACTTCTATTTCGACCAGTTCGGCCTCCGGCTCGACGACCAATGTACGGTGCTCGCCCCGCTCCCCTCCTACCCCATCCGCACCATCTATATCGGCCAGTGGATTGCCGCCGAGAACCGCACCCTCTGGGAAGCGGAGTTGTCCGGGGCCGGAGATTGAAACGGCTCATCGCCATCCTCGCCGGGCTGGGCACCGTCCACATCCTCGCCCGCACCGCCACCTACGGTGCCGCGGTCAACGCAGACACCACACTTCACCTCTCTACGGCCCTGAATTTCCTCGCCGGAGAGGGCTGGCAGGATTTCACGGGCGTACAGGCGGTGGAGTGGCCGCCCGGGTTCACCCTGCTGCTGGCGTTTGGCGGGCTTTTGGGCATTGAGCCGTGGGCGGCGGGTCGGCTGCTTAACGCCGCGGCCTTCGGGCTGACCATCCACGCCGCGGGCAACTATCTGCACTCGAATCTCCGGTCGCGGGGGCTGGCACTGGCCGCGTCCATGGCCATCGCGGCGTCCCTGCCGCTCACCTATTTCGCGTCCTACTGCATCACCGAGCCGCTCTTCGTCCTGTTCGCGCTCCTCGCCTTGATCCAACTGGCGACTTTCCTCCAGCGCGGCGAGCGGAGGCCCCTGCTATGGGCGGCGGTTTTCACTGCGCTGACCGCGCTGACCCGCTACCCGGGCGTGGTCCTGATCGGCACCGGCGTCCTCCTGCTGGTGCGACGCCCCCTGCCGCTGGCCGCCCGGCTGAAAGACGCCGTTGTATTTGGGGCCATCTCATCCTTGCCCCTCGCCGGTGTGCTGACGCACAACTGGGCGGTCTCCGGGACCTTGACCGGACGAAGAGATGGCTCGGGTCAGTCCCTAGCCGAGGGGTTGAGCCAAGTGGCCGAGGCATTCCGCGAGTGGGTCGTCCCCCCGAACGCGCCGGATGGGTTGGCGTATCTGCTGTGGCTGGCGGTCGGGTTAGTCGGGCTAGCCGGCGCGGTGGTCGTCCTGCGCCCCACCCGAAAGGGAGCGCCGCCGCCATCCTTTAGGTTGGAGCCGGCGCTCCCTTTCGGAGCGTTCGCCTTGATGTACCTCGTATTCATAATCGCCATCGTGCCCTTCACGGTGGGGTATGGCATCGACAGCCGCTACCTGCTGCCGGTGTACATGCCGCTGCTGTTGGTCGCGGTGTTCCTGCTCGATCGGTTCCTGTCCATCGAGACTACGGGCTGGATGGCTGCCGCCAAGTGGGGGCTGGCGTCCCTCGTCCTGCTAGGAGGCCTCGTCCACATCGGCTACTCGGCGCACGGGAACCTGACCATCACCGACCAAGCCCGAGTAGCCGGGTTCGAGAACTGGACGTACAACGGGTCCTACTGGGAATCCTCCGAGACCCTGAAGTACATCCGAGATACCCGCATGGATGGCCGGATGTACAGCAACAACGCGTATCTTGCTTGGTTTGCAGACCGGACCGCGGCCCCGGGCAAGCACCAGCATCTCCCGGACGAGATTCACCGTTTGACGGCGGCCATACTGGAATGGAGCGCTGACGACAGCCCGTATATCGCATGGCTCCGGCGTGAAAAGTCTTTTTACGCCTACGACGAATTCGACCTCCGCTGCCTGCCCGGGGTGGAACCCGTGGCCGAACTGGACGATGGCGTCGTCTTCCGCGTAACGGCCGCCGAACCGTTCGATGCGGCAAGGCACCGCGCCCGCAAACAACGCTACGTGCAGCAACTCGTCGAACAAGCCAGCGAGCGAGTAGGCCGCGCTGGCTGGGACGTGTACCGCACGGGACGCAAGCTGATTTACCGCAAACAGCCGTGCGCTTCCGCCGACGTGCAGGCCAAGCTCGTTTTGCACGTCATCCCCGTCGATCCGGCCGACTTGCCGACCGACCGCAAGCAGTACGGTTACGACAGCCTCGGCTTCTATTTCGACCAGCGCGAGAGCTTCTGGCTCGGCGACCAGTGCGTCGCGATCACCCAACTCCCCGCCTACCCCATCGGCCTCATCCGGGTCGGCCAGTGGATTTCTGTCGAGAACCGCACCCTCTGGGCAGCGGAGTTGTCCGGGGCCGAAGATTGAAACGACTCGTCGCCATCCTCGCCGGGCTGGGCACCGTCCACATCCTCGTCCGCACCGCCACCTACGGCCCGGCCGTCGGCACGGACTCCGTAATTCTCCTGTCTGCGGTCATGAGCTTCCTCGCCGGCGAGGGTTGGCGGGTTTTCACGGGCGGCGCGCTGGTGGGATGGCCGCCCTTGTTCCCCCTGCTGTTGGCGGCTGGGGGTTGGACCGGCCTCGATCTGCTGGCGGCCGGTCGGTGGATCAACGCCATCGCCTTCGGGCTGACCATCTTCGTCGCGGGGAACTATCTGCGCACCAATCTCCGGTCGCGGGGGTTGGTTCTCGTCGCCACCGGGGCCATCGCGGCGTCCCTGCCCTTGAGCGATTTAGCGTCCAGCCTCCTGACCGAGCCGCTCTTCGTCCTGTTCGCACTCCTCGCCTTGATCCAGTTGGCGGCCTTCCTCCAGCGCGGCGGGCGGACGCCCCTGCTGTGGGGCGCGGTCTGCACCTCCTTAGCCGCGCTGACCCGCTGGCCGGGCGTGGTCCTGATCGGCACCGGCGTCCTGCTGCTGTTGCTGCGACGCACCCCACCGCTGGCCGCCCGCTTAAAACACGCCATCGTATATGGCACCGTCTCGTTCTTGCCCCTCGCGGTGGTGCTGACGCGCAACTTTATTCTCTACAATACCTGGACCGGGCGAGACGGCGGGGCGGGACAGTCCCTGTCCGAGGGGCTGAACCAAGTGGTGGCTGTATTCCGAGAGTGGGCGATTCCCCAAGACGCGCTGGACGGGTTTGACTATCTCCTGTGGAGGGCGACCGGGCTGAGCGCACCGGATGGGTTCGGTACTCTCCTGTGGGCGACGATTGGGTTGGTTGGGGTAGCGGCGGTTGGGGTGCTCGCTGTGGGCGGCGGGGAAAGGTCGTTGTCTTTCGGGTTGGGGCCGGTGCTCCCATTCGGGGGGTTCGCCCTAGCGTACCTCCTATTCATCGTCGCCATCGTACCCCTCACGGTTTATCAGCCGATCGACAGCCGCTACCTGCTGCCGGTGTACATGCCGCTGCTGTTGGGCGCGGTGTTCCTGCTCGATCGGTTCCTGTCCATTGAGGCGGCGGGATGGGTGGCCGTGGCCAAGTGGGGGCTGGCGTCCCTCGTCTTGCTGGGGGGCCTCGCCCACCTCGGCTTCTCGACGCAGAAGAATCTCCGTCTTACCGCCGAAGCCTATGGCTCTGGGTATCTGGACAGGACGTACAACACCGCCTACTGGCAACATTCCGCGACCCTGCAGTACCTCAGGAATAACCGCATGGAGGGCAAAATTTATAGCAACAACTCGTCCCTCGTCTGGTTTGCGAATAGGACCATCGTCTATAAAAAGTATTGCAGGCTTCCCTATGAACTACGCGATGGCGATTGGACGCGGGAGCTGAGACAATGGTTCGAAGCGGGCGAAGACGTCCATATCGTCTGGATCAAAAACAGCTTTCGATCTGTTTATTTTGACTACGACGACCTCGACCTCCGCTTGCTGCCCGGCGTGGAGACGGTGGCCGAGTCGCCCGATGGCGTGGTCTTCCGCGCAACAGCGGCGATAACCGAGCCATTCAATGCGGACCAGCATCGCGCCCGCAAGCAACGCTACTTAAGGCAACTCGTCGAACAGGCCGGCGAGCCGGTGGTGCGCGCCCGTTATGACGTGTACCGCAACGGACGCGAGCTGATTTACTTCAAACAGCCCTGTACCCCCGCGGACACGCAGGCCAAGTTCATTTTGCACGTCACCCCGGCCACCCCAAGCGTCCTGCCCAGCGCCCGCAAGCGGTATGGCTTTGACAACCTCGGCTTCCATTTCGACCGGCGCGGCGTGCAGGTCGGCGACCTGTGTATGGCGACCGCCCAACTCCCCGCCTATCCCATCGGCCGCATCCGGGTCGGCCAGTGGAGTTCCAGCGACAACCGCACCCTCTGGGACGCGGAGTTTTCCGGGATCGGGGATTGAATGTGTTTGCCGCCAAAGAAGGTTTTATGAAAAACGTGCTGGCTTCGCCACGGCTGCCGCTCGCGCTGCTGCTGCTCGCGCTATCGACGATGTTCCTGTTCGGCAACGACCGGGGCCACTTCTACCGGCCTGGGGCCCACGATTGGAATTCGTCAAGGGGGCTGGCGATCGCCGAAAACCTATCCTTCAAACACAACCTCCTGCTGTTCGACTTTCAAACCGTCGATGCAGAAGGCACGCCGCTCTACGTGCCATACGCCCGCTATCCGCTGGGCAGCTACGCGCTCATCAAGCTGGCCATCCTGCCCTTCGGACAGGACCTGTCGGCAAAAATCTACGCCGGCCGGATCCTGATGCTGCTGTTGTTTGCCGCGATGGTCGTCTTGGCGTACCACGCGCTGGCCCGGCTCACGGCCAATCGGTGGATCGGCCTGACCGCTACGCTCTTGGCCTTCTCCTCGCACTACTTCCTGTACTACAGCGACAAAATTTCCAATGGGGTGACGATGGGCCTTTTGGGGATCATGCTGACCTTCCACGGGATGGTCTTCTTCGTCTTGGAGGGCCGCTTCCGGCCGCTGCTGCTCAAGACGGGCGCGGCCCTGCTGCTGGGCTGGCATGTCTTCGCGCTGCTGCTCGCTTTCATCGTTGGCGGCTTGGTGAAGGAGAGCGTCCGGGCGCGGTCCGCGTTCGGTTGGCTTAATAGCTTGATTCGCAGCCGGTACGTGCGGCTCGGCGGCGTCGCGCTGCTTTTTGGCCTAGCGGTTCTGAGCTTCAACCTCGCCAACGAATACTTCATGCTGGACGACGGAAGGGCCCTGACGGAGGTGCCGACGCTCCTATCGCTGCAGAGTCGCATCGGCGCAAACGACGAGCACGACCCTTATTACGACGACTATCTGGCGTGGAAGCCTTTTTTACAAGAACAGTTCCACCGCATCGGCGTAATGTCCCTGCCCGCCGCGCTGCCGGGCTATGTGATCAATGTGATGGGCAACAGCCCGAATGCGGCACTGGAAAAATTGCAGGGTACTGCCATTGGAATTTTTGCGACCGGCGCGTGTTTGGTTGGTCTGGCCTTCGGCCCCCATAAGACCTTACTGGCACCCCTAGCCCTGTTCGGCTTTTGCTGGGCACTGCCGCTGCGCTACTCCGTCTATGCCCATAGCCACGAGGGCCTGTTCTACATCGGCATCCCCCTCGTCCTGTTCTCGCTGGTCCTGCTATACCTGCGCAAGCTGGCCAAGGACGACCGGCTCATCGCCTGCTTTGCGGCCGCGGCCGTGGGCATATTCGTTCTGTCCAGCTTCCGCACCAGTCTAATCGGCCACGACGCCAAAGCCGCCCAATTCCACGCAACCATGATTGCCGACTTTGAGGCTATCCGCGAAATAACGCGCGGGAAGGTCGTTTTTGTTCCCGCATCCTCCTCCGACGAGATGCAGCGGTTTGTCGGAGCGCGGTCGGCGTTGGATTACTACCTCGCCGGGAGTTTCATCCTATATAACGAACACCCGGGCCACGCCGACTTCGTTCTCAGCCGCGAACGCAAGGAGGGGCCGACACTGCTCACCCCAAACAACCGGCTGATGTTCCTATACGACGGGCCGTTTGCGTTTACGACAGCGAGTAGCCCCGATACTACATCGCTTCGGAGGCCGAGCCGTTCGGCTCCACCTGCCGATAGAACTTCTTCGCGCCCTTCTCAATAGTCATAATGACCGCACTTTTGGTGGGATGGCGGTTTTCGTCGTAGCGAGCAATGCGCGTGGCCCCCGCGTACTGTTCCGTCGCGACCAACTGCCGCCGCACCGCGTCTGGGTCGAGGCGGCCCGCGCGTGCGGCCGCTTCCAAGAACAAGCGCACCGCATCGTAACTCACCGCATCGCCGCCGGTGGGCACTATTCCGTACCGGGCTTGATATGCGTCGATGAACGCCCGCGCACTCGGCTCGTCCGTGTCGGGCGAAAAGTGGCTGCTAAAAAAGCTACCCTCAACCGCGGCGGCTTCGTTGTCTAACAGCGTCGGATTGTCCCAAGCATCGGCTCCGAGAAAAATCGTGAGGTCCCCGGCCGCGGTTTGCAGCGGCCAAGCCCGCGCCTGCTCGGTCACCCGCGCGACTTCGGGCGGCAGCCCCGACAGGAAGATCGCCTCGGGAGCCGCGCCCGCGATGCGGCTCAATTGCTCGGCAAAATCCGTCGCTCCCCTCTCGTAGAACTCGTCGGCCACGATCGCTCCCCCCAAGCCGCTAAAATGGGCGGTAAAAAATTCAGCGATCCCCTCGCTATAGACCTCTCCGCGCTGGGTCAAAACAGCGGCCGCCTGCACCCCGAGCGTCTCTTTGGCAAACTGCGCCACGACGCGCCCCTGAAACTGGTCGGTGAAAGCGGCCATAAAGACAAAATCGCCGGCCGAGGTCACGGCTGGATTGGTCGCGGCCGTGGCAATCATGGGCACGCCGTGGCGCTGGGCTACGGCCCCCACCGCAATGGCGTGCGAGGAGCGGTTGGGGCCGATGACGGCGACGACTTCGTCGGTGGAGATCATGGCCTCAGCGGCCTGCACGGCAACCTCGGCTTCCTGTAGGTCAAACTGGACGACCAATTCGACGGACCGGCCCAACAGCCCTCCGCGCTCGTTGACTTCGTCCACCGCAATGTTCGCTCCATTCGGATAGGTGATGCGGTCGCCCGAGACGAGGAACCCAATTTTAACGGGGGCCGCAGCCGGGGAAGACACAGAATCCTTCTCCGCGCAAGCGGCCAACGCGAGGGCCGCAGCACCGGCGATGTACAACCATTTCATGGCATATTCTCTTCTAAGGAAGTGGATGGCTAAAGCCGGTATTCGCCGCGGGCATTCCTTGCGGCGCGGCGACCGACGACGAGGGCACTCGCAAAAACGACGCGAACGACCCGCTTGTCAATCGGACTTTGGCCCTTCTAACTATGCAAATATAACATGTTGCGTTACATTTACACGGATGATAGCCCGCACCATCAAGCCGACCCTAAACCATCTGCTGGATAGCAACCCGGCGGTGGTCTTGATCGGGCCGCGCCAAGTCGGCAAGACGACGCTCGCCCGGGAAATCGCCGACGAGCGCGATGCCCTCTACCTAGACCTAGAACGCCCCAGCGATCGGGCCAAGATCGCCGACATCGAGCAATACTGCGCTGAAAACGCCAACCACTTGCTCATTCTCGACGAGGTACATCGCGCACCCGGCTTGTTCGCTCCGTTGCGCGGCGTCATAGACGAACACCGGCGGGCCGGCCGGCGGACGGGGCTGTTCCTGCTGCTCGGGTCGGCCTCCATCGATCTGCTACAACAGTCGAGCGAGACGCTGGCGGGCCGCGTCGCTTACTGCGAGTTGCATCCGGTCAATGCGCGCGAGGTGCCTGTGAGCGCGTTGCGCCAACTTTGGTGTAGAGGCGGTTTCCCGGAGAGCTACCTCGCCCCAAGCGACGCGGCGAGCCTCGACTGGCGGCTCTCCTTCATCCGCACGTATCTCGAGCGCGACATCCCCCAACTCGGGCCGCGCATTCCCGCCGAGACCTTGCGCCGGTTCTGGACCATGCTCGCCCACAATCAGGGGCAGACCCACAACGCGGCCGCTCTCGCCCGAGGCCTCGATGTCAGCGGCGTCACCATCGCCCGCTATCTGGATTTGCTGGCCGACCTCCTGCTGGTCCGCCGCCTGCCGCCTTGGACCAGCAACGTGGGCAGGCGACTCGTCAAGGCCCCCAAGGTATATGTCAGAGATAGTGGGATTTGTCACGCGCTGCTCGGCATTGAGACGCTCGACGACCTGCTCGGGCATCCGGTCATCGGCGGCAGTTGGGAAGGCTACGTCATCGAGAACATCGCCGGTGCCCTGCCGAGACGGGCGTCCTGCGGCTACTACCGCACGGCCGGCGGCGCGGAAGTTGATCTAGTGGTCCATCTCGGCGCGGGCGCAATCTGGGCCATCGAGATCAAGCACAGCTCGGCCCCCAAGGTCTCCAAGGGGTTCCACAGTGCCTGCGAAGACCTACGGCCCGACCAGAAGTTCGTCGTTCACGCTGGCAGCGAAAGTTTCCCACTGGCCAAGGACATCCGCGCCGTGACGCTGCCGGCCATCGTCCAACTCCTGAAGCAATCGCGTTGACCCATGCTACTCGGCTTGGTCTAACAGGGGTCTAAAGGCTTCGAGGCTGGCCACCTGTATGGCCGCCCGATGCAACTGCTTGAGACGCTGCACATCGTCGATGCCCCCAATGCGAGCGGCCAACGGATCCGACGCAGCCAGCCCAAAGCGAATCGCTAGTACCTCGAGCAGAGCTTCAATGGCGCGTTCTCGGCCGCCTCGCTCGATGCCCTGCTCGATGCCCTGCTCAATGCCCTTTTCCGTGAAATACTGCACTACCGACGACTCGTACATGGTCTCCTCCGCGATGATGGTCGTAATCGTGTCTAAGTTATACACCAACCCGCTCAATATCGCAAGATTGGCCAAGTAATTGGCCCGGCGGGATTCGGCCAGCGGCACCTGCTGTGCCCGGTTGACACACTGGCGCAACCACCCTTCGGCATCCATCCCTGCGGGCGGCTGCATCAACGGCGCAAACGGCAGCAAGCCCGAAGGCCCCTCCTCAAGTATGCGTTGGCCATCGAGCTCAATCAGCCGACTCACCTTGTATTGCACCAACACCCGGTAGCCGGGTTGCTCTTGGAGATAATACCCCGGATCGTGCCGGCCGGCGTCCGGCCGCAAGTAGATGACGTTGGAGTAGATCGGGCACTTGTGCTGCTCAATGCCGCGTCCGATATAGCCGACCATGCGGAGAGGCATGGGCGGTTTGCTGTCGGTGGTTTGGAACTCGTGATGGACCAACGCCTCCACGCCATCGACATGGACGCGAATGAGGCTATCGGTGCGATGGGTTTCGACGGTGGTTTGCTCGGTCTCGACGCCGCCGCGGACTTGGATGTCGTCTTGTTGGAGGGCGAATCGGGCGAAGTCCGTTGGGTAGGTGTGGATGAGGTGTTTGGCGATGGTATCGAATTCAGCCATGGGTTCTGCCTTGGTTGCGGGTGGGATGGGTGGTATCCGCAACTGGCAAAAATCGTGCCACGGCGTCGGCTCAGAGGGGCGGCTTGGGATCGGCGGCGTGGGTGTGTAGCGAAAAGGGTACAGGTGTGGGACGTTAGGGAAAAAGCGGCACACCGTCCGTTAGAAGCGGTCTGAAGACTCTGGTGGTCGTCCCCTGCGTCTAAACGCCAAACGATCCCGGCTGGATTCCCGCCCTGTGTCGGGGCACGGGGTGACGTTCTTTCGCGGGCAGGACGGAGACCGGCTCTACGGCTTGTTCAACACGATCCAAGGGGGGTTCAGATAGCTTTTTAAGCGACGTATTTCTGGATGCCGACGACGAGGGCGATGCTCAGGGCCGAGATCAGCGCGACCCCGACGAGCGTGACGAGCAGAATTTTGCCCGTGAGGTAAATCCCCAAACCCATGAGGCAGGCCACCACTCCCACCCAGAAAATCATCAGCCCCACCCACTAAGCCAACCCGTCCTTGTCGGCGACCCGGTCCGGGTTGAGGCCGGAGATTAGGCCGATGCGTTTTTTAACCCCGATCAGATAGGCGATGACATAGAGCGGCAGAGCGGAGAGTAGCATGACGAGGAAGATGAGGGTGTTCATTTGAGAATCCTCTTATATACGAGGTTAGAGAAGCTCACATGCCGTAGTCGTGGTTCGGTTCCTTATGAACCAAGCCGGTCCTGTTGGGCCAAACAAAAAACAGCGGACACGACTAATTCCTAATGACGACCTGCCGATAGTAAATCGGGATACGGAACTCTTCGCGCAGGATATGAAGGTATTCTTCCGCGTCCCCATCAAGGGATGGTTCTCCGACAACAAAGAGTTTCGCAGGGCGCGGAGCACCGGGCCAAAAACCATACTCTATAAGCTGACCGAGAGCTTGGCGGATACACGAACGTGCGGAACCGCCAAGCTTGATCTCATAGAATTCAAGATCGTCCCTACGCTGGGCAATCAAATCTACGCGACCGCCGACTCCGTCCGGGTGCTCCGATGCCACCTGATTTCCGACCTCGGAACGAAGCTCCTGCTCGAGAGCATCCTGTATCAGGCTATGTCGGAGGTTCACTTCGTTCTGGCCTGTTACTCGCGTTGCCTCTGTCCGGTATCGTCTTTTCGGTCTATCCGGTTGATATTTCGGTCTGAAGGTGAAGCCGGATTCGTCGTCGAGGATGGGAAAACTAGACGACTCGGACTCGACATATTTATAGAGGGGCAGTAACACGTCGAAATCGCGGAGGATAGTATCAGCGTCGAAGTTGTCAATCTGTTCGTATTTTCCGAGAAAGATAAAGACTCCCTCAGTATATAAACGCCGAGGAACGACTTCTGGAGAGCGATCATCGCTCCGGCTGTCTTCGTGCCAGTGCCACATCAGGAACTCACTCAGGTGGTCATCCCTATGTATTCGGATGAACTCGTTCAGATTGTCGATCTTGAGAGATAGTATCTCTACTGGGTTAGACATCGATCGACTCGCTTGCAATGAGATCGCAACACCCCAACGAAGGCTCTCCTCATCGCATTCAAAACCGACGTTGAACTGTAGTTCATCACGCCCCCCGACATGATAGGCATAACCTCTATCGGGGAACGTAGCCTGCCGACCGAATGGCGTTCGACATGGCTTTCTCCGAAGCGAGCGGTGCTCTTTTCGGATATCTTGAAGCTTGCCAAATTCAAATCGGTCAGATTCATCGTTCAGTATCTGCACAATTTCTTCGATATCCATTTTAAGAAACTCCCTTGGGTAAGATGGTTTACTCGATGCCACCATGAGCGCGTAGATAAAGGACTACTTCTTTGTACTTTTCCCAGAACGTTTAATGGCTTGACCAAAGGCGTCTGGTTACGCTTATCACGGGCGTTTACGTAGGCTCCTTGTTCTACCAGAAAACGCACTACCTCTATATGACCTCCATCAGCCGCATAATGCAAAGCCGTAGTACCCCTATCACGGGCGTTTATGTAGGCTCTCTGTTCTACCAGAAAGCGTACTATCTCTATACGGCCTAATTTAGCCACCTCATACAAAGCCGTTTCACCGCGTTTATTATGGGTATTGGTATCAGCCCCTGTTCTACCAGAAAGCGTATTACCTCTAAACTGCCGCCCCCAGCCGCATCATGCAAAGCCGTGCTAAGGTATTTATCACGGGCATTGATATCAGCCCCTTGTCTTGCCTAAAGGCAGTTTCACAAAAAAAGGGGCACGGGAATCTCGGAATTTTGAAGTCTTACTCGCAGGCTCTGAAGAAGTACCGTTCCAAGACGCCGCCGAAAAACCTAAATCCCCTACGGCTGTGGTCGTCTAGCCAGACAGATAAGGATCAAGCAGCGCGTAACTTTTCAGCCGGCAGTTCCAAGGCTCGCTCCCCGTCGCCCATTTTGACGACGATTCGGAATAGCTGACGTCCCCTACCCCGATTCGTCCTCTATCCTCAACGACCGTCCCCGTCACGATCCGATTGCCAAAGCTCAAGGCTCAAGCGGACCTTGTCTCCAATGCAGAATTTCGTAGCCATGATTGTCCTGCCTAATGCGTCACGACGGAAACGGCACGGGAATCCCCTCTCCGTGCCACGGGAAAGCATAGCTCGGCGCGTTGCAAAAGCGGTCTAGCCCGGCGCCGATGCGAATCGCCGTGGACGGCGGCAGTTTCACCGAGAAATACTTCCCTTGTACAGCGGTCACCACCTCGCCATCCTTCCCTGCGGCGCGATACCTGAGCTGAGTAAAGCGGTGCTCGCCAAAGGCCCCGGCCTGCACGATGAGGCGGCGCGGCTCGTGCCGCGACGTGTTGACGATCTGGATGCCGACCACGGCCGGCCCCAGTTCATCCACCAAGGCGGCCACGTCTAACGGCAGCCCCGGACGCCGGCGGTCGGCGTCGAAGTAGCGCACGGTGGCGCGCAACAGGCCGCCGTTATAGACCGACTGCGGCGCCCCCAACGCCACTTGGGTCAGCCCCTTGGTCAACACCGGCTGCGACGGGAGCCGATTGGTCGCAATGATCTCCAAAGGACTGCGCTCGTCGGCCCGCATGGTCTCGTAAGTCTCTAACGCCTGCTGGTACTCGGCTCGCAGAATCTGCTCGGGCCAACCCGGATTCTTGCCGTCGTAGTACTGGAAGCGGGCGAATTCGGTATTGCCCCAATTCTTCTCGCCCAAAGCCGTGCCCACGTCGTTCCAGTCGCGCTCTACGTCGCCATCGCGCACCGCGGTAATCAACTCGTAGTCCTGCTGGGCCATCGAAGCGTGATACAGGTGCATGATGTCCTGACCCCGCAGCGGCGTAGGCTCCAGCCAGTAGCCGCGCATCTCAATGCCGTCGCTTACGTGCAGCCCCGGCGCTGGATTCCAGTCCCAGCCATCCGGCCCATAGCGCACCGGCACGAGGAATTGCCCGTCCTCCCGCTTCCGGCCGTTATCGACTTGCAACTTGATTTGCGAGCGCAAAAAGTCGAGATAGCCGTGGTCGCCGGTGAGCAGTTGGGCGCATTCGACCGCGATGTTGATGCCGTGGAACAGGATGTTGTAGCCCTGATAGTGATTCCAGCCGTACTGGCCGCCCCACCACACGCCCTCGCGGCCCCCGCCGATGACGCCTTGGGCATCGACGTTGTCCGGGCAGATCCCGCCGTTTTGCTCGGTGCGCTCCATCCACGCCTCCGTGTAGTCGAGCACCCACTGTTTGTACTGGTTGTCGCCGGTGTACAGATAGGCGTTGGTCACCAGCGCGGTGGCTGCGAGGCTGTTGGGCGTGTCGCACTGCAAGACGAGCCGGTCGAACAGCTCGACAATTTGCCGGCGGCGCACGGGGTTTTCAAACCAGCGGGTCTCCAAGTTTTTGACGATGGGATACAGGCTGGCGCGCACTCCGTAGTAGTTGGCTTGGCCGCCCAGCCCGCGGCCGGCCAGCAGCATGGTGTTGGCGTATTCCGCGTCCGCGTGGAGCTTGGGCCCCTGACTCGAATGGAAGGGCGAGCGCAGAATGCGGTAGTTGGGGTCCCAGTTGGGAGCGTGGGGATCTTCGCCGATGAACAGGGCCGCAAAGCTCCGCGCCCGCCGCACGTTTTCCGATACCGTGGGATCGGCCACCCCAAAGTCGTACAAGGCCATATTGCCCTCGCCCAAGTGGTGCCACTCCATGGCTTGGTCGAGGTTCCAAAACTCGTTGTGGATGGACGGCCGGAAGACCTTGGCGTGGTCGTTGTGGCGCGTGCGGTGCTCAAAGCGGTCGTCGCTGATGCGGGTGACGGCGTTCCAGTTGCGGAAGTGGAGGTCGAGCAAATCGTCGGCCGCGCCCAGTGCGTAGAACAGGCCAAAGTTGTACATCTGCTCGTAGAGATCATCGACATCCTCGGCCAGCAAGGTGCCGCCGCCGCGCTCGAAGTAGCGCCGGGCGAACAGACGCCCCGACTCCTCCATCAGCGCGATTAGATTCCGCTCCATCAAGGCCCACGCCGGCGGGGCCGCCACCTCGGTCGCTTCAATCCCAATCACATTGTTTGCTGTCATCGCTTGCACCTCCTGTGCGCGAGAAAGGGTCGGACGTAATTCTAGGCGGCGACCAGCAGGCGGGCAAGCGGCCTGCTTGCCGCTCCAGCCGCATCTCTTACCTTAATAAAGACGTGAACAGTAACCCACCCCACTCAGGAGGAACCATCATGCAGCACCCCCCCGAAGTCAGCCCTGATCTCGCGCACGTAGAGTTGTCCAAGCGGTTAGACAGCATTGAGCGCCGCCTCGACCGCATGGAGACCAATCAACGCGAGGACAACGCCCAACTGCGGCAGGATATGAACCAAGCCAACGTCCAACTGCGGCAAGACAATGTCCAACTGCGGCAGGACATGCAGCAAGACAATGCCCAACTGCGGCAGGATATGAACCAAGCCAACGCTCAACTGCGGCAGGAAATAGCGGAGACCAACCGCCGCATTGACCGATTAACCCGCTGGGTTATCGGCATTCAGCTTACAACGCTGATTGCCTTAGGCACCCTGATCTTGACGCGCCTGCCGGGCTAATAAACCACCCTAGTCCACCGTGCTAATAAAAAGCGGTTGGATGGCGTGGTGATCATTGAAGATTTGAATAAAAAAGCCGCGACGCCTCTTAAGTATCAACGAATAATAAATACATAAGTGATTGTTTTTAATAAATTTATGAAGTGGGGGGGGAATTGCCTTCCTCGCCATCTTGGGCACCGCCCACATCCTCGTCCGTACCGCCACCTACGGCGCGGTCATCGGCACGGACTCCATAGTTTTCCTGTCCACGGCCCTGAACTTCCTCGCCGGCGAAGGCTGGCGAGATTTCGGGGGCAAACTGATGGTGGGCTGGCCGCCCTTGTTCCCCCTGCTGCTGGCGGCTCTCGGTTGGGTAGGCATCGAGCCGCTGGAAGCAGGGCGACTGATCAACGCCGCGGCCTTCGGGCTGACCATCCTCGCCGCGGGATGCTGGCTGCGCTCGAATCTCCGGTCGCGGTGGCTGGCACTGGCCGCCACTGCGACCCTCGCGGCCTCCCTGCCCTTGAGCAATTGGGCGTCCCACTTCATGACCGATCCCCTCTTCGTCTTGTTTACGCTCCTCGCCTTGAGCCAGTTGGCGGCCTTTCTCAACCGAAAGACGGACGCGCCCCTGTGGTGGGCGGCGGTGTTCACCGCCTTAGCCGCGCTGACCCGCTATCCGGGCGTGGTGCTCATCGGTGCCGGCGTTCTCATGCTGCTGCCCCTCGCCCGGCTAAGACACACCCTCGTCTTTGCCGCGGTCTCGTCCCTGCCCTTGCTCGCGGTATTGGCACGCAATTGGACGGTCTCCGAGACCTTGACTGGGCGAGATACGAAGGGCTCGGGGCAGTCCCTATCCGAGGGGCTAAGCCAGACTGTCAAGGTATTCCGCGAGTGGGTCGTCCCCCCGAACGCGCCGGATGGGCTCGCATATCTGCTGTGGCTGGCGGTCGGGTTGGTGGGGTTGGCTGGCGCGGTGGTCGCCCTGCGCGGTCGCCAGCCCCAGAGGCCGGCGTATTTCCGCTTGGGGCCGGTGCTCCCTTTCGGGGTGTTCGCCCTAGCTTACCTCGTATTCAAAGTCACTGTCGTGCCCTTCACGGTTGCTCATGGCATCTCCGACCGTTACCTGCTGCCGGTGCATGTACCGCTGCTGTTGGCGGCGGTGTTCCTGCTCGATCGGTTCCTGTCCATACAGGCGGCGGGCGGAATGGCCACGGCCCGTTACGGGCTGGCGGCCCTCGTCATTGCTGGCGCCTTCGCCCACACCGGCTTCTCGGCGCGAGAAAACCTCCGTCTTACCGCCCAAGGACGGGTAGCCGGATACCATTATGAAAGCGTCCGTTATCAGCATTCCGAGACCCTGAATTACATCAGGACCCATCTTAGCAATGGTAGGATTTACAGCAACCACCCCGTCCTTGCTTGGTTTTGGGATCGGACTGCGGTCCCGAGAAAGCACCAGTCTATCCCGGACGAGATTCACCATTTGACGTCGTCCATAATGTATTGGACCGATGGAGACGGTGCATATATCGTATGGCTAAAGCATCTTTCCGACTACGACTACGACTACGACTACGACTACGACGACTTTGACATCCGCTACCTGCCCGGGGTGGAACCCGTGGCCGAGCTAGCCGATGGCGTGGTATTCCGCGTAACGGCCGCCGAACCATTCGATGCGGAAAAGCATCGCGCCCGCAAACAACGCTACGTGCAGCAACTCATCGAACAGGCTGGCGAGCGAGTGGTCCACGCCGGCTGGGACGTATACCGCAACGGACGCACGCTGACCTACCACAAACAGCCGTGTGCCCCCGACGATGTGCAGGCGAATTTCGTGTTGCACGTCATCCCCGCCGACCCAGCCGACCTGCCAGCCGACCGCCAGCAGCACGGCTATGAAGGCTTCGGCTTCAACTTTCACACCCGCGGCGGCTTACAGATCGACGATCAGTGTATGGCGACCACCCAACTCCCCGACTACCCCATCGGCCTCATCCGGGTCGGCCGGTGGATTGCCAAAGAGGACCGCACCGTGTTGGGAGCGGAGTTTTCGGGCACCGGGGATGGATCCTACGGGGAATTCTCCGAGATCCTGAAGTACATCCGAGACCACCGCATGGACGGCCCGATATACAGCAACCACCACCACCTTGCTTGGTTTTGGGATCGGACCGCGACCCCGGGAAAGCACCAGCCTCTCCCGGACGAGATTCACCATTTGCCGTCGGCCATAATGCAGTCCGGCGACAGCGTGCATATCGCATGGCTCCGAAAGAAAAAGACTTTGTACGACTACAACGACCTCTGCATCCGCTTGCTGCCCGGCGTGGAACCCGTGGCCGAGCTAGCCGATGGGGTGGTCTTCCGCGTAACGGCCGCCGAACCGTTCGATGCGGCAAGGCATCGCACCCGCAAACAACGCTATGTGCAGCAACTCATCCAACAGGCCGGCGAGCGAGTGGTCCACGCCGACTCGACTTGGCCGGTCAGCACTTGGGGCGCAGAACCGGCTGGCGAGCAGGTGGTTCGCGCCGGCTGGGACGTGTACCGCAACGGACGCACCCTGACCTACCGCAAACAGCCGTGTGCCCCCGCCGACGTGCAGACCGATCTCCTTTTACAAGTCATCCCCGACGACCCGGCCGACCTACAGGCCGACTTTGACAACCTCGACTTCAATTTCCACGCCCACGGCGGCGTGCGGCTCGACGACCAGTGTGTGGCAACCGCCCAACTCCCCGACTACCCCATCGGACGCACCTATATTGGCCGGTGGATTGCCGGCAACAGCCGCACCCTCTGGGACGTGGATTTTTAGGAATCCCGAGTATGCCGGACGTCCTCGGCATACTCGGGCTATGGGGTATTCGCTGGCTATGTAGGAGCAGCCGAAGGGCATTCGACCGCGACGGAGCCTAGACGAATACTGCGGGGGAAACGCCGAACCGATTGGACAAAGCACGTATCTGCCGGACGTTCAGCACCCGCTTGCCGCCGAGGACCGCCGAAACAACCCCTTGCGAACCCACCTCTGGCAAGTCCGCCTCGGTCAGATCGTGCTCCTCCATGAGAAAACAAAGGGCCTCCACCCCCTCCAGCTCGGGCATGGGATGGTGTTGTTCCTCCCAAGCATGGACAACCGCACCCAACGTATCGAGCAGAGAATACAGGGGATGCTGCTCATCCGTGCCCACTTCGTCGATCAGGCGGTTGAGACGCACCAGTGCCAAGTCATATTCCTGCTCGTCCCGAATGCTGAGTAAGGCACTTACTTGCGTCCAAGATTGCTGAAGCGGCGGGGCGATGACACTCATGTCGTCCATTCTCCACGGTCGTAGGCTGGGTGCGTAAGGACATGGCGGATATATACTTTTCCCCGATTGAAGTGAATAGAGGCAATCAGGCGATACTTATTGCCGGCGATACGGTATCGCAATCTGCGATATATTGCAATAAGCGGTCAGTCCGCCGCGATGCGGTTGAGAAACCTCGGCGGGCCGTAGACTCCATAACTTTTCTGTCCACGGCCACGAACTTCCTCGCGGGAGAGGGCTGGTGGGATGTCAGGGGCGACCCGCTGGTGGGATGGCCGCCGTTGTTCCCCCTGCTGCTGGCGGCCTCGGGTTGGGTCGGCCTTGATGCAGACCGGACCGCCGCCTCGGGAAAACACCAGCGTCTCCCGGACGAGCTTCACGATGTGATACCTCACATAATGGCGACATGGCGACCGGCGGCACCGGCGCGCATATCGTTTGGTTCAGGAGGCAAAAGAATTTTTACGACGACGACGACATGAACCTCCGTCTCCTGCCCGGCGTGGAACCCGTGGCCAAACTGGCCGATGGCGTAGTATTCCGCGTCTGGGACGTGGACTTTTAGGGATCCCGTTGATGCCGGACGTCCTCGGCATACTCGGGCTATGGGGTGTTTGGGACTGGATGTTCGATGGCTAGGTAGGCGGGCAAGCGGCCTGCTTGCCGCTCCAGCCGCATCTCTTACCTTATAAACGTGAACAGTAAAGACTATCTGCACGCCCTCTTCGCCTGCGAGGGCCGCCACGCTATTGTCACGGGGGCCTCCAGCGGCTTAGGCGCCGAAATGGCCCGCGTCCTCGTCTCAGCGGGCGCGGACGTCCTCGCGGTCGCCCGCCGCCAAGAGCGTCTCCAAGCATTGGCCGACCAAGTGCAAGACCGCGCCGGAACCATCCACGTACACGCGGCCGACCTCAGCGACACCGCCGCCATCGCCGCCCTGCCCGAGCAGGCGCAGGCGCGGCTCGGCGGCTGCGACATCTTGGTCGCCAATGCTGGCACCGCCACCCGCGTCCGCCTCGAAGACATGGCCGAGCAGGACTTTGCCGTGGTCGTCGATCTCAACCTCAAGGCTCAGTGGCTACTCGCCAAAGCCTGCTTCCCCTTGCTTTGCCAATCGGGCACCGGCCGCATCGTCAACATCGCCTCGATTTACGGCTTGGGGGCCTCGGTGATCAACGGCCTGAGTGCGTACACCGCCAGCAAACACGGGCTCGTGGGGCTGACGCGCTCGCAGGCGGTGGAGTGGAGCCGGCACGGCATCACCGCAAACGCCATCGCCCCGAGCTACTTTCCCACCGAATTGACCGAGACCGCGCTCGACAACGAGAAGATGAGCACTCGCCTGCGTAGCTTTACGCCACAGGGCCGCTTTGGCCAGCCGGCCGAGCTGGCTACCACCCTACTCTTCTTGTGCTCAAAGGCCAGTGGCTACGTCAACGGGGCCGTCGTCCCCGTAGATGGCGGCTGGACGGCGTGGTGATAATGGCCACTGGCCGGAAGCCCTGGAGACCCACCCTACTCAGGAGGAACCATCATGCAGCATCCCCCCGAAGTCAGCCCTGATCTCGCGCACGTGGAGTTGTCCAAGCGGCTAGACAGCATTGAGCGCCGCCTCGACCGCATGGAGACCAACCAACGCGAGGATAACGCCCAACTGCGGCAGGACAATGTCCAACTGCGGCAAGATATGAACCAAGCCAACGCCCAACTGCGGCAGGAAATAGCGGAGACCAACCGCCGCATTGACCGATTAACCCGCTGGATGATCGGCATTCAGCTTACAACGCTGATTGCATTGGGCACCCTGATCTTAACTCGTTTGCCGGGCTAATGAACCACCCCGTCCCCGTAGATGGCGGCTGGACGGCGTGGTGATAATGGCCACTGGCCGGAAGCCCTAGAGACTCACCCCACTCAGGAGGAACCATCATGCAGCATCCCCCCGAAGTCAGCCCTGATCTCGCGCACGTGGAGTTGTCCAAGCGGCTAGACAGCATTGAGCGCCGCCTCGACCGCATGGAGACCAACCAACGCGAGGACAACGCCCAACTGCGACAAGATATGAACCAAGCTAACGCCCAACTGCGGCAGGAAATAGCGGAGACCAACCGCCGCATTGACCGATTAACCCGCTGGATGATCGGCATTCAGCTTACAACGCTGATTGCATTGGGCACCCTGATCTTGACGCGCTTGCCGGGCTAATGAACCACCTAGTCCACCGTGCGGAGCGAAGATTGCCGAGCGAATAAAAAGCGGTTGGACGGCGTGGTGATCATTGAAGATTTGAATAAAAAAGCCGCGACGCATCCTGAGTATCAACGAATAATAAATACGTAAGTGATTGTTTTTAATAAACTTATGAAACGAGGGGGGGGGGGGGGAATTGCCTTCCTCGCCATCTTGGGCACCGCCCACATCCTCGTCCGCACCGCCCCCTCCGGAGCACTGCGCGGTGCCGACTCCATGAAATTCCTATACACCGCCATGAACTTCCTCGCGGGAGAAGGCTGGCAGGATTTCATGGGCCTCCCGCTGACAGGATGGCCGCCCTTGTTCCCTCTGCTGCTGGCGGCCAGTGCCTGGGTTGGCATTGAGCCGGTGGAGGCGGGTCGGTGGATCAACGCCACCGCCTTCGGGCTGACCATCCTCGCCGCGGGATGCTGGCTGTGCACGAATCTCCGGTCGCGGTGGCTGGTGCTGGCCACCACCGCGGTCGCGGCCTCCCTGCCCTTGAGCTATGAAGCGTCACGCTTCATTACCGAGCCCCTCTTCGTCCTGTTTACGCTCCTCGCCTTGATGCACTTGGCGTCCTTCCTCCACCGGCGGACGGACGCGCCCCTGTGGTGGGCGGCGGGTTTCACCGCGCTGGCCGCGCTGACCCGCTATCCGGGCGTGGTGCTAATCGGCACCGGCGTCCTGCTGCTGCTGCCCCGCGCCCGGCTCAAGCAGACCCTCGGCTTTGGCGCGATCTCGTCCCTGCCCTTGCTGGCGGTATTGGTGCATAATTGGGCGGTCTCCGAGACCCTGACCGGGAGACCTACGAAGACCTCGGGACAGTCCCTATCCGCTGGGCTGAGCCAGATCGTTGATGTATTCAGTGAGTGGGTCGTCCCTCCGAACGCACCGGATGGGGTGGCGTATCTGCTGTGGCTGGCGGTCGGGTTGGTCGGGCTGGCCGGCGCGGCGGTCGTCCTGCACCGGTCGCCAGCCGGACCCAGGGCCGCGCCGGCGTATTTCCGCTTGGAGCCGGCTATCCCATTCGGGGTATTCGCCGTAGCCTACTCCGTATCTCTGGTCGCTGTCGTGCCCTTCACGGTAACTCAGATCGTCGACAGCCGCTACCTGCTGCCGGTGTATGTGCCGCTGCTATTGACGGCGGTGTTGCTGTTGGACCGGTTCCTGTCCATCGAGATGTGGGTCGGAGGGGTTGCCATCCGGTACGGTCTGGCGTCCCTCGTCTTGCTGGCGTCCCTCGCCCACACCGGCTTCTCAGCGCGAAGAAACCTCCAAATTACCGCCAGAATATTGGAAGGCGGGTGGGTTCCTCGCACTCCCTCGCAGGCAACTCATGCCTCTTGGCCACATTCCGATTGGCAATATTCCGAGACCCTGATGTACTTTAGGACCAACCGCATGGATGGCAGGATTTACACCAACGACATCGGATTCCTCGCTTGGTCTGAGGATTGGCTCACCGCCCCAGGAGAGTACCGAAAGTACCGACAAATCCCGCGCGGGAAGCCAAACAGGAAGGGATGGACCGAGATCGAGGCCGGAGCCTATATCGTTTGGTTTGACAGAGCCCATGATCCAGTTCATTATCGCTACGATGCCCTTGATTACCGTCTCCTGCCTGGCGTGGAAACCGTGGCCGAACTGGCCGACGGCGTGGTCCTCCGCGTACTCCGCCAAACGACAGCCGAACCCTTCGAGACACAAAGGCATCGCGCCCGCAAACAACGCTACATCAACCAACTCATCCAACAGGCTAACGAGCGAGTAGAGCGCGCTGGCTGGACCGTGTACCGCACCGGACGCAAGCTGACCTACTTCAAAAAGCCGTGTACCCGCGCCGATGTGCAGGCCAAGTTCGTCTTGCACGTCACCCCCGCCGATTTGGCCGACCTGCTCGCCCACCGTCAGCGATACGGCTTTGACAATCTCGACTTCTATTTCGACCGGCACGACGTCCGGCTCTACAACGAGTGTGTGGAGGTCATCCGCCTCCCCCCTTACCCCATCGACCGTATCCGGGTCGGCCAGTGGATTTCCGCCGAGAACCGCACCCTCTGGGACGCAGAATTTGCGGGGGCCGGGGATTGAACGATGAAGTCCTCCGCCATCGAGCGGCTCACCCGGTTCGGACGCGACCCCTTCATGCTGCTTACCGCCTTGATCGCCGGGCTGGGCACTGCCCACATCCTCGTCCGCACCGCCACCTACGGAGCGAAGACCACCTACGACTCCGTATATTTCCTGTACACGGCCCTGAATTTCCTCACCGGAGAGGGCTGGCGGGATCTCTCAGACACCCCGCTGGTCGTATGGCCGCCCTTGTTTCCCCTGCTGCTAGCGGCCGGTGGCTGGGTTCGCATCGATCCGGTGGAGGCGGGTCGGTTTATCAACGCCACCGCCTTCGGGCTGACCATCCTCGCCGCCGGGTGCTGGCTGCGCTCAAATCTCCGGTTGCAGTGGCTGGCACTGGCCGCCACCGCGACCATCGCGGCGTCCTTGCCTTTGAGCCATTTCGCGTCGTGGATCAAGACCGACTTCCTCTTCGTCCTGTTGACGCTCCTCGCCTTGGTCCAGTTGGCGGCCTTCCTGCATCGCGGCGGGCGGACGCTGCTGCTGCTGGGCGCGGTTTGCACCGCGCTGGCCGCGGTGACCCGCTATCCGGGCGTGGTCTTGATAGGCGTCGGCGTCCTCATACTGCTGGGGCGGCGCACCCCGCCGCTGGCCGCCCGGTTGAAAGACGCCGTCGCATTTGGGGCTGTCTCATCCTTGCCCCTCTCCGGAGTGCTGATGTACAACTGGACGGTCTCCGGCACCCTGACCGGGGGGAGAAGCGGGGCGGGGCAGTCCCTGTCCGCTGGGCTGAACCAAGTGGCGGATGTATTCAGGGAGTGGGTGATTCCCCCGAATGTGCCAGACGGGTTTGGCTATCTCCTGTGGACCGCGGCTGGGCTGGTTGTAGCAGCGGGGGTGGTCGTCGTGGTGGTCGGTCGCGGCTTAGGCCTGGGAGGAAAGAATCGGCCGGCGTCGCCGTTCTTAGGGTTGGGGCCGGCACTCCCATTCGGGGGGTTCGCCGTAGCTTACCTCGGATTCATGGTCGCCATCGTGCCCTTCACGGTTTATCAGGGCATCGACAGCCGCTACCTGCTGCCGGTCTATGTCCCGCTGCTGTTGACGGTCGTGTTCTTGCTGGATCGGTTCCTGTCCATCGAGGCGACAGGTCGGATAGCCGCGGTCCGGTCCGGTCTGGCGTCCCTCGTCCTGCTGGCCGCCCTCGCCCACACCGGCTTCTCGGCGCACAGAAACCTCCGCATTACCGCCGCAGCTTATGTAGCCGGGTTCGAAAGCTGGACGCTCAATGGCTCCTACTGGGAACCTTCCGAGACCCTGAAGTACATCAGAACCCGCCTTAGCGATGGCAGGATTTTCAGCAACAACCCCCACCTTGCTTGGTTTTGGGATCGGACCGCCGCCCTCGGAAAGCACCGGGGGCTCCCGGGCAGGCTTCACAAGGTGATACCGCGCATAATGCGGAGTACCGAGGGCGACGGCGCACATATCGTTTGGCTCCATAATGAAAAACCAGGCTCTCTTCACGACGACGACCGGCACTACTACGATGCTCTGGACATCCGCTGCCTGCCCGGCGTGGAACCCGTGGCCGAGCTATCCGACGGGGTGGTGTTCCGCGTAACGGCGGCGACCGAACCGTTCGATGCGGACCGGCATCGCGCCCGGAGACAACGCTACTTAGACCAACTCCTCGAACCGGCCGGCGAGCGGGTGGTCCGCGCCGACTGGGACGTGTACCGCAACGGACGCAAGCTGACCTATCTCAAAAAGCCATGTACACCAGCCGATGTGCAGGCCAAGTTCGTTTTGCGCGTCATCCCGGCCGACCCAGCCGATCTGCCAGCCTCCCGCCAGCGGTACGGCTTTGACAACCTCGGCTTCTATTTCGACCGGCGCGGCTTCCGGCACGGCGACCAGTGTATGGCGACCGTTCATCTACCCACCTACGCCATCGGCCACATCCGGGTCGGTCAGTGGATTTCCGCCGAGAACCGCACCCTCTGGGAAGCGGAGTTTGCGGGGGCCGGGGATTGACCCTCTTTTGGGGACACCCCTATCTTTAGACAGGGCGGCGAAAATAGGTTGTACCTCCGTAGCCCCGGCACGGGCAGGCTCGGATGCGGATGGCACTAGACTAAGAATAATAACATAAGTGATTGTTTTTACTGAATTTATGATGGGGAGGGGGGGGGGAGATTTACCCTCTCCACGGTGAAGTCCTCCGCATTCGAGCGGCTCGCCCGGTTCGGGCGCGACCCCTTCATGCTGCTCATCGTCGTCCTCGCCGGGCTAGGCACCGCCCACATCCTCGTCCGCACCGCCGCCTATGGTGGGGGAGGCCACTACGACTCCGTGCGCTTCCTGTCCACAGCCATGAACTTCCTCGCCGGCGAGGGCTGGCGGGATTTCAGGGGCGAACCGATGACGCAGTGGCCGCCTTTGTTCCCTCTGCTGCTGGCGGCTCTCGGTTGGGTGGGCATCGAGCCGCAGGCGGCGGGTCGGTTTATCAACGCCACGGCCTTTGGGCTGACTATCCTCGCCGCGGGCTGCTGGCTACGCTCAAATCTCCGGTCGCAGTGGCTGGCAGTGGTCGCCACCGCGACCATCGCGGCTTCCCTGCCCTTGAGCAAACTCGCGTCCTACTTCTTTAACGACTCCCTCTTCGTCCTGTTTACGCTCCTCGCCTTGATGCACTTGGCGTCCTTCCTCCATCGGCGGACGACCGCGCCCCTGTGGTGGGCGGCGGGTTTCACCGCGCTGGCCGCGCTGACCCGCTATCCGGGCGTGGCCCTGATCGGCGTCGGCGTCCTGCTGCTGCTGCCCCGCGCCCGGCTCAAGCAGACCCTCGGCTTTGGCGCGATCTCGTCCCTGCCCTTGCTGGGAGTATTGGCGCACAACTGGGCGGTCACCGGGCACCTGACCCGGGCAACAAGGAACACCCTATCGGCTGGGATGAGCCAGACCGTCAAGGTGTTCGGCGAGTGGATCGTCCGGGCAACAGGGAACAGAACAAATGCTACCGGGCAGTCCCTATCCGAGGGACTAAGCCAGACTGTCAATGTGTTTCGCGAGTGGGTCGTCCCCGCGAACGCGCCGGATGGGGTGGCGTATCTGCTGTGGCTGGCGGTCGCCGCAGTCGGGCTGGCCGGTGCCGCGGTCGTCCTGCACACCACCCGAATGCGAAGCGACGACAGCGGGAGAGCCCACGCATCGTATTTCCATTTAGGGCCGGTTATCCCTTTCGGGGTGTTCGCCCTAGCCTATCCCGTATTCATGGTCGCTGTCGTGCCCTTAACGATTGATCAAGGCATCGACAGCCGCTACCTGCTGCCGGTGTATGTGCCCCCGCTATTGGCGGCGGTGTTCCTGCTGGACCGGTTCCTGTCCATTGAGGCGGCAGGCTGGAGGGTTGCCGTCCGGTACGGTCTGGCGTCCCTCATCCTGCTCGGTGCCCTCGCCCACACCGGCTTATCGGCGCACAGAAACCTCCGTATTACCGCCAGAGCATTGGAAGACGGGTACTTAGGGTTCTGGGCGGACAATACCTTTTGGCAACCTTCCGAGACCCTGAATTACATTAGGACCAACCACATGGACGGCAGGATTTACAGCAACGATCCCTTCCTCGCTTGGTCTGAGGAGAAGATCGCCGCCCCGGGCAAGTACCGAATGATCCCGCACGGGAAGTCAAAGCAGAAGGGATGGACCGAGATCGAGGCCGGAGCCTATATCGTTTGGTTTGACAGACTCCATAATCCAAGGGGGCTTCGCTACGACTCCTTTGACTTCCGTCTGCTGCCCGACGTGGAAACCGTGGCCGAACTGGCCGACGGCGTGGTACTCCGCGTACTCCGCCGAACAACAGTCGGATCCCTCGATATACAAAGGCACGCCCGCAAACAACGCTACGTGGACCAACTCATCCAACAGGCCAGCCAGCGAGTCGAGCGCGCCGGCTGGACCGTGTGCCGCACCGGACGCAAGCTGACCTACTTCAAAAACCCGTGTACCCTCGCCGACGTGCAGGCCAAGTTCGTCTTGCACGTCACCCCCGCCGACTTGGCCGACCTGCCCGCCTACCGCCAGCGATACGGCTTTGACAATCTCGACTTCTATTTTGACCGGAGCGATGTCCGACGCGATAACCCGTGTGTGGAGATCATCCGACTCCCCGCTTACCCCATCGGTCGCATCCGAGTCGGTCAGTGGATTTCCAGAGAGAACCGCACCCTCTGGGACGCAGAGTTTGCGGGGGCCGGGGATTGATGAAGTCCTCCGCCTTCGAGCGGCTCGCCCGGTTCGGGCGCGACCCCTTCGCGCTGCTCATCGTCGTCCTCGCCGGGCTAGGCACCGCCCACATCCTCGTCCGCACCGCCACCTACGGCCCGGCGAGCATCTACGACTCCATACGTTTCCTGTCCACAGCCATGAACTTCCTCGCGGGAGAGGGCTGGCGGGATTTCAAGGGCCTCCCGCTGACAGGATGGCCGCCTTTGTTCCCTCTGCTGCTAGCGGCCTTCGGTTGGGTAGGCATCGAGCCGCAGGCGGCGGGTCGGTTTATCAACGCCACCGCCTTCGGGCTGACCATCCTCGCCGCGGGGTGCTGGCTGCGCTCAAATCTCCGGTCGCGGTGGCTGGTGCTGACCGCCATCGCGACCATTACGGCCTCCCTGCCCTTGAGCCATTGGATGGCACATTTCATTACCGAGCCCCTCTTCGTCCTGTTTACGCTCCTCGCTTTGATGCACTTGGCGTCCTTCCTCCACCGGCGGACGGACGCGCCCCTGTGGTGGGCGGCGGGTTTCACCGCGCTGGCCGCGCTGACCCGCTATCCGGGCGTGGCCCTGATCGGCGTCGGCGTCCTGCTGCTGCTGCCCCGCGCCCGGCTCAAGCAGACCCTCGGCTTTGGCGCGATCTCGTCCCTGCCCTTGCTGGGAGTATTGGCGCACAACTGGGCGGTTACCGGGCACCTGACCGAAGCAACAAGTAAAAAACCCCTGTTCGCTGAGCAGTCCCTAGCGGCTGGACTGATCCAGATCGTCAAAGTGTTCGGCGAGTGGGTCGTCCCCCCGAACGCGCCGGAGGGGGGGGCGTATTTGCTGTGTCTGGCGGTCGGGTTGGTCGGGCTGGCCGGCGCCGCGGTCGTCCTGCACCGCCACCCCGAATGCACCACGCCGGCGTATTCCCGTTTGGAGCCAGCTATCCCATTCGGGGTGTTCGCCGTAGCCTACCCGGTATTCATGATCGCCGTCGTGCCCTTCACGGTTAAGCAGGGCATCGACAGCCGCTACCTGCTGCCGGTCTATGTGCCGCTGCTGTTGACGGTCGTGTTCTTGCTGGATCGGTTCCTCTCCATCGAGGAGGTGGGCTGGAGGGTTGCCATCCGGTACGGTCTGGCGTCTCTCGTCCTGCTGGCGTTCCTCTCCCACATCGGCTTATCGGCGCACGGGAACCTCCGTATTACCGCCAGAGCATTGGAAGATGGGCAGGAAATTAGCTGGCGGGAAAACCCCGCCTTTTGGCAGCATTCCGAGACCCTGAATTACATTAGGACCAATCGCATGGATGGCAGGATTTACAGCAATAACCCCTTCCTCGCTTGGTCTGAGGAGAGGATCGCCGCCCCGGGAAAGTACCGACAAATCCCGCACGGGAGGTCACACGGGAAGGGATGGACCGAGATCGAGGCCGGGGCCTATATCGTTTGGTTTGACAGAGCCCATGATCCAACTCGTTTTCGCTACGATGCCCTCGACTACCGTCTGCTGCCCGACGTGGAAACCGTGGCCGAACTGGCCGACGGCGTGGTCCTCCGCGTACTCCGCCAAACGACAGCCGAACCCTTCGATACACAAAGGCATCGCGCCCGCAAACAACACTACATCAACCAACTCATCCAACAGGCTAACGAGCGAGTGGAGCGCGCTGGCTGGACCGTGTACCGCACCGGACGCAAGCTGACTTACTTCAAAAAGCCGTGTACCCTCGCCGACGTGCAGGCCAAGTTCGTCTTGCACGTCACCCCCGCCGATTTGGCCGCCCTGCCCGCCCACCGCCAGCGATACGGCTTTGACAATCTCGACTTCTATTTCGACCTGATCGGCGTCCGGCTCTACAACGAGTGTGTGGAGGTCATCCGACTCCCCGCTTACCCCATCGGCCGCATCCGGGTCGGCCAGTGGATTTCCAGCGAGAACCGCACCCTCTGGGACGCGGAGTTTGCGCCGGGCCGGTGATACCCTGATTCCATTCTCGTCCTCGCTGGCACGCTCGCTGCGCTCCAAGTTTGGGTTTTCCGCCGCCTTTTAGCCGGTTTGCCCCAATCGGGCCGATACGGTACTTTTTTGTCGTCTATTCTATAAGGAGTTAGGCCATGAATAGCAGTCCTGCCTTTATTTCGTACGCCCACGACCCGGAAAGCCGCTCCGTCGCCCGCGCCCTTGCTGCGCGCCTCCGGCGGGATGGGGCTCCCGTGTGGCTCGACGAGTGGGAATTGCAACCCGGCGAGGAATGGCAGTCGAAAGTTGAGGCTGTTCTCAAGGAGTCCAAAACCATTTTGGCCATTATTTCTAAATCGTCGCTCGAGTCAGAATGGGTCCAAAGCGAACTCAAAGAAGCACTCGCACAAAATAAAGTTGTCATTCCGGTACTGAACGAGAAGGTTGGTTTCAATGATATTCCCGAATGCCTGAAGGCTCGCCAAGCCGTAGCCCCATTGGACGACGACTATGCCTATCAACAGCTTCTAAAAGCACTGGGGGGGGCCGGTCCAGCCGACGACGACGATATCGACAATTTGCCCTTTTTGCAGCGCCTATTAAAATACGCCGCCAATGCTGCTTGAGCCTCTCTTCAATTTGTTCACTCTAAATTTCGGTTGCGGCCTCTTTGGCAGTAGTATCATCGAAGCGATCGTGATTCTTCGCTATTATCAACGATCAGGTAGGCTGCCTCGCTACTACCGAAAGGTTGGCTTTTGGGTTGTACGCGCCGCAATCGCCCTTGCTGCTGGGATTCTTGCCGTGTTGTACAATCCAGAAAATCCCCTACTTGCAGTACACATTGGGGCATCTACTCCTCTTATCGTCTCCACCATGGCAGGAACAACCCCCGAGAAATAACCTCCCTCCAACTCATGCGCCACATCCTAGTCACAGGGGGAGCGGGCTTTATCGGCTCGCACACCGTAGATCGGCTCGTTGCCGCGGGCTACCAAGTTCGCATCCTCGACGCCCTACAAGAGCGAGTCCACCCCGCCGGCTGGCCCGCCTATCTGCCCGCGGGCGTGGAAAAGGTGCGCGGCGATGTGCGCCAACGCGCCGATTGGCTCGCCGCTCTCGACGGCATCGACGGCGTCATTCATCTAGCGGCCTACCAAGACTACATGCCCGATTTTTCCACCTTCCACCACGTCAACACGGTCGGCGCGACCCTGCTCTACGAGCTGATCGTCGCGCACAAGTTGCCCGTGCAAAAGGTGGTCTTGGCCTCGTCGCAAGCCATCTATGGCGAGGGCCAGTACCGCTGCGGCGCACACGGCATCGTCTATCCCAACGCCCGTGCGGACGCCCAACTCGCCCGCGCCGACTGGGAGGTCCGCTGCCCGCACTGCGCCGCCGCCCTCGACCACCAGCCGATCACCGAAGACACCGCCAACCCCCACACCCCCTACGGCATCTCCAAATATGCCGCCGAGCTGACCTCCTTCAGCCTCGGCCGCAAATACGACATTCCCACCGTCAATATGCGCTACTCCATCGTCCAAGGGCCGCGCAACTCCTTTTTTAACGCCTATTCGGGCATTGGCCGAATTTTTGCCCTCCGCGTCTTGCACGGCCAACCCCCGGTCTGCTACGAGGACGGCCAATCGCTGCGCGATTACGTCTATGTCGGCGACGTGGCCCGCGCCAACATCCTCTGTCTCGAAGACGAGCGCGCTGATTTCCGCTCCTTCAATGTGGCCGGACGCTGCGGCACCACCGTCCTCGAATACGCCCAGATCGTAACGCGCCTGGCCGGGCGGGCCATCGAACCGCTCGTAAGCGGCGAATACCGCTTTGGCGACACCCGCCACACGGTTTCCTCGGGCGCGGCCCTGCAAGCTCTCGGCTGGCAGCCCCAAGTCCCGCTCGAACAAACCATTGGCGAATACATCGAGTGGGTCCAAAGGCAGCCGGACCTCGCCGACTTCTACGCGGCCGCCCAAGCGAACATGCGGGCCGCCAACGTCCTCCGCCGGGCCAGCGCGTGAAGGCACTGGTCCTAGCCGCCGGGCGGGGCACGCGCCTGCGTCCACTCACCGACGCGATCCCCAAGCCCATGGTCCCCTTTGCCGGCAAACCCCTGCTCGAATATGTCGTGCGCCTGTTGGCTCGGCACGGGTTCGACGACCTCGTCATCAACCTCCATCACTTGCCCCACGTCATCGCCGATCACTTCGGCACTGGCCGAGCTTGGGGGGTGTCGATCGCCTATTCGCACGAGGACGACCTGCTCGGCACGGCTGGGGCCGCCCGGCAAGTGGCCGCCTTCTTCGACCGGCCTTTTTTGGTGTACTACGGAGACAACCTGACCAATTTCGACCTAAGCGACTTGTGGCAAACCCACCAGCGCACGGGTGCGCTCGCCACCATCGGGCTGGTGCGGCTGGACGACCCGACCACGCGGGGGATCGTCGGCCTCGACGCGCACCACCGCATCGACCGCTTCATCGAAAAACCCCGGCCCGACCAAGTATTCGACAACTATTGGGTCAACGCTGGAATCTACGCCCTCCAACCCGAAATCCTCGACCGCATCCCACCCGACACCCCCTGCGACTTCAGCGCGGTCTTTGCCGACTTGCTCGCGGCCGGCCGCCCCCTGCGCGGGCATCCCCTGCGCGGGCAGATCCTTTCAACCGATACGCCAGCGCGCTACCGCCACGCCCGCGAGTGCGTGGACTCAGCGGCTTTTACCCTTCCCTGAAACGAGGCTAGCTTGATCCTCACCAGAGCGCCGTTGCGCATCCCGCTCGGCGGCGGCGGCACGGACCTAGCGTCCTATTACGCCCACTACGGAGGCTTTGTCCTCAGTGCGGGCATCGACAAATACGTCTATATCCAGCTCAACGACCTCAAGGTGGAAGACTTCATTCGCGTCAAGTACTCGCGGACCGAAACGGTCGACGCGCCCGGCCAAATTCAACACGCCCTGCTGCGCGAAGCCCTGCTGGACGCCCAAATTGAGGGCGGGCTCGAAATAAGCGCGATGTCCGACGTGCCGGGCCGCACCGGCCTCGGCTCTTCGGGCGCGTTCACCGTGGCGCTGCTAGCCGCGCTCCACGCCTACAAGCGCGACCAACCCGCACGCCAAGCACTCGCGGAGGAAGCTCACTACATCGAATCGGTGCGGGCCGCCCAGCCAGCGGGCAAACACGACCACTACTTGGGCGTCTTCGGCGGCCTGACTTGCCTCGACATCGACACCAGCGGGCGCGTCGCAGTCGCGCCCTTGGCGATTTCCGCGCCCACCGCAGAGGCCCTAGCGGCCAACATGCAGGTCTTTTTCACCGGCATCCGGCGCGAGAGTTCGGACATCCTTGCACAGCAAAACCAAGACACCCAACAGGGCGACGACCGCGTCCTAGACAGCCTGCATCAGACCAAGCAGATCGGCTACCAGATCAAGGAGGCCCTCGAACGGGACGCGCTCGACCGCTTCGGCGAATTGCTCCACGAGCATTGGCTGGCCAAAAAGCAGCGGGCGCAGCAGATATCCAATGCGGACATCGACCGCTGGTATGCGGCCGGCCGCGCGGCCGGTGCCCTCGGCGGCAAGCTGCTAGGAGCCGGCGGCGGTGGCTTCCTCATGTTCTATTGCCCGGCCGAATACCGCGCCAAGCTGGGCGCCGCCATGGGGCAAGAAGGCCTGCGCGCCATGCCTTTCCGCTTCGACGCCGAAGGCGCCCAAGTCCTCGCCGCTCTCTGATGCGTCGTTTATGGCTCGGCGAGGCCGAGGCCGTCCACCTGCCCGGCGGCACCTTTCGCCTCGACGGGGGGACCATGTTTGGCGTGGTGCCCAAGGCCCTGTGGCAACGCGCGTGTCCCCCGGATGAGCACAACCGCATCCGCTTGGCCTGCAACTGCTTGCTGATCAACACCGCGAGCGACCGCATCCTCCTCGATACCGGGTTCGGCACCCGCCACTCAGCGCGGGAGCGCGCGATCTATGGCATGGGGCTGGACAGCGATGCAACCCTGTCCAGCTCGCTGGCCGCGGCCGGCGTGCAGCCCACCGACATCACCCTAGTCGCGCTCACCCACCTGCATTTTGACCACTTCGCTGGCTGCCTCATCGAGCAGGGCGGCGCGTGGGCACCGCTGTTTCCCAACGCGGTCCACGCGGTCCAGCGCGGCGAGTGGGACGATGCCTTAGCCGGCCGCAGCACCATGCGAAGCAGCTACCGGCCCGAGGAGCTGCACGCCCTCGCCCGCCAAGTCGAGCTGCGCTTCCTCACCGGCGATGGCGAATTGGCCCCCGGGCTGGCGGCCTTTGTCACCGGCGGCCACACCCGCGCCCATCAGGGCTTTCGCTTTGCGGCCGGCGGCCGCACCCTCGTCTATCCCGGCGAGCTAATTCCCACGCGCCTCCACCTCCGGCCCTATTGGAACATGGCCTACGACGTGTTCCCCTACCAAACCTTGACCCGCAAACAGCGCTTTGTCGCGGAGGCCGCGGCCCAAGGGTGGATCGTGGCTTGGGACCACGATCCCGACGCGCCGTGGAGCCGCATCGCCCTAGCGGGCGAACACTTTGTCGCCGTAGCAGACTAGGCGAGCATTGCCCCCGGTCGGGGCCTGGGTTATTCTTTGCACACTATGTCCTTGGAAGTCATTGAAATTCCCGCGGAGCACCGCGACCTGCTCAACCGCCTGTCCGAGCTGATTCCCGACCTCGAACCCGACTCGCCGCAGAGCTTGCAGCGAATTTTCGGCTTGGGCCTCATCGCCCTCACCATGCAGATCACCCACAAGGCCCGCGCCCAAGACCAAGGCGACCTCGTGGCCGAGTTGGGCGACCTCGCTAAGTCCATGGTCGAGGCCGAAGGCTGGTCCCCGCCGTGATTCTCCCGCCCTCCTCGCTCGACCTCTTCAGCCTCAAGAGGCGCACGGCTTTGGTGACCGGCGGCAGCAAGGGCCTTGGGGCCGCCATGGCCGGGGTGCTGTCCGGGGCCGGGGCCGACGTGGCTCTCACCAGCCGCAACTTAGAAGAAGCTCGCACGGCGGCCGCGCAAATCAGCGCCCATACCAGCGGCCGCGTGCTCGCGTTCCCAGCCGACGCGGCCGACCGCGCCCAAGTGGAAGCCTCGGTCGCCCACACCAAGTACACCGCTCAGTGACGCGCTAGAGCCTGCGGCAGACCCTCTTAAAAGCCAATCGCGTCAAGCGGGGCAGGTGCTGGCGCAGCTTGATCAGCAAATACGCGGCCGCGTCCGGGACGCTCTTGCGCTTGTCCGCGGCGACCGCGTCTGCGATGGCTGCGCCCACCTCCTCGGCCGACTTGGCGAACTTTTGCTGCACCGGCAAGTGCTGAGTGCCGGCCCGTGCGGCAAACTCCGTATGCACCAAGCCCGGCTCCACCAGGTGGACGCCAATGCCTCGGGGCGCCAGTTCGTAGTCGAGGCTTTCGGCCAAGCCGCTCACCGCGAATTTTGTCGCGCTGTACACGGCGTGCTTGGGCACGGGGAATTCGCCGGCAACACTCGAGATAAAGACCAATCGCCCCCGCCCGCGCGCCAGCATGCCCGGCAGAAAGGCGCGGGTGCAGTAGAGGACGCCAAGCAGGTTCGTTTGTACTACGGCCGCGCATTCGCGTATCTCCGCGTCGGCAAAGGACTTGTAATAGCCCCGACCCGCATTGTTGATCAGCACGTCGGCCCCGCCCCATCGCGCCTCCACCTCGGCCTGCAACGCACCGACTTGGGCCAGATCGCCGACATCGCACGGCACCACGAGCGGCGGGCGACCGCCCTTTTTTTGGATGGCCGCCCCCACCACCGCGAGGGCCTCGGCGCGGCGCGCCACCAAGGCCACGTGCGCCCCGCGCTCGGCCAGCACCAGGGCCAAGGCGCGGCCGATGCCGCTGCTGGCCCCGGTGAGCACGACCCGCTGGTCATCCCAGTTCATTGTCCCTCACTCATTTTCATAATGAGAAGCAACCCTTCTTATTGTCGTTTAGAGAAAATTCCGCAATAAATTATTTTTAATGCACTTATCTATTTTTTGTCCCGCTTTTTCTATATATATTATCAAGATGGGAAAATTTCCGTTTGCGGCGCGGCCGTGCGAATCGTCGTAAGTTCTTTATAAACAAACCGCTAGCAAAAATCTCGCCCTTTGGCACGAACTTTGCATATAGCATCCCGTAGCCATTTTAACCCTAACAGGAGGAGCCAATCATGGCCACCATCAATATCAAGCCCCTCGCCGACCGCGTCCTCGTCAAGCGGCTCGACGAGGCCGAAGAGCAAAAGGTCGGCGGAATCATCATCCCGGACACGGCCAAGGAAAAGCCCCAAGAAGCCGAGATCGTCGCCGTCGGCCCAGGCCGCCTCGAAGACGGCAAGCACATCCCCTTGGAGGTCAAAGAAGGCGACAAGGTCCTCATCGGCAAGTACTCGGGCACCGAGGTCAAAATCGAGGGCGAAGAATATCTGATTATGCGCGAAGACGACGTCCTCGCCATCGTAGCCTAAGGGGAGGTACAATACTTATGGCTGCCAAACAGATTGCCTTTCGCAAAGACGCCCGCGAGAGCATCCTCTCCGGCGTCCAACAGCTCAGCAAGGCCGTCAAGGTGACGCTCGGGCCTCGGGGCCGCAATGTCGTCTTGGCCAAAAGCTGGGGCTCGCCCACCGTCACCAAGGACGGCGTCACCGTCGCCAAAGAGATCGAGCTGCCCGACGCCAATGAGAACATGGGTGCACAGATGGTCAAGGAAGTCGCTTCCAAGACCAGCGACGTGGCCGGCGATGGCACCACCACCGCCACCGTCCTCGCCGAAGCCATGTACACCCAGGGCTTGCAAGCCGTCACTTCGGGCTACAACCCCATGGAGATCAAGCGCGGCATCGACAAAGCCGTCACCGAGGTGGTCGAAAGCCTCAAAGCCCAGAGCAAGGCCGTTAAGGATCACTCCGAGGTCGAGCAAATCGGCGCCATCTCCGCCAACGGCGACGACGACATTGGCCGGTTAATTGCCGAAGCCATGGACAAGGTCGGCAAGGACGGCACCATCACCGTGGAGGAAGCCAAGAGCACGGACACCACCCTCGACGTGGTCGAGGGCATGCAGTTCGACCGCGGCTACCTGTCGCCCTATTTCGTCACCGATCAGGAGAATATGGAAGCCTCCTTGGAGGACTGCTACCTGCTGATCCACGAAAAGAAAATTTCCAACCTCAAGGATCTGTTGCCCTTACTCGAAAAGGTCAGCAAGGCGGGCAAGCCCCTGTTGGTCATCGCCGAGGACGTGGAGGGCGAGGCCCTCGCCACGCTGGTGGTCAACAAAATCCGCGGCACCTTGCAGGTGGCTGCCGTCAAGGCCCCAGGCTACGGCGACCGCCGCAAGGCCATGCTCCAAGACATCGCCACCCTCACCGGCGGCACTGTGATCACCGAAGACTTGGGCATCAGCCTCGAAAGCGTCCAACTGACCGACCTCGGCCAAGCCAAGCGCATCGCCATTGACAAGGACAACACCACCCTCGTCGAAGGCGCGGGCGTGGGCGCTGACATCAAGGGCCGGGTCGAGCAGATCCGCAACCAGATCGACGAAACCACCTCGGACTACGACCGCGAGAAGTTGCAGGAGCGGTTGGCCAAGCTGGCCGGCGGCGTGGCCGTCATTGCGGTCGGCGCGCCCACGGAGACCGAGATGAAGGAGAAGAAGGCCCGCGTTGAGGACGCGCTGCACGCAACGCGCGCCGCTGTCGAGGAAGGCATCGTGCCCGGCGGCGGCGTGGCCCTCGTGCGCTCCATCGCCGGGCTGGCCTCTATCGCCGGCGAGACCGAGGGCGAGACCACCGGCGTCCGCATTGTGCGGCGCGCCCTAGAGGAGCCCATGCGCCAGATCGCCGACAACGCCGGGCACGAAGGCGCGGTCATCGTCGCCGAAGTCGCTGACAAAGAGGGCGCGTACGGCTTCAACGCGCGCAGCGAAGAATACGGCGACCTCGTGGCCATGGGCGTCATTGACCCGACCAAGGTCGTGCGCACCGCGCTGAGCAACGCCGCGAGCATCGCCACCCTCTTGCTGACCACCGACGCCTTGGTGGCCGAGGAGCCAGAAGAGGAGGAAGAAGCACCCGCCGGCCACGGCCACGGCCACGTACACTAAGGGACGCTTGACACACGTGCAAAAGCGGGCGGGGTGTTTCATCCCGCCCGCTTTCTTTGCTTTACTATCTCAACGAGGAGCCCAGCCGCCATGACCGAAGACAAAACCACCCTCAGTGCCGCCGAAGTAGATGCCGAATTGCAAACGCTCGCCGGATGGCGCCGCGACGGCATCATCATCGCGCGCGACTTCGTCTTTGCCAACTTCAAGGACATCACCTCGTTCCTCAACCACCTGACCCGCACCATCACCGAGCAGAACCACCATCCCGACTTCTCCTTGGACACCGGCAAGCGCACCATTGCCGTCGCAATAACAACCCACAGCGAAGGGGCCGTCACCCGCTCGGATATCCTCTTCGCCCGCACGCTCAATGAGTGGCAACCGGGGCACTGAGCCCTGATTCGCCCGCAGTCCCTGCGTTGCCGCAAAGAAACAGCGTCGTTTCCACATAGACACACCGCCACACCGCTGTTAGCAGTGAGAACAGGTGGACGACCCGGCATGGCCTGCCTTTTGCTAGTAGGAGGCGAGTGCTTACCTTTAGCCAAGGAGGACCTTCTCATGGCCGAGCAGCAACCCCACCCCGTCCAGCCTACGGAATCCATGCTCGCTCTCAGCTTTCTGCGCGAGGATATTCAGGATGTGCGTCAAGATGTGCGCCAAACCAATGAGCGCATCGACGAGGCGCGTGCCGAAATGAACACGCGCATCGACGACTTAGCCAAACAACTCGATTCGCGCTACGCACGGCTGATGGCCATGCTCATCGCCTGCACCAGCATCCTCGTCACCGCAATGGGCGCGGCCGTAGCTGTGCTCAAGTAATTCCGCACAGACCCAAAGCGGTATGACTTAGCTCAGAAGAAGACCTTGTGCAGCAGGCGCAGGTTGCGGCCCGGCTCGGGCAGGATTTCCTTGACCCGGTTGAGGTGGTTGCGGTACACCGCGTTAGTGGCGTTTTCCAAGGTCAGGGCCAAGGTGTGCAGACGCTTTCCCCACTGCGCGTAGTACTGACTCGAAAAATCCAAGACCGCGTACCCCTCCGTAGGCTGTTCAAACTCGCCGACTCGGTTCTGCGCGGCCGCGAGGCGCAGCGCAAGGGTCGCACTCAGTGCCTCGCTGGGTTCGCAGGTCAGGCTCAGATGCCCTTGCAGGGGCGGCAGCCGCGGCAGGGGTTCGCGGTTGCGGTCCACGAGGTGACCGCGCACATAGCTGAGGCTACCACCCCCCTTCCACCGGGCCGCCAAACGCCAATCGAAATTGGCTTCGACGCCGTGCATGAGGACGCGCTCCCCCACAGTCCGGTAGAGAAACAGATCGGCGCGCCGCAGGCTGCGCTCGCCGCTGTTCTTGGGGAAAATGTACCCGTCAATGGCGTTGCGGAAGACCGCCAAGTGCAAATGGCCCTCTTCGCGGTGGTAGTCGGCGAACAGCTCCAGTCCCAAGCCGCGTTCGCTGTCGAGGGCCCCATTGCCCACCTCGTACGAATAGGCGGCCAAATGCGGCCCCTCGGCGAACAGCTCTTCAATGCCCGGGGCGCGAAAGGTGCGCATCACGGTCGCGCCCAGCGTCACGGTCGGGCTGGGGCGATAGTGGTTGGACAAGCCGGCGGACATACCGGCAAAGTCGCGCGTCTCAATGCGGCCGACTCTGCGCGAGTCGCGCTCCGCACGCGGCTCGACGCGGCGGGCATCAATTCGCAGAGCCCCATTGACCTCCCACGGGGATCTCGCCCACTCCTGATACACAAACAAAGCACCGGCGTATTCTTCGGCCGGCGGCGTGTAGGTCAAACCGGCCTCGGCATAGTTGCGGTACTCGTACCACAGACCGACCTCGCCGTTTGCAAAAGGCCCCATGCGCTCTAGGTGGGCCAGTGCACCGCTGTTGTGCGTGAGCACGCCGTACTCTAAGCCCAAGTCGCCACTCTCCTCGAATTCGCCGTGCTGGTAACGGGAAAACGAGTGGTGCAGCACTAGGCGCTGGAGCCAAGCCGGCCCGGCAAAAATTTCGCCGCGACCAACGAGATGCTGGCGCTGGAGATCGATGGCTACGCCGTCTGGGTGGGCACCCTCCGGGTCGGGGGGAATGCCGTAATCGGAGATGTACAGACTGCCGGACGCGCCCATATACCCCCAAGGCTGGACCAGACTTAGGCCGGCCGAAGTATTGCCCGTGCGGAGGTCCGTATTGGCGAGCACTCCGCGTGGAGTGGCAATATCGTCGGCATTGCGCAGACTGCTGTCCAAGCGCAGGGCCAGTGGACCGAGCACCTGTTCGAGGGTCAGGCCGCCAGACAACCCTCGGTTGACGCTCTCCCCTTGATAGGTCACCGAGCCTCCTAAGCCAGCGGGCTGCTCGGAGGGCACGTACCCTCGCACCACGTTGACGACTCCGCCCAAAGCGTTGGAACCGTAGAGCAAGGTGCGGGGGCCGCGCACGATCTCGATGCGCTCAGTAGTCATCGGCTCGATGGCCACCGCGTGGTCCGAGGAAGTACCGGACAAATCGCCGGTGCGCTCGCTGTCTTCGAGTATTAGCAAGCGATCGCCGCCTAGCCCGCGCAGCACCGGACGTGCGGGCGCGGGCCCCATCGTGCGTTGGGCAATGCCCGGCTCGCCGGCGATGGTCTCGGCGATGGTGTAGCTCAAATTCTGGCGCAGTTTGCTGCCGCTGAAGACGACTTCCGGCTCCCGTAGCGGCAGCAGCACCGCCGCGGCCTCGCCTTCGACCACGATGGCCTCTAGATGCAGAGCCTCGTGGCCGAGGGCGAGTTCGACCTGCGTGGTATCGCCGGCGACGACCTCGACCTTAAAGCGCGCCTCGCGGTAGCCGACGTGGAGGCTTTGCAGGACGTGCGTACCGGGCGGTACGTTGGCGAAGAAAAAGGACCCCTCAGCGTCGCTAATCCGCGCTCGGTCGAGCCCCTCGATAACGACGGTAGCCCAACCAACGGGCTGGCCGCTTTCGGCGTTGATTGTGCGGCCAGCGAGCGAGCCAGTCTGGGCGCCAGAGGCGGGGCCTATCGCCAAGCTCGAGAGGAAAAGTGCTACGAGGCAACGGACGCAGCGACAAGCTCCGCACCGCGACGAATGCGCGATTTGACAGTTAGCGTACCGAGATGAGCAGGGCGTTGAGACGCATGGCCTACTCGTCATCGTGGTCATCGTCATGCTCATCGTCGTGGTCATCGTCATGCGAGGCTTCAGACCCCGGCCCGCCTTCTTCGACGTGGATTTCGATTTCCTTAGAGACGAAATCGGCGTGGTCCCCGTGGTTGATTTTGATGACGATGGTCGTCTGGCCCTCTTCCAAGCCGACGATGTGAAAAGCCCAAGCACCGTCTTCGGCGTGATGCTCGACTTCGGCGATGCTCTCGTCGGCAATTTCCCAGCCAAGGGCGAAGCCTTCGGCCGGGTCTGGGGTGAAGAGGTCGCCATCTTCGGCGATAAAGCGCACGGACAGCAGGGCCGTTTCCAAGCCGTGGCCCACTTCGATTTCGCCTTCGACCTCGCCGTTCTCGTAGCGGACGATCTCCTCGCCGCTGTTGCGAATGATCAGGCCGACAGCTTCGGCGTGTTCTTCTAGGTTGGCATCAACGGGATTGTCGTCGTCGCCGCAGCCCGCAATAAAGAGCGCAAGGGCAAAGATGCCCACTGCAAATATGTTTTTAAGCATGGTGCTAGTCTCCAATGGTTTAACCCGGACTGCGCGTTGGACGCAGAACGGGGATTTAATGGATATGGATATGGATATGGAGAGGGGCACCCACGCACTGCGCGTGGATGCACTAGCACCGGGGCGGGCCTCGGTTGAAATGGGTAAAGCGCGGGTTAAAAAGGGGCAGGGGTACGGTGCGCGGAGTAGCCGGGCCTAGCGCAACGGCGTTTGAGGCCACGAGCACGAGCGGCAGGCTTAAAAAAAGAAGCGATAAGCTGCTCTGCAGCAGGCAGGTCGGACAGTGCTCAGACTCGCCGAGGCTCTCGTGGAAAAGCTGGTGACCGAAGGGCAAGCCGCCGATGACCGCGGCAAAGAGCACGGTCAGCACCAGCAGGCCCAGCGAGTGCGCCGAGCGCGTCGAGTTGTCTGTTTTGCGCGTTAACATGACCTTGTATTGAGTATAGTGGTCAACAACAAAAAAGTAAACCCGCGCCTTTCTCCATCGAGTCTTGCTCTTTACTCGGCAATGCCTACTTTCTTAATCATACAGCATACAGCAGTTCAGATTTGCCGAACCTCCCGATCCCAATGCTTAGGAGGCTGTGGAGTGCCCTTTGATTTTTTGGGGATATTAGCCCGTTTTTTTGATTTCCTCTGGTCGTCCTTCCTGTTGTTAGCACCCATGCTGTTGCTGGGGCTGTTCCTTTCCGGCCTGATCCACGTATTCATCTCCCGCCGAGCCATACTCCGCTGGCTCCGCGACGATAGCCTAAAGTCCGTAGCCACGAGCTCGGCTATTGGCGTGCCGGTGCCGCTGTGCAGTTGTTCGGTCGTGCCCGTAGTCGCCGAGATGCACAACAAGGGGGCGTCCCGTTCGTCCTGCATGTCTTTCCTGATAACCGCGCCTGAAACGGGTGTAGACTCGATTTTGGTCACCAACGCCTTTTTCGGCTTCGTCGTCGCCCTAGTCCGCCCCATCATTAGCTTTATCACCGCGGTCGTCGCCGGGCTTTTCTGCATTGGCCTCATAAAAGACGACCGCGACGCAACCAAGACGAGCGATTGCGACCCCTACCACGACTGCAATCACGCCCATGGCTCGCACCAATCACTCATGCCCGACCGGGATGATTGCTACGTCAGCCCCGCTCAACTCAAGGTATTGCTGGTCAACTGGCTCAAGGAGTTGGCCCTAGCAGCCGGCCGGTGGCGGTCCGGCTTGGGGGCAAAACCGGGCGTCGTCCCCACAGACGATTCGGGGCTCGACTTCAAGAAGCTGGTCAAGCACGTCTTTCGCTATGGCTTTGTCGAAATAGCAGACGATATCCTCTTCGCGTTGCTCGTGGGGGTCGCGCTGGGCGGGGTGCTCTTTCTGGCACTTCCGAGCGATTTGATGGCCAACGAGTACGCCCGCTATCTGTCCTATCCCGTCATGGTGCTGATCGGCGTTCCCCTCTATATCTGCGCATCCGCCAGCACCCCGATCGCCGCGGCACTCGTTGCCAAGGGGATCAGCCCGGGCGCGGCCCTGATTTTTCTCATGACCGGACCGGCCACCAACACCGGCACGATCGCGATTATCGTCAGCCGGTTCGGCACCCGCTTTGCCTCCATCTACGTCGCCGTGGTCATCGCGGTGACGGTCGTCCTCGGCATCGCGATCGACGCGCTACTTTTGGCCGCTGGTCTGGCGATTTCCGTCAACCTCGACGCCTCCCATTCGCCGGCCATTCAGTTCCTGCAATGGGGCAGCGCTGTTCTCCTCATCGCCCTGATCATCTGGCGATTCCGGGCCGGTGCCCTGCGAAGCGGCTACGAGCACATGCTGCTCAACATCCGCAGCTCAAGCGACCCTTGACCCGCCATCGGCTCTCCCCGGGCGTCAGCAGCTAGTTTTCAGTCATAGCCATCGTGGAATCAAATTCTCTACTAATTTTGTCGGCGTACTCAGCCGCCCTCTTTGCCGCTTCCTTGCTCGGCGGGAAACTGGCGACCGTGGGCACCATGACGCATACGCGCACCCAGATCGTGATGAGTCTGGTGGCCGGCTTCATCCTCGGCATCGCCATGTATCACCTGCTCCCCCACAGCGTTGAGCACATTTCCGGGCCTGAGAAAACAAAAAAAGCCATGGGCTGGATGGTGTTCGGCATGGTGCTGATGATTTTTTTGCTACATATCTTTCACTTTCATCAGCACGACTTCAGCGCTGAGGCGAGCGATTTATACGATCAACGCGGCCACGGTGGGGTACATTCGCGGAGTTTATTGGGCATTGCCCTCGGCCTGGGGGGGCATACCGCGATCGAAGGGAGCGCCCTCGGCACTAGTATGCATAACGACAGCACCGGCACCTTGGCCGGGCTGGGGGTATTCCTCGCCATTTTGCTGCACAAGCCGCTCGAGGCGTACTCCATTATCGGCATGATGCAGTCCGCCGGTCGCAGTCCGCGCACCTGCACGGCCGCCAATGTTGGGTTTGCCCTGCTGTGCCCTGTGGTGGCACTGGCGAGTTTCTGGGGGGTGGGATTGCTCGGCCCGCAAGCAGGGGCTATCGTCGGCTACATGCTGGCCTTTGCGGCCGGCGCGTTCCTGTGCATTGCCTTGAGCGACCTGCTGCCGGAGATCCATTTCCACAGCCACGATCGCGGCAAGCTCATCGCAGCACTCCTCGTGGGCATCGGTCTGGCCTACGCGCTGTGTTGAATCCAGCACCCTCCATGGGCTACTAGCCCGGCCGCGATCCAACGCTAGATCGCCACCTTCTGCCCCTTCTCGACCGCTTCGATCTCCTTCAGGCACAACAGCAGGGAGTTGCGCGCGCTCTGACCGCTCAGCTCCTGCGAGGCCCGGCCGTGGGCGATTGCATCCACCGCTTCCTGCAGTTCGCCGACGAAGCCATCCTCGCCCGGCAGGGGCGGCGTGCAGACCTCGCCGTCCTTGGTCAACAGGTGCGGCGGCTGGCCCCAAGACGAGTTGTACTTGAGCGTGGCCTCCTCAAAGTACACGTCATAACCGTGCTCAAAGGGACAGCCCGATTGCGCCAACCAGCCGCCTTCGGCGCTGATCGCCATGGGGCTGTCGTACTGGTAGTGCGTGTTGATGTACTCAACCGTGCCGCCGCGGCCGACGTACCCTTGCGCGCTGACTGCGGCGGGCATCCCAAACAAAAACTGCACGAAGTCCGCGTCGTGGATGTGTAGGTCGATCGCGGGGCCGCCGGTCCGCTGCAAGTCGGCGGGTGCCCACCACGCCGGGCGTGCGATGATCCGCTTGAAGTGGGCGGCGAGCACCGGGCCGTGCTCTGCGCTGGCGACGAGCTGTTTGATCAGCCGGAACTCTGGAAAATACCGCAGGACGTGGGCCACCATAAACTGCCGCTGGTGTTGTTGGGCCGCGGCCACGATTCGGTCGGCGTCGTCCAAGGCTACGGCAATGGGTTTTTCCAATAGCACGTGCTTGCCCGCGGCCAAGGCGCGGATGCTGGTCTCGACGTGCATCGTCGTCGGCAGGCAGATATCTACCAAGTCGATTTCTCCATCGGCGAGCAGCTCGTCCAGCGTTTCGTAGCACCGCACTCCCGACAAGTCCTGCACCCCGCCGCTGTCGCCAAAATTGCCCTGAATATCGCGCCAATCCCCGGCGCGCTTTTTGGGATCGCGCGAGACCAGGGCCGCGACTTGGCCCCCTTTAACTTGGGCCATCGCCTTGTAGTGAGTCATGCCCATAAAGCCGATGCCAACAATGCCGATGTGGACCATTATTTCCTCCTTGTGTGGAACTGGGAACCGCTAGAATAGGCGCGGAGGACGACTGCTGTCAAGGTGCTGGTCCGGTAGAAAACGCTCATCCAAGGGCATTCGCTGGGGTTCAATCGCCAGCGGTTGAACCAAGTTCGTCGTCGTCGCAAGATACCACTGGTCTTTGCCTGCCTCGGCCATCAGCGGCTTCAATTCAAGGGCACCGGCGCGGAATTGGCGCAGACGCTCAGGAGCAACCTGCACGACCAGATAGCGATCTTGCCCGTCCTCGCTTTCTATCAGCAGGGCCAGATATTGCCCGTCCTCGGCGTCGCGGGCTTCAAATAGCTGCGGGCCCGTCGTATTCAAACAGCGTGTTCGTGTGGCGAATCGTCGTCATCTGGTTTCCACCGTGCATTGTGTCAGTATATTGGTGCAGGCTGTCTGCGTTGGTAATCCCATCTCCCCCAGAAACCGCGAAGGCTTCTTAGACCAACCAGCATAAGACTCGGCCCAAGTCAGCGTCAGACTTGCCTGAGTGCGCGTAATGGCCACAAAGCAGTTGCGTCGTTCTTCCTCAATGTCGCCACTCCGTACCGCATAATACGAGGGCAGTTGATCTTCGGCCAACCCGACCAGATAGACGTGCTGAAATTCTCTGCCTTTGGCCAGAGGAATCGTCAAACATTGGACGTCATCACTTGCCGGAAATGATGCTTTGGGACTCAGATCGAGCTCCTGAAGGAATTGATTCAGCGTCGGATTACCGCCGAGGCTTTGTTGGATACTTCTCTGCAACCCCTTCCACACCTGTTTTTCTTTTATTTCTTCGTTGAAATCCGCATCGGGACCTTTGGTAGGACCAGCCCTTCGATCGCTCCATTCAAAGACATCGTTCACGAAATCTCGATACTCGAGCCGTTCCAAGAGAGGATCGCGAAGAGCAGTTAACAAAGGGGCGGCTGCTTCTCCCACCGACCGCGACGCGCTAGCGACAACTCCCCTCAGCAGAGAGCCACCATTCAGGCTGCTTTCCGCGTCGGCGTCTTCAGGCTGTACATCCACTGCGGAAAGATCCCGCAATGCTCGACACAAAACGGCCAATTGCTCGCCATCCCTTGGCGCATTTGCCAAACGCAACGCAGAGTGAATGAAGCGCAGCAGGGGAGACTCGAATTCGTTCTTTCGCTTCACGAGATATGGCGACAATCCTGCCTCCGTCAGTGCATCGGACGCATATTCCAAAAGTTTCTTGTTGCGAGCGAGAATCGTGCATTGACCGGGATCAAGTGGTCTCTTCTCTATATCGCTGGCAATCCACTTCATTTCTTGCTCGTGATCGGCGAATTGCCTGAGTCGGACTACATCGGGCTTAGGCGAACCGACAACCGATACGAGCGGCTTCCTGTCCGCCGCCCGGTCCGAGTTGTGCCGAATCAGGTTGTTCGCTAGTTCAATCACGTCGGGAGGACACCGGAAACTCTCTGGGAGTTGGACAACCTTCATATTGTAGTCGGCTTGGAGTTTTCGGATGCGCTCGGGATTGGCACCATTCCATTGGTAAATCGTCTGGTCATCGTCTGCGACTACAAAAAGATTGGCACTAGAATCAGGGTAAAGAGTACGCAACAGGAGGTCCTGAGCCATGTTTGTATCCTGATACTCGTCCACGCAGGCAAATGGATAGACCGTGCGGTAGTGCTGGGCAATTCTCGGCCGTTCGCGGAAGAGGCGCAGGCAGCAGACTAGTAGCATCCCAAAGTCGAGATAGTTTTCACCGATCAGCAGCCGCATATAGGAGTTGTAGATCGGTCGGATCCACTCTATATCAGACCCTTGGAACGGCAGCGGCGCATCTTTTTCGTCATGGCCTTCCCTAAGTAAGCGGTCGACCATCTGTACGATGCTGTCCCCCGTCACCGCATCCGGCAAACCTGCGACCTCAGCGTCCTCAATAGCTTCGTCTAACAACTGAAGTCGGTCCGCGTCTTGAGTAAGTATCTTGAAGTCCGGGCGTAAGCCTAAATGGCTGCCGTGTTGGCCCAGCACTTCCATTGCAAAGGAGTGAAATGTCGTAAGGTGAGCCCGATGCGCTTTGAGACCGAGCCTTTGAGATACCCGATTTCTCATCTCATCGGCCGCCTTCGTAGCGAATGTCAGCCCGAGAACCTTGAATCGGCTCTCAGGAGATTCCAGAATCAGCCGTGCGACGCGCATAGCCAAAACCAACGTCTTTCCCGACCCTGGGCCAGCAAGGACCAACATGGGACCGTCATTCCACTCCGCTGCTTCCCGCTGATTGGTGTTCAGACACTCCATTTCGAGCATAGTTATTCCCCAGCACCAGCGAGTTTGATGACCTTATTGAGAATTTCCGACAACGGCTTGGGAACAGGTAAATCGTTCTCCGGTGCTGTCATTCTCGGCAGGTCGCGCACAAGGCCCATCAGCGAGCGGATGGCGGACGGATGCAAATGGGCCTCCGGTTCCTCAAGGGCCGTAATCGGCTCGGCCACGGGATCGAGATCAGAGAGCTGGCGGACCTCCAATAAGGGTTTATGCGCCTCAATTAGCCGACGGTTCAAAACGGCGAGTTCCTCTTCGAGTTCCTTCTTTTTATCTGCGGGAACGCCAAGCTCGGCGAGGAAGGTGCGCCAGAAGCGACCATTGGCGACAAAATGCCTCGAAGCATCCCGCAAAGCGGAGAGGTAGAACGCCGGCACCATGCGCTGAAAGGTCATGAGTTCAGTTACCGTCTTTGCTCGTCCTAGCAAGGGGTTCCCGTTCGCATCGAGAAAATCCCAGTCCGTTACGGGTTCGGTGCCGTTGTGGTCAAAGGACGACGTTACCCACAGGGTCACCTGACGGCGATCCTCATCGTCAAAGGTGACGAGCTCGTTAAGTGCTTGCGCGACCTCATCCAGCCATGGTGCGGAGTCCGTCTCGGCAAATGACAGTTTTATCTGGATTGGATCGGCTTCTGCGGGTGTTGACCCTTCGTCGGAAAGGTGATAATCGTATTCGTTGAACGGCCCGCGACCCCGGCCGCGCAACCGTTCCAAGCAGATGCGAATAGCCTCCAAAAACGCAGTTTTACCCGAGTTGTTCTCGCCAATCAGGACCGTCGTTTCGTCGAGATTGACGCTGAGTTCCTTGATGCAACGGAAGTTGCGAATCTCAACGGTGGTCAGCCTCATTCAGGATACTCTCCCGTTTCAGATTTTGATTGACCGCTAGGCGTTGAGTTCGAGGAGCCGCGCCCGCCAGCGGTAGCGGTAGGGCTTCTTGCGGTTGCCCCGCTCCCCTTCATCAATCTCGTAGTCGAGCAGAAATTCGCAAGTGGGGGTGAGGTCGTCCTAGCCGTAGGCATCGAGGATGGCGCGGTCTATGGCGGCATGGAGGTCGCGGAGTTCGGCGATCTGCGGGTCAGTTTCGTGGGGGTCGTGGAAGCGGTTGTAGGTCTTAGTCATGCCCTCGTCGTTTTGGACCATCAGCGCAGCGCGGAAGTCGTAGTATGCCTTGCCGGCGGCTTCGAGATCGGGGCGGGTTTCCCAGTTGTCGGGGAAGGGGAAGGTCTCAAAGCAGTCGGACGGGGTGTAGCGGAGTCGGTCTTCCAAGGACGAGCCGAAGAAGCGCGTCCAGACTTCGTGGGGGCGGGATTGGAGGGCGCAGAAGGCGGCGTGGGTCGTTACTGGAAAGACGATCGTCGAATCTGCGTAAACCATTTCATTGGGTAGGACTGTGAATGCCGCGTATTGGCCGACACGGGAGATCATCAACACTTGATCCAGATTTGCAATCGTGGCATGCAATCCTTGACGATAGGCCAAAAAACGCCACCAATACTTAGCCGCATCACGGTTGATACTGTTCTTTTGCGGCAAGGCGTCCCGTTGAGGCTTCACCCTCTCCTCGACAATCGCCAGCAACTCCGGCCAGTCCGCCGCCACCGGCTCCGGGTAGTCATGCGGCACGACCGGCTGCCGTCGTAGTTCCCGGCGTCGATCAACGTCCGCGTCCGCCCATGACTCCCCGACATCCTCCCGCCGCAACGGCCAGTCTCGGAAGTTGATGACGTAGCGATGGTGCGCGTGGGTCGGGCTCGTATTCACTTCCTCGCCGCCGATGTAGGGGAAGATCGCGTCCTGATTGCGCGGGTTCGTCTCAATGAGCCGCCGCATCTCGGCGAGCGGCGAGGCGACTCCTTTCTTGTCCGTATCGTCAAAGGTGAAGCCCATGCCGAGGACGTAGCTTCCCACGAAGCTCTTCCTCGCGTTCGACTTGAGCCGCGCCGGATCGTCATGGCCGCCCCGGTGAAAGAGGAACGCGGTGATCGTCTCGACCTCATCGTCGTCAATGTATTTCACGCCGGGAAAATGTCCCTTGGCGACGTGAAGTACGCTCACCACCACTGCCGCGGCTCCGGGCCACTTAACCCGCCGCCGCGCCTGATAGATTTCACCGCCGTGCTCGCAAATCCACCGCAACCCGGTCGAGCGCGTGTCGCCTTGGGCGATGGTGTTAGTGGCAATCAAACCAAAGGCTCCGTCCTCGCGGATGAGGTCAAACCCTCGCCGAAAAAAGTGCGCCACCAGATCGGCGTTGCCGTGGCTCTCCTCGTGCGCCTGTTTGAGCCAGTCCGGGTAACGGGCGACATTGGCCGCCGCCACCGTATTCTTTCCCGCAAACGGCGGATTCCCCACCACCGCATCAAACCCCGGATTCTCCCGATCAAACACCTCCGGAAACTCAAGCTCCCAGTGAAACGGCACCAGCGGCGGGTCTTCCTCGCGCCGCTCGGCCAGCCAACCCCGATAGCAGCCGGCGTTGCCGCTTGCGACCGCGTCGGCAAACTCAGCGCGTTTGGCTTCCCGCTGCTTGGGTTTAGCCCCCTCAAAGAACGCCGCCAGCACCAAGTCGCCAAATAGCGTTACTTGGTCCAATTCGTCGCTGGCATCCTTCCACAATAGCTGCAATTCCCGGTCGGCGACCTCCTCCCCAGCCTCGCGGATGCAGCGGCGCAAAGCCGCCACTTTCTCCATTTGTTGATGCACCCGCATCGTCTCAAAGCCGGCGCGAAAGCGCAACGCATCTTCCTTCCAGTGAAACGCTTCAATCTGCTTGCGCGAGAGGCCGACTAAGGAATCGCCATGGCGCAACTCGTGGTCGAGGAACGTGAGGGGATGATCCTTGGCGAGCGTAACGAGCCACAGAGACAACTTGGCCAAATCCACCGCAATCCGATTGCGATCTACGCCATAAATACAACGCTGGGCCACGAGGCGGCGGGCGTAGATCGTTTCGTTTTCGTCGGGCGGAATGGCGGGCGGGCCGCCGTGAGCATGCCAAGCCCGGATCAAAGCCTCGGCGAGCTGGCGGCACGTCTCGACCAAGAACGCCCCAGACCCCATGGCCAAATCGCAGACCTTGAGATCGAGAATTTGCTCGGGACGCGGTGCTTGGCCATCCACACCGCGCAGACGCTCTAAGATGGGTTTGAGGGTGGTGCGAACAATCGGCTCGGTGAGCACACGCGGCGTGTAGTGCGAGCCGGAGCGACGCCGCGCTTCGCTGGGCTGGAGCACCATCGCCCTCGGCGGAATGAGATCGGGCGTGGCGATCTTGTCGAGCAGTGGATCGAGGGCCAAATGCAGGTCGTCGAGCGTAGCCGCAGCCTTGACCCCCTTCTTGGCCCTGTCCGGCAGCTTGCGGTCCGTGCGGTCGCGGAGCCATTTCTCGCGCTGGGACGGCGTTTCGCCGAGCAGCTCCTTGAGATTGATAGTCGTCGGTGCCCCGTGCTTCTTCGGAGCCTTGATCGCCGCCGAGTGGCCAAGCGCGATCTCCAAGCGGAACCCCATCATCGTCTCGTACACCGAGCCGATTTGCTCCACGTCCAGCGCGCGATAGGAAATGCGCTCGCCAGCGAGCACAAAGAGCTTTTCGAGGGCGCGGTAAATCGTGCCATCGGGAACGAGCGGCGGTTCAATCCGCTCGTGAATTTGGCGTCCCCCGCTTCCCGCACGGCCTTCGAGGAACTTGAAGCGATCGGGATCAAACAGGGCACCATGGCGCTGCGGCAAATGCAACCCATCGGCCTCGGCCCCATCGTGAATCATGCGGAACAGCACCAACAACTGCGCCCAAGCCCCATAGCGCTGGTCCATGGTGTCGGGGTAAAGGGCCGCGTCGTCGCGCAGCCGCTCATAGAGCGCGGCAATGGAGTAGTGGCGCACAAAGGTCTCGTCCTCGGGCAGCATGTCGCGTTCCTCGGCGTAGAGCAGAAAAACCAATCGCAGAATCACGGTCAGCAACGCCTGATACACGTCGTCGGGATCCTCGCGCAACGGCTCTTGCAGAAGCTCGCCGCGCGAGGCGTCGTGCGCCGCTTGGAAGCCGCGTAGCAGTTCGTAAAGGGCGTGCAAGACCTGCTCGGACAAACGCTCGCTGACTTCGTTTTGGTACTTGCGGCTTTCTTCAAGCAGGTGCGCGAGGCGTTGGTGCGATGGCAGCGTGAGCAGGCGCGACTGGCTCAAGAGCAGGCGCAAGGCAGCGCAGATGGGCCGCCCGGCGGTCGCGAGCATGTCGGCGACCTCAAAGTCCAGCCAGCCCGAGCTTTCGCCGTGCGGTGCCGAGATGAGACGCAGCGCGCGGCCGTTGAAGAGCAGCCCGGCCGGAACGGTCGTGGCGCGTAGCAACCGCTCCATGCGGCCATGGGGCGACGCTTCCAGCCCGCCCCGCACGGGATCGACGCGGTCGAAGCCTTGACCGGGGTCGAGCACCTGCACGAGGAGCTGCCAAGGCGATTGGCCCTCGCCGGGATTCAGCTCGCGGACGGCATACGTTGGGCGCAAGGTCTCGGCATAGTCCGGGAGAGCGACTTCGAGCTTGGAAGGAATCGGGTTTTCGTCCGTCCCGGCGTAGCCCTTGGGCGAGAAGTTCCAGCCGAGTACCAAACGGGCAAAGGCCCGAAAGTCCGGCAAGTAGGGCTGAGGCGCTGGGCCGGGCTCAAACGCGCGCTCTTGGACGCAGGCCCTCAGCCGGTCCTGTCCTTCGGCGTCGTGGCGGTTCAAGATCGCGTCCGCCTTGGCCAAGGTCGCCGCAGAGACGACCAAGCCCGTGGGCCGGACAAAGCCCAGCCATTCGAGGTGCGCGGCGATATTCGGGTCGATTTTGGCCATGGCGGTCAGTTCGTCTCCGGCCAGAGATAGATCAAGCCCACCGGCTCGACGCGCTGGGCGCGGACCTCGTAAAAGGCGCGGATGCGCTTAGGCTCTCGCTCCAAGTCGCTGTCGAATTGCTCGAGGCGGCGACGCCAAGCGGTCATGTTGGCTTGCAGTTGTCGCTTTTCTTCGGCGTCGAAGCCCAAAGTCAGTTGAGCGGGTTGGCGTTCGTGTCTGTCCAGTTCTGCGCGGATGTGGTCGCGCTGGTGTTCCAAGGTGGCGCGGAGATTGGCCGCCTCTTCTTGGCCCCGGCAGCGGAGTTTATTCATAGCGGCCATGGCCAATTTCGCGGCCTGCGGCCGGAGTTGCGGCAGGAGTTCGTCAATGTCGCGGGGTGCCGCGTTGTCGAGGGACGGAAAGGCCCAGACCGGCCGGCCCTTTTCGTCCTCGCCCCGTTCAAGCGGCGCGGCCCCGAGCAATTCAAGCGAGCACGAGAGCGCATCGCGGAAGGACGCCGCTTCAAATTTCACCCAATCGCGGGAGGCTTCGAGCACCTCTTGACATTTGGCGATCTGCGCTTTCAAGTCCTCTTGCCGGTCCCGAGCGGCTTCGAGTTCGTCTTCAACCATGCGCTTGCGCTCCGCATCGAGATCGGCTCGGCCAATTTTTTGTGCGATCTGGTCGGCCTCCCCGTGCGGGATTCCCCCTTTAAGGTGTCGTTCAATATCGTCGTTGATCACCTTGGCGAGGCTACCGAGTTCCCGCTTGATGGTCTCGGTCTTGCGGACCAAGACTTCGAGGACGTGGTCTTCGGCGCGTTGGGACAGGACGAAGTAGTGGCAGCGGACCTCGTGGGCCGGTTGGAGCTTGCGGTCAATGCGGCCATTGCGTTGCTCAATGCGGCCGGGATTCCAAGGCAGGTCAAAGTGGAACAGGTCCGTGCAGTGGGCCTGAAAGTTGAGGCCCTCGCGGGCGGCGTCGGTGGCCAGCAGGATGCGCAACGGGTCTTTCTTGGGGTCGGCATTGAAGCGACGCTGGACCTCTTTGCGCCGAGCGCCGCTAGTGTGCCCGTCAATGACCGCGATGCGCTCGTCAGCGCGATCCGTTCTCTCAATCGCCCCATCGAGCATTTCCCGCAAATAGCGCTTGGTCCCCTCGCGGTTTTCCGTAAAGATCAGCACTCGGCGGTCATTCCATTGGGCGGGTGCCCCTGCGGACGCTTGGCCGAGGGGCGGCAGAGCGGGACACAAGTTGTCCCGGATCCAGTCAATGAGCCGCAATACCTTGGCTTCGGGCTGTCCCCGCGCTGCCTCGGCGATCGCCTGCATCCGGTTGAGAAGCGCTTGCTCCCGGTTCCAGAGGGCTTGGGTCACTGCATTGCGTTGGGTTTCCGCTTCGGCAAGGGCCGTGCTCGCCTCAATTAGTCTGTTCTCCTCGGCCTCCAGTTCCTCGGGCGTCCACTCGCTGCGCTCGTCTTCGGCATCCGGCGAGCTCGTGAAGGGACCGGGATCTCTTCGGTCGCCGCCAGAGGATTCATTCGCTCGTTTCCACTGGCGTTCGACGGTCTTGCGGTGAACCTCAAGGCTGCGTGCGAAAGCCTCGACCGAGGAGAGGAGCCGTTGCTGCAAGCCGATTACGAGAAGGCCCGCTGCCGTTTGGGCCTTTGCCGAGGAACTCTGGTGGCGTTGTTTGCGGACCGCGCGGTATTCGTCGAGGAGTTGGGACAAGACGAGTTCTGGAGCGTCTGCGGGAAGGCCGGCGATTTCGATGCGCTCAACAATGCGCTTGGGGAAGCCGCCCTGAATTTCGCGGAGGTCTTCCTTGAGCCGACGCACCATCACGTCGTCGAGCCCCTGCTTGCCCCGCACCTTGACGCCGCGGGTGAAGCGGTAGGGATCGAGCAATTCGAGCAGGGTGGAAAAGCTGTTTGAATGGCCGTTGTGCGGCGTGGCGGACAGGAAGAGCCGGTGCTCAAAGCGCCCCCCCAAATCGCGCACGGCCCGGGTGAACTTCGTTTCAATGCCGTAGCGTCCGCCGCTCCATGGGGCCGCGTGGTGGGCTTCGTCCAAGATCAGCAAGCTGCCGGGCCGCATTTCCCCGAGCCATTCTCGCATTGGGTCCGCGTAGGCCGGGTCAATTAGGAGCTTGTGGGAGACTAGGAAGCGGCTGTGGGTGCGCCAAGGATTGACGCCAAAGCCGCGCTCGCGGCGCATCCGGGTCCAGTAGGCCCGATCGAGAATCTCGAACACGAGGCCGAAGCGCTCCTCCATCTCGGCTTTCCACTGCTCTAGCACGGAGGGTGGAGCCGCGACTACGAGCGTTTTGGCTTTCTTGCGGAGCAGCAGTTCGCCTGCGATCAGGCCGGCCTCAATGGTCTTGCCGAGGCCCGTGTCGTCGGCGATGAAGAGGTTGACGCGGGGCAGCCTAAGTGCCTTGTGCAGCGGCTCCATCTGGTAGGCATCGATCTTGATGCCAGCGCGGAATGGCGCCTGAAAGATGTCCGCGACGGTAGCCGTAACGCAGTTCCAGCGCAGCGTGTGGAGGAACGCCGCGAACTGCCGCGGATCGTCAAAGCCCTTAGCGGCGAGGTTTTCCCAGCTCTCCTGCTGGAGAATGCCCAAGCCGCTCTTTTGGCGATCTCCCGCCGAGCCATTATACTATGTCCGACTGCATTACCACCCCGAGCTTTTGGCGATCTCCCGCCGAGCCATTATACTATGTCCGACTGCATTACCACCCCGAGGCCCCAAGGGCCAACGAGGAAAATCATGTCCGCTGAGACGTACGGCATTCTGCTGGTCAGCTTTAGCAAACACAGCCACCAGCAGCACTTCGTCCCCCTGTATCAGGCCCATCCCCGCCTGCGCATCATCAGCGTCGCCGACTATCCCGACATCGACCCGGACTTGCGCCGCTACAACCAGCAATGGGCGAGCCAACTCGGCGTACCGTACTCCGAGCGACTCGACAGGTCCATCGACAACTCGGCCGTCGATATAGTCAGCGTCGGCTGCGAGATCGAGCGGCGGTCTGACCTCATCACCCGCGCGGCCGGAGCCGGCAAGCACCTGTGGATCGACAAGTTTCCCGGGGCCACCCTGGCCGAGGCCGAGGCGTCCGCCGCCGTAGTCGAGCACACCCGCGTCCGGGCGATCGTCCCCGGCTACGCCTACGGCACCCTCGCCCAGCACACCCGCCAAGTCCTCGCTCGCCGCGACTTGGGCTTCCTGCTCGGCGTCCACGTCGATGTGATGTTCGGCAAGGGCTGGCCGCGCCCCATACCCCAACGCCGCGCCTTTGTCGCCCCCAACGGCCGGTGGAAATACCCAGATATTAAAAGAGAGCTGCTAACGGTGGGAGCGTATGCCGTCGGCCTGATCCAAGAATGCCTCAGCCCGATCAGCCACGTCGTCGGCCACGCCGGAGCCTTCTTCTTCCCGGAACACGCCGCCCACGGCTGCGACGACTTTGGCACCCTGACTATGATCGATGTGGCCGGCCGCGCGGCCACCTTGTGCGGCGGGCGCATTGGCGCGGCCTCCCATCCCCAAGGCGGACCGGCGCGGGCGTACCTCATCGGCACCCGCCATAGCGCCATCATCGACGGCAAAAGGCCGGCACTGGACGCCTACTTGCGCGCCCATAGCACCGACTACGACTATCGGCCCAATCCCCAAGATCCCATGCAGTGGCACGGCGGGCCGCCCGTGCCAACGGCTGCCCTATCCGAGGACGCCGCGGGCCTAGCGGCCGCGCTCGACGATTTGGTCGCCGCGATCGACGACGACCGACCGCCGCGCTACGATGTGCGCCAAGCGCGGGATTTGATGGAAATTATCCTCGCTGGCTACCGCGCCATCGAGAGCAACGCGGCCATTAGCTTGCCGCTGGAGCCAGAGCTATGACCATCGCCCTCAGCGCCCATCCCGCCCTCGACCCCCTCGTCGGCCAACTCGCCGCCATCCTGCCGATCAAGGGCCTGTACTATCCAACTCGTCGGCAAATCCACCCCGACCTGCCTTTTTTTAGCAGCGACTTGCCGACCCTGCTCCAAGCGACTAACCCCCGCGTCTGCGCGTTCCTCTCGCCTTATGCAGCCCTCCACGACGACGTCCGCACCTGCCTCCAAGCCGGCAGCGCCGTCCTCTGCGCCGGGCCAGTGCCCAAGGCCGACCGGCCCATTGCCAGCGGCGGCATCCATCGCGGGTCGCCCCTGTTTGCCAAGGCACAGCAGCAGTGCCGCGATCCGTCGTTTGCCGAGCCGGTCTATTTGCGCCTCGTGGCCGGCGTCCGCGAGCCGGGATTGCTGCCGGCTTGGTGGGCCGCTTGTCGCCAACTCGCCTTTGCCAGCGACCTGCTCAGCGCACCTCCGACCCAAGTACATCTTTGTGCCAACCGCCATGGCCGCGCCTACCAAGTCGTGCTGACCGGCACCACGCCCAGCGGCGCGGCCATCCAGCTAGTCGTCGCGCCGCAGCCCGCGCTCGCCGAACTGACCTTGCTGGGCCAAGGCGGCGTACTCTCAGCCAGTGCCGCGCACAGCGGGATTACCCTAGCCAGCCCCAAGGGAACCCACGTCGTGCCCGACGCAACAGCCCCGCCGCCCGAACTGGCGTGGTTGCGCGATTTTTGGCAGGAAAAGAATTCGCCGTGCGAGCATGCAGACGATGGCGGCCAAGCCCTGCTCGTCGGTCTGCGGCGGGCACTGAGGACGAGCCAGCCGGTTTTGATCGACCTCTGAGCAGCCAGTCAACAAGCGCTCGGCCGGCTTTTTACCTGCTCGTACCCGCGCGGCTCTTGACAAGATCTTGCATCCCTGCGAATCTCAGAATCTAGGGAATTGCGACTCCCCCTCAACTGATTTGGAGCTAAAAAAGGCGTGAACGCGATGAAAACCTTTAGCGATGAAGAGCTGATTGATCTGTTCAATCGGCAACTACCCGACCTGCTGGACCGCCGCCCCGATCTCGAGCCGCTGATTTACCAAGGCTTCTTGGGGGCGTTTGCTCGCCGCGAAGAGGTCGCCATGGTGCTGAAGGAGCTACAGGCGTTGCGGGCCGAGATGGACCAACGCTTTGAGCAAGTAGATCGACGTATCGATGCGTTTCGCGAGGAGGTGAACCAGCGGTTCAAGGAGGTGAACCAGCGGTTCGAGGGAATGGAGCAGCGGTTCGAGGGAATGGAGCAGCGGTTCGAGGGGATGGAGCAGCGGTTCGAGGGGATGGAGCAGCGGTTCGAGGGGATGGAGCAGCGGTTCGACGAAGTCTTTCGCGCCATTGATCGGCTGGGGGCGCGCTGGGGCATCCGCAACGAAAGCGTGTTCCGGCGCACCATGGCGGCCTTGTTGGAGGAATCCTTTGGATCCTCGGTCGAGGAGCGCGTACTGGAGGGCGAACAATTTGACGTGGTCATCGTCGACCAGCAGCATATCCTCGTCGAAATCGCCGCCAGCGTGGGGGCCACGATCCAAGAGCGTCTGGAGCGCAAGCGTCGGCTGTACACCGAGGCGACCGGGATAGCCCCGGCGCGGATCATTCTCGCCACGGCGAACATCTATAGCTATCGGGCGCAAGCCTTGCGTCAGTCGGGCATTGAGGTAATCGAACCCGAAGAAGGCACCTAAGCGCGTCGGGCGCGAAACGTTGTCAACAAGCGCTCGGCTCGCTGCTTGGCTTGGGCGGCCGACGCCTCTTTTACCTGCTCGTACCCGCGAATGCCGTCCGGCAATTCGGCGATTTCCACGGCCAGCCCATAGCCTTCTTCGGCCAATGCCGGTAAGACCTCTTCAATCAACCCGCAGTACCATCCCACCAAGGCGCGTTCCAAGCGGCGAGCCGCCGTGTGCCCGAACGGGTCCCAGCGCGTACCGCGCAACCCCTTGAGCCGGCTCAGCAGCACCAGCACCGGACGCAGGCCCTGGCCAAAGCCGATCTTGCCCTTGAGCAAACGCCGCAGCGTGGGCGGATGCAGTTGCCGGACAATTTCCACCTCCCCATCGAACAAGGCGCGCATCCGCTCTTCGCTGCCGGTGCCCGTTGCCAAGCGCGCGACCTCGTATTCGTCCTTGTACGCCATGAGCTTGTACAGGCCGCGCACCACGGCCCGCGTCAGCTGCAAGCCGTGTGCCAAGCCCCGATCGACTTCCCACACTTGGTGCACAAACCGCAAGTAGCGCTGGGCATACGCGACATCCTGATACGCGCACAGCTCGGCCAGCCGCACCCCCAGCTCCTTCTGCCCCTCCGCATTCAAGCCCGCCAACGCCGCGACTCCCTCGTCGAGCAGCACCCGAGCCGCCGCATCACCCGCTAGCCGCTCCCGCACTTCGGCCAATTTTTGCGCCGCAGACTCTTGCTGAGTGCCCAACGCCCGCTCCACGCGCGCCGGGTCGGCCACGGCCAAACGCCCCCAGCGAAAAGCCTGCACGTTGTTTTCCACGGCCTGCGCGTTTAGGGCGATGGCCCGCTCAATGGAGGCCGCTTGGAGGGGCAGCCCCCCGGCCTGATACGCAGCCCCCAACAGGAGCATGTTGGCGAAAATGGTATCCGAGAAAAGCCGCTCGGCCAGCCAGTAGGTATCGAGGTAGAGGTTGTCCTTGCTCATGCAGCGGTCAATTAGGGCGCGCAGTTGGGCCGCGTCGGGAAAGGGCTGGGTGCGCGGGTTGCGATTCATGGCCGCATTGGCGATTTCAGCGGTGCTGACCAAGGCGCGGGTGCGTCGGGGCGCGGCGTATTTGAGGTTTTCTGGCTCGGCCGCCCGCAGCAAGTCAAACCCCAAGTACAGATCGACCTCCCCGGGGAAGAGGCGGTTGAACACCGGCTGCTCAGCCGCACTTATCACAATCGGCGCTTCGACCGGCCCGCCCTTTTGCGCCAAGCCCGTATTGTTGGACAAATACACGTACTTGCCCTCCATCATGGCCGCGTACGCAATGAGATGAGAAATCGTCACTACACCCGTTCCGCCGCGCCCCATGGCAAAGATCGCGTACGGCCGGTCCAGCGGGCACGCCGGCGGCTCTGGCAACTCGCTCAAAGGCTCCGGCCGGCGGCGGCGCAAGCGCGTGCCTTGGGCCGGCTTGACCACGGCAAAGGACGGGCACTCGCCGTCGATGCACAGCCCGTCTTGGGCACACTGAGCCTGCCGCACTTGGGTCTTGTCGCCAAACTCGGTCGCCACGCTGTAGAGCGCGGCGCACCCTTCGGACTGGGCATAACAATCGCCGCAGCCCTCGCAAATGGCCTCGTCGATGAGCACGTATTCCTCGGGCGTCAACCCTTGGCCGCGGCGACGCCGGCCCTTCTCGGTCGCGCATTCCTTGTCGAGGATGAGCACGGTCGTCCCGGGGATTCCCTTAAACTGCGCTAGGGCCTCGGCGTGGCGCTCCAAGCCGAACACCGCGATCCGCTCCCCGTCTAAGGGGCGGTAGCGCGCCGGCTCCTCGCTGACGATCCCCACCTTCGCGACCCCCAGCCCCAAAAGCTCCTGCACGACATCCGCCACTGGCCGCTGCCCGCCGGGCGTCTGCCCGCCAGTGAGCGCGACCGCCCCATTAAAAAGCAGCAGAAAGGTGATGTTCACCTCGCCTTGGACGCAGCTTTGGATCGCGCCGCGGCCGCTGTGGAAGTAGCTCCCGTCGCCCAAGTATTGATAGATGTGCTGGTTGCCGTTGAAGGGGGCCCACCCGCTGTAAATGGCCCCGCCAGCCCCCATCGTGGGGATGTAGAGAACGCCCGAGTCGTAGGCTTCAATCGCCCGGATGGAGGAGCAGCCAATGGCCCCCCCGGGCTTTTCGCGCAAGTCGCGGAAGCTGTTGTACGGACAGCCGCCGCAGGACATGGGCGTGACGCGGGGCACGGCTGGATAGGTGCGGTCGAGGACGCGCTGGAGCGCGGCGAGGCGTGCGGGGGCCGCCCCCAGACGCGGCCCGAGCTTGAGCGCCAATTCCTCGGGATCGACCTCGCCGTGCGCCGGAATCAGCGGCTGCCCGTCCTCGTCCCACTGGCCGTACACCGCCTCCACCTCCGCGCCCCACAGCGCGGCTTTGACGCCCTCTTCGACAAACGGGCCGGGCTCCTCAACCACGTAGATGCGCCGCAACCCTCGGGCGAATGTGCACACGATTTCGTAGTCGAGCGGGTAGCTCACCGCGAGGTGCAACACCGGCACGCGCAGCCCCAAGTAGGAAAGGGCCTGCCGCACGTCCGCGTAGCTCTTGCCCACGGCCACAAGGCCGACCTCGCCGCCGGCGTCCGCATCCACGATGCGGTTGAGGTCGTTGGCGCGGACATAGGCTTCCACCAGCGGCCACTTTTCCTCCACGAGTTGCTGCTGCATGGGCAATGCGCCCGTAGCCATGACGATCTGGTTGAATCGCTTGGCAAATGCGCGGGCGGGCAATGCGATGTCGGGCCGCACACGCTCCAAGTCCACCGTGCTCGCGCCATCGCACACCGGCGTCGTTAGCTTGAGTGCGGTTACTACGCCGGCGTGGCGCGACAAGGCGACCGCGTGCAGCCCCAAGCGAATGACGTCCTCAATGCTGGCCGGATAGAAAATGGGCACCATGCTGCTGCGCAACACCCAATCGCTGGCCCCGGGCGAGACCGAGCTTTTGGAGCGGTGATCTTCTCCCGACAGCAGCACCATCGCGCCGCGGGCGCTGGTGCCGCTGAGGTTGGCCAACCACACCTCGTCGGGAATCCACATCGTGCCGTGCGCTTTGCCATACCAAAAGGCATCCACGTCCCCACTCGCGGCAAACTGGCTGCCCAATAGGGCCGAAGCCGCGGTTTTCTCGTTGATGCCGAACTGATGCACCGTGCGCCCCAGCTCGTTGAGCGCGTCGAATTGGGCGACCAGCTTCAGGTCTAGCCCCCCCAGCGGCGACCCCTCATAGCCGGTGAAATAGGTCTGGTTGACGTGGCCGGTGGCTTGGTCGCGCTCCTGCTTTTCGCGCACGAGGCGCACTATTGCCTCCACGCCCGTGAGAAAAATCCGGCCATCGCGCTGTAGAAATTTGTCTTGAATGTCCAGCTTCATAAGAGGCTCTTGGCGTTGTTTTTTGGCTTCGTTTAACTTATGTTTTTTACTCGTCAATCCATTCAATCGCAGAAGAAAAGCTAATAAATACAGTGCCTTTTGATCAATGGGGCCGGGATGGCCCAACTTAAACGCAGCAAAACATAGCCAAGGCAATCGAAGGGTCGTGAACATCAACCAATGGATATTGGCAACATCATTCGAGCTATAGATGCTAAACGCCACGCCATCACCGATCATGCAGATGAAAAATCGCAGGATCGTCAACTAGAGCTTGAAGACGTATTCCACTCCGTCCGCAATGGTGAGATTATCGAAAATTACCCAAGAGACAAACCACGCCCAAGTTGCTTGATATATGGAAAAGGTAGCACTAGAGAGCCAATCCACAGTGTTTGGGCCTACGATGAGCAGCGTGAACGAGCAATTCTGATTACAGTTTATCGTCCCAATCCAGCAATTTGGATCCATGGACGCGAAAGGAGAAAACGCGATGGGGACGTTTGAGGAATGTGCGGTATGTGGTGGCGAAATTGTCGCCCGAAAAGTCGAGAAGGTTTTGCGCTACGGCAATCGCGCAAAGAGCGTGAAAATTCAGGCAAAAGTTTGTCTTCGTTGTGGCGAACGTTTTTACGGGCCAAAGGCAACAAAACGCTTTGCCGAAATCCGCGCAAAATTAAAAGCGTCTGACGCACCCAACACGCCATGGCTCAACCTGCAAGACAAATTGGATTACGAGATTTGGCTGCTCGGCTTTCTGGAAAAACACCGTGATAAAGACGAGAGTGTGTCGATCGAGATCAAAAGCGGTGAGGAGCAAAATATCAAGGTAGAGATGGTCGCGGAAGAATCTCTTGCCTCTTACTATACCGTCCCTCTCCTGAACGCCATGATGCCTCTCACTTTTGTTGCTTTCTTCAAGACCTTGGACATGCTTTTTGAGTGGATAATCGAAGGAAATGGCAAAGCGGTTCCTCGGCCATTTAAGTGCAAGGTCGAGCTGCTAAAGAAAGACCTCCAACTGCCCCCTCTCTTTGAGAACCGACCGTACCTTTACGATTACGCCAAAGCACTCTTTTGCCAACTGCTGCCGTATCGCAATGCAGTAGTTCATGAAAACAGCTTCTGCGTCTCTAAAGACACCCTGACCCTATCGAGTTCAGCGCAGGGCACCTCCCTGACTTTGAGCAGCAAACAGGTCGATCATTTGATGCGTTTCGCGCGTGTAATCGTCCGTGCTCTAACAGGCGAAGAGGTCATTGACGACTACCAAGACAAGATGCTGCGCTACTATCTCGACATCCTCGCGCCGGTCCACAAGCTAGAGACTTTCGGTCAACAACCGCCGAATTTCGTGCATGTCAAACTCACTGTGCCCAAGCAAGGCCCAGCCTTTTTAGTGGATCTGAAGAACGTGCGCGATCAACTTGCTTGCCCAAACCAAGAAACGATCTTTGACCTTAAGGTGGAAGGCGTGGAAGGAGAGCAGCTCATTGCAAAGTGGCACTTTTCGCCTGAAGAGATTCCAGCTTTTGACGTGATGACGTTGTACGAGGAATCGCATGCGGCAAACCGAGAGGAGCTCGTCCTTCCGTAGCTCTTGCCCGTTATTCTATATTCCATATAATAGAGACAGCACCGTAGCAGTACGCCAACCGTAGCGCGGAGTAAACGGTTATAGCCCCCCATCGCGCCGATGGACCTCATACCGCCCCGATAGCCATGAATGAGCGGGGTCGAGTTCGTGCCCGACCATCTATGATGCCGTAGAGCAGGGTCCGAACGCATCCAGTACCCGGAATCGCAGCCGGGGCGTCAGCATGCGTATAGTCTCGTGTAGCCGCAGCTATCCGCATGGGTTATTAGGCATCCGTAAGCCGGTGTGATAATATAGGGCTTGTGCTAGGCCGGTGGCTGGGAAATCACGGGGACATACCAAGTGGCTGACCTAAAAAAATGAATAAACAAATGAAAAATCCACGTATTATCATCGATGCAAGCTACATTCGCGGTATGGATAGGAGTAAGGCTCAGTCTTGTTTTGGAGCTATATGTGAAAGAGGTGGTCGCATCGTGATAATCGACACCCTAGTTTACGAGCTTTTTACCACATCTAACAGAAAACAATGGCCTGTATCACAGATCAAGCTAAGGACATGCGCGAACTCTATTGAAGTATGGGAGCATGTACCTGTAGTGGTGAACTCTGAAATTAAATGTAACCGCCCGGCCCTGGCCTATGACATTTTAGATATTGAAACTAATAAAACTACTCGACAAATGCTAAAAGGAGATAAGCCTTACATACCTGAAGATTCGGAAAATATAAGGAGGAAAGTTAGACAAGAAAGAGAATACGATGAGTTCATTGAAATGCTTAAGAAATTCGTTGACCTACAATTATTTACTGATGAGGCTAAAAAACGAATTCAAAATAACCCAAGTGATAGTGACGAAATCGTACAAATTTTCTATAAATTTATCAATGATCCATCCTGTATTAGGGAGGCCATAAAAATTATAGCTGTTTCACTAGATCCCAATGACGTAGATGACGCTTGGGTTACATGGCATTTCTCAAAATTACTCCTAGTCATGTACTGCTACAGTCAATATCAAGGGAAAAATATACACCAAATATCAAGGGAAAAACTAATAAACACGAAACACGACTTAGACTACTTGATGTCGCTGGCATTCGAGGATGCAATCGCCTCTAAAGAGAAAAAAGAAATGTCCGACTTTCGGCAATGGATGTTTGGCGACACAAAACCACTGATAGACAGTTATTGTCCAAAGCAAATCGCTCGTGTTATGGATAGCCTCAAAGGCAACTCAAGCGATCGTCTTTCGCAAGATCTCGGAGGCAAAGACCAAAAGGCACTGTCGCAAGTGGATTTTATGCAGCTTTCACTTGAGGATCGTCGCCAAATTTTGGCCCAGCAAGCAGACCAGCTAAAGAGCTACTACAAAAGGACGAGGGACGAGCGAACGGAATGGCAGGCCGGGGACTTCATAGATGTGTATTAAACGCGGCGAAATATGGCGCGTGAATCTCGATCCAACCCGCGGCACAGAAATTCGCAAGACTCGTCCCGCCGTTGTTGTTAGCTCCGATTGGGTCGGCACCTTGCCAATTCGGTTGATCGCTCCATTGACCGAATGAAAACATCACTTTGAGCATAAAATTTGGCTCGTCAAGCTGGTGCCCGATCACACCAATGGACTGACGAAACCATCTGTGGCTGATATATTACAACTGCGCGGAGTTGATACGCGGCGACTCAGCGAAAAAGTGGGCAGTATCTCTGAAACGGATATGCGTTCAATTGTTAGCGCAATCGCGGCGATCATCGAGTATTGACGCGATCTTTGGCCCAAAGGTGTGCGCTTGACCGGAGCGGAGTTAGGCCGCTCTTGCCCGTTATTCTATATTCCATATAATAAGTACGCCAACCTTCAATCCAAACTCAGAGCTTAACAATGGCCGAAACGATTGACGAACTCACCATCCATTACGAAGAAAACGGCAAAGTCTTGCGCCGGGAAGTAGCCAAGGAAGTGCTCAGCAAGGGCGCTTGGACGACGATCATGTACCTCTATCAAGACCTCAACCGCAAAACCGGCGAGTACGGCCCGCACAAAATATCCATTCGCCGCTATCAGAAGCGCGACGGGACCTTTCTACAGCGCAGCAAGTTTGAGGTGTCCAGCCAAGCCCAAGCACACACGATCTGCCGCAAGATACAGGACTGGTTCCCCCCCGCCTAGCCGCGTCGCTTACCCGGCTCTGGTAGCAACCTTCACCGGCACGCGATGCCAGCCCGTGCGGCCGTCGTACAGGTCGGGGCCTTCATCGACTTCCGGCTGCCTGTCCCCTGAGCTATCGGTTGCCCGCGCCACGATATGGTACTCGCCCGTGGCGGGCAATTTCCATTCGTAGGCCCAAGTGACCCAAATGTTCGGCAAGCGCTGCGTGGTAATCTGCGCCTCGGCCCAAGACCGCCCGCCATTGGTGCTGACCTCGACCTTTTCGACCGTGCGCTCGCCAGCCATGGCGATCCCGTGAATGACAAAGGAGCGCCCTTCGGCCCCGCGCAGGGTTTGCAGCACCACGGAAACGCCGCCGTTGGCCGGGTCTTTCACATCGTCCCACACCGAGAGGGGCGCGTCAATCCGCGAGTTCACGGTCGCCACGGCCGCGTCCGACCACTTGAAGGACTTGTTCTCGGGCTTGCTCTCCCAATAGCCTAAATGGACTTTGTCGATCAACTCGATGCGGGTGATCCACTTCGGCATCTTCTGCCCGTAGTGCCCGGGGTTTATCAAGCGCAGGGGAAACCCGTGCTTGGAGGGCAGGGGCTCGCCGTTCATTTCCCAAGCGAGAATCACCTCGTCGCGGAGCGCCCGCTCCAGTGGAATCGACGTGGTATAGCCATCGACGCTGTAAAACTTGACCCGGATCGCCTCGCCCTTGATCCCGGCTCGATCGAGGACCTCCGCAAGCGGCGTACCGCCCCACTCGGCATTGCCCACTAACGGCCCGCCGGTCCAGTTGCCAATGCACTGCATGGTCAAGACCTGCCGCTGCATGGGCAGCGCGGTAATATCCGCGTACGTCCAGCCGGCGTTGGGCTGGTCCACCAACCCATTCACGGCCAAGCGCCAACTATCGGCCACCAAGCGCGGATCGTAGTTGGTTCCCTTAATCGACTGGAGATAGTGCCGCGCATTGGAGGTAATCGGCGGCAGCGGTAGGGCCGCTTCCGCCGGCATCTCTTCCAGATCCATGCTTGGGTCCATGTCCGGCCCGGTGGGCATGCTCTTGAAGCGCACCTCGTTGCCGTCGCACCCCCAAACGGGGAAAATCGCGGTGGCGACAACTGCCCCGCTCGACTTGAGAAACTGACGTCTAGTTGATTTGTGCATGACGACTCCTTTAGCGAATGAGGGCCAACCCCAAGCCCCACGACGACCCGGCCCCGATGTTTTCTCCGGTAAAAACCACCTTCCACAACAAGTCGATCCACAGCGGGCCAACCACTTGCACGGCCGCGTTGCCGCCCACTTCGGCCCAATCGCCCTCCGAGACCTGCGCCACTCCGACCAGCCCGCTTTCCGAGTCGCCCGCGCTGAGCGTGTACACCCCGGCGACAAAGCCCTTGGCAAACAGCCACGGCCACGGCGTAGCCCCTAGCTCGACAAAATAGGACCCTTGGTTGGAAAACGGACCGCCGCGCAGCTTGTATCCCGCCTCGGCCCCGGCGTAGAGCGGCAGCGGATAGAGCGACAGCCCCGCCAAGAGCCGCGTTTCAAATTCGGAATACCCGGTGCCCAAGGCCGGGTCGTACTCGCGGTCGTACCCGCTCGGAACCACGACCGCGACCTGCGGCGACAGCACCAGCCGGCCCTCGGTGAGTTGGTATTTCGCGCCGAGTTGCACGTCGCCCAACCCCCAAGTGATGCGCTCGACAAAGCGATCTTCCGACACCAGCCGCCCCGCGCCAACTTGGCCGGTCAGCGTCAACCGCTCGCGCAACCCGTATTCGAGGTACGCGAGGACTTGGCGGGCGCGGAATTGGTTGTCGTCCATGCCCATGGGCGCACGGCGGCCCATGTCGTTGAAGACCTCGGCGGTCGAGTAGTGTAGCCCCGATAGTTTGGCGTAGTAACTGCCCCGGGGCTGACTCCAAGCCCCGGCCCAGCTCTCGCCGGCCCAACATAGAGCCAACAGGCCCATTGCTAACCAACGCATTTTTCGCCCCCTTTCCGCGGTGCAATCCGCTCGTAGAGTGCTAATAGTTTCTCGGCTTCGGCGTCCCAATTAAAATGCTCTTCTGCGGCTCGCCGCGCCCGCGCCCCCTTGGCCTGTGCGGCCACGGGATCGTCGAGTAAGCACCCGATGGCGCGGGCATGGGCGGCCGGATCGCGCGGATCCACGAGCAGGCCCCAATCCGCGACCGCGCGAAACCGGCGGATGGAAGGCAAATCACTGGCGACTACCGGCAAACCGCAGGCAAAGTACTCAAAGAGCTTGGTCGGCACGAATGAGGCCAGATTTTTGGGCGAGACCTGCCCGGGCACCAAGCCAATCTGGCACGCGGCAATCGCCGCGCCCAATTCGTCGTACGGGACGCGCTTTTCACTGTATTGTATCTGCTCTTCCAGCCCCCAGTCGCGCAGGCACGCTTCAAATCGCTCCCGCAGCTCCTGCGAGTGAAACTCGCCGATGCTCAAGAGGCGAACCTGCGGATGGGTGGTGGCTAGCGCGCGCATAATTTCGAGCAAGAACAGCCCGCCCCGGTCTTCGGACAGCGAGCCAATGTGGACCAGCGCACAAGGCCCTAGCGCACGGCCGCCGGGGGCAAACCACTCCAAGCGCGGATAGTTCTTCACCACGGCAAAAGGGCGGCTGGCAAAGCGGTCGCCTTGCTCCTCAACCACTCCGACCACGGCCGTGACAAAGTAGCGAGCGAGCAAGCGTTCGCCCCAGTCGACCAAGCGCGAGAAGGGCCGCCGCAGCCACGAGGGCACCCACGGCCGCACCATGACCACCAGCGGGAAGTGCTCGTGTACGTCGTAGATGACCCGCCGGCCGCAGAGCCTGAGCACCGCGCCCACGGGCAACAGCTCGGGGTCGTGGAAGTGGAAGTAATCAGCGTCTGAGCTCAGCCCGACGCGCAGCAACCGCCACAGGTTCAAAAACCGCTGGTTGCTCCCTCCGCGAGCGACCGGTAAGGTCTGCACCCGCACCCCGGCCCACTCCCTGCACCCCGCCTCCGGCCCCGGCCCCACCACCGTCACCGCGTATCCCGCCCGCGCCAAGGTCTGCGCTTGCTTGTAGAAAATCCGCGCGTCAAACGGGTTGTGGACATTCGTCAGGTGGTACACCTCAGGCGCAGCCAAAAAGCACCTCCCGGCTTTGCGGGCCGCAATTAAAGAGCAGGTCAACCACCGACAGTTCGGCGACAAAACCTGCGTGACACTGGGGGTACACCGGGTGTTCAAAGGGGGTAAAGCGGCACTCAATACCGGCCGCCGCAAACGCCTCCACGTCCAAGTACGCCTTTGAGGCCCCGCCCCCCGCTAGGTACACCTGACAGTCACACGCCTTGGCCATATCCACTAAGCGCGACGTCCGCTCATTCGGCAGGTCTAGCTGCGAGCTAAAGCGGACTTCGACCTCCACCTCCAAGAGCTGCAACAGGTGGCGCAGCAGGGCCACGTTTAAGTCGAGCAACTGGGGGGCCGCCTCCGCGTATAGGCCCTCTATGGCGGGAGCGTACGCGTCGAAAAAGGGCGCGTGGCCATAGTGCCAGCGCAGGGATTGGCAGTGCTTGCGCCGCCAGTCGCCGTCGGGCTCGGTCTGGACATCGCATATCTGCTGCCGGCCCCGGCCGCGCGTCCGCACGGGTACGGTCAGCCATTGCCAGCCCGAGGCCGTGCGGATGCGGTTGCGGTTGGTCAGGCTGCCGCGGCTGTATTGCACATCGTCGGCCAAGACCCACACGTCGGCTTGCCCCACCTTGTGAAACAAGCCCAGCCAAGGCAGAAAGTTGGGCTGGTGCGCCGCCAACACCCGGCTCATCAGCGCACCCACCTGAGCACGTCAAACGCCTCGGCGTACTCCACCATGATTTGCCCCCCCCTAGTCCGCGCCCAGCTCCAGATAAAATCCTCTTGGGTGTACGGACGGTGCTGTTGCGACTGGTAGCAGCGCAGCGCGGCGATTTTGGTCTGGACGTGGGCGCGGGTGAGCACGCAAAAGTGCCGGTAGTCAAAGCTCAAGTTGTTCCACGGCAGCTCGTACCCGAGCACGGTGACCGTCTTGAAGGCCCGCAGGCCCTCTAGGTGAACGGTCTGGTGATCTTGGTGCAGGTCTTGGGCGCTGGGCAAGAACACGGTTTCTGGGTCAATTTCTCTTTTCATCCGCACCAGCTCTTCGAGGATTTCTTGGCGTATATGGGGCAAGTGGCGCACCGCGTACTGATAGGTCAGCAGGTTCGCCGCGGGGATCCCCAGCGCCTTGGTTCCCTCCCGCACCTCCTTTTCTAGAATGTCGGGCGGAAAGGGCGGCGGCACGGACTCGGCCGCCGTGGAAAAGGCCGCGTAGTACACCTCGCGCCCCTCCTCCACCATCCGGCTAATCGTCCCGCCGCACCCGAGCTCGCCGTCGTCCGTGTGCGGTGCGAGGACCAAAATGCGGTTATTGGCCGGCACGACCCTCTCCTTCGGCCTCGGCCAATAGTTCGGCCAAGCCGCAGCACACCCTTTCCACGGCCTCGGTGCTCAGGCCCGGAAATATCGGCAGGGTTACCACCTGCGCGAGCGTGGACTCGGCAACGGGAAAATCCCCCGGGCCATAGCCCAACGCCCGCTGGTAAAACGGCGTCAGGTGGCACGGCGGCCAGTACACGCTGCCCGCTTCGATCCCGCGCTCGCGCAACTGGGCAACCACCCATTCGCGCCTCGTTCCGGCGGGCAAGCGCACGGGAAACTTGTAGTACGCGTGGACTCGGCCGGCAAATTCCGGCAAGAGCACCCCGCCGCATCCCACACGGGCCAGCACGCGCCGATAGTGTGCGGCGAGGCGGTTGCGCTCGGCCGTGTGTGCAGCCAAGCGCGCCAACTGCCGCAGGCCGAGGGCCGCGCTCAGCTCAGGCAAGCGGTAGTTGTGGCCCAAGCGCTCCAACACGCGGCCCGGCGCGCCCACCCCGTGCGTGCGGAAGCTCCGCGCAAAGGCCGCCAAATCGCGGTCGTTGGTGCTCAACGCGCCGCCCTCGCCGGTGGTCAGCGGCTTGGTCGGAAAAAAGGAAAAGCCGGCTGCATCCCCCAAATTCCCGGCCGCCTCGCCGTCGGCCTTGGCACCGTGGGCGTGGGCCGCGTCTTCGAGCAGCAGCAGCCCGCGGGTGCGGCAAAACGAGCGAATGGCCTCGATGTCGGGCGCAATGAGACCCGCGATGTGGACCGCGACTACGGCCCGCGTCTTCTTGCCGACTTGGGCCTCGATCTGGGGCAGGCCGCTCGACAGGGTCTGCGGATCGATGTCGCAGAGCACGGGCCGGCCGCCGGCCAACAGCGCGGCGTTGGCCGAGGCAATAAACGTATTCGTCGGCACCACGACCTCCCGCCCTTCCACCCCCCAATAGCGCAGCGCCACCTCCAACGGCGCGGTCCCCGAGTTCATGCACACGGCGTGGTCCGTGCCCACACCCGCGGCAAACTCCTGCTCAAACCGCTCCAAGTACGGCCCCATCGTCAGGCGTCCGCTGCGGAGGATTTGGGCAAAGTCTCCCAGCAGCGCGGTCACGTCCTCTTCGGGGATACAGGGCTTGGTCTGGGGCACTTTGGTCGGCGACGCGGTCAACACCCGTCTCCCTCGGCCCATGCACTCTCTGCTAGCACCAATACCTTCACGGCAAAAGCTCCTTAGCTCTTGAATACACTGCAATATACACAAGTACACAACAAGATGGGTTTTCAGCAAGAGAAAACACGCGGTTGCGCCTTCTTCCTTTGACAAACAGGGCCTCGCATTTAACTTTTGGAACATGAGAAACCCCACCCGTGCGGTTCAAATCGGCCGCACGACCATCGGCGGAGGCCACCCCATTGCCGTGCAAAGCATGGCCGCCACCCGCACCCAAGACACCGAGGCCACCATCGGCCAACTCCGGCTCTTAGCCGCGGCCGGGGCGGACATCATTCGCATTGCCGTCGATAGCAAAAAAGACGTGGAGGCCCTCGCCCAAATCGCGCCGACTGTTGACGTGCCTCTGTCCGTGGATCTGCAAGAAAACTACCGATTGGTCCGCAGCGTGGCCCCGCACGTGGAGAAAATACGCTACAACCCCGGGCACCTCTATCACCACGAAAAGGACAAGCCGGTCGCCGACAAGGTCGCCTTTATTGCGGACGAGGCCGCCAAGCACGATTGCGCCCTGCGCGTGGGCGTCAACTGCGGCTCGGTCGATCCGGCCCAAGCCGAGCGCTTTCCAGCCGGCGACTCCATTTCGCCGATGATTGCCTCGGCCTTAGAGCACTGCGAGCGGCTCGACGCGCTGGGCTTTCACCGCTACTGCGTCTCGCTCAAGGACTCCGATCCGGCCAAGGTCATTGCCGCCAACACCCGCTTTGCCCACGAGCGGCCCGATGTGCCGCTGCACCTCGGCGTCACCGAGGCCGGGATGCCCCCCGAAGGCGTGATCAAGACCCGCATTGCCTTTGAACAGCTCATCAGCGCCGGCATTGGCGACACCATTCGCGTCTCCCTGACCTTGCCGTTTGACGACAAGGGCGAAGAGGTCAACGTCGGGCGGCAGATTCTCGACGACATTTATTCGGGCCGCTTCCGCTCCGTCCCCCAGTCGCTCCCGACCGGGCTGAACATCATCTCCTGCCCCTCCTGCTCGCGGGTAGAAAACGAAGCCTTTATTGACCTAGCGCACCAAGTGCGCGCCCTAACCGAGTACGCCCGCGATCACCAGATCACCATCGCCGTCATGGGCTGCCGGGTCAACGGCCCGGGCGAGACCGACGCCGCCGACCTAGGGCTTTGGTGCGCCCCCAACTTCGTCAACCTCAAGCGCGGCCCCCAACTCATCGGCCAGTTCTCGTATAACGAGGTCCTCGGCGTGCTCAAAGAACAAGTTGACGAGCTCATTGCCGCGGGCTAGGTGCTTCGCAGGAAACGTTAGAGAACCAATGCCGACGGTGTTGAGAGAAGGGCCGTATCGCTTCTTCTTTTATGCAAGTGATCGCACCGAACCTCAGCACGTGCATGTAGAACGCGACGACCGAGTCGCCAAGTTCTGGCTGGACCCGGTGAGGCTACAAAGGAGCGGAGGGCTGGTGCGCTCAGAGATCCGTCAGATTGCAAGGATAATTGAGGAAAATCAAACGATTCTTATGGAGGCATGGGATGGATATTTTGACCGTTGACTTGAAGGTGCCGGAAGTTGAGCGCGTGGAAGTTACCGACGACGCTCTAATGGCCGATCTTTCCGATGGGCGGACCATCTCCGTTCCGTTGGCTTGGTATCCTAGGCTAGTGCATGCGACGCCGGCAGAAAGGCGCAACTGGCGGCTTATCGGTGTGGGCCAAGGAATCCACTGGCCCGATCTAGACGAGGATATCAGCATAGAGGGCTTGCTTGCGGGTAGGCCCTCCGGGGAAAGCCAAAAGTCCTTGAAGCGGTGGTTAGAAGCGAGGCAGACAAGGTTGCGGTGAAAGTGAACCGCAAACCTCCGTCGCCTTAGTCGAGGTGTAAAACTCGCTGCCGTCCGCCCCTTAGCCCTCAAACCCAATGGCATTCACAGGCTAGGTATTCTATGCAAAATCCCATCAAAGTACAACTCGCCGCCGGGCAGCCCTCCATCGGCTCTTGGCTCAACCTAACCTCGCCGCTGGCCGCCGAAGTCATGGCCACGGCTGGCTTCCAATGGCTGGTGGTCGATGCCGAGCACTCGGCTTTTGACCTCGGCCACATCGCCCACACCTTCCGCGCTATTGAGGCCCGGGGGGCCCTGCCCTTGGCCCGCGCTTGGGACCACGATCCCACCACGGCCGCTCGCCTGCTCGATGCCGGGGCTTGGGGCTTAGTCTTTCCACACGTCAGCACCCCAGAGCAAGCCGAGAAGCTGGCCCAAGCCGTGCGCTATCCACCGCGCGGCACTCGGTCGGTCGGCACGGGCCGTTGCGTCACATTGGCCCCGGACTACCGCCAGCGTTTTGACGACGCCGTCCTCTGCATCCCCCAGATCGAGGATATGGAGGGCATTGAAAACGCCTCGGCCATCGCCCGCGTCGAAGGCGTTGATATTGGCCTCCTCGGGCCGGGCGACTTGGCCATGTCTATGGGCGTCGCGGCCGGTCACCCCGACCACGAGGCCGCCTTACAGGCTTTTCGCGCCGGCTGTGCCCACGCCGGCAAACCCAGCGGCATCCCGGTCAAGGACCCGGCCGAAGTCAAACGGCGCGTCGCCGAAGGCTTCCAGTTTATCGACCTCAGCAACGACATGCGGTTTTTGGAAGCCACAGCGCAAGCCGCGTACCGCGAGGCGACCGCTCAATGAACATCCTCACAGGCTCATGGCAGGCGTAAGGGTGCTCAATGCACTCGTCCCCAACGAGATATACCACGGCGACTCGCGGCAGCTTCTAAAGAAAATTGAGCGAGAATCCATCGCCCTGAGTATATGGTCGCCGCCCTATTACGTCGGCAAAGAATATGAACGAGATTTGTCTTTTACTGATTGGCAGTAACTTTTGCACACGGTGATTAAACTGCACTTTCCCATCATTAAGCCGGGCGGCTTTTTGGTGATAAACATCGCCGATATACTGTGTTTCAAAGACGAGAGCATGCCGAAAATCATGGCCGAAAACGTCTCGCGCAGAAAAATCGCCCTGACAAAAGAGAACATTCTTGAGGTTAAACAACAGTACCCCGACTGGAACCGATACCAACTCGCGGCACACTTCGGATGCAGCGAACAAACCATTGACCGGCGGCTCAACGGCAATAACATCCGCGGCGGCAAGTACCAGCTCCAAACGAGGGTTTATCTAGTGGGCGGCCTAATAGAATCATCCGCAACCGACGCTGGCTTTTATTTGTACGATCGGTGCTTATGGGTAAAAGACGCCGCTTGGGAAAATTCGCGCTGGCACACCATATCGTACCGCTCGGTAGATGAGTCCGAATACCTATACATCTTTTGGAAACCGGGTATAACAAAAGTGGATAGATCGCGGCTGACAAAAAGCGAATGGGTGGATTGGGGTTCACGAGGGGTTTGGGAAATCCCCTCCGTCCGCAGCAACTCAGACCACGATTCCAAGTTCCCCATCGAATTGCCGCGGCGAGCGATCAAGCTGTTTACGGAGCCAGACGACATCGTTCTCGACTGCTTTGTCGGCAGCGGCACGACGGCCTTGGCCGCCCTGAGCGAAGGAAGGCGTTACATCGGCATCGACAAAGAAGAGCAGTCGGTGGCGATTGCAAACGCCGCGCTCCAATCGCTCAACACCTACCAAAAAGGTCCCGAGCAAATGGAGTTTATGCTGCGGGACTTAGAGGCGTTCTATGGCAGTCCTACATCCTTCAAGACTGGTTCCCGCGTTCGCGGGAATGACGCCTCCTAGGCAAAAAAGACCGTGCGGATCAACATTCCATGCTTTCGAGTCATTTAGGACGGCTATAGTACGCGCAATGAACATCCTCAATTTCGGCTCGCTCAACATCGACCTCGTGTACCAAGTTGAGCATATCGCTCGCCCAGGCGAGACCATCGCCAGCTCGGCCCACCAAGTCTTTGCCGGCGGCAAGGGCGCGAATCAATCCGCCGCGCTGGCCCGCGCCGGTGCGAAAGTCTTTCACGCCGGCCAAGTCGGGCCAGACGGGGCATGGGTCGTCGATAAATTGGCCGGGCTGGGCGTGGATGTGCAGCACATCCGCGTTGGCGACGCACCGACCGGTCACGCCATTATCCAAGTGGACCGCCAAGGGCAAAACAGCATCGTCCTGTTTGCCGGAGCCAATGCCCAAGTAGAACGAGAGGCCATAGACACCGCGCTAGCCCATTTTGGCTGCGGGGATATGCTCCTCTTGCAAAACGAGATAAACGACGTGGCTTACATCCTCACTGCTGCGGCCGAGCAGGGCCTGACGATCTGCTTAAACCCCGCGCCCTTTGGCCCAGAGGTCGGTGCGTATCCCCTCGAACTAGTCAATTTGCTCATCGTCAACGAAATCGAAGCGGCTGGACTGGTCGGCGCATCTACGCTTGATGCCCTAGCCGCACGCTGTCCCCGCGCCCAGATCGCGCTCACGCTGGGCACCGCTGGTGCTCAGTATCGCTCCGCAACCGAGGAATTCCACCTGCCGGCCCCGCCCGTCGAAGCCATCGACACGACCGGGGCGGGCGACACCTTCATCGGCTATTTTCTCCAGGGCCTGACCGCCGACCTGACGGCGCGCGACGCCATGGCCCGAGCAGTGCAGGCCGCGGCCTTGTGCGTCACTCGCCCGGGGGCCATGGATTCAATTCCAGCCGCAGCCGAACTCCCTTAATCAAAAAGGAATACCCATGCCCAACATCATGCTCTCCGCCCAGTTCCAAAACGCCGAATTCGCCTCCAGCCAGCGCGAACAGGGCCTCGAACACCTCCGCTCGCTGGGCACCCTCATCCCGGAGCCGGCCGTGCTCACCGCCGAACACGCCCCAGACCTGATCGCCTCTATCGCCAGTTCATCCGTCTATACGGACGAATTTTACGCGGCCGCCGAAAATTTGCGTATCGTCGCCCGCTGGGGCGTTGGTTTCGACAAGGTCAATGTCCCGGGTGCTACGCGGCACGGGGTGATCATCACGGTGACTCCGGTTCACATGGACGCGGTCGCCGAATACGCCATTGCCCAGTGGATGGCCACCCTCAAGCGGGTCTATACCCTCAATCATCTCTCCCACCGGGGCGATTTCTCCATCATCCGCACCTATGAGGCCCAACACACCACCCTCGGCCTGTACGGTTGCGGGCGCATCGGCCAAGAGGTGGCCCAACGCGCCGTGCCCCTTTTGGGTGCTGGCGGACGCTTACTCGTCTATGACACCCGCCCAGACATCGCCGACATTGCCGCCCAATACGGAGCCGACATCGCCGACTCCCCCCAAACGCTCTTCCGCGAGAGCGACACGGTCTCGCTCCACGTCTCGGGCGACGCGACCATCGTCCACTACGACCTGCTTCGCCTGATGCAGCCCCACGCCTCCCTGATCAATCCCTCGCGGGGCAATCTCGTCAACGACGCGGACGTCCACCGCGCCATTGAGGAAGAGAAGCTCTATTACTACGTGGTTGACGATCCAGTCAACGACACCCGCGCCATCCACAAGGGGCACCCGCGCATTATCTGCACCAACCACAACGCCGGCATTACGGTCGAATCCACCATGCGTCTCGACGCCAAGAGCATTGAGCAAGTCGAGGCCGCCATCACCGGCCGGCGGCCCGAGCACATCCTCAATCCAGCGGTCCTCGACCATCCCCGGGTCCAAGGGTGGCTGCAATGAAAATAACCCGCTTCGCCGTCACGCCGCTCAACAATCGCGGCCTCTTACTGCAAGTCGAGACCGACGTCGGTCTCACCGGCTTGGGCGCGCCCATGAACTACGAACACGGTCGCACGGTGGAGCGGGCCATCCTCGACATGGGCGATTACCTCATGGGCCGCGACCCCCTGCAAATCGAAGACCACTGGCAGACCCTCTACCGCTCCAGCTATTCCCGCCAGATGCCGATCCTGTTGGCGGCTCTCAGCGGCATCGAAATGGCCTGCCTAGACCTATTGGGCAAAACCGCGGGCTTGCCCGTGTGGCAGCTATTGGGCGGAGCGGTGCGCGAGCGAATCCGCGTCTATGGAGCAGCCGGAGGCACCACCCCAGAGCAAGCCGCTCAGGCCGCTCGCCAGCGCGTCGCCGAAGGCTTTACCGCGCTCAAAACCACCCCTTTCCCCGACCCGGTGCGTCCCATTGAGACCCCGGCCGGGATCGAGCGGGTTGTGTCCCGGATTGCGGCCATGCGCGAAGCCATCGGCCCGGGCATTGACCTCGCCATCGACTTCCACCGCGCCACCAGCCCGGCACTGGCCAAGGTGCTCTTGCGCGAACTCGAGCCCCTAAAGCCGCTCTTTGTGGAGGAGCCGACCCGTTCCACCGACAACATCGGTCCCTTGTTGGAACTGACGCGCTCGACCTCCATCCCCATCGCCACGGGCGAGCGTTGCGCCACCCGCTGGGGCTTCCGCGAATTGTGCGAGCGCAAGGCCGCGGCCATCATCCAGCCCGATATACGCCACTGCGGCGGCCTGCTCGAAATGAAGAAAATTGCCGCCTTAGCCGAAGTCCACGAGCTCGCGGTCGCGCCCCACAACGCCGCTGACCCCCTCGGCATCGTCGCCTCCGTCCACGCGATGGCCGGCACGCCCAACTTCCTCATCATGGAATACGGCGGCGGGGGCGGCGAAGGGTTTTTCACCGCCCCGTTGCAAATGAAGGATGGGTTTGTGGAATTGCCGCGCAGGCCGGGGCTGGGCGTGGAGATCGATCCAGCAAGGTTAGCGGCGGCCACTCACCGCGGCCCGTGGCGGCAACGGACGATGCGCCGCCACCCCGAGGACGGCGCATTCGCGGATTTTTAGTTGACCGCGCTATGTACAAAAAAGAACCTCCGAGCAACACACCTATTCGCTGGAGGATGGGTAATGGACGACAAAAAAACCACCGATGCCGTAGAAATCCTTCATAGGCACTATGTTGAAGGCGATTCAGAAATGGAAGCTCTAATACAAGAAGAACGGATATGCGCCAAAGTCGCTGCTGAACTTTATCAACTCAGAACTCAACTTGGCCTATCCCAACGGGCATTGGCAAAAAAGAGCGGTACGTCAGCATCTGTGGTATGTAAAGGAAGCTCTGATTAAGTCTCATTTTAGAAGGCTTGTATCTTCTGTTTGTTTTTGTTGGATTCCACTCTGTCAAAAAGGCTCTATTTCGCGGTAATTTTTTGCTCTTTGTTTCCTCGCTATCGATTCGGGACGGATTCGTCCCTAGGCTGCCCGAAGTGGTCTACGGACGAGGTATAAGTTGGCTAGCGCAAACAAGGTAACGAGTTGAGCGGCATTGTTGGCCAAACCTCGATAGCGTACCGTGCGATAGCCCCAGCGGTGCTTGATGATGCCAAAGACATGTTCGACCCGGGCTCGGACGCGGTGGCTCTTGCGGTTAAACGAGCGGTCGGCACAGGTTAGTTTTCGATAGCGGGTGGCCTTGCGATGGACCCGCCACTCGATGCCTTGGGCTTCGGCCTCTTGCTGGCGTTGGGCATCGGCATCGGCTTTGTCGCCATAGATAACCTGTTCGTCGCCATGCAACCAGTCGGCCATGACTTGCGAATCATGGACTGAAGCCGAGGTCACTACCACGCGATGCACCCGTCCATGCGGATCACGGCCAATATGTGCTTTGAGGCCAAAGTGCCACGTCGTCCCCTTCTTCGTAGATCCCATCTCCGGATCCCAGGCGCGATCCCGATTCTGGGTCGAAGTCGGGATTTGTAGATCGTCGTCTCATCGGGAATGTCGTCCAACGACACCCCCGCAAAACGCCACATCGATTCCATATCATACAGCCTATCCTCCATCGCCGGATCACTCAGATTATACCCTTGTTACATGAAGTAAATACGCAACATCACGGCTGCCGCCATCGGACGACGATCCCGGCCGGGTTTCGGATACTTCTGCAAAATGGGTTGCAGAAGGCAATCCCAAGGCACTTGTCCATTAAAATCTTATAAATCTCTTCAATGTTCATCGAACGCAAATCGAGATATCCGACGGTCGGTGAAACCTGGCAGGCCACCGGCTGAATATCCACCCCAAAGATGCTATTCTGAATCAGGTACAGCTTGCGCCCAAAGTCTGAGTCGCGATAGTGCTCAAAGGTCTCGCTGATTTCCTTGAGTTCAGCCTCGCGTTCTTGTTGATCTTGGGTGTCAAACGCCGCATCCGCCTTAGCTAAGGCGCGTTCCTTTTGCAACTTCTCCCAGTGGGCGTTGTCGGGGTCAATCCGCCGCAAGGCCAAAGTGAGTTTATGCAAGACCCCCATGGGAAACGCGCCCGATCCGACCGCCGGGTCCAGCACCTTGAGTTCCGCAATCGCCTGCACAATGTCCGCCGCTTCGACCTCCTCAAAGAGTTCATTGGCATCATCAAACGCATCCTCATAGTCCAGCAAATAGCGCAACCGGGCTTGCCAAAACCCAACGTCGCCATCTCTTGGCGACACGTCAGCCAATGCCGCGACCAACGCCTCATCTACCATGTAATCCACCACCGGACGCGGCGTATAGTACGAGCCGGTCTGCTCGCGGACGGTGTTGCGGGTTTCGGGATTGTACGCGGCCAGCAAATTCTCGAACACCTTGCCGAGCAATTCCGGGTCAAGCGCGACTTCCTGTTCGGCGGGCGTGTTTTCCTCCACCGTGAATTTGTAGCGATTGAACAGGGAAATCAGCCCGTCATCGTCAAAAAACAGGCGGTTGGGAATGCTCAACTTGTGGTAGTGAACATCGGAAAAGCAGTCAATGCGCCAGCCGCCATAAGTGGTAGATTCCTCGCTGTCCAGACAATCGAACAGGCCACCGTTGATAAAGGGCGTCTGGCTGAACAGACACAACAGCTCATCCGGGTCGCTCATTTCTTGTTTGAAGCGATAGCGGGAGAAATCGCGGTGGGTGGCATTCTTCTTTTTGCTAAAACCGCGCTTGTCGATCTCGGTGTTAAGCGTGGCGAAAAACAGGTTTTGTAGCACCGCACGATAATAGGAATCACCCGCGTCTTGGTCGTAATCCTTCAGCAATTTGGCGATTCGCGCCTCAATAAACAGGGCGTCGGCGATGAGCCTCTTTTCCTTGATGAACCAGACGAATAGCAGGCGAGTAATGAGGCGGATGACGTGTTCTTCGGCGTATAGGGGTCGCGCTTCGCCGGTTGGGAAAGTCGCTTCCTGAACCGCACGGTTGAACCATTTGTACAAATCTTGATAGAACCGCCGATTCAATTCTTCCGTGTCCAGCGCGTCCAACCAAGCGGCCAACAAGCCATCGAAGTTGGGCAACATGTCGTGGGCGTCCATCCACAGCAACCGCTGCCGCAGCGACAAGTCAGCGAGAATGTCCAACTGGGCGCGATGCGGCTCGGTCGGGTTAATCTCCCGGACCAGCGACACGTGGCCGAGCACATCGCGATTGGGATCGCGCTTGTGTTCGCGGCGGTGAACAAAGGACAGGGACAGCCGATCATTAGCGGTCTTGAACAGCACCACCGTCGGCATGGGAAATCGCTTGTTGATCTCGCGGGTAAAGGCGGCGTATTGCCCGCGTGGATAGGATGCGCCATTTAGCTCAACAGCGGCAAAGAGGAAGCTCCGAGCGTTGCCGCGGTCAAAATCGCCCGCGTTGAACCGCGTGCGTCGCACCACCGTGATTTCGGCATTGGTCACCTGAAAGAGAATTCGCACGGATTGGACGTTGTCGCGGAATGCCTGCGCGGTCTTCGTGTTTTCATTGGACGCAGGAAATTGCCGAATAAAGGCATCTGCGTTGCCCGCCAGCGCGAGGGTGCGCTCGCTCCGATAGCCCAACACGTCGAGCAAGTGAACGGCACTTTCGCACCATTCACCCGTTTGGCAGCACCGTATGGCTTTACGGATCTCCTGTTTGTATGCTGTATCATTCATCTTTAGCAGTCCTAAATAACTTGAAGGCATGAAATGTTGATCGGCACCGTCTTTTTCGCCTATGAAAAGTCATTCCCGCGAACGCGGGAATCCAGTCCTGAGTAATATGGGATTGCTATTTAATCACCAGCCACGTCACAAGTTCAAAATCCGTCGTTTTGCCGATCTGTTCATCGCGCCGCGGCAAGACACTGCGGCGACTAGACAAGAGATTGCCGATAGCCCGCTGCTGGTAGGTGCTGCTCAAAGACTGCACCGCTTTTTCGAGCAAGTCGTTGTATCGCGTCATGTCGGCGCCGTCGTCCGTCTGCTCGTCAAACAGGGCGCACAATTCCTCATGCGGACTTTCCTCCCCTGCACACAACAGCCGATACAGCTCTAGTATCTGCTTGGGTTGGGCAAAAGTAAAGCGCACCTCGCCGCTCTTGCGGACATAGACGAGAAAATAGGGATGCAGCGGGTTTATCTGCTCATTGCCCGTTGAATCGCCTTGCTGCCGGAGACAAAAAACAACGCCGGCCGTAATCATTGGATAATCCGCATGCGCTGGAACAACAGCATAAAGCCCCAAAGGAGCGTCTGCAAGGATTTGCCGATTGCTCTCGATGTACTTCACCAGTTCGACGCGGAAATCGTCGAGGGTAAATTCATTGAGCACGACGCTTTCGCTGAAATCCTCGAGGTCTAACACTTCGTCTTTCAATCGCAGCAATTGTTTGTCGCGGTAAGTGAGGTCCTGTTCGAGCAGGTCCCGCATCTCTTCGGGCGCCAATAGATTGTCTCCCTGCGTAGCGGCAATATCGACCAGTGCCATGCGCGCCTCAACGCGATTTCTCAGGTTGATATAGCGATTGAGGTCGGGCGTGGGCCAGAAGTTGACGAGTTGAACTCGGTGGTTGATGCTCCCGATGCGGTCAATCCGCCCAAACCGTTGGATGATGCGCACCGGATTCCAGTGAATGTCGTAGTTAATCAAGTAATCGCAATCTTGCAGGTTTTGCCCTTCGGATATGCAGTCCGTGCCGATTAGCAAATCGATCTCCCCGGCCTGCGGCATGGATGGCATCTGGGCGCGTTGCTTGGCCACCGGCGAAAAGTTCGTCAGAATGTGACTCAAGTCGCGCTGGCCAAACGTCGTTTGATTCCCGGACTCGCCGCCCGATACCATGGCCAGGTGAATCCCCAAGTCTTGGGTGGCCCATGGCCGCAGCGCGTCGTACAGATAGGCGGCGGTGTCGGCAAAATGGGTGAAAACCAACACCTTGCGATTCGGCTGGCCGCGCTGGTCAGCCGTCGGGTGCTTGACTTTGGCGGCGATGAGGTCCTTGAGTTTGGCGAGTTTAGCGTCGCGCTCGGGGGTAATGTCTTTGGCAAAAAGATACGGCAGTTCGAGTTGCTCTTTGTCGCGTTGCAAATCCGTCAGCCACGCTTCAACATCGAGATGCGCCATGTTGAAGACCAGCTTTTTCCCCACCTGCATTGCTTCTTGCAACTCTTCGTCCTCCAAGGCTTCAATTTCGGCTTCTTCCAAATCCAAATCGGGGTTGTCCGCGCGGAACGCCTGAAACCGCTGGATTCGTTTTGCTAGTGTCTCAATTTTTTCAATGGTCCGCTCCAGCGTAATGGCAAAGGAATGAACCGAACTTTCCAGCCGCTTGAGAAAGTTCACCTTCATCATGCCGATCAAGTAGTGTTCCCGGTCGCTTTGCCTAAAGTTTTTTATCGGCGGCCCATCGTATGCTGAACGGTATTGAGGGAGGACGTACCGCGAAGGATTGAACAAGGAAAGCTGGTACTTAGAGATTTCGTCGTTCAGATCGTCGTACGACATAAACCCATCTTGCCGCAAGTCAATGTTCGCATAGACGGCCTGCGGCTGACCGCGCTCGGGGAATCCACCCAGTTCCGCCAGCGAGTCCGGGTAGTATCGCTCGATGTGCTTGCGGGAACGGGCAATGGTCAACTCGTCGAGCAGCTTAAAAAAAGTGGAACTGAGCCGTTCCAAGAGCTCGCGGGTTTGGCGAGCGTCCGACCGCTTGGCCCATTCCGTAAAGGTGCGTTGAGCCGTGGCCAGCGTCTCTTGCAGGCTGGCCACGCCGAGCGATTCGCCAAAGGCGTCGTCGCGGCCTTCGGTCAAAAAGTAAAGCTGGTTGCGCAAGTCTTTCAGGTCGTTGTTCACCGGCGTCGCAGAAAGCAATAGCACCTTGGTCTTAACGCCGCGCTGGACAACATCCTCCATCAACCGTTGATAGCGGCTCTTGCGAATTAGCTTGCCGTCCTCGTCCCGCTTGCCGGGCGTGTTGTTGCGGAAGTTGTGCGATTCGTCGATGACCACCAAATCGAAATTGCCCCAGTGAATGGTCGCCAGATCGAGATCGCCCGACCGGCCGCGGTCGCGGCTCAGATCGGTATGGGCCAGCACCGTGTAGCGAAAGCGGTCTTTGAGGAACGGGTTGAGTGCGCTGTTGTTCTGCGCTTGATATATCGTCCAGTTGTCGCGCAGCTTCTTGGGACACAAGACGAGGACGCGGGCATTCAGCAGCTCAAAGTATTTGATCACGGCGAGGGCCTCAAAGGTCTTGCCCAAGCCCACGCTATCGGCGATGATGCAGCCATTGTGTTGCTGGATTTTGTGGATCGCGTTCTTGGCGCCATCCCGCTGAAATTCAAACAGGGCCTGCCATATCTCCGTATCGACGAGTTGCTGTGGTCCGGTGAGCAGGCCGCTGTTTTCCTGTTCCGCCAAAAACCGCTCAAAAAGGTGAAACAGGGTTTTGTAGTAGATAAATTCCGGCGCGTGATTTTGGTAGAGCTGCTCTAGATAGGACAGCACATCCGCGGTGACATCTTTGACCCGGCTGTTGTCTTGCCACAGTTCGTCAAACCACGCCTTTAGGTCGCGGCGGTCGCGGTTGCTATCCACCTCCAGATTGAGCTCAATGTTGTTGCCCGCACCCGTCGGACTCAGGCCCAAACCGCACACCGTAAAATTGGAACTGCCCAAGATCGCTTCTTCCACGCCGTTGCGGGCGATGTGGTACATTTTCCCGTGCAACAAATTCAACGCCCGAATGGACCGAATCTGTACCTTGCGGTCGATCCACTCGGCGCATTCTCGGGCCACGCGCTTTTGTTGGAGTCGATTTTGTAGCTGCAAGCCCTCGTCTTCGATTTTGAAGGCTTTTTTGTCGGTCCGTTCCGGGTCCAGGCTTTGGATAAAGCGCGGTTCGCCAAACAAAAACCGGAGGTCTTCGATGTCTAGCAGCGATGCCTTTAGCGCGTCAAAGGCATAAATGGTAAAGTACGCGGAGACGATGGAAAGCGATGAGCCGCCCTGGATCTTGGCCTTGAGAAACTCGCCCACCGTGCCGCGGCGGTGGTTGTCGCGGATGCCAGATGCGGCTGGGCTAGCGTCCGCCATGGTGCAGGGCCTTTTGATACAGGCCGACGCTGTAGAACTCGTAAGCCGCCGCCTTGTCCGGGAAATCGACCACGTGGACCGTGAAGCGGGCCGGCACCCCGGCGTCGGGCATGCAGTCGCGGAAAAAGCGACTGTACGCTTCGGCGTATTCTTGGTAGAGCCGCTGTTGCTCCGCGTGAAAGTGCTGCGGATCGGTCAGGGGGTTTACGTCCTTGGGCTGGGCGCCAAAGGCGTGGACTTCGATGAAATCGATCTGGGCAATGGAGTCGCAAATCTCGGCTTGCCGCAGCCACTGCTCCCAACAGCGAAAGACCAAGTCGACCTCAACGGCCGGCGTCATCCGCACCAACTCGTCGCGGCCGAGGATCCCCTGCGCCGAATGCCCGCCGGTCAAGCCAGCGAAGTAAATTTTCAAGTCGCCGTTGTCCAGTGCTTCGGTCACCAAGGCCGATAAGGTGGGGTGCTCCCCGTTGTAGTAATAGGTCAATCGGCCGCGTTGCTTGACGTTAAATGCCATGGTATTCCTTTCAGATTGCGTTAGAGTGCTTCGACGAAAATCTCGGCCCAATGCCGCGCCCGCCGCCCGGTAAAATCCGCGATCTGGTGGCGACACGAGGTCCCGACCGCCGCGATCTCCACCTCCTCGGCCGCATCCTCCAGCGCGGCAAAGAGCCGCTCCTGCCCCACCGCGCGCGATATTTCAAAGTGTTCCTTTTCGTAGCCAAAGCTGCCGGCCATGCCACAGCAGCCCGAGGGGATTTCCTCGGCCCGAAAGCCGGGGGGCATGTTGAGCACGGCCAGGGTCGCGGCCGTTCCGGTCAGGGCCTTTTGGTGGCAGTGGCCGTGGACCAAAATCTGGCGGGCCGTCTGGTTGAACTCCACCTCAAGCGGCGCCGCGCCGACGAGAAAGTCTTCGAGCAGGACCGTTTGCTCGGCCACGCGCTGGCTTTGCCGGTCGTCCATCAAGTCGCGGTAATCGTCGCTGAGGGCCGACGCGCAGCTCGGCTCCAGCCCGATGATCGGCACCCCTTGCTCGGCCCAAGGCGCGAGCACCTCGACGTTGCGCTGGGCCAAGGCGCGGGCGCGGTCGAGAAAGCCCTTGGATATGAACGGCCGACCGCAACAGACTTTGCCCTCGGCCAACACGACCTCGTACCCGGCGCGCTCCAAGATGGTCGTCGCCGCCCGGCCAATGGCCGGCTCGTTGTACTCGACGAAGGTGTCGTTGAAGAGCACGACGCGGCCCTTGCGGCCGCTGGCTGGCGGCCGGCCGGCAAACCAGCGCGAAAACGGCTGGCGGGCAAAGGCCGGCAACCGGCGGCGGCGGTCAATGCCCAAAAATGCGTCCAACAGCCAGCGATTGAACCCGCTGCGGCCGATCCAATTCGACAGGGGGGCCAACGCCGATCCCAAGCGGCTGATGCGGGCGATGTCGGCAAAGAGCCGCGACCGCAGGGGGTAGCCGTGCTGGCGATGGTAGTGGGCGAGAAATTCGTACTTGAGTTTGGCCATATCCACGCTCGACGGGCACTCGGCCTTGCAGGCTTTGCACTCCAAGCACAGGTCCATCACGCGGTGGACCGCTCGGCTGTGCAGGCCGTCGGGCAATGCGCCGGAGAGCGCGGCGCGCAGGGCATTGGCGCGGCCGCGGGTGGTGTGCTCCTCGTCCAAGGTCGCCATGTACGACGGGCACATCGTGCCGACCAGTTTTTTGCGGCAGTGGCCCACCCCGGAGCACATTTCAACGGCTTCCTGAAAACCGCCCGCCTCGCTAAAGCTGAAAAACGTCTCGACCTGGGCTGTCTGGTAGCCCTCGTGGTAGCGCAGGTGCTCGTCCATCGGCGGGGGGCGGGTGATCTTGCCGGGATTCATGATTCCCTGTGGATCAAACGCATCCTTCACCTCGGCAAAAGCCGCGACCAACTCCGGGCTGAACATCTTGGCGATCCACTCGCTGCGGGCCAAGCCATCGCCGTGCTCGCCCGACACAGTCCCCCCGTACTCGCGCACCATGTCGCTCATCCTCTCCTCGATCTGGCGCAAGAGCCGGATGCCCTCGGGGTCTTTGAGGCTGAAGATGGGCCGGATGTGCAACAGGCCGACGCTGGCGTGCCCATAGTACTCGGCCTCAATCCCCAATTCCTCCATCAGCGCGACCACTCGGCGGACGTAATCGGGCAGGTGGGCGACCGGGACGCAGGTATCCTCCACCCCGGGCTGGGGCTTGGGATCGCCCTTCATGCCCATCAAAAGCCCCAACCCGGCCTTGCGCAACGCCCATATCGCCTGCTGATCCCCAGCGGCCACGGCCCGCGCAAACGCATAGCCCATCCGGCGCGTACGCAAGCACTCTTCCAATTCGTCCAGCTTGCGGTGCAACTCGGCCTGGGAGTCCGCATAGTACTCCACGATGAGCAAGGCGGCTGGATCGCCGGTGAGGAAGCGGCGGCTCGGGGCGTGTTCGAGCGAGCCTTGGGTTTGGTCGAGCAGAATTTTGTCGATCAACTCGCTCGCCACGGGCGCGGTCTCCAGCGCGGTCAGGTTGGCCTCCATGGCCTCGACCAAGTCGTGGAAGTGGACGGCCACCAAGCCCTGGTGCGCGGGCAACTCAACCAAGTTCAATTGCGCTTCAACGACCGCGCAGAGCGTGCCCTCCGAGCCGACGACCAGCTTGCTCAGGTCAAAGGGCGCGCCGTCGATGAATTCGTCGAGATTGTACCCGGAAACGCGGCGCATCACTTGGGGAAATCCCGTGCGGATCGCTGCTTCGCGCTCGCGGACGATGCGGCGCACTGCGCGGTAAATGCGGCCTTCAAGGTGGTCCAAGCGCGCCCGGCGTTCGCACTCCTCGTCGTCGAGCGGCCCAAAGACCGCTTGCGAGCCGTCGGCCAACACCGCCTTTAGCTCCCGGATGTGGTCAATGGTCTTGCCGTAGATAATGGAGTGGGCGCCGCAGGAGTTGTTGCCGATCATGCCGCCGATATTGGCCCGGCTGCTCGTGGATACATCGGGCGCGAACATCAGGCCGTAGGGCTGCAAGAACGCATTGAGCTCGTCGAGCACCAAGCCCGGCTGCACCCGAACCCAGCGCTCGTCCGGGTTGAACTCCAAGATCCGATTCATGTATTTGGAAAAATCGACATGGACCGCAGCTCCCACGGACTGGCCGGCCAAACTCGTGCCGCCGCCGCGCGGCAAGACGGCCGCTTGCTGCTCAGCGGCAATTTTTACGGTCGCGACGACATCGGCCTCGTCTTTGGGCACGACTAGGCCGAGGGGCTCCATCTCGTAGATGCTGGCGTCGGTGCGGTAGAGCATGCGCGAAACCGGGTCAAAGCGCACTTCGCCGCGCACGGCCTGCCGCAAGGCCATCTCCAAGGTATTTCTGTTCATTTTGGGCATTCGCCTTTCCACTCTGCCGGGGGCTACCGCAATAGTAAGAAGGCACGCTGCGGGCCGTCAATTCCGCTGGGGCGCATTTTCACTTTTTGCAAAAAATATCCAATATGTAGTTGACAGACGTTTTTAGCCCCAATAGATTGATTAGTTCCACGTGGTTAGCGTACGCAAAAAAGGGGCTTCCGGGACAAGGGGAGATCGCGGAAGCCCCTACTTTTTTATTCTCCCGAATCTCATGTCACAAGACCAGCCTGTCGCGGTCCGCATCTACAATCAGACCTATCACCTCGTCAACAACGAGGGCCAAGACCCGGAGTACATCCGGCACGCTGCGGCCTATCTCGACGAGAAGATGCAGCAAATAGCCGCTGCGGTTGGCTCCCGAAGTCCGCTCGATGTCGCCATCTTAGCCGGGCTGCATATCGCCGAAGAGGTGCTCCGCGCTCGCCAGCACAAGGACGCGCTGATCAACCGCGCCGATGCCCGCATCGGCTCCTTCACTCAGTTGCTGTCCGACGATCCCACCCCCCCAGACAGCCCCCCTACGGAAACCAAGCGGTTCTAATTCGCTGCTGCTGCTAGTTTTCGGCAGGACGCTACGTTGTGGTTTTACTGCGTGTACGTAGCCTTCAGTCATTCTCGCAAAAGGACGTCACCCCGTGCTCCGACACGGGGCGGGAATCCAGCGCGGGGTATGCTTAGCCCCACTTCCCTCGATCATACTCGCTCGCGTCGTCAAAATACGGAGCGAAATGACCCAACGACGTCGAACTGTGGATTGATGACGTAGCGGCCCTGCCGGTCTATGAAACCCCACCTATCGCCGCTATATACCGCCACCACCGCCGCCAAGCCTTCCGAAAACGACTGAGCACCGTCGAATTGGGGCTCAACGACGTAGCGGCCTTGCCGGTCTATGAACCCATACTTGCCGACACCTGTCTCCCGATCGCCGATCCGTACCACCGCCAAGCCTTCCGAAAACGACTGAGCGTAGTCGAATTGTGGCTCAATGACATAAGTGCCCTGCGCGTCTATGAACCCCCACTGCCCTGTCCTCCAGTCGAGTGCCGTGGCCAAGCTCCGTACATCCGCCAAGCCTTCCCCCTCGTCGCCGATCTCTACACCCTCGCCAATCCCCATCGGCAGCCTCGTATCCAACGGATTAGAGGAATACACCCCAATCAGCCAAGCGTCCGTAATGTCGATCGCGCCATCGCCGTTCACATCGCCGAGCGCAATAATGCCTCCATTGGGGAGCACGGTCGCGGGATTGGCAACGTACATGGCCACCAGCAGGGCGTCGAGCAAATCAACGTGGCCGCTGTTATCGACATCGCCCAAAATCCCCCGCTCCGTCTGCGCCGTCTTCCCGCTGCTCGCCAACCCCACCGGCTCAACCACCACTTCCACCGGCCCACCGCCCACCGCAAACGCCGCATCCACATAAGTCACCAAGCCCGTCCCTGAAACGACCAACCCATACACCGGAGCGTCCGCCGCCCCAGCCACCCGCACCGGCCCAGCCGCCGCACCCGCCGGCCCGTCCACCAGCACCATCCGCCGCGTCGTTGTCGCTCCTTCAGCCATCAGCCGATACACATACACCCCGGCGGCCACCCCATGCCCCGCCCCATCCCGCGCATCCCAACGCACCGCGTGGCCCCCCGCCGACTGCACCCCATCCACCAACGTCGCCACCCGCTGCCCCAACAGGTTGAACACCTCCAGCCGCACGTACCCATCCATCGCTAGCTTGTACGGAATCACGGTCCCCGGATTAAACGGATTCGGATAGTTCTGGCCCAGCCCAAACCCGTCCGGCAACGCCCCCAGCGCCAGCGCGAACCGCCCCGACGCATCCGCGGTCGCTCCGATCCACCGGCGCAAATCCGCCAAATCGAACAACGCGACCTGCGCTCCGGCCGCCGGTTCCCCAGACGCCAGACGCACCTGCCCCTCAATCCCCGGCCCCGCGCTGGCCCCAACGCTCAACAGCAATCCAACGAACCATGCGACGACGATCTGCATAGCGATTACTCCTTTTCCGTAAGGTACACGATAGTAACGGCCCGCCTTCCACGGATCGAGGGCATCTTGCCCTCGTCGAGGGCGGGACGCCCTCGATCCCGGACGCATCGGGAATATCAGAAAAGGCATACGCAAAGTAAGTGTCGCGTACTTAGCCTTTTCCGTTCAGGACGCGACATGGCGGTTTTACTGCGTGTATTTCGCCCCGGTAGTCCTTCCGCGCAAGCGGGAATCCATTCATATATAGTACTGAGCTTCCCCATCCCGAGACCCCGGGGAATGCGGCACATTGAGCGGACACCGCGCCTTGTAGTCGGGATGGAGCCGCGCCCACAGGTAATCGAGCGCGTGTTGATTCCAGCGAAAAAAGTGGTCGCGGCCAATTTGCTCCATCAGCCCCGACCGCTCTAGCGCGTCGGTAAGCTGCCGTTTGGCCCGCGTAAAGTACAGGTCCAGCCCCACTTCGCGCAGGCGTTCCACCACGTCGCGCAGGGCCTGTTCGCCCGAAGCGTCGATCCGGTTGATCCCGTCTGCATCGAGAATCAAGTACCGCAGTTCGGGCACTGAAGCGATCGTTTCGAGCACCTTATCCGCAAAATAACGGCTCGACCCAAAGTAAAGCTGGCCGTCAAAGCGCATAATCGCGATCTGCTGGTCCGGCCTCAAGCCGGCGTCGCTGCCGCGCATCGTCCCGTCGAGGTGCCGGGCGAGAAACACCACGCGGGGCCGCATGGTGCGGTAGAAGTTGAGCACGAGCGAGGCTCCCACCCCGAGGGCAACCCCCAAGTGCAGGTCTGGCGCCAAGACCAGCGTGCCGACAAACGTCGCGACTCCAATCAACCCATCCTGTGCTCTAACGCGCCAAGCGGTCACTAGGGGTTGGATGCGCACCAAGCCGCACACCGCAGCGATGATGACCACCGCGAGCGTCGCTTGGGGCAGATAGTACAACAGCGGCGTGAGCCAGAGCAGAGTTGCGGCGATGACCAGCGACGCCACGACCGAGGCAAACCCCGTCCGCGCCCCGCTCTGATGGTTGACGGCCGACCGCGAGAACGAACCCGAAGTCGCATAGCTTTGGAAAAGCCCGCCGACCACGTTGGCCAGACCTTGGCCGATGAGCTCCTGATTGATGTCGAGATGCTGCCGCGTCCGCGCCGCCAAGGTCTTGGCAATGGCCATGGCCTCCATCAAGCCGAGCAAGGTCAAGGTCAAGGCCCCCACGAAAAGCTGCGACAGGATCTCCGCGTCTAAGTCCGGTGCGGCAAGCCGCGGCAAGCCGCGTGGGATCGCGCCGACCACTGCGCCGCTAAAACCGGCCAGCCAAGAAACGAGCGTAGTGACCACCAGCGTCGTCAACATGCTCGGCAGCTCCCAGCGCACGCGGCGCAAAACCAGCAGCAGCCCGCCGGCCAACGCGGCCATCCCCAACGTAGGCCAATGGACCGCCAGCAGCACATCGTCAACCACGCGGAGCGCGGCCAGCAGATGTCCCCCCGGTTGGGGCGCGACCCCAAACACCTTGTGTAGCTGGGAAATGGCGATGATAAGGGCCGCGGCATTGGTAAAGCCGACGACCACCGGGCCGGACAGCAGGTCGATCAGCAAGCCCAACCGCAACGCACCCAAGGCGATTCGGATCAAACCGACGAGCAAGCCCAAAACCAGCGAATAGGCGATGTATAGCTCGCTGCCCTCAAGGGCGAGCCCCTGCACGGTCGTCGCGCTGATGAGCGAAGCGATGGCCACCGGGCCGGTGGACAAATGCCGGGAAGAGCCAAAGAGCGCGGCCACGGCCGGCGGCAGAAAGGCCGCGTACAGCCCATAGACCGGCGGCAACCCGGCCAACTCGGCATAGGCCATGGCTTGGGGCACGAGGATCGTCGCCACGGTGAGGCCGGCGACCACATCGGCGCGCAGGATGCCCGGCTGGCCGAGTTCGGGCAGCCAGCGGATAAATGGCAAGAATCGCTTCATCGGTTTGGTAGGGGCCGGTTGACAGCTAGTCGGCGGCCAGTGTACACTTAGCGCGTTATCACTTCAACAGGGGGAGGGCCGCATGGACCCACACGAGCAGCAAGCCTTTTTCGATCAGCAGGGCTACTTAATTGTCCCCGACCTGCTCAACAGCCGCGAAGTCGCCGAATGCCAGCGCGAGGTCCTGCGCCTCCACCAACTAGCCGCCGATCTAGAGGCCAGCCAAGACCCACTCAGCAACCACTTTCAGCGCGAGCCTTTTTCTAACGACCCAAACCACAACGGCCTGCCCGTCCTCCGCAAAATCGAGAACACCCGCGCCCTGTCGCCGTGCTTTACCCAGCTCGCGGCCCATCCCCGCCTCGTCGCCATCGTGCAATCGCTCCTCGGGGACGACTTGCTCCTCTTCCGCAGCACCCTCATGCTCAAGCCCGCCTTCCACGGCTCGGCCCACGCCCTGCACCAAGACTCGGCCTATTGGCCTATGGAGCCGCCCGCGCTCGTAACAGCGAGCATCGCCCTCAACGACGCCACCCCGGACAACGGCTGCATCAAGGTCATTCCCGGCAGCCACCATTGGGGCTTGCAGGAATGGGGCCGCATTGCCCAACAGCAAGGGGCGCCGCTGACCGACCGCCAAGACCTCGACGGCTCGCGCCCGCTCGACGTGCCGCTCGCCGCCGGGGCCGCCGTGCTATTCCACAGCTTGATGGTCCACGGTTCCGGCCCCAACCAGACCGCTCGCCCGCGCAACACCGCGCTCTACGCCTATTTCTCGCCGCACGTGCGCTACGTGCCCGGGGCCAAGGGGCCGCCATCGAAGTCCTTCCCGGTCATCGCGGGCCTCAATGGCGCAGCCGAACACGTGCTGGTCGCCTCCTGAGATAATCCTCTAAAAAAAGAGATCTACCTCCAAGGGCCAAAATCTTGGGGCGGGTGGTAGCAACGCGGCGTACATAAAAAAGCCGACGCCCGCAGTGCGGACACCGGCCTTTTGCACGGCTCGTGCTAGCCTCAGTGGGGCCTGAGAATGAGCGACATTTCGCGGCCTTCCATCTTGGGCCTCTGGTCGACGACCGCCACATCTTCGAGCTTATCGGCCAGCTCTTGCAGCAGATGGTATCCCCGTTCCTGATAGGCCATCTGCCGTCCTTTGAAGCGGACGCTGACTTTGACCCGGTTCCCCTTTTCGATAAACGTGCGGATGTGGCCCATCCGGTATTCGAGATCGTGTTCGGAGATATTGGCACCGGCGATGCGGATGCCCTTCATCTGCACGTTTTGCTGCTTCTTGCGCGCTTCTTTGGCCTTTTTTTCTTGGTCGTAGCGGTGTTTGCCGTAGTCGATGATCCGGCAGACCGGGGGGCGCGCTTCGGCGGCCACTTCTACTAGGTCGAGATTGGCTTCCTCCGCCATGGCCAAGGCACGGGCCGTTTCGATGATCCCCACCTGCCCCCCATCAGACCCAATGAGCCGGATTTGGGGTACGCGAATATCATCGTTTACTCTCGTAAAACTCTTTTTCTTTGCTGCGATTGCATCAACCTCCGTAAAGGGTGGAAAGCGCGGGCGTTTCCCGCAGAGATTTTAATATATTCTCAGTGCGAATTAAAACAAGCAAAGATTTGCTCCCGCCCGCTTTGGCAGCCGCGAGCGAATAGCTTACTTTGCCTATTTTCGCTCTAAGGAAAACCCATGACTCGCACGTATGATGTCTATGGCGTCGGCCACGCCCTCGTGGACATCCAATACCAAGTCGCCCCCGAGTTCCTCGCCGAATACCAAATCGAAAAGGGGGTTATGACCCTCGTGGATGAGGCGCGGCAACGCACCCTCACGGCCGCCGTAGGCCGCGCGCCGGTCGCGGCGACTTCGGGCGGCTCGGCCGCCAATACCCTCATCGGCGTGGCCTGCTATGGCGGCCGAACCTATTACGCCTGCCTGACGGGCCGCGACGATTGGGGCGACTTCTACCAGCGCGATCTCAAAGCGGCCGGCGTGGCCACGCATTCGGCCAACCGCGGGGTGGGCAAAACCGGCCAGTGCTTGGTCTTTATCACGCCAGACGCGGACCGCACCCTCAACACCTTCTTGGGCATCAGCAGCACCCTCGGCCCGGCCCAGCTCCAAGAGGAGGTCATCGCCGACAGCCAATACCTTTATATAGAAGGGTATCTCCTCGGCTCGGACGACGGCTTTGCCGCAGCGGCCCGAGCGCAGCAACTAGCCCAACGGCACGGCACGACCGTCGCCCTGACCCTGAGCGATCCCTTGGCCGTCCGGGCCTTTCGGGCGCGCTTTGACGCGCTCTTGCACCGCGGCGTCGATCTGCTCTTTTGCAATGCGGAAGAAGCACTTGCCAGCACCGGCCTCAGCGACCGCGAGGCCGCTGGCGCGGCCTTAGCTTCCCAAGTCGGCACGGCTTATGTAACGTGCGGGGCTGACGGCGCCTTAGTGTACGCCGACCACACCCCCTGCCAAGTGCTCGGCGTCCCGGTGCAAGCCATCGACACCAACGGTGCCGGCGATCTTTTTGCCGGGGGCGTGCTCTACGGGTTGTCCTACGGGTACAGCCCTTTAGACGCGGCGCGGCTGGGTTGCTATGCGGCCGCACAAGTAGTAACCCGCTTCGGGCCGCGCCTAGAACAATCACTCGCAGATCGCATCGATCCCATCCTATCCCATTTCTCAACCTAGCTTGGAGGTCCCCGTGAAAATCCTAGTCCACTATCCATTCACCGACGAACAGCACGACCGCCTGCGCCAGCTAGCGTGCGAAAACGGCGGGCACGAAGTCTTTGTGGTCCGCAGCGATCAAGAAGCCATGGCCGTAGCCGACACAATCGACATCATCGTCGGCCACTTCTCGCCTGCGGTCTGCGCCGCGGCCCCCAACCTGCGCTGGGTCCAGTCCTTCAGCACCGGCATGGACAAATTTCTCTTCCCCGAAATCATCGCCCGCGACGAAGTGGCCATTTCCAACGTCGCCGGGCTGTACGCCCCTCAAGGCGGCGAACACGCTTGGGCCTTACTCCTCGCCCTGACCCGGGGCATTGATCGGTCGATTCGCCACAACGATCAGCGCAAGTGGGCTGGCGGCGCTACCGTCGAGCTCACCGGGCAGACCTTGGGCTTGGTGGGCTTGGGGGGGTTTGGGATTGAAATGGCGAAGCGAGCCGCTGGCTACGACATGCCGATCATCGCCATTGATCCGGTGCGCCGCGACCGGCCGCCGGGCGTTTGCGAGCTCAAAGACAACACCCGCGAAAACCTGCACAGCCTCCTCGGGCGCGCCGACGTGGTAATGATGGCCTGTCCGCTCACCGCGGAGACCTACCACCTCATTGGGCGCGAGGAACTAGCGCTGATGAAGCAGAGTGCCTATCTGATCAACGTGACGCGGGGCGGCATCATCGACGAGGCCGCGCTCTGCGCGGCCCTGCACCAAGAGCAGATCGCCGGCGCCGGTATCGACGTCACCGAGATCGAGCCGCTTCCCGCAGAATCTCCGCTGTGGGACGCCCCCAACATCATCCTCACCCCGCATCGCGCCGGTTCCTCCCAGCACCGGCCGCGCAAAATCTACGAGTTCTTCTGCGTCCAGTTAGTGCGCTACCTCAAGGGCGAGCCAGTGCTCAATATCATCGACAAGAAGAAGGGATACTAGGGCGTAAATCAATGCAATGAAACAGGAATACGATTTTTCCAAAGCCGTGAGCGGGAAATTTTTCCGCGAGGGGGCAGAGCAACAACTGCCAGTCTGCTCTGATAGGAGTTCCCAAGCGGAATTTGCCCAAGGCCAAATCGTATGCTTGGCTTCCGACCCGTCCATCCAGGGGGCCATCGTCGAAGTGTTGCCCGGAACCCCCGAAGACCGCATCAAGGTTTTTGTCGATGGCAGTATTCGGACCTATTACGCATCTCAGTTGCGGGCCGATGCTCAGAGTGATGGCGTCTCGTTTCTTTCGCCCGATCCGTTTCACGCCTACTTAACTGCCCTGCAAATCCGCCATCCTAGCCTATCGACCTTGTATTCGCTCAATGCGGCGCGGGTTGACTTCATCCCCTACCAGTTTCGCCCGGTACTGAAATTCATCCGCTCGGACCGTCCGCGGCTGCTGATCGCCGATGGCGTCGGCGTCGGCAAAACCATTGAAGCTGGCCTGATTCTGCGAGAATTGCAGGCGCGGCGAGAAATTCAATCCGTTCTCATTGTCTGTCCTCGCCCCCTAGTGACCGAGCGCAAGTGGGAAAAGGAAATGAGGCGGTTTGACCAACAGTTTACCCATCTCGACGGACGCACCCTGCGATACTGTATCAGCGAGATGGATTTAGAAGGCGCGTGGCCCGAGCAACACCAGAAGGCGATCATGCCCTATTCGCTGTTTAACGAGGTCTTGCTTTATGGTCCCGCGGGCAACCGCGGAAAAGGACTTTTGGACCTCGACCCACCGCCGCGCTTCGATCTCGTGATCGTCGATGAAGCCCACCACATCCGCAACCAGCACACCTACGCGCACAAGGCGGTGCGGTTTTTCTGCGACCACGCGGAAGCAGCGGTCTTTCTCACGGCCACCCCGATCCAACTCGGCGACCACGATCTGTTTGTGCTGCTCAATGCGCTACGGCCCGACTTCGTTTTGGACGAGGAAAGTTTCCACCATATCGCGGCCCCCAATCCGTTTATCAACGAGGCGGTCCATCATGTGCGGACCCAAGTATCGGGTTGGACCGCGCGGGCAGTTCAAGCTCTCGACCAAGCCGCCGCAACTCCTTGGGGACAGACCATGCTCAGGGCCAATCCTGAGTTTAACCGGATTAAAAATCAGCTTGCCGAAGATCGCATCGGCACCAACGACCGAGTCCGCCTCATCACCGCCCTAGAGACCTTGCACACCTTTTCCGGGATCATAAACCGGACGCGCCGGCGCGACATCGGCTCGTTCACCATTAGAAAACCTGAAACGGTCCATGTCCCATTCACCGCCCCACAGCAACAGCTTCACGACGCATTGCTCCGAGTCCAAGCGGACATATTCAGCCGCCTGCACAGCGACATCAACGTCAAATTCATGATGACCACGATCCGACGCCAAGCAGCGAGTTGCCTGTATGGACTAGCCCCTTTCCTCGAGCACATCCTGCAACGGCATCTCGATGAATTGGAATGGGAAGAAGCCGATGATATAGGGCCGGGGCCAGCAGACAAGGCCATCGACTTAATCCAAAAGCAAATTCAAACTATCCTTGAAAAGGCACGCAGTCTTGATCCCCGCGACCCAAAGCTCGAAGCCCTACGCAAAATCATCCGCGACAAGCAACGCCTACCTAATAACAAGGTGATGCTGTTCAGCAGCTTCCGGCACACCCTTTCCTATCTATACGAACATCTCAGGGCCGACGGCGTCCGCGTCGGCATGGTGCATGGAGGGACGCCGGACGAAGAACGCGTTGCGCTCAGGAGCCGCTTTGAGCAGCCGCGAGAGGTCGGCGACACGCTCGACGTGTTGCTGTTCTCGGAAATCGGTTGCGAGGGACTGGACTACCAGTTCTGCGACTGCATCGTCAACTACGACTTGCCGTGGAATCCCATGCGCGTTGAGCAACGGATTGGCCGCATTGACCGCAACGGCCAGCAGAGCGAGGCCGTCGCCATTGTCAACCTAATCACGCCGGGCACGGTTGATGCGGACATCTACGAACGCTGTCTCGTGCGCATCGGGGTATTCAAGAACGCTTTGGGCGGCGGCGAGGAAATTCTGGGGGAAATCTCCAAGGCGATCAAAAACATCGCCGAGAACTATGCTCTGAGCGAAGCGGAACGAAGGATCAAGTTACAACAGTTGGCGGACAACAAAATCCGGTTGGTACAAGAACAGGAAAGGCTTGAACAGCAGCAGATGGAGCTTTTTGGCATCCGGCTGCCCGAAGACCAGCTAAAGGAGGAAATTGAAGAGGCCTCCAGTTTTTGGCTGTCCCCGACCTCCCTGCAAAGGCTCGTCGCAATTTATCTGAACGATACATGCGGCGAGGAACGGGAATTCATCCTCGGCGAAAAAGCCCTGAAAACGCTCCGCCTTTCGCAGGAGGCGCGCACTGCCCTGTTGCGCGATTTCCAGCAACTCCCCAGACGAACCACGCCCGACTATCGGGCATGGGAAAAGTGGCTGAAGGGCGGCGAGCCTCATTTCTCCATAACCTTCGAGGCGGTCTGTGCAACGCACCATCCCAACGCTGCGTTCATCACGCCGGTCCATCCTTTAGTGAAGCAAGCGGCCCGATCACTAGAGACCGGGCAACGAATTTTTACCGCGCTGAAGATACAGAGCGGTGCGGCCCCTGCGGGTCGCTATGAATTTGCCGTGTATCAATGGCGGTTCCACGGCATTCGGGAAGACTGGGTGCTCAAGCCGATAGCCTCGTCCGCGGCTGTGACGCCGCACTTAGGACGCCTGCTCGAGAACGCGGTGGATGCTTCGGCTGCAGATCCAGTGGATAGCGATTCTCCAGTATGGGATGCCCTCGACGCGCAGCACCATACCTTGTGGTCGCAAGCGAAGGAAGAGCATCGCCAACGGACGCGAGAGCTCGCCGAATATCGCAAAGAAAGTCTATCGAAAAGTCATCAAGCGCGGATGGAGCTTCTGGCGGAACAACTCGCCCAAGCCAGCGACGAGAAGTTGCAACGAATGCGGAGATCGCAAATCGCGGCGGCTGAGGCCGACTACACTCGGCGTCTCCAAGACTTAGGTACTGCGACGAAGCGAGCGGATATCATCGCCGAGCCGGTGGCGTATGGCGTAATCGAACTGCAAGGAAAAGGGCAACATGCCGAGTAACTACCAAGCCATAACGTGGATGTAGCCTTTGGTATGGACGAGAAAGGAGCAATTGTGCCAGTGCCAGCAGAAGAAGATTTTCTTTACGTTCTCTTTGCGACAAAACAGGAGACCCATCTCAGATTTATACTGAATAGCCCATATCGAACAAACCCAGCGCGGGAGACCATCTCGGAAGATGATTCTTTCAACAGACACCTTATAAAGGAGACCTGTGATTTGGTGGAGGATATGCTACCGCAAATCCGAAAAATGAGACTTCTTACGACCAAATCTTTGGCCGTCTTTCCAAACAGAGATGATATACGGGGGGATTTTTATGAACCAATCCTGAATAGGCTAGTCGATCTATTCAATAATGAAAAACTGACGCCGATGAAACGCGGAGGCCATGCCGCTGCATCAGGAATCTACCAAGGAAGCAGGCAGTTGTCCGAATTGATCAACGACAAAGATTTGGCAACGATTCTTGGAAAGGATACATCTCTACCTCTATGGGTTGCCAATGCTCCGCAACGAAACTCAGATGCGGATAATTTTCTGAATTTGCTCAGAATTTCCAAGTGGGACGAAGAAGATCTTATAAGAGAACTATCCGAGCAACCTGATTTGATAAAGACATGGCTGAAGAACAAATCGGACGAATGGCATCAGAGATTTTATGCCTTGCTCGGCGATTCCCTATCTAGTACCCCTCGATCATATACATATACAGATTATTTAGATAAATATCGCAAGGATGCGCTATCAGCTCTTCCTATCGTCCGACTCAGTGATCGCACCTATAGAAAAGGAGAGGACTGCTACTTCCCAAACGACGATGTAGAACACGATAAAAAATTTCCTCGTGTCGCCAAAGGCGTCTATTCATCTGGAAAAAACAAGAACCAGCAGGAAAACGCTCGCAAATTCCTTGAAGAGATTGGTGTTAGTGAAGTTGAAGAAAGCGACCGAGTTAAGGCGATTTTGGATCAGCGGTACGTAAAGGGTACAATTAATCTCCGAAAGCAACATCACGAGGAAGACTTAAAAAGGTTTATTAAACTTATTGAGGAGGATCCAAGTCAAGCAAATTTATTTAAGGATTACTTTATCTTTGAACTAGACAACGAGACCTGGGGAAGGCCATGTGCCCATGTTTTCGTGGATCGCCCTTATCTCGATACTGGATTGAGTATCTACTATGAAGCACTTGACAAAAATTCAAATCGGAAACGAGCACTTCACCCGAAGTATAAAAAGTATGGCTTAAAAAAGATCGGAGAATTCGCCAAAATGGTAGGTGCTCAGATAGAATTGGAGGTTACAGAGCAAAAAATTCCATGTAGTCATCCCGAATACGATCATCTGATGGCTGCCCCAGGAGAGCGATTTACTTATATGATCAATATGGATCATACAATTCTCGAATTTAAGGTTCTACTCGATGAACCCAATCTCGATAAGGCACGACTGATTTGGCGAACGATGAATTCACTAGATGACGAGTATTTGAGAGCAAAGTATCGGAAAAACATAAGTGGAGGATTTCGTCACGGCTCCTCTAGCCTTATACATAATTTAAGGAAGGCAGAATGGGTTCCTCAGAAGAATGGAGGGCCCCTCCGTTTTGTGCGCCCTTGTGACGCATCAAGTGACTGTCTTCCAGAAGGTTTTTCGTACGAGTCTTGGCGAGAATGGGTCAGGAAGGTTGAATTTGGAGAAAGTGCCAAAAAACAGAGCGAAAAATACAAGAAGCGCAAAGAGCTCTTATCATCAATCGGCATGCCGATAGAACTGTTTAATAAATTCGATGAACTCTCCTCGGAATCAAAAAAAGAAATGAGCAAAAAATGGTTGACAGATATAGAGACACGTAAGCGTGATCAATCTACTCAGCAGGGAAAGCTCCCCTTCCATAAGGCCCTATCCGAGGCTTTTGTAGCATCTGGCAAAGATGCCGTTGACAATGGCACGGGCTATGGAGGTTCCGTTCAAAATCCTTCACGTCGTCGAGATAAAACTTCAGAAAGCATCACCGATTCCATAGAGAACGAAGGTAAGCAGGAAACACGCTCGTATTTTGCCACAGTTAAAAAATGGAAGAGTAAAAACGACCAAGTTAGGGTAAATCTTACCGAATGGTACGGAGGACGATGTCAGATTTGCGACAAGACCTTCACTCAAAACAACGGCGAGCCATACTTTGAAGGGCTATACCTTGTGTCCCACACGACCGCCGGATGGATTGACCGAGTTGGCAATGTTCTCTGTCTCTGTCCTTGGCATAGTGCGATGTTCCTGTTTGGCCCGAAAGAAGTTGACGAAGATATCATTCAGCAAATTTTACAGTTGAAAGTTCAGGACGAAGGAGGCGATGGTCCGCTCGCAATCAAGTTGCGATTATGCGGCGAGAACGTCGAAATAAAATTTGAAGAGAGCCACCTTATTGATCTACAAGAAATGATCAAGAAATCTCAGGAGTTAGAACGTCCTTCGGTCGATTGAACGAGCAGTTTGGTATCGCAGAATACCTTGTCGCCCCTATTTTGCACCGGCGATAAAATCGAGGTAATTCCCCGGATGGACGACCTCAAACGAACTATCGGGGTACGCTTGACGCCAGCCGCGGGGAACCCGAGCGGTGGCTTGGGGCGACCACTTCATTTCGGCGGCGAGCAGACTCCCGCCCCACTCCTCGATCAAGTCGATCTCCTGCTGGTCGTAGGTGCGCCAGAAGTGGCTCTCGGCCAAACGCCCGGTGTATAGGTTGTACTTCAGCCGCTCGACCAAGACATAGTTCTCCCACAAGGCCCCCACATCGTCGCGCAACGACAAGACATTGAAGTTGTTGATCAGCCCATTCCTAATGCCATTGTCGTAAAAATAGTACCGCCGACTCTTGGTAATTTCCTTGCGGAGATTGCGGCTGAAGCCGCGGCGGCTATAGAGGATATAGGCTTTTTCGAGCAGGTCGAGGTAGCGCTCCACCGTGTTTTTGTTCATGCCCAGCTGGGTTCCCAATTCCGCCACGGAAACCTCGCGGCCAATCTGAAAGGCAAGCAACTGGAGCAAGCGGAGCAGCTTGTCGGCGTGGCGAATGCCTTCCAACTGTAGAATGTCTTTGAACAGATAGGACGCGATCAGTTCCTTTATGTAAAGCTGACGGTCTTCATCCGACTCCATGAGGACGACTTCGGGATACGACCCGTAAACCAACCGCAGTTCGAGCTGGGCCTTAGTCTGGTGCGCGGTTTCGACCTCCTGCAGTTCGAGCTGGGCCAAGGGCAACAGCAGCAGGGTGTATTTGCGGCCAGTCAAAGGCTCGCCCGTCTGCTGCGCGAGCTCAAAGGAAGACGACCCCGTGGCGATAATGCGCAGCCCTTCGACGTGATCGGCCAATAGCTTCAGATTCAGGCCGATTTGCCGCACGTACTGGGCTTCGTCGATAATCAATGTGCGCCGCTGGCCGATAAAGGCGCGCAATTTGACGAGGGATTGACTTTCCAAATAGTCGCGTACCGTTATATCTTCCCCGGGCACCACGAGGATGTCGCGGTCGCACTGTTGGACGTACTGCTGGATCAAGGTGGTCTTGCCCACTTGCCTAGGACCATGCACCACGACGACTTTACCCGGGCGAGCCAAGCGCGTGAGGCGCGTGAGTTGCGCTTGGGGAATGTAAATATCGGACATAGTACTGACTAAATTAACGTTAATTCAGTCAGTTACCAAATCTACAAGTGCGGAGTACGCAGCCGATGGAACTAAAAATAACCGCCCAGCACCGCCAACAGTACGAGCGCGATGGCTATGCGATCGTCCGCGGCGGCTTTACCGCGGACGAGTGCGACCGCTTTGTCGCGTACATGATGGACCTCCACGCCGGTCGCTTGAGCGTCGAGGGCTATCCCCCGCGCCAGCCGGACGATTGGAGCCGCCTCATCAGCCGCAGCCTGCACCATCCGGCCGGGCTCGCTTGGATGCTCAGTCCGCGGCTGCGCCAGCCCTTGCGCACCTTCCTCGGCGCCGAGCCCGATGGCGTCCAGAGCATGTACTTTTACAAAGGCTCCGAGCAACGCCGGCACCAAGACGCCTTTTTCCTGCCGGGCTGCATAGCGGCTTGGGTCGCTCTCCAGCCAGTCAGTGCCCGCAACGGCAGCATTCACATTCAGGTGGGCTCCCACAAGGGGCCTCTCATAGAAAAGCGTCATTTCCGCCGCGCTGAAACCGGCGCGTTCGGCCCTTGGTATGGCTGGGATCAGGACGAGGCTTTTGACGCCCTTTTCGCGCGCAACGGGTTGCCGGAAATCGCCATTGAAGCGGCCAAAGGCGACATCGTGTTCTTCAACGGCCGCTTAATCCACCGCGGCGGCCCCATACTAGACGGAGGGGCTTTCCGCCACAGTTGGGCCGGCCACTACATTCCCCGCTCCTACAATCCCTGGCCCTACGAAAGCCATCCCCGATTGCGCGTCTCCTTTGACGGCGTGTGCCGCTTTACGCCCACGCACTGAGACCGCGGTTTGAGAGAGGAGGTTGACCATGAAGCTATGGATGGATGTAATGCGCGATCTCGAAAGCGTGATGAACGATCACGAGCGCATCCTCGATGCTTGGGCCGAAGGCGGCGTCGACGGGGTCGTGTTCGGTCCCCTCGTTTTCGGCACGGCAAAACTGTCGCAACATGCCGTGGCCACTCCGAGCGGTGCCATCGTCGCGGAGGCGTACGATCCAAACCCGGCGGTGTACGCACGCCTCGGGGTTGAGCCGCCGCCCCCGCCGCAACAGAAGCTGCCCGAAAAAAGGGCCTTGCTAGCAAAGACCATGCACGCCGCCAAGGAGCGCGGCATGCAGGTTTACTGCATGTACGCCGATGGGGGCGCCGGTCCAGGCGGGACGGGCCACCACCTGCACGACGACGAGACGCTGGCGTCGCGGGTGGCGCGCATGGTCGACGCGCTAGAGCACTTCCCGATGGCGGACGGGGCCGTACTGGACGGGCCGGAGTGGGGGTACGAAATCGCCCCCCATCACATGAATCACCGCTCCTACTTCTTCCACGACCTGCCAGAATCTGTGGCGCCGATGGCCGAAGCGCTAGGGTACGACTACGAGGCCATGGTGGCCGCGAAAGACCGGCTCGCGTCCCGGTTGCACAACCTCGACCCGGCGCACATCCGCGCACACGCCGGCGGCGGCCTCGTCGGCTCCTACCGCATGCTCGGCGCCGATCCCGACTTGATGGCTTGGCTGTCGTTTCGGGTCGACTCCCTGACTCGCTACTTTCGCCGCATCCGCGCCGGCGTGGCCGCGGAGTTGGCGCGTCCGGTGCGCCTCGGCTGCGGCCCGCGCTCGGCCGCCTTCGCTCCCTTGTGTGGGTACGACTTCGTCGATCTAGCCCAGTTCATGGATTTTCTGCTGCCAAAGCACTACTTCTTTCACCGCGGCTTCGATGGCTTCCTCGGCACGGTCTATCGCTATGCGCAGACGCTCTTGGAGTGGAATGCGGGGATCAGCGTGGCCGACACCCTGCACGTCGTGGAAGCGCTCTTCGGCATCGTCCTACCGGGCGTGGGCGACGACCTGCTCGATTTCGAGGGGGCCCTCAATCCTGAGTTTTTCGAGCAGGTGGTAACACAGGAGACGCGACGAGCGCTGGCCTCGGTCGACGACCCGGAGCGCATCGTGCCTTGGCTCGACACCGGCCGCTTTCCCCACGACGGCGACCCCATGTCGGCCCGCGACCTCAAGATGTTGCTCGACGCCGCAGAGGCCGCAGGGCTGAGGCGCTTTAACTACCACCATCAAGGGAACCTCAGCCCCGGGGAATGGACGGTCATCAGCGACAAATGCGGAACCCGCTGGGACCCGCGCAAGAGCGACTACGAGCCGCCGGACGAACTGGTGTTGTAGAACAGGGCCGCTCCACGACAGTACCGGCCCGCTTTCCCGGGATCGAGGGCATCTTGCCCTCGATCCCAGAGGCAGCGACAACCGCAGAAAAGGCGGACGTAACGCAGGGCCGCTCTACTCCTCCCGAGATCACAAGTAGCCCAAGACATTCCCCGTCATCCCTGTGAAGTAGTCGATTACCAGCCACATACCTGCTACCACTACTTGGCCTAGGATCAACCCTAAAAAGAAAGGCCGCGTCCGGCGGTAGGCCGCGGAGCCGCCGTACTTGAGCACGATCGTCTTGACCAGCCAAGCCAAAAAGATGCTAAACCACACCCAGTTCATGATGTAGAACGTGCCGGTGGCGAATCCCAAAGGATGGATCGGCCACCACACAAAGCGGTAGCGAATATAGGTGAACAGACTCATCAAGAAGGCCCCCAGCCCCGTGAAGGCCCAGCCCGCTAGGCTGGCCGGTACGGGGCTGTCGAACTTGGGGGCCACATAGGTGAAAGCCATCTGCGGAACGAAGATGAAGAAGAAATTGTGCAGGTTGATGCCGCCGTGAGCATACGCCATTTCCATAACCAGATAGATGGAACTGGCCAAGGTGAGGACAATGGCCAGCAATACAGCCCAGAGCAGCCCCCTTTTGCTGCCTTTTATCTCTTCGGCCAATTTGAGGGCATTGGCGAAGCAAGCCATGAAGAAAATGCGCACATTGGCACTCCATACGTACGTGAAGGCCACGCCGATCAAGCCGGAGGCCCCCAAGGCGGTCGTCCCCAGGCCGGAAATGGTGAAATCAGCCGGAGTAATGGGCGTCCGCAGCACCGAAACCCCTCCTTCGACCACGGCCCGGGTAAGCGCGATGAGGACGACAGCTACCCCGAAGAGAAACACCAAGACGATCCACAGCGGGATGCCCGACTTCCACAGCCACCCGATCATCACCGCTAGGCCTATCACCAAGCCCAATACGGCCCGGCGGTAGGACAGTATCTCCGCGGAATCGTCGATGCGAGCATCCCCGCGCAACGCCTTGGTGAAGACCGCGCGCAAATGCCCGCGCCCCAGCCACAGCCCGGCGAGCACCAGCACGATCATGGCCCCCATGGCTTGGTGGGCCATATGCGGCCCGACTAGGTTGGCAAAACGGCTCAGGTTTTCCGCACTGTAGATGCCCAGCACATTGAAAACTCCCCGTTGTAGAGAGGATAGCAAAAAGAAAAACCAGAACCCCAAGGCAACATCCCGGCTCAATAAGTACGCAAAGCCGATCAGCGCTAGGTTCATATCTAGGCGAAGATACGTAGTGCCGCGAAAGAGGTGGAAGTCGGTCGAGGTGGTGATGCGGGGCACGAATTCGTAGTAGCTATGCAGGGCATTGACATGGCCGATGAGGAAGGGGATGATAAACCCCAGCCACATCGCCGTATTATAAAAAAAGGGGGCTAGAAGCCTTGGTCTCCCATCGTCCTGAATCATCTCTAGGGGAACTTGGGCCAAGGGATAAAGCAGTTTTTCGCTTTCCATCCACTGGCGGCGCACGATGACCATGGCGCAGATGGATACCCAGTAAAAGGCGAGGATGAACAGGCACCAGTAGGCCAAGGGCTCAAACCAAGCCCCCCAAGGCAGCGGCCGCCCCTCGGGTAGCCCTTCGTAGAAATAGCGAATGGCGTCGGGATCCCGGGGGACCATCCACTCGGGCACATGCGGGTGAATCAAGGATGCCCAGTTGTTTTCCGGGGTGGCAAAGTAGTACAGCCCCGTGATGATGGGCAGGACGTATTCGGTAAAGCCGATTGTGGGGATGGACGTAGCCACCATCGCCATGATATAGACCACGGCCAATTCCCCGCGGGACAGGGCCAAGCCCCGGTGAAACAGGTGCAACAGCGGATTGAGGACGAGGACGAGGACGAAGAAGATGAACAGGGCGACCGGCGTGCTGAAGTTGTGTGCCAGTACCGTCCCCTTGATGACCATATTGGAATAGGGTACAGCAATGCCGATGAAGACCGAGGCTCCGCCGCCGATTAGCAGGGCTTTGAAGGTGACGCCGCGGCCCGAGTTTTTCGCCTCAGTTGCCATGTACCAGTCCGTTCCGGTTCCGGTTCCGGCCATCGGCACTGGGCTGGGCTGGTCGCCGGCGAGAGCAAGCAGCCAAAAACCGCCTCAGCGCCCGATCGGCCGCCTAGTTAGTCGGCGTAGTAATAGCCGTAGAGAATCATCATTTCATCGGCGCGCGTGAACCCGAAGTTGAGATTCCGCTCGGTGTCGTTGTCGTAGGTCGCCCTGATCCTAAAGCCTTCGCCTGCTTTGAGCGCGAGCGGCGGATCGAATCTGAGCGGGGCCGGGTGTTCCCATTCGTAGCAGATGTAAACCAATTCCCCGTCCCGAGGCCCACCGATGAGTTCGGCGGTGAATTCCTCCATGCGGTCGTGGGTGTGGGAAACGAGTTGGAAGATGTGCCGGTCCTCCTTAAAAATGAACTCTTTTGCTAGGGAAGTGACTTGGCCAGCGGGCAGGTCGATATCGAAGTTGCTCAGCGCGAAGACCTCGGCTACTCGTTTCACTTTCGCGGGCTCAACGAGATGCAGGTTGACGAACACTTCGCCTATCACGACCTGATCGGTGGTGTTGGCATAGTGGGAGTTCATATCGAGGCCCGTTCCAGCGGGCAGGCGCATGGCCACGCCGGGCGGCAAGCTGAAGTCGAGGCGCGGCGATTGGGCAATTGCGATGGGGATCTGGTACTGCATGACCCGCCAGTCGAACAAATCGTACCCGTCAGCGTCTTGGTACTTGCCGGTCGCGTCGCGCAGGTCGCGATAGACCTCCGGCTGGGGCACCACATCGGCCGGTGTGTAAGCGGGAAACTGGTTGAGAATGAAGTGGTGGCTCCCCGACCGCATGGACAGTTCAAAGCGGTTGACAAAGAGATCTTCAGCGTGGTCCAGGGGCTGGTAAAAATAGACCTCGCGCTCGTACTGGGGTGCGACCTCAAAGGGGCCTAAGTGGAGTTGGATGCCGCCGCTCGGCGGATGGAGCGGCGCGAACTCCGGTACTGCATAGCGCGTTTCGTCCTGCAGCAGGGCCCAGTCGGCTACCACTCCTTCTTCGGGAGCTCCAGCGCGGATCCACTGGCGTATGAACTCCAGTTGGCCGTTGGTCAGCGGCGGACGCCCCAGCGGCATCTGCGCGCCGTAGTTGGGATGATCCGCGTAGAAGTGCTCTTGGTCGGGCGCGTTGATTTTTTCCCAAAGGTAGCTCTTGAAAAGACCCGCAAGTCCCCCATTGCTCAGCAAGACCAAGCCGTCTTGGGCGGCCGCAGCATTGCGCGGTACACTGTTGAGCAATTGGCTATACGCCAAATCTGGCGTCAGCACCAAGCCGGACTGGCGGGCAAAGGCGGTGCCGGCGCTGTGGCAGCTAACGCAGTTGGAGGCGAAGATGTCGTGCTGAATAGCATCCCAAGTCGATAATTCTCGGGGCTCTACCGACCGGCCGGAATCGCACCCGCTCAGCAGCCAACCCGCCGCGCCGAGCAAGGCACTTGGTACAAAGCCAATTCGCCGCATATTTATCCTCCACAATCGCCAACTTACGTCTGTTCACCTACTATATTTCTGATACCACCATTTTGGGAGATTGTCAAGTTTTCTAACATCGAGTGCTCTGAGTGTTCTGCAATGTTATGGCTGACTTATTCCGTTCATTGATCTGGGTCCTCCCTCTATGGGCTGGTTTTACGGCCGGACCGGCCGCCGGATTGGTCATATACCGATTGGGCGGCGCGGCCCTAGAGCCACCTTTAGAAGCGGATCGCGCAGGAGTGGAATTCATCCAGTTGGACTAGACGGTGCTCGACCCTTCCCTCGGCGGAAAAGCCATTGATTTGGATATAGACCCCGCCGCGATCCGGCCTCCCAAACTGTACCAAGTCGCCGTCGAAGCCAACCACCAAGCGATCGAGGCGATAAAACCAATACAGGTCGCCTATTAAGGGGACCCTTCTAAGTACGCGACCCTTGCTTTGCGAACGCATTTTCTGCCGTTCCCACTGCGTCTGGGATCGAGGGCGTCCCGCCCTCGACGAGGCAGCAATCCTACATCATTCAAGCTGGATTCCCGCCCCGTGTCGGAGCACGGGGTGACGTTCTGTTGTGGGAATGACGCCCCTATGCAAAAAACAGGGCCGATGAACATACCATGCTTTCAAGTCATTTAGGACCGCTATGTCCCGCGGATCCGGGCTCTTAAAACTCTTCAGGCGATGTCCCCTCCCGACGTAGCCGCTCGGCGGTTTCAAAGGCGGTCTGGGCCAATTCTCGTCGCCCGGTGTGCATATAGAGCATGCCTAGATTGTAGTGGGCAACGGCCACATCGGGTTCGAGCTGCAGGGCTTGGCGCAACGCCTCTTCGGCGCGGGATAGCTCGCCGCGCCGCAGGTACAAGGCACCAAGGTTGCGGTAGGCCGCGGCAAATTCCGGAGCTATCTCTATGGTCTGTCGCAAGTGCCGGATCTGCTCGGCCTCGGCCCCTAGATGGTGGCAGGCATTAGCCAAGGCGTAGAACCCTTCGGCTCGTTGCTCCGCTTCTAGTGCTGTGGAGAACGCACCATAAGCCCGCAGATAGTCCCGCTGGTCTAGGTGGAGATACCCTAGGTAGTAATGACCCTCGTATTGAATGGCGGGACGCGGGTCGTTGGCGAGTGCCGTCAAGAGGAGGGACCGGGCTTCCGCGAAGCGCTGCTCCCCGCGGAGCAGATTGCCCAGATTGAGCCGAGCCCGGGTGTGATCTGCGGCCAGAGCAAGGGCTTGGCGATACGCCGTCTCCGCTTCACGAGGCCGCCTCTGCGCCTCGTAAACCGCGCCCAGACTGCCATAGACATCTGCATCGTCAGGGACGACTTGAAGGGCTTGCAAATAGGCCGCCTCAGCGTCGGCGTATGCTTGGTTGCGTGTATGGGCCTGCCCATAGAGCCAAGCCGAGCGCAGATGATCCACCTGTGCGGGGTCAATTCCGGTGTGTCCCAGTGCCAACGCCGCCCCCAGCACCAGCACCAAAGCCGCACTGCGCCTCCACTGGTGCCCCTTTAGACTGAGCACCCCTTGACGGATCGCTTCGGCGGCGAAAATCATCAGAAAAGGCACCGCGGGAAGTCGATAGCGGGCGCATACCGTGAAGAGCAGGCCCGCGACCAAGTAGGATAGGCCAAAACCGTAGAGCAAGCCGTACTGACGCCAGCGGCGTCCGTTCCACGCTAGGCCCACTAAGGCTAGGGACGCGACCATGCCAAAACCGAAAACATTCAGGCGACTCAGGTGGGAATGGGTCTCGTAAAAGTGGATGTCAACGCTCACTGGAATTTCAAAGGCGTGCCAAAACAGTCTGAATTTGCGGTAGAGCAGGTAGAGATAGGAACGCGGTTGATCGACAATGAAGCCGAGGCCCTCAATCAGATAGAACCGGCCTCGGTCGGCTGGCGATGCGGCCATCCCGGCTTGGTAGGGCACTATTTCGAGGCGTTGCCAGTCCAGCCCTTGGCGGGCATACGGAGTGCCGTCGGCTGCTGGGTTGTTGCCCAGGTAAAAGCTCCAAGCCCCTTGGAAGGGGAGCGGCGTACCTTGGACGAGGCTGTTGTGGACCAAGAAGGGCGTCAGGATGGCACAAAGCCCCAAGCAGAAGGACACCATCAATCTGTACCGAGTCCGATGGTAGAGCCACCACAGGGCCACCGGCACCAGCAGCAGGGTATTGCTGCGCGTCGCCACTAGCAGGCCCAGTAGCACTCCGGCCCCGGCGGCCGCCCCAGAGCTAGACTGATCGGTGCAGCGCACCAGTTGGACGACCAAAAGCAGCTCGATAAAGATGGTCAGGGTGGTGGCCAGCAGTTCGCCATTGTAGAGGATAAAGGGCCAGTATCCAACGGCCATCAGGCCGGTTAGCAAGGGCGTCGGAGCGGGGAAAAAGCGCCGAGCAATAGCGTAGAGGAGGACGCAGGAGAAAGCCCCGAGGACAGCTTGGAATAAGCGCGTGGCCCCGAGGCCGGCCCCGCCCAGTTTGAGCAGGGCCAACAGCACTGGATAGAGGGGACCGTGGACGTAAGTGCGCTGAGTCGCGGTCCACCAGTCGCCATTGAGCAGGGCCTGCGCCAAATAATAGTACTCCTCGGCGTCGAGGAGCAGGGTGTGAAAGTAGAGTGTATCGCGGATTTCTGCTAGGTACGCCAAGCGCAGAATCAGGGCCGAGAGGAACAGGGCGACGGCATGGCGCTTGTTTATGTACATGGGCAAGTGCCAGTCTTTCGACAACGGCAAAAAAGTTAGCTTTATTGGGGATTGATTTTACCTCTAAAACAATACCTTAATATGCGGCCCTAGCGGCGTTGGAGGAAAACGGTGTGAAAGACTTGAGAAGCAGTACCCGCCTTGTATCCACCGCGACGCGATGGGGGATCGGGGCGGCCCTGCCCCTGCTGGCGATGGGGGGGACTGGGTGTGCCCAGCAAGAGGAAGAAGTCGCCCAGCCGGAGGTCGCGCTCGTCGCCCCTCCCGATTCGACCGCCCAAGGGGAACTGGAACTGGCCCGGGTGGGCGACCGCTCCATCACCGCTGGCCAACTGCGGACGTTCTACGGCAAAATCCCCCAGTACCTCCAAAGCGACCGGGAAGGGCTGGAGAAAGAGCGCGACCATTTGCAGACGCTCATCGATATGGAGTTGCTGCAAATGGAGGCCAAAGCGCGGGGGATCGATCGCCTGCCGGTCTTCATTACTAAGATGGCCCAGTACCGGAAGGAAAGGCTCATTGGCCTCTACCAGACCCAAAAGATCAGGGTGCGCGTCTCGGGGCAGGAGGTCCGCGATTACTTTCAAGCGCGAGGGTTGGCGCGCAAAGTCCGCTTTGCCCAACTCATCGCCGCCAGCCAAGACAGCGCGTGGTCTGCCCGGCGCGCGATCGCGGCGGGGCGAGACTTTGGTGAAGTGGCCGAGCAGTGGTCCATCCACGGGCCGACGCTGGAGCAACAGAGGGCCAGCGAGCGGTTTGTCGGCAAGCTCGATATGCCACCCTATCTGCGGCCGCCCCTCTTCGCACTTGCAACCGGGGAAGTGAGCCAGCCCATAGACATCGGGGGGCATTTCGCCCTTTTCAAAGCCTTGGAGTCCGTGGAAACCGGGCTGGACGACGAGCAATTCCAAACGATCTACCGACAGCTCTTCATCGAGCGCAGCGTCGCGTCGCGGGCGGCCTTGGCCGACAGCCTCAAAGAAGCCTTCAAACTCGAACGGGACCAGCGGGGGTTGGACGCTTTTGTGGCAGCCATGCACAGGGGGGCCTCCTCCGACGATAAACAGGTGCGGGCCCTTGTTCTCTACCGCTATGCAGGAGGAACCATCGCGGCCGGGGATGTACTCGATGCCGCCAGTCAACTCAAGTACAAAACGCTGGACTTGCGCCGCAAGGAGGCCGTCACCGAGTACGCCGAAAGCACCTTGGTGCCCGATGCGCTCTTTGTCGAGGCCGCCCTGCGGGAGGGCTTAGACCGGAGCGGGGAAGTGACGCAATGGCTGGCGAGGAAGCGGAACCGGGAATTGGTCGTGCAGTTGCGCGTCTCTGTGTTGCAGGAGCGCGTCAGCATTTTTGAAGAGGATATCCGCCGGGAGTACGAAGAAAATCCCGACCGCTACATGCAGCCCGACCAAATTGAGATCCAAGAAATCCTCGTCGCCACGGAAGCGGAGGCCGAGGACTTGCTCCAGCGCCTCCGGCAGGGAGCGTCCATGGGGGACTTGGCTCGCCAGCACTCCCAACGCTTGCCCGCCCTGCGGGACGAGGAGGGCCGCCGCCGGTTCACGGTTGCGGCCGCCGCAGTGTACGGACGCTTGGTCGCCGCGGCCCGAAAGGCCCCGGTAGGCGAGTTGATCGGGCCGCTACAGGTGCGCGAGGGGTACTCCGTTTTCAAGGTGTTGTCCCGCGAGCAGCAGCGGGCCTCCTTTGCACAAGCCAAAAAGCGGGTGCGGGCCACAGTCAATTGGCTCGAGAAACAGCAGGTGTTCGAGCAATTCTTGGCCGAACTGCGGGCTAAGTACGCGGCGCAAGTCGAGGTCCGGGAGGACAATCTGCAACGCGCTCTCACCAGCGGCTGAGCAGTCCGATTGCGAGCGCAGATTCAACGTGTCCCACAACGCAGAGCAGGCCCCCAAACGCAGCCTATTCCGCTGGGGTACGGGTGCTATCTTGGCCCTAGCACTGGCGTTGCGCTGGCCCGTGCCCGCCCCGGCTTGGACCCATTTCGACGAGCTCGCCTTCATCGTCCTGCCACTCGGTTTCTGGAGCGGCGATCTCAATCCCCACTATTTCAATTACCCCACTTTTCACTTCTACCTTAGTTCACTGCTGTACCTGCTCTACTACCTTTTGACGAGTGCTGAATCAGTGGACCAGTTCGTGGCCTATCGCTTGCTGGTAGATGGCCGCGACTTGCTGCCGTTAGTGCGCGGGGTCAACGCACTGATGGCCGTTGCCACAGTAGGGGCTGTCGCCTGTTTAGGCCGGCGTCTCTACGGCGTCAGCGAAGGACTCTTGGCCGCCCTAATTTTGGCGGTCGCGCCGCTAGCCGTGCGGTTTGCCCATCTGGCCACCACGGATACGCCGGCTGTTTTCTGGGCGGTAATGGCCCTGTTGTGGGCCGTGCGCGCCCGGCAGGAGGGGTGCGTAGGGGATTTTCTGGCGGCGGGTATTTTTATGGGTTTGGCCGGGGCGACCAAGTACCCGGCGGTCCTAGTGGCGGTGCCAGTGGTCACGGCGATCTGGCTGGGTCGTCCTTGGCCGCGGCCGCGCAGCCTCTGGGTCGTCGGTGGGGCCGCGCTCAGTTTTGCCTTAGCCACGCCCTTTGTCTGGATCGACGCCGGGCAGTTTTGGGAGCATTTCGCCGATATGGGGCAGACCCATCTGCTGGCCGAGTCAAGGGCCGAGGAACGGGCTTGGCTCTACCACCTGCGCTATACCCTGCGCCACGGTCTGGGCGCGGTGGCGGCCGGGGCCGCAACTCTGTCCCTGCTCTGGGGCATTGGCCGGCGGCAATGGCAGGAACTCGTCTTGCTGGCCGGCATCGTCCCCTTGGCCGCAGTTCTCGCCCTTGCGGGGTCCACTTTCATGCGCTATGCCCTGCCCCTCGCGCCCCTGCTGGCCCTGCTCATCGGCCGCCTAGTCGGGATGGGGTGCAGGTATCCTTTGATGGGGGGCTTAGTCGTCCTGACTCTGGTAGCCGAGCCCCTGTACGCCTCGCTTCGCACTCGATCCCTACTCAGCGGCCCAGATACCCGCATTGAGGCGCGGGCTTGGCTCCAGACCCACCTTCCCCAGCACTATCGCCTGCTCCAATGGCCCGCGGAGTGCGGCCGGATCGAGGTGCTGACCCCTGAACGCGTACAGGTGCGGCAGACTCACTACCTCCACAGCTACGGCCGCGAAGCGTTGCTACAGGCGTACAGACTGCTGGCCCAGCGCGATGATCTGCCGCCCCTGTACCTAGAGATCAAGGCGGCGAGAGTAACGGCGACATCCCAAGACAGTGCGAGTGTCCCGGCCGTGGTCATCCACTATCAGCATCCAGTGTGCCGCGACGAGGAGATACCGCCCGACTTCCAAGCCCTTCTAGCGAAGAGCCAAGGACAGAAAGTCTTTTCGCCAGGCCGGGTGGAAGCGGCTATTTTCGACCGAATGGACTGGTATTTTTTGCCGATTGCGGGATTTGACCGCGTAGAAAAGACCGGGCCTGTCGTCCGGCTGGGCACGCTCTCTGTGGGGGGCGACCCGGTGCGGATAGAGACCCGTTCTTACTTTGAGGCCCTGCACTCGGTTTTGCGCGGCCACCAAGCTCGGGCCGAAAAGAATTGGATGGGGGCCTTGCAGGCGTACCACCGGGTTTTGGCAATCGTGCCCGTTCCCGAAGAGCTCGTCGGCCTCGCAATGGGACGCTATCTCTACGCCCAGCTGGGGCGAACATATACTCAAGTAGGCCAATTGGACCAAGCCGTGCGCTTTTTGGAGCGAGCTATAGCTATCGATCTAAAGCCGGCGTACCGAGAAACGCACAACGAACTCGGGGTGGCGTACGCCTCCTTGGGAGATCTGGAAAAAGCCGTGGAAACGTGGGAAGAGCTAGTCGCGTTGCAGCCAGATTTTGCCCCGGCGTACTTTAATCTAGGCCGGGCTTTGTGGCGTTTGGAACGACGTCAGCAGGCCCGTGCGTACTGGCGGAAGGGGGTGGAGTTGATGCCCAATCATCCAGCGGCGGGCCGAATACAGCCGTTGGAGTTGGAGGAAGGAGACTGAGATTTTTCTTTGTACTTAGACTGTTTGCTCTTATATTACCGCCGGCCAAGGGAAAGGAGGTTTTACCAGTAACTTGGCACTGTCCATGCAATGCAAGTGAGTAGATAGCTGAATCAGCTCCTCAATACAATACCTAACAGGAGGTTAAGGTAATGAAACTGATTCGTTGCTTTTTGGCTTTGGCACTTATCGTCGCCTTCGCTAATATCGGCTCGGCTCACGAACCGCCCGGCGAAGTGTACTTCGCCTTTCAGTTCCCCCTGCACGCCGTGCCCACCATCGACGGCGATCTAAGCGACTGGGACATGTTAGACCCAGAAGTCTTTGAGATCTCGGTGGAACGCGGCCATATCCAAGAGACTGTGCGCGGGGATGACAGCGGTGAGCTGTCGGATTTCAACGCTCGGAGCATGTGGGCTTGGAACGAGGAAATGAACCGGGTTTTCTCCTTTGCCTTTGTGGTTGACGATCACCTCGACAACGACCGCGACGACCCCACCATCTTCAATTGGGATGACGACTGGCACTTCGTGCTCGACGCCGATCACAGCGGCGGCGATATGTTCACCGACGATTGGAACCAGTTGGACGATGCCGATCGCCGGGCTGTGATGTTCGTCACGGGTCAGCTATGGCAGATCCACGTGCCGCCCATCGACGGGTACTGGGCCTTCAAGTACATTGAGGCGACCGACTGGGAGACCACGGGCCGCGAGCTACCCTTCCCCGAGTTCTCGCAGGTAGGCTGGGCCCGCACCGGCGAGACAGGTGGCCCAGGGACTTATACCTACGAGATCATGATGACTCCGTGGGAAACTTGGAGTTGGGATGGTCCTGAGCAAAGCACAATCGTCGACTTGGAAGTAGGCAATATCATCCACGTCGGCTCCCTGTCCAAGGACTATGACACCAATCCCGACCGCTACGAGGGAGGCTACGATTTTCCAGCTATTCACAATGTCTGGCGCAATGCCAATCTCATGGCCGACATGGAGTTGCTGGAGGTCGATGACTCCCTGTTTCCCACCTCTGTAGAAAACGACTCGTGGGGCCGGATTAAGTCCCACTATCTGCTGGAAGAGTAATTCCAGTTTCTCGAGCGCAAAAAGGGGATATTTCCATATCCCCTTTTTGTGTTTTAGCCATCTAAAAGCGGTTTCATCCCCTGGGGGCCATCATGGCAGCGGACTCGATCGCCTATCGACTGGGCATCCCCAGCTTGGTGTGTACCCTGTTAGTCTTTCCCCTACAGGTCTGGTCGCAACAGGGCTATGCCATCCGCGGAAATCAAGTCCTGATTGACCGAGCAAGTCACTGGCAGGCGTGGAAAGGGGCTTCAAGCATTCTCGACATTTCCACCGCCGACAATACCGTGCGGCCCTCCTTTATGCGGAAAGAGGTCAACGCGGCTCAGGACGCACCGCAATTTTCCATTACCGGCGCGGGGGGCGTGCTAGCGGGCTCCGGCCTCAATACGGCGCGCAACCTGATAGATGGCGACCTACAGACTCTGTGGAGCCCCGACCCGGAAAGCCCTCTACAAAATTGGTGGATAGAGGTACATCTTGGCCGCGTGGTGGTCGTCAAAAAAATCGTCGTGCATTTTGCCCAAGAAGACGAAGGGGATCCCTTTTTGCAGTTCAAGGTGCTGGGCTGGCGGCAACCCCCACCGCGCTCGGTCTTGGGCTACTATCTCGACGATCCCAAGACCAATGTCCCCAACTTCTGGGAAATCGGCCGAACCGACAAACCCAACAAGACTCAGCGCGTATTTGAATTTGAACCCCGACCGACCGAAGGATCGGATGCGCTCTTTAGGGGCGATCCGCTCGAGCGCATTCTAATTATTGCCATCAATAGTGATTCGACCAAGGCCGAGGAATTGACCGAACAGGAGTACGAAAATCTGCCGACCGAACAGCGCGGCGCTATCGAATTTTATCGGCGAGAGCGGTCCGGCCGGGAAACCCTAATTTCACAAGGGGAATACGACAGCATCAATCCCGCACGCCAAGGCCCGATCCGCTACTACCGGCGGGAAATCCCCAAGATCGCCGAGGTCGAAGTCGTGACGGAGGGAGACAATATCAACATCGGCGTGGTAGAGCGGGGCGGCCAAGTGACGATCGAGACCAACGGCGGCGTTAGCGACATTGGAGCTACAGTTACCGACGCCAACTACAGCACCGGGGTTAATGGGTCCATTTTCGGCTATCGCGACTACAATTACTTCGAGGATCTGGGCGCGCTATTCTGGGTTGACACCATGCACTTTCTCACCGACGGGGCCTCGCCGATCAACGAACTGTACGTCGATGTCTCCGACGGCACCCGGGCACCCGACGGCAGTATCAAATGGACTCGGGTGGGCCAAAGTACCTCTCGGGACGCTTTTGGCCACACCTCTTCCCGCGGCTTGCGATTTCGCGAAATCCAGATCGCGCCCACTCGGATCCGCTTTATCCGCTCGCCGTTCCAAAACCCACTGAGTTCGCTCAGCTACATCGCTTTTACAGAGGTGATGCTCTACGGGGAGGGCTTTGTGGCGGAGGTATCGCTGACTTCGGACCTAATTCAATTCAGCGAACCTAAGAACCTGATTTCCGTCGAGTGGGAGGCGGATACCCCGCCCGGCACCCAAGTCCAGCTACAGACCCGCACGGGCAATGAGTTGATAGAAGAGAATATCCACCACGATTCCAATGGCAAGGTCGTCACTGCGAGTCGCTACAAAAAGCTGCCTAAGTCCAAAAAGGGCGATATCACCAGCACCTTCAAACCGGGCGACGACTGGAGCACGTGGAGTGTGCCGCATACTCAGTCTGGGGAAGCGATCAAATCCCCTAGTCCCAGGCAGTTTATGGAGCTTAGGCTCATCTTGCTCACAAACAGGTCGGACGCGGCCGCCACCCTCCGCTCCATTGCCGTCAACACCTCAGACCCCGTGGCCGACCGGCTGGTGGGAGAGATATGGCCCACCCGAATTGAGGCCGTGGGCACCCCGGAAGAATTCTCTTATTTCATCCGGCCCGATTTCACTGCGACCGAGCAGGGTTTCGACGAGATTAGCCTAGCAGGCACGGCGGGAACCGAGCTGGAGTTGCTCGAAGTGCGGACGGGAAGTACGGATGACTTCAAAAACGAACAGACCACCAACTACACACCAGCGGATCTGACTCTGCTCGATGCGCCAGCCGGTTCCCTCCGATTGCGTTTGAGCGAGAAAATTGGCTTGGGAACGGAGTTGGTTCAGGTCCGATTTCGCGCCACCATATTCGGCAATAGTGCCTCCTTTAGAGCTCTAGTACAGAACTCTGACGCCCCCAACTTCTGGCAGCGAGTTGACGAGGGCGATCCCACGGAGTTGGTCGGCAGCCAGACCGTCACCGTCCTAGCGCTCAGCGGCGACGAAATCATCAGAGATTTCAGCCTGGAGGCGCGGGTATTCACGCCCAATGGAGACGGCGTCAACGATGAGCTGCTAGTCAGCTTTGGCGTGGCGCGGGTGGGCACTGAGCGGCCGGTGACCCTGACCGTTTACGATCTGAGTGGGGTTGAGACCAGCCGGATAGAGGAACGCCGTCCAGACCCGCGCGGAAACTATATCTTTCGCTGGGATGGCAAGGATCACGGGGGCGCGCCGGTTCCTCCGGGGATATACTTGGCTCGGGTAAAAGTGGATGTGGATGCTGGCTCGGCCGATAACACTTTTGTGCAGCGGGTGGTCCATGTAGCATACTGAGGGATGAGCAAGATCGGCGTCTAGGATTTGCGAGGGAAATGTCAATGAGGACGGCTCCATTCTTTTGTGCCCTGATCTGGCTTTTCTGGTTTTGGGTCGGTTTTATGGCCAACGAGGCCGCTGGACTGGTCATTGTCCGCTTAGGCGGCCAAGCGCTGGATCCGCCTCCAGAAGTAAGCAGCGAAGAGGTGGAATTTATCCAACTAAGCTGGCCTGATCTCGACCCTTCCCTAGGCGGCGAAACCATCGATCTAGCGATAGACGCCACGGCCATTCGGGCCCTAAAACGAGATCCTACCTTCAACATAGCCCCCGGAATTGAGGAAAGAGGGGGAAGCCATGTCAGAAAGCAAACCAACGGGCAGGTATGGGATGGGGACACCAGCACTTTCTGGTTGGCGGAACGGTATCTATGCACCGAATTCGAGGAAAGGAATTACTTCCTTAGCTGCACCGACGATTTCGGCACTCCGGGCACGGCAAATCTCAATCTAGGAGGCCCTCATCTCATCGACCGGATTCGGATAATATCCGGGCTGACCGATCCGAGCAGAATAGCACAGACCTTTCGCATTCACCTCAACGAAGAGCAGCCCCGCCAAGCTGCGTACCTGCACCCCCGTCCCTACGCGCCTTGGCTCGTTGAGGTGCGAGACAACCGCGAACAAATCATAGACGTACCCATCCCGCCGCACGATAAAGCAAGTTTCGTTCAAGTCACTATCGGCGAGCACAACGAGGACTGGGAGGTAAACGAGATCGAAGTCTATGCCAAAGGCTTTGTCGAACAATCCACGTACATTTCCAACATCCTCGATTGGGGGCGGCCCATGGCTTGGGGCGACCTGCGCTGGTCCGGCCACCAAGCCCCCAACGCCCGCATCTTCATCCAATCCCGAACCGGACACGACGACGACCCGGACCTGTTCTGGCGCTTCACCGGCCGAGGCGACGAAAAAATACCCGTCAGCCGAGCCGACTACGCCAAGTTAGCGCGCGGCGAAAAAGCCGGGATCGGCTACGATCAAGCCCACTGGACATTCTGGTCGGCTCCTTACGCGTTTGCCGACAGCCTCGGCACCCCCGTTGCCTCGCAAGGCCCCCGACGCTATCTCCAACTCAAAGTAGATTTGCTCCCCCAAGCCGACGCTGGCGGTCACCTCCACTGGCTCGAAGTGCGGGCGTCTCCGCCGGTGGCGACGCAGTTGGTCGGCGAGGTCTGGCCGGTCGAAGCGCCGGTCGGACAGCCGCAGCCGTTTACTTACGTGCTGCGGCCCACCATTGGGGCGGAGGATGGCGGCTTTGACCGGGTGGAGGTGGCCACGACTGCGCGGCTTTTGTCCGTAACGCACGTGCATATCGGCGATGCGCCGGTCGATTATGCCGTAGAAGCGATGGCTCCTCACCGGGTGGTCTTGGGCATCCCGCGGCTGACGGCTGAAGATTCGGGCACGTTGGTGGAGGTGGGGTTCAACGCGGCAGTGTTGCGCTACGGCTCGACGTTTTCGGGTCGGGTGTGGGACAGCACCCAGCCATTGGAAGTGCCCCAGAGCGTCCAAGCGGGCGATGCCAGTCCGGCCTACGCGGCCAATCGGGTTTGGGTGGCCACCCCAGCGGTACAGCAGGCGGTGTTGCAGTTAGGGGTCGGTTCGGTGGTTTTGACGCCCAACGGGGATGGGGTCAACGACGCGGGTCGGCTAGGCTACGATTTATTGGAACTGCTGGCGCCGGCGTGGGTGGGGGTGTCGGTGTGGGATGTGTCGGGTCGTCGGGTGCGTGGGGTGTATGGGGGTTGGGATGGGGTGGGGGGGTATGAACGGGTGTGGGATGGTCGGGACGACGCGGGGCGATTGGTGCCGCCGGGTCTGTACCTGTACCGGGTCTCCGTCGAAGCCGACCACCAAACGATCGAGGCGATAAAACCAATACAGGTCGCCTACTAAGGGGCGTTTTGTACAAATCCAATTGGAGGTTAGCTCGCCTGTGCAAGTGGATTTTGGTTTGAATGTACGCTCCCTAATTATGGGGATTTTGCTCGCCGCCTACGGGGCTGTGGACACCGGGGAAACCAAGGAATTGATCATCCTTGGTGGAACGGAAGGTCGGCCTTGGCAGGACGGTGGCGGTGGTATAGCTCCGGTGATCATCTTAGGTCCCCGAGAAGTAACAAACGAAAACGTACCGGGAGGGATTATCGACTTTTCTGCGCGGGAGGGATGGATTTTTCCCGAAAAGGCCGACCAAACGGACAACATCGCCTTACAACTGCTAGACCGGGGCGGCTCTGTAACCGCGCCCACTGTGCTCGCCGATCTGGGAACAGATTTGTTGAAAATGATCGACAATGATGCCAATTCGGCCTTTGAACGAAAAAGTTCGCCCGGTCAGAATGTCCGCGCATTGGGCGTGGTCTTCCAGTTCGATTTGGGAGCGCGATTCGGCGTGAGTCGCATCCGCTTCTTCCCCAGAAACGCAGATCCAGACTTTCTCGCCCCTGACTTTCCCTTTCAGGACGATTATATGAGGGCTTATGAGATTTTTCTCAACGACGGTACGCGAGAAACACTAGCGGCCGGCTTGCCGGTATTTACCAGCGTTCTGCTCGTCCTACAGAACGACCAGCCGGTGGTGGATGTGCAGATAGAACCCCAGTACGTGCGCTACATCCAGCTAAAATCCCAGACCACAGTGGGCTTTGAAATAGGTGAGTTTCAAGTCTTCGGAGAAGGCTTCGTTCCCACGGCCGAGTATCATTCGGATGTATTTGATCTGGGAGAAAATCTGGCTCTTTGGGGGCAGCTACGTTGGGAGGAAGCCAGCCAAGGGGACCCCATCCGCTCCCAAGTGCCCATCAGTACGCGGAGCGGCTTTGACGATTCCCCAGTCGTGTTCAATCGCCTGCGCAGCGACCTCGACGGCACCGAAGTGCCTTGGAAGATGGCCGAGGAGTTCGACGAAGGCAGCCAAGCGCGGGAAATAGTCAGCCAGCTCGACTCGCCCGATCTCGATATAAGGCAGGCTCGGCTACTCTACAAAGACCTGCCCCTCAAGAGGAGAAACGAGATCTCGCTGACCCAAGCCGACTACAAAAAACTGCGAGCGGGCAACAAGGGGTCCGTGCGCGACGACCTAGAAAACTGGAGTGCGTGGTCGCCGCCTTATGCGGCCGAGGGCATCACGAGCGCCGATAACGTGGCCGCTGGGATGGCAGGAGTGCCCATCATTTCGCCCGCGCCACGGCGCTACTTTCAGTTCAAGGTGGATTATTTGAGTGAAGACCTCTTTTCAGCCAAAGGCATTGGGTCGCTGTCCTTTGATTTTTCCAGCCCTGTACTGGCCGAAGAAATCGTCGGCGAGATCACCCCGCGCCAAGCGGCTCTGGGGCAAGCAACCGAGTTTTCCTTGGTGCTCGTTCCCAATATGCGGCCCGGCCTCGATCAGGGCTTCCGGTCCCTCGAAATCAGCACCCCTGTAACGGTGGACGCCGTGGAGCGGATTGGGATGTCGCTACCGGATGGCTCTCGCCGCGAACAACATTTCTCGGATTCGGACCTGCGCGACCTGCCGGTGGAACGCGGGGAGTTCCGCATTGATTTGGTAGCGGAAGACCGCTTCCAGATCAGTTTTCCCAAAGTGGAAACCAGCCGCCTAGCAGCGGACCAAATGACCGTTCTAGACGTGGATTTCAAGTGCGTGGTGCTGCGGACGGGCACCGCCTTTTCCTCCTGGGCCTTGTCCGAGACCCCTAGCGAAGTGCCGCAACGAGTGGTGGGCGGCAATGTCGTGGCCCTGCTCCAAGCCGGGGCCAATGCTTCGCTCATCCGCGACCCGGGCAATCTAGTGGTGCAAGTGGCCAAGAAAGGGGCCTTGCTAATCAATATCAACGCGGTGCCGTCGGTCTTGACGCCCAACGGGGATCAAATCAACGACACCGCACAGATCCATTTTGATATAACCGATCTCATCAGCGGGGCCGATGTAGGGGTGCGGATATACGACTTGGCCGGCAGCATGGTGCGGGAAGTCTATCGGGGAATCGCCCAGAGCGGCCGCTTCGCCAAGGCTTGGAACGGCACCGATGGACGCGGCAAGACCGTGCCGCCCGGCCTCTATATTTTCAAAATTGACTTGGACACCGATGGCGGCAAGGCCGAGGCGAGCGGTCTCCTAGGCGTGGCCTATTGATGGATTGCTTCTGAGCAGCGCTTGCTAACGAGAGGGATACCTGATGGCAGATGCAGGGTACAGAGGATGGATAGCACTGTGGATAGCCGCGGCCTTGAGCACGCCGGCTTTTTCCCAAGAGTACAACAACCGCCTCGGGCAACAGAGAGGGGGCAAGGTCACCTTTGAACCCTTGGGCCCAGGGGTGTTTTTCGATGCCCTCGATCCCACCGTAAAGCGATGGTACGTCCCCCAAGAACTCTACCGAGATTACCGATTCCAGACTTGGGAATACTCCAACTATGCCCGGGAGCCTTATGAGCGCTACGTCAACACCACTCGGGAAGGCGAGTATTTCTACGACACGTTCGGCAATTTCGTCAACCGGGGATGGCTCATCTACGACTGGCGTCAGGAAGCCTTGACCCCGTTGGGCAGCTCCATCTATCAGGATTCGAGGTATCTGGGTTGGTTCAACCAAGTGTTGATCGCCACTGATTCAAAAGGCGGTGCTCTCTACTCCATAACCACCGGGGATCAGATTCGCACCACGCTCACTCCCATGACCTTTTCCAAGCCCGCCTTCAACGGCATCCAGCTAGACTTTGCAACGGATAAATACGCCGGCACGGTCCTCCTATCGAGGATCAGCAGCCCGGTCCGGGCGTCGGTCTCCAGCGCCGACACCCGGACCAACGCCACCAATATGATCGGCGGCCGGGCCCTAGCCCAAGTGGGCGATTTCGTCACCCTCGGCGCGACTTGGGTCAATGCCCACAACACCCGGACCACGCTAGGTTCGTTCGACAGCAACCCCACCAAGGGCACCTTGGGCGACGGGCAGGCCAGAGTGCCAATCAACGCCATCGCCCTCGTGCTCAGCGATGATTCTCCCGCAGACGGCGAGGGCGGAACCGCGCTTTTTTCTCACGATTTAGTCGTGGTGCGCGAAGATTTTCAAAACGGAATCCGCGAAACGCTCGGCCTCGCCGACCTGACCAACGACCCAACGCGCTGGCCAGTCATAGAGGGCGGCTTTCGCGAAGAAGGCTTCTTGGCGGCCAACGGCCTTCAGCGGATCATCCTCAACTACGACTTTAACGATCCGGCCTATATCGGCCCCGACCCGACCGAAATCGTAAAAGTGACCTTTGATCTGGTGCTGGCCAACGACTACAAAGTCGAGGTGTGGTCCGACCGCCAGACCGGGCAGGAAGCCTCCCCGGAAGCCCCGCTGACCAGAGCGACCCTCAACGAGAGGAATCCGGTCCTGCTAGCGATCGCCCGGGCGCCCGACAATACCAAGGATGGCTCCAACCGGCGCAGGCTGGTTTTTGACTACGGCTTGCCCACGGCCACGCAGATTTATGGCTTTACCCTTGAGGCCAAAGATGTCCTAGGGTTCAACTTCTATGGCGAGTACGACATCAACCAGAAATTCAGGCAGTATCCCAACTTGGCCTTGTTTACCGACGACCGTTCCTTTGCGGACGCTTCGACTCGAGCGGATGCTTGGATGATGAACCTCGCCTTTCAGGAGTATCCTTGGTTCTTCTTTGGGGAGGCCTTTTCCATGGACCACGACTACTCCACCAGTTCCTTCCTGCTCAACCAAAATGGCGATGTCAACTATGACCAACCGGCCCAATTTCTCTACGAGTTCGTCGAAGACAACGACGATCAAGATCGGCTGCCCGACTGGCAGCGAGGGGGCCAGCCGGGACCCGATTTTTCAATCTTCCCCGGTTGGGACGAAAACAACGATTTCGTCAGCGACTTCAACCAGAACGACAATCGGACGATCAGCAACCGCATCCCCGATTACGACGAGCCCTTTCTCCGGTACGCGGTGGACCGCCCCGAATTTCTCTTTGGCATTGACTTGAACAACAACGACTGGATCGACCGCTTTGAGAACGACGACGAGCCCGATTTCCCCTACAAGAGAGACCACAGAGGCTACAATGCCTATTCCGGCGTTCATATCCGCCCGGGGGTTCGGGTGAGTGTGGGGCAAACCCGCGAGGAGCTGCTGTCCTCCGAGCGAGAGAATACGACCACCTACGGGTTGGTAACCGTGGAGGAGGATTGGGCCGGCGTAGGGCGCTTGCGGGTGTTCGACATGCTAAAAAAAGCCCAAGACACCATTCCCGATGATCGCCGGGCGTCCCAAGCATTTCTCTCGGCCGGCCGGCCCGTCAAGGTCGCCGATATGCTGCCCGCCCAAGATACTTGGGTACATTCCCTGTTTATCGGCTTCGACTATACGCGAATTCCTCGGCTGAACATCCGCAACAAGGTCAAATACGATCTGTACATTCAGCGCAGCGATGATATTAGGGCTTTGGACCGAAGTCCGCTCCGCGCTAGATCGTCCTTTTTCGGGCTGATCAACAAAGTGGATTATACCTACCAATTTGAAGGTCTGAGCATCCAGCCGCGGTTCAAAAGCCAGTATTTGAGGCGCACCCCGTTCCTGCGCCGCGAGGCCGATGTTGAGGAATGGGATGGGTTCTCGTCGGTGATTCTCAAGTTCCCAATGCTGAGGCATTCGATGATCGAACTGGGCGCGGAGTTTCGCCAGCTCAGAGAATTGCGGGCAGACGAAGCGGCCTTGGTCCGAGAGCAAGTGCTAGGACCGACCGGGGATCTAAACGAGACCAATTTGGCCGTTCAGTGGTCAACCACGACGGATTACCTAGGGTACGTATTGCTGCTACAGACGGGATTCCGGCTGTCTAGGCAATCCCTAGAAACCGTCGAGATGCTGGATCTGGAGGTCGCCAAACGGTCCGCTACCGAGACCGGCACCACCACCTTCATAACCATCTACGCCGGGGTGGAACAGTAGATGGCAGGCCCTAATAGCATCTGGCGTGTTGTGGGGATACTCTGCGCCCTAGCGGTATCGCCCGCTCTGGGATGGACGGCCCAAGACTATGGGGCTCGCTTGGGGCACCGCGCCAATGGCACAGTGGTGTATCGCTCTGAGGGACCTAAGACGCTTTTGGGCCATGCAGAGCCGCTGGTGCGGAAACGGTATCTGCCCCAAGAGCTGTATCAGGAGTACCAGTGGCAGACTTGGCAGTACACCAACTACGCCGGCAATCCCTACCAGCGATATGTGGCGCAAAGCCTGTGGGGCGATTATTTCTACGATGTGTACGGAAATTTTCTGACCAGAGGATGGTTGATCTACGACTGGACCGAAGATCATCCGCGAATTTCCGAGGGCAGCCGGCTGCTGAAAAGGGGCGCGTACGCGGGTTTCTTTCGCTCATTAATTGTAGCTTCAGACCAGAAAGGTCAATACTCTTTTTCCATTTCCGTTGGCGACGAGTTGGTCACGACCCTGACGCCAATGACCTTTCGCAAGTCCGTGTACAACGGTGCCCAAGTCGATTTCACGTCGGACGCCGTCGAGCTGACAGGGATCTTTTCCCGCATCAGCGCCCCCGGCTTCATCACCGACCCAAATCCGGCCTCTTTCAACAACTATACGAACCTAATAGGGGGACGCACCAGAATTCAGCTAGGCGACGCCATAACCGTGGGCGGGGTCTTCGTCAATTCCCACAACGGCCGGGGGACCGTCCAGAGTTTTGCCGGCAATCCCTTCAAAGGAGAATTGACCTCCCTGCAGTTGCAAAACCAGATCGGTACCATTGTCATCCGGCTGAGCGACGACTCCCCGGCCGACAACATCGGCGGGAGCGTCTTGCTCGCAGATAACGTAGAAGTGGCAACCACCATCGGCGACAGAGACACCGTGCTAGTCGGCAACGAGATCGGCTTTACCCCCCAGCGACAGGGCGGCACCATCATAGAAGGCGTCCGCACGGCCAACGGCACGGAACAGATCACGTTGCGGTACGACTTAAACGACCTAGCCGCGATTCTCGACGACCGGGATGCCATCAACAACATCCGGGACCTCCGCTTCAGATTGGTCCTAGTCAACGACTACCGGATCGAGATCACGTCCGACCAGCAAACCAACTCTGAAGGACAGCCAGTCTTTTTGCTGATGGCCCAAGCCGCAGGCAACATTCGGGATGGCTCGAATAAGCGCGAAGTGATGTTCAACTACGGCTTGCCCACCGCTAACCAGCTAATGGGGCTCACGCTCGAGGCCAGGGATTTCCTAGGATTTGACTTGTACACCGAGTTCGATGTGAACCACCAGTACAGAAAGTATCCCAACCGCCGGGTAAAGACTCACGAGGCGCACTCGGGCCTCGTCGGCGACGAAAACGCCAAAGCTTGGATGCTGAATCTGTCCAAAGCGGTCTTCTCTTGGTCCCTCTTTGCCGAAGGTTTCTACATGGACGCGGCTTACAACACCAGCCCCTTCATATCGGACGGTAGCGGCCGCATCGATTACGAAGACCGGACCAGGAGCATCTACGACTTTGTCGACGACAACGACGATCAGGACAAGAAGCCCGACCAGAAGCGGCGCTACCAAGATCCGAGGACGGGCGCGGAATTCCGCGCCGCTGGCACCGGAAGATCCGCCGAAGGCTTTGCCGACGAGGCCGTGTTTCCCGGCTGGGACCAGAACAACGATTTCATCTCCGACTTCAACCAAAACAGCAACATCTTCAGCGAGAACCGTTTCCCAGACTACGAGGAACCCTTTCTGCGCTATGGTTCAGACCGCCCCGAATACCTCTTCGGTATCGACCTCAACAACAACGGCTGGGTTGACCACTTTGAAAACGACAATCTGCCCGACTATCCGTACAAAAGGGATCGCAAAGGCTACAACCTGTACCTGCACAATCAGGTAACTCCGCACCTGCGACTCACTGTGGGGCAAGCCCGCGAGCAACTCCTTTCGGACGACCGCCAAAATCTGACCACGTACGCTTTGGTGAGCTTTGAAAAGGAGTACGCCCGCATCGGCCGGGTGCGCCTCTTCGACCTATTCAAAAAGGTGGCCGACGACATTCAGGACGATCTCGTTCAATGGGTACAAACCCCAGGGCTGCCCGGAGCGCACCAAGCCATAGACGATCCCCTCTTCGCCCAAGACACCTATATCAATACCTTTTGGCTCGGCCTCGACCGTCGGACCAATCTCGGGGTCAATTTTTCCAATAAGTTCAAGTACGAGACCGTGCGGCAACGGGAAAAAGGCAGCACCCCAGATTTCAAAGACGATATGCGTTTTCTCGGGATTATCAACAAGGCCGACTACCTGTACCAGTACAAAACTCTGACGGTGCATCCCAAGATCAAGAGCGAATTTCTCAAGGACAATACTCCTTATTCTATGGGGGGGGTGCGCCCGGTGCGCGATCAATGGACTGGTTTGATCTTCCTGACCGTTGAATTTCCCGTTCTACGGCGCACGACCCTAGAGACCGGCATAGAACAACTCTTCTTCCGGGATTCGGTGATTGACGAAGGCGATTTAGCAGCGGGTGAATTCACCGAGGACTTCAACAGCACGGTCTTGGCTATGCAGCTTTCAAACCGGGGGGAGTACCTAGGCTATGTGCTCACGGCCCAACTCGGCTATAGTATCCGTAGAATCAGTCGAGAGCGCGTCGAAGCAGCGGACCGCTCGCAGCTGGATAGTACCGTGTTTATGACGATGTACGCCAGCCTGAAAGAGTGATGGTTTAATTACCAGTCGTGTACATTGTGGCCCTGTAGGGGAAACCATATCACATCTACGACTCCTGAGAGTACGACGCCGAGTACATAGCCCACGCCTAAGCCGTAGAAAAAGGGCTTGCCTTTGCGGTACGCTCGGACCCCTCCGTAGCGCAGCAGGAGCAGTTTAGCTATCCAGACCAAAAACAGGCTGAACCAATAAATGGATGTGCCCGAGGTGTGCTGAAAGGCGAGCCCAATGGGATGGAGCGAGAACCAGTGAAAGCGGGCCCGCAACAGCGCGATGCCCCCCGCCTCAAACACGCCCCAACCCCAGACGCCCCACTTGCCCGGATCCCCGACTTTGGGGTTTTGTAGCAGATGCACTGTTTCGTCCAAGAGGCCGGTCGCACCCATCAAAAAAACAGCCCCCCCTTTGTCGTATGCCATCTCGAGGCTGGCCCACACGGCCGTTAGAAAACCTGTTGTAAAGGCGACGAGCACGGTAGCGGTCACCAGCCACGGCTGATCCCGCAACGAGAAAACGCGCAGATGGTGCGGGATAGCTGGCCAAGCGGGTAGGCGAATGTTGCCGAAAAAGGCATGGCCGGTGAACATCTTGAAGGCGACCAAATCCTGCGGCGACAACCGAGCCGAGCCCACCAAATCGACGATAAAAGAACTCCCCTTGGCATTGGGCCAACTGGGCATGAGGTACGGAAAGCCCGTGGCCGCAATGAGCTTAATGGAGACGAAAAAGGTCGCTACCATCAGGACAAAGGCCCCGGTGGCCAGCGGCAAACTCGCCCCCAAGCTGCAAGCCCACGCGATGACGTAGAGGGCCGACAGGATCAGACCGGCTAGGGCCAAGCGGTAGATCCCGACTTGCCGCCGATCGCCCTCCCCAGTGCGCACCTGTTGCCACACTTCTCGCAAGTGTCGGCGGGCCAAGTACACGGACCAGCAGGCCACAAAGACGATGGCCCCCAAGCTCTCCAGCGAGAGAATCGCTTGCGGTGCCAAAGGCTGCCCCTCCGCACCCACGACGAATCCCACCCAATCCATCAGCCCTATCTTGGCAGTAGCCAGCAGGGCGAAGACCACTAGGCTGCCGAGGATATCCAGCGGGCATAGATACGTCAAAGCCATGACTAGGGGCAAAACTCGGATGGTTAGGCCCGGGAAGGGGCGGGGCAATTCGAGCTGGAAGCGCTTGGTATAGAGTTCAAACAGAGGCAAGCCCGGGGTGAAGTAGGCGCCGATATTGTAGAGTAAGGGCAACAGGACAACCCCGCAGCCGATCCAGAACAGACCCGAGCGGAAGAGGTCGGGCACCCGGCGTGGCCCGTCAAAACCCCGCGTTAGATCGAGGGGCATCTGCGCCAGCGGGAAGGTGAGTTTTTCGGCTTCCACCCACTGGCGCTGAAATAGCACCACCAAGCAAAAGCCGAATACCACCATGCCCAGCGAGGCCCCCAGCCACTGGACAATCGCCCCGATCCAGCCATCCCACGGCACCGCCGCCCCTTGCGGCAGCCCCATCCAGAAGGCGTCTAGCACCCGAGGCGAGGAGTCGGGAAAAACGCGCCAAGGCAAATAGGGAAAGATCAGATCCGACCACTGGTTTTCGGGGGTGGCCAAGTAGAAGGGCGCCCCGATGATGGCGATCCAATAGTCGCTCCAGCCCCACTGCGGCAAGACGCCGACCACCCACAGCATGGTGAAAATGGTCAGCAGCTCCCCTTGGTTTAGGGCCTGCCGGGGCCACAAGCGTCCGCAGGCGGCGTTGAGAAAAAGCCACAGCACAAAGGGCATAAAGGCCACCATGGGGAACTGCGAGCGGACATAGCTGCCCGACCCGGATGCCTGCCCGACCTCTAGGATGAGGTAGTAGAATACAGCGACAATGGTCAGCCCCCCCAGAAGCAGGGCACGCCCGGTGATCCGAGGGGACTGGGGGCTATCTGTTGGTCGCGGGTAGCGCATCCTTTCCAAAAAACCTCCGCCCTCTCGCTAAAGACCGCCGCTTCTTATGGGGTGTGGTCGCTTTCCGAAGGAGCTTGGTAGGCGGTGTATTTGAGGTTTTTGCCCTTGGCCTTTTCCACTGGATAGCGCTGGGCCGAAATGGCCAATTTCTCCTCCAGCATGTGCGCGGCGTCCAAGCCGAAGCGGTCGCACATGAGCAGGATAAAGTACAGGGCATCGGCCAACTCGTGACCAACAGCTCGGCGGAAGGATTCGTCGGCTAGGCGCGCGGCGATCTCTTGGTCCGAGCGGAAGCGGAAGTGCTCCAAGACTTCGGCCGCTTCGGTCGAAAGACCAATGGCCAAGTCCTTAAGGGTGTGGAATTGCGCCCAGTCGCGCTCGTTTACAAAGCGGCGAACTTCGGCGGTGAGTTGGGTCAGGGTCGCGTCACTCATGGTTTGGTTATATTGTAAAGCAAGGTCCGCTCGCCGCAATACGCCCATGCCCACGCCTCCCACCTGCCCAGCCACCGTTGCTTCCCAACCACAACGCCGCCCTTGGTTCGGGCCGGCCCTCCTGTTGGTGGGGCTCACCGCCGGAGCCTATATACCGGCCATGAGCGGCGGGTTTGTCTGGGATGACGACGACTACGTGCAGGACAACCTCACCCTGCGCTCGCTGGCCGGGCTGGGGCAGATTTGGTTCCAGCCGGGGGCCACGCGCCAATACTACCCACTGGTCTATACGACCTATTGGCTCGAATACCGGCTGTGGGGATTGGACCCGGCCGGCTACCACGTGGTCAATGTGCTCCTGCACGCCTTCAGCACCGTTTTGGTCTGGCGGCTCTTAACCCGCCTAAAAGTCCCCGGTGCTTGGGCCGCGGCCGCCTTGTTTGCCCTGCACCCCGTACACGTCGAATCCGTGGCTTGGATTACCGAGCGCAAAAACACCTTGTCCGGCGCGTTCTACCTGAGTGCGGCTTGGGCCTTTCTGCGCTACGAAGAAGTGCGCCGGCCGCGCTGGTACGGGGCCGCTTTATTTCTTTTTGCCGCGGCCCTGCTCAGCAAGACCGTCACCTGCACCCTGCCGGCTGCCTTGGTGCTGGTGCTGTGGTGGCAGGGCCAAACGACAATAAAGCGCACGGCTGTAGCGCTCGGGCCTTTTTTTGTGCTCGGGATCGCCATGGGCGGGGTGACGGTGTGGATGGAGCGGCACAGCGTCGGCGCTTGGGGGCCAGCGTGGGACTTGTCGCTGGTGGAGCGCGGCCTGATCGCCGGGCGGGCGTTGTGGTTTTACGCGGCCAAACTCCTCGTGCCGCTCGAGCTCGCGTTTATCTACCCCCGCTGGAAAATCGACGCGACCGCGGCTTGGCAATATCTCTATCCGGCCGGGGCCTTGGGCGTCGGGGGGCTGCTGTGGGCCTTGCGGGCGCGTTGGGGGCGCGGGGTGCTGACCGGCGCGTTGTTTTTTGCCGGCACCCTAACGCCAGCACTCGGCTTTTTCAACTTCTACCCCATGCTCTACTCCTTTGTCGCCGACCACTTCCAATACTTGGCCAGTCTGGGGCTTTTGACACTAGCCGCGGCCGGGGGGCACCGCACGTGGACGCGGTGGGGGCGGCCAGCGGCCGGGCCGGTCGCGCTGGCGTTGGTTTTGGCCCTCTACAGCCTGCTCACTTGGCGGCAAGGCGAGGTTTATGCCGATCTGGAGACCTTGTGGCGCGATACGCTCGCAAAAAATGCCGGCGCTTGGATCGCCCACAACAATCTGGCCAATATCCTCAAAGAGCGCGGTCAGCTCGACGCAGCCATCGGCCACTACCGGCAAGCCCTCCTGCTAAAGCCCGGCAGCAGCCAAATTCACCTCAACCTCGCCGACGCGCACCAAGCCCGGGGCGAGGGCGCGGCCGCCCTGCGCCACTATCGCCGCGCCTTAAACGCCGAGCCGAACCGCGTTGAAATCCACCTCAAGCTGGGCAACGCCCTCCTCGGCCAACGCGCAGTTGCCGCGGCCATTGAGCACTATCGACGCGCCCTCCAACTGGCCCCGAACCTCGCCTTGGTCCACAGCAATCTGGGCGCGGCCTTGGCGCTTCAACGACGGGACGCCGCGGCCATTGAGCACTATCGACGCGCCCTCCAGCTCAAACCCGACTTTGCCGAGGCCCACAACAATTTGGGGCGGCTGTTAGCCCTTCGGGGGCAGCTCGCCGCAGCCATTGAACACTACCGCCGCGCCCTCCAACTCAAACCCACCTACCGCCAAGCCCAAGCCAATCTCGCCAGCGCACTGCAAGCGGTGGGGCGACCTTAAAGCACCGCAACTTTTACGCGCTAACGCCGGCCCGGCATTTGGCCTCTAGTGCGAGAATTCGTAGCCTATCCGCAGCCCATCGCCCCGCATCCTCTCCACGGCAACCAGCCCATGGCGCATCCGCAACCTTCCCTTGCTCCCCACGTGACCGGGCGCGGCATCCTCATCGGCTGCGTCCTGTGCGCCGTTATTGCCATTGGCGCGCCCTACGGGCGTCAGCTCATTCAAGGCACTTCGCTGGCCCTGACTTCGGCGACGCCGAGCGCGTTTTTCCTGTTTTTCGTCCTGCTGCTGACCCTACAGCTGGTCTTGGGCTGGTGCCGCCGCGACTGGGCCCTCCAGCGGGGCGAGCTGATCACCATTTTCACCATGATGATGGTGGCTTCGGCCATTCCCACCAAAGGCGTCAATGGCCTGCTCATGCCCATGATTACGGGCACCTTCTACTACGCCACCCCAGAAAACGATTGGGTCAACCAAATCCATCCGTGGCTGCCGCGCTGGATCTTGGTAGCCAACCCAGAAGCGGTTAAGGCATTTTACGAAGGGGCCGGCCGCGGCCGCGGGATTCCTTGGGCGCATTGGTTGCCGCCGTTGGGGGCGTGGCTGTTGCTCTACTGCTCCTTGTATCTCGCCGCGACCTGCCTCAGCGTCATTTTGCGCCGCCAGTGGGTCGAGCACGAGCGCCTGATCTACCCGCTCATGCAGGTGCCGCTGGCCATGATGGCCGACGACCCGCAGGGCCGGCTGGTAAAGCCCTTTTTCCGCAACGGGACCATGTGGATCGGCTTTGCCATCCCCGTGGTTTTTATGAGCTTTTTCGCGCTGCACAACTACTTTCCCTACTTCCCCCAAGTCGTCCTCAACACCTCCATCGACGTGTTTCGCCAGACCATTTTCCTGACCTTTGGGCTCAATTTTCTCATGCTGGGGTTTGGTTATTTCATCAATACCCAAATCGGCTTCAGCTTGTGGTTTTTTTATTTACTGCACCAACTACAGGAGGGGCTGCTGTTTTACTACGGCTTGCAAGATGTACAAGCCGAACTGGGCTGGTGGACCGAGCCGGGCATGGGCCACCAGATGATGGGGGCCCTCATCGTCTTGGTCCTGTCGGGGCTGTGGATCGGTCGGCCCCATTTCAAACGGGTCCTACTCAAGGCTTGGCGGCGAGACGCCCCGGTCGAAGATGGCGACGAGATCATGTCCTATCGGGCTGCGGTTTGCGGCGCCGCGGGGGGCGTGGCCGGCCTTTGGCTCTGGCTCTGGCAGACCGGCATTCCCGCTTGGATCGTCCCGGTGTTCCTCTTTGCTGGATTGGTAATTTTCATCGGCCTCGCCCGGGTCATTTCCGAGACCGGGCTGCCCATCTTTAAGGCCAATATGATCCCGGCGGGCTTTGCCGTGTCTAGCGTCGGCGTGTCGGCTTTGGGCGCAAAGGGCATGGTCGCCACCGGCTACACTATGGTATGGTGCGGCGACCTGTTGGTTTTTATGATGGCCCCCTTGGCCCACGGCCTGCGCCTCGGCAGCGAGTTAAAAAGCGGCCAACGCCGCCTGACGTGGGCCGTGGGCTTGGCCATGATCATCGCCTTAGTCCTGTCGGCGTGGTTCACCCTGTACCTCGCCTACCGCTACGGCTCGATGAATCTGCTCATTTCCCAGCACTACGCGGCCGAGCCGTCCCGCTTTGCCCTCGAAAAAATCATCAATCCCACCGGCCCCAGCCTGAGCGGATACTCGTGGATGGCCGGGGGCGGCCTGATTATGGGGCTGCTGCTTTGGGCGCGGCATCAGTTTTTGTGGTGGCCGTTCCATCCCCTCGGCTTCTTGGTGAGCCATGGCCGGGTCATGGACGGAATTTGGTTCACGCTTTTTTTAGCTTGGCTCCTCAAGAGTTTGGTGCTCAAGTACGGAGGCGTGCGCTTGTACCGCCAAACCCTGCCGTTTTTCTTGGGCCTTGCGCTGGGGCACATAGCCATCGGCGGCATCTGGCTGATCATCGACGGCTTTACCGGCATGGTCGGCAACCGCATCCCCCTCTACTATTAGCGGAACCCCAGCCACTTCCCTACCCATAACCCAAGGCATGGCGCATGGCCGAAATCGACATCGTTTCCAAGCACCTGATCCAAACCTACCCGGCCGACTTCGCCCGCTTTGCCCTCCGGCGCGACGACATCGAAAAAGTCGAAGTGATAGAGAGCGAGCAGTTCACCGTCAAAGCCCGCCGCACCGACAGCCTCCTCCGCGTGCGCATCGCCAGCAAGGACGCCTTAGTCCACCACGAGTTTCAAACCACCGACCACCCGGCCATGCCCCGCCGCATGGCCGGCTACATCGGCCGCATTATCGAGCACTACGGCCTGCCGGTGTACGCCCACGTCTTCTACCTGCGCCCGGCTGCCGGGCGCCGCGACCCGGGATACTACATTCAAGAGCATCCCGACTATCCGGTCGTGATCCGCTATAAGGTGATCCGCCTGAGCCAACTCGCCGGTCAAGCTGTGCTCGACCGCACGTTTGTGGGCTTGCTGCCGTTTGCCCCGTTGATGCAGCCGCCAGCCGGTCAGACTGAGGCGGCGTGGTTAGAGCAGTGTGTGACCCGGGCGGCAGCCCTACCGCTGGATCAGTCAAGCAAGGCCGATTTTCTCGCGGGACTGGCGATCTTGAGCGGGTTGGTGTATAATCCGCAGACGATCATGGCCGCTGTTTCCAAGGAGCATCTCATGGACCTCATCCGCGAATCCTCGTTTGCCCAGTATCTCGCCGAAAACGCCCGCGAGGAAGGTATGAAGCAAGGCATTGAGCAAGGCATTGAGCAAGGCATTGAGCAAGGCATTGAGCAAGGCATTGAGCAAGGCATTGAGCAAGGCATTGAGCAAGGCATTGAGCAAGGCATTGAGCAAGGCATTGAGCAAGGAGGCCGAGAACGCGCTACTGAAGACCTGCTCGACGTGCTGGCGATTCGCTTTGCGCTGGCCGCGTCGGATCCGTTGGCCGCCCGCCTTGGCGCCATCGACGATGTGCAGCGCCTCAAGCGGTTGTTTCGGGCGGCCATACAGGTGCCCAGCCTCGAAGCCTTTAGGCTCCTGTTAGACGCCGACGAGTAGATCAAATTTCAAGGTAGCCCCTCCTTAGTACGCGCCCCTTCCGTTGAGTACGCCTTTTCTGGTGTTGCCGTTGCGTCCGGGATCGAGGGCGTCCCCGCCCTCGACGAGGGCAAGATGCCCTCGATCCTTAGGTAGGCGGGCCGCTGGCGTCGTGTAGTAAGGTAGCCCCCGCCCACTTTTTGCTTGAGATTGCGGCGTATTCGCCGTATCCTATACGGAAATTAGCAGGCACGAGGCACTTTCTCGTTTCATCTAACTCCTCCAAAGGAGGTGGGTTATGCAGCGCATTGCCATTCTCTTTGCAGTCCTCGCCCTAGTGGCCCTGCCTAATGTGGGCCACGCACACTGGGACGCCGGCACGGTGTGGTTCGTCGTCCAGTTTCCCGATGGAGCTACCCCCACCATCGACGGCAATCACGGCGACTGGGACGGGGTGCCAGCCTCTTATGGCATCGACAACTCGGTCTTCAACGATGCCCGCGGCCTAGTGCCCGAAGGCTGGAGCAACGCCGATTGGGACGTCACCGACTTCAGCATGTTGCATCGGGTCGGCTGGAACGACACGGAAAACAAGATTTACATGGCCACCCAAACCTTCGACGACGAACACAACATGGACCGCACCAGCCACTGGAGCGAGGACGATTCGTGGGAGGTGTCGTTTACCTACAACCACGACGCCTATGCCGACGATGGCGGCTATGTTGACATCAACGACGAAAACATCGGCATCAATTCCCGCTACAACTTCGCGGTCCCCGTCCATCCGACCCTCGGCGACTGGTTCTGGCTGCGGCCGGGCGATTTGACCGGCACCGAGTGGATCTGGCCCGGCACGGACTGGCTCGAATTCAACTACACTTGGGATGGCGACGAATTCGGCGAGAGCACCTACTACTACGAAATGGGCCTCACGCCCATAGGCTCGTACCCCGTAGGGCTAGAGGGCGGATACCAGCCCGAGGATGTGGAGGTCTGGGATCTGGAGGAAGGTCAGATCATCCACATTTCCATCGTCCAAATCGACAACGATGGCGACTTCAACAACTATCGCACCCCGGGTTGCTGCGGCTATTGGAGCACGCTTGACAATTGCTGCGCGTCGGTCAACGACTGGGTGCTGGCCGAGCCGGATCCGGCCTTTGTCGCCTCTACCTCGGTCGAGGAAGACAGCTGGGCCCGCATCAAGGCCCGCTTTCAGTAAGTCGCTTCGCCGCTGGATAGGGGGCAACGCTCAGAAGCCCGTGTTCCACGCTGGAACGCGGGCTTTTTTTCGTTGTTCGCCAAAGGGGACCGCATGAGAAACCACCGGGTGTTGTGGCTGGTCGTTGCGTTGGCCAGGCCGGCCTTGGGCGATTGGGCCGAGTTCGCGCTGGGCGGCGCCGACGGCAACCCGTGGGCTATTCCCCTCGCGCTCGCCAGCGAAGAAGGAGGCTTCTACACCGTGTACGGCACCGACGGTCAAGTCGTGCGCACCGAGCCGGTGGGAACGTCGCCCGAATGGGTCGGGGCCGATACCCTGATCGACTACGCCGACGGGGCCATGACGCCGGCTTGGGTGGACCCCCACTTGAACCTGACCCACATCGTCCGTTGGGACCAAAACGGCCAGAGCCAAGAGCCTTTTCACGACCTAGGCGGCAATATCCGCGTCACCCAGGGCGAAAACTCGGCTTTCATGGGCATGACCCTGCCCAGCACCCTGCTGGCCTACGATGGCGACCGCACCTCGGCCATGTTTCGCATCTTCGTGCAGCGCGAGGGAGCACCCCCGGGGGTGGGACGCGGCTTCCGCAACAATACCATCACCAATTTCGGCGCTGAAATGCCCATCAACCGCATCCGCTTCTATCCCCGGCTCAGCAAGACCGAAGACGCCCATATCATCGCGGCTATGGCCGCACCCAAACCCGACCCAGATGCGTTTGGCGAGGAGAGTTTTGCCGCCAACTTTCTCGAGTGGTACGAGATTGGCGTCGCCGACAGCAGCGTCCCCATCGCCGACGATGCGTTCGCGATTCCCAAAGGGCGGCGCTGGCACAAAATCCTCGCCTCGGCCGGCCTCGGCGGCTACCGGGTGAGCAACGATCCCGCCTACACCATTCTGCGCAGCGTCCGCGAAAACCTCGACGTAGTGGTTGACTTTCGCTTTCCCCTGCACCACGTCCGCTGGGTGGCCATCCGCGCCCTAGACCCGGTGCGCGACTGGGAAATCGCCGAGGTAGAAATCTACGGACGCGGCTTTGTGCGCCAAGCCCGCTACCTAACCGACATCCTCGACTTTGGCCAGCCCATCAACTGGGGCAAAATTCGCTGGAGCGGCCAGCGTCCTCCCGGCACCCACGTTGAAATTCGCACCCGCACGGGGGCTGACCCCAATCCCCACATCTACTGGCAGCCCAACGCCATTACCGGCGAGGCCGAGGAAATTGGCTTTGCCGAGCACTTCGGCCTCCCCGTCCGCGAGCGCGAACCCCCGCTCTACGACCGCGACCACTGGAGCTTTTGGTCGCCTCCCTACGACTTTGCCGACGGTTTGCGCGACCCGGCCCAGGAGGCGACCGCTTGGATCGACGGCACGGTCCTCCAGTCGCCCTCTCCGCGCCGCTACATGCAGTTGCAGATCACCTTGTTTGCCACCGAAACCGAGGCCCCCCGCCTCGACGCGCTCCAGTTTCAGTTGGCGCACTCCCTGTCGGCTTCCGCGCTGCTGGGCGAAATTTGGCCGGTTGAGGTCAAAGACGTCCGCTCCCAGCGTTTCACGTACGTGGTGCGCCCCGATTTCCAAGCCGGCGACACCGGCTTTGACCGCCTCGAAATCGGCACCCATACCCAAGTTGACACCGTCTATCACGTCAAAATCGGCGGCGTGCCCGTCGATCTAGCGGCCTTTCCGCCGCAAGCGCGAGCCGACCGCCTCATCGTGGCGCTCGACCGCAAGCTGTCGAGCCCGGAAACCGACCGTTTCAAGCAGGTGGAGGTGGCCTTCAAAGTGCCGGTTTTGCGCTTTGGCACGGAGTTTTCCGGCTGGGTGTACAACAGCGACGATCCCGACCGCATCCGGCAACAAGTACAGCCGGGCAACGCCACCTTCCGCTACGCCGGCGACGGGCTGGCCGTGCGCACCCAAGTGGGAGGGCGGCTGTTGGCGGACGTGCGGGTGCAGCCCAACCCTTTTTCCCCCAACGGCGACCGGGTCAACGACGCCACGCGGCTGTCCTTTGACGTGCGCGAAGTGGTGGCGCGGCGGCCCCTGCAAGTGGCCCTGTACGACCTAGCGGGCCACCCCGTCCAGACCTTGGCCAGCACCCAGCTCAAAACCGGCATCGCAGAGTACGCTTGGGACGGACGCCGGGCCGACGGCCGGCTGGTGGCCCCAGGGACTTATATCTACCGCATTCGGCTCGACACCGATGAAGGCGCCGAAGAACGAGTCGGCACCATTGCGGTCGCCTATTAGGAGCCTGAGCGTGTTGAGAATCCTGCTTGCCGCCCTCGCCCTCGCCGCCCCCGTCGGGGCCTTGGATACGCTGCGGGTGGGTTTGGCCGCCCCGATGGACTGGGACGGCAGCGGGGCGGCCATCGGTACGCTAGACCCCGAGTACCGCAGCTTGGTCAATCCCAACGCCGTGCTCATAGGCAATGCTCCGGGCGAGCTCATCGACTTTGCCCAGCGGGTCTTAACGCCGCGCCAACTGCAAGAGGGCGAAAACATCGCGGCCGGGACCCTCGCCCGCGGCGGCACCATAGCCGCGCCGACCGTGCTGCGCTTCACAGCCGACTTCACCCGCGCAGATCTGGCCGAGGCCCTCGCCGAAATCCTCAGCGACCTCGCCGGCGGCGAGACCCAGGCCTTTGAGCGCAAAAGCGACGACGTGCGCGGCACCCTCATCATCGGCGATTTAGGAGGCCGCTTCGGCGTCAATCGCTTCCGCTTCTATCCGCGCAACACGGTCCATCCCGCGCCCACGGCCGCCTTTCAAAACGACTTTTTGCGCGCATTTGAGCTGTTCGTCAACGACGGGCTCAACCTCACGGCCGATGGCTTTCCCCTGTGGGGTGCTCCCATCGTGGAGGAAGCCCAAAACACCCAGCCCGTGGTTGACATTGAATTCGACCCGCCGCGCTACATCCGCTCCTTCCGCCTGCGCGCGGCCACGCCCATTCCCTTTGAAATAGACGAAATCGAAATCTACGGCACCGGCTTTTTGCCGACCGCGACGTACTTCTCGGACATTTTCGCCACCGGCCTAGCCGCGTGGGGGCGCATTCAGTGGGTGGAAAAAGCCGTGGGCGACTCGGCCCAGTCCAGCCTGCTGATTGCCACGCGCAGCGGCCACGACGACACCCCTTTTATCTTTCACCGCCAGCGCACGGACAAGCGCACCGATCCAGAGATTCCCTTCTCCATCGCCGATCCCACTCAGCCCATGCGCCTAGCCGAGTACGAGCGGCTCCCCCTAGTCGATGCCAACGGCGTCACCTGGTCCAAAGGCTCGATCAAGGACGATTTGGCAAACTGGAGCCCGTGGACCCCGCCCTATCCGCTCGACGAGGGCACGTCCTCCCAAGGCACCCCGATCATCTCCCCGTCGCCGCGCCGCTTTCTCCAGTTTCGCGTCAGCGCCCAGAGCAACGACATCCATTCGGCGCGCCGCCTAGAGCGCATTGCCCTGTCGTACCTGACGCCGCCGCTGGCCGACGAATTCGTCGCCGAGATTTTTCCCCGCCAAGTCGCGGCTTCCACCTCTACGTCCTTTACCTACGCCGTGCGGCTGCACATGAATTCGCCCGACCTGCTCGGCTTCGATACGTTTGCGATCCGCACCCCCATTCGGGTGGAACAGGTGGAGCAGATAGAAATTCTCAACGCCCAAGGCGAACTCATCGCCGCCCACGCCTTTGCCCCAGGCGATACCACCGGCGGTTCCGGGCTGGCCATCAACGCCATTGCCGCAGACCGCTTCAGCGTGCGCTTTCCGCGCATTCAAGCCGATGGCAGCCTGCTGAAAATCGCCTTTCGCTCGGCCGTGCTGGCCTTCAGCACTGAATTTCGCGGGCAAGCCTCCCTGTCGAGCGAACCCGGTTCGTTTCAAAACGCCACCTCGGGCAATAGCGCGGACTTGGACGCCCAAGACCAGCCCACCCACTCCGGCACCACCGTGCTGAGTCCCTCGATAATCCGCCGAGACCGGCTGATCGACGCTCTAGAGCTAACTCCCAATCCCTTTACGCCCAACAGCGACGGGATCAACGACCGAGTCGCCATTGCTTACAACATCTTGGCCCTGACTCAAGCCGGGGCCGTTGCCGTGCGCCTGTACGACCTGTCGGGCCGGCTGATCCACACCCTCCAGCAGACGGCGCTCAGCAACGGGCGCTACGCCCTCACTTGGGACGGGCGCGCCGCTGGGGGCCAACTCGTCCCCCCGGGCGTGTACTTGCTCGGGGTGACCGTGGCCGGCGACCAAGGCGACGACCTGCGCACCCACCCTTTAGCCGTAGCCTACTGACATGGACCGCTTACGCATCGCTACAATAGTTGGCGTCCTGCTCGGGGCCTTCGCCGGGGGCTGTGGTGAACCAGCGTCCCCCATCGTGGCTCGGGTCGGCGAGCGGGCCATCACGGCCGAAGCGCTCCGCTCCTACGTCCTGGGGCTGAACGAGAGCCAGCGAAGCCGCCAACAAGGCCCGGCCGCGCGGCGCGAGTACCTCCAACCCCTCATCGACTACCACCTGCTGTGGCTGGAAGCCCAAGGCCTCGGGTTGGACACGACGGCCGCGGTCGAGCGCCAACTAGGGCGCAAAATCCGGCGGCACTTGGTCGCCCTCTATTTCGAGCACCACCCCGTGCAACCGCCCCTCGTCGAGGAGGCCGAGATCAAACAGCGCTTTGAGCGCAAGGGCCTCGACCACAGGGTCGAGCGGATGACTTGGGGCATTATGACCGAGGCGCGGCCGGCGCTAGATCAAGCCGTGGCCGAGTTGGTGGCCGGCGCCCGGTTTGGCGAAGTGGCCGCCCGCTACTCCACCACCCCGGACGCGGCCAACGGCGGCGTGCTCGGGTGGCTGCGGGTGGAATCCATCCGCCGCATGGGCCTGCCCGATTCCCTGTTTTACGACTTGCCATTGGGGGTCTTATCGCCCGTGCTGCCCCACTCGGCTGGCTTTTGCGTCGTGCGCTTTGTCGAGGAGCGGCCGCTATCGTACCTCGACTTCCGCGACGAAATCCTCCAAGAGTTGCAAGAGGAACGGGTCGGGGAAGCGCGGGCGGCGCGGGCCGAGCAGTTGGCCGACCAATACGACTGGACCCTCCATGCGCCGGGGTGGCGTCTCCTGCTAAAGGGCCAACCGACGCCCGCGGAAGAGCGGACGCCTTTGTTCGAGTTTGCCGGCGGCCAAGTCCCCCTCGGCGAGCTGCTCGACCAGCTCAAAAGCCGCCCAGTCAATGCCGTGGCCGACAGCGCGGCCTTAGTCCAACTCGCCGAGCGCTGGCTGCTCCAGCCGTACCTCTTTGCGGCCGCAGCCCGCCACGAGGGCCTGATCGACCGCGAGGGGTTCGACGCGCTGCGGCAGAGCCTGCGCGAAGAGGTCGTCATCAGCCAACTGCGCCAGCAAGAGGTCGTGGACTCCATCGCCATCGCCCCCGAGGCCGTGCGCCGCTACTACGACGAGCAGCCCGAGCGCTTCTATGGCCGCGACCAGATCGACGTGGCCGAAGTGCTCGTGGCGACCGAGGAAGAGGCCCTCGCGGTGCGGCGGCAGATCGAAGCCGGGGCCGACATCGCCGCCATCGCCCTGCAGCGCAGCACCCGCCGCGGTGCCCAAGCGCGCGGCGGCATTTTCCCCCTGGAGAAAACCTCGGACTTGGCGCCCCATATCCTCGCCGCGCAGCCGGGCGAATTGGTCGGGCCGGTGCCAGTCCACGACGGCTTCTCGGTCTTTGCGATCGTCCGCCGCCAGCCCGGGGAGCGCCTGCCTTTTGCCCAAGTCCGCCGCCAGATTGGCGACATGCTGCGCCGGGCCGCCGAGCGGGAGCGGTTCCAAGCCTACATAGAAACCCTGCGCCGCCAATACGCCGACCAAATCCAAATAGACCAAGCGCGATTGGCGGCCGCCCTAGCCGACGATTTTCTCGCCGCTTTCTAACGAGGCCCCATGAACCGCAAGTCCTACTACATTGGGGCCTTGGCCTTGGGGTGGTTGGCCCTCCAGCCGGTCAGCGCCCAAGTCCCCTTGGGCCACCGCCTGCAGGGCGACCGCATCGTCGTCGATCGGGCCTCGTACTGGCGGCACTGGAGCGGGCCTTCGCACGTGGTCGATGTGCATCCAGACGGCACGGTCAAGCCCCATTTCTTTCGCCACGTGTACAACCTCATTGCCGAAGATCGCGCGGTATTTGCCAAACCCGTGCCCCAACCGGGCATCCGCAAGGCCGACCGGGCGATTATGAACCTCCGGCGCACCCCAGCGTTGGAAGCGGACGGCCGCTTGGCCCTCGGCAAAGCCGAGCAATTGATCAAGTTCCTCAATCGCGACTTCCGCCGCTTCCCCGGCAACGACAGCCAACTCCCCCTCGGCGGCCGCCTCCTAACCATCACGGACACCACGCTCAGCCGCGACGGGCAGACCGTGACCCTGAGCCTGCGCGACGAGCGCACCGGGGTCGCATCGACGCGCGAATTTGGCGCGAAGGACAAAATCGCGTTTCCAGTGTACGACTACGTCCAGCGCGTCGGCGTCAGCCGGGTCGGGTCCAACGAGGCCCTAGCCCCCCACATCGTCGATGGCGACCGCACCACCTTTTGGGAGCCGGACTTGGCGGCCCCCCCAGACCAATGGTGGATCGAAATCGACTTGGGCCGCGCCGTCGTAGTCGAGAAGGTGGTGCTGCACTTTGTCGATGAGACCTTGGGCGACCCCTTCCGCCAGTTCCGAGTCATGCTAGCTCCCCAGCAAAAGCTCATTCAAGCCCAAAGCCGCGTCCTCCAATTCAAGGTCGTCGGCCAGACCCGAGCGCCCAATACGGACCAGCGGACGCTGGCGTTCTCTTCTGCGGACACGCCCGGCTTTTCCGAAGACGACGACGGCCGCACCGAGTGGACCGGCCGCATGGCCCAGACCGTGCGCATTCTCATCGGCGACAGCAAGCTGGGGCGAGCCCACCGCATCGACGAGGCCGCGTGGGCTGCGTTGCCGGCCGGCGAGCGCGGCGAGGTGCTCTACTACATCCGCGACGACGTCGGCTTTGAGGAGCCGGTGGCGCAGGCCATTTACCAAAGCCTTCCCCAAGCCCAGCAGGGCCGCAAAGAGTACTACCTCCGCGAGCGGCCCCGATTGGCCGAAGTCGAGGTCTGGGGCTGGGGCGACAACCTATCGCCCCAGCTCATTGACGGCGGCGGCAGCGTCCGCTTTACCGGGCCGGAAGTCCCGGCCGGCGGCTTTGACGGCGACTGGAACACCACCTTTCGCATGCCGGCTTGGTTTAGCTCCAACCCCACCGCTGGCATTCTCACCGTGGATATGGGCGCTCGCGTCTGGCTTGATGCCATGCGCTTGGCCGTTCCCTTTATTCCCGGCTACATCGCCGAGGCCGCCGATGGCAGCCGCGACCCCAACGGCCGGCTCCGGTGGCGTCGGATCAGCCGGCCCGACCGCATGGAAGGAGGCTTCACCCGTGCGGCTGACCGCTTTGACCCCCCCCTCGATATTCGCTTCCTCAACCTGCGCCTGCCCGGGATCGCCCGCACTTCGGGCTTTTTCTACGACCTGACCGAAGTCTTGCTCTACACCGAGGGGTTTGTCAGCCAAGCCTCGCTGGTGTCCGATATCATCCGCCTGCCCGGGCCGCGCAACTTCGGCGCCATCCGCTGGGATCCGCCGCCCGCTGCCCAACCGCCCGGCACGACGGCCGAAGTGCGGACGCGCACCGGCGACCTGCTGGTGCAGCAAATTCGCCATTTCGACGTCAACGGCAACGAGAAAACCAAAGCAGAGTGGGACAAGCTGATCACCAGTTGGAAAGGGCCTATCGACACCACCTTTGCCCTCGGCAGCGGCTGGAGTCCGTGGAGCCAGCAGTACCGGCGGCCGGGCGACCGGGTCCGGTCCCCCGGGCTGCGCAATTACATGCAAATCCAGGTGCGCTTTACCAGCCGCGACCGCCGGCGAGCCGCCTCCATGCGCTCGCTCGAGGTAGAGCTCGCCCCACCCGTGGCCCGCGCCCTCACCGCCGAAGTGTGGCCCACACAGGCCGCGGTCGGCCGGTTGGACACTTTCAGCCTGTACCTGCGCCCGACCTTCATCGACGAGCCAGCGGCCGACCGCACCCCCGGGTTTGACGAAATCCTCCTGCAAGCACCGCCCGGGCTCGCGCTGCACCTGTTGAGCCTGAGCATCGGGACCGACGAAGAGCTAGGGCGCGGCACCCCCTCGCAGACGTTCACCCCAACCCCGGATGGCCACCTGATCGACGCGGCGGGGGCCATCGCCGAAGTGCGGCGCGACCACGCCGACTCGATCTGGGTCCAGCTGCCCCAACTCCACCAGACCCTACCGGCGGCACTGGCGGTTCAGACCTACCACCGCATTACCCCCCAAGGGGCCGAAGTCACCGTGGGCGCGGACGGCGATCCGATCACCGAAGCGGCCTACGGTCTGCTGCCCGAGGCCGAGCGCGGCGCGATCCTCTTTTTGCAGCAAACGGCCACTGGCTTACAGGCGGTGTCGGGCCGGGCCGAGTACGAGGCTTTGCCCCCGGCCGAGCAAGGGCCGATTCGCTATTTTCGCAAACTGCGCGGCGGCGGGGGCCAATCGCCCTTTGACGCCTTGGGCGACTCCCTGACGCGCCGAGCGTACTACGCGCTGCCCCCGGCCGAGCGCGGGGCCATCTTGGGACAGGGCCGCCTGCTCCGCTTGCGCTTTGCCGCGGCAGTCTTTCGCAACGGCACCACGTTTAAGCCGTTTGTGCGCCGCGCCGGGGCTGGCCTGTGGCAGCAAGCCGCGCCGGGCGATGCCACCTTGCTAACGGACAGCCGCCAACTAACCCTGACCCTTCCCGTGGGCGGGCGCGTCCTCGGCGACTTGAGCTTGGCCCCCAATCCCTTTACGCCCAACGGCGACGGGATCAACGACGAGCTCACCGTCGCGTTTTCCATCTTCCAAGTGACCCAAGCACGGCAAGCGCGGCTGCGGCTGTACTCGCTAGACGGGCGTCTCTTATGGGAAAGCCGCACCCAAGTGGCCGGCGGCCCCCACCAGCTCCGCTGGCCCGGGCGCGATGCGGCCGGCCGCACCGTGCCGCCCGGCCTCTATATCTGCCGGCTAGACTTCGGCGTCGATTCGGACCGGGCCGAGGCCACGGCCGTGGCCCGCATCGTGGCAGTAGCCTATTAGTTTACACGAGCCAAAGGGAAAATTATGGAAGCGATACGGCGAAGTACCGCGGCGGTCGCGGTGGTTTTGAGCGGCTTACTAAGCCCGGCCTTTAGCCAATCCGACTACGGCACGCGGCTGGGCGTCCCCCGCGGGAGCGGCGAGACCAGCTACGCCCCTTATGGCCCGGGCGTCCTGTTTGACGCGCTGGACCCGGCCATCAAAAAGTGGTACGTGCCGCAGGAACTCTACAACGAGTACCGCTGGCGTCAGTGGGAGTACAGCAACTACGCCCGCAACCAGTACCAGCGCTACGTCGATATCCAGCTAGAGGGCGATTACTACTACGACCTGTTTGGCAACGCCGTCACCCGCGGCTGGCTCATCTTTAGCAACTCCCAGACTCAGCCGCGGCAATTTGGCAGTTCGCTGGTCAAGGCCACTCGCTTCAACAACTGGTTTTCGGGCGTGGCCATTGCCTCGGACAGCAAGGGGCAGTACCACTACGCCCTGACGGTGTCGAATCGCCTGCGCACCACGCTCACCCCCATGAGCTTTTCCAAACCCGCTTGGGACGGGGTGCAATTCGACCTAGCGACCGACAAGTACCAAGGCACCGTCATCTACTCGCGCCTCAGTTCGCCCGGCGGGGCCTCGACCGACAACACCGAAGTCCTCACCACCAACCTCACCACGCTCATGGGGGGCCGGGCCACCGCCCAGATCGGCGACTTCACCCAGCTCGGAGTCCACTTCGTCAACACCCACCAGTCCAACACCTTGCGCGATGGCTTTAAGGGCAACCCCATTGCCGGGGCCTTGACCGTGGACCAAAACCAGACCGTTTCCTTTATCGAACTAGTCCTGCGCGACGACTCGCCGGCCGACGGCAGCGGGGGCGCGGCCTTCTTCCCGGTGGGGTCGGACATCCTCATTACCTACAACGACGGCACCGTGGACCGCGGCCGGGAAATTCGCTTTGAACCCGCCATCCAAGGGGGGTTCGTCCAAGAAGGCTTTATCTCGGCCGATGGGTCCGAAGAGATCCGCCTGCTCTACGACTTTGACACGCCGGCCTTTGTCAACCGGGCTTCGGGGCCTAAAGAAGAGATCGCCCAAGTCGAGTTTGAGCTGACCATTGGCAACGACTATCAGGTGTGGATGACGTCCAACAACCAGACCAATCGCAGCGGCGAACCCGTGCTGTTGCTCGTGGCGCAGGCCGAGGGCAATGTGCAGGACAACACCAACTTGCGCATCCTCAAGTTCGAGTACGGCTTGCCAACGGCGACCCAAATTGTCGGGGCCACCCTAGAGCTGCGGGATGTGGCCGGCTTCAACTTGTACGGCGAGTACGATTTGAGCGTAGCGTACCGCAAGTACCCCAGCGTGACGCGGACCAGCCACACCACGTCGGCCGGCGTGGCCGGGGAGCCGGTCGAGCCCGCTTGGATGCTCAACCTGTCTAAGGTGGCTCATCCTTGGTTCTTTTTTGGCGAAGCGTACAGCATGGACCCGCTCTACAACACCCGCACCTTTGTCACCGGCTCGGCCGGCAACATCGACTACGAAAACGAGCGGTTCCACGTGGTGGAGCTGGTAGAGGACAACGACGATCAAGACCGGGCCCCCGATCTCGTGCGCGCGGATTCCCAAGCCGGCGACCGCCGGGTCTTCCCGGGCTGGGACGAAAATTACGACTTCATCTCGGACTTCAACCAAAACGACAACCTAACCATCTCCAATGGCATTCCCGACTACGACGAAGCCTTCCTCCGCCACCGCGTCGATCGCCCGGACTTTCTCTACGGGATCGACATGAACAACAATCTGTGGGTCGACCGCTTTGAAAACGACGAAGCCCCGGATTACCCCTACCAGAAAGACCGTCGGGGTTTCAACGCATATCTGGGCTACCGGCTGACCCCGGACATCCGCGTTACTGTGGGGCACCTGCGCGAGGAACGGATCTCGGCCGACGAGCGCAATCACACATCCTACGCCCTGCTCAGCCTAGATCGGGACGATCCCCAGCAGGGGCGCGTGCGCTTTATGCAGATGGTCAAGCTGGCCCGCGACAATATAGCGGACGACCTGCTGCAGTGGTTCCCCGAAAACACCCAGCGCGATGGCCAACTCCAAAAGGTGGTGGACCCGCTTTTGGCCCAAAACACTTGGATCAACACCACTTGGCTGGGGCACACCTACAACCGCGGCGGCTTGGAGACCTACAACTATCTCAACTTGGAGCTTTTTCACCAGCGCGACCGAGCGGCCCCGCGTGCGACCGACTCCTTTTTTGGCGTCATCAACAAATTCAGCTATCGCTACGATCTGGGCGCGGTCCAACTCGAGTCGCGCTGGAAAAGCGAGTTTCGGCGCCAGACCGTGGGGCTGTTCACCGCCGACGAGGAGACCGTGCTGACCGAGATACTGGGGTTCCTCTTGGGGTTTCCCATCCTCAACAACACCCGCATTCAAACCGGGATCGAGTACTCGTATGCCAACGACATGAAGCGCGACAACAACGATTTCACCGGGCTGGCCGGCGCCGTGCAGCTGGCCAATGTGAGCTCCTACTTGGGGTACGAGGTCTCCGCCCAAGTGGGGCTCAAAGCCGATTGGCGCGATTTCAAAAGCATCGAGCGCGAATCCGAAATTCTGACCCAAGGCTTTATCACCCTGTATGCTGGCTTGGGCAAATAAGGCGCGGGCACTGGCCGCCTTAGCTATCTTGGCCCTGGGACTGCGCTTGATTTACCTGTTCCAAGCCGCGGACAGCCCCTTTTTCGACGCGCCCATTGTAGATGCCAGAAGCTACACCGAATACGCCCGCGAGCTGACGACCGGCGCTTGGGCTGGGCGTCCCCTGCCGTTTTGGCAAGCCCCTTTTTACCCGTACCTCCTAGCCGTTCTTTTCTCCCTGTTTGGCGAAAACTACTACCTGCCGCGGCTACTCCAAGCCCTCGCTGGCACGGCCACTTGCCTGATCGTCGTCAAGTTAGGCCGCGCGGCCTTTTCCCCGACCGTGGGCTGGGTGGCCGGCCTAGCCGCGGCTTGGTACGGCCCCTTCCTCTACTTTGAGGGCGAACTTTTGCCCACGACTTGGGCCGTGCTTTTCGACGCCCTGCTGCTGGTGGTCTTGTTGTGGGGCCAACGCCGGGGCGGGCTCCTTCCCGCGCTCAGTGCCGGTCTCGTCCTAGGGCTGGGCACTTTGGCCGTGCCAAATGTGTTGCTCTTTGCGCTGGTCGCGGCTTGGTGGGTGTATCGCGTGGCTCCGGGCCGCGGCGTCCTCCGCGTGGCGGTCTTTGCCGCTGGCCTACTGCTGCTGGTCGGCCCGGTGACCCTGCGCAATCGCATCGTCGGCAACGAGTGGGTGCTCATCTCCTTCAACACGGGGGTCAACTTCTACCTCGGCAACAACCCGGACTACGACCGCACCGTAGCGGCGCGGCCCGGAGCCGGGTGGCACGAGGTGGTTGACTTGCCCCGCCGCGAGGCCGGCATCACCGAGCCGGGCGCGGGCTCAAACTACCTTTGGGGCAAAGCTTGGGAGTATATACGCACCGATCCGAGCGGCTATTTGGCCCTGCTTTTGCACAAGGGCTATCTGTTTTGGCACGGGGCCGAGATCCCCCGCAACACCGATCCATACTGGGCCGCTGAGTACTCGCCGCTCTTGCGCCTGTTGCTGTGGAAGTACGGCCTCGCGTTTCCCTTTGGCTTGGTCTCGGCCTTGGCCCTGCTCGGGGCGGCCTACGTCCTGCTCAAACCAGAACGCCGCACCCCGGGGGCCTATCTCGTCTTGCTCTTTGCCGGGGTCTATATGCTGTCGGTGGTGCTGTTTTTCGTCACCGGCCGCTACCGCTTGCCGGCCGTGCCCTGCCTTTTGCTGCTGGCCGCTTATGGGGCCTGCACCTTGGCCGGTTTGCGCGGCCGGTCCTTGTACCTGTCGGCTGGGGCCTTCGCCGGGCTGCTGTGGGTCACCAACGCCGGGACCGCAGCGACCCGGCCGCACGTGGCCGCCTTCCACCACTACTCGCTGGGTGCGGTCTATGAGAGCAAAGGCATGAAGACCAACGCCTTGCAGCACTATCGCCGCGCCATCGAACTCGCCCCGGCCCACCGTCGCGCGCTGCTGGGCCTAGCCTATATGTACGGGGCGACTCAACGCTACGACGATGCCGCCCACACTTGGCGGCAATTCCTCGACCACTATCCAGACCAAGACGACATCCGCCTCCAGTTAGCGGATTTTCTTAGGCTGCGGGGCCAGCCCCAAGAGGCGGCGGTCGAGTACCAAAAGCTCCTAGTGCGGCAACCCAATCGCGCCGACCTGTACCTCCGCCTCGGTCGGGCCGAAGCCGCGGCTGGTCAACGGGTGCAAGCCGAAGCGGCCTATCGCCGCGCCCTCGAACTAGGCGCTCCGGCGGCTCACTACCTGCTGGGCCAGCTATACGAAGCCCAAGGCGAGCCAGCCCGCGCCGAGCAAGCCTATCAGCAGCTCATCGCCCAGCATCCCGACCATCGCGCTGGGTTGTGCCATTTAGCCGATTTGCTGCTAAAGCGGGGGGACGAGGAAGCAGCCAAAAACCTTTTGCTCGCGGCGCTGGCGCTCGATCCCGACGACGCCCACGCCTTGCACAGCATGGGCACTTTAGAGGCCAACCAAGGTCAGTACCGCCAAGCCCTCCAGCGCTTTGAGCGCATCTTGCAACGCCATCCCCGCGATTTGCCGGCCCGCCGCTCCCTATCCCACCTCCTGCTCAAAACGGGCCAGCGCGCCCGCGCCGATGCCGAGTACGCCCACTACCAGCGCCTAAAGCGGCAGCACCGCATGCAGCAACAGACGCAGGAAAAAACCAAGAAGCTAGCCGATCAACTGCGGCAGATGTTCAAAGCGCACTAGCAGAGGTCAATAATCGATAGGTTATATTCTTGAAACTGTTCAGGAACATTTAGAGGAATCTTTGAGCAGTTATCTACAAGAATAATCTCCCTTGGAAAGCTAGTTATCTGGTGAATCTCGAAGATACCGTGTTTGTATAGAGCCGCGAGAACTTTTTCGAGTACGGCATCAGGGTCGAGATGGCTAGTGTCGATCTCGATGGGCTTGAACATTCGGTACGTTTGAAGCACGGCTTTCCGGGGGGCAGTATCTGCTGCGAGGTTTTGCTCTTCAATTGTGGCCGGCTCACCGCGTCCACGCATCCGCTTCGTACGATTTTCCTCATCTACCGTAAGCAGGATAACCACATCTATTACCAGTCATACCGTCCTCCTCTCTGAAAAAACCGCTTGGCGTCGAGCGATATATCTTTTAAGGCTTCCTCGACTCCGACACCCAGAATGGGCCTACTGTAGGTATGGGTCCCTCGATCGTTATCAAAAAAGCGTCCCGCTGGGTCAATCATAATGTAACTCGCGGTCATTAACTCATTGCTTTCCGGTACGACGATTATTCCGTCATTTTCGACCACGCGATTTCGTCGAACGTACGCTTCAAATTGTTCTGTCGCGATCTCCAAATCAGCGATATACTCGTCGTTTTGCCCCTTTACAGGGAGGACTTGAAGAATTTTCCATCGTTCTGGTTTTGCCAATTTTATGAAATTGGTAAAATCCGACTCCCATGTTTCGGAGCTTACGACAGTGTTGATTTTTAGACGTACTCCACGCTGTTTTATCGCAGCGATTTTTTGTAGATATTCTTCCTCAGTTATGGGCCTAGTATGGACGGTGCGCCCCAGTCGTTGCAGTCTTTCTGGATCGACGGTATCTATACTTAGAGCGATCCAATCTAGACTTCCATTTAGACTGTCCAGCCACTCTGTAGTGATTCTCGATCCGTTCGTGACGATAGAGGTCACCATCCCACGTTTCTTTGCTCTTTTAATCAAGTCCGGCAGCCACTTACAGAGGGTAGGTTCACCGCCGGCAAAATTGATTTTCTCAAAGCCTTCCTGAGCGATCCGCTCTACAATCGAGATACAATCTTGTTCTGGCAGGTGACCTTTGGGTAGCTTCATATCTTGCTTGACGTCTTGAAATGTGGCAAAACAGAATCGACAGCGCATATTGCATGGTTCCCAAATATGATAGTTGACTGATGGAATTTTTGTGCTAGACACGACTTCCCTCCTAAGACAGTTTTCTGAGCAGAATATCGCTACACTTCATTGCCGGTGAAGCCATTTATTGGATAGGTGCTGACCGCAAAAAGAAATACCGCAGTCAGCACCGACCAATCAATCATTTGCTTTTTGGAGAGGCATTATCTCGGCCTTTACCAGAAGGGTTGCCCGTTGTGCTGGGCTTGCCGCCAGGTCCGCGACTTTTGCCTTTACCGCCGTTTTGTGGACCGCCTTTACTGCCTCCGCGACCACCTTTCGATTTAGCCATTTTCTCACCTCCTTTCTCGCAGAGATTCACCGCATCACACAAGTATTCCCTAGCGGTGTACTACTTAAACACCTTCAGCGGCGCGGAGCGTTACTTTTGCAGTGGATTTTTGTTGCGACGAAAGGATGAGTAGGCCCGTCTAGCGGCTGTAGCGCAGGCCAAAGAAAAAGCCCGGCCACGCGAAAAGCCCATCCTTCCATTCCTTCTCGTAGCGGCTACCCGACTCGATCAGCCGAAGATGGCTATCGGTCCACAACTGGTTCAAGGAGACGCCGCCAAACAGCGACAGATGGCGGTGCAAAAAGACCCCGGTTCCGAGTTTGATTCGGGCCAGATAGTTGTCCTTACTCAAGCGGTCCAAGCCCAAATCCACCTTGAGCGGCCAAAGGCCAACGCCTGCTTTGTAATCGTCATCGAGAGCGCGGCTGATCCGGTAGATATGTGCATCGAGGCCGAGGAAGAACCGCTGGCCGCGCTTCTGCACCCCGACCCCTAAGCCCAACGCCCAGCGTCGCTGGCCGCCCGCGTCGGCAAAGCCCGTGGTAAAAGAGGTGTAAAACGAGCGGCTGCCCGAGGCGAGCGTGAATAGGGTAAAGCCGACTTCGTCGCGCCAAGTGCTGAAGTTGAAAAGCCCGCTGCGCGAGTAGTTGATCAGCCCGATGGGCAAGCCGCCCTCGATATGGCCAGAAAGGTTGATCACGCCCACCTGCAAGCCCTTGACCTCGCTCGCCGCGTTCAATACCCCGACCTGCCAACCGCGGATTTTGCCGGCGATGTTGAGCAACCCTACTTGGCCACCCTGCAAAGGCCCCAACCCCGAGCCGCGCACTTGAGAGGCGATGTTGAGCAACCCTACTTGGCCGCCTTGTAACGGCCCCAGCCCCCAGTTGACGCCTGTGAGGGTCGCCTGCCAGCCATCGATCTCCTTGAGTGCCAAGTTGCCCACCCAACTGACTTGAGTGCCCGTCCGCGCCCGCGCTTGGTTGACCAGTAAGGCGAACTGGACGCCGCGGAACGCCTCGTCTTGGGTATTGGTCAGCAGCCCCAGCGACAGCGTATAGCGCTCGCCGGCGGCAACCTCGATTTGGCGGCCCAAGGTGATCCTCGGCCGCGAGCCGCCGCGTAGCCTAGCGTCCTCTGGGGACAGGGCGCGAAAGTCGCCGCCCCGCACCTCGGCGAACCCGCCCTTAGTCAGGTCCAACTCGGCCACTTGCCAGCCTGCATCCCCCATTGCCAAAAACAGGGTATAGGCCCCCGGCACCAATCCCAACTCGACCGACCGCCCGGGGGACTTGTTCAGTTCGGCGACTAGGCGTTGCTGGGCATTGCGAACGAAGAGCCGACCGGCGAGGCCCTCGTCTAGCAACAGGCCCGCGGCGTTGCGGCGCACCGCAGTCAACACCACGTCGCCGGTGCCGCGCATCTGGCCCTCATAGGCTGGATGCTGAGTGCCCCCGGCGGTGCCAATAGTCCGCGCCCGCGTCTCGTCAAAGACGAACTGGTAAGCCTCGTGGAGGGTCACCCAGTCATCGCCGTTAACGTTGGCCGCGCCGCGCAGCCCGGAAATTAGATAGTGAGTAAAAAAGGACGCCTCGATCCGGTCCGATTCCTGCGCGGCCTCGTCGGCCGAGCTCGACGTGAGGAAGGCGTACCCCTGCATGTCGAAGGACTCGTCGACCAAAAAGGGCGGCTGGCGCTTGCCCCCTTTGGTGCGGGTTATGGCCCCGGAGTTACAGGCGTCGAGGATGGCGATGCGGAAGGCGGCCTCGGTCGTCTCTAGCGAGTCGAGCAACTGCTGATAGCCGAGGCGGTCGCCCTTCGCCAAAAGCAGGCCCTCTTCGTCGGCGTGGCCCGAGTAGTAAAGCAGCACCTCTAAGCGGCCCGCCCGCCGCCGGGCCGCCTGCACCCGCCGGCCTAGATCGGCCAGCCCCTGCTCAAAAGCAGCCAAATCCGGGTCGCGCAACAGCAACACATCGGCCGGGTCCAAGCCCCCCATCTCCTGCAAGACCGCGACGAAGTGTTCCGCGTCCGAGACCGCGTAGCGCAACAGTTCGCGGTCCACCCCGCCGTTGTTGGCCCCGGCAGCCAGCACCAACCGGCGCACCTCGGCCGCGGCCGGCTGCAAAGACAGGCTCGCCGCAACCACGAGCGCGATTAGCCCACTCAGCCGCGATACCATGGATTTTAACTCTACCAGATTTCGCTGAGATCCAATACAAATCCCGGCAAGAGGGGATCGGCCGATAGGGCCTTGAGGTTTTGCCGCACTTCAACCGGGGTTTGCGGGCAGTAGATCGCTATGGTTTTTTGCTCTGGGACCATGAGCCAGCCGAGTTGAGTGCCGTTTTCAATGTATGCTTCCATTTTCTGTTGCAACGCGGGCAGGTAATCCGAGGGCGACTTGAGCTCGATGACAAACTCTGGACAAAGCGGCAAAAAGCGCTCCTTTTGCGCCTCGGTCAGGGCATCGTATCGCGGCCGCGCAACCCACGCGCCATCCGGCGAGCGAACCGAGCGGTCCGGTAGCACAAAGCCGCTCGAGGAATCAAAGGCCACGCCAGTGCCATCGCGTTTGGCCCACAAGCCCAACTGCATGGTGATTTCTGCATTCCGGGCACCCGTTGCTCCGCCCGTTGGTAGCATAACGAGTACTTCTCCTTTTGCATTGCGCTCAATGCGCACATCGCGATTGAACTGACAAAAGTCAAAGAATTGCTCTTCGGTCAGGTCGATAACGGGCTGAAAGTTTAGTACGGCTTCCATAGAGATACCTCGCGGGTCGAGTGCTAAGGGGCCGCTGGTTTGCGTAGGGTGAAGGTAAAGAGGTGGACGTCGTCGGCCAGCGCCTTGTCGCCGGCGGCCAGCTTGGCCCGGATCGGAGCTAGGGCAAAGCGGCGGTCGGCCGCCACCAAGTAAAACCGCTCCCACAGCGGCGCGTCGTCGAGTTCGTAGGCCGCGTCGAGGGTATCTTGCGCTGCCAACGGCACGGCCTGGGTTCCGGCCGTTGGCAAGTGCCAAGTGACAGCCCCGCGCCCATCAATGGACAGGATCGCCCCGTACTGCAAGCCGCCGGAGCGGTAGGCGAGCTGCACCCAGTCCCCGCTTTGGGCCAAGGTCCAGTCCTGCAAGCGCTCGGCCCCGCTGGCCTGCTTGCGGAAAACCTGCAAGCGCGGCGTCCGCTCACCGCCCTTGACCCGCAGGGCGGGGGCTTGCGGGGTTTCTCGGTCAAAGAGAGTGGGCACCGCCACCACCGCCAGGATCAGGGCCACGGCCGGAACGGCCCAAAGGCGATACCCACTCCACGCTCGTCGGGCGCGCCGGCCCGACGCCCGCTTGAGTTTTAGCTCGATCTGGCCGCGCATCCATTCGGGGGGATAGCGCCTAAGCACGTCCTCGTTGGACCGCGCTAGGGCGGCTAGACGCTCTGCGAGCGCGGGGTCGGACGCCAACTGGCGGTCCAAAGCCGCCAACTCAGCCTCCGTACCCTCGCGCAACAAGTAGCGTTCTAGCTGGTAGTCGCTGATGGGGCGCTCTTCTTGCTCTTGCTCGTTCATGCTTTCTCCATCTCTTGCAGCGACGCTCTCAGGCCGAGCAATCGCTTGCGCACCCCGGACACGGACAGCCCCACTTCCCGCGCTACCTCGGCCAAAGTCATGCCGTCAACGTAGTACAAGACGGCCATCGTGCGCGTTGACTCGCGCTGCTGGCCAAAGAGCTTGGCGAGCACGGCACGCGCCTCTATTCGGCCCTCGGCGTCCTCCCAGCAGGCGATCTGCTCCAGCAGCGTTGAGTCGGCCGTGGTCTTGCGCCGCTGGGTGTCGCGGATGCGATTGAGGCAGAGGTTGGTGGCCATGCGGTAGAGCAGGCTGGAGGGGGCGTCGGCCCGCAGGCGGTCGCGCCGCGTCAACAGCCGCACAAAGACATCCTGCGTGGCGTCGAGCGCTTGGTCTTCGTCGCGCAATAGCTGCCGACAGCGACGCAGGACCATCGGTCCGTAGCGACGGTACAGTGTATCTACATCCATGTAGTTCCTGGCGGTGTACTCCTTAAACACCTACGGCGGCGCAGGGTGTTACTTTTCCTCGCTCTGGGCCGGGTCGTCGATCGGCATAACAGGCTCCTGAAACTGGGCCAACCCTAGGCGGTAAAGAGCGCCAAGACGGTCCAGCACAAAGCCGCCAAGCACGCCGCAAGCGTCGCCTGCGGGATTTGCGTCTTGACGTGGTCCATCAGGTCGCAGCCTGTACACATGGAACTCAGCACGGTGGTATCCGAAATCGGCGAGCACTGGTCGCCGTACACGCTGCCGTCCATGACCGCGGCAAAACACAGCGTCATAAACAGCTCGGGATGCGCCAAGCCGTTGGAGCCGGCCACCGCCCAAGCAAGCGGCATGGCCAATGGGAACGCCACCGCATACGTGCCCCAGCTCGTGCCGGTAGAAAAGGCGATGACCATGGTGAGGAGCTGGAGCAGGACCGGCAGGAGGAAATACGGAATGGCCTCGCCGAGCAGTTCGACCAAAAAGATGCTGCCGCCCGCCTCCTTGCTGATGCCGCCGATGGTGATGGCTAGCAGCAAAATAACCGAGCCGAGCACCACTCCCTTAATGCCGTCGTGAAAGCCGGCGATGAGGTCTTTCAGCGCCATGCCCTTGGCCAAGGCCATGCCCGCGGCCAACAAAAGCGCGATGCCAAAGGCCCACTGCACATTGGGCGAGCCGCTCGTGATAAAGGTGCCGACCGCAATGGCGATGAGCGTGCCGAGCGGCAAGAAGAATTCGAGGACGTGCGGCGAGTACCCGGCCGGCACGTTGCTCCCTTGCAGCTCCTTGGCGCTCAAAGGGTCGGCAGAAGGCGAGTCGAGCTGGCCGGTCGTGCGGGCGCGCTGCATGGCCGCCTTGAGTTGCGACCCCAAAAAGAGGGGCCTTTCAATGCTGAGGAGGAACGTGCCCAAGACGGCAAAAATGGCGTAAAAACAAAAGGGCACGCTTTGGAAAAAGAAGGCAATGCGATCCGCTTCCGTGGCCAAAAAGCCCACGCCGGAGACGAAGATAAACGCCTGCACATAGCCGGGCCAAGCGTTGAACGCGAGCTGAGAGGCAATCGGCGAGGCCGTTGAATCGACCACGTAAGCCAACTCCTCGTGGCTGATTTTTTCGTTGTCGGCAATGGGTTTGACCGTGGTGCCGACCAAGACCGTGCTGACCGTCCCGCCTTGGAAAAAGACTACCCCGAGCATCCAAGCGACCAACTTGGCACTGCGGGGGCCGCGCACAAAGCGCTCGGTCATAAATTCGGCAAAGGCTTGAGCCGCGCCCGTGCGCGACCATATCCCCATCAGCCCGCCCAACAGCCACAAGTAGAGCAGCAGAATCCCGGCCGCGTTTTTGGTCGCCAAGGAGGGAATGAGCACCTCGCCGGTGAAGTCGTAGCGGCCCAACAGGAGCGCGCCGGAGATGATGCCGCCCAACAGGGAGGTGACCGGTTCTTTGGTCAGCCAACACAACAGCACGGCCACCAAGGCCGGCAGCAGCGACCAATAGCTCCAGTGGCGCTTGGCTACCAGTTTGTAGTAGCGGTCCGTCAGGGCCTTTTTGTCAAACTCTTTGACGAACTCTTCGCGGACCGACGGTGCAGTACCCGACCGATGTATTTTGGCCGGGTCGAGCTGGGCTTGCTCTAGGGGCACGGCCTCAAAATAGACGGGTTTTTCGCGGTAGATGTAGTACAGCTTGCCGTCGCTGTCCGCTTTCACGTCTAACTCGGCCCTTTCGACCGTCCAAGTCGGCGTCACGTTGGCCCCGACGATCCAAGACGCGAGCATGGCGACGACAAAAATGGCAAAGTTGCGAATGCCTCTGGGCATGGGAGTCCTTTCGATTGAATGGAGTGAGGTGGGTTATCGGCTCATATTCCCGACGGTTCGCTCGGCCCTAGATCCGGGTCTTGGCCGCGGTGGAAATTGCGCCCCATCAGGTATTTTATATCCAGTTCCACATCGCGCACAAAAATCTCCGGCAGCGCTTGGGCGTCTCGCCGCACCAATTCGACGGCGAGCGCGTTGTTCCCCTTTTTCGGCCAGTGTTTGGCGTCCAGCCTAAACGCGTACCAATACCCCGAGCCCGTGCGATAGCGCGGGGCCGACATGCGGTACAATTCGTTGATCTTGCGCAACAGGTGGGCGGGCAGCTCCCGGCCGTTGAGGTAGAATGTTAGCCGGTCGCGCTCGGTGTGGCCCATCACCCGCACCCGCAGCAACACCTCGTGGATTCGGCCCACCTTGGCCCAGTGCCGCAGATCGTCGCTGACCGACAGGGTGATGGACGCTCGGTGGCCCTTTTGCAACGGGGCCGGTAGCTGCATCGTCGTCCCCGGCTCGGTGGTGGGCTGGGGGAAGCGGCCGGTCGCGGTCGGCACGTAGTAGATTTTGTCGCGGGCGGCCATGACCTCTGGATAGGGCAATTCCCGCAGCTTCTCGTAAAAGGAGGCCTGGTACGGCCAATTCCCGAACCAGTGCGCCAAGTACAGGCCATCGACGCCTTGCGCCCAAAAGTTGCAAGCGGCCCCGCGCACCATCTCGATGGTCGCCTCTCCTAGGCGGTCTGAATCCACGTGACTTTGCAAGGCCGCCAACACCCGGCAGTCCGTGCCTTTGGCCGCGGCCACCAAGGGCCGGAAATCAATGGTCGAATCGAGCAGCTCGGGGCCGGAAAACGCTTGGCCGATGAGCGCGTCGACCCGCCCTGCACGCAACCACGCTGCCACGTCCATGCCCACGCCATAGCACCCCTCCATGCTGTGGGGAATGCGGATGGCCAATTCGCGGTGCTTCCCGCTTTGCTTGACCACGCGATACACCTCGCCCACCCACTCGGTCATAATCGCGCGGCCGGCCGCGACTTCGTCGGGGTGGAAGTAGTAGGGCTGGTAGTTCATCTGCAGCTCAAAGCCATCGACCGGATATTTTTCCAAGGTCTCGGCAATCAGGGCCAAGCGTTCGTCGCGGACTTCTTGGTGCTTAAAATCGAGACAGGTGCGGCCGGGAAAGTCGTCGGGGACGCCGGGTTGCGCCCCGATTTCGAGGTGGGCGTTGTCAAAGCGGAAGTTTGAGCAGCGCACATCCTCTGCCCGCGGCCCCCGGCCCTGCTGCACCAACAGCGTCGGATAAATCAGCTTGCCGTACTGGTGGGCGCGGTCGCAAATCAGGCGCAGGGGATCGTGCCCCTTGCGGATTAGGTCGCGGGCATTTTGGTGGGCGCGGCGAAAAATCAAATGGGGCCACCGCTTCACATTGTGGCCCCACAGTTCTCCCACCTCGGTGTCGTGCAGCACGGTGCGACCGTCGCCGAGGCAAAACATGAGGGCCTCGACCGGCGTCCCCAGCAGCTCATCTACGCCCTGCTCGTATTCCTCTTTTTGGATCGGCGGCTCGTACATGTAAATCAGCGGGTGCCGGCCGTCGTGGTAAAACATGATCTTGGGCTTGGGCATGGTCTCGCTCCGTTAGGTCCAGTGGCGCGAATCGGGCACGACCACCCAAGCCGATCCTTGGGCGATCGACTGTTGGCTGACGAGGCCGGGCAAAGTCATGTCCAGCGCGAAGTCGATGTCAATGGCCGGGGCCTTTTCGCCGCGAATGGCCGCGACAAAGTCCTGTACCTCCCAATAGTCGCCGCCGCCGTGTCCGGCCGCCAGGGCTTCGGCCGGCGGCTGTCGCCAGTAATCGGGCAAAAATTCCGCGAGGGCTGCCAAAGGCTCCCAGCGCGGCTGGGCGCTGCGCCGGCGCAGCCAGATTTTGGCCGCGCTCGCCGAGCCGTCGCCCGACTCGTACGCGCCATCGGTCCCTTGCAATGCGTAATGCGTCATCTGGTGCGGCCGATCCGAGAGCATATCGACCCGGATGTGAACCAGTCCGCCGCCCGAGAGCCGGCACATCATGGTCACTGAATCCTCCATTTCGTACCAAGCGCCGCGCGGGTCGCGGTAGTGGTGCCCGGTGCCCACGGCGCAGACCGCCACCACCCGCTGCCCGGCAAACCACGTCAGCACCGGCCCTAAGCTGTGCGTGGCATAGGTACAGCCATTGACGCCCGTCTGCCAGCGCCGCCGCCAAGGCGTGGTCTCGTTGAGCTGCTTGAGTTCGTGGATATAAGCCCCTTCGGCGTAGTACAGCTCGCCGAAAAAGCCGCGCTCGACCAGCGCCCTCACCAGCGCGTTGGGCTGGGTGTACACGTAGTTCTCGGCCATCATATAGACGGCTCGGCTGCGCCGCGCAGTGCGCGTCAAATCGCGGCATTCCTCCACGGACACCCCGGCCGTCACCTCGCTGAGCACGTGGATGTCGCGCTCTAAGGCCGCGATGGCCTGCGGCGCGTGCCACGGCATGGGCGTCCCCACGACGACCGCGTCCACCCCGCCAGCGTCCAGCATGTCGTCGGCATCTGTAAAAATTTGTTCGACGCCCAACTCAGCCGCGTAGCGCGCCACCGCTTCCGCCCGGAGGTCGCACAGCGCGGTAATCTCCGCGGCGGGATGGGCCAGCAGGGCCGGGACAAAGCCGCGGCCGCGGCCAGCGGCCCCTAGGATGCCAAAGCGTATTTTGTCCATTTCCTTGCCGTTTGACAACCGGCCTGAGCGGCCGTACTGTTGGGGCCGTTTATCCAACCCATTTCCCACAGGAGGAACATCATGGCTATCATACCTAATATCAGTTCGGACCTCGCAGGGCCGCTCGGAGCCATTCACCTGCCGCGCCTGTGGTCCAAGCTGCGCCTGAGCGCGGCCGGCGAGCTGCCGGCCGACTACCCAGAATGCGGCGCGGGCTTCGACCAGATGGTTCTCGACGGCCTCGGCATCGACCGCGACGCGGCCGTGGCCTATGTCAAGGACAACAAGGCCAGCTATATCGAATTTGAAAACTGGGTCAAAGCCCAGCGCGGCGGCGCCATTCCCCAAAGCGAAATCGACGCTTCCAACGCCGCCATCCGCGGCTACAACCACGACGACGAAACCCGCGGCAGCATCCTCGACGCCGCTGGCCTCAGCGACGACGGCAGCATCCTCGACGCCGTCAACCTCAACAACCTCGACGACTGGACTGAGCTGCACAACGCCCTGAGCTAAAAGGACGGGTCCCGCTCGTCTGCCGGCCCGCTTCCTCTCTTTGGAGGCGGGCCGCTTTGTTTGTTGTCGCCCGCCTATTCATATCGCCTTTTGGCGGGGCTGTCAACGCCCTTGATAGCCTCCTACTAAATTTGTACCTTGTGCCAATCACTCCTCGGCCCCTCGGTGAAAGCGAGTCTGAAGATGAAATTCGACGTCGTCTCCCTAACCAAGGCAATAGTCGCCTATCCCTCGGAAAGCCAAACCAGCAACGTCGAAGTCACCCAACATCTAGCCGGGGTCTTGCGCCAGCTTGGTTTCCACCTAGAAGAGGTGCCCTACACGGATGCGGCGGGCGTGGCCAAGCTCTCCATCGTCGGCAAGCTGGGCCGCGGCGAGGGCGGGTTGGCCCTGATGAGCCACGACGACGTCGTTCCCGCCAATCCGGCCGACGGCTGGCACCGCGATCCCTACGACCCCTACGAGGCCAACGGCCGGCTCTACGGCCGCGGCGCCTGCGACATGAAAGGCCCCCTTGCCGCTTCGATTTGCGCGGCCGCTCGCTTCAAGGCCGCGGATCTCACCGCCCCGCTCTACATCGTCGTCACGGCTGACGAGGAAGTCCACGCGGTCGGCGCCCAAAAAGTCACGGCGTACTCCGAGCTGTTTGCCGAGGCCAGCACCGGCTGCGGCATTATCTGCGAGCCGACCAGCCTCCGCGTCGTTCACGCCCACAAAGGCTCGCTCGCCATCCAAGTCACCGCCAAGGGACGCCCCGCGCACACCAGCACCTTAAAGGGCATCAACGCCAACCTCAAAATGATTCCCTTTCTCGCGGAGATGAAACAATTCAACGAACAGGTGCTCAGCGCTCGCCGCTACCGCAACGAGGAGTTTGCCCCGCCGCATTCCGAGTGGTGCATTGGCATCAACGACCACAACCGCGCCACCAACATCTCCCCCGCCCAGAGCATCTGCACCCTCAACTACCGCCCCATGCCCGGCATCAACGTCGAGGATTTGATCGACAAAACCCGCCAAAGCGCGCAAAAGCACGGCCTCGACTTCGAGCTCAAGCACCGCGGCGAGCCGCTTTACACCGCAGTGGACGCCCCGCTGGTCCGCACGGCACTCGAGCTAACGGGCCACGACCAACCCACCACGGTCGCTTACGGCACCGACGGCATGGCTTTTGTCGAAAAGATGAAACAGATGATCGTCCTCGGCCCGGGCGACATTGCCCAAGCCCACACCGCCAACGAATGGATCAGCCTCGACCAACTACACGCCAGCGTCGATCTCTACGCCCGCTTCATCGAGCATATCTGCGCTTAGGGAGCAAAACAGGGCAAAGCCCAACACTATGTTAGAAAAAAAAGAAAGAACCATATTATTATTGCATGTTTGGTAGTTGTTTTCTTGCTGAACCCAGCAGGCAACAAAAAAACTTGACGCACAACACAGATACTCCCGCGAAAGAACGTCACCCCGTGCCCCGCAACAGCGGGAATCCAAGATCTTTATTTGCTAGCGATCGGCGATGCGGCTCCTAGCGCTGTTGTGGGCCTTTGCGTTCAGCGCGAGCGCGGCGTCGGCTGGGGACTTGGCAGATGTCAACGCTGGGTTGCGGGCTTGGTTGCAGGCCATTGAAGGAGACGCGCCGTACTTGCTGGTGGACCGGGAAGCGGCCGAGTTGCGGCTGATGCACGGGAAGGCTCTGTTGCGGCGCGTACCGCTGTTGGCCGACTCCCTGGGGACGCGGCCGCCCGTGCAATTTTCGCTCGCGGCCCGGTTGCGGCGCTATCGGCCGAGCAGCCCGTGGCGCGGGTTGACGCCCAGCCCTTTCGACTGGGAACAGAACTTGGTCGTCGATGCCGCGGCCACCAGTGCGCTGTACTTTGCGCACGGCCTGCTAATCTACGCCAGCCCGGCTTGGCGTCGCCGCGGTGCTAGGGACCTGCAAATCGGGACCGCTGATTTGCGCGCGCTGTACAATGCCTGTCGCCCGGGAACCGCTCTCGTCGTCCTGCCCGCTGGCTGGAAGGAGGGGCCGCCGTGACCTTGCACTTTGGCGCGGCGGCCGCCGACATCACGCCGCCGGTGGGCATCGCAATGGGTGGATACTGGGGGCGGCGATCCGGGGCCACGCACATCCGCGACCGCCTCAGGGCCAAGGCCCTCGTCTGCGGCCGAGGGGCAGCACGCGTCGCCCTCGTCGCGGTCGATTTGGTGGGGTTGGACGCGGAGGTTGTGCGGGCAATCCGCGCGCGGATCGGCTGCGCAACGGGCATTGAAGGCGCGGCGATCATGGTCTGCGCTTCCCACACCCACTCCGGCCCGCTGACCTTCCCCTTCCGCGGCATAAACCGCATCGACCGCCGCTACTTGGAGCAGGTTGTGGACGCCGTGGTCAAAGTCGTGGTAGCGGCCGCCAGCGACAGCCGACCGGGCCGCTTGTACTATGCGCGCCCCGAGGTGCAGCTAGGGCGCAACCGCCGGCCGCAGAGCGTCCGAGGCGAAGTCGTGCCCTACGCGCATGTATTGCGCTTTGCCGCCGAGCGCGGGACGGAGGCCACGATCTTTAGCTGTGCTTGCCATCCGGTGGTCTTGGGCCGCGACAACCACCAGATCAGCGGCGACTTCCCCGGGGAAGCGGCTCGCTGCATTGAGGCCGCGACCGGCGGGCTGGCTCTGTTTGTAAACGGGGCCTGCGGCGACGTCAATCCGCGGATCGCCAACGGCTCATTTGCCGATGTGGAAAAATTGGGGCAGGAGTTGGGTCGGGCCGTGCTGGAGGGGCGGGCTGCGGCCGCGCCCGTGGATGCCTCGGCCTTGGGTTGGGCGCACGAGCGGTTGGACTTGCCGCTGAGGCCCCCGCCACCGCGCTGGCGCGCTGAGGCCGAGAAACTCAAATGGAACCTGCGGGCACGTCTAGCGCGGGGCGGCGAGGTCCCCAAGGCGCAACTCGAATGGGCGGCGGCGATGTGCAAATGGGTGCGGGCCGGGGCGAGCTGCGCTCGGGTCCAGCCCTTTGAGATACAGGCGTTGGCCTTTGGCGAGCTCGTGCTCTTGGGCGTGGAGGGCGAGCTTTTTGCGCGTTATCAACTCGATTTGGAGGCCGCGCATGGGCCAGCTGTCTTGTGCGGCTTTGCCAATGGCTGCATTGGCTATGTGCCCACGGCCGACGAGTACGCACGCGGCGGCTACGAGATTGACCAAGCCTACAAGTTCTATCCGAGTGTGCAGATGATCGCGCCGGCGAGCGAGGCCCTGATACGGCAGCGAGCCGCGGCGTTGATAGCCAAGGTGCGCTAGCGCATTGAGTCTTTGACAGGGTTATTTGGGGCGGCGATTTTTGACGGGCCGGCCGCTCCCCGTTCAAGTGGGAGCGGCGAGAATTCGAGTGGAGGATTCATGCGATGCGCGAGCTAGAGGTGCTCTACGATCAAGTGCCGGCGACGCGGTGCGCGGGCACGGGCGATTGCTGTGCGCTCACGGACGAGGAGTTCGACACGTACTACGCCACCATGTTCCCGCTCTACCGGGCCGAATACCTCTACATCGTCGCTTATGTGGAGCGGCACTTTTCCCCGCAGCGTCGCCGAGAATTGCTGAATTTTACCGAGGAGCGGCCCCGCCGCTGTCCCTTTCTCGGCGCGGACCATAGCTGTACCATCTATCCGGTGCGCCCGCTGATCTGCCGCACTTATGGGGCGATGAATCCGGTCTCAATCGCCCGCCAAGCCCGCGCGTATCAGGGTGCCTTGCCGTCGGCACCCATTCGCGCCTTTGTGCGGCGCGAGGCCGGCATGGTGTGTCCGCGGGTGGCGGTGCTGGAGCCGGAAAAAGTCGCTCAACACGCCCGCATGCTCATCGAGGGAACGTACGAGCGCGAATTGGCCCGACTCAGCACCGAGGTGGAGCTGGCGGGCGGGGTGCGTCAAGTGCTCTACCAACGGCTCACCGGCCGGCAAGAGTGGCCGGTGCGCTGGTCTTGGGGGGGGTTTAATGCGGTGCGCTTTTCGCCGCTGGCATGGCTGCGCCGGCACTTTGCCGCGTATTGGAAAAAGGCCGAGCTCATCGACGGCAAGTGACGCGGAGGGAGAGGCGTTAGCCGCCGAGCTTTTGCAGCAGGCCCCAGCCGCTGACGACGGCCGAGGCGATTAGCACCCCAGTCGAGAGCACGGCGCCGCCGAGGACCCAAGCGCGGGTGCGGTACGAGGCGGGTAGCTTGAAATTGAGATAAATGGCTGCCACCATCATTATGGCAATGGCTAGGTTGGCGATGAGGAAGCCGGCGATCTGGGTCAGGATGTCGAAGGGGATGTTATTCCAGACGATGAGCATGGTCGCGGCGAAAATGTACAGGCAGATGACGCGCTTGATCGCTTGGTACTCCCAGGTGCGGTCCGGCCAGCGGGCGGCGAGAAATTCTTGGGCCACGCGAGCGTAGATTTCCGGCAGGGCTTGCAGGGTGCCCCACAGCGCGGCGAGGATGCAGACGTAGTAAATCCACACCAAGCTCGGATGAATCTGACGCCAGACATGGGCTTGGTGCGTCAGCAGGCTCCAGCCCTCAAAGCGGGTCTCGAGCGGAAAGAGCACGGCCGCCCCGGAAATCATAAAGGCCCCGGTGACGATGAAGAGGACCAGTGCTCCCAACGCCACGTCCCAGCGCAGCGGCGAGACGCGTTGTCGCAGGCGGCCGACTTGCTGGGGGTCGTCGGGTAGATAGTCAATGGCGTCGCTGCGAGCGGCGCGGGCGCGGATGGCCTCGATGTCTTGGTGGCCCGTCAGCCCCCACTTGTGTAGGCCGACCCAGTTGGCGTAGGCGATGTAGCCAATGACGGACCCACCGACGTAGCCAAACGTGGTGCCCAACGTCAGCAGCGGATGCGCGACCGCGTCCTCGGGCGCCCAGTCCGGGAAGGGCGGCAGGTCGCCAAAGCGGAAGGTCCCCAACAACGCCGCGCCCAAGTCTGGACGCACAATCAGGGTCCCGACGATGGTGCCCACGACTAGGATGGCGCAGATGAGGAGTTGTTGCTTTTCGAGGCGTTCAAAGGACAGGCGGATGCCAAAGAGCAGGGCCAAGGCAACAAAGGCCGAGGTGATGGCGTTTTCCCACAAGACCTCTTCCTCGCTGGCCGGCAGCAGGTCGCGCAGCAGGAAGTGGAACAGGTCGCCGCAGGGCTTGGAGATGGGCACCCACGCGAGGGGCGCGCCGATCATCTCAAAGAGCAAGATGGTCAACAGCAGCCACCCGCGCGGCCCGGGCAGGCGCACGAGACGGTGGCCGATCAGCTCGCCGCTAACGGCCGTATAGCGGCCGATCAGATAGGTGAAGAAGACGCCCTTGACCAAGCAACTGAGCAAGACCATCCACAACAAGCCATAGCCGGCCCAAGCCCCGGCCCGCACCACGACGATGGTCTCGCCGGCGCCAATGGCGACCGAGGCGACGATGGCGGCCGGGCCAAAGACCGCGAGCATCCCCAAGAGCTTTTTCAGCGACCAAGGCTGGGCAAAGACGCCTTCGGCCGCTGGGATTTCTACTTTGTTCATGCGCGGGGAGGTGCTTTGTAGGAGGGAATACGGCACCGGACGAAAATGCCCGGGCCGCTGATGCGTACGCTCATGGGCAGGCAAGATATAGCGGGCGGATAGGCGACGCAATACCAGCGAGTGCTCAATCACCACCCGCGTCGGTGAGGAGGTCGATGACGGCCGCGAGCCGATCCGCGTTTTTGACCGTTGAGCGCAACGCAGTCGCCAGCGGCGTCTGGCTCTGGTGGTCTTTGGCGTTGACGTCGGCCCCGCGGTTGAGCAGCAAGGCGACGATGGGCACGAACCCGGCCTTGGCCGCGCAGTGCAATGCCGTCTGGCCCTTGTGGTTCCTGGCGTTCACGTCGGCCCCGCGGTCGAGCAGGTCGCGCACGCGCTGGACATTGCCGCCGCGGTCGCCGCGCGCCTGAAAGACTAGGGGCGGCCAGCCGCCTTCGGCGCGGTTCACATCCACGGCCACGCCGCGGGCGGTCAACAACTCGATGATCTCGGCATTGACGATGCCGGAACGAGGGGCCTCGGCATGGGCTGGATCGGCCCCGGCGTCGAGCAAGGCGCTGAGGATGTCGGCGCGATCCCGCCACACGGCAAAGCGAATTAGCCAGCCGCTGTACGGCCGCGGATCGGCCCCCCGCGCCAACAGCATTGAGACAATGTCGAGGTGCCCGGCGCTGACGGCGTAGTGCAAAACCGTCGTGCGCCGGTCGGAATCGTGCTGCGCCTTCTCAGCCGTTACCAACCGCGGTTCCCGGTCGAGGTAGCTGGCGACCGCAGCGCCGTCGCCGAGAAAGGCTGCGGTGTAAATGTCGGGCGCGCCCCCGCGTGCCAACAGCCGGTCGGCGACCGCGTCGTGGTGCTTGTACCGCGCAGCGCAGTAGGGGGAGATTTCGACGAGCAGGGGCGTGAAGTGGCAGCCGCAGGCGTGGATGTCCGCGCCGCGGTCGAGCAGGTAATCAACCATGGCCAGCCGTCCCCGGTACGCGGCTTCCCACAGCATGGTGCGGCCGTGCGAGCCGACGCGACGGATCCACGCGGGCTGCTCGGCCAAGGCGGCTCGGACCGTTTGGAGATCGCCGCGCCCGGCGGCTGCCACCGCGATCTTGAGAAAATCACTCACTTTTCCCGGTAGAATCGACATGGCTGCATTCCTCCTCATTTGATAAGGATCATCTTGCGCACATGGGCGACCGGCCCAGCTTGCAAGCGGTACAAATACACGCCGCTGGCGACTTGTGCGCCGTGCTGGTCGCGGCCATCCCAGTGGGCGGCATTAGCACTGGTCAAGTACGGACCGGCCGCCCGATAGCCCAAGTCGATTTCTCGGATCAAGGCTCCCCGGACATCGTAGATGCTCAGGCGAACCGGAGCGGGCGCGTGTAGTTGAAAGGGCAGCCAAGTCTCTGGGTTGAAGGGATTGGGGTAGTTGGCCAGTAGTGCGGTTTGCATCGGTAGTGGGGGCGAAGCCTGAATCGCCTTTGGCGCAGGATTGAGGAGTGTGACGTAGGGCAACATATCCCATAGCAGGGTCGTGCCGTCCCGACTCCGACTCGCCAATCTGCTCCCATCCGGCGAAAACGCCACCAGATTGACGCTTTCCGTATGCCCCTCCAGCGTCGCTTTGAGTTGGCCGCTGCCTACGTCCCACAACCGGATCGTCTCGTCGTCGCTGCCGCTGGCGAGGGTGTTGCCATCCGGCGAAAACGCCACCGAACGGACATCCTCCCTGTGCCCGTATAAAGTGTGCAGGAGTTGGCCGCGGTCCACAGCCCACAACCGGATATCATCGTTGCGGTCGCCGCTGGCCAGCGTACTTCCGTCTGGCGAAAACGCCACGGAAATGACCCCCCAGCTTGGCGTCCCCTCCAGCGTCGCTTTGAGTTGGCCGCTGTCGGTGTCCCACAGACGGGTCATGCCGTCCTCATTTCCGCTGGCCAATATACTCCCATCGGGTGAGAATGCCATCGCCATCGCATGCCCACTGGTTAGGAGGACGGCTTTGAGTTGGCCGCTGTTGGCGTCCCACAGCCGGATCGTCCCATCCCAACTCCGGCTGGCCAAGATGTGGTCCGTGGGGGAAAACGCGACCCCATTGATCCAGTCCGCATGCCCGGCCAAAGTGGCCAGCAGTCGGCCGCTAGCTGTATCCCACAAGCGGATTGTTTTGTCGCGGCTTCCACTGGCCAACATACTGCCATCGGCGGAAAACGCCAGCGCATCGACCCAGTTCCCATGTCCTACCAAAGTGGCTAGCAAATTGATCTCGTCCGCATGTCCTGCTAGGGTGGCTAGTAGTCGGCCGCTGCCTGTATCCCACAAGCGGACCGCGTTGTCATAACTTCCACTGGCTAACATCCTTCCATCAGGGGAAAACGCCAGCGCATTGACCCAATCCGCATGCCCTGCCAAGGTGGCTAGTAGTCGGCCGCTGCCTGTATCCCACAGGCGGACCGCGTTGCCATAACTTCCACTGGCCAGCAGGCTCCCACTAAGAAAAAAAGTCACCGGATGAACGGAACTCCTGTGCCCATCTAGGATGCCTTGGGATTCGCCGCTGATTGTATCCCACAGCCGGATCGTGCCATCCTGACTGCTGCTGGCGAGGGTTGTGCCATCCGGCGAAAACACCACCGAATAGACAGCGGAATAAATAGAACTTCTGTGCCCTGTGAGGGTGGCTTGGGGTTGGCCGGTATCCACGTTCCACAGCCGGATCGTGCCGGTCACACTGCCGCTGGCGAGGGTTGTGCCATCCGGCGAAAATGCTACGGAATAGACCCAACCTCCCTGTACCCTACGATTGACTTGGGATACACCGTCCCTGCTTACATAAGTTATCACGGTGTCCAATCGGCTCGTATGACCCGCTAGGGTGGCCTTTTCCAGCCCGCTGATTGTATCCCACAGGCGGATCGTGCCGTCCTGACCGCCGCTGACGAGGGTGTTGCCATCCGGCGAAAACACCACCGAATAGACATCCTCTATATGGCCGTGCAGAGTGGCCTCGGGTTCGCCGGTATTCGCGTTCCACAGGCGGATCGTGCTGTCCTCACTGCCGCTGGCAAGGGTCTTTCCATCCGGCGAAAACGCCACTGAATGGACCCAATATCGATGCCCGCTAAGGACCGCCTTGTATTGGCCGCTGGCCACGTCCCACAGCCAGACCGCACTTCCACTAGCACTGGCGAGGGTGTTGCCAGCCGGTGAAAACGCCACCGCACTGACCGCCCCGGTATGTCCTTTGAGAATCGCCTTGAGGTGGCCGTTGGCCGGATCCCAAAGCCGAATCATCCGGTCAGAACTCCCACTAGCCAGCATGTTGCCATCCGACGAAAACGCCACGGTCGTTACGGGAGCTGTATGCCCCGTCAGCAGCGCGACTTCGGCGCCGGTAAGCGCATTGTAAAGCCAGATGCCGATACTGCTGGCCACTGCGAGTTGAGAGCCGTCGGGCGAATACGCGAGCTCGGATATACTCCCTTTACCGAGGCGTACTTGGGCTCCATCGGGCAACCCCCAGCGGGTATAGTCTCGGTCCATGCTGTCGGGTACAACCGCAGACATATCCCACAGCATAACCGTACAATCTTGGCTTCCATTGGCCAGCGTCTGACTATCTGGAGAAAATGCGAGGGAAGTAACGGCCCCCCCAAAGTCTCCGAGCGTAGCTTGGTGCCGGGCGAGGGCCACATCCCACAGCCGGATCGTCTGGTCAGAACTCCCGCTGGCTAGCGTGGCCCCATCCGGCGAAAATGCCACAGCGTGAACCCCGCTCTCATGCCCCTCGAGGATTACCTGCGATTGGGCACGAACCGCATCCCACAACCGAATTGTCTCATCAAGGCTCCCACTGGCGAGGGTGCTGCCGTCGGGGGAAAAGGCCACGGAATAGACATAACTTGTATGCCCTTCCAGCGTCGCTTTGAGTTGGCCGCTGTCGGCGTCCCACAGCCGGATCGTCTTGTCGCTGCTGCCGCTGGCCAGCACACTGCCATCAGGGGAAAGAGCTACGGAATAAACGGGACGGGTATGGCCTTCTAGCGTGGCCTTTAGCTGGCCGCTGCCGACCTCCCACAACCGAACTGTGCGGTCCTCACTGCCGCTGGCGAGGGTTGTTCCATCCGGCGAAAACGCCACCGAACGGACGGGACGGGTATGGCCTTCTAGCGTGGCCTTTAACTGTCCGCTGGCCACCTCCCACAAGCGGATTGTGCGGTCATCGCTGCCGCTGGCGAGGGTGTTGCTGTCCGGCGAAAACGCCACCGAACGAATCGAACCCCAATGTCCCTTTAGGGTCGCTTTGAGTTGGCCGGTGCGTGCGTTCCACAAGCGGATCTCGTTGTCGTCGCTGCCGCTGGCGAGGGTTTCTCCATCCGGCGAAAACGCCACCGAAACGACCCAATCCCTGTGTCCGGCGAGGGTCGCCCGGGGGTGGCCTCTGTTGGCCTCTTGCAACCGCGTCCGGTCCCCAATCCCGCCAGCCAGCGTGCCCCCATCCGGCGAAAACGCCACGGACAAAAGGATGATGTTCAACAGTAGGGTCTTTTTCATCTGCTTCACGCTCCGGTTATCCGCTGGTCCACCCATTCCCGCCGGCAGCCTTATTTCAACAAGAGCATCTTGCGCACGTGGGCAACCGGCCCGGCCTGTAAGCGAGACAAGTACACGCCGCTGGCGACTCGCTCGCCGTGCTGGTCGCGGCCATCCCAATAGGCAGCGTTGGTGCTAGTCAGGTACTGACCGGCCGTGCGATAGCCCAAGTCGATTTCTCGGACCAGTGCCCCCCGGGCATCGTAGATGATCAGGCGGACCGGAGCGGGCGCGTGTAGTTGAAAGGGCAGCCAAGTCTCTGGGTTGAAGGGATTGGGGTAATTGGCCAACAGCGCGGTCTGGGTCGTCAGCGCAGGTTGGGGGACGTCTAAGGCGATGCCCCGCACAAAGCGCAAATTTTCGAGGAGGATTTCGGCATTCGAGCCATTGAGGTCGGCCCGGTGAATGCCGTTCTCGTCCGTCCAGTACATCTTGCCCTCGGTTTCGTCCACGGCGAGGTCCCTCAGTGACTCCGGTCCGGTGAAGAGGTCTTCGCTGTTCGAGCCATCGAGGTTCGCCCGGCGAATGGTGCGGTCGAGGGAGCGGTCCCTTCCGTCCGTCCAGTAGATTTTGCCCCTAGTCAAGTCGAGGGCAAGGTGGGATGGCCCCGATAAGTCCGCGAGGATCTCTTCGACGTTGGTCCCGTTGAGGTCGGCCCGGTAGATTGAGCCGGTACTCTCTAGCCAATAGAGCTGGCCCCCGGCCGCATCAAGGGCGAGGCCCCTTATAGTCGCCAACCCCGCGAGGATCGTCTCGACGTTGTCCCCGTTGAGGTCGGCCCGCTGGATACTCCCGTTCCCGTCGTAGTTCCAGTTCGTCCAATATACTTTTTCGGCGACCGCGTCCAAGGCGATGCGATTTGATGGCTCACCAGTAAAGAGCGTTTCGACATTCGAGCCATCGAGATTGGCCCGACGGATTTTGCCCCGCCTCTCCTCCAGTTCCCAGTCGGCCCAGTACATCTTTCCGCCGGTCGCGTCAATGGCGATATCTTCTATTGAATCTCGTCCAGGGGCGACGAGTTCTTCGAGGTTGGTTCCGTCGAGGTTGGCGCGGCGGATGGCTATTCCTTCCGCCCAGTACATCGTGCGACCAGCGACATCGAGGGCGATTGCCCATGGCTCTTGGACCCCTCCGCGGAGATATTCGCTATTGGCCCCGTTGAGGTCGGCCCGCCGGATGGCATTCCTCTCGTAAGCGTAGAACGTGCCGGACTCCGTCCAGTAGATTTTGCCGCCAGCTATGTCAAGGGCGATGCCGCTTGGATATACCAGATCGGCGAGGAGGATTTCGCTGTTGCTGCCGTCGAGATTGGCCCGGCGGACGGTATTTTCCTCAAAGTCGGTCCAGTACACCTGGTCGTTGATTAGGTCGAGGGCGACGCCGTAAGGCCACGGCAGATCGGCGAGGAGGGTTTCGACGTTGCTGCCGTCGAGATTGGCGCGGCGAATTCGTCCGGTCGCCCCGGCCCCTTCGGTCCAGTACATCTTGCCCCGAGGCAGGTCTAGCGCGATTCCCCTAGAGGCCGTTGTCGCCACGAGGGTTTCGCGGTTGGTGCCGTCGAGGTTGGCGCGGCGAATTCTCCCCTTTCCGGGCTCCCATTCGGTCCAGTACATCTGGCCCCCGCCAACATCAAGGGCGATGCCACTCGGAAGCCTCCATGTTGCAAGGACGAGATCCTCGCTGTTGGTGCCGTCGAGGTTGGCGCGGCGGATCTTGCCAACTCCCTCGGTCCAATCCCATTCCGTCCAGTACATCTTGTCTGCAACGACATCGAGGGCAATGTCGATGGGAATATCCACCTTCCCCGAGAGGAGGATTTCGCTGTTGGTTCCGTTGAGGTCGGCCCGGCGAATGATGGCCTCTTCGGTCCAGTAGAGCTTGCCGCCGGTCGCGTCGAGGGCGAGTTCTACGGAACCGGGAGCGAAGAGGTAATCGTCTTCAAAGACATCGCGGAGGTTGGGGAAGAGCTCTTTGACTTGGGAACCATCGAGGTTGGCGCGCCAGATCGCGCTCGTGTACGTATCCTCATCCCATATCGTCCAGTACATCTTGCCCTCGGCCACGTTGAGAGCAAGGTCCCTGGCTCCTGTGGTGAGAAGGGTTTCTCGGTTGGTTCCGTTGAGGTCGGCCCGGTGGATACCGTATCCCGCCCAGTAGAGCTTGCCGCCAAGCCCATCGAGGGCCAGGGCGACCGCAGGAGAGACTTCGCCTTCGACCGCGGCGATGACGACTTCGACGTCCGTGCCGTCGAGGTTGGCGCGGCGGATATCTCCTTTCCCCGAATAATATCGTCCCTCTATCCAGTACATTTTACCGCCGGCCACGTCGAGGACAATGTCGCTCGGAGGCCGGTCTGGCGCGAGGAGGATTTCGACATTGGAGCCGTTGAGGTTGGCGCGGCGGATCTTGTCCCTTTCAGTCCAATACATCTTGTCCCCAGAGGGGTCCAACGCGAGACCTCCCGGTCTGACTATGCCGGCGAGCAGGACTTCGACATTGGAGCCATTGAGGTTGGCGCGGCGGATGGTATCGGTATCTCGCTCCGTCCAGTATATCCGGCCCCCGGCTCGGTCCAAGGCAATATTTTCCGGTCCCGCTGCTTCCGTGAGCAGGATTTCGGCATTCGCGCCATCCAAATCGGCGCGCTGGATGGTGGCTGCCCAGCTCGTCCAATACATTCGGCCTCCGGCCGCATCGAGGGCGATGTTGATCGGATCCTCTACTTCCGCGAGGACTGCAACATCCGTGCCGTCGAGATTGGCGCACAGGATCCTGCCTGTCTCCGAGCCCCACTGGGTCCAGTAGATCTTGTCGCTCGCCCCGTTTAGGGCGATGTCGTTGGGATACTCCAGCCCGGTGACGAGGACCTCGACGTTGGTGCCGTCGAGATTGGCCCGCCGGATGATGTTCGGGTAGTATTCATCTCCGTCCGTCCAGTATATTTTTCCGTCGGTCGCGTCGAGGGCGATGTCGTTGGAATTCGCCAATTCATTGAGGAAGATTTCGCTGTTAGAACCGTCGAGATTGGCCCGCCGGATCGATCCGTTACCCAAGTCCCGGTCGTACTCGGTCCAGTATATTTTTCCGTTGGCCGCGTCGAGGGCAATGTCGTTGGGATTCTTCAGCCCGGTGACGAGGACCTCGACGTTGGTGCCGTCCAAGTTGATCCTGTTAATGGTGCCCGACGCTTCGTAGTCGTACTCTATCCAGTATATTTTTCCGTTGGTCTCGTCGAGGGCAATGTCGTTGGGGTTATTTGTTACAAAGAGGACTTCAGGGTTGGAGCCGTCGAGATTGGCCCGCTGGATTGATCCTTTACGCAATTCCCCTCCATACTCGGTCCAGTATATTTTTCCGTCGGCCCTGTCGAGGGCAATGTCGTATGGAGCCCTCAATCTGGCCCGGACGAGGTCTTCGACGTTGGAGCCATTCAGGTTGGCGCGGTGAATGCTCTCCCGCTCCGTCCAGTATATTTTTCCCTCCTCAACGGGCGGCTCAAGCCTCATGCCTTGGACGCTGGTGGCCAACCACCCCGCTGCGAATACGGACGCAATGACGCGACCAATTTGGGGACTCATCATCGGATAACTCCTATCATTAAGGGGGTTTTGACGATCCGCCCACTTAGCCGCCCATCTGCGCGATCCTGCGCGCCATAGTCGATTAGTGCAGGATATCGGAGCATGGTCTCTCTTGTTTTCTCGGCCGCTTATTCATCTAACGATGCGGCGGAAGGTCAGGTTGAGGCGCGGGGCGCACGGGCGTCGAGTCTTGGGGACTTGGTGCTGCCAATGGGTTTGGGTGGGGCCGCGCATGATGAGGAGCGCACCGCGTCCGAGGGGGATTTCGACCGGGGGGTGGTCGCGGTGCTTGTGCCGCATCAGGAAACGCCGCGTCTCGCCCAAGCTCAGCGAGGCGATCGTCGGGTCGGCACCCAGCTCGGGCTCGTCGTCGCTGTGCCAGCCCATGCTGTCGCGGCCGTCGCGGTACTGGTTGAGCAAGACGCTGTTGAAGGGGCTGTCGGCCGCGGCTTCGACCCGCGTCTTGAGTGCCCGCAGCGGCGCGGTCCACGGGCGCGGCTCCAGCGCCAGCCCCGAATAGGCGTAGCGCGCCTCTGCGGACCCATGCCACGCCGAAAGCCGCGGCGCGGGAAGCCGGCGGCCAAAGACGACGACATGGTGCTGCTGCCACTCAATGCCGTCCAACAGGTGCCGCATGAATTGGTCGGCCTCGGCTGGGGCCAAAAAGCCGGAGGCGTAGCGCAGGTCGCCGTCAGGGAGGGGAATGGCCTTCATGCCACTGCGCGGTTGTCGCCATAGCGTTTGATCCTTCGGTGCGCTATCGCCAAGCGGTTGACAATTGGTCCGCAATCCACTGGTTCAGGCTCTTGCCTTCTCGCTGTGCCCGCACGTAAATCTCGCGGTGCAACGCCGGCGGCAGACGAAGCATTAAGCGGCCAGAAAAGGGTTTATCCGGTGCTTCGCCTCGCGCTTGGCAGAAGGCCAAGTATTCCTCTACTGATTCGCGAAAGGCCCGCTCTAGTTCCTCAACGGTTCGCCCTTGAAACGTGACGACGTCTTTGAGGTCGAGCACCTCGCCGTGAAAGAGGCCAGCTTCGTCGTCGAACTCAACGCGGCCCGTATAACCTTTATGATTTAACACGCATTCCTATCCTTTCGGAGTCGCCCCCGCTCGTTGTAAAAAGCGTCGCATAGACTTCAACGCTCCTTTGTCCGTATCTGGCTGTGGATGGGGGCGGTGAAAAACAGCCCGCACCCCGTTGAGGTGTATGCGGACGCGAGACCCGTGTCCTTCCGTCAATTCTGCCCCAAGTGCCCGCAATAAATGCTCAATGTCCACCCACTTCACGTTGGCGCGAATGGGATCTGCAAAGACTGCTTGGAGCGTTTGGCGGTGTTTGCCGCTGAGGCGCATAGTGTCAATGTACGATACTGTTGTGAGAGGTCAAGGATACAACTTAGACGCGATTCAGGTTTCGTTGACAAGGCCGCCAGTACCGCTCGCCCGCACCGATAGGTCTTCGCGTTAGTAGGCCACGGCGATGGTGCGGAGCGCGGTGTCGTGGCCGGCATCGGCCCCCAGATTGACGCGCAGGACGTACAGGCCGGGGGCGGTGCGCGCTCCGCTGGCGGCGCGGCCGTCCCAAGTGAAGAGGCGTTGCGAGCCGCCGGTGCTTGGGGCGAGGATGGCTACTCGACGCCCGGCGAGGTCGAAGACTTCCACGTGCGGCTCGCGGCCCTCGACTTTGAAGGCGACGAATCGCACCTCGAGCCGGTCGTTGATGCCGTCGCCGTTGGGGGTTATGGTCGCAGAAGCGAGTTGCAGATCGCTGATGAGCTGGCCGCTGCTGGTCAGCTCGGGCAGCATGACGATGTTGGAGCGGCGCTCGGCCGCCTCGACCGACTGCCACAGGCCCGGGGCCTCGCTCAAGCCTAGGTCGAGGGCAAAGACGGTGGCGTTTTGCAGCAGGCGGGTGGTAAAGCTCACTTGCAGGGAGTCGCCAGCGACCGCCTGCGGCAACGCGATGAGCAGGGAGTCGGCCTGCATGTCCAAGGCGGTCGGCACGACCTCTTCCGCGCCGACCCGTACCGAGACGCTCCCTAGGTCAACAGGTTCGGGGATGGTGAAGCGCAGGCGGTCAAAGCCCCGGTCGAGTTCGTCGGTCTCGGGCCAGAGGGTATAGGTGAAGCGCGTGTCTTGGTTGGGGCGGGCCTCGCGGGGGGCGACGCGACCGCGTGCGCCTTGGACTAGGGCGTCCTCAAACTCGACCGAGACCGAGTTGACGGTCGGGGCGATAGCGGGATCGTCCGTGGAGAGGATCATCTCCAGCACGATGAAGCGGCGCGGGCTGGCCGACTTGAAGGGCTCGCCCGAGAACTGGTAGATGTTGCTAAACGCGCTCCAGTCCTCGCCCGTGACCAAGGTCGAGTCAACAGGCCCTCTAATCACTTTGGGCAAGCTCTTCCACTTCTCCTCGGTGACCATGTCGCCCTTCTTGTCGTAAAAGGTGTACTCCGCGCCGAGCGCGTTGCCCGAGCGGGAGCGGAATTGCAACCGAGTGCCCGGCGGCAGGTCCGCGTCCCAGTGCAGGGCCTTGATGACTTTGGGCCGCCCATCGCCGGCTTCCTCTCCGAGGTTGATAAAGCCGGACTGCAACTCGACTTGCGCTGGATACCCTGGGGAGAACAGTTGCATCTCGCCCCACTTGACGATGCCCCACCCCCTACAACTCACCCCGTGCCAGAACAAGTAGCGGGCCTTGCGCGGCTCAAACAGGTAGCGCATGTAAAGCAGGTTGTCGGCGTTGGGGGCTAGATGGGTGAAGACCTCTTCGTAATCAACGTTTTCGGGCACTTCGACGAGGGGGGCTGTGCCCGTGGCCGGGGTGCCGTCGGAAAAGAGGAGGGTGTGCCCCGGCCCCGTGCCAGATATGGTAAACCCCAAGGTGCCTTCGTCTGGCTGCATGGAGTAGATGAACATCTCGTCGATAAAGAACGTCGCGCCCAAGTCCGCGCGGAACCACGTGCCGCCTTCGGCCCATTCCGACAGCGCGCCGCGGCAGCCGGTGACGGTGTTGTTGGTGTTGAGGTTGGCGTCAAAGAGGTTGAGGGTGGAGCCGGTGCCATCGCCTTCGACGAAATTGCCGCGTTGGCTGGTGCCGATGGCGATGTTGTCGCCGACGCCGATGACCTCGATCTCGGCGAGGGCCGCGTCGGGGTTTTGCTCCTCGGCAATGATTTGGATGTACTGGATCAACTGGTAGTGGTTGCGCTCGGCGGGCGTTAAATCCAAGGCGGGGTTGGTCACCAGCGCGGTGTCGCGGCCGGCGTAGCGCAGCGGGATGACGATTTCGGCGTCGGCGTTGGGGCGCGTGGTGCGGAAGACCGGGCGGTAGAGGAAGAGATCGTCCGTGGCCGAGATGCGCACGCCCGAGGTGGTGAAGACGCGGAATTGGCGGAATGGGCGCGCGCCTTCTTGGTCGGGGAATTTCAGGCGAATCGCGCGGGCTAGAGCCGCACGGCCCAAGTCGATGGTGATAAACCAGTCCTCGCGGGCGTCGTCCGGGCTGGGTTGCCAATAGGTCGTTGGGTCGCCGTCGATGGCCAGCGGCGCGTCGGCTGCATTGGAACCGGCTTGCCAGAGGCCGCCGGCGACCGCAGTGCCTCGGGTGCGGGTTTCGTGGACGAAGCGGTGCGCGTCCTCCACGAGGTTGATGTCCCGGCGGAATTTGACGAGCGTGAGCTGGCCCTGCTCGCCGACTTGGACCAAGCCAAAGGGTTGTTGCCAGCGGCCCCATTCTTCGGCGCTGTCGAAAGCGAGCTCGTCAGCCGCGAGTGAGGCGGTCAGTACGAGACCGGCGATTATGGCGCGTCGCATTGGGCCCCTCCTTAGCAGGCGATGGTACGCGGCCTTAATGTATGCCATATCGACTCGCTCCTTGATTGCGGATGTAGGAAAGTCCTTTCATTCTGAATATGGCGGCTTTCTGCTGTCGCTCTTCGGAAAATTGCTCCAAGTTCGACACACCGTGCAGGGAATGGAAGACGTTCAGCACCGCGCCATCGGCCAGGCGCACCTCAACGGCCACGCCCTCCTGGGTGAATGCGACCAGTGCCCGGCGGCGGTCGGGCGAGATGTCGAGGGCGCCTTGGTAGGCGGAGAACAGGTTCCGCAGAGATTCGGGGGTCCGGTCGTTGGGAAAGATAGTCGTCTCTCGCCGGCTGTCGGCGAGGTCGAGCATCAGCAGCCGCGAGGGCCCGTGGACGCCATCGCCGCCGTAATTGTCGAACATCAGGAAGGTTGAGCCCGTCAGGTGCTGGACGCTGTGTTGATAGAAGAAGCTGCCCCGGACCAGCCGCTTGACGCGACCCGATGCGCCATCGAGGATGGCAAACGCGCTTAGGTTGCGCAGGGACGCCACGAGGTCGCCCGGCGCGAGGCCCCACGCACCGCCAGCGTCGTCCCCAAGCCGGTGAATGAAGTTGAGGTGTAGAGGATCGCACGGTGCGGCAAGCCGGCTGGGCGCCGAGGCGGATAGCATGAGGTGGGCGAATGGCGAATCGCGCAAGGCGTCGATCAGGTTGATGCGCTTTAGGAGCTGTCCATGCCCGTCGATCCTGCTTATCGCGTCGAGATACGGCCGGCCCGTGCCGCATGGGAGCGCGATGGTCTCGCCGGCTCGCTCAAAGGATATGGACCGACGGCCAACCAACGCGCCGGGCACCAGCGCGACGCCGTCGTTGCCGATATGAGGCCAGTGATGGCTGTAATCGCGCCGGAACCACACCGGATGCCCGGCGCGGTCGACCCGCGCCACCCCCGCCCCAGCGGGGAAAGCCGTGGATTGGTGAAAAACTACCAGCAGGTCGCCATTCGCGTATCGCGCTAGGGCGTCCGCCTTAACATCCCTGGCGAACGAGGAGGCAGGGGATACCTCATACGGGAACTCGCCGGAGTAGGCCGCGTCGGCGGCCTGTTCTAGTGCAGTGCTGCGAAGCGGGTAGGCATGGGTGACTTCGCCAGTGGCCGTGTACTCGACCGCTAAGCACCCCTCGTCGGGGCAGTAGTCGAGGAACTGATAGCGTCCACCCTGCCACAGAATCGGACCGCTAAGAGAATCGCCTTGCACGAATTGGAAGCGGTTGGCGGCCGTGCTGTCCAGCGGCACCTCGGTGAAGTCCAAGAATTCGCCGTTGTTAGAGCTCGTATGTATCGTGTGCAGCGTCTGCAAGGTCTTTACGCTGTCGGAGAGGAGCGGGAAGGGGAATAGCTCATAGACGACCACCAAGCCGCCGCAGGCCAATAACGCCAGCGCAATGGCGAGCACCAGCAGAAGTCGAGACAGGTGATCCCATATCTTCCCGCCGCTTTCGTCGCTCATGGACTCGCTCCTCTTTGATTGTGGATGTAGAAAAGTCCTCCTTTCATTACGAATATGGCGGCTTTCTGCTGTCGCTCTTCGGAAAATTGCTCCAAGTTCGACACATTGTGCAGGGACTTGAAGACGTTCAGCACCGCGCCATCGGCCAGGCGCACCTCAACGGCCACGCCTTCCCCAGTGAATGTGACCAGCACCCGGCGGCGGTCGGGCGAGATGTCGAGGGCGCCTTGGTAGGCGGAGAACAGGTTCCGCAGAGATTCGGGGGTCCGGTCGTTGGGAAAGATAGTCGTCTCTCGCCGGCTGTCGGCGAGGTCGAGCATCAGCAGCCGCGAGGGCCCGTGGACGCCATCGCCGCCGTAATTGTCGAACATCAGGAAGGTTGAGCCCGTCAGGTGCTGGACGCTGTGTTGATAGAAGAAGCTGCCCCGGACCAGCCGCTTGATGCGACCCGATGCGCCATCGAGGATGGCAAACGCACTGATATGGCGCAGGGACGCCACGAGGTCGCCCGGCGCGAGGCCCCACGCACCGCCAGCGTCGTCCCCAAGCCGGTGAATGAAGTTAAGGTGCAGGGGATCGCACGGTGCGCTAAAGCCGAGGTCAAAGGGATCGCACTGTACGGCAGCCTCTGCGGGCCTCGAGGCGGATAGCATGATGTGGGCGAATGGCGAATCGCGCAAGGCGTCGATCAGGTTGATGCGCTTTAGGAGCTGTCCATGCTCGTCGATCATGCTTATCGCGTCGAGATACGGCCGGCCCGTGCCGCACTCGAGCGTGATGGTCTTGCCGGCTCGCTCAAAGGATATGGACCGACGGCCAACCAACGCGCCGGGCACCAGCGCGACGCCGTCGTTGTCGATATAAGGCCAGTGGTGGCTGTAATCGCGCCGGAACCACACCGGATGCCCGGCGCGGTCGACCCGCGCCACCCCCGCCCTAGCGGGGAAAGCCGCGGATTGGCGAAAAACTACCAGCAGGTCGCCATTCGCGTATCGCGATAGGGCGTCCACCTTAATACCTCTGGCGAACGAGGAGGCAGGAGATACCTCATACGGGAACTCGCCGGAGTAGGCCGCATCGGCGGCCTGTTCTAGTGCGGCGCTGCGAAGCGGGTAGGCATGGGCGACTTCGCCGGTGGCCGCGTACTCGACCGCTAAGCACCCCTCGTCGGGGCAATACTCGAGGAACTGATAGCGTCCACCCTGCCACAGAATCGGACCGCTAAGAGAATCGCCTTGCACGAATTGGAAGCGGTTGGCGGCCGTGCTGTCCAGCGGCACCTCGGTGAAGTCCAAGAATTCGCCGTTGTTAGAGCTCGTATGTATCGTGTGCAGCGTCTGCAAGGTCTTTACGCTGTCGACGATGATCCGGGAGGGAAATAGCTTATAGAAGACCACCAAGCTGCCATAGACGAATGACGCCAGCGCAATGGCAAGCACCAGCAGAAGTCGGGACAGGTGATCCCATATCTTCCCGTCGCTTTCGTCGCTCATGGACTCGTTCCTCTTTGATTGTGGATATAGAAAAGTCCTTCCATGCTGAATCTGGTGGCTCTCTGCTAGTACGCAATGCCCAACGGGCGGAGCTGGGGCTCGGTGGCAAATTCCGAGCGCAGGTCTAAGGTCGTCAGGTAAAGGCCGGGCGGCAGGAGCCGGCCCGTTTCGTCGCGCCCGTCCCAGCGCAGGTGCTGCGGGCCGGCGTTTTGCAAGCCGGCCTCGATGGAGGCCACGCGCCGGCCGTTGAGGCTATAGATGGCGAGGACGACCGGCACGGCTTGGGGCAGGCGAAACAGCGAATAGGCCACGTGCAGTTCGTCGTTGATGCCGTCGCCGTTGGGCGAAAAGACCGGCGGGGAAAAGGTCAGGTTCTGGATAAAAGCGGTTTTTTGCGCGGTGGTGCCGAACACGCGCAGGCTGTTGGTCGAGAGGGCTTCGCCCACATCGGCGCCGACGACCGGTTGCGGCAGAACGTCGCGGTCGCTGTCTAGGACTTCGCTCTGGAACGTGGTCGCGAACTCAAAGACCTCCGTGGCAAAGACGATGCGGATCGGCGGGTTATTGGCGCGGGTGATGCGCTCGGGCAGGTGGATGAGCAGGCCCTCGGGCTCTGGGGTGACCGCGGCCGGCGCAGTTTCTCGGCGGCCTTGGCCGAGTTGCAGGCTCTTGAGTTCGGTCTGGTGCCCGGTGCGCAGGCGCAACAGGTCGAAGCCGGGCGCATCCACCGCTGCGAAATCGGCTTGGAGGTCATAGACGAATTCGATGGTTTCGCCCAAGGGAACTTGGGTAATCCCGCTGACGGGCTGGGGGTCGTCGGTGGCGGCCACTTCGCCGCGCACGGTCGTGGCCAACAGCGGAGCGGTCTCGATCCACAACGAGTCGAGGCGCGCGAAGTCGTCAAAGGAATCGCTTTCCATGGCGACTCGGAACTGCAAGTACGCGCCGTTGCGCAGGTTGATCGGTTGGCCCGATTCGACAAAGGGCGCCGACCAGAACGTCCAATGATCCGAATCGTAGCCAATGGACGCGCGGACTCCCGGCTTGGGCTGGCGTTCGCTCAGGTCGTCTGCGGCCGTGATGCGCACAAACCGAGTGCGGAGGGCGTTTTCGTAGTGATCGCGCGCCACCACCCGCTCCAGCCCGGTGTCCATGTATTCGTGATAGACGGCCGGGTCGTCGTCTAGGCCGGTGCGCACCTCGACCTTGACTCGGGCGGCCACATCCGGGGCTTCCACTGCGGTCCCATTGACCATGCGGAATTTCGTGGCCCGCCAGAACAGCCGCCCGAAATTCACTGGCTCGCCGAGGTGGATTATCTTGGTCTTGTAAATGGCCTGCTGGGGCACCCCTTGGGCAAAGAGCTGGAACTCGCTGATGGAGCCGATGAGGGCGATGGCCACATTGCCGCTCTTGGCTTGGGCGTCCTCGTCGAGTAGCGACAGCGTCCGGCGGTAGCGAAAGAAGCGCAGGTACTGACGAGTAAAGTCGATGCGCACCTTCGGTTCAAAATTGGAATTGATGTCGGCGATGACGGTGGAGAGCGGGTTGACGTTGCCTTCGAGCACCGGGGGTTCGGGGGCTACGGCCGCGGTCACCTGAAAGGCGGGGACGAAGTCCGTTTGCAGCGGGGTGCCGTCGGAGCGAAAGCCCTCGCTGGGCGGGATAAAGCCGAAGGCCACGGCCGGCACCAAAACGGCCAAATCCATGGTGAAGGTTTCTTTTTCAATGCGGTCGGCTTTGGGCGGGTTGTACGTGATAGGGTCGCCGTCAATGAGCCACGAGCCGTTTTCCGATGGGTCGGGGACGCCGTGATTCCACTTCCACATCCGGGGGGTTTCGCCGTCTAGGTAATCGAAGACGCGGTCGCTGGGGTCGCGCCAGAAGGCCCAATTGTCGATGTGGGAAAAAACCGTCTCGTCAAGCGTGAAGTACGTGGGCTGGATAGCCCTGGGGGTGGTTGCAAAGTCGATGAAGAGGCGGGTCGTGTCGTTTTCGCTCCAAGCTAGGCCGCTGCCGCCGAGCTGCCAGTGGGAAATCTGGGCGGCGGTGCTTTGCGCGAAAATTAGGATCGACAAGGCAGTGATGGGGACGCGCATGATGGCTCTGCTTCCGTAGGGCGCAAACGAGGGACGAGCAGCATGGGCTTTGGGCTTACAATAAATAAATGGTAAGCAATTGCCCAAACGCAGCCAATAAACTAGGCCCGGAACGGCACCAGCCAATCCTCCTCGATCCCCAAATCGAACCCCGGCCCCCGCGGCACAAATTCCAGATAGCTGTCTTGGGGCACCAGCGCCCCCGGCTCGGATACTTCTTTTAGCGGAACCCCTGGGTCTGAGCCGATGTAGTATTCGCCCCAAGGCGTGTTGGGCATGGCCCACGTCAAGTGCTGGCCGTAAGGGTCGCGCCCGCCGCCGTGGAGGCAGACTTCGAGGCCAGCGGCCTCGGCCAGATGGCAGATTTTGATACAGGCGGTCAGCCCGCCGACCCAGTGGATGTCGGGTTGGAGCACATCGAGGGCGCGGTGCTCGATGAGTTGTTGGTACGGGTAGGGCGTGTAGAAGTGCTCGCCGCTGGCCAGCGTTTGCCACGGCAGGCGCTCTTTGAGTTGGATGTGCCCTTTGACGTCTTCGGGGATCAAGCACTCCTCCAGCCAGCGCAACTTGTAGGGCCGGAGACGCTCGGCTAGGCGGACGCTGTATTCGACGTCAAAGGCCATGTAGCAGTCGAGCATGAGCTCGCAGTCGGCGCCGACGAATGCACGGACTTCGGCCACCCGCCGCTCGTTTTGGTCGAGGCCCCACAGGCCATCGGCCGGGCCGTATTGGCAGGGGAGTTTGAAGGCTTTGAAGCCCAGCTCGCGATACCAATCGACGTCGTCGCCCGTGGCGTAGGTGAAGATGCGCTCCCGAGCCGGGCCGCCGATGAGCTCGTACACGGGCTTTTGTTGCAGCTTGCCGGCCAGATCCCACAGGGCCAAGTCCACGGCGCTGATGGCGACGGTGGCGATGCCGACAGTGCCGAAGGGCTTGGAGACGCGGAACATCATGTCCCACAGCTTGTCGATGGCTAGGCAGTCCTCGCCGACGAGGATGTGGGCAAAGGCGTCTTCGATTACGGCCGCGACCGGCCGACCGGCGGCCGTGCCCAAGCCCCAAGTGCCGTCCTCGGCCGTGACTTTGACCGCAAAGCCGGGCCATTGCCGAGCGGCGTAGAGCTGACGCCGCGGCTTGAAGCGCGGAAAGCGCGACATGGGGTTGGCCACTTCGATTTCGGTGGGCCAAGCCTTGCGGCGGGGGCGGCTTTGTTGGGCGGGGGCGGTTGAAGCGGAGAGCGTCGAGCCAGCTTGGGAACGGGCGCGGAGGGCCGGGCCATCGGGCCGTTCGACGCGGACGAGATCGATGGATTTGATTTTCATTGGAACACTCGCGATTTGCGTTGTTGCGTTGCGACGGCAGAACGGGTTGAGTAAAGGCAAGGCATTCACACGGGTCAAGCCGAGATAGCGTTAGTACAGATGCGTCTCGTGGTCCCGGCTAGGCTTGACGGCGACCGTGCTCAATAAGGGCCGCTGGGAATACTTCACCTACTCATGGGATTACATCGGTACTGAGCCAGAGGATGGACAAGTCTCCTATGGGATCAACAATGGTCGTATCACCTTCCCCGGCGACCAGCTAGCTACATGGCTAAAAATAGGGATAGCTCCCTGTTTTTGACTTGATGATCCCTGTAATTTACCTTATATAGTGTCCTAATTCTTAGCCACAAGGGGAGATCGAGGGTCAGAGACGCCCTACGATTGTGGCAATTATAAGGCGATAAAGGGAATAGGTCTAAGCCTTTGTTTTTTGGAGGCTTGTACCTTTTTCGATGGAGAGATGAAGATGGAGAGTTCCGCTGCGACCGCGACCGTCGCTACAACTCCTGCATGGTGGACATTAGGAACGTGGATAAGCGCGATTATACTGACCGTTAGCGCACTAGCCACCATATTTATTTGGGTTGGAAGAATGATTGAGTTTAAGGGTGATACCAAGCCCATATTGGACGATATAAGGGATAAGGTAAATCATATCCTTGGAAAAATTGATTCTCCTGTTGTACGCAGTCAAAGCCCATTAAGTCTAACCGAACTAGGTCAATCGGTATCAGGAGATTTGGGTGCAAAATTGTGGGCCTCGGAGAAATCCAAACAGGTGCAAAATCTTATTCAAGGGAGTAGGCCCTATAGAATACAAAGATTCTGTTTTGATGCTGTAAGGAGAGAAAACAAAGAAGCGTTAGGGCTTCCGCATGACTTTATTGACGATGATATGAATACAAAAATTGAGGATTGCGCTTTTAATAGAGGATTATCTCTACAAAATATACAGGAGGTTCTTGCAATAGAATTGAGGGATGCAATTCTCGATCTTGAGGGTATTTCTGTCGAGCATCCAGATTTAGACAGTGGTTAGCCGATCAGTCAGCAATCAAATACGCGTACATCAACCGCTTACCGATCATCCTCTGCTCCCGCACCTGCTTGGTCTCGCGGTCCTTGAGACCTACGACAATCGCTTTACCAACAGGACCGCGCCCCGAATGTTGCTTCTTACTCTCATGCTTATTCTTCTCTTTGCCGCCGACATAGGTTTCGTCGATCTCTATGGGTCCATCCAGCAAAGGCGCATCTAGCTCGTAGGCTTGACGGATGCGATGTAACATAAACCACGCCGATTTTTGTGTAATTCCTAAATCAGATCGTCCAATACAGCCACGAGCCGTTGATATTCGCTCTCTGCATGAGGAACTTCGTTCAGGCGTTTTCGCGTGATGATATGCAAGGGTACTCCTATCGATCTACCCGTTCCCGCCCCACGCGAGGGCCTCGGCTTCGGCGGCCGACAGGGTGAGATCGGCTTCGGCTTCGGCTGGCTCTTGCCACGCGGCGAGCAGCTCGGCCAGCTCGGCCAATGAAGCGGTCGTCAGCAGGCGGCGGCGCAGCGCAGAGGCGCGGGGCAAGCTCTTGAAGTAGAGCGCGAGGTGCTTGCGCGTCTCGCGGACGCCGGCGCGCTCGCCTTTGTACGCGGCCATCAGGCGCAGCTGCTCCAGCGCCAAGTGAATGCGCTCGGCGAGGGTCGCGCCGTTGCGGCCAGAAAAGAGCCACGGATTGGCCAAGGCCGCTCGACCGACCATGACCGCGGCACAGCCCGTTTCTCGCTGCATGCGGCGGGCGTCGTCGAGGGTGAGCACATCGCCGTTGCCGATGATGGGCAGGGCCGAGGCCGCGACCGCCCGGCCGATCCAGTGCCAGTTGGCGCGGCCCTTGTATTTTTGCACGACCGTGCGGGCGTGAATGGCCACGGCTCGGGCGCCGGCGTCCTCGCAGCGGCGTACCACTTCGAGGATGTTGATCTGATCCTCGTCCCAGCCGAGGCGCGTCTTGACGATGACCGGCACAGACACGGCGTTGACGGTGCGCTCAACGGCTTGGTAGAGCCGATCGAGATCGCGCAAATACGCCGCACCGCAGCCTTTGGCCACGATCTTGGGGACGGAACAGCCAAAGTTTATATCCACCACCTGCGCTCCGCGCCGCTCAAATTCCCGCGCCCCATTGGCGATCAGGTCGATGTCGTTGCCGTAGATTTGCGCGGCCAGCAGGGAGAGGCCGGTGTCGGCGTAGATGGGCGCGTCGGAAAAGTCGAGCATCTGGAGGCTCTTGCGCGAGCGGATGCCAATGGCGCGGCAGTTGATAAATTCGACCCCGACCAACCGGGCGCCGAGGCGGGCGCATATCAGGCGGAACACCCAGTTGCTCACCCCGGCCATCGGCGCTAGGGTGAGGATGGGCATATCGTCCCGGAAGGAATTGAGCTGGTGAGGGCCGAGTTGCACGCGCTTACAGGGGGTTTTCCATCTGTAGCTTGGCGGCGATGGCCTTTTCCCGTTCGGCCTCGGCGATCATGCCCTTGCGCTGGTAGAACATGGAGAGGCTGGTGTGGACGAGGAAGTCGTCGGGCTGGTGCTCGGCGGCCTTTTGCGCCGCGCTGAGCGCTTGGTCGAGGTCGCCCAATTTCTCGTGGCAATGCGCCATCGCTTGGTAGGCATCGGCAAATTGCGGGTCGAGGGCGATGGCTTGGGCTAAGTCGTCGAGGGCCTCGGCAAAGGCTTGCCGGGCGAATTTGTTCATGCCACTCTTGTAGAGGGCCAATTTGTCGGTCATGGCGCGCCTGTTTTGCGTGAATGATCTATGCGGTGCCGTCAAAAAGTAGGCAATGGCGTCAGGCTCGGAAAGCGAGCGAACAAAGGAGGAGACATGGTGCATTGGGCTTTGTTGGGCGCGGCCGTACTGGCAGCGGTCGCCGAGGGGCAACCGCGCTTTGACATTGACTACGTAGAAAGCATAGAGCCGCGGATATATGTGGCGCATCGCACGGCCGGGGCCATCGCCATTGACGGCCATCTCGACGAGCTGTCTTGGCAGCGGGCGGATTGGACCGCGCCCTTTGTCGATATCGAGGGCGAGCGCCGGCCTGCGCCGCGCTTGCAGACGCGGGCCAAGATGCTGTGGGACGACGAGTATTTGTACATCGCCGCTGACTTGGAGGAGCCCCACGTGTGGGCTACCATCGCGCAGCGCGATGCGACGATATACCAAGAAAACGACTTTGAAGTCTTTATCGACCCGGACGGCGATACGCATCAGTACTACGAGTTTGAGATCAACGCCCTCGGCACGGAGTGGGATTTACTGATGATCAAGCCCTACCGCGACGGCGGCCCCTTTATCGGGGCTTGGGACATCGCCGGCCTGCAAACGGCCGTGCGCGTGTGGGGCAGCATCAACGACCCCAGCGACGAGGACCAAGGCTGGTCCGTGGAGCTGGCCTTTCCGTGGGCCGTGCTGGCCGAGGCCACGCATAAGAAGGCACCGCCGGTGGATGGCGATCACTGGCGGATCAATTTTTCGCGGGTGCAATGGGCCTTGGCCGACGATGTGGGCCAGTACGTCAAGGTGGAGGGCCGCAGCCCGGACAACTGGGTCTGGTCGCCGCAAGGGCTGATCGACATGCACTACCCGGAAAAGTGGGGCTTTGTGCAGTTTGCCGCCGAGGTCGTCGGCCGGCACAAGGTGCCCTTTCGTCCGGCCGTGGCCGAGGAGGCCCAGCGCGTCTTGCGCGGGATTTACTATCGCCAACAGAATTTTCGCCGCGCCCACGGTCGCTATGCGGCCAGCGTGGACTCGCTCGGCATGGAGGCGCGGGTCTTGCAGCACTTTCGCTGGCCGCCGGTCATCCAAGTGACCGACCACCAGTTTGAGGCGCGGATCGAGGAAGCCACGGATTTGGACGCGGATGGCGCGATCAACCGCTGGTTCATCCGCGCAGACTCGCGCACTTGGCGCGATTAGGCCCGGGCGAAAATTGCCGCGCTGTCGAAATCGCCCTATAATGCCTTGCCCATATCACGGACCATTTTGCCAAGGAGGCCCTTGTGAAGCGTAGAAAATTGTTGCTCTCGATCTCCTTTTGTCTGTTGGCCGCGCCCGCCCCGCTGTTGGCGCACTGCGAAATTCCCTGCGGCGTTTACGGGGACGATGCGCGGTTTGCCGCGCTGGAGGAAGATCTCACGACCATTGAAAAGGCCATGGCGCAGATCGCGGCACTGGCCGACCAGACCGACGCCCAAAGCGCGAACCAGCTAGCGCGGTGGGTGGCCACCAAAGAAGATCACGCCAACAAAATCCAGCGCGTCGTCGCCCAGTACTTTATGACGCAGCGGCTCAAGGAGGTGGAAGAAGGCGACGAGGCTATGGCCGCATACACCGGCAAGCTGGTGCTTTTGCACAAGATGCTCCGGGGGGCCATGCGGTGTAAGCAGACGGTCGATTTGGAGCAGGTGGAAAAGATGCGGGCCTTATTGCACGAGTTTAAGCACGCCTACCAAACCTGACGCACCTAAGTACGCGGCAGTACCGGCCCGCCTTCCGTGGATCGAGGGCATCTTGCCCTCGATCCCGATTCAGCAGGAACCGCAGAAAAGGCGGACTTAACGCAGGGGTCGTGTACCGAGCTGACGCATTGTGGACGATGGATGTCTCCAGATCAGCAGTTCGTGCGATGCCTTGACGTGCGACCCTCCGTTGAGCTTTTCCCGGTTCGCGCCGATCCGCGTATCGCCCTGCCCGAAAGTGTACTGCCATGTAGGGGTCGTCATTTCGCAGTCGGAATACCATTTCCGAATTGTATCGCAGTCGTTGTACGAGAGCACAAAGCCGCCCTTGTGAGCTAGGAGCAGGTCGCGCAGCAGTTCGTGCCGGAATCCCTTATGGTGAATCGGGAAATTCCGGTGCGGATACATGCCGACAAAGGTCTTCCCCTCTTCGAGATAGTACGGAGGATCGCAGTAGAGAAAGTCGTTTCGATGGCGTTTGATCGCTTCCTCAAAGCTGAAGCACTGAACGGAAAGCGTTGCGGCCCGAAAGTCGCGCACTTTCTCGATCATGGTCTGATAGCGCTTGGCGTTCAGGTAAATGTCGGAAGGCCATCCGAGAAAGTGCGGACCGTACGACGTATTGGAGTTGAAGTAGTAGTGCGCGGCGAGATCGTAGCGATCCAGCCGGTCGCCCTCCTGCCAATGCGCCGATAAGCGGCGTTTCACTCGGGCAAACGTTTGACGGTTGGGTTTGAATTTCTGCAACCGCTGGTAGAGGGCGTTGGCGTTCCGCAATTGTACGCGCCAGTAGTTGCAGAGGATGTCGAACACGTCGTATGCCACCACCTCCAATTCCAACTCGCGGGCGCAGGCAACTTCCACCGATCCCCCGCCGATGAACGGCGAAACGAGCCGCTCCAACCCTTCCGGCAGGCGTTCTACGACGTACCCGACTGCAAGGCTCTTGCCTCCTGCATACCGAAGCGGCGACCCCAGATACCTCTTGTAGTCAAGTTTGCCAGTGCTTTTGAGGGCGACCAGAAACTCTGCCTTGCTGTTCTGCGCTGTGGACGACGTCGCTTCGGAGCCGAATAGCAGCATTTGATCACGGCGCCAGTTCACTACTGAAAGCCTTTTCTAAAAGCATTTTCTTAGGCATCAGACGACCTCCTGATTGCAGAAAGAATGGTATCCATTCTCTCAGCCCTCAGCAAGCTCGGCCTCAGCGGAGGAGGACGAGCTTGGCGTAGCGCGGGGGGGTATGGGTGCTGCGGAAGCGGGCGAAGTACGGGCCGGTGGCGGCTGCATGGCCGCGGTCGTCTCGGCCATCCCACAGCATCCGGTGGACGCCCGCGTGGAGTGGCGCGTCCACGAGCGTGCGCACGAGTTGGCCTTGGACGTTGTAGATCGCCAAGCAGATGGATGCGGCCCGGCTGAGGTGGAAGCCGAGGTGGGCGGTTGCGTTGAAGGGGTTGGGCCAAACTTGGAGGGAGGAGGCCGGACCGGGCGGTTTGGTCGCGAATTCGGACACTCGCTCTACAGCTCGCCCGGGCGAAAAGGGCGCCCCGGTCGGGGAAGCGGTTTTGTGCGGGACCCACGCGCCGCCGTCGGGCGGATAGCGGGCGATGGACTGGTCGTCGGGCCAAGTGGGTAGGGAGACGCCAGCCACCGGCTCGCCCGTGCCATCGATCAGGTGAATGGCTTCGCCGCTGTTTTGTAGGCCATCGCCGATGCGCCCGTCGTCGGTATAGACGGGGACGGCAAACCCCGAGGGGCTGCCCCCGCCAAAGAGGACGACGTACGATCGGGGGCCGATCACCGCCCCGGGCGGGAAGCGGAAGTACGACAAGAGGGAGGCTGTGTCGCCCAATCGCCAGCCGCTTAGATCGACCGAGGTGGAACCGGCATTGTAGAGTTCGACGAATTCGTCTTCGTACGGGTCGTGCCGCCCGTCTCGATTGGCGTCGCCAGCCGCCCCGGAAGGCGGATCGGCCAGCACCTCGCTGATGAAGAGGGCGTAGATCGGCTTGGGGATGGGCGGCGGTTTGGGTTTTTCTGGTTTCTTAGTCTGCGTCTTTGGGGCCTGTCCCGGGGAAAAGGGAGCGTAGATCGGGGAGGCGGTTTTGTGCGGGACTAGCGCGCCGCCCGCCGCTGGGACGCGGACCAGGGATTGGTCGTCGGGCCACGTGGATTGGGAGAGAAACGCGACCTCATCGCCGCGATCGTCAATTAGGTGAATGGACTCGCCGCTGTTTTGCAAACCGTCGCCAATGCGTCCGTCGTCGGTATAGACGGGGACGGTGAATCCCGAGGGCTGGCCGCCGCCAAAGAGGACGAGGTACGAGCGCGGAGCCACGACCGCGTTGCGCGGAAAGCGAAAGTAATCGCCGAGGGGGCCGGCGTCGCCCAACCGCCAGCCGGCCAAGGCAATGGGCACGGGGCCGGCGTTGTACAGCTCGATGAACTCGTCTTCGTAGGGGTCGTGCCGCCCGTCTTGGTTGGCGTCGCCAGCCGCCCCTGCTGGCGGGTCGGCCAGCACTTCGCTGATGAAGAGGGAATGGACGATGACCGGCCGCGTGTCCGGGGCGTGCCCAGGGGAAAAGGGTGCCCCGGTCGGGGAGACGGTTTTGTGCGGAACCAGCGCGCCGCCGGCCGAGGGGACGCGGACCAAGGATTGGGTGTCGGGCCACGTGGATTGGAAGAGGGACGCGGCCTCATGGCCGTGATCGTTGATCAGGTGGATGGCTTCGCCGCTGTTTTGCAGGCCGTCGCCGATGCGCCCGTCGTCGGTATAGACGGGGATGGTGAATCCCGAGGGCTTGCCGCCGCCAAAGAGGACGACGTACGAGCGCGGGGCCAGAACCGCTTTGCGCGGAAAGCGGAAGTAATCGCTTAAGGCCCCGGCGTCGCCCAATCGCCAGCCGGCGAGGGCGATGGGCACGGGCCCGGCGTTGTACAGCTCGACGAATTCGTCTTCGTGGGGGTCGTGCCGCCCGTCTCGATTGGCGTCGCCAGTCGCCCCCGCTGGCGGGTCGGCCAGCACTTCGCTGATGAAAAGCGGATAGGTGATGACCGGCCGCGTGTCCGAAGCGTGTCCGGGGGAGAAGGGTGCTCCAGACGGGGAAGCGGTTTTGTGCGGAACCATGGTGCCCCCGGCGACTGGGATGCGGACGAAGGACTGGTCTTTGGGCCAATCGTCGTGCGAGACGGTGGCGATCTCGTGGCCGTTGTTGTCGGTCAGGCTAATTTTCTCGCCGCTGTTGGTCAGGCCGTTGCCAATGCGCCCGTCGTCGGTATAGACGGGGGTGGTGAATCCCGTTGGCATACCGCCGCCAAAGAGGACGACGTACGAGTGCCCGGCGATGACCGCGCCGGAGGGAAATTGGAAGTGGGTGCTCGGCGGCTTGCTGTCGCCCAGCCGCCAGCCGGCCAAGGAAATGGCAATCGGCCCGGCGTTGTACAGCTCAACGAACTCGTCTTCGTAGGAGTCGCGCTGCCCGTCTCGATTGGCGTCGCCGCGGAGCCCCGAGGGCGGATCGGCCAGCACTTCGCTGATGAAGAGCGGATAGTCCGGTTTGGGGATGATGTGCGTGCGGCCGGGCGAGAAGAGGGCTTTGACCGTGGAGGCAGTTTTGTGCGGGACCAGCACGTCGCCGTCAGGTGGATGGCGGACGAGGGATTGCTTGCTCGGCCAAGTGCCGTGTGAGACGATGGCGATCTCCGCGCCGGTGTCGTCGGTCAGGCTAATTTTCTCGCCCTTGTTGGTCAGGCCGTTGCCGATTTTTCCGTCGTCGGCATAGACCGGGACAGCGAATCCCGTTGGGCTGCCGCCGCCGAAAAGGACGACGTACGAGCCGGGGGCGATTACCGCGCCGGGCGGGAATTGGAAGTGGGTGCTCAACGCCTTGCTATCGCCCAGCCGCCAGCCGCTTAGGTCGATGGGGGTTGAACCGGCGTTGTACAGCTCGATGAATTCGTCTTGAGAGGTGTGGCGCTCGCCATCTTGGTTTGCGTCGCCAGCCGCTCCCAAAGGCGGATCGGCCAGCACTTCGCTGATGAAGAGCGGGTAGTCCGGTTGGGGGGACTGGGGCTCGGCTGGCGGTTCGGCCGGCGGTTCGGCCGGCGGCTCGGCAGGTGGCTCGGCTGGCGGCTCGGCTGGCGGTTCGGCAGGCGGTTCGGCAGGTGGCTCGGCCGGCGAGTCATTGACGGCGCGGCCGGGCGAAAAGGGTGCCCTAGTTGACGAGGCCGTTTTGTGGGGTGTAAACGCGCCGCTGTCAGGTGGGTGGCGGACGATAGACTGGTCGTTGGGCCAAGTGTCGTGCGAAACGCTTGCAATCTCCGCGCCGTTGCCGTCGGTCAGGACGATTTTCTCGCCGCTGTTTTTCAGACCGTCGCCAATGCGTCCGTCGTCGGTATAGACGGGGACGGTGAATCCCGTTGGAGTGCCGCCGCCGAAGAGGACGACGTACGAGCCGGGGGCGATCTCCGCGCCAGCCGGGAATTGGAAGTGGGTGCTCCGCGGCTTGCTGTCGCCCAGCCGCCAGTTGCTTATATCGACCGAGGTGGAACCAGCGTTGTACAGCTCGATGAATTCGTCTTCGTAGGTGTTGCGTTGGCCATCTTGGTTGGCGTCGCCGGTAGCCCCGGAAGGTGGATCGGCGAGCACTTCGCTGATGACGACGCTGGCTTCGGCTAGGGAGGCGAATCCAAGCAGGAGGACGAGGGACAAGATGCGGGCCATGCCCCTGCTTCTGCAAAGATCGGGCCAAGCGATCCGCTACGCCATTATTTCTTTAGGAACAAAGGGTTATGCAAAGGCGGCATCCCGCCGCGCCCGGGTACAATGCCCCATTTGGGACACAGCGATGCAGACTGCGGGTAACGCTGCTGGGACGACCAACGCTTCGCGTGCAATTCAGTTGGAGTTGGAGTACTTCACGATCCTCGGTGGCGGTAACGCTGTTGGGACGACCAACGCTTCGCGTGCAATAGGGATGGTTCGCGAACCGCCCCTACCGACAGCGGTCAGGCCCAGCGATAGGTCCTAGCCCCGCAACTGGAGACGCGGGCGAATTTCCAAGCCGTCAGCCACTCCGCACGGTCGCGCACCACGAGTTCGGGACGCTCTCGGCTGCGGACGAAAAGGCCCGGCAGGTGGGGCCGGCCATTGGGCTTGCGGGCGTCGTTCCAGCGCAAGTCCATGCTCCAGCGGATCGCGTCCGAGCGGTTGGGCTGGCTGCCGTGCGGGGTGCGGCAGTGCAGGGCAATAAGCCCGCCGCGTTGGACCGGGATGGCGATTGGGTCCCAAGGCGGCAGCTCTTCCGGGGCGATGGTGAAACTGCCGCCTTGGTCCGCGGGGGGGCGCACGTGCCGGCGCAACGGCTCTCGGTGGCAGCGCGGGTAAATCATCAGGGTGCCGTTTTCCTCGTCGGCATCGACTAGGGGAATCCAAGTGGTGACCACGAGGGTGTCATCGGCCTCGGGCAGCAACACCCCGAGGTCTTGGTGCCAAGCCGTCGAGCGCGCCCATTCGCTTTGCGAGAAGGCACCGGCGTACTCGGTGCTGGCCGGGACTTTGGCGCGGATGTGCTGGCAGGAGTTGGCGTAGATTTCCGGGCCGATCAGGGATTCGACCCGATCGAGCAGCCGGGGGTTGTGCAAAAAGGCGAAGATGTTAGGCCCCAGATTCGCGGGGAAATTGATGCCGGCCGAGGCGCTGGCGTCGGCTTTGGCGAGGGGAATCAAGCGCTTGGCAAACGGCAACTCCGCATAGTCGCGCGCTATTTTGCCGGCCGCCAGCAGGCGTTGGGCCGCTCGGTCGACGATGTCTTCCAGTTCCTCTTGCACTGGGTCCAAGTCTTCGGCGGCCAAGGCATTGGGCACGTGGACGTAGCCCTCGGCGTGGAAGAATGCAAGTTGCTCCGAGCTGAGGCCGGGCATGGTGCGCGTCAAAAGGTGCCGATGAGCGATACCCGATGGACTGGCCCCAAATCGAGCGAGGACGAGTAGGCGTAGTCAACCGCATAGCGGCGCATGGTCAGACCGGCCCCGGCGCTCAGGCCCACCGGCCCCTCGTCGCGGCTGCCGATGGATTGGGTGCTGTACCCGGGCCGGATGTAGAGGCCATCGGCGAGCTGGACTTCGAGGCCGAAGGCTAGATAGGAGTCATTGTCGTTGGGCAAGTTGAAATCGGCCACCAAGAGCGCCGGCACGGGCAGGTGCGCGAGGCGATGGGCCATCCCCAAGCGGATGTGGACCGGAAGCGAGTCCTTGAAGCCAGCCGTATAGCCCGACCGCACAAACCCGAGATTGGCGATGGCCGCGCCGAGGGTCGTGCCTTCAAGCGGGGCGTGGACGAGGAGGCCGAGATCAGCGAGATAAGCGTCCGCAGAAAACTCGGCCATGGTTGAATAGACGGCTTTTAGATTCGCGCCGAGGACCAGCCAGTCGGGACCGAGCGGTTGGGCAAAGGACAGATAAGCGGCGAGATCGGTGGCCGAAAAGGTCCCCAAAACTTTTCCTTCCAAGTCGGTTTCCAGCAAGTCGCCGTGGGAGACGTAGTGGACGCTCAGAGCGTGGACGCGCGACCCCTTGGGGACGGCGATGGAGGCGAAGCCGGCTTGGGAATCGACGAAATAGCTGTTGTACGCCAGCGCGGCCGTGCGCTCGTCTAAGCCGGAAAGCCCGGCGGGATTCCAAGCCGATGACTCAATGGTGCCGGGCACGGCCGCATAGGCCCCACCGAGCGCGGCCGCGCGGGTGCCAACGCCGATTTTGAGAAAGTTGAAGCCCGTGGTGCCGGCGTTGGGGTTGATCGCCGCAGCGGGCGGCACGGTCGAAAGCAAGATGCAGGCCGCGAGGGCGCAGTATCGCATGGTTTGATCTCCGGTTTGCTCGCTCAGGCCGCGGCCCGTTCAAGGGCATGGGCGGCGCGCAGCAGGCGAGCCTCTTTGAGCGGGGGGGCCAACAGTTGGACGCCAATGGGCAGGGCGCGGCGGCTGCGGGCAAAGGGCACGGATATGGCCGGAATCCCGGCGAGATTGACCGCGGCCGTGTAGATGTCGTTGAGGTACATCTGCAAGGGATCGTCAAGCTGTTCGCCGAGGCGGAAGGCCGGGGTGGGGGCCACCGGCGAGATCAGGACGTCACAGGCGGTAAAAGCGCGGGCAAAGTCTTGGCGGATCAGGGTGCGCACCTGTTGGGCCTTGCGGTAGTACGCGTCGTAGTAGCCGGCGCTCAGGGCGTAGGTGCCGAGCATGATGCGGCGCTTTACCTCCTCGCCAAAGCCCTCATTGCGCGTCTGCACATACAGCGCTTGCAGGTCTGCGCTGCCCTCGGCTCGATGGCCGTACTTGACGCCGTCGTAGCGCGCGAGATTGGCCGAGGCCTCGGCCATGGCGATGATGTAATAGGTGCTGATGCAGTATTCAGGGTGGCCGGCCACCGGCAGCTGGACCTCCACGCGCTCGGCCCCGGCCTCTGCGAGGGCGTTGGCGGCCTCTTCAGCGGCTGCGGCTACTTCCGCGTTGAGGGCGGCGGGAAAGTGCTCGCGGGCCAAGCCCACTTTCAGGCCGCCGATAGCCCCGTTGAGCGCGGCCCGATAGTCGGGCACGGGCGCGGTGCTCGAAGTCGAGTCGCGGGGATCGTGCCCGGCGATGGCTTGGAGCAGGAGGGCGGCGTCTTGGACATCTTTGGTCACCGGGCCGATTTGGTCGAGCGACGAAGCGTAGGCGATCAGCCCGTAGCGCGAGACGCGGCCGTAGGTGGGCTTGAGGCCGACGACGCCGCAGTAGCTGGCTGGTTGGCGCACTGAGCCGCCGGTGTCTGAGCCGAGGGCGAGGATGGTTTCGTCAGCCGCTACGGCCGCGGCCGAGCCGCCGCTGGAGCCGCCCGGCACCCGCTCGGGGTCGCAGGGGTTTAAGGTGGGGCCGAAATAGGAGTTTTCGCCGGACGAGCCCATGGCGAACTCGTCCATGTTGGTCTTGCCGATGAAGACGGCGTCGGCCGTGCGCAGCCGCTCAACGGCCGTGGCGTCGTAGGGCGCGATGAAGTGTTCGAGGATTTTCGAGCCGCAGGTGGTGCGCCCGCCGCGGACGCAGAGGACATCCTTGAGCGCCAAGGGAATGCCCGCCAAAGGCCCCAGCGCCGCGCCCGCGCCGCGCCGCTGGTCAATGTCGTCGGCATGGGCTAGTGCGCTGTCGGCCTCTACGCTGATGAACGCATTGATTTGGCCGTCGATTTCGCCGATGCGGTTGAGCGCGGCCTCCACGAGCTGGCGGGCGGTGATTTCCCTTTGTTGCAGGCGAGCGCTGAGTTCGTGGGCCGTGGCTTGGTTGAGCGCCATGAGCTAGGAGGCGGCTTGGTCTTTGTCTTTGTCGTTGGACTGGGCCTCGGTCTGGGCCGGCGGAGCCGCTGGCGGCGTGGGTTGCTTAGGGACCTCGATTTCGTCCTGCACGTCGCGCATGGCGCTGCGGAACTCGCGGATGCCCTTGCCCAAGCCCTGAGCCATCTCCGGGATGCGCTTGGCGCCGAAGATGAGCAGAATGACGACGAAGATGATGAGTATTTCCCAATGGCCCATACCGAACATGGCTCTATCCCCCGGAAGATGGTTTTAATAGCTGTGGCGGAAGTAGTACCAGCCGACGAAGAGTCCCAACATAGTGATTAGGTTGAACTTTAGCGACAGCTCAAACGAAAAGGACAGGATGATGAGGTTGAACATGTGCGGCCCAATGGAATACTCCACGTAGCGCAACAGGGCGAGCTCGACGATGGTATCGGGGCCGACGAGGCCGATGAGGACGAACCGCAGCATCTCGCCGACGAGGTTGGCGCCGATCATACAGGTGAAGAGGATGAGGATCAGGTGGCTGAGGGGCTTGTCGTGCGGCATGATAACTCAGGCGTGTTGCGTGACGTCGCCGTGCAAGAGCCGGAAGATCCAGCGACACGGCCCGGAGAAGACATACACGAGGATCATAGGAAAGAAAAAGAGGCCGTCGTAAATGATCAGCCCGACCGTGGCGATGAAGTAAAGCTGCTTGAAGCGGTCGCTCAAGGAAGTGCCGCGAAAGTTGGGAACGCTGTCGTACGAGAGCCGACTCACCATCAGGAGAGACAGCACCAAAATCAGGAGCACGGCCAGCGGCGTGGCGTGGGGAATGGGCCAGGCTTTGACAAAGACCACGTATTGGGTGAGGCAGACCGCGGCCGTGGGAATGGCCAACCCCATGTAAAATTCGCCGCGCTCGCCCTCTAGACTAAGCGCGTTGAAGCGGGCGAGACGCATGGTGCCGCACAACAGGTATGCAAAGGCCAGCGCCAGCCCCCAGCCGGTTGGCAGGTGGGCCTGATAGACGATGGCCGCGGGGACAATGCCAAAGGTGCAAGCATCGACGATGGAGTCGAAGTGAAGCCCAAACGGGGAATCGCGCCCCATGACCCGGGCGAGTTGACCGTCCATTTTGTCGAGGACCGCGCCCAAGAAGATGAGCCAAGCGGCTGGTACATAGCTGCCGTTGAAGGCGTAGTGCAGGGCGAGGAACCCGCAGAACAAGTTGCCGATGGTGAACGCGTTGGGTATGAACTGCCTCATTTTTGCATCCTTCTCGTCGCTAGCGGCGCGTCCGGTGGGGACGCTCTTCAAGGGTTAGGTCTAGGGTGTAGGGCTCGTTGTGGCGCACCACCTCTAGGGCGGCCACTTCGCCGACTCGCAAGACGCGCAGCGCGTGAATGGCTTCGTCGGCGTTGGCGATTGGCTCGTGGTTGATCGCGACGATCACATCGCCGCTTTCGAGGCCGGCCCGCTCGGCCGGACTGTCGCGGGTGATTCGGACGACTAAGGCTCCAGCGGTGGAAGCGAGCTTTAGGTACTCGGCTAGATTCGCGGTGATGTCTTGGACAGCTAGGATGCCGGTCCAAGCGCGGCGCACTTGGCCGTGCTGGCGAATTTCCTCCAGGAAGCTGGCGGCCGTGTCAATGGGAATGGCGAAGCCAATGCCGATAGAGCCGCTGTCGTACTCGCTGCCGGTGTAGATGAAGCTGTTGATGCCTATGACTTGGCCATCGGCATTGACGAGAGGACCGCCGCTGTTGCCCCTGTTAATGGCTGCATCGGTCTGAATCATGTCTCGATAGTAGTAGTCGCCTTGGGGTTCGGAAAAATCGCGATCTAGGGCACTGACGACGCCGATGCTGACGGTAGGCCCCAAATCGAAGGGATTGCCGATGGCAATGGCCCATTCGCCGACCAGAATATCGCCCGAAGTCCCCAGCGGCGCAACCGGCAGGTTGCCGTCATCTACCTTGAGAACCGCGAGGTCAAAGTTGAAGTCTGAGGCCACGTAGCGGGCCTCAAAGGTGCGGCCGTCGGGCGCGGACAGCGAGGCCGTGATCTTCTGTACATGGCGTGGGTCGCCGACGACGTGGCTGTTGGTGAGAATGTAGCCCTCGCCATCGACGACAAATCCCGAGCCGGTAGAGGTGCGGTATTGATCTTGGGGCACGTAGTAGAACGGCGAGAAAAAGTTCCAATACGGGTCGCGCGGCCGGTACAGGCTATAGGCGCGCTGTCGGTAGCGCACATAGAGGCTGACGACGGCCGGCTGCACCCGCTCTACGGCCTGCACTACGGCGGTGCGGCGCGATTGGCTAATGGACGCGCCGGCCGAGTTCAGGGCCAATGCCAGCAGAGCGAGGGACCAGATAAAGGGCAAGAGCGCACCTCGGGAAATGAATTTTGCCAACGACAAAACGTAGAAATTATATAATCATCATACCCATAGGTTGCAAGTAGTACGCGCCGCTCTTTGATCTAGTTGGGGCGGCCCTCCGTACCTACCCGTAAGAATTTCGTTGGGGCGGCCCTCCGTACCTGCCCGTAAGAATTTCGTTGGGGCAGGCCTCCGTACCTGCCCGTAAGAATTTCGTTGGGGCAGGCCTCCGTTGGGGCAGGCCCCCGTGCCTGCCCGTTACAGCGGCAAACTTAGCACCAGCGGTTAGCGAATGAACGAGACGATGGTTAAGCATTTCATATCAGGCAGGGGCTTTGCTGTGGGGCAAAACCCTGTTGGGTGCTTGGAATCGTCGTCGGATTTAATATATCGTAAGTCCTTGAAAAATAATAACCTAACCCCCTCCCGAAAATTCTCCGCTAGCACCAAGCACTAAACTCTCTACTTCTCAGCATCGGCCGACGGATCGTGTGCGACCATTGGGCGTCGCGTCGGTCTGGCCGCGTGGCCCCAAACCGCACGCGGCCGGTCGGCCTTCGTCTGTACGCCGTGTTCTTAGGCTGGGGTCCTGTCCAAGTCTCGCCCTAGGATGCGCCCCGCCGCTTTTGGGGCGTCATGCCCCTCTTCCACACCTCCATACCATTTCTTCCCAAACCATACAAAGGAGCAAAACATGCCTTCGTTGAAATCGATAAAACCCCTGCTTGCGTTCGTCCTTTTGGGCATCGTCGGTGCTTGGATGGGCTGTTCGGACTCCGCGCCGGTGGCCTCTCGTCCGGCGGGCAAAGCCACCTGTTCCTTATGCGAATTCTTGGGCGACGACACCTATACCGCTACCGACGGGCTGCCCGCCCCGGAAAACCCCGACACCACCCAAACCGACGCCGACGCCGATAGCACCCAAGCGGCCACCGTGGAGTTTGCCGACGCCAATCTGGAGCGGTGTATGCGGGAAGCGTTGGATCGCCCGGCAGGGCCGCTGACCCCGGCGGACTTGGCGGCCCTGACCGAACTCGACGCGAGCTATAAGAACATTGAGAGCGTGGCCGGCCTCCAACACGCGACAGCACTAGACACGTTGGAGCTAAATAACAACTCGATTGCGAGTGTGGATTCGTTGAGACGCCTAACCAATATGACAAGGATGACGCTACGCAACAACCAGATTGTGAGTGTGGATTCGTTGAAACACCTAACCAATATGACACTTCTGGATCTACAAAACAACCAGATTACGGATGCGAGTCCGTTGATCCCCATAGCTGAGGCGCAAGGCTTGAGCTTGTGGATATATCTGACGAACAATCCCCTCAGCCAAGCATCAAAAACCACACACATCCCCGCCATGCAGGCCGTCGGCACCACGGTTCAATATTCCCCCTAAGGATGAGGCCAGCGAGGCGATTAGCACGGTTATCGGCTTAGTGCGGAGGCTGTTGTCCCCAGCGTCCGGGCTGGAGGGCGTCGCGCTGGGGCTAGTCCGGCAAGAGGCCGCCTAGGCGAAGGAGCGCGTCAAAGCGGTCGTTTTTGGCGGCCTTGTTCTTTTTGATCATGCCGCACTCGGTGCAGCGGTGGACGAGGACGTACTCGCCGCGTTTGATGGTAAATCCCACCGGCTCCATTGAGCCGCGACACCGCGCTGCGCGATCGCCCGGATGTACATCGACGTGTTGGCTCCAAAGGCATTCGGGGCAGTGATTGGTGTAGCCATTGCCCTGCGCGAAAAAGCCACAATGGACGCAGGTAAAATTTTCAAGACGCCGCTGGAATTTCCTGCCCATTTAGACTAGCCCATTTCCGCGCTCGCGGGGTATGCCACCCACAACAGGCACAGGCCACGCGCTGGGGCGGTGGCACCGGCTGCGGTGCGGTCGCCGCTGGCGAGCAGCTCGCCCATGGCCGTTGCCGGCCGCACGCCGCGGCCGATTTCGACCATCGTGCCGACGAGGATCCGCACCATGTGGCGGAGGAAGCGGTTGGCCTCAATTTCAAAGACCAGCTCGGGGCCGCGTTGGAACCAAGCCGCGTCAAAGACGCGACAGGTCTGATGTTCGGGGATGGGGTCTTGCTTGCAAAAGGCCCCGAAAGAGTGGGAGCCGCACAGCGCACGCGCCGCCGCGACCATGGGCGCCAAAGATAGCTTTGGATAATAGGTCCACACCTGAGCGCGGTTGACCGCGGCCTTGCCTTGGTGAATGCGGTAGCGATAGCACTTGCGGGTCGCGCTGTAGCGAGCGTGGAAGTCGGCGGCGACTTCGTCGGCCATGCACACGGCAATGTCTGGGGGCAATAGGCCGTTGAGGCCGCGGACTAACCGGTCGGCGGGCAGCGCGGCCTCGGTCTGGAAATGAGCCACCTGCCCGAGGGCATGGGTCCCGGCGTCCGTGCGCCCCGCGCCGATCAGGCGAGTTGGTGCTTTGAGTAGGATACACAGGGCTTGTTCGAGCGTGTCTTGCACGGTGCGACCGCTCTTTTGGCACTGCCAACCGGCAAAGTGGGTGCCGTCGTATTCGAGCACCAAGCGCAGCGTCCGCATCGCCCTAGTGCAGATAGTACACGAACGCGACCAAGCCTAGGGCGGCCAAGGCGGCTAGGCCGTCGGCGCGGCCAAAGCGCAACGGGCGATAGTGCGTGCGCGTCGTCCCGCAGGTGTAGCACTGGCTTTCCATGGCCAAGGCGAGGCGGTCGGCGCGGCTACAGGCCGCCACGAGGAGGGGCACGAGCAAGGGGACGAGGCTTTTGATGCGGCGCAGAAACGGGCCGCTAAAGTCGGCTCCGCGCGCCAATTGGGCTTTGTGCAGACGCTCGGCTTCGTCGAGGAGCACGGGAATAAACCGCAGGGCAATGGCGATCATCAGGGCCAGATCGCCGGCCGGAAAGCCGAAGCGGCGCAAGGGACTGAAGAGGTGCTGGAGCCCGCTGGTTATTTCCATCGGCGCGGTGGTCAGGGTCAACAGGGTAGCAGCGACAATGGCCGCGGCCAGCCGCGCCGTAAAGAAGGCCCCTAAGCGCAGGCCCTCGGCCGTCAGCGCGTGCTCAAAAGGCCCCGACAAAATGGCCCGACCCGGCGTGAGCAGCGCGTGGAGACCAAAGGTGAACAGGAAGAGCCACGCAAAGGTCTTGAGCTGGCGCAGCATGAGGCGCGCCGGCACCCGCGCCAAGACGGTGGCCAAAAGCAGGAAGGCCCCCAGTAGCAGCAGGGCGAGTGCATTGGGTGCTGCAAAGGCCGCCAGCGTCAGCGCGCCAACGGCCCCCAGCTTGGTGCGCGGGTCGAGGCGATGGATCGGGGAATCGAGCGCGATGTAGCGGCCGAGCGCGATGTCCTGCAAAAAGGCCACGGGCTAGGGCAAGAAGCGGTTGGTAAAAACCGCGCCCGCTTGTACGACGCCTTCTTCGATCAGGCCGACGGTCACCATTTGTTCCACTAGCTCCTGCCAGCGCTCTAGGGTCATGCTGCCGAGGCCGTTTTGTTGGGCTACGGGGTCGAGAATCATGGCGATGGATTCGGCCGCGCCATAAGCCAGAATGTCCATACCCATCTCGGGGTTGAGCGCGTTGATATGTCGGTTGGTCGCCTCGGGCTCGGCGAGGTATTGCTCCCATCCTTTGACGCTGGCGCGGACCATCGCCCCGACGAGTTCGGGCTCGGCCTTGACGCGCTCTTCAGTGGTGATGAGCACACTGGCATAGGGATTGAAGCCGGTGTCGGCTACGAGCAGGGCCTTGGGGTTGGCCCCCTTGGCCTTGGCGACAAACGGCTCGCTAAAGACGTAGCCCTGCTGGGCGAAATTCTCGTCGGCGAGGAATTGGGCCACATTGCCGGGGTAGGGGACGATGGTGACGCCTTCAAATGGGTATTTCCAGCGCAGATAGTGCGAGAAGGCCGGGCGTTGGGCTAGGGCCAACGTGATGTTGTTGATTTGGGCGATGGAATCGATGCCCGCGCTCTCGTGGACCATGATGCAGTGCGGGCTGATCTGGTAGGAAGCCATGAGCGCGACCACCGGGATTTGTTGGGCGCGGGCGTAGAGGATGTCGTCGGCGTTGACGATGCCAAAGGCCACCGCACCGGTTGCCACGCGCTGGACGACCGGCGCGTCCGGGCCGCCGCCGAGGATTTCGACCTCAACGCCGCTTTCTGCGTAGTATCCGTGGACAGCCGCCGCGTACAAGCCGCCGTGCTCGGCTTCCGGGAACCAGTTGAGCGCGACTTGGACGGCGGGCGGGGCTTCGGCTGAAGGTGCTTCTTCCTTAGCGGCGCAGGCGATTAGTACGAGGCTAGCTAGCAGTGCGTAAGTCGGTAGCATGACGAGACTCCGTGGTTTAGAAGGTTTTGAAAACTCTTGAGCGGCTGTCGCCGCTGTATCCGCAACGGGGCTTGTTCAAGCGATTCGTCAAAGCGAATGACGCGGCTCTGGCTGCGCTCTCCTCGGCGGCCATTTCGCGCTTTGAGCTCATTTTTTAGTTACTTTCTCTGTATGTATGAGGTCGTCGTCAAGCGTAGCCTCCTCAAAAGCATCGAGAAGATGCCCCAGCCTATCCAGCGCAAGATGGCAAACGTCTTTGAGACTGAATGGTATCGCCAGATTAAATTGAGCATGACTCCCGGCGATAATCTCAAAATTTATCGGGACAATCGCGGCTGGACTCAAGCTCAGTTGGGCGACAAGCTAGGCGGCCTACCGCGGCAGCACATTTCCAACATGGAACGGGGCGTGCGCCCTATCAGCAAAAACATGGCGAAAAGACTCGCGCTGATTTTTGCGGTCCCTCCAAGCAAGTTTATCTGACTGCTATCGCTCGTCGGCATAGCTGACGGCGTGGGACAGCCACTGTTGCGGCGTCCGGCCAGCAAGACGCGCTCGCGTTCCGAATTGAACTGAAATTACGCGGTGGCCTACTCGGCTTGGTCTAACAGAGGTCTAAAGGCTTCAAGGCTGGAGACCTGTATGGCCGCCCGATGCAACTGCTTGAGACGCTGCACATCGTCGATGGCCCCAATGCGGGCGGCCAACGGATCCGACGCCGCCAGCCCAAAGCGAATCGCTAGCACCTCGAGCAGATCTTCAACGGCGCGTTCTCGGCCGCCTTGCTCGATGCCTTGCTCGATGCCCTGCTCGATGCCCTGCTCGATGCCCTGCTCAATGCCCTGCTCGATGCCCTGCTCAATGCCCTGCTTGATGCCCTGCTCAATGCCCTTTTCCGTGAAATACTGCACTACCGACGACTCGTACATGGTCTCCTCCGCGATGATGGTCGTAATCGTGTCTAAGTTATACACCAACCCGCTCAATATCGCAAGATTGGCCAAGTAATTGGCCTGGCGGGATTCGTCTAGCGGCACCTGTTGTGCCCGGTTGACACACTGGCGCAACCACCCCTCGGCATCTATCCCCGCGGGCGGCTGCATCAACGGCGCAAACGGCAGTAAGCCCGAAGGCCCCTCCTCAAGTATGCGTTGGCCATCGAGCTCAATCAGCCGACTCACCTTGTATTGCACCAACACGCGGTAGCCGGGTCGCTCTTGGAGATAATACCCCGGATCGTGCCGGCCGGCGTCCGGGCGCAAGTAGATGACGTTGGAGTAGATCGGGCACTTGTGCTGCTCAATGCCGCGTCCGATATAGCCGACCATGCGGAGGGGCATGGGCGGTTTGCTGTCGGTGGTTTGAAACTCGTGATGGACCAACGCCTCGATGCCATCGACATGGACGCGAATGAGGCTATCGGTGCGATGGGTTTCGACGGTGGTTTGCTCGGTCTCGACGACGCCGCGGACTTGGATGTCGTCCTGTTGAAGGGCGAATCGGGCGAAGTCCGTTGGGTAGGCGTGGATGAGATGCTTGGCGATGGTGTCGAATTCGGCCATGGGTTTTGCCTTGGTTGCGGGTGGGGTGGTATCCGCAATAAGGCAAAAATCGTGCCATGGCGTCGGCTCAGAGGGGCGGCTTGGGATCGGCGGCGTTGGAGTGTAGCGAAAAGGGTACAGGCGTGGGACGTTGGGGACAAAAGCGGCGTACCGACATGGTCAACGGTGATCTGGTTGTGATTTGCATGGCATGTCGATGAGTTCCACTTGCCGCTAGTCGCTACTTCTGTGCAACCCTCATAAAACGTCTCACCTGTTCAGATGGGTTTGCGTAGTCAGACTCAAACGGGTCAGCGTCGTCGAACTGGGGGTTGATGACGATAGCCCCTTTGGTGTCAATAAAGCCCCACCTGTCGCCGATCTTTACATACGCCAAGCCCTCCGAAAAATTCCCAGCGTCGTCGAACTGTGGGTTAATGACGATGGCCCCTTTGGTGTCAATAAAGCCCCACTTGTCGCTGACCTTTATATACGCCAAGCCTTCCGAAAAATTCCCAACGTCGTCGAACTGCGGGTTGATGACGATGGCCCCTTTCGTGTCAATGAATCCCCACTTGTCGCCGATCTTTACATTCGCCAAGCCTTCCGAAAACAACCAAGCGTCGTCGAATTGGGGGTTAATGACGATGGCCCCTTTCGTGTCAATAAACCCCACCTTCTCTCCGATCTTTATACGCGCTAAGCCTTCCGAAAACCACCACCAAGCGTCATCGAACTGCGGGTTGATGACGATGGCCCCTTTCGTGTCAATAAAGCCCACCTTCTCTCCGATCTTTACACGCGCCAACCCTTCCGAAAACCACCACCCAACGTCGTCGAACTGCGGGTTGATGACGTAGCGTCCTTTAGCGTCGATAAATCCATACTTGTCGCCGATCTTTACACGCGCTAAGCCCTCCGAAAACCACCAAGCGTGGTCGAATTGGGGGTTAATGACGATCTCCCCTTTCGTGTCAATGAATCCCCACTTCTCTCCGATCTTTACGCGCGCCAACCCTTCCGAAAACCACCAAGGGCCATCGAATTGAGGGGTAATGACGATCTCCCCTTTGGTGTCAATGAATCCATACTTGTCGCCGACCTTTATACGCGCCAACCCTTCCGAAAACCAGAGAGCGTCGTCGAACTGCGGGTTAATGACGTAGCGTCCTTTCGTGTTAATGAACCCGTACCTATCGCCGATCTTTACGCGCGCCAATTTTTCAGGTTCAACTCGTTCGACTTCTTCAGAGTTAGAATGCGAAACAAGCAGGGTCAAGCACATCAGAGCGCATAGTATGGAGCGCATGGTCGTATCCTTCTCGTTTGGGTTTAGAGTATCTTGCGTAGCAAGTTAGATTACGGCTGATTGCGTAGCAAGTCCGGTTGGTCCCCTCCCTCGCCTTCGATACCCACGCCCCCCGCCCAATTCACTCCGGCCCCCCCGTCCAGCGTCTGAGCAAGAAGGAGCTCAAGCTGCCCACGGCCGTAAACAGCCCCAAGCCGAGCAATGTGCAAAACAAAATGCAGGCGAACAGGTAGTCGGTTTTGGCTTGGCCGTTGGTGAGGATGATCAAGTAGCCGAGGCCAAAGTCTTTGGTGCCGTAGCCGGCGAAAAACTCGCCGACAATCGCGCCGATGACCGACAGGCCACTGGAGATGCGAGCACCGACGAGCATCTGGGGCACGGCACCCGGGACGCGCAGCTTGAACAGCACCTGCCAGCGGCTGGCCTTGTTGAGCGCGAAGAAATCGAGGATGTGGGAATCGACGCGGGTCAGGCCGTCGGTGGTATTGGCGATGATCGGGAAGAGGGCGATGATGAAGGAGACCGCCACCACGCCTTGCAGACCGTAGCCGATCCACAGGATGATCAGGGGCGCGATGGCCACGATGGGCATGGTTTGCAAGAAGATCGCGTACGGGTAGAGGCTGCGCTCGATGAGGCGCGACTGAGAAAACAGCAGGGCTACCAAGAAGCCAACGGCAAAGCTGAGGACAAAGCCCAAGAGCGCGCCCAAAGCCGTCAGCAGAGTAGCCGACAGCAGGCGCGGCAAGTTGTCGGCGACGGCTTGGGCCACGCGCCAGGGGCCGGGCAGCAGGAAAGGCTCGATCGCCAAGAGCGAGACCGCGCCTTGCCAAACGCACAGGACCAAGGCAAAAAACAGCAGCGGCGGCAGGGCGTTGGCCGCGAGGGAGCGCAGGGGTTTCACGGGTCGTCGGCGCGGGCGAGTTGGCGCGAAATCCCATTGACTAGGCGAATGAATTCAGGCGCGCTACGCAGGTACGGGGAGCGCGGATAGGGAAACGGAATGGGAATGTCGGCGAGGAGGCGACCGGGCCGCGCACTCAGCACGAGGACCCGCTGGCTGAGGAACACGGCTTCGGAGACATTGTGCGTGACAAAGAGGCCGGTCCAGCGGTCTTCCTGCCACAGGCGCGACAACTCCTCGTTGAGCCGCTGGCGGGTGATTTCGTCGAGCGCGCCAAACGGCTCGTCGAGGAGCAGGATCTGGGGGCGGGTCACCAGCGCGCGGGCAATGGAGACCCGCATCCGCATGCCGCCGGAAAGCTGGGCCGGGTACGCCGCGGCAAAGTCGGTTAGGCCGACCAGATCTAGCGTCTGGGCGACGTGCGCGTCGTCGGCTTGGCGGCGCAGCTCCAGGGGGAGGGTAACGTTGCGCTCGACCGAGCGCCAAGGCAGCAAGGTGGCGTCTTGGAAGACGAAGGCGAGGCCGAGCGGGTCGTGGTCGCTGACGCGCAACTGGCCGCTGGTGGGCGCATCGAGCCCGGCCACGAGGCGGAGGAAGGTGGATTTGCCGCAGCCGGAAGGCCCGACGATGGAGACGAATTGACCGCGGCTAATTTCCAAATTGAGGTCGCGCAGGGCTTGCACCCCGGCGGGGAAGTGCTTGTCGAGCCCGGCGGCGACCACGAGCGGCGACTCCATTTAGCCTCGGGGGTGATAGGTTTTGTGGACCTCTTTGAGATAGCTGAGGTCGAGGTGGGTGTAAATCTGGGTGGTGGAGATGTCGGCGTGCCCCAACAGCTCCTGCACGGCGCGGAGGTTCGCGCCGCCTTCCAACAGATGCGTGGCAAAGGAGTGGCGCAGGGTGTGGGGGCTGATCTCCTTGCCGATGTGGGCGCCGGCCGTTTTGATGATCTTCCACACGCTCATGCGCGAGAGCGAGCCGCCTTGGGCGTTGAGAAAGACGTGGTCGGTCGAGTCGGGGCGGGCGAGGTGGGGGCGGCCCTGCCGCAGGTAGCGTTTGAGCGTACGGATGTCTTTGGCTGCAATGGGGACGATGCGCGCCCGCCGGCCGCGGATGCGGACGAGGCCGCGCGCCAGCAGCAGGGCGGCCTGTTGCAGCGCGGTCAGCTCGGAGACCCGAATCCCGGTGGCGTAGAGCACGGCGAGGATGGCCCGGTCGCGCTGGCCCAGCGGCTCGTCCGCGTCGGGTGCGGCGAGGAGGGCGGCGATTTCCTCGACCGCTAGCACATCGGGCAGGCGGCGTTCTAGCTTGGGCGGATCGAGGTGTTCGGCCGGATTGTGCGACGCTGTCCCTTGCACCAGTAAGTACTGGTGGAAACGCTTTATCGAGGTGAGGTTGCGGGCCATGGTGGAAGGGGTCAGGCCAGCGTCGCTCAGGGAGTGGAGCAAGTGGGCGATGTGCTGGTGCTCGACCGCTTCTACGCGCTCGACGCCTTGGGCGGACAGGTGGTGTAGATAGCGGTTGAGGTCGCGGCGATAGGCGTCGAGGGTGTTGGCCGACAGCCCATTGTCGCGCTCCATGGCTTGGAGGAAGCGCTCGCAGGGCGTGGCTAAGGCCGCGGGCAGCGGCTGCTCAGGCGTGGTTTTCGGGCGGGCCATTGAGCTGGGCGAGCAAGGCGTCGGCCTGCTTGCGGCTGAAGCCGGGGAGGGCGGCGATTTGCTCGGCCGGCGCGGCCGCAATGCGCTTGACCGAGCCAAAGGCCACGAGCAGGGCCTTGCGCTTTTGCGGCCCAATGCCCGGGACGCGGTCCAACTTTGAGCTGAACGCGCTCTTGGCGCGTTGCTGGCGGTGGTTTTTGAGCGCGAAGCGGTGGGCCTCGTCGCGCAGCATCTGCAACAGGCGCAGGCTGGCCGAGGTCTTGGGCAGCAGCAGGGGCTCGCGCTGGCCCGGCAGAAAGACTTCTTCAAAGCGCTTGGCCAAGCCGACGACGGGTTGATCGGCCATCCCGAGCGCGTGCAGGGCGGCCACTGCGCTGGCGAGCTGGCCCGGGCCGCCGTCGATCAGCAGCAAGTCGGGCCGGGGCTCGTTGCGCTCGGCTAGGCCGCGGCCGCGGCGATAGACCACTTGGTAGATGGAAGCGTAGTCGTCGGGTTGGGCGAGGTCGCGGATTTTGAAGTAGCGGTACTGGCTGCGCTTGGCCCGGCCATCGACAAAGCAAACTACCGAGCCGACCGGGTGTTCGCCTTGGAAGGTGGAGATGTCAATGCCTTCGATGCGGCGGGGCGGCGCGGCTAGCTGTAAGTCGCGCTGGAGGGCATAGACCGATTGGGGGATGCGGTCGCGCTTCATCTCGCGCTTGTGCTGGCGTTCGGCGAGCATTTGGGCGGCGTTTTTGGCGGCCATATCCAGCATCTGGGCCTTGGCCCCGCGCTGGGGGGTTGCCAACTCGACCTTGCCGCTGGCCTTTTGCGACAGCCAAGCGGCCATGGCGTCGGCGTCGGCTGGCTGGGCTGGCAGGTAAATCTCGGGCGGGACAAAGTCGCTTTGCAGATAGAATTGGCGCACAAAGGCCGAGAGGATTTCCCCGTCGGCCGACTCCATGACCCCGCCGAGGAAGTGGTGCTTTTTGCCGAGCAGGCGGCCCTCGCGGATTTCGAGGACGCTGCAACAGGCTTCGTCGTCGCTGCGGGCCATGCCGAGGACGTCGCGGTCAACCGGGGCGTCGAGGACGACCTTCTGGCGGGCGCGCATGGATTCTAACGCTTGAATTTGGTCGCGGTAGCGGGCGGCTTTCTCGTAGCGCATGGCTTCGGCCGCCTCGGTCATGCGCTTTTGCAACTCGCGGGTCACTTCGGCGTTTTGGCCGCGCAAAAAGCGCACGGCCCGCTCCACGGTTTTGCGGTAGTCGGAAGCCGAGACGAGGTTTTCGCAGGGGCCTTCGCAGCGCTTGATGTGGTATTCGAGGCACAGCGGCACCGTGTCGGAGGGCAGCTGGGCGTTGCAAGAGCGGATGGGGAAGACCTTGCGCAGCATGTCGAGGGTGGTGTGCATGGCGCGGACGTTGCTGTACGGGCCGAGGTAGCGCGAGCCGTCGCGGACCACGTCGCGGGTGGCGAAGATGCGGGGAAACGGCTCGGCGGTGATGCGGATATAGGGGTATTTCTTGTCGTCTTTGAGCAGGATGTTGTAGCGCGGTTTGTGGGTGTGGATTTGGGTGGCTTCGAGGATGAGGGCTTCCTGCTCGCTGCTCGTTACGATGTAGTCAATATCGGCGATGTTGCGGACTAGGGCCTTGAACTGACGCCGGCCATCGCCGCCCGAGGTGCGAAAGTACGAGCGCACCCGGTCGCGCAGGTTTTTGGCCTTGCCAATGTAGATTATTTGCCCGTCGCGCCTTTTCATAATATAGACGCCGGATTCGGTGGGCAGGGCGTCGAGCTTGAGGCGCAAATCTTCGGAGAAGTCTTTCATCAGAAGGGGATGCAGGTTGACATAAGGCCACGAGGATAGGCGTTTTGCGCGGCCGTGTCAAGACGGGCAAACGACGCGGGTTGGGCGACTATTTGAGCAAGAGCAAGCGCCGGGTTTGCTCGCCGCCGGGATAGCGCAGACGCACGAGATAGACCCCCGCCGCCAAGGCCGCGCCTCGTTGGTCGCGGGCGTCCCAGCGGACTTGGTGCGATCCGACCGCTTGGAACTGATCCACCAGCGTCCGCACGAGGTGGCCCAAGGTGTTGTAGATTTTTAGCTGTACTGAACCGGAGGCGGCTAGGTGGTAGGCGATTTGGGTGCTGGCGTTGAAGGGGTTGGGGTAATTGGGCGATAGGCCGCTGGTGGCTGGCTGGGCGGATGTTAGCTCGGGAGACGCGACCGCCGTTATGACTTCTCGATAGCCAGGATAGCCGGGTCCGGGATGCAGGCCGTATTCCTCGCCATCAATACGCGCCCATATTAGTTCATCGTCCGTCGTGCTGGGGAAGAGTGAACCCGTACTACGGGTTTTAATAATGCCGATACCGCGCTGAAAGGTCTGAGTGGTGCCCCCCTCGGGTCCCGGAACTCCAAACGATCGCTGATCTGGGGCAGGTTCGCCAACCTTCCGTACAATCAAGAGGCCATACAACAGTTCGTGGAATCGCTGATCTATGTCCCAAGTCGGCGAGTCTGGGTCTGGATACAATTCAGGAATGACGCCATCGAAGTCGTAGATTAGGAAATCCTCTTGGTCGGGATCTAAATTTTTGGATAAAGAAGATTGTTGGTACTGTTGGTAGTACTGAGACTCTCGCAGTTCGGGATGCTCGTCTATGGCCTGTAAGAAGTCGCGCATTTGTTCTGAGAAGTACGAATTTTTCCGAAACCAGATATCGCCGCTCTCGTCCACGCGGAAAGGCCCTCCGAGCAACCCCATACTCCAGTACTGTTTCCCCTCAATGATCTGACTCTCCAATACATAGGCGGTGGTATCCACGCTAGGCGGGCCCCAGCTATGTGTATGAGACGCCATAATCCAGATATTGCCTTCGTGGACCGGGAAAAATGGGCCTGAGCTATCTTGGGGAAAGGGAATGGGCTCGGGGATGACTATGTCGAGCGGCACTCCCTTGAGAAGACGCATACCGGTAGTGTAGTCACTAGTCCCAGGGTCGGAATACATAGAGTAAGCCGACGACGTGATAAAAGCATCATAGGCGTAGCTTCCTCCTCGTAGTATGCGGTAGTGGCCCGATATGGGACCTGACGGATCTGTCTGCGGCGTGCCAGTGCCATCGTAGAAACTATAATTATACCAGTCGTGTACCCACTCCTCAGTGTTTCCGTACATGTCAAACAGCCCCCAAGGATTGGGAAGTTTCGCGCCAACGGACTGAACTCCGGCATCCTTGGCGTTGGCTTTGTACCACGCATAAGATGCCAGCAGGCTCTCGTCATCTCCAAAGAACCAGCGCGTCGTCGTGCCCGCCCGGCAGGCATACTCCCACTCAGCTTCGGTGGGCAGGCGATAGGCGTCCTCGCCAAAGTGGTCGTTTAGCCTTTGGGCAAAGGTCTGTGCATCGTACCAAGTAAGGCCGAAGGCAGGATGCCTGGGGCCTTGGTAGTTGCTCGGCGCAGACGACCACGGCGCAGTGCCCATGACCGCCTGCCATTGCTCTTGGGTGATCTCGTACTTGCCTAGGTAGAAGCCCTGAGAGATCGTCACTTCTCTCAGCGGCCATTCCATAGTGAAGCTGCCCGGTTCGATCCACACCATTTCTAGCGGCACTCCACTCGGCAACTCAATGGTGGTTTCGTCGTTGGCTTGCCCCAGCGTTGCCGACAGGAAAATGAGCGCGATTACCCGTTTCATCTAGGCCTCCTTGGAAAGGGGCGATCATTGGAATTTACGTTCTCGCAATCGGCTTGGATCGCTTCAGCCATCTTGTCCAAATCTGCTCTATCTATTGTGCCAGCAAAGCGCAGTAGCGTCTTGCCGGGCACGCCTGTCATCTCGGACTTTGCTAACGAACGCACGAATTCCAGCACCTCTGCTTGTTGGCCTTTTTCCAATTTATGAATCTCGTCGAGAATCTCTTGTTTTACAGACGTAGCTTCCATTTTTTGCCCTCCGCGTTCGCGAAAATAGTGTACAGCGTTATTAACGCTTTGGCGAACTTGCGTTCACAAGCTATGCCCTATACCGGCACTTACTTGAGCAGGGCAGTCCGTCGGGTTTGCTCGCCGCCGGGATAGCGCAGACGCACGAGATAGACCCCCGCCGCCAAGGCCGCGCCTTGTTGGTCGCTGGCGTCCCAGCGGACTTGGTGCGATCCGATGGCTTGGAACTGATCCACCAGCGTCCGCACGGGGTGGCCCAAGGTGTTGTAGATTTTTAGCTGTACTGGACCGGAGGCGGCTAGGTGGTAGGCGATTTGGGTGCTGGCGTTGAAGGGGTTGGGGTAATTGGGCGATAGGCCGCTGGTGGTCGGCAAGCTCTGAGATACTGCTTCCATCGAGGTAGCGGTCGCATGGGACGCGCTCGGGACGTCTGGGCAAAGCGGCAGGTCATCGGCCCACTCGGCCAAGGCCTCCGGTACACAGGTCAACCGATTGGAGTAGAGGTTTAACAGCTTGAGCTTTGTTAGTTGACCCAACCCCGGAGGGATCGTCCCGGTCAGCGCGTTATGGCCGAGAATCAACCCCTTTAGCTCCCTTAGTTTAGCCAGTTCGGGGGGTATCGTCCCGGTCAACTCGTTGTTGTGGAGGCTCAACGCCCTGAGTTGGGTCAACTGACCCAGTTCGGGTGGGATCGTCCCGGTCAAGGCGTTGTCGCCAAGCCATAGACTTTCCAGATGATTTATTTGGCCCACCTCTGGAGGAATTGGACCTATTAACTGATTGGTGTCCAAGTTCAGTCGCACGAGTTTGGTCAATGTTGCCAGTTCGGGTGGTATCGTCCCAGTTAAGGCGTTGTCGTTAAGAGACAGATTCTTCAAGTGGAGCAGTTGGCCTAACTCAGGGGGTATCGTTTGGGTCAGGGCGTTTCCATTGAGGGCCAAATGCTGCAAGTGGCCTAGCTGGCCTAACTCGGCGGGGATCGCCCCGGTCAGGGCGTTGTCGTTGAGGGCCAAATGCTCCAAGCGGCCTAGCTGGCCCACCGCTGGCGGGATCGCCCCGGTCAGCCCATTGTAGCCGAGGAACAACCACTTCAATTCGCTTAGTTGACCCAATTCGGGGGGGATCGCCCCGGTCAGTTCATTGAATTCGAGAGCCAGCACCTTGAGTTGCGTCAGTTGTCCCAACTCCGGGGGGATCGTCCCGGTCAGGGTGTTGCCGTGGAGGAGCAACCCCGTCAGTTCGCTCAGTTGGGCCAACTTAGGCGAAATCGTCCCCATCAAGTGCCGGGCACCGAGAACCAATTCCGTGACGCGACCATTGCGTACTGTAACGCCGACCCAGTCGCTGATCGGTATGTCCGCGCTCCAGTTCAAGGGGGTTCCTCTGAGCCCGGCCAGACTGTCGCGTACGGCCAAGAGCACTTCGCAGTCTTTCACCAAGCCTCGATTCTCTTGCGGCTCGGGCACGGCAATGCCGTTGGCGCATAGAGCCGCGAGATAGATTGCTGGGAGAGGTTCTCCAATTTCGCTTCTAACGCTAACCCTCCCTTGGAAGAACCGCGCCATTTCCTTCAAGGACACGTAGTTCAAGTGTGCCAGTCTTATTACATCACTGGACTCATCATCGCGGCCAACTCGCAGCGAGGTCGGTGCTTTATGTCCGCCGGTATCGTAGCGGGCGTAGTAATAGTACCCAGTGCTCTGATTCTGAACTACATAGCCCTTTTCTGTGGATGCGTAGTGTCCAAATTCGTCCACTAATTCGTTTACGATAAAGCGGGTCCCATCCGGCTGAACCACGATCCGAGAGCCTAAGTCAAAAGGGACTGCCGAGGCGGACTGGACAGAGCAGGAGAGGACGAAAGCGATTATACCATTTCGCGCCATTGCGGATTCCTCCCGGTCGGCGTCACGGTCGAGCCATTTCTTGGCGAGAGACCCGGGCGAAGATGCACTTGAGGTAGCGGCCGTCGGGGAAGGCCGGGTCTATTGGGTGATCGGCGGGGTGCAGGTTGTAGGCGAGGAGGCGGGTGCGGACCCGGGCGCCAGCCGCGGCGCGGCGGACGACTTGGAAAAAGTCCTCTTGGGAAATCCGCGCCGAGCACGAGGCGGTCACCAACAGCCCGCCATCGGCGATCAGGCGCAAGGCGTTGCGATTGAGTTTGGTATAGACGCCCATGGCCTGTTTGTGCTGGCTGCGCTTCCGCAGCAGCGACGGGGGATCGCAGACGACGACATCGAAGCGGGGGCCGCGATCGGCCAGTTGTTCTACCAAGGGAAAGACATCGGCGATCAACAGGTCGGAGCGGACGCCTTGGGGGCGGTTGGCCGCGAGGGCGCAGCGGGCGGCGGGCACGACTTGGGGCGATATATCGACGTCGAGGGTGCGGGCGGCCCCGCCTTTGAGGGCGTGGGCGGAAAAGCCGCTCGAATAGGAGAACAGGTTGAGCACGCGCTGGCCGCGGGCGAGTTGCTGGAGATAGAAGCGGTTGGCGCGTTGGTCGAGAAAGAAGCCGGTCTTTTGGCCGCGATAGAGATCGGCGTACAGGCGCGTGCCGTGCTCTTGGATTTCGACGAATTCGGGCGGTGCTTGGCCGGCGAGCAGGCCGGTGGGGCGGTCGGCCAACCCCTCGGCGCGGCGAGTGCCCACATCGCTGCGTTCGTACAGGCTGCGGGGAGCGAGCCGGGATTGGAGCGCGTCGAGGATGACGGAGCGTTGTTTTTCCATGCCGGCCGTGTGGAATTGCACCACTAGGTAGCCGGCGTAGGAGTCGGCGATGAGCCCGGGCAGGCCGTCGCTTTCGCCGTGGACTAGGCGCAGGGCGTTGGTGTGGGCTGCTAGGCCGGCGCGGTCGCGGAGGGCAATGGCTTGGGCGATGCGCTCGGCAAAGAAGGCCGCGTCGATGGGGCGGCTGGGGTCTTGGGTGAGGCTGCGCACCCGGATCAGCGAGCGCCGATTGTAAAACCCGCGACAGACGAACCGCTCTTGCGCGTCAAAGACATCGACGATGTCGCCGGTGTCGGCGTCCCGAGGGGGTCGGGCGACCGCACCGGAAAAGACCCAGGGGTGGCCGTTGCGCACGGTGCGCTCGCTGTTGGGGCGCAGGTAAAGAGGGGGATAGTGAGGGGCCATGCTCTTTTTCGACCTTGAGCAATGCACTTCGCCGGCCTAATCCCAGCTCGGGCTCGGGGTCTGAAGCGGGGCGTCGATCCAGAGAAAGCGCCCGTTGATGTCGCTCTCGAGGATGTCGAGCACGAGTTGGGCTGCCTTCTCCGGCGGATCCCCCCCCGTTTGCTCCACCCACGCCACCCAGCGGTCGTAGCCGCTTTCGCCGACCGCGCCCGCCTTGGCGCGGATATCCGCCCACATCGCGGTCTTGACGTCGCCGGGATGGATGACGTTGGCGGTGACGCCCGTTCCCGCTAGCTCGGCCGCGAGGTGTCGGGTGAACTGGTTGAGCGCGACCTTGGCCGTGCCGTAGGCGCTGTTCAGCCGCCCGGGCGGGTGCAGCGACGCCGCAGACGAAAGGCTCACGATCCGGCCCCAGCCGGCGTCCAGCATGCCGCGTAGGAAGGCGCGGGACACGAGATAGGGGCCTACCGAGTCAATCATAAGCGTTTCGATCCATTCCGCTGGATCGCTGTCCTGTACGAGGGCAATCGGGCCGAAGACGCCGGCCGCATTGACCAAGACGGTGGGCCGGCCGAGCTCGGCTTCGACTGTGGTTTTGAGGCGGTCAACATCGGCCGGATTGGAGACGTCGGCCGCGAATCGCGCTGAGCGGCGCGCAACCGTTGCGACGGTGAGGCCGCGCGCTTCCAGTGCCTCTGCGATGGCCCGCCCGACGCCGCGACTGGCGCCGGTGACGACCGCGATGTGCCCGGCGAGGTTCATGGGTTGGCCCCGGACACGATGGGATTGTGCTCGTCGCCCAAGCGTTTCCGCTCGCTGCCCCAGTTGCTGGCGCTGCCGTTCCAGTAGCGGGTGTCGGCCGGGCTGTACGAGAACAGGTACGACCAGCGCGGCTCGTCCGTGGTGTTGGCCGGGCCGCCGTGGACGGTGTAGCCGTGATGCACGGTGCAGTCGCCCGGTTGGTAGTGCAAGGGCGGCGAGAGTTCGAGTACGGACGTCAGGTTCGGGAACTGCTTGAGCAGGTCGCCGCGGTCGTCGTTGAACACCGAGCCGAGCGGTCCTTCGCGGTGGGAGCGGCTGACGAACCGCATGGCGCCCCTCTCGGGTGGGACTTCTGCCAACGCGAGCCAGAACTGGAGCTCGCCGACCCGGTCGGAGCCGTGCTCGGACGAGTCTTGGTGATAGGTGGACCCGGCTGCGCCGGGGAGCCTTTTTAGGAGGAGATCGATGCGGTAGCGGAGCGGAACATCTACGCCCTTGAGCCGCTTCCGGTTGACGAGGCGGGTCGCGTTTTGCGCCATGCGCTCGCTGAACATAAATGAACGAAACGGTTCGGTCTCTTGCTTCCGAGCGAGGCCGGCGACTGGCTTGCCGGGGCCAACCTCCTCGCGGTTGCGCTCGGCCCACTCTCGCCCGACGCGCAGGAGCTGGGTGGCGAACGCTGGATCGACGAGCCGCGGCATCATAACCCAGCCGTATTCGTGGTAGAAGGCGACTTCCTCGTCTGTGACCTCTCGGACGATGGCCTCGATCTCGCGCTCGGTCATTGCTCGTTCCATTGTTTGTGCTCCTCGCTGATCTCCGCCGCGACAGTGCGTGCAGAGCAGAACGATAAGAAGCCTTTGCGAAGGGGCTGTCAAGGGAGTTCGCCAAGGGATGGCGCGAATGTCCGAGCGCAAAGCGTGGGGTGCGTCAACGCGGCAGGCTAGGACGCCGCCGGCTGGCTACTTGAGATAGAGCAACCGTCGGGTCTGCGTTCCGGCGGGGTAGCGCAGGCGCGTGAGATAGATGCCGGCCGCGAGCGCAGCCCCCCGCTGGTCGCGGGCATCCCAAGGGACTTGGTAGAAGCCGGCGGGTTGGAACTGGTTCACCAGCGTCCGCACGGGCTGGCCTAAGACGTTGTAGATTTCCAGCCGCACCGGGCCGGGCGCGGCGAGACGGTAGGCGATCTGGGTGTTGGCGTTGAAGGGATTGGGGAAATTGGGGTCTAGGCCGCTGGTGGTTGGTATCGCCGGTGTGGTGCTGGGCGTTGCGACCGAGGTCGGGTGGGGGATGTGTAGGGCGATGTCGGTGGGCCCCCAGTCCCACCCTGTACGCATGGATTGGATTTCCTCGACATTGGTGCCATCCAAGTTAGATCGGAAAATACTAGAATACATTACTGAATCACCGGTGGAGGGCGGCTGGTACAAGGTCGTCCAGTATATCCTTCTTCCAACGGGATCTACGGCGAGTGCTTTTATCGAATGATACCAATCAAAAACCTTGAGCCAATCAAGGATGTCGAACTTTTCGGCATGTGAGCCATCCAAGTTGGCGCGGAAAATGGCGAATGCCTCCGACCAGTAAATTTTGGAACTATCCTCGTCCAAGGCGATCGCGCGAGGGGGCCAGTTGTCCGCTGTTGAGATCTCTTCGACCTGCGAGCCATTGAGGTTAGCCCGTTGGATCGTTTCCCATTCCGACCAGTAAATTTTGGCACGGCCCCGGTCCAAAGTGATGGCAGATGGACGATCCAACCCGGTGATGATATCCTTGACCTGTGAGCCGTCTAAGTCTGCCGCCTGAATTTTCCCCGTTCCCGAGTCGGCCCAGTAGATTTTGCGCCCGGCTGTCAGGGCAATGCCCATCGGCTGATCCAACCCGGTTACGAGAACTTCCATGCCTGAGCCATCGAGATTGGCCCGTAAGATGGAACCCGCTATCGAGTCGCTCCAGTACATTTTGTCTATGTCGAGGGCAATGCCGTGTGGTCTTCGCACGATTGGATCGAATAGGACTTCGCGGTTTTGTCCGTCCAAGTCCGCTCGCTGAAGCGTCCCTGTCCCCCAGTCGTTCAGCCTCCGACCCTCTATCTCAGAGTCCGTCCAATATACCTTGCCCCCGTCTAAATCAAGGGCGATGCCTGCTAGCCATCCCGTGAGATGGAGTTGGCCTAAGTCGAAGAAGTGTTCGGCGTTTTGTCCGTTGAGGTCAGCCCGCTGAATCGTCTGAGTGCCCGGATTGGTCCAGTATAGTTTGCCACCATCCGCATCGAGGAGGATGATTTCTTGGGGATAGCCATCTGATACCGTGAGGATCTCTTCGGCGTTTTGTCCGTTGAGGTCAGCCCGCTGAATCGTCTGGGCGTCCGGATTGGTCCAGTATAGTTTGCCGCCGTCCATGTCGAGGGCAATACTATAAGCACTTGTAGAAGCACTTGAGATATATTCTTCATCATAATCATAATCATTGCCGCCGAGATCGGCCCAAGCGATACCATATCCGTCCGTCCAGTACACTTTGCCTCTGACTAGATCCAGAGCACTGTCTTCTATATAATTCAATCCGTAAAAGAGGATTTCGGCGTTGGAGCCATCTAGATCGGATCGTTCGACGTTAAAAGTAAAATAGTCCCCTGCGTCACCTCTCGTCGTCCAGTATATTTTGCCTCCGGCCACATCCAGAGTGATGTCTATTATCCAAGCCCTTCTTGAGGGATTATATCCTTCCACAAGAGTTTTGGTGTTAGAGCCATCTAGATCGGACCGATGGATGCCATCCACCCCTCTTTCCGTCCAGTATATCTTCCCCCCTGCTACATCGAGAGCGATTTTGTCTGGCCCTCTCAAATCTGGGATGACGAGTTGTTCGACATTGGCACCATCCAAGCTAGATCGGTGGATTCCCCACTCCGAATCCGTCCAGTAGATTTTCCCCTCCTCACTCGGCGGCTGTCCGTAGCCGCTTTGCACTCCCAAGATCGACCATGCCGAGGTGAATGCGGCGGTAATTGAGCGTATCATCGAATACCTCCTCTGGTGCTAGTGTTTTACAATCCGAACTCCGCGATAGCCAACAGGACGCATCCGTTTTTATTGGGCTGCATACCATGTCCCTGCCCCAGCAGATTGAACGCGGCCATGGCGAATAGACCACGGTCAACATACTAGCACCATTGGCTAATATAGCGGATTGTAGGTCAGCGTCTATGCGCCAGCATGGCCACGCGGTGCCAACCCCAGCCGAGCAAGAGCAGCCCCAACCCACTAAGCCAGATTGTGCGCTCGACAAAAAACGCCAGTCCCAAGCAGGCGACTAGGCCCACGATGGCTATCCAGCGCGGGTAGAGCCGCTGGGCGGCGGGCAAGCACAGGGCGCAGAAGTTGGTGATGGCGTAATAGACCAAAATGGAGAAGGCGCTAAAGGACCAAGTGGTTTCGACGTTGCCCACGAGGACTAGCCCGGCGATGGCCAGCCCGACGACCACCACGGCCCTAGCGGGCGTAGTCTGGCCTCGATTGAGGCGGGCCAGCGCCCGGGGCATATCCCCGCGGCGGCCCATGGCCAGCAGGACCCGCGACAGGCCGAGGATTAGGTTGAGCAGCACCCCAGCCATGGCGGTGATCGCCCCTAAGGCCAAGAGCCAAGAGAGGCCGGGGGCGTCAAAGGTCTGGGCGATGACCTTTAGGGGCGCGGCCTCGTCCACGGTGGCCGCGTAGAACGCCTCCGACCCTACGGCCGCTAGGGCCACCGCCCCAACGCCGAGGTAGAGCAGCATGGCGATGAGCAGCGCGGCGACGATGGCGCGGGGGATCGTCTTGTGGGGCTGGCGCACTTCTTCGCCCAGCGTGGCGATGCGCCCGTACCCCGTATAAGCCACGAACATCAAGGCACTCGCTTGCAGCAGGGCTAACCCGCCATCGTCCCTTGCGAAAGGGGTTAGATGCAGGCGGTGCAGTGCGCTGGGCGCACCGGCCACGATAAAGGCCAGCAGCGAGCCGAGCGTCGCGGCGACGATCGCGATGTTGACCTTGTTGGTGCGGTCCATGCCCAAGAGGGCGACGAGCGTGAGCACCAGCACGGCCGCCAAGGCGACCGGGGTGATCGAGGCGGCCCAATCTAGGGCGTTGAGCAGGTAGCCGGAAAGGCCCAGCGCGGCGGTGGCCGCGGTCGCGCTCTTGGCGCAGAGGAACATCCACCCGGCCGTAAAGCCGAGGGCGGGCCAAGCGTACTCATAGCCGTATTGGTACGTGCCACCGCTGAGCGGATGACTGGCGGCTAGCTGGGCACTCGACAGGCCGTTGCAGAGGGCGACCAGCGCGGCGATGGCAATGGCGACCAAGACGGCCGGTCCAGCAATGCCCGCGCCGATGCCAATGCTGACAAAGACGCCGGTGCCGACGATCGATCCCAAGCCGAGGGCGACGGTGCCGACCAACCCCAGCTCGGGTCGCAGGCGTTCGGAGGGAACGGGTGGAGGCGAGGAGGTCATGCGACAAATATAGCCCGGCCGGGCACTCGCGTCTCGTCAGGCTGTCCGGCCGCGCCTTGAATGCGGGCCTAAATCCCTATATTCTTTTATACCCTATCACTGAGCGCAGTGCTCATTAACTACGAGGAGGAAATCATGATCCGAATGATGTCGTTTATCTTGGTTGCGCTGGGGCTGTTGGCCGGCGTCGAAAAAGCCGCGGCGGCGGCCAGAGACGTAGTCGACCGAGAGACGCTGAAAATGTTCGTGCTCGAAGCGAAGAGCGCGCTGGAGTCGGCGCAAGATGCGGAAGAGCGGGTGGCGATTCTGGAGAGCTTCAGGACCGAAGAATGGCTACAGGGGCCGATTTACCTATTCATCACCGGGTACGACGGCACCAGCTTCTTTCACGGCGCCCAACCAGAGCGCGTGGGCACCAACAACATCGACCTAGAGGACAGCAACGGCGTCAAGGTGACGCAGCAGAATATCGCAGCGGCGCAAGCCGGGGGCGGCTTTGTGGAATATCTCTGGGACAATCCCGCGATAGAGGGCGAAGACGAATCCCCCAAGGTGAGCTACGTGGCTCCCATCGAGATCGGGGGGACCTCCTATTACATTGGGGCTGGGTTGTATATTGCGCCGGAGCCGACGAGTGTCGCGCCCATTTCGTGGGGGCGGCTGAAAGCGCGGCTGTAACCCGTGAGCATCGTCGTCCTCGACTTTGGCTGTCGTCTTAGAGGCGGTCTGAAAATCCCCCTTGGGGCAGGTTGAACAAGCCGTAGAGCCGGGCTCCGTCATTCCCGTGAAAACGGGAATCCAGCCGGGACCGTTTGGACGCAAGGGACGTCAGAGTTTGCAGAGCAGACAGCCTCTTAGAAGCGTTCTTAAAACTAGGGTTTCGGTCTCTGATTCGGCTTGGTCCTTTGCTGGATTCCCGCCCCGTGTCGGAGCACGGGGTGACGTTCTTGCGCGGGAATGACCGTACGAGTCGTCATGCAAGACTAGAGTTTTAAGAACGCTTCTAAGGACGCGAAAAGACGCTGTGCGGGCTTAAAATACAATCTATCACTGAGCGCAGTGCTCATTAACTACAATTACGAGGAGGAAATCATGATCCGCATGGGGTCGTTTGTGTTGGTTGCGCTGGGGCTGTTGGCCGGTGTCGAAAAAGCCGCGGCGGCGGCCAGAGACGTAGTCGATCGAGAGACGCTGAAGATGTTCGTGCTCGAAGCGAAGAGCGTGCTGGAGTCGGCGCAAGATGCAGAAGAGCGGGCGGCCATTCTGGAGAGCTTTAGGACCGAAGAATGGAGACAGGGGCCGATTTACCTGTTCATCTCTGGGTACGACGGCACCAGCTTCTTTCACGGTGCCCAACCAGAGCGCGAGGGCACTAATAATATCGACTACGAGGACAGCAACGGCGTCAACATAGCGCGGCAGAATATCGCAACGGCGCAAGCTGGGGGCGGGTTTTCGGAATATCTTTTGGATAATCCCGCGATAGAAGGGGAAGACGAATCCCCTAAGGTGAGCTACGTGGCTCCCATCGAGATTGAGGGGACATCCTACTACATTGGGGCTGGGTTGTATATCGCGCCGGAGCCGACGAGTGTCTCGCCCATTTCGTGGGGGCGGCTAAAAGCGCGGCTGTAACCTTTTAACTACAACTGCGAGGAGGAAACCATGATCCGAATGGGGTCGTTTGTGTTGGTTGCGCTAGGGCTGTTGGCCGGTGTCGAAAAAGCCGCGGCGGCGGCCAGAGACGTAGTCGACCGAGAGACGCTGAAGAGGTTCGTGCTCGAAGCGAAGAGCGCGCTGGAGTCGGCGCAAGATGCAGAAGAGCGGGCGGCCATTCTGGCGAGCTTTAGGACCGAAGAATGGAGACAAGGGCCGATTTATCTGTTCATCTCCGGGTACGACGGCACCAGCTTCTTTCACGGCGCCCAACCAGAGCGCGAGGGCACTAATAATATCGACTACGAGGACAGCAACGGCGTCAACATAGCGCGGCAGAATATCGCAACGGCGCAAGCTGGGGGCGGGTTTTCGGAATATCTTTTGGATAATCCCGCGATAGAAGGGGAAGACGAATCCCCTAAGGTGAGCTACGTGGCTCCCATCGAGATTGAGGGGACATCCTATTACATTGGGGCTGGGTTGTATATTGCGCCGGAGCCGACGAGTGTCGCGCCCATTTCGTGGGGTCGGCTGAAAGCGCGGCTGTAACCCGTGAGCATCGTCGTCCTCGACTTTGGCGGGCAGTACGCCCACCTAATCGCCAACCGCCTGCGCCGCCTGCGCGTCCATGCCGAAATTCGCTCGCCAGCGACCGCGGTCGCCGATTTACAAGACGCCGACGGGCTGATTCTGTCGGGCGGCCCGGCCAGCGTCTATGATCCGCAAGCCCCAGCGTACAACCCCGAGATTTTGGCGATGGGCAAGCCAATGCTGGGCTTGTGCTACGGCCACCAACTGCTCTGCCACCGCTTGGGGGGCCAAGTCGAGCGGGGGGCGACGCACGAGTTTGGCGCGGCCCATCTACACGTCCAAAGAGCAGAGGGCGTGCTGGCCGGACTAGACGCCCGCGAGCGGGTGTGGATGAGCCATCGCGACCACGTCGCAGCCCTGCCGCCCGGGTTTGCCGTCTTGGGCGCGACCGAAAACTGCCCGGTGGCGGCGATGGGCGACCCCGAGCGCAAGATCTACGGCTTGCAGTTCCATCCCGAAGTGACGCACACCGTCCGGGGCATGGACATCCTCGACAATTTTGCCGCGCTCTGCGGGGCCGAGCGGTGCTGGACGATGGAGCGCTACACCGAGCAGGCGATAGAGCGCATCCGAGCGCAGGCTAAGGGGCGCAACGTCTTTCTGTTCGTCAGCGGCGGGGTCGATTCGTCGGTGGCGTTCCTCTTGCTCAACCGCGCCTTGGGCGCAGAGCGGGTGCGGGGCTTGCACATTGACAACGGCTTTATGCGCGAGGGAGAGAGCGCACGGGTCGAGCGGCTGATGAAGGAGGCCGGCCTGCACAACCTAACGGTCGTTGATGCCAGCGCGGATTTCCTCGCGGCTACGGCGGAGATTGCCGACCCCGAGGAAAAGCGGCGGCGGATCGGCGCGGAGTTCATCCGCGCCCGCGAGCGGGCACTGGCCGCGCTGGCACTGAACCCGGACGAGTGGCTGTTGGGCCAAGGGACGCTCTACACGGATACCATTGAATCCGGCGGCACGGAAAACGCCGCGGTCATCAAGACTCATCACAATCGCGTCGGCGTCCTCGAGCAGCTTTTGGACGAGGGCAAGGTCATTGAGCCGCTCGATCAGCTCTACAAGGACGAAGTGCGCGCCTTGGGCGAAACGCTCGGCTTGCCACCCCACTTGGTCTGGCGGCATCCGTTCCCGGGGCCGGGGCTGGCGGTGCGGGTTTTGTGCAGCGAGACGCCGAGCACACGGGCACTTGAGACCGCCCCCGAGGCGCAGAAGGTGGCCGCGACATTCGGCCTAGCGCTCGACGTGCTGCCGCTGCGCAGCGTCGGGGTGCAGGGCGATGAGCGGACCTACGCCCATCCAGCGGTGGTTACCGGCCCGAGCGAGTGGAAAACGCTGGCGGCCCTGTCCACCGAGCTGACCAATCGCTTTCCAGCGATCAATCGGGTGATTTACCTGTTGGGACCGACGCCGCGGCCGCTGCAAACGCTCAAACCCGGGTATTTAACCCGCGACCGGCTCGACCTCCTGCGCCGGGCCGATGCCATCGCCATGGCGGCCTTAGAGCGGCACGGGCTGATGCGGGAAGTGACCCAAATGCCGACGGTGCTGCTCCCGCTGTCGTCGGATGGGGTCCAAGAGAGCGTAGTGCTGCGGCCGATTGCGACGTCCGACTTTATGACCGCACGCTTTTGCCGGTTGCCGCCGCCGTTTTTGGACGATGTGTGCGAGCGGCTGTTGGCACTCGCGGGCATTGAGGCCGTTTTCTACGACATTACCCACAAGCCGCCGGGCACAGTGGAGTGGGAGTGAGAGTATGTTCGACACCCGCATCCGCGACGAAGCCGTGAGCAAGCGCCGCGAGCGGCTGCGAGCAGAGCAAGCCGAGTTGCTCGCCTGTGTCCGCAGCACCCTGTTGGCCCTGCGCCAGCCGCTCGGTATTGAGGCCGCGTACATTGTCGGCTCGCTGCGGTCGCCCAATTCTTGGCGGGAGTCGTCCGACCTTGACGTGGCCGTGGGCGGCTGCTCGCCCGTTGTGCTCGAAGTAATGAAAGCACTAGAGGACGCGACCGGCAGAGTGGTAGATGTAATTGACCTCGACCGGCATCCCGCCCCCCAATCCTTTGTCCAGTCGGGCGTCAAGGTGTATGGATAAAGGAGCCTTCTCCATCCTCGAAGCGGAATTGCGGTCGCGTTCCCGAGATATCGACCGCATCGGCGGGCGCATTGAGGAACGCCTGAGCGCGTTTGCCCATAGTGCCGAAGGGATAGACAGCATGGGATACCAACTCCACAACCTCTACGGCGCGTTTGAGCAGTTGTTTGAGGAGGTGGCGCGCTTCTTTGAAAACCAAATCGACGAATCAAGGTATCACGCGGACATGATTAGGCGAATGCAGCTAGAGCTCCAAGGCATCCGCCCGGCGCTCCTGTCCGCCGAAACGGCTGCCGACCTCGATGAGTTGCGACGCTTTCGCCATCTATTTCGCCACGCGTACGCCGCAGAATTGGACCCCGACAAAGTGGCGGATTTGGCGGCCCAAGCCGTGCGTGCCCGGCGCGCCTTTGCGCGAGACTTCGAGCGGTTCCTAGCGCGCTTGCGGCCCGAGTAGCTATAGCAACCCTCCATCCTTCAAGACTGGATTCCCGCTGTTGCGGGAATGACATCTCGTCGGCAAAAAGACGGCGTCGATGAACATTCCATGCTTTCAAGTCACTTAGGACCGCTATAGCAAACGAGGGTGTACTGCTTCTTGCCGCGGCGCACGATCCAGTATTGGCCGTGGAGGCCCTCTTGGCGGCGTACGCGCCGCGCCAAGTCCGTGCAGCGCTCGCCGTTGATGTAGATGGAGCCGTTTTGCACATCTTGGCGGGCTTGGCGTTTGGAGGAAGAGACGCCGGCCGCGACGAGCAGATCAATCAGTCCTAGTTCCCCCGGACCCATCGCGTGCGTTGGCACGTCGCCAAAGCCTTCGAGGATTTCGGCCTCGGATAAATCCTGAAACGCTCCGTAAAAGAGCGCGTGCGAGATGCGCTCGGCCCGGTGCGCGGCGTCGGCCCCATGCACCAAGGTCGTCACTTGGGCCGCGAGGGTGCGCTGGGCTTCGCGCCGCTCGGGCCGGTCGCGGACGGTTTCGGCGAGCTGGAGGATCGCGTCCTGCGCCAAGAAGGTGTACGCTTTCAGGTACTCGACGACCTTTTGGTCCTCGGCGTTGATCCAGAACTGGTAAAACTGATAGGCCGAAGTCTTGGCCGCGTCGAGCCAGATGGTGCCCGCTTCGGTCTTGCCGAATTTGCTGCCGTCTGCTTTGGTCACCAGCGGGCAAGTCAGGCCAAAGGCCCGGCGGCCGGCGGCGCGGCGGATTAGATCGGTGCCAGCGGTGATATTGCCCCACTGATCAGAGCCGCCGGTCTGCAACTCGCAGCCGTATTCTTTGTTGAGGACCAAGAAGTCGTAGGCCTGGAGCACCATGTAGCTGAACTCGGTGTAGGAAATGCCCGCTTCCAAGCGCGAGGCGACCGAGTCCTTGGCCAGCATGGAGGAGATGGGAAAGTGCTTGCCGACGTCGCGCATAAAATCAATGGCCGCGAGTTGGCTGAGCCAGTCGTAGTTATTGACCGCGACGGCCGGGTTGGGGCCATCGAACTCCAAGAAGCGCGCGAGTTGAGTTTTGACCTGCTCGGTCCATTCGGCCACCACGTCGCTGGCATTGAGCTGGCGCTCCTCGGCCTTGCCGCTTGGGTCGCCGATTAGGCCGGTGCCGCCGCCGGCGAGGGCAATGACCTTGTGACCGGCGAGCTGGAAGCGGCGCAGGAGCAAGATCGGCACGAGGTTGCCGACCGTCAGGCTGTCGGCGGTGGGGTCGAAGCCATTGTAGAGCGCGATTGGACCGGCCGCGAGGCGTGCGGCGAGGCTGTCGAGGTCCGTGGCTTGGTAGATCAAGCCGCGAAATTGAAGATCGGGGATGATGTTCATTAGGGGTCCTTATGGGCATAAAAAAAGCCCCTGTAATCAGGGGCTTGTAACCGCGGTTGAGACGATAAAACGAGCGCACTACCCCTCTGTGTGAAGCGAATAATAGGGGTAGCGGCGATTGGGGCGTAAGGTCTGCATCATTCATTCTCCGCGCAAAAATATAACCGCGCCCTCTATCTCCGTCAATCGCCCAGATAGCCTTGGGCGGCCCAGACTTTGCGGGCCAGCTTTTTCGCCTCGGCCGAAGGTTCGATTGCGCCCAAAAGGCTGCTCGGCGGCTGCCCTTGCTTTTTGCGCTCCGGGTCGGGCGACCAGTCGTCTTGGGCGTATTTTTGGCGCACGGACTCGCAACGGAAATCGGGCACCTCCATCGGTGCCGAGTCGTTTAGCACCGAACGCCACGCTTGGATCCCGGCGATGCTCATGTCGAGGCCGCGGTACACGTCGAGATAGGGCGGCTCGCCGGTGCGGATGGCCTCGGCAAAGTGGTAGCTGGTGAAAAAGTCGCCGCCGCCGTGGCCGGTGCGTGTGGCTTCGGCGTGATGCACGGGGAAGTCGGGCTTGTATACCATTTCGACCGGATCGCGCTGGCGCTTTTCCCACGGCTCGTACCACACGCGCAGCCGCTGTTTGTCGCCATGGCGGCAGTTTTCCATCACCCCCTTGTTGCCGTGGATGCGGACGTAGTTGCCGTGGCCGCGCAGCGCGCCGTGCAGCGACTTCACCACCGCGTCGTTGTCCATCCGGCAGATGATCACCGCGGCCGTGTCGCTGCGGTTCACGTGCAGCGTTTGGGTGGGGTCGGCGAAATCATAGGGGACGACAAAGCCGTTGACTTTTACGGGCCGGGTATCGGTGATGTACAGGACCGGGGCGATGGAATGGGTGCAGTAGTACGTGGCGGGAATCCAGTTGCGCCAGTGATCGCGCCCGCAGCTGCGCGCCAGTTTCACTTCCGGCGGATCGGGATGGACGTACTCGCCCTCGCCGTATTTGAACTCGCCGACGCGCCCCTGTTGGTAGAGCCGCTTCATCTCCTGATTGAAGACCATGTAGGGGTAGTTCTCGGCGAACATGTACATTTTGCCGCTTTGCTCGACTGCTCGCGCCAGTGCCGCGCCTTCGCCCAAGGTGTGGCAGGCCGCGGTTTCGCTCATTACGTGTTTGCCGGCGTTGAGTGCTTGGATAGCGAACGGGGCGTGCTGGTGGAAGTAGTTGGCGAGCACGACCGCGTCCAGATCGCAGCCGAGAAATTCGTCGTACTCCACGAAGGTCGGCACGTTGAGGGCCTTGCCCTCTGCCCCGAGGCGCTCTTCCCACATGTCGCAAATGGCGACGAGTTCCATGCCGGTCGCAGCGGCCGCCCGCATAAAGGAGCGACCGCGACCAACGCCGACTACGCCGACTCGGATGGGACGTGGTTTGCCGCGTTTTTTCATGGTTTAAGCCTTTGTCTAAGTGCCGCTATCCCAGCACTTACTTTAGGTGTTTTCAACGGTTTCTATAGCGATCTCACCAGTCCGAGAGTCGAGCGTAATTTTTACCAAGTCCTGATATTCCGGATCACGGATCGCGGACCGCTTGAAAACGGGTACGTTGGAACCATTCTCCCGGCGTGCGGAAGGAACGACTAAACCGTCCAATTCCAACCGAACTGCTTCCGCACCAATCCGATTACAGAACGTGTAATCACTATCGTGTACCAGTTCCGGCCACTCGCTCAGTTTGTCTCGGAGGTCTTTTTCTTTGCCTTCAAACAAACAGGTAAAACACCGATAATAGGCACTGCGTTGACCTTGGGGGCGACCTCCAAAACCCTTTTTGAACCCATGCGCGACCTCTGCCTCGGCAGTCGCGGGGTCAAGGGCACTATAAAAGACGGGATAGGATCCATCTGAGTACCTCGTCGTGTGCCCTAGGTGGCGTTTCGGACGAAATGGCGCATCCCAGCGTTCTTCAGTAGCTACGAGTAGCTCGCTCAGTTCCTGTTCACTAAGATCATCCAATTCTAGTTCGGCAAGGAGTTCGTCGTACTCAAGCAAGCTGGCCAATCGGTATATCCGCCAGCGGCGGCGGACGGTAGGAATCTCGTTGAGCAGGTCGTCAACCGATTGGCGGGACTTGGGCGCGTCATCGTCCTGCGGCCGCATCCACGTACTCCTTCACCAAAAGAAGGTCTTCCATGGAGCCGCCCAACAGCAACTCCAACGGCTCTCGTTCATCTAGCAAGGTGTGCGGTTCGCGCAGCCATTCGTTTTCGACATCCAAATCGCGAAAGAGCGAGGACAGCGTCGCCCTGATATGAAAAAGGTGGGCAATTCTATCGCGAACATCCCGGCCGTGTAGGTTGACAGTTCCTGCCAAAATAGTTCGCACGAAACCTTTGGCCGCCGCATCGAATCCCAGCAGGAAGACTGCGTCATCTTCGCTCAAACGCCAACTCTCAAGCAATTTTAAGACAAACTGAACTGGCCCGCTGATCCGTTTCGGCGCAAAGGCAAGCGATCGCCAATTCCCAACGTCGGGACCGATATCTGGAGAGAGAACTGCGGTAAGTCCGGACTGCAACTGATAAGGGGACGAACCGCTGGCGGAGGATGGAAAGGTAAGTTTCGGATTCCGCCTATAGCGGCGGAGCGCATGTGAATCGGCACCGACATCGGACGGCCCATCATAGCCGGAGTTCGACTTCAAGAGGGAGTCATTAGCACCTCCTCCAAGAGCCGGTCCTAATAGTTCTGTTGCAGTCGTCATGTTAATTCCACCTGAATCCGCGATAGTATCCCGCCTATCAGGCGATACTGTGCATCAATGTGATCGCGGACCGATTGTTGACTGCCAACATGAAGGCTTTGGCAGAATATTGAAAATTCTTCTTGCTCGGCGGTCACCTTGATCGACGATCTCCATCGATCCACCAAATTGCCGATATCAATGGCGACGACCGGATGCTCCTCCGTTGCCCCAAACTGAGACGGATCTACGCGGACATTTGCGGCGGCAATTCTTCCGAGGTGTTCGGCGGCGTTGCCTTCTCCACTCAGTTTGAGAAAGATACTGATCGTCTCATTGAGCATGGCTACATCGGTACAGGTCTCGTTCAGGGCCACCGCGATCAGGTCAATACATTCCTTGCAAATCTCGACATCGTTCTCATTCAAGTTGGAAAAGTCTATAGCCAACCGCATCGGTGTTAGATGGACCGATGCGTTGCCGCTAAACATCTTAATCCGTAGCCCGGTGTCCGATTGCATCCCATCTGTCGAAACATACATGTCGTCCGCGTTCAAGGCGTGTGGATAAAGATCCCGGACGCCCGCGTAAATACGTGCTTGAAGTTTGGGTGCTTGGGGTATCACATCGAACAACGGAACGTCGAAGTCGGCCTGATAGCCGATGTCCATCCCAGCAAATGACGCTTTCATTCTATTTCCTTGGCTTCAGTGCTCGCCCGTCAAGGCGGTTCTACGATACCACATTCCGTCTCTCCGGTTTTCTATTTATATCGTTGTCGGTGCGCTGTCAACCTACCCCGACCAGCTAACGTCTAGGCGGCGATGATCCACGCGGCACTCAAAACGTCGAAGGTTTGGGCGTTGCCGGCGGCCAGTAGCCCTCGGGGTTTTCGTCCCATGCCGCGCCGCACATCCGCGAGATGACCGCCCATTCGGCCGCGGTCAGGTGGGCGTGGTTGTGGAAGAGGAAGCGTTGCAGCCCGGCTGCTTCCGACGCTTGGAGAATGCGGTAGAGGTCGCCGGCGGTCATGGGGTCGCCGCCGTGGGGTATGCGCCCGGTATCGACCCAAGGGACGATCTTTTGCGGATCGCCGACTGCGGCAATGGCGCGGCGCGTCTCTTCCTGTACCACCTCGTTGAAAAACGCCGGCGGAAATCCCAACTCCAAGTCGGCGAGGCACTCCACCTCGGGCAAGCGGACGCCGAGCCAAGCGCGGACGATGGTCCAGCACTGGGCCTCGCTCAACGCTGGATTCCATTCCCAAATCTGCCGCACCCAACGGGCGACTGTGCCGTACAGGCCGTCAAAGCCGCGATGCCAGAAGTAGTGCTTGACCAAGAGCAAATCCACGATTTGACCCCAAGCGCAAAAGTCGAGCGCGGTCATGCCGGAAAACACGGCCGAGCGCGGGCCGTTGCCCAAAAGCAGGGGGCGCGGCAACTCGTCGAGGGCTTGGCGGAAGGCGCGTCCTTGGCGGATGCCGTCTTCGCGTCGCCAGCGCAGCCAGTAGAGCGCGTCCTCGTTGATGTCGAAGAGGTTCATCTCCGCGAGCACGCCGTAAGTGCCGTAGTAATCCACTTCGGCCGGCGTGAAGGACTGAAAGCGCCGGTGCAAATGCTGGCGGCCCCGATCGAGCCGCGCCGCGTCGTAGCCCCTAGCGGTCGCCTCTTGGTGCTGGCGGTCGCTGAGCGGGCGGAAGACCGCATTGCCGTGGTGGTACGTCAGCTCGTAGGCCGACTCAGTCCAGCCATCGACAATGCCGCCGTCGGCTTCCGGGAACGCCGCGAAGATGTCCTCCCAAGCCGCCGCATGCAGCTGGGTGCCGTAGGGATCCTCGGCTAACGGCAGCCCCTCGGCGGCAATGGTGCCAGAGGCCGGCGCGAAGATCATCAGGGTCCAGCCGCGATCTTTGGCGTTGGCCAGCATGGCGTGTAGCCGCTTTTCTTTGGCAGGTTGCAGGGGCACATCGCGCAGTTGGGCGGGGAGGCCGCGCTTTTGGTAGGGGGCGAGATCGCCCTTGAACGCCGGGATGGTGCATTGGCCCTGCTCGTCGGCAAACAGCAGGCGGCCAAAGACTAAGCCGCGAATGCCGCCTCGTTCCCAAGCGTCGAAGATGCGCTCGTAGTCGGACAGGACCGCCTCTAAAGGCTGGCCAATGCGAATCCAAGGGGTCAGAGCCATGGCTGGGTCGCGCTCCCTAAGAGACGACAATGGAGTGAATTGTAGCCGTGGCCATGGCCTCCCAGTCCACCGCGAGGCCGAGACCCGGCCCGGTGGGCGCATAGACATAGCCGTCGGGTTGGGCGCGGATGACGTCTTGCATCCCGTATTCGTAGGGTTCGCAGGGAACCGACTGCTCAAAATAGGAGCAGCTATCGTGGGCTAGCATCAGGTGCAGGTTGGCGGCCGCCACCAAGCTGTAGCCCCACGACATGATCTCGCATTTCACGCCGGCCGCTTCGGCCAGCGCGACCGCTTTGTTGGCTTGGGTTATCCCGCCCATCATGGCCGCATCGGTCCGGGCGCGTCCCCACGCCTTTGAATGAAGGGCCGCGGCAAAGGTGTGGAGGTCTTGGAACCAGTTGCCGGACGGCAGGATGGGAATGCGTACTCGGCTCGTCAGCGTGCGATAGCCATCGAGGTCCGAGTCGTGCAGGGGCGCTTCAAACCACGTAAAGCCCATCGCGTCGAGTTGTTGGGCGACGCGCAGGGCCCCGTCGCGGTCGTAGTTGTTTTCGGCGTCGAGCATGAAGGCGATGTCGTCGCCGGGGTACTGCTTGCGGACGGCGCGGGCGAGTTCGAGGTCCAGCTCGGGGATGCACCAAGTGTGGAACTTAATGGCCTTGAAGCCTTGGGCGATAAATTCCTCGGCGTTCTTCAGATAGGACTCGACATCGTCAAAAAGCGGGGTGCTGGCGTAGGCGGGGATTTTGTCGCGCGCTCCGCCCAACAGCCGGTAGAGCGGCAGCCCGGCCGCCTTGCCGGCCAGATCCCACAGGGCGGTGTCGAGGGCCGCCAGCGACTGGGGCGGCAGCGGAAAGACGCGCGGCCTGAGCTCGCGCCATAGCTGCTCCCGCAAGAGCGGGTCCTTGCCCAGCAGAATGGGGGCTAGGTGGCGGATGGCCTCGGCGGTATAGCGCTCGAAGTCAAAGGAGGTCGCATTCCAGACGCCCGCGACGCCTTCAAGGCCCGCGTCCGTGTAGATGCGGACGACCGTGTTGGTCGAGTATTGGTCTGGCAGGTCGTCCGACCAAGTGAAGCGATCGACCGGCGGGGCCACAGTGCGTATTTCGACTTTGGTGATGTGCATGGAATCCCTTTCGTTGAACAGACGACTGGATTGAAGCCAGCCTACGCGCTCTTTTGCACCAATCCCACCTCATCGGTCCACAAGCGCAAAATCCGTGCGGACTCGCGCAACAGATGCACGTAGAGCGAGCCGGCCCGGCGTCTCTTCTCCAGCCGCTCCCGCTGGTTGAGTGCCATGTTGAACTTGCCGCGCACTTGGGTGACGGCGCGCTGGCGGTTGTCAACCGCGATGGTGAGGACGCGCTTTTCGAGGGCCTCTTCGGCGTCGGCGTTGAGTGCCCGCAACGACCAAATCGAGGTGTCGCCAGCCAAGCAGCGATCGGTGTACGAAAAGACGCAGTGGCCCATGATGCGGCCCTCGGCTTGGAGCTGCTGCGAGGTGCAGAGCTCGCCGATGGTCCAGACGAGGTTGCACTGGAGCTGGGCGTCGTATTCCTCGCGGCAAAACCCAGCCAACCCCGTAGCCGCCCACGTCTTGAGCGGCACATCCTCTGCGCCCGACAACATCTCGTGCCACTCATCCACTTGGTTGAGCAACTTGGCGGCGCTGCGGCCCTTCATGCAGAAGTTGGGCTGCGGCGGCGGCCCTTCGATTTGGGTCCCGTCGGGCTGGGCGATCGGCTGGGGCCGGTACTTTTGGTGGCGGATGTAATCGTAGATCGGCAGAAAGTAGCTGCGGTGGAGCATGGGGTAGTTGTTGACATAGAAGTGGACGACCGAGACCCAGAAGTCCTCGTTTTCCAGCGAGTCCCCCAGCGGCGTCGCGGCCACGTACCAAGAGACGTGGGAATCGCCGCCGAGTGCCTCCACTTGGGCCATGCGTAGGGCTTGGAGCAGGGTGTGATGCGGATGATTGTTCTGCATGAAGAGGTGCGCCATGCGCTTGGTGACCTTCATCTGCACCCCGGCGGTGCGGAGGTTTTGGCCACCGGCCACGTGCTTGAACCACGCCTGCTGCTGATAGGCGGCGGCCGTATGCCCTTGGAACCAAGCGGTGTCCATGGACGCGGGGACGTCGTAGCGGGCGAGCAAGTGCCGCACCAGCGACCGGAACTGCGGCCGCTCCTTAGCCGTGTCGGGCCGCCAAGTCTCCACCGGTCGCAGCCAGTCGCGGTGGTGCCGTGCAAGCTGGCCGAGGGCGGCGATATAGGTGTTGGCGCGGTTGGCCCCGAGCCGCTTGAGCACGGGCATGGGCCGCAGCAAGTGGCCGTATTGTTCGACGTGCAACACCAGCCGCCCGAGGGCCTTTTGCGCGGTCGGGTCGCTGGCCAGCGCGTTGCGTTCGACGCGCAGCCGCGAGAGCAGGTCGTTGAGCTTTTCGCCGGCCAACTCGCCGTTGAATAGCCGGCGGAGCAGGGCGGCGCGACGCGGGTCGTGCTCCTTGCTGGCCGCGGGATCGACCGCCGGCTGCAACGAAGCGAAAAGCCCGCGCTCTGCGGCCCGCTCTTGCGGCGTTTTGTCGAGGGCCGTGCTCAGCCCGTGCCGGTAGCACCAGAGCTTGTACGCGGCGATGGTGCCGACGCCGAGCGCGGCAAAGTGCGCGGCGAGGACCTCGTCGACTTGGTTGGGAATTAGGAGGGTGTGTGCGGTGGTGGGCATGTCCTGTGCTCGCTAATCGGCGTCGGTTAATGCTAAGGCCGGCGCTCAACAATGCCAAGCGGTTTCTCGCCCGGCCGTGCGGGGTTGGCCCACCGGGAACAGGGCCTTGACGCCGAGGCGGCCATGGCCCGGTACGAACAAATCGCCGCGGCTGGAGAGCCATAATCGCTTTGCGCGTGTGCGGCGGAATGGCTATGCTTAGAGGACGGGCGGTTAGCTCAGTTGGTCAGAGCGCCTGCCTTACAAGCAGGATGTCCCCAGTTCGAGTCTGGGATCGCCCACCATCACCAGCCCCTGAGCAATCAGGGGCTTTTTTTATGGGCGACTTGTGTATCTCCTTACTACACGATCCCAGCGGTCACCTTCCACGGATCGAGGGCATCTTGCCCTCGATCCCGGCGCAGCGGCAACACCAGCAACGGAGGTATCCCCCTTGGCAAATTGGGCAAGAGCTTCAATAGACCACGGCGAGGCTGCGTTCCCGCGCCCATTGCCCGTAGTCGGTTTGGGCGCGCACCTGCACGACGTACAGCCCGGGCGCGACGAGTTGCTCCTTTTCGTCGCGCCCGTTCCACGTCGCTCGATGGCGACCGCTGAGTTGCGCGCCGAGGGCTTGCCGCCACGCCGAGCGGCCGTCGAGCGCGTAGATTTCCAGCTCGACCTCGGCGGCCGCTAGCAAGCGGAACAAGGTGTACTCGACCGTCACGTAATCGTTGATGCCGTCGCCCTGCGGGGTGAACGCGGTCGGCCGCACCGCTACATTTCCCAATACCTCCTCCAACGCTCGCCCGCTGGCGACTAAGCGCAGCTGATCTGTGCCCAAGGCGTCGCTGGCGTCGCCTCCTTCCACTTGCTGCGGTAGGCTCTGCCCGGAGCGCGCAAAGACTTCGGCTTGCACCGCGCCCGACGCCGTGTACAGGCTGGTTGCCAAGCGCAAGCGCAGCGTTTGCGCCGCCCCGGCGCGGATCGGTTCGGGCAGGTAGATCGCTAGGCCGTCGGGTTCGGAGACTACGCTGTCGGCCACCACCGGCTGCAAGGGATGGCCCATTTCCACGCTGAGCAAGGCCCCTGCGCCGGGCAGGGTCAGGCGCACCGCGTCAAAACCGGCTTGTCCGGTCGCCACCTCGGCCCGCAGGTCGCAGACCAGCTCGATCGGTTGCCCAGCCGGGACCTCGGCAATATGGCCTGTGGGCCGGAGGTCGTCGGCCGCGGCCACCTCGCCCACGATCCGCTCGGCCAGCCGCGGCGAATACTCAATCGCCAGCGAATCCAAGCGCGTAAAATCCCACAGCGTTTCGGTCGTTAAGGTCAGGCGCACCTGCCAGTAGCGACCGCTCGGTACTCGGGGCCGCTGGCCGGAATGGCGCAGCGGCGGCGACCAAAAGCTCCAGTGGTCCGCGTCGTCGATAATGGGGCCGCGCCAGCCTACGGCCGGGGGATCCCAAGGCCATATACGCTGCTTGAGCCGCTCGTAGGCACTTTGCGTCACTTCCACGAGTTGGCCGATGTCGTCGTACCCGTGATAGCCCGTGGGCGTGGGGTCTAGACCGGACTTGATCTCTACTTGCGCGGATGGGGGCGCGTCGGGCGCGGCCGCGATTTGGTCGCCTGCGCGCCGCCACCGGCTCGCGCCAAAGCGCACGCGCCCGATGTTGACCTCTTGCCCCAAATCGATCACTTGCGATGTCCATATCGCACGCGGGGGGAATCCCCGGCCGGACACTTCTAGTTCGGCCAAGGCGAATTTGGTGTAGAACCGGCCGTCGTCCGGGAAGAAGTAGATGCGCAGAAAGCGCAGGTATTGCAGGGGGAACTCGATCTGGACGACGGCCTCGGTATTCAGGGCGACGCTGGACAGCAGGATGTCTAAGGGCCGGTAGTGGGTGCCCTCTTCTTCGGCGACGCCGGCCGGGTCGAGGCTGCCGGAGAGTTCGTATTTGGCAAAGGCAAAGTTGGGGCGATACGGCTCTTGGGTGAGCGCGTCGCGGCCCTCGGGTGGGTAGAAGGCAAAGCGATCGACCGGCGCGGGTACGCCGAGGTCAATGGTGTAGAACTCGTGGGGGTCGTAGTAGGAGTGGGCCGAGAAAAAGGTCGCGAGGTCGCCGTCGACAAAGTCGCGGGGCTCGGCGCGGGGGCGGAGGTAATTGATGCCGCGCCAGATGCGGACGTCGCCCAAGCGGTAGGTGGATTCCCCGGGGGAGCGCCAGCGATACCAAGGCCCTAATTGGGGAAGCAAGTTTTCCCCGGGTTTGAGCTCGCGTGGCTGGAGCACTGACGGGTCGGTCGCGTCGTCCATCATCCGCAGTTGCCCGGTCCACGCCGCCCACGGCTCCGCGCCGCCGAGGCGAAACTCATCGATCGCCCACGAGCGCGCCGACAGACCGCTGAGTATCAGGGCAAGGGCGAACGCATGTCGCATGGGGGACCTCCTTGGGGAAAGTTACATTACTGACGATCCGCATCGTTGAGGCGTTGGAGCTTCCTTCGCGGGCCACTCGACGGTCTTACTGCCCTTGGGAAGGTGCTGTCCTTGACAACAAGGTGCTCCTACGCATTATTTTTCCACAGGCATAACTGTGGTCATAAATCGAACCGGAGAAAGAGTGCCTTCCATACTAATGAATGGCGTTAGGAGTTTGATATGAAGTTGAACATTTTGATTTATGAAGCCGAAGAAGGTGGATACTGGGCAGAAGTGCCGGCTTTACGGGGGTGTGTATCAGAAGGCGAAACACTGGACGAGACCTTGATGAACATTAAAGAGGCCGCATTGGGTTGGCTGGAAACAGCGTCTGAAAGTCGTCAATCCGTTGGAAAAGTGCGCCTCGTAGAAATGGAATTGTGAAGGCGATCTCAGGGAAAAATTTTTGTAAACTGTTGGAACGGAATGGTTGGCTACTGCAACGCATTCGCGGCAGTCATCACATTTATACAAAACCTGACAGAGAGGAGATATTAACAGTACCAGTACACGGAAACAAGAACTTAAAAAAAGGAACACTTGGAAAGCTATTAAAAGACTCGAGATTGAATTTAGATTGATTCACAGCGTTGAGACCTTTCTACGGCACTGATGAGCGTTATGCCGCCAGATGTTACGCCCCCAAAATCCTGATCACTATCACATCGGCTTCTCAAGTCTCTATTGAGAGGCCATGCCCCGCCCTTCTGGATTCCGGCTTTCGCCGGAATGACAAATGTTCGCCGGATGCCTTTAAGGGGCCAACCCCGCCGCAGCGGTTACTCTAGGACTATCATCTTGCGGACTTGGGCGACGGCCCCAGCCTGAAGCCGGTACAGGTAAACCCCATTGGCGACGCGGGCACCGCGCCGGTCGTGGCCATCCCAAGAGACTTGGTACGCGCCAGCCGCTTGGAACTCATCTACCAGCGTGCGCACCGGCCGCCCCCGGCGTCATCCTCGACTATGGGGCCGCCGATCAGGTGATCGGCATTGAAATTCTGTACCTCTCGAAACGGCCCTATTCGGTCAATTTGATGGATTTTCAGTTTGAGACCCGGCCGAAGAAATTGGTAGAAAGCGCGTAGCGTAGAGCCTGTTGTCGCCTAGAAACAGCCCGCCCCCCGCCTTTCTGGATTCGGGCTTTCGCCGGAATGACGAGTGTTCGCTGGAAGGGCGAAGTACGCACTGCGAGCACGTATCGTACACCCCCCCAGATTCCCAACGAGTTATGAGTACTAGCGTCCTCCGGCAGGGGGGCGCGTCGGCCGCAGTCCAAAGAAGGCTGCCATGATTAGGCCGCTCGCAATCCGCGCCGCGCAGGCCAAGCCAAAGGCCGCCCCGTAGCCATAGTCGAGGATGAGTATGCCGCCCAAGAGGCTGCCGAGGAAGTTCAAAAGCTGGAAGCCGCAGACGCGCAGGCCCTGAATCCGCGCCCAGTAGCGTCGGGGGAGCACTTGGGTGGAAAAGTGCTGGTCGGACGGGTTGTCAATGACTTCGCCGATGCGCGTGAGCAGGAACATGGGCACGGCCAACGGCAGGCTGATAAAGGCCCCCATGACTCCGAGGGCACTGCCGCCGGCGATGCGGGCCGGGAGAATGGTCAGGGTCGGTCCGAAGCGGCGCACCAGCGTCGGCGCGGCAAAGGTCGCGGGCAGGCCGGCGAGTTGGCTGAGGAAGAAGATCGCGCCGATCGCGGCTGGGCCGATGCCCAACTCGGCCTCGAAAAACACGTTGAAGAACGGGTACGTCAGCCCCATGGAGAAGCCGCGCATCCCGCTCGAAGCGGTGATGGCGGCGAAAACCCGCCACGGCGCGACCACCGGCGGGTCCGCGCTCGGCGACCGGGGTGGCGCGGGCACTCTTTCGCGGCGGGTTTGCCCGGACGCGTACCACAGCGGCACGACCGAGATGAGCGAGCAGGCCGCGCCGAGCAGCAGGGCGTAGCGGAAGGGCGCGGGGGCCTCGGTCGAAAGCCCGAGGAAGTAGCCCATGACCCCGGGCATGAAGCCGCCGACTAAGCTCAAGAGCATGCGGACGATGATTTGCAGGGCCGACCATATCGCGAGGGCTTCGGCGCGCCGGGCCGGGTGGGCGTTGTCCGAGAGGAAGGGCACGTGGTTGACCCAGACGAAGGCCATGGCCACGCCGCCGACAAACGAAAACGCCAGCAGCGCACCCGGCGACGTGGTCACACACAGGCCCACTTGGGAGACGGCCAGCAGCAGGCCCGAGGCAATGAGGAAGGGCCGGCGGCCGAGGCGGTCGCTGAGGATGCCCGTGGGCAGTGCCAACAGGCCGGTCGCCAACGGCGCCATGCTGGCGACTTGGCCGATGAAGTCCTCTTGGTAGCTCAGGCGCAGTAGGTAGAGGTTGTACAGCAGGATGAAGAGTGCCATGCCGGCGTTGATCGAGGTGCCATAAGCGAAAAATAGCCGGACATTGCGGTTGAACTCCTGCAGCCGAAAGCGGCTTAGGGCATGGCCGAGGGGCATCCGGCGTGGCGTTTCTCAAAGACTTCAATGGCTTTTTGCGCGGCTATCTTTGCGGTGTGGACCCGCTCGGCAAAGGGCCGCTCCATGCCGGTCTCAATGGTGAAGGCCAAGCCGTAGGTGTGCGCGGCAAAGTCGGCGAGATTGAAGCCTTCGCCGCGTTGCTGGGGATTGAGCCAGAAGACGCTGGGCCGGCCTTTGGTAAAGAAAGCCCCGGGCAAGTAATCGCTCGGAGCGAGGGCCACGCCCGAGGCCGCGACCGCGGCGATCATCTCGCCGGCCATGGCTTCCTCCCACTGCTGGTCGCTGGAGGTGCGCTGGTGCCGCGCTGAAAACCAGAAGAAGTCGCCTTGGTGCTCGTGCAGGTCCAGCGTCAGCCCGGGCCTGATGGCGGCCATTAGCTCGCGGGTGCAGCGCGGCTCAACGGGCGCCCAAGGAGTGTCGTGGAAGCGATTGAGGTGGAGGACTTGGCCGGTCGGGTCGATCACCAGCGTGTACGCGCGTTCAACGCTGTGGGGGGCGAAGTAGAGCCGCCGGCCCTTGAGCGCTTCGATCCAGTCCCCGACCCGATGGTTGTACAGATTGCGCGTGGCGTACCCGCACTCGCCGATGAGGGCGACCACCATATCGCCGTCGTCCGCGAGGACTTGGCCGTGCGCTTTGAGCAACGGGGCTAGGTCGTTGAGGCCGCCGAGATCGGGGACGACCGCTAGGCTCAGGCTGAGCGCGTAGGCCAGCCCATTCATGCCGATGGGGTCGCGACTCGGAATGGTATAGAGCGCGTACTCGGTCTCGAGCTCGTCGATGAGGGCACAGGCCGCGCTGACGCCCGCTTGTTCGGTGGCGTGGCTACCGGCGCTGATGAAAATGGCCGGTGATTTGTCGCCGCCGCTTTTGATTGCGACGATGGGTTGTCCGTCGGGGGCGTGGCCAATAACCTGCGGGGTGTGGCCGGCGTCCTGTACATAGATGAGCAAGTCCGCGTAGCGGTTGAATGGCTGCATGGCGTTTAGGCACACAGGGGATGCGCTAGCTGGGCGCGGCGGAAGGGGATGTCGATTTGGTCGCCCTGATTGATGGCGGCCATGTTGGCCCGCGCCTCTAGCCACAGTTGGTGCCACTCGGCCGGATCGCGCAATTCGCTGGCCGGGTCGCGGCGGCTGCGGGCGACAAACCCGGGGAAGGCGATGCGCCCGGTGGGCTGGTCCGTGGGATTGTAGCGCAAGTCAAAGCTCCAACGCACCTCGTCGCTGACGTTGGGATACGAGCCGTGGACGGTCTGCTTGTGGACGCAGATGACGTCGCCGCGCTCCACCGGCAGGGGGATGGCTCGGTCGGCCGCGAACAGTTTTTCCGGGACTTGCGCGGCTCCGGCGAATTGGGGCGCGTTGTCCATGTAGTTGGGGCAGTGCGGCAAAAGGCCGCTCTTGTGCGAGCCGGGCGCCACCATCAGCGGCCCCTTCTCAATGGGGGTGTCTTGCAGGGAGAACCACACCGTCAGCATCTGGGTGTCGTCGGCGTCTTCGGTTACGACGCCGTGGTCTTGGTGCCACTGGGTCGCGCCGAGGATGGGGTTGCCGAACTGGTTTTTGGGCAGGTGGCGCTCGGGCGGCTTGATGCGGACGTGCTGGACCGGATTGGAGTAAATCTCCGGGCCGATGAGCGACTCAACCACGTCGAGCAGGTTGGGGTCGGTGAAGGCGCGGAAGACGGCCGGCCCGGCCCAGAAGGGGGTGTCGGACTGGACGTTTTGGAAGGGCAGCGAAAAGTCGAAATACTGGCTGTGGACGCGGCAGGTCTCAATGCAGATTTGGATGTAGCGGTCGCCAAAGTCGAGCTCTTCGTAGCGCGAGGCGATTTCGCCCTGTGCGTAGAGCGCGTCGGCCAAGCGGTCGAGGACGGTGGCGTATTCGTCGATGACCGGGTCGAGCGTGTTGACCGGATCGAGGACGCCTTTGACGACGAGGTAGCCTTCGTTGGCAAAGTGGTCGAGTTGGGCGGGGGTGAGCGCGGGCATGGTTTCCTCCAATGGGTGCGCGGTTGGCGATGCGTTGCCTCTAAATAACACGCGCAAGGTATGCGAGGCAAGCGCGGGGTTTCGGGGATGTTGGGCCGGTCTTTACAGAAGCGTTGACTTGCTTTCGCAAAGGGGGCGAATAGGGCGATGGCGATAGATCGCGTTCAATCGAGACCATTTGCCGCTTTCTGCTTTGCTTTTTGTAGTTGGTTATATCGCTCCAGAAATTCGTCGTGTGCTCGTTTTACCATGTCGAGTAAATCTATGTACCTTCTGACGTAGATTTGCGAGTTTGCTAAGTTTCGTTTTTTCCCTCTCACTTGATAGGTGTCAACCAAATCACCGCAAAGGAGATAGCCCGTAACGGCCTCATATTGATAATCGGGATCCGTCGTCCGTTGAATGTAGTCCTGCATGAAGCTAACATATTCTTCAATTTGGTTGAGTTCTTGCACAGAAGCCTTTAACTGTGGACGTTTGATTTCCACTACGACTAAGTTCGTGCCTTCTCGTACACAGAGGAAATCAATTCGTCTATCGCTTTCCGGTACATCGCCATCTTCTGGAAATTTCCCACGTAGTAAGTCACTGTATCTCTTCTCGTCATCTACCAGCGACCAACGCGGGTCAATCACCCAAGGGAATTCTTTTAGGAAGTTGTGGAGCGTCGGCACTTCCAGCGCATTGTCTTCAATCAGTTTTTGCAGTTTTTCAATCGTCGTTATGCGCCCTTGGGTGACGCGCGCCATTTCTTTGGCTTCGACGATTTCCCACTCGCGGAATAGGTTGAGGAGCTTGTCGGTGTCTTCAAACTCCGTTTCGGTTAAGTCGGCGGCGATTTCCCAAAAGGCATCGAACTCGAGAAAATCGAGGGACGTTTGGATGACGGGTTCAATTTCCTCGACATCGGCGGTTGGGTTCTTGTCGATCACTTGACGCACCAAGCGGTCGGCGAGTTTAAGGGCGCGGTTATTGCCCGTTTCTTTGGCTTGCTCGCGGAACTTAACGTAGAGCGCGTTTTCTTCTAGCTGCTGTTCGTTATCGTCGCGGCGTTTCTTGCCCCACTTGCGGGCAATTTTGTTGACCTCTTTTTGACCCCACTTTTTGAGGGCCGTATTGGGCTCCGTGTCCCATACTAGCGAGTTTCGCGTCGTTCCGATTGTATCTTCCCCCTCATCGACAAACTCGACATGGAGTTCGCCAATAAGGTAAGAAAGGGCGAACTGTTGACCGACAACGGCTTCAAAAACAAAAGGCTCTTGTACTAGCTTGCCTCTCGCCATGAGAACGATTCCTCGGTCTATGCCGTCAATATCTGGCGTCGTGCGGTTTAGTGCGCCGATCCAGCCCGATACAGTCCAGCTCGTTTGGGGCTGGATTTCTACGGCGTCGTACTCCCATAAATACGGCTTGCCGTCCATGTCTTTGTCGAGCAAGAGTTTTAAGTCGCGATCTTCAGGCGAGATTGGGTCGCCGTTAATGACGACCTCGAAGTCTCGTTGTGCGCCAATGACGGCGAATCGTCTGGCGAGTCCGCGGCGGATGCGGTTGATCGAGATGCGGCGGCTTTTGAATTTGGTGATGTGTCTGAGGGTGATTTTCGTGCCTTTGGAGACGGTTCCAGTAGAATCTAACGGCGGAAACTCGATGGTGCGTTCGTCTGCTTTTTCCAACAGTTCGTCGTAGTTCATGCGGAAGTGGCTGCCTTCGCCGTCTTTCACGCTTTCTAGGTCGATCTCTTTGGCGATGCCAAAGGCCGAGAGTTTGCCAATGCCCTTTCGGCCCATGATCTTGCGGTTGCGCGGCGGAGGCGTCAGGTCGGATTGCTCGTTTTCGCGGCGGTCTCGACCGACGATGAGGTACTTGTTTCGCACGTCCTCGTCGGACATGCCCATTCCATCGTCGCTGATGACGATCTCCGAATGCTCGTCAATCGGTACTTCTGGTATGGCAATCTCAACTTTGGTCGCGTTTGCGTCCCAGCCGTTGGCGACGAGTTCGCCGATGACGGGCGGCAGGGTCGAGTACATCTGCAAGCCGAGATGCTTGATGGTGCAGACGTCAAATTCCATTCGATATGCTTCTTTAGAATCCATAACATGTCTCCTTCAGTATGGAAATCCTACATCATTCAAGGCTGGATTCCCGCGTTCGCGGGAATGACTTCTCGTAAATAAAAAACAGTGCCGATCAACATTCCATGCTTTCAAGTCATTGAGGACGGATCTATCAGCATGACGCGGCGATTGATTGGCCTAATTGTTCGGCGAGTTTTACCGGGACTGCGTTGCCGATTTGGCCCGATAGAAATAAAAAGGATGGGCCGAAAAATTCGTAATCGTCGCCAAAGGTTTGGAGCGCGGCGGCCTCGCGCAATGAGATGCCTCTGTCTTGGTCGGGGTGGATGAAGCGGCCGCAATAGACGTCTGTGCAGCGGCACGTCAGGGTTGGACTTGGCGCGTCCCATGCCATGCGGCCAAATACGTCTTTGTGGGCGTTTGGCTGCTTTTGGTGGCACTTGAGTAGGATGGACGGGTCTGTTACTTCCCGTCGGCTGCCGCCGTTTTTGGGGACGGCCGCGACAATGCGTTTGTGGTGTGGTTGCAGTTTTCTGGCGACGTGATTCGGGTATGCAGTTGATGCTTCGCCGTCGGCAATAGTCGGGTACTGGCCAATGGCGCGTCGCACGGTGGCATGGGCGGCGGTGTGTGGGCTGGGGAGCGAGGCGGTCCCGTGTCTGGAAGCTACGATGATGAATCGCTTGCGCGTCTGCGGAACGCCGAAATGTTTCGCGTCGAGTAAGTCCGCTGCTGCTGAAAAGCCGCATCTTCGCAGAACCGACAGAAACTCTCGGTAGATTTCTTTGCCGTAAGCGTTGTTCAGTCCGGGGACGTTCTCCGCTAGGATGAAATCAGGGGGGCGTTCTTCGACGATTTTGGCAAAGTCCAATAGGAGTGCTTTTCGTTTATCTTGGCCTTTCAGCTTATTGAGGGTGGAGAAGGGTTGGCACGGCGTGCAAGCCGCGTAGAGCGTCAAGTCGCCATCTTCTATGCCGAGTGCTTGGCGGAGTTTGTGGATTTGAATGTCGTTGATGTCGCTGTTGATGAAGCGGCATGGTTTGTTATTGTGTAGGTAGGTCTCCCGCAAGCGTAGATCATTATCGACGCCGGCCAGCACCGAGATGCCGACATTTAACAGTCCTCTGGTTAGGCCGCCGGCTCCGCAGAAGAAGTCAATTGCTTTAATCATGGGGGGCCTCATTTATATATAGCAATCCTACATCATTCAAGACTGGATTCCCGCTTTCGCGGGAATGACGCTTCATAGGCAAAAAACAGTGCCGATCAACACTCCATGCTTTCGAGTCATTTAGGACTGCTATATCTACCGGAAAATCTCGTCAAGACGCCAAACGAGTCTGAGTGCGTCCGGCCAGCCTGTTTTGGCGAAAATATCCAATAGGTTCAACAGATCCTCCAAGCTATCCCCTTCGCGTACTTCGCTCCGGTGGTCGGCGAGGACAGTCTCGACTAATTTGACAACCTCCGTAACTGCGAGGGAATCGAGATTGTAACCAGACGGTTCACTTGAACGTGCGACTCCCGCCGCTAAATGCAAGACCTCTTTTGGATTACAGCTTAGAAAACTTGCTAGAAGCTGCATAAAACGGTGTGCCGTCGGTGCGAACATGACGCCATTTTCTTCATCTCGTGCGAAATCAATGATCCGCTCCATAAGCGGCTTTACTTCGTTATAGAATCGACAGCGCAACTTATCCGGGATTTTCTCTGCTGGTTTCTTAGAGGTTTTGTTTTCGTATGCAACCTCAAGGTAGAGATCCATAACCACTCCATCAATGACTTGGTAGGTAGCATGTAATTTTTTTTGTTCTTCCTTGGTGTTACTGAAGGTCTTACACAATTTTTGAATTGCGGGAGAAACAGCATCAACCGCTTGCTCTAACCATTTAATAGCCCGTTGAATTTTTTTGCGTCCTTCAGAAGTTTCGAGGTTCTTCGGGACGACATAATTTTTTATGACATAAGACACAGCGCGATTTAGGGGATTGGCGAATCGGACAGGATCGCTTAAAAAGGTATCTTTGATTGTTTTTAATGACCATGAATTTTCACGGTCGATTGCCAGCCACATCAACAAAGCAATAAGCGAATCTTTTGGATCTGCACTCTCTGGCAGTATGCGCTTGAGCATCTTATCCATGACATGGATTGTCTTATCTTCATTCTCTTTCTTCAATGCGGCGACTTTAGTCAACGTATAGTAGAGGTACTTTTGTACGACGTGAGTCCCTTCATGAGTTGCCCTATACTCTACGATTTTCCAGAATTTTTCGGGCTCTTTATCGTAAATTAGGAACAATTCCGTAGCTGCTACCATCCGAACAGAGGACACAGGGTCACTGGCAAGAGATTCGATTGCGCCTAACATCTCCGCATCAGGTCGCCGAGCTGCGAACCTTAGCAGGCCTTGGACAGCGTCATGCCGTGGGAATGGAGAATACATAGGAGTATTGGATTGAGCATTGCTTGAATCTGGCTTGGGCAGTTCGTGCCTTGCAGCTTCTAAAAACACTTGACGACAAAAAGAGAATTGTTTGTCCTCAAGATTAGAAATTCGACCGAGGATTGCAATGCAAGCCGTCAGTTTATACCAGAGAGAATCAATTACCTTTTTGTCAGCTTTAGTATTCCCCTTTACAGCGGTGTATGCTTCGTGTAAAGGCGGAAAAATCAACTTGGTAGCTGTCGCATTTGGTACTTCATTTAGCCACTCTGAGTTGAATTTATTGAGAGCTCCGAAAAGGCGTTGTAGTTCTTGATTTTCTGGTTTAGTTGTGTCAACACCTTGATCTTGAAGCAACATTTCTTCAGAATAGGGCACTCTTGAAGATTTGAAGCTGAATAAAGGATCATTTCGGGGCACTTGATCCTTCTGCTCCATTTCTTTCCAGATCTCTTTAGCTTCTTGAGTCTGAATCAAGTCCTTTGATATCCTTGCTATGAGCCGGTTTCTTCGTCGTTCAAAGTCTTTGGACTCATCTTCGTTCGTTGCTTCTGAGGGCAGCTCCAAAATGGCATTTTCAATCTGACGTAGTTGATCGGGCGTAAATTTAGATGCAGCCGCTTCTAAAAATAGACCGAGTTCGTGAAGGACCTCGCGACTCTTTTGTATCGGTTTTGCTATACAAATTTCAAACAAGTGTGGTGCGAAAACTTCGGGAGACTGAGCCGCAGTCTTTAAGAGTCGTTTCCAGAAAAATGCGACCTGCACGTGATCGCAGAAAACGTCAAGCAGTGAATCGAGAGAAAAGTCTTTAGACTTGTCTAAATCAGCGATGAATGTAAATAAAGAATCCGCGATTTTGATAGACTCATTGTGCCTAGCCTCATCCCAGATATGACTGTTGTCTGGCACAAAGTACGCGGATTTTCCACGAAACTCGAATATCTCCTCCAAGTCTTTCATTGTCCGCTCTTCTCTGAGGTCCCCGACGATATGTTTTTGAATAATAAAAGAATTTAGGCTTTGGATCGCCGCTTGTGCTGCAACTAACGGCTTTGCCTCAAGAAATCTGGAGAAATGCATTATCAACCGAGATTGACAGCTATCGTAGTCTTGGCGACGGTTGCTCGTTAAAGGTAAAACGGGGCCACTACTTAGGCTTGTCTGCTCAGTGCTCGTCTCGGAATACGTGAATACCGTGCGATAGACCAAGGCGACAAACTTAGGGTCAAAAGTCCAAATTTCGTCAACATGTTCGGTTAGCCACCACAGAAATTTTATTGGGAATTTACTTTCTTGAGTCAGGTCGAGAACCTTTTTAAGAAGAGGGCGAGATTCTTTGGGATTTGTACCATACGTTTTGGCAACAAGCGGCACCGCCCAAGAACTACCAAACCGATTATACCAATCATTGTCACTGGTCTTTCTCTCTTGCCATACCCATCCAAGTAATCGTCGCCCAACTCGTCCACAAGTGTCTCTGATAGTCATGTTCTCGGTTTTTATCGCTCGCTCAAGAATATCCGAAGTGATGACTGCCAAATCCCAAGCAAAGTCGGCGTGGTAAGGAGGTAAAACTTGATCGAAGAAATCAATCCAGAGCTCGTCGCGTTTTATTTTAAGTGCCCGGATTGATTGCAAAAGCCGCATCATCGCCTCATTTGCGATAGATTCCCTTTTCTGCAATCTCTCCAAAAGCGGGGTCAGTTCCGTAGTTTTGCGGGCCTCATTTGCAATAACGCTCGTCGGAATTAAGCGGGCAAATAGACGTAAATGCACAGATTGATTACTTGGTAAAATATGCCAGAAAGTACTCCAGAAATTTTCGGAGGTATTGTACCAGAGACGGGTAAAAAAGTAAGTGAGGCTTGGACGGAGAAAGAGTGGACGAGACGGTTCTTGAAGCACAAATGATACAAGTTTTTGAGGGCTATCTTCAATGAACAAGATACTGATTGCGTAATCAAAGAGAATGTTGTGAGAAAAGGCAATCCGTTGTCCAGCCGAAGAAGTCTTGGACAGGATCTCATCGCTCAGGAGAGCGTTCCATGCTGTCAGTCTCGCTTCTTTGTCAAGGTCAAGAGATTCATAAATGTATCCCCGTCTGACGGTCAATGAACTTTCCTCAACCATCTGGTGTGCGATCTTTGTGAGGATGAAGCTACGGGCATCTGCATCGTTTGAACCCTCAATCCGTCGTTGCCAAAACAAATCGAGCAACTGGACTTCAGAACGGATCTGACTAAAATCAGGAACATCCTGTGAAGTCTTTAGGATTTTTTCTAATAGCCAGATATTGAACGGATTTGCAAGGAGGTTCTTAAAATCCTGAGAACCAGATTGATAGATAGACTCCAGACGTGGAATCTGATTAAAGACTTGTCGAATCTCATCCTCATTCAAGGGTGGAATTGTAAAGTGTCGGCATAAAATCTCTTTGCTTTTGCTATAGTATGGAGACAGATCCGTATTATAAGGATTACTAAACAGATCCAAGAGGTCTTGCGATTTCTTTGCATCGTAAGTCCGTACTGTAACGACAACATTCCATGACTCCTTGAGCTCATGGACTGCACGTCTGATCAGGCGTAGAAAGCGTTTGCGCGTTTGTTCATTTCGAGCAGCATCGAAGGCGTCAAATAATAAAACCGATTTCTCGCGTGAAGCAGGAACGGACTTCAATTTTTCGATCAGATCGCCTTCGTAGGACAATTCTTCTTGTAAAGTTTCGCTCTTACCGTCTCCAAGTTGGTCAATCCGCAAAAAAAGATGAGGAGTTTTGTCTGCTTTTAGGCTTTGGCGAAGCTCTTTCAGTAGATAGGTTTTTCCAACACCAGGACTACCGATAACTACGCCATTTCCTTGAGAAGCAAAATCCTTCAAACTTTTGATCAATTTTTTTCGATCAATTTTCATCGTCGCCAATTCCCCTTTCCATGAGTTTATTCACTTGTTCCAGCCAATCCAATACATCTTGGGACTTACTCTGCGGTACAATAGATGCCGGAGTCTCAACACCACACGCCTTGGCGATTTCAGTGACAATATTATCCAAATTCTGATGCGATCCGTCCAAATCCTCATAGAATACAGTCTCGACACCATACTCTCTTCTGAGTCCTGTCGCTTTTGTTTTTGAATTCTCTGCACCGTCAGGAGAAATACTCGTGATTGTAAAATAAATGGATTTATTCCATCGCCGTAAATCCTCACTGACAGTTTCTAATATCTTGTTGAGATAGGGGTCGTTCATGCTGAAACCAAGAAAAACGACCTTACAGGTTGCGAAGACTGCCCAAAGTAATTTGCGATGGAGTTTCAATTCAGTTTCTTGCTGTCTGTTTTCATTAGTAAGATCCAAACCATAAGCGTGTTTGTAGTCTTCAATACTCAAAATTATACTGCTTGGAGGATCAAATTTTCCATGTAAATGTGCAATACGTCGTGTCAAGTTACCATCATTCATTGCTCTAAGAAATTCATCAACTCGATCGGCAGATCCACTATCAATAACCAAGGAGTTATCGGTAGCAGACAACGGCTCAATTTCAGCCAATGCGGTTTCGAGCACTGTATCATAGTTTGTCGTCAAGATTCCTCTAAAGGGTAACCGGACCAGCGTTTTGTGTAAATTATCAACTGGATAATTTTTAGGCTTAAATAAGTCATAAAGCAAAGCCTCATATCTTTCCTTTTTATTTTTGGAGATGTGTGATTTAACATCTTCAGCATATTCTAATGGATTTTCTTTACGTCTTATATCATCTCTCTTAAAATCGTCACCAGCTAAGTCCTCCAATTTCTTCAGAAGACCAGACCAATCCACGTAGCCCACACGGACACTACTTCCTGCCCCGACGATGAGTACAGCCTCTTCTGAAGCAACAAATTTAATCAGCTCACGTTTGCGCTCATCGTTTTCTTTTAGTTCTTCCGAGTTGAAAATTTCTTGATCGTTCACGTAAGGCTTCCTTAAAATTTATTATGTAACAGATTCTTGTGCAAATTCCCCCAACTCCGGCAACCCCTTCACGATCTCCACCGTCTCCAAACTCACCGCGATCACCTTGCCGATCAGTTTGACGATGTACCGCGGCTCGTCCGATCGATTCGGATCATTGACGATGCCGCTTCGTTTGTCTGTCTTGATGCGATACTGGTCGATGACCCATTCCAACGCCGAGCGATTCCCGAGTTGATAGTCATAAGTTTCTGGTGGAATCCCGTCGAGCGTCAAGAAGTCGTTGTACTGGAGCCGCGTCTTGTCTTTGGACAACCGCATTTTCTCCACGCGCCAGTCGAGCGGCATGTCTGAATTTTCGATGAAGTTGAGCCGATATTCGGGTTGGGCTTCATAGCCGACGTGGATTTCTGCTAATCGCGCCCCCGCTTTGGCAAACGTCCAAAATGCCGCGTTGTCCGTTTCAGCATTTGGGATGGGGGCGTCCGCGGTCATCGGGACAGAGGTATCTACGGTCGTTGGGACAACCCCCTGTGGTTGTCCCTGTCCCTGTGTATCCGCGGCCGTCGGAACAGGGGTATCCGCGGTCGTCGGAACAGGGGTATCCGCGGTCGTCGGAACAGGGGTATCCGCGGTCGTCGGAACAGAGGTATCCCCGGCCGTTGGGACAACCCCCTGTGGTTGTCCCACAAACGGAAGGCGCGGCAAGTCTCGCTTTAGATTGGCTTGGTATCGCGTCCGGTATTCGGGGTGGTGGAGCAGGGCGTAGATGTAGTGGAAGATGGCCCATTTGTCGATGGTGTCGTCTTGGTAATGCGAGCGGAATTGGGCCAAGGCCCAGTCGGTGATGTTCTCGCGGCGATTGCTGCCGTCCTCGTCGTAGGTGTAGAAGGGGAAGCATTGGGCACCATCAATGGATGTTAGCGTTAGACAGGGAATTATGTCGGTGCAAAAACACCAATAATCAGCACGTCCTCCGGCACTTGGAACAATAATTACCCAATTCTCCGTTTCAGCCTTTTGTTTAGGAAAAATGGATGGAAACACGGATACTACATCGTTCATCATTCTGTCAAAGTAGAGGTTTGATTCCGTGAATGGGCGATAAAGTGATGTCCTCACTTTGTGGTCGGCATATTCGGCCATTCGCCTTCGCTTCAACTTTGCCTTTAAGTCCCGACTCCACTTAATTTTCTTATCATCGGAAATCACAAAGTCATCTACGTTCGCATCTCGATTTGCTCGTCTTTCCCACTTGAGCACTTGCTCATTGTAGGTGTCAGTCATCCGTTCCATGTTTTCGGCGAGTGCGTTTCGGTTGAAGTTGTAAGCCCATGCATCCCGAGCGGTATTGACACCGGGACTATAAAGTTTGAAAATCACATCCACCGCCTCGCCTTTTCCTGCCTTTGATTTCTTACTCCCTATCGGGACAAAGGTATCAAACTCGGCATGGAGTCCTTCTGTGAGCCATGTGTGTTGTCTGTCCGGCGTTATCGGTTTCCATTCGACGTTGCGGTAGTGTCCCTTTGAACCGAGATAGCGATACTTTTCTTCCTTGCGCCAGAACTCGTCAACGCGAGCGTAGAAAATTTTGGCAGGGGAATCTGCACTGTCTTTCTTCTTGACGAAAAAATTGATGCTCACGCCGACTTGGATTCCAAAGACATTGTGCGTCGTGCCGGAGAGCTTTGGATTTTTGCGAACATTCCCACTCAAATCGAGAATGTAAATCGCGTCAAAATCATCTGCGAGGTGCTTTCGCATTCCGTCAAATGCCATGCCGTCGAGGAACCCGTTGTTCGTTACCAGCGCGACAACGCCTTCATCGTCGATCCGATCCGATGCCCACCGAATCGCCTTTACATAAGGGTCTTGTAGGTATCTTTTCAGCGTCGCCTTCGAGTCTTTGGCATACGTCTCCGCAACCCGCTTATCCATAGTCTCGTACTTCCGGTTCTTGTTATTATCATTCTCGTTGACCTGTCCTGCATTGTAAGGCGGGTTGCCGACAATCACAAACATTTCCGTCTTCTTCTGCCGCTTAACCCGCGCCGTATTCTCTTCGGTAAACAACCCTAACTGATGATCCTCAGCCAATTCAAACGTATCGACCAAGCACAGCCCTTCATACGGCTGATAACGCCCCGTCGTCTCGTAAAACTCGTGCTCGATGTTCATAGACGCGATGTAATACGGCAACAGCATCACTTCGTTGCAGTGCAGTTCAGACGAATACTTGTCCTCCAGCGCAGTGCGGCGAATCTCCCGCATCATGCGGACGATGAAATTGCCCGTGCCGACAAATGGGTCAATGATGTGAACGCCCGCGTCCGAAAGCGAGCGGCCAAACTCAGTCTGCAAAATCTGCTCGACGCTTCGCGCCATAAAATCGACAATCGGCTGCGGCGTATAGACAATGCCGTGCGTATCGGCAACCGCCACGGAAAAGCCCTGAAAAAACTGCTCATAGACCGTGTTGAGGAAGTGCTGCTTTTGCGAAAAGTCGTCAATCGTCGCGGCCGTGCGCTCGATAGCAACATAGAAGCGGTTGAGACTGTCGAGAAAATCGCGGCGATTAAACGACTGCGAGGTGAGCGCGTCGATGACCTTCTCGATCTCGTGGGCAATGACGTTGCGGCGCGTGAAATCGGGATTGCTGAACACCGTGCGAAAAATCCGCTCGGTCAACAGATGCTGAACGAGCATCTCCTCGACCGCGGCTTCGGACAGATTGGGATTGATGGTGTTCTCCCGCTCCCGCTGGATCAACGCCGCCAACCCGCGCCCAATGTCGGGCACCTTGTCCTTGAACTGGCCGACCGCCTCATCCCATTCGGCAATCGCCGGCGGTCGGTGCGAAAAAAAGGCTTCAAGCGTCTGAACGAGTTGCGCGGGATCGGTCAAATCGGCGTCGAGAACGGGCGCGTCATTCTGCCACAAGATCGCTCGTTGCGGCGTTTGAAAGAGGATGTTGTCGCTGGGATACCCGGCCGCAAACTTGCGCTCCACTTCGGCAGGCAAGTCATCGTCCGTGTCCTTAGCCTCCCAATAGCCGTGCGGCAAGTTGAACTCGTCGATCAACGCGCCATCGACGCGAATGCGCCTGTTCTGAGGAAGCGCGATAGAATGCTCCGGCACGAGCGTCCACCGAAACGGCTTCCCACACGTTTCGAGCAACGATTGAAACGCCGAGCGCACCGCAGTCTCATGCGCGACGCCGAGCCGCTCAAAGGCATTGAGCGATTCGTAGTACGCCGCAATGGACTTGTGCGTAGGCTTGAGGTTGAGGGTCGGCATGGTATTATGGATCGGTGGCTGCGGCTTATAGTTCCATTATTAAGGAAGCTCTGATTAAGTCTAATTTTAGAAGGCTTGTATCTTCGGTTTGCTTTTGTTAAATTCCCCTCTGTCCAAAAGGCTCTATTTCGCGGTGTATTTTTTGCTCTTTGTTGCTTCAATCAATTCGGGACGGATTCGTTCTTAGGCGGTCCGGAGTTGCCTCCGGACAAGGTATAAGTTGGCGAGCGCAAACAAGGTAACGAGTTGAGCGGTATTGTTGGCTAAGCCTCGATAGAGTACCGTACGATAGCCCCAGCGGTGCTTGATGATACCAAACTTGGATATCTTCCACCGGCCGAGCAACGTGATGGAAGAACAGCTCAGCATGTTCATTCGCTAGTGCCCGAGTGAGATACCAGTCAATCACGCTATCATTTTCATTCCGTAGATTACATGTGGTAATCATGAGTTCCTCAAATTGTTCAGCCACTAGGACAGCCATCGTGGCCTCCTTCAATCGTGCATAAGCTTCAAGTCTTCCCCAGTGATCCCAATTCGCTTTACCGAACTGGTTTTCTACGACGAGGGTACCCTTTTCGCCAACGGCAACGATGTCTGCTCTGCGTGATCCAACGTTAGCTTCCCTTTCCACACCATCTTCAGACATGCCCATATTGAGCACGTCAAGTATGTTGAGCGCATCAAGATTACCCGCAAGATCGTCTGAGAACTCCTCTTATGAAGAATAGACTTCCGACAGCAGAATCAGTTGTTGCAAGTTCATTGCGTTATACTCCTGTTCTAAGGTTGTGGTACGGCCTGATTTAGGTTTATGGAAGCTCTGATTAAATCTAATGAACAACTGAACAACCTAAATACGCCCGAAATTTACTTCCCACGCTGAGTCGTGTCAAGCAAATCAAGCCGTGAAAAGTAATCGCTTTTTCCGCCTACTTCGGCCCGGTGCTGTGGCTTGGATACCGTTCCTAATTCACTGCCGGTAAACGAGCAAGTGCTACCGAAAAGCGGACGGATAGTTCGCCTATAATTCGGTCGCCGCCCAGACCCCGCCTCCTTCCGCGCTTGAACCGCCCTCGCCGCTGCCATATCTTGACAGCCGCTCGTCTCATGCTATAGCCAAAAGCCAAAGCGAATTCCATGGCCAAACTACTCAATGCGTTTTTCTTGCTATTCGCCGCTGCCATGATTGCGGTCGTCGGTCTGGGCGACCCGGATGCCGTCAATCGAGCGGTAAACGATTTCTTCGGCTGGGCGCCCAACCCGCCGGTAGAAGCGCGGATGGTGGATCCCGCCGAAGCCGCCCAACTCCGCGCCCTAGCCGCCGGCATTGACGAGGCGGACATTGCCGCTGAGATCGCGCGCTTTGCGGCCTTTGGCTCGCGGGTGCCGGGGTATGCCGGAGAGCGACAGGCCCGCGACTACGTGCGCCAGCGGTTTGAGGCCCTGGGGCTGGAGGACGTGCAGACCGAGGCATTTGAGGTGGCCGTGCCGATAGATCGCGGCGGCGAGTTGGTGGTGCAAGGCGGCGACCGCAAACGGCTCTACTGCTTGTGGCCCAATGGCGTGCGCACACCCTCGCTCGGGCCGGACGGCGTGCGCGGCCCCTTGATCTACGGTGCTCAAGGCGCGCTTGAATCGTTGGATGGCCAGCCCGTGCAGGGCAGCGTCGTGCTCTTGGACTTTGCCAGCGGCCAAAATTACCTCCACGCCGCATCGCTGGGGGCCAAGGCCATTGTGTTCTTTGACAACGGCGGCGTCAACCGCGAGCAGGCCGCCGACAAGTTTCTCAAGGTGCCGGTTGACATCCCGCGGTTTTGGCTTGCGCGGCAAGACGCACTCGACCTATTGGCGCGCCTGGCGCGCCTACGCGACGGGCCGGTTGCCGTCCGCTTGCAGGCGCGGATGGATTGGGAAGGCGTGGAAGCGCACAACGTGTATGGCTACCTGCCCGGGTCGCCCCAGATGCTGCCGGCCAAAAGCCGCGAAAAGCCGCAGGCGTGGAGCGACCAAACCATCGTCATCCAAGCCTATTACGACGCCATCTCGGTCGTGCCAGCCCTCGCCCCGGGAGCGGAAAACGCGGCCGGGATCGTCGCCCTGCTCCAGCTCGTGGAGCGGCTCAAAGCGCATCGCCCGCACTACTCGGTGCTCTTTTTGGCGACCTCCGGGCACTTTGAGGGCTTGGCCGGGATCAACGATTTCCTCTACCGGCACAGCCGCCGCAGCGACTACTTCCGCGAGCGCATGAGCGCGGCCGACCGCATTGACTTTGACTTGATGCTGGCGCTGGACCTGTCGAGCCACGCCGACCGCACGGCCAGCTTTGGGATGGGCACCTTCTACAATCCCAAGTGGCGCACGGACAACTACGTCAAGTACATGTTGACGCCCTATTCCAAGCGGCTAAGCCTCGCGGTCGAAGAGACCTTTGGCGACACCACGCGCCACTACGAGGGCATTGCCCCGCCCAAGCGCACGTGGAAAAACTTCATGCCCATCCCGCTGGCCTTTGCCAGCGAGGCCGCGGCCTTCGTCGGCTACAAGGCCCTCGCTCTGGCTACGGCCAACGATGCGCGCGAGCGGATCGACACGCCGCTCGACCGGCCGGAAGCCGTAGATGTAGCCAACCTCACGCGGCAGATACGGACGCTCGCGGCCATGTTGGCGTGGGCTGGCCGCGACGCCGAGTTGCTCAAGCCGACCAAGTTGGAGCTGGAGGACTACGGCCACAGCTTGGCCGGCGCGATCTATTGGTTTGACCGCGACGTCAACTTTGCCGTGCCCAAGAAGCCAGTGCCGCAAGCGTTGGTGACCTATCAGCAGCTCGGGCCGAATTCGGTCGGCGGGGTCCGCACCTTGATCGCGCAAGAGGCCGACGACGCGGGCCGCTTCCACTTCGACATCATGCGCAACAAGCTGGACAACGCGATCCGCGCGTACGAACTCGATCCCTACGGGGCGATTATCTCGGCCCCGGACATGGGCCAAGAAGGCGACGAGACGTACCCGACCGTGCATCCGTGGGGTTGGTGGGAAAACGAGATGCTGCAAGTGCTCTTTGAATGCCGGGCGCTGAGTCTGTTCGAGACCGTTGACTCGCGCTACCTGTCGGTCTTGGACCACGTGACCGTCCTCAACGAGCGCGACGGCGTGCCCCAATCGTGGGGGGCCGACTTCGTCGAAAAGCAGAGCAATGAGGAGGGCAAAGTGACCCTCGCGGCGGTGGTGTACGCCCGGCCCGGCACTCGGGTCAAGGCCCTGATGAGCACGAGCTTGTTCGGCGTACGCTACCTGCTGAGCGGCGCGCCGGCCGCATGGGTGGCCGAGCCGGTGCGCCCGGCCGACGTGGATGAGCCGATCCTAAAACAGGCCCTCGGGCGCGGCTATCTGGTGGATCAAGGCGTGGTCTTGCGCCCCGGGTACGCGGCCGCGCAAGACTTATGGGTCCTCGACGACGTGCGGATCAAGCAGTTGGCGCGCTACGGGGTGCGCAACGACAAGTTCATGCGCCTGCACGAAGAGGCGCGGCTGGCGCTGTTGGAGGCCGAAGAGCACCTACAAGCGCGGCGGTACAGCGCGTTCAAGCGGGCCACGCGCAAGGCGTGGGGCCTCGAAGGGCGGGGCTACCCAGACATCAAATCGACCGCAGACGATACGGTCTATGGGGTGATCTTCTACTTCGCGCTGCTGCTGCCGTTTTCGTTTTGCTGCGAGCGGCTGTTCTTCGGCTTTGCCGACATCCGCCGGCAAGTGGCCGGCGCGGCGTTTTTCTTTTTAGCGATTTTCCTCGTCATGCGCTTTATCCACCCGGCCTTTAAGCTGAGTTCGTCGCCGTACATCATCTTTTTGGCGTTTGTGATCTTCGCGATCGGCGGCACCGCGTTGCTGATGATTCTGGGCCGCTTTACCCGCGCCGTCGCCCAGCGCAAGCGGGCTGCAGCCGGCGTCCACGAAGCGGACATCGGTCGCCTCAGCGCCACGGCCGCGGCCGCGTCGCTGGGGATTTCCAACCTCCGCAAGCGCAAGTTGCGCACCGCGCTGACGGTTATCACCCTGACGCTTTTGACCTTTACCGCCCAAGCCTTCACCTCGGTGCAGAGCTATCTCAAGTTCTATCAGATCCCCCGGCCGAACGCGCCCAGCTACGAGGGGGCCCTGCTGCGCGACCGCGGCTGGAAGGGCTTGCAGCTATCGGTGCTCGACTATGCGGAGAGTGCCTTTGGCGAGCGAGCGCAGGTGCTGCCGCGGTCGTGGGTGACCTCCAAGGTCATTGGCGAGCGGGCCTATATCGACGTTGAGCACAAGGCAGCGCAAAAAAAGAGCTTTGCGTCGGCTCTCCTCGGGGTGACCCCGGGCGAAGGCGCGCTGATGGGGTTGGCCGATCTGTTGGTGGGGCCGGCGAGCCGCTGGTTTGCGGCCGGCGAGCGCGACGTGTGCATCTTGCCGGCCGCCATGGCCGCGATCTTGGGCATCGGCCCGGAGGACGTGGGCACGGCCCACATTGGCCTGATGGGGCGATCCTATCGGGTAATCGGCTTAATCGACGGCGAGGCCATCGACCGGCTGCGCGACTTGGACAACGAGAGTCCAATGCCGGTGGACACGGTCGCCGAGGCCAAGAAGATGGAGGAAATGGCCGGCTTGGACCCGCGCCTGATGGACACGGCCGCGATTGAGACCTTTACCCACCTGCTGGCCAACAACGTGGCGTTCTTGCCGTATCAGCAGGTCGTCGATTTGGGGGGGACGCTGCGCTCCATTGCCATCGCCGGTTTTGCCGATCGGGCGACCTTGCTCGCCGAGGTGGAGGAGTTCGTGTCGCGGGTGGCCGTGCCGCTCTTTGTCGGGGCGGGCGACCGCGTGCGGGTGTACACGTCGATGGGCTCGGCGTCCTTGGCCGGGATTGGCAATCTCTTCGTGCCCTTGTTGATCGCCTCGCTCATTGTGCTCAACACCATGCTCGGCTCGGTGTACGAGCGTTCCGGCGAGATCGGGGTGTATTCGTCGGTGGGGTTGGCCCCGAGCCACATTGCCGCGCTCTTCATCGCGGAAGCCTTGGTGTTTGCCATTGTCGGCGCGGTGCTGGGCTATTTGGTGGGGCAGACGACGACGCTGCTGCTGGCGCACTACGCGCTCTTGGGCGGGATGTTTCTCAACTACTCGTCCCTGTCGGCGATTTTTTCGACCTTGATCGTGATGGTGGTGGTGGTGCTTTCGACCCTGTATCCGGCGCGCAAGGCCGCGGCCATGGCCGTGCCCGACGTGACGCGGCGGTGGGAGTTTCCCCCGCCCGATGGCGACGACTGGCGCTTCGATTTTCCGTTTACGCTGGGCAAGGGCGATGCCTTGGGATCGTGCGCGTACTTGCACCGGGTCTTCTCGTCTTATGGCGAGGGGTCGGTGGGCGACTTTATGACCGAGGGCGTGGATTTCCACTTGGAGCAGGGCGGCGCGCAGCCGGTCTATCTGCTGGAGCTGATGGTGTGGCTCGCGCCCTACGACTTGGGCGTGAGCCAACGGGTGTTTTTACGCACCCTGCCGACCGACGACATTCCGGGCATTTACCGCATTGAGATGCACTTGCAGCGCGTAAGCGGCGACGTGGTGAGCTGGCAGCGGCTCAACACCAGCTTCCTCAACGTGCTACGCAAGCGGTTCTTGGTCTGGCGGACGATTGCGCCCGAGGTGCGGGAGGAATACTTGGCTGCGGGCGAGAAGTTGGCGCGGGGGACGGGGGTGGAGTCTACAGTCCTGACAGCTCGGTGAGAACAGTTGCTGAACTGAAATACCTTCCTTACCTTAGCGCAAGTTCGGGCCTCATTCCACGGTAAGGAACCGAGTTCCACCTACGAATCCAAAACAGTGAGGGCAAAAGAAAATGATCTCTTCATTTTATTACAATGGTCGGCTATTCGACGAGTGGGAGTTTCAAGACACCAAATTGGATGGCGTGAACTTGCTCGTAGGTGCTTCCGGCTCTGGCAAAACCAGATACCTGAATTCGATTTTCAATATTTCGAGTTCTATTGTACAGGGGCAACCATTTAGATCTGGACATTGGAAGCTGACTGTAAAGACTGACGAATATGAATACTTATGGGAATATGATGGTGGCAAAAACCAAATCCAAAGGGAAATCGTCGCACGGAAGCGTATAGATTCACAAGAGGAATTTGAGAATCTGATTGATCGAACTCCTGATACCTTTTCTTTTTGTGGTGATAAGCTACCAAGGCTCCACAGTGATACGTCTGGGATTACCCTTCTTAGAGAGGAGGAAAAAATCACTCCTCTATACGAAACCTTCTCAAAATTACAAATAAGGAATTTCCATGATGAGGGTTTAAGAGATGCACTTAGTTTACAGGATGTATCTCAGGAATTGAGCAATTTATCCAATTCAGAAGATGGTATCCTTACCTTATGGAAACAACAACTCACGCTAAGTGCCAAAATGTTTCTTCTAAGAGAGATGTTCCCCGAACAGTATAGCTTGGCAGTAGAGACTTTTCAACAAGTGTTTCCTTCAATAAAAAAATGTGACATGAGTATTCAGTCCCCAGGTCAGGTCCCTATATTTTTTATAAAGGAAGAGAAGATAAACAGAAATATCCCGGTGTTTGAATTCTCATCAGGAATGCAGAAGGTTTTGTTAATTATAGCCGATATAATTACCTTGCCAAAGGGTTCGATCTACATAATTGATGAATATGAAAATTCCCTTGGCATAAATGCCATTGATTTTCTCCCGGAATTTTTGGCTGATTATGGTACAGACATTCAATTCCTAATTACGACGCACCATCCCTACCTGATTAATAACATGCCCATGAAAACATGGAAGATCTTTCACAGGGATGGTTCAAGTGTATCTATCAAAGATGGAAAAGAATTTGAAGAGAGGTACGGTAAGTCAAAACAAAAGGCTTTTATTCAACTCATAAACGATCCATTCTATACCGGTGTCAACTGAGATGAATGTATATTTAATTGTTGAAGGCGATGGAGAGAAGAAAATATATACGCATTGGGTTCCGCTGGTTAATCCGAAACTTAGTGTTGTTAATAGCCTAGAGGAAGTTCAACATAATAACGTGATAATTTTTTCTGGAGGGGGATACCCTAATTATTTGGAGGTTATTGAAGCTGGGGTTGAAGACGTTGTTGGCAACGAACAGTTGGATAGACTCGTAATAGCTATCGATTCAGAGGAAATGTCTTATGAAGAGAAACGGAGGGAAATCGAACAGGTTGTGAATGCACTTGGGAAGAACCTTGATTACAAAATTATTGTCCAGCATTTTTGTCTTGAAACTTGGGCACTTGGCAACAAGGTCATAGTTTCAAGAAATCCCAAGGATATTAGGCTCCGGCAATATATAAGCTATTTCGATATTCTGGATAGGGACCCTGAGCTCCTACCTGATTACCCAATAGAAAACCTATCCCGTTCTCAGTTTGCAGCACGTTACTTGAAAAAACTGCTTAACGAAAAATACAGATCCCTTACTTATAAAAAGGGAAACCCCAAACCTCTCTTGCATGATATGTATTTCAAAAGGGTAAAGATGAGATTGGATACAACAGGCCATATTGCAAGTTTTGAGGATTTTCTAGCAGCTTTTGTTTAGAGCGGTCTAAAACCGTGGCCATCAGCGTCGGCCCTCCTCTTTCCAAGCGCGAATTTCCTCCTGAGTCACCGGCCGCATCCGTAGCTGGCGTTCACTTGATGTTTTAAGCGCTCTTCTCCAGATGAATGCGCCGAATGTCGGGGGTTCGTCCGTGAACTCCGACTGGTTGATGCGCGTGTATTTCCAAGGCTTTCCGGTGGTCTCGCTTACGCGCTTGCACCAGTCCCGCGCTGCGGCATCCTTTTCGACGGTGCCTTCCCAGACGCGGCCCTTGGTTTCGATGATCCAGTTCACTTCGCCGCCTGCGGTTTCTTGGACAGCCACCCAGTCGGGATAGTAGAAGCCGATGGCACCGCTCGGCTTTAGATAGTCAATGCGGAATGACGTTCCAGAATTACCCTGTTCCGTCGTTCCGAGTGCCGCAAAGCGCGAGATGTCCTCGGCGCGATCCAAAAACTCGGCGAAACTGCGCTCAAAGTTGTTGTAGGTGGCGACGAAGTTGAAAATGGTTTTCTTTGCCGCCAATAGCGGCAGATTGCGCCGCCAGCTAAAGGGTTTTGTCTTGGACAAGCGAAAATTCTCGTTTTCAAACTCGACTGGAGCCTGCTCAACGGTGAACTGCGCGATCTTGCGAGCCATGTATTTGGCAATGCCTTCCTGTAGCTCTGGCCGCGCCAGTTGAGAGCGGATAGCTTCATCGGCCAGTTCGATTTTTCGCCCAAAACAATGGTTCATCACGTAGCCCTGCACAATCGGGTACATCTCTGCAAAGCAGTTGGTTAGCTTGGCACAATTAGCAGTCTTGTTGGTGATATCCGCTAGCAGCTTTTGATCGGGCTGTGGTTCCATAGCAATGTCTGCTTGATGTACCTCGGTCTCTGTGGTTGTAAATTCCATCTTCAGACGCACTCGGAACGGCTCGGCTAGCTCTTCTTGGTCGAAAATTGCTTCAAGCGAACGCACATCCAAAGAAGACAGCTTGCGGAAATCATGCCTTAGGCTCGGCTTGGTGATCGGAATAGCGATGTCGTACTGCTGCCGCTCCTGCACAGGCGCGATGATGACCGGCGATGGCGGCTTTTCCTTGGTACTCGCTACACCGACGCCCTCGGCTTCGAGTTGCTCGCGTAGGGTTTTGAGCAGGTTGCGGGTGCCAAGGACCTCTAGGGTCTGCGTTTGGTCGGGGCTTACTTGGGTCATCAGGCGCAGTCCGCGACCGATTACCTGTTCGGGAAGTATTTCGGCTTGTGCGGTGAAGGGACGCAGCCCCAGCACCACTGTCACGTTGCGCACGTCCCATCCCTCGCGCAGCATCATCACGCTGACAATCGCCTTAATTTTGCTCTCGGCCTTGTCGATGTCCCGCGCCGCTTGCCGCGCCTTTTCGAGGTCTCCTCTCCGAACTTCTCCGGTGCTGTCCGTGTGGATGACGAGCACCTCGGACTCTTTGAAGCCGAATTCTGTGGTCTTCCGCAGGTACTCCCCCAAGGCGTCAGCATAGACGTTCTTCTCTGCCATGACAAAGAGTACCGGCCTCGTGTTGAGTTGCTTGTACACCTGCCAGTGTTCCTTCCAGCGCTGCACGGCGGCTTGTAGCCAATAGCCGTATTTCTCGACCGCGTTTTCCTTGGTAATGCCGTCGGGGTCTTCGGTTGGCTGATTCGGATCGGCCTCTTGGGTTACGATGAGCGGGGCCTTGACGATTTTATCCTCTACGGCTTGGGCCAACGGATAGTCCACGACGGTCCAAGGGAAGTACATGCCCTTCTGGTCTTTCGGGGTGGCCGAGAAGTCGAGCCAAGCGGAGAGGCCCTGCGGAAGTGCTTGGTGAATGGCTAGCAGCGATTGGCTCCAAGCTAAGTCCGCGTCGTGGACGTGATGTGCTTCGTCGTTCAGCACGACGAGGTCCTTGAGCGACTTTATGCGCTCTAGCATAGAACGCTGACCGGATGACGCGGGGTCTTGCGCGGGCTTGCCCAAGAGGGCTTCCACGGCGTTTTCCGGCGTCCACTCTTCGTCGTGCGATTCGTAGAGTTGGTGGATGTTGGTGAGGAAGAGGTTGCCGGATGGGTCCGGCTCGGTGGCCTCGCCGCGCAGGATCACCTTTTGCGCGAAGCGGCCTTTCCACTCTGGAGGGATCAAGGGCAATTCATGGAATATCCGGTTGTTGGCAAAATCCTTTTCTAGCCGCTGATAGACGATTATGTTGGGGGCGACGATGAGGAAGTTGGTGGAGAGTTCTGAGCCGGGTACGCGCTGCTTGTGGAAGCGCGACCACACGACCGCCATAGCCATCCCCCAAGTTTTGCCCGAACCAGTGGCCATCTTGAAGGCGAAGCGGCGCAGGTCTTTGGGTGGCAAGTCTTGTACGCCATCTCGGTCCAGTTCCGGTACGTAGCGGCGTAGCTGCCGCTGGCCGTCCATCGCGGTCTGAAACTCGACGTTCTTTGAGAGCAGGTCTTTCTGATAGATCGAACCGTGGACCTCAATGAGAGCTTTCGCGTCGCGTTGCCCGGCGATTTCCACCAGCCAAATTAGGGTTTCTATGGCTTCCCGTTGGCAGAAGTGGTAGCGGAAGGGGGCATCAAATCCGTTGACCGTGTGGTCCTCCTCGAACCAATACTCAAACAAGCGTCGGGCAACTTCTGAGGCCCCCTCGTAGTCGCTGTCTCGCCAATCATCTACGGCCTTGCGAATTTTCGGCACCAGCAGGAGTTGGCTTGGGCGACGCTTGGTATCGTCCTCGCGCCAGCCGTTCGGTGCGTCGTCGTCTTTGACTAAGTGGGAAGTGGGTTTTTCCCACGGGCGGCGACCTTGAATCTCTGGTAGGTCCTTGTCGTACTGGATGACGGCTTTGGCCATGCTATTTCACCTCAATATCGAGGGCTTGGGAGGTATCGTTGCCGAAGATGTCAATTGCCTTGATTAGCACCCGGTACTGGCCGGGGTTTTCGTAGGAGTGGGGGTCAGAAATGAGCCGGAGTGTTCGTTCTTTGCGGGTGCGGTAGGCGACCCATCCCTGCATGAAGGTGTCGTTTTGGAAGTCCCAATCCACCGCCCAATAGTCGATGTAATCCGACCATTCTGTGATTTTGCCGCGCACTTCTTCGGGGACGAGTTCGGAGTTGGGGATGACGAAATCTTGAAGCTGCACTTGCGCGGTGCGTTTCTGCGGTTTTTTGACCGTTGCCTTTAGATAGGCCAGCTCAAAGAAACGGACATCGCCTTTGTCGGCGGCCTGCTCTTCCATGACTTCGCGGGGGATTTGCAAGAGCGAAAGGTTGACGCCTTTATTTTTTGCTTCTGGCACCACGAGATTCTGGAGGCCCATTTCCCATTCCCAGCCGAGGATGTGCAGGTCTTTCTGTTTGAGCTTGGCGCATTCTTCTACGGCGTCTTCGACTTCGTTAAAGGTGACGGGTGCGTCTACCGCGCCGATGTGAATCAGGGCGCGGCCTTTTTTGCCGTGCAGATGCACTAGGCCCGAAAGCGGTTGGGCACCGTAGAGTTTGAGGATGAAGGCGAGGTATTCGTAGAGTGCTTGTTCGGTCGGCGGCTGGTTTCTTGCGCCGCCAAATGTTACTCCTTGCCAATACTGGCGTTCGTATTTGCCGAGGTTGAGAATCTCGAATGGTTTGCAGTTTTCAATACCGAGCATGCGCTTGCGGGTGACGTGGATGCCCCAGCGACCGAGATCGCAGCCGATCCAACGGCGGCCGAGTTTTTCGGCGACAGCGAGAGTGGTGCCGGAGCCGCAGAAGAAGTCGGCGACGAGGCTATCTTCATTAGAGGAGGCTTTGATGATGCGTTCGAGTAGTTTTTCAGGTTTTTGAGTTGGGTATTTCAAAATCTCAGGCTGTGCATGTAATAGTGGAATAGTCCACACATTATCAACTGTTCTTTCTGTACGTTCATCATACAATCCTTTTCCACTCTCATCTTTTAAGTAGACTTTTTTACCATCAATTTTTTTCATTTTTGAAACTTTGATTGGCTTATCTCTTTTTTCATATTGATGGGTAAAAATATTTTCTTCTGTTTTTCTATAGGAAAAAATCGTATCCGAATAATTTGTAAACTTCCTTTTTCTTTTGTCAGGAATTTTATTGGTGTAATACCATACTATTTCATTCAGAAAATTATCTATTCCAAAAATATCATCTAATATAAGTCGTAAATAATGACTCTTATGCCAGTCACAATGCACATAAATACTTCCGTTTTTAGATAGCATATCCCGCATCAAAACTAACCGTTCATAGATCATAGAAATGAAGGAGTCAGTACCTTTTCCCCACGTATCTCTATACGCCTTTTCCTCGATTATGGATTGCTCCTTTGAAATTTTTTCATTCGACTCTCCAATCTGCGTCGTGAACGAAAAATCCGCCCCCGTCGCAAACGGCGGGTCGATATAGATCAAGTCAACCTTCCCAGCGAACTTCTCCAGCAACGATCCCATCACCAGCAGGTTATCGCCCCAGATGAGCTTGTTCTTCCAGCCTTCCTCAAAGGTGTCGCCTTCATTGCCTTCGTAGGTGTCGAACAGCGACATTCCCTTCGTCTTTTGTGCTTCGCGTGTAGCGCGGCTTTCGTTGACGGTCTCAATGACTTGAAACGGCAGATTGACCTGCGGCACCTCCTTGAGCGTCCCGTCCTCGTTGTATTTGCCGGGCCAGACTAGCTCCGTCTTAGTGATGTCGATCTTAGCCATTATTTTTCTCCCTAGATTTGCTCAAAATTCCCGCGAGGATATAGTCGTCCTTCTCCAGCGGCACGTCCACCTCTGTCTCAATGATCCGGTTCATAACAACCCCGCCCTCCTGAAGCTGAAGCTCTCCGACGCCGATACGATCAGGTGATCGACAACCCGGAGGCTAATGGTTTCAGCGGCCAGCACGATGGCCCGCGTGACCACCTTGTCTTGCTCGCTCGGCTCGACATTGCCGTTCGGATGGTTGTGTGCGAGTACGAGGGCAGCCGCTTGACGCTTGAGTGCGGCCTCCACGAAGCGGCGCGGGTACACCGCTGCCCGATCAATTGTGCCTTCCTGAAGCGTTTCGACGCCGTTGTGGAGCAGCCGATATGCAGAGTCGAGATACGCCACGGCGAATACCTCGTACTTGAGGTTCCCAATCTTCATGCGCCAAAAGTCGTTGAGCCGCTCCGGGTCGCGCAAGACTTTTCCTCCCTCCGATGCTCCCTGCAAGTAGAGCGTCGCTGATTCGCGGATGACTTTCAGGGAGATCGCGGCGACCTCGCCGATTCCCTTCACTGACCGCAGTTCGGCTAGCGGCGCGTCCAAAATTTCTCGCAGACTGCCGAAGTGATCGATCAGTGCCTTCGCTTGTTGCTTCACGTCTGAGCGGGGAATGGCCAAGGTCAACATCAACTCAACGACCTCGTGCTCGGCGAATCCTGCAAAGCCACTCTTGCGGAAGCGTGCGCGGAGACGCTCGCGGTGTCCGTGGTAGTGAGGCTCAGTTTTTGCCACGATCCGGCCCTTTAGATTTGTGCAAATAGTCGCGTCCCACCGGCGTCAGGCGATAGCACTGCTTGCTGCTGCGCGGCTTGTCCGGGATGGTCATTTCGATTAGGCCGGCTTGCAACGCAGGGAGTAGGTAGGTCTTGCGGACGTGTTTGGTATCCTTCAGGCCCAAGGCTTTTTGGATCTGGCTTCTGTTCATCGCACCCGAAATGACCTCTAATAGACGCGCTACCCCGGCATCTTGGGGGGTGACTTGAGGGGTATCTTGGGGGGCGACTTGGGGGGGCACTTGCTCGGCGACTCGATAGCCCTCTGCATCGGCGTCGGGTCGGACCTCTGGATTGGGACGGAAGGTGACGGTCGCGAAGCGGTCAAACTCGAATTCCGGTTCCGGGCAGCCCTGTTCCCGTGCCTCGTCCCGAATGCGGCGAATGCCAGTGCCCGCTTTCTCGATAAACTCGATGCGGTGGAGCAGATCCGCGACGAGCGGGTTGCGGCGGACGCTCTTGCGACCGAGTTCGGCCAGCTTCAGCCCCGATGGCAGGCCGCCGGGACTGATCACCTCAATGCGATTGGCGTACATCTCGACGAAGACGTTGGCGCCCTCGAAAAACCAATCGCGGTGCATGACCGCGTTGGTAATGGCCTCGCGCAGTGCCTTCATCGGGTATTCCGGGATGTTCTCGCGGCGCAGGCTTTCGATGCGATAGGCCGTGCGGGTGTTGCGCTCAATGAAGCTCAGGGCGTCTTCAATGTCGGCCACGATGCCGCCGTCAAAGTCGCGGCGGTCGAGGATATGCACTTTGTCCGCGCCCTTGCCGAGCAGGCAGGTGATGTACGATTCGGAGAAGAAGTGCCGCACGTTCTTGGCGAAAAAGAGGACGCCCGCGTTGCGAAAGAGCAACTTGTCGCCCGCCCACTCGGCGGCCTCGATGTTGACCAGCACCTCTTCGACCGGCGGCTGTCCACTAATGCCGGACAGCGCGAGCCAAGCATTGTACTTCTCGCGGTCAAAGTCCTCTGGGTAGCGGAAACGGGGGCAGGGCGAGAGATCGAACCGAATCACGCCCTCGCGGCGAAAGAAATCGCGGATTTCGTCGCGACTGAGCTTTTGGGTCACCGCGCCCTGACGCCAGAAGAAACCTTCGCTGCATTGCACCGGCTTGGCGTCGCTTTCCCGTACATGCACTGCGAATACGTCATCCACCGGCTTCACCAGCACCTTCACCGGAGGGTCGCAGTTGCGGGCGATGTCCTGAATGCGGGCGCGCAGGGCATTGGAGTCCTTGACCCCGACTACGATGCCGTCATCGCGCACTCCCAGCAGAATCCGGCCCCCGACTGTGTTGGCCATGGCCACGAGCTCGCGCGCAAACGACGACGAGAGGCCCTCCTTGAACTCAAGCGTGGTGCCTTCGCCTTGCTGAATGAGAATGTTGAGGTCCGCAGGTGTCATGGATTCTGCCAATTACTCTCAGGTGAAGGTGAATAGTATCTGGTTCGATTGAACGAGAAGATGCAGTTGATGTCAAGAAGCGGAGCGAGCGCGTCCATTTCGCGCCGGTTCCCCCGGTATTGTCTCGTCCCCGTCGTCCTATACTTTAGGGGCAAGCTAGCGCCGATGAATACACTGCCCGATGTCATTCCCTTGACGCCCTATTACCGCGAGATGGTGTGGGGCGGACGCCGCTTAGCCGCGCTCTACGGCAAGGCCCTGCCCGAGGACGCGCTCATTGGCGAGTCCTTTGAGCTGTCCGCGTACGAGGGCCGCGAGAGTCGGGCGGCGGATGGTCGCTCGCTGCGTGCGTTGCTAAAAAAGCACCGCGCCGATTTGGTCGGGGCGGCCGTGTGGGCGCGCTACGGGGGACGCTTCCCCCTGCTGGTCAAGCTCCTCGACGCCCAGCAAGACCTCTCGATCCAAGTGCATCCCAGCGACGAATACGCCCGGCGTCATGGGCTGGACGACAGCGGCAAGATGGAGGCTTGGTACGTGCTGCAATCAGACGGCGGCCGCGTGGCTTGCGGGCTGGCCGAGGGCGTGGGCCGTGCGGAGTTTGTCGCCGCTCGCGCCGCCAACCGCATCGCCGAGGTCGTGCGCTTTTACCCGGTCGCGCCGGGGGATGTGCTCTTTTTGCCGCCGGGCACGGTACACGCCCTGTGCCGAGGAGTCGTCCTGTACGAGGTTCAGCAAACGAGCGACCTGACCTTCCGCATTTACGACTACGGCCGGCCGCGTACCCTGCACTGGGAGCAGGCCCTAGCGGTCATTGACTTTGCCCAACGCCTGCCCGGGCCGGTGCCGCATCCCGTGCTGCAGGGCCAAGTGCTGGTCGAGTCCGAGCACTTTGTGTTGCGCGGCTGCGGCTTAGATGGCGGCCGGGCCGAGCATCGGGCGGGAGAGTCGTTTTTGTCGCTGACGGTCGTCCGCGGCCGGGCGCGCGTGGGCGAGTGCATCGTGGGCACGGGGGCGACCGCGCTGGTGCCGGCCGGGCGCGGGTGCGAGGTCGCGCCGCTGGGGCGCGAGCGGTTGGAGTACCTAATCGCTTCCGTACCCACTTAAAGCCTTGCTGGAACGCCAGCCCGGATTATCGTAAAATCAACCCAACCCCAACAAAGGAGTGTATTGTGAATCTATTTTCGCTAGCGGGAAAAGTGGCCCTCGTCACCGGCGCCAGTCGCGGCATTGGTCGCGGCGTGGCGGCCGGCATGGCCGCGGCCGGTGCCACGGTCGTCTGCGCCGCTCGCACCCGCAGCCAGCTCGACGAAGCCGTCGCGGCCATTGAGGACGCCGGCGGTAAGGCCCGCGCGGTTGAGTTGGACATGGCCGATCTCGCGGGCATGGACGCAGCCTTGGCGCAATGCGGCCCCATCGACATCCTGTTCAACAACGCCGGCATGAACATCCGCCAGCCCATCGTCGAGGTGTCGGAGGAAAACTACGACCAGATCATGGCCGTCAATCTCAAAGGCTTGTACTTCCTCAGCCAGAAGGTCGGCCGCCAGATGATCGAGCGCGGCCAAGGCGGCAAGATCATCAACATCGGCTCGCTGACCACGGGCTACGCTCTGGCCAAAGTGTCGGTGTACACCGCGACCAAGGGGGCTGTCGGCCAGCTCACCAAGGGGCAGGCCATTGAGTTCGGGCCGCACAACATCCAAGTCAACGCCATCTGCCCGGGCTTTGTGCTCACCTCGCTCACCGAGAAGCTGTGGGCCGACGACACCATGCGCGCTTGGGGCGAGGGACGGGTCGCGCTCAACCGCTTGGGAACGCCCGAAGACTTAGTCGGCACGGCCGTCTTCCTCGCCGCGCCCGCTTCGGATTACGTCACCGGGCAGTGCATTTACGTCGATGGCGGCTTCATGGCCGGCGACGAGTGGCCCTTACCGCCAGTGGCTGGTGGCAAGTAGTTGACGCGCCCGCGCAGGGGCGGTAGGCCGCGGCCCCCGTGCCGTGTCGATTCCCGCGCAGGAACGTTGCGATAGCGTAGGCCGCGGCCCCCGTGCCGTGTTGATCCCCGCGCAAGGGGGCGTTGCAATAGCGTAGGACACGGCCCCCGTGCCGTGTCGTTGATCCCCGCGCAGGAACGTTGCAATAGCGTAGGACACGGCCCCCGTGCCGTGTAATTGATCCCCGCGCAAAGGGACGTTATACACCACAAGGCGGCATAACCGCAGAAGGAGAAGAAACGATGAACGAGGAACAGCGTGCGTTGACGGCACTGAAATCCGTCTCAGCGTTTTGCGCGGTCTTGCTGGCGGCTGGCGGCTGCGATGATTCCGCTTCGTCGCCCGTTGGCATCAGCAATGAGGCCGGGTATGAGATCCTCCGCCTGACCGACGCCAGTGACGACGACTGGGGGCCTGCGTGGTCGCCCGATGGGCGCTCCATCGCCTTCACCTCCAATCGCGATGGCAACACAGAGATTTACGTGATGGATGCATCCGGGGACAACGCCCGAAACCTAACCAATTACAATGGCAAGGACGGGCAGCCTTCGTGGTCGCCCGATAGTCGCTCCATCGCCTTCTACTCCGACCGCGATGAGGGCGACTATGAGGTTTACGTGATGGATGTCAATGGCGATAATGTGCGCCGCCTGACCGACAGCCATGGCAGCGACTGGTTTCCCGCGTGGTCGCCGGATGGTCTTTCGATCGCCTTCACTTCCCTCCGCGTCATTGGTGCTAGGAAAATTTACGCGATGGATTTGTCGGGGGGCAATCTGCAAAAAGTGAGCGGCGACTATGGCAATGACTTGGAGCCTTCGTGGTCGCCGGATGGGCGTTTCATCGCCTTCAACTCTAGGGGCACGGGCAACCATGAGATTCACGTGATGGATGCCAATGGAGACAACCGGCGCAACCTGACCAACGACAGTGGCACTGACGGGTCTCCTGCATGGTCGCCCGACGGTCGTTTCATCGCCTTCAACTCCAATCGCGAGGGCGACGATGAGATTTACGTGATGGACGCCAATGGCGATAACGTGCGCCGCCTGACTTATCACAGCGGTGCTGACGGGCATCCTTCGTGGTCGCCCGACGGACGATCCATCGCTTTTAGCTCCGACCGCGAGGGCGACGATGAGATTTACGTGATAGAAGGATTTGGCGAATAGGCGGCGGCCTTATTAGTTTGCGCTATGTACGGCCATTTCCACCCCTAATGAGGAGTTAGCTCGCATGTCTGAAGTCTATGCACCCCCTGCTGATTTACGCGACCGCGCCCACGTCAAAAGCATGGACGAGTACCGGGAAGAGTACGCGCGGTCCATCGCCGATCCAGAGGCGTTTTGGGCCGCAAAAGCCGCTCAGTTCCACTGGTTCAAAAAGTGGGATACTGTGCGGTCGTACAACTACGACTTGGACGCGGGGCCGATTGCGGTTGAGTGGTTTGCCGGCGGCCAGACCAACATCGCGTACAATTGCCTCGACCGGCACCTCGCGGCCAAAGGCGATCAAGTCGCCATCATCTGGGAGGGCAATGAGCCGGGGGAAGACGCCACCCTGACCTACAAAGAACTGCACGAACAGGTGTGCAAATTCGCCAACGTGCTCAAGGTGCGCGGCGTCAAAAAGGGCGACCGCGTCTCCATCTACCTGCCGATGGTGCCCGAACTGACCATTGCCATGCTGGCCTGCGCTCGCATCGGCGCGATTCACTCCATTGTGTTCGGCGGCTTTTCCGCGGACGCGCTCGCCGACCGCATCGTGGATTCCACCTGTACCACGCTCATCACCTGCAACGGCACCCACCGCGGCGACAAGCCCATCCTGATGAAGCCCGTGGCCGACCAAGCCATGGCCGACGCGAATGCCCGCATGGACGCTGAGGTCGCGACCTGCATCGTGGTCGATCGCGCGGACTTTGCCGTTGACATGCAGGCCGGCCGCGACTGCTGGTGGCACGACCTGATGGCGGATGCGGCCGCGGACTGCGCTTGCGAGGTCATGGACGCCGAGGACCCGCTCTTCATTCTCTATACCTCGGGTTCAACCGGCAAGCCCAAGGGCGTCCAGCACACGGTCGGCGGGTACATGGTCTATACGGCGGTCACCCACAAATACGTGTTCGACTACCAAGACGGCGACATCTACTTTTGCGCGGCCGACATCGGCTGGATCACCGGCCACTCGTACATCCTATACGGCCCGCTGGCCAACGGCGCGACCACCGTGATGTTTGAAGCCATCCCCACCTATCCGAACCCAGACCGCTACTGGCAGACCATTGAGAAGTGGAGCGTCAATCAGTTCTACACCGCTCCAACCGCCATCCGCGCCATTGCCGCGGCCGGCGAGGAGTGGCCAGCCGGCTACGAGATGCCTTCCCTACGCCTGCTGGGCACGGTCGGCGAGCCGATCAATCCCGAAGCGTGGCGGTGGTATCACAAAAACGCCGGTAAGGGCCGCTGCCCCATCGTCGATACGTGGTGGCAGACCGAGACCGGCGGCATCCTCATCACGCCGCTGCCCGGGGCGACCCCGACCAAGCCCGGCTCGGCCACCTTCCCCTTCTTCGGCATTGAGCCGGTGGTGCTCGACCCGGAGCAAGGCACGGAACTAGCCGGCAACGGCGTGGTCGGCGTGTTGGCCATGCGCGCTCCTTGGCCGGGGCAAATGCGCACGGTGTACGGCGATCACGAGCGCTTTGAGCAGACCTATTTCCAGCAGTACAAGGGCTACTACTTTACGGGCGACGGCTGTCGGCGCGACGAGGATGGCTACTATTGGATCACCGGCCGCGTCGATGACGTAATCAATGTCTCCGGCCACCGCATGGGCACGGCCGAGGTCGAGAGCGCGTTGGTGCTGCACGCCAAGGTGGCCGAGGCTGCGGTCGTCGGCTTTCCGCACGCCATCAAGGGCGAGGGCATCTACGCGTACGTGACGCTCAATGCCGGCGAAGAGTATAACGACGCGCTCAAACGCGAGCTCAAGCAACAAGTGCGCACGGCGATCGGCCCGATTGCCACCCCGGACGTCATCCACTGGGCCCCGGGCTTGCCCAAGACGCGCTCGGGCAAGATCATGCGCCGCATCCTGCGCAAAATAGCCACCGACGAGACCGATTCCATCGGCGACACCTCCACGCTCGCCGACCCAGCGGTCGTGGACTCGCTCATTGCCAACAAGTAAGCGAGGACCAAAGGCCGCCCCCGCCTTGCAAGGATCGAGGGCCTCTTGCCCTCGTCGAGGACGCAGCGGCAACACCAGAAAATGCGACTCAGTACTTAGGGCTGGATGACAAAGGACCGCTGCTACCTCGGACCGCCTCAAGACAGCGAGTGGCTGGAGACCAATGGCTTGGGCGGCTGGGCCTCTTCCACGGTCCGCGGCGCACACACCCGACGCTACCACGGCCTCTTAATCGTGGCGACCAGTCCGCCGGTCGGGCGGGTGGTGCTGCTCTCGCGGCTCGACGAGACCTTGGTCCTGCCTGCGGCCCACGTCGAGCTAGGTTGCAGCATTTTCCCCGGGGTCATTCATCCCCGAGGCGACCAATGGCTGACGGCCTTTGCGACCGACCCGGTGCCGACGTGGACGTACGCGGGGGCCGGGTGGGTGTTGCACAAGCGGCTGGCGTTGCTCGCTGGCGAGCACACTTTGGTCGTTGCGTACGAGCTCGTGAGCGCACCTAAGCCGCTTTGTTTGGAATTGCGCCCCTTTTTCGCTGGCCGGGACTATCACCACTTGATGCAGGCCAACGAGCACGTTGCCCCAGCGGGCGATTGGGCGGAGGACGCGCTGGTCTATCGCCCCTATCCCGAGCAGCCCACCGCCCACCTGCTCGCCCCGGGCGCGTGTTGGGAGGCCGCTCCAGACTGGTACTACCACTTCCAATATCCGCGCGAGCAAGAGCGCGGCCTCGACCACAGCGAGGACCTGTTCACGCCCGGTCGCCTGCGCCTGCGGCTCGCCCCAGGGGCCGCCGTTGGCGTGCTGGCGACCACCGATCCTGCCGCTGGCCGCGACCCCCTCGCGCTGCTCGCCAGCGAGATCGGCCGCCGTCAGCGGGTGGCGGTGCGCGCGCCTTGGGGTGCCGATCCATTGCTGGGGTCGCTGGCGCGGGCGGCCCATTCGTTTGTGGTGCGGCGCGGCGATGGCCTGCACACCATTGTCGCGGGTTATCACTGGTTCACGGATTGGGGCCGCGACACCATGATTGCCCTGCCCGGCCTCTGCTTGGTCACCGGCCGCTTTGCCGAGGCACGGGGCATTTTCGCGGCGTTTGCCGCACACGTCAGCGAGGGCATGATCCCCAACCGCTTTCCCGACGCGGGCGCGCTGCCAGAATACCACGCTGTTGACGCGACGTTGTGGTTTTTTGTCGCGCTCTACAAGTATTTGCAATACACCCAAGACTACGAGTTTGCCCACGCGCTATGGCCAACGCTCGAGGACATCGCCGCTTGGCATGTGCGCGGTACGCGCCATCGGATTCGGGTGGATGCCGATGGCCTGCTCGCGGCCGGCGAACCGGGGGTGCAACTGACGTGGATGGACGCCAAGGTCGGCGATTGGGTGGTCACGCCGCGCATGGGCAAGCCCGTGGAGGTCAATGCCCTCTGGTACAATGCGCTCAGCATTTTGCAGCATTTGGCCGAGACGTTTGGTCAACGCGCCGATTACGGCCAACGCGCGGCCGAGGTGCGTGCGGCCTTTGAACGTCTCTTCTGGAGCGAAGACCGCGGGTATCTCTGCGACGTGGTCGCGCCCGAGGGGCCGGACTGGGCGATTCGCCCCAACCAAGTGTTCGCGCTCTCGCTGCCCTTTCCGCTGGTCGAGGGCGAGCGGGCGCGGCGGGTCTTATCCGCGATCGACCAACACTTGCTGACCCCGCGCGGCCTGCGCAGCCTCTCGCCGAGCGACCCGGCGTACTGCGCCCGGTATGCGGGCGGCCCTTGGGAGCGCGACCGTGCGTATCATCAGGGCACGGTGTGGGCCTGGCTCATCGGTCCGTACATCACCGCCCTCTGTCGTTGTCATGGCCGTGCGGGCCGCCAGCGCGGTCGCGCCCTCCTCGACGGCTTTGCGGTGCACCTGCACGAGGCGGGTTTGGGCACGGTTTCGGAGATATTCGACGCCGAGCCGCCGTTTGCGCCGCACGGCTGCATCGCTCAGGCGTGGAGCGTGGCCGAGCTATTGCGGGCTGGGGTGGAGGATGTGGGCGGAAAGCCGCGAAATCGGTTGATCTGGACGACGCATTTGCATCGGCCTATACCTGACGAAGGGCCTGACTGGCCGCATTCAGACCGTTGATGATCCAGCGTTGACCCCGGGGTGGTCAACTGCTAGGTGGGCGGCCGCAACGATTCGATTAGATGCCATTGCGTACCGGTCCTATCGGTAGTATATTGTTCGCTAGGCGTACTCATCAATAAGCTATGGCATGAAGGTTTTCAGATAGATTCAGGGGAATCGCTATGGCACTTATTCCACCCAAATATCTAAACGCAGTTGTTGCTTTAGGTATCCCAAAAGAAGGAAATGAGGTTCAGTATATAGCAACAGGTTTTCTGTATGGTCATCCGTTAAGAAAAAGGGCACACGATAGAGAGCAGAATTTCAGAGTCTTCTTAGTAACAAACCGCCACGTAATTGAAGGTTCTGATGTCATAGTGGCTCGCTTTAATCGCCCCCTAAATAGTCCTTCACAGATATTCTCTATAGAATCAAAGGCAGAGGATGGCTCACCACGGTGGACTACACATCCCGGAGATGCTGATGTAGCAGTTATACCGATCCCTATAGAAATATTAGAGCAATATAGGATTGAGGTTGAAGTTTTCCGAGGAAATGAAGAGGCAATTTCACGGGAAGAAGCACGCCAGCGAATCAGTGAAGGCGATGGGGTTTTTGTCCTCGGCTTTCCAATGGGTTTGGCTGGAGAGGAACGAAATTACACAATCGTTCGTCACGGTACTATAGCACGTATTCAAGATTGGTTTCAGGGAAACCCAGATATACTGATTGATTCTTTTATATTTCCGGGCAACAGTGGAGGACCAGTAGTAACCAAACCAGAGCAAATCCGTATCACTAATACACAGTCTATTATGAGAGCGCTACTGATCGGAATGGTTTCTTCTTATATCCCTTATGAAGAGGTTGCTATAAGCGAGCAAACGGGTCAAAGGAGAATGGTTTTCCAAGAGAATTCGGGCTTGGCAGTGGTAGTTCCTATTGATGTAATTCAAGAAACTGTCGATCATGCGCTAGCCAAATTCTGAAAAATAATCAATCGGATACTACAACCTCAGTATATAGGAGGACTAGACAATGAGCACAAAACGCGCCTTCATCAGTTTCGACTTCGACCACGACGCAGAGCTACGCGATGCCTTAGTGGGTCAAGCGAAAAATCCTGATTCGCCATTCGAGATTGTAGATTATTCCGTGCAGGAACCATTCGCCGAAAAATGGAAGAATGAGGTGAGAGAACGCATACGCAAGACAGACCTTACCATTGTCATTTGCGGCGAACATACCCACGATGCAAAGGGTGTGGCTGCTGAGCTAACCATCACCCAAGAAGAACAGAAGCCATATTTTTTGCTATGGGGACGCCCCAAGAAGGTATGTCATAAACCTGCCATGGCGCATCGTTCAGACAAAGTTTACGAGTGGACGTGGAGTAATCTGAAGCAATTGATCGCGGGAGAGCGGTAGCCGAGCCCTTGACAGATTCCAATGCGGCCCTTTTAATAGCTCCAGCAAACAACGGCGCAGGTGTCCGCTGCCGAGGGCAGCGGGAGAATAGGGAAGGCAGTGCAAATCTGCCGCGGTCCCGCCACTGTGACCGGTTGACGGCCCACCGGCCGTCGCGTCCCCGGCATCAGCCACTGATCATTTAGATCGGGAAGGAGCCGGGCGGCACATAACCGGAAGTCAGGAGACCTGCCTGCGACCGAGGTGAACGACACCCTTCGGTAGAAAGGTTGGTCCACCGGTGCCCAGCACGAGCACCCCGACCCGCTCTTATTCGAGGGCGGGCTTTTTTATTGTCTCCCTCTTACTGGCCCTGCATCCCGCAGCGAGCTGGGCCGGCTCCCTACAGGGCCGGTTGCTCGACTCAGACGCGGGCCGCCCGGTGGCCGGTGCGGCATTGACCCTGAGTGCCGCATCCGGCGCAGTCCATGTCGTCCGCAGCGATGCGACCGGCGCCTTCCAGCTCGAAAATCTGTCGATCGGCACTTGGGATTTGCGCGTGGAACGGCTGGGCTACCGGCCCCTGCAAGGCCCCATCGAAATCGGCGCGGCCCCCACTTGGGTCGAGTTGCACCTGCACGCCCTGCCCATGCTCATAGACGAGTTGGTGGTCCGCGCCCGCCGCGACCCCGCGGGCAAGCACATTGCCGCCTTCGTCGAAACCATCGACTTGAGCGGCCCGCAAGCCCCCAGCGTGGATCTAGCGCAGATTCTCGACCGAGCGACCGGCGTCAACGTCCGCCGCTACGGCGGGTTGGGCAGTTTTAGCACCCTTTCCATTCGCGGGTCCACGGCCGAACAGGTGCAGGTTTTTCTCGATGGGGTGCCGCTCAACTCGGCGGTGGGCGGTGGCGTGGATCTGGGGGGGTTGCCCATCGGCGGCGTCGAAAGCGTCGATGTATATCGGGGAGCGGTGCCGGCGCGCTTTGGTGGCAACAGCATCGGCGGCGTGGTCCACATCCGCACGCAGCCCCTCGGGGGCGAGCTCCGCACGCGCTTGCACACGGCCTCCGGTTCGCACGGCACCCGCCAACTGGGCGCTTCGCTCAGCGGCCCTTATAGGGGTTGGGAGTACTTGGGCTTGGTCAACTACCGGGCCAACCGCAACGACTTCCGCTTTTGGGACGACAACGGCACCGAGTACAACGCCCAAGACGACGGCTGGGCGCGGCGGCTCAACAGCGATTTTCGCGGCGTGCGCGGCTTGGCCAAAATCGGGCGCACCTTGGGGGCCAGCCGCTTGCAGATTCACAATACCTTTGACCTGAGCTACAAAGGCATCCCCGGCCTCGGCAACAACCAGTCCCGGCACACTCGCTACGATACTTGGCGTCACATCGCCGAAGCGGCGCTCTTCGGCCCGCTGGGGCTTGACCGCGCTGGGTATCGGCTCAAAGCCCACTTCTCGCACGAAAAAGACGAGTACCGGGACCGGCACGGCGAAGTGGGCTTGGGCCGCCAGCACGACCGCAACGTCACCGAGAGCGTGGGCTTGCGCGGCGAAGCGAATGCCCTGCTGCCCGGCCAGTCCCTGCTCACCGCCTTTGTCGCGGCCCGGCGCGAAGCCTTCGCGCCCGACGACTTGCTCCGGCCCGCCAGCCGGCTCTTGCGCAGCCGCCGCCAAGCGTTGGCCATCGGCACCGAGGTGGCGGTGCCGTTGGGACCGCGCTTGACCGTCAATGCCGGGGCGCAGGCAGAAAGGCGCGCCGACCGCTTTTTTGATCGGAAAGATTTTGCGCCGAGCGCGGCGTTGCCGAGCCGAGACAACGGCGCAATCCTGTGGGGCTATCGCGTCGGCGCGACCTTGGACTTGGGCGCGGGCTGGGCCTTCAAGGGCCACAACGGCCGCTATCAGCGCGCGCCGAATTTCTTTGAACTCTTCGGCGACCGGGGCGCGGTGATCGGCAATACCGACCTCGCCAGCGAAGAAGGGCACCACTGGGATTGGGGCGTGGTGTTCCGCGGCTCGGCCGATGGAGCGGGGCTGGCCTTGGCCGAGGTCGCGTACTACCGCAAGCGCGTCGATGATCTCATTCGCTTTGTGCAAAACTCGCAACGGGTGTCGCGGCCCCACAACTTGGGTCGCGCCCTGCTGCGCGGCGTGGAGACGCGGGTCGAGGCGCGGTTGTTGCGGCTGGTGCTGCGCGGCAATTACGCGTACCAGCGCGCTGAAAACCGCACCCCGTTCTCTTTTGAACGGGGCAACGACCTGCCCAACGCGCCGCGCCATCGGCTCTATATGCGCGTCTCCCTCGACCTAGCACGTGCGGAGCTCTACGGCGAATTCAGCCGCGAGAGCCGGCATTTCCTCGACCGGGCCAATCTGCGCCCCGTGCCCGTCCGCGCCCTCTACCATGTCGGCGGCCGGGTGCCGCTCGTCGCAGCCTGCTCCTTGGCTTGGGAGCTGCGCAACCTGACCGACAATCAAGTAGCCGATCTGTGGGGCTACCCCCTGCCGGGCCGCTCCTACGGGCTTTCCGTGCATTATGCTACGCACTAAGCCTGCAAGGGATGTCCCTAACCATTAACCGCTTAGGAGGATTTTCATGTATCGCAATTTCTCGTGGCTGGATTCCCGCGTTCGCGGGAATGACAAAAATATCTCGTCTCGCGTTTCCGTTTTGGCCGGCGTTCTCTTGTGGCTGGCGAATTCGGCCGGGGCGCGGAGCGATCTCTTTGTCCTCACCACGGACTTTTCTACCGGCAGCACGGCCTTTTTGGCGGCGGATGCGGCCGAGGCCGAGGTGAATGTGTTGGGCATCCACTCGGATGCGGTGGGGCACTACCACGACGGGCGCGTCTATATCGTCAATCGCTTGGGCCAAGACAATATCTTGGTGCTGGACGCGCTGGATTGGCGCGTTCCGCTGGCTCAGTTTTCAGTGGGCAATGGGGCCAATCCGCACGACATCGAAATTGTCGCCCCGGACAAAGCCTACGTTTCGCGCTACGACGCGGCATCCCTGCTGATCGTCAATCCCCAAACCGGAGCGGAATGGGGCGAAATTGATCTGAGTGCTTTTGCGGACGCCGATGGCCTGCCCGAGGTGTCGCAAATCGTCCGCGTCGGCGACCGGCTGTACTTGAGCTGCCAACGCCTCGACCGCAACAGCGGGTGGGGGCCGGTCGACGTCAGCTATCTGATCGTCGTCGAGCTGGCCAGCGATACCCTCGTGGACCTGGACCCGGACGCCGAGGGGGTGCAAGGGATTGCCCTGAGCGCGGCCAATCCCAACAGCATGGTCGCGGTCGGCGAGCAGATCGCCGTGGGAGTCGTGGCCCATTTCGGCGACCGGTCCGGCGGCGTGGAAATCGTCGATGCGGGCACCAACCGCAGCCTCGGACTGGCCGTCAGCGAGGAGGACTTGGGCGGCGACATCACGTCCATGGTGCTGGTCGATCAAAACCGGGGCTATGCCGTGGTCGCGGACGAGAACTTCGCCAACAGCGTCCGGCCCTTTGCGTTGTCCAGCGGGGTTGTGGGGCCGCCCCTAGAAAACATCAGCGGCGGTTTTATCCCCAGCTTGGCGGTAGATGGCGACCGCTTGGTCGTGGCCGACCGCGGCTCGTTTGCCGACCCAGCCAGCGCCGGGCTAAAATTCTACGACGCGGCCACGGGCGCGTTTTTGCGCGGCCCCATTGACACGGGCCTGCCGCCGGCGAATATCGTGGTTCTGAGCGATGCGCCCGTGCCGACGGCCGTAGAGGCGACCGTCGACGGCTTGCCGCGGGAGTTCGCTTTGGCCGCGGCCTATCCCAATCCCTTCAACGCCGCAGTGCAAATTCCCTTTGCGGTTTGGCAGGCCAACACCCCGGTCGTCCTGACCGTCCACGACGTCTTGGGGCGCACCATCCGCACCTTGGCGGCCGGCCCGGTCGCGGCCGGGCGACACGTGCTCCGCTGGGATGGCCGCAATGCCGCGGGGGAGCCGGTGGGCAGCGGCGCGTATTTGGTGCAGTTGCGCGCCGGCGGTCACCGCGCTGTGGGCAAGGTGATGTTGATCAAATGAAAGGTCTAAGTACGCGACCCTTGCTTTGCGTCCGGGATCCTTCGGAAAACGGAAGGCTGGGGTCGGGTAACAAAATGAAAGGCAACCAACATGGTTACGCTGTCTAAGCTCTACACCAAGACAGGCGATGGCGGGATGACGCGGTTGGGCGATGGGTCGCAAGTACCCAAGACGAGTGCCCGCATCGCGGCTTACGGGTGCGTAGATGAGCTGAACTCGGTGATCGGGTTGGCCCGGGCCAGCGGGGCGGCGCACGACGACGTCCTCGCCCGAGTGCAAAACGATCTCTTCGACTTGGGGGCCGATTTGTGCGTCCCGCCAGCGGATGAAGAGCGTCTGCGCGTCCAGCCGCAGCAGGTCCTTTTTCTAGAACAGCAAATCGACCAACTCACGCGCGACTTGGCCCCCTTGCGGAGCTTTGTCTTGCCCGGGGGGCGGCTCCCGGCCGCTTGGCTCCACTTGGCGCGGACGGTGTGTCGGCGCGCCGAATGCGCCACTTGGCAACTGGCCGAGCAAGAGCGGGTCGGCCCGCTAGTTTGCCAGTATCTCAATCGGCTTTCCGACTTGCTGTTTGCCATGGCGCGGGCGGCCAACGACGGCGGGGAAGCGGATGTGTTGTGGGATCCGGGGAAGGGGGCGGCCGATGCGTAAGGCGTGTTTTTGGGCGTGGCTGGCCCTCGCCGTGGCCGCCAACAGCGAGCCTTACGGTCCGGCCAAGGACTACTTTCCCCACAAGGCCGAGCTGCAATACGCCGAGCGGTTTGCGATTGAATACTTTGCCAACTACAAAGTGGTCACCGTGCATACGCCGTGGCCCGGGGCGCAAGAAGCTGTTCGGTATGTGCTCGTTCAGCGCGGCACACCCGCACCGGCTGGGTACGCTGGCGTTCAGCGCATTGAAGTGCCCGTCCAACGCCTCGCGGCCCTATCGACGACCCAGTTGCCGCACCTCGAATTGCTCAACGCGCTCGACGCCTTGGTCGCGGTCAGCGCCATTGAGATGGTGCATTCGCCCGGCGTCAATCAGCGGTTTGCGGCCGGCAAAATCGCCGAAATTGGCCACGGCGCTGGCATCAATCTCGAGGTCGTGCTGGAATTGGCGACCGACGTGGTAATGGCCGTGGCCTCGGCCCAATTCCAGTACAATGCCCATCCGGTTTTGCAGCAGGCCGGCGTGGGCGTGGCCATCAACGCCGAGTACACAGAGCCTTCGCTGCTGGGCCGCACCGAATGGCTCAAGTTCACCGCGGCCTTTTTTAATGCGGAGGCCCTAGCGGAAAAACGCTTTGCCGCCATCGCGGCCCAGTACCAGCAATACGCGGCCTTGGTGCGGGAGGTGCCCACGGCCCAACGCCCCACGGTGTTCGGCGGCTCGGTCTGGCGCGACCGCTGGCACGTGGCCGGGGGCAAGAGCTACGCCGCGCAATTGGTGGCCGCGGCCGGCGGCGCGTACCTGTGGGCCGACGACGATTCCGGGGGGAGCTTGCCCCTCGACTATGAGGCCGTGTACGAAAAGGCTCACGCGGCCGACGTTTGGCTAACCATGCGCAACGAGTGGCATTCACTGGCCGAGGTGCAGGCCGCGGACGAGCGCTACGCTGCGTTTGCCGCGTTCCAAAGCGGTCGAGTGTATAACGCCAACGCCCGGCTCAACGCGCACGGCGGCAACGACTATTGGGAACGCGGCATCGCCGAACCCCATATCGTGCTGGCCGATCTGATAAAAATCCTGCATCCCGCTCGCCTGCCAAACCACGTGCTCAAATTCTATCAAAAGCTGGACTGAGACGCGGTGACGCCTGCTCCCACCCCTACCCCTTGGCCCCGGCTGGGGCCGCGCTGGGGCCTCTTCCTCGCGATGGCTGTCGCGTTGCTCGGCCTTTTCGCGCTCAGTCTGGGCGTCGGCTCGGTGTCCATTCCCCTCGATGCGGTGGTCGCCATCCTGTGGGGGGAAGCCGAGCAAAAGCCCAGTTGGCACCATATCATCTACGCGATCCGCCTGCCGCGCGCGCTGACGGCACTGTGGGCCGGCGCGGCCCTGAGCGTCAGCGGCTTGCAAATGCAGACCCTGTTTCGCAATCCCCTCGCCGATCCCTTCATCCTCGGGATCAGCGCTGGCGCGAGTTTGGGCGTGGCGTTGGTCGTCTTGGGCGCGGGCGTCACCGGGGCCGGGCTGTTGGCCGGGTTGGGGCTTTTGGGCCAAGTCGGGGTGGTGGTCGCGGCCGTGGTTGGGGCGGCGCTGGTGTTGGGCTTGGTGCTTTTGGTGGGGCGGCGCGTCCAGCACACCATGACCTTGCTCATCCTCGGCCTCATGTTCGGCTATCTGACCGGGGCCGTGGTCAGCGCGTTGCTCTACTTCAGCATTCCCGAACAGGTGCAGGCGTATGTCCTGTGGACCTTTGGCAGTTTTGGCGCGGTCGCTTGGGGCCAGTTGGTTTTTCTGACGCCGGTGGTGCTGGTCGGCTTGGCGATCGCCGGCCTGTTGGTCAAGCCGCTCAACGCCCTGCTCTTGGGGGAGACCTACGCCCGCAGCATGGGCTTGGGCGTCAAGCGGGCGCGGCTGTGGATCATCGCCAGTGCCGCGCTGCTGGCTGGCGCGGTCACCGCCTATTGCGGTCCCATTGGATTTTTGGGCGTGGCCGTGCCGCATTTGTGCCGCGCCCTGTTCAACACCTCGGACCACCGCGTCCTGCTACCGGCCAGCGTGTTGTTGGGCGGCAGCTTGGCCCTGAGCGCGGATCTGGTGGCCCGCTTGCCCGGCAGCGAAGCCACCCTGCCGCTCAACGCGGTCACCGCCCTGATCGGCGCGCCCGTGGTCACGTGGGTCATTCTGCGCCGCGGCAATTTGCGGCCGGCTTTCGCCGCTTGAGGGCTGTGGGCTATGCTGCAAGCCTGTGACTTGGGGATTGGCTACGCGCCCCGAAGGGGGCCGCGCGTCGAGGTCGCCCTCCACCTCGACGCGCACTTGGTCGCCGGGGAACTCGTCTGCCTGTTGGGGCCAAACGGGGCCGGCAAATCCACGCTCATGCGGACGCTGGCTGGCCTGCAAAAGCCGCTGGCCGGCGCGGTGTTGCTCAAGGGCCACAACCTGCACGGCCTGCCCGAGCGCGCCCGGGCGCGGCGGCTGGGCTTGGTCCTGACCGAGCGGGTAGAAGTGGGCAATTTGTCGGCCTACGCACTCGTGGCGCTGGGTCGCTACCCGCACACGGGTTGGGCCGGCCGGCTTTCCCCGGCCGACGAAGCGGTGGTGCGGTGGGCTATGGACGCGGTGGGGGCTAGGCACTTGGCCGGGCGTAGCGTGGGCGAGTTGAGCGATGGCGAGCGGCAAAAGGTGATGATTGCCCGCGCCTTGGCGCAGGAACCCGCCGTGCTCCTGCTCGACGAGCCCACGGCCTTTTTGGATTTGCCGCGGCGGGTGGAAGTTTTGCAGGTGTTGCGCCGCTTAGCCGGAGATCGCGACCGCGCGGTCTTGCTTTCTACGCACGATTTGGACTTGGCCCTGCGCTGCGCCGACCGCCTCTGGCTGCTGCCGCCGAACGGTCCGTTGCAAATCGGAGCGCCGGAAGACTTGGTGTTGAGCGGCGCCTTTCAGCGGACGTTTGCCGACGTGGAATTCGATCCGGCGCTCGGTTCCTTCCACTTGGCGCGGGAATCCGAGGGCGAAGTCGGCTTAGTGGGAGCTGGGCTGCATGCCCGGTGGACAGCGCGGGCGTTGGAACGAGCAGGCTTCCGCGTGGCGAAAGACGCGCCGACGTGCGTCGAGCTCATCCACGCCGGCGACGCCACCGCTTGGCAGCTTCACACGGCGAGCGGCGACCGCGTCTGCGCCACCTTGTACGAGGTGGTCAAGTGCTTGAAGCATGGATGCGATATGGCTAATCAATTATAGTTAGCGCATGGAACGCGAAGGAGTGCCTTGAGACGAGTTAAAGAGTTGCTATCGTCGGCGAAAACGTTAACCGTGAAGACTTAGCTGTGACGCAGCGATTGAACGATTCAATAGATTTGCTCGCCCGAATTACCATCGATTCCGAGATCTGTCATGGAAAACCCTGCATTCGCGGCCTGCGATATCCCGTCGAGACGATCCTAGAGCTATTGAGTGCGGGGATGACGCACGAGGACATCCTCGCTGATTACGACGATTTAGAGGCCCAGGACATCCTCGCCGCATTGGATTTTGCCGCCCGCTTGAGCCGCGTCAAACGGAATTTCTAAACGGCGTTGTCCCATGACCCGAATTGTCTCCCTATTGCCCAGCAGTACTGAAATCATCTGCGCTCTCGGCTGCGGCGCACACTTGGTTGGCCGTTCCCACGAGTGCGACTATCCGCTTGGGGTTGGCGACCTACCCGTCTGCACGGCCCCCAAGTTCGACCCGGACGGGACCTCGTACCAGATTGACCAGCGCGTCAAAGCGATCTTGCAGGAAGCGGCCTCGGTGTACCGAGTCAATGCCGACCTGCTCAACGAGTTGGCGCCGGATTGGTTGGTGACGCAATCGCAGTGCGAAGTTTGCGCTGTCAGTCTCAAGGATGTGGAGGAAGCGGCCTGTCGATTGGTGCGCTCGCGGCCGGCCATTTTGTCGTTGGCCCCCAATGCGTTGGCCGATGTCTGGGGCGATATTGAGCGGGTGGCGGCCGCGCTTGACGTAGAGGAGACCGGCCGCGCCTTGGTGGCCCAACTGCGGGACCGGCTCGGGCAAGTCGCCGCCCGCACTCGCCAGATCGACCAGCGCCCGCGCATTGCCTGCATTGAGTGGTTTGAGCCGCTGATGGCCGCGGGCCATTGGATTCCCGAATTGGTGGAAATCGCGGCCGGCCAAAACCTCTTTGCGGCGGCCGGGACGCATTCGCCTTGGCTGTCGTGGGAGGAGCTCGTGGAAGCTCAGCCGGATATTATCGTCCTGATGCCCTGCGGCTTTGACCTGCCCCGCTCCCGACGCGAGTTGCCAGCACTTACCGAGCATCCGCTGTGGTCGCGGCTGCAAGCCGTGCAGCAGGGGCAGGTATTCCTCACCGACGGCAATCAGTTTTTCAACCGCCCGGGGCCGCGGCTGGTAGAGTCCGCCGAAATGCTCGCTGAGATTTTCCATCCCCAACACGTAGATGGCACCCACGAGCATCGAGGATGGGAGTGGGTGTAGGTTAGGGGTGCTCTTGCAAAATCCTATTTATGATAATTTGACAGGCGGCTCAAGGGCTTAGACTTCGTCGGCGGTGGTGGGGCCGCCGAGTGCGCCGCGGACGTTTACGGCGACAACCTCTCATCCCTCCAGAAAGAGAGCGTACGGATGATACTTAGATGTGAACAAAGTGCGGTGAAGTGCCTGATGCTCACTGTCACTATCTGTGTGTTCGGAAGTGGGCCAGCTATCGCATTGAGCGGCTCGACTCAAAGTACCAGAGCCTGGGCCCTGCCGGCCGTTTTTGGCTTGTTTGCCCGACTGCCGACGCAAGTTGATACCATGAGGTACTATCAGGGCTTTGACTTCAGTGCCGGAAATGCTGGAAGCGAAAGCGATTCTTACGATGGGGAACAAGGCTTACCGGGGACCGATGACTTGGGGCTATATCAACTCACTCACACTGATGGCGGTCCTTCGACTCCAGGATATTTCCAAACGCCACCCGGTGGAGATATAGTTGATATAGATATATATCCTTTCAACGTGATTTTTAGACCGCCGAGAGGTGGAGATGGGTGGGGATTCCAAGAGATAATTGAAGGCCATACCTATGCAGTTTGGCCGCTCGACGGGGGGCTTGCGCTCATGTACGTCGTTGAGGTCGGTTTATGGCCACCTGACCCCGCCGGGTATGCTGGCGGGGCCATCGCCAATGTCGTGATAGAGTGGATGTATGCTCCAGAGTGGATGTATGGGGAACCGACGGCCATTCAAGCGACTTCATGGGGGCGATTAAAAAGCAACATCCACAGGGGGCCATAGCCCGCTCTCAAACCACATGCTATCAAGAAAAAGGAAAAAGATGTCCCTACGTATGTTGACTGTCCTCGCTCTATGCGTTCTGATGATGCCGTCAGCGCAAGCCCAAACTGCCGAGATCGAAATAATCCCAACCGATTTTGTCCCGTTGGAGGTGGGCAATCGTTGGATATACACACATAGCTATTTTAATGAGATGTATTACGAATGGGACGACTTTTGGGAGGGAAGCTATTTCCGGCCTGACGAGGAAGAGGAAATAGCATATTGGAAACTCTTTTTCAAGCAATTTGAGATTCCTGGGTATCCATTTGGGGAGTCGAGTCCACCTAGGGCCTTAACTCGCCCGGACAATCCTACTTTGGTTGTTGAGATCACGCATACGGAATGGATCGATGGCTTTGAGTATTTTGTGTTTAGTGAGGCTCCGTATGACTGGCCCCCACTGCCGGTGTTTTTTTGGGATGGCCAGAAGGTGCGCTTGTCCGAGGACGGTATTCTGCTTTTTCGCAAGCATGGCACCGATGTTCCCTTGTATGATTTCAGTCCACAGCGTGAAGGTATAGATTCAGCTTTTCTGCTTTTTCACAAGCATGGCACCGATATTCCCTTGTATGATTTTGGCCCACAGCCTGAAGATATAGATTCAGCTTTTGAATATGAAGATATAGATTCAGCTTTTGAATATATCCCAATCGATATTCGACGATGGATGCGAGAGCGACTTACCTATCCGGATCCCTTAGACAAAATTATAAATCCAGCGTATCGGAATCAAATTTTGGAGATCGATTTTTCCTTTAGAGGCCCGATGGAATATAGTAGTTTGGATGCGTGGAATACTCAATTTGTGAAAGGGTATGGTATAGGATCTTCTAGGAGGGAAATAGGTGGTACTGGTAATTCCCTTCACTTCTGGAATGATCTTTGGCCTATTTCTGCGATTCTTTCTGGGAAAGAAGTGTCCTTTCAAGAAGCGACGAGTAAATTTGTAGTGGATCCTGAGCTTCCGCCGATATGGGGACAACTCGGTAAGGTATTCAACCAATCGGGATTTGACTTCAGCAAAGGGACTGAGTCCTACGGACCCGAGGATGACTTACACTTTGGTCAACGTACACAGCATGGTTTTGGCGATGGTCCACCTTATTTAAGCTCACGCATAGGAATGGCCGCTCTTGGGCAGGTAGAATTTGGATCGTTAGTCTCCGAAGGGCTCCCTGACCTGCGGCTCGATCCTCCTGAGCGTGTTTTTACAGATGGCACGTTCCGTTGGCTTAAAATTTGCCAAGAAGGCGATACCTATGCGCTTTGGACCCGAGAAGGAGGCATTGCGCTAATGCATATCCTTAAGATCAGTCGCTCTAGAGGCACAGTCCGCCATCTGTTGTTTGATTGGGTGTACTATCCCGCTTCCGACCGGTCCCCTGATACGACCTCTGTCCAACCTACATCGTGGGGGCAGTTGAAAGCTACCTATACGAAAATCATGTCAAGCGACGGATTTGCGCCAAGATAGACGCGGTTGCGGTGGCCTCTTATGAGGATCATCCGAACGCGCTGCGGCTCTGGGGAAGCGATGGCGACTTCCGGCTCCGCATGTGGCATTAGATGAGTTAGTCGGCTCGTCTTTTAGCCCAGCACATCGGAAAAACTTTTGATTGGCAGCCGAAATCTGTGCTGCTGCGCCCACGTCTCCTTGAGTTCGTCTGCTTCCGCGACGCTCAATAGGTTTTTACGGATCATTGCAACGATGAGGTCTTGGGTTGTCAGAATACAAAGATCGCGGCTGATCTCTCGTGCTCGATTTGTCGCTTGTCGATCATCAATAGCCAATATGTATGCTCGGGATACAGCCAACGCGATTGCGGAACACTCGCCGGGCCCCAAGCGTCTGGATTCGCCCAATGAGCCGAACAGAGCGACTTCGCGTCGGTCAGCAATGCTGACTTGTTTCAAAGCACCAGACCGGAGCGCGGCTTTGAGGCGCGTCTGCTCGTCCGAATAGAAATCCTTGACTTCAGCCGCCACGTGGTCCGTAACGACGAACTGGTGACCGTGGCGAGCAATCAGGTCCATGCGATCGACGCAGAGAAAGTTGATGAGAACAGACGTATCCACCGCTATTACGGCCGAACTCGTGCGGGGCATGGTCCGTGCTCAGTGCTCAGCCCTCGTGCGCCGCTTCCGCAAGGATCAGAAGGGATTTACCATCAATCCCGAGCGTTTTGCTCAGTTCGAGGAGACGCCCGCGGGAGATGTCCTCGCGACGATAGGCTTCAATCGCCAAGTGTGCGATTTCGCTGCGAAGCTCACGATCCCAGTATGGCCTTTGCTCCGGTTGTTCTAGCTCGTCGCGCTTGTTGAGAAGATGCAGATATCGGATGCCGAAATGTTCTTGGTCTAGGAGTCCGGTGGAGGCTGACTGTGAAACGTATTTGAGGCTCTTTAGACGATAGAGAGCCGCTTGGTAGCTCACGCCGAAATGGTGGGCCACGAGCGCAACGTCCTTGTAGGTGATTCTCTGGGAACTAGCGGGCGGGCGAAACTCTGCTTGAATACGTCCGCCGCTCGCGGCATCGAAAATCGTTTGCTCATGGCGGGCAGGCAGCCCCTTGTCTAAGGTTCGCAATACTTCAGATACCCCGTTTCTCGGCATGAGAAACGCCGCGGCAAAGGCATTCGCCCGTTTTTCTACCAACTCCGCCGAGTTGTCGGTACTAGAGATGGAAACGGTCCGTTCTCGGTCCAACAGCGCATGGGCATATTCGTGTGCATAAGAAAATCGCTTTCGTCCGCGCGGATGTGAGGCGTTGACGAGAATAGCCAAGCCGATTGAAGAATGGCGCAGGAACAAACCGGACATGTGCCCAGGCAATTCAAGGCCGGATGCCCAAATGCCCTGAGAACCGATTAGTTCCGCAACGTCGGCTAAAGGAGCATTGCCGATGTTGAGGCGGGACCGCTCCTCATCGGCGAGTTGCTCCGCTTGAGTCACGGCCTGTCCGGCCGAGCGAGGAACCCGCACGGTATGCACCGGCGGACCGGACCGTAGGCCCAGCCCTAGGATTTTCTCCAGCACGACTCCCTCGCGACACAGGGAGACGCAACGATCTACCTGTTCACGCACCTCCGAATCCCGCTTTAGGCTAGGGACGATTCGGAACAAGGCGACGAGAACATCCTCGTTTTCGTCTTCCACGATTTCTTTGAAGAAGTGAAATACAGGATGGCGATAGCATTCGGCCAGTTTCGTCAGTTCCAGCGTGGAGACCGAACGCTTACCTGACTCGATTTGGGTGATTGCCGTGCGCGGTACGCCAAGGGCGTCCGCCGCGGCCTGTTGGCTCTGTCCCCGCGTTTCACGTGCGGCTCGTAGCTGTATGCCGAGCTTGATTGGATCCATAATAACCTTTTTGTTAAACGTACTAAATCGGACATATTTTGTCAAATATATACTTGTATTGTTCTATTATAGGACATATTATTAACAATGGAGGTCGCTATGACTTGTGCGCTTTCGGATTTTCCAAAGCCAAACCCAAGGTAAAATGATGAAATACATTGCATTGGCCCTAGCGTTACTCGCCGGCCGCGTCGCAGCCGAGGAGGCGGACTCCAGCCGGGTCATTCTCTTTTTTGGCGATAGCTTGACCGCTGGCTACGGCCTCGACCGCGAACAAGCCTTCCCGGCTTTGGTGCAGGCGCGAATCGATTCGCTTGGCTGGAACTTTGAAGTGTTCAATGCCGGGCTTGGCGGCGAGACTTCAGCCGGTGGGCTGCGCCGCATTGACTGGCTCTTGCGCCGCCCCATCGACGTGTTCGTCCTCGAATTGGGGGCCAACGACGGCCTGCGCGGCGTGGACCCCCAAGACACCCACGCCAATCTGCAAGCGATTGTCGAGCGGGTAAAAGCGAAAAACCCCGAAGTCGCCGTGGTCATCGCCGGCATGCAGATGCCGCCCAATTTTGGTGCCGAGTACGCGGCGGCGTTTGCCGCGGTGTTCCCGGCGGTGGCGCAAAAAAACGACGCGGCCTTGATCCCCTTCTTGTTGGAAGGCGTGGGAGACCAACCCGCGCTGAACTTGCCCGACGGCAATCACCCCAACGCCGAAGGCCACCGGGTCGTCGCCGAAACCGTGTGGGCGACGCTGGGGCCGGTGCTGGAGAAGCTGCGCCGCTAGCCGAGCGAGCGCAGGACTTCGAGCGGTGGGCTGGTGTGGACGCCGCGGCTGGACAGCATGCCGACAGCGACGGTCAGCAGGCTGACCGCGGCAAAGGCGAGGACCACGGGCAGGTAGTTGGGCGCGAAGCCGATTTCAAAGAGATAGCGGCTCAAGGCCCAGACGCCCCCCAGCGACAAAATCGCGCCCGCCGTGGCCGCAAAGGCCCCCAAAAACAGATATTCGAGGGCCATGATCGCGACCACTTGGCGGCGACTGGCCCCCAAGGTTTTGAGCAATACGCTTTCCTCGAGGCGTTGGTAGCGGCTGCTGGCGATTACGCCGACGAGCACGATGAGGCCCACAGAGACGCTGAAGAAGGCCATAAAGCGGACCACCAGCGAGACCTTGGCGAGGATGGTATCGACCGTGCTGAGGATGCTGCCGAGATCGATCACCGAAACATTGGGGAACTGGCGCACGGTGGCTCGCTGCAAAGCGGCCATTTGCTCGGTTGTGGCCGCGCGCGTGACGAGAACGTGGGACTGGGGCGCGGGCTCGAGGATGCCGTCGGGGAACACCACCAAAAAGTTGGGCATGATCCGCTGCCAGTTGACGCGGCGCAGACTGCCGACGACCACTTCGATTGGGACCCCTTGGACGTCAAAGGTCAGGGAATCGCCCACGCCCACGCCCAACGAGGAAGCCACGCCCGTTTCCAAGGAAACGTACAGGGTATCGCCAGCGGGTTGCCGGTGCCAGCGGCCGGCGACGATATCTTCGGTCTCGGTGAGAAAATCGCGATAGGTCGCACGGTACTCGTGCCGCAAGGCCCAGTTGCCGCGGCGGTGGCTCGCGGTGGTATCGCGGCGCATGGCGCGGGCAGGTTGGCCCTTGACGCTGTGGATGTGCATGGTGACGATGGGCATTTGCTGCAACAGCGGCAGGTCCATCTCGGCGACGAGGGCGTTTAGCGCGGGGCACTGGTCGGTTTGGATGTCGAAGAGCACGACGTTGGGATTTTGGTCGGAGCCGACGCTTTTGATGTGGGACAGCAGGCTGGTCTGGGTCAGGAAGAGGGTGCTGATCAGGAAGGTCCCTAGCCCGAGGCCCAACATCAGCAGCGCGGTCTGATTGTTGGGTCGGTAGAGGTTGGCCAGCCCCTGCCGCCAGATATAGCTCCAAGAGGCGGGCAAAAACCGCCGAGTGCCGTAGATGATGGCGCGGGCCGTGAGGACCAACAGCGCAAACGCGGCTCCAACCCCGCCGACAAAGCCCAGCGCCAGCGGCCAGTGGCTGGTGAGGCGGTAGGCAAAGAGCGCGGCAGTCAGGACGATCCCCCCGTACAAAGCCCAGCGCAGCAGGCGGCTGTCGGCCGGTTGGGCCTCTTCAAAGGAGGCGCGCAGGGTCAAAAGCGGCGAGGTCTTGCCGAGGACCAGCAGCGGCCGAGCGGCAAACAGCAGAGAAAGGCCGACGCCGAGGCCGACCCCCTCCAAGACCGCGAGGAAATCAAAGCGCGGCTCCACCTCTAGGGGCAGCACATCGGCGAGGATGTTGGGGAGCAGGTAGAGGACTCCAACGCCGAGCAGCGCACCGGCGAGCGCGCCGACCAAGCCCATGCCCCCGGCTTGGAGTAGGTAGATCGCGACGGTCTGACGGGCCGTGGCGCCGAGACTGCGGAGCACGGCGACGGTGGGCAGTTTCTGCTTGGTATAGGTGTGGATGGCACTGGCCACGCCCACGCCGCCGAGCAGGAGGGCGATGAAGCTGCCGAGATTTAGGAAGCGGTAGAGGTTGTTGAGGGTGCGGCCGAGGCGGGCCTTGCGGTCGGCAATGGTTTCGAGCCGGAGGCGGTTGGCGCGCGCCTGCGGACGGATGGATTTGGCGAGTGCTTGGACATCCCGCTCGGCAAAGCGGAAGAAGGCCGAGTAGGTGACCCGGCTGCCCCTTTGAATTAGGCCGGTGCGGTCGAGGTAGGACATGGAGATATAGACGCGAGGCTGGATGTCGCTGAACAGGGCGTTCTCCCCGGGGATGCGCAAGAGCCGCCCGCCGATGCGAAAGACCGTGTTGCCGACCTTGATCGTGTCGCCGATCGCCGCTCCAAACTGCAGCATGAGTGCCTCGTCAACGAGGGCTTGGGGCTGGGTGCGGAAGCGGTGCGCGGCCTCGGCCGGGGCCGTTTTTAGCTCGCCGTAAAAGGGAAACGGGCCGGTAAGGGCGCGGATCTGCGCGAGGCGAGTCCCCTCGCTCTTGGGCAGGTAAATCATGGAGTTGAAGGCAACTTGGCGCGCCTGAATTCCGCCGAGCGAATCGATGAGGGCTTCGGCGGCCGGCGCGAAGGGCTGGCGGCTCACCAGCGCCAGATCGGCCCCTAAGAGCGCGGCCGCTTGTTCGTCCATCGCGCCCTGCAGCGCAGAGCTGAGGCTGGTCAGGCCGACGAATGCACCAATGCCGATGGCGATTGAACCCGTAAAAAGCAGCAGTTTGCGGCGGTGGCTGCGGCTGTCGCGCCAAGCCATTTTGCCGAGCCAGCCCATCATGGGACCGGCCGGTCGTCGGCCACCCGGCCGCCTTGGAGGCGGATGATCCGCTGGGTGAGGCGGGCCAGCGTCAGATCGTGGGTGACCAAAATTAGGGTGGCCCCGGACTCCTCGTTGAGGCTGAAGAGCAGGTCGCGCACTTTGCCGCTGGTGCCGTCGTCGAGGTTGCCGGTCGGCTCGTCGGCAAACAGCAGCGCCGGGCGGTTGATAAAGGCCCGGGCGAGGGCCACGCGCTGTTGCTCGCCCCCTGAAAGCTGCGCCGGATAGTGGTGTAGGCGGTCGCCTAAGCCGACGCGGTCGAGGAGGTCAACGGCGCGGGCGCGGGCGGTTGGCTCGCGGCGCAATTCGAGCGGCACCATGGCGTTTTCGAGGGCGCTGAGGGTGGTGATGAGCTGGAAGTTTTGAAAGACGAAGCCGACTTTTTCGCTGCGGAGGTGGGCGCGTTGGTCCTCGTCGAGCCGGCCCAAATCCACGCCATTGAGCGCGACCGAGCCGGCGCTGGCGCGGTCCAGCCCGGCGCACAAGCCCAACAGGGTGGTTTTGCCGCTGCCCGAAGGGCCGACGACCGCGCAGGTGGCGCCGGCCGCAAGGGCGAAGCTCACATCGTGGAGGACCGTCAGGGCGGTGGCCCCGCGGCCGTAGGTTTTGCTCAGGTGCTGTACGTTTAGGGCTAGGGAGTCGCCCATGAAGTCTCCTCTGCGGGCTGGCGGTTTAGGATGCGTAGCAGGCGGTCGGGATAGTCGGTGATTAGGCCATCGACGCCTAGGGCTAGGTAGTGCTGCATGGCGTCGGGATCGTTGACGGTCCAGACGTGGACTTGGACGTTGTGGGCGTGGGCGCGGGCGACAAAGCGCCGGTCTATCAGGTCGATCGCGCCCAAGCGGGCCGGGAACTGAAAGGCTTGGCTGGTGGGGTGGTAGGCCGCGTCGAGCCGCAACCAGTGGAGCAAGACAAAGGACAATCCGGCGGATGAAGCCGCCGAGGTCGCCACTTGGGGGCAGGCTTGGCGCAAGCGGGCTAAGGGGCGGTTGTGGAACGAAGCGGCGATGACGCGCTCGCTTAACCCAAAGCGCTGAATCGCCCGGCAGAAATCATGCGCCAACGCGGCCGAGTCCTCCTTGATTTCGATGAGAAAGCGCATGGTGGGAAAGGCCGTAAATACCTCGTCTAAGGTGGGGATGGCAATTCCTTGGCCGCGCTGGGGAAAGGTTTGACCGTCTGGACTGAAGTGGTAGCCGGCGTCTAGCTGCTTCAATTGGGCTAGGCGCAAGCTGTCGGCTGGGCCGTGGCCGTTGGTCGTGCGATCGACGCGCCGGTCGTGCAAGACGATGGGCACGCCGTCGCTGCTTTGGCGCAAGTCCATTTCTAGCACATCGACTCCCAACGCGGCCGAGTGGGCAAAGGCCGCCAAGGTGTTTTCTGGGGCCAGCCCCTTGCCGCCGCGGTGGGCAATGACCAAAACGCCGCTTGAGTCAAAGTAGGGATGCGGTGCCACCGGGTGCGATGTCAGGGCGAAGGCCCCGTACAACACCGGCACTAGCAGCAACGAGGCGATCGCGGCCCGCTTGAGGTATAGACGCATGGATTATGCAGAAGTTCTATCGGGAAAGTAAGGCGAGAAGATACCTAGCGGGTCGATTCGGGCAAGTTTTGAGCCGCTCGGTTCTTTTATATGTTAGCCGCTGGTTAGGCCATGCTAGCCCGATTCGCTGCGCGTGCAGACGTAATCGAAGACAACCACCGCTACATGGGCGCAAACGGCCGTCACCGCGTTCCAGTCGTGCCACCGGGCGGCGAGGTTTTTGTATTCGGAAAGTTCGGTGACTTCTAAGTCGTAGGGCAGGGGACTGGCAAGTTGCACCTGTAATTGTTGCAGGGCGGACTCCCCATTGGCTTGGTGGTACAACCTGTCGAAAGGTCGCAGGGCTTCGGCCGCGGCTTGGTCGCCCATGCGGTGGGCGAGCGCAGCAAAGTCGAGATAGTCGCGCGTTGCATTGCGCTTGAGGATCAGCACTCCTTTAATGCGGAGGATTTCCGCCGAGGTTGGAATGGTCAGGGTCGCGTCCCGATGTTGGATCGTCGTCGTTTCCAACGGCTCGTTGCGGATCAGTTGACGCACCCCGGTCTCGATGCCGTCGAGGCGGCCGAGGATTTGGACCGGGCGCGTCACGCGTGCTGTTCGCCAGCCAGCCGCTGATTCTAATTGGGCGAGGATCGCGTCGAACTGGCGACGCAGGTCGGGCACCACGTGGTCTGCGTCTTGGGAAAGGCGATGCTCCGCATGAATGGCCACCAGCACCGCTTCGGGCAGGAGCTGTTGGAGGCGGCACGCGGCCGACAGCACGAGATCCCAGTCAGGAAGCGGTGCGGTGTTTTTTGACATAGTGTAGCCAAAAGCGATGACGCTGAGCGTGCGGGGCGGCGCAATGGGCGCAGACGCGCTCGATTTTGTCGAGCAGGGTTTGGTCGTCGAGAGCCGCCCGGCGCAGTTCGGCCCAATCGCGCCAGCCGCCTCGACGGATCACGTCGTCTATGGCGGCCAGCGTAAAGCGTTGATGGTTCAAGTGGCGGTGCTGCACGGCTTGCTCCTCGTTGCCGGGTTGGCGAAAAAATAAAATAAACAGCGGCCCAAGACGGGTAAATTCCCCGTGCTGCCCGTTGCGCGAAGAAAGAGGATGGGATGACATGTTTATCACAGTTCGACGCGAGGAGGTCTGAGGTGGGGGCGGTGGCAGTTCTTGGCTCGGCGACGATAGACTGCGTGGTCCAAGGCGGAGCGGAGACGTACAAACGCGGGGGCGTGGTCGCGTATGCTGGGCTGACTTTTGCCGAGTTGGGCCTAAAGACGCAGGTGCTGACCAATGTTGCGGCGGCCGATCGGGCGATGCTGGCGGTGTTGCAACAACGGGGTATTGCAGTCTATGTGGGCGACAGCGCGGCGACGACCCGGTTTGTCAACTACGTCGATGGCGACGCACGGCGTCAGGAGTTGCTCGCTTGCGCCGCGCCGATTGCCGCTGCCCAACTCAAGCCAGTGCTCGCCGACGTGGAGCACGTGCATTTGGGGCCGCTGCATCCCCACGATCTGGCCGAGGAGGTGCTGGCGGCAATCGGCACTCGCTTGCAGGTGAGCTTAGATCTTCAAGGCTATGTGCGGCGGATTGAGGGGACGCAGGTGCATCAGGGGGTTGCTAAAAGTTTGTACGCCGCCCTGCAATGCGCGGACTATGTCAAAGCGGACCGCGACGAATTAGAGCTCGTGCTCGCGGACTGCGGCCTGACGCTGGACCAGTTGATGTGCGCTTGTTCGGTGGCCGAGTGGGTCGTCACCGAAGGTTCGCACGGCGGCTGGGTCGCCAGTCGGCCGGGGCTGCGGACGCAGTTTACATCGGTGCCGGTAGCGACGGTCGCCGACCCTACCGGCGCTGGGGACGTGTTTTTCGCCGCGTATATAGCGCATCGCCTGCACCGAGGATCGGGGATTGCCGCGGCCGCTCAGCGCGCTGCGGCATTGGCGGCGCACCACGTGGAGGGCGGTTTTATCGACGCGGCGACGTTGCGCTTGGAGGCGTGAGATTTGAAACGCTGCTGGAGCTATGAAGGGTTCAGCACTCGGCGCCGTGGATTTCGCCTCCGAAGTGCTGCATGCGCTCCTCGGTGTCGATTTGGCCGGCGCGGGCGGGTCGGTAGTGGAACTGTAGGGCGCGGCGCATTTTTTGCGAGGGGTTGGTCGGGCTGCCGTGGTGGGTCATGCCGTGCCAGAGCAGGCACCCGCCCGGAGCGAGGGGCACGACGACGTCGCGCTCGGTCTGGACATCGGCGTCGCAGATCTGCCAATCGCGGCGTTTGAAGTGATGGACCGGCCCCTCGCGGTGCGTGCCGGGCAGGATGTGCAGGCAGCCGTTGTCCGAGCTCGCGTGGTCTAAGGCGATCCAGACGCCGATGATGGGGGTGCCCAGCGGATAGTTGAAGTACGCGCAGTCTTGGTGCCAAGGCTTTTCGCGGCCCTTAGGCGGCTTAAGCAAGGCCATCTCTTGAAAGAGAACCGGCGCGTCGCCCATCAGGCGAGTGAGGACATCCAAGAGCGCTGGAGCGGCGGCCAGCGGCTGAAAGCGCTCGTCCCACTCGACGAACTTCATGAGCTTGCGCACGGCCCTGCGCCGCGCCGCACCCGTTAGCTTTTGGCCCTGCGCCGCGGCTTCGAGTTGGACGCCGCGAAATTCGGGCTGTTTTCCGTCGATCAGGTCGTACACTGCGTCGCCCGCGGCCGCGACTTGGGCCGGAGAAAACGCCTCGGCTATGGCTAGGTAGCCCTGCTGGTGGAAGAAAGCGAGCTGCTCGGGGCCGATGTCGGCAAAGCGGGCGACCTGCTCGGCCTCGGTGCCGTAGCGGTACAGGTCGGAGGCGTAGTCGGCGCGGACGCCGTCGTCAATGATCGGTTGAGGGCTGGTCATGGTCGGGCTCCGGGCGGGTTGGCTTGGAGGGATCGAATAGCGAGTGGTGCTAGGGGTCGGACTCGTCGCCCTCCGGTCTCCGGTCCCGAACCAAGATCGCCATGGGAATCAACACGCAGTAGCCGACGACTAGGAGTACTGGCGCCAGGGTGAGGGAGAAGAAGCCCTCGGCCGGCGGGATGCGCAAAAACACATACCCGAGCAAAATCGCGGCTAAGCCGGCGATGGCCAAGGACCAGTTTTTGCGGGTAAAGGGCAAGTCGCGGCGTGGGGCCATGCTCAGTGCGTCCGCTTGACGGGGATGCGGGCGGCGCGCCCTTTGCGACCGCGCAGGTAAAAGAGGCGGGCGCGGCGCACCCGGCCCTCGCGCGTCCGCTCGATCTGGGTGACGCGAGGCGAGTGCAGGGGAAAGATGCGCTCGATGGCAATGCCCTGAGATATTTTGCGCACGGTAAAGGTCTCTTGGATGCCGCTGCCTTTGCGCTGGATGACGGTCCCTTCAAAAATCTGGGTGCGCTCCTTGTCGCCCTCGATCACCCGCACGTGTATCCGCACGGTGTCGCCCGCGCCGAATTCGGGAAGATCGGTTTTGAGCTGGTCTGCGGTTAGTTCGCGCAGGATGCTTGCGTCCATTGTATCACCTCGTCTGTTACGGGGCCTTTTCCAGCCCTTGCTCCTGCCAAATGGCGATGAGTTGTCGTTCGTCGTCGTCGAGTTCGAGCTGTTGCAGCAAGTCGGGCCGGCGCACAAACGTGCGCTGCAGGGCTTGGCGTCGCCGCCAGTGGGCTATGTGGGCGTGATCGCCCGAAAGCAGCGCCGCGGGGACGCGCTGGCCGCGAAATTCAACCGGCCGAGTGTACCAAGGGCAATCGAGTACGACCTCTTGGAACGAGTCGTCCAAGGCCGAAGAAAAATTGCCCAAGACGTTGGGGATGAGCCGGACCACCGCGTCGATGAGGACGAGGGCGGCCGGCTCGCCGCCGGTGAGCACGTAGTCGCCGATTGAGATTTCTCGGTCGATAAGCCCGGTGCGGATCCGCTCATCGACGCCTTTGTAATGCCCGCACAATAGCACCAACCGCTCCTCGAGCGCCAGCTCGACGGCGAGGGCTTGGTTGAGCGGCTGGCCGTCGGCCGTTAGAAAGATGCAGTGACCGGCCGCTAAACCCCGCTCCTGCCAAAGCTGGTACACGGGCTCGGGCTTGAGGACCATGCCGCCGCCGCCGCCGTACGGGGCGTCATCCACGGTGCGATGTTTGTCGGTCGCGCAATCGCGCGGATTGTGGGTCTCAACGGCCAGTAGGCCCCGGGCCACGGCGCGCGCCATCATGCTGGTCGCCAACGGCGAGGCGAAAAAATCTGGAAAGAGCGTTACAATGTCTATTTTCATGGCTCAAACAGCGCTTCAACGCCCTGCACGACGACCCGACCCGGGGCGATTTCCACGACAAAGTCGCCAACGGCCGGCACCAGGGCTTCGCCTTTGCCGCCGCGGACCACGTAAGCGTCTGTCGTCGGCATGGATACGACCTCAACGACGCGGCCCAACGATTGCCCCGCCAAATTGACGACCGTGCAATCCACTATATCGTCGATGTAGTGCGTGCCTTCCGGCAGGAGATCGCGCTGGTCCGGGGCAATGGTAACATAGCCCCCGACCAAGATGGAACGCGCCGGTTCGGGGGCGTCAATGCCCGCGAATTTGAGCAACAAGCTCTTGGCATCGGTGCGCCAGCGCTCCAGTTCGAGCGGCCGGTCGGGGCGGTTCGCTCCTTGGAGGACGACCTCCCGTAGGTCGCTGAAGCGCTCGACACGGTGTGTCAGCGCCTCGGCCCGGACTTCGCCGCGCACTCCCCACGCACGGGAGATATAGGCTACGGCGACGCGCATGCGGTGGTGCCCTAGGCCTCTTGCTCGGCGGGTTCGCTGGGTGCCGTGGCTGCTTGCTTGCGTCGGCGCTTGGGTTTGTCGCGGGTGAGGGCGTCGTCGCGCACCCGGGCCTCCCCGCCCTTCCAGCGGGCCAAGATCCCTTGGCTGTGGAAGAGGTCGGCGACGGTCTCGGTCATCTGCGCGCCTTTGTTGAGCCACTCTATGGCGCGCTCTTCGTCGATTGTGACCTTCGCATTCATGGGGTCGTACAGGCCCACCTTTGCGAGGGCGCGGCCATTGCGGGCGACGCTGACGTGGGCCGCGACGATCCGGTAGTAGGGCTGTTTGCGTTTGCCGATTCTTTTGAGGCGAAGTTTGACCAATGCTATTCTCCTTGGATGCCTAGCCCACAAGGGGCATTCTCATTTTTGCGCGGCCGCCTTTGGTGCGGCCCATCTGTCGGATCACTTTCTGCATCATCTGAAATTGCTTGACTAGCTGATTCACGTCTTGGACCGTCGTGCCGCTGCCGCGGGCGATGCGCTTGCGGCGGCTGCCGTTGAGAATTTTGGGTTGGACGCGCTCTTGGCGGGTCATGGAGTTGATGATGGCCTCGACTTGGGCGAACGCGCTTTCGTCGAGCTGCATGCCCTTGGCGGCCTTGCCGACTCCGGGAATCATGCCCATGAGCTGGTCGAGAGGCCCCATGCGGCGGACGGCGTGGAGCTGGGTGAGAAAATCCTCAAACGTAAAAGAGGCCCGGCGGAGCTTTTCTTCTAGCTGCTTGGCCTTGTCGCGCTCCATGGACTGCTCGGCTCTTTCCACGAGCGAGACAATGTCGCCCATGCCGAGGATGCGCGAGGCCATGCGGTCCGGGTGAAACGACTCTAAGTCTTCGATCTTCTCGCCGATGCCGACGAACTTGATCGGCTGGCCGGTGACGGCGCGGATGGACAGCGCGGCGCCCCCGCGAGCGTCGCTGTCGAGCTTGGTCAGGACGCAGCCGGTAACCGCGAGGCGCTGATTGAAGCGGGCGGCGGTTTCTACGGCGTCTTGGCCCTGCATGCTGTCGGCGACAAAGAGGATCTCGTGCGGCTCGACGGCCTGCTGGATGCGGGCTAGTTCGTCCATCATGGTCTCGTCGATGCTCAGGCGGCCGGCCGTGTCTATGAGCGCGATGCTGCGGTGGGTCTGGCGAGCTTGGTCGATGCCGCGGCGGCAGATGGCGACCGGATCGGTGCCCGCGGGCTGGCTAAAGACGGGCACGTCAATGGAAGCCCCCAGCGATTGAAGCTGGGCGACAGCGGCTGGGCGATACACGTCGGCCGCGATCAACAGCGGGGGCCGGCCTCTTTCCTTGAACTGGCGAGCTAGCTTGGCGGCCATGGTCGTCTTGCCGCAGCCCTGCAGGCCGACGAGCATGACGACGGTGGGCGGATGGGCGGCGAGGTTGGGCGGGCTGTGGCTGCCGCCGAGCAGGGCGATGAGCTCGCGGTGGACGATTTTGACGAGCTGCTGGCCCGGGGTCAGGCTCTTGAGGACGTTTTGGCCGAGGGCCTGCTCTTTGACCCGCTGAATAAAGTCCTTGGCGACCTTGAAGTTGACATCGGCTTCGAGCAGGGAGCGGCGAATCTGGCGCAGCGTATCGTCGATGTTGCGCTCGGTGATGCGCCCCTGCCCGCGAAGCGAGCGGAAGAGGTCGTCAAAGCGTTCGCTGAGTCGGTCAAACATGGGCCGATGCGTCGAGTGGTAGAATGCGACAAAAAGGTTGGAATATAGGCCAATATTATAGATATAGCAACAGAAGTGGGTCAGCCGCGCAGGGCGGCGATAATGCGGGCTGGATCGCGAGCACTGAAGATGGCTGAACCAGACACTAGGCACCGGGCGCCGGCCCGGCGGCAGGCGGCCGCATTGCCGGGATGCACCCCTCCGTCAATGCCGACGGGCAGGTCTAGTCCACGGTGCTCGATTTCCGCGCACAGAGCGCGGATTTTGTCGAGGGCGGCCGGCTGAAAGGGCTGGCCGCCAAACCCCGGCTCCACCGACATGACCAAGACCGAGTCGAGCGCGTCGAGATAGGGGTAGCAGGCGACGACCGGCGTACTCGGATTGACCGCGAGCCCGCACTGGAGCCCGTGCTGGCGAATGGCGTCGAGTACGGCCGGGAGGTTGTGCTCGATTTCCACGTGGACCACGAGCGAGTCCGCGCCGGCCTCTTTGAAGGGGCCGATAAAGGGCCAAGGATTTTGCAGCATCAGGTGCGTGTTGAGTGCTAGGCGGGTCGTTTGGCGCACGGCCGCGACGACCGGCAGCCCAAAACTGATGTTGGGGACGAAGTGCCCATCCATTACGTCGAGATGGAGAAAGTCGGCTCCTCCGCGCTCCACGCGACCGATGTCCTCGGCTAGGCGGGCAAAGTCGGCGGCCAACAGGGAAGGACCGATGCGCGTGGCGTTCACGGCTCCTCCCAGTGGTCGAAGGCGTCCGGTGCTGGCCGCGGCGGCGCGCTGCTGACGACGAGGTCGATGCGGCCGTGGCGCGGGATGCGCTGCCCGCTCGTCGGCACCTGCTCGAGGATCGTGCCGACGCGCTTTTGTTCGTCGATGTGTTTGGCAATGTGGCCGATGCGCATTTCGTATTTGCGCAAGGTGTCCGCCACGACTTTGAAGGGCAGGCCGATTAGATTTGGAACGCGCTTGAGGGCTGTGGGGGGGCCGTTGCTGACTTGGAGGTCCACCGCGCTGCCCGGGGCGAGCCGAGCACCCGGGGCAGGCGACTGCTCGACGACAGCCCCCTCGGGCAGGGTCTCTGAGGAGCGATAGAGGATTTGGCCGCTCTTTAGCTGGTTGCCCTCTAGTTGCAACCGCGCCTCGCGGAGGCTGACGCGGCGCACGTCGGGCACTTGGGAGTAGCGCGGCCCCTTGCTCACGGTCAAGACGATGCGCCGCCCCTTTTTGACCCATTGTCCCACGCTTGGATCGTGCCCGACGACCGCGTCGGCCGAGATGGTCTCGTGGTGCAGCGTATCGCCGATGGTCATCTTCAGCCCTGCTTGGTCGAGGCGAGCGGATGCCTCGGGCGCGAAAAGCCCTTGCAGGTCGGGCACTTGGACGCTGGGCGTATCCACTGCGTACGGCATGACGACCGCGTCGAGCAGCACGATGGCGATGAGGCCGGCGAGGAGCGCGCCGGCCGCGGCTAGGCCCAGTTGGCGGAGGATGTTTTTCACGCTGCGCCCTTGCGGATGCGTGCGGCAAAACTGCCATCGCCGGCGTGTTGGCCCGGGATGGTCAGTACGTAGCGGCCGGCATAAGGCTGGGCCGGAAAGTGGGCATCGGCGCGTTCCAGCCGAGCGGTCGGGGTCTGTTGTAAGAACCGCTCGACAATGGCCTCGTTTTCCTCCTCCTCCAAGCTGCAGGTGCTATACACCAAGACCCCGCCGGGCCGCAGGTGTTCGTACGCGCGTTGGATGAGCACCTGTTGGCGGGCAGTCAAGGCGGCAAATTCGGCCGGCTTGCGACGCCAGCGGGTATCGGGTCGCCGCCCGAGGACGCCGGTGGCACTGCACGGCACATCCGCGAGGACGCGGTCGAAGACGCCGCACCCGGGGGTCGTGCCGTCGCGGGCTATTGGGCGGATGGCGCGCAGGCGCAGGCGGCGGGCGTTTTCGCGCACTCGCTTCAGGCGCGGCAGGGAAATGTCGGTGGCTACGACCCAGCCGCGGTCCGCCATGGCGATGGCGGCTTGCACGGCCTTGCCGCCGGGCGCGCTGCACAGATCGAGTAGGCGTTCGCCCGGCTGCGGGTCGAGCAAGGCCACGGCCAAGCCGGCGTTGGGGTCTTGCACCTGAAACCGTCCCTGCTGGTACGCTTGGGAGGCAAAGAGCGCCGCGCCATGGGTCGCTCGATAAAAGCCCGGCCGCGACCCGACCGGGACTAAGTCGAGTTCGGCGGTTAGCGCGCGACTGGGGCGCAGCCGATTGAGGTAGATGTTGAGTTCGGCGGGCTGGTTGTTGGCCGCGAGGACGCGCTCGGCGATTGTGCGGCCCCAGCGGCCGACCCAGCGTTCGACCAACCACTCGGGATGGGAGTGATATACCGCGAGATAGCGCGTCGGGGTCTGGCGCGGGTCCGGGTAGCGAATGGGGGCGCGTTGCCGCAGCAAGTTGCGGAGGACGGCGTTGACCAGTGAGGCGATGCCTGAGTGCGTCAAGTGCTTGGCTAGCTCGACCGAGGTGTGGACCGCCGCAGACTGGGGTACGCGGTCGAGCCAGAAGAGCTGATAGGTGCCGAGGCGCAAAATGTGCCGGGCCCAAGGCGAGAGTTGGGCCACCGGGCGCGTGCAGCCGGTGGCGATGATCCAATCGAGCCGCTTCTGCCAGCGCACCACGCCGAGGACGAGCTGCCGGGCAAAGCGCACATCGCGGTGGGTCGGCAAGCGCGCGTCGAGGGCTTGGAGCAGTTCGTCAAAGGGCTGGGCTTGCCGCTCTAGGTCGCGGAGCAGGCGCGCGGCCGCGAGGCGGGTGGAGTCGGGAGGGCGCACGGCTTAGGCTTAGCGCAAGAGGAGCATGGCGCGGTGGAGCTCGGCCGACGCCGTCCGCAGGCGGTAGATGTAAAGGCCGCTGGCGGCCGGAGTGCCGGTGGCCAATCGGCTATCCCAGTGGGCCACATGCCGCCCCGGGGACGCATTCGCCGCAAAGGGCGTAGCGACCTTTTGACCCAAGAGATTGAAGATGTCGATTTGGGCAAAGTGCGGCCCGCCCTCGGGGAGGGCAAAGGGGATAGCGGTGCCGGCATTAAAGGGATTGGGGTAGTTCGGCGCGAGGAAGAGCTCGCGCGGCCGAGCGAAGCCAGACGGCTCTGAGATGGACGTGGCAATCCCCCATTCCACTTGGCCTTCAGCACACGAGCCTTCGGCACAGGCGTTAAAAACGAGCGCGGTCTCCTCTTCGGCGTCGAAGAGTAAGTACGTCAGGCCGCGTTCGTCGCTGGTGGTCGTCACCTGCTGGGTCGCGCCGGCCGGGATGCGGATGGCTTCGCCGTTGACGAATGCGTAGGCCGGGCCGGGGCCGGTGTTGGTAAGGTCCCAGGTAAAAGCCGCGCCCGTGCGGAAAGACCCGGCCTGTAATAGGCGCGCGGATACGAGGATTTCGCCGGCGCTGCCATCGGCTAGGCCGCCGGTGCCGGTGGCCGAAAAGGAGGGGGTTGGCTCGGCCCAGCGGAAGAAGATTCCCTCTGGCAAAGCCTGCCCCTCGGCGTCGCAGTAATTGCGTAAGAACGCGACTTGCGGCCGGATGTTGTCGCGCTCGGTAAAAGAAGGCCCGAGCGACACCATGTCGAGGTAGATGTCTATGGGCGTGGTCGGGCTGATGGAGTCGGCCACGGTAAACGCCAGATCCGCGAGATGGCCTTCGCCCGCGATTCCTGCGCCTCCGAGGATCGCGATGCCCCATTGGGCGGTCTGGCCTTGGATTTGCGGAGGGCCTGGGGCGACAAAGGAATTAGCTTTAGCGGTCTGGCCCAGTGCAGCCGCGACGGCCGCGACGGCGTGGGCCGGCTCCCAGCTAAATTCGAATTTGACTTGGCGCACTTGGCTCATGTTGCGCGCCGAGATGCTGAACTCCACGGTGCTGTTCGCTGCCAACCCGCAGAAGGGGCCTTCTTGGCCGACGAAAATTTCGACGTCTGCATTGGGACCGGCCGCCGCAAGACGAGGCAACGCGGCGATCCCGAGGAGGGCGATATAGCAGAGGAACATGTGTTTTGCTCGAGTCATAGTTGAAAAACAAGGTACGCGACACCCGCCCCAGCGCGGCTTTACGCGGCCGAAGCGAGTCGATTACGGCAAGCGCGACAAGATCAGCGTCCCCAGTGCCAGCAAGGTGGCGATTTGCATTCCAACCAACCAGCGCGTGAGCGCGGCGATTTCTTTCCGCACTTCACTGATGGACCGCTCAATGCTATCCAAGCGGGTGTTGGTCTGGCGATCTTGCTCAACGGATTGCTCGGCAATGCCTTCTAGCCGCCCAATCCGGCGGTCGTGGTCTTGTGCTTGCGTTAGCGGTTCGTTCATGGGGCTTTCCTTTCGGTTGGGGTCCTCGGACTTCGTGGCGACCGGCATGAACCCGCGCTGGCCCTTGTACCCGCAAGGAATTTACCCAGCCGTACAGCAGTCCAATCAATTTCGTACCCGCGTTCATTCGCGTCAAACGCGGCGGCAAACTGCCGCAATGTTTTTTGTCAGCAGCTAAACCAGCGGGCGCTTAGCACCGCTTGCGCGGCTGGGGCGGCGCGTCTATCTTGACGCCCTCGCTACGCAGTTGCTCGTAGCGAGCGGATTGAAATTGAAACCACCGGATACATTATATGCGCCGTTACCCCGTCTGGAATGTCCTCTGCGACGACCCGTACGATAGCTTAATTGACGCGCTGCTCGCCGGGCGCGGCCTGACCCGCGCCGAGCTGCAAGTCGGCCCCGAAGCCCTGCACCCGCCCGAGCAAATGCAGGATATGGCAACGGCGGTTGCGCGGCTGGAACGGGCCGTGTGCGCTCGCGAAAAAATCGTCGTGTACGGCGACTACGACGTCGACGGGGTTTGCAGCACGGCCGTGCTGATGGACTTTCTCGAGCGCGTGGGGGCTGACTGCGACTGGCTCTTGCCCGACCGCCACAAGGACGGATACGGTCTCAAGCCGCCCGGGGTCGAGCGCGCCCTAGCAAAGGGAGCCCGCGTCATCGTCACGGTTGACAATGGCATTTCGGCCTACGACGCCTTGGAATTGGCCGCGGCGCGGGGCGTGGAGGTCGTCGTCGTGGATCACCACCAGCAGCTCGCCGAACTGCCGCGCGCCCTTGCCATCGTCAATCCCAACCGCCGCGATTGCGCCTATCCCTTCAAGAGCTTGGCGGGCGTCGGCGTCACCTTCAAGCTGGTGCAGGCCCTCAGCGAAGCCTTTCTCGCTGGCGAGGAACGCCGCTGCTATCTCAACGGATTGCTCGACTTCGTGGCCTTGGGGACGGTGGCCGATCTCGTGCCCGTGTTGGGAGAAAATCGCCTGTTTATTCGGCGCGGCCTGCAGATCCTCCAGCGCACCAAACGCCTCGGGCTGGGGGCACTCAAGCAGGTGGCCAAGGTCCAAAATCAGCCGCTTGATGCGGCCTGTTTGGCGTTCCGGCTGGGGCCGCGGATCAATGTGGCCGGCCGCTTAAAAACGCCCGATCTAGCGCTGCGGCTGTTGCGCTCCCAAAGCGAGGGGGAGGCCGCGCAGGTAGCCGACGAGCTCAACCGGCTCAACTCCCAGCGGCAGGCTTGGCAGCGCGAGGGCATCCGGGAGGTCGAGGAACAGGTCGGCCCGGAGGAGGATGTGGAAGACCGCATCATCGTGGTGCTGGGGGAGTGGAATATGGGAATCATCGGCCTGTTGGCCAGCAAGTTGTGCGAGCAATACGCCCGCCCCGCCGTCGTGTGTACCCAAGGCACCGACCATGGGCTGTGCGTGGGCTCGGCCCGCAGCATCCCGGGCTACGACATCAGCGCGGGAATCCACGCCTGCGAAGAACACTTGGAGACCCACGGCGGCCATCCAGCGGCCGCGGGTTTTTCGCTCGCGGTCGATGCCTTTGAGCGCTTTCGCCTCGCGCTGATCAACCACGCCAACGCCCGCATCAGTGCCGAGGACCTGCAACCGGCCTTGGACATCGATCTGATGCTCAAGCCGGCGGACCTGACGCTCGACACGGTGAAGCAACTCGACGAGCTAGAGCCTTTTGGCAACGGACACCGGCGTCCGGTTTTTGCCCTAGCGGATTGCCGAGTCGTTGGGTCGCGGCAAATCGGCGCCGACGGCCGCCACTTTAAGGCCGAATTGGAGGCGGGCAGCCGCCGCTGTACTGCGCTGTGGTGGAACCAAAAAGACCTCGCGGCCCAAGTGCGGCCGGGCACCCGGCTGAACGCGGCTTTTGAGCTGGAGGCCGACCGCTACACCGGCAACGGCGCCGTGCAGATGGTCCTCAAGGACCTGCACCTGTCAGAGCCGACCGCCTAGGCTTCGTGGAGAATGCACACGTGATAAGTTCCCAGCACACCAAGGAATTGTGCATCCGCGATAGCGACGCCAAAATCGTCCTGTTGGTCATCGATGGCTTGGGCGGGTTGCCCCATCCAGCCACGGGCAAATCCGAGCTGGAGACGGCCCGGTTGCCCCACTTAGACGCGCTGGCCCAAGGGGGGCTCTGCGGCCTAATCTCGCCGTTAGGGGCCGGCTTTACCCCGGGCAGCGGCCCGGCCCACTTGGCCCTCTTTGGCTACGATCCTTGGCAAAGCCAAATCGGTCGCGGCGCCCTTTCGGCCCTCGGCTTGGGGTTGGATTTCGCGCCCGGCGACATCGCGGTGCGCCTCAACTTTTGTACGGTGGATGCGGCCGGTCGAGTGAGCGACCGCCGCGCCGGCCGCATCCCAACGGAAAAAGGCCGCCAGCTCTGCGAAGTGCTGAGCGCGATCGCGGTGCCCGGGGTGGAGGTGCAGGTCGTGGCCGAGATGGAGTACCGCGCCGGCGTGGTGTTTCGCGGCGCGGGCTTGGGCGACCAAGTCTCGGATTCGGACCCACAGGTGCCCGGGGTGCGGCCCAAGCCCCTGACGGCCCTCGCGCCGGGATCGGAACGCACCGTTGAAGTGGCTGCTGCCTTTTTAGCCCAAGCCGCTGCCCTGCTCGCGGACGAGCACCCGGCCAACATGGTGTTGCTGCGGGGATTTGGCCGCTACCCAGATCTGACGTCGATGGACGAGGCGTACGGGCTGAAAGCGCTGGGCATTGCCGGGTATCCCATGTACCGCGGCGTGGCCGGGGCCGTGGGCATGGAGGTCGCAGAGGTCGGCTCGGACCTCGCGTCCGAGTTCGCCTTGCTCGAAAGCCGCTACGCAGACTACGACTTTTTTTACGTCCACGTAAAAAAGACCGACAGTGCCGGCGAGGACGGCGATTTCGACCGGAAGGTGCGGGTGTTAGAGGAGGTCGATACTTACATTCCGCGGTTGCTCGCGCTGCAACCCGAAGTGCTCATCGTCACGGGCGATCACTCGACCCCTTCGGTTATGCGGAGCCACAGTTGGCACCCCGTGCCCACGGTCCTAGCGAGCCGCTGGGCGTTGGCCGACGCAGCCGCTGAATTTTCCGAGCGCGGGTGCCGCGCCGGCAGCCTCGGAATCGCGCCGGCGACCGGCTTGATGGCCCTGGCGTTGGCCCATGCGCGTCGCCTCGACAAATTCGGTGCTTGAGATGATCACCCCTCTGCGCATTGCCCATCGCGGCGCGTCCGGTGCGGGACTGGCCCCGGAAAACACGCTGGCCGCTTGCGAAAAGGCCCTCCAAATCGGCGTCGATATCCTCGAAATTGACGTGCACACCACCCGCGATGGCCAGCTCGTAGTCCTGCACGACGCCGTGCTCGACCGGACGACCAATGGCACCGGGTTGGTGGCCGACCTCTTGGGCGAGCAAGTGCGCCAGCTCGACGCGGGCCGCTGGTTCAGCCCTGATTTTGCCGGCGAGCGCGTGCCCCTGCTCGAAGACGTGCTCGACTTAGCGCGGAATCAAGCACTCGTGCTGATCGAGATCAAAGCCGACGGCATTGCCGAGCGCGTCCTGCAGGTGATTGAGGCCATGAATGCGGCCGAGCGCGTGGTGGTGCAGGCGTTCAATCCGCAAACGGTCCAGCGGCTCAATTTGCTCGCGCCGACCCTGCCCACCGCGCTGTTGGTCGGCCAGTTGCCGACGACGCCCTCGCGGGTGCGGGCGCGTCGCCTCGTGCGCCAAGTGCTGCAAGTGGGGGCCAACGCGCTGGCAATGTGGTACGCGGTGCTGACCCCGCCCTTCCTCGAAGAGACCCGCAAGCGGGGCATTGCGGTGTGGGCTTGGACCGTGGACGAGGACATTGCAATGCGCGACTTGGCGACGATGGGGGTGCAGGGCATCATCACCAATCAGCCGGACCGACTCAATCGAGTGCTCAACGAGCTGGTGGCCGCCGGGCCGCTGCGGCCGCCCTTGGGCCAGAAGCGCAGCCGCTGGGGCCGCCGCCGCCAATTGCGCAAGCTCCAAGCCGCCAAAAAGGGTCGCTAAAGATGTTCTACACCTTGTTCGCCGTCTTGCTGCTGGTCGTCGTGGTGCTCAAATTCTGGTCGCCCTTTGGCCCGCGGTGCCCCCAGTGCCACGCCCGCCGCGAGGATGCCGAATACCCCTTGTGTCCAAATTGCGGGTGGATCTATGAAGTGCCCGGGGAAGAAGACGAGGATTTCGCGCCGGGCGAAGCAGAAAATGCGAAGTTTTGAAGGGGCGCAGCCGCGCTGTCGCGCCCCGATTTGCGCTTGACAATTTCCCGTCCTTCCCTTTAGATTGTCTCTGATATAGAGAGCACAAAACGTTCAAACTCAGGAAGGTGGACCATGAAAATCCGGGCAATATCGCTGTTTGTCGCGGTCGCGGTTTTGGCGGGCTGTGACGCCCCCCCCACCGCCGAGCTGCAAGCGGCCAAGCAAGCCCTCGACGCGGCCCGAGATGTCGGCGCGGAGCGCTTTGCTGCCAACGAGTACTCGGCCGCCCAGCGCGCGTACAGCGAAGCCGAGGCAACGACCAACACCGAAGCCGAGCGCTTTTTCCTCTTAAAGGACTTTGAGCAGGCGCGGACGCAAATCGCCGATGCCAAGAGCAAGGCCATGCAGGCCGAGTCGTCGGCCGAAGCCGAAAAGAAGCGCCAGCGGGAGTCGGCCCAAGCTGCGATTGCCGCTGCCCGCGACGCGGTCGCGGCCGCCTATACCAGCCTAGAGGACGCGCCGGCGGGCAAGGGCACCGAGGCCGATATTGAGGCATTGCGCGCCGAGTTGAGCACGGCCGAAGCCGATATAGAAGCGGCCGAAGCCGCGCTAGACAGCGAGGAGTTCTCCGATACCGAGGCCCTCGCCGGCAGCGCGGATCAGCAGGCTACCGAAATCGCCGATGGCGTGATGGTGGCCGTGCAAAAATACCACGATCTGGTCGAGAAGATGCGCCCTTGGTACGAGCGCATCTAAGCGCGCCCTTGCAAGCTCTAACCACAGGCGGCCGGGAGTTGCTCCCGGCCGCTTTGTTTTTTTTTACCCTGTGGTGGGGCCCGCCCGCCGCCGGTGCGTCTGCGCTCTGGTTGGAGCACCAGCAACTGGTGCAAGCCCTTGAGCGCCACGATCTAGCTACCCCCTACATCGTCATCAATACCCAAGACAATCTGCTCCTGCTCCGCGACGGGGAGCAGGTGTTGCGCCAAGCCGCTTGTGCAACGGGCAGTGGCCGCAAGCTCGAAGGGGCTAAGCGGTGGCATCGCTGGACGTTTGACACCCCCAAGGGCCGCTTTGCCATCCGCCGCAAAGTCGCCGATCCCCTGTGGACTCGGCCAACTTGGTTCTTCGTGGAAAACGACGAGGAAATCCCCATTTTCGCCGAGGACCCGCGGCGGTTCCAGCGCGGGGTCTTGGGCGCGTACGCCCTGTACTTTCTCAAGGATTTTATGATCCATGGCACACTCTTTGAAATCAACTTGGGCAAGAGCATCACCCACGGCTGCGTGCGGATGGGCCACGAGGAGCTGGAATATCTGTACGAAGCGGTCGAAATCGGCTGGCCGGTCTTTATCTACTAGTAACGTGAGTTCGGGTTAAGGTGTTTGAGAAACGTCATAAATAACGCCGCGTTTGAAAGAGCTAGCCTCCTGCGGGTCAGCCCTTCGGTTAGAGAAGACGAGATCAATACTTGGCTCTCCCAACATCTTTCACTCGGTATTTTCGCTCGTCGTAAATCGATTGCTTCGCTCGCGCTTCGCCAGACGCAAAAATACCGATCTTGCCTTCATTCTTTTCTTTTAACGTCCTCATTGCCCCTCTCTCAATCCCAAGGCTCCACCCCCGCCAGCTTTCGCCCTACCCTCGTCAACTCAGCTGTCTTCTCTTCGCGGTGCTCGCGCTCTTCGGCGTAGCGCCCCAGCCCGGACAGCCGCCGCTGCCAAAAGTCCGTGCGCAATTGCCGCGCCTGTTCGTCTTGGCTGGCTGGATTCATGGTGATGTATTGCGCCACGCGCGGCTCGTCGCCGCGATTGACGCTCGCCGTGTGCGGCAGGGCGGTGCGCCAGATGACCAAGTCGCCCGCTTCAGCCCCGATGCGCCGCGTTCCCAAGGCCAGCAGGTCTTGCTCGCGGGGGTTGGCACCCGCCGGCAACTCGTCGAGCCACGCCTCTAAGCGCTGGTGGAACTTCGGCACGCAGACAAAGGCCCCCTGCTCGGCCGGCGTGTCGTTCAGATAGAGCACGCCCTGGACGCCAAAAGGCAACGGACGCTTATCCAAGGCCGCGTCCCAGTGCAGATTGTGCTCAGGCGTCTCTTTGTCTAAGGCCGGTGGACTGATGCTGGCCCGGTCGTGGCTGACCCACAGCTTTTTTGTGCCCCAAATCTGGCTAAAGGCCCGGTGGACCCGAGGGGCCGTGCGGTTGTCCCACATAGTCTGGTGGTGGTACATCTCGACCATGATGCCGCGCCGGTCCTCTGGATACCAAGTCCCGGGATCGCCCGGGTCCATGCCCGCAAACGCCCACACCGCTCGCGCCGTGCGCTCGGCTTGGTCGCGGTCGATTACCTGACGCGCAACGACGTACCCCTGTTCGGCAAAAAAATCCAAGTCTTCTCTGCTCAAGACATCCATGGCATGTACTCCTTGTTATAGCAGGTTTTGTGCGATGAGCTCCTCGGCGATTTGCACGGCGTTTAGGGCCGCGCCCTTGCGCAACTGATCGCCGCTGACCCACAAGTCTAGCCCGGTTCCGTCGGGCCGCGAAATATCTTGGCGAATGCGCCCGACCAGCACCTCGTCGCAGCCGGAGGCCTCAATCGGCATGGGGAAATGGTTTTGCGCGGGATCATTCACGAGCCGCACGCCCGCTGCCTGCGCCAAAATGGCCTCGGCCTCAGCGGCCGGAAAGGGCGCGGCAAACTCCAGGTTGATCGCCTCGGAATGCGCCCGCAGCACTGGCACGCGAATGGTCGTGGCCGAGATCGGCAGCGCGTCGTCGTGGAACATCTTGCGGGTCTCGCGCACCATTTTCAGTTCCTCTTCGCAATACCCTTCCGGCCCGACCGCTGAATCGTGCGAAAACAAGTTAAAGGCGATGGGGTGCGGGAATTCCGCTGGCTCGGCCTCCTGCCCGGCGAGCACCTGCTGAGTCTGGGTCTCCAGCTCCTGCATGGCCCGCGCCCCCGCGCCGCTGACGGCCTGATAGGTCGAGACCACGATGCGCTCGACCCGCCGCCGCCGATAGAGCGGCCAGACCACCACGTCCATGATGATCGTCGAACAATTCGGATTGGCGATAATGCCGCGATGCGCGGCCAAGTCTTCGGGGTTGATCTCGGGCACCACCAGCGGCACGGCTGGGTCCATGCGATAGGCCGAGGTGTTATCGACGACCACCGCGCCGGCGGCCACCGCGTGCGGGTTAAACCGCTTGCTCAACCCCCCCCCGGCCGAGGCCAAGACGAGGTCCACGCCGCCAAAGGAATCCGCCCCGAGTTCCTGCACCGCAAGCGAGCGGCCCTTAAAGGAAAGGGCGCGTCCGGCCGAGCGGGCCGAGGCCAACAGCCGCAGCTCGCCAACGGGAAAGTCGCGCTCGGCGAGGATTTCTAACAGCACCTGCCCTACGGCCCCGGTCGCGCCCATAATCGCTACGTTGTACGCGTGGGTCACCTGCGTCCCCCCGTGAGATAATCCATCAGGACGTGTCCGTGCTCCACCTGCATACTCCCCTGCTCAGCCGCCCGCTCTCCATAAGCGCAGAGCGAGTCGGCCGCAATCCCGGTTCCCCACAGCACAAAGGGCACGGGCTCGCGGCTGTGGGTGCGCCGCGCAATGGGGGTGCGGTGGTCTGGGGTGAGCAGCACCCGATGCGGCCCCAGCCGCGCAAGCCCGGCCAAGATCGGCCCGACGACGCGGGCGTCGAAATCCTCGATCGCCTGCACCTTGGCCTGCGGGTCGCCGTTGTGCCCGGCTTCGTCCGGGGCCTCGACGTGGACATAGACAAAATCAGCGCGCTGCAAGGTGGCCAGCGCGTATTCGGCCTTGCCTTCGTAGTTGGTGTCGAGATACCCGGTAACCCCGGGCACATCAATGACCTCTAAGCCCGCGCTCTTGCCGATGCCGCGCACCAGATCAACGGCCGAGATGACCCCGCCCTGCAACCCGTAGCGCGCCGACAAGGGCGTCAACCGCAGCGCCCGCCCTGCGCCCCACAGCCATATTGCATTGGCTGGCCGCGCTCCGCGCCCCGCACGGGCGGCATTGATCGGCGAGGCCGCCAGCAGGGGGCTGGCCGCGGCCATGAGAGCGCGAATTTTCTCGGCCCCCGCGCCCGTAGGCAGATGCGCGGCCATGGACCGGCCCATGATGTCGTGCGGCGGATAGGTTTCCACGTCTTCCGGGCCGCGCTCCCACACCAGCAAGTGGCGATAGCCCACCCCGGGATAGAAGCGCAACGACGGCCCCCCGAGCGCAGCCGCCAAGGTCTCCACCAATTCGGCCGCCTCGGCGCTGGCGATGTGGCCGGCGCTGTAATCGACCAGCACGTCGTCTTCTCGGTAGATCAGGTTTAGGCGGAAGGCCACCCCGTCGTCGCCCAGCTCGACGCCCATGCTCGCCGCTTCCAACGGCGCCCGGCCCGTGTAGTGAACGCGGCTGTCGTACCCGAAAATTTCGAGGTTGCCAATGTCGCTGCCCGGATGCCGCTGCGCCGGGATCATCTGCACCAACCCGCCCGCTCCTTCGCGGGCCAAGCGATCCATGCAGGGCGTGGCGGCCGCCTCCAACGGCGTCTGCCCGCCCAGTTCAGCGAGCGGATAATCGGCCGCTCCATCGGGCACCAACACGACGTAGCGCACGCTAGAGGTCCTCCATGCGGATGAGTTTGACCGCTCCCTGCACGGCCTCGAGTGCGGCCACGGCCTGCTGCGCCCGCTGCATGGCCGCTTCGCGCGCCTCGTGCGTTACAATGACCAGCGGCACGGACCCGCCCTCAAAGTCGCGCTCCTTTTGGATGACCGAGGCAATGCTGATGCGCTCCTCGGCCAAAATGCGCGCGATCCCCGCGAGCACCCCGGGCTGGTCGCGCACCAAGACGCGCATGAAGTAGCGCATCTGCACCTCCTCAATGGACACGACCGGGGCCGCGTCCTCGCCCAAGATCATGTCGCCGATGGATGTGCTGGCGCCGGCGGCCTTGCGCTCGACCAATTCCACCATATCCGCCACCACGGCGCTGGCTGTGGGCCGCTGCCCGGCGCCGCGACCGGAAAACACTTGCGGCCCCACCGCCGACCCCTGCACCTGAATGGCGTTGAATTCGTCGTGGATGTTGGCCAACAGCGCGTCCTCCGGCACCATGGCCGGATGCACCCGGGCCTCGACGCGCCCATCCTGCTGCTTGGCAACGGCCAACAGTTTGATCGCGTACCCCAGTTCGCGGGCGTATTCAATGTCCCGACTCTCGATTTGCTCAATGCCCTCGCAAAACACATCGCGGCCCGTGCCGGTGCAGTGAAAGGCAATGCGACAGAGGATGGCCAACTTTTGCGCGGCGTCCATGCCGCTTACGTCCATCGTGGGGTCTGGCTCGGCATAGCCTTGGTCTTGGGCCTCTTTGAGGACGGCCGCGTAGTCGCCCGCGCCGCGGCTCATGCGCGTGAGCATGTAGTTGGTCGTGCCGTTGAGGATGCCGTATAGGGACTCGACCCGATTGGCGACCAAGCCGCTGCGCAGCGAGCGGATGATGGGGATGCCGCCCGCGACGCTGGCTTCAAACATCAAATCCGCCCCATGGGCCAGCGCCAATTCAAAAAGCTCCTCGCCCCGCTCGGCCAGCAGGGCCTTGTTGGCCGTCACCACGTCCTTGCCCTGCCGCAGGGCCTCGCATACCCACTCAAAGGCCGGGGGCGCACCGGTCAGCTCCACCACCAGTTGCACCTCTGGGTTGGCCACGACCGCGCCGGCGTCTGCGGTCAACAGCCCCGGCGGCAAGGCCGGGTTGCGCGGCTTGGCCAAGTCGCGCACGGCCACCCGCCGCAAGGCAAAATCTACGTGCTTGCGCCGCCGCAGCGACGCCGGCGCATCTTGCAACAGCTCCACCACGCCGCTGCCGACCGTACCGAAACCGATTAATCCCACTCCCACTGGCATTGGCCCAATTCCTTGTTTCCTAGCGAGTTAAAAGGGCCTAAATATAGCGGGTGCCGCGCTTTTTTGGCAAGGCGTACGCCCCGGTTGATGGACGCGCCGTTATATTCTATAAATTAAAGACTTTCACGCCAACCGGAGCTTGCCGCTATGGACCTCGAAGCCTTCAAACGGAGCCTGCAAGAAGAAAAATCCCCCCCGACGGACTCCCTCGCCCTCCAAGCACTCTGGTACGAGGCCCTGGGCCGATGGGACCAAGCCCACGAGCTAGCCCAGCAAGCACCCGGCCCCACTGGAGCTTGGGTCCACGCTTTTTTACACCGGCTCAGGGGCGACAGAACCAACGCTGGATATTGGTATCGGCAGGCGGGCAAGCCCCATACCAAGGGGTCGGTGAACGAAGAATGGGATGAAATCGTCACCACCCTCCTCAGCGATTAGCGCATCCGCCGCAACGCTCCCCACGTATGCGCTAGTTCGGCCCGGTCTTGCGGGTGGGCCCAAGTCAGGGCGGCCACCAGCCCCGCAAAGCACAGCCCCCCGACAACCACCGGCCAAAAGTCGCCGGCCAAGCCGGTGCTGACCCAGCGGCTGACCGCGGCGGCCGCGCCGACGCCCGCGCCGGTCCGCAGCAAGCGCCCCCAAGGCATGAGCCGATACCAGCCACAGCGCAAGTGCCAGCCAATCGCCCCCAACAAGAAGGCCACCTGCAAGTACGTCACCGCGGTGGTGGCTATGGCCGGGCCGAGAAAGGCCCACTCGGGGTGCGCCGCCTGCAAGTACCCAACGAGCACCCAACTCAAGCCGATATTGCAGCCCAGATCCCCCACGCTAGCCCACAGCGCCCAGCGGGCCTTGCCCATGCCCACCAGCAGCGGACTGTACGCGGCACAGCGCAGCGGCAATACCAATAGATAGATGCGGAAAACCCAAGCCGCGCGATCGTACTCCGGGAAGAGCCCGCCGATCAGCGGCCCGGCAAAAGCGAGCAGGAAGGCCGCCAGCGGCAACACCAACAAGGCCAAGCGCGAGACCGCACGCTGCCACAACGCCAGTATGGCGCGGAGCTCGCCCGCCTGAAAGAGCCGACTGACCTCCGGAATCAACACGGAGGTCACCGCCGACAGCAGCAGGCTGATCGGCACCTCAATGGCCCCAAAATTGTACTCGGCAAACGCACCGGCCGCGAAGAAGTGCATGATCACAAAGCGATCGACGTAGCGGGAGAGACTCCCCACGGCGTCGTTGAGGCCCACCGGGCGCGTGTAGCGCACCAGCGCACCCAACCCTTCCCACCCCCACCAACGCCCGCCCCCCAGCGCCCAGCGCACGAGCCCGCAGACGACGAGCAAGCGCAACGCGCCCAAGCCAGAAAACAGCGCCAGCACCTGCGCGGGCGTCCAGCCCAGCCCCAGTGCCCCCCACGTACCGGCGACTAAGGCACTGCCCATCGCCAGTTGCAGCCCAGCCAAATAGTGCTCGCGGTCGGCGGCCACCAAGGCCGCTTCGGCCCCGCCGCCGGCAATCGCCGCAAAGAGATAGGGCAGGAACGGCAGCAGGTACGCGGCCACCTGCTCGTCTTGCACCAGCACCGCTGCTAGCGGCGGCCCCCACCACCACAGGCTCCCGACCAATGCCAAACCCGACGCGGTCAAGCACAGCAGCACTTGGCCGACGAGTACGCGCGGCTCGCGTCGCCGGGGAAAAAAGTAGAGCAAGCTCGTGGGCAGCCCGCACAAAAACACCGGGATCAGGGCGTTGCCCACCACCCAGACCGCGCCAAAAAGCCCGCATTCTTCCGGGGTCCAAGCGCGGGCCACCAGCGCATAGACCGCTAGGATGCTGGCGGTATTGGCGGCGCGCCCAGCGGCCACGACGCCGATCTTGCGAGTCAGCCGCCCGGGACTGCCCGGTCCAGCCCGTTCATTCATGGGGCGTCGCTTGACAGCGATCGCGCCGCTCCGTATAACACCTTGCCCATCGTTGCTTTTTGATTTTCTGGTAAAGGAGGTCGCTATGACCGTCAGAATCGGCTTTGTCGGCACCGGCGGTATCGCCAACCACCACCTACGCATCCTCGCTCAGCTCGACGAGGCCGAGTTGGTTGCCTTTTGCGACGTGGCCGAAGAAAAGGCCCTAGCCGCGGCCAGCGAGTACGGCGGCCGGGCCTATAGCCACTACGAGGCCCTGTACGACAGCGAAGCACTGGACGCGGTCTATATCTGCCTGCCGCCCTTTGCCCACGCCCAGCCCGAGCTGGCGGCCATTGAGCGCGGCTTGCCCATTTTTGTCGAAAAACCCGTGGCGACTTCCTTGGCCCACGCCCGCGCCGTTGAAGCGGCCATTGGCCGCCAACACCTGATCAGCGCGGTCGGCTATCACTGGCGCTATATGGACACGACCGCCAAAGCCATCGAATGCCTCGGCGACGAGCCCGTGGGTTTTGCCCTCGGCTCTTGGACCGGCGGCATGCCCGGGGTGCCTTGGTGGCGAGTGTTGGCCGAGAGCGGCGGCCAGATCGTCGAACAAACCACGCACATTTTCGACTTGGCCCGCTACCTGCTCGGAGCGGTGGAGAGCGTCCACGCCATGGCCCGCACCGGCCTGATGCAAGACATCCCAAACTACGATGTCCACGACGCCTCGGTCGCCAATCTCCGCTTCCAAAGCGGCGCAATAGCCAGCATCACCTCGGCCTGCATGCTCGCGGCCGGCGGGCACGTGGGCTTGGACCTCTACCAGAAAAACCAAGTTTTGCGCCTCACCTCCGGCGCGCTCACCGTGGACCGCCCCAGCGGCCGCGACGTCGTCGAGCTGGGCAACAACCCAACGCAAGCCGAGGATCGCGCCTTCCTCCAAGCCGTGCAAACCGGCGATGCGGCCGGCATCCGCTGCTCCTACTCAGAAGCGGTCCAGACCTTGGCCGTGACCCTCGCGGCCACCCAATCGGCCGTGGAAGAGCGCGTCGTCTCCCTGTAGCCTACTCGTCTTCGATCAGGTCGAAGTCGTGGATGTCCTCGCCGGCTTTGGCCGAGAGGATGTCGAGCGCGGCGCAGGCCCCGTCGCCGGCCGAGATAATGGCTTGAATTTTCTTCAGGCGCGTGCTCCAACCAATGACGTACAGCCCTTCAACCGAGGTGCGGCCGTGGCGGTCGGCGGTCAATCCGTCGGCTTCTTTGGCCACGCCCAAGCGGTCGGCCAGTGGGTTGCTCGGCCCGGTCGCGAGGATCAGGTATGGGGCTTGGTGGGTTTGGCCATCGGCGGTTTCGACGACAAAGCCCTCCTCGCCCTTTTCGACGCGGCTGACTTCGACGTCCTGAATCGCCCCGCCAAAGCCGCGCACCTGCTCGCGGCCGATCTGCTGGAACTCGGGACCGGCCATCTTGGGAATGCCCAAATAATTGTATAGCATGGCCTTGTGCATCAGGGTCTTGTCTTGGCCGAAGACGGTGACGCTCATGTCGTTTTTGGCGAGAAAGAGCGCGGCGCTCAATCCGCCCGGCCCATCTCCGACGACGATAACATCCGGCATTTCTCAGGCTCCTTTGGCTGTTGGTGAACAGCGCGCAAATAAGGGCGCGCCGGCGCCGGCTGTCAACTTGCCTCGGCGCGAATGCGAGCGGACGAGATCGCCGGGATTATTCGTACGCCGGCTCGAACACCAGCTCTGGCACCACTACCTCCCAAGCATCGCATTGCACACGGTCGTGGTACTGCGGGTCCGACGCGGCGCGGCTCCAAGCCACGACCGCGAACACTGCGGCAGACCGGCAGCGCGTTCTCGGTGGGGGTTCAAACGCTCGGGCCAGCTGCCCCACCACCGTCCCCGACCGGTCCAGCAGTTCCCAAGCACCCGTTTTGGCAAGCCGCATTGCTAGCCGGTCGCCGGGCGCCAAAGCGGCAATCGCACGATGCACCTGATGGTTGGCGCGGCGACGCCCCGCAAAACCCAGATCGACCTCGCGCAGGCTGGGCCGTCGATATTGACGCGAGAGTTCCGAGGTTTCCGGCGGCGAGCCGCCGGGGGTACGGTGTAAAACTGAGCCGTTGTTTGGAAAGGCATGCGGCAGCGAATGCAAGCGCCCCAAGTACGCCGGAGATTCGGGCTCCTTTACGAAATCAGGGCGCGTGGTCCCTACGGCCGGGCGCGATCCTTGAAAACGCACCAGAGCAAGGGTCTGCCGGGCGCGCGTCATGGCCACGTAGTAGAGCCGCCGCGGCGCATCCGGGTCCTCGCCCTTGTTGATTTTGTTCCAGCCTCCATCGAGCACGGCCACGTGGTCAAACTCCAATCCCTTGGCGCGGTGTGCGGTCAACAGCAAGAGCCCGCGCTGACGGCGGCGTACATCTCGCCCCCACTCGGCCAGCCACTCAATGAAGTGATCCACTGGCATTTCCGCGTCGCTGGTTTCTAGGGCGAACTCGTCCAACGCCTGCCCCAGCAGATCGTTCCACGGGCCGGGCCTTTGCGCCGCCAGCCAACCCCTCAGATCAGCACTGCCCACGATCCGGGTCTCTCGCCCGCGCAGCCATTCAACGAGCACTCGGGTTTCTCTCAGGTGCCAGAAGCTGGGGATTGCCTCGTTCCCCATCTGCACTGGGATGCGGTGGACTTCGCAGAAGGCGCGTACCGGCTCCAGATACTTCCATTCGCGGGCGATCACCGCGCCCTTAGACCAGTCCCAGTCCGGCGAGAGGGCGGCGAGGCGCAGCAACTCCGTTAGCGCAATCCACGCTTGCGCGATCGGCCCGCGCTGTGCCGGTAGAATCTGCACTCGGCCTTGCGCGACCGAATCTAGCGCGCCCCAGTCGCCGCCCGGCGGCTCCTTCGCCCGGGCCCGATCGATGCGGATGGGATGTCCGGTCTTCATCCGCTGTCGAGCCGGTTCGATCCACGCATTGGCCGATGCGATGATGTGGCCGGTGGAACGGTAGTTGTCGGTCAGGTACGTGGGCTTTGGTCCGTAATCCGCTTCAAAACGACGAATGAACGCCACCGAAGCACCGTTGAAGGCGTAGATATTCTGATCGTCGTCCCCTACGGCGAAGAGGGTGAGCTTGCGATCTTCATCTAGGGTCCGACCGGCCAAGGCCGATATCAGCTCGTATTGCTCGGCACCGATGTCTTGGTATTCGTCCACGAGTATCCAGCGAAAACCCGCGAGCAGCCGTTCCCGCTGATCGTCCGCATCCTCCGGCTCTAGCCCCTCGCCGCGCAGGAGGGCCACGGCTTGGCGCAACACCTGCTGGAATTCATCGTCGTCGAGCAGGTGCCTCTCCCGCTCTTGGAAGCTGACCCCGACCAGTCGCATGGCCAACGCATGACAGGTGAGCACGGTTACTCTGCGGGCGTCGTCGCCGATCAAATCCACGAGGCGGCGGCGGATATCGACCGCTGTGTGCCGGTTATAGGCCAAGGCCAAGATGCCGCGGGGATCCTCGCGCCTCGCCCGTACTAGGTACGCGATGCGATGCACTAGCACGCGCGTCTTGCCGGAGCCGGGACCGGCGAGGACCAGCTGGTCCCGATCATCCGCGACGATGCGTTGCTGAATGGGATTCTTCAGGCTTTCGACTATGGTTCGCCACGACTCGGGCGTGGTCTCCCGCGCAATCTCCTCGCCCCGCTGTGGCAACCAACGGCGGAGGAAATCCTCCTCCTTCAGGCTGAAGTAGTCAATCGCCAAGTGCAGCGCCTCGGCTATATCGTCGAGGGCCCGCTCGGCAAATTCCGCCATCACGTGGATCTGCCGCACCTGCCCCTTGTAATGGAGCTCGAGCGGTGCAAAGTCGGCCTTGGCAAAGCCGCGCCGCCCTTCGGCTTCGGCCAGCCGGATGGTCATGGCCGGGCGGAATACGGCTAGCCCCTTGTTCAGGCGGATGACCTCCTGCTCGTGTAGCCAGAGGAGGGCGCGGTCCAGCAACTTCTCGATGTTCCTGCTCTTGCTCTTTAGGAATAGGTCGGACGAGATCGCTTCCAACAGCTTGCCGAGGGTCGTCTCAGCGAGCAGGTCCACGCCCCGACTGCCGGGCGGCAGACAAGCGAGCAAGTGATTGAGCAAGAGCTTCGCCCCCTCGCGCCGGCGCGACGCGAGTTCCTCCAAATCCGCCCACTCGCGCCGCAGGGTCACCTGCACCGTCTCGGCATCCCGCTGTCGCACCCCAAGGCTGCCGGCGTCGCCCCCTTCGCCGCGCCCGTCGTAAGCAATGCTGCGGATAATGCGCCGCAGCCGTTCCGGCAGCGGATCGGCCACGCCCGCATCGCGCAGCGTTTGTGCGGCGACGCGCAAATGCAAGGGGGCGGCGTCTCCCTTGCCCATATCCGGGGCCAACTCGCGCAGCTGTGCGATCAGGGCGGTCTCCAACTCGGCCGCCGCAGCAAAGCGCTTCTGCGAACTGTGCTTAACGCCTGCGTGGACGAAGGCGGTCAGGGCCGTATCGTTGCTCGCGATGCCCAAGCGCTCCAAGTCGAACAGGGCACCACGCACCCCTTCGGCACTCAGGCCGGATACGCCCATTAGAGCGTCGGTGGAGATGCCCTCGTCGGGGTCGGCGTCAATCAGGGTCTCGGCGATTCTAAGCAGCCGTTGCCGGTAGTCGGCGGTTCCGGCCGCCTTCGCCAATCGCTTGCGTGCTTCCCGCACCGAATTTACCCGGAGCGACGAGGGAAACACCTGCACTCGGTTCTCCTCCCGGGTCAGCAGTACTGCCTCCTCAAGCCAAGAGACAGCGGTCCGTACGCGGGTATCGTCCGTGGCCGAGTCCCGTTCAAAGACCTTTTCCTCGTCCTCGCCGAGGACCTCGCCAGCCGTGGCCACGACCTCGCCACTCAGACGCTTTTTCCGGTCCAAGTTACGCAGTGCTCGCAGGACGCCGTGGATTTCCCGCCGGGTGAGCTGCGAACGCGCCGATAGGCTGAACTGCCGCTCCACGTCGTCCCTCGCATAGAGCAGTACGCAGCGCGCCAGCTGCCGGTCGCGGCCGGCGCGGCCGGCCTCCTGTATGTAGTTTTCCAGCGATCCCGGGATGTCGGCGTGGATCACCAGCCGCACGTCCGGCTTGTCAACGCCCATGCCGAAGGCATTGGTAGCCGCGATCACGCGCAGTTCACCGGCGATAAAGGACTGCTGGACGCTCTTCTTGGTCTCCGGCGACAGACCGGAGTGGAAGTAGTCCGCCGCGAGTTCCTTGTTCTGCAGGAACTCGGCCGCCTCTTCGGTCCGCCGTTTCGTCGCACAATAGACAATGGCACCTCCGGGCGCGTCCGGCGGCAGGTCATTCATTAGGATCTGATGGATATGCGCGAATTTCTCGCTTCCGGTCGTCGGCACCACGGTGAACTCCAGATTGGTGCGCTGGGCACCGCCATCAAAGACCTTTAGACCTATATCAAGTTCGTCCCGAAAATGCTGTTTGATGTCCTCTACTACGTCGGGTTTGGCGGTCGCAGTCAGGCACAGCACCGGCGGGATCGGCGCCGGTGTCGCCTTTTCGCGGATGAAGCGTCCGACGTAGCGATAATCCGGCCGAAAGTCGTGTCCCCACTTCGAGAGGCAATGGGCCTCGTCCAGCACCCAAGCCCCGATCTCGCGTTGATCGAGCACGCGGCGCAGGGAATGGTTGCGGAGCTGCTCGGGCGAGATGATGAGCATACCGGCGTCGCCCAAACGCACCCGGTCCAGCGCATCGGCCCGCTCAGGCATGGACAGCAACCCGTTGATGGCTACGCACGAGCCGATTCCATGGGCCTCCAGCCCCGCCACCTGATCCGCCATGAGCGCGACCAAGGGCGAAATCACTACCGAGAGCGCACCGGTTTTGTCGTAGCGGGACAGGGCCGGAATCTGGTAGCAGAGCGACTTACCAGTTCCGGTGGGCAGAATTGCGAGAACGTGTTCGCCAGCCATTGCCGCCTCAACGATGGACTGCTGCATAGGCTGTTGTTTGTCCTCGTCCTTCGGGTCTGGGCGAAAGTCGGTAAAGCCGAACCACCGCTTAAGCTCCTTGCCAGCGTCGTGTCTCTCTCGGCACCAAGCGCAGTCCGCCGCGCCGCAGGGCCTATCCCGCAGTCGGCGAATCAACTCACCGGCTTCTGGAAATTGATGTCGAACCCACGGCGGCATCACGGAGTTGCCGCCGGAAACCGACAGCCAAGCCAGCGCGAAAGCGAGCGGCCAGCCGCTTTGGGCGGCATTTTCGAGCACCTCCCGACCGCAATTCTGACAGGCGATGTCCCCAAGTTGCTCGCGGATCGCCGCCTTTGCTTCCGCGTCGCTTGGCCGGGGCGCATCCCGGATGGCGGCGAAAACAGCGGCAAACCCCGCGCTGTTGGGTCCCGTCCCGGTCAGCCAATGCCACGCGGCGAGCAAGCCACCCGGCGCAGCGCGCAACGCGGTTTGCTGATTGTCGAAGACTTCTAGCGCGAGCCGAGCATCGAGTTCCGGGTCGTTCAGACGCCCGCGTTTGAGCGGTCCATCCTGATAGTGCTTGACGAGGTGGTGATAGGGATTGCGGGGAAAGGCCAGCGGATTGAGCCGCAGCGTATCCACCATCGGCAGGTTCAACAGTTGGAGACCGGGCCCGACCGCCTTCAGATGGGGTAGATCGAACGCGAGCAGGTTGTGGCCGAGCAGAAAGTCCGCGCCCGCAGCAAATTTGTCGAGCACCGCCAACGCGGCCGCTAAGTCGCCGCCTTGGAAGACCAGCGGTTGCTCCACGTCTCGGCGCACCGCGGCGAACGCCCGGATGCGGTGATCCTGCTTGCCAACTTCGAGGTCGAGCGAGAGGCCACGCGACGAAAGGCTTGGATTCATAGTGATATTCCGCTTCTTTATCCCTTATGCCGCCCACTCCTTGTCCATCCCCGCCCCTCTTTCCCGGGTTTGCCGCATCCCGCCTCGCCCTCGCCGACCAAGTCGAAATGGCGTACCTCGACAATGGCTGCGCTGGGGGCCATCCTCCGTTGGTGCTGTTGCACGGCGTCTTTGACAACAAGGCCACGTGGTTCCGATTGGCCAGCCGCCTGCCCGGCCGCCGCCTTATCGCCCCCGACTTGATCGGCCACGGGCACAGCAGTAAGCCGCGTTTTGCCGCCCACCCGGCGCACGAACGCTACTCGCCGGACATGCAGGCCGGCTACCTCGCGGCCTTTATCGCCGCCCTCGGCTTGGACGACGCAATCCTCTTGGGCAACTCGCTCGGCGGCGGCTTGGCCCTGCGCCTGTACCTCAACGTTCCCGAGCTCGCGGCCAAAGTGCGCGGCCTGGTGCTCATTGACGCGGCCGGCTACCCGCACACACTCCCCCTGCACGTCCGCTCCCTCGGCCGCTATCCGGGCACGCTGTTGAGCTACGCGCCAATCCACGCCTTGGCCCGCGCCTCCGGCCTGTTGCGCTTGGCCACTTGGCGCACCTTCCGACGCTGCTTCCACGACCGCGGCAAAATCCCCCCCGAACTCGCCGCGGTCGCCCGCGCCGCCCTAGCGACGCCCAACGCCGCGTATGCCTACCACTACGCAGCGCGCAACCTCATCCCCCCGGACGTAGCGACGTTCCACCAGCGCTTTGGCGACATCGCCTGCCCGACCTTGGTCTTGTGGGGCCGGCAGGACCGCATCCTACCCGTGCATTCGGCCCAGCGCTTCGCCGCGGCCCTGCCCTGCACCGACCTCCACATCTTCTCCAACTGCGGCCACGCCCCCCACCTCGAATGCCCCGACGAGACAGCCGCCTGCATAGAGCAGTGGTTGCAAAAGCACGCGATTCGCTAGCGATTTGTCTTTGAGTACGCCTTTGCTGGTGTTGCCGATGCGTCCGGGATCATATCTGCAACTATTATCCTGCACCGGCGTCTAAGTCTAAGCGACAGAAACCCTTTTGATTAGGAGAGACCCCATGCCACTGTATCGCCACCCAGACGCCTCCGGTGCCCCAGACGAGATCACCGTGATCGAGGATCGGGGCATGCTCGGGCGCGACCGACCCAGTTTTGAGTTTATTGACTCGCATACCGTCAAGGCCCATCCCTTCATTATCGAAGCCCTAATCGCAGACTCCGAACGTTTGTGGACTCTCGGAGAAATACTCGCCGATGTGGAGGAGCACCCCTGAGCCACGACGTAAAACACCTGCCATACATCCCCCGTCCTCTTCCGCTTCGGCAAAACCCAGTCCTCCCCTAGCTCGGCCACACCCCAACCATTCGATTTCTACGGAATCGCGGTCAGTCGTAATCCGGCCCGCCGACCGGCCCCAGCAGCGTGCGATTCTCGGCCGGCGTCTGCACCTCGTCGAGAAAGTCCGCCAAGGCTTGTTGCATCCGCCGGGCGACCGCTCCATGCACCCCGATCACGTTCTGCTGCTGCTGGGGGTCGGTCTGCATGTCGTACAGCTCGGGAGCACCGCCGTGCTCGCCATGCGCCAAGTAGGTCCAGCGCTCGTCGGTCACCGTCGGCCCGCCATTGCGGATAAAAGGCGAGCTGAAGGCGTATTGCCGCGGCCACGCAGCCGAGCCGGTCAGCAGCGGCACCAGCGAGTGCCCGTGCATGTCGCTCTTTTCCACGCCCGTTAAAGCCATCAGCGTCGGCAGCAAATCCACCGATTGCGTCAACGCACTCACTCGCTGTCCGCCCGCGACCTCGGGGGCGGCAATCATCAGCGGGATGTGGCTAAGCTCTTCGTACAGGGGCCAGACGCGGTCGTCCTCTGGGTGGATGTTGGACTTGCCCGTGCGGTTGTGTTCGCCGACGAACATGCCGTGATCCGAGGTAAAGACCACCGCGCTGTTGTCGAATAGCCCGAGCTCCTCAATTTTGTCCAACACGTAGCCGATCCACTTGTTGACCAAGTAAATCTCAGCCGCGTAGTGGGCTTGGAGGTTGGCCAGTTCTCCTTGGGTATAGGCCGTTGCCGGGCCGTAGTTCGGGTGGGTCATCGGCGGGCCATCGTACCCGGATGGGTCGTAGCGGCCCACGAGGTGTTCCGGCGGGTCCCACGGCTCATGCGCGTCGAAGAAATCCACCCACAGCAGGAAGGGCTCGCAGCCGCGATTTTCTTCCAGCCAGCGGCTCGCCATCCGTGCCGTGCGGACGCAGAAGCGATCTTCTTCCCAAGCCCAGTCGCGGTTGGTCCACGCATGCAGGGTCGCCAAATTGCCAAAGCGCGTCTTTGCCAGATGGGGATCAACCCGCGTCTTGGCCCCGGCCACCTCCATGCGCGGTGGCAGATCGCCCTTCAACAGCGGCTTGTCTCCCTCCTGCCCGCGAATCCAATACGCCCCATCAAATCCCCGATCAAAATGGTGGACGCCCTTCATCAGATGCGGCGTATCGCAGATGAGCTGGCTCTGGTAGCCGGCCGCGCCGAAAATCGTGCTCAGCACCGGAATGCCGGCGTCGAGGGGTTGCCAGCCGTGGAAGGGAAAGCTGTAGCGGCCGGTGAAGAGATCGGTGCGGTTGGGGATGGTCGGAAAGCTCGACAAATAGTGCCGGTCGAAACACACCGCCCGCTCGGCAAAGCGATCGAGCGCGGTGGTGCCGATCCACCCATTGCCGTTGCACCCCAAATAGTCGTAGCGAAAGGTGTCGCTAACCAAGACGATGATGTTCATAGAAGCAGTCCTCCTTTTTTAAGCCTCGCGAGGGAGCAAAGGGGCGAATGATTATTCGCCCGTATTCACTCCAAAAGATGTCAATTTCGCATTTGTGCATGATCATTCCGGCTCTCCTGCGGCCAACGCCCGGCGTAACGCCCCCTCCAATTCGGGGTACGCAAATTCAAAACCAGCTTCCAACAGCCGCGTCGGCCGCACCCGCTGGCTGGCCAGCAACCCCTCCTCGGCCAACTCGCCCAAAAGCAGCTTGGCGACCCACGCCGGCAGCGGCAACCGCGTCGGCCGGCGCAGCACGCGCCCCAATGTCCGCGTCAGCTCGGCGTTGGTCACCGACTGTGGCGCAGTTAGGTTCACCGGCCCGCGCAAGGCGTCGTGTTTTACGGCGTACATCAGTGCCGCCACCGCGTCCTCCAAGCCAATCCAGCTCACGTACTGCCGGCCATCGCCGACCTTGCCGCCCAGCCCCAAGCGGAAGGGCAACAGCATCTTGGCCAAGGCCCCGCCCTCGCGGCTGATTACGACGCCTAAGCGAGCGTGGACGACGCGGATGCCAGCCTCGGCTGCCGCCGCACTCGCCCCTTCCCATGCCATGCCCAACTCGGCCAAAAACCCCGCGCCCGGGCCGCTCTCTTCGTCGAGCACCTCGTCGCCCCGATTGCCGTAAATGCCAATGGCCGACGCGCTGATCAGCGCCGCTGGGGGCGCGTCCAGCCCGGCCAAGCGCATGGCGAGCAACTCAGTGGTCTGCACCCGACTCTGGCGCAGCTCATCCTTGACGCGGGCCGTCCACCGCCGCGCCGCAATGTTCGCCCCCCCCAAATGCACGACCGCTTCCATCCCCTTTAGAGCCGCTTGCTCCAGCTCGCCAGCTTCTGGGTCCCAGCGCACCTCTCCGCGTGCGGACGGACGCCGCACCAAGCGCACCACCGCGTGCCGGTCGCGCTCCAATCGGCGACAAAGGGCCGTACCGATCAAGCCGCTGCTGCCGGCTACCAATATCTTCACTTGCAGTCTCCTTCCCCCAACTCAGGCGGTAAATCGTCTAATTGCGGCACCACCGCACGCAGCACCCTGGCCAAGGCTTGCCGCTCGGCGGCGGGTCCCACGGTCAGGCGAATGCAGCGGTTGAGCGGGGCCACGCCCGGCATCCGCACGAAGACTCCGTGCTGCAAAAGCACCTGCATCAGGCTGTGCGCCCGCGGGCTGCTGCCCACGTCGAGGGCCACGAAATTGGTCGCCGAGGGCACTGTTTTTAGGCCCAAGGCCGTTGCGATCTGGGCGTACTCTCGCCGGCCTTGCTCGACTTGCCGCACCACGTGCCGCACGAACTCATCGTCGGCCAGCGAAGCCAGTGCCCCGGCTTGGGCAATGCGGTTGACGCCAAAGTGATTGCGAACCTTGTCGAGCGCGGCCACCACGCGGCGGTGCGCCAGCGCGTAGCCGATTCGGGCCCCGGCCAGACCGTGCGCCTTGGAAAACGTCCGCAACCGCACCACTTGGGCCTGCTCCACCTCCAGCGGCAGGTGGGCGGAAGCGGGCGCGAAATCGCTGTACGCCTCGTCGAGCACCAACGCGCAGCCCGGTGGCAACTTTGCGATACAATCCCGCACCTCGTCGGCCCGCTGATAGGTGCCCATGGGGTTGTCTGGGTTGGCCACGTAAAGCAGCTTGGGGCGCACCTGCCGCGCCTTGGCCAACAGGGCCGGCAAATCCTCCCGATCGGCGCGATAGGGCACTTTGTGCAACACCGCGCCGTGTCCCTCAACGTGGTAGTTGAACGTGGGATAGGCCCCCAGCGAGGTCACGACTGAGTCGCCCGGCTCGGCAAACAGGCGCACCAAAAGCCCCAAGAGTTCGTCAATGCCCGCACCCAAGGCGACCTCGTCTCGCGCCACCTCGTGCCGCACCGCCAGTGCCGAGCGCAGCTCGTACCCCTCCGGGTCGTTGTACCAATGCACTTGATCCACCGCCTCCACCATGGCCTGCCGCGCCCGCGGCGAGATGCCGAAGTTGCTCTCATTGGCCCCCACCCGCAGAGCGAGCGGCTGCCCCTGCTGCCGTTCGAGGGCCTCGGGCGGCACAAAGGGGACGGTCGGCGGCAGAGCGCGGACGATGCGCGTGAACGGCAGCACGGGTTAAGACCACACGTAGATTTCCTCGTCGTCTTCGGCATAGCCAATGAAGACGGCGAGCACCACGCGCGGCTTGTCCCCCTGCACTGCGGGGACTTCGTGGATGCAGCGCGTATTGAAGAAGTACAAGTCGCCCGGCTCGAGCGCGATCGCGCAGTGCTCCACGCCGTGCGCGGTCGCATAGTCGTGAAAACGGCCGGCGGCGATATGCGGCTGGATCGCTTCGGTCCACAGGCAGCGATGCAACACGGCTTGCACCCCAAGCCCCGCAGAATCCGCATTTTGCACGCACAACACGCCGGCGAATTGGTGGGTAAAGCGCGCCACCGCAAAGTTGAATCGCTTTTCGCGCAGGACCACGTGGTCGATGTGCGGCTGATAGGCATGGGACTCGTAGTGGATGCGAAAGATGGCGGGGCCGTACAAACGCCCGTCGTGCTCGCACGCCGTCTTAACCACCTTGTCGGGCGCCAACGCCTGCAAGTGCCGATAGAGTAGTTGCACCGGGTCGCGCAAGCCGGCGAAAAGGGTGGCAAAAAGCGCGTGCGTCTCCTCGGCATGGGCCAAAAACGCCGCGGGGTCGCCGCCCAAGTTGCCGAGGCTGGTGCCGATGTCAATGCGCGTGCGCTCGTCGTCTGAGGCGCGCAGCAATCCGCGCTCGCCAAAGCGCGCCATCAGCCGCTGGCAATCGGCGGGTGAGTAGATCTGGGGCAGCAGAATCGCCGGTATGTCCGCCCGGGCCAAGGCGCGCAGCGGGTCGTCGCATTCGTCCGGGCCTACGGGCCGCCAAGATGGGCTTGCGGCGTTTTCTGGGTACGTCGTCGGCATTGAAAACTCCTGTGGATAGTGTTGCGCGGCAAAATTCAATGAAGGCTTCCTTTTATCACATCCCCCACACGGCAACCAGCACCCCCCCTTCGGTTTCCTCGCGGCGATACACCTTGTCGTCCCACGATTTGTCCTCGGCGCGGTCAAAGAGCACCAAGTGCCCCTCGGCCGCCGCGCAGCGGTCCATGTACGTGCGCGTCTGCGCCAGCCCTTCGCGCAGCGTCCGCTCCAAGCCCCCGTGCAGCACCTTGCACTCAATGACCACCTTCTGAGTCCTGCGGGAGTCCCCGCCCACCGGCCACAGCAGCAGCAAATCCGTGCGCCCCCGGCCCAAGCCATACTCGCGCTCAATGCGGCCGCCGCTGTTGACGATGCGCTGTAAAAACGCCTGCAGCAGCAACTGCGGCCCGGCCTCCTTGTACTGGAATCGCTCCACCCAGTGCTCGGAGTGTGCGCGGAAAAATTCTTGGAACGCCGACAGCAGTGCGCCCACGTTCAAGTCGCCAGCGTCACCCACGTACCACGCGGTTTCTTGATCGAACTCCTCTTGCACGACCCACGTCAGTTCGCGCGGCACGACCTCGGCGTAAATCGGATTGGCAATGCGGAGTGGACGATCTTGCGCGACCAGCCCCAGATCGCGCACGTACTCCAAATCGCGGTCCACAAAGCGGCGCTGCTCGCCACCGCTCAACAGCGGCTCGACCACCCGGCGCACCCTTTCCTCTTTGAGCTTATCGGCCAACTGGTCGAGATGGGTCTCTCGGCGCAGGATCAACTGCTCGTGTGCGTCGTGGATAGCCGCGGCCGCAACGGGGCGGCTGCGGTCGCGGCCGGCCTTGTTTTTGAAGCAGGCTTCGTACGCCAAGGCGTTGACCAGCCACGGCTGGCCTTGGGTCCATTCCCAAATCGCGGCACGCGCCTCAGCCGCGAAGGCTTGCCCTGTCGCCTCGGTGTGCTGCGCCAGCAGGGCCTCGACCTCTGGCTGCGAAAGATCTCCGAGCCGCAGGGACTCGGCGCGGATGTTGAACGCACTGCCGCCGGCGATGATGGCGTTTTCAGCCGTCGATTGAATGCGGTAATCGCGCACATCGCGCACCCCGCACAAGACCACGCTCTGCGGGAATCGCTGCGGCCGCTCTGGGTAGCCGGCGCGTAGCTGCCGCAGCACCGACAGCAGGCTGTCGCCGACCAGCGCGTCGATCTCGTCGAGCAGCAGCACTAGGGGCTTTGGCTCGGCTGCTGCCCAGTGCGCCAGCACGGCCCGGAGCGCACCATGCGGCCCGGCTTCCTCCAGCATATCGGGCCACCGGACTGGCAGTGCCGCGTCGCCCAGCGTCTCGGCTGCCGCGAGTTGGAGCTCGGAGAGGATCGCCTGCATCGCCCGGGCGACGTCCTCGCGCGCGGTCTGGGCGGCCTCAATGTTCGCATACACGCAGCGAAACTCACCACTGGCGTTCAGGGCATCCTTTAAGGCGAACAACGCCGAGGTCTTGCCGGTCTGCCGCGGCGCGTGTAGGACGAAGTACTTCTCCTGCCGGATGAGCAGCAGCAGGTCATCGACGTCGAGCCGCGATAGGGGCGGAATGTGGTAGTGGAGGGCCGGCTTAATCGGGCCGGCCGTATTGAAGAAACGCATGGTTGTGGGATAGTGCCCCTTGCGTGAGGGCTTTTTTCAGCGTTTAATTTGGGCGATTACAAAACAAATAAACCTAAATCAGGGCCGTACCACAACGCAGCGTCCGGTTGTTTCGTGGTAGCCTTGTAAACCGCATTTTGGCGGCGAATTTGGTGTTGGCGAATGAACGAGAGCATGGGTGAGCATTTCACATCAGACCGGGGCCTTGCTGTGGGGGCTGAGTTTCGTTGGATGCTTGGATTCGTCGTCAATTTAATATGTCGTAAGTCCTTGAAAAACAACAACTTACCACCCCCCCCCCCGAAAATTCTCCGCTAGCACCAAGCACTAAACTCTCTACTTCTCAGCATAGGCCGACGGATCGTGTGCGGCTGTTGGGCGTCGCGTCGATCTGGCCGCGTGGCCCCAAACCGCACACGGCCGGTCGGCCTTCGTCTGTACGCCATATCCTTAGGCTGGGGCCTGTCCAAAGTACCGCCCTAGGGCGAGCCCGACCGCGCCATTCCCTTCTTCCTCAACGATACGACCCACCACTCGCTTCCAAAGAGCGCGGGCATCCTGTCCTCGTCAAAGGCGAGACGCCCTCCAGCCCGGTTCATCGAGAACAGCAGAAAAGGCGTCCGCAAAGTAGGGGTCGTGTACTCAGTCCTTCTCCCAACCTGCATACCATACAAAGGAGCAAAAAATGCTTTCGTTGAAATCGATAAAACCCCTGCTTGGCTTCGTCCTTTTGGGCGTCGTCGGTACTTGGATGGGCTGCTCAGACTCCGCGCCGGTCGCTTCTCGGCCGGCCGGCAAAGCCACCTGTTCCTTGTGCGAATTCTTGGGCAACGACACCTACACCGCTGCCGACGGGCTGACCGCCCCGGAAAGCCCCGACACCACCCAAACCGACGCTGACGCCGACACCACCCAAACCGACGCTGACGCCGATAGCACCCAAACCGACGCTGACGCCGATAGCACCCAATCGGCGGTCGTGGAGTTCGCCGACGCCAATCTGGAACAGGCGGTGCGGGAGGCGTTGGATCGCCCGCAAGGGCCGCTTACGCCGGCGGACTTGGCGTCTCTGACCGAACTCGACGCGAGCTATAAAAACATTGAGAGCGTGGCCGGCCTCGAACACGCAACGGCGCTGCACACGCTGTATCTGCGGGACAACGCGATTACGGACGTGCAGCCGTTGGCCCGCTTGACCAACCTTCAAACGTTGTCGCTGTGGAAGAACGAGATTGCGGACGTGAGTCCGCTGGCGAGCCTGACCAACCTGCGCAAGCTGGATCTGTGGGGCAACGAGATTGCGGATGTGCAGCCGTTAGCCGGCCTAACGAACCTGCAATGGCTCCAGCTAGGGGACAACGAGATTGCGGATATAAGTCCGTTGGCGAGTCTAACGAACTTGCAATGGCTGGGCGTGGTAGAAAACGGCCTCGGCGAGTACGCCGCCAACCAACAGCTCGCCGCCTCGACGGCAGGCGGCCTCCGCGTCCAAGCGGTGATAGAAAAATACCCCCCCGTCGAAACCGTCCAACCGGAACCAGAGGAACCGACGGAACCACCCATCGTACTGAACGCCCTATACTGGGTGGACCGGGTCGCGGGTAAAATTGAGCGTGCCGACCTAAATGGCGATAACCGCGAAGCCCTCCCCATCACAGGATTGACAAGTCCATGGGGGCTCGCGCTGGATCTGACGAACAGAAAGATGTACTGGACAGACCGGGGCACGAATAAAATTGAGCGTGCCGACTTGGATGGAAATAATCGCGAAGACCTCATCACGGGATTGGGTGATCCAAATGGCATCGCGCTGGATGTGGAGAGCGGAAAGCTGTACTGGACAGACCGGATCACGGATAAGATAGAGCGTGCCGACTTGAATGGAGATAATCGCGAAGACCTCATCACGGGATTGAGTGTTCCAAATGGCATCGCGCTGGATGTGGAGAGCGAAAAGATGTACTGGACGGACAACGGCACGAATAAGATAGAGCGTGCCGACTTGGATGGAGATAATCGCGAAGACCTCATCACCTCGGGATTGATAAGTCCAACGGGCATCGCGCTGGATCTGGAGAGCAGAAAGATGTACTGGACAGACTATGGCATAGGTAGGATAGAGCGTGCCGACTTAGATGGAGATAATCGCGAAGACCTCATCACCTCGGGATTGCAGACGCCACAGGGCATCGCGCTGGATGTGGAGAGCGGAAAGATGTACTGGACAGACTCTGGCACGGATAAGATAGAGCGTGCCGACTTGGATGGAGATAATCGCGAAGACCTCATCACGGGATTGACGACTCCACAGAGCATCGCGCTGGGTATTCGGTAGTCATGGAGGTTCACCTCCCCGGCTTGCATGGCGTTGAGGCGACAAAGGGGCGAATTCGCCCGTATTTGCATAGGGCCAAGGGGCGTCCAGATGCACACGCGGCGTTTTCTTTGTACGTTATCCCCGGCAAATGGATAGCGTTACGCAAATCGCGCTCGGCGCGGCGGTCGGCGAAAAGGTTTTAGGCCAAAAGGTTGGCAACAAGGCCCCCCTGTGGGGCGCGGCCGTGGGCATCCTCCCAGACCTCGACGTGTTGGGCGCGGCCTTTCTGTCGGAGACCGACCAACTGGGCTTTCACCGCTGGCTGTCGCACTCCCTGCTCTTTGCCGTAGTCGGCGGCCTCGGCGTGGGCTGGGTGCTGTCCAAGCTACACCGCGCCGCGACTTGGCGCGCGTGGACCGCGCTGGGGTTTTGGGCACTCCTCACCCACGCCCTCCTCGACTGCTTCACCGGCTACGGCACCCAACTATTCAGCCCGTTCAGCCAGTACCCGGTCGCCTTGAGTTCCATCTTCGTCATCGATCCGCTCTATACCCTGCCCTTGGCCAGCGGCCTCATCGCGGCCCTGTGCCAGCGGCGGGCACACTGGCGGCGGCGGCTCAACGCGCTGGGCCTCGGCCTAAGCACCGCGTACCTGCTTGCCACCGCCGCGATTTGCCTGCACGTGCGCAGCACCTTTGCCCACGCCCTCGCCGACCAAGGCATCGCCTACGAGCGCCTGCGCGTCGTGCCAACTCCGTTCAACGCGGTGCTGTGGTCGGGCTTGGCCGGCCAAGACGATCACCTGTGGACCGGGCTGTATTCCCTGTTCGACGACTCGGCCATCGGCTTCCGCCGCATCGAGCGCAACACCCCACTCATCGCCCCCCGACGCGACGACCCACCCATCCAGCGGCTGCTGTGGTTTTCTCGCGGGTATTATCGGGTGGAGCACCGCGCCGAGGGGCTCTACTTCTACGACCTGCGCTTTGGCCGCTCCGACTTCTACCTCGACGCCACGGGCGCGTACTTCTTCGCGTTCCGCCTAGTGCCAGACCCATCCCACCCTGCGCGCTTCGCCGACATTGAGCGCACCAACCCGTTCGATGCCGAGCCCACGGACCAAGCCCTAAAGCGGCTGTGGCGCCGCCTACTGGGGCACTAGCCCCCACGCTTGGTCAATGTCGCGCTGGTACGCGTCAATTTTGCCAGCCAACACGTCGGCGACCTGCACCACCTGCCCGGACAGGCCGGATTCGTAAATGGCCTCGCTGACGGCCTTGCTGCGCAAGCCTTCCTCCGCGTCGATTTCCACCGGGCGTCCCGCACTCAGCGCGTCGATAAAGTCCCACAACTCCAGCGTCACCCCGCCGGTGATTCGATACGGGAAGAGCGCGTCCTTTTCCTCTTCGCTGAGGGTCGCTAAGTACATTTCCTGCAACTTGGCCATGCTGTACGTGGTCCCGTCGGCGAGTTGGCACTCGCCGCGCTCCTGAAAGGCGGCGGGATGGAAGATGTCCGCGTCGATGATCGATCCCTTCTCGCCGCTCAAGGTCAGTTGGGTAAACCCCTTGCCGGGCGCGCTGATCGTCCACGACCACGTGCCGATTAAGCCGCTTTCAAAGTTGAAGATGCTGGTCCAAAAGTCCTCGCACGCACTGTCGACCCTGTCCTCGCCGCGGCGATGGGGACGCGGGTAGATCTGCTCAACTCGGGCGTACACGCTCTCGATTTCGCCAAACCAATAGCGCATGGTATCCACCCAGTGCGCCCCGCTGTCCATGACCATGCCGCACCCGCCCAACGTGCGATCGACGCGCCAGTGCCAATTGGGCACGGCCGCTGGATCGCGCCACCCGGCCTGCACGGCCCACCACATTTTCGGCGCGCCCAACAGGCCGTCCGCAAAGGCCCAATGGATGGTGCGCTGGCCCAAGGAGCGGCGGCATTGCTCGGCCGTGGCCGCGACCCGCCCGCAGCGTTGCGCTGTCTGCGCGATTTTCTTGGAGGCCCGCACGGTGACCCCAATCGGCTTTTCGACGAGCACGTGGACTCCGCCCTCTAGCAGCTCGCAGGCCAAGACGTGGTGCAAGCCGTGCGGGCTGCATATATCGGCCCCATCAAGCGCGTCTTCCCCGGCGAGCAGCTCGGCCACGCTGGTATAGGTGCGGACCTCCCAGCCGGCAAACCCGTTGATGCGCGCGGCAAACTCCTCCGCACGGGCGGGCACGGCATCTACGGCCGCGACAATGCAAAACCGCGTCTCGCCCTTTTTCAACAACTCTTCGTATCCCCGCAAATGCGCCCCGGCCATGCCGCCACACCCGACCATGGCCAGTTGGACGACCTCCCCCTTCTTTTTTTCGCTCATCTCTGCCTCCACAGGTTGGTTTGTAGGCTACATACTATATGGAATGTTCATCGTCTTTTCCCTAGGATCCGTCATTCCCGCAACAGAACGTCACCCCGTGCTCCGACACGGGGCGGGAATCCAGTCCTGAACGACGTAAAGCACCTCCCTCACCACCCCACCACCTCCGTCAAAAACGCCTCCACCCCGGCCTCATAAGCGGTCGCATCCTCGCGAAAGGCCGAGCCGTGGCCGCCCCGCAGCTCGGTAAACGCCTTGGGCGGGCCGGCGACCTCGTAGAGCCGCTGGCCGTGCGCGAAGGCAATCAGCCGGTCGTCGCGGCTGTGGGCAATCAGCACCGGGCACTGGACCTGCTTTAGGTACTCCAACGTGGGATACTCGTAGCGGGCGAGCAGGCCAATCGGAAAGATCGGATACAGCTCTCGGCCCAGCTCGGGCATGGAGGTAAAGGTCGCCTCCAAGAACAGCGCGGCCGGCTGCTTGGCCCGCGCCAGCCACGCGGCAATAGGCCCGCCCAACGAGCGGCCAATAATGGCGATCTGCTCCGGAGCGAGCCCGGCTTCGCCTACCAAGTAGTTCCAAGCGGCCTCGGCGTCGCGATACGTACCAGCCTCCGACGGCGTCCCCGCGCTCTGGCCATAGCCGCGATAGTCAAACAGCAAAATCCCCAAACCCAACCGGTGCGCGTCCTCGGCCACGGCGAGCAAATGCGACATATTGCCCGCATTGCCGTGGCAAAAAAGCACGGTGCCCCGCGCATTGGCCAACGGCAGATACCACCCCATAAGCTGCACCCCGTCGCTGGCAACCAATGCGACTTCCTCGTAGCGCATCCCGACCGCGGCCGGCGTGGCCCCTAGGCCAACGCTCGGCCTGTAAATGAATTTTTCCTGAAAAAAATAGAGATAGGCCGCGGCCAAAACGTAGCCCACCACGGCCAGCGCGGCGATTCCTAGCACAATGCGTCCCATGCGTCCAAGTTGATTTACGCGATCGGTAAAAGTACTTTGCAGTACATGTCCATTGCCTCCGCTCTCCTCGTCCTGCTCGCCGGTAGCGCGAGCGCGGACCAGTTGCGCTTTGACTCGGTGCGCGATTGGCGCGACTGGCAAGTGCCGGTGGGCGCGGTCCACCTCGCGGCCAGCGGTGCCATCCAGCCCGTGCGCGTGCAAAAAGGCGTAAATGCCGTGCGCGACGCCCCGGCTTTTGGCGGCGGCATCCGCCGGGCCGGCTCCAACCCCGGCCAAGCCCGCGCCCTCCTCGACGGCAACCCCGCGACCGGCTGGGCACCCGACCCGACGGACGATCGGGCCGACTGGTTCGTGGAAATCGACCTCGGCCGCAGCGTCTCAGCGCACCGCATCGCGCTGGTCTTTGCCGACGACGCGCCCCCTTTTGAGCTGTTCGACCTCTTGCTCTCGGCCGGCGAGCCTCAGCTCGACCACGTCGCCAACCCGGTCGCCGGCTCCCTGATCTACCGCATTAAGGAACGCTTCAAAGAAAATGCGCGCCACCGCGTCGAGTATGCCCCGGGCGACGCGCTCTACCTGACGCCGATCCGCTACCTGCAAATCCGCAACCTCAAGCACGTTCCCGACGCTCGGCTCGTGGCCGTGGAGGTCGAGAGCATCGGCGACAATCTCATCCTCAACCTCATCGAGCGCGGCGGGTCCATCGACGTGGTCATCGACGCGTTTGTCCGCGCCGAAGAAGTTACCTTGGGCAACGCGCTCAACTTAGTCGATGGCTCCATCTTCGACCGCTGGCGCAATGGGCGCGAGCCGCGCAACACGTACAACACGTACAGCCACATCACGATCGACTTAGGGGCCGTTTATCCGGTGGATTTCGTGCGCCTGATTACCGGCGTGGCCATCCGCGGCGGCTTTGGCGAACACCTGCTGCGGACGCGGGCCGGGGCCAGCGGCGCGCGCTCCTTCAGCTACAAAAACTACGAGGTGCTCACCTCGGACGGCACCATCGCCCCGGATGGCACCCGAATATGGACGCGGCACTTTGCCGGCTACGCCAGCAGCGAAAACCACACCGCCGGGCTGGCCGACCACCAATTCCCCACCCTACCGGCCCGCTACGTCCGCATCGTTTGGCTAATCTGGGATGCCACCTGTGCTGCGGCCCTGCCCGACGCGTCCTCGCGCTGGGGCTGCTACGCCAACGGCTCGACCGAAGAAATCCAAGTGTACGGGGAGGGCTATCCGCTCGCGGTGCGGATCGGCTCGCCGCTCATCGACTTGGGCCGCGGCAAAAACCTCAACTCAATTGAGTGGCAGGCCCAGACCCCGTTGGGCACCCACGTTGAAATCCGCTCTCGCACCGGCAACGAGGTCGTAGAGGAATACACTTTTTACGATAAAAACGGCCGACAAGTGACCCCGAAGCGCTACGACAAACTGATCCCCAGCTTCAAGGGCAAAATCGACACGACGCGCATCGCCGGCGCCGACTGGAGCCCCTATAGCAACATCTACGGCGCGTCGGGCGCGGCCTTCTCGTCGCCTTCGCCGCGCCGCTTTATGGAACTCGAGGTGCGCTTGGTGTCCGACAGCCCAATGCAGGCACCCCGCTTCGACTGGCTGGCGGTCCACTTCAGCGACCCGCTGGCCTCCGCGGTCGTCGGCGAGGTGTTCCCCCTTGAAGTCGCGCCCGGGCAAAAGACCCGCTTTTCCTACTTCCTGCGGCCAGCGACGACCCAAGACGGCTTTGACCGGATCGCGATTGAGGCCTCGACCGGCCCCCAATTTGACGCCGCCTTTGTCGATGGCGAGCGGGTCGAGGTCGCCGTTGAGTCCCTCGCTCAGGGCTTTCGCGCCACTTTTCCGCGCCGCATTCGCAGCCGCCAACTCGTGGAGCTGCGCTTTGTTGCGCCGGTCTATGTGCAGGCGACCCGCTTTGACGCCTTTCTCGAAGACAGCCAAAAGACGCCGACGCGCCAACTCGTCGATCCGGGCGACGCCTCGCCCCAAGTCGAGAGCAGTTCCAACGTGGTGCGCCTGCCCATCGCCGACCAACTCTTTGCCGACCTCTCCTTCAGCCCCGCGCTCATCACGCCCAACGGCGACGGGATCAACGACCAGCTTCGCATCTCCTTTGACCTCATCAACGTGCTCTCCGCCCGCCCCTTGCACCTGCGAATCTACGATTTGTCCGGCCAGCCGCTTTTCATGCAGGAGCAGGCCGGCCGAGCCGGCACCATCGCCTGGGACTGGGACGGCCGCGACTCGCACGGCCAGCGCGTCCCCCCCGGCCTCTACATCGCCGAGCTACAAGTCGCTGGCGACTCCGGCGATCGCAGCGCAAGGCGCGTCGTGGCCGTGGCTTACTAACTAATGGTGCTAGTGTTTTACAATCCGAACTCGGCGATAGACAACGGGACGAATCCGTTTTCATCGGGTTGGAATCCATGCCACTGCACCCGCAGATTGAAGGCGGCCATGGCAAAGCTCAGATGGGCGGTGAAATACGCCCACGCTCGATGGGTCTGCTGCTTAAAGCGGCGGGTTCGGGTGAGCATGGAAAAGATCGTCTCAATGAGCATCCGCTCGTTCCAAGTGTTCCGGGGACACACTTTCAGATTGGCCGGATCGCCCGCTTGGGCATGAAAGCCCTGGTCGCTGAGGACGATCATCTGCTGTTGGAAGCGTCGGATCATCGGATGAAAGACCGAATCGTGGACTTATGCCGTGTTCCAATCCCAATCGACGATCCGCCCCCACTGATTGACGATCATACACAGCTTGCCGCCGACGATCCAACGGTGGTTGGAGAGCCCTTTCTTCCCAATGGCGTGCTGCGCCCGGCCTTGACGCACCGGATGGCGCAACTCAATGCCATAGCTGTCGACCACTCCCAAGGTCGTCAGCTCGGCGCGGAAGCGGTCGGTCCACTCGGCATGAGCGGCGAAGAGGCGAAACAAGCGGGGGCGCGATGGTAGGCGCGGGAACCAAGCCTGCCAGTCCCGCACCAGCCAGCGGTAAAATGCCCGTTTACCCCCGCCTTTGAGCGCATACAACACCCCTAAGGTGACCACCTCACTCGGATATAAGGACGCTTGCGGGTGTTTGGGCACATCAAGCATCTGATTGTCAATGCGGTAGAACAGGGCTATTATAAACTCGGCCGTGGTCATCAGGACGCTCCGGGGCTGAAAGGTCAGAGATACCCTCAGCGTAGGAACTACCATGACCACGGTCAACATACTAGCACCATTGGTTACTAGGTGCGCCTGATTTCCGGGCGACGATGCGGTTTGGGTTGCAAACATTAGTCTGTTTCGTCAACTTGATTCTGTAGAAACCGAATGATCGTAGCCGACGCTTCTCCATTGATCGTCCTCGCCAAGCTCCGGCACCTGAGACTCTTAAACGACCTCTATGGCGAAGTGTTGATCGGACCTATCGTAAAAGCGGAAACAATTGATGCTGGTCAAGCTATCCGTGCCCGGGATGTGGAGCAGATCGAGGCTGCCCTAGAAGATGGCTGGCTACAGACGGTTCGCTTAACCGCACAGGAGCGCGACCTGATGCAGCGTCTGACGAGACGCTCGCGGCTAGACCAAGGCGAAGCCGAAGCCATTGCGCTGGCGAGCGTGCGGGGCCTGCGGCTGATCGTCGACGACAAGGAGGCCCGAAGCGTGGCTCTGGCCGCTGGAGTACAACACTTGGGCACGGCCGGCGCATTGTTGGAAGCGCACTGGCGGCAGTGTCTCGACTTGGGAGCACTGGAGGGCATACTGAGAGATCTCAGTCAGATCTTGTGGCTTTCCCCAGCCGTCGTAGCAGAAATACTGAGACTTGCACGGGAGGCAAAGCGATGAAGAAGGAACAGATGGTCGGCACTAGGCTCCCCGCGGAGTTGGTCCGCGAATTAGCGTTTATCGAGGATGTCGAGCAGTCCGATCGCTCAACCACGGTCCGCCGGCTGCTCTCGAAAGCGATCCAAGAATGGAAGCTCGAGCACTACGCCCGGCTGTATGGCGATGGCAAGCTCACGCTGGCCCGAGCGGCACGCGATGCGGGAGTCTCCTTGTGGGAGATGATGGATTATGCCCGTGCCAGAAAGGTGCCTGCTCAATACGACCTCAAAGATCTCCAGCGCGACTTGGGCACTATCAAGGGAAGCCCGAACCAGCCGTAAACGCTCTATGGCCTGTCACCCCCACACAAAAAACGCGGCTAACAGCGCGATCCACACTGCCTCTAGGAAATGCCAGTACGCCGCACAGGCCCGCACTGAAAAGAGGTGTTCGCTGTCGAGCCGATTCGCGCGTGCCTTCCACGCCAGCGCCGACAACGGCACCATCCCGCCGACCACGTGGAGTGCGTGGACCACGACCAGCGCGAACGCAATGCCGTAGGCACTCGCCTCCAGCGCCCGGTGGCGGTCGAGTAGCTGCATCAGCGCCGGCACCTGTGCGGCGATAAACAGCGCGCTCGTCACCCAAGCCCGGACCAGCCACCGCCGCAGCAGCGGGAAGTGCCCGCGCCGAGCATTCTGCGTCGCCTTGTACATGGCCAGCCCCGCGCCCAACAGCACGACCGTCGAAACGCCCAGTGCCAGCGGCAGCTCAATGCGCTCGCTCCCCTGTAACGCCGGGCTAGTCAGCCGCAGGTAAGCAAAGGCCGCGATGCTGGCCCCAAAGAGCACGGCCAGCGAGCTCAAAAACAGGGTCAGGCCCAACTGGCGCCGCCCCCGCAGATCGGGCGAGTTCCAGCTCATCCCCAGCGATACTCAGGCGGGTCGAACACAAACCCGTGGAAAAAGCGCCGTTGCGCGGGCGCGAGCCCCTGCAAGAACGCTCGGTCGTAGCGCCACTGCTCTGCACACGCCAGCATCCACGGGTGTTCGTACCCATAGTACAGCATCACCCGCTTGCCCCCGCGGCGCACAAAAGGGCCGGCCGTATGCCACATGGCGTTGTGAAAGAACATCGCTGTCCCCGGGCCGCCGCAGATTTGGATGGCCCCGGCCTGCAAGTCCTCGGCCGTCAGCTCGACCCGCGCCTTATGGCTTTTTGGCACCAAGGTCAGGTTGCCTTGGTCCGGCGCGCTCATGTCGCTTAGGTAATAGCCGACCTTGAACTGCAACAGGGGGATGGGCGATCCGAGGTTGCGAAAGCCATCCTGAATCCCGTCGATGTGCCACCCCTGCCCGTGGTGCTCGGCTGGTTCAACCTCGTAGAAGGCGTCCGTTGAGTGTAGATGCGGCATGGTATTAAAGAGCGCGTGGACGTAGGCCATCATCGGCTCGTAGGAGAGCATGTCCAAAAAGAGCGGGTCCTCGGCCAGCAGGTGCATGACCCGCACCGCACCCGAATCGAGCCGATCCGCAAAGGCAGGTTCGCGTTCGCGCCGGAACTCGGGCGCTCGTCGCCGCGCAATGACCCGCTCTAAGGCCGCCGACAGGGCCGCGACCCGCTCGGGCGCAAGGAAGTCTTCTAGCACCAAGTACCCGTTGTCGTCAAAGAAAGCGCGTTCTGCGGCCGTGGGGTGACTTTCGGTCATTTTCTGTCTCCGATGTTAGTGCTTGGTGTGTCCTCGAGAATTTTCGCCACGTAATCGTACGGGCCGGTGCGCTCGGGAAAGAGGATGTGCGCTTGGGCGAAGCGTTCCCGGTCCCACGATCCATCATCGTACCGCTTGTGTAACTCATTGTATGGCGTCGCCGAAATGATGAAGGAGTCGAGGTGTACGTTTGGTACGTTGGAGCGCTGGGATATGTCGCGGGCTAAGGCCGGCAACCGCTCGTGCAGGCGCGCTTTGTCGTCGTGCTGGTACGCATTGGCCTGAAGCATCCCGTGCGGCTCGACGAACACGATGCGCTGGGCGTCGTCGGTTTTAATCCAGAGAATGAAGTCGGGGTAGAAGCCGCTGGTCTCAAAGAACCCCACCCCTTGGCCGCGGCTCAGATTCCGCAGCAGGAAGACCTCCGCGCCGGCCAGTGCGTTGCCTTGCTTTTCTTGCCAGTATGACCGCAAGTCCCGCACGAATTGCTGTTCGCTTTCGTTTAACCCCGGCGGAGATACTTTTACTTTGTCATCGCTTAGTAGCAGCGGTTGATAGAAGTGCCGGTCAAAATGGATGCGCGGCAAAGCACCCGCCGCGGCCTCGTCGTCGTACAGTGCCCGGCTGTCCGCGATGAGTGCTTCAATGCCCTGTATCAATGCGGTCTCCGACCGCGGTACGCCGACCTTGTACTGGCCAGCGGGGCTGTCATCGGCCTCGCTGACGTTAAACCGCAGATTGGGCTCGCGCTCGTCCAGCGTCTTATAGACCAAGTTTGCTGAATCCCACTGCTCGCGCCGGTGCCGATAGAGCGCGTCCGCGTATTTCCGCACGATGTTAGTCGCCGCCTCTTGCAGCCGCTCCAAGTCGTCGAGACTTTGCGGATGTACTACGGTATCCTCCGCTATCAGGCGATACAACGCGCCGGATTGCAAAATTTTTCGCGGCGCGTCCGGTTGGACGAGCAAGTTCCCCCACCCCCTTTGCTCCTTGTATGCAATCAGAGCGAGATGGACGCTTTCCCAATCCACCAGCGCAAGGCTTTCGGGCGGTATGGCTCGCCCTTCTGCGCCGGCACTCGCCTCGGCCTCCATTGACCCCCCTTCGCTGCTAGCCAGCCGGTGTACCTTTGCGGACATATCAACGGACACTCGGCGCACAGCCGAATCGGGCTCCAGCATAACCGCTTTATCGGCGACGAAATCCCGCCCATCGTTCACCCGGGGGATGACCAGCCCCTTATTCAGAAAATCCTCGTTGGGCCTAATGGAAAACGGCAGTTCCAACACCCCATCCAGTTCCACGCCTTCCCGCTCTAGATAATCTCGGAATTGGGCCATGTAGTTGGCGCGGACGGCAAAAATGTTCAGGGTTTCCAGCAACTTGATGCAATCGGGATGTTCGCCGTCCAGCGCGGAACTGCGCTTCAGCGTCATATCCCGACCGCGCAAACGGACGCCGCGCCCGAATAACTGGATTATCTGCGATCCCTCGCTCCGGCCAATGTTGAGCAGCCCCATGTTGGACACGCGCCAAGAATCCCAACCCTCGATAAATTTTTTGGCGCCAATCAGCACCTCAATCGTCGTCCCCGGATCGTTGAGCCTGTCAAACAGGGAGCCGGCGAACGCATCCTCCTCAAGGACAATGCCGGCGTTGGCCGCCGCGACCAGCTTCTTGAATTTTGTCGTATCTCCGATGTAAATGAGGCCGAAGTAATCCTCCGCCCCGCCGACTTTGAGCCCTAATTCGCCGCTGCTGCCGCGTATATCGCACAGGTGTAGCCCACTACCGGCAGAAGCGTGCAACACCTTCTCCAGTATATCCCGATACACTGCGGCCGCATCCCGCCCGCGCAGGTACTCAAACTTGTCGGCGAAAATGTCGTTGCCATCCGCGTCGCGCAGGTCTGAACTGCCCGCCAGCAACTGTTCAATCGCATCCGTCGCCCAAGTAGCATCCGCTATTAGCCGATGCAGGAACCGCACCACCGTCAGAATGTCGCTCCGGGATTGGCGTTTTTCCGTATAGACCGCGTTGACGCTGCTGCCGACGAAAACCCACAGGGGCCGAGCCAGATTGTAGGGCCGGAACGCCTCGCCCTGATCGGCAAAGACGAGTTGCTGCTCGTAAAAGGAGAGCAGGTTGGCGAGCAACAGCCTATCGGTCTGGTCCGCGGTCGTCTCTTCCCGCAAGTTGAGGATGTGGAAGTCCTTGCCGTAGCCATCGCCGTAGAAATAGCGGTAGGAATAGTCAAACGCGATGGCTTTGCCGTATTCGGCCGTCAGATCGTCGTTCCGCGCCGCGGTCAGCGCTTGCCCAAAGGTCGCGCTGTACTCAAAGGTGAACCCGGTCTCGCCCAGCGCGTCGCGAACTTTGCGCCACGCTTCGCCGCCGGAGCCTTTGTGCCCTTCATCGACAAAAATCAGGTTGTGGCCTTCAAACGCCTCTACGGGTACGCGCATCCCACCGCCCCGCTTTTCCTCAACCAACTTGGTAATCTCGGTGACCTCAATGGCGTTTCGCCCAGACCCCAGCAGGCTGCTTTTGTTGGGTTCAAACCGCGACGCGGGGATGTTGGACGCTTGCAGTTCCGCCAAATGCTGCTCGCTCAGCCCTTCGTTAGGCGTAATCAACAGGATGTTGTCCAATGCCTTGCTGTTGTAATGGAGAAACTGCCGGTAGTTCAGGTGCATGATGAGCGTCTTGCCGCTGCCGGTGGCCATCCAGAACGCCAGTTTGCCCAAATCCGCCGCGGCAAATTCGGTTTCCCGTGCCTCTTGGGCGTGACGGTTGACGTTGCGCCGCCTGACCAAATCGTTCAGCGAGCGCAGCAAGGCGACGCGGCGATTGAAAGACCAATCGAGAAAAATTTCAGTGTATAGGGCTGCCAGATATTGGAAGTAGCGCAGGGAGATGGGCTGACTGCGGCCGGCGTTCATGGCCGCCAGATGCTTGCGGATATTGGCGTCGTACTGCGCCAAGTCCTCCAGCGAAATGTCCTTTAGGCGGCTCGATTGGGACGCCAACCGGGCGTAGAGGTGGCTGCGGCCCTCGGCGTCAAAGCCTTCGTCGGCTTGCTTTATGTCCGCTAAGAGATCGCGGTTCTCTGTGTAGCCCAGCCGTTCGTTCAGCCAAGCCAATAGAACCAGTCGCCGTTCTAGACTGGCATAGTCGCTTGGTCGAGATTGGGGTCGTCGGCGCGGCATCGCTAGGCCCCTTCATTGCGGGGACAGGCACGGGGGCCTGCCCCTATCCGGGTTGGGCGCGGCATCGCTAGGGTCCTTTCCTAGCCATAGCTTCCAACTGACCTCAGGGTGGACCATCCGCGTTCTGCGGCCGTATCGACCGAGTGGCTTGCGAGATACCGCTTTAGTGGCCTTGGGACACCTTGGTCAAACAGGATTTTCACTGAAATTTCTCAGGGCCTTTGATTCGTGATCCAGAACGGCTTTCACCTGCCACTCTTCAACGCCGTGAAACCAATTGAGAAACTGCTCGGTGGAAGCTCCCTCTCGCAGATTCTCAAACAGGGCATATACGGGAACGCGCGTTCCGCGAAACACCCAAGTTCCGCTCACTTTGTCGGGATGTCGTTCGATAGCCGTGCATGTATCCCAATTCAGCATGAGATCACCTGATGCCTTTCTGTTTCGCATTCATCTTGCCTCCTCCGCGAACATCCGCGTCTTGAACACCGGCTCTACCGCTGTGGCTTTGGGAATACAGGAATCGCCGTTGACGTACACCGTGGCCGCGCCATCGGCCAGCCCTTGCTCGGCGACGAAGTGCCGATCGCGGTTAAAGTCGGCTTGCTCCCACCCCTCGGTTTCTCGCCATATAATCGCCACCTCGTGGCCGGGCGCATCGCGGGTTTCGCCTCGATAGATCAAGTAGCGTCGGCCTTCGTCCTCATACACCCGGCGCGTACGGACGTTCAGGCCCAGCAAGTAATTGAACGTCTCGGGAATGTCCGCCATCCGCTCCTGCGTCTCTCCGTTGGTGTGAACCTGCAAGCGATAGGTGAACGGACGGGCCAACTTCGCCACGTTGAGCAGGGTCGCGCTGCCTTTGGTTTCCCATTGCAGCATATACTTGATCAGGTAATCGTCGAATTGCTCCTCCAATTTCAACTGGCTGGCCTCGTGGTCAAACGCAATGCTGTCCAGCGCGTCTTCGTAGGATTCGAGGCGGATGTACTTAATGATGCGCGGCGACCGTTGCGCTTCCTCGGGCGTGGCGTCGCGCTTGGGCTTGCCGTCTTTCCATTCGGGCGCGAACGCGACCTTCTTGATGCGCGGCAACAGCACGGTGTCGAAGTATTCGCCCATCTCGACGAGGATGAATTTGCGCTGGCCGCCGTCCTCGCGGTTTAGATTGATGACGGCGTGGCCGGTGGTGCCGGATCCGGCGAAGTAGTCAACGCAATATGTACCATCACCTATACCTGTCGCGAATACAGCATCGCCGACAGTATGTATAGACTTAGGATAAGGAAAAGGATTGTGCCGACCGAGAATGTTACTGAGTAGATTCGCACCATAAGTGCCTGCGTTATATCGTTTATCTATCCAATTGCTGAAGATAGCCGTATTTCGCTCTTCTGACTCGACGAGTTGATAGATAGTCATCTTCTCACTGCACTGCAATTTGCTGTCCTGAACTAACTGTAAGCAGGATTTGTAAGAGCGTCTCCAAACTCTTTCTTCTCCTTGGGAACCCAAAGGGTACACCCTGATGTATCCGTCGTTAGTTTTATCTGTTGGATAATCTGTGTTCCCCCTAGCCGGCGGAGGCTCAATTCCAACTACATTATTCGTATATGGTTCTACTAAAATGGGATAGAAGCTATTCGGTCTTCCGTCTCGGAAATTACGTTCGGCTTTTCCCGCTCTCTGGAATGAACGACGTTCAATTGCCTCTCCATTTTTGTAGCCTCTCATAGCACTTTCTGATTCTCTTTTAACACAGGCAAGCATGTATTCGTGGGTAGCTGATAGCGTCTTTGCTTTTCCTTCTTGTGGATGATGGTTGACAATAATCATATTGCGTTGGAGAAATGAGAACTCTTTGTCCACTAGTTCACAAAGATCAGCCATCTCGTAGTCATCAATCGCTATAAAAAGAAAGGGATTTTCGGAAAGTAATGACGTCGCTAGAGCGAGCCTGTCTTTCATTAAGGAAAGCCAACTTGAATGCTTATACCCGTTTTTGTAAAGAATTTCCGAATCTCCGGTATTATACGGCGGGTCAATATAAATGCACGTCACCTCCTCCAGATACCGCTCCGTCAGCAGATTCAACGCCTGCCAGTTTTCGCTATGCACCAACAGTCCGTCCGTCAGCCCGTCTATGTCGTCAAAGCTAGCCAACAGCCGGTCCACGAAATCGGACTCAAAATGCTTCGTATCCAACACCAGCGTCGGATGCGTCTTCAGAAAGTCAATGCGTTTTTCATGCCCATTTTTGTTTGAATTGAACAGGTGCGTCTCGGCCTCGTCAATGTGGAACAGCTCTCTCCATTCGTCCCACTGCGCGTCATGGGCCGCAATGTCCGAGTAAAAAGTGGTGTCAATGTACCCAATCGCAATGCAATAGTACGTTTCGGTGACGAACTTGCGCTTTTCCCACAGCATCTTTTGGAAATTCTCCATCTGCGCCAGAAATTCGATCACCTGATTGCCAACTAGCTTTATTAGCTTCACTAGCTGAAACCAGCCTTCGGCCACCCCTTCGCCCGCAGCGGTCATCTCGTCCAAGTGCAGCACTTCACTCTTTAGATAGAAATCCAATTCGCGGGAGAGGAACTCAGCCAAGTTTTTATGAATGAAAAAGTCGGACGTGTTGCGCTGGGTGTATTGCCGCAGGTGATGTTCCAAGTAGGAGACGGATTCGTCCTTGCCATTGCGCCGCCGCTCGCCAGCCAAAGCGGCCAACGCATCGGGAGCCTTACTCAGCCGCTTGGGAATGGCGTCAAGGGCCTCGGCGATGATTTTGTCCTGCTGCTTTTGGCTGCCGTAGGTCTTGCCTTCCGCCGCGGTTAGGGGCCGGTATTCAAACGGAATGGTAATTTCGCGGGCGTCAGCATCCCATTCCGCCTCCTCGGCGAGCGGCAGGAAAAACCGCTTGTCGCCCTTGACGTTGTTCTGCTCCACATCAGCGGCCTTGATCCGAAAATGCACCACCACGCCAGCGGCTGCCTTCCAGTCGTAATCGTGAAAGTGCTCGCCCGTCTTGATGTAGTACTGATCGCTGTTAGCCCAATGCAGATAGACTTCTTCGCCATCGTACGGAATGGCGTAGGGTTGATGTTTGGAATAGCGCCGCTTAGAGATGAAGTCGCCATCCTGATAGTAGCGGCTGAAAAAGGCGTATAGATGGTTGTAGGTGCTAACTTCAACGGCGGCGCGGCTGAAACCACCTGCCTTCTTCTTTAGCTTCAGGTACTTCTTGCCCCCCCGAGTACCATGGTAGATCTCGGATAGGTTGCCATGAGCGTCGAGAGCGTCCTCGCCCAGCATCTCCTCAATTTGCTGAGCCACCTCTGCCATTTCCTCGGCGATCTGAGCTTGGTCTGCCAATGCGCCGCTGTTCAACTCTTCCGCCACCACGCCGGGCAACTGCTCGGCGATGAATTTCTCAATGGCCTCCCGCTTATAGTTCATAATGCGGTAGATGCCAAAATCGAGATCAGCGCAGTCAAACTGGAACAACTCGCGTAGCAACTGCTGGAATTTCCCAATAGCTTCGGCCATAAGGCCCCTCCTTTCTGTAATCATGCCTGCTTGCCTCAATGCGCTTGCAGGCGGTCCTACCTCGCCCTCTGACTATACACAGCATCCGTGTACGCGCAAGCCACTTCCCGCTAGGGCCGCCACCCCTCCATCATCCGGCGTACTGACGCGCCTGCGCGGGATCGTTAGGTCCCTTCATGGATGCGGGGGCAGGCACGGGGGCCTGTCCCCTACGGTTTGGGGGCGGTGGCATCGCTAGGCCCTTCCCCAACGATGGCTTCCAACTGACTGATGAGCGGCCGTAGGTGGTTCTGCACAATATCGCAGAGTTTGTCGAGGTCCACTGCGTCGTAAGCGTGCGCCAACAGGTTGCGTGTGCCGATAATTTTGTCCCACGGCACTGCGGGATAGCGTTCCCGCGTCGTTGGCGAGACCCGGTTGGCCGCTTCGCCGATAACTTCCACCGCTCGCGTAAGGGCCAATTCCTTTATCCAGTCGCCTTCCAAATCCGCTCGGCTTATATCGCCAAACGAATCAACGGCTTTTCTCGCGTAAATGAGCATATCCAGCAGGCTCACGCGGTCATCGCGCCGCTTTTCGCCCGTCTTGAGGGGCTTGTCGCGGCCCTCTTGCGACCGGCCTTCATATCCCGGCCCCCGCTCGTATAGCATCTCGGCTGAACCGAGTATTTCCGCTCGCAACAACCAGTTTTGCTTGCTTTCAATGGCCGCAAAGGTGTGCATATCGGCTTCGCGGCCCAAAATCCGGCCCAACTCCTCGGACACGTCAACAAACTCCCAGCCCAAATGCACATCCGGCTCAAATTCTACCAGCACATCCACATCGCTTTCCGGCCCGAAGTCGTCGCGCAGCACCGAGCCGAACAGGGCCATGCGCCGGATGTGGTTGCGCTGGCAGAACGCGGCAATCGCGTCTGTTGAAATCTCGATTTTCGCATTCATCTTGCCTCCTCCGCGAACAGCCGCGTCTTGAGTAGCGGCTCCACCGCTATGGCGGGCTTGCTGTCTTTTAGACTAGAATGCGGGGACAGGCACGGGGGCCTGTCCCCTACGGTTTGGGGGCGGCGGCATCGCTAGGTCCTTCCCCAACGATGCCATCCTCGTCTTACGGCGTCGGCGCAGCCTCTGGCAGCAGCCCCTCGGCTTTTAGGTCCGCCCACAGGGCCGGTGGAATCTCCGCCTGCATCACGCGGGCGTTGTCCTCCAACTCGGCCACGGACGCCGCGCCGGGCACCGCCGAAATTACCGCCTCGTGCCCAAAGGGGAATTGCAAGGCCGCGGCCCGCAACTCAACCCCGTGCCGGTCGCAGACGGCTTTGAGTGCCTTGGCCCGCTGCACCCAATGCGCGGGCGCGGGCTGGTAATCAAAGGAAACCGGCTGGCTCAAATCGCGGGCGAGGATGCCGCTGTTGTACGGCCCGCCAATGGTCAGCTTCACCCCGCGCTCTACGCACAGGGGCAAAAATTCGGGCAGGGCCGACTGGTCCAGCAGGGTGTAGCGTCCGGCCAGCAGGATGTAGTCCAACTCAAAGCGCTCGACCATCCGCCCGGTGCGCTCCCATTCGTTCATGCCCATGCCGATGGCCTTGACCGCGCCCGTTGTCCGCAATTCGACCGCGGCCTCTAGCGCTTCGCTGAAGTCCTCGTCGGGGTGCTGCCCCTTGAAGTCGCTGTCGTGGACGAAGAAAATATCCACCGCGGCCAACCCCAGCCGCTCCAAGCTGGCATCGAGCGAGGCCCGCAGGCCCGCCGCGCTGAAGTCGAAATCGTAGGTGTAGTGCGGAATTCCGTCCTCGCTGTACGGGGCCAAATCGTCTGGGTTTTCCGGCCGCAACACCCGCGATCCCTTGCTCGAGATGGCAAACGACGGGCGCGGAAACTCCCCGAGCACCCGCCCGTAGCGCACCTCGCTGCGCCCGTTGCCGTACATCGGCGCGGTATCAAAGTAGCGCACACCCATCTGGTATGCGCGGCGGATGATGGCCAATGCTTCGTCGTACCCGCTGCCGACAAAAATCCCGTCGGCCAAGACCATCCCGCCCAACGGCGCACCGCCCAACCCCAAGCGCGTCACCTCCACGCCGGTATCGCCAATCGCCACTTTTGCAAAAGGGTTCATAAGTCACTCCAATCCGTAGAGCCGCTCGGCATTGCCGGCGAACAAGTTGGCCTGCTCTTCCTCCGGCCTCCCGGCGACGATCGCGCGCAACGCGGCCACCCACGCGCCCAAACCCGCCCCAAAGTTGCACACCGGCCAGTCGCCGCCGAACACCACCCGGTCCGGCCCAAAGCTATCCAAGCAGTGCTCAACCGTCGGCGCCAGCGCGTCGGCACTCCCCCGGGCGATAATCCCGGATATTTTGCACACCACCGGCTCCCGCTCGGCCAACGCCGCCATGTCCCGCTGCCACTGCTCTTTGGTGTGGCTGAAGGGATTGGCTGGGTCGTGCTCGGCTGCGCCGTTGACGATCTGCGGATCGGCGTTGCCGCAGTGATCGACGATGAAGCGCGTATCCGGGCACTGATCCACCAAGCCGACCGCGTCCCCCAGCTCGCTCGGCCGCAGGCACAGAGCAAAGCTCAGGCCAATCTCGCCTAAGTACTGCACATCGCGGACGAAGTTTTCCTGCAAGCACCGCCCCGGCCCAGCGTCGGGCACGTGCAACACCTGCCGCACGCCCTTGACGCAATCGCGGCCCTTAAAGCGGTCGATATAGGCGCGGAAACCCGTTGTCCCCGGGCAGCCTCCGATGACCGCTCCGGCCATTGGGTTGTCGTCGGCTTGGCACAGACCGGCGACAAACTCGGCCTCCGCAACGCGCTGCTCGGCCGCGACATCCACTTCCATATAGACGGTGCGGGCAATGCCGGTGCCTTCGGCCGCCGCCAAGTAATCGCTCATTAGGTGATTCTTCCGCAGCGGCTCCATGGCCGGGTCCTCCAACCACGGCAGCGCGAACCGCGCCAAATCCCACAAATGTTGATGCGTATCGACGATGGGTAGCATGAGCTTTCCTCTTTGTAAGTGACCCGTGATTTATCTTTTACGCTTCACACCGCAACGGCGCAAAGACCGCTTCCAGCCATTCCGGCAACGCTCCGTTCTCCTCCAACGACCGGACAGCCGCGGCGACTTCCTCCTTGGGTATGGTATCGAAGAAAGCCGCCGTGGGCACCAAAGCCTCATTCAAATCATTGGGTTCAAACTTGTCCAATGTCCGACCGTATTGGCGCATCGAGCGAGCGACGATTAGCCTGCCCGTTTGCGACGACAGGTAGAGAAACAAGTGCTCTATGTATGCAGTTCCCAACAGGTTGGGTTGGAAGCCATGGTAGCACGTCAAGTTCAATGCCTTGGTCTTGTTTAGTACGACCTTGTAGCCATTGCGCGAGAACACGCCGAACAAAAGAGACGCTGGGCTGCGCGTCTCTGTTTTGTACCACGGCGTTCTGTTTTTTGTCAAAAATCGCTCGTGATAGCCCTCGCGCTCTCCAAACCGGATGTAATCCGCAGCGGCCTTGGAGGGATTGCCAGTGACTGAGAATAAAAAGACCGGGTTATTTGCAAAATCCGCCTCCCTAAAAACGGCTGTTTTAATCTGCGAACTCTTGGCGATGCAAGGCATGCACTCGGTCGCACGGAGGCGTCTTGCTGCTATACTCGTAGGGTTTAGGACGAAAAACGCATTCGCACCAGTGGCGATGCCGCGGCTAAACTTGCCAAAGTATGCAAGCGCGGTCGTCTTTTGGCGGTCGACGCTGAATGCTGTCCCCTGAAAATGAGGCAGCCATTTGACCTGCGGATCCAATGCCGATTGAGGAATTTCAGCAACGGGTTGTAGGCTGTCGAATGAGGCGAGTTCGTTCACCGATCGCAAACGAAAAAACTGGACGTCGATATGGTAAGCTGCTTTGTCGTATAAAATGATTCCCACAGACGTGGTGGCATCCGGGAAAATGTCTTTCTCGCAATCAAAGCTGATAATGCTGCACAAGTGGCCGGACTCAACGAGTTTTTGCTTTACCAATGTGCCGTATCCCGTATTCAAGAATTCGAGCGGCATGATATACGCCAAGCGGCCACGTGTAGAAAGTTCGGAAAGCGACTTGAGTAGGAAGGCCGACGCGGTGTTCACGTATCCAGAGAGCCTTATGCCGAGATTTTTCTCAAACTCTCGGACGACTACATCCCGATTCAGAAACTTCTGAAAGCGCATGTACGGTGGGTTACAAACGATACTGGCGTATTGGCCGCCCCAAGCAAGCAAATAGTCCTCAATTGCGATAAAATCTGCGCGTTCTCCTGTATTCCGCTCCCAGAACTCGACGATGGTAGAATCCACCTCACACCCTGTGAACCGAACGCCTGTGCGGTCATCAATCGCGTCTCGAAACGCACCCAATCCAAACGCCGGATCAAATACTGCATCCACCCCTGAATTTAGCACCCAATCCACCATAAAAGCGGCTACTTCATCCGGTGTAAAAAACTGCCCAAACCGCTTCTGATGTTGCTCGCCAACTTCTCGAAGGTAATCAGACATGGCCGATAGGCGGCGAAGAGACACCGCGTCGCGGGAAACACACTCGCTATATAGCAATTCTACCTCATTCAAGACTGGATTCCCGCGTTCGCGGGAATGACTCCTCATAAAAAAACAGGGCCGATGAACATTCCACGCTTTCAAGTCATTTAGGACGGCTATAATGCCAACCTCAAGTTCTGGTTGAGTTTCTTCTGGAGCTCCTCGTAATACGGCTCATGTAGCTCAATGCCGATGACATGACGTCCCTTGTCAAGCGCGGCAAACGCTGTTGTCCCCGAGCCAATAAACGGATCCAACACTACATCGCCGGGATCGGTAAACAAATCTATAAACCACTCTGGCAACCAGCGTGGAAAAGCCGCACTATGGCTGCGGTTGGAACATTCCGTAGCTCGATGCAGCACATTGGTGGGATACACCTTATCGCGTCCCAGCCAGTTTTCTACCTTCTTGCCAAAGCCACTGCCGACTTTGGACTCGTCGCGCTGGCGATCCGTCGCGCTTAGGTTGTTCATTCGATTCACATACCAGTCGCCCACCGGAACCATCACGGCTTCTTGGTTCATCTTGAATTTGCGCTGCTTGTTGAACTGCAACAGCCGCTCCCAAGAATCCCGGAAACGGTTCGGCCACTTGCCGGGATAGCAGTTTTTTTTGTGCCATACAAATTCCTCCGTCCACAGCCAACCCCGCTGCCGCAGGGCCAAGATCAATTCCAGCACATAGGTGTGTCGCTCCCCTTTAACAGCACATTCCTTGATGTTCAAAATGAAGGTGCCGCTCGGCTTGAGGACGCGCTGTAGTTCATCGGCAATCGGCAAAAACCAAGCCACATAATTGTCCGGATTCACCCCGCCATAGGTGCTGGCACGCTGATTGGCATAAGGCGGCGAAGTAACGATCAAGTCAACGGAATCCGCCGCGACACCGCCGAGCTTGGCGCGGCAGCCCCCGAACAAAATGGTAGAAGTAGGCATATCAATCTCCTTTAACGTATTCTATCCAAGACCACATAGCCCTCATCCGGCGAAAAATGCGGATGCGTGTGCTGCGACGCATAGACCTCAACCGGGCCGTCGTCCGGGCAGTGGGGCAAAGCGGAAGAAGCTCTCCGCCACTCGTCCCCTGTTCGCCCGCCTATCGCCTATAGTCTGCGTCTCTCGACTGCATTCCTTTAGCTAAGTGAAGCGGGGAATTAAGAGCGGAGCACTAGGCGCGTCAAGCGAATCGCGTTGCGGCAGGTGGCGGCACAGACTAGATTAAACTCCCTAGCACAGCAGACGCCAATGGCTAAAATTTTCATTTATTGGGACACCTCCAACATCTTCATCAGCGCACAAGAGGCCGCGGTGGAGCGAGAGGGCGAGCAGGTGCGGTCGCGGATGCGCATTCACTTCCGCAATCTGCTGGCCTTGGCCCGCGCCAACCGCCCAGTGCAACACGCGGTTGCCGTCGGCTCCATTCCGCCCGAGATGCGCCAAGTGTGGAATCGCCTCGAAAACGAAGGCGTTACCGTTGAATTGTTGGAGCGCGGCCGGGTGCAAGGCGGTGAGCAGGGCGTGGACCAACTCTTGCAGACGCAGATGCTCCGCGATACCGTTGACTACAACGGCGACCCCGGCATCGCAGTGCTGCTGACCGGAGACGGCAGCGGCTTTACCGACGGCGTCGGCTTTCACGCGGACTTAGAGCGCATGCACCGCAAAGGCTGGCGTATCGAAGTGCTGTCGTGGCGGCACAGTTGCAACCGGCGCATGCGGGAATGGGCCGAAAGCGTGGGCCTGTTTATCGCGCTGGATGACTACTACGAGAGCATCACCTTTCTGGAGGAGCCGCTCCCCGGTCGCCCGGTCGCCGACCCGCGCTACGCAGTGCCGCTCAACCTAGAGCGCGATCCGCGCTAGGCCTGCAACCCGCGTTTAGCCAACGCGGTTTCCATCACCCAACACCAAGGAAGACCAACATGACTGCCCGCATCACGCACGTCGAACGCTTTACCCTACAAGTGCCGTTTGTCGAGCGCGTCCGCCGCGACATGGAACGCGCTGGCATTCACACCTGGTCCGAGCTTGAAATCACCCGCGTCGAAACCGACGCCGGCGTCGTCGGCTGGGGCGAGACCATTCAGAACTATACTTGGGGTCGCGTCCAAGCCCACGAGCGCGTCGTCGGCCAATCGCCCTTTGCCGCTATGTGGGACGACTCCTTGGGCGCGGGCCTACAGATGGCCCTTTTCGACGCTGCCGGCAAACTGGCCGGTGTGCCGCTCTATAAGCTGTTGGGCACCAAGTGCCGCGACTGGTGCGCCATCTCGTTTTGGGACCACGATATGACGCCGGAACGATACGCCATTGAGGCGCAAACCGCAGTGGCCCTCGGCTACACCTGCATGAAAATCAAGACTCGGCCGTGGTTCGACGTGCGCGAGACCATCCGCCAAATCAGTGCCGTCACGCCCGATCACTTCCGCATCGACGCCGACTGGAACGCCTTTTTGAACAATGCCTCCAACGCCATCCCCCTGCTGCGCGAACTGGAGCAGACCTTCCCCAAAATCAAAATTTTTGAAGACCCAATTCCACGCCACGACGCCTCTGGCAACCGCTTCCTCCGCACCCAGATCAACACGGCCATCGCCCACCACTACGGCGCGATCCACCCCCGCGAGGGCTTGGAATTGGGCGGCGTCTGCGATGGCTGGGTCTTGGGCGGCGGCGTCAACGAGATCACCTGCCAAGGCCGCACGTGCGCGGCCCTGCGGATGCCCTTTTTCCTGCAAATGGTCGGGGCCGGGCCGACCACTGCACTCTCCCTGCATTTGAGCGCGGTGTTAGTCCAAGCCCAGTGGCCCACCATCACCTGCCACGAGCTGTACGAGCACAGCCTGCTCAAGCAGCGGATCGAGGTCATCGGCGGCCACGCCCGGGTGCCCGAAGCCCCGGGTTTGGGCATTGAAATAGACGAAGAGGCACTGGCAAAATACCGCGTCGATCAAGCCGATCATCGCCTGCCCAAACGGCTGATTAAGGTCACCCGCGCTGGCGGCATCAACATCTACTTTGCCAACTCCGGGCAGAAGTGGGCCTTCTTCCAGAGCGGCAACCATCCGGTTGACGAATGGGGCTCGAACACCGAACTGCTCGACGACGACAGCAGTACCGAATTCGCCGACCTCTATGCCCGTGCGGCCGAGTCGCCGGTGCTGACGGCGGAATGAGGCGGCGGAGCGCGAGTTGGAGTCGTGTCGATTTCGATTTAAGAAAAGGTAGTGGCTACTTTGACATAAAAACCCCCGTGCCAGCGTGATTGACACGGGGGTTGCTTGCAAATTCATCGCCTCCTCGTCCTTATGTCTAGCCCTTGCGTTGAAACAGATAGGGAGCGGCCCATTGCACGATTAAAGAAGCAATGGCAACGAAAACCGGGATAGCCCAAATCAAGATGCTCAATTGCCCTTCAATAGAAGCTATTTGCACGAGCAACTCCGACTTAGCCTCGGCAATATCAGATTTGGTCGCCAGATGATTGAGCACCCCCTCTATGCGACCCACGCGATCACTCAGATCGGACATAGCAGCCTCTTTTTGATCGTAATGAATTGTACTACTTGTACACTGTCAACAACCGTCTAGGTAGCATGGCCAAAACGAATATCTACCACCTGGGATCGAGGGCGTCCCGCCCTCGACGAGGGCAAGATACCCTCGATCCTTGGAAGGCTGGAGGCTGGTGTCGTGTAGTAAGGGGATTTATTTGTTCTTTTTTGATACGCCGGACCGGTTCCGCTCCTGTGGCGTGGCACACCGACTGGTGCGGCTATTCGACCGCGATCAAGCATTCGGGCGACGTTCTCAATCGCGGGTCGTGGCTGTCGGGCAAGTGGTTCTATCTGACCGGGTCGCGGCCCGAGTACGGCGGCCTGTGCGTGATTGAGGATTCTCACGCTGAGGGCTGGGAGGGACCGGAGGGGTTTCGCATGACGGCTGACCGGCGGTCCTTCTACCCGGAGGGCGCGGAGGAGCGCGCCTACAACGGCATTGACCCGAAGACACGGTGGAGGGGCTGCGGCAGAAGGATCTTTATTGAAGCAAAGCCGCTTGAATCGCGCCCGAATTTTCGTATCTTCCTCTTCGGCTGTCGGACGCCGCTCCGCGTCCGACAGGGGCTTTTTCCATCTATTCACAGGAGTTGACCATGAGCACCCCGACGCTGGATCAGAACCTCGACCGCGACCTTGACCGCCGTGTAGGACGGCTTGAAGGCATCGCCGAACAACTGGACAAGCGTTTTGATAGCGTGGACAAGCGTTTTGACTCGATGGACAAGCGGCTGGATCGCATAGAAGCAGCGCAACGGTGGATCATCGGCCTGCTAATCACGTCGCTGCTCGGTCAGTTCGCCTTGAAGCTGTGGTTCGGCTGAGGCCGTAGCTGTGGCGCGTGCAATCGCCGAGCAGTTAGACCGCCGCTTGGACCGTCTTGAGCGTACTGCCGAACGGCGGCAAGCTATCGACGCTACCAATCGCCGCATCGATAGGGACTAAGCCGCTCTCACGTAAACCAACAGCCGATCATGTACATGACTGGCGAAAGCGAAGGCCCCGATGGTATTTCTACCGTCGGGGCCTTTTTGTGTTCGTCTTCTTTGGGCTGCTTGTCATCTGTGTTAGGAGATTTTTTAAGACGGAGCAATTTTTTGATTGACAAGGGCGGAATATATCCTTTTTTATTTCGCTGTCTCCATTAGTAGTGCCCGCCTTGTCGGGTCACTTGCTGAATTAAAATAGCCTTTCTTCGGCACAGGGGTGGCTCCCTGACGCCCGGCAAATAGGCAGGACTTCTCACTTCACTACGCGAGTTAGTTCGCACAGACGAGTTGCTAATCAGGAGTAAGAAACTGATGCCAACGCAAGACAAATCAAAGCGGTCCTTTTTAAAGCCGCACCTTAAGCAAGAGTACAATAAATGTTCACAAGAAATACAGGAGTATTTTGAACACATTCCGAAGCTATTGGACGAGTTTCCAATAGAGGTGTGCCTCGCCTACGTATTCTCCCGCTTGGAACTGGGTCAAAACATGGCACTCTATTGTGGCGCAGTGAAGATCTATCGAGTTGATTCCGAACTCGCAAGAAAAGCAGTCGACAAACAACACATGACTCGCGATAAATTTGTTGAGTTCTATGAGATTATATTCGAGATTCCTCTTCCGAACACCGCACGAAAGGATTTGGAAAAAGCAGAAAAAACTAGAGACAGTATTATGCACGGTAAGATGGCAGATGGTGACGATATCCGAAAAGCTATCGCGTGTGTTCTCAAGTATGCGGAAGAGGTCAACAAAGAATTGCACGAGAAACATCAACTGAAGCCGTTCGGCAATCTGAGAGGGTTTGCTGGCCGATTAAAAAAGCTCGACAGGCAAACGAGTCAGTTCGTATTGGAGGGTATGGGTTTTCCTCCACTTAGTCGTAAAAAAGTAAAGAATAAGACGACGACATGAGCGAGAGACGGAAGGTGAACCTACTCTGGCCCCAGTGAGTCGCTCCATGCACTTCGACGCCTACGATCTCGACGCCGCAATCTACGATGAAATGTTCCAGCCCGACGGTGCGCCCCGCGAAGACTGTCGTCCGCTATACGACGCCCTGCGCCGGTTTTCCGCCGACGAGCTCGGCGCGATCCAAGAGCGGGTAACGCACTCCTTTTCTACCGAAGGCATCACCTTCACCGTCTATGGGGACGACGAGGCCGACGAGCGCATCATTCCCATCGACTGCGTTCCCCGGATCCTTTCCGGTGCTGAGTGGCGGCATCTCGAAAGCGGCCTGACCCAGCGCATCAGTGCTCTCAATCGCTTCCTAGCGGATGTGTACAGCGAGGCCCGCATCATCGCCGATGGCGTAATCCCGGCCGATGTGGTGCGCGGCTGTCCCCAGTACCGCACTGAAATGCGCGGCGTCTCCGTGCCCCACGGTATCTGGGTCGCTGTCTGCGGCACGGACTTGGTGCGTACCCACAATGGCTTCCTAGTGCTCGAAGACAACCTGCGGGTGCCCTCGGGGGTGTCCTATATGATCGCCAACCGCAAGGTGGTGAAGACCAGCTTGCGCCGCCTCTACCGGAGCTGCCGAGTGCGGGAGGTCGAACACTACGGCCAAGCACTGCTCGAAACCATGCGCGACCTCGCCCCCGGTGGACGCACCGACCCTTGCATCGTCCTGCTCTCGCCCGGAGTCTACAACTCGGCCTTTTACGAACACCTATTCCTCGCGCAAGAAATCGGCGCCGAGCTCGTAGAAGGCCGCGACCTGCTAGTCAACGACGGCTTCGTGTACATGCGCACCACCAAGGGGCTGCGGCGCGTCGATGTGATTTACCGCCGAGTCGATGACGACTTCCTCGACCCCCTCGTCTTTCGCCCAGACTCCCTGCTCGGGGTGCCCGGGCTGCTCCACGCTTACAAACTCGGCAACGTGGCCTTGGGCAACGCGCCCGGCACAGGAGTCGCCGACGACAAGAGCGTGTACGCCTACGTGCCCGACATGATCCGCTATTACTTGGGGGAAGAGCCGCTGCTGCCCAACGTCGAGACCCACCTCTGCCGCCGGCCCGAGGATCTAGAGTACACCCTCGACAACCTAGAAAACTTGGTGGTCAAGCGCGTGGGCGAGTCCGGGGGCTACGGCATGTTGATCGGCCCCCACGCCACGCCCGAGGAGCGCGCCGAGTACGCCAAGCAGGTCCGCGCCGACCCGGCCGACTTCATCGCCCAGCCAGTCCAAGCCCTGTCCCGCGCACCCTGCCTGATTGAAGGCCGCTTTGAACCGCGTCACGTCGATCTGCGTCCCTTCGTGCTCCACGGCCGCCAGACGCGCATCGTGCCCGGGGGGTTCTGCCGCGTGGCCTTGCGCCGGGGCAGCTTGGTCGTCAACTCCAGCCAAGGGGGCGGCGGCAAAGACCTTTGGGTACTGGAGGACTGACCCCAATGCTCTCGCGCAGCGCACAAAGCCTCTATTGGCTGGGCCGCTACCTAGAGCGGGCAGAGCACCTGTGCCGCTTGCTCCAGTTGCAGGTGGAGGCTTTGGTCGATCGGCCGCTCTCGGAGATTTATTTCGGCTGGAGCCGGCTCTACGCCGGTCTGAGCCGGCAGCCGCCCGGGGGCGACCTCGAATCCGGCGAAAGCGACGATTACACCCTCGCCGATTCCTACACCTTGGCCGGCGATCTCACGTTTGATCGCGACAATCTCGATTCAGTGCGCAACTGCTTTGCCCTCGGCCGGGAGAACGCCCGCCAAGTGCGCCACTGCATTAGCTCCGAAATGTGGACCTGCCTGAACTTGGCTTGGCTGCGGCTCTGCGATCTCGACATCGAGGATATTTGGAAGGTGTCGCCGGAAAACTTCTACGCAGAGACTACGCGGGAGATCAACACCTTCACCGGGGTGGCCGAAGCAACCATGTACCGCGACGAGGGCTGGCGTTTTATGCGGCTCGGACGGTTCATTGAACGCGCCCAGTTGCGGGTCGCCTTGCTCCTCGCCCAGCTCGCGGCCGGCCGCACCCAGGGCGAAACCTCGGACGCCGACTGGACGAGCCTGCTGCGTTCATGCCAAGCATTCGACGCGTACAAACGCAGCTACAGCGTCGAGATCCAGCCGGATCAAGTGCTGGACCTGCTCGTCGCCGATCCCCTGCTGCCCGGCTCGCTGTGCCGCGCACTCGACGCGCTGGCAGCGGAACTGGCGGCCATTGGTGCGCGCTCTAACGCACGCACCGGGGCGGCGGTTGCGTCTTTTGTGCCTTTTGTGCCTCCTGTGGCCAACGCGAGCACCGGCGCAGCCGCCGAGCGACTCGCCGGCCGGCTATGCGCCCTAATCCGCTACGAGTGGCCGGACCGGAGCGACCGCGAAGCCCTCCTCGCGCAAGTGGGCGAGCACTGCCGGAAGCTCCACGAGCTCGTGACCGCCGCGTACATCGCGTACGCCATTGAGGACTCCCCGGTACACTGACCATGACCGGAGCCGTCCGTTATGAGATCGAACACATCTCTCGCTACTGCTACACCGCCCCAGTACAGCAGTGCGTGATGCTCCTCTGTCTGGAGCCGCGCAAAGGCCGGGGGCAGCGGCTGCTCAACTTCGAGATTGAGACGCAACCCCCGGCCAGCCTAACCCGCACGACGGATTGTTTTGGCAACGCGCGCCATCTGCTCGATCTCCACCGAGCGCACCAAACGTTGGAGATCGCGACCCGCTCCACGGTCGAGGCGACGCCCGCGCCGCCGCTCCCAAGACGCTTGCCCACCGGGGCTTGGGAGGCCCTCGGCACCCGCGAAGGTTCCTTCGCCGATTGGGACTTCACGCATCCGAGTGCTCTGGTGCGTCCCTCGCCTGCGCTCGCCGCGTTTGTCGAGCGGCATCGCATCGCGCCGCTGGACGACCCGCTCGAAAGCCTGCTGCAACTGTCGCACGCGCTCCACCGCTGCTTGCACTACATCCCGGGCAGCACCTCAGCGGAATCCCCGGTCGAGCACATCCTCGAAACAGGCCGGGGAGTCTGCCAAGACTACACTCACCTCATGCTCGCCATCGCCCGCTCTTGGGGCATCCCCGCCCGCTATGTCTCGGGCTATTTGCACTCAGCCCAATCCAGCGAACAGGCTTTGAACAACGCTACGCACGCTTGGGTCGAATGCCGGTTGCCAGAGCTTGGCTGGGTCGGCTTTGATCCGACCAACCAGCACCTCGCCGGCACGGGCAATGTGTGCATCGCCATTGGGCGCGACTACCGAGACGTGTCGCCGACGCGCGGCGTCCGCCAAGGCGGCGGAGCAACCCACCTCGAAATCGAGGTGCGAATGCGCGCGCTCCCCATTGCATCGCCCTAGGCGCAGACTTTAATTGAGGGCAATCAACCCTATCACCTGAGAGGGCATTATGGATACGCTCAAGCGACTCAGCGGCATGTTTCTAAAGCCCTCTTTGTGCCTTTTGTGCCTTTTGTGGCCAATCAAGCCCCGAGCCGTGCGCCTTCTATAAATACTCCGCAATCCGCTTAGGCTCCCCATCCTCAGTCGTCTCCATCGCCGCAATCACCAACGCGAAGCTCTGCAAGTTGTCTTCAATCCGCGTCGCCGACGCCTCACCGCCCTCCAGCCAATCCACAAACTCCTTGAACAAATAGTCGTGCCCGGCCCACTCCATAGCCGGTGCCGCATATACCTCCACCTCCTCCCCCACTCGATACACTCGCACCTCGTCCCCCGCTCCGATCTCCACCGTCCCTTCCTCGAATTCGAGGCGATAGTACTCGCGCTGCCAACAACTCGTAATCCCGGCGGCCGAGCTGTTTCCCTCGTAGGCCGTATGCACTCCATTGTCCATCCTCATCAGGTAAAACCCGCTCGAATAGTGCTTAAAACTCGACCACGCCGGATTCCACCCAAACCCTTGCAGCACCTCGCAATCGCCCCCGGACAAAAAGCGCATCATATCGAAGTGATGCACCGCGCCCTCAAAGAGCAAGCTGAAATCCATGTCGTGTCGCCAAGCCTTGCCCCACGATAAGTATTCGCGATAATCGCAGGCGTAGCGGCCAACGATGTGCTGCAACCGCCCCAAGCACCCTTCCTCGCGCAGCCGCACCACCTCTTGCTTGTTGGGCGCGTAGCGGTAATTCTGGATGATCGCGCACGGCAACCCGGTCTCCGCGGCCTGGGCCGCCATGGCTTGGGCCGCTGCTAAGGTGTCGGCAATCGGCTTCTCGCAAATAACCGGCATCCCCGCTTCCAGCGCGGCGATGGCCTGCGGGCTGTGGAACTGCGGCGGGGTGGCAATGCCGCAGAAATCGGCCGGCACCTTAGCGCACGCCTCTTGGTAATCGGCAAAGAGCTGCTCGGCCCCCAAGCCGAGCTGGGCCCCTTGGGCCGCGAGCACTTCCTCGTTGACATCCACTAGCCCGACGATCTGGATTCGGTCGCCGAGACGCTCGGTCATCCGCCCGATCCAACCGCCGGCCATGCCGCTGGCCCCTATCATCAAACAGGTTTTAACTGCCATGCTATCCACCTTTGTTTGGTTGAGTTGAGGAACTAATAGGCCAAAGCAAGGGGCCGCAAGACCGCCTCGCTCTGGCTCGCCGTGCCCGGGTCAATGAGGCAAAGATACATCCCCGGCCCTGCCAACTGACGGCCCCCAGTCCGCCCGGACCAGCGAAAGTGCCAGCGCCCAGCAACCTCGCTCCCCGTAGGCTGGGCCACCAACCGGCCGGCGACGTCAAAAATCTGCACCTGTGGCTGGATGCCCTGGGCCTTGAATACCATAAAGCTAATCTCCACCGCGTCGTTGACCCCATCGCCGTTGGGCGTAAACGCCACGGGCGCGATCTCCACCTCGCCGACGAGTGCCGTCTGGCGGGGCAGGTCGGGCAACAACACGACATTGGCCCGTCGCTCGCTTGGCACGACGGACTGCCAGATTCCAGGGCGCTCGCCCAAGCCTAGGTCGAGCGCGAACAGCGCGGCGTTGTCCCAAAGCCGCGCTGTAAAATCCACTTCCACTGAATCAGCGACCACTCGGCGCGGCAACAAGACCAACAGCGAATCGCCGTGCAACTGCACCGCTTCGGGCGCAACCTCCGCTCCGCCGATCCGCAGGGCCACCTCGCCCGCAGTCGCGCCGGGAATCTGCAAGCGCAAGCGATCAAAGCCGCTGTCCTGCCCGTCGGTGCCCGGCCACAGCGTATAGGTAAAGCGCGTATCCTCATTGACCCGGGCTTCCCGCGGCCAGATTTGCCCGCGCGCCGACTGCACGAGCGCGTCGGTAAACGCTAGGGTCAGCGCGTCCACGGTCGGCGCCACCTGCGGATCGTCCGTGGCGAGAATCATCTCCAACTGCACGAAGCGACGCGGGCTCGTCGATTGGAAGGGCTCGCCCGACGCCTGATACACATTGCTCCAAGCGTCCCAATCTTCGCCGACGACCCAGGTCGTATCAATGGCACCTTTTAAGACCTTGGGCAAGCTGTTCCACTTCTCCTCGGAGACGATGTCGCCTTTGCGATCTAAGAACGTGTACACTTCCTGCAGGGCATTGCCCGAGCGCGAACGCAGTTGAATTTTGGTCTGCGGAGGCAGGTCGGCCTCCCATGTAATCCGCTCGATCACTTGGGGCCGGCCGTTGCCGGCCTGCGACGCCAAGTCGATAAAGCCCGAGCGCATGTTCACCTGGGCCGGATGCCCCGCGGAAAAAAGCATCGCCTCCAAGCCCCAACCAAACCCCGGCGGCGTCCCGTCAATTTCGTGCCAAAGTACGTAGCGCACCTTGCGCGGAGCGAACAGATAGCGCTGATGAAAGAGCCGGCCGAGGCACTGGGGCCGACAGCTATCTTCGACCAGAACCTCGTAGTCCGTCCGCTCGGGGACCGGCAACCCCGAGCTAGCGGCTGGGCGGCCATCGGACACTAAAAACAACCCGCCAGCCGCCGAGGGATTGCCGCCTTGGACTTGGCTGCGCAGCCCTTCGCCTAGCTGGCTGAAGTACATGAACAACTCGTCGAGGAAAAACACCGCCCCTAAATCCACTCGCCACCACACGCCGGCCTCCAGCCAACCGCCCTCGGCACTGGTCAGCAGCGCGAAGCTGTCCATATTGCCGTCGAACATTAGTGCCGCGCCCGTAGTCCGGCCGCCTTCGAGAAAACTGCCGCCGCGACCCGCCGTGCCCAAGCTCACATTGTCCCCCACCGCCAAGACCTCGACCTCGGCTAGCCCCACGCCCGGGGTGTGTTCGTCAATCTCGATGATGATGTACTGGATCACTCGAAAGCGCTTCTCGCGCTCTAAATCGAGCTGCAACCCCTCGTCGAGTACGTAGGTGCTGTCGGTTCTTAGGTACTCCAAGGGAATCACCAGTTCGGTCGCGCTGTTGGGTCTGGAGGTGCGATAGACGGCTTCAAATTTGAATACATCGTTGAGCGCTTGGATGCGGGCGCCCGAGGCGACAAAGACGCTGAATTGCCGCAAGGGCCGCGCCCCCTCGTGGTCGGGAAAGCGCAAGCGAATCTGACGCGCCAGCACCGGACGCCCCAAATCTATCTGCACGGACCACTGATCGAGCGCATCGTCGGGGTCGGGTTGCCAGCAGGTTGTCACATCGCCATCGACGATCAAATCTGCTGTCTGCGGATTGCTCTTGGCCTCCCAGATCCCGCCGGTCACCTCGCCGCGCTCCTGAGTTGGATGGCGAAAGTCTCCAGCGTTGGCCACGGCGTTGATCTCCTTGCGGAACTTGGTCAGCCGCAGCCTGCCGTCGGCATCAATTTGCACCAAATCATTGGGCATCTGCCAAGTCTGCCACGCGGCCGCACTGTCGAAGCGGAGCTCATCGGCCCCCACCGCTCCGATTCCCAGTAGGAGTGCGTACAACGAGCGCAGCGCCATCTCAGTAAATCAGGGCTAACGGGCGCAACCGCCGGCGTCCCGTCCGCTCGGCTTCGGGTGCTATTTCCACTAGATAGAGGCCGGGCAACAACAAAGCCCCATCGCGATCTCGCCCATCCCAGCGCACCCGCTGCGCCCCGAAACGCTGCGCCCCCAACGACCGCTGGGCCACCTGCCTCCCGTCGAGCGCATACACCTTGAACGCTACGGGCACCGCCTCGGGCAACCCTACCAGTGCATAGCCGATCTCAATCTCGTCGTGAACCCCGTCGCCATTGGGCGTCAGCACCCTAGAGGAAAAATTCAACCCCACCACCGGCTCAGCGCGTTGCCCGGCCATCCCCAAGATCCGCAGGCTATTGGTCCCCAGCTCGGCGCTGGCATCGCCCGGTTCGACGGGCTGGGCCAGCGCATCGACGCCAGCATTATAGACCTCACCCGAAAACGTCCAAGCCAGCGCGAACACCTCGGCGACAAAGACTACGCGCGCCCCGGCCGCGGACCCCGGGCCGACCCGCTCGGGCAACACGACCGTTAGTTCCTCCGCGCCTTCGACGATTTCAACCGGCTCGACCGCAACCGGAGGATCCCCCATCTCCAACCGGGTAAACGCCGCACGCGTACCCGTGCGAATCCGCAGCGCGTCAAAGCCCGTCTCCGCAGCGGCAAACTCGCCGCGAATGTCGTAGATCAGTTCGGCCGCTTGCCCCAACGGCACTTGGGTCAAGCCCCCCGCCGGCCGCACAGCGCCGGCCAGTGCCACCTCGCCCACGACCCGGCTAGCCAGCAGCGCCGCGGTCTCAATCCACAGCGAGTCGAGCCGCACGAACGCGGCAAAGTCCTCGCTGTGGAGCGCAATCCGCAACTGGAAATGGGTCCCCCCTTTGAGGCCAATCGCCGGCCCCGGTTCGGCAAAGGGCAACGACCAAAACGACCAATTGGCGCTATCGTACTGAATGGAGGCGCGCATGCCCGGCCGGGGATCGCGCTGACGCCCGGCGCGCCAGCGCGGCTGCAGCACCAAATCGTAGCGCGTGCGCGTCACCACTTCCTCGCCGCCGCGGTCCGTGTACTCGTGGTAGATGTTCGGATCGCCATCGCGGCCTGTGCGCACCTCCACTTCAACTCCCACCTCGGCGTCGGGGGCCTCCACCAGCTCGCCATCGACCACGCGCAACGGCGTGGCCGCCCAAGACAAGCGGCCAAAGTTGCGGGGCGCACCCAAGTCGAAAATCCGCGAGCGGTACACCGCCCGGCGCGGCACCCCCTCGCCAAAAAGCTCGAAATCCCCGATCGAGCCTTTGAAAGCCGCCCCAGAGCCGGTGCTGTAGGTCTGCCCCTCGGCCGAATCCAAAAGCGATGTCTTCCGCTTGTAGCGCACAAAGCGCACGTATTGCCTGGGGAACTCGATCTGCACTCGGGCGGCAAAGTTTTCGGCTACATCGGCGATCAGCGGGCCAATTCGCTTGTACGGCTGGCTGCCCAACAGCCAACTGGGGTCGCCTGCTGCGGCGATGGATACCTCGTAGGCGGGCACGGCATCTTGGGCAAAGGGAATCCCGTCGGCGCGAAAGCCCCGCGGCGGCGTAAAAAAACCAAAGCGATGCGCCGGCACCGGTACGCCCAGATCAATGGTGTACCAGACGGATTCGGGATTGGACGAGACCGGCGGATTGAACGACATACTGTCGCCATCGACCATATAGGTCCCATTGTGGGCGGTCGTCTCGTTGCCCTGCGAACCCTTCCAAGCCCGGGGCGTCTCGCCCTCAACATAGGACAACTCGCGCGGCTCTTTGAGGGGTTCCCAGCCGGTCAAGAGCGCGAGCAAACTTTGGTTGGGGTCGATATAGACAGGTTGGATCGCGCCGGGCACTGAATCGAAATCAACGAGCACCACAGCGGAATCGTTTTCACTCCAAGCCAAGCCCGCGCCGCCGATCTGCCAAGTGTGCCGCTGGGCACTGCTAGCCGTCGCCCAGCAGACCACAAGCAGCCCGGTGAGGGTCTTAACCGCCATGAGATTGTAACTCAACGGCCCCATAGAATTTAAGGTACGACAAACTAGGCAAAATTCCTTATCTTAGGTGTTTCTTTGTACAGCACCTCTTTTATTTATACCTCCCAATTGAACGGCAACCGCATGCGAAAGCACGCCATTGAGCAAGGAATTTTGGTTTTTCCCGCCGGCGCTGCAATCAATAGGCAGGTCGCGGGCCGCACCCTGCTCCAGCGCGGAATCCGCACCATGGCGAGCGCGGGCATCAAGCGCGTCTTGGTCGTGCTCCCCCCCGGCCAAGCCCCTACCGACAAATCGCCGGTTCCCGACCTCGACATCCAAGTAGAGCAAACCACCCCGGAGGCCGCTCGGCCCCCGGACGCGCCGGTGCTGCTGCTCGCGGGCGATTGCGTCCACCACCACTCCTCCCTGCGCGCCCTCATGGACGCGGGCCTGCAACGAGACTCCCTGGTCGCGCAGACCAGCGATGGCGGGCGCGTTAGCAGCGGAGCGTTCCTCAGCGCAGCCGGCGCGTTGCCCCCGGACGCGCTAACCGGCGCCCTCTGGAACGCGCTCGCAGCGCGTCCACACCGCCGCGAAGACAGCGCGCCGCACCTGTGGCAACGGGTGACCGACAAGCGCAGCGCACGCGCCGCTAAGAACATGCTCTTCGACCAAGTCAGCAAGGCCACCAGCGGCACGGTCGCGCGCTTGCTCAACGTGCGCCTCTCCGTGCCCATCAGCAAGCTCCTCGTCGATACCGGGATCTCGCCCAACATGGCGACCTTTTTCTTGGTCCTGTGCCCGGGCCTGTTCGCCGCCTATCTGGCGACGCAGCCCGACGATTACCTGCGGCTCGCCTGCGCGGGTCTCCTCTGGCAGTTCGCCTCCATCCTCGATGGCTGCGACGGCGAGATCGCGCGCGTCAAGCTGGCCGAGACCCGGTTTGGCGCGTGGTTCGACACCCTAACCGACAACCTCGCGTATCTCTGCGGGTACGCCGCCCTGCTGGTCGGGATGCGGCAGCTCTATCCCGACGATTACTTGCCCCTCTACGCCGGCATCTCGGCCCTTGCCTCGCTGGTCCTGACCTTGGTCTTGCTCTACGGCTACGCCCTGAAAACCAGCACCGGCAGCCTGCAATACTACCTCGGCGACCTAACCAACAAGGTGCCCCATTCCGAAAAGGACTGGGGCTATCGGTTCCTAGAGCGCACCGGCTTTATGGCCAAGCGCGACTTCCTCTCGTTGTTCATTGCCGTCGGCTTAGTGGCCAATCTGTTGGCGGTCGTGTATTGGTTCTTGGTCGTCCTGATCCACGTGGCAGCGCTAGGCGTTTTGACTACCCACTATCGGCTGACGGGCCACCAGCGCGCCGCCCAACCGCAAGCTGCCTCGCTTCCGGCCCCGGCCGTCAATCGAGAGGACGCCGCGTGAAAGCCCTGCAAGTCTCCATGGTCGCTCTGGGCTTTTTGCTGCTGGGCTATCTCGTCGGCCAGCTCGGCGTCGACGAGGTCCTCCACCACTTAGACGCGATCAAGTGGACGTTCCCCTTGCTGTTGCTGCCCTCGTGCGCTTGGCACCTTTCCAACACGGTCGCGTGGAACTTTGCCTTCCCACCCGACGCGTTCAAACCGCGGCTGCCCGTGCTCTTTGCGGCCAAGCTGGCCGGCGAAGCCGTCAACCAGCTAACGCCGCTGGCCAATCTCGGCGGCGAGCCGGTCAAGGCTTACTTGCTCACCCACCGGACGCCCGGCCCGCGCGGCATGGCCTCGGTGGTCGTCGATAAAACCGCCCAACTCGTGGTCGGCCTGACTTTTACCATTCTCGGCCTCGGGCTGTTGTTTTACTACCACGACGTGTCCGAGCTGATTCCCTTGGAGTACCGCGCCTTATTCGCGTTTTTGCTCGTGACCAGCCCGGTGGCCCTCTACCTATTTTACAAGCACCAAGAGCGCATGTTCACTTCCCTGCTCAAGCTCCTGCGCTTTGCTCGGCTGCGAACCGACCTGATCGAGCGCAATATGGGGCGGGCGGCGCGCATCGATACCAACATCGGCACCTTCTACCGCCTACACCGGGTCCGCTTCTTGCAGGCTTTGTTTTTCCAGAGCATCGGCTGGTTTATGGGCACTTGCGAGACCTATGTCATCCTCCGCGCCCTCGACGCGGACATCGGCTTCTGGTTCTGCTTTGTGCTCAACGCGCTGGGAGCGGTTATCAACGGTCTGTTCTTTTTTATGCCCTCCAATATCGGGGTGATGGAGGGGAGCTTAGTCTTTTTGTTTTCCAGCTTGGGGCTCGACCCCGCGCTGGGCTTGTCCGTGGGATTGGCGCGCCGCATGCGCCGCGTGTTCTGGATTTTCATTGGCTGGACCTGTCTCAGCTACATGAGCCGCACCGCGCTCCAGCGCCGCGCCTCCACCGCGTTGACCATCCTTCAGGAACAAGAAAACCCGCGCTGACCCACAAGAGTAGAGCCATGCGCCGACTCATACTCGCTTGCCTGGCGGGCTCCTGCGTCCTCTCTCTCTACACTGCCTCTGCCCAAGACGCGCCGCCGGCTGGAGGTGGGCGCGAAGCCCCCTCGTACATCGTCGTCGAAGACTTTGCCACCACGTCCCTGGACAGCCTGCCCCGCGGCTGGCGCTGGCGCAGCAAAGACGACGACAAACCCAAGCTCTACGCCGTCCGCGAGGCCAACGGGCGCCGCTACCTAGCCGCCCAAGACACTGGCCATTCGGTCGTCCTCATGAAGCGATTCCACTGGGACCCGCGGCAATACCCCATTATGACTTGGTGCTGGCGCGCCGACGCCCTGCCGCCGGGCGGCGACGAGCGCTATACCGAGACCAACGACAGCGCGGCCGGCGTCCACGTCATTTTTTCGCACAACTTCCTCGGCATCCCGCGACAGATCAAATACGTCTGGAGCACGACCTTGGCCATAGGCACGGTTGCCCGCCGCAAAGGCATTGCGCGCCCTTGGTTTGTCGTGCTCGAAAGCGGCCCCGAGAAACTGGGGCAATGGCTGCAAGAGCAAGTCGATTTGGAGCGGGATCACGAGCGCGTCTTGTCGTCCAACCTGCCGAAAAAAACCATTGGCATCGCTTTGCTCACCGATGCCAACTCGACTCAAGGGTACGCCGCGGCCGCTTACGCCGACTTCCGGGTCTGGCCCCGGGCCGCGCTGGAGCACATCCCGGACTATTGCGCGTCCCTCGCTCCCGCTCCATGAGGATCTGCATTGATGCGCGCTCCCTGCGCGACGTGCCCACCAGCCTCGGCCGCTACGCAGCCGATCTCGTCCGGCACATCGCCCAGTTAGACCGCGCAAACGAGTACATCGTCGTCCGCCGGCCATCGCGCCATGGCCCCATCGCCGATCAGGCCAACTTCCGGGAGATTTTCGCCCCGTCCGACATTTCCTCGGCGCACAACATCCTCGGCGGCGCTCGGGTCATCAATCGGCTCGACGCGGATGTGTACCACTCCCTGTTCCACTTTCTCCCCCTCGGCGTCCGCGCTCGGCGCGTCGTCATCACCCTGCACGACCTGATCTGGGTGGATCACCCCCACCTCGCCGATGGCCGACGCTGGCGGCGGTGGGTCAAGGGGTCGCTCGGCAGTTGGGGCATCCGGCGGGCCATGGCCGCGGCCGACCACATCGTCGCTGTCTCCAAAAGTACGCGCCGAGCCGCACTCAACCGCGGCGTACCAGCCGACAAGATCACGGTCATTCTGCATGGCGTGGCCGCCGCTTGGCACACCGGCAAGGCGGAACCGGCCCTGTTTGGCGTGGGCAACGCGGCCGCGCCCCTGGACGCGCTTTTTGCCGACCGGCCTTTTGCGTTTGGCGTGGGCAACAGCTTGCCCTACAAAAACCTGCCGCGGCTGGTGCGCGCTTTTGCCCAAGTCGCCCCGGACCATCCCGCGCTCGCGCTCGTGCTGGCTGGCCGCGGCGAGGGCCATCCCGCGCTCGTGCGGCTGGCGCGGCAACTCGGCCTGCACGACCGGGTGCTCCTCGTCGGCTCGCTCAGCGACGACCAAATCCGCGCCTGTTTTGCCCACGCGCTCTTTTTCGCGTTTCCATCGCTGATAGAAGGGTTTGGGCTGCCCGTGCTCGAAGCCATGGCCAGCGGCTGTCCGGTGCTTACGTCGAACGGTTCTTCGCTCGCCGAGGTCGCCGGAGAAAGCGCGGTGCTCGTCGATCCGCTCGACACCGCCGCCATAGCCGCCGGAATGCAGCGCCTGCTGACCGATTCCGCCCTCCGCCAACGGCTATCGCGCCAAGGACGACAACGGGCCGCCGCCTTCACGTGGGAAGCCGCGGCCCAGCAAACCATTCAACTATATAAGCAGCTATAGGCCGCAAGTCGCGCCGCCTATCCGCATGATAGCTACGGGCGGGTCGGCGGGATGCCCATGGGATGGGGGCCGTTGGTCAGCAAGCTCTGGCGGGCATGGTCGTACACTGCGTCCTGTATTTCGAGGATGCACACGGCTTGGTCGATAGTGGAGGCGAAGGAGCGTCCATCCGCCAAGGCGGTCAGGGCTTGCTCGACCATGGCCCTCATGCGCTCGCCGTGCGATAGCTCCTCACAAAACTGTACGCCCTCGGTGGTATGAACTTCGACGAGGGGTGTGCCTTCTTTGCCGTACTGCTGGAAAACCATGGCGCGGGTGCCGATAAAGCGGAAGAAGTGGTCGCCGCTGCGCTCCCCGGCCGGATAGGCGTAGCCGCTTTCGATCAAGCCGGTCACGCCCCCACCGGTGCGCAGCATTCCCAAGCCAATATCCTCCACGGTGCGGCCGGAGGCGGCATTGGACATGAGCGCACCGACCACGTGTTGTTGAACGGACCTTTACCCTATCCACTTAGATATATACCTTCGTGTGAAGGACGATTACCCAAACCAATTATTCGGATACAAAGGAAAAATAAAATGAAACGAAAAGGATCAGAACCTATCTTAAAAATGCCTTATGCTAAAAGGAAATTGATCGTTGTGGTTGACGACCCTGACGACTCTGTTATGGAAGTGGATTGGACTGAAGTTGTTAAGGAGTCCTTTGAGAAATACTGGCGCTATATGACTCTCCCTGGACAGATCGAACAGATCGTCAAAGCGATAAAGGCAGCACGAAGTCAGGGAATCAATGTGCTCCCTGTCCCGAGAAGTGAAAGTGCCAAGCTGCTATTTCCTCCAGGGCATCCGCAAGATGGTGTGCTCTACGTGGGTCACCCTACGGTCCATGAAATCTACTACCCGACTGCTCAGTTCCATCAACTAACGTTTGAACACAAGTTCTCTGAAGCTATTGAACTGCTTATGGCCTTGGGGGCCATCGAGGTCAATGTGGGGCATCAGGTGGGCTGGGGAAAAGAGTTCTCAACTAACCTCAACGTGCCAACTGGAAAGGCCGGAGAGCAAGTTGGCACCACTGCGGGTGGGGACACCGAGAAGCAGCGGCACTTGCTCTTCCAAATTTCCCTAGAAGGGACTTCAGAGCCGTCAGTCCCAGATGAACTAGTTTGGTACCCTCATGAGCCTACATGGCAACAAGTCGCGAGGGCTCGAATAAAATACGGCATGAAGAGTTTTTCGCTCAACCTTCGATACGAGAACGATTTCGGCATCAATGCTGATCTCGAAGTCATGGCAGGCAAGGCAGGGCTTAACCTCGGAGGAAAATTTGTCAGCCATGAATCGACCACTTGGGAAATTCAGGGTTCCTTTAAGACTTCCTAACTAATGGTGCTAGTGTTTTACAATCCGAACTCGGCAATAGACAGCGGGACGAATCCGTTTTCATCGGGCTGGAATCCATGCCATTGCACCAGCAGATTGAAGGCGGCCATGGCAAAGCTCAGATGGGCGGTACAATACGCCGATGCCCGATGGGTCTGCTGCTTAAAGCGGCTAATTCGGGTGAGCATGGAAAAAGTTGAAGAACCGCAATGTCTATGCGGTTGACTGCCCGGATACGGCGGGTGCGATCACGGCGACTGGTGCTCAACTATACGACCTGAATTGCAGCGGGTGTCATAACCTGACTGCCGCGCAACACGGCATTGGTCCGCATCTGGTCGAGGTGCTTGGGCGGCGCATCGGCGCGGTGGGCGGCTACCTGTTCTCAGATGCCCTCCGCTCGCTCGACGAGGTGGGGACGCAGCCCGCGTTGGAGCGGTTTCTCGCCAATCCGCAGCAGTTTGCCCCGGGCACATCCAAGTCGTCGTTGAGCATCACCCCAGCGGAAGCCCGCGCCATCGTCAACTTCATCGGGGGCGATTGACCTTTTATAGAAAACCCTGAGTACACGACCTCGATTGACAGTCTAAAAGTACCAACGCCCGTAACCGCATCCCCCCGCGCAATTGACGAGGCGATTTTTATTTGCTAGGTTAAATACCTTTCAAAATTTACCTCACATCTACTCATGTCTTGGAATTTTATCGTCAAAAGGGTCGCCCTTTTCCTGATCATAGTATGGGCCGCGGCGAGCGTGAATTTCTTTGTGCCGCGGCTGGGTACGGGCCGCGATCCCATCCGCGAGAAGCTCGGCCAGCTAGCGGCCAGCGGTGGGTTGCGCCAAGATGGCATTGAGGCCATGGTGCGGGCCTATCAGGCCAAGTTCGGCCTCGACAAACCGCTCCACGTCCAATACCTCAACTTTCTCGGCGACACCTTTACGCTCGACTTGGGCTATTCGCTCGCCAACTATCCGGCCCGCGTCGGGCAGATCATCGGCAATGCCATTCCTTGGACCATTGGGCTGATGGTCATTTCGGTGGTGCTCGGGTTTGCCTTGGGGACGCTCATGGGCGCCCTGTCGGCTTGGCCGGCCGCGCCGCGCTTTACGCGCAACCTAGCGGTGCCCATGATGACGTTGTCGGCGATTCCTCCGTACCTGCTGGGGCTGATCGTGCTCTACATATTGGGCCTCAAGCTAAACCTCTTTCCGCTCTCGGGCGGGTACTCGCCCGGCATGTTGGCGATCTTCAACCTCGCCTTTGTCCTCGATGTGTTGCACCATTCGATTTTGCCGGCGCTGGCCATTGTATTGCAGCAGGTCGGCTTTTGGGCCCTAGGGATGCGGGGGATGATGGTCTCGACCTCGGGCGAGGATTACATCACGCTCGCCGAGGCCAATGGCCTGCGCAACCGCACGATCTTTTTCCGTTTTGGCCTGCGCAACGCCCTGCTGCCCCAGCTCACGGCACTGGGGCTTTCGCTGGCCAACGTGGTCGCCGGCCAAGTCATCGTCGAGGTGATTTTCGCCTATCCGGGGATCGGCACGGTGCTCTTTCAGGCCATTCAAGCCTCGGATTATACGGTCATCAACGGCGTAGTGCTCATTCTCATCCTATCCATCGGCTTGGTGACGATGCTGATGGACTTTTTCTATCCGCTGCTCGACCCGCGGATTTCCCATAGCCGCCAACACTAGCCATGAACCGCTTCGATCAAATTCTCTACTACTTGCGCGAAAGCCCGATGCTCGTGGCCGGCCTGTGCCTGATCCTGTTGGTCGTGCTGTTCGGGGTCTTTGGGGCGATCTTCGTCGATACCTCGCAGGCCCAGCCGCTGGCCACCAAGCCCCGACAAGCCCCCTCGCTGGAGCATCCCTTTGGCACTGACGACTCCGGCCGCGACCTCCTCGCCGTGATGGTGGTGGGGGTGCCGCTGACGATGCGGATCGGGCTGTTGGCCGGCACGGTGGGGCTCGGATTGGGCATTTTCCTCGGCTTTACGAGCGGCTATCTGGGCGGCAAGGTCGACGTGGTCATCCGCGGCCTCGTGGATACGCTGCTCACGGTGCCCGGCCTCGTGGTGCTGGTCTCCATCGCCTCGACGATCCGCGAGGAAATTAGCGTCAACATCATGGCCTTGGTGGTGGCTTCGCTCGCGTGGATGTGGCCCACGCGCACCATTCGCTCGCAGGTGTTGACCATGCGCGAGCGGGCGTACGTGCAGATGGCCCAGCTCAACGGCATGAGCAATGCCGAGATCATCTGGAAGGAGCTTTTTCCCAACCTGCTGCCGTACCTCGCGGCCAATTTCACCAATGCGGTCAACTGGGCCATTCTCTCGTCAATTGGCCTAGAGGCCCTCGGGTTGGGGCCGCAAAACGATCCAACGGTCGGCATGACCATTTACTGGGCCATCACGTTCAGCGCGCTCATCCGCGGCATGTGGTGGTGGTGGGCCATTCCGATCTTCTTTATCGGCGTGATCTTCGTGGGCTTGTTGATGACCGCGGCTGGCTTGGACGAGCTGGCCAACCCCAAGCAGCGCAAGGCCGTATGAGCACGGCCGCCAAAGAGGTCCTGCTGGCCATTCGCGGCTTGGCGGTCCACTTCGAGACCCGGCGCGGCATCGCCCGAGCCGTGAACGAAGTCGATCTGACCCTGTACAAAGGCGAGCGTTTTGGCCTAGTTGGCGAATCCGGCAGCGGCAAGACCACGTTGATTTTGGCGCTGTTGCGGATGATCAAGACGCCGGGCCTCATCGCCGGCGGCAGCGCGACCTTAGACGACGGCACGGACCTGACCCAACTCGACCGCGAGCAAGTGCGGCAGGCGCGGCTCAAGCGGGTCGCCATGGTGCCGCAAGGCGCGATGAACTCGCTCAACCCGGTGATGCGGATTGGGCCGCAACTGATGCTGACGATGCGCGAGCACGCCACCGAGCAGCCCCCGCCGCCCAAAGCCGCCCAGCTAGCGCGCGTAGTCGAGCTGCTGGCCAAGGTCGGGCTGAAGCCGGAAGTGGCCCGGCTCTACCCCCACGAATTGAGCGGCGGCATGAAGCAGCGGGTTTGCATTGCCCAAGCCATCTCGCTCGATCCCCAGCTCATCTTGGCCGACGAGCCGACTTCCGCCCTCGACGTGGTCGTGCAGCGGCAAATCATGCAGACCTTGCGCCAGCTACAACACCAGCTCAACGCCACCGTGCTCTTGGTGGGCCACGACATGGGCCTGATGGCGCAGTTCGCCGAGCGCGTGGGCATCATGTACGGCGGCAAGCTGGTTGAGGTGGGCCACGTCGAGGAGATTTTTCACAACCCGCAACACCCCTATACCCAGCTTTTGATTTCGAGCATTCCCTCTTTTGAGACCAAGGGCGAGTTCAAGGGCATTCCCGGGGTCGCGCTGTCGTTGTTGGACCCGCCGTCGGGTTGCCTCTTCCATCCGCGCTGCCCCCAAGCCATGCCCGCGTGTAGTCGGCGCGCCCCCGTCCTGCAAGCGGTCGCCCCGGACCACTTGGCGTCGTGTTTGTTGCACGAGGAGGACGCAGATGCCCCCGCTTCTTGAGGCGCGCCACCTGCGCAAGGTCTTTCGCAGCGGCGGCCAGCGCTTTGGCGCGAGCACCGAGACCATCGCCGTCGGGGATTTTTCCCTGTCGATCGATGCGAATCGGCCCTCCTTTACCACCGTTGCCGGCGAGTCGGGCAGCGGCAAGACCACGATCGCCCGCATGTTGCTCGGGGTGCTTGCCCCCAGCGCCGGCGAGGTGCGCTACCAAGGCCGCAACGTCCTCGACCTGCACCCAGAGGAACGGCAGCAGTTCCGCAAGGACGTCCAAGCCATATTTCAAGACCCCTTTGAGGTGTACAATCCCTTCTACAAGATCGACCACATCTTGACGACGCCGGTGCGGAAGTTCGGGTTGGCCGCGTCCAAGTCCGATGCCTACGACCAAATACGCGAGGCCCTGCGCGCGGTCGGGCTGCGGCCCGAGGAGACGCTGGGCCGCTACCCCCACCAGCTTTCGGGGGGGCAACGCCAGCGCATCACCATTGCGCGGGCGCTCTTGCTAAAGCCCAAGCTGATCATCGCCGACGAGCCCGTATCCATGGTGGACGCCTCGCTCCGCGCCACCATTCTCTCCACCCTGCACGCGCTGCATCGCGATTTCGGCATCTCCTTTATCTACATCACCCACGACCTGACGACCGCGTACCAAGTCAGCGAGAACATCGTCATCCTGTTCCACGGGGCCGTCGCCGAGGCCGGCCACACCGAGCGCGTGATCAAGCACCCACAGCACCCCTATACGCGCGAGTTGATTCACTCGATTCCAGCGCCCGAGCCCGGGCGGGCGTGGATCGACGAAGCGGTGGAAGAAAAGGAAGTCGAAGATACCGAGGCCGAGGAGTCCACAGCCGGCTGCCGCTACGTACTGCGCTGCCCTCAAGCCATGGCCCAATGTGGGGTCGCGCCGCCGTTTTACCGGACGGAGGGCGAGCGAGCCGTGGCTTGTTTTTTGTACGCCGAGTCGCCGGTGCTCGCCAGCGGCGATCTAAACGAAGTGTTCTCGGCGACCGACGCGAAAAAATAATTTTCCAAAGGAAGGCCATGCAGAATCTGTTGTTGTGCTTACTAGGCGTACTATGGGTCGGCTGCGGCGATGGAGGGCACAAAAACGTGCCGCGGACCCGCACCTTAATCATGGATTGTTCGAGCTTGCAGGATTGCAGCGGACAGATTAAGGACTACAACTCGTTTAACCCGTTTTTGCTGACCGGCGTCTCCAAGACGGGTTGGAACTTCCAGTACGAGCCCCTGTACTTCTACAACGCCTACCACGCGCAAGCCGACAACATCATCCCTTGGATCGCCACCGGGCACGAGTACAACCAAGACTACACCGAGGTCGTCATCCACATCCGCGAGGGCGTCGAGTGGAGCGATGGGCAGCCGTGGACGGCGCACGATTTGGTCTTTACGATCAACATGCTCAAGGACCACGCGCCCCACTTGTCTTTTTCTACGGACATGCAGACATGGGTACAAAGCGCGGTGGCCACGGACGCCCACACGGCCAAAATCGCGCTGACCAAACCCAATCCGCGCTTTGTCTTTAGCTACTTCACCAACAATTTCGACAACGGCATCCCCATCGTACCCAAGCATATATGGCAGGGCCAAGACCCGCAGACGTTCAACAACTTCGACGCGGAAAAAGGCTGGCCCGTGGCCAGCGGCCCCTACGAGATTTTCATTTCCGTGCCCGAACAGCGGGTGTGGGATTTGCGCCCGGGCTGGTGGGCGGAGAAAACGGGTTTTCGCCAGCCCCCGGCCGTGCAGCGCATCATCTACCTGACGCACATGGAAGAGACCAAGCGGGTGCAGAACTTGATCTCCAACGCCATGGACACCAGCCTCGACATCCGGCCGCCGAACATCCAGTCGATCCTCGACGCCAATCCCCAGGTCTCTACGTGGACCGGGCGCGCGTTGCCGCACGGGTATCTCGACTGGTGGCCGGTGTGCTTGGGGTTCAACAACTTGGAGCCGCCGTTTGACGACCCGGAGATTCGCCGCGCCATCAACTACGCCATCGACCGCGACCAGTTGGTGGCCATTGGCTGGCAGGGGGCCGGGACCAAATCGCATCTGCCGCTGCCGGACTTCCCGCCCATCCGCCAATACACCGCCCCGATCCAAGACTTAGTGGAAAAGTACGAGATCGGCGTCCACGACCCGGCCAAGGCCGCGGCGATTATGGAGCGCAAGGGGTGGGCCAAGGACGCCGCGGGGTTTTGGGCTAAAGGGGGCGAGCGGCTCAAAATCGTCATCGACATTTTCGACATTTTTACGGACTTGGCGCCGGTGTTGGTGGCGCAGTTGGAGCGGGTGGGTTTTGACGCGGACTTCCGCATGACGCCCGATGCGTTTTCGCGTATGGCGCAGGGCGCGGCGCGGGCCTTTTTGATGGGCAATGGCGCGAGCGTGCGCGATCCGTACTTCACCCTGCGGCTCTACCACAGCCGCTTCGTCCGGCCCACCGGCACGCACTCCGAGCGGTTTTGGCGCTGGTCGAATCCGGCGTTTGACTCACTGGTCGATCAGATGGGGCAGACCGCGCCCGACGACCCGGCGCTGCAAACGCTCTTCCGCGCGGCCATGGAAATCTGGCTGGCCGAGCTGCCTTCCATTCCCCTCGTGCAGTGGTATCACCGCATCCCGCACAACCAGACCTACTGGACAAACTGGCCGTCGGCAGAAAACCCCTACATCAACAGCGCCTACTGGCACAACACGTGGCTGTTGGTGCTGCTGGGGTTGAAGCCGGTGGCGGGGTAGGAGCGATCGAGCAATCGTCATTTGCCAACGGCTGTGATCACAAGGAGAACCACATGCGCTATCGGCGATTTGGACGCACCCAATTGCAGGTGAGCGCGGTCAGCTTGGGCGGGGCCTATTTGGGGGGCCAGGACCCGGAGCGCGCCGAGGAAAACGCTCGGGCGATTGTGCGGCGCGCTCTGGACTTGGGCTGCAATTACATCGACACGGCCCCGCTCTACGGGGCGAGCGAAGCGCTGCTGGGCAAGGCACTGGCCGGGGAGTGCCGCCCCTTTTACTTGGCGACCAAAGTCGGGTTTAAGCCGGAAGGCTTTGACTATCGGCGCGATTCGGTCGTGCAGAGCTTGGAACGCAGCTTGGCATTGCTGGGCCAAGCCAAGCTCACAGTGGCGCAAATCCACGAGGTAAACCTAGCGGGTTGGGAGCGAATCGTGGAAAAGGGCGGGACGTTGGAGGGCTTGCGCGCCGCGCAAAAACAGGGGCTGTGCGATTTTATCGGCGTGACGGGCCGGGCCATCCCCCTGTTGGCGCGGCTGGCCGCGACCGGCGAATTCGACGCGGTGCTGTGCTACCACGACTACCATCCCTGTGTGCCGTTGGCAGCCGAGGCGGTCTTGCCGGCCGCCGCGCAAAGCGATATGGGCGTGGTGCTGGCGACGGTGCTGGCCGGGGGGCTGTACGTGGCGGGCGCGGGACAGCAAGCGGCCGTGGCGCGGCGGTTTGAGCGTGCGGAAGAGCGGCGGCGAGCGTGGGCGACGATTGCGCGGCTGGAGCAGGAGGAATCCACTTTGCCGCAGAGCGCGTTTCGCTGGGTCTTGGCCGACGAGCGGGTCTCGACCGTAGCCAGCGGCGCGGCGAGCGTGGCCGAGCTAGCAGAAGTGGCGCAGGCCGGAGATATGACGCCGCTGATTAGGGACTGCGTTGAGTAGCGGCCGAGAAGCGTTGATCCGCGCCGACCTCATTCGACAAGCATGGAATCATATACTAGGATTTTGGATGGCAATGTTATATTATTTTCATAAGTCGTTGAAAAACAATAACTTACCCCCCCCCCCCCGAAAAATCCGCTCCCGAGTTTCGCTACTTGCTCTCTTGCTCATGCTGTTGGCTGCCGCGAGCGGCGTGTACGCCGAAAGCCTCCTCGACAAGACGGAAGCCCTCGATACGCCTACCGAAGTCGCCGTGAGTGCTGCCGACAGACGCCTGACCGTCGCTTGGCGCGAAGTCCCCGGCGCAACCAGTTACAAGGTCGCGGTCCGACCGAAAAACCAACTCGTCCCCGCTTGGAGCGAATACACCACGCCCTCCTCGCCCTATATCATCGCGGATCGGTGGGCGATGAGCGGGATGGAGTATGAGGTTCGGGTGGCCGTGGTCAACGCCGAGGGGCCGTCCGAGTGGTCGGCCCCGGTTGCGATAACAGCCCCCGCGCTCCAAGCGGCCCCAGCCGATGCGATTGGAAGCTCCCTGCCCCCGTATTTTGTAGGAGAATTCATAACGGTCGGCTTGGACAGCCAGTATCCAGTTGCGAACCGGTCGCCGTTTTATTGGTCTATTTGCAACGCCGACGGAGCCGGGTGCAAGCTGTTGCCGAATCAGGAGAATTGGAAGTGCTTTACGACGCCCGAAATGCAAGGGAAGCGCGTATCGGTTCAGATAGACTATGACAAGGATGGGGTGTCGTACTCGGCGACAGCGGTGGTGGGCGTCGTCGGCGCCGCCCGAACCCGGACACTTACGACGCACTTATATGCTCTGGATCTCAATGGGGTCTATTTCCGCTCATTAGATGGTGCGTACGGCGGTGCCATCGCGCTGTTGGGCAGTGAGTTGCTCATGGCAACGCCGTGGGGAAAGCTCGCGCTGGTGCGCCCAACCCGGGAGGTGGCCTATCTCGAGGGGAACGTGCCGATGAATAGGGAGGAACTCCAAGCGCACCCGGACAAAGCAGATTTCAGACCGGACGAGTTTCGAGTGGCCGACATTTTGTTGAAACAGCACTCGGCGGGGCGGTATGACCTGTTTGTGACGCATCACTACTTCACGGGCGAGTGCATCCGCTTCCGGTTGTCCGCTACGACGCTTCTTTTTGCAGGCGCGGATGTGTCGGTCTCGCCAGCGTGGAGGACGATCTTTGATGCGGAGCCTTGCCTGAGTGCTGCATCCGAGCAAGCGGGCGGCCGGATGGTAACGGATGGTCCCGACCACTTGTTGGTCGTAATTGGCGATCATTATAGGCATCCCTCCCCCGCTCAAGACCCAAACTCGCACTTAGGCAAGCTCGTCCGCATCGAAATCGAGACCGGCCGGGCGTTGACCCTGGCTTGGGGCCTCCGCAATCCGCAAGGGCTGACCCGGGACGTGGCCGGCACCGTGTGGGAAACCGAGCACGGACCGCGCGGCGGCGATGAACTCAATGTGCTGGAACTGGGCGGCAATTACGGCTGGCCGCAGGTTACCTATGGCATGGGATATTTTAGAGAAGTTCTCGTGCCCAACGCCGAAGAGGCGGGGTTCCACGATGGCTTTATAAAGCCCGTTTTCGCGTGGGTGCCGTCCATCGGCATCTCCAACCTCGTCGTCAATGACGCCCGCTGGTTCCCGCTGTGGAAAGACGACCTGCTGATCAGTTCGCTTGCCGGTCACGCGCTCTTTCGAGCCCGCCGCCACGGTACGGATGTACAATACGTCGAGCGCATTGACATTGGCGACCGGATCCGGGATCTCGCGCAGATGCCGGACGGGCGCATCGCGCTGTTAGCCGATGATGGACGAGTCTATTTCCTGAGCCGATCCTACGCCTACTGCAACGACGAGAATACGTTGAACCGCAAGGTCTATGCGGTTGACTGCGCGGATACGGCGGGTACGGGCGTGGCGACTGGTGCTCAATTATACAGCATGCATTGCAGCGGTTGTCATAGCCTGACTGCCGAGGAGCACGGCATCGGTCCGCATCTGGTCGGCGTGGTTGGGCGGCGCATCGGCTCGGTGGGCGGCTACCTGTTTTCAGACGCACTCCGCGCACGAGACGAGGTGTGGACGCCAGCCGGCTTGGAACGGTTTCTCGCCAATCCCAAGCAGTTTGCCCCGGGCACATCCAAGTCGTCGTTGAACATCACCCCAGCCGAAGCCCGTGCCATCGCCGACTTCATCGGGGGCACTCGCGAGCGTAGATAGGCCGCGCTCAGAGCTTTATGACGGCGATGAGGACGCCAGTGATGGCCACCAACGTGCCCATCATCCACAGAAAATAGGTGCCCATGCGCTTGTGAACGGCGCGAATCTGCTCGCTCAATGCGCGGTTGGTCTCGTCGATGCGCTTGTGGACGACTCCTATTTCGGCGTACAGCGCTTGAATGTCGTCGTGCGATTGAGCGCGTAAAGCTTGAATATCATCGTGCGATTGGGTGCGTAGCGCTTGAATATCGTCGCGCGACTGAATGCGCAGGGCTTGAATATCGTTGTGCGATTGGATGCGCAGGGCTTGAATGTCGTCGTGCAGATAGCTAATGCTCCAAGGCATTTCTTCGGGAGCGGGGATCGCACGGGTTTGCGGATCAGTGCTTTCGCTCATGGCCGGGCTCCTAAGTTAGGCGAGGGTGGGACAAATATAAACCGAGTGCTAAAAACCACCTAACAACTGCAATATCCATGCCAGCACTGATAGTCGTCTGCTAAGGCGGCTCGTGCTCGGCGCGAACTGTGTCCAACAATACCCACCAATGGATACTAAAAGACCCTAACCGCTCTCCACCTTAAATCCAGCCGTGCTGGCCGGTCACGGGCGCGCCGGACGTCTGGGCCTGCCAGTGCGGGCTGCCGCCTATTTCGACCTCGCGGCCGGTGAGGGACGAGGCTTCGGCCGCGAAGAGGATTTCCATGATGTGCCGCCCGTATTGGCCGTGGGTCGGCGGCTCAAGGTCGAGCGCGATGGCCTCGGCAAACCGCTGCCACTCGTGGTACATCTCGGTCGGCGCGTCCGCAAACGGGACGTCTTCCCACTGATCGCCGCGACCTATTTTAACGTACCGCTCGCCGTGCTGGCTAAAGCGCAACGAGCCGTTGGCGCAAATCACTTGGCATTCAAAATTCGGCGCTCCGTCGGCGTAGCCCACGGCCACGGCCGTGCCGGCGAGGCCGTTCTTGTAGCGGATGAAGGCCGTGGCTGAATCGTCGCCGGCTTGGTAGTGAGCGCGGGTGCCAATGGCGGCCGACACCGACGCGGCTTGCGAAGCCATGACCCAGGTGAGCCGATCGACCACGTGGACCCCGTTGGTCAACCACATGCCGCCGCCGTGGAAGCGGCTGCGGTATTGGGGCCGGCGGCCGGCGAAATTCCAATTCTTCGACATGTAGCTAACCGCTGTAATCACCGGGCCGAGTTGGCCGGAGTCGAGGATTTCCTTGGCCTTGAGGCTCGTGCTGTAAAAGTGCTGCGATAGCCCGACCATCAGCTTGACCTCGTGTTCGGCGGCCGCGGCGACCATGGCGTCGCATTGCGCTAGGCTGATGGCCATGGGCTTTTCGACGAGCACGTGCTTGCCGGCGCGGCAGGCGTCGATGGTGAGCTGGTGGTGCAACTGGTGCCCCAGCACGATGGCGACCGCGTCGACGTCGTCATCCTGCAAGAGGTCGCGGTGGGTGGAATAGCCCTTGGGGATGTGGTAGCGATCCATGAACTCGCGCCGCTTCTCCGCGAACAAATCGGCCACCGCGACGACTTCTACTGGGTCGAGCTGGGCGATTGAATCGCAGTGGGAACGGGCGATGCCGCCGAGGCCAATGATGCCGACTTTGAGTGCTGCCATGAGGGTATCCTTTGAGTGAATGGAGGGGCACTAAGTATAGGCTGGGGCGTGGCCGGCGACAACGTGCCGCGCATTTGCGCCGCGATACACAATGTCCTAAGATGCTCTAATGCCCGGCAATTTTACCTATCGCTCGCTCGCTTTGGGGGCCTTGCTGTCGCTGGCGATCAACGTGTTTTTCGCGTATGCGCGGCTGGCGATGGCCACGGCCGGCATGTCTTCCGATTACATCACGGCCGGGGCGGTGTTCCTGTTTTTCGCGGTGGTGGCCTTTGTCAATCCCGCGCTCAAGCTAATGCGCCGGTCTTGGGGCTTGAACCGCGCCGAGCTGATCGTCATCTACGCGATGATGATCGTGGGCTCGGCCATTCCCACTTGGGGCTTTACGGGCAATTTGATCGCCATGTTGCCCAACATCTACTACTACGCCACCCCGGAAAACAACTGGTCCGAACTGCTGCACCCGTACGTCCGCGCGTGGATGGTGCCGCAGGATCCAGACGCGATCAAGTACTTCTTTGAGGGCCTGCCCAAGGGGCAGCCCATCCCTTGGGAACACTGGCTGGTGCCGCTGGCGGCTTGGGTCTCGTTCATTCTGGCGATCTACTTGATGATGATCGCCATCGCGTCGATCGTCCGCCGCCAGTGGGTTGACTACGACCGCTTGACCTTTCCGCTGTTGCAGCTCCCCATCGACCTGACCGAGGAAGGGAAGCGCGGCGCCATCGTCGGGCCGCTGCTCAAAAGGCCGCTGTTGTGGATCGGGTTTGCGCTGCCCTTTGCGCTGCACAGCACCAACGCCTTAAACCACTATTTCCCCTTTATCCCGGCGGTGCAGTTGCGCCACAGCATCTCCCTGTTTAACAACGCGCTGGGGCTGACCACCAATGTAAACTTTGCGGCGCTGGGGTTGGCGTACTTTTTGAGCTTGGACGTGGGGTTGAGTATCTGGCTCTTCCACTTGCTGACCAAGGCCCAGATCACGGCCGAGAACGTCCTCGGCTACTCCCTGCCCGGTCGCCGCGACCTGTTTATGGAAGGCTCGATGTCGGTGTCCTACGAGGGCATGGGGGCCATGTTGGTGCTGGTGCTCTACGGGCTGTGGAACAGCCGCAGCTATTTGCGGCAGGTCTGGCGCAAGGCCCTGTACAACGAGGGGGCGTTGGACGATTCGCAGGAGATCCTCTCGTATCGGGCGGCCCTCGTGGTCTTGGTCTTGGCCAGCGCGTACGCGGCCGGCTGGCTGACCCTGTCGGGCGTGCCGTGGTGGGTGGCGCTGTTTTTTCTCTTCGTGGCCTTCTGCATCTTCTACGGGCTGACGCGAATCGTGGCCGAGGGCGGGTTGGGGTTTGCGCGAGCGCAGATGACGGCGCAGCCGTTTGTGATCGACGCGGTGGGCACGGAGGCGATTGGTCCGTCGGGGTTGGTGAGCTTGGGAATGACCTTTAGCTGGGCCGGCGATTTGCGGACGATGGTCATGGCCTCGGCGGTCAATGGACTCAAGTTGGCCGATGTGGGCCGCGTGCGAGGACGACCGCTGTTTTGGGCCTTAATGCTCTCGATTGGGGTCGGCTTGGCCGGGTCAATATGGATGGTGGTGTGGATGGGCTACCAGTACGGGGGCATCAATTTGGATTGGTGGTTCTACAACCGCTTCGGCGAAATAGTCCACGGCGACTCGGCCTACAAAATCGCCAACCCGAGGCATCCTTGGGGCGACTTCGACGAGATCGGGCCGCGCTTTTTGTTCGCGGGGATCGGCGCGGGGATCATGGGCCTGTTGATGTACGCCCGGCACCACTTCCTCTGGTGGCCGGTGCATTACCTCGGCTTTCCCATCGGCGCGACCTTGACGATCATCTGGACGTGGTTCAGCATTTTCATCGGCTGGGTCCTCAAGGCTCTGGTGCTCAAATACGGCGGCGCGACGCTCTATCGGCAGCTGCGGCCTTTGTTTTTGGGGTTGATTTTGGGGCACATTTTTGTGTCGGGATTCTGGGTGCTTTTCGACTATATCACCGGGGAGACCGGCAATCGGATTCCGATTTTTTGAGGAGAAAACCAATGAGAGCAAGCACCATGAGCACACCGGACGTCATCTTGGCTTCGGGCCACGCCATTCCGCAGTTGGGGCTGGGCACTTGGATGTTGCGCGGCCCACAGTGCCAAGCCGTGGTCAAAAAGGCCCTTGAGCTGGGCTATACGCATTTGGATTCCGCGTGGATGTACCAGAATCAGGACGCCATTGGCCAAGCCCTCAAGGAGGTGGGGGCCGACCGCGACCGCCTCTTTATCACCTCCAAGATCTGGCATTCGCACTTGGAGTACGAGGCGACCCTAGCGCAGATGGAGGAGATTCTGCGCGACCTGCAAACCGAATACGTCGATCTCCTGCTCATCCACCATCCCGGTCAGGGCGTGCCGGTGGAGCACACCTTAGCCGCTTTTGAAAAAATCCACGAGGCCGGTCGGGCCAAGAGCATTGGCATCAGCAATTTTAGCGTGGAGCAGACCGATCGGGCCCGGGCCGCGACCGGCTTGCCGATATGCACCAATCAGGTCGAATACCACCTGCGCCACAACCGCGAAACGCTGCGGCGTCATTGCCACGCCCACCACGTGGTGCTGACGGCGCACCGCCCGCTGGCGCAGGGGAAGCTGGCCCAAGACGAGGTTCTAAAACAGGTGGCCGCTGGCCACGGCAAGAGCGAGGCCCAAGTGGCGTTGAAGTGGCTGTTGCAAAAGGATCTGATCGTCATCCCCAAAGCGAGCTCAACGGCCCATTTGCGCGACAATCTCGACTTGTTCGATTGGCAGCTAGGGGACGAGGAGCTGACGCGCCTCAACGCGGTGGGGACCGATCCCGGTTGATTCAATAGTAATAGAACGCATAGACCAGCGCGGCCGAGCCAATGCCGACGCAAGTGCCCAAGATCAGGCCGATAAAAAAGGGCAGGAGGGTGCGGTAGAGGCGGATGCCGCCGTAGCGCAGGGCGAGGAGCTTGATCAGCCAAGCCAAGAAAATCCCGAACCAGTCGATGGACACGGTGTTGGTCAGGGCGATGCCCAGCCCCACCGGATGCAAGGGCCAGCCCAGTGGGGGATGTGCGGCCAGAGCAGGTCGGACCAATTGTTTTCTGGGGCAGCGTAGTAAAAGACGCCGGCGATTAACGGGATGCAGTAGCCGCCAAAGCCCATGGAAGGCAGCACTACGACCACCTATCTTCTGAAAAATGCCATGCAGCGCAACGCACAAGTTTAGTACGGCGTGTGTTGGGTCGTGATGGGGCACCAGCGGGCGGCGAACAAATAGTCGAACAAGACCTCGGTCGCCGCTGGCGTTCCAATGCGTTCCAAGGTCTTGGCGGCCTTGGCACTGACGTAGCAGTTTGGATCGTCTAGGGCCGCCACCACCGCTGGCAGTACGGCCTCGGCGGCCGGCCCCAGCCGCGCCAAGCCCAAGGCAGCATTGCGCCGCACCCATTCGTCGCGGTCGCCCAAAACTCCGGCCAGTTCCTCCAGCACCGCTGGAGGCAAGGTGCCCATGGCGCCCAAGGCTTCGGCTGCGTGGCCCCGCACCTCGCCCGACGCATCGCCCAGCGCCCGCTGCAACGCCGATATGGCTGGAGCACCCGCCCGACCCATATCGCCCAAACTATCGACCGCGGCTAGCCGCACGGCCGGATCGTCGTCAGCGCAGACTTGCGCTAGCGCCTTGACCGCGGCTGGGCCGGCCGCGGCCAAACCGTAGCCAGCATTGCGCCGCACAGGTTCCGGTCCTTGGCGCAAACAATCGATGAGCGGCCCCACGGCGGGCTCGCCAGCGCGACCGAGGGCATAGGCCGCCGCTTGGCTCGCCGCCTCGGAATCGCCGCTCAGTGCCTGCAACAGTGCCGACCGCTGGCCGGGATCCGCGGCAAAGCCCGCGGACTGGCCTCCGTACCATTCCCACATACTGTGCCAGATGGGGGCCTCGGCATGTCCATTCCCGGCCCAAGGCGTCCCGGTCGCCTTCCAACTAGGCCCGTCCGGTTCTTCGAGGCGGACAAAGAGGAACTTGACCATGTAGCGGGCCTGCTCGGTGCTGTTGGGCGTGGCTCGGTGCCACAAGTCGTAGTGAACCATGGCGACCGTCCCGGCCTCCCCCGCAAGCGCGACCTCTCGCTCGCTCGCCCCTGGGTCGAGGCGGTTGTGGTAGTGGCTGCCAGGGACGACGCCAGTGGGGCCGCGCTCGGCCGGCGTGTCCTGCGGATAGTAAAAGGCCATGGCCCAGCGCAGCCGGTGGTGCCGCCGACTCCAGCTATCCTTGTGCAGCCGCTGCCCTTCCGAACCCGGCTTGTTGAAATGGCAGAACCGGTGCGGATGCAAATAGTACCCCGGCCCCAAGATACTGGTCAGAGCACCCGCCACTTGGGGTTGATCAAACACCTGCTGCAAATCGGGGATGCGGGGCAATAGGTTGTTGCCCGGATTGCCCTCGGCGGCCAAGAGCGTCTCTATTTGCCGATAGACGGACTGGTGAAAATCCGCGGGCAAATCCGTTTTGACCACTGTATAGCCGTCGGCGATGAAAGACTGCATGCGGCTATCGTCCAACAAGATCGCGTCGGTACGCATAGCAAAGCTCCTCGTTTAGTGAGTGAGTGCCTCGCCCGGCATCCGGTTCCAAGGCACGGGTGCGGAGGTTCCCTCGTAGGTAGGCAGCAGATCGGCAACCCGTGCTCTATCTTCGGCGTCCCAGCCGACCCATTCGCGGGGGCGGGCGATGGCGGCGCGGAGGCCGTCGGAGAGCAGGTCGAAGTACGGGAAATACCACAGGGTAATGACGGTGCGACGCTGGGCCGACTTGTTGGCGTGGGCCGAGTGCAACAGCCGTGCGTCGCCGATGACCACATCGCCGGCCGCCACCGGGACATCCACTTCTTCGGGAATCGACTGATAGGCCGGATGGTCGGGATCAGCTACGCGGCGAAGGGCGTCGGTGTGGGCGTTGGGCACCTCGTCGTGCATGCGGTGACGCTTCCGATGGGAGCCGCGCAACAGGCGCAGGCAGCCGTTGTGGGGCGTGGTATCGACGAGGTAGTACATCAGGAAAAGCTGCTGAGGCAGGGGCGTATAACTCGAAGGATCGTCCCAGCCCCACCAGTCCTGATGCCAGAAAAGAGCCGGGCTGTGTGGCGGCTTGCTGATGACGTAGCCAGACATCCACCGAGGGCGCAGAAAGCCCAAGGTGTCGAGCGCGGCGCGAGCGGGCGGGTACGCGACGAGTTCGGCGAAGATGGGATGGACGCCGACATCGAGCATGCTGCCGGTGGAGCGTTGTTCGGCGCGGCTTTCTTGGCTTTGGGCGTCGAGGAGTTGGTCGGTCACTTGGCGCAGCCGGTGGAGCAGGTCGTCGCCGAGGACATCTCCTATCAAGCAGTAGCCGTCGCGGACGAACTGGTCAAAGTTTTCTTTGGGGTCTTGTTGGGACATTGGCGGCGTTCCTGTCGTGTCGATGTTGGGCAACGTAAGGGGTTGATTTTCGTCGGGGTTCGGCTTCTAACCGGCCAGCGTCTCTCCTTGGCGCGAGCGCTCCTGCAAGTCGTAGAGCGAGGAAATGGCGTCCTTGTACAGCGGGATGGGAAAGGAGCGGTCCTCAAAGCGTGCGGCGGACGGGATCCGGCCGCGCACTAGACGCGCATTGGCCTCGGTCTTGTACGTCATCTCGCCGGTGTAGATCGGGAAGGCGTCGGCCGCGCGGTAGCTGAGGATCAGGGTGCGCCGCGGCGTGTCGGAGACATTGGCGATGGAAGCATGAGGGGTCATCGCATGCATGAAGATGACCGTGCCCGCCGCACCGGGGATCGGCACGGCCAGCGATGAATCGACCGCTTCAGTGACCCGGCCTTGAAAAAAGCCGTCAGTGCTGTGCGACAGCAACTCGCTTTGATGGCGGCGGGGCATGACTTGCAAACAGCCGTTTTCAACGGTGGCGTCGTCGAGGTAAAAGAGGATGCTCACCGAGCCGCGATGGGTCAGCGGGTAGTAGGAAAGGTCTTGGTGCCACTCAACGGGCGAGCCAACGCCGGCCGGTTTCATGTTGATCTTGCTGTAGTGAAAGACCAAGTCCGGGCCGAGCAGTGCCCCGACCGCGTCGAGCAGCCGCTCCGCTTCGGAGAACGCCCGGAACACCTCGTAGTAGCTGCAAGGCTCGTACAGGCGGCGCACCTGCGTCCCAGCGGGCGGCTGGTTAGGCTCCATCTCCATGCGGGTGGCGTCGTGGTCGGCGAGCGTATTGCCGGAGCTAGCCGCGTCCATCTCGCCCAGGAAGGCCGCGATCTCCTCGGCATTGAGGAAGCCGGGGACCGCGACGTAGCCTTCAGTGTGATAGTGTTCGACTTGTGCGGGGGTCAACATGTGAGTTCCTCCTTAATCATTTCTCTATGGCACCCATCAGCATTTGGAGAATGTCGGCGTCAGGGATTCTGTTGAAAGCGAGTTCGGGCATTGAGGAGCGTAATGCCAACGAGACGGCGGTCGCGATAGTGGTAGATATTCCCGTCCTCTTCCATCACGCTGTCATTAGCGCACTGAGGTTTTTCAAAACTGAGGTACAATACATCCGCCCCTTCATCATAGTCGCTCCAAACTTGTGGATAGGGCAAGCGCAACAGCTCGGGGACAAATGTCAGGTCAATGGTTGACGCATCCATATCGCATTTCTCCTGCGAGTAATTTTATCCGGCCTCGACGTTAAAAATGCCGTAATGATAAATCCATCTTCTTCGTCGCGATATATGGCGACACAGGTCTTTTCAGTAATGTTGGTTGCATCGTAATGCCGCAATGCAACTGTCGCTCCCAAATCTCCAGTGACCAAGCGGTCTGGGTCTGTAACTGTTTCGAGCACCTTCTCCTGATTTCCGGCCATGTAATCATGCGACTCTGTGATGTGAACCCATTGCTTATGGGTCAATCGTATCGTATGCCGATCAATAGAAGGCACCGTTGACAAGACAACATCTTCAGGAGACATAGAATCAGGTCAGACATTTTTTGGCCAAAGTATGCCGTTCACTCTGATCGGACCTGGGAGACAGCGGCGGCAATATCCGACCGTTTCATCCCGGCTTGCCTAGCTTGGCGGCGTGCTTTGGCAATCATGCGATCAAAATCGCGCATGGAAGGGGTGTGGATGGTTTTGAGAATGATGACATCATCTTCGCCGATGACGATAAACTGGGTCCCCGACTCCAAGCCGAGCTGTTGGCGCAGCGGCTCGGGGATGACGACTTGCCCCTTGGAGGACATGCGGGTCGTGGCGACTGAGTCCATAGTGCTTCCTTTCGTTTAATTTTACTGGTAAAAAATACAATCCTGACCCGCCGTCAAATGGTTCCTCCCTACCATTTCTCTATGGCACCCATCAGCATTTTTTGCTGGTCGGTGCCTGTAGCGCGGACTTTCTGGGCGAAAGGGCCGTCAAAAGGCTCGCGGGATTTCATCCAAGCGGTCTGGTAGCACATCAAGCAGACGCGGCGATGCACGGACGAACGGTTGGCCGCGCCGCGATGATAGAGACAGCCATCAAACATCACTGCCTGACCCGGCCGGGCGAAAACCCACTTCTCCTCGGGGAAGCGCGGATGGCCGGCCGGCGGGCGGAAGGGGGCGCGATGGCTGCCGGGGACGATGACGATGGCACCGTTGTCCTCGTCTAATTCGTCCAAGTAGTAGCCACAGTTGATCTGGCCGGGCAACGCGCCGTAAGGCGTCCCGTCGGGATCGATAGGCCAAGGCACGTCGCGGTGCCAGTTCTGATCCTCCTGCCCCGGCGCGGTGACGCGGGCGGTGGCACTGTGGAGCTGGACGCAGGTGCCCAGAATGGCCTGCATCCGCTCCAACACGGGCGGGTTGTCGAGCAGGAAGGCAAAGGCTTCGCCCGCTTCGAGCAGTTGGTGGATAAACTGCTCCCCGGTCCCGCGTGCAAAGGCCGCATCAAGTGCCACGCGCAAGGTCTCGACCTGCGCCTCGGTGAGGGCGTCTTCGACGACGAGGTAGCCCCACTTGCGGAAGAAGGCCACGTCCGCGGCGATTTCGGGCGTCAGCTTGGGGTTGAGGTGCTGAGGGTAGGGCGGTTGCGCCATGGTTTTCACAGAACTCCGGTGTGCATTGCAATCAGAATACATTGCGCGACAGGCTCTTTGTCAACGCAACGAGCGGCCGCGCATGGTTGACCCTGCGCGGGCCATGATGCTCATTACTTGGGTCCATGCCCGCACCCAGCCCGTTTACCACAAAGGAGCAACCCATGAGCCATCTAAATCCCCGCGCCATCGCCATTGACCGGCCAATGCCCCCGCCCGCTTGGGCACTGCTTGAATGGGAGCTGATTCGGGCGCAGACGAGAGGATGTACGGAATTTTTCGCCAAGTACTTTGACGAGCGAGGATATTTGGAGTGCATTCCGCGCTGGGGTGGCAACGATGGGCCGGACGACGCCATCGAGAACCTGGTCCACTGGCCCGTGCTCTACGTGCTGGGCGGTGGGGGCCATCTGTACGATATGTGCCAGTTGGCTTGGGAGGGGCATCTCAAGCAGTACACCGAGGCCAAGACCACGGCGGTGCCCTTTGCCCGAGACGGGATGTACTACCGCGAATTTCCAGTGATGTTCGACTGGGTCCACAACGGGGAGGGGCTGACGACGTTCAACCTGCACGGGTTGATGAACCCACGCGAGCAGGCGTTTGAGCCGCGCGTACGGCGCTACGCTGGATTTTACATGGGACGCGACCCCCAAGCGCCCAACTACGATCCCGAACACAAAATCATCAAGAGCCTGTTCAACGGCAGCCGCGGGCCGCTGCTGCGCCAGGCAACGGCCCTCGACTGGGCCGGCGATCCGCTCGACGAGGTTGAGGAGCGCTTTATACCCCTGCACGGGGAGCGCACCTTTGAGGAGATGCTGGCCCACTTCAAAGACTACACCGACATCGTCGGCGACCACCCGCAGAACATGGTGGCAACGGCCCTCGGGCTGAACGCGTACGCGCTGACGGGCGAAGCTCCGTACAAAGACTGGGTGCTCGAATACGTCGAAGCCTGGCGGCAGCGGACGCTGGCCAATGACGGAATCATCCCCACCAATATCGGGCTCGACGGGACCATCGGCGGCGAGTGCAACGGCAAGTGGTACGGGGGGTGTTATGGCTGGGCCTTTACGGTTGAGGTCCCCCAGACCGGCAAGCTGGCCAGCCGCAACACACACGGGCTGGGGATTTCGGGCTTTGGCAACGCGCTGTTGCTGTCGGGCGAGCAGAAATTCGTCGATGTGTGGCGGCAGATGATCGACACAATCAACGCCAACGGGAAAGAAATCAACGGGCAGATGATGTACCCGCAGATGTACGGCGACGAGGGCTGGTACGAATTTCGACCGGGCCGCTACGCCCAAGGCGCACAAGAGGTGTACTACTGGTCCATGGACCGGGCCGATCTGAGCCGGCTGGACGCAGACAGCGGCTGGTTCGGCTTCTTGGAGGGACGCGCCCCCACCTATCGAGAAGCGGCTCTACGGGCCGATTTTGCCCGCCTCCGCGAGCAGATGGACAAGGTGCGCCGCGACCCCACCACGCCGGACACCCGCCTGTCGGACAATCCCAACCCATTCAATCCGGCCATTCCGGGCGGGCTGACCCAGCTCATGCTGGGCGGGTTGGTGCCGCGCCACGGCTCGCCTCTGCACTGCCGGGTGCGCTACTTCGATCCACAAGCCGGGCGAGCCGGGATGCCCGAGGGGGTGGGGGCACTAGTGGAGCGACTCGGCGCGGACTCCATGACGCTGACGTTGGTAAACACAGACCCGGTGGCCGGGCGCGAAGTCATCGTGCAGGGCGGCGCCTATGCCGAGCACCAGTTCACGAGCGTGCGCGTGGGCGGCAAAGAAACCGCGATAGACGATTCGGCCTTTGCAGTGGAGTTGGCACCGGGGGCCGGGGAGACCTTGGAGATCGGGATGCGGCGGTATGCCAATGGGCCGACGTTTGCGTTCCCGTGGGATCGGTGAACGCTGCGCTAGTCTCATATAAAGCCTATGAGGCGTCATCCCGCGAACGAACGTCACCCCGTGCTCCGACACGGGGCGGGAATCCAGTCTTGAAGGATGTAGGATTGCTATATAAATCTATCGTCAAGCCTATGCCTATTGGTTGCGCCAATCGCTTATCTTGTCCTCCAAGTCATTGACAAATTCAACGATTTCGCCACCATCCTTTGTGTTTTGGCGGGCGACGAGACGCGCTACTTCAGTTACCTCTTTTTGCAACTGATTCGCCAAAAACCGTAACTGCTCTTTTTGATGTTCTGATTCTGCGGCGGTCGTTCCAGCCATTATCGCTTGGGCCTCCTGCATGGCCTTTTCCAACTGCGTCTGACCAATGGCCAGCAGCTCGCCGTATGTTGCGGTATCTCTTCCAATCGCGTCCCACAACCATTTCTCGGGGCAAGATTCGCCCGGCAGAAAGAGTAGCTGCACTTTCACATTATCTGCGGCTGCGGCTCGCTCAATCGGCCTGATCATGTCTCTCCCATCGCCATCGAGCACAAAGATAAAATTTTGCAATTGTTGGATTCGTGCCAACGTCCGCACGTGAGCGGGAAATTCATTCTTGCCAGTGTTTTTGCCGATAAACAAATCTTCGGGACGCAGGTTAATTTTTTCACTGAGCGCATCTACAACCCCCCTAATAATAAATTCTGCAATATCGTCCTCACATAGTACTGATAGCTTATCTTTGGATTGCCCGTACATTGCTTTCTGTAAAATATCCCTCATCGGCGATTCAACTCTTACATCGTGTTTGTTGTCCCGGGTTAGAAAAACTCGTCCTTCGAGCGGCACGCTTTCCAACACCACTGGGCTATGGGTTGTCACTATGATCTGGAGCTTTTCTCTCAGCGCTAATCTTTGCAGGTGTAACATGAGTTGCTTTTGAATGTATGGATGCAGGCCCGTCTCCACTTCATCGATCAAGACTAGAGCATTATTTAGGGAAGAGACTTCTATCGACATCCGCAAAATAGATCGCTCGCCCGATGCCATCTGGAACTCTGAGTACGCACTGCTATTTTTTAATTCTGCAAGCAACAAATCGCCCCGCCCGTGGCTCTTTTTGGCTTGTTGTACACTTTGATAATCAAAGGGAAGCGTCCGCTTTGCCAACACTAATAGACCGGGGTTTACGTCGTCAATTATGGGGTCGCGTCGCTTAATTTGCAGCATGCTTCTAACTTCAGAGGGATTGGTAAAATTGGCTAATGTCCGCAAATACAGCAATTCTAAATTATTTAAGAGATGTTATATATTGCTTTAATTTAGGGAACTGGAAGTATTTTTTCGTCGAATTCCCTTGACAAAGAGGTCTTTGATCGGTTCAAAGTTTGTGGTCCGCAACGCATGGGTACGCACAAAAGTCTTCCCTTTTAACCCAATATCTTCGACCGGATTTTCTTGTGGTGTATAAGGGCCAATCGCATACAGCATATCTTCCATGGAACCGGCGGGCAGTCCGCTTGTATCGTTTCGAGAACGGTGCGCATGGCCTGTTGACGATGATAGGAAGCCCCATCCCAAAAAATCAATAACCGTTGACCGGGACGACGCTGTTGTATAGAGCGTATAAAGTCCACTGTATGCTGCGAATTGGCCTTGGGATCGCTTTGCATCAGGAAGGTCCCCTTGACGACATCCAAGGCCCCATAATCGGTCTGGCGTTGACGTGCGTTGTCCATGCACCCCCTAAGCCGTTGATCGGATCGGCCCCCAGCATCCCCCCAGGGTAGGTGCGACTCGTCAACAAAAAAGGCACTCAGACGCCCCGCTTGGATATCTGGCCTATACGCGGCTAGTTTTTTTTACTCTCAGCGCGCCGTGCGATCCCCTGACGCGGGTCGGCTTGGGGCGAACGGGCGTGGGGCTTCTTCCGACGATAGCCCGCCTGCGAGAGCAGAGCGTAATAACGCTGTGAGGAGCGATACACCACGCCAAACTGTGTTTGGATATAGGAGGCTAACGACGCCACCGAGGGCGGCGATGGGGTGGCTAACCAGCGGGTAATTTGCGCCCGCTGAGCGGCCGACAAATAGGAGAGCGAGCCTTTATAGCCTAAGCGCAAACATTCGACCCCCTCAGACAGATACCGCTTCTTCCACGTACGGATGAACCCCGACGGAACGCCGAGCACCGCTTGAATCATACCTTGTTTGACCCCCAACAGGGTCCTCTGAACCGCGACTGTACGTTTGAGTTCACGGGCATCGGGGTTGCTGGCGATAAAATCGGATAAAGAACGATCAGAAACCATCTGAAAACACTCCTGAAAAAGGGACGATAGAAAACGAAACGACAACATAAAAAGAAAACCTTAACCTTTCAAGGCATTTCGGATTGCTATAGTCCGAATTTGCATTGAACACGATCCCTAAAACTTCGGGCCGCTCGTCTGGATACCGGGACGCGAATCCTACCAGTGATTCCTCCAACAACGGCAATCCAATGGTTGCGAGAAACTCTGGACGAACTGGAATCAGCATGTAATTTCCCAAGCCAAGTTGGCGGCAAGTGTGGATTTTCCCACACCTCCTTTCATATTGATCAATGCGACTTTGTGGGCCATTTCATTTTCTCCTTGCGGTGTCCTATCCGCGTTTTGAGTGTTAAGATGCTACTATCGCCATCAAGTCTTATAAATTCGCATTCAGGTTTTTGAGTAAAAAGGTTGTCTTCGACTGCTGCGAGTTTGGTCGTAGTTGCTTTAATCGCGTGGTTTGATTGGTCCATGCCGATCCAGTTTCTGTTGAGCCGTTGCGCCGCTTTTAAGGTCGTCCCCGATCCACAGAAGCAGTCCAAGACCATGCTGCCCGGATTGGACGAGGTGCGAATGATCAAGTCCAACAATTCAGCGTTTTTCTCCGTTGGATACGCTGGGTATTGGGGGTCTTTATATTCCCAAATGTCTTGTACCCTCTTGCCCGCTCTTTCGTCTGCAAATACTACCTTTCTCGGATTGCCCGTTGCCGACCATTCTATCAAGCCCTCTTTATCCCACCGCTCCAGCGTCTCGACGTCAGTTCGCCAATGTCGGCCCTTTGGCGGCATCATGCCTCTAAACGGCTGATTGGATTTTCCGCGGACCGTCTCTCCCGGCGCGTGAATCGGCACCGTAGTATAGCGTCGTCCCCGGTTGTCCGTCTTTGGAAACAGTCGCTCTATATCGCTTGCCGAGTACTTTTCTTTGGGTTCATTCCATATCGGATGCGACGCTTTGCTATAAAAGAGGATCAAGTCTTTCACGTTCCCATAGCCCGTCCTCTTAAAGTTCTTGGGATTGCATTTTATTCTCGTTATGTCATTGCGAAAGTTATCCATGCCAAACACTTCATCCATCATAACTTTGACGTAGTGGCCTATCTTGTAGTCGCTATGCAGGTAAATGGAACCGCTCGGCGATAAAAGCTCTCTTAGCAAGAGCAATCTTTGACGCAAAAACTCGACAAATTCAGAACCGATTAAGCGATCAGAATACGCGACGGAGCCATGTTTTGAATTGCTAATCGTCGCTGCACGGTCTTCGGTAATGGTGAAATTGCTGCCGGTAGCGAAGGGGGGATCGATATACACTAAGTCTATTTTTTCTCGCAGATTTCTCTCTTGCAAGAGATAACTCAAGCCAGCAATGTTGTCGCCTTCGATGAGCAGCTTCATCAGTATATATAGCAATCCTACATCATTCAAGACTGGATTCCCGCTTTCGCGGGAATGACTTTTCATAGGCAAAAAAGACGGTGCCGGTCAACATTCCATAATTTCGAGTCATTATCCAAAAGGGTTCAAGTGAGTATATGTAGATTGGGACGCATAGATAAGAATGTTGCTGTCAATGAGCACTATTCTTCGCGCTCCGGCAGTACGCGGTCTCGACGGAGTGCGCGTTGCCACTTTGCCGGGTCGGCAATCGCGGAAAACGCGCCGCTTTCCGCTAGCTTTTCAAGTATCGCCGCCATAGCGCGGCCCCTTGTGTCCGCCTCGGTGGAATTCGCTTGCTCCGTCACCATTACATCGACCTGCAATGGCACATCTTTCTGAGGTTCGGGTGCTTCTTCGAGCCATTCGAGGCGGTTTCCGTAGAGGAGTGCTCTATAGCTACGCATGACAATCATCCATCAAAACGTATCGACCGGCGTCTGTCGGCACTCGCCGATGAAGGCTTCGGCTTCGCGGCCATACGTGAGAAAGGGATCGTCGAGGCTGAGGAACTTGTCGTCGCCCACGCAAATGGCGTCCCAATCAATTTGGTAGCGTTGGTCGAGCGTCTTTTGGTCGGTCAGCGCTCTCATCACGCGGGAGCGGGCGCAAGCGCGGGTATTGGCCGGGGGATGCGCGATGGCTCGGTCGATCTGCTCGTCGCTGACCACGCGCTTGACCATCCCGCGCTCGTACAAATCGAAGTAGAGGCTGCGCGCCGCGTTGAGATTGTGGTATTCCAAATCCAAACTTTGAATCCAAGTATCCTGCCAGTCTAGCCCCTCTTCTCGCATGAAGTACTCCAACAGCCACTTCTTGGCGACCCAATCCACGCGGTCGACCAAACACCCGGGATCGTGCTCTAAAGCGTCAATGACAAAACGCCACTCGTCCAACACCCAGTCGCCCTCTTCGTCCCGACCGCGCAGATAGCGCTCGGCCAAGTCGAGATACGCGCGCTGCACCTCGATCGCCGTGGTGTAACGGCCGTCCTCTAGCTGCACCTCCCAGCGATAGGTCATGTCGCGCGAAATGTCGCGGATGGCGTTTACTGGATCGAGGAGCTTGATGCCGCCGGCGATCACGCGCTCTTGCTCTTCCAAAAGCTGCAACACCAAGGCCGTGGTTCCCACCTTCAGGGCCGTGGCGTACTCCATCATGTTCGAGTCGCCCACCAGCAGGTGCAAGCGGCGGTACAGCCCCCAATCGGCCAGCGGCTCGTCGCGCGTGTTGATGATCGCCCGACTGAACTGGATCCACTGGTAAATCTCGGTGACGATGTGGTCGGCCCGCTGGGAAAGCTGGAAATCAACGCCTTCGTCCTCGGCACTGCTGTACTCGAAGATATCGGTGTGGCACCCGACTCGACCGGCCCCGGCGAATATCTGGCGGGTGACGAAAAAGGGCAGCATGGTCGGCAACAGCACTTGCGAAAACGGCACCTCCCGCCGCACGAGGTAGTTTTCGTGGCAGCCAAAAGTGGCCCCGGTGTAGTGGTCGATATTGTTCTTGAAAAAGGCCGCGTTGTCGGCCAAGCCGAGCTGATCGAGCGCGCGCTGCACCAACCGCTCGCCGGCCCGGTCGGCGGCCACCAAATCAAAAAGCCCGGTGCATTCTGGAGTGGCGTACTCAAGGTGGCCCATGTCGATGTACAGGCGTCCGCCGTTGAAGAGAAAGCCGCCATTGCCGGGCGGTTCGTCGCGGCCCCGGTAGTGCATGTCGATAATGCCCAAGCTCTCGCGGTAGAATGCGTAGTCCTTGGCCTTTATCGACACAAAATCGGGACTCAAAAAGGGATCCGAAGCCGGCGGCAGACAACCGTACTCGGTCTCCAGCCCGTAGATGCGACCTTCCATAACCAGACCTTAGACCTTGCAGTAGGAAGCGAGCGGCTCGGTTAGTTGCGCTGGGGTGAGCAGGCAAAATTTCGACTTGGCGGCGCGCTCGCGGTCGAGCACGGCGGCCTCTAGGGTCAGGTCGCGCAAGCCGTCCTTGAGAAAATCGCGCACCGCCGCTGCGCTGGGGACCTTTCCATCGCCGGCTTGGAGGGCCAAGCGGCCCAACCCCCAGACCTCCAACGCCGCGCCCAAGGCTTGGTCGAGAGGAAGCGTGGGGCTGGTTGCTTGCAGTTGCGCCATCATGGCTTGGGTGCTCTCGGCCGTGCCGCTGATGGCCGCGGCCCCCCCGCGCTGGGCAAAGGCCCCATCGGCGTCAATGGTGAAAAAGACGTCGCCGCTGTCTGGGTCGAGCTCGGCCATTAGCACGCGGGCGATAAAGGGCGAGCGGAACAGCTCGTCAAAAGCCGCCTTCATCAGCGGGCCGATGCCAAAGCTGACCAAGCGCTGCAAGGCCACGTCGTTGGCCGACAGGTTGAAGCCATCGACATGGGCGATGTCGATGACGGCTTTGCGCAGCTTCTCGATGTCGGCTGGGTGTCCCACGGCCGCGAAGGCGATCTCGTCGTACACCTCAAAGAGCTTGCGCGGGCCTGGGGTCGCCGTCAGCAGCAGCACCCCGTCGGCGTAGGTCGTGCCCACCACGGGGTTGCCGCCGGCGAGTTGGTCTTCCACGTATTCGCGGCGATTGTTGATCGCCTCAACCCAGCGATAAGGTTCTTCTAACATGCCCTCAAGCTCTTTGGTAGAGCGCGGCCAAATCCGCGTCGGGCACGACGCGCAAGCCCTCGGCCATCACCTGCACGACTTGGGGGAAGACGCGGGCGGCCTCGCGGAAGCCGCCGGTAGCGGTGTCGTATTCGGCCGCGGTCTCCAGCATCTTGAGCACCAACTCGACCGCCTGCTCTCCGGTCATGGCCCCCAGCGGCTGCGGCCCCCAGCGGTTTTGGTAGTACAGCGCGCCGCGCACGAGGTGAGCACCCGACCCGGTGGCGCAGAAGTCAACGCACTCAAACTCGGCCCCCAAGAGGTCGTAAAAGAAAATTTTGCCGTGGGCGGCCTCGTGGTCAAAGGCCGCAAAGATCGGCACCACCGCGCCGATCCCCTGCATGGCCAGCGGCAAGTTCTGGCGCAACAGCCGCGACAACGTCCGCACCTTGCCGTCCAAACTCAGCCCTTGCAGTTGGCTGCGGCGATAGTACTGCACCGACATCTCCAACATGCGCGCAATGTCCCACGCCACGGCCGGCGAGCCAGCAATAGCCATGACCGCTTCGTCGTCGATGATCAGCACTTTGTCGGCGCGGTCGTACACCACCGAGTGGCCCATGGTGGCGCGGCGGTCGCCGGCGACCACCACCCCGTCGGCGCAGCGCACCGCTACAATCGTGGTGCCCTCGACCGGCTGCAAAGACCCTTCGGCCGCGGCGACCGGCGCCGCCGGCAAAAGCCCCCGCTCCTTGAGCAAGTCGAGGAAGTCGCAGCTTTCCATGGGGCAGGCTACTGGCCGGTGCGCTGGCGGTAGCGGCGGGCCTGATTCGGATCGACTCGGCGCATCCGCTTGAGGATGTCGTCTGTGCTGGGGCGCTCAACGCGCGGTCGGCGCGGGCCGGTATCCGGCCCCTCGCCATCGTCTAACGGCTTGGTCGGCCGGGGGGCGCGCTCCCGGTAGTGGATAAAATCGCTCATGGTGACACCTCCGGTTTCGGGTTTTTACCCAATTTGGCGAGCAAATCTTCAACGCTCGCAGCCGCGTCTAGGGCCTCGTTATAATAAGCCGCTGTCTCCCTGCCGACACAAGCCTTGAGGTCAATGACCTCGGAGCGTCCGTCGAGTTCCAGCTCGATGCTATCCCAGTTGAGCGAGCGCACGGCCGCGGCGAATTTTTGCAATACCTTGCCGCGGAAATAGGCGCGCGTGTCCCCAGGCGGCTCAATTAACGCCCGGGCCACCTCCTCCTCGGAGACCACGCGCTCTACTTGGCCGGCCGCTTCGAGCGCCGCATACAGCCCCTCGGCCGGGTCGATGTTGTGGTATTCGAGGTCTTGACTTTGCAGCCAAGCGCGGTCTTCCGGCCGTTCCCAATCGAGGCCCTCGGCCGCGGCAAACGCATCCAAAAGCCACTTTTTGGTCACCCAATCGACGCGGCCAACCAACGCTCCGGGGTCGCCGGCGAGGGCATCCAACACGTCGCGCCAAGCCGCGAGGACCCAATCGGTCTCTGCGTCGCGCCCCTGAAAAAGCCGTGCGGCCGCGCCCATAATGGCCTGCTGAATCTCCAGCGCCGAGCGCACCGCGCCCCCGGCCAACGCCACCGGCCACCGCCGAGATTCGTCGCGGGAAATGGCCTTGAGCGCGCCAATGGGATCGGCCAAGGCCACGGCCGGCAACGCGCCGACCTCCAGCAGGTCGAGCGCCAAGGAAGCGGTGCCGACCTTGAGCGCGGTGGCGTATTCGCACATGTTGGCGTCGCCGATGATCAGGTGTAAGCGGCGGTAGCGAGCGGGATCGGCGTGCGGCTCGTCGCGGGTGTTGACCAGCGGCCGGCGGTGCATGGTATCGACGCTGGCAATGACCTCGAAAAAGTCCGCCCGCTGGGTTAGCTGGTACGTGGCGGCCGACGCCCGGGCGTCTTGCTCGACCCCGACTTTGCCGGCCCCGGCAAAAATTTGGCGCGTCACCACAAAGGGCAGCAGCCCGTTGACCACCTGCTCAAAGGGGATGTCGCGGCTGAGTAGGAAGTTTTCGTGGCAGCCGTAGCTGTGCCCCTCAAAATCCGTGTTGTTTTTGTACAACCGCACTGCGCCGCGCCCGCGGTCCACGGTGCGCTGGCGCGCACACTGGAGGAGGATTCGCTCCCCGGCGCGATCGACCGCGACCAAGTCGCGGAGGCCATAGCATTCTGGAGTGGAAAATTCCGGGTGGGTGTGGTCGTTGTACAGGCGCGCCCCGTTGTGGACGATCAGGTCGCTTTTCAGGTCCGCTAGCGGGATGGGGCGCTGGCGGTCCTTCTGCAAGTGGACCGTCTCGTCTTGGTCGTTGCGGAGCTGTTCTACCTCAAAGCCGCGCATGTCGAGCCGCGGGTTTTCGAGCGCGTAATTCCACAGCGCGACAAAATCTTGACGGCCATAGCACCGGATTAGCTCCATGGACTCGACGACCACATCCATGGACTCACCAGTCTCGATGCCGTATTCGGTTTCTAGCCCGCAGAGCCGCTGCATGAGCTGAGTCAGATCACCTGGCCGACGCGCTTTTCCGCTGCCTTTTCCGGCTGGGGTCTAACGGGCGTTACCTTCACCACGTTCTCCGGCTCGTAGTCGAGCAGCTTGAGCCAGTCCTCGACGCTGTCCGAGGGGGGGAACACCTCGTTTTCGCGGTATTCGGCCCGGGTCGCCTGCCGCAGATCCTGGCCGCGGATCCCGCCTTGGGGGTCGCCCTCGGCGATGGCGCGCTTAATGGCCATTTCCTTGGCCCGCGATACGACCGAGGCGATGATGGCTCCGGAGATCAGGTCGCCCCAGTAGAGCACTTCTTGGCGACCGCTGCGCAGCGACACCTCCAAGAAGCGGGCCTCGTCGCCTTTGGCAAACAACTCGTCGAGCCCTTCCTGTATTAGGGCCTGCCGCGCGGCCTCCTCGCCGTGGTGCCGCTCCACTTCGGCGCGGTCGATGGGCAGGTCGGGCTTGAGGTAAATGCCCAAAATGTCGCCGGCCGCCTCGTAGTTGGGGCGGGCTACTTTGATCTTGCGGTCGATGCGGCCGGGCCTGAGCACGGCCGGGTCAATTAGATCGTGGCGGTTGGAGGCCAAAATCAGCACCACGTCGTGCAGGGATTCAATTCCGTCCATCTCAGTGCAAAACATCGGCACCACCGTGTTGGAGATGTTGTGGCTGCGCATTGAGCGCCGCGTGCCCAAAATGGACTCGGCTTCGTCGATAAAGACAAAGGGCAAATAGCCCTCCTTGCGCTTTTGGCGCGCTTGGGCAAAGACTTCGCGCACCATGCGCTCGGTCTCCCCGAGCCACATGTTGAGGATCTCCGGCCCCTTGATGTGCATGAAGTATTCCTCTAACTCCAGTCCCTCAACCTCGCGTACATGCTGCACCAAGTTATACGCCGTGGCCTTGCCAATGAGGGTCTTGCCGCAGCCCGGGGGGCCGTAGAGCAAAAAGCCCTTGGGGGTTGAGTACTCAAAGCGCTCAAAGAGCTGGGGGTGCAAGGCCGGCAGCTCAATGGTGTCGCGGATGGCCTCAATGGCTTCGGCTTGGCCGCCGATGCTCGCCCACGGGGTGGGGGGAACCTCCTCGATGAAGTACTCCTTGCTCTCGGCCGACTGCAACACTTCAAGCGCCACCTTGTAGGCCGGGTCCAGCCGCACCTCGTCGCCGATTTGCAAATCCGCGTCCGCCAATTCTGCGGCTCGCTCCACGACCACCTCTTGGGTCCCGTGCGCTTGGGCAATCCGCAACCGGCCCTCTGGCAGCAGATCGCCGACCTTGGCCACCGGCCCCGAGGGACTCGGCCCCAAGTTGCCGACGACCGCGTAGGCTTCGTTGACCAGCACCCGACAGCCGACTTGGAGCTGAGACGCATCTACGCGCGGGTCGATGTTGGCATAGTACTCGGCGCTGCCGACGAAGACGGTGGCAATCCCCGCGCTCGGCATGCCGAGGAAGATGCCGACGCGATTGGCCGGTGCGGTCACCTTCTCTAGGGCGGCTTCCATTTCCACCAGCGCCCGGCGCGCCTCCTGAAAGGCGATCTCTCGCTCCATGAGCTGACGCCGGAGGCGGTACAATAGGGGCCGGGCCGGGTCGCGGTCGGGGGCCAACGCGAGCAGCTGATCGACCAAGCGCAACGGCTCGGCCACCTGCTCTTCGCGCTCTTCGCGCTCGCGGTCCTCGTCGTATTCGTGCGATTTTCTGCGGTTCATGGTTCAGTCGCTTACTACGCGACGCCAGCGTCCAGCCAGCCGCGGATCGACGGATCGAGGGCGGGACGCAAGGGTCGCGTACTTAGGTTCAGTCGTTTCAATCACTAGTGAATCACGTCGCCGAGACGTCCGTAGCGCACTCGGCTGGGCGCGCGCCAGACAAAGCTGGCCACCACTGCGGGCAGCGAGCTCAGGTCGCTGTAGTACGGCCCGCGGGTGTCGGGCTCCCACGACCAATAGATGTTCATGGCCTTGCCCTTGATCAGCCGCTCGGGCACGGCTAGGAAGAGGCGGCTATCGGCGCTGTTGTCGCGGTTGTCGCCCATCATAAAGAAGTGCTCATCGGGCACGATATAGGGGCCGAAGTTGTCGCGTGCGCCGCGCGCGGCCGAGAGTATTCTGCGTTCCGTGTACTTGGCCTGCGGCGGGTCGGGCTGACGCTGGCCATCGACGTAGAGCACTTTGTTGACGATCTCTACTTTTTGTCCCCCGATGGCCACGCAGCGCTTGATTAAATCGCGATCCTCGTCTTGCGGGGAGCGGAAGATGACGATGTCGCCCGGCTGGGGTTTTCTGAGGGCGGGCAGGCGAAACAGGGAGATGCTCGTCAGGGGGACGTCGACCGGAACGCCGTAGATGAACTTGTTGGCCAGTAGATAATCGCCGACCAAGAGCGTGTCTTCCATCGAACCCGAAGGGATGTAAAAGGCTTGCACCACCCCGGTGCGGATGACCAGAAACAACCCTACGACAGTTAATATAGAATACAGGTATTGGCCGAGTTCGGACTTTTGCTTGGCCTGCTCCATTCGCAGCATCTCCTCAGACCTGAGTATAACGAACTACCGCTCTAGCCGCTATTCCGCCCACCGCTTGAGCGCAGTAATTGAGCTGTCTTGTGGGCTTTGTTTTTTAGCGCATAATCCAGCGGCGTACGACCCTTTTTGTCCTTGGCCTTCAGGAAGGCTCCCTTAGCCAGCAACCCCTGCGCCGTTGGGAGAGCATCCTGCTCGGCCGCATAGTGCAGCGGCGTACAATCGTTCTTGTCCCTAGAGTTGACCTTTGCCCTTGAAGAAGTGCGTCTATGGTCGAGCAACACCTTGACCGTTTGGTGAGCATCCCGCTTGGCCGCATAGTGTAGCGGCGTCGGCGTCTTGCCCTTCTTGGTCTTGGCATTCGGATCGGCTCCCTTAGCCAGCAACACCTTGACCGTCTGGTGAGCATCCTGCTCGGCCGCATAGTGCAACGGCGTCCAACCCTTTTTGTCCTTGACATTCGGATCGGCTCCCTTAGCCAGCAACGCAGTCGCTTTCGCATAGTCGTCGATTTCCGCCACTGCGTGCAGCACGTAGGGATCTGGGGCGTCTTTGGACTGCGTATTTCTAGCCCAATCAATCTTCTCGTAATTTTCGGCGTAGGGATCTGGGGCGTCTTTGGACTGCGTATCGGCAGGTTGACGCGGGCGGACAGCTTGAGAAGGCCGCTTCGTTCGCCCTTGCTGCCAGACGGCATTTAGCTCGGCGGCACTCTTGGGATCATCTACCAGCGACAGAAGCACCTGCTTAGTCGCCGCGAACATGGCCTGCTTCACCCGACCCAACTCCTGCTTGATCGGAGCAAAATCGTGGCCTTGAGATTGCTTAATTTTGTCAATCTTTTCGCCAAACTTCTCCGCTACATCCGCATCTACCACCTCATTTAGATCAAGATTGAGTTCCTCTAGCAACTTAGCACTTTGCTCGTCTTGCTTGATCGCCTTTTCATACATTGAAAAGACGCTTTCCAACTCCCCTTTCAATTTGGCTCCCAAATTCTCAACCGGCTGATTGTGGTCACGGAAAAAATCAGACAGGGACAGACCATCCGACGGATATGCCCGACCCCGCTCGTCCCTGAGACTGCTGTACGCGCTGATTCCCTCCGGCTCTAACCCTTCGTCTTTCAGCGTCTCCTTCACCTTATCCAGAGTATTCTCTAGTTGGCTTGGGGACATGAGGTCGGCCTTCGTCAAAACCACGTAAAACGGACGACCATTCAGTTCCAAGCCATCAATGAAATTCAAATCGGCCGCGGTCACTTCGCCGCTCTTCGCACTGATCATCCAAATTAAGGCCGCGTCCTTATCTTTGAGCGACTCAGCCGCTGTCGCCTCGTCGCCGCCAGTCTGTCTCCCAGCCGAATCATAGCCGGGCGTGTCGATCAAACAGATATGCTCAAAGCCCGCCTGCAACGGCACCTCCACAGCGATAGCAGGCATCAGATGCCTAAACGCGATCATGGAGTTGCGAGACGATTGCGAGTCGTGGGACAATTGCTTGTAGAGGTCCGGATCAATATCCACGGTAGCCCCGGTGTGAGCGAAGCCCTTGATCGCAACATCCGTACTGGCCATTACATACGACGAAATGGCCGTAACCGGCGTAATACCTTCGGGCAACTCTATTCCGGAATCCGTGATAAAGCTATTGACAAACGCCGACTTGCCGCTGCTGAACCCGCCGCCGATGGCAATAGACCGCTTGGCAAATGTGTGGGGGAAAGCCACGATCTTTTCCAACCGCTTTTCGAGGGCCTGTAACCGCTGCACGGCTGTCGCTTCGTCGGCCAGCGAGGACTCCTTATTGGCGAAGGCCATGAAGTCCTCGTTGAAGACCTTCTTGAACTTCTCAAACGCTTCGTTTTCACCGGGTTTGGCCGCTAGCAGTCTAGAGACCAAATCGTACTTTTGCCGAACAGCCGCTAAATCGGCCTGTGTCTGAGCACACTTTTGCTGCATGGCCGCTAAATCGGCCTGTGTCTGAGCACACTTTTGCCTCCTAAACAGCTTGCCGAACATAGAGCTGTCCTTCCCACGAAAGCGGAATCCAGTCAAACAAGGTGTGCAGACGGTATCTTTTCGCCATCTCCGCGAAAGCGAGAATCCAGTCAAATAGGCGATTCATTGGCTCACTCGATCTTTTTCAACTCGCCCTTGATCAGGTTGATTCTCTTTAACACCATCTCTTTGTTTTCAATGGATTTCTCAAGCGAGGCAAGATCCTCTTGCAACTGTTCTAGCAGTCGCTTTTCCAGAGGAATTTTTTTCATCTCTGAGGTGAAACGTCTTACGTATGCTCTTATCTCTTTTCTCAGCCCTATACAGAGATCATTAGCATAGTCACACGCCGTATTAAAAAACTTCTCTGCCTTAGCGTCTTCCAATACACCTTGGGGTTTCAACTTTGGCGGCATCTGGTACTCAAAATCCGGCACAGGTATGGCTTTGACGGTGCTACTGATAACTCGGCGGATCACGGAGGCTTCCAAGCTATCATCTGGAAAATTTTCCCGCAAAATTTTGGTCATGTTACGGTTGAGTTCCTTCCGCCAATCTTTCTTTTTTTCCTCTGCTTTCTCCACAACTTCCTCCACCAAGTTTTCAGAAAAATGTGACAAGTGATTGACGATTGCATTCGTGCGGATGGTCTTATGAACCTTAGTACGAGTTTTCTTAAATATAATACCCTCCTCATAGTGTTCTATTCGATCTCTCTCTTCGGTTTCTATTTTTCTTTTTAGATCCTCGTCCCTAATCCTTACCTCATTTCGCATAGATTTCCCGATGCGATCAACCGAGTCGTCCTTTGCATCCTCAATATCCAAAGAAGCCTCTTTGAGAGACGCTTCCAGCGTTCTCCGCTGTTCCTTGAGCCTTTGAATATCCGTCCCCTCAATTTCGGCTTGTCTCTCCTCGGCAAACGCGAGTAACCCCGCTTTCAGGTCCTGTAGCGACTGGCTTTTGTCGTGTACATAAGCGTCGATGCGCTCTTCAAGAATCTCCTGCTTTCTCGCCCGCACCTGCTCAACAATGCTCTGAATCGCCGATAGGTTGGACAGCTTATCTAAATTGAGGGCCGATCGGTACTCGTCCGTGGCGGAGAAATAATCGGGATAACTCCTCTGCAAACGGTTCCACAAGTGCTTCATGGCCTCGTCCCATCCGTCCTCTTCCCCAAAGCGTTGCTTCAGGCTTTCGCAAATACTTGAAGAATGGATGACTCTGCTTTGGCCTTCTTTGAGCAACTGATCATAGGTATCTCCCTCCTCGGGATAATTCTTTTTTAGATCGGCGATGACCTTTTTCAAGTGCCCCCCAAGGCCCTCGGTGATACCGTCTAATACGCGATCCAACTGCCCGTCGTACTTCTCTTTCTCACTGGCAAACAATTCAGTATCTACTTTTACCGCCGCGACATACAGTTCCCGAACTCCCTGCTTGGTGGTGATTCGACCCATCAGTTCCTGATCCACCTTATTCATAAATTGACTCGCCGGGCTAACCACGAGCACCACGTCGCATCGACTCAGGAGATCTCGGGTTCGTTGCTCTCGGGACTGCACCGGATCGTTGATACCCGGGGTATCTACGATCTCTATGTCCTGTAGATTCTTTTGGGGCAGCCGAATGTTGACGCTTTTGGTAAAAGGCATGTACGGGCCGTCCGCGCCCACGTAGTCCTCCAGTTGGCCTTGCAATGCCGAAAGGTCTCCCGACAAATCCAAGAGCTTGCTTGCCCCTAAACTCTCAACGGATATGCCGCTATCTTTTATTTTTTCTTGTTGCTCATGGGAGGCCGCGAGGACGGGATAATCTTCGCGCATCTTCCTTGCTGCCCTGCGCCGCACTCGGTCCCTTTCTTCCGAGGACATACTTCCGCGGGGATTTCTTAGGCTGCGGCTTTTGCTCTCTTTTTCCGCCAAAAGCGCGTCGGTGATCTCCTTCAACTGCCTTTCGTATTCTTCGGCTTTAGCCTCAATATCCTCAAGGTCCTCGGGCGTAAAAAATTCCACTTCCGCTTGCTCCACCTCCCCGTGCGAAAGAACCGCCAAGGCCGCTGTCATGGGGGTCGCCGCCTTGGGCAGAATGCTCTGTCCCTCGAAGAGGAGGGCGTTTAGCAGCGAGGATTTCCCCGAGTTGACCCGCCCCACAATGCCGATCTTCAGCAGCCGTTCCGCGTCGGCAATGGCCGCCAATTCTTCTTGCAGCTTCTTGGCCGCGGGAATGCTGTGTTCAGCGCAAAGGCCCGCGGCTTCATCGCCGAGAAAGTCGCGACGCTTGTCAACGACCTGCTCTATCTTTTCTCGATAGGTGACTATTCCGCTAGCATTCATTATTTCGTTTCTCCTTGTGCGAAGAGTGCTTGATTTGCCAATGAGCGAATTCGATCCCGAACGCCGGTAAGTTCGGCGATGGTCTGCTCAATATCTCGCACCGCATCCTGCTTGGTCTGCTCAGCCGCGGCGATTTCGTCTTGCCGCGCCTTGATGTGCTCATCGAGAACTTTGGCCTGTTCGTCAATCAGAGCATTTACCTGCTCGTCAAAGTGCTTGGGCAGTTCACTGCGAATTTTGCTTTGCACCGAAGGGATCACCGTGCCAATCAACTGGTTGCGAAGCTCCTCCTCTTGCCGCCGCCGCCGAAAGAAGTTGATGATGTCGGGCAGGAAGACGATGACCAGTTCCAAAAGCGGCATCACGATACTGGTGGTAATGGCAACCGCAGCCGTAACACCTCGGTATAACGTCAATCCCCCTTTTGCGGCCTTCGTGGCTGTAGTTAAGCCCTCAAGAAGGTCGCTTACCCCTCTAATCGCCAGTGGGATTTTCCCCAAATAGTGTTCAGTGCTCGTGTTGTCATACGAGAACAGGGTTTTACTGACGCCTTCGAGGCTACCCGCCAAATCCTCGGCGATCTCTTGGTGCAACCGCCCCATTTCTTCCTTTGTCCGGCTCATGAGCGAGGTGCGGGCGATTTCCGACAATTCGCGCTGCAAGGCGTCTGCCCCGCCGGACATAGCAAGCTGCGTTAGCTCCTCTACGGCCGCGCCCAGGTCCGCGCCGACCCCCTCCACAATGGCGTGGGTGCGGTCGGTGGAATACCGCGTCCGAACATCCTCGACCATCTCTTCCTTTTTGCGCTGTAACTCCCGCAAACCAGCGGCGAGTTCGTCGATGGCCTCTTGGTTTTCTCGCTCGTCCTTTTGCAGAGAGCTAATCCAAGTGTTCAGGCTGCCATCGAGCTCAAAGAAATGCGCCTCCAAGCCGGGCCGCCACAGCTTGCCGAACAGCTCTTCGGGATTGATGGCGTGAAGCATCCGGGCCAAGCGTTGCCCGTCGTCCATGCTCACCCGCTCAACGGAGCCGCCAAAACCAAAATCATCTTCGAGCTGCTCCTTGACATTTTCGGCAATGTCAGCGACCTCGGAAGCCGGGCGCAGATCCGCCTTGCTCAAAAAGACCGAAAACTCCTTGCCCGCCTCGTGGACTTCGGCAAACTGCCGTTGGGCCGAGCGGGTGACCGTGCCCTCTTCCACGCTGATCAAAACCGCGTAGTGGCTCCCTCGGGCGAGATAGGTCAAAATGGCGCGGTGATGCAGATCCAGCGGCGAGTCAAACCCCGGCATATCCACCAGCACCAAGGGGAGAATCGCTCGGAGCGGCTCGCTGTTGAGAAAGACCTTCGCGTATTGGTATTGCTGCGCCTGCTCTTTGAGGGCCGCGATCTCCGCGACGGCAAAACGGGCGGCCTCGCCATCGGCTCTGACCCCCTCGACATACTCGCTGGCCGAATGCCGCAACTCGGTCGCCAACGCGGTTTCTGGGGTAATGCCTACGGGCAAGGGGCCATCCCCCAGAAAGGAGTTGATCAACGTGCTCTTGCCCGCGCTAAACGCCCCGACCACCGGCACGATCAACTCGGCCTCGGCCAGCTCCTGCTTTAACGGCTCAAGGGCCTGAATGGTTTTTTCTAGGTCTCCCACAGAGCCGGCTTTGCCCAGTTCCGCTTGTACCGCGTCGAGATAATCGAGAAACCGCTGCTGAGTCTGAAGCATGGTTACGCCCCCTGTTCGTTGTTTACGCGATGGCCCCTACGCCTTGGGCACCCTCACCACCTGCCCGGTTTCCCAGCTTTCGATGATGGCCTCAATGACGAGCTGCACCCGCAAGGCGTCCGCGCCTTTGGCATCCACCTGCTCCGGCGGCACTTGGTTGAGCAAATCGTCGATCCAAGCGTTGATGCGCGCCGGAAAGGTGTCGGCAAAGCCGGCCATGCCCCCGAGGTGATCGTAGCTTTCCACCTCGCGCGAAAAGCGCGGGTAAAACGTCAGCTTCTCGCAGGCTTCGTTGATGACGACCCGCCCCTCCGACCCGACCAATTCCAAGGTCTCCAAGCCGTAGCTGCCCCCGGCGTCGTACGACCCGGTCAAATGCCCGATGACGCCGTTTTCGTACAACAGGTTCGCCTGCACATTGGACCAGATCTGCCGCCCTTTTCCCTTCTTAAAAAAGGCCTGGACCCGCTCTACCCCGCCGGCGAAATAGCTCATCACGTCGAGTGAGTGCGGGTGCAGGGCGCGGATGTGGAACCACGGGCTCGACTCGTTGGGATTGTTGATCCACATCGTCATGTTGACCATCTGCAACTCGCCGAGCCGCCCGTGGGCCAGCCACTCTTTGGCCTTAACCGCGGCCGGGGTGAAGCGGTGATTCAGGTTGATCCCGTAGGGCAACCCCTGTTCGGCGGCCAAGGCCACCATCGCCCGCGCCTTGGGAATCTCATTGGAAATAGGCTTCTCGCCCAGCACCGGAATGCCAGCGCGCAACAAGGCCATCGTCGGCTCGTAGTGATCGCCTCCGTTTTCTACCCCGGCCGTGGTCACCGAACAGGCGTCGAGCCGCGGGCCATGGGCGAGCATCTCCTCGACCGCGTAAAAGGCCCGCGCTCCGTAGCGCTCGGCCGCTGCGTCGGCCTGCTTTGCGACCATATCGCACACAGCCACGACCTGCGCGTTCTCGTTTTCAGCGTAGCAACGGGCGTGATTGTTGCCAATTCCGCCCATGCCGACAATCCCAATGTGAAGCATCGCACCCTCCTTTTTGATTAAGTAGCGACCGGCGTGGGGAGCTCCACTCCCAACTCGGCCGCCAAAGCACCTATATCGGCCCAAGCCGCTTCATCTACGTATAGACCATCGCGCTGCCGCGCCTGCAAGCGCTGGTGTGCCCGCTCCCCGGGCAGCAACACCTCGGCCACCCCGGGCGCGGCCGGACCCGACTTGACCCACTCGATAAAGCGGGCGACCTCAGCGTAAAATTCGTCCAACGGCTGGAAGGCCGCGACCTTGAGCACGGCGATGAACAAGGCGTTGCCCGGGCGCTCGGGCGCTTCACACGTCATCCCGGCCCCGGAAAGCGCCCCGGCCAAAACATCGACGAGCACGGAAAGCCCGTAGCCCTTGTGCCCGCTCTGGGGAAAACCAAGCGGCAAAATGGCCCCGGGCGGCGGGCCGTAGTACGCTTGTGTACTCGTCGTCGGCCGGCCCTCGGCGTCGATCAGCATCCCGGGGGGAGCGTCCTCGCCCCGGTTGCGCAAGAGACGCAGGTCGCCGCCGGAAATCATGCTCGTCGTCATGTCTAGGATTATGGGCCACGCGCCACGAGTGGGAATGCCGCAGCAGATCGGATTGGTCGGCAGGCGTCGGCTGCGGCCGCCAAAGGGCGCGACCGCGCCATCGCCCCCGTGCCCATTGGCCGCGATGAGGCCGATGCAGTCGGCGCGGGTCGCAATTTCGACAAACCGACCCAGCCGCGCCACGTAGTTGCAGTCGCGCACTCCGACGACCGAGACCGCGCCGTCGCCGAGCTTGTCCAACGCCCAGCGCACGGCCTCGGTGGTCGTCACCGGGCCGTAATTCCACTGGCCGCTCAGCCGCCCGCCACCCGGGCTCTCGTTCAACACCACGAGCTCCGCGCCCGGCGCCACTTGGCCGTCGCGCACCATGCTCACGTATTGGGGCAACCGCAACACGCTGTGGGTATCGTGCCCCATTAGGCCGGCTTCGACCAAGTGTTCGGCCACCAGCGCGGCGTCGGCCCGGGGGACGCCGACCTGCTGCAAGCAAGCCCGCGCGAGCGCGTCGAGGTCTGGGGCGCGCACGGTGGGCACTAGGGCCGCTCCTCGTCCCAAGCCGGCGCCACGACCAACAGGGCGTTGGCCACCGGCCGCTCCCCCGTGGGGTCCGAGGGCGTGTTGACCACCTGCTCGCCTACGACCATGGTCGTCGAGCCGCCGCCGTCGAGGTTTAGGCCCTGATAGGCATTGGCCTTGGCGTGGGAAAAATCGGCCAAGCGCGTGCGCATAAATTCGGCCAACTCCCGCAAACTCATGCCCTCGCTGTACCCGGGTTGCCGCCCATCGACCACAATCAGAAATAGCACTTGCTCGTCTTGAGAATAGCCAACGGCCGTGCGCGGGTGTCGCTTGTCGGCAAAGCTGCGGCTGAGCCGCTCTTGTTCCACTTCAATAGATACGTTGCCATCGCGCAGGATGCGCGGCCCGCCGCTGACGGCCTCCATCAGCTTGGCGCGGGCTGGCAGCAGCCGGCAGTACAGTTGCACGGTGTCGCCCAAGGCGACCTGTTCGGTTGCCGCGGACCCGGCGCCAACGGCCAACAGCCACTGGTCCGGCTGGAGGACGAGCGGCCAAGCCTGCCGCCGGACTTGCTGGACCCAAACCGAGATCGTGTCGTTGGCAATGGAGGTGGCGCCCAACCCTTGCAACAGGAAGCCCGTGGGGGCATGCAGGGAATCGCCCTGCACCTGCGCCCGGTCGTTGAACACCGCCAGTTCCCCTGGGGCCGGCTCGCGGTTAAAGCCCGCGATGGGCAGGGGCTCGCCTTCGGCGGTCAACAGGCCCAATTCCATCTTGTACACGGCGATCAAGGGCTGGCCGAGCGCCGTAATGGCAAAGGCCGAGCGCCGCTGGGGGACGCGGATGAGGTTGCCGGACTCGATGTACAAGCCGGCCGGCCGACCGGCCTCCCCGGGAAACAAAAAGTCCCCATTTATGGCGGCTAAGGCGCCGGCGGCCAAGTGGCTCGTCTTTCGCGCCTCGGCCTGCTTGGCCGTGCGCACGCGGATGCCCGCGGCCCAAGAGCGCGGCAGGTCCACTTCCACTATATGGATCTGCCACGGTCCTTCGGGCAGGTGAATCTCGCGGTACACTACCCCGGGCGCGAGCTCCGCGGTGTTTTCCCGGGCGCAGCTCCAAACCAAGCACCACGCGAGAATCGAGAGGACGAGGCGCGTGGACGCGCCGTGCAATATAGGCAAGAGAAGCGGACCTCAGTGGCAAGGGGACGGCGTTAAAACGGCCCAAAGGTAGCTTTGCGCTGCAACCCTGTCAATTTTTTCCAGCCACTGGCCCGGCCACCGGCCAAACCCTTTATTGTATATAAATGAAAGGAGAAAGGATGCCCATGAAAGCCATAGTCGTAGGGTTGGGTGGCCGGGGCCGCTATTGGCTCGACCAATGCAAACAGCAGCCCGGGGTTGAGGTGGCCGCCTGCGTCGAGCCGGACCCCCAAAACAGCTTAAGCGCCCTCTCCGAAGGCGCCACCCAGACCGTCTACCGCGACCTCAGCGCGGCCCTCGCGACCGCGCAAGCCGACTTTGTCCTCGACGTGACGCCGCCGGCCATTCACGAAGAAGTCGCCATGCAGACTTTTGCGGCCGGCCTCCACCTGCTCGAGGAAAAGCCCCTCAGCGACCGATACGAGGCCGCCCGGCGCATGGTCGTGGCCGGTGCCCAAGCTGGCGTCGTCCACATGATCACCCAGAACTACCGGTTCAACGGCCTGCCGCGCACGACCCGCCGCCTGCTCGCCGAAGACCGCATCGGCTCGGTCGGCCAGCTCGACGTCTCCCTGTACGTCAACTGGGCCGACTCGCCCGGCTCGCATTACGTCACCGAGCCGTACATGTTTCTCACGGACATGGGCATTCACCACTTCGACATGATGCGCTACACCCTCGGCCAAGACCCGGTGAGCGCACACGCCCTCACTTGGAACCTCCCCTGGGGCTGGCACCAAGGCGACGCCGCCCATGTTGTCCTGTTCCGCTTTGCCAACGGCGCGGTTGCCACGCATCGCGGCATCGGCTGCACAGTGGGCCACGTACCGGCCGGGCACAACGGCGAGTGGCGTTACGAGGGGCCGCGCGGCACCCTGACGTGGGAGGGCTTTGACCTGTACCACACCCATTCGCACCGCGCTGACCCCCCCATTAGACGGCAGGTCCCCCTCGACGACGACGGCACCCCAGGCCAAAACCCGGTGCTGAGCGAATTTGTCGCGGCCATAGAGGAAGGCCGCCCTCCCGAGTGCAACGCGGCCGACAACCTCAAGTCCATGGCCATGGTGTTTGCGGCCGTCAAAAGCGCGGAGGAAGGCCGGCCCGTGCCGCTGGCCGAGCTCGACGCCTGAGCACCTTGCGCCCAATGGTCTGTTGCCACAGCTTGTTTGCGCTATGACGCTTCGCCTCTTCGACACCTACGCCCGCCAAGCGCGCCCGTTTAAGCCGCTCGCGCCGCCGCAAGTCCGCTTGTACGCCTGCGGCCCGACCGTGTACAACTACCAGCACATCGGCAACTTGCGCACTTACATCTTTGAGGATGTCCTGCGGCGCGCCCTCGAATACAGCGGCTATGCGGTCCACCACGTCGTCAACATCACGGATGTAGGGCACCTGACCTCGGACGCGGACACCGGCGAGGACAAAATGGAGGCCGGGGCGCGGCGCACCGGCCGGACGGCTTGGGAAATCGCCGAGCACTACACGGCCGATTTTCAGGAAAAGCTCGCGTGGCTCAATGTGCGGCCGCCCCACGTCTGGTGCCGGGCCACCGACCACATCCGCGAGCAGATTGCGGCCATTGCCGCGATTGTGGAAAAAGGCTATGCGTACCGCACGGACGACGGCCTGTACTTCGACACCTCGCGCTTGAGCGACTACGGGCACCTCGCCCGCCTCGACATTGCGGGCCTGCAAGGCGGCCAGCGCGTCGAGCTCGGGCAAAAGCGGCGCGTCACGGACTTTGCCCTGTGGAAGTTCAGCCCGGCCCAAGCGCAGCGGCAGATGGAATGGGACAGCCCGTGGGGGCGCGGCTTCCCGGGCTGGCACATTGAATGCACGGCCATGGCCGCCAAGTACTTGGGGCCGTACTTCGACATCCACTGCGGCGGCGAGGACCACATCCCGGTCCACCACACCAACGAAATGGCCCAAGCCCAAGCCTGCTACGACACGCGGCTGGCCGAGTTCTGGCTCCACGGCGCGTTTTTGCAGCTCGACGGGGAGAAAATGTCCAAGTCGAGCGGCGACTTCCTGCGCCTCGAATCCTTGGTCGAAGCGGGGTACGATCCGCTCGCCTACCGCTTTTTCTGCCTCGGGGCGCGCTACCGCGCCAAGCTCTCCTTCACCTACGAGAGCCTGGCCGGCGCGGCCACCGCCCTCGACCGGCTGCGCGCCGCGACCCATGCTTGGGGCGCACCGTCTGAGCCGGATGACCGCTACGTGGCCGCGTTCAAGGAGCGCGTCGAGGACGACCTCAACCTGCCGCGCGTCCTCGCCCTGTGCTGGGAACTGGTGGCCGACGATCGCCCGGCGGCCGTCAAGAAGGCTACGATCTTGCACTTCGACCAAGTCATGGGCTTGGGGCTGGCCGCGTGGACGCCGCAAGAGGCGGCCGTACCCGAGGCGATAACCGCGCTCGCGGCCCAGCGGCACCAAGCCCGCGTTGCCAAGGACTGGGCCACGGCCGACGCCCTGCGCGACGAAATCGCCGCGGCCGGCTACGAAATCGAAGACACCCCGCAAGGCCCTCACATCCGCCCGCGCCCCCCCGCCTAACCGAACGGACGCCCATGGCCCGCATCCTCGTCGCCGAGTGCAAGCAAGAAATCTCTTCCTTCAACCCGATCATCGGCGCGTACGACAATTTTTCCATCCGCCGCGGCTCCGAGCTGCTCGCCTATCACCAAGGCCGCGAGACCGAGCTGACCGGCGCCTTGCAGGTCTTTGCCGACAGCCACGTGGAAGTCGTGCCCACCTACGGGGCCTGCGCCCCCTCGGCCGGGCCGTTAGACCAACGGGCCTTTGAGCGCATTGCCGCCGAGCTCCTCGACGCGGTCGTGCCGCACCTCGCGGACGCCGATGGCCTGTACTTTTGCCTGCACGGAGCTATGGGCTGCACCGAGGAGCTCGACCCGGAGGGGTACTTGCTGCAACAGATTCGCCTGAGGGCCGGTCCCGACTTCCCCATCGTGATCTCGCAAGACCTCCACGGCATTCTCACCGAGCGCATGCTGGAGCACTCAAACGGCCTCGCCATGTATCACACCTATCCGCACGTGGATTTGGCCGACACGGGACGCCGCGCCGCGTACTTGCTCCTCCAAGTCCTCGCCGGTGCCCAGCCCGTGGTGGCCCGGGTGCGAATTCCCGCGCTCGTGCGCGGCAACGAACTCATCACGGCCTCGGGCGTGTACGGCGAGTCCATCCGCTACTGCCAAGCCCTAGAGGAGCAGCCCGACATCCTCGCGGCCGGCGTGTTGATCGGCAACCCGTTCACCGATGTGCCCGAGCTGTGCTCGCAAGCGGTCGTCGTGGCCGATGCCGACCCAGACCTCGCCCGCAGCGAGGCCCTCCACCTCGCCGCCAACTTCTGGGACCGCCGCGCCCTCATGCAGCCCGACCTCGTGTCGGTCGAAGACGCCGTAGCCCAAGCCGCCCAATACAGCGGTCCCGTGCTCTTTACCGATGCGGCCGACGCCCCGTCCTCGGGCGCGACCGGCGACAGCAATGTGCTCCTCCAAGCCCTACGCGCCAGCGGGTACTCGGGCCGAGTGCTCGCGCCGCTGGTGGATGCGCCCGCCGCGTACATGGCCCACGACGCCGGGCTGGGCGCCCGCATCCGCGTGGTTTTGGGCGGCTCGCTCGACTCGCGCTTTTCCCCGCTCGACCTAGCCGTTGAAGTCGCCCAACTCGGCGACGGCGAATACGTCTGCGAATCTTGGAACACGCCCCAACACGCCGGGCCTACGGCTGTGCTAGCAAGCGATGAGTTCACCATTGTCTGCGTCAGCCGCTCAGTGCCCTTTATCGATCGCTCGGTCTTTATGGCCCACGACCTCAACCCCAAGGACTACGATCTCATCGTCATCAAGTCGCCGCACTGCCAGTGGCACTTTTTCGACGAGTGGGCCGAGATAAACTTCAACATCGACGCCCTCGGCTCGACCAGCGCGAACTTGCCTACCCTCGGGCACCGCGTCTGCCAGCGGCCCATGTACCCGCTCGAACCCGAGGCCCCCTTTACCCCGGTGGCCGAAATGTTCGGCGCAGGAGCGTAACTTATGCCCGCCATCAAACAATCCGTCTGCTTCAATCCCTTCACCGCCCGCGGCCTCAGCCCGCGGGAATTGATCGCGGCGGCCGCGCGCATCGGCTACCAGTCCGTAGAGATGGCCCCCCGAGAACACTGGCCGCTCATCCAAGACCACGGCCTCGCCATCGCCATTGTCGCCGGCCATGCTTCCCTGCCCGACGGGCTCAACAAGCCCGAAAACCACGACCGCATCGAAGACGAGCTCCTCGCCCACTGCGACCTCGCCGTTGAGTACGGCATCCCCTCGCTGATTTGCTTTTCTGGCAATCGCGAGGGCCGGTCCTCCGAAGAGGGGCTGGCCCACTGCGTCGCTGGCCTGCGCCGCGTCACCGGGGTGGCCGAGGAAAAAGGCATTACCCTCTGCATGGAATTGCTCAACTCGCGCGTCAACCATCCCGACTATCAGTGCGACCGCACCGCTTGGGGCGCGGCCTTGTGTCGGGCCGTGGGCTCGCCCCGGTTCAAGCTCCTCTACGACATCTACCACATGCAGATCATGGAAGGCGATCTCATCCGCACCATCACCGAGCACATCGACTGTATCGGCCACTTCCACACCGCCGGCAATCCCGGCCGCCAAGACCTCGACGATCAGCAGGAGATTTACTATCCGCCGATCATGCGGGCCATCGCCGCCACTTCCTACGAAGGCTACGTCGGCCACGAGTACCGTCCCAAGGCCGACCCCCTTGACTCCCTGACCCACGCCTTCGCCGTCTGCAATGTCTGAAGTACCTATCGCACCCACCAGCGGTGTGCTCGGCGCAGCGATCGCAAGGGGCGACCCGTCCTCGAAAACCGCCCGACCATGCACCGCCGCCTCGCCTTCCCCCCACCAACGCACTCAGGTTTTTAACGACGAAATCCCGACGGAATAGGACCTTCTAATCATCATTAGATAGAATACGTATTGATACAACAGACATGACGATGCACGGGCTAAAGCCTGCGTGTTCCATCCACCTATTGCCTACGGTGAAAGGGCCTTTTAACGCGATGACTCGATGACAGCATATCGCCCAAGGTGCGTTCGCTTTTACGGGAGCGGCGTAGGGCCATCTGTTTGTCCATGTTGGCCAGCGCGCATAACTTTCTTTCTGCAAGGGCTGCTCGCCTTGACGGATTCGCCCTTAACTTCTGGTTCAGAAGGAAGGCTAATGGTGAGTAACACGTTCAATCGCATTCGGGTGCTGATTTCCGGGGGCAGTGTCCGAATTTCGGAGCACGGATACGACAAACTAGCTGCTGAGGGATTACTTGCAAGGGAACTCGTCAAAGGGGCAGAAACCGCGGAATTGATTGAGGATTATCCGGCCTATCCCAAAGGACCGTGCGTTCTGCTGCTTCAACGAACGGAGGACGGGCGCTCGGTTCACACTGTATGGGGACTGCCCGCTGGCCACACGAGCCCAGCAGTGTTGGTTACAGCGTACTTACCTGATCCCGAAAAATGGGAATCTGGCTTCAAGCGGAGGCGAAAATGAATAAGAGGGAATGGACGAAGCTCGTTCACGAGGGAAACTATGTTGCAGCAGTTGACGTAGAGCTACTAGAAGAGCCTGAAGGATGGTCCCCGTACCTTTCTCTTGAAGACGCATATCGTCTCGACGATGTGCGAGAGGCTCTGCGTCGAGGGGACATTAAGACCGCTGCAAAATACTCGCGCGTGTTCAGTCTCACGCCTATCTCCGTGTAAAGCCACATAACCTGTCGTTTAGAAGAACCATGTTCAAAGCACTCGTCTTACATCAGCCCTCAGCCCTCATTGAGGAACTCGACGAAAGCCGCCTCCCCCAAGGCGACGTAGAAATCGCCGTTGCGTACTCCTCGCTCAATTATAAGGACGGGATGATTCTCAACGGCTTGGGCGGCTTGGTCAAAACCTATCCCCACGTCCCCGGCATTGATCTCGCCGGCACCGTCGTCCACAGCCAAAGCGATCGGTTCCAGCCCGGCGACCAAGTTATATGCACGGGCTGGCGCGTCGGCGAAACCCACTGGGGCGGCTACGCGCAAAAGGCGCGGCTCAAGGCCGAGTGGCTCGTGCCCCTGCCCGCCGGTCTGACCTTGCGTACCGCCATGGGCTTGGGCGCGGCCGGCCTGACCGCGGCGATTTCCATAGAAAGACTCGAAGCGCACGGGCTCGCGCCGGACCAAGGCGAAGTCCTCGTCACGGGCGCGGCCGGCGGCGTGGGCTCCTGCTCGGTTCTGCTGCTCGCCGCGCTGGGCTACCCAGTCGCCGCATCTACGGGCCGCCCCGAACTCGAACCCTATCTAAAAGACCTCGGCGCTCAGACCATCATTCCGCGCCAAGCCTTGGCCGAGCCATCCAACAAGCCGTTGGAAAGTGCGCGCTGGGCCGCCTGCATCGACTCGGTCGGCGGCACTACTTTGGCCCGCGTCTTGGCCCAGATGGCCTACGGAGGTTCGGTCGCTGCGGTGGGCTTAACCGGCGGCGCGCAACTGGCAACCACCGTCATCCCCTTCTTGCTGCGCGGGGTCAACATCCTCGGCATCGACTCGGTCTTCTACCCCATTGAGCGTCGAGAGCCCGCTTGGGCGCGCTTGGCGGCCGAACTGCCCTTGGAAAAATTAGATCGCCTCTGCACGGAGGTCGGTTTAGCCGACGTCCCCCGCCTCGGCAAGGACATCTTGGCGGGCCAAGTGCAGGGCCGCGTCATCGTCAATCCCAATGATTGACTTGGGATTCCTGCTATCTTAAACTCAAGTACACAAAAGGAGTTTAGAATGCCCATAGACAACCAATATTTGATGGATTTGCCTGAGATATACCGCGCTATCCTTGCGGCCTATCCCCGTTTCGACTCGATGCGCAAGGTTGGCTATGGCTTGTCGTACCAGTCTTTGTATTCAGCATTGGAAGGTCAGTACACTCCCGGCCAGATTATGACGGCATGTAAAAACATGGCGGATGGAAAAGTTATGCAGATCAAGCAGCGGATATTCGCTTGTCCGACGCCCCTTGGCGAAGAACTCATTGCTGCGATTACGGGTAACTCCATACCTGAGCAGGAAGTTCCTCCTTTTAATCCTCCCTAATTAAACCCCTTATCCTATAATGATCGGTGATTGGAAAATCCGCCATTTGCCGCGGTGTACCCATCATGTATTTCTCTCGCATTGTGCTGAAGATCGAGATCGTCTGGTACTACCTGTGTACAATGCCTTAAAAGACAGCCAGTACTCGCCGTGGCTCGATCAACATCACTACCCAAGAGGTCGGGATCCTTTTGCTGCACTTCGAGAGAAAATTATACACTGTCGTCACGTTGTATATTTTGTTACAGCAAAGTTTCTCGCGCAGGGACGGGGATGGAATAGCACCGAAAGAGCCTATTCAAATCTGCTTCAGAAAAACCTGCATTTTCGGTTGGAACTGTGCCATATCCAATTCCCCTTATTCTTTATGCCTCGAAGTCATGCGATCCTACAGAGATCGGCATGGGAACCTCTTGTTCAATATGGGCGGTTTTATAAACCGGGACGAGTGGACAGTGGGGCGGTGAAATGGGCGACTAGAGAAATTACAGCCTTCATTAGACAAGAGGAAAAGGACGGGGCATTTCTGGCGGCTCAAGTTCAGCACGATCCCGATTTCCGGCTATTGTTCAAAAAAGAAAAAAACTTACTACGGAGGATCATGTGCGCGGATCCTCTGCCTGATGCTCTAAACTGATCAACCCAATCACTAACGGACGTTGCGGATCGTCGCTTGGGGCCGGGCCGTGCGTCTATCGCCTATAACGAGAGGAAACCGCACCATGCGCCGACTCACGCTTCTACTGCTCACGCTAACAGCCATCCAAGCAGGAGCCGACTCCACCATGCCCGGCACCGACCGCATCCCCTACTTCGGCTACGAGGACTGCATCCTCCTCGAAAACGCCCACACCCGCGTCGTCCTCACCTCGTCGGCCGGCCGCATCCTCGAATACTCGCGCAAAGGCCCCAACGCCATTTACCTCGACCCGGCGCAAGAAGGCGCGACCTTTGAGGGCGGCGCCCCACCGTTTGGCCCGACGGGCGGCCGCCTCGACATCGGCCCGGAAATGGTCATCCCCGCTCATCCCGACCTCTGGCTCGGGCGGTGGGAAAGCCAAATCACCGGCCCGCGCTCGGCGCGCCTGATCAGCAAAAAGGACGCGCCCACCGGCGTCCAACTCATCCGCGACTTTGAGCTCGCCGCGCACTCCACGCACTTGCGAGTCACCCAAACCATCAAAAACGTCTCCGACCGCGAAAAACACTGGGGGCACTGGAGCCGCACCTTTGGCACTGGCGGCGGCATCGTGCTCATTCCCCTGACGCCTGCGAGCCGCTTCCCGGCCTCCTATGTCATGTACGGCCCCGGCCCGGTCATCAACTACCGGCCCGAAGACCCCAATATCCGCATCCGCGACAACTTCCTCGAAATCCTCGCCACGCCGCTTCGCCCCAAGCTCGGCATGGACTCGCAGGCCGGGTGGTTCGCGTACCTCGACCGCAACGACCTGCTGTGGGTCAAGCGCTATCCCGTGTATCCCGACCGCCCCTACGGCGAACTGGCCGGGCTGACGATCTCGATCTGGTATTACCAAGACCTGATGTGCGAGCTGGAGCCGATTGGGCCGCGAGAGAACATTCCCCCGGGCGGCGAAGCCTCCTTCACCGAGGATTGGTGGCTCCTGCCCTACACCTATCCCCACGACGGCCGCGCCCTCGACCTCGAAGCCATCAGCGCATTCGTGGAGCGAGGGGCGCGGTGATCAGATTTTATAGCAATGGAAATGACCGAGAACAAGCCGTATATAGACGCCGATTCCGATGAAGACCTGCCGGATCTCGCCACCTCGGAATGGCAGGCAAAGTTTGCCCGCGTCCCGGTTCAGCGAGGCCGACCCAAGACCGCTACGCCCAAAGTATCCACCACCATCCGGCTCGATCCCGACGTGTTGGCTGCCTTTAAGGCCGATGGCCCCGGTTGGCAAACGCGGATCAATCAAGCTCTCCGAAAAAGTGCCGGACTAGAGTAGGAATGGCCTCGGACAAGTTGCACGTCATCATCGCCAATTGACAGGGATTGGCGGCGTCCATTATGTACTCTGTACCGAATCAACCGCCACCCCGATCGAGGCAGACTCGCCGTGTCCATTCCCTTCGTCCTTTTTGGCCTCCTGCTCATCGCTGCTAGCGCGTTTTCGGCCGACTGGCCTGCTTGGCGCGGCCCGGCGCAAACCGGCGTCTCCCAAGAAACCGGGCTCGTCGCCTCTTGGTCGCCGGTCTGGCGCGCCGAATTCACCGGCCGCTCAACCCCCATCGTCCTCAAGGGCCGGGTCTTTGTCATCGGCCGGCGCGGCGAGGGCATCGCCCGCGAGGGGGTCGTGGCCGCCTTTGACGCCCAAGACGGGGCCCTGCTCTGGGAACACCCCTACAACATCTTCCACACCACCATCCCCTTCAATCGCGTCGGTTGGGCCAGCCTCACCGGCGACCCAGAGACCGGCTACGTCTATGCCCACACGGTCAGCGGGCTGTTCTTGTGCTTTGACCGCGATGGCCAAGTCGTCTGGTCGCGCTCGCTGACCGAGGAATTTGGGCGCATCTCCGGCTACGGCGGTCGCGTCCACACCCCGGTCGTCGATGAAGACCTCGTCATCATCAGCTATCTCAGCTCCAATTGGGGCGAGCACACCCCGGGCCGCCACCGCTACTTCGCCGTTGACAAGCGCAGCGGCGAAGTGGTCTGGATCGCCACCCCAGGGGGCCGGCCGCTCGACACCACGTACTCGGTGCCGGTCGTCGCCGTCATCAACGGCGTCCGCCTGCTCATCGGCGGCAATGCCGACGGTGCTATCTACGCGCTAAAAATCCGCACGGGCGAGGCGGTGTGGGGCTTTAAGCTCAGTCGGCGCGGCATCAACTCCTCGGTCGTGGTGGCCGGCGACAAGGTGTACGCGGCCCACAGCGAGGAAAACCTCGACAACACCGCCCTCGGCCGCGTCGTGTGCATCAATGCCACCGGCCAAGGCGACGTCACCAACACCCACGAGGTCTGGCGTTACGACGGCATCTTTGCCGGTTATAGCAGCCCAATCGTCCACGACGGTCGCTTGTACCTCATCGACAATTCGGCCAACATCCACGCGCTCGCCGCCGAGACCGGCCAACTACACTGGATCCACAACATCGGCACTGTCGGCAAAGGGTCGCCCGTGCTGGCCGACGGCCGGCTCTACGCGCCCGAGGTCAACGGTCGCTTCGCGATCGTCGCCCCGCGCCATGCCGACGCTGAGACGCTCGACCTCGCCGAAATTGCCATGCCCGACGGCCGGCCGGCCGAGCTGTTCGGCTCACCCGCCATAGCCGACGGCCGCATCTACCTTGCAACAGAAGCGGGCCTGTACTGCCTCGGCGACCCCGCGACGCCGTTCCAAGTCACAGCGACCGGGGCCAGCTACCCGCGCGACCCAGCCCCTCCAAACGCAACCCCGGCGCACCTGCAAATCATTCCCGCCGAAGTAGTGGCCCAGCCCAAGGCCCGCGTGTCTTTCCGCGCTCAAGCCTTCGACGCGCAGGGCCGCCTGATCGGCCCGGTCGCCGCCCAATGGGTGCTCACCGGCCCGGTCGGCCAACTCGACGACAACGTGCTCGCCCTCGCGGATGCACCCGGCGGCGGCACAATCACCGCCCGCACCAGCGCATTGACCGCCCAAGCGCGCATTGCCGTGCTGCCTCCGCCGACCTACCGCGAAGACTTTGAGGGATTCGCCGACGGGGCCTCGCCGGCTTGGATCGGCACGGGCAGCAAATTCAAGGTGGGCGAAGTCGCCGGCAACAAGGTGTTGGTCAAGCCGCCGGCCGCGCGCGGCTTGCACCGTGCCAACACGTATTTCGGTGCGCCCGACATGGCCGGCTACACCCTCCAAGCCGACCTGCTCGGCGCCAAGAAGCGCCGCGCCGTCCCCGACATGGGGCTGATTGCCCAGCGCTACACCCTCGACCTAATGGGCTACCACCAGCAGTTGCAGATCCGCACTTGGGCCGCCGAACTGCGCATGGCCCAAACCGTTCCCTTCGCCTTTGAGCCTGACGTCTGGTACACCATGAAGATGCAGGTGGCGATCGAAGGCGAGGTGGCCCATATCCGCGGCAAGGTCTGGCCCCGCGACGAATCGGAGCCCGCTCGCTGGACCATCCAAGCGGTCGATCCGCGGCCCAACCGCAGCGGCAGCCCCGGCCTCTACGGCTATTCTCCCGCTGAAATCTACTACGACAACCTGAAAGTTTGGCCATGAAAACGACAGCGCAACGCCTGATCCTCATCCTCGTCCTAACCGCTTCCGCGAGCGCCCAAACCGCCATGTGGGGCGGCTCGCCCGGGCGCAACCAAGCCTCGGGCGAGAAAAACCTGCCCACCGTTTGGGATGTCGAGACCGGGGCCAACGTCAAGTGGCGGGCCGCGCTCGGCTCGCAGACCTACGGCGGCCCCTTGATCGCTGGCGACAAAATTTTCGTCGGCACCAACAACCAAGCCGAGCGTGACCCCAGCCACCAAGGCGACCGGGGCGTGATCATGGCCTTTTCCTTAGAGGACGGCTCGTTCCTCTGGCAAATCGCCCATCCCAAGCTGCCGGCCGGCCGCGTCAACGACTGGCCTCAGCAGGGCGTTTGCTCCACCCCTTACATCGCTGGCGACCGCCTCTACTACGTCTCCAACCGCGCCGAAATCCTGTGCCTCGACACCGAGGGCTTTCGCGACGGCGAGAACGACGGCCCGATCACGGACGAACCCGCCACCGCGCCGACCAACGCGGATCTCATCTGGAAGTTCGACATGATCGCCGAGTTGGACGTCTTTCCCCACAACCTCGCGACCAGCTCGCCCCTCGGGGTGGATGGCCGGCTCTTCGCCTTGACCAGCAACGGCGTCGATGAGAGCCACATCCACATCCCCGCTCCCTTTGCCCCCAGCTTCATCGCCCTCGACCTGCAAACCGGCCACCTGCTCTGGGAGAGTGCCTTGCCCGGCGACCGGATTCTGCACGGCCAATGGTCCAATCCCGCGTATGGCGAGGCCGCCGGCCGCCAGCAGGTAATTTTCCCCGGCGGCGACGGCTGGGTCTATGCCCTCGCCCCGGACACCGGCGAACTGATCTGGAAATTCGACTGCAACCCCAAGGAATCGGTCTGGGCCTTGGGCGGCCGCGGCACCCGCAACAACCTCGTCTCAACCCCGGTCTTTCACGATGGCTTGGTCTATATCGGCGTCGGCCAAGACCCCGAGCACGGCGAGGGCGAAGGGCACCTGTGGGCCATTGACCCCAGCGGCACCGGCGACATCACCGCGACCGGCGCGGTCTGGCACGTCGGCGGCAAAGCCTACAACCGCACCATCTCCACCGTGGCCATTGCCGATGGCCTGCTCTACGCCGCCGACCTGAGCGGCTTCGTCTATTGCCTCGACGCCAAGACCGGCGCCCACCACTGGACGCACGACACCTTGGCCGCAATCTGGGGCTCGCCCTTTGTCGCCGACGGCAAAATTTACATCGGCGACGAGGACGGCGATGTCGAGGTGCTCAAGGCCGGCAAAACGCTCACCGTGCTGCACGAGACCAATCTGGGCAGCGCCGTGTACACCACTCCGGTCGCCCGCGACGGCGTGCTCTACATTGCCTCGCGCAACACCCTCTTCGCCATCGCAGCGAGCCAATGAGCGCTGCGCCCGACGCCATCGCGGCCGCTCGCCACGCCCTTGACGCCCATGTCCGCGCCCTTGTCGAGTGGCACTTCAGCCCCGAGACCGGCTGTCCGTTTTGGCTTTCCCACGCCCAGCGGCTCGGCTTTGACCCACGCGAGCAAATTCGCTCCTACGCCGACTTGGCCCGGCTCGGCCACTTTGAGGACGAGTGGCTGCGCGGCGGCCCGGTGCGCCAGTGGGTGCCCAAAGCCTACGCGGACGAGCCGATCTACGTGTTTGAGACCGGCGGCTCAACCGGCCTGCCCAAATACCGCGTCAACATCCGCGACTTCCAAACCGACTACGCGCTCTACAGCGAGAGCCTGTCTGAGGAGGGTTTCCCCAAGGGGGCCGACTGGCTGATGCTGGGGCCTTCGGGACCGCGCCGCCTGCGTCTGGCCATTGAATACTTGGCCCAGCACCGCGGCGGCTTGTGCTTCATGGTCGATCTCGACCCGCGCTGGGTCAACGAACTCATTCGCGCTGGCGAGATGCGTGCGCTGGAAGTCTATAAGGCTCATGTCGTCGATCAGGCGCTCAAAATCCTCAAGGCCCACGACAACGTGCAGTGCGTGTTCACCACCCCCCGGCTCCTCGAAGCCCTCTGCGAAAAAGTCTCCCTGCCCAAGCTGGGCATTAAGGGCGTCTTCTGCGGCGGCACGGAAATGAACGCCCAGTTCCATCGCTTCGCCCGCGAGGAGCTGGTGCCCGGCCTCGCCTTTGTGCCCACCTACGGCAACACCCTGATGGGCTTGGCCTGCCCCAAGCCCTTTGACCCGGCCGACGAGTACGCCATCACGTATTACCCGCCGCAGCCCCGCGCCGTCATCGAGTTGGTCGATCCCCACGATCCCGCACGCAAGGTCGGCTACGGCGAGACCGGCCAAGTCATGCTCACCACCCTGACCAAGGAGTTTTTCATGCCTCGCTTTCTCGAGCGCGACGAAGCCGAACGCGCCGCGCCCATCGCCGCGTATCCTTGGGACGGGGTCAAAGACCTGCGGCTGCTGACGGAGTTGCAGGAGGCCGTGGTGGTGGGAGTGTATTGAAAGGAGTAAGTAAAGATGGCCAGAGTTCAGTTAGTGATCCCCGACGAAGACCGCGACCGCTTCGTCCATCAGGCGCAGCGCGAAGGTATGACCTTGAGCGCGTGGCTCAGGGCCGCCGCCCGCCGACGGCTCGAAGAACAGCAGCAGTCCCACCCCTTCAAATCGCCAGCCGACCTTGAGAAATTCTTCAGTGCCTGCGACGCATTGGAAGGCCCTAGGCGAGAACCGGATTGGCAAGAACACTTGGCCGTCATCGACGAATCGCGAAAACGGAACGCATTCAAGACGTGATCTTTGTCGATACCAACATCTTCATGTACGCAGTGGGCCGACCGCATCCCCTCCGCGATCCAGCGCGGGAATTCTTCGCCGAATGCATCCGATCCCACACTTCTCTGTGTACATCGGCAGAGGTGCTGCAGGAGCTGGCCCATGCCTACCTGCCGGTTGCACGGGCGCAGACGCTCGATGCCGCCCTAGCACTGATAGCCAAGTCCCGCGTGGAGGTGTGGCCGCTAGAACAGGAGGATGTCACCCTAGCGCGGCAACTCCACGAACAGTATCCCACTGTAGGTGCCAGAGACCTATGCCACCTAGCTAGCTGCCGCCGACGCGGCGTGAACGAGATCCGGACCTTTGATCAGGCCCTCAGAACCGTCGTCGGTTGGGCTGTAGGGTGATGCACCTACCCCTCCTCCGCGCCGGCCAGCCCTACGCCAGCCTCGACCGCTTGGCCGTCGTCCACATCGCCACCGGCCAGCCTGTGGCGCAAGTCAGCCAAGCCAACCGCGGCCTAATCGTTCGCGACTTGGCCGCGCAAGAGCGCAATCGCCAAGCACTGCAAGCTCTCCCCGTCGCCGACTTGGTCGCCATCAGCCAACGCGCCGCCGACCTCTTCTCGCACGCCGAACTGCCTTTGGGCGACGACGGCCAAACCCCGGACGACTACGTCGCGCAAGTCTCGGCCACGACCGGCCTGCCCCAGTCGCTGGCCCGCGCCAACATGGACAAAATCCACCGCGTCGGCGTTGAAATGCCCGCCGTGCTCAGCGGCCTAACCCGGGGCTTGGACCCGACCGTCCTCGACGACGGCCCCAGTGCGCTCCACTTCGTGCCCCATGCCCACGCCCTCGGCTGCATCCTACCGAGCAATTCGCCCGGCGTCCACGCGCTGTGGCTGCCGGCCATCGCGCTCAAGACCCCGCTGGTGCTCAAGCCGGGCCGCGAAGAGCCGTGGACGCCCTATCGCATCGCCCAAGCCCTGATCGCGGCGGGCTGTCCACCCCACGCCCTGAGCTACTACCCGACCGACCACGGCGGCAGCACCGAAATCCTACTCGGCTGCGGGCGGGTGCTGCTGTTTGGGGGCGGTTCCACTGTGGCCCCTTGGCGCGCCGACGCCCGCGTCCAACTGCACGGCCCAGGGCGCAGCAAAATTCTCATCGGCGCGGACAAAATTGACCAGTGGGAGCACTACCTCGACCTCATGGTCGCCTCCATCGCCGCCAATGGGGGCCGCTCTTGCCTCAACGCCTCGGGCGTCTGGGTGCCCACGCACGGCCGCGAAATAGCCGCCGCCCTCGGCGAGCGTCTGAGCCAAATCGAGGCCCGTCCCCTCGACGACCCCCAAGCCCAAGTAGCCGCCTTCCCCAATCCCGCCGGCGCGCACCAACTCTCGGCCTCGATCGACGCCCAACTCGGCGACGCAGCCCAAGACACGGCCCGAGGCCGAAGCGAACGCATCGCCGAGACCGGCGGCTGCACCTTCCTCAACCCGACTTTGCTCCACGTCCCCGACTGGCAACATCCGCTCGCCAACACCGAATACCTCTTTCCCTTTGCCGCGGTCGTCGAAGTTCCACCAAAAGAAATGGTCGCCCGCATCGGCCCGACGCTGGTAGCGACCGCGCTGACCGAGGACGAGGGCCTAACGCGCCAACTGCTCGCGGCTCCTCACATCGAGCGCCTCAACCTCGGTCCGATTCCCACCCACCAAATCGCTTGGGACCAGCCGCACGAGGGCAACCTCTTCGATTTCCTGTACCAACAACGCGCCTTGCAGTGCCGCACCGGATGACCCCCTTCGACTTTGATCCGTCCATCCGCGTCGTCTTTGGGGCCGGAACCTTGGGGCAGCTAGGCGACCTCGCCCGCGCGTTGGCTGGCCCCCGCGCCCTGCTCGTAACCGACCCCGGTCTCGTGCAAGCCGGCCTCGCCGAACAGGCCGAGCACGCCCTACAAAACGCCGGCCTAACGACGATCCTCTTCGCCTCAGCAGGGGAAAACCCCACGACCGAACACGTGGGCGCAGGCGTCCACCACGCCCGCGCCCACGGCCCCATCGATCTGATCGTCGCTTTGGGCGGCGGCAGCGCGCTGGATTGCGCTAAAGGCATCAACTTCCTGCTGACCAACGGCGGCCAAATGCAGGATTATCGAGGCTACGGCAAAGCCACCCAGCCCATGCTGCCCTCCATCGGCATCCCGACCACGGCCGGCACGGGGAGTGAAGCCCAATCCTACGCCCTGATTGCCTGCGCCGACACTCGCGCCAAGATGGCCTGCGGCGACCGCCAAGCGCGCTTTTGCATCGCCCTCCTCGACCCGAATCTGCTGGCCAGTACGCCCCAGTCCGTGCGCGCCGACGCCGGTATGGACGCCCTCGCCCACGCCGTCGAAAGCTACGTCTCCACCCGCAGGACGCCGCTGTCGCACATGTTCGCCAGCCAAGCCTGGGAGCTGCTCGCGCTCCACTACGAGGCGACCGTCGCCGACCCCCAAAACGCCGCCGACGCCATGCTCTTGGGGGCCCACTTGGCCGGCGCGGCCATTGAAAACTCCATGCTCGGTGCCGCCCACGCCACCGCCAACCCCCTCACCGCCCGCTACCCCCTCTCGCACGGCCGCGCCGTGGCCCTGATGCTGCCGCACGTAATTCGGTTGAACGCCCCGGCAGTGGACGATCTATACGGCCAGCTTTGCGCCAAAATCCAACTCAAGGGCCGCGGGCTCGCGCTCGCCGCGCATCTCGAAGCGTTGGGTGCTAGGGTGGGGCTGCCGCGTCGGCTCGCCGATTGTCCGGTCGCCGCCAGCGATCTACCCGCCATGGCCCGAGAAGCCGCTGGCCAATGGACCGGCACCTTTAACCCACTTCCCCTGCAAGAGGCGGATTTCCTGCGGCTTTACGAGGCGGCGTTTTGATGGAGGGACTTCCAACTGAGACTAATTTGAGGATTTTTTAGAACCGCCTACCGATTCGGTAGGCTTAGGCTGGTCAAGGTTTTTAATATGTAGCTTGACTTGAATCCAGAAATCTAATAAAATATGCTTGACAGTCGAGAGGTCTGACCACCTTGGACCGTGGAAGCTTGGTCTTCCCTTGACTGTCTTTTTTTGTTTAGAGGAAAAATCGTGCATTTATTGTACGCTGACGAGTCTGGTTCACCAAAGGACCCCAACCAAAACTATTTGGCCCTAGCAGGGGTCTCTATCTTTGAAAGGCAAAGTTACTGGATTTCCAATAAGCTTGATGAAATAGCTGCCAGATTTGATCCAGCCAATCCAGACGAAGTTGAACTTCACGGTAGCCCAATGATCAATGGTAAGGGTATATGGAGGCGTTATCCAAAAGATAAAAGATTCAAGGCCGTTGAAGATATTTTACAGGTGCTTGCTGATTCACACATCTCTAATCGGATATTTGCCATTGCAATCAAGAAATCCTCTATATCACCTAAAAATCCTGTCGAAACAGCCTTTGAACAATTATCTAGTCGTTTCGATTTGTACCTAATGAGACTTTACAAGAACAAAGATACCCAGAGAGGAATTATTATTTTTGACAAATCAACTTATGAATCGTCGTTACAGGCATTGGCCACTAATTTCAGAACGATTGGTCATAGTTGGGGGGTGCTAAGAAACCTCGCTGAGGTTCCTTTATTTTTGGATTCAAGGGCATCTAGACTAATACAGTTAGCAGACATAATCGCGTATGTTATTTTTCGCTACTATGAAAGGTCTGACAATCGGTTTTTCCCCATCATAAAGAGTCGGTTTGATGCGGAAGGAGGCAATGTACACGGCCTACATGTAATTCAGTAATTGCTTTGTCCTCTAAAGACGATGATTTCTAATTTACTTTCCCCTAATATGCCACTCTACTTCCTAGCCCTTCTCCTATTCACCACGGCCGCGGCCGACACTTGGAACACCTTTCGCGGCAATCCCCAACTCACTGGCGTCGCCGCCTCCAACCTCGTCCCACCGCTAACGCTGCTTTGGGCCTACTCCACCCAAGACGCGATTGAATCCACCGCTGCCATTTGCGAGGGCCGGGTGTACGTCGGCTCGCTCGATGGCCAGCTCTATGCACTCGATTTGCACACCGGCGCGCTAGTATGGCAGTACCAAGCCGACGGCGAGATCAAGTCCTCCCCGACCGTGGCCGACAGCACCGTGTACTTCGGCGACGAAGCCGGCACCTTCCACGCGGTCGCCACCCAGAGCGGTCGCCGCCGCTGGACTTTCGCCGCCGCCGCGGGCATCACCTCCTCGGCCAATTACGCCGACGGCCGGCTCTACTTTGGCAGCTATGACCAGCACCTGTACTGCCTCGATGCCGCGGCCGGGACCTTGATTTGGAAAACCGCCACTGAGGGATATATTCACAGTACGCCGGTGCTGTACGAAAATCGCGTGGCCGTGGCCGGTTGCGATGGATACTTGCGGCTTTTGGACCGCGCCGACGGTTCGCAGCACCAGCAGCTCGCGCTGGGCGGGTACGCGGCCTCCAGCGTCGCTGTTCACGCGGGCCGTGCGTACCTAGGCACCTTTGGCAACGAAGTGCTAGGCGTTGATTTGGGCGCGGGAAAAATCGGCTGGCGCTACGCTCATGCGGTGCGGAAATTTCCGTTTTACTCGTCGCCGGCCGTTGCCGACCACGCCCTCGTCATTGGCGGCCGGGACAAGCTCGTCCACGCCCTCGACCCGCAAACCGGCCAACCCTTGTGGACCGGTGCCGCGGGAGCGCGGGTGGATTCATCGCCGGTCATTGCCGGCGAATACGTGTACGTAGGAGCCAATGCGCTCGTCGCGCTCGCACTCGCATCGGGCGCAGAGGTCTGGCGCTTTGAAACGGGCGCGGCCCTCGCGGCGTCGCCAGCTATCGCCGCCGGTCGGCTCGTCATTGGGGCCGCCGATGGGGTGCTGTATTGTTTCGGGAGCGCGAGCACCCAGTGACCCCCGGCAGAATCCGCTACGTCCTGTCCTATGTCGGCGGCAATGCGTTGTTGTTCGCCTTGACTTGGGTGTTCATCGCCGGGATCGGCGAAGTCTGGTTGCGACTGCAGTGGCCTTTCGCGCATAAGAGTCGGCCCTGGCACTTTGTCCCGAAGATGGGCCGTATGCTCAAACCCAACGCGGAAGTGCATGAGACGAACCACTTTGACTTCTGGACCGTCTCGCGCACCAACAGCTGGGGTTTTCTCGACCGCGAACCCATCGCTCCCGAACGCGCCGCGTCAAGCTGCCATATCGCCCTGATCGGCGATTCCTTCGTCGCTGCCCGCCAAGTGCCCATTGCCGATAAATCGCACATTCGGCTCGAAGCACTCGCTGCCCGGGTGCTGCCCGAACTAGACGTTACTACCTCGGCATTTGGGATCGGCAACACCGGCCAGCTCAACCAACTGCCGTTGTACGACGAATTTGCCCAGCGGTTGCGTCCCAAACTGCTGGTGCTCGTCTTTGTGTCAAACGACTTCGCAGACAACTCCTCGGTCTTGAAGAGCCTGCTATATGAATGGGACCCAGACCGGATACCGTGGGTGTCCGCTCAACGAGACGCAGATGGCCGTATGAGGCTGCTGCCGCCTGATCCCAACTGGCGGGTGCAGCGGCCCCCGGCCAAGAGGACCCCCCAATACCTCACGAGGCGCACGCTGCAGCTTGCGTCTCGGCGATCTTGGTTCGCGACTTGGTTGAATGCCACGCTCATCAGGCTCGGGGTGTTGTACTCGCTCGACGCGGCGGAAGAGTTGCGCCGGCGTCCCGGCTATGAAGCGTTGCTGGGCGGCTGGCAACCCAAGACAGGGCAGCGCATAGATTTGATGTTCAATGAAAAGGACCTGCCGCCATTTTTTGAGGCGGCCTTGGCCTTCACCGCCTTCGGCTTGGATCAATTCAAGGAACGCGCCGACCGCGATGGGGTGTCGTTAGTGATCTTGTCCACCCACACGATGGGAAGCCGAGGCGACCCGGCCTTTGACCGCCTGACCGCCTTGGCCACCGCGCAGGGCATTCCCGTCATTGACCAGACCGACTATATCCGCCGCCAAGGTGCCAAGCGCAAGGATGCACATTGGCGGCTCGACCCTCATTGGAACGCGGCTGGCCACCAGTGGGCAGCCGAAGCCGTGCTCGAATACCTCAAGCGGAACCCAGCGGTCTGCCGGGCGTCCGCATCGCGCTGATTGCAACCTGAACGGCCTCTTTCCCATACCCTAGATTATCGCTAAACTTTTTCTATGAATAAGAACGACCCGGCCACCACGCGCGCCGACCGCACCGAAACCGAGGTCGGCAGTGTTTTTGTTTCCAACTATCCGGCCTATTCGTTTTGGGGCGAAGCGGACATCCCACAGGCGCACCGCGCCCTCGCCGCCCCACCGCGCCCCAACACTCAGCTCGGCCTCTACCTCCACATTCCCTTCTGCCGCAAGCGCTGCAAGTTTTGCTACTTCCGCGTTTATACCGACAAAAACAGCGAGCAGATCCAAACCTATCTCGACGCCCTCGCCCGCGAGGTGGAACACTACGCCCAGCAGCCGGCGGTCCAGGACCGGCCCCTGCACTTTATCTACTTTGGCGGCGGCACCCCCTCCTATATCAGCTCGCGCCACCTGCGCTCCTTAGTCGAGCGTCTCAAGGACGCCCTGCCTTGGGACCGCGCCGACGAAATCGCCTTTGAGTGCGAGCCGGGGACGCTGACCCAAGCCAAATTGGCAACTATCCGCAGCATCGGCGTTAGCCGCCTCAGTCTAGGGATTGAAAACCTCGACGACGAGATTTTGCGCCACAACGGCCGCGCCCACGTCAGCCGGGAAATTTACCAAGTCATGCCCTGGATCCACGCGCTCGACTTCGAGCAGGTCAACGTCGATCTGATCGCCGGCATGGTCGGCGAGACCTGGGCGAGCTGGCGGCAGACCGTGCAAAAGACCATCGCGCTCAACCCGGACAGCGTCACCGTCTATCAGATGGAGTTGCCCTACAACACGCTCTATTCCAGGGACTTGCTCGCGGGCGACGGCGAGCCGCTGGCCTTGGCCGACTGGAAAACCAAGCGCGCCTATCACGCCTATGCGTTTGAGCAATTGGCCGCGGCTGGGTACGGGCGTTCGAGTGCCTACACCATGCAGAGAACGCCCGACGCCCGCTTCGCGTACCGCGACGCTGTGTGGACCGGCCAAGACCTAATCGGCGCGGGCGTTGCCTCCTTTTCCCATCTGAGCGGAGTTCACTATCAAAACGCGCCGCACTGGGACGCGTACCTCGCCGCCATCCACCGCGGCGACCTCCCCATTCACCGCGCCTTTGCCACCGACCGCGAAGAGCAACTGACCCGCGAGGTGATTTTGCAGCTCAAGTTAGGCGCGCTGGAGCCCGCGTATTTTCGCGCCAAATTCGGGGTCGATATCGTCGCCCACTTTGCCGCGGCACTCAGCAGTCTGCGCGACGAAGGCATGCTCCAGTTCGATGCGACCTCCATCGCCCTGACCGACGAGGGCCTCATGCGCGTCGATCAGCTGCTGCCCGACTTGTACCAAACCAAATACCGCAACGCACGCTATACCTGAAGGAGGGACCATGAAAAACGCGATCGCACTGCTGCTGCTCTCAACCGCCGTGGCCCAAGCGGCCGACTGGCCCCAGTGGCGCGGCCCCCAGCGCGACGGCATTTCCAGCGAAACCGGCCTTTTCACCACCGAGCGCCCTTTTGCCGAAGCATGGCGCGGCCCCCTCGGTCCGGGCTTTTCTGGCATCGCCGTTGCCGATGGCCGGGCCTTCACCCTGTTCGCCCACGGGGACGACGAGTTTGCGGTCTGCCTCGACGCCCAAACCGGCGAGGAACGCTGGCGCTTCCGCACCGGCCCGTACTACACTGAAACCCAAGGCGGCGATGGCCCGCGCTCAACGCCCACGGTCGATGGCGAGATCGTCTATGTGCTCGGTGCTCACGGCCAGCTCTACGCCCTAGCGGCCGCCAGCGGCACCACGGTGTGGCAAAAGGACTTGGTCGCCGAGTTTGGCAGCAAAATGCCGCGGTGGGGGTTTAGTGCTTCCCCATTAGTTGAGGGCGATTTGCTCCTAATCGAAGCCGGCGGACGCAGCGGCAACTTCCTCGACTCCCTCACCGAAATGGTCGTCGATCGCCCGGTACCCGCCACCGTCATCGCGTTCGACAAGGCCACCGGCCAAACCGCTTGGACCGCGCTCGACGACAAGATGGGGTACTCGTCGCCCATCGCCTTTACGGCCGGCGGTCAGCGCCAACTCGCCTTCTTTACCGGCTACGCCCTGACCGGCTTGGCCCCGGCCGACGGCCAGACCCTCTGGACGCATCCTTGGAAGACAGCTCACGACATCAACGTCGCCACTCCGATCTTCATCCCGCCCAATCGCGTCTTTATCTCCTCGGGCTATGACAAGGGGGCCACGGTCTTGCAGATCGGCCCGAACGCAGCGGTCGAGGAAATCTGGCGCAACAAAAAGATGAAGAACCAATTTTCCACCTGTGTGTACTACCAAGACCATCTCTACGGGTTTGACAAGACCATCCTCAAGTGCATTGACGCCCGCACCGGCGAGGAAAAGTGGAAGGCCCGAGGCTACGGCAACGGCACCCTAATCGCGGCCGACGGCCACCTCATCGTATTGGGCGAACAAGGCAATCTCGGCCTAGCCGAAGCCACGCCCGCCGGCTTCGACGTCAAGGTCAACTACCCCGCCTTACATGGCCGCTGCTGGACGGCCCCTTCGCTGGCCAATGGCCGCCTCTATATGCGCGACGAAAGGGAAATCGCCTGCCTCCAGATCCAAGGGGCGGCCCAATGAGGCATATCCGTGGTGCGTTGTGGGTCTTTGCGGTGTCGCTTACTACGACGCTGGCCCATGCCCAGCGCACGGCCGACTCCCTCCACGTCGTCGGCGAGACCATCGTCACGGGCGCGCGGCTGGCCATCCCCCGCGCCAACGCCATTGCCACCAAGATGCCGCTGCCCCTGCACAAAACCCCCTTGAGCGTCGGCATCGTCACCCAAGCCCAGATCGAAGCGCAGGATGGCGCGACACTCGGCGACGCGCTGGCCAACGTCAGTGGCGTTGGCGTCCACACCAACTTCGGCGTCCACGACCTGTTTTACCTGCGCGGCTTTGACTCGCTCGCCAACGGCTTGGTGCTCTCCGACGGAGCACCTGAACCCGAAGCGACCTTCTATCAGCTTTACAACGTAGCCCGCGTTGAGGCCCTCAAAGGGCCGGGGGCCTTCCTCTACGGCGGCAATCCCCTGTCGGGCACGATCAACCTCGTCCGCAAGCGGCCGGTTCCGGCCAGCCCTTTCGCCCGGATCAACGCCTCGGTCGGGAGCTTCTCCACTTACCGCGCTACCCTCGATGTGGGCCGCCCGGGGTGGCGCGTCAACGCTCTGTGGCAGGACTCGGAAGGCTACCGCGACGGCAAAGACAGTTCGATTCTCGCCGTAAACCCGACGCTGCGGCTGGACCTCGGCGCACGAGCGACCCTGCACCTCGACTTCGAGTACTTGACGAGCGAACACCGCTCGGACTCGGGGCTGCCCATCGTCAACGGCGCATTGCCCGACGTGCCGCGCACCCGCTCCTACCAGTCGCCCTTTGACCGCTCCTCTCAGGCCATCCAGCGCGCCCGCGCCGATTGGGAGTGGCACCTAACGCCTAATTTTACGGTGCGCGACAAACTCTACTACACCCACCTCGACTGGCCCTCGCAGGGCACCCTCTTCAACGGGGCTTTCCCCAATGCCGCTGGTTCGCTCGACCTCGCCCGCAGCTTGCTCGATCTCGACGACCAGCAGCGGATTGTCGGCAACCAACTCGAAGGGCTGCTCGCACTGCACACCGGCGGCATTGAGCACCAGCTCCTCTTGGGCGTGGAGATCGCCCACCACACAGACGACTTCACGCTCGACATGGCCTTGCTTTCGCAGGTCGATCTGTTCACCCTCAACGCGACGTTGCCGCCGAATTTGGCCGCCTCCATGTCGGCCGATTCCCTCCGGGTCCCCCTCCCCGACCAAGCGACAGCCGGTCAGACCGCGGCGCAACTGCTGGCCCCCTACGTCGTCGATCGCATCATCGTCAGCCCGCACTTTGAGCTGTTGCTCGGAGGCCGCTTCGACTGGATTGACTACGAGGACGATCGCACCGCGACCCAGCGCGATTACCGACAGGTCAGCCCCATGTTCGGCGCGGTCTTTGCTCCGAGCCAAGCCCTTTCGCTATACGTCAACGCGGGCCGCGCTTTTGCCGCGCCTTCCGCGCAAGTCGTCGGCGACCGCGCGCCCGAGGAAAGCACCCAATACGAAATCGGCGTCAAAGCCGCGCTGCTCAACGGCCACCTCAACCTCAACGGCGCGGTCTTTACCCTCGACAAAGAGCGCATCGCCATCCCGGACGACAACGGGATCACCCAGCAACTCGGCAACCAACGCGCTCGGGGCTTGGAGTTGGAACTGGCCGCGCAACGGTCCACATGGTACGCCCAAGGCACCTATACCTATCTAGACGCCGAGCTGACGCGCTTTAGCGAATCCGTATTCGTCCCCACCGCCGAGGGCTTCGTCCCCCAAGTATTCGACCGCACGGGCAACGCACCGGCCTTCGCGCCCGAGCACCTTTTGACCCTGTGGGCGGCCCGCGACATGGGCAACTTCACCGTGGCCGCTGGCCTCCGCTACGTCGGCCGCCAATTCGTGGCCGAGGACAATGTCTATGCGATCGACGGCGCGCTGACGCTCGACTGTGGGCTGACCTACCGGCAGGGGCCGGGACAGCTGCGGCTCAACCTCAAGAACGCAACCGGCCGCGCATACGAGACCCGCGGCTTCGGCAGCACCTCGGTCATTCCGGCGGCCCCTTTCTCCTTTAAGGCGACCCTAGGGTACTCGCTGTGAGTGCCGGCGAACGCCTCAGCCGCGACGCGCTGGCCGCGCAGCAACTCAAGCGGCTGCACGCCCTGCTCCGCTCTGTGTTGGCGACCAACGCATGGTATCGCGGCAAGCTCAACGCGGTCGGGATCACGCGCGCCGAGGACGTCGCTTCCCTCGACGACTTGGCCCGCCTCCCCTTTACCACCCGCGCCGAGCTTTCCGCCGACCAAATCGCGCATCCCCCGTACGGCACCAACCTCACCTATCCGCCCGAGCGCTACACCCGCATCCACCAAACCTCCGGCACCACCGGCCAGCGTCTGCGCTGGCTCGACACGGCCGCAAGCTGGGCATGGTGGGGCCGCTGCTGGTCCCAAGTCTATGGCGCGGCCGGCGTCGGCGGGCGCGACCGCATCTTTTTCGCCTTTTCCTTTGGCCCCTTCATCGGCTTCTGGAGCGGGCACCAAGGGGCCAGCCACATCAACGCCCTGATCGTGCCCGGCGGCGGCATGTCTTCGGCCCAGCGCCTAGACGCCATCGTCGAAAACGAGGTCACCGTCCTCGTCTGTACGCCCACTTATGCCTTGCACTTGGGAGAAGTCGCCCGCGACCGCGGCCTCGACCTCGCCGCCAGCAGCGTCCACACCACCATCCACGCTGGCGAACCGGGCGCGAACCTTCCGGCAACCCGCGCCCAAATCGAGCGCACTTGGGGCGCCCGCTGCTTTGACCACGCCGGGGCCACTGAGGTCGGCGCTTGGGGGTTCGACTGCGGCGAACAGGCCGGCTTGCACCTCAACGAGGGCGAGTTCATCTGCGAGGTCGTGGATCCGCAAAGCGACGCCCCGGCCGACGAGGGCGAGCTGGTCCTCACCAATCTCGGTCGCACCGGGATGCCGGTCCTCCGCTACCGCACCGGCGACCGCGTCGCGCTCAATCGCGCACCCTGCGCGTGCGGCCGCACCTTCCTGCGGCTGCAGGGCGGCGTCATTGGCCGCCTCGACGACGCCTTGCTCATCCGCGGCGTGGTCGTCTATCCCAGCGCCATTGAAAACGTCGTGCGCCAGTTTGCCACGGTCACCGAATTTGCCGTGGACGTCCACCGCCGCCGCGCCCTCGACGAGTTGGAGGTGCGCCTAGAGGTCAATGGCCGCGCCCACGACACGGCCGACCAAGTGGCACGCGCCCTCGCCCATCGCCTCGGGCTGCGGGCCGCCATCCAAGTCGCCGCGCCCAATACCCTGCCCCGCTTTGAACTCAAGGCCCGGCGCGTCACCGATCACCGGACCGGCGCGTGAGCGACGTCATCGTCATCGGTGGGGGGCCGGCCGGCAGTACGGTCGCCGCCCTCGTGGCCGCAACCGGCCGCCAAGTCCAGCTCTTCGAGCGGGCGCAGTTCCCCCGCTTTGCCATCGGCGAGTCCCTGATGCCCGCAACCTACTGGACCTTCCGCCGGCTCGGGGTGCTCGACCAACTCAAAGCGAGTGCCTTCCCCCGCAAACACAGCGTGCAGTTTTTCGGCCCGTCGGGTCGCGGCTCAGCCCCCTTTTACTTTGCGGATACCAACCCCCACGAAAGCGCGGTCACTTGGCAGGTCTTGCGCGGCCCCTTCGACGCAATGCTCCTCGACAACGCCCGCGCCAAAGGCGTCCAAGTGCATCAGGGTGCCCGGGTCCTCAATGTGCTGTGGGAAGGGGAGCGCGCCACCGGGGTACGCGCCAAGCTGGCCAATGGCCAAACCCGCGATTTTGCCGCGCAAGTCGTAGTCGATGCCACCGGCCAGAGCGCGCTAATTGGCCGCAAGCTCAAGCTGACCCAGCCCGAACCCAAGCTGAAAAAGGCTTCGATTTACACCCACTATCGCGGCGGCCAGCGCGACGACGGCATTGACGCCGGCGCGACCTTGATCCTCCACACCGCCAACCGGGACTCTTGGTTTTGGTACATTCCCCTGTCCGACGATGTGGTCAGCGTCGGCGTGGTCGGCGCGATCTCCTATTTGCTCCAAGGCCGCGCCGCCGACGCGCAAACCATCTTCGACCAAGAGCTGGCCCAATGCCGCCCCTTGCAAGAGCGACTGCAACGGGCCGAGCCACTTTTTCCGGTCAAAACCACCAAGGACTTTTCCTACCGCGCCCGCCGCATGGCCGGCGAGGGCTGGGTGCTGGTCGGCGACGCGTTCTGCTTTCTCGACCCGATGTATTCCTCGGGCGTGTACCTAGCCCTCAAATCCGGCGAGATGGCGGCCGACGCCATTGCCGGGGCCTTTGCCCAAGGCGACTTTTCGGCCGTGCAACTGGGCAGCTTCGGGCCGGAGCTGGTGCGCGGCATGGAGGCGGTGCGCAAAATGGTGTACGCCTTCTACGCCAAAGACTTCAGCTTCGCCGAATTCCTCAAGCACCATCCCGAATGCAAGCAGGGGGTCATCGACGTCCTCAGCGGCAACCTCTTCAGCGACCGCGTCGAGCCTATTTTCGGGCCGCTGAGCGCGGTGTGCCCCATGCCCGACCCCATCGCCTTGACGCGGTGACGCCGCTTTGCCTTTGTAGAGGCCGAGCGACGCCCCAACGCAACCACTGCTACCGCTGGAGCGCACCATGAACGCCACCGTCCGCCGGCTCCTCTACTGGGGGCTTTTGGTCCTCTACCTCTTGCACAACGACCTCTGGCTCTGGGACGATCCGCGCATCGTCTGGGGGCTGCCCATTGGGTTGCTCTACCACATCGGCTTCTGCGGGGCCGCGGCCGGGCTGATGGTCTTGCTGGTCAACTACGCTTGGCCAGCCGAACTCGACGCGGAAGGCGAGGACCAGCAATCGACATGACCACGGCCATCATCTTCTGCTATCTAGGGCTCGTCCTCTGCATCGGCGTCCTCTCCAACCGCTTCTTTCGCGGCACGGGCGAGGACTACTTCGTGGCCAGCCGCTCCATCGGCCCCTTCCTGTTGCTGATGTCCCTGTTTGGCACCAACATGACCGCGTTTGCCATTTTGGGGGCCTCGGGCGAAGCCTATCACACCGGCATCGGCGTCTTTGCCCTCATGCCTTCGGGCGCGGCCCTCATTATCCCAGCGGTCTTTTTCTTCATCGGCCCCCGCGTCTGGGCGTTGGGCAAGCGGCACAACCTGCTCACCCAAGTCCAGTACTTCCGCCGCCGCTGGGACTCCGATGGCTTGGGGCTGCTGCTCTTCGCGGTCATGATCGCGCTGCTGATTCCCTACTTGCTCATCGGCGTCATGGGCGGCGGCATCACCCTCGCCCAAGTTACCAAGGGGCAAATTCCCCAATGGGCCGGCGGCCTGCTGATCTGCTTGGTGGTGCTGACGTACGTCAGTTTCGGCGGCATGCGGAGCACGGCTTGGGCCAATGCCTTCCAAACGCTGGTCTTTATGATTCTCGGCGGCGCGACCTTCTTCGTCATCGTCGAGGAATTGGGCGGGCTAGACCACGCCCTAGCGCAAGTGGCCACCGCGCACCCCGAGCTGCTGATCAAGGGCGACCGCATCAGCCCGATCAAGCTGCTGACGTACACCTGCATCCCCCTGTCGGTGGGCATGTTCCCCCACCTGTTTACCCACTGGCTCACCGCCCGGAGCGCCCGCACCTTCCGCTATCCCCTGATGCTGTACCCGCTGTGCATCGCCATCGTCTGGATTCCGAGCGTCCTCTTGGGCATTTTCGGCCGCATTGACTTTCCCGGCCTCGAGGGCGCGGCCGCCAACTCCGTGCTGGTCAAGCTAATCGACCTCCACGCGCCCGGGGCGCTGGCCGGCTTGCTCGCGGCCGGCGTCTTTGCCGCCATTATGTCCTCGCTCGACTCGCAGGTGCTCTCCATCAGCAACATGTTCACCCAAGACGTCGTCCGGCACTACCGCCAGGGCGACGAACTGAGCGAAAAGGCCCAAGTCCTGTGGGGCCGCCTCTTTGTGATCGCGATCTTGGCCCTTACCTACGTGCTCTCGCTGGTCTCGGCCCGCAGCATCTTCTCGCTCGCGGTCTGGTCCTTCACCGGCTTTGCCGCGCTCTTTCCGGTGGTGGTCGCGGCCCTGTTCTGGAAGCGCAGCACCCAATATGGCGCTTGGGCCTCAGTGCTCACCGTGGCCGCGCTCTGGTCCTATTTCTTTTTTCAGGGGTGGAAAATCCCCGGCTACACGGTCGGCATGACCGGGGTCATGCCCGTGGCCGTGATCCTCGCCGCTTCGGCCGCGGCCATGGTCGTCGGCTCGCTGCTGACTAAGCCCCCGGCCAAAACCACCATCGATTCCTTTTTCTAACCATGCGCCTCGCCTATATCACGGCCGGGGCCGCCGGCATGTACTGCGGCAGCTGCATTCACGACAACGCGCTCGCGGCCGCCTTGGTGCGCCGCAACGTCGATGTGGCCCTCATCCCGACCTATACCCCCCTGCGCACGGACGAGGAAAACGTCTCCCTCGACCGCGTCTTCTACGGCGGCGTCAACATCTTCCTGCAACAGCAGTGGTCGTTTTTTCGCCGCACCCACCGCTTGTTCGACCGCGTCCTCGACGCGCCGTTTTTGCTCCGCATCCTCGCGCGCTTTGGCTCCTCAACCAACGCCCGCGACTTGGGGCCGCTCACGGTCTCGATTCTCGCCGGCGAGGAGGGAAACCAACAAAAGGAACTCACCCGCCTCGTCGCCTATCTCCAGCGCGACTTCAAGCCCGACCTCATCGAGCTGACCAACGCCCTGTTCGCCGGCATGGCCCGGCAACTGAAAGCGCGCCTCGGCGTCCCGGTCCTCTGCGCCCTCCAAGGCGAGGACCTCTTCTTGGACGGCCTGCCCGAACCCCACAAGACCCAAGCCCTAAAAATCCTGCGCCAACGCGCCCAAGACATCGACGCCTTCATCGCGCCGTGTGCGTATTACCAAACGCAGATGGCCGCGTACTTGCAGGTGCCGCGCACCAAAATCCACGTGGTCCCGCTCGGCCTCAACCTGACCGGCCACCGCCGCGAGCCACCGCCCGCCGATGGCCCGGACACAATCGGCTACCTCGCCCGGATATGCCCGGAAAAGGGCTTTCACCTGCTCGTTGAAGCCTTCGAGTGCTTAAAAGAGCAGCCCGAATTTGCCGCCCTCCGCCTCGAAGCGGCGGGCTACCTCAGCGCGTACGACAAGCCCTTTTTCGCCGAGCAAGTGCAAAAGCTCCGCCGCTGGGGGCTCGCCGATTCGTTTGCCTATCACGGCGCGGTCGATCGACGCGAAAAAATCCGCTTCCTCGGCTCGCTCCAAGTCTTTTCCGTCCCTTCGGTGTACGCCGATCCCAAGGGGCTGCCGGTTCTCGAAGCCTTGGCCAACGGCGTTCCGGTCGTCCAGCCCGACCACGGCGCATTCCCCGAGCTGATCGCGGCCACCGACGGCGGCCTGCTCGTCGAACCCGATTCCCCGGCGGCCCTCGCCAACGCGCTAGCCGCCTTGCTGCGCGACCCCAAGCGCCGACGCCAGCTCGGACAAACCGGCCAAGCAGCGGTCCACAATCGCTTCCACGCCGACGCCATGGCCGCGGCGACGCTCGCCGTGTACGAGCGGTATCTATAGAACTTAGGTCTCGTATTTGGACATATTTACGATTCAATATGGGTTGCGGGCGTCCGAGCTGCCGTCGCGATACGAGAATTTCTTTATCTGCGCCCGGCTGCCGCACGACAAGTACCGGCCCGACAAGGCCAAGCGGCTCTTGGGGTGGGAGGCCAAGGATCGGTTTGAGGCCCTGTACCGGCGGCGGTAGTACGTGCTTGCTATCTGCCCGAACTGAGCGTTATCTTTCTCAGTAGCATTTCATTTTGTTTCCCACCTAAAGAGAGGTTTTTTATGCGATTCTGGAGTACGTGCATTTTTTTGGCCCTGTTTTTGGCGTTGCTTGCCGCCCGCGCTCAGGCGCAATCCATGGGGACCATTGTAGGGACTGTCCGCGACGCTGAGGACGGGATGATGCTGGATCAAGCCCAAGTCTATATCGCGGCCTTGAACATGGGTGCGCTATGGGGCGAGGACGGCCGCTTCACCATCGCCGATGTCCCCGCGGGTGAGCACCTGCTCGCGGCCGAATTGATTGGCTACGAGACCGTGACCACCACCGTCTTGGTAATAGCGGGCGAGACCGCGACCGTCGATCTCGAACTGATGGCCAGTGCGGTCGAATTGGAGGAAGTGGTGGTGACCGGCACCGCCTTTAAGGAATCTCCGATCAGCTTGCCCTACGCGGTCGCCGTGACCGGCCGCGAAAAGATGGAAGAGCAAGGTTCCCCACAACTCGTCGATTTCTTCAAGAATTTGGGCGCGAGCCACGGGGTCATCGGCGAGCGGAGCAGCTGGTACAACGCCGGCCAAGCCGCCACTCTTTCCGAGAGCATCGCCAACGTGAACCTGCGCGGCTTGGGGGCCTCGCGGACCCTCGTGTTGATCAACAGCCGCCGCCAAACCTATGTCCCGGCGCGCTTGATCGGGGGCCGCTTCGTCGATGTAAACGCCATGCCCTCCATCGCCATGGACCGGGTCGAGGTGCTCAAGGAGGGGGCCTCGGCCATCTATGGCTCGGATGCCGTGGCCGGCGTGGCCAATTTTTTAACTCGCTCCGACTTTGAGGGCTTTGAGGTCTCGGCGTCCCACGAGCATTTTTCCGGTGCGGGCGATACCAACACCGGCGCTATATGGGGTGGGAAGCTCGGCAGTGCCCATGCGGTTGTTTCTGCCGAATGGCGGCGGCGTCAGGAGCTGAGGATCACAGAGCGGTCCTACCTGCTGCAACCGTGGTACGGCGGCGGGCAACGCTTGGGATGGTCGAGCTTGGGCAACCCCGGCACCTTCGCCATTGGTTCGCCTGCCCCATGGACCGCCCAAATCCACGCCCCCCGTTGTGATGAGTTTGGCGGCTTCCGGGAATCTTGGACTTGCCGCTTTCGCTATCAGCCGTGGGACAATCTGATCGAGCGCACGGACTATACCCGGGCCTTTGCTGAGCTCAATGGTTCGCTGAACAGTGGCACCGATTGGCACATTGAGGGGCTGTGGGCCGAGGCCGAGATTCCCGATTGGTACACGACCCCTTCGTATCCGCCCTTCCCCCTGACCGACACGAGCATCATGCAGGTCGCGCCCGACCACCCGGGCCGACGGGCATTTTGCGCGGACCACGGGGCTGAGGATGGCGACCTCTACTACGACGCATGCCAAGGCGAGGAGAACTGGTATTTCAACGGTCGCCCCTTTGGCAACTCGGGTCCCGAGCGCACGCTGGGCCGCACCTCCCGCACTTGGCGCGTGGCCGCTTCGGCCAATGGCGACTTTGCGTCGTTTGGCGGTCGAGATACCCACTTCGACTTGGGGCTTTCCTATTCCCGCACCGAAGGCAACTACAACCTGCCGGGGGTGTACGTCGAGCGGCTGTTCCTCGGCTTCCGCGGTTTTGGAGGGCCGGATTGCGGCGTGGGCGTGACGCCCGATAACGACTCCCTCGCGGGGATGCGGCTCGGTGCGCTCAACGGTCAAGTGGCCGGCGAAGGCGACTGCCAGTACTACAACCCCTTTAGCAATGCCATCGAGTTCTCGCAGCAGCCCGGCTCGGACTTTGAGAACAACGCGAATCCCGACTATCGCCCCGGCTTGGCCAATTCCCCCGAATTGAGGCAATGGCTCAATCAGGAGGTCGATCTACTGAGCACCGCGGATATGCTGGTCGCCGATGCAACGCTGACGGGCAGTTGGATTGAGGACGTCGCCAGTTACGCGGTCGGCTACCAGTTCCGCCTACTCAACGCCAAGGGCGACCCCAACGACGCCGGCGACGTGACCGTCAACCCTTGCCCGGTCATAGGCGATACGGGGTGCGGAGCAGAGGACCGGTTCGGTCCCTATGCGTTTACCAACGTGCATCTGCCTTATGAAGAATCGCAAACGGTCCACCGCTTCTTTGCCGAGATTCCCCTGAGCTTGGGGGCGCGCTTTGAGACCCAACTCGCCGCCAACTACGAGTTTCACGATGTGGCGAGCAGTTTTGATCCCAAGTTCGGGTGGCGCTATCAGATCTCGGAGTCTGCGAACCAATCCTTGTTTGTGCGCGGCTCGGTGCAGACGACGTTTCGCACGCCCTCGCTGGACGATGTGAATGAAAGCCCGCTGACGACGCTCGAATGGATCAACGAGACGGGCGCCTACCAAGCAGTGGACCGAATCGGGAGCAAGGACCTCAAGCCCGAACAGGCTCTTACCTATAATGCGGGCCTCGTCTTGATCACAGAGGGGGGCTTTGATGCGACGTTCGACTACTGGCGCTACGATTTCAGCGATGTAATCGGCTCTATGCCGCACGGGGCCATCACGGCCTTATACGACGCGAATAAGGCGGCCCTACAGCAATTCATCGTCTGCTCGGACGGGAGAGGCACCGGGACCTGCTCGGCCTCGGAACTCGAGCGAGTGCAAGTTGATATCGTCAACTGGCCGGGGGTCAAGACCTCGGGGATTGATTTGCATCTGGGCCAGCGCGCGGCTGTCGGCGACGGAGAATTGTCGCTCAACTTGGACGGTACGTACACGTTGGAGTACCGGACCAAGGCCCTGATGTACGGCGACTTGGAGCTTCAGGAGGCGGCCGACGTGGCCGGCTACCTGAACTTTGGCAATCCCATTGCGACCTCGCTGCCGCGGATAAAGAGCCGAGCATCGGCGGGCTATTACTGGGGAACCTATAGCCTCGTCAGCTACCTGAACTACATTTCGTCGTACGAGGACCGGGGATCGACCGCCTCCGATACGGAAGAAATCAAGGAATTGTTCGGCACCATTGACGCATCCCTCACCTGGGATATGACCTTCTTGTGGAACGTGTCCAAAGGCGTCAAGCTCGTGCTCTCCGGGGTGAACCTGCTCAATAGTAAGCCGCCGCTGGCAAACATTGAGCAAGGGTACGATGGCTTTGTACACGACCCCAAAGGCCGGCGGTTGAAGCTCGCGGTCTCCTATGGTTTTGGCGGGTGACGCCCGGCGGTAATAGGCACGTAAAAAACGCAACGTGGCCGACCAAATTGGCCCTGTTCGCTGAACCGGCTTGAGGTGCTGGGGGGGCGGCTGACGACTTGGGTCTGTATGTCGATCTCGACGAATGAGAAAAGGCCGTTCCGACCCGCCCCCTCCACCTTGCTCATCGTCGTCCTCGCCGGGCTGGGCACCGCCCACATCCTCGTCCGCACCGCCACCTACGGCGCGGCCATCGGCACGGACTCCACAATATTCCTGTCCACGGCCCTGAACTTCCTCGCAGGAAAGGGTTGGCGAGATTTCACGGGCGGCCTGCCGGTGTCTTGGCCACCCTTGTTCCCCCTGCTGCTGGCGGCCTTGGGTTGGGTCGGCCTTGAGCCGCTGGCGGCGGGTCGGTGGATCAACGCTACCGCCTTTGGGCTGACCATCCTCGCCGCGGGGGGCTGGCTGCGCTCGCATCTCCGGTCGCAGTGGCTGGCAGTGGCCGCCACCGTGGCCATCGCGGCCTCCCTGCCCTTGAGCCATTTCGCGTCCGACTTCAGGACCGATTCCCTCTTCGTCCTATTCACGCTCCTCGCCTTGATCCAATTGGTGTCCTTCCTGTATCGCGGCGGGCGGACGCCCCTGCTGTGGGGCGCGGTTTGCACCGCACTGGCCGCGCTGACCCGCTATCCGGGCGTGGTCCTGATCGGCGTCGGCGTCCTGCTGCTGCTGGTGCGTCGCGCTCCGCCGCTGGCCGCCCGGTTGAAAGACGCCATCGTATTTGGGGCCGTCTCGTCCCTTCCCCTCGCGTTAGTGCTGACGCGCAACTGGGCGGTCTCTGGGAGCTGGACCGGGAGGATAGAGTATAGCGTGTCGGGACAGTCCCTATCCGATTCGCTGAACCAAGTGGCGGATGTATTCCGGGAATGGGTGATGCACCAGGACGCGCTGGACGGGTTGGGTTATCTCTTATGGACAGCGACCAGGCTAGGCACCCCGGACTGGTTCGGTGGTCTCCTGTGGGCGACGATCGGGTTGGTTGTTGTGGCCATGGCCATGGTTGTCGTTGTGTCTGGTCGCTGGGCGAGAAGGACGGAGGGGACGGAAGTAAGGGAAAGGATCGGCCAGCGTGCGCTGTCGGCTCTCTCATTCGGGGTGTTTGTCGTGGCGTACCTAGTATTCATGGTCGCTGTCGTGCCCTTCACGGTTGAGTTGGGCATCGACAGCCGCTATGTGCTGCCGGTATATGTCCCGCTGCTGTTGGTGGCGGTATTGTTGCTGGATCGGTTCCTGTCCATCAAGGCTGCGGGTCGGAGGGCCGCGGCCAAGTGGGGTCTGGCGGCCCTCGTCTTGCTGGCGGCCCTCGCCCACACCGGCTTCTCGGCGCAAAAAAACCTCCGTCTTACTGCCCAAGCATTGGATACCGGATACCCGGACGACGAGGCTTACAACATCGCTGCTTGGCAACACTCCGCGACCCTGAATTACATCCGAGACCACCTTAGCGATAGCATAACGTACAGCAACAACCATTACCTCGTCTGGTTTGCCGATCGGACCGCCGCCATCAGAACACATCGGCAGCTTCCTTTTGAGATACACCAGTGGACGCGGTTTGCGAGAAAGTGGAGCAAACGAGGCGAAGACGAAGTCTATATCGTCTGGATCAAAGACAGTCATCGATCGGTTTACTACGACTACAACGACCTTGACATTCGCCTCTTGCCCGGCGTGGAGGTGGTGGTCGAGTCGCCCGACAGCGTGGTACTCCGCGTAAGAGAGGCGGCGACCGAACCGTTTGATGCGGACCGGCATCGCGCCCGGAAACAACGCTACCAAGAACGCTACGTGGAGCAATGGCTCGCACAGGCGGGCGAGCGGGTGGTTCACGCCGGTTGGGACGTGTACCGCAACGGACGCAAGCTGACCTACTTCAAAAAGCCGTGCGTCCCCGCCGATGTGCAGGCGAAGTTCATTTTGCACGTCATTCCCGCCGACCCGGGCGTCCTGCCCATCGCCCGCCGGCGGTACGGCTTTGACAGCCGCGGCTTCCATTTCGACTGGCTCGAGCATACAGCGCGTGTGCTGGTCGCTGACCAGTGTATCGCGGTCGTCGAGCTGCCCGCCTACGCCATTGACCGCATCCGGGTCGGCCAGTGGATTGCCAACGGGAATCGCACCGTCTGGGACGCAGAGTTTTCGCCGGGCCGGTGATTGAAAGATGAAGTCCTCCGCATCCGAGTGGATCGCCCGGTTCGGGCGCGACCCCTTCGCGCTGCTCATCGTCGTCCTCGCCGGGCTGGGCACCGCGCACATCCTCGTCCGCACCGTCCCCTACGGTGCCGTAGTCAGCACGGACACCATACTTCACCTGTCCACGGCCATGAACTTCCTTGCGGGAAAGGGCTGGCGGGAGTTCACGGGCTTCAGGGCGATAGAGTGGCCGCCCTTGTTTACCCTGCTGCTGGCGGCCTTCGGGTGGGTCGGCATCGAGCCGCTGGCCGCGGGTCGGTGGATCAACGCCACGGCCTTCGGGCTGACCATCCTCGTCGCGGGGAACTATCTGCGCTCGAATCTTAGGTCGCAGTGGCTGGCCTCGGCCGCCACCGTAGCCATCGCGGCCTCCCTGCCCTTGAGCGATCTCGCGTCGCGCCTCATGACCGAGCCCCTCTTCGTCTTATTCACGCTCCTCGCCTTGACTCAGTTGGCGTCCTTCCTCAACCGGAGGACGACCGCGCCTCTGTGGTGGGCGGCCGGTTTCACCGCACTCGCCGCGCTGACCCGCTATCTGGGCACGGTGCTGATCGGTGCTGGCGTCCTCATGCTGCTGGTGCGTCGCACTCCGCCGCTGGCCGCCCGGTTGAAAGACGCCATCGTATTTGGGGCTGTCGCGTCCCTTCCCCTCGCGTTAGTGCTGACGCGCAACTGGGCGGTCTTCGGGACCCTGACCGGGGCTGCGGCCTTGCCGTACAGCGCAGTCGTCAGCAGGATCCACAACTGGGCTGTCTTGAGAACTCTGACCGGGGGGGGCAGGTCCCTGTCCGATTCGCTGAGCCAAGTGGCGGATGTATTCCAGAAATGGGTGATGCCCCAGGACGCGCTGGACAGGGTTGATTATCTCTTGTGGACAGCGACCGGGCTGGGTACCCCGGACTGGTTCGGTTCTCTTATATGGACGACGATCGGGCTGGTTGTTGTGGCGATGGCTGCGGCGGTCGTTGCGTCTGGTCGCTGGGGAGCAAGGGAAAGGATCGGCCGGCGTCCGCTGTCTTTTGGGTTGGGGCCGGCTCTCCCATTCGGGGGGTTTACCCTAGCCTACCTCCTATTCATGGTCGCTATCGTGCAGTTCGTGTCCGCCGTTCCGATCCTCGACCGTTACCTGCTGCCGGTGTATATGCCGCTGCTGTTAGCGGCGGCGTTGTTGCTAGACCGGTTCCTGTCCATTGAGGTTGCGGGTCGGGTGGCCGTGGCCAAGTGGGGTCTGGCGTCCCTCGTCCTGCTGGCGGCCCTCGCCCACCTTGGCTTCTCGGCGCAAAAAAACCTCCGCCTTACTGCCCAAGCATTGGATACCGGATACCCAGACGACGGGGATTACAACGCCGCCTATTGGCAACACTCCGCGACCCTGAATTACATCCGGGACCACCTTAGTGATAGCATAACGTATAGCAACAACCATTTCCTCCTCTGGTTTGCGGATCGGACCGCCGCCATCAGAACACATCGGCAGCTTCCTTTTGAGCTCCGCTACTGGACGCGGCAGGCCAGAAAGTGGAGCAAACGAGGCGAAGACGAAGTCTATATCGTCTGGCTCAAAGACACCTATCGAACTGCGTATTTTGACTACAACGACCTCGACCTCCGCTTGCTGCCCGGCGTGGAGGTGGTGGTTGAGTGGTCCGACAGCGTGGTATTCCGCGTAAGGGTGGCGGCGACTGAACCGTTCGATGCGGACCGGCATCGCGCTCAGAAAGAACGCTACGTGGAGCAATGGCTCGCACAAGCGGGCGAGCGGGTGGTTCGCGCTGGCTGGGACGTGTACCGCAACGGGCGCAAGCTGACCTACTTCAAAAAGCCGTGCGTCCCCGCCGATGTGCAGGCGAAGTTCATTTTGCACGTCACCCCGGCCGACCCAGGCGTCTTGCCCATCGCCCGCCGGCGGTACGGCTTTGACAACCTCGGCTTCCATTTCGACTGGCTCCGCAGGCCGCACCGCATACAGGTGGCTGACCAGTGTATCGCGGTCGTCGAGCTGCCCGCCTACGCCATTGACCGCATCCGGGTCGGCCAGTGGATTGCCAATGGGAACCGCACCGTCTGGGACGCAGAGTTTTCGGTGGCCGGTGATTAAAGCAGGGCGACGTGCGATGGCGTTCAAAATAGATCGTTGACAGTGCCCGTCTGACACTCTATACTGCCCGGCGATAATTCACCGCGGAAATCCCATGATCATATCCCAAATCGTCGTCCACCAGCCCGCCGGTCTGTTGCGCCTTCTGACCGATGGGGGACTAGAAGGTCGCTGTACCGGGGTTGCGGCCCCGGTCTCTGAGGCCGACGTGGCCGAAGCGGCCTCCATCCTCGTCAATGCGAATCCCGTGGATCGCGAACGGCTCTGGCTGGCGTTCAACCAAGTAGATGGAAGGGTGCCGGCTGCCCTGTGCGCCGGTATCGACGTCGCATTGTGGGACCTGGCGGCGAGGGCGGCCGGCCAGCCGGTTCATCGGTATGTCAATGGCTTTCGCAATCGCATTCCGGTGTGCCGGCGGGGCGCGGAGCAACGCTCGGCGGAAGGAATCGTCGAGGAAGCGCGAGAAGCGCAGCGCGCCGGTTTTAGGGCGTACAAGTTCGACGCCCTTTTGGACGAAGCCGTGCTCGTTGAGCTAATACGCGATGTGCGCCGAGCCGTCGGGCCGGATTTCTGCCTGTTGTTCGACGGCCGGATGCGGTGGATCATTGACCAAGCGATCCGAATCGGCCGGGCGCTCGATGCCGCGGACTTCTTCTGTTTTGACCAGCCGCGTCCCGATGGCGATATGTCTGGCGGCCGGCAGGTCGCCTCCGCGCTGGACACCCCGACGAGCATGGGCGTGTCCAGCCCCATGGCAGCGGCCCAAGTCATGGCAGCCCAAGCCGCCGACCACGTGCGCACCGGGGTAACCCGGGCCGGCGGCATGACGGATGTGCTCAAGTCCGCTCGCTGCGCCGAAGCCTTTGGGGCCTACTGCCATCTAGACGGGTTCGGGATCTGCGACGGTTTCGCCCATCTGCACATCGCGGGCACCAGCCGGAATACGCCCTTCTTAGAGGTGGGCGATGACCTATCCCCGACGCCGTTTATTGAGAATCCGCTACAGATCTGCGATGGGCACATCGAGATTGCCGCTGCGCCGGGACTGGGCATGGAAATAAATCTCGACGCGGTCGAGGAGCACACTGCGGAACGGATTCAGATCGGAGGCTGACCGCTCGCCGGTTCAGGACGCCATGCAAATTCGCGCTGTCAAGTGTTACTTGTTGAAAGGGGAACCCGCAACGCGGCAGGAAAGTTGCGGGGCGAGAGGAAGCATCGCCCCGGTGCCGCCGGGCATCTCCGGGTTGCTTACCCACGACCAAGGATTCGGCGGCGCCGCTCCCGAAGGATTTGCGTTCTCCGGCACAGACCCCGAGCCAACCTACCGCCTGATGCTCCGGCTCGTGACCGATGGCGAGCTGGATGCGTACGCCGACTATGCTACGGGTTTTGATCCCCGGGAACTGGAATGGCAGGCCAAAGCGTTTTTGGCCCGATATGCCCACATGCTCATCGGCGTGGATGCCTTTGACCGGGAATACATCTGGCAGCGGTTTTGGATGGCCCAGCGGTTCATGTACACGGGAAGGGCGCTGCTCGACGCGATTGACCGGATGTTGTGGGACTTGGCCAGTCGCTGTGCTCGTCTCCCGATCTACAAGCTGCTCGGGGCCAGCCGCGAAAGCGTCCCCGCCTACTGCAACGTCGGCGGCCGGACCATCGACGACTTGGTGGCCCATGCGGTCAAACGGGTGGAAGAAGAAGGATTCATCGGCTGCAAGGATCATTCGTACCGCGGCGTGAAAGGCAACGGGGAAATGGCCGTGAAAATGCGCGAGACGCTGGGCGACGATATCCTGCTCTTTCACGACCCGGTTGAGTCCTACACGTTTGAGGAAGCCGTGAAAATCGGCCGCATCTTGGAGAAGTGCTGTTACCGGTGGATCGAAGAGCCGCTGCAGGACTACGACATCATGGGGCTGAGAAAGCTGTGCGCCGCCCTCGACCTTCCGGTCTTGACCCTCGAGTGGATCGGGGCCATCGGCGGACAGCCCTACAATACGGCACCGTATTTGGCGTTGCAGGCCGCTGACATCGTCCGGCAGCGGGGCATCGGTATCACCGGCCAAGTCAAACAGGCCCAACTGGCCGAAAGTTTCGGCGTCGAGGTCCACGGCGGCGATCCCCATGTCATCCTATCCATTGGCAACGACCCGGTCTTTGAAGCCATGGGCGTCCAGCCGCGTCCGGCCGAGGAGGCCCTAGACTGCCGCGGTACGCTCGTCGTCGAGGACGGCGTCATGTCGATCGCTTGGAGCGACCGCCCCGTAGTTGAGCCGGACTGGGACGAAGTGGCCCGGAGTGCCGTTGCCGTCATTTGACTGCCTACCCACGCCCTACTGACCTGCCTTTATACGTCGTTGAATCCGCGTTTACGCATCGGCCGCGGTGTGTTTGTTGCGCGGGAAGCGATTGTGTACCTTAGTCCAACCGCGAGCGATAAGCGCTAGAACAAGCACCTTATTTAGAGGCCCTAACAAATCGCTCTGCTCGCTCGCGCTGAGTTTGTTTCAAGACTGGATTCCCGCTTTCGCGGGAATGACCCTTCTATGCAAAAACAGGGCCGATAAACATTCCATGCTTTCAAGTCATTTAGGGCTGCTATATCTGCGCGCCAAGGCTCTGGTGCTGATATTGTTAGCGGTCCAAGACCTAGGGGCCGAGCGGCGCACCATTGTCATGGGCGGCGAGGATGGGTTGGAGTGGGCTGGTGGCGGCGGCGCTATCGCGGCCTTGATCCAAACTGGGCCGACCGAGGTCGAGGCCAGCAATACCCCAGGCAATGTGCTCGAATTTGACGCGGCTGGCCGGCCGGGCTGGCTGGCGCCGCAGCGGGCGGATGAGACCGCCAATATCGCCTTGGGCCTGCTCGATCGCGGGGGTCGTCTCGGCGCGCCGACCATCTTGTCGCAGGTCATAAAAGACCAGTTGATTTTTATGATTGACGACGATCCCACAACCGCCTTTGAGCGCAAGACCGCCCGGGGGGCGACCCAAGTCAACTCCTTGGGGGTGATCATGGATTTCGACCTCGGCGCGCGGTTCGGGGTCGAGCGCATCCAGTTTTTTCCGCGCAACGCGCATCCCGATTTCCCCACCCCGGATTTTCCGTTCCAAAACGATTTTCTGCGGGGCTTTGAGCTGCTGCTCAACGACGGCCGCGAAGAAACGCAGGTGGCCAATCAGCCGGTGCTGACCACCGTTGAGCTGGAGCCGGAAAACCAAGAGCCGGTCGTCGAGCTGACCATCCCGCCGCAATACGTCCGCTACATCCGCTTGAAATCCCAGACCACCGTGGGGTTTGAGATCGCGGAATTCCGCGTCTTTGGCTCCGGTTTTGTGCCCCGGGCCGATTATCTTTCCAACGTCTTTGATTTTGGCGAGGAATTGGCGCTGTGGGGGCGCATCCGCTGGGAAGAGCAGCCCTTTGGGGTCGAGCGTCTGTCGCGCTTGCTGATCAGCTCGCGCAGCGGCTGGGACGACACGCCGTTGGAATTTACCCGCCAACATCGCGGCGAGGACGTGCCGTGGCGAGCGGGAGCGGTCGCGGGCGATGCAGTTGATCTAGACGCCATGGCCGACGTCCAAGAGGCCCGCGACCTGTTCAACGCCCTGCCCATAGACGAGCGCAATCGGGTCGCCCTGACGCGGGACGAGTACGACGATTTGAAAAACGCGGACAAGGGCGACATCCGCGACGACCTCGTCGCGTGGAGCCGCTGGTCGCCGCCCTATAAGCTAACCGCCGAAGCTGTCGGCGTGCCTATTCTCTCGCCCGGCCCCCGCCGCTACTTCCAGTTGAAGGCCGAATTTGCCAGCGAGGATTTGGAATCGGCCCGGGCCTTGGGCCCCCTCGCCTTTACGGTGTCGAACCCGCCGCTGACCGAGCGGATCATCAGCGAGGTCGTCCCGCGCCAAGTCGAGCTGGGCGTCCCCGTGTCGTTCACGTATGCCGTCCTGCCGACCAAAATGCGCCGGGGCGTGGATTTGGGCTTTGACACGTTTGCGATCGCCACGCCCGTGCGGGCCGAAGCGGTCGAAACTATCGAGGTAATCCACGCCGATGGCCGAGTGCAAGCGGCCGATTTCACGGGCGTCGCCCTGACCGACCTGCCCGTCCAAGACGCCAGCGGCCTCTTTGCTATAGAAGCGGCGACCGAGCGGCAATTGCGGGTGCGCTTTCCCGCCATTGTCGAAAGCGATTTGGCGGCCGGCCGAGCGGCCGTGGTCAAAATCCGCTTTGAGTGCCGCGTGCTGCGGTTTGGCACGACCTTTGCCGGCACCGCTTGGAACAGCGCGACCGACGACCTCGGCCAGCGGGTCATCGGCGGCAACGCAGCCGACTTGGGGGCCGCGGACGACGATTTAATCCCGCTGGGGGCCGCCGACCCCAACGACCTAGCGGTAAAGGTGCCGTTAGCGGGTAGCCGCCTGATGATCAACGTCGCGGCCCGACCGCGCCTGTTCACGCCCAACGGCGATGGGATCAACGACGAAACGCAAATCCACTGCGACTTGGTGCGGCTGGTCGATGCCGCGCCGCTCACGGTGCGCGTGTTCGATCTGGCCGGGCGGCTCGTCCGCACGCTCTTTGCCGGCGAGCGAGGCGGCGGGAGTTTTTCCGCGGCTTGGGACGGGGCGGACGCAGCGGGCCGCCGGGTGCCCCCGGGCATTTACCTCTTCCGCGTCCGGCTGGCCACCGATGCCAAAGAAGAAGCGGTCATGGGCGTCGTCGAAATGGTGTATTAAATGTCCACCTATCAAAACGCCAAGGCTGCGATCATCACCATCTTGGAGCTTTCGCACGACGCGATCCACGTTCACCTCGGATTGATCGTGTTTTTTGCGGCCGTAGTCCTTTGGAAAAAAGGCTCGATTGAAGCGCGCTGCTTGATCCCGGTGGTCATTGCGGCCTCCTTGATGGAGGCTTTCGATCTGGGCGACGATTATACCTATCTGCATTACTTTCGCCAGACAGCCCTAGAGGCCAGTATCCACGATCTACTCAATACCCTGTTTTGGCCGGTGGTCATCGTCATACTGGCTCGGCTCGGCCAATGGAAGAACGATCGGAAGGAAGGCCTAGCGATGGAGGAATTTGATGGGCAAAACTAGGGGGATACCCGCGTGGTTGGTCCTCGTGGCCTTGGTCGCGCCGGCGACCGGGGCAGTAGGCCAGACCCTGGACCGTCGTTTCGGGACCCAGCGCGGTGCCCAGCTCACCTTTGAGCCCCGAGGGCCGGGCGTCCTCTTCGATGCCCTCGACCCGGCGCTCAAGAAATGGTACGTGCCGCAGGAGCTGTACGTGGATTACGGCTTTCGCCAGTGGGAGTACTCAAACTACGCCCGCACCCTATACCAGCGCTACGTCAACACCAACCGCCAAGGCGGGCCGTTTTACGACCTGTACGGGAATTACCAGACTTGGGGTTGGTTGATTTTCGACTGGAACCAGACGCAACCGGGCCAATTTGGTTCGTCGATATACAAAGACCCCAAGTTCAATTCGTGGTTCAACGCCGTCACGGTCTCGTCCGATGCACGCGATCAGTATTACCTCGCGATCACCATTGGCGAGCGCATCCGCACGGCCCTGACGCCGCTGACCTTTTCCAAGCCGCGCTTCAACGGCATCCAGATGGACTTTGCCGCGGACAAGTACGAGGCGACCCTGTTGTTCTCCCGCGCCAGCGAGGCCATCCTCGGCACCACCCCCGAACGCCAGCCCAGCACCTCGACCAACGCGACCAACATGATGGGGGGCCGGGCCACCGCGCAGGTGGGGGATTTCGTCAAGGTCGGCGCGACGCTGGTCAACGCCCATCACTCGCAGACGCTGGCCGAGGCGTTTGAACGCAACCCCCTCGTCGGCACCTTGGGGGCCGAGCAGGGCAGCGACCCGATCCGGGCCATTGCCATCGTCCTGAGCGACGACTCCCCGGAAGACGGTCGGGGCGGGGCCGCGCTGTTTGCCCACGACATTATCATTACGGCCGAGGATTTCGACACCAAGAAGCGCACGAAATTCCGCTGGCGGGAGGTGGTGGCCGATCCGACCAAGTGGCCGGTCCTCACCGGCGGCTTCCCCCGGGAGGGCTTTTTGGCGGCCGACGGCAGCGAGCAGATCGTCATCAACTACGATTTCACGGACTTGGCGTACATCGGTCCTAGGCCGACCGAGATCGTGGATATCCAGTTCGATTTGGTGGTGGCCAACGACTACAAAATTCAGGTTTGGTCCGATCGCCAAATCGGGCGCGGCAGCCTGCCCAGTCCGCCGCTTACGAGCTTGGATTTGGAACAAGCCGGGGCCGTGCTCTTTGACGTCCGCAGCGCGGCCGGCAATGTGACGGACAATTCAAACCAACAGCGCGTAGTCTTTGACTATGGGTTGCCGTCGGCCAACATGGTGTTCGGGTTTACGCTCGAAGTGTTGCAGTGGCTGGGCTTTGACGCCTATGCCGAGTACGACATCAACCGCGCGTACACCCAGTATCCCAACCTCACGCTCGTCAACTCCGATCGCAACCTGAATACCCACGCCCGCGACGCAGCCGCTTGGATGGTCAACGTGTCCAAGCAGGCGTATCCGTTTTTCTTGTTCGGCGAAGCCTTCAGCATGGACCCGGCGTACTCGACGACCGCGTTTATCGTGGATTCGGGCGGCAGCGTGTATTACGACGACGAGCGCACCTCAGTCTATGAGTTTGTCGATGACAACGACGACCAAGACCGCACGCCCGATTGGAGCCGCTGGGGCCAAGGCGGCCCGGACGCAATCGTCTTCCCCGGGTGGGACGAAAACAACGATTTTGTCTCGGATTTCAACCAGAACGACAACATCTCTCTGAGCAATCGCATCCCGGATTACGAGGAGCCGTTTTTCCGCTACACCGTCGACCGGCCCGAATTCCTCTTTGGCATCGACCTCAACAACAACAACTGGATCGACCGCTTTGAAAACGACGACTTGCCCGACTACCCCTATCGCCGCAACCACCGGGGCTACAATGTGTACGTCGGCCAACACCTGACGCCGGACGCTCGCCTGACCGTCGGGCGGCTGCGCGAGGACGAAATATCCTCCAACCGCCGCAACCACGTGACCTACGGCATCTTCGCGTACGACCGCGACCACCCGCGCTGGGGCCGCCTGCGGTTTTTCAATTCCCTGAAAAAGGTCGCCGACGACATCCCGGACATTCGCCGCGAGCCAACTCCCGACTTGCAGACGGTCTCGCTGGCCCACGTCGAGGACATCCTGCCGGCGCGGGACACCTGGGTCAACGACAGCTACGTGCAATTCGATTACGCCCCCGTGCAAAACCTAAACGCGATCAACAAGTTCAAGTACAGCCTGTTCCACCAGCGCGGCACGGCGTTCAAAAGCGGCGACGCGCCCATCCTCAACCAGCGCACCTATTTTCTGGGGTTGATCAACAAGGCCGATTACACCTACGCGATCGGCCAACTCGTGCTGCAACCCAAGGTCAAAAGCGAATACCTCAACCAGACGGCCTTTTTGGCGGCCGATCCTGACCGCGAGGAGTGGATGGGCATTGGCATTGTGCAGGCGCGGCTGCCGGTGTTGAACAACTCCTTCCTCGAAAGCGGCGTGGAGTACTCCATGTTCCGCGAATTGGTCCTCAACGAAGACGCCTTGCTGGCCGCTGGCCCGACCGGGGACACGGGCGATTTTCGCAACTTGGTCTTGGCCGTGCAGTGGACGACGCTCGGCCACTACTTGGGCTACAAGCTGACCACCCAGTTCGGCCTCAGCTACACCAAGCGATGGGACGAGGCCGTAGTCTTGACCACCGAGGGCCTAGTCAAACAAACCGAGAGCCGCTCCTTCGGCACCAGTTTTATCTCAGTGTACGCCGGCGTAGAATAATGCGACGCAATTCAACCCAGCCGCCGCCCTTATGGTGCCCCGCGATTTCCCTGCTGTCCATCCTATCCCCGGCGATTCGCCGTTGGGACAGGCCCCCGTTGGGACAGGCCCCCGTTGGGACAGGCCCCCGTTGGGACAGGCCCCGTTGGGACAGGCCCCGTTGGGACAGGCCCCGTTGGGACAGGCCCCGTTGGGACAGGCCCCGTTGGGACAGGCCCCCGTTGGGACAGGCCCCCGTTGGGACAGGCCCCTGTTGGGACAGGCCCCCGTGCCTGTCCATCCCCATACCTATCCCCACCCTCATCGCAATCTCCCTCCTCTCCCTCCTCTCCCTCCTCCTCTCCCCCGCGACCGCCCAACCCGACTACGGCAACCGCCTAGGAACCCACGAAGCCGACCGGGTCTCCTACTACGCCAGCGGCCCGCTCGTACAGCAGGCGGCGTTGGTCCCGGCGTTGAAGCGCTGGTACATGCCGCAGGAAATGGCCTCGGAATACCGCTACCAGTGGGAGTACACCAACTACGCCAAGACGCCCTACCGCCGCTATTTTTCGCCCCAGCAAGAAGGCGATTATTTCTACGACCTGTACGGCCGCTACTTGACCAAGGGGTGGCTGGTGTACGACTGGCGGCAGCGGCAGCCGACCAGCTCGGGCGGCTCGGGCCTGCTCAAGCCCGATGGCCGCTACAACTCGTGGTTTAGCAACCTGCTCGTCTCCACCGACGCCAAGGGCCAGCACTACTTGGGGGTGACGATCGGCGACTTGATCAACACCACGCTGACGCCGATGACGTTCCGCAAAACCCGCTTCAACGGAGTGCAATTCGACTATGCGGCCGATCGCTTGGCCGCGACCGTGCTGCTGTCGCGGATTAGTCTGCCGGTGCATCAGATCGCTCCCGGGGTGCGCGTCCCGGTGGTCACGGAAAACTTTACCAATCTGCTCGGCTTCAGGAGCGAGTGGAAGGCCCTCGACGCGGTGCGCTTGGGTGCGACCTTTGTCAACGCCCACAACGGCCGGGCGCAAGCCGACCGCGGCGGCAACCCGTTCAAGGGCAAGCTGACCAACGGCCAGCTAGAAAACCGCATCAACTGGATCATCGTCCGCATCACGGACGACTCGCCCGAAGACGGCGTGGGCGGCCCCATGGTTTTCGACCGCGACATTGAGGTCCATACCCAAATCGGCGGCCGCGACACCGTGCTGGTCGGCAGCCGGCTCGGGTTTCAGCCGCAGGTGGAAGGGGGCACCACGCGCAATGGCTTTCCCGTGGCCGAAGGAGCCGGCAGCGAGGGCGCGATCACGTACCGCTACAATTTTTCGGCGGCGGACCCGGCCGTGGCGGCGTTGGAAGACCTCGTAGATGACGCCGATTTGGTCAACAACATCACCGCGGTGCGGTTCCGCTTCTTGCTCAACAACGATTACCGGGTCGCGGTCACCTCGGATGTCCAGACGGACAACGAGCCGTTGGGGGCCCAATCCAAGTTCTTGACGGTGGTGCGGGCCGCGGGCAATGTCCGCGACAACTCCAATCAGCAGTGGGTAGTCTTTGACTACGGCTTGCCGACCGCGACGCAGGTTTTTGGCTTCAGTGTTGAGGTCCGCGACTGGGCGGGGTTTCAGCTATACGCCGAGTACAATGTCAACCACCAGTTCCGGCAGTACCCCAACATCGCGCGCTCAACGCACCGCAGCGCGTCCGGCGTGGTAGGCAACGAGTCCGCGACCGGCTGGATGATCAACGTCGCCAGAGAATTCTATCCCTTCTTCTTCTTTGGTGAGGCATTCGGCATGGACGCTGAGTACAATACCACGTCGTTTCTCGTCGATCAGGGCGGGCGGATCAATTACGGCGCGGACGAAGAGGCCCGGTCGGAATTTATCTACGACTTGGTCGACGACAACGACGACAACGACCTCCGCCTCGACCAACGGCGCGACAAGGAGGGCTGGGCCGACGAGGCCGTGTTCCCCGGGCTTGACGAAAACAACGACTTCATTTCCGATTTCAACCAGAACAATACTTCGGTGCGCCCCAACTTCACGCCCGACTACGAGGAGCAGTTTTTGCGCCACTACGTCGATCGCCCGGAATTCGTCTTCGCGCTCGATTTGAACAACAACGGTTGGGGCGAGCGCTTTGAAAACGACGACGAGCCGGATTACCCCTACAAGCGCGACCGGCGCGGGTACAACGCTTACGTGGGGGCGTGGCTGACGCCGGAATTGAAGTGGATGGCCGGGCAAGAGCACGTTCAGCGTTTATCGACGGGCGAAAGCAATGTGACCCGCTACGCCCTGCTGGCCTACGAGCGCAGCTTCCCCCAGGTGGGCAATGCAGCTTTGTACAACCTGTTCAAGGTGGTGCAGGACGACATCGCCGACGACGTGGTTCAGTGGGTGACGGCGCGGCCCGAGCTGGGCCGACCGCTGGACTCGTCCGGGTCGATGCAGCCCATTGCGGACCCGCTGGCGATGCGCGACGCGGTGGTCAACCGGCTGTGGGCTGGTTTTACCGGCAAGTCCTACAAGGGCATTCACAGCGAGGGCAAGTTCATTCACGAATTCATTCGGCAGCGCGACGCCAACGCCCGCGATCGCGCCGGTCGCCCGATCGCCCGCACCACGCGGCGGCTGGGGCTGATCAACCGCTTTGACTACCAGTTCTCGCTGGGCCGGACGGCGATACAACCGCGCTTCAAGCACGAGCTCTTCATGGACGACACCCCCTACCACATCGGTCGCCTGACCAGCGCTGCGACCGCCGAGCGCCAAGACTGGAGCGGGATTTTCTCGCTCTTGTTGCGCCGTCCCTTTTTGAACCGCGTGTTGCTACAGTTGGGCGTTGAGCACCTGATCTTCCGCGATTTTGTCCAAGCCGAGACGGCCGCCGGTGGCTTGCGGGCGGGCGATGTAACCGGGGATTTCGACGAGACATCGCTCGCCGTGCAATTTTCCATTGACAAGCCGTACCTGGGCTATACCCTGCAAACCCTGATGGGGATCAGACTGAGCAGACGTCATCTAGAGCGCTTTGAGCAGCCGAGGGCGCGGGAGACGGGCGCGCTTTCCTTTGTGACGGTATATGGCAGCGTCCGCTAAATTATATAGTCGTCCTAAATGACTTGAAAGCATGGCATGTTGATCGACGCCATCTTTTTTATCTAGGAAACGTCATTCCCGCGAAAGAACGTCACCCCGTGCTCCGACACGGGGCGGGAATCCAGTCTTGAATGATGTAGGATTGCTATACCGTTATGAACAGGCCGGTGTGGTGGGATTGGGAATTGGAGTTATCCTTCCATTTGGAAAAGCGCATGCTCCAGCGCGATTTTACCGAGATTGACTTGCGTACTATGTTGGATCGAGCCACTGGGTATCACCCGGACTTTGTAGAGGGACGCTGGAGCATTGCAACAATTCATCGCTATCATCCATGGGAAGTTATCGTCGAACCGGATTTTCTGGAAAGGTTGCTGGTCGTTATAACTGCGTATCCCCTTTTGAGGAGTTAAGTATGAGACAACGCTATTTGGAAATTACCTTTCGCAAAGGAAAGCCCTTAGCCGCTTACTTGTACCTATCCGGTACTTCGGGTGTAAAAAGTCTGCGAACCGAGCCGAGAGATGTAGGTTTATTGGTGGACTTTGGCCCTGAAGATCGCCCTATTGGTTTAGAGATCACAGCACCAGAGCAAACAACGGTCGCTCAGATCAACGAGATTTTGCGTAGTCTCGGTCTTTCTCCCATGGCGGAGGAGGACTTATCGCCGCTATACCAACTTAGTAAGGCACCACAATGAATCTGCTACGGTTTTTATGCGTCGGCCTGGTCCTCGCCGGTTGTGCCAAGGATGCCGAGGAACTAGAAGATCCGGTTTTGGCCCAAGTGGGCGACCGCCGGATAACGGCTTCTCAACTGATCGACTTTGAGCAGCGCGTGCCGGCGCAGCTCAAGACCAAGAAAGCTGGCTTGGACGGCTACCGCGATTATTTGCAGACGATTATCGACAAGGAGATTTTCGTCCAAGAAGCGCTCAACAGGGGGCTCGACGAAACGCCGGAGGTGGCACAGAAGCTGGCGCGGGAAAAGGCCGAGCGGGTGTTGCGGCTGTTGTTCGAGCGCGAATTTCTCGCCAACGTCCACGTCGATGAGCAGGAGCTGCGCGCGGCCTACGAGGCTGCGGACCCAGAGCGCGAAGTCAAGCTGCGCCTAATCATCGTGGCCACCCAGCAAGAAGCCGAGGAAATCCGGCAAAGCCTTGCCGACGGGCGGGATTTCGCCGAACTGGCCCTCAGCCGGTCGCTGCACCAATCAACGGCGCCGCACGGCGGGGAACTCGACGGCTATCTGACCGCCAACCGCATCCCGATTTACCTGCAACCGTACATCAACGCGCTCGCAGTCGGCGAGTACTCAGAGCCGATCGGCTTGCCCAATGGCCAGTTTGGGATCTATCAAGTCATGTTCGCCCGGCCCGTGAGTTTTGCCACGGCGAGCCACGCGCTGGAAGCCAAGTTGAGAGAGGAAAAGACGACCGCGCTCATAGAGGCATTCCTAGCGCAACTGCGGACCGACATCGGCTTGCAGGCCAACGCCGAGACCTTGCGCCAGCTCCAGCAACAAGTGGCGGCCGGGCGCAGAGAGTTCAGCGCGGCCGAACGCGCCGAGGCACTCTTTCAATTTCGCGGCGGCCGGGTCACCGTGGGCGATTTTTGGCAGTACGCCGACGAGCTGAAGATGGGCTTTTCCGGCGACATAGCCGAGTCCGTGCGCTGGTTTGCCGAAGATGTGCTGCTGCCCCGCGCCTTGTTTTTGCACGTGGCATACAAAAGGGGCTTGGACCGCGAAGAGCCGATCGTGCGTTGGGAGCAGCGTCGCAAAGACGCGCTGTTGCTGTTGGCCCTTCGGCAGACAGCGGTCAAGGACCAAGTCCACATTGAGCCAGAGGCCGTCAGGAACCTATACGACGAGCGGCCCGAATTGTTTACCGCCCCAGAGGAGGTCTCGTTGCAGGAGATCATGGTGCAAACCCGGGCCGAGGCCGTTGCGCTCAAGGAGCGGATCGAAGCGGGGGAGCCGATGGGGCCGCTCGCGGACGAACACACCTTGCGCGCCGTAGGCAAGGGGGCGCAAGGCCAATTCCACATCCACGCCTTTGAACAATCCTTCTACCGCGAATTGATCGACGCGGTGCGCAACGCCGAGGTCGGCGGGTTGTACGGCCCGCTAGCGGTGACCGCGCAGGCCGCGCAGGTGGTTGGCCCGGAGGCCATGCCGCGGGGCGGCGAGTACTATTCGGTGTTCAAGGTGCTGGAATCGAATTTCGGTAGTGCGCCCGAGCCTTTTGACACGGCGGCGAAGCGAGCGCGGGTGCTGTTGAAACGCGCTGAGGAGAGCCGCTTGGCCGACGAGTTCCTGCGGCGGCTGCGGCGGGATTACGACGCGCGGGTTGTCGTGTATGAGGACCGCCTCGAGACGGTGTTGCCCCAATGAGAATTTTTAGACGGAGTGCATGATGTCAAAAATCACCTTTGAATGTCCAGATGATATTCTGCAAACCCTCGGCGAAACGCCTGTACACTTCGCTGAAAAAGGACGTCTGCTGATAGCTGTCAAACTGTTTGAACTCGGGCGTCTGTCTTCCGGGCAAGCCGCTCGATTTGCGGGTATGGACCGCGTTGTATTTTTAGACGCCTTAAAGACCTACCAAGTATCGGCTATCAATCTATCCCCGGAAGAATTGGCAAAGGAAAGAATCAACTAGAGTCGTCATTCCCGCACACGGACGTCACCCCGTGCTCCGACACGGGGCGGGAATCCAGTCTTGAATGATGTAGGATTGCTATAATAGCTAGCGTGTCCCTCGTTCTTTAGAAAGGAGAGTTTCCGTGACCGATATATCTTTCGACGATTTCGTCGACCAACAAATAGCCAAGACCAAGCCATCAATTGACAGGCCCCAAAGACGCGACGATTGGGTCGAGCATCTCGATGAATTCTACCAGCTAGCCGAAGAATTCCTGCGGAAATACATTGAGCAAGACAAGGTCCATCTTACGCGGGCCACCAAGCAGATCAATGAGGAATATATGGATAGTTATGACGTGGCATCTCTCGAGGTCCAGATTGGTGCCGTCAATGTTCGCTTCGACCCCATCGGTACAAACCTGATCGGTGCCAAAGGTCGTGTAGATATGCACGGGCCGCACGGCACGGTCAAGTTTGTTCTCGTCCCGAAAACCGCTTCGTCCCCGAGGATTCCAAAGGATGAACCGGAACCTGTTGTGGAGGAGTGGGCGTGGAAAATACTTACGCCACCTCCGAACATCAAACACATCGAACTTGTGGAGGAGTCCTTTCTTTCCGCAATAATGGAAGCTGCGAATGCCTAGTGCGCGGAGAGTCACGTTTTCTGGAGAACATCTCCCACTTGTCGAGATTGCCCAATATTATAGCGACATTGAAGCAGCCGTAAGGAACTACTTTTCGTTATCGAACAAAAACACCCGTATCCAAGAGCACTCTCACCTGTTTCTGAGGAGGACAAATCGTGAAGATCACCAATGTTGAAGTCATTCGTTTTCGCACCAAGCATCGCGGCCGCAGTGCAGGATCGCGCTGGGGCTACGGAGTGTGGATTGACGACGAAGAAGTAGAAAGCACCGGGGCGATCACCCGAATTTCCACCGACGAGGGCGTCGCCGGGCACAGCTTGGGCGGCAGCAAGGCGACCATGGAAGGCCCGGTCAAAGCCCTCCTCGTCGGCGAGGATCCCCTCAACCGCGAGAAGCTATGGCATTGGATGGACCAGATGTCCACGTTTGGCCACGGCCTCGCCGAACACGAGCTCGGGATTGTCGATTGCGCCCTGTGGGACTTGGCCGGGCAAAAAGCCGGCATGCCCGTGTACCAACTCTTGGGCGGCGTCCGCGACACAGTCGAAGCATACGCCAGCACCTACCCGAACTTGGGCGACCCCGAGGTGTACGCCGCGCTGGCGCGAGAATGCGTCCAGCGCGGGTACAAAGCCTTCAAGGTCCACGCCAACATCTGCTGGAATCCGCACACCCGACAACCCGCGCCGCAACTGCCGGGATTTCCCAAGGAAGACATGGCGATCTGTCGCGCGGTGCGCGAGGCCGTGGGCGACGACATCGTGCTGATGCTCGATCCGTTTGGCGTCTATACCCTCGAAGAGTCGCTGGGGGTCGCGCGGGAATTGGAAGCACTCAATTACTACTGGTTGGAACACCCGATGGTCGAGACGCGGGTGGAGTCCTATCGCCGCTTGACCCAGCAAACCGCCATTGCGATATGCTCGCCCGAACACGTCAAGGGCGGTCCCTTTGCGCGGGCCGAGTGGCTGTTGCAAGGGGCCTGCGACATGCTGCGGATCGACGTGAATTACGGCGGCATCACCGGCTGCTGGAAGCTGGTCAATTTGTGCCAGCTCTACGGCGTGCAATGCGAGTTGCACGGGGTGGGTGCTCCGCATCTGCACTTGGCCGCGGCCGCCCCGGAGGCCACCTGTCGCTATTACGAGCGCGGGCTGTTGCGCCCCGGGCGCGACTACGATGCCAGCCCGCCGCACCTCGATCAGATCGCCGATCCCATGGATGGCGAAGGGCGCGTCCACGTATCGCCGGAGCCGGGGCTGGGCATGGCTTACAACTGGGACTATATCCATGCCAACCGCCTCGATTGAGCGGGAGGGACTAGGGGCCGCGAGGTGAGCGGATGCTGCGGTGGGCCCCGGGGATCGTCTTTGCTCTGGCGTTGAGCCTGCGGCTGGCGCATGCGTTGCAGATGTCGGCCAGCCCCCTTTTTGCCATGCCGGTGGTCGATGCGGCCACCTACGCCGAACAGGCCGCCGGCATAGCCGCGGGCAACTGGTTGGGGCGCGACCAAGGCCCGTTTTGGCAACCCCCGCTCTATCCTTACTTCCTCGGCCTAATCAAGCTCGCATTTCCCGAATCCTTTTACCACGCATCCCGCTGGGCGCAGGCACTCATCGGCAGCCTTACCTGTGTGTTGCTGTACTGGGTTGGGCAGCGGCTTTTTGGCCACGGCGTCGCCTTCTGCGGCGGCCTCGTGGCCGCGGCGTACGGGCCGCTGATTTACTTTGACGCCCGGCTCTTGCCGACGGGGCTGGCCACGGTTCTCACCTTGGTCAGTCTGTTGCTGTTAATGCGCGCGGTCGAGCGGCCGACGCGCTGTGGTTTTATGGTCGCGGGGTTTGCGCTGGGCCTGGCCGCGCTGAGCGCGGCGATCCTCGCGGCCTTGATTCCGGGCGTGGCCCTCTGGCTGTTCTATTGGCAACGGAAAAGGGCCGCGCCTTTTGTGCTGGGTGCTCTGCTGGCGATTGCGCCCGTGACCCTGAGAAATTACACCATCGGCGGCGACCTCGTGCCGATCTCCTACAACGGCGGCGTGAACTTCTACGTGGGGAACAACGCAAACTCCGAGCGGACGCTCGCCCTGCGCCCGGGGTGGGAATGGGAGGAATTGGTGGCTTGGCCGCTGCGAGAAGGAATCACCCGCCCTTCGGCCAAGTCTTGGTTCTTTTATCAGCAGGCCCTTGAGTACATCCTGAACGCGCCCCTCGATTACCTGGGGTTGCTGGCGGCAAAAACAGCCCAGTTCTGGCGCGGCCACGAAATAGAGCGCAACCAAGAGCTGTACTACTGGCGCAAGTACTCCAGCGTGCTCGCTGCTACCTTGTGGCAATGGGGCGTGGCCTTTCCCTTTGGCGTGGTAAGCCCGCTCGCGCTGCTGGGCCTGCTGGTGTACACCCGGCGGCAAGGCTTGGCCCTGCCGGTGCTTTTCGTCCTCGGCTACAGCTTGGCGGTGATCTCCTTTTTTGTCGCGGCGCGCTACCGCCTGCCAATCGTGCCGCTGCTGATTTTGTTCGCCGCTTACGGGGGAAGTTGGCTGTATGCAAGGGGGCGACAAGCGCTTTGGCCGACGGCTTTGCTCGCCGTTTTGATCCTGTTGGTCAATTGGGACCTGCCGCCGATGGATGGGCGGGGCCGAGCCGCCACGCACAACGACTTGGGCAACGCGTACCTGCGACAGGGCCGCGGCGAGCTGGCCCTGCTCAAATACGAACAAGCCACCCGGCTCGACTCAACGTATTGGCAGGCTTGGTTCAACCTCGGCTCGTTGCGCGCACTGCGCGGCGATTTGCACGGTGCCTTGCCCATCCTCTTAAACGTGTTGGAGCGCGAGCGGGAACGCGCGGACGTGTGGAGCAATGTGGCCGGCGTCTATGTGGGGTTGGGGCAATATCAGCAGGCGGCCGAGGTGCTCGAACAGGCTGCGGTTGTCGCGCCGCGGGCGGATATAGACACGGCGTTGGCGCGGGTGCAGGCCATGCTGGGGAAGCCGAGGCGCGGTGGCCGCGACGACTAGAATCTGGTTTTTTCGCTTGGCGACCGTGGGAGTCGGCGCGGCCTTGGTGATCGGGGCCGAGGGCCTGCTGCGGCTCGTGCCGGGCTGGGGGCCAGTGCCGTTGGTCGCCACCTTAGTTGAGGACGAGGCGACCGGCCAATCGCTGCACGCCACGAGTCGGTTTTACGCCCAGCGATTTTTTACCCAGTACCAGGGTCGGCTGACGGCGGCCGGTCAGATGGGAGAGCACTTTTTTGTCGAACCCGCGCCGGCCAACCGCTATCGCGTCGTTTTTGTCGGTGCTTCGACCGTGCAGGGGTTCCCCTATCCGCGCCGGTTGGCCGCGGCGTCCTTTTTGCAGGCGATGCTGGCGGATGCGTGGCCGGAGCGCACGGTGGAGGTCGTCAACTTGGGCATTACGTCCATTGCCAGCTTTGCGGTGGCGCAAGTGGTGGAAGATGCGCTGGCGCTGACGCCGGATCTGGTCGTCGTCTATACCGGGCACAACGAGTTCTACGGGTTGTACGGCGCAGGGCGGCACCATCGGCTGCAGTACTTTTGGCGGCAACTGCATTTGACGCATTTAGTGGGGGGCCTGATAGGGGGCTATGGGGCCAAGACGGATTTGCTAAAAATGGCGGCCGAGCGCGGCGCAGTGCCGTGGGGCAGCCCCGGTCGAGCACGGGCCGAGCAGAATTTGCGCGCCAACTTGCAGCGCGTGGGGCGGCTCTGCGAGCGAGCGCAGGTGCCCTTAGTGTTGTGTACGGTCGTGGCGAATGACGCGGGCTTTGCGCCGGTGGGCTCGACCGAGGGGGGCGCGGCGTGGAAGGCGCGGGTGGAGCAAGCGGCGCAGCGGTTGACGCGAGGGTACGTCGCGCCGGAGGAGGCCGAAGCCGCGCTGCAGCAATTGGAGCAAGCCGCCGCCCTGTCGAGCGAACACGCTTGGCTGTGCTATTTGCAAGGCCGGGCGCTGGAACGCTTGGGGCGGAACGCTCAAGCGCGGCGGGCCTTTCGCCGGGCGCGGGATTTGGACACCAAGCCGTGGCGCGCTCCCACGGCCCACAATGCGGTGATTCGCGCGGTTGCCGCCGAGCACGAGGCCGGGTTGGCGGATGTGGAAGCGGCGTTTGCGGCCGTTGCGCCAGCGCAGGGCGTGGGGTGGGAGTGGATGGTGGATCACGTTCACTTCTCGGTGGCCGGGCAGGTGCTGTTGGCGCGAACCGTTCTCCATAGCATCGCCCAACGGCAGCCCATAGACTTGGGCTTGCTGCAAAGCGAGGAGGCGTATCGGCGCGCCTTGGGCGACCTGCCGGTGGAGCGCGCGGTCGCGTATCGCAAGATGGGGGCGATGCTCGCGCAAGCCCCCTTGCATCAGTACAATGGGCACAACGCGCGCTATCTAGCGCAACTGGCGGCCATGGAGGGCCAGCGGCTGTCGCCCGGGGAACGGCGCGGCATTGAACAGTGGAGGCAGCAGGGGCAGCAGGGGCCGTTGGTGTTGGCAGTGGCGGATCGGCTGTTCACCGAGCGAGATTTTGCGCAGGCGCAGCGTTACTATGCGGCGGCGCGGCGCGAGGTGCCGTTTACGCGGCGCGGGTTGTGGGCGGCAGTGCAGTGGGCGTGGTGCATCGAGATGCAGGGACGGGCACTGACCGACGAGCAGCGGGCCGAGGTGCGGACCGCGCTCGAACAGGCGGAGTTTCTCGCGCACGATCCGGCCGTGGGCGTGCCTTTCGTCGATTTTGTCAAGGGCCAGCTCTACCACCTGCTCGCCGAGCGCGGCCCGGCCTTGAAGCATCTGGAGTGCGCCTTTTTGGCCGAGGATTTTCGCCGCGGCTATGCCTTGAGTTTGTTTCAGGCGTTGGCGGTCGAATTGGTTTGGGCCGGGCGGGTGGAGGAGGCGCGGGAATACGCTCGCTTATTGGGGGATGAGGTTGGAGAGGAAGCGCGTTTTTTGCGGATGGTCGAAGCACAACGAGTGCCGTAGAGGGCCAAGCGTGGACAGCCGCGTAGAGCGTCCATTTCGGAATCGCAAATCAACCCGCTAGAAATGGCCCTTGGCCGCATCGTTGGTCGGCAGATTAGGGGCCGCGTGAATACATTGACCCCTTAGTACGCGCCCCTTCCGTTGAGTCCGCCTTTTCTGGTGTTGCCGCTGCGTCCGGGATCGAGGGCAGGACGCCCTCGACAGCGGAACGTGGTAGTGGATGGCCGGCTTAATCGGGCCGGCCGTATTGAAGAAACGCCTGGTTATGGGGTCGTGCCCCTTGCGTGAGGGCTTTCTTTAGAAGTTATTTAGATAGATGCTTACAATGAACCTAAATCAGGGCCGTACCATAACGCAGCGTCCGGTTATTTCGTGGTGGCCTTGTAAACCGCATTTTGGCGGCCAATTTGGCGTCGCCGGTTGGCGAATGAACGAGACCATGGTTAAGCATTTCGCATCAGACCGGGGCTTTGCTGTGGGGGCTGGGCCTCGTTGGGTGCTTAGATTCACTGCCAATTTAATGTGTCGTAAGTCCTTGAAAAACAACAACTTACCCCCCCCCCCCCCGAAAATTCTCCGCTAGCACCAAGCCTAAACTCTCTACTTCTCAGCATCGGCCGACGGATTGTGCGCGGCTGTTGGGCGTCGCGTCGGTCTGGTCGCACGGCCCCAAGCGCACACTTCCGTGCGGCCTTTATGCTGATCCACGTTTACTGCACCACCCCCGCAACCTGTCTGCCAAGGACCGAGGGCGGAATCCCCTCGACTCAGACGCCGCACACCAGCAAAGGCGCACCCACAGCAAGGGGCGCGTCCTGAGCGTTCCAAGTATAGCCCTAGGGCTAGCCTCGCCTCTTTCGGTGCGTCATTCCCTTTCTTCTAAATCTCACATACAAAGGAGCAAAAAATGTCCTTGTTGAAATCTCTCAAAACCCTGTTTGGGTTCGTCCTTTTGGGCTTGGTCGGTACTTGGTGGATTGGCTGCTCAGACTCCGCGCCGGTCGCTTCTCGGCCGGCGGGCAAAGCCACCTGTTCCTTGTGCGAATTCTTGGGCGACGACACCTACACCGCGGCCGACGGACAGGCCGCTCCCGAAAGCCCCGACACGACCCAGACCGACGCCGAGACTGACGCCGATAGCACCCAGACCGCTGCCGAGACCGACGCCGATGGCACCCAGACCGACGCCAACGCCCACGCCTACCGCGCCCACGCCCTAAGACGGGCCGGCCTATCCACCAAGCAGATAGCCGCCGCGCTTGGGCGTTCCGAACGGTCCATACGCGCCTACCTCGCTACCCCGTTCAGCACCGTACAAGCCACGCGCCAACGCATCGTCCGCCCACGCCCACGCCCCACGCTATACCCGCCAGCCGCCGCGGCAATTTGCTATCTGTTAATACCGCCCACCAAAGAACGTTCTGAGAAGAAAACAGAACCAACAGATAGCAAATTGCCGCCCCCCGAAGAAATTGACGTGCTGGCCGAACTCAAAACGCATTGGGCCGCCCAAGACCGCCAAAAAAGCCACCATGCGCCGAGTCGAGCACCCGATAAAGCCACGCCAGAGACCAAAATCGTTTATGCGCCTTGACCCGTAAGCGATTTTAACGCCCCCAGCACCCAAAAAAAAGGGCGACACCCGAACCGAATCGAGTGCCGCCCAACCTGATGTAAGACGAAAGGGACGCGCTAGCCACCCACCGAATTGAGATACGTCACTACGGCGGTATGGCCGTTGCGGCTGGCTAAGCCTTTAGCGGTATAGCCGTAGTCGGTCCTCGCCGTTAGGCTAGCTCCTTGCCCTACCAGATACTTGACCACCTCCAAACGACCATCCCCCGCCGCCCGGTGAAGGGCGGTCCAGCCGGTGTTGCTCGCCGCCGTAACGCTGGCCCCTTGCCCCACTAAATACTGGACCACCTCCAAACGACCACCCCCCGCCGCCGGGTGAAGGGCGGTATTGCCGTCGTTGGCTGTCGCCGTAACGCTGGCCCCTTGCCCCACTAAATACTTGACCACCTCCAAAGACTCCAAAGAACCACCCCTCCCCGCCGCAAAGTAAAGGGCGGTATAGCCGCCGCTGTTCCTCGCCGTAACGCTGGCTCCTTGCCCCACTAAATACTTGACCACCTCCAAAGAACCAGTCCGCGCCGTCGCGTGGTGAAGGGCGGTCCAGCCGGTGTTGTTCGCCGCCGTAACGCTGGCCCCTTGCCCTACCAAATACTGGACCACCTCCAAAGAACCAGTCGCATAGTGAAGGGCGGTATCGCCGCCGCTGTCTGTCGCCGTTAGGCTGGCCCCTTGCCCTACCAAATACTGGACCACCTCCAAAGAACCAGTCCGCGCCGTCGCGTGGTGAAGGGCGGTCCAGCCGTTGTTGGCTGTCGCCGTAACGCTGGCCCCTTGCCCCACTAAATACTTAACCACCTCCAAAGAACCACCCCCCGCCGCAAAGTGAAGGGCGGTATCGCCGCGGTTGTCTGTCGCCGTTAGGCTGGCCCCTTGCCCTACCAAATACTGGACCACCTCCAAAGAACCACCCCCCGCCGCACCGTGAAGGGCGGTCTCTTTTGAGCCGCCATCCGGTAGACCCGGTTGATGATACGTCGTGTCAATCGCCACGCCCGCCACGACATATAACTGGACGACCTCCAAATTGCCCGCCGCCGCCGAATCAACAAACGCCTCCGCCGTATAAGCGCTCCCGCGCCGTGTCAGTTCCGCCTGCGCCTGTCCTTCAATGTAGGTCACTACGCTAGTGTGCCCTTCATCTTGGGCTAACGTTCTAACCGTCCCTACGGGCGTATAAGCGAGGATGTTCGCCCCTTGCCCTACCAGATACTTAACGACCGCCAAATGACCACCCGCCGACGCGTCGTGAAGGGCGGTACGGCTTTGGCTGTCTGTCGCTGTTAGGCTGGCCCCTTGCTCCACTAAATACTGGACCACCGCCAAATGACCACCCGCCGACGCGTCGTGAAGGACGGTCTCGCTTTGGCTGTCTGTCGCTGTTAGGCTGGCCCCTTGCCCTACCAGATACTGGACCACCTCCAAATGACCACCCGTCGCCGCGTCGTGAAGGGCGGTATCGCCGCCGTCGCTGTCTGTCGCCGTTAGGCTGGCCCCCCCTTGCTCCACTAAATACTGGACCACCTCCAAGTGACCACCCGCCGACGCGTCGTGAAGGGCGGTATTGCCGTCACTCAGTTGATAATCCGTCGTGTCAATCGCCACGCCCGCCACGACATATAACTGGACGACCTCCAAATTGCCCGCCGCCGCCGAATCAACAAACGCCTCCTCCGTATAAGCGATCCCGCGCCGTGTCAGTTCCGCCTGCCCCGTTCCTTCAATGTAGGTCACTACGCTGGTGTGCCCTTCATCTTGGGCTAACGATCGAACCGTCCCTGTGGACGTATAAGCGAGGATGTTCGCCTCTTGCCCTACCAAATACTGGACCACCTCCAAATGACCGTTCCACGACGCCCAGAGTAAGGGCGTTTCGCCGCTCCGGCCCGTCGCGTCCACCGTGGCCCCTTGCCCTACCAGATACTGGACCACCTCCAAACGCCCATAGGTCGCCGCATAGTGCAACGCCGTGAAATCATCCTCCGGGTTTTTCGTTTCAAGGTCCATCCCCGCAGCAACGAATAGCCTGACGGCCTCCAGATTGCCCGTTTGCGCGTACAACAGAAACGCCCACTCCGCATAAGGCATTTCGCGCCGGGCAATTTCTGCCCGCGCTTGGGCGGCCGTCATACTGCTGATGGTGTCCGGGGTGGCCGTGACCGTGGCTTCGGTCTGGGTGGTGTCGGGGCCGGTCGTGGCCGCGGCGTACTTGGCCGCGGGTTCGGCCGCCATGGGGTTGTCTCTCTTGCTGCAACCGACTACGACCGCCACCGCCAGACACGCGAATACTCCTAACCGCTTCATAAGAATCTCCTTGAGAGATAGATGGATGAGTTGAATGAGTATAAAAAAATGCCCAATCCGTGCAACGGCGGCCCAAGCGCCGCGCTTGACCGCTCGCGGCATGTAGCCGCCCCTAGCCGCTCGCTGGCCGTCGATTGCGAGCACCTAGCCGCCCCTTGCCGCGCTTGGGCCGCCGTTGCACGGCCCATAGGTCAAGGGAACCCTGTACCAAATGGGCCTTTATGGGCCTGGACCGCTCGGTCAAGTGACGACTTTTTGCACAAAAACGCCCACTTCGGCAGCCGATACCGCGGTCACGATCACCGCGGCAATCGACACCGTGGCCGCGGTCACCGGCGGCAACGACCGCGCAATTTGCTATCTGTTCAAGCCGCCCAAGCGCGGAAATTTGCTATCTGTTCAAGCCGCCCCCCCCCAATCCGTTATGTAGAACTCTGCACTATGTCGCGCGGTTGGCACGGCTAGGGCCTCGATTGGTACAGGGTTCCCACGCCCCCCCGTAGCCGCTCGCTGGCCGTCGATTGCCATGCCGCACCTAGCCGCGCTTGGGCCGCTCGCTGCATCTAGCCGCGCTTGGGCCGCTGCGAGCACGTGGCCGCTCTTGGCACTTTGTGGACTTCAGCCATGGCGTCGGAAGCGCGATCACCAATGAATCGGTCTATGGCGAAGAGGGGGCTGAGGAGAAAAGAGAGGAGTACAAACTCGACGATTCGAGCGTCCTCGCGATCAAGGGCTTGGGACAGTTCCGCGAGTTCCAAGTCGTCTCAGAGTTCCGCAGCCTGATCGAGAACTGGCACGTTTCGGACTTCCACATTGCCGACGCCCGACCAAGCAGCGAGGCGGGCTACGCCGAGCATCTGTCTAACCGCGGCGATAACGTCGCTCAAGTTGCCCAGTACCTCTACGAGAATCACCGCGAGCACTTCGACCAAGTGCTGAAGGCTATGAGCCAGCGCGTCCCGGGTGTGAGCGACGTTGAAGCCAAGCCGACTGAAGATGGGCGTCTCGTCCTGCGCTTTCAGGATGGCAGTTTCAAAGACCCATTCATTGCCCGCTACGTCTCCGATGGCACCATCAAGATGTTCGCCTACCTCGTCTTGTTGTATGACCCGAACCCCCATCCGTTGCTGGCGGTTGAAGAACCCGAAAACCAACTCTATCCCGAATTGCTAGTAGAGTTAGCTGAGGAGTTTCGGGACTACGCCCGGCGCGGCGGCCAAGTGTTCGTTTCGACCCACTCTCCCGACTTCCTGAACGGAGCAAAAATCGACGAGGTCTTCTGGCTAGCCAAGAAAAACGGCTTCACTATCGTCCGCCGAGCGTCTAACAGCGAACTGTTGCGCGGCCTTGTCGCAGAAGGAGACTTGCCCGGTGCCCTTTGGAAGCAAAGGCTTTTCGAGGGGGCTGGGGTATGCGGGGTTTTTCTGTCGTTTGTGCTCAACTGGGTTTGGTTTAAGGGCGCGGGGCATCCGATTCTGCACGGGTGATCCGATTGCCGTATATTGAGGGGGCAGCGCAACCCACTCCGAGGAAAGGCCCCCGCCGATGAGCACTTCCCACCCCTTGCACCTCGCCGCGGCAGATGTGCAGTTCTACCGCGATCACGGTTATTTCGTCTATCAACATCCGCTCTTTCCGGCTGAAAAGTTCCAGCGTTTGCAGGCCTTCTTCGCCGGCTTGTTGGCCGATTTGCCGGCCGGCAAGCGGCCCGAGGCCATGGATGTGCCGCACTTTGCCCATCCCGCGCTTTTCGAGTGGCTCTTCGCCGACGAGGTGCTCGATTTTGTCGAGGCGTTTATCGGCCCGGACATCGTCTTGTGGGCGAGCCACTTTATCAGCAAGCCGCCCGGCGACGGCCAGCGCGTGCCTTGGCACGAGGACTCGGCGTATTGGAACGAGCGGCTCAGCGAGCACGAGGTGCTAACCGTGTGGCTGGCCATCGACGACTCAACACGCGAAAACGGCTGTATGCGGGTGGTGGCCGATTCCCACCAACACGGCTTTTCAGACTACGTAGAAGTGGATCACAACACCCACGTCTTCGGGCGCGAGATCGTGGCCGAGCAGGTCGATCAGTCGCGGGTCGTCGATTTGGAACTTTGCGCCGGCCAGTGCCACATCCACCACGCCAAGATCATCCACGGCTCCAACCCCAACACCAGTGCCAAGCGGCGCTGCGGCTACACCATGCGCTACATGCCGGCCACAGTGAAGATGCGCCCCACCTCGTCCCATGCCGTGTACTTGGCGCGGGGCCGAGACCGGGCCGGCAACGAATACGCGGATCCGTCAAAGCCGTTTGCCCCGGGCGTTCGCTAGGGGGAGGTCACTTGAGATATGGAACTATTTCACAAAACCGATTTAGGGGAAATCTACTGGGGCGACGCGCTCGATCTCATGGTAGATATGAGGGATAAAAGCGTCAATCTGATCATGACGTCACCGCCATTTGGGTTGATTCGCAAAAAGGACTACGGCAATGTCGATGCGGATCAATACCTCGATTGGTTCCGGCCATTTGCCAAAGAATTTATACGCATCCTCAAGGACAATGGTTCGCTGGTCATTGACATTGGTGGTGCTTGGATGCCCGGGCAGCCAACTCGCTCGCTTTATCACTATGAGCTTTTGATTATGCTTTGCAGGGAGTTCGATTTTCATCTGGCGCAAGAATTCTTCTGGTGGAATCCATCCAAATTGCCCACGCCAGCAGAGTGGGTGAATGTGCGGCGCATTCGGGTTAAAGACGCGATCAATTGCGTTTGGTGGCTGTCGCCGACCCCTTGGCCAAAAGCTAGCAATCGCCGGGTTTTGATTCCCTATAGCAATTCAATGAAAGGATTGCTCAAGGGTGGATACCGAGCCAAGCTGAGGCCGAGTGGACACGATATTAGTGAAAAATTTAACATTGACAATGGTGCTTCTATTCCGCCCAATCTCATCGCAATTCCCAATACAGAGAGCAATTCCAATTACTTGCGACTTTGCAAGGAGCACGGTATAAAACCGCATCCCGCTCGCTTCCCCGCGGAACTGCCCGAGTACTTTGTTCGGATGCTCACCGACGAGGGAGATTTGGTGTTCGATCCTTTAGCAGGCTCTTGTGTAACGGGCGAGGTTGCCGAGCGCTTGAAACGCAAATGGCTCTGCTGTGATCTCGTCCAAGAATACCTCAAAGGCAGTCTTTTTAGGTTTGAGACCAAACAGAGAGCAAAAAAGAAAGTGCCTTCTTATGGCCTTTGTCACCCGGCGGCGATGTGGAACGGAACGGATAGCGAGGAGACCCTGGCGGACGACGGGGGCAAGAAAAGACCTAAAAACAAAACGAGGACCTAGCAAACGATGCCTGCTGTTTCGCCGGCCAAACTCGTCAAGGCCGTTCTTCACGCTATACAGAAATCCGGCGGTACTGGTTTCTACGTGTCTGCAAGCTCGGCTACGCACCCCAGAGAATTTTTGGTTCAGTACCTCGAAGATACCATTTCACTTTGGGTCTATGTATGGACGCTCACCCATGGCGGTCGGCAATCGTTACCACGCGAATACAGAATTCAGATGACCACGGTTTCCTCGCCGCTGCCGATCAATCCAAGCGGCCCTACCGTTTTGCTGGGGTATCACGCTGAGAGCAATATGTTTGCGGGCTTTGATATAGATAAACATCGCACCTTTACCGCAGGTTCGCCCTCTGTTCAGATCGATATAGAGGCTATTGGTACGGCGGCTGGAGATGGCCTAGCCTTTGCCCGAAAAGACAACGAGGAAATAGCCGTTGGAATTCGTCCCGATCAGTTTCTGAATTATGTGTTTAACGCAGCCTCTCTGCATCGGCATGGAGGCGACCTGCCAACGTATGCTCTCTTGCTAAGGGCCTCTCAGTTGGAGGATATACAGCCACAAGAGCTAGAGCCGCTATCGCAAGAGCGGCAAAAGGTCGTCGCGTCGATAAGCCGCTATGCCCGGGCGGCGAATTTTCGCCGGCGAGTTATGGATGCTTATGGGAACCACTGTGCGGTGACGAGGACCCAGCTCGATCTCGTCGAGGCGGCCCATATTGTACCAGTAAAGGCCCAAGGAACCGATGATGTTTCTAATGGCCTTGCCTTGTCGCCGACCATCCATCGCGCCTATGACAACAGCTTGATTTACCTCGATGCAGGGTACTTCGTGCGGCTCAATGAACAGCAGGCGAATGCGTTAAGGGATCGACAACTCAGCGAGGGCCTTGAGCAGATGGAGCGTCACCTAAATTCTCAGATACACTTGCCGGCACACAAGGCTCAGTGGCCCGACCCCACATTGATCGAGCGAGCCAATAGGCTGCGGCGAATACCGGGCTACTGCTGAGCGGCCGCGAACTTCGCCAAAGAAAGGAGCCCATCCATGAAAAAGTACATCTTCGTCTCGGGGCTGATTTTGACCGCGCTGGGTGCGGGTGCCAGTCAGGAGTACTGGCCCCAGTGGCGCGGCCCCCACCACAACGGCGTCAGCGCGGCCGTGGACCTACCGGTGACTTGGAGCGCGAGCGAGAACGTGGTCTGGAGCCGGAAGCTGCCCTCTTGGAGCGGGAGTACGCCGGTGGTGTGGGGCGAGCGGCTCTTTTTGACGTCGCCCAATGCGGGCGAGGAGCTCCAAGGCGGTGAAACGCTGCTTTTGGGCTGCCTGTCCGCGACCGATGGCCGCACATTGTGGCAGCGCACGCTCGACGAGGGCAATGCCTATTGGCGCAAGCACAACAACGCCACCCCGTCGCCGGTCACAGACGGCAAGCGCGTGTTGGCCGTTACCGGCACGGGGATGATCCGGGCCTTTGATCTGGACGGCGAAGAATTGTGGCGCTACGACTTGCAGGCCGAGCACGGCCCCTTCGGCCTGATGTGGGGCTATGCCTCCTCGCCCTTGCTCCACGAGGGCCAGCTCTTCGTCGAGGTTCTGCACGGACAGAACACAGACGATGCTTCCTACCTGATTGCCTTTGACGCGGCCACGGGCGCGGTCGCGTGGCGGCGGGAGCGGCCAACCGACGCGGTGGGCGAGTCGCCGGATGCCTATACCACGCCCGTCGTCCTCGCCCACGAGGGCCAGACGCAAATCGTCGTCTCCGGCGGAGATTACCTCACCGGCCACGATCCGGCCACGGGCGAAGAGGTGTGGCGGGCGGGCGGCCTGAACCCGGACAAGGAGCGGAACTACCGGGTGGTAGGGTCGCCGGTGGCGGTCGCCGGGATGGTGTACGCGACCAGTCGCCGCAATCCAGTGCTGGCGTTCCGCGCCGGTGGCACCGGAGACATTAGCGCGAGTCACCTCGCTTGGAAGTGGACCGGGCGGGGCGGCCCGGATGTGCCCTCGGCCGTCACCGATGGCCGCTATTTTTACATGGTCGATGACCGCGGGCGAGTCTCCTGCCTCGACGCTCGGACGGGCGCGGTGATGTGGGGGCCGGAGCGCACGGCTCAGGGGCAGGTCAGTGCTTCGCCGGTCTTGGCCGACGGCAAGCTCTACGTGGTCAATGAAAACGCGGTGACGACCGTGCTCCAAGCCGGCCCAGAGTACAACGTGCTGGCCACCAACGAACTCGACGGAGCCTATACCCTGTCTTCGCCAGCCATTGCCGGGGGGCGGCTCTTCCTGCGGACGGAATCGCATCTGTACTGCATTGGCCGGGCGCGTTAGTTCGTTCGTGGCTAAGATCCGGGGTCGAGGGCGTCTCGCCCTCGACGAGGGCAAGATGCCCTCGATCCTTTGTAAGGCACGGGCCGCGCCCTATTCGGCCTTGAGAGCGGCCAGCAGGGGGCGGCGCAGTGCTAAGTGCGCGGCGACCGCACACGCCAACAGGCCGGCCGCGCAGACCAAGCCGAGCGAAAGGCCCAGCGCGGCCCAAGGCAGCGGGGTGGGGTCGAAGAGGCGGGGGGCCACGGCGATGAGGGCGGCGACGCTGCCGATTCCCTCGCCGGCGAGCAGGAGGAAGCCGTGCTCGTAGAGCAGCATCGCCCGCAGGCGGGCGCGGCCAAAGCCACAGGCGGCCAAGGTCGCTAACTCGCCCCCCCGCTCGAGGACGTTGCGCAAGATGAGGATTCCCAACCCCAGCGTCCCCAAGAGCAGCCCCAGCAAGCCCAGCGTCTGAAAGGTCGATAGGTACGTGTTTTCGACAGCGCGGTAGCCTTGGAGGCGGTCGGCACTCGAGGTGGCGTCGAGACCGTAGGGCACCAGTCCCTTTTCGAGCGCGGTCGCAATGGCCGCGGGTCGTTCGGTTTCGACTAGGAAGTAGCCATGGCCTTCGCGGTCGGGAAAGTGCGCGGCAAAGCGGTCTTCGGCAATGAGCAACTCGCTCTGGAACAGGCTGCCGTCCAACAACCCGACCAACCGCGCGGTCAACCCTTCGGCAATGGGAATGTCGTCGCCCAGCCCCTTGTGCAAAATCCATTGCGCCGAACGAAAATCGCCGATAGCTGGGACGACGCCCGGCCCCAAATCGCGCTGGAGCAATTGCCAAGGATTGGCGCGCTCGGCCGGCGTCAGCGCGAGGGTCTGCCGGAAGGGCCAGCCGCCGCGCTCGATGAATTCGGCCGGTGCGCCGAGGACGCGCGGGGCTTGGGGCCGGTAGAGGTTGAGGCAGCTCACATCGTCGCCGGGTAGGACGCGGAAGGGAAAAAAGCGCGCGGCAGCCAAGCCGGTGCCCAGCCCCAATTCAAAGCGACCGTCCGCGCTGTTGAGGTCTTGGTGCAGGGGAATTTCCGCTTCGGCCACCAGCGCGAAACCGCCGGCGCCCGGATCGTCAGCCCACTCGACCTGCCGATGGGCGCCGGCCGCGACGATGACAAAGGTCGCGCCGGCGACGAGGGCGGTGCAGAGGGCACTGCGGCTGGGCTTGCGGGTGCAGTTGAGGATCCCCAAGCCGAGGCTGGAGCGCCGGCGGCCCGAGGGCGGAGCGCGCAACCACCCCGCGAACAGGGCCAACAAGGCCAACAGGGCGGCCGTGCCGCTGCCCAAGAACAGCGCGGCCGCCGTGGCCGCATCGGCTCTACTGGCGAGGATGCTCAAGGCAAGCGCGAGCGCAAGGGCGAGCGCGGCGAGGACGGCCCGGCGGCCGCATGGGCGTGGCTGGGCCGCATCGAGGGCCCCGGCCAGCAGGGCGCGGACCGGCCGCCGGTGGTAGTGCCGCACGGTGCGCCACAGCGCTAGCGAGACCAGCAGCAGGGTCGATAAGTAGCCCAACCCCAAGCTCGGCCAGCGGACGTGGAGCTGGAGGAAGGGCGTACCAATGGCCTCCAACCAATAGGTGTGCAAGCCGACCAGCAGCAGGTAAGCGTAGAGCAAGGCTCCGGCGAGGCCGAGAAGCCCACCCAGCGCGGCCAAGGCAATGCCCTCGCCCAAGAAACGCCGGCTCACCGCGGCGAGCGGGTAGCCGGTCGCCAGCAGCAGCCCCGCTTCGCTGGCGCGTTGTTCGAGCCCGAACTTGCACAGCAGGACCACTAAGAGCGCGGCCGCGGCAATGAGGAAGAGGCTGAAGCCGATAAAGAGGCCGCTGAAGTCCGTAGCCCCCTGAGAAGCCGCAATGGCCTGTGCGCGGACGGGACGCAAGGCGAAGTCGGCCGATGCTAGGCGTTCTAGCAGGGCGCGGCGCAGGCTTTGATAGTCGGCTGGCGAGGGAGGATAGAAGCGGACCGCGGTCAGCGCACCGTGGCGGCTGCCCCACAGGCGTTGGCCCGTCCGAGCCGCGACAAAGGCTTTGGGCGCGGCCCCGTACTGATCCCAGTAGGCTTCGTCCTGCGGGCAAATTTGCCCCATGTCGATGGGAAAGGGCGCGTCCCAAGCCGCCATGTCGCCTTCTTCCTGCAACCCCGGATAGGCCGGCGTCAGCGTCGGGTCAACGGCCAAGCCGCGCATCTGCACGATCCCTTGCAGGCGGAAGTGGGCCTGCTCGGTCCGCAGTGCTTGGCGCGGGCCGACCGCGTAATAGGTCAGGGCAATGGAGTCGCCGAGGGCCGCGGCCAGCTCGCGGGCGGTCCAAGCGTCGAGGTAGAGGGCGTCGGCGGCGAGGGGCGGTGCCGGCCGTCCATCGGCGAGATAGAGGCCGGTGGGGTCGTCGAGGCCGGTAACGGTCGAGTAGGGGACTTGGCGGCCATGGCCTGTAATGGCGTTGGCCAGATAGGTCGAGAACGTCGCGGTTTTGAGCTGCAAGGCCGCAGCACTGGCCAAGGCCGCGGCGCGGGTTGAGTCGTTGAGGACAAAGCGGGTGCTGGTGAGCTCGATGTAGTTGGAGTGCAGCGCGAGGTCGAGCTGGTGGTCGGCCAAGCTCAGGTGTTGGGCGAGCGCGTCTTGGGATTGGTGCGCCGGCGCGGCCATGAGCAGGGCGTTGACGCGGCCCGGTTGGCCGAGGACGCGCTGGAGGACGGGGAGGGCGAGGTACGCGTTCAGGGGCCGATGCTGATGCGCCCGCAGGCCAAAGCGTCCCGCCCCTCGGTCGGGCAAGACGCCGGTGAGCACCGCGCGCAGCGTGGTGACGAGGTCGCCGGTAGCGCGGCGGCCAAACAGGGATTCGCGGTACGGTGCGCTGGGACGCTCCAGCGAGAGCAACACGGCGTCGCCTAGTTCGAGGCCGAGGGCGCGTTGCAGCGCGGCATTGACCACGAGCGCGGGAAACGGCTGCCCGGGGATTGGCGCGAGCCCGTCGCGCAGGGCGGGGCTGTCTCGGGGAAAGAGCGCGGCAAAGCGGGCGTCAACGCCTTGGATCTGCACGCCAGCCGCGAGCTGTTGGGTCTCGGCGTGTCGGGCGCTGCCGGTGAGGAGGATGGCGGGCGCGGGATCGGCCGGCAGCGCGTCGCCCAAGTCGCTGCGGAAAAAGTGCGCGGCCACCAGCGCGTACTCAATGCGGCCCAGCCGCGCCAAAGCCAAGTCGCGCAAACTCCCGCGCATGGAATCGCCGACGAGGAGCGCGCCGGTCAGAGCGGTTGTGGCGACAGCCGTCCCCAGCAGCAGCCCTAGGTGAACCCGCCAGTAGTAACTCAGGCTTCGACGCACATGCCCTCGCGCAAATGCAGGCGGCGGTCGCAGCGGGCCGCGAGCGCTAGATCGTGGGTTGCGATGACGAGGGCGGCTCGCTCGGCCCGGTGGAGCGCGAAGAGCAGGTCCGCGACCGTGGTCGCGGTCTGGCGGTCGAGGCTGCCGGTCGGCTCGTCGCAGAGCAAGAGACCGGGCTGATTGAGCAAGGCACGCGCCACGGCCACGCGCTGGCATTCGCCGCCCGACAACTCGGCCGGGCGATGGTGCAGCCGCTTTTCCAGCCCGACAGCCCGCAACAAGTCGCGGGCGCGGCCGCGCCGGTCGGCTTGGGGAAAGGCCAGGGCGGGGATTAGGGCGTTTTCGAGGGCTGAGTACTGGGGCAGCAGGTGGTGGTTTTGAAAGACGAAGCCGATGTGCTGGTTGCGGAAGCGGGCGAGTTGCGGCTCGGCAAGGGTTAGAGGATCCGCGCCGTTGATCGCGATCTGGCCCGAGGTGGGGGGGTCGAGGGTGCCGAGCAGGTGCAGCAAGGTGCTCTTGCCCGAGCCGGACGGGCCGATCAACGCGACCGACTGGCCCGCATCCACGCGCAGCGAAACGCCGCACAGCACTTCAACGGTCTGGTCGCCGAGGGCAAAGTGCTTGCAGACCTCAACGGCGACGAGGGCCGGGGCGGTGCTCATGGCGCCAGCTTGCGGGCGATAAAGTCGGGGATGGGGATGGCGCGGATGTGCTCGCCCGGATTGCAGACGCAGCAGACGACCGTGAGCCGCCCTTGGGCTATTGATTCGCCGTTGCAGTCGAAGTCAAAGCGAAAGCGGAGGGATTTCTCGCCCTGCTTTTCGAGGGATAGCTCGATGTCGAGGATGTCTTCAAAGGCGACCGGGCAGAAGTACTCGCATTCGGCGGCGAGGCGGGGCCAGCTAATGAGGTCGCCGTCGCGCTCGCTGTGGACGCTCAGGTCGAGGCTGCGCCAGAACGCGTGCTCGGCTGCCTCCATAAAGACGAAAAAGCGCGCAAAGTGGACGATACCGGCCTGATCGGTATCGGCCCACTCAACGCGGCGGCGCGTGCAAAACGCAGCCGGCACGTCAGGTGCCCGGGCGGAAGAAGGTGACCAAGCAGCCGCCCAATGCGGCCAAGACGATGCCGAGGACAAAGGGCCAGCGCACGGCCGCCCAGCCCCCGGCCGGCGGATGCACGAGCGCGGCGACGACCGCGTTGACGATGGGCGCCCCGGCAAAGACGATGGACATGACCACGGCCGGCGTCCCCTTGGCACCAAAGGCGAGCAGGACGCCCAACGCGCCGATGGCACCGGCGATGCCGGCGACCGTGGACCAAAAGACGCCCTTGGCCGGGTAGAGCCAGTTCGCGCCATGGTAGGTGAGGACGATCAGCGAGCCAAAGACCGCGGCGAGCAAATAGGCCAAGCCGACGAAGAGGAAGGCTTTGTAGCGGCCGTTTACCGGGTCGGCCATGGCGAGCTGACCGGCGTGTAGCAGGACGCCGTAGAGGCCCCAGCTAGCCACGGTGAGGAGGGCAAAGACGAGCCAAGTCATGGCGATAATCCTTTCGCTTGGGCGTTGCGCCCATAATGTGGTTAGGAGACTCGCTGCTGTCGAGAGGTCAGGAGATCCCGCACCAGCCCGCGGTAAAACGCCCGTTTACCCCCGCCTTTGAGCGCATACAACACCCCTAAGGTTACGACCTCACTGGGATATAAGGACGCTTGCGGATGGTTGGGCACAGCAAGCTTATGATTGTCAATACGGTAGAACAGGGCTATTATAAACTCGGCCGTGGTTATCAGGACGCTCCGTAGCTGAAAGGGTGGATACTCTCAGCGTAGGAACTACCGGGACCACGGTCAACATTGGTTATATAACTAATGGTGCTAGTGTTTTACAATCCGAACTCGGCAATAGACAACGGGACGAATCCGTTTTCATCGGGCTGCCTTCCATGCCACTGCACCAGCAGGTTGAAGGCGGCCATGGCAAAGCTGAGATGGGCAGTACAATACGCCCACGCCCGATGGGTCTGCTGCTTAAAGCGGGCGATTCGGGTGAGCATGGAAAAGACGGTCTCAATGAGCATCCGCTCGTTCCACGTGTTGCGAGGCCAGACTTTCAGATTGGCCGGATCGCCGGTTTTGGCATGAAAGCCTGGGTCGCTGAGCAGGATCATCTGCTGTTGGAAGCGTCGGATCATGGGATGAAAGACCGTATCGTGGACTTATGCCGTGTTCCAATCCCAATCCACGATCCGCCCCCACTGATTGACGATAACGCAGAGCTTGCCGCCGACTCGCCAGCGGTGATTGGAGAGCCCTTTCTTCCCGAGGGAGTGCTGTGCCCGACCCTGACGCACCGGATGGATCAACTCGATACCATAGCTGTCGACCACCCCCAACGTCGTCGGCTCGGCGCGGAAGCGGTCGGTCCAATCGGCATGGGCGGCGAAGAGGCGGAACAAGCGGGTGCGCGACGGCAGGCGCGGGAACCAAGCGTGCCAGTCCCGCACCAGCCCGCGGTAAAACGCCCGTTTACCCCCGCCTTTGAGCGCATACAACATCCCTAAGGTGACCACCTCACTGGGATATAAGGACGCCTGCGGGTGTTTGGGCACATCAAGCTTATGATTGTCAATGCGGTAGAACAGGGCTATTATAAACTCGGCCGTGGTCATCGGAACGCTCCGGGGCTGAAAGGGTGGATACTCTCAGCGTAGGAACTACTTTGACCACGGTCAACATACTAGCACCATTAGTTATATAGCCGTCCTAAATGACTTGCAAGCATGGAATGTTCATCGGCACTGTTTTTTGTATAGAGGGGTCACTCCCGTGAAAACGGGAATCCAGCCGGGACCGTTTGGACGCAAGGGACGACCACCAGAGTTTGCAGAGCAGACCGCTTTTACTACCCGACACCCGCTTTCCACGGATCGAGGGCATCTTGCCCTCGTCGAGGGCGGGACGCCCTTGATCCCGGGGCGTACTCAAATAGGGGTCGCGTACTTAGGTTCCCCTCAGCGCAGCAGCAACATGCGCCGATGCACGGCCCATTCGCCCACATTGAGCCGATATATGTACACCCCGCTGGCCACTTCGCGGCCCAGGGCGTCGCGGCCGTCCCAACTGAGGCGGTGCTCGCCGGCCTGCTGGGTCTCGGGCCGGAGGACGCGCACGATTTGGCCCGCCAAGTTGTAGATGCTCAGGTGGGTCTCCTCGTCTGCGAGGCGGAACGGTATCAGGAAGGAGATCGCCGTGGACGCGTTGAAGGGATTGGGGGCGTTCTGGAGGAGCACCGGCCGGCTGCCTTGGGCATTCGGTTGGAGCTCGTAGGCCCGCTCTTCTACGACCACCAGCATGGCCTGACCCAACCGGGCAAAGTTGGCTAGCTCGGCCGGCTGATGGGCGCGGCCTTCGTATAGCTCCTTGGGCATGCTCGGCTGGTACGCGAGGTCAATCCACACTTCGTCCTGCAGCACGAAGTCGCGGCCCAACCAGTGGGTCGTCGGGCGGGCGTCGTGGATGTCGGTCGCTCCAAAAAAGTCGTCGGATTCTTCGAAAGCCAACTCACCCTCGCGCGGTTCGGGATTGACCTCGACGCCATCGTCCGGGGCAAACAGGGAGGTGCGCCGCGTCACCAGCCGATAGTCTAGGCCCAGCGTTAGGATGTCGTTGAGCAATTCCTGTTGCTCGCCAAAGCGGGCGATCTGCCCTTCGAGGGCCTGCACCTTCTGGTAGGCCCACAGCCGGGGAATCAAGGTGCCTGAGACATCGGTCTGGGTGAACTCCAGCGGGAAGTCCAAGTTCACTGTCTCCTCCCCTACGTGGCCGGTCAAGTTCAACGAAGAGGTCCCGCCGCCTCGATAGCGGCCCACTTGGAACAGTTCGCGGCCGGCCGCTAGGGCCTCTACCCCACGCGGGTGGACGTCGTGGATTTCCACTTGGTCAAAGCTCAGTTCGTCGAGCAGCAAGACGGGAAAGACAAAGGATGCAAACAGCTCTTGGAGCGCGGCTTCAATATCGCCTTCTTCCGAAAGGAAAGACGCTTCGCCGCGGTGTTCCTCGGCCAAGCCGGCCAAAAATCCTTGGTCCACGTCCCGCCCCACGCCGATGGTGAAAAGGCGCGCTTGGCCGGCGGCCCACTCGCCGACCAACTCGCTCAAGGGCGTCAGCTCGACTTCGCCGAAGGTGGGCAGGCCGTCGGTGAGGAAGATGACGTGGTTGACCCGGCTGGCCGGGAAGGCTTGCTGCATGGCGCGGCCCAAGCCGGCTTCAAAATTGCTCACCCCGAGCGCGTCTTGCTGGTTGATGAAGGCCGTGGCCGCCTTCTTATTGGCCGGGTCGGCGGGCACTGGGGCCGCGGCAAAGGAGTCGGCCCGGTGAGAGAAGACGACGATGTTGAACAAGTCCGCTGCGTCCAGCCCGTCAATGGCCACGGCGAGGGCGCCTTTGACGGCTTGGAGCTTGCCCCCCTGCATGCTCGACGAGATGTCGATGACAAAGGTCAGGCTGCGCGGCAGGGGATCGCCTTGCGTCAACTCGGGTAGGGGCGGCAGCCACAGGGCGTAGTAGCCCAAGGTGTCGTTTTGTGGCGCAAAGCTGAGTACGGTCGGCTTGGGTTGGTCGTCGATCTGGCGGATGGTCAGGGTGAAGTCCTCGCGGGGCTTGATCTGCTCGTCGCCGAAGAAGATGCTGGCGTGGTGCGCGTCGGGCCGGTTTATGTCGGTGAGCCGCGGCAGCCCAGAGGTCGTCGCTTCAAAGGCGTGCTGGCTGCGTACTTGGGCCCGCAGCACGAACAGTTCCATTTGCAGGGGTTGGTCGGTTTCGGGGGCGAGCGGGAAGGTGTAGTTGAGGCGGCCGCTGCGGGCTTCGAGGAGCTGCATGTATTCAAATTCGACGCGGCGGCTGCCGTTGGCCGGAAAGGGAAAGATGCTCAGGCGAAATTGGTTGGGGGCCAACTGCTCAATTAGGGCCGGGTCAATGCGTTGGGCCACGATGTCGTCGTAGGTCTGGCGCGCCAGTTCTTTTTCGAGGACGAGCCCCTGTATCCGCTTGTCGTCGATCCACAGCACCAGATCGGTGATGATGGCCCCTTCGGGCAGGGTGAATTCGTAGATGCCTTCCACCTCCCATTCGGCGTGATTGGTGAAGATCTGGTCGGTGCGCGTACGGGAGATGCGCTCGTCGATCTGCACATCAACGGTGACCGAGGTCAGTTCGAGGTTTTGGCGGCCATCGTCGCCCACGCCGGTGTACACGTAGCCGATGCTGAGGGCGGGGAGGGGGGCCAGCAGAGCGAGGAGGAGGGTGAGTTGGGCTTTCATGGTGGGGCCTTTCGGTGAAGGGGGACGGATGGGGTGGGTTAGTGGTGGACGGTGACGCCTCGTGCTTTTAGGGCGGGGATATGTTCGGTAAGGGCTCGGTCGCTGAGGGGGTTGTTCATCAATTGCAGGTATCTCAGATGGATCAACTCGGCTAACGGACTGACATCCTCAATCCGGTTGGTACTCAATCTCAGGTCTCTCAGATAGGTCAGCTTGGCTAACGGACTGACATCCTCAATCCGGTTGTTAGACAAGAACAGGCGTTGTAGGGTTTTTAGTTGGCTTATCGGGGTTAGATCGACGATCCGGTTGCCGCTCAGGTCTAGGTCGTACAGGTTTAGTTGGCTTATCGGGGTTAGATCGACGATCCGGTTGCCGCCCAGAGCTAGGAATTGCAGGGTTTTTAGTTGGCTTATCGGGGTTAGATCGACGATCCGGTTGCCGCTCAGGTCTAGGTCGTACAGATTTTTTAGTTGGCTTATCGGGGTTAGATCGACGATCCGGTTGCCGCTCAGGTCTAAGACGTACAGGTTTAGTTGGCTTATCGGGGTTGGGTCGACGATCCGGTTGCCGCTCAGGTCTAAGGCGTACAGATTTTTTAGTTGGCTTATCGGAGTTAGATCGACGATCCGGTTGCCGCCAAGATCTAGGTATCGCAGGCTGTTTAGTTGGCTTATCGGGGTCAGGTCAACAAGCTGGTTGCCGTTCAGAATTAGGCGTTCCAGGTGGTTTAGTTGGCTTATCGGGGTCAGGTCAACAAGCTGGTTGTCGCTAAGCGATAGCGATCTTAGGTCTTTTAGTTGGCTTATCGGGGTCAGGTCAACAAGCTGGTTGTCGCTTAACTCTAGCCATGTTAGGGCCGCAAAGTACTCGATACCCGCCAAACTACGTATTTTACTGTTGGCCTGAAGATGGGTCCGAGAAGCAAAGTCCTCTGGTGTAAGGCGTCCTTTCGGTCGGCCTAGTCGCTCCCGCACCACGCGCTCCAGATTCGGATCGTCGAACCAAGAGACGCGGAGAATCACGCCTTCTTGCAGCCCCAGATTCCCCGCAAATATCTGCATTTTCAAGGGATAAGTTGCTCCGAGCGCGGCATCCGCTGGCGGCTGGGCCTGTTGCAGGTGCGCCACCAGCGTCTCTACGTCCTCTAGGCGATCCACTTCAATCGCCAAGGTCCGGGCATTGAACCGCACCGCCACGCGCCCGGCTTGGCCGTGCCACCGCGCCTTCAGAAAGGCGGCCACCGCTTCCCAGCCGATCCGCCGGATTTCCGCCACCGGCTCCAGCAGCAATTCAATGCTCGCGTCGATTTGCCAGTCTATGGACACGAGCCCTGCTGGCAGGTCGTCCCCTTCTTCAGGCTGGATCGTCAAGCGGAGGGCGTCTGCTTCGGGCCGCGTCCAAACCAGCGTCTCCCGCATCGCTCCAACCGGATCGACGCAGCGAATCGCCACCAAGCTGTCGGGCCGCTCTTGGTATTCCACCTGTAGGCCAGCCTGCGCGTCCCCCGCGTCATCGGCCAAGTGCAGCCACAGGCCGTGCGGATACTGCGGCGATTCAATCAGCACGTGGCCGTCGGCATTGCTTTGCGCCTGCGCCCAGCCGGTGCTATCGACGCCGGCGGCAAAGAATAACTCGGTCTGTGCTGCTGCCGGAATGCTGGCCGCTAGCATCAGGAGCATTCCAAATCGAAGGATAGACAGGTACATGAAAAGGGTCCCTACTCGGTTTCCTCGTCCGCGACGTTTAACGTGGAGACGCGCCTTCCCGATCCATTATGTATGACGCTCTGCGAGCGCGTTTGATCTCTTTGGATAATACGATAAATGCGTAGGGATACCAAAATCAGCGCGGCCTTTCGCAGAAGCGGGACGGATGGGGGTGGGGTTAGTAGGAGACATGAGCACCTCGTGCTTCCAAGGCGGGGATATGCTCAGTGAGGGACTGGTAGCTGAGAGGGTTGTTAGTCAAGTTCACTCCGCCTTCACTTAGGCGGGTGTTGGCCATTAGGGGACTTATGTCTTCGATCCGGTTGTCATTCAGGTAAAGCACTCGCAAGTTGGTCAAGGTGGAAAGTGGGGTGACATCGGCAATCTGATTGTGCGCCAGATTCAAATTAAGCAGGTTGGTCAAGTCGGCAAGTGGGGTGACATCGGTAATCTGGTTACGCCATAAACTCAGCACAGACAAGTTGGTCAAGTCGGCAAGTGGGGTGACATCAGTAATCTGGTTGTCCTCCAGATATAGTTGTTCAAGGTTGGTCAAGGTGGAAAGTGGGGTGACATCGGCAATCTGATTGTGCGCCAGATTCAAATTAAGCAGGTTGGTCAAGTCGGCAAGTGGGGTGACATCGGTAATCTGGTTACGCCATAAACTCAGCACAGACAAGTTGGTCAAGTCGGCAAGTGGGGTGACATCAGTAATCTGATTGTAACCCAGTTGCAGAACTCCAAGGTTGGTCAAGGTCGCCAGCGGGCTGACATCGGCAACCCGATTGTTGAAAAGGCTTAGCGATTTAAGGTTGGTCAAGGCAGCAAGTGGGGTGACATCGGTAATCTGGTTGGCACCCAGAAGCAGCGATTCAAGGTTGGTCAAGGCAGCCAGCGGGCTTGCATCGGTAATCTGGTTGCTCCCTAGACGCAGCGATTCAAGGTTGGTCAAGGCAGCAAGTGGGGTGACATCAGTAATCTGGTTGGCACCCAGAAGCAGCGATTCAAGGTTGGTCAAGGCAGCAAGTGGGGTGACATCAGTAATCTGGTTGCCATCTAGAAGCAGCGATTTAAGGTTGGTCAAGGCAGCAAGTGGGGTGACATCAGTAATCTGGTTGAGAGTCAGTCTCAGCCATTCAAGGTTGGTTAAGTCGGCGAGTGGGCTCACATCGGCAATCTGGTTGAGATACAGACTCAGTGATTTAAGGTTGGTCAAAGTAGCGAGCGGGCTGACGTCAGTAATATAGCGGGTGGTTATACTCAAATCGTCCAAGGCCACAAAATGCTCGAGACCCGTCAAACTATGAACGGTACTATCGGAGATAGTGAGGCGGGTCAGAGAAGCGGCTTCCGGCAAGGTAATAGGCCCCTCCCTTCGGTTCAAAGCCTCCAATACTGACTTCTCCAGATTCGGGTCTTCAAATACCAAAACGAAAGAAGTGGAGAGGATAATCGCGTCTTCTGGTAAAGCAAAGTCGCTCTTAAATAACTGTGCCTTCAGGAGTATCTGTAATGTGGAAGCGTTGATTGCTCCCCGTGAGGTCCTTGCTTGGTCTTGGAGGTAATTGACCAGTATTTCTATAGCCTCCGAGTGGCCCAGATCAATCGCCAAGGTCCGGGCATTGAACTGCACCGCCACTCGTCCTGCTTGACTCTGCCAGCGCGCCTGCAAAAACGCCGCCACCGCTTCCCAGCCGATCAGCCGGGTCTCTTCCACGGGATCGAGCAGCGATTCAACACTCGCGTCGATTTGCCAGTCTATGGACGCGAGCCCCGCCGGCAGGTCGTCCCCTTCTTTCGGCTGGAGCGTCAAGCGGAGGGCGTCTGCTTCGGGCCGCGTCCAAACCAGCGTCTCCCGCAGCGCGCCAACCGGATCGACGCAGCGAATCGCCACTAAGCTGTCGGGCCGCTCTTGGTATTCCACTTGAAGGCCGGCGAGCGCGTCCCCCGCGTCATCGGCCAAGTGCAGCCACAGGCCGCGCGGATACTGCGGCGACTCAATCAGCACGTGGCCATCGGCATTGCTCCGCGCCTGCGCCCAGCCGGTGCTATCGACGCCGGCGGCAAAGAATAACTCGGGCTGCGCTGCCGCGGGAACGCCGGCCGCCAGTATCAGGAGCATTCCAAATCGAAGGATCGCCATCGACATGGGGAGATTCCTTTCAATGGACCCATCCGTCGCTGAGCAGCACGATGGGTTGGGGCCGTCCAAGCCCCAGCCTGCTTTAGGGCGTGTAGCGGTTCAGTTCCCGCTTCACCACCGGCGCTAGGAAGTACAGGCCCAACAGGTTGGGAATGGCGACCATGAAAATCAGGGCATCCGACAGTTCGATCAGGGTGCCGAGATTGATGCTGGACCCCACCACCACGAACAGGCAGTAGAACAGCTTGAAGCCCAAGTCCTTGGCGCGGCCCTCGCCGACGAGATAGGTGAACGCCTTGAGCCCATAGTAGGCCCAAGCGATCATCGTCGAGTACGCGAACAGCAGGGCCGCGACCGCTATCAGCACCGGCGACCACGAGATCGTTGAGGCGAACGCCCGGGTCGTCAATTCAATGCCGCTCACCTCGCGGCCGACGAGGCCGGGTTCGTACACCGTGGTGATGATGACCAGTGCCGTCATGGTGCAGATCACCACCGTGTCGATAAAAGGCTCCAGCAGGGCGACGAACCCCTCGCTGACCGGCTTGGGCGTCTGCGCCGTAGAGTGCGCGATGGCCGCGCTGCCCAAGCCGGCTTCATTGGAGAACACCGCCCGGCGAAAGCCGTGGATGAGCACGCCGAGGGCGCCGCCGGTCACGCCCTCGGGCGAGAACGCGCCGTTCCAGATGGCCAGTAGCGCGGCTGGCACCCGGTCGGCATTGAGGCCGATGACGATCAGGGCGGCGACGACATAGAGCACCGCCATGGACGGCACTAACTTCGAGGTGGTGTTGGCGATGGACTTGATCCCCCCGACGATGACGACGCCGACCAGCCCCGCCAGCGCGACGCCGACCAGCCAAGCGTTGGCGGTCAAAAAGTCCATGTTTGCCATGTTGAGGAAGATGGCAGTCGCTTGGTTGGACTGGAACATGTTGCCGATGCCCATGCAGCCAATCGCGATGCTCGCCGCGGACGCGATCCCGAGCACTTTGCCGACCTTGGGCCAGCGTCGCTCGGCCAAACCGCGCTCCAAGTAGTACATCGGCCCGCCGGAGACCGACCCGTCGGGGTTGTCGCGGCGGTAGCGCACCCCGAGCGTACATTCGGCGAATTTGGTGGACATGCCGAGCAGCCCGGCCATGATCATCCAAAACGTGGCCCCGGGGCCGCCCAAGGAGATCGCCACCGCCACGTTGGCGATGTTGCCGATACCCACAGTCCCGGACACCGCTGTGGTGAGGGCCTGAAACTGGGAGATTTCCCCGGGATCGCCCGGTGTTTTGTAGCGGCCCGACAGGATGCGGACGGCTTGAACAAAGCCGCGGATGTTGATGAAGCCCAAATAGACCGTGAAGAACAGCCCGCCCGCGACTAGCCAGCCGACGATGAGCGGCACCTCCGCGCCGAACAGCGGGACGCTGGCGAAGACGAGGGCCGACGCAAAGTCGGCGATGGGCTGAATAGCAGTGTCGATCTGTTGGTCCATGTTAAATCGCACTCCCCACTCTCAGCGGAGCAACAACTGGTTTAGCGGCAGGGCAATAACGCGGGACGACAAAACCTTGGGGGCCGGGCACGGACAGGCAACCACGCCGAAGGACGCGGCCTCGTAAGTATCGAGAAAAGCATTTAATCCGACCAAATCCCGGCTCGATGGCCTGGGGGTGGCCTTCACTTCCACGGGCATAAGCCGCTGGCCGGTTTCAACGACAAAATCCACTTCGCGACCGTCGGCCGTGCGCCAGTGCGTTATATGGAGCCTCGGCGCGTGTAGCCCCGCCCAGATCAGCAGGTGATTGCCCACCCAATTTTCTAGCCAAAAGCCCCATTCCCGTCCCCTCACCAAGCTATCCGAGTCCGGTATGCCGGCCAAATGAGCCGCCAGTCCGGTATCGGTCCACAGCAGTTTAGGTGCTTTGATCAAGCGTTTGCCGCGGTTGACGGCGTAGGCGGGTACTCGGGTCAATTGAAAAGAAAGTTCTAACAGATTGATATAGCGGCGGGCTGTGGCCGCGGCGAGGCCGGCGTCTGAGGCGAGGGACGCTATGTTGAGCAACCGGCCATTATGGACCGCGCACAACTGCATGAGCCGGCGGAATTCCATCAATTGGTCAATGGCCGATAATTGGCGCAGGTCGCGCTCCAGATACGTCTGGACGTATCCGTCGAACCAGCGCACCCGAAACCCCGCGTCCTCGGCCAAGGCCGGCACGGGATAGCCCCCGGCCCATACCGCTTCTTGCAAGGGCCTGTCCGGGGTTGGAACGCTAGAGGGCAAGGCGCGCACGACTTGGTCCATGGTCTCTTGTGCAATGAGAAGGTCCAGCGTCTGGCCGTACCCACACTCCTCGATCTCGGCCCAAGTCAGCGGCGGCAGGGAAAAATAGACTGCCCGTCCGGCCAAGGTCTCGGCCACCCGCTCCATCAAGAGCAGATTGGCCGAACCCGTGAGCAAAAAGCGGCCGGTCTGACGCCGGCGATCTACGTCGGCCTTTATGGCCAGCAGCAGGTCGGGTTGGCGTTGGATTTCGTCGAGGGTGATGTGATCCCGGCCGATGAACAGGGCCGCTGGATCGCTCTGGGCCACATCGCGTACATCAAAGTCGTCGAGGGAGAGGAAGGTGCGCCCTTGGCATATAGGAGCCCCTTGAACCAAGGTGGTCTTGCCGGTCTGACGCGCCCCATGCACGACGACGACGGGGTATTGGGTCAGGACTTGGGCCAATATCGGACGTTGTAAGCGGGGCTTTATCTTCTGCAAATCGACCATGCCTTGAACGATAATTGACCACGATAGAATCGTCAATCTACGAAGGAACCGGAGGAGGGACTAGGCGACGAGGGCAAGGACGAAAAGCTCCGGGGGGATGGGGTAAACGGCGCGCCGAGCACGGCGACCGAATGCTGCTAATCGGATTGCCGCTGCCGCAAGCCTTCTTGGAGAAAGACTTCGCGGTTGGGAAAGTTGCCGGGCAGGGTAAAGCCGCCGTCAACGGCGATGAGCTGGCCGGTCATGTAGGGAATTTGGGTGAAAGCGTAGGCGGCGCAGGCAATGTCTTCGGGGCGTCCGATGCGGCGAATGGGTTGGGAACCCCCGGCCGCCATCAAACCGTAAATCTCGGCCACGGTGAATTCGCGGCCCGATTGCGGGTCTTCCACGCCCGAAGGGCGGCTCGTCATCGGCGTATCGACGACGCCGGGGCGCAGGGCGTTGACCGTGATGTTATGAGGCCCGCCGTCGAAGGCCGCCCCCGCGACCACGTGATTGAGGCCGGCTTTGCTGACCCCGTAGGGAATGCGGGTGCTCTCGGGGGCAACGTCCGAGATGGAGGTGATCAAGAGGATGCTGCGGTGAAGGGGATCGGCTTCTTGCGCGGCTTGGGTCGCCATGCGCTTGAGGGCGCGTTGAGTCAGCCGGTAGGCCCCCATGAGGTTGAGGCGGAGGACGCGGTCCATCTCCTTGTCGAGGTGCTCGACCGGGGTTTCGCTGAAGCGATAGCGCGCAAGCTGGCCCTGTTCGTCGGCCACGTAGTTGGCCACGCCGCTGTTGCTGACCGCTACGTCGAGGCGGCCAAAGTGCGCGAAGGCGCGGTCGACCAAGTCGAACGGGGCGGCTGGCTGGGCGAGATCGCCTCCGAGGACTAGGGCCTCAACAGCATGCTCGGCGCGAATGGCCGTGGCGACCTGGGCGGCGCGCTCCGCGCCGGCGTTGTAGTGGACCACCACATCGTAGCCGCGAGCCGCGAATTGGCGGACGATGGCCGCGCCAATCCCGCTCGAAGAGCCCGTGACCAAGCACGCCGGGCGCGACAAAGCCTACCCTCGCTGGGCCAACACGGTCTCGACGATGCGCTCTTGACTGGGAATAGTCGGCATCTCGAGGGCGGGGCTGAAGGGGATGGGCACATCGGCGGCGCCGAGGCGCAAGACGGGCGCGTCGAGCCAGTCGAATGCCTCGGCGTTGAGGATGGAAGCGAGCTCGGCCGTGGTGCCGTAGCGCTCAACGCCTTCGTCGATCACCACCGCGTAGCCGGTTTTGCGCACCGAGGCGAGCAAGGTGGCTTTATCTAGCGGTACGAGGGTGCGCGGATCGACGACCTCGGCTTCTAGCCCTTGGGCAGCGAGCTCTTCTGCGGCCGCGAGGGCGACGCCGACCATGCTAGAGGTGGCGACGAGGGTCAGGTCCGTGCCGGCGCGTTTGATCTCGGCTTGGCCAAAGGGGATGAGGAAGTCGTCGTCGTCGGGCACCGGGCCGGAGTCGTTGTACATCATCTTGTCTTCAAAAAAGAGCACCGGGTTGTCGTCGCGAATTGCGGTCTTGAGCAGGCCCTTGGCGTCGCGCGGCGTGGCCGGGATGGCGACTTTGAGCCCGGGAATGTGGGCAAACAGCGCGTGCAAGCTCTGGGAGTGCTGGGCGGCCGAAGAGCGCCCGGCCCCCATCGACAACCGGATCGTCAGCGGCACCTTGCACTGGCCGCCCGACATGTAGCGAATTTTGGCCGCCTGATTGACGATCTGGTCCATGGTCAACAGGGAAAAGTCGCCGAACATCAGCTCGCACAGCGGGCGCATGCCGGTCATGGCGGCGCCGACGCCGAGGCCGATATAGCCGGCCTCGGCAATGGGGGTGTCGATGACGCGCTCCGCGCCGAACTCCTCAAAGAGGCCCTCGCAGCACTTGAAGATACCGCCCGAGGCCCCCACGTCCTCGCCCATGACAAAGACGGTCGCGTCGCGCCGCATCTCCTCGGCCGTGGCGCGGCCGATCGCTTCTCTAAACAGCATGTCCCGATCAGGCATATATATCCTCAAAGGCTTGTTCTGGCGGAGGGAAGGGCGATTCTTTGCCGAATTCGATGGCGTCGAGGACCGCGCGCTCCACTTGCTCGTACAGGGCGTCGAGCTCGGCCTGCTTGGCGACCCGGTTGGCGATCATGTATTGGCCCAACAGGCGAATGGGGTCTTTGTTCTCAGACCACCAGCCGACCTCGTCGCGGGTGCGGTAGGTCTGGGCGTCGCCGACGTGATGGCCGTGGTAGCGGTAGGTTTTGGCTTCGATCAGGCTCGGGCCGTCGCCCTGGCGCGCCTTGGCCACGGCGGCGGTTACTTTTTCGTACATCTCCAGCACATCGGCGCCGTCGGCGATGACCCCTTTGAGGCCGAGGCCCTGGGCGCGGTCGGCGATGTCGGTGACGCCGGTGACGCTCTCGTAGGGCGTGTGCTCGCCGTATTGGTTGTTCTCGCAGACGTAAATCACCGGCAGGTTCCAGATTACGGCCATGTTGATCGTTTCGAGCATGATGCCTTGGTTGGCCGCGCCGTCGCCGAAGAAGCAGACGCCCACCTGATCGGTCCCCCGCAGCTTGGCCGAGAGGCCCGCGCCCGTGCAGATGCCAAAGCCGCCCCCGACGATGCCATTGGCCCCGAGGATGCCCACGGACATATCGGCGATGTGCATGGAGCCGCCCTTGCCGCGGCAATAGCCGGCCTCCTTGCCCATGATTTCGGCCATCATGCGGTCGAGCTGGCCCCCCTTGGCTAGGCAATGGCCATGCCCGCGGTGGGTGCTGGTGATGTAGTCGGAATCGCGGAGGGCCGCGCAAGCCCCGACGGCCACGCCTTCCTCCCCGATGTAGAGGTGGGCTAGGCCGGGCATCAGGCCGCGGGTATAGACGTCCCAGACGTGTTCTTCAAACAGGCGGATCTCCGACATTTTGCGGTACATAAACCACAGTTTGTCGGGCGCGGCCCGGAGCTTGGTTTTTTTGGCTTTTGCTTTGGGTTTTTTGCGGGCAGTTGGCATGTACGCTATCTCCGGCAAGGCTCGGTGGGGAAAAAAATAAGCGGGGTGGGTCCACTAGCGTCAAGCGCGAAAAAGCCGGGAAACCCCTAAGGCGTCCCGGCTTTTTCGCGCAAAGAGCGAGCGGCCTAGCTGGTTTTTTCAAATTCGGCCGCGTGTTCCTGCTTCCACTGGTTCCATTCGTCGGCGTCGTTGCGCAGCTCAAAGTACTTGGTGTTGATCTCGACGAAGCGGCTTTGGTCATCGGGCACATCCTCTTCGGCGAAGATCGCCTCGACCGGGCACTCTGGCTCGCAGGCCCCGCAATCGATGCACTCGTCTGGATCGATGTAGAGCATGGGTTCGTCGCCGCCGTCGATTGGATGGATGCAATCGACGGGGCAAACCTCGACGCAAGCCTTGTCTTTGACGTCGATGCAGGTTTCGGTGATGTAGTAAGCCATGGGTTCCTCCCAATAAGGTGTTGCTTCTTGGTGCTGTGCGTTGGGAACTATCGCAAAAATACGGGCCTGTTTGCCTCTGTCAAGCGGCGAGATTGCCCAGCAGGGTGGCCGCGTCCGCGTCGGTCTGACAGCGGATTCTCAGGGTGAGGCGCGACTGAGGGGCTGGGTCGCGCTCTACGGTGCATTCGGCTCCGGCAAAGAGCTGGGCGAGGACCGGGGCGAGCGCGGCCCGCAGGGCGTTTTCGCCGGCCGGGTCGTTGGGTGCGTTGAGGCGGTCGTTGGCGACGAGGAGCACATCGCCGCTGCGGAATTTTACGGTGCCGGCTAGGCTGGGGTCTTCTTCGAGGCGTCGGCAGGCCGCAAGGGCCGCTTTGAACGCGCTGGCGAGCCGGTCGGTCAGGGGGCCGTCGGTGGGTTGTTTGCGCGAGTAGAGCAAGCCCAGCTCGGCGCGGTGGTTGTCGAGGCTGTAGTTGGCTTCGTGGCCGACGAGCAAGGTCAGCGGGCCTTCGGCTAGGTGGCTGTAGTCGGCCACGTCGATGAGCACTTCGCCGGGAGTGGTGGGAATCCAACTATTGAAGATGCGAAAGGCCGCTTGGGCCGACAGGGACTCGGGGTCTTTGAGATAGAATTTGACGTTGATGCGCTGTAGGGCTTCCATGGCGACTCAAGCGGTAGCGCCAGCGGGCGTGGCGATTTTGTCGTAGCAGGTGTACGCGCCTTCGATGAACAGTTGCGCTTCCTCGATAAAGCGATGGACGGACGCCTCCGTTAATGCGCCCGGTGGCTGCGACTGGGCGGCGAAGAGGTAGTTGGCAAATTTCGGCGAGAACAACTCGCTATCGTAGAAGCGCGCCCGAAATTCGGCCACCACCACCTCGGGCGTTGCGGGAACGTCGTAGAATTGCTCTTTGACTAGGGCGCGGGCCGCGCGCAGCATCGCGCCCAAAGCGGCCTGCCAAGCGGCTGCTAGCTGCCCTTCGTCAAAGGCGACTTGCGCTTCAAAGACTTCGCGCTCGGCCGCGGCGATTTCCATGGTCGTAATGGAAACGACCTCGCCGGCGCACTCGCCCTTGCCGAGGTCGGCCATGGTAAACTCGCGGGTGTCGCCCCAGTCTTGGTAGTACCAACTGTTTTCCTCGTGGGACGGCACTTGGGTCAGGTCTTCGAGCATGGCCTTGACTTGGCGCTTGCCGATGCGGGCGATGAAGTCCTTGAAAGGCTCGTCCCCGGTGCGCTCGGCGACAAAGTGCTTGGCCAACCGGGCGACGACCTCGGGGATGTTCTTGGAGGGCACCGCGCCCGTGGCCAAGCCAAAGGAGCCGGCGTTTTCCCGCCACTGGCCGCCCAAGACGACCTGAAAGTGCGGCACGGTGATGCCGTTGATTTTGCGGCTGTTGCCGTAGAAGCCGATGTCCGCGGCGTGGTGTTGGCCGCAGGAGTTGAAGCAGCCGCTGATCTTGATGCGCAGGGCCTCGACGGCCGCGTTGAGCGAGCCGTTTTCCTCGCCCAGTCGCTGGCGCAACTCGGCCGCTAGGCCGCGCGAGGAGGCAATGCCGAGCTTGCAGGTGTCGGTGCCGGGGCAGGCCGTCACGTCGGCAATGGTCCCCGCGCCCGACTCGGCCAAGCCGAGGGCCACCAGCTCGTCGTAGAGATGGGGCAGGTCGGTTTCGCTAACCCAGCGCAAGACGAGGTTTTGCTCGACGGTGGTGCGAACGGTTTCGCGGACATAGCGCCGGCTGATGGCGGCCAAGGCGCGCAACTGGCTAGAGGTAATATCGCCCAGCGGCAGCACCACAGTGGCGACCGCATAGCCTGCTTGACGCTGGACATAGACGTTGGTGCGGTGCCATTGGGCGAAGCCTTCGCGCGCGGCCGCGCCGTTGAGGGCTTGGCCCGGCTTGAGCGGCTGCTCGTCGGTGGCGTGCAGGTCGGCGAGAAACTCGGTCCAGCGCGGGTCCGGGGGCAGGATGGCGCGTTCCTCCCGCACCAAGCGGCGAAATTCCTCAATGCCGAGCTTGGCTACCAAGAACTTAATGCGGGCGCGATTGCGGTTTTTCTTTTCGCCGAGGCGGGCAAAAACCCGGGCGATGGCTTGGGCGATGGGCAGCAATTCTTCGGCCGGCACGAACTCGTCGAAAAGCTGGGCTTGGTGGGGCACCGCGCCCAAGCCGCCGCCGACGTAGAGCGCGAAGCCGCGCTTTTCCTCGCCGTCGATGGTCTTTACGGCGGCGATGCCGCCTAGATCGTGCATGCTGGTCAGGCCGCATGCTTCGTGCTGGCAGCCCGAGAAGGCGATTTTGAACTTGCGCCCGAAGTCTTGGCAATCGGGATGCCCGAGCAGAAAGCGCATGGCGGCTTGGGCGTAAGGGGTTACGTCAAAGATTTCCGTGCGGCAGACTCCCGACAGGGGGCAGGCGGTGACGTTGCGCACCGAGTTGCCGCAGGCCTCGCGGGTGGTGATGCCCACCGCGGCCAAGCGGCGCATCAAGTCGGGCGTGTCTTCGAGGTGGACGAAGTGGATTTGGAAGTCTTGGCGGGTGGTGACGTGCAGCACTTCCTCGGAGTACTCTTCGGCCACATCGGCCAGCGCTTCCATCTGGTGGGCTGTCAGCCCGCCGAATGGGATTTTGATCCGCATCATGCCCGGGGCGTGCCAAATCGTGTCTGGCCCCTTGGTCTGGTGCTCGGGGAAGCGCAGCTGTTGAGTCTGGGTGCCGTCGTAGCGCTGGCCGTTGTCGTAGCGCTGGCCGTACACGCCGCGGCGCAGGCGCGTTTCGGCAAAGAGCTTTTCCTCCATCTTGCCCTGCTTGCGCAAGTGGATCTGGGTCTCAAAGGTGTCGATTTCGCTGGCTAGCTCGGCGGTCAGTTGCCCGGCTAATTTTTCTTTCCAACTGCTTGCTGCGCCCATGCTTAAACCTCTATCGGTTAGCGTCCAATTGAACCTTACTAACATTATGGATTTGCCCAAGGCTGTCAAGACGGGTCGTCGGCTAGTTTTTCCCGCAGATAGGCGCGGATTGACGCCCCCCATTCTGGGTCGTCGAGCGCGTAATCGACAAAGCTCAAAAAATAAGACAGGTGGTTGCCAATGTCGCAGCGCTGCTCGTCGGTGCCCAAGCGCACGGCGCGGACTAGGCCCCCGGCCGCGATGAGGCCGGCAATCGCGTCGGTGAGGTACATTTCCCCGCTCGCCGCCGGGGCGGTGGCGCGGAGGTGGGGAAAAATGGCCGGAGAAAACACATAGCGCGCACTAACGGCCAAGCGGCTGGCGGTTTGCTCGGGCGTTGGTTTTTCGAGGATCGCGGTCAGCTTGGAATCGTCGGCTGCGGCCCCTTGGGGCACCAAGATGCCGTAGTGGTGCATCCGCTCTGGGGGCACTTCGTGGGCACCGATGGTGCAGGCCGCGTCGTGGCGCAGGTGCGAGTGGATCATGCGCTGCAACAGGGGGCGGCCCTTGTGCGTGCGCACGATGCTGTCGCCAAAGGCCACGACAAAAGGCTCGCCGGCCGCAAAGGTCTCCCCGGCCGTGACCGCTGTGCCGGTGCCGGGGGGCTGGGGTTGGCGCACCGAGAAAAACTCAACGCCGCACTCGCGCAAGCCCGCCGCGCCACAGTCGTCGAAGTGATCCTCAATCGCACGCTTGTCGCGCCCGGTGACGAAGAGGATTTGGCGGATGCCGGCCGCCGCGAGCTCTTCGACGACGCGGTGGACGACCGGCAGGCGGCCCACGGGCAGCATTTCCTTGGGCAAGGCTTTGGTCGTGGGCAGGAGTCGGGTGCCTAGACCGGCTACCGGCACAATGGCTTTGGCGATGTTCATGGGATGGCTCGCGCAAAATATGAGCGCGCTGCGGGTGTTTGACAAGCAATAGGTGGGGCGATATTATGAGCGCTCTACCGGCAAATAGGAGTGGTTTCCATGGGTGAGGGACAGCCTTATCCCGCGCTCAGCGAGGGCTTGCGCGTCTCCCGCGAGATATGGGCGCAGGTCGAAGCCGTATTGCACAGCGGCACTCAGCTCGCGCTAGCGACCACCGGCGGCGGCAGCGAACTCATTAGCTGGCTCTTGAATCACCCCGGGGCCTCGTGCGCGATCGTCGAAGCCCAAGTGCCCTATAGCGAGCGAGCGCTCGCAGCGTATTTGGCCGCGCCCGGGCCGCATCGGGCGAGCGAGCAAACCGCGCGCGATCTGGCGGGCCGGGCCTTTGTGCGGGCCGCTTCCTTGGCCGAGCGCGGGCCGCGCTGCATCGGCGTAGGCTGTAGTGCAGCCTTGGCGACGAGCCGGCCGCGGCGCGGTGCGGACCGGGGCTGCCTCGCGTTGCGCTTGGAGGATTCCTATCGCTTGTACACGTTGCGCTTTGAAAAGGGGGCCGCCAACCGCTTGGCGCAAGAGGAGGTCTTGAGCCGCTTGGCCTTGGAAGCCCTAGTGGAAGCTGGCGGTGGCCCGGTCGCTGGTGAATCGCTGCCCGAGTACGCGCATCTTGCGCGGCGCACACTGGCGTTGGACGATCCGCTGGGCTTGCTTTTTGCGGGCGAATTGGACGTCGTCGAGATGCGCTCCGATGGGGGGTTCGCGCCCGAGGTTGAGCGGGGGCAGCGCTTGCTCTTGTCCGGGTCCTTCAATCCGCTGCACGAGGGACACGAGCGGCTCGCGGCTGCCGCGGGACGGTTGAGCGGTCGCCATCCGAGTTTGGAGCTGTCCATTGAAAACGTCGATAAGCCCCCGCTGCAAAGGAGTGCTGTGGAAAGCCGCTTGGCGCGAATGCGCGGTCGCTTCCCGGTGGTGGTGACGCGGTCGCCGACCTTTTTGCAGAAAGCCCGGCTTTTTGGCGGTTGCCATTTCGCGTTGGGCTACGATACGGCCGTGCGGCTCTTACAAGGGCAATATTATGAGGATGGGGAGCGGGGCTTGGCCGCGGCTTTGGAGGAATTTGCCGCTGAGGGGTGTCGCTTTTGGGTAGCTGGGCGGGCGGATGGAGGGGCGTATCGCACTTTGGCGGATATGGATGTGCCGGGGCAGTACGCGGGCCTCTTCGCGGGGGTGCCTTTTAGGATGGATATTAGCTCGACGGTGCTCCGTGCGGATGGGGGGTAGGAGGGACGGCACGGGGGCCGTCCCTTACGGCTACAGCCACTCCGGGCGTGTGAGGGGTAGGCGTCGGCAGGCGACGATCCGACCGGCGAGTGCGGCACTCCGTGTGTGCGAGGGGTAGGCGTCGGCAGGCGACGATCCGACCGGCGAGTGCGGCACTCCGTGTGTGCGAGGGGTAGGCGGCAATGGCCACAAGAGGTACAAAAATAACCAATGGTGCTAGTGTTTTACAATCCGAACTCCGCGATAGCCAACGGGACGCATCCGTTCTCACCGGGCTGCATACCATGCCCCTGACCCAGCAGATTGAAGGCGGCCATGGCAAAGCTCAGATGGGCGGTGAAATACGCCCAAGCTCGATGGGTCTGCGGCTTAAATTTGGTTAAAAGACATTGTGGTTAGTTGACCGACGGATCCTTGGGAAATGCGGAGATGGGGCGATACTTGCCCCCCATGGAGTAGAGCACGGTTTGCCAGATGGTTTCGGGCGTGGGCGCGAGGACGTGTTCGGCGTTGCCCGGGGCCAAAAACCAAACGCCAGCGCGAATCTCGGCTTCGAGTTGGCCCGGCTCCCAGCCGGCATAGCCCAAGTAGAATCGCAGCCGCGGCACATCGGCGTGGAAGATATCGGCTTCGGCGTACTGGGCGTCGAGGTCGCCGCCCAAATAGAGGCCGTCGAGGATTTTCGTGCCCCCTTCAACTAGGCCGTCGAGCCGGTGCAAAAAGAACAGCCAGTGCGGGTGTACCGGCCCGCCCTGATAGAATATCCGCCCCAATTCCGCATGGGCCTCTTCGCTGCCCGCGAAGTGTTGCAGGGATTCGGCCGTATAACGGCGGATCTGCTCGCCGAAGGGCCGGTTGACCACCAAGCCCATGGTGAGGTCGTCTTCGCTATAGCGGGTGATGAGCACGACCGCGCGGTCGAAGGCCGGCGATTCATGCACGGGCGTAGCGACCAACAGGGTGCCGGTTTGGAGCGGTGCGGGCATGACAGGTGCTAGGGACGATAACAAAGACCGTGCGGCCAGACAACCGCGCTCAAGGGTACGCCCAGTAGCCGCGGCGAAGGGCGTCAAAGGCTTGGCACGCCTCGGCCCAAGCGGCCCGTAGCTCGGCAACGGCCGCGCCGGCGTCGAGTGCGCGGCAGATTTGGTCGGTGCCGGCGAGGCGGTCGAAGTTGTGGATGCCCCCGTCGGGTACGCGCCAAGCGAATTCGCGCGGGTAGAGCCGCCGCACGGTCGCGAGGGCCTCAAAACCAACGCCGACCGGCTCAAAGGCCGCGCGATCGAGGACGTGGACTTGGACGCCCTCGCAGGGTTGGCCGGCGTACTGGCCGGCCGTTGGCTGGAAAAACACCGGGCGAAAGCCCACCCCGGGCAGCGCGCGGCTGTTGAGCGCGTCCGCTAGGCGCGCCCCGTCGATAAACGGCGCGCCAACCTGCTCAAAAGGCTTGGCCGTCCCCCGTCCTTCGGACACGTTCGTCCCCTCAAAAAAGCAGGTGCCCGGATAGAGCACGGCCGTCTCCGGGCTGGGCATGTTGGGCGACGGCGGAACCCACGGCAGGCCGGTCTCTTCCCAGTAAAAAGATCGTTGCCAACCTGCCATAGCAACGACGTGGAGGTCCGCGCCGATGCCGTATTCTTCGTTGAAGAGCCGGGCGAGCTCGCCGATAGTCAGCCCATAGCGCACTGGAATCGGGTACTGCCCGACGAACGAGGCAAACGCCGGGTCGAGACAGTTGCCGGCGATGGCTTGGCCGCCGAGGGGGTTGGGGCGGTCGAGCACGACGAAGGGGATGCCGGCTTGGGCGCAGGCGGCCATGCTCAGGCTCATGGTGTAGAGATAGGTGTAAAAGCGCGCCCCGACATCTTGCAGGTCAAAGAGCATCAGCTCGACGCCCGCGAGCAGGGCCGCGTCCGGCGCCCGCGTTTGCCCGTAGAGGCTGTAGGCCGGTACGCCGGTGCGGGCATCGGTGGCATGGGCGATGCGCTCGCCGTCTTGCGCGGCCCCGCGGATCCCGTGTTCTGGCCCGTACAAGGCGACGAGCGTACAGCAATCGGCTTGGTGCAGCCGGTCGGCCGTGGACCGCAAGCGCGCATCAACGCCCGAGTGATTGGTAATCAGGCCGACGCGCCGCCCGCGGATTAAGCCGGCGTCCGCAAGCAGGCGTTCGCACCCGAGGACGACGCGACTCATTCGGGGACGAGCGCCGAGCTGCGCTGGACGCGGCGGGCAAAGTGCTGGTAGAGGACGCTGCCCGCATAAATGCCGGTGGGGGCGACGGACGCGCCGGCGCTGGCTTGGCTCTGGCAGCGGCGGCGATAGATGTTGCGCGGATGCGCCAAGCACCACAGCAAGCTGGCACAAGGGGCCAAGGCGCTGGACCACCGGCCTCGGCCGAGATAGTAGAGCACGGCCAAGACCTCCAGCCACAGGCGCACGGGCAGCAGCCACAGCAGCCGGGGCAGCCCCGAGTTTTTGCACAGCGTGACTAGGCTATTGCGGTGGTTGAAGTAGGTCTTGCGGAAAGTGGCCGGCGGCTGGGAAAAGCCCGAATGGTGAAAAACCACCGATTGCGGCACCGCGCGGATTTGGTAGCCGGCGCGTTGGAGACGCCAGCACAGGTCAACCTCTTCAAAGTGCATAAAGTACTCGGGGTCGAAAAGACCGACTTGGCGGACCGCGGCCACGCGGAGGAACAAGGCCGCGCCACAGGCCCAAAAGATCGGTACGGGCGCGTCGTATTGGCCCTCGTCGCGCTCGCAGCGGTCGAAGAGCCGCCCCCGACAAAAAGCGTACCCCAAGGCGTCGATGTACCCGCCGGCCCCGCCGCTGTAATCAAAGCACTCGGGCGCACTGGCCGAGCGCAGCTTGGGCTGGCAGGCGGCGATCTGGGGATTGCCGTCGGCCATTGCAACGAGGGGGGCGAGCCAGTTCGGGCTGACGCGGGTGTCGTCGTTGAGCAGCACGGCGTAGCGGGTGCGAGCGGCTGCCAACCCCCGGTTGCAGGCCGCGGCAAACCCCAAGTTGCGCTCGTTGCGCAAAATTGCCAGCGCGGGAAAGGCGGCTTGGGTCCGCTGCAAGCTCGGGGCGTTGCCGCCGTCGTCCACCACGAGCACGCAAACCGGGTGATCGCTGTGGACATAGACCGAGGCCACGCAGTCGTAGAGCACATCCGCGCAATAGTGCGGAATGACGACGGTGACGGGCTCGGTCATGGCGCGACTGACTGGCGGAGGATGCGCTCGGCCTCGACCAACTCCGGCCGCGCGCCGTATTGCTCTTTGTACTGCTGGAGAATGGCCAAGGCCCCGGGCACATCGCCTTGGCCTTGGCGGGCGACGGCCAACTCGTAGTAGCCCTCCCAGCGGGTCGGCGCCAGGGCGATGGCTCGGTGATACAGGCCCTCGGCGCGGTCATAGGCCAAATAGGGTTCTTGGGTCAGCAAGCCGATCAGCGCGACGATGTTGTCGTAGGTGGCGGCCGGCTCCGTGCCCACGCGCTCAATGAGGACCCGAGCGGCCTCGTAGATGTGCTCGGTCGCTATGTCGTGTTGGCCGAGCTCGCTGAAGTAATCGGCCGCCGCATAGTGGTTTTCCCAGCTCAGGTAGATGTTGTCCCGCGCCCACTCCATGAGCAGGGGCACCTCGGCTCTGCGCCCCTGCTCCTCGTAGCTGCGGGCCAGTTGCAAGGCGCAAGCCCAGTAGTTGCCCAAGAGGCGCTCGGAGTTTTCGTCCTTGTACAAGGATGGGTCGTTGAGGCCGCGGAAGCGGTATTTTTCGAGCAAATTGCGCTCTAGGGCCTCGGCATCTACCCCGTCTGTGGGCTCGGGCGAGACCTTTACGCTCATGCCGACCATCGTCAGGTGCGGGTCGAGGTTGAGCAGGTTGCTGGCGGGCACGGTGATGGCAAAGTGAATGGGTTTTTTCCACTCGTTCCAAGCCAGAATTTTGATGACCATGACGTCTTGGACGCGGAGGATTGGGAACTCGGGCGCAGTGGTCACCTCCACGTCAATGCCCAGTTTCTTGAACTCCGGCGGCACCTTGGGGTCGGGCCAGTACCGCTTGTATAGATCGACCATCTGCGTGTCCGTGAGCACGGAGTCGATGAAGTCGTCGGTGTAGCGGATGTCGATGCGCGGCTCGCGGTCGCGCAGTTGCTTGATGTACCAGTTGGTGTTCAACAAGCTCAAGTTGACTACCCGCACATCGCGGCGCACCCCTTCCACCTCCTGCAAAAACCACAGCGGAAACGTGTCGTTGTCGCCATTGGTGAACAGGACGGAGCCTTCCTCGCAGCCCGTCAGCATGTTGTGCGCGTAATCGTAGGCAATAAAGTCGCCCGTGCGGTCTTCTATGTGATAGAGCCGCGCGGCCACCCCGGCCGGCAGCAACAACCCGGCCGCGGCCACCGCCATGACGACCGCCCGCCGCTGCCCCCACTGCTGCCGCACCGCTTCCACCACGCCCAGCCAGCCCAACCCCATCCACAGCGCGAACGCCAAGTACATGCCCCCAAACACATAGTGCCGCTCGCGCGGCTGCGGGTCTGGCATGTTCAGGTAGAGCGACAGCCCAAACCCCATCACCAAGAACAGCACCAACACGCCTCCGAACCGCCGCCAGTCCTGCCGCCCGTGCCACAACAGCCCCCACAGCCCCAACAAGTACGGCACCAGCGAAATGGCTACCCGATCCGGCAGGTTGATGGTGGCCTTGCGGAACTCTACGCTGCGCTCCAGCAGCGGAAAGGGAAACTGCTGAAAAAAGTATTTCATCTGCTGGTCCCAAAACTGATAGGTGCGGCTCGCCCGCGCCGTCAGCATGGTCGTCAGCATGCTCTCGGTGCCGTATTGCTCGCGATTGAGAAACTTGAGAAACGCCGACCACGTTTCAGGATCGTTTTCGTCGATGGCCGGATTCAGGCCGGAGCGAATGTACAGCGCGCCGTACGTGGAATAGCCCAGCGCGAACAGCACGAGGACGCCCAGCAGCAGGACGAACAGCCGGCGGTCGCGACCGTATAGGTATGCCAGCAACCCGACCAACCCCAGCCCCATCACCCCATTCGACTGCGCCCCCGGCCCCAATACCACCAACCCCAGGCCGCTGACCGCGCCCCAGGCGAGCAACAGCACGATGAGTTGCCGCAACTCGCGGTCGGCAAACCACGCCAGCAGCATGAGCGATGGAATGGTCAACAGGCACAACAGGTGCAAGCCGCCGCCGAGACCGAACAAATACGCCAGCACCAACAGCCAGCGGTCGTTGGCGGCCCCGGCCCCGCTGCCTTCCCAGTAGAGAATCAGCCACAGCCCCAGACACGTGAACAAGATGGAGTACCCATAGACCTCGGCTTCGGAGGCATTGTACCACTGGGTATAGGAAAAGGCCAGCGTCAGCGCGGCCACGGCCCCACCGGCGAGGACGCCGATGTCGCGGATGTCGCCGAGCGGTTGCAAGGGCTGGCCGCCCAAGGCCCGCCGCCCCAGCGCGACGGTCGACAAATAGACGCACCAAATCGCCAGCGCAGAGGTCAGGGCGGACATGAAGTTGACGCGGATGGCCACCTCGCCGATGGGGAACAACGTAAAGACTCGCCCCAGCAGCACGTACAACGGAGCGCCCGGAGGATGGGGCACGCCGAGGATGTAGGATGTGGCGATGAACTCGCCGCAGTCCCAAAACGACACGGTGGGCGCGAGGGTTTTCACGTACATCCCCAAGGTCAGCACGAAAATCCCCACCCCGAACACTCGGTGGATTACAGCGGAATTAGGCATGGCATGGTCTTAGGTGAAGGCGCGGATGGAAATTCATTGTAATATAGGCAAAAAGGCCGGCGACCGTCCTAGCCCACCAGTTCGGCCGTGCCCCAAGTGCTCGGATCGCGCTCGACGCCCATGTCTGATATAGACGACCAAGATTGGGTGCCGTGCTGCACGTCGTGCAGCAGGTACGCAAATCCCACTCGGCTGAACTCTCTGGGGGCAAAACCATTGAGGCCAGCGGCCGGCAGTTTGATCTCCAACTGATAGCTCCGCTTGAGCCGGCGCAGGCCGGTCTCAATGGCGTCTTCCGGGCAGGGCGGGGCCTGTTCGCGGGCGTCTGCAATGGAGGTCTGGCGGGCGATGGGTTGCTTGCCCCCTTGGCCGCTGCCGCCGGGCAAGACGTAAAACCGATGGCAAAAGCGGTTGGCGCGATGCTCCTTGACGTCGCGGGTGTCGATAAACAGCTCGAGGCTGTCGCCAGCCGCCGGTTGCAGCGGGTTGAGCTGGTAGGTCGTCTTGTTTTTGACCGCGCAGGCAACGTACAGGCCGCTGTCGTCGTAGGACATATAGACCGAGGCAAAGGGCTTGTGACCATCGACCGCCATCAGGTCGGGCACACGCGCGTCGTCGCCCCAATCGCGCAAGTTGCCGTCGATTTTGGGCGGCTTGTGCCGCCGGGGGCAGCGAAAGGAAAACTCGAAAAAGGCGCGTTGGGGCAGGTGCAAACCGCTCATGTCCGCCGGGCCTTTCGTGCGCACCCCAGCACCGGGGCCAGAATGCGGCCGGTGTGCGATTGCCGGTTCTGAGCGACCTGTTCCGGGGGACCGGCCGCGACGATCATTCCCCCTTGCTCGCCCCCCTCCGGCCCCAAGTCAATGAGGTGATCGGCGGTCTTGATGACATCGAGGTTGTGCTCGATGACGACCATGGTGTTGCCGGTATCTACGAGCCGGTGGAGCACGGCGAGCAGGCACTCGATGTCGGCCCAGTGCAAGCCGGTGGTTGGCTCGTCGAGGATGTAGAGGGTTTGCCCGGTGTCGGGGCGGCACAACTCAGCGGCCAGCTTGAGGCGCTGGGCCTCGCCGCCGGACAGGGTGGTAGAGGACTGCCCCAACGACATGTAGCCCAAGCCGACGTCCTCCATGATTTGCAGCCGCTTGCGAATGCGCGGGATGTTTTCGCAGAGGACGAGCGCATCGCGCACCCGCAGCTCCAACACGTCGGCAATCGAGTGCCCCTTGAACTGCACCCGCAGCACCTCGGGCGCGTAGCGCTGGCCACGGCAGGAGTCGCATTCGACCCACACATCGGGCAAGAAGTGCATCTCAATGCAGCGCTGCCCCAGCCCCTCGCAGGTCTCGCAACGCCCCCCCGGCTTGTTAAAACTGAAGTGCCCAGCGGCCAAGCCAGCGACCTGGGCGTCCGGCAGCTCGGCGTAGAGCTGGCGCATCAGGTCAAAGACCCCCATGACGGTGGCCGGCGTGGAGCGCGGGGAGTGGCCAATGGGGGCTTGGTCGATGTGGATGACCTTGTCGAGGTGCTCGACCCCTTCGATTTGGTCGTGCTCGCCGACCGGGCGGCTGGCCTTGTGTAGTTGGTTGGCGAGCGCGTTGAAGAGCACACTTTCCACCAGCGAGGACTTGCCCGACCCCGAGACGCCGGTGACGCACACGAGGCGACCGAGCGGAAGGCGCACGTCGATGTTTTTGAGGTTGTGTTGGCGGGCACCGCGCACCACGAGCTGCCCGTTGCGGCGCGTACGACGTCGGCCCGGGAGCGGGATGTGCAATTCGCCGCGCAGGTACGCGCTGGTGAGCGATTGCCGTGCCGTGCCGAGCTGGCTGGGCGCCCCGGCCGCGACGAGCGCGCCTCCCTCGCGGCCCGCGCCCGGGCCGAGATCGACGATGTGGTCCGCCCCTTCGAGGGTGTCGCGGTCGTGCTCAACTAATACGACGGTATTGCCCAAGTCTTTGAGGGACTTGAGGGCGTCCAACAGCCGGGCGTTGTCGCGGGGATGCAGGCCGATGGTCGGCTCGTCGAGCAGGTAGAGGACGCCGGTGAGGCCGGAGCCAATTTGGGAGGCGAGGCGGATGCGCTGGGCCTCGCCGCCGGACAGGGTCGCCGCGCGCCGCTCCAAGTCGATGTAACCGAGGCCGACGCGGTCTAAAAAGCCGAGGCGCGTGCGGATTTCTTGCACCAGCTCGCCGGCAATGTCGCGCTCGCGCTCGTGGAGCTGCAGGGCGCGGAAGAACGACGCGCTCTCGGCGATGGTCAGGCGGGCTAGCTGGACGATGCTCTTGTCGCGGAGGTACACGGCGCGGCTGTCCGCATTCAGGCGGCTGCCTTCGCAGGCCGAGCACGGGACTTGGCCCAAAAGGTGCCGATGCCGCCGGCTGGCGCTGGCGTATTCGTCGAGGGCCGGCAAGACGCCCCGGTAGCGGAAGCCGAGTGCGTCCACAGTCAAGGGCTGGTCGGGCGCGCCGTAGAGCAGGGCGCGCCGGGCCTCGGGCGCGAGCGCGTGATAGGGCGCGTCCAAGCTGAAGCCCAAAGCCTCCCCGGCGACCGCGAGGAGGCGGGCAAACTCCGGATCGCGGATCGGCCCCCAAACGCGGATCGCGCCCTCGCGCACACTTAGCTGCGGCAGCACGACCTGCTCGCGATCGACGCCCAAGCCCAGCCCCAGCCCCTCGCACACCGGGCACATGCCCTGCTGGTGATTGAAGGAGAAAGACTGGGGCGCCAGGGGCGAGAAGGCCCGGCCACACTCTGGGCAGGAGTAGCGGCGGCTCAAGCGTTCCTCGGCCCCATCGTCGGGCGAGGCCACCACGAGCTCGCCGTGGCCGAGCTCTAGGGCGCGCTCAACCGATTCGGTGAGGCGGCCTCGCTCGCGGGCGCGGACCGCGAGGCGATCGACCACCAGCTCAATGCGGTGGCGATGGCGGCGCTCTAGCTGGATTTCGGCGCGCAAGTCGTGGACCGTGCCGTCGATGCGGGCGCGGAGGAAGCCATCGCTGCGGGCGCGCGCCAACAGGGTTTCGTAGCCCTCGTTGTGGCGCGGCTCAATGGGCGCGAGGATGAGGATGCGCCGGCCGGCCGGCATCTGCGCGATGCGCTCGACCATCTCCTGCGCGGTCTGCGTACCGGCCGGCACCTGACAGCGCGGACAGTATTGGGTCCCCAAGGCCGCGTACAGGGCGCGGATGTAATCGTACACTTCGGTGATCGTGCCGACGGTGGAGCGAGGGTTGCGGCTGGGGGCTTTCTGCTCAATGGCAATGGCCGGCGACAGCCCGGAGACGCGCTCGACTTTGGGCTTTTGCATCTGCTCGAGAAACTGCCGCGCATAAGCCGACAGGGACTCCACGTAGCGCCGCTGGCCCTCGGCGTACAGGGTGTCGAAGGCCAGCGAGGACTTGCCCGAGCCCGAGACGCCGGAGATGACGGTTAGCTGGTCGCGGGGGATTTTGACGTCGATGTTGCGCAAGTTGTGCTGGCGTGCGCCGAGGATCTCGATTTCGCGGATCCAGCCGTTGCCCTCGCCGGAGCCATTAGCTGCCGCGGCCGGCAGCGCGGCTCGTTGCGGCTCGAGCACCTCTTTGAGCGCGCGGCCGGTGTGCGATTGCTCGTTTTGGGCCACGGCTTCCGGCGGCCCGGCCGCGATGACCCAACCGCCGTCCTCGCCCCCTTCCGGGCCTAAGTCGAGGATGTAGTCCGCGGTCTTGATGACCTCCATGTTGTGCTCGACCACGATGACGCTGTTGCCTTGGTCCGCCAAGGTGTGGAGGATGCGCAGCAGCTTATCTACGTCGGCAAAGTGCAGGCCGGTGGTCGGCTCGTCGAGGATGTAGAGGGTGCGGCCCGTGCCGCGGCGGCAGAGTTCTTTGGCCAGTTTGATGCGCTGGGCCTCGCCGCCGGACAGGGTGGGAGCGGGCTGGCCGAGCTTGATGTAGCCGAGGCCCACGTCGCACAGGGTTTGGAGCACGCGGCGCACCGGGGCCACGTTCTCAAAGAGGCCGAGTGCTTCCTCGACCTCTAGCTCCAGCACATCGGCGATCGACCGGCCCTTGTATTGGATGGTCTGGGTCTGGCGGTTGAAGCGGCGGCCGGCGCAGACTTCGCACGTGACCCAGATATCGGCGAGGAATTCCATCTCCACCAAGTTCGCGCCATTGCCGGCGCAGGCTTCGCAACGCCCGCCTTTGACGTTAAAGGAAAAGCGGCCCGGTTGGTAGCCGCGCAGGCGGGCCTCGGGCAGCTTGGCAAACAGTTGGCGAATGGGCGTGAATGCGTCCGTGTACGTGGCCGGGTTGGAGCGCGGCGTGCGGCCGATGGGCTTTTGGTCGATGCGGATTACCTTGTCGAGGTGCTCCACGCCTCGGATGGCCGCGTGGACGCCCGGCTCGCGCAAGGCGCGGTGGAGGACGCAGTCGAGTTGGTTGAAGACGATGTCGTTGATCAGGGAGCTTTTGCCCGAGCCCGAGACGCCGGTGACGCAGGTGAACAGGCCGAGGGGGATGCGCGCCTCAATGTTTTTGAGATTGTGCTGACGCGCCCCTTCGACGACCAGCCACTCGCCATTGCCGCGGCGGCGCTCGCTCGGCACCGCAATGGCTTCCTCGCCAGCGAGATAGCGGCCGGTGAGGGATTGGGGGCTGTGCGCTAGGTGGCTGGGCGGGCCGCAGGAGACCAGCGTGCCGCCACGGTCGCCCGCTCCGGGGCCAAAGTCAACGACCACATCGGCCGCGCGCATAGTCTCTTCGTCGTGCTCGACGACGACCACCGTGTTGCCGATGTCGCGCAGGCGCTTGAGCGTGGCCAACAGCCGCTGGTTGTCGCGGTGGTGTAGGCCAATGGAAGGCTCGTCGAGGATGTACAGCACACCGACTAGGCCGGAGCCGATCTGGGCGGCGAGGCGGATGCGCTGGGCCTCGCCGCCGGACAGGGTGTGTGCGCCGCGGTCGAGGGTTAGATAGCCTAGCCCCATGTCGCACAGGAGCTGCAAGCGGCCGCGGATTTCTTTGAGGGCCTCTTCGGCGATGAGGGCCTTGGCGTCTTCAAAGGCAACGGCGCAAAAGAAGCGGTGCGTCTCTTCGATGGCGACGGCGGTTAGCTGCGGCAGGTTGCGCCCGTCTATTTGGACGGCGAGAGACTCGGGCCGCAGGCGGCCGCCGTCGCAGCGCGCACAGTGCTGGACGCCCATGTACTGCTCTAATTCGCGGCGTTGTTTTTCGTTGGCCGTGCGGAACTTTTCTTCGAGGAAGGGGATGACGCCTTGGTATTTGTCGTTGTGCGACCAACTCGCGCCGCGCAGGTTGGTGTACGTAAAGGTGATTTTTTCGTCGCCGAGGCCGTAGAGGAACCCGCGCTGCTGCTCGGCCGCGAGCGTCCCCCACGGCGTGTCGAGATCAAACCCGAGGTGCTCGGCCGCGCCCTCGTATAGATGCTGACGCCAGCGATTGCTGCCTATTTCACCGAGCGGCGCGAGCGCGCCAGCGCGCAGGGTTTTGGCCGGGTCGGGCACCATCAGGCGCTCGCTCATCAGCACTTGCGTACCGAGGCCGTGGCAGTCTGGGCACATGCCTTGGGGGTTGTTGAAGGAAAACATCTGCGGCGTGGGCTCCTGATAGGAGATGCCGCAGGCCGTGCAGTCGAAGCGGTCGCTGAGCAGGAAGTCGGCGGCCCCTTCGCGCGCCACGATAAAGGTCCCCTGCCCCAAGCGTAGCGCGTTGTCAATGGCCTCTTCCAAGCGGCGGTCTTCGCGCTGGCGGAGAATCAAGCGATCGACCACGACTTCGATGGTGTGGCGGCTGTAGCGGTCGAGCTGGGGGGCTTGGTCGAGAGTGAAAATTTGGCCATCGACGCGCACGCGGATGTAGCCGGTTTTTTGCAGGTCTGCAAACAGCTCGTGGTATTCGCCTTTGCGCTCTTGGACGATGGGGGCGAGGATGTGCAGGCGCGCATTGGGCGGCAGGGCGCGGATGCGGGCCGCGATTTGTCCGCGGCTCTGCGCGCCGATCGGCTCGCCGCACTCGGTGCAGTGCGGGGTGCCCACGCGGGCGAACAACACGCGCAAATAGTCGTAGATTTCCGTGATGGTGCCGACGGTGGAGCGCGGGCTTTGGCCAGCGGTCTTTTGCGCGATGGAGATAGTCGGGGACAGGCCGGTGATCTGATCGACGTCGGGCTTTTCCATCGGCCCCAAAAACTGGCGCGCGTACGCCGACAGCGAGGTGACGTAGCGGCGCTGCCCTTCGGCGTACAGGGTGTCGAAGGCCAGCGAGGACTTGCCCGAGCCAGAGACGCCGGTGAAGCAGATCAGCTTGTTTTTGGGGAGGGTGAGCTGGACGTTTTTGAGGTTGTGGACGCGGGCACCGCGGACGACGATATCTTGGGTTTCCATGGCTTCGTGTAGCGCGAGGGGCGGGGAACGAAAACAAAGAATATACTATACGAATGTGCAGCGGGCAAGCGGTGGGGTGCGGAATGGGAACACCCCTGCTAGCCCTAGCAGACTCTGTTGACCGATTATAATATACAGCTTATAATTTCAAGGATGGAAATTCAAAAAAGACCGCGACCATTCCCGATAAGGATAGACGGCTTATCCTCAGAAAACTGAAGGAGGTTTGAAAATGCCTTGGAAAAAGGTAAACATTGAGCAATGGGCAGAGGAACTCGGCGTCAACATCAACGAACTACGCCAGAAAGAACAGCTCATCGAAAAGATCGTGGAGAGTAGAAAGCGGCTTGGCTTGACGCAAGGCCAATTGGCCGAGAGGGTCGGCGTCTCTCAACCGCGCATTGCCCAGATTGAAAATAGAACCAAGATCGGAAAGATCAGCTTCGATGTGCTTTTCAATATCCTCGGTGCCTTGGGGCATGATTTCGAAATCACTACGCGCCAGGTGCGCGATCTCGAAAATGCAAATGCGTAGCCGCGTATGTTAGATTTAGTTCGTTCTAATCGTAGTCCGCGTCGTCGCTTGGAGGATTTTTGAGGTCAAGTTCGGCAGTCGAGTCTAGGAGACCGAGTAGTTCGGCAGTCGAGTCGAGGAACTTCTCATGGGTGAGGAACCACTCTGTCCCAGCACCGCGTTCTGAGTTCTTGAAGTGATCGGCGGCCTCCAAGTGGCTATGAATTTTCTTTTCGACTTCCGCTATGTTCATGCCGTTTGAGCAGGTCAGGTATAGCAATCCGAAATGCCTTGAAAGGTTAAGGTTTTCTTTTTATGTTGTCGTTTCGTTTTCTATCGTCCCTTTTTCAGGAGTGTTTTCAGATGGTTTCTGATCGTTCTTTATCCGATTTTATCGCCAGCAACCCCGATGCCCGTGAACTCAAACGTACAGTCGCGGTTCAGAGGACCCTGTTGGGGGTCAAACAAGGTATGATTCAAGCGGTGCTCGGCGTTCCGTCGGGGTTCATCCGTACGTGGAAGAAGCGGTATCTGTCTGAGGGGGTCGAATGTTTGCGCTTAGGCTATAAAGGCTCGCTCTCCTATTTGTCGGCCGCTCAGCGGGCGCAAATTACCCGCTGGTTAGCCACCCCATCGCCGCCCTCGGTGGCGTCGTTGGCCTCCTATATCCAAACACAGTTTGGCGTGGTGTATCGCTCCTCACAGCGTTATTACGCTCTGCTCTCGCAGGCGGGCTATCGTCGGAAGAAGCCCCACGCCCGTTCGCCCCAAGCCGACCCGCGTAAGGGGATCGCACGGCGCGCTGAGAGTAAAAAACTAGCCGCGTATATGCCAGATCTCCAAGCGGGGCGTCTGAGTGCCTTTTTTGTTGACGAGTCGCACCTACCCTGGGGGGATGCTGGGGGCCGATCCGATCAACGGCTTAGGGTGTGCATGGACAACGCCCGTCAACGCCAGACCGATTATGGGGCCTTGGATGTCGTCAAGGGGACCTTCCTGATGCAAAGCGATCCCAAGGCCAATTCGCAGCATACAGTGGACTTTATACGCTATATACAACAGCGTCGTCCCGGTCAACGGTTATTGATTTTTTGGGATGGGGCTTCCTATCATCGTCAACAGGCCATGCGCACCGTTCTCGAAACGATACAAGCGGACTGCCCGCCGGTTCCATGGAAGATATGCTGTATGCGATTGGTCCTTATACACCACAAGAAAATCCGGTCGAAGATATTGGGTTAAAAGGGAAGACTTTTGTGCGTACCCATGCGTTGCGGACCACAAACTTTGAACCGATCAAAGACCTCTTTGTCAAGGGAATTCGACGAAAAAATACTTCCAGTTCCCTAAATTAAAGCAATATATAACATCTCTTAAATAATTTAGAATTGCTATATTAAAAAAAATATATGGTCGGCTAGCTCGACGAAGTCATGAGCCTGAGCAGCGAGTTCCTCCCCCTTAAACCCCTCAATACCTGGCGTATCTACAATCCGTAACGTCTTTTGCTTCGGAGGCCAGAAGTACTGCTTGATCTGAGTCGTGGTGTGTTGTTTTCCAATTCCGATCGTCGTACCATCTCCTCCTGTGAGTGCTTCCAGTGTCGTACTCTTCCCCGCACGTGTTTGCCCGAATAGCGCGATAGTAACGAGCCCTCTGCTTTTTTGTAAGCCTTTAAGAGTACTGTCTAGGTCTTTACCTGCTTCATCGGTAAGACGAAGTAATATCTTCTTAGTTTTTTTTAGCTCTCCAGCAAACTCTTTGGCTGTCTCCTGCACAGTCTTGGATTTACTCTGTACCACGCCAGCCCCGATCTCTTCGACATCCTGTCGGTACTCGGCCAACACGTCGCGCAACGCACATACTCGAGGTGAGGCGGTACGCATGGCGTGCTCAGCCGCTTCGCGGCATTGCAGAAGGTCCTTTTCCAGTCCGGCACCTTGCATGGGCTGATTTCTCTGATTGCCAGTGATCACAGTGCACTTGCGCCAGATCGTACGAGACTTGCCGACGCAACCAAAACTCGGCGTTGGACCAGCCTGCCTTCTCCAGCCGAATAGCCATCTCCGGCGAAATGGCCGCATGGCCATTCAGTACGCGCGAAAGCGTATGCCGAGCCACGCCCAACACCTTCGCCGCCTCGGTGACGTTCAGACCGAGCGGCTCCAAGCAATTCTCCTTGATGCTGTGCCCAGGATGCGGGGGCCTCTTCATCGCCATGATTTCTGCCTCTTGCTAGTGGTGATTGGCCAAAGTGTACCGCGTTCCGGTACACCTGCCAACAACGAGCCTCACAGCGGCATGTACTCCAGCCCAAAGACCCGCTCGACAAACCAACCCACCCCAAAAAGCCCAATCACGGCCGACACCGCCAAGACGACCGCACGCTGATAAGGCCGCCGACTGAGCCAAGCAACCAACGGAAAGACCAGCGCGACAATACCCACTTGGCCGATTTCCACGCCGGCGTTGAACGCAAACAGCGAGGCGACCAGCCCGTGCGTGGGCAGCCCCAACTCGCGCAGCACATTGGCAAAGCCAAAGCCATGGACCAGCCCAAAGGCAAAGGTGATCATCCAGCGGTAATCCGGGCGCTTGAGCCAGAAATTTTCCGCCGCCACGTACACGATGCTCAAGGCGATGGCCGCCTCGATCCACTCGCTCGGCAGGCGGACGATTTCGAGGGCCGCCAAGCAGAGGGTGATGCTGTGGGCCACGGTAAAGGCCGTGACGACCTTGACCAGACTGAGCAGCCGACCGCCGACCACAATCAGTGCCAACAGAAACAGGACGTGGTCGTAGCCGAGGAAAATGTGCTCCACCCCGAGGACGGCAAATTCGTATAGCTGCTCCCACAGCGACTTTTGCCCGGCAAAGGTCTGCTGCGGCGACTCGGCCGAAAACACGGCTTGAACCAGCGGCTGCCCGGGCAACGCGATTTTGGCCAAGTTTTTGTGCGCGTCCCCAAAGCGCGCCGGCCAGCCGATCCAGACCTCCAACGCGCCGACCCGGTCCTCCAACGCGGCGCTGAAGTACAGGTTGGCAAACATGTTCCCCTTGTTGTCCGGGGTGATGTCCCCGCTGCCGCGCACCAGAGCGAGCGGTTGGCCATCGGCCTTCAGCCGAATGTGCCCTTCGACAAAGGCGAATACGTCGTCGAGGCCGGCCTCCAGCTCTTCGTAGAACAGCAGGCTGTCCCCGTCTTGATCAATGCCAATTTTTAAGAGATCGAAGTCGTCGAGGCGCACGCGCACGTTGAGCGCGGCGTCCTCGGCGATCAAATTCGTGTAACTGGTATTGAGCTTGTGGGCGCGAACCGGGGTGGGGGCGGCCAAAAACAGCAGAACGAGTGCGAGTGTGAGCAAAAAGCTAAGGCGTGTCTTCATGTTCCTTCTTTATTAAAGAGCGGATATAAGCGGCAATTTGCTGGCGATCCTCGGCCGAGAGATGCGGATAGCCCGGCATGGCTGTACCGGGCACGCCCTTCTCAATCGTCCGGGCAATGGCGGCCGCGCTGTGGCCATTTTGGTAAGCCGTGGGATCGCGGAAGTCGCGGGGGGGCGGCCGGAGCGTCGCCGCAACTTGGCCGTCGCCGCGCCCATCCGGGCCGTGGCACACCGCACACCCATTGCGGGTAAACAGGGCCTTACCGGCCGTGCTGTGGGCTTCGTCGCGCTCGCCGGCACAGCCAGCCGCCAACGCCAACGCGACCAACGCCCAGCATCCTATCGCGGCCTTAACCAACGCGGCTTTGCAGTTCAAAGCTAAAGGTCGTCCCTTCCCCTAACGTGCTCTGTACGCGCACCTGCTCGCCGTGGGCCTCGGCAATATGGCGCACAATGGACAAGCCCAAACCCGTGCCGCCGAGCGCGGCCGACCGCCCCTTATCCACTCGGTAGAAACGCTCGAAAATCCGGCCCAAGTCCTCAGAGGGGATGCCAATGCCGGTGTCTTGGACGTAAATCGTCAGGCGATCAGTGCCCTCTACGGGCCGCGTGCCAATGCGGACTTTGCCGCCGGCAGGCGTGTACTTGATGGCGTTGTCGAGCAGGTTGATGAGGGCTTGCTCGATCAACTTGGCGTCGCAGATCACCCTAACCGAGGGCGGAATGTCGCAGCGCAGGGCGATTTGCTTTTGCGCGGCCGCTTGGCCGACCGAACCAACGGACGCATCGATCAAGGGCTTTAGCAGGCAAGGGACCCGCTCGACTTCGAGTTGGTCCGACTCCAGCCGCGACAGGTCGAGCAAGTCGCCGAGCAGGTGGGTCAGGCGATCGGCGTGATTCTCAATGATGCCGGTGAAGCGGCGGGCTGTCGCCCGGTCGTCGAGCGCGCCGTCGGATAAAATCTCGGCATAGCCCTTAATGGCGGTCAACGGCGTACACAGCTCGTGCGACACATTGGCCACAAAGTCGCGCCGCATCCGCTCTAGTTGGCGCAGGCGCGTAATGTCGTAGAGAACCGCGACCGCGCCGATGCACTCGTTCCCTTTGAGGATGGGCGCGACCTGCAGGTCCAAATGGCACTCTGGGACGCCGGTCAGCTCCACTTCCATTTCGCGGCTGCGCCCTTCGGCCAAACACTGAGCCAGCGCGTCTTGGATGGCCGCGTACCGCACGACCTCGCCGGTCAACAGCCCCTCCAGCGGCGGGTCTAAGTCAAACAGGTTGGCCAGCGCCTTGTTGGCCAGCACCACCCGGCTGTCGCGATCGACGACCAAGATGGCCTCGGTAATGCTTTCGAGGATGACCTCCAAGCGGCTCTTTTCGCCCTCTAGCCGCTGGACGCGCTGTTGAATGCGCCCGGCGAGGTCGTCTAGGGCACTGGCCAACTCGGGATGGAAGCCTTCGCCCCAAGCCGCGTCCCCGAGTGCGGCGGCGTCGAGTTGGCGCAACCGCGCTCCCTGCCGACGGGCCGCGCGGCCCCAGAGCCAAATTTGGCCCCCAGTCCAGAGCGCGGTCAGCCCGAGCGCGAGCGCGAGGTTGGCACTCCAGCAGACGAGCGCGGCCAAGAGCGCGTTGCTCAGGAGCAACATCCACCCGAGCCGCACCTTAGCGACCCTCCCGGCGAAAGCGATAGCCCATGCCGCGCACGGTCTCGACTAGCTCGGCGGCCGGCCCGAGCTTTTCCCGCAGGCGGCGGATGTGCGTATCCACCGTGCGGTGATACCCAATGTACTCGTACCCCCACACCACCTTGAGCAACTCCTCCCGCGACTGCACCCGCCCGCGCCGCTGCGCTAGGGTCGTCAAGAGCTTGAACTCGGTCGCCGTCAGCTCGACGGGATCGCGGTCGAGTTGCACCTGACATCCCACGAGGTCAATGACCAAGGGCCCGGCCGCGATCTGGGCAGCGTCCGCTTCGTCGCCCCCCTCGATGCGGCGCAAGATGGCGCGGATGCGCAGCACGAGCTCGCGCGGAGAAAAGGGCTTGACCAAGTAATCGTCCGCGCCCAGTTCCAACCCGACGATGCGATCGACCTCTTCGGCCCGCGCCGTCAGCATCAAGATCGGGAGGTCCTTGGTGCGGGGTGTTTGCTTGAGGAGGCGGCAGACCTCCAAGCCGCTGATGCCCGGCAGCATCAAATCCAAGACCACGAGGCCGACCTGCTCTCGCTCAATCGCACTCAGGGCCTGCTCGCCGTCCTCGGCCAGCGCGACCGCAAAACCGGATTGTTCTAGATGGTACGCGACCAATTCGAGGATGTCGGGCTCGTCCTCCACCACTAGAATTTTGTCGTTCATGCGTCGCTTTCCTCCCACCAATTTTCCTTTTGGTGCCGCACGATGCGCCCCTCCACGAGGAACACCACGTTCTCGGCGATGTTGGAAGCGTGATCGCCAATCCTTTCGAGGTGCCGCGACACCAAGATCAGATAGATGCCGCGGTCGATGGTGTCCGGCCCAATCGCCGGCGCGTGCATGTACGTCAGCAGCTCGCGAAAAATCTGGTCGCGCAACAAGTCGAGCGCGTCGTCGCGCCGACCAACGGCGCGGGCCAGCTCCACATCGCGGCGCACGAACGCATCGAGAGCGTCCTTGACCATGCTTTGCGCCAATTCGGACATGCGCGGGATGTCGATCAGGGGCTTGAGCAGCGGCAGCTTGTTGAGCACTGCGGCGCGCTGGGCGATGTTGACGGCTTCGTCGTTGATCCGCTCTAGGTCTTCGTTGATTTTCAGGGTGCAGGCCAACAGCCGCAGGTCGCTGGCCATCGGCCCTTGGGTCGCAACCATCTTCAGGCAGGTCTCCTCCACGCCGATTTCCCAGTCGTCGATCTTCTTGCCGCCCTCAATCACGGTCTGCACGAGCGCGTCGTCGCGGTCCACGAGGGCGCGCACGGCCTGCTCAATGGACTCTTCAACGGCCCCGCCCATTTTTAATAAATCCTGCTTGAGCTCGTCTAATTGGTGGTCGAATTTGCGTTCCATAGTGCCTTTTGCCTCAGCCGAAGCGGCCGGTTACGTAGTCCTCGGTCTGCTTGCGGCGGGGATTGGTGAACATGTCTTCGGTCTGGCTGAATTCTATCAAGGAGCCTAGATAGTAGAAGGCCGTGTAGGTCGAAATCCGCGCCGCTTGTTGCAGATTGTGGGTGACGACGATGATGGTGTAATCGGACTTCAGCTCGGTGATGGTCTCCTCAATGCGCGCGGTGGCAATCGGGTCCAGCGCCGAGCACGGCTCATCCATCAGGATCACCTCCGGCTCGACCGCCAAGGTGCGCGCAATGCACAACCGCTGCTGCTGGCCGCCGGACAGGCCCATGGCGCTGTCCTTGAGCCGGTCTTGGACCTCGTCCCACAGCGCGGCTGCCCGCAGGCTCTTTTCCACGGCCTCGTCGAGCACCCAGCGGCGGTTTTCTCCGGCGATCCGCAGGCCGTAGGCCACGTTCTCGTAGATGGACTTGGGGAAGGGATTGGACTTTTGGAACACCATGCCCACCCGCCGCCGCAAGTCGATCACGTCGCAATCGGGCGCGTAAATGTCGCGGCCACTGACCCGCACCACGCCTTGAATGCGCGCGGATTCGATCAGGTCGTTGAGGCGATTGAGGCAGCGCAAGAGCGTTGATTTGCCGCAGCCCGAGGGGCCGATAAACGCGGTCACCTCGCGCTCGGGAATGCCCAAGTCAATGTCGTGCAGGGCCTGCGTCTCGCCGTAGAACAGGCTCAGGTTTTCCACTTCGACGATGGCGTTTTCAGCCGGGGCAGGGGGCGTGCTCATGGCGTCTCCTAAAAGGCCGACAGGGCGTATTTCCTACGCAGTTTGTTGCGGACGACAATGGCCGTCAAGTTCAGGAGCAACACAATGGCCAGCAGCAGCAGGGCCGTGGTGTACACCATGGGCCGGGCCGCCTCCACGTTGGGCGCCTGAAAGCCTACGTCGTAAATGTGAAAGCCCAAATGCATAAACTTGCGCTCTAAGTGAAAAAACGGCGCGAACGCATCGAGGGGTAAATCCGGCGCTAGCTTGACGACGCCGGTGATCATCAGCGGCGCGACCTCGCCGGCCCCGCGCGCCGTGGCCAAGATGACTCCGGTGAGAATGCCGGGCAGAGCACTGGGCAGCACCACGGTCCAAATCATCTGAAACTTGGTCGCCCCCAACGCCAGCGCGCCCTCGCGCATCTCCCGCGGCACGGCCGCCAAGCCCTCCTCGGTGGCAACGATGACCACCGGAACCGTCAGCAGGGCGAGGGTCAGGGAGGCCCACAGAATGCCGCCGGTGCCATAGGTGGGCGTCGGCAGGGCGTCCGCGTAAAAGAGCTGGTCAATGCTGCCGCCGATGCCGTACACGAAAAAGCCCAAGCCGAACATGCCAAAGACTATGGAAGGTACGCCCGCCAAGTTGTTGACCGCAACGCGCACGAGGCGCACCAAAAAGCCCTGCCGGGCGTACTCGCGCAGGTAGAGCGCCGCCAAGACTCCAAACGGCACGGCCGCCAAGCTCATCAGCACCACCATCATCACGGTGCCAAAGATCGCCGGGAATATGCCGCCCTCGGTGTTGGACTCGCGCGGCTCGCCCGCCACGAACTCCCAGCCCTTGGACAAATAGGTCTGCGCCTTGGCCCCAACGCCCATCGCATTGGGGCGATAGGCGCGGACAATGGCCGCGACCGCCACGCGGCGCGTCTCGCCGCCAGCCAGCGCGACCTCCACCTGCCAGCGTTGCTGCTGCGCCCGCAGCTCGTCCAAGCACCCAGACAGGGCCTCGTACTCGGCCCACAGCGCTTGCCGGCGCGCCTCGTTGGCGGCGAGTTGGGCGTCGTTTCCCTCGCGTTGCCAGCGTCGCTCTTGCCGGCGCACCTCCTCTAGCGCGTGGTTGAGCTCGCCGATGGGGCCGCGCTCTAGGGCGTGGATGCGGTCGCCCAACTCATCGGCTTGGGCCAGCAGCCCCTGTAAGGCGTCCCAGCCCCCCGCCCCTTTTGCCAGCAGCCGCTCCTCCTCGTACAAGGCCGCGATAACCCCGTGCATGTCCCCCCACTCGACCCGCTCGAACACCACGGCCTCGGCCGGCGTTTCGCGCTGGGCAATCGCCGATTCATCCACCCAGCGGAAGTCTTGCCCGTACACGTCGCGGTTGCCGACCTTTAGCTGCACCCGATAGCGCCCGGCGGCCCCAGGAATGGGCTGGCGATCGACCAGTTTGCCCAAGACGAGCCGGTCGTCTGTAAGGCGCAACAAGGTCAAGTTCTGCGGCCAGAACGCGCCGGCACCGTGATAGACGATGATCCCCACCAAGCCGGCGATCATCGCCAAGCACAGGGCCAACGCTCCGCCCGTGAGCCAGATAAAGGGGTCGCCCCGCCGCCAAAAGCCCATCACAGCCGATTGTACTTGTCGCGCAACCGCTGCCGCACGACCTCGGCCAGCGAGTTGATGCAGAAGGTGGCCGTAAACAGCAGCAGGCCGCTGAGGAAGAGCACTCGGTAGAGCGTACCTTGGTGCGGTGCTTCGGGTAGCTCTACGGCGATATTGGCCGAAATGGTGCGCATGCCGTTAAAAATGTTCCAATCCATGATCGGGGTGTTGCCCGTGGCCATCAGCACGATCATGGTTTCCCCGATGGCGCGGCCCAAGCCGATCATGGCGGCCGAGAATATGCCCGGCAGGGCCATGGGCAACACCACCTTGATCGCCGTCTGCCAAGGCGTGGCCCCCAAGGCCAGCGAGCCGGCGCGCAAGTGCCCGGGCACGCTGGAAAGCGCGTCCTCGCAGATGGTGAAGATCAGGGGAATGACCGCAAAGCCCATGGCAAAGCCCACCACCAAGCAGTTGCGCTGGTCGTAGCCAACGCCCGCGTCTTGCCGCAGCCAGCGCAGAAAGTGCCCGTCAAAGGCCCAGTCCTCGAGGACCGGCCCCAGCGCGTACGCCGCCCCAGCAACCAGCAGGGTCACCGCCCCGAGCCAGTACATCTCCCCCACCTGGGCCACTCGGCGCACCCAAGCCGCCGGGGCGTATTGCCAAGCCCACGCCGCGGCCATGACCACGACGGGCACGGCCGGCAGCAGCAGCAAGGTCCCCAGCAAGTGCGATTCGAGCAGGGGCGCCAGCCACAACCCGGCGAGAAAGCCCAAGATGACGCTCGGCAGGGAGGCCATGACCTCCACGGCCGGCTTGACCAAGCCCTGCACGCGCGGCGAGGCAAATTCAGCCGTGTAAATGGCCGCTAAAACCGCCAAGGGCAGGGCGAAAAGCAGGGCGTAGAGCGTCCCCTTGGCCGTGCCCCAAATCAGCGGCACCAAGCTGAGCTTAGGCTCAAATTCGTCCGTGCCGCCGGTGGACTGCCACACGTACTCGCGGCCCTCGTACCCCTCGTACCAAATCGGGGCAAACAGCACGGCCGCGCTGATTTCGGGATGGGGATGGTCCAGGGCAAAACGCCGCAACCACCCGTCTTGGCCGAGGGCCAAAAATCCATCGGCCTTGGGCGCGAAAACCAACGCGGCCACCGGAGCGTCGCCCGGCCGTTGGAAGGCCGTTTGCTCGGAGGTCAGGTGGTGCAGGGCAATAGCTCCGTCGGCGGCGGCCGTGAGAACCTGCTTGTCGCGCGCAGAGGCCGCAATGTGGGTGACAGCCGCTGCATGCGAGGCCAAGGCGTGAATTTTGCGATACGACCGCTGCCCGGCCTCCTCGACCTTAAACCACGCGCTGACGCGGCCGGCCGCGTCGCCGACGACCAGCGAGAGCTCGCCGAGGGCGTATGCTAGTGCGGAGACGGGAACCTCTGAGACGGTCAGGCAGGTCGCAAGCACGGGGGCTTGCGCTACGGTGGTGCCTAGGTGCCATTCGCATACCTGGCCCTGGTCGGTGCCTACGAGCAGTTGGCGAATGCGGCTGTCGAGCAGTACTTGGGTGGCTTGGCCGTTGAGGGTGGTCGTTAGATCGTAGTGCTTTGCTTTGCGCTCGCCCGGTCCCAACAGGCCCTGTTGCTGCTCGGCCACCATCGTCACTAAGCGACCGCTCGCTGTAATCGCGGCGGCGGCCGACCGGCCGTCGTCGCCTTGCCGAAAGGCCACCTGCACCAGCGGCTCGCCGGCCGGATCGACCGCGACGAGCCGCTCGGTCGCAAATTGCGGCACCACCTGCCGCTGGCCGCTGCTGTAGTCGAGCGCAAAGCGCACCTGCGCCAACAGCAGGCGCCCGTCGTCCGTGCCCAGCGCCAAACCGTCGTTTGGGGCGCGCTGGGCGGCCGTTACCTCGCGAGCGGCCAGCTCAGTTGGTCGTACGCGGCGGATGACTTGGCCGTCGTCCAACCGCAACAAATCCACCTCTTGGGGGCCGACCGCATACGCGGTCTGATAATAGGGGTCGAGGCCAATGGCGAATGGGCCGACCGCTCGGTGCGCTTGTTCTGCTTTTAGGGCGGGGGCGCGGAACAGGGGCCATGCCTCGGCGAGGACGAAGACGAATATCCCCAAGACAGCGGCCACAATGCCGATGCCGCCAAAGGAGATAAAGTGCCCGCCCAGCCAGTCTAGCGCACGGGCGCGCGGCGTGATTCCGCGCTTATGGGGCTTTTGGGTCACGGCCTTTAGATATCCAATTTGGCCAATTCGGCTTGGGCCACTTCAAACGGCACGGGCATGTACCCGTCTTTGACCACGATCTCTTGCCCCTCTTTGGAGAAAATGAACGCGCAAAACTCCCGCACGAGCGGGTCCATGGCTTGGCCGGGGGCCTTGTTTATATAAATGTATAGGAAGCGACCGAGGGGATAGGAGCCGTTCAGCACGTTTTCCATGGAGCCTTGCTTAAATTCCCGTCCCTCGGCCTTGGCCAACGGCACGACGCGCACGCCCGAGGTCAGATAGCCAATGCCGCTGTACCCGATGGCAAAGCGGTCTTCGGTAATCCCCTGCACGACCGACGCCGATCCGGGCTGCTCCTTGACTTCGTCCTTGTAGTCGCCTTTGAACAGGGCCTGCTTCTTAAAAAAGCCATAGGTGCCCGAAGCCGAGTTGCGGCCGTACAGGCTGATCTGGGCCCTAGCCCAATCGCCGCCAAGCCCCAGCTGGCCCCAAAGGGTGATGTCTCGGGGGAACTCGCTGCGGCGGGTCTTGGAAAAAATCGCATCGACTTGCGGCAGGGTCAGGCCCTCAATGGGGTTGTCCTTGTTGACAAAGACCGCCAGCGCGTCAAGCGCGGCCCGCAAGGGCGTGGGCTTGTAGCCAAAGGCGCGGTCGAATTTGTCCTCCTCGCTCGACTTCATGGGCCGCGACATCGGCCCGAACTGGGCCGTGCCCTCGATCAAGGCCGGCGGCGCAGTGCTCGACCCTTTGCCTTCGATTTGGATCTTGACGTTGGGGTAGTACTTGCGAAAAGCCTCCAACCACAGCGCCATCATGTTGTTCATGGTGTCCGAGCCAATGCTGCTGGCGTTGCCAGCCAAGCCGCGCACCTTCTCGTAGGGCGCGATCCGCTCGTCTATGGCGATTGTCTGCGCGTGGACGCCCGCGGCAAACACCCAAATCAGCCCCATCCCGAGCCATCTTTTGTTCATTTTTGCCTTCTCCATTTGGTACAGTTTGCGGGATTTGTGTTACATCCGCGTGTCTCGCGGATGAAACTTGCGTTACAACCTTCCAAGGATCGAGGGCGGGACGCCCTCGATCCCGGACGCAACGGAAGGGTCGCGTACCAAGCAACGCGAATTAAAATGTACAGAAAAAGGTCAACCGCCCCTCAACCTTGGCATCGCGGCCTTCGGGCAACGCGACGATCGCGTTGGGCATCAGGTGGACGGCGGTAGCGGCCGCATAGTCGAAGCCGGCGATGAAGAGCCAATCGGTGGCATCCTCTGCGTCGTCGGCCACCGCATCGAACCGGCCAAAGCCCTTGAGCACCGGACTTAGCGGCAGCGAGCCAAAGCCCGACACCCCGGCGAGGACTTGGTCTTTGCCGCTAGCCCGCTCGTTGGTGCGCGAGAAAACCTCCAGCCCGGCCGCGCCCTGCGCGCCCTGCCAGCCCACGAAGCCCTTGAAGGTCCGCTCGTTGCGACCGGCTGGCTTTGCATTGAAGTCCGCATAGCCTTCCAACACCCAGCGGTCCCCAGCCTTAAAACTCAACGAACCATAGAACTTCTTGCCGTGGTCGTCCTCGGGGCCTTGGCCGGGACCGTTGCCGATCATCAGGTGATACCTCAGCCGGTCGGCCTTGCCCTTGAGTGCCGCGCCCAAGTCGGCCGAAGAGCCGATTTTGTTTTGGTCGAGCACGGTCTTGGCTATCGAGCGGTATCCCCAGACCTTTTCGGCGACCGCCCAAGTCGGCGTCCCCGAAAGCCCCAAGTATAGATCCGCCGCGCCCAACACCTCCTTCCACTGCACGTAGGAGTGCTTGACGAAAGGCCGCATCTTCTCGCCTTGGCCAAACCCCGCGTCCTTGGCTTCGAGGCGGAAGCGAATGGCAAAGTCGGTGGCGATGTCCTCTTGGTAGGTGAAGTACAGCCGGCGGAACCGGAACGCATTGCGCTTGGCGGTCTGCTCGGCGTTCAATACGTAGTAGTATTCGCCAAACATAACGCCTTGGATGGTCCCTTCCTCGGCTTGAACGGCGGTGGTCAAACAGCAAAGCAACGCGGCGATTGGCAGGATGGTTTTTTGCATTTGTGTTACAACGCTCCCTCGTCCGGTGCGAAATTGGGCCTCATTTCTTTTCTACCCACAAAATCCGCTCGCAATATGACGCCATCGTTACAGTATTGTTACGAAATGGTGACGATTTTCGCTCGCCGTGCGCTGAGACCGCGCCCTTCAAGGCCCTTTGTCACCGAATTGTAATTTCGGAGTAACCTCTTCTCAACACAGCCTCTCTATCGTTTTTGACTTACCCAATCCCCAAGGGAGGTTTCCATGAAGCACTGCTTGTCCATTGTCGGCCTCGCCCTGTTCGCTCTCGCCCGTCCGGCCTTGGGCCAAGGCACCCTCTCCGGTGCGGTTCTCGACCGCCAGACCGGCGACCCGCTCGTGGGCGCAATCGTCTTTCTAGAAGGCACCCAGCTCGGCACGACCTGCGATGTCGAGGGGCGGTTTCAGCTTTTTGAGGTCCCGTCCGGGACCTATGTGCTGGCCAGCTCGATGATCGGCTATCGGGATGCGTCGATTATCGGGGTTGAGGTGCAAGACGGCGCGGTCGCCAAGCGGGTCATCACCCTGATGCCCGAAGCCCTAGAAATCGACGGCGAGGTCATCGTCGAGGCCAAGGCTTTGCGCAATACGGGCGCGGCCCTGCTCAAGGAACGCCAAAAGGCCCCCGCAGTCAGCGACGCCATGAGTGCCGAGGAAATCGCACGGGCGGGCAGCGGCGACGCGGCCGAGGCCATGTCGCACGTACCGGGGGCCTCGGTGGTGGAGGGCAAATACGTCTATGTCCGCGGCCTAGGCGACCGCTACAGCTCGGTCCAGCTCAACGGCTCTTCGCTTCCCAACGCCGACCCGGACAAGCGGTCCGTGCCCATGGATCTCTTCCCCACCTCGCTCTTGGACAATATCGTCACCACCAAGAGCTTTACCCCGGACAAGCCCGGCGATTTTACCGGCGGTTCCGTCAATATCGGCACCAAGGCGTTTCCCGATAACTTCACCCTCTCCGTTTCGGCTTCGACCCAATTTAACACCCAGAGCTCGTTTAACGACCAGTTCCTCACCTACGAGGGCGGCGGCCTCGATTGGATCGGCATCGACGACGGGACGCGAGAAATTCCCACGGCACTGGCCGCCAGCGATGCAAAAATCCCCGATGTGGGCGCGGCGTACAACGACGAGGAAAAGGCCCTGCGGCTCGACGAGTATTCCAAGGCGTTCTCCTCGGTCATGGCCCCCACCACCGCGACCGCCCCGCTCAACCAGAGCTACTCGGTCTCGGTGGGCAACCAAGTTGCGCTCTGGGACCGCCCCGTTGGCTTCCTCGGGACGCTCAGTTACAGCAACAGCGCGTCCTTTTACGACGACGGCACCTCGGCCCGTTGGCAACTCACCAGCCGGGAAGCCAACACCCTGACCAACAACTTTAACCTCACCGACACCCGGGGGGCGCAGGAAATCGCTTGGGGCAGCCTCGTCACCTTGTCGATCAAGCCGGCGCCCACGCACGAGTTGTCCGCGACCAACCTGTACAACCGCAACAGCGAAGACATTGCCCGCTACCTAGCCGGCGCGTTCCCCCGCGACCTCGAAGAGGAGGCCCGGTACGAGACGCGCGTTTTGCAGTTTACCGAGCGCCAAATCCAATCGCTGCAACTGGCCGGTAAACACCACTTTGGCGGCTTGCGCGCCCTGCGGGCCGAATGGTCGGCGGCCGCTTCTTCTTCGGCTCAAGAAGAGCCGGACCTGCGATTTTTTACCAACAACTACGTCACCAAAAACCGCCCGTTGCGCGACGAAAACGGCCAAGTGCTGCGCGACGAAAACGACGAGGTCATCCGCGGCCCGGTCACGGATTACTCAATTTCCCCCTCGATTTACCCATTGCCCACTCGCTACTTCCGCGATCTCGACGAGAGCACGCGCGAATTCCAGCTCAACCTGACTTGGCCCTTCAAGCAATGGCAGGGGATCAACAGCCACCTCAAAACCGGCTTCTTGGCGCTGGACAAACAGCGCACGTTCCGCGAGCGACGCTACGAATTTGACCAAGACGACATCGACTACGACGGCCAGCCCCACACCTTTTTCGAGGCCGAAAAGGTCGGGCTCACCCGCCGCGCTGGGCGGCAGTACCGCTTTGGCTCCTACGTCCAAGACGCCACCCAGCTTTCGAGCAATTTCGACGGCGACCAGCAAATCTACGCGGGCTACGCCATGCTCGAATTGCCCCTCCATACCAAGTTGCGCCTCGTGGGGGGCACCCGGCTCGAAGCCACGCGCTTGGACGTGGCCAGCCAAGACCCGACCAAGCCCGCCGGCCGGCTCGCCGAAAACGACCTGCTGCCCTCGCTCAACGCCGTCTGGGAAATCCGCCCCGGCATGAATGTGCGCACTTCCTACGGCCGCACCCTCGCCCGGCCCACCTTCCGCGAGTTGGCCCCGTTTGCCTCGTTCAGCTTTGTCGGCGGCTTTACCTTTATCGGCAATGCCGCGCTAGAGCGGACCCTGATCGACAACTACGACTTGCGCTGGGAACACTTTGGCAGCCCCGGCGAGCTGTACGCGGCCAGCGCGTTCTACAAGGACTTCAAAAACCCCATTGAGCGCGTCATTCTCACGGTCAACGGCGAGGTTCAGTTCCAAAACGTCGCAGCCGCCCAAGTGTCCGGGGTTGAGTTTGAGGGGCGACACGGCCTCGGCTTCCTCCTCCCAGAGCACTTCCACGCCGGCGGCAACCTGTCGCTGGTCCGCTCCAGGGTCAAAATCGACTCCACCGAGCTAACGCTGCGCCGGGCCCTCGACCCGCAAGCCGACGACGAGCGCTCCTTGCAGGGACAATCGCCCTTCCTTTTGAACCTCAATCTCAGCTACGACAACTTCGCCACCGGCACGGCCGCCGGCATCTACTACAACCTTTTTGGCCGCCGCTTGGCCGAAGTCAGCCTCGGCGGAACCCCAGACGTGTTCGAGGAGAGGCGCGGCACCCTCGACTGCACCTTCTCTCAGCAGTGGCACGAGTACCAGATCAAGCTGAGCGCCAAAAACCTCCTCGATTCCTCCTTTGCAAAGGCGTATCGCTACCAAGGCCACGATTACATCGCCAGCCAGTACTACAAGGGCCGTTCGTTCTCGATTGCGGTCCGTTACAGCCGCTGAGAAGCGTTCTTAAAACTCATGTTGCTTTTGGCCTAGTCTTACCTGATGACTCGTACGGTCATTCCCGCGCAAGCGGGAATCCAGCAAAGGACCAAGCCGAATCAGAAACCGAAACTCCAATTTTAGGAACGCTTCTGAGGGGTTGTAACAAACTGTTCACAGTACCGCCATATTATTGGTACAGGCTCGGGCGTTCTTAATGGACGCCAGCGGTTCGGATCGCTGGCGTCCACTTTTATCCAGTATCAGGAGGATACTATGCTTCGCAAGATAACGCTCGCGGTCGGCACCGCCCTGTTGCCGACCCTGGCTGCAGCGGCCCGCATCGGCGTCACCGACGCCGATATTCCGGTCGGCACCAACGTGGAATGGACCGCGGACAACGAGTACGTGCTCAACGGCTTGGTTTTTGTCGGCGAGGGTTCCTCGCTGACGATTCAGGCCGGCACGGTCATCAAGGGCAAGCCGGGACGAGGCGAAAACGCCAGCGCCCTCGTCGTGGCCCGCGGCGGCAAAATTTTTGCCGAGGGCACTCCAGATAAACCGATCATTTTCACCGCCGAAGCCGACGACGTCCGCGATCCCGCCGACTTGCCGCTCGACGCCCGCGGCCTCTGGGGCGGCGTCATCATCCTCGGTCGGGCGAGCCTCAACTCCGAGCCGGGCGAAACCCCCATTGAGGGGATTCCCACCACCGAGCCGCGCGGCCTCTACGGCGGCGACGACGACAGCGACAACTCCGGCGTCTTTCGCTACGTGTCCATCCGCCACGGCGGCACCGACATCGGCGCCGGCAACGAAATCAACGGCCTGACCTTGGGCGGCGTCGGCCGCGGCACGGTCGTCGAGTACGTCGAGGTGTACAACAACCAAGACGACGGCTTTGAGTGGTTCGGCGGCACGGTCAACACCCAGTATCTGGTTTCGGCCTTCAATGGCGACGACGCCTTTGACTACGACGAAGGCTTCCGCGGCAAGGGCCAGTTCTGGTTCTCAATCCAAGGCGAAAACAGCGGCAACCGCGCTGGCGAGCACGACGGCGGCACCACGCCCGAGGACGGCACCCCCTATGCCATTCCGGTCATCTACAATGCCACCTATATCGGCTCCGGTGCTTTTTCCCCCAACGGCGACAACGACGTGGTGCTCAAAATCCGCGATAACGCCGGGGGGCAATACCACAACAGCATCTTCACCGATTTCGCCGGGGAGGGCGTCGATATAGAGGACTTAGAATCCGGTGAGGACAGCCGCGCTCGCTTGGAGGCCGGCGATCTCGTCTTGGCCGACAACATTTGGTGGGGCTTTGGCGCTGGCGAAGCCGTTGAGGATCTCGTCCCCGAGTTTGCCCTCGCTCACTTCGCCGACCACAACAACCGCCTCGTGGACCCGTTGCTCAAGGGCATTTCCCGCACGACTAACGGCGGCCTCGACCCTAGGCTCCAAGACGCTAGCCCGGCTTGGAGCGGCGGCACCATTCCCGACGATGGCTTCTACGCCCAAGTTGACCATGCCGGGGCCTTTGGCAACGAACTGTGGACTTCGGGCTGGACCTTCCTCGCTGCGGCCGGCATCATGCCCAACGAGACCAACGAGCTGCCAACCGTCATCGCCGCAGAGTCGGCCGTGTTGGCCGCCATCCCCAATGCCTATACCCTAAACCAAAACTACCCCAACCCCTTCAACCCCAGCACGACCATTGCCTTTGCCATTCCGGCGGATGGGCACGTTGAGTTGACCCTCTTCAACGCCCTCGGCCAACAGGTGGCAACGCTGGCCGAAGGGTGGCGCGTGGCCGGCACCTACTCGCTCGCGGTTGATGCGTCGGACCTCAGCGCCGGCCCGTACTTCTATCGCCTCCGCGCTGGAAACCAAGTCCTGCACCGCAAGATGACCCTGCTCAAATAGGGCTTTTTTACCGGACGCAAAAAGGGGGACGAGTGGTACGCCCGTCCCCCTTTTTGTACCTCCACTCGCTTCTTTATATAGCCGTCCTAAATGACTCGAAAGCATGGAATGTTGATCGGCACGGTCTTTTTTCCCTATGAGGCGTCATTCCCGCGCAAGCGGGAATCCAGTCTTGAAGGATGTAGGACTGCTATATCACCGTACCCGCCGGAATCACCGCGTCCTTAGGCACCACCACGATCCCGTCGCGGATGTAGTAATTAGTCCCACCGGCTTCGACGCCGCGGTCCTTGTTGGTGATGCAAACGCCCTCGCCAATGCGGGCGTTTTTGTCGATGATCGCGCCGGTAATTTTGGTGTTGGCGCCAATCCCCACATTCGGCAGGCCCTGCGCTGCATTGCGCGCGCGATCGGCTGGCGACTCCTCCGAATCAGCCCCCATGACGATGGTATGGGCGATCTGGCAGTTCGCGCCAATCACCGACCGGATCCCGATCACCGACCGCTCGATCCGAGCCGACTGAATGTACGAGCCCTCGCAGATGATCCCGCGCTCAATGTGGCAATGCTCTAGCCGCGTACCAGCGAGGAAGCGTGCGTGCGTGTAGATCGGCGCGTCGGCCCGGTAAAAGTCAAAGGGCGGCGGCCGGTCCGTCAGCGCTAGATTGGCCTCGTAAAAAGAGCGAATGGTGCCGATGTCTTCCCAATAGCCTTCAAAGGTATGGGCAAAAACCCCGACCTTGTGGATCGCGCTGGGGATGATGTGCTTGCCGAAATCGTCTTGGTCGCTGCTCATCAGCAGGCTGACCAAGACTTGGGGCTCAAACACGTAGATGCCCATGGAGGCTAAGTAGCCCTCCTCTGAATCGGCCGTCGCTGGCAGCCGCAGGGCCTCTAGCTCGGCCGCGTCTTGCGGCTTTTCGCGAAAATCCACGATCCGCCCCTGTGCATCTACCTGCACGATCCCCAGCGCGGGCGCGGCCTGCCGCGTCACCGGCTTGACCGCAATCGACACGTCCGCGCCCCGCGCTCGATGCTCTTCGACAAAGGCGCGGTAATCCATGCGATAGAGGTGGTCGCCCGACAGGATGAGCACTTGGTCGGCCCGGCGCGAAAGCAAGTGCCGGAGCTGTCGGCGCACCGCATCGGCCGTGCCTTGATACCAAGCGACGCTATCTTGGGTCTGCTCGGCCGCCAAAATTTCGACAAACCCATCGGAAAAGGAATCAAAGCGGTACGTCGTGCTGATGTGGCGGTGCAGCGAGGCGGAATTGAACTGGGTCAGGGCGAAGATGCGGTTGACCCCAGAGTGCAGACAATTGCTAATGGGAATGTCAATTAAGCGGTACTTGCCGCCAATCGGCACGGCTGGCTTCGAGCGAAGCTGAGTCAGCGGAAAAAGCCGCGTCCCTTGCCCTCCCCCGAGGATGACTCCAATGACGTTTCTCATAACTTAAAATCCCGATTCCCAACGTTCGGCGTGGCTCCTCTAAGCGGCCTTATGTATAGACCTTTCCCCAGCATTTAGCAAGCCATGCGCCCCCGCGCAAAATGGCATATCTTCTGACTCTAACTTAGGGAACTTGTTATGCCGGGAAAATTACAGCACAAGACCGCATTGATCACCGGCGCCGGTCGAGGCATTGGGCGGGCCATCGCCGAGTGCTTTGCCCGCGAGGAAGCGTGCGTGGCTGTCGCCGATGTTGACCCCGCCGCCGCCGGTGCCACGGCCGCTGCGATCGGCGCGTTGGGCTTGGCAATGGACGTGTCGTCCAAAGCCTCTGTCCGCGCCGGCACGAGCCGCGTCCTCGAGGAGTTCGGCCAAATCGATATCCTCGTCAACAACGCCGGGTATTTGGTCTATACCACTTTTGAATCGTGCAGCGAAGCGGACTGGGACCGCATGGTCGATGTCAATATGAAAGGCCCCTTCCTCTGCGCCCAAGCGGTCATCCCCTCGATGAAGGTGCGCCGCCAAGGAGCCATCGTCAACATGACTTCTCTAGCGGCCAAGACCGGCGGCCTAGCGGCCGGCCCTCCCTACGCCGCGGCCAAAGCCGGCGTCCTCACCTTAACCATCGGCCTAGCGCGAGCCTTAGCGCCCCATCAGATTCGCGTCAACGCCATTGCCCCCGGGGTGATTGACACCGCCATGACCGCGGCCCCGGAACACGACCAACTCAAGGCTTCCATCCCCCTCGGCTGGGCCGGCCAGCCCGAAGACGTAGCCCACTGCGCCCTCTTTCTAGCTTCGGACGACGCCCGGCACATCACCGGCGAGACCATCGATGTTAATGGGGGGTTGTACATGGATTGATAACGCCCTGTCGTGCGACGGGGCGCACACGCCATGCGACGGGGCGCATGGCGTTACGTCAATCGCGACCGGCCGCCAAGGTGCGTAATAAGGCGGCGTAGCCCGCTTCGCCTTCCCGTTCCCAGACTTCCAAAAGCACTGAGCCGACGATGCCGATTTCGGCTCGGCCCTGTAGCTGGCGCACATCTTCCCGGCTGCGGAGGCCAAAGCCAATGCCCAGCGGCAGGTCGGTCGCCGCACGGCAGCGGGCGATAAACCGATAGAGGCCATCGTCTAAGTCCGTCTGGCGGCCGGTTACGCCCTTGCGGGCCACCGCATAGACAAACGCTTGGGCTTGGGTGCCGATTTGGCGCAGCCGCTGCTCGGTGTTGGTCGGGGCCATCAGCAAAATCGGCGTTTGCTCGCACTCCGCGCTGGCGGTCCACAGGTCGCCGTACTCTTCGACTGGCAGGTCCGGCAGGATAAAGCCGCTGGCCCCGCTCGCGGCCAAGCGGCGGCAGAACGGGCCATGCCCCAAGCGGAACGCCGTGTTGTAGTAGCCCATCATCAAGTGCGGAAAGGGAAAGGCTGCGGTCGCCCGCTGCATTAGGTCGAAGTACTGGTCGAGCGCGAGGCCGCTTTTGAGGGCCTGTTGGTTGGCTTGGGCAAAGGTCGGCCCGTCGGCGATGGGTTCGCTAAAGGGCATTTGCAATTCGACCAAATCGACCCCGACCTCGGCCATGATCTCCAGCATCCGCCAGTTGGCCTCCAGCGAGGGGAAACCGGCGATCAGATGCGTCATCAGCAGCACCTTGCGCTCGGCGAGCCGCTCCTCAATATAGGCTTGCAGATTCACGAGCGGGCGGCCTGATCGGCGAGGAAGCGCTGCCAGTTTTCGTCCTGTAGCGCGTTGGCGATCGTGAAAATGTCCTTGTCGCCGCGGCCCGACAGGCCAATCAGCACGACTTGGTCGGGCGTCATCTCGCCAACTTCGCGCAGGGCACCGGCCAAGGCGTGGGTGCTTTCGAGTGCCCCGATGATCCCCTCGCGGCGCATCATCCGCTTGAGGGCTGCGAGCACTTCGCGGTCGGTCGCGGCCTCCATGCGCACCCGGCCCACCTCGGCTAAGTGGGCGAGAATCGGACTGACGCCGATGTAATCGAGCCCGGCCGCCACCGAGTGCGTGTGCCGCATCTGGCCCTCGTCGTCTTGCAAGAAGAACGTCTTGTAGCCTTGGGCGACCCCGGGGACGCCGACGCGGCCGGCCAAGCGAGCGGCGTGCGCCCCGGTCTCCAGCCCCCGACCTCCCGCTTCGACCCCGACCAATTCGACAGCCGCGTCGTCGAGGAACCCCAAGAATAGGCCGGTGGCGTTGGAGCCGCCGCCGACGCAGGCGTACACCCTGTCGGGCAGGCACCCCACCGAGTCCAACATCTGCTGGCGGCTCTCCTCGCCGATGATTCGCTGGAAATAGGCGACGATTTGCGGGAAGGGATGCGGGCCACAAGCCGTGCCGAGCACATAGTGCGTGTCGGCCATGGAATAGGCCCAATCGCGGAGGCTCTCGTTGATGGCGTCCTTGAGCGTGGCCGAGCCATCGGTCACAGCAACCACCTCGGCCCCCAACTGCTCCATCCAGAACACATTGGGCCGCTGGCGTTCCACATCGACCGCCCCCATGTAGATGGTGCATTCCAGCCCCAAGCGGGCGGCCATCGTCGCCGTGGCCACGCCGTGCTGGCCAGCCCCGGTCTCGGCGATGACCCGACGCTTGCCCATGCGGCGCACCAACAATCCTTGGCCCATGACGTTGTTGACCTTGTGGGCGCCGGTGTGGTTGAGGTCTTCGCGCTTGAGAACGATCCGCGCCCCGCCCAGTTCGCGGGAGAGGTTTTCGAGCGCGGTAATCGGGGTGGGCCGACAGGAATACGTCCGCATCACCTGCTCAAACTCCGCCCAAAAGGACGGGTCGCGGCGCGCGTCCGCAAAAACTTGGCTCAATTCGTCGAGGGTGGTGCGGAGAATTTCGGGGATGAAGGCCCCACCGTACTCCCCGTAGTACCCAGGGCGCGGGTGGACAAAAATGGCGTCGGTCAGCCCCATCTTTAGTCCGTCAACTTGGCGCGCCGGAGCGCGTCGAGCATGGCGCTGCTGCCCGCTTCCTGCTCTTGCTCCTGCTGCTGCCGCTGGCGGAACTCGACGAGATGGGCCTTGGATTCGAGGGCATCGACTTGGCTGATCGACAGGCGCAAACGCTGTTGGCGGCCATCCACTTCGAGCACCACCACCTTGACCTCTTGCCCGAGCGAGAGCACCTCGCGCGGGTGGCCGATGCGGCGGTCCGCGATCTCCGAGACGTGGACCAGCCCGCGCACCCCTTCGGCCAGCTCGACAAACGCGCCAAAATCCTCCAGCCCATCGACCTTGCCCGCGGCGACCGTGCCGACTGGGAACCGCTCTTTTATCGCTTCCCAAGGATCCTTTTCCAGTGCCTTGAGCGAAAGCGATATCCGCTCCTTGCGCCGCTTGCCCAAGTCCTTGGTGCGCAAGACCTCGACTTGGACCGGCTGCCCCACCGCGAGGGCCTCTTTGGGATGGCCGACGCGGCCATGGCTGATTTCCGAGACGTGGACCAAGCCTTCTACGCCCGAACCCAAATCGACAAACGCCCCAAAAGACTCCAGCCGCTTCACCTTGCCGGCCAGTTGGGCGCCCTTCTTTAGCTGGCTCCGCACCAAGCCGGCGGCCTTATCCCGCTCGGCTTCGAGCAAGGCCCGGCGCGACAGGGTGATGACGCGGCCTTGGTGCCGGAACTTGATAATTTTGAAGGCCAAGGTCTGGCCGCGGTACTCCTCGGCACTTTTCACGTACTGGGTATCGACGTGCGAAATCGGGCAAAAGCCGCGCACATCGTCCTCGATGGTCACGCCCAATCCCCCCTTATTGACCGCGTCGACCCGGCCTTCAACCGGCAGCCCGGCCTTGTACGCTTGATAGAGCAAGTCGGCTTGATCGTCTTGGCGACTCAGCGCCCGGCTGAGCTGGACTGGGTCTTCAACCCCCACGACAAACGCCACGATCGGGTCGCCGACCTCATAGCCCATTTTCCCATTGGGCCCTTTGAGCTCGCTGGTGCGAATTACGGCCTCGTTCCGACTGCCGTATTCCACAAAGCTATGCTCGTCCTCGACCTTGACGATCACGCCGCTGACCTCGTCGCCGATTGCGACCGAATGGATGGCCGGGGCCGGGGGGACCCCTTCGGCGTCGAGCAGCTCGGCAAAGTCCGCGCCGCGTTCCGCCGTTGAATCTGCCTCTGTCATCGCCTGTCTCCTTGGCTGCTTCACGGTATGAGGACGACCTTGCCGGTCGTCTTGCGCCCCTGCAAGGCGCGGTGGGCATCAGCCGCGTCCGACAAGCCGAACTGAGTGCTGATGCGCAGCACCAACTCGCCGGCCGCGATCCATGCTAACACCGCGTTGGCGCGTTCCAATAGATCCGCGCGGGTCTGGATGTAGTGCAGCATGGTGGGCCGCGTCAAAAAGAGCGATCCCTTAGTGCTGAGGATGCCGGGGTCAAGGGGGGGAACCGGGCCGCTCGACTGACCGAACAACACCAAGTAGCCCAACGGCCTAAGCACGTTCAAGCTCTTGTCAAAGGTCGCCCGGCCCACCGAATCGTACACCACATCCACGCCGCGCCCCTCGGTGAGTGCCATGATGTCCCGTTCAAAGTCGCGCTCGGTATAGCGGATGACCTCGTCCGCCCCCGCCTTCCGCGCTAGCTGCTCCTTCTCCGCGGTCGAGACCGTGCAAAACACCCGAGCCCCGCACCGCTTGGCGAGCTGAATTAGGAGCAGGCCCACACCGCCCGCCCCGGCGTGGATGAGGGCTGTGTCTTCAGGCCCCAGCCGATAGGAGCCATAAGCGAGGTAATGCGCCGTCATGCCTTGTAGCAAAGCGGCGGCCCCCACCGGATAGGACGCGGCCGCCGGCAGCGGAACCAAGCGGTCCGCGGGCACGACAGCTTCTTCAGCATACGACCCCATCACCCCGGCATAAGCCACGCGATCGCCCACCTGCACGCCCTGCACGCCCTCGCCGACCCGAGCGACAACTCCAGCGGCTTCCATGCCGGGGATGCAGGGCAGCTCGACTGGGTACAGCCCTTCGCGGTGATAGGTGTCGATATAATTTAAGCCGATGGCTTTGATTGCGACTGCGGCTTCGCCCGGCCGCGGGGTGGGCGCGGGCACGTCCTCATAGGTGAGGACTTCAGGGCCACCGCACTGGTGGAAACGCACTGCTTTCATCGTGAACCTTCGCGTGGGATGGGGGCCGTAGGGGCCGCTGGGGCCGTGATAAGCGTTTTAAGATAATCACAAAAGACTAATTTGTAAAAATGGCGATTCGTGCATTTTTTATAGAGCGAACTTGATTCGCAAAGAGACCCGATGAAAGTAGCCAAATTCGGCGGCACGTCCCTTGCGTCCGCCGAGCAAATAGAGCAAATCTGCGCCATCGTCACCGCCGATCCAGCGCGCCGGCTCGTCGTGGTTTCGGCCCCGGGCAAGCGCGACCCGCAAGACTCCAAAGTAACCGACCTCCTCATCGAGGTGGTTCGCGCCCAGCTAACCCACCAAGATGGCCGCACCGCGCTGGCCCGCGTCATCGACCGCTATGCCGCCCTCGTCGCCGATCTCGGCTTGCCGGATACCGCGCTTGCGCCCATTGTCGCCGACTTTGAGCGGCGCCTGGCCATGGACCCGCACGACAAGGCACTCTACGCGGACGCCATGAAGGCCGGCGGCGAGGACAACTGCGCCCGTCTAGTGGCCGAATACCTGCGCCACAGCGGGGCCGAAGCCTACTATCTCGACCCGGGCGAAGGCGGCTTAATGCTCTCGGAAGAGCCGGGCAATGCCCGCGTCTTGCAAGCGTCCTACGGCAAGCTGCGCCAGCTCAAAAACCGCCCGGGCATCACCATTTTCCCGGGGTTTTTTGGCTATTCGCCCACCGGCCGCGTGGTCACCTTTTCGCGCGGCGGCTCGGACATCACCGGCGCGATTCTCGCCGCGGCCGTCGATGCGACCCTGTACGAAAACTTCACGGACGTGGACTCGGTCTTTGCGGCCAATCCCGCGCTCGTGCCCGACCCAGTAGCCGTTTCCGAGATCACTTACCGCGAGATGCGCGAGCTGTCCTACGCGGGGTTTTCCGTATTTCACGACGAGGCCCTCGAACCCGTGTTCCACGCCGGAATCCCGGTCGTCGTCAAAAACACCAACAATCCGCAGGCCCCCGGCACCCGCATCGTCCCCCAGCGCCCAATCGGCGACCGCCCGGTCGTTGGCATTGCCGCGACCGACGGGTTTTGCAGCATCTACATCAGCAAGTACCTCATGAATCGCCAAGTGGGCTTTGGCCGCCGCTTGCTGGCCATTTTTGAGGACGAGGGGATTCCCTTTGAACACACGCCTTCGGGCATTGACAACATGTCGGTGATCGTGCGCGAGGCGCATTTCAACCACGCGACCCAAGAGCGCGTGCTGCGCCGGATCCGCACCGAGCTCGCAGCAGACGAGCTGTCGGTTGCCCGCGGCCTCGCCTTGGTGATGGTCGTCGGCGAAGGCATGCACCACACCATTGGCTTGGCCGCCCGCACCTGCACGGCCTTTGCCCGCGCCGCGGTCAACATAGAAATGATCAATCAGGGGTCGAGCGAAGTCAGCATGATGTTCGGCATCGCGGCCGCAGACATTCCCGCAGCCGTGCGCTCGCTCTACCGAGAGTTCTTTGGCGATTGATAGGGCTACGCCGCGGCCCAAATCACCAACTGCAATTCGCTGTCGTCAATCAAGCGGTACTCGGGGCGACGGCCCGAGAGTTTGCGGCTCTCGTTTAGAATGATCGGCACTCCATCCCCTCTTCGATCCATTATATGCGTTCGTCCCAGTTTTTCGCCCTCCCAAACCGGGCAACGCGCCAGCAGCGAAACGATCAATTCGTTTCGGCTGTATTGCCGCAAATCCATACTGTCTGGCGTGAGCGTATTCGCCAGTGCTCCTGGTACATAGAGTTCGAGCCGGTTCCCGAACAGATGTAGCCGCACCCTCGCACCCACCATTGAGTAATCCCTGTGGGCAACCGCGTTGACGAGTGCCTCAAAAACCGCTCGCTCGCTGAATTGAGGGGTCTCCACCCGAGCCATCGTTTTCATGGCTGCCACCCGCATATTCCGGCGCACGAAGTGCAACGCCTCAATAATCTGATCATCAAGCGGCCCACCAAAGTCGCGTGCATCGCTTTGGTAATTGATGTCCTGTCGCTCGCCCGCATAGCTCACCGCCTGAATCTGTGCATGCGGCATCCACTGTCCCGGATCGCGAGTGCATAACAGCATACCGGCGACTGTGATTCGTGCGATGTCGTCTTCGTCGTTGGCGACGATCCGAAGTTTACGCAGATCGTCCTCGGTCAAAACGCCATCTTCCCGTAAGAATCGGCGAGTCAATCCATCATCCAGATTTTCCGGTGCGGTCCTAGGCACCGGCGACTCGTCAAACCGAATTACGCGGCTCTGGCTGCGCTCTTGGAACAGCCGGGCGAGCAACTCAGGAGACATCTCGCGTTTTGAACTGCCAATCCTGCGGAAATAGCCGCTTGGACTTTTGTGGACAAACAGACTGCGGACGATTTCGACGCAAATTACGGCAACGAGACTGCCGTCTGCGCTGGGAAGTTCAACCTTTCGGATCTCCGCGTCGAGTGGAGGCTTCACGGAATCGTTGCAGATTTCCCTCACCCACGCTTCGACCGCGTCTAACCGCTCAACAGGGATGCCCAAGACTTCGCGGCTCCGGTCTTCAACCCCCAGTACAATGGTCCCTCCCCGACCATTAGCCATGCTGGCCAACTCATCGGCAAATTCGGTGCGCCCAAGTGCCGTGATCTTGGAGCCAGCCAGCAGTACCCGCTTGAGTTCCAACGTCGAGTCCTCGCCGAGGCGGATGCGCCGCGCTAACTCATCTCGTTCCATCATAGTTCCAATCCCTGCGGGGACATAATCCGCTGGTAGCGACTCTCGAAAGCCTCCCGGCCACCCTCCATCACGCGACAGATTTCTGCGCGAACCCGCCTTTCCTGAAGGCCCCCTTCACAGGCAATGTGGCTCTGGCCATCTCTGGCCTCGAGCGAGAGCACGAGTTCGGCGTCGCCGTGGACGACGATATTGGGATTATGGGTGACGACGATAACTTGGCGTTTAGTCTTGGTTTCCCTCAGCCGACGGACCAGCAGTTCGTAGATCAGGGTGTTGTCCAAGTCGTCCTCGGGCTGATCTAGGATGATCGGCTCGGCACCATAGCCCAAGACAAAGGCCAACAGCGCAGCCGTTTGCTGGCCCGGTGATCCTTGGGTGAGATGCCTCCAGTCCCCACGATCTTTGAAACGGACCTTAACAGCATCTTCTGGAAGGTACACAGCGAGCCGATCAATCCTCTCGGGTGGAACTTTTTTTAGGGCTGGCCCAAAACGCGGGTCTTTCATCTTCAAGAAACCTCGATCTCCCGAAAGAAACTGACGCATCTCTGTAACTACACCATCGAGCTTCGCCCGCTCCCATGATTGACCCTGTTTGGGCTGAATTCTCCGGGCGAGCTCCTGACGGTCGCGCGCAAAGTGCTCAATGCCCAAGATCTCGCTCAACTCTTCCGCGAGGTTCTGATAATTTGCGTATTTGTCTATTTCAACGCGGATGCTCTCGCCTGACGCCTTCTCCGCGAAGTTCCGGCGGTTGTTGCTCAACTCACAGCGTAGCCTGCGGTATTCGGCAAGAGTTTTAGCGGCCTCACTTTCCAGTTCCTCCGCCCGCTTCTGTTCTTTTTCCAAGGCTTCAATTTCTCGCCCGAGCGTAGCCTCCTGTTCCAACAAGTCTCCGTACTCGTTCGGATCGTAAATACCTTCTTGGGCGAGTCGGGCGGATGCTTCCCGGAATTCGTTTTCACTGTCCTCCACTGCCGTCCGCCACTGTTCAGCGTCCGCGCCCTTGTCAATGGCATCGATATCTCGCCGAGTTTGCTCTACACTCCCGCGTACCCTGCTCTCAAGGTCTGCGACGGTCCGTCTCAGCGTTTCGTGCATACGCACAAGACTCGCCTGTGCTGAATCGTCCTCGTCCTCGGCTTCTATATTGAGATCGGCGACCGAAAGCTCTGCCGCGCTGTCTCCCACAGATTCCACCGCTTGCGAAGCCGCCTCGAGAATCGCTCGCCAAGTTTCATCCTGCTGACGTCGCTTTCGATACACGTTCAATAGCTGCGCTTGTCCACCCCCCTCGAGGATATCCAGCTTGCGTCGCACCTCCGCGTGCGACGCTCGGAGTGTCGGCAGACCGTCCGCTTGCTTATACGCCGCACGCGCTCCGGCGCATAGAGACAGATAGCGGGTCTCCTGCTGTGTGATCTGTCGTTTCAGGCCCGTCCCATCAACGGTTTCACTGTCGTCAATGACCGTGAGCAGCGCGTTCGGATCTTGGGCGAGGGCGAATAGCTGTTTCTGGCTGTAGATACGCACCGGAAAGCGCGCACGGATATCGCCCTCTTCGGGAATTTGTTCGTCTCCATCCAAGCGAGCGATGGGGTGTGCCGATCCGTTCTGGTCCCAAGAGAGGACGAAGCACTCGCTGTCTTTCCGATACACGATCTCGATAAGCGTTTCATCCGTCAGCAGGCCCTCCTCCCGGCGCGATGGGGAAACGCGCATGCGGCGATCAAACAAACTTCGCAGTGAGCCTTCTTCGCTACTGTCGCTGCTGTTGAGTTCCGCTTCTCGGCGGAGCGTCTTGCGGCAGAAGTCAATGAGTGTGGATTTGCCGGTGCCGCGTCCGCCGATAATCGCATTCAGCCACGGATTGAACTCGACCGTAATCGGCTCACTTCGACCAATGAATTTGCCCTTATCAATGGTAATGCTCTCAATGGCCAAGTCGGCGTGGACATTTGGATCGCCCGGCTCCTCCCGAGCTGCCGGTTTGAGGGAAGCGGCACCATCCAGCAGCGCCAAGCGTAGCCCCTCTAGGTTCGGGCGCGTCATTTTTACCCAAGTGAAACGCCGGCCCAATTCGTTGAAGTCATGACCGTCGGAGGCCCACACCTGCGGAAGTCGCCGCTTAATCTCAGAACGGCTTCCATCGAGCCAGCTTTCGTCGATCTTCTTGGTCGGGTGAACCTCGACTGCGGCCAAATTCTGATGTCGCAGCACTGCGATCCGCTGCTGGCCATCGTGTTCTTGGAGCAGTCCCGCATCTGTGTTGACATGGGCACCGATGATCAGGGTGTCCCCCCCGCACTCTTCTAAAATCTGCTCAACGCCTAGTGGAGAACGGGCAGTCTCGGCTCCCCGTTTATCTACGGGAATTTTTACTTTGGCGAGAAACTCGTCGATGTGTTCTTGCTTACAATCCGGGTCCATCAGCAAGAGCAGGTGGACCCCGTCGCTGGCGGTAATCTCTACTCCGGGGAAGAGCACCGGGGCGTCTTCCATGCTGGCAGCGGCCTGCTTTAGCTTGGAGATACCCTCGGCAGTATTGTGATCCGTGATCGCGACCGCTTGGATTTCAGCATCGCGTACGGCTTTAATCCAGCACTCCCAGTCCTGAGCATCGCGCTCCGATTGGCTCCCGAAATCATGTGAGGCCGGAGAATGCGTATGGAAGTCAACGCGCCACCAGCGGGAACCGGGCCAATCCCAATATGTACTCATAAAGCAACCTCCTGTAGTTGTCTTCGGTGAAGCCTAGCCCTGACGCCTACCGGATGAAGAACCTAAGCCCCTATAACATATCCTACATCACTACTTACGCACTTTTGATGGATGATCGCCATAGCCAACTTCCGTTTATCAAGCTTCGGTACTTTGCAAACGTCGCGAGTTCTGGTCGATCTGATTCAAGGTGGGAATCTCACGTGTCGTGCCGACGCCGAGTTCCAAGAACCGACGCGCCTGCGGCAACAGCCGCCCATCGAACGAACCTACACTGTTATTGTAATGCGACACCGCTGTGTCCAGTGCCTGTCCCACTAGTCCTAGATGCTTGGCAAATATCGCCAGACGATCGTGTAGGTTTCTACCTAGCTGTCCGATCTCATGCGCCTCATCCGTGATATTCCGCTCCTGCCAACCCATCGCCACGCACTTTAGCAACGCCACCAAGGTCGAGTACGTCGCTATCACGACCTTATTCTCAAGGGCTCGTTCAATGAGTGCGGGCTCGCGCTCAACGGCGGGTGCCAATGCGAACTCCGGTACGACCATCACCACGAAGTCGGCCGTCTCCGGCAGATTGCTCCAATACTCCTTGGAACCCAGATTCTCCGCATACAACCGCATCTGCACGGCGTGACGCTTCAGTTTCTCCTCACGTACATCGTCCGTTTTCGCATCACCTGCTTCTTGCAGTGCTGACAGCACAACCTTTGAGTCGAGGATGATGTCCCGGTCATGCGGCAGATGTACGATAAAGTCAGTACGACCCCCTTTTTGGTCGCTGTCCTGCGTCGTGTAGTGGATGCCTTTCTGTAGCCCGGCGAGTTCAAGTACGCGCTCGACCTGCATTTCTCCCCATGCCCCACGCACCTGTGGCTTCGATAGTGCCGAGGATAGACTACGTGCCTCGTTCGCCACTTGGTCGTTAGACCGTACCAGCAACTCGATTTGCTCCTTCAGAGAAGCTGAACTTTCCACTCGCGACTTGTCCAGAGCGTTGATCTGCTCCGCCAACGGCTTTACCATCTGCTCCACGGCCCTTTCACGCTCCTCAAGCGTCGCCTTCGCCGTGTCCATAAACGACTTCCGCTGCTCCGCCAAGACCTCCGACGACATGGCCCTAAATTCGGCCGTTGAATGTTCCACCCACTCGGCCTGTTCTGCCACCTTCGCGAGCGCATTCTCCAGATCGCTCTCCAGTCGAGCCTTTTCAGCATTCAACGATTGGAACTGATCCTGCAATTCCGTTAGCTGCTGATCAACGGCTTCTTTGGCCTGCGTCATCTGCGTCAGCAATTCCGACTCGGTCTCCAGACGCTGGGATAACTGCGCGTTGGTGATTCGTAGTTCGTCAACCTCGCTAGCTTCTTGCCGTGCGGCTTCGGCTTGCACCTCTAAGTTCTTCAGGTCGCTCTCCAGCCGAGCGTTGACTGTGGCAAGTTCGGCCTTTTCGCGATTAACGGTCGCGTTCGATCTCAACGCACTAACGGCGATCAACAACGCGATTATCGCCAAGAAGGCGACAATGATTAGCGCAATACTTACTCCATCCATCTCGTTTTACTCCTCTACTTTGCTTTTGACGCTCATGCCGCCGCGGTTTCTGCCGTCCTCGCCTCCCTACACCAACTCGCCCAAGACCGCCAAGAACCGCTCCACATCGCCGCTGTTGTTGTACAAATGCCCCGAGACCCGCACCCGCCCGTATTCCCCCCACACCAACACCCCGCGGTCGGCGAGGGCTTCGCACAGCCGGTGCGCGTCCGCGTCCGCAAAGCAGGTATTGCCCGAGCGCTGGGGCCGGGCACTCGGGGAAATGACCGGCCGGCCGAGCCGCGCCAGCCCAGCGCTGATTTGTTCGGATAAGTCGCGGTTGTGCTCGGCTATCCGGTCGATTCCCACGTCCAACAGCCGCCCCAAGGCGTAGTCGAGGTAAAGCACCGCGACCATGGCCGGATTGCCCGGCTCCATTTTATCGGGCATTGGCTTTTCATCGGCATCGAGGGCGCGTTCCGCTCCTTGGGCCGGCCACACCGCCAAGTTGCGCCAGCCAAAGGCCGTGCTGCGCACGCACACCTCGGCCCGGGGGCTTAGATAACACGGCGCGACCCCGTGGGTGGCCAACAGCCACTTGTAGCACGAGCTGACGCACAAGTCGGCGCACGCGGCCGGCACGGCGACCGCCCCGGCCGCGTGGGTCGCATCAACCGCCAAGAGCGCGTCGCGGCCAGCCAGCCCGGCCGCAAGCTGCTCAATATCGAGGTTTTGCCCCGTGTAGAAGCTGACTTGGCTCACGGCCAAGACCCGAGTGCGCTCATCGACTGCGGCCAACAGCTCGTCCTCCCGCACCAGCCAGTCGCGGTGCGGCACCAGCCGCAGCTCAACCCCGTGCTGACGCGCATTGCGCCAATTGTACGCCACCGAGGGAAATTCCAAATTGGTGGTGACCACGTTGTCGCCCGGCCGCCAGTCCAAGCCCCGCGCCAACCAAGCCATGCCCTCAGCGGCCGAGGGCATAAAGGCGATGCGCTCGGCCGGCACTCCCCACAACTGCCCCATGCGCTGGCGGCAGCGGTCGCCGCGGGCGTAGAGGGCGCGTCGCCCGCGGTCGCCCCTGCTTTTGTACTGGACAAATTCTGCGTACACCGCGCTCTGCCCGGTGAGCCAAGGACCTTCGCCCCCGGTACACAGATGCGTCACCGCGTCGAGCCCGACGAAATCCGCCGGCGAAATGAGGCTTGCGTTTTGCATGGTAGGTCTCCTATGGGCTGGCGACAATCCGCCTGGCTTCTTGGCGCGCGCTTTGCAGCAAGGCCCCGTCGGCGACCAAATCGGCCGCCTTAAACGCGGGCAGCCCGGCTTGGCGCACGCCGAAAAACTCGCCCGGCCCGCGCAGTTGCAAATCCTTTTCCGCGATCGCAAAGCCGTCTTGGGTGTGCTCCATGGTCTGGAGCCGTGTGCGCGAATCCGCCAACTCGCCGCCGGCGCGGGCATAGCTGATGAGGATGCAAAACGACTGCTCCCCGCCGCGCCCCACGCGACCGCGCAACTGGTGCAACTGCGCCAAGCCAAACCGCTCGGCGTGTTCGATGATCATCACCGTGGCATTGGGCACATCTACCCCGACCTCGACGACCGTGGTACAGACCAAGACTTGGACCCGGTTTTGCTTAAAATCCTCCATGACCGCGGCCTTTTCTTCAGCCACCATGCGCCCGTGCAGCAAGGCCACTGCAAAGTCGGCCAATGGGCCGCAACGCAGCTCGTCGTAGGCTTCGAGCGCGGATTTGTAATCGGCCTTTTCCGACTCTTCGATCAGCGGATATACCACGTACACTTGCCGCCCTTGCCGCACCTGATCGCCGGCAAACTCAAAGATCGCCGCGCGGCGCTCGTGGCCGCGGACAGCCGTGCGAATCGGCTTGCGCCCGGGAGGCAGCTCGTCGATGACCGACACGTCTAGCTCGCCGTACAGGGTCAGCGCCAAGGTGCGCGGGATGGGCGTGGCCGTCATCACGAGCAAATCGGGCTTGGCGCCCTTCTTGTAGAGCGCGCCGCGCTGCACCACCCCAAAGCGGTGTTGCTCGTCGATGACCGCCAGCCCCAAGCGCGCAAATTGTACCTGCTCCTGAATCAGCGCGTGGGTGCCCACCGCAATGTGGGCCGCGCCGCTGGCAATGGCGGTCAACCGCTCCTGCCGCAGGGCCTTGCGCTGGCCGCCCTTGAGAAAGATCGTGGTCAGGCCGAGGGGGGCGACCAGGGCCTTGATGGTAAAAAAGTGCTGCTCGGCGAGGATTTCGGTCGGGGCCATCATGGCCGCTTGGTAGCCGTTTTCCACGGCCGTCAGCATCGCGCACAGCCCCACCAAGGTCTTGCCCGACCCGACGTCGCCTTGGACGAGGCGATTCATCACTTGGGGCCCCTGCATCTGCGCGGCGATCTCGGCGACGACCCGGCGCTGGGCGCGCGTTGGGGCAAACGGCAGGGAATCCCACAAGGCCGGCACCAGTTTTTCGCTGGGCGCGAACCCTATACCGTCGGCCTGCTCGCGGTTTTTTTTGCGCCGCTCGGCCAAGCGCAACTGGAAGGCAAAGAGCTCGCCAAAGGCCAAGCGCTGCCGTGCGCGCTCGGCTTCGGCCAGGCTGGCGGGGAAATGCACTTGGCGCAGACTCGCGCCCCGCTCGGCAAAACCCAAGCGCTGTCGCAGGGCGGCGGGCAAGTCGTCTTCAACGCGCTCGGCAAAGGCGTCCAACGCCCCGCGTATCAACCGGCGGAACCCCCGGTTGCGCAGGCCGCGTTCCTTTAGATCGGCACTGGTCGTATAGAGCGGAACCACCGCCCCGGTGTGGAGCCGCTCCTCCCCGTGGATGAACTCGTACTCGGGATGGACCATCTGCCGCCGCCCCTGAAAGAGATCGACCTTGCCGCTGATGGCCAGCTCGTCGCCCACGGCAAAGTTGCGCTGCAAGTAGCGCCCCCCCTGAAAAAAGGTGCAGGTAATGTCGTCGGTCTCGTCGGCCACGACCATGACGAAGCGGGGCCGCGGCCCGGGCATGAAGCGCGTCTGGCGCACTTGGCCGATGAGGGTCACCTCTTGGCCGATGGGCGCCCGGGCCATGGGCAAAACCTGCGTGCGGTCGAGGTAGCGGCGCGGCAGATAGTACAACAAATCGCCCAGCGTCCGAATCTCGGCGTCTTTGAGCGCGGACGCGCGTTTGGCCCCTACGCCTTTGATTTGTTCAATGGGAATGGACAGGATTTCCATGATTGGCCATGCGTTGACGCCCCTTAGCGGCAGCCTATCTTTGGCCACAATGCCCAAATTTGCTGCTTTTGCCCACTATCTAATGGGGCACTCGCCGTTTGATCGCACGCCCTTTTTCTACGCCTACGTCGGGATGTGGCTTCACCTGCCCGTTGGCACGGGCCTTTTAGGGTTCGCGGCGGTGTGCGATTGGCTGTCGGCCTTGGCGGTCTCGGTCGTTGCCTCGTTCTGCCTCGGCCTCGTGCTCTACGGCGTCCTGACCAAGCGACCCGTCCTGCTGATCAACATCGGCGCCTACGCCGCGAGCATCGCCCGGGCGTTCTCGGCCGACGCCGTGGTCCTCACCTGCTTCATCGCCGGGCTGATCGCCGCCTTTGTCTCTGGGTACAGCCTCTTGGCGGCCGAGTACGCCCGCTATCAGCGCGCAATCAGCCGCCCTCCCGAGCCGCTCCCGGCCGCGGCGGCCCTCCTGCTCGGCGCGGCCATCGTCCTGCTCGGCGCTTATGGCCTCTGGGCACGCTAGCGGATCTTGAGCGTCGCCAAGCCGCACAGCGCCAAAATGCCGGCCACGATCCAGAAGCGAATGACGATCTTGGTGTCGGCCAAGCCGCGCTGTTGGAAGTGGTGGTGAATCGGCGAGCGCGTAAAAAAGCGCCGCCCCAGCCAGCGGATGCCGATCTTTTCTTGGATGACCACCGACAGGGTTTCGCCGACAAAAATCCCCCCGACGATCAAAAACAGGAACTCCTGCTTGACCAAGACGGCCACCGTGCCCAACAAGCCGCCCAAGGCCATGGACCCGGTGTCGCCCATGATGACGTTGGCCGGATAGGAGTTGAACCACAAAAACCCGAGGCAGGCCCCAAAGACGATGGAGCAGATCACGGTGACTTCCCCCACGCCCGGCATAAAGGGAAAAATGAGGAACTCCGAGATCGCGACGTGGCTGGACACGTAAGCGAACACCCCGAAGACCGCCACGACAAAGGAAGTCGGCACAATCGCCAAGCCGTCGATTCCATCGGCGAGATTGACCGAGTTGGAAATGGCCGTCACCGTAAAGGCGATAAAGGGCACATAGCCCCACGAGAGGTCGAGGACCGGGGTTTTGAAAAAGGGCACGTAGAGCTGGGTCGCCAACCCAGCCGACTCGGCGGGAAGGGCTTGGGTGATGTACGCGGCCCCAAACGCCAGCCCAAAGGCGACTTGCAGCCCCAACTTGGCCCGCTCGGACAACCCGCGATCGCTAGAGCGATAGCGCACCTTGAGGAAGTCGTCCATCCCGCCGAGCGCGGCAAACCAGACAATCGCCCCCACGCAGACCAAGACGAAGAAGCTGAACAGCTTGCACCACAGGACAATGCTGATCAAGATCGCCGCGACGATGAGGCCACCGCCGTAGGTTTTGGCTTGATTGCTGACGGCCTCAGTGTTGAGATAGTCGCGGGGCATGTCGCGGTGCCCTCGGCGGTAGAAGTAGAGAATGGCTCGCCCGCCGCAGAGGATGGTGAGGATCAAGGAAGTGATCGCCCCAAAGATGGCGCGAAAGCTGATCGAATCGACCAAGCGCAAAAACGACAGGGCCTCAACGGCATCGTGCAGGTAAAGCCCGAGGTAGTAGATCATTGCTGCGAGGCCGCCCAAGGCCGGTCCGCACGCACGAGATCGGCCAGTTCGCGCAGGTGGGCGCCGAGGGGAAACTCCGGCTTAAAATAAGGCATGGAGATCAAGACTTGGTCGAGATCGCGCTCCAGTTGGGCCGGCTCCAACACGCCGCGTTGCAGAAATTCGATCAGCACCCGCACGACCTGCTCGCGGAATTGCCAGTTCGGATGTAAGTAGAAGCGGCGCAACCGGGCTAGCAGGTCGGGATTGCGGCTTATGTTGCCGAGGGCACTCAGGGCTTGGACGACCACTTCCGGGGCGCGGTCGTCGAGCGCTGTACAGAGCGCGCTTTCGAGCGGGTCATCTGCGGCAAAAAGCTCCCCGAGCGCCCGCGCCGACCACGCCCGCACCTCAAAGTAGGGATCGGCCGCGAGCGCGTTTAGCAGCGCGGCCCGGGTGTGCCCGTCGGCCGCCCCCAAGCCGCGCAGGCCGTATTCGACGACGTTGCGGCGTATAATGCCCCCGTGGCAAAAGTCGCCGCCGCACAACCGGCGCAACCGGCTGGCCGGGGTGCGGTCGGTGAGGATGTGCAGCAGGAGGGGCAGCCGCTCTTGGTAGTCTAAGAGCGCAATGAGCTTAATGCCCACATTGCGCCGCCCCAGCGGGATTTCGCACCACCCCTCGGACGCGAGCAGGCGATCGGCCTGATAGCGCAGGTACGCCAGCTCGCTGCGATTCATCGCCTCCACTCCCCCGACCTCTTCGACCCGCTCCTGTACCCAGCGCAGCAAGGCGTTGGGCGCGGTCGGCAAGCCGCTTTTTTGCGCCGAGGGCAACTGCAAGCGCAGCCGCGGCGGCTCCTGCCCGGCGACGAGGCGGTCCAGCTCGGTTGTGATGAGGTCGATGCTGTTGGCCTTGGGCATGGTCTGGGCGGCCGCGCTCATGGCTTGCAAGCGGTCCTCATCGGCGCACAACGCGAGCACCTGCTGGGCCAATTTCTCCCCGTCCAATCGACTATAGACGCAGGCGTCGTCCCAAACCGCCTCTTGATAGAGCACCTGCGCCGCCCCGATGCGCTCCATCTCCCGCGCATTCAGGGCTTGGTGGTCTTCGGCTGCGGTCGGCAGCGGCACAATCAGGGCGGGCGTCCCGCTGACCGCCATCTCCGTCAGGGTCCCCGCGCCCGAGCGGCAAATGACCAGATCGGCCGCGGCAACCAGATCGGCCATTTGATCCGCGTAATCGAGGCGTCGATACCCGTCGCAGTCGCCGGCCAACCCCAGCGCAGCCACGGCGGCCTCGGTTTCGGCTACGGCGTCGTAATCCGGCCCCTTGTAGCGGCCGGTGACGTGGATGACCTCCAGCCCGGCCGCACGCCAGCGGGACAAGGCGTTGAGCACGGCTTCGTTGATGGCCTTGGCTCCGCCCGACCCGCCAAAGGCGAGAACGACCTTGCGGCTTGGGTCAATGCCCAATTTTTCCCGCGCGGCCGCCCGGTCGAGGTGAAAAAAAGAGCGGCGCACCGGATAGCCGACCACCGCCACCCGGTCTGCGTCGAACCAGCGACTCGCCTGCTCAAACGCCACGCCGATTCGCTGCGCCAACCGCCCGGTGAGTTGGTTTAAGAGCCCGGGATGGGCATTCGGCTCGTAGAGGAAGACGCGGGCGCGAGAAAGGCCGAGCTTGGCCAGCGCACCGTGCGCGAAGAGGATGGGTGCGCTGACAAAGCCGCCCGTGCTGACGATGATTTGCGGCCGGTAGCGCAAGAGGATGAACGCCCCTTGTACGACCCCGACCGCGAGCGCACTGGCAAATCGCAACAGGGCCACCAAGGACCGCGAGCGCGGGAAGGGACGAGAGCGAACAAAGCGGATGGGGTAGCCCTGCTCGGGCACGACCCAAGCATCGAGCTTGTCTCGATGCCCCACGTAGAGGAATTGGGCGGCGGCCCGCGTCCGCCGAATTTCGTTGGCAATCGCCAATGCCGGATACAGATGACCGCCCGTACCACCGCCCGTAAACAAGTACTTCATTTATAGATCGTTTCGATGATTAGACGCGCTCCTCCGGCGTTACCGCAGCAGGAGCAATGGTTCATAAATGGTAGTAATCTAATATAGTTACTGTTAGTACAGGTGTCTATCACAAAGTGGGTTGGCGGCCCCTACTGGTAGGATTCAGTGCGGTCGCCGCCGTTGACGTTGACGTGCTGTCCGGTCACGTAGCTGGCGGCTGGCGAGGCCAAAAAGACCACGGTCGCGGCCACCTCTTCCGGCCCGCCGGCCCGGCGCATGGGAATGCTGTTGAGAAACTGCGCCCGCTCTTTTGGCGTCCGCCGCGCCCCATGCCCGAGGGGCCTATTCAATTTTCTCTGAAATTCTCTTTTTTTACCACCCTTGACATAACCTCTTGCTGGAATTAGGGTACATTTATAGTAATTCTTGCTGCATGATATACTATGTACGTAGATAAAGAAACCCTTACTCGCGCTCTTCAGGCACTCAATGGTACTGCGGACCATATGCTGAAGATATGGCTGACTCTCAAGCATATGGGCTTGGCTACTGGTGCCCCCCCTGTCGAAATAGACACTGGAAATTCCACCCCCTCACTCCAGCGTTTGTTCGCATACGGTGCTTCTGACGGCAGTTTTTTTGTCCCGTTTGCCCATAGTGGGCGTTGGGCAAAGATGCAACATGATGCAGCTCGTTCTATTATTCAGACTACCGTGCGTAGGTGGGAAGTCAGCCAGTCTGTTGTACAATGTGATCCGAGTGGATATCTTGACTTTCGTAGCACTCCCGACTCGAAGGTTCTAGTTTCTTGTGGTCGAACTTACCCTCTTGGTCTTGGCTTTGGTCCAAATGGGTTTGCACGTAGCGACAATTCTCGGGTGAGTCTTCCGATTAAATCTTTCGCTGTTTGGTATGGCAGAACTACCTGCATACCCGATAATGTAGATAGGCTTCAGGCCTCTAAATTTCTCATCGATCAGATGCTAAGTGAGTTGAATATCTCACCGGTTGAGAAAGAAGTTATCTTTATTTTTGACCATTTTGATATAGGCCTCTCTGATAAGGTCGTCAGCGATGATGAACTCGTCAGGATCTGTGGCCCTTTTGTGAAGCTATATACACGTCCCGATCCCAAGGCCTCTGTGTTCCAAGAGGACTTTCCTAGATATACTCGAAGGGTTAGATCAATGATTCCGCACTTGAATAGTCCCGAGTGGTTGCGCTCCAGTCCCGAAGGTGATTTTCGGGCGTTGTTGGACTCTGGAGCGAAAGCTATTCTCCTCTATGGCCCGCCTCGCACCGGCAAGACGCGCCTCATCGATGAAACTATCCCGCGTTCTAATTCAGATCGCAGCACAATTCAGATTCATGATGGCTGGGTTTATGACCACTTAGTTGAGGGATTCCAACCAGATAAAGATGGTAATTGGGGGTGGTGTGCTGGCCCTCTCAAGAGAGCCATCGACGCTCAGAAGAAGTTTATTGTGCTAGAGGAGATTAACCGAACGGCCATAACACAGGCTCTGGGAGAAGTATTTTCACTGCTCGAGGATGCGTATCGCGGCGAGGACAACGCGATTACATTGCGCAGTGGAGACAATTTCTTCATCCCCCCTGATGTCGTTTTTATTTTGACAATGAATACTATTGACAAATCGACCGAGGATGTCGATGACGCTCTGGTGGGGCGGATGGCCTCTGTTGAATTTCCTCCTCAGCCTCCGGCTCTCTTAGCCATGTTGGCAGATAATAATGTTCCTGATGCCCTGCATCGTCCTCTAAGCCAGCTCTATGCGGATATTTTGGAGACCTACCCGCTTGGCTATGGTTACTTTGCTGGCCTTAACCATAGTGCTGATGCAACCGCTGTTATCAGGTATTACAAGGCAAGGATACGGCCGGTTATAGGGAACTACTTGGGTGTCCTGAAGAAGCAAGAACTTGAAAAGATCGATAACGTAGTTGACGAGTTGTTTGGCGGACGTGATGATTCATCAGGCGATTGAAGGACAGGTAACTTGGTTACCCGGTGTTTCTCAGGTTGATATTCCGCATCCTTGGCCTTCTTCCATAACTATCCGACTCCGTTCTAGAGGTGTAGGCGTCGAGCCTCGAAGTGTCGTTGGTGCTGTTCCACTGTTGAATGGAGATACGATTCAGATACTTCCAAAAATCGGCCGTGTAAACTTTTTTCATCTGTTCATTATAGCCGGTGGGCTTCAGCGCGAGCTCAGACGGGAGTTCCAAGAGTTTGTCTCATACTTGCTGGATGATGAGTCCAATATTGACTCTCTGGTTGTGAGACAACTCCATCTCGCCATTATGGACATTCTGAGACTCAGCCCACAGATAGGACGGGTAAACCGTCGTCATAAGGGATCTTTTGCCCTAGGACGACTAGATGCTAAAGCTACGGCGTTTAATATCGCAATTCGTCGTCAGGAACCCATCGTGTTCTGCCACCGGGAGCGTACCTATGACATTCCTGAGAACCGTGTTTTGACAGAAGCTATAATTCGGGCGTTCCCGCTACTATCCGAGCAAGATCGGGATTACCTTGCGCCAATTTATAATCGATGGCTATCTCGATTCCCGCGTTCTGGTAATCTCATGGTCGACCTAGAGTGGATTGGCTGTCGATTTGGCCTCATGCAGTATGGGGGTGCCAGAGACTACTACCGTAAAGCCTTGATGCTAGCGCAGGTTGTACTGGGTAATTCCGGTATCGGTCTCGAAGGATCATCCATCATAGAAGGGGACTCGGTTCTCCTCAACACCGCCAACATTTATGAAAGGTATCTGCTAAATGTAATTGCTCGTGCCCATTCGGAGTCAGGCTATGTCGTCTCCAAGGGCAATGCGTGGATCATTAGTCTTTACACTGATGGTAGCCGTGAGATAATTCCAGACATAGTCGTTTCTCACAGCGGATCCGTCAGGCTCATTGCCGATGCCAAGTATAAGGAGCCGGATTCATCCGATCACTACCAAATGTATACGTATCTGCACGTTATGGGCGTCAAGGCAGGATTATTACTGGCCCCTTTATTTGACGGAGATGAGGTTGTCTCCCGCAAGTTTACCTCAACTGATGGTAAGACTGTCTGGGAGATTTACCTACCGATGTCAAATTTGCCGGCTACAGAAGACTTCTTGGCCTGCCTAGTTCGGGAATTTGGCACCTGAAGCCCAGATCGTTTACAGCCTGTGCCTCAGTGACTTTTCTATTAGCGGTATCAAGGTACTCTTGGCATACATCGAATCCTAGAAATCGGCGTCCTAGCTCCCGTGCAGCTAAAGCAGAATTGCCGACCCCAACGAATGGGTCTAATACTAGGTCGCCCACTCTAGATGATAGGGCGATGCACCGTGCTGGTAGGGAGATCGGGAACTGGGCACCGTGCCCATCGCCCCCGTTTGCCGTCGGTAGGGTCCATACGTCAGACAGTTTGTCCGTCTCCCATCCGTTGTTTCTACCTCCCCACTTGGCTGGTAACTCCCGATAAGTCTGTTTCTGAAATAGAGGTTTCCGTACTTTACTCAGGTGCAACACATACTCAAGGTTACGGCTTACACGCGATTCTTGAGGCTCGGGCAGGGTCCCGGTTTTGGCCCAAGTTATAACGCTCTTCACATAGTAGCCGATACGTGAGGCGCGTTCTGCGATCAGCCCCGGTATCATACACTGCTCACCATCCTTAAGATAAGAATGGCCAGCGCTGTATCGTCGGCAATCTTGCTCTTTCCAAGTCCTGTGATCCCGGCCCTGCATAGCGTGTAGTGCCTCTACAGCACTGTTCCGAATCTGGGTTCGCGTGTTGAATGAATCCATGACGTTCCACCATATAGAACCCTCCGGAGTCAGCACATCGTAGAGTGCTGTCAAAACCTCAATCGTATGTCTCGCGAAGCTCTCGGGCGTTTGCTCGTGACCGTAAGCAGCCCTCTCACCGTCTGCCCAATCAACCACGCACGACTCGTTGTAAATACGCATACCCCAGTAAGGAGTTGAAGTGACTACGCATTGGACGCTGTTGCTAGGGATAGCCTGCAACAGGTCGAGAACGTGGCCCTTTAGTAAAGCATATTCTTGGACTGGTGGCATCGCGTTCTTTACTGTTTCCGGCGTTGTTACCCTCTCTAGTAGATAATCAATCACCCTACTGCGCGGGACAATCGTTTCCTTATAAGAATCTTGGTCTAGTAATGACAAGACATCCTGTGCCGTAAGCTGTTCTTTGCGCCCGACGACCTTCTTGATGAAGGTATGGGACATTCCTACCGCAACGGAGACCGTTTCGATAGGAAATTCCTGCTGCAAGTCACAGTAGTCCTCTCGTCGTAGGGCTGCGATCTTAGTCTTGGGCTTGATGTCTGAGAGTTTAGTCTCTTCGTCATTGTCGAACTCTTTTATCGTGGCCATGCTAATACCGTTGCTCGTCATGGATGATTTCCTCCAGTGATCTAGATGGGGGTACACTATATATAACAGTATAACATAAAACTTGAGGTGTACACCTCCAAATTGCTAGGCTTTTCGTGAGAAATGGGTTTTTGTGCAGAAACGGCTAACGAGAGCTCAACACAGAGCATCAGGACGCCGAGGGCGATCCTCTCCGGGACTTCAGAGGGACCTATATTTTTAATATATCAGCTACTAATCAGGATGTCTAACTCTACTGGTAGGATTCAGTGCGGTCGCCGCCGTTGACGTTGACGTGCTGTCCGGTCACGTAGCTGGCGGCTGGCGAGGCCAAAAAGACCACGGTCGCGGCCACCTCTTCCGGCCCGCCGGCCCGGCGCATGGGAATGCTGTCGAGAAACTGCGCCCGCTCTTTTGGCGTCCGCCGTGCCAGCGCGCCGCGCCCCATGCCCGCGTCAATGATCCCGGGCGAGACCGCGTTGACGCGGATGCCGTGCTCGGCTTCCTCTTTTGACAGCACCTTCGTCAAGGCCACGACGCCCGCCTTGGTGGTCGCATACGCTGCGGCCCCGCCGGGCAGGGTATTGACCACATTCGAGGCGATATTGACGACCGCGCCGCCCCGCACCCGCAGCAGCGGCAGGGCGGCCTTACACATGTAGAAGACGCTGTTGAGGTTGACATCGAGCACCCGGTGCCAGTCCGCCAGCGCCATATCGGCCACGGATTGCCCGCCGATGGTGATTCCGGCGTTGTTGACCAAAATGTCCAACCCGCCCAAGTCGTTGGCCACGCGCTCAACCAGCGATTGCGCGGCCTCGGCCTCGGTTATATCGGCTGCAAAGGCCACCCCGCCCAGCTCGGCGGCGAGGGCGTGCGCGGCCTCCTGCTGAGTGCGGTAGTGCAATGCGACCGCCGCGCCTTCGGCGGCCAACGCACGGCATATCGCTTGGCCGATGCCGCCCGCCGCGCCGGTTACTAAGGCGATGCGCCCGTGGAGGGATGTGCCCATGAGGTTCGCTCTCCTTTCGAGAAATCGCCGAGGCGGGCGGTGCTGCCCCGGTAGCTCGCACGGTCGCAGTTGGTGAGGGTGACCAGCCGGTGGTGGCGTCGCAGGTAAGCGAGCGATTCGGCCGCGTCCGCAAAGGCTGGCCAGTCCCCGACCGACTGGCCGAAGCGGATGCTCTCGGCTTCGTCAGGTTCGCGGCCCCAGTTCCGGGCCAGTGTGCGGTGGGTGCCCGCCAAGAGGTCGGCGTAGAGCAGGTCCGGGGTGGCGGCTTGGCAGGCCGATTCTGCTTGGGCGAATGCGGCGAGTGCGGCCTCGCGGGTCGGCGGAGCAGCCAGCCGCGCACAGAGCGGTTGCAGCGCGTCCCAGATTCCCGTCTCCCAATCAATTAGGGTTCCGTAGGTGTCGAAGGTCAGGATTGGAAAGTCGCAGAGGCGCATGGGCGTTTTTTCGAGGGTGGAGATGGGAGGGGGCTTGGGGTCAACTCAAAGCACACCACGGGCAGGAGCCATAGGGCCATAAGGCAAGGCATTTAGCGATCACAGGCGTTCTCCCGGACAACCCCCATCAACTCCGCCGCGTCTGCACCCAGTCGAGGATGCGGTCGGCGACCGCTGATTTGCTCAGTAGGGGCAGCGCTTCCTCGCGGCCGGTCGCGTCGATCAGGGTGACGCGATTGGTGTCGCCGGCGAAACCAGCCCCCTCGTCGTTGAGCATGTTGAGCGCGATTAAGTCGCCTCCCTTGCGGGCCAGTTTCTCCCGCGCCCGCTCCAGCCCCTGCTCGGTCTCCATCGCAAAGACGACCAGCAGCCGCTGGCCCTTGCGCCGACCCAACCCGGCGGCAATGTCCGGGTTTTCGACCAACTCAATGGAGCGGGACGCAGTGCCGCGCTTGATTTTTTGCGCGGCCACCTCCTTGGCGCGGTAGTCGGCCGGGGCCGCGGCCAAAATCGCCCCATCGACCTGCTCAAATAAGGCTTCGACTGCGCGCTGCATGTCGAGCGTTGAGCGCACCAACTGCCGCTCCACGCCCGCTGGCACCGGCAGGGCGGTCGGCCCGGACACCAGCCACACCCGCGCCCCGCGGGCCGCGGCGCGTACGGCTATGGCATGGCCCATCTTGCCGGACGAGCGATTGGAAATAAAGCGCACCGGATCGAGATCCTCGACTGTGGGGCCGGCCGTTATTAGCAGCTTCAGCCCTGCCAAGTCGCCGCTGAAATGCGCGGCCACGGCCGCGACCAATTCCGCGGGATCGGGCAGCCGCCCGCGGCCCACGGCCCCCGATGCCAACGGCCCCACCTCCGGCTCGATCAGGTGAAATCCCCGCTGCGCCAAGGTCTGCACATTGGCCGCGACCGCCGCATTGGCGAACATGGTTTCCTCCATCGACGGGGCCAGCAAAACCGGCCCGGCCGCGCACAACAACACCGAGGACAGCAAGTCGTCGGCCAAGCCGCCAGCCACGCGCCCCAAGCAGTGCGCCGTGGCCGGAGCGACCAAAATCAAGTCGGCCCACTCGGCCAACCCCACGTGTAGAACGGGAAACTCCGAGTCGCGGCCGAACAAGTCGCTATGCACCCGGTGCCGCGAAAGCACCTCCAAGGTCTTGGGAGCGACAAACTCGCCAGCCGCGCGGGTCAGCACGACCCGCACCTCGGCCCCCCCAGCGGTCAGCAGCCGCACGATCTCCGGCGTCTTGTACGCGGCAATGCCACCCGTGACCCCGAGCAGGATGTTGCGGCCCGACAAGCTCATGGCTGTTCGAGACGCGCCAAGATGTGTGCGCAGGCGGCTGGGGGATCGCAGCACTCGGTATCGACGACCAAGTCGTACACTGATAGGTCGCTGATGGCGATTTGGTGATGCGCAGCAAAGCGCTGGGCCTCGGACGCCTCGCGCTGGCGCGTTTCTGCGAGGGCTTGCGCCCGCGGCTTGCCCTCGCGCTGCCCCACGCGCTCGGCCCGCACGGCGCCCGCGGCTTGCAGCCAGACCTTGAGGGCCGGCAGCTGGTGCCGCTGGGCCATCCAGCCCGTGAGCCTTCCTTCGACGACGACCGGGGCGCGCTCCCGCGCTTGCGCGACCAAGCGCTCGTCGAGCTGGCGGTCAATGCAGCCGTTGGCTTCGGCCCGCCGACCCAGCTCGGCCAAGCTCAAGCCCGCCTCTTGGGCCAGCCCCCGAAAGACCGCTCCGGCGTTGAGGTACGCCCAGCCCAGCCGCGCACTTAGCTGGTCGCCCACCGTAGTGGTGCCGCTGCCCGCCAAGCCGCTGATGGTAATGATTTGCACGGATGCCACAAGCACCTCACGCCAAGTTTTGCACCTGCTCGCGCAACCGCTCCACTTCCTCTTTGATCGCGACCACCTCGTGGGCGATCTCGGCGTCTGCGGCCTTGGTGCTCATGGTGTTGGCTTCGCGGTTCATTTCCTGCAAGAGAAAGTTCAGGCGCTTGCCCACTTGGCCTCCCTGCGCCAAGGTGGCCAAGAATTGGACGTTGTGGCTGCGGCTGCGGACGATCTCTTCGGCGATGTCGCTGCGCTCGGCGATCAGGGAGACCTCCGTGGCGAGGCGATCTTCGGCAACCGTCCCGGGCGCGAGCAACGCGGCGACCTTTTCTCGCAGTCGCTCGGCCACTTGTCCCCGGGTCGCCTGCGCTCGCTCGGCCACGCGCTCCAGATGCCCCTCGATGGCCTCGATGCGGTCGCGCAGATCCGCGGCGAGGGCCTGGCCTTCAGCCGTGCGCATGGCCACCAGCTCGGCCAGCGCTTCGTCCAACCCCGCCCACAGCACCTCTTGGACGACCGCGCTATCTAGCGGGGTAGCTTGGACGCGAAAGAGCTGGGGCAGCTTGGCCAGCAGCACCCGCTCGACCCCCACATCGAGCTGTTCTAGCCCCTTGAAGCGAGCAAAAAACGCCTTCCGCCGCGGCAGCGTTGCCCGACTCTCCGCGGCTTCGAGGTGGGCCAATTCCGCAAGCCGCCGCAACTGGGCCAGATAGTGCTTGGCGGCCTCCTCGTCGAGCTGGGGCAGGGCCTCTAACGGGCTCTCCTCGGCCCATGCGATGTGCGCGCTGATCTTGCCGCGGCCGACCCGCGCCTGAATCCGCTCGCGGATGGCCGCCTCAAAGGACTGGAGCTCGGCTGGGCAGCGCACCTGTATGTCGAGGTAGCGGCTGTTGACCGACCGCAGCTCGACAGCAAGCCGCCAACCCTGCCGCTCGGCCGCGGCGCGGCCAAATCCGGTCATGCTGTGAATGGGAACGGGCATAACGGGTTCTCGTGAATGGTGAGTGCCGAGGATCAGCTACTAAGGAAGGTCGTTACGGAGTAAATCCCATGCAAGCGCACTAACGGCCTGGATCCACGGCAATGCGGACGATGGACGAAAACCCATCGAGCCGCGCAAGCGTCTGCCCCTCCGGCGCGAATTTCAGCAGCGCGTTGCCGGTCGCAATCCAAGCCCGCTGCTGCACCGCGTCAAAGGACAGGGCACGGCCCCCGGGCACGTCGGTCCAGTGCTGATCCAAGGCCCCGTTGGCCGAGAACAGGGCCAAGTCCCGTTCCCCTAGCACCCAGCAGGCACCGCTCGCGCCATCCACGGCCAACCCCACGGCCACGGCAAAAGGCAGGTCCACGTCGAGGACAGCGCCCGTGCGGCCCAACCGCGTCAAGTTGCGGCCCTCGCTACCCAACACCCAGACAGCTCCGACCGCACCGGCCGCCAACGCCTTGGGGGCCGCCAGCGCGCGGAATTCAGCGGTGCGCGTCCCGTCGATCTGGTAGAACAGTACGCGGCCTTGGGCTTGGTCGGCGATCCAGCACCCCCCCGCCTGCGCGGCCAACGCCACAGGCTGGACAAAGGTGGCATCCACCGGGACGAGGGCGAGCGAATCGGTCGCGGCCAAGGAAAACCAAAAGACCCGCTGCCGGCCCGCGTCGATCAGCCAGCCAATCCGCGCCTCGGCGTCAATGGCCACATCCCCGGGCGTCTCCACGGCCGCGGCCAGCGCGACCAACGCGCCATCTTTTTGAATCCGGTACAGCCCGGCAAACCCCCGATCGCTGACCCAGCACGAGCCATCGGCCCGGTCGAGGGCAATCGCCGCCAAGTCGAAAAAATGCCCTTGGGCAAAGTGCGCCCGGCGCGCATCCGCGCTGACTTTCCACACCAACCCGGAGTGGCGGTCGGCCACCCACGCGACTTCCGGGCCGGGCGTAGCGAGCACGGGCGGGCCGCTCGGGCGTTCCCCTTCCCCGGCGACGAGCAGGTTGAGTTGGTATTCGTACGGGGTCCCGTTTTGTACCGCGGCATCCGTGTAGTCGGTCGCGTCCGAGGCCAGCACCGGCGTTATCGGCGTCCACTCGTTCCCGGGCTGACGGCGGTAGAGCCGGTAGCCTTGGACATCAGAAAAACGGGAAAAATGCCACTGCAACTCGACTTGGCTGTCGAGCGCCAAGGCCCGCAAATCGCGCTGGGGCTCGCTCGGCGGGTCTTTGGCTTGTGGGTCGAGGGGATTGCGCCGCGGGCGGTCACTGCAAGCCAAAATCAGGACGCCGATGCAGCACCCTAGCCAGAGGCTGCGTCTCACGACTTGGCCCTAAAAAAGAGCAGGTACGAGCTGAGCACGATGCCTACTTCCATGCCGATAAACGCCGCGCCGGCCATGCGATCAAAGCGCTTGGCCGCGGCCAATTCTCGCTCTTGGTGCTTTGCGCTGGCCGAGCGCAAATAGCGGTTGTACGCGGCGTCGGCCCGTTCCTTGCTCCAGTAGGCCAGCGCACCGGCCCCCACGGCCAAGGCCGCGCTCAAATACAGCTTCCGGCGCGAGCGTTTCTCCTTGCTCGGGGCCGCAGCGGTGGCTGGCATTGCCGGCGGCCTAGGCCGCGGCTGCTCGGCCCATTGCGCCGCTAAGGCCGCTTCCAACGGGGCCAGCCGCAGCGGCAGCTCCCACGATTCGGCCCGCGCCAGCGTGCTCTGCGTGGCGAGCACCAGCAGCAGGCCGTAGGCGATCGTCTTGGTCTTGGTCACGCCGCGATTCCTTTCAAACGGACGCAGTGTTGCTGTCAGTGCGTTGTCTCGGGGATGAGTCGATTTGCCGTGCGATTCGAGCTGCTAGCGATGGGCTTCGCTGTACAGCTCAACTGGACTTTTGCTTATCCACTCGGGGGCATGGAGCAGCACGGGTGCCCGGTCTTCGCCAGCCCAAATTGGTTCGTCAAGCCCCCAATAAAAGAAATGCACACGCCTGCCATCGGGCACTACCTTCTCGTTGATCCAGCCGTTCTTTGTGTAGAGCACGACGAGATCGCCTGATTTAACTGCCTTGTACGGGAACCAGTACGTGTGATGTGCAGCTATCGTTACGCTATCGCCTTGGAAGTCCGACTGAATCAAGATGTAATCCCCGACATCTGTATCGGCTCGTACACTCAAGACCAAGCGCTCTCTGTCTGCATGGCCCCGATCTACGACTGCTTGAATGGCAAGTCTCATCATGACGCCTTTCCCCTTATGGCGGATACTGCCTTTGCGGCGATGCCGATAATAAGCGTCACAGCCCCGAATATCCCTACACTCCAATCGAATGGTTGATCCGGTTGATCCGTCAAGGCCGGTCCGAATAATAAACCACCTACTGTCAAGCATCCCCCGAAAACGATGTCAAGGGCCAGAGCGGTTCTGCTCTTTTGCTCCAGTACCGCCACCTTTTTGTCCGCTTCGTGAAAACGTTCCACATAGTGTTTGTACTTTTCGTTCTCTATCCCAAGTCGGTCAATTTCGCTTAACAAGAGTTTCTGAACGGCTGCATTCGCCAAATCTTGTTCTGTTAGTTCGCGCGAGATCTTCCGAAATGCCTGTTGACCTGCCGGATGACTAGGCCTCGATTGCCCTTCCGCATCTTCAAGGGTGATTTCTTTGATGTCCTGCTCTGTCATGGCCCCTCCGTTTCAGTGCGGGTGTGAGCTCTTCAAAAGTATGCTGTCTCGACCCAACCGGCGCAATAAGCCGCAACTCAGCGGCCAAACGCGTACAATGTCCGCTTTTCGGTCGCCACCACGACCTCGTCGCCCAACGCCACGGGCGTCAAAACCGGCCCATCCAAGCGGTATTTCCACAATAGATGGCCGTCTTGGAGCTCCAAGGCGTAGAGATAGCTGTCGCTGGAGGCACTATATGCGGTGTGAGCCGTGGCGGCCGGACTGCTCCGCACCACGCCTCCGGTGGCAAACGTCCACCGCACCGCGCCCGTGGCCGCGTCTAGCCCATAGAGAGAGCGGTCGGCGCAGCCAACGACCAACACGCCAGCGGCCAGGGCCAATTCCGCGGTCGGCAGCGCACCCAAGGCCCGCTCCCACACCACCCGGCCGGAGTCGCGGTGCGCGGCGAATACCCGACCGGAAGCTGTCGCCGCAACCACACAATCGCCGGCCGACACGGGCCGCGAGCGCACGGCTTCTCCCACGTGGGTGCGCCAGCGCTCGTGGCCCGTGGCCGCGCTCAGAGCGACCAAGTCCCCGGCCGCAGTCCCGGCAACTGCGAGGTCGCCGCTCAGCGCCAGCCCGGCGCGCGCCAGCCCGCCCAATTCGGCGCACCACAGCACCAGCCCATCGGCTAGGCGCAACGCCTGGACCGCGCCTTCATCGTCCACCGCAATTAGGGTATCGCCGCGCACGACCGGCACCTGACAAAACGCTCCCTCGCGCCGCCAACGCTCAGCGGCCGTCCGCCGGTCCAAGACCTGTAAGCTAGGCTTGCGGCCCAGCACCCCCAGCGCGTAGAGCACCCCGGCCAACTGCCCAGGGGCACACGCCATCTTGTCGTAGCCGTGCTTGCCCAACAGGACGCCGTTGCCCCGCGCCAGCGCGTAGAGGGTGGGCGCGGTGGTCAGTTGGAGGAGCAGGTCGCCGGCAAAGAGCGCACTCCCCAGCGGCGAGCCGTCCATTTTGTGCGTCCACAAAAGGCGCAGCGGCGGCTCAACCCCCATTGCACCGTGCCTTGGCTCGCCGAGGTAGAGCACCTTTTCGCCACAGGCCGCCAAGAGGCAGAACCCGAGCAGGGCGTATCTGTATCTAATAATCCCAGCCAAAGAAGAAGTCCCAGCGCGTGTCGTCGTCTATGGACTTGAAGTCCGTGCGCCGCGCCGCATCCAAGCGAAAGACGAAAACCCCGCCCAAGGCCAAGCGCACCCCCGCGCCAAACGCCGCCCGCCATTGATCAAAGTCGCGGTTCCACGCATTGCCCACATCGAAAAAGAGCGCGCCCCGAAAGGCACTGAACTCCATGGCGCCAAACGGAAAGTGGAGCAGAAACCGATCGACCAAGGGAAAGCGCAGTTCTTGGTTGAACAACACCATCTTGCTGCCCCACAGCGAGCGCCAGCCATAGCCCCGCAGCGTCCAACTGCCCCCCAAGGAGAAAAACTCGGGCACGACGCCGGTGGATCGCCGGCCCATCAGGCGCACGGCCAACGCGCTGCGCTTGGAGAAGCGGAAGTAGTGCCGGTAGTCGCCAAAGAGCGCGATGTTGAACCGCCGCGAGGTCTTAAAGTCAATCGTCTGCGCCAGCCCAACGCTGTAGCGCCGGCCCTCCAGCGGCCCGGTCGGAATCCACAGGCTGCTGTCGTGGGTATAGCTGACGTAGTTGTTGGCCAGCCAGCCGGACAGCTTGCGCCCCTCAAATTGCCGGTCAATATCGGCGCGGCGCAACGAGAGCCGGGTATCGATGCGGTCGTGCTGGGAAAAGGGATAGCTCAACCCAAGGTGGCCGCCCACGCGCTTTTCGCGCACGAACCGGCCAAAGCGGCTCGAAAAGCGGTCGTTGAGCCGGAACACGCCCCAATACACGTTGAGCCGCTGGCCGAGGTGGAGCCGCGACAAGGCCACGTTCAGGCCGTCGAAAAAGCCGGATTGGCTGGCGGCAATGTGCGAGAGCACAAAGTGGTACTGGTCGTTGCCCAGCACATCGCTCAGGGCCACTTGGATGCCGCCCGAGGTGCCAAATTCCGGGTCTTGCGAGATCTGGCCTTGGGCTATGTCAAAGCTCATCTTGCGCCTATAGGGCCGACTGGCGAGCTCGCTCTGGCCGTGCAGGCTCGCCAGCGTCCACGGCTCGGCCAGTGCTTCCTCCACGTGCTGATAGCTGACCTGCGCGCTGTCGGCCCAATCCACCGCGAGCTCGTAGATCTGGAAGCCTCCGCTCTCATAGCCAGAAAAGAGCAGGTGCTGGCCATCGGCCAACAGCACCGGATCAAACGCCCCGGTCAACACGTGGGTCAACTGCCGAGTCGTAGCGCGGTCGGCGGCGAGCTGCAGGGCGTAGATATTGTACGCGCCGGCGCGGTCCGAGCTAAAGACGATATGCCGACCGTCCGGCGACCAGCGCGGCTGCCCGTCGTTGTGCTCGCCGCGGCTGAGGGCCGAGATCTGCTCGGTCGCCAGATCGTACAGGAACAGGTTGTAGCGGCCGCGCCGCCCCCCGGGCCAGCGGTCCGAGCTAAAGACGATGTGCCGACCGTCCGGCGACCAGTCGGGTTCGCGGTCGTGGTACAGGTCGCGGCGCAAGGCGCGGAGGCTGTCGCCGGCGACATCGACCAGATAAATGTCGGTCCAGCCCCCTTCGTCGCTGCCAGCAAAGGCCAGCCGCTGCCCATCGGGCGCAAACGCCGGCGACGCAATCGCGACGATCTCGGCAAACGACAAATCCCGCACCGCGCGCTTTTGTTCCACATCCCAGATATACAGGTGGTCGCGGCCCCGGCTCTTGGCGGCAAACGCCAGCCACTTGCCGTCCGGCGAAGCGGCTAGCCGCGTCGAGAGCGGGTGCAGGGATTCAAAGACCGGCAGACGCTCGCCTTCGACCACGACCTCGGGCGCGCGACCATCGCGGTGGGAGCGGACGATCTGCGTATAGCCTTGATCGTTGCGGAAGTGATAGAATGCGCCGCTGTCGCCGGGCGCGATTTCGGGCTTGATGTTAAAGCCGCGTTGCGTGCGTGCGGTGGCCAATTCAGACGGCGGATCTCGGTCCGCAATCGCCGGCAGGTGCCGCTTGTGTAGGTGGTATTGCCAAGCCTGATCAAACTTCTCCAAGGTCTCGCCGGTCGTGACCGCAAAAACTTCGGCAAAGGTCTCGCCGCGCCACCAATTGGCAAAGAGCTGCTCAAACACGTCCGGGCCGTGCCGCGCCGCCATGAAGTGGCAAATTGACTCGCCTTCTTTGTATAGCTGATAGGTGCCGTAGATGCGGTACATCTCGGCGATGGACACCAGCCGCCGCGCAAAGAGCGCGTCGCGCACCACCATGTCGCCAAAGCTGGTGCGCTCGCTCGACCAGTACTCGGCCAGCCCTTCGGAAAACCACAGCGGCGCCGGGCGGAAGTCCAACACCCCGTGCCGCGCCAGCACCCGGGCGATTCGGTCAAACGCGAAGACGTGGACCAACTCGTGGTGCAGCACCCGCTCGAATTCGGGCAGGGAGCCGCTCAGGGGCAACGCGACCCGCCCCTTGAGGTATTCGGTAAAGCCCGCTACCCCTTCGGGCAGGAGATTGGGAATGATATTGGTTTGTTCAAAGTAGATGTGCGAGGAATAGATCACCAGCGGCACTCGCCGCTGCACGGTGTGGGCGAACTTCTTTTCCAAGTCCGCGAACTGGCGCTCGGCCATTTGCGCGGCATACGCGGCTAGCTCGGCTTCTTCGGCAAAGAAGTACACGTCAAAGTGCTCGGTCTCCATCTTCCGCCACGCGAATTCCGCGTACTGCACCTTGTTTTGGCCAAAGCCCTGACCGGCGGCCGCTGAGGCCACGAGCAGCCAACCCAACGCGACATATACCCAGCCGCGCATACCCCGCTCCGCCACGCGCTGCTCAGTGCAAGGAGCGCAGAAACGACGGGCTGAACGCGCCGCGCGCCACTTCGGCGACCGGCCCCTTCATGGTCAGGTCGTAGTTTGCGCCCACGTCGATGTACAAGGCTCCGCCCGGGGCCTCAACCACAACCGGACTTTTGACCAAGCCCAGCCGCACGGCCGCGCTCGCGGCCGCACACGCCGACGACCCGGACGCCTGCGTAGGGCCTGCGCCGCGCTCCCAGATCAGGATGTAGATCGCGTAGCGGCCCACAGGCACGGCGAGCTGCACGTTGGTGCGCCGGGGAAAAAGCGGGTGATTTTCCAGTGCCGGGCCCAAGGAGCGCAACTCGTCCTCGGTCCACTGCTCTCCCTGTTCGCGGAAGATGATGCAGTGGGGGTTGCCCACGCTGACGCCGGTAAAGGTCAGGGACTGCCCATGGACGTCAATCGGCTGCGCCACGAGCTCTTCGGCCTTTAGTGTGCAGGGCAAGGCGGGCGGCGCAAACGTGGCTCGCCCCATCTCCACTGTGGCCGCGCTGGCGTCGCCGTGCTCGTCAAGGTGCAACTCAACGCGCACGAGGCCGCCCTCCGTCTCGATGGTGAACTGCTGCTTTTGCACTTGGCCGGTCGCGTGTAGGTAGCGGGCGAATATCCGCAAGCCATTGCCCGACTTTTCCGCCTCACTGCCGTCGGGGTTGTAAATCCGCAGGCCAAAGTCGGCTTTTTGCGACGGCACCAACGCGAGAATGCCATCGCTGCCCACGCCCCGGTGGCGGTCGCAAATCGCCCGGATATTGTCCGGCGTCAGCGCGAAGCTGAGCGCGGCCGGATCGACGGCAAGGTAGTCGTTGCCGAGGCCGTGTCCCTTGAAAAATTCGTTGTCCATATCGCCCCTTTTTCGCTTTTCTTGCAGAACTTAGGCCCCCATTCGGGTCGGGTCAAACGAAGTTGCTGAGGGGCTGTCCGCTGGTATATTACCTATAATGTTGTGCTTAGTCGTCGCCTTAGCCGCCGAGGCTCGCCCCCTGATCGCGCACTACCGGCTGCGAGCCTTAGAGGGCCATCCCTATCGCATTTGCGCGGGAGATCAGACGCACCTGATCGTCTCCGGCGTCGGCAAAGTGGCGGCCGCCGCGGCCGCCGCGTATTTGCGCGCTCGGATTGGGGCGGCACCAGCGGCTTGGCTCAATGTCGGCGTCGCCGGGCACGGCCGCCATGCGGTGGGTGCCGCCCTGCTCGCGCACAAGGTCGTGGACGCGGCCCGCGACCAGTCCTTTTACCCCACCTTCACCGCGCCTCCGCCCTGCCGCACCACCGTGCTCCACACCGTAGATCGCGCCCAGCCCGCGGCCGGCGACCTTGCGTTCGACATGGAGGCCAGCGGCTTTTGCGAGGTCGCGCAACGCTTTGCCACCAGCGAGCGGGTCCACTGCCTCAAGGTCGTCTCCGACAATCCGCAATGCCCCTATCAGACGCTCAACGCGAAAAAAGTAGAAGAGTTAATAGCAGCCCAACTCGACGCAGTCGCCCACGTCGGCCAACACCTGCGAGCACTCAGCCAGCAACTCCACGCGCTCCACGCCGACCCGCCCGGCTTGGCCGAGCTAACCGCCCACTGGCCGTTTACCGCCACGCAGCAACACCAGTTACGCGGCTTGCTGGTGCGCTGGCACACGCTCACCGGGGAACCTTTCTGCACCGCCGATGTCCGCGCCTTGCAACGCCGCGATGAGGTGCTCGCCCACCTCAAGCAGCGGCTGGCCGATGTGGAACTCATTTTGATCTAGCGGGCATGCCTACGGGATAACTACTCCTCGGGTCTGGCCGAGCAGGGATTCTTGACCGGGTGCAGGCGATTCGATACCTTGGCAACCGTAAGAACTTTGGCATAATGCAGTGCTTCATTGAATGGTGATTCAGGAGTGAAACAGGATGAATAGCTATAAAAGATATAATGCGCTAAGTCTTTTCTCTGGGGCCGGCGGAATGGATATAGGTGTACAGGATGAGGGATTCAACATTCTGGCACAGGTAGAAATAGATGAACACTGCTGCAACACACTACGTGCGGCAAGAGAACGCGAAAAAAGGGAGACCAAAATTGTTGAGTCAGATATTAGAGCGATTGATCCAGCTAAACTTCGCCAAGACCTACATTTAGAGAAAGGCGAACTCGACCTTCTTTTTGGCGGCCCTCCGTGTCAATCTTTCTCCTTAGCAGGAAAGCAACTTGGCTTAAAGGACGAGAGAGGCATGTTACTATTCGAGATTATCCGGTTTTGCGAAGAGTTAAAACCAAAGGTGATTTTAGTAGAGCAAGTAAAAGGGCTTCTTTCATCAAAAGGCTCCAAGCAGCGCAAAGGCGAAATTTTCGAAAAATTTTTAATCGCCTTAGAAAACGCTGGTTACTCTTCCAAATGGAGGGTTATCACAGCCGCAGATTACGGTGTACCTCAACTGCGAGAGCGATTATTCGTGATAGCCACCCTAGGAAAAAACGGCTTTTCCTTCCCAGAGCGAATATATGCTCCGCTAAAAGAATGCAATGGATTGTTTTCGTATAAACCTCATATCAGCATTGGTTCCGCGATTGAAAATTTAGGAATACCTTCGCCGAAAATTAGGGGAACGACCTTTTATAACCGCGAGGACAGTCACGTCGATGTGACGCCAGCTAGGGACCGAGAACGCATCGCACAGGTTCCCGAGGGATCATATCTGGCCGCTCAACCTCATTTGGGCCAAGAACTACTTAGAGGTCTTAAACCAAAAGATACCACAAAGTATTTAAGGCTACACAGAGATCGGCCCGCTAATACGTTGCGCTGTGGAGAGATTTTCTATCATCCCGTCGAAGATAGGTATCTCACTCCGCGGGAATACATGAGAATTCACGGCTATCCCGATTCGTATATACTAAAAGGACCCATACGCAGCAGAACGGGCACCGTGAAAAACTTAGACCAGCATCGGCAGGTTGCAAATTCAGTTCCACCCCCTCTCGCAAAGGCCCTAGCGAGCAAAATTTTCGAGTACCTAAATGAGTAAAATTTTTGAACTATTTGGCCATCCACTAACTTCAAGTCATTCTGACGCGATTGATTGTCGTGCGAGGGCTTGGTGTCCATTCATGGACAGTGAATGCGATGGAGGCGGCAATAGGCACCTCTCCGTTTTGCAGTTGCCGGACCATCCACAATTGGCTCAGCAGTTCCTTGGCAAAGAGACCGTTCAGGTAGGAGTCTGTTCACTCTTGGTGAGCGGGAAGCCTTGGATTGTTTGCCCTAGACGCTTATTCGCCTTGCGAGATTCCAACCGTTCTCAGCTTCAGGCAAAAGTTCGAGAGAACCTAATCCAATACAGCGAATTGGATAGAGCAACCGAATATCGAGCATGGTCTGAGGTAAAGATAAAATTCTCAAGAGAAGAAAAAGAAAAATCATTCGACTATACCTTCGACTATGTTTTGTCGGGAAGACGCAGAAAGTCACTTAGTGAAATATCAAAATTAGTCCAAAAGAACGAGCGAGAATGTGAGAAGATTGCAATCCAAAATAATTTCACGCTGGAAAGGCATGCTGGAGAGCACTGGGTAGTCGATTTTCCTGCTGACCCAGTCGTAATCGTCGAGGTTATGACTTCATCTACCTCTGGAGGAAACAAAAAGAATAGGACGCGGATAGGAATGGCTTTTGAGGATGCAATTCTGAAAGGGGACGACCACGAAGGCCCTGGTATCAACTACAGACAAGTGTGGGCGCGAATGGCCAGTCAACTTATTGTAAAATCACAGGTTGGTTTGGCTTGGGGAGGGAAAACTATTTGGATTGTACAGGATGCTTTAGCGGACTATATTTCTTCTTCGACCGGACTCGATCTCCAACGATTTATCAGTAACACTCCAGATGAGGTGAACATATTGTCCTTTGGATATGGAAACGATCCCGAGCCGGAAGAGGACTCCGGAATCGTCCCTCTATGTAAATCCCAGCTATATGCAGGACCAGTATCTTCAACCAAAGACTCCGATAAGGGTGGTGGATTTACGGATATCATCACCATCGGCGTACCACCGCCGAAAGATCACTTATGGAGATCGCTTTTCCGCAAGTCTCCGTGTGGTAGCCTTAATAGGACGTAGTCGCCTCATGTCCGCTGTGCGGCATTGATATTATGGATCTCAGAAAGGTGGGGCGTCGTCACCAAGGAACCCCATCGTTTTGGCCCCCAGTACGATCACGAGTTCGTGTCCACAGGTGCCCCTTCTCATTCGTCTTCGAGAACTTAGGTCCCTGCTCAGGCAGGGGCAAACAGCGCTACCGAAGGGCGGCCAGCCGATATTGATGTTCGAGCAGAGATTCTTGACCGGGTGCAGGCGATTCGATACTTTGGCAACCGTAAGAACCTCGGCATCACGCAGTGCTTCATTGAGGTAGCCTAAACATTCACCACACAATTTTTGTCGATGAATCGCGAACCGCAGATTTTCAGACAACAAGCGGCATCCTGAGAATTCTTGAAAATGAGGGGAATTTCGACGATATGCTCGCTTTCTTTGCTGAGAGAATGCTTCCGCTCGACGATATTCAGGCGCAGGCACTTGCAGAAGAAGTGATAGCAAATCCTCCTGGAATCGGATATCTGACCATCTCTAATGCACTTCAATGGCGACTTCAATACAGCCGCGTGATTCAGCAAGCGGGAGTAGTTATCGGAATCGAAACATTATGAATAAAAGAAAAGAATTTGGCGACTTTCAGACTCCTAGAAAATTGGCAAATAAGGTGACAGCCCTAGTCGCCGATGTTTACGGGAATCCCGACTTAGTCGTTGAACCAACGGCCGGAATAGGATCATTCCTCAATGCGTCAGAAGCTCAGTGGGGCAAGGAATGTCAATATGAGGGTTATGAAATTAATCGAGACTATGTAATCCAAACATCTGAGATATTAAAAAAATGTGGAATTAAACTTTTCCAGCGAGATTTTTTTACCCTAGACTGGAAGCAAGTACTCAACCGAACAGCATCGGGCAAAGTACTAGTGGTTGGCAATCCTCCTTGGGTTACAAACTCTGAACTTGGACTTTTAGGTAGTCACAATCGACCCAAGAAGACCAATTTTCAGCGATTGCGCGGACTCGACGCCCGCACCGGAAAGTCCAATTTTGACATTGCCGAGTGGATGCTCATTAAATTGATTGAAGCAATACCAACTAATGGTGCCGTCGCTATGTTGTGCAAGACAATGACAGCTCGCAAGGTCTTGCGACATTTCTGGAAAACAGATAGTGGACGGAAAGGGGCTTGCCTCTTTCGGATAGATGCCAAGGCATCTTTTGCGGTTGCCGTTGATGCCTGTCTTTTGTTTATCACTGGCGTACGCGCAAACGAGCGAGTAGCAACAATCTATGCTGGTCTAGATCTAAAATCTCCTACAAAACAGTTTGGCTTTATTGACGGACATTTGGTTTCCGACATTAGAACATATAGGAAATTCAGAGAATTTGGCAGCGGATCACTTGCTTATACTTGGAGGTCTGGCATCAAACACGATGCAGCCAAGGTAATGGAGTTTACTCGTGAGGGTGCATTGTACCGGAATGGATTGGGCGAGACGGTCGAATTGGAAGACCGCTATCTTTATCCATTACTGAAATCGTCTGATCTTGGGAATGGTCGCATTATGCCGCGCAAATCTGTTTTAGTCACGCAGGAGCGCATGAGCGATGACACCTTAACCATCGCCGACGAAGCTCCTAAGACGTGGCAGTATCTGATAGATCACGCAGCTACTCTCGACAGTCGAAAAAGTTCGATTTATAAAAATCGCCCTCGCTTTTCCATATTTGGTATAGGCAGGTACTCCTTCGCGCCATGGAAAGTCGCTATTTCTGGCTTATACAAGTCTTTCTCGTTTGTAGTTGTTCCACCATTGGCCGATCGCCCGATTATTGTGGATGATACTTGTTACTCGCTTCCATGCAATACTGAGGCCGAAGCGCGTTTGCTTGGCGACTTACTCTCATCCGAGTCTGCACTTGCATTTCTTCGGTCTTTAGTGTTCGCGGATTCTAAACGCCCGATCACTATTGATGTGTTGCGACGTATCTCACTCGTCTCTATAGCACAACAACTCGGCAGGCTAGAAGAGCTGGAACAATTCATCCATTCGGAAGAACCAAATTTCGAGATAGGACGACAAACTACCTTAGCCATGGAACCAAGATCAAGCTACCCAGTATGTTCCTATATTGAATGAGAAAGCATTTAGACTAGCCACCTGAACGCCGCCATGTTCGACTTCATCTACGCGGAAAATTCCATCCGCGACCACCCGCGCACCCACGCCCTACTCAAGCGCTTCCCCCGCGCTCAGCTAGTCCCCTGCGCCCGCTACGGCGAGGTTTTCAATCGCGCGGCGCAAAACTTCCGCCTGCAAAAGCACCGCCCCGCGCTCATCCTCGCCCACAAGGCCGGCCGGCGCGTCCTCCCGGCTCCCGACGGCTACGGCATTGGCGGCGAGCGCAATTACTATTTTTCGCACCTGCTCAACTGCCCTTACGACTGCCGCTACTGCTTCCTCCAGGGCCTGTACCGCTCGGCGCATCTAGTCCTCTTTGTCAATTACGAAGACTTCCAACAGGACCTCGCCGCGCACATCGCCGCAGACGCACCCGATAAGCCCTATTTCTTTTCGGGCTACGACTGCGACAGCCTCGCGCTAGAGGGCATTACCCACTTTACAGCCGACTTCCTTCCCTTCTTTGCCGACCATCCGCAGGCGTACTTTGAGCTGCGCACCAAGAGCGTCCGCATCAAGACCCTGCTCGCCACCCCAGCCCTGCCCAACTGCGTCGTCGCCTTCAGCATGACCCCACCGGCCCTAGCCGCCCAATTCGAGGTCGGCGCACCGGCCGTGGCCCGGCGTTTGCAAGCGATCGCCGCCCTGCAAGAGCGCGGCTGGCCCATCGGGCTGCGCTTCGATCCCCTGATCTACGACCGCGCCTACGAGGAGCGCTACCGCGACCTATTCGCCCTGGTGTTTTCCCAAATCCGTTGCGATGGCCTGCACTCGGTCAGTTTGGGCCAGTTCCGCCTGCCGCAGGGCATGTACAAAACCATGCACAAGCTCTACCCGGACGAAAAGCTCCTCGCGTACGGCTTGGAGGAAAAAGACGGCATGGTCTCCTATCGGCCCGCCTTGGCCCAAAGGCTCCACGACTTTTGCGCGGATCAATTGCTCCAGTACATTCCCGCCGCGCTCTTCTTTCCCTGCCCCTCCACCACCTTGCAGGTCTGAGTCTGATATGCGCGTCTTAGTCACCGGGGCCAGTTCCGGCATTGGCCGCGCCGTCTGCGAAAGGTTGCTCGCCAGCGGCCATCATGCCATCGGCATCGCCCGCAACTTGGGCAAATTCCCCTGCGACCACGCTCGCTATCAGGCGCACGCCATGGACCTAGCCGCGCTCGACGAACTGCCCGAGCGTCTAAAAGCACTCTTGGCAGTGCATCCCCAGCTCGACGCCTTAGTTCTCAACGCCGGCGTGGGCCGCTTCGGCTCATTAGAGCAATTTTCCTACCACCAAATCCGCGCCCTGATCGATCTCAACTTCACCAGTCAAGTCTTTGTCGCCCGCGCCTTCCTGCCCGCCCTCAAAAAAGCCGGGCGCGGGCACTTGGTCTTTACCGGATCGGAAGCCGCGCTCGCCGGCACGGCCCAAGGCAGCTTGTACTGCGCGGCCAAATTCGCCCTGCGCGGGTTTGCCCAAGCCCTGCGCGCCGAGTGTGCCCGCGCCGGCATCCGCGTCACCTTGGTCAACCCCGGCATGGTCCAGTCCCCCTTTTTCGACGAACTGGACTTCCGGCCCGGCCCGGCCCCTGACCACTACATCCTGCCGGAAGATGTCGCCGCGGTCATCGTCCAAGCCCTGACAGCGCGCCAAGGCACGGTACTCGACGAGATCAACCTCTCGCCGCAAAAAAAAGTGATCGAGTTTGGCGCTCAGAAGAAAAAGTAACCGCCGCTGGCGGCTTGGGGTTTAATCTGTACCCATCGCAAGGAAGCCAACGGCTATGTCCCAACGCACCCTCCTCGTCCTGCTCATCGCCACCTGCGCCCTTTCGTCTGGTTGCGTCTCCGTGCGCCGCGGGCTGGGCTCCGCCCTGATCTCCGACAAAACCGAAATCGAACTCGGCACTAAGGTAGCGGCCCAAATCGAGCAAAACAAGCGCGTCCACGCCTCCGCTCAACTCCAATCGTACGTCCAGGGCGTCACCGCCACCTTGATTGAAGCATCCCGAGACCATGGCCCCGACGCCCAGCGCAGCCTCGTCCATGGACGCACCGATGGCCCCGAAGGCAGCGAATACGCCCAGCGCGTCGCCGACTCGACCCCACGCGCATTGCGCGCCCGCCCGGGCATCCGCTACCGGGTGCAGGTCTTAGACGACCCCAAGCAGGTCAATGCGTTTGCCGTCCCCGGCGGCTACTTATACGTGTACAGCGGTCTGCTAACAGTCTTGGAAGATGAAGCCGAGTTGGCCGGCGTCTTAGCCCACGAGATCGGCCACATCGTCGGCCGCCACTCGGCCAACCAACTCGCCGCTCGCTGGGGTATGGACCTCCTCACCCGACTCGCTCTCGGGGAAGATCCGCACCAGATCGGCCAGATTGCCACCCAACTCAGCAGTGCCCGCTTCAGCCGCGACGACGAGCGCGAAGCCGATACCTTTGGCGTCCGCTGCGCCATTGCCGCTGGCTACGACCCGCGCGGCCTGCTGCGCTTTTTTGAAAGGCTAAAAAAGCTACAAGCGCGCCGGCACTCCGACCTAGAAAAGCTCTTCGCCAGCCATCCTCCCACCAGCGAGCGAATCCGCCGCATTGAGCGGCTGATCGATCAGTACGGCCCCCCCGAGGGGCAGCGCTATCGCACGCGGTTTGTGCGGGAGACCGCCGTTGTGCGGCGCGAGTAGTGCCCCATTGTTCCGGTCCAATGCAACCCCTACCTTCTTAGTAGTAGCTCGTTCACGCCTCTGAGGAAATCCATAATGCTCCCTGTCTTGCTCCTGCTCCTGACCGTGCTGGCCGGCACCCTCTCAGCCCAAGAGCGGCCGGCGACGCCGGTCATCGTCGCCGAAGTTCTCGAACAACCGCTCGTCGAAGACCTCTCCTTTGTCGGGCGCGTCCAGCCCCGGCGCTCCAGCCGCGTCGCCGCGGAGACCGAGGGGCAAGTGGTTGAGCGTTTTAAGGACGCCGGCCAAGCCGTGCATACCGGCGACCCCCTCTTTGCGCTGGCCAACGATCCGCTCCACGCCGCGTTGGCCGAAGCGCAGGCCGATTTCGCGTTGCGGCAGTTCAACCACGACCGCAGCCGCCAGTTGCGGCCCACCGACGGGGTCTCCGAGCAGGACCTGCGCTACCACGCCTACGAACTGGCCCGCGCCCAAGCCAAGCTAACCGGGCTTCAAGCCCAAGTAGAAAACCTCCTCGTCCGCGCCCCGTTCTCCGGGCACATCACCCGCACCTTTACCGAGGTGGGCCAGTGGGTCGGGCGCGGCGGCGAAATCGCGCAGGTAATCTCCATCGACACGGTCCGCGTGCTCGTCGAGGTGCCCGAGCGCCACGTGCCGCAACTCGCCTTGGGCGCGGGCGTCGCCATCGCGGTCGATGCCCTCGGCAGCGACCCCATCGCCGGCCGGGTGACCGCCATCCTCGCCGAGGGCTATGCCTCCTCGCGCACCTTCCCGGTCGTCGTTGAGGCCGCCAACCCCGCCGGCCGGATGCGCAGCAACATGTCCGCCCGGGTGCGCTTCCAGCTCGCGCAGGCCCAAGCATCGCTCCTAGTGCATAAGGACGCCCTAGTCTCCAGTCCGCAAGGGCCGGTCGTGTACCTCGCCCGCGACGGTCAGGCCATCCAGCATGCGGTCGCAACCGGGCTAGCGCACAAGGGGTACGTGGCCGTTACGGGCGAACTCGCGCCCGGCGATCTAGCGGTGGTGCGCGGCAATGAGCGGCTGACAGACGGCCAAGCCGTGCGCATCATCCGCCGGCAGCCATAGTTCGTTCGTCATGCGCCTAGTCAATACGGCCATCAAGCGGCCCGTCAGCGTCATCGTCGGCGTGCTCTTCGTCGCGCTCTTCGGCTTGATCTCCCTCTTCCGCATCCCCGTGCAGCTCACGCCCGACGTCGATCGGCCCATCGTTACGGTCACTACGGTGTGGCCGGGCGCCAGCCCCGAAGAAGTCGAACAAGAGCTCGTCCAGCGCCAAGAAGAGCAGCTCAAAAGCGTCGAGGGCCTCGTGCACATGACCAGCGAGAGCAACGACAGCCGCGGGGTCGTCACCCTCGAATTCAACGTCGGCGTCGATCCAGACGCGGTGTTGTTGCTGGTCTCCAACAAGCTCGACCAAGTAGCCGGCTATCCGCTCGACGCCGAGCGCCCCGTGCTCTCGGCCGGCGGCACCGGCCCCAGCGGCGCCATCACTTGGCTCATTCTCGACGCCCGGCCCGGCCGCGACGATCTAGACATCGAGCGCTATCGCGACTACGCCGAGGAAGTCGTCAAAACCGCCCTTGAGCGCGTGCCCGGGGTGTCGCGGAGCAATGTCTATGGCGGGTACGACCGCCAGCTACAGGTCATCGTCGATCCGCAGGCCATGGCCGCCCGCCAACTCACCGTGCAAGACCTCGCCCAAGCCCTCGCCCGCGAAAACGCCAACACCAGCGCCGGGGCCTTTGACGAGGGCAAGCGCCGCTACATCGTCCGCACCGTCGGCCAGTACCAACAGCCCAGCGACATCGAGCAGGTCGTCGTGCGCTCGGCCGAGGGCGCCCGGGTCGTGGTCGGCGAGATTGCCCGCACCCGCCTCGGCTACGTCCGCGCTAATGCGGCCGTGCGGCAAAAGGGCCGCCCCGCCATTGCCATCAACGCCCAGCGCGAGACCGGCGCCAACGTCCTCACCGTCATGGACGGCATCCGCCGCACCATCCGGGCGCTCAACGAAGGGCCGTTGGCCCGCGAGGGCCTGTTCCTCACGCAGGTGTACGACGAGACCAACTACATAGACAGCGCCATCGGCTTGGTGCGCTCCAACATCATCGTCGGCGGGGTGCTGGCCGTGACCGTGCTCTTTATCTTTCTCCGCAGCGTCAGCTCGGTGGCGATCATCGCCACGGCCATCCCGATTTCGGTTGTCGGCACCTTTTTGGCCATGTGGCTGTTGGGCCGCAACATCAACGTCATTAGCCTAGCCGGGATGAGCTTTGCGGTGGGCATGGTCATCGACAACGCCATTGTCGCGCTCGAAAACATTTTTCGCCACCAGCAGATGGGCAAAACCCGCGCCCGCGCAGCCTTGGACGGGGCCTCAGAGGTCTGGGGGGCGCTGCTGGCCAGCACCTTGACTACAGTGGCCATCTTTCTGCCCATCGTCTTTGTCGAGGACGAGGCCGGTCAGCTCTTCCGCGACATCGCCATCGCGGTCTCCTGCTCGGTGGTCCTCAGCTTGGTCGTCGCCATTTCCGTCATCCCCAGCTTGGCCAACAAAATCCTCGGCCGCGACAAACAGCGCGGGGACGCCCTAGCGGCTTGGGGCGACCGGGCGCGCACCTTTATCGCCCAAAGCGTCTTCCGCATCAGCGGCAGCACCCTCACGCGCTTGGGAGTCATCACCGGACTGATCGGCCTCTCCCTGATCATCGCCTGGACCCTGCTCCCCAAATCCGAATACCTACCCACCGGCAACCGCAATCTCATTTTTGGCATCGTCCTGCCGCCGCCCGGCTACAACCTCGACGAGCTAATCCAAGTCGGCCAGACCATCGAGGACGTTCTGCAGCCCCATTGGGAGGCCGCGACCGCCCCAGACAGCCCCCAAGCCCAAGCGCTGCCGGGGCCGCCGGTTGACAACATGTTCTTCGTGGCCTTTGGCCGCTCGGCCTTTATGGGCGTCCGCTCGGCCGATCCAGCGCGTGTGCGCGAGCTAATCCCGATCATCCAAGGGCCGGTCTTTGGCCAAGTGCCGGGCACCTTTGCCATCGTGCAGCAGTCGAGCCTTTTCCAGCGCGGCGGGGGCAGCGGGCGAGCCATCGACATCGAAATCACCGGGCCGGATTTGGGCCGCCTCATTGGGCTGGGGGGTCGAGTGTTCGGCCAAGTCCACCAAGTCGTGCCCGGCGCTCAAGCCCGCCCCATCCCCAGCCTCGACTTGGGCAACCCAGAGGTCCGCATCCTCCCCGACCGCGTCCGCGCCGCCGACAGCGGGCTTTCGGCGCGGGACATTGGCGCGGCCGTCAACGCGCTATTAGACGGCGCGCTCGTCGATGGCTATCAGTTCCAAGGCGAGGAGATCGACTTGGTGCTGCGCGGCGCGGACGATTGGTTCCGCACGCAGGACATTGCGTCCCTGCCCATCTACACGCCACGCGGCCAACTCGTGCCGCTCAGCACGGTGGCTCGCGTCGAAGTAACCACCGGCCCCGAGCAGATCAACCACATCGAGCGCAGCCGGGCCATTACCGTCCAAGTCATCCCGCCGGAAACCATTCCTTTGGAGACAGCCCTCGACGCGATTCAGACCCAGATCGTCCAACCCCTCGTCGCGGCGGGCGAGCTGGCCCCGCCCTACCAAGTCGAGCTTTCTGGCTCGGCCGACGACCTGCGGCGCACCCGCCAAGCCCTCCAGTGGAACTTCCTGTTGGCCTTGGTGATTACCTATCTGCTGATGGCCGCGCTCTTCGAGAGCTTCCTCTACCCATTCGTCATCATGCTCAGCGTACCCCCCGCGCTGGCTGGCGGCATTCTCGGGCTGGAGGTCGTCAACCGCACCCTGACCTATCAGCCGCTCGACATCCTCACCATGCTCGGCTTCGTCATCCTCATCGGCGTGGTGGTCAACAACGCCATCCTCATCGTCCACCAGACGCTCAACATCCTGCGCGCCGCGCCGCAAACCCCGCTCAAAGAGGCCATCCGCGACGCCGTGTTCAGCCGCGTCCGGCCGATTTTCATGTCCATGATTACCAGCGCCTTGGGGATGCTGCCGTTAGTCGTCTTTCCCGGTGCGGGTTCCGAACTATACCGCGGCTTGGGCAGCGTCGTCATCGGCGGCCTGCTGCTCTCCACCGTATTTACCCTCTTTCTAGTCCCCACCTTCCTCAGCTTGGCCATGGATCTGAGAGCGTGGATTGGCCGCGGCTGGAGGGCATAAGAAGAGTTAGTTACCCGGAACCTGCATTTCTCAGCTATCGTTCCCCGGCGAGTTAGTGCTCGATCCATTTGGTGGCAGTGGTACTACCGCCTTAGAAGCCGTTCGCTTGGGGAGGAGGGCACTGAGCGTTGACGCTAATGCAGTGGGGACCCTGATCGGGCGCGTAAAAACTTGTAACTTGGACCGCAAAGCCGCGATAGAGCTTCACACTATTCGCAGTTCCCTGACCACTTACTGCTTCGACCTTCCCGCTGCCAAATCCCTGTGTGCTGCACATGCCGCATACATCCCCAACATCCCCAACATCGATAAGTGGTTCCCGATCACTGCGCGGGGCGAACTGGCTTTAATCAGATCGCGCATTGCGAGGATTGCACGCGAGCAGGCCCGCGATGTGGCCTTGCTCGCCCTTTCGCGTATTGTTCTAGCGGCCTCGTTCCAAGACTCTGAGACCCGCTATACGAGCAAGCCGCGTGACATACCGCAAGGCGAGGTCTTAAGTATGCCGTGCTCATTGTAGGTGACGCGATCTACAAGAAAGTCCTTTATCCGGCGGCAGAGGCACTGAGCGACTCCGCAGAAAAAATTGGCTTTGAAAGCGTTTGTATCGCAGAGCGAGCAATCCATTCGTCAAAGCGTTCCTTTGCGGCGGCTGGAAGAAGAGCCACTACCGAGAAACTTCTCGTCATCCGCAAGCCCCCCAAGAAGGTATCCTTATGGTTGGCGTCGCCCCCGTACAAGTTGTGGCCCTACGAAGACGCGTTGAGAAAACGCGAAATTGAGTCCGTAGTGGGCGTTCCAACGACCCGTGGCCCCAGCTTAGAGTTGGACCCTTATTCTGCGACGAAGACGCGCCAACTCGTATTTACTCACGGAGTCGGACGGACGGCGTTTGACAGCGAGCCTACGTGGCAAGCTATCCTCGAAAACGGCTTCGCACGACAATTTTCAGCCCGCAAAGACCCCAAGTACGTCACGCATGGCCTACACCCCTACAAGGGGAAGTTCTACCCACAACTCGCCAAGGGGTTGATGAATGTTTGTGCCCTCCGGGCGGGTGCCAGCGTATTTGACCCATTCTGCGGGAGTCGTACGGGATTTTCTAGAAGTGGTTTTGAGCAGCATCATCCGCGAGGTTTCACAGCAAGCCCCAAACGACTTGAGGATCCGGCGGCGGAAGGAGCCGATCGCGGACGCCGATGTGTTCAACATGTACCTTGAGGCCCTCGATTCTCAATACACGCGCATTGAGAAGTTCTGGGCCGTGCGCGGCTATTGTCCGCATCGGTTCCGTCCCAGCAAGGTCGTCGAAGGGGACGCCCGCACCCCAAAGACCGTTGAGGCCCTCGCCCTCACAGAAAACAGCGTGGATTCTGGTACTTACAAGTCCACCGTATGCTACGGCCCTTCCATACATTGATACGGATAGACTATCGCTCCTCATACTATTCGGAATGGATTCGTCGGCTCGGCGGCCCATTGAACAGGGCCTTATTGGCAGCCGTGAGATCGCGACTAAAGAGCGACGCCGATTGGAGCAGGCCATAACGGCCAGTGAGGGCGTCTTGCCCGCAACCACTCAGAACTATCTTCAGGATCTACACGCTCGGATCGCCCAAGCAGACGTTGGTTTCCGACGCAAGAATATGCCCGCTTTGTTGCAGCGGTTTTTTCAGGACATGGCATTGGTACTGAAGAATTGCCGTCGAGTTCTCCGCCCGAGCGGTGAAGCTATGATCGTCATTGGCGACAACCGCATGCGCGTGGACGGTGCATACGAACGAATTCCCACGACGGACTTTGTTCAGGACATTGCAATACACTGCGGAATGGAGCTAATCGAACGGATCGATATTTCCGTGACAACAGAAAACTTGGTTCACATAAAAAACGCGATTACTGAAAATGTAGTATTGCGCCTAAAGGCTTAAACGCGCTCAGGCATAGCCAAGACAGCACGGTTCCCAACGAGTTATCAGGTTGGGCTATATAGTCAAGGTGCAAGATGTGCTCCTCGCACCGTTCCCCTCGCACGCCGCTAACGCTAAAAATTCAGCTTCAACCGCAGGGCGGGAACGGCCGTTTCGCGCCCGGGCAAAGCACCCAGCTCTACGCTCGTGGCCACCTTGTTGATGGCTTGGACTTGGTCGCGCAGGTGGGCCAAGGACGCGATCTTGACCCACGCCGACAGGGGCATCCAACCGGCCGCTGTCTCCGCCCCGGTCAACAGGGCCGTTCCCACAGCCGTCACCGTAAAGCCCATGAGCGCGAGCCCCTGTTTGTGTTCCCCAATGTAGAAATAGCCCGCGCCCGGCACGGGTAGCTCTAGCAGGAAGGCCACCAGCCCGGACTTTGGCTGCTGGTACGCGGCGCGGCGCGCCTGAATCCGCTGCGGCCCCAGCGTGCGCAACGAGCGAATTTCGGCCAGCGAGTATGCGGCCTCCCGCTCCTGCAAGGCCCCAACGACCTCGACGACCGCCACTGAATCCGCCGCAATCTCCTCCACGCGCAACGAGCGCACCCGACCATCGGCAAACGTGGCTTCGCCCCACGCCGCTTCGGCCTGCATTTCTTGCAGCAGGCTCCGCACCTGTTCGGTCTCCATGGCCGCCTCAGCCCCGCGCACCACCAGCAGAATCGCCGGCAACCAAATCCATAATCGCATGTTCCACCTCATTGGGAAATTGTCGCTTTTGCCTTTTCAATCTACCCGCCGCCTCTTCTTCCTGTCAAGCCGCCACGCCCCCGACAGCCCATTGCTCGCCCCACGGTCAAACCCTATCTTCAAAACGCTCATGCAGGCCCAACTCCAACAAGCCATAGCCGCCACGCGCGAGGCCGGGGCACTGACCTTGCAGTACTTCGGCGGGCCGCTCAAGGTCGCGTACAAAGACCGGAACGACCCGCTGACCGCGGCTGACCTCCAAGCCGATGCTTACCTCAAGCAAGCCCTGCGGGACTTGCGCCCAGACTGCGGCTGGCTCTCCGAAGAGACGGTCGACGACCGCCAACGCCTGCAAAAAGAAGCCGTGTGGATCGTCGATCCAATAGACGGCACGCGCGAGTTTGTCGAAGGCATTCCCGAATACGTGGTCGCCGTGGCCTTAGTCGAAGGCGGCGTGCCGACCTTAGCGGTGATCCACAACCCCGCGCAAGCGGAAGTATTTGCGGCCGTAGCGGGCAGCGGCACCTTCCGCAACGGTCGGCGCGTGTTTTGCAGCGAGGTCCAATCCCTCAGCCAAGCTACGGTCGTGGTCAGCCGCAGCGAGACTAAACGGGGCGAGATTGACCCCTTTCGCCCGCACCTCGGCACCATCCGCCCGGTTGGCAGCGTCGCCTACAAGCTGGCCTTAGTCGCGGCCGGGGCCTGCGATCTCAACTTTAGCGTCCAAGACAAAAACGAGTGGGATGTTTGCGCCGGCGACCTGCTGGTGCGCGAGGCGGGCGGCCTCATGCACACGCGCGATTGCCAAGTGCGGACCTACAACCAAGCAGACCCTCTCATCCGCCGCGGCCTCGCGGCCGGCAACGCGCCATTGGTCACACACCTTCTCCGTCTAATGCGGGAGCAAGAGCAATGACAACGGCCCGGCTCGCAGCGGATTTTGTCGAAGAGTACGCCACCCTCCTCGAGCTCAGTGGCACCTCCCCCTTCCGGGTCCGCGCCTACGCAAACGCCGTGCGGGCCCTCGAAACCCTACCGGCGCCGCTCGACGAGCTCCTCGCGGCCGGGACCCTGACCGAGGTCAAAGGGATCGGCGACCGCGTGGCCGAACTGGTCGCCGAGTTTGCCGACACCGGCACCGCCCAAGCCTACGAAAAGCTACGGGCCGCCACGCCCGAGGGGCTGCTCGACATGCTGCGGGTCCCGAACTTGGGGCCGCGCAAGATCAACGCCATCCGCCAAGCCCTCGGCGTCGAATCCCTCAGCACCCTCGAACAAGCCTGCCGCGCCGGCCAACTCGCCGGGCTCAAGGGCTTTGGCGCCAAGACCCAAGCGACCATTCTCAAGGGCGTCGAGTACATCCGCGCCCACGAGGGGCACTGCCGAGTCGATACCGCGCACCGCAGTGCTCAACGCCTGCTCGCCGCCCTGACCCCCCACGCCCGGCAGCTCGCCGTTGCCGGAGCACTGCGCCGAGCGCGGGAGACGGTCCAACAGCTCGACTTCGTACTCAGCACCCCGGACGAGGAGGCTGCAACTGCGGCCTTTGCCTCCCACCCGGATGTCGCCGAAGTCCTCGCGCCGGGTGCAACAAGGCTGTCCTGCGGGCTGCGAGCCAACTTGCACGTGGTCCCCAACGCGGCCTTCTCGGCCGCCCTACACCATTACACCGGCAACGAGGAACACCGCGCTGCAATACGCGCCAAGGCCGCCGAGCGCGGACTGGTCCTCAATGAACGCGGCCTCTGGCGCGGCACTGAGCGCATCGAGTGTGCGGATGAAGCGGCCTTGTTCGCCGCCTTGCGCCTCGCGTACATCCCGCCGACATTGCGCGAGAACCGCGGCGAAGTCGAGGAGGCCGCCTTCCATACACTGCCCAAGCTGGTGACGACCGCCGACATTCGCGGCCTGCTCCACCTGCATTCGACGTATTCGGATGGGGCCGACAGCCTAGCGGCCATGGCCTGCGCCGTGCGGGAGCGCGGCTTTGAGTACATGGGCATTGCCGACCACAGCCAGACCGCGGCCTATGCCGGCGGGCTTAGCGTGGCCCAAGTCCAGCACCAGTGGGAGGAAATCGACCGGCTCAACGAGTCGCTGGCGCCCTTCCGCATCTTCAAGGGCATTGAGTCCGATATCCGCGGCGACGGCTCGCTCGACTACGACGACGACCTGCTGGCGCGCTTCGACTTCGTGGTCGTCTCCGTCCATTCGCAGTTCAACCTGAGCCGCGACGCCATGACCGCCCGCATCGTCCGCGCCATTGAGCACCCGGCCGCGACCATCGTCGGCCATCCAACCGGGCGGTTGCTCCTCAGCCGCGAGGGCTACGCCGTCGAGATCGAACCCATCATCCGAGCCGCCGCCCGCTGTGGAGTCGCCCTCGAAATCAACGCCCATCCCGCGCGGCTCGACCTCGACTGGCGGCACGTCAAAAAGGCGTGCGACCACGGCGTCCAAATCTCCGTCAACACCGACGCCCACAGCGTCGCCGGTCTGGACCATCTCCGCTACGGCGTCGGCATCGCCCGCAAGGGCTGGCTCCGCGCCCCCGATGTCCTCAACACCCTCAGCCGCGAAGCCATTGCCGCTTGGTTCCAACGCTAAAAAAGACCGTGTCGCACTTTGGCTATCAAACTAAGTAAAATTTCGTAAATGGTTGTTTTTAATAAACTTATGAGGGGGGGGGAATCCACCCTTCTTATCGCCTTCCTCGCCATCTTGGGCACCACCCACATCCTCGTCCGCACTGCCTCCTACGGCACCGCGATCACCACGGATTCCACAGTTTTCCTATCCACAGCCCTGAACTTCCTCGCGGGACAGGGCTGGCGAGATTTCGCGGGCAACCCATCGGTAGAATGGCCGCCCTTGTTCCCCCTGTTGCTGGTGGCCTTCGGCTGGGTCGGCATCGATCCGCTGGCGGCGGGTCGGTATATCAACGCCACCGCCTTCGGACTGATCATCTTCGCCGCGGGGTGCTGGCTGCGCTCGAATCTCCGGTCGCGGTGGCTGGTGCTAGCCGCCACCGCGACCATTGCGACCTCCCTGTCCTTGAGCGATTGGGCATCCAACTTTAGAACCGACATCCTCTTCTACCTGTTTACGCTCCTCGCCTTAATTCAATTGGCGGCCGTCCTCAAGTGGCGGACAGACGCACCCCTGTGGTGGGCGGCGGTTTTCACTGCGCTAGCCGCGCTGACCCGCTATCCGGGCGTGGTCCTGATCGGCGTCGGCGTCCTGCTGCTGCTGGTGCGCCGCACCCCGCCGCTGGCGGTCCGGTTGAAGCACGCTGTCGTATTTGGTGCGGTCTCTTCCTTTCCCCTCGCGTTGGTGCTGATGTACAACTGGGCGGTCTCTGGGCACCTGACTGGGCCGCGTAGAAACGCGTCTGGGCAATCCCTATCCGATGGGCTGAGCCAGACCGTCAACATATTCCGCGAGTGGGTCGTCCCTCCAAACGCGCCGGACTGGTTGGGTTATCTCCTGTGGCTGGCTTTCGGGGCGGTCGGGCTAGCCGGCGCGGCGGTCGTCCTGCGCGGCGGCAGAGCACCCACAAGGGACGCTGCCGACCAGTCATCCTTCGGCGGCTGGTATGACCCAAAGGCCACGCCATCGCAGGTCCGCTTGGGGCCGGCTCTACTTTTCGGGGTGTTCGCCAAAATCTACATCGTATTGATGGTCGTCGTGCCATTATTCGCATTGCCTGTGGGCATCGAAAGCCGTTACTTGCTGCCCGTGTATGTGCCGTTGCTGTTGGCAGCGGCGTTCTTGCTGGATCGGTTCCTATCCAGCGAGGCGACGGGTCGGATGGCCGCCATCCGCTATGGGCTGGTGCCCCTCGTTCTGCTGGGTGCCCTCGCCCACATCGGCTTCTCGGCGCGAGAAAACCTCCATTATACCGCCCAAGCACAGGTAGCCGGATACCCCGCCCAAGCGTACAACGCCGCTCGTTGGCAGCATTCCGAGACCATGAATTACATCCGGGACCACCGCATGAAGGGCAAGATTTACAGCAACGCCGCCCCTCTTGCTTGGTTTGCGAGTCGGATCGCCGCCCCGGGTAAGTACGCAGGTCTCCCGACATGGTTCAAAGCCGGTACACATATCGTTTGGTTCCGGGAGTCCCCACTCGAGTTCCATTACGGCCCCCACCTCATAGACTTCCACCTCCTGCCCGGCGTGGAACCTGTGGCCGAACTGGCCGATGGCGTTGTATTCCGCGTAACGGCGGCCGGAGCCTTCGATCCAAAAAGTCGTCGCGCCCGGAAACAACGCTACGTGCAGGGACTCATCGAACGGAGCGGCGAGCAGGTGATCCGCGCCGACTGGGACGTGTACCGCAACGGACGCAAGCTGACGTACCGCAAAAAGCCGTGTGCCCCCGCCGACGTGCTGACGAGTTTCGTTTTGCAAGTCAGCCCCATCGATCCGGCCGGCCGCCAGCCGCACGACTTTGATAACTTCGACTTCTATTTCTTCAGACAGGCGGGCGTATGGCTCGACGACCAGTGTGTCGTGACCGCCCAACTACCCGGCTACGCCATCGACCGCATTCGGGTCGGCCAGTGGAGTTCCAACGGGAACCGCACCCTCTGGGACGCGGAGTTTTCGCCGGCCGGTGGGTGAGGACGCCCCATCTTGCCGCCTCGTCTCGTCGGCTTGGCCGGACCGTCCGGCGCCGGTAAAACCACGCTGGCCCGTGCGCTCCAGACCCACCTGCCCGGCCCGACCACCGTGCTTTCCCTCGATGCGTACTACCGCGACTTGGCCGCCCTGTCCGCAGCCGCAAGAACCCGCGTCAATTTCGACGCCCCCGACGCCATAGATCACCCACGCCTCGCCGCTGACCTGCGCCAACTCGCGGCTGGCCACCGCGTCGAAATCCCGGTGTACGACTTTGCCACCCACACGCGCCAAGCGCACCAGCAGAGCCTCGCCCCGGCCGACTTCCTGATCGTCGAGGGCCTCTTCGCGCTCTATTGGCCCGCCATCAACACCCTCTACCACCTGCGCCTCTTCGTCGCAGCCGCCGACGCGCTCTGCTTGGAACGCCGCCTCGCCCGCGACCGCATGGAGCGCGGCCGTTCCGCCGCCTCGGTCCGCGCCCAGTACCAAGAACAGGTCCGCCCCATGTACCGCCGCCACATCCAACCCACCGCCCGCCACGCCGACCTAATCCTCGACGGCAGCACCCCCATCGAAAAACAGGTCGCCGCCACCCTAGACGCCCTGTGGTAGGGACAACCCTCGTGGTTGTCCCTAGAAGCGGTCTGCTCCGCAAACCACCTTGGGGCATGTTGAACAAGCTCTGAGGATTGCCGTAGAAGTAAGCAGGTTGCGGCTTCTGTGTTTGGGCTTTTTATTAAAGAACCTACAATCAGGGCCGGCCCCCCGTGCCTGCCCGTTAGAATCCCGTTGGGGCAGGCCCCCGTGCCTGCCCGTTAGAATCCCGTTGGGGCAGGCCCCCGTGCCTGCCCGTTACAGCGGCCCATTTGGGGTTAGCAAATGAACGAGACGATGGTTAAGCATTTCACATCAGGCAGGGGCCTTGCTGTGGGGCAAAACCCTGTTGGATGCTTGGAATCATCGTCGGATTTAATGTGTCGTAAGTCGTTGAAAAACAACAACTTACCCTCCCCCCCCGAAAATTCTCCGCTAGCACCAAGCACTAAACTCTCTACTTCTCTGCATAGGCCGACGGCTCGTGTGCGGCTGTTGGGCGTCGCGTCGGTCTGCCCGCGTGGCCCCAAGCGCACGCTACCGTGCGGCCTTTGTGCTGATCCCCGTTTACTGCACCACCCCCGCAATCAGTCTGCCAAGGACCGAGAGCGGAATCTCTTCGACCCAGACACCGCGAGAACACTAGCAAAGGCGCACCCACAGCAAGGGGCGCGTCCTGAGCACTCCAAGTTAGCCCTAGGGCTAGCTCTGCCTCTTTCGGGGCGTCATGCCCCTCTTCCAATCTCCACACCATATCCACACAAAGGAGCAAAAAATGCTTTCGTTGAAATCTCTCAAAACCCTGTTTGCGTTCGTCCTTTTGGGCATCGTCAGCACTTGGATGGGCTGCTCGGACTCCGCGCCGGTGGCCTCTCGGCCGGCGGGCAAAGCCACCTGTTCCTTGTGCGAGTTCTTGGGCGACGACGCCTACACCGCTACCGACGGACTGGCCGCCCGGGAAAGCCCCGACACCACCCAGACCGAAGCCGAAGCCGAGACCGACAGCACCCAGACCGCTGACGCCGATAGCACCCAAGCGACCACCGTGGAGTTCGCCGACGCCAATCTAGAGCGGGCGGTGCGGGAAGCGTTGGATCGCCCGCAAGGGCCGCTGACCCCGGCAGACTTGGCCGCCCTGACCGAACTTGACGCGAGCTATAAAAACATTGAGAGCGTGGCCGGCCTCGAACACGCCACGGCCCTGACAACGTTGTATCTGCGAGGCAACGCGATTACCGATGTGCAGCCGTTGGCCAGTCTGACCAATCTTCAAACGTTGTCGCTGTGGGGCAACAAGGTGGCGGATGCGAGTCCGCTGGCCAGCCTGATCAGCTTGCGCAAGCTGGATATGTGGGGCAACGAAATTACGGATGTACAGCCGTTCGCGGGCCTAACCAATCTGCAATTTCTCAATCTAGGGGACAACGACATTGCGGACGTGAGTCCCTTGGCCAGCCTGACCAACCTGAAATGGCTGGGCGTGATGGAAAACGGCCTTAGCCAGCACGCGGCCAACCAACAACTCGCCGCCGCGATAACAAGCGGCCTCCGCGTCGAAGCGGTAATAGAAAAATACCCCCGCGTCGAAACCGTCCAAGTCTATCCAGAAGAACCGGAACCAGAGGAACCGGAACCAGTGCCCGTCATATACTGGACAGACTATACCACGTATAAGATTCAGCGGGCCGATTCGGATGGCGTAAACTCAAACGTCCAAGACGTCGTCACAGGATTGGGTAATCCAGACGGCATCGCGCTGGACTTGGCGGGCAGAAAGATATACTGGACAGCCTATGGCGCGGATAAGATTCAGCGGGCCGATATGGATGGCGTAAACGAAAACGTCCAAGACGTCGTCACAGGATTGACGACCCCATTGGGCCTTGCGCTGGACTTGGTGGGCAGAAAGATATACTGGATAGACGATGGCACGGATAAGATTCAGCGGGCCGATATGGATGGCGTAAACGAAAACATCCAAGACGTCGTTACAACAGGATTGTCGTCCCCATATGGCATCGCGCTGGACTTGACGAACAGAAAGATATACTGGACAGACTATGGCGCGGGCGTGAATAAGATTCAGCGGGCCGATATGGATGGCGTAAACGAAAACATCCAAGACGTCGTTACAGGATTGTTGTACCCATATGGCATCGCGCTGGACTTGGCGAACAGAAAGATGTACTGGACAGACTGGGGCACGGGCGCGGATAAGATTCAGCGGGCCGATATGGATGGCGTAAACGAAAACGTCCAAGACGTCGTCACAGGATTGGGTAATCCATTGGGCCTTGCGCTGGACTTGGCGAACAGAAAGATGTACTGGCCAGACAATACCACGGATAAGATTCAGCGGGCCGATATGGATGGCTTAAACGAAAACGTCCAAGACGTCGTCACAGGATTGACGACCCCATCGGGCATCGCGCTGAGTATTCGGTAGTCGTAGAGGTTCACCTGCCCGGCTTGAATGGGTCGAGGCGCTGGGCTAAGGCCGAGCGGGAAGGACGGCGACCGCCTCTACGGCTTGTTCAAAACGACCCAAGATAGGATTTGCGGAGCAGACCGCTTCTTACAACCCTCGTGGTTGCCCTTATCTGCGTCCCGCCCCACGCTCCAATGGCATCCTAAAACGGCCCGGCGTGGTGCGAAGGCTCGTTGACGTAGCGTTGGGTCTCTAGGTCGAGGGTGATTTCGCAATGAGGCGGCAAGGCGATGCTCAGGTGCTTGCCGTTGACGGCCACTTGACGCTCTTCGGTCGCCAAGGGCACCGCCGCGTACGTACCGGCATAGCCGCCCAGCCAGCCCGGGTACTCGCTGGTGCGGCTGTGGTACGCGGCCCGGCCAAAGCGGTGCTCGCCAAAGGCGCCGCCCTGAATGACCAGTTCCCTGCTCTCGTTGGGGTTCAAATTGACCAAGCGCACGACCGTGCGGTTCGCTTCGAGCGTTTCCACCAAGGCCCCTACGTCGGCGGGCAGGCCGGGGCGGCCGCGCTGGGCGTCAAAGTAGCGCAGGCGGGTGTGCAGCAGGCCGCCGTTGTAGATGGGTTGTGGGCCGCCCAGCGTGAGTTGGATGAGCGCTTCGGACGAGACGGGATTGCCCCATTGCCAGTGGTGGACGTGATGGCGAGTGCCCACGTCTTGATCGGCGCGCAGTTGGGCCAAGCGGCGGCCGGCCACTTGGTACGTGGCCTGCAACATTTGCTCTGGATAGGTCGGGTTGGCGCCGGCCAAAAAGCGCACCCAAGGGGCCTCGTGGCCCGAGTCCTCTTTGTTGTGGAAGGGGAACACGGCCGCCCAGTCGAACGCTTCCTTTTGCCGAATGGCCTCCACGCGCTCCCAATCGGCCTCGTCCATGGACAAATTCCACAGGGTCACCGGGTACACCGGACTCATGGGCTGCCAGTCGAACCAGCCGGCGTCGCCGTAGCGGTAGGGCACCAGCAAGGTTTCGCGCTGCTCGCCCATGGCGGCAAATTGGCTCGCCCAGCGCTCGGCCACGCTCATGTACTGATCGCGAATATCCTCCATGCGCCCTTGTTCCAAAATGCGGTCCATCTGCTGGCGCGGCAGGTCGAGATAGGCGCGGTCGCGGGTCAACAAGTAGGCGTTGGCCGCGGCGTCGAGGGTGGCCTTCTGCAACGTCAAAAAGCCGTGCGGAAAGGTCCAGCCGTAGCGGCCCCCGTACCAATTTCCAGCGCAGTATTCGCCCACTTGGCCGGACAAGCCGACGTTGTCGGGCAACAGGCCGCCGTTGGCGCGGGCGCGCTCCACCCAAGCGTCCGTGTATTCCACGACCCAAGCGCGGTATTTTTCGTCGCCCGTGATCAGGAAGGCATTGGTCGCCAGCGAGGTGACGGCCAAGTTGGTCGGGGTGTCGCCCTGACGCCAGCGGTCGAACAGGGTTTGCCCCATCAGCCGAGCTTTGGCCGGGTCGGCCAAGTCCTGCACACAGGTGATGCCGGGCAAGTCAAAAAAGGGCAGGTCGTACACTTCCATGCTGCCGCCCAAGGGGTTGTAGCTTTGTCGGTCGCGCTCGGCGAGTGGGGCGAAGTAGGGGCCGTGGCTGCCGTTGAGGCCCGAGCGCAGGATTTTGTGCTCGGGGTCGTAGTTTTGCGCGTCCGGGTCTTCGTTGAGGTAAAAGCCGGCAAAGCGACAGGCCCGTTCGACGCGCCGCGGGGCATTGGGGTGGGCTAGGCACAAGTGATAAAAGCAGACGTCGCTTTCGGCTTGGTGCATCTGGTCTTCGCGGATGCCGTATTCCTTGCTGACCGTGCCCAAGCGGGTCAGTTGGCGGGTGATGGCCTCCCACTGGCGGTCGGCCAAGTGCAACAGGTGCTCGCCGCCGCCCATCAGATAAACGAGCGGCCAATTAAAAAAAGGCTCGTAGAAATCGTCGGGGCTGCCGCCGCCCCACTCGTCCTGCCAGATGAATTCGCCATCCTCGCGGGTGAAGTGGTCGAGGAAGGGCTGCACCGATTGGTCGAGGGCGTCGAACAGGCGACGCTGCCACACGGCCCAGTGGGCCGGTTCGTTGAGCGGGATATTGGCGGTCAGGCGTTGCATGGGGACTCCTGCGAGGTTTCGGGGGCGTTGGCCGAGGCTTACGCGGATGAGTTTAGTGGGAGAAAGCGCCGGTGTAAAGCCGCTTGACAGCGCGGGACGAAGCGGGCTTATTGCGCTAGGCCAGCGTCCCACCCCGTGGAAATTGGGATATTGAGAAGAGGGTAGCACCATGCGCTGCATCGCGGAAATCGCTCTGTGGGGCGCGGTTCTGTTGGAGGCGGCCGGTTGCACACCCGCCCTGCCTCCAGAGCCGTTGCGCATCCAAATCACCGGGGAAGAGTACACTTGGCAATTTCGCTACCCCGGCCCCGACGGCGCATTGCAGACCGACGACGATGTAATCAAGCCGGGCAAGGAATTGCACCTGCCGCTCGACCTAGCGATTGAACTCGAACTGACCAGTCGAGATTACATCTACACCTTCGCCCTGCCCCATCTCAACTTACATCAGGTGGCCGTGCCCGATTTGACCTTTGCGCTGGCCTTTACCCCGCGAGAAGCGGGCGCATTCTCCTTTGTCGGCGACCAAATGTGCGGCTTTGAACACGAGTCGCTCAACGGCCGCGTGGTGATCGAGCCGCCAGCAGCTTTTGTCGATTGGCTGGCCGGGCCGCGATAGACTTGGGTTAGGCGTGTCGCGCTAGGACATCCTCGACATCGCCGGGGTCGTTTGACACGTCCCAAGACCAGCGGCCAAAGCTACCGTGTGCGTTGACGGCCTCCACCCACTGGCCGAGGAAACGGCGCTTGGTCCGCTCCTGCTCGCTATCTTGGCCCTTGGTCTCCAAAATCAAATGCTTCCCCGACTTGAAGCGGATGAGAAAGTCGGGGAAATAGCGCTTCACGACGCCGTGGTACAGGTATTGCACCTTAAAGGCGAGATGGTCGTTTTTGGCCCAAGCGGCGACTTGGGGGTTGTGGTCCAGTGCAAAGGCTTCGGATGCTTCCCAAGCACTGTCGCAAACGCAGAAGTTGATGTGACTGTGGGCCGCGTGTTCACAAGGCTTGCTCGTGTACCAAGTCGCCATATCGCCAGTTGAGCAGATCGGGCGATCCCGGTCGAAGACCGGCACCAAGGTCTCGGTATTCTCAAAGCGGATCGCCTCCCATATATGTTGCACCACTTTGGTCATGTTGAGCGCGATGATGAGGCGGCGACGGAGAGCGTCCTGCTCAAACAAGGACGGAGTAATGCGGATTTTGTCCGAGCAGACAAACTGCTCAACCAATAGAACGAGTTGGGCCAGTAAGTGCTCCCGGCTTCCCTTCCAATCCGTTTGCATCTGATCATACACCAACCGGGCCGTCTCAAAGGCGATGCGCTGTACGCGGTCAGTACGGCCCCGTTTCTCCAAGTCAATGCGGTCAATCTGTGAGACATTGGGTCTGCCCTCCACCATCGGGGCCAACTCGGCGAGGCGAGCCGTCTGACTAGCGTTCAACTCCAGCGGTTCCACTGCGTCCCCGTCGAGCAATAGGCGCGGGCGGTACATATAGTCGATGCGGACGACATTGGGCCAGCGAATTTCAAAGCCAGCCTTGTCCACGACCGGCTCAATGGCGGTCTTGGGCTTGGGAGGGGGCGGAATGACGCCTTCTTGGGATTCGTGCGGCAGGAAGGTGAACGGCACGCCGAAGATATTGACGTATTCCGGCTCAAACAGGCCGGTCTCTGGGTTGACCTCATAAGATGTGCGCCGCAGACCACGCCCGACCACTTGCTCGCACAGCAACTGACTGGTAAACGCCCGCAAACCCATAATGTGGGTGACGGTCTTAGCGTCCCAGCCCTCAGACAGCATCCCTACGGAAATCACCTTCTGTATCGGCCCCCCGGGTTTGCCGATCTGCCCCACTGTGTCCACCTGTCGGCGCAGCCACTCGGCCTGCTGCTTTTTATTTCGCGCCGGCACCGGGTTGTCGTCCTCGTCCCCATTCACAGAGACGAGCGGCGTCTCGGTCGCCTCGGCTGCACTAAGCACCTTAGAGTCAATGTGTAGGATGCGCTCTGGATCGCACAGGGCTTCAATGTGCATCCTGTTGTGGTCAAAGGCGTATTTTACCCGCGCCGCAGTTTCGGTGCGGTTGGCGACCGTAATCATCACCGGCCGCGCCTCGATTCCTTTCTCCTCCCATGCGCTGGCGGTCTCCTGCCAGTCGTAGCCGAGCAGGTGGTAGCCGTTGATCACCAAATCCGGCAGCGGCTCTTCGGGCCTAGCCTTACGGCTTAGATCGTTTTTGACCTCGGAGTCGTTGTAGATGTGATAGAGGCGAGATTTATAGGTGTGGGCGTCTGGCACCGCGTCATCGCGGACCACTACCCGGGGCGTCTTCACAAGACCGGACTCAATCGCGTCGTTGAGGCCGAAATCACTGACGATCCAGCGAAACAAGGTCTCCTCTGCACTCTTATTGCCCGACGGCACAAAGGGCGTGGCGGAAAAGTCATAGCAGGTGAGGATGCGCCGCGCCCGATGAATCCGGTCCAGCCCGCCGACCCATTTGGTGGCTTCCTCAATCGCGTCCTTGCTCACCCCTCGGATCTTAGACTCACAGGGTACGCGCCAAGCGTGATGCGCCTCGTCATTGACGACGAGCAGGTTGCGGGCGCGAGCCATTTCGCCCAGCACTTCGCGGACATAAGCTTCGTCGCTTTTGGCGCCGCGCTTATCGACGCTGCGCTTTTGGGCGACCTTCTCGGCGGTCTCCCAATTGAGCGCGTGCCAATTGCGGACGAGGACCTTGCCCTGCCGTAGCTTGTCGAGCAGGGACGACGGCACAATATCGAACGCCTTGTAGTAGTTGTCCGGGTGGGATGGCTCCAAGACGGCCAAGCGGTTTTTAACCGTGAGGCCGGGGGCAATCACCAGCGCGTTTTTGGCAAATCGGGTGTCTTGCGGGCAGGCGACCTTGTTGAGGATGTGCCACGCGATGGCCATGGCCATGACGATGGTCTTGCCCGCGCCCGTCGCCATTTTGGCGCACCACCGCTGGAACGGCCCGCCATCGGGAGGGATGTCGAGGCCGACCTTGTCGGCGGCGGGTGCTTCGGTGAGATAGATAAGCGTTTCAGCGGCCTCTAGCTGACAAAAGAAAAGCCGTCGCTCATCGGCTTCTTCCCGTTCTGTCCAATGCGCGAGCAAACGCCGGGTGATGCTGGTAGCACCTGGATACCCGCCCTCGCGCCATGCCTTGACGCGGGGACGGATTTGGTTGACCAGCGGTATTTCGACGAAATCACCGGGAGCGTCAAAGTCTTGGGAGTCTTGCGAGGCGATGAGATAGCCAGCGCGGCGGCGGCCCTCCACGAGCGAAAACGCTCGATGCTCGCGGTTGTAGCTCCAGTATCGGGTCGGTTCCTCGTAGGGCGAGTTGACGATGAGGCTCGTGGGCTTTTTAGGCATGGTGCTCTACGCGGGCTGCGGCTTCAGTTGAACTTAGAATCTCGGATTTTTTATTGGGGCGGTGTCGGCGCGTGTTTCGCAACAGGGTTTTTCGACGCTCTGATCTCTCTCTTGGGTCGCCTTCGATTATGTGCCTTCTGTCGTTTGTTATGAGAATTCGGTCGCTCTTAAACGCCGCATAGACAATAATCCTGTCAACCGCTTCGTTTTCTGTAATGACTCCTTTGATGGCCGTCATCAACGGATCATTATTGGATACACTGACTCTCTTTCTATTCCCGATCTGAAATACGATCCAAGATCGAAGTAATAGCAATTGTTGTATGTTTTTATCCGCAGTATTTCTAAGCATAGGTTCGATTCTATTTTTGTATTCATTTTCAATTCTTTTTTTATCGTCAACGATTAAACCAACTCTATCTTTCGTCAAAGTTACCAACAGCGTATCTATATGATTGTTGGTGTTCTCTTGCGGATTTAGCAGATGCTCAAATACATTCGTATCAATAGCAATATAATCGCAGGTGAGTTTATTCATGTTCTGGCTCCGAGTTCCAAGCCTTCGATTATGTCGGCACCGAAAAACTCCATCGGCAATCCTTCCTGCATGGCCCCATCGGAATCAATATCCAGATTTTTTACGATCGGCTTTCCCTCCTCATTGTCAAAAAAAGCAACCGAGACATCTTCTAGTTTGAGGTCGCCTTTGGCAATGAGACGGCGGAGTCTCAATAGTATATTTCCGCTATGGGTTTCAATTATTGACCCAACCTTGCGTCTTTTCCATAGATCGGCGAAGTAGCTACCCATCTCCAACTGCGACGTGGGATGCAACTGAGCTTCAGGCTCTTCGACCATCATTTGCGTGTACGGCTCCATAAGAACGCCCTGCACGAGGACGGGAATGACTTGACTTACTCCAAAGCCAAACTCTGACAGGTACGAACGAGCCTTGGTTTTGCTATTGGTCGCCAAAGCCGTTACGTGACTCAAAGCTCCAAGAGTCTGCCCTTTGAACTCAAGGCTTTCCACATCGACGAGCGACTCTAAATACATGGACAAGATATCAGATCGACGGTCGGGCTTTTCCATTAGTCTGTGAAGATGGGGAATTGCGTACTCTCCATTTTGTCCCACAGAATCATCTGGAGGCGTTGCCAACTCAACGACTCGGCGGAACGAGACGCGGGTTGGTGAAATATGTTTTATACTTGCTATTTCCTCTACGAGTGCTAAAAAGTAGATGTGCATACCTAGATTCTTACGCATTTCTGAAGCTATTTTGTAAGGATCTTTCTTACGAAGTAATCTTTCTTTATCAAACATTTTATCGACTCTAGTAATCTCATTTATGAACGACAAGGAGGTTTTTCTAATTTTCTCTTTTCGTTCATCTTGGAACCCTCCATTGCTTTTTACCTCTATTCTCAGGTCTCCCATCCTTACTTTGTTGTAAGGAACACTAGCCGTAACTGTAAAATCCGCTTGTGGCTCTGGACGAATCTCAGTCCGTTGATCCGGTTTAGGCCCTCTCTCTGCTCCGTCAGTGTGCGCCCTTTTCTCTATCCTTTCTGGCGTTGCTTCGATTGGTTTCGATAGCTTATCTATCGGCAGCTTAGAGGTATGAATATCCAGTTCAAAGTGCAGAAATTTCTTTTCGCTTACAGAATTTTTCAAGCTCTTGAAGGATCCCAGCTTAACCCGTTCCCCTTCGGGGTTTAGAAATTCCGCAGCAGAATCATTCCTCGACTGCTGGAGCATCAGCAAGAAGTTAATGACCGACGATTTCCCTGCGTTGTTTCGTCCGATCAAAACCGTAATGGGACGAAAGCGCACGGTAACTTCGTCGTCAAATAGCCGAAAATTGGACAGCTTCAGTTCTCTTATCATTGCATTTCTCGCGGTATAACTTCAATGACCTTCAGGCTCTCAATGCCCCTGTCATCTACGATCTTGACGGCGATCCGTCTGTGTTCCCCGAGTTCAAACGGCAGGGACATAGTCCCCCGGTAGGCTTCGATTAGTTCCTCGTCGATCTCGGCTTTTAGATTTCTCGCCAATTTTGCCCAGCCGCCTTTGGCATCGGTCATGGGGAAGAACACTTGGCGCGGGAACAGGCTGCGCCCGTCGTAATCAGTGTCGAGCATCCACACGGCAATTTGGTCCTCGCCACCGGATTCTACATTGCCATTCTTGGTATTGTAGTAATCAAAGCCGTGGACGATCACTTCCCACTTGCCAGCGTCCGGCCCCCGGTGTATCCGCCCGATCTCCACATCGGGCTGGCCGATGAGCCAGAAACTCTCGTTGCTGGCCCGCTGCTTTTTGAGATCGTCAGTGAGCAAATCCGCATTCATCTGCGCCTTGAGCAGGGTTACGCCAGGCCAGCGGGTTTCGTCGATGTCCTTGGACGCCTCCGGGTCAAACTGGAAAGCCGCAAAGACTATGATCGTAGGACGGGGGACGAGAGTCTGCGCTTCTTCAATGGCCTGTGCCACTTGGCGTTGTTCGAGCGGCGCGTGTTCCGGCCCAAAAGAAACCGCGACGCGCTCCGGCTTATAGGCTGTTCCTCCTTCTTGGACTCGTTCCGCTCCGGCATCGTCGGGCCGAGTCTCGCCCTCAACGTGCAACCACCGCGTACCCGGCAGCGGCTCCAGCCGCGCAAAGGAGATACGCTGCCCGGCCTTGCCGCGAATACCTGTCTTCATCAACTCGTCGCGCCAGTCGCCTTGGCGCTGCGTTTCACCCGACCGCCCGATGGATTCGTCGGCGGGCAACGGGGCGGCCTCCTGCGCGGCAATTTCGTCAATGGATTTAACGGCAGGAGCAGGCACGGCCTCAACAGTAAACGGGCCGGTGACGCGCATTCTCCTTTTATCTACCTGCGGCTGGTCGTAGAGGGTTTCCGGCGGCGCGTGGCGGTCAATGGCCGCGTCGATTTGCGCCCGCGTCATACCCTCTTTGATGTCCGGGTTGTTGGCGATGGACCTGAGCGTGATGTGGGGTACGGTCTTGTACTTGAAGCCGGTGCCGACGCCTTCTTGCGGACGCGCCAATTCGTAATAGTCGTAGAGCGCGGTCATCAAACGCTGTTTGGCGAGGGTGAGGGCGACGCGAGAGGTATCGCAGGTGATCCAGCGTCGGCCCCATTGCTCGGCGACGTAAGCGGTGGTGCCGCTGCCACATGTTGGGTCGAAGACGAGGTCGCCCGGGTCGGTGGTCATTAGGAGGCAGCGTTGGAGGGGCCGAACGGATGTCTGTACGCTGTACAACTTGTTGATCTCTGGCCCTGTGTCCATCCAGACCGCTGTTAGTTCCTGCATTGGAAAATCGTCGAAGTAGCGAATTGCTCGGAGTACAGTCTTTTCTTGAGTCAATCTGCCCGCATCGCCTAGACGCTTGAAACCATCTGCTGAATAACGCCAACTTCCAGCAGGGATTGTCCATTTTTGACCGGCGAACTCGCGAGGCGTTTTTGGTCCCTCGCTCTTTGAGTGAAGTGGTGCGGTAATGAATGGACGAAGGTGCGAATCAATATTTTCGGGATTTGACCTTTCACTATCTGTCATTGGTCGACGCTGTTCATCTATTTCTTCAACCATGCGGAACAGAGCCGTATCTATTTCCGACTCGACGAACAACCGATGAAATTTCATGCGCTCCTTGTCTTGTGCATACCAAAGAATATAGTCGCTGATGCGCCGGGGTGCCCGAACCTGGCTCATGCCACCTGTCGTTTTATACGTAATCAAACTCACAAAATTCTCCACCCCAAACACCTCGTCCATCAAACACCGCACCAGATGCACATTCTCGTCACTGATCTGCACAAAACACGAACCGCTTTCCGCTAGCAACTCCCGCGCCAACAACAAGCGGTCGCGCAAATAACTCAGATACGAATGAATGCCCAACTCCCACGTATCGCGGAAGGCGCGTATTTGCTCCGGCTCGGTAGTCAAATCGGCGTCCCTGCCGTCGCCCACAGTGCGCTTGTTGACAAAGGGCTGAAAATTGGACCCGTACTTAATCCCGTAAGGCGGGTCGATGTACACCATCTGCACCTGTCCGCCAAGCCCTTCCTTTTCCAGCAAGCTGTTCATCACCAACAGACTGTCGCCCGCAACCAGCCGATTGGTCCAATTGTGCCGATGCTTGTAGAACTCAATGGCTTGCCGGATCGGCGGATTCTCCTCGGGCGCGGCAAACAGCGATAACTGCGGCTCGGTGCCGTTATGCTTCCTGACCGCCTCGACAATGCTGCGCGGGTCAATCCGCTCGTGGACATGCAGCGACACCGTCGGCACCTCAAACGAGGTGTGCTCGGCCTTGCCGGCCCAATCGAGCTGCGGCTCCAAGTGTGGATCGTAGGCGTAGGTCTTCTCACTATCATCCTTGTCCGTATCCGGCGTAACCAAGCCGACCGGAGGATTGTTCACGCGCTCCTTGTCCCGATGATCATAGGACTCAATCGGACGCTTAACGGGTGGTTTCTTTCTCGATGCCATATCAATCAACTTACCTATTTCTTAAAGAGTATTACAACCACACCATCTGTCTGATACGGACCGCAACGTCTAAACCTATCGGCAAGGGACGACACGAGGAATTTCAAGACCGCCGCAGCGCGTCAATGAGCTGTCGCGCATGAGTAGAGGCTTCCATCACCTTACTTGGGTCCAAGAGTCTCCACCGCCTTCGACATATACCCTGACGCTCACCAAGGGTTCCCCCCAATCTCGCCGCTGCTCCAGAGTTCACCGAGCCGGTAATCCTCCAACCAAGCGGCCATTTTCTCTTTATCGAGACGGCGCATCACAGTCTGCCCGTCGCGCTTTTCGCAAACCACGATACTCCACCATTCATTGGTCAGGGCATCGACGAGCAGATCCGAATGGGTCGTTACAAGCAACTGGCTGCGTTCGGACGCTTCGAGCAACAGCCGGCTCACCGTCGGCAGTATGTCCGGGTGCAGGCCCAGTTCGGGTTCCTCAATACATATCAGGGGCAGCGGCTGTGGGTGGCAGAGAATGGCCAGCAAGCAGAGGTAACGCAGCGTACCGTCCGAAAGGCGGGTGGCCGGTATGACCATGTCGCCTTCCAGTAAGAACAATTGGACCGTGCTACCTTCAATGTTGACGTAGAAATCGGTTATGCCCTCGTAGAATTTGCTTAAAGCGTCCAGCAGATGCCGCTTTACCGCTGGCTCGCCTTGGAACCTGTTTAACACCAAGGCTAAGTTTTTGCCGTCCTCTTGCAGGAAATCGTTGGGAAGGTCGGCCTTCTGTGGCAACCGCAGTGGGGAGTCTCGCCCAAGCGACCACTCGCGATAAATGCGAATGCGGCTCAAGGTTTCGCCGAGGTACGTTAGTTCGGGGAGGTCGGGATCTTTGCGTTGGGACAGAATGGACTGGTCCAGTTTGACCTCTTCGGGCCGCAAGTCGTATTGGCCCAGCCTAAGACGAACATGAGGGTACTCCGCTTTTACGGTAGGCCCCAAGCCGGTCTCATCCCTGTAAGTGATAAACGCCTGCCCACCCTTCTGATTGTAATAGATATACGGCTCCGCATGTCCTTCATTACTCTGTTCGTTCTCTATCCGCTCTTCGGTCAATTCAAACCGCTGACCGCGCTCGGCAAAACCCAGCCGATAGCGCAACGCCTGCGGTCCTTGCGGGTTTTCCACAATGGCCTCAATGTGGGCCACTGAACCCTCCGGTTTTCCCCGCCAGATCCAATCGTGGATGCCTCCGCCCGCACGAATAGGCGCGGGCAAATCTCGCGGTGCCGAGCGAAGGAGATCAATTCCCTCTAGCAGATTGGACTTCCCCGAACCATTGGGGCCGATCAGAACATTTAGCCGCTTGAGTTCGATCGCTTCAGAGTCCGGGCCGAATGAGAGAAGGTTGGTCTGTTTGATACGACGAATGAGCATATTCCCCTCAGTCCAGCCGTACCTCCCCACCGGCCTCTTGGCTCCGGTAAATCCCATCGAGAATTTTCATCACCTGTAGGGATTGCTCCGGCGGCACCGGCGAGGGCCGTCCCTCGGCAATGGCCGTGGCGAACTCCACGCATTCCTGCGCGTGGGCTTCGAGGCCATCGTACATCAGCATGAGCTTGCGGTCGTACTGCTGGCGGGTCTGGTTGTTGCTCTCGCAGATTGAGCACTGCGGCCAATGCGCCCCGCCGCGCGTGCCGTAGAGCCACATCTGCATGTCCTCGCCTTGCACCGGGTGGTGCAAAAGCCAACTCGTCTCCAGCATCAGCGTCGCGCCGTTGTCAAAGCGCACAAAGGCCGCGGCAAAATCCTCGACATTGTAGTGCGGGGGAATGGACTGGCGGCCCCATTGGCTAAAAGCCCCTTCTTGGTGCGCCAATTCAGCGCGGGCCACGCCCGAAATGGCCACCGGCTCGGGATGCCCCATAAACCACAAGGTCAGGTCGAGGATGTGAACCCCGATGTCGATGCAGGGGCCGCCGCCGCTGTGCTCCTTGAGAATGAACCCGTCGCCGATCGGCGCACCGGCCCGGCGCAGCATCCAACTGCGGGCGTGGTAGATCGCGCCGAGGGCGCCCGCGTCTAGCTCGGCTTTTAGCGCGCGGGACGAACCCTGAAAGCGAAAGTGCTGCGCGGTCATTAGCTCCTTGCCCGAGGCATCGCGCGCCGCGATCATCTGGCGCACCTCCGCGGGCGTGGGGGCCAACGGCTTTTCGCAGATCACGTGCTTGCCGGCCGACAGCGCGGCAATGGCCAACGGAGCGTGATACATGTTGGGGGTGCAGATGTCGATGATGTCGATCTCGGGGTCGCTGAACAGCGCGGCTGGGTCGGTGTGCAGCTTGGCGATTCCGTTTTCTGCGCCAAAGCGCTGCAGCGCGTCCTCGCTAATGTCGCTGCCAGCGACCAACTCGGCTTCGTTGGAAGCCTGCCAGCCGGGGAGGTGGGTGCGGGCAATACCGCCAACGCCGACGATACCTACTTTGAGCGTACTCATGGTTTGTCCTTTTTGGGTTGTGGTTTGAACTTCATATCCGCGTCAGAGCTTCGGTCGGCATCCAGCCGCCGAGGCCATTGGCCAGCCGCACCAACATCCAAGCCCCCTCTTGCCGCACCAAGCGTACCTTGGTGCCTTCGTGCGCGACAAAGACTTCGGTCTGCCCCAAGTCGGGGCCGGACCGGGCGCGTGCTTCGGCCACGGTGACGATGGCTTCGCTCGTCTGCGCCTGATGGCGGAGGCGCGTGCCCAGCCAGAGCGCGGACCCGACGCTCAGCCCCGCACAAAGCAAAACCCCGACTAGCCACAGCGCACCCGGGCGCGTCTGCGCGAAAAACCACCGCACCCCCAAGACAAAGATCGCGAAAAACGCCGCGGCAAACAGCAGGCTGAGTTGGTTGAACGTAGGCCAGAAATAGGCGGCCACCAGCGCGGCGACGAGGACGCCGAGGCCGTCCTCAATTTGCGGGTCTCGATCCTTCTTCACTAGGCTGGCAAAGCGCAGATTGGCCTCAATGTCCTCGTCGTGCGGGGCCAAACGCCGCGCCCGTTCGTACCAGAGAATCGCTTCGCCCAGCTTCCCGGACTTAAAGCAGGCATTGCCCAGATTGTAGTAGAGCCGAGCGTCTTGCACCCCAGCGTCTGCCACCTCCAAGTACGTGCGCCGCGCCGCGGCAAAATCCCCGGCCCGATAGAGCGCGTTGGCCTCGTTGTACTGCCCAGCCGCGGCCGACTGGGCGTCGAGCACATAGGCGTCAAACAGGAGCAAAAGCAGGAAGGCGCAACGCCAAGCGGTACAGCCCTTGTCCCGATCCCGAAGCCCCCCCATCATATCCGCTTCTCCAAACCCGCGATCACTTCCCCGGCCAAACGCCGCGCGGTCGCCCGGTCCGTGGGCGGGCCGCCGGCCGGCGCGAAGCGGGCAAAATCGCAGCGCGTCAGCAGGTCGCGCAAGGCCGCAATCGTCTCGGCCTCAACCTGTTGCTCTGCTAAGGCCGCAGCGCAGACCTCCAGGGTCAAGCCCGCCGCCGCGAGATTGAGGCGGTCAGCCACAAACTCCAGCACCGCCGCACGCACCTCGCCGTAGAACTCGGCCTCACTGCCGCCAGCGAGCAAGGCATCGGCGCGGGCTAGGCGGCGACTGGCTTCGCCCTTGGCGCGGCGCTGACGAGCGTACGCCACATCGCCTTGCAAGCGCCGCTGGTGGCGTTGCCACAACAGCAGGGCCACAAAGGCAATGGGCAGCGCACCTTGCACGCTCCAAAACCAAGAGCGCTCGTGTAGCATGGTGTGCGCGGCGAGGGTCTCGACATTGGGCTTGATGTGGCGAATGTCCTCGCCAACGGCCTCGATGTCGCGCCGGCTCAGCCCGTAGCTCACTTCTTCCTCCTCGACCCGCCCCTCGCTGTGAATGGCGATGGGATCGGACTCGAGGACCTCGTAGCGCGCTTGGTGGGGGTCGAAGTACGCAAAGCGCAACGGCGGAATGGTTAGGGTGCCGCCCTGCTCGGGAATCAAGATGTACTCAAAGAGGCGGCGGCCTCCATGCACCCCGTTGGTAATCCGCGTCTCTTCCTCGACCTTGGGGTCGTAGAGCTTGACGCCGGCCGCGGCATTGACTTGCAGGGGCTGCACCGCGGCCATGTTGCCCTCGCCCTCGACGAGCACCTGCAGCGTCACTGGATCCCCGGCCGCGACTTGGGTCGGCTGGGCCGCGACGCGGAGTTGGAAGCGGCCGACCGCGCCGGTAAATTCTGCGGGACGACCCTGCTCGGGCAGCGGTAGGACCTTTATTTGCAATTCCTCGCTTTGCAGGCGCACCGAGCGAGAGCGGCCAAAAAAGTCGTCGAACAGGCTGCCGCGGCGCGAGCGCTGTTGGGGAATGTCGCAGGAAACGGCCAACGCGCCGACCGCGTGCGTCCCCGCGCCGGTGGGAAAAAGGGCCACCCGTCGCAACGGCGCGACATTGAAAGACACGCCGGCGCGCACCTCCTGCCGCGCCTTGAGCTGTTGGGCGACAAAGAGGTCTTTGGTCCAGAACCCGACAAAGGTCGGCAGCGTGTTGAAGCTGACGTTGTGCGGTTGGACGCGGTAGAACAGGTCGTAGGACACGGTGACCTGCTGCCCGACATACGCTCGCTCGTGGTCGGCGCGGGCCAACACGAAGATGGGAGGGTCTGCTTCGCCGGCTGACGTGCGGCTAGTGCCGGAGACGATCTCGACGGTAATGGGCTTGGTCTGATAGGCGTCGCCGCCTATTTCGAGCCGCACCGGGCCGATGGTGAAGGTGCCGGCCCGCTTGGCATACAGGGCGTACGTTAGCTCGTGGGTGAAGCTGACGCTGGAAAAGTTGTTCATCTCCATCCGCGTACTAGTCGCTGGCCCCTCGACGTGGAAATCCGCTAGGTCGAGCGCGGGCGGCGTCACTTGGCCCAACTGTTTGTCCGAGGCAATGCGGAGCGTCAAGTGAATCGCCTCGCCCTGACTGGCGCGCGGGCGATCGACCGACGCCTCAAACTGAATCGTCGCCGCGGCAACGCGAAAGGCCGCCAGCACACTTAGCACGAGCCCGATGGCCAGCCGCACGCTCACCAGTCCCTAGCCTGCGCTTTGCCCGTGGCGCGAAACCGGCGGTGTTGAGCTTCTAGCTCGCGGTTTTTGAGTGCATCCATGAGTTGCTGGGCTTCCTCGGGACTAATGGACCGCTGCTCGGGCGGCTGATCTTCCGGCTGTTGGTCCTGCCCGCTTTGCGGCTGTTGGTCCTCCGCCGAATCCTCCTGCTGGTCCTGCTGCTGTTGATCTTGCTGATCCTGTTGCTGTTGATCTTGGTCCTGCTGGTCCTGCTGTTGATCTTGCTCCTGTTGCTCCTGTTGCTCCTGCTCCGAATCCTCCTGCTGATCTTGCTCCTGCTGCTCCTGCTCCTGTTGCTCCTCCAATTTCTCCAAGGCCAATTCCAAATTCACCTTTGCGTCCTCGTCGGCTGGGTCTAGTTCCAGTGCCCGCTTGTAAGCGGCGATGGCCTGTTCAAACGCCTGCTGCTCGAAGAAGCTATTGCCCATGTTGTAATGGGCCTGCGCCTGAATTTCTCGCTCCTCAGCGCGGAGCACCTGCTCAAATTCTCGCACGGCTTGGTCGTACTCGCCGCGCTTAAAGAGCACATCCCCGACGTTGAAGTGTAGTTCGGGCGCGTCGGGTCGGTCGAGGAGCGCGTCGCGGTAGAGCTGTAGGGCTTGGTCGTACTCGCCGCGCTGGTAGTGCTCCAAAGCCTCGGCGCTCTTGCTGGCCACGGGATCGCCCACCGTCGCCCCGCAGACGATCAGCCAGATAACTGAGACGACCCATAACATGACCATTAGGCGAACCGCCCCTTCCACTCGCGGGTTTGCACCCGCGCATCGCCTAAGAAAGCCTCGGCAAAGAAACAGCAAAGGGCCAAGAATAAGGGCCATTGGAAGCGCTCCTGATAGCGGGTGAGGCGGGTAGAGCCGATTTCGCGTTGATCCATCTCGGCGATCTGGTCGTACAAGGCGGTCAATTCCGCGCCGCCCAAAGTGCTGCGAAAGTAATCGCCCCCGGTCTCCAACGCCATGTCCTGCAAGGTGCGCTCGTCGAGCCGGGTTTTGACGTATTGGCCGCGCTGATCCTTGTGAAAGCGCACCCCGCCCCCGGCCTCCTCCGTGGGAATGAGCTCGCCATCGGGCGTCCCCAAGCCCAAGGCAAAGAGGAGCACGCCCTGTTCGGCCGCCGCTTGCGCCGCGGCCAGCGGCTGCCCCAGGTGATCTTCGCCGTCAGTGAAAAGAACAATGGCCTTGTGCTGGCCTTCGCCCTCGTCAAACGAGCGCGTGGCGAGCCGCACGGCGTCGCCAATGGCCGTCCCCTGAACCGGTATCGACCCGGGCTCCAGCACATCGAGAAACATTTCCACGGCTCCGTAGTCGCTCGTCAGCGGGCATTGTACAAAGGCTTGGCCGGCAAAAATTACCAACCCGACGCGGTCGCCCCGCAGCAAGTCCAACAGGCCGCGAATTTGGTGCTTGGCCCGCGCCAAGCGGCTCGGCTTGACGTCCTCGGCCTGCATGCTGCGCGACACATCGAGCACCAGCATCACATCGACGCCCTTGCGCTGGGCCATTTCGAGTTGAGTGCCAAATTGGGGGCCGGTCAGCGCGAGGATCGCAAAGAAGGTCCCCAGCCCCAACAGGACGCACTTGCCCACTTGACGGCTGCGGCTCAGGTTGCGGGTCAGCTTCTCGGCGAGCGGGCCGCGCACAAAATGGGCCAAGGCGCGGCCGCGCGCCCAGAATGCCCAGGCAAAAAAGGCCGCCATACAAGGCAGGAGCAATAGGAACCAAAAATTGTACAAGTTTGCAAAGCGCATACAACCTCAGGGCAGCGAGCGGAAGCGGGTGTGGGCCAACAGGATCTCCACCAACAGCAGGCCCAAGCCCACGTAGAGAAAATAGGCAAAGCGCTCGGAATAGTTCAGGTGGATTGCGGATTGGAACTCGGTGGCCTCTAACTCGCCGATTTCGCGGTAGATGGCCGCCAGCTTTTCTTCGCTCGTGGCTCGGTAGTACTGGCCGCCGGTGCGCGCGGCCACCTCCTGCAAGGTCTCCTCGTCGATCTCGACCTGTACGGTCTGGTAGCGGGTGCCAAAAACCCCGCGCACCGGCCGGCGAATCTCCCCGTCGCTGCCCACGCCAATGGTGTAGATTCGGATGCCCACGGCCGCGGCCGCTTCAGCCGCGGTCAACGGCTCCACCTCGCCGGCGTTGTTCACGCCATCGGTCAGCAGAATGATCACCCGGCTCTCCGCGTCCGAGTCGCGCAGGCGGTTGCAGGCGTTGATCAGCGCCATGCCAATGGCCGTGCCATCCCATTCCTCGCTGGCGATTTCCACGCCTTCGAGAAACTCCAACAACACCCGATAGTCGAGGGTCAGCGGGCACTGGGTGAAGCTCTCGCCGGCAAAAACGACCATGCCGATGCGGTCGCTGTGGCGGCCGGCGATAAAGTCGGCCACCACTTCCTTGGCCACCTGCAAGCGGCTCTTCTGGCCCTCGTCTAGATCGTTCAGCTCCATGCTCGAGGAGAGGTCCAAGGTCAGCATGATGTCGATGCCCTCGCCCGATATTTCCCGCACCTCGCGCCCCGCTTGCGGGCGAGCCATGGCCGCGACCAAGCAGCCCAAGCCGAGGAGCCGCAAGACGAGCAGGCCGTGCCGCAGCTTGGTCCACAGCGACGTCGTGGCGCGGCGCAACACCCCGAGGTCGGAAAACTGCACACTGCTGCGGCGGCCTTGGTGGGCGCGCACATAGCTGTAGAGCAAGACCGGCAGCAGCAGCAGCAAGAACAGCCACTCGGGATTTTCAAACCGGATGTTCGGCATGCTCCTCAGCCGCGCGCGGGGCGACCGCCTCCTCAATAGAGCGCAATAGGGCCAAGCCGACCTCCGGGGCGCGTCGGGCCGCGTCGAGGGCCGGATGGAAGCGGGCGAACTTCACCAAGTCGGCCTCGCGCAAATAGTCGATGATCTGCGGCCGCAGCGCGGCATCCACTTCAGCCGCTTGCAGCGCGTCCGCCAGCTCCGCGGTGGTCTGCTCCATCGCTTCAATGGCTAAGTGCTCCTCCAAGCAGCGGCGCAGGTTCTCCGAAAGCAGCGAGTAATAGGTTTTGAACTCGCCGCGCTCCAATAGGCCAGCGGCGGCGATGCGGGCAAATTCGGCCGCGTAGTCTATGGGCTCGGGCGGCGGCGGAGGCTGGGGGGCGCGAGTGCGGCGACGCCAGAGCCAAACGCCGGCGAATGCACACAGTGCCAACGCCAGTAGGCCGACTGCTACAACCACCCACAAAGGCACGCCCCCCGGGACGAGCACCGGCGGTTTGATGGCGCGCAGCTGGTCCTCCCCTTCGCTGCGGGCGCTGATGATCTCTATGGCGAGGGGTTGGGTCGAGCGCAGGAGCGTGTCGCCGGCCGCCCGGACAAAGGGCACGGCCACGGCCGGGACCTCGTGGACCCCCAGCTCGTAGAGACGCAGCTCGCATGTTTGCGCGAGTTGGGGGCCGGTCGCGGCCTCGCGTGGGTGCCAGCCGGCGCAGCGCGGGGCAAAATCCCGCAGGAGCTGGGCCAGCTCCGGGGCTTCGGGACGGGCGGTGGCGTCGTGGTGGAGGGTCAACGTCAGGCCGATGGGATCGCCCACCCGGGCCGAGGCCGTGTCCAAAACCGCCTCGGCCCGGGGGATTTGGGCGGCGAGCCCCTCGGCGAGGATCATGAGCGCGGCGAGCAAACCGCCGATATACATTACGGACTGTCAGCGCCGCCGTCGTTGGGGTCTTCGCTGCCAGCGGCGGGTGCGGCCGGCTCTTTGGCGGCCTGCGCCACATCGTCTAAGCCCAAGTCCAACTCGGCGAAGTCGTCGTCGCTCACGACGTACACCGCGTCGTCGCCTTCCTGTTGCAGGTATGAGGTCCCGGCCGCTTGGCTGAAGCGAGCGGTCAGGACGGCTTGCCCCGCGCCGAGCAGCTCGATGCGGAAGGCCGGCGCGGCCTCGGCCGGCAGGTCCGCGGCAAAGCCTTGGACTTCGAGCTGCTCCAAGTCGCTCAGGAGGCTGTTGAACTTCCACGATTTGGCGTCGCGCCCGCTGGGGTCTGACAGGTGCCACGCCCCGCTGGTGTCCTGGTCCGCGGCAAACGCGACCCCTGCTTGGCGCGTTAGGACGATGCGCTCGACCTGTTCGCGCTCAAAGCGCAAGGGCTTTTTGTCGCGCAGGTCGGACCGGTCCTTGACGAGCTCCTGCACCAGCGTCGAATCGACCAAGAACACCTGCGGCCGGCTGGCGTCGCGTGCGTACCAACGGCCTTGTTCGTCCGCGCCGCCAATGGCCAAGCGCTTCTCGGCCCGGTCTTCGCCGATGAGCAGGGCGATTTCCACGTGCGGCGAGCGGTCGCCCAAACCGTAGCGGGCCAACGCATCGGCATCGGGGTCTTCGGCGACAAACTCCTCGATCTCGGCTTGGTCAATTTTGTCGAGCAGGGCACTTACCGCGTCCGCGTCGGCGCGGGCCGCAACTGGCTCGCGCAGGTGCCAGTCGGGCGCGCTCCGTGCGAGTACGGCCTCTCCGCCCGCGCCCTGCCGCTCGACCTGCATCACCTCGTCTTTGGCAAAGGCCAGCACCCGGCGGTCGCGCAGGTCAAACGCCTGCTTGTCGAGGTTGTCAAAGCGCCAAGCGCGCACCACAAAGATCGCGGGATTGTCGCCTTGGAGTTGGGCGTAGGTGAAGCGATCGGTGGGACTGTCCGCGCCAAAAGCCACCACCTGCTCCGCGCCATCTTCGGTTTGCAGCCGCACCTTGAGCCGCGGCGCGTCCAGCCCGTATTGGGCGGCTTGCTCGGCAGAAACCGCCGCGCTATCGACGATCACCTTTTCCCGCTCGCATTCGCGCAAATTGCGCAAGTAGCGCTCTACGGCCTCTGGGTCCGCGCCGTCGACCACGGGTTCTTTTAGGGTCCAGCCGCTCGCCTCTTGGGCCAACACCAAGGCCTCGTCGCCGCGCACCAGCGCGAGTTGCTGGGCTTCGCCGTCTTGGAAGGCGAACAACTGCTTGGATTGTTCGGCTTCTTGGCGGCGCTCCTCGCCGCCCTTGATCTCGTAGAAATAGACAAAGGCCAACAGCGCGAGGAAAATGAGGCCGATCACTGCATTGGTCTTGAATTTCATACTAGCTCCCTAGCTCCTCTTGAACAAAGACCTTTTTGATCCACACCAGAATGGCCGCGTTGACCACGAAGACCGCAGCGTAAATTAGCTGAACCGTCTCGTGGGGGATCAGCGAGAACCCGAGGCTGGCCCCGGTGAAAATCGTCAGGGCGACCACGCCGGCACACACCACTGAAAACGCCAAGCCGGCCTGCCAAGCCCACGCCGCATGCCGATAGAGGCCGTAGCCAATAGCGGCCGAGGCCAAGGCCGCGATCAATTTGACCTCCCCCTCAAACACCGACCCCTCGCTGGTGGCAATGATGCCGCTGATGAAGAAAAACGTCGCGTTGCCCCAAAAGGTGTACACCAGCCACGAGACAAACCCATCGGCGTAGGTCTGATAGCCGCGCCTGAGCACCATGACCAAGCCCGACAACGCGACCGCAAAGGGCACGATGAACACCGAGATCCACAGAATGACCGCGCCCTGATTGCCGATCAGGTTGATGGGGTTAAAGGCGGGCTGCTTGTCGGCGATGGTGAGGCGGTCTTCGTCCTCGGTCAGCCAGCGGACGTTGCCGATGAATAGCTCGCCATTGGCCTGCTGGGCAAAGTACTGGTTGGAGGCAAAGTCTGAGTCGCCGATGACCACCAAGCGCGTCCGTCCCTCGGGCGCCAAGCTGGTATCGACGGCCGCGGAGACCGCCATGCCCAGCGGCACCGGGCCGCGCAGGTCCGCTTCTGGGTCGAATGCCACCTCGCCGCCCTCGCCCACGATGGGCGCGAGGTCGGTTTCACCCCAACTGTTTTTGTGGGTGTACGCCAACGCGGCAAGGTCCGGGTCTTTGACTTTGAGCCGGTGCTCGGTCGGCTGCACCGAGCGCGCCAGCGGGAAGAAGGTCATCATCCCTGCGGATAGCTCTTGGGTGATCGGGTGATCGCCGTAGTTGATGACCACCGGCACAGAGGCCTCCGCGCCAAACAGCTGGCCCAAGCCGCTCAGATCGACGACAAAGTCCTGCCCCAACGCAATCGAGTACTCGTTCAACAGCGCTTCGAGCCCGGTCGGCTGGCCCGGGTCGAGCAACAACAGCGCCCGGCCCCCGCGTGCCAAGTATTGCCGCAGCACCTCGGCTTCGGCCGCGGCAAAGCGCTCGGTTGGCCCCAAAACCACCACCAACGTGGCGTCGTCCGGCACGGGCTCGGCCAGCGTCAGCTCTTCCTCGACCGCGAAGTTGAGCTCCTTGAGGCGGCCCTTGAGGGTGGAATAGCCCTGCTCATCGACCTGATCCAACTCGGCCTCGCCGTGGCCGCTGGTGAAATAGGCCCTTAGTTCGCGGCCCTTGAGCGCCTTGAGAATGGCGTTGCTGAGCGCCTCCTCGCTCTGGGCGGTAATGCGCTCGGTGCGCACCTGCCCTTCGTCGATCACCTCGACAATCGAGGTCCCGCGCTCGCGGATGTTGTTTTGCTCGACGCGCAGCCGGTTTTTCTGCGGATCGAGCAGCTCGTAATCAAAGTGGGGCGACACATAGCGGTACTCCCTCAACAAATCCTCAAAGCGCACGTTCTCCAGCTCGCCCATGAAGGTCTTGACGTGGACGTACTGGCCGTTGGCTTGGAGCGGCTCGAGCAGCCGGTGGGTGTCGCCGGAGAGCGTGAAGAGCGCGTCGGCCGTCATGTCCTTGCGGAAGTGATAGCGGTCGCCGAGGAAGTTGACCAGCGCGGCAATGCCGAGCGAAATCACAATGCCCAGCCCGGCCGCGCTCAAGTCGGCCAAGCTCCAGCGCCCCTTGCGCGAGACGACCGCAATGCCGACCAAGGCGATCAGCCCCGGGTAGAGCACCACGCTGAGCCAGAAAATCCACTCGCTGTCGCTTTCGGTCAGGGCGATGGGGTTGTGGCCCGGCTCGCGGGGGCGAATCGAGATCAGGGCCTCGTCTTCGGCCAGCCAGCTCAGCGCGTTGAGCACCAAGTCTCCGTTGCCTTGGACGCCGAAGTACTGGTTGGTGGCAAAGTCCGAATCCCCAAAGACCACTAAGCGGCCCCCGGCCGCGGGGTCGCGGGCTGCGACCGCCAAAGACACCGGCCCGGGCTGATCGACGCCTTCGTCGAGCTTGACCGTCTGGTTGCCTTCGCCGGTGAGGACGCTCAAGTCGGTTTCGGCCCAACCGGCCTCTGAGGTCTGGACCAGCGTGGCCCCCTCGCGGCCAACCTCCTCGTCAAAATGCACTGAGCGCCCGAGCTGGAAGAAGGTCATCAGCCCCTCGTGCTTGCGCGTGACCGGATGGTCGCCGTAGGAGAGGGCGACTGGCGTGGTAAAATCGAGGCCAAAGAGCGAGCCAATCCCGCTGGTGTCGATGACGAAGTCGTCGCCGACCGCCACGCCCCACTCGCTCAACAGCTCCTCTAAGCCGCTGTCGGCGAGCGGGTCCAAGAGCAAGAGCAAGGCTCCGCCTGCTGCTAGGTACGAGCGGATGGCTTCGACCTCCCCCGGAAAGAAGGGCGTGCGCGGGCCTGCGACCACGAGCACGGCGCAATTTTGCGGCACCGCCCCCTCGCGGGCGAGGAAGAGCGAATCTTCAACCGCGTAGTCGATCTCGCCCAACTGGGCCTGCAACTGGGCCAGCCCATCGGGTTGGTTGGCGAGCTGGCGCTCGCCGTGCCCCACCGTCAGGTAAATTCGGTCTTGGCGCTCGCGCGTCAGCTTGAGCAACGAGTTGACGATCTCGCGCTCTTCGAGCTCGGTGATTTGCTGTTGTTTGTCGCCGCTTTCCAATACCAGCGTGTCGTAGCGGCGGATGCCGTAGTCCTCGGTGCGGCCCGGGTCGCGGTCTGGATCGATGAATTCGTAGCTGAAGCGGGTGTTGTACGTCTCCAGCTCGGCCAGCAGCAGCTCGAGCTCGGGGTTTTCTCCGCCCTCCATAAAGGCGAGGGCGTGGACATCCCGGTCGAGGGCCTTGAGCGTCTCCACCGTGAGGTCGGCGAGGCTGTGCAGCTGGCCCTCGGTCAAGTCGAAGCGCTCGGGATAGCGGTTGCCCAAAAAATTGACCATGGCCACAATGCCAAAGACCATGATGCCGCCCCAAAACGCGTTGAGCCAGCGGCCGTACTGGCGGAAGAGCGCCGGGTTAAACAGCCCGGCCGCGGCCACCATCAGGACGCCGAGGGCCGCATTAAAAAGCCCGGCCGAGCCGCTCTCGGGGTTGAGCAGGTAGGCCAAGCCACCGGCGACGATTAGTGCTGCGCCGGCCAAGCCCAAGGGCGTGGTATATGCCTTCATGCTCAGCGCCTCCATCGCCGCGATTCAATGACGCGCGTGGTCAAAAACAGGCAGAAAAAGGTAAAGCTCAGGTAGAACACCACGTCTTTGGTGTCGATGACCCCGCGCTGGAAATCTTCGAGGTGGTCTATAAAGGAGAGGTACTGCAGGATTTTGGCGGCCGTGGGACCGGCAAAGCTAGCCGACCAGTCGATCAGCCAGAACAGGAGCAACATGCCAAAGGTCAGCAGCACGGCGACGATTTGGTTTTCGGTCAGCGCTGAGGCCAAGATGCCCACGGCGATAAAGGTCGCGCCTAAAAACAAGTAGCCGAGGTAGCCGGAAAAAATCGGCCCCCAGTCGGGCGAGCCGTACACTTCGAGAATGACGAAGTAAATCAGCGTCAGGCTGACGATGATGCCGTAGAGCGAAAAGCAGGCGAGAAACTTGCCCAGCATCACTTCGACGGTGCGCAGCGGCGAGGTCATCAGCAATTCGATGGTGCCGGATTTTTTCTCCTCGGCAAACAGCCGCATGGTCAGCATGGGGATGACCAAGAGCCATATAAAGTCCATGACCGCGAAGAATTGGGTGATGACCATCTCGTTGAGATTGAGGGCTGGCATCCCTCCCATGCCCATCTGCGCCCGCTGGCCAAACTGCAAGCACCAGAGGTTGAACTGCATCAGAATGTTGCGAAACAAATAGCCCGAGAGAAACAGGAAAACGCCGGCGATCACGTAAGCGACCGGCGAAACAAAATAGGAGCGCATCTCCTTGGTGTACACGGCGGCAAAATTACGCATTTAAGCTGCTACCTCCTCGCTAGTCAGGCTCAGGAAAATGTCTTCGAGGGTCATGTCGAGCGGCCGCAACTCGCGGAGGCTGAAGCCGCTTTCCACCACCTTGCGGGTCAGGTCGTCGCGCACATCCGCGCCGGGGGTGCTCGTCACTACGTACGCGCCCTCCTCGCCGCTCGCTTCAACCTCTAGGACGCCTTCGAGCTGGCCGATCATGCCCAGCACTTGCTCGCTGGGGCCGTCGATGTGCGCGGACAGCACCTCGCCCTCTTTGAGCTGGGCCATGAGGCTTTCGGGCGTCCCCTGACCGGCGATGCGGCCGTTGTTGATGATCGCCAGTTGCCCGCAGGTCATGCTCACCTCCGGCAGGATGTGGGTGCTGAGAATGACCGTGTGGTCGCCGCCCAGCCCCTTGATGACCTCGCGGATTTCGATGATCTGCTTGGGGTCGAGGCCCACCGTGGGCTCGTCGAGGATGAGCACCTCGGGCTCGTGGACGAGGGCTTGGGCCAACCCGACGCGCTGGCGATAGCCCTTGGACAGGTGGCCGATCACCGTGTGGCGGTGGTGAGCGATGCCGGTTTTTTCCATGGTGTCGTCAATTTGGCTGTTGAGTGCTGCGCTGGGTACGCCCTTGATTTTGGCCACGAAGCGCAGGTAAGCGTTTACCGTCATGTCGTGGTAGAGCGGGGGCTGCTCGGGCAGGTAGCCAATGCGCTTGCGCACCTCTATGGACTCTTCGACCACGTCGAAACCAGCGACTTTGGCCTCGCCCTGCGAAGGGGGTAGATAACAGGTGAGCATGCGCATCGTCGTGGTCTTGCCGGCGCCATTCGGCCCGAGGAACCCGAGGATGACGCCCTTGTCAACGCTGAAGGAGACATTCTCCACGGCGACGACATCTCCGTAGTGTTTGGACAGCTCGCGTACTTCAATCACCGCATTTCCTCCTTAGTGCCGCTGCATCCGCGTGCGAAAAAAGTGAATGAGGGGTTCGACGTACGGGCGCGACAGGTCGATCTCGATTTGGTCGACGCCCGCTTTGTGCAATAGGGTGCTGCGGTGCTCGGCCGCGGCCTGCTGTTCGGCGGCGAAAAACGCACGCACGCCCTCGTGGCCGCTATCGACGAGCACTTGTTGGCCGGTCTCGGCGTCTTGCAGGTTGATGAAACCAACATCGGGTAGGGCCGCCTCGCGGGGGTCGCTCACCACCACGGCGATCAGGTCGTGGCGTTGGCTCAAGTGCCGCAGCGCCGGCTCATAGCCTTGGTCGAGAAAGTCGGAGATGACGAAGACCACGCTGCGGCGGTGCAGGACGCGGCTGAGGTATTCCAAGGCCCCGGCAATGGAGGTCTGACGCCCCTGCGGCTGAAAGTACAGCAGCTCGCGCAACACGCGCAACACGTGCTTGCGCCCCTTTTTCGGGGGCACGAACACCTCGACCTCGTCCGTGAAGATGAGCAGGCCCACTCGGTCGTTGTTCTGAATCGCGCTAAAGGCCAACAGCGCCGAAACCTCAACCCCGACTTCCCCCTTCATCTGCTGCTGCGAGCCAAAGGCCCCGGACGCGCTGGCATCGACCACCAGCATGGCGGTCAACTCGCGCTCCTCGTCGAATATTTTGACGAAGGGCGCGCCCACCCGCGCGGTCACGTTCCAGTCGATGTGGCGCACATCGTCGCCGGGCTGGTATTCGCGCGCCTCGGCAAACTCCATGCCTCGGCCCTTAAACGCCGAATGGTATTCGCCGGCAAAGAGGTTGTTCACCATGCTGCGGGTGTGAATCTCAATCAGGCGAACTTTGTCGAGTATCTCTTTGGGAATCACCGCTCGGCTCGCCTAAGCTAGGGCACTTCGATGTGGTCAAAGAGCTGCTGCACGATGCGATCGCTGTCGATTTCCTCGGCCTCGGCCTCGTACGAGACGATGATCCGATGCCGGAGCACATCCGCCCCCACGGCCTTGACGTCTTCTGGGGTGACGTAGCCGCGCCGCTGGATGAAGGCGTGGGCGCGGGCCGTGCGGACGAGGAAGATAGCGGCCCGCGGCGAGGCCCCGTACTCGATCAGCGGAGCCATGTCGGCCAACCCATAGTCGGCCGGGCGTCGGGTCGCTTGGACGAGATCGACGACGTAATCCTTGATCTTGTCGTCGATATAGACGATCTCCACCACCTCGCGCAGGCGGCGGATTTGGTCGATGCTCACCGCTTGCTCCACCGCAATCGGGCTGTCGTTGGCCATGCGATCCAATATCAGCCGCTCCTCAGTGCGCGACGGATAATCGACTTTTACTTTGAGCATGAAGCGATCGATCTGCGCCTCGGGCAGGGGGTACGTTCCCTCTTGATCAATCGGGTTCTGGGTGGCCATGACCAAGAACGGGTCGTCGAGTGGATAGGTTTCCTCGCCGATGGTCACCTGCCGCTCTTGCATGCACTCCAAGAGCGCGCTCTGCACTTTGGCCGGGGCTCGGTTGATTTCGTCGGCCAAGATCAAATGGGCGAAGATCGGGCCTTTCTTGGGGATAAACGCCCCTTGGTGCTGGTTGTAGATGGTGGTCCCGGTCAGGTCGGCCGGCAACAGATCCGGGGTAAACTGAATTCGCTTGAACCGGGCCGCCACGATGCGCGCCAGCGTCGCCACCGTCAGGGTCTTGGCGAGCCCGGGCACTCCTTCGAGGAGGATGTGGCCGTTGCACAACAGCCCCATCAGGATGCGCTCCACCATGGCGCGTTGGCCGACGATGACTCGGTCCATCTCCTGCAAGACGCGCTCTACCGTCGCGCTCTCGCGCTGGACCTGCTCGCTAATGGCGTGGATGTCTAGTGTTGGTTGCATCATTCGCTATCTGCCTCGCCAATAAAAAACCGCCCTGCGGATTCGCAAGCGGCTGAGTCCCTCTGCCTCAAACCTTCTATGGCAACTTCGCAAGGTACTTAGGGAACGGCGGCTTCGTCTTGAAATTGGACCCATTCTTGGGGGGCGCGCCCGACGTTGGGCAACAGGTGCTGGGCACTGACCGCGAGCTCGGAATCGGGGTAGTTGTCAATCACGCGCCGATAGGCCCGCCGCGCTTGCGCTAGATCGCGGATGTATTCCTCGTATATGAAGGCGATCATAAATTGGGCTTCGTCGCCGTGCCCGCTATCGGGGTATTCGGCCAACACGCGCTCGTAATGCCCGATGGCTTCCTGCATCTTCCCTTGCTGCTGGGCCAAGCCGGCGAGTTTTCTCAGGGCCTGTGGGGCTTGGGGCGATTCGGCAAAACGCTCGATAAATTCCGTAAAATGCGCGACCGCTTGGTCGGCCGTCGTCGGGTCGGCCGCCGCGGCCTCGCCGGCCGCGAACAGCTCCTCAGCGCTTGGTCGGCCGCACCCTCCTCCCCAAGACCCGACGATGAGAATTCCTAGTAGTATCCTCGACCACATATACGTTTAACCACGCATGGCGTGGGCTGGTTCCTCAATCGGCTTTGGCGGCCTTGGCATCGCTCTTTTTGTCGGCCGCCGCGCTCTTGCTGCCGTCTTTGCTGTCTTTATCGGCCTTAGCGGCCTTTTGATAGCCATCGCTGCGATAGTCGGTAGTGTAAAAGCCGGCCCCCTTAAACAGCAGGCCGCCGCCGGTGCCGATGAGCCGCTTAACCGAGCCGGTGCAATTTGTTGCAGAGCAGGTCTGGCGCGGCGCGGCCGTGATGCTCTCGAACTCTTCAAATCGGTGGCCGCACTGCTGGCATTCGTATTCGTAGGTGGGCATAGCGTTGGCCTTGTTATAACTAAAAATACGAATTTGATAATATAAATTAGGTCAACTAGGGACGCAATACTTGGGGCCGCGCCGCGCCCTACTCGGCGACGCCCATTTTCGGCAGATCGCCCGTGCCGAGGGAGCGCACCTTGTCGCGCTCAATTTTGAGCAAGGTCAAAGCGCTGTTGGAGCGCACGTCCGGCGCCAGGGAGATGACGCCCGAGGCGCCTTCGTAGAACCGCACCGCGCCCAACCACTCGACCAGCGCGGCCGGGTCGCGGTGGCCCTGCTTCCAGCCGTCAATGAGCAAGCGGGTGGCGTCGTACCCGGCCGCGGCGTAGTGCGGGTCGCGGCGAAATTGCTTGCGGAAGGCATTGACAAACGACCGCTCGGCCGCGGACTCGGCCTGCCGCACGGAAACGAAAATGACCCCGTCGAAATTCTTGCGCTCGCCCGGCCCCATCTGCCGAATGGCTTCGGGATCCCACCAAGCATCGTTGCCGAGGACTTGGGTTTGCAAGCGGTGAAAATGCACTTGGGGCGCGATCGTCTTGGCGTCGGCAAAGCTCTCGACCACCACCACCACCCCGTCGATGGTGTCGATAAACATCTCCGCTGCGAGCGTTTCCTCGGCCACTTCTAGGGTGTCTGGGGGGGGCGGCCGCAGCGCGAAACCGGCTTGGCGGATTTCCTCAAAGACGCGGCGAAAATCCTTGGTTTCGTTGGGGACATACCAATCGCCGTGGGCGATCTGGCCGCCGTTGCGCTCGGCAATGCGGGTGAACTCGTGCGTGAAATCCCAGCCGTAGTCGCTGAGGGGGGCAATGACCACTAAGTGCTCCAAGCCGAGGACCAAGGTCGCGTACTCGGCCAAGAGACGCGCTTGTGTTTTTGGCACCGTGCTTAGCTGAAAGACGTTGCGGCCGAGCGCGTCCAAGCCGCTTTGTTGGGCCAGCGGCACCAACAGGGGAACGCCAGCGCGCTCGGCGACCGTGGCCGCGACCACGCTAGAGCTGCTAAAGAGCGGCCCGACGATGGCCACGACGCCGCGGTCCAGCAATTGCTGGGCACTGCGCGCCACGCGCAACAACCCACTGGCCGAGCTCTCGCTGACGTCGCCGCGGCGAGCCGTGCCGATGGGCAAATTCCCGTAGTCAACCCCGGTGTCGGCGACGATCAGCTCAAAGGGACGGCCCGCTTCCCGATTGGCCAATTGGATCCCTTCGCGGAGCTCCGCGCCAATCCGGCGGTACGGCCCGGTCAACGGCAGCAGCAAGCCCAGCCGGGGCGGCCCCGCCTCCAGACGCCGGCGCGGGGCCGGGGCCGGCGGACCGCCCCCCCGGACGGCGACCGACGCGAAGATGCCGCTGGCCACGCTGTCGCGATAGGTCTGCATCGCCCCAGCCGCTTCCGCTTGCCAGCCGAGCCGCTGAAACCAGCGCGCCCGCCCAAAGAGCAGGGCCTCGCGCAGCCGCCCGGCCCCCACGGCCTGCCGCAGGCGCGTCAGCTCGCGTTCTTTTATCTGTTCGTTCCAATGCAGAGCCGCCAACCGCTCGGCCGCCTGAGCCTGAACGATGAGCGGGGCCGGCGTGGCCAGCAAACGACCGTACTGGGACGCGGCCTCTGGGTAGTGCTTGCGGCCGAAAAACGAATCGCCGATCAACAGCCGCGCATCGGGCAGGTAGCGGCTCATGGGAAATCGGCGCTGCAACACCAAAGCCGCGTCAATGGCCTCGGCAAAGCGGCCTAGGCGGTACAGGGTTTTCCCCAAGAGGAATTGACCGGCGCTGGACCGCTGGTTGAGCGGGAACTCGGCCAGCTGCTGCAGGTGGTTGAGCGCGTCGTCAAAACGCTCTTGTCGGTAGGCCGCAAGCCCGTTGCCAAAGATCGTTTCGGCGTCGGCCGAGTGCGGCCAGCTACGCGCCTGCCCTTCGGCCAGGGCCGGGGCCAGCACCACCGCGAGAACCGCGCCTGCGGAGCGAGCAATGGGCGCCAAAAAGGGACGCGGCCTAGGTTGTCCCCAGCGGAGCGGGCGAGTATATTTTTTACGCCACTGCATTTCCAATTTTTCCTTTAGGTTAATATATGCAACCGCGCGCTGAACGAGTGGAGATCGACCCAGAAAAACTGCGCCGTCTCCTCGCCAGACAAATCGAAGACCAAGAGCAAGCACCCGCCCAACCCGAGGCGTCCGCCACCCAAGGCGACGGTACGCAGACAGTCGAGTCCGAGGCCATTCACTTTGACCTCAAACCAGAAGAATTAGAGGCTTATCTCGATCAATACGTCATCGAGCAGCAAGACGCCAAGGCCATTCTCGCCACCAAGATCTGCACGCATTTTAACCGCCTAAAACTGCCCCCAGAAGAGGACGAAGGGTTCGTCGGCAACATCAAGAACAACGTGCTGATGATCGGCCCGACCGGCGTGGGCAAAACCTACTTAATCCGCCTGATTGCCAGCAAAATCGGCGTCCCGTTCGTCAAGGGCGACGCCACCAAATTCAGCGAGACCGGGTACGTCGGCGGCGACGTCGAAGACTTGGTGCGCGACCTCGTCCGCGAGGCCAACGGCGATATTAAACGCGCCCAGTACGGCATCATATACATCGACGAAATCGACAAAATCGCCTCCGCGCAGGGCGTTCACGGCCCGGATGTCTCGCGCTCGGGCGTCCAGCGCAATTTGCTCAAGCTGATGGAGGAAACCGACGTCGATCTCAAAGCTCCGCACGACATTGCCTCGCAGATGGAATCCGTGATTCAGATGCAGCAGACGGGCAAAATTGAACGCCAGAAGGTCAACACCCGCAACATCCTCTTTATCGTCAGCGGCGCCTTTGCCGGGCTCGACGAAATCATCGGCCGCCGGCTCAACAAAGGCACCATGGGGTTTCGCTCCCAAGCCGACCCAAGCCCCGACGCCGACCGGCTCCTGTCCCAGGTGCGGGCCGAGGACCTCATCGCCTACGGGTTCGAGTCCGAGTTCATTGGCCGCCTGCCCGTCATCGCGGTACTGCACGACTTGGGGCCTGAAGATCTGCTCGAAATCCTGCGCAATCCCAAGAGCAGCGTCATCCTGTCCAAAAAGCGCGACTTCCGCGCTTATGACATTGAGGTCGAATTTGCCGATGAGGCCCTCGCCCTGTTGGCCGAGCGCGCCCACGCCGAGCGCATCGGCGCCCGAGGCTTGGTCAGTGCCATTGAAAAGGTGTTGCTCCACTACGAAAAAAAGCTCCCATCCGTCGGCATTGAGCGCTTTGTCGTTGAGGCCGATACCGTGCTCGACCCGGCGACCGGCCTAGCGCGCCTGCTGCAAAACACCTCCCTGCGTCGCTTTCTCGACCGCTTTCAACGCGAACACGCCATTGACTTGGCGATCACCCCGGAAGCCACCGCGCAAATCGAGTCCCTAGCCAGTGCGCGGAACATGGCCCCGGGCGCATTGTGCGAAGAAATGTTCAGCGACTACGGCCACGGCCTCAAGCTGGCCGGGTTGAGCCAGTTCTGCATTGACGCGGACGTGGTCGCCGCCCCGCAAGAGGCGCTCAACGCGCTCGTCAAATACTACTACAACCAACGCAGCTAACTCCCGCCGTATTGCTTTACCTTGCGGTAGAGCGTACTGAGGCCGATTTGCAGGACTTCGGCCGCCCGCCGCCGGTCGTCGCCCACGGCCTTTAGCGTCTCGGCAATGGCCAGCTGCTCGATCTCGGCCATGCTCATGCCGACGCGAAAACCCAACCCGGGAAAAACGCGCTCTTGGCGGTTGATGTAGCGCGGAATGTCCCCGACTTCGAGGACGCCTTCGCCGGCACCCATGACGACCATGCCTTCGATGCAGTTTTTCAATTCCCGCACATTGCCCGGCCAATCGTAATCGCGCAACACGTCCAAGGCCCGGGGCCGGATCCCCGCAATGCGCTTGTCGTTTTCGGCGGCGAACTGCCGGATGAAGGCGTCGGCCAGAATGGGGATGTCCTCGCGGCACTCGCGCAGGGGCGGCACTTCGATCTTGATCACATTGAGCCGGTAGAAGAGGTCCGCGCGGAAGTTTCCCTCTCGCACCATCGCCTCGACGTCGCGATGGGTCGCCGCGATCAAGCGCACATCGACCCGCCGGGTCTGGGTGCCGCCGATTCGCTCAAAGCGACCGTCCTGAATCACTCTCAGCAGCTTCACTTGCGTCGGCAGGGGAATGTCGCCGACTTCGTCGAGGAACAAAGTGCCTTGATCGGCCAGCTCAAAGCGCCCTTTGCGCGCGGCTACGGCCCCGGTATAGGCCCCCTTTTCGTGGCCGAACAGCTCGTTTTCGACCAAGCTTTCCGGCAGGGCGCCGCAGTTGATTTCGACGAAGGCGTTTTCCCGCCGGCGGCTCCGTTGGTGGATGGCCTTTGCCACCTCGCCCTTGCCCGACCCGGTCTCGCCGGCGATCAGAACGCTGGTCCGCGATTGGGCCACCTGTTCGATCTGGCGGTAAATGCGCTGCCAAGACGAGGAGCGGCGGGCGATGTCGTCAAAGCGGTAGCGCTCGTCCAAGCGGCGTTGCAAATCCGAGACCTCCCCTACGAGCTGCTGGTAGCTCAGGCCCTTTTCCAACACCGCGCCGACTTTGTCCAAGTTCAGCGGCTGGAGTTGAAAGTCGTACGCCCCTTGGCGCATCGCTTCAACGCCCAGCTCAATATCTTCAGACCCGGCCACGGCAATCGCGCAAATGGCTGGATTTCGCTTGTGGGCGAGTTGCTGGATTCGCAACCCGTCGATGCGCTTTTCGCGCAGGGCGTAGATCAGTGCGTCCATTGCATCGGCGTCGAGGATGTCGTACGCGCTCTGCCCCTCGTGTGCCCAGAGGACTTCGTACGCTCGCTGTTCCAAATAGAAAATCAGCGCCCGGGCCGCCTGCGATTCGGGCAGCACGACCAAGAGCCGCGGCTGCGTATGGCGCTTTTCGTTCACCTCGCTCACGGATTGACCGGCTGGCACAACTCGACTGCGACTGCCTCGTTTCACGGATCCCATATCTACAATACAAACGGGGCAAGATGGTCGTCATCTTGCCCCGTCGTCTCAACCTTGGACACCCCGTTATTTTGCGGCCTGCGGCTCCTTTTCGGCGGCCTCGGCCGGTGGGGCTTCTTCGCCGGTCGCTCCATCGCGATCTACGAGCTCGACGATGCTCATCAGGGCCCCATCGCCGCGGCGCGGCCCCAACTTGATCAGGCGCGTATAGCCGCCGTTGCGGCTTTTATAGCGCGGCCCCAGTTCGTCGAAGAGCTTGGCAACCACTTGCTTGTCGGCTATGACGCGCAATACTCGACGCCGGGCGTGCAGGTCGCCCTGCTTGGCGCAAGTCAGCACCCGCTCGGCCGTGCGCTTGAGCTCTTTGGCGCGCGTCTGGGTGGTGGTGACGCGCTCGTTGATAAAGAGCGAGGCCATCATGTTGGACAACATGGCTTTGCGGTGCGGTGCGGTGCGCCCCAGCTTGGCTATTTTTTTGCCGTGTCTCATCGCTAGAACTCTTCCGCCAGCGGGTTGTCCGCTTTTTGCTCGACCTCAATGCCGGCGTACGGAGTCAGATCCATGCCCCAGCTCAGGTCGTTTTCCTCGAGTACTTTCTGCAACTCGTTGAGCGATTTGCGGCCGAAATTGCGGTACTGAAGCATCTCGGCCTCCGTGCGCGACACCAAGTCTCGGAGATGGGTGATCCCTGCGGCTTTGAGGCAGTTGGCCGAACGCACCGTCAACTCAATTTCTTCGACGGGCATTCGCAAGAGTTGGGCGATTTTCTTCTCCTTCTCGTCAATTTTCTTTTCGTCGGCGCCTTCGGGCTCCCCGGTAAAATTGATAAAAAGGCTTAGATGGTTGCTCAGGATTTGAGCGGCCTGCGCCATGGCGGCCTCGGGATGCACCGAGCCATTGGTCCAGACCTTCATAATCAGCTTGTCGTAGTCGGTGCGCCGCTCAACCCGCGTGTTCTCGGTCGCGTAGTGGACCTTGAGAACCGGCGAATAGTTCGTATCGAGAGGAATTGCACCAATGGGCTGATCCGGGATTTTGTTCTCCTCGGCGAACTGGTAGCCGCGACCGCAGCCGACCACTAGTTCCATTTTTAGGGAGGCCCCTTTATCCAAGGTGGCGATGTGCAGGTCGGGATTCATCACCTCGACGCTGGGGTCCACGGCTAGGGCCTTGGCCGACAAAGCCCCCGCTGTCGCGCATTCGATGTGCAGGACGCGATCTTCTTCGCCACTATAGCGAATAGCCACTTCCTTGAGGTTGCGCACGATCTCCGGCACGTCCTCGCGCACCCCGGCAATCGTGGAAAACTCGTGATGCACCCCCTCGATATTAACTTGCTTGATCGCGGCCCCTTGGATAAAGGACAGCAATACGCGGCGCAGGGCGTGCCCGATAGAGACGCCAAAACCGCGCTCGAGCGGCTGGACGACAAACATGCCATACGTCTCGCTGAGGCTTTCTTTTTCGACCTCGGCCAGCTTAGGCATCTGGAGACCTTCTAATTTCATACTGTATCCTCTTGTCTCTTGATGGATTGGACGGAGTGGACCTTAGACGCGAGAATAAAACTCAATGACCAGTTGTTCTTCGGCGACCGTGGGAATGTCTTCGCGGCTGGGGACCTCGGCCACGGTGCCGGTCAAGTTGACCTTGTCTATGGCCAGCCAAGGCACGGTATCCCGCGCCCGCCGCAGCGATTCGTGAATGGCCTCTAGCTGGCGACTGCGCTCGGCAACCTGCACCACATCCCCCATCCGGGTCAGGTAGGACGGGATATTGACCCGTCTGCCGTTTACCGCGATGTGGTTGTGGCGCACTAACTGGCGCGCGGCCTTGCGCGAGGGCGCGAAACCGAGCCGATAGACGATGTTGTCGAGGCGCCGCTCCAACAGGCGCAACAGGTTTTCGCCGCTGACGCCCGGCACGCGCGAGGCCTCCTTATAGTAGCCCCTGAACTGGCCTTCGCGGATTCCGTAGAGCCGGGCTAACTTCTGCTTGGCTCGCAGTTGGACGCTGTAGTCGGACTGCTTGCGCCGCAGGCCCTGACCGTGTTGGCCCGGAGCGTAGCTGCGCCGCTCAAAGGAGCATTTTTCGAGGTTGCAGCGCTCGCCTTTCAGGAAGAGTTTGGCCCCCTCCCGGCGGCAGAAGCGACAGTTGGGACCGGTGTGTCTGCTCATAACGTGGTTCGCTCCTCTAGACGCGGCGACGCTTCGGCGGCCGGCAGCCGTTGTGCGGCATGGGCGTCACGTCGCGGATGGCGGAAATCTCGAGCCCGGCGTTTTGCAGGGCGCGGATGGCGGACTCGCGCCCTACGCCCGGCCCCTTGACCCAGACCTCCACGCGGCGCAACCCCATATTCATGGCCTCTTGCGCGGCCTTTTCGGCCGCGAGCTGGCCGGCAAAGGGCGTTGATTTGCGACTGCCCTTGATGCTCATTTTCCCCGGGGTCGCCCAAGAAATCACATTGCCCCTCGTATCGGTAAGGGTGATGATCGTATTGTTGAACGTGGCCAAAATGTGAGCCACGCCCACCGCTTCTACCTGTTTTGCTTTTTTGCGTCTCTTGCGTCTTTCGGGCGGCAAAGGTCCACCTCTCCGTTTGGGTTGATTTACTTGACCGGGGCCTTTTTCTTGCCGGCAATGGCTCGCCGCGGCCCCTTGCGCGTGCGGGCATTGGTCTTGGTGCGTTGGCCGTTGGCCGGCAGCCCGCGACGATGCCGCAACCCCCGATAGCAGCCGATGTCCATGAGCCGCTTGACATTCAGGGTGGTCTCGCCGCGCAAACTGCCTTCGACCTTGTGGCTGACCTCGATGACCGAGCGCAAACTGTTGACTTGGTCTTCGCTCAGCTCGTTGATGCGAGTTTGGGGGTCAATCCTCGCCTGAGCGGCGATGCGACGGGCTGTCGCGTACCCAATGCCAAAGATATAGGTCAATGCGATGACGACCCGCTTGTCGCGGGGTAAATCTACACCTGCTATGCGTGCCATGGTGTTTGCCTCTTCATGGTAAAGTGCTCGGGGGGCCGACCGGTCTTAGGGCTTCAACGACCCTAAATCAGCAAATCAGCCTTGCTTCTGCTTGTGGCGGGGATTGCGCCGGCATATCACGCGCACGACCCCGTGCCGACGGACGATCTTGCACTCGGCGCAACGCTTGCTGACAGAGGCTCTAACTTTCACGATACTCGCTCCAAGTGAGGGGGTCGCCGCAGTTTTTTAGCCGCGACGGCCCTGAATTTTGCCCCGCTTCATAAAGCCCTCGTAGTGGCGAGTCATTAGCTGGGACTCGATCTGCTGCAACGTGTCTAACGCCACGCCGACGACGATCAAAAGCCCGGTGCCGCCAAAAAATTGGGCAAAAGAAGGAGCCACGTTGAATTGCTGCGTGACGAAGAAGGGAAAAATCGCCACCAGCGCGAGGGCAATAGAACCCGGCAAGGTAATCCGCGTCATAATCCCATCAATGTACTGGGCGGTGCGCGGACCGGGGCGAACCCCCGGAATGAAGCCTCCGTGCTTTTTCATGTTGTCGGCGAGCTGATTGGGATCCATGACGATGGCAGTATAAAAATACGTAAAGAAGATGATCATTAGCGCATAGACGAACCAATAAAACAGGGATTCGGTCGAGAAAAACGAACCTATCGCCAGCATGAACTCATGGCCGGGGAACATCTGCGTGATCGTACCGGGCAAAAACATGATCGACTGGGCAAATATGATCGGAATCACGCCCGCCGTGTTGATCCGCAACGGAATGTGCGTGGTCTGGCCGCCGTAAACCCGCCGCCCGACGACGCGCTTGGCGTATTGCACGGGAATTTTGCGTAGCCCCTGAGTCAGCAAGATCACAAAGGCCACGACTAAGAACATGAGGCCGACGAGAAAGATCTCTTCAATGATGTTCTTGCTAAAACCGCGATTGATGATGAAGAGGTTGTATTCTTGATTGATCGCGTAGGGCAACTCGGCGATGATGCCGATGAAAATTATCAGAGAAATGCCGTTGCCAATGCCGCGCTCGGTGATCTGCTCGCCCAGCCACATGATAAAGATCGTGCCGGTGGTAATCGTCAGCATGGTCGCCAACGTAAAGCCAAGACCTGGGTCGGCCACGGCCGGCTGCCCCGAGTACGGGGCCTTGATGCTGGTTATGAAGAAACTGACGCCGTAGGACTGAGCAGCCGCCAGAAAGACCGTGCCATAGCGCGTGTACTGGGTTATTTTTTTGCGCCCTTCTTCGCCTTCGCGCTGCAATTTTTGGAAGTAGGGAATAACCGCGCCCAGCAACTGCAAAATGATCGAGGCGCTGATATAGGGCATAATGCCCAGCGCAAAGATCGTCCCCCGCGTAAAAGCACCGCCCACAAACATGTCGTACAGCCCAAAAAGGGTGTTGCCAGAGCTTTCAAAATACTCTTTGAGCACGGCTAACTCGACCCCGGGCACCGTGATCTGACCGCCGATGCGATAGACGACCAAAAGCCCCACCGTGAAGAGTATCCGGCGACGCAAATCGGGAATTTTGAAGCAGTTTTGAAAACTCTGCACCAATTGCATCAAATCACCTCGGCTTGGCCGCCTGCTTTGACAATTTTCTCGGCGGCCGCAGTGGAGAATTTGTGCGCCTTAACCGTCAGGGGCTGGCTCAGTTCCCCTTCGCCGAGGACCTTGAGCAGCCCTGATGGCTTGGCGATCAAACCGGCCGCAGCCATTTCCTCTGGCCCGACTTCCCCGCTGAGTCCCCTCGCTTCAAGGTCGCGCAGATTGACGATCTGGTAGATCGTTTTGAATTTGTGATTGGAAAAACCCACCTTGGGAATGTGGCGGAACAGCGGCAGGGTCCCGCCGGTGAACCCGACGCGGTTGCCGCGCCTAGCACCGGACCTAGCCCGCTGGCCTTTGTGGCCTTTGCCGGCGGTCTTGCCCGTCCCCGAACCCGGCCCTTGTCCCAGTCGCTTGCGGCTCCGCTTAGACCCCGGAGGGCATTTTATGTTTTCTAGACGCATGGCACGCTCTCGCTTACTCTTCTACGGCCTCTACTTCCTCTACGGCGACCAGATGCTTGACTTTGGCGATCATTCCCCGAATCTGGGGCGTGTCGTTGTGCTCGACCTGTTGATATAGGCGCTTGATTCCCAACGCCGCGATCGTCGCCTTTTGCCCTGCGGCGCGGCCAATGGCACTGCGCCGCTGCGTAATGATCAATTTCATGGGCTCTTAATCCCAAGCGCGGAGCGATTCCACCGGAACCCCGCGCTCCCGAGCGATCATCTCGGCACTGCGTAGTTGCGTCAGTGCTTTGACGGTCGCCTTCACTGAATTCTGCACGTTGTTGGACCCGAGGGATTTGGTCAGAATATCGTGGATGCCGGCCAGTTCCAGCACGATGCGGGTGCCACCGCTGGCGATGATTCCAGTTCCCGGGGTCGCTGGCTTAAAAAGGAGCTTGGCCGCGCCAAAGACTCCGACGACCTCATGCGGGATGGTTCCGTCGGTGACCGGGACCTCGACGACGTTCTTTTTGGCCGCCTCAGCCCCCTTGCGGATGGCCTCGGCGATCTCACCGGCCTTGCCCGAACCAAACCCCACTCGACCCTTGCGGTCGCCAACCACAACCATCGCGCTAAAGCTGAAACGCCGCCCTCCCTTGCGCACATGCGAAACTCGCTTGATGCTGTTTTGGACGACAGCTTCGCTCAGTTCGGCATCGCTGGAATCGGGTTTCCCTCTGCTCGTATCTGCTTTCGCCACGCCGTTCTCCCTTAAAAATTCAAGCCGGCTTCCCGCGCGCCATCGGCCACGGCCTTGATCACTCCGTGATAGAGCAGGCCGCCGCGGTCAAAAACGACCTGCTTAATGCCTTTTTCGTGCGCCTTGGCAGCGACTATTTTGCCGACTTCGTGCCCTTGCGCCACGCGATTGTCAAACTGCCGTTCCCTCAGCTCCCGACACTGGGTGGAAAGCCCTAAAAGGGAATGACCCACCGCATCGTCGACGAGCTGCACCTCGATATGACGCAGGGAACGATACACCACCATGCGAGGACGCTCGGACGTACCCGACACGATCTTGCGCAGTCGGTGCCGACGACGCTGCCGACGCTGCCGCTTTCCGGCCAAGTGTTTTTTGTCTTTCATTAGCCTACTGCCGCCTTGCCCTGTTTCCAGTGAATGACCTCGTTTTCATAGCGAACCCCCTTGCCCTTGTAAGGCTCTGGGCGGCGCTTGAAGCGAATATCGGCAGCCACTTGGCCCACGAGTTGCTTGTCGATGCCCCGGACGGCGATGCGGGCTTGCGCGCCTTGAGTGCCGCCGGACACTTCGATTTGGATGCCCTCGGGGACCTCGTAGATCACCGGATGCGAATACCCTACGTGGAGCACGAGCTGTCGGCCTTGGACCTCGGCCCGATACCCTACGCCAAATAGATCCAAGTTCTTGAAAAAGCCCTTGGAGACTCCCTCAACCGCATTGGCGATCAAGGTGCGGGTCAAGCCGTGTAGGGAACGAGCCTGTTTGCTCTCGCCTTTGCGCGTCACAATTAAGGCACTGTCTTGCTGAGCCACTGCGAGATGCTCGGCGACAAACGGCACCTGTAACTGGCCTTTTGGCCCTTTCACGGAAACCTCGGCAGGCGCCAACGCGACCTCGATGCCCTGCGGTAAGGGAAGGGGTTTGCTGCCTATGCGCGACAATCTAAATTCTCCCAGTGGCTTTCATTACCAGACGCTACAGAGGACCTCGCCGCCCACGCCGTTTATTCTCGCTTCTTTATCCGTCATCACGCCCTTAGAGGTGGAGATGATGGCGATGCCCAGCCCCCGGAGCACGCGCGGAACATGGGCCTTGCCCGCATATTGGCGCAACCCGGGTTTGCTGACGCGCTCTAGCCCGCGAATGATGCTGTTATCGTTCTGATCATAGCGCAGATAGAGCCGCAAAATGCCCTGCTTGCCATCTTCAATAAAGGCGAAGTTGTCGATAAAACGGGCCTCGGCCAATACGCGGGCCACTTCTCGCTTCAGCTTTGAGGCGGGCACGTCGACCTTTGAGTGCTTGGCACCACAGGCGTTGCGAATGCGGGTCAACATGTCCGCTATGGGATCCGTCATGCTCATTATTGATTCTCCAACTCGCTACCAACTCGCCTTGCTAACGCCCGGAATCTCGCCCTTGAGGGCCAACTCGCGAAAACAAATGCGGCACAGGCCGAACTTGCGATATACAGCACGCGGGCGTCCACAACAGTGGCAGCGAGTATAGGCTCGCGAGGAAAACTTGGGTTTGCGCTGCGCTTTGGCTATCAAGCATTTCTTTGGCATTAGCAGGTTCTTTCTGATTTATTGGCTAAAGGGCATGCCCAACAATCGGAGCAACTCTTGGCCTTCTTCGTCGCTTTTGGCCGAGGTGACAATGGTGATGTTCATGCCCCGGACTTGGTCGATCATATCGTAGTTGATCTCGGGAAATATGATCTGTTCCTTGATGCCCAGATTGTAGTTACCACGCCCGTCGAAACTCTTGGGCGAAACTCCGCGAAAATCTCGCACCTGCGGCAAGGCGAAACTAATCAAGCGGTCGAGAAACTCGTACATGCGGGTGCCCCGCAACGTGACCATGCAGCCGATGGGGATGCCGACGCGCAATTTGAAGTTTGAGATCGCCTTCTTGGCTTGGCGGATGGCGGGCTTTTGGCCGGTGATCGCCGTCAATTCGGCTACCGCGCCTTCGAGCACCTTGGGCTCTTGCACCGCCTCGCCAACGCCCATATTGACGACGACCTTCTGCAAGCGCGGCACCTGCATGTCGTTCTCAAAGGCGAAGCGGGCCTTGAGTTGGGGCAACGCTTTTTCGCGATATTGTTTTTTCAGTCTGGCTTCGTACATGGCTTGGCTTATTCTGGGTCAATCATTTCGCCGCTGCGAACCGAGACGCGCACGTATTTACCGTTGTCCAGCTTCCGGTGGCGGATGCGCGTCGGTTGGTCGGTCTTGGGGCAAACGATCATGACATTGGAAACGTGAATGGGGGCCTCGCGCTCAACGATACCTCCCTGGGGGTCGCGCGATGTCGGGCGGGTGTGGTGCTTGCGCATATTCACGCCTTCGACGATGACTCGCCCCCGATCTTTAAGCACACTGAGTACGGTCGAGCGCCGGCCTTTGTCGTTGCCGCTTATGACCTGTACTGTATCGTCTTTGCGAATGTCCATTATGCTCTTCCTCAGACGACCTCAGGCGCCAACGAGACAATGCGCATGTATTGCTTTTCGCGCAGCTCGCGGGCCACAGGCCCAAATATGCGAGTACCTGTGGGCTCCTTATCGTCATTGACCAATACAGCGGCGTTGTCGTCAAAGCGGATGTAAGAGCCATCGGGACGGCGATATTCCTTCTTGGTCCGCACAACTACGGCCTTGACGACTTGCCCTTCCTCTAAAGGCCCGTTCGGCGCTACGCCGTGGACAGCGACTACGATTAGATCGCCAATGCTGGCATAGCGCTTGCGGGAGCCGCCCAGTACGCGAATGCAGCGGCCTGTACGGGCCCCGGCGTTATCCGCCATTTTGACTACGCTGTATTCCCGAATCATGTTGTTCCTGCCAGCTTAATTTTTGATTTACTGCCGCTCTAGTATATCGACGAGCCGCCAACGCTTGGTTTTGCTCATGGGCCGGCACTCCTCAATGCGCACGAGATCGCCAACTTGCGACTCTTCCTGCTCGTCGTGGGCGACAAACTTGGCAGTGCGGCGGATGATCCGGCCGTACAGGGCATGCGGAATGCGCTGTTCAACCGCCACAATCCGCGTCTTGATGTTACTGGCCTTGAGCACTCGGCCTTCAGCCTGACGCCGGCCTCGCTGTTGTTTAGCCATTTCCCACCTATTTCCCGCCGGCCAAGGGGCGAATCCCGCGCTCGTGCTCTTTGAGCACTGTGTGCGCCTTGGCAATATCGCGCCGCACCTGCCGCAACCGAATGGGACTAGTCAACTGGCCGGCTACGTGCTGAAAACGCAGGTTGAAGAATTCCTCGTGTAGTTCTTCCAACCTGCTTTGCACTTCCTCTACACTCATCTCGCGCAATTCGCTGACCTTCATAGCCTCACGCAACTCGTTTGACGACCTTGGTCTTGATGGGCAATTTGTGGCCGGCGCGGCGAAATGCCTCGCGGGCCGTGGCTTCGGGCACCCCAGAAAGCTCAAACATCACCCGTCCGGGTTTGACGACCGCAACCCATCCCTCGGGCGAGCCCTTGCCTTTGCCCATGCGGGTTTCGGCCGGTTTCTTGGTGATCGGTTTGTCGGGAAAAATGCGAATCCACATCTTGCCCGTGCGGCTCATCGCCCGACTGATCGTCACGCGCACCGCCTCGATCTGGCGGCTGGTAACCCAACAAGGTTCGAGGGCTTTAAGGCCGTATTCGCCAAAGGAGACCATGTCCCCGCCTTTGGTCTGGCCGCGCATACGCCCCCGCGCTTGCTTCCTCCACTTGGATTTCTTGGGCATCAACATAGAGATAATCTCGCTGTAATTAGACCGCTCGCACGGCCCCTTCTTCGGCCACGACTTCGCCGTGACAAATCCAAACTTTTACGCCCACAGTCCCCGATACGGTATAAGCCGTCGCCATGGCGTAGTCGATATCGGCGCGTAGCGTGTGCAAGGGGACCCGGCCGGCCGGCTCGGACCGCTCGCGCCGGCCCATTTCCGAACCGCCGATGCGCCCGGAACAGACGATGCGAATGCCCTCGGCCCCCATGCGCATCGACGAGGCTACCGATTTTTTCATGGCCCGGCGGAAGGAAACGCGCTGCTCTAGCTGGCGGGCGAGGTTGTCGGCCACGAGCTGAGCATCCAATTCGGGCTTCTTGATCTCTTGGATGTTGAGCGAGACATCCTTGCTGGTCAGTGTCTTGAGCTCGTCGCGAATTTTATCGACTTCGGCCCCGCGACGCCCAATGGCAATCCCGGGACGCGCCGTATGCACTTCAACGGTAACTCGCTTGGGCTGACGCTCGATGTTGATCTGGGACACGCCGGCTCGCTGTAGGCGCTGGCGTACGTAGCGCCTAAGCATGAGGTCTTCCTTAAGCAACTCGGAAAAATCCTTTTCGGCGAACCAATTTGAACGCCAAGGCTTGATGACCCCGAGGCGGAAGCCGTATGGATGTGTTTTCTGGCCCAAGGAGCCCCCCTTAGTTGGCCTCGTCGCTGACGACGACCGTGAGATTGCAGTGGCGCTTGCGAATGCGATCGGCCGAGCCGCGAGCCCGCGGACGAATGCGCTTGAGATCGCGGCCTTCGTCGGCGAAGACGCGAGTTACGTAGAGATCATCGGCATCAACCGGATTCTCTTCATCCTGATTTATTCCATTGGCTATGGCCGAACGCAGGGTCTTTTCGACCAGCTTGGCCACGGGACGCGGCGAAAACCTAAGAATGGTAAGGGCCTCGGCGACGGGCTTGCCGCGAATCAGGTCAATGAGCTGGCGCACTTTCGTGGCCGGTACGCCGATTTGTTTGAGTACGGCTTGGGCTTCCATGCTTATTGCACCCTCGTGCCGCGCTCAGTCAACCGGCCCCCGTGGCCGCGAAAGGTGCGGGTTGGCGCGAACTCGCCGAGCTTGTGCCCGACCATGTTCTCTGTGATGTACACTGGAATAAACTTATTGCCGTTGTAAACAGCGAGCGTATGGCCGACGAAGTCGGGCGTAATGGTTGAGCGCCGCGACCAAGTTCGGACGACCTGTTTGTCGCCCGTGCGATTGAGGTGCTCAATCTTTTTTGCTAAATGCCCGTCGATAAAAGGACCTTTTTTAATCGATCTTGCCATAATCCCTCGCTACTTCGCGTTGCGCCGGCGTATGATCCACTGATTGCTTTGGTTTTTGCGCTTGCGCGTCTTGTACCCCTTAGTGGGCTTGCCCCAAGGGGTGACCGGGTGCCGCCCACCTGAAGACCGGCCCTCGCCTCCCCCATGCGGGTGATCAACCGGATTCATAACGACGCCCCGCACCTTGGGTCTGTGGCCCAACCAACGGGCGCGACCCGCCTTGCCAATGACAATATTGGCGTGTTCGATATTGCCCACCTGCCCCAAAGTCGCCATGCACTGGACGGGGACTTCGCGATTCTCCCCGGAAGGCAGGCGCAACTGCGCCCGGCCGCCATCGCGCCCGAGAAGCTGTACTTCCGCTCCCGCGCTGCGGGCGAGCTGACCGCCGCGCCCAGGATTGAGTTCGACATTGTGAATCGTCGCGCCCAAGGGAATGTTGGCCAACGGCAAGGCATTGCCGACCTGGATTGGGGCGTTGGGACCGGCGACGATTTCGGCCCCGACTTTGAGGCCCAAAGGCGCGAGGATATAGCGTTTGTCTCCGTCGGCATAGACGACGAGAGCAATAAATGCCGAGCGATTGGGATCGTATTCGATGGCGGCGACCCGGCCCGGCACACCGAGCTTGGTCCGCTTGAAGTCAATGACGCGGTAACGCCTCTTGTGCCCCCCTCCGCGCCGACGCATGGTCAGACGCCCCTGATTGTTGCGTCCGCCCGACTTGCCAACGGCCGCGGCGAGTAAGGACTTTTCGGGCTTGCTGCGCGTTAGGTCATCAAAGGAGTTGACCGTCTTGTAGCGCAGGGTTGGGGTTGTGGGGCGGAATTTTTTGACGGCCATCTCGAGATCAACTTAGCTAGATATTTTCTGCAAATTCAATGGAGTCGCCGGCTTGGAGTGTCACATAAGCCTTTTTCCAACCGGCGCGTCGTCCCAAGTACATCCCTTGCCGCTTGGGCTTGCTGGGGACTTTGATGGTGCGGACGGATTCGACCTTGACCGAAAAAATGGATTCTACGGCTTGGCGAATCTGGAGCTTGTTGGCCTTGGGGTGGACGCGAAAGGCGTATTTGTTGCCCTCGCGCAACATAGTGGCTTTTTCGGTGATCACCGGCTTCTGAATAATCGCTCGCGGGTTCATTGTTTAACCTCTTTGGCCACGCTTTTCTACGAGCCGGTCCAAGGCTTGGCGCGTAAATAAAACCACATCCGTTGCCAGCAAGTCATAGGTAGATAGCGACCCGAGATGGGTAGTCTTTACCTTGGGTAGATTGCGGCTCGATTTGATCAACACCGGCGAGCTATCCACCGTGACAAACAGAACCTTCTGGCCTTCAAGACCGCATGCTACAATAACCTTCTGGAAGGAACGGGTACTGGGAGCGGGAAAGTCAAAGTCGGTGACAACCTTGATCTGCCCCTCTGTACCTTTGACCGTGAGGGCCGAGCGGAATGCCAAACGCTTGAGGGACTTGGGCAGTTTGGAAGCATACGAGCGGGGGTGAGGGCCAAAGGCCACGCCGCCCCCACGCACCAACGGCGAGCGCAACGAACCCCGACGCGCCCAGCCCGTGCCTTTCTGGCGATGGTGCTTCTTGCCGGTGCGGGCTATTTCAGACCGGGTCTTGGCCGAGGCCGTCCCCTGCCGCTGATTCGCTTGGTTGGCGACGATCGCTCGGTAGAGCGCGTATTCCGAAACCTCAATGCCGAACAAATCCTCGGGCAATTCCACCGAGCCGTTTGCTTGTCCTTCGCTGTTTAGCACTTCTACCTGCGCACCCATTGTCCAATCAAACCTTTATGTCAATGCCGATACCCGCAGGCAGGTCGAGCTTCATCAGAGCATCCACGGTCTGCGGCGTTGAATCGTAAATGTCGATGAGGCGCTTGTGGATGCGCGTCTCGAACTGCTCGCGCGATTTCTTGTCCACATGGGGGGACCGCAGCACGGTGTACACAGTGCGTGCAGTCGGCAGTGGCACCGGGCCGGCGATGCGAGCCCCGCTCCGCTTGACCGTCTGGACTATCTCATCCACGGACTTGTCCAAAGCGATATGGTCGTAGGCTTTGAGGCGAATGCGTATTCTGTCAACTGCCACTGGCTCGTATCCTAATCGGAGACCTCGGTGACGACACCAGAGCCGATGGTCCGACCGCCCTCGCGAATGGCGAAGCGCAACTGCGGCTCAATGGCAATAGGCTGGATTAGCTCTACTTCCATATTGACGTTATCTCCCGGCATGACCATCTCTGTGCCCTCAGGCAGAGCAATGGTCCCGGTGACGTCGGTGGTGCGAAAGAAAAATTGGGGCCGATAGCCAGAGAAAAAGGGCTTTTCGCGCCCCCCTTCCTTGGGGGTCAACACCACGACCTCAGCCTTAAACTTGGTGTGCGGCTGGACAGAAGCAGGCTTGCAGATGACCATTCCGCGCATTAGCTCGGCTTTCTCGACGCCGCGGAGCAGAAGACCGACATTGTCGCCAGCCTCGCCCTCGTTGAGCAGCTTGCGGAACATCTCGACGCCGGTGACTGTGGTCTTGCGCGTCTCCTTGATGCCGACGATCTCCACCTCTTCGCCGACCTTGATCCGACCGCGCTCAACGCGACCCGTGCCAACCGTGCCGCGGCCTTGGATCGTAAACACGTCTTCGACCGGCATCAAGAAAGGCTGATCGACATCGCGCACTGGATCGGGAATGAACTCGTCAACCGCATTCATCAATTGGTCGATCGACTGAGTGCCCGTCGGCGAGTCCGTCCCTTCGAGGGCCTCAAGGGCCGAACCGCGGATTATCGGGGTCCCTTCGCCATCAAAACCGTATTCGGAGAGCAACTCCTGCGTCTCCAACTCGACCAAGTCCAAAAGTTCTTCGTCATCTACTTGATCAACCTTGTTGAGATAGACGACAATGCTGGGCACGTTGACTTGGCGAGCCAACAGAATGTGTTCGCGGGTCTGGATCATCGGCCCGTCAGCAGCACTGACGACCAAAATCGAACCATCCATCTGGGCAGCCCCGGTAATCATGTTTTTGATGTAGTCGGCATGGCCGGGGCAATCGACGTGCGCATAGTGGCGCTTGTCGGTCTCGTACTCCTGATGGGAGACATTGATCGTCACCCCGCGGGCCTTTTCTTCCGGGGCATTGTCGATTTCATCGACGCCCTTAGCCTCGGCCAAGCCCTTGTTAGCCAAGTGTAAGGTGATGGCCGCCGTCAAGGTGGTTTTGCCATGGTCGACGTGGCCAATGGTACCGATATTGACGTGCGGTTTATTGCGCTGAAACTGTTCCTTAGCCATTTCCTTAATCCTCTCCTTTCCTTACTTAGCCCGTAGGAAGGTGGTTACAGCTTTAACCTCGAGTGCTATCGACGATTTCTTCGGTGATGTGACGTGGGACAGCTTTGTATTTGGAAAACTGCATAGTAAAAAGTGCCCGTCCTTGGGTCAGTGAACGCAAACGAGTGGCATAGCCAAAAGTCTCGCTCAATGGCACGAAGGCTTTGACGACTTGGGCATCGGAACGAGGATTGATGCCTTGGATCTCGCCTCGGTGCGAATTGAGATCGCCCATTACGTCGCCTAGATATTGCTCGGGGACGACGACCTCCAACTCCATAATCGGCTCCATGAGATAAGGAGCCGCTTTTAGGGCACCGTCTTTGAATGCCATGGAGCCGGCAACCTTAAAAGCGACTTCCGATGAATCAACCTCGTGGTGCGACCCATCTACCAGCACGACCTTAACATCTTCGATCGGATAACCGGCAACCGGGCCGGTGGTCATCGCTTCAATGATGCCCTCACGCACTGGATTGATGTATTCCTTGGGGATGCTGCCACCGATAATTTTCGACTCAAAGACCAGCCCACTGCCCGGCTCGCCGGGCTCGATCTCCAACTCGACATGCCCGTACTGGCCGCGGCCTCCGGTCTGTCGCACGAAGCGACCTGAGCTCTCGACAGCCCTGTACAGACCTTCTTTATAGGCCACTTGGGGCTTGCCGACGTTGGCCTCCACCTTGAACTCGCGGAACAGCCGGTCGATGAGTATCTCTAGGTGTAGTTCGCCCATGCCCGACATAATAGTCTGGCCTGTTTCGTCGTCGAGCTTGACCTGAAAGGTCGGATCTTCCTCGCTGAGCTTGGACAAGGCAATGTATAGCTGCTCTTGATCCGCCCGCGTCTTTGGCTCAATTGCCACATGGATCACCGGCTCGGCAAATTCGATCTTTTCCAAGACGATGGAGTGCTGCTCGTCGCAAAGCGTATCGCCAGTAGTTGTATTTTTGAGGCCAACCACGGCGACTATATCACCAGCATAGGCGCGAGATAGCTCGGTGCGATCGTTGGCGTGCATCTCCAGCAAGCGTGCGGTCCGCTCGCGGCGCTCAGTAGTTACATTGTAGAGATACGTCCCTGAGCTCAACACACCTGAATAGACGCGAACAAAAGTGAGGCGTCCGACAAAAGGATCCGTCATAACCTTAAAGGCCAACCCGGAAAAAGGCGCGTCGTCGCGGGCGGGGCGCACCGCTTCTGCGCTGGAATGGGGCAGCATGCCCTTGACTTCGCCGATGTCGGCTGGGGACGGAAGATAGTGCAGCACGGCGTCAAGCAAGCGCTGAACGCCTTTGTATTTGTACGCACTGCCGCATGTTACAGGCACGGCCTTCAGTGCGATGGTGGCTTGGCGCAGCGCAGCTCGGATCTCGTCGGGATGAATTTCCTCCCCTTCTAGAAATTTTTCGAGCAGCCCATCGTCAAATTCGGCCACGGACTCGAGCAGCTTTTCGCGGTATTGCAAGGCACTCTCCAGCAAATCCGCGGGGATCTCGTCCTCAAAAAACTTGACGCCCTGACTGGCCTCTTCGTAGGTAATGGCCTTCATCTCGACCAAGTCTATCAAGCCGTTGAACGTCTCGCCAACGCCGATGGGTAACTGGACGGGCACAAAATTGCTGTTCAATCGCTCTTGGAGCATGCTGAGGACCTGAAAAAAGTCAGCCCCATTGCGATCCATCTTATTGACGAAAGCAATGCGCGGAACTTCGTATTTGTCGGCTTGGCGCCAGACGGTTTCGGACTGAGGTTCAACTCCGCCGACCGCACAGAAGACGCCAATGGCCCCGTCGAGGACGCGCAGCGAACGCTCGACCTCAGCGGTAAAATCTACGTGCCCGGGCGTGTCGATGATATTGATGCGGTGACCCTTCCACTCGCAAGCGGTAGCAGCCGAGGTAATGGTAATTCCGCGCTCGCGCTCTTGCTCCATCCAATCCATCGTCGCCGTGCCGTCGTGGACCTCTCCCATGCGATGAACGCGACCAGTGTAGTAGAGGATGCGCTCGGTCGTGGTGGTTTTGCCGGCGTCAATGTGAGCCGCAATCCCGATGTTGCGCGTGTCTTGTTGGGCAAACTGTCGTACCATTTCGCCTGAAAACTCCCTAAAATCTGTAGTGGGCGAAGGCCTTGTTTGCCTCGGCCATGCGGTGGACATCTTCCTTCATGCGTACAGCCCCACCTTCCCCCCTAGACGCAGCGATAAACTCATTGGCCAACCGCTCAGCCATGGTGCGCTCAGAGCGCTCGCGGGCAAAGCGAATCAACCAGCGAATCGAACGCGCCGTGCGCTCGTCTGGCCGCATTTCGACCGGCACCTGATACGTTTGGCCACCGACTCGACGCGACTTAACCATAACGATGGGCTTGGCATTTTCTAGTGCCTTCTGAAATACATCAATCCCGTCTTGACCGCTGCGCTCGGCAGCCAAATCAATCGAGTCGTAGAATATGCGCTCGGCCACGCTCTTCTTACCTTGTTTCATTAGCGAATTTACGAACCTCGCCGCCAAGACATTGTGGAATTTCGGGTCCGGCAGCAGCTTGCGTTTGATTGCTTTTTTACGCCGCGACATTGCTCATACCTTAGGTAGGCCGCCGGGTGCCATACTTGGAGCGCCCTTGGCGACGGTCAGCCACGCCCGTCGCATCGAGGACGCCGCGCACGATGTGGTAGCGGACGCCGGGGCAATCCTTGATGCGGCCTCCGCGCACTAAGACGATGGAGTGCTCTTGCAACGTGTGGCCCTCGCCTGGCACATAAGCCGTGACTTCAATCCCCGTAGTCAAACGCACACGAGCCATTTTACGCAAAGCCGAATTGGGCTTCTTGGGCGTCTGAGTATAAACGCGCGTGCAAACGCCGCGGCGCTGGGGACAGCCTCTCAGCGCGGGGGAGTCCGTCTTTTTTAGTGATTTTTGCCGGCTTTTTCGGACCAGCTGGCTAACCGTTGGCAACCGTTGTTTCTCCTCGTCATCTGCAATAAATAGCAAACTTACAATCTAAATACAAATTGTATAATTGTCAATGCTACTCGCCCAAAACACCCGTTTCCGCAGCCGCAACTTCGGTCAACTCGGCTTTGCCATTCCCTTCGGGTGCCAAGTCCTCATAGGTGCTATCTTGGTAGGAGGTAGTGCCTGTGCCGGCTGGGATCAAGCGGCCGATTATGACGTTTTCTTTGAGACCTCGCAGATGGTCGATCTTGCCTTGCACGGCCGCCTCGGTCAACACGCGCGTCGTCTCTTGGAAAGAGGCGGCAGAGATAAAGCTATCCGTGCGCAGTGAGGCCCGAGTAATGCCCAGCAGAATCGACTGGCAGGTGGCCGGGTCACCTCCCTCGTAGAGAACTTTGTCGTTCTCCCGGTTGAAGCGGATCTTATCCACTTCCTCCCCTTCGAGAAAGTTCGTATCACCCGGGTCGATGATGCGCACCTTCTGCAGCATCTGCTTGACGATCACTTCAATGTGTTTGTCGTTGATCTCCACGGCCTGTAAGCGATAGACGTCCTGAATTTCGTTGACCAAATACTCCTGTACCTTATTGACGCCCTGAACCCGCAAAATATCGTGCGGGTTGACCGACCCCTCGGAGAGACGCTCACCAGCTTCAACCCGATCTCCTTCGTGTACGCGCAGGTGCTTACCGTAGGGCACCAAGTATTTCTTTTTTTCGTCATCCCCATTCGGCGGGGTAACGAACAGTTCGCGGTTGCCGCGGACTAGGCCGCCGAAGCTCACAGTGCCGTTGATTTCCGATATTACCGCAGGTTCCTTGGGCCGGCGCGCCTCAAAGAGTTCAGCAACGCGCGGCAGACCACCAGTGATGTCGCGCGTCTTGGAACGCTCGCGCGGGATTTTGACCAACACCTGCCCCGGCTCGACTTGATCGCCATCTTCGACTAGAAGACGGGCACCGACCGGAATGATATAGGTTCGCTGACCGCCTTCCTCGATCTCGATCTCGATCTGCGGGCTCAACGAGCGGTCGCGCTGTTCGACGATGCCGCGGACGCTCATGCCCGTGCTCTCGTCGAATTCCTCGCGCATCGTTACTCCGGCAATGATATCGTTGAACTGGATCCGGCCCGGGCGGTCGGTGAGGATCACATTGTTGTATGGATCCCATTCGTACAGCACCTGTCCCATTTCGACTTGCTCTCCATCTTCGACCTTGAGCACCGCGCCATAAGGGACGTTGACAGACGAGCGCACTCGGTTCTGTTCGTCGAGCAGCCCGATTTCGCCGTTGCGGCCGACGACCGTGACGCCGGTGGTCGGGTTTTGTACTGAATCAACATCGGAAAATTGGACGCGGCCGGCTCGGCGAGCGGTGATCTGCGACTGCTCGGCGATGCGACTCGCCGTACCGCCGATGTGAAACGTCCGCAGCGTTAGCTGGGTACCGGGCTCGCCAATACTCTGCGCGGCCACGACCCCAACGGCCTCGCCCACATTGACCTCGCGGCCAGTACCCATGTTGCGCCCGTAGCACTTGATGCACACGCCGCGCTCGGACTCGCAGGTGAGCACCGAGCGGATGAGCACTTCTTCAATTCCGGCTTGAGCAATGCGATTGGCGTCTTCCTCTTCCAACAGAGTGCCCGCTTGGGCCACCACCTGGCCATCGGCGTCGAGGGCGTCCTCTTGCAACACGCGGCCGACGATGCGGTCGGCCAGCGGCTCGATTACCTCCTCGCCGTCCTTGAGAGCACCGGTATTCAGCCCTTGGCTCGTCATGCAGTCCTCTTCGCTAATCACCATGTCTTGAGCCACATCGACCATCCGCCGAGTCAGATACCCGGCTTCGGCCGTCTTCAGCGCCGTATCGGCCAACCCCTTGCGCGCCCCGTGGGTTGAGATGAAATACTCTAGCACCGACAGGCCCTCTTTGAAAGAGGCGATAATCGGCGTTTCGATAATTTCGCCGACCGCACCGGTCAGCTTTTTCTGCGGCTTGTTCATCAGGCCGCGCATGCCGCCGAGCTGTTTGATCTGATCCTCGCTGCCACGCGCACCGGAATCCTTCATAACGTAAACCGAGTTAAAGCCCTCTTCGGCTTCCTCAAGCGTTCGCTGCACAGCGCGCGAGACTTCAGATGTGGCATGGGTCCAGATGTCGATAATTTTGTTGTAGCGCTCGCCGTCGGTGATGATGCCGTTGGCATACTGATCGCGGACTTTTTCCACTTCCTTGAGCGCTCCGTCAATGAGCTTGGTTTTAGCATCGGGAACGACTACGTCGTCAACGGCGATGGACACGCCGGCCAGCGTTGCGTAGTGGTAGCCCATATTTTTGAGCTGATCGACAAACTCGGCCGTGCGCCTATTGCCCAGCCGACGATGCACCTCGGAGGTGATCCTTTTGATGTCGCCCTTGTCAACCGTGCGGTTGATAAAGCCGATTTCCTCCGGCAGCACCTCGTTAAAAAGCAAGCGACCAACGGTCGTCTCCACCATCTCGCCCTCAATGCGCACCATAATTGGCTGGTGCAAGGTGATGCGGCCCGCTTCAAAGGCCGCGACCGCCTCGGTCTTATTGGCAAAGTTGCGCTTGACTTCACCAGCTTCGCTAAAGCGCGTCTTGGTCAGGTAATAGCTGCCGAGCACGATGTCCTGCGGGTTGTCCATAATTACCGGCTCGCCATCGGCCGGCTTGAGGATGTTGTTGGTAGAGAGCATTAAGAGCCGCGCCTCGATTTGCGACTCGAATGAGAGCGGGACATGTACGGCCATCTGGTCTCCGTCGAAATCGGCATTAAAGGCCGCGCAAACCAGCGGGTGTAGGCGAATGGCTTTGCCCTCGACGAGAATGGGCTGAAAAGCCTGAATGCCCAACTTGTGCAAGGTCGGCGCCCGATTGAGCAAGACGCAGTGGTCGCGAATGATCTCCTCGAGAATGTCCCAGACTTCTGGGCGCTCGCGCTCGACCAATTTCTTGGCACTCTTGACGGTTTGCACCAGCCCTTTTTCTTCCAACTTTTTGATCACAAAGGGCTTAAATAGCTCCAAGGCCATTCCCTTCGGCAAGCCGCACTGGTACAGCTTGAGTTCTGGACCGACGACAATGACTGAACGGCCCGAATAGTCAACGCGCTTGCCCAGCAAGTTTTGGCGAAAACGGCCCTGCTTGCCCTTGAGTAGATCGCTGAGCGACTTGAGCGAGCGATTGCCGTCGCCGCGCACAGCCCGCGAGCGACGCCCGTTGTCGAAGAGGGCATCAACGGCTTCTTGCAGCATCCGCTTCTCATTGCGCAGAATGACCTCGGGGGCCTTGATGTTGATCAACTTCTTCAAGCGGTTGTTGCGGTTGATGACCCGGCGGTAGAGGTCGTTGAGGTCCGAAGTGGCGAAGCGACCGCCCTCTAAGGGCACCAAGGGGCGCAGATCCGGCGGAATGACCGGAATGTTGTCGAGAATCATCCACTCGGGCCGGTTTTCGGACTGGCGGAAGGCCTCGACGACCTTGAGTCGCTTGAGCGATTCCTGCTTGCGCTGGACCGAAGTCTCCACCCGGATGTTCCGGCGCAACTCGGCCGAGAGATCTTCGATATCGATCTGCTCTAAGAGCCGCTTGACTGCGGGTGCTCCCATATCGGCATCGGGATCGCCACCCGCTTCCTGGACCTCAATGAGATCCTCTTCCGTCAAAAGCTGCAACTTCTCCACTGGTGCGTCCCGCGGATCAATAACAACATAGGACTCGTAGTAGAGGATGCGCTCGAGGTTGCGCATCGAGATGTCGAGTAGGGCGCCGATGCGCGAAGGCAGCGACTTGAAATACCAGATGTGGGAAACCTGCACGGCGAGCTCGATGTGGCCCAGGCGCTCGCGGCGAACCTTGACCTGCGTGACCTCAACGCCGCAGCGATCGCATACTATGCCTCGATAGCGGATGCCCTTGTATTTGCCGCAGTGGCAGTTCCAGTCCTTGACCGGACCGAAGATGCGCTCGCAGAACAACCCGTCGCGCTCCGGCTTGAAGGAGCGATAGTTGATCGTCTCAGGCTTAGCGACTTCACCTTGTGACCAAGCGCGAATGGTCTCGGGCGAAGCGAGCTGAATGCGGATGGAATCGAAATCAATCGGTTTGCGCGATGCATTGGCAGTCTGTAACACGGGCACCCCCTTTGCGCTTTATGCAGATGCTCTGCGATTCAATAGGTCTCGACGATCCTGCTGTCTTCGAGGATCACATCCAGACACAAACTCTGTAGCTCTTTAACCAGCACATTGAACGATTCTGGAATGCCTGGTTCGGGTGGATTCTCTCCTTTCACGATCGCCTCGTATATCTTGGAACGCCCGGCGACGTCGTCGGACTTGACAGTCAACATCTCTTGGAGCGTGTAGGCCGAACCGTAGGCCTCCAAGGCCCACACCTCCATCTCGCCAAAGCGCTGGCCGCCAAACTGCGCCTTGCCGCCCAAGGGCTGCTGCGTGACCAGCGAGTACGGCCCGATGGAGCGAGCGTGAATTTTGTCGGCGACCAAGTGCGACAACTTCAACATGTATATGTAGCCCACCGTCACCCGCTTGTCTAGCTCGTTGCCGGTCCGCCCATCGTAGAGCACTTGTTTGCCGTCGTCGGGCATCCCAGCCTCTTTGAGCCTCGCCCGCACCTCATCGAGGGACGCCCCGTCGAAAACCGGAGTCGCCACGTGCATATCTAAGGCGTGGGCCGCCATGCCCAGATGGGTTTCAAATATCTGGCCTAAGTTCATGCGCGAAGGCACCCCCAAAGGGTTGAGCGCGATATCCACGGGCGTACCGTCCTCGAGAAAGGGCATATCCTCCTCGGGCGCGATGTACGCGACGACCCCCTTGTTGCCGTGGCGGCCGGCCATCTTATCGCCGACCGAGAGCTTGCGCTTCTTGGCCACATAGACCTTGACTAGCTGGGCGATGCCCGGCGGCAACTCATCGCCGCGCGTGACGCGCTCTAGTTGGCGTTCTGTTTGCTCGTCAATCAGCTTTAACTGCTCTTCGGCATAGCGCAAAAGCTCGCCGACTTCGCCGCTGACTTCGGGGCTTGCGGTCCAGTCTTCTTCGGGTTGCAACGAGGCGAAATCCTCACCCACCCGCTCGAGCAGCCGCTGGCTCAGTTGAGTGCCTTTGCGGACCTTCAGCTCGCCGTCTTGGGAGTATAAGTTGCCCAGCTTGACGTTCTCCACCACCTCCAGCAACCGAGCGTTGCGCTCGGCTATTAGCTTCTCCTTGCGCTCGGCCGCCTCTTGCTCGTACGCGGCGATGCGCTCGCGACGCCGGGGTTGATCGCTTCGCTCGCGGCGCGAGAAAACCTTGCGGTCAATGACCACGCCCTCCATGCCGGGGGGTGCTTTCAGCGACGCATCGCGGACATCCCCGGCCTTCTCCCCGAAAATTGCCCGCAAGAGACGCTCTTCGGGCGATAGCTCGCTCTCGCCCTTGGGCGTCACTTTGCCGACTAGAATATCGCCGGGGCCGACCTCGGCACCAATGCGAATAATACCCTCGTCATCGAGGTTGCGCACCGCTCCTTCGCTGACGTTGGGAATCTCGCGGGTGATCTCCTCTTGACCGCGCTTGGTGTCGCGCACTTGGAGCTCAAATTCCTCAATGTGGACGGAAGTGAAAATATCCTTTTTGAGGAGGCGCTCGCTGACGACGATGGCATCTTCAAAGTTGTAGCCATTCCACGGCATGAAGGCGACCAAGACATTCACGCCTAGGGCCAAGTCGCCGCGGTCGGTAGCGGCGCCATCGGCCAAGGGCTGGCCGGTCTGTATCGCGTCGCCAACTTGGACCAAGGGCCGCTGATTGATGCAGCAGTCTTGGTTGGAACGGGCGAACTTGGTCAATTTGTATTCGTCGACGTCCGCAGAATCCAATGGGGTCAGCCGCGTACTGCGCTTCTTGTCGCGGCGCACGACAATGCGCTGGGCATCAACGCTGACCACCGTGCCGGGGTTGCGGGCGACGATGATCGCGCCCGAATCGAGCGCGACCTTGCTCTCCATCCCGGTGCCGACGTAAGGGGCTTCAGTAAAAAGCAACGGCACTCCTTGGCGCTGCATGTTGGAGCCCATGAGTGCTCGGTTGGCATCGTCGTGTTCGAGGAAGGGGATTAGGGCCGCGGCCCCACTGACGAGCTGATTGGGCGATACGTCCATGTAGTCGAGCTCGTCGGGAGTTACCATCGGATAATCATCCCGCTTGCGCGCTTTGACCAATGGGTTGATGAACCGGCCCTGCTCGTCGATGGGCGCATTGGCTTGGGCGATGATGTACTTGTCTTCTTCGGCCGCGGTCAGAAACTCGATCTCGTTGGTCGCCTTGCCGTTTATCACCTTGCGGTACGGGGTCTCCAAAAAGCCAAAGGAATTGACGCGGGCATAGGTACTCAACGAGGAAATTAGGCCGATGTTGGGGCCTTCCGGCGTCTCGATGGGGCATATCCGGCCGTAGTGCGTGTAATGCACGTCCCGCACTTCAAAACCGGCGCGGTCGCGGCTGAGGCCCCCCGGGCCGAGGGCACTGAGGCGGCGCTTGTGGGTCAACTCGTCGAGCGGGTTGGTCTGCTGTATAAACTGCGAGAGTTGGCTCGAGCCGAAGAAGGCTTGGACCACGGTCGAAACCGTGCGCGCATTGACCAAGTCGTGCGGCGTGATCTGATCTTCGTCGCGCAGGTTCATGCGCTCGCGAATGGTCCGCGCCATGCGCGTCAGGCCGATGCTCAACTGGTTGGCTAGCAACTCGCCGACCAAGCGCACGCGGCGATTGCCCAAGTGATCGATATCGTCGGTATTGCCCTGCCCTACTCGCAACCCCAATAGGTAGCGGATTATCGCCATGAAATCCTCTAGATGCAGCACCGTACTCTCAAAGGGAATTCCCACATCCAACCGCCGGTTGATTCGATAGCGGCCCACATCGCCTAGGTTGTAGCGCTTGGCGTTGAAGAAGAGGCGATCGAGCAATTCGCGCACGGTCGCGATATTGGGCGGGTCGCCGGGACGCAGCAGGTTATAAATGCGCGTGAGGGCATCTTCCTCGTCGTCGCTCGGGTCCTTTTCGAGCGTTTTTTCTATCACCCCGGGATCCTTAGCCGACGGGAGGGCCAAAACCTTTAATTGCTCGATATTGGCTGCCTGTAGAGCCGTTAGGTTTTCGCGGCTTATTTTGTCGTAGGCATCCAATAAAATTTCGCCGCTATCTTCGTCGACGATGTCCTCGCCCCCGTTGTAGCGGTCGATCAACTCTTCGTTTACATCCTCCGCGACCTCTCCGCGGAACAGGCTGAGAATTTCGCCATCTTTAGAGCAGCCGAGTGCCTTCAAGAGCGACGTCACCGGCAGTTTGCGCCGCCGGTCGATATGCACGTACATGATGTCGTTGATGTCCATGCTGAACTCTAGCCACATCCCCTTGTTGTGGGGGAGGATCCGCGCCGAGAACAGCCGCTTGCCATTGGGGTGCAAAGTCTCGTCGAAAAACACCCCCGGCGAGCGATGCAACTGGCTGACGACCGCGCGTTCGGCCCCGTTGATAATAAACGTGCCCTCGCGGGTCATCAGGGGCAGTTCGCCCAGAAATACGGCCTGTTCGACCACGTCCTTGACCGGGCGGTCCTCAACTTCCTTGTCGCGGGTCACCAAGCGCAGGGTCGCACGCAGCGGGGCGGCGAAAGTCATATCCCGCTCGCGGCATTCCTCTTCGCTGTAGCGGGGGTTGCCAATGGAGTAGCTGACGTATTCGAGAGAGTATATTCCATTGACATCAGTGACCGGAAAAATACTCTGGAAGACTAGGTGCAAACCGCGCCGCTGGCGCTGCTGGGGCTGGACGGAGAGCTGTAGGAAGTCCTCGAAGGAGTCAAGCTGAACTGAAAGCAGGTTGGGCATCTTTACGGCTTCTTTGATTTTGCCAAAAGAGTGCCGTTTAATACTGCCATTCGTCTTTGCCAAAGTCCAACTCCTCAATTTGGGGGTTAAGGCAAATGCTCATGGAGCTATTGGCCAATAGCTCCATGAAGGGGCGCTGCAGAAAAGCAGGTATGAATGGACGAGCTACTATTCGCAGCCGTCTCCTACTGGAGTTCGACCGTAGCTCCGACGTCCTGCAATCGGCTCTGAATTTCTTCGGCTTCTTCCTTGGTCACTCCTTCCTTGACCGGCTTGGGGGCCTCGTCGACTAGCGCTTTGGCCTCTCGCAGCCCTAGGCTGGTGATCTCGCGGACGACCTTGATGGCTTGAATTTTCTTCTCGCCGGCACTGGTGAGCACGACGTCAAAGGAATCCTTCACCTCAGCGGCCTCTTCGCCGCCGCCATCGCCGGGCATTGCGCCAGCGATCATCACCGGGGCCGAGGCCGACACGCCGAACTTATCTTCAAGTGCTTTGACCAATTCGGCCAACTCTAGGACCGTTAGGCCGCCGATGGTCTCAATGATTTCGCTTACCTTGCTGTTGGTGGTTTCTTCGGTCATGGGATACAGCCTCCTATATATCCGTATTTGAGTTGAGTTTGTTAAAAGGAATGAATGGGGATCAGGCGTTTTCCCCGCCTTCTACCCGTTGTTTTTCGATCGCCGACAACGCGCCGACTAAGCCCCTGAGCAACCCACTCAAGACGCCGCTTAGCCCGTAAAGCGGACTCTGGGCACTGGCGGCTACCTTGCCGAGCAATTCTTCCCTAGAAGGCAGCTTGGCCAATGCCTCGACTCTGTCGGCGGCGAGGACTTCGCCTTCCATAAAGCCGGTCTTGATCTGAATTTTCCCACCATCGGCACCAAAATCTTGCAGAATTTTGGCTGGCGCGATGGGGTCTTCTTTGGAGTAAGCTATCGCTGTAGGCCCGGTGAAATGCTCTTTGAGGCCGGCGATCCCCACTTCCTCGGCTGCGCGAATGGCCAAGCGATTTTTGATCACTTGGTATTGAACCTCAGACTCGCGCAACTTGTTGCGTAGCTCGGTCACGGCCGCTACGTCAATCCCCGTAAAGTCGGCCAAATAAAAGCCCTTCGCCTCGGCCATGATGGCCTTCAGTTCTTCTACTTTCGCTTCTTTCTCTGCCGTCGCCATATACAGAAGCTTTCTTTAGGCCGCGAGCTGGGCGCGGTCGATCTTGATGCCCGGCCCGACGGCCGACGAGAGGACTAGCTTGCGGATGTATTGCCCCTTTGCCGCGGCCGGCTTGGCGCGCCAAATGGCGTCGGTAAACGCTTGGGCGTTTTCGATGAGCGCCTGATCGGCAAAGGACAGCTTGCCGATGGGGCCTTGGGCGTTGTTGCCGGACTTGCTGTCGGCGCGGTATTCAATGCGGCCAGCCTTGGCCTCGCTGACGGCTTGCGCCACTTCGCGCGTTACCGTGCCGGTCTTGGGATTGGGCATCAAGCCTCGCGGCCCCAAAATCCTCCCCAGCTTACCTACCTGCCCCATCATATCTGGCGAGGCGATGACTAGGTCGAAATCGAGCCAACCGCCTTGGATTTTCTCGGCCATATCGGCCCCGCCGACGAAATCGGCCCCGGCCTCTTGGGCCTCCTGCACGAGCGGCCCTTGGGTAATGACTAAGACCCGGAGTTCCTTTCCCGTGCCGTGGGGCAACATCACCGTGCCGCGCAGCGTTTGATCGGCTTGACGTCCATCGATCCCTAGGTTGCAACAAAGCTCGATGGTCGGGTCGTAATTGCACGTTGGGAACCCCCGGAGGATTTGGATCCCCTCTTCCCACGAGTAGGCTTTGTCGCGGTCGAAAGACGCCAAGGCGTCCCTGTATTTTTTTCCTCTGGCCATATCCTAAACCTCACCTCTTAACCTCTTATGAGGGGTGCGTTGCAAAGCAACTACTCAATTGAGATCCCCATGCTGCGGGCCGTCCCCGCGATCATCGACATCGCGGCTTCCATGGAGGCCGCGTTCAAATCGGGCATTTTCAATTCGGCGATTTCGCGCACTTGGTCTGTAGATACAACGCCGGCGCGGTCCCTGTTGGGTACGCCCGATCCCTTGGCTTGTCCAGCAGCCCGCAAGAGTAGCACCGCAGCCGGCGGCGTCTTGGTGATAAACGAAAACGTGCGGTCGGCGTACACCGTAATGATCACGGGAATGATCAACCCCTGCTGGTCTTGGGTCTGGGCATTGAAGGTCTTGCAGAATTCCATGATATTGACGCCGTGTTGACCGAGCGCCGGACCAACGGGCGGTGTTGGATTCGCCTGACCGGCGGGAACCTGCAATTTAATCTGGGCTATTTCCTTTTTAGCCATTTAGGTATCATTCCCTCTGAAAATCAGCCGACGGTCTCTTGGACCGGCTCGACCTGCAACACATCCAATTCCACTGATGTACCGCGCCCAAAGATGCTCACCATGATTTTCAATCTGCGCTTCTCCGGCAGCACCTCTTGCACGGTGCCGATAAAATCCTTGAACGCGCCATCGTTGACCTTGACTTGATCGTCAACGGCAAAGGGAATCTCTTCGAGCTCTTGGTCTTTGCGGCGGTCGGCGTGCCCCAAGATGCGATCGACTTCCTCCTGCCGAAGCGGTTGCGGCTTGCGCGCTGGGCCGACGAAATTGGTCACCCCAGGAATGTTGGTTACTTGGTACCAAGCGTCCTTGGACATTTCCATTTCCACCAGCACATAACTAGGCAAAAAGCGCTTCCTAGTCTTGGTCTTCTTGCCGGCGCGGAGTTCAACCACTTCCTCGGTCGGCACAACGACCTGAGCAATGGCATCGTTGGCAGCCCCGGACTCCATGAGCGACTCCAAGTAGGTCTTTACTTTATTTTCGTGCCCCGAATACGTATGTAAAGCGTACCAACGCTGTGCCATGGCTTCAATCCGGTGTTAGCCCTCGTTTGCCGAGCGTAAACAAGGAAAAGAAGCGGTGCATGCTGTGCGCCGCTTCCCTTAGAAAGGCCCTAGCGAGAATTACTGCCCTAAAAGCATTCCCCAAACAAAGGAGATGATCAGGTCGAACATGCCGATAAAAACCGCAAAGACCGCCGAAAAGACTAAGACCACTCCAGTGGAACTGACCAAATCTTCGCGCGTAGGCCAACTCACTTTGGAGAATTCAGCCCTCACATCTTTGACGAAATTAGTAAGTTTATTCCACATCCGTTCCCTAATGCAGAAGCCTGGCAGGGCAGACAGGACTTGAACCTGCAACCGCCGGTTTTGGAGACCGGAGCTCTACCAATTGAGCTACTGCCCTATGCCTAGCGGGCTTCCTTGTGGGCCGTGTGCTTGTGGCAAAAGCGGCAATATTTTTTGTACTCCACGCGGCTTGGCTGGCTTCGTCTATTTTTGGTCGTTGTGTAATTTTGCTGGCTGCATACTTCGCACTCCAGCTTTATTTGATCTCTTGGCATCGGGATTTGCCGTATTAGATGGAAGCATTGGGAAGGTGGAGCCGATGACCAGGATTGAACTGGTGACCTCATCCTTACCAAGGATGCGCTCTACCGACTGAGCTACATCGGCTGCAATTGTTTGGCGATCTGGAGCGGGAAACGGGACTCGAACCCGCGACCCCGAGCTTGGAAGGCTCGCGCTCTAGCCAACTGAGCTATTCCCGCTCGAGCCGGATTGATGTCCGCGTTTAATTAAGCGTCTAAATATAGGATAGCTTTTTTAAGATGTCAAGAAGCCTTGGGCGCGGCTTTGAAGTGCGGGCCTTTTCGGGAATCGCCAGTACACTAGAAACTAGCTACCTGCGTCAGCGCGTGATTTTGACAATCCTGTAGTGCAGCTTGCCAACGGGCACTTCAATCTCGATTTCTTCCCCTACTTCGTGCCCGAGCAACCCCTTGCCTATCGGCGAAACCGTGGAGATTTTCCCCGCTTCAAAATCCGCTTCCTCGGGAGCAACGAGCGTGTACGTAAGCTGTCGCGCCTTTGCCAGGTCCTCTAGCTCCACAGTGGCACCGATATAGACCTTGTCTTCTGGGATCGCCTCGTTTTCTAGCAGGCGGGCCCGGCTGAGTGTCTCTTCGAGCTTGCCGATGCGCTGCTCTAGGAAGAGCAACCTTTCTTTGGCGGCCGAGTATTCGGCGTTTTCGGATAGGTCGCCAAATTCCCGCGCTCGCTGCAGCGCTTGGCGCACTGCCGGGCGTTCGGTCTCTTTGAGGCCCTTCAACTCGACCTGAAGTTTTTCGTAGCCTTCTCGCGAAAGATATACCTCACTCATTATCAAGCCTTTACCGGAGAAAACAACACGCGCCATGCGCTATTTAACACAAAAGCGGAAGCGCACTACCGCTTCCGCTACTCAAGTAAATCAATGTACTAAAAACGGCCCCCCGGTGCAAGAAGGGACTTGCCCAAGTTCGCCCCCCTCCTTTTAATAAATTTACAGACCGTATCCCCTTTCCAACCCCAACGCTCTCGCACCTCTCATGGCCTTGACACTCCTGCATTTTGCCGACCTGCATCTGGGCGTCGAAAACCACGGCAGCCTCGACCCAAGCACCGGCCTACATTCGCGGGTTCAAGACTTTGCTACCAGCCTAGAAGAAGTCTTCGACCTAGCCATTGAAAAGTCAGTCGATTTGGTTCTCTTCGCCGGCGACATGTACAAAAATTGCGATCCGACCCCCACCCACCAGCGCGTCTTCGCCCACCAGCTCCAGCGTCTGCAAGCGGCCCGCATCCCCATCGTGCTGGTGGTGGGCAACCACGACGCACCGGGGGCTTTTGGCAAAGCCACTTCGGTTGACATTTTCAGCACCCTACAGCTAGAAAACACGCATGTCATCCGCCGCCCAAAACCAAAACTCCTGCGGCTCGACACGGCCCACGGCCCAGTGCAAGTGGCCGGCCTGCCTTGGCCGACGCGCCATGCCCTGCTCACCCGCGATGAATACCGCGACTGGTCGCTGGAGCAAATCCGCGACGAGATCAAAAGGATCTATTCGGCCCGGATCGACGAATACGCCCGGCAGCTCGACCCAACATTGCCGGGCATCCTCGTCGCCCACCTCGCCGCTGCGGACGCCGTCTTGTCTGGAGGCGAACGCACCGCCATCATCGGCCAAGACCCCGCTCTGCTCAAAGGCACCCTTGCCAATCCAGCCTACGACTACGTCGCCTTGGGACACATTCACAAATACCAAGACCTCAACCCCGGCCACCATCCGCCCGTGGTCTATTCGGGCAGCTTAGAGCGCATTGACTTCGGCGAGGAAGGCGAAGACAAGGGCTTTTGCCTCGTCCGCATTGCAGAGGACGCGACCATGCCGAGGGGCCGAAAAACCACCGTTGAATTCGTGCCCGTCGCGGCTCGGCGTTTTGTGACCATCGAGCTCAAGGTGCTCAACGGACAAGACGCGACCGAGCGCATCGTCGCGGCCTGCGCCGAGGCCGATCTAACAGACGCCGTAGTCCGCGTCCTCTACCACCTGCCCGCCGGCTACGCCACCCCGATAGACTTACAACGGGTGCGGCAAGCACTCAAACCGGCCTTCCACGTCGCCTCCATCCAGCCGCGCTTTGCCCCAGAAAAGACCCAACGCCGTGCAGAAATCAGCCCGGAGGCCGAGCTAGGCGACGCCCTCGACCGCTACATCAACAACAACCCAGATCTGCGAGAACACCAACACCGGTCCGAGCTCAAAAACCACGCGCTCCGTCTAGAGCGTGCGCTCGAATCGGGCCAACGCAACGGAGCCGACGCATGACCCCCCTCTCCCTTTCGCTGCGCAACTTTCTCAGCTACGGCGAGGAGGTGCCGCCCTTCGACTTCACCCAGTTCCACGTCGCCTGTCTCACCGGCGGCAACGGCCACGGCAAGTCCGCCCTGCTCGACGGGATTACCTACGCCTTATGGGGCCAAGCGCGCAAAAGCCGCAGCAACGAAGAAGTGTGTCGGATCGGCGCCAAAGAGCTGCGGGTTGCCTTCGACTTCGACCTCGGCGGCAAGCACTTCCGCGTCATCCGCAGTTGGCGTCGCACCAAGCAGGGCGTCCCAGCCCTAGACCTGCAAGTAGAAAGCGACGGCGTCTTCCGCACCCTCAGCGAAGGCGAGGGCATGAGTCCCACCCAGCAGCGCATCAACGAACTCCTATCTATGGACTACGACACCTTCGTCAACTCGGCCTTCATCGTCCAAGGACGCGCCGACGAGTTCACCCAGAAAAACGCCAAGCAACGCAAGGAGGTCCTCGGGCGCATTCTCGGCCTAGAGCGATACGACCAGCTCCAGCGCATGGCTCGGGACCACGCTCAAGAACACCAACGCCAGACCGCGACCCTGCAAGCCCGCCTCGGCGAGTTGGAGGAAGAATTGGCCCAGCGCGAAGGCTACGAAGCCGATCGGCGTGCAACCGAACAGGCCCTCGCCCTACTCGACCGCGAAATCAGCAGCAGCGAACAGGCGCAAGCCAAGCTGGAGGACCAACGTCTAGAACAGCGGCAGCTCCGCCAGCGCGTCGCCGAGCAGGAGCGGGCGCAGCAGGTCGCCACCGAGCGGGCGCAGCAGGTCGCCGCCGAGCTCGAAAACCTGCGGCGGCAGCAGCAGCAAGACAGCGCAATCCTAGCGGACGCCGAAGCCATCGAGCGAGCTTTTGCGACCTATGACCAACTCCGCAGCCAAATCAACCTGCTCGACCAAAAAGCTCAAGCGCACGACGAATTAGAGGCCCGCCGCGGCCAGCTAGAATCGCGCATCGACCAAGCGCGCCAAGCGTTGGAGCGCCAGCAAGAGCACTGGGCGGCTAGGCTCAGCGAGCGACAGGGGCAGCTCGCCGATCATCGAGCTTTGCTCAATCGAGAACAAACCATCGCCATCCGCTACGCCCAATTCAAAACCCTCAGCGAGCAGGCCCAAGCCCTAGAGCAGGCCCGGATTCGCTCCGAGGATCTCCTGCACGAGCGCCGCGGCCTCAAGCACGAACTATCGCTCGCAGAACAGCAGCGCAAAAGCCAACGCCAAGCCCTCGCCCAGCAACTGGCGCAGAGCAACCGAGCCCTGGCCGAAGCAGAAACCCTAACGGCCCACATCCACCAGTTGCAAGCGCGCCGGACCCAGTTGCAGGCTAAAGCCGAGGACCGAGACCGCCTCGAGGACAAAGGCCGCGATCTCAATGTCCAGCTCGCCGAGCGGCAGCAGAAGGTCCGCGCCGAAGAGGAAGAACTGACCAACGAGCGCCAACAGGCTCAGGGCTTGGCCCGGTCCGACGACGCCAATTGCCCGTTGTGCGGCAGCACGCTCGACGCCGAACACCGCCAGCGGGTCGCGGCCGAGCTGGCGCAGCGGCAAGACCGCCGTCAAAAGCGCATCGCCGCCCTCAACCGCGAGCTGACCGCGCTCGACGCTCAATTGCAAAAGACGCGCACCGAGTACAAGGCACTCGGCCAAGAAATCGCGCCCCTCCAGCAGGTGCAGCAAAAACTGGCCACCGAAGAGGCTCGGCTCGGGCCGTTGCGGGAATTGGGCGCTGAGGCCCCGTCGCTAGCGGACCAGCTAGCCGGGCTCGACCGCGCGCTCGAAGAGCAATTATACGCGCCCGACACACGCGAACGCCTGCACAAGCTAGCCGGAGAAATCGAGTTGTTGGGGTACAGCAGCACCGAACACGAGGCACTGCGCCAAAAGCTCGCCGAGTTGCGCCCGGTCGAGGCCGAGCACACCCGCTTGCAGGAGGCCAAAAGCCAAGCCGACCGGCTCCAAAGCGAGCAAGCCGAAGCCCAAAGCCAACTCGAGCGAGCCGAGCACCAGCTCGCCAAAGCCCACTATGCCCGCGAGGAACGAGAGCAACTCGGCCAAGTCGAGCACCAGCTTGCAGCCCTCGGCTACGACCGCGCCGAGCACCAGCGGTTGCGCCAGCAACAGGATGGCCTGCGCGACAGCCCGCGCCAAGTCGAGCGCCTGCAAAACGCCCGCGACCGTCACGCTTCAGCCCGAAAATCGCAGGCGCGTTGCGAGGCCGAAGCCGCTGCGCTAGCGCAACAATTGCAGACCATCAAAGAAGAAACAAAACGGTTACACGAGCGGGCCGGCGAGTTAGACGACATCGATCGGCAGTTGGCGGAAAACCAAGTCCAATTGAAAAAGCTGCGGAGCGACAGGGATCAACACCTCCAGCGCCAAGGCCGCCTAGAGGCCCTGTGCCGGCGCTGCGCCGAATTGGCGCAGGAACGGGACGCATTGCGCCAAGAGCGGCAAGGGGCCGAGCAACAGGCTTGGATTTACCAACAGCTCGACAAGGCATTCGGCAAAGACGGGATTCAAGCGCTGATCATTGAAAACGCCGTGCCAGAGATCGCCAAAGAAGCCAACGCCATCCTCGCCCGCCTAACCGACAACCGCATCCAAGTCGCCTTTGAGTCGCTGCGCGACCTCAAAAAAGGCGGCACCCGCGAAACCCTCGACGTCAAAATTGCCGACGAGATTGGCGAGCGGTCCTATCACCTCTATTCCGGGGGGGAGGCCTTCCGCACCAACTTCGCCTTGCGCATCGCGCTCTCCAAGGTGCTGGCCATGCGCTCGGGCACCCGCCTGCACACCCTCTTCATCGACGAAGGCTTCGGCACGCAAGACGAGCAGGGGCTGGAACAACTCATCGAAGCCATCCAAGAAGTCAGCAAGGATTTCAAAAAGGTGGTGATCGTCACCCACCTCGACCAACTCAAGGCGGCCTTTCCGGTGCAAATCGAAGTCACCAAACACCCGGACATCGGCTCGCGTTTTTCTGTACACACTTAGCCCCTAGCCCGTTATGGCCCATTGCGACGAATACCGCGCCGCCCACGCCGGCGCCGCCCTGCACAACGCCCAAGCCTCGTTCCGCCTGTACATGCGCGGGGCCGACCATCTCGATTTCCTGCACCGCATGACCTCCAACGACTTCCACACCCTGCAAATTGGGCACGGCCTCGAAGCGGTCTTTATCGAACACCGGGCGCGAATTCTCGACTTTGCCACCTGCTACCGCGGCCCGGACGCCACGGCCTTGATCCTGAGTCCCGATTCGCGCACGGCAATCCCCGCTTGGTTGGACCGCTTCATCTTTGCCGAGGCCCTCGAATGGGCAGACCGCACCGACGAGACGGCCATGTTCGAGCTCATCGGCCCACGCGCCGCCCAGCTCGTCGCCCGCACCTTGGATACAGACCTGACTGCGTTTGAGGATCACCAATTGCTCGACCCCCAAGTCGCCGACGGCCTGTGGCTGGCGCGCACGGCCGGGCCGGGGCTGCGCGCCTTCGGGTCGCCCGCGGCCGTGGAGGCCCTTTGGCAACGCCTCGCCGCGGCCGGGGCGCGTCCAATCGGGGCCGCGACGTGGGAAATTTGGCGCGTCGAACAGGGCCTTCCCCGGCTCGGGCGCGAGCTGACCCAAAGTTACAATCCCTGGGAAGCCGGGCTTGGGCGCGCTATTCATCTAGATAAGGGCTGCTATATCGGCCAAGAAGTCATCGCCCGCCTCGATACCTACGACAAAGTCAAGCAGCATCTCGTGGGGCTGCGGCTTTCCCTCGCCACCGCCGAGTTGCCAGCAATCGGGCAACCGCTGCGCGCCGGCGGGCGCGAAGTCGGGCGCATCACTTCTGCGGCTCACTCCCCCCGCTTCGGCCCGATTGCCCTCGCTTATGTGCGGCGACGTGCGTGCGCCGAGGGCACTGCGCTCGACGCAGGGGGAGCACAAGCCACCGTAGTCTCCCTGCCTTTTTTCTCAAATGAATCCCGCTAAGGCCGGCGGACGCTCCAAGATAGTCCACCTTGGGATCGACCGCGGCCCGCGCCACAACACCCGAGTGTGCGCCGAATTCGCCGCGCTCCTGCGCGAATACACCGACTGGATCGAGTGGGGCGACGGCTATGCCATTCTCGACGTCACCGACAACAAGCTCGACATCCCCTTTGGCATGCGCGTCGCCAAGATGATCAAGAGCGACATCAAGCGGCAGCTCGGCTGGGGCGTCTCCGTGGGGTTGGCCCCCAGCAAGTTCTTGGCGCGGCTGGCCATGGAACGCCAGCGGCCCGATGGCCTAACGGTCGTGCGGCCCGAACAAATCGGAGATTTTCTCGCCGATGTGCCCATCGACCAGCTCCCCGGCGTGGGCGCGATTACGCGCCAGCAGCTCGCGGCCATGCACATAGAGCGCGTGGGCTCGCTGGCCCGCGCCTCCCTGAACGAACTCGTGCGTCGCTTTGGCCAGCGCGGCCGCAGCTTTTGGCATCTCGCCCACGGCCAAGACGACGACCCGGTCGCCGCGGCCGAACCGCTCGGCCAAATCTGCGAGGAAGCCTCCTTTGCCGCCCCGCTATACTCTCGCGAAGAAATGCACAATGCCTTGCGAGAGCTAGCCGCCGCGCTCTGCGGACGCTTGCAGCGCCGGGGGCTGCAAGTGCGCGCCGTGAACCTAGCGGTGCGCTACCCAGATTTTCGCACCGCCACGCGCACCGCACGGTTGGCCTCCTTTACCGACCGCGCCCCGGTCGTCTTGGCCGTGGCCGAGGCGTTGCTAGACCGCACTGAGGCCCGCGACTTGGGGGTGCGCTTGTTGGGCCTTGAATTGGGAGGATTTGCCGACGAGGCGCTCGAACAGCTCGATCTGTTCGCCAGCGAAACGTCGGTTGGGAATTAGCATGGGACGCCCGGGCCATGCCTAGCGAAACTCGAGAACCTAGCTTCTAAGAAGCGGTCTGCTCCGCAAACCCTGCTTTGGGCTACATGAATGGCCGTCCAGTGGTCTTAACAGCACCCGTTTTTCATAGGGCGAGATGTCCTTGAGGGTTGCGGCGTTTCGTCCCTTGCGTCCAACCGATCATTGCCGTAGCAGTAAGCAGGTTGCGGCTTCTGTGTTTAGGCTCTTAATTACGGCCCGACGGCAAATGACCTAAATCAGGGGCGGCCCCGTTGGGGCAGGCCCCCGTGCCTGCCCGTAAGAATTATAGGCGTTGGGGCAGGCCCCCGTGCCTGCCCGTTACAGCGGCAAATTTGGCACGATCGGTTGGCAAATGAACGAGACGATGGTTAAGCATTTCACATCAGGCAGGGGCCTTGCTGTGGGGCAAAACCCTGTTGAGTGCTTGGAATCGTCGTCGATTTTAATGCGTCGTAAGTCCTTGAAAAACAACGACTTATCCCCCCATCCCCCGAAAATTCTCCGCTAGCTCCAAGCACTAAACTCTCTACTTTTCTGCATAGGCCGACGGATCGTGTGCGGCTGTTGGGCGTCGCGGCGGTCTGGCAGCACGACCCCAAGCGCACGCTACTGTGCGGCCTTTGTGCTGATCCCCGTTTACTGCACCACCTCCGCAACCCGTCTGCCAAAGACCGAGGGCGGAATCCCCTCGATCTAGACGCCGCGCTACCAGCAAAGGCGCACCCACAGCAAGGGGCGCGTCCTGAGCACTCCAAGTATAGCCCTAGGGCTAGCTCTGCCTCTTTGGGTGCGTCATGCCTCTCTTCCAGTTTCCACACCATATCCATACAAAGGAGCAAAAAATGCTTTCGTTGAAATCTCTCAAAACCCTGCTTGCGTTCGTCCTTTTGGGCATCGTCGCTGCTTGGACGGGCTGCTCAGACTCCGCGCCGGTCGCTTCTCGTCCGGCCGGCAAAGCCACCTGTTCCTTGTGCGAGTTCTTGGGCGACGACACCTACACCGCTACCGACGGGCTGCCCGCCCCCGAAAGCCCTGACACCACCCAAACCGACGCCGACGCCGATAGAACACAGGCCGACGCTGACGCTGACAGCACCCAATCGGCTATCGTTGAGTTCGCCGACGCCAATCTGGAGCGGTGCGTGCGGGAGGCGTTGGACCGCCCGCAAGGGACCCTGACCCCGGCGGGCTTGGCCGCCCTGACCGAACTCGACGCGAGCTACAAAAACATTGAGAGCGTGGCCGGCCTCGAACACGCGACAGCACTACACACGCTATATCTGCGGGACAACGCGATTACGGACGTGAGTCCGTTGGCCAGTCTGACCAACCTGCACACGCTGTCGTTGTGGGGGAATGAGATTACAGACGTCAGTCCGCTGGCGGGCCTTATCAATCTTCAGAAGCTGTCGCTGTGGGGCAACGAAATTACGGACGTGCAGCCGTTAGCCGGCCTAACGAACCTGCAATGGCTCCAGCTAGGAGACAATGAGATTGCGGATATCAGTCCGTTGGCGAGCCTGACGAACTTGCAATGGCTGGGCGTGATGGAAAACGCCCTCAGCCCGCACGTTGCCAACCAACAGCTCGCCGCCGCGATAGCAAGCGGCCTCCGCGTCCAATCGCATCTAGAAAAATACCCCCGCGTCGAAACCGTCCAAACGGAACCAGAACCGGAGGAACCGACGGAATCCTTTTTATACTGGACGGACTGGGGCCGGGGTAAGATTCAGCGTACCAACCTAGATGGCTTAGGCGTCACAGACCTCGTCACGGGATTGGATTCTCCATCGGGCATCGCGCTGGATGTGGTGAGCGGAAGGATGTACTGGGCGGATGAAGGCGCGGGTAAAATTCAGCGTGCCAACCTAGATGGCTCAGGCGTCACAGACCTCGTCACGGGATTGATAACACCATCGGGCATCGCGCTGGATTTTAGTGCGCGAAAGATGTACTGGACGGAGATTGACGAGGGCACTTTTGGCACCGGTAAGATTCAGCGTGCCAACCTACATGGCTCAGGCGTCAGATCCCTCGTCACGGGATTGGATGGTGCATCGGGCATCGCGCTGGATTTGGAGAGCGGAAGGATGTACTGGACGGAGAGGGGGGTGACGGATAGGATTCGGCGTGCCAACCTACATGGCTCACCGGTCGAAGGCCTCGTCACGGCAGTGAGTAATCCATCACGCCTCGCGCTGGATTTGGAGAATAGAAAAATGTACTGGGCGGACTATGGTTCGCAAAAGATTCAGCGTGCCAACTTGGATGCCCCATTCGCTGTCGAAGACCTCGTCACGGGATTGGGGGTTCCATCAAGCATCGCGCTGGATATTCGGTAGGCATGGAGGTTCACCTGCCCGGCTTGAATGGCGTTGAGGCGACGCGGCAGAACGGGCTAAGGAGCCGAGCACCGGCTCTACGGCTTGTTCAACACGCCCCAAGGTAGAATTTGCGGAGCAGACCGCTTCTAAGAAGCGGTCTCAAAATTAGGGTTTCCGTCTCTGCTTCGGCTTGGTCCTTTGCTGGATTCCCGCCCCGTGTCGGAGCACGGGGTGACGTTCTTTCGCGGGAAGGACAGCGACCCGCTCTACGGCGTGTTCAACACCGTCCAAGATGGGTTTTCAGACCGCTTCTAAGGCTTGGCGAACCCACTCACAAAATTCCAGATCACCTCGTGGGTAGATACGCCGCTGATGGCGTCCGGCCATTCGTGCCCTGCTCCAGTTAGCCGATAGTGCTCCACGCGGACTCCCCCGTCGCAGGCGTCGTGGACGATGTGAAGTGCCGATCCCGACTGCGTTTCGCTCTCATTCTGGCAGTTGTATTGCTCGCTCCAGAATTGGACGAGACCGGGAATGTCTCGCATCGTTCCGACCGAATCCCAGGCCTTCCAGTCCCATTGGCTGTCGTACGCGATGATCGGGTCGTCGCGACCGTGAATGTGCAGGATGGGTACGTTTTCTACGAGCGCACAGGAATGGGGCGTCACCGGCATCGTGCCGGCGAGAGAGGCGATGGCCGCGAACCGAGCGTTCAAATGACAGGCCAACTCGTAGGTGAACATCGAACCGAGGGAGTAGCCTGTTGCGTAGATGCGGTTTGAATCCACGCAGTAGCGCGCGGCGAGGTCGTCGATCAACGCCTCGACGAAGGCGATGTCTTGGGTGGAACCTTCGCGGGTGTTGAGTTGCCACTCCCCCTCGTTGGGCGGCACGAGTTCGGCCAATGGATAGACCGCGATCACCTTCTCTGCCTCGACCAACTGTTCAAATTCCCGCTGCTGTGGAAACGGGTCGTCGCGGCCCCCGCCACCGTGAAAGGCCATGAGCACTGGCAGCGTCACCCCGGCGTCGGCCCGAGGGACCGATAGCCGATATTGCCTCCGAACCCCGTCCACCGTGATTTCCCTAAGCGTCTGGCTCTCAGCCGCGGCTGGCGTGGCGCAAGCATTCAGAGGGTCGCCGCTACCGCCGCCTTCGCTCCCGGTGACACTGCTATCGCCGCTCTCGCCGCAAGCGGCCAAGACAACCACGAGTCCACACTGCACGCCGGTCCGTAGCGCAGAGTGATCATATACACGCGCAAATCGCTTCCATAGACGCTGCATCACGTTCTCCTGTAAAAAGAAATTTTTCTGCGGTTCCCGCTGAATCCGGGATCGAGGGCGTCCCGCCCTCGACGAGGGCAAGATGCCCTCGATCCTCGGCAGGCTGACCGCGGGTGTCGTGTACTAAGCTCGGCCTCTTAGGCCACAGCCTGCGGCAACACCGAATCTCCATAAGGCATCGCCCAGATCCGGGCCTCCGGGCCAACGACCTCGTGCGCGGCTGCCACGGCTTGGTCCAGGTCGCCAAAGGGCACTACGCCCACGCGGCCCATAGCTTCCGCCAGCAGCGACGAGACCAAGTGGACGCGGGCCTTTTTCAGCACCCCGGCAATGGCGGCGGCCTTGTGCCCGCCCAAGACGAATTCTCGCTCTATGCGCGCGAGCACCGAGTCGGCCGAATCCGCCTCCTGCAACCAAGCGGCAAAAGTAGCGCCCCCCAGCCCTTCGCGGCATTCGGCCACCCAGACGATGACACCGCCTTCGCGCACGGCATGCACGGCGTTGTCGAGGGCCTTTTGCGCCTGATACATATTGACGTCGAGCGGGTAGCCGCCCGCGCTGACCAGCACCATATCGGCGCGGCGCGCAATGGGCACGGCCCCGCGCTCGGCCACCCACTCGCACCCCTGGCGATGCGCGTCGCGCATGTGCCCGGCAACGGCCGCGACGATGCGGTGGCGATCATCGACGATCGCATTGAGGATGAAGTCAACCCCCAGCATGGCCGCGCCTTCTTCCAAATCTTCGCGCACGGGATTGCCCGCCAAGCACCCGGTCGTCGCCCCGGGGCGGGTCATTAGACCGTGGTTGGCCGTTATCGTCTTGGAGGAGGCACAGCCGGGCAAAATCGCCTTGGCCCCGCCGGAAAAGCCGGCGAAGTAGTGGAACTCCAAGTTGCCCAAGCAGAGCCGCACATCGGCCTCCACCAGGGGACGGAAGAGTTCCACGGGCGTCCCGCGGGCGGTGACGCCCAGCCGCACCACATCTTGTAAATCGTGGTTGACGACCCGCACCCGCTCATAAACGGCCGGCCCCACCAAGGCCGCCAACTCGGCCTCGGTCTGCGCTCGATGCAGCCCCAACGCCACGATCACGGTCACAGCGGCATCCGCTACGCTGGCCGCGGCCAGTTCCTCCAGCACCGGCGGCAACAGGCGGTCCGTCGGGCAGGGCCGCGTCATATCGCTGACCACGATCGCGACCTGCTGACCGGGCCGCACCAGCGCACGCAATGCTGGCGTCCCCAACGGACGGGCCAAGGCTTGGCGCACCACATCTTGTTCGGCGCGGTTGCCGTTGGTCGCGGCTTGGGGCCGCACGACGCCGAGCAGGTGCTCGGTGGACACGGCGATCGGCAGGTATCCGTCGCCATAAGGGAGCTTGAGTTCAGTCGCGGTCATTCTGTCAATCCCTGCTCTCGGCGCGATGGCCGGTCAGTGCGGTGAGTTCGGAAGTGCGCCGGCCAGCGTAGATGGCTTGTTTTAACGCTTCTGGATCATGCGTTCCCTTCCACGCTCCCGCTGTTGTTCGCAACGCCTCAAGGGTGCGCCCCTGAGGCGAGGCTGCAATGGATATGACCACATCCACACCTTCTTTGAGGTCGAGCCTCTCCTGCGGTATGAGCACGCCTTCTGAAAATTTAGCCTTGATGTTCCGCATTGTTTTTCCCTCGTCTAGATCGCGAATCTACTCAGAATTGCTGAATGCGTGTACTGAACTCGATTCAGTGAAATCGCTTCGGCACCTGCTTTGACGTTTCATATTTTGAAAATACCTGCATTCTTCTGGTTTATCCATTACCTGAGCAGCATGAAACTCGAAAGCGGCAAGCGGACGATTCGGGGGTCGTCAATCATCCCGGCATGGTCCTGCGTGATCAGCACGCCAAAAGAGGCGTTGTTGACTGATTTTTCTACGAATGACCGAATGCCCAGCGTATCCCGCAAGGGATCAATCCGGCGTTGATACTTGATTTCCACCGGCACGCGCTGTGCGCCGACCATCAAGACGAAATCCACTTCGCGGTCCAAGCCGCGCTCGGGCAAGTGGGCGATGCCGTGAATGGTCGAGGCGACCGAGCCGAAAATGCTCTCGGCGAGATGGCCGGCCAGCGCGGTGAGTTCGGGCCGCTCGGCTAGGGCTTCAGCCGTCAATGGAATCTGCTCCTGTAGCCAACTCGCTCGCAGGCCGTGATCGACCAGACATAGCTTCGCGTTCCCGCGCTTTCTCTTGAGCCGGATCTCGAGCGGTGGAATCAAGCGAAGCAGCAGGGTGTCGGCGAGAAACCTCAAGTAGTGAGTCACCCGCTGGCTGCCGATATTCGCGCCGAGCGATTGACGAGCTTCGTCCGCGAGTGTCGAAACCGTCGGCGTCTGCCCGGCATAGCGACAGGTTAAGCGGAAAAGCTCTTCAAGCAACTGGGCATCCCGCTGCCGCCCGCGGTCGCCGACTCGGAGGTCGTGTTGGATGACGCGCTTGATCACGGTTTCGTTCAACTGGTCCGCGAGCAAGGCCCAAGCGACATCCTGTTGCTTGTGGACTATGGGATAGCCGCCCCGCTCTGAAAAATGCCGAAAGATTAGGTGTCGCGTACTTAGAAACGCTTCTTACTTGAGCAGCAGCATCTTCTTGACGGCGTGGAACTCGTCGCCCGCCTGCAAGCAGTAGAAATACAGCCCCGACGACAAGCTGTGCCCGCTATCGTCGGTCGCGTCCCACCCCACTAAGTAGCGGCCGGCGCTCTGATGCTCGGCCACTAGCGTCCGCACCGGCTGACCGACGACATTGTACACGGTCAACTGCACGTTGGCCGCTTGCGGCAGCGCGTATTGGATCGTCGTCGCCGGGTTGAACGGGTTGGGATAGTTGCTCGTCAGCGCAAAGGCGGCCGGCCGCGTCTGAAGCAGCATGGCCGCACTCGCGCCGGTCGCGTCCGTCACCGTGTAGGTATAGACGGGCGCACCCTCGGCTTGCGGCGTCCCGGAAATCGTCCGTGTGATCGGGTCAAACGACACACCCGTCGGCAGGGCTGGCGACAGGCTGTACGTCAGCGGCTCAGTGCCGCCGGTGCCCGCTGGCAGCGCGAAGGCTTCCACCGGCTGGCCGACGACGAACTCGCGGATGGTCGCTCCGTCGGCCGACGTCGTGGGAACGATCTTGCCCAACCCAATGAACTGACTGAAAAAGTCGCCAAAATTCAACGACGAGTTGACCGCGATGGAAAAGGTCAGCGACGCGGTGGCCCCCGCCCCGTCGGTAGCCGTGTAGGTGACGTCGACCGCCTCGTCGGTGGCGGCGTCGGGCGTACCGGAAATCGTGCGGGTGGCCGCGTCAAACGACAAGCCGGCCGGTAGCCCCGACACGCTATACGTTACGTCGCCCGTACCACCCGTCGCTTCCGGCAGTTCCAGCACAGGAATCGCCGACCCTGCGGTGTACTCTTGGGCATCAACCGCTGTCCCGTCGGCAAAGGCGAGCGGCGTGGCTTCCGGGGGCGGCGTCGTGGCAGCACCAGCGTCGGCCAGCGTGATTTGGGCGGAGCCGCTCGTCAAGCCTGCCGCCGAGCCGTGGAGCGTAATCGTCTCGCGGCCCTCGTCCTCGTTATCGGTCGTCGGGTCGAGCAGCACGATCAGCGAACCGGAGGTCGCGCCGGCCGGAATGACCAGCGAGGGATTGAACAGTGCCGAATAATCCAAATCCCGCGTCGCCTCCGACGCCGCATCCACCGAAATCGTTACGGTCGCGTCGGCGTCCAGCACCTTGCCGTCTAAGGTCGCCGTAACCGTAACCTCGGTCACCACCGCGTCCTCGCTGAGGGTGTGCGGCGACACCGATAGCGAGAGGGCCGTACTCGGCGTCTCATCGTCGGCGATCTTAATGTCCGTCTGCGCCGAGCCGCCCGAGGCTTTCGCCTGTACGCCCAAGAACCGATTGCCATCGACCTCCTCGTTGTCAAGGGGCGTGAGGGTCAGCAGCGTCCGGCCCTCGGTCTCGCCCGCGGCAATGATGACCGAGCCGCCCAGCGTGGCCGTGTAATCCGCATCGCGCACGGCCGGTGTGCCCGTGTTAGGCGCGACAATCGTGAACAGCACGGTCTCGGCCTTCGCGGATGGCGCGACCAACATCGCTGTCAGGAGGATGGCGGTCGTCTCCCCGTTCTCCCGCACCGACGAATGCGTCGAGGTCAGGTTAGCGACTTTCGCCGTGGGGGCTGGGGCCGACCCGATCTCAAAGGTCAGGCTGAGGGCATCGGTGTTGACCGGGTCCGGGGCACTGTCAATGACCGTGTAGATGACGGTGGCCGTGTCGGCCATCGTCGGCGTCCCTGACAGCGTGCGGGTGGTCGCGTCAAACGACAGCCCCGCCAGTAGGGTCGCCGACACGCTATACGTCTTGTCGCCTACGCCGCCGGTAGCGACTGGCAGCACGAATGGCTCAATCGCCGTGCCGACCGTGTACTCAAACACCGTCGATACCACGTCAATGTCGTCTGCGAAGCGCAGGACGCCCAGCGGCGTCTCTGTCGGGTCCCCATCTTTCAGCGTTACCACCGCCGTAGTGACCGTGACGTCTTCGTCGTCCGCATTTTTGACCGGACTTTTCAGCGCGGTCAGGCCGATCTTTTTATCGCCACCTGCCAACGGGGTGATCGACACGGTCGTCGAGCCGCTGATCTCGCCGGCTGGAATGACCAGCGAGCGCAGAATCGCCGTGTATTCGGTGTCGCGGGTGGCCGCATCGTCGTCCATGTCGCCATCGGCATCCGTATCGGTCGTGACGACCAAGACCACGGGCACATCCTCGTCGAAGACTTGGCCGTTTAAGGTGCCGGTCACCGCAACGTCCGTCGCTCCTGTGCCCGCCTTGATCTCCCCCGGACTCGCCGTCAGCGTGATCTCGGAGGTCAGCGTCTCATCGTCCACAATGGTAATCGTCTCGCGCGCCTCGGTGACGCCCGCGCCGACCGTGGCGACTACTATGAAACTCCGCGCCTCATTCACCGTTGAGTTATCAACCGGGGTCAGCGTCAGCGTCGTCTCGGCCGAGGTTTTGCCGGCCGGAATGACGAGATCGCTCAGAGCCACCGTGTAATCGATGTCGCGCCGCCCCGCTTGCGGCTCAATGGAAAACGACACCCGCGCATCGTCCTCTAGCGCATTCTTCAAGGTGACTGTCAGGGTGATGGCTTGCTGTCCGGCCCCCTCGCGGACCGTCGCTGGCGTCGCGGTCAGCCCGTCGTCAGCCCCTTTGAGATCGACGATGGGAGCGGCCTTTATCGCAAAGAAATGAGGAGGAATCGCAACATACTGGGGCAAGAGGCTTTCAAGCAAATAAGCCGCAGAAGGAGGATCGCCCACCGTATGGACGAACTCTCTATCGGCAGCCACCATCTCGGCTACGGCAGATGTCCCGGCACTGATGTCGCGTTCCCATAGCCCAAATGCCCAATTGACCCAACCATCCGCATTAACCTCAGGAATGCTGCCATCGGCGGGTGCTGCTGGTGGAATCACCCCATCGCCGTTTAGGTCAATGCCGAGTCTCGCTTCCCTAAGAAGGCCGTCGCAAACCCCATCAAAGTTGACATCGTGCTGGGAAGGGGGGCCGGAGGTCGTGGGGGTGCAGCCGAGACCTGCTTCTGAGAACGTAACTTGATCGGAATAGGACAAATCAAGAGCCAGCAAATCAAGAGCCAGCGAGTCTCCTTTATCCCCATCGAGGTTCAAGTCAATGCCTTTGAGAACCGCCGTCCGCGCCCCCTTGAGCACGATGCGACCCGCCTTGCCTTTGGGATCGAGGGTAATCGTCGTCTTGGCCGACGCCTTGTTCCGGCGCAGGGTTAGAGACGCAGCCGACGCCGAGTAATCCGTATCGCGCGTCAGGATCGAGTCCGCAGTAACACCAGCCGGGTAATCATCGGCATCAACGCCCGCAGCATTGGCGAAAACCAAGTTAAAGGTCTGGTCTGACCGCAGGGTGCCGCCGTTCAAGGTGGCGGTCACGGTGACTTGGGTCGGCCCCGCGTCCTTGCTCAGACTGGCCGGCGAAAACGAAAGGTCTAACCGACTGCTTAGCTTTTCGTCGTCCGTGACGCGAATCTCCGTCGGCTCAACGGTTTGGCCGCCGGCAAGACCCTCGATTTTGATGACCAGATCGGGATAGCGTTTGGGGTAGTCGCTGTCAATGCCCCAAGGGATGGTGAACTCGTCATAAGTATTGTAAAAACCGCGCTCGTCATTGTCCTTCGGCGTGAGGGAGATCGTCCCAGTGGCCTCTTTCTTGCCCTTGGGAATCACGATAGTCGGCAGGGTGATGGCAAAGCGGCTGTTGATATGGGCGCGGCTATTGTACCAGTCTTTCCAATCGCTCGCTGGCCTACCGTTGGGCGGCTGGTTATAGTTGAACCAAGTGTTTCCAGGACCAGGCACAAAACGACCATTCTCAAGATCGAGACGGAAAGCACCACTGCTGGGAGTGGGACTTGTGCCTACAACCAAGGCCACAGCCGTGTTCGCTGTCGCCTCAGCGTCCATTTTGGCGGTCACTGTGATCGCGGTCTTCCCGCCCTCCTCGCGCACCGTAGGCTTATCTACCGATAGGGTAATAGCCGCTGCCGCTGCACCAGCCCATCCCAACGCCAAGCTAACGGCCAACAACCCAAAGCCGTAGAAGCGAAACGCACGAAACATTCCCATTGATGTCATTTTAATACTCCTCACTTAGTATGCGATACGATACCCAAAGGACGGAACTGGAGGGCGACAGCCTGTCTGTTGGAGGCACTAACGGTGACTCAGATCGGCGCACCGAGCGTAGGGAACTCGATGCGACGCGCTTCCACTTTGTCGGGGGTGCTGTTGGCATACAGGCAACCAGCGGATGCCAACAGCATGAGCAAGAGATAAATCTCTCTAAGCTCGGGACCGGATTTTTCGGGGGGAGGGGGGGGGTAAGTTGTTGTTTTTCAACGACTTACAGAAACTGTTTAACATTGTTGCTATTGCGCCAAAGGGGTCCAACCGGGTGTTTGCTCTCGGTCTGCTCTAATATAAATATGTTCCCAATCCGATACCAACCCTCAGCCTTAGAAGCAGGAATGACGGGGGCCGGCACGGGGGCCGGCCCCCTACGGTTATGGTTTATTCAACACGACCCAAGGGGGATTTTCAGACAGCCTTCCAGAAAGCCGCCGACACTCCAAGTAGTAGCGCTTCTCTGTGGCCTCGCCCAGCGAAAACGTCTTGCGCGGCGTGGCTCCGTCGGCTGCAATCGTCTTGAACAAGTCGCGCTTGTCCATGGTCGGCAGAAAGAAGCCGATGCGGTCCGGCCCCGTAGCCAACTGCTCTAGCGCATCCTCGCCGTGAATGTAGTCGAGGCGAGCGCGGGGATGCGCGTCGAGATAGCGGTCCAAAAAGACCTGCAGGGACGCGACTTCAAGCTGGAAGCCAGACTCGGCCATGCCCAACAGGCCGCGCTCGGCCCCGCTTATGTAGGGAATGTGGTGCCCCGGGCCGAGGGCCGCTACGCGGCAGGCCGCTTCCCACTCGTCCCGATCGGCAAAGGTCCGACGGCTAAATCCCCCCTCTGTGTAGTAAGTCTCCATGGCCCGCAAGAGATCGGCCGCATCTACCCCAAAAACCACCCGATGGATCGGCGTGAACTCCAGCCCTTCGTCGTGGATATTGACTAGTTCGGCCAAAGCGTAGCGCGCCGGGTGATTCATTATCCGCTCGTCCCCTGCTGCTGCCTTGAGACGCTCCCACACCGCACGCGCGGTGGCAAAGGAGTGGTTGCCGTCGCCCAGCGCGTAGAGCAGCGGCGGCGCACCGCTGGCGAAGCCGGCGAGGTGCCCGGCGATCGCAGCGATCCGCGTCTCATCGTCGATATGCCAGCCTCTAAGGCGGCCACCGCCTAGCATCAGCTCGACATCGTAGGCCGGCTGCAAATTTTCTTGGCCCAGCGGCTCAATCACCGTCTGCTGCGGGTCGTCGATCAGCACGATGATGTGCGGCGTTTCCAGCGACGCCTGCTCCCGCACCTGAATCCTCGGGGGCAATCGGCTCTGGTCCGTGCCCTCGGTCGGGCGAATCAGGGTTCGCGCTCCGTCTCGGTAGTCGTACTGCTCCAAGTCCAAGGCGACGACCAGTCCCCGACGCGGCACCGCACGCCCCACCTCCCGCTCCACCAGCATAAAACCGGGCGGCTGCTCTACCAGCATGCCGCTCGTGAGATACTCCTGCATCCGCTGGTTAATGCCGGCGATGGTCTGGTCGTGGCCCGCCGCCTTGAGATAGGCTTCGGGAAAAATTAGCTGGAGCGTCGAAGGATCCGCGCCGACAATCTCCCGCACTTTCTCCCAGTATTCGGGCTGGGAGGTGTACTGATCGCAGGCAATGACCGCCCACGTTTCGAGGGAAATGTCGGCGCGCGGCAAGAGCAGGGACGGAACGTGCAGGGCGGCCTCGGGATAGTATCGCTGCATCGCCAGCTAACCGAGCAACGGTCTGGCCCAAGCCGAAAAAATCGGGAAGATCGCCTCTGGAGCCGCCAGTTCGGGGTGCCAGCGCTTCTCGTGCTCAAACATGATCCAGCCGTCGTACCCGTGCTCCTTGAGCAGGGCGATTGCCTCGGCCAAGGGCAATTGGCCGGTGCCCGGCCGCACGTACCGCCAACCGTCCCGCATCGCTTCGGCGTGGTCGGGATCGTAAATGGCGTCCTTGACGTGGGTATAGCCGATGCGCGGTCCCACCGCCTGATAGGTCTGCTCCGGCGACTCCGCCCCTACGCGCGCGGTGTGGCCCATGTCCCAGAGTACGCCGAACGCCTCGTTGGGAATGCGGTTGAGCAGCAGCTTGCACTCCACCGCCTTGATCCACTCGTCGTGGGTTTCAAAAAGCCACTTGAGTTGGCCGGCCCCATCCAATTCCAAGATCTGTTCCATCGTCTCCCGCCCGATGTCGGCCAGCTCCTCCTTGGAGTAGGTCTTGGAATCGCCGCCGCCAAACACTCGGATCGCTCCACAGCCCAACGCCTGGGCCACCGGGATCGAGCGTCTCGCTTCCTCTACGTTCTCCTCGCGCTTCTCCGGCACGCAGACCCGGATGCTGGAGCTGATCCCCGAGACCTCCAAGCCAGCAGCGGCTAGCTGGCGTCGGGTGTGGGCCACGCCGCTGGTGAACGCCGGCAATCGGGTAATGTCCATCGTCTCCTGCAACCCGCGGAAATCGACGCCGTCGTAGCCGTATTCGCGGCCCCGGCGGCAAATGGTATCCAAGTCCCAATCGGGACAGCCCAACGTCGTAAAGCTGATTTTCATGGTCTCTCTCCTGAGTACGCGACACTTACTTTGATTCCGCCTTTTCTGGTATTCCCGGTGCGTCCGGGATCGAGGGCGTCCCGCCCTCGACGAGGGCAAGATCCGTGAAAGGCGGAAACTGGTGTCGTGTAGTAAGGCATCCTTTTCACCGCATGAGATCGGCGATGCGCTCGCCGATGGCCATGGAGGTAATGTTGGTGTTGGCGCGCACGCAGTCGGGCATAATGGCTGCGTCGGCCACGCGCAGGTTTTTGAGGCCGTGAACTTGGCCGTACTGATTGACGACCGCCATGGAGTCGCTCGCCGGTCCCATCTTGCAAGTCGAGGAGATGTGGTGGCTGGTGCCCACTTCGCGCCGCATCCACTCGTCGAGCGCGTCGTCCGTGGCGAGTTCAGCGTTGGTTGGGCCGATGCGCTCGGCCACGAGCGCGTCGAGCGCGTCGTGTTTGAGCAGGTCCAAGATGATGTGGATGGATTCGCGCAGGCGGGTGCGGTCTGAAGCCTCGGCCAAGTAGTTGTAATCGAGCACGGGCTGCACGTGCGGGTCGGCGGAAGCCAGTTTGAGTTCGCCCTGTCCCTCCGCCAAGTAGATGCAGCCGACCAAGTAAAAGCCCAAGGGTTTGGAATGCGACTCCGTGTAGTACCCCTCGGTCGTGGCAAAGGAGGCCGGGATAATGAACATGTCGTTGCGCCAGTCCGATCCAGTGGCGGTGTAGCGCAGGCCAATTTGCAGCCGCGGCTCCGTGCCGTCGCCGAGGAACTCGTCCTTGGCCCGCAAGGTCACGCTCACTTGCGGATGGTCGCGCAGATTTTGCCCGACGCCAGCGAGGTCGCACACCACGTCAACGCCGAGGGCCTCCAAGTGCGCGGCTGGCCCGACGCCCGACAGCAAGAGCAGGTGCGGCGAGCCAATAGCCCCGCCGCACAGGACGATTTCGCCGCCGTGAACCGCAGAGAGGACGCCGTCGCGCTCGACGAGCAGGCCGGTCGCGCGCGGGCCGGCAAAGAGCACGCGCTGGACCCGGGTGTTGGCTTGAATGGTGAGATTGGGGCGGCCGCGAGCCGGGTTGAGGTAGCCGAGGTTAGCACTCCAGCGAATGCCCTCGGCGTTGTTGAGGGCCAAGGGGCCGACGCCAGTGGAAGCCGGGTCGTTGTGATCCGGGCAGTCGGGGTAGCCAGCCGTGTGTGCGGCCTCGTAAAAGGCGCGGTGCTCTGGGTTGAGCTCGTGGTCTTTGAACCGCCGAGCGCGAATGGGGCCGTCGGCACCGTGGTACGGGGCGTCGCCGTAGTCGGGATCGGATTCGAGGCGGCACAAAAAGGGCAACAGGGCGTCGTGGCTCCACAGATCGTTGCCAGCCGCGGCCCATGAATCGTAGTCTTCGGGCACTCCGCGCAAAAAGATCTGCGCGTTGATCGCACTCGACCCGCCGACGATTTTGCCGCGCGGCACAAAGAAGTCGGGGCGCAGGTCCGTGGCTCGGGCGCGGTATCCCCAGCCATATCGAGTGCCCACGCCAAAGGCGCGCGCCCAAATGTTGCGATCGCGCCCATAAGCGAAGCGAATCTCCGCGGGCAAGTCTGCAACCGTTGCGAAATCCGGCCCGGCCTCCAGCAGCAAGACCGACCGACTCGGATCCTCGCTGAGCCGCGCCGCGAGAACCGCACCCGCAGCACCCGCCCCGGCAATGACGACATCGTACGTGGACATGAACACCTCCTAGGTTCGGGTCTAATGTAATATCGCCCAACGGCCTACCCATTGCCACCGTCGAACTCAAAAACGCCTTCACCGGCCAGCGCAGTAGGCACACCATTCAGCAATACAAATACAAAGCCCGTGTGCCCACTTCCAAGACGCCCCTGATCCAATTCAAAAAACGCGCCCTCGTGCATTTTGCCGTCGATACCGACGAAGCGCACCAACTGGAAGCAGACATCCGCAATACCCTCAGCGACGCCTTGTGCAAGCAGCTCTGCCGCACGGCCCGAGAGGCCCTTTGACGCCTTCTTGCTCTTGGCCTACTGTTATGCCCTCATCCCGACAGGAGCCTCCGCCATGAGCACCGCTGCCCTATCCCGCGCCCAAATCCCCGCCATCGTCGCCGAAGAGACCGCGCCCCAACGGCTGATCATCAACGACTGGCACACCCATCTCCTCGGCCCCAAAGCCGGGCCTCAGCTCTGCCTGTACGGCATCGACCACCAGCTTACCTATCACTACGTGCGCCGCAAGCTCTTTGCCGCCAGCCACATCGACCCGGCCACCTTCTACTCGTGGAGTTTAGAACAACAAGGCGATTTTACTTGGCAGAAGCTCTTTGCCGACGCTGCTTCCGACCCATTCGACGAAGGCTGTCGCGGCGTGGTCGTCGCGCTAGCAGCCCTCGGCCTCGACCCCAACGCGGCCACGCTGGCCGAGGCGCGTCAATTTTACGCCGACACCGCCCCAGCCGAAATACAACGCCGCTGCATGGAGCTGGCCGGTGTGCGCCGCATCGTCGGCACCCAAGACGTGTTCAACGACCTAGAGCGCGCGTACTACGAAAGCGGCGAGTGGGACGAGCATTATCTATCCGGGTATCGCCTCGACGAGCTCGTCTTGCACTACCCGCGTGCGGCCGGGCGGCTCAACGCTTGGGGCTATGCCGTCGGCAACGACCCCAGCCAGCCGGCTACGGCCGCGGCCATTCGCCGCTTCCTCGCCGACTGGTACGACAAGCTGCACGGCGTGGCGTACGGCGCGTGCTCGTTCCCACCCCATTGCCCAGTCCACGATCTCAGCGGGCTAGCGGGCGCAGTTCTCCACCACGCAGTGCTGCCGGCCCTGCGCGAGTTTAAGCTCCCCTTCTTTATGATGCCCGGCCCCATTCGCCAACTCAACCCCGAGTGGCGCGACGCCGGCGACGGCGTAGGGCTGGCCGACATGCACCCCTACCAGCAGCTCGTGCGCCGCCATCCCGACAACGCCTTCTTCATCACGCCGCTCCACAACGCCAACCAGTACGACGCCAGCGTCCTCTCCTGCCACAACGACAACGTCCTGGTCATTGGCCACTGGTGGTTCAACTACCATCCGGGCTTAGTCGAACGGGATCTGCGGACGCGCCTCGAAATGACCGGCGACCGCTTCATCCCCTTTAACTCAGACGCGCGCGTACTGGAAAACCTCATCCCCAAGTGGCAGCGCTTCCGCGCCATCCTCGCCCACGTCCTAACCGAAAAGTACCAAGACCTGCACGACGCCGGCCGGCACGTAACTCGCGCGGGCATCGCCCACACCCTCCAGACCTTGTTCACGCCCAACCGCTTTGCCCAACTCGCCTAAGCACATCCCAATCCTCAACGGAGGTTTTACCCCCAGTGAACGGCTACATCCACCACGAGCTTTTGCCCCTCGGCGCAGACCCAACCCCCTATCGCCTGTTGACCACCGATTGGGTTTCCACCAGCGAGTTTGAAGGTCGCCCCATCCTCAAGGTCGCGCCCGAAGGGCTGACCCTGCTCGCCGACCAAGCCATCCGCGACTCAGCCCATCTGTTGCGCCCCGGCCACCTAGCCCAACTGCGCCGCATCCTCGACGACCCCGAAGCCTCGGACAACGACCGCTTCGTCGCGCTCGACATGCTCAAAAACGCCAACATTGCCGCGGGTTGGGTGCTGCCGATGTGCCAAGACACCGGCACCGCCATCGTCATGGGCAAGAAGGGGCATCAGGTGTGGACCGAAGGCGACGACGAGGCCGAGATCGCGGCCGGCATTGCCCGCGCCTATCGGGAGACCAATCTCCGCTACAGCCAACTGGCCCCACTGAGCATGTTTGAGGAGCAAAACACCCGCACCAACCTCCCGGCCCAAATCGAGATTTTCGCCGAGCAGGGCATGACCTATAAGTTCATGTTCATGGCCAAAGGCGGCGGCTCGGCCAACAAGAGCTTCCTCTTCCAAGAGACCCGTGCTCTGCTGACCCCGGAGCGGCTGCGCTCCTTTATCGACGACAAGCTGCGCCTGATCGGCACGGCCGCCTGCCCGCCCTACCACCTCGCCTTAGTCATCGGCGGCACTTCGGCCGAGCACACCCTCAAGCTGGCCAAGCTGGCCAGCACGCGCTATCTCGACAGCCTGCCGACCCAAGGCAACGAGTACGGCCAAGCCTTCCGCGACTTGGCCATGGAGGCCGAGGTGCTGGCGATGAGTCAAGCGATCGGCATTGGGGCGCAGTTTGGCGGCAAGTACTTCTGCCACGATGTGCGGGTCGTGCGGATGCCGCGGCACGGGGCCTCCTGCCCGGTCGGGCTCGCGGTCTCCTGCTCGGCCGACCGCCAAATCCTCGCCAAGATCACGGCCGAGGGCCTTTTCCTCGAAGCCCTAGAGACCGAGCCGGTCAAATACTTGCCCGAAGTCAGCGACGAGGCGCTCGGCAGCGCGGTCGTCGAGCTGGACCTCAACCGGCCGATGGACGAAATCCGCGCCCTCCTCAGCCAGCATCCGGTCAGCACCCGGCTCTCCCTGACCGGCCCGATGATCGTAGCCCGCGACATTGCCCACGCCCAGCTCAAGGAGCGGCTCGACGCTGGCGAGGGCCTGCCCCAGTACTTCAAGGACCAGTGCGTGTACTACGCTGGCCCGGCCAAGACGCCCGCAGGCTATGTGTCGGGATCGTTTGGGCCGACGACGGCCGGGCGCATGGATGGGTACGTCGATCAATTCCAAGCCGCTGGCGGCAGCATGGTCATGCTGGCCAAGGGCAACCGCTCGCGCCAAGTCACCCAAGCCTGCCAAAAGCACGGCGGCTTTTATCTCGGCTCCATCGGCGGGCCGGCCGCGCGGCTGGCCCAAGACTGCATCCGCAAGGTCGAGGTCTTGGAATACCCCGAGCTGGGCATGGAGGCCATTTGGCAGATCGAGGTTGAGGACTTCCCGGCTTTTATCGTCGTCGATGACAAGGGCAACGACTTCTTCGCCAGTTTCATGAACCCCAACGCCTGAGCTTCATGCGATACCCTGAGAAGCCAGCTGTATCCCAGTGAAGCAGCGGTCACTGTAGTGGGCCGCCTCAATAAGGCGATGGCCGATCAACTGACGACCGCCAGCAAGGAGCGGCTCACCAAGAAGATGGGACAGGTGCCCCGCGAAGACCTACACAATAAAACCCCGCGCCTTTTCGACGCGGGGTTCTCATTTTCTATTAGCGGATGGCAATAGGCCGTCCCGGCGAGCCAGTGCCGCCTTTGAAGCGGGTCGGCGTAAAGACAAAGAGGAACTCGTACACTTCGTCGGCCAGCACTTCTTCAAAAACCATGTTCTCCAAGTTGAAGATGCCGTTTTTGGTGATGAGTTCTTGGTGAACCGGGAAAACCAACTTGGGGTCGGGGCCGGGCACCACTTCGGTAGTCCACTGGTCTGAGCCGATCATCGAGGGTTTCATGGCGATGATCCACTCGCTCGCCTCCATGCCGATGCCGGGCGGATTGGTGTTGTAGGTTTCGGGGTCCGTCCACAGCTTGGACCAGCCATAGTTGAAGAGGAGGGCGTCGCCTTCCTCAATGCTGCTTTCGGCGATCCCCTGCTTGGCGAGCGCGCCGCGAATATCCGCGACCGTGACCTCGTAGCTGTGGTCGAGGCGCTCGACGCCCTTGTACCCGGCAATGTCGATGAGCACTCCGCGGGTGACAAAGGAGCGCACGTGTTCAATGCCCAGCTTGGTCACTCCGTACGGACTGGACATCTCGCTGGAGGGAACGCCGTTGTAGAACACGTCTTGGGTTGAGCCGTCGGCCATCTTCATGCGCGTACCAATGTGGGCCAGCCCGTCGAATTGAGTGCCGACTTGGCCGATCTCGGCGCAGAGGAACTCGTCGTAGTACATGAGCATGTTGTTCTCGCCGAAGGGGCCGCCGGTTGGCGAGCCGGGGGTGATCATAGCGTACGTGCGCTCGCCAAACAGCGGCATGCCGCGCTCGTATATTTGGCCTAGCTCGTACATCTTGCCGGTCTGGACTAGCTGCACGGCTTTGAGGATGGTCTCGGCGGTGATGCGATTGGACGCGCCGGCTTGGTCGTCGGCCCCCCACTCCGAGGGCCACCAAGGGCCTTGTTCGCGGGTCTGGGAAAAGCACGGCAGGGACAGGGCGAGCACGAGGAGTGCTGAAGCGAGCGATTTCATGGAAAGTCTCCTAAGAAGCGGTCTGCGCGTTTGAGTTGGCGTACTCATAGAAGTTTCACGACAAACTCTATGGGTACGCCGAGCGGTCAATATGCCACCGATGTAACCGCTGCGCAATGGTTTCTGAAGTAAGCAGGTTGCGGCTCCTGTGTTTAGGCTCTTAATTATGGCCCGACGGCAAATAACCTTCATCAGAGCCGTACCACCACGTAGCGTCTGGTTGTTTCGTGGTAGCCTTGTAAACCGCATTTTGGCGGCCCATTTGGGGTTGGCGAATGAACGAGACCATGGGTGAGCATTTCACATCAGACCGGGGCCTTGCTGCGAGGGCCGGGCCTCGTTGGGTGCTTGGAATCAATGCCGATTTAATGTGTCGTAAGTCATTGAAAAACAACGGCTTACCCCCCCCGAAAATTCTTCTCTAGCACTAGCACTCCACACTCCACTTCTCAGCATCGGCCGACGGCTCGTGTGCGGTCGTTGGGCGTCGCGTCGGTCTGGCCGCGTGGCCCCAAACCGCCCGCGGCTGGCCGGCCTTCGTCTGTACGCCGTGTCCTTAGGTTGGGTCCTGTCTAAGTATCGCCCTAGGATGCGCCCCGCCTCTTTGGGGCGTCATGTCCCTTCTTCCAACCTGCATACCATTTCTTCCCCAACCATACAAAGGAGCAAAAAATGTCTTTGTTGAAATCGATAAAAACCCTGTTTGCATTCGTCCTTTTGGGCATCGTCGGTGCTTGGATGGGCTGCTCGGACTCTGCGCCGGTCGCCTCTCGTCCTGCCGGCAAAGCCACCTGTTCCTTATGCGAATTCTTGGGCGACGACACCTACACCGCTACCGACGGACTGGCCGCCCCTGAAAGCCCCGACACCACCCAGACCGACGCCGAAGCTGACAGTACACAGGCCGAGACCGAAGCTGACGCTGACAGCACCCAATCGGCCACCGTGGAGTTCGCCGACGCCAATTTGGAGCAGGCGGTGCGGGAGGCGTTGGATCGCCCGTCAGGGCCCCTGACCCCGGCAGACTTGGCGGCCCTGACCGAACTCGACGCGAGCCATAAAAACATTGAGAGCGTGGCCGGCCTCGAACACGCGACAGCCCTGCACACGCTATATCTGCGGGACAACGAGATTACCGACGTGAGTCCCTTGGCGAGCTTGACCAACCTGCAATCGCTGTCGCTGTGGGGGAACGCGATTACCGACGTGAGTCCGCTGGCGAGCCTGAGCAACCTTCAGAAGCTGTCGCTGTGGGGCAACGAAATTACGGACGTGCAGCCGTTAGCCGGCCTAACGAACCTGCAATGGCTCCAGCTAGGAGACAACGAGATTGCGGATATAAGTCCGTTGGCGAGCCTGACTAACTTGCAATGGCTGGGCGTGATGGAAAACGCCCTCAGCCAGCACGCGGCCAACCAACAACTCGCCGCCGCGATAACAAGCGGCCTCCGCGTCGAAGCGGTGATAGAAAAATACCCCCGCGTCGAAACCGTCCAACCGGAATCGACGGAACCACCCGTCGTACCAGTGCCCGCCCTATACTGGACGGACAGTGGTACACCTAATATTCAGCGGGCCAACCTCGATGGCTCAAACCGCGAAGTCCTCTCCCACTCCATCCCGAGATTGACGACGCCATCGGGCATCGCGCTGGATTTGGTGCGTGGAAAGATGTACTGGACAGACTGGAGCAGAAGAAAAATTCAGCGGGCCAATCTCGACGGTTCACAGGTCGAAGACCTCATCACTATCACCGAGGGATTGGCTTCTCCATCGGGCATCGCGCTGGATTTGGTGAGCGGAAAGATATACTGGACAGACACTGGCACGAATAAAATTCAGCGGGCCAACTTGGATGGCAGACAGGTACGAGACCTCGTCACGGAATTGGCTTCTCCACAGGGCATCGCGCTGGATTTGGCGCGCGGAAAGATGTACTGGACAGAAATTGGCACTGGCGCGGCTAAAATTCAGCGGGCCAACCTGAATGGCAGACAGGTCGAAACCCTCCCCATCACGGGATTGAATACTCCACAGGACATCGCGCTGGACTTGGTGAATGGAAAGATGTACTGGACAGACGGGGGGACAGAGGAGATTCTGCGGGCCAACCTAAATGGCTTAGAGGTCGAAACCCTCCCCACTCCCGGGATTAGACGATCCATCGGGCATCGCGCTGGATTTGGTGAACGGAAAGATGTACTGGGTGGACGCTGTCGAGAGAAAGATTCAGCGGGCCAACTTGGATGGCAGACAGGTCGAAACCCTCCCCATCACGGGATTGAATATTCCATGGAGCATCGCGCTGGGTACTCGGTAGTTGCGGCCCTGAATCAAGCTCAGACGAACTTGACTACCACCAAGAGCACGATGACGATCACCAGCACCGTGGGCACTTCGTTGAGGCCGCGGAAGAATTGCTCGCTCTTCTCGTTTTCGCCGCGTTCAAAAGCCTTGCGATAGGCAGAGAGCATGCCGTGCAGGGCCGCCAGCGCGAGCACCAGCACCAATTTGAGGTGCATCCAATAGCCCGTGCCGGGTGCGCCGGCCCCGGTGGCGAGAATGAGCAGGATTCCGGTAATAAACGAAACGATCATCGCCGGATTCATAATCACCTTCAGCAACTTGCGCTCCATGACCTTGAAGGTCGCATCGGCTTCGGAACCCGGGGTGACCCGGCAGTGATAGACATAGAGGCGCGGCAGGTAGAGCATACCGGCCATCCAGAAGATGATGAAGGCGACGTGAATCGCTTTGAGCCACAGGTAGTACTCGCTTGCAAAGGCACTCATTGTGGATGAACTCCTCAGGTACGCGTCGTTGCCAGCGCGGCTTCGTGGAGGGCGTCGACCGTTTGGGCTTCTAGTCCCATGTCGAGGCTGGGAATGGACTTGGACTGGCCGATAAAGAGCGTCGCGTAAAATGTGCAAGCCGCCAGATAAGACCCGGCAAGGCTGGGATGGCTTTGGTCCTTGTCGTGCAGGACGATAGCGGGATGGGCCGCTAGGCAGTGCTGCCAAGCTAGCCCCACGGGCACGACGGTCGCGCCGATCGTGCGTCCTACTTCAATGTCGTTGCGTGCGGTGAAGCTGTTGCCGATGAAAAGGACGCGGGTACTATCCAAGCGCACAACTACTTGGAGCTCGACGAAACGCGGCAGGCCACAGAATCCACTGGCAAGGGCTTTTCCCGCGCTCAATAAAAGGCCACTTCTTCACCGGCCTTGACCTGATAGAGTACGTCTAGTACCCCAACCCGCGCAAATAGTCGCGCATCCCCGCACTCCGCCGCGCCTCGCGGACCGCGTCTTCGCCCTCGTAGGCCGGCTCGCCCGGACAACTCGTAACCCAGCGGGCAAAGCCCCGCTCGGCGAGGGTGTTGAGCACCCCGGCAAAGTCGAGGCACTCGCCCTCGCCGACCGAAACCCACGCGGGATTGTAGCGCCCCGGCGCACGCACCGGGCAAGACGTATAGTCCTGTAGGTGGACGTAATTGAGTTGCTCCCAAAAGTCCGTCAGCGACTGCACGGGGTCGGAGCCCCACAGCTCGGCGTGTGAGACATCGATGCACAGCCGCGCCTTGTCCAACAAGCTCATGTACAGCCGCCAGTCCTCGGCCGAATCCACCAGCAAGTTGGTGTGGATGTGGTAGCTTAGCTCCAGCCCGTACTGGGCCGCGTACTCGGCCCACAGCTCGGCCCCCTCGGCCGCCCGCTCAATATCGGCGCGGTCGGTCGGTCGGCCCTCGGGCTTGCGACCACTCATAAACATAAAGCAGTCCACCCCCATCGCAGCGGCGAAATCCATCCGCCGCTTGTTCCGCTCGGTGTGCGCCCAGTCGCGGTCTTCGGGCGAGCCACTAGCCGTAAACACGCACAGCGGCATGTCCGCGTCTTCGCACACTTGCTTCAGCCGCTTCGGTGGCCCTAACCAGTCAAGCGGCAAGCGCCCCTCCCAGCCGTCCCAACCGGCCTTTTTGAGCTCGGGCAGGGCTTGGGTCAAATCCGGCTGCCGCCAGCGCAGGGTCGCGTATCCCATCTTGAGTGCCATAATCTTCCTCCTTGGTCGTGATCGTGGTGGTTTAACTTACACTACGGGCAAAGTTCGTTGCCCTTTTCTGGCATCGCAACGATATTTTTTCACCATGGAAAATGCCCCTTCTCTCTCGCGTGGCCAAGTGCATCGCGCCCTCCGCTCCTTCGTCGTCGCCAGCGGCTTGTGGGGTGCTTGGGGGCAAGCCTGTGGACTGGGGACAGCCGCCTTTACCGGCTTTGCGCTGTATCTAGGCGCCGACGGGGCCTTTATCGCCCTGTTCACCTCGGCCGCGTACTTCCTCGCGCTGACGCAGTTGCTCGCGCCCCTGTTGAGCGCCCGCGTCCGCGACAAGAAGCACCTCGTCGTCGTCGGAGGGTGCGTGGAAATCGCCTTCCGCGGGCTGCCGCTGATCATCCCCCTCCTCGTCCCAGCGCAGTACCGGCTCGCGGCCTTGGTGTCCATGGTCAGCCTCAGCCTATTCAGCGGCTATGCGATCTCGCCCTTTTACAGCACTTGGATCGCCAACGCCGTGCCGGAAAATATCCGCGCGCGCTTTGCCAGTCGCCAGACCATCGTCAGCACCGTAGTGGCTATGATCGCCGGTTTTGCGATCGGCCAATTCCTCGACCTTTTTCCCGGAACGAGCGGCTTTGTCTGGGTCTTTGCGGTCGGGACGCTTTTTGGCCTCTTGGGCTACGCCAATCTCCGCCGCGCCCCCTTCCCCCAACAGACAGCCGCCACCGACGAACAAAGCACGCGCCTGCGCGACCTCTTGCAGCCCTTCCACGACGCCAACTTCCGCCGCGCCGCCCTCTTTTTTGGCCTGTGGACCTTTGGCGTTGGGCTGGCCGGGCCGCTCTACAGCGTCTTTATGCTCGACCGCTTGCAGATTTCCTATACCGAGGTCTCGATTTTTAACGCCCTGTTCATGCTGACCAGCATCGCCGGCTACCGGCTCTGGGCCGGCCTCATCGACCGCTTCGGCGCCAGACCGGTGCTGCAAATCCTGATGACGCCGGCCGCGTTCCTGCCGCTCGTCTGGGCCTTTAACCAGCCGGGGGCCTACTCGCTCGTACCCGTGGCCTTAGTCCTGAGCGGCATCCTATTCTCCGGGATCGGGGTCGGCATCAACCCCCTGCTCTACGGCCTGTTGCCCCAAGGCGAGAAGCGCACGATGTACTTGGCGACTTGGTCGGTAACGGTCAACGTAATGGGGGCTCTCGGCCCCTTGTTGGGCGGCCTGCTCGTCGCCCAGCTAGAGGGCCTGCGCTTTGTGGTGTTCGGCGTGCCCATGGGCGACTTGCAGGTCATCTTTGCCCTCAGCGCCTTGACCCGGCTAGCGCCCTTGTTCATCCTCCGCACCGTCCGCGACGCGCGGAGCGCGACATCGCGCAGCCTGCTCTCGCGGATGCTGCGCGGCAACGTCCTCAGCTACGCCTACAACGCCACCATCTTCAGCCTCGCCACGGCCGAGGGCACGAGGGCCCGCGCGGCCGAAGCCCTCGGCCGTTCGGGCAACCCCCTCGCCATCGAGCAATTGGTCCAAGCTCTGGCCGACGCCAGCCCCCGGGTGCGCCGCGCCGCGGCCCGCGCCTTGGGCGAGAGCCGCTCGGAAAGCGCGGCCCAACCCCTAATGAGCCAGCTCATCGACGGGGCCTCAGACATCCGCAGCGAGGCGGCCGAAGCGCTGGGTCGCCTCGGATATTCCACGAGTATCAATCCCCTAGTTGAGGCCCTCGACGACGCCGATCCCCGCGTGCGCCTCAGCGCCATCCGCGGCCTAGCCAGCATCCGCGGCGACGAAGTCCACGAGCTATTATTCTGGCACTTTGGCAGCGATTTCGACCCGCTGACGTTCCCGACGCTGGTCGATGTCCTCGGCGAGCGCCAAGACCGCCGCATCGTCAAACCCGCGCTAGACCGCCTGACCGACTTTCCCTCCCCGGCCGTGCGCTTGCAACTGCTCAACGGGGTCTGCCGGGCACTGGGCGCCGGCGATCGGTTTTACCGCTTGCTCTCGCGCGAGGATACCGACCGCGTCGCGGCCATCTCCCGGCTGTTGCGCCGGGCGACCGCCTCCTTGGGCGCGGGGTGCTGCATTGGTGCGGCATACCGCACTCAGCTCAAGACCCTGTGTCGGGAGGTGGTCGTCGCGTATGAAGAGGAAAAGGCCGAGGCCCTAGTTGAGGCTATACGGCAGGTAACGCGCACCGTGCGCGACGGACTCGCTGCCGCCCAACCCGCCGGAGACGCTGCCACGGACGATCGAGCCTACGACAAGCTCTTGGCGTACGTCGTTGTCACCGCCATTGGCCGCTTCATCAACAGCCCGGTGCGGCAAGCGTTTCCCGTGGCCCAAGAGATTTTTCTCGCCGTGTGCCTCGCGCGCCTAGCCGCCCTAGTCCGCCAGCTCGACGACCGCGGTTGACCGCTTAGGATCGGCGGCGATGCGCCCAGCGGACGCGCACCAAATCCCTGACAGTGACGAGCGTCTCGGTCACCGGGTTAAAGCGACTGTCCGGGTCGAAACGCCACTTCACGGGGATTTTTGCAATGCGGTAGCCCGATTGACGCGCCAGCAGCAAAAGCTCCACGTCGAACATGAAGCCCGTGACCTGCTGCCGAGCGCAGAGGTCGCGCACCACGGCGGCCTGAAAGAACTTAAATCCACACTGAGTGTCGCCGAACTCGCCCAAGCCCACCAGCATCCGCGAGAGCCAGCTAAACGCCGCAGACCCCCACTGCCGGTAGCACCGGCGCGCGACGACGAATTCGGTCGCGCTCAGCGTCCGGTCGCCGATCACCCCGTCCCACCCGGCGGCCAATAGGGGCATCACCTCGTCGAGCGCGGCGATGTCGGTCTTGTAGTCGCCATCCATAAAGCCGATGTAGCGGCCTTGGGCCTCGGCCACGCCGCGCCGCACGGAATACCCTTTGCCGCGGTTGCGGTCGTTTTGCACCCAGCGGACTTGCGGATGCTCGCGGGCGCATTCGGCAATGCGGTCGACCATGCGGTCGGTGCTGCCGTCATCAACGACCAGCAATTCGCAAGACCACGGCCGCTGTTGCAGCAGCGCGAGCGTCTGCTCCAAGGCGACGAGAATCCGCTTCTCTTCGTTGTACGCGGGTATGATGATGCTCAAATCCATAGTAGCAGTAGCGCAATCGCGGCGGCCCGCTTGACGCCTCTAGCCGCCGCCCCTATAATCCGCCGCAACCCGCACCCCTAAGCCATGCGAGCAAGGCCAATGAGCGAGGAAACCATTTTTAGCAAAATCATCCGCCGCGAAATTCCCGCCGCCATCGTGTACGAAGACGACGACTGTCTGGCTTTCCGCGACATCCAGCCGCAGGCCCCGACGCACATCCTCGTCATCCCCAAGGAAGCTGTCGCGGGCGTCCAACACGCTGCGCCCGAACACGGTCGCCTGCTCGGGCACCTGCTGCTCAAGGCCAGCCAGATCGCCGTTGAGCAGGGCCTAGCCGCAACCGGCTACCGCTTGGTGATCAACGCTGGCGACGACGGCGGGCAAACCGTAGCCCATCTCCACGTCCACCTGCTCGGCGGCCGCCCAATGCAGTGGCCGCCCGGATAAAAAAAGAGGCGATGCCGCGCTGGGCACCGCCTCGCAAGTGCTCTTAAAGCAGGGGGTCAGAGGGTCTGTATCAGGAGGTAGCCATTGGTCCCCCCCGGGACAGCCCCCTTGAGGAAGAGCAAATTGCGATCCGCGTCGATTCGCTCGACCGTCAATCCCTTTGTGGAGACTCGCTTGTTGCCCATCTGGCCAGACATTTTCTTGCCCTTCCACACCTTCCCGGGCGTCGTGCCTTGGCCGATGGAGCCGCCGTGGCGCACGGTATCCGGGGTGCCGTGGCTGGCGTTTTTGCCGCGGAAACCGTGGCGCTTGACCACGCCGGCAAACCCCTTGCCCTTGGACTTCCCCGTCACTTTGACCCGGCGGCCGACCTCAAACTGGCTCACATCCAAGACTTGGCCGACCTCAAACTCGCCCGCTTCGCCGCGAAATTCGCGCAGGATGCGGTGCCCGCTCGCGCCGGCCTTGGCCAGATGGCCCCTTTGCGGCTTGGTCAACTTGCGCTCGGGCACTTCGTCGAAGGCAAGCTGCAACGCCGAGTATCCGTTGTTCTCTTCGGTCCGCACTTGTATCACCGGGCAAGGGCCGGCCGCGACGATCGTCACCGGCGTGAGCTCCTCGCGGTCGTTGTACACCTGCGTCATGCCCAACTTTTTGCCAATCAAGGCCCCCATAAGGCCAACTCCTTCAAATAGTTGTAGAGCAAACAGAATTGTAGAAATTACGCAAAAGTTTTCTAGCGAGCAAGAGAGGCCCGCGGCCGGGCGGCACCATTGAGCGCGATAACCATATTTCGCGGCGGGGCCATCGGCGATTTCGTCCTCACTCTCCCCGCCATTGAGGCCGTGCGCCGGGCCTTTCCCGCGGCCGACTTGCGCCTCATCGGCCGACCAGCGACCCTAGTGCTCGGGCCAGCGGCCTCCATCCTCGATGGCGAAGACCCGCGCCTGATCGCCCTGCACCGCGCCGGGCCGCTTCCCCCGGCCACCCGCCAGCTCTTCGCCGCGACGCAGCGCGTACTAGCATATACAGTGGATGCTCAACATCACTTAGGTCCGCAACTGCGCCGAGCGGTCGCCGGTCCGGTGCTGCTATGGGACCCGCGGCCCCCGGCCGATTTCCGCGGCCACATCGTCGATCACTTGCTAAGTCCCCTGCGGCAATGGGGCTTGCCCATCTGCGACCGCACCCCCCACATCGCGTTGCGGCCCGGCGACGATGGCTACGTAGAAACGCTCGCCTCCGCGCCCGAAGTCGTCATCCACCTAGGCAGCGGCTCGCCCGCCAAGTGCTGGCCCGCGGCGAATTTCCACGCCCTCGCCCGTGCGCTGCAAAAAAGAGGCTGGCACACCGCCTTCCTGTGCGGCCCGGTCGAACGCGAACGCCCGCGCTCCACCGGCGGCCTACCCGTGCTCCACCCCCCAGACCTGCGCGCCCTCGCCGGCTTGCTCGCCCAAGCCGCGCTCTTTATCGGCAACGACTCCGGGCCTGGGCACATCGCCGCGGCCGTTGGCACTCCGACCTTGACGCTGTTCGGCCCCACCGACCCCCGGCGGTGGGCACCGCGCGGCCCATGCAGTCGAGTCCTGCAAGCACCAGCCGGCGACCTCGCTGCGATCCCCACTGCGACCGCAATAGATGCGGCACTGGCCCTCCTCCAGCGTGCGCGATGACCTCTTACGCCGACCAACGCCGCGCTATGGTGCGCGAGCAACTCAGTCCGCGCGGCATTGACGACCCGCGCGTCCTCGCCGCGTTCGCCCGCGTCCCCAGGCATCGCTACGTCCCGGAGGCCCTGCGCCCCCACGCGTATGCCGACCACCCGCTGGCCATCGGCGCGGAGCAAACCATCTCTCAGCCATACGTAGTGGCCTACATGCTCTCGGTGCTGGGCCTGCAGGGCACAGAACGGGTCTTGGAGATTGGCACCGGCTCTGGGTATCAGACCGCCCTGCTCGCCGAACTGGCTGGCCGAGTCTATAGCATTGAATTCTTCGCCGACCTCGCCGCGCAGGCCCGTCGCGTCCTCGCCGCCACAGGCTATGGCCACGTCGCCCTCCGCGTCGGCGACGGCCGCGCCGGCTGGCCCGAGGCCGCCCCCTTTGACGCCATCGTGTGCTCGGCGGCGCCCGCTGCCATCCCACCTGCTTTAGTCGAACAACTAGCCCCGGCCGGCCGCCTCATCCTCCCGCTAGGCACTCAACGCCAGCACCTAGTCTTGGTAGAGCGCAACGCGACCGGCCTCAGCCAGCGCAAACTCCTACCCGTGCGCTTCGTGCCGATGCAGTAGGTAGCATGGGATCGGGCCGGAGCAGATTTAAGCCGAGCCTGTTCTTGCTCTAGTACCGACCAGTCAATACGTTTTTTAGGCAGACTACCCGTAGCCCGTAGGTATGCACCACCTGCCGCACTAGCCCGGATGCTCCGCAATGACCATTGAGACCCGTTTCGACATCCCGCTGGTTGCGGCCCTCGCCCTCCGAGAAAAGCAAATTCAGCAGCATTACCGTCCCATTATCGCCGTTCACAAGTGGTTTGCCCGGAGGCCGGGGACGCTTTTTCGTGCGCTGGCCTTAGCCGAATTTGGCGATGCCCCCCTCGCGGACCTGTTCTTTGCCGCCAACGAATTTCGCGGTCGGAAGGTAGCCGATCCCTTCATGGGCGGTGGCACCCCGCTCATTGAGGCCAACCGCGTCGGCTGCGATGTAACCGGCTTTGATATCAACCCCATGGCTTGGTGGATTGTCCGCGAAGCGATCGAGCATATTGACCTAGCCGTTTACGAGCGCACCGTCAGCGAGTTGATCGCCGCGCTCCACTCTGAGGTCGGTCCCCTCTACCGCACCGACTGCCCTATATACGGCGACGAGAACGTTCCCGTAAAATACTTCCTCTGGGTCAAGGTGCTCAACTGTGCGGCGTGCGGCACTCAGTTTGATCTTTTCCCCGGATACCTGCTCTCCGAGGACGCACGCCACCCGAAAAACGTTCTGGTCTGCGCCGATTGTGGTGAACTAAACGAAGTGGCCGACCGCAAAGCTCCCGGACGTTGCCAGAGTTGTCGCGTCGCGCTGCGCTTGCAAGGTCCGGCGAGCCGCAGCCGTTGCGCCTGTCCGCACTGTGGTTGCGTCAATAGCTATCCGCGTGGGGCGTGTGGGCCGCCCCAGCACCGCCTATTTGCCATCGAGTACTACAACCCAGAGCATAAGGCAACGCACAAAGGTCGGTTTTTCAAAAAACCAGACGCCAAGGATCTCGCCCATGTCCAAGCGGCTGAGAATCGCTGGCATGACCAAGCGGCGCAGTTTGCCCCAACTCGAGAAATTCTCCCCGGCGATGAAACAAACCGCCTGCACCGCTGGGGCTACACCCAGTACCGACAGATGTTCAATGCGCGGCAACTCCTCGGGCTAGAACTAAGCGGTCGCCTCATAGCTGAGATCGGCGACGAGCGCGTCCGCCGCGCTTTGGCGACCAATTTTTCAGACCTGTTGCGCTATCAGAACATGCTCTGTCGCTACAACACTTGGGCACTCAAATCTCTCGACATCTTCTCGGTGCATGGGTTCCCGGTGGGCTTAATACAGTGCGAGTCCAACTTGTTTGGGATCCGCAATGGCAAAGGAGCGAACATCGGCTCCGGCGGCTGGCACAACATCGCCGCCAAGTACGCGAAGGCCAAGCGGTACTGCGACGAGCCGTTTGAGATCTACCGCAACGGGACCCGCAAATACGTCGTGCCCGTCAAAGGCGAGTGGATCGGCGAGCACCGCATCGGCAAACGCCGGCGCAACGTCACTGTTCGCTGCGCGAGCGCCACGGCCGAATCGCTCGCGCCGGACACCCTCGACGCCGTATTTACCGACCCGCCGTACTTCGGCAACGTCCAGTACGGGGAATTGATGGATTTCTGCTATGCGTGGTTGCACCGCCTCATCGGGGATCGGGCCGCAGGCTTCCACCGTACTTCTACCCGCTCGCCTCTTGAATTGACCGGCAACGCAACCCAAGACCGGGGCCTCGAACAATTTGCCGCTGGCCTCTCCGAGGTCTATCAACGGATGGCCCGCGCCCTGAAACCGGGTGCCCCCCTCGTCTTTACCTATCACCACAACAAAATAGGGGTGTACCATGCGGCTGGCGTCGCCATTCTCGACGCCGGGCTAACCTGTTCGGCCTCCCTCTCCTGCCCTGCGGAAATGGCTGGTTCCATCCACATCCACGGCACGGCCTCATCCATTGTCGATACCGTCTTTGTCTGCCGCTCAACGGGCACCATTCCGCGCCAATGGCTTTTTGAGACGCCGGAGGAGCTTGGCACTATCGTCGCTGAAGACCGCGATCAACTGGGAGCCGCCGGATACAAGCCCACGCTCGGCGACATCCGTTGCATCGTCTTTGGGCATCTCACCCGAATGGCCATCTGGAATCTACGTCGAGAGTGGTGTGTCGAGCGTCCCATGTCGGAAAAGTTGCACCGCTTCGCCGAGGCAGTGGCCGACCTCGGCGACCCCGACCGCATAAGCGAAATCCTCGCTGCTAAAAAACCCACACAATCTGCTGCCGGGCCGCTGTTTGCGGGTGGCAACCTCGGAGAGAGCAAGCGCGATGCCGTTTGCTTTTGAGGATACTTTTGCAGGGGTGCAGGCGAACCTCAACGTGTATGTCGATGAAGTGTTCGCCTGTCTGAAGTCGGAGTTTCTGGTCATGCCCAGAGGCCCCGGGTTCGTCGAATACTCCACCTTCGCGAGTGGATACGAGGCCCTGAAACGCGCTACCACTGGCTTTCGGGACGTAACTCCAGAAACCGTCGCGCCAGTCGTATTCAGGCTGCCGATTGCGCTGATCGTTCTCCGCTGCATGTTGGGATTCACGCCGACGGAATGGGCTTATTATGCCACGCAAGAGACCAACGTGGAAATCCCACAAGGGGCTGTGCGGACCCTCGATCGGCAAATCCGCATGGCTCCGAAAAAGCCGCTCAACCGGAAGGGCGGGACCACCGAGCAGCGCGTCCATGCTCTGATTACCGCCGCCTGCCAAATCCTCAATGAAGGTGCCCCTACCGTTGCGCCCGACAAGCTCCACCGCCTCGATAAAGCCGACACTACTGAAGGTCTCGTCGGTCTGCAGTTCCTAGCAGATCGGGGCGTTCCCTATGCCATGTTGCTCTATGAACGCTTCCTTGGGCGTCCTTTTGCCGGCCACCGGGATTCGGTCAGTGAGTTGATCGGCGATCTCGTCGAAAACGCAATTGAAGAAGTGCTCCATCGCGCCGGCATTAGTTTCCGCAAAACCGGACGCGCCGAGCGCATACCCGGCTTCGACCAAGCCCCCGACTTTATTGTCCCCGACGAGTTCAATCCCCAGATCATTATCGAGGCCAAGCTCACCGAGGACGATGGCACAGCCCGCGACAAGATAACGCGTATCCAACATCTCGCTGAACTCGCCGTGAAGGGCCAGCCAGCCGGTCAGCCCAAATTTGAGGTAGTTGCTTGTATTGCGGGGCGCGGCTTCAAGGTGCGCCGCGAGGATATGAAGAAGTTGCTAATAGCTACGTGCGGCAAAGTGTTCACCTTGCAAAATCTACAGCAACTCGTCGAAAGCACCCGCTTACAGGAGTTTCGCACCCAATAAGCCGACGGTCTATTATGGGTCTTGCCAACCTGACGCGGCCCGATTAGGGCAACCGCGGCTTGTCGGCCCAAGGCGTTGGCAACGATGCTATAGGTCCGGCGCGGAATCATAACCTTGCAAAATTAAAGCGAGGCTTTAGAAAAACAAGGATGCGTGAGAGGGTGTATTAGAAAAGGTTCGGTTTGGTGCTACATAAGGCGACTGTCCTGTGCGGATTCTGCTTTCTTGCGAAAGAAATCGCAATCCCACGCTATCGTACACTAAACGGGGCAGAATTGGATAGGCTACGCAGGAGGAGATTGACGCTCTGATTTAGCGACCCGAATTGTGGCGATTGTGGCTTTTGTGTGTTCCAGCTTGGGCACAAAAAAGCCCCGTCTATCTATGTTGCGCGAGATAGACGGAGCTTGATTAGCAGGACGCTCCTCCTCTTGGGCCGATACCGGCCAAACGCCCTGCTCCTCTTGGGTTAGTAATCCCAATTTACCGTGACACCTACGACCACTGTATCGTGACGCCTTCGGCTTTCAAGTATATGATATGATGGTCCGTTTCACCTATTAGACTGCCATCGGCGTTTCTGGCGTTTCTCAGCCTCAGTGTTTCCAACTCGGGCAGACAAGTCAACGGACTCAGATCTGAAATCCTGTTGGAGCTCAGGTTCAACGTTTTCAACTTGGTCAGATTGGTCAGCGGACTCACATCCGTAACGCCAGCGTCGTTCACCTTCAACCATTCCAAGTTGGTCAGACTAGTCAAGGGACTCAAATCCCCAAATTCGTTAGCACCTACCCCCAACCGTTTCAAGTTGGTCAGGCTGGACAGCGGACTCACATCCGTAATCTTGTTGATGTACAGATGCAGCCCTTTCAAGTTGGTCAGGTTGCCCAACGGACTCACATCCGTAATCTTGTTTCTGTCCAGGCTCAACATTTTCAAGTTGGTCAGGCTGGACAGCGGACTCACATCCGTAATCTTGTTGCTGAACAGATACAGAGTGTCCAAGGCCGTAGCATGTTGGAGGCCGTCCAAGCTCTGAATGCCTCTACCACTCGCGTCGAGCTTGGTCAGGGTAGCCAGATCAGTCGGTCTAAGGGGCGGCACGGTAGGGTCCGTCAAGCTGCTGGTGGGGTCCCCCCCCACCTGGGACCCCAGTGCTGTCCGCACCGCACGCTCCAGACTGGAGTCGGCGAACGTAACGTAGGTCGGTGTGCTATCGGCGTCGGGGATGCCGTCCCCGTCAGAGTCTGTCGGACTGGTCAGGGTCAGGTGGGTTTTGCCGGCAGCTTGGGGAGCTACTGGCGAGGTGTCGGACGAGCAGCCCATCCAAACACCGACGAAGCCCAACAGGCCGAACCCGAGCAGGGTTTTGAGGGATTTCAACAACATTGTTTTCTCCTTGATATTGTTAGGAGGTAGTAGAAGGGAATGGCGCGACACTCGCTTTGAGTACGCCTTGCCATGGATATTCACGCGGGCCGCTCTTGTCAAGGATGAGTGAGCATTCAGAGTATTGTGTAAAAAAAGAGCAGAGCAACAAATTAGGGCGCATCGCGGTCGTCAAAGTTTTCTGCGGACACCTCTTCTTTGCTCAGCACTTCTACGAGGTGGTAGGCGTACCGGCCTACATCTTGGATTCCCTCCCCCCGGTCCACCAGCCGCACTTTCAGCGTATAGATAAACCCAGCGGCAAAGTCGAATCCTTCTATGCTCTCATAGAACAATTCCCACCGTTGCCGCTCGTCATTGTAGATGAGGAAACACTCCTGCTCGATAAGCCCCTGACAGGTTTCGGTATAAGGGCCTATGGTGATAACCGCGGTTCGCTCGGCCGGGCGCACGCTGTTATCGCAACCCACCAGCAAGACGAAGGCTAGGCAAACCACAAAAGCCCCTTGGCCGCGGGGCGTTCTGACAACAAAAGCTCTACTCATCGTCGTCTCCTTTGAAGCCACTAAACCCGCAAGCTGCCCACCAGCGAGGCGAGGCGGTCAATGCCGCGCTCGTCGCAATAGGCGTGGAGGCCCTCGGCGATTTCGACGCCGGCGTTGGGGTTGGTGAAACTGGCCGTGCCGACTTGGACAGCGCAAGCACCGGCAATCATAAATTCTAGGGCATCGCGCGCCGAGGTGATGCCGCCGAGGCCCATGACGGGCACGGGCACTGCTTGGGCCACCTTCCACACCATGGCGAGGGCTACGGGCTTGATCGCCGGGCCGGACAAGCCACCGGTCGTGCCGCCCAAGACCGGCCGCCGCCGCTCCACGTCAATGGCCATGCCAACGAGCGTATTGATCAGGGACACTGCATCCGCACCCGCATCCACTACGGCGCGGGCAATCTCGGCAATGTCCGCGACATTGGGCGTCAGCTTGGCGATGACCGGTCGCTGCGTGCGAGCGCGGACCGCGGCAATGGCGGCCGCGGCTGTCTGGGGCCGAGTGGCAAAATTGTCGCCCCCGGCCTCAACATTGGGACAGGATATATTGACTTCGAGCGCGGCAATGCCGGCCAACGCTTCGAGACGCGCCGCCATCTGCCCGAACTCCTCGACCGAGAATCCGGCGATGTTCACCACGACGGGCGCGTCCAAACCGGCCAACAAGGGCCATTGCTCCTCGGCAAAAGCCGCCAACCCGGGGTTTTGCAAGCCAATGGAATTGAGCAGCCCGGCCGGCGTCTCGACGATGCGCTGGGGCGGGTTGCCGCCGCGGGGCTGCGGAGTAATGGTTTTGGTGACCAGCCCACCCAAGCGGGCAAAATCGGTCAGCGGCACCAGCTCCTGACCGTAGTTGCACGTGCCCGAAGCGAGCAGCACCGGGTTGCGCAGTCGCACCCCAGCAAAGTCTAGGCTCAGGTCGGCCATGCGCTGCTCCATTGTATCTGCCGCGCATCAAACGCCGGCCCATCCACGCAGACGCGGCCATAGCGGCCGTAGTCCGGGGCGCCTTTTTCCGTCTTGAGCGCGACGGCGCAGCCCACGCAGATGCCAATGCCGCACGCCATGTACTCTTCGAGAGAAACCTGACACGGCACTTGGGCCGCTAGGCATAGAGCGGCCACGGCCTGCATCATCCCGTGCGGGCCACAGCAATAGACCGCGCCCGGCCCGTTTGCAGCGAGCTCGTGTTGCAACAGATCGGTGACCAAGCCGGCGTGGCCGAGGCTGCCGTCGTCCGTGGCGCAGCGCACTATGTCCGCGGCCGGCGCGAGCAACTCGTGGGGCAGGTGCTTGTCCGCTGTCCGCGCCCCGACCAACAGCACCGTCTGGTGTGCCCGCTGCCTCAGCTCCAACCCCCAGTACAGCAGCGGCGGCACGCCAATGCCACCGCCGACCAATACGACGCGCACCCCTTCGGGCGGCGGCGCGAAGCCCTTGCCCAGCGGGCCGAGGGTCGGCAGGGTGGCGTCCGGCCCGAGTTGACGCAGTGCGTGCGTCTTAGGCCCGACCTCCTCGAACAGTACCTCGATGCTACCGGCCTTGCGATCTACGCCGCTCACGCTCAGGGGGAGGCGCAACAAGGGAGCGGTCCCCGCGCCGACTTGGATGTTGACAAACTGGCCCGGCTCAATGCGCGTGGCAATGCGAGGTGCGTTGAGACGCGCCCAATAGAAGTCGGCCGCGACTTCGCGCTGGCTCAACAGGCGCGCTGGCTCGTCAATCACGGCTCGGCCCCTTCGGCTTGCGCAAACGGCACGGTCAACTCAACCCAAGACTTGATCGCCGCGCCGTTGCGGCGCACCGCCGGATAAAAGCGATAGCCATAAGCGGCTGCGACCGCGCGCTCCACAAACGGGGGGTCGCCGCGAAAGACTTCTACTTGCTCGGGCCGCCCCTCGCGGTCGATCAGCACGTCGAGCAATACCTCGGCCGAATCCGCGACCGTGGCCGGATAAACGGGTCGCACCACTTGCCGGACCAGCGGCCAATCGCTCAGCGACAGGTCGCCCTCCTTCCACCCGAGCTCGTCGGCGGGGAGCGATAAATCGAGCGCGATCATCGCTTGGATGTCCAAGTCTTCGCTCGCCTGAAAATCCGGGTGCTCCTCCACCAAGAAGCGAATTTGCGGGCTGTTGCGGTCGCGCCGGGCGACCTCGCGCAGGTAGTGGTTGGCCGAGTCCGCTAGGCCCTGCTCGGTAAAGGAGTGCCAGAGCCGGTAGTAGAGGCTGAGGTTCCGCTGGTCAAAGGACAGGGCTTGGCGATAGAAATCAATGGCGTCGTTGAAATAGCCTTCCTCCGAGTTGATGGTGCCGAGTTGATACAGGGCGCGCGGGTTGGTGGCCTGCTGGTCGATGCTCCGCTCGTAAAAATCGCGGGCTAGCGCAATGTCCCCGCGCCGCTGGGCGCGCTCGGCAAAGCCGATGTACTTGCGCGCCAAGGACACGGAGTCGAGCGTGTCTGGCTCCAAGGCGAGCAGCTCAATGTGCTCCCCCGGGGCGAGCTGGCCGCCGACCGCCTTGAGGCTGCGCTCCAGCTTGTCGATGAGCTTTTCCTCGCGCACTTCCCACCGCTGCTGGGCCAGCTTGCCAAACCGCGTCTCAGCGAACTCGGCGCGCAACAATTGATAGCGCTCCTCGGCCGCGGCCGTATCCCCTACTACATTCTCGTAGGTATTGGCCGCCAAAAACGCCGCTTGCCCCCCGGTATGCGTACCGGCGAAGGCCCGGCTCAAACTGTCCAACAGGGGGATGTACGCCGCGGGGTTTGTCGGCTGCGCTAGGCGCAAGGTCTCGATCCGCGCAAACGCCCGGGCGGCCAGCTCTTCGGCGGTGGCCTCGGCTTCTCGCCCCAGCAGGCGGCGGGCCTCATTGGCGTGGGCCGAGGTGGGAAACTCCTCGATCAGCCGCAGCAAGTGGGGCCTAGCGCCCGCTTCGTCTCCGCGCTGGTGCAATTCGATCCAAGCGAGGCTGTACACCGCACGGGACAATTGGTCGCTGTCCGGGAAGCGGCGGATTACTTCCTCGTAGTACGCGCGGGCCGAATCGGCCTGCCCGATCTCGTCGCGGTACAGCTCGCACGCGCTGAACAGGTCGTCTAGCACCGCCAAACTCCGCGCCACGACCACGGTGTCGGCCGGAGGCGCTGCGGCCGGCCACAACAGCGGCCCCTGCACTGCGCCGAGCGAGTCCGCGTAGAGCGAATCCGCGCGGTGGATCTGGCGCTGGAACTGGTGCAGCCGCCGCAGATGCCCCAGCATCTCCTGCGCCAAGAGCACGCCCTGCGCCCCCGGGCTCTCGCGGCTGCTCTCTTCGAGATAATCGCGCGCCCGCTCGGTATCCCCGTATTCCTGCAGATGCAGCAAGCCGCTGCGGTACAGGGCCATGGCCGCAGAGGGGGTCTGGGGAAAGTCGTTGCGGACCTGCTCGTACTCGGCGAGGGCTTGGTCGAGCAAGCGGCGGTCCTGATACCACTCGCCGATGAGGAGCCGGGTGCGGCCCTCAAAGCGGCGGAAGCGGCCCTCGTCGAGCAGGCTGAGATACGTGGCGAGGGCCTCGTCGGCCGCGCCCAGAGCGTAGAGGGTGCGGCCCCTGTTGAGCAGGGCGCGATACTTTTGGTCCGCGCTCGGACCGGCCTGCAGTACCTCGTCAAAGGCCGCGAGGGCCTCGTCGAAGCGGGCTGGCTCCGCTAAGGCCATCAACGCCTCGCCCAAGCGCAACCACAGCTCGGCGCGCACCGCGCTTTGGGGAAAGGCCGTTAGCACCGCCTGATATGCCCGCATGGCCGCGATGTAATCCCCGCGGTCGTGCGCCATCTCGGCCAAGTGCAGGCCGGCTTGGACGGCGACCTTTTCTTGGGCCTCGGCAAAAAGCACTCGATAGAGGGCCTGCGCTTGATCGTCGATCCGCTGCCCCGCTAGGCAGCGGGCGCGCCAGTAGCGGGCTCGGTCGAAGTACGGACTGGACGGGAAAAAGGTCTCCAAGTCGCGGAAGGACTCTTGGGCATTGAGGTATTCGCCGCGCCAGTAATAGGATTGGCCAATCAGAAACATGGCGTCGTCGACCAAGTCGCTCTCCTTGTACTCGTCGAGCACCTTGGACGCCTTGCGCACCACTTTGTCGTAGAGTTGGTCGGCCTGCGGCGAGCGCTGCCGCTGCAATTCGGGACCGGCCCGGTCAAAGGCCCAGTCGGCGTAGGTCTCTTCGTGCTTGCGCCGTTCCTTCTCGGCTTGGCGGAAGAATTTTTTGGCGTTGTAAAACGTGTTGAAATAGACGCAGGCCGAAATCGCCAGACAACAAGCCAGCAGCAAGCGGCCGGTGGGCGCGATCCGCACGAGCCGCCTCCTAGCCCCGATGGTAATCCTGCAGGGATCGCACCCCTAGTTCGGCGCGTTGCAGTGCTTCGATGCCCGCGGCCGCGGCGCGGGCCCCGGCCAAGGTCGTCGTGTAGGGCACGCCGGTTACGACCGCGGCTCGCCGCACCGCAAAGTCGTCGTAGTGCGAAGGCTCGTCGAGGGGGGTGTTGATAATCAGGTCGATCTGGCGGCTGCGAATGGCGTCTTCGATGTGCGGACGCCCTTCGTGGATTTTGCGCACCCGCTCGGCCGCGATGCCGTGCTGGCCGAGAAAATGGCACGTGCCCTGCGTAGCCACCAACTCAAACCCGGCCGCGCACAGCCGGCGGGCCACCGGCAAGACCTCCTCTTTGTCGCAATCGGCTACGCTGATAAAGACCCGACCGCGCGCTGGCAGCAGCGAACCCGCTCCCATCTGCGCCTTGAGGAAGGCCGTGCCAAAGTCGGGGCCGATGCCCATGACTTCGCCGGTGGATTTCATCTCCGGCCCCAGCAGGCTATCGGCCCCGGGGAATTTTATAAAGGGCAGCACGGCTTCTTTGACGGATATGTGCGCCGGCGCGACCTCCGCGGTAAAGCCCTGTTCGCGCAAGCTCATGCCCACCATGGCCCGGGCCGCGATCTGGGCCAGCGGGCGGCCAATGGCCTTGCTGACAAACGGCACGGTGCGCGAGGCCCGGGGATTCACTTCAATGGCATAGACCTCGCCTTGATAGACCGCGTATTGCACGTTCATCAGGCCGACCACGCCGAGGGCGCGCGCCAGCGCGTGGGTGTGTTCGCGCATGGCCTCGATGTGCTCGGCCGGCGTGTCGTAGGGCGGCAAGGTACAGGCGCTGTCGCCCGAATGCACACCCGCGTGCTCGATGTGCTGCATGATCCCGCCGACGACCACGTCCGTCCCGTCGGCCACGGCATCCACGTCAAATTCCTCCGCACCTTGCAGGTAGCGGTCGATGAGCACGGGCCGCTCGGGCGCGACCTCAATGGCTTCGTTCATGTACGTTTCAAGGCCCCCGACATCGTAGGCGACGACCATGGCCCGCCCGCCGAGCACGTACGAGGGCCGCACCAAGACCGGGAAGCCGAGCTGCTCGGCGATTGCGCCGGCCTCGGCGCAACTGGCGGCCATGCCGTTGGCCGGCTGGCGGATGCCCAGTTCGTCGAGCAGTTGGCCAAAGCGCCGGCGGTCCTCGGCCCAGTCGATGCTGCGGGGCGAGGTGCCGATGATGGGCACGCCCTCGCGTGCGAGTTCGGCGGCCAAGTTCAGGGGCGTCTGGCCTCCGAACTGCACGATGACGCCGTCCGGGGCTTCGCGCTCGACGATGTGCAGCACGTCTTCGATCGTCAGCGGCTCAAAGTAGAGCTTGTCGGCCGTGTCGTAATCGGTGCTGACCGTCTCGGGATTGGAGTTGATCATGATGGTTTCGTAGCCGATTTCGCGCAGCGCGAAGCACGCGTGTACGCAACAATAATCGAACTCAATCCCTTGGCCGATGCGGTTTGGCCCCCCGCCGAGGATGGCGATTTTCTGGCGCGACGAGCGCACGACCTCGTCCTCGCGGTCGTACGTCGAGTAGTGGTAGGGCGTGTGGGCTTCAAACTCTGCGGCGCAGGTATCGACCGTTTTGTACACCGGGCGAATGGCCAACTCGCGGCGACGGCGGCGGACGCTCGCCTCGTCGCAGCCGCGGAGATGGGCTAGCTGGCGGTCGCTAAATCCCCACTCCTTGGCGCGGCGCAATAAGGCCGCATCGGCCAAGGCGTCTTCTCGCGCTAGCTGCTGCTCCAATTCAAAAAGCTGGTAGAGCTGGTCGAGAAACCACGGATCAATGCCCGTGAGGCCGTAGATCGCATCGTGGGTATAGCCTTTGGCAATGGCCAGCTTGAGGTACGCCATGCGCTGGGAGTTGGGACGCATCAATTTTTCGCGCAGTTCCTTGTCGGCCACCTTGGCCGCGCTGAGGTCCTTGCCGTCGGCGCCAAACCCGGCGCGGCCGACCTCCAGCGAGCGCAGGCCCTTTTGCAGGGACTCCTTAAAGGTCCGGCCAATGGCCATGGTTTCTCCCACCGAGCGCATCTGGGTGTCGAGGGCGTCGGGCGTGCTGGGAAACTTTTCAAAGGTAAAGCGCGGAATTTTGGTCACTACGTAGTCGATGGTCGGCTCAAAGGAGGCCGGGGTCTCGCGGGTGATGTCGTTGCGGATTTCGTCCAGCCCGTACCCCACGGCCAGTTTGGCGGCGATCTTGGCGATAGGAAAGCCCGTTGCTTTGGACGCCAGCGCCGAGGAGCGCGAGACCCGGGGGTTCATCTCGATGACGACCATGCGGCCGTTGGTGGGGTCGACCGCGAATTGGATGTTGGACCCGCCGGTATCCACCCCGATCTCGCGCATGATGCGGATGGCCGCGTCGCGCATCTGCTGGTATTCCTTGTCGGACAAGGTCTGCGCCGGCGCGACCGTGATGCTGTCGCCGGTGTGAATCCCCATGGGGTCGAAGTTTTCAATTGAGCAGATAATGACCACGTTGTCGCGGTGATCGCGCATGACCTCCAGCTCAAACTCTTTCCACCCGAGCACTGATTCCTCGATCAGCACCTCGTCAATCGGGCTTAGGTCGAGGCCGTGGCGGACGATCCGCTCAAATTCCTCGGCGTTGTACGCCACGCCGCCGCCCGAGCCGCCCAGCGTAAAGGAGGGGCGGATGATCGTGGGGTAGCCCAAGTCGGCTTGGTGGGTTTGGGCCTCTTCGAGGCTGTGGACGAAAGCCCCCCGGGGCATGTCCAACTCGGCCCGGTCCATGGCGGCTTTGAAGAGCTCGCGGTCTTCGGCCATCTTGATGGCGTCGAGCGGTGCGCCGATCATCTCGACGCCGTGCTCGGCGAGCGCGCCGCTTTCGGCCAAGGCCACCGCCGTGTTGAGCGCGGTCTGGCCGCCGAGCGTCGGCAGGAGGGCCTGCGGCTTTTCCTCGGCCATGATCCGCGCGCAAATCTCGGGCGTAATCGGCTCAATGTAAGTCCGGGCGGCCACTTCGGGATCGGTCATAATCGTGGCCGGATTGCTATTGACCAAGACGATGTCGTAGCCTTCTTCGGCCAGCGCCTTACAGGCTTGCGTCCCCGAATAGTCAAACTCGCAGGCTTGGCCAATGACGATGGGGCCGGAGCCGATGAGCATTATTTTTTGGATGTCAGTGCGTTTGGGCATGGAGTTTTAGTGGAGACGAAAGGAGAGGGCTATGCAGCTTTGCTCGGATGCCGCATCTGCACGGTCCAGACCCCAGAAAGCTGAAAATCCCAAGATTTACATCCTTCGTAGCGCAGCTTGGTTTGACCCATGCACCGACGGCTCGCTGCACCACAGCCGCCGCAAGTCTTCGAGTGCCTTCATGGTGCTGTGCGGCAAGCCCAGCAGGCGGACAACGACCTCGTCGATGGCGATTCGCGTTGGATCGACATGCGCTTGGCAAGCCGGCAGCAGATCGGTTTTGGACAGCTTGTCAAAGTCAGCTATCCCTTGATCCAGTGCCGGATCATCTAGGCAGTCTAAACGCGGACACGGGACCCGCTTCAACGCCCCAATCTGCGTAGTAGAACGACCTGCGTGTGTGCGCTGTCCTTTTGTCCAATGCATCACCATGCCAAATGTCGAGTTCGCCCACAACGCAAACGCCTTGAGGACTCGTGCATCTTCGTGGCCAAGCGTTGTCCAAGCGCGACCGCCCAGTGCCGATCTCCTAGTCGTCGCGGCAAGGAGTGCTTGTGACGTCCACCGCATGTTACGTGCGTAGAATAGAGTGCTCTGACACGCTCGCATGGCCTGCCGATCGCGATCCGATCCGACGTTAGCTGGGGCACTTCCTTTGTGTGTAGGCAATACCACGAGCCTTCGCTGCTTCTCACCGTTTGCTTCCCACAGTGCCCGATCCTTGCCAATGGCATCCGTGGAGCTTATCACCGGGTGGAACTCGAAAGCACCTATCTCATCGCCGCCATGCAAATGGCCAATCAGATGATGCGTAGGCCCGACTTCAAACACTTCCCCGATGGTGGACATGTCCACGCCGAGGGGTATGAGTGCATCCCCAAGGTGGGTAAGTTTCCCCGTCGTCAGTCCGTCCGCAGCAAAGGCAAGCCCCGCATGCTTAACCCCAAGCGGACTCCACGGCGCACCATTCCCACCAGCATCGAACACCGCCACCTGACCCAATTCGTCTTCACCAACCCTGATGGGCCGGCTTGTGCCTGCTCCGCCAATACCTTTGAGGGCTGCCCCAATAGCACGGGCAATTTCTCCGGCCTCCCCGATCCGGATAGGCGGGCTATGGAGCGTCACGCAGTGAATGGGGGCCGCGTTGCCCTCATCTTTCATCGGACGCCGTGTTGCCACCAGCAACATTTCTTCCATATCAGTGTCCGCGGACAGTGCTTCTTGTCCCAATGCTTGGCCAGCGGCCACCGCGATAGCGGTAATATCCGTGAATTCTCGTTCGATCATCTGCCGCGTAACCGCCCACGAATCGGCGAATGCGGCCGTCAGCGGCAGCACAAACCCGATGCGCCCATTGCGCCTAACTTTCCTTCTTGCCAGTGCCAGAAACGATGCTGCCATGCCGGCCTTATTATTAACAGGCTCGTTCTTCACCAAGCGGCCCCACCTCTTCTGACATGCCTTGCGTTCACTTTCGGTCAACCCGGCAATGTCAAAAGCACTTTGCCCTCCTCTAGTCCGAGAATACGGCGGATTCATTAGAATCCAGTCAACGCTCTCTGCACCTATGACGACAGAAAGAGCACCGCTTCCACCGCCCGTAGCTCGACCGGCAACATCTTCAAATAAGTCTCTCACCTCGTCGGTATGAAAGTACTCGAGTGCCCCGGTCAAGCCGACGCCCCCCACAGCTACCCACCCAATCTGCGTGTCGCCATACGGTTCGCCCGAACCGAGGGCTGCCAAGGAAGATGAAGTCAAATGTGCGGCAATAGGGCTGACATCCGTTCCAATCAGGCCCGACTCCATAGCGGTACGATGAAGTTGACGGACGGTCTCCTCCGTGCCCCCGGCTTGTTCATGTAATTCGCTAATACGCCGGTATCCGGCCCGCAATAACGTCCCGGTTCCACACGCTAAATCCGCTAGCCTACAGCGTTCAAACAATCGACCCGATCGCCATTGGTTGCGCCGTAGTGAATCAGCCCGGATCGTCAAAGCAGCAAGCAATTCCGCGGTAGCGGGTTGCGTGTAGAAAGCGGCAGCCCGCTTTCTGTCTTCACTTAGCTTAGGAAACAACTCCGCCCCGACGTTGATATATAGCCCGAGGCGGGCCAGTTCGATTTTTTCTACCGCACGAATGAGTTGCTTGAGTGCTTGTCCGGTCGCACTGGGATGGATGTTCCCCAACTTGCTAAGGACGCGAATAGCCGGATCGAAAATCGAACGCCAGTTCTCTCCAAGAACGGCCTGCCACACCTCCACTTGCTTGGAAGGAACAGGCAACGGAGAGGCACTAAAATCTAAGGGGGGTATCTCCTCCACTCCCTGCATGGAAAGCCGCTGTTGGGTAAGTAGCGCATTGAGCCACAGTACCATCGTGGTCCGCAGACCCTTCAACGGCGTCCGCTGCTGTACGAGGGCCGCAACCTGTTGAAGTTGCTTTGGCGACAACGCCGTTTCGAGCAGGTCAGCCGACTGATTCACCCGCTCGGCGATATCTGACGCAACCTGTTCCACAGACTCTCTCGGCAATGCCGCTGCGGACAGGAGCCGCGCTATGTCATGGACGGTGCCTCTTATGAATCCCTTCGTAGGCCAGCGCCGAAATTCCTCATTGTCGATCCGTTGGTGGAGCGCATACTGCATCTTCTTACCGCTAACCAACGCCTCCTTGATTTCCGGCAGCGCAAGGGTTCGGTACTTCGGGTCAATATACAGTGCCAGCGTGGTGTCAACTTGGAGGCCGCGGTCCGCGGTCCGTGCTCCTAGGCGCGCCTTGGCATCCTTATCCGCATCGGCCTTGCCAAACGATGTCTCTATGATCACCGGCGGCGATAGGGCATCGACGATCAAAATGTCGGGCCGCTTGGCCCTGTTGCCCGCACCCGCCAGCGTCTGCGTTTGCTCCACTTGAACGATACTGGACTTCGCCCGCCAACGTGCAGTTGTCGCAACAAGAGCCGCCCCTAATGCTTGGTTGAAGGTTCCTTCAACGCTTTTGCCAGTCTTTGCCATGAGGTTTCCTTGGTGGATAATGTCCTATTCCTTTTCCCAAAAGGCTGGATTCAGCCCCATTTTGAGTTTTACACGGAATAATAAGAGGCTGTCTGAAAACTCTGGTTGTCCCTTGCGTCTAAACGATACCGGCTGGATTCCCGCTTTCGCGGGAAAGACGAAGACCGTCTGTATAGCTGGTTCAACATGTCCCAAGGTGGGTTTTCAGACAGCTTCTAAGTACCGTAAGTCTCTTTTTTCTCCGCTTATTTTTTATTCTCTTGCTCATCAGGTACGTCATTGTGTATGCGGAACAAAGTTACGCCATAAGGTGCCGGCACGTTATGGCGGCAGATTAGTCGGCCAATATTCTCATGCTCTTTCGCCGTCCATAATGGCGTCGAGGTCTTCCCAAGTGACATTGGACAACTTGGCCCCGGTGGCCTTGTACTGTCGGCAAGCCTCAATATCTGCTTCGGTTATGTGGGGATAGCTCTGCATAATGTCATCTACGGTGCTGCCGTTTTCCAACAGGTTGGTTATCAGTTCCACAGAGATGCGAGTGCCTTGCACCGTGGGCTTGCCCGCCAGTATCTGCGGGTTGCAGACGATGCGTTCCTTATAGAGTGTAGGCGAGATTTGCTCTTTGTCGGGCCTAGCGCGTCTTCGCACACGGACCTGCCGTGCCGCTTGTGCTTCCTCGCGCCTTCTCGCCAAGACCCTATCAATCGTCTCTTGGATGATGGCCTCGCGGTTCCGAGCGGTGATCTTTTCGACGTACTCCTCGCGGACGCGCTGGCGGATGCGCTCGCGGACGCGCTCACGGATGCGCTCCATGCGCTGCTCGCGGATGCGCTCCACGCGCTGCTCGCGGATTATCTGTACAAGTTGCTCGTATTGACCCTGCAAGTATTTCTCTTGTATTCGCTCGCCATCCCATATATTGAAATCAGCAATGCCCGAGGCGGCACGTACTCTGTTAATTAAATCTTGATCGTCCTCATAATCGCCACAGTGGAATCGGCGGTAAAAGACAGAGTAGGCCAACGCAATGTCCGGGATCGTACCGTCGGCGAATGATCCCGCGATCCATTTATAAGGGAGCTTCTCTCGGCGAATGACCATTTGCACACCATGCGCTCCACCGCAGCACGACATACACACGCCCAGGCCGCCATTGAGGATTTCGTTAATGGGCCGAATATAGTCGGCGAGGTCGGACCAAAGGAGCTCTTCCTGATTGGTAAGCTGAATGCCCTGCTCGCTCCTGTGCGTGCTCAGATGCAGGATTGGCGGTTTGTGGAATTCGTCTATCGCCTCGTCCACCTCAGCGGTCATGGCGATGTGGAACTCATCCAAGTCAACGGCGAGGCTGTACCAGTATGGAATTCCGGCGATGTCGAGAACCGAGCAAAGCGCTTGGCCCTCGGTGCGGAGATCGCGCAGTTCTGCTGGCGCTGGCGATTCGACGATGTGGACGTAGAAATCGGCGGACATTTCAATCTCTCCTTGACATAATACCGCGACGGATCAACTAAAACCCATCCCTCGCGGCCCCATGCAGGCGGTTAAAGCCTTAGATAAATGAGGAGCAGGGTGAGCGCGATTACGGCGGTGATGCTGGCTTGGAGCGCGAGTTGGCCGCAGCGCTCCCAATCGAGGCTCGGACGGACGTTGCGCTTGTGGACTTCCCTGAGATCGACCTGAAAGCGCTGCTCGTTGATGAGGCGGACGAGGTGGGGGTCGTAGTCGGCAATGGCCTTTAGGACCATGCGCTTGCGGCGCGCCGCTTTTTCAGCGCAGACCCGCTGGGCGTCCTGGGCCGCGACCTGGGCCAGCGGGACAGCGAGGTCGGCGTCGCGCGTATTGGTTTTCTCGCGCGCCAAATTCTCGGCCAAGCGGCTGAGCGCTTCGCGGCTTTTTACGTTGTCTTCAATAACGGTGTAGCAGGTATCGATAAAGCGGCTGAAATCCGCGAGGATCTCCTCTTCCGAAAGCCCCAGCAGGTAGGACTCTTCGATCATTTCTTCAATGGCGTCTTTGACGTCGGCCATAGTGCAAGCCCTGTAAATTAAATGTGCAAAAGCCAAGAAGCACCCACAGCGGCACCTCGGTTCCATTTCCGTTTTCAGAGTACAGCATCGCTCCAAACATGTCAAGCAGACCGCGCCGCATCCACCAAAGCCAAGGCGATTTCGTCGGCTATATCGCCCGCCCGCATCCCCCATTCCCCCAGCCGCTCGGCCGCCCGATCCCCGGCCAGACCGTGGACATAGACTCCGAGACAAGCCGCCTCATCCGCGCCCAGCCCTTGGGCCATCAGCCCGGCGATGACCCCGGTCAGCACGTCGCCCGCGCCGGCCGTAGCCATGCCCGCATTGCCCGTAGGATTGACGGCCATGCGCCCATCGGCCAAGGCCACGACGGTCGGGGCGCCCTTCAACACGAGCGTCGCCCCAAATTCGCCGGCAAAGTCGCGGGCCACCGCCATGGGCGCGGCGGCAATCTGTTGTTTGTCCAACCCGCTCAAGCGGGCGAACTCACCCACGTGGGGCGTGAGAACCAGCCGGGCCGAGCGGGCCTTGAGCGCGTCGGCCCGCCCGGCAAAGGCACTCAGCCCGTCCGCATCCAAAACGAGGGGTTGCTCGGTGCGCAACACCAGCCGTCTCACCAGCTCTGCGGTCTCTCGATAGCGGCCCAAGCCCGGCCCCAAGGCCAAGACATCGGCCCGCGTCAACATAGCCTGCACTTCGCCCAAGGCCCGCAGCGACAAACAGCGCCGCTTGCGTACTTCGGGCAATGGCCGGGTCATCACCTCAGAGAGCTTGACCTCGACGATGTCGTTGAGACTGGCCGGCACCCCTAAATGGACGCGCCCCGCCCCGCTTCTGAGTGCAGCATCTGCCGTCAGCGCGGCCGCCCCGGTCATGCCCACCGATCCCGCGATCACGACCGCTGTTCCACAACTTCCCTTGTGCTCGTCGCCGCGGCGGCGCGGCACGAGCGGCCCAAGCCCCTCGGCCGCAAGCAGCAGGGCTGGGGCGGTCGCGTCGCGCAGGATGGGTTCGGGGAAGCCGATATTGGCCAAGTGCAACGCCCCGCAATGCGCTCGGCCGGGATAAAAGAGGTGCCCGACTTTGACCAACCCAAAGGTGACCGTCAGCACGGCTTGCACGGCCGCGCCGTCAACCCTTCCGCTGTCGGCTTCGACCCCCGAGGGAATATCCACCGCCACCACGGGTCGCGCACACTGGGCGAGGCACTCAATGACCCGGGCCATAGCGGGACGGGGTGCGCCGCGCAATCCGGTTCCCAACAGCGCGTCAATCGCCAAGTCGGCTTTGCGGAGGGCCGCGTCGAGCGGGGCCAAGTCTGCGCCGAGCACTTCGACCGCACAGCCGGCCTGTTCGCAGCGCTGCAAGTGCTCGGCCGCTGCTCCTCGCATGGCCGTGCGATCGGCCGCGAGGAAGACGCGCGCCGAGCCGCCGCCACCGTGCAAGAGCCGGGCCGCGGCCAAGCCATCGCCGCCATTGTGGCCCTTGCCGCACAGGACTACGGCCTGCAAACCGGCCAAGCCATCCCAGCGCGCCGCAATGGCCGCGACCACCTCGGCCCCCGCCCGCTCTATGAGTTCAGCACTGGAGATGCCGGCCTCGGCCAGGGTGCGCCGATCGACCTCGGCCATTGCGCGGCCCGTTATCAGTTTGGGCAAGTCCATGCTCAAGCCTCCCAAGGGCGAACCAGTTCGCGCAGCCGGCGCGGGGCTTCGCGGGGCAGGGGTTGGCCGGTGTACTTGGGCAAGAGCGCGCGAAAGCCAACGCTGATCCACAAGGCCCACGCCGACAGACCGCCGCAGAACAAGCCCAAGCCCGAAGCCACGCTCAGGCCCAAGGCCAAGACAGCGGTCAGCAGAAAAACCAACGACAGCTTTACGTTATCAATCGACAGCAGAAAGCTGTAGCGCACCGTGCCCCACACCGACCCCTCTTGGGTGACCAGCACCGGAAAAACGTACATCGCAACCATGCCCACCAGCAGCAGGAACCAAACCATCAGCCCGCCCAAAAACACCCCCAACCAACCGCCCAGCCGCTGGTAAAAGACCACGTTGACCAGCACCAGCGCGACTGCCGAGACCACCAGCAAGCCCAGCGCAAGGGCGCGCCAAAAGAGCGTGCGGCCAGCCGCCCAGCCGGCCCGCAGGCCAAAGTCCCGGCCCCGCGCCCAAGCCGCTCCCGCCGCGAAGAGCACGGCCGTGGCCGGCGCACCCAATAGCAAGGCACCGGCTAAGACAGCGGTCCCCACCAAGCCCAAGCCGCCCAGCCCAAACCCCAGTTGCAAAAGCAGGTAAGCCCCGCCGATCCAAGGCAAGCTCAACGCGCTCCATAACAAGTTGTAGCCCACCAACCCTCCCAAGCGGTCGTACGCCGTCCACAAAAAGCGTTGCAGGTTTTCGCTCACTGGGCCTCCAAGCCGCGCAGCATAAACTCGGCGTACGTGCGGGCCGTCAACACCAAATCGCGCACCCGCACGCGCTCATCTACTCCGTGAATGCGCTCGCCCTTTACGCCATAGCCAATGCCGGGCAAGCCCCCGGCGACCGCAAAGTAGTGCAGGTCCGTAAAGCCAGAACTGAGCCGGTAGCTGGCGGCGCGGCGACGCACGGCTTGCACGGCCCGCGCAAAGGCTTGGGGCAGCGCGTGATTGGCAGCGACGACGCACGGCTCAATCCGCAAGGGCGCGGTCACCCGGCAGGGCGACGGCGTGGCCACGGCGCGTCTCAGCCCGCGCTCAACAGCCGCGATTTGTTCGCCGGGCACTAAGCGGCGGTCCAGCGAAAAGCGGGCGCGGGCGGGCACGGTGTTGATTTTGTCGCCCGCCCCGCCCGAGAAGGTGCCGCCGATGTTGAGCGTTGGGTTGCGGGCCTCGCCATCGGAGTCCACATAGCGGTGTTCGGCCGCGTTGAGGCGCGCCTTGTAGGCTCGCAGCTTTTGCACCACATCCACCATGGCTTCAAAGGCATTGACCCCTTGTTCGGGCCGAGAAGCGTGTGCGGCCTTGCCCGTCAGCTCGACCTCCAACCACAACACGCCGTTGTGACCGCAGCCGACCTGCGTCCCGGCCGCCCCCTCGCAGACGACCGCGAAATCGGCGTTCACCAGCCCCTTGTGTACGATCCATCCCGCGCCCAATTGGCCGCCGGTCTCCTCGTCGGCCGTGAACGAACACTCGACGTTGAAAGCCGGCTGCACATCCTGCGCCTTGAGGGCCTCCACCGCCATCAGCAACGCGGCAATTGAGCCTTTCATGTCGCCGGCACCGCGACCGTAGAGCGCACCGCCGGCCAGCCCCGGCTCAAAAGGGCTGCCGAACCGCCACTGCCCAGCGCAGGGCACCACATCGTAGTGGGCGTTGAAATGCACGGTCTGCGGCAGGCCGGCGTCCCAGCGAGCGATTAGGTTGTAGCGCGGGAACTCGGCCGAGCCGAGCACGCGGCGCACCTCTGGGTCGGGGACGCGGTGGACTTTGGCCGACATGCCCAAGCCCTGACAGCGTTCCAAGAGCGCGTCGGTCATCGCTTGGTAGTTGTGCCCCGGCGGATTGACCGTATCCACGCGCACGAGTGCCTGCGCGGTGCCGAGCAACTGCTCTTGGTGCTTTTCGATGTATTGATGGACCTCGGCCTTCATAGGTGATTCGCTCAGAACGTGGTCTCCTTGGTCGTCATGGGGCACCAGCGCGCCGTGGTCAGGTGGTGCAGCAAGACGCCTTGGGATTGGGGCGTGCCAATCTGTTGCAGGGCGGCCGTGCTGTGCCCTTGGACGTAGCGATTTTCGTCGCTGAGAGCCTCGGCCAGCGCATCCGTGGCCGCGGCGGCCGCCGGGCCGAAGTGGGCCAGCGCGTACGCGGCATTGAAGCGCACCTGCTCGTCTTCGTCCGCGAGCAGGGCCGCCAACGCCGGCACGGCTCCTTCGGGATGCAGCTCAATGGTTCCGAGGGCCTCGGCCACGTTGCGCCGCACCCATTCGTCCGGGTCATCGCGCAACGCACACAGAGCGGCCGCGGCCTCAGCACCCGCCCGCGCTCCCATGTCGCCCAGCGCATACGCGGCAAAACCCCGCACATGGGCGCGCTCGTCGCCGAGAGCCGCGATCAAGGCCGCCACTGCGTCCTCCCCCACGACCCCCAGCGCATACGCCGCGTGTTCGCGCACGGATTCGCGCTCGTCGTCGAGGGCCGCAAGCAACGGGCCTACGGCGGCCGCACCGATTGCACCCAGCGCATACACGGCGTTGAGACGCACAGGTTCGGCCTCGTCGCCCAGCGCGTTGAGCAGCGCGTCGAGGGCTGGGGCGGCCTTTTCCCCGGATGCGCCGAGGGCATTGGTCGCGGCCAAGCGTTGTTCCAATGTCCCGTTAAGGGACTCGCGCAGTTGCTCGATTGGCCCGTTGGCCTCGGCGCGGCGCGGCCCACCCGCATGCCAGTCCCATATCCGCGACCACACGACTCGGTGCTTGGCAGAGGGCGCAGAGCCATTGGCCGGCCACCCCGGGGCTTGGGCGTTCCAACTGGGCCGGCTCGGCTCGCTGAGGCGGGTAAATTGGAACTTCATCATGTAGCGGTTGGCGGCCGAGTGATTGGGCATGGCCCGGTGCCACAAGTCAAAATGCACTAGGGTACAGGTGCCGGCTGCGCCGCAGACGGGCAAGTGGTGCTCGTCCTTCTCGTCGGCTGCGCGGTCGTTGTAGTAATGGGTGCCGGGCATGACCGCAGTGGGGCCGTTTTCCACGGTGACGTCTTGGGGATAGTAGAAGATCATCACCCAGCGATTGCGGTGATAGCGCACCTTGTGGTAGCCCCAATAGCTGTCCTTGTGCCAGCCGCCGCCTTGGCTGCCGGGCGGGTTGATGTGGCAGTGGCGGTGGGCGTGCATGATGTAATCCGGCCCGACCACGGACGCGAGAGCCCCGCGGATGACGGGATCGTCAAAGACTTGTTGCAACGCCGGGATGCGGGGCAGGATGTTGTTGCCGGGATTGCCCTCCTTGGCAAAGACCGCTTCGGTGCGCTGGTAGATGGCTTGGTGGAGGGAGGCGGGCAGGGAGGATTTGAGCGTGAGACAACCCTCGGCTATGAACTGCTGCATCTCCTCGTCGCTGAGAAGGTACTGAGGGTCTAACATGAGCGGTCTCCTGAGAGGATGGGAACAGAGGCGAGTTCGGCCAAAAGTATCGTTGGAGGCCGGATAGGGCAATCCTACGCTAAACCCACTGGGGCAGTTTATCCAACAGGTGGCGCAGGGCCGCCGCTGGCGTCATCTCGTCCATGTCCAGCGTCACGTGAGCTCGGTCAAAGCCGCCTTGGCGCTCGGCCAACAACGGCCTGAGCTGGGCCGTACTTTCGGGCGGTTGCAGCAACAGCGGATGTGGCCCCAAGGCTTGGTGGCGCAGCTTCCAATAGATGCTGGCCAGCGACAACTTGAGGTACACCAAGGTCGCTTTGGCCAGCACCTGCCGGAGATTGGCTTCTTTGAGCAGCACCCCATCGCCCAAGACGACGACTCCGGGCGGACGGGCGACCAAGGCTTGGGCGAGAAAGCGGTCCTCCAACTGGCGCAAAGCCGCTAGGCCCTGCGTCTGCACGAGCCCCACCAAGGACTGACCAGCCGCGTGTTCGACCCAGCGATCCACATCGATGAGGGGCAGGCCGCTCAAGGCGGCCAAGTCGCGGCCCAACCCGTGTTGATCAACGCCTGGGAAGCCGATGAGGACCACCGGACGCCGCAACAGGACGAGCGGCCCCGGCTCGTAGTAATTGGACAAGGCGTCAGCGGCTTTCTCGATTGCCGTCCGTGGCGATAGCGGAGATGAGCACGGATTAGCTCCTCAGTATGCGCCCTAAGTACGCGACACCAGCCACCTGCCTTCCATCCCGGATGCAGCGGGAACCGCCGAAAACGCGTACGCAAAGTAGGGACACGGCATAAGTTCCTTGGACAATGACAATTTCCCCTAAGCCTGCATCAACGTCAAAAGCGAAGATTTGTACACCGGATCGCCGCCCAGAGAAGCCGGGGCGCGTTGTGATTGTTCATCCGCCCCTGTATTATTTAACAACTTTTCCAATAACAAAGGAACGCCTCCATGCTGACCATCGGCCCCGGTCCCGATCCCTACTTTGCCTACAAAATCCACCATGTTGAACGGGCCAAAACCGCTTGGGTCCTCTCCGAGGAGTTTGGCCTATACGAAGCACTGCGCGACGGACCGGCGACCATCGCGCAAGTCAGCCGACGGATCGGCCTACAGGACCGGCCTACCGCTGTGCTCCTAGCGGCCAATGCCTGCCTCGGCGTTTTAGGCCTAGCGAACAGCCGGTACTATATCTACGACGTGATGCGCGAAATGGTCCTAGAAGGGGGCCGAGCTCGCACCGTGCCCCGTCCTCCCGACCCGGAAAAAGACTGGTGGTATCGGGTCATGAAGCAAGCCCTGCACACCAACGCCCCGGTGCCCGAAGCCCTGCCAGCGTGGCTGACCAATCCCCAAGGCAATGAGGACACCACGGCTTTCGCGCCGAGCCGCCACGGCTGGCGCATTCTGTGGGGGCAGGCCCTAGCCGAGGCCCTAGACTTCCGTCCATTTCGCACGGTGGCGGATCTGGGCGGAGCCACCGGCGGGGTGCTGGTCGGCCTGACTGAGCACTGTCCGCACCTGCAAGGCATTGTCGTGGACCTGCCCTATAGCCAAAAAACGGCCGAGGCGGCCATTCGGCAGAGCAACGCACAAGAGCGGGTGCGCTTTCACGCCGCCGACTTCTTCCGCGATCCCCTTCCGGCTGGAATCGATGTGTTTTTCATGTCCCACGTGATCCACGATTGGGATCCCGAACACTGCATCGAGTTGCTGCGCCGCTGCTACCAAGCCTTGCCCGTAGGCTCGCCGGTACTCGTGCAGGAATACCTGCTCAATGAGGACAAAACCGCAGGTCTGATCGCGGTGTTTCAGTGGTTCGGGCTAATGTACGGAACGATTGGCGACCAGCGCACCGGGCCGGAAATCGAAACGCTGATGGCCCAAGCCGGCTTCCGCGAGACGGAGTGCCGCCCCCTCGACCACGAGCAGGGAATAGTGATCGGCTGGAAGCGCTAGACGTTAGCGGTCCGGCAACGACTTTCATGCGAGTAGCCTCCTTGTTATCCCCACTGGTAATGCGGGCCCCAAGCCCCTGTATCGGTTCGGAGCGACAACCGAGCGTGAGGGGGGCTTACTCCCGCCCGGTGCCGGCGGCATGCCCGTGCCCACTCATCCAATGACGCACGACGCGCCCCTCACGCATTCCTTTCAGATTGGCCAAGCTAACAAGGAATCGGCAACATACAAATGACCCCTAGAGGCGTCAAGCAAGACGATCCAAAAGCAACATGAGTTTTCAGAACGCTTCTTAGGCTTACGCGACACGTACTTTGCGTCTGCATTTTCTGGTGCGTCCGGAATCGAGGGCAAGATGCCCTCGATCCTTGGAAAGCTAGAATTCCCGCCCCGTGTCAGGGCACGGGGTGACGTTCTTGCGGGAAGGACAGCGACCGGCTCTATCGCTTGTTCAACACGACCCAAGGTAGGTTTGCAGACCGCCTCTAAGAGGGGCCTATTCTGAGTAGTCGTATTTCCGGTTGCGGCTGATGTAGTCGATTGGGCCATCGACAAATTCCGCCACCGTCTCCAACGCACTATCCGCAAACAGGGCTTCTGTCCCTTTGGGAAACAAGAGCGGCTTTCTCGCATGCCACCAGCGCACCCAGTGGATCATGGCGATCATCGGGCGGGGCTGGTCTGTGCAGTTGGGCATGCCGCGATGCCAGAGACGTATGTCGCGGAGCAGCACGCTGCCAGCAGGTACGCTCGGCTGTAGAGGGTTGCACTCGGCGCGGCGTCTTTCGACTGCGGGCGGCAGCTTGATGTCGCTGTCGTTCACGGCGCGGGTGTCGTCGTTGATGGCGCGGGTGGTGTCTAGGTGGGTTCCGGGCCACAGTTCGGTGCTGCCGTTTGCGGGTGTGGCATCGACGACCGGCACATTGACGACAACGCCATAGGTCGGCGTCGCCACTTTGAGGTTGGGCCAGAGCTGACCCGCGTCCACGTGGAGGGGTTGCTGGGTGGTGTTGGGTAAGCAGGTGTTGCCGCTGTAGAAGGCGTTTTTGACGCCCGCGCCGAGTACGGCCTGCGTTACTTCGACGACGAGGTCGTTGACCAGCACGGCGCGGAAGAGGTACGGCGGGAAGGGCGGCGGGTCCTGCTGTAAGTGGCCGTTGTTGAACTGATAGGGGACATCTGCGAGGTCGAGGATCGGTTCGACATCGGCGAGCATGCGCTCGCGCAACACTTCGATATGCGCGGGATCAATGGCGCGGTGCAGGACGACAAAGCCATCGTCGCGCAGGGCGGCAACCGCCTGTTGCAGGTGCTCTGGTTTTAGCTTGCGGGCGCAGTGTTCGGCCGCGCTCAATTCCAACTCGATCATAGCATTCAGGCGCAGGTTGGGTCTTCCAGCGGCCAGCGATTGAAGGAAGGCAAGTTTTTGCCCGTCAGCTTTTCCCGGGCGTCATACCACGATTGCGCCCAAGCCACGGGGTCGCGCAGTTCGCTTGAAGGGTCTTTGCGGCTGCGGGCGACAAACCCGGGAAAGAGCGGGCGGCCGCTGGGCTGGCCAGTGGGATTGTAGCGGAGATCAAAGCTGATTCGCACCTGCTCGCTGACGTTGGGCAACGACGAATGGCAAGTCCGCCGGTGCATGAAGAGCACATCGCCGCGCTTCAACTCGGCGGTGACGACGCGGTCGAGAGCGAGGTCTTGGTCGCGGATAAAGTGGCCGACGCCCCTGAGTGAGCAGTGGTGCAACAGCCCGTCGCGGTGGCTGCCGGCGACGACTTCGATGCAGCCGTGCTCGCGAAAGGCATGGGTCAGCGGCACCCACACGGTGAGCATGTCGGTCGCGTCGGCTTCGGGCAGAACCACGCCGTTGTCTTGGTGCCAAGGCGTAGCGCCGACGGCAAAACCGGCGATGCGGCCATGGTGGTCTTTGGGGATGCCGGGCAAGTACTGCTCGGGCGGTTTGATGCGAATGTGCTGGACGGGGTTGGAGTAGATTTCCGGGCCGATGAGATTTTCGATGATGTCGAGGAGCTTTTCGTTGCGCAGCATCGCGAAGGTGGCCGGGCCTACCGCGATGGGCGAGTCCGCGCAGATGCCGCCTTGAGGCAGCGAAATGTCGAAGTGCTGGGCGTAAATTTGGCCGGTTTCGTTGTATATCTGGCAGAGCCGCTCGTCAAAGCCGAGGTCGGCGTAGGTGGAAGCGAGCTGACCTGCGGCGAAAAGCTCGTTGGCGAGGCTGTCGAGGACTTCATCGTATTCGGCCAACACGGGATCGATGTCGGCCGCGGGGTCGAGGAGGTCTTCGACGAGAACGAAGCCGCGCTCGCGGTAGTGGTTGAGTTGGAACGGGGTTAATTGGGGCATGGCCGGACTCTCCTACAGGCCGAGATGCTTGATTTTCTGAAGTTCCTTTTGAATTTCAGGATCCGCGGCCATTTTACTCAATTGGGCATCGACATGAGTATCTATATCCGTTTTACCAGAAGAAATATCAGTTCGCATCCGGTGGCTCACTCGCTCAATAAGCAGCAACCGCTCATCTAAAGACAAACGACAAATGTTTTCTTCTAATTCAGCAAGAAGAGATGGCTTAGACATCCCGTTCCTCCTTGATATAGCATCGCCCCAGTGTAGATGCGACTCGTCGACAAAAAAGGCACTCAGACGCCCCGCTTGGAGATCTGGCATATACGCGGCTAGTTTTTTTTACTCTCGGCGCGCCGTGCGACCCCCTGGCGCGGGTCGGCTTGGGGCGAACGGGCGTGGGGCTTCTTCCGACGATAGCCCGCCTGCGAGAGCAGATCATAGTAACGCTGCGAGGAGCGATAGACCACGCCAAACTGCGTTTGGATATAGGAGGCCAACGACGCCACCGAGGGCTGTGATGGGGTGGCTAACCAGCGGGTGATTTGCGCTCGCTGAGCGGCCGACAAATAGGACGGCGAGCCTTTATAGCCTAAGCGCAAGCATTCGACCCCCTCAGATAGATACCGCTTCTTCCACGTACTGATGAACCCCGACGGAACGCCGAGCACCGCTTGAATCATACCTTGTTTGACCCCCAACAGAGTCATCTGAACCGCTACTGCACGTTTGAGTTCGCGGGCGTCGGGGTTGCTGGCGATAAAATCGGATAAAGAACGATCAGAAACCAGCTGAAAACACTCCTGAAAAAGGGACGATAGAAAACGAAACGACAATATAAAAAGAAAACCTTAACCTTTCAAGGCATTTCGGATTGCTATATCTACGGATTATTAACCCCCGCGTGGCGGAAATCGCGGTAAGTGGCGACAAAGCCTACTTGGACATCGGATTGAAGAAAATGATGCCGCTGAATATGTTCGGCAGTGGCATGATCCGCGCCGCAACCATTCTCTCGCTATCCATTTTAAGGGCCGAACAAATTCTCCTCATCGATGAACTCGAAAATGGCCTTCACTATCGAGCCATTCTGCCGCTCCTAAAGACACTTCTCGAATTTTCTCGCGAGCAGCACTTGCAGATTTTCGTCACCACGCACAGCCGCGAAATCCTCAAAGCACTGAAAGATGTGCTGAACTCGCCCGAATTTTTCGGTTATCGGCAGACGACAAACTGCTACGTATTGCAGAGAGATAAGAGCGGATTGGTGCGTTCCTATAAGTACGAGTACCATCAATACGAGCACAACATTGAGCACGATATAGAGATCAGGTGATGAGTAGCCAATGGCAGATATTCGTCGAAGGACCGGACGATCGAGCCTTCCTCAAGGGCCTGTTACAACACCTGAACATTTCCAACGTCAACACGTCTATCATCGGCGGCGGTGTGGCGGAGTTTGCGAAACCTCAACACGCCATATAAACTTCCCAATCAAAAGGCGCGAATTTATGCTTACTGCGAAGCACTCGGCATTGAGACCCGTGCAAGTACGCGGAAATACGTGAATTCACCATATTGGAACCTGAATGCGCCCGATCTGAAACCGCTGAAAGAGTTTCTTCGCGCCCTGTAAATCGCCCTTCCGAGTATTAAATTAGTGCCCGCAACGCCGCGGCATATTGCCCCAACACCGCATCGGCCCGATCTCCACTCCCCCGCTTGTAAATCACTTCCACCGAGCAATACCCAGCAAACCCAGCGTCAGCAAGTAAGCGCAGCGGCTCGGCGTGATCAAAGACGCCCGCGCCCAGCACCTCGCTGACCTGCACCTTGCCAGCGACGATCAGCCCATCGTGGGCGTGGATGTGGCGCGTGTGTGTGCCCAACAGCCGGAAGCTCTCGGCGGGAGCTTCCAACATCCGCTGCGTGTGCATAAAATCCCACAGCACCTGCAAATTTGGGTGCCCAGCCCGCTGAATGACCGTGCACACCGGGACCGAGCAGCACCAGTCGTCGTGCGTCTCCAGCAGCAAGGTCACGCCGCGTTCAGCCGCGGCCGGCAATACCTGTGCAAAGCCCTCGACCACGTAATCGACGACCGCTGTCCACTCGCGGCTCCGGTCGCGCGGGCCGCCGAAAACCCGCACCAAGCCACAGCCCAAATCAGCCGCCAAGTCAATGTACTTTTTCACGGCCTCCACGTGCCCAGCCCGCTCGGCCCCATCGGGCGCAGCCATCCGCGCCCCGGTCGCAATGCAGCAGATTTCTAGGCCCTCGTCCTCCATGCGCCGGCGAATGTCCCGCCGCTCTTTGGCCGCCAGCGCAGCCTCAATGCCGCAGGCGTGATCCCACTCGACGCGCGGCTCAAACCCCTGATAGCCGTGCCGCTTCATGCCAGCGACGACCTCGGCCAAGGTCCAGTCTGGACACGCGCTGCTCATAGTCGCCAATTTGATCATGGTACTCGCTCTCCTTCGTAGCGTTGCGAATTTAACCAATGGACGGGATAGACGGGATTGTATTGTTTTATTCCATCCCCTGTCAAACACTCCCAACGGATGCAAGGCCCCTCATGCAAATCGGCACCACCCTCACTCGCTTCGTCATCGAACAAGAGCGGCAGCACCCCGAAGCCACCGGCGAATTCACCGGCCTACTCACCGACCTGACTAGCGCGGCCAAAATCATCTCCCGCGACGTAAACAAAGCCGGCCTCGCCGAAGTAATGGGCCTGACCGGCCGCACCAACATTCACGGCGAAGCCGTGCAAAAGCTCGATGCGTTCGCCAACGCCACCGTCATCCGCACCACCGACCACACCGGGCGACTGGCCGGCATGGCTTCCGAAGAGATGGACGACATGTACCCCATCCCGGCAAGGCATCCACGCGGTAACTACATCCTCGTCTTCGACCCGGTGGACGGATCGTCCAACATAGACGTGAACGTCTCCATCGGCACCATCTTCTCCATCTACCGCAAGAAAAGCACTGACGGCGTTACCCACGCAGACTTCCTCCGCCGCGGCCGCGAGCAAGTCTGCGCTGGCTACATTATCTACGGCTCCAGCACCATGCTAGTCTATACCACCGGCAGCGGCAGCCACGGCTTTACCCTCGACCCAAGCCTCGGCGAATTCCTGCTCTCCCACGAGCACATCCAGACCCCGGAACGCGGCCGGTACTACAGTGCAAACGAGGGCAACTATCTCAAGTGGGACCCGCCGGTGCGCCGCTTTGTCGATCAGCTAAAGGAAGGGCCGCACCCCTACTCGGCGCGCTACATCGGCTCGCTCGTGGCCGACTTCCACCGCAACCTGCTCAAAGGCGGCATCTTCCTCTACCCAGGCGACAGCAAGGCGCCCAGCGGCAAGCTGCGGCTCTTGTACGAAGCCGCGCCTCTCGCCTTTGTCGTCGAACAGGCCGGCGGTGCAGCCTCCAACGGAACCCAGCCCATCCTAGACTTGCCGGCGACCGAGTTGCACCAGCGAACTCCCCTGTTCATCGGCAGCCGAGACGACGTAGCCACACTAGAGCAATTCATACGCGGCGAGCGGGCGTGAACGGTATCGCTTCTGCATAAAATTTCAGTAGGTTGCGGACAGACCCTTGCCAAATGGTATCATATCCGTTACCTAATTGTCGATGATCGAGATCAGGGAATACATCGATCCCAAAGGACGTAGTCCCATCGAGACTGCCCAGGAGTTCTGGCGAGAATACAAACGACGCAAGCGACAGGAGGTTTGAAAATCATGGCTCTGACGCGAAATTTCAAGGAAACGATCCAAGCGCGCATGGAGCGCGATCCAACCTTCCGCGAGGAACTGCTCAAGGAAGGGGTCGAGTGCCTGCTTGCGGGCGATGTAGATACTGGCAAGGCGGTATTGCGCGACTACATCAACGCAACCATTGGTTTTCGGGAGCTGGGCGGGTTGACCGCGAAGTCGCCCAAGAGCTTGATGCGCATGTTCAGCCCCAACGGCAAGCCCCAAGCCCGGAACCTGTTTGAGGTCATCGGATGGCTGCAAAAACGCGAAGGGTTGCACTTCAAAGTCCAAGCCGTTCGCTAAGAACAGAACGGCTCGTTCCTACAAGCCGACGGAACCCAGCCTATCATGGGCTTCCTCCAAATCGCGGACGTTCAGGGCCAATTGCAAGCGCATAACTCGCTCCTTTCGTATTTTCTCTTTACTCAGTAAGACGCAAAAAATTCTGCCAAATTGCAATTATCGTGAAAATCGCGGCCATCAAACTCTCGGTTTTCGAGCTGCCAGCCACCACTTCCCCCTTCGATCTAGAGCGCGTCCCCTACGGGCACCGCACCCGCTGGCAGCCCTGCGGCCACCGCCGCGCCAACGCCCCCATCCACGTGCTCCACGTGCTGACCGACGAAGGGCTGGAGGGCATCTGCACCGTCGGCGACGCCCGCTACCAGACCATGCGCCGCGAGGAATTGGAGGCTCTGCGAATCATGGCTGTCGGACGCGACCCCCTCGACCGCGAGCGGCTCGACGACAAGCTGCGCTGGGCCACCCGCTCGCTGTTTGCGCGCCCGGGCTGGCACGGGGCTTTTGACAATTGCCTCTGGGACATCGCCGGACAAGCCGCCAGTCTCCCCGTCTGCGCTCTAATTGGCCGGGCGCGAGCGCGTTGCCGGGCCTATTACAACGTCCCTTCCGGCGCTCTCGACGCGGCCATAGAAGGGGCCGACCAAGCACTCGCATCGGGCTTTGTGGCACTCAAAGACCACTGGTCCGGTCCCCCCGACACCAATATCGCGTGGTCGCGCACTATCCGCGAGCGCGTCGGCCCGGATGTCGATCTATTGCACGACGCGGCCGGCAGCCCCTACAATCTGCGCGAAGCCCTGCGCGTTGGTCGCGCCCTAGAGGAACTCAACTACGGCTGGTTTGAGGAGGCGATTTCCGACCGCGACCTCCAGGGATTGCAAACGCTGTGTGCCCAACTCGACCTACCCGTCATGGCCCTTGAGACCCTGATGCACGACTATGAACTCTGCACCGCTTGGGTCCGCGCCAGTGCTACAGATCTCGTCCGCGCCAATGCCCGCCACGGCACCACGGTGACCCTCAAACTCGCCGCGCTGGCGGCCGCCCACCGCACCACCATCGAACTCAACGGCCCGGGCGGCCTTTTCGGCCTAGTCCACGCTCATCTAGTCTGCGCCCTGCAAAACACCACGTACTACGAGTATTTTCCCGGTGGCAGCCGCGACGAGATCGGCCGCGCGATCGGCCTGCTCAATCCCCCACTTCCCGTCAACGGCCACATCGCGCCGCCGACTGGTCCCGGCTGGGGAGCGGAGTGGGACCGGGCTTATTTTGCCAAAAAGCGCGTGGCCGAATGGTAAGCTGCCATTAGATCCCCGTGAAAATCCAGTCTAAATTCCAAAGATCGCTCGTCGCGCTGCTCCACCGGGCACCGATACTTCTGTTCGCGATTGCGCTGATGTTAGCGGCATTTTTAGGGGGCGTGTATGTCACCGTAAAAAGAGCGTTTCCGTACGATCTTTTAAGAGGTTCCTATAGGACGGGTAAAACGCTGTACGATTCGTATAAGGAGAAGGATAAGTCCCGGTTACTTAATTATAAATTAACCTCCGCGGATGTCAGCCTCGACAGTTTGGCTGCGCGTCGCTTTGAATTCATCGGCGCAGATGAACTCGCCGATCCGATCCTCGTTTCCGGCGGGCTGGATTATTTCGCCGAGTATTGTCCCAACGCCAGCGGGTGCCTCGCGATCGAATACGACGGCCGAGGAAACGTGCGGCACGCCTATCCATTCCACCCCGAGCAACTAAAGACCGCACCCCGCCTCAGCGACTTGCCGCACGAACACTTTGGGGACTCGTTTGTTCCTTATGTTCGCCTAGTAGGTATATCCACCTACTCAAACGGCGATCTGCTGACCGTTTTCCATCTCCGTCATAGTTTTCCATTTGCCGGCGGCGTGGCACGGGTCAATCGCCAGGGTCAAGTACGCTGGTTCCGCCGAGACTATAGCCATCATATACCTTATGTAACCGAGGGCGATATTGCGCTGGTTCCAAGTCTGAGGATTGGCCAAGGACCTATCGACATCAAGCTCATCAACAACCGAACCTTTGCCTATACTTCAACTTTCCCTTTTAGAAGAGCGAGAACCTTCTATACGGACTTTGTCCACATCATTGACGGAAATGGGCGGCGGCTCAAAGCGATTTCCGTGCTGGACGCGATCCTCGAATCCCCGTTTGTACCAGCCCTGCGTTTCGCCAACATCGACGACCCGACCCATCTCAACTTTGTCCACCAACTGCGGGACGATGCCGGCGGTGTGGCCGGTATTGCACCGGGCGACCTCGTGGTTTCGCTTCGGGACTTAGACGCCTTCGGCATTCTAGACGGCGAAAGCTATCGGTTGAAAAAGTTGGTGCGCGGCAGCTTCTTTCGCCAACACAGCGTCCTGCATCTCGAAGGGGCTACGTTCCTCCTGTTCGACAACTGGGGAGGCGATGGCATACACGGCCCCTCTCGACTGCTCATGGTCGATCTAGCCGCTGGCGAGGAAACCACCATTTTTCCGAATGATGCCACGCCCGAACCCCTGCGAGAGCTGTTTTCTGAAGCGAGCGGGTTTATCTCCATTTCCCCAGACCGCCGCCGGGTTATCGTCACCTACTCCGCCGAAGGCATCGCCGTTGAAGTTCGGCTCGCCGATGGGGCGGTGCTGGCCGTGTTCACCAATCTACACGACATATCGCACTTGGATTCGGCCTCCCCCCCAAAAAAGGCTATCGTTGTAATACCGTTGAATTGCGTAAAATACATTAACCGCAAGGGAGTGAGCAGATGATCGTTGAAACGACCACACAAATCATTAGCGGCGTCGTATCTTTGGGCCTCATCGCTGCATATATCGGCCTCGGTTCGGGGTTGGCATCTATCGGCGCCTTGCTGGCGGTCGGCGGAACCGCAATCGTCATGCTCGTCGGCCTCGTCTGGTATCCCATCAAGCAGGTCCTCCGCAAGTGGAGCGCGCGCCGCGCAAACGAGACCCCAGACGATGAGCCGCCAGCGCCGACTGGCTAATCGTGCCATTCCAAGATCGCTATTCCAAGCTGGACCGGCTCCTGCACCGCTGGGCCTTTTCCTCCGTTGAAATACAAAAGGCCCTGGCCGATGTTGAGGCCCGCCTCTACGCCCGGCACTTGGCTGGCATTGAAATTGACCGGCCGGTATTTATCACCGCGCTTCCGCGAGCGGGCACCACCCTCTTGCTTGAAACGCTGGGTTCGCTGGCTACATTCGCCACCCATACCTACCGGAACATGCCGTTTTTGCTCATTCCTCTCCTGTGGAACGCCCTTTCGCGCCGCTTTCGCGCACCCGCTGCGGTTGTCGAGCGCGCCCACGGCGACGGCATGACCATCGGCTTTGACAGCCCCGAGGCGTTTGAAGAAGTGGTGTGGCGGGCGTTTTGGCCCGAAAAATACCTCGACGATCGCATCGCTCCGTGGATGGCGACCGACGAGGATGTTCATCGAGAGTTCGGGCCGTTCATCAAATCCCACCTCGCTAAGATGATCGCCCTAAGAACGGAGAAAAAACCGACGGCGGTTCGCTATCTCTCAAAAAACAATGCCAATATATCCCGCATTCCCAAAATCATTCAGTTGTTTCCCAATGCCATCGTCCTCGTCCCGTTCCGCAATCCCCGCGACCACGCCGCCGCCCTGTTGCGGCAGCATCTCAACTTCCTGAAAATCCACGCGGCCGAGCCTTTTACCCGGCGGTATATGGCGGACATCGGCCATTTCGACTTGGGCGCGAACCTCCGCCCGATTGATTTTGGGCACTGGTTGAGCCGGGAGGATGCAAAGCCCACCCATACCGCAGACTTTTGGCTCAACTATTGGTGCGCGGCCTACGCGCATATCCTCGCCCAGCCCCACCCCAACCTCCTACTCGTCAGCTATGATGCGCTTTGCGCCAATCCCGGCCCAATCCTGCGGCGCGTCGGCGATGCGCTAGGCATGGATAAACCAACGGAGCTGGTCGCCCTCGGCGGCCGGTTTCGCCGGCCGACCCGCTACGATGCCGATACATTGAACATCGATCCACGCCTGCTCGGCACGGCCTCCGCACTGCACCGCGAATTACAAAACCGTTCTTATGAGATTTAGTAGGCCACGCTGATGATGCGGTGCCGGCTCGCGGCCCCGGCTTGGGCCTCCACCTCCACTCGGCACAGGTACGAACCGGGGGGCACTACGCGCTCGGCTTGGTCTTGGCCGCCCCACGTGTAGCGGTGGGATTGGTCGGGCTGGCGCTGGCCTTCGAGGGCGCGGACGAGCCGACCGTCGAGCGTGTAGATCTGCACTTGGACGGGCGCGTCCGTCTTTAGGATGTGGAAGCGGATTTCCGCTGCGTCGCCGATTCCGTCCCCATTGGGGCTGATGAACGCCTGCACCGAGAGGTTGGCGATTAGCTGATCGGTGTCCGGGACGCTGGGCAGATAGACGGTCGTGGCGGCGCGGCGCACCGGATCAACCGGCTGCCAGACCCCGAGCTGCCGCTCGTGGCCGACGAAGGCCCGGAAGAGGGCGGCGTTGCGCTCGACAACCGCGCTGAACGCCAGCGCGACTTCCTCGCGCCGCACCGTGCGATTGAGCTCCACGAGCAGGGAATCGCCGGCAACGCGCACTGCGGCCGGCTCGGCTGGGGCGTCCGCTATGGTCAGGACGAGGGCGGCGGGATCGACGGGCGAGGGCGTTTGCAGGAGGACGCGGTCAAACCCCGGGTTGAGCCGCTCTAAGGTCGGCGTGATGCGGAACGAGAACCGCTGCGCCACGCCCGCCTCGGCCGTGCGCGGCAACACCTCGCCGGTGACCTCGGCGAGGAAGGCGTCGGTAAATTCGATTTCCAAGGCGCGCACGGTCGGCGCCGTGGTCGGGCGGTCGGAGCTGAGGATGAGCTGAACTTGGACAAAGCGACGCGGGCTGGGGGACAGGAACTGCTCGCCGGAGTGCTGGTAAAAGTTGCTCCACTCGCTCCAGTCCGCGCCAATGCCGATGGTGCTCTGGGTTTCGCCCCGCAGTGCCTTGGGCATCTGGTCGTACTGCTCGGCCGTTACTTCGGTGCCATCCTTGCGGAAGTAGCGAAAATTTTCTTGCAGCGCGTCGCCCGAGCGCGTCCTCGCCTGAATGCGCGCGCCCGGGGGCAAATCGGCTTCCCAGCGCAGGGATTTGATCACCTTGGCCCGGTTGTCGCCGGCGATTTTCCCCAAGTCGATGAAGTCCGAATTCATTTCCACTTGGGCCACGTGGCCCACCGCAAACACCAGCGTCTCGATCAAAAAGCCGCTCTGGAACTCAAAGCTGGACTGCGCTCCGCCGCCGCCGACCCATTCGGCCGCGATAAAGCGGACGGGGCGCGGCGCAAAAAGATACGTCAGTTGGCCGGGGAACTCGGTCGAGGACGCGAGCAAGGCCGCTGCGTCGCCGATGAAGAGTTGGTCGAAATCGACTTCGCCGGTCAGGGTGCGACGCCCATTGGAAACGCTCAAGCTATGGGTGCGAATTTGCGGCAGATTGGAGCCGTAGGTCAGGGTGCGGAGGAGAAAGTCCGAAGTGCGCATCACGATCCGGTCCACCCAAAACAGCGCCCCCAAGTCCCAGTCCCAAGCGATGGGATCTTGACCGCGCTCCCGCCGTGCGCCCCAATCGGTATTGGCGTTGCCGTCGGCCATGTTGAAGGCAAATCCCCGGCCCGCGCGCTCCTGAATGGTGCCGCCGCGCGCCAAGGTCTGCAAGGCGACATTTTCGCCGATCGTATGCACTTCTACCTCGGCTAGGGCGGCGTCCGGCGTCTTGGCATCTACCAAAATCCTAATGTATTGCAGCAGATCATAGGTGGCGTCCGCAACGTCCTCCTCGCGGGTTTCCCACATCCGCTTGGCCTCCCGCACCAGCGGCTTGACATCGTAGGTCACCACGGTCTCGTCAATGGGCTTGGTCGTGCCGCCTATTAGGTGAAAAGAGAATATGTCTTGGCGCGTCACGCGGCGGCCCTCAGAGCCGAAAACGCGGAATTCGCGGAAGGGCCGCGCCCCCTCTTGATCCGGGAAGATGAGGCGAATCTCCGTCACCAGTACGGCCCGGCCTAGGTTGATCTCGATCCACCAGTCGTCTAAGGGGGCGTCCGGGTCGGGTTGCCAGAAGGTGTGGGCGCGGCCGTCGATAGCCCGGCCGGCCGTTGCGAGGTTGGAGCCGGCCTTCCACGCGCCTCCGCGCCGCTCTTGGCCGCTCACCAGCTTGTGGGTGAACTCGCCGGCGTTGGCCGCGGCGTTGTGCCGGCCCTTGAACTCGACCGGGGTCACCGACCCGTCCGGGGAAAACGCGAGCGTGCCGGCCGGAAAGGTCCACTGCTGCCACTCGGCTTTGCGGTCCACTCGGTACACTGCTAGATCGGCCCGCTGGGTCTGGGCGTATGCCGCCAGCACCAAGGCCGCTAAACCCAAGGCCGCAAATAGGAGGAACGCACCGCGCTGCATGATCTACTCCTTTTTTAGTACGCAACGGCCACCGCGCCGAGGCGCGTGAAACGCTCGCGCTCGGCGTCGGCCGTCACCTCGGCGAGGTACAGCCCCACGGGAACCGGGGTGCCGCGGTCGTCGCGGCCGTCCCAGTCCCAAACAAAAGAGCCGCTGCCCCGCGCACCGGCAAACAAGGTGCGCACCCGCTGGCCGCCGATCGAGAAAATCCGCACGGTTAGCTGGACGGGCTGCTGGAGCTGGACCAAGGTGCAGGAAATGCGGACGCGCTCGTTGACCCCATCGCCATTGGGCGTCACCGTGGCCGGCTGCACCGCAAAAAACGGGAGCAGATTGCGCACCGAAGCGGCCGTGGTCAACACGCGTAGGTCGTTGGTCAGGACCGCGGGGTTGGCGTCCCCGGGCAGGACCTGCTGCGGGGCCTCGTCGCTTTGGGTGTCGAAGACTCGGGCGCGAAAGAACGTAGATTGGACGAAGACTTCGGCACTGAAAACCACGCGCAAGGCACTCGGGGATTGATGGGTCAGCCGTTGACTGGGGAAGAATAGCTTGAGGCTCCGCTCGCCCTCGACGACGCTGTCGGGCGCGGTCGCAACCGGCGGGTCGCCCGCGAACAGCTCCTCAAATCGCGGCCTAGCCGGCGTGAAAATCTCCAAGGCATCAAAGCCCACGTCCGTCTCGTTTATGTCGGCGCGGATGTCGTAGGCAAAGGTCGAGAGCGCGCCGGCCGGCACTCGGGGCTTATTGCCCGAAGGGCGGGGGGTTTCCAGCGCGGAGATTTCTCCGATTAGCTGCTGGGCCAACGGCGGGATGGAGTGCTCAACCGCCAGCGAGTTGACCCGGATGCCGTCGAGGATGGAGTGGCTGGTGAGGACGATTTCGAGCTGGAAGAAGCGACGCGGACTCGGCAGCTCAATCCGCTGGCCGGACTCCACGAAGGGGGGCGACCACTCGCTCCAGTTGACGGGGTCGTCTTCAACCGGGCCGCGCACGTTCAGGCCCAGCCGGCCGTAATCGCCTTCCGAGACTTCCCGCACATCGCCGGTGAAAACATTGACGATTTCGTAGAAGACCTGTGGGGTATCGTCGCGGCCCGTGCGCATGCGAATGGCGACCCGCGCATCGGCCAAGGGCTCGACGTCGATGCGGCCCTCTTCTTGGCGCAAGGGCTCGGCCTGCCACAACAGGCGGCTCAAGTTGGCCACTTCGCCCAAGTCAATGATCTTGGACCGATAGCGGCCCTCCGGGGGAAAGCCCGCTCCGTACACCTCAAACTCGGCGATCTCAAAGGGATTGGTCGAAGTGACGTTGAGCTGGATGTAGCGGACGAATTGCAAGGGGAAGGGGATTTGCGCCACGCTTTCCGTGGTGAAATCCACTTGGGTCAGCAGGTTGTACACCGGCAGGTTTTCCGGCGTGAAGCGCACGCCGTCGCTGACCTGAATCTTGTAGCCGCGGATGAAGTCGTCGTCAAAGGGCCGCCCGCGGCTGTCAGCCCCGGCTGGGCGCGGGAAAAACGAGATGCGGTTGACCGGCAAGCGCGTGCCCAAGTCAAAGAAAAAGGCCCGGCCCGCTTGCAGCACCCCAAATTCCTTGAAGCGGTTTTCGCTGGAGGTCTGCACGTCGCCATCGACGAGCGGGGCATTGGTCTGCTTGAAGGGCACGTTGTCCCACACCCGCGCCTCGGCCGCCTCTTCGACGAAATCCAAGGGAAAGCCCTCGGTCCATCTCAACTGCCGGACGATGTTGTCGTTGGGATTAAAACCCACCAATTGAATGGCCCCGGCCGCGTCGAAGCGGATGGCCGTGGAGTTTAGCTCGTCGTCCTGCCAAGAGCGGCCCGCACCGCCCAATTCCCACAGCCGCACCTCGCCCGCCGCGACCATGGCCAACCACGCGACTCCCACTAGCGCCTTAGCAGCACAAACCAGCAATTTGCACGCAGACAAAAGCAATTCCCTCACTTTGTGGCGAAATATAGCCCGTTCTCACCCACCCCTTCAACCCCAGAAAATCACGTTGCCGACCATGCCGGTAGCGTGATCGACGAATAGAAAAAGGCCCCCCGGCACGATGTGCCCGGCGATCATGCCCATGAAAAAGGGGCGCGTCCGGCGGTAGAGCGCCACCCCGCCGTAGCGCAGCACCGCCACCTTAATGAGCCAAGCCAAGAACATGTCAAACCAGAGGTGATCCATGATCACGGTCGGGCCGATGGGGTAGCCGAGGGGATGGAGGGGCCACCAGACATAGTACCAGCGCGCCAGCATCAAGAGCAGCATCGCGCCCGCCCCAATCCCGGTGTTGATCCAACCCCCTAAATGCGGCTCGCTCGGCGTGCGAATCAAGCCGGCCGCGTACTCGTAAAACCCGTGCTGCCCCCCGGGTATTTTCAGGTTGAGCGCCCCGTAGGAATAGCCCAGTTCCATAACCACCCACATCGACGAAACCATGCCGATGGCCATGGCCAACAGCATCGTCCAGAACAGCGGGCGTTTGGACCCGCCTAAGCCCTCGCCCAATTTGAGGCTGTTGGCGGCCGAAGTCATGGCGAAGCTGCGCCCGGTGGTCCAGAAATAGGTCGTCGCCAGCACGACCAAGCCCTGAGCACCAATGGCCGAAGAGCCAACGGCCGAGACGACGATGGCGGCCGAGCCCACTGGGACCGAACCGTCCGAAAGCCCCCCTTCGGCGATCAGGCGGGTAAACCCCACAAAGAGCGCGGCCACGGCAAAGAGAAAGGCGAGGGCAATCCAGACCGGCAGGCCGGCCAGCGCGAGCCACGCCACGACCACCGCGCTGCTGCCCAGCAGAACGAGCGCGGCTGTCCGGTAGGAGAGGATTTCGCCGGAGTCATCGACCTTGGGATCCCCCCACAGCGCCTTGCGCCAGACCGCCCGCAGGTGCTTGCGAGCCGCGAACAGGCCGAACAGAAACAGGACCAGCATGCCGCCCATCGACTGGTGAACGAGGATCGGGTCGATGATCGAGTGCCCGCCGCCCAGCATCTCCGAGCTGGTGACGCCGAGGACCGCAAAGGTGGTGCGCAAGGCGTTGGCGAAGAGGTTAAAAAACCACAGGCTGAAGGCGATTTCGGTCTTGAGAAAGTAGAAAAAGCCGAGGATGTTGAAGCGGAATTTGAATTGCAGTTCGGACAGATTGTCGAAGATGGGTAGGATGAAGTGGATTGGATCTACATTGGTGGCGATGGGCACGGTTTCTGGAAAGTAGTTGTGCAGCCCGTGCAGCGTGCCCCAGACGGCCGGCACGGCAAAGCCCACCCACATCACTGGGTTTTTGAAGAATGGGGCCATGCGTTCCCCCCTGGCATCCTGTTCGGCGAGGGCCATGGGCACTTGCACCAGCGGATAGGTCAGCCGCTCGTAGTCGTTCCACTGCTTGCGCAAGATCGCCATCGCGGCAATCATCGCCAAAAACAAGGCCCACACCAAAGGAGCCCAGCGCAGGAAGATCGGCAGCCAGTCTGCCCACGGAATGGACCGGCCCTGCTCCAAGCCCTCGTAAAAAGGCCCCATGACCGCTAGGTCGCGCGGCTGCAACCAGTCTGCTAGATGGGGCTGGATCAGGGTGTGCCAGTCGTTTTCCGGCGTGGCAAAGTAAAAGGGCGTGAGGATCGTGCCGATGAACCGGCCGGCAAAAAACACCGGCAGGGGCGAGGCCATGACCATCATTATATAAATGAGTAGGAGCTCGCCGCGGTTCAGCCCGGCGCGTGGATGGACCCACTTGAGCAGCGGGTTGATCAAGCCGGCGAGGAAGAAGAGCAAGAACAGGGCGCCGACCGTGCTGGTCCCGAGCGTCATGTACGAGCCGCGCAAATAGAAGACCCCGTAGGAGTCGCCCGCAGCCACGAAAAACGTACACAGGCAGCCGAGGAGCAGGGCCTTGGGCGTAAAGGCTCCGGCCGCTGGGGCTCGCAAGGACTACACCCCGCCGGTCGCGGCGAAGATGCGGACGAAGACGATCGATTGCTTCTGGGTCTGCTCGGCGAAAAACTGGCGTTCTAGGAGGAAGCCAGCGTTCATGGTCAGCTCGTACCCTTGATAGGACGACACATTCGTCAGCAGGGCCGAAAAGACGAGGCTGCGGAAGTCATCGACGTAGCTCGGCGACGCCTCGGCTGGACGCTCGATTAGGTTCTCAAAGAGGCTGAATTCAACGCCAAAGTCCAATTGCGTCCTCGGCAGGAGCAAGTACTGGCCGATAAAGAAGAAGCTCTCGGTCAGCTCGTTGGCGGCCAAATCGGCCAACGCGGTGGGCGTTTCTCGCAGGTACATGCTCTTCCACTTGGGGTGGAGCGCGAGTTGGTCGCTGGGGCGAATGGTGTAATCGGCCTTGTTGATCAGGCCCAAGAACGAGCGGTCGCGCTTTAGGCGGGCCTGCGCGCCGAGTTGGTTGAAGCGCTCGTACTTGAGCTTGCCCTCGACGTTCAGGTTGGGAATGCGAAAGTAGCGGGCCTGCGCGTACAGCGCGTTGACAAAGGTGTCTTGGTTGTCGAGCGGATCGTCAAAATCCGTCAGGCCGATGGGGTCGCGCCAGACGATGCGGTCTTCGGGTAGGGTGTCGGCCACGAGCTTGGCGTGTTCAAAAAGGGCTAGGTCCAGCCCGGGATACGATTTTTCCACGGTCAGCAGCCCGTAGAACGAGCGGCTCGCGCGGTCGCTACTCAGCTGGTGCTCGGCGAGCCGGCCGACGGTCAGCCGGGTGCTCTCGGTGATTTTTAAGCCGCCGTACGCGTTGTAGCCGCGGTGGTCGCGCTCGTAGGGGTAGTCGGGCAGGCGGTCGTCCTCAAAGCGGTCGATGATCGTGTTGTTGTTCATGTCCATGCCAAAGAGGAACTCCGGCGGATCGACCTGATAGCGGAGGAACGGCTCGACGTAATCCGGGCGGCTGTTCTGGTTTTGGTTGAAGTCGGAGATAAAATCGTTGTTCTCGTCCAGCCCGGGAAAAATCTCCGTGTCGCGGCCCAGCGAGCCGCCCTGCCCGCCAAACCCTTGGCTCTGGCGATAGCGTTGCCAGTCGGTGAAGCGGTCTTGGTCGTCGTTGTCATCGACAAACTCAAAGAGGTTTTGGGTCTCGCTGGCGTAGTCGATGACCCCGCCTGGGTCCGCGATAAAGGCCGTGGTGCTGTAATCGGGATCGATGGAGAACACCTCGCCGTAGGCAAAGAAGGGGTAGCGCTGGTACGAGGCCGTGACGTACCCGGCTTCGGCCGTTTCCTTGTACGCCGGCAGCTTGCGAAAGTTTTGGTTGGGGAAGCGGCGGAAGCGGCGATTGACGGCCCATTCGGCCCGCAGGTCAAAGTGGGCGAGGTTGATCAGCTCCAGATCCATGCCCACCACCTCGTGCCCGGTCGGCAGGCCGTAGGCAAAGCGCACAAAGGTCTGATTGGAGCCGTCGGTGATCTCGTCGCGGGCTTGGGCCACCGGCAGGAAAACCTGCTCGCCCCGAGCATTGGTCTGGAGGTTAGAGGCGATCTCTATGCGGTAGTCGTTGGACACCACCAGCTCGAATTCGAGCTTCTTGGCCTCGCGGAAGGTGCCCACTTTTTCGGTCGGGCTAAAATCGTTGCGAATGTCGTAGATGAGCTCAATGGCGTCCGAGCCGCGCACCTCCAAAATGCCCTCGCGCCGCACGCCGCCGCGCACCAAGGGCACGATTTCCGGGTGCAGCTCGCCGTCGATGATCACCTGATCGACGAAAAACGAGGCCCCGGTTTGCTCGGATTCGGGCGAATCGTCCGCGATGCGGATGATGACCCGCTCGACATTGCCCGTGTTTTGCGGGCCGGTCAGCAGGCCCTTGAGCGAGTTGTCGCCGAGGCTCAGCTCGCTGCTGGTGTTGGACACATTGACCCACGTCAGGCCTAGCTTGGCAAAGTCGCCCACTTGGGCCACGCCCCGCGCCCCGAGGAGCCGGGTCGTGTTTTCGAGCGTCGAAGAGCCGCCCGCCTCGTTGAGCGCGGTAAATCCCGGCGCGTTGAGCCGCGAGCCGAGGAGGGTCAGGGCGTACTTGTCGGCGAGAAAATCCCACTGCAACCCGTTGAACGTGGGCTTGGAAAAGGTCAGGGGGGTGAGCGTCGTGCGGATGGCGTCGCCCACGGTCAGGGAGGTGTGGAACTGGCCGTGGCTGGCCGACGAGATGACGAGGCTGTCGAACCACCGCCCAAAGCGGGTTCCCTTGAGGAGGGCACTGCCTTGGCGCAGGGGGCTGGTTTCGGTCCAGTCGTAGATGACCCAGCCGCGGTTGATGTACTGGCCGAACAGGTTGTAGTTGCGGGTGCCTTCGAGCAGGATGTTGACGTAGCGCTCGTAGTTGTCGCGCGCGTAGTTGCTGTATTCCCAGCCGCGCCACTGGTATTCGTAGTACAGGTTCTGCGGCAAGTACCACTTGCGCCGGTTGGGGGCCAAGGCCCCGGGATGGATGCGCACCCCGCGAATCCCCGGTTGCTCAACCGGGCGAAAGCCGGTTGATAGCTGAGCAAAAGCCGTGGATTCTGAGAGTACAAACGCGCACCACAACAGCGCGATCGGCCCTCGGCGGTAAAGGGTTGTAAGCCTCATGATCCATCTCCTAACGAGGGAAAGCCCGCCTAGACCAGCGAGCGCAGACAATATACGCCCCGTTCCCACTGCCTACCAAGTCCGCACTTTCTGGCCGCAAACTTGTTTCGCCTATGTGGACTTTTTTATTATACTGTAAAATCACTTTAGCCGTATCCCCTATCCGAAAGGAGGTTGTGCAGCGTGCTGAACGACCATTCCCACATCCCTTTTTTTCTTCATCTCTTCCAATCAAGGAGCGTAGCACCATGAGAAAGTTCGGCTTTTTCGCCTTGTCTTGCGGGCTGGCGTACCTGCTGAGCACGGCCGCTTTTGCCCACGTGGGCGTGACCGTGTTCTATCCCCAAGTGCCCGACCCGGCAGCCATCACCATCGACGGCAATGACGACGACTGGGGTTGGTACGACCCGGCCCTCGCCCTCAATCAGCCCGATTTCTTCGACCGGGCCAGCGATTTCGTCGAGTTGTCGGACTACGATTTCACCATCCTCAACGGCTGGTCTGCGCCGCCGGACAACAAGTGGTACGGCTTTGCGCGCTTCGTCGATGACACCCTCAAGTACGATTCGCCCGTCAAGGAGTGGTGGAAAGACGATTGCTTGCAGATAACCGTGGACGCCGATCACCTCGGCGGCAACATCCTCGGTTCCGACCTAGAGCAGATCGCCAATGGCCAGCGCTGGCACGTGCGCATTTTCCCGCCCGCCGGCGAGTCCCTGCTGCCCAATCAAACCCCCTTCTTCTACAGCCAGCTAGAGTTCATCGACTCCGAAGAGCTGCTCTGGGGAGTCCAGCCGGAGTTTTTTGAGGCAGCGTGGACCGTCCTGCCAGCCGGCGCCGAAAACCTGACGGTTGGCCCGGTCACGTACACCTACGAGTGGCGGGGTGCTTTGTGGGATATCTGGGGCCTGAGCGAGAGCGAGAGCGTGCGGCACGTGTTCGCCGAGGACGACGTGATCCACCTCGGCTATCGCCCGCTCGACGCCGACCGCCCCGGCGGTGGGCGCAAGCATTCCATGTACATCAACGACGGCAGCCAGTCGCAGGACGTCGACGCTTCGCAGATGCCCGACTTCTGGGCGCTGGCGGCCCCGGAGACCAACGTGGAAAACGAGACTTGGGGCCACATCAAAAACAGCATGTCCCAACGCCTCAAGTAGGAGTTCGCAGCGCAATCACGAGGGAGGGGGGCCGCGGCCCTTCTCCCTCGTTTCATTTTCTATGAAAAAACGCGATAAAACCCTAGCTGGCGCAGAAAGGGAGAACCGCTTCTACCCACTTTTTTCGCCTCCCCGGCGGTGGATGCGGTGGGCGATGTTGGCTTATGTCGCGCTGATGTGCAGCCCTGGGGCGGCGCAAGAGTGGTGGCAGCTCGGTGGGCAGGGCGGCGTCTCGCCGCTGGACGTGGCGGATTTCAGCCTGATGATAGACGATGCAGCTGCTTCCCAAGCACTCCAGCCCTTTGAGCTCGACCCGCACGAAAACATCTTGCCGCAACTCGGCCCTTGGCAGCGCTGGCGCTTTCCCACGGACCCGCAATTCCGCCCCGGCCATCCGCGCTTCTGGACGGACATCAACCACAACACCCTATACAAGGCCACGGAAATTTTTCTCTTCGTCGATGGAGACTCGACCACGTACGTGGAGCGGCGAGATGGGGAGCAGATTTTCTATACCATAGACTTGGGCATCCCAGTGCCGGTAGAGCGCTTTGTCTTTTTCCCGCCCGAAGGCGTCAGCCCCGAAAGCGACGAGCCTTTCAGGCCCAATTACATCCTCAAGTCCTATAGTCTGACGGCCGACAAAGCCGAGACCGGCATTCTGCAAGAGGAGATAGAGCGCGGGTTCGTCTGGCGGGGCGACGGGCCGTGCTGTCCGCTGGCCATCCCCCTCGCCTACGAGGAGCGCAACACCGACGCGGTGACCGAAATCGCGTTTTCCACCCAATACCTCCGCTTCTTCCGCCTCATCGCCATCCCCGACGGCTTTACCCTGTACGGCGACCCCATCGTCACGCGCTCGGCCTTTGCCGAGATGGAAATCTACGGCCGGGGTTTTGCTCCGCAGGCCATCTACGAGTCGCAGATCATAGATTTGGGGCGAGAGGTCAATTTTGGGCAGGTGCGCTTGGGAGTGAGCCAATGGCGCAAGGACGGAGAGCACCTGCTGCCATCCGACGGTCCAACCCGCGCCCAAGTGGAAATCCGCACCGGGCGCGACGACACCCCAACGGCTTATTTCGGCTTTGACGATCTGGGCGCCCATGTAGAGGTGACCAAGAAGCAGTGGGATCGGCTGATCCCCCTAGAGACGCGCGGCGCGACCGTAGCGGTCGGCTATCGCGGGCCGGTGGCCGAAGACCTGCAAAACTGGAGCTTCTGGTCCCTGCCGTTGGAGGGCTCGGGCCAGCACCCGCGCCTGCCGTGGGGTCGGTATTTCCAATTGCGCGTCCAGCTAGCAACGGACGCCCTGTGGGAATTTGCCCGCCTCGATTCCCTGCAAATCGAGATCGCACCCCTGCTGGCCGACCGGGTCGTCGGCGAGATCGTCCGCGCGGACCAACCCCATCCCCAAGGCGGGCAAGTGCGCGTCCCAGCGGGCGAGAAAACCCCGTTCACGTACGACCTAGGCGTGGAATTTGCCCGTGCGGACCGCGTCGGCTGCGACGCCGTGCGCGTCTCGGCACCGGCGGAAGCCACGTTTCGCTATTTGGCGATGGGCGACCCGCTCAGCGCGGTAGAGCCAGACAGCCTGCTGCGCGAAGCAAGCGGCTTTGTCGTATTCTTGCCCCGCCCCTTGCACCCAAGCGGCGATCAGCGGCTGCGCCTCGGCCTCGAAGCCGTGCTGTACGGCGAGGCCGGCGAATTTGGCGGCGAAGTCTTTAACCGCCGCGAGCCGAGCTTGTTGCAGCGCGTCGAGGGGGGCGACGTCAGCGCGGAGCTAGGCTCCAACCAGTTGCTCGTCGTGGCGTCTGCCGCTTCCAAGAGCGGGGTACTGGGCGATGTCGAGGCGGGTAGCGGCGCGTTTACCCCCCAAGGCGACGGCGTAAACGACCTGTTACCCATACGATACACCCTCTTCCGGGTGAGGCAGTCGTCCCAAGTGCAAGTCCGAGTGTACGCCCTCGACGGTCGGCCGGTGTGGCAGACGCAACCGAGTGTGCAGGGCGCGGGACGCCATGCGGTCTATTGGGATGGGCGCGATAGCACCGGCCAAAGAGTCCCTCCCGGCACCTATTTGGCGCGGGTGGAGGTGGAAACGGATAAGGGACGAGAGGTGCGGATGCGGCCGGTGGCCGTGGCGTACTAACTAGAAGAGGTCAAAGATTGAGGGAATTATATGCGGCGAGGGCTTGGACCCTATGAATGCCATTGAAGCCCATATCGACAACGCGACCATTGAGGCCATAGCCCAACTGATCGTCGAACGCTTTGAGCCGGAACGAGTCATTCTCTTCGGCAGTCATGCCCGCGGAGAGGGGGGATCGCATAGCGATGTGGACCTGCTAGTCGTGCTCCGCACCGGCACAGAAAAGCTACCGCCCGGCAATCCAATCCGTCGAGCGATTGCCGAGTGTTTCGTCCTGCCCGTTGATGTACTGATCCGCTCGCCGGAAGTTCTCGCCGAACAGCGCAATGACCCATATTCCTTGATGCACCAAGTCTTGGAAGAAGGGAAGGTATTGTATGAGCGGCACGTTGCCTGAACGGGACTGGTTCGATAAGGCAAATCAAGATTTGGAGATGGCGCGTCGGGCGTTGGGTCCGAAAACACCTTCTCATTTATGACCTAATGAAAATGAAGAGAGGCTGTTTTGCGTAGAATCATACAGATCATCTCGGCAGGCGTCCACAAGGTGGGCGTCTTCCTTGTAGAAGAAGTCCGTACGATCTGGTATATTTTGTTTTTCGCCGCAGTAATCATAGTTTTCGGGTTTCTTTATACCTATCTGACTCCAATAGGGCACGGTATCGGGCAAAATCTCAAGCCGCTTTCTGACATTACACTTTGCACAGGCATATACTTCAGTATTGTCACGATCTCCTCGTTAGGGTACGGGGATATGCACCCGATGGGGTTCTCAAAAGCTCTCGCCTGTATAGAAGTCCTCTTAGGACTCGTAGTCATAGGTATTATGATAGCTAAAGTTACTTCGCGACGTCCGTCATACCACGTTGAGCGTCTTTTCAGTTCTAATGCTCAAAAGCGACTTGAAAATTTTGCGACAGAATTTGCGGTATTTCACGGCGATTTTGAAACAATTATTCCGGATCTTCGGGACGCCTATCAGAGAATTCCTGGCCAAAGACCCTCCGAGGACAAGAGCGAATTGGTCGAACGTTTCCAAGAAATTATCACTGCATTCCAATCACAATGTACTGCGTTGCATACCTACTTTTCGGATGAGACTAGTCGGGGAAATTACTTCGAGATCGTCCCAGCTACTGCAACGGTGCAGGTAGGTAATGCCGTTTGCAACGCCTTCTTTATCCTTAGTCAACTTCTTGTAATCCTGCCGCCTCAAGCGGAAACTGAAGCTGAAGTTCTTGATAGACGCAGCAGACAGGGTATTTCAAGGGCAATTAACGCCCAGATAAAGGCATGTGATTTAGTTGATCAATATGCGACTGATCAGGGTACACTTGATGTATTCCAGCGCATTCAAGATACTTGTAGGCAGTTGCCAGAAAGTTATTTCGCAGAAGTATCGCAACCCGACCAACTCCTACAATGATCCTGACGAGGCACAATAACTTTAAGGGGGTGTAAGATGAGCGAACAGCTTCTTCACGGGCACGAATTATCGCTAGAGCTGGAATGGATGAGGTGCTGGGGCGATGTCTGGTGCAAGCTCAACCTTGTAAACCTAAACCACGAGTATTTCGACAAGGATGTCTCTGGCGTCTATATAATTTGGCACGGAGGGCCAACCCCCAAGGTGGTGTACGTCGGTCAGGGAAATATCAAGGATCGCATAGCCAAACACCGGGAAGATCCAGAGATACAGCGGTATGAACATCTGGAGCTTTATGTCACCTGGGCACCAGTACCTGAGGAATCCCAAGACGGTGCAGAAGCGTATTTGGCTGAGCAATGGTCCCCAAAAGTCGGCGAACGCAATCCAGACGCCCTGCCCATAAAGGTAAACTCTCCGTGGTAGCCATTGCGACCCATCCCCCCAGAACAGCACCTCCTAACGAAAGCCTAGCTATGCCTGCATCGTCTCATCGCCTATTCGCCTTACTATGCGCCGCGCTGCTCGCCGGAGGCTGCGGCCACAAGTTAGGCTATCGCCACTTTGCCGGTCCCATCTTGCCGGCCGCGAATTTGGCGGCCACGGATTTCGTCGTCCGCGACGACCACAGCATCACCTTCGTCAAAAACCGCTTGGAGGTGAGCTTGTTGCCGCTGACTGTGGCCATGCTCAATCGGCAGCTCAGCAGCCACTCGCAGCGGCCCGAGGGCTTTCACGACCCCAACCCCTATCTCGCGCCGGTCAATCCCTACACGTACGGCGACTGGAAACCGGGCTGGGAAGAAGAGCAGCCCACCCGCTTTACGGTCTTTCTGCTCAAGGTCAAAAACTACGCGTACCCCAAGGTGTGGCTCAATCCCTACGCCATAGAGATCGCCAGCACCAATGGCCGGCGCTACCAAGCCTTCACCCGGCTGGCGTTAGACGAGTACTTCGCCCCGTATGCCATCGGCTATGCCGGCAACACCTTTCTCCCGTTCCGCGAGCGGCGCGACCTATTGCTCCGCACCTTGTACCCCGAAGACGAAATGATCTTCAGCGGCCAAGAGCGCGAAGGCTTTGTTGCCTTTGCCCCGCTGGCGCACGATGTCGAATCGTTTGAGGTGCGGGTCGCGGAGCTGGTGCTGCGCTTTGACTACCGAGATCAGCCGATGGAGACCATAGACATCGCCTACCCTTTTACGCGCGAAGTGTACTTGGCCAAGCACCGCCGCGCCGAGGAACTCTAACGATGCTCGCTCTGGTCATTGTGGGAGTCTTCCTCGCGTCGCTGTGGTGGAGCGGCTGCGAGCCGAAAGTCAATAGCGACGTGGTCGCTAGGGTCGGCGACGAGGCGATCATGCTCGCAGACCTGCGCCAGTTCCGCGAAGAGTCCACCGCCAACTACCGCGACCCCGAACAGGGCCTTGAGGCGTGGCGCTTTTACTTGCAGACGATGATCGACATGAAGCTGATGCTTCTTGAGGCGCGGGAGCGGCGGCTGGGCCAGACTGTGGAGTTCGTCCGCCAATGGGAGCGAGAACGGCGCAAAAAACTGGTTGACGAGTACGCCGTGCGGACCATCCTCGCGGATGTCGATCTCGCCGTAGAAGGGATGCGGCAGGATTTTGCGACGAGTAAGTGGAACCGGATGTTGCGCTTGGCCCACATCCGCACCGCGAGCGAGGCCGAAGCCCAAAAGGCCATGCGCGACTTGGAGCAAGGGGCAGATTTTGCCGAGGTGGCCCGAGCGCGTTCTATCGCGCCGACCGCCGCCCACGGCGGGGTGCTCGACCCTTGGTACGGGCGCGGCAACTTGGAGGAGATGGGCCTGCCCCTAGCAGTGGGCGAGCAGGTATTCGACCTACAGGTTGGGGGCTTGAGCCAGCCCGTAGTCGTGGGGGAACACTACGAGATCTTCAAGGTGCTGTCCCAAGGCCCAGCGCCTACGCACTACCGAGCGTCCTTCTTGCGAGAACACTATTGGAAGGAGTTTCGCGCCCGCTGGGATGGGCTGATCGCCCAGCTCAAGGACCGCCTCAACGCCCAGCTCGATGGCGAGGCGATCCGGTTGCTGGTCGATAGAATGGCCGATTCCGATGGCCAAGGGATGCTGCTGGGTCCCGAAGAGCAGGACGTGATCCTCTGCCGCTTTGAGGGCGGGCAGGTAACGCTGCTCGATTTCGCCGAAACCTATAACGCCTATTGGTTCATCCGCTCGGTCTCCTTCGACAGCAGCGGGATTGCCGAGTTCATCCACCGGGATCTCTTGCCGCGCACCCTCGTCTATCAAGCGGCATTACAGGAAGGGCTGGACCAGGATTCGACCATAGCTGCTTGGTTGCAGGACAAGAAAAAGTCCCTGCTGCTCGAAGCCCTCCGCCGGGAAGATGTCGTGCAGCGGGCCGAGGTGGATAGCGCCATGGCCCGCCAGTACTACGACGACCATCCGCAAATGTTCATGGAATTGGAAGAGATTCGGGTGGCCGAGGTACTGGTGGCGACCCGCGCCGAGGCGGAATCGCTCTTGCGGCGGGTCCGGGCGGGCGAACCCCTAGCAACGCTGGCTGGCCGCCACACGCTCCGCCCGGATGGAGGGCAATACCACATCCACAACCATCCCTCCGAGCGGCGGGTTTTCGGCGCGCTCTACGACTCCGTGGCGACCGCGCCCGTGGGGGTGCTGACCGGCCCGGTGGCTCTCGACGAAGGCTACTCGATCTTTGAGGTGCAAGAGCGCGTTCCGCCGCGTCCTACGCCCTTTGCCCAAGCGGTTTCGCGAGCGCGGTGGTGGGTGCAGAAAGAGCAAGAAAAGGCCCTCTTCGCCGCCTTGTTCACCCGGCTCCGAGCTCAGTACGCCGATAGGGTTGTGGTGTTTGAAGAGCAGTTGGGCACACTTCACTAGCCCATGACGACACCCTTCACTCACCCCAGCTCCTCGGCCTCCTCCTAGTCGTGGCCGCAGCGTGGTTTTTGTGGGTGCTGCTCGTCGCGGGCGGCGCGGGATGCGGGCCAGCAGACCCGGACCCGGCGATCGAACCGGCGTTTGTGGAAGTAGCGCAGGAGGCGGGCATTGCATTCCACCATCAGAACGGGGCGAGCGGGCGCTACTACTACGTGGAAACGTACGGGTCGGGAGCGGCCTTCCTTGACTACGACAACGACGGCGACCCAGACCTCTATGCGGTCAACAGCGCACCGCTGCCGGGGTTTGCCGCCGAGGGCATCCCCACCAACGCGCTCTATCACAACCGGGGCGACGGCACTTTCGCGGATGCGACCGCGCAAACGGGAACGGGCCATCCGGGCTATGGCCTGGGAAGCTGCGTCGGGGACATCGACAACGACGGGCACGTGGATCTATACGTGACCAACTTCGGCCCCAACGTCCTGTATCGCAATCAAGGCGACGGCACCTTTGCCGATCAGACCGCTGACGCCGGGGTCGGCGACCCCCGCCTGAGCACCAGCGCGGCGTTTGCCGACATCGACAACGACGGCGACCTCGATCTCTATGTGGCCAACAACGTCTCCGTTGACCTAGCCCACGACGAGGGGTGTCGCCAAGGGGCGATCCCGGTCTATTGCGCCCCCACTGAGTACCAAGGAGAATCCGGTGCCCTCTTCCGCAACGATCGCGGCGGGAAGTTCGCCGACATTACCCGGCCGGCCGGCGTGCATAGCCAAGCCGGTCGCCAGTTGGGCGTAGTCTTTGGCGACTACGACCGCGACGGCGACCCAGACCTATATGTAGCCAACGACATGAAGGCCAATTTCCTCTTCCGCAACGACGGCGCGGCGCGGTTTGCCGAAGTGGGATTGAGCGCGGGGGTGGCACTCAGCGAGAGCGCTCGCCCCGAGGCCGGCATGGGCACGGACTTTGGCGACTGCGACCGCGACGGCGACTTGGATATCGTGGTCTGCAACTTCCAATGGGAAAGCTGCCGCCTCTATCGCAACGAGGGCGACGGCACCTTTGCCGACCTGAGCTTTCCGGCGGGACTGGGCGAGCCTACGCTTTCGACCTTGACTTTTGGCACGGATTTTTTCGACTACGACAACGACGGCGACCTAGACCTCTACCTGGCCAATGGCCACGTCCATCCCGAGGTGCAGGCGTTCGACCAAGCCGCGTCCTATCCGCAGGCGGACCAGCTCTTTGCCAACGACGGGGCCGGGCGGTTCGCGCTGGTGCTGGGTACGACCCTGCGCGGAGTGGGCCGGGGCGCGGCCTTTGCCGACTACGACAACGATGGCGACCTAGACGCCTTTGTCTCCAACAACAACCAACGAGCGTTTTTGTTGCGCAACGACCGCGGCCAGCGCAACCACTGGGTCGCCTTTAAGACCGTGGGCCGGGTCAGCAACCGAGACGGGATCGGGGCGGTCATCGAGGTGGTAAGCGGCGACTTGGTGCAGGTCGCGGAGGTGCGCAGCGGCAGCAGCTATCTTTCGCAAAACGACCTGCGGGTGCATTTCGGCTTGGGCCAGCGGGAACAGGTGGATCGCGTCCAGATCCGCTGGCCCAGCGGAATAGTGCAGACGCTCGTACAAGTGCCCATCAACCAGCTCCACCAAGTGGAAGAACCGCCTTCCGGCGGCGCATGAGCAACCCGTGGCAAAGAGCGGTCGCCTGCTTGCTCGCCCTGCTCTGCGGCTGCGCGCCCCCCGAAGAGAGCCTAGACGAGCGCGAGAGCCGCTATCAGCACCGAATCGCGGAAGACCCGACAGACGCCGAGGGCCAGTACGCACTCGGCCAAGTGTTCCGCGAACAGGCGCGTTACCCCGAGGCCCTGCAATCCTTTCGCCAAGCACTGGTGCTGGATTCCACCCATACCGGAGCGCAGGTGGGGGTCGGCAACATGCTGTTTCGGAGCGGCGAATTCGATCGAGCGGCCAACGCATACCAACGGGTCGCGCAGGGATGTGCCGATTGTGCGGACGCGCACCGGGGGCTGGGAGCGGTTTATCTGCGGCAGCGGCACTTTGCAAAGGCCCGTCGAGCCTACCAGCAAGCCCTTTTAAGCGAGCCAAATCACGCCCCTTCGCACTACAATATCGGCGCGGCCTTTGCCCAAGAAGGCGCGTATCAAGAGGCCGCGGCCGCGCTGGAACGGGCCATTGCCAGTGATTCTAAATACATCTTGGCGCACACCGCGCTGGGCGATGTGTACTGCCTCAAGCTGGGGCAGTGCGAAAAGGCCGCCGCGCTCCTCGCGCAGGCCGCGACCTTGCAACCAACGGCGGTCGGCCCCCGGATCGGCTTGGGGCGGGCGTACCTCCGTCTAGGGCGGTACGAGGAGGCCGCGGCTAGCTTTGAGGCGGCCATTGCAGCGGATTCGACAGCCGCGGCCGCATTTAACTGGTTTGGGGTCGCCCGCACCAAGTTGGGGCAGTACGAGCCGGCCGCCCAGGCCCTGCGCCGCGCCATCCATCTCGACATGCTCTACCCACAAGCCTATTACAACCTATCCCAAGCCTACCAAAAACAGGGTAAGACCCAGGCGAGTGAACAGGCCCTCCGCGCCTTCAACCGCATCGACCCGTACGCTGGCGACATTCTCCGGTGGAAGACAATACTGGACGGCAATCCGCACGATGCTATGGCACTCTTTGAACGGGGCCGGATCTATGCGCGATTGGGCGCGGCCAGCCAAGCGGCTGCAGCCTTTGAGCGCGCGTTGACGATCAATCCCGCTCATGCGCCGGCTTGGCACAATCTGGGCAATGCGTACGCTCGTCTCGACCGCTTGGACGAGGCCATCGCCGCTTTCCACAGGGCACTGGCGCTGGACGAAGGGTATGCCCTCGCTTGGTATAACCTCGGCAACGCCCATTTTGCAAAGGGGGAACTGGCTCAAGCCCGCAAGGCATTTACTGCGGCACTCAACCACCGGGCCGGGTACGCGGACGCTTACCACGGACTCGGAGGGGTGGCACTGCGCGAAAGGGAGGCCGAGGAAGCCATTGGCCACTTTCGCGCGGTTCTAGCGGCTGACTCGAGCTATGCCCGCGCCCATTACGGCTTGGCCTTGGCCTACCGGGCGCTGGGCGACTCCCTGCGTGCGGTGCAGGCACTGGCGCGTTTTAAGCGGCTGGGCGATCCGCACCATTGAGCGGCTCCACCTTTACCGTGGCCAATCCTTCTCCAGCCGACTCGCCTGTTTTTTGGACAGCCCGCCCAACGCCTTCATGGCGTCCAACAGCCGCATCCGCGTCAATTCGGACCCCAAGAGCGCGGCGGATTCAAACAGCGGCGGCCCCACCCGCTCGCCAGTCAGCGCAACAATGAGCGGTACGGTCACGTCGCGGACCGGCCACCCCCAATGCGCGGCCACCCGGCGCACGGCCTTTTCTACGCCATCTTTGTTCCACTCCACCACCTCGTCCAAGGCCCACACGGCTGTTTGCAACATCCGCGTCACCTCGGCGGCCTCCCGCTTTTTCGGGATCAGCTCCTCGGGCGTTGGTGCCACCTGCCGGGCGAAGAAAAACGCCACGCGCGGCACAAAATCCCCCAGCGTCTCTAGCCGCGGCTGCATAAACGGCAGCATCTGCCCGACGTATTCGTCGTTGAGCAGCCAGCCCTTTAGCTCGGTCAACAGGGCGTCCGGCGTCCAATCCTCGCGCATATAGCGGCCATTGAGCCAGCCCAGCTTGTCTAGGTCAAAAATGGAGCCGCTCAAGTTGAGCTTGGCCGGGTCAAAGTGCTCTGTTAATTGCTCCACGGTGAACTTTTCTTCCCCGATCGGCGGATGGACCATGAGCGCCAAGTAGTTGAGCAGGGCTGGCGGCAGGTAGCCGGCGCGGCGATAGTACTCCACCGAGGTCGGGTTCCGCCGCTTCGACATCTTGGAGCCGTCGGGGTTGAGCAACAACGGCAGGTGCATGTACGTCGGCGGCGTCCAGCCAAAAGCCTCGTAGAGCATGAGGTGCTTCGGCGTGGAGGTGATCCACTCCTCGCCCCGAATCACGTGGCTGATCTGCATCAAGTGATCATCTACCACCACGGCTAGGTGGTAGGTCGGAAAGCCATCGGACTTTATCAGCACTTGATCGTCTAGCTGCTCCCACTGCAGGGCAATTGGCTCGCGGAGCATGTCCTTGACTATACACGCTCCCTCCTGCGGCATCTTCAGCCGGATTACGTGCTCGCATCCCGCCCGCATCTTGGCTGCAACCTCGCTGGCAGTTAGCGCTCGGCAATGTCCATCGTAGCCGAGCGGCGCCCGGCGCTGCTGCTGCTCGGCTCGCAACGCAGCCAGCCGCTCGCTCGTGCAAAAGCAGGGATAGGCATGCCCGCTGGCCACCAACTGCGCGGCGTACTCTGCGTAGATGGACACGCGCTCGCTCTGCCGGTACGGGCCGTAGGGACCGCCCACATCCGGGCCTTCGTCCCACGCCAGCCCCAGCCACCGCAGCGACTGCATGAGCTGCTCTTCGTACTTTTTGTGCGACCGCGCTTGGTCGGTATCCTCAATCCGCAGCACAAACTGCCCTCTGTTTTTTCGCGCCCACACCCAGTCAAACAGGGCTTGATACGCAGTCCCTACGTGCATGGGGCCGGTCGGCGAAGGGGCGATCCGCACTCGCACGTCTGCCATCTTTACCTCCTCGTCTTTTGGATTGCAAGTTAAGCCCCGTCGCTCTTGCACAACGCGGCCTATTGCACATTTAGCTTTTTTGCCTAAGTTTATAACTTATAACAACTAACGCGCATTCGCTCGCGTCTCGCCGCCCCTAGCTCCCGCCCTTTCAACCCAATAGACAGGATTTATGCAGTTTACCGAGCTCGACCTAGCCCCCCACATCCTCAGAGCACTCGACGAGATGGGCTACGAGGACATGACGCCCATCCAAGAACAAACCGTTCCCCACATCATCGCCGGCAAAGACGTCATGGGCCTAGCCGAAACCGGCTCGGGCAAGACCGGCGCCTGTGCCATTCCCCTAATCCAAGCCACTGACGTCTCGCTCAACGCCATCCAAGCCCTCATCTTGGTCCCCACCCGCGAGTTGGCACTCCAGTACGTCCAAGAGGTAGATGAAATCGCCCAGTACTCAGGGGCCGTGCCGTTTGCCATCTACGGCGGCTTTGACATGGACATCCAAAAGGCCAAGCTCAACCACGGCGTCCACGTCCTCGTGGCTACGCCCGGCCGCCTCATCGACTTTATATGGAACCACAGCCTCGACCTGACCCGCGTCAGAACCGTGGTCCTCGACGAGGCGGACGAAATGCTCAAGATGGGATTTATCGAAGATGTAGATTTTATCATGTCCTGCATCATGCAGGACTACCAAACCCTGCTTTTTTCCGCTACCATGCCCTCAGAAATAGAGCGACTGACCCAACAATACCTCAAGTCGCCCGAGCGCGTTCACCTCAACCGCCACCAGCGGGCACCCCAATCGCTGGCCCATCACTTCCTCCACGTCTCCCGCCGGCGCTGTGACGCCCTCATCCATTACATCGAGGGCCAAGAGATCCAACAGGGCATCATATTCTGCAACTCGCGCGACAAAGCATCCGTCTTGTTCCGCGACCTACAACGGCGCATCCACTCGGTCGATATCATCCACGGCGGGCTAGACCAAGAGCGGCGCACCTCCATCTTCCGCCGCTTCCGCCAGCGGAAAATTCGCTTTATGGTCGCCACGGATGTGGCCGGGCGCGGCCTCGATTTTTCGCACGTCACCCATGTCATCAACTACGACTTTCCCTTTAACGCCGAAATCTACACTCACCGCACCGGCCGGGCCGGGCGCATGGGGCGAGCCGGCAAGGCCCTGACCTTGGTCGGCGACCGCGACCTCCGCGACCTCAAGCGCCTGCTCAACGCCAACCGCATCCACGCGCATTGGGAAGGCACTGCGCCCAACTTGGACGATGTGCGCGCCAAACGCACCGGCCGAGGACGCCGGCGCAGACCGCGCGGCAAAAAGCCCGCTGCTAAGGGCTAAGTAGTTCGAGGCGAAGCTGGCCCCGAAGTATATAGAAAGGGCTTGATCCGAAAGGCTAGCTGATACTGCTCAGGGCGGCGGCGAAGGAAAGCCAAATAATCATTATGAGACCAATCCCAACGTAGGCTTTGCTGCGATCAAACTGCCCCACAATAGACAGACCGAGACCAGTGACCACAATGCTCCAAACGACAAAGGGATCAATGAGGGACAATAAGTGCCCACTGAAGCTTCGGAGAGCCTCTTCGGAGAGGAACACCCCCAAGCCTATTTGCACTAGCGGTGTCTCTGTGGCCAATATTAGCAATGTCTTGATAATCTGTTGGGGAATAGCGATCAACCCCGCATAGACTACTATGGTTAGGACTTGGCCGTAGGAGAGCAGGCCGCCTAGTAATTTGCCCACCAGTAGGCAAAGCGCAGAAAAAATAAAAACAAAAGTGAAAAGCACGATAGGTGTAACGATCAGAGTACTAACCCGCATGATGCCTTGGGTTTGGTATTGCTCCACGATCTTGCGCTCTTCGGCGGACATACCCTGCATCCGTTGCTGCATCCGTTCTTGGTTGAATTCAGTCGTAAAGGGCAGGATAAGTACCGCGGCAATCGTGGCAACTGCGACGTTCAGAATGGCAGGTACAAGCCAGTCGGCAGCACTGCGCTCGCGGGCGAGATCTTCAAAGGTCTCTCTCGGCGCGTAGAAGAGGCGAATCATGCGGTTGATAAGGCCGATTTCAGCCTGAGATGTGGGTTCCATGAAACCTCCTTCTTATGAAAAGAGATGGATTTATATCTATAACATCGTGTTTACTAAGAACGTGTTTGATATATAGCTAGCAGATGAACCGATTAGAGCGGCGTTGGAATAAAGGCCGATAGTTCCAGAGCCAAAACCGACATATTGCGTAGAGCATGATACATAATAGAAGGGTAAAGAGAGCGCGTTCCCTGATACAAAAAAAACGAAAGACTCTGTGACATAAACGTAATGATAAATTCCCTTAGATGTTCTCCTGAAAACGGAGAGTAATGGTGATAGCTGAAGATAAAAGCGGTAATAGTGAAGCCGAGAACGAATCCCAATCGATTCCTTAAAGCAGGGAAAATCAGACCGGTAAAATATGCCTCCTCTATAATAGGGGCAATCAGTAAAGCACGAACTGAATGTGGAATGATAAGGAGAAATATAGTACGAAATTCGTCCCAGCCGGCTTCCTCAACCCAAGGTATTAGAATAGGGTTGGGGCTTATTAAGTGGATATCAATTCCCCGGAGCTTCATGTAAAGGAAAAAGACCAATATACTTACTCCGGATATTAACAATAAAAAAATAAACGTTAAAACTAATTTTTTTGATTCCCTGGGAATTTGGAGGGACAATCCCAATGTTTGGGTGTTTAGAGCCTGTTTTTCTATCTTGGAAAATGCCACGACAATTAAAATAAGTAAGGCATAAGGAATAGTACATAATGATATGAAAAGGTAGTCGCTCAAAGCGAATAGATTAAGTATAGTATCGACAGTATAGCGAAAGAAAAAGAACATAAAAATGGCGAGTAGAAAGGTAGAAAATATTCTACATCGTATATTTTCAAACTTTCTGGTAAATACGGGATGAATGTATTGGTCCATTGTGTGGATCTTTTTCACGAGTACCCCTGCTTATTCCATTAGTTGTTGGTGAATCTTTTGAGCTACCAGCCTCGACAAGACGACTGGTAGCTCATCAATTCACCATGTAGAGGTTGTGGGTTTCATCTAGGTTGGCTTCTTACAAACTTTGCTCGTTGTTTTTCCGTCTTCTTACGGATTGCGAGCGTACGATGCTTCTCGGTTTTGTCTTGAGGATTCTAGGTTCCCGTAAAGGGCCATCGCAGCAGCAGTGATGGCGGCGTCAGCCGCTAACGCAATGCCTATCAGTGCCCAAGGAAGTGCTCCGCCCTTGATATCCTGAGCCTCAGAAGGCGTAATAGGCTTTGAAACGATCTCACTGTTGCTGGGTGCGATACTATAGGCGCACAAGCCCAAGGCTGTCGCCAGAGCTGTTACACCTTTAGTTTTGATAAGTTTAGTCATGATGTTCTCCTTTCTTTAGGAAGAAGATGACAACCCTTACCTCCACATGGTGAATATTTTATTTTTTTGTCAATATCAAAGTCTCTCCTTTCCATATACGATTGAATGCCCCTTTTCCAATTCTGAGCCTGCCGATGGCTGGATCCCGCAAGATGACCTCACCGTGTTCGTTGATCTGGTCTAATACCGCAAAGTGGCCATCCTCAACAAAGACTACCGCAGGAAGCGGTTTGCTCTGTAGGTCATCTATATTTAGCCTCCAAGTTTCAGCATGTACTCCTTGACTTTCAGCGTATTCCATCAACTCGAATAGGGAAGAACCTGTCTCGTCTAATTTAATCATGTCTTCAATATCTGTAAGCTCGCGGTTTATACCTAGGCTATCCAAGACCATTTTAAGAGCTACAGGACCACAATTCATCTTACGTGTTTGTAGAATGACTCCTTCTGTTCCCTTGTATTCTGCACCTTTCAACCATGCCGCCAAGTTACGGTATATGATTTCACTCGTAATGGATCCGGCGACTAATTGCAAGGTAGCAGCAAAAAAAATGACTAATACTATTGCTGCTCCAATCGTTAATTTACTTTTCCAAGATGTCATAATTGAAGGTATCTTTTGTGATAGTACACTATAGGGCTGGTTCTTGAACAGCCTTTATTTTTTTTTCGACTCGGTCAGCGTAGCTATACATATCTATTTCGACGAAAATTTTTGCCGCCATCGTCCACAAGGCGACAGCTTTTGCTTTTGACTCTTTTTCGGCAGCCACATCTCCCATACCTGTATAGGCAAGTCCCCGTCCCAGTTCGTCTCCGATCCTTTTGCATATAGACAAGGCTCTACTGTAACAAGATTCGGCTTCACTCCACTGTCCTCTAAGCTGATGTATCTCGCCCAGACTGGAAAGCCCGTAGGCGGTGCCCTTTTCGTCATTCTCGGCTTCGTATATCCCCAGTGCAGTCTTCTGCTCTTGGTGCGCGTCTTCATATTGTCCGCATTGGATATATACGAGACTTAAAGTAGTTCGGGCTGCTGCAATAGTTTGCTGATTAGGCGAGTCTTGAGTGAGACGTAGGTAATTGCATAAGAATTCCTTGGCTTTATCAAATTTTTTACTATGAGCGTACAATTTTCCAAGCGATAAATAGCACTCAGTCACATCGGACGACATACCTATACGTTCAAATAGACTTATAGAGTGATGCAGGTAGGATTCTGCCAGAGGAAAATCTCCACGATAGAAATGTACATTCGCCAGTACCTTATATGAGTACGCTTTTCCCTTTTCATCCGCCAAATTTTGATTAGCCTCTAAGGCAGCTTTGCCGTATTCTAGTGCTTTTTCCATATTTCCCATTAGAAGGTGTATAGAAGAAGACAATCCATAATGCAATGCCAATCCCCCTTTTCTATCCATCTTTTTATCTATGTCAATAGCCTGTTCCAGTAAAGTATGTGCTTCGTGGATACGGCCTTGAATTTTTCTTAAATTTGCAAGTGAATTGTACTGGTTAGCAATTCCCTCGGAGTCTCCGATTTCTTTGTAAATAGCTAAAGATTCCTCGTAAAGTTTCTCTGCTGAATCCAAGTCGTCTTTTAGAAGATGCACAGTACCCAAGTTGCTGGTAACCAAGGCATAATCTTCTCGACAATTTACTTTTTTGTGAAGACTCTGTCCTTTAATATAAAAATCCGCAGCTTCGGCGAGATTTCCTTGTAGCTGCGCGATAAATCCTTTGCAGGTATATCCTACGGCTAGCTTCCTTGTACTTTCATCATCCTCAGCTTGTGAAAAAATTGATATGGCCTCATCATAACATTGATCTGCCCTGTCTAATTCGCCTTTCAGCTCATAAACTTTGCCTTCGGAGATCAGTATGTTAGCCAATCCTGTAGCTGTACTACCCCGAAGACGATTCGCTTCTTTTGCCAATTCGATTTGAGATAAGGCGGATTCTAGACGACCGTTCTGCCAGTGCTCGTCAGCAGAGGCTAAAATGATTTCCCATTCTTCGGGATCACCTTGCTGGTCAACTCGTTCAAATACCTCGCTTTCAGCAGGGCTAAATTTGCAATGAGTAGGAAGCTCGGTATCTAGGTTGAGCTGTGGGAGCACATCCAAGATCTCTTGATACTCTTTTCTGTCTGCTGCAGAGATGGTTCGGTAGATATGGTCAAATTCAATCAGACTGTCTATAACTGACTCCTCTGGAAGAAAAGGATTAGGCCACAGATGCGCCCACCAGAAGTGGATCAGACGCACCAAGGGATCGCTATGTTTGCGGGCTATGTACTCAACCGCGGCGTACCGCTTTGTGCTCTCGGCTTTTGCCTTCTCAGGATCGGAGAAATTATGATGATGGTACAGGTGATAAGAAGAGGCCTGGACACTGATAAATTGTCCACCCGCCGCCCCTAGGCGGTAGCCAAGTTCCCACCCTTCACAGAAAGGTATGGCATCATCGAATCCCCCTACTTTTTCTAGCAGCTTTAACGGTATGGCCATATTGTGAGGGTATAATCCAATCCAGCCTAGGGCCGGTTCTGCGATGGTTTCGTAAAGATCGTGAAATTCCCTCTGCATAGTACGGACTTCTTCAAACGGATAGCCTCCTTCCACTGCTTTTTCGGTAATACTCTCGAACTCATTGCACACCATACTCTCTGTGACAATCATCTTATCTCGGTGTAGCTCTAAGCACCGACGCAGTGAATAAGGCAGTGAGGTATCGGCGAGTGAACCTGTCTGAGGATTTTGGAAATACTCTAGGTCGGGAAGGACATATTGATAGCCACATAATACTGACTTCTGACCATTCTCTTTATAGGCTTCTAAGTAGCACTGGAGTAGTTCCGGGGCTGGTAATGCATCTCCATCCAAGAAAACGACCAACGAGCCTAGTGCCCGTTCAACCCCTCTATTCCGTGCTCGGCATCGGCCCTGATTCACTGCAAAACACTCAACTTTGAGGTTATGCATCCTTCGCGATTCGAGCATTGCTCCGGTCCCGTCTGTAGAACCGTCATCAACTACTACTATTTCAAAACGATCGCTTGGAATATTCTGATTTTCTAAGCCACTTAACACGAGACGGAGACGGTCTTTCTGGTTATACGTGGCTATGATTACACTTATATCCATTATAGAAACTCCACTCTCAGGTGATATTGGCACTTCAAATTTGAGATATGCTCCCATCCATCCTTACCTTCTATTAGGAAATAAGGTAGCGTCTTAGCAGAGTTGGAAAACATGAGTCGTTGGTTATCTAAGTGGCCAAAATAGTAGGAATCAAAAGATCGAGTATTTCGCTTTATGTATGTTTTTAGCTTAGGATCTTCGACATTGTATTCGGTTATAGAAACTTCGCCGATAGCCATACTGAGGAATTCGACGGGTATCCAGCCCGCTTCTTCTAGATAAATTTCGGCCCACGTGTGGCCTACTATAGGCTCGTCTATACTTCTGTATTCGTACACCTGTTCAGAAATTGGGAATCCCAACAAGGTTCCACATCTCTCGCGAGCAGGAATACCGACCATTCTACATAGAGCTATAAAGGTTCTGGCAAAGTGAATACAATTGCCACCGATGTTATTCAGCAAAACAGCCGAACTATCAGCTAGACCCATCGCAGGTATCTTAGTCTTTCTGAATTTTTTAGTTCTGATTAACTTGCTGTAGAAGGCCCAGGCCAGTTCTTTTTTGTCGCAGGGCGCGGATGCTTCGAGTATCTCGGAAAGCACTTGCTCCAGTTCTGGCAGTTTGCCTAAAATTTCGTCGGTATATAAATATTTCGATCTCTCCCAGTCCGAAAGGATGTACTCGCCTCTACCTTTAGCATTATACTCACTGACCTCAAGTTCACAAGTATATGAAAAATTTGCCGAATTTGAGTTTACAGTGAAAGGATATGCATAGAAGAAGCCAAACTTGCTGCGTAAACAGTGTCTCATATTCTCTGGAAAACAGTCGATTAGACTAACTGCCTTTTGTTCTTTTGTCTCCAAAGGGTATGGCATAAAAACCCTTAACTGTTGATCTGGTTTTTCAGTAAAATCTATGTCGTAAGAGTAGGTTATTCTGTAACGTTGGGTATGATATTTTGAACGTACGTTGCCTATTTCGTCTATATCGAAAAAGACACGTCGTCTTTGATCACAGGCCTTGTACTCAGCCTCAAAAAATCGAGCTTCTCTTTCGTAGAGCCAATTCCAAGAGTCTATTTTGTCGAAGAAGTACTGATTGCCCTGTCGCCAGTGAGGTATCCCTTTTTTAATACCTTGCCGTAGCATTTTATGTAGTGATTCCATTGATAGAGTGGAAGGAGTAGTGCCATCGAGTTGCTGTAAGAATTCGTTTTCACTTACTAGAAATTTAGGATCGAAACTGAGTGCCGTGTACCGGTTCGTAAAATAATCATCTACCCAGTCTGCAACGACATCTCTTGCACACCATCGATTCAATAAATTGGCAAGAGCTTCCAATTGAATCTCCATCTTATCCCAGACACCGAGAGTTTTCCTTAGTATTTGTGTAATATTGTGATAACTAAATCTATCTGGATCTATTTTTAGGCCCAAATTAACCTCTTCGAGTCTATCGAGATGAAGCTCCTGATCTAAAGTGGTTGCTATACCGATAGGCAAAACTCCATGAAGCAAAGCACTATATAGGGTCTCTATATCTAAATCTCCAACTATTACATGTATCCTTTCCCATGGCGGCTCTCTATAGATTCCATTCTCTACATGGCTGTCAGGCCGCTTTACTCCTCTGGTAGATTCTACTAGTAAACGATAAGGGAGTTCCACTCCAGATGCATCCTGTCTCAGTATATCTTCTTTTAGGAGATTTTGGGGATCTTTTATATAGATGACAGGGAATGATCCATCCCGTTTGCGAAGCACCTTTCGTTTGCCTCTCTTTTTATCGGTAGTCGGCAAGAGGGGCCCTATGTAGTGGAACCCGTCAGCACCGAAATCTAGCGTGGGATATAGTTCGGGTATATCGGCGATTAGATAGTACTTATTCTTCTTCTTGATTTCGCCAGCTTTGTTTTTTAAGTACTCTGCAAACGTGTCTCTTGATGATAGAACAGATAGAGTCTGAAGAGGGATACGATAGCCTAGGCGATCGTATCCTTGAATTACTTCAGCTTCGTCAATACCTTCCAAGTGTGCTGCAATTGAAGCAGTTGGTTTCAAGGAATGTATAATTAGATCAGGCTTATACTCCTCAATCAAAGACCGTTCGGATTCTACGCAAGAGTCGATCCATTCCGTATCACATGCTCTATAGTCCAATAGCTCAATCTGGTCTCTGTGAATCTCTAGCGGCAGCGTTTTAACACTGCATATTTCTTCTCCTTTTTGGAAACATTGCTCCGCCCAAGGTCCATCTCCTGCCAGCCGAACCTCATAGCCTCGGCGACGTAATTGTCGGGCAATCTCACAAGCTCGCCTAGTATGAACAGCACTACAACCATGGAACAGGACCATAATAGACAATGCGCTACGGTCTAATATACTGGTTTCCGATGCTCTTCTGAGGCTACTGCTCCACCACAATAACCTTGACACTAATTTTTCTCTGATAGATGTACGCAATTGAAATATACCTCTGGTTGAATGATCTGGCTAGAAACGGCAGCAACAGCCGGCAATTCTGTTTGCCCCCATGTTTTAGAACCTGCTGATGGTGAAGCACGGCTGAGGCTTCGGCGGGAATAAAAGCGAAAAGCGTGCCGAAAAGCACGCCAGATAAACTGAGCCATCGGCTGATATTCTCTAAGTCCTTGAAATCAGGCGAGTTAGCTAATTCCGATTTTTTATTGCCGCCGCTGCCGCCCAACCAGTCAACACGTCAAAGCGTATCCCCTCTGAAACACTACCGTTTCCAAGCGTTACAAAAAGTCGCCGCCTTGGCCCCGGTCGATAGTTGATTGACAACTGCATTTATGTTCACTATATTAGACAAACGGAGTAAATTAGCAGCCGCACCCAAGAGAGCGAATCCCCTGCTTCTGTTTTCTCCGCATTTAAGCGTCCCCACTGTCCGCCAGTCGCGTCCTTTCCCCACAGAGCGCGGCGCGTTCTACATTAACCCTTTTATGAAAGCAATGGCTAAAACTGCAACCAATGGCCACGCCAACGGCAAGGCCACGTACGACGAAAGCAAGATCAAGACCCTCTCTTCACTCGAGCACATCCGCCTGCGGACCGGCATGTACATCGGTCGGCTCGGCTCGGGCGACGACCCCGACGACGGCATCTATATATTGCTTAAGGAGGTCATCGACAACGCAGTCGATGAGTTCATCATGGGCTGTGGCAAGCAGATCGATGTCGAAATCGACGAGGGGCGGGTCAAGGTCCGCGACTATGGCCGCGGCATTCCCCTCGGCAAAGTCGTCGAGTGCGTCTCGGTCATCAACACCGGGGCCAAATACAACGACGATGTCTTCCAATTCAGCGTAGGGCTCAACGGCGTCGGCACCAAGGCCGTCAACGCGCTTTCCGCCCACTTCGTCGTCCGTTCCTACCGCGACGGCCGGTGCGCCGAAGTGCTCTTTGAGCGCGGCGAGCTAAAAAAGCAAAAGAAGAGCCGAGCACCCAACGCGCCCGACGGCACGTACGTCGAGTTTTTGCCCGATCCCGTCATCTTTGGCGAATGCGCCTTCAACCACGAATTCGTCGAGCGCCGGATGTGGAACTACGCCTGCCTCAACCGGGGCCTGCGCCTGTACTTCAACCGCCAAAAATTTGAATCCAAACGGGGCCTTTTCGACCTCCTCAACAGCGAAGCCGGCGACTCAGTGCTCTACCCGCCCGCTTACTACAAGGGCCAGTATCTCGAATTTGCCTTCACGCACGTCGATAGCTACGGCGAGTCCTACCGCTCCTTTGTCAACGGCCAGTACACGGCCGACGGCGGCACCCACCAGAGCGCGTTCCGCGAGGGGGTGCTCAAGGGCGTCAACGAATTTTACAAGAAAACCTTCAACGGCGTTGATGTCCGCGATGGGGCCTTTGGCGTCGTCGCCGTCAAGGTCAAGGAGCCGGTTTTTGAGTCGCAGACCAAAAACAAGCTGGGCAATACCGACGTCCGCAGTTGGATCGTCAACCAGACCCGCGAGGCCATCGTCGATTTCCTCCACAAAAATCGAGAGACCGCGCAAAAGCTCGAAGGGCGCATTATCCACAACGAGAAGCTGCGCAAGGAGCTAAACGCGGTTAAAAAGGAAGCCAAGGAGGCGGCGCGCCGCATCGAGATCAAGATCCCCCAGCTCAAGGATTGCAAGTTTCACAAAGGCGACGACAAGCGCGGCGAAGAGTCCATGATCTTCATCGCCGAGGGTCAATCGGCGGCCGGCTCCATCGTCTCCTCGCGCGACCCGGAAACCCAAGCCATCTTCACGCTCAAGGGCAAGCCGCAAAACCTCTGCGGCAAAACCCGCGCCTCCATCTACAAAAACGAAGAGCTATACAACATGATGATGGCACTGGGCATTGAGGAGGACGTGGAAAATCTGCGCTACGACCGCGTCGTCTTGGCCACAGACGCCGACGAAGACGGCTTCCACATCCGCACCTTGCTCATGACTTTCTTCCTCACGTACTTTGAGGAGCTGGTCACCAGTGGCCACCTCTACATTTTGGAGACCCCGCTCTTCCGGGTCCGCAACAAGCGACAGACCCTCTACTGCTACGACCAGCGCGAGCGCGAGCGCGCCGAGCACCGGCTCAAGGGCAGCGTCGAGATCACTCGCTTCAAGGGCTTGGGCGAAATCTCCCCCAAAGAATTCGGGCAGTTTATCAACGGCGACATGCGCTTGGTCAAGGTCGCCGTGCGCTCGCTAGACACCGTGCCGCAGACCCTCTCCTTTTACATGGGCAGAAACACCCCGGAACGCCGCGATTACATCATGGAGCACTTAGTCTAATGGCCTATATCGACCACTTATACGAGAGCTACTTCCTCAAATACGCCTCGTACTACATTAAGGATCGCGCCATCCCACACCTCGACGACGGGCTTAAGCCCGTCCAGCGGCGCATCCTCTACGCGCTCCAGCAGATTGACGACGGCAAATTCCACAAGGTCGCCAATGTAGTCGGCCAAACCATGCAGTACCACCCGCACGGCGACCAGTCGATTTACGGCGCCTTAGTCGTCCTCGCCAACAAGGACCTTTTCATCGAGAAACAGGGCAATTTCGGCAACATCTACACGGGCGACGAAGCCGCGGCCGCGCGCTATATCGAGTGCCGCCTCACGCCCTTGGCCAAGGAAGCCCTGTTCAACAAATCGCTTACTCCCTACGTCCCTTCGTACGACGGGCGCAACGAAGAACCCGTGGTTTTTCCCGCCAAGCTCCCGGTGCTCCTCGCCCAAGGGGCCGAGGGCATTGCCATCGGCATGGCCACCAAAATTCTGCCGCACAACCTCGTCGAGCTCCTACAAGCCCAAGTCGCATACCTACAAGACCGGCCCTTTGCCATTCACCCGGATTTTCCCACCGGCGGGTTGGCCGACCTTTCGGAGTACAACGACGGCAACGGCAAGGTCTTAGTCCGCGCCCGGCTCGACGCTTCCGACCCCAAGCGCATCCTCATCCGCGAGATTCCCTTCGGCACCACCACCGAACAACTCATCGCTTCCATAGAAGACGCGGCGCGCAAAAACAAGATCAAGATCGGCACCATCAGCGACTACACGGCCGAAGAGGTTGAGATCGAAATCAAACTGCCGCGCGGCACGTACACCGAAGAGATCGTGGATGCGCTCTACGCCTTCACGGACTGCGAGACGTCGATTTCGACCCACCTGATGCTGATCAACCAGCAGGACAAGCCCCAAGTCATGAGCGCGACCGAAGTCTTGCAGCACAACGTCGATCGCCTCGTCGATATCCTCAAGGCCGAGCTGCACCTCGAATCCGACCAACTCAACGACCGGCTCCACGCCCGGACCTTGGAGCAGATTTTCATTGCCAACCGCGTGTACGAGGCCATTGAGAGCGAAGCCTCCTCCGAGCAGATCGCCGAGGCCGTACGGGCGGGGCTTGTGCCGTTTGCCGCCCAAATCAAACGCGCCGTCACGGCCGACGACATCGACGCCTTGCTCGCCATACCAATCCGCCGCATCTCGCTCTACGACACCAACCGCGCCCAAAAGGAAATGGCCCAGATCCGCGGCCGGCTGCGCGAGATCAAGGGCCATTTAGACGGCATCATCCCCTACGCCATTTCCTTTCTCCAAGACCTGATTAGCCGCTACCGCAGCCAGTTCCCGCGCCGCACCAAAATCGTGGAGCTCAAAAGAGTCGACGCTCGCTCGGCAGCCAACCGCAACCTCAAGCTCCGCTACGACAAAAAGACTGGCTATCTCGGCCATCAAATCAACGGCCCGGCCCTGTTCGACGTATCGCTCTACGACAACGTACTCGCCATCCGCAAGGACGGCTCGTACTCGGTCGTCCAAGCGCCGGACAAGCTCTTCGTCGGCAAGGGCTTGCTCCACTGCGGCTTGGTCGATAAGGACCTAATTTTTAGCATCGTCTATAAGGACAAGGCCGGTGCCTCCTACATCAAGCGCTGCACAATTGACAAATTCATCTTAGGCCGCAGCTATGAGCTAGTCCCGGCCGAGTGCAAGGTCCTCAAGCTGACGACCGACTCCGACAAAAAGATCGCCCTCGACTACAAGCCCAAGCCGCGCCTCCGCAAGCTCAACGAGGTATTCCCCATCGGCCAATATCCCGTGCGTGGACACCGCGCCGGCGGCATTCGCCTGACGACCAAGGAACTAGCCGGGTGTAAGCTGGTGTGAGCGGCCCTCAGCCGCTGCACTAATTCATATTCTACGCTGTTAGATATTTGGCTATATTACCGGCAGTAGGCTCATTATCAACCCTATTTTTCCTAAGAAATGATTTAGGATTGCTATATGGCGACAAGACAGGTCCTTAGAAGCCATCTCCGGGCGTATTACGACAGCTTGAAAACTACCTTTGCGACCAATCAGGCGACTGAGCACAGCTACCGCTCGGCCCTTGAGACCCTGGTTCAAGGGTTGGACAGCCAACAAGTTCGTGCTCTCAATGAGCCTAAGCGCATCGCTTGCGGTGCGCCCGATTTTATCGTTGAGCGGGGAGGGGTACCAATCGGCCATATCGAATGCAAGGATATCGGCGAACCCTTAGATCGCATCGAGAAAGACCCGCAACTGAAACGCTACCGCGAGAGTCTGCCGAATCTGATCCTGACCGATCATTTAGAATTTCGCTGGTATGCAGAAGGGGAGTTGCGTCTAACAGCGCGGCTTGCACGCATCGCCAGTCCAGATCGGATCGCCGTTGACGAGGCCGGAGCTTCCCAAGTTGCCGAATTGTTCACCGCGTTCTTTGCTGCTGACCTGCCATCCATCGGCAGACCGCGTGAACTAGCCGAGCGCATGGCGGGCAAGGCGCGGCTACTCCGCGACAGCATTGAGCGCATCTTGGCGCAAGAAGCTGACAGCCCTCTGCACGACTTGTTCGCCGGCTACCGCGAGGTGCTGATCGCCGACTTATCAGAACCCGACTTTGCCGACTTGCAGGCGCAGACAGCCGCTTACGGCCTGTTTGCAGCGCGGTGCCGACACGAACCTGTCAATGGACCTTTTACCCGACAGTCCGCCGCGTTTGCCGAGACCACGCCCTTTTTGCGAGATGTCTTTGGGCGGATTGCCGGGCCGGGGATGGACGAGCGGATCGCTTGGATCGTCGATGATCTGGCGTACCTGTTAGACCGAGCGGATATGGCGTCTATTCTGTCCGAGTTCGGCAAGAAGACCCGGGGAGAAGACCCGGTAGTGCATTTCTACGAGGATTTCTTGGCGGCTTACGATCCGCACCTGCGTGAGATGCGTGGCGTGTACTATACGCCCGAACCCGTGGTGTCTTATATCGTGCGGAGCGTGGACCACTTGTTGCGTACTCGGTTTGGCTTAGCCGATGGGCTGGCCGACACGGCGACGGTCGCGTCCCAAAATGGGGGATCACCCCATCCACGAGTACTAATTCTCGACCCGGCGGCGGGCACGGGAACCTTCTTGCGCGAAGTGGTCTCCACCATCCGCAAGACCATTGAAGCGAAGGGATTAGGCGGTGCTTGGCCGAGCTACGTACATGAGCATCTTTTGCCGCGTCTGTTTGGGTTTGAGTTGCTGATGGCCCCTTATTCGATCTGCCATCTGAAACTCGCGCTTGAAATTGGCGGGATAGACCGCGGCTTTGCCATGCCCGCCAGCGAGCGGCTCAATGTCTTCCTCACCAACGCCTTAGAAAAGGCGCACGAAGGGCCTATTCCCTCGCTATTCGTTCACGAAATAGCCCGCGAAGCGACCGGCGCGGATGAGATCAAGCGCGAGAAGCCAGTGATGGTGATCTTGGGCAACCCTCCCTATTCTGGACACTCGGCTAATAAAGGCGAGTGGATCAACAAATTGTTGAAAGGACGAGATGGAGAGCAAACAACAGGCAACTATTTTGAGGTGGACGGACAACCACTTGGCGAAAAAAATTCCAAGTGGCTAAACGACGACTATGTAAAATTCATCCGCTTTGCCCAATGGCGTATTGAGCGCACTGGCGAAGGCGTGCTGGGCTTCGTGACCAACCACAGCTATTTGGACAACCGGACCTTTCGCGGGATGCGCCGTAGCTTGATGAAAACCTTTGATGAGATCTATTTGCTCGACCTGCACGGCAACGTGCGGCAAAGAGAGCATACCCCTGATGGCGGCAAAGATGAAAACGTGTTCGACATTCAGCAGGGCGTTTCTATTAGTCTATTTGTCAAATACAAAGATGTGGGTAGCGAGCCGTGTCGAATGTTTCATGCCGACTTGTGGGGAGAATGTGAGAACGGACCAGCCGGTAAATATGGCTGGCTCGTCGCCAACGGTGTCGATACCACCAAATGGAAAGAACTGTCGCCAAAATCGCCAGACTATATATTTGTGCCGCGAGACGAGGATCTGTTAGAAGAATACAAAACAGGCTGGAAAGTCACGGACATTTTCCCAGACAATTCGACAGGTATTGTAAGCAAAAGAGATAAAATTGCTTTTCACTTTGAACAAAACGACTTGTACAAAGTGTTAAATGATTTCCACACTCTCGACGAGCATATTCTTAAAGAAAACTATAACTTCAGAGAAAGCAGAGATGGCAAGATAGGCTTTGTTAAGGAACATATTCAAAGTTATGGAATTAAGGATGAGTACGTAAAGCTTTGTCTATATAGGCCCTTTGATTATAGATGGACATACTACACGGATAAATCAAAAGGGTTTTTGGGATGGCCTGTGTATGAAGTCATGCGACATCTACTAGCCGGATCGAATCTTGGATTATGCATTGGCCGGGCCGGTCAAGTTACGGGTTCGGACTTCTGGGATGTCGCGTTCGTCTCAAAATTTCCATCGGACTTTAATTTATTTCGGCGTGGTGGAAATTGTCTCTTTCCGCTCTATATATATCCAGCCGAAAAAGAAAAGAAATTCGGCAGTACCCGAACTCCAAACCTCAATCCCAAGTTTATCGAGGCAGTTGAAAAAGCCACTGACCTCAACTTCATCCCCGACGGCCCCGGCGACCTCAAAACTACCTTCGGCCCAGAGAATGTCTTCCACTACCTCTACGCCGTGCTCCACAGCCCAGAATACCGCCGCCGCTACGCCGACTTTCTCAAGTCAGATTTTCCCCGCATTCCCGTGACCAACTGCGCGGCACTGTTTGAGTCGCTCGCCGCGCTTGGGAAGCGGCTGACGGCCCTGCACTTAATGGAGCTCGATGAGGGCGAGGCCCCCGTCTTTCCGGTCGCTGGCGACAATCGAGTAGAAAAGGTGAGCTACGCGCCGTCACAGAAGCGGGTGTGGATCAACGGCAAGCAGTATTTTGACGGCATCGCGCAGCAGACTTGGGAATTCACCATTGGTGGCTACCAGCCGGCCGAGAAGTGGCTCAAGAACCGCAAAAATCGCACCCTCTCATACGACGACATTGGCCATTACTGCCGCCTCTGCGCGGCCTTGGCCGAGACGCCGCGCATCATGGCCAAAATTGACAAAACAATCGACGCCTATGGCGGTTGGCCGCTAGTTCAGGACGATTACCTGCGTGGCCTCTATCAGACGTTGAGCGAAGAATGGACCTCTCCAGAAGATGAGGAGGCTTGGTGTGCCCTTTGATCCGTTCGATGTCGTCGTCGTTCCCTTCCCCTTCGCAGACCTCAGTAAAAAGAAATGCCGCCCAGCACTAGTCGTCTCTTCAGTGAGCTTCAATCAGGTCCACGCGCAAACAATCCTCGCCATGATTACGAGCACGAAAAACAGATGGCCAAGCGATATAGTCATTGAGGATTGGCGGGAAGCCGGCCTCAATGTACCTTGCAAAATCCGCCTCAAGCTCTTCACGCTCGATAATAAATCGGTGATATGCAAAATCGGCAGGCTGTCGAAACGGGACGAGAAATCCATCGTAGCTACTCTCGCCGCTTCACTGACGAAGTAGCTCCTCAGCAAGGAAAACGCCATGGCTGCACTGATTCAAATCCCTTTTTTCTCGTAAGAAATGGAGTAATTCCAGTCTAGGGCTTGATGGAGAAGGTCTCCAAAGACGTTTTGACCTTACAGACGCCATTATTGATGTAAGTACCCTGATATTGTTTGGCAGTTTGTCAACTAATGACTTCTTGCCAGAAGAAGTCGAAGATAAATGTATTATTGGTTCAATGCTCGGCGACAGGCCAAAATTGGAAAAATACATTAAAGAACGATATATTTGGGTCAGTCGAATTACTGGAGGAGCAACGTCCAATAGGATGGGGTATCTAGCTCAAAATTATGTCAAGGAGCGCTTGATCCAATATCTCCCAAGTTGGAATTTTTCACAGACTATGAAAATGGCCCATAGAAGTGAAAACTGCAAATCTCTAGACATCTCAACAAGGACATTTGCAGATTTGCAAAAATTGTCGTCAAAGTCATTGCGTCCAGATGTATGGCTTTTCCATTTGACGACAGAAATTGGTTTCGACGATGAAATTCCTATAGAAACCCTTAATCAGGGATTCGCCGATTTCCTTAAAAAATTGCCTGAAGAAAGTACAATTTGTTTTTTAGCAAATCCTCGTATAGCTTGCTATGTGGTAGAAGAATTTCAGAACCGCGTCAACTTCAAACTTTGGATTGCTGTCAAGCGCAAAAAAAATATACTACGATTGAATGCTTTGCCAGATAGCCATATTGCTCTTTTAGTTTTTACCCGTTGCAAAGGTTCTTTAAGACACAATAAGACTCAAATAGAATATACGTACTGTCCTGCTTGTAAGAAAACAACAAAGGACTACGGAGGCAAGAAGCATATTTATAGCCCTTATGGGACGCTTATGTCTGATATTTGGCGAGACATTTCTTATGATAATGACGCAAAACCAAGAGCTATTCTGAACAGACTGAAGGATCTCTTTGGACATGAACCTTATCGCGAACTGATTTACTGCGATGTTAGGAACTTTCTTACGTGTTCCAACAAGAGAAAATTCCACTCTGCAAACGGAATAATCAATAACCCCGGCGAGAGTCGTTTACTCAATGGAGATTGTTTAGATGTCCTCAAGAACATTCCTGAAAATTCCGTAGATTTTATTTTTGCTGATCCTCCATATAATATAAAAAAGAAATACGATAACTGGAATGATGCCCAAGACATTAGTAATTACTTCTCATGGTGCGACCAATGGATAGCTGAATCAGCTAGAATTTTGAAACCCGGTCGGACTTTTGCAATTATAAATATTCCTCTCTGGATCGTCAGACACTTTTCGTTCGCACAAAGCATTTTGGATTACCAAGATTGGATAGTTTGGGAGGGCTTGAGCTTGCCCGTCAGAAAAATTATGCCGGCCCATTACGGAATAATTTGTTTTAGTAAAGGCCATCCAATCGAAATTGCCAATCATCAAAAGAAAGCCCGTAGAGAAACCCCCCAAGACTTTATGAGCCTCAAACCATGGTATTGTGTTAGGGCTTCTTGTATTAAAAAAAGAAATGCAGCCAAAATTACCGACCGACAGCCGATTGGAAATTTATGGTGGGACATTCACAGACTAAAGCACAATTCAAAAAGAGTTGATCATCCATGTCAACTACCCCCATCACTAATGAAGCGACTTATCTACACCTTTACCAAAGAAGGAGATCTTGTTTTAGATCCTTTTAACGGCGCGGGTACAACGACCTTAACATCAAAGATGCTTGGCAGAAAATTCATTGGAATTGAATTGTCGGCTAAATATCATGCAATTGCCGAACAGAGACATTTAGAGCTGCAAAAAGGGAGAGACCCGTTTGCAAAAAATGGCACTACTCCAAAAGCAAAGAATAGTCGAGTTGCAAGACTACAAAAACAGAAGTATGAAGTGCCAAAAAAAACACTCCAGATCGAAGTCAAGGAGATTGCTATCAAACTGGGACGCCGGCCCGATAGAGAAGATATTATTAGACTCAGCAAATACCCAATTCGTTATTTTGACGAATACTTCATCGACTGGGGAGAAGTGTGTAGTGCCGTTGGCGACAAAGGAATGACTGAAAATTTCTCTCAATCCATTAGCACTCGACCCGACGATCAACAAATGGAACTCTCTTTTGGATAGAATTTGCCTTTGTGCCAGAGGGGACTGTTCTTTTAGCCACACAGCAAGGAAAACGCCATGACCGCTACCTCACCCGCTATGGACTGGGACCTGACGAGCTATTTCGCTGAATTTGACGGCCCGGCCATGCGGCAATTCAAAGAAGCCCTGCAAAGGGATATGGCGGCGGCACGCCAGCAAGCCGCTGCCCTAGCCCCGCTTGCCGCGGACAATGCCGACGCTTGGGAAGCCATATTCCTCTTGGCGGAGGGCCTGATCGACCGCCTCTCCCATCTAGGTTCCTACCTCGGCTGTCTCACGGCAGCGGACGCCCGCAATGAGGACTACGCCCGCGAGGAAGCCGCCTTTGCCCTGCTGGCGGCCGAGAGCGAAAAACTCGATGTCGAACTCTTGCGGGCACTCAAGGACGCGGCGGACGAAACTTTTGCCGAGTTCGCCCAACGGCCCGCCTTGGCCGACTGCCGCCACTTCCTCGGCCGCCAGCGCGAAGACGCGCAACGCACCATGAGCCCGGAGCAGGAGATGCTCTCGGCCGACCTCGGGGTTGACGGTCTCCACGCTTGGGGCCGCCTCTACGACTCAATCGCCGGCAAGCTCGAATTCGACATCGCATTTCCCGATGGCCGCACCGAACGACGCCCTATGGCGCAACGCCGCGCCCTGATGGAAGACCCAGACCGCCGGGTCCGCCAAGCGGCCTTTGACGGGGGCAATCGGGCTTGGGCAAGCATGGAAGACGTAGCCTGCGCCGCGCTCAACGCCATCTCGGGGACGCGGCTGACCCTCAATCAGCACCGCGGCGTCAACCACTTTCTCGATGTCGCCCTCTTCGCGGCCTCAATTTCGCCCCAGACCCTCGACGCGATGTTCGCGGCTATCGCCGATCAAATCGAGCTGCCCCGGCGCATCCTCGCCCTCAAGGCGCGATTGATGGGCACCGAGGGCGTGGCCTGGTACGATCTGGGTGCCCCGCTGCCGCTGCCCGATCAAGGGCCGATCTCTTGGGAAGAGGGCACAGCCCTGGTCGCCCGCTCCTTTGCGACCGCTTACCCGCGCTTGGGGGAATTTCTCGGCCAAGTCTGCGACCGCAAATGGATTGAGTACGCGCCCCGCCCGGGCAAACGGCCCGGGGCCTTTTGCACCGGCTCGCTGTTGACCCGCGAGTCCCGCATCTATATGACCTACAACGACACCCTCGGCGATGTGCTCACGCTCGCCCACGAGGTCGGGCACGCCTTCCACAGCTACATCATGCGCGATGTGCGTACTTACGCCCACTCCTACCCGATGACGCTGGCCGAATCGGCCTCGACCTTCGGGGAGATGATCCTCACCGAGGGCATCCTCGCCGACCCCTCCTTCAGCCCGGCCCAAAAGGCCAGCGCACTCCATCAAGAGATGGGCCACGGCGCGATCTTCCTGCTGGACATCCCCGTGCGCTACCAGTTCGAGAAAAAGCTCTACGAAGAGCGCGCCAACGGCGAACTCACCGTCAGCCGCCTCAAGGAACTCATGGTCGAAACCCAGCGCGGAGTCTTCGGCGACGCGCTCGCACCGGGGGGCGAAGACCCTTACTTCTGGGCCTCAAAGCTCCACTTCTACATCACCGGCGTGACCTTCTACAATTTCCCGTACACCTTTGGCTTCCTGCTCAGCCGCGGCCTGTATTCAATGTTTAAGCAAGAGGGGAGCGACTTTCTGCCGCGCTACGAGCAATTCCTCCGTCTCACCGGCAGCGACACCGCCGAGGGCGTGGCCCGCCGGGCCTTGGGCCGCGACCTCGAAGACCCCCAGTTCTGGACCGAGGCCATCCAGACTTTGGAAGCTCCACTGGCCGAGCTGGAGAAACTGTTACCCGAGGTTTTACCTGAGCATTCTTAGCTGATATAGCAATCCTATATCATTCAAGACTGGATTCCCGCTTTCGCGGGAATGACTTCTCGTAGGCAGAAAAGACGATGCCGATCAACATTCCATGCTTTCGAATCATTTAGGACGGCTATAATACAACCGCAAGGACTCCCATGTTGCGCGTACTCCTAGTCTTCTTCTTGTGCATCGGCCCGGCCCACGCCGCCGACAACCCCCCCGCTCCCGGCTTCAATGCGGCCGATTCCGACCCCAAAGCCATCGCCCTAGCCGACGAAGTTATGGCCGCGCTGGGGGGGCGCGCCAACTGGGACGCCACTCGCTACATCACTTGGCGCTTTTTCGGTTTCCGCTTACACGTGTGGGACAAGTGGACGGGGGATATCCGCTTTGAGGAAGGCGATCTGACGGTGCTGATGAACATTCACAGCAAACAGGGCCGCGCCTTTGCCAGCGGTGCGGCAATCAGCGACCCCGACACCCTCGCGACCAAACTCGACCACGCCTACCGCGCTTGGATCAACGACTCGTACTGGCTGGTCATGCCCTACAAGCTCAAGGACACCGGTGTCACCCTGCGCTATCGGGGCCTTGAAGCCACCCAAGACGGCCGCCCGGCCCAAGTGCTGGAACTCACGTTCAAAGACGTCGGCGTCACCCCGCAGAACAAATACGCGGTCTGGATCGACCGAGAATCGCGGCTGGTTACTCAATGGGCTTTCTACCGCGACGCGGCCGACGCCGAACCGCGCTTTACCGGCCCGTGGACGAACTGGCAACGCCACGGAGCCATTTTGCTCTCCGACGGGCGCGGCGAGCGCGAGCACACGGATGTGGGGGTCTTCGACGAATTGCCGCGCTCGGTCTTTACGAGTCCAGAACCTGTCGCTTGCCCTTGTTCAAGTAGGTAGTGCTCGCTCAGTTGCGCGAAAACTCGACCAACTGCCCTCCGCACTCGTCTCTCATTTTTTGCAACGCCCGGTTCCGCAACTGCCGGACGCGCTCGCGGGTGACGCCCATGGACTCGCCGATTTCTTCCAAGGTCTTGGGCGCACCGTCGTTGAGGCCAAAGTAAGCGCGGACGATGTGGGACTCGCGGGCATCGAGCACCTTTAGACAATCGGCTACAGCCGCGCGCATTTCCCCATCGATGAAGCGATCGTGCGAGCTGGGCTCGGCCGAGACAAACGTCTGGGCAAACGTCACCTCGCCATCGGCAAAAGCAGGGGCGTCCAAGGGCAGGTCCGGCTGCCCCATCTCAAAGGCGTTGCGGATGCGCTCGGCCGAGAAATCGATGGCGGCGGCGATCTCCTCCGCCGTCGGGGCGCGCCCCAACTGCTGAGAGAGGACCGCGGCCTCCTTTTCGACCTTCTGCCGGTCGCTGACCCGGCTCAGGGGCGGGCGGGCAATTTTGCCGTGTTCGGCCAAGGCCCGGAGAATCGCTTGGCGAATCCACCACACCGCATAGGTGATGAACTTAAAGCCGCGCGTCTCGTCAAACCGCTGGACCGCTTCGAGCAACCCGAGGTTGCCCTCGGAAATCAGCTCGATTAGGGAGAGACCGCAGTCGTGGTACTCGCGGGCGACGCGCACCACAAAGCGCAGATTGGCCTGCACCAACGCCTGACGCGCCTTTTCGTCTCCTGCCTTGGCGCGCTTAAAAAGGGCTATCTCTTCCTCGCGGCTGAGCGGCTCGGAGTCTTTTATATCGCGCCAGTAGAGGTCGGTGGCCGAGTACATGGTCTCTTTTTTGAGGGCGTCCATTTTGGTTTCCAAAGTTCACGTTCACGTTAGAGTCGAAGGTAGAATGCCAACTGAACAGCTGCAATACTATCTTTTTGACGCCCCAAGACAGCCAAATATTCAATCCACAGGCAGTTGGCGGCTCTTTTTTTTCTCGGAATGACGCCGCTTGCTGTTGAGGCGGCGCGCTTGGGCGGCGCGGCTGGGCTTGGTTTTTTCGCGCTTAGGCGGCTGCTGGAGCGCCGCGGCGAGCAGGGCGGCCAGCTTACTGAGGCAGTCGGCGCGATTGCGTCCCTGCGTGCGAAACCGCTCCGACTGAATCGACAGAATCCCTGCGCTGTTCAGCCGAGCGGCCAACTTCTCGGCAATCTGCTGGCGCTGCTCGGGGCTGAGCACCGCGCTGTGGACAAAATCAAACTGCAGCTCAACCGAGGTATTGAGCTTGTTGACGTTTTGGCCCCCCGGCCCAGAGCTGCGGCGAAACTTGAAGCGCAGCTCGGAAAGCGGAATGGCGAGCGAGGGGGAGACGTACAGGGTTTCCATAATTGGCGGTCGCTCCTTGGCCGGCAGACTTGAAGATAACCTAATATCTGTTCTTTATTATGTCCCGCAGCACACCCGCTATCCCACTTTCGTCAAGGAGAGACTCTCTATGAAACGCTATACCGCGGCAATCGTCGGCTGTGGCTCCATAGGCAATGCCCACATAGAAGGCTACAATCTCGTGGACGAGGTCGAGGTGATCGCTGTCGCCGACCCGGTCGCCATGGCGCGCAAGACCTACGTTGAAGAGTATGACATCCCTCGGGAATTTGACACGGTCGAAGAGATGATGGAAAAGGCCCGGCCCGACATCGTCAGCGTCTGCACTTGGCACCTGTTGCATCCGGCTCCCACGATTGCCGCGGCCGAGGGCGGTGCCCGCGCCGTCATCTGCGAAAAACCCATGGCCATCGGCATGGCCTCCGCCGACTCCATGGTCAATGCCTGCGAAGCACACGGCACCCAACTGGTCATCAGTCACCAGCGCCGCTTTACCCCGGGGTGGGAAAAGGCCAAGGCACTCGTGGAAGAGGGCGCGATTGGCGAGCCGCTCTTCGTCACCAACAAGGTCGCCGATGGGCTGACCAACTGGGGCACGCATTCCATTGACGGTTCGCGCTTTGTGCTCGGCGACCCCCGTGCCCAATGGGTTATGGGCGCGGTCGAGCGCCGCACCGACCGCTACGAGCGCGACACCATGATCGAAGACGCCTGCATGGGGTTGGTCCACTTTGCCGGCGATCTCCAGCTTTTCATTCAGTCCGATCTCATGCGCGAGGGCGCGGCGGCCGGCCATTTTGAAATCCGCGGTCGCGAAGGGATTTTGTCGGTGAGCGAGACTCAAGTCCAGCTTATGAACGCCTCCTCTGGCGGCTGGCGAGACGTCGAGCTCGCGCTTACCGAAGGCTCCAAGGCCATTGGCGGCAACACCAACGCCGCCCAAGTCCGCGAACTCATCGCCTGTCTCGAAGGCCACAAGGCCGAGCACCGCAACGCCGGCACCACGGCCCGCGACACCGTAGAAATCATGATGGCCCTTTACGAATCAGCGCGCCGCAACCGCGTGATCCACCTGCCGCTGCAAGAAAAGGGCTATCCCCTCCAACTCATGGTCGAGGAGGGCAACCTGCCCGTGGAAGTTGAGGGCCGCTATGACATCCGCGGCTTTCTCAAGCGCGAGGGCATTGACGAGGCCCAGTACAAAAAGCTCTGGGACGAGGGCATGGGGCACCACCAAATCATGCGCCAACTTCACGACGCAATGAACCCGCGCTGAGCCGCGATCCCATGTTGACATTCCCCAGCCCCTCCTGTACCTTCTATTTTTTCTAAACTTACGTGCCCGCCCAAGCGGATGCTTTAACAAGGAGCGTCGTCATCGCCAAGTTCCGCAGCACGCGCCGAGAGGCCGTAGCCAAGCTCAAGTCCGAAGACATCGACTACAAGCGCCTCGATGTCCTAGTCAAGTTTATCACGCCGACCGGCAAGATCGAATCGGCCCGGCGCACCGGCGCCACGCGCAAGCAGCAGACGCGCGTTGGCCGCGCCATCAAGCGCGCTCGCTTTTTAGCCCTCGTCCCCCACACCATCGACGATACTCGTTGACCAGCGCACCCCGTGCTTGAGACCCGCGCCCTAGCACCAGACCCTCAAACCTCATGAGGTCTCAGTGGATACCCTGTGGAACAATCTCGTCAAAGGGCTACAAGAAGGGGCTGCGGCCGCGGCCGACAAGGCTGGCGACCTGACCCGCCTAGCGCGTGCCCGGCTCGACATCGCCGCTGCGAGGACCCAACTCCACCGCACCCAAGCGGATCTGGGAGCACGGGTCCACCAGCTCCTCGAAGCTGGGGACGATCCCGTAGCCGACGATCAAGTACAAGCCCTGAACCAACAGCTCAAAGAGCAGAGCACTGCGCTCGCCGATTGCGAGGCGGCCTACGAAGCACTGCAGAGCACAGTGCGCACGGCCGGCGAGCGCAACGCCGATTAGCAGTACCTCCGCTAGTAACCAATGCGGCTCTATCTTTTGCGACGCCGGCGTAATCAAGGTCGCCCCCCTTACTCCACGACACCAGCAACTAGCCTTCCAAGGGTCGAGGGCCTCTTACCCTCGTTGAGGGCGGGACGCCCTCGATCCCGAACGCAGCAGGAACAGCAGAAAATGCGTACGCAGTTGGGGCTATCTGAGTATTTGGCGGTTGTTGAGCATCTGACAGGACGCCGCGGGCGATGGCGGCGTTTGAAGGTCATAAGGACGTAGCGGCCTATTTGGCGTCGGTAGGAGGGTAGAGTAGCCTGAGTCTGCCCGTGCAAAGGGGGTGGTTAAGGCATTCCATCCTCTTGGAGGCCGGGGCTTAGGCGTTAGGGTGGCTGTTGGCGCACGGGAACGGCCGCCCTCTTTTTGTGCAAATTGTGCTTTTTGTGGCTCATAACTGATTCACGGAGGAGTTTTGCGATGCGTTGGTTGCTGGTGGTCTTGGTTGGGTTGGTGTTGGGCTGCGGGGACGATCCGGTGTCGTCGACGGGCAAGAAGCTGTCTGCGGTGGAGGAGCCGGTGTCGCTGTCCGAAGCGGCTCGTGCAGAGCTGGACCGTCGGGGTATCCCTTATACGGAGGGGGCTTTTCTTAGTGCGGCTTTGGCGGGTGACTTGGCGGTTGTCAAGCTATTCGTAGAGGCGGGTATGCCGGTTTATATCGCCGACGGCAACGGCTGGACGGTTCTGCACTGGGCGGCGTTTGGAGGTGATTTGGAGGTTGTCAAGTATTTGGTTGAGCAGGGGGCGGACGTGAACGCTTGGAACTTCTACCAAGATACCCCTATGTGGGCGGCGGGGCGCGGTCATAGTTCCGCCGTGTCGAGGTATTTTCGTTCGTATTTGGATTCGTTGAGGACCGCGGGCGGGTAGGACGGTGACGTGAAGGTTTTGTCTTTTTTTGTGATGCAGGGGGGCTGATGGCGGCTGATGGCGGCTACTCAGAGCGGACGAACTCGGATTAGTGCGGAACGGAAGGCGGCGTTGTGTGCGGATATGCGACGGTTGAATGGGCTTGGCTGTACGCAGTCTCAGGTCGCGGCTGAATTGGGGTTGTCGGCTACGACGGTTCGGCGGTGATTGCCGCGGTTGATTGCCCGGCACGGCGTAGGACATGGGTGCGGTATTGTCGTAGGGTGGCTTTGCGGATGCGGGGTGCGGAGACTGACCGATACTGGGCCGGTCACGGGTTGGACATGGGCCGGCCGATACGCGCTTGACGCACTGGGGTCGCGCCCTAGTTTGCGGTGTTCACCTTTAACCCTTTCACAAGGAGCAATCAGTGAATCTGTACGGAATACTCGCGTGTCTGTCGGCGGCGATCATCATGGTCGGCTGCGGCGCGGACACGCTCCTCGCGCCGTCGAGCGAACCCGCGGCCCAACCCGCGGCCAAGCAAGCCAGTATGACGCCCGAGCAAGCGCGGGCGGAGCTTGACCGGCGCGAGATTTCTTATGAGGGCGGGACGTTCCTGTTGTACGCGCAACTGGGCAATGTGGAGGTCGTCACGCTCTTCATCACCGCGGGGATGGACATTGAAACGAAGAACCCGGCGGATGACTTTACGGCGTTGCACACGGCGGCCACCTATGGGCATTTGTCGGTTGTGCAGTATCTGGTCGGGCAAGGAGCTACACTCGACGCTACGGGTAAGAATGGCGAAACGCCCCTTATGTGGGCGGCGTTCAATGGGCATTTTGAGGTCGTGCATTATCTGGCTAGGCAGGGGGCCAGCCTGATGGCAGAAACGACCCCCGGCGATAGGAGGGCTAAAACCATGGCCGAGGAAGGCGGCCATACGGCGGTAGCGCAGTATCTCCAAGTACGAGAGGAAGGTAGGCTTAGAAACGCGGCTACTCGTGGCGACCTTGCAGTTGTCAAGGAATGTGTAGCGGCGGGGGTGGCTATCGAATCGAGGGGCAGCAGCAGCGGCACCCCCCTTCACTGGGCGGCGGTGGGTGGTCATTTGGAGGTGGTGAAGTATCTGGTTGAGCAAGGAGCCAGCGTAACGGCGACCACCGACTATGGCGACAATACGGCTAAAGACATAGCTCTTTACTACGGCCATACCGCCGTAGTGGAGTATCTCGAGTCTCAAGGTGGGTAGCGGGGTCGCTCCCTCTTGAAAAGCAGGCAGGTCGGCACTCGATTGGGTTCGGGTGTCGGCCTTTTTTTTGAGGAACGTCTTGGTCTTGGTCTTGGCGGGTCTGTGGCGGGTGGATGCAGGGGCGCGGCCACTTTATTATTATCCCCATGGGAGGACGAGCTATGAGCGAGCAACGCACAGAGAGCCAAGACCAAGGCTCCGCTACCTTTAACAAAGAACAAATTGAGTTGATAGGCACCGTTTTAGATCTCCGGCTAAAAGCGGTGGTTGCGGAGATGCGCCTCGCAACCAAGGAGGAGGGGGAGAAGGTGCGCGAAGCAATGGATACGGCGATTAAGGACACACGCACCGCAATGGATACGGCGATTAAGGATACACGCACCGAGATGAAGGGCGAGGTGCGCGACCAAATTCAAGCCCAATCCAAGCATTTTTATTGGGTTATAAGTGGTTTGGTCGCTATTTGGCTTGCCGTGGCGACCCTTGCTGTAAATAAGTGGCCGCAAGCCACTCCGGTTGCTGCGGTCGCTCCGGCAGCACCCGTTGCCCAAGTCGCGCCCGTTACTCCCGCCGAGCCTCCCGAGCTGAACGAGCCTCCCGAGCTGAGTCAGCCCTAATACTCTCGCTGTCGTTGCCTTCTTGGTGGTGGTGCAGTAAAAGCGGCTTTCTCTTTTGGGGCGGGTGCTGGCGCGGACGGGTTGGCCCGTGATTGGTTCAGTTGCTCTTGGACTGCTTAGGAGGCATTGGGGGCGGTCTGGGGGTGATGCTTACGGGGACACTAAGATCGCCAGACGGACATTATCTATTTCAAAATATGATTCCCAACTTTCTGTAAGAGATTCTGCTGCGAATAGGATGGTCTTATACAGGTCCGCGATCATGATCCCGCTCTCGCCTTCGCCGAGGTAGAGTATCGGGACCGTAGCCGCCTGCATGACTTCTGAGGGTATATGTGTTGACATAAGCACTAAGAGATATTCTAGCGGTATGTATAAGTTATGGCCGGTGCTGAGGTTGAACTTGAGATATAGGGCTTGGAAGGTTGTTGGGGTTATCCGGTCATCCTCGATGTCGATGAAGCCGTTCACGTCATAGAGTGAAGGGGACAGTCGCCGCTCGATAATGATTCCTTGTCGCGGTGGGCCGGTTTTGCCTTGTGGGCCAGCGGGGCCTACGCAGGCCATTAGTTCGGATTGCAGAAGATAGCAAGCCGAATTGCTTTTTGTCCAATGATCGTATTGGCTGAGGCGTGTGGAGAGCGGCGCGGCTGGCGTGGCTGGTGTGATTGGTTCAGTCCGCAGGCATTGACGTGCAGCCCGGCGTGTGAGGGGGTGCGGCGGTTGTCTGATAGCGGGGCGTGTTCAGATTTATTACTATCTCCATCGGAGGACGAGCTATGAGCGAGCAACGCACAGCGGGTCAAGAGCAAGAGCGCGGGCAAGGCTCCGCGACTCTTAGCAAGGAGCAAATCGAATTGATAGGCACCATCTTAGAACCCCGGTTTGATAAGGTGATTGCGGAGATGCGCCTTATAGCCAAAGAGGAGGGGGAGAAGGTGCGCGCTTCGATGGATACGGCGGTGAAAGATTTGCGCGCCGAGATGAAGGACGATATGCGGCGGCAATCCACACTTTTTTGTTGGTTTATCGGTATTCTGGTTACTATTGGTCTGGCGGCGGGGGGTCTGGCTGTACACAAGTGGCCGCAAGCCGTTCCGGTTGCTGCGGTCGCTCCGGCCGCACCCGTTGCCCAAGTCGCGCCCGATCTGAACGAGTCTCCCGGTCTGAACGAGCCCTAATACTCTCGCTGTCGTTGCATTGTTGTTGTTGGTGCAGTAAAAGCGGCGTTGCTGTTGTTCCGATGCGCGAGCCAGGGTTATACGGACATAGCGGCCTATTTGGCGTCGGTAGGAGGGTAGAGTAGCCTGAGTCTGCCCGTGCAAAGGGGGTGGTTAAGGCATTCCATCCTCTTGGAGGCCGGGGCTTAGGCGTTAGGGTGGCTGTTGGCGCACGGGAATGGCCGCCCTCTCTTTGTGCGTTTTGTGCGTTCCCTATTCGTAAATTTCGGTAAAATTTATCTGGATTACGCCTGAGCCTGCTCGTGAGACGGGGGTGTCCAACAACGCATCCTCATTATATGGCCGAGGGCTTAGGTGGTTGGGGGCGGCTGTTGGACACGAGAACGGCCGCCCTCTTATTTGTGCGTTTTTTGGCAATCATTCATTCACGGAGGAGATTTAGGATGCGTTTGTTTTTTTGGGTTTGGGTTTGGTTAGCGTTGTTTTCTATGCCGGCGGCTTCGTCGGCGAGTACCGCGGAGGCTCGTGCGGAGCTAGATCGTCGAGGTATTGACTACACTGAATGGGCGTTTGTTGATTCGGCAGCGGCGGGCAACTTAGCGGTCGTCAAGCTATTCGTACAGTCGGGCATGTCAGTTGAGAGTAAGGGCAGTGGAAGCGCGACGCCTCTGTATGGGGCTGCTGGGTCTGGAAATTTGGATCTGGTCAAGTATTTGGTGGGTCAAGGGGCGGACGTGAACGCTAAGGACTTCAATGGCTTTACGGCTTTGCACGCGGCCGCTAGGTCTGGGAAATTGGAAGTAGTGGAGTATCTGGTTGAGGAGCAGGGGTTGGACGTCAACGCTACGGACAACTTGGGCGGGACGGTTCTTCACCCGGCGGCCTTGGGCGGCTCAGTGGCGGTAGTGGAGTATTTGGTGGGTCTCGGTTTGGACGTCGCTATGACGCGGGACGACTGGACGGCTCTGCACTTTGCGGCGTGGCATGGTCATTTGGAGGTGGTTCGGTACTTGGTTGAGGAGCAGGGGTTGGACGTGAACGCTGAGAACAGATACGACAACACGGCTCTGCACAGGGCGGCGCAGGGCGGTTATTTGGAGGTTGTGCGGTATTTGGTGGGTCAGGGAGCAGATGTCACGGCTAGGGACAACAACGGCCGGACGCCTCGGGGCCGGGCTGCGGGGATGGGTGAAACGGATGTGGCGGCGTATTTGGCGTCGGTGGGTGAGCGCGAGAAACTTATTTCAATTCCTTCGTCTGGGGTTGGCAAGTGGGAGGTTGATCAAGAGTTAGATCCGGTCAATGACAAGCAGAACGTGTTTGCTGTGCTGCCTTCAGAGGATTTTGTCCGTGGCCGTTCAGGCGCACTCCTTGGAATAACCTGCGATGGCGGGGAAGTCTTTGAGGTGCAAATTTTGCCTCAAGGGGTGAAGGTAGCGTATGAGTCTGATGCTTCCAGCGATGTTATTTGGCGGTTTGATAAACTCAAAGCGGTTTCAAAAAAGTGGGTGGTCTCTAAGGATCGAGAGACGCTTTACCCGATGTCAAAATACTCGCGGAAGCTGGCGGAGGTGCGGGTGCAACAAATCCGATGGGCGCAGAATCTTCTGGTTCGTTCCCAGCTCTTTGTTCGCATAAAAGATTCGGAAGGCAAACGGGGCGCGGGCGATTTTGTGTTTGATCTGCGTGGTTCTGCGAAGGCGGTCGATCTGGTGCTAGGTGCTTGCGGTTGGTAGGATCGTGGCGGGTAGGCTTGTTCGCTCAAATCGCAAGAAGTCGTCACTCGATTGGATCGGGTGTCGGCTTTTTGTTTTTAGGTGCTGTGAGCGTAAAAATCGTTTACTTGGCGCATAGTGGGTTTATCGGGTGCTCGACTAGGCGCATTGTGGTTTTTGTGCGGATTGTGCATTTTTTGGCACTCATTCACTCATTCACTCACGTAGGAGGATAGGATGCGCTTATTGGATAGTAACGACGGCTTGACGGCTCTGCACACGGCGGCGTTGTTCGGGCAACTGGGGATGGTCAAGTCTTTGGTTGAGGAGCAGGGGTTGGACGTGAACGCTAAGAACCACAACGGCCAGACGGCTCTGCACTGGGCGGCGGCGGGCGGTAGTCTGGAGGTGGTGCGGTATTTGGTGAGTCAGAGGGCGGACGTGAACGCTATGGCGGCCGTTGTCGCTACGGCTCTGCACGCGGCGGCGATTTTTGGTCATTTGGGGGTCGTCAAGTATCTGGTTGAGGAGCAGGGGGCGGACGTAAACGCTAAGAGCATATTATGGGCCTTGACGGCGCGGGACTTGGCGGTGAAGAATGGTCATACGAAGATAGTGGAGTATTTGGATTCTCATGGCAGAAATTAAGCGTTTTGCGGTGTGCATGGTCTGCGGTCGGTCTTGCATCGTCGAGGGGCAGGGCGAGCCTGTCTGCGGCGAGGAGCATAGGCAGCTATACACGCGAGCGGTTGGAACGCTTGCGAAGTGGCGGTCTCGGCTACGGAAAGCAGAAATGGAGCTGGCGCGGTTGGAGGGGGCTGGTGACTCGGCGGCGGTGTTGCAAGCGGAGTTCCGGGTTTTGAATCTTCGGCATCGTATCGAGTTGTGGCCGCGGCCGTACTGGCAGCCCCGGGGCAAGGTTTCGCGGCCGGGGGCGGATGGATGGCAAGCGGCTTAAATGGGCAGTGCTTTCGTCTTTTTTTAGGTCTTATACTACCGATAACCTTGATTATAGGGACTACCCCTTGGCGGCACTTTTCGTCATCCTCTCGTCCCGCCCGCCGTAAGCGGCAAACACGGCTTCAAGCAAGAGCACGGCTTGGCCAAAGTAGCGGCCCCGACGCCACGCCGATTTCGCGCTCAAAGGCCACGCCGCGCACCTCTACGGTCTTGAGCGCACCGCTCGTTAGTATGAGATGTAGGGGTGCTTCCTGAAGATGCCTTTTAGACAGGCCCCAGGGCTAGCTGGCATCCTAACGGCCTATCGGCAGCATCATTTGCGGGACTTCGCCGACCGTGCAGTCCGCGGATAACAATTCATCGACCATGCCGTTTGGTTTCTCGTTGTACTGAGTCACCAGCGTCGTGCCGGCGCCCTCGTCGTCAATTCCCGTAACCTCGTTTAACAACAAGTCCTGTTCCTGAGCCGTCATTACCGGAAATCCGTAGTGGCGGTTTGCGTATTTTAACGGGCCGCTCTCGGCTGTGCGCGCAGCCGCCCACTCTTCGTGCCGAGCCAGCCGAGCGCGGTTGTACTTGTTGGCAACCGGAGGCGTGGAGCACAGCAAGTTTTGCGCGACCGTCACCAACGCCTCGTCAATCTCCATGCCGACAGAATTTCTTCCCGCTGTTAGGGCGGCCGCCAGCGTCGTTCCCGTTCCCGCAAACGGATCGAGCACCACATCTTCCTTGACGGAAAACATACAGATGAGCCGGTAGGCCAACTCAAAAGGAAAGGCCGCGCTGCGCTCGCGGGTCGGCGCATCCACAAGCCCTTGCGAAGTTCCCTTTACGTCTAACCACACGTCCGAGAACCACACGTTGCGCTCCTCCCAGAAGAAGGCACTCTCGCGGCGGTTGGCTTTCTCAGCGGCCGTTGTGAATGTTCGCCGCCGCCCTTTTCTAAGGACGAGAATGTACTCGTGCTCGTAGGTTATGTATGCTCCTACGGGCAGCATCCCAGACCCCATGAATTTGTTGGGAGCGTTGGTCTGCTTGCGCCAGAGTATATCGGGCAAAGCGGCAAAACCTTTGTCGAGAAAATAGCTGAGGATGCGGGAGTGATTGGAATAGAGCTGGAAATCGCCATCTATGGTGCGGGTGGCGTCGCCAATGTTGATACAGGCAATGGCCCCCGGCTTCATCACGCGGCTGCACTCCATCCACACTTCATCGAGCAGCTCGTGCATGAGCGCGAAAGCAGCCCGTCCATTGCCGCCCGCCAGTTGCTCCCCAATGCGACCGTCTTGGAACGCGAAAATCTCGTCCCACATTTCCACCATCGGATAAGGCGGCGAGGTGACGATCAAATCGACCGACTCATCTGCGATTCCCGCCATGGACTGGGCCGGGCCGCATATCAACTTAGCGGTGGTCTGCATTGGTTCTATCTTTCTGTCTGTAATGCTGAGTGTACTCCGTTCTGACGCTTAGAAGCTGTCTTGAAAACACCCATCTTGGGGCGTGTTGGACAAGCAGTGGAGCCGGTCGTTTCCCTCCCGCGAAAGAACGTCACCCCGTGCCCCGACACGGGGCGAGCATCCAGTCAAACACCGTCTTTAGGACAGTTTCTAAAAAAATAAGGCGATGAGCTAGCCAAGCCCATCGCCTGTACATCTAAACCGAATGCCGAGTCGAGCCAGCAGGACCTAGTGGTTGAACTCGGTCTTGATGCGGCCCCAAGTGCTCGATTCAACGGAGGTGGTGGGAGCGGCGCCCCAGTCGATGGCGTCGTCGAGCTCGTTCATCACCATGTCGTTGTCGGCGCGGCAGCAGCCATTGGGCGAAATTGACCAGAAGCCCTGATAGTCTTCGAGGGCGGCTCCGCCGGGAATGTCGAAGTCGCCGAAGGTCCAGCTAATGGCGATGATCTGGCCTTCTTCGAGGTCGGTCTCTTCGGCCGCCTCGCGGTCGCCATCGTCGGGAATGAAGTCGAAGGGGCGAATCCACGCCTCGTAGAAATACGTGCTCTCCCCGAACTCTTCGCCTTCAAACGTGTACGCGAACTTCCAAGCGTCGTTGTTGTCCGGGTCGAGGACCCAGTCAAACGGAGGGTTGTACCCGCCCCACGCGCCGGCTGTCGGCGGCATGGACCAGTTGTACCCCACCTTGAGGATGCCTCCTTCCGATCCGGGGGCATGACCACCGCCACCCTCGACCTCGGGGTGAGTCGGCGACACATAGACTTCCCAAGCGTCGTCGGACCACCACGCATTCGGCTCTTCGGCGTCGCGGGTGTGGATGTTGTCGAAGACCTCGGCCATGAAGTAGAGCAGGTTGGTATTGTCGTTCCAGCCGACAATTTGCCGCACGCTCAGGTCGCTCACGTCGATCTCGCCGCGCGCCTTGCTGTACACCGAGTCCGAATACTTGTCGTTGCCGACTTCGTACGGGATTTGGGGCACGGCCGCCCAATCGGCGTGGTCGCCGTCGATGACCGGGATGTTTTCGTCGGGGAACTGCACCGCGAAAAGGAGTTCGCCGGGCGGAAAGTGAGCCAGAGCCGGTAGCGCGACCACCGCGGCAAGTAGGGCACTTACTAGCATTTTGTGCATCGCCATCTCCTTGATAAGTTGGCGTGAATAAGGGTGTATGTCGCGCCTCAAGGTACTCCCAACAACATGCAAAGTCAAGCATCTTTTTCCCCGTACCGCCGCGCTCGCCGCCGCTGTTGTCTAAGTAGGTAATTCCTTGTTATCAAAGGCTTTACCTACTCTCGTCCAAAGCCCGGCGAATGCGTGCGGCCTCGCGGTGCGCTGGGTCGAGGCGCAGCAAGGTCGTCCACGCCGCGGCCATTTCCGCCCAGCGCTGCTGACCGCGGTACAGCTCGCCCAAGCGGTAATGCGCCTTAGCGGCCTTGGGGTCGAGTGCCACCAGCGCGGTGTAGTGCCGGATGGCGTCCGCTGAGCGGCCGACGCGCTCGTAGGCGCGGCCGACATTGTAGTAGGTCTTCAGATGATGTGGAGCTAGACGCAACACCGCGCCATAGTGCTGTATAGCCTCCTCGTAGCGACCGGCTTTCTGGTAAGTCAGGCCGAGATTGAAACGCGCTTCAACGTGCGTGGGATGCAGGGCCAGCGCGGTCTCAAAGGACGCGATGGCCGCTTCGTAGCGTTGCGCCGCCCGGTGCAGTACGCCGAGGTTGAAGTGTGCTCGCAGCCGGGTCGGCTGAATGGCCACCGCTCGCTGATAGTGATGGAGCGCGCGAGCGTATTGCCCTTGGCTGTAGTACGCAAACGCTAAATTGTCGTGGGCGCGGGCGTTGTCTGGATAGTGCTGCAAGACGGCGGCAAACAAGCGAGCGTCGCTGTGCCAGTCGCGGTTGCGGGCGATGGTACGCACACTGCCCAGCAGGACCGCGCCCAGCATCACCGCCCCAACGAGGCGGTGCCGGCCCGGGCTTTTCCGCAGGCACCACTGCCCAGCCCACCCACAGGTCAGGGCCACCGGGATCATGGCGAGGTGCAAATAGCGCTCGGCCATGCCGCTGGGCGCGAGGAAGAGCAAATTGGCCACCGGCAGCAGGCACACACCAAAGAACGCGCTGGCAAACGCGAGAAAGTGCGAGCGCACCACCCAAGGCAGCGCGACCAACGCGGCACCCAAGCCTAAGCCAGCGATAAACCACAAGTCCCAAGGCGACGTCACCGGCGGGATGGACGCATGCGAATAATCCGCCGACAGGTGCAGGGGCGCGGCGATCAGCAGCAAATAGCGCGGCAGAATGGCCACCGCCGTGCCGAACCGCTGCCACGGGCCGAGGTCGGCCAAAAAATTGGTCGAAACCGGCCCGGCCGGGGCATCGGCCAACGCCAGCCAACGCACAGCCAAGACGCCCAGCAGGGCCGCCCCGTAGCCCCAGTGCCGCTTGCTCCAAGCCGCCAACCCTTCCCGCGAGTCCGCCCAAACCAGCGCGGCCGGCAACACCATGGCCGTCTCCTTTGACAGGCAGGCCCCCGCGTACAGCACATAGGCGAGCGGGTGCCGCTGGCGATGGGCTAGAAACGCACTCAAGAACAACAGGCTGGCCAGCAAGTCGCCCCGCGCCGAGACCCAAGCCACCACTTCGGTCTGGAGGGGATGGCTCGCGTACAGCAAGGCGGCCCACAGCGCGGCGCGTTCTTGGCCGAGCAGGTCGCGGGCCAATGCGTACAGGAGCAGGCTATTGACCGCATGCAATAGGACGTTGGTTAGGTGATAGCCCCAAGGTGCTTCCCCGAAGAGCTGGAAATCGAGCCCCAGTGAGAGCAAGGTGAGAGGCCGATACCACGCCAGCCCCATCCAGCTCGCGCCAAAAAGCTCGCCGAGGGCCAGCGTGCGCACCGCGTCGCTGGCGAGGTACGCCGAGTCGTCGAACACAAAGCCGTTGCCCAGCGTATTGGCGTAACACGCCAGGGCTAGGGCCGCTATGTACATGGGGGGCGAGGTCGGGAGCCGCATGAGGGCATTTCTCGAGGAAGCAACTAAGTTATGGGCTTGACTGAACGTATTATCGGGCACGATCTTTCAGAAAATCCGCGCTCCCTTACAAAAATGGTTTCTCGCCATCGGCTTGCGAGTCAATGCCAAAAAGAGCTTATCGTGCGATCTGCAAACAGATGAAAATACGCGACATCGACACCATTTTGATCAACTCGCCGGGCCGCAAGTGGACGATAGTGCGGGTCTTTACAGACGAAGGACTCGTCGGCTTAGGCGAAGCCACATACTCCAACAAGGAGCCGGTGGTCGTCGCCGCAGTTGAGCACCTCAAACAGGAGTTGATCGGCGAAGACCCGGCGCGCATCGAGTACTTGTGGCACAAGCTCTATCGGCGCTCCTCCCTAAGCGGCATCTGGCGCATGGCGGGTCCCGTGTGGATGAGCGCCCTGAGCGGCATTGACCAAGCCCTGTGGGACATCAAGGGCAAGGTGGCGAACCTGCCCGTAGTTGAGTTGTTGGGCGGCAAGTTCCGCGACCGGGTCGAGGTCTATACGCACTTTGGCGGAGCCACGCCCGAAGATGCGGCGCAAATGGCGCGAGAAAAGGTAGCAGAGGGATACACCGCGCTCAAAGGCGGAGCGCGGTCGCGGAGTGGGTACAGCTTCGATCAGTATGCGGACGACGGTCATCCGGCCGAGACAGCAGAGCACTTTGCCGCAGTGCGAGAAGCGGTCGGGCCGGATGTCAAGCTGTTGATCGATTGCCATGGCCGCTTCACGGTGGCCCAGTGCATCCGCTTGGCTCGTGCGATAGAGCCGTCCGACCTCTACGTGTTTGAAGACCCCGTGCCGCCGGAAGACCTCCACGCCTATCCAAAAGTGCGGCGGGAAATCTCCATTCCGGTCATGGGCAGCGAGCGGCTCAACACCAAAAGCCACTACCGCCAACTGTTGGATCTAGACGGCATTGACGTGGCCCAACCCGACCTGATGTACGCCGGCGGGATCACCGAGGTCCGCAAAATCGCGGCCATTGCCGACACCTTTCACGTCCCCATATCGCCACATAACACCAAAGGCCCGGTCGGCATCATCGCGGCCGCTCATTTGATGGCTTCCATACCAAATGTGGCCCCCATGGAGTTCGTCACCGGCATTGCGTGGCGCGACGAGATCATCACCGAGCCGTTGCGGGTGGAGGACAGTTGCATCATGCTGCCGGAAGGGCCGGGTTTGGGAGTTGAACTGGACATGGAAGGGGTGGAAAAGCACCGCTGGCGAGTGGGCGATCCACACTGAGATGGCATATAGCCGTCCTAAATGACTTGAAAGCATGTTTGCCTACGAGGCGTCATTCCCGCGAACGCGGGAATCCAGTCTTGTTCATGCTTGATAGCGCTCGGCCTGCATCCTGAAAAACTTGGCGTAAATGCCGTCGAGTTGGATCAGTTCCTCGTGACTACCTTCCTCGCACAAACGGCCTTCATCGAGTACTAAGACGCGGTTGGCGGCTCGGACGGTCGATAGCCGGTGCGATACCAAAATGGTGGTCTGGCTGCCGGCGATGTCCAGCAGCAGATTGTACAATTCGTACTCGGCTTCTGGGTCCATGGCGGCGGTTGGCTCGTCCAAGATGAGCACTTCGGCATCGGCCTTGTGCAGACAACGCGCCAAGGCCACGTGCTGCCACTGCCCAACCGACAAATCCGTGCCGTCTAGGGAACGCCCCAACGAGGTTTGTAGGCCGTCGGGCAACCCGGTGAGAACGCGGTCTAAACGGGCGGCACGGGCGACGGCCTCTGTGTCCGGTCTATCCACATCGCCGAGGCGAATGTTGTCTTCGACGGTTTGCTCGTACTGGGCAAAGTCCTGAAAGACTGCCGAGGTTGCCTCACGCAAGGCATTGGGGCTGTCGGCATGCACCACTTGACCGCGAAACAACACGGTTCCTTCGGTCGGTTCTAACAAGCCACATAGCAGCTTGGCCAACGTGGTCTTGCCCGCGCCGTTTCGACCCACGAGGGCTATCGTCTCAGAGTCGTAGAGGTCAAACGAGACATTGTGAAGTGCGTGACCGCGTTCTCCCGGGTACTGAAAGCTGACGTTCCTAAAACTAATCATCGGCTCGCGTACAGCCGGCGTCTCTGGTCGCACGGGCGGGGGTTGAGCCGTGGCATTTTTGTTGTCTTCGGGAAGGTTCATGAACTCAAAGTAGTCCGAGACGAATAAACCGCATCGGAACAACTGGGCAATGCCATTGGCCACGAGAGTTGTCGCTTGGCTAAACTGGACCGTGGCAGCCAATCCCATGGCCAAATCGCCCAGACTGATGCTGCCTTGACTGGCTCGCAGGAGGATGAAGGTATATATCGCCGCGGCGGCAGCGATTCTTGGGAACCCCGCGATGAGTACCACCTTGTTTCGTGCGAGGAATAGGACGCGATTTTCTCGGTAGCACTTCTCCCAAAGGGCTTTGTAGTTAGCCAACCAGTGTTGGGCGAACCCAAAGAGCCGCACCTCTTTTGCATAGGCGCGATCACACAGCACCTTTGCCTGATATTCAAGACGACGGCGATCCAAGCCCTGATAGTGGAAGAGTTCGTGGCCATCGAGTATGTAGCGAAGTTGTGCTAAAAAATAGGGGATTGCGGCGGCGATAACAAGGAGCGAAAGCCAACCACTAAACAGCGAGAGAAGACCTGCAATCGAGACGATGCTTACAATGTTAGATATTGCTTGAAAGAGGAACATTGCTATGTATTCAAGCCAGACTTTTCCCTTTTCTGCCGCTTCTATCCTGTTATAAAAGGTAGGGTCCTCATAGTACCGATATGGAACCCTACTAGCCTTTGTGGCTAGATCGATCTGAGCCACATAATTGGCCCTTGTACCCAAAATCGAACGCATTGGACGCCACAGAACCTCCGTTGTCAATGCGGCGGTCCACACCGCGATTTGTCCTCCTATCAGTAGTCCGAGCGTTGTGTAATCTATCGGCTCATTGGCCTGATGAGCAACCCAGAGCAACTCGGCTTCATCAATCAATAATTTTGTAAGGTAGATAGAAATAGAAACCGCCACGCCGTCGTAGATCGTCAACAGCACAGAAAAGATGAAATAGGCCCAACCGGCCCGTCTATATAAATTCATTAGCTGAGGAATGAGGGTTGAAAAACGCCATAAGCCAGACGCAACCTCACGGAGTTTATATCCCATAATGACACCTATTCATTTACAGTGGATTCGTTTTCGTCTGCTAAACCGGCGGGGAAACTCTATATTTCCAATAACCGAAGCAAGAGAAAAATTGAGGATTGCCATGAAGAGCATTGCGATTGGGATCTCAACCCTGCTGACGGCAGCGGCGGCGTGGGGCCAAGCGTACCAACTCGACGACAACGGGTTGAACGTCGCTGCCGAGCACTGGCCGGCGTGGAACTTCCCGGCGGGCAGTTTGGACTTCAGCGCCGAGGGCGTCCGGCCCGCCTTTGTCCGCGAGCAGGTCAACGCCGCCTTGGACGCCAGCGCATTCATATATGCAGACGGGCAGGGCGGCATCCGCAGCGCTGGAACCAACCTCGCGGGAGCCGCCAACATCCTAGATGGCCGGGAGGACACCTTCTGGGAACCGGATTTGGCGGACGCGCTCGACCAGTGGTGGGTCGAAATCGACTTGGGCCGGCTGGTGTGGGCGCAGAAGGTGGTCGTGAAATTCGCCGCGGAAGGCGCGGGCGATCCATTCCTCCAGTTCAAGGTGCTCACCGCCAACGGCGATCCCGCCTTCCTGCAAAGCGAGTCCTTCAACTACCTGCCCGCCGGCCACAGCGAGGGATTAAACAAATCCCAGCGCGTCTATGAGTTCGAGTTGCAACCGACCCGCACAGTGGACCCGGGGCTTACCGGCCGTCTGATTCAGTTTCTCCAAGTGGTGGCGACGGCCAGCGACTTGGGCCGAGCCGAGCAAATCAGTGCCGCACGCTGGAACAGTCTGCCAGAGCAAGAACGCGGCGATGTGCTCTACTTTCGCCGCGAGTCTTCCGGCGTTTTGCGGCCCATAGATCGAGCGGCTTATGAAGCCATTGAGGCGCGATGGCAAGGCCCGGTCCAATACTATCGCCGAGAGAAGCCGCGGCTGACCGAAGTCGAGGTGTGGACCGTGGGCGATAACATTAGCTTGGGCGCGCTGGAACGCGGCGGAGAGATTATCGGCTACGGCAACTTGGGCGCGGAAAAGCTAACCGTAGATGGCGAATGGGGATCCTTTTGGAGCGTGGAAGTGGGCTTTAGCGGCAACGATCCAGCGGTTGTATTTCAGGATCCGCATCGCAACATTTATTTCGACTTGGGAACTTGGTACTGGGTCAACCGCGCCGCCATCGTCTTTGGCGATAGGTATAGCCGAGCGTTCCCCAATTACGGGATCGCGCTTTCCGATGGCCGCCGAGCACCGGACGGCAGCTTGAGCTACGTCGCATTGACCGGGCGCGGCCCAGAAGATGCGATCGAGCATCGCAGCCTGCTCTTTCAGGACAATGTATTTCCGCTGACCAAGGCGCGTTACTTCAGGATGAATTATACCTTGGTCGAGCAGTCGGCCCGCCCGGCCATCCGCGAAATACAGCTATACGGCCGCGGCTTCCTCCCCGAAGTGTCGCTCGCGTCTGAGCCGATTGAATTGGGGCGCACGCCCCGCATTCTGTCGGCCATGCACTGGACGGCCCACGCGCCGCCCGGCACCCAAGTGCGCGTCCGCACCCGCAGTGGGAACCAACTCGACCAGCACATCCGCTACTTTACGAGCACGGGCCAAGAAGTGAACGAGGCCAAGTACCGCAAACTGCTCAGCTTTCAGCGCGGCGATTCGACCGTTACCATCATCCCCGGCCCGGATTGGAGCCCTTGGAGCTTGCCTAATTTGGTCTCGGGCGCGCCCATCACTTCGCCGAGTCCGCGCCGCTATGTGATGATCGAGGCGACCCTGTGCTCAGACGATCCCGACGCGGCCGCCTTGCTGCGCTCCTTGCGCCTCGCGCTAGACGCGCCGCTCGCCAACCAAATCCGCGGCGAGCTCGCCCCCAACAAAACGCTCCAGCGCGGGCGGCCCCAGACCTTCACTTTGCTCTTGCAGCCCGCGTTCCAAGACGGCAACCGCGGGTTCGACCAAGTGCTGGTGGAGCTGCCACCGGGCGCGGAGGTGGACCTGATCGACGGAGCCGTAGGCGCGGAGCAATATGGACGCGAGCAGTTGGAGCGGCTGCCGACCGGCGCGGATTCCCTGTGGGTGCGGCTGCCCTCGCCAGTCGTGCCGGGACAGGATCGCGTGTCGTTGCGCTTTTCCGGCACGCTCTACTTAGTGAGCAACGCCTTTGCCGTACAGGTCGGGCACGGCCCAGTGTGGCAGCGCGTGGACGCGGGCCGCAGCCTGACCGTGTTCACGCCCTTTACCAAAGCGGTTTTGGGTGCGGTGACCGCGTCGTCCAATCCGTTTACGCCCAATGGAGACGGGATCAACGACGTGGTGGAATTGGCGTTTCCAGTGTTCCAAGTGCAAGGCGCCAAGGCGTTGGTTCTGGAGGTCTATGGGCTAGACGGCGAGCGCGTACAGCGCATTGAGCAGGCGGCCGCGACCGCTGCCGGGCACCAGCGGCTGACTTGGGATGGCCGCGACCACACAGGTCGGTTGCTGCCGCCGGGACTGTATTTGTGTCGCGTCGGCGTGGAAGTGGACGCCGAAGGCGAGCAAACCACGAGCACCAAACTCGTCGCTAGCGTGTACTGATTCCTCGGTAGAGCGGGCGATTGGACAGGGCCGTCTGTTTCAACGACACCATCTATCTATTCGAGTTCAAGGTGATCGAGATGGCGTCTGTGGGTGGGGCGATGGCACAATTGCAGGCGAAGCGGTATGCAGACAAGTATCGCGGTTTGGGTCAGCCGATTTACCTGATTGCCGTAGAATTTAGCAAGGACACCCGCAACTTGAGGGCATTCGAGGCGACCCTCGCCTGAGTATTACCCAGCCGTAAGGGCCTACTTTGACCGCGTCTTTCTCCAACAAGGTGTTCAGCACCCTCTGCGCGACCGTGCTATGGATGTGCGGCGTTGCAGCCGAGCCGCTTGCGCCCTTCGTCGATGTGGCCGCCGAACTTGGCCTGACCCGCGTCCACGCGAGCGGCAGCTTAGAGAAAGGCTATATCCCCGAGGCCAAAGGGGGCGGCACGGCCGCGCTCGACTTTGATCGCGATGGAGACCAAGACCTCTATTGGGTCAATGGACAAGGCGGCGGGCACGCACTCTTCCGCAACGATGGCCCGACCGGCTTTGTCGATGTGGGCGAGGCACTCGGGACCGCCGGCCACGGCTGGGGCATGGGTGCGACGAGCGTGGATTTTGACAACGATGGCGACCCAGACCTGTACGCGACCCAACTGCGGGAAAATGTGCTCTTCCGCAACGACGGCGCGGCCTTCGCGGATGTGGGCGCGGCGGTAGGTGTGGCTACGTCTCATTGGAGCACGGGCGCGGCTTGGGCCGACTACGACCGCGACGGCGACCTCGACCTATACGTGGCGAGCTATGCGATATTCGATTCCGCTGCGATTGAACGCTTGGGGGCGCAGTGGAAGGGAGTCGATGTCTTCGTCGGCCCGAGGGGATTGATGGGAGCTGCGGATGTGTTTTATCGCAACGATGGCGGTGAATTTGCCGACATCACCGCTTGGGCGCGCCTCAATCACCCTTCCCCGGGCTACGGCTTGGGCGTCCTGTTTGCGGACGCGGACGCCGACGGCTGGCCCGACCTGTTTGTGGCCAACGACTCTAGCCCGAACTTTTTTTATCGCAACCGCGGCGATGGTCGCTTTACCGACCGCTCCCTCCCGGCTCGTTTGGCTTATGGCCGCAGCGGGCAAATCCAAGCGAGCATGGGGGTGGCTTGGGGCGACTACGACAACGACGGCCGCCCGGACTTGCTCGCCACGCATTTTGAAGACGAGTACAATACCCTCTATCGCAACGAGGGCGACGGCACCTTTGCGGATGTCAGCGCAGAAGCGGCCTTGGCGCGGGCTGGGAGGGCATACGTGAGCTTTGGCGCGGGGTTTTTTGACTTTGACCACGATGGCGACCTCGATTTGTTGGTAGCCAATGGTCACGTGTATCCGCAGATTGACCGCAGCGGCAGCGGCCGTGCTTATGCCCAGCCCAATCAGCTTTTTGCCAATGTTGGCGACGGTACGTTTACTCCAGTCGCGCTCGGCCCCCAAGTGCCCCGCGTCAGCCGAGGCACCAACCTGCTCGACTTTGACGACGATGGCGACTTGGATGTTTTCGTTGCCAATCTCGACGATCGGCCCTCGTTGTTGCGAAACGATGTGGGCAACCGGCGGAATTGGCTGGGCCTGCGCTTGGTGGGTACGCGCAGCAACCGCGACGGCATTGGCGCTCGGGTGCGACTCGTCGCTGGCCAGCGGACGCAGATCCGCGACCTCGTCTGCGGCAGCAGTTTTCTTTCCAGCGAGGACCGCCGCCTTCATTTTGGACTGGGGCGCGTCGAGCAGGTCGATACGCTCGAAGTGCGCTGGCCCGATCAACGCCGCGAAATTTTTACCGATTTGCCGGTCAATCGGTATTTAATTGTCAAAGAAGGAACATGCGCTTATTAAATGCTCTTACATTCATCGCGGCCCTGTTGGCGGCCAGCCCAGCCGCCGCCGAACTGTCGCTTTCCCAGCTCAGCGACGCGGTATATGTGTTGCAAGGCGGGGGCGGCAATGTCGGGGTTTGCGTCGGCCGCGATGGCATTCTTTTGGTAGATGCCAAGTTGGCGTCGCAGGCCGAGGCAGTGCGCGCCGCGCTAGCCCGTTTTGCCAGCCAACCCCAGTACATCTTCAACACGCATTTCCACGCCGACCACACCGGCGGCAACCGCGCCTTGGGCCAACAGGCGACGATTTTGGCGCATGCCAACGTCCGCAAACGCTTGGCCACGGGGGGTGAATTTGGCAAGCGGTTCGTTGAGGCTGCGCCGGCGGATGCCTTGCCAAAAATTGCGTTTGAGCAGTCGGCGTCCGTGTTCTTTAACGGCGAGGAAATCCGCGCCGTTCACTTCCCCCACGGCCATACCGACGGCGACATCGCCGTATTTTTCGTCAACGCCCAAATTGCCCATCTCGGCGACCTGTTCTTCAACGGCCTCTTCCCCTTTGTCGATTTAGAGTACGGCGGCGATGTCGAGACCCTGACGCAGCACATCGCCACGCTCATCGACCAGCTTCCCGCAGACGCCAAAATCATCCCCGGCCACGGTCCGGTCGCCACCCTCGACGACCTAAAGACCTACCATCGCATGTTGGTGGAAACCACGACCCGTGTGCGGACGCGCCGGGACGCGGGCATGTCCCTCGACCAAATCCGCGCAGAGGGGCTCGATCCGCAATGGGCGTCGTGGGAGTGGGCTTTCGTGCCAACGCCGCGCTGGATCGAAACGATCTATTGGAGCTTGGAAGCGGAGGGAAGGAGCGATTGATGAGCAGTCGTTGGCACAGATCGTTGCTGGTGGTAAGGCCCAGCGAATCACATGCAAGCCAGAATCCTCCGATTCCGCAGAAGAGTTCAACGGCATTGACGCCACTGCCGAGTTGCTGTGTCAACGGTTTTTCCAACCTCCTTCTTTGGTGATTCTCGCAAAGCCGACTTGCGAAATTCTGTCGCTCATCGCAGATGCCAGTCCGCGTCTTCAAGCGCCTCGTAGATCACGCCGCCCTCCACTTGCGCCGGCATGGGGATGCCCAGCAAGTAGCACAGCGTCGGCGCGACATCCACCGCCCGCACCTGCCGCTCGAGTGCCAGCCCTTGCTTTACGCCGGCACCGGCCAGCACGAACGTGCAGTGTTGCCCGCCAATGCCGAGCGTGGCCGAGGGCAGTTGCTTGCCGTGCGCTCCGTCGTATTCGGGCCGCAGTGCATAGACCACGTCGCCGACGAGTTCACCCGCCAGATTGACCATTTCCGCGTCTGCTCGCGTCAGGGCGAGGGCAAAAGGACAGCGGCCGGTCTGCGGATGGCGATAGGCGTGGAGGGCTTCGATGAGGTCGAGCTGGGTCTGCTCGTACGCGCTGGGCTCGACGATTCCGGTAGGCTCGCGTCCCTTGAGATTGATGAAGATGTGGACCAGCCCTACGTGGGCCGCCCGCGTCCGCTGCCAGTCAATCTGGCTTTTCGCAGCATCTGCATAGACCAAAAAGCCCGCTTGTTCCAGCACCTCGGCGATATCGACTGGCTGGTGCTGGTTGGGGGTGCCGCCGTGGTCCGAGACGACCGCGACAACTGCGTCGGCGTCGGCCAGCTCGACTAAGCGGCCGATCATGCGATCGATGGAGGCGTAGGTCTGGGCCACGCCCGCTTGGCAGCGCGCCAGCGTGTGCGCGTCGGCCCCGCTGCATGCGTCGGCCTGCGACAGGAAGAAGTGGCTGGTGTAGTCCGAGGCGTGGGTCTCGATGAACAGCACGTCCCAGTCGTTGCGCTCGGTCAGGTAGAAAGCCACATCGGCCAACCGCTGGTGGTGGAATTCCAACAACTCGAAATAGGTCGCGTCATCGACCACGCCCAAGGCGTCGCGCCCTGGGTTTTGCAGGAAGTTGCCGACGTGTTGATCGAGCTGCTGCGCCACTTCGGCCGGCTGGGTGTAGCCGGTCGCCGGCCAGATCTGCGGCACAAAAAGCTCGAAGACATCCCCGGCCGCGCTCAGGCTGACCAGCTTCATGCGGAGGTAGCCGGCGAGAGCTTGGCCGTCGATCGCAAAGTCGTCCTTCCACCACTCGGTCCACTCGCCCACCGCCAGCTCGGCGACTCGATCGCCCGCATCGCGGCTGCGGCAAACGAGCAGCCGGTCGTACCCCTCGTCGCCCGAGGCGTATATCAGACCGTAGAAATGCTTGGGCGTCCCTTGGCGGCCTAAGTACATAGTCGGTCGCCCGCGCTTGAGCGGCTCGATGACCAACTCCACTTCTTTGGGCGGTCGCGCGGATGCGGGCGCGTTTTGCCATCCTTCGGCCGGGACGATCTCCACCGGATCGACGCTGCGGACCTTTTGCAAGGCACTGGGGTCCAAGGTCTCTGGGTCGCGCGGCCCCCCGATTGGCCGGGGCGTCCAGCCGCCGCCGACAAAGAGATGGTAGCCGGCGATCTGATGCACATTGGATACGCCCGGGCCAGTGCCTTCGACTTGGATGCCGGTTTGCACGGTCGGCGGCCACGACATCTCCCATTTGACCAGAATGGGCTTTTTGCCCACCCGCTCAACCGTGTTCCACAAGTACTCGGCCTGCGACAGCGCGGTGTTGATGCCCCACACTGTCTCGTCGAGACGCCCTCCTAGCTTGCGGATCCCGAAGTCCATCACTTGATGGGTCCCGGCCCAAGCCCCGGTCGAAGTGGCCGTCCAGCCGGGCGGGGTCAGAGTTGGAAAAACGCCGATCATGGGCCGGTGGACGCCCCGCGCCATGAGCTGGCCTAAATGGGGCATCTGACCTTGATCTACCAGATGTTGCACCAATTCCATGGCGGCTCCGTCCATGCCGATGACGATGGCGCGTTTGGCTGGGCTGTTCATTAGATAAGCTCCTCGTTGCGAATGGTTGGTCTCTGCGATTTTGTGCAATTAGCGGCCGCCCTTTGAGTCAAACAACTCGTGGTTTTTTGACTGCTTAGGCGGCTTGTGCATTTCGTCTGGGATGGCTGGCAGCTCGGTGGCTTGGAAGCAATCGCTGGCGACGACGGCGTCGAGTAGCCGCTGCTGTTCGGGATAGCCCTGCACGGTTGCGGCCAAAACCCAGAGCAATTCGAGTAACTCCGTGGTAAACTGGCTGGTCCAGCGCGTGGGGCGGACCGCGTCGAGGGGCGACGACTTTTTGCCGGCCCCTTGCTTCATGCGGTACTTGAGCCAAGACGGCACGACCTTGAGGCCCGAAACCTCAAATTCGTACACCGCCGGCCCAACGGGCGCGAACGCACCTGAGCCGAGGTGGAGCGTTTGGGTCGCTTCGTCGTACGCGAATGATTCGGGATAGCCCTCGGCGTCGCCTGGAACAGCTTTGGTGCATTTGGCCGCACCGGGCGGAATGCGCCCGCGGGTCTGGCCTTGGGGAACAAAACGCTCGCCAAAGGTGTGTAGCCACAGCAGCCGCGCTCCTACCTTGCGGACCTGCTCGAACAGCGCCGCATCCTTGGTAATGGGTACGCACCGAGTGCGCGTTGCTAATTCTCGCTCAAAGCGCGCCGTGAAAGCGGGGTGCGCCAGCACTCCGTACAGGTAGGCGAGGAAATGTTCGGGCGCGATGTTGCGTTGGTAGGCCGTGCCGAGGGTGTTGAGCAGGTCGGGCGCGATGTTCGCCTGAGAGGCGTCGGCCGTGCGGTAGAGGGGAATGGCGTCTTTGGCGCCCCGCCCCGAAAAGTGATGCAGATCGGGCAGTAAGGCGCAGGCGGTTGCCGCTGGCCCGCGGCCTAGGGGATCGTTCAGCAGCGTCGTCAAATACACCTGCCGCTCGCTGTGGACGCGCCACAGGTCGGGGCGTGGGCGGGACATCACGCGCCCGTCCGCGATGATGGAATGGCGGTCAAAAGAGCGATACGCATAGCGTAGGACTTGGGGAACGGGCGCGTTATTTGGTAGTTCGGAAATCGGCGTTGAGTCGCTCGACCTCGTCAGGGCGATGCGATAGGTCCCATTGATGGTGCGGTCTCCGGTCTCGCGGAACGCCTCGGCGCGCTGGTTGGCACACAGCAGTCCGCGCCAGCGTCGTTTTAGCGTCTCCTCGTCCGGTGCGATCGGCCAAGTCCGCTTGAACTGCACCCCCGAATGCTGCCACGGCATGAGATCGGTCAGCAACGGCCAGCCAAAGTACGCTCCTTGGCCCACCGGACGGAATGGGGCCTGCCAGTCGTCTGAGCATGCCTGCCACGTTACGTCCTCAAAGCGTTCCATAGCGGCGAGCACGGTGAGTTTTTCCCGGCGCGTACCTTCGATGCGCGTGTAATGCACGGCGGCGGGTCGGTCCGGGTGCGCCTTTTTTGCGCGGAAGGCCACCGCAATGGCCACGGGCGTTTGAATCGCAAAGACATTGTCGTCTTGGCGCGTGCCGCGCCCCTCGCCGCCGAGGTCGAGAATCCAAACCTCGTCGCACTGCCGGCGGATGTGCTCGCGCATCCCACAAAAGGCGTCGCCGTCGAGATAACTCGACGCGGTGATAAAACTGACCACCCCCGGGCCGCGCACCGGGTCGTGCTCAAAGACTTTCCACAAGGCCCACCGCCAGAAATAGACGTAAAGGTTGTAGAGGTTTTTGAGGTGGACGCCGCGTCCAGCGGCGAGGACCGGGTCGAGAAAGGTGCGGAGGATGGCGTCTTCGCCCTTCCCGTTTTCGCCCCAGCGCACCCAAGAGCCGGTGCGATCGCCGTTGGTCGGCGTGGCCGCTTCGTGGCGGTCGTAGGGCGGGTTGCCGAGGCAGACGATGACCGGCACTTCGCTCTTGACTTTGAGTGCCTTGACCCGTTGGTCGGCGATGGGCCGCAGGAAGAACCCCAAGTTGGGCGGTTCAGCGTGGGGGCTTTCGAGCGTGTCGGTCAGATACACGTGCGGCCCGTCTGGGGGTAGCTGGGCACCGCGGTCGCGCAGGGCGCGGCTGACGCGCAGTTCGCTCACGGCGTACGGGCCGACCATCCGCTCAAAGCCGTAGAGATTTTCAGCGAGGGTGCTGGCCTGACCGGGCACGGCCCCCGGCCCCTGCTCGGTTTCGATCCGGCCGAGGGCGTGTTCCACGACGCCGAGTAAATAGGTCCCGGTGCCGACCGCCGGATCGAGCGTGACGACGCCGGGATCGGCAAACCCGAGCGGCTTGTCGAGACAGCGCACGAGCAAGTCGTCGATGAGGCGCACTTGGGCGCGGACGACCTCCACCGGCGTGTAGTAAGCCCCGGCGTCTCGGCGTAGTTTGGGATCGTACTCGGCGAGGAAGTCTTCGTAGAAATAGAGCCACGGATCTTCGGGGCCGGTGAGCAGGGCGGGCGGCACCACGGCCATGACGCGCAGCAGCAAGTTGAGGGAGGCGGTGAGGTCCGCACGGGCTTGGGGATCGGTCAGGATTTGCACGGCCCGCGACAGCAGGTTGTGCTGAGCGTTGAGGGCCTGCACCGCGCTTTCGAGCGCGAGCGGGTCCGCTCCTTCGCTGCGGCCTAGCAACAGGGCGAAAGCGACCGTCTGGGCGTAAGCGTCCGCGAATTGCGCGTCCGTGGCGTCTGGGAACAGCAGGTGCCGCCAGTCGCCGGCCAGTTGCGCTAGGGGCGAATTGGGGGCTTTGAGCGCGTCCGTCACGTCGTCGCGCAACATGCGGCACAGGGGAGCCAGCAGCGCGGCAAAGCCCTTGAGGTGGATCGCGCCGCTGCGATTGACGGGGATGATGGGCTCCCACGCGAGAAAGTCGCGCAAGAGTGCTTCGAGCACACGGGCGTCTGGGGGCGAGGCGGCTGCGCGGCCAGCGGCGACGACATCGCCCGACAGGCGGCACCCCCGCACCTGTTGGCCGCCGCGGTACAGCGCCCACTCGTTGCCGTCGGTGTAGAGGAGGTTGGGGATGGCCGAGAACCGCTTGAACTGCTCGCGGTTGCGGCCTCTGAACCGGGTGGAGGTCGCGCCGACGCCGGGCGCCTTGAGCTCGACGTAGCCAGCGAGCAGTTGATTGCGATGAATGGCGTAATCGGGACGACCGAGCCGGTCGGGCAGGGGCGTTTCCCCGGTGCAGACGACCGCCCAGCCGAAAGCGCGGCCCACTTCGCCCATAAAGCTCTCAAACGGGCCGCGCACTTGGTCTTCTGGCGCACCAGCGACCGCTTGCGTCGTTTTGGCTTGCACTGCATCGGCAAAGCCTTGTAACGCCTCGTACAGCACGTTGCGATGGCCTTTCGCGCTACAAGCCCAGCCGCTCGTACTGGTCCGGCGGTGCTTCACACGCTGCGAGCTGCGCGCGCAACAACCCCTGCATCCGCTGCTCCAGTGCCGCGTCGTCGAGTGGGGCCTCCTGTCGCGGGTCTTGCTCTAAGTCGAAGAGCAAGGTCCCGTACTCGTGCTGCTTGGTCCGCGTGTGTCCTTGCGTCCGCAGCAGCCGACAGCCCTTGCTGAAACCAAACGGCTCGGCGAGCTCCACACCGGCAAATTCATCGACCGAGAACAAGTCGCGCATGTGCGTGGGCATGAGCGTGTAGTTGTACAGGGGTTGGTTGTCGGGGCGGGCGGGGGCGCGCATGTACACGTAGCGGCCATCGGTGACGTTCACCTGTCCGCCGTGGTTGCCGAAAATCGCGGCCTCGCGCCCGGGGGCGTCGCTCGCGCAGACCGCGCGCAGGCTCTGGCCCAGCATGTCCGCGGTCGGTTCCAGCCCAAACAGGTCCAACAACGTCGGCCCCAAGTCGATGGACGGCTGCACCAAGCTCTGCCGCCGCTGCCCCGCTTGGCCGCAGCGCGGATCCCAGACGAAGAACGGCGTGTTGGACAGCTCGCGATACCAAGGCATCTGCACCTTGGCCCACAGGTCGTGCTCGCCGAGCAGGAAGCCGTGGTCGGTCCACACGATGAGCATGGTGTCGTCCCACAGCACCAGCCGATCCATTTCGTCGAGGATGTCGCCGAGGCGGGCGTCGCACATGCTCAGCAGCGATGCGTAGTGGCCCCGGCATTGCTCGACGAGCGCCTGCTCTTCGGTCACGGGGCCGTACGTCGGCCAGTCGAACAGCCGGGAGGAACGGTTCTTAAAAAGCTCCGGGTAGAGGTCTTGGTATGGACGCTGAGTGAAAAACGGCTCGTGCGGATCAAAGGTTTCGATCTGCAAAAACCAGTTGTCCTCCGAGTGGTTGCGGCGGATGAACTCGACGCCGGCCTTGAAGGTCTGGGTTTGGGGTTGGTCTTCCTCGCGGCGCATGTACTGCCGATTGACGCGATCTTGGCGATGCCAGAGGCTGCGTCCCGCATTGCCCCCGTGCGCCTCTACCGGCGGTGGGTCGGCCACCTGTCCGATCCACGGGTCGCCCTCTTGGCCGCGGAAGAACTGCCAAGTGCTGTACTGGGTGTGATAGGTGGCTCCACCGGCCTCCCAGTAGTGGTAGTGGTCGCTGATCAGGTGGGACGAGACGCCGGCGTCGCGCAGCATGCGCGGCGTGGAGTCGTCGAAAGGCTCCAGCGGCCCCCAAGAGCGGTGGAGAAAGTTGGGCCGCCCGGTGTGCAAATCGCGGCGGGCCGGCATGCACGGCATGGAGCAGACGTAGCTGGTGTCAAAGGTGAGCGCCCGCTCGGCGAGCCGCTGGAAATTGGGCGCGTGCGTCCAATCGCAGCCGTAGGGCGGCAATAGGTGCCGGTTGAGCGAGTCGAACATGACCATAATGGCCTTCATAGAAACCTCCGTTGGAAATGGCCGTTTGGCGGCAAACGTACTGCGCGACACCAACCCCCGCTTTCCAAGGATCGAGGGCATCTTGCCCTCGTCAAAGGTCGGCGCAAAGCAGGTGTCGCGTGCTTAGGGCGGCAAACAAAAATTGACCGTCGGCGCACCGTCGCGGCTACCGGCAGCCTATTCGCCCGCTCCGGTCAGGGTGCGAATGCGGTCGATGATGGCGTACACGGTCTCGGTGACGCCATTGAGCAGCGCGAAGCGGTCGTCCATCTCCACCCGCGCCCCCTCGTAGCGGTATTCTACCGCATAGCTGGTCAGCCACGTCAATTGTTCGCTGGCGGACGTGTCCTCCTCTTGGGGATGCTGGCGGATGATGGCGATCAACTTGCCCAAGTGGTGGATGTTCTGGTAGTCGGCGTCGAGCGCGGAAATCCAGCCCTTGAGCGCGTTCTCAATCGCCTGCTGCGCGTGGAAGCCGATGGCTTCTTGATCGGCGCTTCCTTCAATTAGGATGTTCAGGACGCGCAGCTCGCGCTCGGCGTTGGCAATGCGCTGTCGTATGTCGGGCCAATTCGTCGGCTGTGGGTTGTCGTAGCTCACTTTGTCTCCATTCGCGTCAAAGCCGTCGCGCACGGCTTGCCCGGCCACGTGATTGCGCGCCCGGCGGCCATCGTGAAAAGCATCCTCGCTCAGGTGAACCAAATCAACGCCCATCGGCTCGCCGTACACTTCCTCGACCGTGCGGTGGGCAGCCGCGCTGGTGCGCTGATAAGTCTGCCGGTCTAACGGACCGGGGCCGGTGACGATCAGCAGGTCGATGTCCGAGTCCGGGCGAAAGTCGCCCCGGGCGCGGGAACCGAACAGGATCACTCGATCGGGATGAACCGTCGCCTCAACGGCGCGGGCGACCGCGCAGGCGCGCGGATCGGGAGGCTGATAAAGTTGGGAAACTGCCATGGTCAACCGTCCTTGCGGTGCGGAATCACTCGTCGCTGACGACACCTGCTATTCACTCGTTCCGGTCAGCGTCTGAATACGGGCGATGATAGCCTGCACGGTCTCGGTGACGCCGGCGAGCAGGGCGAAGCGGTCGTCCATCTGCACCTGTACCCCTTCGTAGCGGTATTCTACCGCATAGCTCGTCAGCCACGTCAGTTGTTCGCTGGCGGACGTGTCCTCCTCTTGGGGATGCCGGCGGATGATGGCGATCAACTTGCCCAAGTCGTGGATGTTCTGGTAGTCGGCGTCGAGCGCGGAAATCCAGCCCTTGAGCGCGTTCTCTATCGCCTGCTGCGCGGTAAATCCGATAATTTCTTGAGAAGAACGGGGATTCTCAACGAGAACCTCCATGTCGGCGAGGTTGCGCTCGGCGTTGGCAATGCGCTGTCGTATGTCGGGCCAATTCGTCGGCTGTGGGTTGTCGTAGCTCACTTTGTCTCCATTGGCGTCAAAGCCGTCGCGCACGGCTTGCCCGGCCACGTGATTGCGCGCCCGGCGACCATCGTGAAAGGCGTCCTCGCTCAGGTGAACCAAATCGACGCCCATCGGCTGGCCGTACACTTCCTCGACCGTGCGGTGGGCAGCCGCGCTGGTGCGCTGGTACGCTCGCCGATCGACCGGACCGGGGCCGGTGACGATCAGCAGGTCGATGTCCGAGTCCGGGCGAAAGTCGCCTCGGGCTCGGGAGCCGAACAGGATGACCCGATTGGGATGAACCGTCGCCTCAACGGCGCGGGCGACCATGCAAGCGCGCGGGTCGGGAGGCTGATAAAGTCGGGGGACTGCCATGGTCAACCGTCCTTGCGGTGCGGAATCGCTCGTCGCTGACGACGCCTGCTATGCACCCGTTCCGGTCAGCGTCTGAATGCGGGCGATGATAGCCTGCACGGTCTTGGTGACGCCGGCGAGCAGCGCGAAGCGGTCGTCCATCTCCACCCGCGCCCCTTCATAGCGGTATCTTACCGCATAGCTGGTCAGCCACGTCAGTTGTTCGCCGGCGGACGTGTCGTTCTCTTGGGGATGCCGGCGGACGATGGCGATTAAATCGGCCAAGTCGTGGGTGTTCCGATAGTCGGCGTCGAGGGCGGAAATCCACCCCTTGAGCGCGTTCTCAATCGCCTGCTGCGCGTGGAAGCCGATGGCTTCTTGGGAGCCATTTATTTCGATCAGCTTTTCCAAATCAGAGAGTTCGCGCTCGGCGTTGGCAATGCGCTGTCGTATGTCGGGCCAATTGGTCGGCGTTGGGTTGTCGTAGCTCACTTTGTCTCCATTGGCGTCAAAGCCATCGCGCACCGCTTGCCCGGCCACGTGATTGCGCGCTCGGCGGCCATCGTGAAAGGCATCCTCGCTCAGGTGAACCAAATCGACGCCCATCGGCTGGCCGTACACTTCCTCGACCGTGCGGTGGGCCGCCGCGCTGGTGCGCTGATAAGCCTGCCGGTCTAACGGACCGGGGCCGGTGACGATCAGCAGGTCGATGTCCGAGTCCGGGCGAAAGTCGCCTCGGGCGCGCGAGCCGAACAGGATCACCCGATCGGGGTGAACCGTCGCCTCAACGGCGCGGGCGACCACGCAGGCGCGCGGATCGGCTGCCATGGTCATAGCTTACGCGCCCACTTCTTCGAGCAACTGGACGGCCTGCTGGCCGCGCTCGGACTCGGGGTCGCGTCGCGCAATGCGCCGCAACTGGTATAAGGCCCGCTCGTCGCCATCCAGTGCGAGGGATAGGGCCTCGGCAAACCCTTGATCTCCCCAGCGGGACAACTGCGGCACCACGTGCAGGTCTAGGTCTTGCCAATAGTACTGTAGGGCACTGCTTTGCCAGCCGGCGTAGCAGGCTTCCCAGTTGAAGCCGGTGACGCCCGTCAGGTGTGGATCTAGCATGTGCCGCGCAATCGGCTCGTCCCGCGCTTGATAGCGGTTGTCGAGCGAAATCCGCAGGCGGTCTTCCGTGTAATTGGGCAGGGCTTGATGGACGGTCAGGCTCGGAAAGATCAGCGCGTCCCCGGCTTCGTAATGCGCGCTGAGCCAACGCCCGGTCAGCGCGGCTTCATCGACAGCCAAGCCGCCGGCCCCTAACGAGAAGTGGTGCTCCCGCACCTTGCCGATTTTGTGCGACCCGGGCAACACGGCCAATCCCCCCAACTCCAGCGGACAGTCGCCCACGGGCGCCCAGAACGTATAGGTGTTGAAACTGCCTTGGAAGTGGACGAAGTCTTGGTGCATGGGCGTGGTGTGCTCGGTGTATTGGGGAAACCACAACCGGGCGATTTTCTGGGGATGCGGCAGCACCGGGCCACCGACGACTTGCTCCATCACGGCCAAGACTTCCGGCCAATGCCCGGCTTGGTGGAAGGCCTCCAAGCGGTACACCCGGTGATAGACTTCGGCGTATTCGGGATCGCCCTCGGTACACTGGGCGTTGAGCCGCGCAATGCCGTCTAGGGGATCCGTGCCGGCGACCAACCACCCGGCCTCCAGCAACACCTCGGCCATCTCCTGCCGCAGGGCCAACAGCTTGTCTTTGGCCATAATCTGCCGCAAAAAGAGATAGCCTTGTTCGTCGAGGCGTCGCCGCAGCTCGGCCCCATCCCCGAGGGCATCATTGGCCTCTTGCAGCCGGCCGATTTCGCTGGCGTCCTTTGCGGTCATTGGACTCATCCTAACTCGCGGCTGGCTCGGCGTCGTTTTCCCGAAACCCAGCCACGACGATGTTATTGTTGCGGTCCAGCGCGTTGGCTGGGTCGATGCGATGCGGATCGTCCGTAGCGCGTCCCACCGGCCGCAGGGCCGTGCTGTGATAGCCAAAGCGCACGGACTTGCGCCAAGCGTCCGTGCGGTTGCAATCCGACCAGTGGATCGTCTGGTAGCTGAAGAAGACCATGTCGCCGCGCTGCGCCGGCACGGCGACGCTGTCGAGCCGGTCGGGATGGTACTGGGCCGGGGGCAGGTGCGGCGCGGTATCCGGCCCCAGCACGTGCTCTAGAGGCCCCTGTTTGTGACTGCCCGGCACGACCATCAGTGCCCCGCTCTCTAGTGGGGTGTCGTCCAAGTGCAACAAGCAGTCCACGAAATCCGGGCCGTCGTGCGGGTAGAACGGATAATCTTGGTGCATGGGAAAGGGCGTTCCCTTCTCCGGCGGCTTGGCGTGCAAGACCGTGTGGTGCCACTGCACCGGGCCGTCGATGAGCTGCTGGACGCAGGCGATCATGGCCTCGTGGAAAATGACTCGACCCCAAGCGGCCGAGTAAAAATGCGGATTGTGCATAAAGACTGCCCGCGTGTTGAGCCGCTCTTCTTCGTCGAGGTAGCGGTCGCGCCACGGGCCGACCCAGCCGATGGACTCCTGCCCCCACTGCTCGATCACCCGCACCATCTCCGAGGCCAACTCGGCGGTCTCTGCGGGCGCGAAGAGCTGGGCCACCTTGAGATAGCCTTGCTCGCGGTAGTGCGCTACTTGTTCCTTGCTTAGCATGTCTAGCTCCTTTGAGAAAAATAGGTTCGTTTGCAGGGGATCGCTGCCACCGCCTCGTAGGCCACCAGCTCCCAGCCGTGAAACACCACCGCCAGACCGATGTGCCGCACCGACGGATAGCGGCGCTGCAAACCTGGGTCCGCAAGATAGCCGCGGACCTGCTGCGCGGCCTCCCGCCGCTTTGCCGCCAGCAGGCACTCGTCGAGAGGCTCGTGCCGCTTGAGATACTTCAGCTCCAGTACGTAGCCGTACCGCATGTCGGGATACTGGGAGACAAACGGCTCTAGGTACAGGTCGGCGTAGCCCTTGTTCAGTTCGCACTCCGAGTGCAGCAGGAAGTGGTTCACCATGCTGAAGTGGGCGGCGACAAAGCCGTGAATGACCTTCTCGCCGTCGAGATAGTCGCGAATGCCGGTTTGTGCGTCGAGTGCCGCACGCAGGAAATCGAGAACTGGCTGCCAAACGCCGTCGTACCCCATCGCACGGACGAGACGGGAGAAGGTGTACCCATCGACGGAAAACGCGCCCACGTCATCGTAGGCATCGCGCAGGTAGCCGTACATCAGCCGCTTGACCGTTTGATTGGGAATGCCCAGCCGCGGCACCCCACTTTCCATCCCGCGAATGCTGAGTAGGCCGAAATAAAAAAGCAACGACAGGAAGTTTTCGCGTCGGTCGAGCCGGTCTAGGGGGAAGCTGAGTTGGATGTCGCTGTCCACCTGCTGCTCGCCGATGAGGTGGCGGAGCAGATCGAAGTTGCCGTTGAGTTGGCGGTTGACCGTTAGCAGATGGCGCAACTTGCCGTAGTCAATGCGCACATTGGCGTCGATCAATTCCCTCGGTCCCCGTTTGTTCGGTATGGATCCCGCGAGGAAATAGAGGACCATGTCGGTATTGTAGAGATCGCTCGCGGCGTCCTCGGCGAAGCGATACCCATTGTACCATTCCCGCATCACCGCCAGTGCCGCTTCGACCTCCTGATTGAACACGCCACAGTCCCGGTACATTTCCAGCAACGCCCGGACCTCCTCTTGGGTGAAGCCGAGCAGGTCGTTGAACTCCGGTTCCAAGCTGATGTTCTTGCCGATGTTGAAGCCGCTGGTGACGTCGTCCATGGTAATCGGCGATACGCCGGTGACGAACAGCCGCTCTAGCCCGCCGCGGCTTCGCCCGGCTCCGGCCTTCAAGGTGGCGAAAAAGTTGCGGTAGAAGCCGCCGCCGTGCGTGAAGGACTGATACGCGGCTTCGCCGCGATGGGCCAGCACCGTGTTGGCAAAGTTGTCGTACTCGTCGATGAGCACGTACAGGGGAATGCTGCGGTCTTCGGCATACAGAAACAGGGCGGCGAGTTTGGCGTCGATGGAGGGCGGCGCGAGGATGTGCTGTCTCGCCTCTTCGGGAAACAGGTCTCGATTGCGTCGCAGTGCGTGGTTGAGTTCCAAGTGGCAGTAGGTCTCAAAGCGCTCCCGCAAGGTTTCCAAGGTGTCGTCAAAAGCCGAAAAGTCAAAGCGCAGCACGACGTAGCGATGGCGGTTTTCCGTCGGCTGCCGCCCCAAGTCCGTGCCGCCGAAGACGGCCTCAAATTCGTCGGCTCCTCGGCGGTCGTAGTAATTTTCCAGCAGGGAGACCCAGCAGGACTTGCCCATGCGACGGGGGCGAATTAGAACGGCATAGCGTTCCTCTTCGAGCGCGTGGACGAAGCGGGTCTTATCGACGTAGAGGCGGTTTTCCAAGCGGATAGCGCGGAAATTGGCCCAGCCGTAGGGAATGCGGGGGTAGGATGCAGGCATGGCGACCTTAGTGTTTTATGGCCAAACTAATTGACTTCTTCTTCGGCCCTTTTTTGCAGGGCGCGCATGTACGCCAGTGTATAGGCCGTGCCCAGCCGCCCGTCGTCGCCCATCTGCGGGATGTGGTCTGGGATTAAGGTGCCGTCGTACCCGACTTCGGCCAGCGCCCGCATGGCCTGATACATGTCGAAGTACCCGTCATCGACAAAGGTCTCGACAAAGTGCGGCAGCGGCTTATCTACGTTGCGGTAGTGGACCTTGAATATCTTGCCCTGCCCGCCGAAGTGGTGGATCGCCTCGACCACATCGCGGCCCATAGCCTCGCCGCCTTCCAGCCAGCAGCCAATGCACAAGCACATCCCCACGTTGGGGCTGTCGGCGATTTCGAGGGCGCGTTTGTACCCGTCAAAGCTGCTAAAAATGGGCCGCGGCACGCCACCCAACGGCACCCCGGGCGGATCGTCCGGGTGAATGCCAATGCGGACGCCGGCTTCCTCGGCGACCGGGGCGATTTCCGCGGCAAAGGAGGCGAAGTTGTCCCACAGCTCTTCCTCGGTGTATGCGCGGCCGTGCGTCAGCCCCTCGCCGGTAAAGCCGCCGCCGGAAGCCTCGGGGAGCCGCGCTAGGTCAAAGGCCCGCGCCCTAGCGCGGCCGCGGGTCTGCTCCGGCGGCGTGCTCCACACGCTGTTGGCCATGTGGGCATAGGTCGTATAGGGAATGTCGGCTTGGCCCAAGTTGTGCAGGTGCGCCTTGTACTCGGCGACTTTCTCGTCGCGGTTGGGCAGGTTGAGGGTGATCGCATCCACGTTGTGGACGCTGCTATTGCCGAGGCCGTAGAGCTGAATGCCGCCCCGGGCAAAGTGTTCCCGGCGGCTGCGATAGTACTCGGGGCTGGCCTTGGCTGGGTCGATCCAGGTCACGGCGTATTCTACGCCCATCTGGCGCACAAAGGCCATTTCCGCGTCGCTCGGCTCCGGGGACATCTGGGCCGCGACCTTGAGGCCGGGCGTTACTTCAATGTGGCTTTTGACGGCCATGGCGATCTTCCTTTCGCTCTTTCGCTCCAAAGGCAGGGGTGGGATTGCGCGGGAGCAATCTAAGGCCAATTTTGATCTGTGTCTAATTTTCTCTGGGGGGCGCACCCATTCTAGGAGGACGCAATTATGCGCGGTTTTCTACCACGCCCCATCGTCACGTTGACGACGGATTTTGGCTGGAGCTCCTACTACGTCGGCGCGCTGAAGGGGGTCATCTTGGGCATCGCACCGGAGGCCCAGCTCGTGGACATTTCCCACGAGATTCCGCCTCAAGATGTGCTCGCCGCGGCCTTTGTTTTGCGCCACGCCGCCGGCGAATTCCCCCCCGGCACCGTGCATCTAGCGGTCGTCGACCCCGGCGTAGGGACTCGCCGTCGCCCCCTCGTTGTCCAGAGCAGCGGCCACTGGTGGGTGGGGCCGGACAACGGCCTCTTCAGCTTCGTGCTCGACCGCGCCGACCGCCGGGTTCGCGCCATCGCCCGGGCCGACCTCGGCCGCCCCCACCCGAGCAACACCTTCCACGGCCGCGATCTCTTCGCGCCGCTGGCCGCCCATCTCTGTCGCGGCTTGGATTTCGCCGCGGTCGGCCCGCCGATTGCCGACCCGGTGCGCCTAGCCGAGGCCGCGCCTTGCAAATCGGCACACCGCATTGACGGCCACATCGTCCACATCGACGGCTTCGGCAACTTGGTGAGCAACATTGCGGCCGCCGACCTGGCGTCGTGGGGCGCGGGGCTGTGCATCCGCCTCGGCGCATGCGTCCTCACCGCGCTTTGCCGCACCTACGAAGATGCCGCTCCGGGCACACCCCTCGCCTTGATCGGCAGCGCTGGTCTGTTGGAAATTGCGGTCAACGGCGGCCATGCCGCTCGCCAACTGGGCGTGCAATGCCGCGCCTCCATCGTCGTCGAAAAGCTCTGAGAAGGAAAAGTCATGTCTAGTGCTCCGCTCATCGTCAGTATTTCTGGGATTCGCGGCCTCGTCGGCCAGTCGCTCACCGACGAGGTCGTCGCCCGCTTTGCCGCGGCCTTTGGCACCACCTTGCCGTTGGGGGCCATCGTCGTCGTCGCCCGGGACACGCGCCCGTCTGGAGCGGCTTTTGCCCAAGCAGCGGCCGTGGCCCTGCGTCAGACGGGTTGCTGCGTCGTCGATGTGGGCGCGTGCTCCACGCCCGGAGCAAAGCTGATGGTCGCGGCGCTCGCGGCCGAGGGCGCGATCATCATCACTGCCAGCCACAACCCGGCCCCTTGGAACGGCCTCAAGCTGGTGCGCGCCGATGGCGTGTTCCTCAATGCAGAAGAAGGGGCGCGCGTCGAGGAGCTCTTTCGCACGGGCCGGTTTCGCCGCGCCGCGCCCGGCGCGTTTGAAGCGTGCGATGCAAGCGCCGTAGTGGCGCGTCACGTTCAGCGGATTGTGGACTACGTCGATGCGGATGCCATTCGTCGGGCGGGGTTCAAGGTGGCCGTCGATCCCTGCAATGGCACGGGCGCGTTGTTGGCCCCGCCCCTGCTAAGCGCCTTGGGCGTTGAAGCGGTCCTGATCAACGAGCGGCCCGATGGCGATTTTGCCCACGACCCGGAGCCGGTGCCCGCCAACCTCGTCCCGCTCGGTCGGGCCGTGCGCGCCAACGGCTGCGTCATCGGCTTTGCCATAGACCCGGACGCCGACCGCGTCGCGTTGGTCGATTCGAGCGGTGCGCCCGTAGGCGAGGACTACACGCTCGCGCTGGCGGTGCAAGCGGTGGCCGCGCGGCGGCCCGGCCCGGTCGTCACCACCCTCTCTACCTCGCAGGCCGTTGCCGACGCGGCCGCGGCCCACAACTGCCCGGTCTTTCTCACGGCGGTCGGCGAGGTAAACGTGGTGGAGAAGATGATGGCCGAGCGAGCCGTCATCGGCGGCGAGGGCAACGGCGGCGTCATCGTCACCCAAGTCGGACCCAGCCGCGACGCAGCCCTCGGCTTGGCCCTAGTGCTGGAAGCTATGGCGCGCACGGGCCAATCTCTGGCAGAACGGATGGCCGCCTTGCCCCGCTACGCCATTGACAAGCGCAAAATCACTTGTACCCCAGCGCAGCTTGCCGAGGCCCTTGCCGCGCTGCGCGCACGCTATCCCCAAGCGTACATCCACCCGGTGCGCGATGGTTCCAAGCTCTACCTGAGCGGGCAGCTCGAATGCCCTTGGGTCCACCTCCGCGCCTCCAACACCGAACCCATTGTCCGCGTCATCGCCGAGAGCGCGAGCCCCGAGGAAGCCGCCCGGCTCTGCGACGAGGTGGAAGGATTGTTTGCGTAAGATGACCGAACCGATTACCCCGCAGCGAGATCACGACCGCCGCATTGGACGGTTGGCAGGGATTGCCGAGCAGTTAGATCGCCGCTTGGAATCCATTGAACGCCGAGTCGAAGGCGTTGAACGCGCCATTGCCGACCTTGCCCGCCGCATGGACAGCCAATTTCGTTGGATGGTCGGCCTTCAAATAACAACGCTGATCGCACTGGGTACGCTGATCTTGACCCGCTTGCCCTAACCGCCCGCCCGAAGCCGCTAGATAGACACTCCTGTCGGGGTGTCCTCGCCAAACAAAGGAGAGATAATGTACAGGCTCATTTTCGTTTCGCTAGCGTTGTTGGCTTGCGCCAATCTAGAAGGCCCGCGAGGGCCGCAAGGAGAACAGGGCGAACAAGGAGCGATAGGAACAGATGTCTTTAGGCTTTTTACTTTTTTTAACGTGAGTTCGGGTTAAGGTGAGGGTCTCCTTTTTGGCTAAACTTAGGTATAGCCCTATACCCCTTAGCCATCCGGGAGCCCTCCCGATGAATTGAGTTGAACTGTTTTGCCCTGTCGATGATTTTTGCCCAGGTTTTGAGCCCTCGTGGATACGCACCCCATTCACGGCGGGACGGCGTCAGCGTCGGCGGGCGGGTTCCCTTTGTTTGAGCGAGATCATGACCTTGTTGATTTGGTTTCACCCGTCTCAGTATCGCACGTTCAAGGCGTTCTACCAGCAGCAGGTCTGTCGGCCTCTACGCGGGGCGTTTCCGGGGTTAGTCCGCTATGGGCGTTTTGTCGAGTTAATGCCTTCGGCTCTTATTCCGTTAGGCGTCTATCTGCGTCCATGCCAAGGCTCCTGCACGGGGATTTCGTTTATCGACTCCACGCCGTTGGAGGTCTATGCGGCAGCGCGCCAGCACCAGCACCGTCTGTTTGCCGGCCTTGCCCAATGGGGCAAACGCTCGACCGGGTGGTTTTTCGGCTTCAAGCTCCATCTGGTCTGTAATGATCAAGGCCAAGTGCTCAACTGGGGGCTGACCCCCGGCAACGTCGATGATCGCCGACCCGTGGTCGGCTTGGTGCGCGACCTGTTTGGCACGTTGGTCGCCGACCGAGGGTATATTTCCAGTACGCTAGGCCACCAACTGAACGCACAGAGCACTCTCCGCTTGAGTACCAAGCCCCGATCCAACATGAAAAAGCACCCCCTGTCCCGCGCAGACCAACGCCTGCTACATAAACGAACCCTCATCGAAACCATCATCAACCAACTCAACAATATCGCCCAGATTGAGCATACCAGACATCGAAGCCCAATCAATTTTATGGTCCATCTCATCAGCGGATTAATTGCCTATGCCCACCAACCCAAAAAACCTACCTTAAAAACCAACGGGCCCAGCCAAGCAGAGGCCGGTTAACCCGAACTCACGTTAATATACGTTTTTGATTCGCCGGAAACGTGGGTGTATCATTTATTGATGAACTATTGGACGAAGGCCAATCCCAGCATAAATAAACTCCTTGAAAGAGTGTGCGAGCAACATGTCATCTTTGGATGGGCAAACGAAGAAATGAGGAAAAAGTTATGGATAGACAGGTTATCTGTAAGCGGAAAGCCCCTAAAGAGGCTATATATACAAGAGAAGCCTTACGAAAAATACATAATTGCCGTGTTGGGGGCACTGCTGGGGGCTCTGTTCGCAGAACTACTAAGAATGGTCAAATCCTAACCATGGAGGACATACTATATGAACACCCAACGCACCATCCTACTCTCTCTCGTTATGATGATGGCGGCAACCCCCGCCAAAGGGCACACCCTGGCTTCGGTGGGGCGCAATAAAGGCCGCGCACAAGCCTGCCGCAGGCAAGGCGACGACGGATTGTTCGCTGTTGGATATTTATGAAAGGCACGTGCAGCGACACGGGAAACCCAACGCCGAAATCTATACCGCCCGCAGATCCCTTCAATATCCAAATTGAGTACAAAGTGGTGGATATTGACGAGGAATTAGCCGAACTTGACCGGCGAGGAATACACTACAACGAGGAGTATCGGGAAGCTCTCGTGGAGCTATACGGCGAGACTCCCGTTCCGTTTACACCCGCCTGCATCGAGGCCATTGAACGTGCCGCCCGACGATGGGAAGAGGTCGCCGCGGTTGGTTTTGCTGATACACTATTCCGCGAACCGTTTGTACGTTTTCCAGATCGGGAGCCCTACGTCCAAATAGACGATTTTCTTTTAACGGTCTCTGCGGGGAGTCTCGATTACTATAGCGCCGGTTTTGGCGGGCACCAACCACACCACGAGCGGCCGCACTCGGAGGTGCCTTTTGCTGGTCAAGTAACCCTATTTCGCCGCGTAGACGACATAGGGTCTGAGTATATGTATCAACTTACACTACACGAGATTGGGCATGCACTTGGCTTGGTACAGATGGGGCGCGGCAGCGACGGTGATTACTGGCAACGTCCTGCTTTTGTGCGTCGCTTTGGGGTTACGCAAGGAGTGTTTACTCTTATCAGTGCCCACTTTAACGTCGGTGGCGACATTATGGGCGACATTTGGAATAGTGATATAACAACCCTAAGTGCAGCCGTCATGGACGATATGGGGTATCACGTTGATTATGAAGCTGAGGCAGAGTTCGTCTTATCCAGCGGCAAGCCCACCCTACACGCCCTACCTGCACTGCGCTGTGGTGTCGGACACTCTTATAACCCCTAACCACCCAAACCCAGGAAGGACTCTCCCATGAAGATCCCCATGAGTAATCAGGACAAAGCGCACCTTCGTAGTAAGATCCAAAGCAAGATCCTCGGCTACCTCCGCCACAACTCGTACCTGTCCATTGACCAGTTCGCCTAAAAGATGGGTCCGTATGCGTCCAAAAAAGCGGTGAAGGACGCGGCCGAGTACCTAATCCAGCGCGGTTTGTATTTTCGCGGGCCTGTTCCCTACCTCGTCGCGGGCCTTTTAATCCACGCCTTTTTCCTCGCCGCGCTCGCCACCGACTTCCTCCGGCCCCTCTTCAACGACGCATCTCACACCCGCCGCGGCTTTGATTTCGGGGTTTTCTATTTGGCGGGACAAGCCCTAGCCGAAGGCCGCGACATCTACTCGGTGTCCGGGGCTTTCGGCTTCCGCTATTTGCCGGCCTTTGCTTGGGTCGCCGGCCTTTTCGCCCACTTTCAGCCCCTTACGGCCTATCTCCTGCACCTGTGCTGCACCGAGCTCTTGCTCGCGGCCAACCTCTATCTGACTTGGCGGTGGGTCGAACGGCCGCGCCGCGGCTGGGCCTCGTTTATGTGGCTGGGGTTCTCGCCTTACTTTCTCGAACTCTACATGGGGCAAGTCAGCTTCTGGGCGGCCTCACTGCTCTTTTGGCTCATCGTCGGCCTCCACCGAGGGCGGCAATGGCCAGCCAGCTTGTGTTGGGCGGGGGCCCTCTTAGTCAAACCCAACGCCTTGATCCTCGTCCCCGCGCTGCTGCGGATTCGCGCTTGGCGCGTCCTCGTCTTAGGGCTGCTGGCCGTCGTTTTCACCGCGCTGCCCTATTTCCTCCTGCATCCCAACAGCTGGGCGGCCTTTTTCGCGGCCAATATGTACGGCGCGCCCAGCCCAGGGGCCCTCACCCACGCCGGCAATCTAGGGCTGCAAGGCGGGCTGGTCAGCGTCGTGGCCCAACTCGCCGGGCGGCCCCTCGCCGAGTTGACGACCCTCGCTGACCTCCCGCTCGCCGGCCGCGCGGTCATTTACTTTTCGCAGGCCGCCATCCTCGGCGCGACCTTGGTGGCCACTTGGCGCGGCCGCGACGCCCTGCCGCTTCTCGCGCTGTGGATGAGCACCTTTTTTCTCGTGTATAAAGACGTTTGGGAGCATCACTACGTCTTTCTCCAGCCCGTGCTCGTGGGCTTGTACGCGCATTCGGGTTCTGCTAAGCTCTTGTGGATATTCGCCTTTATCGCGCTGCCGACGCCCTTTGTGTTTTTCGACACGGAGCCCGGGGTCTATGGGCCGATCGACCCGGAGCGCACGTGGGGCCCCGTCGTTTCCAGCGCCTATCGCAGCACCAAACTCATTCCCCTCGGCTGCTTGTGGTACGGGCTGTGCCGCAGGTGCAAGCCTTGATATTAGCGTACCAGAGCCGTATTATATTTTACCTCTCGTCTTTCTCTTAGCGGTCTTATGGCATCCGACTCCAAGCGCCGACTCCCACCTTGGCTCAAGGCCAAAGCTCCGGGCCACCCCAATTACATCGCCCTAAAAAACCTGCTCGCCGATTTACAGCTAAACACGGTGTGCGAGAGTGCCCAGTGCCCCAACATCGGCGAGTGCTGGAGCCAGCGCACGGCGACCTTTATGATTTTGGGCGATGTCTGCACCCGCAGTTGCGGGTTCTGCGCGATCAAAACGGGCCGCCCTCTAAGGCTCGACGAGGGGGAGCCGGAGCGCGTGGCCGCGGCCATTGCGCGCCTCGGGCTAGACCACGCGGTGATTACCTCGGTCAATCGCGACGAACTGCCAGACGGCGGGGCGCGCATTTTCGCCCGGACGATCGCGGCCGTCCATCGCCTGTGCCCTCAGACCAGCGTCGAAGTCTTGATCCCAGACTTCAAGGGAGACTGGCAGGCCCTAGCCACCGTCCTCGCGGCCGGCCCGGACATCCTCAACCACAACATTGAAACGCCGCCGCGCCTCTACCCCACCATGCGCCCCCAAGCCCAGTACGGCCGCTCGTTGGAACTCCTCGATCAGGCCCGCGAGATGAGTTCAGCCCCCACCAAGTCGGGCATGATGCTGGGGGCCGGCGAGACCAAAAAAGAAATAGCGCAGAGCATCCAAGACCTAGCGGATGTGGGCTGCGCCATTCTGACGTTGGGCCAGTACCTAAGCCCGTCCTCCCACCACGTGCCCGTAGAGCGCTTTGTTCATCCCGACGAGTTTGCCGAGTGGAAGCACTTCGCCCTCGGCTTGGGCTTTCGCCACGTCGAGTCCGGCCCGCTGGTGCGCAGCTCGTACCACGCCGCGAGCCAAGTCGAACAGGTGCGGGCCACTATCGCCACTACCTCCTGAGAGAAGCCAATGAACCTAGAGAAACAGGCCATACCTGAGTATCTGAAACGCAAGAAACTGCTCGCCGAGGTGGCCCCGATCCGCGTCCAAGACTTGAGCGATGGGCTGAAAAACCGGGTGTATTACGTGGAGTCTGCCAACCAGACTTGGATCGTCAAGCAGGCGCACTCGCGCGTCCAAATCAAGGAGCGCTGGTGGATTGACCGGCGGCGCATTTTCGCCGAGAAAAGCTGCATTGAGCTTTTGGCGCGGTTTCTCCCGCCCGACAACCTCCCGCAAGTCTTGCTCGAAGACCGCACGGACTTCATCCTCGTGACGACCCCGCCGCCGCACAACGCCCTGTCGTGGGAAGGCGACCTGCTCAACGGTCGCATCAACCTGCAAATCGCCGTTCAGTGCGGCGAGATGTTGGCCACCGTTCACAACGAAACGGCTGGCTCGGCTGAGGTGGCGGCCGCGTTTGCCGCGACCAAGGCGTTTGCTCAACTCCGCATCGACCCCCTCTACAACTACATCGCCACCGCCTATCCCGATCTCAAAAAGGTCCTTGCCATCCACACCAACCGCCTGCTCAACGAGGGGTTTTGCTTGGTCTTGGGCGACTTGCGGCCCCGCAATGTATGGGTCGCCCATGGCCGCCCCTATTGGGTAGATTTCGCCACCGCCCACTACGGTTATCCCACCTTTGACCTCGCCTTCTACACGGCCGATATGTGCATCAAGGCCATGCAGAACACCGCCCAAAAAGCCGCCTATTTAGAAGCCGTCAATGTGTTCTGGAACAGCTATTTTCAGAGCGCGAGCTACGAGCAGGTCGAGGAAATCAAGCACCGAGCCGTCCACGACCTCGGCTGCCTGCTGCTGAGCGCGACCGACGGCCGCCAGCCGGTCGCCCTCGGCGACGAGCGCGTCATTGGGCTGTCGCGGCGCATTGCCCAGAGCCTGATTTTAACGGGCTTGGAGCGCATCGAGGACGTCACCGAGTTCGTCAATCGGACCTTGATCGATGGCTAGAGGTTCCGAATCACTCCATCTACAAGGGAGTTTGGCTCACCCCCTCACCTTCTCCGCCAAATCCCCACTGCTCGACCGAATGTGCGCCGCCATCGCCTGCCGTGCGGCCTCTGCATCCCGCCGCTGCAATGCCGCCAAAATTTGGCGGTGTTCCGCCAGCGACAGTTCGGCCCGGGGACCCGCCAGCGACGGCTCTGCCAAGCTCTCCTTGATCCATTCTTGTAGGTAACTGCGCGTGGTTTCGAGTAAGCTGTAGAGAATGGAATTGTGGGTGGCGCGGGCAATGAGCAGGTGGAATTGCAAATCGCTGGCGAGAAAGCGTCCCGCGTCGGCTAGCCCCGCGGCCATGCCGGCCAGCGCGTCGGCCATGGCCGCCAAGTCAGCGGGCGTGGCCCGCTCGGCCGCCAAATAGGCGGTTTGCGACTCGAGCATCATCCGCGTCTCGCTGAGGTCTTGCAGCTTCTTGCCGTCGAGCAAAAACCCCCATTGCAACGCCCGCTCCACGTATTGGCCCTTGTCGCAGACAAAGGTGCCCTCGCCCACGCGGCCTTCGAGCAGGCCCATCATGGACAGGGAGCGCAGGGCTTCGCGCAGGGAGGATCGCCCAACCTGAAAGCGCTTGCACAGTTCGCGCTCCGGCGGCAGCCTGTCGCCGGGCTTGAGGACGTTGCGCTCGATTAAGTCGGTTATCTGCGCGATAATCGCGTCGCTTACGGACGTGCGCTGCACCGGGCGCATGTTAGCAGAATCGGTCAAGGCATTCAGTCGCGGCTGGCGGAAAAAGTATTTGCCGATGGTCAGACCATTAGCTATTTTGTCCAACAGTACTCAACGTAGCACTTTGCTGTCAAGAGGAATGCAGAGCAGATGTCACAAACCTTGGACCTTGGCTTGCGCGTCGAATTGGTCTCTATGGATCCCCACTTCCACGACATTTCCATCGCGCTCTATGCCCCAGACAGCCCCGGACCGCCCTGCTACCAAGTTCACACCTACAGCCGGCATCCCGGGGCGGCCGAGCGCGTCGCCGGGGTCGCCCGCGCCATGCAGGTGCTCGGGGGCATGGAACCAATAACCGCCAGCCCACCCGGCTTTTCCGCCCCCTGCTGCCAGATCACCTCTAGGGTCGCCCGCACCATGCAGGCACTCAGAGGCATGGAACCAACAACCGCCGGCCCACTCGGGTTTTCCTGCGGCCACGCCCATCGGCTCGCGGTCAAGCGGATCTTCCTAGAAGCGTGCAAGCTGCCGCCGGCGCAGCCCTTACAGCCGCGCCCCCTGCACATCTTTGACAAAAAGGCCAACGCCACCATTGCCGTCGCCAGCCTCGGGCAGGGCCTGTACGAGGTCCGCGCTACGGAACAGGTCCGCGGCATCGAACGCCGCGTCGCCACCATCGCCCGCGGCCTAATCCGCCTCGGCGAAATGGACGAGGTCGCTGGCCAACCCAACCAAGCCCAGTTCGGCTGCGGCACAGCGCACGACGCCTTGATCGGCCTCTTGCTCGTCCGCGCCCCCAACGTACGTGCGGCCGTGCGCGAGGTCGAAGCCATGGCCAGCCGCGGCGTCCTCTCAGCCCCCAGTGCCCAAGAGTAAAGGAGTCTTATGCCCTCTTCCATGACCAGCCGCGAGCGCGTGCTCGCGGCCCTCGCCCGCGAGCCTGTGGACCGCACCCCGCTCTGCAACCCGACCTCGGTGGCCACCGTCGAATTGATGGACCTCGTCGCTGCCCCCTTTCCCGCAGCCAACCGCGAGCCCGAGCTCATGGCGCGGCTGGCCGCGACCAGCTACACCGAGTTGGGCTTTGACACCATCATGCCGGTCTTCACCATCATCCAAGAGTCCTCGGCCCTCGGCTGCAAAATTCAGTGGGAGCAGAAGGACAACTGGCCCACCGTCCGCATGAGCGAGCCGATCTGGCACGAGCCCGACGACATCGTCGTCCCCGCCGACCTCTGCACCCACCCCGACACGGCCTGCGTCACCGAGGCGATCAAAATTTTGCGCCGAGAATACGGCGACGAAGTCGCGATTGTCGGCAAGACCATGGGGCCTTGGTCGTTGGCCTATCACTGCTTCGGGGTTGAGCCTTTTCTGCTGCTGTCGCTCGACGACCCGGGCAAGACCAAGCTCTGCCTCGACCGCATGAAGGAGATTACCATTGAGTTCGGGCTCGCGCAGATCGAGGCCGGGGCCGACGCGCTGACCCTGCCCGACCACGCCACCGGCGACCTCGTCAGCGGCGACTACTACAAGCGCTACCTGCGCGACCTGCACATTGAGTTTGCCGAGCGGTTGTCCGTGCCCATCATCCTCCACATCTGCGGTCGCACGGTGGACCGCATGGAGTACATCGCCCAAACCGGCATGGCGGCCTTCCACTTCGACTCCAAGAACACGCCCGAGGAATCCACCCAAATCGTGCGCGATCGCATCTCATTAGTCGGCAACATCAACAACCCCGAGACCCTCTTTGCCAAAGGGCCGGAAGTCGTGGGGGCCGAAGTCCTGCGCAACCTCGAATCCGGCGTCCAACTCATCGGCCCGGAGTGCGCCATTCCCTTGCAGACCTCCATCGAAAACCTCAAGGCCATCCCCCGCACGGTGCTCGAGTGGCATCGGGATCGAGCTCGCAACTAAAAGAAGAGATCATGGCACACATTACCGACATCGCCAACGAATTTATCCGCGCCGAGATCGAAGAGTTCATCGAGCGCGCCGACGAGCGCGAGCGCATAACCAATCTGTTCGCCCAAGCCAGCAAACCGATGCAGGATATCGCCGCCGCCCTCATCGACGGCAACCACCAAACGGTCGACGAGCTGACCGGCCAAGCCATCGCCGCGGGCGTGGAGGCCCTCGAAGTCATGGACGACGGGCTGATCGCCGGCATGGCCATCGTCGGCATCAAGTTCCGCGAAAACTTCATCTTCGTTCCCGAAGTGCTCGCCTGCGCCCGCGCCATGAAGGCCGGCATGGGCCACATTGAGCCGATCCTGTCGGCCTCGGGCGTCGATCCCATCGGCATTGTGATCATGGGCACGGTCAAGGGCGATCTCCACGACATCGGCAAAAACTTGTGCATTATGATGCTGCGCGGGGCCGGCTTTGTCGTCCACGACTTAGGAGTAGATACCTCCGACGACGAGTTCATCGACGCGGTCGAAGAGCACGAAGCCCCGCTCTTGGGCATGTCGGCCCTGTTGACCACCACCATGCCCAACATGGGCAAGACCATCGAGGCCTTCATCGACGCCGACTTGCGCGACGACGTCAAAATCATGGTCGGCGGTGCCCCCGTGACCCAAGAATTTGCCGACGACATGGGCGCCGATGGCTACGGCAAGGACGCCCTCGCCTGCGTCGCCTTGGCCAAGGAATTGCTGGAGGAGCAGTGACGTGCAAATTGTCTTTCGGGCAGAGCAGAGTGATGCTCTCCAGCGGCACCGTGCCCTAGAAAGGGAGCTCATTTATATCCGTTGGAAATACGCAGGATTGGAATCCGAGGAAGAGGAATCCGTCCTCAATGCCATGGAAGATATCTGGTACGAATTGAGTGAAGAAGAGCAGAACGAGCTCAACAGCGAAGGAACACAGTCTCTCATGCGCGATAACGTGGCCTTGGCCAAGGAACTGCTGGAGGAGCAGTGACGTGCAAATTGTCTTGCAGCCGTACCACGATGACGAAAATAAGGAGGAAAACCAACAGATGGCACGACCAGAGTATGTGACCTTTCGAGACCAACCTATGTGGGGGATTGCCCAAGTTCAGCAAGTTCAGAACGAAGGTAGCGGCCTCTTTGGACAGGAGCAGTGGCTTGCGGTTTCGGACATATCGCCGGTTGATCCGGAACATCGTCCGGCACGCATCCAAGTACCACAACAGTTTGTCGAAAAGGCCAAGCCAGAACCTTGGGATACCCCTGCGGCTCAGCTAGCCTGTGAGGGCATTGAGTCTGTCTTCAACTCCAAGGATCACTTCCTTCGCCTAGCGGCTTACTGGCTTCAGGCTGAGAACAAGTCAGGCCAGCTCGACAGCTTGCCTGTTCTCCAACTCCGTCACCAGACAAGTCTCGTTGAGTTCCTCAGTCGATCTGACACACCGCGCCAAATGCTTATTGCGGACGAAGTCGGTCTCGGTAAGACGGTCGAGATGGGGCTCCTACTAGAACGCCTGAAGGCCGCGAAACCGAATTTACGCGTTCTCTACGTCACTCCAGGAGGGTTAGTTACCAATGTCGTAGATGAGTTCAAGAACATGGGCTTAGGTGAGTTCTGGGTGTTCGGCAATAATTCGCTGGATGAGGAGAAATACCCTCGAGCCCGACTCGGGCGAGAGAACCATGATCCATGTGTTGTTGCGTCTCTCCACCGGCTTGGATTTGGCCGAAACCCAGAAAGCCAACTTAGCGACACACAGTGGGATGTTGTAATCGCTGACGAGTGCCACCGCCTCAGAATGTATGGCACTGGTGATAGTCAGACAGCCCAGAAGTGGTTCCGACTTTTTGAACGGATCATCGCCCATCATCTCTCTGACGATGGGCGCGTCTATTTTTTATCGGGGACCCCGCATCAAGGCAATCGCGAAGTATTCCTGAACATGATTTCTCTCATGTGCCGCCTTGGCCGTGGGGCGTCTCAACAGGAGCAGACGCAGGCACTCGCAGGGCGAGTTATATACCGAACCAAGGAGGAGGTACGCGATTGGGAAGACCTTCCAGTTTTTCCCCAGAGGAAAGTCCGGCTACCTAGTTATGCAGACAATCCTTCCGAGTACAACACTCTGTTGTCCGATATTGCTGCATTTTTTGATTGGGTCCAGAACAACGACCGTCTTGACAGTAGTAAGAAACGAGCACTCGGGTTCGTGAAGAGCCACGCACTTCAATATGCAGCTAGTTCCCCTAAGGCTGGATTCGCCTTCTTACTTCGCCGCTACTTACGCCACTTCGACGATGATACGAATGAAAGGACACTACAGAAGTGGGTCTCGCTGTTGATTCCATATCGGCAGTGGTCCGCGAGACAAAAGCCTGAGCAGCTCCTAGAAGAACTTCGTAAATCGGTAAGAGAGGACGATTCGAGTTATGGAGAGGAAGAGGAAGACTTAGGTGACTCGGTTGGACCTTCCGGCACCTCTGAAATTCGACAGGAAGAGAAAAGGCGACTTTCGCAACTTCTCAGGAAGTATGCTTCCTTGATGGTGTCACCGAAGGCGAAGGCGAAATTCGATGTTCTCACACAACTCTTGAAAGAAGATGAACCCTTTGTCGTGTTTGCACAGAGCGTGGATACGGTTTTTGAGGTAAAGCGCCATGTGGAGCAACTCGGCATCCAGTGCTGTGTTATCGTTGGTGGACAAGATCCCTCAGAACGCAGGAAGGCGATAGACGACTTCACAAATCCTGGGCGGCTTGGTCGTCGAGTTCTCGTGTCGAGTGCTGCTGGCGGAGAGGGAATCAATCTACAAATCGCTCGGCGCCTGATCCATTTCGATTTGCCGTGGAACCCAATGGTACTGGAGCAGCGCATAGGACGCGTACATCGCATCGGCACGATCGACACCATCATCGTAGATACAATTTTACTGCGGGACTCCCGTGAGGCCGACATATATTGGCGTCTTACAGCTCGTCTTCTTCTTATCGTGAAAGACCTTGCGGAGAGCGAAACGCAGCGCGAACAGTATTTCCGCCGCATTATGGCGGGTATCCCTTTAGAGATACTACGGCATCTATTCAGCGGCCAGAGCGACGGCGATGATGCGGCTATCGGAGAAGCTGTTGAAGCAGGCAAGCAACATGTGGATCAAGTGGACGCTGAACTACGCCACAATAGAGTTACTATACCCCCCGACGAAAGAGGCAGGGCTTCGATGGAACATCTAGTTGCGCTGCTCGAAGATTCGGGTAAGATCACAAAGCTTAATAAGCCGGTGGACTACAATAAGGTACGATATGATTCCGATACTGATAGCTTCTTGGCAGAAAAAGGATATGCCAGTAGCTATCGAATCAATGATGGACAAAGGCAGGAGAGGAATAGTTGGGTCGTCTTTGACCGCGAAGCGGCGGCGCTGTCCCCCGACGTGAGTCGAGACCAAAGTGGCGGAATTAACCATCCAATAATCTCCATCGCGCTACAAACGCTACGAACTGCTCAGAACATTGAGGAACTGCCCAGACTTGCCTTCGGTTTGGGCACCTACAACAAGAAATATCTTGCCTATTTCTCAGACGGTGCTAATGAGCCGGTCGTATTGCTCAGTTACCTCGTTGCCCATCTGAGCGACAAGCACTTCTTCAATCACGAACTTCGGCTGTTCGCCCTCTCGCCCTCCAATCCTCAACGAGAAGAACTCGATAGGGAACTTGTCGAAGACATTATCTGGACGAACCTTAGGAAGGGTGATACGGAACTGGATAGTCCTGATTTGGCTCAGAGCTTCCTTAACGAGGTTTCTTCTCAGGATGCACAAATCCGAGAAGAACTCAGCAGCAAGGTTAGGGATGAAGAAGGCCGTTGGCGCGGGGCAGTATGGCCCTTGGCTGCAACCATTCTGCTACCTGTGAATGAGAAGTGAAGCTCTCCAGCGACTATAATAAAAACATTCGCCGATGGAGAAACCCAACGGGTCTATACAGAAGGACAATCCAGACGTTTACCACCCGATCTAATTCAAAGAGCCGTGAGGCGATTAGGCCAGACCTTGTATCGAGGTGCAGGAAAAATGAATGTTCGCGATTCCCACAATAAGGCTATGGAGTTTGCCGAACGCGCCTTTATGGTACGTGTGCAAGGCAACACAGAAGAATCTATCAAACTCTTCGAGAAAGCATTGGAGAATGAACTTGCGGCGATCTCCCAATTAGAAGTAGAGGGGCGCATCGAGCCGACGAACTCGGTATTACACCGCAGTGCTGCGACGCTTGCATTAGACTGCAACCAGCCACGGAAGGCCGAGCAAATCGCAACTAAAGCACTCGCCCAAGATCCACCCCAAGAGATCGCAGACGAATTACGTGAGCTTCTACATCGAATATTCTCGTTCTTAAAAGATCAAAAACGCACCATCCCGCCCACGCATCCTGGGGCGATGCTAAGAGAAGATTTTCTCCCCGACTACGCACTGACGGCCGACTCGTTGGCCGATGAGTTGGGCGAATCTCGACAGACCATCCATGAACTCTTGCGAGAGCAGGGCGCTATTTCGTCCATCATGGCCCTAAAACTATCCCGTTTATTCGGGAACTCTCCTGAGTTTTGGCTGAACGCCCAACACGCCAGAGATATTTGGGAGTTGGAGCAGCAATATCGAGACGAATTGGCCCAGATCGAGCCCTTGCCACTGTACGCTTCTGAGCGATAACGACGCCTTCCATGACCCAAATCGACCCCCAAGAGTACCAAAAGCGTCTCGACCGCCTGTCGGGCATTCTCGCGGGCATCGCCACCCATGCCGACGAACAGGCGACCTTCCGCTGCCCGTACAAGAACCGCTTCGACCAATGCACCGCCCACTTCGGCTGCCGCAACCAACGCAAGCCGCAACAGCCGGGCGGGCTGTTCCAGTGCGGCAGCGACGACCAGCTCGACTATCGCTCGGCTTGGGAGTCGGAGCAACGCCCGGCCGCAACCGGCCGCGGTCAAATCCGCTGCAACGGCACCGCGTACCCGCTATCGACCGGCGGCACCCTCTTTGACTACGCCGACCAACTCGGCGCGCGCGTGCCCACCTCCTGCGGGCGCACGGGCCACTGCCACGAGTGCATCGTCGAAGTCACGAACGGGGCACAAGCCCTCAACGCGCCGACGCCGGCCGAGGACTTCCTCCGCGGCGAGTTCCGGCTCGCCTGCCAAGCCAAAGTCGCCGACGCCGATGTCGATATAGAGTTCGCCCCGCTTTTTCGCGCCCCCCGAATTCTGACTCAGACCGTCGACCGTCCCGCCGCGATCGACCCCGTAGTCCAGCGGCGCGGGCAAGCCATCTACTACGGCGACGAGGAAATTGACCAATACCGCGGCCACCTCTACGGCCTCGCCATCGACTTGGGCACCACCACCATTGTCCTCGACTTAGTCGATCTAGAGACGGGCGAGAGCGTGCATTTGAGCGCGTTTGAAAACCCCCAGCGCTTTGGCGGCAGCGACATCATGCACCGCATTTCCTACGACGGGCACCACCCCGGGGAATTGCGCCAAGCCTTGGTCAAGGCACTTAACCACGAGATCGAGGGCCTCTGCCGGCGCGGCCGCTTTGTGCGGCAGGAGATTTACGAGATCGCGGTCGCCGGCAACTCCACGATGCGCGACATCCTCTTCCGCCTCGATGTGCAGAGCATTGGCCAAAAGCCGTACAAATCGCGCATTGAGCACGAATACCTAAATGGCGAGCGCACCGCGACTAGCCTCGTCGAAAAGACCCGCCGCCTCGGGCTGAAGGCCAATCCCAAAGCGCGTGCGTACTCGTTGCCGCTCATCGCCAGCCACGTCGGCGCGGACGTGGCCGCCGATCTGGTCGCCGTTGGTATGGACCTTTCCAGCGCGAGCGCGATGCTGGTCGATGTGGGCACCAACACCGAAGTCGTCGTCGCGCACCAAGGCCGCCTCGTGGCGGCCTCTTGCCCGGCCGGGCCGGCCTTTGAGGGCGGCGGCATCACTTACGGGATGCCCGGGTGCGACGGCGCCATTGAATCCATCCGCTGGGACGGGGCGCACTGGCAGTGGAAAACCATCGGCAACACCGCGCCGGCCGGGCTGTGCGGCTCCGGGCTGATCGACCTGCTCGCCGAGTTGCGCCGCCACGACTTAATGACCCCCAAGGGCGTGTTCGCCGACAAAAAACGCCAGTTTGAGCTCGTCCCCGAGCGCGGCATCACCTTCTCGCGCCTCGACGCTTCAAACCTAGCCCAAGCCAAAGCCGCCAATTTCTGCGGCCAGTACATCGTCTTGCGGACCTTGGGCCTCGCGCCGGGCGACGTGCAACAGCTCTATCTCGCCGGCGGCTTTGCCAACTTCGTCGATGTCCAAGCCGCCATTGACATCGGCTTTTTGGCCCCCGTGCCTCCAGCGCGGATCGCCAAGGTGGGCAATGCCGCCGTCCAAGGGGCGCGCGAAGTGCTGCTCTCGGCCGGCAAACGCGCCCGCATCGAAGCGCTGGCCAAGCGCATTGAGCACGTCGAGCTGGAGACGACCCCCGACTTTTTTGAGCTCTTCGTCGAGGGCTGCCAATTCAAACCCATGCCCTCGGGCTGACATGCAGAAAACCGCCACCCTGCGCCATCTGCTCGAAGAGACCGACCGCTTCATCACCTGCGTCGAGCTGGTTACATCGCGGGGCACCTTAGCCGACCGCGGCGGCAAGCGCGTGCTGGAAATGGCCCGCTGCCTAGCGGCCGACCCGCGCATTGACGCGCTCTCAATTACCGACAATCCCGGCGGCAATCCCATGCTCGCCGCGGACGCGCTGGGAACTCCGCTCAAGGAGGGGGGCCAAGAGGTCATCATCCACCTGTCCTGCAAGGATTTCAACCGCAACGGGCTGCTGGGCCAAGCTTGGAAGTTGGCCAACGAGGGCTTCGACAATATCCTCACCCTGTCGGGCGATTACCCCATCGCCGGATATCAAGGCCAAGCGAGCGGCGTGTTCGACGTGGATTCCGTCGGCTTGTTGCAATTGCTCTCCGACATGAACGAGGGGCGTTTTGCGGAGGCCGCGCCGGGCCGCAAGCCGCGTCCGCTAAAACCCACCCGTTTTTATCTCGGTGCCGCAGTCAACAACCACAAGCGGCTCGAAGCCGAGGTTATGCCGCAGTATTTCAAGCTGGCCAAAAAGATCCGCACCGGCGCCCGCTTCATCATCAGCCAAATCGGCTACGACGCCCGCAAGCAGGACGAGCTGCTCAAGTACCTAACCCTGCACGATCTCCAAGTTCCGGTCATCGCCAATGTCTTTGTCTTGTCCGCGGGCGTGGCCCGATTTTTTCACGCCGGCCGCATCCCCGGCGTCGAAGTCACCGACGAGTTGCTCGCCCTCGCCCAGAAGCAAGCCGCGTCCCCAGATAAGGGCAAAGCCTTCTTCCTCGAATTCGCGGCCCGGCAGTGCGCCATTGCCCGGGGGCTGGGGTATCGCGGCGTGTACTTGGGGGGGCACATCAAGGCCGAGGAGTACGGCCGCATTTTGGAACGAGCCGCCCAGTACGCGGCCGACGACTGGCGCGATTTCGCCCGCCAGATTTGCTACTCGCGCCCGGGCGAGTTCTTCTATTTTGCCCAAGACCCAGACACCGGCCTCGCCTCCACCCAAGTCAACCCAGCCTATCTCGCCTCAAAGACCCCCAGTGGCCATCGCCGCGCTCCTCTGCCGTACCGGATCAATCGCCAGCTCCACGACCGCGTCTTTGAGCCAAGCAAGGCCCTGTTTCGCCTCGGAGCGGCCCTGTCGCGCAAAATCGAGGGCGGGACCCTGCAAAAGCCCCTGCACGCCGCGGAACACGCGCTCAAGATCGCCGCTTTTGACTGCCGCGACTGCGGCGACTGCTCGCTGCCGGACATCGCCTATTTGTGCCCGGAGTCGCAGTGCGTCAAAAACCAGCGCAACGGCCCCTGCGGCGGTACGCGCCAAGGCCAGTGCGAAGTCGGCGACAAAGACTGCATCTGGGTGCGGGCGTACGACCGCCTCAAGGCGTATGGCGAAGAGGAACAGATGCTCGGCGACTCGGCTGTGATCAAGGACGCGGCCTTACAGGGCACCAGTGCTTGGGCCAACGCCTTTTTGCAAAGAGATCATCGCGGGAAGAAGAAGGACGCCGAGTAACGCCAAATTTTCGGCTCGCCCAAATGCCGATACCATACCCCGACATCCCGCCAAGACCGGGCCGCTGATGCTGCGCTGCCTGTGGGTCGCCTGCTTGGGCGCGGCAAGTGGCTGCGGCCTCTTGTCGGAAGCGCCCGTAGCGGAAGTAGGGCCGCACCCAATCACGGCCGCTGCGCTGAGGAGTTTTGTCGCCGAATGGTCGGGGAGCCGGCCCCCTGCACAGACCGCCGACCAAGCCCGTCGATACTATCTTCAGACCATGATCGACGCCCGTCTGTTGCTGGTGGAAGCCCGTTCCCGCGGCATCGACACCACGCAGGCCGTGCGAGCAACGGTTCGGGACGCAATCGACGCCCGAGTCCGGGCCCTCTATCGGGCCCGCGAAATCACGGATGCAATCGCAATTTCCGCAACCGAAATTCGCGCCTATTTCGACGACGAAGGGTATGGGGTAGAGCGCAAAGTCAGCGGCATACTGGTAGAAAGCCAGACGGAGGCCGATTCACTGGTGGCCCAGTTGCGTGCGGGACGGCCCTTTGCAGAAGTAGCCGCGGCGCACTCCATAGATGGGCGCTCGGCCCGCCAAGGCGGGGAGTTGGGGTTCGTCGGGCGCGACATGGTGCCGCGGATTCACATCCCCCCGGAAGTTTTCCGCACGCTCCCCCTCGGCGCGATCTCAAAACCTGTGTACACGGGCAAGTACTGGAACATCGTGCGCTTTACCGCAGACCGGCCGGCCGCCTACGACAAGTACCGAGACTCCATCCACCGGCGGCTCTTTGCGGAGCGGGCGGCCCAAGCCACCGAGGAACACCTCGAGCTGCTGCAAGACGCCTTTGAAGTGCGGCTGCACGAAGAGGCCCTGCAGCCGCTAGTAACCGCCTACCGCCGACAGAACCTTTCCGCGCTGACCGAGCAATCGCTTCTCCTATATACTTTTGACGAGGGCGCGATCACCGTGGCCGCGGCCGTGAAGATTTTGCAAGAGCAGCATATCGGCTTTGGCTTCGCCGACCATGTTCAGGCCGCTTCCACGCTCAAGCGCATCGTGCTGAATCCCTTCCTCATCCAAGAGGCCGCACGGCGGGCGGGCTACTACGAAAAACCCGCGATCCAGCAGCTAAAAAAGGCCAAGGACGAGGAAGCCTTACTCGACGGTCTCAAAGAGGCTGTAAGCCGAAAACTGGATTTATCCGAGGCGGATGTGCGCCGCTACTACGAAAGCCACCCCGCGGTTTTCAGCCACGAGCCGGCCGTGTGGGTTGAGGAAGTACTCCTGCCCAGTGCCGACGAGGCGCGAAAAAAGAGAGCGCTGCTAGAACGTGGCACTCCCTTCGCCGAGCTAGCGGGCGCAAGCCTGCGGTCGGACGCTGTTGAGAAAGCCAATCGATTCCATTTCCATCCGCTAGAGCAGGCTGTCTATCCCAAGCTGATGGCGGCGCTCGAGGACGCATCCGCGGGCGAGCTCGTCGGACCAGTGGCTGTCGAAGGCGGCTTTTCCCTCTTTCGCATCCTCGACCACGAGGAGGCCTCCATCGAACCTTATGAACAGGTTCGGAAGCGGGCCGAGGCCCTGTTGCGCCGCGAGCGGGAACACTGGCACCTGCAAGCCCTGTTGAAGAAATTGCGAGAACAGTACGCCGCCCAGATCGAGATCGACGAAGTGCGCCTGCGCGAAGCCGTGCCCGACAGTCTCCTGCTCCGCTGAGCGGCTCGGCTTTTCAGGGGGCGGATGTATTTACGCAGCCTTGTCAAATTGGTATCCTACACCAAGGCAAGGCCACCCGGCCCGGCCCAATCAGGAGGTCGCTATGGGACATTCCAGCAAACGGTTCGTCCGGTCGTCGCCGCTGTTTTGCGCCTTGATTTGCCTAGGCCTGCTCGCCAGTGGGCGCGAGGTGCTCGCTCAGCGCGGCAAAGGACATCGGGTCACCAACAGCCGCATCGTCGTCGAGACCGCCGAACACTGGCGCAACTGGCAGTTGCCCGTCCATGCCGTTGACGTGATACCCGAAGGAGGGGTTCGCCCCCACCGCTCGCGCCAGCGCTACAACATCCTCGACGACCAAGCTACCTTTACCCGCCCGCTGACCGATTTCAGACGCCGGAAAAACCAGCACGCCATCCTCAATATCGATAGCACTGTCACGCGCGACGTGAAGGGCACCGTCATTACCGACAGAAAAGACAACCCCCTCTATACCCACTTCGCCCGGCCGGGTATCAGCCGGGTGGGCTCCAATCCGCGAGCAGCAAAAAACATCCTCGATGGCGACTCAAGCACCTACTGGGAGCCGGACCGCAACGATCCCCTCAAAGACTGGTGGATCGAAGTGGACTTGGGCCGGGTCGTGGCGGTCGATGAGATTTTGTTGCACTTCGTCGGCGCCGGGCAGGGCGACCCCTTCCTGCGCTTTAGGGTCCTAACCGCGCCCGACCAAGAAGCCATCCTCGAAGACGCCGACGAAGTGGAACTGAGCCGCGTTGGCGGCACGCAGGCACCCAACCGCGACCAGCGCGACTTCAGCTTTGCGCTGGAACAGCCTAAGAGCTCGCCTAGTTGGCGCGGGAGGTTGGTCCAAACCATTCGCATCGTCGTCACGGATACCCACGCCGGGCGCGGCGCCGAAGTCAGTGAAGAGCAGTGGCTCGCTCTCGACCCGGCAGACCGAGGCGACATCCTCTATTTTGTCAAGGACCGGCAGGGTTTTGAGGAACGCTTAGATCCGAGCCGCCTCCAAGAGCCGGTGGAGACGTTCTACGACAACCTGCCATCCGCCAGGCGAGGAGCAAAGAAATTCTTCATCCGCGAGCGGCCCCGCCTAGCCGATATCGAGGTTTGGGGCTTTGGCGACAACATCAGCCCGGGCATCGTTGAGGGCGGCGGCAGCCTTTTTCTGTCAGGGGAAAATTTCGCGCCCGGCCCGGGCTTTGACGGCGACTACAATACCAACTTCCTGCACTTGGTCTGGTCGCCGCTCATCGAGCGCGGCGTCCTGACCGTCGATATGGGCGCATCCTTTTTTCTCGACGCCATAGCGGTTTCGGCTGCTGGGCGGCGGCGCGTCATCGACGGCTATATCATGCGTGGCTCCGACGGCTCGCGGGATTCCTCCGGCCGCTTGAAGTGGCGGCGCATCAGCCCGCGAGCGCGCGAAGACAACAGCGTTGACCTGTACGAGCATCTCCTCGATACCTACGACGGAATCGAACTCCGCTTTCTCGAAATGACCATCGTCTCGGTCGATCCGCGCCGCCGTGGCGGCTACAATACGGGCGCTGATATCGGCGAATACCAGATCTTTTCCCAGGGCTACCCCGCCGAGGTCGTACTGACTTCGGACCTGATTGAATTGCCCGCCGCTCGCAACTTGGGCCGCATCATCTACGACAGCGAGGTTCCACCCGGCACCAACCTCGAAATTCGCACCCGGTCCGGCGATCTGCTGGGCAAGACCATCCGCTACTTCGACAAATCCGGCACCGAACTCACGTTTGATGCCTGGGACAGCTTGCTCCGCAGCTACAAGGGGCCGGTTGATACCTCCTTTGTGCCGGCTAGCGGCTGGAGCCCCTATAGTCGAGCCTATCAGCAGTCGGGCGATCGCGTCACGTCGCCGGGGCTGCGTAAGTTCTTGCAGATCCAAGTCAAGATGGAGACCACAGACCGCAATATCGCCGCGGCGATCCACTCCATAAACATCGAACTCGTCAACCCGGCAGTCTCCAATATCGTGGCCGAACTATGGCCCCCTGAAGTAAAGGTGCCAGGACGGACCGATACCTTTGAGGTGTTTGTCCAGTCCCAGTTTATTCAGTCGCCCGCCTCGGCGCGCAGCGTCGGCTTTGACGAAATCCTCCTCGTCATGCCCCCCTCCCAAACGCTGCAACTGCTCGAAGTGGGCATCCAAGACAGCGCCGTTGGCTCGGAGCGGATCTTCTCGCCCGCGGGCGACCCTACCGCTTTTGTCGATGGGGGCGGCCGCCCACTCGAGCTGCTAAGTCCTAGCGCTGATTCGCTCTGGGTGCGCCTCCCCGAATCCCTCAACGCACTCGCAGACGCCCCCCGCACGTACCGCCGCCGCACCGCGGAGGGCGACCAAGTGCCGGTGACCGCAGACGGCTTGCCGCTAACGGACGCTGCGTATGGCCTGCTCGAGGTGGAGGAACAGGGCGATATCCGCTATTTCCGCCGCACCGAGGGCATCCTGTCCCAAGTCTCCGAAGCCGCCTACCAAGCCTTGGAGCCCGAGCAGCAGGGGCCGATTCGCTACTTCCGCATCCTGCGCGGCGATGGGGCCCAGTTCCCCTTTGATGCAGCGGGCGACTCGCTCGATGTGACGGCCTACAACCGCCTGCCGACCGCCTCCCGGGGCACCGTGGTCTCGCCCGGGCCCTTAATGCGGCTGCGCTTTGCCGCTCCCGTCTTTGTCAACGGCACGACCTTGAGCTTGGCCGTGCGCAACACCAGCGGCGGCGCCAATCTGGCCGCGCCTTGGCAAAGCGTCGAAGCCGGCGACGCGACCGCCCGGATAGGCAGCAATGCCCTCTCGATCAACCTGCCGCTCAACGCCAAGGCCGTCGATGAATTCCGCATCGCCCCCAATCCGTTTACCCCCAACGGCGATGGCATCAACGACGCGACCGAAATCCACTTCTCCGTCTTCAAACTCACCGCTCCCCGCCCGGCTCGGGTGCGGGTGTACACGCTGGCGGGTCGCCCGGTTTGGGAGCATGCCCAGCAATTGCAAAGCGGGCGCTTCAGCACGCGCTGGGACGGAACAGACCTGAACGGCCGCAAAGTGCCGCCCGGACTTTACCTTTGCCAAGTGGACCTCGACGTAGATCGGGCAAGCCGCTCGGCGACGCGGACGCGCCTGCTGTCGATCGCCTATTAGGACCGTTTCGTTTGACAGACGAGCGGTTTTGCCATACTTAGTTTTGGCCGTGGGGTATTGGTAGTTGCGATTGCGATTCCTACTGTTTCGAGGAGGTCGTCGTGAAAGGAACGAAAAGCACCCGCTCTTTTGTGCTAACTGTTCTGGTCCCATGTTGTCTCCTGCTGCTCCCCCCGGTTGGCTCAGCCCAAGAATACGGTGCTCGGCTGGGCACCCTCCAGCCCGGCGGGCACGTTTCCTTTGAGCCTCAAGGGCCTGGGGTTCTCTTCGGGGCCCTCGATCCGGCCAAGCGCAGGTGGTACGTGCCCCAAGAGCTCTACAACGAGTACCAGTGGCGTCAATGGGAGTATTCCAACTATGCGCGCCAACACTACGAGCGCTACGTCAGCATCATCAACGAGGGCGACTCGTACTACGACCTCTACGGCAACTTCGTCACCCGAGGTTGGCTCCTTTTTAACAACTCCCAAGCCCAGCCCCAGCAATTTGGCTCCTCGGTCCTCAAAGGCAGCAATTTCCAAAGTTGGTTCAGTGGGCTGCTGGTCTCGGCCGATGCCAAGGGCCAGCACCACTACTCAGTGACCATCGGCGATAACATCCGCACCACGCTTACCCCGATGACCTTTTCCAAGCCCCGCTGGGACGGCGTCCAGTTCGACTACGCAGCCGACAAGTACCAAGGTACGCTCATCTACTCGCGCCTCAGTCAGCCGGGGGGCAATCCCGACGTAGAAAACCTCGCCACCAACGCCACCTCCCTGATTGGCGGGCGCGGCACCCTGCAGGTGGGCGACTTTGCCACCCTAGGCTTGACGGCCGTCAATTCCCACCAGTCCAACACCCTCATCAGCGGCTTTAGGGGCAACCCGGTCACCGGCAAACTCACGATCGACCAAAACCAGACGATCTCCTTCATCGAGATCGTGCTGCGCGACGACTCGCCCGAAGACCAAACCGGCGGCGCGGCTTTCTTCCCCACGGGCTCTGACATCATCATCACCTACGACGACGGCACGGTGGACCGGGGCAAGGACATTCGCTTTGAGCCGATCATCGAAGGCGGCTTTATCCGCCAAGGCTTTCTCTCGGCCGATGGCACCGAGGAAATTCGCCTGCGCTACGATTTCGACAGCCCGGCGTTTGTCAATCGTTCATCCGGGGCTAAGGAGGCCATCAAAAAGGTCGAGTTCCGCCTAGTGCTGGGCAATGACTACCAAATCTGGATCTCTTCAAACAACCAACTCAACATCTCGGATGTATCGGTGCTCTTGCTGGTCGCCCAAGCCGAGGGCAATGTCCAAGACAACACCAACTTGCAGGTCGTCAGCTTTGAGTACGGCTTGCCCACGGCGACTCAAATCTGGGGCGCCACGCTCGAACTAGCCGAGGTTTTTGGCTTCAACTTCTACGGCGAATACGACTTGAGCTACTCTTATACCCAGTATCCCAACGTGTTGCGCAAAAGCCACTCGACCTCCGCGGGCCTCCGCGGCGATCGGGCGGCCCCGGCTTGGATGGTCAACCTCTCGCGCAACACGTATCCTTGGTTCGCCTTTGGCGAGGCCTACAGCATGGACCCGCGTTACAACACGCGGACCTTCACCACGCTGAGTTCTGGCTTCATCGACTACGAGGACGAACGCGTCCACGTAGTGGAGTTGGTTGAAGACAACGACGACCAAGACCGCTATCCCGACACCGTGCGCAAGGATTGGCGGGCCGGCGACCAAGAAGTCTATCCCGGCTGGGACGAGAACAACGACTTCATCTCCGACTTCAACCAGAACGACAATCGCTTCCTCTCCAACTCCGTTCCCGACTACGAAGAGCCTTTCCTGCGCCACAACGTCGATCATCCCGAGTTCCTCTTTGGCATCGACCTCAACAACAACGTTTGGATCGACCGCTTTGAAAACGACGAGGCTCCCGACTACCCCTACAAGAAGGACCATCGGGGGTTCAACGTATATGGCGGTATGCACCTGACGCCAGCGGTCCGGCTGATGGCCGGGGTCCTGCGCGAGGACCTCATCACCTCGAACCAAGCAAACCGCGTCAACTACGTGCTGTTCACCATCGACACGTCCACGCCTAATTGGGGCCGCTTTCGCCTCTTTGAGATGATCAAGTCCGTTGCGGACGACATTCCCGACGACCTGCAACAGTGGTTGCCCAACGCCAATATCCGCACTGGCGAATCGACCAAAATCGAGGACCCCCTCATCGCGCGCGACACTTACGTCAACGCCCTGTGGCTGGGCCACGACTACCAGCACGGCGGCTTCGTCGCCAAGAACTTTCTCAAGTACGACCTGTACTATCAGCGCCTCGACGCGGACCAACGCGCCCCCTTGGGCCTGCGCCAGCGCGACTTTTTCTTTGGCTTCGTCAACAAAGTGAGCTACCGCATCAACCTAGGCCGCCTCTGGATTGAGCCGCGCTGGAAGAGCCAGTACCGCCAACAGACCATCGACCTGCTTTCGCAGGAAAAACGCACCGAACTGGCCGAAATCGGCGGTTTCCTGCTGGGTTTTCCCATGCTCCAGCACACGACCCTGCGGTTCGGCTTGGAGTTGACCTTTGTCAACGATTTCGAGCGCGACCTCAACGACTTTAACAGCATCGTCGGTGCCGCCCAGTTCACGAATGTATCCGACTATCTGGGCTATAAGCTCACCACGCAGATGGGCATGCGGATAGATCGCCGCAACCCCAAGGGCGACGAATCGGAAACCATCACCGAAAGTTTCATCGCCGTGTACGCCGGCCTGCAATAGCTTCGGCCTTATGGCCCCGAGCGTTCCGATCGGCCGCGGCGAACTTTGGACTGGGAGCCTCATCGTCCTGCTGGCCTTGGGGCTGCGCCTCTACTACCTGAACGAACTCTCGTCAAGCCCGCTTTTCGCCGTTCCGGTCGTCGATGCTCGGACCTATGTCGATGACGCCCGCTACCTCAGCGAGGTCTCTTGGGCTGGGCGTCCGACGCCCTTTTGGCAACCGCCGCTCTATTCCTATCTACTCGGCTTGCTCTTCGCCGTAGGCGGCGAAAATTACTACCTGCCCCGCCTGCTCCAAGCCCTATTCGGGGCGCTCGTCTGTGGGGGGACCTACCTGCTCGGTCTTCGGCTCTTTCCCCCGGCCGTGGCGCTCGGCGCGGGGCTGGCCGCCGCTTTCTACGGCCCGCTCATGTACTTTGGCGGCGAATTACTGCCCACCACCTTGGCCCTCCTCCTCCACTTGGCTTTGCTGCTGTTGCTGCTCACCGCTCCCCTAAAACGGCGTTGGCCGTGGCTGCTCGCCGGTCTGGTACTGGGGCTGGCCGCCCTAGCGGTGGCCAACATTCTCCTGTTCGCGCCGGTATTGCTTCTTTGGCTTTGGTTTTCTCGCGGGAGCTTTGTCCAGCGAGGAGCCTCGTTTTTCCTCGGCCTCGCGCTGGTCGTGGCCCCGGTCGCGGGGCGCAATTATCTAGTCGGCAACGACTCGGTGCTCATCTCGCACAACGCCGGCATCAACTTCTACATTGGCAACAACCCCGATTACCAGCGCACGGTCGAGATCCGCCCGGGCAGGGCTTGGCTCCAGCTAGTGGAAATGCCCGAGCGCGAAGCCGGCATTGAACGCCCATCGGCTAAATCCCGTTTCTTCTTCGCCCGTTCCTATGACTTTGCCGTTGCGAATCCGCTCGACTATGCGCGGCTCCAGCTTTACAAGCTCTATCTGTTTTGGCACGGCGACGAAATAAAGCGCAACATCGATCCATATTTTGCCCGCCGCGACTCAGTGCTTTTGGCCGTCCTCTTGTGGAAAAAGGGCGTGGCCTTCCCCTTCGGATTGGTAGCCCCGTTGGCCCTCATCGGCCTAGTGCTCTTTGCGCGCACTGCGGCGGGCAAGACCGAGCAGGGGCAACTCTGCTTGCTATTCACGCTGACGTACATGGTCTCGGTGGTCGGCTTCTTCGTCACCGCGCGCTACCGGCTGCCCGTCGTGCCCTTGCTTTTACTTTACGCCGGTTTTGGGCTGTACTCGCTGTGGAAAGAAGGACCCCAGCGCCGGAAGGCCCTAGTGGCTTTGCCCCTGCTATTGCTCATGGCCAATCTCGGCGCCGGGGCTATGGACGAGGAGGGCGAACCTCAGCAGCACTTCTGGCTGGGCTATGCTTACGAGCGCAAAGGGATGCCGGCCAATGCCATGCGCGAATACAAGTGGGTCCTCAACCGGCGGCCCGACCACGACGACGCGCTCTTGCGCCTAGCCGCTCTCTACGTCGAAGAAAAGGACTACCACAAGGCCGTTGAACTCTACCGAAAATACTTGGAGTTCTACCCCGAGGCGGCCCGGGTCCGCTACTTTCTCGGCAATGCCCTATTGCAGACGCGCCACTACGAGGACGCTATTGCGATCTACGAGCAAGTAGTCCAAAAGCGCCCCCACTGGGCGGCCCTCCACGGCCGAATCGGCTATGCCCACGCCATGGCGGGCCAGCTCGGGCCAGCCGCCGCCGCCTACCGCCGCACCCTAGCGTTGCGTCCCGACTCTACCTTGGTGCGGTACCAGTTGGCCCGGCTCTACGAAACAGAAGGCCAGTTGCCGGCCGCGGCCGCTGAGTACCGCACGTTGCTGGAGCAAGCCCCTACCGAACCCGAGTACCGCATCCGCTTAGCCGAGCTGCTCGTCGCGGAAGCAGCCGCGGGACAAACGACCGCGCTCTTGCAGCAGACGCTCCAGACCCAGCGGGCCGAGGTCCTTTTGCGCCGAGCTATCGACCTCGATCCAAGTCGCGTCCAAGGCTATTGGAGCATGGGGTTACTCTTGGCGCGACAGCAGCGCTATTCCCAAGCGTTAGGATTCTTTGAGAAAATTGCCGAACTCGCGCCGCAGGATGCCCAAGTACACGCCTGTCTGGGCAATCTGTACGAGCGTCTCGGGCGCGAAGCAAAAGCGCGGGAACACTTTGCGTACTACGACCAACTCAAGCGCAAACGGCGGTTGCAGGACAAAGCGCGGGCCGAAGTAAAAAAGAATGTAGAACTGGTAGAGAAAATATTCGGGGCGCGATAGCAGCCGCGTTTAGTATGCCACGCCCACTAGCCGGGCCTGCTCGTCGCGTTGCGCGTCCCCTTCTACTGCCAACCGCACGATGTAGAGCCCTGGCGGGACTAGCCGCCCTTGGGCATCGCGGCCGTCCCACGCCTTGTCTTCGTAGCGGCCATTGCGTTCGGGAGCGTCGTGGACGAGGCGAATTAACCGGCCGCTTAGGTCGTACACGGCGATCGCTACCGGGCGGGCCACATCCAACGAGAGCAAGTTGTAGTATATCCTCGCCCTATCGTTGACCCGGTCCCCGTTGGGGGTAAAGACCGCCGGCGCGATCTCTACCTTGTCTAGCAAACGGCCTTGGCGCAGCATGGCGGGGCTCAGTACCGTGGTGCCGGATAGGTCGGCATTGTCGCCGGCCGCCAGCGTTGCAGCATCCCCCGAAACCACAGCTTGGGATATGCGCCCCTCTTCGCTGAACAGCCGGACGGCCGCGGTAAAGTTGGTGCTATAGGTCAGCACCTCGGTGCGAAAGTGAATTTTTACCAGCGCATCCCCCTCCTGTAGGAAGGGAATCCGCACGGAGAATTTGTCGTCTTCTACGGCGAGAATTTGGAATCCGTCAGCGCGGGTCGCGTCCGCGAGCCCAGCAAAGACGCGCTCGGCGACGAGTTGCCCGGTTCCATCCTCCAGCACTAGTCGGTCTATGCTCTCTACTCGGGTGGGGGTGAATATCTCTATGGTGTCAAAACCGCGCAGGCCGGCCGTCTCCAAGACCGGACGGATGGCATACGTGAAGCCCGTGTTTTCGGCTGTGCGAACCTCGCGCGGAAAAATCTCGCCGATCACTTGGTCGGCAAAGGGCGGCGTCAGCACATCAAAACTCAGGGATTTCAGCCCTCGGGCTGCGGCTAGGTCGTCGCTTTGAAAAAAAACTTGGAACTGGAAGTACCGGTTTGGGCTGGGCGAGGCGATTGGAATTCCCGGGCCGTTGGCCGCACGCGCGGGATAGGGGGTGCTGAACGGGCTCCAGTTGATTAGATCGTCCCGGACGAGGCCCGGGTTCCACTGGCGGCCTAGGGCGTCGTCCTTGGGCAGGGTCTCGTACTCGGCTAGTTCCATTGCTTGGGTCGGGTCCGCCAACGAGAGCGGAATCTCCTCGGCGTCGCGCTGACCCGCTAACAGCCGCGTAAAGACAAAGGGCGTGGCATCGTTGGCCGTGCGGGTGCGGATCTGCAACCGGGAAAACACCTCGGGGCCGACGACTTCTTCTACCCAGCGCATGTCGCCCCAGAGGGCGGGCTGGCCGGCGTCGAATATATCCGAAATGTACCGGGCTTCGGAAAGAAAGCCCGTGCCGTACACCTCGAATTCGTCGAGCTCGAAGTTGACCGTAGAGGTGGCGCGCAGGCGCACGAACTGGACGTACCTGGGCGGGTCTATCGCCACATCGACGACGGGGCTTTCGTTGTCGGCCTGCAACAGCAGGGGGTCCCAGATCAAACTGCCGTCGTCGGTCAAGCTAATCCCGTCGTTGGTGAAAAGCTCAAAGGCCCGCAAGAAGTCGTTGTGAAAGGGCGTGGTTGGGGATTTATGCACGGTATTGCGCGGATAGAAGCGGATGCGATTGACGCCAAACCGCCCCCCCAAGTTGAGGATTACCAGCGTGCCCAGCGCGTTGAAATTCTTGCGCTCAAACGCCTGCTTTTCACCGCCCTTCTCGCTCGTGAGCAACTCCTCCAAAGCCAGACGGAGGTCGTTGCGATCAAATATGCTACCACTGGCGACGCCGATGTCGCGTCCAAAGTCAAAGATGTTGGGCGCGTCTATGTTGCCGCCCCGCGCCACCGTGTTGTTGGCGATGTTTTCGCCGTCTTCTATGCGCAGGGGAAAGATGCCGCGGGGAAAATCGGGATGCGCGAATTCGACTAGATTCCCCGGGGCGTTGCCCACGAGTAGGCGGTTGGGATTGAGGGGCGACCGATGCTCTGCGTCAATGACCGCCACCGCGGCCCGGCCCTCGCCCCGCCAATCCAAGTCGCCCCCCTCCCCCAAGGCCACGGTTTCGAGGGCAAAAACCGGGCCCCAAACGACCGCTAGCAACCCTGATGCTAGCGCAAAAATGCGCGAACAACAGCCCAATACACGCATTGAAGCACTCCAATAAACCGAGACCGCGGCACCTGTTGGCCGCCAGTGCTTGTGAAATGACTTTTGGCAACGAGTCGATATGGCTTTATTTTGCCTTTAGATATGAGAATCTCGTCCCCCAGTCAAGGAAGGATGAGCCATGCTTAGGTCTTTGTCTTTCTGCGTCTGCACGGTCCTGCTCACCGCTGCTTGGGTGAACGCCCGAACCGAGTACCATCTGGGAGGGGTGGAAGGCCCGTCTTGGCAAGACGCCCGCAGCCAAGCCGAAGTGGGTGCGTATCGCGTCTATGACGCCAACGGCGAATTGCTCCGAAGCGTCGCCGTGGGCACGGCCCCGCAAGAGACCGGCGGAGACACCCTCGTCGATTTCTCCGACCGCTCCATCCGCCCGCGCTTCATCGACCCGCACGAAAATTTAGCCCTGACCGATCTAAGCGCCGAATCAAACGAAGTCCCCCTGAATTTCACCGGCGGAGAGGTCAGCGTATCCTACGGCAATGGGACCTCGGCGTACAATTGCCTTTTTGCCGGCAACAACGCCCCCCTCAACAAGCTCATGCTCGACGCCAACCCCGTATCCGCTCAGTTCCGCCCCTTTACGCAGGACCCGAACAAAGCACCGGGCATTGGCAAAGGGCGTCCTTTTTACGATGCGATCATATTCGATTTCGGGGCCAATGTGCCGATCAACCGCATTCGCTTTTATCCGCGCCTCAGTCAAGAGGAAGACCGCTTACAGATCGAAAGTTTTGCCGCGCCCAAGCCGGCCCTTGAGTCCTTTGGCGCAGACAGCTTCGCCGATAATTTCGTCGGCTGGTTTGACATCCGCGTGGGCGATGCTTCGCTGCCCTTTCAAGATGGCGCGTGCGGTCGCACCCCCGGCCGACGCTGGATCACGCGAAACGACCCCTTGCTGACCGAGCTGTACTCCACCCGCGAAAACCTAGACGTGGTGACGGACCTGAGCTTCCCGCCTAAGTCCATTCGCTTCCTCGCCTTCCAAGCCTTCCCCTTGCGCAACTGGGAAATCGCCGAGTTTGAAATCTACGGCGAGGGATTCGTCGAAGAGATGATTTACATTACCCAAATTTTGGACTTTGGCCGCCCGGTCAGCTATGGTCAGATCCGCTGGAGCGGCGAGTTGCCCGAGGGCACCCGGGCCGAGATCCGCACCCGTACCGGACACACCCCGGACCCCAAGCTCTACTTCGTCCTCAACAACAATGGCGATCTAGACCCGATCACCCTGAAGGAGTACTTAAAGATCGACGCGCTGTCCCGCCTGCCCACCCAGTACGATGCTGAAAATTGGAGTTTCTGGTCGCCGCCCTACGATTTCGCGGCCGGCTTGCGCGACGAGGCTTTGCCCGCCGAATTTTGGCAGGATGGCACGCCCCTGCTCTCGCCAGGGCCTAGCCGCTATATCCAGATCGCCATCCGGTTTTTTTCGCTGCCCTTTGCCGCCCCTCGGCTCGATCAACTCTCGCTCCAGTTGGGGGAGGCCCCTTCGGCCCAAGAAGTCGTCGGCGAGATTTGGCCCATTGAAGTCGATTCCTTCGGCCCTGCCACCTTCACCTATATCGTGTTGCCCTCCTTTGAGGCGGACAATATCGGTTTCAACCACCTAGAAATTCTCACCCACGCCCGGGTCGATACCATCGAGGCGGTCGTCCTCGACGGGACTGTAGTGGATCCTAGCCTCTTTCCGCATCAGATCTTCGACGACCGGATCGTGGTCGAATTTCCAGAGGTGAAGGGCGAAGAGGATAGCTTCAAGCAGTTGGAGGTGATCTTCAACGCGCCCGTGCTGCGCTTTGGGACCGAATTCAGTGGCTGGGTTTTTAACAGCGAGGACCCCGATCAAATTCGCCAACAGGTCCGGCCGGGCAACGCGACCTTCCGTTTTTCCGGCGATGTACTCGCCGTGAAAACCCCGGTGGGCGGCAATTTGCTGGTCAATGTGGAAGTCGGCCCCAACCCCTTTACGCCCAATGGCGACGGCCTCAACGAGACCCTGACCATCGCGTACAGTTTGCGCGAGGTGGCAACCGATCGCACCGTCTCCGTGCATATCTATAATCTAGCCGGGCAAGAGGTGGCTGCATTGCCCCCAACGCGGTCTCGCAGCGGCCAATTTCGCCAAGAGTGGGACGGCACCGACGCCAACGGCCAGCGAGTCCCGCCCGGGATTTACCTATACGACCTATCCCTCAATGTCGAACAAAAAGAAAGAACAATGGGATTTCTCGCGGTGGCATATTGAGTTCTGGACGCGCGATTTGTTTGACATTTTTTTGCGATTGTCGTAGGGTATAGCCCAATGCTGGCACGAAGCCAAATTTTCCAGAGCCGGTCGTCGAAAGGAGGTTTTTTCGGCAGGCGATTCCTTCGCAACGCATCCCCTACTCAACTATTCTGAGGAGGTTTCTCGACATGCAAAAAATCGCAAAAGGACTGATGGTCCTGCTCGTATCGGCTGGGCTCGCTAACGCCCACAACCCGCCGGGTGAGTTCTTCTTTCTCTTTCAGTTTCCCGATAACGCTGTGCCAACTATAGACGGCGACCTTTCGGACTGGAGTATCGTCCCGGACAAGCCTTACGTGATTCGCAGCGACAAGCTCTACGACCCCGCTCAGTTCCACGAAGCGGGTCGCGGCGAGCTCGATCTCAGCGACTTCAACCCGCTGCACATCCTCGGTTGGAACGAAAATCTCAACAAGCTCTATTTCGCCAACCAAGTCTTTGACAACATCCACAATACCGACCGCGAAGACCCGGCCCGCCATTGGGACGACGACAACTGGGAGGTTGAAGTCAACCCGACCCACCTAGCGGCCGACGAGCAGAACCTCGCGGACGAGCCCGTCAACCGGATCGCCTATAAATGGGTCGTGCCGCCACTCGAGGGCGTCTATCAGTCGCTCGAGCCCATCGGCAACCTAGCTTGGCTTTCGGACGGCGGCGACTTTACTTCGTTTGGCTGGTCCTTCGACGGCGACATGTTCGGCGAAAGTACCTATTACTACGAGCTGGGTATTACGCCGATTGCCTTGATCCCCCGGGAGAATGCCACGCCCGACAACATCGAGATTTACGACCTCGAAGAGGACGATATCATCCATATCTCGATCAACAACGGCGATATTGACGCGCCCCAGTCCGACCACGCCTATCAGGGCTTTTGGGGCACCACCCCAGAGAGCAGCAATATCGCGCTCAACGACTTTGTCCTCGCGCCGCTCGAAGAGGGGATTGACTTTTCGGAGACGAGCGTCGAAGCAACCAGTTGGGGCCAGCTCAAGAGCAGCTTGGGTCGATAACCCTACCTGCTAGTTAGCGCTCACTCATTTCCACGCCCCTGTTTCGCTTGTGTTTGCGGAACGGGGGCTTTCTTTTTTGCGAGCTTCTCGCGGGCTACGCGCAACTGACTCGCCGCTCGGGGATAGCGAGGCTCCAACCGCAGCACGGCCTCCCACTCGCGAATGGCCGCTGGGTACTGTCCCTGGGCGGCATATACCTGTGCCAGCGCGCAGCGGGCGGCGACCAAGGTGGAATCGGTGCTCAGGGCCGTCTTGAAGGCCGCCACGGCCGGCACTAGGTCGCCCTGCTGGGCGTAGGCCATGCCTAGTTTGGTTCGCACGGTCGGCAGCTCCGGCTGCAGTGCCAGTGCCCGACGATAGGCGGCAATCGCTCGTTTATAGTCGCGGAGTTGGTGGTAGGCTTGGCCTAGATCGGCAAAGGCCCCCACCAACTCCGGTTGCAGTTCGCCGGCTCGTTCATAGGCCGCAATCGCCGCTTCCAAATCGTTCTTGTAGTGCAACGCAGCGCCCAAGCCGTACTGGGCCGGCGCGTAGCTGGAGTCGGCGGCAATGACTCGGCGAAAAGCAGCCAGCCCTTCCTCAACGCGCCCTTGGGCCACGTAGGCTTCGCCCAGCAGGTGGCGCGATTCAATGTCGCCCGGAAAGGAGGACAGGTTGTCCAAATGGCGCTGCACTTCGTCTTCGATAGGCTGCAACTGCACGAAAATTTGCCGCTGGCGCGTAGCTTCCTGCGCCCTTCCCTGTTGCTCGTAGAGCCGGGCTAGGCTCAGGTGCGGGTGCGGCTGCCACGGCGCTTGGCGCACGGCGCGTTCAAAGGCCGCGATCGCCGCGGTCGGATTTTCGTTGCGGAGGTGGGCCAACCCCAGTCGGTTGTGGTTTTCCCACGTGGGGTCCAGCGCCACAGCGCGCTTGAGGAGCGGAATGGCTCGGTCTTGGCGGTTGAGATCCATATAGACCGCTCCCAAAAGCGGATAGACCGGCGACCACGACGAATCGCGTCCTACCACCTCTTCCAAAACCGCCGCGGCCTCCTCGGCCCGGCCTAGCCCGGAATAGAGCGCGATACCCAAGGAGTAGTAGGTTTTGAGAGTGTCCGGCTGCATGCCGATGGACGTTTTCAAGGCGTCAATCGCCTCTTGGTAGCGTCCCTGTCTGTACCGTTCGATTCCCGCGTTGTAGTGGTCTGCGGCAGTCTGGTCGTCTCCTGCCACGTAGCGGGCGACCGGCCGCTCGCGGTCCCTTTGGACTGGCTGTTCGTGCGTGCCCCAGTCCGCTGTATCCGCCAGCCCGACGTAGCTGGCAATAGGCCCCTCTTCCCCTTCCCGCACCACCCAGTAACGCCGAGTCTCTGGTCGCTCCAAGAGTTGCACCCGGCCGCTGGGCCAACGGACCGCTACGCGCTCTGCGGCCTCGGCCGCTCCCAACCCGAAGAGCACCCGGCCATCGCTTTGCGATAAGTACCCGACTCCGCGCTGTACTTCCCGCACCTGTCGTCCATTGTCTGTCGAGAGCACCACCCGCGCCCCCTGTGCGTCGCGGTTGCTCTCGCTGCCCACCAGCTCGAGCCCCAGCCAATTGTTGCGGCTCCCGCCGCGATTGTGCAAAAGCGTTGGCGCGTCATTCAGATTCACGATTAGCAAGTCCAGATCGCCATCGTTGTCGTAGTCGCCCAGTGCCCCGCCGCGGCTGACCTTTTCCTCGGCAAAGCCCGGCCCAACCCGAGCTCCGACCTCGACAAACGTCCCCCCCACATTCTGGTAGAGCAGGTTGCGCTGGGCATAGCGCAGTCCCGAAGGATGCTGGGCGACTTGGGGGTAGATGTGCCCGTTGACCGCGAAGAGATCGAGCCAGCCGTCGTTGTCGTAATCAAAAAAACCCGTGCTCCAGCCCAAGTAGGGCCGCACCGGACCGCCTAGCCCCGCTGCCGCCGTGAAATCGACGAACAGGCCGTTCCCCTCGTTCTGGTACAGGGTGTTGACGTCGTCCGAAAAATGGGTCATGTACAGATCCAGATCGCCATCGTTGTCGTAGTCGCCGGCCGCCGCGCCCATGCCGGCTTGCGCCCGCCCGTCCTCGCTGTAAGCCGCCCCGGCAAAGGCCGCTACTTCCTCCAGTTGCCAAGGCCCGTCGTTGCGATAGAGCAGGTTGGGGTAGCCGTCGTTGGCCACGTAGATATCTTGGTCGCCGTCGTCGTCGCCATCGAAAAAGACTACCCCCAAGGATGCCTGCTGGTCTGCGTCAATCCCCGTCGCCCGGCTCATATCTGCAAAGCCGCCTCCGCCCTCGTTGCGGTAGAGCACGTTGGCTTGGGGCACCATGCCGTGCGGCCCGCAATAGACGTCCAGCCCCTTGAAGCCACTGCAGAGTTGACCGCCGCCGGGCGGGTTTTGCAAGTCGAATACCAAATAGTTGGCCGCGTAGAGATCGAGGAATCCGTCGGCATCCACATCGCCAAACGCCGCGCTGGTTCCCCAGCCGCTGTCTTCCACGCCCAGCCTGACCTCGGCAAACCTGCCCCCGTCGTTGCGATAGAGCACATTGGGCCCCCAATAGGTGAGGTACAGGTCCACATCGCCGTCGTTGTCGTAATCTCCCACCGCACACCCCATGCCCCACCCCGTGCGCCGCAGGCCAGCCTCGTCGGTTTGGTCCTCAAAGGCGCGCCCATTGGTCCCTTCGGTGTTGCGGTAGAGCCGATTGGTGGGATTTGAGGAATCGGCCTCCACTCGCGTGCTGTTGACCAAGAATACATCGAGATACCCATCGCCATCATAGTCGAAAAAGGCAGCACCGGACGACATGGACTCGAGAATATAGCGCTGCTCTGCGCCACCGGAGACTTGGCGAAAATCGAGGCCAACAGCCTCGGTCACATCGACGAATTGCACCTCGCCCGACGCCGTTTTGGTCTCTACTTCCGGCTCGCATCCTAACCCCAGCAACCCAATACCGGCGATCCATCCGCGCATCCGTCTTGCTCTCATAGCGGCTTCTTAGAGTCTCGTTGCCCTAACGACTGCTCAAAAATTGAGATTGACCGTATATTCTGATTTCTTCAACCCCGACGGTATCAAGCTCGAAGTACCTGTGCGGGAGGGTTAGGACGATGACCGAAGAAAAATGGGAAGAGCCGGAAGCGGTGGAAATCCCCATTGACGGGACGCTGGATCTGCACACCTTCCAGCCGCGCGACCTCAAGGGGTTGTTGCCCGACTATTTGGATGCTTGTCGCCGAGCGGGCATTTTGCAAGTGCGCGTCATCCACGGCAAGGGTACGGGCCAGTTGCGGTGCTCGGTCCACGCCATTTTGGGCCGCTTGCCCGAAGTGGAGGCGTTTCGCTTGGCTGGGGCAGGGGGCGGCGGTTGGGGGGCGACCTTGGTTTGGTTGACGCCGCTCGACGATTGACTATACGCGAACGGCCGGACCGCACTAAGTTTTCTTGATTTATCCTATTTAATACCTTATACCTTACCACAACCTGCAACAAACGTCACGCTTCAGAGCGTCAGTTTGCGGTGCGCTATCAGAAGTGCATAAGGCTGAAATCTCGGCTAATCTACTTAAAGAGTCTTCTTGGAAGAATATCGCCCCATTGGTCCCCTTTTCGAGCGGCGGCTGTCGTTGCAGATAGTCCCTCCAATCCTGCTGCTGCTGCTGTCCGTGTGCCCAACCAGCGCACGGGATGTTTTTACCGTCGGCGGCAACGAACATCCTTGGCGCAATTCTGGCACAACCCCTGGGGGGGTGATCGATTTTGTCGAGCAATTGGGAACTATTGAGGACGCCAACGGCGAAAAAGTGTTTGCCGTTGGTTTGGATTCTCTGCAAAACTGGATCATGCCGCTGCGCTTGCGCTCCGACTTCAACATTTCGCTCGGTGTTCTCGAGCGGGGGGGCACTATAGATATTCCGGGGCTGGATGCTAGTCAGAAAAATCCAGAGCAGTTGGTGGGCATGCTCAATGGCGACCACCGAGTGGCTTTTGACCGCAAGTTCGTGGCTGGCCGCATCGTGCGCAACAACGGCGTCACCATTCGCATTGACCTCGGTGCGCGCTTTGGAGTGGACCGAATCGTGTTCTATCCGCGGATGACGGCGTCGTTTCCCTTTGGGAACGAATTCATGCGGGGATACGAGTTGTTCCTCAACGATGGCTTGCCGCAAAACCTCTTTGCCAGTGGGCAGCCCATTTTTACCTCGCCGGTGCGGCGCGATTCAGACAACCGCGCGGCCAGAGTAGAAGCCCAGATCAACCCCCAATTTGTCCGCTTTCTGCAACTCAAGTCGATTTCCACCCTCGGGTTTGAAATTGACGAGATAGAGGTGTACGGCAGGGGGTTCGTACCGACGGCTAGCTACGTGTCCAAGGTGCTGGATCTGGGCGAGGAGGTCGTCTGGGGGCAAATCGCTTGGGGCGAAGTGGCCGCGGGCAATAGCGCGGATTCCAAGCTAGAAATCCGCGTCCGCAGCGGGCGGGATACGACCCCCGATGTCTTTTTTCGCAATGCCAATGTGGGGGGGCGGCAACCCGAATACGTGCCCACCGATAGCGAAGGCAATACGCTGACAGAAGAAACCTTTGGAAAACTGGCGAAGAACCAACAGGGGCCGATTAAAGCCGACGCTGACAACGGCTGGGTCCAGTGGCAAGTGATCGACAATGGGGCCTTTCTGACTGTGCCGGCGCCACGGCGCTACTTCCAGTTCCGCATCGACTTCACCAATCTGAGCTTGGATGCTAGCCGCGCGGTCGCCGACTTAGGCTTTGAGTTTGCACGGCCCCCGGTGGATCGCATCGTCGCCGAGGTGGGACCGCCGCGCACCGAGGTCGGCCAACAGACGACTTTTACGTACTTTGCCCGCATCACCAATACTACGGGCCGGCCGGGATTCACGCGCTTTGAAATCGAAACCCCGGCCCGCATCGCGGCCATCCATTCGGTGGAGATCCAAGACCGGGCGGGCACTCGCCTAGATGGCGCCGAGTTCAGCGGCGATCTGGCTGCTGCGTCTTTGCCCCTGCGCGTCGGAGCGTTCTCCATTGAGGCGGTGGAGGACGACCACTTTGCCCTAAGCGTACCCCGGATCGACGCCGATGGCACTCTTTTGAAAATTGTCTTTGATGCAGCCGTGTTCCGCTATGGTACGCGTTTCCAAGGGCGGGCTTTGGCCGACTCCAGTGTGCAAGTGCCGCTGCAAACTGAGGGCGGGGATGCTTCGGCCGAACAGGATACCGACGAGTTGCTGGTGCAGATTCCCGTGGGCTCGCAGGTGGCTGGCCCGCTAACAATCCAGCCGCGGACCTTCACCCCCAACGGCGATGGGGCCAATGACGTGGCGGAAATAAGCTATGCGGTTCTGCACCTGCTCAAACCATCGCCGAGCGAGGTAAATATCTATAACTTGGCTGGTAGCCGCGTGCGGCGGCTCAACTCTGCCGAGGTCCAAAACGGCCGTATCGAGCTACATTGGGACGGTCGCGGCGACGACGATCGCCTAGTGCCGCCGGGCACCTACTTGGCGGTGGTGGAAATCCGCTCCGACCGGGAGACCGAGCGGCGTTCCACCAGCGTATCCGTGGTCTATTAAGTGCTAGCCAAGCGAGGAGGGGATTTTGAACAAGCACTATCGGGTTGTGGTGGGTGCTGTTCTCTGGGCACTAGGCTGGAGTGCGCCGACTTGGGTTGGTGCCCAAGGGTACGACTCGCGCATGGGTAGAGTGAAACCGGGTGGAAAGGTGGATTTTTCTCCGCAAGGACCGGGGGTATTATTCGACGCCCTAGATCCAGCAGTGCGCAAATGGTACGTTCCCCAAGAGCTGTACAAGGAATACCAGTGGAGACAGTGGGAATACTCCAACTACGCCCGCGCTCCCTATCAGCGCTATGTGGACACCGCGTTGGAGGGCGATTACTTCTACGATTTCTTCGGCAACCTAGTCACCCGAGGTTGGTTGATCTACGATTGGCAGCAAGATCGCCCCCAGCAATTCGGCAGTAGCATCCTCAAGACCAACAGGTTTAACCAATGGTTCAACCGAGTAGCCATCTCCTCAGACCACAAGGGACAATACTACTATAGAATCACGATTGGCGATGAGATCCGCACTACTTTGACCCCCATGACTTTTTCTAAACCCACCTTCAACGGTATTCAGTGGGACTTTGCGGCCGACAAGTACCAAGGTACTCTACTGCTGGCCCGCCCCAGTCGGCCAGCCGTGGCCACCTCTTTGGATATTCCCGATCAGAAGACTAGCGTCACCAACTTACTGGGCGGGCGAGGCATCGTTCAGGTCGGCGACTTCGTCCAACTCGGGGCGACTTATGTGACCGCCTTCCAAGGCCAGACGCTGTTCGACGATTTCACCGGCAATCCCTTTGCCGGTGGGGCTCTGACCACCGACCAGAATGCGCTGCCTATATCCCGTATCATTATCCGGCTGTCGGACGACTCGCCCGCCGACGGAGTGGGTGGGGCGGCCCTGTTCGACGACGAAATCATCATCGAGGATGTAGATGGCAACGTTTTCAGAGGCAGTGCCATAGGATTCGAGCCCATACGCGAAGGGGGGTTCCAACGAGTGGGGTTTTTAGCTGCGGACGGCGACGAGCGCATTACCCTTACCTACGACTTTACGGACCCTTTGTACACCGGGCCCGATCCTACGACGATAGAAAGAGTATCCTTTGAATTGGTGATCTCCAACGACTACAAGGTGGAAATCACGTCGGACCGGCAGACGAACCGAGACTCACAGCCCGTCTTCTTGCTGATAGAACGGGCCCAGAACAATATCCGCGACAACTCCAACCAGCGCCTGTTGAAATTCGACTACGGTCTGCCCACGGCCAATACCATCTTTGGCGTCACCTTCGAGGCCAACAAGATCTGGGGGTTCGACTTTTACGGCGAGTACGATTTCAACAATCAGTACCGTCAGTATCCCAACCTCAATCTAAAGGATCATCATAAGGCGGTGAACGACGCCCAGGCATGGATGTTCAACCTGTCCAAAGCGTCCTACCCTTGGTTCGCCTTTCTCGAAGGCTATAGCATGGACGCGGATTACTCCACCCGCACCTTTCTAGCGGGTACTCGGGGACAGGACGAAATCGATTACGAAGACGAAATATCCTATATCTATGAATTCGTCGAGGACAACGACGACCAAGACCGCCGGCCGGACTGGAGCCGCTATAGTATGCTGTCGGACAATGCGGTCTTTCCGGGCTTTGACGAGAACAACGATTTCGTCTCGGATTTCAACCAGAACGATACGGAGGATCGACAGAACTTCATTCCCGATTACGAAGAGCCTTTCCTGCGCTATCACTCCGATAGGCCCGAATACCTCTTTGGCGTTGACATGAACAACAACGGCTGGATCGACCGCTTTGAAAACGACGAAGAACCCGATTATCCCTACGGGCGCGACCACCGCGGCTACAATTTTTACGCGGGAACCCACATCGGGCCGGAGGCCCGGCTGACCGTCGGGCATTTGCGCGAAAAATTGCTGGCGGGGGATCGCAACAACGAATCCACGTACCTGCTCTTCACCTACGAAAGGGATTTTGCCCGGTTGGGCCGTTTGCGCGTGTTCGACAACTTCAAGTGGGTCGAGGACGACATTCCCGACAATCTCTTCCAGTGGGTGCAGCCGTCTAACTCCCGCGGTACTCAACAGCGCGTGTTCGATTTGCTCCCGGCGCGCGACACCTGGATCAACACTTCCTATGTGCAGTTCGATTTCACGCTCGTAGGGGACCTGAATGTGATCAACAAGTTCAAGACTGAAATCTACAAGCAGTGCCGCGAGCAGCGCGACCTGCGCGACACAGCTAGCTTTGTCGGTCTCATCAACAAAGTCGATTACACGTTCCCGGTGAGAAACATCGAACTTGAACCGCGCTTCAAGAGCGAATTTTTGCGCGAGCACCCCGTTCGCAAGCGAGCCCCAGAGCGCCGCGAATTGACCGAGACTCTTTTTCTCATTGCCCGCATTCCTCTGCTCTCCCACACGCTCATCGAGTTGGGACTAGAACTGTCCCATTTTGAGCAGTTCCGCGACGATGAGGAGGGGGTGCCGGTCCATCGCGACTTGGAGCCGGATTCCTTCAGTCGCATCGTCGCGGTGCAATTTAACAACGCCTCGGATTACTTGGGCTACAGGCTCCATCTGCAGACGGGGTTTCGCCTACAGAAGCTGACGTTTGAAAATCTGCCCTCTAGCACGACCAGCAAGATATTTATGACGGCCTACGCAGGGCTAGAACGCTAGTGGGTTTGATCTGAGCAAAGGCGACCTGTTAGTAGCTGAAAGGAGGAGAAAGGAACAGGCGTCGTTTTACCCCCGATTGGGGTGGCAAAAGACACAATGACTCACTCCCGTACTCACTCACTGAAGGAGAGGTGTTGCAATGAAGAGAATCAACGAAGCATCCATTGCGTTACTGGTCTCGATCCTCATGGTCGGCTCGGCTTTTAGCCACCAAGGGGAGATGAAGTTCATGTTCCAGTTCCCGGATCACCTGACGCCGGTGCTGGACGGCGATATGTCGGACTGGGACATCGTAAGCGATGTGTACAAGATCAAAGCCGAAACCATGTTCAACCAGTTCGGTGCGCCCATGGATTTGAGCGATTTCAACGCTTGGCTCGTCTGGGGCTACAACATCAACGACGGCAAGGCCTATTTTGCAGCTTGGGTTGCCGACGACTTCATCAACGACACCGAGAAGTGGTCGACGACTACAGATTGGGACCACTCCGGTGGCATCTTTCGCGGCTTTGACCAAGGGGACGATTTTGAGACCCGCTGGGCCAGTGCCCAAGCCCAACGCTACGATCTGGCCGGCCCCATTTTCAGCTCTTCCGGTTATTATACCCGGATTATCGACGGCTCCAAAGCGTGGGCGGGCCAGTCCCCTTACGTGGAATGGGCCGGCAAGTTTCTCCGCGGCGACGTCAATACACAGGAGCCAGCAGAAATGTTTGGCGAATACTCCATTGTGCCCTTTGACGACATCCATCCCGACGGTGCCGACCAGAGTGTCAGGCACAATTGGGTGGAAGGCACCGTTGTCGGCATAGAGGTCAACTGGGGCGACAAGGATGCCGATCCCGGCTCCTACGACGATGCCTATTGGTCCGGTTTCGGCGGCATAGGTGCTTCTCGGGACGCCGACCAGTTCGGCGACTATTTGTTGGCGCCGATTGAAGAGGGGTTGCCCGAGGCTCGAGCTACCTCAGTCGAGGCCAACACTTGGGGCCAGATCAAGTCCACCTTCAAGTAAAGTCGAAGAGGTTGTAGGATGGTTTCAGGCGGGATTTACGGGCGACTGTAAATCCCGCCGTTCTCTTGCGTGGCGACCATGCAAAGGAGGCACTGGGTGAGACGGGTACTGATGCTAGTCCTGACCGCGCTGGGAATGGCCGAGGCGCGCCAATTTTACCAGCTGGGGGGCCATGGTGGAAACCCTTGGAGCGAAAGCGGCACCCTGAGTTCTATCGATGTGGCAAAGGTGCCGGGTGCCATCCGCCCGTTCAGTACCGAAAGCGGCGAGAACCTAATTGCCTCGATGGGCGAGCGGCAGGGCGACATCACCAGCTTGGTGAGCATTTACACCCTGCCGGCCAATTGGCTGGACGACCGCGTGCGGATCGTAGATGGCGATTCAACTACGGCTTTTGTGCATCCGCCGCGCATCAATTTTTTTCGCGGCCCTGGGTTCTTCTATACCACGCCGATGTTCTTCGATTTGGGGGCACCATTCCCCATTGAAGGGATTCGCTTTGCAACCCGCGCCGATCATCCGGGGCACAAGATCCGCCAGTTTAGGCTTTCCATCAACGACGGCAGGGAGGAGAGCAAAGACGAAAAAGGGAATCTCGTCTGGACCTTGCTTCACGACGAGAAAGACAATTTGAGCCCGGTCGTCGAACTGGCTATCGAACCCCAGATAGCGCGCCACGTCTATCTCCACCCCTTGGAAGTGGGCGAGACTTGGGAAGTGGCCGAGTTTGAGGTGTACGGTCAGGGGTTCGTTCCCCAAGCCTCATTTCGGTCCGACCCGATTGATCTGGGCCGAGCATCGAGTTTGGGGCGCATTTGGTGGAACGGTCAACTCGATCCAGAAGCGAAAATAGTCATCCAGAGCCGCAGCGGCCGCGATGACCAGCCCGAGATTTACTGGCGCAAGACCGGGGTGGGCGGAGAGGAAGTGCCATTCGGAGCCAATGGCCGCCCCATGAGCCGCCAATCCTATGAAGCCATGCCCCAGAACGTGCAGGGGCGCATTACCCAGGATCTGGAAAACTGGAGCGTATGGCACACCTATGAATATGCGGACGGCCTCGCCGGCAACCGCATGCTCTCGCCCAGCCCCCGGCAGTACGTGCAGCTACACATCGCTTTTTTTTCGGCCCGATTAGAGGGGGGACAGATCGACTCCCTGTTTTTTGAATTTTCCCAACCCCCGGTCGTCTCCGCGGCGATTGGCGAGATTTACCCTCCCTTTGTCGAGTCGGCCGACCCGGTTCGGTTCACCTATGCGGTGCGGACGCGACTGGAGGCAGAGCAATCGGGTTTTAATGTGCTCGAGGTGCGGACTCCCGCTCGTCTAGAGGCCATCCACGAAGTGCGGATCGACCGCGAAGTGGTCCATTTTACCCCGAGTTTCGATCCGGCGGCTCCCCACCAGTTCGCAGTCCAATTTGATCGCATTGACCAAGATCAGACGCTGCTAGAAGTCGATTTCGACGCCCGCGTCTTAAACTATGGAACGACTTTCAGCGGCGCCGTGTCGGATGCAGACCGCGATGAAGTCCCCCAGAGCGTGATTCCCGGAGATGCGATGAGTGAGTTGTTGAGCGATGCTTTGGACGTCCGCACACCGCTCAAGGGCCGCCTGCTCAGCGCCGTGCAGGTGGTTCCCAACCCGTTTTCACCCAATGGAGACGGCGTCAACGACCAAGTGCAGTTCTCCTATACCTTACTCCGTCTGACCGATGGCGTACCTCTTGAGACGGAAATCTACACGCTGGCGGGAAACCGAGTGCGCCTCTTGGACGCCGGGGAGAGGGGGAGCGCGCTTTATCAAGTTACTTGGGACGGTCGGGATGACCGAGGCGAATTGGTGGCCCCAGGGCTATACATCTACCGCGTGGTGGTAGAAGCGGGCAGGGGTTGGGAGGAGCGACTGGGGCCGGTCGCTCTGGCGTACTGATAAAAACATGCGACCCAGAAAACCATGGACTCGGCGAGGATGCGAGCTAGCCCTCTTATGGAGTCTCGCGGCGTGTTCGCCGGGTGTGGAGGTCGTCCTCGAACCCGGTGTGGTGGCGCGCATTGATTCCACTTCCATCTCGGCCGCCGAGCTGCGCGATTTCGTCGTCCAGATGCCCCGGTCCTTGCGCCTCCAAGGACCGGGCGACCCCGCGCGACAGCACTACCTGCGCAGCATGCTGGCCAAATACTTGCTCGTGCTGGAGGCCAAAGAGCGAGGATTGGATACCGCTCAGGTGGTACAGACGAAGGTGATGCACCACTGGCGTCAGCACTTGGTCGCCACCTATCGCCAGCTCGCACTGGCACCCAAGGTGCAGGTTTCCGCGGAGGAGATCCGCGCCTATTTCGCCCACAGCGGCCTAGACCGCAAGCGCCAGATGGCGGGCATTCTGGTGGAAAAGGATAGCACCGCACAGCAAATACATGAGGAGCTCGAAGCGGGTGGGGATTTTGCCCAACTGGCCGCCGAATACACCATTGACGAACGGTCGGCGGCCCAAGGGGGGGTGCTGGGATTTATCGATCTGAAGCAGGCCCGCAGGTTGCAGATTCCAGACGAGGTGTTTCGCAGTCTGCCGAGTGGACAGCCATCCCCGGTCCTGCCCATGGGCACGCGCTACCAAATCGTGCGCTTCCTCCAAGACCAGCCCGTTCCGCTAGCGGAAAAACGACCGCAGATTCGCGAGATACTCTACGAACGCAAGCGACTAGAGCAGGAGAACGCGGAGATCGCGACCCTCGTCCGCAAGCTAGATGTGCAGCTAGTGCCAGAGGGATTAGAGCTTCTACTGCATAAAGCGGCCCTCCACACCCGGGTGCGCCTCGCCCATCTGGCCGCCGAGGAGGTGGGCCAGCCCCTCTTTACCTATAAGGGGGGGCAAATCTCGCTGGGCGATTACCTCAATGCCCTGTGGAAGGATCTGCGGGCCTTGTCCGGCTGGGGGGTACGGGACAGTGCCGAGGTGGTTGACACAGCGAGGGAGCTAATTTTGATACCGGCTTTGTTGGCAGAGGCGGCGCAGCGGGCCGGGTTCGCGGAGATGGTAGATGGACGACAGCGCTTGCAGGAAATACGCACGGAATTTCTGATTAAACAGTTGCGCGAGGAAGCGGTCATCGACCAATCCGAGGCGAGCCAAGAGGAAGCGAGGGATTTTTACGATAACAATGAAGAATTGTTCCGGGAACCGGCCCAATACATCGTCGTTGAAGTGCTGGTCGAGACCGAGGCGGAAGCCGCCGGTTTGCTGCGGGCCATAGAACGAGGGGCATCCTTGGGAACGCTTGCCCAAAAGCACACCATCCGCTCAGGTATGGAGCAAGAAGAGGGCTTGCTGCATCTAGGCGAGTACGAGCGTTTGACCCTGCCGCGGCTCTTCAAAGCAGTAAAGGCGGCCGAGCTCGGCAAAATCACCGGGCCAGAGCCTGTTGAAGGCGGGTACAGCATTTTCAGCGTTCTCAACCGCCAAGGGGGAGAAGTAGCCCCCTTTTTTCAAGTCGAGAACAAGGCGCGGGCTTTGGTGCGCGGACAGAAGCGAGAACAATTGTTTGAAGAACTGATAGACGACCTGCTAGACAAGTACAAAGACCGGATCGCGGTGTCTGACAGCGCGTTGGCCGCGGCTCTACCCGATTCGTTCCTACAGCACCACGCAGGGGAAGCCCCAACCAAAGGCGAATAGGGTATGAAACACCGCTTACCTGTGCAGCACTCGACAGACGCGAGGCGATCGGCGTTTTGTCTCCTCGCCCTTCTTCTCTTTACGGCTCTAAACGGGGTATCGGCCCAGTCAAGGGGGTACAGTGTGGGCGCGGATCGGGTCGAGGTGCGGACTCAGGCGCACTGGCAGGCTTGGGATTTTCCGGCAGATATGGTGACCATAACGCCGTCTGGCTCGGTGCAGTCCAGATTCGTACAAGTGCCGCACAACGCCATATTAAATGCGGCCGACTTTAGCTATCCCATTGATGGCAGCCTGCGAGATCAGTACGCCAATTCGTTTCAAGACGAAAACAATACTCTGCTGGCCCGCGGCGGCATCAAAAGGGCGGGTTCAAATCCGCAGTTAGCGGAGCGGGTCCTTGACGCGGATCCAACGACCGCTTGGGAGCCGGACCCGGCCGATCCCCTGCGGGACTGGGTACTGGAGATCGACCTGGGCCGTCTGGTGTCGGCCACCAAGGTCGTCGTGCGCTTTGCCGAAGCAGGGGATCCGTTCCTGCAATTCAGGGTGCATTCGGCCGGCGGGCAAAACCCCTTTGGCACGGCGGACCGCAGTGGCGCCCTGGACTACACCTTGGTCGGCAGCACCACTCAGCCCAATCGCGACCAGCGGGTCTTTGAGTTTGACCTCGCGCCCCTGGGCACCCATACAGAAGAGTGGAGCGGCCGCATTATGCAGTATCTGCGCATCGCGGTCACAGCCACCAATGGCGAGCGGGCCCAACAGCTCTCGGCCGAGGAGTATCAAGCGCTGGCCGCAGAGAACCAAGGCGCGGTGGAATACGTCTGGAAAATCGCCGGCGAAGAGCGGCTAGTACCGGCCGAGCGCTACGACCAGTTGTCAGTTGAGCAGCAGGGTGGGGTGCGCTATTATCGCCGCGAACGGCCGCAACTCGCCGAGGTGGAGGTCTGGACTGTGGGTGAGAACATTGCCTTGGGGATCATAGAGCGCGGCGGTAGCTTACACGATGTCAATCCCAATTCTTCGCCCGAACTTGCCGTCGATGGCAACGTGCGCACTGAGTGGCAGGGCATGGTCTATTTTCCCACCGGGGAGACCGCCGAGTGGGGGTTGTTGAACGTGGATCTGGGCTCCCACTTCTTAGTCCATGCGGTGCGCATCATTACCCGCGTTGGCGGCAGAAACCTGATTGGTTATCTATTGCGCGGTTCGGACGGTTTGCTGGCCCCCGATGGCAGTTTGATCTGGGAGGAATTGAGTGGTGAGACTCGGCAGTTAAACCAGAACACGCGGCTATTCGAGGATCACTTCGCACCGCGCCCGATGCGCTTTTTAGAATTCCGCAACCTAGATATTGCCCGCCGCACGAGGGCCCATGAAGGGCACCGGATCCTGAGCACAGTGACCGAAATCCAAGTCTTCGCCCATGGGCACTTGCCCATACTAAAGATGACTTCCGATCTCATCGATCTAGGGAGTTCCAAGACGCTAACGACCATCGACTGGGAAGCGGACACTCCTCCGGGCACGGCCGTAGAAATCCGCACTCGCACGGGCAATGATCTGCGCGAAGTAAACCGCTATTTCAAAAAAGACGGTACGGAAGTAGCCAACAAAGAAGAATACGAGGAGCAGCCGTCTTTCTACCGGGGGGAGATCCTCACCGAGTTCCTGCCGGGACCGGGCTGGAGCAACTGGAGTCAAGTGTACGTCAAACCGGGCGAAGTCGTAAGTTCCCCCAATCCCCGGCGCTATCTGATGCTCCAGACGAGACTGCTCAGTGAAGACGCGGCGGTCGCCGCCAGCCTAGAGTCGATCCAGCTCCATTTCACAGCACCGCTGGTAGAGCACCTCGCTGGAGAAATAGAGCCCAAGCGGAATGTCCCCAGCGGCGAACTCACCGATTTCAACCTCTTCATCCGCCCCTCCTTTGCTGCTCAGAACCCAGGATTCGACCTCATTCGGTTCATCGCGCCTTCGCGGGCGAATATCGAACTGCGCCACGTGAGTTTGGGAGCCGAAAGCGAGTTTGCCGCCGGCGACGAGAAAATATTCGCCGAAGTGGCAAAGGGCCGTTTTGAGAATGGGGCCGGGGAGGAACTGGCGTTGACTAAGGTGGCAATTGACACGCTGCAACTGGGCCTGCCCAGGATACTGAGACGAGGCCGTGCGGATATTGTGCGGCTCTCTTTTTCGTCGCGTGTCTTCCTGAGCGGTGCCACTTTTGCCGCCGAAGTTGGGCTCTCGACGCAAGCGGACAACTGGCAGCGGGTGGATCCAGCGGATCCGGTAGGCGATGAATGGGCCGTTGGTGAGGGGTTGACAGTATTGACGACCGAGCACCCCGATCAGATTGGGATGATCGAGGTAAATCCTGCCACGTTTACCCCAAATGGCGATGGCATTAACGACGCGGCGGTCTTTTCATTTGTCGTGCTCAAGGTCAATGTAGCCCGGCGAGTCGTGGTGTATTTATACGACTTGGCGGGCAGGGAAGTACGGCGTCTTTCTGAGAGGCGCGATATGGCGAATGGGCTGTATCGCGTTGTCTGGGACGGACGGGACGGACGGGAAAATTTAGTACCTCCGGGCCTGTACCTCGCCCGTATCGAGGTAGATGACGACGCGAGGGATGACAACTCGGCTGCCCGCCTAGTTGGGGTGGCGTATTGACTGTCGCGTTGTGTCGGTAGTCGCTTTAAGGCGGCTTTTACTAGCTCAAAGAAGCCAATCTCCGGCAGGTAACGCGGGAATCCAGGCTTGAATGATGTAGGATTGCTATATAGCAGGGAAAGCAAACGACGCTGTTCAGCGAAAGGAACCCTATGCCGGCGACACTCTACACAGACGATGGGGCGTATTTCATCCGCTTGGGCAATGGTTTGGTCCTCCGGTGGTGCCGCGAGGGCGAGGAATGGATCAAGGGGCGTTGCGAGCTGCCGAGCGGGGCTAGGCCGATCGGCTTTACAACCCTGCCGGAGGCCCTGCGCGAGGAAGTGCTGGCGGTGTTGGCCCGCGCGGCCGCCGTGTCGCGCTAGTTTTTAGCCGCCATGAGCTGGGCGACGAGATCGTCGAGACGGGTGCGGACCGCGGCCAGCTCGGCCGGGGCAAAGCGCGTGCCGTGCTCCTCGTCTGAGTCGACAAAGTACAGGGTAGCGCGGTATTCGCCTTGGCCCGGGTAAAGGCCCTGTAAGCAGAGGGCGTACAGTTCCAATTGCAGTTGGTAGGATTGGACTGACTCGGCTCGATTCGCCCGGTGGCCGGTCTTGTAGTCGATCAATTCCCACCCCCCATCGGCCCCGCGTCCCATGTAATCAACCACTCCGTGTACTAGCCCGTGCGCTAGCGGCAGCGCAAAGCGCACTTCGGTGTGAGCCTCCAGATGGGTGCGCCAGCGCGCGGCTAAGGGCGATTGGCGGCAGCGGCGCAACAGCCCGGCCAACTCGCGCTCAAACGAAGCGCGATAGGATGCTACGGGCAAAGGGGCGGCTGCGACGAGGTCCGCGGCGAGGGCGGTGGGATCGGCGTCTGGGCGGTTGTGCAGGGCTTCTAAGCCGGCGTGGGCGAGCTGGCCAAAGAGCATACCGCGGCGGCGAGGCGCATCCACTTGGCCGAGGGGCCACGCCGGCAGGCCCAGCCCATACTGGCGATGGTGCGCGGCCCGGTCTGCGGCGAAGAGGACCAGCTCGCTGACTGCAAATTCGGGCCGGTCTTGGGGGTCGTCGAGCGGCGATAGATCCAACGGCGGCGCGGGGGCTTGCACCAGCGAGGCGTCGAGGGCGCGAAAGGCCGGCTCGGCCGCGGTCGTCGGCGCGGGAGCCGGAAACGCGCTGGGGTCGGTGTAGATGGGCAAGGGGGCCGGTACGCCGGCAACCTCCTTGGTGCCGCGGGCGAGGTCCGCCTCGGTCAAGGTCAAACTCCCACAAATCCAACTGAGGCAGTCCTTAGCCGCGCTGAGGTCGGCGGGGAGGTGCTCGTCGGCCAGCGCACCGCCGAGCAACAGGTGATCGCGGGCGCGGGTGCAAGCCACGTACAGCAGACGCTTCTCTTCGGCGCGCTGGCGGCGGATCGCGTCGCGGTTGACGAGGCTGCGGATATAGGACGGGGCCATTTTGTACCCCTGCTCGGGGTCGCGCGTACTCAAGCCGAGGCCCTTTTCCGCGTCGAGGAGGACCGGGTCGCTGCTTCCCAAGTTAAATCGCGCGGCCAAGTCGGGCACGACCGCGATGGGAAACTCCAAGCCCTTGGCCGCATGCACGGTTAGGATGTGCAAGGCGTCCGCTGCGAGGACCGCTTCGCCCTCTTGCTCTTCTTCGGTCGTCAGCAAGTCGAGCCGAACCACGAAATCGGCGAGGGGGCCGCGGAACTCGCGGGCGAGGTGGAGGAGCTTTTCGACGTTGGCCACGGCCTGCTCCCCGCGGTCCCCATAGCAGAGAAAACCCCAAGCCCCGGTGTCTTCGAGGATGGCGTGCAGCAGCTCAACGAGGGGTACGCGGTCGCGCCGCTCCCTCCAGCGCTGGAGCCGGGCGACCGCGTCCGCCGCAGCCTCTCGATCCGCCGGGGCGAGATGTTGCCGCCGACCAGCGTCCTCGAGGTGCTCGGCGAGCCGCCCGCCGTGGGGCGCGGTCAGCGCATACAGGGCATTGTCCGAGAGACCGAAGTACGGCGAGCGCAACGCACCCAGCAAGGCGATGCTGTCGCCGGGGTTGCACAGGACGCGGAGGATATTGGCGAGGTCGTAGATTTCTTGACGCTGGTAAAAGCCCCGGCCGCCCGCCACTTGGAACGGGATGCCGCAGGCCCGCAGCGCGTCTTCGTACGCGGAAAGATTGCGGCGGCGACGCAGGAGCAAGGCGATGTCCCCGGGCACCGGCGGTCGCAAGCCCTCTCCATCGGCGACCTGCAAGTCGCTACCTGTCAACAGGTGGCTCAAGCGGCGAGCCACGAGCTCGGCTTCGCACCGAGCCGCTTCGGTTGCATCGCGGCTGTCGTCGGGCGGCAAGAGCAAAAGCTCAACCGAACCCTCGCTTACCTCGGTGGAGCGGCACCCGACGAGCGGATCGTAGCCCACTTGAAACGGCTCGCCCGGGACCGCCTGCATGAACTGGGGAAAGAGCGCGTTGACCAAGGCGACGGGCTGGGCGAGGGTGCGGAAATTTTCGCCCATGACGAGCTCCCCAAGCCGCTGGGCCGGCGAGGCGTCGAGGATTTCGCCGTCGTCGCAAAAGGGCTGGGCATCGCGCTCGTGCGCGGCATTGGCCTGTGCAATGGCCTCGCGAACGCGGGCAAAGACCGCGACGTCGGCTGCGCGGAACGAGTAAATCGACTGCTTGGGGTCGCCGACGATGAAGAGTTTATCGCCGGCCATTGGCCCGTCTGGCGCCACCAGCGAGCGGATGATTTCCCACTGGACGGGATCGGTGTCTTGGAATTCGTCGATCAGGGCGAAGCGATAGTGTTGGGCCAAGCGGTGGCGGATAGCCGCGTCCGTGGCGATGAGCTGGCGGCTTTTCTCTAGCAGGTCGTCCATGTCCAGCATCCGGCCGTTGCCCTTGCTACCCTCGCAGCGCGCATCGGCTCGGAGGAAGAGGCGCGACAGAGCGGGCAGCACGGCCGCGGCGCGCTCGTCGTCGGCCCCGAGTTCGCGGCCGAGGAGATCGACGTGGGGCGCGAGGCAGTGCCCCAAGGCCGGCACGAGTTCGCGGATGCGGGCCAGCGCGTCCGCGTCCCAATTGGATTTACTGCCCAGTCGGCTGCCGCTCAAGGGTTTGCCACTGGTCAAAAGCCCCGCGGCGAGGCGCGGGAGGATGGCGACCCCCTCGGCGAGCGGGGGCCTTTGACTCAGCCAGCGCATGTCCTCGCGGAGGGGGTCTAGTCGCTTGACAGCCGAATCGCGGGCCTCGGTTTGGGGCGCGATCTCGGCCAACTCCGCGAGCATCGCGGGGAAGTGGGGGTCGGCCAGCAGAGTGTGGTACGCAGGCTCGCAGGCCGCTTGCTGCATTTGGAGCCAATCGCTGAGGATTTGGTCGGGCGATTGCTCGGCGTAGCGGCGGCACCACGAGCGGGCGAGGTGCTTTTTTGCGAGGAGGAGTTGCAAGACCTGTTCGAGATAGGGCCGCGACCATTCGGCCAAGGTGTGCCGCAACGCCTCCTTATCCGGGCTGGAGTCGCGCGTCCGGGCTAGGGCCGCTAGGGTTTGGCGCACCGCTTGAGACCTAAGCTGGGCCGCATCCACTTCCTCCAAGACCGCAAAGGCCGGGTCCACATCCGCTTCAATGGGATACTCGCGCAACAAGGCCGCACAGAAGGAGTGAATGGTGGAAATGCGGGCCGCAGGGAGTTCATCGCGGATTTGCCGCAGGCGTTGCCTTTCGGGTTCGGGCAGCACTTGGGAGAGTCCGTCGGACAGCCGTTGGGCGACGCGCTCGCGCATTTCGGCTGCGGCCTTTTGGGTAAACGTGATGGCCAGCACTTGGCGCACACCGATGTCGGGATGCTGGCGCAATAGCTCGATGTAGCGCTCGACGAGCGTGGCGGTCTTGCCGGCCCCGGCGCTGGCGGTGACCGCGATGTTGCGCTGGGGGTCGAGGGCCATGCGCTGGACCGGCGTCAGGGGAACGGCGCGCTTCACGGCTGCAAGTCCCGCACGCGCTGAGGGTCGAGGCGGCAGCTTTGTTGGTAGGGGCAGTGCGGGCAGATTTTGGCCGGATCGTGGGCGGTGACGCGAAATTCCCCCCGGCGCATGGCGCGGGCGTACGAGAGGACAAAGCCGCGCACGGTGTCGAGCCGCTGGCGATATTCCTCGTGCTCGTACTGGCGGCTCCTAGCGACATAAGCTGCATTGCGGTGCGCGTCATCGGCGAACAGCCCCTTGCGGCCGCAGTCGTCTAGGTCGCGGAGCATCAGGTACGCCGCCCCGGCCCCTTGCCGCAGCCCGAGCTCCCCGAACAGGGATTCAGCCGCGAGCACATAGAGTGGAAGCTGGAGGGTGAGGCCGGTCTCCTTTTTAAGATCGTCCACAGCGGGCATGCGGCCGGTTTTGTAGTCGAAAACCATGAAGCGGCCGTCGGCCGTGCGGTCGATGCGGTCGATCTTGCCGGACAGGCGCACCTCGTCTCCAGTCTCTGGGTCGCCGATGGCATAAGACGTGGTGGTCGATTGCCGGTCGCCATCCCCCATGCCGGGATAGCTGCCAAAGCTCAACTCAAAGTGGGTCGGCACGGCCGGGTCGGGCGCGTCCGCTTGCAGCCGGAGAAAGCGGGGCAAAATGCCCTCGCGCTCCCCATCGTCCGTGCCGAGCAGGCGCTCTAATTCTCGCTCCCAGAAAAAGCCGGTAAGCCGCATCTCCTCGGCGATTTGGCGACCGAGGCCGCGCAGGTCCGCGACGTTGGTCGGCAGGTTTTCCCGGCGTTCGGCCGCTTCGCCGTGGGCGGTATAAAAACGGTAGAGGATGCGGTGGACGAGGTTGCCGCGCTTGAGCGCGGAGTCGTCGGCTTCCGGGTCGCGCAGGGGCTGGAGCCCGAGCAGGTCTTGGGCGAAAAACCGGAAGGGACAGCGGCCGTACAGCTCCAGTTGGGTCGCGGAAAAAGAGTGGCCCGCGCCGAGGCGGGTACGCAGCGCGTCGAGCAGCGGCTCCTCGTCAAGGACGCCTTCGTACCGGCCAAACCCCTCGGGACTCGCGCGCCGGGCCGCGAGATGCAGGCCGCGCACGAGCTGGGCGGTGGCGGGGCTGTCGAGCTGGGCGGCCGCGCCGTACAGGGCGAGGGCATCGCGCCCGAGGTCGGATTCACGCGCCTCACACAGGCCCCGGCCCAAGGTGCGGTGCAGCTCGCCTGGGGTGCTCGGGGGCCGATCGGCATCGTCCGCCGCCGGCTGCGGCCCGAGTAGCTCGTCGAGTTCGGTGATAAAGGGCGAGGGGGCGAGCACCTCGCGGCCCGCCTGCTGGGGATAGAAGATGGCGAGGCCGCGGCGAGGCGCACCCACGGCGCGGTAAAACAGCAAACGCTCGGCCTCAGTGGTGGCGTCCTCGTCCAAGTTCAGGGCGCGCCGCTGCGTTTCTTCGAGGAAAATATCGGCCGGTGGTACGCGGGGAAATTCGCCTTGCACCAGCCCGCCTAAGAAGAGGTAATCGCAGGGCGCACTGCCCGCCGCGGCGAGGTCGGTCACTTGAATGCCAGCCTGCGTCGTGGCCGGGATGTGTGCTTGGGCGACGGCGTCGCGCAGCAGGTCGGCGAACTCGCTCGGGGTGCGGGCCTGCTCGGCGGACACCGGCGCACACAGTTCGTCGAGCAGATCCAAAAAGCGCGTCAGGGCGTGGCCGTCTGCGGCCGCCCCATCCTCTACGCCCAACGCGCCGAGGGCGTGGAGCAGGTTGTGGCGGAAGGAGGGTAGGGTTTGGCGGCGATCCAAGGGCTGGAGCAGGTCAAAGAGCGCGGTGAGGCCGGCGCGCAGAGGCTGGAGAGCCACCGACTCGGCGCGCAGGGACTCGCGCCAAGCGGTGAGATCGCCGATTTCCTCGGAGACGGGTTCGCCTTCGCGGCCGAGTTCGCGCTCTATGTACGCGAGGGTGTCGTCAATGGCGGCGAGCCACGCACCGCGCCCGGTGGAGGGGGGAACGTTGCGGGTCCACGCGGCAAAGTCCGCCGCCGAAAGCGCGTTGGTCTGCTCCGCAAAGGCGTAGCGCAGGCACACCGAGGGCAAGCTGAGCAGGCGGAAGAGCGCGGCGCGGCTGTAGCGCTCTAACACCGCGTCGAGGAGCGCGAAGACCGCGTTCATGGCGGGTGCTGTGGCAAGGGGCCGCCCGCGGGCGAGGTAAAAAGGCAGGCCGTGGCGCGGCAGCACTTCTGCCACGAGCTCGGCGTAGAGGTCAAGGGTGCGAAAGCCCATGCGAATTTGGCCGAGCGCGACCCCTTGCTCGCGGTGCAACTGGCGGATGCGGCGGGCCATGGCCGCGACTTCGCCGACTCGGTCTGGGCAGGCGACCCGCTCTACGGGCGCGGCGCAATGGGCGCGACTGGGCGCGAAGAGGCGGTTGGCAAACGCGGCGACCGGATGCGGCTCGGCGGCACTGAATTTGACGCGGGCGGCACGGGCGCGGACCCACTCGTACAGCGGGCGCGTACGATCAAAAAAACCCGGCCCTTCCGGGTCGTAGTCGAGCACGGCGATGGATTCTGGCACCAGGGGGAGCAGCTTTTCCAGCACGGGCAGAAAAGGCGCGGGCACTTCCACAAAGCCGCAGAGCACGAGCAACTTGAGGCCCGGGAAACGCTGGGCGAGCAGCGAGCGGTCGAGGTGGGTATGCACCGCGGCAAAACGCTCGCGGCTCCCGCTCCAGCCCGCCGCGAGCCGCGCTAGATACGCCGCATACAGGGCCTGTAATTCCGCGCTGCGCTGCGTGGTCCCCCCTAGATCGCTCGGCTCGACGCCCAATTCCTCCAGCCGGCCGAACAATTGAGCCAGCCCTCGGATCAGCCGCTCCGGGCGGCGGCTGTAATAGGGTGCGCTGGCCGCGCTGGCCGCGAGTGCGTCTTCGACTAAGAGCACCTGCGCGCTGAGGGGCAGGGCCGCTCGCCGGCCGGGACAGAGGCTGTAGAGGAGGTCGATGAACGCGTTTAGGTCGAGGGCCAAGGGGCCGGTGAGTACGCGGGGGGGGGCTGGATTCCCGCGTTCGCGGGAATGACAAGAGGGGCGGAAGAGCTGCCGCCGCATGAGTTGGGCTTGGAAGTGCGAGGGGAAGAGCCAGAGAAAAGCGCGGCTGTCGCCCGCGTCGAGGTGCGTTGAGCAGCGCGCGGACGCAAGCGATGCCTTGTCGGGATGGGCCGGGCCGTAGATGAGGGTCAGTTCGCCCATGAGCAGCATTTACCTATGGAGGCGTCATTCCCACAAAAGAACGTCACCCCGTGCTTCCGACACGGGGCGGGAATCCAGTCTTGAAGGATGTAGAATTGCTATATCTCAAAGGATGAGGTTGGGAGCGGCATGAAGGGGTGCGCTGCCAACGTATTGCCGAAGAAAAACACTGTCAAGACGCGCCCCGCGCCGTGCGTTGACATAGAACGGGGCAGGTCGCTTTTTATGCCCCGCGGCCTAGCCGCGCTTTTCTCGGATGAAATTCGCAATGAAAAAATGGACTGTTGCCTTGCTTTTGTGGTGGAGTTGCGCCCCTCTGACTTCGCCGGCCGGTGGCCCGGCGGAATGGCAAAAACCCGAGCCGCCGCCCCCGCCGCCGAGCGCGTTAGAACAATACTTAAAGACGCGCCAGCACTATGGCCTCGGCCCTCGGCCCGACTTTGTGGCCGTGGTGCCCTTTGTCGATGAATCCGGGTTTCGCGAGGGCGTGTGGAACCTCGAATACGAGCTGGCGAACTTGGTCAGCGCGGAGCTAGCGGCCGTGCGCGACTGGGAGGTCGTCCCGTTTGACGCGGTGGCCGAGTTGGCCTTGGAGTGGGGGTTTGCCGACTCAGAGAAAGCCCTCGCAATCGGGCGCAAGCTAGAGGCCGATTTCGTCATCATGGGCCTTTTGCAGGACTACGACATGCGCCGCCTGTCGGTCGGCGATCCCTTGTTGGGCGGCTACAAATCCTATTCGGCCACAGCCCAGATGCGCGTGGAGATCGCGCGGGTTGACGACGGCAGCCCGATGGGTCATGCCGAGGCCCAACGCGCCCTCACCGACCGCGACTTGGGCCTCGACCTGTTGGGCAAGCCGCGCGAGCAGGACTTGCAGTTTGCCGGCTTAAAGGAGCTCGCGTTTGGCTCGGAGACTTTTCGCCAGACCCTGTTGGGGCAGGCGACGGTGGAGGCCGTCGGCGAGTTGGTACACAAGGTGGCTACCGTGTTTGAGCCGGAGGGCTTGGTGTTTGAGGGCGATGCACCCGAGGTCATCGCCGTGTACAGCGAGGACCTGTACGCCAATATCGGCAGTGCCCACGGCGTGCGGCCGCGCTTGCGCTTTTTCGTCTATCCGAGCACCGGCCGGATAGAGGCCGAAGGGCTGGCCCCGGAAGAGTCGGTCGCCCTCGTCGAAGTCGCCGAAATCATCAGCGCTCGGCTCGCCAGCTTGCGGGTGCTCCGCGCCAGCGGGACGATCAAGCCCGGCGACCGCCTCGAATTAGCGGAAGGAGAATAGCGATGCAGGGAGTGGTCAAATACCAGCGGGGCGACGGATTCGTCGAGCTGCGCGCCCTAGGGGACGCGCCGCCCGGCCCCAAGCAAGTGAAGGTGGCGGTGCAAGCCACCGGGATTTGCGGATCGGACCTCCACGTGTACCGCGACACCATCAACTACAACATCCAGACCCCGGTCGTCATGGGACACGAGTTCAGCGGCGTGGTGGTGGAAAAAGGCGCGGCCGTCGGCGACCATATCCAAGTGGGCGACCGCGTGACGGGCGAGCCGAGCGTGCATATCTGCGGCGGCTGCGACTATTGCTTGAGCGAGCACTACAACCTCTGTCCCGACCGCAAGGTCATGGGCTACTGGCACCACGGCTGCTTTGCCCCTTACTGCAATGCGACCTTCGTCCACAAGCTGCCCGCGGGCGTGGGGTTTGAAGCCGGTGCCCTCACCGAGTTGTTGGCCTGCTGCGTGCATTCGGTCATTGAGCAGGCCGGCGTGACCGCCGGAGACTTCGTCGCGATCACCGGGCCGGGGCCGGTGGGATTGTTCTCGGCGCTGGTCGCGCTGGCCGAGGGGGGGACGGTGATTCTCTGCGGCACGGAGCGAGATACCGAGCGGCTGCAACTAGCCGAGGAGTTGGGCGTCCAGCACACGGTCGATATTGCGGCCCACGATCCGGTGGCGCGGGTGCGCGAGTTGACCGGCGGCTATGGGGCCGATGTGGTGGTCGAGTGCGCGGGGGTGGCCCCAGCAATGCAGTTGGCCTTGGAGCTCGTCCGCAAGCGGGGACGCTACTCCCAGATGGGCCTGCCGGGTGCGCCCGTAGAAATCGATTTCGAGAAAATCGCGTACAACGAACTCCAAGTCTCCGGCGGCATTGGCCAGCGGCGACCGGCGTGGCAGCGGGCGTTGCGGCTGATGGAGCGGGATTTTATTCCCAGCGAAAAGCTGATCACCCACCACTTTGCCCTGCGCCAATGGCAGCGGGCCTTTGACATGGCCGAGGGACAGGAGGGGATCAAGCTCATGTTCATGCCGCAGGACTGAGCGAAACCCGCGCTTGCGGCTTTGGCGAAAATTGGCGATTATCATAAAAAAGTGATAAACTGGGTATGTGGGACTTCCGCGAATATCAGAGCGCGACCGGAAAGCGTCCTGTATCGGAATGGTATGGAGCGTTGTCGGCGAAAAACAGAGCAAGAGCCGATCGGTTTTTGGGCATCGCCCGGAAGCTCAACCGGCTCGAACCGCCGCATTTCAAGAAGTTTCGCGAGTTATGGGAAGCGCGTTGGCGGGGCGAAAATAGGGTTCCGCATCGGATATTTTGTTACGTCCCTGCCGATAGACAGTTGACCCTGCTCTGTGGCTGCATCCACAAGGACGCTCGATACAAACCTACGGAAGCCTACAACACGGCGGTACAGCGCCGCAACGAAATAGAAAACGAGGAGGCAAGCACTCATGCGTTCGATTTTTAAGCTCTGGCGTAAACTGCGCGACAAAGCGTACCGAGACGGGTACACGGAATCTCAGCTTTCCATTGAGGTCCCTTTTCAGATCCGAGCCATCCGCAAAGCACGCGGCTGGACGCAAGCCCAGCTCGCCGAGCGGAGCGGCATTCCGCAAGCGCGGATATCCCACATTGAACAGGCCGGCCGGGATCCGCTGTCGTTGCGGACATTGTACCGATTGGCAGCCGCCTTTGACGTCGGCTTGCAGGTACAGTTTGTCCCGTTCAGCGAGTTGGTACGGCGGGAAGCGGCTTTTGATCCGGAGACGTTTCGCGTCCCTAGCTTTGCAGAGGACCATGTAGAGAAGGCCGTACCGACTAGCGATATGTCGGTGTCAACGGAGCCTTACGCGACCAACTCCAAGCGTACGCCCAAGGTACACGGCAGGGTGGCCCAACCTGAATGAAATAGCCCGGAACCCGGCGTTTGGCCCAAGGCAACGCAGCATCAGAGTACTGGCCCCTTGAGAATGCGCCTTGACTGAATTCTTTGAACAGCCCGTCCTCAACTCGCCGTATGAGCGTCCGAGGCGGCATTGGGAACTAGATGAGAGCGGGCAGCCGACCCAGCAGATCGTCGAAAGCCGCCGGGCAGCCGAGTTCATCACCCCGATCCCGCAGCCCAAGAAGCGCGAGGGAGCAGCCGCGCAACAGGCCGCGCTGGTGTTTGACGCGGCCGCGCAACAGCTCGAAGCCGCCGGCCAGCAATACGACCTGACGGCCATCATCAATGGGGTTCGCCAGCAGGTTGACCGCTGGCGCGATCTACCAAACCCCAGCCAATGGCAGGTGACGCCTGAGACGGCCCGCCTGCTCCAGCACTGGCGGCACCACCGCTTCAGCGGCATTCGGCCCTTCTTCTGCCAAGTCGAAGCGGTCGAGACCGCGATATGGCTCACCGAAGTCGCGCCGCGCATGGGGCGACGCGGCCAGCGCTTCCTCAACCATCTGGCGCAGGCCAGCCCAGACCTGCCGCGGCTGGCGCTCAAGCTGGCAACCGGCACCGGCAAGACCACGGTCATGGCGATGGTGATCGCTTGGCAAACCGTCAACGCGGTGCGCCGGCCCCAAAGTCGCCGCTTCACGCGCGGCTTCTTGGTCGTCACGCCCGGCATCACCATCAAGGACCGCCTGCGCGTACTCCAGCCCAACGACCCGGACAGCTACTACCAGAGCCGCGAGTTGGTTCCCAGCGACATGCTCCCGGACTTGGAAAAGGCCAAGATCGTCATCACCAACTACCACGCCTTCAAGCGGCGCGAACGCTTGGAGCTTTCCAAGGGCGGGCGTTCTTTGCTACAGGGACGGGGCGAGACGCTCGCGACCTTGGAGACCGAAGGGCAAATGCTGCAACGGGTCATGCCCGAACTCATGGGCGTCAAGAACGTCTTGATCCTCAACGATGAAGCGCACCACTGCTACCGCGAAAACCCGGGCGAGGGCGAGGAAGGTGCGCTCCGGGGCGACGACCGCAAGGAAGCCGAAAAAAACGCGGAAGCGGCGCGGCTGTGGATTTCGGGGCTGGAAACCGTCGGCCAAAAACTCGGCGTCAACCGGGTGCTCGACCTGTCGGCCACGCCGTTCTTTTTGCGCGGGTCCGGGTACGCCGAAGGCACGTTGTTCCCTTGGACGATGTGCGACTTCTCGCTCATGGACGCGATTGAATGCGGCATCGTCAAGCTGCCCCGGGTGCCGGTGGCCGACAACATCCCCGGCGGCGACATGCCCAAGTTCCGCAACCTCTGGGACCACATCCGCCCCAACATGCCCAAGAAGGGACGCGGCAAGGGCGAGGAACTCGATCCGCTCAATCTGCCGGTGGAGTTACAGACCGCGTTGGCCGCCCTGTACGGACACTACGAGAAAACCTTTGAGCTGATGGAAGCGGCGAGCATTGGTGTCCCGCCGTGTTTTATCGTGGTCTGCAACAATACCGCGACTTCCAAGCTGGTACACGACTACATCGCGGGCTTTTACCGCGGCACCACGCTGGTACATGGTCGCCTAAAGCTATTTCGCAACTTTGACGAGCAGGGCAACCCATACCTCCCGCCGCGCACACTGCTGATCGACAGCGAACAACTCGAGTCCGGCGACGCGCTGGACAAAAACTTCCGCGCCGTGGCTGCCGACGAGATCGACCGCTTTCGGCGAGAAATCATCGAGCGCACCGGCGACCGTCGTCAGGCCGACAACATCAGCGATGCAGCACTGCTCCGCGAGGTGATGAACACCGTGGGCAAACCGGGCCGGCTGGGGGCTTCGATTCGCTGCGTGGTGTCCGTGTCCATGCTGACCGAAGGGTGGGATGCCAATACCGTCAGCCACGTGCTCGGTGTGCGCGCTTTTGGGACGCAACTGCTGTGCGAGCAGGTCGTTGGCCGAGCGCTGCGCCGGCAGTCGTACGATCTCAACGAGGACGGCCTGTTCGATGTGGAGTACGCGGATGTCTTGGGCATCCCGTTTGACTTTACGGCCAAGCCCGTGGTGGCGCCGCCCAAGCCACCGCGCGAGACCGTGCAGGTGCGGGCCGTGCGACCGGCGCGCGACGCGCTGGAAATCCGTTTCCCGCGGGTGGCCGGGTATCGAGTGGAATTGCCGGCCGACCGGCTCGCCGCCGAGTTCAACGAGGACTCGGTGCTGGAGCTGACGCCCGATCTGGTCGGCCCGTCGAGTACGCGGAACGAGGGGATCATCGGCGAGGGCGTGGACCTCGATCTGGTGCATACCAACGACCTGCGGACCGCAACCCTGCTTTTTCACCTGACCCAGCGGCTGCTCTATGAAAAGTTCCGCGATCCGGGCGAAGAGCCTAAGCTCTACCTCTTCGGCCAGCTCAAGCGCATCACCAGCGAGTGGCTCGACACCTGTCTCGTCTGCAAGGGCGGCACCTATCCGGCCCAACTCATGTATCAAGCACTGGCGGACACGGCCTGCGAGCGCATCTTTGCCGCCATCACGCGCAAGGGCATTGACCATCGGCCAGTCAAAGCCGTGCTCGATCCGTACCATCCCATCGGTTCGACCGCCCACGTCCATTTCAACACGACCCAAACCCGCCGCTGGCAGACCGACGCCCGCCGGTGCCACCTCAACTACGTCGTCCTCGACAGCGACTGGGAAGCGGAGTTTTGTCGCGTCGTCGAAGCCCATCCGCGCGTCAAAGCCTACGTCAAGAACCACAATTTAGGCTTGGAGGTGCCCTACCGCTCTGGCTCGCAGCCGCGGACGTACCGGCCGGACTTTATCGTGCTGATCGACGATGGCAACGGCGACGACCTGCTGCACCTAATCGTCGAGATCAAGGGGTATCGGGGGGAAGACGCCAAGGACAAGAAGGCGGCTATGGACACCTATTGGGTGCCTGGGGTGAATCAGCACGGGGACTGCGGCCGCTGGGCTTTTGCCGAGTTTGCGGATGTGTACGAGGTGGAAGCCGCGTTTAACGAGATGATCAAACAACGCGCCGTTGGCCCGGTTTCGACCGAGTAACTGGAGTTTGCCGCGATAGGGGTTGCTCACTTATTACACGACAGCAGCCGCCCGTCCGCCAAGGAAGGAGGGCATGATGCGTTCATGGATTCCCGCTGTTGCGAGAATGACCGAACCAGCGGCCCGCCTGCCGAAGGATCGAGGGCATCTTGCCCTCGTCGAGGGCGGGACGCCCTCGATCCCGGATGTGTACTTAGGAGGAATGGGAATGCTTTGGGATAGTGATCGCTTGTTGTTGCAACTTGAACTCGGTGAGGACAGCCGCGTTGAGTTCAAGGAAGCTGTGTTTAGCGGCAACCGCGTCCGCGCACCGCATCGGGACGCCATCGCCGACGAGTTGGCCGCTTTTGGCAACACCATCGGCGGCACCTTGATCTTCAGCGTGTCCGACGACGGTGCAGTGCGGTTGATGAGCCGACAACAGCTGGACGCGCTCGAAGCCTTCGTCGGCGAGCTTTGCTCGGATAGCATCCGTCCCCCGTTGGCGTTTGTCACCCAACGGCTCGCGCTGCCCGATGGTTCGTTTGTGCTAGTCGTCGCCGTCGAACAGAGCGCGTTGGTCCACAAGAGTCCCGGGGGCTACCTGTCCCGCCAAGGTAGTTCCAAGCGAGAGCTGTCACCGGAGGCATTGAACCGTTTGTTTCAGCAGCGGGCGCGTTCTGGCTTGCTCGGGCCGGACGAAGGGATCGTCGCTGGCACCGGGGTCAACACGTTAGACGCGACCCTAGCGGATCGTTTCCTGAGTTCGCGCGCGACCGAGCCTACAACGGTCCAACTCACAAAGCTGGGGCTGGTGCGGGAGGACGACAGCGGCGTGCTCCGCGCCACGGTGGCCGGGGTGCTGCTTTGCACGACGCGCCCGGATGAGTATATACGCGGCGCACTGATCGAGGCGGTGCGCTATCGCGGCACAGTGTCGGGCCGTGCGAGCCAGCTCGATGCCGCGTCCATCACCGGCCCGTTGGACCAGCAGATCCGCGATGCCGTCCACTTCGCTCGGCTCAATACGCGGGTCGCGGCGCGCAAGGCCCCTGGACGCGTAGAGACTCCGCAGTTTAGTCCGCGCACCCTGTTTGAGGCCATCGTCAACGCCGTGGTCCACCGCGACTACTCGGAAAAGGCGAAGATACGGCTCTTCATTTTTGACGACCGCTTCGAGTTGTACTCGCCGGGTGCTTTGCCCAACACCCTGCCTATTGAGGCCATGCGCAATCGACAAGCCACTCGCAACGAAACGCTCGCGTCCATTCTCCGCATGCTCGCGGTCGGGGATATTGCCGGGGCCGGGGATCGGCAGTATTTCTTGGAGCAACGCGGCGAAGGGGTTCCGGTCATTTACGAGCAGACCCGGGCGCTGACCGGGCGCGAGCCAGAGTATGAACTGCTTGGCGGCCCAGAACTGCGGCTGACGATACCGTCCGCTCGTCCGCCGGTATCGGGCATCCAAGGGGAAGTGTCGGTATCTGCGGGCGGTCAGCCGCTTGCCGGCGCACAGGTCGTTGTGCTGTATCCCAACAAGACTTGGATGGAGGAAGCAACCGATACGTTTGGCCGGGTCGCTTTTGGGTTCCATTCGGAACTTCCCATCACTGTTTTTTGCGCGGCCTCAGGGTATGGTGCTCACGTGGAGCGGGATTGGCACCCGCCGGAACCGCTCGCCGTGCCGCGTCTTGGGCGTAGATGAAAACGACGAACTCATCGACACCGCAGCCGAAGCCAAGCTCGGCTACGGCGAAAAACAGGACTTCGCCGCCATGATCTTGGACAACCTCAAAACCTCCGGCGTCCAGCAGGCGCACAAAGAGGACAAAATCGCCTTCTCCGGCATCAAACCTTGGCCCGGCGACCTCGTCTGCGCCGAAGGAACCTACACCGAAGGCGACGCGGACGCCGGCGCGGAGAAACGCGCTGGCATCTTCGTCGGCCCGGAATTTGGCACTGTCTCCCGCCCGGATCTCGTACTCGCCGTGCGCGAGGCCGCCGACGCCAACTTCGACGTCCTCATCACCTGCGCCTTCAACTACGACGCCCACGCCTCCGAGTTCAACAAACTCGGCCGCGTCCCCGTGCTCAAGGCCCGCATGAACGCCGATCTACACATGGCCGACGACCTCAAAAACACCGGCAAGGGCAACCTGTTCGTCATCTTCGGCGAGCCAGACATCGACATCCTCGACGCACCGGACGATCAAATCCAAGTCAAGGTCAACGGCGTAGATGTGTTCCATCCCAACACCGGCGAAATCCGCAGCGACGACGCCGACGGCATTGCCTGCTGGTTCATCGACACCGACTACAACGAGGAGAGCTTCTTCGTCCGCCACGCCTACTTCCTCGGCGCCAACGACCCGTACAAAGCACTGCGAACGACGCTCAAAGCCGAGATCAACCCAGAAGCCTGGGAAACCCTCCACAACGACACCTCTCGCCCGTTCGCCAAGCCAGCGTCCGGCCGCATTGCGGTAAAGGTGATCAATCATCTGGGCGACGAGGTGATGAAGGTGTTTCGGGTGTGAGGGGGAGTTGATAATCCATGTCTATCCCTGACCAAAGTCATATCAACCGAGTCCGCGACGCCCTTTGGCAACGTTCGGGCGGCGGTGCGTCCGTCATGGTTGGGAGCGGATTCAGTAGAAATGCTCTCAAAACCCGCCCCGACGCAAACGACCCGCCGACATGGCGCGAGGTGGCAGAAGCGGTATATGACAAGCTATATAGAGACCGCGATGCGATTGCGGAAGCCTCGCAAACGAGCGACTTCTTGAGGTTGGCCCAAGAGTATGAAGTTGCGTTTGGACGTGGGGATCTGCACCGCTTCATCCGAAACCTGATCCGGGACGACGATTTCAAGCCCGGCGATCTACATACGCGGTTGCTACGGCTTCCTTGGCGCGATGTCTTCACAACCAATTGGGATACCCTTTTGGAACGGGCGCGTATTTCCGTGGCTGGTCGCGCTTACAGCGTCGTCCGAAATATGGACGAAATTCCGCAGGCGAACCGGCCGCGGATCGTCAAACTGCACGGATCACTCCCTGCTCATTTTCCGCTGATCTTTACGGAAGAAGATTACCGAACTTATCCGAGGAAATTTGCTCCTTTCGTGAACACCGCTCAGCAAGCAATGATGGAAACCGTGTTCTGCCTGATTGGTTTCTCAGGGGACGATCCGAACTTCTTGGAGTGGTCGGGATGGGTACGCGACAATCTGGGGAAAGCGGCACCGAAGATATATCTAGCCGGGTGGTTAAACCTGTCGTCTCACAGGCGCCGAATGCTTGAAGATCGCAAGGTCGTCCCTATCGATCTTGCACTTCATCCGAAAGCTAGCGAGTGGCCGGAGTCCCTTCGTCACCAATACGCAACCGAGTGGCTTCTGTACACGCTGGAACGTGGAAAACCCTATGATGTGACGGCTTGGCCTTCGACAATCGATCAAGAACCTGTGGAGGTGCCAACACACCTTGATCCAATTGAAGTGGTCACATCCGTTACTCCCAAAAAGGAGCCATACTCCCCTTCTGAATTGAGTGAATCTGAGAACGTCTCGGATTCGGTCCGGCAACTACTTGAAATTTGGCAGCACAACCGGAAAATCTATCCCGGCTGGTTGGCCGTTCCGAGCAGCGAACGAACATTCCTGAGCCTATCTACAGATGAATGGGAACCGACGATTCTACAGGTGCTCCCTGACTTTGCGCCGATAGACCGGCTGAATGCCATCCGCGAATTAGTGTGGCGCAAGGAAATTCTGCTGGAGCCAATCTCACCTCAGCTTGAATCTGCGGCGGAAGAAGCCCTAAAGCCGATAGATTGCCACCGCCGTACTATAGACGGTGTCGTCGATTCGACGATTGAATGGGCCGCTGTTAGAGAGGCTTGGCGCACGGTCGCGCTCGCGCTTGTGACGATTGCACGATTTCGCTTTGATGAAGATGCCTTTGAGAAGCGGATCGCGGCACTATCACCTTTCCGTAACGATCATCCCGACGTCGCTCAGCGAATACATCATGAGCGTTGTCTATGGGCAATTTACGCGCTTGACTTCGAGAGATTGGAAGACTTGGTCAAGGATTGGCAGACTGAAAATTGCGATCCGGCCTGGATGGTACGGAAAGCCGCCATCCTTTCCGAAATGGATCGAAAGGACGACGCAATTGAATTGCTCAATAACGCGCTTTCGGCTATTCGTGATAACCCCGGAGATGAGCACAGTTTAGCCGGTCCTTCCCGCGAGGGTTGGGCACTGTTGCAGGCACAGGCGTTTGAAAGAGAATTTAGTGGACAAGTAAAAAACCAGATCGACGCCCCTCTAGCCTTTACGAGATGGCGGGAGTTGGCATCTCTGAAATGCGATGCGTTCACAGAGAAGCACTGGTACGCCGAAGCAATCAAGGGCAGTGACAAAAAGGATGAAAAACTGCCCTTCGATCTCGGCCATCAGCAAGGAGATACAATTCATTTTTCCAATGCCGAATATGCCCGACAAATCGCAGCTTACCGAGCGATCCGACTCTCCGAAGTGGCCGGACTACCTCCAGTCGTAGCCTCGGATATATTAAAACTTGCTGCGGGTAAATTGTCCATGACGAATCCAGAGATGGCCGTACGTCTAGTTCTCCGAGTTTCGGACTACGAAGACCCCATGCTTACCCAGGTTTTTTCGCGCACTCGGGTGGCCACCCTTTCAGCAGATTCAGCGAAGACACTGGCGGAGATCTGTAATAGCTTGATCGAGTATGCGCTACCCCGGATGGTTAGCACGGCTGCACGTGGACTCCGCCCTATATTCTGGATTGAGCGAATGGGTGTCGCAATGGAGGCACTATCACGGCTGGTCCTTCGTCTAGACCCCGATACGGCAGAAGCCATCTTCAACAAGGCACTGGAGCATTATCGAAACCAGCAAGTTGCACAATATCTACAGATGGCAGCCCCTGTCCGAGACCTGTTGAAACGCTCGGGGGAAACTCTGCCGGAAGATCGCCGAACTGCTCGTGCTCTCGATTTGTTGAGTTCGCCTATCATCGGAATGGACAACTTTACGGCGAAATCCGCTATCCGCTATCCAGATCCTGGAGAGTTGCTACAAGACGATGAACTTTTTTCGCTGCCCCGGACTGCCGACAATGAGCACCGCTGGCAGGAAGTCGTCAGTTTATTGGTGCGTGGCCTACATGCTGGAGGTGAAGCACACAAGCGAGCGTCCCTTAGAATAGTGCCTGTGGGGTTTTGGGGCCGACTGACAGAAGCTGAATCGTCGCAAGTTGCTCAAGCTCTTTGGAGCGAAAAGTACACTGGTCCCAACGATCTGCCCGGCGAAACTGATCTCTTGGACTGGGTATTTATCTTGCTCCCCGAACCTGAGCTTGGTTTGGCGGAACAGCGATTCCGTCGCAAATGGCTCACCGCCGGCAATGCGCCACAAGGAGATGCGCCTAGTCACGACGATATTCTCTGGCAAGTCGGGAACGCCATATCTTGTCTGAAAAATCACCAGCGTCCACTGGAGCTATCGGAAGACGAACGGGCCTACCTGATTAAGGTAGTTGAGCAGTGGTCAGATACTCCAGTGCCAAGTCATTTCTTCGGTCCTATTGAGAGGCAACTCCGCGAACCTACCCGGCGTGCGATCATCGGCCTGCGCATGGTCATTTCTGAAATCCAAATTCCTATGCCTATCGGTGAAAAGCTCTACAAAAAAATTCAAGCCTTAAAAGGTTCCGACACGCCAGGACTAGAGCTTATCGCCGGCATCGTTAGGGCATTGCCTGATCATCTTGATAAAATCGCTTTATTGGTGAGGATGGAATTGACATCTGATGATAGCACCTCGGCCAAGAACGCAGCATGGGGATTGCTCTTTTGGTTGGTCGAGTCCGCCTCAACACCTGAACTCTGTCCTCCGTCGGACGATTTGATTCGTGAAATCGGCATCATAATCGCTACCCGTAGGAAAGTGGTTCTCGCACAGGCATTGCAGACCGCTAAGTGGGTGTTTGCGGAGGGGAGCGAAGCTCAGCGAGAAGTCATTGGGCAATTGGCGATACAGGGTCTCGGTTATCTGGCCGAGGAGTTACGCTACGACAGGGAACACGATCAGGGCGATGACTTCGACGTACCGCTTCTGCGTTGGGGCTGTGCCCACCTTGCCTTGGCAATGGCGGAGCGTGGCTTTAGCGACGACCCGACAGTTACTCGCTGGTTGGAGATTTCCAAAGAAGACCCCCTCCCCGAGGTGCGACACGCAAAGCATCCCTCTCTCGCTCGTCAGCGTAAGGAAGCGGAGGGCACTGACGACGCACCAACTTCTCAGGCCGAGTAGCTTATTGACCCCCCAAAAGTGATGAAGGTGTTTCGGGTGTGAGGGGGAGTGCTACACTTACTGACCGGGTAAACGATCAGAGAAAGCTGAGAAAATGAAAAACATAACGCTGAGTGCTGACGAGCAGCTAATCGAAGCGGCGTATCAACGCGCCGCAGAAGAGCACACTACGCTGAACGAGCAGTTTCGGCTGTGGCTCAAACACTACGTTCAATCCGAGCGGCAATCGTCAGCGGCACAAGGAACATTGGCGGACTTTCTCCAAGGGCATATCGGCATCCTGCACAGCAGTGAATACGTGCCCGGCGGTGCTCGTATGTCGGTAGATAGCGGCAAAAAGGTGCTTGGGGCCAGTGAACTGAGACCGGCTGGGCAGAGTAGGCCAAAAACAGGAGACTCGCAATGAACGAACTTGGGAACTCCACAGGCGCGACCCATCCCGATGTTCGGATTTCGGCAACAAATTTCGGCCCCATCGCGAGCAGCACCGTCGATCTGCGCCCATTGACCGTATTCGTCGGTCCGAGCAATACCGGCAAGACTTATTTCGCCACTTTGATTTACGCCTTGCACCGGATTCTGGGTGGATTTCCACGGCTTCCTAGTATGCGCCGCTATCGTCATCCCTTTTTTCAAGGGCTACCTTATGGACTGGCCACGGATGCTGAGGCACAGCAAGAGCTCCAAGACTTTCTCAAGAAGTTAGATGTCAAGGGGCGGACATTCAGGTTCTCCGACCTGCCCAGAAGTGTGCGCGATGCAGCACAGGCGGCTGTCAGTGATCCCGATTTTCTGGGCGAGTTTCTACAGACAGAACTCAGACGCTGTTTCGCTCTGGAGTCGGTTTCCGGTCTAGTTCGATTCTCCGGTCAATCCAACAGGATGGAGGTTGCGCTGGCTATCAGTGAACAAGAGCAAGACCTCTGGCGTTTCCGCATGGAGATCGCCGAATCGGGTGCCATCACGGATGGACGAATCGCGGACCGTTTCCATGGCGACCCCTCGCACTGGATCGACTCTGTTCGCGAACGCGAGACGCATTACTTGCCGGCCGCCCGCAGCGGTACCATGCAGAGCCATCGCCTCATCGCCAGTGCTCTCGTGGCGCGTTCCCCCCACGTGAGAATGGAACATTTTCCCGAGCTTCCGACGCTTTCAGGTGTAATGGCCGATTTCATGCAGCATCTCATCCTTTACGAAGAGCACCGATCAACCAACCCGTCAGTGAACGCACTAGCGGAAGTAGCGGAAGTACTGGAACGCGAGGTGCTGGCCGGACAGATTAGGACTAGGCGGTCCCTATCGGGAGGGTTCCCAGAATTTGTGTACCGACCGTATGCAACCGAAGAGGAGGTTCGCCTGACCCGCGTTTCATCCATGGTGTCCGAACTCGCTCCCGTTGTGCTGTTTCTCCGCGGTGCTATCGGACGTGGCGACACGGTCATCATTGAGGAGCCCGAAGCGCATCTTCATCCCGCCGCCCAGACCCAGATGGCGGAGACCCTAGGGCGCATGATCTGCACAGGGATCCGAGCGGTGGTCACGACGCACAGCGACTGGTTGCTCAAGGAACTCGGCAACCTGATGCGGGAGGGGGAACTAAAAGAGAAAACAGGGGAACCCCTTTCGGGTTCGCTCCGGCCAAGCGAGGTGGGAATCTGGTTATTCCGCAAGGATGGAACGTCGGGTTCGACCGTGGAGGAAATCCCGTTTGACCGCAGCGAAGGCGTGGAGCCTAATGAGTACGAAGGCGTCGCTGAAGAACTTTACAACCGCTCAGCGAACCTACAAAACCAACTCGAGGAACGCGAGCATGAATGAGGTTCTCGACGAAATTCAGTCACAAGTGGGCACCGACAACCTCAGCAATTCGTGCAGCCGCGATGGATGCCGGGTGTCCATGGAGGATGTTCCATCTCGTCGAGTCGTGATCGACGCGGATCGGGCGTTCCCGGCTCACTAGATGGAAGAAGGTAAACAATGCGATTATATCCTCTTTTTTACTAATGCAGGCCAAGACATTCTCTTCACGGTTCCGATGGAGCTCAAAAGCGGCGGTGTTGACGCATCGGCGGTGTCCGAGCAATTGCAACGGGGCGCGGAGTTCGCCGCTCGCTTCGTGCCGACAGCTTTCAGGACTATATGCCACCCGGTCCTATTCCATGGCAAGAGCATTCACCCCAAGCAACGCAAGACGCTTAACCGCGCCAAGGTTCTCTTTCGCGGCCGCCAGTTGACTATCAAGACGGCACGCTGCAATCAACCCAAGAATCTGGCGCGTGTGCTAGGGGACGAGGTGATGAAGGCGTTTCGGGTGTGAGGAGTGCTGCACTTATGACTACTAAAAAGAGGTTCCTATGAAAAAACAAACCATCCAATACACTTCGCCCATTGACGCGCTCATTGCCGTGACCAAGCGGTTGAGTACCTATGAAAATCAGCAACAGATGGATTCGGGAGAGTTCTTTGACCAGTACAGCCGGGGGCAACTAGCCGACGACGCACAATTCGTCGATTGGGCCAACGATTACCGCCACTATTTGCAACTATTACAAAGTACCCTCAAAACACCGCCCGATGCCGCTTGAATAATTCTCATTAAATTGATTAGAGGGGGCATAAACAAGCCCGATTTTCTGCCTTTGTCTTTGGATTTTGTACAACGTTATGGCTGTGGGCTTTGGCCCTAAGGAACTCATGATTATGTTGTAAGAAGAGCCAAGTTGCTCCAAGACATCTTGGATTGCGGACATTCCTCGATCTTCAGCGAAAGCATCTAACTCAAATCTCTCGCAGTCGTATTCTTTTTTGTATTTATCGATTATTTCATTATAAGTCTTCACAGCGTTCTCGTTCTGCGGAAAAGGCGATGGATGTTGAACGCCAAGCATTAGCTTTGCCGGCTCATACCAACTGATGGGCCTCTCTGCTCTTGAGGGATCAAAGCCCACAGTTACCAAAAGTGCTGTCTTAGCTGACGGGGCCGCAATCCCTGAGAGTTTATATACAAGCCGTGGAGCTCGGGGATCTCTGCTTAACCACTCGCTTCCATAGTTACTAGGACGGTGATACACGTACCGTGCTAGTATTGAATTTTGCTCAACTTGCCACAATACATACCAAATTATTTCGCGTGGCATAGTCGAGATATCAATTAAGGTCCCTCGACATTCTGCAATAACCCGTTCAATAGAGTCCAGTACTTTCCGCCAATTATCTGCGGGTTCGTCAATGTCAAGTTCTACTGGAATATACTCAATACACCCAGCTTTGCATGTCTTTTCAACCTCATCTCGATTCGCTTGCGTTCGGTTCGCATAACTGCTGAAATAAAACACTAGCACTTTCTGAAGGCCGATCTTCTCCAAATTACGCTCGAATCCTATTCTGAAGCGATCTTCCCAGCTCGCGAAAGTGACGAGTAAATTACTGTTGTTCATCCCATAACTCCATCTGGTTATCATCTTGGTGATTCAACCCTATATCAAGCGTTCCGCTTTCCGTCGCCTTCCAAAGAGCAGCGGCTGGTATCGAGACCCTTGCATGCTGGCCATGTGGATCAAGACCGCGAATTGGCCAGAGGATTTTGTTTGGCATATAATGAGTTTCTCTTCTGCCTTCATCCTTAGCCGAACCACTTCGTATGTATAATAGCTGTGCCTTCCGCAGTAATTCAATTAAGCGATTCAAATTGACCATTATATCTTGGTCCCGGCCAGAAATAGTAAATGACAGGGCACACGGCTCCGATGGATGGTGTAGAAGTCGATCGCGGAAATGGACAGCAAGGGCATCAAGCAGATTAAATATCCGTCGGCCATCTTCCATAGAACAGTCCTCAATATCCTGCGCGACTCTGTCCTTTACCCACTCCCAAGTACGTTCGCTCCGTTCCAAAATAACCTTGGTTTGTATTTCTGAGGGTATATTGGAAATTCTCTCCAAGCCTCCTTCTCTTTCCGTTTCTTTCATCTTAGAAACTACGCTATCGAACATCCAAAAACACGGTTCGAGAAGATTTCGGATCACGCCGGTTGATATAAACACTAGTGTTTCAAAACCGGAGTATGGTGGCCTATTCGCTTTTGATGGACGGTTCTTAAAATAATGCGCCCTTTTATGTTTATACACATAATCATTTATAGGCTTTCTGTTTTCTTCTCCAAATTTACGAACAGCCTCCTCTCGAACTATTTTCTCTGATTTTTCTAAGTCCCTTTCCATAGTAGCACTCACTGGAAAGAATTCTTTGGGAGTGGCGGAAATAGATGCCTTCTTCAGCCGTCGCTCAATTAGACTGCAAGCGAGTTTGTAGAAATTGGTATTCTTGTTATGCAAAGGTGCTTCCAAGTCAATTTGTGTGTAGTCATGCCCTTCAAGAATCGATCCACCAGATGACGTGATTTTTGTTTGAGTACCAACTTTAGCGACCGCTACCTTAAAGCTAAAAAGAGAATGATCGCGATACGCTATCCAAGAGTTCAATGCGCGGACTTGATGTTCATTCAGCGCATGTGCATCATCAAGCAAAAGAAGAAAATGAGAATTTTTAAGCCGCGGAATTTTATTAGAACACATATTTAGAATTGGAACAAGTACAGATGCAAACGAAAACGTATTCTCATAGAACGTTTCCTCGTTTCCGCTATTGATCGTTCTTTGAGTGACCAATAACTCTCTCTGAAGGAACTGCTTAACGGCTTCAAAGAAACTTACACTTTCTGGCAACTCTCCTCCCATTACAAAATTCGTCTCACTATGTAGATGTGATTCGTCAGAACCTTCAAGTACATCAGGTATTTCTGCAAGAGTTTCAGCCAAGCCGTATGCGATTGACAATACGAGAAAATGCTCCGATAGCACAGACCCTTGAAAGTCGTTGAGCAGTTGATATTCTGTTTTGTGAGTTAGCGGCGTATTGCAGGGTATATACACACCGATTGCCGAGAACGATGGCTCTTTTCCTTCCCTCTCTGCGAGAAGTTTCTGAAGCCGCCACCTGTTAAATAGCAAGGCCATGGTTTTACCACTGCCACGTTCACCAACCAAAAAGACATTGCGTTTGGATTGAATGAATCGAGAATAATTGAAGTCGTCAATGTAGTAGTCCACTATCATCTCATCAGTGAGGTTATTTGCGGCCTCGTACTCAAACGGATTATTGTTATTCATAATGGCTATCTCCGCGGGCATTTAGAAAGTAGGTCAGCAACAAGGGCATCAATTGAGTAAGCCGAATTTATGTCTGCAATCTCCTTTGTTTGGTCCCCAGGAATTACTATATCAGTCAATTTGAGCGGCATAAGATCAATATCGAGTATATCACTACCACAGTGAAAGTTAAAGGTAACTTGAGTGAACTTAAACGGTTCGAGAAGAGGACTATAATAGCGAGCGTACTGCCGTTCTTGATTGAGTTTTTGAATTCTCTGATAAGTACGGTTTAAGTGGTCTGAAAGATGTTTCTCACGGATCTCGTCGGTACTATCCACATCTATATCTATCTCGTACGTTAAAACAATTCGGTTGTTCTGACGGTCAATTAGAATGTTCGTACTAGACGCATAATCATGAAATTGTTGTGACTCTGGTTCATAAAGACCTTCCTTTTGCATAAAATCCGACGTTCGTTGAGGACCTTCCGCTAGTTCATCGGCAAAGCGAAGAATAGCTGCTAATTCGCGCAACCGTACACGGCTTCCTTCCAATTGATCGACTTCGCCAACTTCTTTGAGTGTATCCTGTGAACCGTCTTGTGCAGTTCCCGTATGGGCACGTGTGGATCGAACGATTAGCGTCTTTTCACGGCGGAGCGATGCATCCGTTCCGCGAATGCGATCAAAAATGTTGGAGACATTCTTGTGATGATCGTTTCGTCCATAAACATTACCTGCATCATGGAAGATGATAAACATTCCGAGGCAATACATTTCGATACCTGATAGATCTTTGATCATGTCGTCGTCTGCGAGAAGACGAATGACGTTCTGCTTCACATTTGACACATGCGTTGCACCGTGATCGGAGAGACTTGGTTCAGCACCTTGAATGTTCGGGTACACTTCCCTTTCGAGCTTTGACTGGGCTTGCTCGTAGGCACTGGCGAGTTCTCTTCCCTTACTTCCTTCAAATTGTTCCAGAATTTTGTCGCGCAGTTGCTCGTCAAAAGTTGGCACCTTTTTACTCCCTATATTGTTCTCTCAAACACAACTGTCTTGAAGTTGTCTAAACACAGCCTTCGCAAGCAGTGGGGGTACAGCGTTGCCGACCTGCTGCTGCTGAAATCCAATGGATCCAGCGAACTCGTATGAATCGGGGAACGATTGTATCCGAGCGGCTTCACGAACCGAAAGACCTCGATCTTGTGATGGATGGATGAGCATATTCTTTCGGTAATTTCCAATGACAATAGACGGACGGTCGTAACGGAGTCTATGGTAAATACCCGTGTGGCATCGGTGCCGGTCTTTGTAATTTTTCATCATCTTCAGAGGAATGTCCTCCCAATTACCTCCCGGGGGAACAAATCGGTATCGACGTATTACTTCATCATTATTCTTAGTAACCAAATGGCTGGAGCACCCAGCTAATCCTTGGCGAATCTCCTCGGCGTATGTAGATGGCGGGATATTACCATAAGGCAACCATGACTCAGTGGTGCCATTTACGAGATGAGGCAGATCGGCAATAGCATCCTCAACTGTCGTCGGTAGCGATACTGTTGGTCGGGGTAGTTCAATCTCTTTATTGATTCGTGAACCTATTAAAAAAAATCGGTTACGTCTTTGTGGCACACCGAAGTCAAGAGCATTTAATATGCCACAATTTATCGTATAACCCAATAGTTTGAATCGATCAATGATGATGTCGAGAATAATTCCCTTATCCGTATCGACAATTCCTCGGACATTTTCAAATACGACGAAATCAGGTTGCCAGATTTTAACCACACGGACGAAATCATCGAACAACCAGTTATTTTTATTTTTTATCCCACGGGTGCGTGTATTGGAATACGAAAAACCCTGACAAGGAGGTCCCCCAAAGACAACAGTACCATCCGAACCGCGAGGTATCTGCCTAATTTTTTTTGAAGGTAATCGGCGAATGTCGTCAACAAAAATCTCGCAATGCGGATGATTGTTGCGATATGCACAGGCAGCGTATTGATCGGACTCAACAGCGAATTTCACATCAATTCCGGCTTGGGCAGCACCTGTGCTCATCCCACCGACGCCGGCGAATAAATCTATGGCTATCATTGTAATCGAGTTCTATATAAACTCGCTCATGGTGTTAAGAATCTGACTTCCGCTGGGGACGCCGTGTCTCGCCTAAAACTCGGATGTATGGCGAGACACGGCGACCTCTCCTTGGAAGCAATATACAAGAATAGGAAAAAGAGCAAAAGACCTAATGCCCTTCGCAAGTTATGAGACCGCTTGCTTCTAAGAAGCGGTCTGAAACCCCCCTACTTCTTGTCGTCATCTACCACCTTGAAGTCCGCATCCACCGCCCCCGAGTCTCCGCCCCCTTTCGGCTGACCGGCGGCACCCTCCGGGGTTGGCCTGTCCTGCGCCTGTTGGGCTTGGGCGTCCTTGTAGATCTCCTCGGCCAGCTTGTGCGACGCCTGTTGCAGCGCGGTCATGGCCAGCTTGATGGCCTCGTCGTCCGTGCCTTCGAGGGCTTCCTTTAGCGCGGCCACCGCGTCCTCAACGCCTTTCTTGTCGGCGTCGGTTAGCTTGTCGCCGTGCTCGGCAACGGACTTTTCGGTCGCGTAGATGAGTTGGTCGGCCTCGTTGCGGCGATCGACGGCTTCGCGGCGCTTTTTGTCCTCATCCGCGTGGGCCTCGGCGTCCTTTTGCATGGTGTCAATCTCGTCTTGGCTCAGGCCCGAGGACGCCTCAATGCGGATGGATTGCTCCTTGTTGGTGCCCTTGTCCTTGGCCGCGACGTTGAGGATGCCGTTGGCGTCGATGTCGAAGGTCACCTCGATTTGGGGCATGCCGCGCGGGGCCGCGGGAATGCCGTCGAGGTGGAAGCGGCCGAGGGTGCGGTTGTCGTTGGCAAACTCGCGCTCGCCTTGCAACACGTGGACTTCCACCGAGGGCTGGTTGTCCGAGGCCGTGGAAAAAATCTGGCTCTTCTTGGTGGGGATGGTGGTGTTGCGGTCGATCAGCTTCGTCATTACCCCGCCCATGGTTTCGATCCCCAGCGCGAGCGGCGTGACGTCGAGCAGCAGGACGTCGTCGACGTCGCCCGCTAACACGCCGGCCTGAATGGCCGCGCCCAAGGCGACCACCTCGTCGGGGTTGACGCCCCGATGCGGCTCCTTGCCAAAGAGCGCTTGCACCACTTCTTGGATTTTCGGGATGCGCGTTGAGCCGCCGACCAAAATCACTTGGTCGATGTCGCTGGCTTGCAACTCGGCGTCGGCGAGGGCCTGCTGGCAAGGGGCCTTGGTGCGCTCGACTAGGTCGTCGACCAAGCGCTCGAACTGGGCGCGCGACAGGCTGGTTTGCAGGTGCTTGGGGCCGGTCTGATCGGCGGTGATAAAGGGCAGGTTGATATCGGTCGCCGTGGAGGAGGACAACTCGATTTTGGCTTTTTCGCCTGCTTCTTTGAGCCGTTGCAGGGCCATCGGGTCTCGGCGCAGGTCAATGCCCTCACTCTTTTGAAATTCCTCGGCGAGCCAGTCGATGATCTTCTGGTCGAAATCGTCGCCGCCGAGGTGGGTGTCGCCGTTGGTGGATTTGACCTCAAAGACGCCGTCGCCGAGCTCGAGGATGGAAATGTCGAAGGTGCCGCCGCCGAGGTCGTACACGGCGATCTGCTCGCTGGAGCCGCCCTTGTCCAAGCCGTAGGCCAGCGCCGCGGCGGTCGGCTCATTGACGATGCGCAAGACCTCCAAGCCGGCGATGGTGCCCGCGTCCTTGGTGGCTTGGCGTTGGGAGTCGTTGAAGTACGCCGGCACGGTGACGACAGCTTGTTGCACTTCCACGCCCAGATAGTCTTCGGCCGTCTGCTTCATCTTTTGCAAGATCATGGCCGAGATTTCCGGGGGCGTGTGTTCCTTGCCGTCAATTTTGGCCACGGCTAAGTCGCGGCTGCCTGGGGCCACTTCGTAGGGCACTTCGCTTATTTCGTTGGCGACTTCGCCGTAGCGGCGGCCCATGAAGCGCTTGATCGAGTAGATCGTGTTTTGCGGATTGGTGACGGCTTGGCGTTTGGCGGTCTGGCCGACGAGACGCTCGCCCTCTTTGGTGAAGGCGACCATGGAAGGCGTGGTGCGGCCTCCTTCGGAGTTGGCGATGATCTCTGCGTCTTGGCCTTCGATGACGGCGACGCACGAATTGGTGGTGCCTAAGTCAATGCCGATGACTTTAGCCATTGTTTTCCTCCTTTTGAGAAATTGAATTGGTGGTTTGAGTGAAACTACGGATGCGAGTCAGACCTCATGCTGCGACTTCAACGTAAGCGGACTTCGTAGAGGGCTGCGGCACGGGGAATCCTTCCTGCTTCAGGCCCTCAACGTGAAACGCGATTGCTTCCTTCATATTCGCTTCGGTTTCTTCTTCGGTCGCGCCCGTCGCTACACAACCTAAAAGGTCCGGTGAGTACGCGGAGAATCCGGTCTCGGTCTTTTCCACGACGATTAGGTATTTCATAACGCGATTGCGCTCGATTGCGCGGTGAAAACGTTGCGCGGTTCGATTTCCACGCGGACTACATCAAAGCCTGCTTTGCTGACATCTGCCAGCGCAGAACCGATGGCGTCCTCCAACGACGGGGCTTCGCGGTGAAAGTGGATCTGCGGCACACCAGCCATCGTGACAATCGTACCGTCATTGAAGACGCTGTAGAGTCGATCTGCTGCTGCTTCGTTGGGGTCGGCTGTTAAAATGACCGTGAATTCATGCACTTTCATTAGACGCTTCCGAAATTTCCCTCCACATATCGATAGCAGAGGGAGTTCGAGCAGTGACATGCCGCCGCAATGCCCGAGCAATGGCAGGCGCATATCTCGATTCTAGCCCTTCGGCGCACTTTCTTGGATGACCGTCAATAATTTCATGTGGTGTAAACTCTAGTGTTTGGTTCAGCAGGAGACTCAGCAGCAGCAAGCCTACGTGATAAATGTCAACATGCTTTCCTGTAAAACCAAACCTACGGTCTAGGGCCTCGGGAGGTAACATCCATTGGGGGAGGGTAGTATTGGGGCTTATATCTTTTTCGAGGCGGCTGATCCCTAGGTCGCCGATCTTGAATCTCCAAACAGGGTCCTGGTCCGGGAACATTGGATCTTTCTGGAGAGAGACAAAAACATTTCCTGCGTGCAAGTCTTTGTGAACATATCCATGGTCGTGGATATAATGGAGCCCGTTGAGAATGTCGCGGCTGACATACGGCAACCAAAATTCGCCGGCAGTACTATCAGCACTAGCACGGATCAAATCCTTAAGTGTGAATTCACACTTCTCAACAATGAGGTAGAAAGTATTTTCACATTCAAATGCTTGATGGATAAAAGTAACTTGTGGATGCCTAAGCTGTTGGAGATTTTGAAACTCACGGAGCCAACTGCCTCGTATTGCCTCGTACGACTGACCCCGCGGCACAAGTACTTTGGCAACCAGTTCGTTCCCCCATTCGTCGAGACAATCGAAAATATCACCGAACGCTCCGCGGCCGATTCTCTTACCGATGAAGTACTTAATACCTTTGCATTCTATCTCCTTACCATCACTCGGAGGCACAAATTTACGAGGAACGATCCGTTGGATTCTTTGGCTATGTATCATTCTACTAACCGCCTTTCGGTTACCGGCCGGCCACCGCTGTCTGGTCTCTCGAGCCTGCGGCGTCCAAGAGACTGTTTTAGAATAGCAAGTATCGTGCCACACGTCGCTTTAATATGCCAAAAAATCTATAACTCCTTGTTTCTAAAGAGATAAATGCAAATCAGCGTAAATTTGCAAATCGTCTCTTGGCGACACGATGGCAGCAAATCGGTGTTATCGTGTCACCAAGAGCTGAGGACGCATTGACAGAGCACTGCCACTCGGCTAGATTGGCCGCCCACGAGGAGGGTTCATGGAGCAGTTCAAGCTAATTTCCGAGTACGCGCCCGCAGGCGACCAACCCCAAGCCATCGCCGAGCTCGCCGAGGGGGTGCGGCAGCAGCACGCCCACCAGACGCTTTTGGGCGTGACTGGCAGCGGCAAAACCTTCACGATGGCCAACGTCATCCAAGAGCTGCAGATGCCGGCTTTGGTCATCTCGCACAACAAGACGCTGGCCGCCCAGCTCTACGGCGAACTCAAGGGATACTTCCCGGACAACGCGGTCGAATATTTCGTCAGCTATTACGACTACTATCAGCCCGAAGCCTACAAGCCGAGTACGGACACGTACATCGAAAAGGAGGTTGAGCGCAACGAGGAAATCGACCGGCTGCGGCTCAAGGCCATCAGCTCCCTGTTGCAGCGCCGCGACGTGGTCGTCGTCGCTACTGTCTCGTGCATTTACGGCATTGGCTCGCCCCGCGACTACGACCGGCAAAAGGTTTCCCTGCGCCGAGGCGAGCAAATCGAGCGCGACGACCTTTTGCGCGCCTTAATAGACATCTATTACAGCCGCAACGACCTTGAGCTGCAACGCGGCTGTTTTCGGGTGCGGGGTGATATCGTCGAGATCGTGCCCGGGTCGGAAGAACGCGCCGTGCGCATTGAGATGTTTGGCGACGAGATCGAGGGCATTTACCAGATCGACGCGCTCACCGGCCACGTGTTGGAGCCGCGCGAACACGTCAGCCTGTTTCCGGCCAAAGCCTACGTGACCGACGAGGAGCGGACCGAGCAAGCCTGCCAGCAAATCCTCGTCGAGCTGGAGCGTCATCTGCTCGACCTGCGCACCGAAAACAAGCTGGTGGAGGCGCATCGGCTGGAGACGCGCACCAAGTACGACGTGGAACTGATCCGCGAAGTCGGCTTCTGCCCGGGGATCGAAAACTACTCGCGCTACATGGACGGCCGCCAGCCGGGGTCCGCGCCTTATGTGTTGCTCGATTACTTCCCCGAAGATTACCTGCTCTTTATCGACGAGTCGCACGTTACGGTGCCGCAGATCCGCGGCATGTTTCGCGGCGACCGCTCGCGCAAGGAGACCTTGGTCGATCACGGCTTCCGGCTGCCATCGGCCTACGACAATCGGCCACTGGTGTTCAAGGAGTTTGAGGAGCGGATGGGCTGGACGGTGTTCGTGTCCGCCACGCCCGCCGAGTACGAGCTAAAGCAGTCGGGCGGCGTGGTGGTCGAGCAGGTGATCCGGCCCACCGGGTTGGTCGATCCCTCGATTGAGGTGCGGACCCAAGAGGGGCAGATCGACGACCTCGTCGAGGAGATCAGGCTGCGAGCCGAAAGGAACGAGCGGGTCTTGGTCACGACGATGACCAAGCGCATGGCCGAAAACCTCGCCGACTACTTTGAACAGCTCGACATCCGAGTGCGCTACCTGCATTCGGATATCGAGACCTTGGACCGCGTCGAAATCCTCCGCGACCTGCGCTTGGGGGCGTTTGATGTGCTGGTGGGAATCAACCTGTTGCGCGAAGGCTTGGATTTGCCCGAGGTCTCGCTGGTGGCCGTGCTCGACGCCAGCAAGGAGGGCTTTTTGCGCTCGGAGACCGCGCTGATCCAAACCATTGGCCGCGCCGCCCGCAACGCGGCCGGCAAGGTCATTTTCTACGCCGACCGCGTCACCAATTCCATGCAGAAGGCCATGGACGAGACCTATCGCCGGCGGCACAAGCAGGAGGCGTACAACGCCGAGTACGCCATTGTGCCGGAGACCATTTACCGCAGTCGGGAAGAGATCCTCCAAGCGACCTCAGTGCTCGAAAGTGTGCGCGGCGTCGCGCCCGAACTGGCGGCCGAGCCAACGGTCGACTATCGAGAAATAGAAGACCAAGCCGAGCTGCTCGCCGACTTGGAGCAGCAGATGAAGGCGGCCGCGGCCAATTTGGAGTTTGAAAAAGCCGCGCACCTGCGCGATGAAATCACGCGGCTCAAGGAGCAGCAGGTGAGCTAAAGGTCGCGCCGCCAAATTTGACCGGCCCTGCGGTCCATTTTAGATTGATCCCCCTTTGAGCAGCAATACCCACTAGCAGGAGTGCGTTATGTTAAATGGCCGCGATGTGATCGTCGATGTCCAAGAAGTCAAGATGGTTTACAATGCCAAAAACCGCGACGAATCAACGCATGTTCACGCGCTGCGCGGTTTGAGCCTGAAGGTGTACGAAAACGAATTTTTCGCCATTATGGGGCCTTCGGGGTCGGGCAAGAGCACGCTGTTCAACATGATCGGCGCCCTGCAGACGCCCACCGACGGCGAGGTGCTCATCGAGGGCGTCAATCTGGCGACGCTCAACGCGCAGCAACTCGCGGCCGTGCGCTGCTTTGAGCTGGGGTACATTTTCCAGACCTACAACCTCTTGCCGGTGATGAGCGCGCTGATGAACGTGTCGCTGCCCACAGTGTTTGCCGGCATGACCACGGCCGAGGGCGAAAGGCGGGCGATGGAGTGTTTGAAGATCGTCGGCCTAGACGATAGGGCGCACCACATTCCCTCCGAGCTGTCAGGGGGGCAGCAGCAGCGCGTAGCCATTGCCCGCGCCTTCGTCAACAAGCCGCGCATCATCCTCGCGGACGAGCCGACCGGCAACCTCGACAGCAACACCGGGCAGGAAATCATCAACTACATGAAAAGCCTGCAACAGGAGATGGGGACGACGATCATTACCGTGACCCACGACGACAAAATGCTTACCGCAGCCGACCGCATGGCTTGGATCCGCGATGGCCAGCTAGAGCGGGTGGCCAACCGCGAGGACATCGAGATCCAGATGGGCAGCATCAAAGAGCACTAAGAAGCGGTCTTAGAATTGTAGAAGTAAGCAAGGTTGCGGCTTCTGTGTTTAGGCTTTTATTTATTTAACGATGGCAAAGAACCTACAATCAGGGGCGGCCCCCCGTGCCTACCCGTTAGAATTTCGTTGGGGCAGGCCCCCGTGCCTGCCCGTTACAGCGGCAAAATTGGCACGATCGGTTGACGAATGAACGAGACGATGGTTAAGCATTTCGTATCAGGCAGGGGTCTTGCTGTGGGGCAAAACCCTGTTGGGTGCTTGGAATCGTCGTCAAATTTAATGTGTCGTAAGTCCTTGAAAAACAACGACTTACCCCCCCTCCCCACCGAAAATTCTCCGCTAGCACCACACTCTCTACTTCGCGCTTGGCTACGACATCCAAATTCCCGCCCCGTGTCAGAGCACGGGGTGACGTTCTTTCGCGGGAACGACGCCGCTGGCCGGCGTAGCGGTGCTTTCTCGTAGTCGCAATTCCTTCTGAGACCGGTTCTATTCAGTGCAAGTGCTACCCCGCCTCCCGTTGTTCGTGAGCTACCCCGCCTCCCGTTGTTCGTGAGCCGCCACCTCCCGTTGTCTGTGAACCACCACCGAAATAGTTGGCTGCTCAGCCTGTATCTGGGCTTGGCACCGGTCTATCACTTGATTGGCGACAAGTACCTGCACCTGTTCAAGGCCGTGCTCGCGGTAGCGGCGGTAGCGGTTGTGTTGATCCCACCGCTGCTGTCGGGCAAGCTCCGGCTGCCGGCGCGGGCCCTGGGGCCGCTGGGGTTTTTGGCCCTGATCCTCCTGTCGGCCCCCGGGGTGGTCCAAGCCCCAGCGGTGGTCCTAAACGTCATGTTCGTCATGGACATCGGGTACGCCGCCGGGCTAATGTGGTGCTTCTTCTATCTGGCGCGTCAGGGCGAAAACATCTCCGTCATCCTCACCCGCGCCCTAGTGATAATTTTGCCCTTGGCCGCATTTGCGCTGGTGAGTGCGCTCGCCAAGATACCGAATTGGACGAATCCCTGCGACCAGTTTTGGCGGCCGGCGTACAGCATAGGGTTCGGCTCGAGCCCAACGCAATGGTCAATCAGCCTGATTCTCTTATTGCCCTGCATAGGCTTGCTGATGGGCGAGGGGACGCATTGGAGACTAAAGCAAGAGCACCGGGCTATGCTGGGGGCCGCGTTGGCGAGCATCCTCTTTGTCAGCCAATTTATGACCGGCGGACGCACTGGTTTTTTAATCTCAGCGGTTTCAATCGCCATATTGGCCTTCCCGCGGCAGTCGAGATGGTTGGCCTACTCAGGTATTCTCACCGGAATAGTGATCGGTGGGATCATCGTCTCTAGCCAAAACCCAGCATGCTCCAGCCACGTAGGGCTGGACCGCCTCTTGGCCCTAGTCGATATAGACAGACTTAGATCGACCGACCCAGACACACACAAGCCAGCCGCCGTAGATAAGCCCAGACCCGCTGACGTGGATAGACCTAGACCCGTCCATATAGAGACAGACAGACCCAGACCGACCGACACAGACCGCCCCAAGCCCGCCGCCGTAGAGCGACCCAGACCCTCCGTACTGCCCCGTTTCTTAGCCAACTTGGACACTCTCGGCACCACGCGGTTTGAGGGGTACAAAATCGGCCTCGGACGGATTGCCGAGCGGCCCTTTCTTGGATATGGATTCGAGCAGGTGTTGCTCAGGGGACATCGCAAGCCCGAAATCGAGATTCACAACCTGTGGATCAAGTGGACGACATACTGCGGAGTCCTCGCCCCGATTTGGTTTACGATTATGGCAGGACTCATCCTGCTCATCGCTTTTAGGCTGGTCGCAAACCGCGACGACCCCTCGGAAAACCGATTTGTTGCTGCCCTGTTGGGACTCGTCGTACTATCGGGCCTTACGGCTGCGATGTTGGAACCCAATGCCCTCATCGGGTCTTTTCAGTACACCGCTATTTGGTGGGCGGCCCCATCGGCTTGATCCGCGGATGCACTTTACCCGACCAACTTTGCGTATAGGTACAGCCACAGCCCCGGCACCGATACCGTTGCTTGCCTTGCCGCCGGCCGTTCTTGACGGTATTTTTATGATTACAGCGTGGACAGGGTATCATGAGCAGAATAGCAACGTCCGGCTGTTTTGTGGTGGCCTTGTAAACCGCATTTTGGCGGCGAATTTGGGGTTGACGTAATGAACGAGACGATGGTTAAGCATTTCATATCAGGCAGGGGTCTTGCTGTGGGGCAAAACCCTGTTGGGTGCTTGGATTCATCGTTGGATTTAATGTGTCGTAAGTTATTGAAAAACAATGACTTATCCCCATCTCCCCCGAAAATTCTCCGCTAGCACCAAGCACCACACTCTCTACTTCTCAGCATCGGCCGCCGGATCGTGTGCGGCCATTGGGCGTCGCGTCGGTCTGGCCGCACGACCCCAAGCGCACGCTGCCGTGCGGCCTTTATGCTGATCCATGTTTCCTGCACCACCCCCGCAACCCGTCTGCCAAGGACCGAGGGCGGAATCCCCTCGCCAAACCGAAGCCGAGGCCGATAGCACACAGGCCGAAGCTGACGCTGACGCCGATAGCACCCAATCAACCGCCGTTGAGTTCGCCGACGCCAATCTGGAGCGGGCGGTGCGGGAGGCGTTGGATCGCCCGTCAGGGCCTCTGACCCCGGCGGACTTGGCATCCCTGACCGAACTCGACGCGATCTATAAAGACATTGAGAGCGTGGCCGGCCTCGAACACGCGACGGCCCTGACAACGCTGTATCTGCGGGGCAACGCGATTACCGACGTGAGTCCGTTGGCGAGCCTAACCAATCTGCACACGCTGTCGCTGTGGGGGAACAAGGTGGCGGATGCGAGGCCGCTGGCCAGCCTGATCAGCTTGCGCACGCTGGATATGTGGGGCAACGAGATTACGGATGTGCAGCCGTTAGCTCGCCTAACCAACCTGCAATGGCTCCAGCTAGGCGACAACGCGATTGCGGATATAAGTCCCTTGGCCAGCCTGACCAACCTGCAATGGCTGGGCGTGATGGAAAACGCCCTCAGCCAGCACGCGGCCAACCAACAACTCGCCGCCGCGATAACAAGCGGCCTCCGCGTCGAAGCGGTGATCGAAAAATACCCCCGCGTCGAAACCGTCCAAGTCTATCCAGAAGAACCGGAACCGACGGAGCCGGAACCAGTGCCCGCCCTATACTGGACGGAATATGGCACGAATGCGGATAGGATTCAGCGTGCCAACCTCGATGGCACAATGGTCGAAAACCTCATCACCTCGGGATTGCATACGCCATTGAGCATCGCGCTGGATTTGGTGAACAGAAAGATGTACTGGGGGATCTTTGGCGAGGGTGAGATTCAGTGTGCCAACCTCGATGGCTCAATGGTCGATGACCTCATCACGGGATTGAGTACGCCATCGGGCATCGCGCTGGGTACTCGGTAGGCATGGAGGATCACCTGCCCGGCTTGCATGGGTTGAGGCGACGAGACTTACACTCTGAGCCGCCGCCGTGGCACGATTTTTGCCTGTTGCGGATACCACCTCACCCGCAACCAAGGCAGAACCCATGGCCGAATTCGACACCATCGCCAAGCATCTCATCCACACTTACCCAACGGACTTCGCCCGATTCGCCCTCCAACAAGACGACATCCAAGTCCACGGCGTCGTCGAGACCGAGCAAACCACCGTCGAAACCCATCGCACCGATAGCCTCATTCGCGTCCACGTCGATGGCGTGGAGGCGTTGGTCCATCACGAGTTTCAAACCACCGACAGCAAACCGCCCATGCCCCTCCGCATGGTCGGCTATATCGGACGCAGCATCGAGCAGCATAAGTGCCCGATCTACTCCAACGTCATCTATCTGCGTCCAGACGCCGGCCGGAGCGATCCGGGGTATTATCTCCAAGAGCGGCACGGCTACCGGGTGTTGGTGCAATACAAGGTGAGTCGGCTGATTGAGCTCGATGGCCAACGCATACTCGAGGAGGGGCCTTCGGGCTTGCTGCCGTTTGCGCCGTTGATGCAGCCGCCCGCCGGACTGGATGCCGAGGGGTGGTTGCGCCAGTGTGTCAACCGGGCACAGCAGGTGCCGCTGGACGAATCCCGCCAGGCCAATTACTTGGCCAATCTTGCGGTATTGAGCGGGTTGGTGTATAACTTAGACACGATTACGACCATCATCGCGGAGGAGACCATGTACGAGTCGTCGGTAGTGCAGTATTTCACGGAAAAGGGCATTGAGCAGGGTATCAAGCAGGGCATTGAGCAGGGCATTGAGCAGGGCATTGAGCAAGGCGACCGAGAACGCGCCATTGAAGATCTACTCGAGGTGCTAGCGATTCGCTTTGGGCTAGCGGCGTCGGATCCGTTGGCCGCCCGCATTGGGGCCATCGACGATGTGCAGCACCTCAAGCGATTGTTTCGGGCGGCCATACAGGTCCCCAGCCTTGAAGCCTTTAGACCCCTGTTAGACCAAGCCGAGTAGGGCACCGCGTAGTTTCAGGTATATCCTAACCTGTTCAATCCTTCCACCATCCTTCCCTATCAACTGCCAGCGACGGGCTATGGGCGGCTAGAATACTGTCGTGTACTTCTTCAGTTAATGTCGGTGCTCGGCCCGTTTTGAAGGTTCGCGCTTGAACTCAAAAGAGGGCAACGCCAAAACCTCCAGTTGGTCGCGGCCCTCAACGACCCGGACGATCGCGTTCGACGGCACCTCGTCAAACGCCTGCGCTAGGCCGCTTTTCGGCCAAAAAACCGCTAGCTGCGCCACCCGTTCGGCCGAACCCAACCCCACGTACTGACGTAGCGGATTGCCGCCAAAACTGCCGCCGCTGCCCACCCATCGGTATAGGGACCGCCGTTGGCCGCCCTCCACCACATCGACCCGTAGCTGCGTCCCGATCCCCGACCGATTCGATTCCACCCCGACGACCTCAATGGCGAGCCAGCCGCGCCCAAACCCCGGGTTCTCATACAGCACATCGGCGAACCCATCGCCGCGATAGGCCCCGCCCATCTGCTCAAATAGGTCTAAGTCGCCGTCGTGGTCCACATCGGCAAACGAGACCCCATGCCCCTTTTGCAGATGCCCCAATCCGCTGGCAAAAGTCACATCGACAAAGCGCTGACCCGCTTGGTTCCAATACAGCACATTGGGCATCAACTCGGCGTAATCGGTATCGCCGGTGCCCAAGTAGAAATCCAAAAACCCGTCGCTATCTACATCGCCGAAATTGGCCCCCATCGGTTTGGTCGGCTGCGCGAGGTGGCGGCCTTGGGGCACGTCTGCAAAGCCGCCTTGGCCATCGCCGCGATACAGCCGCGCCTTCTCCACGGACGCTGGCTGGCCCATGTACGCGGCGGCAATGTCGGCGACGGTGCCGGCGTAGGCGGCCACGAACAGGTCGAGGTGCCCGTCGTTGTCGAAGTCCCAAAACCAAGCTGGGAAGCTAGCGCGAGGAGTGACGACGCCAGCGTTGGGGGCCACATCCACGAAGGTCCCGTCGCCTTGATTGCGGTAGAGTCGATTGGGCTGCCCGAGGTTGGACACGTACAGGTCGGGCCAGCGATCCCCGTCGTAGTCGCCCCAGACGACAGCCTTGGCGTGGGCGTATTGGTCAACGCCGGCGGCCGGGGCCACATCTACAAAGGTCCCGTCGCCTTGGTTTTGCCAGAGTTGGCCGGGGGCTACAAAGGTGTCGGTGGTTTCGTTGCCGATGTAGAGGTCGAGGTCGCCATCGAGGTCGTAGTCGCCCCAGGCGGCGGTTTGGGTTGGGTAGTGGTCTTGCCCTAAGCCGGCCGCAAAGGTCGCGTCGAGGAACGTGCCATCGCCCGCATTCCGCAACAGGGAATTGGGGTGCTGGCCGTGCTCGCCGAACCAAGCCCCGCGCAAGACGAGCAGGTCGAGGTGGTCGTCGTTGTCGTAGTCGGCTTGCACCAAGTTGAGTCCCCCTAACAGCCCGTTGAGGTTGGCGGCCTCGGTCCGGTCCTCAAAAGTGCCGTCCCCCCCATTGCGAAAAAGGCGCAGTTGGCCACCCAAGTCCGAGGTTGAGACAAAGAAATCGAGGTATCCGTCGCCGTCAAAGTCGTCGGCCACGGCCCCACCAGAGAGGCTGAAGGTGTCCAGCCCAAGCGCAGGCGCCACATTGACCCAGCGCGGAAACGCCGCTGGGGACTCAAAGGCTTGGGGGGGAAGCCGCTGAGCGGGCGGCACCGCTTCGGGATACTGCCCCAAGGTCATATAGGCGATGTTGAGCAGCCAGCGGGCACTCAGGCGTAGGCGTTCCTCGGCGGCATGGTCGAGCACGGCTTGGAAATAGGGGATGGCTTGGCGCGACCCTTCGGGGAGGGAGTGGACGCCGCCGGGACGAATGGGCAGGATGCAATGATCGGCGTTGGGGTTGAGGACGCAGTTTTGGGTTTCCCCCAAGCGCAGCCACGCCAGCCCGAGGCGAAAGTGGATCTCGTTGACGACCTGAGCCGGGACCGAGTGTTGTCCGGCGAGCAAGGCTTCGGCCGCAGCGAGATGGTCTAGGGCGCGGCGTTCCCGTCCCAAGAAAAGTTCGGCTAGCCCAAGGCGAAAACGGAGGCGAATTCGCTCTTGGATAGGGGCTGCATCGGGCAGTGCCTGTAGTTGGTTTTCTAACCGTCGTAGCGGCCCCTCGCCCTGATAGGGGTTGTCGAGGTTTTGCGTACGAACCTCCGCCAAGAGAGCCACCATTTGCCGATGGCTTTCCTGCGGCGACAGCGCGGCGGCGCAGCTAGCCGAGATCGCAAATAAAACGAGCCATAAATAAGACGCGAATGGCTGCAAGCCGCCCGCGTTCCGAGGCCCCTCGCCCTCGGGTTGTGATAGGGATTCTAAGTCCATTGCATCCCTCCTTGAGCTGTTTTCTCACAATAATACGACGAATGTACTCTCTTTGAAAGAGCCAAGTAGTTTTTTATATTGTTCATACCGCTGGTAGATTTCTCGGATGAGATAAGGAGTCGAGGATGTCAATAATTGACAATGAATTGAAGCGGGTTTGGGATCAGTTGCGGGGAGACAAACCGCATCGGCAAACATTTCTGGAAGAGATTACTATCCGAAATATGCGAGGTATCACCGACTTGCGGGTTCCGCTGGAATTTCCGGTTACGGTGCTGGCTGGTGAAAACGCCTGTGGTAAGTCCACTGTGTTATTTGGTTGCGCTTGTGCATATAAAGTGCCCGGCGCAAGCAATAAAGAGTACGTACCGACGACGTTATTTCCCAATTTCACGATAGGAAAGTTAGCCGGCCAATCGCAGCCCTCGGTGGCGTCGTTCGCTTCCTATATCCAAACGCAGTTTGGCGTGGTATATCGCTCCTCTCAGAGTTATTATGCTCTGCTTTCGCAGGCGGGCTATAGCTGGAAAAAGACCCAAGCCCGTTCACCCAAAGCCGACCCGCGTCCGGGGATCGCACGGCGAGCCGAGATAAAAAAACTAGCCGTGTATAAGGAGGCACTCCAAGGGGGGCACCTCAGTGCCTTTTTCGTCGACGAGTCGCACCTACACTGGGGTGATGCTTGTGGATATGCTTGGGGACGACGCGGTCAACGGCGTAGGGTATGTATTGAAAACGAACGCCAACGCCAAACCTATTATGGGGCTTTGGATGTGATTAAAGGCACCTTCCTCATGCAAAGCTATCCGCAGGCTAATTCGCAGCATACGGTGGACTTTATACGCTCTATACAACAGCGTCGTCCCGGTCAACGGTTATTGATTTTTTGGGATGGGGCTTCCTATCATCGTCAACAGGCCATGCGCACCGTTCTCGAAACGATACAAGCGAACCGACCACCGGAGCAATGGAAGGTATGCTGTATGCGATTGGCCCCTTATACACCGCAAGAAAATCCCGTTGAAGATATTTGGTTAAAAGGGAAGACTTTTGTGCGTACCCATGCCTCGTGGACCACAAGCTTTGAACCGATCAAAGACCTGTTTGTCAAGGGAATTCGGCGAAAAAAATACTTCCATTTCCCTAAGTTACAGCAATATACAGTATCTCTTAAATGATGTAGGATTGCTATATAGACCAGCAGACCTTGGGCTGGCCTGAGCAACCGGCAGCCGCGCTCGTAGAAAAGCTGGTAGATGTCGCCAGTGCGGGCGAAGGTTTTGTAGCCAGCGTCCTTGTAGAGCCGCCCCAGTTCGCCGCCGTTTTTCTGCAACTGAATGTACGGCGGGTTGCCGATCACCACGTCAAACCCGTCGGCAATGCCGAACATATACTCCGCGTCGAACCAATCGGCGTCAGCGTTCTGGTCGTACGGATCCCATTGCGCGACTTGGTTCGCGGCGGCAGCACTCAGGCTGTGCTGCAACTCGGCGGCCAATTCTTTACGTAGCCGAGCGTCCTGTCGGCGATACGCCAACTTTTGCTTGCGCGTGGTGGCGTGAAAGTGCCGCTCGCGGTTTTCGTTCAGTTCCTGCTCCAGCCGATTCACCGCCCCCGTTTGCCCGAGGGCCATTTGGGTTGGCTTGTCAAGACTCAACAACGTGTTCGCCGCGACAAAGCGCGTCTCCAAATTCGGCAGCGGCTTGATGCCAAAGTTGTCGGCGGTCTCGTCGGCCTGCTGCTCTATCGCCAGCGAAATGAAAAAGCGCAGCTTGGCGATCTGACAGGCAATAGGCTGAATATCCACGCCGAAGATGCTGTTCTGAATGAGATACAACTTGCGCCCAAAGTCGCCCGAATACCGCTCAAAGGTTTCGCTAATTTCCAACAGTTCGGCATCGCGTTCCTGTTGGTCCTTGGTCTCAAAGGCCGCATCCGCCCTTGCGCTGGCGCGTTCCTTTTGCAGGGCTTGCCAACGCTGGTTGCCGGGATCAATCCGCTGCAACGCCAAGGTCAACTTGTGTAGTACGCCCATGGGAAACGCGCCGGAACCAACCGCCGGGTCTAGCACCTTGATTTCCGCGATCGCCCACACCACGCCTTCGGCTTCGGTTTCCTCAAAAAGTTCATTGGCATCGTCGAAGGCATCTTCGTAATCGAGCAAATAACGCAAACGCGCTTGCCAGTACGCTACGTCGCCATCTTCAGGCTGCGCTTTTTCGGCCAGCGTCGCGACCAACGCCTCATCTACCATGTAGTCCACCACGGCGCGGGGCGTGTAGTAGGAGCCGGTTTGCTTGCGCGCCGTCTCGCGTGTCTCTGGGTTGTAGGCCGCCAGTAAGTTTTCAAAAACCTTGCCGAGCAACTCCGGGTCTAGCGCGACCTCCTGCTCTATGGGCGTGTTTTCCTCGACTGTGAACTTGTAGTGATTGAACAGCGTGATCAGCCCGTCATCGCCAAAGAACAGGCGGTTGGGGATACTCAACTTTTTGTAATGCACATCGGAGAAGCAGTCGATACGCTAGCCACCGGAGTCGGTGGCCTCCTCGCTGTCCAAGCAGTCGAACAGGCCGTCGTTGATAAACGGCGTTTGGGCGAACAAGGCCAAGAGTGAGTTGGGATCGCTGATTTCCCGTTGGTAGCGATAGCGCGAAAAATTGCGGTGCGTAGGTTGCGCTACTTGGCTAAAACCGCGTTGGTCGATCTCGGTGTTCAGGGTGGCGAAAAACAGGTTTTGTAGCACCGCACGATAATTAGGAATCGCCGCCGTCTGGGTCGTAGTTTTTCAACAGGCCGGCGACTTGCTCCTCGACGAACAGGGCGCCGGCGATCAGCCCCTTCTCCTTCATAAACCAGACGAATAACAAGCGGGTAATGAGGCGGATGATGTGCTCTTCGGCCGGCAGGGTTCTAACCTGATCGGTGGGAAACTTGGCCTCGCGAACGGCGCGGTAGAACCAAGCGAACAACTCGCGGTAGAACCGCCGATTGAGTCCTTCGGTGTCCAGTTGGTCCAACCAAGCGGCCAGCAGGCCATCGAAATTGTGCGGCTTATCGTGGGCGTCCATCCACGCCAGCAGATTGGGCAAGGCCAATTCGTCGAGGATGTCCAAGTGTGCGCGGTGCGGATCGTCTGCCCGAGCAAGGTGCGCTCGCTCTGATAACCGAGAACGGCCAGCAAGTCTTGTGCGGCCTTGGCGAAATCGCCCTGGGGCATGGCCGCAAGCGCGGCGCGGACTTCCTCTTTTACGCTCATAGTGGTGCTCATCGCCCAACGGTCCTTTGTGCGATCTTCTTCGCCAAATCCCTAAAATCCCGGCGGGCGTCTTTGGCAGCGGCCGCATGGCTGCCAATCGCACCGTCGGCTGGGGTGAGGTGAAAGATGGGCTTGCGCGCTTCCTGAGCCATCGGCACCAAGCTCCGATAGTGCTTGACGGTGGCGAGAGCGTGTTCTTCATCCTGCGCTGGCGTCACTGGGTACGGTCCCTTGTTATCGCCGCACAAATTGCGGGCGTATTCTTCCGGCATTCGATTGACCCACTTGTCATACGCTTTTACAGGCCGCCCCAAGCGTACACCGTGCTGTTGCACCACATAGCCAACGGGCTGCATGGTTCCATCCGGCAATGGAAAATCCGGTTGCGCCCAGTTATCCTTTCGCCGCTTCCAGTCTTGCCGCCACCGACCCAGCGTCGGCCCGAGGTTGCGCAGCCCTTGGAGCGAAAACAGGTCGGCACCTAGCGGGACGATGATGTAATCGGTGGCAATCAGCGCGGAGCGGTTAATCGCACCCAGATTGGGGCCGACGTCAGCCAAGATGATCGAGGCATTCATCTGTGCGGCCCCGGACTGCACGACGGTCGAGAAGGCCGTCAAAATGCGGAAGGGGCGGTATAGCGTGCTAGAACCCAATGCGTTAGGCCACTCAGACGACAGCGTGTCTTCAAATCCGGCCAATGCTAAGTCGCCCGGAATTAGGCACAAGGTAGGGGTAATTTTCGCGAGCGTCGGCTCTTTGATGTCGCCAACTTGCGTCAGCGGCCGGACGCATTGCAGGATGGTCTTGGTGTCGTCTTCATCCCACAGTTTTTCCAGTTGATCTTCATTTAGAAATGCAGCGGTGAGATTCGCCTGCGGGTCGAGGTCGCAAGCCAACACCCGATACCCCATGTCGGACAGCATCCACGCCAGATGATAGACGAGCGAGGTCTTACCGACACCGCCCTTGTTGTTGAAAAAAGTTAAGACGGGAACGGTCATCTTTGCGCTCCCCTCGCCTTTACGGTCACCCGCACAAAGTTATCGGAAATATCAAATTCAGGTTCTGGATGTCCCGCGGCTTCTAGCTGTCGTTTGGCTATGGGTATTCCTACGCCAAAACGCTGGACAAACCCGAGGGTTTTCATCGCGTCCGCCAGATTTGGATTGCGATAGTCAACTAACCCCGGCTTACCAAAGCTGTCGATTGTCACCGACCCAAATGCGCCGCCCGGGCTCAAAACCTCAATGCGGTCATTGAACCAACGGACGTGAACGGGCGCGTTGGTTCCTTCATAAGTCCTGTGCATCACGGCGTTGCGCGTGATTTGGTGCAATGCGGCCATGGGGTACAGCTCGATTCGCTGTTCGAGGTAGCTCGTTGTGACATCCACGGCAATGCGATTGTGGGCCGTCAGTTTTTCCTCAAGCTGGCGCAGAAGTTCCGAAATGGCACCGCGCATCTCTTGGGCATCGATTATCTCATCTGCGTATTCGCTGCCATTGATTCTGAGGAATTGCACGTAAGCACCCGGCAGAAAATCCTGCGGGTTTTTACCGATTGCGAGGATACCCAGCACCGTTGCGGTGGGCTGGTCCGCGGCGACGATCATTTTTGTCGCGGCCAATTGCTCATTCAGGCTGCGGTCGTTCGTCGCTAGTACCTCCTCCGAAAACGCTTCGGTTAAGTATTCGTTTGCAAACTGAGTCAGGTTGAGGTCGGACAAACCAGCCGTCGGAATCGGCTGGAGGTCGAAAGGTCGGTCGCCGTGTCGCCGCTTTTCGTTGAGAATCCGCTCGTCTTGGGCTGTGGCGATGCCGCGGCGCGGGCCGGTGCGGATGTGAATAGCACCCTTGAAGCGAACCGGCGGCGAGTTGGAAGGGTGCACCGCGATCACCGCGACTTCCCTACCTTGCAGCGTGTATTTCGCCACCGTCAGCGAGGGCGGCGGCACGATGTTGCCGTCGGTTTTCATGTCGGCCAACTGCTGGAGCAACCGATCCGTAACCGCTAGATTGCCTATGGTTCTATCGTCCTTCACCCCTACCAAGACGAGGCCGGGTTTTTCGTGGCCGGCCAAATCGTTGGCAAAGGCGCAGATCGCTTCCCTAATCCTCGTGGGGGCGTCGCCAGCCAAAGACTCCTTGAACTCGACGCGGTCTGCTTCGCCGCCGGCGATGATTTGCAGCAGTTCTTCTTCTGTAAAATCTGACATTGCGATTGCTCCACTCAGTCGGTGCGTTTGCTCACAACCAGCCAAGTTCCCAATTCAAAATCGCCGTTGTTCGTAGCCGGCAGCCTGAAGTCGCGCTGGTCATGAGTGCCCGGTTGATGGAGTTGAGCGACTCGGTCCGTCCCGCCAACATGGATAACTACGGCGTTCAACGGTTGGTCGCAACAGGCTACATAGTAAGTGTCTTTAGCTCTTGGTAACGCGCCCGATGGCGCAGTTTGCCGAGTGCCCGATTTTTGAGTTGGCGGATACGCTCGCGTGTTAGATTCATCATGTTGCCAATTTCCTCGAGCGTCAGGGCCTCGTTGCCGTCAAGGCCGAAATAGAGCCGAATAATGTGCGATTCGCGCTCATCAAGAGTTTTCAAAGCCGTCTCAAGCTGATCCCGTGCCGATTCGCGCAAGATGTTGGCATCAGGAGGATCCGTCGCCTCATCAGCCAAGGTGTCGAGCAGGCTGCATTCGTCGTTGGTGAAGGACTCGTCAAGCGAACACACGGTACGGGCACTGTGGATAGTCTCTAGAACCTCTTTAACCGGAACTTCAAGTTCGGCGGCGATTCTCTCTAATCTCTCTTCGGCCAGATTTTCAAACTCTGTGGCGATTTCCTCTATATTATCTGGTTCACTTGCCCGGTCCTGATCCAGTTTGCGCGAGGCTTTAGCAATATCTCTGAGCAAGCTGACTTTGTTGAGGGGTAAGCGCACGAGGCGCACATGCTCGGCGAGGGTTTGGAGAATGGACTGGCGAATCCACCAAACCGCATAGGTAATCAATTTGTGCCCCCTCGCCCCATCGAAGCGGCTAGCCGCGGTAATCAGCCCGAGATTGCCGGCACTAATCAAGTCAGAGAGGGATAGCCCGAGATTTTGGTATTTCTTGGCCTCGTTAATGACAAAGCGCAAATTCGCCTCGATCATTTCGTCACGTGCATACATGTCGCCATTTTTGATGCGGTCGGCCAGGTCTGCTTCGCGCTCCCTCGAAAGGGGTGTGGACTCGGCGATATCGTAGAAGTAAAGTCGTAAAGTTTTCTCCTCCCCTTCTGGGAATTTCTCCTCAAATACCGCCTGTTCAAACCAGTCGAACGTATATCGATAGAACTGCCGGTTGCGCTCTGTGGTATTCAGCTTGGCAAGCCAAGCGGCCAGCAAACTTTCGCAGTTGTACGGCTTGGCATTGGCATCCATCCACTTGGCGCACTCGGATAGCGACAGATCAGACAGAACGTTAATATGGGCACGGCGCGGATTCTCCAGAGGAATATTCTTGCTCAACGACGTGACGTGTTCCAGCATGTCACGACTACCGTCGAGTTTGTGAGGACGGCGACCAATAACAGCGACGGTCAAGCGTACTCCAGCGCGAAAAAAGACCACAGTTGGCACGATTAGCCGTTTGTCTATCTCCCGCGTAAATTCATCATATACTCCCTGGTCGTAGTTGTCCTCCTTCAGTTCCACCGCAAAGAAGATAACGCTCTGCTGTCGTCCTTCCTCAAATGAAGCAACCTCAAGCCCAAACGTCTGCTGATTGGTTGAGACGATTTCATCAATTGTTAGCTGAAAGACGATCCGCACGGATTGGACGTGCTCTCGGAATACCTGTTCAGTCTTGGTATTTGGTTTTTGGGCGGGAAACCCGTGGATAAAGTCATCTACGCCACCCGAAAGCTCCAAGGTGCGGTTACTCCGATAGCCGAGGACTTCCAGTAGATCTTTAGTCGCCGCCAGAAAATCGCTGACAGGTATAGCCGCTAAAGCGGCTTGAATGTCCTCTCTAAGGTCGGCCCTGTTCATGTCTTTGCGATAATCAGCCAAGTTATTAGCTCAAAATCAACATGGCTCGGTTTTACAGATTTAGTCGGCAACCTGAAGTCTCTCGGGCCGCCAAGGCCCAGTTGCCGTATCTGCGTAGCTTTGTTCGCCCCGCCGATATGGGCCATCACGGCGTTCAGTAGTTGGTCGTAACGGGCCATGTCTTGGCCGTTTTGGGTTTCGCGGTCAAACTGGTCACACAGATTTCTCAGGGGCTCGGTCTTGCCGAGAGCCGCCGCTTCAAACAACTCTAGCACTTGTCGGGCATTGGCACAACCGTAGCGAATGTCGCCGTTGTCGCGGATGTACACCGCATAGTACGGATGAATCGGGCTGGCCCGTTTTTCTCTTTTGTCCGTGCCGGCCCTGCGCTGGCGCAGGAAAAATATCGCGCCCGGCCGACCGGTGTCGCCCGCCTCGTCGGTTACGGCATAGGCCCCGTAGGGCATTGCTTCCAGTTCCGCCTTATTTTTTTCCAAGTACCGAAACAATTGGACAAAAAAGTAATCGAGCGTAAAGTCGCTCATGACGACGCCATCGGACAACTCGTCCAAGTCCAGCACCTCTTCGCGTATTTTCTTTAGTTGCTCGTCGCGGAAGTTCAGCTCCATCTGGATCGGCTCAGACGAATCGTCGTTCAACGGGTCGTCGTCGCCGCTGGCCGTGGCGTCTGCCAAGGCCATGCGCGCTTGTACGCGGCTTTGTAGACGCAAATAGACCTCCATGTCCTCGGTGGGCCAAAAGTTAATCATCCGCACCGACGGGTTGCGGCTGCCGATGCGGTCAATGCGCCCGAAGTGCTGGATGATACGCACCGGATTCCAGTGGATGTCGTAGTTGAGTACGGTATCGCAATCCTGAAGGTTCTGCCCCTCTGAGATGCAATCGGTGGCAATCAGCAGGTCGATTTCGTCCGAGCTGGGGGGCCGCCCGTGTGCCCGCGGCGCGAAATGGGTCAGGATGACGTTGAAGTGGTTGGCGCCGGACGTGGTGCGCGTTGCGTTGCCAGAGACCATTGCCATGTTCAACCCTAGTTCGTTTGCCAAGTCCGCTAGGTTTTCGTAGAGGTACTCGGCCGTGTCCTTGAAGGTGGTGAACACCAGCACCTTGCGGTTAGTCCGGCCGTCCTTGTCGGTCGTCGGGTGTTGTGCTTTGTCTCGAATGTGCTCTTTGATCGCTTGCAGCTTGCCGTCCCGCTCCGGCTCGATAATGCCGACCTGTTTATAGACCGCTTCCAAGGTCTTCTCGTCCTTCAGCAAGTCCTTTTTCCAGCGAGACAAGTCCAACTCGCGCAGATGGTAGGGAGTGCGCGCCCGATTGATTAGAAATTCCTCGTCGTCGTCATCATCATCTGGGAGGATGTCCGCTTGTGCATCCGACAGCAGGTTTTGCTCGTAGCGATCTATCTTTGCCAGCAGGTCTCTAATTTTGCCGATAGTGCGCCCGAGCGTTTCCGTTAGAGAATGGGCCGAACTCTCGAGGCGTTTGAGAAAGTTGACCCGTATCATGCCGATGAGGAAGTGCTCGCGATCGGCCTGATTAAATCGCAGTTGCTTCTTTTCGTCTGCCAACCGTTTCTTAGCCTCCGCGCTAGTAACGTAGCTCGATGGCCGGTAGATGGATAGGGCGAACTGCTCGATTTGTTCGGATAACTTTTTGTATGAAAGTTCGTCCTCTAAATCCGTCAACGGATAGCGATTTTTCGGCTGTTGCCGGGTGGGGAATTGGCCGATTCGGTCCATTTCCTCGGCGTAGAATCGCTTGATCTGCCGCCGCGAGCGAGCAATGGAAACGCCGCTCAGCAGCAGAAAAAAATCAGCACCCAACGTCTCTAGTAACGTTGCCTTGTCTTTCTTGCCGCTCTTTTCAGCTTTGGTCTCCCATGCCTTAAACTCCTTTTGTGCCTGTCTCAGCAGCGTACCGATATGGCCAATTCCCAAACTTTCCCGGAACATGTCCTCGCGCTTTTCGGTCATCAGGTAAATCTGGTTACGGAGGTCAATAAGCGAGGTGTTGACCGGCGTGGCCGAAAGCATCAGCACCTTGGTTTGGGTCCCGGCTTTGATGACTTCTTCCAACAACCGCGAGTAGCGGCTGTGGCGAATCTCACCGCCTTTGTCGGCACGGGGCTTGGAGTCATTGCGGAAATTGTGCGATTCGTCGATGACCACCAGGTCAAAATTACGCCAGTTGAAATGGGCGAGATCAACGGTGCCGGCCTGCCCACTGCGGCGGGACAAGTCCGTGTGCGATAGCAAGGTGTAGCCAAAGCGGTCTTCGAGGAAGGGATTGCCCGTTTGGGCGATATAGGCTGGATACAACGCCCAGTTTTCGCGCAACTTTTTGGGGCACAACACCAGGACCCGCTCGTTGCGCAATTCAAAGAACTTGATCACCGCTAACGCGGTATAGGTCTTTCCCAAGCCGACAGCGTCGGCCAAAATACAGCCGTTGTGCCGCAACAGGCGGGCGATCGCGCTCTTAGCTCCGTCTTTTTGGAAGTTGTACAGCGCGTTCCAGATTGCGGTGTCGTATAGGTGCGTATCTTTTAGGTGGCTTTCGCCGGCTTTTCTCGCTTCGATGTCCTCCCGGAACAACTCGTAGAGCGTTTTGTAGTAAATCAACTCAGGCGCGTAGTCTCGGCCTATCCGCGCCAGCGCGGCTAGCACCTCTTTTTTAACATCCTTGGTCAACGCTTCGTCCGCCCATAGGTCGTCAAACCATTGTTGCAGCTCGGCGCAAATCGCTGCGTTATGGGTTGCCAAGTTGATTTCCACATTGGCACTCGTTCCGCAGCCCAAGCCGCTACGGGTGAAGTTGGAGCTGCCAACCACTGCTGTGCCGACGTCGGCTGCTTGGGTGAGATACATTTTGCCGTGCAGAAAGTTGGATTGGCCGATGGAGCGAATTTTAACGCCTTTGCCGCGCACCCATGCCGCGCATTGCCGAGCGAGGTATTTCTGTTGCAAGGTGTATTGCGGGGATAGCCCCTCTTCGGTCAAGTCGAAGGCTTTTTGCGCTTTCGCGCCGGGGTCCAATTCGCCAACCGATGCCGGGTCGCCAAAAAGAAAGCGCACGTCCTCAACACCGCGCAATTCACCTTGCAGGGCCTCGTACCCATAAATGGTGAAATACGCCGAAACGAGGCGAAATACCTCGGCGGCGGACAGGTGCGGGCGCAGATAATCGACGACCTTGCGGGCGCGGTTATCTAAAATATGCTCGTATTGGGTCATTTTTAATCGCTTCCATTAAGACCTTCATCGGCTAGGGGTCGCCGAGCATTTCCAGTAGGTCGCCGCGCCTGAAGGTCGCCGACAACTGCTGGAGCGAAACATCTCGGTCGCCGTAGCAAGCCGTTAGCGCGTTTTTCAGTGCTTGGGTGGCATTCGCATGGTATTGGGCTTGATTGTCCTCAAGCACCGTTAAGAGTTCCTGAATGTTTTGATGGGAAACCTGATCGAGGAGGATACCCTTATCCTTTAGGAGCTTGCGCCCAATCAACATGGCGATGCAGTGGGACGAATAGGGTAGAAAGTCCGGCGGCGTTGCCGTTGTCGGGCGTTTCCTTTCGTTCTCGACCGCCCTGAAAATCAAGACCGCAAGCAATGCCTGAGCCGCGTTGAGTTGTGCAAAGATATCCTCGTACAGTTTGCCAAAATGCTCTTTGCGGCGAAATTTGGCTTGGTGCGGTCTTTCGCGCCAGATCGCCAGCACGGCTTCTGCCACAATCCAGCTAGTGATAACCGACGCTCCACCTCCCCTTTCCTCCCGCTGGCGTTTGTACGTATAGCCCAGCCCAGCCAAGCCCAACTCCAACTGCTTCTGCATCTCATCGGTGGATCGCAAGTCCCTGAGATCCACGGGGTTTTGACTGTTGGTGGCATAGGTGATGTCTTGGACGAGCTCTTTATGTGTATCGGCCAACTGGTAAATGCGAATCAACAGATACGCTGATTTGCCGCACAGATTGGGCAAACTTCCGTTTAGTGCTTCTTGAATCGTCTTGCAGGTCTGCCCCCCGTTAATCACCTGTATATTCTTGAGTTGTACTTGATAGTCTGATTGCTGAAAAGCGTTGTAATCAAACCGGTCGCAGACTGCGGTAATGCCGTTGTTGTAGAAGTAGAATTTGTCCGATTTGTTTGGATCGCAAAGCGTCTCGTGAATTGCGGTGTTGACGCGGTTGGCGTGAAGCCCAAGGTAACGGCGGATGTTGCGCTCTAGCAGGCTGTCGCCGTGATCGTTAAACAGTCGTTGGATCTCTTGCACGGAAACGCGCCCGACCAAAACGCGCATGTAGTTCATATCTTCTACAATGGCTTTCCCACTAAGCGTCAGGGTGGTATCCACCTGTTTGCTGCGCTGTAAGATACTGACGACGGCATCGTGGTTGAAGTGGAGGAACTTCACTTTGTCGCCGAACTGCTTTCCTGCGTCAGCTACCCAACTATCCGCTTGCGACGTCCACTGGTCTCCGTTATTGCAAAGGATTACCCGAACATTGGGAATATACGCATCTCGGATCAGCGAGCGAATTTCCTCAATTTTAGGGGCTATTTTTTCATTCAGCTCGACATTCCGATTGGGATCAAACAGTATCCGCACGGTATCTACCGCTTTTTGTACCCCATTTTCCGGGAAGTTTGCTGTGCCGCTTAGGTCCTTGACTTTGTACTTGCCTTGGAAAATTGTGACGAGAAAATCGCCGTCTTCAATCTCGCCAATGTGAAGCCCATCAACGCCGGCATCGTTGCCGCCTTCAGTAAGTAACTCGGCGCTGTCTTCAAGCGTCATTTCAAGGCACGTTGACATGCACAGGAGCACAAATGCCGCCGACTTCTTTTGGTTGATGTCGTTCCCTTGCGGCAGCCATTCGGGGTGCTCTTCAACAATACCCGAAACCCTCTGATCGATAATACTGGCATTGATGTTCATGGATTTCTCCTCATCGGACAGTTTGGCTAGTGCCGAGACCTCTCGCCCGTCAAAAGCGCAGCAATTCCCCCTCGCCAAAGACGAGTAGATCGGCCCAGATCGCGGCAAAATAGAGCAGGCTGACCGCGCTGTTGACCGTCATAAAGGCCGTGCTCAAGCGGGACAGATCGTCGGCCCGCACCAGCCGGTGCTCATGCACCAGCAAGCCGGCGACCACTGCGACCCCCAACCAATACAACAGGCTCAAGCCGGCCGTGTACCCCACGAGCACGAGCAACACTGCGAACAAGAGGTGCAAGGCGCGGGCAATGTACAGGGCGCGGGCAATGCCAAAGCGGACCGGGATGGAATGGAGGCCGGCCCGGACGTCAAAGGCGCGGTCTTGGCAAGCGTAGATGATGTCAAAGCCGGCCACCCAAACCAGCACCGCCGCGCAGAGCAGCAGCGGGATCAGGTCAAAACTACCGGCGACCGCAATCCAAGCACCCAGCGGCGCCCCGCCCAAACTCAGCCCCAAAACCAAGTGGGAGGCCCAAGTGAAGCGCTTGGTCAGCGAATAGAACAAGAGCACGGCCAAAATTAGCGGCGACAGGTAAAAGCACAGCGAGTTGAGTTGGTACGCGGCTAAGGCCAAGGCCAAGGCCGATAAAATCACGAACAACCCCACGGCCTGCGGCGAGACCGCCCCTTGCGGCAGTTCGCGGTTTTGGGTGCGGGGATTGGCCGCGTCGAGCTGGCGGTCGACGAGGCGATTGAAGCCCATGGCCGCGCTGCGGGCCCCCACCATCGCCAGCGCGATCCAGCCGAGCTGGGCCGGGGTGATGCCCGTGGGCGGCGCGGCCAGCAAGGCACCGCTAAAGGCAAAGGGCAGCGCAAAGACGCTGTGGGAGAACTTGATCATGCGGCCGTACACCGCAATCGCCGGCAAGAAAGCCATCGCGCCTCTCCCTTCGTCAGGCCGCAGGATAAAAGCGCAGCCGAGGGACCGCGCCGATCAGGCCGTGGCGGTGAGCCAACTGGTAAAACAGCCGCAACCCGGCTTGGGCGGCCTCGTCCAAATCAAAGCGGATGTGGTGGGTCAGATAGTGCTCGTAGAACGCGGGCGAGCCGCCGCATTCTCGGCTGTACGCTACGGCGATAGACGGCACTTGGCACAGCCCCTGACCTTTGGCCCCCTGCAACTGTTGGACTTGGGCGGGGCTGAGTGCCTGCGGCCGGCCAGCCCAAAAGGCAAAGACAAACGGCAGCTCGGTCATGGCCGTCCATTCCTGCCCCAAGTCCAAGCTCGCCAAGTCCCGGTCCAAGTGCGGGAAGACCCGATCGCCGATGAGCAGGGCCGCGTCCGCACGCGCCAGCATGGCCTCTAGATCGGGCGGCGTTTCGATCAGTTGCGGCGTGAGAGCGAATTTTTCGCGCAGTAGAATGGACAACAAAGCGACCGAAGTGCGGGAACAGGTGGCCAAGGCGATGCGCTTGATCTGCGGCACTGGACGCTGGCAAAAGAGGCGCACCGTCAGCACCGGCCCCTGCGAACCAATGGCTATATCGGGGACGATCCAGTAGGGGCGCACGCTGCGGGCGTATTCGATCGCGGGAATGATGCCTACGTCGATGGCGCCAGCCGCCAAGGCACGGGCGCAGTGCGAGGGCACCGAATAACTCAGGGCGAACGGCGCGGGATCGCGCTCGAGGGCAACGACGAGGGGCCGCGTGTTGAGGTACGGGACCGCGCCCAAGCGCGGCTTCATGGCAGAGCGTGGCTCCGACAGGGCGAAGCCACTGGCGCGTAGCGCGTGTTGCGTCGGCGCGGTGCAAAGCCCGCGTCGCGGATGAGCCGCTGCATGGCATCCAAGCCCATCTCGTTGGTGTGGCTAGTGCCGGCCGCACTGACGACGTTTTCTTCGAGCATGGTGCTGCCGAAGTCGTTGACGCCGTAGCGCAAGCTGACTTGGGCGATTTTAGGCCCTTGGGTGACCCACGAGGCCTGTAGGCTGGGGATGTTGTCGAGGAAAAGCCGCGCTACGGCCACCGTGCGCAGGTGGTCGTACCCGGTCGCTTTGACGCCGTTCCAGCGGGCCGCGTCCGCCCCCAAATCCGTGTGGTCGGGCTGGAAGTTCCAAGCAATAAAGGCGGTGAAGCCGCCGCGTTCGTCTTGGAGCTGCCGCAGGCGGTCTAGGTGCTCTAGGCGGTGTTCGACCGTCTCCACATGGCCGTACATCATCGTGGCCGTCGTGGGCATTCCCAGCGCGTGCGCCACGCGATGCACTTCCAGCCACTCCGCGGTGCGATCCTTGCGAAAGCCGATCGCGTCGCGCACCTCGTCGTTGAGGATCTCAGCCCCGGCGCCGGGGATCGAATCCAGCCCGGCGTCGCGCAGGCGGCGAATGGTCGCGTCGAGCGGTAGCCGCGACAGGTGCGCGATGTAAATGATTTCCGTGGCCGAAAGACAGTGTAGCTGCACTTGGGGATAGCGGTCTCGGATCGCCGAGAGCAACTGTTCGTAGTAATCGAGGCGCAGCTTGGGGTTGAGACCGCCCTGCATGAGGATCTCGCAGGACTTGGGCTCGTCGCCGCCAAAGGCCACCAGCTCGTCGATTTTGGCAAATATCTGCTCGTCGGGCAGGACGTAGCCCTCGCTAGACTTAGGCGACCGGTAGAAGGCGCAAAAGTCGCACTTGACCCAGCAGACATTGGTGTAGTTGATGTTGCGCCCGACGTTGTACGTGACCACCGGCTCGGGGTGTTTTTGCCGACGCACCCAGTGCGCCAGCATCCCCAGCTCGGCGAGGTTGTGGTGCGCGAACAGGCGGCGGGCATCCGCGAGCGCGAGGCGCTTTCCGGCATAGACCTTTTCGGCAATATCGGCGATCACGAGGCTATCCGGCCGCGGCCAGCAAGGCCGGGGTATCGGCGACGATGTTGTAGAGGGAGTCGCGCTCGATGGGCCGACGGCCGGCCTCGACGATGCGCTGCACGAGCTCGGCCTGCGTCAGCCGCTGCTCGGTGTGGGCGAAACTTTTGCGGGTGATTTCGTAGTCCATGACCGTGCCGTCGATATCGTCGGCCCCGTACCAGAGCGCGGCCTGCGAAATCTCAATGGTATTCATGATCCAGAAGGTCTTGACGTGGGGGAAGTTGTCGAGCATCAACCGCCCCACGGCGATTTCCTTGAGATCGAGGCACCCCGTAGGCCCGGGCAGGTGCTCCAACTCGGTGCGCTCGGGGTGAAAGGAGAGCGGGATGTAGCAGAGGAAGCCGCCGGTGTCGTCCTGCACTTCGCGCAGCCGCACGAGGTGATAGACCTTTTCCGCGGTGTTTTCGATGTGGCCATAGAGCATGGTGGCGTTGGAGGGCAGGCCGGCTCGGTGCGCCGCCTGCGCGATTTTCAGCCATTCCTCGGAATCCGCCTTGGTCCAGAAAAGGTCGCCTTGGACCCGATCGCTAAAGACTTCGGCCCCGCCGCCGGGCAGGGACTCCAGCCCGGCCTCCTTTAGGTCGGCAAAGATCGCTGCGAGCGGCTTTTTGGCGATGCGCTGAATCTGGGCGATCTCAATCATGGTGAAGGCCTTCAGATGCGCGGTTGGGCGGGCTTGCTTCATGGCCCGCAAGACGTCGAGATAGTATGAGTAGGGCAGCTTGGGATTGACGCCGCCGACCATGTGGAGCTCGGTGATCGGGGCCTGATCGTACTCGGCGACCCGCGCCGCGACCTGCTCGGGCGTCAACACGTACCCGCGCTCGTCTTTGGGCTTGACGTAAAAGGAGCAGAACTTGCAGAGCTTGTTGCAGATGTTGGTGTAGTTGATGTGCTGGTTGCGCACGTAGTACGCAACATCGCCGCTGGCGCGCTCGCGGACGATATTGGCTAGATAGCCCAAGATGGGCAGGTCATCGCAGGCGTACAGGCGCAGGCCATCGTCTGCGCTCAAGCGCTGCCCGGCCAGCACCTTGCGGTGAATGTCGCCGAGGCCAGCGCGGCCAATAAGGTCGTCGTAAATCACTTCGTTCTCCCGCGTTTAGTACATAAATACACCATAGCTATCCTATTCGTCAACCGGCCCTTTGACGCCTTGGTACACCGCGGCAATCCCCAAAGTCAGGGGCGTGTAGCGCGGCTTTTTGAAACCGGCCGCGCCGAGCAATTCGACAAAGGCCGGCCCCTGGGGAAAGGCCCCGACCGAGCGCGGCAGATAGGCGTAGGCCCGACGCTGGCCGGAAACGAGGCCGCCGATTAGGGGCAGCACTTTGTGGAAGTAAAACCCGTACAATTGCCGGAACAGCGGCGTCGTAGGCTCGCAGAAGTCGAGCACCAAGAGCTGACCGCCGGGCTTGAGGACGCGATGGGCCTCGGCCAAGCCGCTGGGAATGTGGCCGAAATTGCGCACTCCAAAGGCCCCGGTCACCAGGTCGAAGGTGCTATGCTGAAACGGCAACTGCTCGGCGTCGCCAACCAGCAGCGTTACGCGGCCGGCCGGTCCCTTGGCCGCCACCTTGGCCGCCCCTAGCCGCAGCATCTCAACGGCCACGTCAATGCCGATGACCTGCTGCGGTCCTAAGCGGGCGGCCGCGAGGGCAAAATCGCCGGTGCCCGTCGCCAGATCCAAGACGCGCTGCGGGGCGGTCCGCGCGACGCCGTGGAGGGCGCGTCGCCGCCAGTACACATCTACGCCGCCGCTGAGGAGGTGGTTGAGCAGGTCGTAGTGCCGAGCAATGGCGTTGAACATGTCGCGGTTGCGCCTCTTGTGTTCGGCGACGGTTTGTTTATTCTCCATGCAGAAAAGCTAGTCCCCTTGCCATCCCTGTCAACAAGCGCTTATGCCCCAACTTCAGGCCAACATCCTCATCGCCGACCCAGCGCTCTTTATTCGCGAAGGGCTCCAAGAGGCCCTACAAAAACCCGGTTATGCCGTTGAAACGGCCGCGGATGGGGGCCAAGTGCGCCGGATGCTAAAAGCCGGTAATTTCCACTTGGCCATTCTCGACTTGCAGATGCCCGGCCCCGCTGGGATGCAGCTTTTGCAGGCGGTCGGCCAGCACCACCCCGACACCTTGTGCATCATACTCACGGCCCACGACAATGTTCACACCGCGGTCGAAGCCATGCGCAAGGGCGCGTACGATGTGGTGACCAAACCCGTCGATCTAGACCACCTGCGCCTCGTCGTCTCCCGCGCCCTCGATCGCTTTGAGCTCGTCGTCGAAAACCGCAAGCTCCACAACCGCCTCGAAAAAGAAGCCCCGTTCCGCCGCCTCGTGCGCCGCAGCCCGGCCATGCAGGCGGCCGCGGCCACGATCAAACAAGTGGCCGAAGCGGATGTGCCGGTGCTTTTGCGCGGCGAGACCGGCGTCGGCAAGGATCTGGTAGCTCGCGCCATCCACGAGCGCAGCAAGCGCCGCGACGCGCCCTTTGTGGCCGTCAACTGCGGCGGCTTTACCGAGGAGCTTTTTACCAGCGAGCTGTTCGGCCACAAGCGCGGCGCCTTTACCAGCGCTCACGCCGACCGGCCCGGCCGGTTCACCCTCGCCGAGCAGGGGACCCTCTTTCTCGACGAAATCGGCGAGGTCCCGCACAAAAATCAGGTCGAGCTCTTGCGCGTCCTAGAGTCGCACGAGTTCCAGCCGCTCGGGGATCCGCAGGTCCACCGCGCCGATGTGCGCATCATCGCCGCGACCAACCGCGACCTCGAAGACGCGGTCGCAACCGGCGGCTTCCGCCAAGACCTGTACTACCGTCTCAACGTGATCCCCATTGACATCCCCCCGCTGCGCCAACGGCGGGAAGACATCCCGGTCTTAGTTGAAATGTGCCTCGACGAAACCTGCCGCGCCCAGAACAAGCCGCCGAAAAAAATCAGCCCAGAAGCGATGGAGGGCCTCGTCGCCTATGATTGGCCGGGCAATGTGCGCCAGTTGCGCAACCTGCTCCAGCGGCTCGTGGTCACCACCCCGGCGGCGGTCATTCTCCCCGAGCACCTGCCCGGTCCGCTCGGGGCACTGGCCGATGGCCCGGGGCAGTTTTCAATGGCCCTCGGCTCTTCTCTGCAAGAGGTCGAAGCCGAGCTCATCCGCCAGACCCTCCAACGCCTCACGGGCAATCGGCGCGAAGCGGCCGCCATTTTGGGCATTAGCGTCCGCGCCCTTCAGTACAAAATCAAGCGCTACAACATCGCGGCCAAGTAACCGGGGCCGACCGACTTCTGCATTTTTTGCACTTTTGCCCCTGTACGGCCTCTCGACGCGCTGCTCTCCCGGCAGAGCATTTTTCGTAAGTCAATAATTTACAATGCGTTAATTAGCAGGCAATCCAAGGTGGCACTGGATTTGCTTATCTAATAAGCGAGGCGAGAAGAGCGTCGGTTGCCCTCCGCGCATCGGGGGGAGCTTCTCGACCTTAACTCTTTGTTAATGCAGAGCAAACAATTCCGTCAGACCGAGCACAGAGCAACGCGGGGACGCTTTGCAGTCCCGAACCAAAACGATAGGAATGCAAATTTTGCACTTTACGCGAATAGAGCCTGACGCTTCTAACTCGCGCAATTTGAATACCTTGCAGCACCCGAGGCCAACATTGTTGCAATTGAGTGCAAAAATTTGCACCTGCTGACCCCATTACCCAAGGGAGGTTTCGCATGGCTTACGCGATCCAAGAAGCCTTACATGACGAGGACAACACGCTGCGCCTCTACTTCGACGACATCGCCGATTCTAGGCCGCTAAGCCGCCAGCGGGAAGTCGAGCTGTCGGCGCGGATCCAAGACGGCGACATGGCCGCCCGCGACGAGTTGGTTCAAGCCAACCTGCGCTTCGTCATCGATGTGGCCAAAAATTACCAAAACCGCGGTCTCTCGCTAGAGGACCTAATCAGCGCGGGCAACGTAGGTTTGCTGACCGCTGCCGAGCGCTTCGACGGCGCCAAGGGATACAAGTTTATCTCGTACGCCGTGTGGTGGATCCGGCAGTCCATCTTGCAGACCATTGCCGAGCACGCCCGCACCGTGCGCCTGCCCCTGAACAAGCTCAGCCTGCTCAAGGACATCTCGCGCGTCGTGCGCAAGCTGGGCCAAGGCCGCGAGAGCGAGCCGGATGTCGAGGAAATTGCCGCGGAGCTCGGCATGCCGAGCGAGGAGATTCTCGATACCATGCTCAGTGCCCGCTCGGTGCGGTCGCTCGACGAGTCCTTTGAGGACGACGACGATCGCAGCTTGCTCAGCCTCCTCGCCGACGACAATCAGGAGACGCCCGACAGCGATGTCTTGCAGAGCTCGGCCCGCGCCCACTTAGAGGAAGCCCTCGCCAGCCTCGAAGATCGCGAGTTGCGCATCATTCGCCTTTACTTCGGGCTCGATGGCAGCCAAGCTCTCACCTTGGAGCAGATCGGCGGGTTGATGGGCCTGACGCGGGAGCGCGTGCGCCAGCTCAAGGAACGCGCCCTGAGCAAGCTCCGCCACCCGACTCGCTATCAGTCGCTTCTCGCGTTGGTGGATGAGACGGAGTTTTACTAGGATTGCAAGCGAGTCCGCTGCCCTAGCACGGGCAGCGGACCGCAGTGGTGGGATGGGCAGCGGCGGCCAGCGGCTCAGCCTTCGCCTTCCCGCAACTTCTTGAGCTCGTCGCGCAAGCGCGCGGCTTTTTCAAACTCTTCGCTATCGACCGCCTCTTGTAGCCAGCGCTCTAGCTGCTCCTTTTGGCTCAGCGGTCTCTTTTGCAAAATTTCCTGTTCCAGCTCTTCGAGCGCGGCTTCTGAACGCTCGCGCTCAATGTAGAACTCTTCGGCATCTACCTCGGGCCAGGTGTCGATCCGGCTGCGGGTCCGCTGCACGATGGCCAACGCCCGGTCGTACTCTTGGTTGCCGATGGCGAGCATGGCCTGAGCTACGCCGTTGATGCGCAAGACATAAGGCCACCATTTCTCCAGATTGTCGCGGTCTTCTTGGTCCTCGGCATAGCGATTGACAAACCGAAAGAGCACCATATTGCGCTCGGTATCGCGCACGACCCGCCGGTAGTCGTGCAGTTGGATCAGAAAGGCGTAGCGCTTGTACAAGCGGCTCCCTTCGTCGAACAGCTCGCGGCAAGCCGCTTCGTCGAGTGCGAAGCGCTCATCGCTGCCCTCGTGCCGGCGGCGGTATTTTCTCAATTCGTCTTGGTAGTAATCGAGAGCAAAGTCGCGGCCGTGGGGCCGGCGGCCGTCGGGCCGGCCATCGAGATTTAGCTGCAAAATGCCCTGAAAGGCCCCTTGGTCCACCCGAATCTGGATCTTTGCAACCCCGTCCCTGCCCGATACTTTCCGCACATTCGCCTCTGGATCGAAAGACCATTCATTTAATAGGTCGGTCATATCTCGACTCATGCCAACCTCTCGCGACCCCTGTGTACTGACATTTCAGAAATCCTCATTGCAAAATAATAATCGGGTTGATGCGTTACGGCAATGACCGACCCGCGAACTTGGGCCGCGCCATGCCCGCCGCCCCGTTAGAGGCTAACCGGCGATGGCATAGTTTTCGCTTTGCTATATTTACAAAAATGTTATTTTTATCCACACTAACGACAAAAAAGTCGTAGATAGGATGCCTCCAATGTCCACCCCACCGACCACCCGAGCGCAACAACAGATCTCCATCCTGCACAGCATCGGACAAATACTGGGCTCAACGACCGAGTTTGAGGAGGCGTTCAACGCCATTCTCAAGCTCATGTGCGACCAGCTCGACATGAGTTTGGGAACGGTCAGCCTCTTGACGGCGACCGAAGTCTCCATTGACGTGGCTTATGGCCTCTCGCAATCGGAAATCAAGCGAGGCCGCTACGACGTCGGCGAAGGCGTCACCGGCAAGGTCGTAGAATCGGGCAAGCCCGTGATCGTGCCGCGCATCAGCAGCGAGCCGCTCTTCCTCAACCGCACCGGCGCCCGCGGCAGCGCGGCCAAGAGCCAGACCTCGTTTATTTGCGTCCCCATCCTACAGCAGCAGCAGGTAGTGGGCACCATTAGCGTCGATATTCCTTACAAGGACAACGAAAGCCTGCAAGATACCGTGCGCCTGCTGTCTATCATATCCGCCATGATCGGCCAATCGGTCGCCGCTCGACAACGCGCCCGCGCCGAGCAAACCGAGCTGCTCGACGAAAACTTGCGCCTACAAAAGGAGCTCCGCGCGCGCTTTCACCCCGCCAATCTCATCGGCAACTCTCGACCCATGCAGGAGGTGGGCCAGCTCATCGGCCAAGTGGCCTCCAGCGACGCCACGGTCCTGTTGCGCGGCGCGAGCGGCACGGGCAAGGAACTTGCCGCAGATGCCATACATTACAACAGCTTACGCGCCGACAAGCCCTTTGTCAAAGTGCATGTTGCGGCCCTGCCGGAGACCTTGGTTGAAGCCGAATTATTCGGCCACGAGCGCGGCGCGTACACCGGGGCCTCGACGAGCAAAGCCGGCCGGTTTGAGCGCGCCCGCGGCGGAACCATTTTCCTCGACGAAATCGGCGAACTCAGCCTCGGCGCGCAGGTAAAGCTGCTCCGCGTGTTGCAAAATCGCGAAGTCGAGCGCCTCGGCGGGCGCGGCCCCATAGCGATTGATGTCCGCGTCGTGGCGGCGACCCACATCGATCTGGAAAAAGCCATGGCCGAGGGGACCTTCCGCGAGGACCTCTTCTACCGCCTCAACGTCTTTCCCATCTTCATCCCGCCCTTGCGCGAGCGCAAACCCGACATCCTCCAACTCGCCGACCACTTCCTCGAAAAGTACTCCCGCCAGCACGGCGTGGAAATGCACCGCATTTCTACGCCCGCCATTGACATGATGATGAGCTACCATTGGCCGGGCAATGTGCGCGAGCTGGAAAACTGCATTGAACGGGCGATCATTCTCAGCAACGACGGCGTCATCCACGGCCACCACCTGCCCCCCTCCCTGCAAACGGCCGACGCGACCGGCACGCCGGTCGCCGGCTCGTTTTCGACGATGATGCGGGCCTATGAGCGAGAAATCGTCATCGAGGCCCTCAAAAACGCCCGCGGCAACATGGCCAAGGCCGCCCGCGCCCTCGGCACTACGCCCCGCATTTTCTCGTATCGCATCCAAAAACTGGACATCTGCCCGAAAAACTACAAGAAATAGCGATACAAGCTACAAAATTGTTATTTATTCCGGCTGGTTCAGTTTTGTAGCTCATGCTGTAATTTTTTCTAACTGCCGAATTTACAATAAGCTACACTTCTGAAGTCCCCGCGCCCAATCCCCTTGGCACATTTCTTGCATATAGCAATCCGTCGTTTGCATCCACGAGGCGTCGCCCAGACGCCTCCTCATACCTCATTCGTTAAGGGAAGGGATTGCCCATGCCTGTTTTTCGCAACCGTCCTTCGCTCCTGTGGATCTGTGCCGGGGTCCTCGGGGCGACCACTGGGGCTTCGGCGGGAGATTTCAACACCGTAGAAGCCTTCCAAGCCATGCCCTTGGCCTATCCCAAATTCATGATAGACAACCTGTGGATTCTCATGGCCGCAGTCTTGGTCTTCATCATGCACCTGGGCTTTGCCACGCTCGAATCCGGCCTGACCCGGCAGAAGAACACGGTCAACATCCTCTTTAAGAACCTCTTTATCATCTCGGCCGGCGTCCTCACCTACGCCTTGTGCGGCTTCAACATCATGTATCCGGGCGACGATTGGGTCATCGCCGATGTGTTGGCCCTCAAGGGCTGGATCGGCTTTGACAGCGACGTGGCCAACCTGACCAATCAGTACGCAGATTACACCTACTGGTCGGACTTCATCTTCCAAGCCATGTTCGCCGCGACCGCCGCGACCATCGTCTCCGGTGCTGTGGCCGAGCGCGTCAAGCTGTCGGGCTTCATGCTCTACGCTGCGGTCTTGGTGGCCTTTGGCTACACCATAGCCGGCTCTTGGAAGTGGGGTGCCGGTTGGCTCGACGACCTCGGTTTCTACGATTTCGCCGGCTCGTCGGTCGTCCACGCCTTTGGCGGCTTTTCGGCCCTCGCCGCAGTCTTGGTGCTAGGGGCGCGCAAGGGCAAGTACGTCAACGGAGAGATCAGGCCCATCCTCGGGCACAGCATGCCCCTGTCAACCATCGGGGTCTTTCTGCTCTGGCTCGGCTGGTTTGGCTTCAACGGCGGCTCGGTGCTCAGCGCCGACCCGGCGGCCGTATCGCTGGTCTTCGTCACCACCACTCTGGCCGCGGCGGCCGGGTGTATGGCCGCGATTTTCACGTCTTACATTTATCTCAAAAAGCCCGACATCACCATGGCGCTCAACGGCATCCTCGCCGGGCTGGTGGGCATCACGGCTGGGGCCGACGTGGTCACTTGGGGCGGGGCGGTCTGGATTGGGCTGATCGCCGGGCTCATCGTCGTTTTCGCCATTGTCTGTATCGACCGCATCAAAATTGACGATCCGGTGGGCGCTATCTCCGTCCACGGCGTCTGCGGCATTTGGGGCACGGTCGCGGTCGGGCTGTTCAGCACCAACGCCGACCACAGCGTGGGCACTCAGCTGTTGGGCACCCTGTCGTACGCCCTCTTCGCCTTTGTCTTTTCCTGGGTCCTCGCGGTCGTCGTCAAGGCGCTACTCGGGTTCCGCGTCGATGAGGAGGAAGAGGACGAGGGGCTCGACCTCAGTGAGCACGGCCAGCCCGCGTACGCGGATTTCCAGCACATCAACAACTAAGCGAGGGGAGAAACCACGATGTACAAAATTGAAGCATTTCTCCGGCCATCGGTCCTTGAGGACGTGCAGAAGGCTCTCGGCGAACGAGGCATCGCCGGCATGTCCGTAACCGAAGTGCGGGGCTTTGGCCGCCAGCGCGGCCATCGCGAGGTCTATCGCGGCGCCGAGTACCGCATTGATTTCGTCCCCAAGATCAAAGTCGAGGTCGTCGTCAAGGACGCAGACCACGAGCAAGCGATTCACACCATCGTCGAGGCGGCCAAGTCTGGCAAAGTCGGCGACGGCAAGGTCTTTGCCTCGCCGATCCAAGAGGCCGTGCGCATCCGCACCGGCGAGACGGGCGAAAGCGCCCTCTGAGAACGAGGGGCCGGCGCGCCCTTTGGTTGCTCTGGCCCCCTTTCTTACCTTACCTTACCATCACTCAACGCAGTACACCTCAATCCATTCAAGGAGACCTTGATGAACCGCTTGCTCTTGCTTTTTGCCGCACCCCTGCTCTTCGCGCTGACGTTAGCCGCTGTTCCGGCCGATGCCGGGGTTGGCTTTGGGGCCGACGTAGTCAACCGCTACGTGTGGCGCGGCACGGATTTTGGCAACGCCGTCAGCATCCAGCCGGGCCTGTCCATCAGCCACGGCAACATCGAAGTCGGCGCTTGGTCGTCGTGGGCCGTCACCGACGGCGGTGCCAACGAGAACGACCTCTACGTCAGCTTCTCTTCCGGCCCCGTCGGCATTACCCTGACCGACTACTACTTCCCGGGCCTGACCGACGACGACTCGTTCTTCAGCTATAACAACTATAGCAAAGAAGAACTCGAAAGGGACGCAGAAAAATCCAATCCACACATCCTCGAAATCAGCGCGTCCCTCGCCCTCGACGGCATGCCCTTGAGCGCCCTAGCGGCCTTCAACTTCTCCGGCGACCCCGACGATTCGTTCTGGGTGGAAGCGACCTACGACTTGGGCGAGATGGAAGAGACCGCTGTCAGCGTCACCGCCGGCTTCGGCAACGGGGTGTACACCACCGATACCGACCCGGCCTTGGTCAGCGTCGGCCTCAACATGAGCAAGGGCGATTACTTCGCCTCGTACATCCTCAATCCCGACAAAGAAAGCTCCTTCCTCGTCTTTGGCAGGAGCTTCTAAACCGGGTCTGTAGCAGCGGGACTAAAGGGGCGGTGCCAGCTTGGCATCGCCCCTTTTACATTTTTATATTCAGCCCTCTAATATGAAGCGACTTTTGCCCTCTCTACCTATCGGATGACGCATGAACCGCCCCAATCGCAAAGCCCGCGGTTCCTACTACACCCCCCCTGATGTCGCCGCCGCCCTAGTGCGCTGGGTGATCCGCACCGGGCGCGAACGCCTGCTAGACCCCTCGTGCGGCGATGGTCGGTTTCTCGCTCTCCATCCCTACAGTACTGGCGTGGATTGCGACGAGAACGCGGCCGCAGCGGCCGGACAGGCCGCAACCCATGCGCGAATCCACTGCGCGGATTTCTTCGACTGGGCTGCCACCGCGTCCCCGCGCTTTGACTGCGCGGTCGGCAATCCGCCCTTCATTCGCTATCAGCGATTTAGCGGCCAGACGCGGCAACGCGCGCTCGGGCTGTGCGCCGCGCTGGGCGTCCGGCTTTCGGGGCTTTCCTCGTCTTGGGTTCCGCACCTGATTGTAGCGGCTTCGCTCCTGCGTCCCGGCGGGCGCATGGCCTTTGTAGTGCCCGCTGAAATCGGCCATGCGCCCTATGCGGCTCCGCTGCTTACTTGGCTGGTACAACGCTTTGCCGATGTGCAAATCGTGGCGATTCGACGAAAGGTGTTTGCGGAGTTGTCCGAGGATGTATGGCTGTTGTATGCCGACGGTTTCGGCGGACGCACCCAACATCTCGGATTTACCGACGTCGAGTCTTTCGGCTTCCAGCAAACTCCTCCGAAAGGGACGGTGCAGGTCTCTATGTCCGAGTGGCAAAACTGGCGTTGTCGGCTGCGACCTATGCTGTTGCCCGAGCGAATTCGCTCCGCGTACCGCTCGCTCCTACACGCGCACGACAGTTTGGTGCTCGGCGAATGCGCGGCCGTGGGCATCGGCTACGTCTCAGGGGCCAACGACTTCTTCCACCTGCGGCCGTCTCAGGTGCGGCAGCTCGGAGTACCGAATACCTGCCTCCGTCCCACGGTCCGCCGGGGGCGCGACCTCCAAGGCGCGGCCATTACCTCCGAGACGGTCGATCAATGGCGACAGCGCGACGCGCCGAACTTTCTTCTCGCGCTCAATGCCCGCGCCCCAATACCCGAATCCGTCCGCCACCACCTCAACTCGGCCGCCGGCCGCGCCGTGCGCAGCCGCTACAAGTGCCGCGTCCGCAAGCCGTGGTACGTCGTGCCGAACGTGATTGTGCCGGATCTTTTTTTAACGTATATGAGCAGCGCAATGCCTGTACTCGTGGCCAATCGCGCCAGCTGCACCTGTACGAACACCGTTCACGCCGTCCGTCTCCTCGACGGCATTTCCCCCGTCCGTCTCCAGTCCCTTTGGAACACGGCACTTACCGCGTTGAGCTGCGAAATTGAGGGGCATCCCCTCGGTGGCGGCGTACTCAAATTAGAGCCTCGGGAGGCCCTGCGCGTCGCCGTAAGTCGGACGGGACACCTATCGCCAACCACCGAAACCACGCTCCGCGAAGGCATTGATTTACTTCGCTCGTGGAGACATGTATGACTAAGGACGCCAAGTGCTGTCGCTGGTTGACGCTCGCCGAGGCCCTCAAAGGCTTCGCTAGGCCTAGCGGACGAACGCAAAGCCAAGCCCACATCAGGCCCCTCCACTGGTACGTGGCGTGCCGGTTGGTTCTCGAGGGTGGGTTCCTCCCCGAAGAAGTCACCCCACGCCCGCCATTTGAGGTTCGGAAGCGAAGTCACCGCGATGAAAGGCTCGTCCTTACACACAAACCGAACGCGGGTGGTGCCGGTGAGTTGACGATCCTCGGCGGACTAAAGACCAAAGATGTGGACGTCGCCGTGACCAAACCACAGATTGGTCCGTGTATTGCCGTCTCGGTCAAGGGTACGCTCAATGCCTTTCGCAATTTGACCAATCGCATGGAAGAGGCCATCGGCGACTGCACGAACCTCCATATCTCGTATCCCAATCTCGTCTATGGTTTTTTACACGTGCTGCGAGCCAATCGGGAAGGCCCACGGGCGGCCTCGGATGCAGCCTTTCTGCACGCGGATCGCGAGGGCAAGGTCGCTGCCAATGACATCTCCCTGCGCCCCGATGGGCGGCCAACAGACTCCATCGTCCGCTACCACGATGTGCTTCTCGGCCTAGCCGGTCGCAACGGGATCCGCGCAGACATCACGTGTTATGAGTCGCTTGCGGTGGCACTAGTCAGCCCTGACGCACTTTCGATCTTGGACGCATGGCCAGCAGGCGACAGCCCGCTGCGAATCGAGAGGTTTTTCGAGCGGCTCTACCGCGAGTACGACCAGCGCTATGTATTTGTCGCGCCCAAACTTGAACGACGGACCGCCCGTGCGGTCTGGCATCCCGACTCGCCCGCTTTAGCTGAGCCGCTTGCCCGGGAATTTACCGCACGATCTGGCTAGGCGTCTTGATAAAATTTAAGGAGATAAGTATGCACTATGCTCGTAGCCTTGTGGCCTATTTGCGGAATGAGCCATGGACAAGCGCTTAGCCCTCTGTCTTTTGCTCGCCCTGCCAGCGCGAGCCGTTGCCGACGTGGAAGGCATGGTGCGGATCGGCCCGGACTTCTACATCGACCAGTACGAGTACCCCAACCGGCGCGGCACCCTCCCCACCGTCGATGTCACTTGGGGCGAAGCGGAATCGCTCTGCGCGGCGCAGGGCAAGCGGCTGTGTACCGAACAGGAATGGCAAAAAGCCTGCACTGGGCCGCAGAACTTCGCGTACTCTTATGGCGCGGAATTCGAGCCGGGGCGCTGCAATACGCGCTTTGCCGTGGATGGGGTCTGGCAGCGCGGCCCGGGCCTCGCGCCCAGCGGCGCATTTACGCGCTGCGCCAACGACTACGGGGTCTATGACCTGATCGGCAACGCTTGGGAGTGGACCGCATCTTGGTATGCGCGCTCCAACCGCTGGCGGGTCGTGCGCGGCGGCTCCTTTTTCCACACCATCAATCTAGCCCGGGCCGACGCCCGCTACGGGCGGTTCCTCGGCCCGGATTACCACCTCGATTTAGTGGGCTTTCGTTGTTGCCGCTCGGCCGCGGCCCCCCAAGCACCATAACGCCATGGCCATTCGCAAGGTGTCGCGGCTGGGGCATCCGGTGCTGCGCCAACGCGCCGCGGCCATTCCCCCTGCCCAGATGCAAAGCCCCCAGATGCAGGGCTTAATCGACGACATGATCGAGACCATGATCGACTACGAGGGCATTGGCTTGGCCGCGCCGCAAGTCTTTGAACCCCTGCGGCTAATCGTCCTCGGCACGCCCCAAGCCGATCCCCAAGACGAGGCCGCCATCCCCCTGACCGTGCTCTTCAATCCGCAGTGTACCGCCCGGTCGCCAGAGTCCTTGGAGGGCTGGGAAGGCTGCTTGAGCATTCCCCAACTGCGCGGCGTCGTCCCGCGCGCCGCGGCCGTTGCGGTGCGGGGCTACGACCGCGAAGGCCGCGCGATCGCGCTCGAAGCAGAGGGGTTTTTCGCCCGGGTCCTCCAACACGAAATCGACCACCTCGACGGCGTGCTCTTCCCCGATCGCATGGCCGACCTACAGACCCTTACCTTCTTGGAGGAATACCAACGCTACTGGCTCGACGCCCAAGCGTGAACTTGACAGCCGCCCCAGACCTCGTACTATGTTGCACGCATTCCCCAACCCGCTCAGATAGGTCCATGGATCCCCGCTTCTCACTCGAACAAGGCACGGGCATTTACACCGGCAACGAACTGATCGTCAAGGGGGCCCTAGAAAGCCAAGTCGGCGTCATTACCGGATACCCCGGCTCGCCCTTGGCCGAGCTTTTCGAGACCGTCGAAAACAACAAGGCCCTCTTTAACGAGCACGGTATCGTCGCTCAGATCGCCAACAACGAAGCCCTCGCCGCGGCCCGCCTCAACGGCTCGCAGATGGAGGGGATTCGCGCCTTAGCCGTGATGAAGAGCGTCGGCCTGCACGTGGCGGCAGACGGGTTGGCCCTCGGCAACATGGTCGGAGCTTCGCCCAGCGGAGGCGCCTTGGTCGCCGTGGGCGACGACACTTGGTCCGAGGGGACCCAAGTGCCGGCCGACTCGCGCTTTCTGTCCCAGCATCTCTACATGCCGGTCCTCGAACCCGCGACCTTTCAGGAGATCAAAGACTGGGTCGGGCAAGGCTTTGAGCTGTCGCGGCGGTCGCGCCTCTATCTGACCTATTTGGTCACCTCCAACCAAGCCGACGGCGGCGGCAGCGTCACCGTCTATCCCAATCGCTTTGCGTCCCTCAACCGCAAGCAGCGCACCGCGCTGGACACCAGTGCCATCTGCTCGGACGACCGCGTCATCATCCCGCCGGCCACGGCGCACAAAGAGCGCGAAGTCGTCCACCAGCGCTACCCCCACCTGTGGCAGCTCGCGCGGGAGGCAGGCATCAACCAAATCCTCTATCCGCCCAGCGCGACGACCGCGCCGCTGGGCTTTATCACCTCTGGTTTGGCTTATACCTATCTCGAACACGCCCTGCACCTCCTCGGGCTAAGCGGGCATTTCCCCATCCTCAAGCTGGGCCTTACTTATCCGGTCGATCCCCACGCGATCGCGCGCTTTGCCGATTGCGTGCAGACCTTCTGCGTGGTCGAGGAGAAGCGGCCCTTTATCGAGCCGCAGATCGCCGCCCAGCTAGCGCGGCAACCCGACCTCGGCCCCGCGCTGTGGGGCAAGCACTTTCCGGGCGAGGTCCCGGGTTTTCCCGATGTCCAAGGCCTGCACCCTTCGCTCATCGTCCAAACCCTATCCCGCCTCTTCGCGGCCCTCGACGCCGACCTGCCCGTCAGCCGCGAGCACCTACAGGCCGAGCTCAACGCCTTGACGGCCGGGGCGGCCACCCCGGCCGTTCCACCGCGAGCGCCCTCTTTTTGCCCGGGGTGCCCACACCGCGACTCAGCTAGCGTGCTCAAGAAAGTGGCGGCCGATCTAGCGGCCCCGGCTGAGGGCCAAGCTCCGGTCGACTTGGTCTTTCACGGCGACATCGGCTGCTATTCCATGCTCAAGTACGCGCCGTTTTCCGAGCTGATGCACAATCTTTCCGGCATGGGCTTGGGCGGCGGCACGGGCGCGGGCATCGACCCCTTTATCGACAACAAGCAGCTCGTCTTTATGGGGGATTCGACCTTTTTCCACACCGGCATGATCGCCATTTCCGACTCCATCAAAAACGGCCAAGACATCACGTACATCATCCTCGACAACAAGACCACGGCCATGACCGGGCATCAGCCTACCCCGGGCGTGGATGTCGATGTGTTGGGCCAACCGACCTTTGCCCAAGACATTGAAAAGACCGTCGTCGGCCTAGCCGGCGATTCCTCGACCTTTATCGCCCGCATGGACCCCTCCCAACGCCAAAATTACGACGCCCTCGTGCGCGAAACCTTGCTCCGCGACGGGGTCAAAATCATCATCGCCGACAAGGAGTGCGGCATCACCTATCACCGCCGCGAGCGGGCGCACCAGAGCGCGATCGCACGCGAGCGGGGCTTTCTGCCGGTCGAAAAGCACATCAACATCAGCGAAGACGTCTGCGAGTACTGCCTCGAATGCACTCGGGCCACCGGGTGCAGCGGCCTGACGGTCGCGCCCGCCACCGACTACGGCCCCAAGATCGCGATCGACCCTTCGGCCTGCGTTGCCGACGGCGCCTGCACCCGAGTCGAAGTGGGCGATCGCGACAAAACCTGTCCCTCCTTTGAGGAGATCACCATCCACCGCCAAGCCCCTCCCACCGTCTCGACCCCGCCCATTGACGTCGGCCAGTTGCCCGCGCCCCCCCACCGCGCCCTCGCCGACCTCTGGTACACTTACATCGCCGGCGTCGGCGGCATGGGCGTCAACGTGGTGGCCTCGGTGCTGGCCCAAGCCGGCGTACGGCAGGGGTACGAGGTGCGGCTGACCAACAAAAAGGGGCTGGCCATCCGCAACGGCTCGGTGTATTCGCACTTGAGCTACGCGCCCAAGGGCACCCCGGTGTCTCCCCTGATTCCCTGTGGCAAGGCCGACTTGCTGCTCGGGCTCGACGTCCTCGAAGCGGCGCGGGGGCTCGACCCCCAAGGCCGCTACCGCATCGCCCACCCGCAGCGCACCGCCGCCGTCGTCAACACGGCCAAGACCCCCACGATCGACACCCTCATCGGCCAAGAGGACTTTTCGGCCGCAGCCCAAGCCGACCTAATCCGCCAGCACACCCGCTCAGACGCGTACTTCGGCGCGGATCTCTTCCGCATCTGCGAGCACTACTTGGGCAACAAGCTCTACGCCAACATCATGATGCTCGGGGTAGCCTTCCAGCGCGGGTTGCTCGCCCTAGAGCTCGACACCTTGCTCTGGGCCATTGAGCAGGCCGTGCGCCGCGATCTAGACACCAACCTAAAAGCCTTTAACATGGGGCGCTGCCTCGCGCTCGACCCGAACCATTTTCCGGTTGCAGAAAAGCCCCTGAGCTACGCCGAGCTCGTGGCGGACAAGGCCGCCCTGCTGGCCCAGACCCGGGGTAAGCGCGTGGCCGAGGCTTACCGCCAGCGCATCCGCGAGACGCCCATTGCCACGGCGCGTCGGCACTTCGCGCTGCGGGTGTACGACCTGATCCAATACGAAGACCTCGCGTACGCCGACCGCTATATCCGCCAAGTGCTGGCCGTGCAGGCCAAAGACGGCCCCGAGCGCGATTTTGCGGCCACTCGCGCGGTGATCTACCAACTCGCCAAAGTGCTCGCCATCAAGGACGAAATCTACGTGGCTTACCTGCTCACCTGCGAAGAGAAGTACCGCCGCGACCGCCGCCGCTACAACATCGATCCGAGCCGCGGCGACCGCATCCGCTACCGCCACCTAAACCGGCCGCATCTGCGCCTGTTTGGCCGCGACTTCCGCCCGGATCTAACGCTGGGCGACCGGCCCCTCAAGCTGATGGCCCGCATGCGCTTCCTCCGCCGGCTCTGCGCTTCGTGGTGGCACCGCGAAGAGCGCGACTTTGCCGCTTGGTACGAAAGCCTGATCGCCGATTTTTCTCCGCGCTCCTCAGCCGAGTACCACACCTGGGTACAAGTCCTGTCCCTGCCCGAGGAGGTGCGCGGCTACCGCGGCGTCCGCCAGCCCAAAATGGAGGCGGCCCAGCAGCGAGCCGCCGAGCTGCTCGCCGGGCGCGAGACCGCCCCGGACCCAGCGTTGTTGCAGGTCTCCGCATCCACCGGAAGCTAATCCCCGTGATTCGCCCCTATCGCCCAGCGGACTTGCCCGCCCTCAAGCACATTACGGCTGTTTGCTTCGCCGGGGTAGCCATCGACCAAAACATCGAGCAGTGCTTTGGCCTCATTGGCGGCCGCGACTGGCAATTTCGCAAGCTGCGCCACATCGACGACGACGTAGCCGGCGAGCGGGCCAGCGGGGTCTTTGTGTGGGAGGAAGACGGCGAAGTAGTCGGCTACATTACCACGCGCATCGACCGCGAGAGCAAAATCGGCGGGATTCCCAACATCTCCATCCTGCCGCAGCACCAAGGCAAGGGTATGGGCCGCCAACTTATAGAACACGCCTTGGCGCACCTGCGCGCCGCGGGCATGGAGTGTGCCCGAATCGAGACGCTGGAGCAAAACCCCATTGGCTCGCACTTGTATCCCAGCCTCGGCTTTGAGGAAGTCGCCCGCCAGATCCACTATTGTACGCGCCTGTGAATGGATCGCCGATGACGCCAAAAGAAGCGGCCGGCCGCCGCGCCGCCGAGTACATTGAACCCGGGATGATCGTGGGCTTGGGCACGGGCTCGACCGCCGAATGGGCCGTGCGCGCCCTCGGGGAGCGCGTCGCCACCGGGCTGGCGGTGAAGGCCATTCCCACCTCAGCCGCCACGGCCGCCTTGGCCCGCTCCCTCGGCATTGAGCTGACGACGCTCGCCGAGGTGACCCGCGTCGATTTGACCATTGACGGGGCCGACGAAGTCGATCCCAGCCTCAACTTAATCAAGGGCCTAGGCGGTGCGCTCCTGCGCGAGAAAATCGTCGCCTCCATCACCGGGCGGCAAATCATCGTCGCCGACCCATCCAAGCTCGTCGATCGGCTCGGCACCAAAGCTCCGCTGCCGGTTGAAGTGGTCCCTTGGTCCCAGCCCCTCATCGCCCGGAACCTCAAAGAGCGGGGCCTCACCCCGGCCTTGCGCTGGCACGCCCCGCACACCCCTTACGTCACCGACAACGGCAACTACGTCATCGACGCGCGCTTTCCGGCTGGCATCGACGACGCCCGCGCTACCGAGCGCTGGCTCAACGCCTTGCCCGGGGTCGTAGAAAACGGGCTTTTTGTCGGCCTGACCCAGCTCGTGATCGTCGGCCAAGACGACGGCTCCTGCCACCTGCTCAACAAAAGCGAAAAAAGCTGAGACTTATTATGGACGATTCTGCACCCCGCTCGCGCCGCTCCTTTTTGCACCGCGCCCCGCTGCTGGCGGCCGGCGGCTTGGCCGCCTGTGCCCAGAGCTCCCAACAGCCAGCGGCCCCGGCTGTCCAATCCCAACGGCATTTCAAGTGGAAGATGGTCACCACGTGGCCCAAGGACTTTCCGGCCTTGGGCACTGGGGCCAACCGGCTCGCCCACAGCCTAGCGGCCCTGTCTGGGGGCCGCCTGCAAGTCAAGGTGTACGGCGCCGGCGAGCTGGTGCCGGCCTCGGGCGTCTTCGACGCGGTTTCCGGCGGCACCGCCGAGCTGGGCCATGCAGCCGCTTACTACTGGAAGGGCAAGCACGAGGCGACCCAGTTTTTCTCGGCCGTCCCCTTTGGGCTAAACGCGGCCGAGATCAACGGCTGGCTGCGCTACGGCGGCGGCCAGAGCCTGTGGGACGAGCTCTACGCGCCCTTCAACCTGCGGGCCTTTCCCATCGGCAACACCGGCGTGCAGATGGGCGGTTGGTTCAACCGGGAAATCAACACCTTGACCGACTTTTCCGGCTTGGTCATGCGGATGCCGGGTTTGGGCGGCGAGGTCCTGCGCCGCCTCGCAGTCACGGTCAAAGCGCTGCCCGGCGGCGAGATCTTCCAAGCCCTCAAGACCGGGGCCATCGACGCCACCGAATGGGTCGGCCCGTACAACGATCTGGCCTTTGGGCTGCACCAAGCCGCCCAATACTACTACTGGCCGGGCTGGCACGAGCCGGGGACGGTGCTGGAGTGCATGGTCAACCAAAAAGCCTTGGCCGCCCTTCCCGCCGAGCTGCAAGACGTCGTCGCCTACGCCTGCCAAGCGGCCAACGACGACATGCTCAGCGAGTTCACCGCCCGCAACAGCCACGCCCTCAAGACCTTGGTGGACGACCACGGCGTTCAGCTCCGGCGCTTTCCCGACGCGCTCTTGGCGCAAATCGGCCAGGTGTCGGCCGAAGTCGTCGCCGAGATCGCCGGCCAAGACCCCTTTTCCAGCCGGGTCTATCGCTCGTTTGACGCCTTCCGCAAAAACTCCATCGCGTACACGCGCATCTCCGAGCAAGCCTATACCCAAGCGCGCGCCCTGACCTTTGGCTAACGCCCACCCCTGCATGGAACGCCTCAACCGCTTCATCGCCCACACCGTGCCTTGGCTGACGCTGGGCATGGTCTTGGTGACGTTTGTCATCGTGGTCTTGCGCTACCTCTTTGGCCGCGGCTGGGTCTGGATGCAGGAAATCGCCCTGTACATGCACGCCTTTACCTTCCTCCTCGCGGCCGGGTACACCCTCGCCCGCGACGAGCACGTTCGCGTCGATATCCTCTACCGGCCCTTGGGCGTCCGGCGCAAAGCCCTAGTCAATCTCCTCGGCAGCGTGCTGCTGCTGATTCCCTGCTGCTCGGTGCTGTTCTACCAGTCGCTGCCCTTTGTCGCGGACTCGTGGGCCGTGCTCGAAGGCTCCCAAGACGGCGGCGGCTTGGAGGCGGTCTATCTGCTCAAAACCGCCATTCCCCTGTGCTTCTTGCTGCTGTTTTTGCAAGCCCTATCCATTGCGTACCGCAGCGTGCGAACCCTCCGCGCCCCATGAGCGAGCTCGCGCCGCTGGTCATGGTTCTCTGCACCTTCGCGGTGCTGCTATCGGGCTTCCCGGTGGCCTTTTGCCTCGCGGGGACGGCCCTCGGCTTTGCCGGTCTCGGCGTCTTCACCGGCCACTTTGACGCGGCCTTTCTCTCGGCGTTGCCGGCCCGCATCTACGGCATCATGGCCAACGAGACCCTGATGGCCGTGCCGCTCTTCGTCTTTATGGGGGTCGTGCTGGAACGCTCGAAAATCGCCGAGAACTTGCTCGAAACCATGGCCCAACTCTGCGGCCGCTTGTGCGGGGGGCTGGGGATTTCGGTCTGCCTCGTCGGGGGGTTGTTGGCAGCCTCCACCGGCATCGTCGGCGCGACCGTGGTCACCATGGGCCTCATTTCGCTGCCGGCCATGCTCAAGCGCGCGTACTCGCCAGCGGTTGCCACCGGCATCATCTGCGCCTCGGGGACGCTCGGCCAGATCATCCCGCCCAGCATTGTGCTCGTCATCCTCGGCGATGTCGTCTCCTCCGCTCACCAGCAGGCCCAGATCAAAATGGGCAATTTCGCTCCGGTGTCGGTGTCGGTCGGCGACCTCTTTATGGGCGCGCTCTTGCCCGGTCTCGTGCTAATGAGTCTCTATATCCTCTACATAATCGGCCTCGGCCTCCTCAAGCCATCCGCCGTGCCAGCCGAGGAGCGCATGCCTCTCAGCGCGGCCTTTCTCCGACACCTCGGCGCGGCCCTCGTGCCGCCCTTAGTCCTCATCGGCGGGGTGCTCGGCTCCATCCTCTTCGGGGTGGCCACGCCGACCGAGGCCGCTTCGGTCGGCGCGGTGGGGGCCATGGTCTTGGCCATGGCCAAGGGGCACTTCAACCGCACCGCCCTCAAAGAAGCCATGCGCACCACCACCGAGATCAACGCCATGGTCTTTATCATCCTCATCGGCGCGAGCGTGTTTTCTTTAGTCTTTCGCGGCTACGGGGGCGACGAAGCTGTCGAGCGCTTTCTGACCCATGAGGCCACCGGCGGCGTCCTCGGTTCTTTCGCGCTGGTGATGGCCGTGATGTTTTTGCTCGGCTTTTTTCTCGACTTCTTTGAAATAATTTTCGTCGTCGTCCCCATCGTCGGCCCGATCCTCTTGGCGATGGGCTTGGATCCCGTGTGGTTGGGCGTGATGATCGCCCTAAATTTGCAGACCTCTTTTCTCACGCCTCCATTTGGCTTCTCGCTCTTTTACTTGCGAGGCGTCGCCCCCCCGGAGATCAGTACGCCGCAGATCTACCGGGGGGTCGTGCCCTTTATCGCGCTTCAGGTGCTGCTGTTGGTGGGGCTGTGGTTCGTGCCGGAGCTGGCTACGTATCTGCCGGCGAAGGTGTTTGGGCGGGGGTAGGGCCGGGGAGAAATTACTTGGGGACGATGGTAATGTCGTAGGAGCGAATGAGGTATCCGAGAATTAGCAAGACGCCCAAGGCAATCCAAACGATGCGTTGAAGGGTCTGCACCCTCTTATCTATTTTGGGGATTGAGGCAATTTTTTCTTCGACTCGGGCACCCTGTGCCTTCAAATCGCTGATGTCCTTTGCAAGGTCGTCCATTTTGTTGAGGATTTGCGGAATTAGGGCTACTCTTTCTTCAATACGCGCGACCTGCACCTTCAACTCGACGACATCTTTCGCCAAGTCGTTTGCATCCAAAGCCGTTTGCTCCGACGACGAGCCTGGCACTTTCTCAGGCGGCTGGGAGGCGTTTTCTTCGCGTCTCGGGCCTTTTTTACTATCGTTCTGATCAGCCATCTTTTTCGTAGATTCTCAGCCACTCCCAAAGATGTTTGGAAGCGTAGCCAAAGTAGTTGGGGACGGGTATGACGATTCCGGTGCCTACGCTGCTAGGCTCGTTGTACCCGATGGCTTCGGCTAGTTCGCGCGTCGTCCCCCTATAAGACACGAAGTACGCTTTAGGTGCTTCGTCGTCATAGACGGAAGTGCCGAGCTCCTCAATTTTGCGACGCAATTCTTCTTCTTCCTCAAAAGGAATGATTGCGTAGATCATCGCGGCGGTTCTTCCATGGGCATTGGGAGTTGAATAAATGCCTTTTGTCAATAGATAAATGGGTATTGACGACAATGTCAAGGCATTGGTGGAGCTTCCTATTCAGCGCACAGTGTGGTCACCCGATCCAGCTTTTCCACTACTTCGGGGTGGATTTCGTCGGGCCGCATCTGGGCGGCCAGCAGATACAAGTCCCGCTTGGGGGTGGGCCGGCCCATCTCGGCGAGTAGTGGCACGAGGAATTCGTCGCTTGCCTTGACGCGCACCAGCGAGACGTGATCCCCAAATAGGTCCGTCCCGCGCGGGACCTGTCGCCAAAACGCCTCTTCGACCAATGGGAAGTTGGCGAACCGCTTGATCGCCTCGGGCTGCAACAGGTAGTTCTCAATCTCGTAGCGACGCCAGCGCAAGACGACCAAGCCGGTATGGGTCGTCTCCTCGTCCGGCTCGTCGCGGTTGTCGCCATCGAGCAGGCACAGGCCCGGCAGCCCGGGAAAGGCGGCCTGCATGGCGAAGAAGTGCTCCCGGGCTTCGCGCAGACTGCGACCGCCGAGCGACCGCACAAACGGCCGCTCAAAGAAGCTCTGCGCCGGATGATCGAGCATGCGCGCCCACTCGCCCAAGATCCGCTCGTCGGTCTCACTCTCGACGTACAGCACCGCGCCGACCTCGCGGCCCAACAGAAGATCCGTGGTGGTCAAGCGTTTGAGGGCTTCGCGGAGCTGGTCGCGCTGGACTTCGCTGACCAGTGGACGGGGCGATTCGCCAAAAAATCCGAGCACCCGCGTCGGCTCGGTCGCGTCGAGGACCACCTCGGAATGCGTGGCAATGAGCACTTGCCCGCCGCGTTCGCGGGCCACCTTGCGAATCAGGTCGTACACCTGTCTTTGCAGGATGACGTGTTGATGGGCGTCCGGCTCGTCGAGCAAGATCACGGCCGCCGGGCGGGCGTAGAGGAAGGCCAGCAGCAGGAGCACTTGGAGCGTACCGCTGCCGGCGTTGGACAAATCGAGGGGCCTATCGCGGCCCGGCTCGCGGTATTCGCAGACGATGTACGGTTGGGCCGGGGCATACGACGGCGCGAGCACTTCGATTTGAAAGAGTATGCGGATGTGTTCGGCGAGCCGCCGCCAGTCTGCCTCGCTGTTCTCGGAAATTTCCCACAACAGGTTCCGCAAAATCTCGCCCGGTCGCCCCTGACCCACGAGCAGATCTTGCATCCCCCGGTCGCGCCGGGGCTCGTCGCGCTCAATACCGGCGAGCGGCGGGACGTGGACGATGTCGAGGGCCCGGGCCGCCGGGGGCGGGAACGCCCGGATGGCCGCCGGGTCGAGCTCTTTGGCCCGTAGCGGCCGCACGTGTACGACTTCGGGATTGGAGTACTGGAATTCGATCCCACACGTCCACTCCTCCCCGCCTGCTCCGCCCTCCACGACGATTTCGATCAGCCGCCGCGCCCCCGACATACCGCACGGGCCGGTGACCTTCCGCCCCTCCCACAATAGATTCATCTCGCGCAACGGCACAGCCGTAAAATCGGCCCGGGTTATTGCCACGCCGGACCGCCGGACCGCTCGGCCCCCCTCGCGCTGGACTAACCAGCGGTCGAGCCCGAGTTTCCACGTCGCAATCGCCTGTAGCAGCGTGGATTTCCCGGCATTGTTGGGACCGGCGAGCACCACCGACTCGGCCAACTCGAATGTCTGCGCGCGAAAACGCTTGAATTTTCTAATGGTAACGCGCTGGATCATGATTGCTCTGGCTGGCCGACCCCATAGTCAGCACCCCGACGTAAGCGTCGTAGAAACTCTGAACATTGCTCACGTAATGCACGGGTTGACCGCCGCGACAAAAACCGTAGCGCGCTCGTTGGTAGTACGCCGGCTTGGCCAGCAGCTTCATCGCCCGTTCCACGTGGCCAAACCACTGGTCGGGATTCCAGCCATTTTCGCGGGCCAAGCGGCGGGCGTCGAGCACGTGCCCGTACCCGACATTGTACGAGGCCAACGCAAAGCGCATCCGCTCGTCGAGGGGGATTTTCGGATCAAAGCGATCGACTAATTGGGCCATGTACTTTACCCCGGCGTGGATATTCTCTTCGGGATCGTGCAGATCGGTAAATCCCAACTCGCGCCCGGTAACGGGCATGATCTGCATCAGCCCCCGCGCGCCGACCCAGCTCGTGGCCTGTGGGTTGAACTTGGATTCTTGGTACATCTGCGCGGTAATCAAGCGCCAATCTTGGCCGTACTGGCGGGCGTATTTTTTCACCAACTCATCGTAGGGCGACAGGCGACCGCTCAAATCGACCCGCAGCGAGTCCTTGGCCTTGGCGATGGTGCGCTTGTTTTTGAAGTACCGCTGCTTGATCACGTTAAAAAACAAGCCCCCTTTTTCCTCTTGGACGTACTGGTTGAGCGCGGCCAGCAAGGCCGGATTGTCCGGGCGCACCGCCCAGCCCAAAGCGGTCGGCTTGATGCTAAAGGCCGCCTTGAGTTGACGGCCGTAGGCGAGTTCCACGTCGAGCAGGTTGGAGTCGCACAGGGTAATGTCGTAGTGCCCCTCCTCGACGCTGGCGAGAATGTCTTCGGTTTCGAGGGAGTCGGGCAGGGGCGCGATTTGCAACCCTTCTATGGAGTCAGCGAGGGCCATCAGGGTGGTGTAAAAGGAAGAGCTGGGACGCACGTGGACCGTGCGCCCGGCCAAGTCCGCTAGGCTGGCAATCGAATCCTCATCTGCGCGCACTACCACCAGCTCTTCTACCTCGTTGTACGGCCGGGTAAACGCGGCCTGCGCTCGTCGCTCCGCCGTGATGGTCATGGCCGCGGCCACCACGTCGCCCTTGCCCTCGTTCAAATACGCCAGCAGCCCGGCGTGGCTGTCTGGAATGACGATGTCGAGCCGCAGATCGTGCCGGTCGGCAAATTCCTTGATCAGCTCGTATTCAAAGCCCACCTGCCGGCCGCGATGAATGAAATAGGTCATGGCGTTGTTGCGCGTGATCATGCGCAGCCGCCGACGCTCTTTTAAGCCGGGCAGATCGTCGGTGAAGGCATGCTGGGGTTGGTGCGTAAAATGCCGGGCGAGCACGTATTCATCGACCTTGGTCTTGAGCTGGACATCGCCGGGCCGCATCATCAGGGCAATCGGGCGGTTTTCGGCCAGCACCAAGGGCGTGGCCATGCTATCGTAGTAGCTTGCCACCGCCCGCCACAAGTGCTCGTCGGCGACCGTGGCGGCGTAGTCGCCGCGGACGATGCCTTCGACCAGCGGTTCGAGGCCGAGCGTTTCCGGCGCGGCGTGAATGCTCAACGACGGCACTTGACGCTGAATATCCACCAGGGTCTGGTAGTGCGAGCTGGAGCGCCGGACGCCGATTTTCATGCCGGCCAAATCCTCAATCGCGGCCGGTAGGCTGTCGCTGGCCGCGGTGATCAGGTATTCATCTACATAGAGATACGGCACGGAAAACGCCGCTTGCTCCTGCCGCGCCGGCGTAATCGTCAGACTCGCCGCGACGATGTCGCCGTGGCCGCCGAGGAGTTTCTGGACCATCTGGGCATAGCTTTCGACCTGTACCAGCACCAGTTCTAGCTTGAGGGCCTCGGCCAAGCCGCGGGCGAGGTCGTAGTCGATGGTCACCGGTTCGGCCGACTTGGGGAGGTGGGCAATCGGCGTTGCGGGAACGATGACCCGCAACTTGCCGTGCTGCTGCAATACCGGCAGATCGCCAGTGTATTGGGGAGGCGGTGGAGCTGGGGGAGTTGCCGGTTGGCTGCATGGCGCCAAGGTCGCCAAGGCAACGAGCCCTGCGGGCAGCAGCAGGCGCAATCGGTTGGGAAAACCGCGTCTCATGGGTGTCAGTGCATTGGGCATTTAGCGCAAACTTTGCTTTGGGGCATCACAACGAATGATAGAAAAGGGCGGCGTTCTTCGTCAAGCCGTTTTGCCCCGGCCGCCCGGGTTGACGCTGCTTCCGCAAAGGCCCTTTATTTCCGCACTTGCTCTGAGGAGGATTGACCGCCATGCGAACCCGTGGACTCACCGTCGTCGAGCCGGGGCGGATCGAGGTCGCAGAAACCGATCTCGACGACCGCCTGCACTCTCACGAAGTACTAATAGCAACCGAATACTCCATCGTCAGTGCCGGCACCGAGGGCGCGGGCTTTACCGGCCTCGTCCAGCAGATGCCCTTTGGCGACGCCGGCCAGTATCCCCGCCACACCGGCTACGGCAACCTCGGCCAAGTGCTGCGGGTCGGCGACGCCGTCGCCGGCGTGCAACCGGGCGACCGCGTGCTGTCCTTTGCCCGCCACGCTTCCATCGTCAAGGCCGATGCCCGGCGCATGGTGCTGCCGGTCGCGCACGAGGCCCCCGGCCAGCACCTCGTGTTTGCGCGCATGGCCGGCGTCAGCATCGCGGCCTTGCGCTCGGCCAGCGTCCAGCCCGGCGACACCGTGCTGGTGGTCGGCGGCGGCCTCGTGGGCAACTTTGCCGCCCAGCTCTTCTGCCTAGCGGGCACTGACGTCATGCTCGCGGATTTGTCCGAGCTGCGCCTGCGCCAAGCGCGGGCCTGCGGCATTGAACGCACCGTCAATCCCAGCCGCGCCGATCTAGCAGAAGCGGTGCGCGACTGGACCGGCGGCGCTGGTGCCCGCGTCGGCGTCGAGGCCATCGGCATCAGCGAAGTGATCGCCCAAACCGCCATGTGCGTCGCCCGCCACGGCGAGCTCATCCTCCTCGGCAGTCCGCGCGCCCCGGCCCACTTCGACGTGACGCCCATGCTGCTCCGCATCCACCTAGAGGCGATCCGCGTGATCGGGGCCCTCGAATGGCGCTGGCCCCAGCACGCCACCGAGCGCACCCGCGATCTCGACGCCAATTACCGCCAGATCGCCGGGTGGATCGCCGCCGGCCAACTCGCGGTCGAGCCGCTGCTCACCCACCTAGCCTCGCCGGCCGACTGTCAGCCCATGTACGACGGACTTACCGCCAACCAAGAGGAATACCTCGGCGTGGTCTTCGACTGGTCGCGCCTGAGCTAATCGTGTCAACGCACTACCCATGAAACATATCGAAATTGTCGATGGGGCATTGAACAGCCGCTTTGAACTATACGCTGTGACCGATCAGGTCTTTGATTTGCTATTTCCGACAAAAAAAGACGAAATATACCTCGAAGACCTGAGCAAAGAACTGCAAGAGAATGCAGCCTTCTGGGACCAAGTGTACGCCCGAGAGGTGGACCGACGCACCGTTCAGGGAATTCACGGCATCCTTCACACGCATCCCAAAGCGAAAATTTCCATTCTAGAACAAACCGCTGGTTAAATAAATCGGCTAGTGACCAATCAAAATCATTTCCACACTTCCATCATTTAGGATGCTCCCTCTTGCAAGCACCTCCAAACAATACCGTGGCGGTTCTCGTCGCCACGGCCCATCGGGCGAACCTGCTGCTTCCCTCGATTGAGCACCAGTCTCGGCAGCCGGTGCGCGTGGTCGTCGTTGATGACTCGGGCGACGATGCCGCCGCAGAACGGACCGAACGACTGGTTCGGGATTGGCAACCGGCCGGCATTGACGCGGACTTTCTTCGCAATCAGCGCACGAAGGGCGCAGCCGGCACGTGGAACTCCGGCCTAGATCACCTGTTGCGGATGTGTAGCGACCCCGAGCGGCTCTACGTCGCGATCTTGGCTGATGACGATCAATGGGATCCACACCACTTGGAGAGATGTCTGGCGACCGCCGAGAGTTTCGGTCTCGATATGATCGCGGCGCAGTTCTGGAGAATTGAGGAGAACGCCGAACCGCGTCTGGTGGTTCCGCCCCGGTCGCTCGACATGGCGAACTTCTTAGCGGGAAACCCGGGGATTCAGGGCAGCAACTTGGTTTGCCGGCTGAACGTACTGCTCGAAGCCGGCCTGTTTGACGAATCGCTGCGGAGCTGTATGGACCACGACCTGTGCATCCGCATTGCGGAGTTGCCCGGGGTGCGCTACGGCATCACTTCCGAGCCAACCGTTTATCATTTCGCTTGTAGCTCCACGCCGGGGTCGACCGCCAAGACTGACGGCCTCGATCGATTCTTCCGCAAGTACTGCGGCCGCATGTCTGGTGCCGAACGGACGGAGTTTCGGAGGCGGGCCAACAGGCTTTTCGGGTGGCAGGAATCGGCACTCGAGTCTGCGGTCACCAGTGCGGGGCACCATGGCACGCCCCGGCCGCTGACATCGGCCCCGCCCCGGCCGCACCTAATCGTCGGCATGATCGCCGACACGGAGCAACTCGAAAACGCCGGCAATCTACTCGCCGATCTTCGCGAACTCGCCGAGGATTCGGGTTTATCGGGCCACGATGTCCTGATTCTGGAAAACGGTTGCGGCAGGACGCCCAATGTGGCGCTGCGGTACCTTGTCGAAAGCGAGCGCAAGCACGGTCTACGGGTGCATCTCGTCGATCGCGCACGGCATATACGAGACGCCGCGAACGGGCTGGTTATCGACAGCGGCGCAAGCCGAGGCCGCAAACTGCCCATCGCCCCTGCCCGGACGGTATTGCAGTCCTATTTGTACGCGTTCGCCAAGGGCCAAGCCGGCGCGATAGTATGGATCGTTGATGACGACATGCGGCTAGATCCGCTCGTCATTGAAGAAGACGGACGGCTACAGCGGCGATCGTGGGCACTCGCGCCGGTGCTGCGGGAACTTCGCCGGCTTCGCGCTGGCGGCACTATCGATATCGCCATCGGGATATGTACCGGTGCTCCGCCAGTCCCGTTTGCAGCTACCGTGCGGGTTCAACTTGTTGATCTGGTCGCGTCGTTGTGGTGGTTGTCGTCTCAGGACCCGCAGGCGGCCTTACCGGACCGCGGTGTGGAGAACGCGGAACAGCGGTCCGGCCGGCGCGATTACTATTACGATTTATCGCACGACGAAACGGATCGGTTGGAAACTCCGTTCTGGATCACTCCAACGTTTCCCGGCGAGCGTGTCGGCGAGGCGTTCGAGCGCGTGGTCGGTGCGGCTGAGCGAATTTTAGCTGGAGAACAGCTTTTCCGCCCCCTCGCCGTTGCTGCCGGCATTGACCCACTGGAATCCATCGACGATGGACTTCAGCGCGGCGGCAATACCTTCGTTCTCGATGTCGAGACACTGAGGTTAGCCCCCAATCCTTCACCGATCATTGACGGCCGGCCGAGCCGACGCTCCGACATGGTTTGGGCGTTGATGCAAAAACAATACTTTGGCAAGCGCGTCGTCACCGTGCCGATTGCCTTGTATCACGATAGATCCCGCGTCCCTGCCGGCAAGCTGGATGTCGAACGTATTGTGGACGACATTCGCGGCTATGCGATGTTCTCGGCACTGAAGGACATTCCCGAAGTGTTCACGGTCGCTGATGGCTATCGCATCGCTCTGGCAGAAGGAAAAATTGACCACTTTGCCGGTCGCGTCCACAAGTACCTCGAAGAACGGCTGGCGGTGTTTCACCTATCGTTCTACCGCATCCGCGGTCTGACGTGCGTTCTGCGGCAACTTGTGGACGCCGAAGCGATCTGGTGGCAAGGAGAGGAGTTCCAAGCATCTAGAGAACGGCTCAGAAGGTTTTGTGATCTTTTAGATCACTCTTACGAGGACGGGGTTTTGGACCATATCAAAAGCAAGGCGGGCGTTCGGGATGCTCGCCAAATCCGAGAATTTCTCGAACAACTGCCGGTAGAAATCGAGCTCCATCGAAATCGGACCTTGAAATTTTCCGCATCGGCGCATAACTTAGTTGAGTACTTGGGCCAACCGACCGTCCCTCGGGATAGACAGTTATGAAATCGCTTCCATATCAAAAATTTGTGATTGTTTGCACTGCCCGAACAGGATCGACGATGCTCTACTCTTATCTTAATTCACATCCTGAAATTCTTTGTTTAAGCAGCGTTTATGATCGAAGTGATAGAATTAACTTTGGGAAATTCTACGGATGTTTACCTAATGTCTGTTGGGACAGGCAACTTGTGGAAGCAAGAGACAAAAATCCAGTTGATTTTCTTGCAACCTATATCTTCAAAACATTTTCAATACGGTACAAGGCTGTTGGCTTCAAATACTTTTACTACAATGACAGATTCCTCCATAGTAAAAGTGACCTCGTTGACTACTTCAAAATCAACACAGATATAAAATTTTTACACATAAAGAGAAAAAATCTTTTAGCATCTTTATTTTCGTATAAAAGAGCATTAAGCCAAGATAAGTGGATAAATGCAGATATTGAATTCAAAACTGAAATTTGTATTTCGGAATGTGAGCGGTATTTCAAGACTACCATTGATCAGCAAAAACGCTTTGACCATTTTTTTGGAAAGAGAATTTTTCAAATCACGTACGAAGATTTTGAATTGTGCCCTCACCCTCAAAAAACACTTATCGATCTACAAAAATTTATTGGAGTTTCACCCATCAGATTGAAAACAGAGATAATTAAAAACAAAAACAAGAAACTTTCTGAAGCAATCACGAACTTTGCTGAACTGAAATCGCATTTTAAGAAGACGGAGTATTCTGCCTACTTCAACCAACACGGAGGAGACCGATGATGTTCAATAAGCACTGGACCGAGAAAGAACACGCAGAGTGCAAAGCCATAGTGGCCAGATGGGTGTCTTTGCAGGCGACGGAGAATAATCCGACTGGTATGGATGCCATTTCAAATCAAGTGGTGAACCACTTGAAGGATTCCGATTTTCAAGTCGAGAGAATCGAAAATCCGAATGCTTTATACCGGCCTCTCATCGTTGCCAAACGAGAAAGCAATCCCAGCGGACCGTGGTTGGGCTTCTTCGGTCATTACGACGTAGAACCTGCAGACGCAAGTGAGTGGTCGTATAATCCTTGGGAACTGACGGATGTCGATGGACGCTGGGGAGGTAGAGGCGTCGGCGATAACCTAGTTCCGCTGGCGCAACGTCTCGTGTTGTTCAAGAGCTTGGATCGCCGTGTCAATCTCGCCTGCTACCTACAGGGCGAGGAGGAGATCGGAAGTCCGTTCGCCAGGGAGATGTACGCTACCCTTGACGTCTCGAATATCGCATTGTGGATTGAGGAGACGGGATATTTCTACAATGACGGAAGGCAACGATTTCTGATTCAGAACGACAATAGCCTTCTTCGTAGGGTACTCGACGAATTGCAGAAAACCCTTATTGAGGATGGACGAGCATGGACTATCCTCAATCGGCCCTTGAACAAAGCGCAGGGAAACGACCGATGTCCCTGTCTCAATCATCTTCTGGGTGAAATCCCATACTTGGCAATCGGCCCCAATGATGATCGCTTCGCCGTTCACGGAAGTGATGAATCTATCGATCCCGAATTGCTGCCGCTCTGCGCTCTTCAGCTCCACAAAATAGCAGAGGTGCTTATCCGTGGCTGATCATCCGTCCGATTTGAATGGATTTATCGAGTCCGGTTACGCTGTGATTCGGGATGTCGTCCCCGCTGAATTGCGGAGCGGCATACAGGATGCCGTCGCAGCTCTGCAAGACGGTGCCAAGGGAATGAGCCAACAGGTCCTCTACACACACGCTGCCGTACCCAATGGCTCTCCCCCGTTAACCAACCTGATCGACCAGTGGCTCAATCCATTTCGCTTGCGAGGAGACGGTTCTACCGTTGACGCAGTAAATCAACTGCGTGGCATCGCCAAGGAGTTTTTTGGCGAGGAGATGCAGATTTTCCAAGATCTGATTTTTCGTAGGACACAGGCCCATGGACATTTTCCATGGCATCAAGACGCATCCTACTGGCCTGTCCAGTTCCGTCGGGGCGCGACATTTTGGACGCCTCTCCGAAAAGTGAATGGAAGCGACGGAGGGCTTTATGTCGATCATGGCCATCGGATTGGACGGGCCGCCGCCGTCGATCTCCACACCGGAGAAAAGCAGGATGGAAGTGGTCAACTTGAACCTTCAAGACCTGTCGCGCCTGAGCTTTCACCTGGAGATATTCTGATAATCGGCCCGACGACACTCCACCGTTCTGGCAACGAGATCGGCCCGGTCGAGCGGATCGTCCACGCATCAATCTGGCTCGATATGGATGCGCGATGGGACCATGAAGTTGCACCGAATCACCCGATGTGTGCCCTCACGAAGCACGGGGAGCTACTTCGCCTAAGATGAGATAATGGAGGAGTACACGATAGATGTCGAAGCACTTGATGCCTTTCGGAGAGCCGTCCAGATCGACGGCATGGAACCCTCCGTCGCCTCTCTGCGGCGTATTACGGAGTTAGTTTTAAGCCATGTTCCCTTCACCAACATCATGATGTTGGTTCGACCGAGGAGATCGCCTCGATTCGATGAAATCACGGACGACATGCTCTCCCTGCGCGGAGGGCCGTGTGGACATTTCAACCCGTTCATGAATCTCCTTCTCAAACAAATCGGCTTCGACAGTTCACTCGTTCCGGCCAAGATGTACGGAAAGTTGTCTCACATGGCGATCGTCAGCCGTATCGAGGGCGATTCATGGTGGAATGACTTCGGCAATGGTCATCCATACCTGTCGCCTGTCCGACTCGGGTCACCGGAGGAAGTCACTCATGCAGGTCTTACTTATGTAATCACCCGTGATCAGGATGGCGGTTTTGCAGTCAGACATCGGTATCTTGGAGATAATGGTTTCACAGTGGATTACTCATTCGAGAATAAGCCCGTCGAGTTTAGCTACTTCAAGGAAATGATCGAGAAACACTATACCAACGAGAAGTTCGGGCCATTCCTCACGGGTCTCCGATTCATTCGCTTCCCCGAAGGCGAGATGGTAGCCATCCGCGATCGCGAATTGTTGCTCACGAAAGATGGCGTACTTGAGAAGCACCAGTTCATCAATTCTTTGGAACTCATTGATGCCGTGAAAGAACATTTTGCTCAGGCAGACTATCCAATTGAGGACGGATTGCGATGCCTTGGGTGGTAGCATGGGGAGTAAATTCATGACCGATTACAGTGTAAACGAGATGCTGTTCGATGCAGCGAATAGTAGGGCCTTGCAGTTTTTTGGCAAACACGGTTACGTCGTATTAGCCAACGTGTTCGCCCTGGAGGAGACCGGGACAGCAAATACAGCATTCGATCAGATGAGGCATAGATTCGCCGGGCAAATGCGCCTCTCGATTGAGAAATACGATGAGCGGATCTGCCAGTGGCGCGACCTTTGGATGACGGAGCCGTATTTTAATGATCTGCTCAACGACGCGAGGCTTCACGGTGCGGCGCAAGCGTTTATGCAGGAAGATGGCGTCCAACTTCTGCACGATCATATAATCAGGAAACCATACGACGCATTGAACGATACTGTGCCGTGGCATCAGGATTTTCCATTCTGGCCGGTCGACACGCCCAATTCACTTTCCTGCTGGGTTCCCTTTGAAGATGTGAGTGAGTGCGGTGGGTGTCTCGAAGTGATTGACGGTTCCCATCTCTGGGGTATCTCCCCGCCGGTAGATTTCATTATGGACGCCAAGGAGTTTGGTTCTCGCGACGACATTATCAGAATACCCGTGTCGGCGGGATCAATCGTCATTCTAAATAGCCTTACTTGGCACCGGACCAATCCGAACGAAGATGCCGGCACCAATCGCCCCGCTTATATCACACTTTGGATTCCGGCACATGCGCGATACCGCCCTGATTTAGCGGGGTGGCACCCGGTTAATGAGCACGTCACGGTCGAATCTGGACAGCATCTAAACACCGACAAATTCCCTCGATTCGGTGAGTTCAATAGAAAACCTAGCGATGCAGACTCGAACACGCCGCTCCATGAAGGGCCTCTTATCTCCTCGGGGGACACGTTCAATATGTTCAATGCGACTGCATACATTGCGTCCCACATTCACCGTATCACCGGAGATTGGGAAGCGGGCATTCCGCGGAAAAATCTGGGTGAATACTTGATTGATGAAAAGGTCCGGGAGCGGATCGTTTGCCGGTCCTTTGAGCAGGGCATCATCGATGCGGAAAAATGTGAGTGGATGAAGACCCTGTTTGACCAATTGCTCGTGAATTCCTCAGCCTTTCAGATGCACAGAGCCCGCAACATCTACAATGATGCCTATGTGGAGTGGTGGCTTCACGTTGGTTCAAAATGGGTCGAGCTTTGGGAAGAGACGGACGGGATGGGCCGACGATGAGGCGGAATGTCGTCGCGATCATCGGGTCTGCCGGCATCATACCGTGCGAGCTCCGACGCACGATAGAGGCACTAGCCCGGGCCTTGGGCGACGCCGGCTTCGATCTAGTGACCGGGGGCATGGATGGCGTCATGCGCGCCGTGGCGCGGGGTCACGGCAGATCAACCGGCCACACAAACCTCGTCCACCTTGAGCCCGGCTGGGGACGCGCTTGGGAACGGAACCCGCACCCGGCGAGCGTCGTTCGGTCGGACTTGGGCTCAATGAGGAACCATCTGGTGATCCGTTCCGCGGACCTCGTCGTCGCCGTGTCCGGCGGCGCGGGTACGTTGAGCGAACTGGCGATCGCTTGGCAGGAGGGAAAGCCAATTGCCGCGATGCGCGCCTCGGGCGGCTGGAGCGAGAAACTGGCCGGCACGGCTCTGGACCGCCGGCGTGGGGAATCAATCGTGATGCCCTGCGATTCCGTAGACGATGTCGTGGCGTGGGCGGTGCGCCTCCGGCCCGAGGGCGTGTACGGGGGGCGGGTGAACCGAGGTTTCTATCCCCTTGAGGCCCCCGCACTGCATCGCATGCACGAGGGTACGCCCACCGAGGTGCATCAGGTGCATCTTCGATACGGCATGTCGATTGAGAAGTCCGAGCTCGTGCAGCGTCTAACGGGATTGAACCGAAGGGTTGAGGAGTGGAACCGAGAGCACGATGCCGCGACCGTCGCCTTAGTCACATTTGACGATGGCTGGAAAGACGTGACGCTCCTCGCCGGCATCTTTGAGCAGTTCCCCTGCCTCTGCCCGGTCCTGTTCGTGGGCGAGAACCACTTTGCAAAGCCGGTGCGCCCCCTGCCATTGCAAAGGCTCTACCACCATTGCGCGGAGCGAGGCCTGGACCCAGAAGATAAGGCCGCGCTCGGTGGCGTAACTAGGACCGGGTTGAAGTCGTTGCCCGAGGTGGACCAGTGCGCTGCCTTAGACAGCCTCGGCATCAATCCTATGCTCGACCCAGAATGGCTGCTGAACGCGGAGGACATCGCACACCTGAAGTCCGCTGGCTGGGTCGTCGCAACGCACGGCCACTGTCACGAAAATCTGGGGAAGCGGGACGGCCTCGAGAAGGAATTCGAGAGTCTCGCCGAAGCGGTTGAGGCCCGAGGGCATACGCCTTGGCTGGCATGGCCCGAAGGCCAATGGTCGCCCACGGCGTGGGAAGAGGCCCGCACAGCCGGGTTCCGCCTTCAGTTCGGTTTGCTCGCGCAACCGTGCGAGTCGTCATACGAGGGCATGGTGATGAGGGCGATCTGGCAATGATCGCGGCGGTCTCGGTGCCCTTACTGGCTACACCGGTACAAGATAGACATTAGAACAAAGAGGAAACCATGAAAATTCTCGTTACTGGAGCCGCGGGTTTCATCGGTTATCACCTGTTGCGCCACCTGCTGGAAACCGGCCATGACGTGGTTGCCATAGACAAGGTCCACTCAAACGAAAGGCTGGACATCTTGGCCCAGTATGAGAATTTCGACTTTCGGCATGGCAACATCGCAGACGGTTCCTTGGCTCAGGATGTCGGACAGGTCGATTATATCGTTCACCTAGCCGCTTTGGCGGATGTTCGGAAATCGATTGGACGGCCATATATCCAAGTACAACAGGATGTCCTTGGATATGTCAATCTGCTTGAATACGCAAAAACGTTGGCAGCGCTGAAGCGGATGGTCTTCATCAGTTCTAGTTCAGTGTACGGGATCGGCGGCGGATTTTCCGAAACATCCCCTACCATGCCGATTTCGCCATACGGGGTGTCCAAACTAAACAACGAAAACATGAACACCTGTTACAGTCACCTATACGGATTCCCGATCACCAGCCTCCGGTTATTCACGGTATACGGCACTTATGGTAGGAACAACATGGCGATCTGGAAATTTACCAAAAACATCGCTCTTGGCCGGCCGATCACCCTATTCAATAACGGGCTGAACAAAAGAGACTTCACCTATGTCAGCGACGTCGTGGATGCCATACTACGGGCCATGTTCGACGAGAAATCGACCGGGCACAACGTTTACAATGTCGGCACGGGAACCAGCATTTCGGTATTAGAGGTCGTGCGTATTATTGAAAATATACTCGGCAAAACTGCGACGATAGAGACTACACCAGCACAGCCCGGGGACATCGCGGCAGCTTGTGCGGATATCACAAAGATCAAACGGGATTTGGGCTATGCCCCAACGATCAATTTCACCAACGGCTTGCGGATGTTTTCCGACTGGTTGATTGACAAATCTCAACGCCCACTTACCCCTCGCCGCGCCCGCCATACAAATCCCGCACTCGGCTCACCACCACGGCCAACAGAATGATCGACCCCAAAAACGCCTGTTCGTAATAGACATTGGCTTCCAGCATCACCAAGCCGTTCTTGATGAGGACGATGATGACCGCCCCCAGCAGCAGGCCCAGCGCTGAGATGCGCCCGCCCGACAGGCCGGTTCCGCCGACAATGGCCACCGCAAAGCTGGTTATCAGCCAGTCCTTGCCCGTCGCCGGTTGCGCCGAACCCATCCGCGACACCCACAACACCGCGGCCAGCGCACCCACTCCGCCCGACAGCACGTGCGACCACAGGACCAGCCGCTCGGTGTGGATCCCGGCCAGCCTAGCCGCTTCCCGATTGCCCCCGGTTGCCAACAGCCGCCGGCCAAAGACCGTGTGCCGGAATGCGTAGTGCGTCGCCAGCAGCACCAACCCCATCGTCCAGAACAAATTCGACAGCCCCAAAAACCTCTGCCGTCCCACAAACGTGAACGCCCGCGGGATGTCCGTGTAGGCGTAGCCTTCGGAAAACCCATGCACGAGGCCGGTAAAGACAAAAAGCGTCGCCAGCGTGGCGATAAAGGAATTGATCTGCAGCCGCGTGATGATGATCCCGTTGACCCACCCGGCCGCGCTGCCGATTCCCAACGCCACCAGCGCTGCGAACCACCCGGGCAACCCCAACACCTGAATGCAGTACCCGGTGGCGATGGTGGCCAAGCCGCCGATGGCCCCGACGGATAGGTTCATCCCCCCGCCGACCAGCACCACGGCCTGCGCCAACGCCACCAACGCGGAGAACGCGACGATCCGCGAGATATTGAAGAGGTTGTACGCGGACAGAAAGCTCTCCGAGCTGAGCGCACAGCCCACAAACAGCAACCCGGCCGACAAGGCGATTCCCGCGTCGTTGTGCCGCATGAGTCGGCGTAGGCGTTTCATCGTCGCAGCGATCTACTCCTCGCGTCGCCGGCGTTGGGATTCCATCCAGAAGTACAGCGCGTGCAGAAGGTTGGGGAAGCGGTAGCCCCCGCTGACTTCGGGATCTTTTTCCAACGCTCCCAATTTTGTCATGCGGCGGAGAAAACTGTCCAAGCCCTTTTTCTCCTCAGCCGTCAGGAGTTTTTGCAGCTCCGCCCGCCGGAAGTGGGTTCTAGGCTCATCCGCCATTTTGCGGAGGATCGAGTGGTATCTCTCGCTGCGGATGGCACTAAATATCTGCGGGGTCAGCAGTTTCCGCCCGATGACTTCAGCGGCTGTGGAAATACCTTCCCATACCTCGTTCTTCTCGATGGTCGGGCCCCGAGCGGTCCGCCAAACCGCGTCCCCAATTTCGTGCGCCAAGACCGGCAAGCCGCCGGTAAACTGGGCCAGCCCCTTCAGCGACTCTTCGGATATCTTCGCCCCGCCAGCGTCAAACGATTGTCGGTAGAATTGCGAGACCTCGTCATCCGACCAAGGAGCGATGTCGATCAACTCGAAGACGCGAGCCAGCGACGGTTGCTTCCCCGCCAGTTCCCGCCGCCTCTCCTCAAGCCCTACCACGACAATGCAGAGGCGAATTTCCTCTCGAGCAGTCGCGATCGCATCTACGGTGCTCTTGAGCCAGTTGGCGAAACTCTCCGAGTTGGCCAGTCCATTGATGTCGTCGAGGATCAGAAAGAGCGACTTCTTGTGCTCCTTGATGCTCTCCAATAGCTGCCTCACCGATGGCACAAAGTCGCGTTCCATGGCGGACAGGTCCTGCTCCGCGAGATTCAACTCAAGCGTTACGCCAAAGAGCCCCACCTTGCTGACGCGATTGCCGAATAGGTTTATGAGTTGTTGATGCCAAGACTTGTCGATGCTCTCTTTCAGGATGCGGTCAAAGGTCCGGCGCAGCATCTCCCGGAGCTCCTGAACGCCTCCGAGGAAGACGTGACACCCGGCCACGTCGTGGTCGCTTTCGACCAAGTGGCGAACAAAAGCAACGAGGGAGCTTTTGCCGATACCCCGCTCGCCGCTGACAAAGCCGATCTTGAAGCGGCCTTGCGCACTGGCGTTGACCATGCCGCGCAGCCGCTCTATTTCGGGGCGGCGTCCGACAAAGAACTCAATCGGCACGGGTTGTCCGGGTCTGAACGGACTAGATTCAGGAGTCATGTTACTTTTTCCTTTTTGGTGATTAGGCGGCACTAGCCGCCAGCCATCGTCAGTTTAGGTGGCGGCCGATGCGGCGGCTTATCGCGTCGTAGCTCAACCCCCGCTCGTGGATCTCGGCGACCTCGTGGACGATCTGCTTTTCCTTAAAGACGAGTATCCGCCCGGCCAAGCCGATGAGCTCGGGCATGTCCGACGAGATCAAAACGATGGCCTTGCCTTCTTGGGCCGCCAAGTCCCAGAGCAAGCGGTGAATCTGGGCCTTGGCTTGGATATCCACCCCAACGGTCGGCTCATCGACGATTAGGATGTCGCAGCCGGCCGCCAGCCACTTGCCCAAGCTGACCTTTTGCTGATTGCCGCCGCTGAGGTGGCTGACCGCCTGGTCCAAGCCGGGCGTGCGAATATCCAGCGCGGCGACCATGGCCTGCGCGGCTTGTGCCTCGGCTCGGTCGTCGATCCGGCGGGTGAACGTGCCGACGATCCGCTCCCATATCGTAAGGCCGAGATTGGTCCGAACGGCTGCGTCCAGCAGCAGGCCCTCTTCTTTGCGGTTTTCGGTTACGTAGGCCATCCTGTATTTGTACAGGCTGTCGGCCACTGAGCGGATCCGCGCTTTGACGCCGTGGATATAGACGGCCCCCCGCTCGGCCGGCTCGGCCCCGACCAGCAGCCGCGCCAGCTCGGTGCGCCCGGCCCCCACCAAGCCGTACCAGCCCAAAATCTCGCCGGCGTAGAGCGAAAAACTCGCGTCGTGCGCCCGGCCCCGCGCGTACAGCCCTTCGGCCCGGAGCACCTCCCGCGCCCGGTCCACCACGGGCCGACCAAACGACGCGGTCGCGGCCGACCGACCGATCATCATCTCGATCAACTCGGCGCGCGGCAGCCCGGCCAGTGCCCTCGTACCCACGTGGCGGCCGTCCCGCAACACGCTGACTTGGTCGCCGATTTGATAGACCTCGTCGAACTTGTGCGAGACAAAGACGATGGCTACCCCCGCCTCCTGTAGCTGGCGCAAGATGCCAAAGAGCCGGGCCGCTTCGTGCTCGGTAAGCGACGACGTGGGCTCGTCTAAGAGCAGGACGCGCGCTTGGGCCGACAGCACCCGCGCAATCTGCACGAGTTGCTTGTGCGCCGCGCTCAAACCGCCAATCGGAGCGTGCGGGTCGAGGTCGAGGCCGACCCGGGCCATTGCCGCCCGCGCTTGGTCGTCGAGGCGCGGCCAGTCGAGGCGGCCCCATCGGCTGAAGGCGTCTAACTTGTCGAGCATGATGTTCTCGGCCACGCTGGCCTCGGGCACGACCGCGATCTCTTGGGGGACGAGGCCAATGCCGCGGTCGAGGCAGTTGCGACGGTTGCGGACGCGCAGCCGTGCACCGCCCAAGCGCAGCTGCCCGGCGTCGGGCTGGTATATCCCGGTGACAATTTTGAGTAGGGTGCTCTTGCCCGCGCCGTTTTCGCCGACCAAGGCGTGAATTTGGCCCGCCTGAAACGAGAGCGACACGTCGTCGAGTGCTTGGACGCCGGGGAAGTGCTTGCTGATGGATTGGAGTTGTAACACGACGATTCAGCCCGCGTCAACAAGCGGTCATTAGGCCCGCCTGATACCCGCGCCGTACTTCTCGGCAGAACCTTTCGTAGTCGTTTAGGGCTATGGGCCGGTAATGGGCTAAATCGTTGCGGATCTGCCGCGACCAACGCGCTAGACGGATCCACCGCCGTTCCCGCTCGAGCTTCGGACAGTACCGCAGCAGTGCTTCGAGATGCCCCCACTGACAGGCAAAGGGCGTATCTCGCACGGCCTGCTGTTCGGCGTCGAGCTCTGGTTCTTCCCACCGATAGGGCCAATCCGGGCCATACCGCTGGTTGAGGTGGGCACACAACGCCAAGCGCGCTTCGTCGATTTGGGGCAGTAGCAGCCCAGCCTGACCGCGCCATAAGCGGTGGTCTAAGGCTTCTTGGCGGTCGAGTTGGGCCAAGACCGCGCTGTGGCGTTCTAGACCGCGTTCTAGCGTCCAATGCACCATTCCCCGGGCCCAGCTTTGATACAAAGGAGCGGGCAAGGGCCAGCCCTCTGGCCGCGTCCCTTCTCGGGGAAAACCTTCCATCGACGACGCTTCCAACTCGGCCTTGGTCCAGCCGCGTTCCTCGGCAAAGACCCGCAGCACGTCCGTCAACTCGGCACCCGTGCTATACTCTTGAACCCACAAGTAATCGCCCAAGCATAGATCCGATCCGGCAAGGGCTGGAATCACAGACTCTTTCCAGCGGCTCAGGGGCGTGGAATCCTGCGCCGCGGCCAGTTGACACAACAGCCGCATTTCCAAGGTCGTGGGGATGCCCCACCAGACGTGGACCGCCAACAACACATTGGTCGAAGGCGGCGGAGGCGGCACCTTTGACGCTTGGGCGAGCAGACACAGGGCCGGCAGGATTTTGCCGCCCTCTTCGTCGGTCGAGTGCCGGCCTTGGCACACTTCAGCCCACTGCACCATAAACCGCAGCCAACGCCTTCGGTCCTCTTCAGCCAATTCGTCAAACCCATCGAGCAACAGGATTTCGGGCAGGTCCGCTTGGCTGAGGAGATTCGCTAGGGTGCGCGGCGCGGTGGAAGTGCCCCAGTCTATGCCCAGCGTGTGGGCCAACGCGGCCGCGGGCATTTGCGCGTCTAATTGGGGGACGAACACCTCGTGGAGGTGCAAATCCCAGCGTTCCAAACCATTCAATACATCCAACCGCAGCGGATTGGAATCCACGCCTTCGGGCAGCAAGCCCAATACACTGCGCCCCGCCCGCAAGTCGTCCAACATCCGACCGAGCAACTGCCGCACCGTGGGCATCTGAATGAGGGAGGTCGCCAGTCCCAAGCTCATGGCGTGCCAACCACCCGCCCCAAAACGGCCTCGACTTGGTACGCCCCGTCCCTTTTTTCGAGGCATCCGAGGCGGTACAAAAGCTCCACAGCCGCTTGGCAGTCCTCCAGCGAGAGCGGCCCTTTGACGAAATCTACCAGATCCGCTAAGTCCTCTTCTGATACCTTGGATTTGTACTCCACTAGCGTCTGTAGGACCCGGAACGGCTCCACTGGGGTAGAGAAGCCGAGCTGCTGTACCAGCTTGGAACCTAACGCGGACCCCGGCAGCTCCATCTTCGCGCAATCCCTCGGGTCGTTGAGGTTGCCGCACCGGCGCAACAGCTCGTCGAGCAATGAAGACCATCCCCCGGTCGCTTGCAGGACCGCCGCGCAACACTCGGGCAAATCGAGCTTCCCGGCTTGGTCCAGCCGCTGCCGAATTCCTTCTGCATCCCAGCGCCGCAAAAAAATCAGGTTTGCTTGGTCTTCCAAGGCAGTGCGTTTAGGGGACTTCAGCCAAGCCCAAGAAGCGGCCGGATCAAACATAAAGACCACCTGTCGAGGCCGTTGACGTTTTTTGTTGCGGCTGTTGTGGCTACTCAGGACATCCCAAACAAATTGGGCCATATTGCCCCCAGTGCCTCGGATCGGGCGATAGAACAACGATTGCTGCTTGTGGGTGTGCGAATCCAACCACTCGACGGTCTGATTCGGCCATTCAATGCCCCCCACGCGCTTTAAGGCTTGTATTAAGACATCCAACCCTAGGGCGGCGGAGCCAAAAATTAGGCTCACCCCCGATTGTTCGGGTTGCAGCAACCGGCCTTCCTGCACCAGCGTCAAGGGGCTGTACAGGAGCTTTGAGGCATCTAATAGTCTATGCTGACTTTCGGGTATCGATGGGCGCGGCGGATGAATATCGAGCTCCAGCAGGCGATTTTCGATGTCCTCTTCAGTGCCCATCAGACGAACCAAGTTGGGACTACGCAGCGAGTACTTGTTTTCTACGTTGCACAGCAGGATGCCTAACCCGACCATTTCGCCGAGCAACCCCCGCAAGGCTTCGAGGTCGAGGTCGTTGAAGCCTTGCGGGGACCACTCCCGGGCCAATTTTTGCAGCTCGGCCACGCTGAACGACCGAGCATAGCTGTCCGGGGTCTCCTTTTGTTCGTGAATCATGGCCCAAGCAATGCACTGATAGCGGGAATCGAGCGCGAGCGTCCAATCGAGCCGCTCGCGGATGACCGCCCGCGTTTGCGGCAGGCGATATACCGCATCTACATCGTCGAGTTGCACCTTGTAGGGAGGGCTTGCCGAGCGTCTTTGGGTTTGGAGGCGATGGAGCAGTTCGCGGCAAAAATACTGGATCAAACCCGGATGGTAGTTGGTGTACGACAGGACCTTGAGCACCGTGGTTTCATCGGCGAAGCGATAGCCCAGCGTCTTCAGGGGCTCGCGCACCAACTCCCGCGCCGGACGAGCTTCGAGGGGACCGACCAATAGGTTTTGGCCGAAATGGGCGAGGGGCTGATTGGCGATGTTCTTGAACCGCTGGACATCGTGCAGCCCGGCAAACACCACCCTGAAGCGCGACCCGGTGTCTTGGATCAAGGTTCGCAAGCGGTCCACTTCGGGGAAGCCCCTTTTGGCATCGGCGTCGAGAAAGCGATCGGCTTCGTCAAACAGGACCAGAACCTGCCGTTGCGGCGCTTCCGCCAGCGACCGCTCGATGCGTTTGATGATGTTGTCGGGCTGGTTGGCCGTTACGCTGCCTTTTATGAGCTGGTGTTTCTTAAAGCCCTCGCGCAACTTGATCCACAAAGAAGCGGGCTGTTCGCCGGCAAGGGGGTCGTCGCCCACGAGCTTGATGTCCTCGACCCACGCGAATTGATCGCGGTCGGGCTGGTGAAACTCGCGCTCTACTTGGCGCAGCAAGGCGGATTTGCCCAACTGACGCCCCCCGAATACGATAGAGCCTTCCGCGTCTTGCAACTGGCGGACCATGTCGCCGCGGCCATAAAACATCTCGGGCGGGACATTGCCCGCTTGGAACGGCGTGTAGGGATTGAGGGCCGCGTAGGGCAGGCTACAGCGCAGGAAGGCGGGAAGGCGCGTGTCGTCGAAGCGGGTCAAAAACGCGAGCAGGACTTCGTCGAGCACGACCAACGCTAGGCCGCGTTCGCGCGCCCGCCGCGCTAAGGAGTGCCGGCGATGCGCGGTCAAGCGCCCTAAGAAGAAAATCAGGACCGTCTTGGCGTCTAGCCCCAACTCGCGCAGGAAAGCGCCGATGGTGTCGGCGCCGGGCCGCTCCCACAGACACACCACGTTATACCGGCCATGCGCTTGCGAGCCCAGCTGCGGAATGGGTCGGGCCAAGTCGCTGGCCGAGGCTTCTACTGTGCAATAGAGCCCGTCTTGGCCGTGCTTTTCGACCCGCACCGCCGCCTCTTCCCGCGATACGTGGAACCCCAAGAACTCCAACAAGACTCGGATGGGCCGATGGATTTTTTTCGGGTCTCCCGGTTGGCGCTTGAGCCGGTGCCAAACGCGCAGGGCGGCGACGGCCTCGCTCCGCCGCACTTGCGGCAATTCGCCAAACTTCACGCCGGCCCAAGTTTGGCCTTGCTCGATCCATTCGGACAGTTGATCGACGTTCTTGTCGCGCAGCCCGGATTCGATGCCGCGACAAGCGTCTTGAAACTCCTCAAAGACATCGCGCTTGTCGGTCGGGGTAAACCACTCGCTCTTCCATTCGCTTTCGCCTTGAGCAACGCCCCGCAAGAGGGCCAAACTCTCTTCCACGACCCGGGTATCGCACTGCCGGATCGCCCGCCGAATAAACGCGTCGGTAGCTTCGAGGCGCTCGGGTTGGATGCGCTGGGCTAGACTGCGCCGCATTTTTCGCCATTGAGCCGCTAACTCTTGCAAGCGGTCGCTGAGCTTTGCCTCCAAGTTCCGTTCAATCTGCTCCAATCGCTGGAACAGCGGTTGGATGTGGATGGAGTGTTCGACGTCGGGCAGTTCGGCATTGAGGCGGTCGCGTTCTTCTTCCGAAAGCAGCCCATCCACGATGCCCTGCTCAATGGCCCCTTGCACTTTGGCGACTTGATCCGCCAGCGCCGCCCGGGCCCCTTTGAGATTCTCGTCGATCCGATTTTCATATTCTCGGCGGGCCTCGTCGCCCTCCAACGCATTTAGCAAGGCGTCGGTGAAGCGAAAATCCAAGCCTTCTATTCGCAGCGTACAGGCCGTGTGTAGCGAGCGTTCCTCGGCGAGCGATTGGCACAACGCCTTCGCCATATCGGCTTCGTGGCCCGCTTCGGGATAGCCCTCTGGGGTGAGGGGAACTTCGGGGAGCCACAACAAGCGATGGGCTAATGCTTCCTCGAGCGAATCGCTGTCCCGTTTCATCCAAGCGTCCGGGGCTGCAATATCGGGTTGTTCCTCGATACCGAGCATCCCCAGCACTCGGCCTACGGCTTGGCGCAAGACAGCTCCCAAAGCGGCTACTTCTTGGCGTGGGTCGGCCTGCATGCGGTCGAGTTCCGCCCGGACTCCGGGCCCGGTCTCGCGGACGCGGTCGAGCAGTGCTTTCACGTGCTCGGACCACCAATTCCCCTTGCTGTCGCTGGCCTGCTCAATGAGGGAACACCAGCGACCGGCCAACCCCACGGCCTCTTCGACGCTGCGAACCAACTGATCAATGGGCCGGCCGATGATGGGTTTTGGCCGGCTCTGTACCAGATCTTGATCGATCTGGTGGATCAGAGCCACAATCCGCTTGCGCTCCTTGAAATCGCGCAGGTGCTGCCGGACCAGCTTGACTTCGGCGGCCTTGTTTTCAACTACCGGAGCAAGTAAGAGGTGCAATGCCCCGTTCTGGCTGACCAAGTGGTGCAACACATGGGTCGCTCGCTTGTACTTCAATCGGCTGTCCTTACTGGTCGCCAAGAAGCGACGGGCCTGCCCCACGGTACTTTCAATGAACTTTTGGTGATTGCTCTCTCCTTCTACCTCCCGCAGATCGGCGTCCTGCAACGCATGGCCCGCGGACGCAAAGGTGCGGACCGCATCGGCTAGCGCACCGAGCGCGGGATCGATTTCGTCCCGTTGCGGGAGCCAGCCGCTCAACCCCGTGGTCTGCGGAGCGATCAAGCTGGGACGCAGGGCCGCAGACAACCCCAGCAACTGCTCGAAAGGGGTGTTTTGAGGCTCCCACTCTGAGGCAATTTCCAGCATATCAAAGACGAATTTATCGGTATCGCTTTCCAACCAGTGCGCGCCTTGAAGAACGGCGAGCAGTTGGGGAGCAACGGGCACGTCGCGGCCTGCGGCCTGCAAGGAGCGCACCAGCCAGTACGCCCCGGCCCAATCCCCTGCGGCCAAGAGGCTCCATCCCAATGATGCCCAGTGTTCATCGTCGTCCTCGCCTTGCAACAGGGCCGCGGCCACCTGTTGGACCGGGCGCAAAGGCCGCGGCTTTTCCTCGGGGGGCGGGGGCGGAGGTTCGGGGTCTTCAGGCGGTGCTTTTTCCTCGGGGAGACTGGACTCTTGCTCTTGGGGTGGATCGATGGCTTCTGCGGAATCCGGGGCCTCTTGGACGGGACTAGGCGGTTCTGGGGGCGGCTCCTCTGGAGGCTCGGGGGTTGGCGCGGAAAAGCCTTGGTTGAGTTGGTCCAACCCAGCGCTAATCCGGTCTTCCACGGCCTCCATAGCCGCTCGGTGCTGGCGGGCTTGTTGGATGTTTTGGGGGACGTGCTGGTCTAAGGTGCGGCGTTGGGCCAAGTGCTCCAGCAGGGCCTGCACCCGCTCGGTCTGTTCGGGAAGGTGCTCACTCGGACAATGATTTGCTTGCCAGTGGGCTAGGTCTGAATCGCTGAAATTGAAAAACGCGAGATCGCTCTCGTGGTTTTGCCGCAGTTGCGCCAGTGCCTGTTCGAGCCGCTGGATCCGCCCGGCCTCATCCCGTTCTCGGCCTTTCTGCGCGGCCACCTGTTGGACTTGGTCGATAAACGCTTGGGCTACTTCCCATTCTGACGCCTCGGCCGGCCATTGACGCATCTCTGCAATTAGATTGGCCCACTGAGTTTTCTGAAGGGGCTCTGCGGTGTGCGCTTTTTCAGCGGGCATATCGCCTCCTCGATTCTACGTCGGGTTTACTACACGACACCAACTCCAGCGGCACATAAAGAAGGACGCCAAACTATCCACGGTCAAACCATTCCATCGCTGCTATTCGGCGGGTGAGCGCAAGTACTTGGTCTCCAGCTCGCCCATAATCCGTGCGGTGATGGCCCGGACTTCGTCCTCAAAGGTATCGACGTTGGCTTGGGTCACCAGCACCGTGCCCGAGTTGACGAAGTAGTGCTCGGGATGGGCTTGCCAGCCGTCGAGCAGGTAGCGCAAGAGGGCGCAAGAGATGTAGCCGTGGCCGTAGGGGTTTTGCGAGAGGGTCGCGTCGATGGCCCCTTGGCGGATCGCGTCGAGCACCACCGCGTCCGTGTCGATGCCGACGAAGTGGATGCGCTCGTTGCCCGGGGTCTGGTTCCATTCGGACAGAATCGTCGCCGCGGCCACGGTCGGGGTGTACCCCGTGCAAATCACGCCATCGATCTCCGCGATCCGCGCTGAGAGCGCGTCTTGGATTTTGGCCGTGCTGGTCTCAATCGACTCCATGCCGGCGATTTCTTGGACGATCTGGACCGCGGGGTATTTGGCCACGGCCGCCTCAACGCCTTCTTTGCGCAGGATGGTGTTGGGGTCTTCGACCAGCTCTAGCACGTTGAGGATGTGGCCCTCGCCGCCCATAAAGCCGATCAGGGCCTCGGTCGCCTCCATCGCTGCCTGCCGGACGTCGGTCGCCACGCAAAACGAAGCTGGCGTCGGCCGCGTCGTCGGCGCTCCATAGCTGACGACGTACGCTCCGTTTTGCACCAATTCCTCGTAGAGGCCGTTGGCCGCGCTGGCGTCGGCCGGATAAAGCGAGAAGCCCTTGTAGCCTTGGGCCGCCAGCGGCTCGACGTTGGCGTTTTCGTTGTCTTGGGTCCAGTTTTGGCCGATCTGACGCTTGATCTCGACTCCGGTGTCGCGCTCATAGCCGATCACCCCTTTTTGCACCTCTTCGACGTAAGGATGGACCATCAAGGCGTACCAGACGATTTTTTTCGCCGCGGGCGCGTCGCCCGATTGGCCGGACCCGCCGCACCCGGCGACGAGTGCGGTGAAAAGGAAAGCTGCGAGGAGAAATGGGAGAAAAGTTTTGTACATAATTATCCTCTTGATTTGGAGCGTCGGGAGGGTGAATGATTATGCTACGTTTGCGAAGAAGCGTCCTTAAAAATCACGTTGCTTTTGGCCTAGTCTTTCACGCCTCTAGATGTCATTCCCGCGAACGCGGGAATCCAAAAAAGCACCAAGCCGAATCGGAGACTGAAAACCTAGTTTTAAGAACGCTTCTAATACAAAATCAAAGCTAGCGTGAATGCTCCGAGCTAAACCATGTCTTGGCCAATGAACTCAGGTTTCTCTCGGACGGGGGGTGGTTCGATATCGTCAATTTCGCTCGGTCGTTCGTACTTGCCGATATTAAAACTGGCTTGACTCAATCCCCAAGCAACCGCGAGTCGATGATATGACTTGTCGTCAATCTCTGCATCGAGAGAATTGGGCTTTGGTAGCTGAATCTGTATAATACCGTCTGAACTCCTAATCCACCTCTGAAGCCATTCCCCAGCATCAGATACTACATCCTGATACGCTCGCATGACACTCCCGCCCCCACAAAGAAATACGGGAAGTGTACTGTTCCAACAACGAGACAAAGGATCGCGTTTACTCCGTAAGTCCCCAATTGTTCTGGTGAGAACTTTCTTGCAATCATTTCTGAATCTTCTTTCTGCTCCGGCTCCCCTTCTCTGACGTAGTATTTCTACTCCGAGAAGCTCGAGGTGGGCGGTGAGTATGGGTACTCGGTCATCTCCTTCATGTTGTCTTGGTCCTAGATTGAATGAACAGACATCCAGCGTACTCGCTCCAATATCCACCAAAAGGTGAAGCCCTTCGTTTCGGCGCGGCGAGTTGGCATATCCTGCTACTTCCGCGATAACTTCCGGTCTCAATTCAGAGTCAATAGGCATCTCCTCAGATTCATACCTTGCGAACATGACATCATCAATTGCCTCTTGAGCATCGTCAACCGTTATTGGTCCGGGCCGTCTTGAGGCGAGCCAAGCAGCCTTGTGCGATATGCAAAAGGCATCTCGTAGTTTTTCATTGTCATCAACATCAGCAGGTAAGCCGAGATTGCATGACCACTCAAGATAATACTCGCCGAAGACATTTCTCTTATTCGCGATAAACCAGCGGCGGACATATCGGAGTACTAAGGCAAGATAGGCGACCGCTACCGTGATTGAAGATGCGTCACAAGGTGGGCCGGACGCGGAGTTTATTCCCTTGTTTGGCTCATTCATCAAGCCAAGTTTTATATCCTTAAGGAACGAAGCTCCTGGCGTATAGGCGAGTGAACACCGTCGGTCCTCGTCGATAAACAATTGGGTGGGAATCAAGTACTTCAGGCTTTCATCAGCGAGTTTACCGAAAGGAACGGCAAATGCGGGCTCGCCAGCGTAGAATGGAACATTTACTACGACCTTGGTGAATGACGTTCCAATATCCACTCCCACTATAACATCGAGGGGTTGCGAGCGGTCATTATGCTGGAACTGGTGTTCGTTTTCAGAAATCATGCTTACTCTCCATAGGTTAGAAGAAGGGGGGAACGTTGTCATGTAGGAATCGGAAGCTGGTATAAAAAACCCCATCATTCAATTAGAACTACAGCTACGAAAATCTCTTCGGACTCAGGAGTTATCTTTCGACGCGATTCAATCTCCCGTCGCCTTCTTTCACCCCAATCATCAAGGCTCCTCAAACGTCCCTTGGTTGCAGGTATCATTCTATTTCTCCCTGTCTCCCTAAAGTTTCTGAGTGTACGTTCGATTCCTTCCCTTTGCTTTGAAAAGTGTCGATGGCGATGTCTCTCTTGGATGTCTGCCCGGTCTTCGTTTTGATTCCTTTCTTCTTCGGTATAGCTTTCAAAGTGGCCATCAAGAGTTCTGAACAGAACCTCGTCGGCGATGTAATGGACTTGCTGTAGTTCACACTGATGTCCGACTTCCAGCCAATGCCTCCCTTTCGCAGCGCAGGTGATGGCAAGACGTTCAGCCTTGTCTTCGCGGAGGAGTGTTTCTGGCCGATCCAGCGGGACGGCCGCGTAAACGAGTTTCTCTACATCTCGAAGTCCCTTGATGCGCCAAAGGGAAGCCGCCAAAACGTAAACGCCTAGCCCGAGGGATATATCAAGATCGCACCTTGAAACTTTTACGGACACAGCCGGGCGGAGCTGAGGGACTGTTTTTGAGATTCGATCACTGATGAAACGAACCAGAGGGTGAAATTGGGAAATAGTCTCCTTTCTCTCGGGCTTTCCAGCTAATACGCGGTTTTTGAACCGACAGATAATCGGTTTGGCCGAGTACTGGTCCAATTGCGTTTGACCGCTCAAATTGTTCAATCGGATAAACTCCGATAGAGCATGCCTCGCTTCGCTATTCAGAGATAGTTCGTATTCGTGGTTCTGTCCATCTGTTTCCTTAAGCACATAACCGGGGTAATTAGCACTTAGGAAATCGGTCACATAAGCGAGCAGGTCGGTTCCGTTGATCCAACGATTCATATCGTGTGCAGCCTTAACCTGCTGGAGAATGTAGTCGCCGTATGCCACCAGATGTGCTGCATTTGCTTCCAAGCGCTCCTCTTCCTGTTTCCGCGTCGCTAGGGCTTGGGCGGTTTGGTTGATGCGCTCTTCTTGTTGTTTGGGCGATAAATGACCCAGAACTAGATCGCGTGTGAGTTTTTCGATCTCCTCGCCGAGAATGGCCTCAAAATCGCCCAACGCATTTCGGCACAAATCGAGCTTGTCGTAGAGGCATTCATAGATACGCGCATCTATCGTATTGGCATAAAAAAGGTTCCAGATCAGCACCTTCTCGGATTTTTGGCCGAGGCGATCAACGCGGCCGATTCTCTGTTCGACGCGCATGGGGTTCCAAGGAAGATCGTAGTTGATCACGACCCATGAAAATTGGAGATCAACGCCCTCTCCCCCCACTTCTGAAGACAGCATAACGCTCGGTCCCTTGGGCGACCTGAATTCTTGGATAATGTCGTACTTGGGCCGGCTGCCGCCGCCGCGAAGGACAATGCTCGAAATACCGTCGTCGTCGAGCCGTTCTTTCAAGTAATCAAGTGTACCCAAGAATGTGGAAAAGACGATGACTTTGTCTTTTGGATATTTCTCGAAGAACTCCTGCAACATTTTACGTAACCGCGTATATTTGCTGTCGCTACCTGCGAGGTCATCGAAAGCAACGAATTCACCTGAGTTATTCACTAGTTCTTCTGTTAGTGGTCCCAATTTTTGCCGTTGTCGGGCATCCTGATCTGTCCCTGAAAGCTGGTCTTCGGGAATCTCAATACGCCGTTCCTGCCAAGATTTCAGGGCAGCCGGCATACAGCTAGCCATCTGGCGCTGAGGCTGAGCGAGCAGAAAGGCTTCGTTAATGTCGTTTTCTTGGGCGTATGAGCCGACGATATTCGTTACGGTATCGTAGAATTCGCGCTCTATCTCCGTCATCGGAATGAACTTGGGAATTGGCTGGCGAACGACGCGCCACTCCTTGACGTCTCTTTTCCGGGTCCGGGTTATGGTATGGCCCAATAGGTTAATGGTTTCGAGACGATAGGCGATACGGCTTCGTTTTGTAGGTGAATCGAGGGACCCATCCTCGATCTGGTCTAATAGGGTTTTAAGTTGCCGGTTGCCCTGCAAAAGGCGGTTGTTTCTATCTTCCGAAAGCACTGAAACCAACTCGTCAGGCGAGCTCTTCCCCTTCAACACACGGTCTAATAGGGTTTTAAGTTGCCGGTTGCTCTGCAAAAGGCGGTTTTTTCTAGCTTCCAAAAGTACTGAAACCAACTCGTCAGGCGAGCTCTTTCCCTTCAACACTAAGTCCCGCGCACGGACCAATGGCTCGTTGGCCCTGAGGATTTCGTCAAAATTATCTTCCCGCTCAAAGGTGTCGGGATCAAGGAGATGAAGCAGGGAGAAGAGATCGCGGTTGTAGTTATGGATCGGAGTCGCGGTCAGTAGGACGAGATAGTCAGAAACACCGCGCATCAGCTGGCCCAAGCGATTGGTTTGGGTGGCGGGATTACGCATGTAGTGTGCCTCGTCAACCACAAGCAGGTCGATAAGATGTTCTTCGTGTTCCTTCCCCTTGAGAAGCCGAGCCAACTTACCGACATCGTTAGCATCGTCCTCAGCATCTTCCCAACCGCGGCGAGGACGCAGACCCTGGATGCTTGCGATGATGGCAAATCCCCGCACGTGTGCTTGCCGGTCCTGCAAAATTCTCAGGGTATCCCTCGCGGTGCAAATCTCTGGGGACACGCCGATCTTGTTGACGAGTTCGTCCCGCCATTTTTCACGCAGAGCAGCAGGACATAAGACGACCAGCCTTTTCAAATTGAATCGGCTTCTTAGCTCAGTCCAAATCAGTCCTGCTTCAATGGTCTTGCCCATACCAACCTCATCAGCGATTAGCAGGCTGTTCGTCGGAGTCTGAAGGAGCTTGAGGACGGGCTTGAACTGGTAGGCATAGAAGTCCGTATCGGTGGCTTCCATGCTATAAATGATGTCGGCCAATCGCCCCGTGAGACGAACATGGATCAGTGTCCGCCGAAGAGCCTCGGGCGTTCCGAGTTTCCCCGTGTACAGCAAATCGAGAGGGTGCATCGGCTCATCAGGAAGCGGTTCAAGTTGCTCCTTCGGTATGAAGTCGGGTGCTGGCCTGTCATTGAATCGAACCCGATATACCTGACGACCTCTTCTTAGGACACAGACTCCGTCTGTCAGCGTACCGACCCGCTGCGGATCGTGAATCAGTCGCACCTGCTTTCCAGCTTGCCATTTTTCCTCGCCGCTCTGCATTCCTTTTGTTTCCCCCCTAGAAGCTGTCTGAAAACTCTGGTGGTCGTCTCTTGGGTCTAAAAGATCCCGGCTGGATTCCCGCTTTCGCGGGAAGGACGGAAGCTGTTTCTACGGCTTGTTCAACACCCCAAAGTGGGTTTTCAGACAGCTTCTTAACGGATCACGTTGAAGTAGCTAAGTATTATAGGTAAGAGTAGGCTCTTTTAACAACTAACCCAGCCTAGGAAACCACCCCCCTTGAGCCAATCTCCGCTTTGGCCTACTTTGCCGTCCCACTCAAAAGGAGCTTGTCATGTATCGGATTGCGACTCTCGGCGTTTTGCTGCTGGCCCTGCCGGCCCTCGCCCACTACCCCGAAGACACCACCTTCAAGGTCTTCCAATTTCCCGACGACCGCGTCCCGCAGATGGACGGCAATGCGGCCGACTGGGCCAACGTGCCCGCCGAGTACTTCTACGACTATACCCAATACGCGGAACTGCACCGCGAGCGCGGCGCGCCCGACACCACGGATTTTTACGTGCGCCGCTCGGCCGTCGGCTGGAACAAAACCCACAACCGCCTGTACTTCATGGCCGAGGTGTATGACGACATCTGGCGGTTCCACAAGGACCGCACCGACTCGCTCGACACCCCCCATAGCCGCCTGACCGGAGCCCACGTCCACGGCGCAGATATATGGGAGATCGTCATTGACGCCGATCACGGCGGCGATAAGGTCATCCACTTCGCGGACTCAGCAGAAGCGCCCCACGTGGAATTGCGCCACCGCAGCGCGTACACGCAAAACTACCACCTCTACATCCCGCCGCTCAACGACCACTACTGGCACTGGCTGTGGGGCAAGGCCCTGTGGACCAAGGAGGAACGCTATTCAGCGGTGGGATGGCAGGGCGCGGTCGAGCACTTGTCCGGGGGGACCGTGATCTACGAATGCTATCTAACGCCCTTTGACGACCTGCACCCGGAAGGACCGCACCTGAGCCGCCGCCACGCGCTGCAAGAAGGCGCGATCATCGGCCTCGGCTGGGCCTTTCTCGACGCGGACAGCAAAGAAGACGACTTCGATGGCTTTTGGGCGCTGACGCAACACCCGAAAATGTATTGCAGCGGAGAATTTATCGGCGACTTTGAGTTGATGCCGCTCGAGGAAGGGGTGTTTGGAGAATAAGGGCTCTTACTACACGACACCTGCCTCCCGCCGGCCAAGGATCGAGGGCGGATGCAGCGGGAACAGCAGAAGAGGCGTCCGCAAAGTAAGGGCGGCGTACTGAGCTATAATTTTCGCCCGCGCTCAGTACGCCACCGCGACCGTCCTGAGAACATAAGCGTCTTTGACCTGCGCTCCCTCGATGTCGGTATCCACGCTCAGTTGCACCACATACAGCCCCGGCGGCACCATGCGCCCGCTGGCGTCGCGGCCATCCCACTCGATCGCATAGGGGCCGGTGCTAAAGGGGCGCGCTTGCGCCAGACGCCGCAGTAGGCGGCCTCCCAAATCGTAGATCGCCGCGGCCACCGGGCTATCGTCGCCGACCCGCACGACGTTGAAGGCAAAGACCGTGCGGTCGTTGACCCCATCGCCGTTGGGCGAAAAGGCCGCCGGCCGCACGGCCACATCCATGAGCAGGGCGTTTTGCTCGACCGCGGCGACAATCGTCGTGGTGTTGCCGACGACCTGCGGTAGGGCCTCCCCGGGATCGATCCGCTGCCAAGCACCGCTGTCTGCGCCGCTATCGCTGTTGCGCAGGGCGGCCTGCAACACCGCGCCGGTGACGAAAAGGGCCGTCTCAAAATCCAGCCTCAGCACTTCGGTCGAGCCATTGGGCTGTATCGCGTCAAAGCGCACGTGCAGGGAGTCGCGGCCCGTAGGCAGGACTTCGACCCCGGGCAGCGCGTCCGGGCCGGTCTCGCCGTTGAAATCCGCCGCTCGACCGCCGTACAGGCCCGCCATATTTAGCTCCATGTTCGACGGCGCGAACAACAACAACTCGTCAAACCCCGAATCGCTGCGGTCAAACTCCGGCCGCACGTACAGGGAAAACGGCCGTTGAACCCCGAGTTCTTCGACCTCAGACGGGCCGATCTCGCCCAACAGCCGCTGGGCCACGGGATTGGCAAAGTTGAGATGGACCGAGCGCAGCGTGGGGCTGACGGCCGGGTCTTCCGACAGCAAGGTCGCCTGCACGGTCAGGAACTCCCGCGGCGACGGCGAGGAAATCGGGCTGCCCGCTAAGTTCTCGTAGGGCGCGCTCCAATTGCCCCAATCGCTGCCGGGCACTTGCTCGGCGACGATGTCGCCCCGGAACAGGGACAGCAGCTTGTTGTACTCGCTCTCGGTCACTTCGGTGCCGTCTTTTTTGAAATAGTGCAGGATCTCGCCCAATTCACTGCCCGTGCGCGTCTGAACCAACACTTGGGTCCCGGGGGGAGTGTCCGCATCCCACTCAATCGACAGCAAGTTGCGGCTGCCGCCCAAGCGAATTAGGTCGGACCGCAGCGAAACCTCCGGTTGGAAGCCAGCGCCGTAGAATTGCAGCTCGGCTATATCGGCGGTGCGGGCGCCAATGGCGTTTAAGGTCCACTGAAAGCGACCAAACCGCGCCTTGATCGGCTCGAACTCCTCGCCTTCAAACCGCGAGGTGGGGCGCGCCCCTAGCGACGCCTTAGTGGTCCACTGGAGGCTGCCGTCCGGCGCGAGGGTGCCGTCGGAAAAATCCATTCGGTAGCTGGGGAACAAGCCGCCGTTGTAAATCAGGCGGAAGGTATCGACCCAATAAAAGGAACCCAAGTCGAAAACCAGCTCCAGCTCGGGATCCGCCACGGCCGAGGAGACTCCGTAAAAGATGCGATTGAAGGTCGCCAAGTCGCCATCGACGAACTTGGTCAGGGCCAGCGGCTGCTTGGCATTGGTGGAGATGACGCCGCCGCGCGCGAGGATGCCGGCCGTGAGCTCATCCCCTTCGTTCCACACCTCCAACTCGGCCAAGCGGGGCAATTCGCGGCGAAAGTAGCGGACGCTGCCCCGGCGATCCGCGTCCAAGATGTCGTACAGGTCTTGGTCAACGGGCACTTCGCGGCCATCGGGCTGGCGCTTGAAGTACTGGATCGCCCCGCGCATCTCTTCGCTGAGAGCGTCGTATTCGTCGGCCGAGACTTCTGTGCCGAGCATCCCGTCAGTATCCGTGACTAAAATTTGCACAAAGCGCACGGCCGCAGCTTGGACGTTGGGCTGTTCGTTGGTCAGATCGACCGTAAAGACCCGCTGGCTCTTGTTTTTGCTCAAGGTCCGCAACACGGTCTTAAAGGCCGGGTTTTCGCTGTTTTGCAGGCGCGCCGGCTTGAGGCCATCGGAGATGAGCACCTCAAAGAGGAGAAAGGGATCGCCCATGCCCTCCTCGACAAAGCGCACCACCAGTTCCTTGGCAAAAACCACGCGGCCCAAGTCGATCACAAACCACCACTGGGAAGCCAAGTCTCGGTCGCCGGCTGGCGGATCGGGTTGCCAATAGGTGGAGAGGTCGCCGTCGAGCAGCTTGACCACATCGGCGACATTGGAGCCGCCCTTGACCGCATCGGCGAGGACGATTTCGGCCGGCTCTTTGTCGCCGAGGGACGCCGGCGGGTTAAAGCGCAGGTAATCGACAATGTCGAACACGGCGTTGGTATTTTTTGCAATGCGCCGAGCGCGCACGGCGCCGTCTGGAGAAATGGTCAAGGTCCCTGGGGCAAATTCCCAGTTTTGCCAATGGTTGCGACCATTGATTACGACCTGATTGCCGCTAACTCGGTGGCCGGCCTGCTGGGCATCCACGGCGGCCCCGGCCAATGAGACCGCCAGCCCAATGCAAAAAGCGCGTCCTAAGATAGTCATAGCATTTCGTTTCCCGTTGTTCTTAGAGGCGGTCTGAAAATCCCCCTTGGGTCGTGTTGAACAAGCCGTAACCGTAGGGGGCCGGCCCCCGTGCCGGCCCCCGTGCCGGCCCCCGTCATTCCCGTGCCAGCCCCCGTCATTCCCGTGCCAGCCCCCGTCATTCCCGTGAAAACGGGAATCCAGCCGGGACCGTTTGGACGCAAGGAACGACCACCAGAGTTTGCAGACCGCTTCTAAGAGCGTTCTTAAAGTTAGGGTTTCAGTTTCTGATTCGGCTTGGTCCTTTTCTGGATTCCCGCCCCGTGTCGGAGCACGGGGTGACGTTCTTTCGCGGGAATGACCAGAGTCGTCAAGGGCGGGTCGCTGGGGTCGCGTAGTAAGCGTTCAGGGTACGGAAATTGTGCATCGTCCGCCATTCTTTTCAATATACTAGGGCGGCCACGGCCTGCCGCTGAGTGGTTCCCTGATCGGTCTCGACGCGCAAGCCGACCACGTACAACCCCGGCGGCACCAACGCGCCCTGCTCGTCCCGACCATCCCACACCCCCACATACCGACCGCGACCCAACCAAGACGACGCTACCACCCCCACCTGACGACCCGACACGTCATACACCCAACAGGCCACCGACGACACCTCCGAAACGTTCAGCACATCGCAGCCGATTTCCACCGCATCGTTGACCCCGTCGCCGTTGGGACTAAACACTCCCGGCACCACCGACAATGCTCCCAATGGACCCGTGCCTAACCCCGTCAAATCCACCCGCAGCCGCTCGCTTGAAGGCGTCCCATCGGCATCGCCGACCGCCAACGCCTGCGGCACCTCGTGAGGATGGGCGCTGTTGAAGATGCGCCCGCTGAACACCGTGCCAAACTGGAACACCGACGCATGGAAATCCACTTCGAGGACCTCGTCGGTGCGCTGGGCATCCATCGGGGGCACGGCCAGCACCACGCCCGTGTCATCGCGCTGGAGGACCTCAAAGGGCACCGGCTGCCCGGACAGGCGCACCGCATCCACCTGCTGCACCCGCGCCGGCGTGTCGATAGCCAACCGATCAAAGCCCAAGTCGCCGCTGGCCATGGACGCCTTGACCTTATAAGTGAACGCGGCCACCGCGCCCGGCGCTACAGCCGAGGGCACGATCTCGGCGATGGCTTGGTGTGCCACCGGCGGGATCGACACGGCCAGCATCAGCCAGTCGAGCCGCCCGCTGGCGCGCTGCTCGGAGGTGAAGTCCGCACGCACCTGCACGAACTGGCGCGGACCCGCCCCGGCGATGGCTCCCTCGCTGGCAGTAAACTCTTCGGCCGTGTTCCAGAACGCCCAATTCTCCGTGTCGTGGGTGATGCCGGCCTGCGCTCCTCGCGCCAGCTTGTTGTAGGACGCCAAGGTCAAGGGACGCCCCCGCTCGTCAAAGCGGGTGCGCTCGCCGCCGCGAAAGGTGTAGCGCCAGTACGTGTTGGGATCGGCGTCGTGGCCGCTGCGCGTGCTCAACGCGAGGAGGGCGCCGTCGTCCTGCTGGCCTGCCCACGTCAAGCGGCCGAGGCTGGCGGGCGCACCCAAGTCGATCACATTCGACACATAGCGGGCAAACGGCGCAAAGCCGCGCCCGTAAATCTCCAACTCCGCGATCTCCCAAATGTTGCGCGTGTTCTCCTTGGCGTAAAACAAAACGTAGCGGATGGGCTGCTGCGGGAATTTCAGGTCGATGACGGGCTGGGTATTTTCCACCACGTCATGCACGATGTCAAAATCAAAATAAAATCCCGCGGCCCCCAAATTCACTTCCCGCGTCCCATCCTTGAGGGGATTGCCGTCGTTGATGCCGATTCTGAACTGCTGCACAAAGCGATCGGTGCGGTGCTGGTCGCGGGGAAAAAAGCGGATGCGGTCGAGGAGCAGCGGCGCGCCCAAGTCAAACGTCAGGGCCTTGATATAGGGCCAATGCGCGGCAAAACGGCCGTCGCCGAGAAAGGCGGTCTTTAAGTCGCCGTCAAACATCAACGCATCGGTCGCCGTGTGGGACAGCCAGCCATTCCAAGCGAACCGGAGCACTTCGCCCCCGCGGGCCTCAATCAGCGGGGTCAGGTTGGTGTCCGGGCTGAACGACTGCGGGCGCATCGAATCTGGGCCGAGCTGCATTAGGGTTGCACGACCGTGTTGGGCCGCGTCAATTTCGCTCCAGCCGATTTGCACGAATTCGTAGGGAATGTCCAGTGCTGGCCGCGGCAGGCTCTCCCCGCCGAGCCGATAGATCGTCAGCCCGCTCGCCGGCGGCACGTGGAGTAGGGACGCGGCGAAAACCAGCGAGCCGGCCCAGTGTTTTGTCGGACAAAACAATGTAGCGCGCTTAGTACGCGAGCGAGATGACGGCTTGCCGCGAGGCTGGCCCCTTGTCGGTCTCGACGCGCACGCGCAGAATGTACAACCCCGGCGGCACCAGCTCGCCGCGCTCATCCCGCCCGTCCCACTCTCCTGCGTACCGGCCGCTGGACGTCCAATCCGACCCCACCACGCTCAATAACCGGCCCGACAAATCGTACACCGCGGACTCCACCTGCACCGGCCCCACCAAGTTTAGCACGTTGCACTCAATGCGCACCGCGTCGTTGATGCCGTCGCCGTTGGGGCTGAACGCCGATGGCCGCAGCACTAAGTCGCCGATGGTCTGCGCCCCCAAGCGGGTCAACCCCACGCTCAACCCGTTGCTCTCGGAGCGCACATCTATATCCCCAGCCTCTAGGCTTTGCGGCACTTCTTGCGGCTGCTCGCTGTTGGAAATCCGGCCGGAAAACACCGTGCCGAACTTAAAGATCGCGGCCTGAAAATCCACCTCGATGAGCTCCTCGGTGCGCTGTGCGTCGATCTTCGGCAACTGCATTGCAAAGCCGGTCTCGTCTAGCCGCACCACTTCAAAGGCCACGGGCTCGCCCGAAATTCGCACCGCATCCACGCTCTGGGCTTGGACCGGCGTGTCAATGTCGAGCCGGTCAAAGCCCAAATCGCCGCTGGCCAAGGCCGCCCGCAGCTTGTAGGTGAAGGCCGTAACCTCCCCCGGCGGCACGGCCGCGGGCGTTATTTCGGCGATGGCTTGTTGCGCCACCGGCGGGATCGACACGGCAAACTGCACCCAATCCAACTGCCCACTGGTCTCTCGGCTCGAGGAGAAGTCCGCACGCACCTGCACGTAGCGTTGGGGGCCATCCCCGATCAACGCCCCCTGCCCGGCTGCGAAGTCGTACCCCCCCCAAAACGCCCAATTCTCGGTGTCGTGGGTGATGCCGGCCTGCTCGCCGCGGGCCAGCTTATTGTACGATGCCAGCGTCAGCGGGCGGCCTTGGGCGTCAAAGCGGGTGCGCTCGCCGCCGCGAAAGGTGGTGCGCCAATAGATATTCGGGTCCGCGTCCAGCCCGCTGCGCATGCTTAGGGCCACGTTGGCCTCCTCGCTCTCGCGTCCGGCCCACGTCAGCTCTCCCAAGCTGGCCAAGGCTCCTAAGTCGATCACATTGGACACGTAGCCGGCAAACGGGGCAAAGCCATTGCCGTAGATTTCCAACTCGGCGATCTCCCAGATACCGCGCGTGTTTTCCGCGGCCGAGAAGAGCAAGCGCCGCACGGGTTCGGCTGGCAGGGGCAAGTCGATGACGGCTTCGGTGTTTTCGGTTATGTCGTAGATGATGTCGAAGTCCAACTCGCTGTTTCGCCGCCCAATGAGGAACTCGCGGGAGCCGTCCTTGAGGGGATCGCCGTCGTTGATGCCGATCTTGAAGGTCTCTACAAAGCGGTCCGTCAGGTGTTTGGTGCGCGGGAAAAAGCGAATCCGCTCCAACAGGAGGGGCGCGCCAAAATCAAAGGCGAGGTACTTCTCCGGCGGCCCGTGCGAGGCAAAGTGCCCGTCGCCGAGGTAAATGGTGCTCGGGTCTTGGTCGAACATGAAGAGATCGTCGGCCTGCGGCGGCCCCCAGCCAATCCACACCAAGTTCAGCACTTGGCCGCCTTGCTCTTCGATGATCGGCACTAAATTGACCGACGAATCAAACCGTTGGGGGCGCGTAAAATCGGGATCAAACTCCAGCAACTCCGCGCGGCCGTGCTGCGCCGCGTCGAGATCGCTCCAACTGATTTGCACGAATTCGTCCGCTCGCTCTGGGGGCGGCAGGCTCTCGCCGCCGATTCGATAGATCGTCAGCCCAAGCGCCGGACCGACCGCGCCGCTCCACAGGACCGCCCATAGACACGCGATCAAACGCATACTCGGCTCCTTCAATATACTAGGGCGGCCACGGCCTGCCGCTGAGTGGTTCCCTGATCGGTCTCGACGCGCAAGCCGACCACGTACAACCCCGGCGGCACCAACGCGCCCTGCTCGTCCCGACCATCCCACACCCCCACGTACCGACCGCGCCCCAACCAAGACGACGCTACCGCCCCCACCCGACGACCCGACACGTCATACACCCAACAGGCCACCGACGACACCTCCGAAACATTTAGCACGTCGCAGCCGATCTCCACCGCATCGTTGACCCCGTCGCCGTTGGGACTAAACACTCCCGGCACCACCGACAATGCTCCCAATGGACCCGTGCCCAACCCCGTCAAATCCACCCTAAGCCGCTCGCTCGAAGGCGTCCCATCGGCATCGCCGACCGCCAACGCCTGCGGCACCTCGTGAGGGTGTGCGCTGTTGAAGATGCGCCCGCTAAACACCGTGCCAAACTGGAACACCGACGCATGAAAATCCACTTCGAGGACCTCGTCGGTGCGCTGGGCGTCCATCGGGGGCACGGCCAGCACCACGCCGGCCGCGTCGCGCTGGAGGACCTCAAAGGGCACGGGCTGCCCGGACAGGCGCACCGCATCCACCTGCTGCACCCGCGCCGGCGTGTCAATGGCCAGCCGGTCAAAGCCCAAGTCGCCGCTGGCCATGGACGCCTTAACCTTGTAAGTGAACGCGGCAGCCGCGCCCGGCGCCACGGCCGAGGGCACGATCTCGGCGACGGCTTGGTGCGCCACCGGCGGGATCGACACCGCCAGCATCAGCCAATCGAGCCGCCCGCTGGCGCGCTGCTCGGAGGTGAAGTCCGCACGCACCTGCACGAACTGGCGCGGACCGGCCCCGGCGATGGCCCCCTCGCTCGCGGCAAACTCCTCGGCCGTGCTCCAGAACGTCCACGCGGCCGTGTCGTGGGTAATGCCGGCCTGCGCTCCCCGCGCCAGCTTGTTGTAGGACGCCAAGGTCAAGGGACGCCCTCGCTCGTCGAAGCGGGTGCGCTCGCCGCCGCGAAAGGTGTAGCGCCAGTACGTGTTGGGATCGGCGTCGTGGCCGCTGCGCGTGCTCAACGCGAGGAGGGCGCCGTCGTCCTGCTGACCTGCCCACGTCAAGCGGCCGAGGCTGGCGGGCGCACCCAAGTCGATCACATTGGACACATAGCGGGCAAACGGCGCAAAGCCCCGCCCGTAAATTTCCAACTCCGCGATCTCCCAAATGCCGCGCGTGTTTTCGGGGGCTTCAAATAGCAACTGCTGCACCGGCACGGCTGGCAAGGGCATATCAATGACGGACTCGACGTTCTCAACGACATCGTACGAAAGGTCAAAGTCAAAGAAGCTCCCCCGGATGCCCTGCGTAAATTCCCGAGTGCCCTTCTTGAGCGGGTCGCCGTCACTGATGCCGACGATGAAGCGCTGCACAAAGCGGTCGGCCAAAAATCGCTCGCGGGGGAAGAAGCGAATGCGCTCGAGGAAAAAGCGGCCGCCAAAGTCGAAAATCAGGGATTTTTGGCGGATGACGCCGTAATCGCCGCCCCAATCGCCATCGCCCAACAGCGCGGTCGTGGCGTCGCCATCGAACATGGCCAAGTCGTTGCCGCTAGCCGGCCCCCAGCCGATCCAACTCAGGGACAGCACTTGGCCGCCGCGTTCTTCGAGCATTGGCACCAGATTGACCGTCGGATCCAAGTGCAGCGGCTCGACAAAGCCAGTATCTATTGTTACGAGTTCGGCCAAGCCGTGCCTTTTGGGGTCCACCTCGGCCCATGCCAACTGCACAAATTCGTAGGGGACCTCCAAGTCGGGCGGCGGCAGGTCCGCCCCGCCGAGGCGAATTACGGTCAGGGCGGCAACCCAAGTTGGCCCGCCCCAAAAACACCATCCCAATGCGAGGAGAATTCCAATGCGTCGTGGCATAACGGCCTTGTGATTGGACTGAGGGGACAAAACGTATAGCAAAAAAGGACGGGCAGATCAACGAAGACCTACCCGTCCCAACTACGGATTTGCTGCTTTAAGCGGGTGGCTTACCGTGCGACCGAAGCCTTGATATGGCCCCAGCTATCGTGCTCAACCGAAGACTCGGGCGCGTAATTTGCGAGCGCGTCTTCGTCGAGCGGCAGCAAGACAAAGTCGGAAAACGAACTGGCGTTGCCAAAGATGTCGGACTGGCCGCCCAACGTCCATTTGGCTGTCCACGGGTTCCGGTCTTCGGCGTCTTCCGGGCCGTTGTCGTTATCGACGACCTGCAAACCCGCGCCGACGATTTCCAACTCGACGAAGTCGTGCTGCTCGCTCAGCTCGGGGCCCTGCCAGTTGAAGTCGTCCCAGCCAATGGTGTACCACTCGGCTTGGAAATTGGCCTCAGCACCGTGGACGCCGTCGAGGTTGAAGGAGTCGCTGCAGCACTGATACGGCTCGTCGCCGTGCCAAGTTGAGCTAGACATCCAAAACCAGCTCCAGCCATTGGGATCGCTGCCAGAGGTGATGGGCGGCCAGCGGTAGTGCGAGGTCTGGGTCTGGCCGCCGGTGAAGAGCTTGCTCTCTTCTTCGGTCAAGTCGCCAGAAATGCCAGCACCGCCAGCGTGGAACCAGCCACCGGAGTGGTCGGAGTCCAAACCGATCTCAATGGAATCGTCTTGGCCGCAGCAGCCAATGCCGCCGGCATCGCGATCCCAAACGTTGTCAAAGCGGTCGAAGACATAGTAGATGCGATCCAGCTCGTCGTTCCAGCCCATGGCAAAGCGGAAGAACAGATTGGAGCGGTCTTTTTCGCGCCCGACGTCGCCTTCACCGACGATGATGTCGGGATCATCGCTGTCGAGCCACACCTCGGCCGGCAAAATATCCCACTCGGAGATGTCGCCGTCGAGGACGGGCAGTTTGTCGGTCGGCCACTGGAAGGCGCCAAAGACCCTCCCTTCGGGAATGTGGGCGAAGGCAGACGAACTGACCAAACCCATAATAGCAGCCAACGCCGCAATTTTCTTGCTCATGCTACAACCCCCTATGTTGGTTGAATGAGTGATAAAAAACGCCCCGTATTGCAGGACGCATGAGGCGGAAGTGTCTCAATTCAATAGTGAAATACCTTTTTTGTCAAGTATTTTCTCTTGCTCACTTGCTCAGGAATCCCCCTTGAGCGGCGTCCCGGTGGCCCAAGGCATGGCACTCAGGCTCAAATCCTTCCGCTGGGCCGCGGCCTGCAAGTGGCGCGCCCGATTCCAGTGCCTTTTTGCGAGGGGCTGATTGCCCATTTTTTGGTAGGTCTGCGCGAGGGCCAAGTGGGCGCGGTCGTAGCCCGCGTCTAGGGCCACCGCGCTCTCAAACGCGCCAATGGCCTCCCCGAGCCGGTCCATTTTTGCGTATTCCACCCCCAGATTGAAATGGGCTTGCGCCAATTCGGGATCGAGCGCGATGGCCCGTTGGTGCAGGCCGATGGCCGCCTTCAAATCGCCTTGGCGCGAATGGGCGATCCCCAAGTGCGTATAGGCTTGAGCGTAGGTAGAATCCGCGCCAATGGCCTGTTGGTGGGCGGCGATGCCGCGGTCGAAATCCCCTCGGCGGCTATAGGCTATTCCCAAGTCGTCGTGGGCTTTGGCCACGCTCGGCGCCAGCCGGGACAAGTATTCCTTGGCGCGGACATCCGACAGCGAATACCGAGCGTCGCTCCAAGCCAAGAAGAGGATGGGGACCCCAAAGTACAGCACCTGCTTGCCGGTCTCGAACCCGTATAGGAGCACCGGCCACCGCGCCCGCGCATTCTGCCAGCGCGTCGCCAGCGCGGCCCAACTGCGGCGCGGCAGCACTTCCTCAGCGGAATCGTCGGGTATCAAATTCCGCCGGATCTCTTTCTTGCCGACCTTCCACATGAAGCCGTCGTAGTAGTAGTGCATAAAGGCCGAGGTGGCGATGAGCACCTTGACTATATCGTAGATCAGGAAATTTTGGGTCGCCCGCGCCAGAGCCTCGATGCCGCCGTATGCCAGTATCAGCACTAGGTAAAACAGGACGATCCGCAAGCGCCCGTCGGCGAACAGGAAGCGAAAGAAGGACCGCCCCAAGTCGCGCGACCGCCGGAGCACCCCGTGATTGTAGATCCACACGATGGCAAAGTACTGAATGTCGTGGGCCAGCGCGGTGATCGCGTAGCCCAAGATGACGTCTTCGAGCACGATGTACGCGTAATAGACCGTGGCAAACGTCGTGGCCGAAATCGCCAGCTTGGGCCAGACGATGGGCGCCCCGCGCCGCCTTTCGACGACCATGTTGACCACGTAAATCGCCGACAAGGCCAAGGCCAAGTACAACAGGGCATCCCGCAGTGAGAACACGTATTCGGGTTTGATATAGGTGTACAGCCCAAAGCCGTAGCGGTGGCAGCGCTCTAAAAAATTGATCAGATAGTGGGGGCTCGCCGCGATCACATAGCCGAACCAGACGGCCGTCAGCCACCAGTCCAGCCGTGCACTCAACGGCGAGGGCCGACGTCGCTTGACCTCGTAGATCCGCATGAAGCCGTAGTGCTGCATGAAGAAGTGCCACATGTCCCACAGGGCCAAGAAGATGAAAAACCCGAGGTGGCCGTTGAACACGCTCCAACTGACAAAGGAGGCGATGACCAGCGGAGCGACGATGAAGCGGGCCTTGTAGCGACCAAACAGCTCGCGCTCGCCATAGGCGCGCAGCAGCCCGGGCAGGTGGTGCCCCACCGCAAAAAAGGCCAGCACAAAGAGGGCAATGTCCGCTGAGGTGAAGTAGTTGGCGGCGAGCAGCAGCGCCGCGAGTGAGAGCAGGGGGGTGCCGATGAAAAACAAAAAATCCCAGCGGCGGCTAATGATCCAGCCCTGCGGTGCAGCCGTCGTCATCGATCCCCGCTCCTACAATCCGGCAAATACCGAAAGGAACACGAGGCCCGAGGTCTTCCGCTCTGCATCCCCGCCTTTAATCTCCAGCGACCGCCGATCAAACCGCACCCCGAGCTGAGTGGTCAGGTCGTACCCGGCATAGGCGCGCGTGCTCGTCAGTTGGCAGGCCAAAACCGTGCCGCGAAAGTCGCCGGTCCGCTCTTGGGCCGCCAGAGGGCCTTCGTCGGTTTCGAGGTCGTAGAAGTAGCGTCCTTCAATTCCGAGCTGGACGTGCGAGCTGTGGAGAATCGGGAAATTCGCCAGCACCATGTAGAGCACATCGTAGCTGCGTTCCCGTTGCGCGCTGCGGCTGAAGGGCACGCGGCGCAGAAATTCGCTCTTAATGCGCGGGGAAATGGCGATTGACTTCCAAGAGAACGCATAGGAGACCTTGTCGATCAACCCGACAAAACTCGACGTCTCGCGCCCGTTGCGGCCTTCGGGACCCAAGGGATCGAAAGCCACCACGGACGCCCCGGCGTCGTCCCGGGCCCATATCACCTCGGCCCCTCGCTGCTTCCACACCTCCAATTTGAAGCGGTGGCGGGTGCTCCAGCCCCTCGGGCTGTCGTACTCCCAGTCCGAGTACAAGGTGTTGATCCACGTATTCTCGGCCGCCAGCAGGTCGGGCACGGGCACGTTGCTGCCAGCCGTCTCGCTGAATTGGCCGAACTCGGCGCGCGGCACGATCCACTGCACGAGGGGATCCTCAATGTTGTCTTCGGCCCGCCGCACCATGTCGAACAGCCGCCAGCGACCGAGGGTGGGGTGGGTCTTGGCAAAGGCAATGATTCCGTAGAAGGTATCGTTGTCGCGCGCGGCTTGGTGCATGGCTTGGCGCAGGCGGCCCACCGTGAGGCGGATTGCGGGGTTGACTTGGACGCTGGTGTAAAAATTGTAGCCCCAGTGGTCTTTCTTGTAGGGATAATCCGGCTCGTCGTCGTTTTCAAAGCGATCGACCCAGCCGTTGTTGTTCAAATCAATGCCAAAGAGAAACTCGGGCCGGTCCACCTCGTAGCGGAGAAAAGGCTCTTCGTAGTCTGGAAAGAAGTTTTGCCGCTCGCCGTTGCTGTTTTGGTTGAAGTCGGAAATAAAGTCTCCGTTTTCGTCGTACCCGGGAAAAACCGCTGGATCGGCCACGCCATTGGCCCGCACCCGGAAAGTCTGCCCCGGAATGGGGATCAAACTGCCCTGAAAGCGGCGCAACTGATCGGGGTGCCGGTCGTTGTCGTCGTTGTCATCGACAAAGTCGTAGGACTGGATGATGGCTTCGGGCGAATAGTCAACCAAGCCGCGGCCATCCACGGGCCGCACGTTGGTGCTGTACCCGTCGTCCATGCCAAACCCTTCGAGAAAAAATTGCCACGGGCCAATCGCCCGCGCCACGTTGACCATGTACGCCATGTCGTGCCGGTCGCCGACAATGCCGGCAATGGCCGCGTGTTTCTTTAGAGTCGTCGTGGGGTACTTGCGATACTGGGTGCTGATGTTGAGCTCGCCGTAGAAGTCGAACCCGTACCAATCGCGCATTTCAGCGGTGACGCCGTAGAGCTGACTCGCGGTGGGCAGCCCGTAGTCAAAGGCCACCTCTTGCTGGTTGAGGCGGTTTTTGATGTTGCCGGCCGCGCGCGCAACCGGCAGAAATTGCGGCTGATCCACCGGATTGGTCTGCCGGTCGGACGCGACCTCTACCCGGTAATCGTTGGCCAGCACCAGCCGGAAGCGCACCTTCTTGATCGCGGTCACCGCATCTTCGGCCTCGGCCGAGCTCAGCCCCAAGCTCTGCTGCAATAGCAGGCGCAACGTCCCGACCTCGTCTTCCCCATCTTCGGCCGCCAGCGGGTATTTGAGCGTTATGCGCTCCGGACCATCGGCGGTGAGGAAGCCGTCGCGCACCTTGCCTCCTTCGCGCAACGGGCGGTAGCCGATGCTGCTGCCGGTGATGACCGTGTCCCGCGGCACCAAAGCCACGCTATCGCCCGCAGCCACCGCGCGCATCAAGGTCGTCGTGATCTCCACGTCGTCGCTGAAGAGCACGGCCCCGCCCTCGCCGTCTTCGGGCGAATCGTCGGACAGGCGCACCACGAGCAATTCGAGACGCCGGTCTAGCTGGCCCGAGGTCAGCAACCCGGTAAAGGGGCTTTCCTGAAAGCTCTCCAAGGCCCCGTTGTTGCTGTGGGAATTGACAAAGGTCGCGCCCAAGGTCAGATGATCGCCGACATCGGCCTCAAGGCGCAGGGCCGATAGATTGGTCGCGTTTTCTAGCTGCCGGGTGGGAAAATCCGCGCTGATGTCGATGATCGGCGACGAGATCCGCGAAAATAGCCCGGTCCCCCGCAAGCGCTGGCTGGCCAAGCTGAGCACCACGCCATTGAAGCCGGTCTTGCGAAACGTCAGGGGCGTGAGCGTCGTAAAAAGCTCGTCGCCGACCACGATCGAATAGCTGTAATCGCCGCTGGTATCCGAAGAGATGATGAGGCGGTTGAACCAGCTTAGGTACTCGCCGCGCTTGGTGACCTGATTGCTGGCACTGGTCAGCGGCTGGGTCTGCCGCCAATCGTAGATGAGCCAGCCGCGGGTGATCAAATCGCCGTAGGGATCGTAAAAGTAGAACCCCTCTTGGCTGCGCGACACGTAGCGGAGAAAAGGCTCCCGCGCATAGTTGGTGTACTGCCACTGGCGGCGGCCGTACTCGGTAAACAACTCCTGCGGCAAGTACCAGCGCTGAATGGTGGGGTCTAGCGCGTCGATTAGCATGGACCGGCCGGCCGCCGAGAACACGCGGCGCTCGTCGGCCCGGCGGCCGAGGCGGTTGCCGTAGTCTAGCTGGGCGCCGACCTCGAGGACGCCGAGGACCCCTGCGACCAAGAGCAACGCGCATTTAGCTCGCAACGCGCCCATTACTGGATTCCGGCATACACGGTGATGAAGCTCGTCGTCGAATTGCTGCTCTCGCGGCCCTTGGCAAACCCACTGTCTTTCTCTAGCACCAACTCTTCTTGGATGCGCCCGTAGCGCAGGCCGATCTGGGTCGTCAGGCGATACCCCATGTAGTCCGAAGAATTAGACAGTTGCACGGCCACGTTTATGCTGCTCTCGTCGCCCGTTTTCGTGGTGATGCCGCTGGCGACCATGGCGTCCTCGTCGCGCATCAAATCCCGCCGCAGCAGTTGCTCTATACCGCCCATGAGCACGGTGTGCTTGAGCACCGGCAGTTGAGCCAGCAGCATGAAGCTGCCGGTCCACTCCTTGCGCTCGTCCTCTTGCGCCAAAAACGGCGTACGCCGCAGGTATTCGCTCTTGAACTTGGGCTGGAGGCTGAAGCGACCCAAGTCGTAGGTATAGTCGAATTTGTTGATCAACCCCAAGAAGCTGGTGTCGGTCCGCAGGCGCCGGCCGTCTATGTCGCGGGGGTCGTCTTGGTTTTGGCGGTAGAATTCGTACTTGAACTTGTTGATGATGTTGAGCCGCTCAATGCCCACGTAGTCGAACCCGAGCCACAGGGAATTGACCCAAGTGTCTTGGGCCGGCAGAATGTCCGGGACGAGGGGCTGAATCGCCGGGGCATCGACGTAAGGCGTGGGGGGGCGCCGGTCGTCGGGAATGGTGTCGGCGACCTTTTTTAACGAGTCAAACACCCGCAAGCGCCCCACGCCCGGCACATCGCGGTCAAAGGTAAAGAGCGCGTACTGGACGCGGTTTGAGCGGTCGGCCGAAATCATCTGCTCGTCCGCCTGCCCCAAGGTCAGCCGTGCGCCCGGCACGATCTCAGCACCCGCGAACACATTGTAGCCCTGCCGGTCGGTCTTGTAGGGATAGTCCGGCAAGTCGTCGTCTTCAAAGCGGTCGATCCAATCGTTGTTGTTCAGATCGATGCCAAAGAGGAATTCGGGCCGATCCACGGCATAGCGCAAAAACGGCTCGTCGTAGTCGGGAATGAGGTTGTTGACCGTGCCGTTGTCGTTTTGGTTGAAGTCCGAGATGAAGTCGTTGTTTTCGTCCCAGCCGGGAAAAATGAGCCGGTCGTTGGCCGACCCCGCGCGGATCCAATCGGGGTATTGGTCTTGGTCGTCGTTGTCCTCGACGAACTCGTAGAAGTTGCGCTGGGAATTGTCGTATTGGATGTCGCCGTTGGCATCGACCAAAAAAGCCGTGGTCGAATACGCGTCGTCCATCGCATAGACCTCGCCGAAGAAGAACCACGGATGAAACTGACGGGAGAGGTTGAAAAACCAAGCGTCGGACTGCTCGGTGGCAATTTTGTGGTTCTTGCCGGCCGTAAACAGCGCGGCATTGGGATACTGAAAGTAGCGCTTGTTGCGGTCCCACTCTCCGTAGAAGTCAAACCCCCACAGCCCCTTGCCCTCCACCGTAAAGCCGCCGACTAGGTTGCCTGTGGGCAGGCCGTAGTCAAATTTGACGAGCTGGAGATTGGAGATGTCTTGCACGTTGCCCTCGGCGCGCCGCAGGGTAATCAGCGCCGGCTCGCTGGCGTCGATGGTCTCGGCACTCAGGGGCGCGGCCGGCATGGCGCGGCGGCCGGTCTGGCGGTCGGACCACATCTCCACCTTGAAGTCGTTGCCCAAGACGTATTCAAATTCCACGGCCACGATCGCGGTCGGGTCTGGCCCGATGTACGCGGGGTCGTTGAAGTCGTAGTTGAGCACGATGCGCTCGTACCCGTCGGCGGCCGTGTAACCTTGCCGTTCAAAGCCGCCGAATTTAATCGGCCACTCCGCGCCCGGGCGCACGACCTCCTCGGCCTCAAAAACCTCCTCTTTGTTGGTCTCAAAATCGCGGCTGATGATGCGCACCCGGTCGCGGAACAACGCCGCGCCGCCCTCGCCATCTTCGGGCGTGTCGTCGCTGAGAATGATGGCAATGGCCGTCAGCGGCGTGCTGCTCTGGCCGGACGTGAGGCTGCCGGCGATCAAGTCGCCGCTGAACAGATCGAGCGTGGTGTTGGTGTTGCGGGCATCCACTAGGGTCGCGCCCACCTCGATGAAGTCGCCGACCTGCACTGTGCCGCGCCCACCGAACATGGTCGTGGTGTTGGTGCGGGTCTCTGGCTCGCGGGTCTCGCCCAAGATCGGGTCGCTGATCCGCGAGGCCAAGATCGTGCCGGCGTACTTGTCGGCCATGAAGTCGATCTGGACGCCATTGAAGCGAGGCCGCGAGAAGGTCAGGGGCGTGAGGGTCGTGCGCAGCAGATTGCCGACCGTAATGGAATAGTAGTACTGGCTCTGGGAGTCGCCGCCAATGGTGACCCCGTTGAACCAAGAGTCGAAGCGGGCATTCTGAAAGATGCTGCTGCCGAGCTGGCCGGGTTGGTTTTGGCTCCAGTCGTAGATCAGCCAGCCGCGCCCGATGAAGTTGCCGTAGAAATCGTAGAAATAGTCGCCTTCGCGGTGGATGTTGACATAGCGCCGAAACTCGTCCTTCGCGTAGTTGGAGTACTCCCATTGCCGCCAGCCGTATTCATTGAAAAGCTCTTGCGGGATGTACCACTTTTTAATGGCCGGATCGAGGGCACCAAACAGGACCCCCGGGCCGCGCGGCTCAAAGCTGACCGCCCCGCCGCGCTGGCGTCCCAAGCGGTTGCCATACTCTTGGGCTTCAGCCGTGCCGGCCCACAACGCCAGCGCGGCCCAACCAATCAGCCCCCACATTCTAAACGCTTGCAAGTCATCTCTCCCTAAATTTTGATCCATCTGAGCCAGCTAGTAAGCCACCCCGACGACCCCGACTTTCCGCACTTGGCCCGTGCCGGCTCGCAGCGAGACGCTAAACATGTAGTGCCCCGGCCGCACGTACGCGTCGTCGTCGTCCCGGCCATCCCAAGGTTGGGCAAAGCGACCGCTGATGGCCTCGCTATTGACCAAGGCCCGCACCAAGCGGCCGGACAAATCGAAAATCGAGACCTTCACCGGCGAGGGCCGCACGATATTGGTGATGTCGTACTGGATGAGGACGCGGTCGTTGACGCCGTCGCCATTGGGCGTAAACACCGGGGCATTCGCGGCCACATTGGCCAAGAGCTCCTTGCTGATGGGCACGGCCACCGAAAGATTTTCTTCGATCGGCGTGCCCACCGGCTGGAGATCGGAGTCGGCAAAACCAGACTGGCTCAAGTCGGCGGCATTGCCGGCCACGACGCCCTGCCCAATGGTCGTCTCAACCGCGCGGTTGAAGGCCCGGCCGACAAAGGTCGTGCCAAAGCGCAACACCCCGTTGTCGAATTCCACCTCCAAGACCGCCCCGTCCTCTTCGATGAGCGGGAAGGAAATGGCAAAGCGGTCGTCGCGCACTTCGTCGATGGAGATGCCATTGCTAACTTGGGGCAAGCTCGCCAAGGACGCGCCGGAAAAATCCGCTTCTTGGACCGCGCGGCCGGGCCGCTGAATCCGCACGCGGCCAATGGCCTCGACGCGCAAGGGGGTCTCGATCTCAAAGGCGTCAAACCCGCGCTGCTGCCCAGAGGACTTGTTGAGGACCGCGTACAAAAACCGGGTGTTTTTCCCCACGGCGGCCGAGCGCGGCGAGATCTCGGCGATCAGGGCTTGGGCAAAGGGCGGCGAAATCACGTCAAAGGCCAAGCCGCCTACGGTGGCCGCGGCCTCAAAGTCGTCGCTAAAAAAGTCAATGGAAAACTGGAAGTAGCGCCGCGGACCAGGCGAGGTAATGGGGACGCCGGCGCCGTCTATGGGAAGCTGGGCTTGGCCGACGATGCCGGCTGCCGAGTAGGGGGGCGACCAACTGCTCCAGTTGTTGACATCGTCGCGGATGACGCCTTTGTCCTCGCCCCGCAGCGCACCGTAATCGGCCTCGTCGAGGGTGACGAGGGCTTGCTGGTCCAGCGGCAGGTCCTTGAACACCCCCAAGGCCTCGCGCACATCGACTTCGTCGTTGTCCAGCACGGTTTCGACCAAGGTCTTTAACTCGGCATCCTCGATGTCTTCGGCCCGCTTCCACGGCACTTCCACATTGGCCGTTGAGGTGCCCGACCGATTGCCGGCGCGGGCGCCGCCGCCCACGCGAAAGATGCGCTCGCCCGGACGGACCTTGTTGAATTCGACCGGGTCGCGGTCCACGCCCGTCCGCGTGCGAAGGCGCAAGCGGGACCGATTCGCGTCGCCGGTGGCGTCTTGGACCCAGCGCACATTGCCGAACAGGGCCAAGTCGCCAAAGTCGAAAATGTTGGACACGTAGCTCGCTTCGGGTACAAAGCCCGTGCCGAAAATCTGGAACTCGGCCATGTCAAAGCCGGCCGCGGTCAGCACCTTGAGCCGCACGAAGCGCACGTATTGCGGCGCAATGCGCACATCGACCACGGATCGGTCGTTTTGGGTTTCGACCGCGACGGTTTGCAAAATCGGCACGCCTTCAAAGGAGTTTTCCGGCGTGCCATCGTTGATGAAAATCTCGTATCCCCGCAAGAATTCGTTTTGAAAGGGAAATTCCACCGAGGGGAAATCCGGGTCGCCGTTGCGCGGAAAGAACTTGAAGCGATTGAGGCCAAAGCGCGCCCCGAGGTCTAGGTCTATAATCAGCCCCAGCACTCGGGCGCTTTGGGTGCCCCCAGAAGCGCGCAGGTCCAAGGCCGTGTCGCCGTCGTCGTCGATCAGATTGGCCAACGCCGCGCTAATGGAGCGATTGTTCGGGGAGTTGATGCTGCCGCCGCGCAACGGCGAGTTAATGCCGACCGCTATGTTGCGGGTGGTATCGGCGCGTTGGGGGGCAATGAAATAGGGCAGGCCCTCCGGCTCAAAGTCGATGACGCCGCCGGGGGCGTTGGTTTTTTCGATCGCGGTCGCGCTGCGGATGACCACGGCTGGGAGATCGCCCCCGCCGCTCTCCCAGCTCAGACCCTCTTCACTGCCGATGATCACGACTTCCGCCACCGCGGCGACCGCCAAGAACAAAATGCCGCCCACGAGGCCGGCCGCTCGAAAAGCTGAGTGCATAAAGCGAAACTCTAGAAATGAAGGAGGCATCCCGCCACGCCGAATGCCTCTGCATTGTTGCCCAAAAATTCGTCAAATCCTACATTAACTGCCCGTTAAATAAGCGAATAGTCCCCCCTAGAGCAAGAAATTTTCCATGATCTCAACCCAGCCCGTGCGGCGCTCGCTCCTGTGGTTCTCCGTCCTTTTCCTCGCGTCCTGCGGGGGCCAAACCGAACCATCCGAGGCACAAGATGTCGTCTTGGCGACCGTTGCCGGCGACCCCATTACGCTCTCGGCCTTCACCGAGTTTAGCACCCTCATCCCGGAGGGCATGAAAAAGGGCGACACCCCGCTCGCCAAGAACCGCCAAGTCCTCCACAGCTTGATCGACAAGCGGCTCTTGCTCGCCGAGGCCCAAGCCCTTCAGCTCGCCGACGACCCGGCGATTCAAGCCGAGCTGGCCTTCTTCGCCAAAAACCGCTTGCTCAACTTGTACACCCAGCGCGAAATAGCCGCAAAAATCGTCGTTACCGACGAGGAGCTGGAGGCGCACTATCGCGCCACGCACCGCGACCGCGCCCTCCGCTTCAGCGGCATCATGCTAAAGACCCGCGAAGAAGCCGAGGAAATTTTGCAGGCCGTGGCCGACGGGGCGCCGTTCATGGAGCTGGCCCAGGGGCATTCTCTACACCGCGATAGCGGCGAACAGGGCGGCGATGTCGGGGGCTACAAACTCAAGGACAAGGTCCTGCCAGCCATTGCCGAAGCGATCTTCCCCCTCGCCGTGGGCGAAGTGTCCCAACCCATCCGCTTCCAGTTTGCCGGCGAGCCTCACTACACGGTCTTTCAAGTCACCGACGAGATGCCCCTGCCGCTCGCCGCTTCCGAGCGCAAGGTGCGGGAGGAAGTTTTTGGCCGCAAGCGGGCCGCCCGCTACCAAGCCCTCCTCGATTCGCTCAACCGCGCGTACGGCCCGGAGCTGCGCCCCGAAGCGATTCGCGCCCTCAACGAGCACAGCGAGCAGGCCGAGGACGACCTGTACGCCCTGCCGGCCACCGTGCGCGACGAGCCGGTGGTCGCCTTTCGCCGTGGTCAAATTAGTGGCCACGAGTTCCTCTACATGGCGCGGCAAATGCGCGCCGGCCGGGCGGAGCTAGCCGATTCGGCGCGCGTCGTCTTTCTCCTCAAAACCGCGATCATTCCGGCCTTTCTCTTCGCGGCCGAGGCCCATGCGCTCGGGCTAGACCAAGACCCGGACCTGCTCCAGCGCGTCCGCGATAAGCGAGAGGACCTGTTGCTCAATGCCCTGCGGCAGCGCTACGTGGATCAGCACGTCACCGCCACGCCCGCGGAAGCCCGCGCCTTCTACGACAGGCACCCGGAAAAATTCACCGCGCCGCTGACGACCGAAGTGGTAGAAATCCTCGCGGCTTCCGACTCGTTGGCCCAGCGGCTCAAGCGCGCGATCCTCGCCGGGGCCGATCCCGCGCCGCTGGCCCGCGCCCACACCCGCCGCCCCGGCGCCGACCACCACGACGGGCACCTGACCCTCACCCCCTACACCAAGGCGTACTATCGGGGCATCTACGACTTGGCGCTCGCGCTGCCCGTCGGCCAAGTCGGCGGGCCCGTGCAGGTACAGGGTGGGTACTCGGTCTTCAAGGTCCTCGACCGCTACCAGAAAAATCATCCCTACGACGCCACCTCGCGTCGGCGCGCCACCGCGTACGTAAAGATCGCCAAGTCCAAGCGCGGGTACGTGCGCTACGTGCGCGGCCTGCGCGATCAGTACCCGGTCGAGGAGTTTGCCGACGCCATAGAACGCGCCCTGAGCGCCCCGAATTGAAATTGCGCGGGGTCGTGCTCCTGTTGTTTTTGCTCGCTTGGGGCTGCGCCCGCGACGATCCCCTGCTAACCGAGGGCCAGCAACACTTCCGCAACCGAGACTACCAAGCCGCGATTGCGGTCTTACAACAGGCCGTCCGAGGCCCGTCCCCCTCGCCAGCGACCTATCGCTATCTGGGACGGTGCTACCTCCAAGTCGGCCAGTACGACCAAGCGCGGGAAGCCGCGCGCACCGGGCTCGCCCGCGCTCCCAACGACCCCGAGCTTTACGATCTACTCGGAGCTGTCGAGATGACCCGCGCCTTTGCCGTGGCCCGGTACAGCGATACCGCTGCCGCCCTGCAGGCCTTCCAACGGGCCATTGAACTCGATCCCCACCGCGCCACCACCCACTACAACCTCGGCCTCGTGCATAGCTACCGCGACAGCGCCCACCGCGCCGAGCGTGCGTATCTAGCGGCCTTGCAGGTGGACTCCACGCTCGCGCCAGCCCACAAAAAACTGGGCCTGTACTACCGCCGCCAAGGGGCACTAGACCAAGCCCTGCGCCACCTGCACCGCGCCGTGCAGTACGCGCCCGAAGACGCCGAAGCGCATTTCCACCTCGGCTTGCAGCACCGCGCCCAAGGGCACTACGACCCAGCCATAGCCGCCTTAGAGCGGGCGGCCGCGCTCAACCCCTATTCGCCCCAAGTTCACTTCAACCTGTCTCAACTCTACTTGCGCACCGGCCAGCGCACCCGCGGCGAAAAAGCCCTCGCGAACTCGGAAATCCTCCGCCAGCACCATCGGGGAATCGGCTCGGAGCAATCCCGGCCCGAGGTCAGCGCGGTGGCCATTGGCTCGGCGACGGCCCGCTACAACCTCGCGCTGCACCTCGCCTTGCAAGGCCAGCACGACCAAGCCATCGTCGAATATCAAAACGCCCTCGCGATCAACCCCGAGCTAAAGGACGCGCACAGCAGTCTAGGCGTCCTGTTCCACCTAGCAGGCGACTGGGCCACGGCGGCCGCGAGCTTTCGCCAAGCCCTCGCCCTCGACGGTGAAGACCCGCTCAGCCATGCGCGGCTGGGGATGGTTCTGCTCAAGCAGCAACGCTATGCCGCGGCGCGGGCCAGCCTGCGGCGCGCGGCCGCTCTCGACTCGAGCTTGCACGAGGCGGCCCACGGCCTCGGCTTGGTCGCGGCCCGCACGGGCGATTTGGCCGCGGCCATCGCCCACTTTGCCGAGGCCGCCCGCCTCAGCCCCACCAGCGCGCTGGCCCAGTTAAACCTCGGGGTGGCCTACGCAAAATCGGGCCACTTTGCCGAGGCCGCTCGCGCCTATACTCGCGCCGTTGAACTGGACCCTGCCAATGAACGCGCCCACCGCTACCTCAGCGACGCCTACCGGGAGTTGGGCCACTCGGAAAAAAGCCGCACCCACCGCGCCAAGGCGCGGCAGCTAGCGTCCAAGGCCCCCTAACCCCGTGCCACGCATCCTCTACTCAGCGGCCTGCTGCCTCGCGGTGGCCCTCCCGTTGCACGCGCTCACCATCTATCGCATCGGCGGGGCCGACCGGCCCAAACCGGCGCTGGAAGCCGAGTACGAGTTCGTGCAACTGTCTTGGGAAGCGGTCGATCCCCAGCAGCACGGCCAAGCCCAATGGGTCGCGCTGCAGCCCGACCGCATCGGTCCTTTGTTGCTAACTCCCTCGGTCAACCTGACGCCGCTGTTGGAATCGCTCGGCGGCCGCATCCTCGTCCTGGAGTGGAACGGCTGGCGGCAGTGGTACGAAGACGACATCCTGATCTTCGATGGCGACCCGGAAACCGCGTACTTAGGGGACGGGCACTATCTCCGCGTGGCCGGCTATGGCCCCCAGCACAAGTACTGGGTCTTCGACTTTGGCGGGCGGTTTTTCGTCGATCGCGTGCGCTTTTATCCGCGCCCGCGCTTTGCCGCGACCCGCTTTGTCGAGCGCTTCATCTTGGGGACCAGCGATGGCGACCCCTTGGCCGACGGCACCCGCGAGTACGCGGCGAGCTGGCGCAACAGCACCCTCGACTTCGACATCGTCCACCGCGTGCGCGAGAACACCCAAGCCGTCATGGAGTTGGCCCTGCCCGACGAACCCATCCAGCAGGTGTTCATCGAGCTCCCCGAAAACAACCGCGGGATCTGGGAAATCGCCGAATTCGAAATCTACGGAGCCGGGCCGGCCGCCTTCTCCCGCTATACCTCCAACATCATCGACTTGGGGCGACCGGCCGCCTTGGGCACCTTGACTTGGGGCGGCCAGCACGACGCAGAGGCCCGCATCGACCTGAGCGTGCGCACGGGCGACGACGACGACCCCAATACCTATTGGCGGCGCACGTTCCGCGGCACCGAGCGCACCCGCTTTGACGCGGCCGGCCAACCGCTCACCCTGCAAACCTACAACCGCTTACAACGGGGCGAACAGGCCGGCTTCACTCCAGACGTCGAGGACTGGAATTTCTGGAGTGCCCCGTTTGCCTTTGCCGCCGGGCGCGGGCTTATGCCGGGCGACCGGCTGCGCCGCTACGCGCAATTTAGGGCCGAATTCCACTCGACCGCCGAGGCGACGAGCCACCTCGCGTACGTGCAGTTCAGCGCGTCCATCCCACCGCCGGCCTCCCAAGCCTTCGGGCAAATTCACCCGCTGCGAGCACCGGCCCTGACCCCGACCCTGTTTACCTTCTCTCTAGAGCCACACATCGCAGCCGACGACCTCGGGTTTGACCACTTAGCCATTGCCACCGCGGCCCAAGTGCAGGCTGTGGAGGCCGTGCGGATCGGCGGAGTAGAAGCGGCCTATACCCTGGTGCAGCACGCGGCCGAGGGGGTTGAAATGGCCCTGCCGCGCATGGACCAGCAGCGGACCGGCGAGCGGGTTGAGGTCGATTTCTGGGCCGAGGTCTTTGCGTACAACACCCACTTTGCCGGGCGAATCCGCGATAGCACTCGCCCGTTTGAAGTGGCCCAGCCCGTGTCCCCCAAGGCGACCCACAGCCTCCAAGTGGCCTTGCTCAGCCTAGATCAACCGCTCATCGGCCGCCTCGCCCTGCAGCCGGCGGTCTTTACCCCCAACGGCGACGGCCGCAACGACGCCGTGCAGATCGAATACGACCTGCTGTATCTAGTGGATGCAGTTCGCGTGGAGCTCGCCGTGTTTGACCTCGCTGGTCGTGCGGTGGGCGTCCTCTACGACGGGCCGGCCACCAGCGGTCGCTTTGCCGTTGAGTGGGACGGTCGCACCGCTGGCGGTCGCCTCGTGCCGCCCGGGTCTTACCTCGTCCGCCTCACCGCAGCAATCGACCGCGGCCAGCAGCGACGCCAACGCCTCGTCTCGGTCGTTTATTGACGCGGCTCAACCACGGTCAGCACCTGATCGGCGGCTAGATTGGTCAGCACCTGAACCACTCCGCTGGGCCAGCGCACTTCGAGCCGCTCAACGCGCTCGGCCCGGCCCAAGCCAAAGTGCAGCCGCCGGTCGTTGTGGGACAAATAGCTCCCTCCGCTTTGCACCTCGGCGTGCTGACTTTGTCCGCCGGCACGGACGATCACCCGCGCACCAATCCCGTCGCGGTTGCTCGCGGTGCCCACCGGACGCACCAGCAGATAGTGATTCTCGTGGTGGCTGTCGTTGCGCAACAGGGTTGGCGGGCCGTTGAGATTGAGGATGAATACATCGAGGTCGCCATCGCTGTCGTAGTCGGCGAAACTGGTCCCGCGGCTGACCCGGCTCAGGGCAAAGCCCGGGCCAGCCGCCGCCGACACCTCCACTAAGCGTCCGTCCCTGTTTTCAAACAGCGAGTTGGGTTGTTGGTAGCTGGAGTTGACCCGCGGCAGGTCGGCCTGTGGATAGGTGTGGCCGTTGGCCACGAACAGATCGCGGTCGCCATCGTTGTCGTAGTCGAAAAAGCCCGTGCCCCACGAGACCCATTCGGCCGGGGCCGCTCCGATCCCGGCCGCAAACGACACGTCGGCAAAAAAGCCTCCGCCCTCATTCCGGTACAGCGCGTTGTACTCGTCGGCGAAATTGGTGACGAAGAGGTCGAATAGGCCATCGTTGTCGTAATCGCCCCAAGCGGCCCCCATGCACCCTTGCGCCACTCCTTCCCCGCTGTACGCCACGCCAGCCACGAGTCCCTCTGCGGCAAAGCGCCCGTCTTGGCGATTGCGAAACAGCAGGTTGGGCGTGGAATCGTTGGCCACGAACAGATCGGGCCAGCCGTCGTCGTCGTAGTCGCTGAACAGGGCGCTCATGCCGTAGAATGCCTCGCCGGACAGGCCCGCCTCGGTTCCGTACTCCCCAAAGGTCCCATCGCCCTCGTTGCGGTAAAACACATCCGCGGCCGGCCGCAGGCCCACCGGCCCGCAGTACACCTTCACGTTTTTCCACAAGCAGGGGATGGGGGATTCGTAGTCCAAGGAGAAGTCCACATAATTGGCCACGTACAAATCCACGTCGCCATCGCGGTCGTAATCCCCAAAGCTGGCCCCCGTGCCCCATCCGGTATCGCCCACGCCGGCTGCGACCGTCACGTCGGCAAAGCGACCACCATCGCGGTTGCGATAGAGGATGTTGCGGCCAAAGTTGGTGACGTAGAGGTCGGTATGGCCGTCGTTGTCGTAATCGGCCGCCGCGCAGCCCATGGACCAACTCGTATCGCCCACGCTGGCTGCGGCCGTCACATCGGCAAAGCGGCCGCTGTCGTTGCGGTAGAGCTGGTTGGCCGGATGCTCGCCCGCGGCAAAGCCGGCAAAGGAAGAGCCGTTGGTCACGTACAAATCCGCGTCGCCATCGCGGTCGTAATCGAAAAAGGCGGCCCCGCCCATCATCCCCTCGACGATGTAGCTTTGGTCGGTCCCCGAGACATTGCGCTGGGTCAGCCCGGCCGCCACCGCTTGATCGACGAATTGCGCGGCGAGCGGCTCGCTCCACCCGCTGACGGCCCCCAAGAGGCACCCCACCGCGCCCGTTATCAACGCACCCCAGCCGCCGGCCTTCCTAAGGATCGAGGGCATCTTGCCCTCGCCGAGGGCGGGACGCCCTCGATCCCGGACGCAAAGCAAGTGTCGCGTACTTAGCGCACCCATTCCTGCTCCACGACCAAGACCCGATCGACCAACTCGCCGCGCCGCTCTTGTACGCTGCCATCGGGCCAAGTGATCTCAATCCGCTCTACGAGGGCGCAATCGCCCAAGCCAAAGTGCAAGCGGCTATCGCTCGCCGATAGATAGGTGCCGCCGCCAATCCGCTGGCGCGTTTGTACGGTGCTGCCGCAGACCACCCGCACCCGCGCCCCAACCGCATCGCGATTCGCCCGCGTCCCCACTAGCTGCAGGGACAACCAGTGACGGGCCGATCGCAGCTCGTTGCGGTACAGCCGCGCCGCGGCATTGACGTTGGTCACCAGCGCGTCCAAGTCGCCGTCGTTGTCGTAATCGCCATAAGCGGCCCCGCGCGACACCCCAGCCAACGCAAAGGCCGGGCCGCTACGGGCCGACACGTCGGCGAAGGTACCTTGGCCATCGTTGGCGAAAAGCTGGTTGGGCTGGGCATAGCTCAACGCCGAGTCCTGTCGGGCGATGCGGTCGAGGACGTGGCCGTTGGCTACGAATAAATCCACATCCGCGTCGTTGTCGGCATCGGCAAAAAACGCGCCAAATCCCAGCGGCAGTAAGGTCGAGCCGTGCAGGCCCGCGCTCTCGGTCGCATCGGCAAAGCGGCCGCCGCCCTCGTTGCGGTACAGGGTGTTGCTCTCGCGGGAAAAGTTGGTCACCAACAGGTCGGCATCGCCGTCGCCATCGCCGTCGCCGACCGCGACCCCCATGCCGGCCTCGGCTTGGCCGGTGCCGTTGTACGCGGCCCCGGCCGCCAGCCCGGCCTCGGCAAACGTGCCGTCGCCGCGATTGCGGTAGAAAAAATTGCGCGTCCCGTCGTTGGCCACGTACACGTCGAGGGACCCATCGCCGTCAAAATCAGCGGCCGCGACCCCTAGCCCCTTGCCAAAAGGACTGAAGACCCCGCTGGCCTGCGCCACGTCGGAGAACCGCCCGTCCCCCTCGTTGCGAAAGAGGGCGTCGGGCGCGCCGTTGTAGCGTCTCGGGCTGCAATAGGTCCGCTGGTCGGCCGGAACGCGCAAGGTGGCCCCAGTGCTGGCGACCGCGCCGCCGCACAAGCGGTTGGTGCTCGGCGTCAAGTCGAGGTAATTAGCCACGTATAGATCGAGATCGCCGTCGTTGTCGTAGTCGAAAAAGGCCGCGCTCGTACTCCAGTGGGGGTCGGCCACGCCAGCGGCCTGCGCCCGCTCGGCAAAGGTCCCGTCCTCCTGATTCCGGTAGAAGGCATTGCGACCGTAATTGGTCACGTAGAGATCGGCGCGCCCGTCGTTGTCGTAATCGCCGACCGCGCACCCCATGCCGTAGCCCAGATCGCCGGTCTTGGTCTGCGCGGTGACCTCGCGGAAGGTGCCGCCCGCATTGTGGTAGAGGCGATTTTGCGTCTGCCCCGAGCCGGGCGCTTGACGCCACGCCAACACCAAGGTATCCACTCGGCCATCGTAGCGCAGGGGCGGTCGGAACTCCTCGACGACCCAAGTGCCCGCTGAATCGCCGGTCACGAGGTTGACCGGCACCAAGTGCTCGCGCCACGGCGACAGGTCAAAGCCATCGACGAGATACACGTCTAGCCAGCCATCGTCGTCCCAGTCGAAAAAGGCCGCGCCGGCCCCCATCGTCTCAATCAGGAAGTAATCGCCGCTGGCGCCGCTGGTGTGGCGAAAATCTAGCCCGACCTCGGCCGCCACCTCCACGAAAAAGGCCGAGGACTTGGGCGCGTCACAGCCGCAGCACAGGAAGAAAAAAACCAAGATCGGGAGCAAAATGGATGGATGAGGGGCGTAGCTATTCACCGCAAAAAAGTAAGCCCTACCTGCAAACGGAGCCAATTGAGGGGCCGCTCTTCGGTAGTGGATCCGTTTGAAATTCACTATGTTTGAAAAGGGGAATGCCAACCGGATGACCGTCATCCGGGCTTTAGTCACCCGCAGACCAAAAGCAAGGAGTCTTTCCTATGAACGAGAATACCTTTCGCGTCGTGCTTGCCGAAGCACTTAAGCCCGTAATGGACCGGCTGGACCGGATAGAGACAAAGGTCGATGGCCTAGAGACAAAAGTCGATAGCTTAGAAACGAAGGTCGATGGCCTAGAAACGAAGGTCGATAGCTTAGAAACGAAGGTCGATGGCTTAGAGACAAAAGTCGATGGCCTAGAAACGAAGGTCGATAGCTTAGAGACAAAAGTTGATGGCTTAGAAACGAAGGTCGATGGCCTAGAAACGAAGGTCGATGGCCTAGAAACGAAATTCGATGGCCTAGAAACGAAATTCGATGGCCTAGAAACGAAATTCGATGGCCTAGAAACGAAATTCGATGGCCTAGAAACGAAATTCGATGGCCTAGAAACGAAATTCGATGGCCTAGAAACGAAGGTCGATGGCCTAGAAACGAAATTCGATGGCCTAGAAACGAAGGTCGATGGCCTAGAAACGAAATTCGATGGCCTAGCGACAAAGCTCGACGACCACGAGGATAAGACCGCTGAACGGTTTGCCGCTTTGGCGGTGAAGGTGGTCAGCTTAGAGACGAAGCTCGACGACCACGAGGATAAGACCGCTGAGCGATTTGCCGCTTTGGCGGTGAAGGTAGTCAGCCTAGAGACGAAGCTTGACGACCACGAGGATAAGACCGCTGAGCGGTTTGCCGCCTTGGCGGTGAAGGTAGTCAGCCTAGAAACGAAGCTCGACGACCACGAGGACAAGACCGCCGGTCAGCTTGCTTCTTTAGCGTTCAATCTATCCCAAACGAAGGATGTCAACGCCTAAAGGACCTCAAAGGCCGCGCCAGCGCACCACTATTTTAACCAACCCCCAGACGCGGTGCGTCCGGGGGTTTTCTCTAGTAATTTCACGGATACACTACCCAAACGCATAGGACGACGCTATGGCTGCTCCGCCTGACCGGCACTTCCATCGAAATGACCGAGCAGGACTTCAACGACCTAGTGCGGATTCACCTATGCGACTGGCTGGAGCAGGTGGCGCGGTGGGGCCGATGGGACTATCGCCGCGCCGCCTTCGAGCGCATGGCACAGCGCTTAGGTGGCATTGCCGCGGAGCGGTTCGCCGTGGTGTTCGCCGGTCGCCTCAAATAGATACCGAAAACAGCTTGGCTTTGTACAGGTGAAAGCGGAGGCCGACCTGTTCGCCGGCGAGGGCCGCTAGATCGGCTCGGCCCCTCCAGCGCGCGGCCTCAGCGATGGAATCGCCCGTGAGCGGCTCGGCCTCTTTGAGCGAGAAGCCGGGGTAGGCTTCTACCGGCTGCGGAGGCGTGTGAATGGTCTGGACGATTTCGGCCTTGATCCAGCCGTCTGGGGCCGTGCGAAAGTTGAGCAGCAGGGCGCGGCCGGCGCACGGTCGCTCAATGAGCGTGACCCGTCCCTCGCCTTTGGCCTCGATCCCCGCGAGCCGGTCGGGGTCCCAACAGGCCCAGCGAAATTCTCCATCCTCGGGGTACGCCGCGCCGCGGCGGAGGAAGTCGTGGCGGCGTTGGTAGCCCCTAAAGGGCAGCCGCCAAGTGCCGTTGGCAGCGATGAGATTCGGGCTGGCGTAGAGCTGGCCGTAGGTTCCCCCCTCGTAATTGAGGTCGATAATGGGCTGGCGGAAGGGCCGGATCCATTGGTGGCTATCGCGGCTGACCGCGAGCTGGACATCGACCGTAGAGGCGATCCGGTGGTACACCGACGGAAACATCAGATAGCGCGGCTGCGTCCCTGGGTACGGGGTGTAGCAGGGATTGTACAGGTCGTCGTCAATCGGGTCCAAGGGGTCGGGCAGGAGGCAGGGGCGCGGGTCGGCCAAGGCGGCAAACCGCGCGCCCGACACGCGGCGCACCAAGCGCCGACGGTCGAGATGGCCGCGCAAGTACGCCACGTATTGCCCTTGGTGCGGATCGTATGCGCAGAGGTTGTGGGTGTCTAGCTGGGTCGCGCCTGCGTCAAAGACGGGGGTGCTGAGGTTTTGCCAGTGGATGCCATCGGGCGAGACCGCGCCGTGGAGCTGCTGCCGAATCTCAATTCCTCGGGCCTTTTCCCCGGCCGACACATCCCCCAAGTCGCGGGCCACGAGCAGGGCCTTGAAGCGGGCGGAGTCCATTTCTGGATCGGGCTGGCCATTGCGGAAGTAGCGCGCCCCCGGGCCGACGGCTTTGTAGCGCTCGGCCGCCGGGGCGCTGGGGTCGATGAACACCCAGCCGAGGGGATGGTCGTGGCCCGCGCTGATGATGTTGTTGCGGGTAGAGCCTTCGTACTCGCACAAGCCCAAATCCGGTCGTTGCCAGCAAAAGCCGTCGTCGCTTTCGGCGTAGCAGACATAAGAGCGTGCAATGTCGTCCAAGCGCTGCACCCCGTACCAGAGGCGATAGCACCCTTCGGCGTGTAGCATGGCGTTGATGTGGAGATTGGCACCTTGCTCCCAAGGGCGTTCCTGGTGGAAGAAGACCGCGGACTTACGAGCCAGCTCGGGCGCGAGTTCAATGCCTTGGGGCGGGTCCTGCGACCAGACGGTGCCGTCGTCTTCGAGCTTGCGGTGGGAGGGCCAGACTCCGTACCAGTCGAGAAAGGGCGTGGGTTGGGGCTGCATGGCGAATTACTCCCGGGTTAGGTCGCTGAGGTGGACCAGCTCGCCGCCGCGTTCGGCCGAGGCATTGGCCCCCAAGACCGCGGCGAGGCTGTTGAGCGAAGGCACGTAGGGGCTGCGCGGCAGGGCCGGGTCGTCCGCTTGGACCGCGGCGATAAAGGCGCGGGCCTGCGCAAAAAAGGCGCCCCGCGATTGCGGCGCTTGGTCGGCTTCCCACACCACCTCGCCGTTTTCCCGCACCTGCTGCGGATTCCACTCAATGACCGAGTCGTCGCTGATGACGAGGATTTCGCGCCGCGCGTACTCGACATGGCTCAGTACCCGCGAGACGCTGGCGTTGGCCGTCAAGCGCTCCTTAAAGCGGTAGTTGACGTTGTACACGTGGGGCAGATTCATCGGCTCAATGCGCTCTTCGGGCAGGGATTCGACGTAGAAGGCCGACACCGCCTCAATATCGCCGAGCCAGTAGCGCAGCAGATCGACGCTGTGGATGGTGTTTTCCACAAACGAGCCGCCGCAGAGTTCGTAGCGGCTGGTCCAGTAGCGGATCGGCTGGCCGCTGTAGAAGTTTTGGATTTGGGCGTGGCGCGGCGTGCGCTTCTGCACCAACTCCAAGGTCGGCGCGGAAGCCGGCTCGTAGCGATAGACAAAGCCGACTTGGGATACGATGCCGGCTTTTGCAATGGCGGCGTTGAACTCGGCGACTTGCGCCAGATCGAGGGTCTGCGGCTTTTCGACGAACAGGGCGACGCCTTGGTCCGCGGCGATGAGCACCTCGTCGGTGTGTGCGGTCGGCGGAATGCACAAGTAAACCGCGTCGAGTTGCTGCTCGGCGAACATCAGGTGGTGATCGGTATAGGTCGAGCGAGGCTTGTAGGCGGCCGCTTGTTCGCGGAGAGTCTCCTCGCTTTGGTCGCAAAAGGCTTGGAAAACGACTTGGCCTTCCTCGGCCAGAGCCGCTAACGCCGGCAGGTGCGCCCTTTGGGTGATCCAGCCGAGGCCAATGCAGCCGACGCGGACAGGTTTCATCAGCAATTCCTCCTCAAACGGTGAGTCTTTCGATGCGGGCGACGAGTTCGGCCGACAAGGAGCGGCCATCGGAAACGGCCGCGGAGGCTTCGAGTTCGTCTAGGGTGGCCGCCCCGGTGAGCAGCACGGAGACTTGGGGATCCGACAGCAAGTAGCGCAGCCCGTGGTCGGGCAGGTCGCCGGGCTCGCCGGCGAGCAGGGCTTCGACTTTTTCGAGTTTGGGGTACAGCTCGGCAAAGCGCCCCAGCTCCTGCCAAGCGGCGCGCTTGGAACCAAGCAGGCCGGCGTGCAGCGGCGAGGCGAGGACGACGGCCACATCGCGGGCGGCCGCGGTGGGCAGCAGGAGCTCCTTGGCCGTCTGCACCAGCAAGTCGTATTGGAGAAAGGTGACCACCGAGACGAAGGCGTCGGACTCGGCGAGCACATCGCGCATGAGCACCAAGTCCGAGCCAGTTAGGCCGATGTGGGTGGCCAAGCCTTGCTCGCGAATTTCGAGCATAGTCTCTAAGGCGCGCCCTGGGCCGAATATCCCCTCCCAACCGGCCTGCTCGGCCTCGTGGAGCTGCAACAGATCGACCGAGTCGCGCTGCAAGCGCGTGAGACTGCCCTCAAGCCCCTGCCACACAGCGTCGTACGTGTAGTCGAAAGGCGCGGGATAATAGCCGACCTTGGTCGCCAGATAATGGGGCGCGTCAACGCCTTTGAGGGCGTGGCCGAGGACCTTTTCGCTGCGGCCTTGGCCGTAGAGCGGGGCCGTGTCAAAGTAGTTGATGCCGAGTTCGAGGGCGCGCTCGACCATGGCGACGCCGTGCGCCACCGGCAAGAGGCCGTATTCCGGGCGTCCGTAAAACCAAGACCCGCCCAAGGCGATTTCGCTGACCTGCCAATTTGTTTTGCCGAATCGTCGGTATCGCATGGGCACTCCGCTGTTGGGGGCTAAGGGGACGGAGTAACTTAGACACAGCGACGGCTGATTTCAATTCCCAATTTTTTGGAGGCCACCATGCACTACAGCTATATGGTAATCGACTTTGCGGATCTCGGGGGCGATTTCGCCGCCGGATTGAGCTTCATCCGGGACTGCGGGTACGCTGGCGTCGAGCTGAACCTGACGCCAGCGGTCCTCGGCCAATTAGACGCGATTGAACGTGCGGTCGAGGCGCGTGGCTTGGTGGTGCCGTCGCTGTTGACCGGAGCGGCCTATGCCGAGGGGCTGTGCTTGAGCGCGGCCGACCCGCGCCGCCGCGCCAGCGCGGTCGCTCGGCTGCGGGAGTACCTGCCGATTGCCCAGCGATTTAACGCCCTCCTCGTGGTCGGGCTTTTGCAGGGCTTGCGCACGGACGAGGCCGACGCCGAAGTGGCCAACGAGCGGATTGCGGCCGGCCTGCGCGAAGTGGGGTTGGCCGCGCAAGCCGCTGGCGTGGACTTGGTCGTTGAGCCGATCAATCACCTGCAAGTGGGGTTTAACCATTCTGTGGGCGAGGTGTGCGCTCTGATCGAGCGCATTGGCTCCCCAGCTTTTGGGCCGATGGTCGATACGATCCACATGAACATTGAGGAAAAGTCCTTGACCCAACCCATTTTCGCCTGCCGCAACGCGCTGCGGCACGTCCACTTGTGCGAGAGCAATGGCGGCGTCCTCGGCAGCGGCCACCTCGACTTCAAGGCCGTGCTCGCCGCCTTAGACGCCATCGGGTACGCGGGTTTTGCCTCGGTCAAGATCTATCGCCAAGCCCGGTTGCGCGAAGCCGCGCCCGCCAGCTTGGCGTACTTGCGCACACTAAGCGGCTAGCGGGCCGCCCAATACCCGACGAATACGGCGGGAATCCCCAGCACCATCTGTAGCCCAAGGTGGACTAGAGCGGCTGGCACCTGCCCCGCGCGCAGTATCTGCGCGGTCTCGTAGGCCACGGAGGAAAAGGTGGTGAAGCCGCCGAGGAGGCCGACGAAGAGAAACAGCCGGAGCGGGAGGCTTAGGTATTGACGCTCTTCGGCCCAACCGCCCAAAAAGCCGATGAGCAGGCAGCCGACCACGTTGACCACGAGGGAGCCGTAGAGCGGGGTGCCCAACAGACGCTGCACCCCCATCGAGACCAAGTAGCGCAGCACGGCCCCAATAAAGCCGCCGCAACCCACCAGTAAAATGCGTTCCATGACGTGCTAACAACGGCATCGCCCGATGCGCGGGCAAGATCTATAGATCGTCTGGAGAGGCGTCGGGAATTTGGGTTTTTTCATCAACGCAATCTCACTTACGCGCCGAGGAGGCCAACCGTGAAAATCACCGACATCGACATCATTCCGGCGCACGTGCCGCTCGCCGCTCGCAACGCCGAGCACGCCGTGCGCTTCCGCTCAATTGACCAGCGCACCTTTTTCAAGGTCCAAACCGACAACGGCTTGGTGGGCTGGGGCGAGTATCGCTGCATGCCGCCGCCCGCCCAGAGCGTGGAGGGCCTGATCGGTTACAGTCCCTTTGACTTTTTGGGCCGCGATGTCCACCTCGGCTTGGCCGGGGCCCTGTACGACGTGATGGGCCAGTACCTCGAAGTGCCGGCCTACAAGCTAATGGGCCCCAAAGTGCGCGACCGCGTGCCGGTGGCGGCTTGGACTCGGCCCGCCGATCCCGAGGCACTGAGCCGCGAAATCCGCCGCGCCGCCGACCAAGGCTATCGGCTGTTCAAGATGCACACGTGCCAGCACTACGATGTGTTTGAGCAAAACCGAGCGGTAGAGGACGTGGCGCCCGCAGGCTTCAAGATGCAGTACGACTTCAATGCCAACCGCACCTTGGCCACCGTGCTCCCCCTCGTCAAACAACTCGAAAAATCGCCCGTAGTAGGCTATATCGAGGATCCCTTGGTGCTGAGTGATGTAGAAGGCTGGCGACGGCTCCGCGCCCAATGCGGCGTACCGCTGGTCATGCACGTGCCGCCGCTGGGCGGGTTGCAGGAGGTCGTGCAGGGGATGGCCGATGCGTATATCGTGGCCGAATACTGCGGCGGGTTTGGCGACGCGCTGGTGCGCGGCTTGGCTTACGGCAAAGCCAATGTGCAAGTGATAGTGCAGCTAACCGGGGGCACCTTGGCCAAGGCGTTGGCCCTGCACTTGGCGGCCGTGCTGCCCACGGCTGCTCACTCGATCAACCTCGACGACCAGTACGAGGAGGACGCGGCCCGGCAGCGCATTGAGATCGTCGAGGGCTGTTCGCCCGTGCCCGAGGGGCCGGGCCTTGGCGTGGAGGTGGATGAAGCGGTCATCGTGCGCTTGGCGCAGCGCGGCCCAGCGGAGATTCCCCGGCACTTGGGCAAGCTGCGCCTGCCAGACGGGCACGTGCTCTACACGGCCGGCATCCCGCCGCTCGATGCGTTGACCGGCTTTGCCGAGGGAACCATCCGGGGCTTGTCCTTTGCGGTGTGGAACGACGATGGGTCCGAGGAATTCGCCCGTCTGTACGAGCGGGTGGAAGCGGAAGGGGCGGTGCTGGCGTCTCAGCCCCGCAGTTGATCGGCGAGGGCTTGGTGCGCTTGCGCGCCAACGGCGAGCAGGAAGGTGTCGAGCGGAAGAGTGCCCATTCCGCTGGCATCGGGGTGGCGGACCGCCGCTTGGGGTGCGACGAGATAGCTGTGTCCGCGGAAGTGCTCGTGCCGTTCCATCAAGGCGCGGAGGCCCGAACGCGAGTGGTGGGTTGAAGTGCCGATCTCAAAGGCCAGCGGCTGGTGCGGATCCCCCCAAATTAGGTCCACCTCGCGGGTGCTAGCGCGCCAGTGGTGGAGCCGCAGGCCGGCGTGCATGCTCAAGGTGTGGAGCGACGACGCAACGACGTTTTCGATGAGGGAGCCCATCTCCCCGGGATCGTCGAGCGGGGCGAGGCCGCGTTGCAGGGCCGCGTTGCGAACCGCCCCATCGACGAAGTACAGCTTGCGGCCCCGACGTTGAATCCCCACCTCGCGTCCAACGTAATTCGGCAGGGTGAAGACGAGAAAGGCCCGCTCTAGATACGAGAGATAGCGGTCAAAAGTCGGCTGGGACAGGTCGAGATCATTGCTGATGTTCGACGGCGACAGGAGACCGGCAATCTGTCCGGCCAGCACGTACAAAATGCGCTCCAGCATCATCGGGTTATGGACCCCAAATGACTGGGGGATGTCCTTGTAAATGGTCCGCTCTACGGCGTCGCTACGGAGAACCCGTTGCGACGCCAGCAGCAGATTCGATTCGTCCGGCTGTTCGTCGCGGTGCTGGCGGACGAGCAGTTCGGGAAAGCCGCCGACGAATAGGAAGATGCGACGCCACCGGCCAAGGGCCGCATCGGCTGGCCGACCGGGGGGCAAGGCGCGCAGCGTTTGGCCGAGGGTGCGCTCGACCACGATCTCGGGTTGCGACCCTATCAGGTGGAGGAATTCGTCGAACAAGTAGGGCATCAGGTACTGTTCCTCCCAGCGCCCGACTCCGCTTTCGACCCGGCGCTCTTTCAGGGCGGCGGTAGCACTCGAAGTGGCTGCAATCCGCACCGGCCACCGTTCGTCGTAGAAGGTCTTGAGCCACAGGTCCCAGTCCGCCGCGTACACGAGTTCGTCGAGCATTAGGTAGATAGGGCAGTCGGCGGTGGCAGCACTCGCGTTCAATATCTCCCGCACGAGCTCGTCGAGCGGTAACTGAAAGAGGAGCGGGTGATCCATGTGCAACCACCAGACTCGCTGCGGCTCAACGCGCTTTAGCAGGTGGCGGACGGTCTGATAGAGCACGGTGGTCTTGCCCACCCGACGCGGCCCGAGCACGAGTTGGTAGCGCAGCGGGTCGTCGCGTAAGAGCCGCTGCCACAGCAACTGCGCTAGCGGGCGCTCCACTGGCGGGGCCAGCGATGGCGGTACGGCCCCTTGGCTATGCCACGGGTTTTGTTCGGTAAAGACGTGCTCAAAGTCGGAGAAGCGCGGGGTCCAAGCGGCCACGTTAAACCTCTTGCGGTGACTACTGTGATGCTTATTCAGCAAATAACATACATGAGATATATGTTATTTAGTAAATAACATTCACCTGTCTCGCTTTCACAAATCCCTGAGCCGGGAGCGATGGGCTACAAAACGCCTACGCGCTCGCTCTCGGCATCTTCCAACGCGTTCTGAGCGGCCACGAGATTGAGCTGGCTCACTTCCTCGGGCGTCAGTTCCGGCAACCGCTCCACCAGCCCCAGAAAACGCTCCACCTCGGCTGGCTCTACGACTCCTTCGGTCAAGGCGGCCAGCTTGCGGATGTAGTCCGGCCGCGCAAAGGGCCGGTTGCCGAGGGAGTGGGCGTTGGGGTTGTCGAGGCGTTCGGCGAGCTGAGTGCCGTCGGCGAGGCGGACCACGACTTGGGCCCCGAACTTCTTGTGCGCGGGGTCTGGATGGTGATAGGCTCGAGTCCACTCGGCGACTTCCTCGGTGCGGATCTTGTGCCACAGCGCGACCGTCGAAGGGCGGTGCGCGCGCTCCGAAGTATAGGAATGCACGTGGTGCCAAGTGCCGTCCTCCCAAGCGACCGCGAGGATGTACATGGCGCTGTGGTCGAGGGTCTCGCGCGAGGCGTCTGGGTCCATTTTCTCTGGATCGTTGGCTCCCGCGCCAATGACGTAGTGGGTGTGGTGGCTGGTGCGGATCACTACGTCTTCTACTTGGCCCAACTCTATACGGCGAGCGTGGAGCCGGAAGCCGAGGTCAATTAGGGCTTGGGCTTGGTACTCGGCCGAGTGTTCCTTGGTGTAGGAGCGCAGGATGGCGCGCATCCGCTCGCCGGGAGCGGGCAGGGGAACGCGGTATTCGGCGTCCGGCCCGGACAGCATCCAAGCGATGACGGCGTCGCGGCCCTCGTAGATGGGCGACGGCGCCCGCTCGCCGAGGCGCGCCCGGCCCACCGCTTCGATGGCGATCTTGTTGGCTTGGGCTGGGGCGTAGGCTTTCCAAGAGGTGATGTCGCCTTTGCGCGATTGGCGGGTGGCGCAGGCTAGGTGCAGGCTCTGATTGATGGCTTGGTAGATTTGCGTAGCTGGCATCTGGAGCATAGTCCCCAGCCCGGCGGCCACGGCCGGAGCGAGGTGGGCGACGTGGTCGATCTTGTGCTCGTGTAGGCAAATGCCCGTCACCAGCGCCATCTGCACCTCATAAGCCGTGAGTATGCCCAAGGTCAGGGCCCGGCCCTCGGCGGCCGTTTGCTGGGCGGCCGCGAGCAAGCCGGGGATGGTGTCGCCGGGGTGCGAGTAGTCGGCCGCGAGATAGGTGTCGTGCATGTCGAGTTCGCGCACGGCAACCCCGTTGGCCAGGGCAGCCCACTCGCAGTGGAAGCTGCGGGCGTTGGCCACGCCAAAGAGGCGACCCCCGCTGTGGCGGGGATGGGGATACCCCAAGGCGAGGAGGCGGGCGTTGCACACCGACGGGCGGTTGATCGCGGCGAGGGCGACCGCGGCGTTGTCGATGACGCGATTGCCGATCATCTCGGCGACATCCGCGTCGAACGCTCGATTGTGGGCGGCGAGTTGGGCCAGCTTCCAAGCCAATTGCTCTTCGCGCGGGAGGACCGCTCCCTCGCGGTGGGTTTTGACGCTGTGGTGTTGCATGACTTACTTCCGTGAGTGATTAGTGAGGTTGAGAAGGACCATATAATAGGGCCTGTGGCCGCGGACGGACAATTACAAGAAAAGGAGCACGATGAATGGACAACGTGCTGATCACGTCGATTAAGCCAACGTCGTTTCCAATCTATGTTTTCGTTCTATCCAGTTGCAGATGGCCTTATCTTCAAGCGATATTTCCGGCCGAGGTAAATTTAGCGATCCTCATTGTTTGGCCGATCATTTCGTCCATCTGTTCCGACGATAAATCAATGCCATGCACCTCTTTTACCACATCGTAAAAGAAATCGTCCATCGCGTTTTTTGCGGCATTCTGCGCGTTGCTATCGCGGATAGATTCGGGCACATCGTCGCGTTGTGAATTTGCCACTCGCCTATCCCTATCTTCGATTAAGTGGACGAATGTTCAGCCCTCCTCTTGGGGCCAAGTAAAAGTGCGCCACGATAGAGGGCAGTAATCATGAAAACCATGCATTTTGAGGATATCGCCATGAAAGAGCAAAACGAGGACGTGCTGGCCCAAGCCCGGCGCTATCTGTCCGATTTAGTGGCCTTTGAAGGGACTCAATTCACCGCACCGGAGTCGGCTGCGGAGCACAACGAGGAGGAACCAATGGTCGGTACTTTAGAAGCCTTTCGCCGCCAGATTTGCGATTGCACCCGCTGTCGGCTGGGCTCGACGCGACAACAGTTCGTGTTTGGCAGCGGCGATCCAGCGGCCGGCATCCTGTTCATCGGCGAGGCCCCAGGGGCCGAGGAAGACCGCGCCGGCCAGCCCTTTGTGGGGAAAGCCGGTCAACTGCTGACCAAGATCATCGAAGCCATGGGCCTAGCCCGCGACGAGGTCTATATCTGCAACATACTCAAGTGCCGCCCCCCGAATAACCGCGACCCCCAGCCCGATGAGATCGAGCAGTGCGAGCCGTATCTCAAGCGGCAGATCGAAATCGTCCAGCCCCGCGTCATCTGCACCTTGGGCCGGTTTGCCGCGCAAACCCTGCTCCGCAGCCGCGAGCCCATGGGGCGGTTGCGCGGCCAGTCCCACCACTACGAGGGCATCCCCTTGGTGGCCACGTATCACCCGGCGGCCCTCTTGCGCAACCCCCAGTGGAAGCGCCCGACTTGGGAGGACATCAAGCGGGTGCGGAAGCTCTACGACGGAGTTGAGTTGTGAAATTTTTTGGAGCGGAACCATGACCCAGAGTCCAACACCGGCGCCGGATCTCGGGCGAGTGCCGCCGCAGGCCGTAGAGGTTGAGCAGGCCGTGCTCGGGGCGATGATGCTGGAGCAGCGAGCCCTCAGCCGCGCCTTTGAAATCCTCGACAAAAGCTGTTTCTACCACGCCCCGCACAGTCGGATATTTGAGGCCATGAACACCCTGTTTGAGCAGGGCACGGCCGTTGATCAGCTCACCCTGACCGAAGAGCTCAAGCGCCGCGGCCAGCTCGACGAGGTCGGCGGGGTCGTCTATCTGGCTAAGCTGGGGTCTGAGGTGGCTACGGCGGCCAACATTGACTTTCACGCACGCATAGTCTTTGAAAAGGCACTAAGCCGCAAGTTGATCGAAGCCGCCAGCGAGATCAGCGAGCGGGCGTACGCGGCCGACGAGGACGTCCAGACCCAGCTCGACAAGGCCGAGCAGCAGCTTTTCAGCCTGAGCGAAAACCAAATCGGCGAGGGCTTTGAGCCGCTGGAAAAGGTGATGGGCGACGCGTTCGAGCACATTGAGCGCATCCACGCCAAGACGGATACGGTCTTGGGCGTGGATACGGGCTTTGCCAATCTCAACGACCTGACATCGGGCTTTCAGAAGGGCGACCTGATCATTCTCGCGGCGCGGCCCAGCGTGGGCAAGACGGCCCTCGCGCTGACGCTGGGCCGCAACGCGGCCGTAGAAGCCGAAGTCGGGGTGGCGATTTTCAGTTTGGAAATGTCTAAGATGCAACTGGCCCAGCGCCTGCTCAGCGCGGAGACCAAGGTCGATTTGCACCGGCTCCGCACCGGCCGGCTGAGCGACGAAGACTGGATGCACCTAACGCGCAATATCGACCGCTTGGCCCAAGCCCCGATTTACATCGACGACACGCCGGGGATTTCCGTGCTTGAAGCGCGGGCCAAGGCGCGGCGTCTGCAGCGCGAGTACGGGATTGGCATGGTCGTGATCGACTATCTCCAGCTCATGAGCGGTCATCTTAGGACCCAAAGCCGCGAGCAGGAGATTTCCCAGATCTCGCGCGGCCTCAAGGCCATGGCGAAAGAATTGGATGTGCCGGTCTTGGCCTTGTCGCAGTTGTCGCGCGCGGTAGAAAGCCGCACCGACCGGCGGCCACAGCTTTCGGATTTGCGGGAATCGGGCAGCTTGGAGCAAGACGCCGATGTGGTGATGTTCATCTATCGCCCGGAAATGTACGGGCTCAAGTCCCCGGATGGCGAGAGCCTCGAAGGCATTGCCCACATCATCGTTGGCAAGCAGCGCAACGGCCCGGTTGACGAGGTGGAACTGATGTGGAACAAGGACAGTGCCTCGTATGAGATGCTGGCCCCTGAATGGCGGACGGAGCCGGAAGAATATTAGGCGGCCATGTTCATCGACGAAGTGACTATCGCAGTGGAGTCGGGCCATGGCGGCCGCGGCTGCTGTTCGTTTCGGCGCGAGAAGTACGTGCCCCGGGGCGGGCCGGATGGCGGCGACGGCGGCGACGGCGGCGATGTGATCTTTCGCGTCGATGCCCAGCTAAACACGCTGCGCGATTTTCGCTACCAACGCCACCTCCGCGCCGGCCGCGGGGCCCACGGCGAGGGCAAGGGCAAGACCGGCCGACGCGGCGAGCACGCGATTATCTGTGTGCCGCCAGGCACCATCTTGCGCGACGAAAAGGGCGCGCTGATCTGCGACATGGTCGAGGACGGGCAAGAGTTGGTGCTGCTGGCCGGTGGGCGCGGGGGCCGCGGCAATGCCCGCTTTGCCACGGCGCGCATGCAGGCCCCGCGGCGGGCCGACCCCGGGCGAGAAGGGGCGCAAACGGTGGTGCGACTAGAGCTAAAGTTGCTGGCGGATGTAGGGCTGGTGGGCTTTCCCAACGCGGGCAAATCCACGCTGCTGGCGCGGCTTTCGGCGGCCCGTCCCAAAATTGCCGACTATCCCTTTACGACCTTGGAGCCGAACCTGGGGATTGTGCAATGGGCCGAGGGCGAGAGCTTTGTGTTGGCCGACTTGCCTGGGCTGATCGAGGGTGCTCACGCGGGCAAGGGCTTGGGGACGCGGTTTTTGCGCCACATTGAGCGCACCCGCATCCTGCTGTTTGCCATTGATTGCACCAGCCCGGACCTGCGTGGCGAGCTGGAGGCCCTCCGCCGCGAGTTGGAGTTTTTCGACGCTGGGATGCAGCACAAGCCGGCTGGCATCGCCCTGACCAAGGCCGACCTATTAGGGCCGGACGCGGACTTCAAAGACCCATTCGCCGACCTGCGTGCGCCGCGGTTTTTGGTGTCGGCCGTCAGCGGTCGTGGGGTGCCTGAGATGGTGCGCGACTTGGGACAGGCGGTGAAGAAATTGCGTACCAGCGAAGTGGGGTAAAAATAAACAGCACAATATGCCAACAGTTTATTTGGAAACGACAATTCCCAGTTACTTAGCTGCGCGGTCGAGCCGCGATATTATTATTGCTGCTCATCAGCAGATTACACGTAATTGGTGGCGCGATGCTCGCGAGCGTTTCGATGTATACATTTCCGAGGCTGTGTTAGCAGAAATTCGCGTCGGAGATCCAGACGTAGTCACACGCCGTCTCGCGATCATTGAGGGATTGCCTATCGTAGAGATCAACGATGGAGTGCGAGACCTCGTTCGTATCTACGAACAACGTCTTGGTTTGACAGGTCGGGCCCGAGCCGACTTGCCCCATATTGCTTTTGCTGTCGCGTATGCAATGGATTATCTGGTGACGTGGAATTGTGCCCATATTGCTAATGGGGCAGTCATTCGGCGGCTCGTGGACATTAATTCAGCATTACATCGTCATACGCCAATCATTGTTACACCGGAAGAACTATTTGAACCCGAACCTCCCGGAGGGGAAACATGAACCGCGATCCTATTGTTGAAGAAATTCACCAGACCCGGCAGAAGCTCTTAGAAGAGTGCGGTGGCGATCTCGACCGATTGCTGGACCGTTTGAAAGCCAGTGAAAAGCGCGATCGAGGTTACAGGGTGTCCACTACATCTCTGCCGACAAAGACTTACGTTATTAAATCGACTGAGTCGGTACTGCGCTCGCTATTAGGGGTCATACCGTCCATTGGGACGGCATTAAACGAAGCTATTTTTGATCTGCGCGCCCGTCTTAAACAGGAGCGTCTCGAAAGGTTCGTGGAGGAATTGGCTAGTATCCTTCAGACCCTTGAATCCGACAAGATCGATGTCGCCTATATTCAAAGCGATGAGTTTGTTGATTTCCTAGAAGATGTCCTCATACGAGCCGCCAAGGTCAGAGCGGAGGAAAAGCGACGAAAACTGGCCGCAGTACTCGCAGGCCGATTGCAGGCCGCTGAAGGTACGTCTTTCGACGATCTCTTTCTCGATTTATTGATTTCCTTGTCAGACATCCAAGTGCGTATTTTGGTCGAACACCTGCGGGCGGCTGAGAGACGAGAAAATTCAGGGGGAGACGCTGAGCACCGCCAGTCGAGTTACTACAAGGTCTCGGAGTCAAAGTACTGTTTTCTGATCCAAGATTTAATGTCAAAGGCACTTCTCTACGCCCCGGTGTTCGGCCGTGGGAATCTTGGCCCATTTCAGTTCCTAGAAGTAACAGAGCTTGGGCAAGCGTTTATCCGCTTTTTAGAGCATGCCGATTGCGTGCTTGAGGCTGCTGAGGAACCCGGTCATCCCACCTCTTGCCGAATCGACAAATAACTCGGTGCGTCAATCCCCAAAGCCGAGGAAGCGTCGGGCGGTCTCGCCCATGATGAGCTTGCGCTGATCGCTGCTCAGGTCGGGTAGCAGGTGGTCGAGCACCTCGACGCACTCTCCGTAGCCGGGATCGGCTACAATCCAAGGAAAATCCGAAGCCCACAGCAGGCGGCTGGCCCCAAAGGCCGACAGCAGGCGGCGATGCCAAGCGGCCAAGTCGAGATAGGGATAGGCCGCCTTGCTCATGGCGTATTGACCCGACAGGTGGACGCAGACGTTGGGCGAATCGGGCGCAGGGCCGAGCAACCCGGTCGGCGGCGGCATCTCCACGTCGATTTGCGGCCGGCCCTTGGCGTCCCAAGTAAATCGATCCGGGCGCGGGCAGACCATGAGGTGATTGATCACGACGCGCACTTGGGGGAAAGCCGCGAGGAACTGGGGCAGCCGCCGGGCATCGGCTGCGCGCAGGTAGAGCCAGAGCACGTAGTCTTGGCGGGCGGCGTGTTCCCAGATAGGACGAGAACCGTCGCCGAGCGAGCGGAGCCGGAAGCCGATGATCGAGCCGTCTTCAGCGAGGCGATCCATCTGGTCGGCGGGCGCGGGCGCGTCGGGCGGTATCAAGCCGATGCCCAAGAAGCGGTCGGGATAGGTGCGGAGGCAGTGTTGTAAATAGGCGTGGTGCGCGAGGCTGGTGCCGCCGGTTTGCACGAGCACGGCCTTGTCGATGGCGTGGTCGGCCATCTGCGCCAACAGCGCCTCGACAGGTGCTTCGCGCTCGGCAGGCATGCTCGGGGTGACCGTGCGTGGGAACTCGGCACTGGGGCGGGCGAAGACGTGTAGGTGAGCGTCGATACGCATAGTGAATGTCCCTTACGGACGAGGCCCACTTAAAAGCAGCGATTTGATCCGTCCCCACGTTTGCGACTCGACGCTCGTACCCGCAGGGAGCATCGGTTGCCAAGCAGGAGAATGCCCACCTAAGCCGTTAGTCAATTCGACCCAGTCGTCCCCGTCTATATCAGCGGCCCAAATCTCAAACTGACTTCGCGCCATCCGGGGACCACGCCGGGCTAGTGCAATCCCGTCCTTGGGTTAGGTTTACGGGGTTGCTCCCATCCGCCTGCATAATCCACACGTCCTCGTGCCCTTGGCGGTCGGAGATAAACGCTATTTTGCCGTCAGCTTGTCCCCAGCCAGCGGCGGCCAACCCCAGCGTAGTCAAGCAGACGATCAGCATGGTTCGATAGTCCATAACATGGCTCCTTCGTTAGGGAAATGTTCAATTGGGCAGCACCGGCTCGGCTCGACCCCTTTCGTCTGTGCATCCCTACCACGAGTAACCGTCACCTCCTTTCGTCGGCCTCGGTCTCGCCGTTGCGAATTATAAATACGCAAGTTTCGTGCCAACGAACAGCTTTGAAACAAAAAATCCTTCAGGATGTCGAGGCAGATTTCTGGAAAAGGGTACAAACCCAGTTTATATAGATACGACTACAGTCCGAACGTTGGCGAACCAACCAGCAGCCGATTGGCTTGTCAACAGGGCAGTTCGGGTCGTAAGTGCAGCCAACATATCGATATCCTGATGTACAGCCGGCTTCGGCCTCCTTGCCTCCGAGCAGGACTGCGATCCACGTGAGGGCACTGATGACCCAGCCGAGGGCCAAACCCTGCCGAGCCGGCACCAACCCGCTTGACGACATGAAAAACTCCCTCAAGTTCTGCATGATTCTCGTCTCCTACGTTGCCCAGTACGCCGGCGGTCCGATACCGCTGGCACTGGAAGTGAGTGTTGAAAATCAGCCGATACGAGTTCGCATCCCCTCCTTTCTTTTGAATCGGCCTAGCTTCTACTCTTTTGAATCGGCCTAGCTTCTACGGATTATATAGGCAAATTGCGTACCAAAAAGCAGGGCATGCACAAAAAAATCCTTTAGGATTGCCCTAAAGGATTGAAAAATATGGGACTTAAAATAATGGACGAGGCTTCTTACGAGCGGCAGCCTTAGCCCGTGGCGCAAGGCTTTACACGATTTTCCGTGGGTTCTACGCGACTTTCCGTGGATTACACGACTTTCCGAGTGGGCTGTTGCGTCGCCAAAAGTGTAGTAAGCGGTGCAGTATAGCTTCTTTCGGCGGAATTGGACAGCAGGGGTGCTTGGGGCTAAGGCTCTTTTCATAGCGGCCCATAAGCCCAATGATCGCAGAGATCGAGAATTAGACCGCTTGAGGGTATTCGGCCCAGCGCGCATCTGATTGTCGATACTTATAGAAGAGGGCTATAATAAACCGGCCGGAGTTATAGGTGCTCGCGGTCCTCAGCCTTGCCGCCGGGCGTACAATGCGCGAAAGAGAGGTGCTATGGTCAGCGAAGCCGCGCTCATAGACGACATGACGACCCCGACGCCCGAAGTCGTGGCGGCCGTGCGCCAGTTGGACGGGCCGATTCTACTGCTGGGGGTCAGCGGCAAGATGGGACCGACCTTGGCCGAGTTGTTGGTGCGAGCCGGGGCGCGGCAGGTGGTGGGGGTGGCGCGCTTTGCGAATGCGGAAAAGCGGCACTACCTAGAGCGCGTGGGCGTGCAAACCATCGCCTGTGACTTGCTCGCCGACGCAGCCCTGAAAAAGCTGCCCGACGCGCCCAACGTCCTCTTGCTCGCCGGGTTTAAGTTTGGGGCCACCGGCAATGAAGACGCGACTTGGGCGGTGAATGCCGCGTTGCCCGGCGCGGTGATGGAACGCTATGCCCAGTCGCGGATCGTCTATGTGAGCTCGGGCAATGTGTATGCCTATACCAAGGCCCCCGGGCCGGGAGCCGCCGAAGACGGGGCTTTGGACCCGGTGGGCGAGTACGCCCAATCGCGCTTGGGCGGGGAGCGAATTGCCCAATACGCGTCGCGGGTGCGGGGGACGCCCTTGCTGATTGTGCGGCTGTTTTACGCGACCGAGCCGCGCTATGGCATCCTCCGCGACCTCGCCGATAAGGTGTGGCAGCAAGAGCCGATTGATCTGACTATGGGCTACGTCAACCAAATTTGGCAGGGCGACGCCAACGCCTATTTGTGCCGTTTCTTCCCCCTGTGCCACAGCCCAGCCGACGTCATCAACCTGACGGGGCCAGCCGCCTTATCCGTGCGCGAGCTCGCCGAACAACTAGGGAAAATCATGGGCCGGTCGCCCCGCTTTACGGGCGCGGCCGCCCCAGACGCCCTCTTGGGGGATAGTCGGCGCTTGTGCGCGGAATTTGGCCGCCCGTGCGTCGGCCCGGAGCTTATGCTACGCACGGTGGCCGAGTGGGTCATGGCCAGCGGCCCGAGCTTGGGCAAGCCGACCCGCTACGAATCCCGCAGTGGGCAGTTCTAGCCGTGACCGAGCAAATTGCCGCGGCGGCCGCCCAGTCCGTCAAAGCGTTGTTGGCGAGCAGCGCGGGCGCGAGTGTGCGGCGGGACGGTCAGTTGTTGTGGTCCTTGGCCCATTTGTGGGATCAGCCGCGCTACCGGACGCTGGCCGAACAGGTGGCCGAGGGCCGTGAACGCAGGGTGGCCGACTCGGCCGCGGTCTGCGATGTCCTCTCATTGGCCGAAGGGCTAGCGGCCTGTGGATATTGGGAACGGGCGCGGTCGCTCGTGCTGCACAGCTTGGCGCGTTGCGACGCGGCCGAGTACAGCGGCGAGTCGCCACGGGGACAGCCCATGCCCCAAGGGGCGCACGGCCTCGGCGAATGGGCGCAAGTGCTCAGTGCGTGTACGCGCCTTTTGCACGCCCGCGCTGACCGCGCATTGCAAATAGCGGCCGCTCGCGCCGTAGCCGCCATCTTGAACTACCACTACCACCCGGACTTGGGGCTGTTGCTCTTTGCCGTCCGCCGCGACTTCTTCCGCTTTGACGATGGCTGGGGAACCTGCGTGTATAGCGAAGCGGCCCTCGCCGCGCTGACCGCGCTGTTGGACGAGGCCGGCCGCCGCGGCGAGCCCCTCCTCTGTGCTGTGGCGGGCCGCTACCTGCGCCAACACGTAGAGGCGGCTTGGGACCCGGTCGCCGGCGGCATCCGCAGCGCGTACCACGCCGGCGTCTGGAGCGCGGAAAAGCCCGGGGCGGTCCAAGCCGCCGCCGTAGGAGCCTTGGCGACGTTGTGCCGCTATCAGGAGGGGGCTTGGGAGGCCGAATGGCTGGAGCGGGTGGGCGCGTACCAAAGGACCTGTCCGAGCGATGCGTTCGCAAAGCTGCGCTGCTTAGTTCGCTGGACGCGAGAAACTTGACATTGTGCAGTACGCCGCTATTGCTTGAAAGCGACTCAAAGGAGGTTTCTATGATCGTCTATCACGGCACGACGCGCCGCGCTGCCCGCCAGATTGCCCGCGATGGCTTTCAGCCGCGGTCGCCCTCGCGGCGGGTGTGGCTTTCGCGGAGCAAGAGTTACGCCAAGCAGCGGGCCCACGCCAAATCGCGGCACACGCGCGATCGCCTCATTGTGCTGGCCGTAGATATTGATTTGAAAACGCTGCGGCAGCGCTACGGCAGTCGGCAGGTGCGCGAAAGCGGCGGGGTCATCTCGATCAACGGGGCCATCCCCGCGTCCGCATTGCGCAGCCACTACGGGTTGGGCATCCCGGAAAGCGCCGAAGAGATCGCTCGCTGGCTCAACGCCGTCTTGGGCGTCAAGGCGCACAAAGGCGTCAGCCCGCGCCACGAGGGCGTCTTGCGCTTGGCCTGCTGGATCGACAACCGACTGGCGACCCAGCCCCAAGCGCGCATCGGCGAGAAGGAGCTGCTCGCACGCGCCGCGCAGTGGATTCCCGACCGCTTTGCCGGCGTGGCGATCGACTTCGAGCACCTGCGGGTCTGGCCCAAGGTCGCACGGGAAGCGGCGCAACAGGCCGCGCCCGAACAGGTTGCCCCGGTTGACCGCCGCGAGGAAGAGGCCATCGCTTGCTTAGAATCGGACAAGCCGCAGCGGCAGGTGCGCGGCTTACAGCTCTTGGCCGACCTCGCCGACCCGGACCTGTTCGAGTGGTGCCTATTGCTGCTCGGCGAGGATCAGCAACAAAACGCGGTCGGCATCCTCAAGGTGATGCGGCGGTGCGAAGACGTTCAGCCGGAGATGCTGACGCCGTATGCGGAGAGCGAGCACAAGGCGGTGCGCGGCGCGGCCATTGAAGTGCTCGTCCTACGCAGTGGGCAAGAAGCACCGAAGTGGTTTTGGCGCGGCCTGACCGACCCGGTGCCGCACGTGCGGCTGAGCGCGGCCAAATTCCTTGACCGCCTCGACCCGCGCGCGCATCGCGACAGTTTTGAAGCCGCGCTCTACGACCCCCACCCGCAGGTGGCGCAAGCGGCGCGCAAGCGGACCAAGCGCATGGGGTTCGAGCCGTTGGCTTGGTAGGGGCGCGATTTTTTATGGCTGCTAAACGGCGCGTGGCCTTGGGCGCGATTTTTACCGAGTGCAATCAATTCGGCGGTGAGCCGATTGATCGGTCGTGGTTTGAGCGCTATGAGTTGCGGCGCGGGCGCGAGGTGCTCGCAGCCGAAGACGGGGTGGTCGGCGGCATGCTCGGCGTACTGGCAGCGCGCGGCGCAGAGGTCGCGCCCCTGTTGTTTGCCAGCACTTGTCCCGGCGGGCCGCTGACGCGGGCTTGTTACGCCCAGCTCAAGGAAGAGCTTTTGGCGCGGCTCCACGCGGCCCTCCCGGTCAAGGGCGTCCTCATGCCGCTGCACGGGGCGGCCGCGGTCGAAGGCGGCGTCGATTTAGAAGGGGATTTGCTCGCGGCCGTGCGGGCGGTCGTCGGCGCCGGCGTGCCCATCGTCGCCACGCTCGATTTACACGCCCATATTTCCGCGCAAATGATGGGCGCGGCCGATGGTTTGGTGGCTTGGGAAACCTATCCGCACCGCGATGCCTTTTCCACGGGCGAGCGCGGGGCGCGCCTGCTGTGCGATGTGCTCGCCGGCGCGTGCAAACCCGCGATGGCCATGGCCAAGGTGCCGGTGCTGACCGGGGCCATTCACGGCTCGACCGAGGGCGACGACCCCTTCGCGCAAGTGATGGCCATGGCCAAGTCCGGCGAGCAACGCGACGACATCCTCTCGACGAGTGCGATCTTGGTGCATCCCTATCTCGATTTTGCTGGCATGGGCAGCGGCGGGTTGGTGATTGCCGACGGCGACTTTGCCGCAGCCGAAGCACTCGCCCGCGCGCTCGCCACCGCGTATTGGGAGCGGCGCTTTGCCTTAGAGCCCGCGTTGTACTCGCCGGCGGATGCCGTGGGTGCTGGCTTAGCTGTCGAGGGCGGTCCGGTGGTGCTGGTGGAGGCCGCAGACTGCTGTGGCGGCGGGGCAGCGGGCGATAGCGTGGCCGCGCTGGCGGCACTGGTGCAGGCCGAGGTGGACGGACCGGTGCTGGTGCCCTTGGTCGATGCCCGTGCGGCCGCGGCCTGCCATCAAGCGGGCGTTGGGGCCGAGGTGGAGCTGGCCTTGGGGCATGGACACGACCCCCGTTGGGGGCCGCCGCTCGCCGTGCGCGGCCGGGTACTGCGGTTGAGCGATGGTCGCTTCCGCTATCGGGGGGGGATTTGGGAGGGCGTCGAAGGGCAGATGGGACCGGCGGCCGTGCTGGCGTTGGGGCCGATACAGGTCCTGTTGGCGTCGCATCCTACGTACGAGTGGGAAGGCGAGCAGTTTGCGGCCTTGGAGATGGACGCGGCGCAGGCCCGCTTTATCGTGGCCAAAAACCCCATGAACTACCGCCTCGCCTACGGTGCCATGGCCCAAGCCATCTTTGTGCTCGACACCCCGGGGCCGACGCCAGCCACAGTGCGGCACCTGCCCTTTGTCCGGCGGGCGCGGCCCTTTTTTCCGCTGGATTCGGAGATGGAGTTGGAGATGGAGGTTTTGCGCTCGGAGACGCGGTGAGAGGGTACTCGGGCCGCCAGTAGCCCATGACTTCCAGTAAGGCCGTGCTTTAAGAAGATTCTCGCGGCTATTGAGGACTCCCAGCTAGAGGGTAGATTACTAACCGCGAAGAGACACTGGATTTCGTGCAGCCGCACTTGACAGGGTTCAAATGATGTATGATGTAATAAACCGGAAGGTTCTGAGATGAGCCTTTTTTCGAGGGCGAGCAGCCCTTATTCGTAGGTTCTTCTTGGTGCGTTAATGGACAGCACGAAGAATTTAAAACAGTCTCTAAGTGAGCAGCAGAGCACACCGTAAGGATATTTACATGAGTGATAACTCCTCAATTGAGTGGACCGACGCCACTTGGAATCCAGTTACGGGTTGTACGAAGATCAGTACAGGTTGCAAACATTGCTATGCTGAGAGGCTAGCTAAGAGGCTGCAAGCAATAGGTCAAACTAACTATGCCAACGGTTTCAACTTAACAATTCAGGATCACATGCTGGAAGTTCCTTTGCGATGGAAGAAGCCACGAAACATCTTTGTCAATTCCATGAGCGACCTCTTTCACGACCAAGTGCCACTGGATTACATCCACCAAGTTTTCGACGTGATGACTCGGGCGCGTTGGCATCGGTTTCAGGTGCTGACGAAACGATCTGAGCGCCTTGCCATGCTGAGTCAAAATCTCAATTGGGCACCGAATGTCTGGATGGGAGTCAGCGTTGAAAACGACGAATATGAGGGTCGGATAGATGATCTTCGGCGAACGGGTGCAGGTATAAAATTCCTTTCACTTGAGCCTTTACTAGGGCCGCTATATGGTCTTGATCTAAGGGGGATCGACTGGGTTATCGTAGGAGGGGAATCAGGACCAAGGAGCCGACCGATGAAAGAGAGTTGGGTACTCAACATCCGCGACCAGTGTCAGAGCGAAAATATTCCCTTCTTCTTCAAGCAATGGGGCGGCCCGAAGCCGAAATCGGGCGGCCGTCGGCTCGAAGGGATCGAGCACAACGCTATGCCCATTTACCCGATGGCGATGGAGGGAAGAGACTGTGAATTTCAGTTGGCATCCTAACGAACATCCGCCTTTGATCGAGCCACACAGTAAGGCAAAGCTAGATGTTTTGCGTAGCTACCTTCGCGCCTATTTTGACAGGCTGAACGTCAATCCTAATCGCGAAAAATTTAAACTTGATCTCGTCGATGGGTTTGCTGGGGGTGGCACGTTTTGGGACGACGGAGACATCGTGCTTGGTACGCCTTTGATCATGCTGGAAGAATTCCAAGAGGCAGTAAAAAGACTAAACCGAAATCGCACCAAGTCCCTGAATTTCGATTGCAAATTCTATTTCGTCGATAAGGAAGCGGCGCATACGGATCATCTTCGAAAGGTCCTGAAGGAGCGCGAATATGTCGTCGATGATGACAAGATCGTTGTCCGTAACAGCCGATTTGAAGAAGAAGTGGAAAACATTCTGACGGAAATTAGTCACCGGCAGCCTCGCGCTGGTCGCGCAATTTTTCTTCTCGATCAAACTGGATTTTCGCAAGTGAAACTGGAGCTTGTCGCTCAGATTTTTCGCAAATTGCCAGCGGTGGAGGTCATATTGACGTTCGCTGCCGATGCGCTCATTAACCATCTCGCAGAAACAACATCGCTAATCAAGGCAGTTGCTCCGCTCGAGCTAACCGAATCACAGATACATGATCTGATTCAGCATAATGATCGCGATGGTGGAAAAGCACTCGTTCAGAGGACATTGCGTGATCACATTCGCACCATAACAGATGTGCCTTACGATACGCCTTTTTTTATTCGACCCCATCAGTCGCGCCGCGCTTTGTGGTTCCTGCACCTGTCAAGGCATCCTACAGCGCGTGACGTAATGATCCAGCGTCATTGGGCTATCCAGAACACTTTTGAACACTACGGCCCCGGAGATTTCAATATGCTGGGATGGGATGCCTTAAATTCCGAAACTTTGCCGCTGTTCAATTTTAAGAAATTCGATGCTGAGCAGATGCGTAATCAACTGCTGAACTCAGTGCCGAATGAGCTACTCGCTTTGGCGTCTGAAAATCCGATTACAGTGGACGTGATGCACCATATGTTTGCAAATAAAACGGCTGCTCGATTTTCTGATCTCGATGAAATCATCCTAAGACTCTTTAAGGAAAAGGAATTTGATATTTTAGATCCCGCTGGTAAAAGACGCTCGCGTAACCTGAAACGACTTAGACCTACAGATCAGATTGTGCCTTCTGCGAAGCTACTATTTCCCGGCTTATCGCGCCTGCACTAACTTTAGACAACAATTGTTCGGCCCGTCGTCAGCAACATCGCCCCAACCCTCCTCGTCGTCTCCGCAAAGTACCGCACTTCCTCCGGCGTCAGCACCCGTCCCAACACAGCGTGCTCGCGGTAGGAGAGCCATTTCTTGAGGACTTGGTAGCCGCCGAGTTTGTACTGCCAAATTGCGGCGGGCACGTTGCGCCAAAAGGCGCGGTCGTTCAGATACACGTCCAGCGTCTTTTCACCGAATACGGGGATGGAATCTCCCAGCACGGCGCGTTCGGCTGGGGTGTAGTCGCGCTCGACGAGGCGGCCTTGACCCGGCATTACGGCGTCGCCCGTTGCGAAATGGCCCCATCCGGCAGTGAGCGCGAAATCGGCACCGGTCATGTTGCGGCCGTCGGTGGTGGCGGGCACGGCGAGGGCGGCGATCTCGGGGCGCAACGCGCCTTGAGTAACGCCCGGCACGGGGGCGTCGGGATCGAGCAGGTCGGCCAGTTCGCGGCCTCGCGTCGCTGATGCAGCGAGCGTCTCGGTGGCACTGTCCGCTTGGCCATCGGGCCAGCCCGGCAGGGGGATGCGCGGCCACTCCATCTTGAGCGCCCCGGCATTGGCCGTGCGGTAAGCAGGATCGTGGAGGACGGCGAGGGTGTGGTAGAAGAGGTCTTCGACGGTCGCGCCGAGACGTTGAAGATAGCGTTGAGCGGCGGGCGATAGGTTGGGGCGGGTGCTGGCTTGACCGCCGTTGCCGAGGTCGCCCTCCTCGCGCAGATAGGCCGGGAACATGCTCGCGCCGCGTTCAATCAGATGCCCCGAGCCCATAATTTTGGTGAAACAGGCTTGCGGCTCGTGGGCGTCTCGGCGCAGGTGCTGCGCGGCAGACAGCCACAGATTTTCTTCGAATACATGCGGCTTGTACTGGGGGCGCGGTCGGTCAAGCAGCTTTGAATCGCCTTCCCAATACAGCCAGCGATTGTCAAAGGGGCGGTAGGTGTGGCGGATGAATCCGGCTGGGTTGGGTCCGCCGCGTGCCAGCAGTTCAGTGCGCACGGCGTCGGCGTCGAACTGCGCGGAGTTTTTCATAATGGCCGGATGGCGGCGGGCGATGGCGTCGTGGCGCAACTCTGCGTTGAAGTACTCGTCGATCCGCGCCTTGAGGGGGTCGAGGTCAATGTCGATGAGGAACCCGTTGCGGCTGGTCTTGACGCCGGGGAACGATACTGGAAACAGGTCGAGCAGGGCCGGCCAGTCGAACCAATCCTTGCTGACGGCCGTTGGCTTGAATGGCAGGCCGAGGCGAAAATTGGGTTTCAGTGCGGTATAGCCTGCATCAATTTCGCCATCAAGGCTGTCCAACAGGGCTTGTCGTCTTTCATCCGCTCTGGCCTGATGGAAATCGCGATACAGAATGCGTCTGCGCGTCGATAGATCGGCGGTTCCCGACTTGGAGAGCATGGCGATGCTGGTGCCAACCCGGATGCCCGGCGATTGTCCCTGAAGCGCAAACACTGTTTCGCTGGTCCGCCCATCGGGTGCGTATTCCGAGATGATGCGGTCGCCGTGCAGATTGTCAATCCGAACCGCGTCAAATGTCTCCAGATAGCGTTCCCGCATCCCGGTATGCGACAGCCCATCGAGCCACGAGTAATTGGAAATGAAGCACACCACGCCTTGGCCGGTCTGAGCAATCCGCCGCTCGGCCATGCGGAAAAAGCGGACGTAAAGATCGTTCAGCCCTTGACCTTCGGGACGACGCACCCGCTTAGTCGTGCGGTAGGCTTCCGACAGTTCCCGCTCTTCGTCCATCGCCATCCCCGCAAAGCCGTTGTAGGGCGGATTGCCGAGAATTACGAGAATCGGCGTGTCCTGTTTCACCCGCTCGGCGCGGTCGCGTTCCTCCTCCAGTTCGAGAAACGGCAGCGGCTTGGTCGGACGCGGCTCCCAGCCAGTCAGCGCATTGGTCAGAAACACTTGGGCGCGTTCCTTCCCGTCATCGGCCAAGGCCGCGTCGAGTGCTTGCATGGTCAGCCCAACTTGCAGATGGGCGACGACAAACGGCGCCGGCATGATCTCAAAGCCGAACACGCGCTCGGTCGCCGCTTGTTTGACCCGGGCACCCGTCAGCGCACCCAAGCCTTGATTGTCCAAATTGGCGGCGATGCGGCGCAGCACCTCGGCCAGGTACGCCCCGGTGCCGCAGCACGGATCGAGCACATAGACGTTTTCCGCGGCCAGCCCGTCGGCCAAGCCGAGATCGTCCCGCAAAGCCTTGTCCACGCGAGCGACCATGTAGCGCACCACTTCGGATGGCGTGTACCAGACGCCCAACTGCTTACGTAGTTCGGGATCAAAGGCTTGGAGGAACGGCTCGTAGAAATACGTGACGGCCTCGCCCTCATTGAAGCGAGCAAAGAAGGCGTCGCTATCCACCCGGTCGAGGGCCACCGATGTCCAGTCCAGCACTTCGACGAGGCCGAGCGGGTACAGCCGACCGGGCTGCGATAGCTGTTGGAACAGGGCCTGCATGACGGGTGCTCGCAAATGCCAAACTGCCGTGCGCCAGTCAAACCGAGCGGCCTGTGTCGTGTGCCGCGCCCACAGCACCCAAGCGGAGAACACGCCGTAGAACAGCGTCTGCACCAGCGTTGAACGGAAAAACCGCGCCCCCCGCTCGCCCTCAAAGCGGACGCCAAGGGCCTCTTCCAACGCCGCCCGCACCGCCGCCAACGCCGGCGCATCGCCCGCCGCTTCGACCCGTGCCAGCGCATCGCGCGCATGAGACGCCAGCAGCCACGCCAAGTCCTTCGGCTCGGCCAGTCGCGCCCGATGCGACAACACCCGACACAGGTATTCCCCGAACCCCGCGCCCACCGCGCGAGCAAAAGTACGCGGACTCTCTAAGCGTTGTGCGAATTCCTCGGCACTTTCGGCCAGCCGGAACGTTTCGAGCGTGGCCGGTCGCCCGGCTGCGTCCTCGCCGACCAGCACGAAGTCGCGCGTATTGGTCGCCAGCACCCGCCGATAGCGGCCCCAATAGCGGCTGACCTGATCGCCCGCCGCCGTCAACCAAGCGTCATCATCAGCCGCTTTCACTTCCACTACACCCCCTTCGGGCACTTGTCCCTGTTTGGGTTGCCCTTTCTGTACCTGATTCGCCGCATACAGCCCAAAGTCGGGATGCCCCGCGCCCTGATCGGCCAACTCGCCAACGCAAAACACCTTGGGCTTGAGCGTCGCGCCGATGGCATTCAGCAGACCCGCCAGCGGCCCATAGCTCGACCGCTCGCCAGTCGCGCCGCCCGATGAACGAATCCGTTGCAGATCGGCGAGATAGGTTTCTACCGCGGCCGTTAGCCGCGCTGTCGTTTTCGTCGCCACCTGTTATAACCTCTCCGGTGCTCCGAGTTTCTCGAGGCGCTCAACCCACGCCTTAAAGTGAGGACACTTGGAGCAGATATTCTCCAAGCCAATCTGTTCGGCCATCTGTGGTCCTACCGTTGTTTTCGAGGATTCGTATTCGGGAAATTGGGCGATGATCCGCTTCGATGGAGCCGTGTGTTGCCCGTCGTCGATCCGTTCTGGGGGCTGGACATCATGCAAAGCGGAAATTTGGGAATCGGCATTGTCAAAGAAGAAAGCGAACAGGGATACATCACAAAACAAATACGCTTCAAATTCATGCAACTGAATGACCGACTCCTGCTTGAGACGGCAGTTGATGTCGTTTTGCATCGCTGGGAAATTTCTTCCTCCGCCGCGATGAATTCTTCCCCTCCTTCGGGAGTGTGCAATCAAGGTCGGCTTCTGCATATAGACGCCGAAATTCGCCAGATGCGGCTTCAAGACCGTATCGGCAAACGTCTGTTCGGTTAAACCTTCGACGAAGAGAGAAAGCCGCGCCATCAGTGCGGCCCTCCGCCGATGACGTTTTTCTCCCAGATTTCCCCAAGCGAGTAGTCCTTCAACCATGTGTTGAGCTTTTCGGCCTCTAGCCGGTTGAACTCCGTAGCTGCATTCTTTAACTCAACGACCACGATGTCCTCCGGCTCAAAGCTATCGAGAAACGCGCTGGACTGGGTGCTGACGAGAACCTGCGTATGGTGGCTTGCAGCGCGAATCAGCGAGGCAATCACACTGAGCGCGTAAGGGTGTAATCCGAGTTCCGGTTCATCCACCACAATCAGATAGGGGAGATTTCCCTTGGGCTGTAATAACAGCGAAATCAGGCAGATGGCCCGCAGTGTGCCGTCCGAGAGTTGATGGGGGCCAAAAACGAGATCGGACTCGCAATGCCGCCAGTTGAGAATGATGTCTTTAGAATCGGTCGGCTCCAAATCAAAGTCTGCAAAGAACGGTGCCACCTGCCGAATGGTCCGCACGATCCGGCGATACACCGTTTCTTTGCGGGACTTGAGTTCATGTAGGATCGCGGCCAAATTCGCCGCATCGGGCATCAGCCAGCGATTGTCGCCGACGTAACAATACTGCCGGACTCTCGAAGCCGGCGAGGTATCGTGGAAGTGATAGACGCGACAGCGGTTCAGCAAATGCCTGAGTGCTTTTGCCGTCGGTTCGTCCTTTTCAGCCTCGTCGCCAATCCGCGTTTCCTGATGGCCTACCCCCAGCGATACGACCTTGGGGCGCGGAAAATTTGTTTGCTGGAAGGAAAGCGTCTCTTCGGCAAAAATCATCGAATCACCGGCCGCGTGAAACAGCCGCATCCGATAGGTGTCTGTTCCATTCTCTACCTCAAACGCCAGCTCCGCTTCCAATTGAGGAGTTATCCTCGGGCCAAAATGCAGATTGGCCGTGGCCCGTCCGGTCGCCCCAATATGCTGCTGAAGCCGTCCGCCCATTAATTCATTTACTAGCTTGAAGAAGGCAATCAGATTGCTCTTACCCGCTCCATTGGCCCCGATCAAAACATTGAGCGGCCTAAGTTCCAGCGTCATTTCTTTGATGGACCGAAAGCCCCTGATCCTGATATTCTTCAATGTTGGCATATTACTTCCTCGCGGTTGTGAAGGTTCAATCGCAGCGGTTCGTCGTGCCCTCGTTTCGTCATCATTTATATTATGGCCTAAAGAAGGCCCCTCCCACCGGCGATGCAAGCGAGGAGGCGGGGCTAGACGACGGACGTGAGAGAGCATGGAGCAACGCCTAATGGAAAAGTTAATCGCCGCGGTTGACCGAGAATGGGTGGCCGAGCGGACCCGGGAATTGGTCGATGTTTACAGCGTAACCATGGCCGAAGCCGAAGTGTGCCGCGTCTATGAGGACATGATGCGCGAGGTCGGCTTGGCGGTTGATGTGCGAGAAGTCACCCCGGGGCGCAACAACCTCTACGCGCGCATCGCGGGCCGAGGGGATGGTCCCGCGCTGATGCTCAACGGTCATCTCGACACCATTCCCGTGGGAGCCTGCCCGCCCGCTCGGCGCGAAGGCAACCGCGTGTACGGACGGGGCGCGACCGACATGAAGGGGGGCATGGCCGCGGCCTTGGGCGCGGTCAAGGCGCTCTTGGAAAGCGGGGTGGAACTGCGGGGCGACTTGTGGCTGACGGCCATTGTGGGGCACGAGGAGATCGAGGCGCGCAAGGACGGGCCGCTGGCCCTAATCGCAGATCGCAACGGCGGCCGGATCGGCGGCGACCGAATTTTGATCGTCGAGGGCCGCGACGCGCTGTGGGTGATGAGCATGGGGTCCATGGTCTTTACCATCGCGCTCGAATCGGCCGCCGGCGGCCAGCACACCCAGTACGTGCCCTTTGCGGAGAACCCGCTCCGCTTTGTGGGGGCGCTCATCGAGCAAATCTACCAGTGTCAACGCGCACTCAACGCCGGGCCAGCACATGCGCTAGCCGGCGCCGAGCGAATCGACTTGGGCATGGTGGCCGGGGGCGATTACTTCAATCGCACGCCCCTGTGCTGTACGCTGACGGGAACTCGGCGTTGGCTGCCGGGGCGCACCGCGCCGGAGGTATTGGCGGAGTTGGAAGCGCTGGCGCGGCCAGTGGCCGAGGCGGGAAGGTTGGGCCTGCGGGTCGAGATGGAGCACGAGCGCGAGCCTTTTGAGACGCCGGCCGACGATGCGGCCGTGCAAGCGGTGGGCCGAGCGCACCAGCAGGTGACCGGCCAAGCGGCCGAGCTCGTGGGGATGCGGATTGTGGGGGACGCCAATTTGTACGTGCATGGGACGGGGGTGCCGACCTTTTACTATGGCCCCTCAAACGAGACGGCGCACGCGGATGTGGAGTGGGTAGAGGTGGACCGGCTGGAAAGGGCGGCGCAAGTGTACGCGCTGGCCGCCGCCGAGTACTGCGTCGTCGCATCCCCGGATTGAATGCTATGGATGTCCAAGCGATTCGCCGCGACTTCCCCGCGCTAGACCAGTACACTTGGTTCCAGAATGGCGGGGTGAGCATCACGCCGAGGCCGGTGGCCGCCGAGTACGCGCGGTGGACGGAAGAGACGGTGCGGCGGGGGCCTTTGCACATCGTCTATCCAGAAGAGGAGTATCCGCGGCGCAAGGCGGCCATGGACCAGCTCGCGCGGTTTTTTGGGGTGGCGGCTAGAGAGCTGGCCTTGATGCGAGGAGTCAGCGAGGGGTTTCAGACGGTGGTGCGGGGGATGGACTGGGCGGCTGGAGACGAGATCGTGATCAGCGCGGACGAGGAAGCGGCCCTGCTTTTGCCAGCCCTGCACTTGCGGGATGTGCATGGGGTCGAGGTGGTCCGGGTGCCGCTAATTGACGACGACGCTGGACAGGTGCAGGCCGTGGCGGAGCGGCTGGGGGCGCGGACCAAGCTGGTGGCCCTGAGCCACGTGACGACGGACTTGGGATTCCGCTTACCAGTAGAGCGGATTTGCGCTGCGGCACGGGCGCGAGGGGTGCGTAGCTTTGTGGATCTGGCGCATTCGGCCGGGCTGTATCCTTTGGACTTGCACGCGCTCGGATGCGACTTTGCCGGTTTGCTCTCCTACAAGTGGATGTACGCGCCGTATGCGGCGGGGTTGCTCTACGTGCGGCCGGAGGCCCTCGACGCGGTGCAGGTGCGCTATGCCGGCGGCCGGGCCGAGCAGTGGTTGGACCCGGCGGCGGGCACCTTCGCGCTGCACGAGACAGCCGAGCGCTTTCAGTACGGTCCTTGGTGCTGGCCGCTGGTGCTGGCTTGGGCTGGTGCGGTCGAGTACTTGTCGGCCATCGGGCTGGAGGCGATCTGGGCGCGGACCGTGGCGTTGGCCGAGCGGCTGAAGGAGGGGCTGGCGCAACTTCCGGGCGCGGTGCTCTACACGCCGCGCTCCCCCCAGCGGTCGGCCGCGCTGGTCAGCTTTGGGCTGGCCGGCTGGAAGGGGGAGGAACTAAGCCGCGTCCTTCGATCAGAGTGGAACATGGTGATCAAGCCGCTGCCGCACGGGCGCGAAGGGTTGCGCGCCAGCATTGCCTTTTTCTTGCTAGAAGCCGAAATCGACGCGCTGCTCGCGGCACTGGGCCGCTTGCAAAGGAACTAGATAAGATGACCATCGACGAGCTGCTTGACGACGCGCAACAATTCTGGCGGACCGTCCACGCCGAGGCATTGATCCCGGAGCTTGGGGTACAGGTGGCCGCGGTTCTCGTCGCGCTGGTGATCGGCCTAGTGATCCGAAACCGGGTCCGCGGGTTTGCGGCTGAGCCGAACGCCGGGCCGCTGAGCTACCTGCGTACCATGCTCTACCGGACGCGCAATCTAGCCGCTCCCGCGCTCAGTGTGCTGCTGTTGGGCGTCGCGATTGAGATCTGCGTCGCGTCCGTGGGCCAGAGTTGGCTGGTCCGAATGGCCCAAAGCGTTGCGGTGGTCGTGCTCCTCTATCGCGTCGTCGCAAATTTTGTTGGGAATCCGCTCGTTGCCGCTCTGTTCAGGTGGCTCGTGATCCCCGTGGCGACGCTTCGCGTCTTAGGTTGGCTCGATGAAGTCAGTGCGTGGCTCGATGCGGTTTCCCTCGATATTGGTAGCATCCGAATTTCTCTGCTCGCGCTCGGGCGCACCTTGATTGCGGGCGGGGTGCTGTTTTGGCTCGGCAGCCTCTTAAACGCATTTGGCAAGGAAGCCATTCGCAACCTGCACACGCTGGGGGTCGGTACGCGTGAGTTGGTCATCAAGTTGTTCCAAATCGGACTGTATGCCGGTATCTTCCTGCTGCTGCTTGGGGCGATGGGTATCAATCTCACCGCGCTCGCGGTGTTTGGCGGCGCACTGGGCATCGGGCTTGGGTTCGGCCTGCAAAAGATCGCCGCGAATTTTATCTCTGGAATCATCATTCTCTTTGACCGCTCGATCGTACCCGGCGACTACATTGGGTTTGACGACGGACGCGCCGGGACGCTGCGCGAACTGAATATGCGGTCGGCAACGCTGGAGACCTTTGACGGCAAGGACATCATCATTCCGAATGAACAGTTCATCACGCTGTCCTTTGTCAACTGGACTCATAACAAAAAAAAACAGCGCTACTCTCTTGAATTTTCAGTGGCCTATAAGACGGATCTGCGTGCCGTGCTCCAGCTCGTGAAGGAGGCTGTCGCCCGGCACCCCAAGGTGCTGTCTGGACCGGAGTTGCCCATTGAGGAGCAGCCGGACGCGGAAATCAGCAGCTTCGGCGATTCGGGCGTCAACATCCTAGTTGAGTTTTGGATGCTCGGGATTGATGACGGGAAAAACCGAGTCCGCGCCGATTTGCTCCTTATGATTTGGGACGTACTAAAAGAGAACGCCATTGAAATTCCGTTCCCGCAACGCGACGTCCGGATTGTCCGCGCCGAGCCGTAGGGCGTCCTCAGAGGCGTTACCTCGCTTAAATGCCTTGGCTCCTGGGCGCGAGAGCTTGCGCGTCCGCATTGCCTTTTTCTTTTATTTACTACCGAAATTGACGAGTTGCTCGCGGCATTGGGCCGCTTGGCCGAGAGGAGAAAGCAGACGCGATGACAGATACGCACAATAGTAATGGCAAGCCCTCGCGCCGTTCTTGGCTGGCGTCGGTGCTCATGGGCGTCGGCTTGCTGGCCAGTTACGGCACCTTGGCCGGTCAGACCCTGAGTTTCCTTTTGCCGACCGGATTGGCCAAACGCAAGCGTCGGATCTTCGTCGGGCCGGTCGCGGCTTTCCCGACGGACGCCGTGCGCCCCATCCGCGATCTCAAAGGCGACGAAGTGCTGGTCCGGCGCACGAAGGACGGCTTTCGGGCCTTTAGTTCAACCTGTCCTCACTTGGGATGCAAGGTGCGCTGGGAGGCCGACGCGGCGCGTTTTTTCTGCCCCTGCCACAACGGCGTTTTTAACGCCGACGGCGTCGCGGTCTCGGGGCCGCCGGCCGATGCCGGGCAAAACCTCTATCCGGCGCCGCTAATTGTCGATGACAAAAATCAGGTGGTCTATCTGGAGGTCGATGCGCCCGGATGAGTGCGCCGAGCGATAGAGCCTCTACCGGCGCGCGGCGCTGGAGCGAGCTGCTGCCGATTGACTGGGAATGGGTGCGTCATGCCGGGGCCGAGCCAGTGCCCTATCACCTCAAGAAGTGGTGGTTCTGTCTGGGGGGCACGGTGGCGTACCTGTTTATCGTGCAGGTGCTCACTGGCATCGCGCTGACGTTCTACTACGTGCCCTCGCCCGAAGAAGCGTACGCCAGCGTCGAGACGATCACGCGCGACGTGCGCTTTGGCTGGTACATCCGCTCGCTGCACAAGTGGGCGGCCAATCTCATGATCGTCGCCGTGTTCCTGCACCTGCTGCGCGTTTACTTCACCGCTTCGTACCGGCACCCGCGCCAGCTAAACTGGATGGTGGGCATCGGCCTGCTGCTGACGACGCTCGCGTTCGGGTTCACCGGGTACTCGCTCATCTACGAGCAACTCAGCTTTTGGGGGGCGACGGTCGCGGCCAACTTGGTTGAAGCGCTGCCCCTCGTGGGGACGGTCGCGGCACACCTGTTGCGCGGCGGCGAGGCCATCGGGGCGAATACGCTGACGCGGTTTTTCATCCTCCACATCGGCGTGCTGCCCACCATGGCCTTCGCGCTCGTCGGGCTGCACATCGCGTTGGTGCGAACGCAGGGGGTCACCGAGCAGGTTTTCGACGACGAGGACGCCCGAGCCGAGGGACGCTTCTTTCGCTTCTGGCCCGACCACGCCACGACCGAATTGCTAATCGGCGTGTTGCTGATGTACGTGCTGACCGTATTGGCGCTGATTTTTCCGGCCGGCCTCGGCGAACCGGCCAATCCCACGCAAACCCCAGCCCACATCAAACCGGAGTGGTATTTCTACTTTAGCTTTCGCCTACTCAAGCTGACTTCGCTGCGGCTCAGCGTGTTGCTGATGACGGCCGGGCTAGTGGTGCTTTTGTTCTGGCCGTTCATCGAAAGCTATCTGCAACGGCGCTTGCGCTTTTCGGACACGGCCTCGGTGTGTCTGGGCGTCATCGCGTTTCTCGGCTTTCTCGCGCTGACCGTGTGGGAGAGCCTCGATCCCGGCCCCACACCCTGAGTGGGCACTGGCACTGGACCTAAAATCGGGAGGGTTGCTCAAATGACACTGACGGCTAAGCGCTACATCGTGGCGGTGCTTTCGTTTTTGTTCTTGCTGTCGCTGCTCGTGGTTGCCTACCACGAGTCGAGAATGGCCCGCGAGGAGGAGGACCCCGGCCCCGTGGTCAAGCAGTCGAGCGCGGCCTGCGTGTCCTGTCATCGCCAAGATAGCCCGGCGTTGGTGATGGAGTGGGAGGAATCGCGCCACGCCGAATTGGGGGTGGGCTGCTTCGATTGCCACGCGGCCAACAGCACCGACGAGGACGCGTGGAAGCACGAAGGGGTTTGGGTCTCGGCGCTGGTGACGCCCAAGGACTGCGCCACCTGCCACGTCCGCGAGTTTGAGCAGTTTTCGGTGAGCCACCACGCCCGCGCCGGCGAAATTTTGGCCAGTCTCGACAACGTGCTCGCCGAGAAAGCGGCCGGCCTACCGGACAACATCGCCGACGCGGTCAACGGCTGTTGGCAGTGCCATGGCAGCATCGTGCGCTTTGAGCGCGACGAAGCGGGCGAGATCGTGCGCACCGGCAAGGAGAACAAGCCGGTCATCGATGCCGACACTTGGCCCAACAGCGGCATGGGGCGGCTCAATCCCGACGGCTCAAAAGGGTCGTGCCACGCCTGCCACTCGCGCCACGCCTTCCAAGCCAAGCTGTCGCGCGGCCCGGAAAACTGCGGCAAGTGCCACATGGGGCCTGACCACCCGCAGATCGAGATTTACAACGAGTCCAAGCACGGCATTGCCTTCTACGCCAACCGCGACCGCATGGCGCTGGACAAGGACGGCGACTGGGTCCTCGGCCGCGACTACTCGGCCGCCCCGACGTGCGCCACCTGTCACATCAGCAGCTACATGACGCCGCAGGGCGTGTACGAAGCCAACAGCCACGACGTGGGCGAGCGCATTAGCTGGACCTTGCGACCGATTATTAGCACCAAACAGAATCTGGTAATTTTCGCGGATGGCTTTAGGGAAGACTATCCCGATACGCGGGCCTTGCCCGACTCCGGGGAGGTCGTCGAGACGGTCGAGAAGGTCGTGGAGAACGAACAACTCGTCAGCCAGACGGTTCCGCGGGTGGTCCAAAAAATCGTCACTTGGCAGGAGCGGCGCGAGAAGATGAAAGGGGCCTGTCTCAACTGCCACAGCGACACGTACGTCGATAATTTCTACAAGCAGTTCGACGACTTGGTCGTCCTTTACAACGAGAAGTTCGCCCGGCCGGCCAAGCTTATGATGGACGAGCTCAAGGCCGACGGGGTATTAAAGCCGGACGCTCCGTTTGAACACGAGGTCCAGTGGGTGTTCTGGGAGCTTTGGCATCACGAAGGCCGCCGCGCCCGCCACGGCGCCAGCATGATGGGCCCGGACTACACGCATTGGCACGGCATGTACGAAGTGGCCAAGCACTACTACGTGAAGTTCCTGCCAGCCGTGGTCAAAGCGGCCGCGAGCAAGAGCGAGGCTATGGAGCACAAGTACCACGCCAAGGTGGAGGCGTTGCTGGCCGAGGAAGAGCACGCTTGGATGAAGGGGCTCGATCCCAAAGAGGCCGAAGCCCTCCGGGCGATGTACCGGGATCGCTACAACCAGTAGGCGGCCCTCGTTTTGTCTGCTCCTCAGTACGCGACCGCAGCGACCCGCCTGCCGAGGATCGAGGGCATCTTGCCCTCGGTCCCAGACTCATTGCAAAGGAGAAATCCATGAAAATCACCAAAGTAGAAACCATTCAGATAGAGACCCCGCGCTACTACGGCCACGTCTCCGGGCACGTGCTGGTCCAAGTCTTTGTCGAGGACGGCCCGGTCGGCTGGGGCGAGGCGTCCGACAGCCGCGCCGAGGATTTGGCGGCCATTGCCCGGCAGTACAACGAGCTGTTGGTGGGGCGGGACGCCGGCGCCATTACCGAGATCAACGAGCTGTTGCTCGGCCACGCCTTCCACAGCTCGGTGACCGACCTCCACCTCGCCTCGGCCATTGATCTGGCCCTCTACGATCTCAATGGCAAGGCCCAAGGGGTGCCGGCCTATCGGCTTTTGGGCGGCAAGATGCGGGAGAAGCTCTATTGCTGCTATCCGATCTTTGGCTGGCAGGTAAAAGACGACTTCGAGCGCACGCTGGGCTATCTCCAGCGGCTGCTCGCCTTGGGGCATCACCTGTTCCGCTACTACGTGTCGGGCGATAGCGCGCTCGACGACCGCTTCTTGGGCGAGGCCCAGTGCCGCTTTGACGACCGGCTCAAGCTCAAGTCCATTGACTTTTCCGGGCGTTTCGCCGATTGGGAGACGGCCGTCCGCTACGCCGATGTCCTCCGCCACCACGCGCCGTATCACTTTGAGCAGCCCTCGGGCAATCTGCGGGTCTCGGCCGAATTTGTGCGGCGCGTTGACCTGCCGGTGAGTTGGCACATCAACGGCCTCGCCTTGGGCATGGAAGCCATTGAAAAACGGGCCTGTACGGCCTTTAATCTCGCCTGCGTCTGCGGCGGCCCAACGCACATCCGCCGGCTTTTCGCCCTCGCGGAGGCGGCCGGGTTCCGCTGCCTAATCGGCACGGATCAGGAATCGACGCTGGGGGTTTCAGCGCAAGTTAGCCTTGGCATTGCCATGCCCAACACCAACTTGCCCTGCGACCCCATGGGGCCGGTGCTGTACACGGCCTCGCCGGCCGCAGAACGGGTGCGGGCCGAGGGCAGCTACTTGTATCCGTTTGAAAAGCCGGGGCTGGGAGTGGAAATCGACGCGGACAAGCTGCGGGCCATAACCGTAGCGCAAGCCTAGACCGGGCTGGGGTTGGTTTGACCTTGTGCCGGTCGCGCCGCAGTATATCGTTATATCGTTCCGACAATACTTGATTTACAACCAACGAGGAGAGGGCAATGAGCGAGGCAAACCGAGCAACTTGGGCCGACAATTGGCTCGGGTATCGGGAGGAAATCAAGGTCGTTGATGTCACCATCCGCGATGGCGGCCTGATGAACGACCATTGGTTTGAAGACAGCGTAGTCAAAGGCGTGTACGAGTCCTGCATCGAGGCCGGGATCGACTACATGGAGATCGGGTACATCAACTCGCGGGCGCAGTTTCCGCCGGGCGAGTTTGGGCCGTGGAAGCACTGCCTCGAAGAGGACATGCGCCGCATCGTCGGCAGCAACGACACCCCGCTGAAGTTGGCGGCTATGGCCGACGCCGAAAAAAGCGATTACAAAACCGACATCCTGCCGGCGTCTGAAAGCGTGTTGGACATGATCCGCGTGGCCACCTATATCCACCAGATGCCGCTGGCATTGGACATGATCAAGGACGCCAGCGACAAGGGCTACGAGACGACCTTAAACTTAATGGCCGTTTCCACCGTGCCGGAGTCCGAGGTCAAAAGTGCGCTGGAGATGCTGGTGCGCTCAGACGTGGGGGCCGTGTACGTGGTCGATAGCTTTGGCTCGCTCTACAGCGAGCAGATTCGCGCGCTTTGCACCATGTTTCTCGAATACTGCGAGGGCACCCCGATAGAGGTCGGCATCCACGCTCACAACAATCGGCAACTGGCTTTTGCCAACACCATCGACGCCGCGATACTGGGGGCCAATTGCGTGGATGCGAGTTTTGCCGGCTTAGGCCGCGGCGCCGGCAATTGCCAGATGGAGCTTTTGCTGGGCTTTTTGCACAACCCGAAATTTCGCTTGCGTCCCGTGCTCAAGTGCATTGAGCAATACATTGAGCCGCTCCGCTCCAAGCTGCTATGGGGCTACGACTATCCCTACATGATCACCGGCCTGCTCAACCAACACCCGCGGGCCGGCATGGCGTTCAACGCCTCTGAAAATCGGGGCAAGATCGTCCAGTTCTACGACCAGATGGAAGAGCAGGAGTGAGTCGGACGGATCGGTGCAAAAGCGGGTAGGACATGCGTCGCACGAGCACGACCGCCTCGTTGGCCGCCGGGATCCGCGCCCATCACTGGCAGTGGAATCCAGTGCCGATTTTTGCCGACGAGTACGCGGTGGATATGCTGTCGCTGGGGTGGCGTCTCATCGTCAAAAATCGCTTGCTCAACTGGCTGGTGGTCAATAAGCTGCTCGCTCCGTTCCATCCCATCCACACCGAGAACATCCTCCGCGTCCGCTACGCCGAAGACTGTCTCAATGAGGCCATAAAAGCGGGCCTCGTGCAGTACGTGATTCTCGGGGCTGGTTTCGACACCTTTGCCCTGCGCGGTCGCGAGTTGGCAGATCAGGTGCAGGTGTTTGAAGTGGATCATCCCGCGACCCAGCGGATCAAGCGCGAGCGCGTGGGCCGGGTCGCCGGGCACATCCCACCCAACGTGGCATTCGTGCCGGTTGACTTTGAGACCGAGCGGTTGGACGAGGTGCTTAGGAGCAGCCGGTTCGACGCCGGGCAACCCGCATTTTTTTCGTGGCTGGGGACGACTTACTACCTGACCCAGGACGCCATCAGGGAGACGCTTGGTTGTATTGCGGCGGTTGCGGCCCCGGGTAGCCGCCTCGTCTGCGATTACAAGCTGCCGCTAGCCCCCGAACAGAGTGTACCCCTCAACGACAAGCTAGAACGCCTCGTGAAGCGGCTGGGCGAGCCGATGCGGTCCGAGTTTGCGCCCGAAGATCTCAAGGCCGAAATGGCGCGCATCGGCTGGGCCGAGTTGGAAAGCCTGCTGCCGCCCGCGCAGGCGCGGCACTACCTGCAAAATCGGAGCGATATCGTCGCGCCGCCGCCGAATTTCGCCTTTGCCCTGTTTGGCTGCTAATGTACCACCTAAGCGATAAAGAGAAACAACGCTTAGTCGAAGCCATCCGTGCAGTTTACGCGATTCCTTTTGTCGATGATATAGAGGATTATATCTGGGAAGCCATATTTACGTATGTCAAAGATATTCCATCGGTTGATCCTCTCTCGCATACTAGGAGCAAAAATCTATTCGATGTAGTTGATGAAAAAAGCAAAATTGGCTGGTCAATTAAGGCGGCTCAAGTAAATCAAAATGCAATCATTCTGCCTTGTGAGTTTGAGGTCGTCATACAGCGAGCAGATATTTTTGCAAAAGCCGAGAAGCTTGGCTTTGGTACGCTCTCTACTGAGTCGCCTACTGAACGGCTTGGAGCTGCTCTGCTCAAGCATTGGTACAGCGAGAAAGTTCGGCAAGATGCAGGAATTCAGGGAGTAAAAGAAAAGCGAGTATCCATTTTGCTAAAATCAAAAAACAGAAAGCATTACGTTTATTTTGAAGAGAAATTGATTGAATATAAGGAGAACGACCTGAAATGGGCCTGGACCGATGGGAACAAAAAGGGCCTACAGGCGAGACGCATTAAAGACAATGTGCTGGTTTTTCGGTGGTATCCGAATCAAAAACAATTTTTTGAACGCTTTATTTTTCCTAAAGATGCATACGAGTTTTGTATTGAACCGCAGCGTCTCGCAGCAGACGATGTTGTTGCGATTCTTTTGGCAAAACTCGAAGGCAGACTTTAATGTTCGTCGCCATATTTTGCATTATTAGAGGAGGAACAGCATTTCCCACTTGATGAGATTTTTCAATATAAGTACCCGTAAATCTAAAATCATCAGAAAAAGACTGAAGCCTCGCCGCTTCTCGGATAGTTAGCAATCTAGCTTCCCGAGGATGACAGAAGCGCCCGGATCCAGGATGGAATACCCACCTAGTAATTGTTGGCGCAATCATTTCAAAATCAAGTCTTCCATAAGCACCACTATATCCCGATTTTGGTCTGATTTTCTTTGGTAAATTTTTTATTCCTTGGCCTGGTCCCAAAGACGAAATTCGAGTAAATTGTTTTTCATTTAACGCTCGTGTAAGGTGATCGTAGAGAATACGCGAATCTTCTCTCATATCTACTTGATATTCGTTTTGCGGCTGAAGACTGTACTCCATAGGCTCATACCCTTCACCATTTTCCAAAACGGGCAAATCTGAGATTGCCTCCCAAGCGGAATGGTACTGCTTTACGGTGCCGAATAAGACGTTTACATGATCGGGACCAAAAGTAGGCGGTGGAAGTGCGGGTTTGATCTCCGTTCTCGAAGCGAAGAAAAAGCAACGCCTTCTGCGCTGTGGGACACCATAGTCTGGGGCGTATAAAATAGCGGTATCTATTTCATAGCCAAACTGTCGTAAGCTATTGATAATTTCTGCCCGTACGGATCCGTCGTACGCCCTATAAATCTCCGCAACATTTTCCATAACGACAACTTTGGGCAACATGGCCTCAACGAAGCGCAAAAAATCGCGGAATAATTGATTGCGCGGATCTCTGAGAAAACGATAGGCCGCTGGCACATTTTTTGAAAACCCTTGGCAAGGAGGGCCGCCAATGAGGCAATCAAGAGTACCTTTTTCTAATTTTAGCATTGACATTAACGAATATGGGTCCAAGTCGGCTATATCTGCTTTTATCGTGCTAGCAGTCGGATGATTAAAGTGAAATGTTTCTAAGGCTCTGCTCCATATATCAACGCCAGCTAGCACACTGAAACCCGCTTTATGTAACCCCCAAGACATTCCTCCGCACCCGCTGAATAAATCTATAACCGTTGGCTTTTGCATTAGTTGCTCCTAACTCTATTCTAATAGTAACTATGGTATTCTTTTGTCTTTGTCAAGACAAGCAAAAGCAAATTTTGGTTAGCTTATGGAAGGGATGGCGGCCTATCGCGCCTCCGGCTTTTTCAGAGAGCTCAACCGGGGCAGAAATCAGTCTCTTGTCTTGGTCAACGAAAACCCTTAGCCTACATTATAATATGCTTTATACTTTGCCGCGCCCGCTCTTCAGTACCACAGATAGCTGGCGTTGAAGGCGAGGCCCAAGCCCGTGACGTCGGCTTTGATCGCTTGGTCGTCGATGGTAGCCTCTGCGCTTGGTGCGCCCCAGCCGATGGTGCCTTTGATCATCCAGTGCTTGTGTACCTCGTAGCCTATGCTGCCGGCCAGCCCGAGGCCATCGAGAATGTTGGCTCCGCCGTCGTCCCAGCGGGCAGTGCCGATGACGGCCTCGACAAAGGGCGATGGAGCGCGTTTTTTGAAGAAATAGGTCGCGCTAAAGCCGTCGATCTCAAAGCGGGTACTGCCCCTTTCAACCGCGGTGCCGAGGAGCTTGATCGCGTCGTCATCCGTGCCGCTGCCCAAGTCCAAGACCCAGCCTAGGACGAGGTGCTTGGTGAGGCCGTAGCCGAACCGGAGCGCGGTGCCAAAGGTCGGGTCGCGGTCTTCGCGCTGGGATCGCTCGTCGTCGATGAGCCACTCCTGCTCGATAAACTGGTAGCCCGGCCCGAGGCTAAAACCGAACAGAAAGCCTTCGCGGTTTCCATCAAAGGCGTAGGTGGCCAGCGGCAGCCCTAGCAAGAGGGCGAGAAGCGACAAGGCGCGTTGCATGATGAAGATCCGTCCGTTTAGAAGTTGAGGTTGGATGCCAAAAAAGCCAAACATAAGCGGGCTGTCAAATTATCCAACGCCGCTACCGACAAAGCGCACCACAGCCCCCCACCGAGAGGAGACGCTATGCACCCTTTTCCTGACCGCCATCTGGCGGTACAACCCGCACTGACCCGCTCGTCCCGCACCCACTACGCCCTCGACGGTCCGTTGGCGGCCTACTTGCTTGCGGTCACCGAGCAGTGGCTGCTCATCGCGCCCGCGGCCAATCCGGCCATGTTGGCCATGTTTGCCGACCGCGACCGCAAGCCCTATCGCGATCAGATGCCGTGGGCCGGAGAATTTGCCGGCAAGTACCTGACGAGTGCCGTGCAAATCCTGCGGCTGACCGGCGACCCAACGCTAAAAAGGCACCTCAAAGCCTTCGTCGCTCAACTCATCGCCCACCAAGACGCAGACGGCTATCTCGGCCCTTGGCCGCACCGCCACCGCCTGACCGGGTACGCGCCCAACGTCGCGAACAAGCGCGGCGCCACGTGGGACGCTTGGGGGCATTATCACGCCATGCTGGGCTTGTTGCTCTGGTACGAGGAAAGCCGCGATTCACAGGTCTTGCACTGCGTCGAGGCCATGGCCGCGCTCTTGGGCCGGAAGTTTGGGGGCAAAAAGCGTCCGCGGCTGGTCGATACCGGCAGTACGGAGATGAACCTAGCCCCGGTCCACGTCCTGTGCCTCCTCCACCGTCAGACCGGCCAAGATCGCTATCTCGCCTTGGCCTTGCAGTGGGTCGATGAGTTCGCCGCGCTAGACGCGGACGGGCAGCCGCTCGCGGGCGATTATCTCAATCGAGCCTTGGCCGGCCAGCCCTTCTTCCAAACGCCCAAGCCGCGCTGGGAAAGCCTGCATCCGATCATGGCCTTGGCCGAGTTGTACTGGATCACCGGCGAGGCCCCCTACCGCCGGGCTTTTGAGCAGATCTGGTGGAGCATCGTCGAGCTCGACCGGCACAACAACGGCGGCTTTTCTTCGGGCGAAGCCGCCCAAGGCAACCCCTACCACCAAGGCGCGATCGAGACCTGCTGCACCATCGCTTGGGTGGCTGCGAGCGTGGAGATGCTCAAGCTGACCGGCAACTCGATTGTGGCCGACGAGCTCGAGCTCTCCACCCTCAACTCCATCCTCGGCCTGCACTCGGCGAGCGGTCGCTGGGTCACGTACAACACGCCGATGGACGGAGTGCGCAAGGCGAGTGCCCACGACATAGTCTTTCAGGCGCGCGAAGGCAGCCCCGAGTTGAACTGCTGCAGCGTCAATGGAGCGCGCGGGTTGGGCATGGTCGCGGACTGGGCGCTCATGCGCGACGCGGACGGGCTGGTACTCAATTGGTACGGCCCGGGCCGGATGCAGACCGAGCTGGAACGCGGCGTGGTCGTGGTGCTGACCCAACAGACGGAGTACCCCCGTAGCGGGCGCGTGCGCATTCGCGTCGATCCGGCCGAGGCCGCGGAGTTTGCGCTCAAATTGCGAGTGCCCTACTGGTCGCAGCAAACGAAGGTGCGAGTAAACGGCGAGGCCGCCAGCACAGCGGACGCGGGGGCGTACCGGACGCTGACGCGGCACTGGCAGCCCGGGGATACCATTGACCTCAACTTGGACATGTCCCTGCACTACTGGCGCGGCGAACGGGAGTGCCGCGGTACGGTCTCGATTTTTCGGGGGCCGGTGCTCTTGACCTACGACCGCCGGCTCAACGCCATAGACCCGGCCGAGGTGCCGGCACTCAACGCGGTAGCCCTGCAAGGGGATTTGGTGGAGGCTGAGGCGATGGTGGCGCTGGATGTGGGGGCCGCAGACGGCCGCACGCTGCGCTTGTGCGACTTTGCCAGCGCCGGGGAAGGCGGCTCGCCGTATCGCTCTTGGCTGCGCGTGACCAACGCCCCCCAAACGCCTTTTTCCCGCGAAAACCCGCTCCGCAGCGGGCGGTAAGGCAACAGGAGCTTGTATCATGCGAGAACATTCGGTGCGCCGCTCGTTGCAAATCTACGAGCGCGCCAAAGCACTCATCCCCGGCACCACCCAGCTCATCAGCCGGCGGCCAACCCGGGCCGCGCTCGGCGTCAGCCCCATCTACGCCGAGCGCGCCCAAGGCTGTCGCATCTGGGATGTGGATGGCAACGAATACATCGATTGGACCAGCGCGGTGGGGCCGGTGATCTTGGGCTATGCCGACGAGGTCGTCGATGCCGCGGTCCGCGCCCAGATCGACCGGGGGGCGATCTATAGCATCGTCCAAGAATCGGCCGTGGAACTGGCCGAAGTGCTGGTGCGGATCGTGCCCTCGGCCGAGATGGTGCGCTACTGCAAGGGCGGGGGCGAGGCCTGCGCCATTGCCGTGCGGATCGCGCGCGGAGTCACCGGCCGCGACAAGGTGCTGTTTTGCGGGTATCACGGCTGGCACGACTGGTATCAAGCGGCCAACCTCGGGGCAGAGCGGCTGGCCGCTCATCTCTTTAATGGCATTGAGCCGATTGGGGTGCCCCGCTGTCTGGAGGGCACGGCCCTGCCTTTTGCGTACGGCGATCTCCATGAACTAACGGCCCTGCTCGAAAGACATGCTGGCGAGTTGGCCTGTATCATCATGGAGCCGATGCGCTCGGACGAGCCGCCGCCGGGCTATCTCGAAAAGGTGCGGGAGTTGGCGTCGCACTACGGGGTGGTGCTCATTTTTGACGAGGTCTCGTCCGGGTTCCGGGTGGCCTTGGGCGGCGCGCAGGAATACGCGAGCGTGACGCCGGACCTCTCTGTTTTTGCCAAGGCCATCTCCAATGGCTATCCCATGGGCGCGGTGGTCGGCAAGCGGGAGTTTATGGCCTTAGCCGAGCAGATGTTTATCTCCAGCGCTTATTGGGACGACAACATTGGCGTGGCGGCCTCGCTGGCGACCTTACGAGAGTTGGAGCGCCGCGACGCAGTGGGCCACTTCGAGCGCATCGGCGCCTCGTTTAAGGAGCAGGTAAACGCCGCGGCCGCGGCCGTTGGGCTTGACGCGTGCTGCGAGGGGGTGGCGGCGCATCCCCGCATCCACTTCGGCGCGGCCGATGCCGCAACAGCGGCCCAGGTCCACACCCTGTTCATCCAAGAGAACGCCCGCCGCGGCGTGATCTTGGCGGCTGGGTTCATGTTCAACTGCGCCCACGGCGAGCCCGAAGTCGAACAGACCGCGGCCGTGGTGCGGCAGAGTTTTGCGGTTATTGCCGAGGGGTTGGAGCGCGGGACCTTGGACGACCTGCTCGCCGCCCCGCCCCAGCAAGAGCTTTTCCGGCGGTTGGTGCGCTAGGGCTGCGGCCCAAATCCCCCGTGGTGCAAGAGCGGGCTGAGGACGAGGTGGTAGCTGACTTGGCGGGTGCCGAAATAGGCTTCGACGTCGCCGGTGGGATCGGCCCCGGCGAGGGCCTCGCGGAGGCTCGTCGCCAAGCGTTGATAGAGCGTTTGGCTGTGGGCAAAGAAGTGGTTGAACTGGGCTGGCGCGCAAAGGCGCGCAACGCTCGGACGAAGCGCGTAAAGTTTTCCTCGTTGCGGAAGGCGCGGTAGAGGTGGGGGGGAATGGGTTGGGTTGGTTCTAATGCGGGCGGGTCCGACAGGTAGAGCATGGCGGTTGGGTAGGCGTCAGACCACCCGCTGTCCGCGCTCAGGCTGCGGAAAAAGGCCACGGCCTGCTGGGGGGGATAGCGCGAGAAGTGCGCGACGAGGTCGGCGGCGTAATCCACTCGATAGGGCGTCAGATAGCGATACTGGCTGAGGAGTTGGACCGCGGTGAGCAGCTCGATGCGCGGGTCCGCGCCGATGTGCAGGCGTTGCTCGGCGCGGACCCCAGCGGCGAGCAGCAGGGCAAGCCCCAGATATATGCGATGAGAATTTCCAACGATTAGGAGTCCCAAGCGTCGTCGGGGTCTGGGGCCGAGCGGGTGTCGTGCAGGGCTTCTTTGAGTTGTTTGCCCGGCTTGAAGTGCGTCTTGCGGCGGGCGGGCACGTACACGACCTCGCCGGTGCGCGGGTTGCGCGCCGCGGGCTTGGGTTTGGTGTCTTTGACTTCGAGTACGCCGAATCCCCTGATTTCAATGCGGTTGCCTTCGATAAGCGTTTCGCGCATGGCCTCGAAAAGGCTATTGACCATTTCCAACGTCAGATTGTTTTTGCAGCCGAGCGTATCGGCCACTGATTTTGCTAGATCCTTCTTGGTTATCGTGGGCACTAAAACCTCGCTAGATGAGGAGTTAAACCGGCTCTGATTTTGTGCTAAGTGCTTGTATTATACGAAATTCTGAAACTCAATCAAGAGAAAAGTAACCTATAAAAGAAACAGCGACATAAGCGCGTCACCGGGCCTGTAATTGAGGGTCGGAAAGGGTTTTCAAAAAGGCGACGAGCGCGTCTTGGTCGGCCCGGTTGAGGTCGAGGTTGGGCCGGACGAGCAACAGGGGGTCGGTCAGGACCGTGCGGTGAAAGCCGGCGTCGTAGTGCGCGACGACCTCGGCCAAGGTCTGAAAGCGACCGTCGTGCATGTACGGCGCGGTGTACTCTACGTTGCGCAGGGTGGGCGTCTTGAATTTGCCGCGGTCGAGGCGTTTCCCGCTGAGCGCGGCCAGCCCCTCATCGCGGGGGTCGAGCTCCAGCCCGGTGTTGTGGAACTCGTTGTCCGTGAAAAGCGGGGCGACGTGGCAGTGGAAGCAGTCGCCGGCCTCGGTGTGAAAGAGGATGAAGCCGCGTTCCTCGGTTGGCGTAAAGGCCGCTTGGCCAGCCAACCAGCGGTCGTATTTGCTGTCCGCCGAAATCAGGGTGCGCTCAAACTGGGCGATGGCTTGGACGACCCGCCGCCGGCTGATGAGCGCGTCGCCAAAGGCGCGGGCGAAGAGCGCGGGATACTCGGCATGCCGCTCCAGTTTGGCCACCACGCGGTCCCAGTCCTCGCCCATTTCTACGGCCTGCTGCACCGGTTCGAGTGCTTGCTCTTCGAGGCTGGCCGCGCGTCCGTCCCAGAAAAAGGACCGGCTCCAGAGCGCGTTAAAAAGCGGCATGGAGTGGCGGCTGGTGGGGCCGCCGACGCCTTGGCTAAAGGGCCGGGGATCGGAGAAGGCGTGTTCGGGCAGGTGGCACGAGGCGCAGGCTATGGTGCTATCGACCGATAGGATGGGATCGGCAAAGAGCCGCTCGCCCAAGGCAATGCCTTCAACGGTCAGGGGATTGTCCGGCGGGATGGTCGGCGCGGGAAATCCCGCCGGCACCGCGAGCTCGTAGGGGGTTGGCCTCGGCGGATGCGCAGGGGGTACGGCCGCGTCTTGGCCGCAGGCGACTAGCCCCAGCAGGAGCAAGGCTCCGAGCACCATGGCGTTAGGCCCCTCGGTCGCGGTCGAGTCGCCCGATGGCCCCTAGGGAAAAGACTGTGACGCCGTTTTCCCGCAAGGTCTGTTGCGCGTCGGCATTGCCCATAATCCCGGCGCGGCCATTAAAGTCGTACAGCGCGTCGTACCACTCGTTGAGGTCCATCACCACGGCGATGGCCCACTCGTCGCCGCTCACGGTGAGGGCGAGCGGCAGGGAGACGGCAAACGAAAAATCTGCGCGGCCGGCCGGGCCGGTGTGCGTGAGAAAGGCGCCGGTGCCGTCGACCGTGCGAAAAAGGCCCTCCAAGCGCATGTAGTGGTAGCCGCCGCCCATGGGCACCGGCCAAGCCATGTTGTTGAAGGAATCGACGCTGGGCAGCGCCCCGGTTTTGTTTCGCGCCTCGTCGAGGCCAAAGGTAAAGTGCAGGGCCGTATAGGTGCCCCCGGGCACTTGGGCCGCAAGGCTGCGGGTCGCACCCTCAAAGGCGTTGCGATAGTGGAAGGCGGCCAGTTCCACGCGCTGACCGCCGGCCGTCTCTAAGGCGATATCCGAGACGATGTACTCCAGCCGGGTGACGCCGTATTCGTTGCCAGCGGCATTGGTGTAGAGGATTTCCTCTCGTTTGAGATCGGCCGCGGCCACGGTGTGGTCAAAGTGAACGGTCACCGCGCCTTGGTCGTCATCGGCCGTGCCGCAGGCGGCCAGCGCGCCACAGGCGACTAAGATGAGGTATTTCACGGGGCATTCCCTTTTTTTAGCCAGTCAGCGAGAACTATTACTCGGCTTGTTGGTCTTTTTTTAAGACGGTACATTATCAAAATCAAGTAGGATGTAGGATGCGCCAAGTTGTCGAGTCCGTCCAAGGGGGCGAGCGTCCGCGGACGCGGATTGGCCACAAGCTGATCCTCAGTTTCGTGTTGCTAGTCATGGTCGTCGTCGGCCTGTCGGGTTGGGTGCTCTTCGAGTTGACGGACCGCAGCTTGGAGCGGCAGATGCGCGACCATCTCGTATCGGTTGCCACGCTGGTGAGCACCAATCTGTCCGGCAATGTGCTGCGCTACTTGCACCCAGGCCGCGAGCACTCCAATCTTTACCGAACCCTAGTAAGCAAATTGCAGCGCGCCGAACAAGGGGTCGGTGCTCGGCAGATTTTCGTTTTCGACCGCCAGTACCGCTCGCTGCTCGACACCGATGGGCTGATGCCCATTGGCCGCGAGTACCCCAAGCGAATTTTGCACCGCCGAGAGTTGGAAAAGGTTTGGCAGGGCCGTACCGCACATTCGGTATTTTTTTATGACGGCGATGTTCCATACATGACAGGGTACGCCCCCATTTTTGACCGCGGCGAGGTCGTCGCAATCGTCGGAGTCGAGATCGGCGCTCGGTTTGTGGACTCCATCCGCGTCTTCGGACGGTCCGTGCTGATTTTTGCCGGACTGAGTGCGTTGCTCACGGTCGGGGTGGCCTGGGGGTTGGCGCGGACCCTGACGCGGCCCATCCAAAAGCTGGTCGAGGCGGCACGCGCCATCGGCCGCGGCAACTTGGCCCAAGAGGTGGTCACCGCGTCCGACGACGAAATCGGCTACTTGGGCGAGGCCATGGAGGAGATGCGGCGCAAGCTGAGTGCCCGCGACGCCCAGCTGCGCCTCATGCTGGGCGGCGTGGCCCATGAGATCCGCAATCCGCTGGGCAGTATTGAGCTGTACGCCGGCCTGATCGCCGGCGACTTGCCCGCCAGCGACGAGCGCAAGCAGCACATCGAGAAGGTCATTGAGGAAGTGCGCCGGCTCAACGGCGTAATTACCGAGTTTCTCGAATTTGCTCGGCCCGCACCGGCCAAGCCGCAGCCCACGGCGCTGGCCCCACTCGTGGCGGACGTGGCCTTTTTGCTCGCCCCGGAAATGCAGGCGGCCGGCATCCGCTACGAGGCACACATCGCGCCCGACTTGGCGTGCTACATCGACGCCGAGCAGCTGGAGCGGGCACTGCTCAACCTGATGAAGAACGCCGTTCAAGCCATGCGCGACGGCGGGCACTTGACCGTGCGGGCCACGGCCACGGGCGGGGACGTCGTCGTCGAGGTGGCCGACGATGGCCCAGGGATGTCCGAGGAGGTGCAGGCGCGCCTTTTTGAGCCGTTCTTTACGACCAAGGAGAAAGGGTCCGGCCTAGGGATGGCGTTGGTGGCGCGGGCGGTCGAGGAAAACCGCGGCCGGATCGAACTAGACAGTCGGCCAGGCCAAGGCACGGTGTGCCGCCTGCGCCTGCCGCAGTCCAAGGATGGAGGGCCATGGGCCGGATTCTGATTATCGACGACAACCAAAGCCTCGGCGACGGGCTGGTGCTGAGCTTGAACAAGATGGGGCATCGCGCCGTGGCCGTGGGCAGCGGGCGCGAAGGATTGGCCCGGATGAAGGACCAGCCCTTTGACTTGGTCCTCACCGATTACCGCATGGAGGAGATGGACGGCTTGGCGGTGATAGAGGCGGTGCAGCGCCAAGCCCCCGACACCGACGTGATGATGATGACGGCCTACGACACCCGGAAGTTGGCGGTAGAGGCCATGGAGCGGGGGGCAATCGACTTCATCGTCAAACCCTTCCTCCCAGACGAACTGTGGATGAAGGTCAACAAGCGGCTCGACTATCGAGCCAAGCTGCGGGAAGCCCAAGCCAAGCTGCGGGAAGCCCAAACCCTCCGCCGCGAAGCCGAGGCCAAACTGCGCGACTGGGAACACTTATTCGAGCAAAACCGCTATTTGCGCGAAGAGATTGACAGCCGCTACAACTTCGGCGAAATCGTCGGCCAATCCCCGCGGATCAAGGCCGTGCGCGAGCGCGTACGCAAGGTGGCGTCGTCGTCGTCGTCGGTGCTCATCTACGGAGAAAGCGGCACCGGCAAGGAGCTCGTGGCCCGCGCTGTCCACTACCAGAGCAGCCGCAGCAAAGGTCCGTTCGTCAAGGTCAACTGCGGCGCGCTGCCGGCCGGATTGGTCGAAAGCGAGTTGTTTGGCCACGAGCGCGGGGCCTTTACCAGCGCCGTGCGTCGCAAAAAGGGCAAGTTTGAACTGGCCGAGGGGGGGACGATTTTTTTGGACGAGATCGGCGATGTCCCGCTGGAGACCCAAGTTCGGTTGTTGCGGGTGTTGCAGGAAAAGCAGTTCGACCGCGTGGGGGGCGAGCAGCCGCTCGACGTGGATGCGCGGGTGGTGGTGGCCACCAACCGGCCGCTCAAGCGCATGGTCGAACAGGGAACCTTCCGCGAGGACCTCTTCTATCGGCTGGAGGTCATCCCCCTCACCTTGCCGCCGCTGCGGGACCGGCGCGAGGACATCGAGCTATTGGTGCAGCACTTTACCGAAAAAAAATGCGGGGAAATGAACATTCCGCCGAAGCGTCTAACCGAAGAAGCCCTGACCAGCCTAAAAAGCTACCCGTGGCCGGGCAATGTGCGCGAACTGGAAAACATCATCGAGCGCACCATGGTGTTGGTCGACGGGGAGGAAATCGGCTACCACGATTTACCGCTGGCTTTTGACGAGGCGGCCGAGGAGGGGGTGGCGGCGGAAGCGGCGGACGACGGGAGCTTGCTACTCAACGAGCACCTCGACGAGCTGGAGCGGGACCTAATCGCTCGGGCCCTCGAAGAAGCGCAGCACGTCAAGACCAAGGCGGCTTCGCTCTTGGGCATCAAGACGAGTGCCCTGTACTACAAACTCGACAAATACGGCCTAGATTCGCGATGAGAAGCTCATTCATTCTTTGGTTTGTTTTGGGATCGGCCCTGCCCGGCGTCGTGCGCGGGGATTCGGTCCAGTTGGGCCTGCTAAAGGCCCAGTACCGCGCCTTGGAAAGCCAACTCGACTCCCTCGCCGGCCAGCGCTTGGGGGTTGCGGCCGAAGCCGAGGTGCTGTCCGCCCGCATCGACAGCCTGAAGCGGAGCGCCGCGGATTCGGCCGAGCTGGGCAACGCCCTGCGCTCCTCGCTCAAATTGGTGCAGCGCACGGTCGAAATCGACTGGAAGTTGGTGGCGTTGGAGGCGCGGCAGGACAGTTTAGCCGAGCGCTTGTGCCTCGCCTACGACTGGGAAATCAGCGTCCTCATCCAGAAGTTGGCCCAGCAACCCGACCGGGGCCTGTCGGCCCAACTCATGCTCTATCAGGAGGCGCGGGAGCGGCTCGGGGTCGGGCTGTACAGCGCGAACCTGCACTACAGCGAGCAGATGAAGATCGAGGCGGACGACGGGCCGGACGAAATTCAGCAAAAGCAAGAGCTATTGGAAGACATCGCCGACCGCCTCGAAGCCGAATGGAGCGCCAACGCGGACCTGATGGGCCGCTTGGAAGTCGAGCACCGGCTGTGCGCCGAGGCGGAACAGGCCCAGGCCAAAGCGCGGCGGCCCGAGGAGCGGGTTTTGGTGAGCGGGGCGCCGCGGGCGCCAGTGCGATTTTTCAGGCGCGACGGGTCCTTGGCCGAATTTGATCTCGGCTCGTCGGTTGCCGAAGTCGCCTTGAAAATTCACAAGTTGAAGGCCCGCCAGCAGGAACTCCTCGAGCTGCGGGCCGTGGTTGCAGGCCGCTCCGAGGAGTTCGAGTGCTACTTGCGCTGCATGTTAGAAGGCGCGGAATAGCGATCGCCAACCGCGTCCAACCCCCGGCTGACCTCCACTACATTGTCCCGCATTGCACCGAAGGCGTCCTTGAGCCGTTGGTAGGCGGCCCAGGGGTCGGTCTGGTGGCCGCAGGTAAAAAGGTCGAGGGCGGCATACCCGCGCTCGGGCCAGGTGTGGACGGCCAAGTGGCTCTCTTGGACGATGAGGACGCCGGTGACGCCCCCGGGACTAAAGCGATGGAACGCAGTGCCCAAGACGCGGGCGCCGGCCGCCGTGGCCGCGGCCTGTAACTCGGCCGCGATGTAATCGGGGTCGTCGAGCCGCTCGCGGTCGCAATCGTACAGATCGACGAGCAGATGGCGGCCTAGGGCCTGCATTGGGGGCCAACGGCACCGAGGACGAGGCCCTCAGACATACTCGACGATGTCGGTGGGCAGGCACTTGAGATCGCGGCATATATTGGACAGGGTGTACGGGTCCATGCCCTCTGTGCCTTGGTCGATGGCCTTTTTGATGTGCTGATAGGTGGTCAGGTTGATTTCGGGTTTGCGGTCTTCGAGCATCTGCTCAATCACTTCTCTCTTAAAGCGGATCATGCGGCTTCCTCTTCCTCTCGTGCGGGTGAGTTGTGGGCTGTGGGCTAATAAGTAAGGAACGCGGCGGCTAGCGTCAAAAGGCTAGCCGGGCTATTCGTAGCGCAGGGCGTCAATGGGGTTGAGCAGGGCGGCTTGGCGGGCCGGGTAGATGCCAAAACCAATGCCGACCGCGGCCGAGACCCCAAAGGCGAGGGCAATGGTCCAAGGCTGGACAATGGTGCGCCAGCCCGCGTACAGGGTGATCAATTCCGGGATGGCGTACCCCAGCACCACGCCAATCAGGCCGCCGATTAGACTGACCAACAGGGACTCGACCAAAAATTGCGCGAGGATGTCGCGCCGCCGGGCGCCCAAGGCGCGGCGGATGCCGATTTCGCGCGTGCGCTCCAGCACCGAGGCCAGCATGATATTCATGATGCCGATGCCGCCGACCAATAGGGAGATGCCGGCGATGCAGCCCATGACGATGTTGAAAATCTGCTGGGTTTTCTGGCTCTGGCGCAACAGCTCTTCGGGAATGGCGATCTTGAAGTCCTCAACGCCGCGATGCCGCCGGTTGAGGATGGTGCGCACGATGGCCGCGGCCTCTGGCAATTGGTCCGAGTTGGGGATTTTGACGGTGATTTGGGTCAGCTCGGGCTCGCCCGGCGCGCGGTGGAAGCGGTTGAGCAGCACCGTCAGCGGGACGTAGAGGTCCTCGTCCGTGTTGCGCACTTCGAGTACGCCGCCGATTTTGCCGCCGGCCGCGCCCTTGTCTTCGAGTACGCCGATGACCGTAAACCACTGGTTGCGGATTTTGACCCGGCCGCCGAGGGGATCGTCCAAAAAGAACAGGGCGCGCTTGGCGTCCGCGCCCAACACGCATACGCGCTTGGCGTCGCGCATGTCCGCGGCCGAGAAGAACGCGCCGCTTTTCATGCGGGCGTCGATCACGGTCTGATAGTCGGGCGTGGTGCCCACCGCCATGGTGTGAAAGGTGTTGCCTTGGGCTTGGGCCTTGACCTTGACCTCGCGCTGCGGGGTCGCGTAATCGGCCAACAGGCATATCGCGGCGATCGAGCGGGCGTCGTCCCAGGTCAGGCCGGCCGAGCGGTTGTGGTCCGCGTCCGGGGCGTTGCCGGCTTGGTCTTTTGCCCAGTGCTGGACGATGATGTTGCTAATGCCCATCTGGCGAATTTGTTCGAGGGATTCTTGCTTGGCCCCCTCGCCGATGGACAGCATGGCGATGACCGCGGCCACGCCAAAGACGATGCCGAGCATGGTCAGCATGGTCCGCAGCTTGTGCGAGAGCAGCCCGACCCAGCTCAAGGCGGCTGTTTCGCGCAGGTCCATGGATTACCGCACGGCGGGCGCGTTCGCCTCCGGGGCCGCGTCCATGCCGCCGATGGGATCCACCGCTTGGGTGGGGTCGCGCAGGGCGACGCGATCGTCCGGGGTCAGCCCGTGCTGGACGATGACGAAGTCCTCGTTTTTCTGGCCCAACGTCACGGCCCGCTCCTCGGGCTGGCCCCGGACGAGGCAATAGACGAGGGCGCGGCCGTCCTTTTCAAAAACCGCGTCTAAGGGGATGTACAGGGGGAGGGGGGCAGCCGCGGCCACCTCGCCGGCTTCGGTTTGCACGGAGTCGGGCGCGGCCACGGGCCGGGGCGGGATGGTCTCGACGATGACTTCGGCGGTCGCGGTCATCCCGGGCTTGAGCCGGGCGTCTTGTTCCTCTATGGAGAGCACCACGTCAAAGACCTTGACGTTTTTTTCGCCCTCCTTTTCGCGGCCAAGCGAGGCAATGCTCTTGATGCGGCCGTGGAAGGTGGGGCCGGGCAGGGCGTCGAGCTGGATGAGCGCCACTTGGCCGGTGTCGAGCTTATCGACCTCGACCTCATTGACATAGGTCTTGACCTGCATCTGGGAGAGGTCCGGCAGGGAGAGGACGTTGACTCCGCCCCAGATTTCGTCGCCGACGCGCACCTTTTCTGGCCGCTCGCCCTTCCACACCTTGCCGTACACCACCAAGCCGGGCTTTTCGGCCTGAATGGTCGTGCTCGCCAACTCTTGGCGGGCCTTGTCTAGCTCGCGCTCGTTGCGCTCGATTTCGAGCTGACGCTTCCTGACCTCGGCGTTGTTGACCACCTGTTGCGACGCTAGTTTCTCAACGGCTTGCTGGTAGCCCAGCTCGGCTTTGTGGGCCTCGATTTGGGCCTCTTCCTTTTGGATGGTGGCTTCAAAGGCCATGCGCTCGACCGTGAGCTCGGCCAGCCGCAAGTTGGCCTCTTGGTTTTTGATATCGGCTTCGAGCTTGGCGATTTCGACCTTTTGGGTGGCCCGCGTTTTCTCCAAGTCGGCCCGGGCGACCTCGACTTGCTGCTCGGCGTCCATGACCCGCTTCTGAAAATCGGTCTGCTCAAACTGGACGAGCAAATCCCCCACGGCCACTTGCTCGCCTTCGGGAAAGAGCTCGACGATCTTGAGCTGACCGCGGACCCGGGGCGCGACGATGTTTTCGGCCTTTACGGCTTCGAGCTCGCCGCCTTTGAGCGCCAAGGAGATGACGAATTCGCCCTGCTGGACGGGGTAGGAGGGGACGGAGGACGCGGCGTCGGGCTTGTGCCGCAAGGCGACAACCGCCCCGACCCCAACCGCGACCGCGCCCAGCCCGGCGATCCACCACTGGCGGCGGGTCAAGACAGCCTCATCGGGGGGCCGTGGGGTCTTTGAGGGCGACGATGTCGCCTTCGGCTAGGCCGGAAGCCACCACGGCGGCCGTGGCGTTTTGCGCGGCCAATTCGACCGCTACTTCGGCGAACTCGTCGCCTTGGAGCCGATAGGCAACCCAGCGGTCGGCGCGGACAAAGACGGCGTTTAGCGGCACGGAGAGGACGTCCGGGAGGGACTGGAGGACGATCTCGACTTCGGCGGACATACCGGGCTTGAGCCGGGCGTCCTGTTCGTCGATGTCGATGATCAGCTCAAAGACGTGGATGTCGGGCGCGCCGGGCTGGGGGGAGGCCATGGGCGCGATGTCGGCTACGACGCCGTTGAAGACCGGCCCGGGGAAGGCTTCGAGGCGGATGAAGGCGCGCTGGCCGACGCGCATGCGCTCAATGTCCATTTCGCCGATCAGGCACAGCACCTGCATCTTGCTCATGTCTGGGATTTCGAGCAGGGCGCGGCCTCCCCAAACTTGGTCGCCGATCGCGACTTTGCCCTCCTCGTCGGTGCCCGGTTTCCAGATTTTGCGATAGACCACGATCCCCGGTTTGGCCGCATAGACGCTGGTGCGCTCGTAATCGCGCCGGGCCTTTTCGTAGCGCTCCTGCCGGCGGGAGATACTCAGCTCGTGCTTGCGAAAATCCACGCGGTTGACCACTTCTTGGGCGACGGATTCTTGGTGCGCTTCCGCCATGGCGCGCCGGGCCTTGGCCAAATTGATGCGCCCCTGCTCTTGGTCGATGATCGAGGCAAACTGCTGGCGCTCTTGGTTGATCGCGGCGAGCTGGAGATCGGCCCGCCGCTGCTGGATCGTGCGCTTGATGTCGGCGAGGCGTTGCCCGTGCCAAGCCTTGGCCTTGGCAAAGTCGGATTGGGCCTGTTCGAGCCGGCCCTCGCGGTCGAGCATCTCCCGTTCAAAATCGGCCGGGTCGAACTGGAGGATCAAATCGCCGACATCCACTTGCTCGCCTTCGGGCCAGAGGTGGATGATCTTGAGCCGGCCGCCGATCCGCGGCGACATCACCACTTCGCCGCTGGCCGTGGCCACCTCGCCCGCTTCAAAATGCGTCACCGCAAAATCGCCGCGCACGACCTCGGCCGTGGGCAAGTCCGGCGACGCCCCCTGACAGGCGCCCAGCACTAGGGCGCAAAAGACCGCTTTCACTCGGCCGCCTCCTCGGCTGGGCGATCGCTTTCGATGCGGCCATCGCGGAAGCGGACGATGCGGCGGCTGCGGCGGGCGAGGTGCTCTTCGTGCGTCACTAGGAGCACGGTGTTGCCGGCCGCGTGCATTTGGTCAAACAGCTCCATGATCTCGTCGCCGGTGCGCGAGTCCAAGGCGCCGGTCGGCTCGTCGGCGAGGATGATGGAGGGGTCGTTGACGAGGGCGCGGGCAATGGCCACGCGCTGCCGCTGGCCGCCGGACAGCTCGTTGGGCCGGTGGTCGATGCGCTCGGCCAAGCCCACGGACGCGAGGGCGCGGGCGGCCCGCTCGCGGCGTTGGCGCGCTGGCAGGCCGCTGTAAATCAGGGGCAGTTCGACATTGCCCAAGGCGTTGGCGCGGGGCAGGAGGTTAAAGGTTTGAAAGACGAAGCCGATTTGTCGATTGCGGATGCGCGCCAAGTCGTCGTCGTCCATTTCGCTGACGAGGACTTGGCCGAGCGCGTAGCGGCCCGAGGTGGGCACATCGAGGCAGCCGAGGATGTTGAGCAAGGTGCTCTTGCCCGACCCCGAAGGCCCCATGATGGCCACGTATTCGCCAGCCGCCACGCAGAGATCGACCTCGCTGAGGGCGTGGACCGCCGTCGCCCCCATGTCGTAGGTCTTGGTCAGGTTGCGTATTTCAATGATTGGGTCCACGGGCTGTTCCAATCGCTCGCACTTGCCCGCGCTCTAGCCACCCGGCCGCCTTGGCGGGCGGCTGCCGGACGCGCACGTAGCCAGCCTGCTCTTCTTCGACGAGCAGGACCGCACCCGCCTCGACGCGGGCTAGCATGGGAGCACTCGGAGCGGGGGCGGTGCGCAGGACGCCGCCGGTGGGCGCGTACACCATGCGCTCGATAAAGCCATCGACGGTGGCTCTAAACACGGCCAAGGCGTCGCCAGCCAAGGCGCTGTGGGGCGCGACCTGCGGAGCCGCTAGCTTGCTGTACCGCCAAGTGATCTCGGCCGCGGTTGGGCGGTGGGGGCGGAGGTGGGCTAGTTCGGGCGCGGGCGCGGGCGCCTTGGGGCCGGCGGCGGTAAAGATGGCGGTGACTAAGGTCTCGGTTTCGGGGTTGTAGGGGCTGGGCCGGGCCTGCCAGCGGACCAGTTGGCCGCTGTCGTATGCTTGCAGGATGTAAGCGCGGGTCAGTTCGTCGAAGCGCGCCACAATGCCTTGGTATTCGCACTCGGCGCGTTGCAAGCCGTCGATGTCGCGGGCCATATCGCGCACGACGCTTGGGTTGGGGGTGGGGAGCAAGACGAGGACGGGTGCGAGCACCGTCTTGAGGATGCGGGTAGCTACCATGGCGTTGGGGTCTGTAAGGATGCTAGCGCATCGGGGTATCCTTGTCAAGAAACGCAGGGGGCAAAGACGCGGGCTAGGCTTTGTCTTTCCCGCGAAAGCGGGAATCCAGAGCGGCTGCGTCCTCGCATGCGGAAATACGGGTTGCGCTCCTAAAGGATTTTTTAGTCCATATCCTGCTTTTTGGCACGCAATTTGCATACATAATCGTAGAAGCAAGGCCGATACGAAAGAAAGGAGGGGATGCGAACTCGTATCGGCTGTCTTTCAACCCTCACTTCCAGCACCATAGCAGTATCGGGCCGCTGGCGTACTGGGCAACATAGAGCGTATACGAAAATTGCTTTTCTGTTGATAAAAAGGTCTTGGCAACCTACACTTTCCGTAGCATTTGACCCCAATTTAGAGGAGGAAAGTCATGGTCACCAAGCCTCATTCCCAAGCCCCGCTTTGGCATACCCCAGACGCCTTGTGGAATCAGATCGCGCCGATACTGGGAGCGGACAAACAACCCGGCACGGTCGGACGCCCAGCCACCCCCAACCGCGTTATTTTCGACGCCCTGATCGTTGTGTTGCACAGCGGCTGCCCGTGGCAAGCTCGCGAGGATGCACAACCTATCTATCGGAAAAGCATCCTCCCGCAATGCTGCGATTGTGCCTCTTTTGACAGCAATGTCCGAACTCCCAACCCCAGAGATTGTTAAATTGCTCGAGTCGATGGACAGAACAGGTCCCAGTGATCGCAGTTTGGAGAGTTGGCGCAATCTGATTGTCAAGCCGCGGTTTTTGGCGGAACCAGCGCACGAAGAGTCAAAGTAATTGTACATAGATCGGCATACTTTATGGGTTTATGGGCGCGGCATTGATGTTTTGTTTATGTCCATGCGGCTATTCCTCCTCTTCTCGCTTTTGTCCGCGCCCTCTTTGGGGTTGGCCGCCGAGTTTGCCTGCGCGGCGTTGAAGGCGGCGGCGCAGCCGGTTGCCCAGACGCCGGAGCAGCTGAGCGCGTTGGTCATCTTCGCGCAGTTTGCCGACGAGAAGGCCAGCGACTCAGCCCCCGCATGGGCAAACGACCTGTTCGACGACGACCTACCCGGCAGCTTTGCCCATTTCTACCGCGAGATGTCGGCCGGCCAGCTCCACGTGGGAGGCCAAGTGTTGCCGCGACGCTATCGCTCTCGGGCGGCCGCCGAGGCCTATTTGGCCGAGGCCGCCGGGGCCTTGGGCCAGTTTGGCCGCTTCAATCTGGAAATTCTCGCGGCCGCCGACGCGGACATTGACTTGGGGCTCTTTGACAACGATGGCCCCGACGGAGTGCCCAACTCCGGCGACGACGACGGGTACGTCGATATCGTCTTTATCAACCTGCACACCGCGCCCCGCGACTTTTTTCTCGGCGTGGCCACGGGCATCGCCAGTCTGGGGCTAGACGCCGATTACATCAGCGGCGACGCAGCGGCCGGCGGCGGCTTTGTGCGGGTGCGGAGTCGCTTCGCAGGTTTTGGCGGGACCACGCAGCGGGGCCACACCTTCAGCATCACGGCCTCGTCGATGTGCCACGAGTTCGCGCACGTGTTGGGCTTGCCCGATCTCTTCGATCAGACCGCATTGACTGTGGCCGAGTTGGACCCGGAGGACGATTCGGCCGGCATTGGCAAGTGGGGGATCATGGGCCGGGGGACGCTCGGTTGGAATGCGGGCGATGGCCCCAACGCATTTTCAGCTTGGTCGCTGGCGACCCTCGGTTGGGTGGAGGTGGTGGAAGTGCAAGGGAGCGTCGAGGGGCTGGCAATCGGGGAGATCTTCAGCGACCGGAAGGCGTACAAAATTCCCCTGACCCAAGACGAGTATTTCCTGCTGGAGCACCGGCGGGCCGACGGCTCGTACTACAACCGCAATATCCCGCAAGACGGCCTGCTCATTTGGCACATAGACGAGCGGGCCGACAACGACGAGGAACGCCACAAACGGGTCGATTTAGTCTGCGCCGATGGGCTTTTTGCCGACCGGGGGTTTCCCAACGGCACCCCCGATGTAGTGGAAGGCCGCGACAATCTCGACTTTTGGGCGCGAGACTCCGCGTACTCTGCGGCGCACAACGGCAATGAAGGCGACGCGACCGACCCTTTTGACGGCGTGCGCTTCCGCCGCTTTGCTTGGGACACAAATCCAGCCCTCAGCGGGTACACGGGGTTTGCGCGGAATGTGCCGTTGGGCGTGGCCCTAGACAGCATCTGCCCGCACGGCACCGCGATGGTCGTCGACGTGGTCCGGTCGCCCCGCCCCGGCCACCTCGTCGGCGCTGCAACGTGGACGGGCCGAGTGGATTTAGACGGAGACGTGGTCGTGACGCCGGGCGCGACCCTGACCATTGACGCCGGGGCGGAGATCCGCTTTGCCCGCGGCGATGCACACGGCACGGGGTTTGATCCAGACCGCAGCGAGCTGATCGTCTATGGCGATCTCACCATCGGGCAGGGGGCTTCTTTTGCGTCGAGTGCATCGCGCACCGGCCCGTTGGATTGGTCGGGCATTTACCTGCTCAACGGCCAAGCGGTCGATCCCTCGGCGCTGGCGGTCGAGCACGCCCATCGCGGGGTGGTTGATTTCCGCCTCCCGCCGGGGCGGACTCAGTGGTGGGGCGAGCGGGCCGTGCATGCGGATTTGCTGGTGCCGGCCGGGTCCGAACTGCACATTGGCCCGAGCACCGTGTCTTTTGCCCGCTTTGATCTCAGCCGGCGCGGCGCGTCCCCGGACTTCGCCGAGCTGATCGTGGAAGGCGCGTTGACGATTGAAGGGGGGGCCGGACAGCGGGCGCAGCTAACGACCGATCCCGGGCCAGACAACGACGGCTTGTGGTACGGCATTCGCGTACGGCCGGGGGCCCGAGTCAAAGTGCAGCACGCCGAGCTAACGCGCACGGCTTTTGCCTTTGCCGGCGAGATTGACGAGGCGACGACCCTGCGCATCGCGGACTCCGCAGTGCGCGAAAGCGGCGGCAATGGCCTGCGGCTGACGCTCAATGGCCGTGCCCAAGTAGATCGGAGCGAGTTTACCACCATTGCCGGCCCGGCCGTGCTCGTGGCCGGCCGCGGCCACCTCGCGTTGCGCAACACCACCATTGAGGGCAACGGCCAAGAGGGCATTCTGCTCAACAGCGCGTCCTTAGAGGCCATCCGCGTCGCCGTCATCGACAACGGGCGCCTCAACCCGGACGACCCCCGGGCTGGGGTGCGGGCCTTGGGCGGGCGCGGCCAACGCCTTGAGCTGTGGAAGTCGCAAATTGAGCAAAACACCGGGCACGGCCTGGATTTGACGGCGTGGCTGGGGGAGGTGGAATTGCACGACAGCCGCCTCGTCGGCAACCAAGGCGATGGGTTGCGGGCCGAGGGCGCGGCGCGTTTGGCCTTGGCGCAGGTGCTCGTTGAGCGCAACTTGCGCGCCGGGGCCGAAATCGCCGGGTCGCTGGTGGAGATATGGAACTCGACGTTCCGGGCGCATATTGACGCGGGCCTGCGCTTGGGGCCGGGGACGCACGGATTGATTGAGCAGGGCGCGTTTGTCGGGGGCCGAGGTTTGGAGCTAACCGGCGTGGAGTCGCTGGAGATTCGCGCCAGCGAGTTTGTCCGCGGGACGCCCGCGCTTCAATCCGTAGATGCTGCGCCGCATATCGTCGGCAACCGCTTTGCGGACAACCCCGTCGCCATCCGGGTCGAAGGCCCCCGGGTGCCAACGGCGATCCGCGACAACACCTTTGCCAACAACGCCACGGCCATTGAGAACCGGAGTGCCGACGCGCTAAACGCCCAAGGCAACCACTGGAGCGCGGCCGACAGCGCGGCCATTGCCGCCCAGATTGAGGGCGCGGTCGCGTGGACGGGCGAGGGGGGGGCCAAGGCGGCGGTCCTGCCCGCCGACTTTGCGCTGCATCCGGCCTATCCCAACCCCTTCAACGCCGAGGTCGCGCTGTCGTTTGACCTGCCCCAAGCCGCGTCGGTCGCGCTGGTGCTCTACGATGCGTTGGGCCGGCCCGTGCGCCAGCTCGTGGATGGGCCGCTGGCGGCGGGCCGCTACCGATTCGGCTGGGACGGCCGCGACCAACGCGGGACAGCCGTGGCTTCGGGGATTTACCTTTATCGCTTGGTGGCGGATTCGTTTGTCGCGGTGGGCCGCTTGGCCTTGGTGCGCTGATACGTTTGCCAAGCGGGCACGTGAGCCGTCAGCAAGGCTTTGAAGAGCTTGCCGTGGTTGGGTACGCGCAGGTGCAGCAACTCGTGGACAATGACGAAGTCTTGGAAGCCTAAGTCCTGATCGGCGAGGTCCGCGGCGAGGGTGACGACGCCAGCGGTCGAACACGAGCCCCACTTGCGCGTCATGCACTGCACACGCACCTGCCGGGGCTGGACGTTCAGCCGCCGCGCCCAAGATGCGACGCGCTCGCGCATTACTTGGCGTCGTTGGTCAGGCGTCCGCATCGGTGCTTACTCCCAAAATGCCGAGGATGCGCTCTACGACGCGGGTCCGCTCGTCCTTTTGCAGGCGCAGTAGCGGAATATAGAGGGCCGTGCGCAGCCGCCGTTGCTCATCGGCGTTGACGGGCGCGTTGGGGAAGCGGTCGAGCAGCGTTTCCGCTCGTCGTGCCAACTCCAAGGTGTCGATGCCAGCGATGTCCAGCTTGGCGTCGTCCTTGAGTGCCCAATGGACGGCGAATGCTCGCGGCGCTAGCCCGCTAGCTCGCTCGGCCCGGATGGCTGCATCCTTTTCCGCGGCGAGGTTCGCTAACCAGTCCATGGCTTCCTGCGCGGTTGTCGTGCGATTTTCCAGTTCCTTCAGGATGCTTTCGGCGCGTTGCTTTAAGGGCCGCAGCACGGCCTCTTTGTCTGGGTTGCTCTCGATTTCCTGCCGGAAGCCGCGCACGAGATTGAACACTTTGGCCGCGGCCAAGCCCGGCTCGCTTTGCAGCGTTTTAAGGGTGGATACGTCAAACGGCACGGTCTTGGTCAGCCGGCCGAGCCCTTCTTGAGTCGCATTCTCTTGTACCAGAAGCCGCGTTTTATTAGCCAAGTCTGCCGTGTAGTTGGTGCCGCGGGTATAGGCGTTGCGGACGGCCGCGTAGAGTCGCGCCAGCCGCCTGAAGGTGTCGATGCGGTCGCGCAATGCTGGCGAAGGCGACAAGATCTCCCACAGGGCCTCGATCTCCTTGTAGGCTGCAAAGAACGCCTTGCGCGACTCGAGTGCTAGAAAACGCCCATAGACGAGCTGCTCCAGTTGTTCATCCGCGCCACCGCTTTCCCCATCGGCGAGGTAAGTAGCTGCCGCTCGCCCGAGCTTGTCAAGCAAATCGCTCAGCAGGAGATCGAGGTCCTCCAAGGCACCGCTGACATCGGATGCGTCGAACTGCAACGCCTTTTTTAATTCGCGCAGGACGCCGACAAAATCGACGACGAGGCCGATCCGTTTTTGGCGGCCGCAAGGGCGGTTCACGCGCGCGATGGCTTGGAGGAGCACGTGGTCGCGCATGGGCTTGTCGAGATACAAGCAGTAGAGGAGCGGCGCGTCGTAGCCTGTGAGCAGTTTGTCGGTGACGATGAGGATCTGGGGATTTGCATCCGCTTTCTTGAACATCAGGCGGGTATCGGCCTCGCGGTCTGGCGAAAGCTGGTACTGCGCAACGAGCGGGCGGTTGACGCTGTCGGCGGCGTTCTCGGTGTAGACCGGCGTAGTCCATTCGGGAGGCAGCAACTCGTCGAGTGCCTGCTTGTACTGGGCACAGGCTTCGCGGTTCACGCCGACGAGGAACGCCTTGTAATGGAGCGGTGCCACGTTGTCGCGGAAATGCTGGGCGACGAACGCGGCAACTTTTTTGATGCGGTCGGCGGCGGTGAGGAAGGTGCGCAGGCCGATGGCTCGATCGAGGACCTTGTTGAGCTCATCCACATCGGCGACTCCCTCTGTCTCGGCGAGGGCGAAGAACTCTTGGTCGAGCCGCTCTGCCGGCACCATCATCTCGCTGGGGGCCATAGTGTGGCAGATCGGCAGCGTTGTTTCGTCCGCAATCGACTCGGCGATGGAGTACTTGTCGAGGTAGCCCAACTCGTCACCGGCCCCGAATATCTTGAAGGTGCCTTCTCCGTACGCAGTTTGGTCAATGGGGGTGCCGGTGAAGCCGATGATCGTTGCATTGGGCACGGCCGCCATTAGATAGGTGCCCAATTCCTTGGCGACCGAGCGGTGCGCCTCGTCGATGAACACGTACACATTGTTGCGCGTATTGGCCTGCTGCTCTAGCCCCTCAAACTTGTGGATCATGGACAAGATCAGGCCGCGCTTGTCGGTTTTGAGCATATCCCGCAACTCGGCCTTGGAGTTGGCACGCCATACCGCGATGTCCTGCTGCTGCATCTCCCCGAGCAGCCGCTCGACCCAGCCCTTGAGTTGCCCTTCGAGTTCCGTCCGGTCCACGACCACTAGGACCGTCGGCGTCTGGAATTCATCCTTGCGTTCCAAAATCAGCCGTGCGGCCGTGAGCAGAGTGAAGGTCTTGCCGGAGCCTTGGGTGTGCCATATAAGTCCGCGCTGTTTTGCCGGCTCGGCACAGCGCTCGACGATGCGGTCCACAGCCCGGCGTTGGTGCTGGCGCAGCACGGACTTTTGCGTCTCGCCGTCCTCGACGTAAAACAGAATCCAGTCGCGCAGGGTGCGCAGGAAATCGGTCGGCTCAAAGAACGATTGGACGGCGAAGCGGTAGCTTTCCTGTGGCTGTTCCTTCCACCGCGCCATGGACCGGCGCACTACGTTCCAAGTGACGCCATACCAATAGTCGAGGAGGTGTGTAACGTTGAAGAGCTGCGCCGTTCCCATCAGTTCCGGCGTCTCCTGCTCGTAGCGTCGCAACTGGGTGACGCCCCGCTCAATGGCGTCGGCGTCCTTTGGGTTCTTATGCTCGACAATGGCGACCGGCACGCCGTTGACCACAAACATCACGTCCGCCCGATTGCCCTTGCGCGCCGGTGGCTTGAGCTTCCATTCCCAAGTGACGTGGAAGGTGTTGTTGCTCGGTGCATCAAAATCGACGAGTTGGACTGGTCTGGATCGATTTTCGGCTTCGTCGTACCACGGCCGTTCCCCGCGCAGCCAAGCGAGCATTTCGCGGTTGCCCTCAATCGTCGGCGCGATCGCTTCGAGTCGTTCGACGACGGCGCGGATGGAATCGTCTGTCATCCAAGGGTTGAACCGCCCGAGTGCGCCTTCAAGCTCATCGCGGAATAGCAGCCCGGCCTCGCCGCCGCGTTTGTGGAGGGCGTCTTGTGGTGCCAGTGGCTTCCAGCCGATCTCGGCCGCGTGGCGGACCATGGGGAACTGGACGGTGGTGGCTTCGGTGATGTTGAAGGGGGTCACAAACGGCTCTCCAGTTGCCAAGCTCCTCGATTAGCTACATTTTTCGCTAACTTCATTCTCAAGGAATTGGCGATGGTAACAGTGAATGTCCATGAGGCGAAGACCAACCTGTCGCGCTTGCTTGCCAAAGTTGAGGCCGGGGAGGAGGTCGTCATTGTCCGCAGCGGTACGCCGGTGGCCCAGCTCGTGCGCGTCCAAAAGCAGGGCAAGCGGCAATTCGGCTCCATGAAGGGCCAGATAAAACTCGACGACCGCTTCTTTGACCCGCTGCCAGAAGAGGAATTGGCCGCTTGGGAGGGCAATTGAGCGTTGCGCCTTAGAGCACGCGGTGCGCGCTGGATCCTTGCCGGGTCCGCACCGAGACCCTTTCGACCGAATGCTCATCGCCCAAGCATTGTCCGGCAATTTGGTCCTCGTTTCCATTGAATCGCTCTTCGATAGGTATGGTGTTCGCCGCCTTTGGTGATCTTGGCCAGATCGGATCACTGTACACTTTTGGATAGGCTAGCCTGACGAGAATGAGACATAATAGCATCCCTATAAGACCCCCTTAAAACTCTCTTTAAAGTCCTGACTTGGCTGTCATAGCTTTTCAAATATGACGATACTCTCTCGGGCTGCTGTGCGCCCGTACTTTCCCATCTGCTGTGCACTATTTCCACGCCAACGCACTGCTCGTATTTCCTTGCAGGTGAGACCAGCCTGTTCCCCGATTTCTGCCGTAAATTCGTCAACAAGAATAGCCGTGCCATCGTATTGTGTATTCCCTACGACGAACCCAGCCTTCGCACCTTTGCGACAAACACGGGCAACTTCGCAAAGACACAGATACATATCTAGAAAATATCCGTCCAACATGCGCTGCATACGCTTGTCACTTAGACTGCGGATACTACTATCCAAAGCCTCCGGGGGCTTATATTCTTTAGCCAACGGTCGACTCGGACGAGCTTCCGGGTGGGAATGGAACGTCTGATATCTAAGTGCTCGATTTGCTTCCCAGTTATGGAAGGCGAACATCAATTCAACGCCAAAGATGCGTGTATAGTCGTGACGATTCGGATACGGTGGAGAAGTAATCACGGCTGAGTACACTGCATCAGGTGTCGGCATGGCACGCGCATCCGCTATACGAGCTTCCCAATATCTATCGCTATCGCCTTCGGACTCTGTGACACAAACGTCCGACAACATCATTTCAATCTGCTTCTGAAAAAAAATCGTAACACTATCGGCACTAGCACCTTGGTTCAACCACCTCAACCAACCTCCATTTGCGACTGCATAGCTAAAACGCGGTATGATAGAAAGCAGTGCTAATCGAAAGAAGTCCCGTTCCGAAGACGAACAATCAATGTTCTCAATGCCCACCGCGACTGCATTTAGTGCCTCAAGCCGTCCCTCCGGGAGTGCCTTGTGAACCAGTTCTGGATATACACGGTCCATGGGCGGCGTGCTATCGTGAATCAATGTACGTTCGAGTATTTGCCATGCTGCTTCCAACCGTTGTCTGGAGAAAGTAGCGGTCTTGGTATTGGATGCGAGAACAGCAAGAGGGGAGAGATCAAAGCCGTTACCCGGAACACCCATTTCTTTAGCGGCCAATAGCGTTGTACCTGCACCTACGAAGGGGTCAAGGATCTTGTCTTGGTCGTTAAGGTCCCATTCATCTATCAATGCGTGGACGAGATCGTCAGCAAAGCTGTGAGGAAATAGATACCAACGGTGGACTGCCTTTTCTCTAACACCCCTCGGTGTTACCCAGTGTTTCCATGCACTCCATTCAGTAACTTGCCACTTCATGATGAACTATCAGCTCTAGGACACATGCAATTGCGGCTTAATCGAACCTCTGTCAGTGACCGTGTGAGCACTCGGCAACTCAACATCATCGGCATTTCCAAGTATAATCCGTCCGACGATCTCTCGGAGTTGCTGCTTAATTCCTTCATAGTGAGGTTCACCACGGATATGGTTTATGGTATTCTTAAAGTATTCGTCCGAAGTCAAAATGTAATCCGCCTGAACTACTAATGCATTCGCACAAATAATACTATCCATGGCATCCATATAAACCAGCCCGTTGATATCCTTTGCCAACTCTAGTACATCGCTCGCTTGGTCGCTTCGGCTCGTCTTGACAGCGATACCAAGCTTTCCTAACACGGAGGTTAGCCCGTCAATTCTATCCTTGATAGCCGCCAAGTCGGTGGGGCCGACTCGATCACGAATCTCTTTTTCCCTAAAGCGCGACCAAGTTCTATCTGACACTCCTTCTTTAGCCGCACTCAGAATTGCTTTTCCTTTTGCTCTTCCAGTGAGTAATTCAAGCTCTGAAATGGGTGCATATTGGACTTGTACATCCTGCTTCAAAAGGAAATCGATAGTTTCTAGACCCTTTTTAAGACTTTTTTGTAGATTGGCTTCAGAAAGGTTGTTTACCTTCGCTATCGCTGCCTCCTTTGTTTTGAGGTCTTGAGGATATAGATCATCCTTCTTGGCGTATTCTAGGTAAATTTCGATGTAATGTAGTGTATTTGTGTCTAGAAACGCTACTTTCCGAAAGAATTGCGTCTTTTTCATAGCTTTGTATTCTCACTGATAGTCGAGTTGGGATAAAGTTCCTCTTCGATTTTGTGAAGATAATTCTCGGTAAATGGTAGCTGCACGTCAGAATCCGCTTTTGCAATCGCTCGGAAACATGTCTTTACGAGCCGTCTAGGATTCGAGTACGTGTTGGGACGGAAGACAATATCATCAGGAAACGGGAAAAGGTCTCCCATTGATTCGTCCTGTTCTCCTGACCTAGCAGCAGCTATCCGTGACCTCATTAAGGCTAACGCTTCCTCACTCGCTAGAGACTCGATATCTAATATTTGGTCAGAAATGCGCTCAATTAACGAGGGCTCAAGCTCCTTGGTCGTCTCATAAGCATCGGGGGTCATCGACAAGACGATCCAGAAGTCAACCTGCTCGCTTTGAGCGAGGTTAATCAAACGTTTCAGTGTCGCCAAGTAATCGTGTGCCGCCCGTTTAGTAAGCCGCTTCTGAAGACCTATTTCCTCGAATTCGTCTATAAGAAACGCAATGGCTTTAGCACTCGTCCCTTGTGAGATCGTTTTCAGTATTGCGCGAAAGTAAGGTGCTTCCTCGCCTTCCGGGACCATGCTGCCCGTCTGTCGGGGTATGAAATCCCGATATTCAAAATATGGTTTCTTTACGATCTCAGTAACGATTCTGGTGAGACAGTTTGCGATTTGTTCGTCGGTCGTGACATCCGCATTTATAATGGCCTCTTGGAGGTGGCTTGTCATATCCTGTTGTCGCCTCTGACGGAACGAACGAAACAAGTACTCCTCATAACCTTCTTGAAAAAGGTTTCCCTGATATGAATTAGACACATGTGAGCTAGCAAGCTCCCAGATGAATTTGGCAAAATCCTTACGGCCGACAGTGCGCAACAATGTATTAGCAAGATCATAAAATTGCACTCCTGGGTTATCAAAATAGAACGACTTGATTTGGCGGTTTGGAAAGATCTCGCTATGAAGCCATTGCAGGAGGCAGGTCTTTCCGGTACCGTACTCGCCGACGATGACGATGGCCTTTACTCCTTGGCCCATCTGATGGACATCGAGAAGTCCCATCGTATCTTCGCCTAGTTTATTCGGAGGAGCCAGCGTACCCAAGAGAGGTGCGCCTGTCGCAGAAGGCTCGAAAGGATTGGAATCAAGCCGGAGTTTTTGCAGGATGTTGGGTATCATAATCTGTGAACTCCATAGGTTTGAGAGTTATGTCTCTGTGTATGCGAATATGGGAAATATAGGGACCATTTGAAGCCTTATAATATCTTTTCAGCTCTAGATTTTCCCTTAGCGGAGATGTCGTCGTCAGCGTCGCGAGGGCACGAGAAGTGGGAATCAGGAAGATGTGATGGGGCCACTCGTGAATTAGCCAGTCGATCGCACTATAGAGCACACGGATCGGTTGTCTTTGTTCTTCGCAGCAACATGCGATGAGATCAAAAACAGAGAATGACGTCCATTCACCGGGCGTACGTAGTGAAAGAATGAAGCGTATAGTCTGAAGTACAGCGGTATCGATTCCTTTCTCGGATAAGTTAGTCTGCAACACGGGAAACATGATCGTACTACCGCCAGATCGTTGACAGTATTCATCAATGAGCCCTAACTCATCACGCGCCCAGTAGCGTACACCATATAAAATCGCAGCCACGCTTGCGTGGGACGTAAGCCACGCTGTACGTCCCGTTATGCTATTTTGAAAAATGACCTCTCTCGTGTGAGAGGAACGGGGTCGGAACCACTTAACGGGAACACCGTTTTGCCGGAAACTGGAAACTGAATCGAAACTTGCGTCCGAGGACATAAAAAGATCAAAAAAAAGTGATCTGCATTGTTCGTTTTTCAAAACTAGTGCTGCAAAAGGGGCTTTCGCGGCATCACATAGCACCTGATCTCCGTTGGCTGGGATCGGCTGACGTAGCAGTTTGCAGACAATAGGATCATCATAGTTGACACGCAATATCCGTCCATCTCTTTGGAGTACGCCTAAGTGAATCAAGGTATTCCGATAGTGGTAAAGAGTGGTAGGTGCAGGAGGTGAACTACGCCGATTAATCGGGATGTTATTCTCCTGAACCAACTTATTGATCTCACTAGCCATTAGCCCGTTCGGAAAGTCTGCTACGGCTTTCAAGATACGATGTAGTCCAGCAAACGAGATGGTATGCATCCAGTATTCGCTCTGTCTCACGGGATATGGATGTTTATTGACCATTGTTTTCATTTAGCTCTCGCTTTAGAGACGAATCGTAAACCAACGATAGGTCGAGAACATCAACCCGCATCTCCCACGTCATCAGCTTGTACAGCAGCGTCTTGAACAAATCGTCGAGCACCGCTCGTTTTCTTCGGTGTAAGTCAATTTTGCGGTCAATAGCGGCGAGAATGGCGACGATTTCGCATTGTTCATTCAAGGACGGCACCGGAACTAACTGTTCCTTGACAATCCGATCCGTCACTGCCGGGTAGCTAGCGCCGGTCTCAATCATAGCGAGTTGTTGAACAAACTGCTCCCGTTGGACGACATAGCGGATGAAGTCTTCAACGGCCCTCTTAGGCTCCCGACGCAGGACACAGAACGCTGTAGAACAGACTTGATTATTGAGTTGTTCGGGAACGACAGCAGTACGCAACAAAGTTGGCCGGACCGTAGCGAAAATCACATCACCCTTCAAGATGCGTTTCCGGGCTCGTCCGGGTGCTTTTCTGAGTTTGAAACGGGACGTTGACTCGATCTGTAAGGACTCTCGGGATACCGAAGAGACATCTACATACTCAATTACTCTCTCGCCTTCACGCCGAAGGTCAACTGTTTCTGTTTTTTTGCAGAGCGTTCCGAGCGGTCTCAAATTCCAACTCTCCGGCACTGAGCCAATCTCGGTTTCCCTCTGCGCTTCGCCCCTGAGTCCACGACTGAAGAGCGTCTGCATCGCGGCGCGTTTCAAATCCCGCGCAAGTTCGACGCTCTGAGCATGGGTCTTGATCGCTTTCCGAATCCGCGAAAGGGCGGCGACTATCGCTAGCTGCTCGTCGATCGTTGGCTGCGGGACCTCAAGCCCTGCCAATCGACTACGCGACAGGTTTGGAATCGTGGTCTTGTTGCCCGCGCCTTCGAATATGCCAAGCTGTGTAAAGGCGGATTGCAGGAAGTACACGTAAAAACGCGGCTCGACCTCCTCGACAATGGGCCGCAGCCGATGTAAGTGATTCTGAAACGACATGGTTTCGACTGCGCCGTTCCAGATTGCGGCCCGCCCGATCTCGCCGCCCTCGCACACAAGCAGGTCGCCCCGGCACAACAGCTTGGCTCGTAGCTCGCGGTCTGGAATCGCCATCTCATCTACAGACGACAAGTCAATTTCATCCCAGAGGACATTCGATGTCCGAAGGAATGGAGTCTTGTCAGGACCGTTGCGAGCGGCGGCGGACATGGTTTTTCCCGCGCCAATTTCGAATAGCTCCCCGAGAGGACGCCATGTCCACGCTCCATTCATTGCAGGCGCACCAACCCCTTGAGCCGCACGGCTGGCAACCTCTTCAACCGCTGATTCAGTGGGTCCACTTCTATACCGACGGATTCCAACGCCGTCACGCCCAGCAATGGCTCGGCGTCGGCCTCGCCGAATAGGATCGTCCCGCCAACGATCTCGCCCATAAACTCAATGTCAGCAGTGGTCACGTCCAGAACAAGGTCGCTCCCATCGGCCAGTTGGTATATCCTGCGGCCCTTCGGCTCCAGGCCGATGGCCTCTAGGTAAGGCCGGGGCACCAGGGAATCGGTGGCCCCTGTATCAACCAGAAACAGACCCTCCCAAAACCGGCCCGGCTGTGCGGGGTTGGTAATCCTAGCCGTTACATGCGTCGCTCCCATGCTTTCCTACCTCCTTCGATCCTGAATATCCGCGTCTATTGCAATCGTGCCAACATATCTGATAGGTGTGCATCCACCTCTCGGGCCTCTTCATCGAGGCACTGCATCTCGGTAATGATCTCCGAGATCGGCCGTTGAACTACCTCGTCAGCCTGCCCTACCCACCGGCTCGGACTCAAGTTGTAGTCCGCCTGCTCCGCCTGCTCTCGCGTAATCACCGCAATCTCGCCCTCCACCGGCTCACCCTTCACAAATGCCGTTGCAATCAGCCGAATGTCCTCTTGTGGAATGAAGTTCTTGGGCCGTCCCTTGCGAACTCGCCGACTGGCGTTGAGCAGCACGATCTTGCCCTGCCGGGCCTCTGGCTTGCGCTTCGACAACACCACGACCACGCCAGCGGCACTGGTGTTGTAGAACAGGTTGTCGGGCAACAGGATCACGCCGTCGATCAAGTCGCGGTCCACGAACCATTTGCGGATGTTGCGTTCCCGGTCCTCGTGTTTGGCGCCTGCGCCGCGCGTCACCGCGCCGGTGTCGAGCACGACCGCGGCCCGCCCGCGCTCGTTCAGGCAGGCGAGCGTGTACTGAAGCCAAGCCCAATCGCCCTTGCCGGTGGTGACGCCGCCTTGGGGGCGGAAGCGATCAAAGGGGTCGTTGGCGAAGAGCGCCGGGCTGAATGGCTGATTCCACATGGGATTGGCGACCACGATGTCGTGGGTGGAAATCTGGCCAGTCGCGGTCTTGAACTTGGGATTGATCATAGTGTCGCCGCGCTCAATTGCCATCTCCATGTCGTGGATGATCCCGTTCATGCAGGCGACGGCGTAGCTCTCGGCTTGCAGTTCTTGGCCGTAGAGCTTGAGCGGTACGCGGCTGGTGGGGTCGAGCTCGCGGGCGACGAGTTGGAGCTTGACGAGCAAACCTGCCGAGCCGCAGGCGTAGTCGTGGCAATCCTCGCCGGGCCTCGGGCGCATGAGGTGCGCCATGAGGAAGCCGACTTCAGTGGGCGTGAAGAACTCGCCGGCACTTTGGCCCGAGCCTTCGGCGAACTTGCGCAGCAGATACTCGTAGGCGCGGCCGAGGAAGTCGGGCTGCACATCGGCGAGGCCGAGCCGGTAGCGCGGGTCGGAAAAAGTCTCGATGACTTGGGTGAGCTTGGCCGGATTGATGTCGCGCTCGCCATTGCGCTCGGAGGCAAAATCGACAAAATCGATGACCCCCGAAAGCGAGGGATTCTGCCGCACGACCCCCCGCACGGCCCGTGTCAAATGCTCGCCGACATCTCGCGGCCGCATGCTGAGCGACCACTCGTAACCTTCGCGACCGCTGATGACGCCCCAACGAGCTTCCGGCGGCAGGTAGAATCGCAGCAGGGCGTGGTCGCTCTCGGCGATTTCCAGCGCAGTCGCCCGATCCCCGAACTCCTCGGCCAAGCGTTCAATCTCGTCGTCGAACACATCGGATAATCGCTTGAGGAATAGAAGCGGCAGCAGGTAGTCCTTGAATTTTGCCGCATCCTGCTCGCCGCGAATGGAGCAGGCCGCGTCCCACAGCATCTGTTCCATGGGCTTGGTCGAAGGCACGGCCGCACGGCCTTTGCCTGTCCGTCGCCGCGTCGCCCGCACGGCGGCTTCGGTTGCAGCCAACTCCATTGTGTCGATGCCCGATTCGGTAGCGAGTGCAGCGATGGCTTCTTGCGCGGCCTTCTGTGGCTTGATTGCGCCGCCTTCCCAGCGGTTGATGCTAGCGAAAGAGACGCCAAGCCGCTCGGCAAGCTGCTCTTGGGTGAGGTCGAGGCGGACGCGGATGGCGCGTAATGCAGCCGGAATATCGGATAATTCTGCTATATTTGACATAGATGTCAATATAACAGAATACCGATTGCACGTCAATAGTGCTGCATTGTTTTTGTAGTATATTCGGATGTACATTCCGAATATACTACGATCTAGGATGTGGATTCAGCGGCCTCACCTGTTCAGCCAGATTGGAGTACCCGCTCGCGCCGAATATAACGGCCCTGCCGCTAAAGAAAGTTGGCGGTCTCGCGCTGTCGGCGACGAGGAGTTGACTGTTTAGATCGCCAACTGCTTGCGCAACAATTCTTGCACGAGCTGGGGATTGGCCTTGCCCCGCGTCGCCCGCATCACTTGACCCATCAGAAATTGCACGGTTTTGTGGTGGCCGCCCTTGATTTTGGCGACCGCGTCGGGATGCGCGGCGATCACGTCGGCTACCGCTTGGTCGAGTGCCTCGCTGTCGGAGATTTGCCCAAGGCCGCGTGCGGCGACGATCTCGGCCGGCGAGCCGCCCTGCTCCCACAATTGGCCAAAGACTTCGCGGGCCGCGTTTTGGTTGATCGCGCCCTTGTTGACTAAAGCGAGCAACTCGACGAGCGCGGCGGGCGGGACCGCAACGGCCTCAATGGACCGGCCCTCGGCGTTGAGGCGGCGAAAAATTTCCCCGGTGATCCAGTGGCCCACCTGTTTGGGGTCTGCGCCTTGTATCTGGGCGGCCTCTTCAAAATACGCGGCCACGGCTCGGTCTTCGACCAAAGCGGCGGTCTCCTGTGGAGTGAGGCCGTAGGCCACAACAAAGCGCGCGGCTTTGGCGGCAGGTAGCTCGGGCAAGCGGACGCGGACTTTGGCGATCCACTCGTCGTCGAGCTCGGCGACGAGCAGGTCGGGCTCGGGGAAGTAGCGGTAGTCGTCCGAGGTTTCTTTGCTGCGCTGCGGACGAGTGATCTGGGCGCGTTCGTCCCAACCCATCGTCTCTTGCTCGACGTGGCCGCCAGCTTCGACGATGCGCTGCTGGCGCTCGGCTTCATAGGCGATGGCGCTGCGCACGGCGCGGAAGGAATTGAGGTTTTTAACCTCGACCTTGGTGCCCAAGGCGCGGGTGCCGGCCGGCCGGATCGAGATGTTGGCCTCGCAGCGCATGGCCCCTTTCTCCATGTCGCCCGAGGACGCGCCTAGGTAGCGGACCATCTGGCGGATCTGGGTCAAGTACGCATAGCTCTCGTCGGCCGAGCGGAGCGCGGAGTCGGTGACGATTTCCATCAGGGGGACGCCGGCGCGGTTGTAGTCTATCAAGCTGGCGCGGTCGGCGTGCTGGAGCTTGCCGGTGTCCTCCTCGAGATGGACGCGGACGACGCCGATTGGCTTGGGGCCGTTCTCGCCGCTGATTGCGATCCAGCCGCTCTCGCACAGGGGTTGCTCGTATTGCGAGATTTGGTAGCCCTTGGGCAAGTCGGGATAGACGTAGTTTTTGCGCGCAAAGACGCTGCGGGGTTTGATCTGGCAGTTGAGTGCCATGCCGGTCATAACCGTCAGCTCGAGGGCGCGGCCGTTGATGGCGGGCAAGGCCCCGGGTTGGCCGGTACACACCGGGCAGATGTGGGCGTTGGCCGCCACCTGAAAGTGATCGGCCGGGCAGGCGCAAAACATCTTGGAAGCGGTTTGCAACTCGACGTGGACTTCCATGCCGATGACGGTTTCGTAGCGCAAGGGATGCTCCTTGGGGCGAGCTTCAGGCGAAGAGGACGTGCTGGCGGAGGAAGGCTTCGCAGGCTTGGTAGAAGGCCCGCACGGTCTCGGGTTTGCGCCAGCCATGGCCCTCGCCTTCGTACAGATGATAGACGTGCGGTATGTTGCGGCGGCGCAACGAGGCCGCGATCTCCTCGGCTTGGGCCGGCGGCACCACTTGGTCGTCGGTCCCCTGAAAGAGAGCGAGCGGGTCGCGCAGTTGGTCGGCCGCGTAAATCGGCGAGCGCTCGCGATAGACCGCCGCCGCTTCGGGCAGCGGGCCGAGCATGGAGTCGAGGTAGCGGGATTCAAATTTGTGGGTGTCTGCGGCGAGCGCGAAGAGGTTGGCCACGCCGTAGAGGCAGATGCCAGCGCGGAAAAAGCCCGGCCGCGTAGTCAGCGCCCGCAAGACCGTGTAGCCACCAGCGCTGCCGCCCATGATGACGAGGCGCTCCGGGTCGGCCAAGCCGCGGGCGACGAGGTGCTGGGCACCGCCGATGGCATCTTCGACATCGAGGACGCCCCAGCGAGTGCGTAGGGCCTTCATGTACTCCCGACCGCGCCCGGTGCTCCCTCGGTAGTCCACGTCGAGGACGGCAAAGCCGCGAGTGGCAAAAAACTGCTGGGTCGGCTCAAAGCCGGTCTCGATCTGGCCGGTGGGGCCGCCGTGAATCAGGACGATCAGCGGCGGCCGGCCCCGGCCGGCAAAGCGGCGGTGGGCCGGAGGATAGTACAGCCCATAGACTTGCGCGGCATCCTCGCTGGCCCAAGAAACCGGCTCGGGCGTGGAGAGGTCGGCGGGGGCCAGCGACTCGCTGGCCGAGCGAGCGCGGACGGCTACTCGGCTCGCCGTACCGGCGACGATGCGCGCGGGAATCGCGCTGGCCACGGCAATGCAGGCCAAGCCCTGGCCGCGCGGGGCCGCAGCGAGCTGTTCGATGTGGGTGTACGCGGCCAGCCCTTCAACCGGGGCGACCGCCCCGCTGGCAAAGTCGAGGGCGTAGGCCCGGCGCTGGGCGTTCTCGCTGCGCACGAAATACAAGGTGCGGCTATCGGCGGCCCACGAGAACGTCCGCAGGCCCTGTACCCAAGCCGGAGTGGCGACGTCGTTGGCGTCCTCGCACAAGCAGCGCGTGGCACCGCGGGCGAGGTCGTAGCACCAGAGGTTGCTGTAACCGCGCTCGTCCGAGGCATAGACCAGATAGCGGCCGTCGGGAGAAAAGCAAGGTTGGGCAATGGCCGTGTCTGCGCCGCCGGCGAGCACCTCGGTGGTACGCAGGCTGGGCAGCCCGCGCCGGCTGCGCGCAAGCTGGCCCAGCACGAGGCGGGTGCCGTCCCAAGGCATTTGCGGATGATCCCACTCAACCCAAGCCAAGCGGTCACCTCTGGGGTGCCAAGCCGGCTGCATGTAGAAGTCGGCACCTTCGGCGAGAATTTGCGGCCAAAAGCTCCCGGCCGCATCGACGATGGCCAATACATCGCGGCCTTCGTAACTGTGGACGTACGCGAGGTGACGCCCGGTTGGCGACGGCGTAGGAGACGCAGCGTGGCCAAACTGGGGCGTGATGGGCTGGGCGGGGCCGCGGGCTAGCGGCTGGCGGTAGAGGCGACCGTCGTGCTCGGCAAAGTACGCGTGGCCGTGGGCTACGGCAAAATCGCCGCCGCCGTAGCCGACTTGAGCGCGCACTGAGAGCGCGGCGTTGAGGTCGCGCGGGGCACCGCCCGGCTCTTGGCAGACGAGCACACCCTGCGGCCCGCGCCCCTCCAGCCAGACGAGGGTGCGGCCGTCGGCATCCCAAGCCACATCGCGGAGGCGCGTGGAATGGGCCAACTCGTCGGGCGAGAGGGGGCTGGGCCACGAGCCAAAGGGGCGGACCTCCATCCTACTGCTCCATCAGCTCGATCTTGACATTATCTGGGCCGTTGATAAAGACGATGCGGCGGCCGTCGTCGAGCGTCACAGGCCCCATCCAGATCTCGACGCCGTGCTCGTCGATGGCGGCGAGGGTTTGATCGAAGTCGTCGGAGACGAGGGCGAGGTGGTCGTAGCCTTGGTAGCGGCCCAATTCCATCGGGGCAAACTCGCGGTCCGTGACGGTGATTTGCACCGCGCCGATGTGGACTGGAACCCAAGTCGCTCCGCCGCGCTCAAAGGGCGGGTCGCTGGTGGCGCCAAAGAGCTTTTTGTACCAAGCGACGGCCGCGTGGACGTCGGCGGCCTCGTGGTGGACGTGGTCGAAGGTGTAGTTAGGCATGAGCAATCCTTTCTGTTGAGTGCCCGAAAGTTCGCAAAAAGGGCCTTGCTGTCAAGGGAAGTAGGCTCGCGTCACAGCGCGGCGGTTAGGCCCTTTAGGTAGTGCAAACTCCCTGCGGCAATGGTGCGCGGATCCGGGCTGAAATCGAATACCTCCACGGAGACGTAGCGCGAATAATCCAACTGCTTTAGCGTCCGCATGACGCTGGCGAAGTCGGTGGAGCCAAAGCCGGGGCCGCGCTTGTTGGCGTCGTTGACGTGGACGTGGTAGAGGTGCTGACCGGAGTCGCGCAAGAGCTGGGCCACGGGCATGGTCTCGGTCGAGCCGGAGCACACGTCGACCATGGTCTGGAAGTGCGGGTGGTTGATCTCGGCGACCATTTTGCGCGCTTGCGCGCAGGTGGAGATGATGTTCGTCTGGTCCTTGCTCAGCGCTTCTATGCAGAGATAGACGCCGTGCTGCTGGGCCAACGCCAGGCTGTCTTCAAACGCCCCGCGCATGCGGCTCCAGCACGCTTGGTAATCCCACCCCTCTTGCACGTTGCGCTGCATGGGGGAGCCAATGATCATCACTTGGCCGCCGAGGTCGCCGCAGAATTGGACGAGCTCCTTGAAATACGCGCAGGTGCGCTGGTAGATGGCCGGGTCGGGGTGGGTGATGTACAGCCCGTCGGGGCTGGCCAAAAGCCAGTGCAGGCCGGCGATTTCCACGCCGGTGCGCTCGGCGGCCGCACGGATTTGGGTGCGCCGCGCCGCGGAGATGTCTTCGACGCTGTCGGCGAGGGTAAAGGGGGCGATTTCTACGGCGTCGTATCCGAGGTCGGCCGCATAGTCAAAGACCGCTTCGATGGGCCAGTCGGTAAAGTACTCGTTACAGGTGGCGAATTTCATGGTTCATTCCTTAACTAAGGGTGGATTAGAGGTAGCTTGCGTCTTGCCGTTATAGCCGTCCTAAATGACTTGAAAGCATGGAATGTTCAGCGGCCCTGTTTTTTGCATATAGGAATCATTCCCGCGCACGCGGGAATCCAGTCTTGAACGATGTAGGATTACTATATCTCTGTGTCGGATTTCTCAACGGCGTGCGTTGAGCGAGAGCATCTCCCACTCATCCCCGAAATCAGTATGAACGATGTCGCCGTGGATAGTCATCCGGCCACGCAGTTTGCCGAGTGCTCTGCTTGAGTGGCTTTCTTCGCGGCAGGGGTTGACCGTGGCTATGGGCCGTTTGTTCAGGGTCACGAGGAGTGGTTCCCCCGTCTGTTGCACCTTCTTCAATTCGTCGATGCACTTCGCCTTGAATTCGGAAATACTCATTTCCTTCATCGCGATCCTCCGAGGTCTAGATGGTTAAGATAGGGGTTGGGCGAGATGTAGTGCAAAGGAGACAAACAGGTGTGGTGGCGGGTGCGCGGACGATAAGTTTACTCGCAGACCATGCCGTCGCCATCGCCGTCGCGCATGAACGGATACGCCGGATGGTTGCGCGATACCGGCGCGATGGCGTGGCGGCGGGCCTCCGCGCACGTGATGCGGCCGTTGCCGTTGTCGTCCCACAGGCTAAGCGCGTCGATCTCCGAAGGCATAGGCGGCGGTTCCTCGGGTTCAACAGCCGCACCCTCCGGCCCGATCATGGCCGTAGAATGGCAGGCGGCCAACACGCGCTCTAAGGCGTCGGCTTCGCGGCGGTCGATGGTGAGGTGGTACTTGCGGCGCACCGCGACGACGCGGTCGGCAAACCAACATTGGTTCAGCCGCGGTAGCCATTCGGCCGCGTCTTGGGCGCATTTGCCACCCGTTTTACAGCCGTTTACCTCCGGGCTGGCCAAGGTCAGGTTGAGCAGATCGGCCGCAAAGGCGCGTCGCGTCGAATCCGGGGCCGCGCACAGGCCGCTGTCGTGGGCTTCGGACATGGCGACGATATGCTCAATGTGCGTCTGCTTCAGGTCCGTAAAAACCTGCCCGGTATAGGGGCTGTAGATACGGCCGAGCGTTTTGACGATGCGCGGCTCAAGCGATTGCGCGTAGGGATAGTCGCGCCGGCTGTAAGGGGCGCAACGTTGCTCGGGCGCGACCGTTAGCCCGCGCCATGTTTCGGCTTGGGCGCGCTTTAGCCGGTCATTTTCCTCTTTCAGTTGGACGTACTGCTGTACAAAGAAAAGGCCGCAGACGACGGCAATAAACGCGCCAATCATCAACCAAACCCTAGCCTTCTTGTGACGCGAGTGATTAGTCGGCATTGCAAGGGCTTCTGTTTTAGGTATGGCCTAAGAGCCTGCACGAAAACTATCTGAGGTTGAGTCAAATGGATAAGGAAGTGTAGGGCGTCAAGACCTTCTTATCAACAGGAAATCAATCCGATTCGTCGAGCGCAGCCGCACCCTCTGGCCCGATCAGGGCCGTAGAATGGCAGGCGGCCAACACGCGCTCTAAGGCGTCGGCTTCTCGGCGGTCGATGGTGAGGTGGTACTTGCGGCGCACCGCAACGACGCGGTCGGCAAACCAGCATTGGTTCAGCCGCGGTAGCCATTCGGCCGCGTCATAGGCGCATTTGCCGCCCGGTTTACATCCGCTTACTTCGGGGCTGGCCAAGGTCAGGTTCAGCAGATCGGCCGCAAAGGCGCGGCGGGTCTCAGCGGTGGCCGCGCATAGACCGCTGTCGTGGGCTTCGGATGTGGCGACGATGCGATTGATGTGAGTCTGCTTTAGGTCCGCGAAGACTTGCCCGGTATAGGGGCTATAGATGCTACCGAGCGTTTTGACGATGCGCGGCTCAAGCGATTGCGACGAGTAGGGATAGTCGCGTCGTCGGTTGTAGGGAGCACAGCGTTGCTCGGGCGCGACCGTTAGTCCACGCCATGTTCCGGCAGGTGGAGGAGACTGCTGCGGAGTGCCGGGATCGGGTTTCGCACGAGATTGTGTCGTCTCCGGCGGCGCATTGCTTGAAGGCGACGGTTTCGCAGGGACTTGGCGTTGCTCGGTTTCAGGCGGTGTGCTACTCGGCGGTGCCGGTTGCTCAGATTGTGTCGTCTCCGGCGGCGCATTGCTTGAAGGCGGCGGTTTCACAGGGGCTTGGCGTTGCTCGGTTTCAGGCGGTGTGTTGCTTGGCGGCGCCGGTTGCTCAGACTGTGTCGTCTCCGGTGGCGCATTGCTTGAAGGTGGCGGTTTCACAGGGATTTGGCGTTGCTCGGTTTCAGGCAGCGCATTGCTTGAAGACGATGGTTGCTCAGACTGTGTCGTCTCCGGCGGCGCACTGCTTGAAGGCGATGGTTTCACAGGGATTTGGCGTTGCTCGGTTTCAGGCGGCGCATTGCCTGAAGGCGATGGTTGCTCAGATTGTGTCGTCTCCGGCGGCGCACTGCTTGAAGGCGGCGGTTTCACAGGGACTTGGCGTTGCTCGGTTTCAGGCGGTGTGCTGCTTGGCGGCGACGGTTGCTCAGATGGCTGCTTTGACGTTTGAAGAGAGAAGAAGGCCGCAGATGACGCGGCGACAATAAGGGCGACAATAAGTACGCCTACGCCGATCACAATCCGAGGCCACTTCTTCTTATCTGTATTGACAGGTGGCTTTCTGTCAGATGGCATTTCCGGATCGGAATGAATTTCTGTCGTCTGAGGTCTCTCGCCATTCTTTATAGTAATCTCGAGCCTTTCCGGGTCTATGGGCGGTTGGGCCCACGTCCTTTCCTTCTGTGGTAAGTAGGAGGCGTGTTTTCGCCTGAACTCAATGTCGGTCATCGTGCCTTTGGCTTGATTGCAACGGCGGCAGGCTAGCTGAACATTCCGGACGTTGTCCTCGCCACCTCGAACCTTCGGAATCATGTGCTCGACTTGGAGCTCGTTGTACAAATAGTTGTTACCGCAGTAAACGCACTTGCCTTGCTGCTTATCGAACAGCAGGCGTTTGTCCGCGGCTTTTGGGTCATTTTCCAGTAAAGCGGAGCGCTCGTCAAAGGTGTCGGCTCTGACCGGGTCATATCTACGGGTCTTCTGCTTCGCTTCCGCCGATTTCGATTCTCTACTGTGCGCTGCGTTGGCTTTCTTGTTGCACTCAATGCAGATCGAATTCTTTGCGTCTTTGTACACCACGCCGCACTGTGGGCACTTGTCAATAGTGCCTTTCCGTTTTTCCCGCCAGTGCTCAAGGCACAGGTAATGGTCTTCCCTTGGTAGTTTCTCGTTACAGAATTCCTTGTTGCAGAGATGCTGTTTCATTTTTGCACTCCAGATTTAGGGCTTTATACTATCCTGAATCTTGTTGGCTGCCTGCTGCCACTATGGATACCGACAAGCTCAGTGTGCCCAACAAATTTTTGCGCTTTTAGGCTGGTGTATGAGATAGTTTGTAAAGATATAGGCGGGTCGCGTGTAGAGCAAAAGGGACAGAGGTGCATGGAAAAGGATACAGTGCTAGGGCACCGGGGACATAGATAGGGCGGATGGCACGATCCTTGCATGAGGCTGTAAAAGGAGGACAGACCATGTGGCGACTGTGGGTGTTGATATTGATCGGCCCGGTGTGGGCCGAGGAGGACTTGGGGGAGGAGGACGCGAGCTATTTAGAACAGCGGTTGGACGATTTGAAGGCGTTGGACGCGGCGGCCGTGCGGTGGCGGGTGCGCGGGGCCGAGATGGCTTGGGGGCAGTGGCAGTTGTACCAGCGAGTGGAGGTCGCGCCGGTCAGGGGCCAAGCGTTTTTTGGCTTGGTCGAGCGCGATCGCGGCGAAGCAAGCTGGAGCGACTTTAGGACGTTTTACTACGCAGTGCAGCGGGAGCAATCCGAATGGGTCGTCGGCGATCTGCGGCCCGGCACGGGCGCGGGCTTGGTGTTTGGGCGCAGCCGCCGCGGGAGCATCGCGCCGAGGATGCCAGCCGCAGACAGTCGGCGCTTGGGCTATCGCTCTAGCGGGGAAAATCACGCCCTGCGCGGCGCGGCGTGGCGCTACGAGGGCCGCGCATGGAGCGGAATGCTGCTCGGGGGGTGGACGCACCGGGACGGACGCTTGGACGAACAGGGCCGGGTGCGCTCCCTGCCCGAAAGCGGCTATCACGTAACCGCGACCGAGGTGGCCGGCCGCGACCTGCTCGGCATCCGGGCCGGCGGGGGCCGCCTGCACTGGCGGGGCGAGCATTGGCAGGGGGGCGCGACCGCGCTGGCCTTGGACTTTTCCCGCGACCTCGACTTGCGGCGGGGCGGGCGGACGCCTTGGGACTTTGTCGGCGACGCGCAGCGCATGGGGGCCGTGGATGTGCGCGTGGAGTGGGGCCGGGGCCGAGCGGCCTTGGAAGTGGCCAGCGATGGAGCAGGGCACTGGGGCATGGTGGGGGCGGTGCGGGTGCGGTACGGGGGCCTGCGGCTGCGGACGCTGGGCCGCTACTACGCGCCGGGGTTCCACAGCTTCTTTGGCGCGGCACCGGGAACCTCGGCCATGCAAAACGAACAGGGCGTCGTGGCCGAGGCCAGCGGGCGGGGCTGGCGTGCGTACGCGGATGTGTACCGCCGACCGGCCCGCTCCTACTTCATCCCCGTGCCGGCTACGTATGCCACTTGGGGGGCCGAGCTAAAGAGGCGGTTGGGCCGGCGCTGGGCCATGCGCGGACAGTGGCAAAGACGCCTGCGACCGCACTGGACGAGCGAGCGGTTGGTCCAAGAGCGCAGCCACAAGTGGCGGTTGGACTTGGAGCGGGGGGCTTGGCGCGGGCGCGGCGAGTGGGTGCGCTGGCAGCGGGCCGGGCGCGGCGAGTGGGGCCTGTTGGGCAGCGTGCGGTTTAAGACGCGCTGGCTGACCTTGCACCTGAGCCGCTACCGCACGGACTCGTACTGGACGCGGATCTACGAATACGAGGTCGATTTGCCCGGGGCCGTGAGCATTCGCCCGCTCTACGGCGCGGGCTGGCGCGGGTACGCGCTCGTGGCGGTCGCCTATCGCGGCTGGCGCCTGAGCAGCCGCTACCGCATCCAGCACGACCAGCGGCTGCGGCACTACGGCGGCGTCCAGCTCGACTGGAGCCGCGGTCGTATTGACAACCGCTAGCGGCCCAAATAGTTTGAACCATGCCCCCCACGACAAAAGCACCCGCTGCTCGGACCGACCGCGATAAATGGCCTGGCATTCGTCGATCAAACTGTATCCGTCCACACTCCGAGCGGTTCGGCTGTATTTTAACATTGTGGTCCGAGCAGCCGTCTTGGCACTGATTTGGGGCGTTCTATTAGCTATCGGCACGGGGCTCAACTGGCTGATAGACTTCGCACTGGGAGCATTCGCTGCCTCTGAAAAGGTTAAAAGTATTTCGCTACAGATCTCTCTTGGGTACATTATCGCATTAGGAGTTGCAGCGACTTTGACCAGTCTGAAGGACGTGTGGGATTTGACCCTCGCTAGCCTACGCAAGTCTTCCGCCGATGATTTGGGGCGTTCTATTAGCTATCGGCACGGGGCTCAACTGGCTGATAGACTTCGCACTGGGAGCATTCGCTGCCTCTGAAAAGGTTAAAAGTATTTCGCTACAGATCTCTCTTGGGTACATTATCGCATTAGGAGTTGCAGCGACTTTGACCAGTCTGAAGGACGTGTGGGATTTGACCCTCGCTAGCCTACGCAAGTCTTCCGCCGATGAACCGGACGATCGCGAGGAAGAGAAACCATGAAAAAAGCCCTTCTTCCCGTTGGCGATTTCAAGCTGGCAATCGCATATACCACGGCGTGGATGCTCGCGTTTTGGGCGGTAGAACATCCCATAGGCGATTGGGCGGTAACGGCTGTCGTTTTGTATGGTTTGCTATGGCTATCGAGAGAAGTCGTCTCCGTCTTGATACTATTTGTAGAAGAGCGCATGCAAGGGTACGCAAAGCGCGTCGTCCAAAAGGCCGGCGTTGAATTCTGCGTGGAATCACTCCCTGAATACAGCCTTCGGGACAAGTTGTTTTTTGCCGCTTACGTCTCGCTAGCGTGTTTTACCATCATCGGCCTCTCCCTGATCGTCGGGCTCCCTGCGATCCGTCTGTATGGACTTACTCCGCTTCCTGCTTTTTTTGTGTGGATAGCTTGGGGACTCTTTCTCGTCGGAGGAATCGGCGTGTCCCTGATATTGGGGATTGCAATGTGGCTGTTGTCTTCGGCCAACGCTGGAATCAACGCGACAATCGCCTCCCAACAAGCCTATGCCGCTGTCAACCGCAAACCGACCGAATTAGAATGGCGTCTATTGTTTTTGTACGTACTCCTGTTGTATCGCTTTCATCTGCAATTCGGTCGTCGCTAACCTAAACCTACGGTCGGCCCCGCCCTCTCATGGAAACCGCGCGGCGACTCGCTGCATGAGATACCTTCTACTGCCCATCGCCGCTTGGGTCGCGGTCGTCGAGGTCGGCGCAGCTCCTCTGCAAGGCGTCGTCCCCCAAACCGGGCACGTCCACGCCCTGACCATCTTCGCGCACTTTGCCGACGAGGGCGGCGTGGGCCGCGCGGTCCCGTCGTTTGCGGCGGAGATTTTCACCGAGCAGCCGGGCAGCTTGACCCACTTCTACCGCGAGATGTCGCGCGGGCAGTTTGAACTCACCGGCGAGGTGCTGCCGCGCTGGTATGCGTCCCGCAGCAAGGCCGAGGCCTACGCGACGGGCGGTTTTGGTCGCTTTGCCCGCGAGGTCTTACAGGCCGTTGATGCGGACGTGGATTTGGGCCGCTACGACAACGACGGCCCCGATGGCGTACCCAACTCCGGCGACGACGATGGAGCCGTGGATTTTGTCTTTATCGTCTCGGCCTCGGCCCCGTCGGGTTTTATTATCAAAGAGGCTACGGGCGTGGCCGAGCTCGGGTTGGGCAGCGATTTTGTCAGCCAAGACCGCGCCCAACGCGGCGGCTCCATCCGGGTGCGCTCAGACGACGGGGCTGTGCAGCGCGGGCGGTTTTTTGCCGAAGCGGTGGGCACCATGGCCCACGAGTTTGGGCACTTTCTGGGCCTGCCCGACCTGTACGACCGCGAATATGAGTCCGAGCCGGCCGACGACTCGGGCGGCATTGGCTATTGGGGCTTGATGGGGCACGGCAACCGCGGCTGGGGCGAGGTAGATGGCCCCAACCCCTTTTGCGTTTGGAGCTTGGGCCAGCTCGGGTGGCTGGGGATAAACAACCAACAGCTCAACGTGCTGAGCCAAGACCGAGACGACGTGGTTTTTGCCGATGTCAACGCCGGCGGGGCGGTGTACCTATTGCCGGTGCCGGCGCCGGCCGAGCACTTTTTCCTCGTGGCGTTCCGCAGCCGCCGGCACAGCTACTACGAGCGCAATCTGCCGGCCGAGGGCCTGCTGATCTGGCGCGTCCATCCCACCCGCTACAGCAATAATTTGGAAGCCACCAAGCTGGTGGACTTGGTATGCGCCGATGGGCAATTTCGCGATGCCGGCTTTCCCTTGGGCCGCGAGCCAGCCCCGTTTACTGGCCGCGACAACCTCGACTTTTGGGCGCACGACGCCGGCTACCGCACGGATTTTGGCGGCAACCTCGGCGACGCGACCGACGTGTTTGATGGCGAGCAATTTACCGACTTCTGGGCCGCGTCCAATCCAGCGTCCTCGCCCGGGATTAGCGTGACCCGCATCCGCCGCCAAGGCGCCGCCATGGTGGCCGATCTCAAGCTCCAAGACCGCCGCCGGGCCGGGCCAATTGCCGATGTCGAGGTCTGGAGCGAGCGCATTGAGGTCGTCGGCGATGTGACCGTCCTGCCCCAAGGGCGGCTCGAGGTCCACGCGGACGCGGAGGTGCTCGTGGGGCCGGACGCGCTGGGCGCGGGCGCGGATCCGGCGCGCGTGGAGCTACAGGTGTACGGCGCCGTCACCGTCGGGGTCTTGGGGCGAGGGCAGGCCGTCTTCCGCTCGGCCGCGCCCGCGCCGCAGCCCGGGGATTGGCAGGGCCTCGTGCTGCACCCAACGGCCTCGATTTACCTGCGCCGCGCCCGCATCGACCACGCCCGCTATGGCCTGTGGGCCAAAAAGCTAGACCACGCCCTGACCTTGGAAGAGGTGGAAGTCTATCACGCCGGCGCGGACGGCATTCGCTTGGAGCAGGTTGAAGAGGAGATCGTCTTGGACGGCGTGCAGGTCGAGGGCGCGGCCGGCGTGGGCATTTGGGTGGGCGGCTCGGGCTTGACGCGGGTGCAGCGCTCCGAGTTGCGGGCCAATGGGCGCGCTGGGCTTTGGCGCGAGGGCGGGTTTTTGTCGTTGCGCGACAGCCGCTTCACCGCCAATGGCTCGGCCGCGCCCGAGGAGGCCAACTTGGTCTTGGGGCGGGGCGTCAGCGGGGAGGTGGTGGGCAATGCGTTTATTGATGGGATCGGGCTGTACTGCGCGGAGACGCGGGAGGTCGAGATCGAGGCCAACGCGCTGCACAATCACGCGGTGGGCCTGTGGACCCGAAGTGCGCGGCCGCGCATCGTGCGCAATCACTTCGTCCGCAACGCGCTGGCCCTGCGGGTGGAGGGGAGCGCGGTGCCGGCGCGCTTGGTCTTAAACGGCGTCCAAGACAGCGAGCAATTGCTCGACAATCGGGCCAACCAACCCCTGCAGGCGATCAACAACTGGTGGGGGACCGAGGACGAGGACTGGATTGCGGCTCGGATCCGCGGCGAGGTCAACTGGCGGCCCTTTCTCAACTTTGACCCGCGCCGGCCCTTGGACTTTGCCTTGGGGCAGAATTACCCCAACCCGTTCAACGCGGGTACGCAGATCGACTATCAGATCGGGATCAACGACCCCATCGTCGCCGGCCAGACCCTAGTCGAGCTCGAAGTCCGCACCGCGACCGGCGGCTTGGTGCGGCACTTGGTCAACGACTTGGCGGCACCGGGATTGTACAGCACCGCTTGGGATGGCCGCGACGAGCGGGGCGAGCGCGTGGCCAGCGGTATGTACTATTATATACTGCGCATCGGGCCGATCTCGCGCGCCAACAAGATGGTTTTTATCAAATGAAAATCGCGGCGGACTATCTCGTCCTCGGCAGCGGTATTGCCGGTCTGTTCTTTGCCCTCAAGGCCGCTCAGCACGGGTCGGTCGCCGTGGTGACCAAGCGCGAGCGGCGCGAGTCCAACACCCAATACGCGCAAGGCGGCATTGCCGCGGCCATGGCGGGGGCCGATTCGGTCGCCAGCCACGCGCAGGACACGATCGCGGCCGGTGCCGGCCTGTGCGACCGCACGGTCGTCGAAGGGGTGGTGGCCGAAGGGCCGGAGGTGGTGAACGAGTTGCGGGCGATTGGGGCGCAGTTCAACCAAGCGCGGCCCGGGGTGTTGGCGTTGGGGCGCGAAGGGGGCCACGCATCCGCGCGGGTAGTCCATGCGGACGACGCAACCGGCCGCGAGGTGATGCGCGCCTTGGTCGCGGCCGTGCAAGCCCTGCCGCAGGTGACCTGGTACGATCACCATCTGGCCGTGGACCTGATCGTGGACGATCAACGGCGGTGCCACGGGGCGTGGGTGTTGGACGCAGAAGCGGTGCCCAGTGCCGCCTTGGCGCCGGTTACGCTGCTGGCGACGGGCGGCTGCGGGCAGGTTTTTTTGCACACCACCAACCCGCCCGTGGCCTCTGGCGACGGCGTGGCCATGGCCTGGCGGGCCGGAGCGCGGGTGGGCAACATGGAGTTTATGCAGTTCCACCCGACCATGCTGTACAATCCGGGCCAGCCCTCGTTCCTGATTACCGAGGCGTTGCGCGGGTTTGGCGCCGTGCTGATCGACGAGCGCGGCGCGGCCTTCACCGACCCCTTGCAGACGCGCGACGTGGTCTCGCGGGCCATTGTCGCGCAAATGCAGCACGGCGCGGCCGAGTGCGTCTATTTGGACGTCACCGGCCAAGCCGCGCACGAGACCCGCGACCGCTTTCCCAACATCTACCGGCATTGTCTGGCGATGGGGGTAGATATGACTCGGACGCCGATTCCGGTGGTGCCGGCGGCCCACTACAGCTGCGGTGGGGTGTGGACGGACCGGCACGGCCAGACGGATCTCGCGGGTCTATACGCGGCCGGCGAGGTGGCGATGAGTGGGTTTCAGGGGGCCAACCGGCTGGCGAGCAACTCCCTGCTGGAAGGCTTAGTCTTTGCGCACCGTGCGGCCGAGCATGCTCGGACAGCCGCGCCCTCAGCCGTGGGTCGGTTCGAGCGGGTGCATCCGGGCGCTGGGGTCGCGCCCGTTGCGCTAGCCGAGCAGCGGGAGTTGGAGTTGCTGCGGCGCTTGATGTGGGACGAGGTGGGTATCGTGCGCAGCGACCGCGGCTTGCAGCGGGCTTGCGAGGAAGCCGCACGGCTGGCGCGAGAAATTGCCGCGTTGCACCGGGCGCAGCCGCTCGACGCCGAGCTGGTCCAGCTGCACAATTTGGCGACCGTGGCCCTGCTCATTGCCCGCTCGGCCCGGCAGCGTTTGGAAAGCCGCGGCGTCCACTACAACCGCGACCATCCCGCCTCCGACGATGCCCGCTGGCAGCGGCCGACGCTGCTGGCCAACCGCCGAATGTAAGCGGGCTTATCCACGTAGTAGCAGTTCGTCTGGCGAATCTCGCGGAAGGTCTGAATGCCAATGGGCAGTCTGCGTCTGGTCATGGCTGCTGTCTAGTGGGCGCCTGTTCGGTTGGGTTACTAGTCTCAATGACCATCCGCATCCGAGCCTGCTCGTGCCACAACCTATTTTCGCCGCCCGGTCTAAAGACCAGGGTCTCCCCCAAAAAGGTTCAATCCCCAGCCGCCGAAAACTCCGCGTTCCAGAGGGTGCGGTTCTCGGCAGAAATCCACTGGCCGACCCGGATGCGGTCGATGGCGTAGCCGGGCAGATGAACGGCCGCCATACACTGATCGCCGACTCGGAAATCGTGCCGGTCGAAATAGAAGTCGAAGTTGTCAAAGCCGTACCGCTGGTGCTTGGATGGCCGGTCGGCCGGGTCGACCGGGGTGACGTGCAAAACGAACTTGGCCTGCGTGTCGGCCGGGGCACACGGCTGTTTGACGTAGATCAGCCGGCGTCCCGTGCGGTACACGTCCCAGTCGGCGCGCACCACCGGCTCGCTGGCCTGTTGGATGAGTCCCTGCAGGTAGCGTTGTTTGCAGGTGCGATGCCTTTTTGCATCGAAGGGTTCGGCCGCCGTTATGCGGAAGACCACGCCATCAGCCAGCTCGGCCACGGTTTCCACGCCGGGCAGGCAGCGGAGGTCCAAGTCGTCGTAGGTGCTATGAGGGTCTGATCTTTCACGTAGGATCCAAACGATAGGCCCGCCGACGCCCTTCTTGGTCTCCCACGTTATGCGCGGTATCACTCGGTAAATCCAGCCTTCGATATACAGGTGCTTTCTCGGGGCGGTGCTCCGATCCCAAAACCAAGTAAGGTAAGGGCGGTTGCTGAAAATCCTGCTATCGCTCAGGTGGAGCCTGATGTACTTCAGGGTCTCGGAATGTTGCCAATAGGCGATGTTGTAGTTGTACCTCTCGTTTTTGACCCCGGACTCCATGCTCTGGCGGGTAATGCGGAGGTTGCTGTACGCCGAGAGGCTGACGTGGGCGAGGGCACCTAGCAAGGCGAGGGACGCCAGCCCCCACTTGGGCACGGCCATTCGACCCGCCATCTCGATGGACAGGAATCGGTCCAGCAGCAACGCCGCAGCCACCAGCAGCGGTACATATACCGGCAGCAGTAAGCGGCGGTCGACGCCCTGATAAACCGTGAAGGGCACCACAGCGACCATGAACCCGAGGTAAATCAAGGCAAACACCCCGAAAGGGAGTGCCAACCCCAACCTCCAGCGCGGCGACGCTGTCCGATTCTTTTCCCTCCATCCTGCCCGCCCATACCCTAAGCCGAGACCCGCCACCCCGACGACCATCCCCGCTACCACCAAGCCGACCGCAGTCCACAGAAGATAACCCAACCCGTCCAGTCCGTTTGAGGGGACGACCCACTCGCGGAACCCCTCGACGATCTGGCTCAGCCCAGCCGATAGAGACTGCCCGGACTTGCCGCGCCTCGCGGTCAGGGTCCCGGAGATCGCCCAGTTGCGCGCCAGCACCCCGGCGAGGGGCAAGGATGAGATGGCCCCAAATACGACAGCGTCTTTCAACCGCACCGCCAGCGGCGGGGTGCGCCGCACCAGCAGCAGGAGGACGCCGGTGCCGATCAGCACCACGCCCGGATAGCGGGTCACCGCGGCCAGCGCAGTGCAAACCGCCGCCCAATACAGGGGTGCGTCCGTCCGCCGGCGGAGGAAGGACGCCAATTGGATCAAGGCGAGGAGCGTGAACAGGACGAAGAGGGGTTCGGTCAAGAAACTGGACGCGAGCTCGCTTAAGGGCAGGGAGGCCGCGAGGGTCGCGGTGGCGGCCAGTGCCAGCCATCGCGCCTGGAGATTCGAGCGCAACCAGCCGCCTGCGACGAGGATGGTCAGCCCGAAGGCGGTGGCGTTGATCAGCCGACCAGCGGCCAGTGGCTCGATACCAAGCCAACCACCGGCCGCCAGCAGCAGAGGGAACAAGGGCGGCCAAGTTGCCAGCGGTTCGCCCATGAAATCCCGCCAGCCCTCTCCCGCAAGGAAGTTTATGGCTGTGGACAGGTAATGTACGGAGTCCTTATTAACCGCCGGACCGTAGGTGGCGGTGCGGACGAGGATGTGGGCGGCACCCAGTCCGGCGAGGGCGACGATGAGCAGCGCGAAGGGGTCGCGCCGGAACTGGGCGAGCCGCTCAAAGGCGGAGGACTTTATCGTGGAGAGGGTAAATTCTCTATCCCCCATAAATTTATTAAAAACAACCATTTAATTCATTTTTCTTAGTGTGATGATCAGAGCGCACCCCGGCCTTTTTTGTTTGACGCGATCACCCGGCCGCGTGGACGATAGATCGGACGCCTGTCCGTGCCAAGGCTACGGAGCTACAGCCTATTTTCGCCGCCCATCGCGCAGGGCACTCCTTTTTCTTTTTGGTCTAAAGCTAGGGGATCCCAAAGAGATGTTCAATCCCCGGCCCGAGAAAACTCCGCAGCTATCGTGCATTTAGGAGGTGCGCTATCTCGGCTCAGTGCGTCGCGGTTGACAGAGAATCGCTGTTGTGTGGATTTTCAGAGGTCGCAGTGACACTGAACGGACTGACGGACTGAAGGAGCATGCGCTACGCGCCCAAGATAGCCCTCGCACTGGCCAGTTTGATCCTCGGCATCGCGCTGTGCGAGCTGGCGTTGAGCCTCTGGCACCCGCAGATCTTCCGCCGGCCCCCGGTCTGGCGCTACGACCCCGAGCTGGGTTGGAGCCACATCCCGGACCGCGTCGGCCGCTTGGTCACGCCAGAATTCGACGTGGAAATGCGGATCAATAGCATCGGCTTGCGCGACCGCGAGTTCGCGGCCGCAAAGGCCGCGGGCGTCCGCCGCGTGGCCCTGTTTGGCGACTCGTTTGTCGAAGGGTGGGGCGTTCCCATAGAGGCCGCTGTCAGCCGTCGGCTCGAAGCCTGTCTGCGGCAAGAGAAAGCCGCCGTGGAGGTGGCCAACTTTGGGGTGGCTGGCTACGGCACGGACCAAGCGCTGCTGTTTTTTGAGCAACAGGGACCGCGCTTTGGGGCCGATGAGGTGGTGCTCTTTTTTTACGGCAACGACCTGTGGAACAATGCGTCGCGCCGGGGCATTGGGGCCGAGCGGGGCTTCAAGCCTTACTTCCGGGTGCGGAGCAACGGGCGGCTGGTGCTCGCCGGCGTCCCGGTAAAGAAGTCGAGCTTTTGGCAACCGCCGGCCGACTCGTGGCCTCTCGCGGCGCGGTTGGAGCGGTATTTCTCGCAGCACTGGCACGGGTACCGGCTGCTGCAAAAGGCGTGGCAGCCGGCCGTGCCGCGCGGGCAGCAGCAGGATTTTTACGCGGGCCTATACGGCGCGGACGCCCGCTTTGCCCCGGCTTGGGCGCTGACCGGCCGCATCCTCGCGGCCTTTAAGCGCAGCGTTGAGCAACGCGGGGCGCGCCTGACCGTCGTGTACGTGCCGTCGATCGTCCAAGTAGAAGAGGACAACTGGCGCGCCAAGCGCGACCTATACGGCCTGATCGGCGAGTTTGACCTACGCAAGCCCAATGCCCAACTCGCCGGCTTTGCCGAGCAACACGGATTCGCGCTGCTCGACTTGCTCGACGAGTTCCGGAAAAAGGCCCAGTACCAAACCCTGTATTGGCGCGATAGCCACTGGAATGCGGCCGGCCACGCCCTCGCGGCTGAGCGGCTCTGCGCGCAGCTGCGGAGACCCTAGCCCGTGGAGTGGCGCAAGGAGCTGGGGGCAGTGGGGGGATTGCAATTGACACAGGGGATGCTTGCACGTCAGTCAAATGGTGGATATGAAATTGGCAGAAAGAGCGTAGAGTAGAGCCTGTGTCGGTGTAACTTTGGTGTTCAGCGGCGAGAATAACCTCTATTCCGCTCAGGATGTCATACACTCAAGTAAATCAAATAGAACCGCTTTCACGATCTTCAACGCTTCCTAGACAAGTTTCTGCTCACGTATCGTGAAAGGAGATGTCGTGTACGACTGAAACAAAACCCGTCCGTCAAACGACAAAAGCTGCTGAAGCCTTTGGCTGTAAATAGAGTGCTCTATCATTTTACCGGCCTCTGTCTTTTGGACCCATGCAACGTCGAGCGTCTCTGCTCCTATCCGAGCGTCCCCAGACAACCAAGAACCCAGGAAATCGAAGATCACGCGATGATTGCTGAGGTTGCTATACACGCCGACGAGTCGATCCGCCGAAGCCACGACATTGGCCTCTTCCCGGACTTCGCGGATGACCCCATCGAGGACGGATTCCCCTTCTTCGACTTGGCCGCCGGGAAACTCCCATCCCCTTCGCTCTGTTCTAACCAGCAGCACCTCGTCGCCCCGTTCCACGAGCATTCCAGCCGCGACGATGTGTTTTGGCGGATTCATTCGAGTCTCTACTCAACCCCGACCTTTTTGTAAATCTCCGCCCGCACCGCGTACATTTCCCGCGCCTCTTGGGTCATCTCCGCTCCGCCCCGTTCCATCCATTCGGCCACAAAAGCGTCGAAATAGTCGAGGGCGCGCTCGCCGCGCACGATTTCGGCGTAGGCTGTCATCTGCAAATTCCGCAGATCGCGCAGATGCTTGATCGACGAGGGCACCACGTCCGGCTTGCCGAACAGGCCGGCCTGCGCCCACTCCGAGCGTTGATAGCGGGCGCGGTGTTGCAGCATGGCCGTCGGCAAGTACTTGTCGGCAATGGCGGGCCGGACCCCGCAGGGCGCGAAAAAGCCGCCCGGACCATCGACGTTCAACGCGGTCAGATGCTTGTTGGCGACGTTGCGGTCGTCGTAGGGCGGCAGATGGTACAGGCCGCGCTCGGCGTCAAACTCCCAATGGACGCCCCGCTGGCCCATCCGCACCTCCACAAAGAGCTTTTCCTCAACCGCGAGGGCCTCGAAAATTTTGAGCATCCGCACGACCTTCTCCGGCGCGGCCGCCACCTGCTTGCCAAAGACGAAAACGTGGGCGGCCGCGCTCCACACCCGTCCCCCGCGGATGCCTTGCGGGCCGGCCGGGAACGGCCCGGCCACCACCTCGGCCCCCGGCTGCAACTCGGCAATGACCGATACCAGCGACGCCTTATTGTACCGATCAAAGCTGCTATAGCTGCCTTGGCCGAAGAGATACCCGGTCTTGCCGCTGACGAATTTCTGATAGGGGATCGGGCTGCTCTTGATTTGGCCGATCGCAAAGTCCGGGTCAATCAGCCCGTCGGCGTACCACCGGCGCAACAGCCCTAGAATCTCTTTGACCTCGGGCCGAGTCCCGCCCCACACCACCTCGCCGTCGCGCAGCATCCAGCCGTGCGGCACGATCCCGTAGGCCCCAAAGACTTCGCCGAAGACGTTGAACCAAGCCTGCGCGTTGGGGCACATGCCGTAGGTGTCCCGTATGCCATTGCCGTCCGGGTCTGCGTGGCGAAACTTCCACAGGGCCTCGTACATCTCGTCGAGGGTCGCCGGCACTTTGTCGATGCCGACGTTGCGCAGCCAGTCCATCCGCCAAATTCCCGGCACGGGATAGCCGAGACTGCTGCCCCACGTGGGGATGCCGTAGTTGGCCCCCTTCCAGTAGGCGTAGAGCCAAGCCCACGGCGCGTACTGGTTGAGATAGCGCACGTAGTTGGGCGCGTGTTTTTGGATGACCTCGTAGGGAATGGGCAACGCATAGCCGTGGTGGGCGTCCTTTTGCACCACGACCGGGTCGCCGGCGTAAAACAAATCGGGCACATTGCCGCCGGCAAAGACCAGCGGCCGCCGCCGCATATAGGCAAAATGGCTGATAAACAGCGGCTTAAATTCGACGTTGAACCGCGCTTCGAGCCGCTGTTCGATCCAAGTGCCCTCGCGCGCGGTGGGAAAGCGCGGAATGCTCATCCAAGCGATCTCGAGCCGCTCGGCGGGGTCGTCGACCACCGCGTCCCAGTCGATGCTCCGCTCGGTCTGGGTCGCCTGCGTCCGCCGCGCCTGCCGCTCGGCAAAGGCATACACCGCGCTAATGCCGGCGCAAAACGCCAGTAGGATGAGAATTTTTTTCATGGTGTGCTTAAAAAACGAGGGAGGCAGATCGCGTTGATCTACCTCCCCCAGTCAAACCCGCAAACCACCGGGCCGCTACTGCATGTACGAAGCCTTGATGTGGCCCCAGCTGTCGTTCTCAACGGAGGTGGGCAACAGGTCCGGCTGCGCTGGCAGCAAGATGAAGTCGGTGATGCACTTGCCGTCGCCATTGCCGCACCGCTGCCCCCCCATGCGCCAAGCGGCAAAGCGGCGGTCGGTCTCGTTGTCCGTGCCCACGTCGTTGTCGATGATCGAGACCCCCAAGCCGATGATATCGCTTTCGCTGAAGGCGTGTTGGATGCTGTTTTCAGGCGATGCGTGGTCGAAATCGTCCCAGCCCACAGTCCACCACTCCGCTTGGAAGGTCGCCTCGGTGGCGTGGGCACCGTTGAGGTTGAAGGAGTCGCCGCAGCACGAATAAGGCTCGACGTCGTGCCAAGTGGCGCTTGAGGCCCACAGCCAGTTCCAGCCGATCGGCTCCATTGGCGGCCAGCGGTAGTGGCTCATCTGGTTGAGGCGGCCCCGGTTGCGCAACACTTCCTCTTCAGTGTCGAAGTCGTCGGCGCCAAACCACGAGACGTCGCCGCCGTGGTTGGCGTCGAGGTTGATCTCAAAGCTGTCGTCGCCGCCCGCTCCTCCCACGCCACCGGCATCGCGATCCCAGAGATCGTCGAAGCGGTCATAGACGAAGTAGAGGCGGTCTAGCTCGTCGTTCCAGCCCGCGGTCCAGCGGAAGTTCAGATCGGCGGTATTGACCTCGGCTCCGACCTCGCCGGCTACCACCACGTGCAGGAGCTCGCCGTTGAACTCGCTAAACGGCGTGAGCCACAAATTGTCGGGCACTACGTCCCACTCGGAAATATCGCCATCCATCACCGGCAGATGCGACGTGGGCCACTGCCAGACGCCCAAAATTAGCCCCTCGGGCACGTGTGCCCAAGCAGGCGAGCCGAGCCCCAAAAGCGCTACGGCCGCACTCAGCGTTACTAGTCTCCTCATGGCTGTCTCTCCTATCCTAAAATGGGGGTTGCCGCAAAATGCTCGCGCCGCTGACTCGGAGCGCACTTTGCAGCGCATTGAGTGGTTAGTCATAACAAACGCCTCTTGGGTTGTCAAGGAATTGAAAATCTCTCCCCGTTAGCGTACATTTTTTAAGCCAATCGGACATCCGCTAAAACGGCCTTCGGAGGAACGACATGACCATCATTCACACCATAGAAGACCTATTGCACACACTAGACGACAATCCCGAATGGGTTGAAGCCCTGCGCGCTCGGCTGCTGTCGCCCGAACTACTCAACCTGCCCGAAAAATTTGCCCAGTTCGCCAACGAGATGAACAGTTTTGCCGCTGAGACCAACAAATTCATCGCCGAAACCAACAAGTTCATCGCTGAGACCAACAAGTTCATCGCCGAAACAAAGGTATTCATCGCCGAAACCAACAAGTTCATCGCTGAGACCAAAGAATTTATCGTCGAAACCAAAGAATTCATCGCCGAAACCAAAGAATTCATCGTGGCTACGAATAATCACTTTGCTTCCCTCGAAACCAGAATGCAGTCCATCCAAGACGATGTAGGCATGCTCAAAGGGGCCCACGCCCGCAACGCCGCCCTCAGAGAGGCCCCCTTCATCGCCGATGGCTTGGGCCTGCGGTGGGTTAAAGACCTTACCCCGGTCGACCTCTGGGAATTGACCGATCGCGCCCCAGCGGACATTCCTACCAATCAGTTGCGGAGCTTTCGTCGGGCCGACTTGGTTGCGGAGGCCACTGCGCTGGACAACGGCGAGACCTGCTACATCGCCGTGGAAATCTCCTTCACGGCCAACGGGCGCGACACGACCCGCGCCCAGCGCAACGCCGCGTTCCTAGCCCAGTTCACCGGCCGGCGCACCTATGCGGCGGTCGCTGGCATGCGCCGCGACCGCCGCATAGAGGAACTCATCGAAGCCGGCGAGGTGTTCTGGTATCAATTGGATCCCGCGATCTTGGAAGCGGAATAACGCCCCGACCTACGCAGAGGTTTCATCCGCCGCCAGCGGCCCCACCGCGCCCAACCGCAGCGCGGGATAGAGCGTTTCAAAAAGGGGCGTGTCGCCCGTATCGCGGGCATAACGCCAATACAGCCGCGTCATTTTCTCGACCTGCTCGGCATAGGCCGGTTCCTGCGCCAGATTCTTCATTTCGTAAGGGTCTTCGTCGAGCTGGTACAGCTCGTCGAAATCAAAACCGTTAAACACGAACTTCCACGGTCCGTCCCACACCACCCGCTGCGTCAGCCGGTGGCGGTTGCCAAAGTATTCGGCATACCCCCGGGTCCATTCGTCGGCAACAGTTGCCGGTTCGCGCAGCAGCTCGACAAACGAGCGGGAGTCGCTCTCCGCAATAGGCTCGCAGTCGGCCAGTTCCAACAACGTCGGGCACAGGTCGTGCAAGCCAACGCGGCCCTCGCAAACGGCCTTCTTGGCAATCGCAGGGCCGCGCACGATGAGCGGCACTTGATACACTTCTTCAAACGCAGAAATATCCTTGAAAAACAGACCGTGCGCGCCCAGCAAATCCCCGTGGTCGGCGCCCAGCACCACGATCGCGTCGTCGAGGTTGCCCGTCTCCTCGAGAAAGTTGAGCACCCGCCCGAACTGGGCGTCTATTTCGCTAATTGAAGCGAAGTAACACGCCCGCGCCGTGCGCTTTTGCTCCTCGTCGAGCGGCCGCCAAATGCCCTGCGCCCGGCGGTAAAGCCCCGGCCGATCCACTAAATCATCCTCGGCATTGGGCGGCGACCGCAGCGGTTGTGCGGCATAGTGGTCGTACCACGTGCGGCCGGCGATAAAGGGATCGTGCGGCTCCTCCAAGCTGACAAAGGCGCACCACGGCTCAGGGCCTTGTACCGCCTCCTTTAGATAGCGCAGGGCCAGCGTCGTCGTCAGCCCCATGCCGCGCTCTTCGGCTGGCCGGTCGGTCACCCCGTAGAGCAGGTGGGGGCCATAGCCGTGCGGCCAGTCGAGATAATGCGCGGGATCGCACGCCGGACGCCGCGGCTTACCGCCCAAGACCTCGGCGACCAATTCGTTGTAGAGCGGACTGCCAACGGCCCCATTGACCTGCCAGCCGAAGCGGCCCAGCGCATTGTCGCGCTCAATGTGCCACTTGCCAAAATACCCGGTGCGATAGCCTGCTTCTACGAGGCGCTCGGCCCAATGCGCCTTATCGGGGCGTAGCGCGTGCATATCCGGCACCTTGGGATAGAGCACCTCCAGCACCCCGTGGTTGTGCGGCATCAGCCCGGTCATCAGACTCGCCCGGGTCGGCGAGCAAATGTTATTGGGCGTATAGGCGCGGGTAAAACGCACCCCTTCCCCGGCCAGCCGATCCAAGTGCGGCGTTTGACAAACGTGATCGGGCGCGAGCACGCGGGCCTGCATCTGGTCGGCCATCAAAAAAAGAATGTTGGGTCTCTTGTTCATCGTTTAGTCGTAGTCGCGCCCCTTGCTACATGACACCAGCGGCCGCCTTCCAAGGATCGAGGGCGGGACGCCCTCGATCCCGGACGCAGCGGCAACACCAGAAAAGGCGTACTCAACGGAAGGGTCGCGACCCTTTGTCCTTTCGGTAGAGGTTCATAAAGGTTTTTAAGCGTCAATCCGCGTCTTCTTGCCCCCGTGGACGCTTGGCTCGGCGCACCATTGGTTGCGTAAAACGGCGAGCGGTTCGAGGGCCGATTCGGGAAGGCGAAGCAATTCCACTAAGACGGCGCGGTCGAGGGCTTGGCGAGCGTCGTCCCGATACGCCTCGTTAGCTGGCAGGAACTCTTTTTCCTTGAATTGCTCGAAGATGGCCTCGGCTTGGGCTAGCTGCTCTTGGCTGAGGGAGCGCGGGTCCAAGACCGTCAGGCGGGGCAGTTGGGTGATCGTCAGACACGCGCGGCCCTGCTGCTGGCGGGTCCCGACCCACCAGAAGGCGAGGAGGCCCAGCGTCGTGTTGGACCACAAGACGAGAGGTACGCTCCACTCGTCTTGAGCCGGGAGAAAATTCGGCCATGCCCTGCCGCCGATGGATTTGGCCGGCGTGAGGCAAGCGGTGAGGCTTTGCGAGTTGATGCGAAAATCGAGAGTGAAGTGTAACCGCGAGGCCGTCGCCTTCCAGACGGATACAGCGTGATCGTTGCAGCCGGGGCGCACTTCCCCTTCGCTATCGGGCGGGACGATGAGACCCCGTTCGCGCTCGGCGTCGTGTCCCCACAGCACCGGATACTCCGGTACTCCTTGAATGGGGATGATTTCAAACGGGCCGCGCGGTACTCCGTTGCTGTTTTTCCCAGAAATGTCGCGGTGGAGCAATCCCTTCTCGCCAAGGTCCCCAAGACGAGTCGTCGCCAGCGGGGCGGCGTATCCCCGCGGCAGCCGGAGCGTTCCTTTTGCCAGACCGAGGGCAGCATCCGCCAGCGTCGTTTCGCGCAGAGACGCGCACCCTCCTTGATTCAGCGGTGCTCGGATGTACGTGCCAACCGTCTCGCTGTCGCCGATGCACAACCGACCCTGCCGAACTTGAGCCGGCAGCCGACGCACGGCCCGCGCCATCTCAAAGGCTTCCGCGATACTGCCCGGTCGGTAATAAAGATTGACGAACAGCGTTTCCCCGCTTTCCCCGTTTCCCGCCTCGCGCCGCTTGTTCGCCACGACGAGGACCTCGGCCATCCCGGTATCCGCCGAAAACGCCCGATCCGTATCTCCGTGTGCCGCAATGGTCAGCACCGCCACGTCCTCGTACTCGCGATCCAACAAGTCCCGGAAATTCGCCCAAGACCCGCCGCTCACACCCGCCGCAGGCAACACCAGTGCGAGAACCCCGCGAGGCCGGAGCTTGACATGCGCCAGATCGACGAAGTTGGAAGCTAGTCCCGCGTTGCCGTGCCCGACCGGATCGGTCAACCGCTGCCGAATCTCGGCCAGCCGCTTGGACATAGCTTGTTGCTCGTCTTGGGTCGTGTTCAGTCCGGCAAACGACGGCACCGGCACCTCGGCCTTCTCGTGATTAGTGGGCCGCGTAAACGGCGGGTTCATAATCACCAGATCGGCCGTTTCGCGGGGCAGAACCATATCTTGGCTGCCCTCGGCTTCCACATCGGCCCCCGTGCCCTGCGCTCTGCGAATGCCCGTGCCAAACAGCGACGGGGCCACGTCGTCCTCAATCAAATCAAGCGCGCCCAACGCCATGGTATGTCGCTTTTCCGCGCTCTGCTGTCCGTAGGGCAACGTGTGGATGCGGGTGTGCCCAAAGGTCGTCCCCGGATGAGCACTCGACAGCATGGACGCGGTCAAGTGCGTGGCCGCTGGCATGATGTCGGCCGCGACGAGGGCGCGTTCCATCATTTGCCGATGCAGTTCCTGATCGTCGCCGCCGGTCCGCCGATAGCGCACCGCTAGCGCACGATACGCCGCCGAGAGCAACGCACCCGTGCCACAGGCTAAGTCCGCGACTTGGAGACTTGTGAAAGTATCCGGGTCGGACCAATCCGTGTCCGCGTCAAGCCGCGCCACCGCCAACTCCCCGAGCAGAGCCGCCGATGTCGGCAGGGTGTAAAACGTGGCGAGGAACTTGCGGTCGGCAATCAGCCGTTGGAACATCCGCCCGGAAAGATCGTGCAAGGTGGTCGCGCCCAAGCCTGCCAAATCGCTAGCCGCTTGCGCGAGGCGGTTGAGGACCGCATTGGCCGCGCCATCGGGAATGGGCCGCAGCAAATCGGAGGCAATGCGAAAGATCGGATAGTAGTTGATGTCGTCGAGGATGTGCTGCCAACAGTCAAGCAACCGGCTCTTGCTGACGTCGTTGCGCCCCGGAATCCGCAATGCGTCGATAGTCGCAATCCCGTGTGCTTCGACAATAGCCGTGTGAAAAACGAGCGCGTTGGCGACGATAGCCATCGCCATGCGCGAGGTTTGCTCGCCATCCTCCTGATGGAGGGATCGCGCCATATTCTCCAGCGCGTGCGTACCGGCCGTTTCGCGCAGCTTGCCAGCGGCCTCGCCAATGCTCTGCTCCAGAATCTGCGTCCCCTCGGCGAGCAGCCGCTCGGACAACGAGACGTTCTCAATGCAGCTAGCCAGATCGTCAACGCTGCCGACGAGCCAACCCGTGACCGGCCAACGCACAGCCGTATCCGCTTCTTGCAGCGAATACGTGCAGTAGCCGAACTCGGCCGCCTCGATATGCCGCGTCAGGTCGTTCTGTGGCGCGTGGCTCAGTTCCTGCGGAATTCGGACCGCGATGGTCTGCTCGATCCGGTCGCCGTTGTACTGCAAGAACTGCCCTAAGCGAGCTTGGGCATCCGCTTCAACGCTGCGCGCCGGCACAAACTCCGTCTCCAAAATGACCGGAATGCCGCCCGGCGGACGAATGACAATGTCTGGCCGCAATGCTGTCTCGCGGAGGACGCCCAGTTGCTCGACGCCCGTGTGATCGCGCCAGCGCGGATGCTTAGTCCGCAGCACATCCAACAGCCGGACGTTGAAGGCCATTTCGCTGGTTCGGGCTGTCTGAACATTCAATCGAACCCGCTGTGGCTTAGACGTTGCGATCTTCCTAGTCTGTTCGCTTCTCTTTTTTGCTCCTCCTCTTTTAGTGAGATCCTCCATCGATATGTTCAAGTGTCGATGAAGAGCTTTGGCTACATCTAACCTTAGCGGGTGCTTGCCTGATAGAATGTCGTCGATAGGGGCATCCACTACACCGTTTTGAGCCAGTAACGATTCCACATCCTTTGAGGTCAGCCCGGCTTGGTCCATAGCGAACTCAATGGCGACGAGCGGCTCTACATCAGACACCGGATAGCACTCACGCTCATAAGCTTCTACCAACAGGAATAAGGCTTTTAATTCTTCCCCTTGCGGCGTACCTATAGGCGACCCCCATAGCTCATCAATACGGCCCATAGCCCGTTCGTGATCCGCTTCAGTGCGAATAGGATCTAAGCGGTGCATGATTCATACCTTTCTCGCATCGGGGATGTTATCGTACTCTGCATGGGTTCCCTAATACGCCACCGTCACCGTGCGCACCACCTCGGTCCGCTCCGCGCTCAATCCCCCGACGTCCACCGCCACCCGGAGCAACGCACAATAGACGCCCGGGGGAACGCGCCCCCCCTGATCGTCCGTGCCGTCCCAAGCGATCTCGTACTGGCCGGTGGTCGTCGTGCGCTGCTCGGCGAGTTGGCGCATCAGCCGGCCACTCAGGTCGTAGATGGCGACTTGTAGCGGGCCATCGTCGTCCAGACGCACGACCTTCAAGGCGAAAACCGCGCGGTCGTTGACCCCGTCGCCATTGGGCGTAAACGCCGGCGGGCGCACCTCCACGTCGAGCAGCAGCTCCTCGTGCGTGGGATCGCCCACCAGCGTCGTCGTATTGCCCGCCACCGCGTCGAGCGCGTTGCCCGGGTCCACCCGCTGCCAAGTGCCCTCGCCCCCGGCGCGGTGCTGCAAGGAGGCATGCAGCACCGCCCCGATGCCAAAGAGCGCGGTGCGAAAGTCGAGGCGCACGACCTCAATGCCCGCATTGGGCCGAATCGCGGCAAAAGACAGGCGCAAGCTGTCCGCGCCCGTGGGCACGACCTCGACGCCCTCGACCGCACGCTCGGCCCCGGCTCGGCCCGCGTACAGCCCGGCAAACCCGAGCGTCATATCGGCCGGCGCGACCAGCAGCAACTGATCGAAGCCCGGGTCGTGGCGGTTGAATTGCGGCCGCACATAGAGAGAAAAGGGGCGGTCCACGCCCAGCGAATCGACCCGGAACGGCGCGATCTCGCCGATGAGCCCCTCGGCCACCGGGCGGGTAAAATGCAGGCGAATCGAGCGCAGCGCGGCGCGGATGGCCGGGTCCTCAGACCGCAGCGTCGCCCGCACCTTGAGAAACTCGCGCGGGCTGGGCGAGGCAATCGCGCTGCCCGTTGGGTCCTCGTAGGGCTGGCTCCAGCCGCTCCAGTCGTCCCCTTCCACCTCCTCGGCGACGACCGGCCCCTTGAAGATGTCCAAGAGCGTCGGATTGTTGTATTCCCGCTCGGAAATCTCCGTGCCGTCCTTCTTGAAATAGTGCAGCACCTCGCTCAACTCATTGCCCGTACGCGTCTGGACCAGCACTCGGGTGCCCGGCGGAGCATCCGCGTCCCATGCTATCGACAGCAGGTTCCGCCGCCCGCCCAGCCGCACCAAGCCCGATTCGAGCCAGACCTCGGGCTGAAACCCCGCGCCGTAAAGCTGCACTGAAGCGGGAAATCCCCGGTGCCCGCCGACGGGCACGATGATTTGCTCCCACACAATGCGAAAAAAGCGCGTCTTAATCAGCGCGAAATCGTGCCCCTCGTATTCCTTGCGCGTACTCGACTGCTGGCGGCTGGCCACGGTCGTCCACTTGAGGCTGCCGTCGGCATTGAGCGCGCCGTCCGAGGCGTCGAGCCGATAGGAGGGAAAGCTAAAGCGGTCGCGGATCGCCTGCCCGCCGTAGGCCATGCGAAAGGTGTCGATCCAGTACGTCGAACCGAGGTCAAAGCTCAGATGGCCTTCGGGGCCGGGAATGGTCTGGCGGTCAAAGGAGAAGATCAGATCGACGTACGTCTGCACGTTGCCGTCGATGGTCCGGCCCACCGGCAGCCCTTGCGAGGCAAAGACATCGCCGCCCCGAGCCAAGGCCGCGATCAGCGCGTCGTCGCCCTCGTGCCACACTTCGAGTTCGGCCAGCCGAGGCCGCTCCCAGCGATAGTACGCGATCCCGCCCTGCTGGCTGGCGGGCAACCGGGCGTAGTCGGCCGCGGCGATCTCGGTGCGGCGTCCGTCGCGCTGCTGCTTGTAATAGACGACCGCGCCCTGCTCGGCCACCGGCAACGCCTCGTACTCTGGTTGGCTGACCTCAAACCCGCGGTCGAAATCCGAGCCGCGCACCACCACCTGCACCAAGCGCACTCCAGTGCCAACAAATTCGTTCTGCGCCGCTGAAACAGCCGATGTCGGCGGGGCGTTGAGCGGCTGGTCCGACAGCTCCTGCTCTGCGGCGTCGGCGCGCTCGCCGAGGACAATTTCCAGCCGCCGCTCGGTCTTATTCGGCTTCAACGTGCGCCACACCACGTCGAACTCCGGCTCCTCCGACGCGATGAACTTCTCCGGCACCTCGCCGTCGGAGATCAGCACATCGTACTGGAGGAAGGGATCGCCCAGCCCTTCTTCCACGAACTTGAGCACGATGCGCTTGGCGATTACCAGCCGCCCCAGATCGATGGTAAACCACCAGTGCAAGCCCAGCTCGGAAGCATCTGCGACCGGCTCGGGTTCCCAGTAGGTCGCCAAGTCCCCGTCGAGCACATTGAGCACGTCGGGCGCGTTGGAACCCGCTTCAATGGCATCGGCGAGTTCAATGTCCTCGACAGCCTTGTCCCGCGCCAGATCTTCGGGCGGATGCAGGCGCAAGAAGTGGACGATGTCTTTGGTGGCGTCGATGTTGCGGCGCAGAGCAAACGGCGTCACCGCACCGCTGGGGTCGATCGTCAGCGTCCCCACCGGAAACTCCCAAGCCCGCCAGTGCGCGGCGCGGTCAATAACGAGCTGATCGGCAGTGAGCCGATACCCCCCTCCTTGGGCATAGCCCGCAGCAACCCACAGCAAAACAACAGCCATGTAGCGCATACCCTCTCCTCTCAGCAGCAGCTATACCTATACCTGTTGGGGACGGCCCCCGTGCCGTCCCCTGTCCCCCCCATCCGTCTCCTAGTACACCAACCCAACAACCCGCGACCGCGTCTTAATCCCACCATCCGTCTCCACCTCAAGGCGCAGAACATACACCCCAGGCGCGACCAACCCCCCGGTCTCATCCCGCCCATCCCACCCGGCGACAAACTGCCCGCTCTGGGCCGGGCCGCGGAAAACCTCGCCGCGCCGCCCCCCCTGCAAATCGTAGAGCACCACCGCGACTTCGGCGTCACCGCTCACATTCAACAAGTCGTATTCAATCCGCACGGCGTCGTTGATCTGGTCGCCGTTGGGCGTGAACGCGGCCGGCACCAGCCGGAGCGCGCCGATCACCTGCCCGGCGATCTGGGTCAACCCCACGCTCAAGGTATTGCCCTCGACCCGCTCGACCACCTCGCCCGGGGTCACCGCTTGACGCACTTCCCGCGGCCTAGTGCTGTCGTGGACGCGACCGGCAAACAAGGTCCCGAACTTGAAAACCTCGCAGCGAAAGACCACTTCTATTAGCTCGCCATCGCGGGTCGGATCGATTCGCGGCACGCCAATCTCAAAGCCGCGCTCATCGAGCCGCCGCACTTCAAAGGCCACCTTTTCGCCGCTGTAGCGCACCGCGTCAATGCCCTCGGCCCGGGCCGGCGTGTCAATCTCAATGGCGTCGAAACCCAAGTCGTCGGCTGTTAGGCGCGGCAGCAGCATGTACGTGAACTCGGTTGCCGCGCCCGTCGGCGCCAAGATGGGCGCGATCTCGGCCAATACCACGGCGGCCATCGGCGGCCTAGACGCGGCGAACTGCACGAAGTTCAGGCGCCCGCCGGCCTCTACCGTGGACTCGAAGTGGGCCCTGAGTTGCACGAATTGCCGCGGTCGCGTCCCCTGCATGGGGGCACTGCCCTGCGCCAAGTCGTAGGCCGCGCTCCAGCCTTCCCAGTGTTCCGTGTCGGGCGTGATGCCGGCCTGCTGAGCCCGCTCCAGCCGGTTGTACGACCGCAGCGTCAAAGGCCGCCCCCGGGCATCGAGTCGCGTCCGCTCGTCGCCGCGGAATGTGCTGCGCCAATAGGTGTTGGGATCGCCATCGTTGCCGGCGCGCATACTGAGCTCGATTTGCGCACCCGGATCGACTTGGCTACCCCAGCTTAGTTCGCCCAGCGCGGCCGGCCCGCCCAAATCGAGGACATTGGACACGTAGCGCGCCGTCGGCGTGAAGCCCTTGCCGTAAATCTCAAACTCGGCGATTTCCCAGATCCCTTGGGTGTTTTCCGGGGCTTCAAAGAGCATGCGGCGGATCGGCACTGGTGGCAGGTCCAGTTCGACCACCGAGGTGGTGTTCTCCGTGGCCCGATGCGCGATGTCAAAGTCGAAGAAGGAGCCGCGCGTCCCGGCCGAGTACTCGCGCGTACCTTCCTTGAGCGGGTCGCCGTCGCTGATGCCGATGATAAAGCGCTGGAGAAAACGCTCTTCCTCAAAGCGCGCCCGTGGATAGAACTTGACGCGCTCCACCGTGAAGTTGCCCCCGAACTCGAAAATTAGGCTCTTGTTGCGGACGCCAATGCCCGAGGTGGTCCAGTGCCCGTCGCCCAAGAAAACGGTCTCGACATCTTCGTCCCAGAGCACGGCTTCGGTGTCGCCGCTTCGTTCCCAGCCCCGCCAGACCAGCGTCTGCACCCGGCCTCCGCGCTCTTTGAGGCGCGGCGTCAGGTTGATCGATGGGTCCAGTTGCTCCGGTTCGATAAAGTCCGCCTCAATCGTCAGGGATTCGACCGCGCCGTGCTGGGCGGCTTCCACCGCCCCCCAATCGAGCTGCACAAATTCCACGCCCTCGGCCAGTTCCGGCCGCGGCAGCGACGCCCCGCCGATCCGATAAATCGTCAGCGCATCCGCGCCGCTAGTCAGCCAAGCGAGGGCGAGGATACAGATCGTTATCCGTTGATTTTCAAATGATCGCTTCATGCAGCGTATCGGTTGAGCCGACATACCATTCGCCATGTGCTCAATCGGCGGCGGGCGGCAAGTGCCGACTGGCGTTGAGGATCGTCAGACCGATCACTTGGCCTTGCTCGTAGCGGATGACCACGTCATCGTCGGTCAGTTCGCTGTCGTCGGCGTGGCTGGGCTTTTTGAAGTTCACGTACAACACGTCGGCTTCGGCGTCGTAGGAAGACCATAGACTCTGCTTGGGAGACTGCTTCACGACGGGAATCAGAGAAGCATATTGCTCAATCATTATAGAGGCCATATTTACATCTCGTCCCCAAGGCGCGGAGGCTCATCCCCTGCCGTTGCCAGCAGACGGTCAAAAGCCTCCAAATCGGCACCGGCAGCCCGATCTTGAAAGTAGCGGGCGGTCCGCAAGGCCGCTAGCTTCTCCGCTACGGCCACGTTGATAAACTGGTTTAGCGTCGTGCCCTCGGCTGCCGCCACTTTTTCGGCTTCGGATTTGAGCGAGGCGAGCAGATGGAGGGAATACGGGTCCGTGGTAGCCATGATCTTCATCCTTTCTTCAGCCGCCGCATGGCTTGTGCAGGCGTTAGAATCGGCATGTTAAATAGGGTGGAACCCGGCAAGACCTGCCTCACAGACTCGCAAATATCGACAAAAACGCCAATCCCGCCGCCCGCGTCTCGCGCTCCCGCCCGACCACCTCCAACGACCGCCGGTCAAAGCGCAACCCGATCTGAGTCGTCAATTCGTAGCCCAAGTACTCCCGCTGATTGCTCAACTGCGCCGCCCACACCGTGCCGCGAAAATCCCCGGTCAGCACATTGTCCGCGAGGGCCTGTTCGTCCCGCAGCAACTCGAAGAACAGCCGCTGCTCAAACCCCAACTCAAGCTCTGAACCCCGCATCGCGGGAAAGCGGACCAACAGCGACCCAATCCCGTCCCAAGAGCGGCGACGACGCTCGGCCAACGAAAAGGGCGATTGGCTGAGAAACTCGCTTTTGACGCGGGGCACAAGCGCCACCGAACCCCACGCAAAGACGCCGTCGATCTTGTCGATCAATCCCACAAAACCAGACGTCTCGCGACCCGCGTCGCCCGGGCCGGCTCGCTGGTGCCACCAGTCCCACTTGAAGCGGTGCTTCGTCGTCCAATGCTGCGGATGGGCGTACTCCCACTCGGCGTAGAACGCATTGATCCACGTGTCCTCGGCGGCCAGCAAATCGGGCACGGCGATGTGCTGGCCGCTCGTCTGCCCGGCTGCGCCAAATTCGAGCGTCGGCACGACCCATTGGGACAGGGGATCGGGAATGGTGTCGGCGGCCTTCTTCAGCATGTCAAAGACCCGCACCCGGCCGCGCCCGGGCCAATCCCGTTCAAAGGTAACAAGGCCGTACGCGGTGTGGTTTTTGCGGTCGGCTTGGCGCATGGCCTCGCGCAGGTAGCCGACCGCAAGGCGGACCTCCGGGTTGACCTCCACGCTGACGTACGCGTTGTAGCCCCAGTGATCCTTTTTGTAGGGATAGTCGGGCAAATCGTCGTTTTCAAACCGCTCGGCCCAGCCGTTGTTGTTGAGGTCCAGGCCAAAGAGGAACGCCGGCCGGTCCGAGTGGTGGCGCAGGAACGGCTCTTCGTAGTCGGGGAAGAAATTCCCGTTCTGATTAAAATCTGAGATGAAGTCGCCGTTTTCGTCGTACCCGGGAAAGACTGCGGGGTCGGGCACGCCGTCCGAGCGCACCTGAAAGCCGCCCAGCGCGGTCGATTGCGGCGGCACCAACCCGCCTTGGAAAAATCGCTTCTGGTCCGGGTGGCGGTCCTGATCGTCGTTGTCGTCGACAAAGTCGTAGAGCCGGTCCGTGGCTTCGGGCGCGTAGTCAACCAAGCCGCGACTGTCAACGGGCTTGAAGCTGGTGGCGTAGGCGTCGTCCATGCCAAAGCCTTCGAGGGAAAACCGCCAAGGGGCGGCGTGCCGCACGAGATTGAACAGCCAACCCACGGCGTGGGCGTCGCCTTGAAGGCCGGAAAACGAGCGGTGCGAGGTGCGCGTCGTCGAAGGGAACTGGCGGTACTGGGTGCTGACGTTGAACTCGCCGTATAAGTCAAAGCCCCACCAGTCGCGCACCTCGGCCGTCATACCGGCGACCTGCAAGGCGGTCGGCAGGCCGTAGTCATACACGACTTCGCGCGGATTGAGCTGGTTCTTGACGTTGCCAGCCGCCCGCGCCACCACCAGAAACTCCGGGATGCCAAGGCGGCTGTTCTGCCGGTCCGAGGCCACCTCGATCCGGTAGTCGTTGGCCAGCACGAGGCGGAAGCGCACGTTTTTGACGCGGGTGATGGCGTCGTCGGCCTCGTCCAGCCCCAACCCCAACCGGCGCTGCAAGGCCAAGCGCAAGGTGCCTTCTTCGCTTTCGCCCTCTTCGGCGGCCAACGAGTATTGCAGCACGATGCGCTCCGGCCCGTCGGCCCGCAAGAACCCACCGCGTTCTTCCCCACCCTCTATCACCGGAGCAAAGCCCACGCTGCGGCCGGTGAACGTGGTGTCCTTAAAGACCATCCGCACCCCGCCTTCGACCGGCACTGCCCGCTGGAGGGCCGTGGTGATCTCCACCTCGGCACTGAACAACACCGGCCCGCCCTCGCCATCGGCGGGCGAATCGTCGGACAGCCGCACGATCAGCTTGTTGAGCCGCCGGCCGAGTTGCCCGGTCGTCAGCGCGCCCTTGAGGGGATTGCCGGCAAAGCTCTCGCGGTTGCCGGCGCCATTGTGGGCGTTGACCAGCGTCAGGCCCAAGGTCGCGTTGGCCCCCCAATCGGCCTCAACGCGCCCGGCGATCAAGCTGGTGAAATTGTCCTGCGCGGCGGTCGGAATGTCCGGGTCGATCTCCACGATGGGCAGGCTCGGGCGCGCAAACAAGCCGGTGACGCGAAAGTGCGGCGCGGCCAAGCTGGTCACCACGCCATTGAAGCCGACTTTGCGAAAGGTCATGGGCGTCAGGGTGGCGAAAATCTCGTCGCCGATCATCAGGGAGTAGTTGTAGTCGCCGCTGGCGTCCGACGAGATGATCAGCCGGTTGAACCACGTGGCGTACCGCCGCTGTTTAGTCAACTCGCTGCTGGCGACCGTGCGCGCCTGCGTCTGGCGCCAGTCGTACACCAGCCAGCCGTGCGCGACCAGCTTGCCGTAGGTGTCGTAGAAATGCGACCCCTCTTGATTGCGATCTATGTAGCGCCGGTACGGCTCGGTCGCGTAGTTGGTGTAACGCCACTGGCGGCGGCCGTACTCCTCGAACAACTCCTGTGGCATGTACCAGCGCATGACCGTGGGGTCCAAAGCACCCATCCGCACGCTCGGCCCTTGGGCATTCCGTTCCCATCGCCCGGTCTGCGCTCCGGCCGGCACGGCCAGTGCCAAGACCAACGCTATGTTAGCTGCCCAATGCACGGTACAGGAGTCCAACCCCTCCTTCGCGGCTCCGAATCGCATAGGTGTGGAGAGCTAAACAGCAACAACTCGCTGTTGTCCTTCTCTATTTTTTGCGGGAATAATGTGGATCTCAATATCGAGATTCAGTCGGTTGAGAAACATCATCAATCGCTCAACGCTGTAGTGGTTAAACTCGCCCTTCGTTAGTCGGGATATTTCAGGTTGCTTTACCCCTAAAATCTCCGCGGCCTCTGCTTGAGTTAGCTTCCGGTTTTCTACAATCTGAAACACCTTAAACCCAAGCGTTGCCCTGAGAAACAATTCCTCCGCATCTGGCAAGCCGAGGTCCTCAAACACATTGCCCGAACCTTTTTCAAACGCAATGTTCTCGCTCATAATGCACGCACCTCCAGTTGTCGCGCCATTTTCAGACGTCTCTTGATAAGGTCTATCTCTTTCTTTGGAGTTTTTATTCCGCGCCTTGATTTTTTTTGAAAACAATGCAGCACATAAACCCTCTCTCCAATTTTCACCGCGTACACAGCACGGTAAGTGTCTGTTCTGTGATCTGCCCGTATTTCAAAAACTCCTGAGCCAATGTCCCTGAATGGTTTGGTCGCCGGCGACCTACATCATTCAAGACTGGATTCCCGCCCCGTGTCGGAGCACGGGGTGACGTTCTGTTGCGGGAATGACTTTTCATAGGCAGAAAAGACGGTGCCGATCAACATTCCATGCTTTCGAGTCATTTAGGACGGCTATAGCTTTTCCAAGCTGCCAATTTCCACCGGATACTTGGTTCGCAAACCGCGCACGAACCGCACGTACGCCCTTTTCGACTTGTCGATCCGCACGTAGGCCCGAGCGCGGCGCTGGGACTCGGCGTTATACGGGATCGGCTCGCGGGTGCGCTCCAGCACCTTAAAGACCGAATGGCCCCGCTCGGTCTTTAACGGCCCGCCGACCGCGACCTCCGCGACCTCCCGCACGGCCGCCGCCAGCACGGGAAACAGCCCTTGGTTGTAGGCGTTGAGCTGCATCTGACCGTCGTGGTGCAAGCTGCCGGCGCGCTGGGTGTGACGCTGGGCCAACGCGGCCGCATCGGCCCCAGCGCGCAACTCGTCCCCCAACCGCTGGGCCAGCGAATCCGACGCGACCAAAATCTCGACGATGGTGGTGGTTTCGGGGCGGGTAAACTTTTCGGGGTGCGCGTCGTAGAACGCGCGCGCCTCTTTGTCGCTGACGCGCACGTGCTGATCGACCTCCCGCCGGCGCAACGCGCTGAGCAGCAGCTCCTCGCGCTTAACCGCCACGGTCTCTTTGAACCGCGCCTCCTCGGCCCAGCCGGCCGCCTCAATCTCGGCCATCACGAACAAGTCGGGCAGCACCCGCTCGCGCAAAAACTCGGCCACGTGTGCGCTGTCGGCCGGCGGTGCGCTCCGGCCGGCGAGCCGCTCGTAGGCCGCCAAAAAGCCGCTGATGGTGAGTTCGCCGCCGCGGTACGCACACAGGACTTGGGCTTGGTCCGCCATGACCCCGCGCTCGGCGAGCTGCTGGATCGCGGCCGGCCGCGGCGCGGGCGCGTAGGCTCGCCCAAGCGAATCGCGCAACGACTGCAACCGCTGTTGGTGCTTTTGCACGGTCAGCTCTTCGACGACGATTGGCTCGGACGCGGTCAGGGGCGCGGGAATCTCGTCGAGGACCTTGTAAATCACGTAATAATCCTCGTGGCCGAACACTTCGCGCACCGGCGCGGAAACGCCCCCGATCTCCAACCCCAGCACCTGCTCCACCGTCTCGGCCGACAGCTGGTCGCGCGTCTGGTAGATGCCGGTGTCGCCGCCCCGTGCGGCCGTCTCCGAGTGAACCGAGTGCGCCTCGGCCAGTTCGTGGAAATCGGCGCCGGCCGCGAGCCGGTCGGTGATCGCTTGGGCCTCCGCCCGGCTCTCGACCATGATGCCGCCCAAGCGCAGGGCGCGGTGCCGGCCGCTCTCTCGGTAGTGCCGCTCTATTTCTGCGGGGCTAATCGCGATCTGGGCGACGACCGCCCGCTCCATGTACAGCGCCATCAGCCGAGCGCGCTTGAAGCGGGCCAATTCGCCTTGGAACCAACGGTCTTCGGCCATGTTGGCCGCGTCCGCTGCGCGCAAGAGCAGCTTTTTGTCGATCAGGCTTTCGAGCACTTGGCGCGGCCCCTCCTGTTTCATTCCAGCGGGAATCCGCGCGTCGAAATCCTCGAACTCGGCCGCGGTAATCGGCTCGCCATCCACCCGGGCCAGCACCCGCTCCTCCGGCGGTTGGGCGCACCCGAGGGCCAACAGCGCCAGCGCAACGGCCTCACTCCAAGCCGGCAAACACCGTGATAAACGTCGTCGTCTCATTTTGGCTCTTGTCGTCGGTTGTGAAGACGCCCGGCCGGGCGCTGTCCTCAATCACCCGCTCGCTCAGGATGCGGCCCAAGCGCAGGCCCGCTTGCGTGGTCAGCCGGTAGCCTTGGTAATCGGACGTGGTGGAAAGCTGGACCGCGATGTGGGTCTCGCGCGAGTCCCCGGTCTCCTGCAAAAGCCCGGCCGCCCGCAGCGCGTCCTCGTCCTGCACCCGGTCGCTGAACCACAACTGCTCCACGCCGGCTTCCAAGACGGTCCGCCGCATGACCGGCAAGCGGGCGAGCAACTGGGCGGTCACCGCCCATTCCTCGCGCCGCGCCTCGTCGGCAACCAAGGGGGTTTGCCGCAAAAACTCGCTCTTGCAGCGCGGCTGCAAGTCAAAGCGGCCCAAGCTGTACACGTAATCCACCTTGTTGATCAGCCCCAGAAAACTCGCGCGGCTGGCCAGCGGGCGACCGATGCTGTCGCGCGGCTGGGGGGCGTTTTGGCGGAAGTGTTCCCACTTGAGCTTGTTGACCACGTTCAGCCCTTCAATACCCTGATAATCGAACTGGGCGTACGCGGTGTTGACCCACGTGTCCTGCGCCGCCAAGAGGTCGCGCACCACCGGCTGGACCGACGCCCCGACAAACGGGGTTGGCTCGCGCCGGGCGTCGGGAATGGTGTCCTTGGCCCGCTTGAGCAGATCAAAGAGCCGCAAACGCCCCAAGCCGGCGTAGTCTCGCTCAAGGGTGAACATCGCGTAGTTGGTTTGATTGAACGCAGCGGTCGCCGGCGCTTGCTCGTCCGTGCGCCCAATGGTCAGCCGCACCTCGGGCGCGAGATGGATGCCGCCGAAGACGTTGTAGCCCCGTCGGTCTGGCTTGTACGGGTAATCGGGGAGATCGTCGTCTTCAAAGCGGTCGATATAGTGGTTGTTGTTCAAGTCAATGCCAAAGAGGAACTCTGGGCGATCGACGTGGTAGCGCAAAAACGGCTCGTCGTAGTCTGGGACGATATTGGCCGCGGTGGCGTTGTCGTTTTGGTTGAAGTCCGAGATGAAGTCGTTGTTTTGGTCCCAGCCGGGAAAGATGGCGCGGTCGTTGGTCGAGCCAAAGCGAATCCAGTCGGGGAAGCGGTCTTGGTCGTCGTTGTCATCGACGAACTCGTACCAGTGCCGCTGGGTATTGTCGTATTGCACGTCGCCCGTGGCGCTGACCAAGAAGGCCGTCGTCGAATAGGCCGCGTCCATGGCATAGGCTTCGCCGTACAAGAAGTAAGGGAACGCATTGCGCCAGACATTGAGGAACCAAGCGTCGGCCCCCTCCGCGGAGATCGCGTGTCTTTCGCCTTCGTTGAACAGCGCGGCATTGGGAAACTGGAAGTACCGCTGGTTGCGGTCCCACTCCCCGTAGAAGTCAAAGCCGAAAACCCCGGTGCCCTTTAGGGTGAAGCCGCCGACTAGGTTGGCCGTGGGCAGCCCGTAGGAAAACTCAATTCGCTGCAAGTTCGTGATGTCCGCGACATTGCCCTCGGCCCGCCGCACCGCAATCAACGCGGGTTGCGCCGCGTCGATCCCCTCGGCGGTCAGGGGCGCGGGCGGGATGGCCCGCACGCCCGTCTGGCGGTCGGACCACATCTCGACCTTGAAGTCATTGGCCAGCACGTAGTTGAAATCCACCCCGACGATCGTCGTCGGGTCTGGGCCGATGTACGCCGGGTCGTTGAAGTCGTAGTTGACGATGATGCGCTCCGGGCCGTCCGCCGCTAAAAAGCCCGGCCGCCGGAACCCGCCGAAAAGGATCGGCCACTGCGACCCGGGTCGGACCACCTCCTGCAAGGTTGCCACCGTCTCGCGGCCAGTGTCGAAGTCGCGGCTGGTGATTCGCACATCGTGGCTGAACAGGGCTGCTCCCCCTTCGTTGTCGTCGGGCGAATCGTCGCTCAAAATCACTGCAATCGCCGTCAGCGGGGCCGTGCTCTGCCCCGCAGTCAGGCTGCCCGCGACCCAGTCGCCGTTGAACATGTCGAGCAGCGTATTGCCGTTGCTGGCGTCGATCACTTGGGCGCCCAGCTCCACGAAATCCCCGAGCTGAAAGGTCGCCCGGCCGCCGAACAACGAGGTGATGTTGGTGTGGGTCACCGGCTCGGTAATCCCGCCCGAAAGCTGGGTGGAGCCGCGGATCGGCTCGCTGATGCGCGAGGCGAGAATCGTCGCTTGGTACTTGTCCGCGGCAAAATCTACTTGCACTCCGTTGAAGTCCGGCTTGGAAAAGGTCATCGGCGTCAGGGTCGTGCGAATCCGGTCGCCGACCGTAATCGCGTAGTGGTACTGCCCCTGCGAGTCGCCGCTGATGGTCACCGCGTTGAACCAGCGGTTGAAGCGCGTACTCTGAAAAATTCCACTGCCCAACGGCTGCGGCTGAAATTGCCGCCAGTCGTAGATCAGCCAACCGCGGGTGGTGAAATTGCCGTACACGTCGTAGAAGTAGTCGCCCTCGCGGGTGGTGTTGACGTAGCGCTCATACGGGGTGCGGGCGTAGTTGGAGTATTCCCACGGCCGCCAGCCGTAGTCGAAGAAGAGTTCCTGCGGCACGTACCACTTCTTGACGGCCGGATCGAGCGCACCAAAGAGCACGCCCGGGCCGGTCGGCTCAAACCGGACCGGACCGCCGCGCTGGCCCCAAGCCGGCAGGCCGGCGATCAGCACCAGCCCTATAGCGAACCATTTTCCCATGGCGTTCAATACGCCACGCCCACGCTCGCGACCGCTTGGGCGCGGCCCGTCTTGGCCTCTAGCGCAACCCTGAACACGTAGTGGCCCGGCCGCACCAACTCGCCCGCGTCCGAGCGTCCATCCCAAGGCCGGGCAAAACGCCCACTCTCCTCCAGCGCGTCGTGCAGGGTTCGCACCGGCCGGCCGGCCAAGTCGAAAATCGCCACCCGCAGCCGCGTGGGGCGGCCCACATTGGTCAGATCGTATTGCAGCTCGGCCCGGTCGTGGACGCCGTCGCCATTGGGCGTAAAGACCGGCGGCTGGGCGCGCACATTGATCAGCAGCTCGCCCGAGATGGGCACTTGCACGGACAGGTTGCCCTCAAACGGCGTGCCGAGCGCCTGCGCGTCGAGGTCGCCCTCGCCCAAATCGGCCGCATTGCCCGGCACCACGCGCTGCCCCAACGAGCCGGCCGATGCAGTGTTGAACACGTGGCCGCTAAACGTGGTGCCAAAGCGCAGGACCGCGCTGGCAAAATGCACGCGCAATTCCGTGCCGTCCGCGCCCACGGTCGGGAACTCGAGGACCAAGGCATCGTCGGCCACCTCTGCGATCGCAAAGGCGCCGCGCACCACCGGCAACTCCTCGAGCCGTGCGCCGCTGAAATCGGCCGCCAACACCTCGCCCTCGGGCGGCCGGAGCTGCACCGCGCCGACTCGTTCCACCCGGAGCGGCGTGGCGATCCGCAGGCGATTAAACCCCCGATCTCGCCCGGGGCGGAACTTGCTCCGCACCGCGTAGGTAAACTCCGTTTCCTCGCCCAAGGCCGCACGGCGGGGGCCGATCTCAGCGATCAATTCCTCGGCCAGCGGCGAGGGCAGCGCGTCAAAGGAAAGGCCCCCGACGCCCGTGGCCGCCTCAAAGTCGTCGCTGGCGAACTCGATCATAAACTGAAAGTAGCGCCGCGGACCGGGCGAGACGATCGGCCCACCCGCGCCCTCCGCGCCCAAAGCTGTCGGGAGGACGATGCTGCTGGGGGGATAGGGCGGCGACCACGCGCTCCAGTCGCTCACGTCGTTGCGAATGGTCGCCCGCACGCCGCGCGGGAGCTTTTTGTAATCGGCCTCGCTCAGCGTCACCTGCGCCCGCTCGGCCGGCGACAGCGCGTTAAAGACCTGCATGGCGTCGCGCAAATCCACTTCCTCGTTGTCGAGGACCGCCTCGACCAGTGCTTGCAGCCGCTCATCTTCAATGTCTTGGGCGAATTTCCACGGCACCCCAACCTCGTTCCTGCTCAGGCCGCTGCTGATTCCAGCGCCGCTGCTGACCCCGGCTCCATCGGCCTGCAACCCCACATTGCCCCCGCCGACGCGGAAGATCGACTCCCCGGGCCGCACCTTGTTGAATTCCACTGGCTCGGGGTCTGTGCCCGTGCGCGTCCGCACCGCAATCCGCGATAGCTGGGGATCGCCGACCTGCTCCTGCACCCAGCGCAGCTGGCCCAACAGCGCCAGATCGCCAAAGTCGAAGATGTTGGAGATATAGACGGCCTCGGGCACAAAGCCCGTGCCGAAGACTTGGAACTCGGCGAGATCAAACCCCAGCGCCGTCAGGGACTTGAGCCGCACAAAGCGCACGTATTGCGGCCGGATGCGCCGATCGACGACCGCCGCTTCGTTCTGGCCTTCGAGCACCACGCTCGTGCGGATGGGCACTCCCTCGCGCTGGGTATCGGGCGTACCGTCGTTGATGAAAATTTCAAAGCTGCGCATGAAGTCGTTTTGGAAGGGGAAATTCGGGGCGGGGAATTCGGGCGCGGCATTGCGCGGAAAAAAGCGGAAGCGATTGACGCCAAAGCGCGCCCCCAAGTCGAGGTCGATGATCAGCCCCAACACTTGGGCGCTTTTGGCGCCGGCGCTCAAGCGCAGGTCGAGCCCGCTTTGGCCGTCGTCGTCGATGAGCTTGGCCAACTCGCCGCGGACGTTGAGATTGTTGGGCGACGTGATCGAGCCGCCGCGCGCTTCGGTGTTGGCGCCGAGGGCGATGTTGAGCGTGGTATCGGCGCGTTGGGGAAAAATCCAGTTGGCAAAATTGGCGGGTTCAAAGTCGATGACGCCGCCGGGCGCGTTGGTGCTTTCAACGCTTTGAGCGCTGCGAATGACCTTGGCTTGGATCGCGCCGCCCCCACCGCGCCAGCCCAGCCCATCCGCCCCGACGACGATGGGGTCGGCCGCAGCGGGCAGGCTGCTAAAGACAGCGATGAGGCCGGTGCAAAGGAGGGGATAGCGCATGGGTGTTTGTTACGCTTTTCCGCCGAGCTTGTCAAGAATTCGCCGTGGCGGACGGGAAATTGCCCAAAACCGTCATTGCCGCAGTAGAACGTCACCCCGTGCTCCGACACGGGGCGGGAATCCAGCAAAGGACCAAGCCGATATGGGGGTCGCCGGTGAACGGTTTAACTCAATCACCGTAGGTACACGACCCCTGCGTTAAGTCCGCCTTTTCTGCGGCTTCTGCTGAATCCGGGATCGAGGGCGTCCCGCCCTCGACGAGGGCAAGATGCCCTCGATCCTTCGGAGAGACGGGCTGTCGTGTACTTAACTCAACCACAAAGCGAGGCTTTTCTGCGGTTTTTGATTTTAGTGTTTTTGTCGGTGGGGGGTGCTCGTCGGGCAAGGACGATGAGATTGGGGCAATTGTGCAGAAGCGCGTCGCGTCGGTTAGGGCAAGCTCAACAGAATAAGCGTCCCCAGCGCGAGCAGGCTGGTGATCTGGATGCCGACGAGCCAACAGAATTGCTTGTCGATCTTTTGCCGCAGTTCGCGCCCTTGTGCGTCGATTTCTTGCCGCAGTTCGCGCCCTTGATCGGCAATGGCTTGCTCAATGCGGTCCAAGCGGGCGTTGTTCTGGCGGCCTTGCTCAACGAATTGCTCGGCCATGCCTTCTAATCGCCCAATGCGGCGGTCGTGGTCTTGTGCTTGGGTTAGGGGTAATTCGGTCATGGGACTTTCCTTTCGTGTTAAGGTCGTTTTTTGACGTTACAGGAATAATGCTACAATGTCAATCAGTAGAAACACAAGCAATATTGACACGCCGATTGATATGCTACCAAAATCCTTGTTTGTCGCCGCACTCTTCTTCAGCACCGCCTTGGATGCCCAGACGCCCGCGGCCGATACCACCATCGCCGGCCAAACCCTGCCCCTGCTCCCCATTGAGACCCTAATCGCCCAACTGCAACGTCCAGCCAATGCCATCGTTTATCGGCAGGTCGCCTTTGGCGGACGCCTGTTCGCGCCCACCTCGGGGCTGGACACCTTGCGGGTCCCTCTCCGCTTTGAGGACGTGCATTTTCTCGACGAAGTATCCTTTAGCCACGTTGCGTTTCTCGCCCCGGTGCGCTTTGAACGCACCCATTTTGCCGGGGGCCTTTCCTTTGCCCAAGCGCGGTTTACCGACGCCTTTGCCCTCCGCGCCAGTCATCTAGCCAAGCACGCGACCTTCCAAAAAACCCATTTCCTCGGCGCGGCCGACCTGTCGGCGAGCCGCTTCGCGGGCACGGCCTCCTTTGTCGGTGCCCACTTTGCCGGCCAGCACGCCCACTTTGCCCAGACCCAATTCGACCACGCCGCCTATTTCGAGCAGGCCACCTTTGCCGCGCCCGCCACCTTCACCGACGCAGCTTTCGCCGCAATCGCCGCCTTCAAGAAGACGGTTTGGGCACGGCCTCTGTCCTTTGCTGGGGTCCGCTTTGCCGACCAAGTGCTGTTTTGGGACGCGCACTTTGCCGAAGAGGTGTCCTTTGACCGCGGACGGGCCGACGGGGCGATCTCCTTTGACCGGGCGCGGTTTGGGGGCCGAGCTTCCTTTGCCGACTTCACGTTTGCGCGGGCGGCGCGCTTTCGCGGTGCGACCTTTGGCCAAGCCCAGTTCGATGGAGCGTACTTCCGCGAGGCCGCCGACTTCAGCGAGAGCGAGGGCCGCGTCCTCCGCCTCGACGCCTTCTTCCACCGCTCCCTCGACCTGAGCCGCGCCGCCTTTGCCCGGATCGACCTGCGGTCGGCCGGCGCGGATTCGACCTTTGCCTCCACCTGCCGCTTCTACTTGCACCAGCCGCGCTTTGGCCGCATCCAAGTGCGCTGGTCTCAGCTAGCCGGCCATCTCGCCGCGCCCGACTCAACCCACGCCGCCGCCCTCGACCCAACCTACGCCGCGCTGTGCCACCAATTCCGCGCCCAAGGCTTGGGCGGCGCCGCCGCGGCCTGCCGCGCCGAGCGCATGGACCACCAGCGCCTTGGCCGCGCCTATACCGATCCGGTGCGCTGGGGCCTAGTGCTGTGGCGGCTGAGTGCGGGGTACGGCACGGCCCCCGGGCGAATGCTCGCCTCCATGCTCGCGGTTATCCTCCTCTTCGGCTTGGCGTACCGCGCCGCTGCGAGCGGCCCGAGCCGCCCCACCCTCGCCGACTGCATGGTCTTCAGCCTCTGCACCTTCCTCCACGTCAACTCCTCAGCTTGGGACGCGCCGGGCAAGCTCAAAATCCTCGCGGTCGTCGAGGCCCTACTCGGCTGGGTCGCCTTTGGCCTGCTGATCGCCACAGCTTGGGCCTACCTGCTGTGACGCACCCACTTCCCCCAGTCGAGTTGTAGTAGCCGGGGATAATCGTCTTTGTGCCGCCGAGCGAGAAAGGAGTATATTCTAGCGTATCGAGTACGGTGCGAAACGAAGTGATTCAAAGAAGGCATTAAATGGACAAAACTTTCTTTTATTTGGAGACCCTGTCGAGAGAGACTGAAAAATCCGAGTCCGAAGTAATGACCCTAGCGTTTCAGAAGGGGGTCCAACAAATGTGGCGGGAACGAGTTCTAGGACGCTACCTGCGACGGGAAATCACCCGCGACGTAGCGATAGAAGGGGTGGGCGTGGATTGGGTGGAACTGGCCGAGCGTCAGCACCAAGCTATGATGGAGGATCTCGAGTGGGCCATGGGCGGGTAGAACGCGCCGTGGCTGATGCAGGTCCCCTCATTCACCTACACGAGGTGGGACAAACCGATCTACTGAATGTATTCGATGTACTCTGCATACCCGGTGCTGTGTGGGCAGAGAGTGTCGATAAAATCAATATTTCCCCATTGCACTTCAATAACGGACGACGTCATATCCTTGCTGCTGACGACGTCAATCATTTCGTCCAAGCGCATTCACTGAGCAATTTGCACGCCGGCGAGCGGGAAAGCCTCTGCCTGTGCAACCAACTGGATATTCCCCTTCTATTGACTGATGATCTGGCCGTTAGGGAGGCAGCCAAGCGGTTATGCGTACGGCCTGTGGGCTCATTGGGCATAGTCGTTAGAGGATATAAACAAGGAGTTCTACCCTACTCCGAGGCCGAGAAAATTCTCATAGCACTTTATGAGGAAAGCAGTTTGTTCGTTACACAAACCATAGTAGAAATCGCCATTGAGCAGTTGGCCTGAACTGGCGACCGAGGAGAACGCCCTCAAGGGATACTATGCCGACAGCCGGGGAGGATCGCCGGGCCGTGCTTCCACGACCACGGCGTCCTCTTGGCGGACGGGCTCGTGCGCCCTTCTTATTGCGGGCGGTCTGCCACCAGCACCCCGCCGCTGGCCCAGTGCTCGCGCTCGCATTCTTCGAGCACGACCGTCGTTCCCTCGCGGGGCGCGTCGCAGGTATCTACGATGGCTTGGGTTAGGGCTTCAACTAAGGCCCGCTTCTGCTCGGCGGATCGCCCCGCGAGCATCTTCACGTTGATAAATGGCATCGTCCATTCTCCGGTTTCGGTTTGGTGGTTGGTAGAAATGTTTCTCCGTCTGGGAAAGTACGAGTACGGGGCTTGTGCTCCTAATCGTTTTCCTGTATTGTGGACACTTCCTCTCAACAGGATCGAGTTAGAGGAAAGATGAGTCCCAGAGTTATTAGAGAAGGCAGTCTCATTTTTTGGTTTCACAGTTTTGACGCACTCCATGAAAATCGGGCCAGTGTTCATGTGGGAAAGGGGATGCAAAATGACCGCAATGATGCCAAGGTCTGGATCGAACCTACTATCCAAGTCGCACGTTCTGGCCGTGTACTGAGGCCGCATGAACTAAACCGAGCACTGAAAATCATTGAGCAGAATCAGGCGTATTTATTGGAGGCATGGTATGAATACAGAGGTAAAACAAACCGAAGAACGGATTAAAGTGGAAAGATATGAGATCCCATATCCGGTTTCTGCATATACCTTTCCCCGAGAAGCCTCTATTCACCACGTGCATTTTGACGATGTGCATATTCACATCGAATTAACGGATGGGCGCATCCTCTCCGTGCCCTTGCAATGGATTCCGACCCTCTATCACGCATCACCCGATGAACGCGAAAAATACGAGATTGATCCAAGCCGCATGACGCTTTTATGGGACGCCGATAAGTGCGATATTAACGACGAACTCCATATCGCGGACTATCTCGGGTCTGGTCGTGCGTAAGAATTTCAAATACTTGAGGAACTAGCCCGGCCCCAAACCCTCGACGTCATTGAGTTCGTCTGATTAAGTACTGCAAGATATGGGGCCTCGCCAGCGCGCTCTGCGCTTGCGCCCCTCCAGACCCCCCAGCACCGCCAGTGCATTTCGCCGACGTGGGGGACGCCGCGGGCCTCGACTTTGTCCACTTCAACGGCTTTTCCGGCCAATACTACTACGTCGAAACCTTTGGCGCCGGCACCGCCTTCCTCGACTACGATGGCGATGGCCGCCTCGACCTCTACCTCGCCAATGGCACGTACCTGACCGGTCCGCGCCCGGCTCAGCCGCCAGTCAACCGGCTCTACCGCAACGCGGGCGCGGGCACCTTCGCTGATGTCACCGCCCACAGCGGCAGTGCCGACCCCGGCTACGGCTTTGGCGTCGCGGCCGCCGACTACGACGCCGATGGCGACCCGGACCTCTTCGTCGCCAACTACGGCCCCAACGCTCTCTACCGCAACGACCAAGGCACCTTTGCCAAAGCAGCGGTCGGCGTGGGCGATCCGCGCTGGGGCGCCAGCGCCGCCTTCCTCGACTACGACCGCGACGGCGATCTCGACCTCTTCGTCGCCAACTACGTGCGCTACGCCCTCAACGACGCCACCGTCTGCCAACAAGGTCCCGTGCGCGCGTACTGCCAGCCTAGCGCGTACGACCCCACCGGCGACCTCCTCTACCGCAACGACGACGGCGTCTTTGCCGACGTCACCGAGGCGACCGGCATTGCCCTCAAGGGCAAGGGACTGGGCGTCGCGCTAGCCGATTACGACCGCGATGGCGACACCGACATCTACGTGGCCAACGACGGCACCATGAACTTCCTCTACGCCAATCAGCACGGCACCTTTGCCGAGGTCGGCTTGACTGCCGGCACGCGCTACAACGAGCACGGGCATGCCGACGCCGGCATGGGCGTCGATTTTGGCGACTACGACCGCGATGGCGATGCCGACCTTTTCGTCACCAACTTCGCCTTTGAGACCAACGCCCTCTACCGCAACGACGGCCAAGGCCAATTCGCCGTCGCCACCCAACGCTTAGGGCTGGCCGATCCCTCGTACCGCCCCCTCGGCTTTGGCACCAAGTTTTTCGACTACGACCACGACGGCGACCTCGACCTCTTCGCGGCCAACGGGCACGTCATCGACCGCATTGCGGAAGTGGATTCGAGCCAGACCTATCGACAACCCAACCAGCTATTCCGCAACGACGCCGGCCGCCGCTTTGTCGATGTCTCGGCTGCCTTAGGGCCGGATTTCCAACGGGCCAACGCCGGCCGAGCCACGGCGGTCGCCGACTACGACGACGATGGCGACCTCGACCTCCTCGTGACCACCGTAGCGGCCCGGCCGCGGCTGCTGCGCAACGACGGCGGCAACACCCGCCACTATTTGCAAATTTTACTGGTGGGCAAGCAGCACCCCGACGCCCTCGGGGCGCGGGTGGAGGTTGTGGCCGGCGGGCGGCGTCAAGTGCAGGAGCGCCAATCGGGCGGCAGCTATCTGGCCAGCCACGACCCGCGCCTACACTTCGGCTTGGGCGCGGCCACGAGCGCCCAAGTGGAAATCCACTGGCCAGACGGAACCCATCAGACCCTCACCGAGGTCGCCGCCAACCAATTGCTCAGAGTAGTACAACCGCGTTGATTTAATCTCAGAAAGGTCAATAGCGATGAACAAGATGAACAAAACGCTCAATCCGCCCGCGACGATTGAAGAGGGCAAATCCTATCGCATTTACTGGTCTGACGAAGACGAGTGCTTCATCGGCTATGCTCCAATGGCCGGCGGCAATTGTTGTCACGGAGATACGCCCGCGGAAGTCAAGCGGCAGTTGGAAGTCATCATGGAGCTTTGTCGCGAGCTTGAGCCTCATTGACGCGCGGCTCCAGCTCGGTTGAACAAGCCCCCGTACAGACGCTGCAACCGCTCGCGCTCGGCCGGCACGTTATCGACCGCGCGTTGGAGGACGTGCGCCGCCTGTGCCCAATCGCCCACCTGCCCGTAGAGGCGGATCATCTCCACATAGACCCGTAGCAACTTGGGATTGGCCGCCAGCGCGGCCTCGTAGCAGCGAAAGGCCCCGGCGAGGTCGCGTTGCGCGATCCGCACGTGGGCTAGGTTGAGCCACGGCTCGGCCCGCTTGGGGACTTCGCGAGTCAGCCGAGCGAAAATTTCTCCCGCGCCCGGCAAATCCCCCAGCACCCCCTTAATGCCCCCCAGATTTAACCACGCCTGCCAGTATTCGGGATCTTTAGCTACGGAACGCTCAAACGCGGCGAGTGCCCGCTGGTTGTCGCCAGCCTCGGCGTACGCGTTGCCCAGATTGTAGTGGATCGCCGCATCCCCCTCCAGGTCCATGGGGGTTAGGTGGCTATTGGCCGCCAACGCAAAGGCCGCACAGACCACCAGGCCCAGCCCCAAGCTGCGCCAACAGCCCGCCCGCCCCCACTGCCAAAGCGTCCACAGCCCGTAGGCGGCAAAGACCACCAGCACCGGCAGCACTGGCACCCGGTAGCGCGCCGCCACAAAAAACGCGATCACCCCCAGACCATAACTCAGCGCGTAGAGTAGCGGCCACGTCGGCCCAACTCGCCGCACACTCAGCAGCATCCCCCACAGCGCGAGCGGGGCCACCACGCCAAAGGGAAAGGCAATGCCCGCTTTCCACAACGTCGCCGACAGCACCGTTGAGTACGCGCGCCAGAAGTAAATCGGTTGGTTGCGCCCCCGCTCGTCGCCGTGCCAAAACGCGCCCAGCTTGTACCCCATCAACCCCAGCCACTCCGTCGGAGCCTCGCGGATATAGCCCCAAGCCCGCTTGGCAAAATAAGCCGACTTGGCCGAGGGCCGCTCAATCCCCGCCCGCGCCGGTTGAGTCACCAAATCGTCCCACTCCCACCCCGGGCGGATGGCCACGGTGGCCGCATAGTCGGGATTGTTGCCGATGTACAGGTTGATGCCCGCGTTGTAGGAAATCCCCACCCCGTCGCCGCCGATGGCCCAGTTGCGCCACGCCACCGGCGCGATAGCCAAGAGCACTCCCAGCGCGAACGCGCCGGCCCAGCCCAGCCGACGCGGCGCGACCCACAGCAGGACGACGGGCACGGCGACCGCAAAGGCCAGCACCGTCGGCACGGCCAGTGCCCCGACGCCAAAGGCCGCCCCGGCCCCCAAAAACCCCCACCAACTCGGGCGACGCCAGACGCGCAAAAGCACCACTAGGGCCAGCAGATTGACGAAGGTAGCCAAACAGGCTGGTAGCAGCTCGCCGTCAAAAAAGATCAGCGGCCCGCACAGCGCCGCGCCCAGCCCAGCCATACCCCCCACGGCCGGATTGAACAAAGCGCGCCCGATCCACCAGCTCATCGCGCAGACCAGCGCCCCGAGCAGGGCCTGCCCCAAGCGCACGGCGTAAAAAAAGGACTCGCCAGCGAGAACCTTCACCGCTCCGAGGAAGTACGGGTAGAGCGGCGGCTGCCAAAACGGCCCCTCGCCAACGCCCAACCAATGGCCCGCCGCCAAGCGCACGGCGTGATGGGTGTAGGTTTTGGCATCGACCGCCGGATGGACAAAGAGCGGACTCGCGTCCAGCTCGAAGATGTAGGCCACCCGCACGGCGAGGGCGAGGACGAAGACGAGGCCCCCGAGATATGGAGAGCGAAGGTTGGCTACTCGGAGCATCCGGCGATCCTATATCTGCTGGACTTTACTACCTTGCAAGGATCGAGGGCATCTTGCCCTCGTTGAGGGCGGGACGCCCTCGATCCCGGCACAGCGGCAACACCAGAAAATGCGTGCTCAAAGTAGGTGTCGCGTACTTAGGAACGCTTCTTACTTGAGCAGCAGCATTTTCTGGACGGCGTGGAACTCGTCGCCCGCCTGCAAGCAGTAGAAATACAGCCCCGACGACAAGCTGTGCCCGCTATCGTCGGTCGCGTCCCACTCCACTAAGTAGCGGCCGGCGCTCTGATGCTCGGCCACTAGCGTCCGCACCGGCTGACCGACGACATTGTACACGGTCAACTGCACGTTGGCCGCTTGCGGCAGCGCGTATTGGATCGTCGTCGCCGGGTTGAACGGGTTGGGATAATTGCTCGTCAAGGCAAAGGCGGCCGGCCGCGTCTGAAGCAGCATGGCCGCACTCGCGCCGGTCGCGTCCGTCACCGTGTAGGTATAGACGGGCGCACCCTCGGCGGTCGGCGTCCCCGAGATCGTCCGCGTGATCGGGTCAAACGACACACCCGTCGGCAGGGCTGGCGACAGGCTATACGTCAGCGGCTCAGTACCGCCGGTGCCCGCTGGCAGCGCGAAAGCCTCTACCGGCTGGCCGACGACGAATTCGCGGATGGTCGCTCCGTCGGCAGACGCCGTGGGTACGACCTTGCCCGCGCCCAGGAACTGGCTGAGCAAATCGCCAAACGTCAACGTGGCGTTGACCGCGATGGAAAAGGTCAGCGACGCGGTGGCCCCCGTTCCGTCGGTGGCCGTATAGGTGACGTCGACCGCCTCGTCGGTGGCGTCGTCGGGCGTCCCGGAAATCGTGCGAGTGGCTGCGTCGAACGATAGCCCCGCCGGCAGCCCCGACACGCTATACGTTACGTCGCCAGACCCGCCCGTCGCTTCCGGCAGTTCCATATCGGCAATCGCCGCGCCAGCGGTGTACTCTTGGTCCGCGACCGCCATCCCGTCGGCAAAGGCGAGCGGCGTGGCTTCCGGGGGCGTCGTCGTGGCAGCCCCAGCGTCGGCCAGCGTGATTTGGGCGGAGCCGCTCGTCAAGCCTGCCGCTGAGCCGTTGAGCGTGATCGTCTCGTTGCCTTCGTTCCCTCGGTCGAACGTCGGATTGAGCAGCAAGATCAGCGAACCGGAGGTCGCGCCGGCCGGAATGACCAGCGAGGGATTGAACACCGCCGAATAATCCCAATCGCGCCGGGCCTCCGACGCCGGATCGATCGAAATGGTGACGGGGGTGGCCTCGTCCAGCACTGTGCCGTCCAAGGTCGCCGTGACCGTCAGTTCGATCACTCCCGCGGCGTCCTCGCTTATGGTGTGCGGCGACACGGACAGCGCCAGCGCCGTACTTGGCGTCTCGTCGTCGGCGATCTGGAGGTCGGTCTGCGCCGAACCGCCGGAAGCGGCGGCCTGTACGCCAACGTACTTATGGCCATCCACCTCGGCGTTGTCGATGGGAGCGAGGGTGAGCAGCGTCCGCCCTTGGGTCTCGCCGGCGGCCATGACGACCGAGCCGCCCAGCGCGGCCGTGTAATCCGCATCGCGCACGGCCGGCGTCCCCGTGCTGGGTGCGACAATGGTGAACAGGACCGTCTCGGCTTGGGTCGCCGGCGCGGCCAACGTCGCCGTCAGGAGGATGGCGGTCGTCGCCTCGTTCTCGCGCACCGACGCATGCGTCGAAGTCAGGCTAGCGACCTTCGCCGTGGGAGCCGGAGCCGACCCGATCTCAAAGGTCAGGCTGAGGGCATCGGTGTTGACCGGGTCGGGGGCACTGTCAATGACCGTGTAGATGACCGTGGCGGTATCGACCCTCGTCGGCGTACCTGACAGTGTGCGGGTGGCCGCGTCAAACGACAGCCCGGCCGGCAGGGTCGCCGACACGCTATACGTCTTGTCGCCGATCCCGCCGGTCGCGGCCGGCAGCACGAACGGCTCAATGGCCGTGCCGACCGTGTACTCAAACACCGTCGATACCACGTCCACATCGTCTGCGAAGCGCAGGACGCCCGGGGTCGTCGGCACCGTTGGAGTCCCACCTTTCAGCGTCACCACCGTCGTGGTGACCGCGACGTCTTCGTTGTTGTCGTTTTTGACCGGGCTTTTCAGCGCGGTCAGGCCCACCTTTTTATTGCCGCCCGCGAGCGGAGTGATCGACACGGTCGTCGAGCCGCTGATCTCGCCGGCCGGGATCGTCAGCGTCCGCAGGCGCGCCGTGTAGTCGGTGTCGCGGGTGGCCGCTTTATCCGCATCATCGAGGTCGCCATCGGCATCGGTATCCAACGTGACGACCAAGACCACGTTCACGTCCTCATCGAAACTCTTGCCGTTTACGGTGCCGGTCACCGTAACCTCATCGGCCCCCGTGCCGACCAAGAGTTCAGCCGGCCTCGCCGCCAGCCTGATCTCGGAGGTCGGCGTCTCGTCGTCCACGATGGTGATCGTCTTTCGCGCCGCCGTTTCGTCCGCGCCGACCCGGGCGACCACATCGAAACTCCACGCCTCATTCTCCACCGAGTTATCGACCACGGTGAGGGCGAGCACCGTCCCCGCCGAGGTTCGGCCAGCCGGAATGACGAGATCGCGCAGCGACACCGCGTAATCGATGTCGCGCCGACCCGCTTGCGGTTCAATGGAAAACGACACCCGCGCATCGTCCTCCAGGGCATTCTCCAAGGTGACTCTCAGGGCGATGGTTTGCTGGCCGCCATCCTCGCGGACCGTCGCCGGGGTCGCGGTCAGCCCGTCAACCCCTTTGAAATCCGCAAGGGGATCGGCCTTGATCGCAAAGAAATGGGGCGGCACGGAAACCAACTGGGGCAAAAGGCTTTCAATCAACCCAAACCTTTCATCCTCCACCGGGTCCGACCGACCCTTGTCATGGACGAACTCGAGCTCGGCCGCCGCGGCCTCGGCGGCCGCCTCGCTGGGCCACAGATAAAAATCAGCCCGATCGGTAGGGCGCTGGCCATCATTTGCCGGAGGTGTAATCGCCCCATCGCCGTTTAGGTCCAGGCCAACTCGCGCTTCCCGAATGAGGCCGGAGCACCGCCCATCAAAGTTGACATCGTGTTGGGAAGGGGGGCCGGTGGAGGTGGGAGTGCAGCCGAGCTGGGCTTCTGTGAGCTGAATGGGCCGGGGCGGACTCTGCTCGGGCTCGGTAAAAAGCCACACCGTGTCTCTTCTACTCCCATTGAGGTTCAAGTCAACGCCCTTGAAAACCGCGGTGCTCTTGAGCACGATGCGCCCCGCTTGGCCTTTGGGGTCAATGGTAATCGTCGCCTTGGCCGACGTCCTACCCCGGCGCAGGCGAAGAGACGCCGACGTCGCCGAGTACTCTGTATCGCGCGTCAGAATCGAGTCGGCAGTAACATCCCCCGGAAAATCAGCGGCATCAACGCCCGCAGCATCGACGAAAACCAAGGGAAAGGTCTGGTCCGACCCCAGCGGACCGCCGTTCAAGGTGGCCGTCACGGTAACTTGGGTCGGCCCCGCGTCCTTGCGCAGACTGGCCGGCGAAAACGAAAGGGCCAACTCACTGCTCAGCTTTTCGTCGTCCGTGACGCGAATCTCGGCTGGCGTAACGGTCTCGTCGCCGGCAAGGCCCTCAATTTTGAGGACCAGATCGGGATAGCGTTTGGGGTAGTCGTCGTCTAAGCTCCAAGGAATGGTGAACTCGTCGTAGGTGTTGTAAAAACCGCGCTCGTCATTGTCCTTGGGCGTGAGGGTAATCGTCCCGGTGGCCTCTTTCTTGCCTTTGGGAATCACGAGCGTCGGCAGGGTGATGGCGAAGCGGCTGTTGATGTGGGTGCGGCTATTGTACCAGTCTTTCCAATCGCCCCCCGGCCGAGTCGCCTGCGTATAGTCGAACCACTCGTTAGCACCATCAGGCACAAAACGGCCATTCTCGCGATCAAGCGTGCCGCTGCCGGGCGTGGGAGCCGGACTGGAGCCGACAACCAAGGACACCGCCGTGGTCGCCGGTGCCTTGGCGTCCATTTTGGCGGTCACGGTGATTGCCATTGTACCGCCCTCCTCGCGCACCGTAGGCTGGTCCACCGCTAGGGTAATCGCCGCGAGCGCGACGCCAGCCCACCCCAACACCAAGCTAACCGCCAGCAACGCGAAGGGCTTTACCGACGGCATTCTATTCAAGCCGCACACTAACACCTTTTGCTCGCATGGCGGGGATGTGTGTGTTGATTGATGCTGTGCTGAGGGGATTGCTTCTCAGATCCAGGACGTGTAGGTTGGTTAGTTTGGCTAACGGACCCACGTCCTCAATCTCGTTCTCCTCCAGATGCAGGAGGTCTATGGTCAGGCCGGCCAACGGACTTATATCCGAAATAGCGTTCCTGTCCAGGGTCAGCGTTCGCAGGTTGGTCAGGCTGGCCAACGGACTTATATCCGAAATAGCGTTCCTGTCTAGGTTCAGCCTTTTTAGGTTGGTCAGGCCGGCCAACGGACTTATATCCGAAATAGCGTTCCTGTCCAGGGTCAGCCATTTTAGGTTGGTCAGGCTGGCTAACGGACTTATATCCGAAATAGCGTTCCTGTCCAGGGTCAGCCCTTCTAGGTTGGTCAGGCCGGCCAACGGACTTATATCCGAAATAGCGATCCAACCCAGCCCCAGCCCTTTTAGGTTGGTCAGGCTGGCTAACGGACTTATATCCGAAATAGCGGCCCTGTTCAGGGTCAGCCCTTCTAGGTTGGTCAGGCCAGCCAACGGACTTATATCCGAAAGATTATAGTTCGACATCAGGTTCAGCGCTCGCAGGTTGGTCAGGTCGGCTAACGGACTTATATCCAAAATATCGTTAGCCGACAGGTCCAGCGCTCGCAGGTTGGTCAGGCCGGCCAACGGACTTATATCCGAAAGCTTAAAGTTCGCAAGCAGGTTCAGCGTCCGCAGGTTGGTCAGGCCGGCCAACGGGCTTATATCCAAAATATCGTTATTTCTCAGGTTCAGCGTTCGCAGGTTGGTCAGGCCGGCCAACGGACTTATATCCGAAAGCTCGTTCGCATGCAGAACCAGCGTTTCTAGGTTGGTCAGGCCGGCCAACGGACTTATATCCGGAAGCTCGTGCCAGTACAGATATAGCTCTCGTAGCGCCGTCGCGTGTTCAAGGCCGGCCAAGCTCCGAATGTCATCGGGCGATGATCGACGCGATCCTGACGCTCGGAGCACGGTCAAGCGAGCCAGATCCGCCGGGTAAAGGGGCTGCCCTTGCGTGAGCCCCAGCACCTCCCGCACCGCCGCCGCCAGATTGGCGTCGGCGAACTCAACGGCTACCGCTTCTGGGTCCGCTTCCCTTTCTATCACAACGGTTGCCGCGCCCGGGCCCTCTTCTTCCCTTTCGAAGACGTCCGTGTCGTCCGTGCCCACCCAGTACAAGTTGGGCAGGCTATACACCGGATTCATGTCCGCAATCTCGTTATTCCCTAGCTGCAGCCATCGCAGGTTAGTCAGGCTGGCTAACGGACTCACGTCCGTAATTTTGTTCCCCCACAGCGACAGCGTGCGCAGGTTGGTCAGGCTCGCCAACGGACGCACGTCCGCAACCTCGTTCCCCCACAGCGACAGCTTCTGCAGGTTAGTCAGGCTCGCCAACGGACGCACGTCCGTAATCTCGTTGCCCTGTAGCTCTAGCACTTGCAGTGCCGTCGCGTGTTCGAGGCCGGCCAAGCTCTCAATGTTTTTATAGCTCGCGTCGAGGTAGGTCAGGGACGCCAGATCGACCGCGGTAAGAGGCTGCCCGTCCGGGATATCTAGGGCCTCCCGCACCGCCGCCGCCAGATTGGCGTCAGCGAACACAATAGCGTCGTTGGTTTCGGCTGGAGTGCTATCGGTTTCGCCGTCGGTCTCGCCATCGGTCTCGCCATCGGTTTCGTTGTCGGTCTCGCCATCGGTCTCGGGGCTATCGGGGTTTTCTATCGGCCCCTGCCCGCCCGCTTGGGTGCTATCGGCGACGGTCTGGGTACTATCGGTGTCGGTGGTCTGAGTGCTATCGGGGCTTTCTATCGGCTCCTGCCCGTCAGCCGCGATGTAGGTCTCGTCGTCCAAGAATTCGCACAAGGCACAGGTGGCTTTGCCTGCAGAACGAGAGGCCACCGGCGAGGAGGTCCGATCCGAGCAGCCCATCCAAGCCCCGACGACGCCCAAAAGGACGAACCCAAACAGGGTTTTTATCGATTTCAGCAGTGACATTTTATGCTCCTTATGGATAGAGGGTAGAAGAAAGGCTCCGTACGCGACAGTACCGGCCAGCCTTCCAAGGATTGAGATTGATAATCGATCCTAGACAAATGACTAATGGTTTGGGGTAGTCGTTGTCAAGGAACCAAAGAATGATGAATCGCCGCGCATCAGCGCAACGATCATCCAGCCTTTGAGTGAGGCGAAAAGATCGTAGTCTAACGAAAAAATGGGGGGGGGGGGGGGGGGGGGGTAACTGCTTGTCTTTCAACGACTTACGGCATTCATTGAAGGTAAAATATCGGCACTGGCAGGACGAGGGGGGCGGCGCGGCAGGCTGGGCCAGCGGCAACGGCATCGCCAATGTGGAGTGGTTTCTCATCGTCTAATCCATCCGACAAGCGGAACCTTCAGGGCTACCAGTCAAGCTCAATGAAACGCCAAAGAAATCGTTTTGTCAAGAACTCGTCTCGGCCAGCCCCGCTCGTTTCGCTGGCCTTGACCCGCTCGGCAACCGACTCAACGAGCACGACGAGCAGCGCATCCGGTTGAAGGAAGGCAAAAGGCGATTTTCACCGATTAGTCACAGCCGAGGGTCAACCGGCTCGCTTTCCAACGCCAAGACCCCAAAGACGCATTCGTGTACCCGGCGCAAGGGCTGCCCGGCGACAAACCGCTCCAAGCCCTCCACCCCCAGCGCAAATTCCCGCAGGGCCAGTGCCTGCTTGCCCTTGAGGTTGCGGTCGCGCAAAAGCTCTAGGTGCTCTGCGTACTCCGGGCCGTAGATCAGCCGCAGGTATTCGCGGCCCCGGCACTTGAGCGCTGGCTGGACGAGGCCGCGCCCGTCTGTGCAGACGAAGTCTAAGGGCTTGGAGACGAATCCCTCGCTGCCGCTTGCGGTCCGTTCCTCCCACCACCGGACTGCTTGGCCGGTGCTGTGCGTATCGTCTAAAACCACGCGCCGCCGATCTATCGCACTCAGCCAATCCGGCCCGGCCGCGCAGAGCTGGTCCAAAATCTCCAAGTGCCACGCATGGGTCTGGCTGCTGTAGCCTTGCCCTTGGTTGTAGCCTTGCCCCTGGTTGTAGCCTTGCCCCTGGTTGTAGCCTTGCCCCTGGTTGTAGCCTTGCCCCTGGTTGTAGCCTTGCCCCTGGTTGTAGCCTTGCCCCTGGTTGTAGCCTTGCCCCTGGTTGTAGCCTTGCCCCTCTGTGGGCAAGTGGACTCGGCCTTCCGTAGCCAAGAGGTGAAAGGGAGCCAATTTGAGATCGTCGAGCGAGCGCACGGGCCAGCAATAGGGGCGATAGGCCGCGGCGTAGTGGGCCACGGATTCGGCCCGGCCGCGGCAACGGCTCAATAGATCGCCTACAGGTACGCCCCGTGCGGCCGCCTGCTCCAGCGCACTCGCGGCCGCCGCCAGTGCCATCCGCGCGGCCGCGCCCACGGCTGCGTACTGGCCTTTGAGTAGCGGCTCCGCCTTGGCCGACCAAGGCATGATCTCGGCGTCGAGTATGGCCCAATCCGTCGCCAGCGTCCTCCACAGCTCGCTGCGCTCAAAGGCCCGGCGCACGCAATCCAAGAGCTTCGCTTCCAAATCTGCATCCGCAAAGAAGCGGCGGCCCGTGCGCGTGTAGCAGATGCCGGCACTACCGTCCTCTATGCCAAAGTGCCGTTGCGCGGCCGCCGGGTTGCGGCAGACGACCAGCACGGCCCGCGAACCCATCTGCTTCTCCTCGCAGACGAGCTCGCGCACGCCGCGGCGGCGATAGTATGCGAAGACCTCGTCCGGGTGTTCGAGCAAGTCGGGGCGGGTGCTGGTTTGGGGCGGGGCCATCGTCGGCGGCAGATAGACCAACCACCGCGGATCAACGGCGAAGCGGCTCATCACCTCTAGGGCCGCAGCCGCCCGCTCCGCATGGATGGCAATTCGACCCAGCAACCGCGTCTCCACGCGCCGCCCGCCGGCTACATCCGCTAAGTCGAGCACCTCGTCGCGCGTCTGTTGCACCGCCAAGGGGCGCACCGGATCGGCGTATTGCGCCTCGGCCGGGACGGATACGAGTTCCAGCTCGGGATAGCGCAGGGCCGTTAGCTCGCCGCCAAAGACGCAGCCGGTGTCGATGTTGATCGCGTTGTTGACCCACTCCGGTCGCGCCACCGGGGTGTGTCCATAGACGACGCGGGCGCGGCCCCGGTACTCGGCCGCCCAATCGCGGCGCACCGGCAGGCCAAATTCGTCCTTCTCGCCGGTCGCGTCCCCGTACAGGGCAAACGTCCGCACGGCCCCCGAGGCGCGACCAGCCATTTCCTCCTTCATGCCGGCGTGCGCCACCACCAGCGCACCTTGATCGAGGACGTAGTGGCTGACTAGGCCGCCGAGAAAGGTCTCGACCTTTTTCTTGAACTCGGTCGTCTCGCCGGCGAGTTGGGCCAGCGTCTCTTTGAGGCCATGGGTGCGTTGGACCTTTCTGCCCTGTAAGGCCCGGACCAACCGCGCATCGTGGTTGCCCGGTACGCACAGGGCAGCCCCCGACTCCACCAAGCGCATAACCAGCGCGAGGACGCCGGGGGCATTGGGGCCGCGGTCCACCAAATCGCCGACAAAGACGGCCTTGCGCCCCGGCGGCGGCTCCACCTTTTCCCCGGCGATGCAATACCCCAGCCGGGCGAGCAGGGCCTTGAGTTCGGCGCAACACCCGTGTACATCGCCGATGATGTCAAACGGGCCGCGCTCCTCGCGGCGGTCGGGCCACAGCTTTTCCCGCACCACTTCGACCCGCGCCACATCTGTGGGCGAGCGCAGGGCAAAGGAGCGGCGAAAGCCCTCGCGCTTGAGGCCCTTGAGGCCGCGGCGCAACTGGCGGTGTTGTCGCGGGATCACGTGGGAGGGCAAGTCGCGGTCGGTGCGCTCGGCCGCGCGCTCCTCGCAGAGCGCACGAGGCAGGTCAAAGACGATGGCCACCGGCTGGGCGTGATAGCGCTTGGCCAGTTCTACCAGCGGCTTGCGCGCTTCGGGCAGGACGTTGGTCGCATCGACCACGGTCAAAAGGCCCCGCGCCAAGCGGCGAGCGGCGACAAAGTGCAGGGAGGCAAACGCATCGCCTGTGGCCTCTTGGCTGTTTTCGTCGTCGGCGACCAAGCCGCGAAAAAAGTCTGCGGAAAGCACCTGAGTCGGGAGGAAGTGCGTGCGAGCAAAAGTCGATTTGCCCGCGCTAGAGACGCCGATTAGCACCACCAGCGAGAGGTCGGGGATTGAGAGGCGGATTTTCTCGTCAGCCACCGCGGGCCTCCGCAGAGAAAATCGCCAGCTGCGTTGGCGTGCCTAGCGCGGGGTGCGCTGGGCCAACGGGCGCGAAGCGCACGGCATATCCATAGCGTTTTCCCACCTGCTTTGTCCACGCTTCCAGTTCCGCCCGCCGCCACTCAAAGCGGTGGTCGGGATGGCGAAATGCACCGGCCGGCAGCGCACCCCAACGGGCATTGTATTCGGCGTTGGGGGTGGTTATCACGACCGTACCCGGGCGGGCGAACTCGAACACGGCCCGCTCGCAGGCCCGCAACTGGGGCGGATCCAAATGCTCGACGACCTCCACCAGCACTGCGGCGTCGTACCCGCTCAACCGGGCGTCGCGATAGGCCAGCGACCCTTGAAAAACCGCGACCTGTTCGCCGCGTGGCAGCCTTGTGAGCCGCTGACGAGCCCGCGACAGGGCTTGCGGCGATACATCCATGCCCACCACTTCGGCGAACTGCGCTTCCGCCGCCAACCGCGCCAGCAGCTGCCCCTCTCCGCAGCCGAGGTCCAGCACCCGCCGGGCCCCGCTCGCCTTGAGCACCTCAACCACGGCGGCCAGCCGCTGCTGGTTCAAGCTCAACTGCTCTTCGAGTGCCTCTTCGCCCGCGTGGTTTTCGGCCTCCCCGCCTTCCTCGGCCAAAAGCCGCGACAGCGCAGCTTGCTTGAGACCGCGCTGGTGCTTTAGGTAGCGCTCGACAACGACCTCGCGCAGGGGGTGGTCGGCCAGCCACGGCTCGCCTCGCCGCATCAACTTGTCGATCTCTTCCTCGCCCACGTAGTAGTGCTTCCCGTCGTCGAGCACCGGTATTAGCACGTACAGATGCGCCAGCACTTCTTTTAGTGGCCGCACACCCTGGAGCGCGACCTCGTAATAGGGACTTTTGCCCCATTCTAAAAAATGCTCGTCGAGCAAGGAGCCGCTAGCCTCCACCGCATATCCCAACGGCTCAAAGAGGCCGTGCAACAAGCCTTCGCCGCCCCGGCAGGGCAGGGCACTCACGCTCACTTGCAGCGGCAGGGCCGTTTCTACGAGCTCGGCTCGTTCTCGGCACTGTCCATTCAGGGCCGAGGTAAACACTCGGGCCATGGCTACGCTGATGAAAGAGGAGGCCGCGTACGGACGGTCGTTGACATAAGACGCCAGCGCAAAGTCCGAGGAGGCCGAGTGCCGCTTGAGCGCGGTTGGCTCTACATCGAGGAGCAACGCGGCCGTGCAGCGCTCAGCCGAGGCTTCGGGATAGAAGACGTGCGCTGTCCCAAAGGGCAGGTCAAAGGCTTGGGCGCGGCTTGGGTGCTTGTGCAGGAGGTAGCCCAAGTTCGTAGCGGGTTGATGCGTGGTCGAAATCGTCAGGAGCATGGGCTTGTAGAAACGAGCCGTAAGGAGATCGTGTCAACCTCGGAGTTGGGCAGTTCCGCTATTTCGCCGACAAGTTGGGGGCAACTTCCTGCAGCCCCATTCCCGCGAAAGAACGTCACCCCGTGCCCCGAAACGGGGCGGGAATCCAGCCTCGCGTCCGCTGAGGGCTTAGACGAGTTCCGTCAAGTCGCTCTGCCGAACCACCGAAGATTGCTCTAGTCGCTTTCAGGTATTTACATTCAAAAGGCTCGATAGCAAATCGACGCCAGCACGAAAGCCTGCCAAGCACCATAGCATAACTATAACTCGGTTGGCCTCCTTTGGGGCAATTTAATTGTTAGATAATTATCGTAACTCATTGAAAAACAATAATTTATCCCCCCCCCCCGAAAATTCGGTCCTGGGTTTCGGAATCGTCTGCCCCAACTGCTATTTGTGGTGGCCCTTGCGCTGGCGGCCTACGCCTACGGCTGGCTTAGTCTCCGCTACGAGTTATTCCCCTACCCGGTCATCTCTGATGGCATAAAGACCTTGCGGACGTTGCACGGTGTAAATAAAAACAAAGAAAAGGAAGTCGGCGCATTCAGGCACTTCTCCGACGCTGTGTCACCGGAACGTGCGACCGCCAACCGCTTCCAGTTCGTGGCCGGCGATTCCCTCAGCGGTCCGGTGCTGTGGCAGGGCGGACGCTACCAGTTCCTCGAGTATTGCCCCGACGAGGGATGCTTAGCAGTAGAGTACACCGCCACCGGCGGAGTCGCCCATGCCTACCCACTCCGCCCCAATGAACTCGAACAGGCCGCCGCCGCGGCCCACTCCGACGAATTCCCCTACGAGCTATCCCCCGCCACCTCTTTCGCTAGAGATACTCATGTATTCGGCATATCACGATACGCGAATGGCGACCTGCTGGTGGTTTTTCACAATAAAAATACTGCTTTCCCCTCTGGCGCGGGCGTTGCGCGGATCGACCGCGACGGGCATCCGGTCTGGTTCCGGCGCGACTACAGCCATCACTGGCCGCATATCGAGGCCGACGGCGTCGCGCTGGTGCCCGGCCTGCTGATTGGCAGCGAGGACATATCCTTTAAGGGAGGCCCAAGATTACGATGGACCCGCACACTTAGGTGTACCGGGAACCGGCCGCATCTCGACACCATAGGCGTGATCGACGGGAATGGACGGCTCCTAAAGCGTATCAACTTGATCGACGCTTTGCGCGATTCTCCATTCGCGTACCTCATGCAATCCACCTCGAAGCCCGGAGGGGCTGGATCGCCGTGCGATCCCCTTCACCTCAACTTCGTTTACCGGCTTGGGGCCGACGCTGGCGGTACGTGGGGCCTCGCGCCGGGCGACCTCGTGGCGTCCCTACGCAATCTAAGCGCATTTGCCATCCTCGATGGCGAATCGGGGCGCGTCAAGCGGCTGGTCCGCGGGAGTTTCTTCTACCAACACAGCGTCCAGCACCTAACGGGCGCGACCTTTCTGATGTTCGACAATTTCGGCCACGATGGGACTCACGGCCCCTCGCGGCTGCTCATGATCGACCTCGCCGATGGCCGGGAGACGACCATCTTTCCCAACGACCAGACGCCCGAACCCCTGCAAAACCTGTTCTCCGACGCCCAAGGCGTAATCGACATCTCACCTGACCGCCGGCGGGCGATGGTCTCATTCACTGAGCCGGGCATGGGCGTAGAGGTGCGTCTTGCCGATGGCGCGGTGCTGAACGTCTTCCATTCCCTGCACGATGTGTCGAACTTGGAGCAGTTCCCCGAAAAACGGAAGCAACGAGCCACCAGATTCAGAATGAGAGGACTTTACTACATCCGCAATTGAGGAGGAGCGAGTCAATGAACGAGGAAGGCATCGTCATGGCATACATTGGCCCCGGAGCGGGCTTGGCGTCCATCGGGGCCTTGCTGACCCTGCTAGGGGCGGTAGGGCTGATGGCGTTGGGGTTTATATGGTATCCAGTCAAGCGCGTAATTCAGAAGTGGAGGGAGAGGCGGGCCGAGAAAAAGTCCGTAGAGCCTACCAAGTAGGGCCGGTGCCGGGCGAGCTCCACCTGCACCGCAGTCCAAGCACCTAATCCCACGACCGCTGCCAATCGCTAAATGTCGTCAAAGGGATAGAGTTTGCGACCCAGTCGCTTAAAGGCCAGCTTGCCCTCGGCCGGCGCGTGGACCGACGGTTCGGAAATTACCTGAATCTGGCCAGCCCACGGCTCAAAACCAGCGCGAAAGTGGGCCGCAGACTTGACGCCGACATAGCGCATCTGCTTCGGATCCAAACCCAAGGTGCGAGAAAACGCCGTGCAAAACGGTTGCTCGCGCTTGTTCACCAACAGCACGTGTACCCCGCCCGTGCGGATGTGGGCCGAGCGGCCCATGTTGCCGTCTAGGCCGGCGTACATCGGCCCGTCGTAGCGAAAGGGGCCGTCGGTCAAGGCCACCACCTCGGCCCGCATGGCGCAAGGCTCGCCCTGCAATGGGGACGACTTGCCGCCCACCGCTAAATTGAGCACCGCACCAACACCGGCCTGATGGCAAGCGGTCACCGCTTGGGGATCGACCATGTACAGGACGCAGGCGTCTTGCAGGTCAGCCGCCAAAAAAGCCCGCAACAGCCCCGTGCTGTCGCCGGGCGAGCCGCCGCCGGTATTGTCGTTGCGGTCGGCCAAAACCACGGGGTAACGACCCGTCCTTTCGGCGGCTTGCAGGGCTTCTGCGGTAGAGGGCATGGCCGCCTGCCAAGCGGCCCGGTGCTCCCAAATCCAAGCGGCCAGTTCGTCAGCGCACGATTGGGCTAGGCCGGGGTCGTCGTCCGTGGCCACGTACACTGAGGCCCCCATATCGGGAATGTCGGCCAATGGGAAGCAAGTGGCGATGGAGCCACAGACGACCCCGGGACGCGCCTCAATCCGGTGCAGGTATTCGATGGCTTGGCGCATGGGCGGATGGGCCGTCACTTGGTTCATGCCCCAGACTAGGGGCAGTTGGTGCAAGGCCAGGGTCGGCCGCAGACCTTCCCGCACCGTGCGTACTAACACATCGGCGCACTCGCGGCCTCTGGCGGCCATATCGACCTCTGGATAGGTCTCCCGCCCAATCAGCACATCAGCCGCTTCGATCATGCCTTGCGAGACATTGGAGTGGATGTCCAGTTGCCCGACGATGGGCACATCCGGGCCGACCAACTGGCGCACGGCCGCTAGGATATGCCCGTCGGCGTCGTCAAGGCCCTCGGCCACCATGGCCCCGTGCAATTCCAGTAACACCCCGTCAATGGCACCCGCCGCCTCAATGCCGTTGAGCAGCTCGCCTACGAGCCCGTTGAAAATGGGGCGAGGCGTCGGGGCACTGGGGTAGGCTTCGGCCAAAATCGTCGGCACCACGGCAAAGCCGTGCGCCTCGGCCCCTTCGATAAAGCCGCCGATGGGTGTATTGGCCCCGGTAAAGCGCTCGACAATTTCCGCTCCGTGGAGATAGCTGCGCTCCCGGAAACTGTCCAACGTGGTGGCTACGTTGGTGAAGGTACTGCTCTCGTGGGCAATGCCGCCGATCGCTACGCGCATCTGCTGCTCCTTTCTTGGGTCATCTCGGCTCCAAAAGCCGCTGTGTAGCCGTATAGTAGGTCGAATTCTGCATGGGCACAAACAGGGGGGCCGATCCGCTTTAATGGACATTTTCAAGTCGAGGATTTACCTTCTAGGGTGATTCGTTCCCAACCCTATCAAAGGTAGGAAAAATGTCCCAGCCCCTAAGGAGGCCTCCCATGATCCAGCTACCCAAGTCCATCCTCGGCATCATTGCCGTCGTCTTCGTCCTATTCCTCGTCAGCCCGCGCTTCTACCAAAGCGTCCCGGCTGGTCACGTGGGCGTCGCGACCCTCTTCGGCGAAGTCCAGTCCGAGTCTTTCACTGAGGGCTTGCACATCCCGGTCAACCCCCTCTACGAGTGGCACCTCTTTGACGTGCGCCAAAAGACCCATTCCGAAACCTCCAACGTCCCCAGCCAAGACCAGCTGCAGACGAAGATCGACGTCAGCGTCCAGTACCGGCTCGTGTCTGACGACGCGCCGCGCATCTTGCAGGAGACGGGCGGTATTGAAAATGTCCGCGCCGTTCAGATCGTGCCCAAGCTGCGCTCCCTAATCCGCGAGCAAGGCAAGACCATCAAGCGCGCCGAGGACTTCTTTTTGGAAGCGACCCAGACCACTTTGCAGACGGCCCTGCTCGAAGGGCTGAAGGATTACCTCCAGCCCAAAGGAGTCGCTGTAGAGGCCGTGTTGATCCGCGACATCTCGCTGCCGCCCTTTATCACCAAGGCCATTGAGGCCAAAAAGGAGCGCGAGCAGGAAGTCGAAAAGCAAAAGGCCGAGCTGGAGCGCTTTACCACCGAGCAAAAGCAGAAGGTCGCCTTGGCCCGAGCCGAAAAGGACGCGGCCGAAGCCGAAGCCGAAAAGCGCCGCCTGCTCGCCGACGCCCAAGCCTACGAAATCACCAAGATCAACGAGGCCATCGGCCGCAATCCCAACTACGTCAAGCTCCAAGCGCTCAAGTCCCTCGAAGCCATCTCTAAAGACCCGGCCGCCAAGGTCTATTTTATCGATGGCACCAGCCCGGCACCGCTGCCGCTGATGCACCTAGGCGACGCCAAATAGCCATGCCGGCCAAATACCGCGTTGGCGTCATCGCCTCGGGCCGCATTGCCCGCGAGCACGGCCGCGGTTGGGCCGAGTGCGAGCACACCGAAATCGTCGCCTGTGCCGACTCCCACCCCGAAGCGTTGGCCAGCTACGCCGCGGATTTCGACGTCGCAAAGCAATACCTCAACTACCGAGAGATGCTCGACGTGGAAACCCTCGACATCGTCAGCGTCTGCTCTTGGGACCCTCAGCACGCGGAAATGTCCATTGCCGCCTGCTCCCGCCGGCCCCGAGCCGTGCTCTGCGAAAAGCCCATGGCCGTCTCCTTGGGCGAAGCCGAGGCCATGGTCATCGCCGCCGAGCGCAACGACGTCAAGCTGGCCATCGGCCACCAGCGCCGCTTTTACTCTTCGTGGCGCGAGGCGCGGCGGATGATCGCCGACGGAGCCATCGGCAAACCGCAGCGGCTGTGGTCAGCGGTCAAAGCCGGAATGATGAACACCGGCACCCACTGCATCGACTTCCAGCTCTACGCCCTCGGCGACCCGCAGGCCGAGTGGGTCATGGGCGCGGTAGAGCGGCACACGGACCACTTCGTCTTCGGGCACCGGGTCGAAGACCGCTGCGTGGGAATCATCGGCTACCCCGAAGGGGTCGAGGGCGTGATCGAAAACGAGATGAACGACATTTATCAGGTGGGGGCTACCATCTACGGCGAGGACGGCACCATGGTCGTCAGCGACAACAGCCTGCGCTATATGACGGCCCGTTCCGGCGACTGGCAGGACTTCGCGCCCACCGATGAGGCCAGCGGCTACGGCAACGCCTTCGTCAATCAGGCTTATGGAATCTGCCGCTGGATCGAGGGCACCTTCGACGATTACTATGGCAAGGCCGAGCACGGCAAAGCCGCCACCGAGATCATGATGGGCGTCTATGAGTCGGCTCGGCTACACGAGCGCGTGGCTCTGCCGCTGCAAACCCGAGACAACCCGCTCGACGTCGCCGTCGAGGAGGGCCGGATGCCCGTCACCCGACCCGGCCCTTGGGACGAGCGTTCCTTTCTGGTGCGCGGCGAGGGCATGAGCTGGGTCAGAGACCAATAGTCGTGCAGCTCGGCCTCTTAGTTACCAATTTGCGCGAGCTTGAAGAGTCGGCCGACTGGGACTTTGACTACCTCGAAGGCTTTCCCGGGCTGCTGGGGATCGATGCCGACGATCTCCAGACCGAGCGGGCGTGTCTAGCGCTTTTGGAAAAACACCCGTTGCAGATGAAGACGATGTGCGGCTTTATTCCCGATCCGCAGGGGCGCGGGCTGATGGTCGTCGGCCCCGACGCGAGCTTGGACCGGCTACGTGCCTTTGTGACGCGGGTCTTCGACCGCATGCAGCGGGCCGGAGTTGAGGTCATCGGCTATGGGAGCGGTGGTTCGCGCTGGGTGCCGGCCGGTTTCGACCGCAACAGAGCGCGTCAACAGGTCGCCGACTTCTTGCACCTGTGCGCGGACCTCGGCGAACCGCGGGGCGTCAAGGTCGCGCTCGAGCCGTACAATCGCGACGACGCCAACCTGCTCAATACCGTGTCCGAAGCGACCGAGTTCATAAAGGATGTCAACCGTTCCCACGCCAAGCTGATGGCCGACTTTTTCCACATCAAGCTCAACGGCGAATCCTTTGACGCGCTCAAAGAAGCCGGGCCGCACCTGATCCACGCCCACCTGGCCGAACCGGGGCGCGGCCGGCCGCAAACCACGCCGGCCGACCACGCGCTCTTTCTACAGACGTTGCTAGCATCCGGCTACGACGGGCGAGTAACCCTGAGCGGTGCGCTGCCGGCATACCCCGACGACGGTGCGACCGCCATCGCCCTCAAGACAGCCCTCGCTTGAAGGTCCCCTCGTTTGCTTACCGCCGCATGGTCGATCTTTCGCGGCCCATCACGCCATCGGAAGGTCGCTTCATCCACTATCGCACGGCGCGCGTACCCGTTGACGACCCGCCGACCGACCGCTGGTACATCACCACCAGCATCGAGATGGGCGGTCACGCCGGCACCCATGTCGAGGGGCCGTTACACGCGGTACAAGGCGGCCCGGCCATCGCCGATCTCGATGTCGAGTGCTTTTTCGGCGAGGCCATCGTCTTCGACTTTTGCAATGCGCCGCTGGGCGAGCCGCTTTCGCCAGCGCAACTCCAACGGGCCGCTGACCCGGGTGGAGGCGTCCGCCCAGGGGACATCGCGCTCTTCCGCTTTGACTGGGATCAACGGGCGACCGCAGGAGCTTATCCGCCGTACCCTTCAACCGCGGCCTTGCGCTGGCTCGTCGAGGCCGGCGTCAAACTAGTCGGCATCGACACCCCCGGCTTAGACATTCCGGGCGACCGCAGCCTACCAAACCATCGCGTACTCTTCGCACACCGCATTCCCCTGATCGAAAGCCTAGACCGCTTGGGCGACCTGCGCCAACCTCGCGTCTATCTTTTCGCCCAGCCGCTGCCAGCGGCCGCAACCGACGCCATTCCGCTGCGCGTACTCGCCTTTGAAGGGTAGATAAGGCCCGCGCCGGAGGTTCCCGCCGTTGGCAGCTATCCGATGCTGTGCGTGCGAATCGAGCCGGTTTCGTTGACAAGGGTACAGACGATTTCGACCTTAAAAACGTAGGAGACGAGGGCATAAGCAGACCCCGCCTTGGAGACCCTGATGACCGTCATTCACACAACCGACGATCTGATCCACCTGCTGAACGAAAACGACGAGTTCCGCCAAGCCGTCCGCCGCCACGTTCTCAGCGACGAGCTGCTTCAGCTACCCGAGCGGTTTGCCAAGTTCGAGACGCGCGTCGAGAGCTTTATTGACGAGCAGCGGCAGTTCAATGAGGAGCAGCGGCAGATTAATGAGCGGGTGGATCGGCGTTTCGACAGCATCGACAAGACCCTTGACGAGCAGCGGCAGTTTAATGACGAGCAGCGGCAGTTTAACAAGGATCAGCGGCAGTTTAACCAGCGAATGGAGACTGCTATCGGCGAATTGCGCGGCAAAGTAGCCCGACAGGTGGTCGGCGCACACTTCCTAGAGATCTGCGACGGCATGGGCTTCCAGTTTAAGGGGCTCTTGATGAGGCGGGACCTCGGCCAGTTGATTTTCCAACGCAAACCCGCCGAGACCGCCGACATTCCCCAAAACCACCGGCGCAGCTTTGTTCGCGCCGATCTGGTCATCGAGGTCACGGACTCCGCGGGGGCTATCCACTATATCGCGGTCGAGGCTTCCTACACGGCCGACCAACGCGATACGAGCCGCGCCCAGCGCAACGCCGCCCTACTCACTCGGTTCACGGGGCATCCCGCCCACGCCGCCATTGCCAGCGTCCGCAACGTCCGCGAAATCCAGCCGCTGATCGACAACGGCGCGGTGTACTGGTACGCCCTCGACCCCAGCGACTTCACTCCCGAGTAGGCCCCGGCCCGCTGCGTCTGGGCTTGAGTGCTGGTCGCAAACTCGCGCAACAAATCGCGTCTTGGGGATCAGAAGTCATTCCGCACCCTCTCCGGCAATCCCGATCGAAGGGAAGCCCAACACGCAAGCCCGGTGGCGACCACCCTAGCCCCCTCGCGGACCCCAACCCAAGGCTTTGTGCCGTTCAGGACGCAATCGGCCATGTGCCGCATCATGACGATCATCTCGCTAGCGTGGCCCCGCATGGATGAAAATTCGGCGGCTATCGTGTGCGCCGGCAGGTCGCCGGTTGGATCGAGGCTCTTTATTCCGTTGAGAATGGTGCCACGGGTCCCATAAACGGTCAGGCTATTCGTCGGGATGTCGTGCGGGTGTACGACGCCGAGGAAGTTTGCGATGCGTCCGATCTTGCCAGATGTAAACTTCACATTGATGACGAAGTTGTCCTCTTGGGGATACTCTGGGGCGACGCCGCTGCGTAGCCCGTAACAGTGGACTTCGTCGATGTCGCCCATGAACCAGCGCAGCAGATCGATGGGGTGGCAGGCACCGCCCAAGATCAGGTCTTGCGGCATCTCGACTCGCCAAGGGGAGTATTCGTAAACCGGGCGGAGGTCGTGAACGTAGTGGGCCTCGGCCATGAAGAGGTCGCCGATTTCTCCAGCGTCGCAGGCGCGCTTCGCTTCGATGAAGTCATACCGGCCGCGCAGACTCTGGGTGACGAGCAGCACTTTGCCGGCTCGGTCCACGGCTTCCACGACTTGTTCGACCTCTTCCATCGTGTACACCATCGACTTGGTGACCATCACGTGTTTGCCCGCGTCGAGCGCGGTCAGGATCTGCTCGGCGTGGAGGGGGCCGGGCGTGTAGATGCCGATGATGTCGAGGTCACTGCGCGCAACCAGTTCGTTGAAATCAGAGGTCAGGGCGGTGATCCCGAATTCGCGGCCAAGCGCTTCGAGTTGGTCCTGCTGCGGGTCGCACAGGGCGGTGACGCGGATCGGCAAGGTGCTGTTTTCTGGCTGATTGGCGCCGAGCAATGTCCGGCCATGGCCAAGCCCGGCGACGCCGATGCGGAGTCGGCTCATTTCGTCTCTCCCGTTGATAGTGCTGTTGGTCGGCGGAACTACGGGCGGATCGCGGCCTGCCAACTGGCGATGAAGTCGGCCGTACCGTAGTTCGCAGGCATCTCATTGAAGTAGTGCTTCATTGGGGTGGCTTGAAAGCCCGGCACAAAGTGTTCTGTGTCCGCTTGGAGCAGGGCTTCGAGCGGACTGAAGCGATCCCAAAGCAACCGCGCCTCATCCGGGGTGAAGCGGTCGGCGAATTGCGGCCCCCAGTTGAGCGTGATGGGGTGCTTCCCGAGGACGCGATTTCGGAGGTCTTCGGCAATTCCATCAAGCGGGGGAGCCTTTTGCAGGCGGATCGCAAGCGCGGCCTTGCAGAGAAAGACCGTTGACAGAATTCTGCCTTTCTCGGCCCGCTCTGGGTGGAGGCCGTTTAGGGCACTCAAATACGCGGCACCATCGCCAGCGAGAACGGCTCGCAGAGCCGATTCCGTATGCTGCTTCATCTTCTCACTGCGGTCGTTCCAGCGCGTGAACGCCGCCTGTGCGTCCGCGGAGAGGTGGTCGGTAAACGAGAACTCGTCTATTGAAGTATAGGTCGAGAAGCCGCCGTGAACGGTTCGCCGCATTTTGGGGCTGTAGTTGCTGCCCCAGTGGAGAATCGGGAGGATATAGACGACGCCGTCCCCGGCTTTGAGGTGCGTCTGGACGCCTTGGGACAACGGGCCGCACGGATCGGCCAACATCGCTTCGTTCTCTGCCGGCGTATTCAGCCGCAGATGGCTGCCCGGTATCACCCACAGGACGCTATCTTCGTAGAGCGGGATATTCCATTGGACGTAACGCGGACCGCCTTCGAGGATGTCGTCGATATAGCCTTGGAGCGGTGCCGTGTCGATCGGGTGGAGATCGCGGTGCCATTTTGCCGGGCCGTGATCCCGGACGGGATTGCACATCATCATCATTTCGGTGACGGCTCCGTCCGCTATATCGAGGAGCTCGGTGCTGACGCCATGGATGTTCTCCTCGAGCCAGACCTCAACCGCTGGCGCGGTCTCTGGGTCAATCTGATGGACGAGGGGTGCTCTTGAAAGCTGTAGGCGCGGCTGCGGCGCGGTCTCCCACACGCCCCCTTCCGCACGCTCGGCCTTCCAATTCTCGCGCTGGCGGTTGACGAGCGTCTCGTACGCCTGCCGGACGTGTGCGAGTTTGTCGCGTGGCACGGCTTCCTTGACGATGAGGTAGCCCGTTTCCAAAAATTCGTCGCGGTTGAGCTTCATGGTGAACTCCGAGCAGGATAGAGGAGCGTTTCTTGACTTTCGAGATGTTTTCGTTGTACTTTCGATTTCCCTAATAGACTAATAATAGAGCAATCTATAGCAATCCGAAATGCCTTGAAAGGTTAAGGTTTTCTTTTTATGTTGTCATTTCGTTTTCTATCGTCCCTTTTTCAGGAGTGTTTTCAGCTGGTTTCCGATCGTTCTTTATCCAATTTTATCGCCAGCAACCCCGACGCCCGTGAACTCAAACGTGCGGTCGCGGTTCAGATGACTCTGTTGGGGGTCAAACAAGGTATGATTCAAGCGGTGCTCGGCGTTCCGTCGGGGTTCATCCGTACGTGGAAGAAGCGGTATCTATCTGAGGGGGTCGAATGCTTGCGCTTAGGCTATAAAGGCTCGCCGTCCTATTTGTCGGCTGCTCAGCGGGCGCAAATCACCCGCTGGTTAGCCACCCCATCACAGCCCTCGGTGGCGTCGTTGGCCTCCTATATCCAAACGCAGTTCGGCGTGGTGTATCGCTCCTCACAGCGTTACTACGCTCTGCTCTCGCAGGCGGGCTATCGTCGGAAGAAGCCCCACGCCCGTTCGTCCCAAGCCGACCCGCGCCAAGGGATCGCACGGCGCGCTGAGATAAAAAAAAACTAGCCGCGTATATGCCAGATCTCCAAGCGGGGCGTTTGAGTGCCTTTTTTGTCGACGAGTCGCATCTACACTGGGGGGATGCCTGTGGGTATGCTGGGGGCCGGTCCGACCAACGGCTTAGGGTGTGCATGGACAACGCCCGTCAACGCCAGACCTATTATGGGGCTTTGGATGTCGTCAAGGGCACCTTCCTGATGCAAAGCGATCCTAAGGCCAACGCGCAGCATACGGTGGACTTTATACGCTCTATACAACAGCGTCGTCCCGGTCAACGGTTGTTGATTTTTTGGGATGGAGCTTCCTATCATCGTCAACAGGCCATGCGCACCGTTCTCGAAACGATACAAGCGGACTGCACGCCGGATCAATGGAAGATATGCTGTATGCGATTGGCCCCTTATACACCGCAAGAAAATCCCGTCGAAGATATTTGGTTAAAAGGGAAAACTTTTGTGCGTACCCATGCCTTGTGGACTACAAGCTTTGAACAGGTCAAAGACCTCTTTGTCAAGGGAATTCGGCGAAAAAAATACTCCCAGTTCCCTAAGTTACAGCAATATATAACATCTCTTGAATAATTTAGAATTGCTATAGCGAAGAAGTTGGTCTTTCTTTTTTTCGACTAGTACCTCGCCGATGACGCTGCTGTTGTATTGAAATCGTGCGCCGATAAAACTAGCGGCGGCCAAGCCGTTGGCGAGGGCATCCGGCATTTTGGTCAGTTCGAGATTGCCGTCGCGTTCAATCAGCTCGCCGGAAAACGATAACGGCTCTTGTTGCGCGGCTTTCTGCACCGTCCCATCGTAGCGCAAGTAGTGCTGGCCAGATGAAGCCGAAGAAGATGATGGATCACTCGGCGGCACCGCGCTCTGTATTTTGGTGACAAGGGGCTCGCACGGAGCCGATATGGCCAAGGTTCGCTTTGTGGAATCACAGTAACGCGCCTCCAATGTTATGCGTTGGTTGAAGTCGAGTTTGTGAAAGAGAGCAGATAAATCGGCGAATTCGCGAACTCCATAATTGCGGAAGGTCTGTATTTGCAGGGGCAGTTGCATATTGGCAGAACCAGACAAGAGGAATATCGCTTCCAAAATGGAAGTCTTGCCTACGTCGTTTGCGCCGAGCAAGATGTTGAACGTTCCCAAGCCATCGAGATCGAGGCTCGATAGCCCGCGAAAACCTCTAATTTTGAGCGCGTCCAAGTGTGTGTGTTTCATTGAGCATCCCTTGGGACTGGGCTATCAGTACGGGCTTAAAATGCCGTAGGGAAGGGTTGCAAGCCCTTCCCTACGCATAATTCACACTCGTTTGCACACTACACTTCAAGCACAAAATCGGGATCTGACATGTTCTTTCTGAACTCGGCGAAATCCTTTAGCGGATTCTCTTGAATGATACCGAGAGTGCCGTTGAGAGCTGTTTGCAGTTGCTGGTCATTACCCGTGTCCACCGCCCGATGCAGCAGGCTGTAGAACTGTTCCAGTGCGCCCTTGCGCTCTGCGAACCGATGCTCAAAGTAAGAAAGGACGACTTCCTTCTCGTTGTTGAGTTCGGTGACAATCGCGGCGCGCTTGGCCCAGATGTATTCCCTCTTTGTCTGCTCCTCTTGGCGCGTATTGAGGTATTCTACTGCCTCGGTAACAACAGCCAAGACGTTGACAGCACTGACGACTTTGCCACCGCCTTTCGCCACAGTTGAGCCGACCTTCCTCAGAGCTTGTGACATAAGTTGTACAATCCCTTAGTTAAGAGTGATGTTTCCGTTTTTATCGACGAAAGTGACATCAAGAAGTTCGCCTAGGGCCTTTGCCGTGCGAGCGACTTTATAAGCGTCCTCGAGGTTTGCCGGGGAGCTTTGGTCAAGCAAGTTCTGAAGTGCTCGGTCTGCTTGGTCGGTAGCCTCGTGCAACTCATCTACCCGGCGCAGTACAATTTTGACCACTGCCAGTTGCTGCTCCATCTTCGCCTCAGCTACGTCCATCTCAGCGATTTTCTTCTCTACCTCCGTCTCGACTTTTTCAGCCTTGGAACTGGCGAAAAATCCTGCCACCAACAAGGCCGGTCCGACGACGAGTCCGCCGAGTACCATAGTACCGGCTGCCACGCCGCCACCGCCGGCAGCAACTGAGCCACCGCCCAACCAAGCGAGTGTTGCGCTTTTGGCCGCCGCACCGCTAAGGACCCCTATTGCTGTGCCTGTCGAAGCCGTGCCAAGCGCACCAACTAAGCTGTAAACACCTGCTGCTGTCGCCACGCCCGCAGCCCCACTGCTAGCAAGGCCGCCGAGCACTTCAGCCGCCTGTACAGACGCACTCTCCCACTCAGCCAATTGCTGAGGCGTAATTTTAAGTCGCTGCTCCAAGTCGCGGTCGCGAATCTTCGCCTTCTTTAGAAAATCTACGGCCCGTCCCAGCGTAATGAGTGCTTTGAGCCGCCGCTTTCCGAGGGAGTCGAACTTCGCATCTGCTGTCTGCCCCCAACGCTTATAGCGCCGCTCAGCATTTCTGTACTGTCTGAGACGACGGTCGTAGTGTTCTTTAGCGTTTCTGATTTTGTCTTTGGCATTTAGTACCATAGCACCGCCGCCTAAAGCACTCGCAACGGCAGCACCTACGGCAATAATGATTGGAAGTGGCATGACGAATACTCCTTTAGTGAAAGGGGATGATCTGTAGTTGCTCTTTGCAAATAAGTCGTAGATATAGTACGCGGTCTTTCTTTGCAAAGTCAAGACTCAAAAAATCGGCCCTCCAACCGCCCATTTTCCCGCGCACGGCTGGCATCTGCGGCCCGAGTCCCTATCTTAAAGCCGCCTTTGCGGGCACATCGCCCGCGTTGCCAAATAGGACGCATCTATGGACAGCGAACAACGCAGCATCCGCGAGGCCCCCACCCATTTCGGCGGCCTCCTACGTAACATCGGCCCCGGCGTCATCGTTTCGGGATCAGTCGTCGGCTCAGGCGAGTTGTTGGTGACGACGCGGATGGGGGCCGAGGTCGGCTTTGTCTTTTTGTGGGGCGTGATCTTGGCCTGTTTGGTCAAGTTTGCGATACAACTCGAATTGGGTCGGCAGTGTCTGTTGCGCAAAAGCAGCACCGTGCAAATCCTCGACCAAGTGCCGGGCGTACGCTGGCGCGGCACCTCGTGGATCGCGTGGCTCTGCGTGGCAGGCTACTTCTCGGTGACAGTGGCCGTCATCGGCATCTTGGGGTCGGTGGCTGGGCTGATGGGCGCGGTGTTTCCCTTTGCGCCCGAATCAGTGTGGGCGGTAGGGCTGTTCCTCGCCATGTCGGTCTTGCTCTGGCGGGGGCTATACGGCGACTTGGAGAAAATGGTCTCCGCGCTGGTGGCGACCTTCAGTTTGGTCGTCGTCGGCTCGGTGCTCGCCCTGCAAGGCACGGGCTACGCCATCAGCAGCGCGCAAATCGCCTCGGGCTTTCGCTTGGCCATGCCGGCCGAAGGCGCGTTTGTGGCCCTCGCGGTAATGGGGTCGGTCGGCGCGACCGCGGTCGAGCTGTTCATGTATCCCTATTGGATCGTGGAAAAAGGCTACCCGGATTTCGTCGGGCCAAAAGACCATAGCCCGGCATGGCAGGCGCGATACCGGGGTTGGATGCGGGTTTTGATCACCGATGCCGGCGTGTGTACGGGCATTGCGCTGGTGGTCACGTGCGCGTATTACCTGCTGGGCGCGTCCGTGCTCAATCAGCTACAAGTCTTGCCCGAAGGCATGAAAGTCGTTGAGCAAGTCTCGCTCATTTTCACCGAGAGCATTGGCGGCTGGGCGTACTATCTCTTCATGTTCGGGGGGTTTTGCACGCTCTTTTCCACGCTGCTGGTCTTTGCCGCTTCTTCGGGGCGGATCGGCGCGGACTTTCTGCGGCAACTCAAGGTGCGCGCGCTGGCCGGAGAAGCGGGTTATCGCCGCTGGGTCCGCATTTTCCAAATCGGCTTCCCGTTTGGCTGGCTGCTCTTCATATTGTTCGACCCGCACACCCTCGACTTTGTGCTCAAAGGGGCCAACGCCAACAATCTGTTGCTCATCCCCATGGCCTACGCCGTGCTGCACTTAGCCATGCGCACCCCGGCCGACGAGCGCATGTCGCTCAAGACCGAGCTGGCCTTGCTCTTCACCTTATGGGCCATCATCAACTTCACGGCGATCAATCTGTTTAAGTTGGCTGGGCACTAGCCGCTGGCGGCCCTTTTTTCGCTGGGCTTACTACTCGGCCCGGCCGCCGCCGCGAAAACCCCTCATTCCGCTTCGGCAGAATCCGCACCCGCTTGGGCCGCTGGGCAATCCACTCTCGCCGCCATTTCCGCCGCGCCATGTCCTCGCGCTCCTTTCCGGTAGTACGCCTTACTGTATTTTCAACATATCCTCGTAGCGCAGCCCAGTGCCCCCGAAAATGTCCAGGGCCGCGCCCACCGTAAAATCCAATTTCCCTTGGCCGAGCCGGGCGAGAATCTCGAGGTCCGCAGGGCTGCACACGCCGCCGGCATAGGTCGTCGGGATGGGCGCGATCTCGCCCAAGAGCGCGACGAGTTCGGCATCGACGCCCTGCTGCTTGCCTTCGACCCCGGTGGCGTGAATGAGGAATTCGCTGCAAGACTCGGCGAGGTGTGCCAAGGCGTCCGCGCTGAGTGCCAAGTCCGTGGCCTTTTGCCAGCGGTCGGTCATCACCACGTAGCACCCAGCGCGTTTGCTGCAACTAAGGTCTAAGACCAGCCGCTCGCGCCCCACCGCCGCGACCAGTTGCGCCAGTCGGCCGCGGTGAAGTTGCCCATTGCGAAAGATATGGGAAGTGACGATCACCTGCGCGGCACCGCGGCTGAGCCAAGCCGCCGCATTGTCCGGGCGAATGCCGCCGCCGACCTGCAAGCCCCCCGGGAAGGCGGCCAGTGCCTGCGCGGCCGCGGCCTCGTTGCCCGGGCCGAGCATGATGACGTGGCCGCCGGCGAGCTGGTCGCGGCCATAGCGCGCCGCAAAGTAAGCAGGAGGCTGGGGGGCGATGAAGTGGGTTTGGGGGGCCATGCCGTCGCGCAAGCTGGTGCCGACGATCTGCTTGACGCGCCCCTCGTGCAGGTCAATGCAGGGCCGGAAGCGCATCAGCGGTCGCAGCGGTACTCGGCGATTGCGTCCTCGTCGAGACTGACGCCGAGGCCTGGGCCAGCGGGCGGGAGGATGTACCCGTCGGCGATGGGCAGGTTTTCGCGGATGACGTCTCCGCGGTGATAGACGCAGCCGTTCACGTCGCTGGCGTAGCCCAAGTTGGGCATGGCAAAGGCGAGGTGGGCTTGGGCGGCCGTGCCGATCCCCAGCTCGGGCATACTGCCGATGATGCAGGGTACACGCGCCGCTTCGGCAATGGCGAAGATGCGCGCGGCCGCACCCAAGCCGCCGGCCTCGGACACGTACACGTTAAAAACGTCAACGGCTTGGTGGCGGATGCAGTTGAGGGCGTCGGCCGGCGTCCAGACGCTCTCGTCGGCCATGATGGGCAGGGAGACGCGCTCGCGCACAAAGCGCAATCCCTCTAAGTCGTCGGCTGCCAAGGGCTGCTCGACCAACTCCAAGCCGAAATCCGCGATGGCCTCGATGTGGCGCACGGCTTCCTTGGCCGAGGACCAGCCCATGTTGGCATCCACGCGCAGGACGACCTCGTCGCCGACGGCGCGGCGCACGGCTGCGAGCGCGGCTAGGTCGGCGCGAAGGTCTCGCCCGATCTTGACCTTGAGGGTTTTGTACCCTTCGGCCACTAGGCTCTGCGCTTGGGCGGCGATGGCCTCGGGGTCGCCCATGGACAGGGAATGACTCAGCAACACCCGGTCGCGGACTAGGCCGCCCAGCAGTTGATAGACGGGTACGCCGCAGGCTTTGCCGACCAAGTCGTAGAGGGCCATTTCAATGCCGGCCTTGGCTGGGAAGGAGCGGTGCAACGCTCGATTCATGCGGTCGGCGAGCTGGCGAATGCAGCGCGGGTCCAAGCCGCAAAGCACCTCGGCGAGCAGCCCGTTGATGGCCTCGCTTTCCCCGCGTCCGCGGCGGTCCCAGATGCTGGAGGCTTCGCCGAGGCCGGTGAGGCCGGCGTCGGTGTGGACCAAGACGATGGCGTTTTCAGAGGCTTGGTGCGTGCCGAGGCTGCTTTGGAACGGCTGCGGCCTTGGCACGCGCACGGGTATGGCTTCGACGTGGGTAATTTTCATGGGATCAGGCGAGGCGATAGATGCTGAGGGTGGTGTTGCCGTAAGCCCGTTGCTCGACGAGCGCGAGGCCACCCGTCCGCTCGGGCACGGCCGAGTCGATGGGGTGCTGCACGAACAGCAGGCCCTCGTCGTTGAAGAGCGGGGATTCCCCAAGGGCTTCGATTAGGCCCAGCAGCAGCGGGGTGCCGCAGTAGCGGGCGTGGTACGGGGGGTCGGCGTACACGATGTCGAAGCGGCGTCCGGCCGCTGCCAGTTGGGGAATGAGGTGTTGGGCCTTGAGCGAGTACAGGCCGGCGACGCCCGCTCTCCATTGGTAAAGCAGGGCGCGAATCTGCCGCCGCCGCCGGTGGTCGGGCTCGTTGATCTCGACGCTCGCGCCCCGGCTGAGCGCTTCGAGCCCCATCTGGCCCGAGCCAGCACACAAGTCGAGGAAGGTGCGGCCCTTTAAGTCCGGGCCGAGCATGGAAAATACGGCTTCTTTGAGGCGCGTTGAGGTGAGGCGGATCTGGCGCAGGCGGTGCCCGGAGGGAATCTGCCGACCGCGATAGGTTCCAGTGACAATGCGCACGGCTAAGCCTTGGGTTGGAGTTGAGCGGGGGAAAAAGTATCGCGGTTGGGCATGGCAGCGTCAAGTTGTGGGTTGCGGGCGACGGGATAAGTTTGAAATTTGCAAAGAGGAGTTCGCAATGGTCGCAGAACGATACGATGTCATCGTCGCTGGGGCGGGCGGCATGGGGAGTGCCGCGCTCTACCACTTGGCGCGGCGCGGCGTGCGCGTGTGCGCTGTAGAGCGGTTTGGCATAGCCCACGACCGAGGGTCTTCGCACGGGGACACCCGCATCATTCGCAAAGCCTATATGGAGCATCCCGACTATGTGCCCTTGTTGCACCGGGCCTACGCGCTGTGGGAGGAGCTAGCGGCCGAAGGGGCCGGGGAACTCTTGGCTCGCGTCGGGCTGCTAGTCGCGGGCGATCCCAACGCAACGGCCATGCAGGGACAGGCCGCTTGTTATCAGGCCCACGACCTGCCGCACGAATCGATCGACGCGGCAGCCCTTGCCACCTGCTACCCCAGCTTGGCCTTGCCCGCGGAGTGGAGTGGCTTTTACGATCCCTTGGGCGGTTTTCTCCGGGTCGAGGAGGGCGTCCGCCGGCATGTCGCATTGGCCCAAAAGCACGGCGCGCAGCTCTACGCCGGGGAGGCCATGCTGTCGTGGCGGAGCGACGGCCAAGAAGTGGTAGTAGAAACCGAGCGACGGTGCTTGCACGCCGCGCGGTTGGTGCTCGCGACCGGGGCTTGGGCGGTGCCGGAACTGCGCCGGCTGGGCGTGGCGGCGCAGGTCGTCCGCAAGGTGCAGTTGTGGTATCAAGGACGCGGCTTGGCGCAGTACGCCCGCGGCGCGTTCCCCTGCTTCTTCTTTGCCGATGGCGAACAGTACTTCTATGGCTTTCCCGCTGAGCCGCCGTGGGGCCTAAAGGTGGCCGAGCACAACGTGTCGCACGACCCGGTAGCCGACCCGCTCCGCCTCAATCGCACCTTGACCGCCGACGATCAGCCCGCCGTCCTCAACGTTCTCGCACGGTTTTTCCCCGCACTGCAACCCAAGCTGAGCAGGTACGCAGCCTGCATGTATTCGCTGACGCCGGACAAGCACTTCGTCTTGGACATCCACCCCGAATGCCCGGCCGTGGTGCTCGGCGCGGGTTTTTCCGGCCACGGCTTTAAGTTCGCGCCGGTGGTGGGCGAAATTTTGGCTGAATTGGCGTTGGCAGGCGCTACCAACCATCCCATCGAATTCCTGCGTCTTTCCCGCTTTGCACAAAGGAGGTCGTAAATGGATTTAGGACTGAAAGACAACGTTGCGCTGATAACCGGAGGGAGTCGGGGGATTGGCCGGGCGATTGCGTTGGCGCTGGCCGCCGAGGGGTGCAAGGTGGCGATTTGCGCCCGCGACCAAGCGCCGCTCAAACGCGCATTGCAGCAGGTGCGGGCCACAGGGGCCGAAGCCATCGCCGAGGTCGCCGATGTGCGCTCGCGGTCGGAGGTGGAGGCCGTTGTTGCGCGTTGCGTGGCCGAGTGGGGCGGCGTGGACATTTTGGTCAACAATGTAGGCGGAGCGGCCGGCGGCCAGAGCCTGCTCGAAACCGCTGACGAGGACTGGGCGGAGACCTTTGACCTAAACGCGCTCCACGCCGTGCGCACGACGCGGGCGGTGCTGCCTTACATGCGGCAGCGCGGCCGAGGCGCGGTGGTGATCGTCTCGTCGATCTCGGGCTGGAAGCCCGGCCCCAAGGCCCAGTATGGCAGCGCGAAGGCCGCGGAGATTTTTCTCGCTGGTGCGCTGGCACTGGAACTGGCCGAATGCGGGGTGCGGGTCAATGCGGTCGCGCCGGGGTCGATATTTTTCCCCGGCGGTGGGTGGGCGCGGTTTCAGGAGGAGCAACCCGACCGCTTTGCCCAGTTTGTGGACCGGGAGCTGCCCGCCGGGCGCTTGGGGACGCCCGAAGAGGTGGCAGACGTAGTGGCGTTTTTGGTGTCCGAGCGCGCCAATTGGATCAATGGAGCGATGATTTCCGTGGATGGGGCGCAGGGCCGGCCGACGGCTTTTTGACGAGCGGGTGCGCGGGCGCAATCAACGCAGCAGGGTCCTCAACCGATTCAGCAGTGCTTCGGCGTGCGGACAGGCGTCTTCGACGAGGGCGGGGTCAACCCGCGCCAGCAACTCAAAAGAGACTTTGCCCTTGGCATAGCGCGTAGCGCAATTGGCGGTGGCGCGTTTGAGCGCGTCGAGGACCGTCGCCTTGGGGACAGCTTCTAACGGTCGCCATTGCTTGAGCGCGTTCTCCCTAAACTCCGCGCCGAAATAACGCTTCAATAAATCGCGATCCGCCAAAAGCCAAGTCTCCATGACCTGCACCATCAGAAAGCCTTGGTCTGCGTCAGCGTTTGGCGGACAGTTCCAGCCATCGCGTGTTTGCAAGTGCTGCCAGACCGAGTACTCCGCCGCAACGGAACTCTCGCTGTCCACTAGGAGAAGCGGTACGCGTTTTGGGTCGGGGCCTTAATCGCCCTTGCAAAGAGATCAAAAGTTCGCTTGCGTCCGCCTCCACGCACGACTCGCGGCTTAGTCGCCCACGAGCGTCGGAAAAGGCTTTCGAGTTGCTGGTTTCCGTCTCCACCGCCTTCGATATAGATGACGGCTCTCACCAGCGATTACCGCCGAGCTCTCCCGAACTCCAGAGATCGCCGAGGCTGTACTCGTGCAACCAAGTTTTCAATCTCGCGCTGTCCAACCGCTCGAACCGCGACTCACCGTTCTCCTGCTCGCACACTACGACGCTCGACGGATGGTCCGACAGCGCGTCAACCAACATGTGCGAGTGGGTAGTGACCACAATCTGCATGCGCTGAGCGGCATCGACGAGCAATTCCGCAACCTGAGCGACGACATCGGGATGAAGGCCCAACTCCGGATCCTCAATGGCGACCAAGGAAGGCGGCTCGGGATGCAGTAGAACGGCCAGCAGGCACAGGTAGCGCAGGGTGCCGTCGGACAGGCGGCTCGCCGGGATCTGACGTCCGCCCCGTTTCTCCAAGAAAAGCGACACCGTCCCACCCGTCACCGGGCAATTGACGTCCACGATGCCGTCAAAGAGTTCCTGCAACGCCGAGACAAATTTCTGCTTGTGCTCTCTCCGGAAGTGCGACAGCACGAGGGCCAAATTCGTCCCGCCTTCGCTCAGGAAATCGGAGCGGTCATGCGTACTCTGGTTCTGGCGCAACTCTGCCGCAGGACCGAATGACCAATTTCGATACAGGCAAATGCGCTCGTATTGATTCTGTAGGCCGTGCAGCGCGGGATACGTTTGTGCGTCGCGGACCTGAGACAGAACCGATTCCTCCGGCTTTTCTCTCTCGAGGTTAGTGAGGCCAAGCAGTTCTCCTTCATCGGAAGAAAAAGGGCGAATCCTTCTCCCTCTTATTCTTCGAGGCTCAGTCTGGCTATCGAACTTGTGAAGTCCATGATAAAGGCGATAGGAGAACTTGGTCCCCGCGCATTCAATGCGCTCGTCAGTGACTTCAAAATGTCCACCGTGGTCGGTAAATTCCAGCACGTGTCGTAAGGGACTATCCTTCTTGGGATCGTCAACGGTGACTTCTATCGTTGCCTTGTGAGGCGACTCGTCGCCCTTCCAGAACCATTCCCAGATTCCACCACTTCGCTTGATCAGTCTCGCCAGTTCACGCGGCGCAGCCCTCAGCAAGGCCAGCACTTCGAGCAGGTTGGATTTTCCCGCACCGTTCGGGCCGATCAGGACGTTCAGCGGTTCCATCGGCAGGTCGATCCCCTGCGGCCCGAAGGACAACAGTCCTGAGACTTTCAGTCTATGTATCATCAAGCGAAGCTACCTAACGCCATAACGAGGCATAATGCGCCCTTGCTTGTCATCGGATCAGGGCCATTTTGCCCACGACGATGTGCGGTCCCGCTACCAGCCGATACAGGTACACGCCGGACGTTACGGGGTGTCCGTGTTGGTCTCGTCCGTCCCAGTAGAAGGTATGATAGCCCGCTTCCAACGCGGTGTCCACCAAGGTATGCACGACTTGCCCGGCGACATTGTATAGGGTCAGCCGGACGGGGCCGCTGGCGGGTAGCTGGACGTGTAGGGTCGTGGTCGGATTAAATGGGTTGGGGGCCGCTCGGGCGGCTAGGGCTGCGTCGGGCAAAGCGACCTTGGCCGCGGGGGCTTCTTCGGTCTGATCGCCTTCGCCTGCCGCAGTCTGCTCGTCCTCGGCGGGTGCTTCCGCAGTCTGTTCGTCTTCGCCTTCGGTCTGCTCGCCCTCGCCTTGGCCCGCCGCGGTCTGATCTTCTTCGTCGGACTCGTCTTCGTCGGGTACTTCCGCGGTCTCGGTCTCAGGTTCCTCGTCCTCGGTTTCCTCGGCGGGCTCGTCCTCGTCCTCGTCCTGTGCGGTGCCCGACGCGGCAACGACCGTTGACGAAAGGCGACTCGCTGTCTGCGCGCCAAAAGCGTCTGTATAGGACGCACGCGCCCTAAGCTTCTTCCCGACCATAGAGCTACCGACCGGCCAAGTGTACGACAGCGACCCGTTGGCCCCTTCAACCTCCGATTCCAAAACAAGCTCTTCGTCGGCAGTGCCCGACGCGGTAGTAATGGACAACCTCCACCGCAGCCCCGTAATCGGCGTGTCCGGGTCTGAAAGCGTCGCCGTCAGCCTCGAACCCGCCCGCGGCGGATCGGGCGATAAGGACACACTCCCATCGGTGTTTGTCCGCGGCGCGGCGGTCACCGTTGATGAATATGAACTGGAGGCGGTCTGTGCGCCGAAGGCGTCCGTATAGGAAACACGGGCTTGGAGTTGCTTGCCGACCCACGAACTGCTCACCGTCCACGTTTTCGCTGGCAACCCGTTGGCGCCCTCCACGGCTTGCTCCTCCACCCAATCGGATTGCCCTTCTGCTCCCGAAGGGGTCCGAGAATGCAAACTCCAACTCACCCCCGTAATCGGCGTGTCTGGGTCTGAAAGCGTCGCCGTGATGGAACTACCTGCCTGTGGCGTCGTTGGCGACAGGGACACGCGGCCGGAGGTGTTGGGTTTGACGGGCGTGGCCGAAGCGGACACCGCCGCGCTGGTGCCCTGTCCGGTGACCGCATGCACCTCGAAGGAGTAGGCCGTGCCGTTGGTCAAGCTCGTCACCGTCTTGCTCGTGGCTGTGCCGGTGCTGGACCAAGAAGACCAACTGCCGCTGGACGACTTGTAGCGATACTCATAGCGGGTGACAGACGCGCAGTTGCTGCCCGATGGCGCACTCCAAGAAAGCGACACCTGCCCATTGCCCGGCGACGCCGAAAGCGACGACAGACTACACACCACCGGCGGCGGGGCCGTGATCGGCAACGACTGGTCACTCTGCGCCCGCCGACCCGACCCGTACCCGTCCGTATAGGAGGCGTACACTCGGATACTATACCCAACCTTCGTACGCGAAATGGGGATCTTCCTCGTCGCCGTGGTGGCGGTGGTGCTGCCGGTGACGGCCTCGTCTGCGGTCTCCTCGGACGCGCCGGTCGCGCCAAAATAGGCCCAACTCCACGACACCCGACGAATAGACCCATCCGCGTCCGACAGCGTGGCGGTCATCTGCCCCCCTGCTTGGGGCGGATTCGGCGACAGACTGATGCGGCCGGGCGTGTCGGGTTGCACCGGCGTGGCCGACGCCGACACCGCACGGCTGGTGCGTGGCCCGGCCACGGCGCGGCCTTCAAAGGAGTAGGCCGTGCCGTTGGTCAAGCCCGTCACCGTCTGGCTGGTGGCCGTGCCCGCACTCGTCCAACTCGACCAACTACCCCCGGACGCCTTATAGCGATAATCGTAGCCGGTGACTGTGGCGCAGCTACTGCCCGACGGCGCATTCCAAGAAAGCGACACCTGCTGGTTGCCCGGCGACGCCGTAAACGACGACGGGCTACATACCGGCGGCTGCGGCGTGGCCTCGGCTGACGCGGCGGTCCCGTCGCCGTAGCTATTGACCGCCCGCACCGCAAAGGAATACGCCGTGCCATTGGTCAAGCTACTCACCGTCTGGCTGGTGGCCGTGCCCGCACTCGTCCAACTCGACCAACTGTCGCCAGCGGTCTTCTTGTAGCGGGATTCGTAGCGCGTCAGCACCGCGCCGCCCAGCTTCAACGGCGCATCCCAAGAAAGCACCACCTGCCCGTTGCCAGCGACCGCATCCAAGTTTCGCGGCGCACTCGGCGGGCCGACCACTGCCGCGGTCGTGTCGCTGCGCGCCTGTTGGCCACCATGGTCATCCGTATAGGACACCGTCGCCAGAATACGCACCCCCAAAAGCACGGCCCGCACCTGCAACGTCGATGACAACGCCGCGCTGGGCGGAGGATCGGCCCCGTTGGCCCCCGACACTCCCGACGCGCTGTGATACGACCAACTGAAGCGGACATCGGTCGGGTTATCTGGATCGGTCAACGTCGCCGTCAGATCGTCGCCTACCTGCGGCGCGGTCGTCGATAACGACACACGGCCCTTCGTATCCGACGGAGCTTCCGGCGTGGCCGACGCCGACACCGCACGGCTGGTGCGTGCCCCGGCCACTGTACGCACTTCAAAGGAATAGGACTGGCCGTTGGTCAAGCTCGGCACGGTCGCGGTCGTCGCCGTGCTGGGGCTGGACCAATCCGACCAACTGCCGCCAGCCGCCTTGTAGCGGTATGAGTAGCCGGTCACCGTGGCGCAAGTGCTCCCCGATGGCGCATTCCAACTCAGGGATACCTGCTCGTTGCCCGGCGACGCCGTAAACGACGACGGACTACACACCTCGGTCGGCGTCGCCGCCGCCGAGGCAACCGTGCCGTCGCCGTAGCCATTGACTGCCCGCACCGCAAAGGAGTACGGAGTGCCGTTGGTCAAGTCCGTCACCGTCGCGCTCGTCGCCGTGCCGGCACTCGTCCAGTTCTCCGGCCAGCTACCGCTGGTCTTCTTGTAGCGGTACTGGTAGCTGGTGATCGCCGAGCCGCCGATTTTCAAGGGCACTTCCCAAGCAAGCGCCACCTGCCCATCGCCGGCCGTCGCCGTAAACGTCCGCGGCGCCCACGGCGGCCCCACCACCGCCGATGTCTTGGGGCTTTGCGCCTGCTGCCGACCATAATCATCCGTATAGGACACCCGCGCCCGGATCTGCAACCCCAAATGCACTGTGCTTACCCGCAACGGCTCCGACTGCACTGCGCTGGGCGGCGGATCGGCTCCATTGGCCCCCGACACCCCCGCCGGCAGGAAAAACGCCCAAGTAAACCCCACATCGGTCGGGTTATCCGGGTCGGTCAACGTCGCGGTCAAGTCGTCGCCGACCCGCGGCGTGGTCGTCGAGAGTGCCACACGCCCTTTGGTGTCCACCGGCAACGTCACCGTATCCGTCCGCGTCGTCGCCGACCATCCCCCGCCGTTGCGTGCCCGCACTTCAAACCGATAAGACCCCCCATCCACCAGCGGATGCCGCACCGTAAACGACCGCGTCGTTGCCGCTGTGCCCATGGACAGCCATCCCCCCCCACGCGGTGATCGGCTCCAAAATCTGGCCCCGCTTATACTGCCACTCGGCGATGCTGGTGTGCGTCGGCCCGGTCCACCGAAGCGTCGCCTGTCGGATGCCCGGCGTGGCCGTCAAGCCCGTGGGCGCGCCCGGTGGCGGTTGCACCCCCGCCACCCCCGGCAGCGTATCCGACCAGGCACTCACCGTCTCGCCTACTCGCGCCCGCACTCGGTAGCGATAGCGGCGGTCGGCATCCACCCCTGGATGCACATAGGGCTGTGCGCCGTGGGCCTGCTGCGTCGTCCACGCCGAAGGCCACGACCCGCCGTCATACGGCTTGCTCTGCCCCTCCACCTCATAGCCGGTCGCCGACGCCACCGCCGACCAAGCAACCTTCAGTGCCGGACCCGCCTGCACTGAAACCGAACCGCCCGTGGGCCGAGCCAACCACGGCGTGACCGTATTGCTCACCGCCGAAGGCCGCCCGCCGCCGGCCCCATTGACCGCCCGCACTTGAAACCGATAGGCTTGACCCGCCGTCAAGCCTTCTACCGGGGCCGACCACCCCGCCACGGCACTACCGCTGACCGTCGCGTCCTGCCAGTCCCCGTCCGTATCGGCCCCCTCCGCCGTCACATCCCGATACCGCCACTTGATGATGCTGGCGTGATCCGGCCCCGTCCACCGCAGCGTCGCCTCGCTCGCCCCGGCCTCGGCGGTAAACCCCGTCGGCGGACCCACCCCGGGCTGAACCCCCGCCAAAGGCTCCGCTGCCGACCACCCACTCTCCAACTCACCTACTCGCGCCCGCACCTGATACCGATACAGGCTATCCGGCGACACCCCCCGGTGAACATACCGCCGCTGGCCGACGACCTCAGACGCCAATGACGTCCACGTTGAAGGCCATGTGCCGCCATCAAAGGGTTTGCTCTGCCCTTGCACCGCGTAGCCCGTCGCTGCCGCCACCGCCGACCACTCCACCCGAACCTGCGTCCACCCCGACCGAAACGACACCTCCGACGGCGCAACCGGCACACCGACCACCGCCCGACTTGGATCACTTGCGGACATCCGTTCCGTGTTGGGATCGTGCCCATCGCGGTAGCGCACCGTCGCCTGCAACTGCCAACCCACATCGCCCGACACCGGCGTGTAGCTCGATAGCTCAGGATACGCCGAGGCCGCACCCGACACCGACGATGAAGCCCCCGACACCCCGGCCCCAATCGCTTCCCATGTTCCCGTTGTGCCCAACCGACGCTGCCACTGCCAAGACGCCCCGGTAATCTGCCCATCCGGATCGGTCAACCCCGCCACCACCCTCCGACCCACTTCCGGCGGCAGCCCCCCGTCAGCACCACCTCCCCATCCTCATTCTGATTGACGACCGACACCGACACCCGCAGGCTGTCCGACAGCACCGCGTCGGAGACCTTCACCCACACGTCGTAGCGCGCTTGGGCTTCATAATCGGCCGCATTCGCCAAATGGAGTTCCCGCGATGGCTCCGCCCCCGGCGACGCCGGCTCCTTCAATTCAAACGCACTCGCATCCGTGCCCGTTACGCTCCACGTCAGATCGTCGCCATCCGGGTCGCGGCCGATATAAGTGCCCAACAACCACGGGGCGAGGCTGTTTTCGGCTATGTCCACCGACGCCGGACCCGACACCGACGGGGCACGGTTGGAGGCCGGGCGCACCGGCGAAGTCAAAGCACTCGTCGCCGACGCTGCACCAAAAGAGTCTGTGTAGTCGGCTTGGAGGCGCAGGGACTGCCCTACGCGGCTGCTGGGGATGGTCAGAGTCCACGTCTGCGTCGCTTCTGACGCCGGCCCGGTTACACCGCCGCCGTCCGAGGCACCCTCATAGTGGGGCGTCCAATACACCGGCTCTGCAATCCCATCTTCGTCCGACAACGTCGCCGTGAGGGATTCCTCCGCTCGCGGCGCGGTCGTCGAAAGGCTAACGACACCGGCATCGTTGGCATCGGTAACCGACACGGTAACCGACACGGACACGTCGCCGATGGACACCGACACCGCGTAAGTGTTGTTCTTGCCAGCGTCGGCAGGCTGCTCAAAGTTGGGAGGAGGATCCTTGAACTCGAGGGGGCGCGATGTCCCCTCCTCTTTCAACCGAAAGAAGCGCGCATCCGTCCCCCCCAACTTCCACGACAACGCCGAACCACACCCCGCACTCGCCGTGTACGTGCCTACCGCCCCAAGGGCGTTTTCCGCAAATGTCGGAGCCGTCGCCCCCGTCAGCGAGCAGACCGGTGCCCGCGGCGTCACCGCATCGCTCACCGCCGACGGCTGGCCATCCCCCGCTCCATTGACCGCCCGCACTTGAAACTGATAGGCTTGACCCGGCGTCAAGTTGTCCACCGTGGCCAACCACTCCGTTGAGGCACTACCGCTGACCGCTGCGTCCTGCCAACCCCCCCGCGTATCGGCCCCCGCCGCCGTCACATCCCGATACTGCCACTGGGTAATACTGGCGTGATCTGGACCCGTCCACCGAAGCGTCACCTGACCAGCCCCCGCCGCCGCCCGAAACCCCGTCGGAGCACCGACGCCGGGCTGGACCCCGGCCGCATCCGGCACCAGAGCCGACCACCCACTCACCGACGCACCCGCCCGCGAGCGCACCTGATACCGATATAGGCTATCCGGCGACACGCCCCGGTGGGCATACCGCAGAGCGGTGATGTTGGTCGCCAATGACGACCAAGCCGCCGGCCAAGGGCCCCTATCAAAGGGTTTGCTCTGCCCCTGTACATCGTAGCTCGTCGCCGACGCCACCGCCGGCCACTCCACCCGAATACGGCCCCACCCAGCCGTCACCGACGCGGCCGGAGGGCCGAACACCGCCGCACTCGTGAACCCCTCGGCACGTTTGTTGGGGCCATGATTGTCGGTGTAATGCACCGACGCCCGCAGGTAATAGCCTACGTCCGACGCTGGGGGCGTGTAGCTCGAAAGTTCGGGATAATTGGTCGTCGCGCCAGTCGCACCAGCGGGCACGGACACGGGTTGCCACGAGGCGGTATCGCTCGCCCAGCGATGCCAAGCCCAACTCGCCCCGGTGAACGTCAGCCCCTCGTCCGGATCGGTCAGACGCGCCACCAACGGAACCCCTACCTGCGGTGGCTGTGGCGACAGTGCCACCGAACCGGCTTCCTCCACATTCACCACCGACACTGTGACCAACAGGGTGTCCGACACCGCCCCATCACTCGCGCCGGCGGCCCCACTCAAGGGCACATCCCGAACCACCACGCCAACATCGTAGGTCGTTTTATACCCGCCGCCCGCCAACGGCACCTCATAGTTGGGTGGCTCCCGAAACTGCAAGGTGCGCTCGTGGCCAGCGTTGCCCGACGTTTGAACCAAAGTGAAACTGCTCGCATCGGCCCCAATCAAAGACCACACCGGCGCGTTTGGATTCGGATCGGTGTTCCGGTAGACGCCGACGGCAACCGGATCGGTGGCATTTGGATCGGTGACTTCATTCACCGATGGCTTCGCCGCCCCTTCAATCCTCTGGGAGAGCAAGTCAACCGTCGCCGAGGCCGCCTGTCCCTTCTCATTATTCGTGGTGACCGCCCGCACCTTGAAGGTATATATCCTGCCGCTCAAGTCCTCAATCGTGGCCGTGATTGTGTCATTGTCATTGTTCTTAGTCCAATCAAGCTCCGACCAAAGCTCGTTCTCGTCTTCGTCAAGACTCCCGTCGCTATACTCATAGTCGGTGATTGTCGCCCCATTAGAGGCCGGCTCCGACCAACTCAAATTCACCTGCTTCGCAACCGTTGCTGTTGCCGTCAAGTCCGTCGGTGCCGAAGGAATAAAGCGAATATCGACGCTCACCACCCCATTGGTTTGCCTAATGTTCCGCACCGCGATCCCTGTGAACACATCCTGAATATTGCCATTGTAGCCCGCTGTCGAGGGGTTGCTATACGGCGTGAACTCCTTGCCAGGAACCCATACATCGGTCGAGTCGCCTATGTTGCCGTTGTGATCCGCTGTGTAGGTCGAGTCCGCCGACCAGTAATCCAGATTATCGCCGCCTACCGTAGAGTCCGGTTTATTGCTAGGGAATCCCTTATCAGTAAAAAGTCCGTCGGCGCATTCCACATCAACGCGCTTGTGCTTTTCGTTTTGGTTGATATCGGATGTGGAACCGTTGACCCTAACAATGGAATCGTCAATGTGCCAGATCAACAACCCGCTCCGCGGCAAGAAGTCATCGTAGTAGCTACCAGTACCACTCTGCCGATTGGACAACAGGAAATACTCGTCGCTTCTACTAGGCACCTCGATCTTGTACACCTTGCCATTATCAGAGTTGATGTCGGGGATGGTTACCGTCGTGTCAGACGACACGGTCTCTACTTTACTATCTAGCCAGCCCACCTCAGCCCGCGACCACGCCGACAGGGGAGCCGGGCCGTCTGCAATACCCTCTACCCGCATGTAGCCCTCGCCCCCGCGGCCCATCACCCCCCAGTAGCCAATGCCAGCACTCTGAAAAGGATAACCAGCAACGCCGGTAGAGTCTTGAGAGGTGGATCGAATATGCGTCCGGTCATAGAGTTCGGGTAGCCCCATCGCATGCCCGTACTCGTGCGCCAGCACCCCCACCATGAAAGGAAAACGGTTATTCCAATCCGACGTAATGACCTTGTCAACTACTGTCCCATCACTTGCGGTCCAACTGAAACCGGGACTCTCTAGAACTGTCCCATCGTAACGGCACGCTTTATTACCTATCCCAGGCGGCGTAAACACGACGACCATGTCGGCGTCTGCAAAATTAATATCAGAATCCGCGTCAGCACTGTTGAGCACAGCACGGGTAAAAGCTCTCACAGCAGCCGACCAAGCTGAAAGCGTACAGCCGCTGCCAGGGCCCCAAGTAGGCTTACTGGTGCCTTCATACCATTTTTTTAAAATATCGACGTTGGTGCTTGCCAAATGCAGCCTCCCATACGACATCTCTTTGAAATAGTGTGCCAGACTGCCCACAGCTGTCGAGTCCACAAGCTGAGTGCTGCGACGGGTCGTATTACCGTCTCGATCTGAGAATTTGTAAGTATTCAGATTCCTTTCATCCGCTTCGCCCGCAAACTTCCCAAACAGAATCAGCAACTTGATCGGATCCGCCGCCGTGCTACTCCGGTAATTACCGGCGTGAGACGATAGACCCGTCACCCCTGCCCCATCAAGACCATATCCACATACAAAGTCTTGACCATGTACGGTCACTGCATACAGGCTTAAAAGCATGAAGACGCGAAAAAGCATAATATCCCTCCCAAAAGAGCTTGTGTGCCGATGGCCTGCTCCATATAATAAATGATAACATAAGATAAGGGAAAAGCCGCGGTCAATGGAGACCTTCCGTCTTATTCCTCTTCAAAAGGAGTTTGGCCCTATGGTAACTCAACGAACCCGTCTAGTAGTTCCCTTGGTGCTGTGCGCCCTGTTGTTGCCCTCGTCCTCAGACGCTCAAGACGAAGGCGGCTTTGAGGGAAGCCCAACAGATTTTCTCCCATTGCAGGTCGGTAATCAGTGGACCTATACGCACTGGTATACCAACGGCCTTTACAACAGATTTGAAATCGTAGAGGGGGTCGTAAGACAATATGCCGGATGGGGAATAAAAGCTTCATATGATCCCTTGGGCCCCGAGTGGACATGGATACAGGCGATAGCAGAGAAATCCGGGTATCCTTTAACCACTCAGTATGATCTTGAATCACCATTATTCGACCTCCTCTCTTATATCGAGCTCGAGCTAACCATTGAAATTACCCATACCGAGACGATTGAGGGCCATACGTATTTTGTCTTTAGCGAGCCAGCCTACGATTGGCCACCCGTGCCAAACCTCTGCTTGGCCGGCCAGAAGGTGCGCTTCTCCGATGCGGGTGTTCTACTCATTCGCAGGAAAGAGCAAGACATCCCCGTATATGACTTTGCTCAGGCTCATATCGACAAGGACTATACCACGCCAACATATCCTGTGCTATATGACGCACACGCTCCGGTCGCGCTACCACTTGCAATTAGTCGTTCCTCTTGGGATGCAAGGCAGAGACACACTTGGCGTTGGTTTTATCCTCCTCCATTAAAGTTCGGTCCGGCATTCGTCTCTTATTTTAATGTACGGATGCTATGGGTGCGGATAGAGCATAATAATTTTGGCTCGCCTTGGTTAGGTGACGTTTATTTTTTAGCAAACTATGGGCTCGCCCGATACGAACTATTTGAATCAGGGCTTGGTTGGGCTCGAGTCTTTGAGAATTCTCTTGCGCCGGTTTCGGCGGTTATTGGCGGCAAAGAGATCGCCTATCCCTATGTTTTTGTTGGGACCAGTGTCCAGCCTACCTCTTGGGGCCAACTCAAAGCGCGTCACGGGCAGGAGCCATAGGGCTGCCGCTCTCATAGAACATTGACGACTGCACTGCGCTGGGCGGCGGATCGGCTCCATTGGCCCCCGACACCCCCGCCGGCAGGAAAAACGCCCAAGTAAACCCCACATCGGTCGGGTTATCCGGGTCGGTCAACGTCGCGGTCAAGTCGTCGCCGACCCGCGGCGTGGTCGTCGAGAGTGCCACACGCCCTTTGGTGTCCACCGGCAACGTCACCGTATCCGTCCGCGTCGTCGCCGACCATCCCCCGCCGTTGCGTGCCCGCACTTCAAACCGATAAGACCCCCCATCCACCAGCGGATGCCGCACCGTAAACGACCGCGTCGTTGCCGCTGTGCCCATGGACAGCCATCCCCCCCACGCGGTGATCGGCTCCAAAATCTGGCCCCGCTTATACTGCCACTCGGCGATGCTGGTGTGCGTCGGCCCGGTCCACCGAAGCGTCGCCTGTCGGATGCCCGGCGTGGCCGTCAAGCCCGTGGGCGCGCCCGGTGGCGGTTGCACCCCCGCCACCCCCGGCAGCGTATCCGACCAGGCACTCACCGTCTCGCCTACTCGCGCCCGCACTCGGTAGCGATAGCGGCGGTCGGCATCCACCCCTGGATGCACATAGGGCTGTGCGCCGTGGGCCTGCTGCGTCGTCCACGCCGAAGGCCACGACCCGCCGTCATACGGCTTGCTCTGCCCCTCCACCTCATAGCCGGTCGCCGACGCCACCGCCGACCAAGCAACCTTCAGTGCCGGACCCGCCTGCACTGAAACCGAACCGCCCGTGGGCCGAGCCAACCACGGCGTGACCGTATTGCTCACCGCCGAAGGCCGCCCACCGCCGGCCCCATTGACCGCCCGCACTTGAAACCGATACTCGCGCCCCGGCGTCAAGCCCTCTACCGTAGCCACCCACTCCGTCGAGGCACTACCGCTGACCGTCGCGTCCTGCCAATCCCCATCCGTATCGGCCCCCTCCGCCGTCACATCCCGATACCGCCACTGGGTAATACTGGCGTGTTCCGGCCCTGTCCACCGAAGCGTCACCTGACCAGCCCCCGCCGCCGCCCGAAACCCCGTCGGAGCATCAACGCCGGGCTGGACCCCGGCCGCATCCGGCAGCGGGTCCGACCACTCACTCACCGCCGCATCTGTCCGCGAGCGCACCTGATACCGATACAGGCTATCCGGCGACACCCCCCGGTGGGCATACCGCAGAGCGGTGATGTTGGTCGCCAATGACGACCAAGCCGCCGGCCAAGGGCCCCTATCAAAGGGTTTGCCCTGCCCCTGCACATCGTAGCTCGTCGCCGACGCCACCGCCGGCCACTCTACCCGAATACGGCCCCACCCAGCCGTCACCGACGCGGCCGGAGGGCCGAACACCGCCGCACTCGCCGCACTCGCGGCCGTCCGTTCCGCGTTGGGATCGTGCCCATCGCGGTAGCGCACCGTCGCCTGCAACTGCCAACCCACATCGCCCGACACCGGCGTGTAGCTCGATAGCTCAGGATACGCCGAGGCCGCACCCGACACCGCTGATGAAGCCCCCGACACCCCGGCCCCAATCGCTTCCCATGCTCCCGTTGTGCCCAACCGACGCTGCCACTGCCAAGACGCTCCCGTAATCTGCCCATCCGGATCGGTCAACCCCGCCACCACCGCCGTGCCCACTTCCGGCGGCAGCCCCCCCGTCAGCACCACCTCCCCATCCTCATTCTGATTGACGACCGACACCGACACCCGCAGGCTGTCCGACAGCACCGCGTCGGAGACCTTTACCCACACGTCGTAGCGCGCTTGGGCTTCGTAATCGGCCGCATTCGCCAAATGGAGTTCCCGCGACGGCTCCGTCCCGGGCGACGCCGGTTCCTTCAATTCAAACGCACTGGCATCCGGGCCTGTTACGCTCCACGTCAACTCGTCGCCATCCGGGTCGCGGCCGATATAAGTGCCCAACAACCACGGGGCGAGGCTGTTTTCGGCTATGTCCACCGCCGCCGGACCCGACACCGACGGAGCGCGGTTGGCAGCCGGGCGCACCGGCGAGGTCAGCGCACTCATGGCCGACGCCGCGCCAAAAGAGTCCGTGTAGTCGGCTTGGAGGCGCAGGGGCTGCCCCACGCGGCTGTTGGGGATAGTCAGCGTCCATGTCTGCGTCGCTTCCGACGCCTGCCCGGTTACGCCGCCGCCATCCGAGGTGCTCTCATAGTGGGGCGTCCAATACACCGGCTCTTCAATCCCATCTTCGTCCGATAGCGTCGCCGTGAGGGATTCCTCCGCCCGCGGCGCGGTCGTCGAAAGGCTAACGACACCGGCATCGTTGGCATCGGTCACCGACACGGTCACCGACACGGACACATCGCCGATGGACACTGACACCGCGTAAGTGTTGTTCTTGCCAGCGTCGGCAGGCTGCTCAAAGTTGGGAGGACGCTTGAACTCAAGCATCCGCGACGTGCCCGTCCCTTGCAACTCCGCAAACGCACTCGTATCCGTCCCCTCCAACTTCCACGATAACGCCGAACCACACCCCGCACTCGCCGTGTACGTGCCTACCGCCCCAAGGGCGTTTTCCGCAAACGTCGGATCCGTCGCCCCCGTCAGCGAGCAGACCGGCGCCCGCGGCGTCACCTCATCGCTCACCGCCGATGGCTGGCCGTCCCCCGCTCCATTGACCGCCCGCACTTGAAACCGATAGGCTTGTCCCGGCGTCAAGGCGTCCACCGTGGCCAACCACTCCGTTGAGGCACTACCGCTGACCGCTGCGTCCTGCCAACCCCCCCGCGTATCGGCCCCCGCCGCCGTCACATCCCGATACTGCCACTGAGTAATACTGGCGTGATCTGGACCCGTCCACCGAAGCGTCACCTGACCAGCACCCGCCGCCGCCCGAAACCCCGTCGGAGCACCGACGCCGGGCTGTACCCCATCCGCATCCGGCACCAAGGCCGACCACCCACTCACCGACGCACCTGTCCGCGAGCGCACCTGATACCGATACAAACTATCCGGCGACACCCTCGTGTGCGTCTCCCGCCGAAGCGACGACCTATTATTGGGGATCCGGCCAGCGGTGTTGGTGGCCAGCGACGACCATGCCACTGGCCAAGGGCCCCTATCGAAGGGTTTGCTCTGCACCTGCACATCGTAGCCCGTCGCCGACGCCACCGGCGTCCAGTCCACATGAATCCGGCGAAACCCAGCCGTCACCGACGCCGACGGAGCCGACGGCACCGGCGTCGCCGCCGCGGAAGCCCACCCACCTGACCCCGACGCGTTGACCGCTCGCACCTCAAACGTGTACAGCGTACCGGCCGCCAACCCCCCCACTATCTGGATACGGGCCGTGGAGCCTTCAGCCACCGGCGTCCGGGCTGTCCATGTGCGCCCCCCATCAAGGCTCTGACGATACTCATACCCGGTGACCGCTGAACCCCCATTGGGCATCGGCGCGGCCCAACCCAGTGTCACCTGACCGGCACCCGCGTCCGCCCGAAGGTTCTCCGGCGCCAGAGGCAGAAAGACGATGTCGGCCTGCATCACCCCGTTGGGCCGAGCCTGAATGTTCCGCACCGCGATCCCTGTGAACTCATCCTGCAGATCGTCGCTATAGTTATTCCTCGTACCATTGTTACTGTAGCCCGCTGTCGAGGGGTTGGACGTCGGCGTGAACTCGCCAGAAGTCCACACATCACCCGCGTCGCCTAGGTTGCCCCGGTGCTCATCCCGCCAATCCTTGTCGTCCCCCGTCCAATAGTCCAAGTTGTCCCCGCCAGATTCAGTATTCTTTGTTGGGATAAGGGTAGTGCTAGTCGTACCAGGAGCCGCATGATCCCAAAGCCCATCAGCGCACTCTACATCAACGCGCTTATGCTCTTCAATCGCATTGACATCGCTTCTTGAATAAGGATTTATATTACCTTGTGTTATGATAGGGCGATGGGGTTTTACGTCGTCGTCGATGTGCCAGATCAACAGCCCGCTCGCCGGCGCGTGGGTGTCGTAGTAGCTGCCAATACTACTCGCTGTCCCGTTATATGTATTCTGCCGGTTAGACAACAGGAAGTACTCGTCACTTTTACTAGGCACCTCAATCTTGTACACCTTGCCATCATCGGAGTTGATATCGTGGATTTGCAGGGTCTGATCTCCAGCCACAGTATCCAACCGGTCATCCGTGGGACTATCTGTGATCCAGCCCACCTCTATCCGCGACCACGCCGACAGGGGAGTAGGGCCATCTGGAACACCCGCCTGCTTCACGTATCCGTCGGCACCTTTACCCATTACCCCCCAGAAACCAACGCCGGCACTGTGATTATCATAATCGGTACGGCTAACGCGAATGTTGGTGCGGTCATAGAGTTCGGGTAGCCCCATCACGTGCCCATACTCGTGTGCCAGAATCCCCACTAAAGAGGGGAAGCTGTCAACTTGATCTCCCGTGATGATCGTTTCCACCGTTATCTTGGCTTTGGTAGGATCATTATCAATGTAATCATTAGTTGAGTGACTGAGCTCGTAAAAAACTGTCCCATTGACTTTGCACAAATCGCCAAAATCACTCGGAGTAAGTACCGCGACTAGGTCAACCTTTCCGTCCCCATCGCCATCATAGTCGTTAAAGTCAACGTCAGTATCGGCAGCTCGGACCACGTCCAAAGCAAAATCTTCTACAGCATCCGCCCAGCCTCCCACACCACGACCATCAGGACCGAGACAATCCGCCGCTGTTCTAAGACCATAGTCGGCCCGCGTCGTTTTTGTCATGGACGACACATACACCGTTCCCGCAACTGTTTCGCGGTTGGGAGCCTTAAACGACAACTTCCCATACGACATTTCGTTCAAAAAATGCGGCAAGCTGCCCGTATGACTTGGATTAAAGAGGTCCGTGATGGATTGATAATCGTTCGCAGCTCGAGTTCGACCGTAGAGTTGCTCAAAGTTTATGCCACTCGCAACATCCTTGAGCTTCCCCACCAAAAGCAACACATGGACCGGCTCGGTCCTATTGGGGTCAACCCCACGGTAGAAGTCAATATCCGCATGGTGGGCAGACGTGCCCGACACATCTTCCCCGGCAAGACCAAACCCGCATACAAAGTCTTGGCCATATACGCTGGCAGCATACAGGCTAAGTAGAGTGAATACACGAAAAAGCATAATATCCTCCTAAAAGAGCTTGTGTACCGGTGTATTTTCATTGTATATATATCATATCTTAACATAAGGGAAAAGCCCGGTCAATGTTGGCCTTCAGTCCCGTTCCTCTTCAAAAGGAGTTTGACCTAATGGTAACTCAACGGACGCGCCTCGTGGTCTCGCTGATGCTATGCGCCCTATTGGCCCCGCCTGCCACCGCGCAGGAAGAAGGAGGCTTTGAGGGAAGCCCAACCGATTTCCTTCCGTTGGAAGTAGGTAATCAGTGGACTTATACGCACAGGTATTCTAATAGGGTTTACGGCAGCCACGCGGTCTTTTTCGACTACGCATACGACTTGGATGCCTTTGATCCTTTGGCCTTGCTAATTGATCGGCTGACGATGGAGATACCTGGGTATCCTTTATCTCCCGGTTTGGCAGATTCGGTAAAGCCACTTGACGACCTCAGATCCCCCGGCGCACGAGAGCTAACCATTGAAATTACTCATACCGAGACGATTGAGGGCCATACGTACTTTGTCTTTAGCCAGCCAGCATACGATTGGCCGCCCGTGCCTACTCTTTGCTTGGTTGGCCAGAAGGTGCGCTTCTCCGATGAAGGGGTGCTACTCATACGCCAGCCGGAGCAAGACATTCCCCTATATGACTTTGCTCCGCCTTATAAATATGACTTTGCTCAAGTTCATGGCGACAAGGACTATACCACGCCAGCATATCCTGTGCTATACGACGCACACGACCCGGTTCGACTACCACTGCGTGTACGTCGTTTCTCTTGGGACGCAAGATTGAGAATCCGTTGGCCTTTGTTTTATCCCCCCCCAAGGAGCTTCGGGCCGGCCTTCGTCACTCGTTTTACTGTTAACCCTGGATTGGGGAACGTTTATTTTCTAGAAAACTATGGGATCCTCGGATACAGTATATGGTACCCAGGGTGGGATAATGTTGCAATCTTTTCAAATTTTCTTACGACGGTTTCGGCGGTTATTGATGGCAAAGAGATCTCCTACCCCTATGTTTCTGTAGAGACAAGGGTTCAATCTACCTCTTGGGGCCAACTCAAAGCGCGTCACGGGCAGGAGCCATAGAGCCGCTCTCATTAACCTGCCCGTCGCCCGCTGTTGCCGTAAACGTCCGCGGTGCCCACGGCGGCCCCACCACCGCCGACGTCTTGGGGCTTTGTGCCTGCTGCCGACCATAGTCATCGGCATAGGACACCCGCGCCACGAGCTGCAACCCCAAATGCACTGTGCTCACCCGCAACGGCTCCGACTGCAATGCGCTGGGCGGCGGATCGGCTCCATTGGCCCCCGACACCCCCGCCGGCAGGAAAAACGACCAAGTAAACCCCACATCCGTCGGGTTATCCGGGTCGGTCAACGTCGCGGTCAGGTCGTCGCCGACCTGCGGCGTGGTCGTCGAGAGCGCCACACGCCCTTTGGTGTCCACCGGCAACGTCACCGTATCCGTCCGCGTCGTCGCCGACCATCCCCCGCCGTTGCGCACCCGCACTTCAAACCGATAGGACCCCCCATCCACCAGCGGATGCCGCACCGTAAACGACCGCGTCGTCGCCGCCGTGCCCATGGACAGCCAGCCCCCCCACGCGGTGGACAGCCAGCCCCCCCACGCGGTGATCGGCTCCAAAATCTGGCCCCGCTTATACTGCCACTCGCGGATGCTGGTGTGCGTCGGCCCCGTCCACGTCAGCGTCGCCTGTCGAATGCCCGGCGTGGCCGTCAAGCCCGTGGGCGCACCCGGTGGCGGTTGCACTCCCGCCACCCCCGGCAGCGTATCGGACCAAGCACTCACCGTCTCGCCCACCCGCGCCCGCACTCGGTAGCGATAGCGGCGGTCGGCATCGACCCCTCGATGCACATAGGGCTGTGCGCCGTTGGCTTGCTGGGTCGTCCACGCCGAAGGCCACGACCCGCCGTCAAACGGCTTGCTCTGCCCCTCCACCTCATAGCCGGTCGCCGACGCCACCGCCGACCAAGCAACCTTCAGCGCCGGGCCGGCCTGCACTGAAACCGAACCGCCCGTGGGCCGAGCCAACCACGGCGTGACCGTATTGCTCACCGCCGAAGGCCGACCGCCGCCGGCCCCATTGACCGCCCGCACTTGAAACCGATACGCTTGACCGGCCGTCAAGCCTTCTACCGGGGCCGACCACCCCGCCACGGCACTACCACTGACCGTCGCGTCCAGCCAATCCCCCTCCGTATCGGCCCCCTCCGCCGTCACATCCCGATACCGCCACTTGATGATGCTGGCATGATCCGGCCCCGTCCACCGCAGCGTCGCTTGGCTTGCCCCGGCCTCGGCGGTAAACCCCGTCGGCGGACCCACCCCGGGCTGAACCCCCGCCAAAGGCTCCGCCGCCGACCACGCACTCTCCAACTCGCCCACCCGCGCCCGCACCTGATACCGATACAGGCTATCCGGCGATACCCCCTGGTGAACATACCGCCGCCGGCCAACGACATCGGACGCCAATGATGTCCACGTCGAAGGCCACGACCCGCCATCAAAGGGTTTGCTCTGCCCTTGCACCGCGTAGCTCGTCGCCGCGACCACCGCCGACCACTCCACCCGAACCTGCGTCCACCCCGACCGAAACGACACCCCCGACGGCGCAACCGGCGGACCGACCACCGCCTCACTTGGATCACTCTCTGCCGTCCGTTCCGTGTTGGGATCGTGCCCATCGCGGTAGCGCACCGTCGCCTGCAACTGCCACCCCACATCGCCCGACACCGGCGTGTAACTCGATAGCTCAGGATACGCCGAGGCCGCACCCGACACCGCCGACGAAGCCCCCGACACCCCGGCCCCAATCGCTTCCCATGCTCCCGTTGTGCCCAACCGACGCTGCCACTGCCAAGCCGATCCCGTAATCTGCCCATCCGGATCGGTCAACCCCGCCACCACTGCCGTGCCCACCTCCGGCGGCAACCCCCCCGTCAGCACCACCGACCCATCCTCGTTCTGATTGACGACCGACACCGACACCCGCAGGCTGTCCGACAGCACCGCGTCGGAGACCTTCACCCACACGTCGTAGCGCGCTTGGGCTTCATAATCGGCCGCATTCGCCAAATGGAGTTCCCGCGACGGCTCCGTCCCCGGCGACGCCGGTTCCTTCAATTCAAACGCACTCGCATCCGTGCCCGTTATACTCCACGTCAGATCGTCGCCATCCGGGTCGCGGCCAGTATAGGTGCCCAACAACCACGGTGAGGAACTGTTTTCGGCTATGTCCACCGACGCCGGACCCGACACCGACGGGGCGCGGTTGGCAGCCGGACGCACCGGCGAAGTCAAAGCACTCGTCGCCGACGCCGCGCCAAAAGAGTCCGTGTAGTCGGCTTGGATACGCAGAGGCTTCCCCACGCGGCTGTTGGGGATAGTCAGCGTCCATGTCTGCGTCGCCTCCGACGCCGGCCCGGTTACGCCGCCGTCCGAGGTGCTCTCATAGTGGGGCGTCCAATACACCGGCTCTGCAATGCCATCTTCGTCCGATAGCGTTGCCGTGAGGGATTCCTCCGCTCGCGGCGCGGTCGTCGAAAGGCGAATGACACCGGCATCGTTGGCATCGGTCACCGACACGATGACCGACACGGACACATCGCCGATGGATACCGACACCGCGTAGGTGTTGTTCGCACCATCGTCGGCAGGCTGCTCAAAGTTGGGAGGACGCTTGAACTCAAGCATCCGCGACGTGCCCGTCCCTTGTAACTCCGCAAACGCACTCGTATCCGTCCCCGCCAACTTCCACGACAACGCCGAACCACACCCAGCACTCGCCGTGTACGTGCCCACCACCCCAGTGGCGTTTTCCGCAAATGTCGGAACCGTCGCCCCCGTCAGCAGGCAGACCGGCGCCCGCGGCGTCACCGCATCGCTCACCGCCGACGGCTGGCCGTCCCCCGCTCCATTGACCGCCCGCACTTGAAACCGATAGGCTTGTCCCGGCGTCAAGGCGTCCACCGTGGCCAACCACTCCGTTGAGGCACTACCGCTGACCGCTGCGTCCTTCCAACCCCCCCGCGTATCGGCCCCCAACGCCGTCACATCCCGATACTGCCACTGGGTAATACTGGCGTGATCTGGACCCGTCCACCGAAGCGTCACCTGACCAGCACCCGCCGCCGCCCGAAACCCCGTCGGAGCATCAACGCCGGGCTGGACCCCGGCCGCATCCGGCACCAGAGCCGACCACCCACTCACCGACGCACCCGCCCGCGAGCGCACCTGATACCGATACAGGCTATCCGGCGACACCCCCCGGTGGGCATACCGCAGAGCGGTGATGTTGGTCGCCAATGACGACCAAGCCGCCGGCCAAGGGCCCCTATCAAAGGGTTTGCTCTGCCCCTGCACATCGTAGCTCGTCGCCGACGCCACCGCCGGCCACTCCACCCGAATACGGCCCCACCCAGCCGTCACCGACGCGGCCGGAGGGCCGAACACCGCCGCACTCGTGAACCCCTCGGCACGTTTGTTGGGACCATGATTGTCGGTGTAATGCACCGACGCCCGCAGGTAATAGCCTATGTCCGACGCTGGGGGCGTGTAGCTCGACTGTTCGGGATAATTGGTCGCTGCGCCAGCCGCGCCAGCGGGCACAGACACGGGTTGCCACGAAGCGGTATCACGCTCCCAGCGATGCCAAGCCCAACTCGCCCCGGTGAACGTCAGCCCCTCGTCCGGATCGGTCAGACGCGCCACCAACGGAACCCCTACCTGTGGCGGCTGTGGCGACAGTGCCACCGAACCGGCTTCCTCCACATTCACCACCGACACCGTGACCAACAGGGTATCCGACACCGCCCCATCGGTTGCTCCCACCGCCCCGCTCAAAGGCACATCCCGAACCACCACGCCAATATCGTAGGTCGTTTTATACCCACCGCCCGCTAACGGCACCTCATAGTTGGGCGGCTCCCGAAACTGCAAGGTGCGCTCGTGGCCAGCGTTGCCCGACGTTTGAACCAAAGTGAAACTGCTCGCATCAGCCCCAATCAAAGACCACACCGGCGCGTTTGGATTCGGATCGGTGTTCCGATAGACGCCGACGGCAACCGGATCGGTGACATTCGGATCGATGTTTTCATTCACCGATGGCTTCGCCGCCCCAGCAGCAGACGGAGGGGCATCAGGGACCGACACCGGGGCACTTGCAGCCATATCATCGGTACTGCCTACCCCGTCGTTGTAACTCACTGTTGCCCGCACTTCATGGCCCCCGTCCTGAGCCATCAGCGTGTAGCTTATATCGGTCGCCCCCGAGATGTCCGCCCCCGTCCATGTGAGCACTCCGACGATCCGCCGTTGCCACTGCCAAGACAAGACCGAATTCGACAGGTTCGGATCGGCCAGCGTCGCCGTCAACACGTCGCCCACTCGCGGAGTATTAAGCACCCCAGAAGAAGCCAAGGAGATCGCGCCGGGGCGGTCAAAGGCGAACTCCACCGCAGCAGCAGAACTCACGTTATGAGGGGAGAACCCATTGGTGACCGTCCGCGCTTGGAAAGTGTATTTTGTGCCGGTCAAGTCCGTGATTTTGGCCCCGCTATTAATCAGCGTCCCATTTAATGGTGGGTGCCAATTTTTACCCTCGTCGGTACTATACTGATAGCCGGTGATCGTGTCCCCATTCTGGCTAGGATCGGTCCAACTGAGGGTCACCGCGTTGTCGTCATCATCAACCGGCGTAGCCGTCAAATTCGTCGGCGACAACGGGATGAAGTGGATATCGACCTCTGCATAGGCCCCATCGCTGTCGTTTTTGATCTCGATGTTGCGGAACGCCAGACGGGAAGGATCGGGATCGGGATTGGCAGATTGTGAGTTTTTGTTGGTACCTACGGATCTCTGCGTTGCATGGCGCAGATGGGTCGCATCCGTCGCCTCTGTTACGGTCGGCCCATGCGTCTGAGGAGCCGCACCAAACGGATCGGACAGCAGATCGTCTAACATAATGTCATAAGGGTCGGGTGCTCCAACGGGAAACCGAGCATCATCAATTGAGCGGCCGTCCGCCGGGATGAGCATGGGGTTGGAAGCGGCCGTACCAGATGCGCGGCACCAGATGAGCAGCCCGGACGAACTCAACTCATTATAAGAGACATATTTCCCAAAGTTTTTATTACTGTCGCTCACATCGCGAAAATCCAAGAGGTAATCTTGGCGGTTGATACTAGGAACTACGTAAATATGCGCCGGGCCGGGACGAATTCTCTTGTTGGTCGTAGACGATCTTATAGTCTCAGTAGTATTCCATTCCAAGTCCATCCGGTAGAAAGGGTTATAGGGGTTGGGGCAAGAGCGGTAGGTTAGGTTGTAATAGGATGGCGTACCGTCGTTATTCTTACCTGCAATTTTAGGACCATGTGCACCGTCCTGCATCGAACCCCAGCCCAACAAATTGGCAGGATCAAAGGATACGTTTGTTTGTTGAGGAGTAGGATGAGGGTTCGGCCCTTTCCATAAACCATCAGGATGGTTAAATCCGAATAGATGCCCCCATTCGTGGACGTGAAGACCGATACCAGCAAAACGATCCACCGAGTGTTCTTTATCGGACTGATGGCTCCAATCATCCCAACCTTGGCGCTCGCCCATCACCATCCGAGCACCAATTCCTCTCGTTGCCGTAGCAGACCAAGTGGTTACATCTACCCGGGGATGCAGAGGACTGTAATTCGTAGGCGTGAGACCAGAATACACGTAGATCGCCTTGTTAGCTAGTAGAGTAGCGGCAGTGGAAGGGGGTGCCGTTTTGTAGGGAAAAGGTGAGGGATCCGTGGAAGACGGCACGGAGTTTAGCACATCCCCGTTCGTGTCATCTGCCCGGACCGCAGCCTCCGCATCATCCCAAAATGTGCTTGAACCGCCGGACAGATCAGCGTAATCGTATTTCGTCTTGGGAAGCTCAAGCCACATAGGAGAGCCATCACTGTTTCTTTTATTCAGAATCTCAAACTCTATGATGTCGCCTCCATACACTTCGTCAAAATAGGCCCTTAAACTGCCAAAAACTGCCTCGGTTTCTGCTGTCTTACCCGGCGCCTGACGCGAGAGTGCTGTAGCACCTTTATAAGCAGGGACACCAGTCTCGTAGCCTCCATTGAAGAATTGATTGAACAAATCCCACGAGTAGCCATAAGGTTGGTCATAGCCATTATAGAAGTTCTTTGCTGGATCCGTTTCTGACGGAAAGGTGACCAACACCACGTAGCCCTTACATTTGTTTGTCGGCGAACAAACAAAATGGTCTGGGTCGCCAATCATCCCCTGCACTTGGCTGTCCGGGTCTCTAGCATATCCGTGTGCAATGCGCACCGAGTTTATCTCCGCAATGCGTGCCGCACTCCGCTGTAGGTGTTTAGGAATGCCGTAACTGACCGGGTTATCAACGCCTACCCTATAAGGCGACGCCACATATTCACCGCGTACGTCTAGCTCCGCGTAGTAGGCCCAGCCATCGCTACCATAAACGAAGACATAGCCGTCCGCGGTTTCTCGATTTCCCCCAAATTCGTCCCCCCAAGCATGGTACACAAAGGTCGTGCCATCCGGTTGGGAGACTTCGCCCCATACGTCAATGCCTGTGGACCAAACGCTAGACGACAGCGCAATCAGCAGCGTCAAAACAGCAAGGTAGGTTTTCATCGGGTACTCCTATCCGTTCACTTGTGGAAGAGGTGTTTTACAGCACCCCAAGAGCGTTCTTGAACCACCGTAGGAGAATCGTAGCCGGGCGGGAGATCAAGGCCGACCTTATAAGGCGATGCCACATACTCGCCTTGCGCGTCCAGTACCGCATAGTAATACCAGCCACTCTGATCGTCATAAACGAACGCATAAAAGGGGTCGCCATCGCCATAGTTTATGAGGGGCGTATCATCTATGGAGATGACATAGCCATCCGCGGGGACTTCAACAACTGTATCGCAGCCGATTGGTAGTGGCTTGATTGGCAGTGGCTGGTCTCTATAAGCTATAAAGGCCGTGCCATCTGGCTGGGTAAGGAACAGCCTAGGCCCGAAACGCATAATTAATACCGCGTCTATCTCCGCTTGGCGGATGGCACTCCGCTGCCGCTGTAGGTTCTTGGGAATGCCTATCTCAGCCGGGTCGTCAATGCCGACCTTATAAGGCGACGCCTCATATTCACCACGTGCGTCCAATTCCGCATAGTACCACCAGCTATCGCTACCATAGACGATGACATAGCCGGCCGCAAACGTCTTGTCTCCCAAGCGATGGACGATAAAGGTCGTGTCATCCGGTTGGACGCGAAACCCCCATTGGTCAATGTTCTCAAAAGCCCAAACGCCAGACCCAAGCACAACCAGCAGCGTAAAAACAGCAAGGTAGGTTTTCATCGGGTTCTCCTATCCGTTCACTTGTGAAAGAGGTGTTTTACAGTACCCCAAGAGCGTTCTTGAACTGCCGTAGCAGGAGCGTATCCGGGCGGGAGATCAAGGCCGACCTTATAAGGCGATGCCACATACTCGCCTTGCGCGTCCCGTCGGCAACTATTTCGTGCATACCAAATACAATCCGCGTAGTAATACCAGCCACTCTCATCGTCATAAACAAAGGCATAAAAGGGGTCGCCACCGCCGTAGTTTATGACGTAGTAAAAGCCATCGGAAGCGGGGTTGCCAATGCGAACGTCTATGGGGATAGAATCGCAGTTCACACAAACTGAATATCCCGAGTCTTCTTCATAGTCTAAGAGTATAGCAAGGACATAGCCTCTCCAATTAGCAAAAAAACTCGTGCCATCAGGCTGAGTAAGGATCATTGCGGAGAAACCCACTTGCAACACCACGTCTCTCTCCGCTTGGCGCACCGCACTTCGCTGTAGGTTCTTGGGAATGCCTATCTCAGCCGGGTCGTCAATGCCCACCCTATAAGGCGACGCCTCATATTCACCACGTGCGTCTAGTTCCGCATAGTACCACCAGCTATCGATACCAAAGACGATGACGTAGCCATCCACAAACGTCTTGTCTCTCAAGTGATGGACTTCAAAGATCGTGCCATCCGGTTGGGATGCAAATCCCGGTTGGTCAATGTCCTCAAAGGCCCAAACGCCAGACCCAAGCGCAACCAGCAGCGTCAAAACAGCAAGATATTTTCTCATCGGGTACTCCTATCAGTTCACTTGTGGAAATGCAGTGGTCGGTTCCAACACCCGGCCCCGCTTATACTGCCACTCGGTGATGCTGGTGTGCGTCGGCCCGGTCCACCGAAGCGTCGCCTGTCGGATGCCCGGCGTGGCCGTCAAGCCCATCGGTGCGCCCGGTGGCGGCTGCACCCCCGCCACCCCCGGCAGCGTATCCGACCAAGCACTCACCGTCTCGCCCACTCGCGCCCGCACTCGGTAGCGATAGCGGCGGTCGGCGTCCACCCCTCGATGCACATAGGGCTGTGCGCCGTGGGCCTGCTGCGTCGTCCACGCCGACGGCCACGACCCGCCGTCATACGCCTTGCTCTGCCCCTGTACCTCATAGCCGGTCGCCGACGCCCCCGCCGACCAAGCAACCTTCAGCGCCGGGCCCGCCTGCACTGAAACCGAACCGCCCGTGGGCCGAGCCAACCACGGCGTGACCGTATTGCTCACCGCCGAAGGCCGACCATCGCCGGCCCCATTGACCGCCCGCACTTGAAACCGATACTCGCGCCCCGCCGTCAAGCCTTCTACCGGGGCCGACCACCCCGCCACGGCACTACTGCTGACCGTCGCGTCCAACCAACCCCCGTCCGTATCGGCCCCCTCCGCCGTCACATCCCGATACCGCCACTTGATGATGCTGGCATGATCCGGCCCTGTCCACCGCAGCGTCGCCTCGCTCGCCCCGGCCTCGGCCGTAAACCCCGTCGGCGGACCCACCCCGGGCTGCACCCCCGCCGAAGGCTCCGCCGACGACCACGCACTCTCCAACTCACCTACTCGCGCCCGCACCTGATACCGATACAGGCTATCCGGCGATACCCCCCGGTGAACATACCGCCGCTGGCCGACGACATCGGACGCCAACGATGTCCATGTCGAAGGCCACGTGCCGCCATCAAAGGGTTTGCTCTGCCCTTGCACCGCGTAGCCCGTCGCCGTCGCCACCGCCGACCACTCCACCCGAACCTGCGTCCACCCCGACCGAAACGACACCTCCGACGGCGCAACCGGCACACCGACCACCGCCCGACTTGGATCACTTGCGGACATCCGTTCCGCGTTGGGATCGTGCCCATCGCGGTAGCGCACCGTCGCCTGCAACTGCCACCCCACATCGCCCGACACCGGCGTGTAGCTCGATAGCTCAGGATACGCCGAGGCCGTGCCCGACACCGCTGATGAAGCCCCTGACACCCCGGACCCAATCGCTTCCCATGCACCTGTCGCACCCAACCGACGCTGCCACTGCCAAGCCGCCCCGGTAATCTGCCCATCCGGATCGGTCAACCCCGCCACCACCGCCGTGCCCACTTCCGGCGGCAGCCCGCCCCTCAGCACCACCTCCCCATCCTCGTTCTGATTGACGACCGACACCGACACCCGCAGGCTGTCCGACAGCGCCGCATCGGAGACTTTTACCCACACGTCGTAGCTCGCTTGGGTTTCGTAATCGGCCGCACTCGCCAAATGGAGTTCCCGCGACGGGTGCGCCCCGGGCGACGCCGGTTCCTTCAATTCAAACGCACTGGCATCCGTGCCTGTTACGCTCCACGTCAACTCGTCGCCATCCGGGTCGCGGCCAGTGTAGGTGCCCAACAGCCACGGTTCGGAACTGTTTTCGGCTATGTCCACCGCCGCCGGACCCGACACCGACGGGGCGCGATTGGCAGCCGGACGCACCGGCGAGGTCAGCGCACTCATGGCCGACGCCGAGCCAAAAGAGTCGGTGTAGTCAGCTTGGAGGCGCAGGGACTGCCCCACGCGGCTGTTGGGGATAGTCAGCGTCCATGTCTGCGTCGCTTCCGACGCCTGCCCGGTTACGCCGCCGCCGTCCGAGGTGCTCTCATAATGGGGCGTCCAATACACCGGCTCTGCAATCCCATCTTCGTCCGATAGCGTTGCCGTGAGGGATTCCTCCGCTCGCGGCGCAGTCGTCGAAAGACGAATGACACCGGCATCATTGGCATCGGTAACCGACACGGTAACCGACACGGACACGTCGCCGATGGATACCGACACCGCGTAGGTGTTGTTCTTGCCAGCGTCGGCAGGCTGTTCAAAGTTGGGAGGACTATGAGAACTATCGAACTCGAGGGTGCGCGACATGCCGTCCCCTTTCAATTGAAAGAAGCACTCATCCGTCCCCGCCAACCCCCACGACAACGCCGAATCACACCCCGCACTCGCCGTGTACGTGCTCACCACCCCAGTGGCGTTTTCCGCAAATGTCGGATCGGTCGCCCCCGTCAGTTGACAGGGAACCTGCGGTGTCGCCTCTCGCTCGGCTCGAAACCCGTTCCCATCATTGTTATCTCTGTTCTGAGCCAGCACCCGAAATACATATCGCGTCCCGTTGGTCAACCCCTCAATCGTCGTGTCCCGCGCCGACGCACCCCCCGGCACCGCCGAAAAACCCGTCGACGCATCGCGATCCGCACTCGGAAAATACACCACCTTATACCGCCGGATCGGCAACCCCCCATTCGACGCCGGCGGCTGCCAACGCAAGACCACCTGACCATCGCCAGCCACCGCCTCAAACTCCCGCGGCGCACTCGGCCGACCGACCACCGACGCACTCGTGGCCCCCGACGCACTTTTGTTGGAGCCATGACGGTCGGTGTAATGCGCCGTCGCCCGTAGCTGATGCCCTATATCATCCCGCTGCGGCGTATAGGACGCATGCGCCGACCCAATCGTCGTCCACGTATCCGTCGCACTCAACCCTCGTTCCCATTGCCAAACCGGAACCCCCACCACACCATTCGGATCGGTCAACTCCGCCGTCACCGACTGACCCACCTCCGGCACGGTCCCAGACCAAGCCAACCCGACCGCACCGGGACGATCGAGAGTGAACCCCACCGCAGCCGAGGGCGTACCCGCCTCCTCGCTAGGGGTGACGGCCCGTACTTGGAAGCTATACTCTACCGTATTCGCGTCGGACGGTAACGTGATCCTGCCTGTGTTCGTAGTAACAGAATTAGCAGGAAAACCCGTCCAGTCCTCATTGTTGGAACAATCGGTGGAACAATACTCATAGCCGTTGATGTTTGTATTGTTCACCGCAGGAGCAGTCCAACTCAGCGTCACTTCATTCCAATGATCACCCGTGCCCTGACGAAGCGACGCCGCATCCACAGACGGTGCCGACGGGATAAAGCGAATATCGACGCGCATCTCCCCGTTGGTTTGCGTAATGTTCCGCACCGCGATCCCTGTGAATACGTCCTGCGTATCGTCACTATAGTTGTCCTGCGACATAGACCCACCCCTGTTGTAGCCCGCCGTTGAGGGGTTGGATGTCGGCGTGAACTCGCCAGAAGTCCACACATCACCCGCGTCGCCTAGATTGCCCTGGCGATCGTCCCGCCAATCCTTGTCGTCTCCCGTCCAATAGTCCAAGTTGTCCCCGCCAGATTCATTATTCTCCGTTGGGGTAAGGGGAATGCTAGTCGCACCAGGGCCCGGATGATCCCAAAGCCCGTCGGCGCATTCCACGTCAACACGCTTGTGTTCTTCAATCGCATTGACATCGCCCCTTCTGTAAGGATTTGTGTTACCGCTTGTATCTGTTGGAGGAAGGTGGGGGGTTACGGTTTCGTCAATGTGCCATATTAACAACCCTCTCTGGGGCGCATGGGCGTCGTAGTAACTGCCAAGACTGCTCTCTGTCCCGTCGTACGTATTCTGCCGGTTGGACAACAGGAAATACTCCATAGGTGGAGTAGAAGAACCGGGCACCGGAATTTGCACCACTACATTGCCAGCGGAAGAGTTGATGTCAGGGATGGTCACCGTCTTGTCAGACGACACGGTCTCCACTCTATTGTCCAGCCAGCCCACCTCTATCCGAGACCACGCCGACAGGGGAGTAGGGCCATCTGGAACACCCGCCTGCTCCACGTATCCGTCAGAACCTTTGCCCATCACCCCCCAGAAGCCAACGCCGGCACTGTGATTGGGATAATCCGTGCGGTCAACGAGAATATTGGTGCGGTCATAGAGCTCGAGCAGTCCCATAACGTGCCCATATTCGTGTGCCAGCACCCCCACTATGAAAGGAAAACTGTTGTCCCAATCCGACGTGATGACCCTGTTAATTGTTGTGGTCCGATCTCTTGATCTCCAATTGAGATTACCGAAAACCGTCCCATCAACTTTGCAATCGTTGCCCATTCCAGGCGGCGTAAGCACGGCGACCAAGTCGACGTCAGTAAAGTCGACGTCAGGGTCAGCGTAGGCGTTGTCGAGTACTGCTCTGGAAAAATCTCGCACGGCATTCCCCCAATTCGCAACCGGGCAGCCGGTGGGCAAGGTCGGCTTCGCGGTCCCTTCATACCATGTTGTTGGAGCATCGTCGTCGGCACTTGCTAAATGCAAATTCCCATACGACATCTTTTCAAAATAGTGCGCCAGACTGCCCTGAACCGTTGGGTCCACGAACTGGGTGCTGAGACGAGTCGTGTTATTGTCTCGATCGGCGAATTTGTAAGTCCTCAGATCACTACGATCAGAATCTCCCACAAATTTCCCAAACAGAACCAGCACCTTAATCGGATCCGTCGCCATGCTACTCCGGTAAAAGATATGGTGAGACGACAGGCCCGTCACCTCATCCCCACCACCATCATACCCACATACAAAGTCTTGGCTGTATGCGCTCGCAACATACAGGCTAAGCAGCATGAATACACGAAAAAGCATAATACCCTCCTAAAAGAGCTTGTGTGTCGATGTCCTTTCCAATATCATAGAGGAAAGGCCGTCGGTCAATAGTGGCCTTCAATCCCGTTCTTCTTCAAAAGGAGTTTGGCTTTTATGATAACTCAATTGACGCGCCTCGTAGTCCCGCTGGTGCTATGCACCCTGTTGGCCCCGTCCGCAGACGCACAGGATGAAGCAGGCTTTAAGGGGAGCCCAACAGATTTTCTCCCGTTGCAGGTCGGTAATCAGTGGACTTATACGCACAGTTATTATAACGACGTTTACGGCAATTACGAGACCTTTTACGGCGACGTATATGACTTGGAGTACTTTGATCCCTTGTTTCTGCTAGCTCATCGGCTGATGATGGAGATACCTGGGTATCCTCTATCTCCCGGCTTGGCTGATTTCGTATGGCCGCCTGACGACCTCAGATTCCCTGTCAGAAGAGAGCTAACCATTGAAATTACCCATACCGAGACGATTGAAGGCCATGAATACTTTGTCTTTAGCGAGCCATACGATTGGCCGCCCGTACCCACTCTCTGCTTGGCCGGCCAAAAGGTGCGCTTCTCCGATGCGGGTGTTCTACTTATACGCCAGCAGGAGCAAGACATCGCCCTATATGATTTTGCTTCGCCTTATGAATATGACTCTGCTCAAATTCATAGCGACAAGGAGTATACCACGCTAGCCTATCCTGTGCTATACGACGCACACGACCCGGTCCGACTACCACTTTTAGTTCGTCGTTTCTTCTGGGACGCAAGATTGAGAAGCCGTTGGCATTTATTTTATCCCCCTCCATTAAGCTTTGGTCCGGCATTCGTCACTCGTTTTGTTGTTAACCCTAGATTGGGTGACGTTTATTTTCTAGCAAACTATGGGTTCGCCCGATACGAAGTATGGGAACCAGGGTGGGATTTGCTTCGAGTCTTTGAGAATTCTCTTGCGCCGGTTTCGGCGGTTATTGGCGGCAAAGAGATCGCCTATCCCTATGTTTTTGTTGGGACCAGTGTCCAGCCTACCTCTTGGGGCCAACTCAAAGCGCGTCACGGGCAGGAGCCATAGGGCCGCTCTCATTAACCTGCCCGTCGCCCGCCGTCGCCGTAAATGTCCGCGGCGCCCACGGCGGCCCCACCACCGCCGATGTCTTGGGGCTTTGCGCCTGCTGCCGACCATAATCATCCGTGATAGGACACCCGCGCCCGGATATGCACCCCCAAATGCACTGTGCTCACCCGCAACGGCTCCGACTGCACTGCGCTGGGCGGCGGATCGGCCCCATTGGCCCCCGACACCCCCGCCGGCAGGAAAAACGCCCAAGTAAACCCCACATCCGTCGGGTTATCCGGGTCGGTCAACGTCGCCGTCAGGTCGTCGCCGACCCGCGGCGTGGTCGTCGAGAGCGCCACACGCCCTTTGGTGTCCACCGGCAATGTCACCGTATCCGTCCGCGTCGTCGCCGACCATCCCCCGCCGTTGCGTGCCCGCACTTCAAACCGATAAGACCCCCCATCCACCAGCGGATGCCGCACTATAAACGACCGCGTCGTCGCCGCCGTGCCCATGGACAGCCACCCTCCCCACGCGGTGATCGGCTCCAAAATCTGGCCCCGCTTATACTGCCACTCGCGGATGCTGGTGTGCGTCGGCCCCGTCCACCGAAGCGTCGCCTGTCGGATGCCCGGCGTGGCGGTCAAGCCCGTGGGCGCACCCGGCGGCGGTTGCACTCCCGCCACCCCCGGCAGCGTATCCGACCAAGCACTCACCGTCTCGCCCACCCGCGCCCGCACTCGGTAGCGATAGCGGCGGTCGGCATCCACCCCTCGATGCACATAGGGCTGTGCGCCGTTGGCTTGCTGGGTCGTCCACGCCGAAGGCCACGACCCGCCGTCAAACGGCTTGCTCTGCCCCTCCACCTCATAGCCGGTCGCCGACGCCACCGCCGACCAAGCAACCTTCAGTGCCGGACCCGCCTGCACTGAAACCGAACCGCCCGTGGGCCGAGCCAACCACGGCGTGACCGTATTGCTCACCGCCGAAGGCCGCCCACCGCCGGCCCCATTGACCGCCCGCACTTGAAACCGATACTCGCGCCCCGGCGTCAAGCCCTCTACCGTAGCCACCCACTCCGTCGAGGCACTACCGCTGACCGTCGCGTCCTGCCAGTCCCCGTCCGTATCGGCCCCCTCCGCCGTCACATCCCGATACCGCCACTGGGTAATACTGGCGTGATCCGGACCCGTCCACCGAAGCGTCACCTGACCAGCCCCCGCCGCCGCCCGAAACCCCGTCGGAGCATCAACGCCGGGCTGGACCCCGGCCGCATCCGGCAGCGGGTCCGACCACTCACTCACCGCCGCATCTGTCCGCGAGCGCACCTGATACCGATACAGGCTATCCGGCGACACCCCCCGGTGGGCATACCGCAGAGCGGTGATGTTGGTCGCCAATGACGACCAAGCCGCCGGCCAAGGGCCCCTATCAAAGGGTTTGCCCTGCCCCTGCACATCGTAGCTCGTCGCCGACGCCACCGCCGGCCACTCTACCCGAATACGGCCCCACCCAGCCGTCACCGACGCGGCCGGAGGGCCGAACACCGCCGCACTCGCCGCACTCGCGGCCGTCCGTTCCGCGTTGGGATCGTGCCCATCGCGGTAGCGCACCGTCGCCTGCAACTGCCACCCCACATCGCCCGACACCGGCGTGTAGCTCGATAGCTCAGGATACGCCGAGGCCGCACCCGACACCGCCGATGAAGCCCCCGACACCCCGGCCCCAATCTCTTCCCATGCTCCCGTCGCGCCCACCGACGCTGCCACTGCCAAGACGCCCCCGTAATCTGCCCATCTGGGTCGGTCAACCCCGCCACCACCGCCGTGCCCACTTCCGGCGGCAACCCCCCCGTCAGCACCACCGACCCATCCTCGTTCTGATTGACGACCGACACCGACACCCGCAGGCTGTCCGACAGCACCGCATCGGAGACCTTTACCCACACGTCGTAGCGCGCTTGGGTTTCGTAATCGGCCGCATTCGCCAAATGGAGCTCCCGCGATGGCGACGCCCCCGGCGACGCCGGCTCCTTCAATTCATCAAACGCACTGGCATCCGTGCCCGTTATACTCCACGTCAACTCGTCGCCGTCCGGGTCGCGGCCGATATAGGTGCCCAACAACCACGGTGAGGAACTGTTTTCGGCTATGTCCACCGACGCCGGACCCGACACCGAAGGGGCGCGGTTGGAGGCCGGGTGCACCGGCGAAGTCAAAGCACTCGTCGCCGACGCCGCGCCAAAAGAGTCCGTGTAGTCGGCTTGGATACGCAGGGGCTGCCCCACGCGGCTGTTGGGGATAGTCAGCGTCCATGTCTGCGTCGCCTCCGACGCCTGCCCGGTTACGCCGCCGCCGTCCGAGGTGCTCTCATAGTGGGGTGTCCAATACACCGGCTCTTCAATCCCATCTTCGTCCGACAGCGTTGCCGTGAGGGATTCCTCCGCTCGCGGCGCGGTCGTCGAAAGACGAATGACACCGGCATCGTTGGCATCGGTCACCGACACGGTAACCGGCACGGATACGTCGCCGATGGACACCGACACCGCGTAAGTGTTGTTCTTGCCAGCGTCGGCAGGCTGCTCAAAGTTGGGAGGCTGCTTGAACTCAAGCGTCCGAGACGTGCCCGTCCCTTGTAACTCCGCAAACGCACTCGTATCCGTCCCCGCCAACTTCCACGACAACGCCGAATCACACCCAGGGCTAGCCGTGTACGTGCCTACCGCCCCAGTGGCGTTTTCCGCAAATGTCGGAGCCATCTCCCCCGTCAGTTGACAGGGAACCTGCGGTGTCGCCTCTCGCTCGGCTCGAAACCCGTTCCCATCATTGTTATCTCTGTTCTGAGCCAGCACCCGAAATACATATCGCGTCCCGTTGGTCAACCCCTCAATCGTCGTGTCCCGCGCCGACGCACCCCCCGGCACCGCCGAAAAACCCGTCGACGCATCGCGATCCGCACTCGGAAAATACACCACCTTATACCGCCGGATCGGCAACCCCCCATCCGACGCCGGCGGCTGCCAACGCAAGACCACCTGACCATCGCCAGCCACCGCCTCAAACTCCCGCGGCGCACTCGGCCGACCGACCACCGACGCACTCGTGGCCCCCGACGCACTTTTGTTGGAGCCATGACGGTCGGTGTAATGCGCCGTCGCCCGTAGCTGATACCCTATATCATCCCGCTGTGGCTTGTAGGACTCAGCATGTGCCAACGCAATCTCCGTCCACGTATCCGTCGTACTCGACCCCCGTTCCCACCACCAAACCGGAACCCCCACCACGCCATCCGGATCGGTCAAGGTCGCCACCACCACCTGCCCCACTTCCGGCCTCCCCCCCGTCAGCGAAACCGACCCTTCCTCCTCCGCATTCACCACCGTCACCGACACCGCTTGTGTGACCGTGACTTGGCCAGCGCGGGCTTGGATGGTCACCGAGTAGGTCGCGTTCTGCAAGGTTTCAAAATCGGGCGGCTGCCGAAAGTGAAGCTCCCGCGTCGTCCCAGTGCCCTGTAACTCAAAGGCATTCCGAGTGTCGTTCTCCAGCGTCCAATTCGGGGTATTGCCCAAGCCGGTCACCGTATAGGTGGCCACCTCTGTATCGTCCTGATCGGGCGTCACGTCCTCGACAAAATCCACCGCGCTGGGACCTAACGCTTGGGGCGTGGCCGTCAGGGTGGCTGAATTTCTCCCCAACCCGTTGACCGCCGCGACTTCAAACGTGTACGCCGTGTTGTTGATCAAATCTCCGGCTTCGATGGTCGCTACGATCCGTCCATTCTCAGTGGCGGTTGTCATGCTCCACCCGCTCCAAAGCATCGTATCAGGACGATATCGGTATCGGTAGGAGACGGTCGGGTCGTTCGAAGCAGCCCACCGTAGCGTCACTTGGCCCGCTTGGACTTCAGCAGTCAAATTGTCCGGAGCTGCCGGCAGCGTAAGGGCTACGTCCACAAGGATGTTGTCGCCAGCAGCGTCATACCGAATGTCAGTCAGGGCTAAGTTCACATCACCAGGATCCCGATTCATCCATCCACCTGTGGTCGCTTGGCGCAAGCCGGCCCCAGCGGTCAGGCTATTGACCGCCGACACGTTAGCTTGGTCGAAGTTAGTATCGTCTCCGGGATCGTCTCTGGGATCGGATATCCTACCGGCCGCAAACGGATCGGAGAGCATGTCGTAGTATTCGGGGATGTTGGGGCTCGCATCCTGATCCCGGGCGTCGCGGTAGCGTCGCTCATCGGCGACGATGAGCAGAGGACGCTCGACTCTGAAGCGCCGACGCCAGACCATCAGGCCCTGATCGGCGGCATTGGGGGCGGCATAGTCATAGAAGGAGACATAGCGCCCGCCAAACGGCTGTGTGGTACGGCGATTAAGCAGAAATTCGACAACCCCCCGGTCAATCAAATGCGTCGTCCCCGGAGCGATGGCGTAATCGTTCTGAGCGTTCAGGATCTCTGTCGGCGTCAGCCAACCCAAGTCGCGTAGATAGAAGGGGTTGATTGGATTGGGACAGGAGCGGTAGGCTATGTAGTATGCGTTGTTGTGCGTGACCGGCCCTTGATCACCGCCGCCCTGCATCAGGGTCCACCCTAGCTGGTTGGCAGCCCTGTCCACCATATTCGGTGGATTATTTCTTCGTGTGTTTCCGTACCTGTTATTCGAGTCCGCCCAATCCCCCTCGCCATGATTCAGGCCGAGCAAATGGCCGATTTCATGGGCGTGCGCACCAATGCCAGCGAACTCGTCGACGTCAGGAGTAGTGTTGCCGAACCCCTGACGCTCCCCCATCACATAGCGGTAGCCGACCTGCATGGCTTGAGTAGGATTTTCCCGAGTAGTCTCATCCGCTTGGGGATGCAGTTGGCTGGGCTGGTTGCCACGCGTTACTAAGTCGACATCGCGATTGTTAAAGACGACCCCGGAATACAAAAAAAGGAGCTTTCGGCGCAAGAGGCGGGTAAAGGGGTAGTCGGTGGAAGTGTGATGGGGGAGGCTGATACCCGTGTTCCAAGCGGCGGCGGGCAACGACAACGAGTCCAACGTCGCTTGGTACGCGGCATCCCAGAACTCATCCATAGTGGTACTCTCGGCATAGTGTTCCTTGGTATTCGGCAACTCAATCCAGCGGGGAAAGTCGTCCGTACCTGTCTCTGTCGTGGCAGGATTGACCATGCGCACGTGTAGGTTGAACACGCCGTTGGACACCGAATCGAAGTACGCCCGCACACTGCCGAATACCTGGGGCAGTCGATAGTTGTTTGCTACCCTGACGTTTGGCCCGACAAAGGGCGTGGGATGCCCGCCTTCAGCAGCCGAGTAGCCACCCGCCAGCATCCGCAGGAAATCGCGCCGGCGATACGAAGCGGCGGTCAGCCCCCCGTCTTCTTCGCCGAAGGGCCGGTCGTAATTGTGATATTGATAGCCAAATCTTGAGGTTGAGGCCCCGGCGTTTTGAAAGGTGACCAGCACCACATCCAGCGTACACGCCGCAGCCCGTGCGGCCAAGATGGGGTTATTCGCATGCGGCCATGTCGAAAGCGAACCGCGGGCGAATCCGGCCGAGGCACAAACCAGCAATCCGAAGCAAAGCACACACAATACACGAAGCGGATTCATTCGCGACCCTCCTGCTTGATAAGCCCCCAAGAAAACCACTCAATGCTACTTGCGTCCGACGACGAAGCCTGACCCGCCGCCGCCTGGGCTTCCCGAACCGTCACGGTACGCCCATCGAGCACCGCGTGTTTCGCTTTTTGTATGTTTTTGAATAGCGGAGCATCGTCGTCGTAGAGTGCCATCTGACATTGTTGGACACCGAAACCCTTTAGGAAGATGAGAGCTGCCCCCAACCCGACCGTTACCCCCGACTCACCTGTCACCCCCGACTCGCTTCCCAACAATTCGTACCAATTAGAGGGACCAGCGGCCTCTGCGCCGCCACTAAAGCCGAAATAATTGTCGTGGGTGTGCTCGGAGCGGTTTTCCCGTGCGGTGACGCGGAGGGTTCCCTCTGGGGTGGGGACGGTATAGCTAACTTCGCCGCTGGCGCCGCTGGCTCCGCTGGCTCCACTGGCGCCGCCAAAGCGGAACAGGGCTTGCTCGCCATCGGCGGTACGCTCCATCAGTTGGTCGCCTACCCACCGTAGCTTCTTACCTGCTATGAACTGCGGCGGCACCGGCGGCCAATACTCCGGCATATCGCTGATGACGAAGTAGGTATGGCCATCGATAACCTCGGTGCGCAACACCGAAAGAGTGAATTCGGGTATGCCGTATGGAGCCGTGTAGTTGGTCCATTGGCTATACACATCGTCGTTTTCGTCGTCGCTTTCGTAGTAGTTATGGCTATACATCCACGAATTGCCCACGGCCAGCGGCAACCAGTCGCTGGCGTCAGCGATGGCAGACCCGTTGCCCAACAGGCCGACCAAGACCGCCGCCAGAAGGTGCTTTACTGGCCTCAAAGGCCGCGACAGAATGGGAGACGAGAGCGTCAAAAGCATACTGTTTTGCATGATGATTCCTCCTTAGATAGGATGCCGAGAAGCTAAGTGTTCAGACGGTAAAACATTGAGTTTGTATTCCTCTGGAATTTTCGCCGTAGGGCCGATCCTGCGGAGGCACAAACCAGCAAGCCGAAGCAAAGCGCATACAAGATATGGAGCCGATTCATGGGCTGCCCTCCTGTTTGACGGCTCCCCAAGAAAACCACTCAATGCTACTTGCGTCCGACGATGAAGCCCGACCAGCGGCCTCTTCCCGGGCTTCCCGAATCGGCACGGTACGTCCATTGATCACGGCCTGTTTGGCGGTTAGGATGTTTTTGAAGTCATAGACATCGGAATGACCGCGAAGAAAGGAACAATATTCTATGCCGAAGCCCTGTATGAAGGTGGCCCCCCCTACTTCGTAAGAATGAACCAACGGCGGACCATAATACTCCGAGTCGCTCGCACCCCCTACGCCCTCTTCGTCATCAAAATCAAAGCGGAACAGTCCTCCCCATCGGGTGACTTGGGTAGCTCCCTCTTGGATGGCGACGGCATAGTTAGTTTCTCCGCTGGCACCGCTAGTTCCACTAGTGCCGCCAAAGCGAAACAGCGACCGCTCGCCATCGGCGGTGCGCTCCATCAGTTGATTGCCCACCCACCGCAGCTTCTTACCCGCGATGAAATACGATGGCGGCGGAGGCCAGAAGTCGGGCATGTCGCTGATAACAAAGTAGGTATGGCCGTCAATGACCTCGGTGTGCAATACGGAAATGCTGAACTGCGGAGTGCCGAGGGTGTCGAATTGAGCCGTGTAGTTAGTCCATTGGCTCCGGTCCTTTTCGTATTCGCGATATCGATGTGCATACATCCACGAATTGCCCACGGCCAGCGGCAACCAGTCGCTGGCGTCCGCAACAGCCGACCCGCTGTCCAACAGACCAACCAAGACCGCCGCCAGAAGGCACTTCACAAGCCCCAAAGGCCGCGACAGAACGGGAGACGAGGGCGTCAAAAGCATACTGTTTCGCATGATGATTCCTCCTTAGAGTAGGATGCCGAGAGGCTAAGTGTTCAGACGGTAAAACATTGAGTTTGTATTCCTCTGGAATTTTCGCCGTAGGGCCGGTCGTAATCGTGATAGTCATAGCCAAACTTCGCCCCCGTCAATACTCGGCAGCACCACGGTATCGTCAGAGAATGAACTGCTGGGGAAACTTCATGGTGAACACGCTGTTGGGATTGACCGGAACGGGCCTGATACCTCGTCCCCGCCGGGTTCATACCCGCATACAAAGTCTTGGCCGTGTGCGCTTGCCGTGAACAGGATAAGCAGCATGAATATGCGAAAAAGCATAATACCCTCCCTAAAGAGCTTGCGTGCCGATGTCCTTGCCAATATCATACATAAGAGAAAGGCCGCCGGTCAATAGATTTTTCCCTTCTGTTCCTCACTTCATCACTTCACTACAAAAGGATGTTGGCCTTATAGTGACTCAACTCCTCGTAGTCCCACTGGTGCTATGCACTCTGTTAGCCCCGTCCGCATTCGCACAGGATGAAGCAGGCTTTGAGGGGAGCCCAACGGATTTTCTTCCGTTGCAGGTCGGCAATCAGTGGACCTATGAGCACAATTATTGGAACCACTACTACTCCTTGGGTAGACACCACGAATATTTAGCAAGTCCACCCCTCAGGCGGGTGCTCCTACGGTCGATATTGGACATACCCGGGTATCCCTCCTTCTACGAATCTTTCGGCACGGATGAGGCTTGGAGAAATCGGCAAAATCCGCCTGATAACTTAACCTCTATTACTAGAAGGTTCACCATTGAGATTACCCATACCGAGAAAATTGGGAGCAACGAGTACTTTGTCTTTAGTCACGTAGGGTACGATTGGCCGCCAGTACCTAATTTTTTCTTGGCCGGCAAAAAGGTGCGCTTCTCAAGGCACAGTGACGAATTTAACACGCTAGCGTTTGGAGAGGATGAGGGAACGGGTCGCCCAGATTTATATCGATTTCACCCGTACGATATTCTTCCTTACTCCGTTCCAGACCAGCCCCTGCTGCTAGATAAAAATCTTCGGGGCACACTTTTCGTCGGGCGCACACTTTCGTATGCCAATGATAACGTATTTATAGAAGTTAAGCCTCTTACTCACTGGGATCAGGAAATTGTGGCTTCTTTTGCCATAAGTAGCGAGGACACCTTTTTGGGTGAAGTTCTGTTTGTAACAGGATATGGGCTCGCCATGTACGACCTATCTTGGTGGGATTATGGTGAAGCACCACTCACTTACTTTCACCTTTCCATTATCCCGGTTTCCGCGGTTATCGGTGGCAAAGAGATCGAATTTCCGTATGTCGCCCCTGCATTATGGACTCATGTTCAACCTACCACCTCTTGGGGCCAACTCAAAGCGCGTCACGGGCAGGAGCCATAGAGCCGCCGCGCTCATTATGGTGTTCCGATTCGGTGCCGCGGACGCTCTCACCCCTGAAACAGCGACAGCGCCCCATCGACGTACATCTCGGTCCCCGTGATGTAGCTAGCCTCGTCCGAGGCCAAAAAGACGATGGCGTTGGCGACCTCCTCGGCGCTGGCGGCGCGCTGTTGCAGGGGGATCATGCCTTGGGGGAACTCGCGGGGGATGCGAATTTTGTCGAGGTCGCGGGGGAAGGTGTTCTCGCCGATGCTGGTTTGGGTCGCGCCGGGGCAGACCACGTTGATGCGGATGTCCCACTGGGCCAGCTCGACCGCGGCCATTTTGGCAAAGGTCACTTGGGCGGCCTTGGAGCAGGAATACGCGGTGAAGCCGAAGTTGGAGAAGATGCGGTTGCCATTGACCGAGGAGACCACGACGATGCTGCCACCGCCCGCCGCCCGCAGATGCGGAATGGCGTACTTCACGGTGAGGAAGGTGCCGCGCACGTTGATGTGGTGCGTCTGATCCCACTCCTCGGGAGTGATGTCCTCGATGGGAGCAAAGACGCCGTTGATGCCGGCGTTGGGCACGACGATGTCGAGGCGGCCCCACCGCTCAACCGTGGCCGCGACCAGTTGGGCGACGTGCTCGGCGTTAGCCACGTCCCCGGGCAAGGCCAATGCTTGGCCGCCCAACCCCTCGATTTCGGCTACGGCTTCCTCGCAGCGCTCGGCGCGGCGGGCCGTCAGCGCGATCTTGGCTCCTTGGCGAGCCATGGCCACGGCCGCGGCCCGGCCAATGCCGCTGCTGCCCCCGGTGACGAGGGCCACTCTGTCTTTGAGCTTCATGTCGATCTCCTAAGTTGACGAGAAAATGCGGGCGGAATATCATTGGAAACCACTAAAATACAGCCAGCGAAAATGGAGACAAGAATGCAAGAAAACGCGAACCCACACTCCCGACCCTCGGCTCTGCAGATCACCGACATGCGCGTCGCCAATGTGCGCGGTGCGCCGTTCCGGGCGACCATCATCCGCATCGACACCAACCAAGGGCTCTCGGGCTACGGCGAGGTGCGCGACGGCGGCAGCCCGACCTACGCGCTCATGCTCAAAAGCCGTTTGCTCGGGGAAAACCCCTGCAACGTCGATAAGCTCTTCCGCAAGATCAAACAATTCGGCCACCACGCGCGCCAAGCCGGCGGCGTCTGCGGCGTGGAGATGGCACTGATGGATCTGGCGGGCAAAGCATACAACGTGCCGGCCTACCAACTGGCCGGCGGCAAGTTCCGCGACCGGGTCCTCTGCTACTGCGATACCCCGACGCGGCGCGACGGGCGCCAGATGGGGCAGTTGCTCAAGGAGCGCGTGGAGCGGGGGTTTAAGTTCCTCAAAATGGACGTCGGCATTGGGTTGCTACGGGGAGTTAAAGACGCGCTGATCGCCCCGCCGGGCATGTTGGAAAGCCACGACGTCATGCACCCATTTACGGGGATTCAGATCACCAACAAAGGCATTGACGTCCTCTGCGAATACGTGGAGCAGGTGCGCGAGGTGATCGGCTATGAAGTTCCCTTGGCCGTCGATCACTTTGGCCACATCGGCGTTGAGTCCTGCATCCGCTTGGGCCGGGCCCTCGATCAGTTCAGCCTAGCCTGGTACGAGGACATGATCCCTTGGCAGCTAGCCGACCAATGGCAGCGGCTCGCCGAAGCCGTGGATACGCCCTTATGCACGGGCGAGGACATCTATCTCAAGGAAAACTTCCTACCGCTCTTTGAACGGCGCGCCCTTGCCGTCGTCCACCCGGACTTGGCCTCTTCCGGCGGCATCCTCGAGACCAAAAAGATCGGCGACTTAGCTCAAGAGCACGGCATTGCCATGGCCCTGCACATGGCCATGTCGCCGGTCGCGACCTTAGCTTCGGTGCATTGCGCCGCAGCGACCGAAAACTTCATGGTGCTCGAAAACCACTCGGTCGATCAGCTAGAACAGTGGAGCAGCTTGGTCGAGGGCTTGCCGGTGCCGCTGATTGAGGACGGGCACATTGCGGTGCCAGAAGGGCCGGGGCTGGGCTTCAGCGGGCTCAACGAAGACGTGCTGCGGTCGTTTGCCGATCCAGCGCAGCCGGACCTATTTGCCCCCACCGCGGAGTGGGACGACGAGCGGTCACACGACCGCTTGTGGAGCTAAAGATGGCCTACGACATCGCTGTCCTCAAAGGCGACGGCATTGGCCCGGAAGTGATGGACGAGGCCCTGAAGGTGCTCCACGCGCTGGGCACTCCGGCCCTTGCCTTTGCCGAATATCCGTGTGGCGCGGAGTGCTATCTGGAGCAAGGGGATCCGCTGCCGGAGGCGACCGTGGCGGGATGCCGCCGGGCGGATGCGGTGCTGTTGGGCGCGATGGGGTTGCCGCACGTGCGCTGGCCGGACGGGACGGAGATGCGGCCGCAAGTTGACTTGCGGATCAAGCTGGACCTGTACGCCGGGGTGCGGCCGATTTACCTCTACGCGGCCGCGCACACCCCGCTCAAAGGGTTGGCGGCCGGCGACATTGACTTCGTCGTCCTGCGCGAAAACGTCGAGGGGCTTTTTGCCTCCATGAACGGCGGCATTGAGTTGCGCGGAGAAGTGGCCGTGGACTCTATGGTCATTACGCGCACGGGCACGGAGCGCGTGGTGCGCTACGCCTTTGAACTGGCGCGGCAACGCGGCCGGACGCCGATGAAGGTAACGTGCGTTGACAAGGCCAACGTCTTCCGCTCAATGGCCTTCTTCCGCCGCGTGTACGACGAGGTTGCGGCCAACTACCCAGACGTCGAGCGCGATTACGCGTACATCGACGCCCTGAGCATGTACTTGGTGCAGCAACCGGCCGGCTACGACGTGCTGGTCACCGAGAACATGTACGGGGACATCATCTCGGACTTGGCCGCCGGCTTGGTCGGCGGTTTGGGGCTGGCCCCTTCGGGAGACATCGGGGAGGACGCGGCCGTGTTCCAACCCTCGCACGGCACGGCCCCCGACATCGCCGGGCAAGAAAAGGCCAATCCGGTGGCGATGATCCTGTCGGCCGCCATGATGCTGCGCTGGTTGGGCCAGCGGCACGGCGATTTTGCGGCCACCAGCGGGGCGGACCGAATCGACAAAGCGGTGCGGGCAGTCATCGGCGAGCAGGGCGCGGGGACGCCCGATTTAGGAGGGGCGTTGAGCAGCCGGGCGCTAGGGGAGCGGATTGTCCGAGCGCTCTGACATGGACCGCCGGACCTTTCTCGGCTGGGGTTTAGGGGTGGCCGCGTGGCCGGCATTGGGCCGCGCCGCACCTGTGCGACCAGAGCGAACGCGCCTGCGCGAGTTGGGCATTGTCATTGGCGAACTGGCGACCGGCCCGCACAACGCCATCACGGATGTCGAGGGCGTGCGGGTCGGCCATCTAACCCTGATTGAAGATGATTCGGTCCGCACCGGGGTGACGGCGATTGTGTCGCCCACGCCGGCGTTTGCCGCGGACTTCACGCTCAACGGCAACGGCGAGCTCATGGGAGTCGGCTCCATGCGGCGCACGGGCCTGTTGGCCGGCCCGGTCCTTTTTACCAACACATCCAGCGTCGGCGCGGTGCATGATGGCGCGGTGGAGTGGATGCTGGCCCGCGACCCCGACCTGTTCGCGAGTGCTTTGCAGCCCGCGCCCATCGTCGGCGAGACCTGGGCTGCGTTTCTCCACGACGAAGCCGGGCGGCACGTGCAGCCGGCCCACGCGGCCGCAGCCCTCGACGCGGCGCACAACGGGCCGGTGGCCGAAGGCTGCGTCGGCGGCGGGACCGGGATGCGGGCCTATAGCTTCAAGGCCGGGATTGGCACGGCCTCGCGCCAAGTCCCCGGCGGCGACCAGCGCTACACAGTAGGGGTGCTGGTGCAGGCGAATTTTGGTCGGCGGCCCCAACTGCGCGTCGACGGCGTCCCGGTGGGCCGGGAGATACCCGAGCGGATGCCGGTGCGCGGTGGCAAGAGCAAGTCCATGCTCGCGGCCGTGGCCACGGACGCGCCGTTGATCCCTGCCCAGCTCCAGCGCGTGGGCAAGCGGGTGGCCTTGGGCATGGCGCGCACGGGCGCGATTTCCACCCACGGCAGCGGCGACTTGGTGCTGGCCTTTTCCACGGCCTCGCCCGGGCCCCTGTTCGCGGACCGCTGGATTTCGGGCCTGTTCCAAGGCGTGGTCGAGGCTACGGAGGAAGCCATTCTCAACGCGCTGACTACGGCTCACACCATGACCGGCCGCGCGGGCAACACCATCCACGCGCTGCCGCTGGACCGCTTGCTCGAAGTCATGCGCGCCTACGGCCGGCTCAAATGAATCGCGTACGCCCAGCGGGTGCTGCGGCCGGGCCGCACAACGCCATTGTCGATGTGGCCGGAGTTAGCGTGGGGCACAGCGACATCCACACGCCCGATTTGCACACCGGCCTAACGGCCATTGTCCCCTATCCGGCCGGAGTGGCTGAGCGCAAGCTGTTTATCGGTCGCTTTGCCATTGACGGCGGCGACGCCATGAGCGGCTTGGGGGTGGCCGAAGACTTCGGCACCTTTTCCTCGCCCATTGTCCTCGCCCCGACCCCGGTCGTCGGCCGGGTGTACGAAGCCTTAATTCGCCACAGCTTGGGCCGCGACCCCGGGCTATCGGCCGTGGCTGGTTGGCCGCCGGTGGTCGTAGGGATTGACGACACAGGGGTCAACGACCCCGCGCTCGTCCGCCAGACCCTGACCCACGCCCACGCCGCCGAGGCGTTGGCCCGTGCTGGTCGCACGGTGCCTAGGGGCAATGCCGGCGTCGGCGGTGGGTTGCGGGCCTTTGGCTACAAAGGCGGCGTTGGTACGGCCTCGCGCCGGGCCGGGGAATACGCGCTGGGCCTGTTGGCCGCAGTCAACGGGGGCCGCACGCTGCACTGGGCCGGTCGCGTCCTGCCGGCGGGCGAGGCGGTCGGGGAGCCGCAGACGTTTGCCATGGTCGTCGCTACGGACGCCCCGCTCATCCCGCGTCAACTAGAGCGTTTGGCCGGTCGCGCCGCACTGGGGCTGGCGCGGACGGGCGTGTGGAACCCGCAGACGCGCGAGGGCCTGGTCCTCGCCTTTTCCACCCAAGAGCCGGCCGCATCGAGGCCGATGGTGGGCGAAGAAAGGCTCTATTCGCTTTTTGCCGCGGCGGCCGAAGCGGCCGAAGCGGCGGTCGTCGATGCCCTGTTGGCCGCTGAAACGGTCGGGGAGCTCAAAGCCATGCCGCAGACCGGCTGGCTGGAAGCGGGGGACGGTTGAGCCACCGCTTGCTCGACGATCGGGCCGCGCTCGGCGACTTCCGCGCTCGGCTGTTGGCTTGGTATCGCCAAAACAAGCGGCAGACTAGCTGGCGCGACAGCGACAATCCCTATCACGTGTGGGTATCCGAGGTCATGTTGCAACAGACCCGGGTGGAGCAGATGGCCCCTTATTTCGATCGGTTTATCCGCGCATTTCCCACGCTCCAAGCGCTGGCCGCTGCGTCCGAGGACCAGGTGCTCAAGGCCTGGGAGGGCTTGGGCTACTATGCGCGGGCACACAACATGCACAAGGCCGCCAAGCGCATGGCCTTTGAGTTGGGAGGCCGCATCCCGGATACGTACCAAGCGTTGATCGAGCTGCCTGGGATTGGCCAATACACGGCCGCGGCCATTAGCAGCATTGCCTTTGACCGCGACCACCCGGTGCTCGACGGCAATGTGACCCGCGTGCTCTGCCGCTTGTTGCGGATTGAGGAAGAGCCGACTCGCGCCCAAGTCAAGGCGCGGCTCATCGCCGCCGGCGAAGCCCTGCTGGCCCGGGGCGAGGCCGGCGATTTCAATCAGGCGATGATGGAGCTGGGGGCGCGGGTCTGTACGCCGCAAAGCCCGAACTGCCCGACGTGTCCGGTCGGCGGCTGGTGTCGGGCCAAGGCCGAGTTGGACGACCCGACCGCCCTGCCGCGCAAGGCCCGGAGGAAACAGAAGCCGCATTATCAAGTGGCGGCTGGCTTGATTCGCCGGGGCGACGAGCTGCTAATCGCCCAGCGGCCGGCCGAGGGGATGCTCGGCGGCCTGTGGGAGTTTCCCGGGGGCAAGCAGGAGCCCGGGGAGACCTTGCCCGAATGCTTGGTGCGCGAGATCCGCGAGGAATTGGGCATTGAAATTGAGGTGGATGCGCGCCTGACGAGCGTGGAGCACACCTATTCGCACTTCAGCATTACCTTACATGCGTTTGCCGCTCGCTACGTGCGCGGCACCCCGCAGGCGTTGGGTTGCGCTGCTTGGCGGTGGGTCGCCCCGGAGGCTTTGGACGACTTTGCGCTGCCGCGGGCCGATCGCCGAATCGTGGAGTTCATGCGCCAACACGCACAACAGACGGAGTTATTTGGTGAAAAAAAGTGAGTTGCTAGTCGCGGGCCGACGCCGGGCGCCCGGGCTGGTTTTGCGCGGGCTGTGCATGGGCGCGGCCGACGTAATCCCCGGGGTGTCCGGGGGGACGATTGCCTTGGTCACGGGCATTTACGACGAGCTGGTCGGGACGATTGCCGCCGTGGATCAACGGATCGTGGGGGCCTTGGTGCGGGGCCGCTTAATCGAGGTGTTGCACCGAGTCAATGCCCCTTTTCTGGTGCCGTTGCTGTGCGGTATCGGCCTGTCCATTGCCGCGCTGGCCAAGTTCATAACCTCGCTGTTAGAGACGCACCCCGAGCCGGTGTGGGGGTTTTTCACCGGGTTGATCTTGGCCAGTGCGCTCGTGGTCGCTCGGCAGGTGGCCGGCTGGGGGCTGGCGCAGTGGGGGCTGACCGCACTCGGCGCGGCGATTGGCTACGCCATTACCACGTTGGTCCCGGTCGAGACCGGCGTCGAGGCTTACAAGTTCGCGCTGGCTGGCATGGTGGCCATCTGCGCGATGATTCTGCCGGGGATTAGCGGCTCGTTTCTGCTGGTGGTCATGGGCAAATACCAGCAGGTCTTGACCGCGGTACACGAGTTCGATTGGGCGATCTTGGCCCTCTTCGGCTCTGGGGCGGTTGTTGGTCTGCTGGGCTTTTCGCGGCTGCTCAAGCACCTACTGGCCCGCTTTCGCGCCGCCACCATGGCCTTGTTGGTGGGGTTGATGTTGGGTTCGCTGCGCAAGGTGTGGCCGTTCCGCAACGAGCTGGACGACGGGTGCTACGAATGCGCGTGGCCGCAGGAATTCAACGGCGAGGCTTGGCTGAGCTTGGGGCTGATTGCCGTGGGAGTGGTGCTGGTGTTGGCCTTGGAGCGACTGGGCGCAAGGCGGTGAAACGCTTTCAGCTTAGTACGCGACCCTTACGTTGAGTCCGCCTTTTCTGGTGTTGCCGCTGCGTCCGGGGTCGAGGGCAAGACGACCTCCATCCTTGGCAATTAGATACATACTTTGATTTTCCCGTAAAGTAACGGATGTGGCCGGCCGAACGGACAACGGACGGTACGCCGCTTTTGTCGCCAACGTCCCATGCCTGTACCCTTTTCGCCACACACCAACGCCTCCAATCCCAAGCCGCCCCTCTGAGCCGCCGCCATGGCACGATTCTTGCCTTATTGTGGATACCACCCCACCCCACCCGCAACCAAGGCAAAACCCATGGCCGAATTCGACACCATCGCCAAACACCTCATCCACACCTACCCAACGGACTTCGCCCGATTCGCCCTCCAACAAGACGACATCCAAGTCCTCGGCGTCGTCGAGACCGAGCAAACCACCGTCGAAACCCATCGCACCGACAGCCTCATTCGCGTCCACGTCGATGGCATCGAGGCGTTGGTCCATCACGAGTTCCAAACCACCGACAGCAAACCGCCCATGCCCCTCCGCATGGTCGGCTATATCGGGCGCGGCATCGAGCAGCACAAGTGCCCGATCTACTCCAACGTCATCTATCTGCGGCCTGATGCGGGTCGGAGCGATCCGGGGTATTATCTCCAAGAGCGACCCGGCTACCGGGTGTTGGTGCAATACAAGGTGAGTCGGCTGATTGAGCTCGATGGCCAACGCATACTCGAGGAGGGGCCTTCGGGCTTGCTGCCGTTTGCGCCGTTGATACAGCCGCCCGCGGGGATGGATGCCGAGGGGTGGTTGCGCCAGTGTGTCAACCGGGCACAACAGGTGCCGCTGGACGAATCCCGCCAGGCCAATTACTTGGCCAATCTTGCGGTATTGAGCGGGTTGGTGTATAACTTAGACACGATTACGACCATCATCGCGGAGGAGACCATGTACGAGTCGTCGGTAGTGCAGTATTTCACGGAAAAGGGCATTGAGCAGGGCATCAAGCAAGGCGGCCGAGAACGCGCCGTTGAAGATCTGCTCGAGGTGCTAGCGATTCGCTTTGGGCTGGCGGCGTCGGATCCGTTGGCCGCCCGCATTGGGGGCATCGACGATGTGCAGCGTCTCAAGCAGTTGTTTCGGGCGGCCATACAGGTGACTAGCCTTGAAGCCTTTAGACCCCTGTTAGACCAAGCCGAGTAGGGCACCGCGTAATTTCAGTTATATCCTAACCTGTTCAACCTTCCACCATCCTTCCCTATCAACTGCCAGCGGCGGGCTATGGGCGGCTAGCATACTGTCGTGTACTTAAGGGCGGACAGCATCCCCGGCCCCCGCAAACTCCGCCGCCCAGAGGGTGCGGTTCTCTTCGGAAATCCACTGGCCGATATAGATGCGGTCAATGGCGTAGCCGGGCAGATGAATGGCCGCCATACACTGGTCGCCGACCCGGAAGCCGCGCCGGTCGAAATAGAAGCCGAAGTTGTCCGAGCCGTACCGCTGGCGATTGAATGGTAGGTCGGCCGGGTCGGCTGGGATGACGTGCAAGACGAACTTGGCCTGCGGGTCGGCCGGGGCACACGGCTGTTTGACGTAAATCAGCCGGCGTCCGGTGCGGTACACGTTCCAGTCGGCGCGCACCACCGGCTCGCCGGCCTGTTGGATGAGTTCCTGCAGGTAGCGTTGTTTGCAGGCGCGATGCCTTTTTGCATCGAAGGGTTCGGCTGCCGTTACGCGGAAGACCGCGCCATCGGCCAGTTCGGCCACGGTTTCCACGCCGGGCAGGCAGCGGAGGTCCAAGGCGTCGTACTTGGAATGAGGGTTTGGCCTTTCATGTAGGAGCCAAACGATAGGCCCGCCGACGCCCTTCTTGGTCTTCCGCATTATGCGTGGTGTCACTTGGTAAATCCAGTCTGCGATACGCAGGTGCTTTCTCGGGGCGGCACTCCGATCCCAAAACCAAATAATGCCGGGGTCATTGCTGAAAGTCCTGCTATCGCTCAGGTGGGGCCTGATGTACTTCAGGGTCTCATAATGGTGCCAATAGGCGATGTTGGGGTTGAATCTCTCTTTTTTGATCCCGGACTCCATGCTCTGGCGGGTAATGCGGAGGTTTTTGTACGCCGAGAGGCTGACGTGGGCGAGGGCACCTAGCAAGACGAGGGACGCCAGCCCCCACTTAGCCGCGGCCATCCGACCCGCCATCTCGATGGACAGGAATCGGTCCAGCAGCAACGCCGCGGCTAACAGCAGCGGTACATACACCGGCAGCAGGTAGCGGCTGTCGATGCCCTGATAAACCGTGAAGGGCACGACAGCGACGAGGAATACGCAGTAGATCAAGGCGAACACCCCGAAAGGGAGTGCCGGCCCCAACCCCAAGCGCGGCGATGCCGTCCGACCTGTTCCCCGCCATCCTGCCCGCCCATACCTACGCTGCTGCCCCGCCACTCCGACGACTACCCCCGCTACCACCACCAGCCCGACCGCTGTCCACAGAAGATAACCCAACCCGTCCAGTCCGTTTGAGAGGCCGACCCACAAGCGAAACGTCTCTCCGATCTGGCACAGCCCAGCGGATAGAGACTGCCCGGACGCGCCGCTCCTAGCGGTCAGAGTCCCGGAGATCATCCAGTTGCGCGTCAGCACTACCGCGAGGGGCAAGGATGAGATAGCTCCAAATACGATAGCATCTTTCAACCGGACAGCCAGCGGCGGGGTGCGGCGCACCAGCAGCAGCAAGACGCCGACGCCGATCAGGACCACGCCCGGATAGCGGGTCACCGCGGCCAGCCCGGTAAAAACCGCCATCCAATACAGGGGCGTCCTTCGGCCGCGTTGCAGGAAGGACGACAACTGAGTCAAGGCGAGGAGCGTCAACAGGGCGAAGAGGGCGTCGGTCTTGAGGCACGACGCGAAATCGCTCAAGGGCAGGGATACCGCGATGGCTGCGGTCGTGGCCAGTGCCAGCCACTGTGACCGGAGATTCGAGCGCAGCCAGCACCCCGCGACGAGGATGGTCAGCCCGAAGGCGTTGGCGTTGATCCACTGACCCGCCGCAAACGGCTCAATGCCAAGCCAACCGCCGGCCGCCAACAGCAGGGGGAACAAGGGCGGCCAACCCACCAGCGGTTCGCCTCCGAGATCCCGCCAGCCCTCTCCCGCGAGGAAGTTTATGGCCGTGGACAGGAACTGTACGGAGTCCGGACCAACCGCCGGGCCGTAGGGGGTAGTGCGGACGAGGATGTGGGCGGCACCCAGCCCGGCGAGGACGGCAATCCTCCCCCCCCCCCCCACTTCATAAGATTAGTAAAAACAATCACTTACGTAATTATTCTTCGTCGCTGATCAGAAGCGGCTGTTGCCGTTGTGTTCGGCAAGGGAGTCGTCGCCCTCGGCATCGCGCAAGGCGTCGCGGGCGGCGTGGAAGCGGCGGATGCGACGCACGAAAATGAAGATCAGGCCGGCCAGGGCCGCGTAGAGCAAGTACTGATAGATCGGCTCCGTCCAGCCTAGCACCACCGGCCAGAGGCTGGCGATGCACAGCAGAATGAAAATATCTTCGATCAGCTTGTGCCTTTTTTCGCGCTGCTGTTCTCGTTCAGGCGTCATCGGACAGGGCCTTGTAAATGGCGTAGTTTCTGAGGACGAGCTTGACGTAGAGGCGGGTTTCCTTGAAGGGGATGCGCTCAACAAAGGCGTCCGGGTCTTCAGAGGGCAAGCGCTCGAGCCACCGGCGGGCGTTGTGCGGGCCGGCGTTGTACGCGGCCAAGCCCAGTTCAAAGCCCAAGTCCGCGCCCGGCCCCGCCGCGAATTGGCGCATTTGGTCGCCGAGGAAGTAACTGCCCAAGCGGATGGAGACGGCCGGATCGAAAAGCTCGCCCAGCTCAAAAGGTTTTATCTGCAAAGTCCGCGCGAGGGTGAGGCCGGTGTGGGGCATGATCTGCATCAGGCCCCTCGCGCCCACTCGCGACACCGCGTTTTCGTCAAAGGTGCTCTCTTGGCGAATTACCGATAAGACCAGATAGGGGTCGATTTGGGCCTCGGCCCCGGCCGCGGCAATTTCCTCCCAGTAATAAGTCGGGTAGATGCGAGCCCATTCCGCCGGGTCTTGCCCGTCAAACAGGCGCAGCGACAGCCGCAGGGCTTGGTCGCGAAAGCCGAGGGCTTCGCAGTAGTCGCGGATGACCTTGAGCGCGTCCTTTTGGCCCGCGTACTCGCGGACGGCTTGCTCCATCTCGGCCGCGGACCAATCCCGTAGCCCCAATTGGTTCAGCAAACCAGCGCGTTCGAGGTGGGCCCTTTGCGCTGGCGCGGGGATGGCTTGGCGGCGGTTCCCTGCGGGCCGCCCCTTGAGCTGAACCTGCTCTCTATGGCCCATCTGGACGGCGCGGGCCGAGTAATAAGAGCGCGGGAATCCGGTCGCGGCGCGGCCATAGAACGCAGTGGCGTCCTCTGACTGGCCCAGCCGGTCCGCGCTTTTCCCGGCCCAGTACAGGGATTGGTCGATGATGTGGGGCTGACGCGCCTGCTGGCTGGTGCGCTCAAAAGCGGCGAGGGCTTGGGCGTATTGCTCTTGGCAGTAGAGCGCGAAGCCCACGCCCCAACGCGCTTCGTCGCCGTAATCGGTGTGCGGGTAGTGTTCGGCCAAGCGGCCATAGAGCGTTGCGGCGCGGGCGAACTGGCTGGTGCGCTCGGCCGCTTTGGCCGCCTGCCACAGGGCATCGTCGGCCAAGTCGTGCTGGGGATACCGCTTGGCAAAGCTCGCATAAGCGGCAATGGCCTCGTCTTCGCGGTTTTTGCGGACGAATAGACTGGCGATGCGATACAGGGCCGCGGGGTTGCCGTAGCGGTCGTGCACCGTCCGAAAAACCCGCTCGGCCTGGGTGTAATGCCCGGCAGCTAGGTACGCCCGACCGAGGGTGAAGTGCGCCTTAGCGACGCGCTGGTCGCCGCTATGTGCGCGGATGAAGTGGCGAAAGCTCTTGATGGCTTGGTTGAATTGCCGGTGGCTGTACTGGGTGTGGGCCTTAGCATACGCGGTGCGGGCGTCGAGCTGCTTGGGCAGGTGCGGCAGACTGTTGCGGGCGTGTTTGGACCGGGGGTGGTTTTCCAGCAGTTGTAAACGCCACTTTTGCGCCTGCGTTGCGTCGAGCTTTTGGCTGGTGGTGGCGAGCAGGTAGAGGACGCGCGCGCGATCGGCACCCTGCGCGAGTTGTTGCTCGTACAGGGCGAGAGCCTTGGCAGGTTGGTCGGCGGTCCGGTAGAGAGCGGCCAAGCGCAGGCTGGCGGGGTTGCGGAGGATTGGGTTGGCCGAGGCAGTTAGCAAGTTTTCGTACTCGGCGATGGCGTCGGGCGTCTGGTCCAGGTCCTCTAGGGAGCGAGCCAGCCAGAAGCGGCGGTAGTCGTCCAAGGCCGGTACGTCGAGGGTGCGCAAGCGATCGTACGCGAGGTTTGGCTTTTTGAGGGCGCGCTCGCAAAACGCCCGCTGGAACTCGATGTGCGGGGTCGGGTCTAGCGCCATGAGTTGGGGATAGGCGAGGTCGCAGCGGTCGTCGGCGATCAGCGCGGCGATTGGGCTCGGTCGCTCCGGCGCGGGCACCTCGGTGTCGGTGGGAACTAAAAGGTAGAAATAGGCCGCTAGCGGCAGCAAAATTAGGAGGCTCAGGCCCAGCGAGGCCCAAGCCCATTTGGCTTTGTTGGTCATGGTATTGCGGAGGCTTAAAGTGGGTTTTTATTGGACGCGCCCGCGGCGCAACTTGCTCTCAAAAATACAATGGCTTAGCGCGAGGGGCCAAGCGAAAAATTGCCCGGCCACGGCGCGACAAAAAGGCTAGAGGTCGCGCTTCAACGGCGTTTGGGCGCGTAGAGGTGTGCGCTGGGGCCGTAGTGGCTTTCGGCCGCTTCCATGAGGGTTTCGGAGAGCGTCGGGTGGGGGTGGATCGAATGCTGGACATCGGCGGCGAGCGCGGCCATTTCCACGGCGAGGACGCCCTCGGCAATCAGCTCGCCCGCGCCGCTGCCGGCAATGCCCACGCCTAGGATCCGGTCGGTCTGAGGGTCGATGAGCAGCTTGGTGAGGCCGTCGCTGGTGCCTTGGGTGGCGGCGCGGCCAGAAGCCGCCCAAGGAAAGCGGGCCACCGCGACCGAGCGCTCCTGCTTTTTGGCCTCTTCCTCGGTGAGGCCGCACCAAGCGATCTCTGGGTCGGTATAGACGACGTTGGGAATGGCGTGGGGTGCGAAGACTTGTTTGTCGTGGCCGGCCGCGACCTCGGCGGCTAGGCTGCCTTGGTGGGCGGCCGTGTGGGCGAGGGCCGCGCCGACGAGGTCGCCAATGGCAAAAATCGACGCCTCGGCCGTGCGCAGTTGGTCATCGACTTGGACATAGCCGCGCTCGTCGAGGCCGACGGCCGTGTGTTCCAGCCCCAAGCCTTCGCTGTTGGGGACCCGGCCAACGGCGAGGAGGATTTTGGCGTAGGTCTGGGAAACGCGCTGACCGTCGCTGGTTTGCAATTGGACCGCTAAGCCATCGTCGCGCTCGTCGAGGGCGGTCACTTGGGTGCTGAGCATGATGTCGTCAAAGCGCTCGGCGGCCTTGTTGTGCAGTGGTTTGACCAAGTCGCGGTCGGCCGGGGGGATCAGCCCGGGCAGCATTTCGACGACCGAAACTCGAGTGCCGAGGGCCGCGTACACCTGCCCCAACTCCATGCCAATGATGCCGCCGCCGACCACGAGCATGGAGGCCGGCAGGTCGCGGAGGGCGACAGCCGCGGTCGAATCCATGATGCGCTCGCTCGGCTGGTCAAAGAGGGCTGGCACGGCCGGCCGCGACCCGGTGGCGAGAATGGCGCGTTCAAACTGCAAGGTGCCTTGGCGTCCGTCGGCGTTGTCGATTTGCAGGGTGTGGGGGTCGAGGAAGCGGGCGTACCCCTGCACGTAAGTCAGCTTGCGCGCCTTGACGAGCTGCCCCAAGCCCTGCGTCATCTGGGCGACGACCGCGTCCTTGGCGGCCCGCAGCTTGCGGAGGTCAATTTCGGGCGCGGCAAATTGGATGCCCCAGCGCTCGGCTTCTCTGGCCTCGTACAAGAGCTTGGAGACGTGCAGGAGGGCTTTGGAGGGGATGCAGCCTCGGTAGAGGCAGACGCCGCCCGGCTGGGCTGCTGGATCGATCAAGGCGACATCCAGTCCCAAGTCCGCGGCCTTAAAGGCGGCCACGTACCCGCCCGGACCGCCGCCGATGACCGCTAGCTGGGCCTTATCCATAGCCACCTCAGCCTTCCAACAGGGCGATAAAGGGGTCTTCCAAAGCCGTGCAGACCCAGCGGAGGAAGCGGGCGCCATCGGCCCCGTCGATCAGGCGATGGTCGTAGGACAGCGACAGGGGCAGGAAGGTGCGCGGCTGGAGTTGGCCGCTGATGTACGCGGGTTCGACTTGCGAGCGCGCCACCCCGAGAATGGCCACTTCGGGCGGGTTGACGATGGGCGTAAACGCGGTGCCGCCCATGGTGCCGACGTTGCTGATGGTCATGGACCCGCCCTGCATGTCGGCCGGCCCGATTTTGCGCTCGCGGGTCTTTTGCGCCAACTCGCTCAGCTCGACCGCCAATTCGATGATGTTCTTTTGGTCCACGTCGCGCACCACCGGCACGAGCAGGCCATGGGGGGTATCGACGGCAATGCCAATGTGGAAGTAGTGCTTGTACACGATCTCCCGCTGGGCCATGTCGATGCTGGCGTTGAATTGCGGGAAGACCTTGAGGGCGATGCCCAGCACCTTGATGAGGATCGCGGTCGGCGTCAGCTTGCCGCCGGCGGCTTCGGCCTTTTTGCCGTATTCCGCGCGCCACGTTTCCAACCGGGTGAGGTCGGCCTTGTCGAACTGGGTGACCTGTGGGATGGTGGCCCAAGCCTGCGCGAGGCGCTCGGCCGTGATCTCGCGCACCTTGGTCATCTGCTGGCGCTCGACCGCACCCCACTGGCTGAAGTCGGGCAGCGGCGCGGCCTCGACCGGAGCAGTCGTGCGCGTGGCGTGCAGCTTTTTTGAGTGCGCCTTGACGTCGTCAATGGAGATCCGGCCGCCCGGGCCGGTGCCCTGAACTTGGGCAATCTCGACGCCGATTTCGCGGGCCAAGCGGCGCGTTGACGGCGCGGCTGGGACCGGGGCGTCTGGCGTAGGCGCGGGGGGAGCTTCGACGACTGGGGCGGCTTCTCGTTCTTGTACAATCGGGGGGGGAGCGGCTTCCTCCGCCTCGGCTTCCTCCGCCTCGACTGCGAGGATGGGCTGCCCGACGGCAATGGTGTCGCCCGGCTGGACGAGGATTTCGGTGACGACGCCGTCGATGGAAGAGGGCACCTCAATGACGGCCTTGTCGGTTTCGAGCTCGATGACGATCTGGTCTTCGGCGAGGCGGTCGCCAATGGCGACGAGGATGCGGATCACATCGCCGCTTTCGATGTTTTCACCCAAGTCGGGCAGGGCAAATTTTACGGGCATAGGGTGGTAAAGCTCACAGGTAAATGGGATTGGGTTTTGCCGGATCGATCGCTAGATCTTTCATGGCTTGGACGACCGCGTCGTTTTCGAGCTGCCCGTCGCGGGCCAGCGCACTCAAGGCCCCCAAGGCGATGAAGCGGTAATCGACCTCAAAGTGGTCGCGCAGGGCCTCGCGGCTCTCGCTGCGGCCAAAGCCATCGGTGCCGAGGGAGACGGGTGGATTGGGAAACCAGCGGGCAATGGATTCCGGGAGGGCCTTGACGTAATCCGAGGCCATGACATGTACGCCGCGCTCTGGGGCTAGGCAGTGTTCTAGGTAGCTGAGACGGGGCTGTTCCCCGGGGTGCAAGCGGTTCCAACGCTCGGCATCGAGGGCGTCGCGGTGCAGGGCCTTGTAGCTGGTGATGCTCCAGACATCCGCGCTGACTTGATATTTTTCCTCGAGGATGCGCTGCGCTTTGAGTGCGCTGTTGATGATCGCGCCGCTGCCGAAGAGGTGGGCCTTGAGCGGGGCGTTCGCTTGGGCCGAGGGCTTGAACTTGTACAGGCCCTTGAGAATGCCTTCTTCGACTCCGGCGGGCATCTCCGGCATGGCGTAGATGTCGTTTTCAACCGTCAGGTAGTAGAACACGTCCTCCTGCTCGACGTACATGCGGCGGATGCCCTCGCGGATGATGACGGCGATCTCGTAGCCAAAGGCGGGATCGTAGGCTTCGAGATTGGGCACTGGATAGGCCAAGAGGTGGCTGTGCCCGTCCTCGTGTTGCAGCCCTTCGCCGTTGAGCGTGGTGCGCCCGGCCGTGCCGCCGACCATAAAGCCCTTGACCCGCATGTCGCCGGCGAGCCAGACCAAATCGCCGATCCGCTGCATCCCGAACATGGAGTAGTAGATGAAGAAGGGAATGGTGTTGATGCCGTGGGTGGCATAAGCCGAGCCGGCCGCGATAAAGGAGGACATGGACCCGGCTTCGGTGATGCCCTCTTCGAGGATCTGGCCGTCTTTGGCCTCTTTGTAGTACGTGATGACGTCTTTGTCAACCGGCTCGTATAGCTGGCCTTGGCTCGAATAGATCCCGAACTGGCGGAAGAGCGGCTCCATGCCGAAGGTGCGCGATTCGTCGGGGACGATGGGGACGACCAACTGGCCGATTTGCTTGTCTTGCATGAGCTTACGCATGACCGCGACAAAGGCCATCGTCGTGGCAAACTCGCGCTTGCCCGAGCTCTTTTTGAATTCGTCCCACAGTGCTTCCGGGGGCATGGCCAGCGGCGGGGCCGTCACCTGCCGCTGGGGCACGTACCCGCCGAGGCTTTCCCGCCGCTGGCGGATGTACTGCATTTCCGGGCTGTCGTCCGGGGGCCGGTAGAAAGGCGTCTCCGCGACCTCGTCGTCCGAGATGGGGATGCCGAAGCGGATGCGAAAGCGGCGAATCTCGTCTTCGTTGAGCTTTTTTTGCTGATGGGTAATGTTCTTGCCCTCGCCGGCCTCGCCCATGCCGTAGCCCTTGATGGTCTTGGCGAGAATAACGGTCGGCGCGCTCTCGTGGGCGATGGCTCGCTGGTAGGCCGCATAGACCTTTTCTGGATCGTGGCCGCCGCGCCGCATTTTCTGGAGCTGTTCGTCCGAGTAGTCCGCGACCATTGCGGCTAGCTGTGGGTCGGTGCCGAAGAAATCGTGGCGGATGTAGCTGCCGTCGGAGACCGAGTACTTCTGGTACTGGCCATCGACGACCTCGTTCATGCGCTGGGCCAAGCGGCCGTCGGCGTCCTGCTCCAAGAGCGGGTCCCAGTCGTCCCCCCAGATCACCTTGACGACGTTCCAGCCGGCGCCGCGGAAAACCGCTTCGAGCTCCTGTATTATCTTTCCGTTGCCGCGCACCGGGCCGTCGAGACGCTGTAGGTTGCAATTGACGACCCAGATGAGGTTGTTGAGCTGTTCGCGCGCCGCCAGGGTGAGCGCGCCCAAGCTCTCGGGCTCGTCGCACTCGCCATCGCCCAAAAAGGCCCACACCTTGCTGTCGTCTATGGGCTTGAGGCCGCGGTTTTCGAGGTAGCGGTTGAAGCGAGCCTGATAGATCGACAGGATCGGCCCCAAGCCCATAGACACGGTGGGGAACTGCCAAAAGTCCGGCATCAGCCAAGGGTGGGGGTAGGAGGCGAGGCCGCCGCTGGGTTGCAACTCGCGGCGGAAGTTTTCCAGTTGGTGCTCGCTGAGCCGCCCTTCGAGAAAGGCGCGGGCGTATATGCCGGGGGCCGCGTGCCCTTGGAAGTATATCTGGTCGCCGGGGTGGCCGGTGCGGGGGGCGCGGAAAAAGTGATTGTACCCGACCTCGTACAGGGTGGCCGAAGAGGCGTAGGTCGAGATGTGGCCGCCGAGGTTGGCGTTGTCGCGATTGGCGCGCACGACCATGGCCATGGCGTTCCAGCGCACCATGCTTTTGATGCGCCGCTCGACCTCGCGGCTGCCCGGGTAGGGCGACTGCTGGTCGCGGGAAATGGTATTGATATAGGGCGTGTTGACGCTAAAGGGGGTACCGACGCCGGCTTCTGCGGCGTGGGTTTGGAGCCGTTGCAGGAGATTGAGGACCTGCGCGGGCGTTCTGTGAGCGAGCACGTAGTCGAGCGATTCGAGCCACTCGCTCACTTCGGCTTGTAGTTCTTGGGCGTTGCTCATGGCTGAAACAATTCCTTTGCGGCGGCCGTTTTATAGGTTGGCAAAGATAATAAGCCCGTGTTTTCTTGGCAAAAAACCAAAGGCTGGATTCCCGCTTTCGCGGGAATGACGCCTCTAGGCAAAAAACCGTTTTGTTACAATCAGTTATATAATTGTAAGGACTGCTCGCGCTGATAGCAGCGCAGAAAGAGAGACTCCCGTGCATAGACACAAAACCGCTTATGTCTGTTTGCTGGCGTCGCTGCTTTTGCATCTGACCGCGCTTTACGTAGGGGAGTACCTCTGGCGCGACGAGCTGGACGCGGAGAGCTTTCGCGTGCGTCTCGCCCGCATCCAGCCGCAGTTCAAGCCCCGCCGCCTGAGTCCCCTGCCCCGCTTAGATCTAGAGGCGTTGACCGTGGAGATGGAGTATCTGCGGGCCGAGCAACCGGCGGTTGACCTGCGCGACCCCAATCTAGAGCGCGAGGCAACCCCGCCCGAGATAGAGGCCCCGACCGCGCCCTTGGCGTTGCGCGAGTTGGGCGTTGGCGAGAAGGAAGATGCGCCGATCTTGGAGCGCGAAAAGATGCTCTCGCCCTCGTCGTTGGGCTTGGCCGATAGCATGGGCATTGCCTCGATGGACCTCTTGCGGCTGGCGGACAGGGCCCGGGCCAACAAGGACCACGCCGCGGTCATCGCCAGTCGGGCGACCCGTCGCGACTTGGCTGGCTACGTGAACTTCACCCAGTTGCGCGTCTATGGGGCGGGCTCGGGGCGCGGCGCGCTCGATGCCCTGAGCCGCTACTTGCGCGACCACACCGAGTTGCTGGCGCGGGTGCGGGACGAGACCCACGAGTACTTCCTGTCCGAGCAACTGCTCAAGGACCCCGTCCACTTCCTCTTCCAAGACAGCTTATCGGCCTACGACGAGAACGTCCTGACGATGTTCAGCCCGGAGGAGAAGGCTCTTTTGGGCCGCTATTTGCGCGGCGGCGGGTTCCTGTTTATCGAAGGCTCCAACCGCTACTTGCGCGAAATGATCGACCACCTGCGCGCGATCTTGGGGGCCGAGGCGCGCTTGAGCCCCATCCCGACAGCGCACCCGATATATCACTCCTTTTACGAGTTCGGCGGCGGCTTTCCCGGCGAGGACAAGTCGCAGAGCGAGGACGTGGGAGACAACCGCTCTTGGTATTATCCAACCAACAACCGCAGCGACCAGTTGGCCTTGCAGGAAGCCCAAGCCGCCACGTTCTCCGGGGCCAGCGCTGTGGGCGAGGGGTTGCCCCCGCCGGCCGGGCTGTGGGGCGTTGAGATGGGCGGCGAGTTGGTGGCCATCCTGAGCGATTTGGGGTTAGAGGGAAATTGGCTGGCCAGCTTTACTACGGAAGAAGAAAACGCCCGACCCACGACCTACGCGCTCATGGCGGGGACCAACATCTTGGTGTATGCGCTGACGCGCAAAAACGGCATGACGCCCCAACTGCCGCCGCCGGCTTGGATGCCGGGCCAGCGGCCGGTGGTGGCCCCGCAAGAGCCGGCGCTCGCCAGCGAGGCCGAAGAACTGTCGTTCGACGAGCTAGACGCTTGGCTGGCCTTGGTGTTGGCCCCCATCGGCAGCGAGATCACCGAGGATGTCACCGTGCGCTTGGACGGCCGCTACTCGCTCGAATTGCTCAAGCGCGGCTATCAGGGCTTGCTCTTTCACAATCTGCCGGCCGGGGCGCACTGGGTCGAGTTGAGCTATGGCGGGCAGACCCAGCAGTTGGAGGTCCAGCTCAAGGGGGGCGAGGTCTCCACCCTGACGTTCGCGCTCAATCGCTTTGCCTTTGTGGTGCGGCTGCGGCTACAGGAGCAGGAGGGGCGGGCGGACTGGCAGCACTGGTCTGCGGCCTTTGCCGATTTGGCGCTCGAGGAGATTTACTTGGCCGCCGACCGCGAATGGTTGGAAGGCGGCCCGTAGCCCCAACCCTTACATGTCGCGCAAGAGCACCATAAACAACCCGGTGTCCTCGCGTTCTTCGCCCCGCAAATCCACGCGGACCCCTGCGTTCAGGACCATGCCATCGCCGAGGCCGATGTCGAGATTCGGCTCTAAGCGGACGCTGAACTTGCCCTCCAAGTCGGAGGTGTTGGACGCGAGGAACGAGCTGAGGTACGCGCTTAGTCTTTCGCTGAATACTTGGGCTGGCTCGAGCAAGAGCTCGCCGACGAGGCCTTCGGCCGCGTAGCCTTTGAGCGCGGCAATCTGCAACCGAGTGTTGAGGCGGAAGGTGGGGCTTAGGCGCACGGTCTGCATGAGGCCAACGGCCAGCCCCGGGTCGGGAATGTCGCCCGCCGGCAGCGCGATGCTGGCGGTTGCCGCCCGATCGACGCCGAGCTGGTACTTGCCGCCGACCACGAGCGACGAAAAGTTGGAGTGCCCGTCCTTAAAAAAGCCAAAGGTGAGGTGAGCCCCCGCTTCAAACCGAGCGTGGGGATTGAATTTGGCCATGGCCACGATGTCGCTCTCGTCCTTGAGCTCTGCGAGCGCGGACGGAGAAGCCTTGGTATCAATTCCAATATCGACGCTGGTGTAGCCCCGGCCGCCCGGCAGGACGTAGTAAGGGTCGTAGCTGAGGGGTTGGGCGTGGACGGCCGTGCCCACGAGTGCGACCATGCCGATCAGTACGCAAAACAGGTGCATGAGAACTCCTAAACTAAATGTGAGGGGTGTTCAAAAGCCGCAGCGCTTGCAGGCGCGGAAGAAAGGCTCGGCCATGGCGTAAGCGCCGCGGAAGACCATGTCGCTGGTGAGAGGATGGACGCAGATGAGGCGCGCCCCATTGTCGATGGCCTCGACCATGCCGTCTTCAATGTCTTGGGGGTCTTCCATGGCGCCGTGCCCGACGACGCGCCCGGTGTGGATGCCGCGCTCGGCCGCGGCCCGGAACAGGGCGTTGACCGCGTCGTTGACTTCCGGGAGGTCGCCCTCGCGCAGGATGGCGTCAAACGGGCCGACAAAGCCACAGGTCTTGTTGCGTCCTTGGGCCGCCATCAGGTCGAGGACGCGGTCGCGGAGCTCGAGGTCCATGATGTATTCCTTGGTCTCGAACTGAATCCAGCCTTGGGTTTCGGTCTCAGTGCCGCGCAACTGGTCGGGCGTGAACATCATGGTCCGCTCGCCGTCGCGGACCGGATACCCGCCACGGTCGTCTGGCGTGGCTTGGCCGGGGACGGGGAAGTTGATGGCGCGGAAATAGCACTCGGCCTCCTCGTAGGTGGTGCCGTAAGGGCGCATCGTCGCTCGGGTGCCGAGCTGGAAGGCGTCGCCGTGTTCGGAACGGGCTTCGCGCGCGAGGCGCTGAACCGGCAAGAGGCCGTGGCGCGCGAGGACGGCGTTTTGCTCGCGGCCGTACCAGCCTTCCCACTGGCTGTGCTCGGCGTCGTTGACGATCCACGACCAACCGGCCTTGGCCCAAGCGTGGACCTCGGCGTCGCGCAGTTTGTGCCACGGCACGTCGTTGAAGCCGCCCAGCAGGGGGGGGGTTGCGGCTACCGACGCGCCCTGATCGAGGATTTCCTTGAGCGAGTTGCGAGCGGGATTGAGGGCATACTTGTAAGCGCGGCGAGCGAACTCCTCGGCGTTGAGGGGCCGGCTGCCGCCGATGGCTGCGATGGCGTCCACGGGGTTCTCCTTGTTGGATAACTCGATGAGGTGTTTGTCGGTTGGGGTCATGGTTGCCAGCCCTGAAACGCATTGCGGAGAGCCTCCACAAAGTGCCTGAAAGACTTATCCACTCGTGCGGCGCGGTTGATATTTATCTGCTCTACAATGTCTTCCGCATATTCAATACCGCCAAGTCTAGGTATTGTTCCCGCGGCATAAATGGCCTCAATCAGCCGCTGTTTGTAGCGCCCGCGATCGCATTTCTGATCGGGTGCATCGCAGCCCTTACCGAACACAGCCTTGAAGGCCGCGCCATCGAGCAGCAGCCAACGCTCAATGTGCGGGTCGGGAATGGCAAGGATCATTGGCGCGGGGTCATCACGGCCGACGATCTCCCGCGTACGCTCGTTCAGTCCTTTGCAATTGGCGTCGGTGGCGACGACGATCAAGTCGGGATAGGGCCTACCCTGCCGCTTCAGGTCGCGCATGTAGTAGTTAAGCTCTGTGATGACTTTGCCGTGGCCGCCGACTGCGACGCGCCAGTCTAGCCTTATAGCGGTATTGCATTCCACGGAGAGCCGCCGCACGAGAGCACCGATGATCTGCTGATGCGCGTAGTCTTCGACGAAGAGCGCGATCTCACGCATCGAAGTCCCCTCGCAGAATGCGCTCGGATACGGGCAGGGCCTCCTGCTGCTCCGAGAGGGCCTGATCGATGCCACTGCGCCAGCCCAATGGTCCCCAAGTAGAAAACGGCTCGATTCGCGTCTTGCGGTCGGTCCGGTTCATCACGAACAGGGAGTTGTCCGAGAGCAGATCGGGCAGGATCGGCGAGTGCGTAGTGACGATGTACTGCGTCTGTTGCAGAATTCCCTGCGTTTTCAGCAGTTCCGCGATCAACTGAATCCGGCGCGGGTGAACGCCGTTTTCTGGTTCCTCGAACCCGACCAATGCCGGCGCGTCGTCAACTCCGGTTAGGGCCAGAAGCCCGAGCATCCGCAGCGTACCTTCGGAGAGTACGCGGGCCGGAATCGCCACACCGCCTTCCTTGAGGCGCAGTTCAACCTCGCCGAGATCGCTCACTTCCACCTCAATGCCGTCGATGGTCGGCATCAGCGCGTGCAGTGCCTTTTCAACCCCCCTGAATTGCTTGGCATCGGTTGCCTTCATGGTATTGAGGAAGGCGGCGAGTTCCTCGCCCATCAAGCCGATGTGGCGCACTTCCTTTACTGGGTTGGCGGCGCGCATGCGTTCGCGCGGCTCAAAGTAGAAGAACAGCCAACTCTCCAACTCGCGTCGCGCCGCGGCCAAGTGGGGATAGTGCGGTGGATAATGCGGCATGGAGAGAATAGTGTGATCTAGGTAACGCTCGTAATAGGTGGGGTGCGCCTGTCCTTCGTGCCGCAGGTGGATTCTTTCGCCTTGCCGCTCGAGAAAGGGCTTGCGTTTGCCGGTGGGCTCGCCCTTGCTGTTGAGGGCGGCGAGGTATTCGTCTGCCACGCGCAGGACGCCCGATCGGGGCAGCATCTCCACCTCAATGCGATAGCGGAGATCGCGTTCGCGGACGCGGGCCGGGAGCTTGCTTCTCTCTTTAGATTCGACCGCGCCGTGCGGACGACGCATTTCTAGTATCTGGCGATTGACGGACTCGACGACCGCGTCCGACAAGCTCAGATCGACCTCAATCGAGAACGACAGCCGCTCCTGTTCGAGCAGCCCCTTGATGCCTTTTTGCCCGATGGTGAAGGATTCGAGCGGCTTGCCGCGATAGGGTGGATCAAAAGCCTCTTTGAGCGTCCGGCTCGTCCCCAGCTTTGACAGCAATTGCAAAGCATCGAGCAAATTGCTCTTACCGGCGGCATTCGGGCCGAACAGGACCACGAGCTGGGACAGACGCACTTCGACGTTTTCGAGCGACTTGTATCCGCGGATATGTATGCGCTTCAGCATATTGGCGTCTCCATTACAACGACCTTTAGTCCGTTGAGTGCAGTGTTTGGAAATCGCGATTTAACGCAACCCTCCGTCGGGCAGCGGAAGAAGCGCGCTTTGCGGGACCAAGAACGGCCACTAGCACAGTGGATGGGCTAGGCTCTATAAGGCCCTTCGTTTTTTGACCGCACCACCATTGAGACGATGGCCAGCCAATAGAGGTTCTGCACGATGGCGAAATAATAGACGACCCCATAGAGCTGGTCAAACACCGCGCCCAATGCAAAAACCATCAGATAGACGTCAATGCCGCTACGCAGGTAGTTGCGCAATTTTAGCGGCGATACGCGCACGAGGCGGCCCAAGCGGCCCATCAGGCCGCGGCCGGCAGATTCCGCTAGCTGCCCCTTGCCAAAGGCCGCGGCGGTCATCAGGGTGGCTATGTGGGTCATGGCAAGCGAGACGAAGGCGACGAGCGAGTAGAGATAGGCGTATGGATCGCCGCTTTGGTGCTCCAATTTTTCGGACGAGCTAGCGAGACACTGCGATTAGTCCCGAAAGGGAATCAGGCGTAGGATCTGCTCAATGGACATGCACAGTTCTTCTGCTTCATAGGCCGATTGGTGCAAGAGAATGGACTCCGCGGTTTTGAGCATGGCTGGATAGGCACTACGCAGTAGGTGATTGGCGTAGAGGACCACCTGTACGCCGGCATCGACGAGTTGTTGCTCGGTCACCTGACTAAAGGTCGAAGGCATTACGACCAAGGGGACGCGAGAGGGCAACTTGGCGTATTCGTCGCAGAAGGAGAGGATTTCGCACGGGGTCTTTGCCCGGCTGTGGATTAGGATTCCGTCGGCTCCGCTGCCGATGTACGTGTGCGCTCGTTCGATAGCATCGCGCACATCTTTGCCGGCGATAAGGGACTCAATGCGCGCCATGATCATAAAGTCGTCGGCTATTTGGGCTTTTTTGCCGCGCTCAATTTTGTAGGCAAAGGCGTCGGCATCCTCTTGGTGCGGTGCGGCCGTACCCTTGGGGCTCATTCTGTCTTCTACGACAATGGCCGAAACGCCGATCCGCTCCAGCGTACGCACCGCCAAGACAAAGTGCTCAACCAAGCCGCCGGAATCGCCATCGAGGATGAGCGGCTTGTTGGTGATGTCCAAAATTTCCTGCACCGTGGCCATGCGCGAGGTCAAATCGACGTATTCGGTGTCGGGCTTGCCCTTCGCTGTGGAGTCGGTGAGGCTGCCGACCCACATGGCGTCGAATTCCCGCGTTTGGCCGCCCGCTTCTACTTGCGCGTTCTCGACGATCAGCCCGGTGAGGCCGCTGTGCGCTTCGAGCGCGGTCACCAGCGGCTTGGCGGCCAGTAGTCGGCGCAACCGCTGGCGGCGGACATCGGGCGTAAAGCCCACTTCGCGGATGGCCGCGTTCAGCCGCGTCGAGGAAATGCCCGGGGTGTACGCTGGCTCGACCACTTCTCCGCCCCACTCTTTGAGCACCTCGATGACGCGCTGGCGCGCCTCCCGCAGGACGCCGGTGCGCCAATCGTCGCCGTGGACGAAGTAGTCCGGCCTCAAGCGGCGCAGGTTGGGCTCGTAGTCGAGCGTCGTCTGGGGCACTACCGCGCTTATGCCCTTGATGTTTTCGACGATAGCCTTGCGCTGCTCGTAGTTCAGATAGGGCAGGCGCTTGTAGCTGACGATGGCCTCGTCGGTCATCAGGCCAATGGTGACTTCTCCCAATTCTCGTGCAATGCGGATGATGTTTAGATGCCCTTGGTGGAGCAAATCCGCGCACATAGGTACATAGACTTTAGGACTCATCGCATAGACCTAAATTCGGCGGTCCGGCCCCGAGAAGCACTTGGGCCTCCCCTTTATACCGTTGGAGTCCTCGAGCAACCGCGCATACCACGCCCATGCGGATGCGGGAATCCCAAGCATCCGGCCCTGCGGCCATAGAGCCGTACAGACCGCTGCCCATCCGGCCGCGAATAAATCGCCGCGCATCAGCGAAGCGATCATCCAGCCTTTGAGTGGAGCGAAAAGACCGGAGTCTAACGGAGAAAAAGTGGGGGGGGGGGATAACTTATTGTTTTTCAATGAGTTATGTAACATGCTGAAAATAACATCTTGGCACTGGAAGTACGAGGGGGTCGGCGCGACACGCGGCAACGGCATCGCCAATGTGGGGTGGTTTCTCATCTTTTGATCCGTCCGACGGATGGGCTAGGCTCCATAAGGCCCTTCGTTTTTTGACCGCACCACCATTGAGACGATGGCCAGTGCGCGATGGCGAAATAATAGACGACCCCATAGAGCGGGTCAAACACCGCGCCCAATGCAAAAATGATCAAATCCTGTTCGACCGTCTATTCCCTTGGGCTTGGGGTATGGTTGGGTTTGAAAGGATGGACCGGGTACACTTACTTAATGGAGTTGCCCTTTCCTTGCTTTTTCCCACTTGGCACCACCCTATAAATCAATATGCCATCGGCCTCCTTTCGAGAAATTCGCGCCGCTCAGTCCGAGGGGGTTGGTCTGATCTCCGTCTTGGTGTACCGAAATCTGTCCCTGCCTCTCACCAAATTGTTCCTGATTCTAGGGGTGTCCCCCAACGCCATCTCTTGGATCAGTTTCTCTTGCCTGCTGGCCGGCGCCGGCCTGATCGCTACGGCCCATTGGCCCTCCATGCTGGCGGCCGGACTGCTGATCCAGCTAGCCTGTGCCCTTGATGGTAGCGACGGAGCAGTGGCGCGGCTGACCGGCCTTTCTTCCCCGAAGGGGGCTTGGCTGGACGCGGCCTTAGACCGAATTGGCGAAGCCGCCCTGTTTGCCGGCCTAGGATTGGGCCTCTATAATCAACTTGGCTCTCCGCTAGCCGGTCTGTATGCCGGCGGAGCGTTCGCCGCGCTATTCGTCACGCACACATTGACCCTACTTACCGCTCAGATATACGGCAAAGGCACGGTGAAAGAAGAGCTAGACAGTAAATCGCTGGCTTGGTGCAGCAAGTACGGCATTCCGCCCTCCTACATCCGCTTGGGATTTGACACTCATCTGACCGTCTTTGCTTGGTGCGCCATGCTCGACCGGCTGATGTGGATCGTCATTTTCTTTTGGACGGTGCAAAACATCTACTGGCTCATCCTGTTTGTCATGGTCATGCGCCAGCCTTCCCGCTAGACCACAGCAAAATTCAATTGGGAATTGCGAATTAAGGGCACATGCACAAGGAGCGAACCGGCTTGGAGGTGACGCGGCGCGCCCTGGTACTGGGTGCGGGGGCGGCCCTCTTTTTGAATCTGGCCTGTCCCTATACAGTACTCGTCCTGCAAAACGCCGGCTTGACCTCGGATTACCTCGCGGCCGGCGCGATGATGGTCTTCCTGCTGCTCGTGGGCTTGGTCAACCCCTTCCTCAAGGTGGTGTGCAAGTCGCGGGCCTTGCGCACGAGCGAGTTGGTGGTCGTGTACGCCATGATGGTCGTGGCGTCGGCGATTCCCACGTGGGGATTGGTGACCAATCTGTGCCACATCCTCACCCGCCCCTTTTACTACGCCACCCCAGAAAACCGCTGGGCCGAGCTGATTCAACCGCTCATTCCCGCTTGGCTGGCGCCGCACGAAGCCGAGGTGGCGCGCTTTTTTTACGAAGGGCTGCCCGAGGGGATGGGCATCCCGTGGGGAGCTTGGCTGGTGCCGCTGGCGGCGTGGGGCAGCGCGATGGTGGCCATCTACTTACTGATGATCGCGACTATGGTCGTCTTCCGGCGGCCTTGGGTCGAACAGGAGCGGCTGGTGTTCCCATTGGCGCAGGTGCCCTTGGAGATGCTGCGCGGCAACGACGAGGGCGTTTTTCCGCCGTTGTTTCGCAACCCGCTGATGTGGGTCGGGTTTTCGCTGCCCTTTGCCATCCAACTGCTGGACGGGCTAAACCACTACTTCTTTTACGTGCCCGAGGTGCGGCTGGTGTTTGACCCGCTGACGCTGTTCCGCGATAGCGTGCGGCTGCACATCTTCGTCAACTTCGCGATCATTGGCGTGGCGTACTTCCTCAATCTCAACGTGGCGTTCTCGGTGTGGTTTTTCCACTTGTTGAGCCGTTGCCAGACCGGGGTTTTCAGCGTCGTCGGCTTTCAGGTCAAAGGGCACAACGAGGCCCTCACTGGGTCTTCGGTCGCCCTGTCGCACCAAGGGATGGGGGCGATGCTGGTGTTGGTCGCGGCGATCCTGTGGACAGCGCGGGGCCACTTGCGCCAAGTGTTCCGCGCGGCGTTCAGGCGCGGGGCACCGGCCGACGATGGCGACGAGATTCTCTCCTATCGGGCGGCCGTGTGGCTGTGGATCGCCTGTGCGGCTTACTTCCTCGGCTGGCTGGTGTTGAGCGGGGTGCCGGTGGTCGCGGCCGTGGTGTTTTTCTGCGGAGCGTTTGCCATTTTCTTGGCCATTGCGCGGGTCATTGCCCAAGGCGGCGTGGGATTTACCTCTTCGACCATGCTGCCGCAGCCCTTTGCGGTCTATACCTTGGGTACGGACGCCATTGGATGGAAGGGGCTGGCGTCGATTAGCCTGAGCTATTCTTGGGCCGCTGAAATGCGCACCACGGTCATGGCTTCCACCGCCAACGCGCTCAAGCTGGCGCACGGGCACGGAGCGCAGCACCGACGCCTGTTTTGGGGGTTGGTCATCGCGGTTGTCGTCGGCATGATGGGCGCCTTCTGGATTACCCTCTATTTGAACTACACGCACGGCGGGATCAACCTGCGCCAGTTCGGGGTGCCGACGCTGGCCTATCGCTTCTTGGAGGACAAAATCCTCAATCCCGTCGGCTGGGATCACATCCGGCCACGGCTGCTGTTTACGGGCGTGGGCGCGGCCTTGATGGGCGCGCTGATTTACATGCAGCACCACTTCGCGTGGTGGCCGCTACACTACATCGGCCTGCCGGTGAGCGACAGTTGGGTCATGGGCGTGGCGTGGTTTTCGGTGTTCTTGGGCTGGTTGTGCAAGGCCGTGATATTCAAATTTGCGGGTACGCGCGGCTACCGCATGTACAAGCCGCTCTTCGCCGGGCTGATCGCCGGGCAGCTCATGGGGGCGGCCGCGTGGATGGCGATCGACTTTTGCCTCGGAGAGGTGGGAAATGTGGTGTACGTAGGGGTGCGGTGAAGAGCGGGCGGCTCAGACGATTTGGATGCCCCATTCGGCACACCGCGCTTTTACGGTATGGGCCGGTTCCAAGCTGATGAGGACGCCCTCGACCGCTTTGTCGGGATGCTGCCGCCGCACCAACGCCACCTTGTCGGCAAACCGATCTATCTCTTCGACCTTACAGGCGGCCGACTTGACCTCAAAGACCAATAGGGAGCTGTTGTCGATCAGAATATCGACCTCATAGGTTCGTCCGGCCGGGCCCACTACCCCCTCCCCATCCGCCAGCTTCTGCCGCAGTCGCACGTTGTCTGCGGACACGTCTTGCCGCTTCAGGCCAAAGCGCAACACCTCGGCGACCATGTTTTCGAGCTTCCTTCCCGCCCGCCGCTGGAACCCCCCGACCGTCAAATCGACCTTGGCGTCTGTATAGGCTAGCTGCTGGCGCATCTGTTCAAAACGCTCATCGATCTGTTCAAAGCGCTCGTCGATTTTTTCAAAGCGCTCGTTGACCTCCGAGCGGAACTGGTTAAACTCGCCGCGGAAGGCATGCAACTCAGCAAGCACGGCCGCCACTTCTTTTTTGGTGGCAAACGTTTCGATGAACGCCGTATAGATGCGAGGCTCTAGCTCGGGATGCCGTTTGAGCAGGGCCGGCAGTTGCGTTTCAAACGTCTCCAGTAATTCTTCATCGGTTAACAGTACCATTGCTTCCTCCTCGTCAATACATATACATACAACGTTGAGTATAACCTTAGCAACCGAGTGCAGACAATTGACGCACCGAGCTGAATGGTTCTATATCGTAGGAACTCAACTGAAAGGAGCGCAGCATGAGCGACGAGAAGATGTACAGAGCAGCTGCCATTGGCCGCACGGGCCGGGGCAATTGGGGACACGGGTTGCACTGGGGCTTGAAGAACCACCCGCGCGTCGAGGTGGTAGCCATCGCCGACGAGGACGCCGAGGAACGGCAGGCCAAGCAAGCGGAATTGGCCGCTCCCCGTGCGTACGCGGACTGGCGCGCAATGCTAGCGGCCGAGCAGCCAGAGATCGTGACGGTTGGGCCGCGCTGGACCGATTGTCACTTGGAGATGGTGCTGGCCTGTTTGGAGGCAGGGGCGCACGTGTACTGCGAAAAGCCCATGACTTGGAACTTGGCTGACGGCGACCTGATTGTGGCCAAGGCCGCGGCGACCGGGCGGAAGGTCGCCGTGGCGCATCAGGGAGCGTACCTGCCGAGAATCCAGCACGTCCAGGAGGTGTTGGCGCAGGGGCGGATCGGCGCGGTACAGGCCATTCGCGCCCACGGCAAACAGGACCGGCGCGGCGGGGGCGAGGACATGATCGTGTTGGGGACGCACTTGTTCAATATGATGCGCCTGTTTGCCGGCGATGTGGCATGGATGACGGCGCACATCGCGCACCAAGGCCGGCTGCTAACGGTCAAAGACGTGCGCGAGGCAACCGAGCCGGTGGGACCGATCGCGGGCGATTGCATCCACAGCTACTTTGCCTTCGAGAGCGGGGTGGCAGGCTTTTTTGACTCGCGGAAAGACGCCGGGGGCGGGGGCCAGCGGATGGGCTTGGAGATCGAGGGCAGCGAAGGGGTGATCGCGTTGCGCGGCGGCGGCAGTGGCGCGGCCATGCTCTATCCGCATCCGGTGTTTGATCCAGCCAATGCGAACCAGCAGTGGGTCGCCTTAGACGAGGTGGCGGACGAATCCCTGAGCACGGGCAACGACTTGGCGGTCGCCGATTTGATCGACGCGGCCGAAGCCGACCGCGAGCCCCTGTCGAGTGCGCGCGACGCGGTGGCGGCCTTGGAGATGATCTTGGGGGCGTACGAAGCGGAGATCACCGGGGGGCGGGTGGAATTTCCCATGCAGCGGCGAGAGCATCCGTTGGTGGCTTGGCGGGAGGGACGAGGGCTTGATTGACAGGTTGGCCTGAAATTCTTTATGGTTCTCGCTTCAGTGGCGCGGTTGGGCAAAATTTGCGGCAACCGCGCTAGATTTGTTCACCTCACCTCTAGCACGGAGGGCACTCATGCACATTGAGAGAGGGAAGAGGCCGGCCGCACTTGGCGCGGTGCTGGTTTGCGCTTTGCTCGCGCTGCCGGCGTTGGCTGGCAACGGCAAGATCGCCGGCGTGGTACGAGACGATTCCGGGCAGGCATTGCCTAGAGCCAATGTAGAAGTCGAAGTCGGCGGCGAGCGAATTGGCACTACAGCCGACGATAGGGGGCGTTATTTTTTGCTCAATATCCCCCCCGGCACGTACTCGGTTGAAGCGAGTTACGTGGGGCACCAGACGGTGCGCCAGACCCAAATCGAGGTCCGCTTGGACCTGACGACGACCGTCGATTTCGAGCTCCAAGTCGAGGCGATTGAAGGCGAGACAGTAACAGTGGTCGCCGAAGCACCGCTGGTCGAGCGCTCGCTGACGACTAGCCGGGCGACGATCGGCCGTTCCGAGCTCAACAACACCATGCCGGTGGCCGACTTGCAGGATCTGATCAACACGACGCCGAGCGTGTTCCGCGGCTATATCCGCGGCGGGCGCAAGGCCGAGGCCAAAGTGCTCGTCGATGGGATCGATGTATCGGATACGTACTTCCGCGCCGGCGAAGGCCAAGGCACTTGGAACCCCTATACGGACGTCAAGCGCACCTCGGAGGGCGAATTCACCGCGGTCGGCGTCAACGCCAGCAACGTGCAGTCGCTAGACATCATCGCCGGCACCTTCAACGCCGAGTACGACGCGGCTAGCGCGGGCATCGTCAATGTCGTCACGCGCGAAGGCGGCGACGAGCTAGAAGGGCGGCTGTTTCTCCGCCGCGGCGTCAGCGGCTACAAAAACGCCGGCCCCGAGGTCTATGCCGGCTTAGTCAACCCCGAGCCGGGCGACGACGGCACCGTTGATGAGACGACCTATTTCGACCGCTACCTACAGGTGCGCGACGACTTACAGGCGTCCGAGGACGAGGCCGACCAAGCCAAGGCCGAGAACTACTACATTTTTGACCCCGAGCAAGTTACCTACGGCGACAATCCCTCCACGGAGATGGAATTTTCGCTGGGGGGCAAGCTGCCGTTGCCGCGCACCCACTTTTACTTGACCACGCGCTATCTCAACGACGAGGGACTCTTTCCCAACGCGCTCAATCGCTCGCAACGCTATTCGCTCAAGCTGACCCACCGCCTCAGCCAGAACATCAAGCTGACGGCCAATGCGATGATCGACGATGGCGGCGAGTTGGGCGGTTGGGTCAACCGCAATTTCAGCGGCCGCTACGCGTACTTCCCGGCCGGGGCCCTCGGCAACAAAAAGCTGGGGACGATGTCCTATCTGGGGATGAGTCACTCGCTTTCTAACAACACCTTCTACGAGGTCAAAATTTCGCAGGTTTCGCGCATGAGCAAATTCGGCTACTCCGACGGCGACGGCGACGGCATCGTCGAGACCAGCGAGAATGGCGACTTCATCTTCATCGACAGCGCCGAAGAGTCGGAAAAGTACCTAGGCGTTGACGGCTCTGGGGCCGACGCCGACGGCAACTTTACCTTTTTCACCACCAACCCGGGCAATTCGCGCAACTTCGACCTGCCCTTTGGCGACAATCAGTACCGCTTGGCGCAAGCCGGCTTCTACTTTGAGGAGCTCAACCGCGACGTGATGCAGGTCAAGGCCGACATCACCCATCAGTACAACTACCACCATCAGCTCAAGGCCGGCCTGCTCTTCCGCAGCCACACGGTCTCAAACCTCATGCAGCGGACGCAGATTACGGTGGGCTATTCCAACCTGCCCTACGAGATCGCCGAATACGAGCGCACCCCGAGCGAGCTCGCCTTTTACGTGCAGGACAAAGTCGAGTACGAGGGCATCGTCCTAAACGCCGGCTTGCGGCTCGACAGCTTCAACGCAGACGCCGAGCAATTGGCCGACTTTTTCCGCCCGTCGGAAGAGGCCGAATACACCTACCAAAGCGGCCAGACCCACACGTACCGCCGCCCGATCCGCGGCGAGGCGGTTGCAACGCGCTGGTACTGGCAGCCGCGGCTGGGAATCTCGCACCCGATCAGCGAGCAGGCCGCCATGCACTACTCGTGGGGCAAGTTCTACTCGCCGCCGTCGTTTTCGTTCCTCTACGAAGATTACGGCAGCCTCACCAACCCAGCGTGGCCGAACCTGCCGGATGTCGAGGCGAATCCGACGACGGCCACTGCGTACGAGATGGGCCTGCAGTACAGCTTCGCGCCCGAATACTTGTTCGACGTTACGGCCTACTACCGCGACATCGAAAACTACGGGCGGCTCGGCTTTACCATCAGCCCGGCCGACGCTGGTTTTGCCAACTACAATCTCAACACCAGCGGCGGGTACGCCGACAGCCGCGGCATTGAGCTCGGAGTGGAGCGCCGGTCGCAGAGCAAGATCAACGGCCGCGTCAACTACGCATACAGCTACATCAAGGCGTCGCGCAACGGCAATAACTCGACGCCCTTTCCAGACAAAACGTCGTTTTCGGTCAACGCCGCAACCGACGTCCAAGCCTTGGAGACGGCCCTAGCCAACAAGGAGCAGTTCAACACGTACGAGGCCAATGTCAACGGCGGCGGCAATCCATTGGTCACCGGGTACGACCGCGCCCACCGCCTCGCCGTTACCCTGCTGGCCGAGCTGCCCGCGCAGGTCGGGTTGACCTTGATCTCAACGGCTGAGAGTGGCTTCAACTACAATGTGACGGCCACCACCGAAGACCCGCGCGAGCGCGAGACCCGGCAGGCCCCGTGGAACATGCGCACGGACCTGCGGCTCCACCGCGCCCTCGAGTTGGGAGGTTTAGCACTCGGAGCCTTCTTTGAGGTGCGCAATCTCTTCGACCGCGAGAACATCCTCACGTGGGACAATCGCAACATCCGCTCTACCTCCAAGTGGGAGGAAGAGGGGGACCCAACTGGCGACCTCAACCGGGCCTTCACCGGCCAGAGCCAAGCGATTTACGACATCCCGCGCATGGCCAATTTCGGCGTCACCGTGGATTTCTAGGAGGACTACTAAGATGGTTAAACGCACGAAGATTGCGTCCCGGCTGGCGGCCGCGTTGGTGGTCGCCGCGGCCGGGGTGACGGCGGCTCAAGAGGGCGGCGTGTTCACGGCTGGCGATCTGTGGGATTCCTTTTTTCCCAGCAACGCCGGCTCTTGGTATCGCGAAACAGATGACGACCCGACCGCGCGCTTTACGCTCTTTCGCGTCGGCAACTGGGATCGCCAGTGGACCACCCCGACCCAGACCTATCCGGGCGGCGAGAATCTGCACCTGCCTTGGGGTCAAGATTTGCAGATGACCGAGTACAGCCCGGATGAGATCAACATCACCACCGACAGCAACGCGCCCCGGGCCAAGCAGTACCTGCACGGGTTCTACACCAGCCACTTGGCGGGTGCGGGCGATGCCGAGCGCAACTTTACCAGCCCGGGCGCGTACTGGGCTGACGACAGCCGCAATGAAATGCGCTACGAGGGCGCGATGCCGACCAACCTCGGCGTGGATGTGCGCTGGCGGATGCGGCAGTTTGCCGCCAACCACGCCAACCTCAACGACTTCATCGTCGTCGAGTTGGAGTTGACCAACACCGGCGTGCTCGACGCCGATGGCGACGGCACGGCCGAAAAAACCGACAACCGCATCCACGCGCTCACCCTGCATCTGCAAAACGAGCCGATCAATTCCATGACCAACCGCAACAATGGTCGTCGCGGTGCGTCGGGGTGGTTTACCGGCCCGACCTCGGGCTACGACGCCACGCCCGACTCGGACGGTGCGCCTTGGGATGTGCCGGTCGTTTTTACCGGCCCGTCGCCTAGCACGCTCGGGGAGCCGCATCCGGTCTTTGATACGCCGACCGGCTGGTCGGCCGATGGAGCGCGCCTGCTGGGCGTCACCATGCGCCGGCGGGGATACTACTACGACATTTACAATGGGATGCAGTGGATCGCCGCCAAGCAGGGCGCGTTGCCAGCAAGCGGCAGCAGCGCCAGTGCCGAGGACAAGCGCACCATCTACGACAGCCACCCGGTCGGCGTACAGGCCGAGCGCGGTTGGTTTACCTCGGTGCTCAAAGACGACGGCGGCTTCCGCAATCCGCGCGAGAATCACATCTATGCGATGGCCGCGTTTTTCGACGGCGAACAAGTCGGCAGCCGCGCTTGGGACAAGGGGGCCGCACTCCAGAACGAGAGCAGCTTGGTGCCCGACCCCAACTGGTTTGATCCCGACCACGCGGACATCGTGCCCGGCGACCCACTCTCCTTCGTCAATGCGGTGCGCCCCGAAGGCGAGCGCGGCCAGCCACTGGGCGACATGAAGTACAACAACACGTTCATCCAAAATTGGGAGATCGATCCCAGCCGTTCGCTAGACGACCAGCCCGACTGGGCGTGGACGCGGGGCTATGCGATTGACCACAACTTCGACGGCATGTTGCAGGTGGGCATCGGCCCGTTCTCCTTGGAGGTGGGCGAGACCATCAACTTGGTGCTCGTGGAGTACGCGGGGTTCCGCTTGCAGGGGGCCCGCGCCGCACGCAGCACGGCGCAATGGGTCTATGAAAACGACTTTGCGGTCCCCTCGCCGCCGCCGACCCCTCACCTCGAAGTAGCGCCCAACACGGACGTCAAAGTCGATGTCAAGTGGGACGACCGGGCCGAAGCGGCCGCTGATTTTGCTGGCTACAAGGTCTATCGCTCAACTTTGTTCCCCCGGGTCAATTCGCTCGACGTCGGCTTGCGCATCATCGACCGCTACCACGAGCAGACCGAGGTCAATCCCACGGACGCACAACTGGCGGCCTTTGGCGCCGACAACAATCCCAACATCAGCTCTGGCGCCTACAGGCCGCAGGAGCCGGCCGCGTGGGGGCCTTATCGGCTGATCGCCCACGTGCCCGCAAGCGAGGTGGGCAACTACCTCAACGACGGCCCGGACAGCGACGTGTTCAAGTACAAGTTTGCCGACAACAGCGACTTAGTGACCTTTGGCTTCACCTATTACTACTATGTCGCAGCGTACGACGACGAGGCGGGCGAGATCAACGGCCAGCCCTTTAGCTCGCTGGAGACGCATCGGCACAACTTCAACGGCCGCGATGGGTTGTGGAAAAACACGTACCACTACGCGACCGCTAGTTCGTTTTTTCCCGCCAGCTTGGAGGGGCAAAAGGCCATTGGTGCGCCGTTTATTCTCAAAGCACCGCTGGCCGCGGCGGGCGACCTCGCAAGCGGCGCGCTCGCCATTCGCGTGGTGCCCAATCCCTATAAGAAAGGCGCGCTGCACGACACGGGCACTGAGCACAAGATGCTCTTCATCAACCTGCCGACCGGCACTAAGATCACCATCTTCGATGTGGCTGGGCAGATCATCGATGTGCTCTACTTCGACAGTACCAACCCGTTCGACGGTACGCTGTTTTGGGACATGTTTTCCAAGGACGGCATTGAGGTAGCCAGCGGGCTATACATCTACGTGGCCGAGTATCCGGGCGGAACCCAGACCGGGCACTTCGCCATTCTGCGCTGAACCGAACAGGGAGACTTGAAAATGAAAGCGTTGAAACTCATTGCAGGGCTGGGGTTGGCCCTCTTGCTGGCGCAACCTGGGGTCGCCGATGTGCGCAAGTCTGGCCTGACCGGTGCCGCTTTTCTCAAGATCGGCGTAGGGGCCAGGCCGGTCGCGCTCGGCTCGGCCTATACGACCCGTGCCGGCGACGTCCATCAGTTGTTTTGGAACCCAGCCGGTGCGGCCCTGAGCGGCCAAAGCCAAGTGCTGCTCTCGCACAACTCGTGGATCGCGGATTTGTCGCACGACGCCATTGGCTTCGCGCACGACATGGGCGATCTAGGCACTGTGGGCCTTGGCGTAGTGACGCTCGGGTTGAGCGACATTGCCGCCGATCGCGACGTGGTGCCGCAATTCGTGCTCGATGCGGGAACGTTTGTGCCCAACGACGACGAGTCTTCGGGCACGTACAACTACCGAGATTTGGCCGTGGGCGCGACGTGGGCACGCCACATCACTGACAAACTCAACTTGGGGGTGACCGGCAAGATCGTGCGCCAGACCATTGACGGCGTCAGTGCCACTGCGTATGCGGCTGATTTCGGTGCGCTCTACCGCGTTAATTCGAGGTACACCATTGGCGCTCGGATCAACAATCTCGGCAGCGATCTGAAGTTCTACGACATTGGCGCACCGCTACCGCTGATATTTAGCATTGGCGCGGCCGCGGCCGTCCTCGACGATCCAGACAGCGGCATGAAGGTCACTTTGCTCGCCGATGCCACTAAGCCGCAAGACGCCGAGCAGCTGCTCTACGCCGCGGCCGAGGTGGAGCTTTTCGACATGCTCAGCCTCCGCTCCGGGTACAAGCTCAACTACCAAGGCGTAGAGGACGACAAGGTCGATGAGGTCAGCGGCGCGGTCGTAGCGGCTGGCCGCAGCGAGGAGGGGCTGACGGCTGGGCTGGGCCTTAAATTGGGCATGGCCGGGTACGCCGCGACCGTGGATTACGCCTTTACCTCGTTTGGCATCCTCGACAGCGTCCACCAGTTCTCCTTGCAACTCAGCTTTTAAGGCTGGGTCGCGATTTGCGTAGATAAAAGCCCTTAGGGCCTCTGGGCCTTGGGGGCTTTTGTCGTTGAACGGTATCAACTTAGGTCTAAGGAGGGAGGGACGATATGACGACTAAGCCCGTGCCGCACGAGGCAATCCCCTGCGATCGGCTGCCGGCAGGGCAGTACCGCGATTTACCGGAGCCGCCCCACTGGCGCAAGCTGGTCGGCCCGAGCATCCTGCTGTTGGGGCTTTCGCTGGGCAGCGGCGAGTTCGTGCTCTGGCCTTACATAACTAATGGTGCTAGTGTTTTACAATCCGAACTCGGCGATAGACAACGGGACGAATCCGTTTTCATCGGGTTGGAATCCATGCCACTGCACCCGCAGATTGAAGGCGGCCATGGCAAAGCTCAGATGGGCGGTGAAATACGCCCACGCTCGATGGGTCTGCTGCTTAAAGCGGCGGGTTCGGGTGAGCATGGAAAAGATCGTCTCAATGAGCATCCGCTCGTTCCAAGTGTTCCGGGGACACACTTTCAGATTGGCCGGATCGCCCGCTTGGGCATGAAAGCCCTGGTCGCTGAGGACGATCATCTGCTGTTGGAAGCGTCGGATCATCGGATGAAAGACCGAATCGTGGACTTATGCCGTGTTCCAATCCCAATCGACGATCCGCCCCCACTGATTGACGATCATACACAGCTTGCCGCCGACGATCCAACGGTGGTTGGAGAGCCCTTTCTTCCCAATGGCGTGCTGCGCCCGGCCTTGACGCACCGGATGGCGCAACTCAATGCCATAGCTGTCGACCACTCCCAAGGTCGTCAGCTCGGCGCGGAAGCGGTCGGTCCACTCGGCATGAGCGGCGAAGAGGCGAAACAAGCGGGGGCGCGATGGTAGGCGCGGGAACCAAGCCTGCCAGTCCCGCACCAGCCAGCGGTAAAATGCCCGTTTACCCCCGCCTTTGAGCGCATACAACACCCCTAAGGTGACCACCTCACTCGGATATAAGGACGCTTGCGGGTGTTTGGGCACATCAAGCATCTGATTGTCAATGCGGTAGAACAGGGCTATTATAAACTCGGCCGTGGTCATCAGGACGCTCCGGGGCTGAAAGGTCAGAGATACCCTCAGCGTAGGAACTACCATGACCACGGTCAACATACTAGCACCATTGGTTACATAACGTACAAGTTCGGCTTTGCGGTGTTCTGGGCCTGCATGGTGGGGGTGCTGACCCAGTATTTCATCAACATGGAGATCGAGCGCTGGACGCTGGCCACCGGCGAGACCGCGGTGACCGGGTTTTGTCGCCTGTGGTCGGGCTGGGCCGGAGTTTTTCTGGTGTGCAACGTGGTCCCGTGGATGTGGCCGGGCTGGGCGTCTGGAGCGGCGACTATCTTGACTTGGGAGCTCGGCGGCGACGAGAACACGCGGGTCGGCTATTCGATTGCGAGTTTGTTGGTGGTCGGGTTGGCGCTGAGTTTGGGGCCGGTGGTGTACCGCACGGTAGAGCGCATCCAAACGGTGCTGATCGCCGCGGTGCTGGTCTTGTTGTTGGTCATTTTCTTTTTGGTCGTAGAGCCGAGCCACGTGTGGGACTTGTGCAAGGGCATCGTCAATATCGGCTATATCCCCGAGGAAATGGAGTTGCCGCTCTTTTTGGGTGCTTTGGCCTTTGCCGGGGCTGGCGGGACGATGAACTTGGCGCAGAGCGATTTCGTCCGCGACAAAGGCTATGCCATGGGCGCGTACGTGGGGCGTCTGACTAGCCCGCTGACTGGCCGGGAAGAGGCCGTGGGTGCTATCGGCTATCACTTCGAGCAGACGCCAGCGAACATGCGACGCTGGCGCGGCTGGTGGCAGGCGGCCAATCGCGAACACTTGATCACCTTCTACGCGCTCTCGGTCCTGTCGCTGATGCTGCTGTCCCTGATCGCCTACGCCACCACCAGACAGGCACCCGGGCTGGAACAGGGTTTGGGGTTTATCGGCACGGAGGGCGACTTTATCGCGCAGGAGCGCGGCGGCTTTTTCAAGCATCTCTTCAACTGGATGGGCATTGCCATTTTGCTGACGACCGAGTTGGGGCTGTTGGACGCCTGCGCTCGCATCTCCACCGACATTATCAAGACCAACTGGCTGCGCACCCACGCCCGATGGACGCGGAATCGGCTCTACTTCCTCCTGCTGTGGGCGCAGATCCTCTTAGGCATCCTGATCATGCTCTCGGATTACAACAAGCCGGTGCAGTTGTTGGTCTTGAGTGCCTCGCTCAACGCAGGGGTTATGCTGCTGTATTCGGTGTTGCTGTTGTGGCAGAACAATCGCGTGCTCAAGGGGGCGCTGGCTATGCACCCGGTGCGCTTTGTGGCCTTGCTGTGGGCTTGTGCGTTCTTTGGCTATTTCGCGTTTGTCACGCTGCGGGAGCAGGTGCCGAAGCTCTGGGGGTGAGGGTATGCGGAGGGCATGTTTCGCTTGACAGAGGTATATGTCGTGGGAAGCATCTTTGTCATTCTGAGCGTAGCGAAGAATCTCTTTTAGGTTCGGTGGTTTTGTAGTCTGGTGAGGTATGAGATGCTTCGTCAGCCTGGCGGCTTCCTCAGCATGACAAGAGTAGAATGTGAGACGAGATGGTAATGAAAGAATACTTCGTCTATATCATGACAAATCGCTCAGGAACCCTCTATATAGGTGTTACCAACAATCTACAAAGAAGAATCTATGAACATAAACGCAAGCTCGTTCTAGGTTTCACAAGCAAATACAACATCAATAGGCTGATATACTTTGAAGCGACATCCGACATCCTTGAAGCCATATCAAGAGAGAAACAGCTAAAGGGATGGGCGCGAAAGAAAAAACTCGATCTGATAAGAACCACCAATCCAACGTTCGCCGATCTGTCTGAGGATTGGTATTGCTAACGGCAGAAAATTTTGGAAAAGGCAATGGCAATTGGCTAGCCGAACAAGCCTCCGAGTTTTAGACACGGGGACATTCCTTTGTTTTATAGCCTTGCTGCTCACAAGCCCGGTTGCCGCCGAGTCCGAGCGGGAGGCAAGTCTGCGGCGCACCGTAGAGGCACTCTCCGCCCCGGCCTCGCGCATGACCGGCTATCCGGGGGCCACCGCAGCCCGCGAGTGGCTGATCGCCGAGCTGGAGGGCTTGGGGATAGCAGAATTCTACCGGCACGAGTTCCCAGTGTTGGTGCCCATCGACGAGGGGTTCTGGCTCGAATGCGCTGGCGAGCGGCTTGAATTGTTCGGCGTGTGGCCCAATTTGGTGCGGACGCCCACGCTGCCAGCCGAAGGGATTGAGGGGCAGTTGGTGGATGGCGGGGACGGCAGCCGGCTCGAAGGGCAGCCGGTGGCCGGGCGGATCGTCCTGCTCGACTATGCCTCGGGCACCGCTTGGGTGGATGCGTTCCACTTGGGAGCCGCGGCCGTGGTGTTCTTGGAATCGGCTGGAGCGCATCGCAAGGAAGCCGAGCAAAAGTTCCTCGACGTGCCGGCCGACTTGCCGCGGCTGTACGCACGTCAAGATGTGGCCGAGCGGTTGCGAATGCTCGAAAGGGCGCAGGTGCGCTTGCAGGGGCGGATGGCGTGGCAAGAGGTGACGGCGCAGAACGTGGTTGCCGTGATCCCCGGGCGAGATGCAACGCTAAAGAAGGAAGTCGTTTTTCTCGCCGCGCATTACGACGCGGTGTCGCCAGTGCCCGCGCTCGCGCCCGGGGCCGAGCAAGCGGCGAGCGCGGCCGCGTTGTTGGAATTGGCCCGGGGGTTTGCTGCGCAGCCGCCGAAGCGCACGGTCGCGTTGCTGTGGACGGCCGGGCACTTTGAGAACATGGCGGGTATGCGCCATTTCGCGCCGCTGCTGTTGGCGGCCACAGGGCGGCGCGAGGGGGTCGCGGACTCGGCACTCTTGCAGCGGCTTCGGGCGTTGGAGACGCGCTTTTTTGTCGGCTTGGACCTGTCGTTGCACAGCCCGCGGCTCGGAGCGTTCAGGCCGCAAGCCCCGTATCGCGTCTCATTGCTCGCGCCGCCCATTACCGATCGCTTGCTAAAGCAAGTGACGGCGTACGAGGATTCCGCGTTGGGGGGCCAGCGGGTGCTGGTCAATGGCCTGAAGCAGGACTTTGCCCGCGAGGGGTTGGGGGGCATGGCCCTGACGGTGCCATTGGATGCGGCGGTCGCGGCCCTCGCCGGCTGTCCGGCGTTGGCCTTTTGCACGGTCAACGACAGCCGCGCTCGCTTTGACGCGCCCGACGACGCGAGCGCGGCATTGCGCTTTGACTGGTTGGCCGGTCAAGTGGCGTTGCTGGGGGCCGTGCTGCCCGCGCTCATAGACGACCCGGCACTGGAGCCGTGGGCTTGGGGCAACGATGCGTTTGGCACCATTCGCGGGGAGGTGGTCCACTACGGGCCGCGCAGCTATTTGCCGGATCAGCCGACGACCGGGGCGTTGGTGCGGGTGCGGCTGCGCCAGCCGACGTTGGCTGGGGTGCGGCCGGATTTTTGGGCGGTGGCCGATGATTCGGGGCGGTTTGCCATTCCCGGGGTTGAGTCGGGCATCATTTACACGCAGCCGGTGCGGTTGGAAGCGTATCGGCTCGATGCGGAGACCGGAGCGGTGACGGATGCGCCGGACTGGGGGATCAATGGGGAGCGCAAGTTGCCCGGGCGGGCGTTGACGGTGCTGATGGATGCGGCCGAGGAAGAGGTGCAGATCGTCACCGCTCCGCTGCGGGGGACGACGCTGTTTGGGATTTTTGATCCGCGCAATTTGTTGACCTTGGAACGCGTACAAGCGATTGACGCGGTGCTCGAAGCCGAGCCCGTGGTGTACGGGGCCTGCCTGCCGCTGACGGCCCCGGAAGTGGAGTTGTTCAGCTATGCGAATCGGGTGGGGTCGTGGACCGAGCCGGTCGGCGTACTTTTTACGCGGCCGGCCGCGCGGTTCAAGGCCGTGATGGCTACGGGTCGCTATGGGTTGGGGCGACGCCTGCTGTTGCTCAATGGGACGCGGGACGCTCCGAGCGGAGTGGGGTATGCGGTGGACGGGAGGGGGCGCGTCGTGGACACGGTCTATCGGGCGGCTTCTGATATGCACGTGCTCAATGGCGAGCGGATTGACCGGCTGGAGCGACACGGCGTGCGGAACGAGCGACTGGCGGCCTTTCACGAGCGGTCCGCCGGGTTGCTCAAAGCAGCCGCCGCCGCGCGCGCCGAGCATCGGCACCAAGACTTTGTCGATCGGGCGCGCCGCGCTTGGGCACTGGCCGCGGCCGCGTATCGGGATGTGGAGCGCACCCAAGCAGGAGTGGTGCAAGGCGCGCTCTTTTTGTTGGCTGTGTTGATTCCCTTTGCCCACTTTGCCGAGCGGTTGGCGTTTGGGTTTGCCGATTTGCGGCGGCAGGTATTGGGGTATTTCGCGCTCTTTTTCGTCGGCTTTGTCGCCCTGCGCTATGTGCATCCGGCCTTTGAGTTGTCGATCTCGCCGGCGATCATCTTGCTCGGCTTCGTCATCTTGGCGTTGGGGATTTTGGTCGCGTTTTTGGGGATGGCGCGGTTGAATCGGGAGTTGCAGGCGTTGGGCGCGCTCGACCGAGGGGTCGCGGTACAGCGGTCGGGCGCGGTGCTGACCTCAATCGCCGTGGGGTTGGCGCATTTGCGGCGGCGGCCGTGGCGCACCGGGCTGACCTGCGCGACGCTGGTGCTGTTGACCTTTGCCGTGCTGTCCTTCACGTCAATTCGCGCCGCGCTGCACACCAATTGGATTGCGATTGGCGCGGACGCGGCGTACGAGGGCGCGTTGGTGCGGATGCCGGGCTGGCAGGCCATGGAGCTGGAAGGCTACGACCTGTTGCGCGATTGGTTTGGCGCGGAGCAGGTCGCGCCGCGGGCGTGGCTGGCGGTCCCATCGCTGGCGTCGTCCTATCGGGTCGAGCGGGATGACGCGACCGACCGAGCGGTGGGGGTCTGGGGATTTGTCGGGCTGGCAGCGCAGGAAGAGCGTTTGCTCGGGCCGGCCGTGGTCGCTGGGCGGTGGCTGCGGCCCGGGGAAGAAGACGCCTGCCTGTTGCCCGTGGGCTTGGCCGATTCTCTGGGGATACGTGCAGCGGGGTTGGAGCGGGTGCGGGTTTTTGGGGAAGTGTTTCGGGTGGTTGGGTTGCTCGCCGATGACGCGCTGGACCGGCTCGATCTAAATGGCGAGCCCCTGACCCCGTTGGACCCAGAGGCGCAACAACCTTCGGAAGCCGAGGTGGGACGGGGGCAGGGCGGGAAGCTGCGGCCGTTTGCCCATTTGCCGGCCTCGGCAACGCCGGTTTTGCCGTTTGCCGCGCTGATTCGCTGGGAAGGGGCGCGGCTGGCGTCGGTGGGGATCGGGCTGGATGGAACCCCGGAGGACGTTCGCGCTGCGCTGACAGAGTTGGCGGCGACGTTGGATTTGAACTTGTTCGCCGGCCTTGCGGGACAGTGCTTGCTCGTCAATTCGGTTGGGGTGGCGTCCGTGTCTGGGTGGGGGTCGCTGATCGTGCCGCTCTTGATCGCCGCGTTGATCGTGTTCAACACAATGCTCGGGGCCGTGTACGAGCGGACGCAGGAAATCGGCACCTTTAACGCGGTGGGCTTAGCTCCCGGGCACGTTAGTGGGCTGTTCATGGCCGAGGCCGTGGCTTTGGGCGTGGTCGGCACGGTCGCGGGTTATTTGCTGGGGCAGGGCGCGGCCCAGCTTTTGAGCCAAGGGGGATTTTTGCCCGGCTTGGAGCTGAATTACTCGTCGCTGGGGGCGGTGCTCACGGTCGGCGCGATCGCCCTGTTGGTGGTGGCGTCCGCGCTCTACCCAGCGCGCATGGCCGGGCGAATCTGCACCCCGGGGATTGAGCGGCAGTGGAAGCTGCCGGTTGTCGAGGGCGCACAGTTGCGCGTGCAACTGCCCTTTTCGCTGGCGCGGCGCGAAGCCCTCGGCATGGCGGCGTTTCAAGCGGAATCGTGGGCAGCGCATCAGGAGCAGTCGATCGGGGCGGGATTTTATGTCGAGGCCCTACAAGTGGAACAGGTGGGGGATCGGGTGCGCGTGGCAGCGCAGGTGTGGTTGGCCCCGTTTGACCAAGGCGTGGTGCAAAAGACCGCGATGGAGATCGCGCCCGGGGCGGACCCGCACTACTGCGACATCCACGTTGACTTGGCGTTGGTCGCGGGCGATCTGGCGACGTGGCAGCGGGTGGTACGCACCTTTTTGGACGACGTGCGCAAGCAGTTCTTGATCTGGCGCACCTTGTCTGCGGAGAGCCGCCGCTACTACGCCGAGCAGTTGCCGCAGTGGGAGAAGGGCTGAAACCAGAGCCAGATTTTTCAAAAACAGGAGGTCTTGTGTTCTGAACCAACTTTGATTGTTGTCAGACCACTACGACACGAAGGGCATTCAGGCAGAATACATCTTCATCCCAAAGCTCATACTGGGCGCATTGCGTGAGTACTTGGTCTTTGGCTTTCTCGAATAGAGGTTCAGCGTACTCAAAGGGTAGTACTTCCTTTGTTGACATTATCTTCGCTTCGGCCAACGCCGAAACGATTCGCTGCGTAGCTTCCTCTGAATCAACCGTCCCATCATCATGCACGAATACAGGAATGAACTCGAAGAAGGTGCTCTCACCATCTTGGGTTTCTTTTGAGACCTTCACAGTGAAGTTGAAGAGCGTACCATTGCCCGATGGAAATGATAAGAGCCGGGCCACTCTTGAACACGCCAAGCCGCCGAAGTCAACAGAGCCGCAATATTTCAGTACCGCGTTAGTGAACGGGTGCCCAATCGCCATAAATTCTACCTCAGATCTACGGATGGCCGCCGCTCTGTCAAAGGTCACCTTCTCGTAGCGCTGCTTCAGTCCTTCTATTCCTTTTAGACTATCCGGCAGGAGAAATTCAAATATCCCCTCTTCGGATTCGGTTACTTTACGACCCGCACGCCTGACGAACTCCAAAACAAACTTTTTTACATCTTCAAGGCTAAGAGAACTCTGTACTTCGCGCTTGAAGCGGTCGGGATTGAAGGGAGCGATGTCCTTACTGAATAGGCTGGCATAGGCAATCTCGTAAGATTTTTCGGCTTTCTTTACCGCCTTGTCAATTTCCTGTTGTGAAGGCTTAATATTTCCCTTGGCCAAACCATCTCGGTAAATTTTTTCATAATTTAGATGCTCCTCAAATAGACCGAGCAAACCTTCTTCGATTTCGGTAGGAGTCTCACCGGTCACTCCTGACAATCGACTCGCCGCAGTCTTGGTCTTCTCCTCGAGATATGCCCGAACCTTGTCTTCAATGGTTCCCGCGTTTTGGAAGTTGAAGACTTGTACCCGCTTGTCCTGACCGTACCGATAGAGCCGGCCATACCTCTGTGCCAACCGGAACGGGTTCCATGGGAGATCGTAGTTGACCATTACGTGAGCGAACTGGAGATTGATGCCTTCGCCACCCGCTTCAGTAGATACTAGGAAACGCACTTTCGGATTATCGCGAAACTCAGCGATACTTTTTTTCTTGTCCCACATAGACATCCCGCCGCGGATTTTGGCCGTGCAGCCTTTCCCGTAATCCTTCTCCAAGAGTTCTACGAGAAAGTCTTGAGTTGCCAAGTACTCAGTAAAGACTAGAACCGGCTGGTTTGGGTCTTCGCTACTCACAGACCTAATCACCTCCGATAGCTTGTCCTGCTTTGCATCGCTGGGCACATCCATAGCAAGGAGATCCTTCAGCATTTCCACTTCTTTATCAACGAATGCTTGGCGATCTTGCTCTGCTTGGTGCGTCTCGAACTCCCCTTCGTGCCGGGCGTCGTATTCGGCTTTGTCCCCGTCTTCCTTCTCCTTGGTAATTTCCTGAAGGTTAGCAACGCGCTTTTCAAGGGCACTCTTGATGGCTCGCGTACTGCTAGCCGCCAATTTTTGGAACGTCGTCATGACGAACCCAATGGCTTTGTGTTGTGTATCACCTGGGTCTTGATCTGCGAAGCCATAGCCTTCTCGAAGGTAGGATTCCAGTTCTTTGTGGAACTGCTTTTCTCCATCATCCAAGAGATCAACACGCACTGGATGAACGTCTATACCCTTGAAGATCGGATTTCCCTCTGCATCGGTCACCTTACTCTTGCGGTTGCGAAGGATGAGGTCTGTGAAGGGTACTGACCCATTCCTCTTACTCTCGGTGGCGATTTCCTTGAAGGTCACCTTAGAGTGTAGTAGAGATACCAAATGCTGGAATTTCGATTCGTCTCCCTGATGCGGCGTCGCGGTTAGCAGAATCAGTGCTTTACAGCGTTCCTGTAGATCTTCTGCTAGACGGTAATTTAAGGTCTTTTCCGTTTTTTTAGATGACCATGTCTTCGCCGAGAGTTTATGGGCCTCGTCAAAGATGATCACGTCCCAATTACGAGAGCCGAGCAGCATCGTTTTATGCCCGTCTCGCCGGCCGCCCTTTCTAGGGCGGTCCAACTTCAGCGTATCCACCGACGCGATCAGATAATCGATTTGGTTAAACGCGAGTTGCCCATCTACATCCTCACGATATACGGCGAATTTTAGGTCGAACTTGTCCTCCATCTCCTCCTGCCATTGCAGCGTCAAACCCGCTGGCGGCACGATCAGCACTCGCCGCGCCTGACCTCGCTGACGCAGCGCGTAGAGGATCATTCCTGTTTCGATGGTCTTGCCCAGCCCGACCTCATCCGCAATCAGATAGCGTCTCCGTGGGCTGGAAACCACTTTGTGCGCCACGCTGATCTGATGAGGCAATAAGTCCGTCCGTGCGTCCCCGAGTTGCCCATCCCGATTGCAAATCAATAATTCAGCCGCCCGCGTCCGTAGGTCAAAACGCCAAGGATCGTCGAATTCGTTGTTTTCTAGTCGTTCCAGCGGCGATTTGATGGCGCGGAGTTCGGCGACTTTCAGGATACGAAGTTCGGTCAAGTAGGGAGGCTTGGAGAAGACGGTTGGTTGAAACACTACCCTAGCTAGTTCGCCGCGGACTTCCTGAACCACGCCAATGCCGCTGTCCGCGTATAGTGGATTGGTACTAATTGCCCACGAATTTTTATGAATCACTGCTTTCCCTCCTTTGATTGCTGTGTCGGCAGCAAGGTCGCCCAATACGAAACGTCCTCTTTCAGTAGCGTCTAGGCGTCCCTCGGATTCCTCCAAAAAGCCAGCCGTGACAAGCGTTCCAATCGCTTCTTCAACCGACCCCTCGAAATCAAAATGCGTGGAGAAGTCGTTGATATGTCGGCAAAGGCCCGCCGATACGGAATACAAGAGAAACATCGTTTCCTTATCCTGCATTGCGTAGGCTGCTTCCCAATCGATCTTCTCTCTGTCGGGCATTAGTTCGATCTCCCTGACTGATGGCGATAAGCAATACTTCGTCTTGCCCCCACGCGTTTGCAGGCTTGCCTCAGCACGTTGCAATCCGCGACATCTCCCTGCTGATACCAATGAACGCTGCCATATCCTTCGCCCAATTCCCACAAAGCCCCTTGGCCAGCATAGCCAGCCTTGTATGACTCCGGTGCCATGACATAGACCTTATGAGCTACATCTGGACGAACACATAAATCGCACACTTCAGCCAGCGCACCGGGCGAGCCCTCAATAAGGACAATAATGAAATCGGCATTCTTCGCTTGTGCAAACTCTTTACTCGTCTCCGAACGCTCTAGGTCGCAACCCAAGTTGACAAGGTCCTCGCTGAACATGGCATTGTGGCCGTCTTCAATAAGCTGATTGCCAATATCTTTTCGTTTCTTAGCGATAGGGGTGTCCTCGTCGGGTGACATACCCCAAACTAGGATATTGAAGACAACATCTTTTTCCTTTTCTAGTTGTTCCTCAACTCCTCGCTCGAAATTTCTCCGCGCCCGCTTTGCAGCTTCCGTCTTTAGTGCAGACAATACAGGACGGTTTCTATCCTTCTCCGCCATACTTCCGCCTCCAAAATGAAAAAATATATCTTTTTATTGTACTGAATTGTGCTCCTGGCATATCTTCCTACTTACCGGGCAGTTCCTTCCGAATGGCTTTTAGTTCGTCGTCGGTGATACCCCATATTTTGGCCGCGAGTTTGTCTATTTCACATTCGAGGATCGGAATTTCTTCCATTCGGTTGTTTTTTCTTGCAGCGTGGCACTGGCTTGATAGGTCCGACAAGGTGCTGTGAATTGTGTCTTTTGGGTTGAAACGCGGTATGCTGACCGTATTCAGAATGAGTGGCTGACCGAAGCTCTTTCCGGTAGAAGATACAGAATGTAACAATACGGCTGGCGATGAGTTTCCACATGCGCTAAAGAAAAATGCTTCCTTAACGTTCTGAAAGGAACAAATGGTCACGACATGTTGTGTCAAGGGAACCTTCAGGCCAAGACTGGGATCATCAAAAGGCAGGCAAAGTGCCATCTCTATATGTGGAATAAATTGTCTCCAGAAAACCTTGATAGGCTGCACGGTATAAGGTCCGACATTGTACATAGAGTAAAAAGGGGCGGTCGGCTTGAAATACTTGCGATAGCCTGAACGCCCGCGTAGCGTCCCGCGTTTAGGTTTTTTTCGATTACCTTCAAATTGTTTCAGGTACGCGTAGGTCTTCGGCCAGCGGAGTTTCATTTTGGCTTCGGGAATGCCTTTTCTTGTTTGTGGATCTTGAGCCAGAATGATATGCGCTGAAGGCGCGGCATGCCAGCGGCGAACGTCTCTTCCGCGCAGCAGGGGATATACCAAGTCCGGCTCAATGACAGCCTGTACGTATTTGACCTCAATTCTACCGACATTATTCAGGTTCTCGATTAGTAATTCGCCGTTGGGAAGCACTTTTACTATGCTGATCCAATAGACACTATTCAGCCACGTACAGCAGCCCGCATACGCTCGATAATCGCTCGGTCCGATCACCTTCTGAATGCCGGAAAGAGCCTGTTTCGGGGCCGTAAGCCACGGAGATGAGTCTTTAGAGGCGACAACTGGTATGGCCTCTATTTTCTTTTGAGTCGTCGCGTTGAGAACGCTTGGAAGCGATTCATCTTGAACAATGCGCGACGGATACCCGGTCCATACTGTGTACTTTACGGGGTATTGGAAGGATTGCGGCGTCTTTTGGCAGGCAAAGACGGCAGTAAGGTTGGTCGCGCCTTCAAAAACCTGCAAGGCACTCAGGTCGTGGACAGTGAGGGGTTTCAGGTACCATAGCGTTTCCAGTTTTTGCGGGTCGTGGTTGTATCTGAGCCTGCGGAAACCATCGCCGGCCCCTTGGGTCTTGAATACGCTCTGCGTAATGACAAAACCGAGCTTGCCACCTTCGTCTAGATAATTGTCCACAGAGGAATACGTAAATAGCATGGAGAGGTCTTTCTTGCCGCCGCCCAAGCGACCTTCAGACCCCGACAGTGTGAACAGATTGTATCTCTCCCAGAGCGGTTTCATATCGTCGCGGTAGCCTTCGGGCAAGTTTTCCCAATTCACCCACGGCGGATTGCCGGCCACATAATCCACCTTGCCAATGAACAGGGGCGCGAAAGCGTTTTTGATGATACGCGCCCAAATGCCATTTTGATTGCTGCTGTCGAGTTGCTGGAGTTTGCGGTAGAGCACCTCGTGAAGTTCAGCCTGTGTCGCAGGAATAGCTTCAGCCGCACAACGTTGGAGAAACTCCTCGGCCGAATAGCCGTTGCGGATGCAAAATTCAAGCGTATTGGCGTATAGGCCAATATACTCGCGGCTTGCGGTTACTTCCGAGGGAATGTAAAACTCGCCAGCACTCGTTTTGAGTTCCTGCGTACTGCCGATTCTACCAGTTAAAAGGCTGCCGTATTGCGAGGGCGTCATGATCGAATCGCACAAATAGACGGGCAACTCGACGGTGGCAGCGTGGCGCATAAGGTCGCGGACAGCCAGCAGATAGTTAGTCCGGGCGGCCATGACAGCGAGTGGATTGAGGTCGAAGCCGATAATGTTCCGCAAAATTTTGCGTAGCAGCTCGTCTTCGCCAAAGCCGCATTCGTGGCGGTGGTCGTCATACCAAGTTTTGACGCGGTTCAATGCCATGACCAGAAAGGTGCCCGAACCACAGGCCGGGTCGAGCAGCCGCTTGTCCGGGTTGCCGTCGTAGCCGAGTTCGTTGAGCACGAGGTCGGCCAGCCAATCGGGCGTGTAGTATTCGCCGAGGTCGTGGCGGACGGATTTGGGGAAGAGCTGCTGGTATAGTTGCTTGAGCAAGTCGCGGGATTCAGCGGGATCGACGCTCAGGGTGGTCGGATCAAAGCGGTCAAACGATTGCGTCATAACGCGGACAGCCTTGGCGCAGTCCTCGTTCCAAGCGTCGAGATACCAAGAGAAGAGGTCGCCTTCGAGAAAGTTGCGGATGCCGAGTTGCGACCAGATGCCGCCCTGTTCGAGGTTCTGCAACTCGTCCCGCAATTTGTCCGAGGTCGGCGCGGAAACGAGTTTCTTGAGCGTCGAGGTTCCCAGCGGCGAAAAGGAAGCGACGATTTCCGCAGCGAGCATCTTCATAAAGAGGGCATAGTAAGTGTGAACGGCGAACAGGAGTTCGGCTGACCGAGAGTTGGGCACCTGATAGTGATCGGCCAACTTCTGAACTTTGGCATTCTGGCCGTGGATGTCATAGCCGCAGACCTCACCAAAGAGAATTTGCCATTGGCGGAAGAAGGTCTGGGCCTTGGATCTGTGGGTCGTGTGGATGAGGCCATAGATGAGTCGGACACCATCTTGTGCGCTTTTGCTCTCGGAGCCGAAGTCGTTAGCCAAATTCTCCGGCGTAAAGGAGATCCCACTAGCTCCCAGCGACACAATCGCCCGCAGCAGGCGTTGGACCGTATGCGGCGTAACGGGCTGCGGATCCTCGGCGTCGAGCTTGGCTCCGCGCTTCCGTACAAAGACAATCGTGTCGCCATCGCAGCCCACGCCAAGGATGCGCTCCATACCGACATTTTCTTCGGTTTGGAAGGCCCAAAACCGCTTGTTGAGTTGCTCAACGACGGCCTTGGCCCCCGGCGCGTTCTTATTCTCCGTGATTTTGCCGGCACCCTTCGGGTCCTTGTACTCGATGACCACGCCGCCGTATTTCGAGTCAATGCGTCCGCCCGCCAAGCCGTATTCGTGGCGACCTTGGACGGTCAGCCCCGCTTTTTTAATGAACTCGTCGATCAGCCTGTTGCACGCATGGCGTACATCTTCCTCGGACCCGGCGAGCTTTGCGGCCTCCACCATCTGCTCGGCCATGAGCGCGGAGTGTGCTTCAATCAGTGCTTCGAGATTTTGACTCATGGAGTCTTTCGCTCTCTTTGAAAGGGAAATATCCTTAGAAGCGTTCTCAAAATTAGGGTTTCCGTTTATGATTCGGCTTGGTCCTTTGCTGGATTCCCGCGTTCGCGGGAATGAACTCCTAGAGGCGTCAGGCAAGACGGGCCAAAAACAACATGAGTGTTAAGAACGCTTCTTAATTCGACCGATATTCGGTCTGATGTAAGGTAGAATACCAAGCACCTAAGTCAATAGCTTCTTGGGATGGCCTAAAGCCTCAAGGCTCTGGCAGCCGAGGGACAACGCAAGGAATGTTGGAAAGGGTTATGAGATGGCCGCGCTGCGCTTAGCCGCGCTCATCGTCGGCATCACGGTCGCCAGCGGGTGGTTGCTCCAGCGCGTCGAGTTGCTGTACAACGGCCCGCATCTGGCCGGGGCCGGGAGTATGCCGGGGGCGCAGGTCTTTCTCGCGGTGCCATTGGGCGCGTTGGCCGCCGTTACCTTGATGCGTCGCGTACTCGGCCCGGGGGATCGTGCGGTGCTCTACGCCGCGCTGACCATTGGGGTGTCGGCGACCGCTTCCGGCCTGATGCACAGGTTTTTGCCGAGCTTGGTGACCGGCTTTTACGGAGGCTTTGCCCGGCCAACCGGCCCCTATTACCGCTTTCTGCAAGTCGTCCCGGACTGGCTGGTCCCGGGCGGGCCGAATGAGGCCCCGGCCATCGGGGCGTTTGAAGGCGGCGCGGCCGTGCCTTGGGGCGCGTGGCTGTGGCCGCTAACTATGTGGACCGCGTTTTTCGGTGCGTTCTTTCTGACCTGCTTCTGCTTGGTGTGGCTTTTGCGGCAACGCTGGCTGGAGGTCGAGCGGTTGGGGTTTCCGCTGCTCGAAGTGCCCCGCGCCTTCGTGGCCGGAGGCCTGTTTGGCCAGCGGCTCTTTTGGTGGGGCGCGTTGGTGCCGGGCGCGTTGCTGGGGATCAATGGCTTGCATCACTACGCGCCGGCCGTGCCCGAGATCGCCACCAGCTTGAACATGGCCCATTTCCTCCTCGACGACCCGTGGAAAGCCATGGCGCCCTTTGAGTCGCCGTTCTACTTTGACTTTGTCCCCCTGTTGGTGGGCGCGGCCTTTCTCGCGCCCGTGGAAGTGTCGTTCAGCACGTGGTTGTTCTACCTGCTCACTCGCGTCCAATTGTTGGTGACTCACTTTGTCGGGCGGCTTGAGTATCGCGGCGACTTCATCCCCGGGCACGGGTCGCCGTGGCTAGATTGGCCCAGTCACTTCCCCTTTTTCATGGCGCAGGCGCGCGGCGGCTTGCTGTTTTTGGGGCTGCTCAGCTTGTGGTCGGCGCGGCGCGCCTTGGCTGCGGCGATCGCTTGGCGCAGCCGGGCGACGTGGGGGTTTGCGGTTGGGCTGCTGGTGCTGTGGGCGTGGCTTGCGGCATTGGGGGTGCCGCCGCTGCTGGGCATGGCGGCGTTGTTGCTGGTGTTGCTGTTGGCATTGACGTTTGCGCGCCTGCGGATCGACGGGGGCCTGCCCATTGTGGGGATGCCGCAGATTGTGGGCTACCTGTTCTTCGTGGTGCTGGGAACCGGGGCCGGGCGGTTTGCCGATGCGACGTACATGGGCTTTGGCTTTTTGGCGGTGTTTGGCTTTACCATGATCGGGCTTTGGCCGGCCTTGCAATTTGAGGGGCTGAAGTTGGCCGAGATGCACGGGGTGTCGCCGCGGCGCTTGATTGGGGGAATGACGTTGGGGTTGGCCGTCGGGCTAGGGGCCGGCTATGTGTTTTCGCTGGAAACGATCTACGAGCACGGGCTGTTCGCCTTGCAGGAGCAGGGCGGGGCGCAGTCGGAAGCGCGTATTGGCCGCTACTACAACTACTTGTTCAAAGACGCCGGCACAGTGGATGGCGGCACGGACTGGGTGCGCTTGGGGTTTCACGCGGCCGGCGCGGGTTTTACCTATTTCTTGGCGTTGATGCGCCAGCACTTTCTCCGCTGGCCCTTGCATCCCATGGGCTTTGTGTTTGGCACGGGTTTTGGCTGGCTGGTGTGGGGATCGGTGTTGTGCGGCTGGCTGTGCAAGTGGCTGGTCGTGCGCTACGGCGGAGCGCAAACCTACCGGCGGGTCATGCCGTTTTTCTTGGGGATGATCGGCGGAGAGGTCGCGCTGCGGCTGCTGTGGGCCGCGGTCGCGCTGTGGCAGGGTGAGATCGGAGGAGGCTACCGGCCATGAGGACCGACGAGCTGATCAGCTACCGCGACTTGATGCAGCCCCCGACGCGCTTTCGCACGGGCTTTACCGTGCGGACGGTGGCCGGGGCGTTCTTCGTCGGCTTTATCATGATGCCCGGGGCCATTTACATGGGCCTGATTGCCGGCACCTCGTTCGGCGCGGCCGCCGAATGGGTGACCATCATCCTGTTTTCCGAGCTGGCGCGGCGTTCCTTTTCTGCGCTGACGCGCCAAGAGATTTATCTGATTTACTACATTGCCGGTGGTTTGGCCGGGGTCATCGGCGGCACCATGCTGGCCGGCGGCCCGTTTGGGCAACTCGTGTGGAACCAATACCTCGCCCAGTCGCCGGCCGTGGCCGGCTTTGGCATTGCCGAGTACATCCCAACGTGGGTTGCGCCGCCGGTCGGTTCGGACGCGCTCGTCGGGCGCAGTTTTTTGCACCGAGCGTGGATTCCGCCGATGGTCGTGCTGGTGGCCTCGCAGGTTTTGTCGCGGGTCGAGTGGTTCACGCTCGGCTACATCCTCTTTCGGGTCACGTCCGATGTGGAGCGCTTGCCCTTTCCATTGGCCCCGGTCGCCGCGCAGGGGGCGACGGCCTTGGCCGAGGGCGACGAAGGGCGGGATAGCTGGCGGTGGCGGGTGTTCTCGGTGGGCATGGGCATTGGGTTGCTGTTCGGCGCAGTGTACGTGGGCTTGCCCGCGCTGACCGGGTTGATCGCCAGCGATCCCATCGTCTTGCTGCCCATTCCTTGGATCGACTTGACGCGCACTACGCAAGGCATTTTGCCGGCCGCGCCCTTGGGCATTGGCACGGACTTGGGCTTGGTGCTGTTGGGGATGGTGCTGCCGTTTTGGATCGTCGTCGGCACGTTTGCCGCGGCCATGATCCACGCCTTGGGCAGCCCGATTCTCTATCACCTCGGGGCGCTGCCGCACTGGCGCCCGGGCATGGACGCGATCCTAACGAATTTCGCCAACGACATCGACGTGTGGATGAGCGTGTACATTGGCGCCGGGGCGGCCGTGGGCGCGATTGGCCTGGTGCAAGCCGTGCTGTCGGTGCGGGCCGCGCGACGGCAGGGCGAGCACCGCCCGTTGCGGGATACGCCGGCCGGGCGGGGCGACTTTCCGCTGTGGATCGCGATTGTCGGGTACGCGCTATCGACGCTGGCCATGATCTGGCTCTGCGTGTTGCTCCTAGAGGACGACGAGTTTCCGCTGATCTTTTTGCTGCTCTTCGGCTTCGTGCTGACGCCGGTGATTTCCTATGTCAATGCGCGCATGGCCGGGTTGACGGGTCAGTTGGTCAGCTTCCCGCTGCTGCGCGAAGGGGCTTTTATCTTGAGCGGCTACCGCGGCATAGATATATGGTTCGCGCCCATTCCTTATTCCGACCACGGCCGGCGCGCCCAGCTCTTCCGCGAGGTGGAGCTGACCGGGACGCGCTTTTCGTCCATCCTCAAAGCCGAGCTGTTGCTGTTGCCGCTGAGCTTGGTGTGCGGCTTTGTGTTCTGGTCGCTGATCTGGCAGATGGAGCCCATTCCCTCGCCGACCTTTCAATACGCGCAAACGTATTGGCACCTCATCGCGCTGCGCCAGTGCTTGTGGTACTCGGCGACTTTGGGCGGGGAAACCCTGTTTGACGAGGCGATTAAGGGTTGGTGGATCGCGGGGAGTTTTGTGCTGGCCGGGGGGACATTTGGGATTATGTCGTGGTTGGGGTGGCCGATTTCGCTCGTGTACGGGTTTGTGCGCGGCTTGGCCGGCCTGCCGCATTTGCTAATCCCGGAAATGGCCGGGGCCCTGCTGGCGCGCTATTGGCTGGAGCCGCGCTTTGGGACGCAGCAGTGGCGGCAATACGCGCCCGTGTTGCTGGCCGGATACGCCTGCGGCATGGGCTTGGTGGGCATGTCGGCCGTGGCCATTGCCCTAATATCCAAGTCGGTGACCCAGTTGCACTATTGAGGCCGGTCAGCCGCACGGATTTACATAGATGGAGCGTGAATTGATGACAACCAACAGTCCTGTTCTCATTTCTTGGGTGGCCGTGAATAATGATCCCTACGAGCCAAATAAGGGTAGCCTACTTGCCCCCGGCCCTACGCTCACCCTCCTTTTCGACGAGAATTCGCCGTACAAAGACTCGGTACGAGATGTGGTGCTTCTCCGCAGAGAAGAGGCCGGCCACGGCGGCGATAGAGAGCGCCGCGCTACGGAAGAGCTAGAAAAAGCCATCCGCGAGCACCGTTCGGATACCAAGATACGAGTAGAGCTCTGGAAATCAGAGGATCCTACTGATCACCATGCTATTCTCGAATTCTTGCGTAAGCTGATGCCGAAAATTCGGAACAGCTACCCAGCGCGTGAACTCGTGATCCACGTAAGCCCCGGAACCCCTTCCATGCAGACCATCTGGTTCCTGATGGGAACGACTGGCCTCATCGAAGCCCCATTCCAATTGGTCAAATCGTATCGAGAACGCGAGCGCCGAGGCCGTCGTTCCGTCGTGCCAGTCGAGCTCAACATAGAGACCTTTTACAAAGCGTACAGGGCAGCGGAGCCTCGCCAAGTCGCCTCTGAGGAACAAGGTCTCCTTTGGGATCCCAAGGACCTCCGCACCGAGGTCATGCAACGCCTATTCGCCGAAGCGCGCCGGTTCGCCCAGATCAAGGTGCCGGTGCTGCTGTTGGGGGAACGGGGGACTGGAAAAACGACGCTCGCTCGTTGGCTGCGGATCAACAGCCCCTTTCGAAACAAGAATAGTGACCAAGGGTGGCCCGCCGTAGCCTGTGGCCAATACACATCCGAGATTCTCCGGTCCGAGCTTTTCGGATACAAAAGAGGGGCCTTCACGGGTGCCCATAAGGATACGGACGGTCTTCTTGTAAAGGCCGATGGGGATACGCTCTTTCTCGATGAGATCGGGGACTTGAGCAGGGACAACCAACGTCGGCTCATCAAGGCACTTGAAGAGAAGACCTATTACCCAATTGGGGACACCAAACCGCGAAAGAGCGATTTCCGATTACTGGCCGCCACCAACCTTGAGCAGGACGAGTTGCACAAGCGGCTCGACCCCGACTTCTTCGACCGCATCAGTTATCTCACTTTACGCCTACCGCCTCTACGCGAAATCGCAGACGAGTTGCACTGGCTCTGGCCTCGTGCGTATCAGAGCGCAATAACACGCGCTGGCGCGGACAAGCAACGAGCGCAGTTCGCGCAAAGCCATCACGACCACATCGTGGCCAAGCTCAAACGACATCCGCTACCGGGAAACATGCGCGACCTCTTCCGCGTGGCCTATCGCATTCTAGCGGCGAGGAACGACGCCGACGAGCCGCTCGCGCCAGCGGACGCAGTCGCCTACGGCCTAGAGGCACTAAGTGGTTTCGCTACGTCATCCTCCGAGGGGAGTATCTCGCAGTCCGTCGCCCGCGCCTTTGCAGATAAAGTACCGCTCAATGCTCTAGTTGAAGAAGGGCCTCTCGACACAAAAGCGGTTGAACGCGATCTGAAACAGTACCTCGCGGACGAAATTCGCCGCATCGCAAAAGATACCGAGCGACCCATCGATCAATTGTGCGATCAAACGGACCGAACCTTGCGGAGTTGGTCAAAGCCTAAAGGGAAAATTTCTTCCGAGTCGCGGAATAATAAATCCGAAAAATAGCAATGGGGCCAGCGTTCAAAGCGGGTTGATACGGACGGAAAAAATAAAAAAGCCTTTTGTTTTCAATAGGTTGTGCTCAGAGGCAACTTCCGTCCGCGCCCTGTCGGCACGGAAATAGCATTATAGATGGCAAACGCAAGCGGAATTAGCCGCCAAAGCAAGGAGCCATCAGATGAGTCATAACGATGCACGCGAGCAGCAACGCCAGATCATCACGACCCATGCCCAGAAGCGGATGACGGGCCGCCGAATTTCCGAGACAGCCCTTTCGGCGGTGATAGATTATGGGCGGGTAGTCTATACGCGCGGTGCTAAAATCTACGTGATCGGCCGCAAGGAAGTAACAACATTCCTCCGCAAAGGTGTTGAATTAGCAGACTTTGAGGGCATCCACGTCGTGTGCAGCCCCGATGGAGCTATCCTGACCACGTATCGGAATCGCAACCTCCGAGGACTGCGCCCGCGAGGTCGCCGATTCCGCCAGCAGAACCTATAAACCTCAACGCAAAAGGAGAGGAAAATGAGCGAACTCAAAAACTTTACCGTAAACAAGCCCCGCCCCCTTCCGGTGGTTCTCCTCGCGGATGTCAGCGGGAGCATGGCCTCCGAAGGGAAGATCGACGCCCTGAACCAGTCGGTGAAGGAGATGGTTTCCACGTTTGCCGACGAGGATGACCTGCGCGCCGAGATCCACCTCTGCGTGATCACCTTCGGCGGCGAGGCGAAAGCCCTCATCCCGCTGCAACCGGCGGCGGCGGTGGAATGGGTCGATATGAGGGCTGATGGCCATACGCCGCTCGGCGGGGCGATGGCGATCGCCGCGGATATCATCGACAATCGCGCGCAGATCCCGAGCCGCTCCTATCGTCCCACGATCATCCTCGTGTCCGACGGGATGCCCAACGACGAGTGGGAACCGAGCTTGAAACGCCTGACGACCGAAGGCCGTGCAGCCAAGGCCGACCGGATCGCGCTGGCCATTGGTAGCGACGCGGACGAGGAGATGCTGAAACGCTTCCTCAACGATCCCGAAAAGCGCGTCTATTACGCCGAAGATGCGCGGCGCATCAAGGAGTTCTTCCAATTCGTTACGATGTCGGTGACCCAACGCTCGCGGAGTGCGAATCCGAATCAAGTTCCTCAGAGCGGGAGCCCCTTCGGCATGGAGGATTTTTAGACGGCAATGGGGGATTTTCCGCAAAACTGGCACTACTTCGGGGCTTCTGTGCGAGGCCCCGCGCATGTGCGTAGCGGCACGCTCAATCAAGACGCTTGGCGCGGAGGCCAGCTTCGCAGCGGAGCGGCCATTGCGGTATGCGACGGTTTGGGGAGTAGGCCGCACGCCCGGCGGGGTGCTCGGGAAGCGTGTCGAGCGGTTTTTTCCGCGGCGCGCCAGTGGTCCGCGGTTCCCGCAGCTCCTATTGAAATCCTTCTGCGATTGATCCACGCGATATGGTCTTTGCGCGTGTATCCTTACGCCGAGGCCGATTGCGCGACGACCTGTTTGTTCGCGGTTGCGGGTAGCGATGGCCGGCTCCACGTGGCCCAGTTAGGCGATGGCCTGTCGTTGGTGATGGACGACAGGGGCCTGCGGACGACAGCGCGAGCCGAGGACGACTTCGTCAACGAGACCACCGGCTTGGGTATTGCCAGACAGCTTTCGGAGTGGGATACGTTTGAGTGCGATCAATCCGCTGAGACCGCGGTACTGTTGGCGACGGATGGCATCGCCGACGATCTCGATAGCACTCGCCTCGGCGAGTTCGTCCACTTCGTTCGCTCCACGTACTGCCCGCTCGCCCCGGCAGAGCGGTGGCAACGGGTGGCAAAGGACTTGAGAAACTGGCCTACGCCCTATCACAGCGACGACAAGACCTTGGCGTTTTTGTGGCGCGGGATGGGGTTAGCCACAAAAAGCACAAAAAGCACAAAAGGCGATCAGCTCCACTGCTGACCGCAGAGTACTGAGAGACAAGAGATGACTGATTATCCAAAAGATGTCGTTGACGAGCGTGGGAATGTGCATGTGCTCAAAGAGATGCTCGGAGAAGGCGGACAAGGCATTGTCTTTGCCACGACCAATCCCGACATCGCGGTAAAGCTGATTGCGGGCGGCAGCGAACAAGCGAAAAGCGAACGGAAGGAGACATTGCTGGAGCGGCTGACACGCGGATCTGGGGCACCGCTAAAAAAAGGGAATGCGGAGCACGACAAACTGCGTACCCGGCTGGAAACGGTCCGAACCCTTCCGCACCCCGACGACCTGCACTTGGCCGAACCTTTGGCGATGCTGCGAGAGCATGTCGGCTACACCATGCGCCTGCTGCGCGACATGGTGCTCATGCGAACGCTCATCCTGCCGCCTGAGACTGAAAATATCGCGGCAGAATATCTCGCTACTGGTGGCTTGCGCCGGCGTCTGCGCCTACTCGCCAAGACGGCCGAGACCCTCGCTCGTCTGCACTCGATTCCGTTGGTCTATGCCGATGTTTCGCCGAATAATGTGTTTGTTTCGGCCAGCGTTGAAGCCAGTGAGGTTTGGCTCATAGACGCCGACAATCTCCACTTCCAGTCCGCGCCGGGGCCGCAGGTGTACACCCCGGGCTTTGGTGCGCCCGAAATCGTGGCGGGGCGCGCCCCGGTATCTACGCTTTCGGATGGGTACGCCTTTGCAGTTTTGGCCTTCTATGTCCTCGCTCAAATTCATCCGTTTTTGGGAAACTTGGTTGAGGAAGGCGGCTGGGAAGAAAGTGTTGATCTTGAGGAGCAAGCCTACGCCGGCAAATTGCCTTGGGTGGAAGACGAAGACGACGATAGCAATTGGTCGGACGCGGGAATACCGAGAGAATTGGTGCTTACCCCGCGTCTGACAAAGCTCTTTCAGCAGACCTTTGGGGCGGGTCGTCAAGACGCCGCAAGCCGTCCGAGTATGCTCGAATGGGCCGAGGTGCTACACCAGTGTGCAGACTGGACTGTCGCCTGCGAAGATTGTGGCTCGACGTTCTACGTTCCAAAAAAAGAATGCCCATGGTGTGCCAGTAGCCCGTCTGCCCAATTTCTCTATGGCAAATTCTATGTCTGGGATCCCGAACTTGACGCGGAGAGCTACGACGCGGTATTGGCTGGCCGGCCGGTGTGGCACCTCTGCATGGACCGCAATAAAGAAATGGCTATTGCCCTACACGCTGCCGAGCCAAGCCTTTTGAGAGATGGCGACCCCCCGGTTATGACGGTAGAAGTGAAACGCCGTGCGATCCGATTGACGCCGCACGGCGATAGGGTGGTGTACGCATGCCTACCGCGAGAAGGGCGCACCGAGGTGATCGATACGGCCAAAGACCTGCCGTTGCCAAGCCGCGGTAAAGAGTGGCTCCTACATTTCGGTTCACCCGAACAGATTCACCGAGTGGCGTATTTCACCCTTATCGAGAGCGACCGCACATGAAGCCGAGTCAACTCAAATACGGCTCTGTGGAGCACATCCGCGTTCGGCGTGTCAGTTCTGATCCGCCATTGAGCAAGGGAGAAGAAACCGATCTCAGATGGAGCGAGGAGGCGCGGGCCTATCTGCTGCGTGGGGCCAAGGGGGTGGTCCACATCGAACCGGCGAGCCGCGCCGGCGAGGATACGCTGCACGAAATCTGCGTTCGCAATCTGACCCGCGTGGTCTGGATCGCCGAGATACAGGACGAAGAAATTCTCATTCAAGCCCACACTTTTCAGCTTGGGCTACGGCTGGGAATACGAATCGGTGTTGACGAACAGGCTGTCGAGAAGGCACAAAGGCTCAATCGGCGGAACAGGACGCCCAAGGATCTGGTGGCGTGGCTGGAGGATCAATGCCTGCTTCCGGCCGGACCCAGTGGCGAGGGCCGTGCGTTTCTTTCGGCTGGCCGGGAAATGAGTCAAGAGACCCCGGAAGCGTTCGCGCTTCATGGTCACTCCGTCAGGGTACATGTAAAGCGAGTGCCTTCGCCCACGGGTGAGGGGGAAGTGTTCCTCGTAGATCGGATAGTGCGCTCAGGGGGTGCGTCCCCTCGCCATCCCATCGCGCATGTCGAGGGGAATATCCAGTTCACCGAAGCGACGGTGGAGGCGTGGGCGCGTGGCGAGGGGTTAGGGGCACTCCAGCAACTCGTTGACGACGATAAGAGTTTTTTGAAGATCTGGAATGAGTACGGCGATCTCGAAGAAGACAGCATCCTCAACGCAGCACGCGCCATTGGCGGCATTGCCTACCGAGGGTGGGAGCGAGGTGGCGACGGAGAGGTAGAGTTTGATGTGGGAGGCGACTCTAAAGCCGCCGAGAAGTTGGCCCGGTTGGACCCCGGCGAATCAATGGATGTTGCGAAAGATGTGCCTGCAATCCTATTGGATGAGAATCTCACTTGGGCTGAGTTCGGGAAGTCGAAACGCGAGCAGCGTCCCTTCCAAGGCGAAATCGTCGAGAGACCCCATAGACAAAGAAAAACGGTCGTGTTGCGCCCCACGTCAGATGACGAAGACCCACCTCAAGAGGGATTCTTGTTTCCTGCCATACAGGGAGATACCCGTCGCTTAGAGCGGCGGCGAGACGCAGAGGAGGAAATTCGTACTTTGCAATGCCGTCTCCCCATTTCTCACTTGCTCGTCGGCGCACGAGTTCCCGTGCCGCGCCGCAGGGAACTACCCGCCCTGACCGCGAAGGTGCGCGAGAAGCTCTTTGGCGACCATCCGCCAACGCCCCAGCAAGAGGAAGCCATTCGGGTGGCTCTCAATACCCCGGATATAGCTGTTATTCAAGGGCCGCCCGGAACCGGGAAGACCAAGGTCATCGAGGCCATTGTCGAACGGCTCAACGAAGAGTTGGACACCTCGGGAGCAGGTGCCGGTCAGATATTGGTAACGGGGTTCCAGCACGACGCCGTGGAAAACGCCCTCGCTCGCATTGATGTCCACCGCTTGCCGGCGATCAAGTTCGGCCGCCGGTCGGGGCGAGACGAGTTCGGAGAGAGCGAAAATCGGATCGACCAATGGGTTCAGGAACGCGCAGGGCATATTCGGGAAAAGATGCCAGAAGTAGAACGAAATAGTCTCCATCGCTGGCTGGCGTCCCAACGCGAAAGCTACGTACTCGCACCCGGCTTGCCCTCGGCCACCGTGCGCCTTCTTCGGCAGGTCGTTGAGCAGACCTGTGGGGAAGTCTCGTCGCATCTATTGGACCGCATCAGCGATTTGGCCGATGAAATCGAGAGGAATGAAGCATCTCGCGGCGAAGCGAACCCAGAAAGAAAGGCTCTCGAACGGGCGGTCCGGGCAATGCGCGTCGAGCCGGTCGGCTTTGCCGATGATGGCCCGCTCAATGCCCGCCGGTTGTTCGCACGGCTTGGGCGTCAACGCATCATCAAGGTAGAATCGAAAGTCCTCGCCATGATTGAACGAGCGGCCGATTGGCTACAGCCCGATCCACCGGATTTCCTCGGCGATCTCGCACAAGAGAGAAGCCGCCTTCTCCTCTCGCTCGTACCGGACCGGGCCGCGCCCGTGTCGGCGGTGACGACGCGCAAAGATGTGGTAGAATTGCTCGCGGCGGCTTGTGCGGAGCTCGAGGAGCGGTATCGCATGTCCCGCGATGCCCCCGACGCTGCGGTCGCCGACTACCTCTACCAGTTAGAGAACAATCCACATTCGGTACGCCGAGCCGTGATCGAATACGTTCCTGTTTTTGGGGCAACGTGCCAGCAGGCGGCCAGCAAGGTCATCGCCGACATCAAGGCGAATCTAGAATACGACACCGTACTCATCGACGAGGCTGCCCGATCCAACCCTCTCGACCTGTTTATTCCCATGGTGCAAGCGCGGCGGCGGGTGATTCTCGTCGGCGACCATCGACAACTGCCGCACATCATCGATCACCAGCTAGAAAAGGAAATTGAGCAGGCTGTGGCACGCGATAAATCGGTCGCGGAGGAGACAAAGGAGTTCATCAAACAAAGCCTCTTTGAATACTTATTTAAGAAACTGGGACCGGAATCGGCCACCGACCCGCGCCGCGTCGTTACGCTCAACAAACAGTTCCGAATGCACCCCGTACTGGGGGATTTTGTGAGCAAGGAGTTTTACGAGGTCCACGATGAACCTTCTATTGAAGCGGGATTACCGGCGGCGACCTTTGCCCACGTACTTCCTAAATACGAGGATCGGGTTGCGGCTTGGTTCGATGTGCCGCCCAAACTCGGGCGAGAACAGCAGGGACAGAGCAAGTCGCGGCCATCTGAGGCCGAAGCCCTAGCCCGCGAACTCAAGCGGCTGCTCGACGCTCCTGCTGCCAAGGGCCTCACCTTTGGCTGTATCACGTTCTACTCCGCTCAAGTCGAGTTCATTAAAAACGAGCTAAAGAAACACGGAGTCGTTGATGGCAACGGCGAAGTCGCGTCTGATTACCGCGATGGACAGGTCGTGGAGCGGCTCCGGATCGGAACGGTAGATGCCTTTCAGGGCAAAGAGTTTGATGTGGTGCTGCTGTCGGTCGTGCGATCAAACACACACCGCGACCACGACGAACGCGCCCGGCGCAAGCGATACGGCCACCTAATGTCGCCAAATCGACTGTGCGTGAGCATGAGCCGCCAGAAACGCCTGCTGATCGTCTTTGGTGATCCAACATTGCTCAAAGCACCCAACGCGGGAGAAGCGATCGGCCCATTGGTGCGCTTCCGACAGGAGCTTTGTGGAGGTGAACATGGCCGCATCGTTTGATAAAACCTGCGCCATTGTGGATCTGGCTCCCACGGCCAAGCCGCTGTCTTATGCAAGCGGCCGTCAGTGGCTCTTGTGGCCAATGTGGGCGTACCGCGTCATTGTGCCGCAGCCGAAACCCGAGCGGCTCAACCTGTTTCAGCGAGCGGTGCTGTCCCTGTGTCGGGCCGGTATTTTCCACGCTGGCGAGATCGCTCAGAGGCTCTACTTCGACAAGGAACTCGCCGCATACATCCTCGACCAACTTGAGGGTATGGGTCTTTTGGACCGGCGCAAACAACTCACTGAACGCGCTTATCAACTTCTCGCTGAAGAACCGGACGACCAAGTCGAGACGACAGTGGGCTATGTCTTTGCCGATCCTTTTATAAAGGAACTTTGGCCGCGCTTTCGCCGAGGCGTACTTCCGTATGCAGAAGGCGAAATCCGTGGTCGTTTCGCTACCATTGAACAGGGAACTGTAGGGAACCCACGTCGCGTAGAGATGAAGGTCGTCTGGCCTCCGGGAGACGCATGTCCGCCGCCGCCGAGTCGCCGCGACATACTTCGAGCCTGTTCAATGGGCATTCGCGCCGAGGTAGCGTACAAACGATCCATGGAAGAGGACAGTAGCACTTTAGATGGATTAAACGTCGATACGCTCAAACGCCACCTAAACCATGTTGTCCTCGTTGACAAGACACCCGAACCCATGTTCCTGACGACGTTTGTCTTTGTACCCAAAGATGTGCGCCGCGCCTCACTCTGGCAGGTCTGCGATCCATTCGGGTTGGGGACGAGTCACCTTTTGAGAAAGCGAATCGAGGAACTCCCATCGGCGGCGTCCCAAGCGAGAGGCACTCTCAGAGATGCTATCGAGAGAGCGACGGGAGTGGGGTTTGCAGTGGAAGATGTGGATGTCCTCGATCTTGTCAGAGCCCAAAATAAAAAGGCGGCAGAGGTGGTAGATGATAAAGCAGACTTCGACAAAACCATTTGTCCCGAAGTCTATGAGCGGCTCGTCCAGATGGAGAACAAATACCTTGAAGCGGGGAATGGGGACGTATCCGGGAAGACTTGGGACGAGCAACAGAGAAGGCTCAAAGCAATGGTTCGCCGAGCGTATATAGTGCTTGAAGAATGCCTCGCGTACGCGGTGAAAACTTTCCCGGCTTCCGATGTCTGGCATCCTCTTGGAGGGACATTAGAGGACAACGGGGTTTTACTCGCCGAAATTGCCTATAAAATCGGCTTTGAAGATGATCCCGATGACCCATGTTTCAAACGATTTCTCCGCGTAGGAAGCGGGCCAGTGAAAGGCGTCATTTATCACGAGCAGCGCGAATTGGTCGCCCTGCTCGCCGCGGCCCTCCTTGCAGCTAATGACCGCTCCGAGCATCCCCTTCGGCGGTGTGCCGCGGAGTTTCCCGAGATGATTGTGTTCCTCAATGGACTAAAGCGAATGAGAGACCAATTTTCACACCATATCCAAACCCAAGACGGTTTGGACCGAGAAGAGGCTCTCGGTTTTTGCAAAGACACCTATCGCGTCGCCCAGCTTCTGTTGCCAACAACGGAAGGCGGGACGACGGGATCGCGGTCTCAGTTCTCGTCGGCGGAATGGAACGCCGATATCGTCTATCGCCTGCGGGCACAGGCCGCTTATAACGTAGAGTCCGATGCTCTGTTCGGGATTCGCGTCCAAGAGGTGCCTGCTCTGCGCGATGAGTTGGTGGAAGTGGAGTTGCTCGCGCTCGAACTGGAGAAACTCCGCAATGCAGGGGCCACTCCAGAGGAGATGGACGGACGCGCTAAGGACCTGCGGGTCGCCGCCGGCAATGCGGTTGAGGCGGCAATCAAACCACTGCTCACGCAAGCCGATGTCAGCGAATTTATCACCTCGGACCGGAACGCCAATGCCGAGCGGTATAGCGAGGCGGCGGAAGGCTTGGGGTTTGCGTCTATGTCGGATGGCCAGTACCACGAGGATCTCTTGATGGTGCGTCCCGACCGCGCCCGCTTAGCTGCTGAGACACAGTGTGGTGCATTGAACGCCTTGCTGATGGTCGCCCTTTTGCAGGCCGAACAAGACACCGACCATCCGCTGCGGGAAGTCAAAAAGAAGAATCCGCGATTCCTCTTGGACGCTGGGGAGGTTTCCCAAGCACGGGGACATGGGGATGGACGTAGCAATGAAGCGATAGGCCCGGAAGTTTTGAAAAAACACGTAATCGCCGTCGGGAAAGCCGTTCTCGACGTTTTAACCTGAACCAATAGGGAGTTGTCACATGAGTAAGAGACAGAAGGACAAGCCATCGCAACCGACCCAAGAATCGCCTGCTGAGTTGCAACGCTGCCAGCAAGAACTCAAGACCGCCCAACAAGAGCTCCAGAAATTCCAAGATCGGGAGGGTGAGTTCCAAAAGCGGGCGGAGGACTTGGATCGCCGTGAGGCTGCGGTGAAGAAGGACAAACAAGACCTGAAAAAGCTCGGAGGCGAAGTTTCCAAAAGGCAGTCCGCAATGACTGCTCGCGAGGGCGAGGTTGCGGAGAGGGAGCGCGTCGTCAGCAAGCGAGAGATGGAGGCCGATGCCGGGTTTGAATGCCGAAACCGCAAATCCCTGAAAAAGCTCGGAGACGAATACGCGGCTCTGCACGGGCAGTTGGAAGAAATGCGGACCACCGCTTTCGAGAAGTTGAATGCGGAACACGAGAAGCGGAAAGCGGCGCAGGATGAGGCATTGGACCGAATCCGAGACCAAGCTCAAGCTCGCTTGGACGCCGAGATCGCTGAGAGGCGGAAGCGCTTTGACGAGGAGATCGCCCAACAGCGGGACGACATTGAGCAGCAAAGGGCGTCGGTTGAACAAATCGAAAAGCAACAGGCCGAGCGAGAAAACCAATTCATCCTTCGGGAGCGCAAGGTCAATTGCGACGAAGCGATCCTCCGCGAAGACCGGGAGAATCTGAAGGCTACCATTGAGAGCCGCGTTGACGAGCGCGTAGCCGATTTCAGACGTCAACTAGAGCAAAAGGACGGACGCATTGAACGCCTCTCGGAGGAGCGAGGCCGCTTTGAACAGAAGGTCAATGCGTCCGAAGACTGGCGGCGGCGGTTCGGCCACAAGGAACCGGAAGAATGGCTCGACGATTTCAACAAATTGGAGCAAGACCGCGACCGGCTCCGCGACGAACGCGACGAGCGTCCCTCGCTCGAAGATGGCGAGCGGCTGATGGGTCTTGAGGAAGAGCGACGCCAATGGGCACAGAAACGCACGGAGATGGCCAGTGAGTTGGCTGAATTGCGCGCCCGTGAGAGCGACTGGCTGGTAGCCGTGGACGAACGCGAGCGGCTGAAAGATCAGAAAGAGGTGGCCGAACAAAGGCGAGAAACCTTGCAAGCAGAGATGGAGAAACTGCGCGAGGAAGTGAGCAGGCTACGCAGTTTGTACGAGCAACCCAAGGAACGGGAAGCGCGGGTAGGCGTTATCGAGCAGCCTCGGTTTGAAAAGAAAGACCTGCCCCAAGATGTCGTTGACGGTATTGCCGAAAAGGATTGGCTCGAGGGCATCCACGAATGCTGCGAAGAATCTGGACTCGTCTTTCCGCGCCGATTGTTGTATGCGTTTCACACGTCCCTCAAGACAGCGGACTGGACTCCGCTGACCGTGTTGGGCGGTGTCAGCGGCACGGGGAAATCCGAATTGCCGAGGCTCTACGCACGGTTTGGCGGCCTTGCCTTTGAGCCGTTGTCCGTGCAGCCGAACTGGGATAGCCCGCAGTCGATGTTTGGCTTCTTCAATTCGGTAGATAATCGCTTTAATGCCACTCCGCTCTTGCGAGCACTGGTGCAGAGTCAGCGGGACCCGGGGATCTATGAGGATGGCATGGAGGACCGGCTCCTGCTCGTGCTCCTCGACGAGATGAATCTGTCCCATGTCGAACTCTACTTCAGCGATCTCCTGAGCAAGCTCGAACTCAGGCGCGGCGAGACAAACGGGGTGAACATTGAAGTCGATCTGGGGGCCGGCTTGGAAGAGTACCAAGTTCCCCTCGGGCGCAATGTTTTGTGGGTCGGCACCATGAACGAGGACGAAACTACCAAGACTCTTTCCGACAAGGTGCTCGACCGTGCAAACCAGATCGGTTTCCCGCGACCGCAAGAGCTTAAGCGGCGTCGGGAAGCCAAGCTCGCTGATCCCGGCCCCATGTTGGAATGGAAGCAGTGGAACAAGTGGCTTTGCAAGAAGAGCGATCTGTCGGAAGAAGAGGTCGGGAAATACAAAACGGCTGTTGAGGAGATCAGCCGATCCTTGGAGGAAGCGGGTCGTGCTCTCGGGCACCGAGTCTGGCAGGCCATTGAAAGTTATATGGCGAACTATCCCGGCGTCCGGGAATCCCAGACAGAGGACGAGCGGACCCAAGCACTGCGGGACGCCTTTGAAGACGCGCTCGTTCACAAAGTGATGCCCAAACTGCGAGGTATTGAGACGTCGGGCGCAGCGCGAAGTAAGTGCCTCGATCCGATTGGAGAGTTGCTTTCGGGCAGCGAGCTCGGCCTTCAGTTGGCCGAGGATTTTGAGTTGGCCAGTTCGGTCGGCTACGCATTCGTGTGGCGCAGCGCGAAATACTTGGAGGCCGATCAGTGAGCGCGAAACGCAAAAAGAAGCGGGCCAAATCCAAAGCGGCGAAGTCCAGGGACGGCCGACAGCACAAAGAGCAACCGACCATACCTGAAAAGCACGACCCGCACGAAACGGTTGCTAAGGCCCCTGCCATGGAAATACCGCCCCTCGTTCCGCCATTTGACCAACTTGATCAGATAGCGGCGCGAGAAACGCCAGAAGTTGCCGGGGCTTGGTGGATCGCGCTTCAGGCCGCTCATCACGTGGTCGAGTGTGCGGCAAAGCGAGACCCTCACACCGGCGCGAGCCTTCCACATTCCCTCTACGAAGTACTGAAGGCGGTGGCCGATGCGACCAAGACCGGAACGCGCCCCATGCCCAACGGTGGCCTCCACCGCGCCTCGGTGCTGGCGTTTGAGCCATTGCGGGCGATTTTGCACCAGCCGAGAACGCGGCTCCTGCGGGAACACGCACAGCGACCGATTCACTCCATTCGAGAGATGGACACCCATTGTATGGCTTGGCTGGCTCGGTTGCCGGGCCGAACCATACGCGAGAAACTGGCCGGGAAGCAACACGTGCTGTCAGTCGTCCGCCGCTTCACGCCAGACACGCCGGAAAACCGAGTTGCCAAGCGCGTCGCCGATCTCTTGATGAGGCAGCTCGATGGACGCTTCGCCCACGCGGCGGCCTACGATGAGGACGGCCCTTGCGATGCCCAGCAGCGCGAGACTCTCGACTTCTGCCGCCGCTTTCTCCGCGACGAAAACTTTGCCCCGATTCCCCTCAGCGACATGCCCCGGCCAAACAACGCCTTGCTCAATGACCGCCATTACGCTCGCGTCTGGCGTGCATGGATGCTGTTGCACGAGGAAGAGGAGGCGTTGAGAGCTGCTTGGCCTTATGCAGAAGAATGCTTTAGGACCGCGGCCTTTTGGGCTGTTGCCGGTGAGATTGTCGCTAGATACGGTGCCCGCGTAGCCGAAGCATTGGCCGTGCCCGATGTAGAGATGGCCGACGGCCATAAGTGCGGTATTTGGAAGGACGAAGCAACCCCTATCACTGAAATAGACCTGCTCGTAACGGGCGATGACGACTCGCAAGCTGACCTAGAGGCCGCAGTGATCAGCGTTCGGCAAGTACGCGAGGGGGTTAGAATTGTGGAGAAGCGGCTGAGAACTCAGAAAAGTTCAAGAGGTCCCGCAGAAGGCTGCGTGAAATTGATCAACGACGATAAAAACTTCGGCTTCGTTCGCAGCGAAAGTGGAGAGGAGTACTACTTCGACCCTAAAACAGTCGGCGACAAAGGCACCTTCTCCGATCTTAGTACAGGCGATAGGGTTACGTTCACGCCAAGAAGACAAGGTACGGGTAAGAGCGTATCGGCTTGTAATGTGCGGCGGTATGAGACAGGCTTGCGCGTAGCTCACACTATCGAGAAGGGGGCAAAGACTTGGCGCGTTGCGTTTCACGATGATCCCAATCCGTCAGACTTTCAATGTCGTCGCGGTTTCCCCATTCACGCCACCCCAGACAATGGACAGCGAGCGGCCACCAAACGCTTCGCTTCGTTTTCCAGCCTTAAACATATCCTCGACTGGCGAGGATACGCCGACATTGAGGGGTTGCGAGGTTTCGCCAAAGCTGCAACTCCTCCCCTCAACCTCAAATCGCCCCCGGCGTCAGACACGGAGAGGCCATCTTCGGCAATCGGCATTGATCCGTTCGGCAGATGTGTGTTTGTAGGAACTAAAGAGGAAGCGTGGGCAACGGCGACCTTGCCTTATGCACTACGCCACGAATCGCAGTGGCAGGTCGGAACATCCCGTCGCCTTCCGAGTGTTGGCGAGGTATGGCCCTTGGATGTCGATTTAAGTACTCGCAATGCGGCTGACGAATCTACCGCTACTGCGAGTTGTCACCAAATTGTTAGAGCTCTTGCCCAAGAGGTGCGTGGACGGGAAGTATCCTTTGTCGTCCCCGATGGGCCGGACGAGTTTTCGCAGCAGACTTTACGGGCGGCGATGTTGGGCGCGTTTCCGCGGAATAGGCCAATCGCCCGCAGTGTTGCCGCCGCCCTATCTTGGCAGCATCAAGGCAAGGTCAGGGATGGAGACAAGGTACTCGTACTTTGTGCCGAGGCCGATGCTCTCTCGTTCAGCCTACTCGTGGCAAGACGAGATCGGCGTTTGGAGGAGAAACGCCCCGAAAGCAAGGGCATCTTTTGGGAGCGTCGGCCTGCCTTGCCCGCAGACGAGTACGGAAAAGGTTTCGGCTTGCGCGATATTTGGCGCGACTATGCTCGTCGTTTGTTCAACCTAAAGGATCGGGATGAGAGCGACCGAGAAAAGATCATCTCGTACCTCGTGGATAGCGGCCTTCTGCAAGAGGCCGTTGAAAGCGGCTCCCCGCGCTGGGTCCGCGACCGAGATCAGTGGCTCGTCCTCGAACACTCGCCACAGCTTTGGGCCGACGTCTTGAAGCGTTGGCGAAAGCGATTCAACTCGGCACTGAAATCTGGTCTAAGAGAGCTCATTTCAAAGGCCGTGGGAAGGCGATGCCACCTCTTGCTCGTTGGTCCTCCCTTCAACGAAAAGGCCGTATTTGACCACATCAAGAACGCTCTCTCGCAACAAGTAGGCCGCGGCAAACCCATCTCTCTCAAACAGGTTGCCTACATTGCGTCCGAGAAGGGTGCTCTTGCTAGCGGTGCAGCCGAGTTCACGGAGCGATCTTGTGCGGGGCTACCGGCGTGGAAGGATTGGCTGCCCGATCTTTTTTTGGAGATTATCCGAGACGGGCTTTACGACGAAGTGGAGATCATGCGAGACAAGGCGGTAGATGCCACACTTGGTGCGCTTCATCGAGAAAAGGTCGCTGAGGAATTGGTCCTACCGGCCGGGCAGACTCACTACACTTTACCGCTCGTTGCCGGTCGCGCAAATCGCCGCCCCGTACCGGCTGACTTGTGTCTCGATTCCAACCATTTCCCGTTGCAACAGGATGTTCGAGTTCGGCTTGAACTCAGCTACCAATATGGCGTCGAGAATGGATACGAAATCACGGTCTTTCCCGTAGAGCCGGAGACGGCCCCGTTCAGTGTGCTCAAGGGAAAATGGATGAAATCGAACGAGGAGGACGGTAAGCTAACGGAGAAGCCTGTGCCGCCTTTTCGGAATCACATAAGACGAAAGGCCGCTGAATCAACCACCGAATCAACCACTATAGCGGATATCCGAAGGGAAGTAGAGCGGTTGCTTTCGGGCGAGGCGAAAAACCCCGAGGGCACGATTGGGTGGCTGATACGGCAATTGCGAGACCAACGAGAGAAACGAGAGCAAGCGGCATTCGGGGGGTGGTGTGGGATGACCGTCCCGGAATACGACCATAGCGATCTTATGGAGGTAGCAGGTAGCTCAGTTCTTGTCGAGCTTTTGTTAGAAGTCGTCAACGATCACGACAGCCTTGGCGTCTCCCAAGATTTGGCAAAGGATATAAAAAAAGAAGCCATCCTATTCTTGTGTACCCTTGGCGATCAAGTACCCAAAACCATTACCAAGAGCATCCGAACTAAACTCAAATCAGACAAACTCGAATCAGGTGAACCGCATCTCGCCAACGCAGCAGGTATTCTCCACCGAACGCAGTCGGAAGAACACTGGCTCGATCAACTTTGGAAAAAGGTCGTTACGCGCATAGAGCCTTACGAGAATCCATGGCTTTACGGAGAGTCCATACGCGAGATTTCGCATACAGCTTGGGTTCTTCCTGACTTTCTTGAGGACTTCGTCAAGCGCAACCCCGACTTTGTGCAAAAGTCGTTTCGCATCATTGAGGACAGCGTCCGAGATGTTGTCTCCAAAGCGGCACAGGCCATGGAGCCAGATTCGGAGACAAAAATTTACGGAGGGCACATTCGACGCTTCCAAGCCTGTTGCGAGTTGGTACTGGCACTGCTTCGGCTACCCGATACGCCACTCGTCGCTAACCCGTCCAGAATGTCACAATTAGCAAAGAGCATCCGACGCGCCGACTGCCTGATAACACACGCGGAGAAGTACAAAGTGCGTACTTCCTTATATTTTGAGTTGGACCAACCCGAAGATCTAGCCCGCGTGTCGGACCTTGCTTACGCCGCGAGCTACTATCTCATGGGACATGAGACAACAAACCTCGTCCGAATCGGCTGACTCGCGACTTTCTTGCCTCGTCCGGTTTGCCAGCAAAAGATGAAGGCTTGGTGGCCATTGCCCTAATATCCAAGTCGGTGACCCAGTTGCACTATTGAGGCCGGTCAGCCGCGCAGTGCTTGGCCGAGGGCAAAAGCGCGCTTGAGCCAGCGGCTCTTGTAGCCTACCACCGCGCAGTACGGCACGAGGTTGCAGCCAAAGCCGCGCTTGAAAAAGGCGATGGATGGGATGTTGGCGCCGACGAAGTCGAAGTACGGGTGGGAACAGGTCGCCCAGTACTGCCAGAACAACAGCGAGTTGGCGCCGGTGTGGTTGAAGGCGGGGTCTGAACCCCCGGTCCAGAAGTAAGCGGTGTCGCGGCCCTCGACAAAGACCACGAGGCTCGCAGTCTCCCCGTCGGAAACTGCGATTTTGTATGCTTTAGCTAGGCCGGCCGCTAGGACGAGAGCGACAAAGCGTTCGGCCATCGCGGAGGCGACCGGAGGGCCGCTGGTCTGGTTGGTGTACGTGGCTTCGTATTGCCGCCGAAAGAGCGCGGTGTCAGCGGTGGCTTGGAGCTGATAGCCGAGCTTTTCGGCTTTGCGGATGGCGCGGCGTCTGAGGCTCGCGAGCCGTTCCCATAGCGCGTCGCTATCGCCGAGGGGCAGCCGATAGGTGTAGCGCAGGTGCGCGTCCCAGCCTTGCCAAGTGAAAGGGCGCACATCGGCGATGGCCGGCGCGTGGACTAGGAAGACGCGGTGGTAGTGCTTGGCGACGTAGTCGAGCAGATGCGTACAAGCGTGGTGCTGGGCGGCTTCGGCCGTAGCGGGCCTTTTGCTGGCAACCGGGGCTAAAAGCAGGCCGGTGTGGGGCGTCAGCTCCGGGGTTTCGAGGCGGTAAAGTCCCCAACGCCAGCGGGCTAGGCCGCTGAGGCCGGCCACGAGGCGTCCATTGCGGTAGCAGCCGAGGCGATGGACTTGACCGCCGGTAGCCGCGGCCGCACAACGCAGCCAGGCACTGGTGGAGAATACCGTGCCGCCGATGGCTTGGTGGACGAAGGCATCCCAAGCGGTGTCGTCGGCGACGAGCTGGACTTCGTAGGTATCGGGCATGGGCTCCGCTGGGGTGGGGACGGTGGCTGAAATGGGTCGGCAGCCGAAAGAACCACATCGGCTTTTGCGCGTCAAGACGCTGGCCTTTTTGCTGCTGAAAATTTTGTTTTGTTTATGATCCGTTAGAAGCGTTCTTAACACTCATGTTGTTTTTGGCTCGTCTTGCCTGACGCCTCTAGCGGTCATTCCCGCGAACGCGGGAATCCAGCAAAGGACCAAGCCGAATCAGAAACGGAAACCCTAAATTTTAAGAACGCTTCTTAGGGCTTACGCAAGCACCATGGCATAACTCGGTTGGACATCTTTGGAGAAACAGTGCTTGATAATCGTCGCAATTTTACAGCTATCCCCCTGAAAACCTACTCCCGAATTTTGCCGCTGGCTCTTTTGCTCGCGCTGTTGGCATCCGCGGCCAACAGTGCCTCCGACGAGGTGGAAGGACTCGGCATGCCCACCGAAGTCTCCATTAGTACTTCCAGCCGACGCCTTACTGTCGCTTGGAGCGAAACCCCCGGCGCGACGAGTTACCAGATCGCCATCCGACCGAAAGACCAAGTCGTTCCCGCATGGCGCGAGTACATCGCGTCCTCCTCGCCCTACACCATTGCGGATGGGTGGGGGTGGGCAATGAGCGGGCTGCAGTATGAGGCTCGGGTGGCCGCGGCCAACGCCGAGGGTCAATCCGAGTGGTCGGCCCCGGTTGCGATGACCGCTCCCGTGCTCCAAGCGGCCCCGGCCGATGCAATTGGAGTCCCTTTATCGCCTCCGTTGGTGGGAGAAACCATCCGCGTTGACTTGGTGAGCCAGCGTCCATTTGCGAACCGGTCGGAGTGGCATTGGTTTATTTGCGGTTCGGACGGGTCCGATTGCCAAGTATTGCCGAGGAGTCCCTATCGCTGGATGTCGGGTTGGGAGTACTTCATGGAGCCGGCCATGCAGGGGAAGCACGTGTCAGTGCAAGTAGATTACGACAAAGAGGGCGCGTCGTACTCGGCGACAGCGGTGTTGGGCGTCGTCGGCGCGGCGCGGACGCTCGCGACGCACCTGTACGATCTGCAATCGGCGTGGGTCTGGCTCCAGTGGGATCGGGTGCGCGGTGGGGCCATCGCGCCGTTGGGCAACGACTTGCTCGTGGCCGCGCCGTGGGGGCGGCTCGCGCTGGTGTCCTCAACCGGGGAGGTGGCCTATCTCGCGGGAAACGTGCCGATGAACAGGGCCGAACTCCAAGGACACCCGGACCGAAAACATTTCACCATACACAGGTTTCGCGTGGCCGACATTTTGTTGAAGCGGCATTCGGCCGGGCGGTATGACCTGTTTGTGACGCATCACTATTTCACCGGCGATTGCCTCCGCTTCCGGTTGTCCGCTACAACGCTTGTGCAACAAGGCGGGGCCGTTGCGGTCACGTCGGCGTGGAGAACGATATTCGACGCCGAACCCTGCCTGCCTGTCGCCGCCGGCCTGCTTAGAGGAAACCTAGCGGGCGGCCGGATGTTGACGGACGGCCCCGACCATTTATTGGTCGTTATAGGCTCTCATAGGAACTACTCTGACGCGGCCAGTTACGGGAGCTACGCTCAGGCCGCGGACTCGCACTTGGGCAAGCTCGTCCGCGTCGAAATCGAGACCGGCCGGGCGGAGACGTTGGCCTTGGGCCTCCGCAATCCGCAGGGGCTCGCCCGGGACGCGGACGGCACCGTGTGGGAAACCGAGCACGGACCGGTGGGCGGCGATGAACTCAACGTGTTGGTATCGGGCGGCAATTACGGTTGGCCGCAGGTTACGTACGGCGTTGGGGATGGAGGCGAGGTTCTCGTGCCCAGCGTCGAAGATATGGGGCACCATGATGGCTTTACAAAGCCCGTTTTCGCGTGGGTGCCGGCCATCGGCATCTCCAGCATCATCGTCAATGACGAGCGCTGGTTTCCGCTGTGGAGAGACGACCTGCTGATCGCTTCGCTTATAGGCCGCTCGCTCTTTCGAGTCCGCCGCGCTGGCGTGGATGTGCAATACGTCGAGCGCATTGACATTGGGACCCGAATCCGGGATCTCGCGCAAATGCCGGATGGACGGCTCGCGCTGTTGGACGATAGTGGACGGGTTCACTTCCTGAGCCGATCCTACGCCCATTGCGCCGATAAGTCCGAGTGGGACCGCAACGTCTATGCGATCAACTGCCCAGATACGGTGAGTGCGGTCGCGGCGACAGGTGCTCAGCTATACAGCATGCATTGCAGCGGTTGTCATAACCTGACGGTTGAGCAACACGGCCTCGGTCCGCATTTGGTCGGGGTGGTGGGGCGGCGCGTGGGTTCGGTGGGCGGCTACCTGTTCTCAGACGCCCTCGCCTCGCTAGACGAGGTGTGGACGCCCGCTGGCTTGGAGCGGTTTTTGGCGAATCCGCGGCAGTTTGCCCCGGGCACCGCCAAGCCGTCGTTGCACCTCACCCTAGCCGAAGCCCGCGCCATCGCCGACTTCATCGGGGACTAGGCCGAGCCGCTGTATGCGGGCGGCCTGCTGGGGGCCGTCATGCTTTCTCTTACGGTGCTTGATCTCGGCTTTTGGCTCCGTTCAAAGTAGCCAACATCGCTTGACATGCCCCCTAGCACACCGTATATTGAAAACTTTTCTAAATTGAAAGCTAACTGCTTGGATTACTTAGATTTAGCCCATGAGTGCGCCGTTCCTGTTCCCGCGTATTTTCCGCCCGACGTCAGTGTGGGCGCACCTCCTGCTCCTCCTCGACTTACTCATTAGGCCGGCCGTTCAAGTAGGCTTCGCTCCTCGTTTCACTTTTGACAGCCCAAGTAACGGACGAAGCCGCTGAACGCGCCGGCTGTCAGCCAACTATGTCTATACAACAATCTCAACGCCCTCAGTGAAGGAGGATTTTCATGCAGATGTACTACGACAACGACGCCAATCTCGATCTACTCTCGGATAAGACCGTGGCCGTCATCGGCTATGGCAGCCAAGGCCACGCGCATTCGCTCAACCTCGCGGAGAGCGGCGTCGAGGTGGTGGTGGGCCTGCGCACGGGTAGCCAGCGACGCGCTGAGGCCGAAGCCGCCGGGCTGGCGGTCGCCGACGTGGCCGAGGCCAGCCAGCGAGGCGATATCGTGGTGATCCTGATCAACGACGAGGTCCAAAAGGCCGTGTACGAAGCCGATATCCGCCCCCAGCTCAAAGCGGGCAATGCCCTCGCCTTTGCCCACGGATTTAACATTCACTTTGGGCAGGTGGTGCCGCCGGCCGATGTCGATGTGTTCATGGTCGCGCCCAAAGGGCCGGGGCACTTGGTGCGCCGCGTGTACCAGCAGGGGGGGGGCGTGCCGGGCCTGCTGGCCATTTACCAAGACGCCACCGGGCGAGCGCACGAGGTCGGCTTGGCTTATGCCAAGGGGATTGGCTGCGGCCGGGCCGGAGTCATTGAGACGACCTTTCGCGAGGAGACCGAGACCGACTTGTTCGGCGAGCAGGTCGTGTTGTGCGGCGGTTTGACCGAGCTAATCCGTGCGGGGTTTGACACGCTCGTCGAGGCCGGCTACCAGCCCGAAGTCGCTTATTTCGAGTGCCTGCACGAGGTCAAGCTGATCGTCGATCTGATCTACGAGGGCGGCATCGCCAACATGCGCTCGTCGATTTCGGACACGGCGGAGTTTGGCGACTTGACGCGCGGCCGGCGGGTGATAACCGAGCAGACGCGGGCCGAGATGAAGCAAATTCTCGCCGACGTGCAAAACGGCCATTTTGCGCGGGAATGGCTGGCCGAAAACCAAGTGGGCCGCCCGGTGTACAACGCGATCAAACGCCGCGATTCCGAGCACCTGATTGAGACCGTCGGCGCCCAGCTGCGGGCGATGATGAGTTGGTTGGACGACAAATAGGCCCCCCCGAAAGGAGATGAGCGCGATGGACCCCCTACTTAGCGAGTTGAGTTCCGATCCCGACCTTGAGTCGGTAGGCGGTCTCTACACGGCTGGAGGGGACTGTCTGCCGCTAGTACTCTCTCATCCGGCCAGCTTAGGAAAGAGCACATCATGGCGAATGCAAATCGCGTATATATCTTCGACACCACCCTGCGGGATGCCGAGCAGACGCCCGGGGCCTCGCTGACGGTGCGGGAAAAGCTCGAAGTCGCCCACCAGTTGGCGCGGCTGCGAGTCGATATTATCGAGGCCGGCTTTCCGGTTTCCTCCAACGAGGACTTTGAGGCCGTGCGCCGCATTGGGCAGGAAGTTGCCGGGCCGGTCATCTGCGGGCTGGCCCGCGCCGTGCCCGAAGACATCGACCGAGCCGGTGCAGCGCTCCAAGGCGCACCCCGGCCGCGGATCCACACCTTTATCGGCACCTCGGACATTCACCTCGCGGGCCAGTTGCGCAAGGGCCGAGAAGAGGTGCTGAAAATGGCGGTGGCAGCGGTGGAGCAGGCCAAGTCGCACTGCGCCGACGTCGAGTTTTCGCCGATGGACGCCGCGCGCACCGAGCCTAATTACCTCAACGAGGTCATCGCAGCGACCATTGCGGCCGGAGCCACGACGATCAACATTCCAGACACCGTGGGATATGCCGTGCCCGCAGAGTTTGGGGCGCTGATTGCCCAGATCCTCGCCGAGGTGCCCAACAGCGGCGACGCGATTATCAGCGTCCACTGCCACGACGATTTGGGCATGTCGGTCATCAACACGCTCTCGGCAATCAAGAACGGCGCCCGCCAAGCCGAATGCACGATCAACGGCTTGGGCGAGCGGGCCGGCAATGCCTCGCTAGAAGAAATCGTCATGGCCTTAAAGACGCGCCAAGACTACTTCGGCTTTGACACCGAGGTGATCACCGAGGAAATCGTCCCCACGAGCCGGTTGGTCAGCCGCTTGATGGGAATCGCGGTTCAGCCCAACAAGGCCATCGTCGGCGCCAATGCCTTCGCGCACAGCTCGGGCATCCACCAAGATGGAGTGCTCAAGCAGCGCGACACCTTTGAGATCATGGAGCCGAAAGATGTCGGGCTAGACGATACCGAGATCGTGCTGACGGCGCGCTCGGGCCGCGCTGCGTTGCGCCACCGGCTGGAGGTCTTGGGCTACGAGTTGAACAAAGAGGAACTGGACAAGGTGTACCAAGACTTCGTCGAGCTGGCCGACAAGAAAAAGGAGGTTTTCGACGAGGACCTAATTGAGATCGTCGGCGATTCGGACGAAGCGTCCGCGTCCGCGCACTACGAGCTCCAGTACTTGCATTCGGTCAGCGGCACCGGCACGGTCCCTTCGGCCACAGTGCGGATGCGCATCGGCGACGCGACCGTCCAGCAGTCGTCTTGGGGCGACGGCCCGGTCGATGCGGCATATAAGGCCATTGGCTTGGCCTGCGGCACAGAGGCCCGGCTCGACGACTACGCCATCCGCGCCATTACCTCCGGCAGCCAAGCGCTGGGCGAGGTCACGGTGCATCTGTCGGACAACGGAAAAAAGGCGCGGGGCCGGGGCGTTTCCACCGACGTCATTGAGGCCAGTGCGAGGGCTTACGTGGATGCGCTGAACCGCTTGGCGGTAAAGAGCACCAAAGAATCACTCCAGACCGTATGACCGCATAGAGGAGACTTGGAGATGGGTAAGACGCTGTTGCACAAGGTTTGGGACGCGCACACCGTGCGTACGCTGCCTTCCGGGCAGACGCAGTTGTTCGTTGGCCTGCATCTGGTCCACGAGGTGACCAGCCCCCAGGCCTTTGCCATGCTGCGGGAGCGCGGCCTCACCGTCCGCTTCCCGGAGCGCACCTTTGCCACGGTGGACCACATCGTGCCCACCGATTTGACGCAGCGGCCTTTTATCGACGACTTGGCCGAAGAAATGATGGACGCGATCGAGCAGAATGCCGCCGAGTTCGAGATTCCGCTGTTCAATATCGGCGATCAGCGCCAAGGGGTGGTCCACGTCATCGGCCCGGAGTTGGGGCTGACCCAGCCGGGCATGACCATTGCGTGCGGCGACAGCCACACTTCAACGCACGGGGCCTTTGGCGCGGTGGCCTTTGGCATTGGCACCAGCCAAGTCCGCGATGTGCTCGCCACCCAGTGCTTGGCCATGGATCCGCTCAAGGTGCGGCGGATCGAAATCAGCGGTGCGCTGAGCGAGGGGGTGTACGCCAAGGATGTCATTTTGCACCTCATCGGGCGGCTCGGGGTCAAGGGCGGCGTTGGCTATGGCTATGAGTACGGCGGCTCGGTCGTTGAGGCCATGTCCATTGAAGAGCGGATGACGGTGTGCAACATGTCGATTGAGGGCGGTGCCCGAGTCGGGTATGTCAATCCAGACCAGACGACGTACGACTATCTCAAAGGGCGGCCCCACGCGCCGAGCCACTTTGAGCCGGCGGTCGCGTGGTGGGAATCCATGGCCTCGGACGCGGACGCCGAGTACGACGACGTAGTCCATGTAGAAGGGGCGGACATCGGCCCGACCGTGACGTGGGGTATCACCCCGGGCCAATCGGTCGGCATTGATCAAGCACTGCCCTCGCTCGCCGCTTTTACCGCCGCCGAGCGGCCTAGTGTGCAGGAGGCCTTCGCCTATATGGACTTTGAGCCGGGCCAACCGATCGCCGGCACCAAAGTCGATGTGGCCTTTATTGGCTCCTGCACCAACGGCCGGCTCTCGGACCTGCGCGAAGCGGCCCGGGTGGCCCGCGGGCGCAAGGTGGCCCCCGGCGTCCGGGCGTTGGTGGTGCCCGGGTCGCAGCGAGTCCGCGCCGAGGCTGAGGCCGAGGGGTTGCACGAGGTGTTTGCGGAGGCTGGGTTTGAGTGGCGGGGAGCTGGCTGCTCCATGTGCTTGGCAATGAACCCCGACAAACTCCAAGGCCGCGAGCTGTGCGCTTCGTCGTCCAACCGCAATTTCAAGGGCCGACAGGGCAGCCCCACCGGCCGCACCCTGCTGATGAGTCCGGCGATGGTCGCGGCCGCGGCCGTGGCCGGCGAAGTGGCGGATGTGCGGGCGTTGGTCGGATAGGGGCCATTTTTGGAGCTCGTTGTATGTCGCGTGACGCAAGAGGAGATAGATTGAATGAACGAATCGGCGATCCGACTACATATTGAGCCATTGGACGAGGGCGGCTTTCTTGCCACGAGTCCCGATGTCCCAGGCTTGGTTGCGGAAGGACGTAGCGTCACCGAGGCCGTCGAGATTGCACAGGGTCTCGCCCGCAAAATCGCCGAGTCGTGTATTGAACACGGCGACCCACTTCCTCGCGCATTGGCGATTTTTCCGGGGGGTAGCACCGAAATTGAGCTGTTGATACCTGTCAGTGTGCCATAATGAGTCGGCTCGCCGGGTTCAAGTATCGAGATGTTGCTCGGCGACTGCGACGTTTTGGTTATGCGTTTGACCGTCCGGGACCGGGCAGTCACGAAGTTTGGCGTCATGCACAGACGGGTCGGAAAGTTACTGTGCCTCGTCACACTAGAGATATGGCGGAAGGAACGCTTCGCGCCATTCTGCGAGAGGCCCAAATTGACGTCGACGACTTTCTCGGGGCTCGTTAGATAGTTGCGTGGACTTGTTAAAGCAATCATTAAGGGGACACCATGGAAAACGCGAGTGTAATTAAGACAATAGTTGGGCGCGGCGTGGTGGTGCGCGGCGCGGACATCGACACCGACCGCATCATCCCAGCCCGCTTTTTGCGGACGGTGACCTTTGACGATTTGGGGGGCCATGCCTTTGAGGACGATCGCGCGGCAGGCGATCATCCCTTTGACCAAGCGCACTTTCAAGGGGCGTCGGTCCTGTTGGCCAACGCCAATTTCGGCTGCGGCTCTTCGCGCGAACACGCGCCGCAGGCCCTGATGCGGTGGGGCATCAAGGGCTTTGTCGCCGAGTCCTTTGCCGAGATTTTCTTTGGCAACTGCATCGCCATGGGGCTGCCCTGTGTGCGGGTGGAGGCCGAGGACATGCAGACGCTGATGGCCGCGGTCGAGCGCGACCCCGCGCAGGAAATCACCATCGATCTCGAAAGGCGGAAGGTCCGCTACACTGGCGGCGAGCAAGCAGCCGCGATCGCCGATGGCCCACGCGAGCAGTTTCTCAAGGGGAGTTGGGACTCGCTGGGCCAGCTTTTGGCCGCTGGCGACCGGATTGAGAGCACCACGCGGAAGCTGCCGTATATGGCGGGGTTCTGAGGGAGCCGATGAGATGGGATTCATCAAAGTAAATGGACGGAAAATTGCCAACCCATTCGCCCGGGTGCTGATACCGACGACCGCTTTGCTGGTTTTGGCTTTTGCCGTGGCGGTCGTTATCTGCGCCATTCTAATCGCGACCGGGTTGGTGTTCGCGGTGTTGATCCTCACGGTTGGCGCGATGTTGCTATACGCCGCGGTTCGAGTCGTGGTCACAGGATGGCACTATTTTGCCAAAAGGAGATAAATAATTGCACAAAATCGCCGTAGTACCCGGAGATGGAACCGGCCCCGAAGTCGTGTCCGAGGGGCTGAAGGCCCTCGACGCCGTTGCTCGCAAGATGAGCTTCCAGTACGAAACCGCAGAGTTTGACTTTGGCGGCGACCGCTACCTGCGCACCGGCGAGCTTTTGCCGGACTCGGCGGTCGACGAGTTTCAGCAGTTCGACGCTATTTACTTGGGGGCCATCGGCCACCCGGACGTGAAGCCCGGCCCCCTCGAAAAGGGCATCCTGTTAAAGCTGCGCTTTGAGCTCGACCAGTACATCAACCTGCGCCCGGTCAAGCTCTACCCCAATGTGCCGACGCCGATTAAGGACAAGGGGCCGGCCGACATCGACTTTGTGGTGGTGCGCGAAAACACCGAGGGGATTTACACCGGGGCCGGCGGCTTCTTCAAGAAGGGGACGCCCGACGAAATCGCGGTGCAGGAATCGATCAACACGCGCAAGGGCGTCGAGCGCTGTCTGCGCTACGCCTTTGAATACACCGAGCGGCGCGACAAGGACAACACCTTGACGCTGTGCGGCAAGACCAACGTGCTAACCTATGCCTTCGACCTGTGGGAGCGGGCGTTCCACGAAATCGGCGCGGCCGACTATCCCGCCATCAAGCGCGACTACGCCCACGTGGATGCGATCTGCATGTGGATGATCAAAAATCCCGAGTGGTTCGACGTGGTGGTCACCGACAACATCTTCGGCGACATCATCACCGATTTGGGCGCGATGATCCAAGGCGGGATGGGCATTGCCGCTGGTGGCAACATCAACCCCGAGGGCGTGTCCATGTTTGAGCCAATCGGCGGCTCGGCCCCCAAGTACACCGGCCAGAACATCATCAACCCGCTGGCCGCCATCGCCGCCTGCCAGCTCATGCTCGACACGCTGGGCGAGCGCGAGGGTGCCAGCCTTTTGGAGGGGGCCATCGTCTCGACGCTGGCCAAGCTCGACGATTTAGGGGCGGGCAGGATGGGGTATTCCACCGCGGAAGTAGGCGATCTAGTGGCGCAGGCCGTGGCGGACGCCTAGGGCCATGGAGGAGCGCGACGCCATGCACATCGAAGTCTATGACTCCACCCTGCGAGACGGCGCCCAAGCCGAGGGCATTTCCTATTCGCTAGAGGACAAGCTGCTCATCGCTCGGCGGCTCGACGCGCTCGGGGTCGATTATATCGAGGGAGGCTGGCCCAATCCCACCAACCCCAAGGATCTGGCCTTTTTTCAGGAAGTCGAAAAGCTGGGCTTGAAGGCGCGGGTGACCGCATTTGGCAGCACGCGCCGGGCCGGCGTGGCCCCGGAGGAGGACGCAACCCTGAACACGCTCCTCAAGGCCGAGACCAGCAGCGTCTGCATTTTTGGCAAGAGCTGGACTTTGCACGTCGTCGAGGCCCTCAAGACGACGCTCGAAGAAAATCTGCGGCTGATCGAAGACTCAGTGGGCCACCTTGTGGCGCACGGTCGCGAGGTGATCTACGACGCCGAGCACTTCTTTGACGGGTACTGCGACGACCCAGACTACGCGATCGCCACGCTGCGCGCGGCCGAGCGCGGTGGGGCGCGGATTTTGGTCCTCTGCGACACCAACGGCGGCACCTTGACCAGCGAGCTGGGCCGCATCGTCGCCGCGACTCGGGGCGCGGTGGGGCTACCGTTGGGCATTCACACCCACAACGATGCCGGCATGGCCGAGGCCAACACCGTGGCGGCTGTTGAGCAGGGGGCTGTCCAGATACAGGGCACGTTCAATGGGTATGGCGAGCGTTGCGGCAACGCCAACCTGTGTACGGTGATCCCGACTGTGGAGCTCAAGCTCGGCAAGCACCTGATCGGCCGCGAGCACTTGGCGGAGCTGATGGATTTCTCCCGCTTCTTGAGCGAGATCGCCAACGTGTACCACGACCACCGCCAGCCTTATGTCGGCGAGAGCGCGTTCGCCCACAAGGGGGGCGTACATATCGACGCCATGACCAAGAACCCGCGCTGCTACGAACACATCGATCCCCAAGCCACGGGCAACGAGCGGCGGTTCTTGGTTTCAGACCAAGCGGGCGGGGCGACGATCGTCAGCAAGCTCCAGCGATTTTTGCCCGACCTAGAGAAAAGGGATCCGCTGGTGGGGCAGGTCTTGGAGCGGGTCAAGCAGTTGGAACACGAGGGCTATCAGTTCGAGGCGGCCGAGGGGTCGTTTGAGCTGCTGGCGCGCCGGGTTCAGGGCACGTACGAGGACTTATTCTCGCTGATCCACTTCCGCACGATCAACCGCAGGACCGGAGCGCACGCCGAAGAAGCCGAGGCCATTGTCAAGGTCGCCATCGGCGATGCAGAGTACCATACGGTCGCGGGCGGCGATGGCCCGGTCAACGCGCTCGACCAAGCGCTGCGCAAGGCACTGGAGCAGAAGTTCCCCGCGCTCGAGCAGGTGCATTTGGAGGACTACAAGGTGCGGGTGTTGTCGAGCGGGGACGGGACCGCGGCCAAGGTGCGGGTGTTGATCGAGTCCTCGGACGGCAAGGATGTGTGGGGGACGGTGGGGGTTTCGGAGAATGTGATCGAGGCGAGCTGGACGGCGCTGGCCGATAGTTTTCACTACAAGTTGATGAAAGATGCGTTAGCGGGGGTGCCTTCGCGCTGAACGCACCGGCCGAGCCAGTACCGGAAATACGCAAAAGACGAGCGAATGTTGAGTCCGCAACCCACCTCTGTTCAATACAACGATTGGCGTCAGGTCGAAGTAGAGCCGCTGGAGACGTTCGCGCCCACCCTGCCGGTCAGCGTGATCATCGCGTCCTACCAAACGCCGGCCGAGACGCTGGCGAGGACCTTGGCGGCACTCGAAGGCCAGACCTATCCGCGGGAGCTGTTTGAGGTGATAATCGTGGACGACGGGTCTGAGCCGCCGTTGGAGCGGCCCTCCGCGACACAGTTGGACGTCAAAGTGGTGCGCCAAGAGCACTGCGGGTTCGGGCTGGCCCGGGCGCGAAACAACGGTGCCCGGGCCGCGGCCCACGACCTCTTGCTCTTCCTCGATAGCGACATACTTACCGAGGCGGGCTGGATGATGGCGCACGCCCGGTGGCTCCACACCGTAGCCGACGCCCTGACTGCGGGATCGGTCGCTCACGTGGCGATAGACGGCATCAGTGCGGAGACGATTCGGCAGCGGCCGGGGTCGTTGGACGGGTTGCTTGCGGACCGGCCAGCCGACCCGCCCTTGGCCGCCGGCCTCATGGCCAGAACCAACGATCTGACGTCGCGGGCCGACGACCTGTTTCGGGCGATAGCCTGCGGAAACTTTGGAATCGGCAAGGATTTCTACTGGTCGGTAGGTGGGTTCGACGAATCGTTCACCCGGTATGGAGCGGAGGACACCGAGTTCATCTACCGGGCTTATACCCGCGGGGGCCTGCTGGTGCCGGTGCGGGGTGCCTTCGCTTGGCACCAGGGCCGCCGGAGTGAGAACAAAGACGCCAAGGATCGAAGTCGTCGGCTCCAGCGCGGGAAAGCAGCGCATCTGATCGCCCACCCTAGCTACCGCGGCAACAGCCTCGGCCGCATCTTCACGGTCCCCCAGTATGTGGTGACCATGGACGGGTGCCATCGCCGGACCGACCAGATCATCCGAGCGGTCGTGAGTCTGCTGGCCGACCGAGTGCATGACTTGGTGGTCAGAATCGAAACGGACGCGAGCGGCGATGACGAGCGGCTTCAGCGGCTTCAGGAGGAGTTCGGGCCGGACCCGCGAGTGCGCGTCGCTCCCGCCCGTTCCGCCCTCGACGAGTTTCCAGAGTCGCCGTTCTACGTCGCGCTTCCCGCCGCCGCGTTCGCCCCGGGCTTGGTGCATCGCTTGCGCGTCCGGCTGCAAGACGCGGTGCTCGCCACCTCCGAGCTCCCCGACGGGAGCGCGGTGTCCATCGCCCGCTCCTGGGCACTCCACCGGGCGCGTCGCACCGGGAAAAGCCCGGCCGACTTAGGAGAGGTGCGCACGATACCCGCCGAGGTGCTGAGACTCAAGGCCGCGGGCGACGCGGAGTGCGCCGCGACCGTGGAGCCCGTTGACTATCCCACCAACAGGGAGCGCCTGCGCGACCAGATGCGGGCCCTCTGCTGTTTTAGGGGGACTTGGTCGTTCTGCAAGTGGATGATCGGCATGGTCTGGTGGCGAGTTCTCAACAAGTGGCAGGCCGTTCGTTGGCGTCTCCGGCGGGTGACCCGGAATTAGTGCATTGAGTCCGCAACCGAACTCAGTCTGGTACAACAACTGGTGCGAGGTGTCGGCCGCGTCGGCCAACACGTTCACGCCCACCCTACCCGTCAGCGTTATCGTCTCGTACTACGATGCCCCGAAAGCGCTGGCACTGACGCTGGCATCCCTTGAAAGACAGACTTACCCGCGCCATCTCTTTGAGGTGGTCGTCGTGGACGACGGTTCGCCCACGCCGTTGGCACCGCCTTGCTCGACGCCCCTCGACGTCAAGGTGGTGCATCAAGAGGACCGCGGCTTCGGGCTAGCGCGGGGTCGGAACACCGGGGTTCGGGCGGCCGCGCACGACATCCTGCTCTTTCTCGATGGCGACTTACTTGCCGAAGCCGGCTGGATAAAGGCCCACGCCCGGTGGCACCACGCCGTATCCGACGCCCTGACCATAGGCTTTCACGCCAACGTGGCGGTGGACGGTATCGACGCGGAGACCATCCGGCGGCGGAGCGGATCGCTTGAGGAGCTATTCGCCGGCCGACCGACTGAGCCGTCGTGGGTAGAACGCCAGATGAGAATGACCAACGATTTGACGTCGCGGGACGACGACCTGTTCAGAATGGTGGGCGGGGGAAACTGCGGGGTCAGCAGGGCTTTCTACGAGTTCGTGGGCGGGTATGACGAGTCCTTCACGGGATGGGGAGCAGAGGATGTGGAGTTCGCCTACCGGGCCTACACCCGAGGCGGGTTGCTGGTGCCGGTCCGGGACGCCTTCGCATGGCACCAAGGTCTCCAGAAGGAAGGCTGGGCGGCCAAGTGGAAGCGGGGCGAACCCCAGCACGCCAAGGCCGCCCATCTGATTGCCCACCGCCGGTTCCGCTACGCCTCGCCGGGCCGAACCTTTGCGGTGCCCCAGTACGTAGTGACCATCGAGCGAGAGCGGGAAGGGTTGCCAGCCGACCGGCTCTTTGAGGCCGCGGTGAAAATTTTGGCCGACCGGGAGCACGACTTGGTGGTGAGAGTAGAGATACAGGAGGGCGACGATGGCTTTGAGTGGCTCCGGCAACAGTTCGGGCCGGACCCACGGGTGCGCGTCGGGCCAGCGGCGTCGAGCCTCGACGAATTTTCGGTGGCTTCGTTCCACATCGCGCTCCCCGCCTCTGTCCCGTTCGCCGTCAACTTGGTGTATCGCCTGCGCGAAGCATTGGGAGACGCGGTGATCGCCCGTTCAACCCTCCCCGACGGCCGGACGGTGTCGATCGCCCGAGCGTGGGCACTCCATCGGGCGCGTCGCACCGGGAAGAGCCTGGCCGACTTTGGCGACGCGGTGACGGTTTCCCCTAAGAAGGTGGGGCTTGGGGTTCGCAGCCGGGGTGGCGTTAGCGGCAAAGCGGTGCGGACGACGTTTTGGAACGGTCCCTCAAAGCTGACATGGCTGCGCGTTGAGGCGCGGAGCATAGACAGCCCGGCGCGGGCGTGGTGGTTCTTGAAGTGGCTGGTGCGCGGCTTAGTGCGCTGGGGCCGCCGTACTTAGTGTGCGACAACAATCGCAGTTATTTCACAAGCGGCTGCTTTATGCGGTTCTTAGACCGGGTACGGGCCATCCAACGCTCCGGCGGAGCATCGTCGTTCCTGCGATGGGTGAACGTCGTTTTGCGGCGGGAGACCAACAAGCGGCGGGTGGCTTGGTGGCATCTCCAAAGCGCGTTGCGGAGCCGCTGGATACGCGCTCAGTCGCGGCCGGCGAGTCGGACGCCGGAAGAATCGGTTCCCGCCTTTGACCTCGGTGGGTACAACCCGATTGGCTGGCGACGCGACGCAGGGAGCGAAGTGGTGGCGTTGGGACCGCTCGCGCTGCTGCCGCCCAACGTTGAGGTCCAGCGCGTCGTTCACGGGCGCGACCTGCGCCGGCTGCGCCGAATCCATCACCTCGAAGACACCGCGGCGTTCCATTCCGACCCGGTTGCGCGGGCGGGCACTTTGGCTCGCTTGGCCGCGTGGGGCTTGGTGGTACATCTGGCGGATGGCGACCAGCGGCTTCGTCCGTTGCTCGGCGACAGCTTCTATGGGCTGGCAACCGCAAACGCACGCGGACTCGACGCCGACGCCCGAGAGTTGCTCAGCGTCGGGCTGCGCCGCGCCGCTTTGCGGGAGCATTCGTCGTGGGCCTGCGCTCGGCGACTGGGCCGGGAGGAGCTGCCCTTGGTGTCCATCCTGCTGGCAACCAAGCGCCCGGCGTTTTTGCCGTGGGCCCTTGCCAACGCGGCGCGACAAACCTATCCAAGAGTGGAGTTGATCTTAGTGCTGCACGGCGAGGGCTTTGCCGGCGTTGAGCGGCGGGTTGCCGAATTGCCGCTCCCGGCAAAGGTGCTGCGGATGTCCGCCAGCGAGCCTCTCGGCACGGTGCTCAACGCCGCGACTGCGGCCGCGAGCGGGATGCTGCTGACCAAAATGGACGACGACGACGCGTACGGCACCGACCACCTGTGGGACTTGGTGCTGGCGCGGGAGTATTCGGGGGCGCAACTGGTGGGCAAGTGGCTGGAGTTCGTCCATCTGGCCGCGGCGAACCGCACCATTCGCTGGTTCAACGGGTGCGGCGAGCGCTACCAGACATCGGCCTTGGCCGGGGGGACCCTGCTCATTTCTCGCCGCGATTTGGACGGCGTCGGCGGTTGGCGAAAGGTGCCGAGCGGCGTCGATACGGCACTGGCCGAGGATGTCCTTCAAGCCGGCGGGCGCGTTTACCGCACCCACGCGACTGGCTTCATGCTGGTTCGGCACGGCTGCCGCCATACTTGGAACGATCCCGACGGGGCCGACGACGCCCTGCTCGCCAAGGCCGACCGCGTCTGGTGCGGCTTTCAACCGGCCCGGGCTGGCATTGAAGAGCTGAACCTCGGGCATCCGGTCTTGGCCGGCGCGGTGCGCTCGCCTTTATTGTGAGGAGCTAAGTACGCGACAGTAACGACCAGCCTTCCAATGGATCGAGGGCGGGACGCCTTCGATCCCGGATTCAGCGGAAATCGCAGAAAAGGCGGACTTAACGCAGGGGTCGTGTACCTAAGTGAGGAGTTGCATCGGGCGGGCTGTTGAGCAGTACGATTCCCAAGAGCCGCCCGGCCCTTGCATCTCGATTGAGTACTAGGAAGCGTTCTTGTGCGTGCCGCGGAAGCAGCCGCCATGCTGATATGCTGATGAGGAGACTGAAACAACTGTACGCAATTTGTGCGCACCCCCTCGTCGTCAGAGACCTCGTCGGTGCGTTGGCGCACGGCGCGTTCGGCCCGGCGCGGCGCATGGCGTACACCGCGGTGCGCTCGCCGGACCTCACGGCCGAGAAGGTCGTCTCCCGAAAGTACCAGTACCTTTGGCTTTGCAACCCCAAGGTGGCGTCGCGGAGCATCCTAGCGGTGCTGCGCGCTGCGGACCCCGACGCTGAAGTCATCAAAGGCGCGAGCGTCGCCAGTGTTTACGCCATGTACCCAGCCGTGCAAGACTACTTCAGTTTCGCGTTCATCAGGCATCCTTTTGACCGGGCACTTTCGCTGTATGCGGAAATGCGCTTCTTCCGCGAACGCTTTGACGGAGCGAACCGTGGCCGCAAAGAGGAGCGGCAACGGTTCTTCGACAGCGCGTTCTTTGGACTGGCGGAGGTGGAGAGCTTCGACGACTACTGCCGCTGGCTGAACACGCCTTACGGTTCGGATGCGTTCGCGAACGGCCACTTTCTGTCCCAGCATCGGCAAATACGCCTTCCAGATGGCCGCCCGCCCGATTTCATCGGCCACCTAGAGAGCATAGACCGCGACCTGAAGCGAGTCGCCAAGCACTTGGGGATGCCGGTGCCGACGCTGCCGATGCTAAACACGATGGCGGGATGGCAGCCTCGGTCGCCGCAAGCATTGAAAGCCGCCCGGGCGGAGATGAGCGCGCTCCTGACCGAGCACAACAGGGCACTGCTCAAAAAGCGATACGCGGGCGATTTGGAGTTGGGGGGCTATTCGCCATGACTGGAACGCCCACGCGAATTTTGCTTGGAGGCCCGGCCCTGAAGACACAGGCCAAAAAGGTGCTCCGGCGGGTTCACCTGTATAAACAGGCCGCCCGCATGCACCGCCGGCTCCGCTTGGCATTGCGCGATGTGCGCCGCATTGACCGCCGCATTGCGGCGCACTACCTCGCGGAGGCGAGCGAGCCTAAGCTACACATCGGCTGCGGCGACAACCTGCTCGACGGCTGGCTAAACTCAGACCTGCACCCCCGCTCTAAGGGCATTCTGCGTCTAGATGCGACGCGCCCGTTTCCCTTTGCGGACGACACCTTCACCTACGCCTACAGCGAGCATCTGCTCGGCTCCATTCCCTTTCGCGAGACCATGGCCATGCTGAGCGAGTGCTTTCGCGTACTCGCGCCGGGCGGCAAGCTGCGAATCACGACCTTCGACTTGGCCTTTCTGATCGATCTGTACCGGCGGGAGCCCTCTAAGCTCCAGGAGCAGTACCTCAAGTGGGCCGCCGATACCCGCTTGCAACGGCGCGAGGACAGCCCGCACCGCGCGTTGCAGGAGCGAGCCCCGGCGCAACCCGTTGAGACCGGTTTGCTGGTCAATCACACCCTGCGCTCGGAGTGGGGGCTGTTCGTGTATGATGAGCCGATCTTGCGCCGGGTGTTTGAGAGCGCCGGGTTCCAAAACATAGTGAAGTGCGACCTGAACCAGAGCGAGGATGCCGCGCTTTGCGGCTTGGCCAACGAGGGGCGACTGCCCGCTGGCTTTCTACGGCTGGAATCCGTCACGCTCGAAGGGAGCAAGCCATGAGGCGGGGGTCCACTTGGCACTGGATTGTGCTGGGGACGGGACTGGCCGGTTGGTTGCTCGTCGCCTACGGCTGGGTTCCGGCTCTTCTCGAAGCCGGGTATCGACAGGAAAGCATCGGCTGGATCAACGAACTCTTCCCGGGCCGGGCGAAAAGCCCGCTCGAGAATTACCTCGACCGCTGGTACGAAATGGCGCGGCTGGGTACGCTCTGGTGCGTGGTCCTTAGCGGCGTCGGCCTGTTCGGGCGTCGGATCTGGATGAACGTTCCGCGGTTCTTTGAACGTGTGGTCGGCACCGCGACTCCCAGTGCGCTCGGGGCGATCCGCGCATGGACGTGCGCCATCCTGTTTCTCGATACGCTTCGCTACGACCTAGTGAGTACGACGCTGCTTCCCGATGAGTTGATCCAGCCGATGGGCCTGATGAGCCTGCTGCACTGGCTGCCCATCGGGTATGAAGCGTTCCTCGCGGACCCGCTGGCACTCTGGACGTTCCAGCACGGCACAATGCTCCTCCTCCTATTCGGCGTCATTGGACTTGGTACGCGGGTCGTCGTGCCAGCCGCGGCGATCTGCCACCTCGTCGTGGGCGGGATCGCACGGGAGTATTCGTTTTTCTATCACGGCGGCCTGATTCCATGGTACGTGCTGGTCGTGCTCGCCTTTACCCGCTGCGACCAAGGCTTTTCTATCGACCGGCTCTGGCGCATCGCCCGCCGACAGGCTGTGCCGGCAGCCAATCAGCCCACAGCCGAGTTCGGCTGGGCGCGGTATGCGGTCTGGACGACCATTGCCATGCCGTACGTGATGGCTGGTTGCAGCAAGCTATACGGCTCGGGTCTAGAGTGGGTCGCGGCCGACAACCTGCGCGCTCATCTGCTGCGTCCAAACTTGAAGATGCCGTACCAGGACGACAGCGTATTGTACTCCATCCTGCCGGCCCCGGACTTCCTGTTCGTCCTGCTGGGCATCATTGCGATAGGCACGGAGTTGGCCTTCGGCCTCGTGCTGGTGTCCCGACGAGCCCGGCTGGTGATACCCGCAACGATGGTGCTCGTCCACATCGGGATCGTGTTCTTACAGGACATCCTATTCTCTGATCTAATGCTGCTGCTATTGGTGTTCTACGACTGGCGGCCGCTGGGACGGGCCGTGGGACGATGGTTTGCTATTGGTCCGGTGCGAAGAGAGCTCGCTGGTCCCCCAAGCGACGCGGCATCCGCGCACCGACGGGGTGCGCTTGTCGTACTGGTGATCGTGGCAATTGCCGCGTCCGTCTGGACGGCCGTCATCAGCTTCTATCCGTTCACGCCGGTAGATATGTTCAGCAAGCCGGCATCGCCGCCGGGCATCGTCGAATACCAGCGGGTGATCGTCTATTGGGAGGACGGCACCAGCGAGGAAGCCCCGCTCGATCGGTGGTGCAGGTTGATACCTAAATTCAGGTTTTGGCCTGTGTTTGAGGTGACGTTCAAGCACTCGGAGGCGATGAACCCGCCTTGGCGTCAAGATATCTCTTGGTCGTTTCGGCCTGTGTTCGAGGCTGTGTTCAAAGGTCCGGAGGGACGGGAGTTGGCCCGGAAGTTCTTGGACTCCGCGATTGACGCGGCCAACTTACGGGACTACGCGCCGCGTCCGACGCGCTTGGAGGTCCAGCTTTGGCGATGGGATTTTGCCAATGACCCGGCCAACCCCGACCACGGCGTCTTGGTGGACCGCTATGTCCACGCCATCAGCCCCCCTTAGCCCCGTGAATTCCGTTTGGTATAACGACTGGCGGCAGGTCGATGTGGCGTCGCTCGATGGGTTCGCGCCCACCCGGCCCGTCAGCGTTATAATCCCGTACTACCAGACGCCCACCGGCCCGTACTACCAAAAATCCGCCGAGACGCTGGTGAGGACCCTCGCGACGCTCGAAGGCCAAACCTACCCGAGAGAACTGTTCGAGGTGATCATCGTGGACGATGGCTCTGAGCCGCCGCTGGCACGGCCTCCCTCGACATCGCTAGAGGTGAAGGTCATACGGCGGGAGCGGCGCGTAGTCGGACGGACCTTGATGCGTAGCACCCACGGTCAGGCGATGAACACCGGCGCTCGGGCCGCGGCTTACGACATCTTGCTCTTCCTCGACAGCGGCATGCTGGTCGAAGCGGGCTGGATGGCGGCGCACGCCCGTTGGCACCACGCGGTCTCCGACGCCCTGACCGTGGGGATTCGCGCTTACGTAGATGTGAACGGCATGGACGCGGAGACCATTCGGCGTCGGCCCGGATCGCTGAAAGAATTGCTCTCGGGCCGGCCGATGGACCCGCCCTTGTACGAAGGCTACATGACCAAAACCAACGATCTGACTTCGCGGGCCGATGACCCATTTCAGGTGGTGGTCGGAGGCAACTTAGGGGTGTGCAAGGGTTTCTACTGGTCAATGGGTGGGTGCGACGAATCGTTCACGTACTGGGGATTAGAGGACATCGAATTAGGCTATCGGGCTTATACACGCGGCGGGCTGCTGGTGCCGGTTCGGGACTCTTTGGCCTATCGCCAAGGCCGCTGGGATGAGGGCAGAGACGCCAAGCACCGAAGTGCTCAAATCCAAGAGGGAATCGCGGCGCACCGGATCGCCCACCCTTGGTATCGCGGCCACCGGCCCGGTCGAATTTTCGCGGTGCCCCAATACGTGGTGACCGTCGATATGGGACTATGCCCGGCCGGCCAAGTCGTCCGGGCGGTCAATAACATCCTGACCGACCGGGTGCGCGATCTGCTGGTGCGAATCGAAATGCCGGCGAGCGACGATGAAGAGCGGCTGGCCCGGCTGCAGGCGGAGTTTGGCCCAGACCCACGGGTGCGCGTCGCGCCCACGTCCACCGCCCTCGAGGAATTCCCCGCGTCGCCATTCCACGTCACACTGCCCGCCGCCGTGGTCGCCAAGGACTTGGTGCATCGGCTGCGCGTCAAACTCGGAGACGCGGCCCACGCGGAATCGATGCTCCCCGACGGGGCTGGTAAGGTAGCGATCACCCGGGCGTGGGCCCTTCATCGGGCGCAGCGCACCGGAAAAAGTGTTGCCGACTTTGGCGAGGCGCGGAAGATACCTGCCGCTGCGTTGAAACTGGCGGTCGCTGATCCGGCCGAGGATGTGGACCGCGTCGGTAGGGCGGACTCCGCCCAGTGGGGACGCTTGCTCGACCGGATGAGGGACGTCCACTCCCCCGGCGAGGTGGGGTCGTTCCTGAAGTGGCTGGCCGGTTCGGTTTGGCGGCGGGTCGTCGGGAGACCGCGGTGATCGCATTGCACAACTGAGCATGGGACTCATGGGCAGAAAAACGACGTGGGACCTGCTGTATCGCAGCGGTCTCTCCGCCGCCATCGGCCGTCGCTACGCCGGCATCGGCTCCATCTTTGCGTTCCACCGCGTCGTGCCCGAGGTGTCGGCCCATCTGAATGGAGAGTTGTATGTCAGCGTCCAATTCTTGGCAGACTGGCTGGCCGCGCTCCACAAAGCCGGCGTCGAGCTGATTTCCATAAGCGATGCCATCGAGCGCATTGAGGATCCGGGCCGCCATTCCTCCAAGCGGCGGTTCGTGGTCGTCACCTTTGACGACGGATACGCCGACAACCTCGCGCATGCCCTGCCGGTATTGGAGCGGTACGAAGTGCCGTTTACCGTGTACGTCACAACGGCTCTGGTGGAGGGCAGCGGCTACTTGTGGTGGCTCGGTCTAGAGCATTTGCTGCGGATGAACGAAGCGGTCGAAGTTCCGCCGATGGAGAGGCGGTTCATTGCCTCGTCTATCGAGGAAAAGGCGCGCGCCATCGCCCAAGTGGAGCGTTGGGTATGGGCGGACCTAGGGCCGCGGGCGTCGATGCTGCGCGATGTATTCAACCAGTACGGCGTGTCCCTAAGCGCGGTGACGAGGGAAGCGGGATTGTCGGGGGAGCAGCTGCGCGAACTCGGCGGCCATCCTTTGGCGACCATCGGCGGTCACACGGCCGGCCACCCCGATTTGACGAGCCTGAGCCCATCGCAGGCGTACCGCGAAATGTCCGATAACAAGACCTTTCTCGAAAACCTCTGCGGGTGCCCGGTCGATCACTTCGCCTATCCCTACGGCACGGGCGGAGCGCGGGAGGCGGCCTTGGCTGGGAAAGCCGGTTTTAAGACGGCCGTCACGAACAAGCAGGGTTGTCTATTCCCGCAACATCGGGACCATCTCTTAGGGCTGCCGCGCCACCCATGCTTAGGTTCCAGAATGTGGTTGAGCTTCATGCATGCCCAGCGGCACGGCGTACGGCATTTCATCGGCAGCCGCGGCGGGTGTCCGGTGGTCGCGCTTTGATCGGCGTTCAGGTTAAAAACCGAGCGAAGTCCCTGATTGCGTGGATGCTCCCGGCTTCGGAGCGGCGCGTAGTGCGGCAGGCCCTGTGGATATACGCCATAAGGGCGGTACAGATCTTGGGCGGGCTGGCGACGTTGCCCCTATCCGTCCGGATCCTCGGCCTCGAAGGATTCGGCGTCCTGACCGTCATCATCGCCGTTGCCCGCCTCATCTACGGACTCGTGCCCACGTCGGGCGGCGAAACCATTACAACGTTCGTGATGCGGAGCGTGGCCGAAGGACGGTCTGAGGCGGTACGCATATTTCGTTTCACCCTAATCGCCTCCTTGGGGCTGAGTTTGGTTGCCTATGCCGTCATTGCCGTCCTCACCTTCGCGGCCGGCAGCCTGCTGGAAATCGACCCAGAGCACCGGCACCTAATGCTCCTGTATGGCATGGTCGGCCTTTTGACGGCTGTGAATAGAGAATCGCAGGCGGTGCTGCGCTTGGCCGACCGCCTACAGCTTGGACTGGGCATCAATGTTGCCGTTACTTTGGGCCGGATCGGCCTCTTGGCCGCGGTATGGCTGACCGGGGGGGGGATCATGGAGGTCGTCTTGGCGTATGTCGCGGTGTCGGCGGTGAACGGGTTGGGGATGTTCGCCGTTGCCACGGCGTCGGCTCCGCTGGCGGGCTTGGCGGGCTTCTGGCGTTCGCTGTCGATCAAAGTCCCGCCGGAAGTGATGAGATTCTACGCCGGAAGGTACTGGGAGGCAGGCATCAACACCGCATTGATAAATAATCTGGACATCCTCCTGCTGGCGCGATTCGCCGACTCGGCCGACGTGGGGCTGTACGGCGCGGCGCGGCGGCTGGTGAACATGGTGCGAGAGACAATCATGCCGATACGCGCCGGGGCAACGGTTGAGTACAGCAGACTGTGGTACTCGGGACGAGGTGCCGAGTTGCGCCGCGTCGCGTTCAGCACCACCGTCTTGACAAGCGCGTTGTTCGCCGCCGGATTCGGGCTGCTGGCCCTCTTTCGAGAGCCGATCATTCGACTCTTCTTGGGCGATGAGTTCGCCGGCGTGGCCCCGCTGCTGCTGATTGCGATTCTGGGTACGCTCCCCATCGCCCCTGCGCTCATATCGTTGCCGGCCGCGGTGGGACGGGTTGGTCCGATCATACTGTCAGCAACGGTGCGATTGGCCGTTTTCCTCGCCACCATGCTGTGGATGGTGCCTGAATATGGCGCGGAAGGAATGGCTTGGGCCAGAACGATATCCGGCCTAGTCGGCCTCCTCATTATCGCCTCGTTTGCCAGCTCGATACTGAGGCAGAGTTTCCGGCTGGGGCAAGTAAAAACTCAGCAACCCGGCACCTAGCAAGGCCGATAAGGCCAACGAAACGAGGTTTAGCCATGCAAGTTCGCCGCAAACTGCCCATCGGCATTCAGACGTTTCGCAGAATTCGCGAGGATAACTGCTACTACGTCGATAAGACCGCCTTCATCCGGCGGCTGGTGGACGAGGGCACCCATTACTTCCTGTCGCGCCCGCGTCGGTTCGGCAAGAGCCTGCTGATTGATACCCTCAAGGAGTTGTTCGAGGGCAACGAGCCGCTGTTCGAGGGGCTGGATATTTACGACCACTGGGACTGGTCGGTTCGCTATCCGGTGGTACGCCTCGACTTCAGCAGCGGCAACTATGCCGAGCCAGACTACCTGCAAACCAACCTGATGGCGCAGTTGGCGGCCATTGAACGCCGGTTCCAAGTGGCATCCGAGCACACCACCGCGCCGGAACGCCTCGCCCATCTGCTCGAGGTGCTGCACGAGCAGCATGGGCAGCGGGTGGCCGTGCTGGTCGATGAATACGACAAGCCGATCTTGGATGCGCTGGAGGATCTGGCGGTCGCCCGCGCCAACCGCAACTTTCTGCGCGGGCTCTATGCGACGATTAAGTTCGCCGATGCACACGTCAAGTTCACCTTGCTGACCGGGGTGAGCAAATTCTCCAAGGTCAGCCTGTTTTCGGGGCTCAATAATCTCAGAGACATCACCCTCGCGGCGCGTTACTCGGCGATCTGTGGCTACACCGACGCGGATCTAGACCGGACATTTGCGCCGGAGTTGCCGGGCTTGGACCGGGACGCCATTCGCGCTTGGTACAACGGCTACAACTGGCTGGGCGACGAAAAGGTGTATAATCCCTTCGACATTCTCCTGCTCTTTGACGAGCGCAAGTTCGGTGCGTACTGGTTTGAGACGGGTACGCCGACGTTTCTGCTCAACATGCTGGTGGAGCGCGGCGTTGGTTCGCTGGCCTTGGAAAGCATGCGCGGCGGCGATGCGCTGCTTTCGACCTTCGACGTGGATCACATTGCCACCGAGGCCCTGTTGTTCCAGACCGGCTACCTGACGATCCAAGCCGAAGAAGACCGCAGCGGCCACCGATTCTACCGGCTGGGCTATCCCAACCGCGAGGTGCGGCAGAGCCTAAACGAGTGCCTGCTCAACCGCCTGACAGACGACCCCTCGCGCCAAGTGCAGCACAGCACCCGCTTGTACGACCTGCTGCTGGCCAACGACTTCGCCGGCTTAGAGGAGCTGTTTCAGGCGTTCTTTGCGGGCATTCCCTACCAGTGGCACACCAAAAACAACATCGCCGACTACGAAGGGTACTACGCCAGCGTGTTCTACTCGTACTTTGCGTCATTGGGGTTGGATGTCAGGGTCGAGGACAGCAGCAGTCGCGGGCGCTTGGACATGGCGGTGGTCTTTAACGAGCAGGTGTATCTGTTTGAGTTCAAGGTAGAGGAGCACGCTTCGGCAGGTGCGGGCTTGGCGCAGTTGCGGGAACGGGGGTATGCGGCCAAGTATCGCGGTTTAGGGCAGCCGATTCACCTGATTGGGGTGGCGTTCAGCAAGACGACCCGCAACGTGGCCGCCTTTGAGGTGGCGCAAGCGTGAAACTTGCGTGCGCACCGGCTCGAACCGCTCGAAGCGGCCGTCATCCATTTTAACCCAACAAGGAGCGACCCATGGACCAACCGAACACCGAGTACGACGCTATTGCGGAAGCCTATAAAGCCTCCAAACAACTGTCCTTTCGGAAGTACATTGAAGAGCATACGCTCTTTGCGATCTTGGGCGATATTCGCGGGGCGACGGTCTTGGACTTGGCCTGCGGCGAGGGGTTTTACACCCGCAAGCTCAAGTCCGCCGGAGCGCGATCCATCATCGGCGTTGATATTTCCGCGAAAATGATCGAGCTGGCCAACCGAGAGGAATGCATCCGGCCCTTGGGCTGCCAGTACCTGCAGCAGGATGTGGCCGAGCTCGAACTGGCTGAACAGGTCGATCTCGTGGTGGCCATGTATCTGTTGAACTACGCCAAGACGTGCGCGGAACTGCTCCGCTTGGTCGAGGTGGTCTATAAGGGTCTGCAACCGGGGGGCCGCTTTGTCGGGTTCAACGACAATGTCCAATGTGTTCCCACCGGCCTCGAGTCTTTTGCCCAATACGGGTTTGACAAAGAATGCACCGAGGCCCCGCGAGAAGGCGATGCCATTGTGTACAGAATGACCAATGAAGATGGTACGCAGTTTGCGTTTGAGAATTACTTTCTCAAACCAGCGACGTATCAATGGGCCTTTCAAAAAGTGGGGTTTGCCGATTTCCAGTGGGTCGGCCCCCATCTGCACCCGTCTCAGCAGCGCGATCCGTTTTGGGATGCCTTTATGGCGCGTCCCCCCGTAATCGGCTTTAGCGCGTCGAAGCCCATAGACTGACTCGGGTCCGCGAAGATGGATTGTTTCAAAAGAAAGGCGTATAATCGAGCCGAGGCCGATAAAGCAAACGGAAGGAGGTTCCAGCCATGCAAACTCGCCGCAAACTGCCCATCGGCATTCAGACGTTCCGCGAGATTCGCGAGGATAACTGCTACTACGTCGATAAGACCGCCTTCATCCGGCGGCTGGTGGACGAGGGCAAGCACTACTTTCTCTCTCGCCCGCGTCGGTTCGGCAAGAGCCTGCTGATTGATACCCTCAAGGAGTTGTTCGAGGGCAACGAGCCGCTATTCGAGGGGTTGGCCATTTACGACCGCTGGGACTGGTCGGTTCGCTATCCCGTGGTACGACTCGACTTTAGCAGCGGCAACTATGCCGAGCCGGGCTACCTGCAGACCAACTTGATGGCGCAGTTGGCGGCCATTGAACGCCGGTTCCAAGTGGCCTCTGAGCACACCACCGCGCCGGAACGCCTCGCCCACCTGCTCGAGGTGCTGCACGAGCAGCGTGGGCAGCGGGTGGCCGTACTGGTTGATGAATACGACAAACCGATCTTGGATGCGCTAGAGGATCTAGCGGTCGCCCGCGCCAATCGCAACTTTCTGCGCGGGCTCTATGCGACTATCAAGTTCTCCGATGCACACGTCAAGTTCACCCTGCTGACCGGGGTGAGCAAATTCTCCAAGGTCAGCTTGTTTTCGGGGCTCAATAATCTCAGAGACATCACCCTCGCGGCGCGTTACTCGGCGATCTGTGGCTACACCGACGCAGATCTAGACCGGACATTTGCGCCGGAGTTGCCGGGCTTGGACCGGGACGCCATTCGCGCTTGGTACAACGGCTACAACTGGCTGGGCGACGAAAAGGTGTATAACCCTTTCGACATTCTCCTGCTCTTTGACGAGCGCAAGTTCGGTGCGTACTGGTTTGAGACGGGTACGCCGACATTTCTGCTCAACATGCTGGTGGAACGCGGCGTCGGTTCGCTGGCCTTGGAAAGCATGCGCGGCGGCGATGCGTTGCTTTCGACCTTCGACGTGGATCACATTGCGACCGAGGCCCTGTTGTTCCAGACCGGCTACCTGACGATCCAAGCCGAAGAAGACCGCAGCGGCCACCGATTCTACCGATTGGGCTATCCCAACCGCGAGGTGCGGCAGAGCCTGAACGAGTGCCTGCTCAACCACCTGACAGACGACCCCTCGCGCCAAGTGCAGCACAGCACCCGCTTGTACGACCTGCTGCTGGCCAACGACTTCGCGGGCTTGGAGGAGCTATTTCAGGCGTTCTTTGCGGGCATTCCCTACCAGTGGCACACCAAAAACAACATCGCCGACTACGAGGGGTACTACGCCAGCGTGTTCTATTCCTACTTTGCGTCGTTGGGGTTGGACATCAGGGTGGAGGACAGCAGCAGTCGCGGGCGCTTAGACATGGCGGTGGTCTTTAACGAGCAGGTGTACCTGTTTGAGTTCAAGGTGGTGGAGAACGCCTCGGCTAGCGCAGGACTGGCGCAGTTGAGGGATCGGGGGTATGCGGCCAAGTATCGCGGTTTGGGGCAGCCGATACACCTGATTGGGGTGGCGTTCAGCAAGACGACCCGCAACGTGGCCGCCTTTGAAGTGGCACCGGCGTGAGGATTGTGTGTGTGGTACAAGGGTGACCGGAAGAGTGTTGAAGCCGACTTCACAACCCGGATACGGTCCGTTACTTTCTAGCCGAATCCACGCTAGACCCGTTGGTTGAAGTGAACGGGTGCGTCGCCTCGGAAAGGAGTTAGGACATGCAGGCCAAGCGCAAACTGCCCATCGGCATTCAGACGTTCCGCGAGATTCGCGAGGACAACTGCTACTACGTCGATAAGACCGCCTTCATCCGGCGGCTGGTGGACGAAGGCAAGCACTACTTTCTCTCTCGCCCGCGTCGGTTCGGCAAGAGCCTGCTGATTGATACCCTCAAGGAGTTGTTCGAGGGCAACGAGCCGCTGTTCGAGGGGTTGGCCATTTACGACCGCTGGGACTGGTCGGTTCGCTATCCGGTGGTACGACTCGACTTCAGCAGCGGCAACTATGCCGAGCCGGGCTACCTACAGACCAATTTGATGGCGCAGTTGGCGGCCATTGAACGCCGGTTCCAAGTAGCATCTGAGCACACCACCGCGCCGGAACGCCTCGCCCATCTGCTCGAGGTGCTGCACGAGCAGCATGGGCAGCGGGTGGCCGTGCTGGTCGATGAATACGACAAGCCGATCTTGGATGCGCTAGAGGATCTAGCGGTCGCCCGCGCCAACCGCAACTTTCTGCGCGGGCTCTATGCGACGATTAAGTTCGCCGACGCGCACGTCAAGTTCACCCTGCTGACTGGGGTGAGCAAATTCTCCAAGGTCAGCCTGTTCTCCGGGCTGAACAACCTCAAGGACATCACTTTAGACCCGCGCTACTCGGCCCTGTGCGGCTACACCGACGCGGATTTGGACACCGTGTTCGCGCCGGAACTCCCCGGCTTGGACCGGGATGAGATTCGCCGCTGGTACAACGGCTACAACTGGCTGGGCGACGACAAGGTGTACAACCCCTTCGACATCCTGCTGCTGTTCGATCGCGGTCGGTTCGGTGCGTACTGGTTTGAGACAGGTACGCCGACGTTTCTACTTGAGACGCTGGTGACCCGCGGCGTCAGCACCTTGGCACTTGACGGCATGCGCGGCGGCGACGAGTTGCTTTCAACCTTCGACGTAGATCACATTGCCACCGAGGCCCTGTTGTTCCAGACCGGCTACCTGACGATCCAAGCCGAAGAAGACCTCGGTGGGGAAATGTACTACCAACTAGGCTATCCCAATCGCGAGGTGCGGCAAAGTCTCAACCGGAGTTTGCTCAACCATTTGGCGGATAACCCATCGCACGGGACGACATGCAGTGCCCAGCTATACAAACTGCTACAGGTCAACGACTTTGCGGGTTTGGAGGAGCTATTTCAGGCGTTCTTTGCCGGCATTCCCTACCAGTGGCACACCAAAAACAACATCGCCGACTACGAGGGATACTACGCCAGCGTGTTCTATTCCTACTTTGCGTCGTTGGGGTTGGATGTCAGGGTGGAGGACAGCAGCAGTCGCGGTCGCTTAGACATGGCGGTGGTCTTTAACGGCGACGTGTACCTGTTTGAGTTCAAGGTGGTGGAGCACGCTTCGGCTGGCGCGGGGTTGGCGCAGTTGCGGGAACGGGGGTATGCGGCCAAGTATCGGGGGTTGGGTTGGCCGATTCACCTGATTGGGGTGGCGTTTAGCAAAAAGACCCGCAACGTGGTCGCCTTTGAGGTGGTGCCGGCGTGAGGATTGTTATCGCACCACCACAAACAATGGACCAGCACTAAGAGCGTATACGAAAGTTGCTTTTCTGTTAATAAAAAGGTCTTGGCAACCTACACTTTCCGTAGCATTGGACCTCAATTCAGAGGAGGAAGTCATGGTCACCAAGACCCATTCGCGGGCTCCGCTTTGGCATACCCCGGACGCGTTAGCGAACTTTTGGGTGTGGCCTCAGATGACCAGACAGCGGTGTGTTGAGTACGACGCGGCCCTTGCGAGTCTGTCCAAGAGACCGGATATTCTATCCTGTAATTGACAGCGATCACCTATTGCGCCGATCATGGGGAACGAGCGGCGGTTCCCGATCTCGGACCAAGTGGGAGGAGTGATGATTGTCGGCAAGCTGGGGCGATCTTTGCAAGAGAAAGACCACTGAGGGGTCAGAGCTTGGAGCGAGTCAAGCGGGCGAGAAGTAAACAGGAGAATCGGACTCATGGCATCTCTTACCCTTAGAAAGGCTGCCGAGGCGGCCTTGGAGCACTTTAAGGCTAATGCCGATTTATTGGGGGCAATTAGTTCAGATGTTACATTTGAAGAAGCCGAGTTATCGGAAGATGGAGCGTATTGGCATATAACTCTGGGCTATCCTGTAAACAAGAGAACACAAGGCTTTGTGGAATCCCTCGTCTGTGAGCGAAAGTATACCATTTTTGTAATTGATGGAGAGACAGGAACTCTACGGTCCCTAAAGATGAGGCCCGATGTCGAACCCACTCTTCTCTGAACTGGTACAGCGTTACCGCACAGCAGGAGTCCTTGTAGATACGAATATCCTTCTTCTTCTTTTTGTAGGCTCGATTGAGACGCACTTGATAAAACAATTTAAGAGGACTCGGGAGCGTTTTGAGGAGAGAGATTTCGATCTTATAATGAGCTTTTTAGCTCTTTTTAAGAGTCGAATCGTCACCACGCCTCATATTCTCACCGAAGTAAGCAACCTCGCCGGACAACTCGGTTCCCGAAAAAAGCAATTCTTTCCGAATTTCGCCAAAGGTATTTCCAGACTAATTGAACATTACGAACCCAGTACCAACCTAGCACAAGCAGGATCGTTTGCGAAATTCGGCTTGACAGATGCCGCTATTGTCAACTTGGTCCAGGATCAATTTTTAGCACTCGCGGATGACTTTCCGCTAGCTTACTTGAGCAAACAGGGCGTTTCAATCACCTTAGATTCGAGAGTTGGAGTTCGGCGAAAGGGTTATAAGCCGCCGAGCTGTTTGCCGACCCAAACGAGACGGACGAAAAGCGATGAGAATTATCAAAGACGGAGGGGTCACCGCGCCGAGTGGGTATCGGGCTGCTGGCGTCCAGACCGGCGTCAAAGAATCGGGCGCGAAGGATTTGGCGCTGGTGTATTCGACGCGCCCGGCGTATGCCGCGGCGGTGTACACCACCAACAAGGTACAGGGCGCGCCGATCGCCATCGACCGCGAGCATCTCGCCGACGGCCGGGCGCGGGCGGTCATTCTCAACAGCGGCAACGCCAATGTCTGCAATGGTGCTGTCGGCTTGGACCACGCTCGGCGAATGTGTGCCCGGACGGCGAGCGAACTGGGCCTGCCAACCGAAGAAGTGCTGGTTTGCTCCACCGGCTTGATCGGCGTACCGCTGCCGATTGCCCAGATCGAAGCGGGCATCCCGCGGCTCGTCGCCGCGCTGTCCGAAGAAGGCGGAGGCAATGCCGCCGAGGCGATCCTGACCACGGACACCGCGCCAAAAAGCTGCGCCGTTGAGGTCGAGTTGGCATCGGGCCGCGCCGTAGTTGGAGCCATGGCCAAAGGCGCCGCAATGATCGCGCCCAACATGGCGACCATGCTGGCGGTGGTGACCACGGACGCGCCGGTACCCAGCGGCCCATTGCAGGAGCTGCTGTCGCAGGCCATCCAGCGCACGTTCAACTGCATCACCGTAGATGGCGACATGAGCACGAGCGACACGGTGATCCTGCTGGCCAACGGCGCGGGGGCAACGCTGAGCGAGCGCGATTGCGAGGGCCTTTACGAGGGCATTGAGTGCGTCTGTCGGCAGCTGGCCCAAGCGATTGCGCGCGACGCCGAGGGGTCGTCCAAGCTAATCACCATCGCGGTGCGCGGGGCCGCGACCGAAGCCGAGGCGAGACAGGTCGGCATTGCGGTGGCCAATTCGAGCTTGGTAAAGACCGCCGCGTTCGGCAACGACCCGAACTGGGGGCGCATCCTGTGTGCGATGGGGTACGCCGGCGTGGATTTCGACCCCGAGCGGGTGCGCGTGTCCCTGTGCGGCACCGACATCTACGGCCGCGGTGCGGGCCTTGCGTACGACGCGGGCAAACTGAGCGCGGCCATGCAGGCCGAAGAAATGGCCATTGACATCAACCTCGCCATGGGATCGGCCGCCGCTGAGATTTTCACCTGCGATCTGACGTACGAGTACGTGCGCCTGAACGCCGAATACACCACCTGAGGACCCTCATGCCACTTTCGCATCATGTTCAGCGAGTCCAGCCGTCGGTCACCATGCAGATTTCGGCCCGAGCCGCGGCCATGCAGCGCGCCGGTATCGACGTGATTTCTCTGTCGGCGGGCGAGCCGGATTTTGATACGCCGCAAAACGTCAAAGACGCCGGCATCCGCGCCATTGCCGAGGGCTTTACCAAGTACACCACCCCGGGATCGGGGATCGGGGAGCTCAAGGAGGCCATCTGCCGCAAATTTGAGCGCGACAACGGCTTGGTTTATACGACCGACGAGGTGATCGTCAACAATGGCGCCAAGCACTCGCTCTTTTTGGCGGTGGCCGCACTGGTCAACCCCGGCGACGAGGTCATTGTCCCCGCGCCCTATTGGGTGACCTACCGAGAGCAGCCGCGGCTGGTCGGCGGCGAGCCCGTGATCGTCGAGACCCAAGCCGCCAACGGCCTCAAGCTCACCGCAGACGAGTTCCGCGCCGCCATCACGCCCCGCACCCGGATGCTCTTTTTGTGCTCGCCGTCCAATCCCAGCGGCGCGGTGTACACCCGTGCGGAGCTAAAAGCCCTAGCGGCCGTGGCTGTTGAGCACGGGATCTACGTGCTCAGCGACGAGATTTACGAGAAGCTGATCTACGATGGGGCCGAGCACCACTCGATCGCCGCCTGCGGCCCCGAGGCCAAAAAACTCAGCATTGTGGTCAATGGGGTCTCTAAGGCGTACTCGATGACGGGCTGGCGCATTGGCTACACCGGGGCCAGCGCGGAGATCATCGCCGGCATGAACAAGGTGCAAAGCCAAGAGGTGTCGCACCCTTCGTCGATGGCACAAAAAGCGGCCGTTGAGGCCCTCAATGGCCCGCAGGAGTCGGTTGAGGAGATGCGCCGGGCCTTTGATGCGCGGCGGCACTACATGGTCGAGCGGCTCAACGCCATAGAGGGCGTGGAATGCGCGTTGCCGCAAGGGGCTTTTTATGCCTATCCCGATGTGGCCGCGTACTACGGCGGCCAAGTCCGCGACTCCGTGGCCTTGTGCGAGTACTTGCTCGAAGAGGGCAAGGTGGCCTGTGTACCGGGTGCGGGCTTTGGCACTTATGAACACATCCGGCTTTCTTACGCGACCTCCATGGAGCAAATCGAGCGCGCCATGGACCGAGTCGAAGAGATTTTAGGGCGTCTCTATTGAGCGTGCAGGGGCGTCGCATCCAAACCTAGGGGGCTTGTCCGGTGAACAACAGTGAATTTTACCTCGATTTTGAGCGCGATCTCGTCGAGCTAGAAAAGAAAATCAACGACCTAAAGAGCCAAGCCGAGACCAATGGCTTGAATTTGGACGAGGGGGTGCAGAAGCTCGAAGCGCAGGCCGCCAAGAAGCGCCGGGCGCTCTACGCCAATCTCAGCCCTTGGCAGCGGGTGCAGATCGCCCGGCACCCGCACCGCCCGTACGCGCTCGATTACGTCGAGCGCATGCTCACCGACTTCACCGAGCTACACGGCGACCGCCTCTTTGCCGACGACGCCTCCATCATCGGCGGCCCGGCGCGGCTAGACGACCGATCGATCATGGTCCTTGGCATCCAGAACGGACGCAACCTCGAAGAGCGGCAAAAGCGCAACTTTGGCATGCCGCATCCCGAAGGGTATCGCAAGGCCCGCCGCCTGATGCAAATGGCGGCCAAGTTCAAATTGCCGGTCTTGACCTTGGTCGATACCTCGGGGGCCTATCCCGGAATCGAGGCCGAGGAGCGCGGCCAAGCCGAGGCCATCGCCCGCAACCTCTACGAAATGTCGCATCTGTCCGTGCCCATCGTCGTGGCCATCATCGGCCAAGCCTTCAGCGGCGGGGCCATTGGCATCACGGTCGGCGACCGAATCCTGATGCTGGAGCATGCGTGTTATTCGGTGATCGTGCCGGAGAGCTGCTCAACCATTCTGTTCAAGGTGCGCGAGCGCCGCGAGGAGGCGGCCGAGGCCCTCAAGCTCACGGCCGCCGACTTGGCCAAGCAGGGAATCATCGACCGCATCGTGCCCGAGCCGTTGGGCGGCGCCCATCGCGACTGGGACGGAGCGGCCGCCACCCTCAAGCGCTACGTGCAAGATGCCCTAGCCGAGCTACAGCCCCTCGCTTCAGAGGAACTGATAGCCCAGCGGCAGGACAAGTTCGCGGCGATGGCGCGGTTTGAGGGCTAGGCGGCGGCGATCAGGCGCGCCGCAGGCGGTCGAAGAGCCGCTCTAGGCGGTCGAAGACGAGGCGGATCATGTCTTCGTCCCAGTCGCCGTCAATGTTGATCTGGAGCGTGGACTGGAGGGTCTCTAGATACGCTCGCTGCGTCTCGGTTAGGGGGCGTTCCGGGCGTTCCGGGCGTTCCGGGCGTTCCGAGTTGGTGCGTTTGGCGCGGCCGTCGCGGCCGGGACGCTCCTTGGGGGCGGGCGCAGGTTCTCGGGCGCTGCGATCGTCTTGGGGCGCGGCGGGGGCGGGGCGTTCGTTTTGCGGCTCGGCTTCGGCGGGTGCCGCTTCCCTTTGCGGGGCGTGGGGGGTGCCGAAGTCGGCTTCGGCGATGAGATATTTGAAAAACATCTTCATCTTGTTGGCTGAATCGCGCCCCATGCCAGTGCGGGTGCGGAAGTAATCGACAATCGCCTCGTCGCTCATGGTGCCGCCGGTCTGTTCCCACTCCGGCAGCAGCTCCTTATAGAGGTCGCGGACCACTTCGGCAACCGCGAATCGGCGCGTCTCCTGCGGGACGATCCGCAAGAGTAAGTCCGTGGGCTTTTGGTTGCGGTCGGTCAAGTTCATGGATTCGATGCCGCGCAAAAAGCGGTGAATCATCGACGGGGTGCGAATAATGGGCCGCACGTAGTCGCGGTTGATTTGGTCGGGGATTTTGTCCTCTAGCCGCGAGAGGAACCGCTCGAACTGCACCTTGGTAATGTAGGGAAACCAAGCCCGGTCCTGCCGGCCGCCGTTTTCCTCCGCGGCCTCTTCCACTGTCGTCTCAGCCGCGTCTTGGCGTACTTCTTCCATTGTAGTCTCCATTCGATAAGTTGATATGCCGCCGGGGTTAGGGCTGCGAGGCAAATTCGGCCGTCACAACGGCGGAGATGCCACCGCGCACGTTGAAGTCTCCCGCCACGGTCATGCGCCGCGGCGCACAGGCGGCCACCAAATCGTCGAGAATGGTGTTGGTGACCGCTTCGTAATACGCGCCCTCTTGGCGAAAGAACCACAGATAGAGCTTGAGCGATTTGAGCTCAATGCAATGCTGGTCGGGCACGTAGCAGATGTGAATGGTGCCGAAATCGGGTTGCCCGGTTACGGGACATATCGAAGTGAATTCCGGACACTCTAGCTCGATGGTGTAGTCGCGGTCCGGATGGGGATTGGCAAAAACCGCTAGGCTTTTGCTCGGCTCAGTAGCCATGAAATTTAGTCTCCTAACTGCCTAAAGCACTTAGAAGATAAGGCCAAACGGGTGTTTTGGCTATGCTGCGACAAAGCGCTCGATGACGTTGGCGGTGATGCGCGACACGGTCTCATCTACGAGAATCGAGGCTGGATAGGTGATGGAGCCCACGGAAAAAACCGCGCCGCCGCTCGCCGTTTCGTAGTACGTGATTTCCGCGCCGCCGCGGTCCGGGTTGAGGCCGCGGGCGACGATTTCGACGCCGGGGGGCGAAAAGGAGGAGGTCTTGTCGGTCTCGTGGCCGGAGGCGCCGCCGGGTATCCGCTCGTGCAAGCTGGCTGCGCCAAAGGCGTCGCCGGTTGTGACGCCCGTGCCGGCGAAAATCCAGTGGTCGGCGTCGAGGACTTGGTACGGCGCGGCCGTCATAATGCCCGGATGGGTAAAGACCACGCCGAGCAGATTGGCCTCGGACTCGTTGTACTGGTGAAAGCGGCTCTCGTAGCCTTTGGCCCGTTGGATGCGCGTGTCGCCGTTTTTGACCTTCATCGTCTGCTCGTCAATGAGCTCCACCTCGCAGTTGAGGCCGTTGCCGCCCAAGTACATGAGTTTGCCGCGGCGCTCGCGCACCCAGGCCTTGACCCCGTAGTACATCTGGCGCGACCAGTACTCGGGATGGGTGGTGATGATGAGGACTTTGTACTGGTCGAGGTCGAGCTGGCCAAAGTGCAACTGGGTCTCGGCGTACAGGTCGTAGGCAAGGCCCTCGCGCTCTAGCCAGCCGAGGAAGCGCCACTCGGCCGGGGCTACGTGACAGGCGGCGCGGCCCGCAATGGGGTCGGTGACCTCAACATCCGCGGGAATGTGGTTGATCGGCTCGGGCCGGTCAAAGGAGAGCGGGGCGTAGTCCTCGGCGTCGTAGTTGACGTGCTCGGGGTCGGTGTAGCGCTTCAGCTCTAGGCGGGCATTGATCGTCGGCGTGGGCGGGAAGCGGTCCGGGTGGATGTAGTTGGAGCGTCCGCCAAAATTGTTGTACGCGTTCCAGTTGATGTTGGCGGCGAGGACCGCGATGTCCGCGCTGGGGGCGGCCGGAGCGACGATCCAAGGAAAGGAGAAGAACGCGCCGGACTCGCCTTGGGCGTGGAAGTAGTAAAGGCCAGAGCGTTCCGGCGCGGTCACGAACTGTTTGTGGGAGGGGCTAGTATAACCAAACTTGTTCCACGTCACCCCGGTCTGCACGTAGTCGCCGTCCGGGGTAATCTGCATAGTGGCGCACGGTCCGTGCTCGTCGAACCAGCCCAGCGGGCGGATGTGCTCTTTTTCCCAACCGTAGCGCCACAGGTCGAGGCGGTAGGCTTCGAGCGAGTGGACGCGAAACTCGGATTGTTCGCCCGCTTTGACCCACTTGGGCCAAGCGTAGCCGAGCAGCTGATGAGCGAGTAGGCGGAAGTGGTGGGGGCGGTCGGGGTGGATGTTGACCTGTACGCGCTTGGGGCCGAAGCCATCTTTTTGCAAGGTCGCGGTGTAGGGGCCGGGGGGGATGTCGGCAAAGACTTCGCCGGTGGCCCGCGAGCGAGTTTCGACGTGCAGGTTTTCGTTGGCGAGTTCAAGTTGCACATCGTGCAGGGCGATGTAGCGTTCGTCGCTGACGTAACCGACTAGCATGGGTTAGCTCCTTAGGTAAGTGGGTATGAGGGAGCCGCACGGGGACTGACCACTAATCACTGCAATCGGCGTAAGGCAAGGGGTCGTCGGTCCCGGCTCGGCGAATTTGGGCATTGAACGTTGGGCTTGGGTTTTGACAAAGCTACCATAATATGATAGTTTGTACTTAGAAAGCAAGGAGAATGAAATCCATGAGTCAAAAATACAAGGCCGTTTACTTTCCTAATCTCCCGGCTCCCACCTCAAAGGAACGATCGTTGACCTTGGCATTTGGCAAAAAGACGCAGGAATTATACGAATGCGTCAAGGATCTTTCCAGTGCGGAACTGCGTCAGTTGTTGGGAGGCGATTATCGGGAACTCGTGGCGAATGCGGAAGCAAGTGACTTGCCGTTAAACACGTATTGCCTGCGCCAGTTAAAGAAATCGATACATCTCGTGCGAGAACGCGCGGTCCAACTCTCGCTGCCGACCATGGATGCCGACGCCAAATTATTCGATCCAGTAACTGTGACTTTCAAGGGCGGACGCCGAGAACCGTTTGCTCGCTGGTATCCGTACTTAGAAGGATATTCGACGCAATTTGTGGCATCTATTTTGCAAAAATACGCCCCGAATGCCCAAGTAATTCTCGATCCCTTTGCTGGAACGGGAACCACGTTTTTTACCGCCGCCGAACTCGACAAAACAGCCTATTTTTGTGAGGTGAATCCGGTCTTGCAGTTTATCAGCATGACTAAAATCCGAGTCCGGCGGTTGAACTCGACGCGGCGATTGGCCTTGGTACGTGCGCTCGTGCAGGCAAAAGACGCGCTGCCGCACTTGGAAAAATTCTCGCGAAACCACGCGTTGCAGCAAACATACGCGCAGGTTTTTGGCGATAGTCTATTTTTTGCGGAGCGGATGTACGAGCAAGTTTTGTGCGCGAGATCGTGGGTTGATGAAGTTGCCCTTGAGGACCCGATGTTAGCGGATTTAATTGCGGTTGCGATTTTAGCGGCACTCGTCCCCGCATCTCAGATGAAACGAGCAGGCGACTTGCGTTATAAGACGCCTAGGGAACTTACGCGGCAAACGATTCCACTCGTCGAAGGTATCTACCGGAATATCGACCACATCGCGCACGATATCCGCGAGGATGTACGTGGCCTGCGAACGGAACCGCTGTTAATCTGTGAAAATGCACACTCATTAGGTGAGGTGCCGCCGCTCGGTATCGATGCTGTTATAACTAGCCCGCCTTATGTGAACGGAACAAATTACTTTCGCAACACAAAAATAGAGTTGTGGTTCTTGCGTTGCTTAAAGGAAAAGCAGGATCTGGCGAGGTTTCGTGCAGCTTCTTTGACGGCTGGAATCAACGATGTCACCGTTGCAAAAGCCCCGGTTTCACTGCATCCAGACGTAGAGAAAGTTGTCGCCCGGCTCGCCCAGGAGGGTTACGACACGCGCATTCCTCGCATGATCGCCTGTTATTTTAGCGAGATGACTGGTGTTTTTCAGGCAATTCGCTCGCATTTAGCTCCAGAAGCGACAGTGGCGATTGATATTGGCGACTCGTGTTATGCCGGCATCCACGTTCCCGCCGAGCAGTTGTTGTCCGCGTGTTTGCAAGACTTGGGCTTTGTGCAAACGGATGATGTGACCCTGCGACGCCGCAAATCGAGAGGAGGGATGCTGCTAAAACAGTCCCTGCTAGTCTTCAATTGTCACTCGCGACTAAGGAACTATAATATAAATATAAGAGCAAAAGAGCGGATTCCAGCTTGGCGCGACGAATGGGATCGCTGCAAGCAAAACCTGCCACATCAGCAAGCACCCTTTACAAGACGCAACTGGGGACACGCTTGGCATTCTCTGTGCTCGTATCCGGGGAAGCTAAAACCGGCTATCGCCCATCACTTGGTGCGGACATTTGTTCCGGTTGGAGGGCGCGTACTGGATCCTTTTGCAGGTGTTGGCACCATCCCATTTGAAGCGGCGTTGGCCGACAAGCTAGCTTACGGTTTTGAGATCAGCCCGGCTGCTTTTGCTATTGCCAGCGCAAAGGTGCAATCTCCCTGCGAACAAGGTTGTGCGACAGTTTTAGAAACAGTGAAGAATTTTATTGCCGATAACATGGTTACTGAGCGGGAGACCGCCGAAGTCAAGCAGCTTGGATTCAATGGCAAAATCGCCGACTATTACGAAGCGCGGACCTTGCGCGAAATCATTTTAGCTCGTCGCTATTTCCTCGCCCAGCCGCCGCGGACCCCCGCTGAGCACTTTGTGGTTGCCGCGCTACTACACATTTTGCACGGCAATCGCCCCTATGCTCTCAGTCGCCGCTCACATCCGCTGACGCCCTACAAGCCGACCGGTCCCTATGAGTACCGAGGGCTAGTTGATCGCCTAGGTGCAAAGGTCCAGCGGAGTTTAAACGAAGAATTGCCCGCCGTCTTTCGATCCGGCAAGATATTTTTTCAAGATGCAGCGGGTTGGTGGCCTCAGGAGGTTGATCAGCTAGATGCCGTGATTACGTCGCCTCCTTTCTTCGACAGCACCCGCTTTTATCTCGCCAACTGGTTACGTTTGTGGTTTGCCGGTTGGTCAGCGCACGATTTTGCCACCTGCCCAGCCGTTTTTATTGACGAACAACAAAAGCGGAGTTTTGACGTATATATCCCGATTTTGCGGCAGGCAAGGGAGCGGCTTAAAACAAATGGCGTCTTCGTTTTGCACTTAGGCAAAAGCATTAAATGCGATATGGCAGCTCAGTTGTGTAAGCTCGGCAAACGATGGTTTCGCTCCGCAGATTTTTTCGACGAGAGTGTCGCGCACTGCGAATCGCATGGCATCCGCGACAAGGGGACGGTTACATCGCACCAGTATCTGGTTTTGTACTAGTTCCTGCTTGCTGGAGGATCACTCGCTGGTATTCCTGATCGGCGCGGAGAATCCAATTGGGGGAAATGTTTTTGGAATGAGTAAAAAAATCAAAGCATTCGCGCTCCAAAATCCGATTGCGTAGCTTGATGATTTCCGGCATATAAGCTGAGTATTTGGTTAGCAGCATATCGACTTGTCTGGAGTTCTTGAGGCGTCTAATTGCTATAGGGTTATAATGGGCTGGCCCCGCTAGTATCTCGTACTGGATACCTGTCAGGATTGTGAGTTTTTTCAGTTCGTCGTCCGAGTAATAGATCGAAGGCCAGTGGCTCGATTTCTCGCTATTGTGTTTGCGACACAGCAGCGTCGCATTTTCAGTTGTTAGAGGCCATAAATAGACAATGGGCAATGTGTGGTCGAGAGGTCGTTCTATGTCATCGGCTCTTCGCAGGTCTTTTTGGCACTTGAAGCAGCGATAGTCAAATCGCGTATAAACTTCTTCGCTATTAATCGAGGTACTTGCAGATAGGTCTAGATACATTAGTCGTTTTTGAGCCGCTTCGCGGTGTTGATCCGGCAACCGGGTTTTGTTCTTGATAGAGTTGTAAATTTTTTTGCACAGCCGGCACTCGCCCTGACGCCCTGAGTTGCGAGATCGGTGGCGGTCAAACAAAGTGAGTGGTTTAATCGTATTACAGATAATACAGTATTTGTATTTTTGCGCTTCTGCGATATAGTCGTCGTGCAGAATGGCAAATGCGCCTTGTTCGATGATAGAGTCGTCTCTCTGGTCTATCAGTTTGTACTCGTAAAACTGAGTCTCGTCTCCTGCTCGCATAGCTTGCTTGCAGCTTGGGCAGACGAGTTCAAAGTCGTCGCCGAGCTCATCTTGGCGGACGAAGATAAATTCCCGACAGGCACTATTCAGACACTGGAAACCCTTGAAGACAGTGTCGCCCATGCCGCGGACATGGGCCGCGCGAATTTGGTTCTCTTTTTTTACTTTTGTGTACGGCTTGCGTCTAGCCATGCCAGTTCCTCTTCTGTTTGGGAGGTCCGTCGATCGGCCCGTGTGGTATCTCTTGATAGGATCGGCGGTTGCCGACCTGACCACTAATCACCGCAATCGGCGTAAGGCAAGGGGTCGTCGGCCCCGGCTCGGCGAAAGCCGGCTCGGCGCACGAGGCAGCTCGCGCAACGGCCGCAGGCGAGGTCTTGGCGCTGGTAGCAGGACCAGGTCAGGTGCAGGGGGGCTGTGAGCGCTAGGCCGCGGCGGACGATGGCGGCTTTGTCCCAGTCGATGAGCGGGGTCTGGAGGCGCACTTGGGTTTGCGGGCCAGTACCAGCGGCGATCACGCGCTGGTACGCGATGAAAAATTCCCGGCGGCAGTCCGGGTACTGGCTCTCTGCTTGGTGAGCGCCGATGTAGATGTCGGCCGCGCCAATGACCTCGGCCCACGCCACGGCCACGCCGAGCAAGTTGGCGTTGCGGAAGGGGACATAGGTCGTGGGCAGGTCGGGCTCGTTTTCGGGTATGGGCTGGGTCGCATCGATCAAGCTGGAGCCGCCGATCTGGCGCATGTACTCGATATCGACCACGAGGCGGGTCGCGACCTGAAAGTGATCGGCGAGGGCGGAAAAGGCCGCAAATTCGCGGCCTTCCGTGCGCTGGCGATAGCGTGCGTGGAGAAAGGCCAGTGGCCCGCGGCGGGCGGCCATGGCCGCGGCCACGCAGGAGTCGAGCCCGCCGCTGACTAGCACGATTGCGAGACTCAAAGCAAGAGAACGACTTCGTTTTGGATAGGGGTGGTAACTTCCGGGCCGGTCTCTGGATCCACGTACACATTGACTTCGAGCCGTACGCCAAACTCCGGCAGGTACGCACCCGGCTCTACGGAAAAGCCCGTGCCCGGTAGGATGGACCGCGCATCGCGGGTCTCCAAGTCGTCGAGGTTTGCGCCCAGCGCGTGGATGCTCGGCCCCGGGCCGAGGCTGTGCCCGGTGCGGTGGACGAACTGCTCGCCCAAGCCGTGCCCGGTCATAACTTGGCGCGCCACGCGGTCGAGCTGCCAGCCTTGCAGCTCGTCGCCCGCCCGCCACGCAGCCTTGAGCCGCGCCAGCACTTGATCGCGCGCTTGGCGCACTGCGGCAAAGACCGCGGCGTGAGCGGCTGGCACGTGTGCGCCGGCAAAGGCGACCCAAGTAATGTCGCCAAACACGTGCTGCTCGCCGGGGTGCCGCGCCCACAGGTCGATGAGAATCCAAGCACCCGGCCCAATGGCCGCGGCCGCGTTGGCTTGCGGCTCGTAGTGCGGGTTGCCGCTGTTGCGATTGACGCCGACGATCGGCGGATGCCCCATGTCGAGGCCGCGCCGCTCCAGCTCGGCGGCGATGAACGCCTGGACGTCGAACTCGGTGAGGCCGGTGTGGAGCCGGTGGCGGATGTAATCAAAGGCCGCGTCCTTGACCTCGGCCACTTGGCGGCAGGCGTCGCGGTGCGAGGCGAGCGCGTCCGCGCTCCACGTGGCCAAGGCGACTTGGCACAGATTGGCCGAAGATACCACCTCGGGGCCGAGGGAGCGCACCAACTCTAAGGTTCCGCCATCGACCCAAGACACCGTGGGCAACGCGCCCCCGGGCCAGTACTCCATGGCCACTTGCGCCAGCCCGCCCACGGCATCGCGCAACAGGGCATGGAGCTGTTCCCAGCTAGCGTACGGCGTGATCGCCACGCCCAGCCCGGCGAGGGCCTCCGGCTCAACCGCCGACCCGAGCAGGCGCGGTGCGCCGGCGGCCGGCACGATGAGAAAGACCCGCCGGGTCGTCGACCGGCGCTGGCCCAAAAGCTGCCACAGGACCGGATTGCCGCCGCGAAAGTCGTACACCAGCCAAGCGCCGATCCCCTCCTGCTGCATGTAGGCTTGTATTTTTAGAATGTCCATGAGCTCAATCCCGTGCGGCAAACAACTTTTGCAAGTGCTCACCTGTGTGAGAGCCGGCCGTGCGGGCCACTTCCTCGGGGCGGCCGCACGCCGTGATCGCCCCGCCCGCCTGCCCGCCTTCCGGCCCCAAGTCGATGACCCAGTCCGCGGCCGCAATGAATTCGAGGTGGTGTTCAACCACCACCACGGTATGGCCCTCGTCAACTAAGCGCTGCAAGAGCGCGAGCAGCAAGCGCACGTCCTCCAAGTGCAGGCCCACAGTCGGCTCGTCGAGTAGGTAGAGCGCGTGATCTGGGCGCGAGCGGCCCAGTTCGGCCGCCAGCTTAACCCGCTGGGCCTCGCCGCCGGAGAAACTAGTCGCCGGTTGGCCGAGGTGCAAATACCCCAAGCCCACTTCCGCGAGGGTCGCTAGCCGCTGCGCTACTGGGGGCACGGCCGCAAAAAACGCGCTCGCCGCGGCCACGCTCATCTCCAGCACTTCGGCGATGTGGCGTTGGCGATAGCGCACGTCCAAGACCTCGGCGCGATAGCGTTGTCCACTGCAAGAGCGGCAGATGGCTTCGAGACCATGCACCCCGCGCCCCTTGCACAGGTCGCAGGCCCCCTCCGGGGCGTTGAAGCTGAAGTGCCCCGGGCGGTAGCCCCGCAGGCGAGCTTCGGGCAAATCGGCAAACAGGCGGCGAATCGGGGCCAGCAGCCCGGTGTAGGTGGCCGCATTTGAGCGGGCGGTGCGGCCGATGGGCCGCTGGTCAACCGCCACGACGCGCGCGATCTGTTCGATCCCAGTGCAAGCGCTGTAGGGCAGGGGCCGCCGCTGGGCGCCGTGCAGTTTGGCCGCCAAGAGCGGATGCAGGGTGTGGCTGACCAGCGAGCTTTTGCCCGACCCGGAAACCCCGGTCACGCAGGTCAAGGTCCCCAGCGGCCATTGCACATCGAGTTGGCGCAAGTTGTGGCCGCCGGCACCGGCCAGCGTCAACCACCCCTGCGGCCGACGCGCCCGGGTGCGCGGCAATTGCAGGGCCCCGCGCAGGTAGCGTCCGGTCAGGGACTCGGCCGCGGCCACCTCGCTCGGGGGGCCCTCGGCCACGACCTGCCCACCGGCGATCCCCGCGCCCGGCCCCATATCGACCAGCCAGTCGGCCCCGCGCAAGAGCGCTGCGTCGTGTTCTATTAGGAATACGGAGTTCCCGGCGTCGCGCAGCGCCCGCAGCGCGTCCAAGGTCTGGGCCGCGTCGCGGGCGTGCAAACCAGCACTGGGTTCGTCGAGCACATAGAGCATCTGGGTGGTGCCCGACGACAGGGCGGCCCCGAGGCGCAGCCGCTGGAACTCGCCGCTCGACAAGGTGTCGGCGCGGCGGTTCAGTTGCAGGTACTCCAGCCCCAACTCTTGCAACAGGCTCAGCCGGCGGCCAATCTGGGCGCGGATGGCCTCGCCCATGGGGGCTTTAGCCCCGGGGAAATCGAGGTTTTTGAGCCACTCGGCCGCCGCGGCCACCGCGCACTCGCCGACCGCGGCAATCGACGCCCCGCCCAATTCCACCGCCAGGGATTCGGGCCGCAACCGCGCTCCGCCACAGCGAGCGCACGGCGCGTCGTCGAGGCGTTCCTCCAGCCAAGTCAATTCCTCGCCTTGGGCTTTAGCGGCCGTGCGCTCCAGCCAACGCGCCAGCCCGATAAACCGACCCCGCCGGCCCTCGCCGCGCCACAGTCGGTCGGCCGTTGGGCCGGCCCAGTCGCCCACGGGCTGTTCGGGATTGACCTGATGCCGCCGGCAAAAGGCGTGCAGGCTGTCGCGCAACTCGCCGTGCCCAAAGTCGTGCCACAGCGGGCCCAGTGCCCCTTCGAGCGTGGCCCGGCCATCGGCGAAGACCTGCTCGTTGCTCAAGCCCCGCTGCACCCCAAGCCCGCGACAGGCCGCACAGGCTCCGGCCGCGCTATTAAAGGAAAACAGCGCGGGGTCTAGGGCCGGGAAGGGCGCGCCACAGGCCGCACACGCCGGTCGCACCGCAAAAACCAAATCGCTTTCGGCGTCTAGGGCCGAGAGCACCACTTGGCCGTCGCCGATCTCCAAGGCCGCTTGCAGCGAGCCCTGCAAACGGCGCGTGATGCCCCGTTTGACGACGAGGCGATCGACGACTATGGACAGGTGCTGGGCGCGGGCTAGGTGTGCGGGCGCGATTTCGTCTAGCAGCAGATCGCGGCCGTCGAGGCGCAGGTGGCGGTAGCCGGCGCGGTCGACCGCGGCGAGGACCTGCTCGGGCGTCTCGTCGTCCCGCGAGCGGCGCGGCGCGAGAATCATCAGGCGGGTCCCGTCGGGCATGCTCGCAGCCGCTTCGCTCGCTTCCTCAAAGCGGTGCGTCTGCACGCGCCCGCCGCAGCCGAGGCAACCGGGCCGACCCACGCGGGCAAAGAGCAGGCGCAAGAGATCGTACAGGCCGGATAGGGTCGCGACCGTGGCGCGCGGACTCGGGTGGCCGGCCCCCCCGGCCAGCGCGAGGGCCGGGGCCAAGCCGTCGATGCGCCCGACCTTGGGCACGCGCAATGCGCGCCAGCCGCCTTGGTCCAGCGCGGCGAGAAAGCGCCGGCGCGCCTCCGCGTAAATCGTGTCCAATACGAGGGAGGTCTTGCCCGAGCCGGACGGGCCGCTGACGGCCACGATGGATTCGTGCGGCAGGTCCAAGCAGACGCTGCGCAGGTTGTGTTCGCAGGCTTCGCGGACGATTAAGGTCGGCTGCATCGCGCTCGCCTATTCGCGCATTGTAAGAAAAACATGGGTGCATAAAGCATAGGGATTGGGTGTTGTACACTCCAAGAAGCAGCCCGGCACTACATTGACGCTAAACCCCTTTGTATGTATATTAACTTAACTATTTTTAATAAGTTATAAAAATGTACGGACCCGCGTTATCGCCGCGAATTCCGCCTCTTCCGCCGCTGAGATTTCCCACTGGCATGCAAATTTGCGCTCCCTTGTGGCTAGGGGTTTGGGGCCTCGCCATCTGCTGGCCCGCCCTGCCCGCCCGCGCCCAAATGCCCGCCGAGCCCTGGACGCTAGCGGCGCTCATCGACCGCGCCTTAGACCACGACGCCGACATTGCGAGCCGCCGCTGGAAGGTCGAGTCGGCCGCGGCCCGCCGCCGCCAAGCGACAGCCGCCAAAATCCTCCCCCGCCTGCGCCTCGACAGCGAAAGCGGCCTAGTCCCAGATGCGATGGGCAATGTATTCAACCCGCCCGCCGACACCACCGGGATCCCCTCCTTGGGGCCGTTTGTGCGCGCCGAGCTGCAATTTGTGCAGCCGCTCTACCCCTTTAGCCTCGGCCGCCACCTCGACGAGGCCGCCACCCGAGGCGTGGAGGTGGAGCAGTCCGAGCTGTCGCAGACCCAGTTGGACGTGGCCTTTGCCGTCAAGGAGCTGTACTACGGGCTGCTGTTGGCCCAAGACCTAAACGCCTTGGCCCAGCGCGTCAGCGACGAACTCGACCGCAGGGTTGAGGAGTTAGACGACGCCCCCGCGCTTTCGCTGTCCGACCGCTACAAGCTGCGGTTGGCCCAGCTCGACTTGGACGAGCAGCAGCGCGAGGTCCGCGACCAATTGGCCTTGGCGCGGGCGGCTCTCGCTTGGCGCACGGGCCTGCCCCGCGACGCGCCTCTTTTGCTCCGGGCCGAAGGACTCGCGCCGGTAGCGGCCTCGGTGCCGCCCTTAGACGAGCTGGCGGCACAGGCCCTCGGCCAGCGACCGGAGTGGCGCAAGCTGCAAGCTGGCCTCGCCGCCAAGCAGGCCCTCGCGCAAGCGGCCCGCGCCGCGTACCAGCCCCAAGTATTCATCGGCGGCGGCTTGCGCTATGCCGCAGCCCCTGGGCGCACTGACCAGCGGAACCCATTTGTCAAAGATGAGTTCAACTTTTTTAACGGCGGCGTCTTTATCGGCGTGCGGCAATCCTTGGAATGGCACTTGTTGGCCGCAGATTTGGCTCGGGCCCGCGCTGAATACCGTGCGCTCGAAGTGCGCGTACCGGGCGCTGAGGAGGGGATCCGCTTAGATGTCCACCGCGCCTATTTGGCCTATCGCCGCGCCGACCGCGACTTGCAAGGGGCGCGCCAGAGCCGACAACTGGCCCGGCAGTGGCTGCGAGAAGCCCGAGACGATTTTGAGTTCGATCCCCAGACCATCGGCGCCTTGATCGCCGCCTTTGAGACTTGGGCCCGCCGCGAGCAAGGCTACGGCGAAGCCCTATACGACTTTAACATCAGCGTCGCGCGCCTCGAAAAAGCCACGGGCGGTCTCGAATTGATTCCACGCGATGAAACTCCTTAGCACGGTCCTGCTCCTGCTGTTGGCGTTGGCCAGCCGCGGCGTCAGCGGGGCCGATGTACCTTGGGCGACGGACGCTGTGGCACGGCTGAACGCGCTGCTCGCGTCGCCCAACCGCGAGTGCGCCGACTGGGCCGACCGCCTAGTGAGCGAGCGCTTGGCCGTGGACGAGTTCGCCGCGGCGACTTTTAGCGACTATCCCGAAAAATCGCTGGACGCATACCGGAGCCTGCTACCCAGTCCGCGCTTTACCCACCTCGTTGAGCACTATCGCAGCCGCCTCAGTAGGGCCTACCAGCACCGCCTCCGCGCCGACTTGGCCGCCCAGCTCGCTTCCCCGGCTTTGCGCGGCTTGCGCTTGGATACCCTCAAAGTGAATGGCCCGCGGGCTCGGGCGCAGCTTCGCGCGGTATTTGACGCTCGCTCGCTCGGGGTGGAGGTCGATTTGATTTTTGCAAACCAAACTTGGAAAATCGCCGCGCTGAAGATCGATGGCCAGTCCGTTGCCAGCCACTATCGGCGGCGTTACCAGCCGCTGATCGACCGCGGCCATTCGCCGCCGGTGCTGGAAGCCCAGCTCGCCGAGCGCGAGTTTGTCGTCCTCGAGGACTTCGCCGCTACGTGGGACGAGTCGCAGCCGCTGGAGTGGGGGCCGTGGAAGAAAAAGGACCGCCACAAACCCGTGCTCTATCGCGTAGAGGGCCGCCCGCGGCGCTACATGGCCGCCCGCGATTCGAGCCATTCGGTCATTGTGGGAAAATTTGCCCACTGGAATCCGCGCCAGTACCCGATTATGACTTGGTGCTGGCGAGCCGCGGCCTTGCCGCTGGGCGGCAACGAGTTCCTCGACGACGCCAACGACAGCGCGGCCGGCGTGTACGTCATCTTCTCCAAAAACTGGCTGGGGGTTCCCAAACAGCTCAAATACGTGTGGAGCACGACCTTGCCCGAAGGCACGGTGGGGCGGCGCGACAAGATATTCCGGCCTTGGTTCTTCGTCGTCGAAAGCGGCGCGACCAACTTGGGCAAATGGACCTTTGAAGTGGTTGACTTGGAAAAGCACCACCGAGAAAAGCTCGGCGGCCGCCCGGCCGGGCGCACCATTGGCCTAGGGCTGCTGACAGACGCCAACTCGACCCGTTCGTACGCAGAAGCGCACTACGCCGATCTGCGAGTGTGGACGCGCCAAGCCTTTGACGGCGGCCGCGTGGTCAACTACTGCGGTGGCCTGCCCGGCCTCAACGGCGCGTACCCAGCGGAGAATTCACAATGAAAACGACATGGTGCGCCCTCTGGGCGCTGGCCGCGACCTGCGCGGCCGCCGCGGACGACCCCATCGCCTTCCTCAAAAGCCACGACGCCGAGGTGCAAGCCATCCTCGCGACCGCACCGGCCGACTCGCTGCCCCCGGCTATGCGGGAAGAACTCAAAAAGCACATCAATGCGGCCTTTGACTTTCGGGAATTGAGCCGCCTCGCCTTGGGCGAGCACTGGGAAAAACGCTCCCCAGAAGAGCGCGCCCACTTTGCCGCAACCTTCAGCAGCATCATCCGCGAGCAGAATTTTGCCAGCTTCTCCCGCTACTACCGAGAGGGCGAGATCCGCTACGAGTCGGCCGAGGTGCAAAAAGACGCCGCGGTCGTCCACGCGCTGGCGCCGGTGCGGCGCGAGCAAATAGCAATCGAGTACAAGCTCCATCGGGTGGAAGGGGTGTGGCGGATATACGACTTGGTCATCGACGGCGTCAGCACGGCCGAGGGCAACCGGCGGCGCTATGCCCGCTACATCGAAAAAAACGGCTACGAAAAGCTAATCGCCCAGCTCGACAAGCAGTTGGCCCGCCTGCGCCAAACCCGGGATTGAGCCGCCGCCATGCCCATAAGTCACCAGCGCTTGGTCCGCTACATCTACCACCATTACATCGGCATCATCGCGCTGGCCACGATCCTGTCGGTATTTGCCGGGTTTTTCGCCGCCAAGCTGGCCGCCAACATCAAGACCGACTTCGCCGACCTCCTGTCCGACGAGTACGTCAGCGTTAGCGAACTCAACCGCATCAAGGCCCGCATCGGCGGCATCGGCCCGCTGATGGTCGTCATTACCAGCGACGACTTAGGAGCGGCCGTTTCCTTCATGCAGGTCTTGGCCGATTCGCTCGAATCCAGCCCGCTGATCAGCTCGGTGAGCCGCTTTGACAGCAAAAAGGAGCTCCTCGATAAAAACCGGCTCCTCTACATGGACTTAGCGGACCTGCGCGAGATCAACCGCCGCCTCGACGATCACATAGCACTGCAAAAGCTCAAGCAGTCGCCGCTCTACTTCGCCTTGGACGACGAGGAAGAACAAGGGCTCGACTTTGCGGACATTGAGGCCAAGTACCAGCGGGACGGTGCGGCGGTCGCAGAGCCATATCGCCGCTACGTCCTCACGCGCGAGGGCAACGGCGTCATTCTTCGGCTCTATCCGGCCGGACTCACCACGGACGTCGCCTTCTCGCGCGCCCTGATCGACCACCTCGACCAGACCATTGCCGCCATTGGCCCGGAGCGTTTCCACCCCAGCATCGAATGCGTGTACAAGGGCAGTTTCCAAAACAGCGCCAACCAATTCGCGATCATTGTGCGCGACCTCAAGTCAACGGCCCTGTACAGCATCGTCGGTGTGCTCCTGCTCATCACGCTGTTCTTCCGCCAAGTGGTGGGGTCGCTCTTCATCACCTTGCCGTTGCTGATGAGCTTGACTTGGACTTTTGGCGTCACCTACTTGGCCATCGGCAGCCTCAACATGATCACCGTGGGGCTGTTCGCCATCCTCTTTGGGCTGGGCATTGACTTTGGCATTCACATTTTCGCCCGCTACCGAGAGGCCCGCCGGCGAGGCATGGACATTGAACAGGCCCTGAGCGTGACCGTCAGACACACGGGCAAAGCCCTTTCGACGACCGCGTTTACGACCTCGGTGGCCTTTTATTCGCTGCTGCTGACGGATTTTAAGGGCTTTTCGGAGTTTGGCTTTATCGTGGGCACGGGCATCCTGTTCTCGCTGGTGGCCATGGTCGCGATATGCCCGGCCTTTATCGTCCTCGCCGAGCGCCTGCGCTGGGTCATCCCGATCCGCAAGCGCAGCGTCCTGTGGCGCACCGGGCGCTATCCCAAGCCTTGGGCCACCTTGCTGGTGGGCGCGGCGATCACCGGGTACTCGCTGTACTACTTCGGCGATTTGGAATTTGAATACGACTTCAGCAAGCTCAAGCCCAAGCCGCCGCCCAACATCAACAAGGGCAGCCTGCCCCAGAGCCTGAAGGAAGGCCGCTCGCCGGCCATCGTCTTGACCGAAAGCTACGACGAGGCCATGGAGGTGGTTCGCACGGTCGAGCGCATCAAGGCCGCCCACGGGGACTCCTCCACGGTCCTCAACGTCAAGAGCGTGTACTCGGCCCTGCCGCAAGCCCAAGACGCCAAGCTGGCCCTCATCGCCGACATGCGCGCCTTGCTCGACCGGGAGGAGGGCCTGTTCAGCAAGCGCGAGCGCGCTAAACTGGATTCGCTGCGCCCTTACCTCGACGTGGAGAAGCTAACGCTCTACGACCTGCCGGCCGACTTGACCAACGAGTTCAAGGACAAGGACGGCCGCATTCTCAACTTCGTGGCGATCAACGCCGCGGTCGAGCTCAAGGACGGAAAAGACGCCATCCGCTTTGCCGAGGAAATCAGCCGCATTGAAACGCCGACTGGCACGACCTACATCGCCTCTAGCTCGCACATCATCGTCGCCGAAATGCTCAAGGTCATGCTCAAAGACAGTTCCCTCGCGGTGATCCTCACGCTGGCGGTGGTCGCGGTGGTGCTGCTCATCGATCTGCGGAGCTTCGTCGATACCCTGCTGGTGCTCACGCCGCTCGTGAACGCCTTGGTGTGGGTCGTGGGCTTCATGTACGCGTTTGACATCAAGCTCAATCTTTACAACATGGTGGCCTTTCCGACCATTATCGGCATGGGCATTGACAACAGCGTCCACATCTTCCACCGCTACCAAGAAGTCGGGCGCGGCTCGCTGCGCTTGGTGTTGCGCACCACCGGCGTCGCACTCTTGGCCACGTCCCTGACGACGATGGTCGGCTTTTCGGGGTTGGTGCCGGCCATCCACCCGGCGCTCACGTCGATTGGGGTGCTCTCGCTGGTGGGCTTGGGGTCTTGTTTTATCACCTCGGTCACCCTGCTGCCGGCCCTGTTGCAAATCCGCGAGGGCCGCGCTTCCTAACGAAAATTGGGCCGCAAAAAAGGCCGATCCGCGACAACGGACCGGCCTTTTCCCCAGAGGGCCTTGCGCTATATTTTGGTAAGCTAAAAAATGGAGCGAGAGACGGGACTCGAACCCGCGACAACCACGTTGGCAACGTGGAGCTCTACCAACTGAGCTACTCTCGCTCGACACTCGAAAACTACTCGCTATGGGAGGAAAAATATAACGATGCCCCGAATAAGCGTCAAGGTGCGCCACGCCCTCTTGCCTTTGGCCGCGGTCTGGGGAGCGGCCTGTGAACCGGGGCCGCCCGCTTGGCCCCCCAAAGCGCGGTGGCACAACAATCAGGGCGTGGTCTATATGGATCAGCACAACTACACGCGCGGTCGCGAGGAGTTTGACCGCGCCTTGGCCTTGGCCCCGGACTATGCAAAGGCGCGGGCCAATTTGGGCATTGCGTACTACGCGCTCGGCAAGTACGACAGCGCGGCCACGGCCCTGCAAACCGCCCTCGCCACCGACCCCGAGCTCCTCCACGCCAACTACGCGCTGGGCCTGATTTACAACGCCCAAGGCCGCGACCACGCCAAGGCGCTGGCCGCCTTGCAAAAGGTCGCGGCTGCCGATCGCGACGACCCGCACGTGCGCTACTACATGGGGCAGATGCGGGCCAAGCTAAACGAGGGCGAGGCCGCCATCGCCGACTTTGAGGAGGCCATCCGCCTCGATCCCTACAATGTGTCCGCGTACTATGGACTGGCCAACCTCTACCGACGGCTCGGGCGCGACGAGGAGTGGAAAAGCACCTTGGAGCACTTCAACCAGCTCAGCCAAGCCGGCCACCAAGGCGTTTCCTCGTCCTATCAGGGGCAGGGCAAATACGCCGAGGCCGTGGCCGACGCCAGCGGCGGCGACCCGAGTCGGGACGACGCGGCCGGCCCCTTTGCCTTTGCCGCGGCTGGCCCGGCGGCTGGCCCGGCGGCTGGCCCGGTGCGCTTTGCGGCCTTGGGCGATTTTGACGCCGATGGCCGACCGGATGTCTTGGCCGGGGCCGAGGGCTTGCGTCTGTACGCTGGCGGCACGGGGGCCGCACGTTCTGTCCCGACCGCCCCGACCGGCGGCGGCACGGGGGCCGCGCCCTACGTTCCGACGGTACCCGATGGGTTTGGGCCGACCGGTGCGATCGCTGGCGATCTCGACAACGACGGGACCGCCGACTTGGTCCTCAGCGGCGCGGGTGGAACCCTCCTCTATCGAGCGGTCGATGGCCAATGGGCCGCTGGCGAAGATTTGGCGGTTGCCTCGGCCCGGGTCGCGCTGGGCGATGCCGACCACGATGGGGACCTCGATCTGCTGGTGCTCGGCCCGCGCGTCGCGCTGCTGGCCAACGACGGAACGGCCCGCTTTGCCGCGACCGGCCAACCCACCGGCTCAGTCGCGGCCGACCGCGCTGCATTTTCCGACCTCGACAACGACCGCGACGTGGATATAGTCCTGCTCTCGGGGCAGGGCCTGCAAGTCCACACCAACAATCGCGACGGCACGTTCTCGGAAATAGCCGACGCTTTGGGCTTGGGCGTGGTGCCGGGCGCGGGCTTGGCCGTTGAGGACTTCAACCAAGATGGCTATATGGATTTGGCCATCGCGGCGAGCGGGGCCGTTGAGACGCATGTCAACCAAGCGGGCCGAGCCTTCGTCCGGGCCGAGGCGGCGGTTGCGTCCGGCGGGCTGGCGTTGCTCCCGGCCGACTTTGACAACGACGGCGACCTCGACCTGCTCGCCTGTGCGCCCGACCGGCTGCAACCGCTCGCGTATAGCGGCCGCCAGTTCCAGCCGCAAGCCCCGCTCGACGAGCCGGGGGGAGGCGCGCTCGTGGCCGATTTTAACGGCGACGGTCGCGTGGATATTTGGGCCGGGGGCCGGGTGCTGCACAACCAAAGCGAGGGGGGGCGCTGGATCGAGATCGCCGCCCAAGGGCTCAACAGCAATCGCGACGGCGTGGGGGCCAAGGTGGAGGTCAAAACCACCCATCGCCTCCAAAAGCGCGAGATTCGCAGCGAAGGGTACGCCGGCGTACTCCACTTCGGCTTGGCGCAAACCGACTCGGTCGAATTCGTTCGCATCCTCTGGCCCGGGGGCGTGCGCCAGACCGAGTTGGCCACCGCGGCCGGCCAGCGACTGGACCTGACCGAGCTCGACCGCAAGGGCACCTCGTGTCCCATTCTCTACGCTTGGGATGGCGAGCGGTATCGCTTTGTCACCGACATTCTCGGGGGGGCCATTATTGGCTACTTGACCGCCCCGGGCCAGTACTACCAGCCCGACACCGACGAGTACGTGCGCGTCGGGCCGCTCGCGCCCAAAGACGGCCACTACGTCTTGCAGCTAGCCAATCAGTTGGAGGAAATCATTTACGTCGATGCCCTCGAGTTGGTGGCGGTCGATCATCCGCCCGAGCTCGACGTATATCCCAACGAGCGCCTGCTCTCCGCGCCGCCCTATCCCGCATTCAAACTGTATCCCCTGCGGAAGCTGCGCCCGCCCGTGGCCGCCCGCGATCACCGGGGTGCGGACGTGTTGGCCGCCCTGCAAGCGATCGACGACGAGTGGTACGATGGATTTGCGCGGCTCGATATCCACGGCTACGCCGAAGACCATGCGCTAGAGCTAGACTTGGGCGACCTGTCCGAATTTGCTCATCCAGTCTTGCTCGGCTACGGGTGGGTTGATTACGCGCATTCGACCTCCAATTGGAGCGCGGCGCAACGCGGCTGGTCCCTAAAGCCGCCGCGCCTGTCGGTCGCCGATGGCCAAGGGGGGTGGGTTGAAGTCAGCGCGGATATGGGTCGCCCGGCCGGCCTGCCCAAACACGCGCTCTTCGACTTGGCCGGCCTGTTCCCGTCCGACGACTACCGGCTGCGGATCGAGACCAATACCGCGCTCTACTGGGACCAATTGCTGGTGGGCGACGCAGCAGACGTGCCCCTAGCGGTCCACCGCCTCCAGCCAGCGCGGAGCAACCTCCACTGGCGCGGCTACCCGGCCCACACCGCGATCAAGGGCACCTTTGCCTTTCGCTACCACTACGATCAATTGGCGTTAGAAGCGCCTTGGGGCACCCACGCCGGGGCCTTCACTCGCTTCGGCCCGGTGGAGGAGCTGGTCGGGGACCGCGACGACCGCTTTGTCATCATGTTCCACGGCGACGAGCTGACCGTTGAATTTGCCGCCTTGCCGCAGCCCGCGCCCGGGCTGGTGCGCTCGTTCTTGCTGTACGCCGATGGCTTTGGCAAGGACATGGACCTGCACTCGGCGCACTCGCTCACGGTCGGGCCGCTCCCCTTTCACGGCATGTCCGGCTACCCGTACCCGGCGCACGAACACTATCCGCAGACGAGTGCCCACCTAGAGTACTTGCAGGAATACAACACGCGCTGGGTCAAAGGCTACTATGAATGAGGCGGTAGAAGGGGCCAAACGCACGCTTCAGCACCCCGTGCTCAAGCGGTTGCTGCTCTACACGGCTGGCTTCTTGGCCTTGTACGCGGCTGTTGGCGTGGGCGGCTATTTGCTCTTCAACGACAATTTGCCGGACATCGACGCTTGGAGCTTCCGGCCCAAGCGGGTCACCAACGTGTATTCGGCCGACGGACGCCACTTGCAGGACTTCCTCGAGGAAAACCGCGAAATCGTCGCGTACGAGGAAATCCCCGCATCCATGCAGGCCGCTCTCCTCGCGATTGAAGACCGGCGTTTCTTCGCGCACTGGGGCATTGATATTTACCGCATCCCCGGGTCCCTGCTGGCCAACCTCAGGGATCGACGCCTCGTCGGTCAGGGGGCCAGTACGCTCACCCAGCAACTCGCCCGCAATATCTTCGCCGAAGTGGGTACGCAGCGCAGCAGTGCCTCCTTTGCGGACGTGGTGGCCACGTACGCGCGCAAAATTCGCGAACAGATCACCGCGGTCTTAATTGAACGCCTGTACACCAAGCCCGAGATAATGACCATGTACCTCAACACGGTCTATTTCGGCCACGGGGCCTACGGGGTTAAGTCGGCCGCGCGCCTGTACTTTGACAGCGAAGTCGATCAGCTCGCGCTCGAAGAGAATGCCTTGCTCGTCGGGCTACTGCAAAGGCCCAATGCGTACACTCCCCTGCGCCACCCGGACCGCGCCCGTACGCGCCGCAACGTGGTGCTGTATAGCATGGCCGACAACGGCGCGATTACTCCAGCCGAGCGCGATTCCCTATGCGACGAACCCATCGCCGCCCGCAAACGCCGCCGCGAGGAGACCTACGGCTTGGCCCCGTATTTTGTCGAGTACGTCCGCCAGCAGATGCAGCGTGCGTTTGGCATGGCGATCTACCGCGAGGGCTTTGTGGTCCACACGACCCTCGACTCGCGCTTGCAGCAGATCGCCGAAAAGCACTTTGCCGTTGAAATAAGCAAGGTGCAGAAAAAGGTGGATGAGCACCTAGCGGACGTGGGCGCGGCCCCTAGTCGGCGCGACTCGGCCGTAGTTCAAGCCGCCTTTGTGGCCATGGACCCGACCACCGGCCACATCTTGGCCATGATCGGCGGCCGCGACTTCAGCCGCAGCAAATTCAACCGCGCCACCCAAGCCAAGCGGCAGCCCGGGTCGGCGTTCAAGCCCTTTGTGTACACGGCCGCCATCGACAACAATCGCTTTGCGGTGGATGTACTCGACGACAACGCCTTTACGCTGTGGGACCACAGACGCGAACAGTTTTGGGACCCCGAGAACTACGACAAAAAGTTCAAGGGGCCGATGACGCTGCGCGAAGGGTTGAAACTGTCGCGCAACCTCATCTCGATTAAGTTGGCCGACGAACTCGGCCCGCCCCTGATTCGGAGCTATGCCCGCAACATGGGTATCTCCACGCCGATCCAAGCCATTCCCTCCATCGGCGTCGGCACCAGCGAGGTGCTGCTGCTCGACTTAGTGGCGGCGTACGCGGTCTTCCCCAACAAGGGCATTTACGTGGAGCCTATGGCCATCAGCCGCTTGGAGAGCAAGGACGGGGCCGTCTTTTTTGCGCGGGAAAGCGGCCCCAAGCAGGAGGTGCTGCGGCCGGCCGTGGCCGTGGTGGTCGCGGATATGCTGCGCTCGGTTGTCGATGAAGTGGGCGGCACTGGACGCCGCATCCGTACGCGCTACGGCTTTCGGCCCCAAGCGGCGGGCAAAACCGGCACGACCAACGACTACACGGATGCGTGGTTCATCGGCTTTACGCCTCAGCTCGTCGCCGGGGTTTGGGTCGGGATGGACGACCCCGGCCTGCGGCTCTGGCCTAAGCAGGCTGGCTCTTCGGCGGCCTTGCCGTTGTGGGCGGAGTTTATGAAGGAGGTGTACGCGACCGTGGAACCCTACCGCAGCCTGACCAACCGCGGGTTTGAGTATCCAGAGGACCTCGTCGTGCATCGCGCGGTCTGCAACGACACCCACAAGATCGCCACCCGCTTCTGTCCCGATCAGCGAGAGGAGCTCTTTATCGCGGGCGAGGTCTTGCCGAGCGCGTGCCCCCTGCACGGACGCCCCCCAGAGCAAGCCCCCGAGCACATCCAGCGGTTTTGAAGATCACAAAACGAAGAAGATGTAGAACAGCCCGCCGAGAATGCCGGCCGACAGGCCGCGCACAATGGTCTTGTTTTCTGGTTTGAGGACCGTTTGCTCGACCATGTCGCCCCCCCCCAAGACCTCGTGCAACCCCTTGGGCACTCGGTCCGAGCGATAGGCTTGGACGCGGCGGTCCCAGCGCACGATGCGGTCGGCGGTGGTTTCTAGTCTGAGAAAGAGATCGCCATACGCCTCGCGCCGCTGCTCCCCGCTCCAAGGGAGTAGCCGGCGAGACGCTGGCGAGTACACCACCCGTGCCCGGACTAGCCGGTAGTACACTACGTCGGCTGGTGCGTCTTCTCGCTGGCGCACCAGCACCTGATAGCCCCGCCCCTGCAACGTCTCGATCAGGGCGTCCTCAACGACCCAGTTGGCCTCGTTTTTGTGGTCTTCGGCCTGTAGGAAAAGCCGCGTACTGGGGGACAGGGGCAGGGCATCTAGCTGGTGGTCTAAGGCGTGGACAAAGGCGCGGTTGATCAACTGCAAGTCCGTGGGCGTTTGCTGGGCATCGCCTGGGGCGTGGGCCGCTTCCTTCCACACCACGCGGATCGTGTTCGCGCCGCGCAGGGGAATGAACTCCTCCCGCCCCAAGGGCTTACAGGCACTCTGCCAAGTAAAAGGCCCCGGGCGCTGGGGCACGGCTTCGAGGGTCACCCTAAGTGCCTCGCCCGCGCCCAAGCTATCCAAGCCGCTCACCAGCAGGGTCGGGGCGGCTTTCTCGTCGCTTGGTACGAGCGTCGCGCCCGGCGGCCCTTCCACTAAGGAGACATCCGAGAACGCCGGCGCGATTTGCAGGCGCACCGCCGCGAGGCCGATGGGGTCGGCACTCTCGTTGCGCCAGACGCAGGTGACCGGCCCGCGCTTGCCCACCTCCATAAACCCGCGCTCCAACGCCATCACGGGCAGCGGATCCACCTGTACGTGCTGGGTCGCCAAGTCTATCAGGCTTTGGCCGGAGACCCGGGCGGTGACCGCGACGGGCAGGGGGCCGAGGTGGGCCGAAGCTACGTGCGCCGACCAAGCAAGCGTGTCGGCCTGCCCGGGGGCCAAGCGGCCCTCCCAGCGCAGCGGAGCGTCGCCCTCCGGCCAACTCAGCGCCGGCGGCCAGTGCCAGTTCAACTCTTCTAAGGGCGGCCCATCGTCGAGGCGCACAATCGCCCGCAAGTCAAAGCGCTCGCCCTGATAGACGCGCTGGGGCGCAAGGGACCACGAAATCGCGGGCGGGGGGCGCACCGCTAGGTCGAATTCGATTTGGTGGGCCGGAGCGCCCTGGGGGTCGAGCGAGGAGTAGAGGGCCGCGGACCAGTTGATTTTCCCTACCTCGGCCGCGGCTAGGTCGAGGTAGAGCGTGTCGATGGGTGCTCCGGCCAAAGGCCGCGCCGCGTAGTCTAGGCGGACGGACGCGCCCGCGAGCTGGGCTTGGCCGAGGGCTGAGCGGGCGTTGTGCAACCGCGCCTTCCCGCGGCACTCAAGCTCCGTGCGCACGATGGCCTCGCCATCGCCGGGAAAGTAGTGCAAATAGAAAATGGCCTGCTGATCTAAGGCCGGCCCGGCAATCGCCGGTTGGTCTAGGTGCATACTGAGCGTCGAGCGGGCACTCGCCGGCGCCGCTGCTGCCCACAGCGCGACGACCACCCCTAGCCCGCGCCAACAGGCGGTCTTTCGGGTTGCCATTCGGTTCGCCCTTCGTCTCGAATTGGCCCTTAGCGAAAAGAGCCTAACTTGATTTTTAACTGTAACTTACGTCTAGTCCAAGCCTAATGTACGCCGCGGGTGCTGTCAAGGCAGAAGCCCCGGTCCGCCTCCTTGGCAAGGCTTGACTGAACCCACGCGCTCCGCTAGGTTGTAACCGAGCTTAACCAGCCCCCTTTGGAACTCAAAGCCGCGCCCTTCTTCATGCTAGACTGGCTATTTCCCGCGCTCGGCGCGCTCGCCCTTGGTGCGCTGTGCGCCCCTATGACCTTGGCCTTGCGCTGTCAGCGCGAGGGCTTTCCCGCGGCTTGGGAATGGGGCGTGCGGCTGTCCTTTTTTTGGGGAGGGGTAGGGCTTGGGCTGCGCGGGGGTGCCCAGGGCCTGTGCATCGCGCCGGTGCTCTTGGGCCAATTCCTCCCGTACCCTCGCCTGCCGCTGCGGACCGAGGTGAAGCACCGGCGGAAAGCCGCGCCCGAGGCCGCGCCCAACGTCAGCGAGCGGCCCCGCCGCCCGGTCGGATGCCTGCTGATCAAGCCCGGCCTTAGGTTGCTGGCGAGTTTGCCGCGCACCATCGGGCTCAAACGGCTGCGGGTCGAGGGCCGCTTGGGCTTTGCCGACCCAGCCCAAACCGGGCGCGTCTATGGCTATTTGCAGGCGGTGGCCGCCCGCAAGGGCAAGGTATCCATAAACGTCAGCCCGGATTTCGTGCGCCCGGGGGCCTTTGGCCGCGTGGACTTGGTCGCTCATCTGCATTTGGGCTTGTTCATAGTGCTCTTGGGGCGCTTTGGCTCGCAGGTGGCCTACCGCTTGTTCGTGGCGCGCGTTCGCACCGACAACTAAGCCCAATCTCCGAGGAGCTTTTCATGGCATCGTCTGTAGAATCCCTAGTGGAGCGCGTCCTAGGCGAGTTGCACCGCATCGTCCAAACCGAAACCGTCATTGGGCAGCCGTTTCAGTCCGGCGACTTGACCATCATTCCGGTATCGAAAATATCGTTTGGCTTTGGGGCCGGCGGTGGGCTGGAGGGCAAGGGGCAGAGCGGGACCGGCGGCGGCGCGAACATCGAACCCATTGCCTTTCTCATCGTCGATGCCAAGGGCCGGGTGCAGGTGGCGGCTATCGGCGATCAAGAGGCCGGTTGGGGCCAGATCATCGGGCTGGTGCCCGAAGCCATCGGCAAGATCAAGCAGTTCATCCGCAAGAACAAAGACAAAGACGCCAAGGCCGACGGCGACTGAGTCCCTTAGCTCAGTGGTGGTCTTGGCTGGTGGGGAACACCTTGAAGCGCCCGTCTAGCAACAGGTGGGTGTACCAACCGACGACGCCGGCCACAAAGAAAATCACGTGCCCTTCCAGCAGAATGTACACGTTGTCCCAAGTAAATTCCCCTAAAAAAGCCTGCCGCGCCCGCCAGTATTCGTAGCTGGTGCCCAGCAATACCACCGTGAGGAACGGGCTGATCTTTGAGTGCGTCCAGCCGCGGTGGTGATCCAAAAGCGGTAGGATGCACAAGATGCCTACCAGCGTCGCCAACTCGTAGTGCTCGGCCCAGCCCAGATAGAGCAAGACGCCCAAGACGCAGCGGAAGAACCACCGCTGGGCCACCGAAGCGGTGTCCAAGTCGGGAAACAGGGAGAAAAACAGCGCGGTGCCGGCGACAGCGGCTTGGGTCGCCAGATCGCCGGGCGCGACCGAGCCGGAGTAAACCGCGCCCGCTGCAACGCCGCTGCCGGCGACGACCCCGCCCACGACATGTCCTTTGAAGTTCACGATTTTTGCTGGTGGTAAAGCTGGCCGCAGGCCGCGTCAATGTCTCGCCCGCGGCTGTGGCGCACGGTAAACTCAACGCCGCAGCCTTTGAGCACTTGGTAAAACTGGGCTAGCCGCCGCTGGGCTGGCCGGCGAAAGCGGGGGTCTGTGGCCGTTTCGTTGTAGGGGATGAGGTTGATCTTGCACGGAATGTCGCGGGTCAGCGCGGCTAGCCGCCGGGCGTCCGCGTCCGCATCGGTCAACCCGGCCATGAGCACGTATTCAAAGGTGACGCCATAGCCGCGCCGGGCGAAAAATTCGCGCGCCACCGCCAAGAGGTCGGCGATCTTGTGCTTGCGGTTGATCGGCATGAGCTGTTCGCGCAGCTCGTCGGTCGTGGCGTTGAGCGAAATGGCCAACCCCACGTTGAGATCTTCGGCCATGAGCCGGCGAATGCCCGGGATGTACCCCGCAGTAGATACCGTGATTTTCCGCCCCCCCAGCCCAATGCCCCCTTTTAGGCGCATCAGTTTTAGGGCGCGGACGACGGCTGAGTAATTGAGCAGAGGCTCGCCCATCCCCATCATCACCACATTGGTCACCTTCTCGTCCCGCCCTTGGGCGAAGTGGTTTACCTGCAAGAGCTGATCGACGATCTGCCCGGCTTCGAGGTTGGCGATCAGGCCCATGCGCCCGGTGGCGCAGAACTGGCAGTCGAGCGGGCAGCCTACTTGCGACGACAGGCACGCCGTGCGCCGCGTGCCATCGACGATCAGGACGGATTCGATGCGCTGCCCGGTGGGCAGCTCAAAGAGGAATTTGACGGCCTCGCCCGCAGCCGACTCTCGACGCTGGACGAGGCGTAGGCGCGTAATGCGCGTCCGCGTGGCGAGCTTTTCCCGCAATGCTTTGGAGAGATTGGTCATCTCCCGGACATCGTGGACGCCCTTGGCATAGAGCCAATTGAGGAGCTGCCCGGTGCGGTACGCCGGTTCGCCGAGCTCGCCGACGAGTTGGTCAATCTCGTTGGGCAGCATGGCTTTGAGGTCGTAGAGCTGACTAACCACCTTAAAAGTCCTTGACGAGTAAACGGGTTGGTATATATGTTAAGTGTCTGCTGATATTGGTCAACGGGCTCCCAACCGTTGCTCGCTCCCTTGTTTTCCCAGACATTTTGAATATGCGATTGCGATTCGGATTTGCCATCTGGTTGTCGGGCATTTTATTGGGCGTCCTCGCGCTTGTGGCGTTGCGCTTGGGGACGGCCTCTCAGCACTCGGCGGCCCCAGCCGCCCCCCTCGGGGAAGTGGCCTTTGCGCCGGCCGCTTCGGCCGCCGTGCGGGAGCCGCCCTTTGTCGGCCCCCGCGTTCCGCCCCCGCCCGAAACGCGGACGATTGCCGCCGTGCTAAACTACGGGGATTCCATTGGCCGCTCGCTCGATCAGTGCCGCGTCCCGAGCCGCCAGTTGGCTCGGCTGTACCAAGCCTTGTACGCGGTCTTCGACCCCGCGCGCGTCAAGCCGGGCGACTCCTACGAGGTCGTAATCGACTCCAGCGACGCCATTCGCCGCTTCCGCTACACGCCCCACCGCACCCCGGACCGCCCGGTCGAGGTGGTGCTGCGCGATGGCCAGTTCGTCGGACAGCAGCTACAACTGCCGCTGGAGCGGCGGGTCGAGCGGCTCGAAGTGCGGATCGAGGACAACCTCTTTAACGCCATCGGCGAGGCCGGGGAAGGCAGCGCGCTCAGCGACGTGATCGCCGACGACATATTCGGCGCCGTCATCGACTTCCAGCGCGACCCGCGCCGCGGCGACCGGCTAGGCGTGGTCTTTGAAAAGCTTTACCTAGACGAGTGCTTCGTGCGCTACGGCCAGGTCCTATTGGCGCGCTACCAAGGGGCGCAAGTGACCCAGTTGGGGGTCCGCTATGCCCCGGCCGAAGGCGAGGACGCCTATTACGACGCCAGCGGCCGCTCCCTCGGCCGGATGTTCGTCCTCAAGCCCCTCAAAGTTAGCCGCATCACCTCGCGCTTCAACCGCCAACGCTTCCATCCCGTACTCAAAAAGCAGCGCCCCCATCTGGGCACGGACTACGGTGCGCCGACCGGCACCTTGGTGTGGACTACGGCCCGCGGGCAGGTTGCGTACGCCGGGCGGAAGGGCGGCTACGGCAAGTTGGTCGAAATCGTCCATCCCAATGGCTACCGCACCCGCTATGCACACCTGAGCAAGATATTGGTTCGCAAGGGGCAGCTCGTCCAGCAAAAAGACATCATCGGCAAAGTGGGGGCCACTGGACTCGCGACCGGCCCCCACCTACACTACGAAATCATCAAGGACGGGCGCCACATCAATCCCGAACGCATCAACGCGGGCAGTGTCGTCCCGACGCTGGCCGCCGACCTGTTGCCCGACTTTATCCAACAGCGCGACCGGCTCAAGCGCGTCCTCTCGCTCGGCCCACTCCATTTAGCGTTCCGCAACGGCCCTTGACACGCCCACAGCCCTAGTTTGTTTTGGCAATCTCGCGATGGAATTAAAGCTGCAAGAAATCGACAATCTAGCCGAGCGCGACGGTCGGTACAAGCGGGATGCGTACCTTTTTGTATATGACGCGCTGGAATACACGGTACACCAGCTCGGCAAGGACGCCTTGGCCAACGAGAAGCGGCACATTTCTGGCCGGGATTTGCTCTTGGGCATCAGCGAGTACAGCGCCGATCAATTCGGGCCGCTCACCCGCGCGGTTTTTGCCCACTGGGGCATTGAGCAGACGCGCGATTTCGGCGAGATCGTCTTCAATTTGGTCGGAGCGAATTTGCTGCGCAAAACAGACGAGGACCGGATTGAAGACTTCGTCGATGTGTACGACTTTGCCGAGGAATTCGACTGGAAGAAGCGCAAGGCCGACCTCAAGCGCCTGCCCTGAGCGCGGGACGCAACCATGAAAATCGCCTATTTCGACTGCTTCTCAGGGATTAGCGGCGACATGATCTTGGGTGCCCTGCTCGACGCGGGCCTCGCGCTGGCCGACCTCAACCGAGAAATCGCCAAGCTCGGCGTGCCAGACGTCGCGATTGAGCGCGAATCCACCGCCCGACACGCCATTGCCGCCACCCGCGCCCAAGTCTGCCTAGCCGGCGCGCCATTGGCCGACGCCGAGCACCATCTCGACCTGTCGGGCGAGCACACCCACACCCACCTCAACGACATCACGAGCCGCATCAACGGCAGCCGCTTGGATGGCGCGGTCAAGGAGCGGTCCATTCGCGTTTTTGAACGCCTGTGTGCGGCCGAAGCCGAGGTCCACAACGCCGCGCCCGCTAAAGTGGCCCTGCACGAAGTGGGAGCCCTCGATGCCCTGCTAGATGTAGTGGGGGCCGTGGCTGGCCTCCAGCTCTTGGAGGTGGACGAGGTCTGCGCTTCGCCGTTGCGCTTTGGCACGGGCTTGGTGCGCTGTGCGCACGGCCGCTACCCGGTGCCCGTGCCTGGGGTCGTGGCCCTCTGCCGCGGTGTGCCGACCGAGCAGACCGATATCCGCGCCGAGCTCGTCACCCCGACCGGGGCCGCGATCATCACCACCTTGGCCCATTCCTTTGGGCCGCAGCCGCCCTTCTGCCAACAGGCCGTCGGCTATGGTGCGGGCCGCCGCGACTTAGAGACCGTCCCCAATCTATTGCGCCTGCGCTTGGGCGAGCGCGCCCCGGCCAGCGAGCGCGTCCTGCTGATTGAAGCCAATATCGACGACATGAATCCAGAGGTGTACGGCTACCTCTTCGATCGGCTGCTGGCGCAGGGGGCGTACGACGTGTATGCCGCGCCGGTCCTGATGAAAAAGGGCCGCCCGGGCAATGTGCTCAGCGTTCTCGCGCCGGCCGGCCGCTTGGACGAACTGGCCGAAATCGTCCTGCGCGAAACCACGACCATCGGCCTCCGCTACTACGCGGTGGAACGCCGCGTCTTGGAACGCCAGCTCCGAACCGTTGCCACGCCGTATGGAGCGGTCGGCGTCAAGTTTAGCTATATCGACGGCCGCGACCGCGTCGCGCCTGAGTACGACGATTGCGCTCGGCTGGCCCAAGAACACCAAGTGCCCTTGCTATCCGTATATGAGGCCGCTCGCACGGCCGCCACCAAGGAGTAATGCCCATCATGTTGCGGTTGATCGTATGCTTATGCGCGTTATGGCTGGTTCCCCTATCGAGCCCAGCGGCAAAATGGCCGGCTTATAGGGGCGACCTAGACGAATTCGACAACATCCAACGCTTGCCGGCCGGCGAAGGCCCCGCCCGCCTCGTGCTCGGCGACGACGACGGCCGGATCCACGTCTATGAAGAGCGCGACCAGACCTATACCGAGGTGTGGGTCAGCGACTATCTCGAAGGGGCTGTCGCTGGGGTGTTCGTCCTCGACATCAACGACGACCCGCTCGACGAGATCGTCGCCTATACCGACCACGGCCGCGTGTATTACTTCGACGCTCGGGACTACGCGCTCGTGTGGAGCAACTCGCCCAATGAATACGCCCGCATCACCAGCCTAACCATCGGCGACATCGACGACGACCCCCAGCCCGAGCTCGTGTTTTGCGCCGATGGCCGCTTGATCGTGTACGATGGCCGCGACCAGTACGAGCAGTGGCGCAGCGACCAAACCGACCTGACGGCCCATCAAATTCTCATCGGCGATGTCGATGGAGACGGCGAAGACGAAATCGTGCTCAACGACGGCTACGTGTTCGACGCCCGGTTCTTCGACTTGGAATGGCAGTCGCCCGAGCCGTTTGGCGAGCGCATGGGCCTAATAGACCTCGACGAGGACCAAATTCCCGAAGTCGTCGGCGAGTCTCAGGGCCGCTACCTGCGCATCTTTGACATCGATCTCCGGCGAGCCAAGTCGCTGGGTCGCTAGCGGCCTCGCCTTGACACTTTGGCCGCGACCGGCGTATATACTGCCGCCGCTACAACCCCCACCAAGGAGCGATTGCCATGCGACCTGTCACCCTCTTCACTGGCCAGTGGGCCGACTTGCCGATCGAGACCCTGTGCCAACAGGCCGTTGAGTTTGGCTACGACGGCTTGGAGCTGGCCTGCTGGGGAGACCACTTTGAGGTCGACCAAGCCACTGATGCCTATTGCGAGGCCAAGCGCGAGTTGCTCAAAAAACACGATCTAGCCCTGTTTGCCATTTCCAATCACCTCGTCGGCCAAGCCGTGTGCGACGCCATTGACAGCCGCCACCAAGCCATCCTGCCCCCGCGCATCTTTGGCGATGGCCGCCCAGAGGGCGTGCGCCAGCGCGCGGCCGAAGAGATGATCGCCACGGGCCGAGCGGCCGCCCGGCTCGGGGTTGAGGTGGTCAACGGCTTTACCGGCTCCTCGATCTGGCCGTTGCTCTATTCATTTCCGCCGGTATCCCCGGACTTGATCGCGGCGGGTTATGCGGATTTTGCCGCCCGCTGGAAGCCTATTCTCGACCAATACCAAGCCCTCGGCGTCCGGTTCGCGCTAGAGGTCCATCCCACGGAAATCGCCTTTGACATTGCCTCGGCCGAGCGCGCCATCCAAGCGCTCGACGGGCACCCGGCCTTTGGCTTCAACTACGACCCCAGTCACCTCGGCTACCAAGGCGTGGATTACGTTGAGTTCATCTACCGCTTCAGCGACCGCATCTTCCACGTCCACCTGAAGGACGTCGGCTGGTCTGCGACGCCGACCGACGCTGGGGTCTTCGGCGGGCACACCGAGTTCGGCGACCGCCGGCGCTATTGGGACTTTCGCTCGTTGGGCCGCGGCAACATCGATTTCGAGGAAATCATCCGCGCCCTCAACCGCATCAACTACCAAGGACCGCTGTCGGTCGAGTGGGAGGACAGCGGCATGGACCGGGTCCACGGCGCGACCGAAGCGGCCGCCTTTGTCAAACAGGTCGATTTCCCGCCCTCGGACTTGGCCTTTGACGCGGCGTTTGAGGACTAGCGTTGCAGGGTCTCGTCGCCCTCCTGCTCGTCGTTCTGCTCGTGGCTTGTGGCCGCGAAGAATCCGCGCAGCAGACGTTGGTTTTTGGCCGCGGCTCGGATTCGGTCGGGCTCGATCCGGCCATTGAAAACGACGGCGAATCGTTTAAGGTCTGCGACAACATATACGAGACGTTGGTGACCTACGACCACGAGAGCACGGCCGTGGTGCCGCAGCTCGCGCGGTCTTGGCACATTTCCGCCGATCAGCTCGCGTGGACCTTTCACTTGCGCTCGGGGGTCCGCTTCCACGACGGCACGCCCTTTAACGCCGAGGCCATGCTGTTTTCCCTCGAGCGGCAGTGGGACAAAGACCATCCCTTCCACAAAGTCGCCGGCGCTTATAAGTACTGGCAGGCCATGGGCATGGACGACATCGTCGCCGCCCTAGAGGCCCCGGACGACTCGACCTTTGTCATCCGCCTCCAAGAGCCGCATGCCCCGTTTCTGGCCAACTTGGCGATGAACTTCTGCGCGGCCGTCAGTCCCACTGCGGTGGCCCGGCACGGGCGCGATTACTTCAAAAACCCGGTCGGCACCGGCCCGTTCCGCTTTGTCGAATGGCGCAAGGACGAGCGCATCGTCTTGGAGCGCAACCCCGATTACTGGGCCCCCAAGCCGCCGCTCGACCGCCTAATTTTCAAGCCCATTCAGGAAGCCTCGGTGCGCTTTTTGGAGCTGGCGCAGGGCGCGATCCACGGCTTCGACAACCTCAGCCCCGAGTACCTAGAGCCGATCCGCGCCGACCCCAATCTCCACCTCTTGACGCAGGCCGGCATGAACGTCGGGTACTTGGCCATGCACACAGCCAAAAAGCCCTTTGACGACGTGCGGGTGCGCCGAGCCGTAAACCACGCCGTGGATAAGCAAGCCCTCGTGGACAATTTTTACGAGGGCTTGGCCATTCCAGCCAAAAACCCCATTCCGCCGACCCTGTGGAGCTACAACGACACCATTGCCGGCTATGGCTACGATCCGGCCAAAGCGCGGGCCTTGCTGGCCGCCGCCGGTTATGCCGAGGGCTTTGAGACCGAGCTGTGGGCCATGCCGGTGCCGCGGCCCTATATGCCGCAGCCGGGCAAGATCGCCGAGGCGATTCAGGCCGACCTCGAAAAGGTGGGGATCCGCGCCCGCATTGTGTCGTGGGAATGGGGGACGTACTTGGACAAGGTGTTTGACGGCCAGCACCAGATGGCGTTGTTGGGTTGGACCGGCGACAACGGCGATCCAGACAACTTCCTCTACGTGCTCCTCGACTCCACTGCGGCCAGCAAGCCGGCCCAGAACATCGCCTTCTACCGCAGTGCCGAGCTGCACGACTCCTTGGTCGCGGCCCGCCGCTCAACCGACCGCGCCGAGCGTACGCGGCTCTACGCCCAAGCGCAGGAAATCGTCCACCGCGACGCGCCTTGGGTGCCCCTAGTACACGCGACCCAGACGGTGGTTTTCCAGCGCCGCGTCACCGGCTTCAAGCTGCATCCCACCGGCAGCAAGTGGTTTCACAGCACCGCGCTGGCCCCTTGAGCCGTGTACCGCTTCGTCCTCAAGCGGCTCATCGCGCTCGTGCCGACGCTGGCGGGTATTTCGCTGTTGGTTTTTCTGATGCTCTACTTGGTGCCGGGCGACCCGGCCCAAGTCATGCTCGGCGAGCGCGCCAATGCCGAGAGCTTGGCCGAGTTGCGCGCGACCCTGGGCCTCGACCAGCCCTTCCACGTGCAGTGTTACCGCTTCTTCGCCGGCCTGTTGCGCGGCGACTTAGGCCGCTCGATTCGCACTCACGAAAAGATCACCACCGAACTCGTCCAGCGCTTCCCGGCCACCTGCGAGCTCACGGTGGCCAGTATGCTGCTGGCCGTGACGGTCGGCATCGCGGCCGGCCTGTGGGCGGCTGTGCGACGAGGCAAAATCGCCGATCTCCTCAGCATGGTCTTGGCTACGGCCGGCATTTCCATTCCCGTGTTTTGGCTGGCCCTGATGCTCGTGTTGCTGTGGGCCTTTTACGTGCCGCTCTTTCCGGTGTCTGGCCGCTTGAGTACGCACATCTACTTTGAGCCGATCACCTATTTCTACGTACTCGACACGCTGATACAGGGCGATTTCGCGGCCTGCGGCGACGTGCTGTGGCACCTCTTCCTGCCAGCCCTGACCTTGGGGACCATTCCCATGGCCGTCATTGCGCGCATGACCCGCGCCAGCCTGCTCGACGTCCTCGGCGAGGACTACATTCGCACGGCTTGGGCCAAGGGCCTGCAACAGCGGGTGGTGATTGTGCGCCACGCTCTGAAAAACGCCTTCATCCCCACGCTTACGGTCATTGCCCTCGAATTTGGCTACCTGCTCGGGGGCGCGGTTATCACCGAGACCATCTTTGCGTGGCCCGGGGTGGGACGCTGGCTCTTTTTGGCGGTGCAGGCGCGCGACTTCCGCGCAGTGCAGGGCGGGGTTTTGCTGCTGGCCACGGTCTTTGTGCTGGCCAACCTCATCGCCGACGTGCTCTACGCTTGGCTGGATCCGCGGATCCGCTACGACGAGGAATAGAGTGTGGCTTTGGAGCGTCCGAGAATGTATTGTATATTGACCTCAGTTGTTTTCTGGCAATCATGCACGGGAGTGAATAATGGATTTCAGTAATCCTCTGATCTATATAATTCCCGGACTAGCCATTTTTGGCTATATCGTAAAATGGATTATTAAGGTAGAAAGATGGATGGGCAAGATAGACGAGTCTATACGCTTGCTTGAAGAAGGTGCCCGCGAAATGAGGACGGATATTACTTCTATTCAGGTTGTGGAGAAAAACAGCCCGCTCCGCTTGACGGAAGCGGGGCACTCTATTTCCGAGGCGTTGGATGTTAAGGATCGCCCTGTTGGGTGCTTGGAATCGATGCCGATTTTAATACGTCATAAGTCCTTGAAAAACAACGACTTACCCCCCCCCCCCCCGAAAATTCTCCGCTAGCACCAAGCACTAAACTCTCTACTTCTCAGCATAGGCCGACAGCTCGTGTGCGGCCGTTGGGCGTCGCGTCGGTCTGGCCGCGTGGCCCCAAGCGCACGCTGCCGTGCGGCCGTTGGGCTGATCCACGTTTACGGCACCACCCCCGCAACTCGTCTGCCAAAGACCGAGGGCGGAATCTCCTCGCCCCAGATACCGCGAGAACACTAGCAAAGGCGCACCCAAAGCAAGGGGCGCGTCCTGAGCACTCCAAGTTAGGCCCTAGGGCTAGCTCTGCCTCTTTCGGGGCGTCATGCCCCTCTTCCAATCTCCACACCATATCCACACAAAGGAGCAAAACATGCCTTCGTTGAGATCGATAAAAACCCTGTTTGGATTCGTCCTTTTGGGCATCGTCGGTGCTTGGATGGGCTGCTCAGACTCCGCGCCGGTCGCCTCTCGGCCGGCGGGCAAAGCCACCTGTTCCTTATGCGAATTCTTGGGCGACGAGACTTACACCGCTGCCGACGGGTTGGCCGCCCCCGAAAGCCCTGACACCACCGAGACCGAAGCCGAAGCTGACAGTACATCTGGGCGGACTATGGCACGAGTAAAATTCAGCATGCCGACCTAAATGGATCAAACGTCGCAGACCTCGTCACGGGATTGAATGTTCCATCGAGCATCGCGCTGGAATTTCGGTAGTCATGGAGGTGAGGCGACGCGGCAGAACGGGCTAAGGAGCCGAGCGGGAAGGATGGCGACCGCCTCTACGACTTGTTCAACACGCCCCAAGGTAGGATCTTCAGACCGCTTCTAAGGATTGCCGTAAAAACGCAGACGCGAGGAGTAGCGATGAATGCAGTGCGGCTGTTGTGCCTAGGGGTCGCGCTCGCGGCTTCTACCGCTTTAGATGCCGATAAAACCACCCGCCGAATCCGGCAAGCCGCGATTGCCTCGACCATCGCCGTGGTGGCCGAAGGCGACTTTGAGCCGAGAAGTATCGGCAGCTACAGCCTCCGAATATACGCCGCAACCGATCCCCGCTTCCCTTACGACCGCTTTATTGCCGGGGCTGTCCGGCCACGCGACGGGGTCGTCGAAAGGGTGCAATTCTCCGATCTGGACGACGACGGATCGCCCGAAATCGTCGTGATTGTTCGCTCGGTTGGCTCCGGCGGCTATCTCTCGGCAGACGCCTTTCAATTGCACGAGAAAGCCCCGACGTGGCTGGCGACGGTGGCTGGCTTGGCGCCGGACGACGACCCCATTCGCGCCCTTGCAGTCAAGCTCAAAGCGGGGCCTGAACCGCCTGCGGTTCCAGACGACGACCGCCCGTAGCCGGCGACGCGCTGCTGCATATTTCCGGGTGCTGCTTTAGGTAAGCAAGCAAGGCTTCCGCGGCCCACTGGTGGCCCGTCGCATTCCAGTGGCCATCGTGCGGCCAGTGCGAGTCTTTAATTCTCGCCCCACGCCCGAGGATGTAGTCGTATTCCTCAATGACGGGAATGCCCCGCGCCTCGGCCATGCTGTTCAGCCGATCGACGAGGAAGTCCTCGCCTCTCCGGCTGTGTACAGCCAAGATCACCAACGCGCTCCCGTCGCGGTCCGTGCGTTCCTTGAACTGGTCGAGGCCGAAAGCCGTGAATTCGCAGGCTTCCTCAAAGGCCGGCCCGGCCTCGGGCATTCGCGTTGTTGGCGTCCAATCGGCTAAAAGGGGTGCATAGCGGGGACGCTGGCTGAGAAGCCCCGCCCATGCAATGGCTCGGGGATGGGCATCGCGCGGAAAGAAGGCCCCTCTCTTGGCATCGAGGTAGTTTACGAACCGAGAAACCAGCCTCATGCGATTCACGAGCTGGTCTTGCAAGGGCCGCGGCAATCGGTGCTTTCGCCAATCGGGATCAGGCGGGCGCAGTTTGATGGTTCCGTCCGCCCGTCTGGCCGCAGACATCCACGGAAACCGATCCGGATCCAACCCGGACGTGAGGGCGTGCAGAATCGCGGAGTTGTTTTGGAAATCGTTTGGAACGAAGACGAGCACTACGAGTTTGGGGCGCAGAGGCCGGGCGAACTCATCATAAAACGGCAGTTGATTGATCTGCCCGGTTCCAGAAATCCCAAAGGCCGAGGTCGTGACGTCCAGATGGGGTGCTGCCCGACCCGCGAGTTGTTCCAGCCGAACTTGAAATTTGTCGGCGATGGGAACGTGCATCGCATCGACAAAGGAATCGCCGATTATGGCGATGTGGCAGCTCTCGGCCGCACGGGCATGGCTCGGGGGTTCGCGGTCCACGAAGCCCAGACTGTTGGTGCGGGAAACGGTCCAGAAATCGAGAAAATTCGTATGGCGCACCTCTGCGTTGGGTTGCCGGATGAGGCCCACCTTGGGAACGAAGCGAAAGGCACGCTCTTTGCTCGTAAACGGCCACGGACGAAGCAGGCGGAAATACGCCTCCCCGGCGATGGCGATTAGGACCAGCCCGGCGATGAACAACAGCGCGTTCCAGCCGACCAATTGCAGCACCCGGCGGATGCGTGGCGGAGTTAAACCGTTGTCCACTCGCCCCGGTTGTTGGACGATTCGACCGCGGCCGCGACGAACTTCATGCCGGCGACGCCCTCTTGCACGCCCGGATGGGGAAAGGCCGCGGGCACATCCGGCTGGCCGCGGCGCGTGCGGATGAGCCGCTCGATCGTGGTGTGGAGGTTGGCGAGGGCCGGGAAGAAGTCCTCGTGGTGCCCCGAAGGCACCCGCAAGTACGAGACAACGGCCGCGGGCAGGCCAAATTCAGCACCAATCCAATAGGTAATGTCGCGGCCATCGCCGCGGCGCAGGAGCAGGCATTCGGCCCGTTCCTGCCGCCACTCGATGGAGCCTTGAGTGCCAAAGACGCGGAAGCCATTGTCGTTGCGGTAGCCGACCGCGATTTGCGTGGCCGTGATCAGGGCGGTGCCGCCGTTTTCCAGCTCGCCGATCACGTTGAAATCGTCGTCGAGTGCGCGGCCTTCAACAAAGGTGTTGAGGCGCGCCGACACCCGCTCAATGGCCAGCCCGGTCACCCAAGTCGCGGCGATGAAGGCATGGGTGCCAATGTCGCCGCCGCAATTGGAAATACCCGTGCGCTCGGGATCGGTGCGCCAAGACGCCTGCTGCTGGCCGGTCTGTTCGAGGGCCGTGGCCAGCCAGCCCTGATTATACCAAGAATCCACCTTGCGGATTGGGCCGATTTCGCCGCTCTGGATCATTTCTTTGGCCAGCATCATCATGGGATGGCCCGTATAGGTGTGGGCCAGCACAAAGGGCACGGACTCGCGCTCGACAATGCGCGCCAAGTCCTCGGCTTCGGCCACCGTCATGGTCATTGGCTTTTCGCAGAGCACCGGGATGCCGGCCTGCAAAAAGGCTTTGGCTGGCTCGTAGTGGGCGAAGTTGGGGGTGACGATGGTGACGTAATCAAGGGCTTGCTCGCCGCTTTGCGCGGCCGCCAACAGGGCCTGATAGGTGGGATACCCGGCAATGCCGTAGTCGTCGGCCGCGCGCATGGCCGCCGCGGGGTCGGACCGCAGCGCGCCAGCGACCAATTCGCGGCTGGCGTCGAGCGCGATGGCGCGGTTGTGAACCATGCCAAAAAAGGAATCCGGGCCACCGCCGCCGATCATACCTACTTTGAGTTTGTTCATAATGTTCTCCTAGTGGATTGTGGGTCTAGAAGCGTTCACGGTCTAGAAGGGCGGTCGCGGGGGACGCGCCCCTACGTGTCGCAACGTGCGTATTAAAAACGCATCCGACTTGGGGCTGTCAAACGCCGGAGGCAGTTAAAATCAACCAATGATGGTTTTGACTATCCGCCGAAGTTGGTCTTGGTCCGCCGGTTGCAGTTGCCCCAGCTTTTTAATGACCAACCCTTTTTCGATGGTAGTGATCACCGGCTTTACGACCGAAGGTTTGAGCAGTCCGGCTTGCCGCCAGCCAGCTATCGAGAATTCTCCGAGTGTTTGCATTGATTCAACTCGGCTTGTAACTGCTGCGATGACGACATCTGGTTTGGCAGCGTTATAAGCGGATGTACTGATGACCGTTGCCGGGCGTTTTTTATGGCTGGTTTGGTCGGTAAAAGGGAACGGCACCAAGACGAGGTCGCCGAAGCTATAGGTTGTCGTATGCTGCATCCTCTGAATTGTCCCAGACTCGATTAAAGCTAGCCTCAGCGGTCCTTAATGCAGCCTGAGTTAGTTCCCGCTCCTGATCTTTGTGGTAGAGGAAATCGATGAAATCCTCAACCGTGGCAAGGCGTTCCGGCGGCAGTAATTGGAGTTTGTGAAGCACCTGTTGAATGAGTGCTTGTTGGTCCCTAGGTGAAATCATCGCAATTCCCTTAGAAGCGTTCACGGTCTAGAAGGGCGGTCGCGGGGGACGCGCCCCTACGTGTCGCAACGTGCGTATTAAAAACGCATCCGACTTGGGGCTGTCAAATTCACGGGACGCGCAGCACGGCCGGAGGTAGGCCCTGTTGCAATTGGCTGGGGTCCAGCCCGCTGTTGAAGGCATAGCGTTTGTAGGCCAGCACCAGCGAGATGTTGGCTTGACGTATTTCCACGCGGCGCGGCAGGTACAGCGCGGCTGCGCGGCGGTATTCTCCCAACTCGCGGAGCAGGACGTCGCCTGCGGGCAGCGGGCGGCTCTCGCGCACCACCAAGCCGCGGCGCAAATCCAGCCACGCCCGTCGCCCGTCGGTAAGCGCGACCACCGCACGGTCGGCGCGCGGATACTCGACCGGCTCGGCGATGGAACCCGGCTCGACGAGGCCGAGCAAGGCGTAGCGCAGATCGCCGGCCCCCAAGTCCAGCCCCGTCAGCGTGGTTAGCAGCCGGCCGCGCACCGTTCCTTTTAGAGGCTGGTCCATGCCGCGGCCATACACGGTCAGGCTGTCGCCTTCGAGTAGAGCCGTAAAAATGTGGGTGAAAAAGGGGCCGCGCACTTCAACGCGGAAGAGATCGGGGTTGATTAGCTGCACGAGGGCTGTCCCCCGGTCGCGCCGCGCGCCGCGCCGCAGCTCAATGGCCGCTTCGGCCGTCAGGTCATCGAACTGGGCCAGAGAGGCCGAGGCCGCGAGCAAGGCGGCCGGTCCTTGGGCCGCGTCCCAGCCTTGGCGCACCACCGGCGGCGGGGTGCAAGCGAGCGCGAGGGCGCAGAGCGCGAACCGCTTCAACCACACGCGCATCACGGCAGCAGCTTGCGCCGGACCTCTTCGTTGTCCGGCGCGAGTTCCAGCACCTTTTGCCAGTGGGCGCGCGCCTCGCCCGGTTTGCCGAGCGCGCTGGCAATATCGCCGGCGTGGTCGAAGATCACGGCCTGTTCCTCGGGATCGCCCTCGTCCATCTGCTCCAAGGCTTGTTGTAGGTAGTGTTCGGCCTGCGCCAGCTCGCCGAGGCGGAAGTAGGCCCAACCCATGCTGTCGAGAAACGCGCTGTTGTCCGGCTCGATCGCGATCGCCTTCTCCAAGAGCTCGACCGCTTCGGTCAGCCGCATGCCCTTGTCCGCGTACATGTAGCCGAGGTAGTTGAGGGCGTAGGCGTCGTTTGGGTCGATCGCCAAGAGGCGTTGAAAGGTCTCGATGGCGCGATCGAAGTACTCGTCGCGGCCGAGTTTGCGCGAAGCCTGCTCATAGCAGGAGCCGAGGTAAAAGAGCGCGTGGCTCTCGTCGCCGGCGAGCGCGACCGCCCGCTGTAGCTTCTCCAGCGCGGCTTCCCAATGCTCCAATTCTTCTAGTGCGATGCCCCAGTGCAAAAAGGTCGGGCTGTACGCAGAGTCGAGCGCGGCCGCTGTTTCGTATTGGGCCAGCGCGGCTTCCCACTGCCCCTGCCGCCCCAAGCCGATGCCCCACCGCACGTGCAGCACGGCGTCGTCCGGGGCTACGGCGAGTGCTTGGCGATAGACAGCAATGGCCTCTGCCCAAGCGTCTTGTTGCTCTAGCGCGAGCCCCCAGTACAGATATATGTCAATGGCGTCGGGCAGGCGCTCGAGGCCGCGCTGGTACACGGCGATGGCCTCGTCGTAGCGCTCGGTGTTCTCCAAGACGGTCCCCCAGTACAGGTAAATCTCGCTGCTGTCCGGCATGGCTTGGGCCGCTTGGCCGAGGACGGCGGTGGCGGAATCGTAATCCTCCAAGTAGATGTAGTAGCGCACTAGGTCGGTCCACTGCTCGACCGTTTGGGGTTGCATCTCGACGATGCGCTTAAAAACCAACGTGGCTTGGTCGTACTGGCCGGCCTCGGACAGGGCCACTCCCAAGTGATAGAGCACCTCGGCGCCCTCTTCAGCGAGAATGTCCTCTAGGTCGTGCTCGGTGACCATGAGCCGCGCCAAGTAGTAAGGGACGCTGCTGTCGGGCAGGTGTCTAGCGGCTTTTCGGTAGATGGCGATGGCCTCGTGGCGGTGCTCCTGCGCCAGCTTGAGTTCGGCTAGACCCAGCCAAGCGTCCTCGACCTCGGGATCGGCCGCGAGGACCCGGTGATAGATGCGCTCGGCCTCTTTTTGCCGGTTGATGCGAAAAAAAATGCCGGCGATGTCCACCGCGACCTCGGGCGGCACTTGCTCTTGGGCGAGCACCCCCTCAAAGAGCGGAGCGATTTGCTCGGGCTGGCCCGTTTCAAAGTAGAGATAGGCCAAGTGGCGGTAGAGCGGCCAGTTGGCCGGCTCGTAGCGCAGCAGTTGTTCGATGTGGCCGATGGCACGCTCGCGGTCCCCTTCGCGCTCCAAGAGCCGAATCAGCATGCGGCGCAACCGCACTTGGCTGCCTTCCAATGCCAAGCTCGCGTGGGCAAAGTGGGCGGCCATCAGGGGGTCGTCGATGCGCTGGTAGTTGTAAGCGAGACGGGCGTAAATGGTGGGCGAGGCCGGGTCGAGGTCGGCGGCCGAGCGCAGGGCGACGATCGCGCCGAAGTAGTTGTGCTGGGCTTCAAAGACCTTGGCCTTGACAAAGTATTGCATAGCTTGGTCGGCGTTGGTCGGCCCGGCGGGCGCGGGCGCGTTGTGGCCCCTCAGACCCGCGCAGCCGCCCGCGGACAGCGCGAGGACGCAGAGCAGGGGGAGGAGATGCGAGACATTGTTCATAATGAAAAGTAAACCTGTATTGGCGGTATCTGGGAAGTCGCGTACTATGCCATCGCCTCCATGAGCGCGTCGCGGAATTTCACAAAGCTGTGCGAGCGATTGCAGGCCGGATTGATGCGAGCGGCAATGGCACGCGCCGCTTCTACGGGAAACAGCCGCGGGAGCAATTCACGCAAGAATGCCTCCATAGAAGGCTCTTCGACCAAAATCTCCAGATAGGGATTCTCCATTATTCACTTCCTGCAAGCGGTCCAGTGGCCCCGCCTTGGTTGACGAGTGGATCGCCGACATTAAAGTAGCCCTCCATCCACAGGTGGCCGAGTTGTGCCCCGTGGTCCATGAATGCTTGCACTTCCGTTATATCCGCGACCCATTGCGTTTGGGCATAGCCTTGCTCGTCGCGCCAGAGAACGCGCACCTCTTTGGATTGCAAGGCGTTGAGGAAGAACGGCGAATGCGTGGTGACCAGCAGCTGAGTGTGCTCGCTGGCCGTGCGGCATTCCTCGGCCAGTTCCCCAAGCAGCCGGGGGTGGAGGAAGTTTTCCGGTTCCTCAATACCGATAAAGGGCGGTGGGTTCGGGTCGTGGAGGAGCACGAGGTAAGCCAGCATTTTTAGGGTGCCGTCGGAGGCGAATCGGGCCAGCACTGGGTCGCTGAACGGGGCGTCCTTGATTTGCAATAGCAGGCGGCCGTCGGGCATGGTATCGGCCAGCACCTTTTCAATGCGCGGGACGCGCCGGCGCAGCACCTCAAAGATGTCCTCGAGTCGCGCTGGGTGCTGCTCGGCTAAGTATTGGATGACGTTGGCGAGGTTGTCGCCCGTTTTGCTCAACTGCTCTTGCGGCCCAGCTTCGGGCTGACCGCGTGCGCTGTCTGCCGAAAGGTAGGATACGTGCCAGCCAGTAATGAACTGGCGCAGTGCCGCCACGCGCGGGTGGTCGGCGAATTGTCCGAGGGCATTGACTGCCAGCAAGTCGGGTGCGTTCAGGGGGATTTCGATGCGCTGATCTTGTTTGTCTGGCAAAGCACCGCTGATTGCTCGGCCTTGGCCCTCTTTATAGTCGAGAAATCGAAACGGATATCCGAACCTATCTCGCTTCCATCTCAACCACTCTTCGGCTACAATAGGTGCCCCATTGCGTTCAACAACAGCCAAGTGATAGGTGATGAGCGGCTGTCCCGGCTTTTCGCGGTACTTGATCTCGATTACTACGGATCCGTCCTCGCCTCGGGACACAAGCTCTTTGCCGCGCCCACGCTTATCCCAAGCGCGGCGCAGTCCCAACTCGAAACACTCGGCCAGAAAAGCAAATACGTCGAATACGGTGGACTTGCCGCTGCCGTTGGGGCCGAGCAACACCGTCAGCGGCGTCAGGTTTTTGAACTCGACATTCCGCAGAGCACGGAAATTCTGCACCTTGAGGTATTCGATGCGGGCTGGAGTGGGAATTGGGTTCATCGGTGGTCTCCGTTGGAGGGAAGTCTAAATTTTCGGATCTAAGGCGTCTCTGAGCCCGTCGCCAAAGAGGTTGAGCGCGAGGACGACCGCGAAGATGGCCAGCCCGGGAAACGCCATGACCCAAGGTGCTTGCAAGAGCAGCTCGCGCCCCCCGGATAGCATGGCCCCCCACTCGGGGGTCGGCGGCTGGGCGCCCAAGCCCAAAAAGCTCAATCCGGCCGCGTCGAGGATGGCCGTGCCCAAGCTGAGCGTGGCTTGCACGATGAGCGGAACCGCGCAGTTGGGCAAGACGCTGTAAAACAGCAGCCGCCATTCGCTCGCCCCCAGCGCGCGCACGGCCTCGACGTACGCGGCCTCGCGCACGGTTAGCACTGAGGAGCGCATGAGGCGGGCAAATTGCGGCACCAACACGATGCTGACGGCGAGGATGGCGTTGTCGATGCCCGGCCCGATGACGGCGACGATGGCAATGGCCAGCAGGATGCTAGGGAAGGCCAGCATCAGATCCATCAGCCGCATGATGAGCATGTCGGCGGCCCCGCCGCGATACCCGGCCACGAGGCCGAGCAAGGTGCCGGTCGAAGCGGCCAGCGCGATGGCAACTAGGCCGATCCGCAGCGAGATGCGGGCGCCGTACGCGATGCGGCTGAAAATGTCGCGGCCAAAGTCGTCGGTGCCCAGCCAGTGGCTCGGCGACGGCGGCTGCAAGCGCGCATAGAGGTTTTGCGCCAGTGGATCGTACGGTGCCAAAAGCGGTGCCAAAAGCGCGACCAGCAACGCCCCGGCCAAGACCCCGCCGCCGACCAGCGCGAGCCGATGGTTGCCGAGCCGCCGCAGTTGACCGGTGCCGTGTGCAATCATCTCAAGCATGGCCTATAAGCTCTAGTACCAACGCGCCCAGCGGCGGCAGGTGCAACCGCGCCGACTGCGGGCGGCCATGGCAAGCGACCGGCTCGGTTTGCACCCAGCCGCCGTGGCCTAGGCCGCTCCCGCCGTAGATTTCGGCGTCGCTGTTGAGCACCTCGCGGTACGGCCCGGCCGCAGGCAGCCCGAGTTGGTAATCCGCGCGGGGGACTGGGGTAAAATTGCAGACGAAAATCAGGGGAGGTTCGCCCTCGGCGCGGCGCACAAAAGCCACCACGCTCTGGGCGGCATCCGAGCAATCGATCCATTCAAAACCATCGGGCTGCGCATCGGTGCGGTGCAGGGCCGCGCAGCGGCGATAGAGCTGGTTGAGGTCGCAGAGCCAGCGATAGACGCCGGCGTGCCCCTCGTCGTCGAGCAGGTGCCAAGGCAGTTCGCCTTGGTGATCCCACTCTTCCCACTGGGCCAACTCGGCCCCCATAAAGAGCAGCTTTTTGCCGGGGTGCCCGTACATAAAGCCGTAGAGCAAGCGCAAGTTGGCCCGCTGCTGCCAAGCGTCCCCGGGCATCTTGCTCAAGAGCGAGCACTTGCCGTGGACGACCTCGTCATGCGCCAGCGGCAACACGAAGTTTTCGCTGTGGGCGTAGAGCAGGCCAAAGGTCAGGTCGTCTTGGTGGTGGCGGCGGTGGATCGGGTCGCGCTGCATGTAGCGCAGCACGTCGTTCATCCAGCCCATGTTCCACTTGAAGTGGAAGCCGAGGCCGCCGCCGGCGACCGGCCGGGAAACTTCCGGCCAAGCGGTCGATTCCTCGGCGATCATCAAGGCGTCCGGGCAGTGCTCGCCGATGGCCGTGTTGAGCTGCCGCAGGAAATCGATGGCTTCGAGGTTTTCGCGCCCGCCGTGAGCGTTGGGCACCCATTCCCCTTCGGAGCGCGAGTAGTCGAGGTAGAGCATGGAAGCCACCGCATCGACGCGCAGGCCGTCGAGGTGAAAGCGTTCGAGCCAAAACAGGGCATTGGCAATGAGAAAGGAGCGGACTTCGGCGCGGCCGTAGTTGAATATGCAGGTCTGCCAGTCGGGATGCCGGCCTTGGCGCGGGTCGCGGTGCTCGTAGAGGCTGGTGCCGTCGAATTGAGCCAAGCCGTGGGCGTCGCTAGGGAAGTGCGCCGGCACCCAGTCGAGAATCACCCCGATGGCGTGGCGGTGGCAGTAGTCGATGAAATAAGCAAAGTCCTCGGGCGCACCAAAGCGCGCGCTCGGCGCGAAATACCCGGTTCCTTGATACCCCCACGAGCCGTCAAAGGGATGCTCGGCCACCGGCATCAGCTCGATGTGGGTAAAACCGAGCGCGGCCACGTGGGCGACCAATTGGTGAGCCAGCGTGCGATAGTCGAGATTGCGCCGCCACGAGCCGAGATGGACCTCGTAGATGGCGAGGGGTGCTTCCAACCCGTTGTGCGCTCGGCGCTCGGCCATCCAAGCGTCGTCGCCCCAAGCGAACGCATCGCCCCGGCAGACCACCGAAGCGGTGCGGGGGGGCCGTTCCGTGGCCAAGGCAAAGGGATCGCTCTTGAGCAGGATGGTTCCTTGGCGACTGAGGATTTCGTACTTGTAGAGCGCGCCCGCGCCCACCTCCGGGACGAACAGTTCCCACACCCCGGACGCGCCCAGCGAGCGCATGCAGTGCAGCCGGCCGTCCCAGTGGTTGAAGTCGCCGACCGCGCTGACTCGGCGGGCATTCGGCGCCCACACCGCAAAGTACGTGCCCTCGGCCCCGTCGATGCAGCGCGGATGCGCCCCCAGCAACTCGTAGGCGCGGTAGTGGGTTCCTTCGTTGAAGAGGTATTGGTCTTGGGACGCCAACTGCGGCCAGAACGAGTACGGATCGCGGCAGCAGCGAACCGCGCCCTGCGCGTCGGTCACCGCCAGATGGTACGCAAAGGACGAGCGGCGGCCGGCGATCCGCGCCTCAAACAATCCCTCGGCATGGGTCTTGGCGGCCTGAAAGCTCGCGCCTTGCCCCCCCCGCTCCACGACCTGCACGCTCGCCGCCTCGGGCCAGAACACGCGCACGACCCAGCCCTCGTCTAAGGGGTGCATCCCCAAGTGCGAGAACACATCGGCGCATTCGCCGTGCAAAAGGGCCTCCATTATCTGCGGATCAAGCGTTGTCTGCATGGTCGCACTCGGATTTCGGGGTTGAGCATTCTTAGAGAAGATAGGCCAATTTAGGGGAACTACAAGCAAACCCTAACGCGCGCCCGTTGCCGAGCAAGGCCGTCGCCCCGTCGCCCTGATTCCGCAAAGTTGGGAAGCGTATCGTATTGTTATATTTTTAGTTGAGGCGAGGGCGACAGCGCAACGTCCGCTTTTTTAAGCGCAAAACCACCCGACTTACTTCGACTATGGACCAAAAAATCGCCACCTCCGGCTGGGGGCTGTACCCGTGCGTCGCCGCCTCGGTTCGGCGTGCGCGCTACCTAAGCGACCTGTGCCGCGCTGTTGCGGCCCCGATTTTGCCCCAAGGCAATTGCCGGTCCTACGGCGACGCCTGCCTATACGAGCGCGTCGTCTCCACCCTGCCCCTCAAGCACCTGCTCGACTTCGATCGGCAGCGCGGGCTTTTGCACGCCCAAGCCGGCATTACGCTCGCCGAGATCATCCGCTTTGCCCTGCCCCAGGGCTTTTTCCCGCCCGTTACGCCGGGGACCAAGTTCCCCACGCTCGGCGGCTGCATTGCCGCCGATGTCCACGGCAAAAACCACCACGTCGAGGGGTCTATCGCCGCCTTTGTCGAGTCGCTGGACATGGTGTTGGCCGATGGCTCAACCGTGCGCTGCTCGCGCAGCCAGCGCGCCGATCTGTTTTGGGCCACGCTGGGCGGCATGGGCCTGACGGGGTTTATCTACGCGGCGACACTGCGGCTCAAAAAGGTGCCGTCGGCGTACATCCGGCAGCGCGCCATTAAGACGGCGAATTGGGCCGAGACGTACCGCGTTTGCCAAGAGACTCAGCAGCAGTACACCTATTCGGTCGCGTGGATTGACGGCCTGCAAACGGGCCGGCAGCTAGGGCGCGGTCACGTGTTGTTGGGGGAACACGCCAGCGCGAGCGCACTCAAGGGCAAGCCGCCCTTTCCCCTCCACGGCGCTAGCCGCTGGGCCGTGCCGTTTTCTGTGCCCAGCGGCATGCTCAATGCCCAATCCCTGAAGGCGTTTAACGCCCTTTACTATCATCGCCAAGTGCGCCGGGCGACCGACGCGCTCGTCCACTACGACCCGTATTTCTATCCGCTCGACGCGGTCCGCGGCTGGAATCGCCTATATGGCCGCCGGGGCTTTTTGCAGTACCAAGTCGCCGTGCCAGCCGCCGATGGCGCGGAGGTGATCGGCGAGCTGCTCGGGCGCATTGCCCGCCAAGGCGTGGCTTCGCCCTTGGCCGTGTTCAAGACCTTTGGGACGCCGAGCGGCGGCCTGCTTTCCTTTCCCCTCGCGGGCTACACCCTCTCGCTGGACATCCCCTTGCGCGACGCTGGGACGATTCCCTTCTTGCGCACCCTGAACAAAACCGTCGTCGAGGCCAAAGGGCGCGTCTATTTGGCCAAGGACGCCATTTTGGAAAAGGAGGATTTCGCCGCCATGTATCCGCAGCTCGACCCATTCAAAGCGGTCAAGCGCAAATACGACCCGGAACACCGCTTCCGCTCCTGCCTGTCCGACCGCTTGGGGATCACGTGAGGGCCTTGGTTTTAGGGGCCAAATCGGCGATTGCCCAAGCCATCGTCGAGCACCTCGATGGCTACGACTTTGCGCTGGCCGCCCGCCGGTGCATCGATCTAGAGCCTTTTGCCGCGGACTTGCGGCTCAGACGCTCGTGCCGCGTAGAGCTGATCGAGTTTGACGCCTTGTACTTTGCAGCCTTGGCGGACTTGCCGCAACAGGTTCACGAGCGCGTCGGCCCCTTCGACTTGGTCGTCCTCGCCTTCGGCTACTTCGGCGACGCAACGCACGATACAGACGAGATCATCCGCACCCTCAACACCAACCTCACCGGCGCGGCCCTCGCCCTCGCGCATTTGGCCAATTACCTAGAGCAAAAGGGCACGCCGGCCGGTATCATCGCGATCTCGTCCGTATCCGGCGACCGGGGCCGCCAAGGCAATTACGTCTATGGAGCGGCTAAGGGGGGGCTTTCGGTTTTCTTGCAAGGGCTACGCAATCGGCTGGCTAAGACGCCGGTACACGTCCTGACCGTCAAGCCCGGGTTCGTCGATACGCCGATGACCGAGGGGCGGCTAGACGGGCTTTGGGGGGTCGCTACGCCGGACAAAGTGGCGGCCGACATCGTGCGCGCCTATCGGCAAAAGAAGGATGTGCTCTACACGCCGTTTTTTTGGCGTTGGATCATGCTCGCGGTCCGAAGCATCCCCGAGCGCATTTTTAAGAGGCTGAAGTTGTGACGAGTTGACATGGGTGCGCGTCCTCAACGCCGACGCGAGAGGATGAAGTGCTATTTGCAGAATAGAAATTCATTTCTATTTTACCAAACATGATTTCTAGATTGCTCAAAAGGCAAATTGACGCGCAACTCGCGCGCTATCCGGCCGTGGCCCTGAGCGGAGCGCGCCAGACGGGTAAGACGACCTTAGCTAAAGCATTCGAGGGCCATTATTTCGACCTAGAAAATCCCCGCGACCAACTGCGTCTCGACGTCACGTGGGAGGAGCGGATGGGAACGCGGGAATTGGTCATCCTCGATGAAATCCAAGCCATGCCCGAACTCTTTCCGCGCTTGCGCGCCGCCATTGACGCGGACCGCAAGCGCTGTGGTCGCTTCCTGATGCTCGGCTCGGTTGCGCCCGCCCTGATGCAGCGGGCCGGTCAGGCGCTCACTGGCCGCCTAGCCCAACTCACCGGCTTTTTGGCGCGGGAACGGCCTGTTGAAGAGTGGGATCGCCTGTGGCAACGGGGGGGGTATCCCGACGGCGGCATCCTCGACGCCAGCCGCTTTCCCGACTGGCAGCAAAACTACCTCGCGCTCATGGCCCAGCGCGACCTTCCCACTTGGGGCCTGCCGGCCCAGCCCGTGCTCATCCAGCGGTTCTTCCGCATGTTGGCCGCGCTGCACGGCCAGATGTGGAATGCTTCCCAACTCGGCAAGAGCTTGGGATTGAGTTATCACACCGTCAATACATACGCCGACTTCCTAGAGCAAGCCTTCTTGATTCGTCGGCTGCCAGCCTATACGGCGAACCTGCACAAACGCTTGGTCAAGCGTCCCAAGCTCTATTGGCGCGACACCGGCCTCTTGCATGCCTTGCTGGGTCTCGACCGCGACCGCGATGTATTGGACCAGCCGTGGGTTGGAACGAGTTGGGAAGGATGGGTGATTGAGCAGCTATTAGGCCACCTGCAAAGCACGGGCCGCGCTTTTGAGGCGTTTTATATGCGGACCAGCGACCAGCGGGAGATCGACCTCGTGTTGGAGTATCGCGGCCACCGCTGGGCCTTTGAGATCAAGCTGAGCAGTGCCCCGGACGCGGCGGATCTGCGGCGTTTGCAAGACCATGCCGCGCTCGTCAGCGCCGACCGGGTCGCCCTAATCAGCCGCACGACCGAGCCGGTCTGTGGCAAAGCGGTCGCCTCGCTCAATCTGGCCGCGGCCCTCGATTGGCTGCTCTAAACATCCCGTCATCCTCTTAGAAGCGGTCTGCTCCGCAAATTCTACCTTGGGGCGTGTTGAACAAGCCGTAGAGCCGGTGCTCGGCTCCTCAGTCCCTATCTGCCGCGTCGCCTCAACGCCATGCAAGCCGGGCCGGTGATCCTCCACGACTACCAAACACCCAGCGCGAGGTACTTTGGAAACATCAACCCCCTAAGGAGGACTCGGGGATTTGAGCCATCCAAGTTGGCGCTCCCCACGTCACCCGGGACCTGGTTCACAAAGGTACTCCCGTTCTGGTCCACCCAGTATATCTTTTCGCGCTCCGCATCCACCGCGATGCCCCATAGCTGCGTCACCCCCGCGGGGGTGACGACTTCGGCGTCTGAGCCATCCCCATCCAAGTCGGCCCGCTGAAGTCTAGTGCCCGTGGCCATGGTCCAGCTCACCCAGTATATCTTTCTGTTCACCAAATCCAGCGCGACGCCCGATGCATTATTCGTGTTCGTGTTCGCAAGGAAGTCTTGGCGGTTTGAGCCATCCAAGTCGGCAGACTCAATCTTATTCAAAACCCAGTCCGTCCAGTATATCTTTCCGCGCTCCGCATCCACCGCGATGCCCGTTGGAGTATTCAATGTCGAGGTGATGATGTCTGTGGGGGCTGGCGGGTCATCCAAGTTGGCAGACCCAATAGCGCCGGGGTTCTGGTCCGTCCAGTATATCTTTCTGTTCACCAAATCCAGCGCGACGCCCTGTGGCGAACCCAGGTTCGAGGCGATTCTTAGCGTGTCTGAGCCATCCAAGTTGGAACGCCGAATCGAACCGGCTGCCATCGCGTCCGCCCAGTATATCTTTCTGTTCGCCACATCCACCGCGATGCCATTTGGATTACTTCCGTCGAGGTATCTTGGGATCCGACCATCGGATCGTACATGACCAAAATGAACTCGTGGCAAGGGGATGAAGGATCGGGCGACTGAGCCATCCAAGCTGACACGCCAAATCTTTGACCGTCTTTCTGTTCGGGGCGAATTTCTGTCACCGTCCGTCACGTATAGGGCGGGCCCTACTGCTCCCTGCCCTTCATCCGGTTCTTCTGGATAGACCTGGACGGTTTCGACGCGGGGGTATTTTTCTAGTACCGCTTCGACGCGGAGGCCGCTTGTTATCGCGGCGGCGAGTTGTTGGTTGGCCGCGTGCTGGCTAAGGGCGTTTTCCATCACGCCCAGCCATTGCAGGTTGGTCAGGCTGGCCAACGGACTCACGTCCGCAATGTCGTTGTCACCTAGATTGAGAAATTGCAGATTGGTTAGGCCAGCGAACGGCTGTACATCCGTAATTTCGTTGCCCCACATATCCAGCGTGCGCAAGCTGATCAGGCTGGCCAGCGGACTCGCATCCGCCACCTTGTTGCCCCACAGCGACAACGTTTGAAGGTTGGTCAGGCTGGCCAACGGCTGCACATCGGTAATCGCGTTGCCCCGCAGATACAGCGTTGTCAGGGCCGTTGCGTGTTCAAGGCCGGCCACGCTCTCAATGTTTTTATAGCTCGCGTCAAGTTCGGTTAGGGCCGCCAAGTCCGCCGGGGTCAGTGCTCCTTGCGGGCGATCCAGTGCCTCCCGCACCGCTCGCTCCAAATTGGCGTCGGCGAACTCCACGATGGCCGATTGGGTGCTGTCGGCGTCAGCGTCGGTCTGGGTGCTATCGGCGTCGGCGTCGGCGTCGGCGTCGGTTTGGGTGGTGTCGGGGCTTTCCCGGGCGGGCAGCCCGTCGGTAGCGGTGTAGGCGTCGTCGCCCAAGAACTCGCACAAGGAACAAGTGGCTTTGCCGGCTGGCCGAGAAGCCACCGGCGCGGAGTCTGAGCAGCCCATCCAAGCAGCGACGATGCCCAAAAGGACGAGCGCAAACAGGGTTTTGAGAGATTTCAACGAAGTCATTTTTTGCTCCTTTATATGGTTGGGGAAGAAATGGTATGGAGGTTGGAAGAGGGGCATGACGCCCCAAAAGAGGCGGAGTTAGCCCTAGGGCTATCACTTGGAGCGCTCAGGATGTGCGCCCCTTGCTGTGGGTGCGCCTTTGCTGGTGTTCTGGCGGCGTCCGGGGCGAGGAGATTCCGCCCTCGGTCCTTGGCAGACGGGTTGCGGGGGTGGTGCAGTAAACGGGGATCTGCATAAAGGCCGCACGGTGGCGTACGCTTGGGATCGTGCGGCCAGACCGACGCGACGCCCAATGGCCGCGCACGAGCCGTCGGCCGATGCTGAGAAGTAGAGAGTGTAGTGCTTGGTGCTAGCGGAGAATTTTCGGGGGGGGGGGGGGGGGTAAGTCGTTGTTTTTCAAGGACTTACGACACATTAAATCCGACGACGATTCCAAGCACTCAACAGGGTTTTGCCCCATAGCAAGGCCCCTGCCTGATATGAAATGCTTAACCATCGTCTCGTTCATCTCTCGTTCATCCGCCAACCAATGGTGCCAAATTTGCCGCTGTAACGGGCAGGCACGGGGGCCTGCCCCAACGGGATTCTTACGGGCAGGCACGGGGGGCCGCCCCTGATTGTAGGTTCTTTGCCGTCGTCAAATAAAAGCCTAAACACAGAAGCCGCAACCGAATCACACAAAAAAATATAGTGTTCAGACAGCCAAAAGAAAAGTTCCGCCGAGCCATGTTCGACGGAGCCTGTGCTGCAAGGGATATAGACGCTCCTCAGGTGCCCGGGGGCCGGTAGGGCACGCTTTTCCCGATGGCCTCGTCTATGGTTTCCGGGGCGACCAGTACGGTAACGCTAATGTCGAGTGCGCCCGCGTTGCCGATGACCATGGACACGGCCGCGGCCGTTGCGTCGTCGGGAAGATCGGCAATGATATAGAGGTCTGGGGTGCCGAAGGCGTAGTACAGCGATTCCACGCTGCCGCCCATTTCCTCAATGGTCTGGGTTAGGGCCGCCCGTCGCCGCGTGCCGCCTTCCTTCAGCAAACCGGCCAGCCCGGCCTGCGTGTACGTCGCGCGAAACATGTATTTGCTCATTGGATTTCCTCCTTTTATCCAAGATGGCTTCCAACGTAAGCAGCATTGGCACCTCGGTCAAACCGCAACGACGACCTTTTACCGCCGCGGTGAGATTGGGTTGACTTCACTCGGTAGTTTACCATGTTAGCCACTTGCGCGCTTGGTCAACTATCCGCCCGCCGAACTCGAGAACAGCCATGCCCACGCTGATTGCCTTTGACGCCGACGATACCCTGTGGGAAAACGAGATTTACTTTGAACGGGTCATAGACCGCTTTAAGCATTTGCTGTCGCCCGATTGCGACCCGGCGTGGACTGAGCGGGAACTATACGAGACCGAAAGGCGCAACTTGTCTCACTTTGGCTACGGGATCAAAGGCTTCACCTTGTCCATGATAGAGACGGCCCTCGACCTGACGAAGGGAGCGGTAACCGGGCACCAAATCCGCCAGATTTTGGACTATGGCAAAGAGATGTTGCAGATGCCCATTGAGCCGCTGCCCCACGTCGAGGAGGTGCTTACCGGCCTGTCCCGCACGCGGCCCCTGATGCTGTTGACCAAGGGCGACTTACTGGACCAAGAGGCCAAAATCGCCCGCTCCGGCTTGGCCGACTACTTCACTTACATCGAAATCGTCAGCGAAAAAGACGAGGAAACCTACGCGGCCCTGCTGCAACGCCACGGCATCCGGCCCGCCGACTTTTGCATGGTGGGCAATTCGCTCAAATCGGACATCCTGCCCGTCGTCGCTTTAGGCGGCCGTGCGGTCTATGTGCCTTGCCACACCACTGGGCCGCACGAACGCGCCGAGCCTTCGGAGGCCGAATGCCAGCAATTCCACCAAATAGCCCACCTAGGCGAACTGCCCGGCCTGCTCGCAGAGCGGTTAGAAGCGTGAAGGGGCGGTCTTGCCGGCGGTGAATTTTGACCAAACGGGGTATGTATCGTAAGGTGGCCAGCGCGCTCCTCAAAGCCGTGCATCTGTGGACCGACCGCGGCGAAGGGGATTTCGGCCTGTTCTTTTTGCGCGACAAGCAACAACGCGAAGTCGATTTCGTCGTCGTCCGCGACGGGCGGCCTTGGTTCCTAGTCGAAGTCAAACGCGCTGGTCGCGCCGCCCTTTCTCCGGCCCTACACCTATTCCAACGCCAGACGGAAGCGCCGCACGCTTTCCAAGTGGTGCTGGACTTGCCTTTTGTCGAGCGCGACTGTTTTGCCCACCACCAACCCATCATCGTCCCGGCGCAGACCTTGCTCTCGCAATTGGTTTGACCCAGCGATCTTGAAAGCACCTTGAGAAGGCAATACATTTTTGGCCGTAGAGCGAGCGGCCAACGGCCAGTCCACTAGCAGAGAAAGGAGCGTACACAATGCGCGTGCTGATCACCGGCGGCGCGGGTTTCTTGGGGTCGCACCTGAGCGACCTTCTGCTAAGGGAAGGCTGCGAAATCATCTGCATGGACAACTTCCTCACTGGCCGGCCCGAAAACATCGCCCACCTGCTCGACCACCCGCGATTCCAGTTTGTTCAATGCGATGTGACCAACGACATCCGCGTAGATGGGCCGCTCAACTTCATCTTGCATCTCGCCAGCCCAGCGAGCCCGGCCGACTTTGAGCGGTTGGCCGTCAACATCCTCAAAGTCGGCGCGTTGGGCACGCACAAGACCTTGGAGTTGGCCGTGGCCAAGCAAGCCAAGTTCCTGCTGGCCTCCACGTCAGAGGTGTATGGCGACCCCTTGGTACATCCCCAGTCCGAGGAGTACCTCGGCAACGTCAACCCCATTGGCATCCGCGGCGCGTACGACGAGGCCAAGCGCTTTGCCGAGGCCATGACCATGGCATACCACCGCTTGCACGGCACGGACGTGCGCATCGTGCGCATATTCAATGCCTACGGCGAGCGCATGCGCCAAGACGACGGCCGGGCCGTGCCCAACTTCATCATCCAAGCCCTCAAGGGCGACGATCTGACGGTCTATGGCGACGGGCAGCAAACGCGCAGCATCTGCTATTGCAGCGATTTGATCGCCGGCCTCTACAAGCTCATGCTGTCCGAGGTGGTGACCCCGGTCAACCTCGGCAATCCCTGCGAAATCACCGTGCTCGACTTGGCCCGCAAGATCATCGCCATGACCGGGGCCAAGAGCCGCATCGCCTTCCGCGATTTACCGCAAGACGACCCCCGGGTCCGCCTGCCCGACATTGCCAAGGCCCAATCCCTGCTCGGCTGGACGCCCCGCGTGGGAGCGGGCGAAGGGCTGGGCCGGACGATTGCTTGGTTCAAGCGAGAATTGGAGAACTAGCTATGTGCGCCTTTGAACTGCGAGAAAACGCCCTCGGCCTTGAAATCCACGCGGGCAGCAAGTTGCTCGCCCTGTACCGCGCCACCGAGGAGCTGCCCCGCAGCGAATCCCCCAAGCCCTGCTTCGCGCCCCTGTACACGCTTTCCGGCCAGCTCGTGACCGAGTACCGCCCGCCCGACCACGCTTGGCACACCGGGCTGTACTTTGGCTGGGTCCACGTCAACGACGCCAACTTGTGGGGCGGGCCTTGGTACTTGCCAGAGAAAAAGAAATACGAATACGTCGCCGACAGCCACGGCGTGCAGCGGCACGACCGCTTCACGGCTTTAGCAGGGGCCTCGGCGACCGAAGTGCTTTCTTGGCTCGACGGCCGCGACCAACTCATGGCGGTGGAGTCGCGCTCTTTTGGCTTGTATAGCACGGCCGGCGGCTACTGCTTGCGGATATCCACGCGCATTGAGCCGGCCGGCGACCGGCTGGTGATGGGCGCCTCGCGGGCGGCGCGGTACTCGGGGTTGGAATTGCGTATGGGGCCTTCCTTTGCCGAGGCCGACCACTATTGCAGCGAGGGACGCCGAGGCCACGCAGACATCATGGGGCAGCGCGCCCGCTGGGTCGGGGCGAGCGGCAAACATGGCGGCTTTGTCGCGCTCATGGATCACCCCACCAACCCGCGCCACCCGGTCCCTTGGTTTACCCGCGCAAACTTGCTCGGCGCGGGCCTGCTAATGGAGGGCGACTTAGCGCTGGCGGCCAGCGAGTGCTTGGAACTCCACTACGCTTTCTTCGTCCTAGACCAAGACCCCGGCCGCGCCCAAATCGAAGCCTTGTACGCGGACTTTGCTGCTTCCCCCGGAGAATTGCCATGAGGCCGTTGTGCCTCCCGCTGCTGGTGCTGCTCGCCTGCGCCTCAGTAGAGGACGGGGCCTCTCCCGTCCTCAGCTTCCCCCCGCCGGACCAATGGATAGCTGACGCCTCCGCAGAGCCGGTCGCCGACCGCTGGTGGCGCGACATGGGAGCCGCACGCCTCGACAGCCTCGTGGCCTTGGCCTTAGCTCATAACTACGATCTCAAGGCCGCTGGGGCGCGTCTGGCCCAAGCCCAAGCCCAAGCCCGAGTGGCCGGGGCCCCGCTCTGGCCCCAGCTCAACGCCAACGCCAATGGCGCGCGGCGCAAACAAAACTTCGTCGGCCTTCCCATTCCCGGGCGCGACCCAGACCAAGTCTTGAGTTCTACCAGCACCTCCTTTGGCGTCGATCTGACTGCGAGTTGGGAGGCGGACCTGTGGGGTCGCCTGCGGGCCGGGGCCCAAGCCGCGCTGGCCGACGCGGCGGCCGCGGCCGCTGATTTTCGGGCGGCGCGCCTCTCGCTGGCCGCGCAGACGGCGCGGGCCTATTTCGCCGCGGTCGAAGCGGGGCGCCAAGTCGAGCTGGCGCAGGCCACCGTTGAAAACTACCGGCTCTCCACCGACCAGATAGCGGACCGCTATCGCCGCGGCTTGCGCTCATCGCTCGACGTGCGCTTGGGCCGGTCGAGCTTGGCTACGGCCGAAGCAACCCTCGCCCAACGCCGCGGCCAACGGGATGCTGCGCTGCGTCAGCTCGAATTGATCTTGGGCCGCTACCCCGGCGCTCAGGTCGAGGTCGGGGGCGAGTTGCCCGCGGTCCGCGGTCCGATTCCAGCCGGCCTGCCCGCCCAGCTCGTGGGCCGACGGCCGGACCTCGTGGCCGCGGAGCGCCGCCTCGCCGCGGCCGATCGCCGGTTGGCCCAAGCTCGGCGCGCCCTGTTGCCGCGCATCAGTCTCACGGCCTCTACGGGCCGCTCGTCGAGCGCGTTGAGCAACCTGCTCGATGGCGACTTTTCGATCTGGAGTCTCGTGGGCAATATCACGCAGCCCTTGCTGCAAGGGGGTCGCCTGCGCGCCGGCGTCGATCAAGCCGCGGCCGGGGCCGAGCAAGCACTCTTTGCCTACGCGCAAAGCGCCCTCAAGGCATACAGCGAGGTAGAGGCGGCCCTGAACGCCGAAGGGTTGCTCGCCGACCAAGAACGCGCCCTCGCGACCGCGGCCGAAGAAGCCTTGGCCGCACGCGCCTTAGCCGAAGATCGCTACGTCCGCGGGCTTGCCGATCTCATCGCCCTGCTAGAGTCGCAACGCCGAGCCTTTGACGCCCAGAGCCGCTTGCTCGCCATTCGCCGCCAGCGGCTCGATACGCGCATTGACCTGCACTTGGCGCTGGGCGGTGGCTTTACCCTCGCCTCTCAATCCGCGGAGCTTCAGCAATGATGCGCGTCTTCAAAATAGTCTTGCCCGTCGTCATCCTCGCCCTCGGGTTTGGGGCCTTCCAACTGCTGGCCTCCATGCGCGAGCCGCCCCAGCGCGTCGCGCCCACCTATGCCGGGCCGCTCGTCGAAGCCATGGCCGCCCCGCTCCAACAGGTCCAAGTCGTAGTTGAGGGGCAGGGCACGGTGCAGCCCGATGCCCAGATCGACCTCGTGCCGCAGGTGTCGGGGGTCGTGGTGTGGAAGGACGCTGATTTCAAACCCGGCGGGACTTTTGCCAAGGGGGCGCTGCTCTTTCGGCTGGACCCACGCGACTACGAGCTCGCGGTCCAACAGGCTGCGGCCCAAGTGGCGCAGGCGCGCTACCAACTCGACTTGGCCCGAGCAGAAGCCGCCATTGCCGCGCAAGAGTGGGAGCGGCTCCACGCCCCAGCCCCAGCCCCCACGGACTTGGTGCTCCGCAAACCCCAGTTGCGCGCGGCCGAGGCCGCCCTCCAAGGCGCGGAAGCCCGCCTCGCCGAAGCGCGGCTGCGCCTCGATCGCACCAAAGTACACGCGCCATTTGCCGGCCGAGTGCGCACTGCCCGCGTCGATGTCGGCCAACACCTCAACGCCGGCCAAGCCATCGCCCAGATATACAGCATTGAAAAGGCCGAGATCGTCGTCCCGGTCCCGGACGAAGACCTCGGGTGGTTCACCCTGCCGCTGCCCATGGACATCGCGCCGGCCAGCACGCCCGTTTCCGAGCGCAACGCCGAGGGCCATTCCCGCGCCTTTGCCTTTGGCCGAGAGGGGGCCAGCGCCGTGGTCCACGGGGTCTTTGCCGGCCAACGCCACCAGTGGAACGGCCGCGTAGTTCGCACCGAGGGCGAGCTCGACCCGCAAAGCCGCATGGTCCGCTTAGTGGTGGAGGTCGAAGCGCCCTACGGCGGCATGGCCGACGGGATTCCGCCGCTGACGGTGGGGATGTTCGTCGATGTGGCCATTGCCGGTCGCACGGTCGATGGCGTCCGCGTCTTGCCGCGCGCGGCCCTGCGCCAAGGCGACCGCGTGTGGGTGGTGGGCCGCGATGGCGTCCTCCGCATCCGCCGAGCGCAAGTGGTGCGGGCGCTCGAAAATGAAGTGCTCTCTTACATCGACTTGGATCCCCAAGAGCGGATCATCGTCTCTCAGCTCAGCGGCGTCACCGACGGGATGCAGGTGAGGTTGGCCGCTGGCAATGCAGGAGATCCACCGTGAAAGCACCCGTAGCTTGGATGGCGAAGAACCACGTCGCGGCCAATCTGCTGATGGGCTTCATCATGTTGAGCGGCCTGTTTTCCATGATGCAGACCAAGAAAGAGACCTTCCCCGAGATGTCGCTCGACCAAGTGCAGATTCAAGTGCCCTATCTGGGCGCGACCCCGGCCGAGGTCGAAGACGCGGTCTGCAAGCGCATTGAGGAGCGGGTGCGCGGCCTAGAGGGGGTGCGCCGCGTGCGCTCCACCGCCGCCGAGGGCATGGGCTCGGTCAGCATTGAGCTGGAGCGCGGGGCCGATCTAGACAAACTCCTCGACGACATCAAAAACGAGATCGACCGCATCGACACCTTTCCCGCCGAGGTCGAAGAGCCGGTCATCAAGGAACTGACGCGGCGCAATCAAGCCATCGACGTGGTCCTCTACGGCGAGGTCGAGGAAAAGGCCCTCAAAGTCGCGGCCGAGCGCGTGCGCGACGACCTGCGCAGCAGCGGCGTGATTTCGCAGGTCGAGCTCAAGGGCGTGCGCGTCGATGAGATTGCCATTGAGGTGTCCGAAGAGGCGTTGCGCCGCTACGGGCTGACCTTCGCGCAAGTCGCTGACGCCGTGCGCCGCACGAGCCTCGACCTGCCGGCGGGCCGCGTCGAAAGCGAGGACGGCGCGATCTTGCTCCGCACGCAGGGGCTGATGCGCTCGGGGCGCGAATACGAAGAGGTCGTGGTCCTCACCCGCCCCGACGGCACGGCCCTCAAGCTCAAAGACATGGCCACGGTCGTCGATGGCTTTGAGGATACCGAGCTCATCTCGCGCTTCAACGGCCAGCCAGCGGCCGTGGTGCAAGTCTATCGCATTGGCGACCAAAGTGCGCTCGACATCTCCGCTTATGTCCATCAGTACATCGAGGACAAACGCTCAACCCTGCCGGCGGGAATCCACATCAACTACGCACGCGACGACGCCCGCATCCTGCGCAGCCGCATAGACCTGCTGATCCGCAACGCCCGCCTCGGCTTGGTGCTGGTCTTTATCTGCCTGAGCTTCTTCCTCGATCTGCGCTTGGCGTTCTGGGTGATGATGGGCATTCCCATCAGCTTTTTGGGGGCCTTCGTGCTGATGGAGCCTTTTGACGCCTCGATCAACATGCTTTCCCTGTTCGCCTTTATCGTGGCCTTGGGCATTGTGGTTGATGACGCGATCATCGTCGGCGAAAACATCTTTGCCCACCGCGTGCAGGGGAAACCCTTTGGCCGCGCCGCCATTGATGGCGCCCTCGAAGTGGGGACGCCGGTCACCTTCTCGATCATGACCTCGATTGCTGCTTTTATGCCGCTGTTTTTCGTCGAGGGCCTGATGGGCAAGTTCATGTCGGTCATGCCGGTGATCGTCATCTCCGTGCTCCTGCTATCGCTGATTGAGAGCCTGTTCATTCTGCCGGCGCACCTATCTTCCGAGGGGGACGGGGCACTCAGCCGCCTCGTTCGCCGGCTCTTGGCGCGCCCGCTCGCTTGGCACGACCGGGTCGTCGTCCTCTTTGACCGCGGCCTCCAGTACGTCATCCACAACGCCTATCAGCCCACGCTGCGCTTGGCGCTGGCCCACCCGATCTCCAGCGCGGCCTTGGCCTTGTCGCTGATGATGGGGACCGGCGGGCTGATCGCCGGAGGCCATATCAAGTTCGTGTTTATGCCCGAGATCGGCTCCGATTGGGTGACCATCTCGGTCAACATGCCCCAAGGCACCACGGCCAGCCAGACCGCCAAAGTCGTGCAATACATCGAGGAAAAGGCCCTCGCCCTGCGCGACCAGATCGACGCCGAGCGCGCCAGCGAGGATTCCATCTATCGCAATGTGTTTACGTACATCGGCGACCAACCCACGGCCCGGCGTTCCTCCTTTGCGTCGGCCCCGGGGGCCGGCGGCCAAGGGCACCTCGCCGAAATTACCATTGAGCTGCAACCTTCTGAGGAGCGCGATTTCGACAGCACGGAGATCGAGTCGCAGCTGCGCCAACGGGTCGGCGAAGTGCCCGGCCCGGAATCCATTGTTTTCTCTTCGCTGCTGTTTTCCGCCGGCAATCCCATTGAAGTCGAGCTCGCCGCGGACAACTTCGATCAGCTCTTGTTGGCGGTCGATCGGCTCAAGGGCAAAATCGCCGAGTACGCCGGCGTCGGCGACATCCAAGACAGCTTTGAGGAAGGCAAGCTGGAGATGAAGCTCCAGCTCAAGCCCCAAGCCCGCACCCTCGGCCTCACGCTCGCGGATCTGGCCCGTCAAGTGCGCCAAGGCTTTTACGGCGACCAAGCACTGCGCTTCCAGCGCGGCTCGGACGATGTGCGGGTGATGGTGCGCTACCCCAAAGGCGAGCGCCGCAACCTAGGCGACGTGCGCTCGATGCGCGTCCGCACGCCATCGGGGGCCGAGGTGCCCTTTGGCGAGGTCGCCACCGTGGCCATTGGCCACGCCTATGCTTCCATCCAGCGCACCGATGGCCAGCGCGTGGTGCGGGTGACTGCCTCGGTCGATGACCAAGTCGCCAATGCCGACGAGATCAACCGCGATCTCGAATCGTCTTTGCTGCCCGCCCTCGCCGCGGACTATCCCGGCCTGCGCTACCGATTCGGCGGCGAGCAAAAGGAGCAGCAGGATTCGCTGCAGAGCCTGCTGTCCAACTTTGCCATCGCTCTTTTTGCCATTTACATGTTGCTGGCCGTGCCCTTCAAATCGTACACCCAGCCCCTCGTTGTCATGAGCGCGATTCCCTTCGGCATCATTGGCGCGGTTTGGGGGCATCTGCTCATGGGCTTGGACTTGGCCCTGTTGAGCTTCTTTGGCATCGTCGCGCTGTCGGGCGTGGTGGTCAACGATTCGCTGGTGCTGCTGACCTTCTACAACCAGATGCTGCGCGGGGGGACGCCGCACGCAGAAGCCCTAGTTTCAGCCGGGGCGGCCCGCTTCCGCCCCATCCTCCTCACCTCCCTGACGACCTTCTTTGGGCTGTTGCCGATGATCCTCGAAAAAAGCATCCAAGCGCAGTTCCTAATCCCCATGGCCGTCAGCTTGGGCTTTGGCATCCTCTTTGCCACCTTCATCATTTTGCTGGGCGTCCCGGTGGGCATGCACCTGCTGGTGAAAGCACAGGGGCTTTGGGCGCGGTTGGGCGCGGGTAAAACCGCCTCGGTCGCGCCGGTTCCTGAGTCTTGAAGGATTGGTGGGGTGGTCTGTTGCCGTTGTGCATGGTGGCTTGTGCGCCGGCGGACGGCCCTCCCTTCATTGACAAGGCCGGCGAGTGGGGCTTGGACCGGCCCCACGTCGGCGGCGGCGCGGAAAAGCGCTATATCGTCGAAGCCAAAGGCGGCGGGGCCGCGCTCCTCGACGCAGACTTGGACGGCGACTTGGACATCTACTGGGTCAATGGGGAGGGCGGTGGCAATGCCCTCTACCGCAACGACCACAACGACCGCGCCCGCAACTTTGTCGATAGAGCGGTCGCGGCCGGGGTGGTGGGTCGCGGCTGGGGCATGGGGGCGCTGAGCGCGGACTACGATGCCGACGGCGACGCCGATTTGTACGTCACGTGCCTGCGCGAAAACATCCTCTATCGCAACGACGGGTTGGAGCAATTCGCCGACGCTACGGCCAGCGCCGGGCTGGCGCTGCCGGTGTGGAGTACGGGCGCGGCCATGGGCGACGCGGACTTGGACGGCGACTTGGATTTGTACGTGGCCAATTACGCGGATTTTGATTCGGCCACAGTGCGGCCCTTGGGGACGCAGTGGAAGGGCCGGGACGTGTTCGTCGGCCCGCTGGGCTTGCCCGCGCAGCCGGATGTGCTCTACCGCAACGAGGGCGCGGGCGTCTTTACCGATGTGACGGCCGCCAGCGGCCTCGGGCGGCCTGACCCGGGCTATGGGTTTGCCGTGCTCTTCGTGGACAGCGACGACGACGGCGATTTGGACTTGTATGTCGCCAACGACTCAACGCCCAATTTCCTCTACCGCAACGATGGTGCCGGTATCTTTGCCGAAGTGGGGTTACGGGCCAACGCCGCGCTGGGGGAAACGGGCTTGGCGCAGGCTGGCATGGGCGCGGCGTGGGGCGATTACGACAACGATGGCGACAGCGATTTGCTGGTCACCAACTTTGAGGACGACTACAACACGCTCTATCGCAACACCGGCCGCGGCACTTTTGCGGACGTGAGCTTTGCCGCTGGCTTGGGGCGCATCAGCCTTCCCTACGTGGGGTTTGGCGCGGTCTTTTTCGACTTTGACAACGACGCCGACCCAGACTTATTCGTGGCCAACGGGCACGTGTACCCCCAAATCGAACGCCCGGGCAGCGGCGCGACCTACGCGCAAGCCAACCACTTGTTCGCCAATGACGCCGGTCACTTCCGCCTCGTTGAGCGCGCCCCAAGCGAGAAGCAGGCGGTCAGTCGCGGCGCGGTGGCCGGGGACTTTGACGACGATGGCCGCTTAGACCTGTTCGTCACCAACCTCAACGGCCGGCCCTCCCTGCTGCACAACCAGACGACCGCTGACCACCACTGGCTCGGCCTGCGCCTTGTGGGCGCGGGAAAAAACCGCGAGGCCGTTGGTGCGAAGGTCGTATTGTGGAGCGGCGGTCAAAAGCAGCGGCGGGATGTGCTCTGCGGCGAGAGCTTCTTGGGCAGCGGCGACCGGCGCGTGCATTTTGGCTTGGGCGCAACGGGCCGAGCGGATTCGCTGCACATCTATTGGCCGAGCGGGGTGCTGCAACGGCTAATTGACTTGCCGATTGATGAGTATGTGAGGGTTGAGGAGGGAGTTGATGGCGGCGTTGGAGTTTGGTAGGTTGTCCGTCGATAGCACTGAATGGCGGTATAGTTGAGGATAGTAGGGCCGCTGTTCCGACACACTTTCACTTCGTGTGACCAGATGCCCCGGTTGCTAGTACACATAAACTATTGGAGATGATTAAGATGTTCGAGCGTTTGCGAATACAAAACTTTAAGGGGTGGCAGGATACTGGCCGCATTCGCATGGCTCCTATTACTCTTTTCTTTGGTGCCAACAGTTCCGGCAAGTCCAGTATCGGCCAGTTTCTGATGATGCTAAAGCAGACGGTTGAATCACCAGATAGGAAGGCGGTGTTTCACCTTGGTGGGAAAAACACAGCGGTCCAACTCGGCTCCTATCGGGAAATGGTTTTTCGCCGCGATCCAAAAAAGGAAATCTCGTTTGAGTATCAGTGGTCGCTTCCCAACAGCTTAACAATTAAGGATCCTATTTCAGAGCGATCACTTAAAGGAGATGCGTTAGTTTTTGCAGCAGAAGTAGGATTGAGCGACTCAAATTTGCTTGAAGTTAAAAAAACCAAATACCGAGTTTTTAAGGAAGACTATCAGTCGCTGTCCGTTGGGTTAGAAGAAGGCGATAAACGGAATTACGCGGTATCCGCGGAGGGGTACGATCTCGTCAGAAAAAGAGGACGTGGCTGGCCTCTAAGAGGCCCTGTGCGCTTCTATGGCTTTCCAGACGAGGCGGTTACCTATTACCAGAACGCTGAGTTTCTTCAGGAACTGAACCTAGAGCAAGAATTGTTGTTCAAATCCATCTACTATCTTGGCCCGCTTAGAACAAGGGCCGATAGACTTTATACATGGACTGGTATCACGCCTGAAAGCGTTGGTTTTGCAGGCGAAAATACCGTAGCAGCCATTCTTGCTGCACGAGACCGTAGAATTAGCTTGGGGCACCGGAAGCGAACCAAGCGATTAGAGGAGATCGTCTCCTCCAAGTTGGAGAAGATGGGATTGCTCGAGAAATTCAAGGTCGATTCCATCCCTGAGCAAAGGCAAGAATATGAAGTCAAGGTGCACGCGAAAGGCTCAGCGGATTGGGTAGATCTCCCAGATGTCGGCTTTGGCATTTCGCAGGTACTCCCAGTGCTCGTGCAGTGTTTTTACGCTCCACCGGGATCAATAATCATCATGGAGCAGCCAGAAATCCACCTTCACCCCAGTGCTCAATCGGCCCTAGCCGATGTGATGATTGATGTGATCAATTCCAAGGAAAATGGTAGAGACAGAAATATCCAGTTGATCATTGAAACCCACTCCGAGCACTTTTTGCGACGCCTACAAAGGAGAATTGCAGAAGGTGTCATAGATGAGGCAACAGTGTCGGCTTACTTCGCCGATATTAACAAATTTCCCGCCAAGTTAGAGCCTCTACAAATAGACGAGTACGGCAACATTCAGAACTGGCCGGAACATTTCTTTGGCGATGAGATGGGGGACATTCTCGCGCAGACTGAGGCAGGCATAAAAAGGAGGATGCAATCACAACAAGACACTCGTGGATTGGAGAAATAAAAATGAAATTCGTCATAGATACCAATGTCGCCATTGTAGCTAATGGCCGAAAGGACGATCTTCCGTCTGATATTCCAAAGAATTGCATTAATGAATCTATCGAGAAAATTAAAAATGTCACAGAAAAAAATTATTGTCTCGTTGTTGATGCTGCTGACGAAATTTTCTATGAATACATAAAGAGCCCCTACCTTTCTTTGAGAGGTCAGCCCGGTATTGGGGACAAATTTGTCAAATGGGTACATGATCATCAATTTAATCCAAGTAAAGTGGCCCGCGTAGAAATCACCAAAAGCGGAAGCTCTTACAAAGAATTTCCCGACCACCCTGATTTGCATAACGTTTGATTCTTCTGATCGCAAGTTCGTCGCTGTCGCAAATGCCCATCCTGAAAAGCCGCCTATTTTACAGGCAACGGATAGCAAGTGGTGGGGATGGAAGGATGCTTTGGCCGAAGTTGGAATTACGGTCTGTTTTCTCTGTCAAGAATTTGTTGAGAAAAAGTACGCGGATAAGATGGGTGCGTGATCGACGCTTTCTTTAAGTTCCCCTCAACGCCACACTTGGCACTCCTCGGCGACGCCGATGTCAGGAATGATAAGGTCTTGACGGTAGCCGAGCGGAATGAATTTTTGTGCCGTGAGTTGGTCGTCGAAGAAAAAATCGATGGGGCCAATCTCGGCATTTCGTTTGATCTCGACGGAAATATTCGCGCCCAAAATCGGGGCGCGTACTTGGAGCTTCCCCGGTCAGGACAATGGAAAAAGCTCTCGGAGTGGTTGACGCCGAGAACAGAGACGTTTTTTGAACATCTGTTTGACCGTTACATCCTTTTTGGGGAATGGTGCTATGCTCGGCACACGGTCTTCTACGACCGGCTACCGGACTGGTTTCTCGGATTCGACGTCTATGATAGGGAAACGGACCGATTTTTATCTTGCGACCGACGCAATGAGCTCTTTCGCTCTATTCGCATTTGTCCCGTCCCGACCGTCAGACGCGGTTGCTTCACGCTCTCAGAACTGAGCGAACTTCTATTGCAGTCAATGCTCGGCGAGCACCCCGCAGAAGGCATTTATCTCCGGTCTGATCGCAGTGGCTGGTTGGTTCAGAGGGCCAAGTTGGTTCGTCCCGCCTTTGTTCAGTCAATAGAGCAGCACTGGTCTCGTAAGGACATTGCGCCCAATCGGTTGAAGTGGGAGGTTCGGACATGAGTACATCCCTGCTAGCGGCTCAGTGTCTTGCTGGTCACCAACTTTGACGACGATGGCCGCTTAGACCTGTTCGTCACCAACCTCAACGGCCGGCCCTCCCTGCTGCACAACCAGACGACCGCTACCCACCACTGGCTCGGCCTGCTCCTTGTGGGCGCGGGAAAAAACCGCGAGGCGGTCGGCGCGAAGGTCGTATTGTGGAGTGGCGGTCAAAGGCAGCGGCGGGATGTGCTCTGCGGCGAGAGCTTCTTGGGCAGCGGCGACCGGCGCGTGCATTTAAATAATTTAGGATGGCTATATCGGTGTGTTAGGCATCGGGAAGGTGGTTTTTTATAAACCGTTGCGTCGTCTTTTTTTCTTATATCAAGCTCGTATGAGCATCAATCACAATTTCGCCTACCTTATAGCCATTTTTATCTTTCAGGGGCACCCGCCAGATACGATAGCGATCATCTACTTCTGGAAGTCCAAACTGAATCGCATTGTCGAGATCAATATCTTTTAGATAATTCACAGAAACAACAGTCTAAGGCGTAACGAACGCACGTGCCTAGCGGCGATACTGGTCGAGCGTCCCTCGTCTCGGATCGAAGGTCGTAGCGTGGTTCCACGAGGCGTCGTGCTGGTGCATCACGTCCCGGATTAGGCGACGGCGATAGAGGCTGTCGAGATTGTCGGCGGCCATTTTATCGGGGTCGAAGTGGTCTAAAATCAGCCCGCGTAAGTGCGTCTCAACTGCGGCGTACTCAGCCTCCCCGGCGAGATTGTTCCACTCGCCGGGATCGTTCTCCAAATCAAAAAGCTGTGGCTGGTGGCCGTGGATGTAATTGTATTTGAACCGGTCCTCGCGGACCATGATGCAGGGGGCACCCACGGCCTCGTGGGCTTGGGCGAAGATGGGGCGTCCCGCTTGCTGGCCCTCAATAATTGGCAGGAGGCTGGTGCCATCGTGGGGCAAGCGCGCCTCGGCACCGGCTAATTCGCAAAAGGTCGGCAGCAGGTCGAGGAGTGAGGTCGGCGTCTCAATGGTGGCACCGGCCCGCCACTGGTCGGGGAAGCGGACGATGAGGGGAACTCGGCAGGACCACTCGTAAAAACAGCGTTTCTGCACCATCTCCTTTTCGCACAGCATGTCGCCGTGGTCGGAGGTAAAGACCACAACCGTGTTGTCGAGCAGGCCCGTTTGCTCCAAAGTCGCCAGCAAACAACCGACCTTGTCGTCGAGGTACGTCACCAAGCCGTAGTACGCGCGGCGCAGGCGGCGCAGACTTGCGGGATCGCGCAAGTTGAAGCGGCGGGTGCCGTGGTAGGTATTGAGCCAGCGATCCATCGCCGAGTAGGTCTCGTCGAGGTGAGCCGGGAATTCGGGGATGGCAATTTCGGCGTCGGCGTAGCGGTCCCAGTGCGCTTGCGGCGGATGGAACGGCTCGTGTGGGTGGTGGAAGGAAGCGCAGAGGAAGAAGGGGGCGTCGCCGCGTTGAGCGCGGAGGTACTCGACGGAGCGGAAGAGCGTTTCTTCGTCGTAGCTGAGGGCGTCGTGCCAGAAGTTGACGCGCACGGCTTGGCCGGTGTAGCCACCAGCGTTGTACGTGGGTCGGTTGCCCATGACCTCTTGGTAGTTATCTCCCTTGGTCTCCTTGATGCGGATCCACTCTTCCTTGACCCACGAAAAGTCGGGCGGGTAGATGTCGGTCGTCAGCCGGCGGTGGAAGCCGTGTAGTTGGTCTGGGCCGACAAAGTGCATCTTGCCCGAAAGCACGGTGTCGTACCCAGCGTCGCTGAGGTAGTGGGCGTATGACGGCACATCCGCGGCCAAGAGCGCGCCGTTGTCCCAAGCACCGATCGCGGAGGCGTGGCGTCCGCTGGTGATGCAGGCGCGGCCTGGGGCGCACAAGGGGAACGGAGTGTAGGCCGCGTCAAAGCGGACGCCTTCGGCGGCGAGGCGATTCAAGTGCGGCGTCTGGACGACCGGGTGGCCGTAGGCTCCGGTCAGAGCGGCGATGAGTTGATCGGACATGATGAAGAGGATGTTGGGGCGGGCGGGCATGGCTTTAGCTTTCGGGTGAAAGGGATTTCTTTACGTAGGCAACCGACTGCTCGAACTGCTCCAGTTCATAAGCAACCCGCACAGCGGCACTCGCGCCGCGCTCGTGCGGCGTCTGCCAATCGTCGGGATCGTCGGCCGCCTGATGCAGGGTGCGGATGGCATGTATGGCTTCGTCGAGAGGTCGCTCGGGAAAGGTCGCCCACCAGTCCGCTTCCAACAGGCGAATGTGGCGGGCGACGCTCGCGCCGAGTTCAATGCAGCCCTCGACCTGCGGCACCGCGCGGTTGAATAGCGCGATTATCTCCGGCCAGTTGACGACCCCGTCGCCGATGGCACAGCGCTTGAGGCGATAGCCCGAGGGCGTGGGGTGGACCGCGTAGTCCTTGAGGTGGACGTGTTTGAGGATGGGCAAGATGCGCTCGGCAAAGGATCGGGGATGCTCGCCGACGGCAAGGGCATTGCCTACGTCCATGGTGACGCCGAGTTGCGGGCTGCCGACTTTTTCGCACAGCGACAGCAATTCCCACGAGCACAGATCCTGGTGGTTTTCAATGCCCACTGGAATACCGTATTCCTCGGCAAGTGGCATGACTTCTTTGAAGGGCTGTACCAAGGCTTCGATGTAAGCTCGCATCCCCTCGGCGCCATACTCGGTGCGGTTGCCTTCGACGAGGCGGCTGACAGTGGTGCGCACGGCGCGAGCCCCGGTTTGGTGCGCGGTCTCAATGGCTTGGCGCAGCGGCGCGATGTCTGCGGCGTAGTCGTCGCCGCCGGTGTCCAAAAACAGATTGAGACCCGCACGCGTCTCGGCAAAAACCGCCCGCTGCTCGGGCGAGCAGTCGCCCAGCCATTGGGCGGCGAATTCGACGCTGTGGAGGCCCGCGTCCTTGGCCAAGCGCGTCAGGCCCTCGGGGGTGTGGGGGGCCAGGGCGCGACCGGCTTCGCGGTGGGCGCCGGTAAAGCTCCAAGCGCAGAGGCCGATTTTCATGCGCGGCTCGTTTCGGTCAACTGGTCGAGAGGGACGTTTTGCTCGACGCCGGTGGATAGGGTTTTGATCCGCACCTGACCGGCGGCCCATTCGTCCGGGGCCAGCAAGACCAGCCGAGCGGCCCCGAGCTGGTCGGCGCGGCGAAAGGCCCAGCGGACTTTTTTGTCTTCGAGGACCAAGTCAACCGAGCGGCCGTTATCCACAGACCGCTCGCTACGAGGATTAGTTTTCCACGCTTTCAAATAGATCCAAGTGCTCACCTGTGCCAACGAGTCTCCCATGTAAATGCCGAATGTCAATCACTGCCCCAAAGCGAATGAATATCTTTTCAAAGTGCTCGTACTGCGGCCCCCAATAGATCAGTGCGCAGGACATCGGGGCACCCTTACCGCCATCCTTCCCGTTTACGAGGAAGCGCAGCCGGGTGTCGTAGAGAAATGCAACCGCAGTAGCAGTGCCAAACACGTATTGTTTCCAGTGGCGAGTATTCGTGGCGACGGGCACTAGAGCGATCACTTCAACACCATGTTGTACGTGAGCTTCGGTGCATTTTCGGAGCCAATCTCGAATCGTGGTGCCTCTCTCGCGGTCCCTGCCGTATGGAGGATTGACGAAAACGGTAGGATAATCCCACGACGCCGACAACCCGTCAATCTCAGGCAGGGAGTACTCTACAGTCGCCCTCACGATAGAATGGCGATTGGCGCATGGGTCCAACGCGACTGATCCGGCAAAAAACTCTCGTATCGCGTTAACGTACTTTGGAGGGGTACACCAATGTTGGCTTAGCACTTCGGCATTGTTGCGTCCTGCGGTCATGCCTAGCCGTCCTCCTACCAGTCTTTTGCGGCAAGTTTTCGCAAGTCAGCCTGAAGGTTCTCAATCGTACCGTCACGGGGAGAGATGATGTTAAACCACGTCTCGATCTCAGCTTCGTGCGCCGTGAAGTAGCTTCGGAGTGCCTCGTCTGCGTCAGTGGCCATGCGCACCTTGGTAAATATATTCGTTCCAGATCCGCGGGGATAACTCGCCAAGAATGCCTCACGAACAGGTGCCAACTCTGGTGTGGGATTGATCAGCAGCCTGTCAATGAACTGGGACAACCCAGCATCGGTAAGGAACAAAAGCCAGTCGTATGACTGAGCCAGAACGCGAAGTTCCTTGTTGTGGTTGTCAGAGGTAAACCAGTTACCATGGTTGCTGACGACGCCAACGGAGAGTACGAATCCAGCGAGTTCGATAATCGACGATGCGTCAATGGCTTCCCGGAGTAGTTCGTCGTATAGGCCGGTTCGAAAGCTACCGTCGGATTGTTCCATGACTCCTTGGAACTGCCCATTCCTAAGCCGCACTTTTTGCAGGGAAGACACGGACCGTGCAACATAAGCACCCTGTTTTGCCTTTTCAATCGTCTGCGGCCCTTTTCGCATCCCTTCCTCCACGCCTACGCGCTTGCATTCAAAGATCGCGAACGGATCCCTGGAGAGCAGACATACGATGAGTTTGCAAATAGAACCATTCAATGTATCAACATTAGCAATAACTGGACCTGTTTTGCTCTCTATAAGGACAGCTGCGTTGCGCTTCACGGCGTCTTTGCTGAGTACCTGAGTTGATTTGACAGCCATTCCTCGTAGAAAGGGCAAGTGATGCTTGATCTTTGCGGCCGTGAGAGGAAGGGATAACGAGGCGATCTCGACTTCATGGCGTTCTCTGATGGGGTGAAGTGAGAACTCGACGTTGTGCAATATCTCAGGGTTGGCGAACTCAGGCACTGAGCGCTCAATGACGATATGGTCACGAAGATTCCACGTACGGAGAGTGTAAAATGCGACGATCTCAACGAGCGTCCCCAACGCACGACCTGCGGCCTTCTTTCGGTCCGCGGCGTAACGGAAGACCGTGTCTGCCAGAGTTCTTTGAAGTGCATCAACTGACTCAAAGACCAATAGGTTTCTCCTAGCTTGTTCTGCTAATCCTGTCTAAATATAGAGGTCAGCCACGGTTTGTCCGCATCGTCTGCCGCGGCGTAACGCACGTGCCTAGCGGCGATACTGGTCGAGTGCCCCTTGTCTCGGATCAAAGGTCGTAGCGTGGTTCCACGAGGCGTCGTGCTGGTACATGAGACCCGCGCGCATCTCGGCAAAAACCGCCCGCTGCTCGGGCGAGCAGTCGCCCAGCCATTGGGCGGCGAATTCGACGCTGTGGAGGCCCGCGTCCTTGGCCAAGCGCGTCAGGCCCTCGGGGGTGTGGGGGGCCAGGGCGCGACCGGCTTCGCGGTGGGCGCCGGTAAAGCTCCAAGCGCAGAGGCCGATTTTCATGCGCGGCTCGTTTCGGTCAACTGGTCGAGAGGGACGTTTTGCTCGACGCCGGTGGATAGGGTTTTGATCCGCACCTGACCGGCGGCCCATTCGTCCGGGGCCAGCAAGACCAGCCGAGCGGCCCCGAGCTGGTCGGCGCGGCGAAAGGCCCAGCGGACTTTTTTGTCTTCGAGGACCAAATCAACCGAGCGGCCGGTCTGCCGCAGTCGGGCCGCCACGTCTATGGCGGCCGGGCGCAGGTCGGCGTTGAAGGCAAAGACTAGGTCGTCCACGGCCTTGGAAACCGCGGGCAGCAGCCCTTGGGCCTCGAGCAATTCGACGATGACCGCGTCGCCACAGCCAAACCCGCAGGCCGGTACGTCTTGGCCGCCAAAAGTCGAAAGCAGCCGGTCGTAGCGGCCTCCGCCGCAGATGGCGCGCAGGTCGCCGCCGCGGTCAAAAGCCTCAAAGACGATGCCCGTATAATAGGCCAGTCCCCGCACTAGACTCGCCTCAAACGAGAGCCAATCGACATAGCCGTAGTCAGCGGCCAAGTCGAAGAGACGATGCAGTTCGGCAATGCCGGAGTGGTCGGTTCCGATTGCGGCGGCTATCTGGTCGAGTTCGTCCGCGGAGAGGGCCTCGATAATGCGGTCAACCATGCCGCGATCCAAGCCCAAGGCGGCCATGTCGTCCTCAAGGGCTGCACGCGGCACTTTTTCTAGCTTGTCAATCAGGACGCACACCGGGGCGAATCGGTCGTCGGACACGCCGAGGCCCTGGAGCAGCCCTTGGAGAATTTTGCGATTGGATACTTTGATGCCGACGTCCGCCGGGCCGAGGCCGAGGCCCTTAAAAAAGGTGGTGAGGGCGGCGAGCAACTCGGCTTCCGCGGTCACCTCGGCAACGCCGACAATATCCATATTCCACTGATAGTGTTCGCGTCTGCGCCCGCGGGTCATGCGCTCGTAGCGCCAACACTGGGGAATGCTGAACCACTTGAGAGGCAGGGCCAAGGAGCCGCCCTTTTGCAGCACCAGCCGAGCCAGCGACGGGGTCATTTCCGGGCGCAGAGCTAGGCGGCGTCCACTTTTGTCGGCAAAGTTGTAGAGTTGGTCGGTGATTTCCTCGCCGGCCTTGCGCGTGTAGAGGGCTTCGGATTCCACGACTGGAGCGTCGTATTCTTCAAAGGCAAAAAGATCCGCCACCGCGCGAAAATGGCCCAGCAACCAGTTGTGCTGGCGCATATCCTCGGGGAAAAAATCGCGGGTGCCGCGAGGTGGAGACAGGTTCATAGCGAGGGCTTTCTATAAAAAGGGGAAGGACAGGTTGCGGCTGGGAGCGAGCCGAGGGGCGATAATTGCGCGACCCTTAGCAGCGAGAAAAGGTTTTGACAGCGGTGATTTTGAGTGGATTGACCCGCTAGCCGAACAACTTTAAGGCCCCGATGAGGCCCCAGGTCGCCACTTGTAGAACAATGACCCACCGCAAGAGGCTGTCGAGCTTGGCTTCAACGCTACCCAAGCGGATGTTGATTTGCTCGACAATGCCCTCCAGTCGGGCGATGCGCCCCTCGTGATCCAACAGATACGGCCGCTCCGGCGGCTTATCGGTCATATTGGTCATATCAAAACTCCTTTTTGTTTGTGCCCATTGATCAAGGTGTCCGCAAGGGCACGGCTGCGGTCGTCTATAATATCAGGCCGCGACTAGCCCAAAGCAAAGACCGCCTCGCCGACGACGATGGCCACAAGCCCTAGCAACATGCCGACTTTGAGCAAGCGGCCGAGGCGGTCGTCGGCCAGTACTGCGCGTTGGCAATACAACTGCCAGAGGACGTAGCCGACCAAGGCGTGAACCGGCAGCAGAGCGAACGCGTACAGCGCGCCGTAAAGGCCCATGAAAAACGGCATCCAAGTAAAGCCAACCAACACCAAGTACACGAGGGCTGCCAGCATCCCAGCTTGGGCGCGTCCCCAAGCAAGGGGCAAGGTGCGCTCGCGGCGGATTTGGTCTCCGGCGATGTCCTCGATGTCCTTGATCATTTCTCGTCCCAAGTGAAAGAGGAAGGCAAAGAGCGCGGGAATCCACGAGCGGCCTATACCGCCAGCGGTTAGAGCACCATAAGGAAAGGCAACGGCCCCGACAAAGGCGACGAGTACATTGCCCCACAGCAGGCTGTTTGTTAAGAAAATGCTATAGAGCGCGAGCAAGGCGACGGCGATTAGGGCGATCAATCCATGCCCAGGGCTGAGGCTGAACGCGAGCGCACAGCCGGCGAGGGCGAGAAGCAAACTCTGCGTTCGGGCCGTGTTCGGGCTGAGGCGACCGGCCGGCAGGGGGCGCAACGGGCGATTGACGCGATCGATGTCTATGTCCATCAAATCGTTAAAGGCATTGCCGGCGCCGTTGATCAAGGCGGCAGAAAGAGCGGCGAGCACGAGGGCCGGCCAAGCCGGGGCTTGGTCTGCGGTCAAAGCACCAATGCCGACCGAGAGGGCGGTAATCAGGCCGTTGAACGGCCGGGGCAGGAGGAAAAAGGCACTGAGTTGCGACAAGGGTCTCCGTTTGTAGGCGAGTAACAGTTTCCTCATAAGTACGCGACACTTACTTTGCGTACCTGTTCCTGATGCGTCCGGGATCGAGGCAAGATGCCCTCGATCCTTGGAACGCTGGTCGCTGGTGTCGTGTAGTAAGCAGTTTTCCTATAAAAGCAAAGGGCGACAGGCGACGCCAAGCGGCTTTTGGCGGCCAAGGTGCGCGGGCCGATTTGTTCTTGACAGGGCCTGACGCGCACAGTACGTTCCCTAACGTTTTGTTTCTCAAAGAGTAAGCTAGCCATGAACACAATTAAAGGGGCGTTGTGCGCCTCTCTTTTTTTTAGCGGCTTCGCTTGGGCCGATCCGCCCTTGGTCGGCCTGTCTTGGAACGCACCCACCGAACTCGCTGCGATCGCCGAGCGGAGCGAGCAAGTGCGCTACGTGGCGCGCGGCATCGCTTTTGTCGAGGCCAGCGACCGTGCGGTCGCGGAGTTCGCAACGCGGGGCTTTACCATCCTTTGCCTCGACAGGCCGCAGGCGGGCGACCGCTATTTTGTCGCCGCTCACCTCGATTTGCCCCTGCCCCAAGGCGTTGAATTGGTCTTTACTCGCGGCGGCGAATGGGCGCTCTTGCGGGTGGAGCCGACCGCCCGCTTGCACGAAGGGCCTTACTTCCTCTGGCCCCTGCCCACCCACTACAGCCTAGACGGGTGGTTGGACGCGCCTAAGCGGGCACCCAAGGCCCTGCAAACGGCCTCGCCGGCTGTGGCGGCCCTCATCGAGGAAGTCGCCGCCGAGCGCTTGCAAGCCCACGTCGAGGCCCTCGCGTTGAAAGACCCGGCTTTGGGCAGCGTCCCCGGCAACATGCGCAGCCGCTTTGCCGTGCATCCCGAGATACGCGAGTCAACCGAGTACATCCGCTCGCAACTGGCCGCGGCCCTCGGCGACCAAGCGGTCGAGTTGCATCCCTTCCCCATTGCCTCAGAGCGCGTAGTCTTTCACGCCTCGCGCCGCGGCAACGAGGGCCACGCCCCGACCGACACCACCGCGTACAACATCATCGGCACCCTGCCGGGCACGGACCCAGCGGCCGGGTACTACATCATCTGCGCTCACTACGACGCCACCGGGGTGCGCTCGGCCGGCGGCTGGGACTGGATTCGCGAGCCGGCACCCGGGGCCGACGACAATGCCAGCGGCGTGGCCTTGGTCTTGGAGAGCGCGCGGCTGTTGGCCGCGCAGCAGTTTCCTTGGTCCATTCGCTTTATCGCTTGGTCAGGCGAGGAATTGGGCCTGTTGGGCAGCCAAGTGTACGCCGACTTAGCGGCCGAGCGCGACGACAAAATTCTCGGGGTGTTCAATTTCGACATGATCGGCTTCAATCACTTGCAGCAGCGGTTGGAGATCGTGACGAATCCCGGGTCGCGCTGGCTGGCGGCCGAGATGGCGTCGGCCGCCGAGCGCTACGGAATCGGGCTGGCTATCGACGTGCTCGAAGACCCAGGCTCGCGCATCAGCGACCACGCGCCGTTTTGGAAGTGGGGCTACGACGCCATCGTCGGCATTGAAAACCACCTGCCCGCAGACCCGACGACCTACGGCGTGCGCGAGGGGGTCTATCGGGTCAACTCCCAGTACCACACGGTCGTCGATGTACCCGACAGCATCAACTGGGAGCTGGTGCGCCGCACCACCCAAGTGGCCGTGGCGACGGTGGCCGAGTACGGGTTGGGAGAAGGCCCGCCGAATTTGGCGGTCTTCACCGGCGACTTGCGCGGCGACCGCACGGACGATCTCCGCGTCCGCGTCAGCAATCTCGGGCTGGGCGCGGTCGCGAGCAGCTTCTCGGTGCGGGTCTCGCGCTGCGCCCTAGACTCCAGCCGCTGCCAAGTCATCCACCGGGCACAGGCCCCAGCGGGCTTGGCCCCCGGCGCGAGCGCGGACTTGCGCATTCCCCATCAGCGATTCGGCGAAATGGTCTTTTTGATCGAGGTCGATGCGGAAGGGCAAATTGACGAAGGCAGCGAGGCGGACAACCGCGTCTTTCAGCGTTTGCGCCTGGTGCCCCAGTCCAAGCTCGCCGTCTTTCCCAACCCCTTCCGCCTGGGCAACGGCCGCGTGCTTCGCTTCAGCGGCGTCCCGCTCAAATCCTCGGTGCAGGTCTTTGGGCCAGCGGGCGAGCTCGTGTGGGAAGCGATTGAGGACGACGACGCCCAGCGGCGCTTGGGGGCCGGGGCCAACGAGGTGCTGTGGTACGGAACCAACCTCTCCAACGCGCCTGTGGGCAACGGAATTTACATCTATGCGATTTACGACCCAGCAGGAACCCTGCTGGCGAGGGACAAAATCGCGGTCGTGCGCTGACGCGAAAGAGAGCTTGCTCATGGAAACCATCGGCAATTTGGTGACAGCGGCTCGTCTCGTGGAGCAGCAAGGCGATGGCTACCGCTGTGAATTGATTTTAGGAGAGGTAGTGAAGATGAGCCCGACCAGCGGCAAACACGGCGTCATTGCCCTTCGCATCGGGCGGTTGCTGGGCAATTGGGCGGACCAGCAGGGCGTTGGGCTGGTGTTTGCCGCGGAAACCGGATTCAAACTGGCGACCAATCCCGATACCGTGCGCACGGCCGATGTCGCCCTCGTGCTAAATGAGCGCGTCCCCGCTACGGGCGTACCCGACAGCTTCTGGGAAGGAGCACCAGACTTGGCGGTGGAAGTGCTCTCTCCCAACGACAGCGCGAGTGACGTGTTAGACAAGGTGCGCGATTATCTCGCGGCCGGGGCGGATCAAGTGTGGATCGCAGACCCCAAAAGCAGCGCGGTTTCCGTGTACAGGTCGTTACAGGACATGCAGACGCTGACGGCGCGGGAGACGTTAGTGGGGACAGGAGCCGTAGAGGGCTTTAGGTGCGGGGTTGGGGAGTTTTTCGCCGCACGATGAACGAAGGGGAACTGGTGATTCGCGCAGTGTTGTGGGACAACGATGGCGTCCTAGTAGATACCGAGAGGCTGTACTTTCAGGCCGGGCGAGAGGTCATGGCAACGCAGGGTATTGAGCTGACGCCGGAGGATTTTGTTGAGCAGTCGTTGAAAAAGGGACAAAGCGTATTTGACTTGCTGCCCGACCCAGATGCGGAACTGATAGATCGGTTGCGCTTGCAGCGCAATGCGCGGTACAGCGCGTTGTTGCGGGAACAGGTGCGGGTTTTGGATGGGGTGGTGGAGACGCTCCGGGCATTACACGGCCGTGTGCTCATGGGGGTGGTGACCGGGTCGCGGAAGGATCACTTTGACATCATTCACGCCCAAACGAATTTGCTCCCGTTTTTCGAGTTTGTAATCACGCGAGAAGATTACCAAGAAGCAAAGCCCCACCCCGATGCGTACTTGACGGCCATGCGACTGCATGGGTTGACGCCGGAGACCTGCGTCGTCGTGGAGGATTCGGAGCGGGGATGCGCTGCGGCCGCAAAGGCTGGGTTGCGCGTCCTCGCGGTGCCGAATGCGTTGTCGCAACGCGGCGATTTTTCACCGGCGTACAAAGTGCTGCGATCCGTCCGAGAGGTGGTGGACGAAGTGGAGCGGTTGCACTGAGGATCACGGCCAAAGCGCGCCCCGCCCTAAAACTCGGCCCCATCGCGCGTAAAGACTACGCGCCCCGCCAGCATGGTCAGCTCGACTTGAATGGCGTGAATGCGATGCGGCGGCGTGCTGAACAAGTCTCGTTCTATCACAATTAAATCGGCCTGCTTGCCGGGCGCGATGACGCCCACCTCTTCTTCGAGGCGCAGTTGGCGAGCGCCGTTGGCCGTATAGCCCAGCAGGAGATCGGCGAGAGCCAGGCGTTGATCGGCTGGCGGCAAGGGCGTGCCTTCCTCGGCACCCGGCGCAAGGCGCGTGTGCCCGATCTCAATCCCGTACAGCGGCGAGGTTTGCGGAAAAGGCAAACCCGTGGCCGGATAATCCGCGCCAAAGGCAACCAGCGGCGCCGCATCCCACATTGCTTGCAACAGCATCACCTCGGCACCGCGCGTTGGGTCGAGCAGGTGTGAATAGAGAGCGAGCGTCCCGCTTAGATCGTGCGCCCAATGGGGCGTGGTTTGGAGCATGACGTCCAGCGACTTCATGCGGCGCAAATCTTCGGGTGCGGCGAGCATGGCGTGTGCAACGGTGACGCGGCTGTCCGAGGTGGGTACGGCCGTGCGGGCCGCGGCCACGGCATCCAGCGTCACGCGCAAGGTGCGGTCGCCAATGGCGTGAATGTGCGCGTCCAAATCGGCCTTTCGCAGCGCGGCGAGGAATTGGGCAAACGGTTTTCCCGCCAGCAAGACCGCGCCGCGGCCGCCGGCCGCATACGGTTTGAGCACCGCGGCCGTTTCGCCTTCTATCGTACCGTCGTTGGGAATTTTTACGGTGTGGAGATCGATGAGGCCCGAGGCGAACTCTTGGCGCATTTGGGCCACGCGTCGCGCCACGTCGTCGCCGTGCTCGTCCGGGCTGTTGAGATACGAGCTGGCGCGGAATCGCACGGGCAGTTGCCCAGCGCGCTCCATAGCGGTGAGGGCTTTCAGCGCGTTTCGCAGCAAGACGTCGCCGCCGGGAATGCCCGCGTCAAACACGGTGGTGATCCCCATGGCCGAATAATTTGGCAACATGTCGGAAAAGGCGGCGCGGAAATCCGCTTCCGAGCCAATGCCAAAAAGCGGCACCAAGGGCCAAAAAGCATTGCCTTCCACCATCCAGCCCGTGGGGTCGCCGTTCTCGTCGCGCTGGTAGTAGTGGACCCCAGGCAAGGGGTCGGGCGTGTGCGCGGTGATGCCGGCCACTTCCAATGCCTTGCTGTTGACCCAAGCACTGTGCGCGTCGAGGGCGATGAGCATGACCGGGCGGTCGGAGACGACCTCGTCCAAATCGCCGCGGTAGGGGCCTTTCACGCCTGCAACATTGAGGGCGGTGTTGAGCGCACTCGGAAAGCCAAACCCGAACAAAACCTTCTCGTCGGGATGGGCGTCGGCATAGGCTTTCAGCGCGGCCTGCACCTCGGCGACGGTCTGCGTCCCGATGACCTGCAATTTGGCGTTGAGTAGGCCGGCTACGGCGGGATGCGAGTGGGTTTCCACAAACCCGGGGAGGAGCATTCGGCCCTTGAGGTCAATGACGCGAGCACTGCTGTCGGCACGGCTCGACGCTTCCGCACGCGGACCGACGTAGTGAATCCGCCCGTCGCGCACGAGCACTGATTCGGCGCGAGGTTGCGTCTGCTCGCCGGTCCAGACCGTACCATTGACGAAGAGCGTCTCTTCGGCCATCAAGGGGGCCGAAGCGTCCCAAACGAACAGCGCACCCAAAAGCGCGACGATCCCTTTTTTCTTATAAATGCTCATGATCTTTCCTCTCTTTCTGTCTATGAGGAGTCATTTGTATGTTGCCGATTCCTTTTAGATCGGCACGGTCTTTTCTACCTATGTCATCCCGCAAACGCGGGAATCCAGTCTTGAATAACGTAGGATTGCTATATTGCGGCCTTGGTCGAAGCATTCCCTTTTTTATAGAATCAGCAGCATCTTGCGGATGGCCTGCCGACCGTCGGCGTATAGCCGCGCAATATACACCCCACTGCTGACGACTTGGCCGTGAGCATCGCGCCCATCCCAAGCCGTCTGATAGGTTCCCGCCGGCCGCATGCCTTCTACCAAGGTGGCTACCAACTGGCCGTGGGTGTTGAACACTTGCAGCGACACCGCCGATAGCTGCTGGAGAGTAAAGCCGATGTGCGTGGCGTGATTGAAGGGGTTGGGATAATTCTGCGCGAGATGGAACGAGCGCGGCGCACCGGACATGGACGAGGATGCAATCGCCGTAGGCAGATCGGGACGATGCCACCGGTACAGGCCCTCGTATGAGGGAATCCACAGATCCCCCCGACTGTCGAAAACCGGGGCACGAGCGACTAGGAACTCCTCCCAAGAGAACCCGGTCCAAGTGGTCCCCTCCAACATGCCAAAGTAGCCCCCTACCACGATCCACAGTCGACCCGCGGCGTCTTCCGTCATCTCAAAAACATTCCAGAATAAAGCATTCCAGAATATCCCGGCCTTATGGTAGTACTTCCAAGTCGAACCGTCCTTGACACACAATATCCAACAATCCAACCAGACGCGACCTTGGCTGTCCGGGAAGATCATCTGGACGTGGGATCGATACTTCGGATCAAAATCGAACGGAGCGGACGGGTCTTTGGAGCGATATGATGTCCACTGCGTCCCATTGAACGTGAGCGGGCGGTTCCATCGCCTTTCCGTGCCCCTCTCTGAGTCTAGGACTTTCCAAAACTCAAGAAGTGCCCAGAGTGTGCCGGATCGATCCACCGCAATGTTGACAACGTGGACGTCATCGAAGCGCGCCTCGCTTTCGATGATGCCCATATCGGCGTGGGCGTAGGTCCACCAAGCCTGCCCGTCAAAACGCGCCAGAAGGAAGTCTGTGCCGCCGGTACACCATACATCCCCATTCGGTGCTATCGCGATCGCGCGGCCCCCTCTCTCTTCAAATCGGTAGCGGGTCCAGCGCTGGTCACCGAAGCGGGAAAGCCCATTCAAACTCCCCGCCCACACCTGACCTTGACCGTCCACGGCGACCGAGTGGATATGGTCGTCCGCCAAGCCATCCGCTTGGGTGAAGGTCGTCCACTGCTGGCCATCGAACCGGCTCAAACCCGCTGAAGTCCCCACCCACACATTGCCCGACGAGGCCGCCGCCAAGGCCGAAATTTTTCCATTCGCATAGCTGATCGTCGGTTGTCCACCCGCGCTGTCCTGGACGACGACCTCCACCGCCGTCAGTCGTGTACCCGTGCCCGTGCCGATCACGGCCGAGACCGGGGCCTCCATCGGGATGGGTAGCCCCCCATCTACCACCATTGGCGTACTAAGCAGTCGCTGCTGCGAGCCATTCGGCGTATATAGGGTCACCTGCCGCGTTTCTTGCCCCGAAAGCCCAAGAGGCAATAGCAGTAATAGCAACAGATAGCCGCTCGCCGGACCAGCGAGCTTGGGACGCAATCGAATAGGAGATGAGGAAGGGCGTACACCGAGCATAACACGACCTCCATCAAAGGGGGGATGGAAGACATACGTTTGTCTAAACATGCAATAAAATATAACGAATGATCGGCTCGGAGTACACTTTCACCTGAACTCAGTGGTCCCCTTCATCGGTCTCGATCTAGACGGGACAACCGCTCCCAATCCTCTCGGAGTCTGCAACCGTTCCGGTGCTAGGATGCGACCCGGCGTCACCGTCGCCCATACCGGACCGCTCGCCCCTACATCGTTGACCGCCCGCACCGCAATGGAGTAGGACTGCCCAGGGCTCAACCCGCCCACCGCAAAGGAAGACACCGCCCCCGGAGCCAATCCCGCCAACGTCGTCGCATCCACGCCTGCGGATGTCCACCCCAAAAGCTGGGCCACCCCTTCGTAGAGTTGGTACTCATAGCCGGTCAGTGCCGAGGGGTTGGACATGGGCTTGAACACCGACACGTTCACCCGACCCGCCGCCGAATACACCGACACCTCCGGCGCATCTGGCGCCCCGGTTTGCACTGGCGCATCCGCATCGCGTTGGGGGTGCTTGCCGGCACCGAGTATGGTGCGCACATGATTAACCACACCTCGCAACACCCAGCCCATAATGTCCTTATAGTAGTTGACCACAGCCCATACTACCCGGCCTACATACTCCGCATGCGTGGCGTAGCGAGACCGATCGGGCTCGGCCATCACCGGCCCCGGACCGCTTTCGTCCACCTTCACTACTCTCACGGCCACCGGGTAATTGGTAGAGAGTGCTGGCAAGCCGTGGTCGGAGGCCACCACGGTCACCTGATAGTCGGTGTCGGTGGGAGGGATCCCGGACCGACGTTCGTAGTCTGGCACGAACCGGAACAAAAGGTCCATCGTATTGCGTTCCATGTCGGTGGTGAACGTGAAAGCCCCTGCATCCCGACCCGCCAGCGACCACGTAATCGGGTCGCCTTCTGCGTCTCGCACCGAGTAGGTGGCCACTATTTCTGGGCCGTTTTCCGCAAAGGAGACGCTTTCGAGGCCCGCGATGACCGGCGCGGTGTTGAGCGTCACCACCGCCCTGTTCGAGGCCGGACCCCACCCCGCGGCGTTGTGTGCCCGCACCTCAAAGGTATAGGTGGCCCCGTTCGTTAAGCCCATCACTCTGTACTCAGCGACGCTGGCGACGGACATATCCTGCCAGTCCTCTGAATCCGGTCGATATTGCCAAGCGTCGAGGGTGGGATTGTGCGGATGGTCCCAGCGCAACGTGGCCGCGCCATCGCCGGCTTCCGCGACCAAGTTCGTCGGGGCCAAGGGGCGAAAAACTAGCGGCTGGTTGTTGGCGGTCTCGTAGTCCGTGGCGGCGGATGGCAACGTCCCGCTCAAGCCGAGCAGAACCGTCAGGGTCCCCATCACCGGCCAGTCGCTAGTACGTGGATAAATTTTTGTTGATCGGCTTGGCCGAAAATTGTCAGAAATACGGTCCGCCAAGACGCGGACCTCGTCGTCGCTGGGCAGGTGCTCTGGGGCAAAGGCGGAGAAGGATTCGTAGCGCGGCAATTCCATGCTGTCATCGGCTTTGGTGAAGGCTGATTCCGGGTGCTTGGCCGGCGGCGCACACGATCCGCGCCGCCGGCCCTAGCCGTTGTCAAGAGCCGTTTCGTCGGCTGACAAGCGGTTTTTTTGCGGACCGACCCTTGAGGTTGCGGGTCGGTCCGCTTGGTTCAAGCACCCCGTTGACGGACGGTTAGTTGCAGCGAGTAGGTGTCGGTGTCGCCATCAGTGTCGCGCACGGTCCACGTAATCCCACACTGTCCTGTCGAGCGCGGCGACCCGCTGACTGAAGAGGATGTAGCCGTTAGGCCAGCGCAGCTACCGCTGACTGAGTACCTCAAGGGCGCGTTGCCACTCCGGGCCGAGGGACGGGTGAAACTGAAGTACTGTCCCACGATCGCCGATCTGGAAGTGCCCGATGAGGCAAACGTAGGCGACGTGTCAGCGGCGACCGAGATTTGCAGCGAGTAGGTATCCGTGTCGCCATCAGTATCCCGCACCGTCCAGCTAATCCCACATCGGCCTGCCGAGCGCGGCGAACCACTAACCGACGAGGATGTAACCGTTAGGCCAGCGCAACTGCCGCTAACCGAGTAGCGCAGAGGCGAGTTGCCGCCGCTGGCTGAGGGACGACTAAAACTGAAATACTGGCCCGCAATCGCCGACCTAGACGTCCCCGACGAGGCAAACGTAGGCGACGTGTCGGCGGCCACCGAAATCTGCAACGAGTACGTGTCGGTGTCGCCATCGGTATCCTGCGCTGTCCAAGTAATCCCACACTGTCCAGCCGAACTCGGCGACCCACTCACCGCAGAGGTCGTCACCGTTAAGCCAGCGCAGGTGCCCCTGACTGAGTACGTCAAAGGCGTGTTACCACCGCTGGCCGATGGACGACTAAAGCTGAAAGACTGACCCGCAATCGCAGCCCTTGCCGCACTCGACGCGGCGAATGAAGGCTCGGTGTCAGCGGCGACCGTGATTTGCAGCGAGTACGTGTCGGTGTCGCCATCGGTGTCCTGCGCTGTCCAAGTAATCGCATACTCTCCTGCCGTACTTGGCGACCCACTGACCGCAGAGGCCGTCACCGTTAGGCCGGGACAGGTCCCGCGGACTGAGTAGCTCACGGGTGCGTTACCACCGCTGGCCGACGGACGAGTGAAACTGAAAGACTGGCCAACTATTGCGCCCTCTGAGGTCCCCGACGCGGCGAAAGAAGGCTCGGTATCGGCGGCGACCGTGATTTGCAGCGAGTACGTGTCGGTGTCGCCATCGGTATCCTGCGCTGTCCAGCTAATCCCACACTGTCCTGCCGTACTTGGCGACCCACTCACCGCAGAGGTCGTCACCGTTAAGCCAGCACAGGTGCCCCTGACTGAGTACGTCAAAGGCGCGTTGCCGCCGCTGGCCGACGGACGAGTGAAACTGAAAGACTGACCCACGATCGCAGCCCTTGCCGCACTCGACGAGGCGAATGAAGGTTCGGTGTCGGCCGCCACCGTGACTTGCAGCGAGTAGGTATCCGTATCGCCATCGGTGTCCTGCGCTGTCCAAGTAATCGCATACTCTCCTGCCGTACTTGGCGACCCACTGACCGCAGAGGACGTCACCGTTAGGCCGGGACAGGTCCCGCGGACTGAGTAGCTCACGGGTGCGTTACCACCGCTGGCCGACGGACGACTAAAGCTGAAAGACTGGCCAACTATTGCGCCCTTTGAGGTCCCTGACGAGGCAAACGCAGGCTCGGTATCGGCAGCAACGGAGATTTGCAGCGAGTAGGTGTCGGTGTCGCCATCGGTGTCCTGCGCTGTCCAAGTAATCGCATACTCTCCTGCCGTACTTGGCGACCCACTGACCGCAGAGGCCGTCACCGTTAGGCCGGGACAAGTCCCGCGGACTGAGTAGCTCACGGGTGCGTTACCACCGCTGGCCGACGGACGAGTGAAACTGAAAGACTGGCCAACTATTGCGCCCTCTGAGGTCCCCGACGCGGCGAATGAAGGCTCGGTATCGGCGGCGACCGTGATTTGCAGCGAGTAGGTGTCGGTGTCGCCATCGGTGTCCTGCGCTGTCCAAGTAATCGCATACTCTCCTGCCGTACTTGGCGACCCACTGACCGCAGAGGACGTCACCGTTAGGCCGGGACAGGTCCCGCGGACTGAGTAGCTCACGGGTGCGTTACCACCGCTGGCCGACGGACGACTAAAGCTGAAAGACTGGCCAACTATTGCGCCCTCTGAGGTCCCTGACGAGGCAAACGCAGGCTCGGTGTCAGCGGCGACCGTGATTTGCAGCGAGTACGTGTCCGTGTCGCCATCGGTGTCGCGCACCGTCCAAGTAATCCCACACTGTCCAGCCGTACTCGGCGACCCACTGACCGCAGAGGACGTAACCACCAAGCCGGGACAGGTACCGCGGACCGAGTAACTCACGGGCGCGTTGCCGCCGCTGGCCGACGGACGAGTGAAACTGAAAGACTGACCCGCAATCGCAGCCCTTGCCGCACTCGACGAGGCGAATGAAGGCTCGGTGTCAGCGGCGACCGTGACTTGCAGCGAGTACGTGTCCGTATCGCCATCGGTGTCGCGCACCGTCCAAGTAATCCCGCATTGTCCAGCCGTACTCGGCGAACCGCTGACCGCAGAGGTCGTAACCACCAAGCCGGGACAGGTACCGCGGACCGAGTAGCCCAAAGGGGCGTTGCCCCCGCTGGCCGACGGACGGGGAAAACTGAAAGGCTGTCCCGCGATCAACGATCTGGAAGCACCTGACGAGGCAAACGCAGGCTCGGTGTCGGCGACAACAGAAATTTGCAGCGAGTACGTGTCCGTATCGCCATCGGAGTCTGTAACCGTCCAAGTAATCCCACATTGGCCGATTAAACTCGGCGACCCACTCACCGACGAGGCGGTCACCCTTAGGCCAGAGCAGGCACCGCGGACCGAGTAGCGCAAAGGAGCGTTGCCCCCGCTGGCCGACGGACGGGGAAAACTAAAATACTGGCCTATGACCGCGGACCGGGAAGCACTCGACGAGGCAAACGCAGGCATGATATCCGCATCGTTGTCGAGCAGCGTCACCGTCGCCTGTCGCGTCGTACCGGCGGCCACTCCCGAAAGCAGACGCCCAAACGACAGCGTCACCGTCTCGTCGGCAATATCGGTGTCCTCGTTGGCCGTCAGCGTAAACGACTGCGACGACGTGCCAGCGGCAAACGACACCCACACCGTGCCATCCGTCAGCCCCGCCACCGCGTAATCGCCCGCCTCAGTGCCCGCATCCGCCGACACCACCACCGGAATGTGCAATGTCTGCGCGGGTGCTGGCGACAGCGACACCGTGATGGACGCGCCAGTGCCCCCTTCGGTCGCTTGGTAGGACACGGCCCCAAACGACGCGGTCCCCGACCAAGCCTGCGGCGGTGCCTGCGGCATCGTCGAGTGCGAGGCCGACGCCCCCGCGCCAGTGCTATTGACCGCCCGCACCGCAAACTCGTAGAGCACCCCATTGGTCAGTCCTGTAACCGTACTATCGCGGGCCGTGCTGCCGCCCAACACAGGGGACCAACCCGGCCAGCCATGCCCCGAATTAGCCACCCGCCATTGAACTTCATAGCGGGTCACTGGCGAGCCATTGGCCGAAGCCGCATCCCATCCCAAGACCACCCGACCATCCCCCGGCGAGGGCACAAAGTTCGGAGGCGCACCCGGCACCCCGGCGCGCACTGGCGCGGTCTCCATGCTCGTCGCGGTATTGCCCCCGCCGAGGGCGTCGCGATAGGATTTGAGCAGTGCTCGCAACGCCCAGCCCACCTGAGCGACCAGCGGCGTGTAGCTCACAGACGCCTCGTCCGACGCCGCGCTCGAAAGAAGCTGCCACGCCGTCGTACCCGGTTGCTGTCCCTGCCATTGCCAGTCTAGGTGGGTCACACCCCCATCCGGATCGGTCAGTTCCGCGGTCAACGGCACCCCTACCTGCGGCGAGGACGTACTCAGCGACACTACGCCGGGATCATTCGCATTCGTCACCGTCACCGTCACCGGATAGTTGGTAGCGAGTACCGGCGTACCATTGTCAGTAGCCACCACGGTCACTTGGTAGATATTGTTTGTGCCGCGGTCTGTCGGAGGCGATTGGTCCGGTGGGTGCGCTCGATCCGTCGGCCCTTCAAAATCTGGCCTCGTCCGAAAGGTCAACTCGCCGTTCGTACTCAGGTTGAAATCAGCCGAATCCGTACCCGTCAGCGACCACGTAATCGCATGGCTTTCCGCGTCGGTAGCCATGTACATGGCCACCGTCCCCGTGCCGTTCTCGCCAAAAGAGGGGTGTTCATCGCCCGTGATCACCGGCGCGGAGTTGAGTGTCACCCCAGCACTGTTCGAGGCTGGCCCCCATCCTGCGACGTTGTGCGCCCGAACCGCAAAGGTATAAGTGGTCCCGTTGGTCAGGTCCATCACCGTATATTCGTCGGTGTCCGCGTCGCTGTCGGACATAGCCTGCCAGTCCCCCCCATTCTGTTGGTATTGCCAACCATCGATGGTGGAGTCGTCCGGATCATCCCAGCTCAACGTGGCCGCATCATCGCCGGCGATCACGGTCAGGTTCTCCGGTGCCGAGGGACGAAAAGTGATGTCCACCGTCAGCCTATCGTTGGGGTCGGAGCGGGTGATGTCGGTGATTGCTAACCCCACATCGCCGGGGTCGGGCTGCCGACCCCCTCCACGCGTCGCCCTCAGAGTCATCTGGCGCAGACCCATCCCAGCTATCTGGGTATCAACCGCATTAACCGCCGGCTGTATAAGCCTGACGTCGTCCCCCACCCGCACGGTGTCCGCCGCCACTGGAAACGGATCGTAGAGCATGTCTTGGTATTCATGGATGGCTGGGCTATAACCTCGGTCGCGGGCGTTCATGAACCGCCGCCCGTCGGCCGTGATCAGTATCGGACGCTCGATAAGGAAATTGGGATTGAAACGGCGGCGCCAGATAAATAGACCTGGGTCTCTATCCTCGTATTCGTAATACGACACGTAGCGGCCAAACGAGCGGCCATTACTCCCGTCGTGAGTGCGCCGTTCCAGCAGGTACTCAACCTGACCCCGGTTGGTTGAACGGATAATCCGATGTACCGTCCCCGGCTCAATGACGTAATCGTCCTGATTATCAGTGATGTCTGTGGGAGTCAACCAGCCTAGGTCCCACCGATAAAAGGGGTTGATCGGGTTGGGGCAGGAGCGGTAAGCCCTGTAATAGAGTTGCATCGGCCTGCTGCTGTCTGTCTCTTGCGGCCCGGCCCCCGACCCTTGCATCAACCCCCAATCCATCAGGTTGGCCGTATTATCAGTGGTATCAGCAGCGGCTGATGTGTACGGATTGGGGCCTCTCCACTGGCCGCCAGGGTGGTTGAGACCCAGCAGGTGGCCGATTTCGTGGGCGTGGATGAAAATCCCGGCGAACTCGTCAATGTCATGGTCGTTGGTACCCCAACCTTGGCGCTCGCCCATGACATAGCGGTAGCCTACTTGAGTAGGCATGCCTGCCCTATCGGTCCTTGTAACCTCATCCACTCGCGGATGCAGCAGACCTGTGGGATATCGGGCGGTATAGGTGGCCCCGGAATGCAGGTAAACTACCTTGCGGCGCAAGCGGTGAGCAGTGTCGTAAGAGTCATTGGGGAGGTCATTGATGGTGTATCCTGCTACCGACTCCCCGCAGTTACGAGAACCCGAAGTCCCGTTCCAGCAGTTCACCGAATCCCGCGCCGCCGCATACGCGTCGTCCCAGAACCAATTCCTAATGGCTCTGCTCCGGTCATTTGGCAGCGTTCCTAAAGAGTCTCTTCCAATCTCGGCATAATGGGCCTTGGTTTGCGGCAGTTCAACCCAGCGAGGGAATCCGTTGGCGGCCGGATTGATCATGCGCACGTGCAATTGGAACGCCCCATTGGACACCGAGTCGTAATACGCCCGCACACTGCCGAACACTTCCGGCAGCGTATGGCCATTGGCCACCGTGACCGTGTCGCCGACAAAAGGCAAATCCGCTAAGCGGCCATAGCCGCCGCTGAATAGCCGCTCAAAATCGCGCAGCGTGTAACTGGTATCGGGATCAGGATACGTCCCGTTGTCGTTGGAGCCGTGGGGCCGATCATGGAGGTGATAGTCGAAGTTTCCCACGCGCGTTGTCGCATTCTGAAAGGTGACCAGCACCACGTCTAGCGTGCAGGGATATGTCGTGTCCGCACGAAGAGACGCCCGGCCCGTAATCGCCGAACCGCGAGCACCCACCACAGACGCACTGAGCGTCTGGATCAAGAGGATCGCTAGCAATGCATATCTGTAGTCCATCAGTCCACCTCCTCCTTGACCTGACCCCAAGACGACGACGGGATGTTCGTGCTCGTGGGCGTCAACAGGTCTTTATACTCCACCGTGCGACCCCCTAAGACCGCCCAGAAGGAGACTACGAAGTTTTCGAATACTGGGTAAGAGTCAGAGCCAGGGAAAATCGCCGATTCACATGAGACACAGCCGTAGTTCTTGTGAAACGCACAGCTCCCATTGCCTTGCTCAGTGTCGCGAAACTCGAACAGAGGGGCGAGCAAAGGATCGGGAGAACTCGGTCTCACCTTAATTATGTCCGTTCCACCGGGCTCGACCGTGTAGCCGGCGTCGTTAGCCCCATCAAAGCGAAACACAGACCGCTCGCCCTCGGCGGTGCGTTCCATCAGGTGCGTACCCTTCCAGCGCAGCTTCTTGCCAGCGATGAAATACGGGGGGGCTGGCGGCCAGTTGGCCGGCATATCGCTAAGCACGTAATACGTCTTGCCGTCGATGACCTCTGTGCCCTGCACCGTGATGGTGAACTTGGGAAGTTGGGTAGATTCATCGAGGGGCGAAAATCTATAGTACGCGGGATACCGCTGAATCTGATCATCCCACTGACTGTCTAGGTCATAGTAATCGTGGACATAGGTCCACGAGTTGCCCACGGCCAGCGGCAGATAGGCCGCCGCTGCGTCGTCCGTGGCGGTGGCTGGCAGTGCCCAACTCAGGCCGAGCAGCACTGCCAAAAGCAAGTGAATCTTCTTCATTGCCATGATGCGTCTCCTCCGTGCGAGATGAGAAATCCGTTCCGTCGGCGATAGGCCAGACAGAGACGGGAAGTGAATGATGATTACCAATATACCTAGTGCGGCCTCCTTTTCCGCACCGGCTCCGACTATAATGCACATTTCGTGCCAACGAGCCGACCACGCACAAAAAAAATCCTTCAGGAAGGCCCTAAAGGATTGAAAAAACAGGAGCTTAAAAAATGTAGAAGTTTTTCTACACTCCGTCGCTCAACCGTCGCTACTCGTCTTGTTAAATAATTTTTTGTTCCTATTGAACAACCTTCTATTCACTTAAACAACTTTTTGTTTATCGGCATACACCCTTCCCAAGCCGCCGCCCCAAGCAGCTATGGCAACCCGGCCCGTGCCGCCAACCGCAGGATAGCACCTCTCCTCATTGAACGAGCACCATCTTACGGGTGGCCTGCTGCCCCCCGGCGTCTAGCCGCGCAATATACACCCCACTGCTGACGACTTGGCCGTGAGCATCGCGCCCATCCCAAGCCATCTGATAGGTTCCCGCCGGCCGCATGCCTTCTACCAAGGTGGCTACCAACTGGCCGTGGGTGTTGAACACTTGCAGCGACACCGCCGATAACTGCTGGAGAGTAAAGCCGATGTGCGTGGCGTGATTGAAGGGATTGGGGTAATTCTGTGCGAGATGGAACGAGCGCGGGATACCGGGCATGGACGAGGATGCAATCGCCGTAGGCAGATCGGGACGATGCCACCGGTACAGGCCCTCGTATGAGGGAATCCACAGATCCCCCCGACTGTCGAAAACCGGGGCACGAGTGGCACGGAACTCCTCCCAAGAGAACCCGGTCCAAGTGGTCCCCTCCAGCAGGCCAAAATAGTCTCCTTTCGCCACCCACAGGCGGTCCCCGACGCCCCTCCAACCATAAAGACTCAAACTTTGGTAATACTTCCACGTCGAACCCTCCTTGAAACACAATCCACCCATCCAACCGTCCTTGACACTCAATATCCCACAATTCAACCAAACGCGACCTTGGCTGTCAGAGAAGATCATCCCGAAACGGCCCAAGTACGACGTCCACCGCGTCCCATCAAAGGAGAGCAAGCTACTCCATGTCCGTTCCCCGAAGTCGTCCACGAGCACGTCAAACTCAAGAACCGCCCAGAGTGTGCCGGATCGATCCACCGCGATGTTGGTAACTTGGACGTGATCAAAAGTGCCAAGTATAGGATGGAACACTGGTTCTAGTTCTATAGGGTGCCACCAAGCCTGCCCGTCAAAACGCGATTGCTGGTTGGTCGCGTAGGTCCACCAAGGCTCGCTATCAACGATCCCCATATCGGCGTAGTCGTAGGTCCACCAAGCCTGCCCGTCGAAGCGCGCCAGCAGGGAGCCTCTGTAGCCAGTACACCACACATCCCCATTCGGTGCTACCGCGATCCTGTGTCCGAATAGTCCTCTATAGCAGGTCCAGCGCTGACCATCGAACCGGGTGACATCCCCCCAACTTCCGACCCACACCTGCCCCTGACCATCCACGGCCAGCGAGCGGATGTGATCTTCCGTGAAGGTCGTCCACTGCTGGCCATCGAACCGGCTCAAACCCGTTGAAGTCCCCACCCACACATTGCCCGACGGGTCCGCCGCCAAGGCCGAAATTTTTCCATTCGCATAGCTGATCGTCGGTTGTCCACCCGCACTGTCACGGACGACGACCTCCATCTCTGTTAGCCGTGTACCCGTGCCCGTGCCGACCACGGCCGAGACTGGGGCCTCCATCGGACTGGGTAGCCCCACATCTACCACCAGCGGCGTACTGAGCAGCCGCTGCTGCGAGCCATCCGGCGTGTACAGGGTCACCTGCTGGGTTTCTTGCCCCGAAAGCCCAATAGGCAACAACAGCAACAGCACCAAACAGCCGCTCGTCGGACCAGCGATCTTGGGACGCAATCGAATAGGAGATGAGGAAGGGCGTACACCACTCATAACACGACAGCATGTTATTGCCGGCGGCCAAGCCCCACCGGACAATCCGCACACCGCTCCCTCGTCCCGCACCATTCCAATTCACACGTCAGCAAGGCTTCTATCCGCCGCTTCCAATCGGCTGGATAGCGCAGCGTTCCTTGCAAGCGGAAGCCGCGGACCACGGAGCGCAGCAGGGCAAAGCGCGTCTCGCGGTCGGCGACTTTGGCGCGCACCCGCTGGCGAGCCTCGGCCAAACCGTTGAGGTACGCGGCAAATTCCCCGTCGAAAATTGCGTCGAGGTCTTGCCGCAAGCGACTCGATAGCGCCGGGCTGGCGTTGGAGGTGGAGATGCTCAACCGCAAGTGGCCCGGATGGACTAGGGCCGCCATGCCCACGTTGGAATAGGCCGGGTTGTCGTAGGAGTTGATCAGGGCTTTGCGCACCACGGCGAGTTCATGCACCCGCGCTGTCAGCGCATGGTCGCGCACGGTGTTCAACACCAAGAAGACGCCGTCGAGGTCGCGCTCGGCAAAGCAGCGCGGCTGGTGAGTGAGGCGACCGGCCGCAGCCCATTCGACGAGCGCGGGCGTCGCACGGGGGCTAACCACCGTCAAGCGCGCCCCGGCCGCGAGCAAGCGACCGGCCTTGTCTTCGGCCTCGCGCCCTCCGCCGATGATCAAGCAGGGCTGCTCCAGCACGTCGAGCCCCACCTGAAAATAGGGATTGAGCTGCTCGTTCACGCTAGGGCTGCGTAGCCTTTGTCGTCGCTCGCGCCGGATTCGACCGGAAAGCCGAGGTCCAGCCAGCCGCGCTCGGTGCGCGATCCGCCAAAACCAGCGGTGACGTTAGCCACATCCACAAAACCAGCCGCGACGAGCGCTTCACAAGCGCGCATGGAGCGGGCGCCCGACTGGCAGCCGACGAGCAGTTTGGCGTCCGCGGCAAAATGGGCTTGGACCACCCGGACGAAATCCGGGTTGGGAACCATGCCCACGGCGTGGCGGTGCAAGACCGGGATGTTGAACGCGCCGGCCGGATGGCCGCTCTCGTATTCGGGGATGGAGCGGACGTCGATATAGACCGCGCCCCCATCGCCGGCGAGCAATTCCTTGGCCTCAGTGGGACTGACGTTTTGATAGCTCACGATACCTCCGTTTGACAATGTCTATTCTGTGGAGTTGAATACTTGTTAAGGTAACACACTCCTTTCGCCACCTACAAGCCCCTAGACCCCGGAGGAAGATGATTTTGAACGCATGGGCAGGCGTACTGTTGTTGGCGGCCGCTTTGGGGGCTTGCAGTGGGCAAGTGGGCGGCCAAGGCGAGGACGACCGGCCCGACTCAACGGCCCAAGCCGACAGCACGGCCGCCGATAGCCTAGAAGCGGTGCCCGTGGAAGTCGCCCTCGCCCACACGGGCGCAATCTCCGCGCATCTGCTGTTCAACTCGACCATCGAGACCGAAGAAGCGGTTGAGATGTATCCCCAAATCAGCGGCCTCGTCCGTCAGCTCCGCGTGGAGGCGGGCGACCGCGTGGAAGCGGGCGACACCCTCCTCCGCATCGAGGACGAGCAATTGCGCATCGCCGTTGCAGAGGCCCAAGCCAACTACAACTACCAGCAGGCCGGCTTTGAGCGCACCGAGGCCATGTTTGAGCGCGACCTCATCAGCGACCAAGAGTTTGAGACCAACAAATACAACTTTGAACAATCGCGCCTCCGGCTGGCGCGCGCCCGCCTAGACCTAGAATACGCAGCCATCATCGCGCCGTTTTCCGGCGTGATCACCGAGCGCTACGTGCAAGTCGGCGCCCGGGTCGGGCCGAGTAGCAAGCTCTACGACCTCATCAAGCTCGACGATCTCATCGCCCGCGTCTTTGCGCCCGGCCAGTACCTCACCGCCGTCCGCAACGGCCAGCAGGCCCTGATCACCTCGGAGTTTTTGCCCGACGAGCAGTTCCCGGGCTGGGTCAAGCGCATCAGCCCGGTCGTCGATCCCAGAAGCGGCACCTTCAAGGTCACGGTGGGCTTGCGCGACCGCTGGGAGTACTTGCGGCCCGGCCTCTTCGTCAACGTGCGCATCATCACCGACACGCACCCCAACGCGGTGTTGATACCCAAGCAGGCGATCGTGTACGACGGCGGCGACCGGTTCGTGTTCGCCGTCAAGGACTCCATGGCGGCGCGGGTTGAGTTGCAGCCCGGATTTGAGGACGCCGACTTTATCGAGGCCCTCGCCGGCATCGACGCCGGCACCCCGATCATCGTCGTCGGGCAAAACGGCCTCAAAGACCGTACGCGGGTGCGCGTGGTCAACTCAGCCTCAGCCGAAGACGCGGCCCGTGCAGCAGCCCGCTAGCCCATCTCGCTTCGCGATTGCAACCCGGCGGCCCGTCGCCATTCTCATGGTGGTGCTGGCCGTCTGCGTTTTTGGCTGGGTCTCCTATCAGCGGCTCTCCCTGAACCTAATGCCCGACATTTCCTATCCGACCCTGACGGTGCGGACTGAATATCCGGGCACGGCACCAGAGGAGGTCGAGACCCTGCTCTCCCGTCCTTTGGAGCAGGAATTGGGCATTGTCCCGCACCTCGTCAACATCAGCTCGATCTCCAAGGCCGGGCAGTCGGACATCATCCTCGAGTTTGAATGGGACACCGACATGAACGCGATGTCCCAAGAGATCCGCGAGAAGGCCGACCGCGTCTGGTTGCCCCAAGACGCCGAAAAGCCTCTCCTGCTGCGCTACGACCCCTCCCTAGACCCGATCCTGCGCATCGGCCTGCACGGGCCGCAGGATCTCTACGCGCTGCGCTACCTCGCCGAGCGCGAGATCAAGCGCGAGTTGGAGGCACTGGCCGGGGTGGCCGCAGTCAAAATCAAGGGCGGCTTAGAGGAGGAGATCCACGTCGCACTCAACGAGCACCAAATCTCGGTGATGGGCCTAGACATCAACCAGATCAACAACCGCCTAGCGCAAAACAACGTCAATTTGCCCGGCGGCAACTTGCGCGAGGGCCAAGTCGAGTACCTAATCCGCACCCTCAACGAGTTCGCCACCGTCGATGAGATCGCCGAGCTGATCGTGGCGCGGCACGGCAATGCCGATGTGTATCTGCGCGATATTGCCGAAGTCTTTCGCTCGCACAAGGACCGCGCGATCATCACCCGGGTCAATGGCCGCGAGAGCGTCGAAATCGAGATTTACAAAGAAGGCGACGCCAATGTCGTCGCAGTCGCCGAACGGGTTCGCAACGCGCTCTTTGGCTCGCCGGCGCAGCGCGAGTACGCAGCCCAAGCAGCCCAAGAACCGCGCGGCGAGGAGCCACAAGAACAAGCGGCCCAAGAGAACGAGGAGGAATTACAGGCGCGGCAGCAGCAGGCGGCCCGCCAAGCCGCGGAGCACTTGCAGATGACCGACTTCATCAGCCACCGCCTGCCAGCGGGAGCCAAGCTGGAGTTGTTGTCCGACCAATCGGGTTTTATCGAGAACTCGATCGCCGAGGTCCAAATCAATGCGATCATCGGCGGGGCCATGGCCGTGCTCGTGCTCTTTGTGTTTCTGCGCAACGTGGTCCACACCCTGATCGTCGGCCTGACGATCCCGGTGTCGATCATGGCGACCTTCGCGCCGATGTACATGTTCGACGTCTCGCTCAACATCATGTCGCTCGGGGGGTTGGCCCTCGGCATTGGGATGCTGGTCGATAACTCGATCGTGGTGCTGGAAAGCATCTTCCGCTGCCGGGAAGAAGGGGACGATCTAGTCCAAGCCACTGTCCGCGGCACCAGCGAGGTCGGCTCGGCCGTGTTGGCCTCAACCCTGACGACGATCACGGTGTTTTTTCCCATAGTCTTTGTCGAGGGCGTAGCTGGGCAGATTTTCGGCGATATGGCCCTAACGGTCGTGTTCTCGCTGCTGGCCTCGTTGGGGGTGGCCCTGTTCTTCATCCCCATGCTGGCCTCGCGCCAAATGGACCGCCGAAGCGAGCTGGCCGAGCAGCTCGGCCGCAGCGACTTTCTGCGCGTACAGGCCCTGAGCCGAGCCCGCGCGGCATTCGGCCAAGAAGGGCGGCGGTGGCGGGTGGCTCTGGCGCTGCCCCACCTAATCGGCGAGGTGCTGCTGCGGCTAGGGCTGGCCGCAGCAACTCTGGTCGCGGCCGTGCTCAAAGCCGTCTTCCTCCTCGTCTGCGAGCTGCTGTGGTGGCTGATCAAACCCGTCGAGCACTTCGGGCGCAAGCGCGAGCGGACATTTCAGGGGTGGGTCGGGGCTTGGGCCGCCGAAAGCCGCATCGGCCCGTTTACCTTTTTTGAGCGCGTCTGGCCGGGCATCTTGGGCTTTGAAGCGCCGCGCATCCTCGGCGAGGCCCTCCAGCGCTACTGGCACTGGGTGAACAGGTCCGAGTCCTTGGGATGGAAGGGGCTCAAAGCATTGTTGCTCCCGCTGGTGCTGGGCTATCTGGTGGCCGTGCGCTTCGTCTTGGGTACGATCCTCAGGCTGGTGGGCATCGTCCTGCACGTGGTGCTGATGCTCGTCTGGCTGGTGCTGGTGGTGGCCCTGTCCCTCTTGGCCATGGCGCTGATGCCGGTCTTTTTGCCGCTGCTGGTTGCGTTTGAACGCGGGTTCGGGCTGGTGCAGCGGACCTATCCGGCCCTGTTGGGCTGGGCACTCCGGCAGCGGCTGGTGATCATCGGCGGTGCCCTCGCCCTCCTGTTGGTCTGCTGGTACAAGCTCCTGCCCGAGCTGGGCACTGAGCTGATTCCCCAAGTCCACCAAGCCGAATTCAACCTCGACCTCAGACTGCCGGTCGGAACGCCGCTAAACGAGACCGCCCAGATCACGCGCCAGATCGAAGCGATCGCCGGCGAACAGCCCCAAGTTGCGCGGGTGGCGACGACGGTCGGCACGGACCGGTCCGCGAGTTCCTCGGCAGAAGAAGGCGAGCACACCGCCCAAGTAACAGTCCGCATGCAGGAGGGGTCCAACGCCGCGCAAGAGGCCGCGTTGATCCAGCGGCTGCGGGGCGAGGTGGAAGCGATTCCCGAAATCGAGGTCGAAGTCTCGCACCCGGCGCTGTTCAGCTTTAAGACGCCAATCGAAGTCGAAATCCGCGGCTACAACCTGCGCCGGTTGCGCCAGTTGAGCTTGGAAGCCGAGGCGCGGCTGGCCCGCTTGCCCGGGCTCGTGGATGTCAAATCGTCGCTGCAGGCGGGCCACCCCGAGCTCCAGATCAGCTACAAGCGCGACCGGCTCGCGACCTACGGCTTGTCCCTGCACAATGTGGCCGAACTGGTGCGCCACAAGGTGCAGGGCAAGGTCGCCACGGACTTCCGCCAAGACGAGCGCCAGATCGATGTGCTGGTCCGGCTGCGCGAGGAGGATCGCTTGGGGCTCGACGAGCTGCGGCGGCTGGTCATCAATCCCAATGCCGAGGTCCCGATTCCGCTTTCGGCCGTGGCCGATATCCGAGTCAACGAGGGGCCGAGCGAGATCCGCCGCATTGACCAGCAGCGCGCCGCCGTAGTCACGGCCAACATCCAAGGCATTGATCTGGGCACGGCTTCGGGCCTAATCCACGACGAACTGGGGCGGATGGATTTCCCGGTGGGTTTCGACTTTGTCATCAGCGGCCAGAACGAGGAGATGGAGACCTCGTTGCAGAGCCTGTACTTTGCCCTAGTGCTGGCGATCTTTCTCGTCTATGTGGTGATGGCCAGCCAGTTCGAGTCGCTGATCCATCCCTTTATCATCATGTTCACGGTGCCCTTGGCGCTAATCGGCGTGGTGGCCGCGCTCTATCTGGCGCAGGTGGCTTTGAGCGTAGTGGTCTTTATCGGCCTGATTATGCTGGCCGGCATCGTGGTCAACAACGCCATCGTGCTCATTGACTACATCAACACCTTGCGCCGCACCGGCATGGAAAAGACCGCGGCCATCATCCAAGCCGGGGCCGTGCGGCTGCGCCCAATCACCATGACCACTGCGACGACGGTCTTGGGCCTGCTGCCCATGGCCTTGGGGCTGGGCGAAGGAGCCGAGATTCGGACGCCGATGGCCCTCACCGTCATCACCGGCCTCCTCTCTTCCACCTTCCTCACCCTCGTGGTGATCCCAACGGTGTATTCACTGGTCGATCGCCGGGCCTAGATGGAAAAGCCGAGCCAGTACCCTCTGCCGCGCTTTTCGGTCAACCGGCCGGTGACCGTGGTGATGTCGCTGGTCGCCTTGCTGGTGGTGGGCTACATCGCGTACACGCGGATTCCGCTGACCCTCTTCCCCGGTGGCTTTGACTATCCCCGCCTCTTCGCTTGGGCGCACTATCCCAACGCCGGAGCGGTCGAAGTGGAGCAGAAGGTGGTGCATCACCTCGAAGAGGCCGTCGCCCAAGTCAGCCGGATCAAGCGGATCCGCTCCAACGCTTACAGCGGCGGCGGCAATGTCCAAGTCGAGTTCCAAAAAGGCACGGACCTGCAATTGGCTTTTGCCGAGATGAAGGACCGGCTCGACCGCATAATGCCCGAGCTGCCCGACGAAATTGAGCAACTGTGGGTCCGGCGCTGGGATCAAAACGACATTCCGATCATGGAGGGCGCGATCACCTTTGAGGCCCAACACGCCGACCCGCGCCAATTCATTGACGCGTACGTGGAGCCGGCGCTGCGCCGCGTCAATGGGGTCGGCAACATCGAGCTTTGGGGCGCTCCGACCCAACAAGTGATCGTCGAGCTGGACCAAAGCAAGGTCCACGGCCACCGGATCGACGTTTTCGGGGTGCTCAACAACTTGCGCGCCCAAAACCTCACGGTCCCCGGGGGCTGGGTGATCGAGGGCGGCAAGAAGATCTATGTGCGCTCGGTGGGCCGCTTTGAGGACGTCGAAGCGATCGCCAACACCGTAATTGATCCCGAGCACCAGCTGCGGCTGGGCGACATCGCCGAGGTTTCCTATAAGCGGCCGCAGCAAGACTGGGTCAACCGCATTGACCGCAAGGAGGCCCTGGCCTTCGGCGTCACCAAGGCATCCGAGGCAAATGTCGTCGAGGTTTCCAACGGGGTGAAGGAGGCGCTGGAGCAGCTAAAGGACCATCCCAAACTCGAAGGGTTGGAATTCAAGTTGTTCTGGAACCAAGGCGACCAAGTGACCAACTCGGTTGACAATCTCAAAAACTCCGGCCTGTGGGGCGGGCTGTTCGCGGCCTTAGTGCTCTTTTTCTTTTTGCGGGCGGTGCGCATCACCCTGATCATCACCTTGGCGATCCCCCTGTCCATTTTAGCGACGATTACCGCCCTGTACTTCATCGGCTGGTCGTTGAATATGGCGACGATGATGGGGCTCATGCTGAGCTTGGGACTGGTGGTGGACAACGCCATCGTCATCGTCGAAAACATCTACCGCAAGCGCCAAGAAGGCATTGCCCCGCGCCCGGCCTCCGTTGACGGGGCCGGCGAGGTGGGGTTGGCGGTGACCATGGCGACCCTGACGACCGTGGTCGTCTTCCTGCCCCTGATTCTGATGAGCGACGAGGAAATGTTTTCGTTCTGGATGCTCAGAATCGGCCTGCCGGTCATCGCCGGGTTGGTGGCCTCCCTGCTCATCGCCCTGATCTTTATCCCGCTCGCCGCGCTCAAGCTGGCGACGAGCGAGGAAAAAAGCGAGCCCCGGGGCATCGCTTGGTGCCGCAAGCACTACGTGCGCTCGCTGGGCTGGGCACTGAACCATCGCCTCGACGCCTTCGTCATCGCCTTGGTCCTCATGGCCAGCATCAAGATCCCGATGGATGGCATGGAGCGCACCGACAATCAGGAGCGCAACGAGGTGCGGATGGACTTGGCCTTTGAGATGCCTTCGGGCCAATCGCTGGACCAAGCCGAGCAGTTTATGGCCGTCGTCGAGGATACGGTGATGGCCCGCCAAGCCGAGTACAACGTCGAGATCATACGCACGTACTTCCGCCGCGGCTGGGGCCGGGTGACGCTGTTTTTCGCCGAGGAAGAGGACGTGGAGTGGTATCAGGTGGCTTGGGACAATTTGGGCGTCGCGCTGGGCCTAAAGGAACGGGCTTACCTCCCCTACAAGGAGGTCGAACAGGATCTCCGCGAGCGGCTCTACCTGCCGCCGGGCGTCGCCCTGCGGGTCAACTGGGAAAACCCCGAGCAGGATGCCCGCGTCAACGTCAGCCTGTACGGCGAGGATACCGAAGTGCTGGTCGGATTAGCGGCCGAGGTCGAGCGGCGGCTGGAGAGCATCCCCGGCTTGCTGTCGGTCAACACCGACATGGACCGCGGCGGCACCGAGCTACAGGTGCGCCTCAACCGCGACCAAGTGCAGCGCCTCGGCGTGGATCCTCAAGTCATTTCGGGAGGCATTGCCTACGCCCTGCGCGGCACGGATATCAACAAGTTCCACACCGACGACGGCCGCGAAGTCGATATCCGCGTGCAGCTCGCCGAGTACGGCCACCACAGCTTAGACGACCTCCGCACTCAGCGTTTTCCCACCGCAGATGGCCGAGAAGTGGCCCTCGAATCGCTGGCAGACATCTACGTCGAGCGCACCCTAGGCAATATCCAGCGCGAGAACCGCCAGACCATGCTCAACGTCAGTGCCCGCGCCGCTAAGGACCGAGCGCAGCATCTTTTTGCCCAAGTCGATCGGGCGATGCAGGGCTTTGAGATGCCGCGCGGCTATCGCTGGGACAAAGGCTCTCGCTTTGAGGAGCTCGAGGAGCAAGACCAGTCGCGGAAATTCGCCCTTATCATGTCCGTGACCTTCGTCTTTCTGCTGATGGGGGTGCTCTTTGAGTCGTTCGTGCTGCCGCTTTCTGTGATCGTGTCGATCCCATTCTCCTTCCTCGGCGTTTACTGGGTTCTATACCTGACGGACACGCCCTTTGAAATCATGTCGATGATCGGCTCGGTGATCCTGATCGGGGTGGTGGTCAACAACGCCATCGTGCTGATCGATTTGGCCAACCGGCTGCGGGCCGAGGGCAAGTCGCGCTACGACGCGCTGCTAGAGGCCGGCCGCCACCGCTTCCGGCCCATTCTGATGACGACCTTCACCACTGCTTTCGGGCTGATTCCAATGGCCGCGGGCAATTCCAAGATGGTGGGTTTGGCTTACGCGCCGCTGGGTCGGACGATGATCGGGGGCTTGCTGGCGGCGATGGTGCTGACACTGCTGCTGGTGCCGCTGTTTTACACCTTTTTCGATGACTTCCGCACGGCCATGCAGCGGATTATGACGTCGGCGTTTGGACGCGAGGCGGCTCATCGTCCCAAGCGGAAGACCTCGTAAGGCACGGAGGGACAGCCAGCACGGCCGCGATCAATTTCCGCGATCCATTCCCGCCGGGGATACCTAGCGCGCAGCGATTCGGGAACCGTGCCGCCCGTTCGCACGGCGAAGAGCACTTCTGCTGGATAGGATGCCTCGCGCTGTCCGTAAAAATCCGTCAGGTTTCGGAATCTCGGGTCATCCACCGTGTAGTACGCCCGCTCGGTCCGCCCATAATACGCCAGCGCGAACGGTATGCTGTACTGAGTACTCAGCAGCGGCAGCCGGGGTAAAACCTCCTCCGCGTCCGCGGCCCAGCGACGCCAACCGCTGTACTCGCAGAGCCGCTCGCTCCACGAATGGGAAGGCTCGCGCACCTGATCTTCCGGCGACACCAACCCAACATAGCTTTGGTCCAGCCCGCTGCGCTCGATGAGGGTGCTGTAGAGCGCGGGGTATTTCAGGCCTAGGCCGATGGCGAGCGATTGCAGCAGCCCGGTGGCGACGAGGGCGACGAGCAGCCAGCGTCTGGGCTGGGCCGCAAACGCCGCCGGCCACAGGCTCAGCAAGCCCGGCAGCAGCCAGTTGCCCTTGATTTGACCGCGCCCGAGCGCGAAAAACAAAAACGCGCCGACCGTGCAGAGCGCGGGAAGGAGGGCGAGGAGGTCCGCCCGCCGCCAACCGACCCACAGCAGAACCAGCAAAAACGGCGACACAAAAAAGAGCGGACTGACCGCAAAGAAGAGCAGGCGGGCGAGCGGATGGCCGAGGTCGTCAATCCGCGAAAGCGTACTCAGGGCCTGCGGCAGGTAGAAGCCGGTGCTGAACTGGGCGTAGGTAAGCGGCGCGGTAACGGCAAAGGCGGGCAGCAGGAACGCGGCGAGCCGATGCCAACGCCCTTTCCTTGGGTGCCCGAGCGCGATCCACAGGCCGAGCCCGCCGACGAGAAAGGCCCCCGAGTACTTGCAGAGGACGGCCAAGCCCGCCGCTAGGCCCGTGCATACATAAGGCCGGAGTGCGTTGGTTGCCGTGGCCCGCCGCGCCATGCACAGGGCCAGCAGCCAACAAGGAACTAAGAAGCCATCGGGATGCAGGTAGGAGCTGGTGTGCCAAGTCCAGTGGCTGAGCGCGAAGGCAGCGGCCGCCCACCGCGCCCGTTGCTCGGCGAGGCCCTGCATCCGGCAAAGCCAATAGACGAGCGCGGTAGAAAACGCGCCCAACAAAGCCGAGGGCAGCCGCAAAAACCACTCTTGGTGCGGGTAGAGCGCGTGGGCCAGCTTAAAGACCGCCAAGGGCAAGAGCGCGTAGGAAGCGTCGAGGTGCTGGCCCCAATACCAGTAAACGGCCTCGTCCTTGCCCAGCTCCACCCCGGCGACCAGCCAGAGCTTGAGCAAGGTATAGACGCCCAGCAGGGACAGCAGATTGACGCTGTTGGGGCCGCCGCGTATATTGTGAAACCCAAACTTAGCAGACAATTTCAGCATTGTGGAGATGGTTTAATGGCCGCAAAAGACGATGACTTGCTCAAGAATCTGCAAGAGAAAAACCTAGAGCAAAGCCTGTACAAAGCGCGCAAAATTTTCCTTTGGTCCGACGTCAACGACGAGTCGGCCAAGGCCGTAGTCACCCGCCTGCTCTCGCTAGACGCCGAGGATCCCACCGCGGAAATCGTCCTCTACATCAACAGCCCCGGCGGCTCGGTCTCCGATGGCATGGCCGTTTACGACGCCATGCTGGCGATTCAGGCCCCGGTTTCCACCGTGTGCATGGGCATGGCCATGAGCATGGGGTCGTTTCTGCTGTCGGCTGGCGAGGCGGGGCGTCGCTTCGCTTGGCCGCACGCCCGGATTATGATCCATCAGCCGAGCCTCCTCCACACCATCACCGGCACGGCCATTGACCTCGACATCCGCGCCAAGGAGACGATCCGCCTGCGCGAAGAGCTAAACGCGCTCTACGCCAAGCACACCGGCCAATCGGTCGAAAAGATCGCCAAGGACACGGACCGCGACTTTTTCATGTCGGCCGAGGAAGCCAAGGCGTATGGCCTGCTCGACGACATAATCACCACCACCGCCCCCTCGCCCAACGGGTATGCCAAAAAGTAGCATCGTCCCTTCGCGGCTTGCTCATCGCGCCGGTCCCAAGCGGGGCCGGCGTTTTTATTGGCAACTCGGGCAATAGAAGGTGTTGCGGCCCCCCAAGTAGAAGCTCTCAACCGGCGCGTCGCAGACGCGGCAGTCCTCGCCTCGGCGGCCGTACACATAGAGCCGCTGTTGAAAGCGTCCCCCCGCCCCCGATCCTTGATAGTCGCTGATGGTCGTGCCGCCCTGGTCAATGGCGACGCGCAGCACCTTTTTGATCTCCTCGGCGAGCCGGGCCAAGCGCGGCGGCGCAAGGGCGGCGGCCGGAGTCGCCGGATGAATGCGCGCCCGGAACAGGGCCTCGCTGGCGTAGATATTGCCCACGCCGACGACCGTGCGATTATCCATAATGAGGTTCTTGATCGGGGTTTTGCGCCGCTGGCATTGGGCTTGGAGGTAGCGGGCGTTAAAGGCGCACGAGAGAGGCTCGGGGCCGAGGTGTTGCAGGTAGCGGCACGTGTGCTCCTCGCCCGCCTCGAGCACCTGCACTAGGCCAAAGCGCCGCGGATCGTTGAACACCACAGCCCCCCCGTCAGCCAACTCAAAGCCCACGTGGTCGTGCTTCGTGCCCCATGGCCGCAGGAGCAGGTTGCCGCTCATGCCGAGATGGACCAAGAGCGTCCGGCCCGCTTGCAGGTCGAGGAGGAGGAATTTGGCGCGGCGGCGAGCCCCGGCAAAGCAATCTCCGACCAAGGAGCGCAACGCGGCCCTCGGCAAAGGCTCGCGCAGGCGTTTTGCACTGACGCGGACGCGGGCAATCGGCCGGCCTAGCAGGTGGCACTCCAGCGCACGGCGGACGGTTTCGACCTCGGGAAGCTCGGGCATGGGCAGAGTATAGAAGCCGCCCTTAGAGGCGTCAAACATTGCCGCCCGGTCTGCGGTTGGTATATTGAAACCCTCACCTCAAAACCCAGGAGCTATTCCGCATGGATCTGACCAAACAACCGCCTCGCCGCCCCTCCAACGCCCGCGTCGCCGGCATCGTCGGGCTGGCGCGCATGATCGACAAGGCGCGTGGCCACAACGCCGAGACCATTGGCGCATTCAAGTATGGCGACGAGTCCGGCCTCGATGTCGAAGTGCTCGAATTTATCAACATGAACGCCGCCGAATTCGCCGAGGCCGTCGGCGAATTGAGCGATGCGGCTTTGGGCGAATTGGCCCTAGAAAGAGCGCAGAAAAGCCAAGCCGAGCTCGACGCCTTCAACGAGGAACACCTCGCCCGCGAGCCGCAAGACGAACTACACGAGCGGCTGCTCGTTGAGCGGATCGCCCAGTACGCCCCAGAGCGCACGGACATCAAAACGGTCTTCGCCTCCATTGAGCTAGACGACTGGGGGGCCTTTCGGGACTTGGACCTGACCGCCCAGCCGCCGCGCAGCCCGTACCTCCGCAGCGTCTTTGGCGTGGCGGGCGCGGCGCGCATGGCCGACAAGGCGCGGGCCGTCACCGGCGGCCAGCTCGGGGAGTACCGCTTTGGGGCCGACTCCAGCCAAGACGCGGCCATTTTGGATTTCTTGGGCCTTGCCGAGGACGCCTTTCGCCAAGCGGCTTACGAAAACCCCAACGACCACGAGTTGAGCGAGTGGATCGCCGACCGCTGCGAGAAATCGGCTGCGGACAAAAGCGTCTTCAACGCTTGGCGCGCCAACGTCGGCCGCTACGGCGAGATGCACCAGCGGCTCGCGCTGCGCCGGGCCGAGGTCGCGCCCGAGCGCGGGGACATCGAGACCTTCTTCGACCTGCAAGACCTCGACGACGAATTGAGCTTTGGGCTGACGGACTTGCGCCGGCACCCGCCGCGCAGCCCCTTTGACCAGAGCGTCGGTGGCCTCGCCTGCCTAGCGCGGATGATCGACAAATTCCGCGCCCAAGCAGACCATTGCCTCGGCGAGTACTGGTGCGGCGAGGATTCGGGTTTCGACCGTGCGGTGCTGGATTTTCTCGGCCTCAACGCGGCGGTTTTTGCCGAGGCCATTGCGGCCAACGGAACCGACGACTCCTTAGTGGCGTGGCTGGGCGGGCGGCTAGCCGACAAGGGCGAGGACGAGAAGGCGCGGTTCAACCAACGGCTCCTGACGGCCGGGCCGCGCAACGACCGGCAGCAGAGCTTTTTGCGCGCCGCCATCGCCCGGCTCGACGCCTCGCGCACGGACATCGAGAGCTTTGCGGCCCTGACCCTCCTCGACGACGCGGTCTCCTTCGCCCGGCTCAAGGCCGGCGTCTGATGTCCCGCCCGCTCATCGGCATCACCAGCAGCCTAAACGCCAGCGGCGAGCAAACCCTCGACGCCCACTACGTAGAAGCGGTCGCGCAGGCGGGCGGCGCACCGCTCGTGCTGCCGATGAGCGCAGACTGCACCGCGCTGCAAGCCGTACTAGAGCGCATTGACGGGCTGTTGATCACCGGCGGCCCGGGCATTGAGCGCGGCCTGATCGGCACCCTGCCCAGCGATCTGCCGCCGGTTGCGGCCCAGCGCGACCGAGCGGACCGCTGGAGCTTTGCGACCGCGCAAGCGCGTCGGTTGCCGGTTTTGGGCATCTGCTATGGAATGCAGTTTATCAGTGCCGAGTTGGGTGGCACGATTTGGGCGGACGTGGAAGCCCAGCTCGGGGTTGAGCCGCATGGGCGACCGCGAACGGCGGGCGAGCGCATTGAGCACGATCTCCAAGTCGAGCCGGGCACGGTGCTGGCCGCGCTGAGCCATGCTGGGGCGTCGCGGGTCAATTCCAATCACGTGCAGGCCATTGACCGGCCCGGCGCGGGCTTGGCGATCAGCGGGCGCAGCGCCGATGGCGTCGTGGAGGCGGTTGAGAGCGCGGATGGGCGTTTAATCGGCGTACAGTTTCACCCGGAGCTCATGCTTGGGACGATCTGGTCTAAGCTATTCGACCACTTGGTGAGCCGAGCGAGGCGATGCTGAAGGAGTAATGCGGATTAAGGAAGGATTAGTATATAGCCGTCCTAAATGACTTGAAAGCATGGAATGTTGATCGCCCCTGTTTTTTGTTACGAGGCGTCATTCCCGCGAACGCGGGAATCCAGTCTTGAAGGATGTAGAATTACCAAGGCTGGTCTCAATTTTGTCTGCGACAGATCGGAGAATGGAAATGGCACTAAGACTATTGATCTTGCTGTAGGTGTGCCCATGCAGCATCCTCCTCTGGGCGATTCCAGTCTTCAGCTAATGCGGCTTCACTAAGCAAGGCGGTTTCAGCCATAGCCGATTCAGCGGAGAGGATCGTCACAAATGCACGTTGAGGCTTGGGCAACTGGACCGGCTCCAGTAAGCTCACATTGCCTTGTTCATCAGTGTCCAGTAGAACTTTAGGTAACAAAAAAGGAAAGCCCTAGTCAAGCTATAACCAGTGCCCCGAGCGGTATGTAGTTCACGGGTTAGGTTCAGTTGGGTGTTGAGTTTTGGCGCGGCGGCTGAGGTGCTGGAGCCGGAGGCATTGTGGGCGGCGGTGCGGGCGGTGCGAGGGTTGTATGACGAGGGGCGACGTGATCTGTCTCAGATCATCGAATACGCGCAGACCGACCTACGGTCAGCAGCACCAAGTTACGCAAAGACAGAGCCGATCCAAGCGTCGCTGACTCCTATGCTTCTATAAGCGTTTCCCCCCACGTTGCAAGGGGAGTAGCGAGCGCATCAATGATACATTTTTCAAGTTCTCCCCGCTTCTCCAAATCAATCACTTTATCGCGACCCCATTCCCGAGAGACCGAGAATCCCGGGATGACATTGAGGCTCTGCCTCTTTGTCTTGTTAAACTCGGCTTCGATCTCTCTTCGACCTTCAGAACTAATAAGGCGATCGTGTTCCCATTGCTTGGCCAAGCACAACAGTTCATCCCGACACTTTTTGCCATACAAAGACCCATCTGAAAAGCGGTCCAAATATTCACGAGTTTCCAAATCCGTTTCGGCCCAGATCAAGCCCTTGCTCATAAAGGAGAAACGGAGATTGGGTTTGACCTCCCACTCTTTCAAGGCGAGAAAGGCTTCCTTGTCGACAGCTTCGTAAAAACGGCGGGCTTGCCAGACGGTATCTGCTGGATACAGCTTTACTTGGAGTTTCCAAGGCTTCGACTCGGAGATCAAAATGAAGACCATTTGAGCAATTTTATCCGGCCGGAATAAGAAGTCCCTATCCTCCAAATCTGTCTTACTTGCTAAAGTAGCCAATAGAGAGGCACAGCGTCTTTCTAGTGCTTCAGGTCTGTCACCGCAGAGTTCGAAGGTGCGATAGGGAGTCAACTCAGGATGGACTTTCTCCACGAACGACAGGAAATCACTAGCGATCTCGCGGCTGCTGAAATGCGCGATGCCTGACTCGGCGTACTTGAGCACACCTTCCAGAATTTCTGACCACTCCAAGCATATCGCCGAATGATGTAGCGTGTTATCGTCAATGTCACCCGAGAATGACTTTTTGCTCGGCGACAACTGCTCCTCCCATACGGCACCATGATGGAGTTTGTTTTCGATAATCAAGGTCATGCAGTTTGGGTACTCAATTATGCCATCATACCTAGGATTACGACCTGACCATTCGACCCTTATTTTTTTTTGAATAGGCGCATCGGTAAGGAGGATGGAAACAAGAGGAGTAGTGGACGATTCAATCCACTCGGTCTGCGTTGAGACATTCGCCGGCTCCCAAGTATTGACGTGCGTCCGAAGCTTGGGAGGTAGCCGCGATTCCACCAGTTCACGCAGGAAGTTCTGTAGGGATGGATCGTATTTAAGAGCTACGAGAAACGCCCAAGTCAAGCGATCTTCATGATGCCTATACCGAGAATCAAAGGGGTTAAACAGATTTGAGCGGTTCATTTATTTTTGCTCCTTGTATTTGAGGATTCCACTTCTCGGACTACGATATTGCCAGCCTGTTCCGGCAAACCGGCGAATGCTTTTCCGAATATAGGTACAGGTCACTATCAGGAAAAGGCCTGAGGCTAGAACCTTTTTACAAAAAAATTCTCCCCTGCGACGCGATCTCATAGCCGCCACAAGCCCCGGCTTCCAAGAGGCGGTTGTCAGTTCTCCTTTACACTAGCGGGCGCACCATCCACCACTCCAGCCGAACTAATCCGTTCCAGCAGACACCAAGACACTATCCATCTCAGCCCTCTCAAAATTATCGTCCGAATGAGCCTGTATGCTTCCTATGCCTTTGCGAAAACCACTCGCAACTCCGTCGCCCCAAGAAGTCAATGTCACCGTCCCTGACGGGGACACGGCTTTACGAGTGTAGTATAATGCCTCAATAGACATTCTGATAGGCGACAAGTTCGACATATTTGGAATCGTGTTAGGCCAAGGACCGGGATTAGGAAACAGCAGTGTACCCAATACGTTTCGGGGGTCGATATGGAAAGAGCCTGAGAGTTCCGCGGGAAAGCTCTCATCGGTGTCTTTGTAAGTAGCCTGAACACTCCCAAAAACCCCGATAGAGGATTTATTAGCATGGAAGTAGTAATAGTAGGAACCATATCTTGATCTAGTACCGTATTCTATCCGCCTCCCAAGCCTCCCCGTGAAATCGTAGTCCAACGTTCCATAACCATCCGTAGGAACATTCTGGTAATCCTCGTGCGCCCACTGTGCATCAAGACCTAAGCGGTCCAATAAATTAGAGGAACGCGACCACATCGAAAAAATGGTCCAGGGCGCACTATCCACCGGCAAACCGGGCGTAAACATCTTGGTGTACGGCCCGCCGGGAACCGGCAAGACCGAGTTTTGCAAGACGCTGGCCGCCCGGCTCGGGAAGAGGCTGTACAGCGTCGGCGAAGAAGATGGCAGCGGCGACGATCCCAGACGGAACGAGCGACTCCAAGAACTCCAGCTCGCCCAGCGTCTGCTAGCACCGGGCCGTGGGTCAATCCTGCTCTTCGACGAGATGGAGGACTTGCTCTCGAATCCGGACTCGGGCTGGATGCCGTTCTCGTCGCGTAGCTTTCCTCATCTTCGGGCCGGCGGCTCCAAAGTGTTCCTAAACCGGCTGCTCGAACGGACGCCCGTACCGACGCTGTGGACCTCCAACTCCGCCCGAGCAACCTGTCCCACCGTCCTGCGCCGCATGACCTTCGCCTTAGAGTTGCGTAAGCCGCCATCCCCAGTCCGGGCGCGTATCTGGCAACGGGAACTGGCCCGGCGCGATATCGAGGCGACCGAGCAGGATGCACGCTCCCTGGCCAAAGAGTTTGACGTAACGCCGGGCATAGCGTCTGGGGCCATCGCCGCGGCGAGCCTCTGCGGCGGCGACCTCACCGCAGTGCGCCTCGGCGTCCGCAGCCTGTCTCAAGTGATTGTCGGCGAGAAGCCCCCCGCAAATCAGGGGCCGCCCGATAGATTCGACCCCGTCCTAATCCGGGCCGACATCGACCCGGTAGAATTTGCGGGAAGCATTGTACAAAGCGGTGGCAAGCATTTTTCCCTCTGTCTGCAAGGGCCGCCCGGCACCGGCAAGAGCGCGTTCGTCCGCTACCTAGCCGAACGCCTCGGCCTCCAAGTCTCCCAAAAGCGCGCCTCCGACCTAATGTCGATGTGGGTCGGCGAAACCGAAAAGCTAATCGCCGAAGCCTTTGCCGAAGCTCGCGCCGAAGGCTCCATTCTCGTCTTTGACGAGGCCGACTCCCTGCTCGCCGATCGCCAAGGTGCCGTGCGCTCTTGGGAAGTCAGCCGAGTCAACGAAATGCTGACTTGGATGGAGAGCCACCCCCTGCCGTTCGCCTGCACGACGAACTTTGGCGACAATCTCGACCCCGCCACCTTGCGCCGCTTCACCTTCAAGATCGCGCTCAACTACCTCACGCCCGACCAGTCGCAAGCGGCGTTCCGCACCTATTTCGCGCTCAACCCTCCGCCCGAAGTCGCCGACCTCACCACCCTGACCCCCGGCGATTTCGCCGTAGTCCGCCGAAAGGCCGAAATCCTCGGCCACCTGCAAGACGCAAAGGCTCTCGCCGAATTGCTCCGCGCCGAGTGCGAAGCCAAGCCGAACCACACGCGCAAGATGGGCTTTTGATTAGGTTCTCGTTTTTGACAAGTCGATTACCACTGAATAAATTCTCCCGCCCGTCGCATGACGACCATCCCTAATCTGTGCGGATTCGCAACAAAAGAACTCGCACGCTAAACAAGGAGCACAGCAAAATGACACTGCCCAATCTGTACGAATTCGCAACAAAGGAACTCGCACAGGATGCTACCATTGCTTACCTCTTGGCGTGGGCCGACCCGGCATACCGCGAATCACATCCGCGCCTCCACACCCTTGGCACCGAATTATTGCGTTCGCTCCTTCAGACGAAAGAAGAGGTTCTTCCACCGATCGAAACACTTTGTATCAAGACCCAGGTTTACCGGATTGACATTGTCGTGAAGATCAACGCCGGCGAGAATGGAGTCCTCCTGATCATCGAAGACAAGGTGAGTGCCCGAGAGGGGCCGAACCAAATTGAAGGGTATAAAGAGGCCGCCAAGAAGAAGTACAGCGGCCAGTATGGTTGTGGTCGTTTGGTTGCGGTATATCTCAAGACGGGAAACGAATCGAAGGCCAGCCTTCCAGACGTAAAAAAATGCGGCCGCTTTATGCGCCGCGACCTGCTAGATGTCCTGAACAAATTTCAGGACACGGGAAATACCATAGTGGAAGACTTTCGCATCCATCTTCAAAATTGGGAGGACGATACGAACAGGTGGGAATCCGCGAGTTACAAGGAGTGGGAGTGGAGACAATGGGAGGGCTTCTATGCCGAGTTGGAACACAGGTGGGACGGTTGTTGTGGTTGGGGTTATATTGCAAATCCGGCTGGAGGATTCCTTGGCTGTTGGTTGGGCTTCAAGAACATCGGAACCGAGGATCCGTACTCTCGCCTATATATACAGATTCACAAGGATATACAGAAGGATATACAGATTTACAAGGAAACGCGTTTGACCGTCCGGCTTGGATCCGGTAAGGCCATGGACAAAGTTCGTGCCCCGTTCATGCACAAAGTTTTCAATGCCTTGAAAGAAGAGGCTTTTGACGGCATCCGCATCGAAAAGGCGGGGAAGTTCAGGGGCGGCGGTGCTGCAGCGGTTGCAGTCGTCACGTTTGATGAACAAGTACCTTGGCTTGCCGTTGACTCCAACGGCGTCGTGAATATGGACGCCACGATCGAACGGCTGCGTCGCTTGGAGGAACTGCTGGAAAAAGTTGCGACGCGCTTAACCGAACAGGGGATCGCCAGTTAGTTGCGCGAGCATTCGCAATATTGACTATGCCCGCAGCAAATGCCGCTGTAGCAAGGTCTGCATGTCGCGTCGCCCATCGGCGATCAAGAGCACATAGACCTCATTTCCCATCACCCGATAAATGATGCGGTAGGGCCTGAAGAATATCTCCCGGTACTCCCGAATTCCAACGTCCAGCAGTTCCGTCGGATAGCTCCCGCGCTCGGGATACTCGGATAGGCTGCTGAACGCCTTCTCAATCTGCTTCAGTACACAATCCGCTCGGCCCGGCCCATCCTGCCTATCGCTGTAATCGCAGATAGTCTCCAAGTCGTGCGCCGAGTCGTCGGTCAACTGAACCAAGAACACCATCAGCGACCTTGGTGCCGCTCCCGCAGCCGTGCGACGACATCGGCGGCCGGTTGCACCTGACCTGCTTCGATCTGACGGCTACCCAGCGCGAGGATCTTGAGCAACGTACCTGATCTGGCACTTCGCGAAGTGCTATCGTAGTTTAGGATTTCAAGAAATTGGCAAAGGAACGACAGTTGCCGGTTGTTGTTGGAGAAGATGGCGCGGCTTTAAGAGAAATACGAGGCCGAGCGGATTCGCTCGACAGCCGAACGAATCAAGGGAGAATTTTGCAATGGACGAAATAAGGGAATTGATTTTGGAGGATGTGCGCTGTTTCCAAGGCACACAGCGCGGTCGCTTGCGGCCTATTACGCTGCTCGTGGGTGAGAACAGTACGGGAAAGACTACCTTTCTAAGCTGTTACAGGATATTACACCGGGTGCTTTCTCGGCAGGAGGGCAACATTGACGAGCAGTTGGACTTCAACGAGGATCCCTTTTCTATGGGCTCGTTCCACGACATCGTTCGGTTGCGGCGCGGTCCAAGCGGTCGTATCGACGAGTTCAAACTCGGTTTTACGATTGCGCCTCACAACGGTGTGTCGCCGTATGAAACATCCATCGCCGTCTCGGAAAAAAATTCGCAACCTGCTGTCTCCTCCTTGCGCTATCAGTTCAACTCCGACTCCTTTCTGGCATTGCGACGAGTTGACTCCGGCGAAACCATTCTTTCCATCCCGCATCACGAGGAGAAGATCAACTTCTCATTTGAGGAAGTGGTGTTCATGCTCGATAGGCTGACCTCTGGATATCCAAAACAGCATCCTTACTATCTCCACTACCTTCGCCTGTTTCCGAACATGCGACCAATCGTCGAGTACCTCGAAACGTTGTTCTCCAACCGCAAAACTGGTAAGGCCGGACGCACGAAGCGGCGGGGTTATGGTTTCAGGTTTCTGAGCACCACCGATGTAATTCCAATCGCGCCGCTTCGCTCCAAACCCAAGCGCACCTACGATCCGGTACGCGAGACCGCCTCGCCTGAAGGCGAACACATCCCCATGTTAATGATGAGGCTCGACCGCACCGACAAGAACCACTGGAACTCGCTTCGCGATAGCCTCCTGCAATTTGGTCATGGCTCCGGATTGTTTGCGGACATCAAAGTAAAGCGTCATGGCAAGCTGATGAGCGATCCGTTCCAGTTGCAGGTAAAAGTTCGATCAGGACCGCATGCGAACATCATGGATGTGGGCTACGGTGTCAGCCAGAGCCTGCCAATCCTAGTCGACGTGCTAGCTGCGGAGTCGGGATTGCGCCGACAGGGCGGAGGCGAACGGACGTTCTTGCTACAGCAACCAGAGGTCCATCTTCATCCCCGGGGGCAGGCGGCACTAGCCAGTCTGCTAGTGGAGTCCTTTGAGAAACGCGGAAACCGATTCTTGATCGAGACCCACAGCGACTACATTGTAGATCGCGTTCGCATCTCCGTCAGAAAACGGATTTTGAAGCCCGAGGACGTTTCCATCCTGTACTTCGAGCCAAAAGGAAACGCCGTTGTGATTCACAATGTGACCTTGGACAAATACGGCAATCTACAGGACGCGCCCGATGGATACCGGGACTTCTTCTTAAAGGAAACCGACCAGCTACTTGGTTTCGCGGATTGAGCCGGCCTCATGTGCATCATCATAGACGAGAACAAGCTCGGTTCGTTTCTCGCCGATCCACCGGACGCGGATTCCGCGCCGGTCCGCAAGTGGCTAGACAAAGGTGGTATCCTCGTGTATTCAACGGGGAGCATTTTCGCCGAAGAAGTTAGAGGCCGGGCAAAGAGAACGCGGTGCCCGCCTGCTCTATACAGGGGACAACGATCTCATAGCGGACTTCAAGAACAAGCAGTTCATAGATAAACCAAGAGGCAAAGTCTATTCCGGCTCGGCCAATGCCAACTTACTTACCAAATCGGCCTGCGAGGGGCGAGGAATGCAGTAGCCTCAGAAAGGACCTTATGCCCGCAGTAAGCGTCGCAACAGCAAGGTCTCCCGAAAGCCAGGCGAGAGCAGTTCTTGCTGTAATTTTGAACCGCTACTTCAAATTATCGTGTAATTTTGAACCGCTACTTCAAATTTACACGTTAATTTTAAGTCCATGTACATATCCTCGCCTAAGATGCTGATCGGAGCGGATTATTCAAACGCTAAGTCGCCGCTTCCGACGAAGCCTCAATGCGTCCGGCGATCCACTCTTGAAGCAGCTTCACATCAGAGATACCACGCGACTTGGCAAGTTCCTTTGAGGGGGCCGCCCTGACCTTAGTTGATTTTGCCGTAGTCCGCCGAAAAGCCGAAATCTTCGGCCACCTACAAGACTCGTCAAATTGCTGTGCGCCGAGTGTGCAACCAAGCCGAACCACTCGCACGACCCGTTGCTCAGAGAATGGGGGACTCTGATTGTTTTAGCAATCCGTCAATCTGCTCGCGGTCCTTGAGTTCCTCGCTAGGTGTGTAGCCGGGCCATAGCTGTCTGTAGAGCGACGCGACGTAATCCTCGGTCTCCAAGGGCAACTTTCGCTTGCTAGCTACTAAGGCGAACAACTTCAATTCCAAAATTTTGTAGACACGGTCATGTTCTTTCAGCGACAACGCGGAGATCGCTATCGCGGTCTGCTCTGCTTCATCGATTGCGTCTAACAAGAGCCATAGCTGACCCCAAAACCGCAACGTTTTAAGGTCGAATTGCCCTCCATCGCCAAAACGCTCCGAGGCGGCGTGGATGAATTCTGTGGTGATCATCTCGTCGTAGTGTGCATCCGTCCCACCTTCGCGAGAACTCTTGAGACTTCGCTGCTCAAGCAGAGCCCATAAGGCAAGAGGCTCGACTCCTAAGTGCCGTACTCGATCCAGTAGCCATGCGTCGTTTGGCTCGCCAAACTCGATGACAAAGCGGGCCGCAAGCTCCGATGCGACCGAGGCTGCGGGATGGCTAGGAAGGTGTTGTCCGGCGAAATGGCAGTGGTCCCACAGGATCTCGGCGAGAGTGCGGACCGATACAGGATTGATCGTGTGGCCGAGTTCGTTTATTACTGGGATTGCGTGGAGTGCGACCAAGAACCAATGTTGCGCTGCTCGGTCAGCATAGATGAACGCTTCATAATTATCCTCAGTATCCCATACACTCAGCGGCAACTCCCGGCACTGAGCCGAGACCCACTCCGGCAAATCAAGCTCCTCGTGAGACAGCACAAGGGCTATGCCGAGACTGCTGAACCACTCGCGTTGGTGCCAGGCACGCCAGTCCAAAAATAGATGATTCTGTTCCAACTGCTTGGCAATGTGCTGACCGTGCAAGTCGAAAGCCACTTGGGCGATCTCAGCGGCCCTCGCAGAATCGTCTTCGCGGATCAACCAAGCAACATCCGCAATGTGACGGGTCCAAGTCGTTCGAGGAGTCAGGCATAGGCCAGCCCTAAGTTCGTCAAGCAGATTGTCGGACCATGACTGGCAAACGAGGCGTGAGAGTAGTTCCGTACATGCCCTCTCAAGTTGTTCAATCCGGGGCGGCTTCTCATGGCTCCCGCGTTGATTCAGCCCGTAAGGGGCATTGCTGAGCACCTCGCCGACCCAGCGTACGCACACAAGAGGATCAAGCACGGCTAGCCGATCAACTAAGTCTTTAAGGAGAGCGGCAGCGGCGGCATCAAGGTCATCCTGAGGAAGGCAGAGTTCGGTTCTCCAGCTATATCGATCTATACCCATACCCATTTCACCCATTCGATCTGAGTATCGAAGGTCTTCGTCCAACTTATTGACGGTGTTCAGCGTATGTACGATCGCAAGCGCAACCAAGGCATCGCATGAATCCTTAGTGATCCACTCTAGGGTCTGACGATGGTTCAAGGAAAGGTCCGCGGCGGTCATGCGGTTGGCCGCCCGTGCCTGAATCACCGGATGATCGAGCTCCTCAATCAGGGTTTCAAAATGCTTGGGCCGCAACTTGATGACGAGTTCGAGCAGATTGCCCACGGCAGGATAGATCTCTAGAAAGCCATGGTTGTCTAGGTGCTGAAAAGTTTCTAGCCTTCCTTCGCGCTTTATAGAATCTTTCAGGATTTTAGCATTGACAGAATCTTGTGCAGTAAAGCCGGGGCAACGGGCCACATCGAGAATCTGGTCTTGATCGCAGAGCTTTTTCAACACCGTAAGTGTCGCCTCAACCAAAGAGTTAATCTCCTGAGAGGACCAGCGGCAACGAATGAGACGTACTGCTAGGTCAACGTCAATCGAGCCGACAGCCCAGATTGCAATCTTCCCGCGCTCGGTCCGGATCTCCTCTAGGATCAGGGCTGCAACTGGCTCGAACAATTCAGACTTGAGCAATGGTCGATCCCCATACGACTCAAACCAACCACGGATCTCCGTGATGGCTCGATCCTGCTCTATAGAAGAAATAACATACTTTCTAGTGATTGGCTCGATCAGTTCGTAAGTCGACTGCCCCGTTAAGGGAGATTCACCCGAGCCGAAGATCCGCCAAATAACGGCTTTTGCGCTGTCAGGCAGGGAAATACTAGGTATGCTGTTGCTGACCATCAGGCGATCTCCTTAACAAAACAGTTTGTGTTCTTGGATCCGATGACCATTGACCACAGCGACTCCGCCTCGGCGCGATACACACCGTAGGGGTGGCTAGAAAAGGTAACCCCCTCCTTATGCCAACCATTAAAGGAATGGGTGATGACGATCTCGCGTTTGGGCATTATCAAGTAACGATCGTGAAACCCAGGACCTTCCGAATTCTGTTCGAGGAACACGCGAATATTAACATGACTCGTTAGTTGGTCGGGGAGATTCGACCACCATGTACTCCACCATGTGACTTTCGCCTCTTTCGCGCATAGGATTCGCAACGGCCTGCCATTGGTGGCTTCGAATATATTAAGGTATAGCTTCTTAAGATTGTCTCTCTCCGGTTTGGGTATGTCCATGAAGTAGGGGTCGGCAAGATAAATCGGTGCCGTTTGATCGGCATCTTGACGCAGAAGATAGGTAAAGTGCTGGATAGCCCGCTCGAATTCCACGGGTCTAAAACGCACGAGATTACCCTCTCGGCGTGCGATATTCTCCCGCTCGTAAACCTGACGATCAAGCCATTGTCGTCGGATTCCTCTGTCGAGTTCGGCACTGTCTTGGTCAGTTTGGACGTTGATTGTGGAGACGAAACCTGATGGATTGACCTCGTGGGTGAAGCTGCTTTTGCGTTCGCGGAGCTGCAGCGTTGGGCCGGACTTGATCTCCATGCGAATACCGACCTCCATGAGCAGAAACGCCTCCATCAAGTCGACACACTGTCCGTCAGCAGTCCGGAGAATCTCAAAGCCGATGTGATCAACATCCGATGCAAACTCAATCACCTTCTGGCCTAGAGTGACCGGAACTTCTCGTCGTAGCACCCGATCTCCACTGTGGCTAGCCCAGACCGTGGCTCGGTAGGCCCCGGACAGCAGTTCGTTCGCATCTACATGAAGCCTCAGCGTCCGGTTGCGATTCGCTGACAGATCACAAACAATTGCATCTTGGGCGGCGGCGATCATGAAGTTTCCAACCCGGTCTGGACGGCGGTTGAGTGGGAAGCCCAGACGTGCGAGTTGAGGTAAGGCTTTGTTCTGAAGTGATTCAAGGATCTCCAGCCAGCGTTTGCGAGGCTCCACCGTGAAGCTCCAGTACTCGATTATCTCCGCACTGTGTCTTGAGAAGGGGCTACGCATTGAAGCATCGGCGAGCGGGCGGTCATCTCGATAAGCCCAGTGGCGGCGAGGGATGGGTTCCAAGGCATATTGAATTTCAAGGTCATCAATCCCCAGCGTACCCGAATCCAAGATTTGACCAACCAATGTGTAGCAGCATTCCCACGACGCTTCTAAGGAAAACAGTCGGAGTTCATGTCCAAGGTCGATACTCGACCAAGTCTCGTCCGGTTCGCCAGCCCAAGGCCCTAGCGCATCCTGACGTCGGTGGCGTATGAGCGTGAACAAGTTGCGAAGCGGTGCGCTCGGCGAATGCCACGCCAATACCGTCATCCGAGCGGTTCGGCTCTCCATAGCCCCCGTCGTCACCGGGGCGCGAGCCGGTAAATTGAAGGAAAGCCCGCGCTCGTGCGCCCAACGCATTGCTTCGTCAAGTGACACGGACACATTGCGCCCTTCCCTTCGCACGGCCAAGTGCCCTCGATGAATGTGTTGGCGAATGTAGGTCTCGCTCTTATCCACGGAACGGGCTAACTCTGCAATCGTAATATACATATAGGCATCTCTCTGATAAGCGACAAGTGTAATTTACTAATGTAAATTACGATGTAACTACAATCTGTCAAGTCCCCAGTAGCCGAACGTGAATCGGGGCTTGCCGGTCTGGCCTGCTCGACGCGGATTGCCCCCACATAGTGTCGTCCGTCTTTCCTCACCAGCGGCCCAACCGATGATTTCCTCTTGATCATTAGCCAAAATCAGACATATTGTCTCTATATGAAATTAAATGGAGTCAATATGTCTAGATCTAAGAAAAAACGTCCTGAAGAAATCTTCCGCAGGTACGGCGGCCAACTTCGGATGAGCGAGGCCATCGCACACGGGATTACACGCTACATGCTATATGCGCTCAAAGACAGGGGCGTCATCGAGCCGGTCAGCAGAGGCATCTATCGATTGCGGGAACTACCTCCGCTCGGCAACCCTGATCTGGTCGCGGTGAGCCTTCGCTTCCCCAACGCCGTCGTTTGCCTCGTCTCTGCGCTGGCTCACCATAGCATCACGACTCAGATTCCCCATGAGATTTCTGTGGCGGTGCCAAGAGACTCGCGGGTTCCGTCACTCGACTATCCTCCCATCCGAGCCCACAGATTCTCGCAGGCAGCATACAAGTCCGGCATCGAAACGCCCCTAATTGATGGTGTGCCCGTTAAAATCTACCGTTGCGAGAAAACCCTAGCCGACTGCTTCAAGTTTCGCAACAAAATTGGTATGGATGTGGCGCTAGAAGCGTTGAAGCTCCACCAGACGCGAAACGGGTTCAATCTCGGCGAACTGCTCAAATACGCCAGAATTTGTCGGGTAGAAAAGGTGATGTGGCCCTATTTAGAGGCACTGGTATGACGTCTCCTCGCAATGCGTCCGCGTCTGTCCGGCAACGCCTCCTCAATCGGGCCAGAAGTGAACGACGGCCATTTAACGAAATGCTTCAATACTTCGCCATGGAGCGATTCCTCTACCGGCTATCCCAATCCGCTCATGCCCATCGATTTGTGCTCAAGGGCGCGTTGATGCTGAGGGTTTGGGACTCACCGGAATTCCGTCCGACCATGGACATCGACTTACTTGGCAGGACTCGCAACGAAGAAGCCGATATCGTCTCTCAGATGCGGGACATCCTAATGGTCAATGTGGAAACGGACGGACTTGCGTTCGATCCGGATTCTATCCACACCGAGCGGATCACCGAAGGCGCGGATTACGACGGGATCAGAATTCGGTTCCTAGGCGTATTGGGATCCGCGATAATTCACATGCAGATCGACATTGGCTTCGGTGATGTCGTGTATCCCGAACCGAAAGAGTTGGATTTTCCGACCATATTGAACTTCTCGGCACCGCGATTGTTCTGTTACAGCCGCGAGAGTTCCATCTCGGAGAAGGTCGAAGCCATGGTCAAGCTAGGTATGCTAAACAGCCGGATGAAGGATTTCTACGACATCTGGTTGCTGTCTCGGCAGTTCGACTTTGAGGGCCCCAAGTTGGTCCAAGCCATTCGGCGGACCTTTGAACGGCGAAGCACGGTGCTACCCGCGGAAATCGAGGCATTCTCTCAGTCTTTCATCGATGCCAAGCAGAGCCAATGGGCGGCGTTCCACAACAGGCTCCAGCAGGATCACGTGCCTGCCTCGTTCGGAGAAATTACGGCTTCGGTGAGTGGATTTCTGCGGCCCGTTGTCGCGGCTCTTTCCTCCGGGAACTCTAGGCCGACCGACTGGATCGCACCCGGCCCATGGACCTGAGCCGGTATCCTTCCACCAAAGCAAGAAGACGTGTACGTCGGATAGCTCCCGCGCTCGGGATACGTTGTAATTTTGAACCGTTACTTCAAATTATCATGTAATTTTGAATCGCTATTTCAAATTTACACGTTAATTTTAAGTCCATGTACAAACGATCGCTGGACCTCCCCGCGTCCGGCACCGAGACGTTTTTCCTCTGGGGGCCGCGACAGGCGGGCAAAAGCACCCTGCTAAAACACCAGTACGCCGACGGCCTGTGGCTCGATCTCCTAAAGGCCGACGAGTTCAGACGGTACGTCGCCAACCCAGAGTTTTTGCGTCAAGAAATCGAGGCGACCGGGTTCGACGCCAGTCGCCAGATCGTCATTGACGAGATTCAGAAAGTACCGGCCCTGCTCGACGAGGTGCATTGGCTGCTCGAAAACCGAGGGTTGAGCTTCGCCCTTTGCGGCTCCAGTGCCCGCAAGGTGCGGCGCGGAGGGGCCAACCTGCTCGGCGGGCGAGCCGTGCGCTATCAACTGCACGGGCTGACGGCGCGGGAACTCGGCTCAGACTTTGACCTCACCCGGCTCCTCAACCACGGCTACCTGCCCCGGATGTACGCCAACGCCCGTCCCGCCCGGTTGCTCGACGCGTATGTCGCCGACTATCTCAAGGAGGAAATCGCGGCCGAAGGACTGGTCCGCAACTTGCCCGCGTTTGCCGGGTTTTTGAACGCGGCCGCTCTAGGCGATACCGAAATGGTCAACTTCTCCAATATCGCACGGGAGTGCGGCGTCTCCAGTCACACGGCGAGAGGCTACTACGAGATTCTCGAAGACGCGCTGCTCGGACGCTGGTTGCCCGCCTTCCGCCGGCGTCCCAAGCGGCGAGTGGTTGCCGCGCCTAAGTTCTACTTTGCGGATGTCGGAGTGGTCAACCGCCTCGCCCGCCGAGGGCAACTGCTGGTAGGGTCGGCTCTATACGGCAAGGCATTTGAGAACTGGGTGTTCCACGAGTTGGCCGCGTTTGCCGACTATCAAGCATTCGATGGCGATCTAACGTATTGGCGTCTAGCCGGCGGGACCGAGGTTGATTTCATCTTGGGCGACATGCAGCTAGCGGTTGAAGCCAAGGCGAGCAATCCCATCGTCAGCAACCACTTGAAAGGGCTGCGTAGCCTAGTGAAGGATCATCCGGGCGTCGGCCGGCGAGTTGTCGCGTGCCTTGAACCCCGCGCCCGGCGCACTGACGACGGGATCGACATCCTGCCCGCAGCCACCTTCGTCCAAATGCTCTGGCGCGGCGACCTCGCCTAAGCTCGCCGCTTCCATACATCCGCGGCTTGCTGGCTCTCCACTTGCACGAGCCGCGCTTCTTCAAGCACATAACCGCTGAGGGGGCCGCCGTAGATGCAGCCCGAGTCGAGGCCGAGGAGATAGGGGCGGCCCGCGCGCTTTTTAAGCACCAAGCCGCCGGGCGCGTCATGGCCAAAGACGAGCAGGGGATGCGTCGGCTCGTAGAAATCGTGCCACCGCGGGCCGGAAAGATCGCGGGTGGGCGGCCAAGTGCGGATTTTCAGGAATTCGGCGCGGCGAGTGCCTCGCAAGTCCTTTTGCGGGTGGATGCCCGCGTGGACGAGGAGAAAGGCGTCTTCCGCGATGTAGAGCGGGCACTGCCGGAGCCAAGCGAGAATTTCGCCGTGGACGGGCTGGAGCTGGGCGCGGGTATAGCCTTGATCGGCAAACTTCTCTTTGGGCTTGCGGCCCTTGGCCTGAGCGGTTAGCTGCTTCAAGAGACGGGCGTCGTGATTGCCCAACACCATCTCGGCCCCGGTATCGCGGATCAACTGCCACACCGCTAGCGGGTCGGGGCCGCGAGAAAAAGCATCGCCGGTCAGCAACAGGCGATCCCGGGCCGCGTCGTAGTCTGCTTTTGCCAGCAGGGCTGCAAGCTCGGCCGCGCAGCCGTGGATGTCGCCGACGAAAATAGTACGCATTAGATTTTCCTAGATTGCATTGCGGAAGGGCAAACCCTATCATACTCACCACCTCAAGATAGCCCCTGATGGAAACTGCGACCACACTCACCCCTGCTCCGGCGTCTTGCCACGTAATGGCCAAGCCTTCGGGCTCGGTCTGCAACATCGACTGCAAGTACTGCTTCTATCTGGAGAAGGAAAAGCTCTACCCGGACGCGCACAAAAATTGGCGCATGTCCGACGAGACGCTCGAACTCTACGTCAAGCAGTACATCGAGGCCCAAGATGTGCCGCAGGTAGATTTTGCTTGGCAGGGCGGCGAGCCGACCCTAATGGGCGTGGACTTTTTCCGCCGTGCGGTCCAGCTACAGCAGCAGTACGCCAACGGCAAGCTGGTCACCAACGCCTTCCAGACCAACGGCATCCTCCTCAACGACGAGTGGGGCGAGTTCCTCGCCGAAAACAAATTCCTAGTCGGGCTGTCGATTGACGGGCCGCGCCCGTTCCACGACCGCTACCGAGTTGACAAGGGGCAAAAGCCAACGTACGACCGAGTGTATGCCGGCTTGCAAATGCTCAAAAAGCACGCGGTGGAATTCAATACCCTGACCGTGCTACAAAACCACAACGCCGATCATCCGCTCGAAGTCTATCGCTTCCTGCGCCAAGAGGGCTCGGGGTTTATGCAGTTTATTCCCATCGTCGAGCGCGTCGCCCACGAGCCAGACGACGATGGGCTGGAATTAGTCGATCCCGACTACGAGGGCCGGGCGCCGGTTTCCAAGTGGTCGGTGGGGCCGGGGCAGTACGGCAAGTTCCTCTGCGCGATCTTTGACGAGTGGGTGCGCCACGACGTCGGCCAAGTCTTTGTGCAGCTCTTTGACGTGACCCTCGGCTCGTGGCTGGGCCAAGACGCGAGCCTGTGCATCTTTGCCGAGACCTGCGGCAAGGCCCTGATCATCGAGCACAACGGCGACCTGTACTCTTGCGACCACTTCGTGTACTCGGATTATCGGCTGGGCAACGTCCACGACGAGAGCATCCGCGATATGGTCGCCAGCCCGCAGCAGGCCCAGTTCGGGCAGGACAAAAAGGACGCGCTGCCCCAGTACTGCGTCGAATGCGATGTTCGCTTTGCCTGCAACGGCGGCTGCCCCAAGCACCGCTTTACCAAAACCCCGCGCGGCGAAGCCGGTCTCAACTATCTGTGCAAAGGGTACAAGATGTACTTCGGGCACGTTGACCCTTACATGCGCTTTATGGCGCACGAATTGCGGCACGGCCGACCGGCCCTCGGTGTAATGGAATGGGCCAGAAACAGGGACGCGGTCAAGGCGGCCCTGCACCCAAAGACCCCCGGCCGCAACCGCCCGTGCTCCTGCGGCAGCGGCAAGAAGTACAAGCACTGCTGTGGCCGGGCCGCATAACCGAAAGGCAACCATGATCGACATCGAGCTACATCCCGCAGACTGCAAGGCCGTCGTCGCGATCGACGGCCAGCTTTTTACCGAGTACCGCTACGGCCACTACGTGTGCCGCCCGTACCTCTATCCCGTGCTGACGCCCAGCGGCACCGGTCTGACCCGCGCCTACCCAATGGAAAACGTCGCCGGCGAAAACCAAGACCACTACCACCATCGCGGCATGTACACGGCCCACGGCCTCGTCAACGGCCACAACCTGTGGGACGAGGGCACTGGCCACGGCACCATGCTCCAGCGCGGCGAGCCAGTAGTCGCCGCCGCCGCCGGCGTCGCCCAGATCGATGGGATCGTCGATTGGTTTGGGCCGGAGGGGGAGAAGCTGTTGGAGGAGCGGCGCACCCTCGCGATCCGCCCTGAAGGAGCGTTGCGGATCGTGGACCAACGCAGCGAATTCCGCGCTCGCTACGGCGACGCGACCTTTGGCGACACCAAAGAAGGCGGGCTGTTTGCCATCCGGGTGCCGACCTCAATGGATGCCAAGGCCGCCGGGCGGATTGAAAATTCGGCCGGCCAAGTCTTTGAAAACGGCCAAGGGCCAGAGAGCACTTGGGGCCAGCAGGCCGCTTGGGTGGATTATTCCGGGCCGGTGGCCGATGGCGAGGAGTGGGGGCACACCGTCGTCGATCACCGCGACAATCCCCGCCACCCGACCTACTGGCACGTGCGCGGGTACGGGCTGTTTACCGCCAACCCCTTTGGGGTGCACGATTTCAAGGGCGACAAAAGCCTAGACGCGAGCCTGACCATCCCCAGCGGCGCCAAAGCCGTCTTCCGCTACCGGCTGATCATCCACCCCGGGCGCAGCGTGGATGGGCACCCAGCCGTGCGCCCGCTCATCGAGCAGTTCCAAGACGGATAGCCATGAACACGCAAGACAAGCTGCGCGTCGCCCTAATTGGTGCTGGCGGCATCGCCAAGGCGCATATACGCTATTACCAAGACATGGACGACGTGGAGATAGTAGCCGTGGCGGACGTGGTCCTCGAAAGGGCGCGCGCCTGCTGCGAGGAATACCAAATCCCCCAAGCCTACGCCCGCTACGAGGACCTGCTCCAGCAGGCCCAGCCCGACGCGGTGAGCGTCTGTACGCCCAATGGCCTGCACGCCCCCTGCGCTATCGCCGCGCTCGACGCGGGTGCCCATGTCCTCGTCGAGAAGCCGCTGGCTATGAACGCCCGCGAGGGCCAAGAGATGCTCGACGCGGCCGAGAAAAACGGCAAAAAGCTGATCATTGGATTTCAGAACCGCTACGATCCAAAGACGGAGTTTGTCAAGAAGCTCGTTGACGACGGCGAGCTGGGCACGCTCCTGTACGCCCGGGTACAGGCCCTGCGGCGGCGGGGCATTCCCAACTGGGGAGTCTTTGGCCGCAAGGAGCTGCAAGGCGGCGGGCCGCTGATCGATATCGGCGTCCACATGCTGGAGACCACGCACTATGCGATGGGCGCACCCCAGCCAGTGGCAGCGAGTGGCAGCACCTATACCTATATCGGCGACGAGCCGTCAAACGTGCGCTCGCTCTGGCCCAACTGGGATTACAAGACCTATACGGTAGAGGACCTAATGGTGGGACACATCCGCTTTGCAACCGGCGCGATGCTCAGTATTGAGACCAGCTTTGCCGCTCATATCGAGAAAAACGAGTGGAACTTCACGCTGATGGGCGACAAAGGCGGCGCCAACTGGGACCCGCCGGGTTTTTTCCACGACGCCAACGATTACATGGTCAACACCCAGCCCAACTGGATGCCCAGCGGCCCAGCGGCCGACTCCTTCGGCTTGAGGATGCGCAACTTTGTCGATTGCGTACTCTACGATGCAGAAACCCTAGCCCCCGGAGCGCACGGGCTGATGGTGCAAAAGATGATTGACGGCCTGTACGAATCGGCCGCACAGGGGCGAGAAGTGCCGATTGAGTAGCGGGCGATGCGGGCGGCCCGTAGTTGTTTCTTTCTAAAAATGGCGTAAATTTTGCAGTAATGATTCAAATTATACGCCAAATCCAACAAGACATACAGGATATTCACCAGCGCGAGCGCGGACGTCTCCTCGTGCTTACGGGAGCACGCCAAGTGGGGAAATCCACCCTTGCCAACATGGCGTTCCCCGACTATCCGGTGATTAACCTAGATTCGCCGGTGGAACGAGCGGCCTACGAGCAGCTAGGGCCGGAAGAATGGGTGGCCCGCTACCCCCGCGCCATCGTCGATGAGGCGCAGAAGCTGCCGGCGGTCATCGAGACCCTAAAGGCGTGTTACGACCGCGATGCAGGGGTGCGGTATGTCCTGCTAGGGTCGAGCCAGATTCTGCTGCTCGAAAAAGTGCGCGAATCGCTCGCTGGACGCGCTGCGCTGCGGGCGCTTTTCCCGTTTACCCTGCCGGAACTGCTGACAACAACCGGCGCGAGCCGATTGGTCGAGATACTCGCGGCCGACGATCCGCTCCACGCCCTCGACCGGCTGTGCCCGGCGATGTACCGCATTACCCCAGCCTACGCGCAGGCCAAAACGCGCTGGGAGTACTTCCTTCACTGGGGTGGGATGCCGCGGATTAGGGAATGGGCCGACGAGGACCGCTTCGCGTGGTTGCAGGACTACCAAGCGATGTACCTCCAGCGCGACTTGGGCGATTTGGCGCAGTTGCGGCGGCTGGAGCCTTTTGTCCGCGCTCAGCAAGCGGCGGCTCTGCGTTCGGGGCAGGTGATCAATTTTTCGGATCTGGCCCGGCTGAGCGATGTATCGCCGGCGACCGCACGGCAGTTCATGCGCTACTTGGAACTTAGCTACCAGATTATTCTGTTACCGGCGTGGTATCGCAACGCAGAAAAACGCCTGAGCAAGCAAAGCAAGCTGCACTTTGTCGATCCGGGGATCCGCCGGAGTATTCTGCGAAAGCGCGGGGAGATTGACGGCACGGAACTGGAAAGCGCGGTGGTGGCGGAAATCTACAAGCAGTGCCGCAACGCCCAACTGCCGGTTGAGCTATACCATCTACGCACCGCGGACCGGCGCGAGTTAGACTTGTTGATTGAGCGCGAGGATGGGTTTATCGCCGTGGAAGTTAGGCAGACCGCGCGGGTCAGTGCCACTGATTTTCGCCCCCTTCGCGGCCTAGAGGACTTGCTGGACAAGCCGCTACTGTTGGGCTTGGTGGCCTCAAACGATGCGTCGAGCATCCCCAGCCCGGACGGGCGGCTGCGCCACGTGGCGATTCCGCATTTGCTGTCGGGAGCAGGATAGGTTGCCGACGAACTCGCGCAGGATCGCACGTATTTTCTTAGCGTGACCTTCAAACGCCGGATCGTTCTTCATAGCCGCGAGAGCATCTTCCGCCTTTGTGAGCGATTTGTGGTTGCGGAGAAAGTCTTGAACTTTTTTAGACGCCATCGCTAGAGCAACAGCTAAGGGCGGCAAACCGCTTGCAGACCAATCGAGAATTAGAGTGGAAATTTCATGTCTCGCGCCAAACTAGTGTACGTAGTCTGCAAGTTGACTGTTAATCGGCGAAGTAGCACAGAGTACCCAAAGGTCGAGATCGCTGCCTCTAATCGAGAGTTCACCGAGTTTTGACGTGATTTCCTTCCTAGGCACTTGACCTTTATAACGCTTACACTCGAAACAGATGCCGTCGTCTGCATAGGTAGATCTACCGTCAACTCCGAATTGTAAACCGCTACTGGCCAGTCTAAATGGGACTCCGGCGATTTCGCTCAGCGCGGCTCCGATCAAACCCTCAAACCCATCATCGCCAGTAGCCCGAAGGTCGGTCAGAATTTTCTTTAGATCGCTGATGTAGGCCGAAACGTCTGTCCTAGCTTCCATATCTGGCGTCAGGCACATCTGGTCGAACGTCTTCATGGTCGTTTTATCCATGACGCCTGCATCATGTAGCCCTAGCGCAGTCTCGTGTACGGCCTCTAGCGCGTCACTTTTATAGTGTTTACTCATTGTATATAACCTCCGTAATCGTTCCGTTTTCCACCGCCGCCGCCAGTTCCTTATCATCAAGGGCAAGCATCTCGCTGGCCAACAGAATCATACTTCTAACTTTGTCAAGAAATGTCTTTATGTACGACTTAAAACACTAGGGCAACGCGAAATCCCAAACTGTCGTCCCAACCTCCGGGCGTAAACCCTTCACCGCCATCGTCACTCCCACCCCGTTTCAACCCCCAACTCGCGGCCACACGCTGCCAGCCTTTCCAAATCGTCCAAGTCCATCGGAATCCCTTCGCGGGCGTATTCCTCGCTCTTGCGGTGCTCAACGGTGCCCGGCAGGGTCGCCTCGTCGTAGCCGCGCACCGGGTCCATGGTCTCGCGGACGCCGCGCACGAGATTGTCAACGCCGGCGCGGAAGGCATCGGGCGGGGCGAACGCGCCGATGTCCATGACCATGATTAGGCCGCCATTGCCCGCACGGGGCCACCGCTGGGCCACGGCCTGGGCGCGGCCGCTGTTCTGGCCGACGAAGGCACCGCCCAGCGTCAAGGCCGAGCCGGTGTAGCCCATTGACTTGAAGAAAGCCGGCGGGATTAGCTCCTGTAAGGCGTCGTATTTCGGGCCGCGGTGGTAGTCGGCCAAGATGCAAGTGGCCGCGTCGAGGACCAGCGGCGGCTCTTCTTTTGCGGGAAAGCCAAAGCAGATCGGCGGATTGCCCCAGTAGGCCGACTGCTGGCCGCGATTGCCGCCGCCCTCGCCGAAATAATTGGGATGGTGCCCCTGAACGGAAAAGGCGCAGCAGCCCTCCTGCATGGCACGGCGCACATAGTGCCCAGCCGAGCCGTAGTGTCCGAGGTGACAGGCCGCGCCGAGAGCTACCTTGTACCGCTTGGCCTTCTCAATGGCCTTTTCGGCGGCCAGCATCATCGGCGCGTAGCCCAAGCCGCCATCGCCGTCAATGAGAACGGTGGTCTCGGTATCTTGGAGTACGCGCAGGTCGGGGCTGGGGTTGACGGTGCCATCGCGCAGGCTGCCGCAGTAGCCAACCATGGCGCGAGTGCCGTGCGAGCGCACGCCGCGCAGGTCCGAGTTGGACAGCAGCTCGGCTAGCTGGTCGGCGTGGTCGGAGCGCAGCCCGGCGGCCTTGAGACAGGCGGCGGTAAAGGAGCGCAGCGTGGCGACGGGTACGCGCTTGAATTTTGCGGGGGGGCGGTTCATAAAAATCTCCTTGGGGAATCAAGTTGGCTCTTGGGCGGTCGCAGCCGTTGCGAACCTTGTCGTAGAACCCTGCAACATGTATTATTTCTTCTAAACAATAACCTAAAATTCCCACCTTTCTGCGAGATGCCTCAACGCCGCTGTAAGCGAGAAAAATCGCTGCAAACGCTTCCTCGAGGCGGTCTTGTGGATCGCGCTATCAGCACTTCACCACCGCTCTGGATCCTAATACAAATGTCAATGCGACCTGCTTCATACACAAAAGTCACGCGCTGGCTACGGCAAGCGATCGTCATCGTCTGCCTACTGGCCGTTCAGGCGTTCGCGTCGGGATGTTTGCTAAAAGGCGAGGAACTCCGGCCGAACATCGTCCTCATCTTCGTCGATGACCTCGGCTACAACGACGTCAGCTACAACGGCGCAACCGAAATCGAGACGCCCAACATCGACCGGCTGGCCGACGAGGGCATAATTTTTTCCAATGGCTACGTCGTGCATCCCACCTGCGGTCCATCCCGGGCCGGCCTGATAACCGGCCGCTACCCGGCGCGCTTCGGCATGGAGGCCAACCTCGCCTACGCGCCCTTCGACCCGGAGTACGGCCTTCCGGTGGAGGAGACGACCGTGGCCGCGTACCTCAAGGACGCGGGCTACCAGACGGGCATCGTCGGCAAATGGCAGTTGGGTGCTGCGCCGCCCTTTAATCCGCTCAACCGCGGGTTCGACTACTTCTATGGCTTCCTCGGCGGAGAACACAACTACTTCGAGGTCGATGGTGCTCACTCTGGGCCTTCCCAAGCCATCATTAGCTACCTCCCGCTCAATGAGAATCGCAGCGCGACCGGGTTCGACGGCTACCTAACCGATGTGCTTACGGACCACGCGATTGAATTCGTCCATGAGAACCGCGACGAACCGTTCTTCCTGTACCTCGCGTACAACGCGCCGCACACCCCCTTGCAGGCCCCCGAAAACCTCATTGAGAAGTATTCCCAGCGGATCACTTCTAAAGTGCATAGCCTGCTGGACAAACAGCAGACCCCGGACGGTCTCAGTGACCAAAGGCGCCGCACCTACTTGGCCATGGTTAGCTCGTTGGACCAGAACATCGGGCGGGTGCTGGACGTCCTCGCGAAAACCGGAGAACGCGACAATACCCTGATCTTCTTCCTCAGCGACAACGGCGGCGTTTACCCGAAGGACGACGAGGACCGGCACACTTGGGCGGACAACTCCCCGTTCAGCAGGGGCAAAAACAGCTTCCGCGAAGGCGGGGTACGGGTGCCCTTTGTGGCCTCATGGCCGGCTCGGTGGCCGCAGGGTGAAACCTTTGAGCCGATGGTTAGCAGCCTCGACATCGCCGCGACGGCAATGGCCTTGGTCGGCTCAGAGGCCGACGCCAGTCGCCCGCTGGACGGGGTCAACCTCGACCCATTCCTCCGCGGCGAGACCGCCGGTTCCCCGCACAAAGCCCTCTTCTGGCGGCGGGCAAACGAGGTGCCGCACAATACGCTGTTCGCGGTCCGCACCGGCCGCGCAAAGCTCATCAGGGACAGCGAGGGGGGCGAAGTCCAGCTTTTCGATTTGGAACGCGACCCAAGCGAGGCGCGCAATCGGATTGATGGCGACCCCGAAACAGCGGCCCGCCTCGCCGCGCTGTGGAACGCTTGGAACCGGGAAAATGTCAGTCTTAACATCTATCCGGGCCAGATGCACTACGACGGGACCCGCGCCAAGTCCGTTCGGAAGTTGGCCGAAGATTTTAACGTAAGGGGAGCGGAAACGCCGCCATTCCAAATCGGGGAAGGTCCGATCCCGAGCCAGTCTGAGGAATCTGCGGCTCAGTAACGGCCGTTCTGCATCGTCTTAACCCATCCCACTCATCACAAATTCTCCAACCACCTGCACCCTCACTAAGTCGCCGGCCTCGGCGCGCTGATGGGGTTCGAGGACGACGAAGCTGTTGGCGTTGAGCATGGAGCTGATTATGTGCGAGCCTTGGCTGCGGGCGGGGCGCACCCAGAATTGGCCGTCTTGGTAGCGCAAGGTAGCGCGCAGGTACTGGCGGCGGTCGCCGTCGTTGGCGCAGGGGCTTTCCACCCGGGCGGACGCCTCGGGCAAAAACCACGCCGATTGCGGATAGCCGGCGGCCTTGCGGATGGCGGGCCGCACGAACTGGAGAAAGGACATCATGCTCGATACCGGGTTGCCGGGTAGGCCGAAATAGGGCACGCCGCCGACTGTGCAAAAGACCAGCGGCTTGCCCGGCTTCATGGCCACGCGCCAGAAGATCGTTTCGCTCCCCAAGTCGTCGAGGACCTTTTTGACAAAGTCGTATTCGCCGACCGAGACCCCGCCCGAGGAAACGGCAAAGTCAGCGCGGATCGCGGCCTCAATGGTGGCGCGGATCGCGGCCTCGTCGTCCGGCACGGTGGGCAGCATGATGGGTTCGGCCCCGTGGGCGCGGCAGAAGGCCGCTAGAGCGCACGTATTGCTGTTGACGATCTGGCCTGCTCCGGGGGTCTCCTCAATTTCGACCAACTCGTCGCCGGTGGAGAGGATGGCGACGCACGGCCGGCGGTACACGGAGACGAAGCTCTGCTGCACGGCGGCGAGCACGACCAGTTCGCCCGGGCCGCACTCGGTCCCGGCCTTGATGATCGGCTCGCCGCAGCGCATGTCCTCGCCGCGCCGGCGAATGTGTGCGCCGCGCTCTTCAACGGCGCAGATTTCGACCTCTTGCCCGGCGGGGCGGGTGTCCTCTACCGGGACGATGGCGTCGGCACCGACTGGCACGGCCGCGCCCGTCATAATGCGGCTAGCTTGACCGGGGCCAACCGTTTTCTGCGGCACTTTGCCGGCCGGGATGTCTTCAATGACCGCCAAGGCTATGGCCGCAGCGTCCGTCGCGGCGGCTACGTCCGCGTGACGCACGGCATAGCCGTCCATAGCCGAATTGTCGCAGGGTGGATTGTCGCGCCGCGCCAACACGTCTTGGGCGAGCACGCGGCCGGTAGCGTCGAGCAGCGCAACGCGCTCAGGGCCGAGGACTTTCACGTGTTCGAGGACGATGGCACGGGCTTCTTCCGGGGTGAGCATTGGGTTGGGCATATCGGGTATCTATGACTCCTTATGGCAGAACGGGCGAGACGCGATTAACGGGTTCCGGCTGCAAGCAGCGATTTGACCTGTCCCCACGACTCGGACTCGACGCTCGTAGCAGCAGCGGAAGGGGAAATCGGCTGCCAAACGGGACTGCGTCCGCCCAAGCCGTTGGTCAATTCGACTAAGTTGCTCCCGTCTAGATCAACGGCCCAAATAAGAGCAGTGAGAGAAGCGAAAGCCATTCTCATGCTATCGGGCGACCAAGTAGGACGAGTACTCCAGTTGTTATCGCTCACACATCCATAGGATTCCCCACAAGTGGACGGCTGAGGGATGCCAAGAAGGGGGATAACCGAGAGCTCGACTCCACTGATAGGCCGGAGGAAAATCGAGTGCTCATCTTCCCTAGCATCGCTGATATAGAGACGAACGATGCTATCTTCGTGCCCTTTTTCCCGCAACGAGATGAGTGCTTCTTTGGTCCCGTCCGGGGAACGACTAGAGTGGTAGTGTGCCGCTCGCGAGTCCACGGGCGACGGACCGCTTCCGTCCAGTGCCATGACAAACGAATCAATACTGTACCCATCACCATCGTCTCTAGGCACCCCTAGGATGTCGTAGTAAATGCTACTCCCGTCTTCAGACCATGAAAGACGTAATCTATCGACGGAATCGTCCGTTAGCTGCTGTTGATTGCCGCCATCGGCATCCATCAACCAGATTTCCCCACCGTACTGACCGTCGTCAAAAACGTCGCCGATGTACGCGATCTTCGCGCCATCCGGGGACCAAGCCGGGCTGGCGCAATCCCGTCCTTGGGTCAGGTTTACGGGGTCGCTCCCGTCCGCGTCCATAATCCACACGTCCTCGTGCCCTTCGCGGTCGGAGATAAACGCTATTTTGCCGTCGGCTTGTCCCCAGCCAGCGGCGGCCAGCCCCAGCGTGGCCAAGCAGACGATAAACGTGAATCGATAGCTCATAACGCGGCTCCTTTCACAAGGTCCTAAATAGACCGGGCGTTGTAGGGTACATGTCAGACCCCCAGTAGAGCACATCGGTTCCTCCTGCCTCGGCGGTGCGCTAGACAAAGTTGACGAAATCGTGGCGCACCCACAGCAAGTTGATCAGCCCCAGCACAAACCCCGCAATCACCAGCCACTTGAGGCGGCGACCGTGCCGACGATCAATGCCGCGCAAGTAGAGGTAGATGCCAAAGACGAACCACGTCGGCAGGGCCAGCCAGATTTTGGCATCCCGGCCCGCGAGGTATTCGCCCGGCGCGCCAAAGAGCCAAATCGCGCCCATGCCCAAGCCCAAGGTAAAGAGCGAAAAGCCCCCACCGGCAAAGCGAAAGGTCGCCGTGGCCGCTGTGTCGAGCGCGGGCAAATAGCTGTTGAGCCGGCCCTTTTTCAGGGCTTGGTGTTGGACGAGGTAGCCGACCGCAGCGCAAAACGCCAGCGCGAAGCCCACGTGCCCGAGCAGGGTTAGCACCACGTGGATGCCGAGGAAGGGGTACTCCACGAGGATCGACTCGGCCTGCTCAAAGCGAATGGGCAGCAGCAGCGGATAGAGCAAGCCGAGAAAGGCGAGGGGCGCGGTCAGCAGCCCGAGGTGGCGAATGCGCGCATAGCGCTCGCCGAGCAGGCCGGCAACCACCAAGGCCATGACCAGCGAGGCGATGATCACCAACATATTGGCGAAGAGGGCTTGGCCAGAAAGCGCGAAGTGCAGCACGATGCTGACGGCGTGGACGGCCAATCCCAACTTGAGGCTCTTGCGCCCCAGCGCGTCCCAGTCGCTTTTGTGCCAGAGGAAGTGTCCTTGAAACAGCAGCGCGGCCGCCAAGTAAAACGCCAAGGCCGCGCCGAGAGAGACAATGCAAAACGTCGTCACGCCTTTTCCTCCTCGGCCTCGGGATCGAGCCGGAAGAGGCGACGCACCGTATCGAGGCGGACATAGCCCTCGTCGTCGTTGGCAAACTCGCGGATTTGCACGAGCGGATCGTGCAGGAGCTTGTTGGTGTACCCGCGCAAGATGCGCTCAACGAGCTGGCGGTCGGCCGCGGACAGCGGGCCGAGTTGGGCGGCCCACCGGGCGAGTTCCTGCTCTTGCAGCCGAGCGGCGCGCTGGTGCAAGGCTCGGATTAGCGGCCCTGTGCCCAAGGCGTTGAACCAATGCAAAAACCCCTTGAGCTCGTGGTCGATAATGGCTTGTACGCAGCGGATCGCTCCCTCGCGCTCTTGGCGGTTGGCCGCAACGACTTGCTCTAGATTGTCCACGTCGAACAGGAAGACGTTGTCGATGGTGCGCACGGCCGGGTCGATGTCGCGCGGCACGGCAATGTCGATGAGGAACAGGGGCTGTCCGCGGCGTTGCGCCATGGCCCGGCGCAAGTCCGCGGGCCGGATGACGTAGCCCGTCGCCGCGGTCGCCGAGATGACGATGTCCACGCCCGCGAGCCGAGCGGCTAGCTCCGCAAAGGGCACGGCCTCGCCGCCCAAGCGGCCGGCCAGCGACTGGGCGCGGGCCACCGTGCGGCTGCTGACCAACAGCCGCTCGACGCCGGCGTCGAGCAAGTACTGGGCCGTGAGCGCGCCCATCTCGCCCGCGCCGACCAAGAGGGCGCAGCAGCCCGTTAGGTTTTCAAAGACTTGGCCAGCCAGCTCGACCGCGGCCGTGCCAATCGACAGCCGGCCGCGGCCAATCTCGGTTTCGGCGCGGGCGCGCTTGCCCACGCGCAACGAGCGCTGAAAAAGCTCGTTGAGCAACAGCCGCGCCGCGCCGTTTTGCTGGGCGGTCGCCAGCGCTTGACGCACTTGGCCGAGAATCTGCGACTCGCCGACGACGAGGGAGTCAATGCCGCTGGCAACGCGAAAAAGGTGAATGGCCGCGTCTGAGTCGTTGAGCTGGTAGAAATGCGCTTCGAGCGCCGCGACATCTACGCCTCGACACTCGGCGAGAAAGCGGCGCACCTGCGCCAGCCCGCTCGCGCCATCGGCTGCCAAGTACAGCTCAGAGCGGTTGCAGGTGGAGAGAATGGCCGCCTCGTGCAGCCCGTAGTCCCCGACGAGCCGGGCTAGGGCCGAGGGCTGGTCGCTGGCGGGGAAGGCCAGCCGCTCGCGGATTTCCACCGGCGCGGTGCGGTGATTGATTCCCAACGTTAGTATATGCACAACCTCAAAAGTACTTATTTACCATCTATGAGGAAACACGCAAAAGGAAGGCGGCCATGGTCAAACACCTGCTGGTCGGTTTAGCACTCTTAGGCGCGGCCGCCGATGCGGGGGCCGGCGCGTGGACTTTGCCGCAAGGCCAGTTCTGGGGCAAGCTCACGTATTTCCAGCAGCGCACGCAGGAGTGGTACGTCGGCAAGGGCCGCTTTGGCGCGCCCGGGACCCGCGCCCGCTACGACCTAGACGGGCAGTACGAATCGCGGGCCATCTTTTTCGAGGGCCTATACGGCGTCACCGACCGCCTCGACCTCGGCTTGCAGGTTCCTTATTTCGACCAATCCTTTGCCAACGCCGCGTTTGCCAAACCCCGCACGGCTACCGGCCTAAGCGACCTCCGCGCCTTAGTCAAATTTCGCCTCTTGGCCAAGCCCTTGGTCCTCGCGCTCAAGGCCGGCGTCAAGATGCCGACCGGCGCGTTCAAAAACGAAGACGGGCTGATCCCGGTGGGCGAAGGACAGTGGGATTTCGACTTGGTCGGGCAGGTGGGGCGCTCCTTTTGGCCGCGGCCCTTGTACGGCAACCTCGACCTCGGCTATCGCGTCCGCACCCGCAACGAGCGCATCGACCGCGACCCCGGCGACGAGTGGTTCCTCAACGCCGAGTTGGGCTACCAACTCGCCCGGCCGCTCATGCTGCTGGGCAAGTGCGAGGTGCTCCGCAGCCGGCCGGCCGTAGTCTTTGGCGGGATTGAAGCCGAGATCAAGCGCATCGCGTACCTGACGCCGGCCCTGCTCTACGCCGTCGGCCAGCGCACGGTGATCGAGGCGGCCGTGCGCTTCTCGCTGCACGGGCGCAATTTTCCGGCCGGTCGGCAGCTCGTCTTGGGGTTGGCGACGACGCTGGGAAAAGGCCGGGGCTAGCGGCGCAGCTTGGCCAAGCGCTGTTGGATGGCCGTGGCCATGGCGGGCCGCTGGCGCACGACCGCGTCAAAGTGGGGCTTGGCCTCGGCCGAGCGGCCCAGCATCTCCAGCACCAATCCCAAGTTGAAGTGGGCCTCGGCAAAATCGGGGTTGCTCTGCAAGGCCCGTTCAAAGTGGACGACGGCGCGCTCCCATTGGCGGCCTTGGGCCAGTGCAATGCCAAAGTTCACGTGCGCCTCCGGGTACTCCGGGTTGTATGCCAGTGCCCGCTCAAAATGCGCCAGTGCCGATGGACGCTGGCCGGAGCGCATGTAGAACATGGCCAAGGTGTGGTGGGTATCCCAGTCTCGGGGATCGGCTTCGAGCAGCTTTTCGTAGCCGTCGATTTCCTGCTCCAGCCACTTGCGGTAGAAGTCGCGGCGGAGCCGCTCTAGATCTTCGGGGCGGCGCGGCAAAAGCTGCAGCGTTAGGTCGCCCATCTCGTCAGTTGAGTGCAGCCCATAGCGCACTCGCACGGGGGGGGCGTGGGGTTGGCGGGGGTTTTGCGCGGAATTGTCGTACGCGTATTCCATGACCAGCGTCGAGCCAGCCGGCAAAAAGACCGGCGGAGAAAATCGGTAGTCGTCCTGCCAGCTAAAGTCCCAGTCCTCAATCCATATAAGCCACTCCCGCTCTTGGTTGGGCAGCTCGGCGTACGCTTGGATTTCCCGGCCGAGATAATGGGCGTGCGGGTAGATGGTCAGGACCTCGACGTCCACGGGCAGCCGGTACGAATCGCGGATCCAATAGTCGTGCGCACCAGCCGGTATATCTAGGTCCTTGCGGCCCAAGCGCAGCATGGCCGGGCGTCTCTTCGGCGGCCCAGCGGCAAAGAACAAGCCGACGCGCGCCTCAATGGACTCCTCCTTGCCGGTCGGCAACAGGTGCAACTGCAGCAGCAAATCCGTGCCCGGATCGAGCCGCCAAGCCAAGCTGTCGCTGCCCGGGTAGGGGGTCTTGCCCTGGGTCCAGCCGAGAAAGTGCCCGTCGGCGTCCTCGGCCTCGCCAAAGCTCATGCCGTCAAAGCCCGGGACGCCATCGCGCCCGTCGCGCCGCCGCGCCGCGCCGCTGCGGTCGATCATCATGGTGGCGTGGTGGACGATGCGCGCATTGCCCGGCCTAAACTCTAGGGCCTTGACGTAGCGAGTGGAGTCAACGGGCAGAGGGATGGCAAAGTTGCGAAAGACGTCTGGGCCGTCGGCCCGCAGGGTGTAGGCCGAGGGCATGGCGGCGATCAAATCGGGCTGGCCCAGCTCCCACTCGCCCTCCCACTGGGGCTGCGGAGGCCGGTCGGCCAAATGGCCCTCCTGCTTGCCGTGGTCAACCCAGCGGCGGATCGCGGCAATCTGCTCGGCGCTCAACCCGCGCTCGTCAGCAAAGCGACCATAGCCGCGCTTGGGCTTCCACGGCGGCATGTAGCGGCTCTCGGTGACAACGGCGATTTGCTCGGCGCGGGCGCGTACATCCGCATAGCCGAGCAAGTCAAAGGGGGCCGGCCCGGCCGGCCGGTGGCAGGGGGCGCAGTGCTGAAAGACTATTGGCGCAATGTCGCGGTTGAAGGTCGGGATTTCCTCGCCGCCACTGCATCCCAAACAGGCCAAGAACAGCCAAGAGCGCGAGCGCGTCATTGCAGGTCCGCGATAAAGCAGCCAATCGCCTCGGTCGCGCTCGGGTCTGGGGAGCGTCCAGCGAGGGCGGCCTCTAGGGCGTTGGCGAGGTCGTGCCGGGTCGGCTGGGGGCGCACTTGGTCGAAGGCGGCGTAGCGGTCGTCAATGCGGCCCCGATAGAGGATGTTGCCGCGCCCACCCAACACCACGGCTTCTGGGGTCGCGGTCGCGCCGACTCTTTTGACGAGGGCGTGCTGCACATCCCGCAGGGCGCGGCCCGGCAAGCCGTATTCCCGGCCGTGGCGGCGGATGGCATCCGCATCTTCGCCGCGGTCGGGGTAAATCAAGTAGAACGCAACGCCTTGCGGCTCGAAGCGGGCGTGGAGCCGGGCGATGGTTGGGGCGTAGCGGTTGGAGATGGGGCAATCGGTCTGGACGAAGAGCAACACCGCCACGGAATCGCGGTTGACAAAGGGATCGACCGAATGGCCGGCCAAGTCGAGGGCTTGGGGGGGATCGGCGCGGCACCCCAGCAGCACAGAGGCGAGCATCGCTAAGAAAGTACACGACAGTACCGGCCTGCCTTCCACGGATCGAGGGCATCTTGCCCTCGCTCTCAGATGCAGCGGGAACCGCAGAAAAGGCGGATTTAACGCAGGGGGCGTGTACCTAGCTAAGACCATGCAAAAAGAAAACGGATATTGGACGCCGTCGGCAAGATGGCTACGCAGGGAATGCCTTTGGCCCTTACATTGTCTAACAGTATGTCCGAGCAAGCGGGCACAGACCGCGCCCTAATCGACCAAGTGCGCGCTGGCGACGAAGCGGCCTTGCGCACCCTGATTGAACGCTATGAGCCTCAAGTAGCGGCCACCGTCGTGGGCATGCTGGGGCCGGGCGACGAGGCCGACGATGTGGGGCAAGAGACCTTTGTCCGGTTCTACCAATCGCTGGATGCGTTTCGCGGCGACGCAGTGCTGGGAACCTATTTGACCCGCATTGCCATCAATCTCTCGCACAACGCGCTCGCCCAGCGCAAGCGGCGGCGCGGGCGGTTCTGGAGCCGCGACCACGAGCAAGCGCCGCCCGAGCCGAGCGTCGATGGCCGCGACGAACAAACCAAGCGCGAGCGAGCGCAAGCCGTGCAGGCGGCCCTCGCCCAGCTCAAGCCGGCCTTTCGGGCCGTGGTGGTGCTGCGGATGATGGAGGGCTACTCAACCAAGGAGACGGCCGCGCTGTTGGCCATCGCCGAGGGCACGGTGCTCTCGCGGCTTGCGCGCGGCATGAAACAACTGGCGACCATCCTCAACCCCGAGGATTTATATGACTGACAGCTATCGCAGCGAAATGCTAAGGGCGCTGGCCGGCGAATTAACCGCGCAAGAACGCACGGCCTTTGAGCGCGCCCTCGCGACGGACGACGCGCTCCGCGCCGACTGGGAGCACCTGCAAAAAGTCAGCGACCTTTTGCAGGAGAGCCGCGCGGACTCGTTCCGGCCGTTCTTTGCCGCCCGCGCCGTGCAGCGCATCAAACGCCGCGAGGAAAGCCTAACCGATGCGCTCGTGTGGCTCTTCCGCCCGCTCGCCCCGGTCGTTTTAGCGGTCGTCGCCTTTTTGGCCCTGAGCAACTGGAACGAGCGCGAGCTCGTGGGCGACGACGCCTCGTTCCTCGCCGCGATTTTCACCACCGTGCCGGCCACACCCCAAGCGGCTTACGTAATGGACTTATGACATGCGACAGAGGACCAAGGGCGCACTCATTCTCTTTAGCACCCTGCTCATCGGCGTTCTAATAGGGGCCTTGCTCTCCGGGTGGTTTGTCCGCGACCGCCTGCGGCCCATTCCGCATCCCCGCCACTTCGCCCGCAGCACCGAGCGGCTGATCGCGCCGCAAGACGAAGAGCAACGCCGAGCCGTGCGAGCCGTGCTGCGGCGCTACGCCACCCAACTCCGCGCCCTCGACGCCGAGCATCGGGAGGCCCTAAAGGAGCAGCTAGCGGCGGCGCGGGCCGAGCTGGCCCCGTTGTTGTCGGCGGACCAACTGCAGCGGCTGGATCGGCGGCAGCGGCGGTTCGGGGAGCTGATGGGGCCTTGGCGCGAGCGGCACAAAAAAATGAAACCGCGTGGGAATGAATAGCATCCATCGGTGGTCTAATGGGGCAAGAGAAGAGAAATGGCCATTCTCAACGAGCCGCCCCTAGCGGCGACTACCCCAACGAACCACCAACGCGGAGAACGCAACATGAAAAAGAACTGGATCATCTCAGCCGGTGTCGCGCTGGCCCTCGGTGCGCTGGCCACCGTGGCTGTCGCCGAGCGCGGGGGCAAGCAGCCCGCGCTGAGGATGCTGAACCGTCTCGACCTGACCGCCGAGCAGCAGGAGCAGTTGCAGGAGTTGCGCGACGCCATGCACGCACAGCGCGAGACCATGGCCGCAGTGAACGAGGAGTACCGCGAAGCACTGATGAACATTTTGACCGACCAGCAGCGGGAGGCCCTGAAAGAAATGCGCGGCCGGCGCGGCTGGGCGGGCAAGGGTCGGCACGACAGGGACCACGACATGCGGCACGACATGCGGCGCGGTGACAGGGATCGCGACATGCGGCGCGGCGGCCCAGGTGCGTTTTCAAGGTTGGATTTGACCGCCGAGCAGCGCGAGCAGCTCAAGGCATTGCGCCAAGAGCAGCGCGCGGAAAGGCGCGCAACGCGCCAAAAGCACCGCACGGCCTTGGAAAGCGTCTTGACCGACCAACAGCGCGAAAGGCTCGAACTGCTCAAGGACGAGGCGTTTTACGGCGGCAAACGCTGGCGCGGCAAGCGGTAAGCACCGTTCCTACGTTCTTTTGCGACGCGGAGCAGCTAGTCTGCTCCGCGTTTTTTATGCTCTGGCCGAGGCCAAGCGCGGCGATCGCAAACAAAACCTTAAAAAAAGCGGGAAATGAATCGCAGGGTCGGTCGTCTAATGGGGCATCCCCAATCACCACTCAATTGCGGAGAGAGACCATGAAAAGGAAACCGATCGTCCTAGCGGGCGTCGCGCTGGCCCTTGGGGCCCTCGTCGCCGTGGCAGTGACCGCGCACGAGGAGCACAGCTCACTCTTCTTAGGGCATCTCGGCCTGACCGACGAGCAGCAGGAGCAGTTGCAAGCATTGCGCAAGCAGCACGAGGAAGCCATGCTCGCGCAGCACGAGACCATGGCCGCCATGCGCGAGGAGTTCCGCGAAGCCGCGAGCGAAATGTTGACCGAGGAGCAGCGGGCTACCCTAGGGCCGCATCTAGCGATGTGGACATACACATTCCCGCGCAAGCGGGAATCCAGCCTCGAATGATGTAGGATTGCTATATGACGGCCAGTACCCGATTTGGCAGCCCCCCCTTTTTCTAAGTACCTTTAGCCATCCGCTACCAACTTTTCACACGACACCTCCTACGAGCTCCTTATGATAATTGACTCGCATACCCACGCTTGGGAATACTGGCCCTACGAGCCGCCCGTGCCCGATCACAACAGCCGCGGCCGGGCCGAGCAACTGCTGTGGGAAATGGACCGCAACGGGGTCGATAAGGCCGTGCTGGTCTGCGCTCGCATTGAGCACAATCCCCACAACAACGATTACGTCGCCGAACAAGTCCGCGCCCAGCCAGATCGCTTGGTGCAATTCGCCGACGTGGATTGCTCGTGGTCGGCAGAATACCACACCCCGGGCGCGGCCGAGCGGCTCAAAGCGGCCGCGGCACAGTACCAGCTCAAGGGCTATACTCATTACGTAAAGGGCGATACCGAGTGGTTCGCGTCCGCCGACGGGCTTGCGTTTTTCAGCGCGACAGCCGACCTGAACCTGATCGCCAGCCTAGCCTTGGGGCCGCAGTGGCAGCCGGCACTGCGCGATCTGGCGCGGCGCTTTCCAGCGGTGACCTTTCTCTGTCACCACATGGCCGGCGCCAATGCGCACGAGGAAGCACCGCACCCCAACCTACAAGAGATTCTGCGCTCGGCCGAGGTGCCCAACATCTACATCAAGCTCTCGGGCTTTCACTACGCTTCGCACGTTTCGTGGGATTACCCCTACTCGGATACGCACCACATCGTGCGCCAGCTATACGAGCACTTCGGCCCCCAGCGGCTGTGCTGGGGCTCGGATTACCCGGTCGTGCGCTTCAACATGACCTACCAGCACGCGCTCGAGGCCTTCCGCACGCACTGCACCTTCATACCAGACGAACACAAGCGCCTGATCTTGGGCCAGAACTTGGCCGACCTGCTCGACCGAGCCGGCCCTTGATCGCTTTGGCCGAGGATCATGCTACCGCCCGCATACCCCAAGCGCATAAGCTGCACAATTCGCCGCTACTTGCTCCTATCCTCAATTCTCGTCGGCTGTAGTTCCGGCGGCCCGGGGCCGGTCCAGACGACCGGGCACGAGGCCGATTCGACTTGGGACCTCATCCAAACGAAAATTTTCGCCGGCCAATGCGTTAGCTGTCACACGGCCGGGGCCTCGTTTGGCCGTCAGTCCGGGCTCGTGCTCACGCCAGACGTGGCCTACGAACAGCTCGTGGGGGCCGCGCCGACGAATGCGGCCGCGCGGGCCGATGGGCTGCTGCGGGTCAGCGACCTCGGGCAGGGCATGCCCGGCCTGCTCAAGAGCTATTTGTGGGAGAAGATCAACGCGCCCGACCAGCAGCACTTCTATGGCGACCATCCCTACTACGGGGAAATAATGCCCTTTGGCGGCAAGCCCCTGACCAACGGCGAGTTGGCCTTTATCCGCGCTTGGATCGAAGCGGGCGCACCGGCGACCGGCCACGTGGCCGACGTAGCCCTCTTGGAGGACGAGTCGCGCTACGAGGTGCCGGAGTTCAAGCCCTTGGCCGCGCCGGAAAACGGCGTCCAACTACACTTGCCGCCTTTTGAGATCCAGCCCAATTCCGAGCGCGAGATCTTTGTAGTCCATCCGCTGAACAACCCAGACGATGTATTCCTAGAGCGCGTCCAGATCGCGATGAAGGCCGGCTCGCACCACTTCCTACTCTACACCTTTGAGGACGACACCCCCCCTGCGATCCTACCGGAACCCTACGAATACCGCGACTTGCACGACGGCACTGGCCAGTACGTCTTTGAAACCTTGCGGACGCAATTCTACCACCTGCCAATCGCCGGCAGCCAGTGGCCTTTCTTCGATTTTTCCCTGCCGCCCGGCGTGGCGATGCGGCTGCCCAAAAACACCCTGCTCGATCTCAACTCGCACTATGTCAATCGCACCAGTCAGCCCGTCACCGGCGAGGTTTATACCAACTTGCACTTTGCCGACCCAGCCGAGGTAGAGCACGAGGCCCGGCTCCTTTCTTTGAACAATTTTTCGATTGCCCTGCCGGCCGAGAAGGTAACGACCTTAGCGAAGGATTTTATCTTTTCCGAGCGGACCCACATCGTGCAGCTCGTCTCGCACGCTCATCGGCTCATGGTAGAATTTCGGGTCGAAATGATTGGGGGAGCGCGCGACGGCGAACTGATTTACGTCGCGTACGACTGGGAACACCCGCCAATTCTGCGGTTCGACCCGCCGCTCGTCCTAGAGCGCGGGGAGGGCTTCAGACTAGAAACGACCTATGACAACTGGACCGACCAAGAGGTCAATTTCGGTTTGTTGTCAACGGACGAGATGATGATTCTCTTTGGGATGTACTACGAGGAATAACGCCGAGAGGGGCGCGTACAGGGCGTGGGGCGTTTGACTTTCTGCTTGAAAATATCTTGAATACCGAATTGCTCTCAGCGCAACTACGCGCCGGGTAGCCCAAAGGACTGTCGAACCAAAACAGCTAGCTAAAAGGAGGATTGAGTTCCATGGACGAGTCGAGAAGCGATGCGAGATATACGATGGGGCGCACCGAGGGGGAGGAGGAGCGTCTGATTCAGCAGTCGCGGCTATACGACGCGGTGACGCGGCGTTTTTTTAAGGAGGCGGGCCTCAGCAGCGGGATGAAGGTGCTCGACATTGGCAGCGGCGCCGGGGATGTGGCCCTGACTGCGGCCGAGTTGGTCGGCCCCGAAGGAAGCGTCGTGGGCGTGGATGTAAATCCGGCGATTCTCGAGACCGCGCAGGCACGGGCGCAGGGCGCGGGATATACCAACGTCGAATTCATCGCCGGGGACGCCCGGACCTTGGACTTGGGCAACGACTTTGACGCCCTGATCGGCCGGCTGGTCCTCATGTACATGGCCGATCCCGCCGACGCCCTAAAGCAGCTAGCGACGCGCCTGCGCCCGGGGGGGATCGTGGCCTTTCAGGAAGCGGATTTTATCTTCTATCGGCAGATGTATCGGTCAGAGACGCTGCTGGCAAACGAGCTGATTGATTGGGCTATCCAAGCGTTTGAGCGTTCTGGGGCGCACAGCGACATGGGGTTCGGCCTGTACCGCGCATTCGTCGAGGCGGGGCTGCCCGAGCCGTACATGCACTTTGAGGCACCGGTCGGCGGGCCGGAGGATTGGGCTGGCTACCAATTCGTCGCCGACAGCTTTCGCAGCATGCTCCCACTCATAGAAGAGTACGGGATTGCCACGGCAGAGGAAGTCGATGTAGATACCCTAGCCGAGCGGGTGCGGCGCGAAGTGGTGACGACCAAACGCCCGGTGGCCTTAGTGCCCCATGTAACGGCTTGGGCGCAGCTTGCGAGCTAACAAATCGGGCCATCTCGCATCGCCGCTCGCTCCGTAAGTTTGCATTGTTTTTTTACGGTTGTTCCGTAAATTTGCAATGTGCAGAATTCCTCAATACAGCGCTTACTCGAATTGCCCGAGCGTTCCTTTTTCCTCTTCGGTCCGCGTGGAGTGGGTAAAAGCACTTGGCTGCGCCAAGCCTTGCCTAATGCCGCCTTCTTCGACCTGCTCGACGCGGCCCTCTATTTACAGCTATCTCATAACCCCCATGACCTAGAGGCACTCGTCGGCGATAGGGCGGCGGATTCGTGGATCGTGCTCGACGAAATCCAGAAAATACCCGCCCTCTTAGACGAGGTGCATCGCCTGCTGGAAACGCGACGCTGGCGTTTTGCCCTCTGCGGCTCATCGGCGCGCACATTGCGGCGCGGCGGCGTCAACCTGCTCGGCGGACGCGCCCTGACCCGCGTTATGGCGCCGTTTTCCCAGCGGGAGTTGGGTGCCCGCTTCGACGCTGAGTTCTCCCTGCAATGGGGCCTTTTGCCCCTCGTGCAAGCGGATCCACGGTACGCGGCCGACCTACTGTACGCGTATGTCCACACGTACATCAAAGAAGAGATCAGCGAGGAGGGCTTGGTGCGCCGCCTGCCTCCTTTCCTCCGCTTTCTCGAAGTCGCTGGGCTACTCAATGGCCAAGTAGTAAACGGCCAAAACGTCGCCCGCGATGCCGCCATCCCGCGCAGTAGCGTCGATGGGTATTTCTCCATTCTCCAAGATACCTTGCTCGGGCACTTCCTACCCGCCTACCGCCCTCAGCTCAAAGTGCGCGAAAAGGCTCGTCCTAAGTTCTACTGGTTTGATGCGGGAGTGGCCCGGGCCGCGGCCGGCCTCGCCTATGATCCGCCCGATCGCTCGTGGCTGGGTACGGCCTTGGAGACCTTGGTCTATCACGAACTGCGCGTCTATAATCACGTGCATCACAAACACCGCCCCATTGCCTTTTACCGCACCCCCGCTGGCGCGGAAATCGACTTTGTCATCGAAACGCGCAAGCGCACGGCTTCCGCACGGCCGCGGGTGGCCTGTTTGGAAGTCAAGTTGGCGGAAAAGTGGAACCGGAGTTGGGAGCGTCCCATGCGCTCCTTGCACCAGGCTGCCGGTATTGAAGTAGAGCGCATGATCGGCGTCTATACCGGCGGGCGGGTCTATCACTACGATGGCCTAGACGTGTGGCCGCTAGAGGAGTTTTTGCGCCGACTGTACGAGGGCGGAGTCTTTTAATCCGCAACCGAATTCTTTTTTTCGGCCCGCCTCTCCCTCCACTTCTGAATTACGCGCTTGACTGGATACCATATAAACCCCAATACCATCAGCCCTACCGCCCCTAGCAGGGTCAACAAGGCCCCGATGGACGCCAAGCCCGCTCCGGGGCCAATGTATGCCATGACGATGCCTTCCTCGTTCATTGACTCGCTCCTTGATTGCGGATGTAGTAAAGTCCACTCATGTTGAATACGGCGGCTCGTTGCTTCCGTTTTTCGGGGAACTGCTCCAAGTTCGACACATCGTGCAGGGAATGGAAGACATTCAGCACCGCGCCATCGGCAAGGCGCACCTCAACAGCCACGCCACTATTGGCGAATGAGACCATCGCCCGGCGGCGGGCGGCGGAGATGTCGACGGTGCCTAGGGAGGCGGAGAACAGGTTCCGCAGGGGTTGGGGCGTCCGGTCGTTGGGAAAGATGGTCGTCTCCCGGCCATCGGCGAGGTCGATCCTGAGCAGCCGTGAGGGGCCGTAGGTCCCATCGCGGCCGTGATTGTCGAACATCAGAAAGGTCGCGCCCGTGAGGTGGTGGACGCTGTGTTGATAGAAGAAGCTGCCCCGAACCAGCCGCTTGACGCGCCCGGACTCGCCATCGAGGATAGCGAATGCGCTGAGATGGCGCAGGGACGCGACGAGGTCGCCCGGCGCGAGGCCCCACGTACCGCCAGCGTCGGCCCCAAGCCGGTGAATGAAGTTGAGGTGAAGGGGGTCGCACAGAACGTCACGTATAACGGGCTTCGAGGTGGATTGCATGAGGTACGCGAATGGAGAATCGCGCAAGGCGTCGAGCAAGTTGATGCGCTTTAGGAGCTGTCCGTTCCCGTCGATGATGTTTATCGCGTCGAGATACGGTCGGTTCGTGCCACACTTGAGCGTGAGGGTCTTTTGTAGTCTTGGGCCTCGCTTAAAGGATATGGACTCACGGCCAACCAACGCGCCGGGCACCAGCGCGACGCCGTCGGCCTCGATATGCGGCCAGTGATGGCTGTAGTCGCGCCGGAACCAGACCGGATGCCCGTCGCGGTCGATCCGCGCAACGCCCGCGCCAAAGGGGAAAGCAGCGTATTGGTGAAAGACCACCAACAGGTCGCCATTGGCGTAGTGCGATAGGCCGCTCACCCCCCCAATGAAAGAGGCGGCGGGGGATACCTCGTAGGGGAATTCGTCGGAGTGGGCGGCGGCGGCGGCCTGTTCGAGTTCCTCGCTGCGAAGCGGGTAGGCATGGGCGACTTCGCCGGTGGCGGTGTACTCGACCGCTAAGCACCCTCCGTCGGGGCAATACTCGAGGAACTGGTGGCGTCCGCCCTGCCACAGCACCGGACCGCTGAGGGAATCGCCGGCCACGAACTGGAAGCGGTTGAAGGCCGCACGTTCCGGTGGCACATCGGCGGAGAAGCGTGCGAATGCGCCTTCGTCATGTGAACCGCGCAGCGTCCGCAAGGTCTTTACGCTGTCGGAGATGACCGGGTAGGGGAATAGCTTGTAGTGGACGACGAGACCTCCACAGGCGAAGGCCGCCAGCGCAAGGGCCGACACAAACAGCAGTTGGGGCAGACGATTCCGAAACGCAGGGCCGAATTTTTCGGGGGGGGGGATAAGTCATTGTCTTTCAACGAGTTACGAAAATTATCTAACATTATTGCTCCAAAGGGATCCAACCGGGTTATGCTATGGTGCTTGGCCGGCTCTCGCGCTGGCGTTGAAAGGCCGCCGCCTCAAGCCACGGCCGGAGTGGGCAATTCCGGCACGTATTCGTAGTCTGGCTCGGCCTTTTGCCGCTCGAGGATGGCGGCGATTTCCGTCCAAGCCTCGTACAGCCCCTGCGGACAGTGCGGTAGATCGCTTTTGATGGCCGCGTGTAGCTTGCCGAGCCGGTAGCACGGCACCGCGGCGTACATGTGGTGTTCGATGTGGTAGTTCATGTGCCAGTAGAGGAAGCGGAAAAACGGGTTCAAGAGGACCGTGCGGGTGCAGAGCCGAAAATCCGGCACGTCATCCTGCAAGCCGATGTGCTGAGTGTTGTTGCACAAAAACAGCAACCAGCCCCCGTAAAAAGGCGCGAGCGTAATAAGCACCGGCACCAGCCACAGGCCGAAGTACAAGGATACCACCGCGATTAGGGTGTGCCCCACTAGCAAGAAGCGATCCCAGCGAATGAGCCGTCGCCGCTTGTCCGGTGCCGATTCGGGGAAAAGTGCCAACTCCCATTCGCCCTCTAATTTCCCGAATGCCCGCCGCACAGTCGTCTTGTAGCGGGCGTACAAGCCCCACGGATTTACAACGGCGCTCTTGAGAAAATCCACGAAGCGCAGTTGGGCCGGCAGGACCACTTCGAGATCGTCGGGCGGGTGCAGCGTGTACTTGTGGTGCTCGGTGTGACTCGTCCAGAAATGGATGTGGTTGTACGCGCCGAGAAAGCTGAACACGCGCAGAAAGAAATAGTTGAGGAACTTGCTCTTGAAGACGGTGGAGTGACACAATTCGTGGAAGCCGTTGAGCAAAAAGGCGTAGAATGTCCCGTGAAAAAAGAGGATCAGCAGCAACCACGGCCAAGCCAAGTGCTCGGCCGCGTACCAAGCCCCCGCGCCGGTCGCCGCCAGCAGCCCCAAGTGCCCCAGCGTCTGGAGGAGACCCCAGCAGTCGCTACGCTGGTTGAGCGCGTGGAGGGTCTCGCGCGGCAAGGGACACCGATACCAGTTTATTTTGCGCTGATTCTTTTTCATTTCCATGTCGTAGTCCTCTGCTAGAAGAAAGCCGGCCTTACGGTCGCAACTTGGTGCTGGCCGAGCAAGTTCTGTCCATCCCTCAGTCCGCCCAGCGGTCTGGATTGATGCCCGGGGCGTCGCGCTGCATGCCTTGGGGTTTGTGGACCTGTTTCCATTCCTTGCCGGTCGTATTGCGGCTTTGGAGAAAAGGTTGGGCCGCGGCTGGCGCGTTTTTCACCCATTCCGGCTCCCACTCATCTACGGGCTGAACCGGCCCCGCCCAAGCCGGCCGGTAGCCGAACTGGATCAGTTCCCGAGGGGCCGAGTCCCTGTTGGGGTGCGTGCCGTGGAAGAGGAGGGCCGGGATCATGACGACCGAACCGGCCTTGGGACAGAGGGTAATCTCCTGTGGATGCGAGACGTAGCGCACGTACGGGTTGGTTTGGGCGTGAAACGACAGGTGAGAGCGCGGGATGAGCCGGAAGGGGGCGCGCTCGGGCGGTAAGTCGTCGAGGTAGTAGAGCACCCGCAAAAGGCGCGGCGACGAGCCTTCGTAGCCAAAGATCGACGAGCCATAAGGCTGGCCGTCGGTGTGCATGGAAATGCCCGGCGAGCCGGAGAGGGTGCGGGTAAAAAGCCCGTGCGTGAACACGATGTCCGGCCCCATGAGTGCCTTGAGGAACTCCGCGAGCGGGGGATAGCCGATCAGCTCGGCCACCGCTCGGCTCGCGCACTGGGGTTCGTGGTGGACGGTTTGGGCCTTGCTGTAGTCCTTGTGAGTCATCGGCAGGTCCTTCAACTCGGCCTTCAACGCCGCAATATGCGCGGGGTCGAGCACATCCGGCAGGAGCACATAGCCCTCCACTTCGAGGTGGCGGATCTGCTGGCTCCGGGAGAAAGCGGCAAAATCGGTCTCGTCAACCGTCATAAAGCCGATTTCTTCTTTGGGATCAATTTTGACCGTGGCGGTCTCCATGCGGTTCTCCTTTGGGCGATGGGCGACGCCGCTACGGCGCCGACAGGGCGACGCCGCTACGGCGCCGACAGGGCGACGCCGCTACGGGGCGGGGCGACGGGTGCCGACAGGGCGACGCTGATACGGGCGCCGACGGGGCGACGCGACGGGCGCCGACAGGGCGACGCCGCTACAGCGGGCGCGAATCGCGCCATTTGGCGAGAGAAAAGTCGTCTGAATCGTACAGTGCAAAGACCTTCGCTTCTTTGGCCCGGACTTCGGCGGCCAATTCCAACACTTCCTCGGCGTACTCCAGCGGAATGCGCACGCATCCGTCGCCATCGCCAAAGATTAGGTCCCCCGGCCGAATTCGTACCGAGCCGACGGAGACCGGCGCGTTGACCCGCGTCGCGTTAAAGACTCCGTGCCCGGGCACCATTCCCCAAGCGAAAATCGGCAGCCCGACCCGGCGGATCCCCTCCAAGTCGCGCACCGTTCCATCGACAATGGCCCCGACCGCGCCGAGCCGCTGGTGCAACCGCGCCATGCCGTCGCCAAAGCTGGCCCCGCGCCCGGGCCGCGAATCCACGTCTTTGACTACTGCGACCACCGGCCCCTCCAGCGCGTCAATTGCTTCGTAGTACCCTTCCCAAGGGACCGCTGCGGAGTCTGGGTCGTTGGTCGTTACCTCCACTGTCACCGCATAGCCGACGACCGGCCCCAATTCCGGCAGCAGACAGCGGATCCGGTGATCGGTGTACTCTTCGTTGGGCAGGCCGCACTTTAAGACGATGGCGTTGAAAATCGTCGGCGAGTCGAATTCCTTAAAGGCTGCTAGCACTTCGGGGTTGACCATAAAGACGGGCTCCTTTTTGCAAAACAATGCACGGAAATATCGTCAGAGAATAGAGCGCATTCACGCCGCGGCTGTCAAACCGCGTCGCGCTCGGTTTTCTGCCCAAGACTGGATTGACGCCCGCGCAAGCCCTATACTTTCTCGCCGCCCAACCCATCCCTCACCCAGCCGGAGGATTCCATGACTGCCGCGCCCGACTACACCTCAAAGGTCCCCTACTACACCTTCCCGGACACGCTGGCCGAACAAGAGGAAGCCCTCGCCGCCAACCCGCTGATGCAGCGCCTGCTCAAAGCGCGCCGCTCGTATGCCGGTGACCCGCATCGCCCCATCTACCACTACATCAACCCGGAAGCCAATCTCAACGACCCCAACGGGCTGTGCTTCTGGCAGGGCCGCTACCATCTCTTCTACCAAGCCTACCCACCAGAGGACACCCGCCAGCACTGGGGCCACGCCGTAAGCGACGACCTCGTCCACTGGCGCGACCTGCCCTACTGCATCTATCCGCACCCGGAGCGCTGCTGTTTTTCGGGGGCCACGCTAGTTGAGGAAGACCGCGTCATTGCCATGTACCACGGCACAGAGGTCGGCAACATGGTCGCCACTTCTTCGGACCCGCTATTGCTCAACTGGAAAAAGGTCGCCAACAAGGCCGTGATTCCCATCCGGCCCGACCAGCCCTATCGAGTATTCGACCCTTGTATCTGGAAGCAGGGCAGCGCGTACTACTCGCTGTCGGCGGGCACCAAGCCCGAAGGCCCGGCCGGCAAGCCCGTGCGCGCCAACTTCCTCTTCAAGTCCAACGATCTAGAGCACTGGGAGTACCTCCATCCCTTCGTCGAGGACGACGGGTACACGCTCGTCGGCGACGACGGCGCCTGTCCCTATTTCTGGCCGATTGGCGACCGCCACATCCTCCTCTTCTTCAGTCACAGAAGCGGCGGCCAGTACCTGCTCGGCGACTACGACACGGGCCGCGACAAGTTCGTCGTGACTTACGGAGCCAAGTTCAACTTTGGTGCGGCCGCGCCCGCTGGCGTCCACGCTCCTTCAGCTACCCCCGATGGCCAAGGCGGCGTCTTGACCCTCTTCAACATGAACCCCGGCAAACCGACCGAGGGCTGGAACCAGATTATGACCCTGCCCCGCCGGCTGACCGCGAGCGGCGACGAGCTGGCCATGGAGCCGGCCGGCGATTTGGCGTCGCTCCGGCGCGGGCACCAGCGCGTCGGCAAAACCACCCTCCCGGCCAACGAGGAGCTCGTCCTCGATGCGGTCCGCGGCAACGCCTTGGAAATCGTCGCTGAAATCGATCCCCAAGACGCGCCCATGGTCGAACTCAACGTCCTACGCGCTCCCGACAAACAGGAGCACACGCGCATCGCCTTTTTCAAAAACCGGGGCTTCAGCAACCGCGTCTTTGGCAGCGACCGCCACCAGAGCTTGCTCGCGCTCGACACCTCCTATGCTTCGGTCGCGCCCGACGTGCTCTCCCGCGCCCCGGAGACCGCCCCGGTCGTCCTCGCCCCGGGCGAGACGCTCAAGCTGCGGGTCTTCGTGGATAAAAGCGTCGTCGAAGTCTTTGCCAACGGCCAACAATGCGTGGCCGCCCGGGTCTATCCCGACCGCGCCGACAGCGTGGGGGTCTCGCTGCGGGCACAGGGTCAGAGTGCCGAGCTCGTCGCGCTCGACGCCTATCAGATGCAGGATATCTACGCGCAATAGAAAGGAACGCGCCATGAACGAAGAAGAGAAATTTGTCTTTGACTTGGAGGGCTATCTGGTCATCAAAGACATCCTCAGCCCCCAAGAGCTAGACGACCTCAATGCGCTGGTCGACCAGCACCTCAACGGCTGGGACAATCACCCCCGCAACGACCTAAACAAGGTCAGCAACTGGGGCCAAGCCGCCAAAAACCTGATCGACCACCCCAAAATTTTGCCCTACTTAATCGAACTCATCGGCCCCAAGGTCCGCATCGACCACGATTACGCCATTATCATGAACCGCGGCGACGCGCGCGGCGGCCTCCACGGCGGCCCTAGCCAAGATACCGACCACTGGTTTAGCTACCGCGACGGCCAGATGCGCAACGGTCTGAGCGTGGTGACCTTTTTTCTCGCCGATGCCAACGAGGGCGACGGCGGCTTCGCCTGCGTCCCGGGCAGCCACAAGACCAATTACCCGGGCAACCTGCCCCGCGATGTCAGGCTCTTTGAGCGCAGTACTCACTACGTGGTCCAACCCACGGCCCAAGCCGGGGACGCCTTGTTTTTTACCGAGGCCCTCATCCACGGCACCATGCCGTGGCGCGCCGAGCACCAACGCCGCACCTTGCTCTATAAGTACAGCCCCGGGTACTCGACATGGGCCAAGGAGTTTTACAACCTCGAAGAGTACGGCGAGCTGACCGAGCGCCAAAAGCGCGTCATGGCCCCGCCCTCAATGCACGACCACCCCGAAGTTTAGCTAAGGAGCGCACCATGTCCGACTCATACTTGCTGAGCGAAAAAAAGGCCCTCGTCACCGGCGGCAAGCGCCGCATTGGCCGCGGCATTGCCCTCGCGTTAGCCGAAGCCGGCTGCGACGTGGGGATCAACGACCTGCACGACGACGCGGACGTTGGCAAAACCCTGAGCCTAATCCGCGCCATGGGCCGCGAGGCCGAATTCTTCGCCGGCGACATTTCCGCTCGCGACCAAGTCGAGGCGATGTTCGCGGCCTTTCTCGCCCGGTTTGGCCGCATTGACATCTTGGTCAACAACCCCTACGGCGGCACGGGCGCGCCCTTCCTCGAACTCAGCGAGGAAAATTGGGATCAAAACCTCGACGTGGGCCTCAAGGGATTTTTCCTGTGCTCGCAGCAGGCGGCGCGCGCCATGGTGGCGCAAGGCAACGGCGGCGCCATCGTCAGCACCTCTTCGGTCCACGGACGGCGGGCGTGGAAAGACGACACCGCGTACGGGGCCGCCAAAGCCGGCGTCTTGCGCCTGACCGAAAGCATGGCCGTTGACTTGGGCGAACACGGCATCCGCTGCAATGCCATCATGCCCGGATACATGGACACCGATCACGTCTTCAACCAACCGCCCCCGGCGTTGGGCGTTCTCGGCGAGCAGTACCACAACATCGTTCCCCTGCGTCGTCCGGGAACCCCCGAAGACATTGGCCGAGCCGTAGTCTTTCTTTGCTCGCCGGCCGCTGGCTGCATCACCGGGGCGTCCCTGCCGGTGGATGGGGGGCTTTTGGCCGCCTCGGCCGCCGAGTAGGGGCTTTAAGGCCCCCATGCCCAACTCGCCTTTTAGCATCCGGGGTCTGCTAACCGGCGTAGCCCTCTCCCTAGCGGTTGGTCTGCTCGCTCCTTATGGGGTGGTGTTCAATTACTACTGGGTCGGCTTTAACCCCTCTTCGCCGGGGGCCCTCTTTCTCTTTTTCCTTCTGACCTTTGCCGTCAATGGGTTTGTGGCCCTGATCCACCGCCACTTTGCCCTGTCCAAGGCCGATCTCGTCCTGATTTACTGCATGCTGATGATGGCGGTCACGGTGCCGACTTGGGGCCTGATGTTCTTCCTCATTGGCACCATCGTCTATCCCTTCTACTACGCGACTCCAGAAAACAACTACGCCGAGCTGTTTTACGACTTTATCCCCTCGTGGATCGCGCCGCAGGACTTCGAGGCCATCAAGTATTACTACGAGGGCCTGCCGCAAGGCGAGTCCATCCCGTGGGGCGTCTGGGTGGCGCCGATGGCCTACTGGCTGGCCTTGATCGTGGCCATGAGCTTCATGCTGATCTGCCTGAGCACCATCCTCCACCGCCAGTGGTCCGTGCACGAGCGGCTGACCTACCCCATGGTCCAACTGCCGCAGAACATGATTGAGAAGGACGCCCAGGTGCGCTTGGCTCCTTTCTTTAAGAACCAGCGGATGTGGCTGGGGTTTGCCGTGCCCTTCGTCCTGCTCAGTCTCAACGCCCTCAACCACTACTTCCCCTTCGTCCCCGAATACCACCCCAGAGGCCGTTTTTCCCTGTTCAACCAGACCTTGCACCTGCCGATTGCGCTCAACTTGGCTTGGGTAGGCTTCTTCTACTTGGTCAATCTCGAGATCGCGTTCAGCATCTGGTTCTTCTACGTGTTTTCCAAGGTGGAGGAAGGGGTGTTCAAAACGCTCGGCATTGCCAGCACCGAGCGTCTGAGCGCGTACGAGTACTCGCAACCCGCCGATCTGACCCATCAAGCCACCGGCGCGGTCATTGTGTTGGTGCTCTTCGGGCTGTGGACCGCCCGGCCCCATCTCAAAGCGGTTGGGCGCAAACTCTGGAACCCGCACGGCGGTGTTGACGACAGCGAGGAGTTGCTCGGCTATCGCACGGCCGTCTGCGGCTTTTTGGCCAGCTTGCTCTTTGTCGCCGCTTGGCTCTGGCGTTCGGGGGTGCCCATTGCGGTGCTCCCGATCTTGCTCGTCGTCAGCCTGCTGTTCTTCATCTTGGTCGCGCGCGTGGTGGCCACCGGCGGCGTGGCCACCGCGCGCAGCCCCATTGTCCCGGCGTACTTCATCATTTCGGGGTTGGGCACTTCAGTGCTCGGGGCCAAGGGCTTGGTGGCCCTCAACTTCACCTTTGTTTGGCAGGGCGAATCGCGCACCTCACCGATGGTCGCCTGCGCCAATGGCCTCAAGCTCGCCGAACTGATCCCCGGCCCCAAGACGCGGCTGTTTTGGGGCCTGATGCTGGCGCTGGTGTGCAGCCTTTTAGCCGCGGCTTACATGACGTTGGAACTGGCGTACACCTATGGAGCAATAAATCTATCGCTGATCGATTGGGCCGGTGCCCACGGCTGGCCTTACATCGGCCCGACCATCCTCAACATGCCCGAGGCCAACATGCGCGGCTGGCTCTTCAAGGGAATCGGCGCGGCCGTAGAGGGTTTTCTAATGTGGGCGCAGCATCGGTGGTTTTGGTGGCCCTTGCACCCGGTCGGCTTTGCCATTGCCGTGGGCTGGTTGACGAGTCAAATCTGGTTCTCGGCACTGGTCGCTTGGTTTTTGAAACTGGTGATCGTCCGCTTTGGCGGCGTGCGCCTGTTCCAGAACGCCAAGCCGTTTTTTCTGGGGTTGATTTTGGGCGAGGTTTCCGTCTCAGGGGTATGGGGTGCGATCTACGCGCTGACCGCGGAAAAAGGACGCTGGTTGACGAACATGTAACGAATCAACAGAGTTCTCTAACCTCTTAAAACTCAGCGAAGGGAGAAATGTTATGCCGATGTTCAGAAGTGCGGACCAGTACCCCGATTGGTGCGAGTTGGAGCACTTTGAGATCGTGCGGCTCAATGCAGGCGACGAACACTGCTTTACGCGCCGCGGAACGGTGGAGAAGCTGATTGTGGGCGCAGGGCGTTGCCGACTGCGAGTAGGGGCCGATGAGATCGAAGCCGCCCTAGGTGCTAATATAGACTTGGTCGGCCCAAGTTCTTTTGCGGTGTTGAAGGTAGAAGAGGAGGCTACGCTGGTGCGCTTTTGCGGACGCTGGGGGACAAAGACTGGCGGCTCGGGCGTCTTCAATGCAGACAACAGTCCTCAGCCCGAGGATAAGGGCGATCCGGTCTCGTACGAAAAATGGACTAATTTCGATTGCCACTTTCACGACTGCGACGAGTATTGGGTCATCCTCGAGGGCGAGGCTCGCGCCGTTTCCGAAGGCAAGACGTACGAGATGAAGCCGGGAGACTGCCTTGCCACGGGCATGGGACACCATCACGATCTGCCGTTGGTACACGCGCCCGTGCGGGGGGTGTACTTTGAGACGACCCTAGAAGGCCAGAAGCGGCGCGGGCATTTGTGGAACCACACCCACGGGCTGGCCGAACCTCAGCCCGAACGGGTGTAGTCGCCTGTGTTCGCTGCTGATTTTGGGTAGTGGGTCATTTAGCACGATCCGCTCCGCATCGCCAATCCCATTTACGCGGAAATCGTGCCGTGCGAACTGACCTATTCCACCCAATCTGGGCTCGTCCAAGACCCGGCTTGGTACATCCATGCCGATGGTCGCTTGGACGTGGTCAAACTGCTGACCGCGTTCCAGACGTTCTTCCGCGAACACTCCGAGCATTGGGTCAAGCGATTCCAATATCAAGAGGCTGGTCCGCAGTTGCTGTTGCAGGCGTTTTTGCAACGGATCGTCAACAGCGGCGGGCGCATCGAGCACGAGTATGGCTTAGGCCGGAAACGCACCGATCTGCTCCTCGTCTGGCCACAGGGCGAGCGCACGCACAAAATTGTGATCGAATGCAAAGTGCTCCACAAGAGCTTGGAGCAAACTATCGCCGAGGGGTTGGCGCAGACCGCCGAGTACATGGACCGTTGCGCGGCCGAGGCGGGTCATTTAGTGATTTTCGACCGGCGCGCAGGTCGGCGTTGGGAGGACAAGGTGTTTCGGGTTCGCCGAGTGTCGGACAGTGGGACGGAGATCGACATCTGGGGCATGTAAGGATGGCGGCGGAGAGACGGGGTACGCACGGGTCAATGACCGGAACAGACCATAAAGGGGAGACTCAAACCATGCGCTTTTTCACTACCGCTGGCCCCATCAAGCCGGCCAGGCACTATTGCATCCCGCCGTTGGAACGCTTGAACCTCGCCGCGGTACTCGCTCTCATTCGGGACGAAAAGTATTTCGTCCTGCACGCACCTCGGCAGACGGGCAAGACCTCTATCCTGCTGGCCTTGCGCGACCTGCTCAACGCCGAGGGCCTCTACCGTTGCGTGTACGTCAATGTCGAAGGGGGGCAAGCCGCCCGCGAGGATGTGGAACAAGTGACGCGCACCATGCTGGGCGAGTTGGCCCTCCGAGCACTCTCGACGCTGGACGACGGGTTTCTCGACGCGAGTTGGCCCGACATCTTGACCAAGTACGGTCCGCACGCGGCCTTGCGTGCAGCGTTGACGCGCTGGGCCAAAGCCGATCCGAAACCGCTGGTGCTGCTCATCGACGAGATCGACGCGCTGATCGGCGACTCGCTCCTGTCCGTGTTGCGGCAGTTGCGGGCGGGCTATGACCTGCGGCCAGCAGGGTTTCCGCAAAGCGTGGTGCTGTGCGGGGTGCGCGACGTGCGCGATTACCGCATCCATTCTAGTTCGGCCAACGCGATTATCGCCGGAGGGAGCGCGTTCAACATCAAATCGCGCTCATTGCGCTTAGGCGACTTTTCGCAGGACGAGGTGCAAGCTCTGCTCGGCCAGCACACTGAAGAGACGGGTCAGGTATTCACGCCAGACGCACTGGAAACGATCTGGACGCAGACCCAAGGGCAGCCATGGTTGGTCAACGCCTTGGCCGATCAAACCTGCTTCCGCGATGACGCCGCTGACCGGCGCGAGCCAATCACGGCCACGGCCATCATCGCGGCGAAAGAGCACCTCATCCTGCGGTGCGAAACCCACCTCGACCAATTGGCGGACAAGCTCCAAGAAGAGCGCGTACGGCGCATCGTGGAGCCGCTGTTGAGCGGGGCTGAAAAGAGCGACTTCTCGGCCCGCGATCTCGAATACGTGCGCGATCTGGGTCTCGTGGCTCAAGACCGCCCCCTCCGCATCGCCAATCCGATCTACGCCGAGGTCATTCCCCGCGAACTGACCTGGGTGATCCAAGAGGAATTTAATCAGGACACGGCTTGGTACGTCCATGCCGACGGCCGCTTGGACGTGGTCAAACTGCTGACCGCATTCCAGACGTTCTTCCGCGAACACTCCGAACATTGGGTCAAGCGGTTCCAGTATCAAGAGGCCGGTCCGCAGTTGCTGTTGCAGGCGTTTTTGCAACGGATCGTCAACAGCGGCGGGCGCATTGAGCGCGAGTATGGCTTGGGTCGGAAACGGACCGATCTGCTCCTCGTCTGGCCGCAGGGCGAGCGGGAGCGCAAGTTCGTGATCGAGTGCAAAGTGCTCCACAAGAGCTTGGAGCAGACTATCGCCGAGGGGTTGGCGCAGACCGCCGAATATATGGACCGTTGCGCGGCCGAGGCGGGTCATTTAGTGATTTTCGACCGGCGCGAGGGTCGGCGTTGGGAGGACAAGGTGTTTCGGGAGCGCCGAGCGTCGGATAGTGGGACGGAGATCGACATCTGGGGCTTATGAGGACAGCGGCGGTGGCAATGAACTGATGCAGGAGTTGACTTTCTTTTTTCCCTACCTAGCTTGACATAAGTCAAGCCCATGCAGACGCTGGCGGATATTCGCATGGATATTCTGGCATTGGCATGGGGAATCCCTGTCAGGTGCTTTCGAGTACCCAGAAAAACGCGAGGAGTTCCGCAAAGAATTGGAGGCTCTACAAAAAAACTTACTCAATTACAATCGCATGCTGGCAGAGATTGCTGGTGTAGAATAAAAACGTCCTAGGGAATGTGGAGCTGAATGTCGTTTTTAGCAGTAGCGTCGCGCCCAATGCGACACTGCCTCTTGCTATCGACTTGGATGAGGCAGCGACGACAGCGGTCGTCGTGCTGGCGGAGTCCGAACTTGTGGGAGACTCTAAATGGATGGATTACGTTCACAATCTCGCCGAACACACCGAAGATAGCGGATTTGGCTCGCGGTTGTTCCCGATAATGATGGAAGAGGCGGGCCTCAAGATGGAAATTGGCGAACAGGCCCTGCGCTGGGATCGTTGGGAAGGAACCGACGCAGAACGCGGCCAACGCCTCGTCCGGGAACTCGTGTATGAGTTCAGTCGGATGCTCCGGCGTTATCTCGCGCACCTCAGGCATCCAGAAGCAGACGACAAGGGCCTTGAGCACTACTTGGAGAAAGTGCAGATTTTTCTCAGCCATTCAAAACACGACAACGATGGGGAACGCATCGCCAAGAGTATTCGAGATTGGTTGCACCAGAACAGCGGGCTGTCGAGTTTTTTTGACATAATAGATATTCCCGCGGGTGTACGTTTTCAGGATGTCCTTTACCACCAAGTTAAGAGGAGCGTGGTCGTGGCTGTACATACTGATTCCTACTCGTCGCGTGAATGGTGTCGGCGCGAGATCATCGAAGCGAAACTCCAGAATGTTCCGATGATTGTGGTCAATTGTATGACGGATATTGACGAGCGCGGCTTTCCGTACATGGGCAATGTGCCCATCGTGCGGATGGCTCCGAATGAGACCTTGAGCCAGTGGCTCGCGGAGGTGTAGCGATGGCCTATATGCCAACGATTGCTGGCAACACAGTGGCAATCTCGATCTCGGAAAGCCCAGATATGTCGGTATTTGGGCTAAGCGACGCGCATCTGCGCGATGCCATGGATAGACTCGCGCTGCATTTACTCTCGTCCGGTGCTCGCCTCGCCTATGGTGGCGATCTGCGGAAGGACGGATTTACGGAATGGTTGTTTGAACTGGTGCGTCGCTACCGGCGCGAGACGAGTGAAACCCAGATTGGCGTGACCAATTACCTCGCATGGCCGAACCATATAAGCATGTCCGCGGACGAACTCGAAAAAATTTCTAACAGCTTTAACGACACTGGAGAATTGGTCTGCCTAACGCAGGATGGCCGCTTTTTGGAACCGCGGAAATGGCGCAAACGTGTATTGCACCAGCCAAGCACTGAGGAATGGGCCATCGGATTGACCGCCATGCGGCGCGTCATGCGCGAGGCGACCCAAGCGAGAGTCGTATTAGGTGGGAAAGTCGCCGGTTACAAAGGCACTATGCCCGGCATTGCGGAGGAAGCCCTGCTGTCGCTCCAGAAACGTCAGCCGCTGTTCCTGTTGGGTGGCTTCGGCGGCTGTACCCGGGACATTGCCGAGACCCTCGGGCTGGTTGAGCGTTGGGCAGGCTCCCGCTCTGCTTGGCCGGGCCGCCAGAAATTCGCGGCGTTCTCGCCCGATACTGGCTTGAGCAATGGGCTTTCGGAGGATGAAAACGCCACCCTCGCCCATACACCGCATATAGATCAAGCAACCATACTGGTCATGCAGGGGCTACACCGACTTGGACTCCAAAAGGAGAAAGATATGAGCCAAACGAATAGGCACAAAGTATTCGTCAGTTTCCATCACGAAGATCAAGAGTACAAGGACCTGTTCGTCCGCATGATGGGAGACGATATGGTGGATAGATCGGTTGAAGATGGCGACATAGGTGACCTCAATATCAAAACGGAAACTCTGCGCCAAAAAATCCGCGACGACTTCATTGCCGACGCAACTGTAACGATTGTGTTGATTGGCCCTTGCACTTGGAAACGGAAGCATGTGGATTGGGAGATCGGATCCAGCTTGAGGAAAACGGATAATAACCCCCGCTGCGGTCTGTTGGGGATTCTGTTGCCCAATCACCCAGATTTTGGGACGGGAAAGTACCATCCTCACCTGATACCGCCGAGGCTGGCGGATAACTGCGGAGACGATGCCCCCTACGCCTGCATTTACAATTGGCCCGGCCAGCAGGCGACGGGTCAGATTCGCCAATGGATTCACAAGGCATTTCTAAGAAAAGATGGAACGCCGCCCGACAACAGTCGGGATCTGTTTGGAAAAAACAGGGGCGGCGATTGTTCAGAGGGCTGGGTGGACTAGATCGGCGTGTGGGCGTTGGGCGATAAATCATTAGTTGTGACTCGGGATGGTGGAATGGCTACAAACCTGAAACCCTACCCCTCCTACAAGCCCTCCGGCGTCGAGTGGCTCGGCGAGGTGCCCGCGCATTGGGAGGTGCGACGAGTCAAGCACGCATTTAGACGAATCGTCGGAGGATCAACGCCATTGAGCAACGAGATGGCCTACTGGGATGGCACGATTATTTGGGTCACGCCAACCGACATCGGCAGAGTGACACGGTTGCGGGACTCTCTGCGTCGGATTACGAGAAAGGGGTTTGACTCTTGCTCCGCTACATTAGTGCCTGTTGGAAGTTTAGTGGTCACGTCGAGAGCACCCGTAGGAAACGTGGCTCTTGCAGAAGTCCCGCTCTGTACCAATCAAGGTTGCAAAGCCTTGGTTCCAGATAGCCAAGTCATTGCTTCTGCCTATGGCTATCAAGTGTTTGGGATACTCAAAGATGAGCTTCAGAGCTTGGCCAATGGCACTACATTTACCGAAATTTCAACCAACGCTCTCGGAAATGTTTTATTGCCCATCCCGCCCCTCCCCGAGCAAGCCGCCATCGTCCGCTATCTCGACCACACCGACGGACGCATTCGCCGCTACCTCCGCAGCCGGAAACGGCTCATCGAGTTGCTCAAAGAGTATCGACAGGCCGTCGTCCACGAGGCGGTCACACGCGGGCTTGACCCGGACGTGTCCCTCAAGCCCTCCGGCGTCGAGTGGCTCGGCGACGTACCGACGCATTGGGAGGTGCGACGACTGCGATACGCTGTTAAAATGAAGGTGAGTAACGTTGATAAACACAGCAAAGACGAAGAGCTTCCCGTCCGACTTTGCAATTATGTTGACGTGTACAAAAACGACCGCATTACCGAGAGGGTGCCGTTTATGAGAGCCACGGCAAAGGTGGATGAAATGGATCGCTTCCGGTTAGAAATAGGCGACGTTCTGATTACCAAAGATTCGGAAGTATGGAACGACATTGGGGTGCCTGCGTTTGTTGAGTATTCGGCAAGAGATTTGGTTTGCGGGTATCATTTGGCCTTGTTGCGTTCAATGAAGAGTGTGCTCAATGGTGCGTATCTATTCTATTCTTTACAGAGTTCGGCGATTGCTTCTCAGTTCCATATCGCGGCCAACGGGGTAACTCGCTATGGCTTGTCTCATCATGCCATCAAATCCGCGCTTTTGCCCATTCCATCCCTCGCCGAGCAAGCCGCCATCGTCCGCTATCTCGACAAACAGACCGCCGCCATCGACGCTGCCATGGCTCGCGCCCAGCAGGAGATCGAATTGTTGAGCGAATACCGTATCCGTCTGATTGCCGACGTGGTCACCGGCCAAGTGGATGTGCGCGAGGCAGCCGAACTATCTTATCTCGGACAAGGTGATAGCACCAAAGGCGATGGTGGAGAAGGTAGCTAGCACTGGAAAACTCAGGAGGAGTGCAAAATGAAATTGACCATAAAGCAGTTTCGAGTTCTGAATTACCGCAACATTGACGATAGCGGCTGGATCCCACTCGAGCGCGTGACGGCTTTTGTTGGCCGGAACGAATCCGGCAAGACTACTCTGCTAAAGGCCCTGCACAAGTTCAATCCGGCAACCACTGAGCCTTACAACGCGCAATGGGATTTTCCGCGTGACCGATTCACGGCTGAGTATCGAGATGGTAGCAAATGGCCGGTTTGTGAGGTAGAATTTGAACTTTCGGCTGAATTTCAACAGGAACTTAGGGAACAGTTGAACGGTTCTGAGATACCGAATAAGGCGATTTTGACGCGATTCTATGACGGGTCTCTAAAGTTCAAATACGACATAGAGATTCCGCTGGACCTGATTGATCCTGATGAGTTACAAGAGACGCTGAATGTATTCGCGAAAGAGGCACGGCGGCTTTCGTCCCCAGACTATCAAGAGCATGAAATGCAAGGGATCAGGACAAATCTGGCGAATTGGGCTGATGAAAAGAAAGACGCTATTGCGGGATTCCAAGATTTGCGAACCGATGAAGGTGTTAGACTGTTGCGCCAAGTGAGGGAAGAAGTGAACAGATTTGCACATCCTACAACGGCCGATCTCATTGAGGTTCTAAATGAGAAGGTCAATTGTCTGCTCAGCCAAGCTGAAAAGCCCTCAATTCCAGAACAGCTTGATAAAGCTGTCGAGAGTGAGCTGCCTGTTTTTATTTATTTTGAGAACTATGGAATCCTTGACAGCGCGGTGTACTTGCCGCGATTCTTGGAGGATTTGAGGTCGAAACAGCAAGTTTCGCGTATTCGGACTATCAATGCGATGTTCAAACATGTTAATCTCACTGCCAAAGAAATTGCAGATTTAGGCGATGGAGAGACAAGACAAGCACGCAGATATGGTTCTCAAGTTACCGAAGGTATGATTCAAAATGATCAGGAGCAGGTGGCTCTGCGAAGTATCAAGTTAAACTCGGCATCTAATGATATTTCAAAAAAATTTAGCCAGTGGTTTGGTCAGAGGCGACACAAAATCAGCTATCAGGCTGACGGCGATTATTTTCGTATATGGGTATCTGACGATCGAAGACCAAATGTGGATATAGAATTGGAAAGTCGTAGCAAAGGCTTTCAATGGTTCTTCTCGTTTTACTTGCTGTTTTTGGTGGAATCAGAGGAAGGGCACAAGGACGCTGTCTTACTATTAGACGAGCCGGGGTTACACTTGCACCCAACCGCACAGCAAGAACTACTATCGTTTTTTGAAAAATTGTCGGAAGATAATCCGCTTATCTACACCACGCACTCTCCGTTCTTGATAGATGGCGAGTATATACACCGCGTTCGGCCTGTAACCGAAGATGAAACCGGACATTCGCGCATCAGTATCGATGGCTGGCCGAAAGACAGGGAAACGATTTTCCCTCTGCAAGCGGCGGCGGGTTACGCAATGGTACGCGGGCTTTTCCAGCATAAAAAGAACGTGTTGGTGGAAGGGATGGCGGATTACCTTTATCTCCACAGTCTGAATCTTCATTGTCGTGCTCTCAGGCGTCAGAGTTTATCTGACGATATCTACATAACGCCGTGTGGAGGAACCAAAAACGTTGGTCATATCGCGTCGTTGTTCCTTGGGCAGAAAGTGCGTCCGGTGATCTTGCTTGATGGCGACACTGCTGGGAGGGCACGGCGAGATTCCCTGATGAAGGAATTGTATGCGGGCAATGAAAAGGCAGTATTGATGTTGGGAGATGTGTTAGACCAAGAGGAGTGCGAGGTTGAGGATATCATTGGTGAGGAGACAATTCTGGCAGCACTGAGTGAGTTCGTTGACAAGACAGTAAGTCTGAACCAAGATGATCGTAACCGAGGTAGCCTCGTTGACCAAATCAGGTGTGCTACTGATCGAGATAACATAGAGTTGCCAGAAGGCTGGAAGCCAGAGGTTGCGCGCCAGATCGTCTTATCGTGGTCGACGGCTAAGTCAACAGAAATACCGGAAGACATTTTGGATAGGGCAGAGAGACTATTCAAGGAATTGACGAGGCGTTTTGAAGATATAGATCTGTAAATTAAGGACGTTCCGTGTAGGGAAGGCAAACCGACCATGATCAAATACAAGACCGGCGACATTCTCGCGGAAGATGCCGAAGCTCTGGTCAACACCGTCAACTGCGTCGGGGTCATGGGGCGTGGCATCGCGCTACAGTTCAAGCGTGCCTTTCCCGAAAATTTCAAAGCCTACGCCGCACGGTGCAAGCGCGGCGCAATGCAACCGGGACAGGTGTTCGTCTTCGAGACCGGGCAACTTATCCATCCCCATTACATCATCAACTTTCCCACCAAACGGCACTGGCGGGGCAAAAGCCGCTTGGAGGATATCGAATCCGGCTTGGTGTCGCTCGCAACAGAAATACGAACGCGGGGCATCCGCTCCATTGCCATCCCCCCGCTTGGCAGCGGGCTGGGTGGCTTGGAGTGGTCGGAAGTACGCCGGCGTGTGCAGGCGGCTTTGGAGAAATTTGACGATGTGAAGGTCGTCGTATTTGAGCCTAGCGGCCCGGTGGATCAAAGGGCCAATCGTTCGCGCGAGGTCCCGGAAATGACAGCAGGACGGGCCGCGCTTATCGGGCTAATGGACCGCTACCTACGCGGTCTGCTGGATCCATTCATTACCCTGCTCGAAGTACACAAGCTCATGTACTTCATGCAGACCGCTGGCGAGCCGTTGAGGCTGCGATTCGCCAAAGGTCCTTACGGTCCTTACGCCGATAACCTCCGGCACGTCTTGCATGCCATGGAAGGACACTTTGTGTCCGGTTACGCAGACGGGGGCGATGCTCCCCACAAAGAATTGGAACTGGTGCCGGGTGCGCTTGAGGATGCACGCACCTTTCTCGCGAACACGCCGCAAACGCCCGCCCGCTTTGAAAAGGTGGCCGCCCTCGTTGAGGGGTTTGAGTCGTCCTTTGGCTTGGAATTGCTGGCCACCGTCCATTGGGTCGTCCGCGAAGAGCAGGCATCGACCCTTGCCGAGGTCGTCGAGCGAACCTATATGTGGAACGAGCGAAAGAGACAGTTCACCCGCCGACAACTCGGCATTGCCCTCGATGTGCTCGCCGAGAAGAACTGGATAGAAGGCCCCCGCGCACCCCACACCCCATGACCGCCGCCATGGCCCGCGCCCAGCGGGAGATCGAATTGCTGAGCGAATACCGGACGCGCCTGATCGCCGATAAGTGGGCGAAAAGCATAAGCATCGGTGGTCCGAACGGTATCGGGACAAGGAAGCCTATATTCCGAATGACATCACCGCGTCGATTGCGGAACCCGCGGATGTTTGGAAGCAATTTTGTGGAGAAGCGGGTATTGAACACAATGGTAGGATGAACCCACCGGAGATATTCCAATGAACCATAGAGATATACAGGACGAAATCGGCGCGTTGTTCACGTGTACGGAGCACGGCGACTATCAGCGGATTCGCACGCCGTATTTGTATCCCGATGGCGACAATATCGACCTGTTCTGCGCGGTCGATGGCGATGCGATAACCGTAACCGATCTCGCCGAGACCACGGGCTGGCTTTGGATGCAGTCGCTGTCGTTGCGGCGTTCTCCCAAGCAGAACCGCCTCATTGAAGACACTTGTGTTACGCACGGGGTTGAGTTCTATCGCGGTATGCTCCAAGCGCGGTGTCGGCCCGGCGACTCGTTGGCCGCGGCGGTTACGCGCGTGGCGCAAGCGGCCCTGCGGGTCTCTGACCTGTGGTTCACGTTCCGAACTCGCGCCTTTGAATCAGTCACCGATGAAGTGGCTGCCTACCTGACCGAACGCGCATTGCCCTTTGATCGAGCCGAAAAATTAGTCGGTCGCTCAGGGCGCGATTGGACCATAGACTTCCGCATTCGCACCGGCGAGCGTAGTGCGCTAGTCTATGTGTTGAGCACCGGAAATCGATCCTCGGCACCTAAAGTCACCGAGCACGTACTGGCCGCTTGGCACGATCTATACCATCTCGCAACGGGTGCTGAAGCACTGCATTTCGTTTCCCTTTTTGACGACACCGCCGATGTTTGGGCAACGGCAGACTTCCATCTCGTCGAATCGCTGTCCACCGTGTCGCGCTGGTCAAAGCCGGATGAGTTCGCCGAAGTGTTGACGGAGGCTTGAGATGCTCCCCACAAAGAATTGGAACTGGTGCCGGGTGCGCTTGAGGATGCACGCACCTTTCTCGCGAACACGCCGCATCCACAAACCATCTTCGGTCATAACGGATATCATTGCCCTTTTCGCGCCTTTCGCGTATTTCGTAGTAGAGTGCAACCGCTACGATAGAAGAACCGCCCAACGAGGATAACCGGAACCATGGGGAGCCGACGCTTGCAGATAACCTTGCAACCAGCCGTGTTGCAGTGGGCGCGAGAACGTGCGGGCATTAGCTTGGAGGAATTGGCCTGCAAAGCAAAGGTCAGCCAAGAGCGCGTACTAGAGTGGGAACGTTCCGGCAAAATCAGCATTGCCCAAGCCGACCGGCTCGCCGATTGCACCCATACGCCCCTCGGCCTTCTGTATTTGACCTATCCACCTGCCGAGCCCCTTCCAATAGCGGATTTCAGGACGCGGACCGATGACCCGCCCCCGCACTCAAGTCCCGACTTGCTCGAGACGGTCTATCTCATGCAGCGGCGCCAGTCTTGGATGCGCGACGAACTCATTGAGAGCGGCACGGAGCCGCTGGCCTACATCGGTGCTTATGAGCTAGATGAGTCGCCCTTACAAATGGCGGCAGCGATGCGCCAGTTGCTGAAACTCGCCGACGGTTGGGCGGCGGTGGAAGGCTCTTGGACCAATGCGCTGGGACTTATGCGAGATCGGGCTGAAGCGGCTGGCGTGTTGGTGGTTTTCAATGGCATCGTGGGCAACAATACGCGCCGCAAACTGGACCCGGACGAGTTCCAAGGTTTTGCCCTCGTGGATGCGTATGCCCCGCTCATTTTTGTCAATGGGGCCGACGTCAAAGCCGCGCAGATATTTACCCTAGCTCACGAGTTGGCGCATCTCTTCGTCGGAGAATCTGGTTTATCCAAGTTCGTCGACCTCGATCCAGGACACCATGCAATCGAACAGTTCTGCAACGAGGCGGCTGCCGAATTTCTGGTCCCGGAGCAGGACTTACGCGCTTTTTGGCCCACAGCCAAGTCGTCTGCCGACCCCTATCAAACCCTTGCCCGGCACTTCAAGGTGAGCTCTATCGTAGGTGCTCGCCGCGCTCTGGATATCAGTTTGATCAGCCGAGACGCCTTCCATCAATTTTATCGCGCCTATCAGGAAGACCAGCACCAACGAAGATCAGGCGGCGATTTTTGGAATCTTCCCAAATGGCGCATCGGCCCCAAGTTTGCCGCCGCCGTGATTCGTGCGACCAAGGCGGGTCGCTTGTCCTATCGCGATGCGTATGCGCTCACTGGGTTAAAAGGGACCAGCTTTGAAAAGCTAACCGATAAGATGGGTATTCAGCTATAATGAGTTGGTATCAATCTTTGCGCGTACTCGATGCCAATGTCTGCCGTCAGTTCGGCGTCCGTTATCAGGATACCTATGCCATGCTGAGCGACCTCAACGTTCAATTCGAGTGGAAGCGATGACCACCGACACCACCGAACGCGGCCTAGAGCAGCGCGTCTGCGAGCTGCTGACCCACCGGGCCGACGCGCCGGACGCCGCTGAGGTGCGGGAACGCCCGGCCACTTATGACATCGGCTGGCTCAACGGGCACTCCGACGACTACGACCGCGAACACTGCATAGACTTGGCCCAGTTGACCGCCTTCCTCAAGGCAACGCAGCCGCACCTCGTCGCCGCGCTAGCTTTGGACGCGGACAGCCCGGTGCGCCGCAAGTTCCTCGCCCGCCTGAAAAACGAAGTCGGCAAGCGCGGCATCGTCGAAGTCCTCCGCAACGGCGTTAAGCACGGGCCGCACACCATCGCGCTCTTGTACGGCACTCCCTCGCCGGGCAACCCGCAGGCCGCAACCCGCTACGAGCAGAACCGCTTTTCGGTGACGCGCCAGTTGTCGTACAGCAACGCCAACAAGCGGCGGACCCTCGACCTCGCGCTGTTCATCAACGGCCTGCCGGTGGCGACCTTTGAGTTGAAAAACAGCCTCACCAAACAGACCGCGGCCGATGCCGCAGAGCAATACAAACGCGACCGCGATCCCAAAGAGGAGCTCTTCCGCCTCGGCCGCTGCTTGGTCCACTTTGCCGTGGATGATCTCGAAGTGCGGTTCTGCACCCACCTCAACGGCAAGGCGTCGTGGTTCCTGCCGTTCAACCAGGGTTGGAACGACGGCGCGGGCAACCCGCCCAACCCCAACGGCATCAAGACCGATTACCTGTGGCGTGAGGTGCTGACTCGGCAAAGCCTGACCGACATCGTGGAGAACTACGCCCTGCTGATCGAATCCACGGACCCCGAGACCGGGCGCAAAGCCAAGGCGCAAATCTGGCCGCGCTATCACCAGTTGGACGTGGTGCGGAAACTGTTGGCCTCGGTCGCCGAGCACGGCGTCGGGCAACGCTATCTCATCCAGCACTCGGCCGGCAGCGGCAAGTCCAACTCCATTGCGTGGTTGGCGCACCGGCTCATCGGCTTGGAAAAGGGCGGCCGGCCGGTCTTTGATTCCATCATCGTCGTAACGGACCGCAAAATCTTGGACCGGCAGATCAACGACACCATCCGGCAGTTCGCGCAAGTGGGGGCGACCGTGGGCCACGCGGAAAATGCCGGCGATTTGCGCCGCTTTATCGCCGCCGGCAAGAAAATCATCATCTCCACCGTGCAAAAGTTCCCGTTCATCTTGGACGAGATCGACAACGATCATCCAAGCCGCCGCTTTGCCATCGTCATCGACGAAGCCCACTCCAGCCAAGGCGGGCGCACGGCCTCGGCCATGGCGAGCGTCTTGGGGGATCCCGCCGCGGATGCGGACGACACGGTTGAGGATCAAATCAACCGCATCATTGAACAGCGGCGTTTGCTGGCCAACGCCAGTTATTTCGCCTTCACCGCCACGCCCAAGAACAAGACGCTGGAATTGTTCGGCGCGCCCGCGCCGCAACCCGACAGCGCGATCCAGCATCGGCCCTTCCACAGCTACGCCATGAAGCAGGCCATCCAAGAGGGGTTCATCTTGGACGTGCTCGGGCACTACACGCCGGTGACGAGCTACTACCGCCTCGCCAAAACCACGACCGACGACCCTAAGTTCGACGCCAACAAGGCGCACAAAAAGCTCATCCGCTATGTGGAAACCCACAGCCGAGCCATTCGCCTCAAAGCCGAGATCATCGTCGATCACTTCCACGAGCAGGTGCTGGCCCCGCGCAAAATCGACGGACAGGCGCGAGCCATGGTCGTCACCAGCGGCATTGAGATGGCCATAGCTTACTATCGCGCCATCCGCGACTACCTCGCCGAGCGCGGCAGCCCGCACAAAGCCATCGTCGCCTTTTCCGGCGAGGTCGAGTACGGCGGCGAGCAAGTGAGCGAAGCGCGGTTGAACGGGTTTCCGTCGTCGCAGCTCGCCCGCAACATTCAGCGCGACCCCTATCGGTTTCTCGTCTGCGCGGACAAGTTCCAGACCGGCTACGACGAGCCGCTGTTGCACACCATGTACGTCGATAAGGTTTTGTCCGGCATCCGGGCGGTGCAGACCTTGTCGCGCCTCAACCGCGCCCACCCGGGCAAGCGCGATACGTTTGTGCTTGATTTCCACAACGACGCCGACGCCATCAAAGACGCGTTTGCCGCGTACTACCGCACCACCATCTTGGCGGACGAAACCGACCCGAACAAATTGCACGACCTCAAGGCCGCACTGGACGACCGGCAGGTCTATTCCGCCGAGCAAATCGATGCGCTGGTGGCGGCCTATTTGAGCGGCGACGACCGCGCTGTTCTCGACCCCATCTTGGACGAGTGCGTGACCATCTATCGCCGCGATCTCGACGAAGACGAGCAGGTCGATTTCAAGGGCCATGCCAAAGCCTTCACCCGCACCTACAACTTCCTGTCGCAGGTGTTGCCCTACGAGAATGCCGATTGGGAAAAGCTGTCCATCGTTCTGACCCTGCTCATTCCCAAGCTGCCGACGCCCGCGGCCGAGGACAGGGCGCTCGGCATTGAGAATGCCATCGACATGGACAGCTACCGCGCCGAGAAACAGGCGACCCTGCACATCCTGCTGCCCGACGAGGACGCCGAAATCGAGCCGGTGCCGGCCAGCCGCGGCGGGTACCAGCCTGAGCCTGCAATGGATCGGCTCTCCAACATTCTGCGGGAATTCAACGATTTGTTCGGCGATATTCCGTGGACGAGTGCGGATCGCATCCGCCGGATGATCACCGAGGATGTGCCGCAACTGGTCGAGGCGGACCATGCCTATCGCAACGCCCGGCAACACGCGGACGCGCAGAACACCCGCATTGAGCACGACCGGGCCTTGGCAAAGGCGATCACCGCCCTGCTCGCCGACGACGCCGAACTCTACAAGCAATACTCGGACAACGCAGCATTCAAACGCTGGCTGGCCAATAGCGTGTTTGAACTGACCTACCGATAGCACCCCCCAAGGACGACCCATGCAAGACAGCCAACTCAATCGCATTCCCAACTTTATATGGGGCATTGCCGACGATGTGCTGCGCGACCTGTACGTGCGCGGCAAGTACCGCGACATCATTTTGCCCATGACGGTGATTCGGCGGCTGGACGCGGTGCTCGAACCGACCAAACAAGCCGTGCTCGCCATGCAGGCCCGGCTCAACGACCAAGGCATTGTCGAACAGGAAGCAGCCCTCAAGCAGGCCGCTGGCCATGCCTTTTACAATGCGTCCCAATTCACGTTGCGCGACCTCCGCGCCCGGGCCACTCGGCAGCAGCTCCGGGCGGACTTTGAGATTTACTTGGACGGGTTTTCGTCCAATGTGCAGGACATCTTGAAGAACTTTGAGTTTCGCAACCAGATTCCGCGCCTGTCCGACGCCGATGTGCTCGGCGCGCTCATCGAGAAATTCCTGTCGCCGGAGATCAACCTCAGTCCCTATCCGGTCGAAAGGCATCCCGGCCTCGACAACCACGCCATGGGCACGATTTTCGAGGAACTGGTGCGGCGGTTCAACGAGGAAAACAATGAGGAGGCCGGCGAACACTGGACCCCGCGCGACGCGGTCAAGCTGATGGCCAATCTCATCTTCCTGCCGGTGGCCGACGCGATCGAGTCGAGCACCTACCTGCTCTACGATGGCGCGCTCGGCACCGGCGGCATGCTGACCGTAGCCGAGGAAACCCTGCAGGAACTCGCCCGCGCCCGCGGCAAGCACGTATCCACCCATCTCTACGGCCAAGAGATCAACGCCGAGACCTACGCGATCTGCAAGGCCGACCTGCTGCTCAAGGGCGAGGGCAGTGCGGCGGACAACATCGTCGGCGGGCCGGAACACTCCACCCTCGCCAACGACGCTTTCCCGGCTCACAAATTCGATTTCATGCTCAGCAATCCGCCCTACGGCAAGAGCTGGAAGCAAGACCTCGACCGCTTGGGCGGCAAGCGCGGCGTGGCGGACCCGCGCTTCATCATCGCGCACGCTGGCGACCCAAACTATTCCCTGCTCACCCGCTCCAGCGACGGACAGATGCTGTTCCTCGCCAACATGCTGAGCAAGATGAAGCGCGACACCGCGCTCGGCAGCCGCATCGCGGAGGTCCACAACGGCAGTTCCCTGTTCACCGGCGACGCCGGGCAGGGCGAGAGCAACATTCGCCGCTGGATCATCGAAAACGACTATCTCGAAGCCATTGTCGCCCTGCCGCTCAACATGTTCTACAACACCGGCATCGCCACCTATATCTGGGTGCTGACCAATCGCAAGCCGGCGCATCGGCAGGGCAAGGTGCAGCTCATCGACGCCACCGAGTGGTTCAGTCCGTTGCGTAAGAATCTCGGCAATAAGAACTGCGCGTTGTCCGAGGCTGACATCGGCCGCGTCTGCGATGCGTTTCTCGCCTTTGAGGAAAGCGAGCACTCAAAAATTTTCCCCAACCGGGCCTTCGGCTACTATCGCGTGACGATTGAGCGCCCCTTGCGGCTTGCTGTCGAGCTATCGTCGGAGCATCTCGAACGGTTCCGCGCCGCCTGTGCGGAAGTGGGCGAAGAACCGCTCGCCGAGGCCGTTGAGCGGATAGCGACCACCATCGGCGACGGGCCGCACCGCGACTTCAACCTGTTTGTGGATGTGGTCAGACGCGACACCAACCTGACGGCCAAGCGCAAGAAGCTGCTGCAAACGGCGCTGGCGTTCCGCGACGAGGCCGCCGCGCCGGTCGTCAAAAAGACTCACCGGCCGGGCAAGATGGAGCCGGCTCCGCTTTGCGGCTTGGTCGAACGGCCGGGGTGCGTGGTCGAATACGAGCCGGACGGCGAGTTGCGCGACAGCGAACAGGTGCCGTTGCTCGCCGAGGGCGGCGTTGAGGGCTACCTGCGCCGCGAGGTGCTGCCCTACGCGCCGGACGCTTGGTACGACCCAACGAGCGTCAAGACCGGCTACGAGATCAGCTTCACCCGGCATTTTTACAAGCCGCAACCGCTGCGCTCCCGAAGCGAAATCCGCGCCGACATCTTGGCGTTGGAGCGCGAGAATGAAGCGGTGCTGGCGGAGATCGTCGGGGCCAGCGGCGAATGATCGGCGATCGGAAACCCTACCCATCCTACAAGTCCTCCGGCGGCGAGTGGCTCGTTGCCCATTGAGCATCGCCCGCGAGATCACGGACAAGAGGTATCAGGGAGACTCAAACCATGCGCTTTTTCACCACTGCCGGTCCCATCAAGCCGGCCAGGCACTATTGCATCCCGCCGCTGGAACGCTTGGACCTCGCCGCGGTACTCGCCCTGATTCGGGACGAGAAGTATTTCGTCCTACACGCGCCCCGGCAGACGGGCAAGACCTCTATCCTGCTGGCCTTGCGCGACCTGCTCAACGCCGAGGGCATCTATCGTTGTGTGTACGTCAATGTCGAAGGGGGGCAAGCCGCCCGCGAAGATGTGGAACAAGTGACGCGCACCATGTTGGGCGAGTTGGCATCTCGGGCGCGTTTAATCGGCGACGAACTTCTAGACGAGATTTGGTTCGACATCTTGACCAAGTACGGTCCACACGCTGCTTTGCGCGAGGCGTTGACGCGCTGGGCCTCGGCGTCCCCCAAGCCGCTGGTGCTGCTCATCGACGAGATCGACGCGCTGATCGGCGACGCGCTCCTGTCCGTGTTGCGGCAGTTGCGGGCGGGCTACGACCTGCGACCAGCAGGGTTTCCGCAAAGCGTGGTGCTATGCGGGGTGCGCGACGTGCGCGACTACCGCATCCATTCTAGTTCGGCCAATGCCACCATCGCCGGAGGGAGCGCGTTCAACATCAAATCGCGCTCGTTGCGCTTGGGCGACTTTTCGCCCGACGAGGTGCAAGCTCTGCTCGCACAGCACACTGCGGAGACCGGGCAGGCGTTTACCGCCGACGCCTTGGAGACGATCTGGACGCAGACCCAAGGGCAGCCGTGGTTGGTCAATGCCTTGGCCGATCAGACCTGCTTCCGCGATGGCGGGGCTGACCGGCGCGAGCCAATCACGGCTGCCGTTATCATTGAAGCGAAAGAGCACCTCATCCTGCGTCGCGAAACCCACCTCGACCAATTGGCGGACAAGCTCCAAGAGGAGCGCGTGCGGCGCATCGTGGAGCCGCTGTTGAGCGGAGCTGAAAAGAGCGACTTTTCGGCCCGCGATCTCGAATACATCCGCGACTTGGGCTTGATCGCCCAGCACGACCCGCTCCGCATCGCCAATCCCATTTACGCGGAAATCGTGCCGCGCGAACTGACCTATTCCACCCAATCCGGGCTCGTCCAAGACCCGGCCTGGTACGTCCATGCCGATGGTCGCTTGGACGTGGTCAAACTGCTGACCGCATTCCAGACGTTCTTCCGCGAACACTCCGAGCATTGGGTCAAGCGATTTCAATATCAAGAGGCCGGTCCGCAGTTGCTGCTGCAGGCGTTTTTGCAACGGATCGTCAACAGCGGTGGGCGCATCGAGCGCGAGTATGGCTTGGGTCGCATGCGCACCGATCTGCTCCTCGTCTGGCCGCAGGGCGAGCGCACGCGCCAGTTCGTGATCGAATGCAAAGTGCTCCACAAGAGCTTGGAGCAAACTATCGCCGAGGGGGTGGCGCAGACTGCCGAGTACATGGATCGCTGCGCGGCCGAGGCGGGTCATCTGGTGATTTTTGACCGGCGCGAGGGCCGGCGTTGGGAGGACAAGGTGTTTCGAGATCGCCGAGTGTCGGATGGTGGGGTCGCGATCGACATCTGGGGCTTATGAGGAAGGCGGCGGTCAGCGGCCACGGCGAAAGACGCGAGTTAGCGAAGAATGCCGTCGCGCTTGTTAAACGTAGTCTTTAACATGGCCGAATAAGGGCTGTATATTATTAACCTCTGCATTTTTAATGGAATAGTTTATATTCATTTACGCTCCTCATAGATTATATCTCCTACATGCGGATAGTCACCTCTTCGCCACCGGCTTTTCCTCTTCCCCAAAAGAAGGCAGCGCAAAAACGGCCCGCCAGCCCAGCCCGTTTAGACGCAAGTAATAAGAAGCCGTTAGCACACCCCACAACGCATAGGCAATCGAAGTAGATAAGGCGGCACCGCGCAGCCCTAGCTTGGGGATCAACAATAGGTTCAGGCCCACGTTGGCCGCTAAGGCGATGCCCGGTGCCCACAGGGTTATGGAGGGATAGCCCTCGCCCATTAGCTTGGCGTTGAACACGGCTCCACAACCCAAAAACAACATGCCGGGCAGCAGCCAAATAAGAGGCGCGTAGGCATCGGGATACAAGGGGAAGAAAACGCTCAGAAGCAGGCGTCCACCGAAGATCAAAACGACCGCCGAAAGCAGGGAAAAGACAAAGATACCTTGAGCCACCCCCAAAGAGAGCCGCGTGTCGTCTTGCCCGCGCACGATTTTGGCGAGCAGGATGACCGAAGCAATGTTGGCGACGCGCTGCATCATGTCCGTAAAGTTCGTCGCCACTCCGTACACGCCCACCTCCTCCTCGCCTAAAAATCGCTCTATCAAAAAGAGGTCGCTTTTGAGTAACAAAAAGATGAGCACTAAGCAGACCTCGCCGCGCGAACCAATGCGAAGCATTTGTCCGAGTACGCGTCGCCCGCCCCACCGAAAGCGGAATCCCCGGGACGAGAACGGGACAAAAGCCGCCAAGGCCGTCGTCCCTACCGCCCCTACCCACACCCCCATCACCCGTTCTAACTCGAGATGCCCTAGCTGGGAAAGGACTAGATTGCCGCCGAGATAGATGGCGATGAAAACTACGGGCAGCAGTGCGTAGGGCTTGAGCCGATCTTCGCCTAACAAGATGAACAACCCCGCCCTTTGTAGCGCGGTGAACGCAATCACACAAACGCCCAAGACCCATTGGACTAAGGTAATACTGGGCATGAACACCTTTGCGAGGGCCAAGCTAAAGGGAGCCGTCGGCAACAGGAAGGCCCCCAAGACGAGGCAGTAAAGCAAAGTGTGGTTGATCGCGTCCTCCCGCGCTCGCTCGCGTCCCACGACGTAGATGTTCCCCTTGCTGAGCCACTCCCCGAAGAACAAGACGCCCAACATGACGAGCGCGGTCCACAGCTTTAAGGTGCCATAGTGCTCCGGCCCTAGCCGATCCGCGAGTAAGACCGCGTTGACAAAGCCCAACGAAAATACCAAGAAGGAGCAGGTGGTGTTGAGCGAGAAGCTGCGAAAAAAGTTCATTGCAATGGACGGAGGAGATTGGTGGTCGGAGAATCGGTCTCGGTGGAAGGATTCTAGACCGCTACTTAGGCGTACAACATCAAGACCAGACGTAAATCTCGTCGTCGTCCGGGGACATGGCAAAGAAGATGGCCAGCACCGCTCGGGGCTGGTCGCCGACGATGGCGGGCACCTCGTGGATGTTTTCGCTAAAGAAAAAGTAGAGGTCGCCGGGTTCGAGCTGCACTTGGACGCGCTCGATGCGCTTGCGGGCGACGTAAGCGGCGAATTGCTCGCGTCCCAGATGCGCGGCGAGCGCGGGGCGAAAGGGACAGTTGTACAGATATGGCTCGCCGGTGCCGCCTTCCTTGGTGCTGTTCTGAAAGCAGAGGACCCCGGCAAACTGGTATTTGAAACGCGCAATTTGGTACTCGAAAGCCCGAGTGCGCTTGGCGACCGAGTCGTAGTGCGGGCCGTGGCCGGTTTCTCGGTGATAGACGCGGAAGATGGCCGGGCCGTAGAGACGGCCGTCCGGCTCGCGGGCGGTCTGGACCGCTTTGCCGGGCGCCAACTGGGCGAGGGCGTCGTACAGGGTGCGGACCGGATCGTCATAGCCGCTGAAGAGGGTCTCGAACAACGCCAGCGTCGTGGCCGAGTGGGCGTGGAATGTGTCGCGGTCGCGGTGGTGATGGCCAAAACTAGTGCCAATGTCAACGCGACGCGCTTGGCCATCGCCGACTGCGTGGGGGTCGTAGAGCAGGCTGCGCTCGTAGAAGCGCCGCATCAGTGCTCGGCAATGGGCGGGGTTGTAGTGCTGGCGCAGCACAAAGGCCGGCACCTCGCCCCGCGCTAGGGCCATCAGCGGCTCGGGATACTGGGCGAGGATTTGCTCGGTCGAGGCTTCGACCGGGATCCAAGGGGCAGAAGTCATGGCGGCAAATTTAAGGGCCGCGTTGGGCCGTGTCCACGCGCCGCCCCCGCGTCGAGGGCCTCTAGGGCAAAAGCCGCCGCGAACAGCGCCCGCGTATAAGCGGCCTGCGGCGCGGTGAAAATCCGCTGCGCCGGTCCCTGCTCAACCACTTGCCCGTCCTTCATCACAATCAGCTCGCTGGCTAGGGCGCGGACCACCTTCAAGTCGTGGCTGATGAACAGGTACGCCAAGCCGTGGCGCTGCTGGAGCTGGAGCAGCAGCTCGACGATCTGCGCCTGCACCGTTTTGTCCAACGCACTAGTCGGCTCGTCGAGGACGACGAAGCGCGGCTTGAGCACCATGGCGCGGGCAATGGCGATGCGCTGGCGTTGGCCGCCGGAAAACTCGTGCGGGTAGCGGTCCATCGTGGCCGGGTCCAAGCCGACCTCGGCCATGGCGTCGGCCACGAGGTGGCGCCGCTCGGCATACGTCGGACCGATGGCGTGGACCAGCAGCCCCTCTTCGATGATTTGGAACGCTGAAAGCCGCGGGCTTAACGAGGCAAACGGGTCTTGGAAAACGATCTGCATCTGCCGGCGCAACGGGCGAATCTCCTTTTGGGACCAGCCCTGTATATCGCGGCCATCGAAGGCGATGGTGCCTTCGCTGGGTACCAGCCGCAAGAGGGCCTGCCCCAGCGTCGTCTTGCCCGAACCCGATTCGCCGACCACGCCGACCGTCTGCCCGGCGCGTACGCTCAAGGAGAGGCCATCAACGGCTTTGACGTGTCCCACAGTGCGGCGCAGGAGGCCGCGCTTGATCGCGAAGTGGACTCGGACCTCCTCGGCGTGGACGACAGCGGGCGCGGTCGCATCAATCTGGGGCGGATCGCCCTGCGGCTCGGCCGCTAGCAGGGTGCGCGTATAGGGGTGCTGGGGGGCGGTGAAGAGGGCCTCCGTGGCGTTGTGCTCGACGATCTGGCCGGTGCTCATCACATAGACGCGGTCGGCCATCTGGCGGACGATCCCGAGGTCGTGGGTGATCAGCAAAATCGCCATGCCGAAACGGGCTTGAAGTGCTCGGAGGAGGGCGAGGATCTGGGCCTGAATGGTCACGTCGAGGGCCGTAGTCGGTTCGTCGGCAATCAGCAGGTCGGGCTCGTTGGCCAAGGCCATGGCGATCATCACCCGCTGGCGCTGGCCGCCCGAAAGCTGGTGCGGCCAAGCGTCTAGACGCTTCTCAGCGTCGGAAAGCCCGACCAGTTCCAGCAGCTCTATGGCGCGGGTGCGTGCGGCCGCACGGCTCAGGCCCCGGTGCAGGATGAGCGTCTCGCCCAATTGCTTTTCGATGGAGTGCAGCGGGTTGAGCGAGGTCATCGGCTCTTGGAAAACCATTGCGACGCGATTGCCGCGCAGCTTTTGCAACCGCGCCGACGCAGCCCCCAACAGCTCCTCGCCATCGAGGCGGACGCTGCCGTGAGGATGGCTGGCGCGTGGGTAGGGCAACAGTTGCAGCACCGAGAGCGCTGTCGCGGACTTGCCCGAGCCGGATTCGCCGACCAGCGCCACGGTCTCGCCGCGTTCAATGTGCAGCGAAGCACTGTGTACGGCCTCGACATGGGCACCGGCGACGTGGAAGCGCACGCCCAAGTTTTCGATTGTCAGCAGGCTCATCGGCCTTCCTCGCCAGCGTAGGTCTTGCGCGGGTCGAACGCGTCGCGGACCGCCTCGCCAATAAAGACCAACAGGGAGAGCATCACCGCCAGCGCGAAAAAGGCCGTAAAGCCCAGCCACGGCGCTTGGAGGTTGCGCTTGCCCTGATTGAGCAGCTCGCCCAGCGATGGCGAGCCGGGCGGCAGGCCAAAGCCGAGGAAGTCGAGCGAGGTCAGGACCGCGACCGAGCCGGTGAGCACGAAGGGCAAAAAGGTCAGGGTGGAGACCATGGCGTTGGGCAGCACGTGCCGCCAGATGATGCGGCGGTTGCTCTGGCCGAGTGCGCGGGCCGCTCTGACGAAGTCGAAATTGCGGGCGCGCAAGAATTCGGCGCGCACAACGCCGACCAAGCCCATCCAGCGAAACAGCAGCAACAGGCCGAGCAGCCACCAGAAATTCGGCTCCACGACGCTGGCGAGGATGATCAGCAAGTACAGCAGCGGCAAGCCCTGCCAGATTTCGATAAAGCGCTGAAACAGAAGATCCACCCAGCCGCCGAAATACCCTTGGACCGCGCCGGCGGCAATGCCGATTGCCGCGCTAAAGAGCGTCAGCAGCAGGCCGAAGAGCACGGAGATGCGGTAGCCGTAGATCATCCGCGCCACCACGTCGCGTGCTTGGTCGTCCGTGCCGAGCCAGTTTTCGGCGTCCGGTGGGGAAGGGGCCGGATGCTTGAGATCGTAGTTGACCGTGTCGTAGCTGTAGGACACCAGCGGCCACACGATCCAGCCCTTTGCCTCAATTAGCTCCTCGACAAAGGGGTCGCGGTATTCGGCCTCGGTTGCGAAGTCGCCGCCAAAGGTCGTTTCGGGGTACGTCGCAAAGACCGGGAAGTAGTAGGTCCCGTCGAAGTGAACGACCAGCGGGCGGTCGTTGGCGATGAACTCAGCCGGCAAGCTCAGGGCGAAAAGGCCCCAAAAGAGCCAGAAACTCCAAAAGCCGCGGCGGTTGCGGCGAAAATTGGCAAGTCGGCGTTGATTGAGCCGCGAGATCTGCAAGCCCAGCAAGCGCGGCGGCGGCGACGGAGGGGCGGATACCGCACTCACGACTCGCGGCTTTCAAAGTCGATTCGGCGGTCGACCAGCGTGTAAGTCAGATCGCCCACCAACTGCATCAGCATCGCCAGCAACGTGAAGAAGTACAGGGTGGCGAACATCACCGGGTAATCGCGGCCAATGGCTGCCTCGTAGCCCAACAAACCCAACCCATCCAACGAGAAGATGATTTCCGTCAACAAGGCGCCGGTGAAGAAGATATCGACAAACGCACTGGGGAAGCCGGCGATGACGATCAGCATGGCGTTGCGGAAGACGTGCCCGTAGAGCACCCGGTTTTCGCTCAGACCCTTGGCCCGGGCGGTGGTGACGTAGAGCTTGTTGATCTCGTCTAGGAAGGAGTTTTTGGTCAGCAAGGTCAGCCCGGCAAAGCCGCCGATGACCATGGCCGCGACCGGCAACGCCAGATGCCAGAAGTAGTCGGCGACCTTGGCGAGCGGGGTCAGTTCGTCCCAGTTGGCCGAGGTCAGGCCGCGCAGCGGAAACCAGTCGAAGTACTGGCCGCCGGCAAAGACCACGATCAGCAGGATGGCAAAGAGGAAGCTGGGGATGGCGTAGCCGACGATGACCAGCCCCGAGGTCCAGACATCGAACCGCGAGCCATCGCGCACGGCCTTGGCGATCCCGAGGGGAATGGAGACAAAATAGACCAGCAACGTGGTCCACAGCCCCAGCGAAATCGACACCGGCATCTTCTCTTTGACTAGGTCGATGACCCGCTGATCGCGGTAAAAGCTCTCGCCGAATTCAAAGCGCACATACTGGCCGATCATCTGCAAGAAACGCTCGGGAGCTGGCTTGTCGAAACCGTACATGCGCTCTAGCTCGGCGATCAATTCGGGATCGAGCCCTTGGGCCCCTCGGTATTTGCTATGGAGCTCGCCGCCCTGCACCGCGTCGATGTCGAGGGTTTCTCCAGCGTCCGAGCCGCTGACCCGCTCGGTAGCGTCCGTCCCAAAGCCCTGAAGCACCGCGATCGTGCGCTCGACCGGCCCGCCCGGTGCCGCTTGAATGATGAGGAAGTTGATGGTCATAATGCCCAAGATGGTCGGCACCATCAGCAGCAAGCGGCGGAGAATGTACGTGCCCATAAAAGGTGGGCTAACGGTCCTGTTCGAGCCGTGCGGCCTTTGCTGCGTCGTACCACCAAGTGTCGGGAAAGCCCAGCCCATTGGGGGCCGGCTTTGGCAGCCGACCGAACTTGTTCCAGTAGGCCAAGCGATAGGAGCGGCTGTGCGAGTTGGGGATTACGTAGTGCCCCCAGAGCAAGATGCGGTCGAGGGCATGGGTTATTGCGACTTGGGTCGGGCGGTCGGGCGCGGCGATTTGGTGCTCGATTAGCTCGTCGATGACCGGATCGGCGATGCCCGCGTAGTTGCGGCTGCCCGCAGATTGCGCGGCCGTACTCGACCAGAAGTTGCGCTGCTCGTTGCCCGGACTCAAGGTCTGACGCCACGAGGCCGCGATGATGTCGAAATCGAAGTCTTGGACGCGATTTTGGTATTGGGCCGCGTCCACGGTGCGGATGGTCGCCTCAATGCCGAGGCGTTTGAGGTTTTGCACGAGTGGGCTGAGGACGCGCTCGTACGACGAGGAGCCGAGCAGGAATTCAAAGCGCATTCTCTCGCCCGTCTCCGCGTGGACCAGCTTCCCAGCGACGACGGTCCAACCGGCTTCGGCGAGCAGTTTTTTGGCCGTGCGTAGGTTTTGGCGGAGCTGGCCCGAGCCGTTGGTCGCTGGCGGCGCGTAGGCCGCGGTGAACACCTCGTCGGGGATCCGCCCCCGGTACTCCGCCAAAATTTTCAACTCCCGCCCCGCCGGCCGCCCCGACGCCCCAAGGTCCGAGTTCCCCCAATAGCTGGTGCTGCGGGTGAGCAGGCCGTAGAACAGGTTCTTGTTGGTCCATTCAAAGTCGTAGGCGTAGGCGAGTGCCTGCCGCACCTTGGGGTCCTTGAACTTGGCGCGCCGGGTGTTGAACGCAAAGCCCGACATGCCGCGGATGAGTTGGTGTGGAAGCTGCACCCGGATCACGCGCCCCTCGCCGATCGGCGCGAAATTTTCGTAGGCGGTGGCCCACTCCTTGGTATTGCCCACCAGGCGACAGTCGTACGCTCCCGTCTTAAAGGCTTCGATGGCCACCGTTTGGTCTCGGTAGTAATCGTAGCGGATGCGGTCGAAGTTGTGCCGGCCCTTGTGAACGGGCAGGTCGCGGCCCCAGTAGGAAGCGACGCGCTCATAAGTAATTGAGCGGCCCGGCTCAAATTCGACGATCTGGTACGGCCCGCTGCCCAGCGGCGGCTCGAGCGTGGTGGCCGCGAATTCGCGCCCTTCCCAATAGTGCTTGGGCAATACGCGCAACTGGCCGATGATCAGCGGCATTTCGCGGTTGGTGCCCTGTTTGAACGCGAACTTCACCCGACGCTCGTCGAGCGCGAAGACGGTGTCGACGTCGGCGTAGAAGGTGCGAAAGAACGGGATGCCCTTAGTGGTGAGGATTTCAAAGCTGAAGACCACGTCGGCCGCGGTCACCGGGACGCCATCGTGCCAGTGCGCTTCGGGATGGAGCTCAAAGACGACCCAAGAGCGGTCTTCCGGTAGCTGGATCTGCGCGGCGAGTTGGCCGTATTCGGTGAACGGCTCGTCCTGGGACTTGGTGCAGAGCCGGTTGTAGAGCATCAGCGAACCGGCCGCGGCGACCCCCTTGAGGGTAAAGGGGTTGAGGTTGTCGTAGGTGCCGATAGCGGCGAGGCGGATTTCGCCGCCTTTGAGGGCGTCGGGATTGACGTAGTCGAAGTGGGTAAAATCAGGGCCGTATTTGGGGTCGCCGTAGAGCGTGATGGCGTGGGTGCGGGAAACGGGGCTGTCGGTGGCGTCTGCAACCGAGGCGAGAGTAACGCAGAGAACCAGTGAGCGCACGGTCCACATGAAAATCATCCGTCTAGTGTGAGGGTGATAAAACGGAAAATCGAGTGAAATTAGGCCCACAAAATTAACCAGAAAAGGCATTTACGGCCACCGACGCCGATTGGCCGGAGCGCGGGCCTTGTCTATCTTGACGCGGAGAGGCGGCTTAGGCGTTGACGGGGTTCTACCATGCCGCTAGCTTCGGATTCGCCCTTTGGGCTGTCCACTGCCAACGCAACTCAATGTATCAATTCGGGGACTGAGGAACTCTCCTTCCCAACAAAGTGAAGTGAGAAATACATGAACGCGAGCCAGCCAGAGCTTGATTTTGGCATGAGCGAGAGCAGGACCCCGTCTGGCCGAAAAAGCCCAGCCGGAAACGCCACGACAAACCTAGTCTTCTCCGCGTACGTCGGAAATAACGCGGATGTGTTCCCGGTTGTTTTAAGGCTGCACATTGAGGAGGGGGCCAAAATCGCCGATGTGACATTTGGCAAGGGCGTCTTCTGGCGCAACATCGACACTTCAAAGTACGACTTGCATCCATCGGATATTGCCGATGGCACAGACTGTCGCAATCTCCCATACAAAAGCGAGTCATTCGATGCACTCGTCCTCGACCCGCCCTACATGGAAGGGTTCTTCCGCAGCGGTAACGCGATCAAAGCAGGCGCGGGGACGCACAATGCCTTCAGAGACCACTATTCCAACGGACATGAGGCCCCAAAGCGTGGCGGCGGGCGGTGGCATGCTGCGGTTGTAGAACTCTACGAGGAGAGCGGTCGCGAGGCCCACCGAGTGTTGCGCGACCGAGGCGTATTGATCGTAAAGTGCCAAGATGAAGTCAGCGCGAATCGCCAGAACCTGACCCACGTTGAGATCATCAACGCCTACGCCGCGCTCGGGTTCTTCTGCAAAGACCTATTCGTTGTCGTTCGCCCAAACAAGCCTGGAATGAGTCGCGTTCTCAAACAGGTCCACGCGAGAAAGAACCATTCCTACTTTCTCGTATTCGTAAAAGTTCCCAAAGGAAAGACCGCGGATCAGCTGCGCTTCTGAATGATTTCGTTCATAAGCGTGAACGGCTCGTCGTGGAATGGCGGTCTCGGGGGCCAATGGACGGTTACGAGGGTCGCCAAAAGGTGCTGGCGTTGGTATGGGCTATACCGCCGATAACCTGACGTGGGAAGATCAGAGTTTTTGGCGAAGACAAACCGCCACTTCTCTTCAAACGCAAATACGTTGACCGCGAGAATATCGAACTCCCCCTTTCGCAGACAAGTGGTCGTTACGCGGCTGTTGTCTGGAAGCACTATCTCCCGACGATCACTTGCATCGACTTGGGCCTTTCCTACCCATTCTTCTTGGAGTTTCTCAATCGTCGCGCTTTGAAGCGATTTCGATTCAAAAATGAACTCCTGTCCCTTGTACCGGATAACTCGGTCGCCCTTCTTCTTTCTATCGTGATCATCGTACTTGGTGACTTCTGAAACGTCGTCGCCCGACAGCCAGAGCTTTTCGAGCTTGAGTTCTGCCAAGTACCCCAGAATCATGCCGCGAAGACTAGGATTGTCCTCTACCAGCTTCGTAAGCTCCTCTGGGGTCATATCCCATCTGTCGAGAATCGTTGCGGGCATATTGTCGCGGAAAGCGCTAGACCGAAGGCAATTTCGGCGCGACTTGGTTGGCGAGTAGGTCCATTGAGCGCTCCCAGAGCGGGCGGTCGTCCCAGTCGTGGGCGATCATCAGCAGCGTGTCGAAGCCGCCGGTCGTCTCCCACAAGAGCTCTAGCTGGCTTACGCACGACGGTACGTCGCCTATGACGCACAGATTCTCGATCAGATACTTGGGCGTGACCTCCTCGTCGGGAACCGCTGGGTCGTGCTTGGTAATGTGGAGCATTTTGGCACCGCTGAGCACGGCAATCAGGTATTCAAAGGCGCGGTAGAAAGCACTGCTCTCGTCGAGGGCGTAGTCCCAAGCACGCGCTGGGTCATCGGCGACGAGGATGCTGCGCGAGATGCGCCAGCGGGTGCGCTCGGGTGCCGGTAGCCCGGCCTCGGTGGCACCCGCGCTGTAGGTCTGCCAGTGCTGGGTCAACGTCGAAGGCGCGACGAGGTTGGTGCTAATGGGCAGATAGCCCCGCTGGCCGGCCATGGTCGCGGCCATGGAGTCGCCTTTTATCACGCTCATACCAATGGGCGGGTGCGGGTGCTGATAGGGCTTGAGCAGTTGGCCGATGCCGAGCTCGGGTTGCGGCTCCTCAATTTTGATGCGGTAGAAATTCCCGGCAAAGTCAAAAGGGGCCTCCGCCTGCCAGAGCTTGAGGACCAGGTCGATACTCTCAATGGTCATCAGCCCTTGCGTCTTGGGATCGGGCAGATCAAAAAGGCCCCAATCGGTCGCGACGCCACCTTGGCCAAAGCCGCAGTTGAAGCGGCCCTTAGACAGGTGGTCGAGAAAGGCCAAGCGCACGGCCACATTGACCGGGTGGTGCTGCGGCATGATGGAGACGCCGGTGCCTAAACGGATGGTTTGCGTCAGGGGCAAAACGTGGGCGATGAAGAGATCGTTGGACGGGATCGGCTCCCAAGCCACGGTGTGATGCTGGCCGACCCAAGCTTCGGTGAAGCCGAGCCGATCGGCGCGGACGACGAACTCGACGTCCTCGGCAAAGCATTCGGTGCGGTCCTTTTCCGGCGGATGCAAGGGCATCATAAAGGTGCCGAGTTTCATGGTCATTCTCCTTATCGGGCCATGTAAGCGCGGTTTTTTTCGATCAATATCCCAATTCCCGCTCCACTTCTCCAACCACGTCCGCGATCACTTGGGCGATTTCTTCGACCTGTTCTTCGCCAATGATAAAGGGCGGACTAATGGCAATGTGGTCGCCGCTGACGCCGTCGATTAACCCGGGCGACCCGGGCATGATGAGTACGCCTTTGGCAAAGGCGCGATTGACGACCGCGGCCGACACGCCCTGCGCGGGATCGAAGGGAGTGTGAGTTGCCTTGTCCTTGGCGAACTCTACGCCGGTGAGCAAGCCCTTGCCGCGCACGGCGCTGACAATGGGCGAGTCCATTAGCGGCAGCATCTTTTTCAGCATTAGGTCGCCCATCTGGGCGCAGCGAGCGACTAAGTCGTGGGCTTGGATGTAGTCCTGCACGGCGAGCGCAACGGCGCAAGAAAGCGGATTGCCGCCGTAGGTGTGCCCGTGGACATAGTGGTTTTGTCGTTTATAGATTCCATCGTAGATCTCGTCGCGGACTAGGGTCGCGGCAATCGGGGTGTACCCGCTGCTGAGGCCCTTGCCGGTGGCCATGATGTCTGGAACAGCGTCCCAGTGCTCAATGCCAAAGTTGAGGCCCGTGCGCCCGTAGCCGGTGACGACCTCGTCGATGATCATCAGGATGTTGTAGCGGTCGCATATCGCGCGGATGGTGGGGAAGTAGTCGGGCGGCGGCATGAGGCCGCAGCAAGAAGTGCCCGAGATGGGTTCGGCGATGAAGGCGGCGATGTACTCGCTGCCCTCCTGTTGGATGACCCGCTCCAGTTCTTGGGCGCAGGCGAGCGTACAGGCGGGGCGATCGCGGCAGTACGGGCAGTGGTTGGGGTGGGGGAAGGCGATGTGCGGAAAGTTGAGCAGATAGGGCACGTAATCCTCGCGCCACGTGGAACGGCCCGACATGGAAAGCGCGCCGATGGTATTGCCGTGCCAGCTCTGCCAGCGGGTGATGACTTTGTACTTTTTTGGGTGGCCGGTCTCGACGTGGTACTTGCGGGCGATCTTGAGCGCGGCCTCCGTGGCTTCGGAGCCGCCGGAGACGAAGAAGACGCGGTTGAGATCGCCGGGGGCCATGGCGGCGATTTTGTCGGCGAGGTCGATTTGCGGTTGGGTGAGGAAGCGGGCGTAGGTAAAGCAGACCTTGTTGGCCTGCTCCTGCATGACCTCGGCGATCTCCGGGACGCCGTGCCCGATGGAAACCACGTGGACGCCAGCGCAGGCGTCGAGGTACGCGCGGCCGTCTTCGGCGTAGAGATAGCAGGCTTTGCCGTGGGAGATTTGCGGCCAGTTGTCGGTAATGACGCGGTGGAAAATGCGGTCGGTAGTCATGCGTGGTCGTCCTTTTGCTTGGCAGTGAATACGGCAGAGACGCTTTTGGTTGGGGGGCAAGTATAACGACGGTGGACTTTGCAAACAACGCCGATTGCTCTAATTCTTGGTTCCAAGCAGATTAAAGCCGATGACCTAAGTGCGCGACCCGTACTTTGCGTCCGGGGTCGAGGGCGGGACGCCCTCGACCCGTGGAACGCTAGAGTTGGTGTCGTGTAGTCCTGTGAGGGGGAGCAAAAAATGGGGCTAGTGCTGGCGGCGTGGCTGCTGTGGGCTGGGTCGGCTCTGGCCGCGACCCTGAGCGGCTTTGTCACCGATGCCGACCGCGGCCAAGCCCTGCGCTCGGCCACAGTCGCGGTGGAGGGGCTGCCGCTCGAAGCGGTCAGCAACAACAGCGGCTACTACGCCGTCAAGCAAGTGCCGGCTGGCGCCCACGTGGTGAGCACGGCGCACGCGAGCTACCAGACCCAGCGCGACACCCTGCGGCTGAACGCCGACGAGGCCGGGCGGCTCGACGTGGTGCTGACGCCCAAGCCGGAGGGCCCGGGCGCAGAGGTCGCGGTGGAGGCCGGGCGCATTCGCCTCCGCGCCCAGCCGTTGCAGCAAGTACCCGCCCTCGGCGAGGCCGACTTTTTGCGCGGCTTACAACTGCTGCCGGGCGTCCAAGCGACTTCGGACATCAGCAGTGCCCTGTACGTGCGCGGCAGCGGCCCCGGCCAGACCGCCACCGTACTCGACCACACCCCCCTGTACAATCCCACGCACCTTTTCGGCCTCTTCTCGACCTTTAACCCAGACGCCATCGAGGAGGTCGATCTGTACAAGGGGGCTTACCCGGCACAGTACGGCCGGGCACTCGGGGCGGTGTTGGACGCGAGCACCCGCGAGGGCAACCGCAAGCGAACGAGCGGCCGCGGCGGCGTCAGCCTGATTTCGGGCCGTTTGCTCGCCGAGGGGCCGGTCGGACGAGGGTCGTGGATGCTGGCCGGTCGCCGCACCTACTTAGATGGCGTGTTGAATGCCCTCCGCGCCCGCGGCGAGGACATCCCCCTGAACTATTTCTTCTACGACTTCAATGGCACAGTCAATCAGCGGCGCGGCGACGACACCTACGCCGCGAGCGCATACTGGGGCCAAGACGACCTGCGGGTGGATTTTGAAAACGACCGAGAGTCTTTCGTCGATCTGCGCTGGGGAAACCGCGCCCTGACCGCGCACTGGACGCGCGTTTTTTCGCCGGCCCTGTTCGGGCATTTCACGGCCGCCAGCTCGTCGTACGCAAGCGTCATCGCGCTCCGTTTTCTCGACGCGCCCGTCCGCATTGCCAACCGCGTCCGCGATGTGTCGCTCAAGGGCGATTTGGATTATTTCGCCAACCGCAATCACGCGCTTTCTTTGGGCTTTTTGGCCACCCTGTTTGAGTTTCAATTTACCCGCTCGTTCAACGAGCGGACTCAGCTCGACTTGCGCCCCGAGCCGGTGCTGTTGGAAGGCTACGTGCAGGACGAGTGGCGGCTCGGGCCGGCCACGTGGGTGCGGCTGGGCGGGCGCGGGACGTACTTCAGTGCCGGCAACCGCTGGCATTTCGCGCCGCGACTGGCCTTGAGCCGGGCGTTGAGCGACAAAATCCGGGTCACGGCCGCCGGCGGGGTATATCGCCAATACCTGCAATTGATCACCACCGAAGCCTTCAGCGGCGGCGACTTCTGGGTGCCGTTGGACCGCACGGTCGAGCCGGGGCGATCCTATCAGGCCGTCACCGGCGTCGCGTGGACCCCTTCGCCGCGCTACCAGCTTTCCGCGGAGGCTTACTACACGGACCTCGCCAATTTGGTGGTGGAGGATACCGAAGTGGCCATTGACAACGAAGACACGCGCTCAGAAGCTGTGTTCAAAAGCGGCGGCCGGGGCTGGGCGAGTGGGCTGGAGGTGTTGTGGCAGCGGCGCACCGGCGCGCTCACCGGCTGGGTGGGCTACGCGCTGAGTTGGACGCGGCGGACATTTCCCGAGCTCAATGCCGGCCGGTCCTTTCCCCCCAAGCACGACCGCCGCCACGACCTGTCTTTTGTCGCCTCCTACAACGCGGGAACGTGGCGGCTCGGCGCGAGTTGGGTACATGCCACCGGGCAGGCGTTTACGCCTCCTTCCGCGTCCCCTGCTGGGCGCAACAGTGCTCGCCTGCCGCCCTATCACCGCCTCGATGTCAACACCTGCTGGCCGTTTGAGTTGTGGGGCGCCGACAGCGAATTCTACGTGCAGGTATTCAATGTGTACAGCCGCCGCAACGAGGGGTTCGTACAGCTCGATTCGGTCGAACCCGAAGTGGAGCCGCAAAAGATCAAACAAGTGCCCATGGTTCCCACGCTGGGCTTTAACTTTGCTTTTTAGAATTGGGAGGGGTCGGGTCGGCGATTGTGCCGTTAGATCGACCGCTTCTCAACGGTTGGCGCTGCGGAAGTAGATGCCCTCTGCCAATACCTCGGCATGCGCCCGAATGGCCGAGCGGCACTCGGCGAACGCATCCTCCAGCAGCCGGACGTTCTCTGCGGTTAGAATTACCTCCCACTCGTCTTCGGGGAGCGGCACGAAGAGCAGTCGGTCCAAGTGCTCGGAGTCTTTGAGGTATTGCAGCAGTCTTCTCAGCCCCAAAGAGCGCAATAGGGTGGCCCCTGACGTGGCCAAGGTGGAGAGGACTAGGTTGCGGTGGCGAACCGATCGATTGGTGATTCGCGTCTCGATGTGCTCCGGGATGGATACGCCACAGCGGAGGCTCAAGTGGCGGAACACCTGCGCCGGGTTTTCTACGATTGTAGAGAACTCAATCGAGAGCACGTCAACGCCGAGGCGGTGTATATTTTCAAGCTGCTTGGGGGTCAGCCGGTCGCGCACCACGGACTGCTCCAGCCGGTTTGCCCCCAACCATGCCGAGAGGTGCCCCCGGCTCCTTCTGTACCGGGCCATGGAGCAGGCCCTAGCGCAATGCTCTCGCAGCAGGACGACGATCAGGACTCGGACGCCCCGGCCCTTTAGGGCGCTCACCCCAGGGCCAAGCAAACGGTCCCTGTACGCCAAGTTTGAGATGTCGGCCAAGATGCGGCCTTCCCCGCCGAGCAGGCGTCCGTGCTCTTTCTCAAACCGCCGCGGCGACTGGTAGTAGCCTGCCTCCTTGATCTCTGGAAACGCAAACTGGGGGTGCTGTCTGAGGTTTGCGTAGAGGAAATCGGTCCCGGAGCGGCCCGGGCCGACCACCAACAGATAGTCATAGTTGGGGTGTTGGTCTTTATTCACGTTTCATACCGTTTTCGTCGGGTGACGAGCAGGGGGCGGTCCGCCACAGACTCGGTTGTCTGGCGGAGGCAAAGGCCCGGAGATATTTTTAAGTGCGCCCCGCCCGGTACTTCCGCACTTAGAAACCTTCAAAGATGGGGTTTATACGGTTGAAAGCCAACCCTTTTCATGGATTGCGCCGAATAACTCAACAGCTTATCAAGGAAGAAACGCTCATTACCCCGGACACCACCCTGCCGCAACCCAATGCCTCTGGCCGACAGGAAGTAGCAATTCTGTTGGTTTCCCAAGCATTGTACATCGCCGTAGGCGTATTGACCAAAAGTCTCCTCGCCTACAGCCTCTTGCCCGAAGGGCTAGGGTCCTACTTCGTCTGCGTCCTCTTTGGGGCCTTGGCCGGCACCATCGGTACGCTGGCCACCGAGCGCGGGGTCCAGTACTTCGTAGCGGCCAAGCGCATGAGCGTTTCCGAGGGCATGTCCATCGCCTTTGCCATCTGCCTCATCGGCAGTGCCGTGGTCGCCACGGCTGCGTTGCCATTGATCCACAGCGGTTTCAGCTTCTTTCTCAAAGCCGATAAGCACTCGTTTTACCTTGCTCTCCTGTTGGTTCCCTCCTCGTCCCTCATGTTTGCCGCTCGCCTGCAACTGCAGGGACTGCGGCGGTTCACCCAACTTGCGATAATCTCCTTGATTCAGGCGGCCGTCGGCGTCGTCTCCATTCTGACGCTGGTGTGGGGATTGGGCCTCGGCGTCAACGGCGCCATTCTGTCGTTGTTCCTAGGGCACCTAGTGCTAATCGTGGCCGCGGTCGCAGACCTCCGGCGGCATTGCGGGCTCGTCTTAGCGTTCCCCTCGCGGGAGGGGATAAAACGGGTGTTCATTTACGGCCTCAAGGAGTACGTCGCTAGAATCGGCCAAACCCTAGACCCTCGGGTCGGCAGTCTGCTGCTGGGCATCGTGGCCAGCCGCGCCGACATCGGGCTGTTTACAGCGAGCAACGCCCTAATAACGCGGGTCCTCATTCTCCCGACCGCAGTCGCCACCTATCTGCTGCCCCGGGTAGCCGGCAACGACAGCGGGCAGCCCGAGCTAGCTGCTTTTTGCGCCCGCGTCACTTGGTGGACCGTTGGGGGCCTGCTCCTCATCTGGTTCGCCGTCAGCACGCCCTTGGTGCCCTTGCTCCTTTCGGAATCCTTTACTCCGGTCGTTCGCCTAACTTGGATAATGTCCATCGGCGTGTTCGCCTATGCTGGTACGGAGATATTCGTGGCGTACTTCCGGGGCGTCAATCGCCCCCAAGTCTTCTCCCATGCGATGTGGCTAAGTCTGTCCGCCAACGTCGTCTTGTTCTTTGGCCTGTACCCGGCTTGGGGCCTGACGGGCGCGGCATGGTCCTTGACCGGCGGCCTGCTCTGCCGCAGCTTTTTTCTGTGGCTGATGTTCCAGAGAGCCACCGGATTGCCCCTGTATTCCACCCTTATTCTTCGACGCAGTGACGTCGCGTACTTGTGGTCCGCTGGCGCGAGCCTAGTCCGTCTTATGGCAGCGCGATGAGCATTAAAATTCTCTGCATCCTTCCCACCTTGACCGACACCCGCATCGCCCGTCGCATTGACATGCTCAACCGAGGCGGATTTGCCGTCGAGGCGGTCGCTTTTGAACGACGCCAGCGTTCGGGACGTCGGCCAGACTGCCCCATCCAGCGGTTGGGGCCGATTCCCCCCCGGAGATATGCCGCCAGAATAGGCAAGCTCCTCGCGGCAGTGCCCACGGTGAGGCGAGCGATTCGCCGCAACGACGTCGTTTATGCTTTCAACTCGGACCTCGCGTTCCTCGCGGCTATTGCCGGCGCGGGATTCAACCGTCCCTTGGTGTTAGAGGTCGCAGACATTAAGGAGGTGCAGGTGGCTGGCGATTGGAGCGGCCGGGCGGTGCGGGTGCTGGAGAAGCTCGCCGTGGACCGCTGTAGTTTGTTGGTGCTTACAACGAGCAGTTATCTGCCTTACTACCGGTGCTGGTTGGGCGCGAAAACCCCCAGCATGGTCATCGAAAACAAGCTGGACCCAGAGTTCGTCAAGTCAATACCTAAGATTGATCCGCCCGCCCCTGCCGCGATGGCCCGGCCCCTTCGGATCGGCTGGTTTGGCCGGCTGAGAGATGAGTGGACGATGCGGGTTCTGGAGGAGTTGACGAAGGCGGGGCCGCACCAGTACACAGCCGTTCTCGCCGGTACGCCCTCGCCGTTTTTGGAGGGTTTTTCCGCCCGAGTTGACAACAGCCCAAACATCGAATACCGCGGCGGGTACAGCTATCCCGAAGACCTGCCTGCTCTGTACCACAGCGTCGATCTAGTAATGGCGTGTTATCCGCCCGAGATTCCGCACGGCTGGTCCCAGTCGAGCCGGTACTATGAAGCCTGCTTATTCCGCAAGCCACTCATCGTGCGCGCCGGTTGTGCGGACGCCAGCGGTGTGCGAAAGCACGACATCGGCCTAGTTCTCGACGCGGTTGCCGTTGAGGAGGCCACCGCCGCCATCGGCGAAGTGCCACTGGAGGATTGGCGGCGGTGGCGAGATAATGCCGCTGCGGTGCCGCCGCCCGTCTATCTTTCTATCGGCGAAGTGGATGTCTTGGCGAGGGCCTTCGCCAACCTGCCGCCGAAGTCCGCAGGCCGCTGATTGCGGTACAGGCGGAATTCATGCTGCCCGCTCAATCTCCAACCCTCGCTTGAAGCTGAAACGCACGGACCACTCCCGGAGGCCGCGCTCCTTCGCGTAGATGCCAACGAGGGAGCCAGAGGCCGCCCACCAAATAGCGGTGTACTGAAAAGACCCGATGAGGGCATTGGGTTCCAACATCGCAGCCGTAAGGCCCGATAGTACGACGAGTCCCAACAGGGCAGCAACAAATCGGTTTTCCGAGGGGTCGTCGCGGTTTGCAACCAGCCTAAAAGCGATGAGCAGGATGAGTCCTGCCATAATCGTAAACCAAATCGGGGCGAGGACTCCGCAGTATGTCGTCCACTTGATCCACAGGTTGTGAATCTCGATTTCGGGCTTGCGATGTCCCCTGAGCAACACCTGCTCGAATCCATATCCAAGAAAGGGCCGCTCGGCAATCCGTCCGAGGCCGATTTTGTACCCCTCAAACCGCGTGGTGCCGAGAGTGTCCAAGTTGGCTAAGAAACGGGGCAGTACGGAGGGTCTGGGTCGCTCTACGGCGGCGGGCTTGGGGCGGTCTGTGTCGGTCGGTCTGGGTCTGTCTGTCTCTATATGGACGGGTCTAGGTCTATCCACGTCAGCGGGTCTGGGCTTATCTACGGCGGCTGGCTTGTGTGTGTCTGGGTCGGTCGATCTAAGTCTGTCTATATCGACTAGGGCCAAGAGGCGGTCCAGCCCTACGTGGCTGGAGCATGCTGGGTTTTGGCTAGAGACGATGATCCCACCGATCACTATTCCGGTGAGAATACCTGAGTAGGCCAACCATCTCGACTGCCGCGGGAAGGCCAATATGGCGATTGAAACCGCTGAGATTAAAAAACCAGTGCGTCCGCCGGTCATAAATTGGCTGACAAAGAGGATGCTCGCCAACGCGGCCCCCAGCATAGCCCGGTGCTCTTGCTTTAGTCTCCAATGCGTCCCCTCGCCCATCAGCAAGCCTATGCAGGGCAATAAGAGAATCAGGCTGATTGACCATTGCGTTGGGCTCGAGCCGAACCCTATGCTGTACGCCGGCCGCCAAAACTGGTCGCAGGGATTCGTCCAATTCGGTATCTTGGCGAGCGCACTCACCAGCGCAAATGCGGCCAAGGGCAAAATTATCACTAGGGCGCGGGTGAGGATGACGGAGATGTTTTCGCCCTGACGCGCCAGATAGAAGAAGCACCACATTAGCCCGGCGGCGTACCCGATGTCCATGACGAACATGACGTTTAGGACCACCGCTGGGGCTTGGACCACCCCGGGGGCCGACAGGAGGATCAGGGCCAAAAACCCCAGCGGCCCCAGGGCCCGCGCCGGCAGCCGGAGCTTGCCCGACAGCAGCGGTGGGATCAACACAACCGCTACCGCCGCTACCGCGAGCACGGCCTTGAACAGGTGCAGGTACTTGTCGCCAATCAAGTGATAGACCGGTGCCAAGCCCAGATACAGGCTGAGCAGCCAACTATTTCGGTGGTGGTTCACAGACAACGGGAGGTGGCGGCTCACGAACAACGGGAGGCGGGGTAGCACTTGCACTGAATAGAACCGGTCTCAGAAGGAATTGCGACTACGAGAAAGCACCGCTACGCCGGCCAGCGGCGTCATTTGAATGATGTAGGCTTGCCATATCTGTAATTTTCGTTCAACAAATAATTACATACTCTTAGACCTAACAGTCAAGAACCCAAGTGCGCGCCCCCTACTGGAAAACGGCGTCCGTTCGGGTCGTTTTGCAAAAGTCCACCTCGCTCGATATGTTCTTCTAAATCCCGACTCTAAGCAGATTCGAGCAATATGACGAAAATTCGCAAGACCGTGCAGAGCTTGCTGGCAGCGTGGCTTCTCTGGGCCGGGTCGGCTCCGGCCGCGACCCTGAGCGGCTTTGTCACCGATGCCGACAACGGCGAAGCCCTGAGCTTGGCCACGATCGTGGTGGAGGGGCTGCAACTCGGGGCGGTCAGCAACAACAGCGGCTACTACGCCGTCAAGCAAGTGCCGGCTGGCACCCACGTGGTGAGCACATCGCACATAGGCTACCAGACCCAGCGGGACACGTTGCGCTTTGGTGCCGACGAGGCCATGCGGCTCGATGTGGCGCTGGTGCCCAAGCCGGTGGATATTGGCGACGAGGTCTTAGTGGAGGCCGAGCGCAGCGAAGAGCTGGAGCAGGCCACCCAGAGCAGTTTTATCTCTCTACAGGTCGAGCCGTTGCAGCAAATGCCGGCCATTGGCGAGGCCGATCTCCTCCGCAGCTTACAACTGCTGCCGGGCATCCAATCGGCTTCGGATCTCAGCAGCGGCCTGTACGTGCGCGGCGGCGGCCCGGACCAAACGGCCATCCTGCTCGACAACATTCCCCTGTACAACCCCTCCCACCTCTTCGGCTTCTTCTCGACCTTCAACCCAGACGCCATCAAGGACGTCCAGCTATACAAAGGGGCCTACCCGGCCGCGTACGGCCGCACGCTCGGGGCGGTGCTCGACGTGAGCAATCGCGAGGGCAACCGACAGCGCTTCAGCGGCCGGGGCGGCGTCAGCCTAATCGCGAGCCGCTTGCTGGCCGAAGGCCCGGTGGGCCAAGGCTCGTGGATGATGGCCGGCCGCCGCACGTACCTAGAGCCTGTGCTCAGTGCCGTGCGCGCACGCGGAGTGGATATTCCGCTGAACTACTACTTCTACGACTTCAACGGCAAAGTCAACCAGCGGTGGGGGGACGACACCTTTTCGGTCAGCACGTACTGGGGCCAAGACGATCTGCGGTTCGATTTCGCCGATACCGGCGAGGCGACGGAAGAGGCTTTCGTCGATCTGCGCTGGGGCAACCGCGCCCTAACAACGCACTGGAAGCGGGTATTCTCGCCGGCCCTGTTCGGCCACTTTATGGCGGCTGGCTCGTCGTACGAAAGCATCCTCTCGTTCAGTTTCTTCGACACCCCCTTCCGCATCACCAACAGCATCCGCGATTTATCGCTCAAGGGGGACATCGACTACTTCGCCCACCGCGACCACACCTTGTCCCTCGGGTTTTTGGCCACCCTCTTTGAGTTCCGCTTTGCCCAGTCCTTCAACCAACAAGACCAGTCCGATTTGCGCCAAGAGCCGGTGCTGCTTTCGGCATACATGCAGGACGAATGGCAGGCTGGGCCGCTCACGCGGCTGCGCCTCGGCGGGCGGGGAACGTACTTCAGCGTCGGCGACCGCCTACACTTCATGCCGCGGTTCTCCCTGAGCCGGATGCTCAGCGAAAAGGTCCGGCTCAAGGCCGCGGCCGGGATGTACCGCCAGTACCTACAGTTGGTCACCACCGAAGCCTTTAGCGGCGGCGATTTTTGGGTGCCGCTCGACAGCACTGTGGAGCCGGGCCGCTCGTACCAGGGCGTGGTGGGGGCCGAGTGGACCCCGGTGCGGCGCTACCAACTCTCAGTGGAGGCGTACTACACGGACTTGGCCAACTTAGTGGTGCTAGACAACGCCGTGGCCGCGGACAGCGAGGATACGCGCTCGGACGACCTATTCAAGAGCGGGGGTAGCGGCTGGGCTGGCGGCCTAGAGGTCTTCTTGCAGCGCCGCACCGGGGCCCTCACCGGCTGGGTGGGCTATACCCTCGGCTGGACGCGGCGCACCTTCCCCGAATTGAACGAAGGGCGCACCTTCCCCCCCAAGTACGACCGCCGCCACGACCTATCCTTTGTGGTCTCTTATAAGGCGGGGAACTGGCGTTTGGGCTCGAACCTCGTATATGCCACCGGGCAGGCGTTCACGCCGGCCGCGGCCCGCTATACGCTGCGCGTGCCGACCACCGGCGTGGAGGAGGACTATGTGCTGCCGGCCCGGCGCAACAGCGCCCGCCTGCTGCCCTACCACCGCCTCGACGTCAGCTTCAGCCGCCAGTTCGGCTTGTGGGGGACCGACAGCGAGTTCTTCGTGCAGATATTCAATCTGTATAGCCGGCGCAACGAGTGGTTCGTGCAGTACGATGCGAACAATCCCGGCACCGAGCCGCAAGTGGTCCGGCAATTGCCCATCGTCCCCACGCTGGGCTTCAATTTCGCGTTTTGAATTGGATTCCCAACGGATAGGAGGACGACCATGCGCTATTTCTTTATCGCCCTGTGCCTAACGGCCTGCTCGGCCGAACGCCAGCCGGGGGATTTCTTCGGCGCGGTGGATGAGGACAGCGCGTGGGTGGTAGATGGGGTGCTGCTCGTGGACCAACCCCTGCCGCCCGTATTCGTGCGGCGCGTCCTACCGGCAAGCCAGCTCTATCGCCAGACTGCGGCCGGGGTGGCCGACGCCCGGGTGCAGGTTACGCAAGGGGCCCAGGTCTTTGAGTACGCGGCCGACGAGGATTGGCCCGGCCGCTATGTGCCCCCGCCAGCGGCCGCGCAGGTGGAGGCTCAGACCGAGTACCGGCTGGAAGTGGAGGTGGAGGGAAAGAAGGTGCAGGCCCAGACCACCACGCCGGACCGAGTGCGGGTGCGGGAGATGGTGTTGGTAGATGAGGAGACGCTAGAGACCCTGCGTGCGCTCAAGACCTTTGCCGCGGCCGGGGACGAGGTGTACACTGCGCCGGAGAATCAGCTCGTTTATCGCGAGGACTTGCTCGAAATCCGCCTAGAGACCGCGGCCGTGGACGCGTACCAACTGGGCATGTTCGCCCTAGAACCCAATTTGAAATCCCTTGACGACGATATACTGGACTTCTTCGACGAGAACGACCCCGAGGTCCTGCGCGCCAACCCGTCGCCGCCCCTAAGCGTGAGCGACGGCATCGTGCGGATGCCATGGCTCGCCGTGCTCTTTGCCGGGCGCACCATGGTAAAGGTGTACGCGCTCGACCACAACTGGTTCGAGTATGCCCGCTCCAGTTCCGACCGGCAGGAGCAGGGGGGCTTTGCCGGGGGGCTGGCCGGCGAAAATTTCGAGCGACCCTTCTTTGAGGTTGAGGGCGGCATCGGCCTGTTTGGTTCGGCGTCGGTGGATTCGGTGGGGTTTTCCGTCGTGCCGCGGTCGGACCTATAAATCAAGCAGGGCCTTCTTCTTCGGCCTGCGGCTTCCTCCCCGCTAGATCCCGATCCATCAGAAAGAGGCCGTCGCGGCTTTCGATGATCAGCTCCATATCGCTGACGATGTTGCGGACGATGGCCTCCTCCTCCACCTGCTCGTTGACGAACCACTGCATAAAGGTATGCGTTGCGTGGTCGCGCTCGGCCAGGGCCTCATCTACGACCGCATAGATTCTCTTGCTCAAAGCCTGCTCGCTTGCGAGGGCGTATTTGAAGGCGTCCAGCGGCGAGTCCCACTCGTTGCGCGGCACCGCTAGGGCCTGCAAGCACACGCGGCCATCGCGGTCGTTGATAAAGGCGTAGATCCGTTCCGCGTGCATCAGCTCCTCTTGGTACTGAATTTTCATCCAGTGAGCGAACCCGTTGAGCTCTAGATCTTCGAAATAGGCCGCCAGCGACAAGTACGCATAGGCCGAGGCAAACTCGGAGTTGAGCTGATTGTTGAGGGCTTGTTGTATTTTTTCGCTAAGCATGGTTTGGTCCTTTCTCAGCGGTTTTCGGCCGCTTGTTTAAGTGCTCGACTGCGCTCGTAGAATTCGGCTAAGTCCATTTCCTTGAGGAAGACGAGCCCCCGGGTGGCGCGAATTAGGGGGCTGGGGTGTTCGTGGAACCACTTGTGCCCGAGGCAGGTTTTGATCTTCTGGTACTGACTGACCTGTACCTGTTGCGCCAGCTCGGAAAAGGGGCCGTCGTGCTCGTAGCTGGGGAACGAGGCGTCGCGCTGGGAGATAAAGGTATTCATAAAAGCACTGTGCATGACCGAGAACATATTGAGCGAAACCGGCACGAAGATATTGGCTTCGCTCGGATCAAAGCGATACCACACGTTGCGGTAGCCCCAGACCTTGATACCCGAGCGTCCGCTTTGCCGCTCGTAGCGGCGGAGGGCTTCGGTGATCACTTGTAGCACCTTGTAGTGCGTGTCCGGCCCGCTGGCCTCTGGGTCTAGGGCTACGCCGACCACGTCGGGTTCTACTTGCTTGAGGAGCGCGAGGACGGGCGGCACATCGCCTTCGAGCGTTGGCTCTTGCGTGAAGATGTCGCCGGTGTAAAAGCCGAGGCTCAGGTGTTTGACGCTGGCGCAGTCCCAGCCAAAATACCCCCAAAGACATTCGGCTTCCCACTCGCGGCATTTGCCTTTGAGCATCTGGACCTCGGGCGCATCCTTTTGCCCCGGATAGCGGCTGGCAAAGTAAGCCTCCAGCTCCGCCAACCGGGCCTCAATGCCCGCGAGGTCCTCAACTCCGTACAGCGCGACGAGGTTCCGCAAAAAGCGCCGGGCCGCCCCCTCGTCGCACAAGAGCGGGTCGGCCGCGGCAATCCCGTCGAGGTACTGCCAAACATCGCGGTTGCGGCCGTTTTCGCAACGGGGATCAAAGTAGCCCTGCGCCCACAACGCAACGCACTCTGCGGTGGACAAAAAGTGCCGCAGCCGTTGCAAGTGATCCTCGATAAAGCGGTTGGTCACCGCCGTAAAACCGCCCGTAAAGCAGGCGAAGTAATGCACATTGGTCGCGTCGCGCACGTGGCGGACGATATAGGACAGGTAGCCCAGCATTAGGTCGTCGTGGTGCGGCTCGGTGTGCAGGAAGCGCGTAGCGGAAAGGGTCTGGGTGCCCCGCTCGATTTTGCCGACCAAGCGGTCGCGCACCATCCGCGTCAAGGCGTCAACCTGTTGGGGGCGTCGCTGCAAAAGCACCGCGCCCAACGCATCCCGCGCCAAGTCCTCCTCCGTCAGATCGACGACCTTTTTGCCCAAGCTACAGGCTAAGTCGATGACGATCTGCTCCACCATCTCGTCGTCCATGGCGGCCCGCTGCTGCCCGAGCACGAGCCGCCTCGCCCTGAGCGCCTTGGCCGCTCCCCGGGTGACGTAAAACCGCGCCATGGGCAGGCGGTGCAGCGCCGTGGCCGGGTAGCGCACGTCGGGTGCTTGCTCAACCGCCGCGGCGACAATACCGGCCTTGGTCTCGCCCGCGGCAATGATCAGGGCACAGCAATCGGCATTGCCAACGATCGTGCCGAGGCCGATGGTGATGACCAGCCGCTGGCGCGCCACCTCAATGCCGCCCAAGTCGCTGGCGGCCGCGGCCTGCGTTTCGTAGTTGGTCGCCGTCAGCCGAGTCGTCGAAAAATGGTCTGAGCCGCGCACGTTAAAGCCGATGTGCCCGTCCGGGCCGATGCCGCCCAAGAAAAAGCCAATGCCCCCGAGGGCGCGGATTTGCTCCTCGTACTCTTGGCACCACTGGTCGATCCGGCGCAATGCGTCCTGCTGCACGCGCTCGAGCGAGGTGCGGGCGGCCCGATAGCGCAGCGAGAGATCCACGGTGCCGTCGGGCCACACCTCGTCTAAGGTTTGGCCGGCTTGCAGGCCGATCGCGGCGCAGTTGATTCGCCGGGCCTTGGCCGGGTCCAAGCCAAAACCATCGATGTAAAAGCGGTTTACATAAGCGTAGAAGCTGTTGTCCTGCCGAGGGTCAATCGGGTAAAATTCGTCAATTTGCACGAAGTGCAGGCTGCGCAGGTCCGGCTTGCGCAGGGGGTCAATGCCGGCCTCTTCGAGCTGGCAGCGGACCTCGGCCGAGTCCCAATGCCTCAGCAGCCGCTCGACCCAGCGGATAAAGTGCTCGGGGGTTTTGCCCGTCGGCAGCGAGACTACGCCGCCGGGGTGGTCTTGGGCCCATTCGATAAAGCGCATCGCCGCTAGCTTGCCGAGGGCCGGGAAGTGCTCGACCACAATGGTTTTGATGCGTTCGGTCGGGGGGTAGTGTGCCGCAAAAGGCGAGGCCGCGACGGCCCTGCGCTCGACCGCAGTCAGCGCTCCGGTATCGGTCATTGCTTCGCTCCTTCGGCGCGGCCGCGCCTCCAACCTGTGAACGTGAGAAAACCTACCACAACACCACAAAAAGCAGTACGCTGGCCACGGCCAAATAGACCCCGATCCACACCCCCGGCCGCAAATACCACTTAGGACCATCCGCGCCGACCGCAAACGGATACTCCGGCCGGATGGGTGCTTCCAGCAGGGTTTTCTGCAACCAAGTGCAAGAGCCTTCCAGTTCCGCGATCCGCCGGGCCATTAGCGGGCGCAGTGCGGCCGGATCCTCGTGGCGGACGTAAATCAGCCCGCGCAGCTCTTCGTCGCGCACGGGACCGCGCCGCCAGTCGATCAGCTTGGAAGCGATGAGCATGCTCGCCGCTGGCAGCACCAAGTTCCACAGGTAAGTCCACCACGTGTTCTGATACCACACCGGCAGGGGCCACTCGTAGAAGTCGGCCAAGAGCGCCGACAGCCCGTAGCCAAGCCCCACCAGCAAGCCGACGATCCCGGTCTCGCGATGTACGCGCGTGAAAACCCCCATCAGAATGACCGTCATCAGGGGCACAGCAATGGCCCCAGCCAGCCGCAGGTAGAACAGCAGCATCCCCTTCTCGCCCAAAAAGGGCACATAGACAAAGCCCATCGCCAGAATAATTGGCACCAAGATCCGGCCTACCTTGGTGTAGTGGGCGTCCGTGGCGTCCTTGACCATGGTGCGCGCGTACACATTGCGGACAAAGAGCGAGGAAATGCCAATGCTAATGGAGTCAAAGGTCGAGTACCCAGCCGCCACCAGCCCGGCGACCACCAGCCCGACCAACCCGGCGGGCAGGTACTCTTTGATCATCAGTGGATAGGCTTGATCGACGATTTCCAAGCCGGGAAACTGCGCCCGCGCCATCGGCCCCAAGCTGACGTTGAAAAACAGGCATATCGCCGTGGCGATGCTGGCCACCAGCGCGGCCATTTTGAAGTCCCACTCCGAGCGCGCGCCGAGGAAGCGGAGCGCCTCGTACTGGTTGACGACCGCGTACGTGGTCAACACCACTAAAAAGCCGAATATCACGATGAGAGGCGGCACCCCAGGGGGCGAATACCCCCCCACATGCAGCAGCGTATCCGCCAGCCCTTCTTCCACGGCCTCCAGCCGCGCCGTCACCCCTTCCCAGCCGCCCAGTCCCGAATAGACGAATCCCCAGAGTACAAAAGAGGCCACGAGCATTGCCGCGCTTTGCAACGCGTCGGTCAGCACCCCAGCGCGCAAGCCGCCGCGCACGATGTAGAGCGCCGAGCTGAGTGCCGCGCCCACCACCACCACCCAGCAAGTCGTCTCCTCGATTCCAGCGACGACGTTGAGGACTAAGAACATGGAAAAGAAGATGTTGCCCAGCACGTTGGTGCGCGATTGGACGTTGATCAAGACCGCTAGCAGGCGGGTCGCTGGCCCAAAGCGGAACTCCAGCCACTCGGCGTTGGTGAAAACCCCAGAGCGGTACATCGGCACGATGACGAAGAAGCTGAGTACGGTCCAGCCCACGGCAATGCCCAACCACCACTGCGCCAGTTGCGACAGCCCCAACTGATACGACCCGCCGACAATGCCGACGTAATCGCCGCTATCGACGGCCGTGCCAAACGCCGACAGCCCGATCACCCACCAAGGCATGGATTTGGCCGCGAGATACCAGTCAAAACTCTCCCCCTTGTTGCGGAAGGCAATCAGGCTGTAGGCGACGATGCCGCCGTTGAGGACCAGGACGACGGCCCAGTCTAAAGGGGTCATCGCATCACGGAGCCGGCAGGTGGTAGCCGTCCTTGCCGACCTTTATCTTGGCCAAGATGCCCGGATTGTCGGGCGGGTCGCCCCCTCCGTAAGTGACGTAAAGCGTCTTGCTCTCCGCGCCGCGGCCAAACGCCACATTGGTCGGGACTTCGGGCGTGGGGATATAGGCCCGTTCGTCGCCCTGCGGCGAATACACGACAATGCCCGGGCGCGTCACATCCCGCACCGCCACGTACAGATTGCCATCGATGTCGGCTACTAAGCCGTCCGGCCCGTCTTCGGGATAGTAATCGACCAGCACTTCGCGGAAGGTGGCCGTGCCATCGGCATGCAGGTCGTACGCCAACAGAGCCATGCGGCCCTTGTGCGCGGGAGTGCCTTCCAAGCGGAAGATCCCGGTATTGCCGTTGTCGTTGCTCACCACGTAGAGCGACTGTTGGTCCGGGGACACGCAAACGCCGTTGGGCTTGCCGGCGTCCGTGATGATCCGCTCGATGGTGCCGTCTGGGTCAATCCGGTACACCGCCATCACCGGCTGGTCGAGCGGCTCGTGCCCGAGGTAGCGCGGGTCGCTGAAGTAGATGCGGCCCTTTTCGTCGATGGAAATGTCGTTGGGAGCGTTAAAGGGCCGGCCCTCGTACAGCCCAGCGATGATCTCGGCCTTTCCGGTGGCCAAGTCAGTGCGCGTCACGCGCTGCCCCCCAAAGTCGGCACCCTCAGCGGCGATGAGCCGCCCCAGCGCGTCGAACTTGAGTCCGTTGGACATGCCGCTGGGCGAGCGGTAGATGGCGGTCTGGCCGGTCTGGGGATCGTAGCGCCAGATGTGCCCGGCCTGCATCCCCGAATCCTGAGAAAAGGTAATGTCGCTGAAGTAAACCGAGCCGTCTAGGGCCACGGCCGGCCCCTCGGAAAAGAAGGCGCCGTCGAAGAGCACTTCGAGTTCGGCCCCTGCGGGTATAATCGACGGATCGCCCGTCGGCTCTTGGGCGAAGGCCGTGCTGGCCACTAGAGCCAGCACCATTGTGACGAGACGTTGCAGCATGGTAGCTCTCCTTGGAAGTGGTTATTGGCCGCCAACCACGGCGTCGTACAGCCGCCGGACGCCTTGGAGATGCCCCGCCAAGACCGCCTCCAGCGGCTCGTCTAGTTCCATCAATTCGGCTAGAGTCTGGCGGGTGTCGGCCTCTTCGGGCACCGCATACACCGGCTGGGCCTCCTGAATTTGCAGCAAGTTTTCTAGCTGCCGCAAAAAGCGGTAGGCATCCGTTAGGGTGTGGGCGTCCTCTGCCGCGAGCAGGCCGGCCCGGCGCAAGCGCTCAAGCGCCATCAGGGTATTGTGGGCGCGGATTTGGGGATGGATATGGCCGTTGAGTAGCTGCAGGCACTGGACGATGAACTCGATGTCGCGGATGCCCCCGGGTTGTAGCTTGATGTTGTTTTCGCCGGCCCTAATCGCTATTTCGTCTTCGATGCGTTGCTTGACGCGGGCAATCTCTTGGCGCGGGTCCTCTGCGAAATGGCTCGGAAAGACAAAAGGGGCCAGCATTTGGCGAAACTGTCGCCATATTTGGGTGGAGCCCGCGGCGCGCCGGGCCTTAATCAACATCTGGCGCTCCCACAGCTCGCCCCGCTCCTCGTAGTAACTCAAGTAGCTGGCCAAGGGTTGCACTAAGGCCCCGTCGATGCCGTCGGGCCGCAGCCGCATGTCAACGCGATAAAAAAATCCCTCCTCGGTCATCGCGGTCAATAGCTGGATGAGCCGCTCGCCCAAGCGCCGGAAAAACTGGCCGTTATCAACGGAATAGCCATCGTGCGGCGCGCGCGTTTCGCCTTCTTCGTCGTAGATGAACAATAAATCGATATCCGAGCTGTAGTTGAGTTCTTGGCCGCCGTATTTGCCCAAGCCCACCACGCAAAACTTGGCCGGCCGGCCGTGCTTGCCCAGCGGCCGCCCCCAGCGCTCCAGCAGCTCTTCCCAAGCCCATGTTAGGGCCTGATCTACGATCCCGTCGGCCAAGTCGGCCAGCTCGCGGCCGACCTGCCGCACATCTTTCACGCCCAGCACTTGGGCCGCGCCCAACCGCAGCAGTTCGCGCTGCTGGAATCGGTACAAGTCCGTTAGGGGATCGTCGCTGTCCGTCTCTTGGATTAGGGTGCGGCGCAGGGCGGACAGGGCCAGCGGCTGGCTCAGGTAGGGCGTCTCGTCGAGCAGCCAATAGAGGTGTGCCGGGGAGCGCATCAGTACGTCGGTCAAAAAGCCGCTGTACCCCAAGACTTGAGCCAACTGCTGCCCCAAGGCGGGGACGTCGTTGGTCCGGTGATGTAAGGCCGTTATCCCGCCCGTTCGCTCCAAGAATCGCTCCAGCCGCCGCAGGGCTTGGTCGGGCTGGACGGACCGGCTCACCGCCGCCAGCAGCGACACCGGCGGATCTAAGGCATGGACTGGGCCGGCCAGATCGACCAACAGGTCCAGCCGCCGCAGGGCTTGATAGGGCTGATCAAAGCCCAGTTGGGCTAGGGTATGGCACGCTGGCCCGCTCGTTTCTTCAAAGACCCGGTGGGCTAGGCGTAGCGTATCTTGGAGCGCAGACATCAAAAACCTCCTTTAATGGTTACGTGCTGGGCGGCCACGGGTCTAGGCAAGCTCCGGTTGGGCGCGGCCCGGTGGGGCGCCATCTGAACGCATCGTAGGACTGGTATTCCACGGCCAACTGCGGCGTCTTCAGCCGCTTGTGGCCCTCATAGCGCGACGTCAGCGCCGCTTCGAGAATGCCGCTGGTCAGCAGGGTGCGCTCGACCGGATACTGGGCCTCGCCGCTCAGGAACATCTCTTCGACGTTGAGCGACAGATAGCTAAAATGGGCATGCGCCCCTTCCGGCCCGCCGTGCCCTTGAGCGTAGAACTCGCAGGCTTGAACCTGTCCGCCGACCCGCGCCGCGTACGCCAAGTCGTGGACGTAGCCGTTGAGCAGCAACGCGGCCCCCCGCAGCCCGTCGCTGTATTCCACCACAAAAAGCGCGGGATTTTGGCAGTGTTCCTCCATCGTCCCCTCGGGCTTGTCGGCAATCGTCGCGCAGGCGGCCTCTGCCAGGTCCCGCGACCACAATCCCGCCTCGGCGGCCCGCCACACGGCCTCTCCCTCCAAACAGGTCACCGCGGCCACACCCGTCTCGCCGCCTCGCCGCCGCTCAACCATGCACTGGAGCACTTCAAGGGTGTGGAACCCGTAGATATCTAGCCCGGAAAACCCAATCGCCACGGCCTCCTCCACAGGGGTTTCCAACTCGTGCTCAACCCAAGGCTGCCGCCAACACACCGGCAGCGAAGACCCGCCCATAAACGCCGCCCCCACTGCCTGCGCCCGTTGGTACATCCACAGCGCATCGGCCCAGCTGTAGGACAAGTGCTTGTCGTTGAACACCGGCACTCCCCGCTTCGACGTCGCCATCACCCCGCAGATTTGCTCCATAAAGTAGCGGCGCGGATAGAGCTGCTGCTCCTTCTCGTTCCAAGCGTAGTCGCCGTGCTCGCCAATGGACAGCACCCCATCCACCGCTAGCTCTCGCCCGCCCAAACACAGGGCCGCCGCAATGCTGTTAAAAATCGGCACCCCGTGTTCTTGGGCCATCGCCCGCCCGATGTCGTTTTCGGGGAATTGGTCGATGTACATAGACGCGATCGCAACCCTCGGCGCGAACAAGCCCTGGTCCGTGGGAAATCCCTTGAGGAATTTGGAGACGATCACGTCGGCGTGCGATCGGGGGCGGTATTCCGTGATGATCGCCGCGATTTTCTTTTGGTCTGTCTTCATTCCGCTACTTGGTCGCGGCCAACGCGGCCAACAACGCCTTGATGTACCCCACCGAATAAGCCAACCCCCGCGTCAAGGCCCCTTCGTCCCCTTCTAGCGCTGGAATGTGGTCGGGATTGATGCACCCGTCGAAACCCACCCGCTCCAGTTCCAGTAGAATTTTGGCCATGTTCATGTCGCCGTCGTCGAGCAGGGTCTCCTCAAATCCTCCGGCCGTGGCCAAGCTCCCGCGCACATTGCGCAAATGCACCATGAAGATCCGGCCCTTGCGCCCGTAGTTGTGAACCTCGTCGAGCACTAAGGGCAGGCCCCCAGCCTCGGCGCGGGTGCCGCAGCAGTAGAGATACCCAACTTGGCGGCTGGGAAAGGCGTCGATGACCTTGTGAAAGCCCAAGCCGCCCAGCGGCGTATCCGGCAGCGGCGAGTCCGAAGGATGGATCGCCAGCTTGATGTCGCGCTCTTCGGCAATGGGCACCAACCGCTCGTACACCGTGCAAAAGCGCGTCCACCATCTGTCGAGTGCCTCGGGCGAGGGCGGCCCTTGATCGCTTTCGGCCAAGCCGCGGCTCTCGGCCCGGTAGTGGTAGCCACCGCGGCGCGGCGAGTTCCAGCGGTGGAGCATCCAAGGGAATACGTCGCCGTGAAACCGCTGCCGTGCAATAGGCACCCCGGCCTCGGCAAAAACCGCCAACGCCGCGGCCGCGTTTTCCAGTTCCTGCTCGCCCTTGTCCTGCCCGGACATGAACGTTTCGGTTATATCCGGTAGGGTCACGCGGTTGATGTCTAGGCCCCAAGAGCGGATTTTTTTTCTTATCTTTAGCACGGCGTCCAAGTCGGGATAGCCCTGCTCTTTGACCCCGGGGAAGTAGTCGCCCGAGCCAAAGTCCAAACAATCGACCCCGAGCTGGGTGACGTAGCGCAGGTATGACTCCGACAAATCGCCGTGCCAAACGGATATTTTTAACATCGCTCGCCTCCTTTTGCGGGCACAAAATAGCCAAGTCCCCCCAATCCAACAAGCAGCACCGCCGCACCGCCGCACCGCCGCGCTTGCCCATAGGACCATAGAACATGCCAGCACCGCCTCCCGACTTCGCGCTCACCCTATCCGTCCGCGACTACGAATGCGACCTGCAAGGCGTCGTCAACAACGCCGTGTACCAGAACTACCTCGAACACGCCCGCCACCAGTACTTGCACAGCCTCGGCCTCAGCTTTGCCCGATTCCACCAGCAGGGCCACGACTTGGTTCTCACCCGCGCAGAAATCGACTACAAGACGCCCCTCAGAAGCGGCGACCGCTTCACGGTCGAGCTGCGCTTGGAGCGGGAGAGCCGCCTGCGCTTCTGCTTTGTGCAAGATATTTTCAGAGAAGCCGACAGCGCACACGTGCTGCACGGCCGCCTCATCGGCACCAGCCTCAACCGCGATGGGCAGCGCGGCTTTCCGCCTGAGCTAGAGGAACTTTTGGTGAACTGCTGAACTCCCTTAAAACGCCGAGCGGCGATGTTCGGCTGAGCCAACAGGCCGGTCCGCCGGTGTTGGCGGCGGGACCAGCGGGGCTGCTGGCATTGGCACCGTTGATGCAGCCGGCCCCCGGACAGGCCGCCGAGGCGTGGCTGCGTCAATGCGTACAAGCGGTGCAAGCGCTGCCGCTGGCGGAGCCGGCGCGGGGCAATTTGGTCGGCGGCCTGTCGGTGCTTAGCGGGTTGATATACGCGCCCGAAACCATTGCAGCAATTCTTTCTCAGGAGGGGATCATGGACCTTATCCGCGAATCATCGTTTGCCCAACTTCTCACCCAACAAGCCCGTGAGCAAGGGCTTGAGCAAGGCCGAGAAGAAGGGCTTGAGCAAGGGCTTGAGCAAGGGCTTGAGCAAGGGGGGCGAGAACGCGCCATTGAAGCTCTGCTCGATGTGCTGGAGATACGCTTTGCGCTCGGCGAGGCGGAACCGTTGGTCGCTCGCATACGAGACATCAGGGATTTGCAGCGTCTCAAGCAGTTGCATCGGGCAGCCATCCAGGTGCCCAGTCTTGAAGCCTTTGGACGCCTGTTAGACGGAGCCGAGTAGGGGTGTGCCGCGTAATCTCATACTGAAGAAAGGAATTGACCTTATGAAGTTGTTTAGACGCTGACGTGCAGGAAATACGGGTGCACGGCATCCGCTCAATTGCCATCCCCCGAAACCCTAGTTTTAAGAACGCCCCCTACCCCCTCGCCCAGTGGACCAACCCCATTTCCAAGGGATTTTGCAAGTCGGGATGCGACGGCACCACGCGCAGGGTATAGCCATACGAGCCAGCCACGGCGCACGTGAAGGTGCCGGCGAAATGGTAGGTGCCGTCGCCGTTGCGCCCAGCCAATTCTAGCGGGTACACCTCGGTCTGGGCGAATTCGTGCTGGGCGTTGAGGCGGCCGGCGTAAATCTCAACGCGGACATCCTCGGGCGCGAGCTCGCCCAAGGCCACGGCGGCGCGCAACGGCACCTGCATCCCCACCTTGAGCAGCCGCGGAAATTCAGCATCCACCGCGCCGATCTGGACTTGCGCCCACTTGGAGCGCACGTGCGACTTCCAATGCGTCAGCCGCTGGACTCGCTCTCGGTCGGCCGCCAATTCCCCAAAGCGAGCCTGCCCGGGCAAGTAGAACCGCTCGACGTATTCGCGCACCATGCGGTGCGTGTTGTACTGCGGCGCGAGCTGGGCGATGGTCTCCTTCATGCGGGCGATCCAACCGCCGGGCAATCCGTCCGCCCCGCGCTGGTAAAAGAGGGGGATCACCTCGGTCTCTAGCAGATCGTAGAGCGAGTTGGACTCGACCTCGTCTTGGTAGTGGTCGTCGTCGTAGTCCTCGCCACGGCCAATGGTCCAGCCCGCGTGCCGGTCGCAGGCTTCGTCCCACCAGCCATCGAATACGCTGACGTTGAGCACGCCGTTGATCGCGGCCTTCATGCCAGACGTGCCCGAAGCCTCCAAGGGACGGCGGGGGTTGTTGAGCCAGACATCGCACCCTTGCACCAAGTAGCGGGCGAGGTTCATGTCGTAGTCTTGCAAAAAGAAAATCCGGCCATTAAAGGGGGCTTGCCGTGCGAGATGAACGACTTGGCGGATTAGCTCCTTGCCCGCGTCGTCGTGGGGGTGGGCCTTGCCGGCGAAGAGAATCTGCAAGGGCCGCTGCGCGTCGGAAAACAGGGCCTTGAGCCGCTCGAGCTGGCGGAAAATCAGGTTGCCGCGCTTGTACGTGGCAAAGCGGCGAGCAAAGCCAATGGTCAGCACCGCGGGGTCGAGCCGCACGAGGGCCTGTTCAATTTTGGCGGCTGGTGCCCCTTGGCCCAGCATCTGCTGGCGCAGGTGCTGGCGCGTCACGTCGATCAGCCGCTTGCGCCGGTGCTGGTGCGTGTCCCACAACGCGCGGTCCGGGATGCGATAGACTGGGGCCCAGTCCCGCTCGTCGGCTGCGACAAGGCGCCAGACGTCGCCGAGATGGCGGTCCAACAGCTCGGCCATTTCCAGCGAAACCCACGTGTGGAGATGGACGCCGTTGGTGACGTGGCCGATGGGAATTTCGTGCGCTGAAAAGTCGGGCCACAGGCCCTGCCATATCCGGCGGCTAACCGCGCCGTGCAGGCGGCTGACGCCATTGGCCCGGCCCGACAACCGGAGCGCCAAAACCGTCATGCAGAAGTCGGCGTGGAGGTCGCGGGGGTCCACCCGGCCCAAGCCGATAAATTCCTCGTGCGACAGGCCGAGCCACTCGCGGAAGTAGCCCAAGTGCGCCTCGACCAAGTCCGCGGGAAACCAGTCGTTGCCCGCCGCGACCGGGGTGTGCGTGGTGAACACATTGCCCACGATGCTGGCCTCGCGCGCCGTGGCAAACGAATAACCGTGCTCGGCCATGAGCCGACGAATCCGCTCCAGAGCCAAAAAGGCCGAGTGCCCCTCGTTGATGTGGCAGACGGTGGGTTCGACGCCCACGGCTTGGAGGGCGCGCAGGCCGCCGATGCCGAGGAGGATCTCCTGCCGGATGCGCATGGCTGCGTCGCCGCCGTAGAGGCGGGCGGTAATGTCGCGGTCGGCCGGGGCGTTTTCGTCGAGGTTGGTGTCGAGCAAATAGAGCCGCACTCGGCCCACCTGCACCTGCCAGAGCTGCGCCTGCACCAAGCCGTGGGCAAAGGGCACCTCAATGGTCAGGTGCGCTCCGTCGCGGGCGTGGACCGGCTGGACGGGCATCTGGAAGAAGTCGTTTTCCGGGTTTTGCTCTATCTGCCAGCCATCGGCGTTGAGGGCTTGGCGGAAATAGCCCTCGCGGTAGAGCAAGCCGACCCCGACGAGGGGGACGCCTAGGTCGCTCGCGGCCTTGAGGTGGTCGCCGGCGAGCACGCCCAAGCCACCGGAATAGATGCGGAGGCTCTCGGTCAGGCCGAATTCCGCCGAGAAGTACGCAACCTGTAACGGGCTCCCGCCGTGCGTCTGGCCAAACCACGTCGGTTGGGCCAAGTAGCTCTCGAACTGCTCGACGACGCGCTCGACGCGGCCCCGCAAGTGCTCGTCATCAACGAGGGCGTCGAGCTGGTCCGGCCGCAGGGAGGCCCAAAAGCGCAGGGGATCGCGCTGGCTTTCGGTCCACGTTTTGGGGTCGATCTGGTAGAGGGTGCGGATGGTTTCCTTGCTCCAAGTCCACCAGAGGTTGTGCCCCAGTTCCCACAGCGGCGTCAGTGGCTCGGGCAGGGACGGAACGATGTTGAGGCGATATAGAGGTTTCATAGTTTAGTGTTGTTTTTATTTGCGATGGCCACGCTTGGATTGTAGATGAAAGTGGTACAACAGAAATAGAAAGAGTAAGGGCAAAAATAATAGCTTCAATTCTAATTCGGTTGGTTGGCGGTTGGCGACCTTGCGAGCCAGTTCGTAGCCGATGGTAGCTTCGACTTCGGCTTCGACAGAAGATAGCCACCATGTTACAAGCCCGAACATCAGTAGTACACCAAGCCCGCCGCCGAGAAGAAGTCCCCAAGCTACCCAACTAAAGTAGAAAGGAAGCGGAGTACGTTCATACATATTGACCACAGGGATTCCTATGGTTAATGAAAGGCCGATGATAGTAGAACACAGTATCAGAACGAGGGCAGTAGAGAGCAACTTGTCCCGAAAATTATCTGCGGGAGGTACGTCATCGCGTAGTTCAGCTCCGGCCTTTTGGGCAACGCATCTTGCGTACCCTTGCAGACGCTTTGCTACAAAATAGATCAAAGCTAAAACGCTCTCGCGCGATAGCCATAACGACACATACAAAATGACTGCCGTTGCAGCCCAGTCGTCTAGGGGATATTCTACTAGCCAAAATGCGAACATCCACAGCGTGGTATGTGCGATGGCTAGCTTGAAATCTCTGACGGGAAGAAGGTTCTTTTTCATGGTATTCACTCTCCCTTCTCATGGCCCGGTTCACTAATGGAAGACTTGCGTAGGCTAGCGAGTATCAAGTCCCAAATATCCTTCAGGCTTGTTAATGCTGTTGCAACGGCCAATACGAGAATGGGCACAAGGACGACCGTCGAAGAAATACTTTTAACTGTTTCAGAGGCACCGAAAGATCCTAGTGCTGAGTCTATCAGCCAACTGAGACCTATATTGACGGCTAACAGAGCACCCCAAGACAGTGCCATGATAACTATGCGGACAATAATGTTAAAACACAACTGACCTAGCAGGATCGTCGAAGGATACAGTTTGACGAGAGAATGCCAGTCCATTTATCGCAGCGTCCTTATTCCATCTCGAGACAGGACTCGCCCCGGCTCGAAGCTGGTGTCAGGTATCCTGCTGTGGCAGGCACCAGCCGCGAGGGGTTGGCTTCTTTAGGTTATTACTGAGCCTCTTAAAATAAAAAAGGAGCGCATCGCCCGTGTCAATCGCCGGAGTGTCGCCGCCACAATGTCCGTTCGGCGGGCAAACATTGCGCTAAATTTCTTCAAATCATAGACTTAGATAACTTTTTCAGGAGGATTCTATGGACGGTAAACCCCGTGTTCTCATCAGCGGCTTTGCCGACGAGGGGCCGGCCGACAAAAAGGCCGAAGCCCAGTTAGCCATGCTCGCGACGCTGGGCATGTCGCACTACAGCTTGCGCTTTGTGGATGTGGGGCAGGGCGTCAAAAACGCAATGCAGCTAACGCAGCCCGAAATCGCACGGCTGCGACAACTCCACGGCGAATTTGGGATTGCAGTGGCCTCAATCGGCTCGCCGATTGGCAAGGTCAAGCTGCTCGATGGGGAAGACGGCTCGGCCAATGCCTATATCCCGTTTGACCAATACTTGCAACAGGATGTGCAGCGGGCCGTGGATCTGGCCGGCGAGTTTGAGACGCGGCTGATCCGCGGGTTCTCGTTTTACCCCCCCCGAGGCGAAGATCCAGCCGATTACGTGGAGCCGGCGGCCGAGCGGGTGGCGCGAATCGCCGAGGTTTGCCGTCGAGGCGGGGTCCTTTTTGGCCTAGAGGTCGAAGCCAACCTCGTCGGCCAAAACGGGCGGCTCCTCTACGAGCTCTACGAGCAGGTGGCCCACCCCAACCTGTGCCTGATTTTCGACGGCGGCAACCTGTCGAGCCAAAACTTCACCGCGGTTGAGACCCTAGCCGAGTATCGGGCGATGCGCGCGGGGATTGGCTGGATGCACATCAAGGATTACAAGATCGACCCGACCCTCCAATGGGAGGGCGTCGTGGACGAGGAACGGCTCAAAAACTTTGTGCCCGCCGACCGAGGAGACTCCGGGCACGAGGCCATATTGCGCGACTTCCGCACCCGCATCCCGGCCCTAGAGCGCGAGCTAAAGCAGAAGGGGGTGCCCGGCGTGTTCCTCGACCTAGAGCCGCACCTAAGAGGCGGCGGGCAGTTTGGCGGCGTCAGCGGCGTCGATGGGTTTGGGGTCGCGCTACGGGCGCTGCTCAACCTGCTCGACTACGTGGGCATCGGCTACGCGCTGACGGACTACGCGGCCATCGCCCGGCAGCGGGGCTAACGCCCTTGCGCCACCAGCTCCGCATGCCGCTTTTGGAAGGCCGCGCTGTTGTCGTCCTCAACCACCTGCAAGTCAACGCCCGGCTCAAACCCGGGAATGTTGCCCGCGTAGAAGGCCCGCTGATAGTGGGCTTCCGCGGTAAATTCCCACTCCCGCGTTTTGTAGCCACTCGGCCAAAACACGCGGAGAATGCGCTTTTGGGCCAAGTAGCGGTGCTTGGGCGTAGGCTCTGCGGGATTTACTCGGTAGGTTTCAATGGCCTCTTCATCCACAGAGACGCCCAAGCCGGGGCTGTCTGGCACCGGCATATAGCCATCGCGGACCTCGATAGGCTCTTGCAGCAGGTCGTCCTCCCATAGCTCGTGGCAGGTGATATAGGGCAGTTGGGCGTGTGAGAGCACCGCGCCGAGGTGAGCCGCATAAGCGGTGGTTAGGCCCGCGCCGACGAGCTGGAGCCAAAAGGGCTTGTTGTGGGCGGCCGCGAGGGTGGCGGTCCGCCGGGTCTCGGTCGCGCCGCTGCCGATGACGAAACCATCGCAGCAGTTGTTGCGCAGATACTGGTCTTGGTAGTGCTCGACAATGGGTTTGCGCACCCGCTCGCGCAAAATCCGCGCGCCATCTACGTCCGAGTGCAGGTAAAACGGGCTTTCGTACATGCCGACATTGGGGTTTTCGTCGAGTTTTTGCAGGATGAGCTCGGCCTTGGCTTGGTTGAGCAAGAAGCCGTTGAAATCGACGTCGAATTTGTAGTCGGCCGGGACGACCGTGGCGACCGCCTCGGTTTGATCGATGATGTCGCGCCAAGGGCGGGCCTTCATCTTAAAGCAGGTGTACCCGCGCCTCAGCGATTCCTCGGCCTCGGCGACCCAGTCTTGCGGCGGCATATCTATATCCCACCAAGATATGGGGCAGCGGTCGCGGAGCTTGACGCCGAGGAGCTCGTGGACGGGTACGCCGTTGTCTTGGGCCACTAGGTCGAGACAGGCCACTTGCGGGCCAAAGCCGATCTCGTCGCGGTGGATCAGGCTGGCCGGATTTTGCCCGACGAGGCCGTCGACCGACGGCTGGCCGTGGCTGTCGGCCCAGCCGACGAGGTCCTCGTCCGTCTCCAAGCGCACCATCCACACCCGCTCGTCGTGGGTGGAGGCGCGGTGCATGGCGCGGGTGACGTGCTCGGCGTAGAAGGGGATGTTGAGGGCAATGACTTCAGCGCGGGTGATCTTCATGGGGGCCTCCGAGGGTGATGGGTCATGGGCTGATGGACAGAAAGACACGTAAAAATTCGCTGGCGAGCAACCGCTAATTTAATCTAACGCAACGCAAGGAAAGGTAACGCCATGAACGAGACGTATAAAGCCTTTGTAGAACGCCTCCACGAGTTGGCCGACCTAGGCCACGCGCAGGGGCTGATGCACTGGGACCAAGAGACGTACATGCCGCGGCGCGGCGCGGCCATGCGGGCCAGAGCGCTGGGCACCTTGGCCGGTCTGTGCCACGAGCGGCTCACGGCCCCAGCGTTGGTCGCGCTCGTCGCCGAGCTCAAGGACGCGGACCTAACGGGTGACGCGGCCGTCAACGTCCGCGAAATCGACCGCCAGCAGAGCCGCTCGCTCAAGCTGCCCAAGGAGCTGGTCGTCGAACTGAGCCAGACCGAGTCTTTGGGGCACGAGGCTTGGATTGAGGCGCGCAAAAAATCGGACTTCGCGCTCTTCCGGCCTTGGCTGGAGAAAATCGTCGCGCTCAAAAAGGAGGTGGCCGAGCGAGTCGGGTACGAAGGCTCGATGTACAACGCGCTGCTCGACGAGTACGAGCCTTATGCGCGGGCCGAGGAGATCGCCCCGGTCTTTGACCAGCTCAAAGCGCAGCTCGTGCCGCTCGTCGAGCAGATCGTCGCCGCCGGGCAGCATCCGGCGCGGGGCGTGCTCGACCAAGCATACCCCATTGAGCAACAGGAGCTTTTGGGACGGCAGGTGTTAGCGGACCTGGGCTTTGACTTACAGGCCGGGCGGCTCGACTTGGCGGTGCATCCCTTTTGCTCGGGCACGTCCCGCGACGATGTGCGGCTGACGACGCGCTACAATGCCGATTGGCTGCCCGGCGCACTCTTTGGCACCATCCACGAGGCCGGGCACGGGCTGTACGAACAGGGCCTGCCCGCCGACGCCAGCGGCACCCCGGCCGGCCAGAGCGTCTCGTTGGGGATTCACGAGTCGCAATCGCGGTTGTGGGAAAACATGGTCGGCCGCAGCAAAGCCTTTTGGACGCATTACCTGCCCAAGCTGCGTACGCTTTTTCCCCAGCAGCTCAGCGCAGTCGATTTGGACGCCTTTTACGCCGAGGTCAACCAAGTGGAGCCATCCCTGATTCGGGTCGAGGCCGACGAGGTGACGTACAACCTCCACATCCTGCTGCGCTTTGAACTGGAGTGCGACCTAATTGAGGGGCGGGTTGCCGTGGCCGAGCTGCCGGCCGCGTGGAACGAGCGGATGGAGCAATACTTGGGCATCCGCCCGGGCGACGATGCCAGCGGTGTGCTCCAAGACACGCACTGGTCCTGCGGCCTGCTGGGCTATTTTCCGACCTACGCGCTGGGCAACCTGTACGCGGCCCAGTTTTTTCACCAAGCCCACCAAGACTTGCCCGACCTCGAAGCGCAGATCGCGCAGGGTACTTTCGGGCCGCTCAAGACTTGGCTCAACGAAAAAATTCACGCCCGCGGCGCACGGGTGACGGCCAGCGAATTGGTCGAGGAGGTGACGGGCGCGAAGCTAAGTGCCGATTGCTTCATCGCCTATTTGCAGGAGAAGTTCGGTGCGCTCTACGGCCTCAGCCGATGACCTGCCACAGGAGCCGGAGCTGGTTCGCGCCGAGAATTTTGCGGATCTCGGCTTCGGCGTAGCCGCGGGCGGCCAAGCCCACCGCAATGTCCGGGAGGCAGGTCGCGTCTTTCAAGAGCAAGCCGCCGCCGTCAAAGTCCGACCCCAAGCCGACGTGGTCGATGCCGGCGACCGCGACCGCGTGGTCAATGTGGTCGAGCAGGCCAGCGAAGGTGGGGGTGTGCGCGTCGATGAAGTCCGGGACAAAGGTGATGCTCACGACCCCGCCGTTTTCGGCGAGGGCGCGCAATTGCTCGTCGCGGAGGTTGCGCGGGTGCTCGCAGAGGGCGCGGCAGCAGCTATGGGTGGCCACAAAGGGAGCTTGGGCCGCTCGAACCACGTCCCAAAAGCCCGGCTCGTTGAGGTGGGAGACATCAACGATCATGCCTAGCGCGTTCATCTGCGCGAGTAGCTGGCGGCCAAAGCCGGTCAGACCGCCTCCGCCTGCGACCTCGCAGCCGTCGCCAGCCCACGAGCGGGTGCTGTGGGTGAGGGTCATGGCGCGGACGCCCAGCCGATAGAGCAGCGGCAGAACGTGGGGGCTTTGCTCCAGCGCATCGCTGTTTTCCACCGCCAGGATGGCCGCCAACTGGCCCTCGGCGCGGGCGCGCTCCACGTCAGCCGCGCAGTGGGCCACGACAATGCCCCCGCTGTGCTCTTCCACTTCTCGCAGAAAATAGCCCAAGGCGTCCATGCAGTAGAGCAAGTGATTGCTCCAAGGGCGGGTGCAGTCCACCGCGAAAAACGCCGCGTCTAGCCCGCCCTCCCGCGCCTTGGGCAAGTCGAGCTGGACGCCGTCGCCCAGCGGCTGGTACTGGCGCAAGTACGCGACCGCCCCCTCGCGCTGGCGGAAGTCAACGCGCTGGGTGCCGCCTAAAGACATGCCCCGGCGGATCAGGGCGACGATGCTGTCGTTGTGCGCGTCGATGACGAAAGAGTCGCGGTGGAGGCGACGGGCGGTTTGTTCGTCCATTGGCATTGTTGCGTTCACCTCTTATTTAGCGTCTCCAGCCGACAAAGCCATGCGGCGAAATGCGTACACTTCAATCGCAAGGTAGGCAATCCGATCTTCTCCGCAACAATAGGTGCCGCAGATACTTTCATTCGCTCGTATTCCGGTATCGCGCCGATAATTCGCTTGGATGGGGCTGTGTTTTCTCCGTCGTTGATGAGCTCTGGCGAATCAAAACGTGCGACCATATCGACAAGTCGCTGTATTCCAGTGCTGTTGTCAAACTGTGAGTCGAGTTTCTGAGGATCGGACAGGAGTAAAGCCTCGAACTCGTGAAGCTGAAAATGCGGGATAAAGCGCCGATCAGAAATGTCTGCTGCCAGAGCGTTCTCCAATACCTCAACCCGTCCGTAGGGGTTGGATGTCTGCTGCGCGTCTTTGTAGCCCGGAAAATTCGTCGGCAGACCGTACACGTCGAACATGGTTGTGAAACGCACATCCGAATTCCGATCTTCCCTTATCCAAGCATTGATATCATTCCTCGCCTTCTCATAATTCTTAATCCCTCCACGATGCTTAATGTTGCGCCTCCGACTCGTCAGGACACAGCGAGCCCGCGCCCAGACCTCACGCCCGGCTAGATACGGACTTAGGATCTGTTTCACAAACGCTTCTTCGGTCTGCCCTTCAACAATGAAATTCAGTCTGATAGCCACTATGGTCGCCCTCCGAGCACGTTCTTTTCCCACAACTCGGAAAGCGAATAGTCTTCGATCCACTCTTCAAGGGCCTCGGCGTCTAGCTGCCTGAAAGTAGAACTGCGGCCTTCGCGCTCGACGACGACGATATCCTCCGGCTCAAAGCAATCGACTAGTGCCGTGGATTGCGTTGCGACGATGACTTGGACCTTGGTCGATGCAGCACGTATCAAACCGCTGACGATGTTAATAGCGTAGGGATGCAATCCGAGTTCTGGCTCATCAAGGAGCAAAACGTCCGGCAAATCCCGTTCTGGCTGCAACAGAAGGGTGACTAGCGATATGACCCGCAACATGCCATCCGACGCCTGCGACACACTGAACACCTGATCGCTGTTGCGCTCGCGCCAGTTCAGGAGAAGACGATTGTACTGTGGTTCTAACGCGAAATTAGAAAAGAAAGGCAGGATCAACCGAATGGTATCTACGATCCGCTGATAGCACCTGTTGTCGTACTCCTGCAAGCGAAACAGGACAGGCGCGATATTGGCAGCGTCCTCCTTTAACCATCGGTTATCATCCATATACCACTTCTCGCGTATGCGAGCCGTGTCCGACGTGTTGTGGAATTGGTACACGACGATTTTTTGCAGGAGATCTCGAATGAAGCGAGCAGTCACGTCTTGGTTGGCCTTAACGAGAAGTTGTGGAGCGAGATGTCCGGCCCCTGTTTCGCGCCATGGCGCAAGAGTAGAGTAATTATTGCTAGAGAATCGGTATCGCTCGTCCGCGAAAACCAACGTATCGCCTGCCGCATAAAACAGCCGAAACGCGTACTGATTCGCGCCCGAATCGGTCTCAATCGTCAGCTCGGTCTCAATCTCTCGAGTTTTAGCTGGGCCATCGTGCAAAAAGGTGCTGGCACCGCCTTGCTGACCCACGTAAAGCTGAAGATGGTCCGGGTCTGATAACGCCCAACTTATCATGCGAAAGAAGGAGATAAAGTTGGATTTTCCAGCACCGTTGGGGCCAATGAGCACGGTCAAGGGACGCGGCTTGAACTCCTTCAGTTCTCGAATGGTCTTGAACCCTTTGAGGGTTATCGCATCAAGCCTGTTTCTCATAGTCTATTCCAGCGAAATTTGTCGGGCACATCTTCGTAGGCTTGGACTTTTGCCGAGAAGTCGTTCCCGCGAAAGAACGTCACTCCGTGCCCCGACACGGGGCAGGAATCCCGTTATAGAGCAGCGGCCATGTACTCGTCGAAGTCGAGTACAACGCCTTGCTCTGACGAGGTGCCCAAGGCGTTGATCAGGCCCACAGTAGCTAAATTGCGCGAGCCTGAGAAGGGCGGCTCCACGCCGTGGAGCACAAAGTCGCGGAAGCCGTCTAAGAGGACTTCTTCGGGATGAGGGTTTTCGTCCATGGGGATGATCTCGTCGCGGTCGGCACCGGGCCGACGGATCGCCAAGCCGCCAGAGACTTCTTCGACCGTGCCCTGCTCGCAGTCGAGCCGCCAGCTCGAGCCGCCTTTGTGGGTGGCGAAGGTGCATTGGAAGTTGAACGTGGTGCCGTTGTGGAACTCGATCCAGCCGTCAATAGCCGCGCCGCCGCTATACGGACTCCAAGGCGGGTTGAAGCTGTGGCAGAACAGCCGCCGCGGCTCAGCGTCGAGCAGGTGGCGCAATTGATCGAAGTCGTGGATGCCGCGCTCCCACAAATAGGCGTGCTGGTCCGCCCCCGAATGATGCACCCGCGGACGCCAGCCGTATTTGGTCATCAAGCCAAAGGAAGGCCGGCCCAACTCGCCGCTTTGCAGCAAGCGGCGGATGGTGAGGACCGGCGGATAGTAGCGGGCGTTTTGGGTAACGGCGACCTTGAGGTCGCGCTCGGTTGCCTCGGCGACGATTTGCCGCGCTTGGCCGAGGCCTTTGGTAAAAGGCTTTTCGACCAGTACGTGCTTGCCAGCGCGCACTGCCTCCAAGCACTGGCCGGCGTGCAGGTCGGGCGGCGTAATGACCACTACGGCGTCCGCGTCAACAGCTTGCAGGGCGTGGGCGAGCGTAGAAAAACACGCTTCTTCGCCTAGGCCGGTCGTCTGGCGCGCCGCGGCGAGGTTCTCTGCGCTAACATCAACTAAGGCGACGGCCTTAAAGTCCGTGCGGTCGCGGAAGCGGTTTAGGGGCCAGCGGCCGCGGCCACCGGCTCCTAGGTGGATCGTGCGAATCGTCATGATGGGCTCCAGTCGAGGGCAAGTTGGGTCAACAAGCGCACGCCAATGCCAACGCCGCCGCGCGGCACGTAAGGTTTGGCCTTTTCGCACCAAGCGGTCCCGGCGATGTCGAGGTGCGCCCACGAGTACGAGGCAAATTCGGCCAACAGCGCTGCGGCCGTACTGGCACCGGCTGGCCGACCGCCTGAATTTTTCATGTCGGCGATGTCGCTGTCGATCTGATCGCGGTGCTCGGGCCACACCGGCAGCCGCCAGAGCCGCTCGCCAGTGTGCTCGCCGGCGGCGAGCAGCCGCTCGGCTAAGGCGTCGTCGTTGGCAAACAGGCCCGAAGCATGGGGGCCCAGCGCGGCGACACAAGAGCCGGTGAGGGTGGCCAGATCGACGACCGCGGCCGGCTCGTAGCGGGTGGCGTACGCGAGCGCATCGGCCAAGACGAGGCGGCCCTCGGCGTCTGTGCTGACGATCTCAATGGTCTTGCCCGCGAGGGTTTGCAGCACGTCGTCTGGACGAAAGGCGGTGCTGGAGGGCATGTTCTCTGCGGCGGCGATTAGGCCGACGACCCGCCGCTTGAGCCCGAGTGCGGCCACCGCCTGCATCGCGCCCAAAACGGCCGCGGCCCCGGACATGTCGGTTTTCATCGTGCGGATGCCCTCGACGGTCTTGAGCGATAGGCCGCCGCTGTCAAAGGTGATGCCCTTGCCGACAAACACCAGCGGTTCCCCCTTGGGGGGGCCGTGTTCGAGGACGATGAACCGCGGCTTGTTGGCACTGCCTTGGCCAACGGCCAACAGGGCACCCATCCCCAGCCGAGCCAAGCCTTTCGCGCCGAAAACCCGACAGCGCAGGTCGTGGGTTTTGGCTAGGCGGCGGGCCGTGTGGGCCAAGTAGGCCGGGGTGACCTCGCGGCCGGGGTGGTTCACCAAGTCGCGGGCGAAGCAGGTGGCCTCTGCCAAGGCGCGGCCGCGCCGCACTCCGCGCCGCGCCTCTTTGAGCTTCGCCGAGTCGAACTCTACGATGTGCAGCTTGGCCAGCGACTGCGGGTGGGGTTGCGAGCGGTACTCGTCAAAGCGATAGGCTGCCAACAGCGATGCTTCGGCCACTGCTTGCGCGGCCGGCTCAACGGGCAGGTTGCCCGCGCCCGTGCCGTGGAGAATGGTGGCCGCGCTTTGGCCGCCCAAGCGACCGAGGGTGCCGATGGCCATGCCCGCGGCGCGGCGCGCCCTTTCGAGGTCAAAGCCCTCTCGCTCGCCCAAGCCGACGACGAGGACGCGCCGGGCTGGGATTTGGCCATGCGAGTACAGCAGCAGGGTTTGTCCGGCCTTGCCCTCAAAGTCGCCCAAGTCAATGGCCGCTGAGATTTGGCCGCCGAGGGCTTGGTCAACCGCACCCGTAGCCCCGCCGGGACGCGCTCCGGCAAAGAGATTGACTACGAGGACGTCCGCGTCCTGTTTCTGAATGGCCCCCTGTATTACTTTAATATCCATACCATTAACGTTTAGTTCGTGGTGGGAAGTACGTGGTCATTAACCACTAACCACTATCCGTACTACTGTCAAGAATGGATCACGCCGCCCTGTAGGCGATCTCAGCACCTTCCTGCGCCACGCCTACGCGCTAAAACCCACGGAGGAACCCAATGCAGCACTTCGGCCTAACCATTGAGCTAAAGGACGATCCCGAACTGATCGCCCAGTACAAGGCATACCACGCCGACCCTTGGCCCGAGCCGCTTCAGGGCCTAGCCGAGATCGGCATCACCGACATGAAAATTTTTCTCTTGGGGCAGCGAATGTTCATGTACATGACCGCCACCGACGAATTCGATCCCGTCCGCGACTTTCCGCGCTATGTCGAGCAGAACCCCAAGGCGAAGGAGTGGGACGAGCTGATGCGGACCTTTCAGCAGCCGGTGCCCGAGGCTACAGAGGGGGAGTGGTGGGCCAACATGGAACTCGTGTTTGACTTGCAATTGCACGTCTGAGAGGCCGTGAGACATGTTGGCTGGCGTGCGGTGCCATAGCAATTGAGCACTTCAAACGCGCTTTGTAAAAACGCAAATTTCGCACAGGAGATTTTCTATGACCAAGGGACGAGTCGCCGGCAAGGCGGCCATTGTAACGGGCGCGGCTTCGGGAATTGGCGAAGCTACCGCGCAGGTTCTGGCGCGCGAAGGTGCGTCCGTGTGCGTCGCGGATGTCAACGCCGAGGGCGGCCAGCAGGTCGTCGATGCAATCAAGGCCAGCGGCGGCGAGGCCATCTTCGCACGCACCGACGTGGGCGAGGCCGCCGAGGTTATTGAGATGTTTGAGCGGACTCAAGCCGCCTTTGGCCGCGTGGACATCGTCCACAACAACGCAATATGGTTCCGCCACGGCCCGGCGACCGAGCTCGACGAAAGGGATTGGGACGGGACCTTAAACATCGGCTTGAAGGCGATTTTCCTCGCCGCCAAATACGGCATCCCGGTCATGCGCAAAACCGGGGGCGGAGTGATTATCAACACCGGCTCGGTACATTCGCTGGTCAGCTTTGCCACGGCCACGGCCTACGACGCGGCCAAGGCCGGCGTGTTGGGCCTGACGCGGACCCTCGCGATTGACTACGGGCCGGACATCCGCGTCTGCGCCGTGCTGCCCGGGGCCATTCTGACGCCCTTGTGGAAGGGAGTCTCCGAGCGAGAACAGCAGCACTATGCCAACATGGTCCCCGCCAAGCGGCTAGGCACTGGCGAGGACATCGCCAACGCCGTGCTGTTCCTCGCCTCGGACGAGGCGTCCTTTATCACCGGAACCGCCCTGACCGTAGATGGCGGGATGCTGGCGAGGACCGAGTAGATGGCCAAGCCAGCCGTCAAACCGCAAAACCCCTGCTTTTCCTCGGGTCCGTGCGCCAAGCGTCCCAAGTGGAGCTGGGCCGCGTTGGCCGACGCCGCCCTCGGGCGCTCGCACCGCTCGGCGCAAGGGCGGGCCAAGCTACAGGAGGTCATCGAGCGGTCGCGGGTGCTACTGGGGGTGCCGGCCGATTACCGCATCGGGGTGGTGCCGGGTTCGGATACCGGGGCCGTGGAGATGTGCCTGTGGTCGCTGTTGGGTGCCCGAGGCGTTGATGTGCTGGCTTGGGAAAGCTTCAGCCGGGGATGGGCGACGGATATTGTCCAACACTTGCGGCTAGAGGATGTGCGCGTCTTTGACGCCGATTTCGGAGAACTGCCCGACTTGTCCGCGATCGATGGCGACCGCGACGTGGTTTTTGCGTGGAACGGCACGACCTCTGGGGTGAAGGTGCCCGATGGCGCGTGGATCGCCGCCGACCGCGCCGGCCTGACCATCTGCGATGCAACGTCCGCGGTCTTTGCCGTGGACCTGCCGTGGGAAAAGCTCGACGTAGTCACGTACTCTTGGCAAAAGGTCCTAGGCGGCGAGGCCGCGCACGGAATGCTCGTCCTGAGTCCGCGGGCGGTCGAGCGGCTCGTTAGCTTCACGCCGCCTTGGCCCATACCCAAACTCTTCCGCCTGACCCAAGGCAGCCAACTCAACGAGGCACTGTTTAGGGGCGACACCATCAACACGCCTTCCCTGCTGTGCGTGGAAGACGCGGTCGACGGGCTGCGCTGGGCCGAGCGCATCGGCGGCTTGCCCGAACTCGTGCGACGCACCCAGGCCAACCTCGCGGTGCTAGCGCAGTGGGAAGCGGCGCGCGAGTGGATCGCGTTTTTGCCGGTGCGCCCAGCAACTCGTTCTAGCACGTCGATTTGCCTGCGGATCGACGATGCGCGGTATGCAGGCTTGGGCGAGGATGAGCAGCGAGCAAAGGTCAAACAAATGGTCGCCGCGCTGGAAGCTGAAGGCGTGGCCTACGACATCAACGGGTACCGCGCCGCCCCTCCCGGCCTGCGGATCTGGGGCGGAGGTACGGTGGAAACCAGCGACATTGAAGCACTGGTCCCGTGGCTGGATTGGGCGTGGGCCGAGGCGACATGAAGTCAGCCCAACAGGTCGGCGGCCGCCAGTGTTAGGCCGGCGATGGTTGGCGAAGAGAAGGTGGCGTCGGCTGGGACTTGGGTGCGCTGCTGGTAGGCATGGCCTTGGGGATGGGCGTACACCTCAAGGCAGCGTTCTTGCAGGTCGATCAGCCACATTTCGGGAATCCCGGCCTGCGCGTAGAGCGGGACCTTGACCGCGCGGTCGTAACTGGCCGACGTGTCGGCGACTTCGACCGCCAGCAGCACATCGCCGGCCGCCGGATGAGCCGTTGCGTAAAAGTCGGCGCGGGGCCGGAGCAATACTAAATCGGGTTCCGGCTCGGAGTACGCGTCGAGGGCGATGGGGTCTTGGACGCCGAGCAGCATGGAATCCCCGACCATTTTTCCCAGCCTCAGATTGAGGCGTTTTACACAAGCGGCGTGTTGGCTGCCAATGGGGCTCATGGCGACGATCTGCCCGGCGATAAGCTCAACGCGGTCCTCCTCGGTAAGGATGTCGGCCTCGGCCATGCGATAGTATTCGCCGACCGTGAAGGCGCGACCCTGCAACTGGGTGGTCATAGCCGCTGGCACCCCAACAGGTCGGCGGCCCCCAGTGTTAGACCGGCGATGGTCGGCGAGGTGAAGTTCGCGTTGGCTGGGACTTGGGTGTGCTGCTGGTAGGCATGGCCTTGAGGATGGGCGTACACCTCAAGGCAGCGTTCTTGCAGATCGATCAGCCACACTTCGGGAATCCCGGCCTGCGCGTAGAGCGGCACCTTGACCGCACGGTCGTAGCTGGCCGACGTGTCGGCGACTTCGACCGCCAGCAGCACATCGCCAGCCGCTGGATGAGCCGCCGCGTAAAAGTCGGCGCGGGGACGGAGCAATACTAAGTCGGGTTCCGGTTCGGAGTACGCGTCGAGGGCGATGGGGCTTTGCACGCGCACGATGAAAGCTGGCCCCGGCGGGCGATGCAGTAAGCCGTTGAGCCGATCGACGCAAGCGGCGTGTTGGCTGCCAATGGGGCTCATGGCGACGATCTGCCCGGCGATAAGCTCAACGCGGTCCTCCTCGGTAAGGATGTCGGCCTCGGCCATGCGATAGTATTCGCCGACCGTGAAGGCGCGACCCTGCGGCTGGGTGGTCATGGGGTGCTACGGCCCCTTTTTGTCCGCTGCCTGCAAGCGGTCTGCCGCACCCACCGAGCCGATGTGCAGGGTGTCGTACGCCTGTTGCGAAGTCTCAAACGGCCCCTCGTGCGTTTTTGAGCCATGCCATTGCAAATTGGTGTACATTGGGTTGGTCGCGCCCGTCTCCCGCTCGCGCTGGGCGATCCAAGCCTCCATCCGCTCCTTCAAGGCAGCCGCGATCGCCGGCTCTTTCTTGGCCAAGTTTTTCAGCTCCAGCGGATCGGCGACCAAGTTGTAGAGCTCGGCTTCGGGCTTGAAGTGAAAGTCCGGCTCTAGCGCGACCATCAGCTTCCACTCCGGGGTGCGCCAGCCGTGCTTGCGCATCCAAGTGCATTCGGTGATGTAAAAGTCCGAGTAGTTGGAAGCCTTGCGGCCCGCGATCAGGGGCAGCAGCGACTGGCCGTCGAATGCGATGTCCGTGCGGATGTTGAGGAGCTTGAGTACGGTGGGAACCAAGTCTTGGTGCAGCGCGATGCCCGCGACGCGCTTGCCGGCGGGCAACTTGCCGGGCAGGCGCATGATCAGCGGCACGTGCAGCGTGTTTTCGTAGAGACCGTGGTGGTCGTACCAGCATTCGTGCTCGTACAAGGTCTCGCCGTGATCGCCGTTGATGACGATTAAGGTGTTGTCGCTCAAGCCCAACTCCTCGACGCGGGTGAGGATGCGCTGAATGCAGGCGTCCATATAGGCGATGGCCCCGTCGTACTGGGCATCCACGTAGTGGCGGTCGCGCACCCCGGGCGGCATCCAATCGGCGAAGAAGTCGCAAAAGGGCTTGAAGCGAAACACCGGCTCCATGCTCTCGTTTTTGGGGTCGAATTCGTCGCCGCTGTAAAACATCCGCTCAAAGGGGGCCGGCGGCAGATAGGGGGCGTGCGGGTCCATGTGGCGCAAGAAGAGGAAGAAAGGCTTCTTCGAGCGCGCGAGCCGCTCTAGCTCGGGGAGGGCGACTTGGTTGAGGTTTTCGGCCTTGGGGCTACGGCCTTCGGCAAAGGAACCCCAACTTGGGTAATCCAAATAGCGGCTAAAGCCCCGCGAACTTGGGTTGCCCGTGAAGCCGACGCACGAGGTGTTGTAGCCGCTTCGGCGGAGGATCTCGGGCAGGGTGCGGAGCTTTTTGGGCAGGCCGCCTCGGTGGCGCAGGGCCACGACGCTAGTGCCGAAGCAGTCGAGGCCGGTGAGCATGGAGGCGTAGGCCGAAGTCGTGGGAATGTGGGCCGAGTAGTTCTTTTCAAAGAGCACGGCGGCGGCGGCAAAGCGGTCGATGTGGGGCGTGGTCTGGCGGTGGTAGCCATAGCAGCTTAGGTGATCGGCGCGCAGGCTGTCGATGCCTAAGATAATGACATTGGTCTTTTTGGCTGGCATTAGATCCTCTCGATTTGGGGTAGGGATTGGAAGGCAGGAGGGCTATTGGAGGACCGCGCCCGGCCACTGATCGTCGCTGGCCGTTACGTCCACGGTAATGCCGTCTGGGTCTTCGACCTTGAAGGCCCCTTCGCGGATGTCGTGGACATCAATCGGCTCTTTGCCGTCCAAGCCATCGGAAAAAATTTCATAGCCCATCTCCAACAGGCGCCGACCGGCCTCTGCGAGGTCGGGCACTCGCACGCCGATGTGGAGGTAGTCGAGCATCCCGCTGACGTGCGGGGGGCGGCTCGGGCCGTGGTGCTGGAAAACTCGGAAGTTGTGGTGGCCGTCGCTGAGGTCGTAGCAACTCCCGTGGGTCGAGACCACGGGCAGGCCGAGGCCATCGCGCCAAAAGCGAATAGTCTTTTCGAGGTCTGTGGCCCGGACGCCAATGTGGACGAGTACCGTACTCATGGCTTTTCTCCTTTCTCGTAGGCTTGCAGCCATATTAGTCCCCATAATCTAATAAACAAATCACCGTGCGACACTATCGCGTTTGCTGGCCGCGATCTTCATTTGTTTAATTGTGCTTTAATAGAAATTTATTAAGCTGAAAAAGTTTTTTTATATCAATAAGTTATTGTTTTTTGGCCAGATGGGAAAATCCCGGTAAAATGGGGCGAAAAAAAGGGGCCGATTTCTTGACTTCTACACAAATGTTTACTATCTTTTTGTGCAGGTAATTTCGCTATCTCATCTAACCTTGCCCAAAAGGAAAGTTATGCCGCCTATCGCAAAAGACCGCATCGAACGCGCTGCGCGCATATATGCCAGCAACCACGACGCCGGCTCGGCCTTGGGCATTGCCCCGGGCAGCTTCAGCCGCCTCTGCCGTCGCTACGGCATCGAGACGCCCCAAGCGCGCAAGCGCCGTCAGCGCAGCGAGTGGAAGCAGGATTATCTCAGCCTGCACAACCAAAAGGAGCAGTAATATGTCGAGTCTCAACAAGGTTTTACTCATCGGCAACTTGGGGTCTGATCCCGAGACGCGCTTTACCCCCAGCGGCGCACAGGTTGCCAACTTCAGCTTGGCCACCAGCGAGTCGTGGAACGACAAGAACGGGCAGCGCCAAGAGCGCACCGAGTGGCATCGCATCGTCTTGTGGCAGCGCCTCGCCGAAATCGCTGGTCAGTACCTAAAAAAGGGCAGCAAAATTTACATTGAGGGCAAGCTGCAAACGCGCTCTTGGGAAGATCAGCAGGGCCATAAGCGTCAGACCACAGAAGTCGTCGCCAGCACCATGAAAATGCTCGGCGCAGAGCGGCCCGCCGAGGCCGCTGCGGAAAACGGCCACGCCCACGCCGCCACGCCAGCGGCCGGTCCCAACGGCGACGATCTGCCCTTCTAGCCGCGGTCGAGTTGACGCTTGGGCGAGATGTATTAGCTTGGGTCGCGGTCCGCAAAGGATGCGCGGCCATTTTTTACGAAACGGAGCAACCATGGCGTTTGAACTCAACGCACCGAGCAAGATAAAGAGCATAACGAGCGCGTACACCGGTCCGCGGTTTCGCGACGGGCGGCCCAAAGTCGATGGCGATGTCGTCGAGCGGATGAAGCGGGTGACCATTGAGGAAGCCTGGGGGGTGCTGATGGGCAAGGGGCATTCGTTCCAGTTTGAAGGCGACTGGATCAACCTGCATCCCAGCCGGGTGCTCGTCGGCCGCGCAGTGACGGCCCGCTACATCCCGCACCGGCCCGACTTCGACGGCGTCGTGCAGGCCGAAGGCGAGCGGCACGGTCGGATCGGCGGTCAGAATAGCTGGGTCATCGACACCTTGGGTGCCGACGACGTATTGGTCGTCGATCTGTTCGGCAAGGTGCTGCGCGGGACCTTTATCGGCGACAATCTCGGCACGGCGATCGCGGCCAACACCGGCGGGACGGGCCTGATCGTCGATGGCGGCATCCGCGACGATCACCGCGTGCGCAAGCTGCCGATCAACGTGCTCTGTAAAGGGCTGCATCCCTCGGCAATCGGCGAAGTGACCATGGCCGAGATCAACGGCCCGGTGCGCGTAGGGGCCGCGACCTGTATGCCGGGCGATGTCGTGCTGGCGACCCCCACGGGCGCGATTTTCGTGCCGCCGCAATACGCCCGCGAAGTCGTGGAGTCCTCCGAAAACACTCGCCTGCGCGACTATTGGGGCAAGAAGAGCATTGCCGACGGCCGCTACACGCCCGGAGAGGTGGATCGCAAGTGGTCGCCTACGATGGAAAAGGAATTCGCCAAGTGGCAGAAAACGGCTGACACCGAGGCGATTTTCGCCGAATTATAGAAATGGGCGAGGCCAATACAGAGGCCCCGGCCCGCTGTCGGACGGATGCTTCCATTGCCGTAGAAGTACGCAGGTTGCGGCTTCTGTGTTTAGGCTTTTATTTAACGACGGCAAAGAACCTACAATCAGGGGCGGCCCCCCGTGCCTGCCCGTTAGAATCCCGTTGGGGCAGGCCCCCGTGCCTGCCCGTTACAGCGGCCCACTTGGGGTTGGCGAATGAACGAGACGATGATTAAGCATTTCATATCAGGCAGGGGCCTTGCTGTGGGGCAAAACCCTGTTGGGTGCTTGGATTCATCGTCAAATTTAATGTGTCGTAAGTCCTTGAAAAACAACGACTTACCCCCCCCCCCCCCGAAAATTCTCCGCTAGCACCAAGCACTAAACTCTCTACTTTTCTGCATAGGCCGACGGATCGTGCGCGGCTGTTGGGCGTCGCGTCGGTCTGGCCGCACGACCCCAAACCGCACACGGCCGGTCGGCCTTCGTCTGTACGCCGTGTACGTAGGCTGGGGCCTATCCAAAGTACCGCCCTAGGGCGAGCCCGGCCGCGCCATTCCCTTCTTCCTCACGATACGACCCACCACTCGCCTTCCAAAGAGCGCGGGCATCCTGTCCTCGTCGAAGGCGAGACGCCCTCCAGCCCGGATTCACCGAGAACAGCAGAAAAGGCGTTCGCAAAGTAGGGGGTCGTGTACTCAGTCCTTCTTCCAACCCATACAAAGGAGCAAAAAATGTCTTCGTTGAAATCTATGAAAACCCTGTTTGCGTTCGTCCTTTTGGGCATCGTCGCTACTTGGACGGGCTGCTCAGACTCCGCGCCGGTGGCCTCTCGGCCAGCCGGCAAAGCCACCTGTTCCTTGTGCGAGTTCTTGGGCGACGACGCCTACACCGCTACCGACGGGCTGCCCGCCCCCGAAAGCCCTGACACCACCCAAACCGACGCCGACGCCGACGCCGATAGCACCGAGACCGACGCTGACGCTGACAGCACCCAATCGGCCACCGTGGAGTTTGCCGACGCCAATCTGGAGCGGGCGGTGCGAGAGGCACTGGATCGCCCGCAAGGGACCCTGACCCCGGCCGACTTGGCGGCCCTAACCGAACTTGACGCCAGCTATAAAAACATTGAGAGCGTGGCCGGCCTCGAACACGCAACGGCCCTGACAACACTATATCTGCGAGGCAACGCGATTACCGATGTGCAGCCGTTGGCCCGCTTGACCAACCTTCAAACGTTGTCGCTGTGGGGGAACAAGGTGGCGGATGCGAGTCCGCTGGCCAGCCTGATCAGCTTGCGCACGCTGGATATGTGGGGCAACGCGATTACCGACGTGCAGCCGTTAGCGAGCCTAACGAACCTGCAATGGCTCCAGCTAGGAGACAACGCGATTGCGGATATCAGTCCCTTGGCGAGCCTGACCAACCTGCAATGGCTGGGCGTGATGGAAAACGCCCTCAGCCAGCACGAGGCCAACCAACAACTCGCCGCCGCAATCGCAAGCGGCCTCCGCGTCGTAGCGGTACTAGAAAAATACCGCCGCGTCGAAACCGTCCAAGTCTATCCAGAACCGGAACCGACGGGACCAGTGCCCGCCCTATACTTTACGGACTCTGGCACGAATACGATAAAGCGTGCCAACCTAAATGGCACAGGCGTCCAAGACCTCACCACCGTGGACATGCAATTGATTAATCCAACGGGCATCGCGCTGGATTTGACGGGCGGAAAGATGTACTGGGTAGACTGGGGCTCGCATAAAGTTCAGCGTGCCAACCTAAATGGCACAGGCGTCCAAGACCTCGTCACGAGATTGGATGTTCCATCGCGCATCGCGCTGGATGTGGTGGGCGGAAAGATGTACTGGACGGAATGGGGCCCGGATCATATTCAGTGGGCCGATCTGGATGGCCGAAACGACGAACCCATCGTCACAGGATTGAATAATCCAATAGGCATCGCGCTGGATTTGACGGGCGAAAAGATGTACTGGGCGGAATTTGGCGCGGGTACTATAAAGCGGGCCAATCTGGATGGCCAAAACGACGAACTCCTCGTCTCAGGATTGACTAATCCAGCGGGCATCGCGCTGGATTTGGTGAACAAAAACAAAAAGATATACTGGACGGAACAAAACGTGAATACGGGTACTATAAAGCGGGCCGATCTGGATGGCCAAAACGACGAACTCCTCGTCTCAGGATTGAATAGTCCAATAGGCATCGAGCTGGATTTGACGGGCAAAAAGATGTACTGGACAACGGCCTCTGGCGTGGGTACTAGTACTATAAAGCGGGCCGATCTGGATGGTCAAAACGACGAACTCCTCGTCATCACGGGATTGCAGACGCCAACGGACATCGCGTTAGGTATTCGGTAGTCATGGAGGTTCACCTGCCCGGCTTGCATGGCGTTGAGGCGACGGGCTAAGGAGCCGAGCGGGAAGGACAGCGACCGCCTCTACGGCTTGTTCAAAACGCCCCAAGGTAGAATTTGCGGAGCAGACCGCTTCTAAGGAAAAAGTTTCAGGATCCCTATAATCAGAGTCGCAGCAAAGACAATTCCGCCGATCACTCCCCCCAAGAACCAGACCTTTAACTTTGGGATCTCTTCTTTGAGGGCGAGGTGTTTGATCTCGATTTTGAGCTCTTGCACTGCCTCTTTGGTGGCGAGGTATTTGAGGTGGGTCTCCAATGCCGAAAGACGCTTTTCAGTGTCGCGCCCATTGCCGCGTCCGCTTTCATTGACCGGAACTTCTGGCTCTGCTCGATTCGCATCCTCCTGCGGCCTCTGTGTGTTCATACTTGCTCCTCGGCTTGGCTGAGCCAGTCCCAAAGCGAGCGGGAGGTGAATCCGGCATAATGACCATTCAGCCTAAAAACAACGCCACTAGCCTCCTCAATGCGGTTTTCTCCCTTGATTCCCACAGAAACCGCGACGTTTTCCGCAATGAAGTCGCTCTGCACGAGAAAACAGGTCTCCGTCATTTTATAGGCGGTTGGATACTCTTCGCGGATTCGCTTAGCCACCTCATCGTTCGTCTCCCTCAAGATGATGGCAAACATACTCATCGGACTATTGACCTCCTCTTAGCAACAGATCGGGTGGTTCGCTTTTCTCGCCGCTAGCGCGCTAGCCAAGCACTGAAGTGCTCGTTCATCTCGTCCATGTTGTCTCGCCACCAACGCCAGTCGTTGTGTAGCGCACCCGCCACGTTGGCAGGGGCTGTGGGCATGTGCGGGGCCATCTTTTCGCCGGTCTCGGCGTGGACCGAGATCAGCTCCAGACCCGATTTACGCGCCGGCGCGTAGGCGATGAAGCGGCCCACCCCGGCCATGGACTGTGGCCGAGCCGCAAAGGCGAGGAACTTGCGCGCGGCCTCCAAATTCGGCGCACCCGCCGCGATGACGAGCTGGCCGGTGTCTAGCACTTGGCCATCCCAGACGATGGTAAACGGCTGCTTTTCCAAAATTTGTGCATTGAAGATGCGCCCGTTGTACGCGGTGGTCATCACCACTTCGCGATCGGCGAGCATCTGCGGCGGCTGCGCGCCCGCCTCCCACCAAACCACCTGATCCTTGATGGTGTCGAGCTTGCGGAATGCGCGGCTGACGCCCTCGGGCGTGGCGAGCGTGGCGTACACCTCCTCGCGGGGCACTCCGTCGGCCATTAGAGCGAACTCCAAGTTTACGGCCGGTACGCGCCGCATCCCGCGCCGGCCCGGGAACGCCTCTAAGTCGAAAAAGTCGGCGATGGTCTCTGGTTTGCGCTCCTTAAAATGGTCTGAGTGGTACGCATAGATGGTCGAATAAAACAACGTGCCGAGGCCGCATTCGCCCATAGTTTCCGGGTAAAAGTCGTCCTCCGGGGCTTCGCCATTTGCCCCCAGCGGCAGTTCAAAGTCCAAGACCTCGAGCAGGCCCTCGTCGCAGCCGGTCATGGCATCGGCGACCTCCATATCTATCACGTCCCAATGCACGGCCCCCGCATCCACTTGGGCGCGCAGCTGGGCGAGGCCGCCGTTGTAGTCCTCCAAGCGAACTTCAATGCCCGTCTCGGCCGTAAACGCCTCGTGATAGCCTTTTGTGCAGGCCCGCGCATAGGAACCGCCCCAAGACACCACGGTCAGGTATTCCGCGTTGGCCGCCACAGACCCCAGCAGCGCGACCAACGCACCCGCCCGAGCCAACCTATTGAACCGAGTTAAACGCATAGTACAACTTACCTCCTGTTGGGTTGCGGCGTGACGCGCAGGTAGGGCTTAACCGCGGTGAAGCCCTGGGGAAATTTCTCGGCGGCTTCCTCGTCCGAGAGGGCCGGGACCACGATGCAGTCGTCGCCGTCTTGCCAGTTGGCCGGGGTGGCGACCGAGTAATTAGCCGTCAGTTGCAGCGAGTCGATCACGCGCAAAATTTCGTCGAAATTGCGGCCGGTCGAGGCTGGGTAGGTCAGCGTCAGCTTGACCTTTTTATCGGGACCGATGACGAAAACCGAGCGCACGGTCATGTTGTCGAGCGCGTTGGGGTGAATCATATCGTAGAGCTGGGCGACCTTGCGCTCGGGATCGGCGATCAGGGGGAAGCCTACCGCGGCGTTTTGGGTCTCGTTGATGTCGGCGATCCAGCCCTCGTGGTCGTCAACCGAGTTGACGCTCAAGGCGATGATTTTGACGCCGCGCTTTTTGAACTGCTCTTCAATGTTGGCCACTGCCCCTAACTCTGTGGTGCAGACCGGCGTGAAGTCGGCGGGGTGGGAAAAGAGCACGCCCCAAGAATCCCCGAGCCATTCGTGAAAGTTGATGGGACCCGCGGTGGTTGCCGCGCTAAAATCCGGGGCTTCGTCGCCCAGTTGGATAGCCATGACGGTTCTCCTTAGTTCCTACTGTGAGAGGGTTTGTACGCGAAGTATTGAATTTAATAGTTGCGTGGCCCTCGTCAATTGGCCGCCAAAAGCCGCTTGAGATAGCGGGCGCTCTCGCAGACAGCGGCTTCAGTGCCCAGGGCGGCCGAAGCCTGATGGACCGTTACGTAGCCCTCGTACCCGACCGCGTACAGCGCGTCGATTAGCGGCGGAAAGCGAATGCCCCCTTCTTCCCACAAGGGAATTTGGCGGAACCGCACCTCGCCGCGGCACCAGGTGGCGAGGGCGTCTGGCCCATCGGCGGTCAAGACCTGATTTTGCAGATACACATTGAACAGGTGCGGCGCGAGGCGGCCGATGGCAGCGAGCGCGTAAGGCTGGCCGCATAGCTCTAGGTTGGCTGGTTCGTAGATCAGGCCAAAATTGGGGCGGCCAATGCGCGCCAAGGCTTGCAGCGAGCGGTCGATTTCCTCGAACAGACTGCGGGTGTGGCACTGGTGGGCTAGGCGCGTGTCGCGCTCGGCGGCTTCGTCGGCCGCCCGACGGGCCCAAGCGATATCATCGTCTTTTTTTAAGCAGACGCGCAGCAGGGGAGCGCCGAGCTGTTCGGCCAGATCGAGATAGGGCGTTATATTGCGGAGGGCGTCCGGCCCTTGGTCGGAGTTTTCGGGGATGGGGAAGTCGCCGGTGAGCATGGAGACAGCCAGCGAGTAGCGGCCGAGCAGGGCGCGGGCCGCAGCAACCGTGGCTGGCGGGCTGTGCGTACCCACCTGCGAGGCGCGCATACACAGGGCTTCGTACCCGTGCTCAACGGCGAGGATGGCCAATTGTTCGAGCGTCATATTGGCTTCGCGCTTGGCGTGGAATTTTTCGGCGACGCGGACCGATAGCGAGAGTTGCATGGGGCCTCGAGGTTGCGGGGGTTGGCGGCCTGCTTTAGGGAACTACACGTAATTTGCACAAAGAAAGGATGCAAAACCAATGAGAGCGATTCGCGCAACGTGGATTGCAGTCGTCGCCGGCTGGCTGGCGGTTCCAGCCCAAGCTTGGTGGGGAGATGGACACGGGATTCTGACTGCGGGGGCGGTGCTGACCCTGCCGGAGGAGATGCCCGCTTTCTTTCGCCAAGGTGGCACCATGGCCAGCCACGTGGTCTTCGATCCAGATCTGTTTAAGAATCGCCGCACCCCCTTGCTCAGCCACGCCGAGCACGGAGAACACTATTTCGATCTAGAGTACCTCGAAGGGCGAGCGATTCCAACCAAGCGTTTTGACTTTATCGCCTTGTGCTTTGAGCTACAACTCGATCCGCCCCGGGTCGGGATGGCCCCCTACGCCATCGCCGAGTGGACGGAGCGGCTCGCCGTGGCCTTTGCCGAGCATCGCCAGTGGCCGGAGAACGAGGCGATTCAGCAGAAATGCCTCGTCTATGCGGGCATTCTCGCCCACTATGCCGAAGACGTTTGCCAGCCCCTGCACACGACCCGGGACTTCGACGGCAAGGAGCAGGCGGACGGCACGGTTATAGGCAAAGGGATCCACGAACAAGTGGATTCAGCGGTGGAGCGGCTCGGGTTTGCGCCCGAGGATTTGGCGGCTGAGCAGGACATTGTAGCCTTTGATTCGACGATGAGGGCCATCGTCGCCCAGATCAAAGAAAGCAATTGGCGGGTGGGAGAGGTGTACGAGCTGCTGGGCCACTGGGAGGACGACAGCGACGCCCGCGTCCGCGCCTTGACCCTGGCGTTGGGCCGCACGGCCGTGCGCTTTACGGCCTCGCTCTACCTAACGGCTTGGCGCCAGTCTGCTGAAATTCGCTTGCCGCGGTGGTTGCAGCGCTGAGGGTCAGTCGTTTATGCCCGAAGTTCGGACGGCTGGGCGGACTTGGCCCCCGTGTTCGGCGAGCCAAGCGCGGAAAAATTGCAACACGGCTTCGCCGTCGCCCTGCTGGCGTTGCTTCCGCTGAATGAGCCACAGCTCGATCTCGACGCTGCGCAGGTCCGGGTTTAGCCCTCGGGCTTGGGGGCTGCCGCGGAAGCGCGCAAAATTCGGCTGCGCCTTGTAAAACGAGATCGCGTCGCTGTTCTGGAGGAGATCGGAGACGATGATGAGACGGCGCGGCACCTGGCGCCGTTTGGTGCTCTGGAAATGCTTTATGGCAAGCGACTGCACCGACTCCATGATCGGCGACGATTTCGCCTCTTTATTCGTGAGCAGCTTTCGAAGCTCCTCTTCTAAAGGGGCGCGAAATTTCTGCTGCCAGTTGCGCCGCATGATCGCCTCGGATTGCGTGAGGTGATCGACGTTGTCCGGGTCGCCGGGACTACAGACCTTGATGATCGGGTCGAGGCTGCCGCCATGCGTGGGGTCCACCGCAAAAAGGCTGAGCTCGTGATTTTCCTCGATTTCGTCGAGCAAGTTCCAGATCCGATGCTCCAGATCGGACTTGGTGGTGGGCAAGAACGAATCCGTGCGGTCGAGCAGAATTGCCGTAATCGCCGAAGGCCCCTCCGACCGGCAAAGGGTCTTGGGGTCGCGCTCGACCGCCGAGGGCTTTAGCCACACGGAAACGAGCAAGATAACGACGACCCCCGCGATCATTGAGCCGCCTACGATCTTTTTTGTCGCTAGCTTGCTTTTACCCATCAACTTTCGTCCTGATCGTCCCTCGCGCTATCCGGCTGCCGCCGATGCGGGGCCAACGGCCTCAATTCCTCGCTGCCCATATCGTACTGATTGTGCAGTTCCTTCACGCCGTTATCAATTCTTATCTCCGCGGCGCTGGTAATTTTCAAGATCTCCTCGCGCGTCAGCATGGCCTTGGGCAAACTGGTGTCGATGGGGGTTCTCATTATTTGCCAAGACTTCTTAAAGCGCTCGGGGGCTTCTCCGTCTCGCATCGCCCGGTTGGTATCGCGGTAGAGCTTGAGCAAGTGGTTGCCCGTGTGCTCAAGGTGCTCTAAGTGGTCGGCGAACGATTTGATGAGGCGGCGATGGTCGTCGATGATGGAGTCGTGTTGGCGCCCGGCGAGCAAGATGTTTTGCTTGATGTCCTCCAACGCCTGCACCGCCTCATTCGACGTTTTCTTCAATCCCTTTAGGTTGTCCTGATAGAGCGCGTTGTATGCGTCGTCCGCCTCCGCGAATACGCGCGCGCACTTTGCGTACCCCGGATAGCGGTCATCCCACAGGATTCCATCGATAAAGCTAATGATCGCAAAGAGGAATCCCATAAAGAACAAGATCCACGATTGGAAGTCCTCTAGGTTCAATGGGTTCTCGCCGAAAGCGGCGATGGCGAGCTTCCCCCCTTGGTCGAGCACCGTGCCCGTTGTTTCTCGATAGTGCGCCACCATCAGGTTGAAAAACAACGCAAAGCCGATGAACACCCCGGCGCCGAGAATGCCCACGGACTTTCGGCCCCAGTGGAGGTGATTGAAATTGGTGACGAGGACGCCGAGCAAAAAGGCAATACCTAAATTGACAAACGAGATGACAACCGCCTCCGTGTACGCGCCGAACAGCCCAAACTCATTGCCCTTTGCCAGAAAGGAGGCATTGCCAAACGTCTCAATGAGAAAGAGCACGGCGATGATGCCTATGTTAAATATCTTATCGTCCCAACTGCGGGGCTGGGGCTCGCGGCTGAGGCCATTTTGCTCCTTAAATTGCTGCAAGTCTTCTTTTTTGCGGCGCAGGTCCTGTTGCTCGCGGCTCAACTCCACGATGGCCTTATCGACGTGCTGATCGAACTCCGCACGTTGCTTGGCCGTTTCGAGCTCAATGGAGCTTAATTGCTCGCGGAAATCGAGCGCGACGAGACGCTCTCGGTATGCCTTTAGCGTACTCTCGCACACCTTTTGCGCCTGTGCTTGCGCGCTTTCAATTAGCCCGATGACCTTGCGTTCTGTGGGGTCGAGATCGTCCTCTGCACTGTCTAATGCGGGCCGCCCCCGCCGCGCGTTCCTCTGGCTATCCTCTACGATATGCAGATCTTCGGCGACCTTGTTGGTGTCAATTTTCTCAAACGGGTCGGTGTGAAGTTCGTCCGTCATCGCACACTGCTCCTCACTTACAGCGTCTTTTGGGAGGAAAGGCTGGGGATCGAGGGGATGTATTAAAGATAGGCATAACTGCGATTTTCGCATCCCTATTCTTTAATGCTCAACCCTCAAAGCACCACCCTAAACCCCTCTCGATCCTCCAGGCCCTGCGCGAAGATGCGCGGGTCGATGTCGAGGCCCGCGCCGAGCGTGTCGGGCACGTGCAGGACGGAAGCGGCGAGCCGCCAGCCATCCGCGATCAGCCCGGGCATGGTAGCCGGCGCGGCTTCAAGCAGGCAGAAGTTGGGGATGGAAGCGGCGAAATGGGCGTGGTGAAAGCGCTCGATGTAAGACCCCCAGCAGTGAGGAGCGCAGAGCGCGTTCCACTGCTCCAGACGCGCCGCAGTGCTCCGCCACCACGTCAGGCCCATGGCGCGAAAATCGTGCTGCACCACATCGATAAACCCCTTTTCTACCAAGTCAAAAAAGTACGGCGGTGGTGCAAACTCCCCGTCGGCAACGAGCGTGTCCCAGTCGTTTGCGACGATGTGCTCCTTCAGGGCTTGGTTGAGCGGGGCGTCTTCGGCAAAAGGCTCCTCAAACCAGTAGATGCCCACGTCCGCGCAAGCGTCCAACAGGGCCAAGGCCGTGTTGAGCGTATTGCCCATGTTGGCGTCGATGAGCACCTTGGCCTGCGGCCCGGCGGCTTCGCGCACTGTGCGGATGACCAACTCGTCGCGTTGGAGACCCTCGTCCGGGGGCATCCAGCGCGCGCCGCGCCCGACCTTGATCTTGAAGTGCAAATAGCCGTGCTCGTGGCCGGTGGCGACTTCGCCGCGGAAGATGTCCTTGACTTGGTCCTCATCGGTGGCTGCCAAATCGTCGATGTAAATCGAGCCATCGTACACTTCGACCGCGCGTTTGCCGCGAGCGCCGAGCAGGCGGTACAGCGGCAACTCCATCATCCGCGCCACCAAATCCCAGAGCGGCAGGTCGAGGGCGCGGCCCGCGGGCCGGCAGCCGTCGGGGAGTTGGAAGAGATCGCCGATTTCCTTGCCGAGGAGTGCCCGCGCCTCGGCCTCGCCAATGCGGGACCAACCCAAGCCCCAAGCCCCGCCATCCGTGCGGACCCGGACCACGGGATCCGCGATTTGCTCGCCGTGCGCGGGAATGCGGGCGTTGAAGCCGATGTAGCGCGGCCGGGTGCCGCGCAGAACGCATTTTTCAATACAAGTAATTTTCCCCTTGGGGACTTCGTGCATGGCCAAGCTCCTCATCAAGGCGGGGGCAAGACGCCCTCGCCGTTCCACAATCGGATCACCGGGAGGCTCAATAATACAAGGGCGTCGTTGGGTGTCAAACGGCGTCCCGGACTTGCGGATTGCCGCGGACCGCAAGAAGTTATCCGCACAAAAGCGAGCAGGAGACCGAGCAATCATGTCGAGCAAGGGTGAACGACCCGATTGGAACGAGTATTACATGCGCATCGCCATGGCGGTCCGGGTGCGCGCCAACTGCACGGGCAACCGCATTGGAGCCATCTTGGTGCAGAACGACCGGATCATTTCGACCGGCTACAACGGCACTCCGCACAACATGGTCAACTGCCTCGACGGCGGGTGCGACCGCTGTGCTCGCCGCGACCTGTACCCTTCGGGCAAGGACTACGATTTGTGCATCTGCGTCCACGCCGAGCAAAACGCCCTGCTGTCGGCGGCCCGGTTTGGCATCGCGACCGAAGGAGCGGTGATGTACTCGACGATGCGCCCTTGCTTTGGCTGCGCCAAAGAAATCCTCCAAGCCAAAATTCACGCGGTGTATTATCTACACGATTGGATTTATCCCGACGCCGAGCGGCAGGCCAGCTACGCTGAGCTATTGTCGTTTATTCCCGGGGGCGTGTGGCCCGTGGCGATGGACGACTCGGACGCGACTTGGGCCGTCTCCAACTTGCGCCAAGACGGGTGAGGATGCGGCTCGTCAATCCGTTAATCCGCTGGCCGCGGCCATACCCCGATAATTGCTTGAAACCAGCAATCCAAATATGAAAGCACGTATCTACAGCGACACCTCCGTGATTGGAGGGTGCGAGGACGATGAGTGGCGCGAGCATTCCATTCGATTGATGGCGTGCTTTGTCAAGGGGGACTATGTGCTGGTGCTCTCTGATCTCACCATTCAAGAACTTGCAGCAGCCCCGAATGAAGTGCATGCTCACCTTGCTACGGTGCCGGAGGAACACATCGAGGTTCTTCGTCTCGGCACGGAGTCACAGGAACTCGCAGACGCCTATATATCCGAAGGGATCATCAGCAGGCGTATGCGGGCAGACGCTCAACACATCGCCATGGCCACTGTTGCCCGCGTGAACGTGCTTGTGAGTTGGAACTTCCAACACATCGTGAATCTGCATCGGATCCATGGCTACAATTCCGTGAATCTCCGTCGTGGCTACTTGACCCTCGAAATTCGCTCTCCGCGAGAGGTTTTAAGAGATATATATGACTGATAAAAAGAAAAAATTCGATTCCGTTGAGATGATGCGCTCGATTCGGGCCAAACTTTCGGTTCAGATCGAAGGGATGACACGCGAAGAGGAACTCAATTGGCTCGCATCGCAGGAACTCAAAGATCCATTCTTGGAGCGTCTCCGCAGGAAGGCGGCCCAACAAAGTACGGCGGCGGGCCAAACTCTCCGCGGCGCAGGCGCGTGAGGCCGCGGCCATACCCCGATAATCATGCCCACCTTTTCCATTGAACACTTGCGCCAAGTCGGCGCAGCCATCTTCGCGGCAGCCGGTGCGCCCCCCGCAGCGGCCGAGGTCGTCGCCGAGCTGCTGGCCGATGCCAATGCCGTGGGGCACGACTCGCACGGCGTCATCCGAATCCCCCAATACATAAGCACCATTGAAAAGGGCGAGATCGTTCCCCACGCCGAGGTTGAAGTGGTGCGCCAGACGGCCGCGGCGGCCGTGCTCGACGGGCACTGGGGGTTTGGCCAAGTCGTGATGAACCAAGCGGTGGAGATGGGTTTGGAACGCGCCAGCCACTGCGGGGTCGCGGCCATAACCGTCAAAAACTCCAACCACATCGGGCGGCTCGGCAGCTATGTGGAGCGCGTCGCCACGGCGAACATGATCGGCCTGCTCTGCGCCAACTCGCACGGCGGCGGGGCCAGCGTGGCTCCTTGGGGCGGCATCGCCGGGCGCTTGGGCACCAACCCGCTGGCCGGCGGCTGGCCAGACGGAGAGGGCGGAGCGCTCGTGCTGGACATCACGACCAGCGTGGTGGCCGAGGGCAAGGTGCGAGTCAAGCGCAATCGCGGCGAGCCGGTCCCCGAGGGATGGATCATCGACGCGGCCGGCCAGCCATCGACCGATCCCGCGGATTTTTACGACGAGCCGCGTGGCAGCCTCTTGCCCTTTGGCGGCGTCATGGGCCACAGGGGCTACGGGCTCGGAGTCGTGGTGGAGTTGTTGGGCGGGGCGCTGAGTGGGGCGGGTTGTGCGCGGGGCCGGAAGGCGCGGATCGGCAACGGCTGCTTTTTGCTGGTCATCGACATTGGGCACTTTCAGCCGCTAGCCGAGTACGCGGCCCAAGTGCGGGCGTTCGCGGCCTATCTGCGGGCCTCGCCCAAGGCCGCTGGCGTGGCCGCCATCCTGCTGCCCGGAGAGTTGGAAAAGCGCGCACGGCAGCAGCGGCAGGCCGGGGTGGTCGTCGAGGAAGAGACTTGGCGGCAAATCCTAGATTGCGCCCAGCGAGTGGGTGCTACCCTACCGAGTATCAAGGAGCTTACCTAAGTACACGACACTAGCGGCCCGCCTTCCAAGGATCGAGGGCGGGACACCCTCGATCCCAGGCGCATCGGGAACGACAGCAATTGTTAAAGCCTGACATCCGCCAGCGAACTCAAGCTACTCAACCGCAACGCCGATCCGACTTCAGCCTTTCATCTTGCTCGCCGTGCCCCCTTCCCCTAAACTGTCATTCGACAATTGGACGCGCCCTTAACCGACAATCAGCCGCTAATCCAACCGACAAATGGACGCTGACCGATCCCTGTTTCCCCGCTCGCTGGCCCCCGTCCTCCGCGAGGCTTTGGCCGATACGCCGGTGGTCTGTCTGCTCGGACCGCGGCAAAGTGGGAAAACTACGCTCGTTCAGCAACTCGCGCCGGACCGTGCATTCGTCAGCTTGGACGAGCACAATTACTACCAGACCGCCGGTGCCGACCCAGACGGGTTCGTCGCCAGTCTGCCGGAGGCGGTGACCGTGGACGAAGTGCAACGGGTGCCGGTGCTGCTCTCGGCTATCAAGTGCGCTGTGGATCGGGACCGCCGGCCCGGGCGTTTCCTGCTGACCGGCTCGGCCAATCTACTGCTGGTGCCGACCGTTACCGAATCGTTGGCGGGACGGATGGAAATGGCGCAGTTGTACCCATTGACCGAATCAGAAAAAGCGCGTCAGCCCGGGTGCTTCCTCCGCGACTTGTTGAGCGGTGCGCTCAAACCGGGTATCCGGCCCGAAGCGGAGCCTGCTGGTCTATCGCTGGCCGAGCGATTGGTAGCTGGCGGCTATCCCGAGCCGTTGACCCGGACGTCCAGCCGCGCCCGGCAATGGCACCGGCAGTATCTCCGCAGCATCGTCGAGCGGGATGTGCAAGATGTGGCGCGGGTGAGGGATGCGCACGAATTGGCTCGCTTGCTCGAACTGCTGGCCCAGCGCAACGCCGCACTATTGAACACCTGCAATCTGGCCAACAGCCTCGGCCTGCACCGGGCGACCGTAGAACACTACATCGCTGTACTCGAGCGGCTCTTTCTGGTGCGACGCTTGCCCGCGTGGCACCGCAATCCGGCCAAGCGACTCGTCAAAACACCGAAGATCCATCTACTCGATAGCGGGCTGGCGGCGACCCTCGCCGATCTGACTGCGGCCGATTGGCTCGACCATCGGGACCGCATGGGGCATCTACTGGAGTCTTTTGTGGTGCAGCAACTCATGGCCCAAGCCACGTGGACAGAGCCGGATTTGCGTTTCTGGCACTATCGCGACAAGGATCGGGTGGAGGTCGATGTAGTGCTTACTCGGGGTCGGAAGACTTGGGGTATTGAGGTCAAAGCCGCCGGGGCACTCGCCGCCAAAGATGGGCGAGGGCTTGTGCGGCTGGCCGATCGCTGTGGCCGAGATTTCGAGTCCGGGGTGCTGCTCTACGCCGGCCGTGACCGACTCCCGTTGGCCGACGAGCGCATACTCGCCGTGCCGCTGAGCGAGTTGTGGGAGCGGTAGGGCACGAACCGGCGGGTCTTTGTACATTCTATGAGGCAGGCGATCGGCGCGTGGCCGCCCGCTGCCTAGACTGCACGGCACTGCGGAGATTGAGAACCGACAAAAGAGATGGGAACGCTCAGGTGCTAGAGAGAGGTATCACTCCATGGACGAGATAACACTCAAGAACTTCCGCTGCTTCCGCGAAGAGCAGACCGCCCGCCTCGCGCCGCTGACGCTACTCGTTGGCGAAAATAGTACGGGCAAGACTTCTTTCATGGCGATGATTCGGGCACTGTGGGATGTCGCCTATGGGCGTCAGGCACCGGATTTTAAGAAAGCTCCTTACGATCTGGGTAGTTTCGACGAAATTGCCCACTACCGAGGGGGCAGGGGAGGCAGGGCCGAGACCTTTGAGGCTGGGTTTAAGGTCGCCCCAAGATCTGTGCGCCGGAAAAGACGACACACCACCCCTAACAACCAACCCTATCTTTTTGAGATGACTTTCAAGAAAAAGGGGACCGTACCTATCCCTGTGAATATGCGGCTTTCTAACCAAGATGCTTGGGTCGAGAGCCTGTTTGAAGATCAGTCTTGGCAGATCAGTTTCGGAACATCCAGAGGGGTTTGGAAGTCTCCCGATGGCTTCCGAGACCGATTAGATGCCGATCTCGACCTGAACCACCCGATATGGCTCTTTTACTACTATCTAATAGATCGGAAGATGGTTGGAAATCAAGAAAGTGAAACAGCCCCAATCACATTTCAAGATTCTGAGTTGCTTACTGATAAAGATTGGGAACTAATCAACCAACTTATTAGGGTTCACAGACAGAGGAATTTTGAATATCATAGACGGCAGCCATACGCTAGTGCTCCGGTCCGCTCCAAGCCGCGCAGAACCTATGATCCCGCTCGTTGGTCACCGGATTCTGAGGGCGAATACGTTCCCATGTATCTCGCCGACTTGTACTTCCAAGACCAGCGCAGTTGGACAGAAATGAAAAAGGCTCTAGAGAGCTTTGGGCAAGCTGCTGGTCTCTTTGATAAAATCTCCATTAAACCGCTGGGGAGAAGGTCCAGTGAACCTTTTCAAGTGCAGGTCAGGAAATTCGATGGCGGATTAAAAGGTCCACAGCGCAACCTGATCGACGTCGGCTATGGCGTCAGCCAGATGTTGCCCGTAATAACCGATCTGTTGCGTCATAATGCACCACCTATGTTTCTGTTACAGCAGCCAGAAGTGCATCTTCACCCTAGTGCTCAGGCGGCTCTCGGCAGCTTGTTTTGCGAAGTTGCCAATCCGGGTCGGCAATTGATAATCGAGACCCACAGCGACCACTTGCTCGACCGGGTGCGGATGGACGTGCGCGACGGCACAACGCCGTTGAAACCCGACGATGTGTCCATTCTGTTCTTTGAGCGCGGCGGTCTGGATGTGCATATTCACTTGCTCCAAATCGACGAAGAGGGAAACATCTTGGACGCACCCGATGGCTACCGACAGTTCTTCATGGAAGAAACGGCGAGGTCTTTATGGAAGAGATAGTCTATAGGAACCTGAAGAATGTGTGCCATTGTTGACGCCAACGTCGCATCTGAGGTATTTGGTTCTAAGCCACCGCCAGCAGGAGAGAAGTTCTTTGAATGGCTCAACAAAGGAAATGGCCGGTTGGTGGTCGGCGGCAAGCTGCTTGAGGAACTTGAAAAGAGTTTGGCGGATTTCAGACGCTGGGGACAGCAGGCTCAGATTGCTGGAAGAATGAGAGTCGTAAATAAAAGAGAAGTTGACGCAAGGACGGAGCAGATCCAGCGTGAGGATGCAATCAGTTCCGATGATCCACATGTCATTGCCTTGGCTCAAGTCAGCGGAGCCCGGCTGTTGTACTCGAATGATGGCGACTTACAGAAGGATTTCAGAAACGGAGAACTGATTGACGATCCCCGCGGTAAAGTTTATTCGACACGTAGGAATAAGAGCTTCCAGCACAGTCACGACAAGCTGCTAAAAAACAAAAAGTTATGCCGTCGATGATTTGGGGCTAAAGCCCTACGCTGCTATAGCCATCCTACATCATTCAAGACTGGATTCCCGCTTTCGCGGGAATGACGCCTCGTAAGCAAAAAACAGTGCCGATGAACGTTCCATGCTTTCAAGTCACTTAGGACTGTTATAGGACACGAAAATTATGCAAAAACTCATTGCTAACGACCCAGAGACGCGCTCGGCGGACATGGTGGCTGATAACATCAAACACCTGAAGACCCTGTTTCCCGAAGCCGTTGCCGAGGACAAGATCGACTTCGAGGTGCTCAGGCAGCTGCTGGGCGGCGAGATCGCCGATCGCGAGGAGAAGTACGGCCTCAACTGGCACGGCAAGTGCCGGGCGCGGCAGCTTGCTCTGACGCCTTCGACCGGCACTCTGCGCCCCTGCCCGGAGGAAAGCGTCGATTGGGAAACGACGCAAAACCTGATGATCGAGGGCGACAACCTAGAGGTGCTCAAGCTGTTGCAGAAGAGCTACGCTGGGAAGGTGAAGCTGATTTACATTGACCCGCCGTACAACACGGGGAAGGACTTCGTCTATCCCGACGACTACCGGGATAGCATGCGGAATTATCAGAAGTTGACGGGACAGACCGGCGACGATAACCGAAAGTTGTCGTCGAATACGGAGGCATCGGGACGGTTCCACACGGACTGGCTGAACATGATGTATCCACGGCTGAAGTTGGCGCGGAATCTACTGACATCCGATGGAGCTATTTTCGCATCAATAGACGAAATGGAGCATACGCGCCTTCGAGTAGCAATGGACGAAATTTTCGGTCAAGAGAACTTTGTTGCCGACATGGTGTGGGCAGCAGGCCGCAAGAATGATTCAAAGCTTATCTCCGTATCTCACGAATATATCGTTTGTTACGTGCGCGATCATGGACACCTGCGCGAGCAAAAAATTTTGTGGAGACAGCGAAAAAAAGGACTCGAAGATATATACGCGCAATACAAAAAAATCAATAGACAATACGGCGATGACTTTGCGGCAATGACCAAGGCATTGAAGCGGTGGTATAGGGACCTGCCTGATAGTCATCCGGCAAAGGCACACAAACACTATTCTCAGGTTGACAGGCGAGGTATTTACTTTCGTGACAATATCTCATGGCCAGGTGGTGGAGGCCCGAAATACGAAGTTCTGCACCCCGTTACAAAAAAACCTGTAATGGTTCCATCGCGAGGTTGGATGACGAGTGACCCTATAAAAATGAAAAACTGGATCGATGAAGACCTCGTCCACTTTGGACGAGACGAAACAGGTGTGCCCTGTATCAAATCGTACCTTGTGGACAGAGAATATCAAGTGCCGTATAGTGTTTTCTACCAAGATGGAAGATCCGCTTTTAAGCGACTGCGTTCCTTGATGGGAGCACCCTGTTTTGATCACCCTAAAGATGAAAATATGCTTCAAGAAATCGTCGGCATGATGACTTCCAAAGACGACATTTGCTTAGACTGCTTTGCCGGTTCAGGTACGTTCTACCATTCCGTCACGGCTCAGAACGCCTTGGATGGAGGGAAGCGACGTTGTTTATTGGTCCAACTCCCGGAACGCCTCGATCCAAGTATTAAGGAGCAGAAAATTGCCGCAGAATACTGTGATTCCATTGGTAAGCCCCGCACCATAGCGGAGTTGACGAAAGAGCGTCTTCGCCGTACGGGAAGCAAGATCAAGGAAGCGAATCCGCAATTCACGGGCGACCTCGGCTTCCGCGTCTTCAAACTGGGCACGTCCAACATCCACGCTTGGGAGCCGGATGGCGACGACCTAAAACAGACGCTACTCGACAGCATCGACCACATCAAATCGGATCGAACCCAAGACGACATCCTCTACGAGTTGCTACTCAAGCTCGGCCTCGACTTGTGCGTCCCCGTCGAGACCCGGACCATCGCGGGCAAGGCCGTGCGTTCCATCGGGGCCGGCACGTTGATCTCCTGCCTCGACGAGCACATCGCCCGCAAGGAAGTCGATTCGCTGGCCCTCGGCATGGCTGATTGGCACAAGCAACTCGAACCTACGGGCGACGCCACGGTGATTTTCCGCGACAGTGCCTTTGAGGACGATGTGGCTAAGACGAACTTGGCGGCCATTCTGGAGCAGCACGGTCTCGGCAACGTGCGGAGTCTATAAACACCGCTAAAGTTGATGGTTCGCCATCCCATTCCCTTCTGATGAGGGGCGAATGACGAAAAGGTAAGGAGATAGGACGATGCCTAATGACAGAGCATGGAACGAGACGCTGATTGAAAGAAACGTGACGTACCATATTGAGTTCGATGGGCGGCTCTTCCTCATTGAAAACGTCCCGGCACGAGTCAATGTCGAGACGGGTGAAAGGCATTTCTCACCGGAGACCGTTGAGCACTTGCAGCAAGCGGTGTGGGACCAATGCCGCCCCGTTCGCACCATTGAGACGCCGGTTTATGATTATGCAAAAACTCATTGCTAACGACCCAGAGACGCGCTCGGCGGACATGGTGGCTGATAACATCGAGCACCTAAAGGCCCTGTTTCCCGAAGCCGTTGCCGAGGACAAGATCGACTTCGAGGTGCTCAAGCAACTGCTGGGCGACGAGGTAGAAGATCGCGAGGAGAAGTACGGCCTCAACTGGCACGGCAAGCACCGGGCGCGGCAGCTTGCCCTGACGCCTTCGACCGGCACCCTGCGCCCCTGCCCAGAGGAAAGCGTCGATTGGGACACGACGCAAAACCTGATGATCGAGGGCGACAACCTAGAGGTGCTCAAGCTGTTGCAGAAGAGCTACGCCGGAAAGGTGAAGCTGATTTACATTGACCCGCCGTACAACACGGGGAAGGACTTCGTCTATCCCGACGATTATCGGGACAGTATGCGGAATTATCAGAAGTTGACAGGGCAGACGGATGGACAGAACGGCAAGGTGTCGTCGAACACGGAGACATCGGGACGGTTCCACACGGACTGGCTAAACATGATGTATCCACGCTTGAAGGTAGCAAGGAATTTGCTAACAAGTGACGGTATAATACTCATATCCATAGGGGACGAGGAGTTGCACAATCTGCGAGTCGTCTGTGACGAAATTTTTGGCTACGAAAATTTTTGTGGCACCTTTATATGGGAAAAAAAGAAGAAACCTTCTTTTTTGGATCGGAACATGGGTACAGTCACGGATTACATTGTCGCCTATGCAAAAGACCGTTCACAATCTCCGGCCTTTACAACTGGGTCGGTCGAAAAAGAAAAGAAATATCCCTTTAACAATGCGGGCAACAACATGGCCGTGTTGGAATTTCCAGCGGCAAGCGTGACCTTCGGGATTAACGATCAGATCGTTACAGCCCAAGACATGTCTGAGGGGAACATCAAGACCGTGTTGCTCGACGATGTTCACATTGTAAAAGGGAGAAACAGCAATGCTTTTCGGCTACTTGGTGAATGGCGGTACTCGCAAGCCAAACTCAACGAATTCGTAGCTGCCAACGCAGATATTCTTATCAGCAGGGTTCCGTTTCGTCCCAACTACGTGAATCAGTCGGGCGACGAGAAAAAGATAGCGAACCTTCTTTCCTACAGAATCAACGCTGTTCAGACCAACGAAGATGCCACTCAGCAAACACGAGAAATTTTTGGCGCGGATGTTGTCTCCTATCCCAAGCCGGAAGGCTTGCTCAAGTACTTGATAAGGGCCGTTTCGCGGGAGGACGATATTATTTTGGATTTTTTTGCCGGCTCAGGGACGACAGCTTCGGGCGTCTGGAGGCAAAATGCTGAAGATTCGTGCTCGCGGCGCTTCATCTTAGTGCAGTTGCCCCAACCGCTCGATACGAAAGACCAGGCTCAGGTGGTTGGGGCCGATTTCTGCGACCAAATTGGACGATCCCGCAACTTAGCGGAGTTGACGAAAGAGCGACTACGCAGATCCGCGAAACAAATCGCAAAAGAGACACCGCTTTTCGCAGGCGACTTTGGCTTTTTAGTCCTCAAGCTCGCGACCTCAAACATTCAATCTTGGATCACCAAATCTGAAAATCTCGAGCAATCCATCCTTGACCATGTAGAAAATATAAAGAAAGGCCGAACCGACTACGACCTCCTTTTTGAACTCATGTTGAAGATGGGTCTCGATCTCTGTGTTTCCATCGAATCGCGAGTGATTGCAGGAAGGACTGTGTACTCAATCGGTGCTGGAATACTGTTTGCCTGCTTTGAGCATGATCTTGTACAAGAAGAAGCTCAGCAACTCGGATTCGGCATCTCGGCGTGGCAAAAAGAACAGTCTCCGGCCAGTGAAAGCACCGTTATCTTTCGAGACAGCGGCTTTGTTGACGATAGAGCAAAGCTAAATCTAACCGCCGCCCTAGAGCAGTCCGGCGTGACAAATATCAGGAGTCTTTAACCGATGACCAATCACCTCCCTACAGGGTCTTTCTCAACATGGAAGGTAGCTGAGTTTAGGGACTCGCTAAATTCGACGTTGAAGGAAGATCGAAAAAAAGGAGACGCGCAGCTACGTCTCTATTTTTACGCCGTAACGAAGCGAGGATGGGATGAAATTCGCACGAGCACTTTGAGCTGGATGAGATTCGATCGGCGTCGTAAAGTATTCGCGTATGTTGGAACGGATCATGCGATCACAGATCCGGAAGGATTGAAAGCCATGGCTGATGACGGCGTCACTGTTCGCCTTATGAGCAACTATCGGGGCGTATTTCATCCGAAGGTTGTATGGCTCGATCACTCTACACGATGCCGAGTGTGGATTGGTAGTAACAATCTCACTCGCGATGGACTGATCAACAACATCGAATTTGCCGCGATGATCCAGTCAGACGACGCTCCTCAAGAACTTAGAAAATGGGCTGATGAGATTCACGCAGGAAGCATTACACTGACGGAGGATAACCTAAGTTCCTATCGAAATGAGCGTCATAAGTTCGAGAGAGCACACATGCGAGCCGGGATGGCAACATTTACTTGGTGTTTGAAGCGCGAGCCGCCCGCTGCAAAGCGATCTGTTGCTAAGGTCGATCTTATCGTCGAGGTTATGCCCAAGGAGACTGGGGCTGGCGGCAAACATATTCAGATCCCTATCCAAGCGGCAAAAGAATTTTTCAAACTCAGCGGTTCCAGAAAAGTTACTCTGACCGAAAAGAACAACAGGCGGTCGAAACGCGAATTAACAATGACGTTATTTCCAAACCGTACTGTCCGGCTCGTCATCAATGAATTGGAATACCGCGATCGCCCATGCGTTGTTCTCTTTCATAGAACGGGCTCAGACCGATACCAGTTTGAAATCATTCCCGAATCTATTTTTCCGACTCGATACAGAAGTCTGCTCGCGCTCTGTGACCGCCAGACACATCCCAAGAGCAGACGCTGGGGCATCGTAAAAAACGCACCATGAAACTCCACTTTGAACCCAACCTCGACTACCAACTCCAAGCCATTGAAGCAGTCTGCGACCTGTTTCGCGGCCAAGAGGTCTGCCGCTCCGAATTCACAGTCGTACGCAATGCGGCGGATGCTCAGGCTGGCCTCGGCTTTGCAGAAAGCGATCTGGGCACCGGCAATCGCCTAAACCTGCCCGATGAGGAGATATTCGCCAATCTCAACGATGTCCAACTCCGCAACGGCTTGCTTCCTTCGGCCTCCTTGGATTCGGGCGATTTCACCGTGGAGATGGAGACCGGCACCGGCAAGACCTATGTGTACCTACGCACCATCTTCGAGCTAAACAAACGCTACGGCTTCACCAAGTTCGTCATCGTCGTGCCGTCGGTCGCCATCAAGGAGGGCGTGTACAAGTCGCTCCAGATCACCGCCGACCACTTCCGGGCACTCTACTCGGGCACGCCCTTTGAATACTTCCTCTACGACTCGGCCAAACTCGGTCAAGTGCGAAACTTTGCCACCAGTCCGCAGATTCAGATCATGGTGGTAACGGTTGGTGCTATTAACAAAAGGGACGTCAACAACCTCTATAAGGACAGCGAGAAGACGGGCGGCGAAAAGCCGATTGACCTAATCCGGGCCACGCGCCCCATCCTGATCGTCGATGAGCCGCAGAGCGTAGATGGTGGTTTGCAGGGGCGCGGTAGAGAAGCCCTCGGCGCCATGAATCCCCTCTGCACGCTGCGCTACTCGGCGACACACGCCGACGAGCACCAGATGGTCTATCGGCTCGACGCGGTAGATGCCTACGAGCGCAAGCTGGTCAAGCAAATCGAGGTAGCATCGGCGACCGTCGAAGACGCCCACAACAAGCCCTACGTCCGCCTAGTGTCAACGCGCAACTTGCGCGGCACGATCCGCGCCAGGGTCGAACTCGATGTCGAAACGGCGACTGGGATCCGGCGGCGGGAAGTCGCGGTCCAAGATGGAGACGATCTCGAACAAACCACCAAACGTGCGATCTACCACAATTGCCGCATCGGCGAAATTCGCGTCAAAAAGGGCGACGAATTCGTCGAGTTGCGCGTACCCGGCGGCGAACACTTTCTCCGGCTGGGAGAAGCCTACGGCGACGTGGATGCGCTCGCTGTCCAGCGCGAGATGATTCGCCGCACCATTCGCGAGCACTTCGACAAAGAGAAGCACCTGCGCCCGCAAGGGGTCAAGGTGCTCAGTCTGTTTTTCATCGATGCGGTAGATCGCTACCGGCAGTACGACCACGCGGGTCAGCCGGTCAAGGGCGACTACGCCCAGATTTTTGAGGAAGAGTATCGGCGTCTCTCCACGCATCCAGACTACCAGCACCTCTTTGACAACGCGCGCGTCGAGGATGTCCACAACGGCTACTTCTCCATCGACAAAAAGGGGGGCTGGACAGATACCGCCGAGAACAACCAGCCCCAGCGCGACAACGCCGAGCGAGCTTACAACCTGATCATGCGGGACAAAGAGAAGCTCCTGAGCCTAGAGACGCCGCTCAAGTTCATCTTCTCGCACTCAGCCCTGCGCGAAGGCTGGGACAACCCCAACGTCTTTCAACTATGTACGCTCCGCACCATTCGCACCGAGCGGGAGCGGAGGCAGACCATCGGGCGCGGCCTGCGCCTGTGCGTCAATCAAAAAGGCGAGCGGCAACGCGGCTTCGGGGTCAATACGCTCACGGTCATTGCTACGGAGAGCTACGAAGAATTTGCCGAGAACCTCCAGCAGGAAATCGAGACCGACACCGGCATCCGCTTCGGCGTCGTAGAGGCGCACCAGTTTGCGGCCATTCCGGTCATCGGCACGGATGGACAGACGACGGCTCTCGGTTCCGCAGCGTCGAAGAATTTGTGGGACCATCTGAAAGCAGAGGGATATATCGACGCGACCGGGCGAATCGAGGACGCGCTCCGAGCGGCCCTCAAGGACGATACCTTCAGCGTACCCGAGGAATTCGTCGATCAGCGTCGAGAGATCGCCAAGGTGCTACGCAAATTCGCCGGGCGTCTAACCATCAAAAACGCCGACGAGCGCCGCTCAATTCGCCCGCGCCGCGCCGTGCTCCACAGCCAAGAGTTCAGGGCGCTGTGGGACCGCATCAAACACAAGACCACGTACCGCGTCGAGTTCGATAACCGAGCCCTGCTCGCACAGTGCATCAAAGCACTGGACGATGCCCCGCCGATCCCTCGTCCCCGGCTCCAGTGGCGCAAGGCCGACATCGCCATCGGCCAATCAGGAGTCGAGGCGACCGAACGCGCGGGGGCAGCCTTAGTGGGGCTGGACGAAGCCGAGATAGAGCTACCCGATGTGCTCACTGAGCTTCAGGACCGGACGCAACTCACGCGCCGCAGCATACAGCGCATCCTCTGTGCGACCGAACGCCTCGCCGATTTCGAGCGAAACCCGCAACCATTCATCGAACTCGCCGCGCAAGCCATCAACCGCTGCAAGCGTCTCGCCTTGGTCGATGGCGTCAAGTACCAGCGTCTCGGCGACGAGTGCTACTATGCACAGAAGCTCTTTGAAAACGAGGAACTAACCGGCTATCTGAAGAACGTACTTTCGGACACGACGAAGTCCGTGTACGATCAGGTCGTGTACGACTCCGAAACGGAGAAATCCTTTGCCGAGCAGTTGGAGAACAACACTGAGGTCAAGGTGTACGCCAAGCTGCCGGGATGGTTCACGGTGCCGACGCCGCTTGGAAGCTATAACCCAGACTGGGCCGTGTTCGTGGAGAAAGACGGAGGCGAGCGGCTGTATTTTGTAGTCGAAACGAAAGCCAGCCTGTTCGCCAGCGATCTCCGCGATGCCGAAAGAGCCAAGATCGAGTGTGGCAAGGCGCACTTTGCCGCACTCACCGTGAGCGAGTCGCCGGTGCATTACCAAACGGCCCGCTCCCTAGAAGACGTATCCTGTTGATCCTATTCCCGATTCACCACCCAAAGGAACCCACCATGACCGACCGCCCCAACGTCCTCGTAATAATGACCGACCAGCAGCGCGCCACAGCCAGCCATCTCTACGGCAACACCTTTTGTCAAACCCCGTCGATGGAACGCCTAGCGGCCGACGGGGTGCTCTTTGAGAATGCAATTACCCCGCACCCGCTTTGCGCGCCCGCGCGGATCTCGTTTTGGACTTCGCAATTTCCCCATTCGCACGGAGGTCGGCGCAACCAGACCTTGATGCCGGCCGGGGCCGAGCACGCTTGGCAGCTCTGGAAGGCGGCTGGCTACGCCACGGGCTTGATCGGCAAAAATCACTGCTTCGATCGGGAGGAAGACTTGGCGCTTTTCGACGTGTGGAATGCCTTTACCCACGGCGGGCGCGCCGAGGGGCCGCAGACGCGAGGCATGGACTGGTTCCGGCCGGAATCAGGGCGTCGCAAGGTCGCGGCCGAGCATCGCCAACTCGCCCATCAGAATCCCCGCTTTAGCTATGGCACCTCCGAGTTGCCGCTAGAGGACCACTCAACCGGCCTAATCGCCGGGCAGACGACGCGCTTTCTCGAAAAGCATCGAGACCAGCCCTTTGCCCTGTGGGTTTCCTTTCCCGACCCGCACGAGCCGTGGCTGTGCCCAGCCGAGTACGCGGCCTTGTTTCCGCCCACAGCCATTGACCTGCCCGCTTGGCGCGACGGCGAATTTGACGACGAGCGCGCCCCCGAGCGCAACCGCGTACTCTACCAAATGCTGGGCGTGCGCCGCGATCCGCCCGAAGACCTCTACGGCGTCATGGCCTCGTACTTTGGCATGGTGCGCTTTATCGACGACGCGCTCGGCCAGATACTCGACAAGCTCGACGAATTGGGTTTGCGGGAGCAGACGATTGTGGTCTTTTGCTCGGACCACGGCGACTTCATGGGCGAACACGCCATGCAGTGCAAGGGCGGGGTCTTCTACGACAGCCTGACGTGCGTGCCCTTGATCGTCTCTTGGCCCGGGCAGGTGGCCGCCGGGGTGCGCGACCGGAGCATGGCCAATCTAATCGACGTGGTGCCGACGCTGTTGCACTTGCAGGGACTGGAGCAGCCGCGCTCCATGCACGGGACGCCGTTGCCCACCGCGACGAAGGCCGCGCCCCGGGCCGCGACCTTTTCCGAATACGGCAGCGGCGGGCCGCTCTTTACCATGGCCGACTTGCAAAAGCTACCTCAACCTTGGGGACGCAAGACCTTGATCGACACCTTGCAGTGGCGCGAGGCGGCTGGCCGGTGCAAGATGGTCCGCACCCGCGAATGGAAGTACGTCCACGACCCCATGGGCGACCGCGACGAACTCTACGACCTCGTCGCCGACCGCGGCGAGTTGGTCAATGTGATCGACGAGGAGTCACACCGCGACGTCCTCGCAGACCTGCGCCAGCGGCTGGCCGACTGGAGCATCAACACCGAAGATGGTCGCCCGGTGCCCTTGCCCGACCGCGCCCACTACGAGCTGGCCTGACGCTTGACACTCGTGCGACATGACCCATCCCGACGCTATGAAAGGCTAACAGTGATGACACCAAGTCGAGAATTAGCAACGATCCAAAAGGTTGATCTTAGCATAGAAACCGAACGCGAAGACGACGGGCGCTGGATTGCCGAAATCGTCGAGATATCCGGTGCGGTGGCCTATGGCGCGACCGTTGAGGAGGCCTCCGCAAAGGTCCAAGCACTCGCCCTGCGCATCTTGGCGGAACGCCTTGATGTAGCTGACGCTTGACACCATCGGCGCACCGCTGGTATTTTATACGCCATGATTTCTGCTATGCACACAGTCGCGTTCGCAGCGTATCCCAGCGGATTTCCGTCGGGGCCGACGGCTTCCCCTACCCCTACTACGACATGGATATGCGCCGGATAGCGACGGACTAAAATTTATTGCAACCTTTCCCCGCTGTCGGCCGCGATGACAGCGGGTTTTTTCGTGCCGAGGAGTGCGTCATGTTGATCAAGGTGCCGCAAGGACAGGCCATCGAATACCCCGGCGAGGGTACGCTCAAGGAGATCCTCGCCCAAGAGAACAAGGGGCTGCTAAAGCAATACATTGCTGCCCGCGCTGGCGACGAGTGCGTCGATTTCCACACCCGGCTCGGCCGCCAAGCGGAAGTTGAGCTCATTCCGTGGGACGCGGACGAGGCCGCGGCGATCTACCGCCACAGCATGTCGCACGTGTTGGCGCAGGCCGTGCTGCGCCTCTTCCCGGACGCGCAACTGGCGATCGGCCCGGCCATTGACGACGGCTTCTACTACGACTTTGACGTGGCCGAGCCTTTTACGCCCGAAGATTTGCAGAAAATCGAGCGGGAGATGAAGCGGGTCGTCAAGCAAAACCACAAGTTCGAGCGGATCGATGTTGCGCCCGAGGAAGCCGAAGCAATGGTCGCCAACGCCCCGTACAAACAGGAGATCCTCGCGGACTTGGAAGCAGGTCAGCCCTTGTCCTTTTACAAAGACGGCGAGTTCATCGACTTGTGCCGGGGGCCGCATATACTCGGCACCGGCCAAATCAGGCACTTCAAGCTACTGAGCGTGGCAGGGGCCTATTGGCGCGGCGACGAAAGCCGCAAGATGTTGCAGCGGATATACGGCACGGCCTTTGCCACCCGCGAGGGGCTCGACCGCCACCTGACGATGCTCAAAGAGGCCAAAAAGCGCGACCACCGCGCCCTGGGCAAGCAACTGGAGTTGTTCACCTTTGACGACGAAGTGGGGCCGGGGTTGCCCCTGTGGCTGCCCAAGGGGGCGGTGCTCATCGACGCGCTGGAGGACTTGGCCCGCAAGACCGAGGGCGCGGCGGGCTATCAGCGGGTGCGGACGCCGCACATCTGCAAGGAGTCCATGTATCGGCGCAGCGGCCACTTGCCGTACTATGCCGAGTCGATGTTTCCGCCCATGGAGTTGGAGGGGGTCAAGTACTACCTCAAGCCCATGAACTGCCCTCACCACCACAAAATTTTCGCCGCGGCCGCGCGCTCATACCGCGACCTGCCCCTGCGGCTGGCCGAGTATGGCACGTGCTACCGCTACGAGCAGTCGGGCGAGTTGTTCGGCTTGATGCGGGTGCGCTCGTTGCAGATGAACGACGCGCATATCTATTGTACGCTCGACCAGTTTGAGGAGGAATTCCTCGCCGTCTGTCAGATGTACCTGCGCTATTTTGAGTTGTTCGGCTTGGAGAATTACCTGATGCGCTTGAGCACTCACGCGCCCTCCGGGCTAGGGGCCAAGTACGTCGATGACCGCGAGAAGTGGCGTCGCACCGAGGACATGGTGCGCGACGCCATGGTGCGGGGCGGGATCAACTACGAAGAAGTGCCCGATGAAGCCGCCTTTTACGGCCCCAAGATCGACGTCGAGGTATGGAGTGCCATCGGGCGGCAGTTTACCATCGCCACCAACCAAGTCGATTTCGCCCAGCCCGGCCGCTTCGGCCTGACGTACACCAACGCGGCCGGGGCCGAGGAGACGCCCATTTGCATCCACCGCGCCCCGCTGGGCACTCACGAGCGCTTTATCGGCTTCTTGATCGAGCACTACGCCGGCGCGTTCCCGGTGTGGCTGGCCCCCGTGCAAGCGGTGGTTTTGCCCATTGCCGAGCGCCACGCCGAATACGGCGACCAGCTCTACCAGCAGCTGCGCGCCGCCGGGATCCGGGCCGAACTCGACGCGGCCAGCGCGACCCTCAACAAGCGCATCCGCCAAGCGCAGACTCAGAAGGTGCCCTACATGCTGATCGCCGGAGACCGCGAAGTCGAAGGGGGCAAGGTGGCGATTAGGCAGCGGTCCGGCGAACAGCTCGACCCGCTCCCGCTCGCCGAGGCGGTCGCGCTAATCGGTGCTGAGATAAGGGGCTAGCGCACGCTGTGTTCGGCCGCACTCGCTACATCGCCGGGATTTTCTGGCAATTTCGCTACTACCTGCTTTGCACGGGGCTGGCACTGGTCTTTTGGGACACCGCATTGATCAAGCCGTTCCGCTTTTTTGTGGTGCTGGTACACGAGGTCAATCACGCGGTCGCCGCGCTGCTCACCGGCGGCGAGGTCCTTGAAATCCGCACCCATTGGGACGAGTCCGGGCACACCCGGACGAAGGGCGGCTTTTTTCCGCTGATTAGCGCGGCCGGGTACGTGGGGTCGGCGCTGTGGGGGGCGTTGCTGGTGCATACTTCGCTTTATCCGCAGGCCCAGCGTTTGGTGTTGCTGTGCATTGGCGCGGCCTGTGCGGGAATGACCCTGCGCTACACGCCGCTGGCGGAGGGAGGGGTTGATTTCGCGTTGGGAATCGGCGGCGGGCTGGTCCTGTGCATCATGGCCTGCAAGTCGCGGCGGCTGGCGAGCATCGGCGCGGTGTGGATGGGAGTGATGCTGTGCCTGTACAGCCTCTACGACTTCCGCACGGACCTGTGGCATCACCCAGAGCAGACGGACGCCGGGCTGCTGTCGGCCCATTGGGGGCTGGATCCATTGCAGATGCCCTATCTGGCGTACTTGATTGCCTTGATTTGGGTGCTGGTGTCGCTGTCGTGCATGTATCGGGCGATGCGCGCGGTGGGGCTTAAGCATTGAGTGCAACTGTCCGGTGCGCTGCATTGCCAACCAGCGCTCGGAATTAACCGAGAGGAGTAAAACCATGCGAATGAGTCGGTTGTTCAGTCAGACCTTGCGCGACGTCACCGCCGATGTGGAGATAGCCAGCCACCGGCTTTTGCTGCGGGCCGGCTTTATCCGCCCGCTGGCCAGCGGCATCTTCAGCTATTTGCCCCTCGCGCAGCGGTCCATGCGCAAGATCGAAGACCTCATCCGCCGCGAGATGGACGCCATCGGCGGTCAGGAGATCACCATGCCGGTGGTGCATCCGGCCGAGCTTTGGCAGCAGACCGGCCGTTGGTACGCGGTCGGCCCGGAGATGAGCCGCTTTCAAGACAAAAACGGCCGCGACATGGTGCTGGCCATGACCCATGAGGAGGTTGTCGCCGACTTAGTCCACCGCGAGATCAAATCCTACAAGCAACTGCCCCAGCTAATCTATCAGATCCAGACCAAGTGGCGCGACGATCCTCGCCCCCGCTCGGGCCTTATCCGCGTGCGCGAGTTTACCATGAAGGACTCCTATAGCCTCGACGCCGACTGGGCGGGCCTTGAAAGGCAATACCGCGCCCACTACCAGTGCTATTTCAACATCTTCCAGCGCTGCGGCCTCGACGTCCTCGCGGTGCGCTCGGATACCGGGATGATGGGCGGCGAGCTGGCCCACGAATACATGTACCTAACGCCGGTCGGCGAAGACACCCTGCTCTTGTGCGACGACTGCGGGTACTCGGCCAACCGCCAGATCGCCGCCTTTGCCAAACCGGCCAATCCGGCCGAAGAACCCGCCGTGTGCGAGAAAATCGCCACGGCCAATGCTACGACCATTGAGGAGCTGACCGCGTTGTTCAACATTCCCGCCCACAAGATCGCCAAGGCGCGCTTTATGATGGCCACTGTCGGCGACGGTGCGGACAAGCGGGATGCGTTTGTCCTCGCGGTCGTGCGCGGCGACATGGAAATCAACGAGACCAAGCTGGCCAACGCGGTCGGCGCCCTCGAAATGTGGCCGGCGCGAGAAGCGGAAATCCGTGCGGTCGGCGCGGAGCCGGGCTATGGCTCGCCCATCGGCGTCAAAGGTGCCTTGGTCGTCGTCGATGAGTCCGTGGCGTCCTCCCCCAATCTGGTGGCCGGGGCCAACGAGCCGGGCTACCACCTCGCCCATGTCAACTACGGCCGCGACTACACAGCCGATGTGGTAGCTGACATTGCCGTCGCTCGGCCGGGCGATGGCTGCCCTAGCTGCGGGGCGGCGTTGCGCGAATCGCGCGGGGTAGAAGTGGGCAACATCTTCCAGCTCGGGACCAAATTCACCGAGGCTCTTGACGGAGATTTCCTCGACGCCGAGGGCCAAGCGCGGCCCGTCGTCATGGGGTCTTATGGGATCGGCGTGGGGCGGCTGCTGGCCTGCATCGCCGAGGAGCACCACGACGACAACGGCTTGGTGTGGCCCATTGCCGTCGCGCCTTACCCCGTACACATCGTCCTCCTCGCCAAGGGCGAAGGCGCAGCGCAAGCCGCGGCCGAGCAGCTCTACTCCGACTTGGCCGAGCGCGGCCTTGAGGTGCTGCTCGACGACCGCCGAGAAAACCCCGGGGTCAAGTTCAAAGACGCCGACCTAATTGGGGTGCCGGTGCGGGTGACGGTGGGGGATCGCGGGTTGCAGCGGGGGATTGTCGAGGTCAAGCTGCGGCGCGAAAAAGAGCGGCAAGACGTGCCGGTGGAGCAGGCGGTAGAATACGTGGTGGAGCAGGTGGAGCGGTTGCAACGCGAGTTGGACGAGCGCGTGGTAGAAGTGGAGTACCAAGGGTCGTAGGATGGATGCGCCAGCGGTTGAGCGATCTTGATCGATGGCGGCATACACTCTACTCTTTGGCATGGGTAGAGTTCTATCTCTGCCCTTTCCCTCACACACCTATAGGAGACGAATAGCCGCCAACGCCAAACAGGAGGTTTTTGCTATGCCTACGCTGGATTTCAAAGGAAAGCAGCACATCTACGCCCACCATCTCACCGTGCCGTACCGCCCGCTGGTGCCCGACGAGGGCCGGTCCGTGAACGCCGGGGGCGTCGATGACAACCTCATCATTCACGGCGATAACCTGTACGCGCTGAAGGCACTGCTGCCCCGCTACGCCGGCCGCGTCAAGTGCATCTACATTGACCCGCCCTATAATACCGGCAACGAGGGTTGGGTCTATAACGACAAGGTCAACAGCCCGCTGATGCGCCAATGGCTGAAAGACAACGGCTTGGTTGACAGGGAAGACTTGGAACGACACGACAAATGGCTGTGCATGATGTGGCCCCGGTTGCAACTTTTGTGGGAGTTGCTCGCGGACGACGGCGTGATCTTCATTTCCATCGACGACAACGAACAGCACCATTTGCGGATGTTGATGGACGAGATTTTTGACGAGGAAAATTTCGTTGCTAACATCATCTGGCAAAAGAAATACGCTCCTTCTAACGACGCAAAGTACCTTTCAGACAACCACGACTTTGTTCTTTGTTACGCTAAAAATAGCATTGACGGCAAAGGTAATTTGTCGGCGGCTTGGCAGCGCAGACTCCTTCCGCGCACAGAAAAACAGGATCGACTCTACAAATACGATGACAATGACGGTAGAGGTCCTTGGCGTGTTGATAACCTGTCCGTCAAGACCTATTCTCCTGAATATGACTACCCTATCGTAAACCCGAACACGGGTGTAGCATACAACCCGCCTGATGGGAGATGTTGGTTGACGAACAAAGAACAGATGCAGATTTGGATCGACGAAAACCGGGTTTTCTTTGGACGAGATGGAAAAAATTCACCCCAGTTGAAGAGATACTTGCGAGAAGTAAAACAGGGGATAGTCCCGCTGACTATCTGGTTATATGACGAAGTGGGACATACAGACGGTGCTCGTAAGATGCTAAAAGAAATTTTTAGCGATCAGCAATTGCCTTTCGACAACCCAAAGGCTTTAGGGCTATTGCAGAGAATATGCACAATAGCGGGGGACAAAGACGCCCTCGTCCTCGACTCCTTCGCCGGCAGCGGCACCACCGCCCATGCCGTCCTTGCCCTCAACAAAGAAGACGGCGGCAACCGCAAGTTCATTCTCGTGGAGTGCGAAAATTATGCCGACACCATCACCGCCGAGCGCGTCCGCCGCGTCATCACCGGCGTTCCCGACGCCAAAGACGACGCCTTGCGCCAAGGGCTGGGCGGCTCGTTCACTTACTGTACGCTAGGCGACCCCATTGACCCGGAAGCCATGCTGACCGGCGAAGCCCTGCCGGATTACGCCGCCCTCGCGGCTTATCTGTTGTACACCGCCTCCGGCCTCTCCGCGGGCGCAGCCGCCTTACAGCCCCTGAATGATGACGGCCTGTTCCACAGCAACCATACCACTGATTACTATCTGCTGTACGAACCCAACTTGGATTACCTACGCAGTAATGCGGCGATGTTGAACCTAGAGCGAGCGCGGCGCATCAGCACCGTAGCCAAGCAAAACAGCAGAAAAGCTCTCGTTTTTGGCCCGGGTAAATACATCGGCCAAGCCGAACTTACGAAAATGGGCATTACATTTTGCCAGTTGCCCTACGAACTACACCGGGCACTGTAAAGGGTGGGCAATGGAACTGAAAGAGTATCAATCGGTCGCGTTGGAAGCCTTTACCCGCTGGTGGAATGGACTGGCCGCGGCGCGGGCGCAGGCGGACACAGCCATCGCCGCGTTGCAAGAAGCCGGCGTTGACATTCCCGCGGACCTCCACAACTATCCCAAGACAGCTTGGCAGCAACTGGCCCAATCGGGCGGCGTAGCCGACGGCAACGTCCCCTATATTGAGCGCACGGACGAGGCCGGGCGGCCCATTCCGCATATCTGTTTTAAGGTGCCGACTGGCGGGGGCAAGACGCTGCTTGCCGCTGCCGCCCTGCAACGGCTCAACCGGCAAACCGGCCTGACGCTGTGGGTAACGCCCACCCGCGCCATCTACCAGCAGACCAAAGCCGCCCTGCGCAGCCGAGAGCATCCCTACCGACAAATACTGGAAATCGGCAGCGGCGGACGGGTCAAGCTGCTCGAAAAGGACGACCTGTTCACGGCGGCGGACGTGGCGAACTATCTGTGCGTAATGCTACTGATGCTGCCGGCTGCTAACCGGCGGCGGGGGCGGGAGTTTCTGCGGATGTTCCGCGATTCCGGGCGCTATCCCACGCTTTTCCCGGACAGCGATGACGCACTTGGCGATGCTCGCCTGTTGCAGGACTATCCCGATTTGGAACGCAACGAGGACGACGGCCCGGTCAAGCACAGCCTGTTCAACGTGTTCAAGATGCTGCGTCCGGTAGTGGTGCTAGACGAGGCGCACAAGGCGTATGGCGCCAGCAAGCCAGAGGCCAACGCCGAGTTTGCCCGCTCGATCAGCCGCCTCAACCCCAGCCTCGTGATCGAATTGTCGGCAACGCCCAACCGAGGCATCAGCAACCTGCTAGTGGACATCACCGGCGTTGAGCTAAAAAAAGAGGAGATGATAAAGCTGCCGGTGCAGATAACGTCGCTCACCAACGCCGATTGGCATTCTACCTTGTTGCAGGCGTACGACGAACTAGAGCGGCTGGACGCCGAAGCGCAGTCCTTGCAAATGAGCGAGGGCCGCTACATCCGCCCCATCGCGGTAGTGCGGGTGGAGCGCACGGGCAAAGACCAGCGCGACGGCGAGCGCGTCCACGCCGAGGACGTGCGGGAATATCTGACGCAAACGCTGGGGGTGTCGGCCAATGCCGTGGCCGTCAAGTCGTCGGAAAAGGACGAACTGGCCGGCATTGACCTGCTGTCCGAGTTTTCGCCGTTGCGCTGGATAATCACCAAGGCGGCCCTGATGGAGGGCTGGGATTGCCCCTTCGCTTACCTATTGGTGATGCTGGACAACACCAGCGCCCAGCGGGCCATCACCCAGTTGGTGGGGCGGGTAATGCGGCAGCCCCAGGCGCGGCGCACCGGGCGGGAGGCCCTGGACCAGTGCTATGTCTATTGCTGGAATACCAACGTGGGGCAGGCGGTCAGCCAAGTCAAAAATGGGCTGGAGCGCGAAGGACTAAGCGGCCTAAGCGACGAAGTGCTAGGGGCCGGGTCGGATTGGCGGCAGGTTACGGTGGAGCGACGCGAGCCGTTGCGGAGCAAGGCCATCTTTTTACCGCTGGTGCTACACAAAGACGGCGACGGCTGGCGCGAGTTGGATTACCAGCAGCACATTCTGCCCAGCATTGATTGGGCGGCCATGGACGCACCCGACCCGCAGAGCAGTCTCTCCGACCACACCAGAATGCAGGCGGCGTCCGTTGATCTTGGCGACGCACTACCCGTGTTTCGCGCCGACCGGGAGTTGTTCATCGACAAGACGCTCAGCATATCGTACTTCGCCCGCCGCCTATCCGACATCGTGCCAAACACGTGGGAAGCGGCCCGCATTGTGCGGCAGCTAGTGGAGAAGCTGCGAGCAGGCGCTGGCAGCGACGACGAAATCTATGATCGCCGATCCTATCTGGTGTTTGCCTTGCGGGAACAGCTGGCCGATGCGATGGAAGAGCAGGCCGAAAGCGTCTTTCGCCACAAGTTGTTGGCCGGCAAAATCCGCTTTGAATGGCCGGCGAAACGGCCGGTAAGCCGCACGTGCTGGTTTTCGAGACCAAGGGGGAACATCTGCGCGGCAACCCCGATACGGACTACAAACAACGCGTACTAGAAACCCTACAAAATGCCTTTAACTGCGGAACGATGACCGTCCGCGACGGACCCATGCGAGGAACATTTCGGCTGGTGTTCACTGAGCTGGAGTTTCCGGCCGCACTAGCCGAAGTGAACGAAACGAAACGCGCTTGACAAACCGGGATCGCCGTGGAGTACCAAGGGTAGTAATCGCCGTCGTCCGATTGGTAACGACGGTGCTCCAACTTAGGTCAGGCATAGAATCAATTGAGGACGAGCACGGAAATTTATTCCTGCGGGGTTGGCGTTACGGGAGCTTATACAGAATCACGCCGATGGTCGATAGCCAACTGGTGAACAACAGGCCGAGAAACCAATTCATGCGCCGGTCTAGGCTCTCGATCTTGCGTTCGATGGCGTCAAAGCGGGAGGCGGTGTTTTTCTCGGAGCTTTCGATCAGAGCGGTCGTGCTCCTCTCGGAGCTTTCGATCTGGCGTTCAACGATGTCAAAGCGGTGGTTATTCTGCTCAATGAGCGTCTCCAAGCGGGCCAAGGCGATGTCGTGTTGGTGAACTTTGGTTTCAACTTCGTTCATAAGACTTCTCCTTTCGCATTCGCGGGTGGGCCGTGCTCGTCCATTACCAAGAAAATAACGGCTGTGCTTCTAATTGCAAAAATTGACTTGCTGTCCGAGCTTTCGCCGGTGCGCTGGATAACCGACAAACAGGGAGTAGCCGTGGAGGACCAAGGGTAATGTTCGTCGAAGGCTATACCGACCAGCTCAGCTACCGGGCTGGTGAGCAAGTGCGCTTTCACGTGGCTTCCAGCGCGGGCGAGTACGCGCTGGAAGTGGCGCGGATCGGGGCCGAGCGCGAAGTGATGTGGCGGCAGGATCGGCTGCCGGGGGCGGCCCATCCCGTGCCAGAGGACGCTTCGTCCAATGGCTGCGGCTGGCCGGTTTCCTGCGCGTTGGAAGTGCCCGACGACTGGCGCAGCGGGTATTACGAGTTTGTGCTGCGGGTCGAGGACCAAGGCGGCAAGTTCGTGCGGCGCAGGCAGCGCACGGCCGAGAGCCGGGGCTTTTTTATCGTCCGTCCCACCGGCCCCACCGACGCCCGCATCCTCCTCCAGCTAGCCACCAACACGTACAACGCGTACAACAACTGGGGCGGCTACAGCCTCTACGGCTATCACGGGCGCGGCGGCTTGCAGGGGCATCGCGTCTCCTTCGACCGTCCGCTGGCCGGGTTTTTCGACCGCTGGGAGCGCGCCTTTGTCGAGTGGGCGGAGGCGGCTGGATACGCGCTCGACTACTGCGCCAATTCCGATCTCGAATGGCATCCCGAACTGTTGGACAACTACCGGCTCGTGCTCAGCGTGGGGCACGACGAATACTGGTCCGGGCCGATGCGCGACCACCTCGAAGCCGCGGTCGCCGCTGGAGTCAATGCCGCGTTTTTTAGCGGCAACTCCGTGTGCTGGCAGGTTCGCAGTGAGGACCAGGGCCGGGCGTTGGTGTGCTGGAAGCAACAGTTCAACATGGACCCGGCCTACGCGGCCAGAGAGTACGCGAATCTTTCGACGTTGTGGAGCCACCACCTCGTGGGCCGGCCGGAAAACGAGCTGACCGGCGTCGGCTTCCTCTACGGGGGTTATCACTTGAGCCACGGGCAATACATGGACGGGGACGGGGCGTTTGTAGTCCATCGCCCGGAGCACTGGGTCTTTGCCGGGACGGGCTTGCAGCGGGGCGATAGCTTCGGGGGCGAGCACACCATCGTCGGCTATGAGTGCGATGGCTGCGAGTACGCGCTGGAAAATGGGCTGCCGGTGCCCAAGGGGACCGATGGCACCCCGACGGACTTTACCATTTTGTGTACGGCCTCGGCGCGGTGGCACCCGGACGACAGCGAGTGGTACGAGCGCTGGGAAAAGGGTCGGGAGGGCGCCGCGGTCATGGGCCTTTATACGCGCCGCGGCACGGTGTTCACGGCCGGGACGACCGACTGGTCGCACGGGCTGAAGGGAAACGCAGCCGTCGCCCAGATCACCCGCAATGTCCTTGATCGGCTGAGCCGGTAGTGGGTGCGGCCCACTTTTCCCGTTCCCACTGCTTTTGCCCGATCCGCTCGACGTAAGCCGCTCCCCTGTGCTCGGTCAGCCAGCCCTTGAGGGGAACATCCGCATCTGTTGGCTGCCACCAGCCTTTGACATCTACCCCATCGCCGAGCAATTGCCGGCATATTGGGCTGCATTTGTCGAGGATTTCAGCGGGCATCAGGTTGTAGTCGAGGCCGCGCAGCCAGCGGTAACTATATCCCAAAAACAGCACTTTCCGGGTCATTTCCGAGGTATTGATCCCGCGTACGTGCCACATCCGTCGGTCAAACAGCACGGCCGTTCCCGCCTTCACCTGAAGCTGCATGGCATCGGCAAAATCGGGCGGATGATCCCGCTTGTGACTTTCCGGGACGATCCGAATCCCCCCTCTGTCCGGCTCGCTGATGTCGGTCAACCAGAATCCCACCTTTAGAGACAACCTCGGTTGGGGACGCTCCATTTCGGGGACTGGCCGGCCGCCATCTTGGTGCCATCCTCCGGGCTTTAGCTCGGTGCTGTTCTTGGATTCGGGCGGGTAGTAAATCAAGTGCGAGATATAGTGTTGGATGTTCCAGCCGAGAATGTCCCAGATCAGGGGAAAGGTTTTGGGCCAATCGAGCAGCTCGAGAAAAACATCGTCCTCGACAATGGTCCTGAACTTCGTCATCAAGGCGTTGGGTGCCAGGCCACGCGCCGCCCTTTCTTGGGCATCGACGCGATCGCCGGCTTCCAGCAACCGGCCCAGCATGTCCTCGTCGAGCGCGTCCTCGATGATCAAGTAGCCCTGCTGATCAAAATGGTCGCGCTGGGCATCGGTCATGCAGTACTGCAAGCAACTTGGGTCCATGAGCATTACCTCTCGGAATTTGGTTCAGCTAATGTAGAAATCTCGTGCCGCCGAACCTCGCCGGTCCCAACGAGTTGCGACAGTAGCCGATGGTTCTGCCGTTCGTACCGAACCTTACCCGCAATAATCGCCGGATGCACCTGCAACGCGCTCGCCAGATTCATCATCGCCGTAGCGGTCGGCCGATGTCTCGTCAAGTGCTGCGCCCGGCTGCCGTAGAAGCACATCCGCTGGAATCCCGAGATGCGCGTGGAGGGCACGCGCCATCGGCATCGTGATAGCCCGCTTGCCGGAAAGAACTTCCGACACTTTCGCCCAGCTCCCGATAAAAGGGATCAGGTCGCACGGCTTCAGGCCTCCCTGCTCCATGCGGAATTCAATGGCCGAGAGGGGGCTTGGATACCCCATTGGCTCGTGCTTGCTCTCATACAACTCGACTAGATCAACCAGAACATCTAACTCGTCCCCCTCCGGGCTACCGTGAGCCGCATCTATAAGTTCGTCGACTCGGGCTAGTGCGGCTTCGTAGTCCTGCTCAGTCCGAATTGGCTTGACATTCGCCATCTCTAAACCTCCTTCGCGTCCACGGCATTATATGCGGCGTGTGTACCTACGAAGCGCACATAGACGACGCGGTACTCGTAGTTGATTTCCGCCACAAGCCGGTAGTCGTTGCCCTTGATATTGAAGACCACCCGGTTGCCACCAACGATGCTGGCGTTGCAGTACTTCGCTTTTACCTTTGCCGGCGTATCCCAATTTTCTTGTTTGACCTCCCGATACCAAGCGAGAAGCGGCTCTTTGGCGTTCGGGTACCGCTCCCAGAACTCCCGGAGTGCTCTCTTGGCGATAATCCGCATGGGTCCTACGCCGTTATCGTTTTGACTCTAAGTAATTATGATCCAAAAAGGGAACAATTTTGGAAATTAGTACTCGGCGGGCTGAACGTCAAACAAGCCATTAGGAACTCAAGTGCCGTGAGGTGCCTAATTTACCCCGGCAACCCTACCTCCCCCACTCCTCTTTCGGCACTTCCGAATAATCCTGCGGCTCGTACCCAATGGCCCTTTTGCCGTGTTCGACATCGTAGAGCGGCCAGTTGCTGCCCGACACCCCAAAGACGATTGCAAACTTTACGCCCGGATGGACTAGGGCCTGCTCAAAAACCCGCACGCAATCGCCGTGGCTGAGATGGTGTGGGTGCTCGGGTTGGTCGCGCTCGAGGTTGAAGTTGCCGATGCGGACGCAGACAAATTCCATGTCGTGCTGGTGGGCAAAAGAGTGGGCTAGGGCCTCGCCGAAGATCTTGCTGACCGTGTAGATGCCCACCGGGGTGGTAGGCAGCTCGACTGTGCGGTGGATGCTGCGCGGGTAGAGGCTCAAGACCCCAGCGCGGCTGGCGTACGCAACGCGCTTGACGCCGTTTTGGCGAGCGGCCTCAAAGACGTTGTACGTACCGATGAAGTTGCCCTGCAGCATAGGCTCCCACTCGCTGCCGCCGGGCAAGCCGCCAATGTGGGCAATGGCATCCACGCCGTGCGTGGCTTCTAACACAGCGTCGAAGTCGGCGAGATCGGAGACGACCGCATCGGCGAGGTCGGGCATGGGGACGCGGTCGTGGCCGCGCACTTGGTGGCGCACTTGCAGGCCGCGAGCTACGGTGGAGCCGACGCGGCCGGCCGCGCCGGTTACGAGGACGCGCATGGTAGGTTCCTTTCTTTAATCTTTAAGGTTGGCGTAGGGATCAGCTCGCCTCGCGTTGAGCACCCAAGCACCACCATAGGCCGCAGACGAGCCCAAGCACCAGCAGCAAGAGGATGCCGGCTTGGACCTGATAGGCCGGGGCCGACAGCGCAGCCAAGCTCTCGACCTCCGAGAGCACCGAGGCAAACCCCAGTAACACGTAGGCGAGCAGGTTGTTCCGCAAGATCAAGACGATGGCAGCGACGGTGAAGCCCACCGTGGAGACAAACGTCAGCAGTTCAAAGAGGAACTCGTCGAAGTAGATGGCATTGCTGCCGGACAGAATCAAGCCCGCCCCTAATCCCGCCACGACTACGTAGAGCCTCCTTTTTATGACGACGCGGCTGTAGTAGAGCACCAACCCCGCGAGAATCGGGGCGAATATGGCCCCGGTTACGCCGTCGGACAGGGGGTTCAAAAAGGGCAAGTACTGATCCAACCCAGAAGGCAGCCCAAAGCCGAGGCTCGGGTCGGAGGCGATGAAGCGGCTCTCGACGTAGCCGCGCACGTGTTGCCACGCCGCTTTGGCGACGAGGACCAGCGCGACCCCGACGACCGCGTCGCGGAATTCAGGCACGCGCCGCGCCGACCGCAAGCGCGTCGGCCAGTCTGGATAGAGGCTGGTAGCCAAACCGAGGGCCGCGAGCATCACCAAGCCGACCCCCAAACTGCCTAGGACCATGCTGAGAATCTGGGTAATGGTGAAGATCGACAGGGTGAGGCGGGTATCGTAGGCGCGCTCGATAACCGACAGGCCATTGATGAGGTCGAGTAACCAAAAGGCCGCGACGACCGCGGCGATTTTGACCAGCGGCCCCCAAGCGATGCCCTCGTTCCGCACGCAGCGCACGAGCAGCCACAGGCCGTGCAGGACCACGGCGACCACTAAGACGATGAACAGGCCGGAAAGCGCGGTTTTGAGCGTGGTGCTCTCCCGGTACTCGCGCGCCCAAGCCTCGGGGACATGGAGGAAGCGATAGATAGCAACCGGCTCGTCGCCAGCTACGGTGACCCGCACTCGATAGCGCAACTCATCCACGTTGCGCTCGCTGCCCTCAGCCGCCTCAAAGACCAAGCGGTGGTCGCGGCGGTTGGGGAGCTTTTCCGTGGAGGACTCCTTCAGCACCAAGCCCTCGGGATCGAGGCCGAAGGAACGCAAGTGCTCGACCGCGATCGCGCGGGCTTGGGCTTCGCTGAGGTCCGCGCCTGCGGCTTCTTCGGCCAACAGGTGGTTTATGCTGTAGAGTGAGCCATCGGCTGGATGGATGGCGACCTTGTATTCCTCCTTTTCGCCGTAGCGGAAAAAGCGCGTCACCCACAAGCTGGCCAACAGCTCGTCTCGGTATAGGCGGTTGACGACGGCCACGGAGTCGCGCTCTAAGATGTAGCGGACCGCCATGGCGTTGGGTTGATTTTGATAGTACGTGACCACCTCGTATCCCGCGGCATCCGCGCCAGTCGCCTCTAAGTACGCGATGGCCTGGGCCTCGGCCTCGGCTTGAGTCAGGTGGACATCGACAAAGTCGAGCGGCTTTTCGTAGTCGAGGGCAAAAAAGCCCAGCGAGGCCACGACCACGGCCACGGCCCAACCGAGGCGGCGCTTGGACAGCGGGGTATAGGCAACCGCCGGGGCGGCGGGCTGTTGTGCTGTGGGTTGATCCGCATCGGCTTTGGGAACGGCGGGGGCCGCGCTTTGGTTGAGCAAGGGCGTTGGGTCCGCAAAGCGGCGCTGCCGCAGGTAGAGGACGATAGCCACCGCCAAGGGCAGGATCATGAGGCCAGCGGACAAGGCCGCTGAAACGACGAAGTAGCTGTTGGACGAGCGAAAGAGGATTAGGGATGTGTACAGGGCGTCCACCGTGTAGTGCCATACGAGCGGGGCGAGAATCCCCCAGCGCAGAAAAATATAGCCGACGACAATGCCGATGATTCCCACCTCAATGCCGCGAATGTAAAAAGGCTGTTGCGGGTAGCCGGCATGAGCGAATCCCCAGATCAGAGCCGCAACAAAGACCGCGGCCCAGCGCGCCTTGAGGTATTTGTGGAGGAAGGGAATCGAAAAGGCCCGAGAGATAAACTCCTCAGAGACTGCGGGCATAAAGCCGATCAACAGCACCATGATCCAAGGGATGTACGTGTTGACCATTTCGCTGTAGGGGATGTCGGCCGGGCTCCAAGCCCCGAATTGCTCGGCTGTGGTGTAAAAGAGGACTTGGTAGGCCAAAAAGGCGGGCGTCATGGCCAAGCCGAGCGTGGTGCCGAGGAGAAAGCGCTTGGTGCGCAGGCCCGCTGGCGTAAACTGGCCCCCGATCTGGATTTGGTTGGCGTAGTAGCGTCGGTACAGCGGCTCGGCCGCGGCCGTCAGAAAGAAAATGAGGATGCCTTGGCCGACCGCGGCAAACAGGCTGTTGAGCAGTTGCCCGGTCACAAAAGACCCGTAGGTGTCGGTGGTGTCGTAGCTAAACGAGGTCAGCGGCAGGTTGTTGAGCTCGGCCAGCAGGGTTAGGACCGCGGCAATGGCCCCGAAGACCGCCGCGGTTTTCCAGCGGATGTCGCGGGCGCGGACGCCGCCAAAGAACGAAATTAGCATCGCCAGCACGGTCAGAACGAGGGCGGTCATAGCCACCAAGCCCGTGGTCTCGTTGCGAGACCGCAGCTCGGCGTAGTCGCGCTGCCAAGCCTCGGGGACTTTGAGATATTCGCCAAAGCCGCCGATCTGGTCACCTTGCAGGCGCACGTAGAAGCGGTAGTGGGCCTCGCCAACGGCGAAGTCGCGCAGCTTCCAGCTAAAGGTGTAGTCCGTGCGGTTGGGCCGCTCCTGAGCCTGCGCTTCTACAAACTCGAGCGCGGCGAGCGTCCGCCCGAGCTCGTCCGTGAGAAAGGTCTCGGCCAAGCGGCGGGCTTGGGCTTCTTCGAGGTGTGCGCCGGGCGTTTCTTCCTCAATGAGATGGGTAAAACTGACGAGCTCGCCAGCCGTTGTAACCGCGGCTTTGAACTCCTCCTTTTCCTGCTCCCGCACCCAGCGGTGGCTCCAGCGCCACAACTGCACTGGATTGCCGATGACCTGCGTGGCCCCTTCGAGACCGAGCTCGCGCTCGAGGAAGGTCTTGGCTTGGTCGTCGTAGCGAAAAATGGCGCTGTGGCGGTAGGCGGTGAGGTCAAAGCCGCGGCCCGCGAGAAAATCAGCGGCCTGCTCTTTTGCTTCGTCGCGGGTGACGCGGAAGTCGATGGAGGCTTCGGGAAAGGCGCGATAGAAGTAGTGGACTCCAACGGCCAAACTAACCGCGGCCACGAGCAAGCAGCCGCCGATGAAGGCGAGGTCTTTTCTCGTTAGCTTTGTTTCCATCGGTCGCGTGGGGTTTGAGTTGTGGGGAGACCAATTCTGTCGCGCTTAACATAGCAAAAGACGGAGAAGCGAGCGAGCAGTCGCGTTGACGCGCCCAGCGGCGTTTTGCAGATTCGCGGCTTCAAACCGTTAGAAGCGGTCTGCAAATTCTGGTGGTCGTCCCTTGCGTCTAAACGATCCCGGCTGGATTCCCGCCCCGTGTCGGAGCACGGGGTGACGTTCTTTCGCGGAAAAGACGAAGACCGGCTCTACGGCTCGTTTAACACGCCCCAAGGGGGGTTCTCAGACAGCCTTTAAGAAAGGGGCTGTGAAATTCTTGAGCTGACATCAAAACAGATTGCACAATCGCGCGTGATCGCCAAAGGCAACCGCATTCGCGATGTGCAACGTTTGGTTCACACGTATGGTGGTCGCGCATCGAGATGGGCCAAAAAGAGCAGTCCCCGTTTTGAAATTGCTGGGCATCAATACGAAATTCACTGGTATGAACATCCCAATATCGGTCGCGTTGAGCTGAAACAAAAACGAGTTGATTCGCTATGATCGTCCAATTTAGAGAACAAAATATCGCCCATCCCGATCTCACCCCCAATCAACATTACATTGTAATTGGGATAGAAGCCGATGACTTTCGGATCTTGAACGATGCGGGCAGGCCCTTTCTCTATGATGCTTCGTTTTTTGCGGTGATCGATCCCACTGAGCCTGACGATTGGGTCACAGAGATTGGCACAGATGGCGAGCGTTATGCCTATCCATGGCCGTTAAATTCAGTTGGTTTTTTTGAGGATTTTTTTAACGGCGAGAAAAGCGCGATTGTCACATTCTGGCAGGTTGTCAATCATCAACTTGCTGCTGCCTCAGAGACCAGCTAGTGAACGGCTACAAGCGGCATTCCGCCGCCCCGGTCTAGGCTTTTTTGTGCGCTCGGGCGGCCTAGGCTCCCGAATCCGGCCAGCGGCTTGGCGTTGACGCGCCCAGCGGCGTTTTGCAGATTCGCGGCTTCAAACCTTTAACAGAGGAGCACGTTGTGGCAGCAAAAAAACGAGAGCATTTTCGCGTCGGCGTCATCGGCTATGGCGGCGCGTTCAATATGGGTCGATTGCACTTGGCCTCTATGGCCAAAAACGAAGGGGTAGAAGTGGCTGCGGTTTGCGAGCTCGATGCCGAGCGGCGTCAAGTAGCCGAAGAGGACTTTCCCGGCGTCAAAACCTACGGTCGCGTCGGCAGCATGCTGCGGAATGCAAAATTAGACTTGGTGACAATCATCACCCCGCACAACACCCACGCCAAGCTGGCGGTACAGTGCCTCAATGCCGGGGTTCACGTCGTCTGCGAGAAGCCGCTCGCCATCACCAGCGCCGAAGTCAAGCGCATGCAAGCAGCGGCCAAAAAGAACAAGGCCCTGATCTCAACGTTTCACAATCGGCGCTGGGACGGCGACTTTGTGGTGCTGCGCGATCTAATCCTCAAAGAGCAAATCATCGGCCGCGTCTTTCGCATTGAGGCCGGGTTTTACGGCTATGGCGAGCAGGGGACTTGGTGGCGCTCTAATCGCAAAATCTCGGGCGGGGCCATCTACGACTGGGGGGCGCATTTTACGGATTGGATTTTGAACATCGTCCCGGAAAAAATCGCCTCGGTCAGCGGCTATCAAGTCAAAAATTCCGCGTGGAAAAAATACGACAACGAAGATCACTCCGAATACACGCTGCGCTTCCAAAGCGGCTGCACCGCCACCCTGACGATGTCCAACTTGTCGATGAGTTCGCGGCCGCGCTGGCGAGTGCTGGGCACGCAGGGCGCGATTGAGGATGTGGGCGGCAAGTTTCTCGTCAAGGTGCTGATCAATGGCCGCCAGATGAGCACTGAGGTCCCCTTCGCCGAGTCCAATTGGGACGCGTACTACGAAAACGTTTTCGCGCATCTGCAAGGGTGCGCCGACCTCGTCATTACCCCCCAATCTGCGGGCCGGGTAATCGGCGTCCTCGAAGCCGCCAACATTTCGGCGTTGCGCGGGTCAGCACCCATCCCCCCCGCCTTTGTCTGAGCAAGTGCTGCCCCGCCTCCACCCATCGGCACCCCTATCCGCGCTCTTGGGGATCGGTTGCCGCTCGGGAGCCACGGTCGTCGGCCTGTCGGCCGTGCGCCGTGCCAAGAGGCTGGCCTTTGTATTTGCCAGCAGCAATCTAGCTCCCCGCACGTTGCGCGAGTTGGCGCGCTTGGAGCGCGGTGGTACGCGCGTCTTTCAAGTACAGGCCATGGAAGCACTCACTCAGAGCTTTGGCCGCGAGGACGCCCAAGTGGTCGGCGTTTTGCGCGGCGACTTAGCCCGTGGATTGGCCAAGCACCTAAAGGAACACACACCATGACCATATCAGTCGTATGCGGGACCAATTGGGGCGACGAGGGAAAGGGCCGGATGATCGACTATCTGGCTCGGGACGCGGATGTCGTCGTCCGCTTTCAAGGAGGGGCCAACGCCGGCCACACCGTAGTAAACGAATGCGGCACCTTTAAGCTGCACTTGGTGCCCTCGGGGATATTCAACCCAGCGGTCGTCAACGTGTTGGGGCCGGGCGTAGTCGTCGATCTCCAAGTCTTAGCAGAAGAGCTTAACGACCTGTCCGCAGCCGGGTTTTCAATCGACTCGGTGCGGGTGTCTGATCGGGCGACGATTTGCTTCCCGTTTCACCGGCTGGAAGACGAATGGGAAGAAGAGCGGTTGGGCGAGCACGCCTTTGGCTCGACGCGGCGCGGCATTGCCCCGGCGTATGGCGATCGCTTCCTCAAGAAGGGCATCCAAGTCGGCGAATTGCTGCATCCAGACCGCCTCAAGGAGCGGCTCCGGCCGCTCGTGGAGTGGAAGAACTTGGTCGCCGCCGGCGTCCACGGCCGAGGAGACGCCATCCAATACAGCGAGGTGCTCGATCACGTCTTTTCTTATGGCGAGCAGATCAAGGACCTGATCTGCGACACCACGGTCCTGCTCGAAGAAGCGGCCCAACGCGGGCAGAACATTTTGTTTGAGGCCCAAATGGGCGCGTTGCGCGACGTCGTGTACGGCATCTATCCCTACACTTCGTCGTCGTGTTGTTTGGCGTCTTTTGCCCCCATCGGCGGCGGCCTCGTCGGGCACTTCCCGGATCGAGTTATCGGCGTGATGAAGGCTTTTTCTACGTGCGTTGGGGCCGGTAGCTTTGCCACTGAAATGGCCGGCGAACAAGCGGGCCTGCTCCGCGAAATGGCGTACGAATACGGCGCGACCACCGGGCGGCCCCGCCGAATTGGCCACTTCGACGCCTTGGCCTCGCGCTATGGTGCCCAAATACAAGGATCCACGGAAATCGCCCTGACCAAGCTCGACAGCTTGTCCGGCCTCGATCCTTTGCTCTTGTGTACGCACTACGAGTGCAATGGACGGCGCGTGGAGCGGTTTCCCTTGAACCCGGTTTTGGACAAAGCGCGGCCCATATACAAGGAAATGCAGGGTTGGCGAGAAGACATCCGCTCGTGTCGGCGCTTTGGCGATTTGCCCGCAGCAGCCCGCGCGTACGTGCTGGAAATCGAGCGGCTCATCGGGTGCCGCATTCGCTACGTCTCCGTGGGGCCAGAGCGACCCAGCCTCATCGACCGCGCCGCTTCCGACTAAGCCATGCCTTGGGAAATTGAGCGCAAGTACCTCGTGGCCGACCGCTCGTGCCTCGACTCGCTCGCGGGCGTCGCCTTTCGGCAGGGCTACATTCCCACTCAAGACGGTCGTGTGGTGCGCGTACGAATTGAGGGCCAGCGAGCGGTGCTCACGCTCAAGGGCTTGACGAGCGGCATTGCGCGGCGCGAGTACGAATACGAAATCCCGCGCCCAGACGCCGAGATCATCCTAGCAGAGTTGTGCCAGCGGCCTTACATCGAAAAGACCCGCTACACCTTGCCTTGGGCGGGCAAGGCTTGGACCATCGACGTATTTTCTGGCGAAAACGAGGGGTTGGTGCTCGCCGAAATCGAGTTGAGCCGCCGGGACGAAGGCGTGGAGAAGCCGCCTTGGGCTGGCGTCGAAGTGTCAGGCGATCCCCGCTATCACAACTCCAACCTCGTGCATAACCCCTATTGCAACTGGCGGGCCGATTAGACGCTTCCATCGCCATCCTAAATGACTTGAAAGCATGGAATGTTGATCGGCACTCTTTTTTGCATTTTTATAGATCCAATGTTGTCGGCTTCTATAGCTTCAATGCCGAACGACAGAGGTTACGCTCCCAAGTGCAATTGGTAGTACAGGATGCACTCAAAGGCGAAGCAGTGCTGGATAAGACGCTCATCATTCATCAGAACTTCATGAGGAACTTCGAGCCGGACGACGAGTCCATTCTCGATGCGTTTTACCAAGAAGCAGCGCGCACTGTGGCGCGAGAAGTGTCGCCGCTGTTCGATTAAGCGGGGTAGGCGAGTACATCCACGAGACTACTACATACTGGTGATCCTCAAGTATGGGGGACCGCGGCTATACCGGAGCCTGCGTTCGTTCTTTCTGGGGCTGATTCAGTCCATTCGTCCAGCAGGACGATGATGCCCCAGTAGTCGGTTTTGAAAAATTGACGTAACACCAAATACGCCGGTATTTGACAAAGTTCGTTCGATAATCTAAACTTTACCGCCGTCATTGATCGGAGATACTCCATGATCATTACTCCTGAAGAGATCGGGCAACGGCTGCGTTGGGCACGCGAAAGCCGGCCGATCACCCAAGAGGCCGCCGGTGCCGCGCTCGGCCTCCAGCGGTCCGCCATCAGCCTCATGGAATCCGGCCAGCGGCAGGTCTCCACGCTCGAGTTGACTCATCTCGCGGACCTGTACGGCCGGCCGATCGAATGGTTTGTTGACCCGAATAGCCAGATCGACCAAGAAGACCCGGTCGTCGCGCTTTTTCGCGCCGATCCAGGCCTGCAAAGCGAGGTCGTCCAAGCGCACACCTCGCGTTGTCTGCGCCTGCTCCGCGAAGGGGCGTCGCTGCGACGCTTAACGGGCGGCCGGGCTGCGGTCTCCCTACCGCGCTACGAACTGCCGCCCCCGAGATCAATAGGGCAGGCGATTGCCCAAGGCCAGCTTGTGGCCGAGCAAGAGCGGCGGCGTCTCGACTTAGGCCAAGCCCCTGTCAAAGTGCCTGAAACCTTGGCCCACCAAAATATCTGGACAGCCTCCTTGCCATTACCCGATGAAATCTCGGGTCTTTTTCTGAGCAGCCCCGACTTCGGCATGGCAATTTTAGCCAATCGCACCCAAGCCCCGGTGCGGCGGCGGTTTTCGTTTGCCCACGAACACGGCCACGCGCTTATGGACCGCGATGAGGCGGCCACTGTTACGAGTGCTCACAACGCCAAAACGCGAACCGAACAGCGGGCCAATGCCTTTGCCGCGGCCTTCCTCATGCCCGAAGAGGGCGTCCGAGATTTTCTGCACAACTTGGGCAAAGGGCGGGGGACGCGCCGCGAGGAAGCAGCGATGGATGCCGTCACCGAAGAAGGAATCCAAGGTCAGTTGCGTAGCCCGGCGCGTTCACAAAATGTAACCTATGCCGATGTGGTGCTTTTGGCTGAGCACTTTGAGGTAAGCTATGCGGCGGCGGTTTGGCGGCTGCGCGGCTTGAATCTCGTCGGTCAAGCTCAGGCCCAAGCACTGCTCGACCAGTCTGAAGACGCCAAGCGATACCTTCGCACTGTAAAGGCATCTTCGGATGTAGAGGATTCCGAAGACGAAGCATCTTGGGACCACGAATTGGCTTGGCAGATTTTGTCGCTGGCTCTGGAAGCGTGGTGGCGCGGGGAGATTTCGCAGGGACGGCTGTTGGAAGTGGGGCGATTGTTGGATATTGACGACGAAATGATCCTCGATTTGGCGGAATGAGGCTCTTTGAATGCAACGGCAAGGCCAATGCCGATTGTCCTCGACACTTCGATCTTGCTGAATTTTGTGAAGATCGGTCGGATTGAGTTGCTCGGTCAGCTTGGCACATCGGTCGTACTGCTTGACCAAGTGTTTGGTGAAGTCAGGCGTTCGGAACAAAGGGCGGCGGTTAAAAGTGCTGTGGCTTCGGGCACACTTGAGTTACAAAGCGTCCGCGATCTAGTAGAGGTTGTCCTGTTTACAGAACTTCGGGCAGGTGGGCGGCTTGGAGCCGGCGAGTGCGCTGTTCTGGCTGTTGCGCTTACTCGAAATTGGATCGCTGGGCTTCAGGACCGCAAGGCGTACGCTGAGGGCAAGTGCCGACGCGAAGACTTGGTGATCTGTAAGACAGAGGACTTGGTGTTGACGCTGATTAAGACTGGCTGCTTAACCATAGAAGAAGCCGACGAGCTTCTTGTCGAGTGGGCGGCGAAGCACCGATTCAGGTCAAGGCTTACCAGTTTTCGCGATCTGATGCGTGATTTTGAAGGCGATTATCGTGAATGAGCCATTTTACATCCTAGCTATTGATGGAGGTGGATTTCGAGGACTCTTTGCGGCCCATCTGTTAAAGAGAATGGAAGAGGTGTGGCAACTTGATTGGAGAAATCGCTTTCATTTATTGGCTGGCACCAGTACAGGAGCGATTCTGGCCGCTGGGCTGGCTTGTGGAAAGACTGCCGTGCAATTAGCCGACTTCTACGAGAGGCACGGCAAGGCGATCTTCGCCCCTCGACTACGGGTTAGGTCCGATTTTTTACAACTTTTCACGAGCCGATACTTGAACCGAAAGCTCAAGACACGCCTTGAGGAAATGTTGGGCGAGGTAACTTTGGGTCAGGTTAAAACCCCACTTATCCTACCTTCCGTTGACATTGGCAACGGTTGTGTGCATGTTCTCAAATCGAAGTACAACGATAACTTTGTTCGGGATACTAATGTGCGTGTGTCAGATGCGGTCTTAGCATCCTGCTCTGCTCCGACCTACTTCGATCCTGTCGTAGTTGATAATAAGTACCAACTCGCTGACGGTGGACTTTGGGCCAATAACCCATCTCTTGTGGCGGCCACTGATGCTCATTATCGGCTCAAAATTCCGCTTAAAAGAGTGCGAGTCCTCTCCATTGGCACTGGTAAGAGCCAAGTATTCTACCCTCGGAGCCACGGTAAATGGAAAGACCGTTTACTCTATAGATGGCAAGGATGGGGCCTGCTGACTCGCTGGCAGCGTAGCGAGTTCATCAACTTTATATTCAACCTTCAATCCGAGAGTGCCCACAACATGCTTTGCTTACTTATGGGCGAGAGCCCGCTCGCCTCAGATAAAGTTTTTCGGTTGACCTTTGAATCGGACCAACCGTTGCCCTTGGACGATGTGCGGAAGCGAGACGATTGGATCGCAAAGGCGGACCATATCTTTGCCCACCAATCACCAAGAATTGCCGAATTTCTCTCTATCAAAAGGAGTAGCCATGGTGAATAAAATACCAATTTCTTACTACCATCCATTCGTTGCAAATTCCGTCCCAACATTCACCACAAAGAACACCCACTAGGAGGATCTACGACATGAAGCACACTCAGTTCTTCAATGATTTTCTCGGCGATGAGGTAAATCTCAATCCCTCGCGGCTCGACAGATTAAATGATAGTGTGAAGGCTATCAGCGAATTTTTGTCCAGAAACTTGGACTCTTATATAACGGTAGAGCGCCAAGGGTCGTATGCCTTGCGTACTATCATTAAACCCGTCAGAGAAAACCAAGGATATGATGCCGACATATTGCTGTATATGAAGTATATGAGCGGATATCCTAGGGACTATATCAACGCGCTCTACCAATGCCTCAGAAAAAACAGGGTGTATGCGGAGAAAGCGCGTCGGAAAACCAGATGCGTGGTCTTGGACTATGCGGGTGACTTCCACTTGGACATTGTTCCGTGCGTACCTTGGGGAAACGGAAACCAGAGGATCTGTAATAACGAAACCAACGAATTCGAGCCAACCGATGGGACAGGATACAGAGACTGGTTCAACTACAAGACCAAGATCACGCATGGAAATCTCAAAAGGGTCACGAGACTCTTAAAATATCTCAGAGACCACAAGGGGAATTTCACTGCGAAATCAATTCTCCTGACCACGCTCATAGGTAATACCGTGCGTGATGAGAGTGATAGTGACCTCTTCAGAACCTTGCCTGATGCTCTGAAGATAGTATCGAATCGCATAAATGATTTCTTGCAAATCAACCGAGTGATGCCGAAGGTCACCAATCCCGCCTTACCTGAAGAAGATTTCACGCGGCACTGGGATCAAGAGAAGTACGATCACTTCAGGTATCTATTCAAAATCTACAATGACAAGATCAACGCAGCTTTCGATGCCGCAGAACATGATGACAGCATCGAAAAGTGGCGCGGCGTATTTGGAGATAACTTTGGGAAAAAGCGAGGCGATGGTGGCGGTGGGAATATCAGTGGCCGTCGAGGAGCAGGGGTAGGCACTGTCGCGGTAACGCCTAGGAAGCCGTATGCGCGATGAAGCTAACTGACAGCGACATTGAGTGGTTGAGGGCTTCTTTCCCTAGTTTGGTGTACTATCAAAATGCTCAGAGGATCGTTGGAGAATTGGACTTCTGCGCTTGTTTTGACAGTACAACCGACAAGATACGAATCTAAGGACTTGAGCGCGACGATACTATCAGAAACTCAGATAGTGTTATTTGTGACGTGTTTGAGATCGAGATTCGTCTAGATGCTGATTCCATACATCCCAATGGCTGGCCTAAAGTATTTGAGGTCGGAGGAAGAGCTAATGCGATTGTAAAAAAATGCTGTATAAAGAAGATAGATTTGCACTTTTATTCCGATGACGATTCATGCTGTTTAGGTATTAGGTATGCGCGTGAAAAAAATCTGACAATTGCCCGTTTTCTTTACGATCTGGTCATTCCCTTCTTGTATCGACTATCATATATCGACCAGTTTGGGATCGAAGCGGCTCGAAATGATCTGTGGGGTGAGTATTCACATGGAGGTTTGGGGTTAATAGAACACGCAAGGAATACATCCCATCTCGCTTCGCATAACGTTGGGAGAAATGGACCTTGCCCCTGTGGTAGCGGTGCAAAGTACAAGAATTGTTGTTTAGACGAAGTTCAAGCGGTGGAGAGAATAGCGAGATCGAGACGTTAGAAAACACTATCTTTGGTTCGCTTGATGGAACTTGGAAGGTGACCTATGAAAGGCAACGAATTCCTGCGACCACGCCTGTGCGGTACTCGCTTTGAAGGAGGCGGCATTCCGTTAGAAATTCTCAGTGACTTGGCCGTTCTCAAAGAGATGCTAATAGAAGTCGCCAAATGGAAATTCCTTCAAGCACACCCTGATCGCCAACGTTCTCCCCGGGGCTTCACGGAGGGTATTGAACTGAAACTCTCCGGTGTAGAAGCGGGGAGTGCTGTTCCGATAATCAGTCTGTCCGATACCTCTTCCCAGCTTTCGATGATGCCCAGACAGAACCTGGGTTACTTTGAGCAGGCACGTGAGGCCCTTGTTAGCACTATTGGCGCAGCCGAACATAACGGATCGGCGACAAGTCACTTACCTGAGGAGTACTTGGCGTACTTCAACCGAATTGGGCGGAGTTTGCGCGACAACGAGAGCATCGAGTTTGTCACTCCTCAACACTCAACGCAGGTGCGACTGACCAGAAAGACGCGGCACAGACTGATTCTCGCGTCTTCAAAAATAAAGGAAATCGCCGAGGAAGTGGTTCTGCGCGGCTCAATTCCCGAAGCCGATCAAGATCGAAGGACGTTCGAGTTGCAGTTGATACATGGACATAAAGTCCCCTGCCCCATCCCCGACCCGCATATTGATACGATTCTCAAGGCATTTAATGGCTACCGGGAGAACCTGCGAGTGCTCCTTCAGGGAATAGGCAAATACGATAGACAAAATCGGTTAGTAGGCGTGGAGGCGGTTGAACATATCAGTTTGCTCGATCCTTTGGACGTTCCGGCCCGTCTCGATGAGTTCCGCGACATGAAGGACGGTTGGCTCGAAGGGGAAGGAGTGGCTCCGTCCATGGACGGCCTCGACTGGTTGGCCTCGACTTTTGACCGCCACTTTCCAGATGACTTGCCCTTGCCTTATCTCTATCCGACGCCCGAAGGCGGCGTAGAAGCAGAATGGTCGCTGGGGTCACAGTCCGTTATTTTTGAAATTGACCTTGCGACTCACCGAGACGATTGGCTTTGTTTTGACAAGCAATCGGATTGCGAGGATACGCGGTTGCTGAATCTGGATACGGCTGATAGTTGGGCGTGGTTGGTGACTGAAATTCGTCGCTTGAAAGAGGCGGGGAAATGAACGACGACACCTTGCTCTATCGGGTGACCAATCCCGACAAATTGTTCCAAGCGGGCGAAATTTGCTTTTTGTCCGTGTTACCTTTTCGAGAAGATAGCTCAAGGTTTGGAGGAGGATTCCGCAGACGAAGCATGTTGGGACCACGAATTGGCTTGGCAGATTCTGTCTTTGGCTCTGGAAGCGTGGTGGCGCGGGGAGATTTCGCAGGGACGGCTGTTGGAAGTGGGGCGGTTATTGGATATTGACGACGCGACGATTTTCGATTTGGCGGAATGAGGCCCTTTGAATGCCGCAGCAAGGCCCAACGCCGATTGTCCTCGACACTTCGATCTTGCTGAATTTTGTCAAGATATGCACATAAATAAAAAAGGACGACAAATGGGAAGACAACAGAATATCTCAACCCCTGCCCAACAACTTGTTGGTAGAAAGCTACAAAACGGCTGGAAGGTCGAAAAATTGATTGATCGCTCGGAAAACGCGACAGGGGGGTACTTCTCCATCTCCTACATCGTTCGCTCTGCTAACGGAAAAAGATCCTTTCTCAAAGCAATGGATTACACAAAAGCACTAGAATCACCGGATCCAGCTAGAGAACTACAAGCCATGACTACAGCATATAACTTTGAACAGGACGTTCTAAAAAAGTGTGAATCTAAGAAGCTGTCTCGCATAGTTAGACTTCTTGACTCTGGAACACTGCCAGCCCAAGGAGGGGATCCAAGTAGCGTTGTTCAGTATCTTATTTTTGAATGGGCAGACCACGACATTCGGTCGTTTATCGATGATTGGAAACAGGCTTTTGAAACGGCTTGGGCTTTAAGGACAGTGCATCAGGTAGCAGCAGCATTGCAGCAGCTTCACTACGTGGAAATAGCGCATCAAGATATAAAACCGTCAAATGTTCTGATCTTTGAAAATAACAACTCTAAGCTAGCCGATCTGGGAAGGGCATTTGATCGTCATAGCACGTCGCCCCATGATGAATCAGTCTGTGCGGGAGACCTAGCCTACGCACCGCCGGAGCTGCTATATGGATATGTTCCTCAAGACTGGAGGATACGGCGATTAGGGTGCGACCTGTATCTATTGGGCAGTCTTGTTGTATTCTTTTGCACTGGAGTTTCTATGACGCACCTGCTTTTAAACCGACTAGATGAGCAACATTTCTATACAAACTGGGGAGGTAACTACAAAGAAGTACTTCCATACCTTCAGAGTGCTTTTGCACAGATTATTCGGGAGCTTCAAGAAAAAATCCACTCTAACTTTACTGACGACATTACGGAAATGATAAAACAGCTCTGTAACCCTGATCCCGATCGACGTGGGAATCCCAAAAACATTAGATATAGCGGTAACCAATACTCTATTGAGCGGTATGTGTCTATTTTTGATCGTATCGCCAAGAAGGCAGAATGGTCACTAACACGTAGGGATTCTATCAGGAGATCGGACTAATCATGGCTGGATTTATTATTGATGCAGACCGCAAGGTTATTCCTCGCTGGAGAACATTTGACCAGACTCTGAGGCTCGGTGAGCTCAACTCTATCGCACCTTCCCGAAAACATCATCAGGGCACTTCTGACTTCTTGGTGTCAAAAATTAGAGACTGGTTGGAACACCAGACAGTGGGCCATGCGGCGGATCTCGTTGGTTCTGCTCTCACACTCGGAAAAGAAAAAGAGGAAAGAGAGGTCCCCGAAGCAGCAAGATTTCTACTACAAGAAGATATGAGTGTTTCTCCGTGGGCAAGAGAGCTTGCAAAACAAGCGTTAAAAGCTCCTGAAGATACTGAGATAGTGTCGTCTCCCGAGGCGTTAGAGGAATTAACCTTACATAAAAAGATCGGGACCCTCAGACACCTATTGCGTACTGAGCCCAAAGATCCAATCACTTGGGTGGAACTTTCTCGTCTCTATGCTATATTAGGACACAGCGACCAAGCGGAAAAAAGCATGACTGTCGCGTTACAACTGGCTATGAACAATCGTTTCGTTCTACGTTCAGCTAGTCGTCTCTGGATATATCGCGATGATCCGGAGAAGGCTCACGACATCATTGGAAAGGCAGATAGAACCCGTTATGATCCTTGGCTGTTAGCAGCGGAGATTGCTATTGGTAGTATTAACCAAAGAAAACCAAAATTTGTTAAATCCGCACGGCGAATGCTATCAGACGGAAAAATTTTACCTGCCCATATAAGTGAACTCGCATCAGCCATAGCGACATTGGACTTAGCCTCTGGTAGCATCAAAAGTTCAAAAAAACTTTTCAGACTATCTTTGAATCATCCAACTGAGAACAGTATCGCTCAGGCTGCTTGGGCGTCAAGAGAGAAAAGCATAATTACCCTCCGCGACGAATACTTGGAGCGTCCCCATACCTTTGAGGCCCGTTTTTGGTACTTCTATAGTCAAAGTCTATGGAAAGAGGCTGTTCAGGAGTGTGAGTGGTGGCAGTATGACCAGCCATTTTCAAAAAGACCGGGTATTCATGGTTCATATGTATCCGCGGTTGCACTTGGAGATTACGAGAGAAGTGAACAATTTGCTAGACAAGGACTTATGGCAAAACCAAAGAAGCCCATACTCCTCTTAAACAATTTAGCCTTCGCTCTTATTAATCGCGGCGATACTGAGGGAGCGAAGAAGGAGTTGTCAAAAGTCAAATGCTTGCAGCCATCCGACCAAGAATGGGTATCCTTACAAGCAACTCGGGGACTTTTGGCATTCCGAACTGGAAATGTAGATCTTGGTCGGAAATTGTACTCGGAGGCGCGTTCAAAAGCACGAGCAATGAAGGATCGCAAACTGTTTGCCTTGGCATCTTCATTCTATGCGATTGAAGAAATCTCACAGAATACCCCAGATGCCAATTCTATACGGTCTGAAACACTTCATGCCTTACAACGAGAGCACGATCCAATCTTTAGGGTGCTCGAACACAAGCTCACCACAAAGGCAGGAACACCAAAGATTGACAGCAACCCATGCCGACCCTAACGTGGCTCACACGTGACGCCGACCTCCGCGACGCCATCCAAGTCCCCTATCGTCTCCTCGAAGAGGCCCCCGACCTTTCTACCGGCGCCCCAGACACCACCAACGCCCTCATCCAAGGCGACAACCTCGAAGCCCTCAAAGCCTTGCTGCCGTTCTACGCCGGTCAAGTGAAGTGCATCTACATTGACCCGCCGTATAACACGAGGTCTGCCTTTGAGCACTACGACGACAATCTCGAACATACGCAATGGCTGGCGATGATGTGGCCGCGCCTTGAACTTTTGCGCGACTTGCTGGCCGAGGATGGCTCCATTTGGGCGTCCATTGACGACAACGAATTGCACTATCTCAAAGTCATCATGGACGAGGTCTTTGGACGGAAGAATTTCGTGGCTAATGTCATCTGGGAAAAAAAATACGCGCCGCAGAACGATGCAAAATGGCTTTCGGATAGCCACGATCATATTGTTTGCTTTGCAAAAAGCAAGGAGAGGTGGCGACCGAATCTGTTGCCGCGAACCGACGAAATGAACGCCCGCTATAAGAACTTGGACGACGACCCAAGAGGCGAGTGGAAAATCAGCGGCTTAGATGTCAAGACGTATTCCGCCGTTTATGACTATCCCATCACCACTCCATCGGGACGGGTCGTCAACCCACCTGCGGGTCGTTGTTGGGTCGTTTCAAAGGAACGCTTTCAAGAACTGGTAGCGGATAACCGAGTATGGTTTGGCAAACACGGCAACAACGTGCCTTCCATAAAGCGGTTTCTCTCCGAAGTGAAACAAGGCACAGTTTCCAAGACCTTGTGGTATCGCAAAGAGGTAGGCGACAATCAGGAGGCCAAACGGGAAGCCCGCGTCTTTAACGAAGCGGAGGTTTTCGGCACGCCCAAACCCGAACGCCTCATCCAACGCATCCTCCACCTCGCCACCAACCCCGGCGACCTCGTCCTCGACTCCTTCCTCGGCTCCGGCACCACGGCCGCGGTCGCGCACAAAATGGGCCGACGCTACATCGGCATAGAAATGGGCGAGCACGCCATCACCCATTGCGTCCCGCGCCTGAACAAAGTGATTGATGGCGAACAAGGCGGCATCTCCAAAAGCGTTGGCTGGCAGGGCGGCGGCGGCTTCCGCTTCTACCGCCTCGGCCCGCCAGTGTTCGACGAGGAAGGACATATCCGAGCAGACATCCGCTTTCCCGTGCTGGCCGCGCACATCTGGTTCAGCGAGACCGGCCGGGCGTGGAATGGCGACGGAAACTCGCCGTTTCTCGGTCTGCACGATGACCGCGCCTACGCCCTGCTCTACAACGGCATGCTGAGAGACAAGCGACCAGGCCGCGGCAATGTTTTGACCCGGGCGACCCTCGCTGCGATTCGGGCGGAAATTGCGCACGAGGCTCCTGTTTTTAACGGCCCGCTCACGGTCTATGGCGAGCAGTCGCGCTTGACGCCAGCGACGCTCGACCGGGAGGGCATCGCCTTCAAACAGACGCCCTACGACGTGCGATCGAGAACCTGATCATGCAGCTCAAGCAATACCAGACGGACACCTTGTCCACGCTGCGCCGCTTCTTGGAGGAAGCCCGCATCGCCGGGGCGAAAAACGCCTACGAGTCCATCGCGCAAGAGCCAGGACAAGCCGCACGGGGTTACGGTGGACGCTATGAGCCGCTGGCCAAACTGCCCAACGTGCCCTACGTGTGCCTGCGGCTGCCCACCGGCGGCGGCAAAACCATTCTCGCCGCTCATGCCGTTTCTGTCGCCCGCGACGCTTGGATCGAAAAGGATCATCCACTGGTGCTGTGGCTGGTCCCGACGAATACCATTCGCCGGCAAACCGCTGAAGCCCTCAAGAACCCCCGCCATGCGTATCGGCGCGTCTTGGACGACGCATTCGCCGGCCGGGTGCGCGTCTTCGACATTGCGGACTTCACCCATATCCGACCACACGACCTGCGCGACCACTGTTGCATTGTGGTCGGCACCATCCAGACGCTGCGGGTGAAAAGCACCGAAGGGCGCAAAGTGTATGCCCACAACGAAGAGATGGAACCGCACTTCTCCGCAGTGCCGCAAGCCGCATCGGGCCTAGAGAAGCTGGACAACGGCGGCGTCAAATTCTCTTTCGCCAACCTACTCCATCGGCACCGCCCCCTGATGATCGTCGATGAGGCGCACAACGCGGTCACCGGCCTGACGCGGGAAATGCAGGCGCGGGTCAACCCCTGTGCCATCGTCGAGTTCACAGCGACGCCGCAACGCAAGTCAAACATTCTGTACAGCGTCTCTGCCCAAGAACTCAAGCGCGAAGAAATGATCAAGCTGCCCATCGCGCTTGCCGAGCACGACACTTGGCAGAACGCAGTGAACGGCGCCATCGCCGCCCGTGCTTCGCTTGCCGAGACCGCCAAGGACGATGCTTTCTACATCCGTCCCATCGTCTTGTTGCAAGCCCAGCCAAAAAACCAAGAAGTAACGGTTGACGCCCTGAAAAAGCACCTGATGGACATTGAGCAAATCCCAGAAAGCAAAATCGCCATTGTCACGGGCGACCAGCGCGAACTCGACGCCATTGACTTGTTCGACCGCACCTGTCCCATTGAATACGTCATTACAATCGAGGCACTCAAAGAAGGATGGGATTGCTCGTTCGCGTACATTTTCTGCTCGGTATCGCGCATCCAAAGCGCGACCGATGTCGAGCAACTGCTCGGCCGCGTCCTGCGGATGCCCTACGCCAAGCGACGCCAAGCACCCGACCTCAACAAAGCCTACGCCTTCCTATCCGAGCCATCTTTTGGCGAAGCGGCCCGCGCCTTGGCCGACAAATTGGTAGATATGGGCTTTGAGGAAGACGAAGCCCTCGACAACATCGAGCCGGTGCAGCAGACGCTCGACCTTCAGAACGACTTGTTTGAGCCACGGGAAAAGCCGGAGCCGGTATTCAGATATACGACCCCAGCCACCGCGGAAATCCTGTCCGAACTCAGCGAGGCCGAGTACGACGGATTGCAGGTGCGCGAAACTGCTGAAGGACAGGTCGAAATCGCGCTTACCGGCTGGGTCAATCAGGACCGCGAGCAGGCGATTGCGGCGACGTTGCCCGAACAGGAGCGAAAAGGGTTTGCCACAGCCGTTGCCCAACACCGCGCCGCAGTCAAAGAACACCTATCCCCGGCCGAACAGGGGCAGCCATTCAACGTTCCGCGTCTCATGGCGGAAATCCAAGGCACCCTAGAATACGCCGATGCGGATGTGTTCATGGAATACCACGACTGGTCGCTGCTCAATTATTCGCCGAAAATGGACGAAGGGGAATTCACTATCCGCGAGACAGCACACAGCTTTGAAATTGACCTCGACGGCAACCGCGTCTCCTACCAATTCGCCAGCGAAGCGGAGCAATTGGCACTGGACATGGCCGCCGAAGGCTGGACCGCCGAGGCCCTCGTCCTGTGGCTCGACCGTCAGGTGCGCCAGATGGACATTCACCAAAGCGAATTGCTCAAATGGCTACGCCAACTCGTCGATCACCTGCTCAACACGCACGGCATGTCCATTGCCGCACTGATGCGTTGCAAGTTCTTGCTCGCCAAGAAAATCGAAAGCAAAATCGCGGCCATTCGCCAAGAGGAACGCAGCGGTGTCTATCAGCAGCATCTCTTTGAATCCGCGGCCAACCCAACGGTCTCATTCGACGCGGCCTTCTCCTTTGCGGACGACATGTACTGGGATCAACGGTGCTATCGCGGGCGTTGGAAACCGCGCAAGCACTTTCTCGGCCCGGATCGCGTTCCCGCCTTTGACGGCGCGGACGATGGCGAGGAAATGCAATGCGCTCAAGTCATCGACAGTCTGGCGACCGTGAAGTACTGGATTCGCAATGTCGCACGCCATCCCAACTCGTTTTGGCTGCCCACCGCAACGGACAAATTCTACCCAGACTTTGTCGCCTTGCTAACCGACGGTCGCCTCCTCGTCGTCGAATACAAGGGCGCCCACATCGCCGAAGGGTCGGATACCAATGAGAAGCGGACCATTGGTGCCCTGTGGGAGCGGGAAAGCAGCGGTAAGGGCCTGTTCGCAGTCGCGGAGAAAATGGTCGATGAGAAAGACCTGCGGCAGCAATTCACAGAAAAGATCGGAATTTGAACGATCACCCCGACGAACGGTCGTAAGGTAGGACGTATAACCGCTTAGGATGCGTAGATGAGCTATGCCCAGCTAACACGCTTCATGTTGCCCCTAGTGGTGACGGCGCTGGTGCAAGAGCTTAGCGGCCAGTTCCTCAACGGCGGCATGGCGCGGATGCCGCGGGCGGTCGAAACGCTGGCCGCCTTTGGCTTGGCCTTTGGCTTGGCCTTATTCCTCGCCGGCACCCTATCCCAAGTGCGGCAACTCGGCTTAGTCCTCGTCGAACACGCCCAAGGCTACCGGGTCTGCTGCCGCTTTGTGCTCGCGGCCGGGCTGCTGTTGGCTGGCATTTTAGCCTGCTTGGCCCTGACGCCGCTGGGGACTTGGATCATCGACGACCTGCACGGGGTCGATCCCACACTCGGCGACCCCGTGCGCTCGGCCCTGCTGTGGCTCGTCCCCTACCCCGTCTTGCAGGGGATGACGCGCTTTTACAGCGGTGTGCTCATCCGCGTCCGCCGCACCGACATCCCCGCCTACGCCACCACCACCGGGATCGCCCTCAGCATCCTCGCGGTCTTCGCGCTGCTGCCGCTCGGCTTTGTCCGCCAGACCCCAATCGCGTTGCCGGTCCTCGCCGTGTACGCGGGTGCGCTCGCCGAGCTGGGCGTGGTCGCGTGGGGCCGCTGGCACTTGGTGCGCTGGCCCGCACGAGCCAATGCGCCGGTCCTAACGTACCTATACGTTCTGCGCTTCTTCTGGCCCTTGGCGCTGATCATGGCCGTGCAGGCCGGCACCCGGCCCCTGATCAACATGTTTGTCGCTCGCAGTGCCGATGGCATCCAAGCACTGGCCGTGCTGACCATCGTCTATGCGCTCGGCCACATCCCGTACGGCTGGCTCAACGAACTACGCAACCTGCCGACAGCCTTTCGCCAAGAAGGGGATTTGGCCAAAATTCGCCGCTTCTGCTGGGGCTGTTGTCTGTTTTCCTGTGCTTGGATGGTGGCGCTGTTTTGGACGCCGGCTGTCCACTACATCCTCGGTGCTTGGATCGGCATCGGTCCCGAGCTGATCGCCGACTGCAGGACGCCCTTGCTCCTGTTTACGGGCTTTCCCTTTGTCGTCAGCCTGCGTAGCTACTTCCACGGCATCGGTCTGCTCCAGCGCCGCACCCAAGCCATGGCGCCGAGTGCGCCGTCGCGGGTGGCGACCGTCTTGCTGATGCTAGCCCTGCTCGCCAATTTCGACCTCCACGGCGCGACCCAAGCCGTGGGTGCCCTAATCAGCGGCCACACTGTGGAGGCCCTCGTCGTCTGGTGGAGCATCGGGCGCGGTCGGCGAGCCTCTTGACGCCGCTAGGTCTGTGTCCAACGTTCTACGCAGACTTTCCCAACGACAAACCTCGGAAAGGGACGCCATGTCCATGAACGGCAACCAAGCCATTGCCCACATCCTCAAGGCCGAAGGCGTTGCGTGGCTATCGGCCTTTCCCGCCCAGCCGCTGATTGACGAGGCGGCCCGCGCGGGGATCCGACCCGTTATCTGCCGCCAAGAGCGGACGGGCGTCAACATGGCCGACGGCTTCAGCCGCACGACCAACGGCCGCCCTTTTGGCGTCTTTACCATGCAGACCGGGCCGGGGGCCGAAAACGCGCTCGGCGGCGCGGCCCAGGCCTACGCCGACTCCATCCCCCTGCTGCTCCTGCCCGGAGGGGTAGCCACGGCCCGCACCCAAGTGCCGCCCAACTTCGACTCGGTAGCCAACTATCGCGGCATCACCAAGTGGGCCGCCCACATCAACCAAGTCGAGCGCGTTCCCGGGCTGATGCGCCGGGCCTTTAGCCAGCTCGCCCACGGCCGCCCCGGGCCGGTGCTCGTAGAAATCCCCAGCGACTTAGGCACCGCCGAGCTCCCCGAGGACTTTGACTACCAGCCGATCAAAGCCTATAAGTCCGGGGCCGACCCGGACGCGGTCCGCGACTTGGTTGCCGCGCTGGTCCAGGCCGAATGTCCGGTCATCAACGCGGGACACGGCGTACTGTGGGCCGAAGCTACGGACCCGCTAGTAGCCCTCGCCGAGCTGCTCAACGTGCCGGTTATGACCACCTTGGCCGGCAAGAGCGCGTTTCCCGAAAACCATCCGCTCGCGCTGGGCACCGGCGGCTACACCGGTACGCTGATGGTCGATCGCTTCCTGCAAAAGACCGACTTCGTCTTGGGCGTGGGCACCAGCTTTACCATCTCAAACTTCAACGCCCCCATGCCCGCTCGCGCCGTCTTGGCGCAGGTGACCAACTGCGCCGAGGACCTCAACAAGGACTACCGGATTAGCTTGGGGGCCATCGGCGATGCGCGGATCGTGCTGGACCAGATCGCCGAGGAAGTCCGCCGACAGCTCGGGGCTGACGGGCGGGCTGACGGGCGCGGGGTCGCGGCCGAGATCGCGGCGATTCGCGCTGAGTTCAATGCTGCGTGGGCGCCGAAATTCCGCTCGGACGAGGTGCCGATAAACCCCTACCGGGTCTTCGCCGAACTCGCCCGCGCCGTGGATGTGCCCAACACCATCATCACCCACGACTCGGGCTATCCCCGCGATCAGCTCGTGCCGTTTTGGCGGCCCCAAATCCCCAGAGGGTATCTCGGCTGGGGCAAGTCAACCCAGCTCGGTTACGGCTTGGGCTTGGCACTGGGGGCCAAGTTGGCCGCGCTAGACAAGCAGGTCATCAACATCATGGGCGACGCGGCTTTTGGCATGGCGGGCCTCGATATTGAGACCGCGGTGCGCGCAGAAATTCCCATTCTCACGGTGGTGCTCAACAACGGCGTAATGACCCACTACGACCAGTACATGCCCTACTCCAGTGAACACTACCAGAGCAATCGCCTCGGCGGCCACTACGCACAGGTAGCCGAGGCCCTCGGTGCCCACGCCGAGCGCGTCGAAACGCCCTTAGAGTTGGCACCGGCCATCCAACGCGCCCTCGCAGCCAACCGCGAAGGCCGCGCCGCCTTGGTGGAGGTGATGACCAAGGCGGAAGAAAACATCGCCAAGTTTTGGTAAAGGGGAACGCCATGGGGGCCGTGTACTACAAATGATGCCTTACACAATCACAACTGAAACAACACAAGATAAGTCGCGTCTCCTCGACTATTTTCGCGATCATGGAGAGGAAAAGCTAGCTAAACTTAAACAAGAAATCGGAGGTGAAAATTACAAGAAGCTGGCGAGCAAAATAAATAAAGCACTGATCAAAAGCCTAAAATCATTTAGGGAAGCAGTCATAAGAAGCTGTCTGAAAACTCTGTGATGTATCGCGTATTTGAGTTGGCGTACTCATTGAGCCATCTTCAGGTTTCGCCAAAAAATCTGAACAGAAAGGCTCGTATAATGAGTACGCCGCATGGTCAATATGCCACCGATGTAACCGATGCGCAATGGCCGCCGATCGAACCGGTACTGCCGGCTCCGATTTGGCGTCCCAAGGGTCCGGGTCGGCCACCGCGCGACCGGCGCCCGATCGTCCATGGTATTTTGTATCTGACGAAGGCCGGCTGTCCTTGGGCGTTGTTGCCGCTTTGTTTTGGTCCTTGGAAGACGGTGTATGATGCCTTCCGCCGCTGGAGTCGCCAAGGGGTCTGGGCGCAGGTGTTGGGTCGGCTCACTCAGCAGGAACGTCGTCGTACCGGCCGGGCGGCTACGCCATCGTCTGGCTGTATCGACAGCCAGACGATAAAGACTGCAACCCAAGGTAAAACAACTGGATATGACGCCGGAAAAAAATCCAAGGACGCAAACGTCCTCTATTAGTCGACTCCTTGGGCTTGCTTCAACAGGTGGTGGTCACCGCCGCCGATGTCGAAGACCGGGCAGGCTTGAAGCAGGTGTTGACCCGCTATCAGGCGACCGGCACTCCCCGGTTACGCAAACTGTGGGGCGATGGCGGCTATCGCGGCGCGGCGATCCGAACATGGGTGGCCAACCTCAAAAAGACGCACAAGATCGACTTGGAAATCGTCGCCAAACAAGGCCCCGGATGTACCGTACTCAAACGGCGTTGGGTCGTTGAGCGCACCTGGGCATGGTTGATGAATTTTAGACGCCATGCCCGAGAGTATGAGGTCCTGACGCGCCATAGCGAAGCCTTGATTCAGATCGCCATGATCCACCTAGTACTTAAACGAATCAAATAGAAAAATATAGTTTTCAGACCGCTTCTAAATATTAACGAATCGGAGGAGCTTTTTGAAATGGCCCTAAGTGGCGGTTTAGTGGCTTTTGAGGATATTGGCCTAGGTATGGCGAAGTCTGTATCGATAGGGGTGGAAACAGGTTGGGAGCAGAATAAAGAAAAAGCGTATCCCAAGTCGTTTATTATATATAGATTGAATGGTGTAGAGTGGAGTCGGTTTACGCGAACAGAAACTCTGAATCGGAATTGGAATAGGGCGCATCCCTTCTTTGAGCAGGCGGAGAAAAAGATTCAAGGTATAGCGAACCACCACCATCGTTCCCATTTAAGCCTGTATTTCAAAGATATGGATAAAAATGTTCATCTGAGTATTAAAAGCATTGTGGAGAGAATGATAAAAAGAATAAACTATTTGGGGCCATTCCGAGAAATACCTTCTCGTCATTTTAGACCACAAAGAACGCCCGATGAATCACTATGGGCAAAGGGGATAGAGGCATGGAATATACTTGGCAGAGATCCTAAGTTGATCGAAAAAACAAACTCCTACATGGAAGATTTTTTGAAACTGGGATATACCATTAAGCTAGAAGAATCTGTCTCGCTAGATGCGGTCCTGACGAACCTAAACGAGCTTGACAGGCCCTACAAATTAGAAGAACAAATTGATCATATCAAAAAAGTCCCTCGCCAAATTACCTTGAAGATCCATAACGAAGAAAATGATATTGACTTGGATCTTCCAGATGTCGGTCTTGGCATTTCCCAAGTTATTCCCATTTTGGTGGGGGTTTCGCATACGGGACGGTCAGTAGCTCCTGATAAGATAGGCATTTTCGCGGTTGAAGAGCCGGAACTCCATCTTCACCCTGCCGCTCAGGTTGCACTGGGTGACGTGTTTATTGACGGCATACAAAACAGCAATCCTACCTTCCTCATCGAAACGCATTCTGAGCATTTGCTACTGCGATTGCTGCGCCGCGTACATGAGACCTCTAGTACACGGATTGATTCAAAATCCAAGTTGCCACCTAACGATTTATCTGTAGTTTATGTTCAGGCAACGCCAGCAGGTGCTAAGTTTATCCCTGTCTCTGTAACAGATGACGGAGATTTTGATGAACCTTGGCCAGAAGGTTTTTTTGAAGAACGCGACTCAGAACTATTTTATTATGCTTAGAGCGTATACGAAAATCATGTCAATCGTTTTACTACTTGAAAAATAATCAGCACGGAAGCGAGCTGAATGAATGCTTGGTAATGGGTTATCTTTTTTTCCCATCGGATCAGCAACCGGCGGAATCGATGATGCCCTGCCTGGGTTCGTTCGACGACCCATCGCCGGGGCGGATTTTTCTTTTGGGTTCGCCGTGTGTCCGGGTCGGCTTTGCCTTGGGGCACATGGATGTGATAGTCGCGTTGGGTGGCCCCTTTGAGGACTTCGGTGTATTCATAGCCTCTGTCGAGACACAAATGGTGCAACCGATAGACGACTTTCTTGGGTCTTTCCACCACGAGACGATCCAACGTCGCCAAGGCGACGGCTTTGTCCGGCGTATTAGCCCCCGTTATTTGCACGGCCAGCGGTACGCCGCGCTGGTCGGTCCACACCGACCGTTTGGTGCCCTGTTTCCCTCGGTCCACGGGCGAAGGCCCGGTCGCTTCGCCGCCCAAGGGGGCTTTGGTAATCACCCCATCGAGGGCTTGCCATTTCCACGCAATCCCCACTTCCCTATTATAGTAGTGCAACAGGGTCTGCCACGCCCGGAAAAACACGCCTTGTTGAACCCACGGGCGGAACCGACCAGGCACCGTCGAGCCGGGAGGATAGGCTGGCCGCGGAAGGGCTTGCCACGGGCAGCCGCTACGCAGCACAACGATCAGGGCGTCGAAAATAACGCGGTTGGGGGTGGCTGGACGTCCGACCGTGCCGGGTGGTTTATCCGGTCCCAGTATCGGCGCGATCTGATGCCACAAGGCGTCCGGGGTATGCCAAAGCGGAGCCTGCGAATGGGTCTTGGTGACCATGACTTTCCTCCTCTGAATTGAGGTCAAATGCTACGGAAAGTGTAGGTTGCCAAGACCTTTTTATCAACTGAAAAACAATTTTCGTATACGCTCTTAACGTTTTCGCTATTGATCCAAAAGTAGGTCGAGATTTAGATCAGTTTCGATACTGCACAAAGCACTGCCATCCATCGAAAGGGCGTTTGATTGCAGATTTGCCACCTGGCGGTTGGTCAGTAGAGACAGCTAAATGCATTGATCTATTAGATAATCTCCGTCCTGTAAAAAGAAAACAATTAAAGAGAACGCTGGAAAAGGTGCGAGCTCAACTGGTGGATCGTCCAGGCACTAATTGGGATTATCTCGAATCTTCTTGGGTTACTAATGCAGAGAACGAACATCGGCGAGAGCCGTTTTCTTTAATTGTCAGCCCTGATTACGATGAGGCTGACGATGAGGATCGAAAGTACCCTCCGAGTGAACTCAATAATGAAGTAAGTGCTTGGAATACACCTAATGGTGTTCAAATTAAGCGCAGTCCGGGAGAATTCGCGAAAGCTATCCTACCAATGCTTCGACTCGCTAAGGAGATCCATTTTGTAGATAGATTTTTCAATGTAAAAGCGGGGAGTTTATATACCGAAAATTACAGGCAGATTATCGAGGATTTAGCCAAATACCACAATCCATTTTATTCTTTTCCATCACTGGTAATACATTGCTGTCCAAAAGCCGACGAAGTTTCTACAAGCGATTACTTTAAGGATGGCCTGAAAAAACACTACGCGCCCTTAATACCACAAGAAAAGTCTATAAAGGTTCTCTTGTGGGAAACAGAAATCACACCACCAAGAGGAGCTCATCCTTTTCACAATCGCTATGTTCTGTCTAATCATTGCGGCGTAATAGCCGGATATGGTACTGATAGCTCAAAAGACGAGACTGATGCATCAGATACTCTTGTAATTCTTCCCGAAAACGCATACAAAGAAATATGGAGAATCCGAAAGAAAAAATGGCCCGGAGCTAGTTAAAAGAAGAGTTTACGATTCCTGAAAAATAGAGATTTATTGCTAACCCCCGCGAGGCACTCAAGAACCGTCGCCGCGACGCGGTCATCGCCACCAAGTTTTTCAACCCCATGGGGCCTGGCCCAACGATTCGGGAATGTCGCGGGGGCGCATTATGAACGCCATCGAAGACAGCCTCCAGCGCCTCCAGACCGATTACATCGACCTCTATTACATCCACCGCGTGGATACCCAAACCCCTTTGGAGGAGATGCTACGCGCCCTCGACGATTTGGTCCGCCAAGGTAAGCCGAAGGCTCTGACGTGGTCACCTGCTGGCTGCCTTTGGCCGAAGCCACGGTAGAGACCGGCTGCATGGAGGTCTTGCCCGGCCTCGTCGAAACCGGCTATCTCCGGCATTTGGCGGCCGGCGGCACCACCATCGCCCCCGAGGCCATGCCCCAAACCGCACCCATTCCCAACGATTGCCGACGTTCAAAAAACGCCGGCAATTTTTTTATGATCAAGAGACTTCTGACGGCTCTACAGCAGCGATTTTTCAGGTCTCCTTGACAAAATATGTAAAACGTATCAAATTATTGTTTCCTATGTCAAACTATTGATTTATAATATAGACACTTGGTTGTCAATATGGACATCTGACAGGCGTTATAGACCAAATCTACCTTGCTCCCATGTACGCACTCTTTGCCTACTGTGTTTTTATGACGATCTGTGCCGCTCCAGCGGTCGCCCAAAGCGGAACGACCGTCATTAGCGGTACGATTACCGACAGCACTGGGGTCCCCCTCGCGGGGATCGCGGTCTCGCTAGCCGAGGTAGGCACCTATACGGATGCCGACGGCCAGTACGTGCTCACGAACCTCCGGCCTGGTTCCTATACTCTAGCCATTTCCGCTATCGGTTATCAGAAACAATCTCTCGCAATTGCACTGGTCGCGGGCCAAACCCTGACTCTCGACGCCGCTCTCGCAGAAGAGATTTTCTCAGTACAGGAAACCATCGTAGAGGGCAAGTCGGCTGCGGAACAACTGCGGCAACGGGGGTACGCGGTCTCCGTAATTGAGAGCGCGAGACAGAAGAATTTAACTTCCGACGTCAATGCGGTCCTTAAAAGCATCCCAGGGATCAACCTGCGGCAGACCGGTGGGCTTGGGTCGGGCTTCAGGCTCTCCTTAAACGGGTTGTCGGGCAACCAGATCCGTTACTTTATCGACGGTGTGCCGATGGAAAATTTCGGCGCGGCCCTGTCGCTTGACAACTACCCCGTCAACCTCATTGACAAGATAGAGGTTTACAAGGGCGTAGTACCCGTGTCGCTCGGGGCCGACGCCTTGGGCGGGGCCGTCAATATAGTGACCGACCTCCAACAGCGGTCATTTCTCGATGTAGCCTTTGGCAATGGATCGTTCACTACGCGACGGGCCTCGTTCAACGGCCAGTACGCCGACGGAGACTTCTTCCTCAAGATCGCGTCCTTTTACAACCACGCGGACAACGACTACTGGATGGACGATAGCCCGGTCCACGACTTGGAGTTGGGCAATGCGCTAGGCGCGATACGCACTCGGCGATTCCACGACGACTTTACCTCAGCCATGGTACAAGGCGAAGCAGGGTTGCTCGCTAAAAAGCGTGCGGATAGGCTCTCGCTAGGAGTTATCGCGGCGGTGAGTAGGAAGGATTACCAACACCCGGACAACAACATCAACCGGGTATTCGGGGGATTTCACACGACCAACAGCACCGTCTTGTCGTCGATAAACTACGGCAACCGATTCACCGACAACTTGGCCCTGAAGCTCTTTGCCATCAGCGGTCGAATAATTACCAACGTGGTGGACGCCAGCACCCGCAAGTACAACTGGACTGGCGATTCTATGGAACGATCACCGGACGATCCCAAGGGCGAATTAGCCGAACGGCGCTCCTCGCTCGAATTGTCGGATTGGATACTGAGGAGCAATATCGGCACCGATTACTCCATAGACGAGCGACATAGCCTGAGTCTAAACGCCACCCAGAGCTATCTGCGACGGACAGGTGAGGACACAGTAGATCGCTTCAATCGCTCCTTTGAGTCCCCTAACTACATCCACAAGAACTTGCTCGGCCTAGCCTATACATACAGCCGCGCCGACGCCTTTGAAGCCACCATTTTCGGTAAGCGTTACTGGTATGCTGGACGGATCATCACCCAAGACTACCAAAACAACGACATAACGACCCGAACCGAGCTAGATGCAACAGGATACGGCTTAGCCGTATCGTACCGCCCTACCGCCACCATCCAGCTAAAGTCGTCCTTTGAACGGGCATATCGCGTTCCAGAAGGCTTTGAGATTCTCGGCGATGGCATCTACATCAACCCCAACCCTGCGTTGCGACCAGAGACCAGCCGCAATTTCAACCTAGGCTGGCGCTTGACCCCACATCTAGTCAAAGCGGAAGCCAACTTCTTCTATCGCTTCTCGGAGGATTTTATCCGCTTCAACCCCCTAGGGCCATTCGGCGAATACGAAAACCTAGAGGACGTGAGAACAGTGGGAGTGGAAGGAGAGATCGACACCAATTACCGCGATCTCGTCGCCGTCAATGCCAACATCACCTATCAGCTCCTGACCGACCAGACTCGCTTTGACGAAGGGCTACCCAACGCCAATTACCGCAGCAGGATTCCCAACGTGCCTCACCTTTTTGCCAATACTCGAATCGGCTTGAGCCGCAACCGGCGGTGGCACTTCTACTGGAGTATCCACTTCGTCGAGGCGTTTTTCCTACTGTGGGAAAACTTGGGCGACAGGGAACACAAAAACATCATCCCTCGACAGTTGACTCACGACTTCGAGACCGAGTACGCGCTAAACGGTGGTCTCTACAACGCATCCCTAACCGTCAACAACCTCACCAACGCGCGCGTCTATGACCACTTCAACATCCAGAAACCGGGCCGGTCCGTACATATCAAAATCAGGTATTCTCTCAAGTAAAATTTAACCCAATCAAGGAGGTAGCCATGTGGCATCTTAATTTTCCCATTATCAAGTACGGCAACAAGCTGTTTCTCCGGCTGGGAGTGGCATTCTCTTTGGCGTTGATGGCTTGCGGCGACGACGACAAGGTGACAAATCCCGGGACAACGACTGGACCGACGGAAATATCAGGCATCACGATGGCCTTTAAGACTACTGGCGGGGACGAGACCGAATTCATCATCACCCGGGATGACATCCTCTCCGGCGAGATTTCGGCTGTCGGCGAAGGGATCGAGCAGACCGGATGGCGATTCTACTACCCAGTCGGCAAAACCCTCTTCGCTTCGGGATACAGCGACGATAACCAATGTGCCGGCTACATCAACGATGGTAGCGGCACCTTGGCCAAAAAGGGCGAATTTATTTTTGAAAACGCGCTGGAAATGTTCGGTCACTCTGACGATGATCAGACACTGCTGGCGATGGAGATCCCTAGGGCGGGTTTTGCCAATCGCCGGCTCCACTTCGTCGACGTCAACACCGTATTTGTGACCAAGATCGTAGGTACGCAAATTTTCGCGTCGTCGGATTCGCTCGTGGCGTGGCCGACCGCTCTCCAAGTCAGAGGCGATAAGCTCTTCGTGCCTTTCCACAAGCTAGACGCTGCTGGCTTTTTCACCACTCCCAGCCCGGACAGCGCCTTCGTCGCCGTTTATTCCTATCCCGATGTTGGCTCCGAGCCGGAAAAGATCATCGCCGACCCTAGAACGTCCAATATCGGCGTCAACGGTGCCACTACCGGCTTGATCGAAACCGCCAGCGGCGACCTGTATTCCTTTTCCAGCGGTGCCGCAATGGCCGGCTTTTCCCCCGCTTCTACCAAGCCCTCGGGCATCTTGAGGATACGGTCGGGTAGCACCGACTTCGATCCCGATTACTTCTTTGATGTCGAGGCGGCGACCGGAGGCGGGAAGCTCTTCTGGTTTGATCATATCGGCGGCGAGCGGGCCATCGCACGGATCATAACATCGGATGGCGGCCTGTGGGCGGCCTTCGGCCGGGAGGTTTTTAACCAGCAGTTGGCGATCCTCGACCTAGCGAATCAGACTGCGACCGAAGTCGCCAATGTGCCTTTACACGCCAAGCGCTATTCCTCGCCGGTGATGGTGGAAGAAGGCAAAGTCTATGTCAGCATCGAAACGGCGAGTGAAGCCCATGTCTATCAAGTGGATATCGCCACGGCGACCGCGACCCAGGGAGCTAGGATTAACGGTAAAACCATTAAAGGCTTTTACAGGTTATAGGCGACTGAAAGGGGCCTTGGTCCGCCATCTCGAACCAAGGCCCTGCCTTTTACATGCAAAGACCAATTAAGAAGTTCGTCCTGAAGATACACGAGATCCTCGGTTTGGCCACGGGGATCGTCGTGTTCATCGTCGCCATCACCGGCTGCTGTTGGGTATTCAAGGAGGAAATACAGGGTCTCTACCTAAAAAAGCAGGAGGTCGAAGCGCGCCAAGCCCCAATGATAACCCCCACCGCAGCCAAGATAGCGGCACAAGCGGTCTTCCCCGACAAGCATATCCACGGTACGCGCTACGGCGAGCCGGGCCAAGCCGTCGAAGTCATTTTTTACCAAGACGAACCCCGGTTTTACCGCAGCGTCTTCCTCGATCCCTATACTGGAGACGTGTTACACTCAGAAGATCATTTTTCCGGTTTTTTTGCGTTTGTGCTAGATGGCCATCTCAGGCTCTGGCTGCCTCCAGCAGTTGGCTCTAATGTCGTATCGGTATCTGTCTTGTTGTTTTTACTCATCCTTACCACCGGGCTCGTACTCTGGTGGCCTCATGGCAACAACCGCAAACAGCGATTCACCTTTGTCTGGCGCGATGCTACTCGGTGGCGACGGAAAAACTTCGATCTGCATGCCATCGCAGGGTTTTACGTTTTGTCCTTGTCCTTTGTGCTTGCCTTTACCGGCTGTGTTATGGCCTTTGATTGGTTTGGCTACTGGGTGTACAAATCGTCGGGAGGGACAAAAATACCGCAGTTTATTGTCCCAGACAATATACACATCGCGGGATCGCTACAGAATTCCTCTACGCGCCCCATTGATCGCCTCATCGCCCAGCTACAAAGGGACAATCCACGAGCAACCAGCTTTGAGATCCACTATCCGGCTAGCGATTCTTCCAGTATCTATGTCGAGGTGTCGCACCAACAAGGGGTTTACTACAGTTCGGACTACCGTTTCTTCGACCAAAGTACCCTTGAAGAAATCGAAACCCCAAGCATATATGGACGCTATACCGATGCCCGTTTCGCCGATAAGGTGATGCGCATGAACTACGACATCCACGTCGGTGCCATTGGGGGCCTATTAGGTAAGATCATCGCCTTTGCAGCTAGTGCGATCGCCGCAACACTGCCCGTTACGGGCTTTCTACTGTGGTATGGCAGAAGATACCGCTGATCGGTGCTTATTGCGCGATCTTGCTGCTTGGGCGTAACTTCTTACGTCCGGCCGAAACTCTCACCAAACCATTTACAGGGGGCAACATGGACCTAGACGAACTGCTGAGCGACGTGGACCTAGACGAACTGCTGCGCCTCTACGACGAGGCGGCCGAGGAGCTGATGCAAGTCGCTCTCAGCGATGGCCACTTTGCCGGCCGCGATGCAAGCGAAATCACTTGGCCGGTGGGCAGCGACCTCAACGCGCTCACGCGCCGCGCCGACCTGATCGGCAGCATTCACGAAGGCATCCCCTCGCTCCGCGACAAGCGCCTGCAAGAGGCTTATGACCACTACGAGCGCGTCGGCCCCGCCTATCACCGAGCGAACCGTCTTTACCTAGCAACGCGCCAGCTCTTCGTCGAACGCGGGCACGGCGATGCACTCGATTTCCACGCGCTCTACCAATCGGTCTATCTACACGCCCTAGGCCGCGACAACCCCTACGCCCTTGACGAAGGAGAAGCCGCCCTCGTCAAGTTGCGGGTCGCCCGCGTGCCCCTGTCCCACGCCCACGCCGTCGCCGAAAAGCTGCAAGCCGGGGGTGGGCGAAAAGAACCCGCCGCCGACTCGGGCGACGATCCGCGCTTGGCCGAGCACTATGCCTGCGAAATCAATGGGGGGCGTCACGCCGGAACGCTGCGCGACCTGCTCAGCGAGGTTGCCGAGCGCGTCGTCGATTACCTCGCCGCTGGCGAACATCTCGCCATCCGCTTCAACGCCTATAGCAACTTTATCTATCTCGGTATATCGGTGTGGAAGGCCATCACGGACGCCGATTTGCTCTTGGCCCGCATTGAGGGACGGGTGCGACCCCAATGGCATCAAAAGCTGGGCAAGTTGGTCCTGTTGGGTAAGGGCATGCTACTCAAGTTCCTCCAAGCCCACTCCGAAGACCCCGCCCAAATCAAGCCGAGGGAGTTTTGGTACGGCCAAGAGTACAGCTACCTGACCCGCGACATGATTGACCTGACGCGCCGCTTAGTCGCCCACGTCAACCGACTCGCGGGCCGAGTGCCGGGGAAAGTCGAGCGGGTGGTCCTGCCCCCCCTGCTTACCAGCAAGGTCAAAGGTCGCTTTCTCGAATACCAGCACGTCGGGCGACGCCAGACCCTCGGCCCATGGCGACGCCGGGCACGCCTCTTGCGGTGGGCTTGGCTCTATTACCGCACCGGACGCCAAAAAATGAGCCTCCTAGCGAAGCAGCTCCCCGAAGCGGAGCGTCTCAAAGCGGCCAGCGCACAAAGCGGCGAATGGGGGCGGAAGTCGCTGGACATTTTCGATATTGAACTGACCATCAGTGCCGATCCGCTCTTTGCCGCGACCGCCCGCGACCTCGACCTAGCGAATAAGCAGGCCAAGGTTCTCTTTCTTCCCACGCACCGCAGCCTCTTCGACCATCCGGTGATGAGCAGCCTGCTCCACGACCCCCGCTTCCTCGAGCTGATGGGCTGGCGCGAACCCGCCGCGCCTGTGATGCTCGCCCGCGCCCGCCTCACCGAACCCGCAACCCTGCGCCTTGGCGGTCGCTCTTTTTCCCTGATTGGCTTTACGACCGAGGAAGTAGATACCATGATGGAGGCCGTTGACGGGCACGTCATTATGACCCGCTCGGCTGACGCGCGCAGTCCCACGCGCCGCTTTGCCAAGCTCCTCGCCGAGCGGCCGGGCGTCGTCTATGGCGAGGGCACCACCGCCGCCTTTGAGCATCAGTGCCTACCCATGCAGCACGCGCTCTTTGCGTACCTACCGCCCGACGTGATCATCGTGCCGCTGGCTTTGCGCGGCATCCACTCGTTGTGGCCCAAGTGCCCGCGCGGCAATCTCGACATCGGCAGCGGGCGGGTCGAAGTGGTGGTCTGCCCGCCGATGCTCGGCGAAACCACGCTCTTGCCGCGCAAGCGCGCCCTGCGGACGCAGCTAGAGCCGGCTACGCTCTTCCAAGCCATGCACATTGCGCGGCTTTTTAATCCAGAACCGGGCTAGGGAGCAAGGAAATCGAGCCGTGCCCCGAACCTCGAACCCCTCGCCCTTCTGCGCGACCAGTGGCGCGCCGAGCCGAGCGGCCATGGGGGTAAGAGGACGCGGATTGACGCCTAAACACCTGCGCGGCAGATATTGTAATTTGCGGCGCGAATGGTTATCGTAATGGACGCGGCTAAAACCGCACAAATACCAAAGGCCAAAAGGAATCAGGCGATGCAACCTGTCAAATTTATTTTCAAAAAAATTGGCCCTATAAAAGAGGCCGAAATGGAATTAGGCGACATCACGATCATTGCCGGGCGCAACAACACTGGGAAGACGTATCTGGTGTACACGCTTTACGGCTTTCTGAAACAGTGGAAATGGCCAATTAAAAATGAAAAAATTGTTAAAGAAATGATAGAGATAGATAAGGATCGATTCAAGCGCACCGTAGATAGAGAAACACTCGATCAAGATCGAAAAAAAATAATCCGTGAGGTGACCCGTTCCTTCTCGCAAGAAGACTTGGCCAGTGTATTTAATTCGCCAAGCGGTACTTTCTCGGGATCTTCTATTGAAGTCAAATTTCTCGACGAATTCCCTCTCGACGAATATTTTAAAAATTTACCGATTGATATTCCTTTCAAAAAAGATGGCCTTGTTTCAATTCGGCACGATGGAACCGATATTATCGCAATCTACAAAAACGCAAGGGAACAAGAGCCCGATGACTCTTTTTTTCCTATTTTTATCTCGTTTTTTTACCGTCGATTTTTGTTTCCAGAACTGTCTTTTGAACCGTTCATCTTTTCTGCTGAACGCTTTAGTATTTCGCTTTTCTACAGAGAACTCGATTCTACCAAGAGCCAAGTGGTGGATTATTTGCAGAAAATGGACGACGACAAAGATAGAGATCGCATTTCTCCATATATCTTCATAGACAAAACGACCAGTCGCTACGCGCTTCCCATAAAAGACAACATTGACTACACCAGGGACATATCTAATCTAAAAGGACAAAGAAGCGAGCTTTACGACTCCAAATTGTTTGACAAAATCAAGGACATGATGGAAGGCTATTATAGCAGTTCCAATGACGATATCGCATTTATCTCCAAGCGCAAGGGACGCAGCTTTAATCTACCGTTGCACATCGCGTCCTCCTCAGCACGTGGACTATCCGACTTATATTTCTACCTGCGTCACACAGCAAAAGAAAATCAACTCGTCATCATCGACGAGCCAGAGAGCCATCTCGATACAGCCAACCAAATACTACTGGCGAGATTGTTGGCGCGGATGATACAGTCCAATCTGAAGGTTCTGATAACCACCCACAGCGACTACATCATCAAGGAAATCAACAATCTCATCATGCTTAGTAGGACGTTCAAAGAGAAAAAGAAGGTCGTTAAGGATCTGGGGTACAAAGAAGACGACTTTATCAAGCCAGCCTCCGTCCGGGCGTATGTCGCAGAGGGGGATAGCTTGACCAGGTGTGAAATTGATGAATTTGGCATCGACATGCCCGTCTTCGACGAAACCATTAATAAAATCAATCGGACCTCAAATGAACTTGCCTCGCGCCTCATAGAAGAAAGGGATGCGTGAAATGGCGATAAATTCGGTATTGGAAAGAGTTCTGAAAGAAGATGTTGTGGAGACGCCAAGTAGGGATAAAACGATCACCCTTCAGGAAAAGGACCCGAACGTCAATATGGAGGTGAAAATAGTTACACAGTCTGCGTCCGTTATCGCGATACGAATGAGTGCTAGGAACCACTTATCAACTATGCAAGATGGTCCATGGAAGCAGATATGCGACTATCTGCTAGTTGTTGAATCCGCCGATAAAATTCACGCCGTTTTCATTGAACTGAAGAAGACTCTTACAAAAGAGGAAAGGCCAAGAGAACAGCTACGACGATCCCCGCCACTTTTAGAATATCTTCTTTCCGTCTGCAAAATTGAGGATAATAGCATTGACACAACGCGAATAAACACCAACTATTTCATTATAGGGGAAAAATTGAACGAAAAGATCGACATGGAGCCGGTGAGAATTGATCCTAATAAAATGATTGAAAAGGAGCAGTACAAGGGGATCGAAATTGCGACATCGACCAAGAAAAGATTCACTCTCAATGAATTGATAACCTTAAATGAGGCAGCATGACGAAAACTGTACCAGCCCCGAGATTAGAATCGACCGTTCCTAGAGGTACGGCAGCTCCGGCGTATCACCTGTCGGAATCGTTGGATCGGTTGAGCCTGTCAACGCAGATGAAAAACCGAGTAGTTCTCGTTCCCGTCCACACGCAAACACTGACGATCCTCAAATGGGTTCGCCCGTTGATCGCAGAAGTTAATAGGCTAAAAGAGCGATAGCTGTTCAGTCCCGCGTCGGCGCGGCATGGCCACCTCCTCGCGCACGAGCAACCGAGCGGGAATCTCATCTACAAACGGCGATAGCGCACTCTGCACCCGCTCGCCATAGTGCTGGCGACTGCGCGCCCGCAGCAACACCAACTCCTCCTCCGCTCGCGTCATGCCCACGTAAAAGAGCCGCCGCTCCTCGGCGAGGTCGGCGTCCCGCTCGCGGAAGGGGACGAGGCCGTCCTCCACCCCGCAGACAAATACCACTGGAAACTCCAAGCCCTTGGCTGCGTGCAAGGTCATCAGCGCAACGGCCTCCGGGCCTTGGGGGCCGCCCCGCTCCTCGTAGTCGGCCTCTGCGCCTAGGAGCACGGTCTCCAAAAGCTGGGCGAGCGTTCCGGCCTCGTCCGCTACGCGAGCCAAGTGCTCCAAGTCCTCGTCCTCCGGGTCGCCGAACTCGGCCTGCCAGCGGCGCACCCAAGCACCCGCCCCCTCCTCGGCGGCCCATTGCCTGTATTCTGCTATCCGCGCCTCTAGTGCCTCAACCCGGCTTTGCGCGGCGGGCGACAGTTCTCCCTGCCGCACTTGGCGCAAAATGTGCGGCTCCGCGCCCATGGCCTCTAGTGCCTGCCAGCGGCGGAGGTCCTCTTGCGAAATTGAGGCGTAGCGGACAAACGCCAAGGCCGCTCGCACCGCTGGTGCTTGGAGAAAGCCCTTCTGCCCGACGAGCCGGTAGGGCAGGCCCTCCTTGCGGAAGCACTCCTCCAGCACTTGGCCCTGACGGCCGGTGCGGAAGAGCACGGCAAAGTCGGCGAAGCTGCGGGTGCCCTCTCCGCCGGCATCGGCCTGCACCATATCGGTGCCGCCGACCATGCGGGCAATCTCCCGCACCACCGCAATGCCCTCGGCCGTCTCGCTCGGCACCTCGATTAGGCGGAGCCGATCCTTTGCCGGGCGCATGGCTGCGAGCTCAATGGCCTCGCGCCCCGGATTGTGGCCGACGACAGCCGCGGCCGCCTCGACAATATGCCCCTGGGAGCGGTAGTTCGCGCCTAGATGGAATAGCTGTAGGCCCGAGAAGCGGTCGCGCAACCGGGCGAAGTACGCGGGCGAAGCGCCGCGAAAGCTGTAGATCGCTTGATCTGGGTCGCCGATGGCCATGAGGCCCGCGCCTGCACCCGCCAACTGGAGGACCAACCTATACTGGGCGGCGTTGAGGTCTTGGAACTCGTCTATCAGCAGATAGGGGAAACGCGCCCGCACCTGTTCCCGCACGGCCGCATCCCCTTCTAAGAGGCGCAGCAAATCCAAGAGGATGTCGTCGTAATCGCAAGCGCCGGCCGCATGGAGAACCGCCTGATAGGCGCTGTAGTGCGGTCGCCACTCTTCGGCCACTTCATCCGGCCCCTGCGCCGCGGCCTTGGCCAGCGAGATGGCGCGGCTGGCCGCGGCGACCGGCCCCGGCAAACCAGCATCGACCAGCGTCCCTTCGAGCAACCGGCGCGCTTCCACCTCGTCGAGCACCAGCTTTGGCTCGCCGCCTAGCTGGCGCAAGAGCGACAACGCCAAGCGGTGGAAGGTCCCCACCTGCATCGCGCCCAGCCCGGACTCACCGCCCAATAACGCGCTCAATCGCTGCCGCATCTGTCCAGCCGCTCGCCGCGTAAAGGTAATGGCCATGATCTGCCCCGGGTCCACGCCGCTTGCGACCAGCCGCGCAATGCGCCGCGTCAACACCCGGGTCTTGCCCGACCCCGGGCCAGCCACGACCACTAAAGGCCCGCCGGCGGCCTCTTCGATTTGCCGCTGTGCAGCGTCGGGCGCGGCCGTGGCCTGCGTCGCTGGTGCGGTGCTAGCGGGTTTTGGCCGCGGCACCGGCACCGCGGCCTCAGCCGTCTTTGCGACCGCCGGTCCCAAGTTGAACAACGCCCCCTGCCCCTGTAAGCGCGTCCGCTCCTCCTCGCTGAACACGCTGATCACGCCGTACTCCCCATCGTGGCCCGGGTAGATTTCGACTTCGCCGCAGCGCATCCGGCGCACGCCTTCGGCCACCAACGGCCCGCCGCAGCTTTCAATCGCGTTGAGTCCGGCGCGGCGCAAGACTTCGAGTTCCGGGCCGATCTCGGCCAAGAGGCGGTCGTACACGGCGCGGACTTTTTTGCTTTTCGGGCCAACGCCCACCGCTGCGCCGATTACTTCGTCGAGCGGGATCAAGTATTCGTAGGAAGGAGCGACGTCCGGGCGAAACCCCTCCGGGCGGTCGGCCAGCCGCTCCACCCGATGCAAAACCCCCACCGTCAGCTTGCGTCCGCACACCGGGCAGATTCCTTTAGCGGCTAGCGTTTGCGCGGGCTTGTAGCACACCGAGCACTTGCGGTGGCCGTCGTAGTGGTACTTGCCTTCTTCGGGATAGAACTCCAAGGTGCCCAAAAAGCGCGCTGGGTCGCGGTCTTTGAGCGCAGCGTAGATGCCCGGATACGAGCGCTCCGCATCAAAGCACGTGGCTTCGCGGGCCAGTTTTTGCGGCGAGTGCGCGTCGGAATTGGAGATGATCGCATAGCGGTCGAGGGCCGACAGGCGCCAATTCATCGGCGGGTCCGAGGACAGGCCGGTCTCTACCGCGAAGATGTGCGGCAGCAGATCCTCATAGCACTCCTCCAACGAGTCAAAGCCCGAAGAGGCCCCCAGAGCGGCAAAGTGCGGCGTCCATATATGGGCTGGGACGAAGAGCACATTTTCGTCGGCTTCGAGACAAATTTCCAAAAGGTCGCGGCTGTCTAGCCCCAAGATGGGCCGACCGTCGGACTGCAAGTTGCCAATGGTGCCGAGGCGGCGGTTGAGTCGGGCGACGGATTCGAGGGAGGGCAGGATGACGACGTGGTGGATCTTGCGGGTCTTGTCGCCCTTCTTGTAGATGGTGCTGATTTCCACCGAAAGCATGAAGCGCACGGCGCGGCGGCAGTGCTCGGGCAGTTCTCGTTCTACGGCGGCGCGCCGGCCGGGTTCGAGTTGGTACAGCCCCTCTTCGGCCGGTTCGAGCTGCTCTGACAGCTCGGCAAACCACGCTGGATGCGTGTAATCGCCGGTGCCGACGACGTCAACGCCCTTGAGTGCCGACCACTTGTGCAAATTGGCGGGGTTGAGCTCGCGGCTGGTCGCTCGCGCAAAACGCGAGTGCAGGTGTACGTCGATGATGAACTGCATGTTGGATCCTCGTTGGCTTGTAGGGTTGCCTTAATCCCGCCCGACCCAGTTGGCGACCACAATGCCCAAAGCCACCAACCCCATGCTGGCCAGCAGATAGGGCGATATGGCCTCGTCCAACAGCGCGGCACTCAACAGCACCCCTACCACCGGCGTGACAAAGCTGAAGCCTCCCAATCGCCCCGGCGAGTGATGGCGGAGCAGAAAGACTAGGATGATAAAGCACAGCCCGGCGACGGCGATGCCTTGGTAGAGTACGCCAGCGACGACCGGGCCGGTTAGGGCGTATTCGGCCTCGGATTCCAAGAACACACTCCAAGCGGCGAACAACGGCAGGCTCAGCACGGCCTGCCAAAAAAGCACCTGATAGGGGTTAAGCCCCTGTACCAGCCGCTTGATCACCACCTGTCGCAAGCCCAACAACAAGCCGCTAACGGCCACCATCGCGTCGCCGAGCAGGTATTGGGTGTCGGCCAGTGCCAGCGACTCCCAAAACAACAGCACCACGCCGACAAACGAAATGGCCAAGCCGAGCCACCGCCCCAAGCCCAAGCGGTCGCCGACGAGCAAGTGCGCGAAGAGTGCCGTGGAGAAGGGATAGATGTTGACCACCACTCCCGAGCGGCTGGCCGTGGTATATTGAGTGCCGGCGTTCAAAAGCCATATTTGCAGCGCGAAAAGCAGTGCCAAGCCGCCCAGTCCCTTCCACTCGCTAAGGGGCGTCCGCAGCCGAATACCAGCAAAAAGTGCCCCGACCCATACGGTCAGAGCACCCAGCGCGAAGCGCAAGCCAGCCATGGCCGCGGGCGGCACCCCGTCGAGACCCATCTTGATCGCCACCGGATTGCCGCCCCACAGCACGGCGGTCACCAGGGCGAGGGCACCGGCCTTCAACCCGACGGCCTCGTTGCGGATTTCAGCGGCCAACTTAGTCGATGATCTCGGCCTTGACGATGTAATCGAGATTGGGAAAGTTTTCTTGGAGATAGGCGTTGCCGCGCCCGGCGATCTGCCCTTGGTTGGGTTGCTGGCCGTACTCGGCGTTGATCTGGTCGACCACCTCCATGCCTTCTACCACCTCGCCGAAGGGCGCAAACCCCATACCGTCGAGATTGGCGTTGTCGCCCAAGTTGATAAAGAGCTGGGTCGTGCGCGTATTGGGTTGGTTGGTTTTGGCGTACGTGATTCGTCCGCGCGTGTTGCTCTGCTTGACCGGGTCGTCGAGAATGTTGGCTTGGCGCCAAGCCATGTTCAGCTTTGGATTGCCGCTCAAGCCCCACTGCACCACAAAGCCGGGCACCACGCGGAAGAAGCGTTGCTCGTCGTAAAAGCCGTTGCGGACCAAGTTGTAGAAGCGGTCAGCACCGCGCGGCGCCCAATCGCGCGTCACTTGAATGACGACCGGGCCGGCGCTAGTCTCCAAGCGCACTGCGAATTCGTCCGGGGCCTGCTCCTTGAAGGCTTCGCCCGCAGGATCCATTAAGAGCTCCTTGTTTGCTTCGTTTGCTTCCCCACCTTGGCCGCCGGTTCCACAACCGAAAGCCCAAAGTGCGATGATGAGTAGTGTGCTCGGCTTCATAATGTTATGCCTTTTGCTTGATGTGCAGATTTTCGCTACAGCCCGCTCGCCGCTGCGACGAGTGCCTCGGTCGTAATGCCGAAGTGTGCCCACGTCTCTAAGTGGCCTTCGGACGGGGCCGTCGTCGGGTCGGTAATGCCGATGTGCGCGGCCGGAATCCCGAGGTCGTTGGCGATGCCCGCCACCAGCCCGGCAAAACCGCGCAGGCCGACGTTAGCCGCGCCGATCAGGCCATCTTCTATGGTTACTACGCCTTGGGGATAGCGGCTTACGAGCTTTTCGAGGGCACCGTCGGGCAGCGGTAGCCCGTTGACGATGTGGGCATCCACCGCGCCTTTGAGCTGGGCAGCCGCCTCGCCAGCGAGAAAAGCCGGCGCGCCAAAAGCCAAGATCGCCCGCTCGGCACCGGGATAGGTGCGATAGGCCGTCACCGGCGTCCAAGGGTCGCCCGCTTCCCACAGCGGCCCGGTGCCGTCTTGCTTTTCGAGGATGGGCAGGGAGTCGCGCGGGATGCCGATGACGTGCCCGCCGTAGTGCGCCGCCATATCGCAGACCGCCAAAAACGCCGCCCGCGCATCGGCCGGCCCGTAGAAGCGGTGCAGATAGGGCAGATAGCTCAAGCCGACGTTGATCCACTCCAAACCCCAGCCCGAAAAGTGATCGCGGCCGGTGCAGGCCCCCACGTGCGAGACGTGGAAGGCGACGTTGAGGCCCTCGTTGACGCCGGTGAGGTTGCGCTGATAACGCCAGACGTCAAAGCCTTCGCGGGCAATGCCCTCGTAAAAGGCGGCAAACGTCGATACCACATTGAACTGCGGCCCCGGCCCGCGCATGGCCAACCCGTTGGTAATCAGACAAGCGGCTTGCTCCTCAATGCTCATCTCGAACTGGTGATCAGCGGCCAAGAACCCACGCGCCTTCGCCAATTTGGTCGAGGGGTCGAGGTCGCAGCTAACCACGAAGACGTCGTCGGGAAAATGCGCGGCCACGGCCGCGTACCCCGCTTCGGAACCGGCGCGCGGGCTTTCGCTGGTGCCCATCGCGGGCAGGCTCACCTCTTCTCGCGCACTTTGCGGCAGGACCAAGTTGCGGCTGCCGGGAGCGGGTCTGGCCCGGGTTTCGACTGGACGCTTCTGCGCTCGGCGCAGGCCCGCTAGGGCTTGGCAGGCGGCCGCTGTTTTTTGGAACATCGGGTTGCCCAGCACTTGCGCGGCGTCGCGGCCCTTCAGATGGCCGTCGTGATGCCCTTCGCCGCCGGGGAGCTTGTTGACCAAGAAGAGGCACTCGAGCATCGGCACTAGGTCGCGGTAGCTCATCAGCGAGCCGGGAACCCAGACGCGGGTGCTCAGGTCAACGCCGTGCTCGGCCGCAAACGTTGCGACCTCGGGACCAATGCCCAAGCGTGCGCCAAAGTCGCCGAGGCCCTCGTGCGTTCCCGTGGGATAGATCAGCGATGGCTGGCCCTGCCGCGCCAGTTCGTAGCCCTGGCGATAGGCTTCGTAGAGCACCGCGGCGTCGTGCAAGGTCTCGATCTCAATGACTTCCACGCCCAGTGCCGCGACGATCGGGCGCGGGTCCTTGTCCATGATGCCCTCGGTAGGGCCCGAAAGCTGGATGCCGTTGCGGTGCATGACAAAGGTGATGGGCGCCCCGTGGACAGCTGCGCCGTTGAAGCCGTTGAGGGCTTGGCCCGAAATGTACCCGGCGTCGCCGCAGTGGCAGACGACCCAGCTATCCGCGCCGACCTTGGCCCGCTTGCCGAGGGCTTGGCCCACTGCCACCGGGATCATCACCCCTAAGCGCCCGCCGTTGAGTTGGGTGCCGCCCGGCAGCCAAGCCACGTGCCCGGGAGCGTCGAGCCCGCGGCGAAACCCCTCGACGACGAGCTGCTCATCGACAAAGCCCAGGGCCGCCAAGGCCGCGTAGTAGCCCACGGAGGTGTGGGCGTGTTCAATGGTGTATTCGATGCGTTCGTAGTCGGTGACAGCCAAGGTCAGCAAGAGCGGCGGAATCAGCTCTAGACCGCCGCCGAGATGATCCAGCTCGCCGATTGCGGCCAGCGAGGCCAGCGAGCGAATCGCCAACTCGGCGGCTTCGATCTGCAAGCCCTCTAGGGCGGCGATTTGCTCGGGGTGCAACGTTTGTTGTTGGCCGATATGTACGGTGAGCGGCAAGACCTCGGAATGCACCTGCTCGCCTAGGTAGCGCACTCCGCCCAACAGCGCTTTGTTGCGCTGCCGCTGGCCTGCTTGCGCCGCTTCGATCCCCCGCATGTACAGCTCCCTAAGTGGGTATTTTCAGTTGAGTAACGGACAGTAAAAGTATAAACTAACGCGGCTTGAATTGCACCGCCAATTTCTCGGCCCACGCCTTGTTCGCGTCGATCGTGCGCCCGGCATTGTGCGGCGTATGCACCACGTTGTGCCGCCCCAGCAGGGGATCGTCCAACGGCAGCGGCTCTTGGTCCCACACGTCGGCCGCTAGGCTCAACTCGTCGGCCAGCACGCGGCGGCGGATTGCGTCGGTATCGCAGATTTTGGCCCTAGTCACCAGCACCACCAGACAGCCCTTGGGCAGCGCGTCGATGTGCCCAGCCTCGACCAAGCCGCACGTCGATTCCGTCAGCGGCACCATGGGCGCGAACACCTCGGCATCGGCGACGAGCTGCTCCAGATGGTACACGCGGCGCGACCCAGCCCGGTGGAAGCACGGCTCGGTGGCAAACGGATCCCAAGCCGCCACCTCAGCGCCGAGCATGGCAGCGAAGCTGGCGTAGCGGCTGGCGATATTGCCGGCCCCGACAATGCGCACCCGCTTGCCGCCCAGCGTGCCGTTGGCAAAGGCCGGGTCGTCGCCAAATTGGTGTCCCCGCGCCCCGGGCCGCCCCAGGCCTTCGGGCGGCTCGTAGTCCCAAGGCGCTTGGCTTTGGATGATCGCTCGGTGCAGCTGGGGAATTCGCCGCAGCCCGCACAGAGTCAAGGCCAAGCCAAATTCCGCCACGGTCTGCGACCAAAACCCTTCGCTCGGATGGTCGTACACCGCGACGCCAGCCTCGGCTAGGTACTCGCTACAGCCCTCGCCGAGCCGCCGGCCATAAGACCCCTGAAAGGTCGCCTCCTGCAACGCGCTGAACCGCTTTAGGCACGTCAGGCGCACTGGCACGCCGAGCGTGGCCAATCGCGTCACTGGGCGCGGGTCCTCCACGATCTCGCCCAAGGGCCGCTCGTCGCCATGGGCGAGACGCACAAAGCCCGCTTTGGGCCACAAGGTGCGGAAGTGGTCGGCGGCAAAGGGCCAAACGCCGTCAAAATCTGGATGCACTGCGATCAAATCGCCCATGTTACTCGCTCGCTTCCCGAAAAAATGGCTGCGTCCAAGCAAACGCCTCTCCAGCCCCCCAACACTCAAAGCGCACGTACCCCGCCTGCGCCGGCACTTCCACCTCGATTTCCCGCCCATCGGCCACGGCGATTCGCTTCGCGCCCGCGCACAACGCCACGATCCGCGCCGCATTCTCCGTCTCGATCCAGACCCGGTTCCCCTCGACTTGGATATGGTTGATCTCGACGCCGGTCGAGGCGTAAAAGCGGCCGGCGCGCAGGGCCTTTACCACGCCGTGGGCGGTCTCCTCTTCCACATAAGCCACATTCCACCCCAACCCCACATCGCCCTCGGCCGCGTGGCTGTCGTCGTTGGCAAACCCCCACAGGCGTCTTCCCGCGCTCAGCAGCATGTCCCAGCGATTCGTCGCGTAGGGGCTGCCCTCCAAGCGGCCGATCACGCCGTTGTAAATCTCCAAACCCACATAGCCTTCACAGACCTGCAAAAGCTCCTGCGGACAGTGGTTGAAATGGCCGCGCCAGTTGGGATGATTAAAAAGAACAAACCCACCGCCCGATTCATTGACCTCGTCGAGTACCTGCTGCCGCTCCGCATGGGGAGCGACCCGCGCTGCGGCCCCTACGTGCAAAATATGCGGGCCGTTGGCTGTAATCTCATTGCCCGGCACCAAAATCATCCCTTGGGCGTCGTATTGCTCGTAGTCTGCCGAGGACGTATAGATGTCGTGGTCGGAGATCGCCAAGAAGCCGTAGCCGCGGCTGGCGTAGTCGTCGAGTACCGCTTGGTGGTCGCGCTCGCCATCGCTGGCGGTGGTGTGTGCGTGCAGGTTGCCGGCTAGCCAGCGTCCGCCGCTCAAATTCTGATAGGGATGTTCGATCATTGGAGTCTCCTTTTGGTTGGGAAGCGGCCTCAAAATACGGGAGCACCCTGCCGGCGACAAGGGAAGCCCCCGCCGGAGCGGTGTTGACGCGAAAAGCAAGCGGCCCTTTAATTCCGCTTAGCAGCGGTCTGAAAACCCATCTTGGGTCGTGCTGAACAAACCGTAGGGGGCCGGCCCCTGTGCCGGCCCCCGTCGTTCCCACGAAAGAACGTCACCCCGTGCTCCGACACGGGGCGGGAATCCACCCCGTACCGTTTGGACGTAAAGGACAACCACCAGACCCGTCCAGCGGAGGACCTAATGGTCACCGACCTCGAAAACTATCTCTTTGACCTGCGCGGCTACCTGCACTTAGAGGGCGCGCTGACCGCCGACGAGGTCCAAGCGCTCAACGATTGCCTCAACGCCATCCCCCCGCTGGAGCCGGGCGACTGGTACGGCCACGTCCACGCCCACACGTACGGCACGGTGGATGGCCTCAACTTGCAGCAAATCTACGAGGCGGGCGAACCTTTTGAGCGGATGATCGACCATCCCGCTTGGCTCGAGAAAGTGCAGCACTTCGTCGGCGGCGAGGGCACGTTCGACCACGCCCACGGGCCGCTTTTCATCGACGAAAACTTTGCCAACTTCCGCCAACGAGGCGAGGCCATTGGCCTGCATTCCGGCGGCTACCCGCCCATCATGCGCAACCAATTCCGCTACCACGGCGGACGCTACATGTGCGGCCAAATCAACATCCTCGTCGCGCTCACGGACATCGGCCCGGGCGACGGCGGCACCATGCTAATCCCCGGCAGCCACAAGTCCAATTTCGCGCACCCCCACTTAGAGCGGCATCGCATGCGGCCCGGCGGCGCGACCGTCGAGGGCATTGCCGGTGCGGTCGAATGCTTTATGGCCCGAGGCGACGCCCTGCTCTTCGTCGATGGGCTCTCGCACGGCTCGGCCCGGCGCAATAACGAAGGCTCCCGCCGGATTTTCGTCTATCGCTACGGCCCCTCTTGGGGCAACTTCCGCCACGGCTACCACCCCTCGGACGAGCTGTTGGTGCGCTTGACGCCCGAGCGGCGGCAGATCGTCTGGCCGCAGCGGCCCCGGCCCCAAGGGCCGCAAAAAAAGGCCATTGAGTAAGCTATGAAAGGCATCATTCTCGCCGGCGGCGCTGGCACGCGCCTTTACCCTTTGACCGTATCGGTCTCCAAGCAGCTGCTGCCGATCTTTGACAAGCCGATGATTTACTACCCGCTGTCGGTGTTCATGCTGGCCGATATCCGCGAGATCCTCATCATCTCCAGCCCAGAGCACACCGCGCTCTACCGCCAGCTCTTCGGCGATGGCGAGCGGCTGGGGTTGCGCATTGAATACGCAGTCCAGCCGCGGCCCGAGGGCGTGGCCCACGCCTTTGTCGTGGGGGCGGATTTTGCCGGCCGCGACCCCTGTGCCTTGATATTCGGCGACAACTTCCTCTACGGGCACGGGCTGACTGCGATTCTACAGCGCGCCAGCCAACTGCGGGAGGGCGGATTGGTTTTCGCGTACTACGTGAGCGACCCCACGCGCTACGGGATCGTCGAGTTCGACGGAGCGGGCCACCCCAGCCGCATTGTAGAGAAGCCGCAAACCCCCCAGTCCAACTACGCGGTCATCGGCCTTTACTTTTACGATGGCGAGGTCGTCGACATCGTCCGCGGCCTCGAGCCTTCGGCCCGCGGCGAGCTGGAAATCACCGATGTCAACAACGAGTACCTGCGCCGCCAGCAGCTCAAGGTCAAAGTGTTGGGACGAGGCTTCGCTTGGTTCGACACCGGGACGCACGAGAGCCTCCTAGAGGCCAGTGACTTCGTCCAAACCATTGAGCACCGGCAGGGGCTTAAAGTGGGCTGCATTGAGGAAATAGCGTACCGCAAGGGCTACATTGGCGCGGACCAGCTCCTCCGCATCGCCCATTACTCCAAAGACAATGCGTATTGTCTCTACCTGAAGGCCCTCGTCGAACAGCCCGGGCCGACGTTCTGACGCCTTTTGACTTATCGGCCCACCGCCATACTTTAATGTTTTTCACCTTCCACCCAGCCATTTAGACATGAAGCAACTCGCACTTGACAACCCCGTCGCCCAGGGATTAGACCTGGCCTTTGTGGGCATGAGCATCGTCTTTACCGCCTTGGTATTGGTCAGCGTCTTTATTGATGCTTTGCCGCGGATTCTCGCCGCGATCAACCCGCATATCCCCCCAGCCCAGCTCCACACGCAGAGCCAGAGCAAAGAAACCAACGCCGCGGCCATCGCCGCCATCAGCGTTGCCTTGCACGCGCGACGCCAAGGCGACTAAGCGGCCATGGCGATTCTCCTCGAATTCCTCACCACCACGGCCGTGGCCAACATGTCGGGCGGCAACCTGTTGATGCTGGCGATCGGCGCGGTCTTCATCCTCCTCGCCATCCGCAAAGACTACGAGCCGCTGCTGCTGCTGCCGATCGGCTTCGGCTGCATCGTCGGCAATATCCCGTCTATCGCCAGCATGGCCATCGGCGTGTACGACGAAGGCAGCGTGCTCTACTACATCTACTTCGGCGTCAGCCAAGGGATCTTTCCGCCGCTTATCTTTCTCGGCATCGGCGCGATGACCGACTTTTCGACCATGCTCTCCAGCCCCCGGCTGGTGCTGCTGGGCGCAGCCGCGCAAACGGGCATTTTCCTCACCCTGATCGGTGCGCTGTACCTAGGCTTCACCCCGGCCGAGGCCGGGGCCATTGGCATTATCGGCGGCGCCGACGGGCCAACGGCGATCTTCCTCGCGGCCAAGCTGGCACCCCACCTGTTGGGAGCTATCGCCATCGCCGCGTATTCCTACATGGCCCTCGTGCCCGTCATCCAACCGCCGGTGATGAAACTGCTGACCACGCGCCGCGAGCGGCTGATCCGCATGAAGCCCCCACGCGAGGTCTCGCAGCGCGAAAAGATCATCTTTCCCATCGCCGCCTTTCTCATCTGCGCCCTCCTCGCCCCGGGCGCGATCGGCCTGATCGGCATGCTGTGCTTAGGCAATCTGCTCAAGGAAAGCGGCGTCACCGAGCGCTTGGCCCAGACCGCCCGCACCGCGCTGGTCGATATCGTCACCATTCTCCTCGGGTTTTCGGTCGGCTGCTCAACCCACGCCCAGACCTTTCTCACGCCCCAGTCGGTGCTCATTTTCAGCCTCGGCGCCCTGTCCTTTGCAATCGCCACGGCCACCGGCGTACTCTTCGCCAAGTTTTTGAACCTCTTCACCCAAGACAAAATCAATCCCCTCGTCGGCGCGGCCGGGGTCTCGGCCGTGCCGGACTCGGCCCGCGTAGTGCAGATGATGGGCCAGCAGGAAGACCCCAACAACTACCTCCTGATGCACGCGATGGCCCCCAATGTCGCCGGCGTCATCGGCTCGGCTGTCGGCGCCGGCGTCTTGTGGGCGGTGCTGGTGGGATAGACAACGAGGATGCAACCGTGAGCAAGAAGAAAGTTCGCTTCATGTGTACCGCCTTCCGAGACGGCTTTCAGTCGGTCTATGGAGCGCGCGTTTTCACGTCCGATTTTCTGCCCGCGGTCGCTGCGGCGAAGGAAGCTGGCATCAACTACTTTGAGGCCGGCGGCGGCGCTTGTTTCCAGTCGTTCTACTTCTACTGCGGCGAAGACGCCTTTGCCGCGATGGACGCCTTTCGCGCAACGGCCGGCCCAGACGCCGAATTACAGACCTTGGCGCGGGGAGTCAATGTGGTCGGCCTCGAATCGCAGCCGAGCGACATCATCAAGCTCCACGCCGAGCTCTTCAAAAAGCACGGCATCACCACCATCCGCAATTTCGACGCGCTCAACGACGTCGATAACCTCATCTACTCGGGGCAGTGCATTGTGGATGCCGGGCTCAACCACCAAGTCTGCATCACCCTGATGGAGCTGCCGCCGGGCTGCTCCGGTGCCCACGACGCGGCCTTCTACGCCCATACCTTGCGCCAGATACTAGACGCCGGCATCCCGTACGACTCGGTCTGCTTTAAGGACGCTTCGGGCACGGCCGTGCCCTCCAAAGTCCATGAGACCATTTCCCAAGCGCGTCGCCTGCTGCCCGAGGGCACCTTCATCCACTTCCACACCCACGAAACGGCCGGCATTGGCGTCAGCGCCAACCTGGCCGCCCTCGACGCGGGGGCCGACGCCATCGACCTGTCCATGGCCCCTTGCTCCGGCGGCACCTGCCAGCCCGACATCATCGTCATGTGGCACGCGCTGCGCGGCTCCGATTACGATCTCGACATCGACGTCGACAAGATCCGCGAGGCCGAGGAAGTCTTTAAGGAGCGCATGGCCTCCTACTTCCTGCCCCCCGAAGCGGTGGCGGTCGAGCCGATGATTCCTTGGAGCCCCATGCCCGGCGGCGCCCTGACGGCCAACACCCAGATGCTGCGCGACAACGGCATCATGGACAAGTACCCAGACATGATCAAGGCCATGCGCGAGGTCGTCGAAAAGGGCGGGTTCGGCACCTCGGTGACGCCGGTCTCGCAATTTTACTTTCAGCAGGCTTTTAACAACGTCATGTTCGGCCCTTGGGAGCGGATCGCCGCGCCCTACGGCCAAATGGTCTTGGGCTACTTTGGCAAGACGCCCGTCGCGCCCGACCCCTCGGTCGTGGAGATCGCGGCCCAACAACTCGAGCTAGAGCCAACGACCCAAAAGCCGCTCGCCCGCAACGACGCCGACCCGAACAAAGGCGTCGAACCGGCCCGCAACCAACTGCGGGAAGCCGGCCTCCCCGAGACGGACGAAAACATTTTCATCGTCGCCACCTGCCAAGACAAGGGCCTTGCCTTCCTCAAGGGCGAAGGCGAGATCGGGGTGCGCAAGATAGAAAAGGATTTACAAGAACCCCCCCCGGCCGACGGGCCGGCGCGCTATGAGGTCACCGTGGATGGCCGCCGCTATGCCGTAGCCATTGACGGCGACACAGCCACTGTGGATGGCCGCCGCTTCCAAGTCAGCTTGGACCCAGCCACAGACGCGGCCGCTGTCCCGCCGACCCCCAAGGCCCAAGACAGCACTCCGGTACAAGCCCAGATGCCCGGGAAAGTAATCCGCCACCTCGTCCAAGTCGGTGCCTCCGTCCAAACGGGCGATGGCATCATAGTGCTCGAAGCCATGAAGATGGAAATGCCGGTAACAGCACCCGTCGGCGGCACGGTGGCCGATATTTTGGTCCAGGCCGGGGATCAGGTGGCCGACGGACAGGTGCTGGCGCACATACGCTGATAACTGATAACCGCTCCACAGCGGACCAACCCGTCCCTACGGCTTATCAAAACGACTATTATGGATCGTGGAACAAACGGTTTACATTGAGACATCGATTTTTAGCTTCTACTATGAGCGTCGTACTGAACCAGCAGCTATTGCGATGCGCGACTGGACACGTCAATGGTGGGATCGGTGCCGCTCTCATTACCTAATATCGACCAGCACAGCCGTTCTGGCTGAATTGGATGCTGGTAATCTGTCACATCGAGATGACGCTTTACGTTTGGCTGCTACTCTGCCGGCCATTCCAGCCGGGGACGAGATCGGCGAGATTGTAGAGGTCTATATTCAGCATCATCTGATGCCGCGTAATCCTCTTGGAGATGCCTTGCATCTGGCTTTGGCATCATTTTATAAATTTGATTATCTCCTCACTTGGAACTGTGTGCATCTTGCCAATGCCAATAAAATTGGACACATCCGTCGCATCAATGCACTATTGGGCTTACATGTGCCAATTTTGACAACACCCCTAGAACTGATGGGAGGTGAATAGTCATGGATACCTATCGAGAATTGATTGACAGCATACGAGAGAGCCGAAGGCGAATGTCAGAGGAATGCAACCATGATCCGGCCAGATACCTAGCGTATTTGCAGTCTTTCAATGCCAGATATTCAAAGCAAATTGAATCATTTCAAAAACTGCGTGATTCTGCTCATGCGGAAAATTTGATGTCTTCGTCAGAATAAGGCCTCCTTGCCAAGAACGAGCAACCCAAAAACGCTGCTCATGCCCTTACATCTCCGACCCACACCTCGCGTCGCGTCCCATCGTCTTCGCGCAGCAGCAGTTGCCCGGCGGGGCCAAAGCCCAGCACCACGCCCGTATGGCCGCCGACTGCGACGTATTGGCCCAAGTTGGCGCAGTGCGACTCCCACGGCGCACTCAGCGCAGCAAAGCCGCCTTTTTCCCAGCGTCCGATCCACACCTGCAAATGCGCCAGCAGCTCGCCCAAGGCCCCCTCTACCGTGCGCTCGGCTCCGGTCTCGACCCGCAGCGAGGTGGCGGGCTGGGCGATGGACGCGGCCTCGTCGGCATCCATGTTGACGTTGAGGCCGATTCCGAGGACCACCCCTGTACAGCGCTCGGCCAAAATGCCGCAAATTTTGCGGCCGCCCACGAGCACATCGTTGGGCCACTTGGTCTGCGCCGCCAAGCCATTTTCTTTTAGATAAGCTACCGCGCCCAAGGCCGCAGCTTGCGGCAGCGACAGGAGCTGCAAGGGCGACGCATCGGGCCGCAACAGCGCGGAAAAGGTCAAGTTGCGACCGGGCCGGGCGAGCCATTGCCGCTCGTAGCGGCCCCGGCCAGCGGTCTGGGACCGGGCCGCTAGCACGAAGCCATCGGGCAGGTTGCGACCCGTGCGCAGCCACTCGATCAAGGTTGTATTGGTCGAGGGCAATTCGTCGTGCCACTGGGGTTTTTGGAATCGCATCGTTTGATAATATAATATCTATGTTGGTATTTTTGCCTTTTAACGATCGGAGCCAATCTCATGCCTGTTTCTAGACGCCAATTTCTCAAAAGTGCCGCAGCCGTTTCCGTCGGTTTTGCCGGCCTCCATCGCCACCTTGCTTGGGGCGATTCTGCACGCGCAAACCGCTTTGGGCCGCTCGTGCGCGACCCCGCAGGCATCCTCGACCTGCCCGAAGGATTTAGCTATCGGATTCTCTCGCGCGTCGGCCAAGCCATGGACGACGGCCTGCGGGTGCCGGGCGCAGCCGACGGGATGGCCGCTTTTCCCGGGGCCGAGGGCCGCGTCGTTTTGGTGCGCAACCACGAGTTGAGCAGCGGGGCGCGGGAGGCCGGGGCCTTTGGCGACGCCAACGAGGCGTTGGGCAAGCTGCCCAAAGAAGATCTGTACGATTGGGGGCACGGCGAGCTGCCGGGCTTGGGCGGCACCACAACCGTCGTGTACAACCCACAAACCGGCGCAGTGGAGCGGGAATTTCTCAGCTTGGCTGGCACGGCCATCAACTGCGCTGGCGGCCCGACCCCGTGGCATAGCTGGGTTAGTTGCGAAGAGACGACCCAGCGGATGGACGCGCCGATCGAAAAAGACCACGGCTACAACTTCGAGGTTCCCGCGACCACAGCAATCCGCCGCGCCGCGCCAGTGCCACTCAAGGCCATGGGGCGCTTCAGGCACGAGGCCATCGCCGTTGATCCCCGCTCGGGCATCGTCTATCAGACCGAAGATACGGACGACGGCTTGATTTACCGCTACATCCCCGACGCCCCGGGCAAACTAACGGCTGGCCGGCTGCAAGCCTTGGCCGCAATTGACCATCCGAGCTTGGATACCCGCAACTGGGAAAAAGAGCTGGTGCGCCGAGGCGAGCCGCTCGCCGTGCGCTGGGTCGATATAGAAAACGTCGAGTCGCCGGGCGACGATTTGCGCTTGCAGGGATTTGACGGCAAGGGCTGCGCCCGCTTTGCCCGCGGCGAGGGCATGTGGTATGGCCGCGAGGCGATTTACTTTGCTTGCACCAGCGGCGGCCGCCAAAAGAAAGGGCAGATTTTCCGCTACCAGCCTAGCTCTGACGAGAGCCAAGCCCCGGGGACGCTCGAACTGTTCGTCGAGCCAAACGATGGCGATCTAGTCGACAACGCCGACAACCTCACGGTCTCGCCTTTTGGCGATTTGATAGTCTGCGAGGACGGCAGCGGGGACAACAACTTGGTCGGCGTAACGCCCGCTGGCCAGATTTACCGCTTCGGGCACAATCGCATGAACGAGTCCGAATTCGCCGGCGCGACCTTCTCGCCCGACGGGCACGTGCTCTTCGTCAATATCCAGCACCCCGGGACCACACTGGCCATCTACGGCCCTTGGGATCAGCGGCGGTCTGACGGTTAGCTCTTCAGGCCAACATGCTCGTTCCGTGAAAACGGAAGCACTTGAATAGGTTAGGCTCCCTTTGTATTTTCTTTGGGCCGCCCTGAAATGACAGGGCCTGTAGCGGGTTAGGCATATATGACACCCTCCTTTAGAGAAAGGCGGTTGATTTGCTCACGCAAAATCCCGGACAGATGTCTAAATGGATACTTATATTGTTACTTTTGAAGTAGATGACTCTAGGCAAGAGCCCCTAAGAGATCAACTAAAGAAGTTTGGTTCTTATTGTCCTATTCACGGTAACTGCTGGGCCATTATATCGGATAAACCTCCTGCCGAAATTAGAAATTTTCTAGCCGAGGCTCTTTCCGATCAGGACCGTATCTTTGTCATTCGATCCGGGACATATTCTGCGTGGAGGAATGCCTATAGTGAAAAACATAGTGACTGGTTAAAGGAAAAATTGTAATGGCTTCACTTCCCCCTCTACCCCCACATGACGAAGAAAGTCTTCCAGTAAGACGAGGTAGAGTCGACTCGGTTGATTTATTTGAGGTCAAAGAAGGAGAGTTAGAAAAAATAGAATCAGGATTGAAAGATACGCCGTTGGATTTGTCCTATGCAAGCATACTCCTTTCATCTGGACTTACATGTATAGGGTCATTGGCGACCTCTGATTTTAAGTGGGAGATAGCAAAATTTCTGTACGTATCCATTGCGTTCTTCGGCCCGATCTTTAGTATTTATTTTTTCTTTCGCTGGCGGAGTAAAAGATCTTCTAACGCTAGTGTTATAGACACGATTAAAAAGAGAATTGAGACCAAGAACGGAGGTTCAAAAGATCGACCATCCGATGAGAACACCCCTTCCTTTTTGGGATGAGAGAGGCTCTTTCCTCCTAGGCTATTTTCAAACGAATACACTACCGAATTTTCTCTTAGGGCTAGGCTACCCGCGCCCGCGTCCGGCAGACGATACAGTGCTGTGTAGTATTCGACACATGCTTCTTGCGGTACGTGCTCGTCTTCTTCTGAGAAATGGGAGCGCGAAGCGTTGGTACGCCAATTGCAAGAGTCTTGGACCGGCTGTTCCGACGAGTTATATTTTTCGTGCGAGACGCCACCACGCTCCAAGCCTCTAATGCAAAGGAAGTTCACTTGATGCCCCTGTTTGACGATCTAAAGCAATCTGCTTCTGAATGGCGCAAAGGCGGATATACCTGTGATGACTACCCACTTATCGGCGAAATCCTCGCGTTCCAGCGGGATACACCGGAAGGCATCTCAACGCTCAGGTTCCTGCGCGAACCCCAGTTTCTCGCCCTTGAGGTGTACTGGTATATCCGGCTCAAACGGAACACCCCTCACATCATAGACCTCTATAAGCACTACTACGGAGACGATAAGAAAACTTTTTTTGAGACTCTCGGCGTTACCATATCGAGGGATGCGCTGGAGTGGGCGACCCTAGAAGCCGTTCTCAAGAAAGTCAAAAGCGATCCCGACTTTGTCGCGGAAAAGAAAATTCAGGCATTGCACGAGGCCGCGATGCTAGACTATCCGAGTTACATCCTCGCCTTGGCCATGGGTGCCGGAAAAACCGTGCTGATCGGGACGATTATCGCCACTGAGTTTGCCATGTCCCTGCGCTATCCCAACGGCCATTTTATGAGAAACGCGCTTGTGTTTGCGCCCGGCACGACGATTATAGAATCCTTGCGCGAACTTAGCGACATGCCTTATGAAAGCATTCTGCCGCCCGACCTCTATCGAGATTTTGCCGCCAATTTGAAAATTGAGTATCCGAGCAACGAAAAGGACATACAAGCCCAGACGGGCAGCAGTTACAATCTGGTCATTACCAATACAGAGAAGATCAGTCTGCGTGCTAGGAGAAGAAGCAATCAGACCGAACTAGATTTCAAAGAAAAGGAGCTGCAAGCGAACTTGAGATTGCAAAAAATCGCCAGCCTGCCGAATCTCGGCGTCTTCTCCGATGAAGCGCATCACACCTACGGGAACACCTTTAAGCAACTAAAGCGGGTGCGGGAAACCATCAACTACATCCACGAGCAAACCCCGATCATAGCCGTAGTCAACACCACCGGGACGCCTTATTACAAGAAACAGTATCTGAAAGAGGTCATTGTCTGGTACGGACTTGGAGACGGCATCAAGGACAACATTCTCAAAGGTCTCAACGATGGGATTCACCTATACAACATTGGCAAGCGGTCGGAACAGAGCGTGTTCAACGACATCATCCGGGAGTTTTTCAACCAATACGGCAAGGTCTCGCTCCCCAACGGAGCAAAGGCAAAAATTGCCTTTTACTTTAAGACACAGGATCACTTGGACGACTCTCGTCCTTGGATTGAGCAGGCCATGACGAGCATGGGCGAAAGCGTCTCTCAGATATTGGTCAATACCCAGCAATCGAGCACGACGGAAGTGGATGAATTTAAGCGTCTCAACAACCCGACTAACCAGAAGCGCGTGATTCTTCTGATCGGCAAAGGCGTCGAAGGATGGAACTGTCCGAGTCTGTTTGCCTGTGCGCTCATCAAAGAGCAGACGACGAGCAACAATTATGTTTTGCAGGCGGCGACCCGGTGCCTGCGACAAGTACCGGGGAACGGGCACTCGGCAAAGGTATTTCTCGATTACGGCAATGTGCGGACGCTAGAAAAGGAACTAAAAGACAATTTTGGCACTGACCTCGACCTGCTCAGCGCGGCATCGGGCGATAAAGAGACCGTAACGCTGCGTATTGTAAAAACGGATCTACCCAAACTAGAAATCACTCGCACGATCAAGCGGGCTGGCCGCACTGAAAAGCCAAGCGGCAATCTCATCCTGAACAAACCGGAATCGCAAGAAGCTCCTGCAGTGATCCGCAGCATTCTGACGCCGGATTTCAGCGGACTACAGGAAATCCTGATGCCAACGGGCGACACCAAGGAACTGCTGGTCGTAGCGGAAACGACAGGTTGCCATGCTGCCGCTTGGAAAATTGCCGTGCGCTACCATCTGCCGGTGATACCAATTTTGAAGAAGCTCAACCGCTTATATCCCGAAGGCGAAATGCCGAGTACTCATTTATACGGACTGTTTCAGCAAGTTGAAGAGCAGCAGGCGGACTACGAGACTATCGAGGAAAAAGTCACCGAGGCGATGGCCCTAATTCGGGTTCAGGATGAGAGCGGAATGGACCTCTTTGCAAAGGACGAGGACGGCGTTTACGTCCACCACTTGCGCCTGCTCAGGCGAACTTATGACCGGATGAGAGACGGCGGGCTGTTCGCTGACCGCGAGGAGTATGCAGACGAGCGCGACTTGAGCTTCCACTACACGCCGTACAACTTCGACAGCGAACCGGAGCGTTCCTTCTTCCGACAGATTTTATTCGCACTCAACACCAATCCCGACGACGTGACAGCCTTTTTATTCACCGGCGGCCTAACAGACCCCAATAAGACCGACTTCCATTTTGAATACATGGGCGAGGACAAGCGATACCACCGCTATTTCCCCGACTTTGTCATTGTCAAGAAAACGGGTGAATTTTATATTGTCGAGGTTAAGGCTGAGAATGAGCGCGGCGACAGGACAGTGGAGGCGAAAAGGAAGGCCGTGGAGCGGTTACAGAATATGCAGCCGGATAAATTCAAATATAACGTCGTTTATACTCAGGCTGCTGCCATAAGCACAGAGCATATCAAACCAATTGCCGATTGGGTTCAAAAACCAAAAGCATCGTCTCGGCAATAAGGGAGCTAGCATAATGGACGAGAAACAGGAGCTTCTGGAAATCTACAAGCTACACGCCGAACTTGCGGACAGAGTGAGTCAAAGACGAGAAGGAGCAAATAGGCTCTTCGTAAGTCTGCTGACGGGCACGTTAATTTTTCTCGCCGCTTTTTTGAGATATGGCGAGGAAACCATGCCTATCGATGCAATTTTGACCACCGTTAGTATTTTTGGGGTTTTTCTCTCCGTAGCATGGTATGTCATTATCCGATCCTATCGCCAACTCAACTCGGGAAAATTTGCCGCTTTACACGAGTTAGAAGAAAAACTCGCCTATCCCTTTTTTAAGCGTGAATGGGAGTTGTTAGAGGAAGGCAAAAAAAGAAGTCGCTACTGGAAACTCACAGTTGTTGAGACCTTCCTTCCCTTTATCTTTTTTATCCTTTATATCGCTCTAATTATCATTTTTTTCACTATTTGCAGGTAAGCAGGTAAACAAATGCAAACCCCGCTCAAAATCGCCCCGCTCAAAGGGCGTCCCATGCTCCATTGGGTCGGCAAGAAACCGCTGGACGTCGTGCGGCATTTTCCAGCGCAGCTATGTGAGACGGTGGAAGTTAAAGATCCGCCGGCCGAACCATCCTATAAGGAATTTGCCAAGAGCAGTTACAACCTGCTATTCCACGGCGATAACAAGGAAATTCTCTCTTCTCTCTTGATCGCCGGGTTCAGGGGCAAGGTCGATCTCATTTACATCGACCCGCCGTTTGATTCGGCCTCGGATTACGTCCGCAAAGTCAGGTTGCGCGGGCAATCCAAAATGCTCAAAGGCGAGGGACATACTTCTATCGAGCAGACGCAATACGAGGATATTTGGGCGAATGACAATTACTTGCAGTTCATGTATGAACGGTTGATTCTACTGCGGGAATTGCTGAGCGACAAGGGGAGTATTTACCTGCATTGCGACTGGCATAAAAGCCATCACCTGCGGTTTTTGTTGGACGAGGTATTTGGAGCAGAAAATTTTGGCAACGAAATTATCTGGTGCTATACCTTTCCTGGGCCGTCCCCACAAAACTTCCCAAGAAAACATGACAATATATTGCGATACAAGAAAATCAACGGCAATGCTATTTTTAATCCCGATGACATACGGATACCATACAAGGCTGATTTTACAGCAGTAAGAACAATTGGCGGTGCAGAATATGATGCTGATTCCCAAATAGCTAGGCATGGGAAAGGTAAAGTTCCAGAATCGTGGTGGGTTGATATGTCAAATGTCTCAGCTTGGCGAGACGAACTTCTTGACTTCCCAACCCAAAAACCCGAAACCCTGTTAGAGCGCATTATCAAAGCCTCAAGTAACGAAGGCTCCATCGTCCTCGACTGCTTCTGCGGCTCCGGCACCACCGCGGCCGTTGCCGAAAAGCTAGGCCGTCGCTGGATCGTGGCAGATTTGAACAAGGGCGCGATTCAAACCACCATCAAGCGGGTACAAAAAATCATCGATCAAAAAAACGGCGACTTGATAGACAATGGCCGCGGCTTCATTCACTATCGGGTCAACAACTACAACTTCGCCAAGCAGAACGGGCTCGAGAAAATTATCATCTCTAAGTACGGCATCCAAAAAGACAACGGCGACCTGTTTTTCGACGGCATAGTCGGCGGCAAGTTGGCGAAAATCATCGACCTGAACAGGCCGTTGAACCGGATGGATGTCCAGATCATCAAAGATGAAATTGCCCACAATCGCCCGGACGAAACCCGGGATATTGCCGTTTTCTGCAACGGCTCTGAAATGGGCATCATCGACGAACTCGCCCAAGAGAGAAGCCCGATCAACAAGATCACGATCTGCGACATTCAGCAAGACGGGGTAACAATAGACCAGCCTGCTGAAGCGGATGTGCAAATCGCTAAGAAAGGTAAAAAAGCGACGATCAAAATTGCCGACTACATCAGCCCTGCCATTCTGGCGAGAATGGAAATAGACAGAACCTTCTTTAACGAACAAATCGGCGACTTCCGAGCGCAGATCGACTGCGTTCTGATGGACACGGACTACAACGGCGAGAATTTCAACATCGCGGTAAGCGATCTGCCGCAGAAGAGATCTGACTTTATCAAAGGCGAATACGAACTGACGCTCCCCCGCACCAGCGCAAAAGTCGCGGTCAAGATCGTAGATATGCTGGGAGAGGAAGTTGTTGTGGTCGAGTGATTGACCTCTTATGAGCCAGCCCTGTATCCATGACGCGGCCTCTCTCAAGCCGCCCCAAGCCGTTCTCGACGCCGCGTTGGCCCGGCTCGGCTTTGAGCAGTTTCTGTCCGGTCAACGCGAAGCCATCGAAGCCCTGCTGGCCACGGGTCGCCTGCTTTTGGTCGCCCCCACCGGCGGCGGCAAGAGCTTGACCTACCAGTTGCCCGCGGCCCTCCTGCCGGGCACTACCTTAGTGGTCTCGCCGCTCATCGCCCTGATGCACGATCAAGTCCAAGCGTTAGAGAGGCGTGGCCTCGCCGCTACGTACCTATCCTCAACCCTCGATGGCGACGAGTTGCGCCGCCGCATGTACGGAGTGGCCCAAGGCCAGTACAAGCTGGTCTATGCCGCGCCCGAGCGGCTGACCTTCTCCGGCTTTCGCGCCCTCCTGAGCCAGATCAAGTGCCCGCTTATTGCCGTGGACGAGGCCCATTGCATCAGCGAGTGGGGCCACGACTTCCGCCCCGAGTACTTGCAGATTGGCGAGCTGATACGCGAGTTGCCCGACTGTCGGGTGCTCGCCTGTACCGCCACGGCCACGCCAGTGGTGCGCGACGAAATCCTCGAGCGCCTCGGGCTACCCAGCGACACCCCCCAGCTAGTACACGGCTTTGCCCGGCCCAACCTCTCGCTGCGAGTCGCCGAAATCAACAGCGCGGCCGAGCGGCGGCGGCAAATCGACGCCCTGCTGGCCGAAGCCCTCGGCCCCTCCGGCCAGCAGCCGGGGACCGCCATCGTCTATGCCCCTACCCGCAAGAGCACCGAGGAAGAGGCCGCCCGCCTGCAAGGGACCGGCTGGCGGGTCGCCGCCTATCACGCGGGCATGACCGGGCCAGACCGCGACGCCGTTCAGTCCGCCTTTATTCAAGGCCAAATCCAAATCGTGGTGGCGACCAACGCCTTTGGCATGGGCATTGACCGCGCCGATGTGCGCGCCATCGCCCACTTGGCCCCGCCCAGCTCCATTGAAGCGTACTATCAGGAGGTGGGCCGCGCCGGGCGCGACGGGCAAGCCGCGTACTGCCTGCTGCTAATCTCCCCCGGCGACATGGCCCTGCGCCGCCACCTAATCGAAAGCGATGCCAACGGACGCGCCCCGGACCAAGCCGTGGTCCAGCACAAGTGGAATCTCTTTTTGGAACTAATGCGCTGGAGCGAGGGCGGGTCCTGTCGCCACGACGCGATCTTGCGCTACTTCGGCGACGAGGCGGAAACGCTGTCGGGCTGCGGCCGCTGCGATGTCTGCGCCAGTCTCTCCCACGCCGAGGCGAGCGACGCCACAGAGGTTGCCACCACCGTGCGCAAGGCCCTTTGCGCGGTGGCCCGGCTGCACGGACGCTACGGCATCCTAATGGCGGCCAAGCTCCTGCGCGGCACCCAAGACGCACGCCTTGCACGCGACGGGCTCGATCGGACGCCGACCTTTGGCATCCTCAAGGACCACTCTGAGCGGTGGCTTTTGCGGCTTTTGCGCCGGTTGGTCACGGCCGGTTGGGTCGATTTTTATGGCGGCGAGCGGCCGGTCGTCGTCCTCACGGAAGAAGGACGCCAAGTCATCCACGCCGAGCGACCCGCCCGCCTGCTCTTGCCGCCCCAGTCGGCCTCGCTCCCGGCCGGCCGCGCCCACTCACGCGCCCCTGACCCCTCTTCGATTTCTACGGGTTCTGGCTCAGCCCGCACCACCCGCGCCCGCCCGCGCACCCCCGATCTCAGCGGAGATTTCGACGAAAACGCCCAAGCCCTCTTTGAAGCACTGCGGCACTACCGCATGACGCTGGCCCGCGAAGAAAAGGTCCCTCCCTACGTCATCGCCAGCGACCGCACCCTCCGCGACATCGTCTTGCTGCGGCCCGCCAGCCTCGAAGAACTCAAGCTGGCGCACGGCATCGGCCCGGCCAAGGCCGAAAAATACGGCGATGGCCTGCTATCCATCGTCCGACGGGCCGCCTAACTCGCGCACGGGAGTACCGTTTATGGCTACAATTCGCTGGGGGATCATTGGCTGCGGCGACGTCACCGAAGTAAAGAGTGGCCCCGCGCTGTACAAGACTCGCGATTCCGAGCTGGTCGCGGTCATGCGCCGCAACGCGGACAGAGCCCGCGATTACGCCGAGCGCCACCGCGTACCTCGCTGGTACGACCACGCCGACGCGCTCATCGGCGACCCGGACGTCAATGCGGTCTATATCGCGACGCCTCCCGACACCCACGCTTCCTACACTGCCCAAGTCGCCCGGGCCGGCAAACCTGTGTACGTCGAAAAACCAATGGCGCGCAATCACGGCGAGTGTTTGGCGATGATCGACGCCTGCGCCCGGGCCGAGGTGCCGCTTTTTGTCGCGTACTACCGCCGCGCCTTGCCCGCGTTTCTCAAGGTCCAGTCGCTCGTCGAGGAAGGGGCCATCGGCGCGGTGCGCTTCGCCTCCATCGCGCTTTGCCAACCCGCATCCGAGGACCCGGACGACCTGCCTTGGCGCGTCGTCCCCGCGATCTCGGGCGGTGGCTACTTCTTCGACCTCGCCTCGCACCAGCTCGACTTCCTCGACTTTCTGCTCGGCCCCATCGCCCAAGCCTCGGGCCACGCGACCAACCAAGCGAGGCTCTATCAGGCCGAAGATGCGGTTGCCGCCAGCTTCGCCTTTGAGTCCGGCGCACTCGGCGCAGGCGTCTGGAACTTTGCCGCCGACCAGCCCCGCGACCGGATCGAAATCGTCGGCGACAAGGGCCGGATCGCCTTTTCCACGTTTGCCTTCACCCCGGTCGAATTGGAGACGGACGCCGGCACTGAGACCTTTGCCTTTAATCCTCCTGAACACGTGCAGCAGCCACTCGTCCAAACCATCGTCAATGCCCTGTTGGGCCGGGGCACTTGCCCCAGCACCGGCGCAAGTGCCGCCCGCACCAACCGCGTCATGGAGCAGATCGTCCGCGGCAATGGCCGCTAGCCAGCGAGTAGCTGCAACGCGGTTTCTCGGTTCAATAGCGCGGCATCCTTCACAGCGTCTCGTAGCCCAACATCGCGTCTCGGGCCAGTGCGCGAATGCGCTGGGCGGCCCGCAGCAGCTTGGGACGGGCGGCGATGGCCGCTAGGCGGTCCAGCTCCTTTAGGTCCAAGGCCCCCAAGTCGAGGCGCAGTTCCTTGAGATAAGCCGGTGCATCGCCGTGCGGCTGTAAATAGATCAAGTCGAGCAGGGCCTTTTCTGGCGCGGCGACAAAAGCCGACTGGCCCCGAGCCAAATCGACCTGTTGGTATCCGTAGAGCAGATTGGGCTTGAGATGGCGATAGGAAAAGCGTCCTAGCGGCGTCTGGCAGAGTTGGGGCCGCTCGGGGGTCGCGCTGGTCACTTCCGGCACGTACTCGGGAATCACACCGGCGTGTGCCAACGCCGACAAACCGCTGACATAAGAGCCGCGCACTAGGCGATTGGCAACGAGGAAGGGATAAGGATCGACGCCCGCCGTCGGGCAAGGACAATGGCCCCTGAGACCTCCCGTACAATGGCATTTTGACAATCATGTTGGGCTGTGGCCGGAATTTTCGTATATACCGACCAAAAGGGAGGTTCGACATGCGAACTCGCAGAAAGTGGGCCGCCTAATGCGGGCGTTGGTAACGGGCGGCACCGGCTTTGTCGGCCGGGCCTTGGTCCGCGCCCTCGTCGCGGGCGGCGCACAAATCCGGGTGCTGGCGCGGCCCACTAGTCAGACGAAGGGGCTGGAGCGTTTGGGCGTTGAGATCATTCGCGGCGACATTCTCGTCCGTGCGAGCATCGAAGCCGCGCTCGACGGGTGCGATACCCTGTTCCACGCTGCGGCACTCTACGACCTGTGGGGGTTGGACGAGGCCGAACTTTTGGCCACTGAAACCGAGGGAACCCGCAACGCCATGGCCGCGGCGTTGGCGGTCGGCGTCGCCAAGGTCATCTATACCAGCACGGCCGTCTGTATTGGCGAGGCCAAAGGCCAAGTCGCCACCGAGGCAACGGTCCATCGCGGCTACTTTCTCTCGCGGTATGAAAAAGCCAAACGCGCAGCCGAGCAGGTGGCGTTCGCGTATGCGGAAAGAGGGGTGCCGCTCGTCTGCGTCCAGCCCGCGGCCATCTACGGCCCGGGCGATCTCAAGCCCACCGGACGCTTTATCCTCAACTTGCTCAACGGTCGGGTTCCCGCGCTCTTTCCCGGCTGGGTGAGCTTGATATACATCGACGACGCGGCGCGGGGGCACGTGCTGGCGGCTGAAAAGGGCCGGGTGGGGGAACGCTATATACTCGCGGGCACGGTCGGCCAGTTGACCGAACTCGGCCAACGGATCTGTCGGTTAGCTGGCCGCTGGGTGCCGCCGACCATTCCCACGCCGCTGGCCGCTCCCTACGCACTCGGCGGCGAGGTCCTGGCGCACCTGACCCGCCGACCGCCGGTCCTGTCTTGGGAAACCTACCGCCTCATCGCCCACGGCTTCTGCGCCGACGGTCGCCGGGCCACCGCTGAGTTGGGTCTGGCCTATACAACTCAAGAAGAAGGGTTGACGCGGACGATCAATTGGTGCTGGGAGCAGGGCTTGCTCCGCCGCCGACCAGCCTGCACCCGCGAGCCGTAATTCGCTTACTTATGAAAGCCCCTCTCGTTCGACAATGCCTTTGATTTTTGGGAAGGGTGCTACTTCGATCAGTTCGAGGGTCTCGGGCGAGAGCCGTGCCTTTACGCCTTCGGGCAAAGGATTGGAAGCGGGAATGTGCTGGCTGCAATAGCGCAGGGTCAAGAAGCGGCGCTGGCGGTCTTTGGGCTGCCAAGAAAGGGCACCGTGGACGACCAACTCGGAAATGACGACCACGTCCCCGGCCTTGGGGTTGAAATTGACCACGCCCTCGGGCACTTCGGTCGAGTTGTAGCCGTCGTTGTACGTGCCGTCCTCATAGCTGCCCGGGTAGAACATTTCCAGCGGGCGGGAGAAGTTGGCCTTGTGCGAGCCGGGCAGGATGATGAGCCCGCCGTCGCCCGGCTGCACATCCGTCAGGTAAAAGAAAAAGACCAAGTCATTGCAGGAAATGCGGCCGTTGTGGACTTGGTAGCGACGCCAGCCCGGCACGGCCGACCGCAGCGCACTCTCGTGGCCCGAGTGCAGGGGATGGAAGGGTTTGCCGTGGAAATCGACCATCATGTTGCCGCCGCTGAGCCGCGGTCGGTCATCAAGCAATTCCTTGATGATCGGCCAAGTCACCGGGTGCATGGTCAGGGCTTCAAGGGCTTTGTCAAAGGCAAAGGCGTGCAAATACCAGTTGAAATGCTCGCGCTCGAGATTGATCGCAAAGCCGTCGGGCACTCGGTCGGGTGGGGTGTCGATATAGCGCTGCGCCGCTTCTTGGGCCTTTTGCAACGCTGCGCCTTGGAGCACGCCTTCGAGGTGCAGGTAGCCGGTCAAATCGAAGAAGTAACGCTGTTCGGGGGTCATCATCGGCGATCCTTTGTTAAGAGTGATTGTGCCGGTGCAAGATAGGGAATTTCGCCCCTGCTTTTCAAGGCGGCCCCTACCACGGCCGGGCATAAGAGGGCTTGTTGACGAAACGCTCCATGCCCAAGTCGAGCCGAATGGCCGCGCCCGCTTGGAGGCCGACGGTGAAGCGGCGGCCCTGTACGGCGACCGTTTTGTCCGCTAGCTGGCCCTGCACGGTCTGCTGGTATTGGGCGGCGTGGGTGTGCCCAAGGCCGGCTTCTGCTGCCGCGATGGCCCGGCGCTGCTGGTAGGAGACGCGGGTGAAGTTGTGCTCGCCAAAGGCCCCGGCCTGCAGCAAGACCTCGCGCTCCTGCGTCGGGTGCAGGTTGACCAAGTGCAGGACGGCCCGGTCGGCCGCGAGCGATTCCACCAAGGCGGCCACATCCGGCGGCAAGCCCGGCCGGCCGCGTTGCGGGTCGAAGTAGCGCAGGCGGGCCATGAGCAGGCCGCCGTTGTACATGAAGAGCGGGGCCCCCATCGTCAATTGCACCAAGCCCTCAACGGTGACGGGGTTCCGCACTTGCAGATAGGCGTCGCTGTACGTAGCAGGGTCTTGCTGGTCGTCGCGCATAAAGGCCAAGCGCTGATAGACTTGCGCGTGGTTGTGCCGCAGGATGTCCACCGGATATTCCGGGTAGTTGCCGGCGAGATAGGCGGTCCACGCGGCTTCGTGGCCGCCGCCGTGCTTGGAAAAGTGCGAGCGCACCTGCCGCCCGTTGTCGGGGCTGCGCTGCTGGTTGAGCCGCTCTAGGTCCGCTTGCTCCATGCTCATGCACCAGAGGTGGGTCGTGGGCTGGGCCTGCATGGGGCTGTAGCCATCCCAGCCTTTGTCGTGGTAGAAGTGCGGCGCATACAGCGTCTGGCCTCTCATTTCTCCTTGCTGCATCAGCACGTCAATTTGGGAACGCGGGAAGTCCATGTAGCGCAAGTCGCCGGAGAGCAAGGTCGCGTTTTCAGCGGCCGCAATGCAGGCGTCGCTCAGGTGGTGCCAGCCGTGCGGCCAAGTCCAGCCATAGTAGCCGCCGTACCACTTGCCGTCGATGTATTCGCCGATCTGCCCGGAAAGGCCAATGTTGTCGGGCAGGATGCCGTTGTTTTGCCGGGTGCGCTCGATCCAAGCCTCGGTGTATTCCTCGACCCAAGCTCGGTACTTGTCATCGCCGCGGCACAGGTAGGCGTTGGTCACCATGCTGGTCGCGGCGAGGTTGCAGGCCACATCGCCGCGGCTCATCCGCTCGACGAGGGTTTGGCCCATCTTCTCTTCCATGCCCGGCTTTTGCAAATCCTCAACCGTGGCAATGCCGGGAACGTCGTGGAACGGCAAGGGCCAAGGCTTCCACTGGGCGTAGCGATAGGCCGTGTAGTGCTTTGCAAAGTTGCGGTGCGCCGGCCCCATACTGCCGTTGTGGGCGCAGCGGATGAGCTTTTTCTCGGCGTCGTAATTGGGGGCCGCTGGGTCTTCGTTGAGATAGAAACCCGCATAGCGTTGGGCGCGCTCGACGTTCTTTTGGTGCGTTGGATCGGCGAGGCACAGCAAGTAGAAAAACAAGTACCCTTCGCCTTGGTGCATCCAGTCGTATCCTTGCTCGTATTCTTTGACGACCATAGAGTGGCCGTGGCCGGTGTCGTAGCGGGCAAACTGCCGGGTGATGCCCTCCCAAGCGCGGTGGGAATAGTCTAGAACGCGATCGCTGCCGCCGAGCAAGTAAAAGAGCGGCCAGTTGTGAAAGCTCTCGTACGCGTCGTCGAGGCCGTCAATGCCACTAAAGTCGTCTTTAGGCGGCCACATCACCGAGCCGTCCGGGCGCACGTAGCGTTCCCAAAGCGGATGGACGGCGGCGTCCATCAGGTCGATTAAGCTGCGCTCGAGCACGGCCCATTGGGGCGGCTCGACAAACGGTATGTTCCCTTCGATTCGGACCACTTTCAGCCTCCTCAGGTAGTGCGGACGAGGGCCTCCACCCGGGCGCGGAAGACCTCAATTTGCGTTGCGTATTGGTGGCGCAATTGGATGATGAACTGCCCAAAGAGCCGCTCCTGCTTTTGGCGGCGCACCAACGCCCGGGCGCGGTGCTCGGCCGGCGCGAAGGGCCTTGGGGCGGCGTTGATCGTCGAATCGAGCAAGCGGAAAATGGCGTAGTACGGGCCGCTGACCGGGTCCGAACTTAACACCTCGTCCGCAGCGACCTCCAAGGCAATGGGACCGATGAGTGCGCCGATTTTTTGCCCTTGCGCGGCCTCAAAGAGCGGGACGAATTGTTGCTTCTCCCAAGGATGCAGGTGGAACTCGCCTTGGTTCGCACGGCCGCGCCGGCGCAGGGTGTGCTCGGCCGCGAGCGCGCCCAAGTCGCCGCCGCGCTCCACTTCCTCGCGCAACGCGAGGGCCTCCTCCTCGGTGCGGAGCAAAATCTCCTGCACGGCGATCGATTCGAGAGGGCGGAACAGGTCGGGGTGGCGGTCGTAGAACGCCCGGGCCTCTTCGCGGCTGGCAAAGACGCCATTGACCACGTCCCGACGCATGGCCACCAGCAGGTTGGACAGCCACCGCCTTTGGAACCAAGCCACCACTTCTTCGTCGCGGTCGACGCCCGCCCGATACGCGCCGGCCAAGAGCAGCGCGCGCGGCTCGACGATGTCTTTGACGAACCAGTCGAACCGCTCGGGCGCGTCTGCGGGGAAGCCGACGCCCAGCTCGCGGGCAAAATTGAGCAGCTCGCCGATGGTAAAGACGCCGCTGGCGTGTTCGTAGATCGGCTGTGTGCACTCGTCCGCAGAAAACGCCTTAGCCCCCTGCCCGATGCGCCCGCGGACGCGCTCCAAGGCGTGCTCGTGAACCGCAAAGTCGAGTTCCTGCCGCAAGCGGGCCGACAGCGCCAGCACGGCCGGCGGCAGCTTCTCCTTGAGCAATTCGGCCTCAATGATCGACTGCACGACCGAGAGTTTGACCGGGGCTTCGGCCGTCACCTCGTACACGCCGAATTGGTCGTTGAAGAGCACCGGCTCCGACAACTGACCCGGGGCCAGCGGAAAGACTTCTTCCCGCAAGATGGGCGGATGCAACTCGTCCTTGAGTAGATAGCGTCCCCCTTCTAGCTGGGTCTCGGCGAGCACGGTGCGGTCGGCATATAGGTCAAAGTCGGCGCCGCTCTCCAAGGCCGCCTTGATTGCTTGAGCCTCTTGTCTGGTGGCGACGACGATGCGCCGCACCTGCACGGCGCGATCGCGACCCGTCTTTTGCTGGTGGGCCAGCATTTCCTCGTGCGTGTGGACGATCTCGTCGTGTACCTCTAACTGCAAAAAGCGGCGCAACACGCGGTCGCTGTGCAGTTTGTCCAGCTTGCGGCGAAAGTCGGCGCGTTGGTCGAGGCCCCGCTTTTTGGCCTCTAAGACCATGAGCTCCTTGTCGATCATGGTCTGCAAGTAGTCGAAATAGGCGTCAGCACCCGTCTTTTTGCTCCGCAGATCGGGGTGTAGCCTTTCTTCAAACTCCAGCAACTGGGGAACGTCGATTTCCACCTCGCCGACTCGGGTCACCACCAAGTTTTCGGTGGGTGGGGCGCAGGCCCAGAAGCCGAGGAGCCACAGCCAATGTATCGCCGATCTAGTCACTAAGCCCTGCTTGTACTGTGACAAACGTCAAACCGCTGGTTTCGGTCTTGGCCTTCTGCGCGGCGCGCTCGATCTGCCGCTTGTCGATGCGAAGCCCCACTTGCGACATGAGCTTGTAGCCCAAGTACGAGGTCGTATTGGACAGTTGCACGGCCAAGGACGTCTCGTCGTAGTCCCCGGTGGGGTCGTCTGGGGCGACGGTGGCCTCGTCCACTGCCATGTCGCGGAAGCGCAAGTGCTCTGCGCCGAGTTGGACGACCGAGCGTTTCATAAAGGGCACCGTTACCAATACCGAGGCCAGCGCGCTCCAATCGCGCCGCTCGGCCGTGGGAGTCCCTAACTGCCGCTCGATATTGAACGGGGTGTCGTCCATGAACAGCTCCTGCTTGAGGCGCGGCAACGCGGTTATGCGGCCCAGTTGCACTGGGTACTCGGCCTTGTTGATCAGCCCCAAGCGCCGCGCATGGTGCTGCAAGGGGCGGCCATCGCGGTCAACGGCATCTTCTCGCCGCTGCTCGATGAATTCGTACAGCAGCTTGCTCTCGCTCTCGAAGCCATGGCGGCGGTACTCAGCACCGATCCACAGCTTGTTGACCAAGGCATCGCCCATGCCCAGCGGATCGCGAATGGCGATCATGTTGCCCGAAGAAGGGCTCGGGCGGCCGAGCACGGGGCGCAGCTGAATCCACTGGACCAAGTCTTCGGCGATCGCGTCGGCCACCCACTTGAACGCATTGTACGCCGTCAGCGTACCCAATCCGGCAAAGCTCTGCTCGTACGCAAGGAGGGCATAGTACGTGCGGTTGCGTGCGCCGGTCGTCGGCTTGCGCTCCCACACCCGTCCTGTCGTCAGCTTGAGCGCGGGCCGGAGGTCCGCGCTTAGATAGGCGTTGTAGCCGCGCCGGTCGCGCTTGTACGGGTAGTCGGGCTCATCGTCGTTTTCAAAGCGGTCGCCCCAGCCATTGTTGTTCAAGTCGAGGGCAAAAAGATACTCGGGCCGATCGATGTGGTAGCGGAGAAAAGGCTCTTCGTAGTCGGGCAGAAAATTGGGACGCTCGCGCAGATCGTTTTGATTGAAGTCGGAAATGAAGTCGTTGTTCTCGTCGAGGCCCGGAAAGACCGCGTCGTCGGCAAAGCCCTCAAAGGTGCGGGCGCGGAGCCCGCGCTGGTCGGCGGTGCGGCCGTCGTCAAAGCGGCGCTTTTGGTCGTTGATGCGGTCGTTGTCGTCGTTGTCATCGACAAAGTCGTACCCGTGCCGCGCCCGCGCTTCGTCGTCGTTGGACCAATCCACCCGACCGCTGCTATCGACAAAGCGCGGGCTCGTGTTGTACTCGGCGTCTAGGCCGAAGGCCTCGCCAAAAAAGAAAAACCGGGCGAAGCGACGCGAGACCTTGAACATCCAGCCGAGGGCGGCGCGATCTCCGCCAATGCCCGAGGACGCCTGGTGCGTATCCCGCGTCCGCGTGGGGTACTGGGTGAATTGGTGGTTGACGTTGAGTTCGCCATACACGCGGAAGCCTGCCCAATCGTCGGCCTGTAGCGTCAGCCCGGCCACCTGCGTCGCGGTCGGCAGCCCGTAGTCGAAGACGACCGTCCGCTGGTTGGAGTTGTCCCAGACGTTGCCCTCGGCCCGGGCGACGGTGCGAAACTGCGGCTGCTCGCCGCTGGGGTTGTTGTCGGTCTGGCGGTTGGACGTGACTTCTACCTTGTAGTCGTTGCCCAACACCAAGCGGAAGCGCACCCGGCTGATCTGGTTGACCAAGTCCGCGCTCGGCACCACCGCCTCTAGGTCCAAGACCGCGGGATCGTCGTCGGAAAATGCGTATTCGAGCAAGATCTGGCTCGCCTCGCCCCGGCCCTCGGCCGTCAGAAAACCACCGCGCTCAATGCCGCCGACGATGCGCGGCGCAAAGCCAATCTGGCTGCCAATCAGCAAGGTGTCGCGCTCGCCGATCCGCGTCTCGATTTCAATATCGCTGCTAAAAAGCACGGCCCCACCGCCCCCATCTTCGGGCGAATCGTCGGTCAGCCGCACCACGATGCGGTCGATGCGTCCGTCGAGCTGGCCGCTCGTCAGCTTGCCCTTGAGCGGGTGGCCCTCAAAGCGGTCAGAGGCTGTCCGGCCGTTGTGCGCGTTGAGAAAGGTGCCGCCGATCCGCGTGGTAGCGCCGAGGGACCAGACCACGCGCCCGCCGACGAGATTGGTGAAGTTGTCCTCTGTCACGGGAAAGGGGTCCGTGCGGAAAAGCGGCAGGTTGATCCGCGACATGAGCACGGTAGCTGTCAGGCGATCGGCCGCGTAGTTGAACATGACGCCATTGTACGCGGTCTTGCGAAAGGTCATGGGCGTCAGCATGGCGAAGATCTCGTCGCCGATGAGCACGGAGAAATAGTGCTGGCCCTTGGCGTCGCCGGCAATGACCAAGTTGTTGAACCACGAACCGTATTGGCCGGCCTGCAAAATGCCCGAGCCGCCCGAGCCGGTCGGCTGGACCTGACGCCAGTCGTAGATCAACCAGCCCTTGTTCAAGAAGCGCCCATAGAGGTCGTAGAAGTACCCGCCCTCCAAAGCGGGATCGAGGTAGCGTCGATAGGGGTCGCGCGCGTAGTTGGTGTAGCTCCACTGCCGGCGGTACTCGCCGGCAACCTCGGCCGGCAGATACCATTTTTGCACGGAGGGATAGACCGCCTCCATGCACAGCCCGGTGCCGGCCGAATAGTACACGGGCTGGCCCGCTTCAATGCGGCCCAAGCGGTGGCCGTAGTCCGCGCGTTGGGCGTTGAGCGGCGCGGCCCAGAGCAGCGCGACCGAGCAGAGCGCGCCGACGCAGCGCAAGCGGGCGTTCATGCCGCTACTCCAGCCCCGCGTACACGGTGATGAAACTGGTGCTAAAGGCGCGGATTTCATGGGTCCGCTCCAAGCCTTCACTCCCGATGATCACCCGCTCCTCCCACAGGCGCGTGTAACTAAAGCCAAACTGCGTCGTCAGCCGGTAGCCCAAGTAGGAGCCAGCACTGGACCACTGCAGGGCCAGCACCAAGTTGCGGAAGTCGCCCGTAGGCCCGGCCGGGCCGTTGGCGAGCTGGTCGTCCTCATTGAGCACCAAGTCCCGGAACAGGGAAAATTCAACGCCTCCTTCCACCAGCGACTGGCTCAACAGCGGATGACTCAGCAGCAGGATGCCCGTGCCAACCCACTCCTCGCGGTCCTCGGCCCGCGCTTCGAGCGCGGTCTGGTTGAGATACTCGCTCTTGACCTTGGGCTGCAACCTAAAGCCGGCCAAGCCGCAGGTGTAATCCGCCTTATTGATCAATCCAATTAGGTGGCTGTCTGGGTTGAGCACCGGCCCTTTGACGCGGCTCGCGAACGCACGGCCCTGCTGCCAAAAACGCTCGTACTTGAACTTGTTGTGCGCGTTTAGGTTGTCGAGCGGCTGATAATCGAGCTGTACGTACGTCGTGTTGATCCACGTGTCCCGCGCGGGCAGGATGTCGCGCACCAGCGCGAGCGAATTGACTTCGAGGTGCGGCGTCATCTCTCGCCGGTCGTCGGCGATGTCGTCGGCGACGCGCCGCAGCATCTCAAAGGCCCGCAACCGCCCCCAAGTGAAGTCGCGGTCGTAGGTCAGCAGACCATACGTGGCGCGGTTGCGCCTATCGGAGGCCATGCTCTTTTCGCTCAACCTGCCCAGCGTCAGCCGGGTGTGTGGATTGAGAAAGACTCCGGCGTACAGGTTGTATCCCCGGCGATCGGCCTTGTAGGGGTAGTCGGGCAAGTCGTCGTTTTCAAACCGGTCGATCCAACCATTGTTGTTTAGGTCGATGCCGAACAAAAACTCCGGGCGATCGGCCGCATAGCGGAAGAACGGTTCTTCGTAATCCGGGATGCGGTTGTTGAGAATGCGGTTGTCGTTTTGGTTGAAGTCGGAGACAAAGTCGTTGTTCTCGTCCCACCCCGGGAAGACGGCCACATCGCCGCCGCCCTGCGAGAAGCGGAACCAATCGGCCGAGCGGTCTTGGTCGTCGTTGTCGTCGACCAACTCGTACAGGGACATGCGCGGATTGTCGTAGGTAATGCCTCCGTTGTCATCTACGATAAACGAACTCGTCGAGTACGCTGGGTCTATGCTGTACGCCTCGCCGAAAAAGTAGAACGGGGCGGCCACTTTGGCGGCGTTGACCATCCAAGCCTCGGCGTCGCGGGCATGCGTGGCCAGCGAGCGATCGGCGGCTTGGCGCGCCGGGTTGGGGTATTGGCTGTACGCCCGGCTGACATCGAATTCCGCGTAGAGGTCCACGCCCTTGATATCCGCGGCGTCCAAGGTGAAGCCGTAGATCAAGCGGGACGACGGCAGGCCGTAGTCAAAGACTACTCGCTGCTGATTGGAATTGTCCTGCACATTGCCCTCGGCGCGGAGGACGTCGAACAACGCCGGGGACTGCTCCTCAATGTCTTGGCCGGTCAGCGGCAAGACCGGCAGGGCGTGGGTGCCCGTCTGCCGGTCGGACCAAACCTGCACCTTGTAGTCATTGGCCAAGACCAAGTCGAATTGCACGGCGACGATTTCCGAGGGACGCGGGCCGGTATAGGCAATATCCGCAAAGTCGTAGTTGATGACGATCCGCTCGTCGCCGTCGGCCGCTAAGGCCCCTTCCTTGGGGGCCCCGCCCGAGACTACGGGCCACCGCGCTGGATCGGCGACCACATCGCGGAGCCTAAATTGCTCGCGCTCGCCCGTATCGGGATTCTCGCTCGTCAACGCGATGTCGTGCGAAAACAGGGTGGCCCCGCCCCGCCCATCCTCGGGCGAGTCGTCGCTGAGGACTAGGGCTAGGCCCGATATGGGCAGGCTGCCCTGATTGGCCGCGAGGGTCCCGACAAAGGGGTTGCGCTCAAACGCATCGGCCACGGTGGTGGAGTTGCGCGCATTGACTAAGTTGGCCCCCACGGCCACGAAATCGCCGATCTGGACCACGGCGCGGCCAGCCATCAGGTTGGTGGCGTTGGAGACCGCGCTGGGGTCGTCGGGCGTACTGCCGATGACCGGGCGGCTCACCCGCGAAAAGAGCAGCGTGCCCTCGTACTTGTCGGCCGCAAAGTCCATCTGCACGCCGCTGAAGGCCGGCTTGGAGAAGGTGAGCGGGGTCAGGGTCGTGCGGATGCGATCGCCCACCGTGATCGCATAGTAGAACTGCCCCTGCGAGTCCGAGCTAATGGTGACCGCGTTGAACCAGTTGTTAAAGCGCTGGTCTTTGAAGATGGACGAACCAAACTGCACGGGCTGGTTTTGACTCCAGTCGTAGATGAGCCAGCCGCGCGTCAAATAGTTGCCGTACAGGTCGTAAAACGGAGAGCCTTCAATCGTGGTGCTGACGTAGCGTTCGTACGCGTCGCGGGCGTAGTTGGTGTACTGCCACTGCTGCCAACCATAGTCGGCAAACAGTTCCTGCGGCACGTACCAGCGCTGGACCGTGGGATCCAACGCGTCGAAAAGCACCCCCGGCCCGCGCGGTTCGTAGGTAATCTCCGCTCCCCAGCGCCGGCCTTGGGCAGCTGCGCTCAGGGCCGCGACGACTAAGGCGGCGAGTATCCACCGTAGGTCTCTCATTAGACCCTCCCTAATTAGTACACCAACTCGACGACGCGGACCGCGCTTTCGCCGCCCGCATCGCTAGCCAACGTCACGCGCACCAAGTAAATGCCCGGCGGTAGCGCGGCCCCATTTCCATCGGCCCCGTCCCAAGGCATGGCGTACGAACCGCCGCCTTGGCGACCGGAGAATAGCCGGCGCACCCGGCGGCCGGCCAAATCGACGATTTCTACGTCCACCGGGGCCGGGCTGACCAACCGGCTCAGATCGTAATGCACGTGCGTTGCGTCGTTGATGCCATCGCCGTTGGGGCTAAAGGGCCGAGGTTCGGAGCGCACGTTGATCAGCAGGGGGCTGCTGCCAGCCAGCGGCACATCGACCGAAAGGCCCCGGTTCGTGGCCGAGCCAACAGCCACTCGATCTTCATCGCCCGGGGCCAACGCAGCCACGTTGCCGGCGACGACCTCCTGCCCCACGTCGCCCTCGGCGCTGTTGAAGGCAAAACCGGCGAACTTGGTGCCGTAGCGCAACACGCGGCTGCGAAAGCGAATTTTGAGCTGGGCCGTCTGCCCGGTCGCCAACTCGCTTTCGGCAATGAGGGGAAAGCGCACGCGAAAGCGACGTGCTGAGATCGACTCAATGGCAAAGCGTCCGCTCGCGTCGGTCGCTGGCAGCACCGCGAGGTCAGCCCCTGAAAAGTCCGCGGCCTCGACCCGCCCATCGGCCTCGACGACTTCGACGGACTCAATGGCCTCGACCCGCACCGGCGTGGCGATCTCAAACCCGTCAAAGCCCGTATCTATGCCGGGCCGAATGGAAGTCGGCATCACCGCATAGACGAAATCCACTGGCTCGCCCAACTCGACCTGCCGCGGAAAAATTTCTCCGAGAATCTGCGCGGCCGGCGGCGGCGTTGCCACGGTGAAGGCCAGCGGGCCGATGCCGGTGGCCGCCTCCAAGTCCTCGCTGAGAAAGTCGATGCGGAACTGGATGTACCGCCTAGGTCCCAGCGAGACAATCGGTACGCCCAATTGGCTGTCCTCGATTTCTGTCTCGGTCAACAGGGCCCCCAATTCGTAGGGCGAGGACCACGGGCTCCAAGCGTCTAGGTCGGCCACCACATTGCCCCGCTCGGCCCCCAAGCCCTTGTAGTCGTCCAGCGACAGGGAGAGGGCGTTGCGCTCGGCTAGCGGCAGGGCCCCAAAGAGCGCCCGCGCTCGCTCCAGCTCGACGCGGTCGAGCTGGAGCTCGCCGCCCTCGGTCTCAACCGCGGCATTCTTTTTCCACGGCACCTCGACTTGGGTCCCTTCAAAAAAGAAGCGGCGGGTATAGACTAAGGGACTGTCGTCCAAGCCCGTGCGGGTGCGGACGCGCACACTCGAAAAACCAGCCGGGCCGACGCTTTCCTCTACCCAGCGAATGGTCCCCCACAAGCCCAAATCTGGGCCGAGGTCGAATATGTTGGATAGGTATTCGGCCGTGGGCACGAAGCCGGTGCCAAAGACGCGGAACTCGGCGATTTCAAAACCGCTGCTGGTGCGCGACTGCAAGCGAATGAAGCGCACAAATTGAGGGGGAATGCTCAGGTTGACCAGCGCGTCTTGGTTGGCCGCATCCAACCGAACCGAGCGCCATTCCGGGCCGCCGGCACCTTGGGTCTCCTCGCTGCCATCGTTGAAAAACAGCTCGTAGCCGCGGATGAAGTCCTCTTGAAAAGGCGCGGCCGGAAACTCTGGGTGGCCATTGCGCGGGAAAAACTGGACGCGCTGGACCCCAAAGCGCGCGCCGAGGTCAAAGTCCATGGCCATGCCGCGAATGACGGCCACGTTCTTGCGCTCCAAGGCCGTTTCCCCGTCGCCGTCAATCATCGTCGCGAGCTGCTGCTCAATGCCCGCTTCGAGCACCGTCGGCGAGGAGACCGAGCCGCCGCGCCCGAGGATGCCGAGGGCTAGGTTGGTGCCTTCGACGACGTTCTGCGGAAAAATCCAACCCACCCGTCCCGCGGGGTCAAAGTCGATCACCCCGCCCGGGGTGTTGCCGCGCTCAACGTCTCGGGCCCCGGTCGGAAAGATCGCCTGGATCTGGCCGCCGCCGTCTTGCCAAGACGAGCCGCTCGCGCCGCCGATGGCAATGCTCCGCGTCTCGGCCCTGCCTTGCAGGGCCGCTAGCAACAGCAGCGCGATCGACAACCCGTACATCGCAACCCCCCTCAATACGCCACGTGAACGAGGCGGTACCTCGCAGTGCGGTCCACGCGGGAGTCGTCGTTGGGCACCACGCCCACTTCTAACAGGTACAAGCCGGGGGCGACCAGCGCGCCGGCTTGGTCCTCGCACGACCAGCGCAGGGCGTACTCGCCGCTGACTAAGGGGCGCGTCTCCCGCCAGTGCCGAATCAGGCGGCCCGCTAGATCGTAAATCCGCACGTGGAGCGGCTGAGTGCCGGTCAGCTTGGTGACCGCGAATGAGAACGCCAGCTCGTCGTTGATCCCATCGCCATTCGGCGTTGCGATCGCACGGCCCACGCTCAGATCGCCCAGCACGTGGCGCCCGCCTTTGGGGCCGACCAACAGCATCCCCTGCCCGGGCGTCAACTCTGTTGCATCCGCTGGATCGACCCGCTGCCAAGAATTTTCAAGAGCCGAATGGCCCAACGACGCCTTGAACACGGCCCCGGGCAGGTAGAGGGCGGTGGCGAATTGCACCTCTAGCAGATCGGCTGCGGACGGGCCGATGACCTCGTTTAGGCGCACCCACAACGTGTCGGGCGCGGTTGCCACGACTTCGGCCGAGGTCGCTGGTTCCGCGTGTTCCCATTGAGCTTCGCGCCCCAGTCGCAGGCCGCCAAACTCCAAGGCCATGTTGTCCGGTGCCCTGATCTGCACTTGGTCAAACCCCATGCTCTGGGGCGCGAAACTCGGTTTGATGAACAGCGAAAGCTCCTGCTGCTCGCCCAACTTGCCGACGACGCTGGGGGCGATCTCACCCAAAAGCCGGCGGGCCAGCGGCTCGACGAAGTGGAGCCGAATGGAGCGCAGCACAGCGGCGCGGTGGGGGTCATCCGAAAGCAAGCGGGCCTTGAGCAGCAGAAATTGGCGCGGGCTCGGCGAAGTGATCGCCGCCCCGGACGCCTCGTAGGGCAAGCTCCACGCGCTCCAGTCGGCGCCGGGGGCTTCCGTCGTGTCAATCCGCCCTTTGCTGAAAAAGCCCAAGCCGGCGTAGGCCTCGGCCGAAACCTCGCCCCCGCCGCTGTTGAAATAGCGGTACTCTTCGACCAACTCGTTGCCGGTGCGCGTCTGAATTTCGATAAAGGTCCCCCGGGCGGCGTCGCCATCCCAGTCAATCGAGACCAAGTTTTTCGAGCCGCCCAAGCGAATGAGCGGCGAAACCAACTCGACCTCCGGCTGAAAGCCCTCGCCGTAGAACTGCACCTCGCGCGGCTTGAACTGCCCCCCTCCCCAGAACAAAATCCGCGCAAAGCGCGTGTGCGCCGGCGCGAACGTATCCACGTCGTACACGTCTCCGGTAAAGTGGCCCGAAGTGGCGCGATTGCGCCGCGCCACCTGCGTCGTCCACACCAGCGAGCCGTCCGCGGCCAGCGAGCCATCCGAGGTCTGTAGATCGTAATTGGGGAAGCGGCTGCGCTGGCGATCGTAGTAAATCTGCTGCCGATCGATCCAGAAGGAAGAGCCTAAGTCGAAGAATAACTCCCGCACCTCGTCGGTGCTGGTAAAGGCCAAGGAGGTCTCAAACAGGCCATCGAAGAAGACCGTCGCCGGGGCGTTGTCCAAGAAGGTGAGCAGCGCGACGCCTTTGCGCTCGGCCAATCCGAGCGAGATGTTTTCCCCGAGCGTCTGAACCTCTAATTCGGCCAGTCGGGGCCGCTCGCGGCGGTAGCGGCGGATCGCACCGCGCAACGCGGGATCGACCACCTCGTACGTGGCCTCGCTGACCTGCACTTGGCCGGCGCCGGCCTTTTTGTAAAAATCCACCGCGCCCCGATCCACGGCCGCTAGCTGGTCGTATTGTTCGGCCGCCACCTCTGCTGCGCGCGTACTATCCGTGTCGGTGATCGTCACGCGCACGAAGCGGATGTAGTCGCTCTCCATGCGCCCTTCTCGGTCAAAGCGCGTGGGGTGTAGCTCAATGGCAAATTCTCGTTGGTCCTTGTTCGACTTCAAGGTGCGAAAGACCGGGTTGAATCGGCGCTGACCTTTTGTTACCTCGCGTCCGTCCGAGGTCAAAACCGCGAATTGCAGAAAGGGATCGCCCAGCTCCGCGCCGACGAATTTGAGCCGGATGTGGGTGGCCGCTACCAGCCGTCCCAAATCGACCTCAAACCACCACTGGCGCACTGGGCTGGCCGGGTCGGGCTCCCAATAGGTGCTCAAGTCCCCGTCGAAAAGACGAGCTAGGTCCGCGGCCCGAGTGCCCGCGCTGAGGGCATCGAGCAGGGTTGCGTCCTCCGAGCCTTTGCCGCGCTTGATAAACGCCGCAATGTCTGACGTGGCCAGTGTGTTCTTGGCCACGAAGTGGGGACGCACGGCCCCGGTTTCGTCTAGATCGAGCGCACCGGCGGGAAAAGTCCACTGCTGCCAGTGGGTCGGCCGATCGACGACGACCTCGTTCCCGGCGATGGTATGGCCCTGTCCCCAAGCGGCGACCACGCCCCAGATGCTCAGCAACCACGCAGCATTCAACAAGGCTCCTACTCCTCAATAGGCGACGGCAACGGGCCGGATCCGCACTTGGCGTTTCCCGCCGCTTTCGACCTCGACTTGGCAGAGGTACAGCCCCGGTGCCACGGGCTGGCCGGATTCGTCGCGCCCGTCCCAGCGGCGCGAGTGCCGTCCTGCGCCATCGGCCCCGGCATGCACACGCCGCACCAAGTGACCGCTCAAATCCCGCACCAGCACCTGCACGGGCACTGGCTCGGTCACTTTGAGCAACTCGTAGGCGATCTCCAGTCGATCGTTGATTTGGTCGCCGTTGGGGGTAAAGGCCGCGGTGCTCAGCGACACGGCCCCTAAGACCGCATCGTCTAGGGTCATGGCCTGAACCGAAAGCTGGTTGCCGTCCACGAGCTCGTTGGCCTCGCCCGCGGCCACGAGCTGGCCGATCTCGGCTGGCTTGGTGCTGTCGAGCACCCGGCCTTCAAAAATGGCGCCAAAGCGAAAAATTTCAGCGCGCACATCCACTTCGAGCAGCTCGCGGCTGCGGGCGACATCGAGCCGCGGGAAGCCCAAGACTACGCCGGCATCCTCCGCTGCGGCACTGAAATCCGCCACCGGGACGCCGCTGAGGCGCACGGCCTCCACGCCGGCGATCCGGCCGCCGACCAAGCGCAGGTCCAAACCGTCAAACCCTTGGTCGCCCGGTTCAATCGTCGGGCGCAAGGCATAGGTGAATGTGCGTTCCTCCGCCACGGCCGCCCGCCAAGGATTGACCTCGCCCACCAAGCCGGTCACCAAGCGCGGGGAAACGGCGAATTCGAGATAGTCGAGCTGACCGCCCGCTTGGCCGAAAGACTTGAATTCGATCCCGAGCTGCACGTAGCGGTGCGAGCGCGTCGCCCGCAGGGCCACGCCCGCGCTGTCGGCAAATTCGTACGGCGATGACCACAGTTCCCATTGAGCGGTGTCATCGGTGATGGCGCCGCGCGCGATCGGCCCCAAGCGGCCGTAGCTTTTGCGGGTCAGCAGCTTGCCGTCCTCGCCAAAGGGCACCTGCTCGTCGCCGCGGAAGGTCTTGCGCCAGTACACGAGCGGGGTCTCGTCGGCCCCCGCGCGCGAGCGAATATCCACGTGCGCCCCTTCGTCCTGCCGCCCTTGCCAGCGCACCCAGCCCAAATTGGCGAATTCGCCTAGGTCGAGAACATTGGACTGGTACGAGGCCGAGCCTTGGAAACCGCCGCCGTACACCTCCAACTCGGCCAAGTCCCATATCTCGTCTTGCGGCATCACGTGGATCATCAAATAGCGGATGGGCGTTCCGTCTAGCTCAATGTCGAGTTGTGGGTTTTTGTTTTCGCGAATTTCCGCGACCACCTGCAGCTCAATGCCCTTTTTTTCGTCGGCCTCTCCCAGCGAGCGGCTCAGCGCGCTCGCGCCGACGAATTCAATCTCGTCAATGCCGCCCCCGGCCTCGGTCTGCGCGGCAACGATGACGTGGGCCACCGAGCGCTCGCTTGCCACCTGTGGGACGAAGCGGATCAACCGCGTCGCAAAATCGCCGCCGAGATCAAAGAAAAAGGCCGTGCCGCGGAAGGTATGGGCGTGTTCCCTGGGCCGGGTCTCCAAAAAAAACGTCGTCGGGTCTCCGTCGGTCACCACGCGCAGCTCGTCGCCGACATCTTCAAAGCCATTGTACGCGCCGTGCTGGAAGTTGCCGCCGACCCCGCTCAAGCTGGTCGCCATATTATCGCGCTCGTGGTAAAAAAACGGCGTGATCTGTTCGCGGAGGGCAAGCCCAAAGCTCTCGCCGCCCAAGTTCCGGTCTAAGTCAGCCCAACTCAACTGGCGGAACTCGGCGCCGGCCTCCACCTCAACCGGAGGCGGCAGACTCTCGCCGCCGATGCGATAGACGACCAAGGCCGAGGTCGCGCTTGGCTGGCCGCCGAGCACGGCCAACAGGGCCGCGATGAGCCGCGTGGTGCGCTGCACTGTTTTCACGGTAGCACCTCCAAGAAGAAGGGGGAATGGAACCAGCCCATCCCCCCTCGTCCTTGCATCTTGCGAGCCGGCCCGCTTACTGGACGTAAGCAGACTTGATGCGGCCCCAGCTGTTCTCCTCGACCGCACTCTCAATCGCCCCGAAATCGACGCGCGGATCAACGGGGGCCAGCAAGAAATCCGTGGCCGAAGCCGTGGTTTTCCACACATCGCTGGCCCCGGAGAGAGACCACTGGCCAGAGTGCTCGGCGTCTTGGCCCACGCCGCCGTCGGCACCGGCTACGTCGCTGTCGAAGACCGCCCAGCCCAAGCCGGTGATGTCGCCCTCGTTGTAGTCGTGGATGACGCTGCCTTCTGGGTCGTTAAAGAGAAAATCATCCCAGGCTTGACGCCGCACCTCGATAAAGGCCGTGGCCTCACCGCTGCCAATCTCGCCGTCCAAGCGGAAGCCGTGGTCGGCGTAGGGCTGTTCGTCGTGCCACTGCGCTTGGGTCATCCAAAACCACGACCAACTCTCTTGGCCGTCGGGGCCGAGGTTCGGGAAGCGGGTGTGGTAGGACTGCGCCCAGCGGCCTTGGGCCAAGGTGCGCTCTTCTTCGTCCTCAATGTCGGCACTGCCGAAGCGCATCTGCTCGCCGCCGTGGTCGCCATCAACGTGCATTTCCCAGCTATCGTCGCCGCCAGCCACGCCGCCCATGGCGTCGCGATCGTAGAAGTCGTCAAAGCGCTCCATCATAAAGTAGAGGCTGTTGTTCGACTCGCTCCAGCCGACGATGATGCGGAAGTTCAAGTCGCCGAAATCGGCCGGCTTTTCGCCGTTGAACGCGGTGTGCTCGGCAAAGGAAATTGAGTATTCCTCGGGCACGATCGCCCATTCGGACAAGTCGCCATCCAGCGTTGGCTCGAGGCCGGCCGGCCACTGGAAGGCCGTGCGCACAGCCCCCTCGGGCACGTGCGCCGTAGCCGTGGCGACGACGCCCATGCACAGGGCCAGTGCGAGCAAAACAGTGATTCTCTGCAAAATCATCCTCCTTGGTTAAGGGTCCTATCTTCTGAGTTAAAACAAATGCTTCTGTTGCGCGACCTGATGGCCGCTACTGCCCTCGGGCAACGACCTCCTTTCTTGGTTGTAATCTACGGGAGTGTTTGCAAGTGCGCGATGCGGCTCTGCGCCGCGGCCAGCGCCTTGTCGTCGCCGCGCCAGTGCCGGACAAAGGCCCCGTAGGCCAGGTGCGCGGCCGCGACCGCGCCTTGTTGCTCGTAGGCTTGGCCCAGCGCGTAGTGGGAGCGCGCATGCGTGGAATCGCGCCGCACGACCTCCTCAAACTGGGCGATGGCCTCGGCCAAGGACTCGCGCCGGGCCAAGGCCATGCCCAACCCATAGTACGCGTCGCCCAGCTCGGCGTTGCAAGCAAGGGCAGCTCGATAGGCGTCAATGGCTTTTGCCAAATCGCCCCGCAGGGCATGGACATTGCCCAAGGCATTGTGCGCCTTGGCGTAGCAGGCGTCGAGGGCGAGGGCGCGAGCAAACGCTGCCTCGGCCTCGGCCCAACGCTGCTTTTGGGCGTGGGCAAAGCCCATGGTAAAATGCGCTTCGGGCGCATGCCGGCCCCGCGGTTCGTGCGCCGCGATGGTGCCAGCCAAGTGCGCGGCGCGCTCCACATCACCCTGCCGCAGGTGGAGCTGGACCACCGCGGCCAGCGCGTCAACGTGCTCGGGCGCGCGGCTGAGAACCTCCTGATACGTGTTCAGCGCGTCCGCGTAGTGCCCCAAGCGCGTCTGCGCCCGGCCCAGCTCCAACCGCGCTTCCACATTGCCGGGATCGCGCACCAACGCCTTTTCTAAGGCCTCCTCTCGATCCGCCAAGCCGAGCAAACCCTCTAGACGCACGAGCATGGCTTCGGCTTCGTCGTAGCGGCCTTGGGCCGAATACAAATTCGCCAAGTCGTGGTACGCCGCGCCGTAGTGGGCGTCGAGGGCCACGGCCCGGTTGAGCACCTGCGCGGCTGCTTCGTACCGCTTTTCGTTTAAGTAGAGCCGACCCAAGTCCCGCCAGATTTCTTTGCGCTCCGGCGCCAACTCGGCCGCTTCCACCAACACCTCTTCCGCACGCACACTGCGGCCCTGTTGGCTGTAGAGCAAGGCTAGGGCCTGCCTCGCCTCCACATCTTGGGGGGCGATGTACAGTGCCTTCAGCAGGGCCTCTTCGGCGCGCTCGTATTGCCCTTGCTCCTTTGCCAGAAAGGCCAACAGGCGATAGGAGCTAGGCGATTGGGGATCGAAACGCAACGCGGCTTCTACGGCCGCTACGGCCTGCGGGTAGCGGCCGGCTTCGAGGTGGGCAATGGCCAAGTTGTGATAGGAGGGGATATACGTCGAATCCAGCGCAATGGCCCGGGCAAAGTGCGGGGCCGCGGCCGCGCTCTTGCGCTGCAAATGCGCCAAGCCGAGGTAAAAGTGCGCGTCGCGGGACAGGGAATCGCGGCGGATGGCCTCTTGATATACGGCCGCGGCTTGGTCGTAGCGGCCCTGATCCAAATACGTCCTCCCCACCGCGAGCAAAGGCTCGCCTGCTGGCGGCTCTTGCCGCGCTTGGCCGCATCCCCCCAGCGAGAGAAAGGCGAGGAGGGCGAGGAGGGCGAGGCGATCCACGGGCGAAAAGGACATGTCGTAGATTCTTTTTAGAGTGGCGAGTGCTTGTCGGTATTATATAGTATGTACCTACCAACTAAGTCAAGAAAGAAAGTGCCTCGCAATTTGGCGTTTTTCGGCCGGGCGGCGGTCCGTTTCCTCGCGCTCTTTTTTCCGTTCGCAAGCTGCGAGCCCCCGCTCCCGCAACCCCAAGCGGACGCCGCGACATAGGGCGTCAGCGGCACTGCGGGCGACGATCCCATCGAGGTCGCCGTGCTAGTTTGGCGTCCGCCTTCCGGGTGCTCAGAGGCGCGGAGGTCTGCGACTATCGTTCCCGCTTTCTATAGAGCTCTTCCATGGCGTCTTGCAACAAGCGGTTGAAGTTGATTCGGCGATTGTAGCACCGGCGATAGGCATCCACTCGGCTCAACGTCTCTTGGTAATAGCTCGGCACCGCGTACAGCCGCACGATTTCAGTGGCCATCTCTTCTGTGTTGCCGACTAGCCGTATGGAGCGCATCCGGTCGAATTCGGCTAGTTCCCGGATGCCAATCGAATCGAAGGATACTACCGGCTTGCCGCAATGGATTGCTTCCAAGGCAAAAATGCCAAACGCTTCCACGTCGGCTGTCGAGACGACGCAAAGACACGCCGCGAACTGTTTTCTCACCTCGGCGTCAGACAGGGATGTTCGGTTGAAGTGAATTGGCCGTCCAGCCCGTTCATTAGCTTGTACGAGTTCCCTAGTGTATGCGGGATACAGTGAGTCGTCCAGGCCTCCAGAGACGCGGACCCCGATGCCATAGCCGTGCAAGCGGCGGGCTAACTGTATAACCGCGTCGAGGTTTTTGCGCGGTGCTATTCTCGTCGGGCAAAAGGCGAAGGGACGCGCTGTGGCTCCAGCCGCCGACTTCCATATTCCATGGCGGATTTCGTCGTCGGCCTTGGTGGGCAGGTTGTAGCGCACCCAGATCGAATCCAATCCAAAGTGGCGTCGCAAGAATTGCTGGAAAAACCGGGCAAAGACCACGACGCCTAGTAGGTTGACCTCGTGTAGTAGGCGCAGGCAGCGGGCCTTTGTTTCCGATGGTAGTTCCACGACCGTCTCGAATGGAACCAGCACCGTATCGGCGGCTACCTGTTCCTTGGCGACCAGTTGCAACGCGGCGAACCCACAGGCAAATACGATGTCGGCGGCTTGGAGGTCTCGACGTAGCTCTACCGGCAGTTCGCATTCTTGTGGACTGAATCGGTAGTCGAGCTTGCCGCGAATCAGGTCCGCATTGGTTATACAGCGCACCGCTTGGTGCCGCTTTCGCACATAGTCGTCTATCGACCGAATGACTTTCTCCGCACCCCCTTCCAGTTCGTACAGATAGGGGGCGATCAGTACCGCTTTGTCTTTATCGGGTGCGATCGATTCCATCGGACTAAGGCTCCAAGTTAGAATCGGTTAGTGCGTCCAAATGGGCGCGATAGGCCCAGCCTTTAAGCACACCGCGCAATCCACCGGCTTCGTCATGTAGTTCGATTTGGCTGACGGCCCCGTTGGGAAAGTCAGCGGCCAACAGGGCTGCCAGATCGGCTTGCGGGCACAAGTCTTTGATCGTGGTGTTGAATAGCCCGCCGTGGCCGACAATCACGATGTGTTCGCCCCAGCGGTTGGCTACCGCCTGCCGCAGTCCCGCCTGCATCCGGCCCCACAGCGCGTGGTAATTTTCGCCATTGGGGAAGGCGGCGGCGTGGTCGCCGGCATACCACGCTGCGAAGATGCGGTCGTGGAGCGTCCAAGCGGCTTGGGTGGGCGGCTCTCGTTCCAAGCGGCCGACATCGACTTCGCGGAAGGCTTCGACGATATGGACCGGGAATTGGTGTGGACCGGCAATGCACACGGCGGTTTGCTGCGCCCGCTGCAAGGGCGAGGCATAGACCGCCGCGATGGGGAACGACGCGAGGTACGCGGCCGTGCAGTGCGCCTGTCGCCAGCCTAACGGCGTGAGCGGATAGTCCACGATGCGATGGGAAAACTCGCCGGTCTGATTAGCGCGGTTCTCTCCGTGACGCACCAGCCACACCGTGTTCACCGACTCAGTGCCTTCAAGACGCGCCCGAGCAGCGGCTGCTCCTCGGCGGCCAGCGCGGCGAGCGTCCCGCTAGCCCGCGTGAGAGTGTCGGGCCGCTGATGCGTTTTCCAACGCAACAGCACTAGACGCAGCCTGCGTACCTTTCGCTCGATTGCACCAAAGCGCATCCCAAGCTGCTCCTCTGGATCGAGATAGCCCTGCGCTTCCATGTACTGCAACCGCGCCTGCATACACGTTTTGTGTTCCCATAGGATGCGCCACGAGATGTCGCGGTAGGCGGCCGGATTTTTCAGTTCGCGCTGGAGAAACCGATAGATGGCCGTGCCCCAAAAGCCGCCCTCTCGCGGCACGGCTAATAGCCGGTAGCGCTGCGACGTGTCGGACGCAGACAGATAGTCGGTCAACTGTTCGGCCACCGCACAGGGGTCAAAGGGATATGGCGAGTCGGGCAAATACTTGTAGAGGAACACTCGGGGCCGGTCTTCCATCGCTTGAAGAAACCACGGCGGCAGCGACCGGCCGGCTTGCAACGCCTGCTGAATGTGGCCTTCGCGGGTGAACGAACTCGCTTGTTCCACCACGTCAAACGGCATGTGAGAGATTGCGTAGCCGCCCTGTTCGTCGAAGCCGGACAGCACCAACGTGCGCTCCTCGGTGTCATAGCCAGACACGAGTACTTCGTGGATGAAGTGGTGCCGCTGATAGTGCGGTCGGTTGGGCAGATAGAAGAAGTCGACATCCGTCTGGACGTAGTAGCCCCGGTCAATACACGAGACGATCCACGGGACGAAATCAGCGGTGCCCAGCCCTAACACTTGGCGGTCGATGGTCTGGACGTCGAGGAAGGGGCAGGTGGAAAAATACACATGGCGCACCTCATGGCGCGTGCTAAAGGGTTGGGTGTAGAACTTCAATTCTTCGCCGGGGAAATTGAACAGTTGAATGTGAGTGCTGTATAGCCACGGCAGGTAGGCATCGGCTTGGGCGAGGATGGACAGCGGATACGTATTGAACAAATAGGAACAGATTGGCGGCGAGTGCTGTGGTAGGGTGCGTTGCATGATGGAACTTACACCCTCTGCTTGCCGACGACGTATTCAGCCAGCGTCTCTACCGAATCAAACAATTCGGCGGTCAGTTCGTCGTCTTCGACCGTGATGCCAAATGCCTCCTCTATGACGGAGACGATCTCTAAAGTGGCCATTGAATCGAGGTCCATGCCTCCACCGAACAGCGTCTCGTCGTCGGGAATTTCCGCTGGATCCACGTCCAATCCAAGCGCGGCGACGATCAGGCACTTGATCTGCGCTTTCAGGCACCCGGACACGATGCGGGCTCCTCGGCAAAGTGGTTGACCACCGTATCCACCATCCGCTGCTGGCCTTTCTCCGACAGAATCGACACTGCTGGTAGGCCAAAGCGATCTTCGAGCCGACCCAAGGTACGTTTGATGTGCTCCGCAGTCATCGGACGTGGCTTGATGAATGTGCGCCCGTAAGCGGCGCGGATGTGCTTTTCTTGGTCGCTCATGGCCAATAGCAGCGTCGGTGCTTTGGCGAGGGCGCGCAGAGCGTCAATGGTATCTTGGATATACTCGTCGGCGTCAACGCTGTTGACCACGAGGATACACGCATCCGGCTTCGTGCCTAGCAGAAAGGCTGTCGAAGTCAGCGAATGGGTGCGGTGTTCATGCACATCGTAGGGAATGGTGCCCGACTGCGAGCCGACCAAGATGAGATCGGGTTTCTGCTGCTGGCTAAGCTGCCGCAGTTTGTAATCCAGATAGGGCACGTAGTATTGCAAGGGCATTTCCACATTGGAGGCATAGCCCATAGGAAAAGCGAGGTCCATGCCAAACAGCACCGCATGGTGCTCGGTGCCGATTTGACCGACTCGATAGCCGAGGCGCAAAAGGCGGCGACGCAGGATCAGTTGCAGGGTGAATTTGCCCTGTTGGGAACTAGTGCCAAACACGCCGAGCACCGGCACATCAACCGGACTGTAAGCCGGCTCAGTTTGGAGGGCTTGCCGTACGTCATCGGACGAGACCGAGGGATACGTCAAGTGCAGTCCCTTCTTGTCGGCGAGTTCGTACAAATCGCCATACTTGTCTTGGGGCACGGCGAGGAAACTGAAAACGTGGCAGTCGCGCTTTAGTGCGGTCTCAATGGCCGTGCGTAGCATGTCTTTCTTGTCAATCCGCCCTAACTGATCGACATAGCCGAGGATGAGCGTATCCGCCTTCTTGAGGGCCGCAGCAAGCCGGGGCCGGATGCGTACCCCGATGGAAGGTAAGCCAAGCACCTTGCCCGCGTCCTTGGCCACGAGCCCCTTGCCCACCGGATCGGCGATACCCGCGATCTCGAAAGCGAGTAAATCCCGCGCTCGGACCAAGGAGTGCATCTCTTTGTTGAACGGGTAGAGTGCCGCCTTCTGAATCCAGGAAAAACTTGAAGGGTTAGCAGGAGACTCCGGCGTGACCGCTGGGCGCGTACTTTGGAGCAGTTCCGGCGTCCCTTTCAACGCATTGGTCTGCAGTACCTCGCGCACCTGTTCCAATGATGCCCCCGGATGCGCTTGGCGAATCAAGGCAACCATGCCGGTGACGTGCGGCGCGGCAAAGCTGGTGCCCGACACCATCAGATACGACGGATCGGTCCAGCAGACCCGCTGCATATCACCCCGGGCGACGCATTCAATCGCGTGGCCCGGACGATAGTAATACCCATAGCGTCCGCGGACCTTGCCTCCTGCAACGCCGATAACGTCGGACAAGACCGCAGGATAGCTTTCTCGCCCGTCGTTGTGCTCGGCAGCGACGAGAATAACCCCGGCTCCACGAGCTCGGCAACAGACCTCGGCGAGCCGGTCGCGGAAGGCAACGTCCGTCGTGCCTAAGCTGAGATTGACCACATCCATCCGCTGCTCAATCGCCCAGCGGATCGCCGCTAGCAGAGCCGAACCATCGGCGGTCAGGGATTCGTCGAAAATGCGGACATCGTACAGAGTCGCGGTCGGCGCGATTTGGCGGATGATGCCCGCGCAAGCCGTGCCGTGCCCCGCACCAATAGCTGCAGGCGGAGACTCCGAGTCCAAGAGGACCTCGTGAACTGCGCCGATCTTTTCGTGCGTCGGGTCAACACCCGAGTCAATAACGGCGACACGGACGGGATGAACTGCTTTGGCTAGGTTCGTCAGGAGCATCGTCTGATTAAGCTTAGGACCGCCGAATCTTCATCTAGTGCGATGTCCAAGGCTTCCGGTCCGAGCAAAAATGTCGAATCGATAAACCATTCAACCGGCTGACCATACAGAGCGGCCAACCGGAGCAACTCCAGCGTCGAGACGGCTCGCTCACCCGATTCAATGCGGCTGATCGCCGATTGGTCGCGGCCAATTTCCGCACTGGCGGTCGCTTGGCTGATATGCTGACTTCTACGGGCCAAACGCAAGCGGCGGGCGAGCTCTTCAGGGGTTATGGGCATAATAGATGCGCCGGATAATTGGGTGGATGTAGCATCATTTTGTTATGCGTAATACGGCAGGTTAGCTTACTCTCGATTAAAGTAGAAGGCGAGTTCCGGCTGTTGGCGGGCAGATATGGCAATCGTTGAATCCATGCGGATCGCCGTCGCTAAATCCTCGCTGGCCAACGTCATCTCGCCCTGCCGGGCGCGGATGAGTGCTCTGTAATACCACGCAACGCCGGTTTCGTTGTCGATCGATATAGCTCGATTGAGCGCGGCCAGCCCTTCTTCTAGGCGACCTGTACTTCTAAAGAGAATGCTTCGCTTGATCCACGACGCGAGGTGCTCAGGATCGTGCTGCAAGGCGATCTCAAGTGCTGCTTCAGCAGCCGCATAGTCTCTTTCTTGGAGATGAAGCGAACCAATAAGTCCCCAGAAATACGTGAAATGCGCGTCGGTAGAGTCGGCGACTAAGCAGGCTTTGTAAACATGTACTGCTTCTTCTACTTGTCGTAAATCGCGCAGAAGATCGCCCGTTCTCTGGCATAATCCCACGTTTTTGGGATCTAAGCGGAACGCAGCCGAGTAAAACTCAAGGGCTTGTATTGAATCCTCCATGGCTAGACAGGCATCGCCCTTGCTCTTCCACAGCCAAGGATCGTCGTGGTCGTACTGTATAGCAGTATTTAGGGCATCGAGCGCACGATCATATTCACCCAGCATTATATAACACTTTGCAAGCACATTCCAAGCGCGGGGCGAATCACCCTCTAAGGCAAGGAATTGTTCATAAGCGCGAAAGGCCATTCGGTGTTCATTGATCGCCATAAGTCGATCGCCATGCCGCAAGTAGGTAGCCCCATCCGATAGATCATACCTCACCATTAGATATAACAGTGAAAGGATGGTTATGGAATTGATCAAAACGGCCGAGAGGACCCATTTTTTCATAGCATAGACTCCAACATATAAACCCTATATAAGAAGACGAAGGCTGGGACCATATTGGCAACGCCGTGTATCACAATACAGGCTCCAATAGAACGCGATCGTTCATAGTAGAGAACAAGCACGAGACCTAATCCCAAATGGGGGAGGAGGTCCAAAAATTTCTCGTCCATATTGTAGTGGCATAATGCAAACAGTATGACATTTGCCACAACAGCCCACATAAAAGGTAAATGCTTTCTGAGATAGGGATACAGAATACCTCTAAATAGCCACTCCTCCACTAAGGGAATGACAACTACACCTTGTAATATCCTTATAACCGATAAATCGGGTAGGTACATTACCGGCGGAATATAAGCAACCGATTTTGATAGATTCGCTAGGACCATAATTGACACGACTAAGGAGGCTGCTAGCCAGATCTCCTTCCCGAAACCAACCAAAGATAGCCTTAGCCGATTAGGCACGGTTCCTACAATGAGACGAAAACAGACAAGCATTAAAATCATCGCGACCGCATGGGAACCAAAAAAGCGAAGAAGGACGATTTTCATATCCCGAAACAGCAACGACTCTTCGGCCCAGTCGGCCCAGTTATCGACATAAGCGTTCCTGAGCGCAATAAAAAAGAATAAGATGGCGAACTGTAGGGTGACCAAGATGAAGTTCCATGGACACTCCCATTCTTGTCTTCGCATGGTGTCCCAAGTATTGAGCACAGTGCTATAGACCGATTTCATATCCGCGTACCAAGCGTAGGCGATACCAAATCCAAGGACATGCTGTGAAGTAGCCCACTTTTTCGTACATCAGATCAATAGCGGAGTCAACAATGGTAATGTTGACTAGATGTCCAGAAGCATCAAACGGTTCTGATTGGTTGATTCGACCTATGGGTTCCCTAGGGATATAAGCATCTATGGATGTACAGCGGTGCTACGTGTGATCCGTAAAACTTGTCACTTTATCAAGCGAACTATTCACGGATCACGTACTTACCTGGGCCTAGTATTGTCTTGCCTCGCCTCTTGCGTTCCAGAACCTTGAGACGCCAGAGAATCCAGTACTGCCTTAGAGCTTGAAACAGACAGGTGAGGTCCAAGATTTGGATCATGAGTCACGCTTAGATTGAAACCTCCTCCGAAGCCAGCCGATATGCTACCAGTTGCGGAGCTATCGGAACCTACGGTTAATTGAGCACCTGCCCCAGGAGTACTCAAACCAACGCCACCAGAGGACGACCAGTGTTGGTGAGTTCTGGAAGGATCATGGCAACTAAGGCAAGCATTGGAAGGATCGACCTGAAACGTTTCGTCATGGTAGGCTTGAATAGCCTTGCGATCCATCGTCGAGTACGGTTTGATGAGTTTTCTCATCATTTCCTCCTTGTGTTGATGAGTTAATTGTGGCAGCGATTCTTATATCCCTAGTTCACCCATAGGTCATAGGTCGAAGGATATTTGTCAAAAATCCTATAACGAAGTTACCTACTGCATGAATAATTACTAACGGAATTATAGATCGTAATCTTTCTAAAAGGAAACACTGAATGACACCAAACGGGAAAATGGCAATAGCCACTATGTAATTATCGTAGTATAACTGTGGATGCCAAATAGTAAATAAAAGAGAAGATACAGTCATACTTGGTATAATTCCGAAGTATCTTCTAAAGATATTGTAGCAAATTCCTCTGAAAAACAACTCTTCTGGAATAGGCGGAAGCACCGTAAAAAGAAATATAAATATTAATATCATCTGAAAATGGGGAGACTTCCCTCCTGAAAAAGTAAGAGCCCCATAAGGTTTTCCTGTTAGTGTAAACATTCCGAAGTAGTAAGCACATCCTAAAGCGCATCCAATAACGATGGCTCCACCGTACCAGTATTTGGAAAAATTGAAATGCCAAATATAGTTGTAAGTCGGCAATCTATCTGTACGTACAAAGTACAGTAATATCGAGAGAAATAGAATATAGCTTATAATAAACTGAGTAAATAGACCAGCAAACAAAGCCCATTCTATACTCCATGAATTGCCGAAATTCGATAGACGGATATTGGTAAAATATTTAGCCTCTATCCATATTTTAAAGCAATAACTTGCCAAGTGGGGAACTACCATTACCAGAAGAATTCCCCAGCTTATTTTTCCGACAGAAGATATAGTGTGATCTTTAGGTTTATTGAGTTGATACATTGACTTAAATCCTTTGTTAGATACTTGCCATTCTATCGTAGAGTTGAACGTATATACCTCCTCGTATCAATAGTTCCTCATGTACATACAGCTACATACAGCCGCGCTAGCTGCCCAATCTCGATCTTGGGCAGGTCGGTTTCCTTAACCATAATTCGTGCTTGCCAGCCATCGGTCTGAGCCACTTCGAGCACCGTTTCCCCCGCTTGGAGACGATCTCCCACCCGTTGCTCTAGTTGCCCGGTCAGCACCGTGCCCGCGGCCGGTGGCCAGAGCGTGTTCTTGGCCAGCCGGTTTTCTAACCGCTGGTACTCCTGCTCGATCTTCTCGCGCTGTTTCTCCAAGGTGTGGAGTTCGGCGGCTCGTCCTTGTACGGCCTGAAGCCGCTGCTGGCTCTGCTCCAACTCGGCTTCGGCATCTCTCAGCCAAGCGTTGCCCAGCCGTACCGGCAGAAGCTGCTCCAACGGTTGACGGACAAAGCTGGTCGGCAACAAGGCGGCTGTTGAGTAGATGGTTTGTTCGGCCACGACCTGCTCCAATTGGATGCGCCTGCGCTCTACTTCCCGCTGGGCGTGGACGACCTCGGCTTGGCGAATGTTGCGCTCCTGCGCCATCTGCTGCTGAATGGCTCGCTGCTGGCTCCGGTTGACTCCGAGATCCTTTTCGGCCTGCCGGAGTTGGATGCGCCAGTCGGTATCGTCGAGTGTAACCAGCGGTTGCCCCTTTTCTACCTGTTGCCCCTGTCGGACGTGCATCTGCTGGATAATCCCCGCAATCTCGGCCTTGACCCGACGCCGATGGCGCGGCTCAACGACGCCCGTGCCCTCTACAGTCATATCCATGCTGAAATACCAACTCAGGACGCCAGCGAGTGCCAGCAAGCACCCCACCAACCCCAGAATCACCAAGAGAAACGAGCGCACGAACCGAAAGCCCGGCCCGTGAAATTCTTCCCCTATACTCAGGGCATTACTACGGCTATCGTGCCGTTCGTTTTGCCCCAGTACTTGAGATTGAGCGGTTAGAGCCGGCATCTTCTAACTCCATGCGCTAAAAGGAAAGTCCCCGAGCACAAGCGGCTCAAGGTTGATTTTGTATGGGGAAGGCCCGCACCGCGCAACCACGCATACCGGCGCACCCATAGCGGCTCCCAAGGCATACGGCACGGCGGCAATAGAGCCGTACAGACCGCTGCCCACTCGGCACCGAATGGCTCGCCAAGCGACAACAAAAGGCTTGTTAAGAGAAAATTTAGTGCGCCCTGCCGCAAGCCGCGTCCCTCCCATGGCGATTGCGGCCTGCGACCCGTTTGCCTAATGTGAATATTCTTTAGCTGAATGACCATGAGTAGGAATGAGACCATACCTCCTAATGGTGCGACAGCACGGGTGCGCCGCTAGTGAACCACTATCAAAGAAAGTGCCTCGCAATTTGGCGTTTTTCAGCCGGGCGGCGGTCCGTTTCCTCGCGCTCTTTTTTCCGTTCGCAAGCTGCGAGCCCCCGCTCCCGCAACCCCAAGCGGACGCCGCGTACCACGTCTATCCGGGCGACAGCATCCAAGCGGCCCTCGAAGCGGCCGCCCGCGACCCAACCCACAAGACCGTCAAGGTTCACGCGGGGACCTATCGGCCACAACGGCCCGGCCAAGCGCTGATCTTCTTCGCGGCCCGCCACGATGGCATCGCGCTCGAAGCGGTGGGGCGCGTGGTGCTGACGGCCGCCCATGCCGAGCGCGCCGACCCCAAGGCGGCCAGTTACCCGGCCCTCGTCAACCACGTGGTCTTTTTTGGCGATGGCATCTCCCGGCGCACCGTCCTACGCGGTTTCACCATCACCGGCGCCAACAACTTTGCCAACCGCAACGAAGGCCCTGACCCCATGCAGCCGGACTCCTCCAACGGCGTGCGCTGGGAAAAGGGACTGTTCTTTTACGCCGATGGCGGCGGCATCAAGGTATTTGGCCGCTCCTATCCAACCCTCACCGATCTAGCAATCCACGACAACTACGCCAGCCCCTGCGGCGGCGGCATCTCCATTGAGCATCGGGGGTTCGACGCCGAGGCCGTGCTGATTGAGAACTCGGTCTTCCGCAACAACAGCTGCCAAATCACCGGCGCGGCCGTCGATGTGCTGCCCGGCAGCGCGGCCGTGCTCGACAACTGCCTCTTCGTCGGCAATGTCGCCAATCTCGGCCCTGACTACGTGGGCCGCGGCGGCCGCGAATACAACAAGATGCACGGCTCTGGGGCGTTGACGGTCTTTCCCGGGGCGCACGTCGAAGTGCGCGACTGCACCTTTACGGACAACTGGAACGGCGTGGACGACAAGGGGCGCGGCAGTGCGTACCGCAATACCATTTTCTGGATGAACGTGCGCGCTGGCGGCATGGCCCTCGGCCGCCGCTACGAGGTCGATCTGCTCGACAGCCGCCGCTTCAGCGGCTGCTTCGTCCGCGGCCAGATTGACGACCTACGCGGCACCTTGGACCCGGAGCGCAATGTGCTCCAAGCACCCGACCCGCAATTCGACGAGCACTATCGGCCTCAAGCTCCGGCCTACGCCGGGGTAGGCTATCGGCCAGCAGGGGAGTAGCCCCAGGGCCGCTTGGATTGGGGCGACGAGCACCCGCTTTGATAAAAAAACCGCCGTTGCCTATACTGTGTCGGCCTTTCCGCACCATATCCTCATCTTTCATGATCGTTCCACCTTATGCTGAAACTGCTCTCGACCTTTGCCGTCCTCTCGCTGGCGGCACCGCATCACCCCGGGGCACAGGGCCCTTCGACTATCCGCCAACAGCGGCTCGAACTGGACCGCACGGTCTGGTCGGATGAGCGTCTCGCCCAGCAGCACGAGGCCGTGTTTGTCGCCTTGTGGGATCGCCTGCGCGCGGCCGAGCAGGCCCGGCCGGTGCTGGCCGCTTTTCCCTTTGCTCAACTGCGGATCGGCACCCTACAGGACAGCGTCGAGCACGACTGGGGTATCACCGAAACGCACTACGGCGGCCCGCCGCGGACGCTCGACCCCGGGCAGTGGGCGGCCCTGCTCGAGCAATGGGAAGCAGAGGGCTTTGTTCTCGAACAATCCGAATGGCACCACAAGCGGTTCACCCCGGCCGAGGTCGGGCCGGGCCGATCGTTAATAGAACTGAAACTACACGTCAAAAACCGGGCTAGGCGTCTAATCGTCAGCGGCGACCTGTCCGTCACTTACAACGAGCAGCAAGACGAGGCCGGGCACTATATACCCGCCACCATCGAGGCTGCGAATCTGACCCTGACCGACCGGCGCGCCGCCCCCGCTTTTGTCGCCTCGGCTGTCTTGGCGGACGACACCGCGCTCTCGCCCCTCATCGCCGCCGACCTCGACCGCGACAGTCTCGACGACTTGCTCGCGCTGGGCGCCAACCTGCTCTACCGCAACCAAGGTGGACGCTTTGCGCCCGAGCCGCTGTTGGCGCATCCGCCCCGGGGCGGCCGCATTGAAGTGGCGCTCTTGGCCGATTTTACCGGCGATGACGCTCCCGACCTAGTCGTCGGCGGTCCCGGGCAGCTCTTGGGCCTCTACGAGGGCGGCGAGGGCTTTGACCAACCCGGCTTGGCCATTGCGACCCGGCCCCTGCAATACCCCGAAGCCATGAGCGCGGGCGACATCGACTCCGATGGCGACCTCGACCTGTGGGTCGGCCAGTACCGGCCGCCCTACCGCGAGGGCCAGATGCCTACGCCCTACTACGACGCCAACGACGGCTATCCCGCATACTTGCTGCGCAACGACGGGCGCGGCCGCTTTACCGACATCACGATCCGGGCGGGCCTCCAAGTCAAGCGCAAGCGGCGCACCTACAGCGGGTCCTTGGCCGACCTCGACGGCGACGGCGACCTCGACCTGCTCGTCGTCAGCGACTTCGCCGGCATTGACCTGTACCACAACGACGGCACCGGCACCTTTGCCGACATCACCGCTCAGGCCGTCAGCGAGGCATCGACCTTTGGCATGTCCCACGTCTTTGGCGACTACAACGCCGACGGCCGCCTCGACATGTACGTGGTGGGCATGAGTTCCACCACGGCGCGCCGCCTCGACTACCTCGGCCTCGGGCGGGAGGAGTACCCCGAGCACCAGCAGCAGCGCCGGGCTATGGGCTTTGGCAACCGGCTTTACCTCGGGCGCGAGGACGCCCGGTTCAGCATGGCCCCAAGCACGGAGCAAGTGGCGCGCACCGGGTGGTCTTGGGGCGTGGCCTCCGCGGACTTCGACAACGATGGCGACGACGAAATCTACGTGGCCAACGGCCACCTCAGCGGCGAGACCGCCCAAGACTACTGCACCACTTTCTGGACGCACGACATCTACACCGGCGGCTCGGAACCCAACCCGCAAATAGCCGAATTTTTCGACGAGACGATTGCGGACTGGAACAGCGCGGGCATCTCGTGGAACGGCTTTGAACACAACAAGCTCTACCTAAGCGGAGGAGGGCACTCCTTTGTCGAGGTCGGCTATCTGATGGGCGTGGCCTTTGAATTTGATGCGCGCACCGTGCTCGACATGGACGTAGATGGCGACGGGCGCGTGGACCTATTGGTCAGCGAGTGGGCCGGCACCCCGCGCCGCGAGCGGGTTCACGTCTTGCGCAATGTTTGGCCCGGCGCCAACAACTGGCTCGGCGTGCGCCTGCGAGGGGCCATCGGCGCACGCATCACTCTGCACACGCCTCGCGGCAACCAGACCGAGTGGGTGTACACCGGGGAGTCCTTTGACGCGCAACGACCGCCGGTCCGCCATTTTGGCCTCGGCGGCAACGAGCAGGTTGACGCAATTGAAGTGCGGTGGGCCGACGGGCACGTGACGACCCTCGCCCAGCCGGCAATCAACCGCTATCACGAACTGGAACCCTAGTCCGTCCAATGCGCCCATCCATTGGGCAAAACGCCCGCCCTTTCCTCGTTGCTAGCCGCTCCCCGCTACTCACCCTCTTTCTATTCTTCTTTTGCGCGGCCATGGCCGATGCACAACGAGCACCGTCCATCGTCGGCGTCCCCCCAGAGGTTTTGGACCCGCCTTGGCTGCAAAGCCGTCGCCAGAGCCAGCTCGCCGCGGCAAAGGGCTACGCGGTTTTTTGCGATTTCAGCTTCACTGACCGCCAGCCCACGAGCGGCATTGCCTTCCGCCACCGCATCGTCGATGACTCGGGGCGGCACTACCGGCCCAATCACTACGACCACGGCAATGGGATTGCCTTGGCGGATGTCGATGGCGATGGGCGCACAGACCTCTACTTTGTCAACCAAGCGGGCGGCAATGGGCTGTGGCGCAACGCGGGCCGCGGCCAATTCGCCGACATCACTGAGCGGGGCGGTGTGGCCCTCGCCGACCGCGTGGGCGTGACCGCTTCCTTCGCCGATCTAGACAACGACGGAGCACCGGACCTGTACGTCACCAACGTGCGCGTGGGCAATGTTCTCTTTCGCAATCGAGGCGACGGGTGCTTTGCGAACATTTCCCCAGGGTCTGGCCTCGGGCACAAAGGACATTCTTCGGCCGCCCTCTTCTTCGACTACGACCGCGACGGGCAGCTCGACCTCTTTTTGACCAATGTTGGGCAGTACACCGAGCGCGGCGACCCGGTCGCGGTGATGGGCTTTGCGCCCGAGGAGCAACGGGATCAGTACCGCTATTACGTGGGCTTTAAGGACGCCTTTGCCGGGCACCTCAAGCCCGAGCGCACCGAGCCGAGCCTGCTCTTCCGCAATGCGGGCGCAAACCGCTTTGTCGATGTGACCGCAGCAGTGGGCATCAGCGCACGCGGTTGGTCCGGCGACGCAGTGCCGCTCGACGCCAACGAAGACGGCTGGCCAGACCTGTACGTGCTGAACATGCAGGGGCACGACCAATACTACGAAAACGACCACGGCCAGCGCTTTATCGACAAGAGCCTAGCCGTCTTTCCGCACACGCCGTGGGGGGCCATGTCGGCCCAAATCCTCGACTTTGACAACGACGGCCACCAAGACCTCTACATCACCGACATGCACTCGGACATGAGCGAGGACATTGGGCCGGAGCGCGAAAAGAGCAAATCGCGCATGCAGTGGAGCGAGAGTTTTCTCCGCTCGGGCGGGCGCAGCATCTACGGCAACGCCTTTTACCGCCGCCAAGCCGACGGCACTTACGCCGAGATCTCCGACTCCATCGGCGCGGAAACCTACTGGCCTTGGGGGTTGAGCGCGGGCGACCTCAACGCCGATGGATACGAAGATGTCTTCATCACCGCCAGCATGAATTACGCCTTCCGCTACGCCGTCAACGCCCTGTTGCTCAACGACCGCGGCCGGGGCTTTCTCCACGCCGAATTTGCCCTTGGCGCGGAGCCGCGCCGCGAAGGCCGCACGGCCATGCCTTGGTTTGCCTTAGATTGCGCTGGGGAATATGCCGCCCATCCCGACTGCGAGGGGCGCAGCGGCCCCCATGTCTTCTGGGGGGCGCTGGGATCGCGCGCAGCGGCCCTCGCGGACTTGGATGACGATGGCGACTTAGACATTGTCACCAATGAATTCAATGCGCCGCCGCTGCTGCTGCTGAGCGATCTGAGCGACCAAAAAGCGGACCTCAACTTTCTCAAGGTCCGCCTCATCGGCACCCGCTCCAACCGCCATGGCCTCGGCGCGCTGGTCGAGGTTCACACCCGCACTCAAACGTACACCCGCCTGCACGACGGCAAGTCCGGCTATCTCTCCCAGAGCCTCTTGCCGCTCTATTTCGGACTTGGGCCGGCCCGCACCGTCGAGCGCGTCCAAGTGCAATGGCCTTCTGGCGTCGCGCAGATCGTCGCTGGCCCCATAGAGAGCAACCAGCTCCTCGAAATTAGGGAGCCGTAAGGGAAAGGATACAGAGTGGTTAGATAGGACTGAGAACTCTTTGCAGAGATTTAGTCGCGAGGTCTTGGATTGCTATGGCAAGATTAACTTCCATGTTTGTTTTTGCAACATCTATTAACGCTTCATCAATTTCGTATTTTCTATTTTCATTCATCCAGACCAAAATCTGAGATAGGTGCCATATTGTCGGTTTGCCAGTGCGTACTGGTGCAGGAAAGGTTGCACCAGCGCGAATCGTGAGTTGGCGCATGTTCTGTCGAGTGCAACCCAATAGATCGGCAGTCTCTGTCAGCCCGACAAGGTCGGGAGCGGCTTCTATCAGTCTCGCATTGGGAAGCACTCTGCGAACATCTTCTATGGCACTTGAGATCGCTTCATAAGCAGACGTCGCTTCCCGAGTAAAGCTGAGCGCAATACGTCCGCGTTGACCAATGCCGATCAAGGCATCGGCGCATCCATTCCTACCCAATAATTCGACGTATTCCTGCGGATCAGCTTGTGCGTTTTGCAAGCTGAATTTCAAGGTAAACTCGTACTCGGTCATTTTCAGTTCTCGTCGTTTTCGTTCATGGTGCGAGCAGTGCAACGGTTGACGACTCGGCGAATCTGTTTGGATTTCTCGTTTGGGATGAGCTCTTCTCGACACTGAGATACACTTTTTACAAAAATATGGAAGGAAGTCTGTTGGTTGTCAAATGACAACCTGTGTTGGCCTAGTTCACAAGCTGTCGCCATCAACGTCCCATTCTCCTAATCCCGCGCAGCGCACCGCGCTCTCCCGGGTCTATTTCTCGCGCCCGCGCAAAGGCCGCCGCGGCGTGCGCTCCATCTTTTTCGAGTAGGGCAATCGTTCCGAGCACGGTGTGCCGGCGGGCGGCAAAACGCCGCTCGAGCGTTTGGACAACCTCTGGGGGCGTGGCTGCCGATAGGTAGGGGCGCGGGTTGGTAACTAGGTGCTCAACCAAGCTCTTGAGCACGGGGAGGCCACCGCTGGTGCCGCGGCGGCCGCGGTCGGTAAAGCTGATGTACGGGCGGTCGTCTGTGTTGATCGGCCCGCTGCCCGCGTAGGCGGCTAGCTCCTTTTCGCCCAAGACGAAGGTACTCAAAAAAGAGGGCGGATCGCCCAGATCCACCGAGCGCAAATTCACCCGCACCCCTAGCGGCTCTAGCTTGCGTTCGAGCGCAACGTAGTCTAGGTGCAATGCGCCCGGCGTGCCCAACAGGATCGAGTACTGGTGGGTCAGCCACAGCGAAGCGTGCGGATACACGGCCCGGAAAGTTCGCAGAATCATCTTGTAGTCCTCCACCGCCAGCCCGTGCAGCGGCAGCCACTGCGCTACCAGTCCGTCCGCGCCGACGCGCCCGCGGCAGAGCCGGTAGAACTCCTCCGTATAGAGCACCCAGCTATCGGCCGTGCCCGGATGCGTGGCGTCGCAGATGATGACGTCGTATTGCCGCTGCGAGCGGAGTACATGGTTGCGGCCGTCCTCGGCGATCAGTTCGATGGGGGCTTGGCCGAGGCGGGTCGCGATCTGGCGGTTGTAGCGAGCGAAATAGGGCGCGGCTCGCGGGACGCCCGGCACCAATTCGGCGCAATCGAGTCGCACTAACTGGTGCAATTCGGCGGCGGACAGCGTGATACCACCGCCAAAAGCAATGACCAGCACTTCGGCTGGGTCGGGGTGCAAAACGAGCGGCAAGTGCCCCAGCAAGCGGAAGGTCTGTAGCGAGGCGTAGTCCGTGGGGACCTCGCCGCCCCCGTTGACCTTGAGAATCCGCACCCCGTCCTGCTTCTGGTGGACCGAGACGGTGGCACCAGCCCCCTCGTCCCAGTAGAGCAAGCGGCTGTTTGGCTCAGACCAGTGGAACAACTCGACGAAGAGGCCAGCCGGCAAGAGCAACGTCAAGGCCAAGCCCAAAGCCAAGCCACAGGTCGCCCGCCCGGCCTTTTTGCGCGGCCGGGCCGCTGGATCCAGCACCAAAATCACCGCGCCAATGGCGATATTGATCCACGCCAACACCTCGATGCTCCGGTAGGTGCCCAGCAGAGGCAGCAGCACAAACCCGGCGACCAGTGCGCCGACAATGGCCCCCAGCGTATTAGCGGCGTACACCATGCCGACGCCGCGCCCTAGCTGCTCAATCCGCAGAATGCACACCTTGGCCGCAATGGGGAAGAGCAGCCCCATCAGCAGGGTCGCTGGGAGCATTACGACGAAGGCCGCGACGAACAGCTTGGACAGATGGCCCTCCCACGAGAGGGCACCCCCCCACGCCTCGACGATATAGGGGATGCTGCCAAAGGCGGCAATCGAGCTCAAGCCGCACCCCCCGATGAGCAACTCGACCGCGCCAAAGACCGCAAGCGGTGTGCGCCAGCGATCGATCCAGTGCGCTCCGAGCGCGGCTCCACCCGCCAATCCGAGCAGGAAGGCGACGAGGATTGTGCTCAGGCTTTGGGCAGTGGCACTTTGCAACAGCAGCGCCAAAAGCCGCGTCCACAGCACCTCGTATCCGAGGGCCACAAACCCCGAAAGCGCGAATCCCCCCAAGACCAGCCGACTCTCTAAGGTGGCTGGTGCGGCATCCCGCTCTACGCCCGGCTGCTCCTGCGGGCCATCGCGGCTCCAGCCATAGGCGACTAAGGCGATGAGCAGGTTGCTGGCCGCGGCCGCGTAGGTAGTGCCGCGGACTCCGAGGTGTTCGAGCGCGAAAAAGGCGGCCACCGCGCATCCTGTGGCCGCGCCTAGGGTATTGGCCGCGTATAGGCGTCCCATATCCCCGCCGACGCGCCCTAGACGATGCGCCACAGCTTTGCTCAGCGTCGGCAGGGTGGCCCCCATGAGGGTCGTCGGCACCAGCAGCAGTGCGAACGCGAGCAGCAAGCGGACCAGCACAAAGGCTCCGTCTATACCTTGCAAAGAGCCGTATAGTGCCGTGTACACCTCGTCTAAGCCCGCGAGCAAAAGCGGGAATATCAGCGCGAAGACCCCTATGCCCAGTTCCAACAGCGCGTAGAGCCGCAAGCCGTTGCCGCGGCGGTCGGCTATCCGTCCACACCAATAGCTGCCTAGGGCGAGACCGGCCATGAAGGCGGCTAGGACCGTGCTGACGGCAAAGGTGCTGACGCCGAATACGGGCATCAACATCCGCACCCAGACGACTTGATAGACAAGGGAGTTGGCTCCAGAACAAAAGAACAGGAGCAGCAGGGCTAGGGGGGGGTTGCTCACGGCCGACTCTTTAGTATGGCAAGGGGCAGATTGCTTTTAAGAAGCTGTCTGAAAACTATATTTTGCCTCGATAGCCGCCAGTGCCCCACAGTTTGCGTAACCGAGGTATGCCGGCACCCGATAGCGGGTCAACCCTTGCTTCAAGCCCGCCCGGTCTTCGACATCGGCGGCGGTGACCCCGACCTGTCGAAGCAAGCCCAAGGAGTCGACCAACAATACCCTTGACGATCGGGCGACGATCGCACGGCGACCGATCCGGACCGGTGGGACGCCAAATCGGAGCCGGCCGTAACGGTTCGAGCAGCGGCCATTGCGCATCGGTTACATCGGTGGCATATTGACCGCTCGGCGTACTCATTATTACTCATAATCGCGTATGTACTCCAAACGATAAACCTATCAAAGCCCGAGGCACGGCGGGCCTAAATAGCAACCCGGTTCGTTATGGTATTTTCGCATCGCCGGAAACAGAAGCGGCGTTCATCCCAAAGGATATTCGCGCCGTGGTCTTAGCTCTGCGGAGTGCGTGGTTTTGGGGCGAACCGCGAAATTGATTGAGCGTGTAGCAGGTGCTCTACGTGATGCCAGTTATAAAGCATATCTATCCATCTCAGTTCTTGGCCGAGATGGGCATAGGAGGCGACAAATGACGTGTCGGCTTCCGGCCTCCGGTACGCCCCCTCCCCTCCTCGATGTCCACGACCTGAGCGTCCGCATCGCCCGCGACGAGGGCGTGGTGCGGCCGCTCAACGGCGTCAGTTTCCGCATCAACGCCGGCCAAGCCGTGGGCATCGTCGGCGAAAGCGGGTGCGGCAAGACCATGACGTCCAACGCCCTGCTGCAAATTTTGCCGCCGGCCGCCGAGATTACCAGCGGCCACATCCGCTACCGACGCAAGCTGGACGAGCGCGAGCTCGACCTCGCCGCACTCGCCGCGCACAGCGACGAGATGCACCAGATCCGCGGCGGCGACATTTCCATGATCTTCCAAGAGCCTATGACGGCGTTCTCGCCGGTTCACACGATTGGCAACCAGATCGCCGAGATGATCCAGCTCCACGACGAGCTGTCCTCAGAAGCAACGCGGCAGCGGGTCGTGGAGTTGTTGCACTTGGTCGGCATCCCCGAGCCGCAGGACCGCGCGGCCGATTATCCCTTCCAGCTTTCGGGCGGGATGCGCCAGCGGGCGATGATCGCCATGGCGCTGGCGAGCAACCCGCGGCTGTTGATCGCCGACGAGCCGACTACGGCCCTCGACGTGACCGTGCAGGCGCGAGTGCTCAAGCTGATCCAGCGGCTCCAGCGCGAGTTGGGGTTGGCGCTCATGCTGATTACCCACGATTTAGGCGTGATCGCGCACACAGTTGAGTACGTCTATGTGATGTACCTGGGGCGGATCGTCGAAGAGGGGCCAGTCGCCGCAATTTTTGACCGCCCGGCACACCCTTATACGGCGGCCCTGTTGCAATCCATCCCCAGCCTGACCGGCAGACGCCGGCGCGTCGAGCCGATTGAGGGCAGCGTTCCCAGCGCGTACGCCCTGCCCGCAGGATGCCCCTTCCACACCCGCTGCGCGAAAAAGGTCGGTCCTATCTGCGAGCAGCACATGCCGGCGGCGGTCGAAATGGGGCCGCACCACCGCGCCCGTTGTTTCATCCACACCCAAGAAGGGGACGCGCCCCATGCCTAAAGCAGCCGCAGACGTCCTCCTGCAAGTGCGGGAGTTAAAAAAGTACTTTCCCGTGCGCCGGGGGCTTTTACAGCGGCAGACGGGTTGGGTAAAGGCCGTGGATGGCGTGAGCTTCGCGCTCGCCGAGGGCAAAATTTTGGGGCTGGTTGGCGAGAGCGGGTGCGGCAAGACCACCACCGGGCGGGTAATTCTCCGCGCCCTAGACCCAACCGCCGGGGCGGTCCTCTTTCGGCAACAGAGCGGGGAGGTCGTCGATATGGCCCAGCTCGGCCGCCGCCAAGTCGTTCAAGCTCGCCGGCAGATGCAGATGATTTTCCAAGACCCGTACTCGTCGCTAAACCCGCGAATGCCGGTGCGCGACCTAATCGCCGAACCGCTCCGGGCGTATGGCTGGTCCGCGCACGACAGCCACGAGCGCGTGCGCGACCTGATGGAGCGGGTCGGGCTAGACCCCCGATATGCGCGTCGCTATCCGCATGCGTTCTCGGGCGGCCAGCGGCAGCGCATCGGCATTGCCCGCGCCTTGGCCTTGAGCCCGTCGCTCATCGTCGCCGACGAACCCGTCTCCGCGCTCGACGTCAGCGTGCAAGCGCAGATTCTCAACTTGCTCCGCCAACTGCGGGCCGACCTCGACCTCACCTTGCTCTTTATTGCCCACGACCTGAGCGTGGTGCGCTATCTCTGCGACGAAGTGGCCGTCATGTACCAAGGCCGGATCGTGGAACAAGCCGCCACCGAAACCCTCTTTACCCAACCCCAGCACCCCTATACGGCCGTATTGCTTGAGGCCGCGCCCGCGCCCGATCCCCACGCCTCGTGGATGGAGGACGACGAAGACGTCAGCGAGGCCGGGGAACCAACGCCGGCCGGCGACCCAGGATGTGCGTTCGCGCCGCGCTGCCGCTACAAAAGCGAGTTGTGCATCGAGCAAAGGCCGGTGCTGGAGGGCGAATCGCATCGGGCCGCCTGCCACCACAAACGCACGCTCGAACTAAAGGGAATTGACCCGGCTTAGAAGGCCGGTTCCCACGGCTCCCGCGAAAATTTCCATTGACAAGAAATTGGCAATAGCATATCCTATACGGGTGTTTGACATATAAAACAAATGGTTATATTAGATAACATTATTTTTATATAATAATCATCTGTGTTGTCTGTATAACTAAACCCCCCGAGGCCGGATGCGCTCCATTCCTCCACAGCCGGTTATTGCCGCGGCTGCCCTGCTCCTAATCGCCTGCGCTACGGCGCATTCTGAGGCCGCGCAAAAAAAGCCTCTCCACATAGAGGGCTACGGCGAGCTCATGTACTCCCACTTCGATTTTGGGCCGGACCAAAAGAGCGGCCCGCACGGTTCCCCACCGGACAGCCGCGCCGTCATCGACGTCACCCGCCTCGCGCTGGAGTTGGAAGTCGAGCTGCTCAAAGACGTCGAGCTGGAGGCCGAAATAGAGTTTGAGCACGGTGGGGCCGGGGCCGCGCTGGAATTGGAATTTGAAGAGTTCGGCGAATTTGAGCAGGAAATAGAAAAAGGAGGCGAAGTCATCGTCGAGGAGCTGGCCGTCACCAAGAAGTTCAGCGACGTCCTGTCGGTGCGCTTGGGGCATTTCTACGTGGCCGTAGGCTATTTGAGCCACTACTTCCGGCCAACCGACTTCTTTGGCACGCGGCGGTCCGAAGCCGAAACGTCCGTCATCCCCAGCCTCTGGCACGAAACCGGCGTGGAGCTGTCCGGGCACTACCGAGGCTGGTCTTACCAGCTCCAGCTAGTCAACGGGTTGGACGCCACCGGCTTTAGCAGCCAGCACTGGATTGTCGGCGGCCAACAAAAGCGCTTTGAAACCATTCAGGCCACCAACATGGCCGGCGTCGTCCGCTTGGATTACCAACTCGCGCCCCAGCTCGTGCTGGGCATTGCTGGCTACCGCGGCGACAGCGCCGACAATCGCCCCAAGCCCGACATGGAGGGGATCGACGCGCATGTCTCCATTTTCGATGTGCACGGAGCACTGACTTGGGGCCGCTTGCGAGCGCGCGGGCTATACCTGCGTGGGCATTTGCAAAATGCAGCCGTTGTCAGTGCGCGCAATCGCACGCTTTCCAACAATCTAGAGGTATTGCGCTCGCCCGTGGCCGAAGGGGCCTACGCGGCGTTTGTCGAAGTCGGCTGGGATCTGCTGCCCTCGCTGGTGGCCCAACCACGCGCCCGGCTAGACGTGTTTTTTCGCTTCGACGCCTACGACACCATGGCCGCGGTCCCGGCGCAGACCTTTGACAACCCGCGCTTTGAGCGCACCGTCTATACTGTGGGCGCGAACTACAACCTCGAAGATACCGTGGTGCTCAAAGCCGACTACGCCATGCGGCGGCTAGGGGCCGATCACTTTAACGACGAAAATACCCTGAGCATTGGGCTGGGGTTTCAATTCTGAAAGCTGGGCTTTCAATTCCACCAAAAGGAGCTGCTCATCATGCGAACCACCTTCTCTTCCTATCTGGCCGCTTGCAGCGTACTGCTGTTCGCCGGCTGCGGCGATGACGACGAGACCGCTGTCGGCCCGTCGGAATCGTTCAATTTTTCGCCGATTCTGAATGACTTCACCGACAAGGTCATCATTGCCACCTACGCGGATCTCGACGAGCAGGCCGGGGAGCTTTTGGCCGCGGTCGAGGCCCTGCAAGCCGATCCTACGGCTGCAACCCTCTCCGCCGCTCAAGACGCTTGGGTGGCCACGCGCATCCCTTGGGAAGCCAGCGAGGGGTTCCTCTTTGGCCCGGTGGATTTCAACGGCTACGATCCATCGCTAGACAGTTGGCCGGTCAATCGCATTGACCTCGATGGGGTGCTGGCCAGCGACAGCGACTTGACCGCGGAGTACGTGGGTGGGCTGGACGGAACGCTCAAGGGCTTTCACACCATTGAGTACCTGCTTTTTGGCGAAGGGCGCAGTAAGACCGCGGCCGATTTGACGGAGCGCGAGTTCGCTTACCTGATTGCCACCACTCAACACCTCAAGGCCACGGCTAGGGACCTGCACGCGAGTTGGATTGCCGATGGTGGCAACTTCGGCCAAAAGGTGCGCGACGCCGGCCATGGCAGCGATGTCTATCCGTCCGCCCAGTCAGCGGTCCAAGAAATGGTCAACGGCATGATCGGCATCTGCGACGAGGTGGCCAACGGCAAAATCGCCGACCCCTTTGTCGAGGAAGACCCCCGCCTCGTGGAATCCCAGTTCAGCTTCAACTCCATCGCCGACTTCCAAAACAACATCCGCAGCGTCCGCAACGTCTATACCGGCGACTACGCGGGAACCGGCCGGGGCTTGGACGAATTCATCCGCCAGACTGACGCCGATCTAGATCAGCGGCTCAAGCTGGAAATCGAGACCGCCATCGACGAGATTGGCCGCATTGAGCAGCCCTTCCGCGACGCCATTGCCTCCGATCGGGAGCAAATCGAAACGGCGCAGGCGGCCGTGGCCCGCATCCAGCAGACCTTAGCGGAGGATATCCTGCCGCTGGTGTTGGGGAGTTAAATTCGTCCTAGAGGAAAATGGTCCTAACTCGTAAATCCGCACTCTATCCACTTCTTTTTGGCGCCCTAGCCCACTGCGGCGACGACCGCGGTGGGCTGGGGCCGACGCCTGTACAGGACGACCGCCTGCTATCCGGTGGTGCGGCCACGGTGTTCGACGCCAGCAGCACGGCGTTTGAAAACCCCATCCCGGCACTGGACGGCTTGGAACTGGAACGCTTTTTGGCGGGCGATGCGGCCTTTGAGCAGGTCTTTGTCACCGCACCGGCCGAGGTGGGACATGGGCTGGGGCCGGTGTTCAATCAGACCTCGTGCGCTGGTTGCCACGCCCGCGACGGTCGCGGCCGAGCTGGGTTTGGCACCGACGCCCCCTTCATTGGCTCCATGCTCATGCGGATCAGCCTCCCGGGGCTCAATCCCCAAGTGCCCGGTGGGCCTCAGCCCGTGCCGGGGTTTGGCGAGCAAATCGGGGATCGCGCCGTGTTCGGGGTGGAACCCGAAGCGCGGATTGACCTGACCTACGTTGAGGAAACCCGCTATTTTGCCGATGGCCAAGTCTATTCGCTGCGCTTCCCCCAGTACGAAATAGTAGATGCCTATCGGCCCTTGCCCGCCGACGCGCTGTTCTCGCCGCGCATGGCGCCGCCGGTATTTGGGCGCGGCTTGCTCGCCGCCATTCCCGAAGCGACGATTGTGGCGTACGCCGATCCCGGGGACCGCGATGGGGATGGCCTATCTGGCCGCCCCAACTGGGTCTATAACTTTCGCACCCAACAGGCCGAATTAGGCCGCTTCGGCCACAAGGCCAACAACCCGGACCTATTGCAGCAAGTCGCCCGGGCCTATCAGCAGGATATGGGTATTACCACCCCCTATTTTCCCGAGGAATCCGCAGCCGAGCAGCCGCAGGGGGATGGCCGCGAGGACGACCCCGAAATCGGCCAAGAAACGCTGGAGATCAACACCTTTTACGTGCAGACCTTGGCGGTGCCGGCGCGCCGCAACATCGACGATCCGCAGGTTGTGCGCGGCGAAGCACTTTTTGCTGAAGCCCAGTGCTCGGGCTGCCACCTTCCCACCTTGCAGACCGGCCGCCACGAGATTGCGGCCTTGGCCAACCAAACCATTCACCCCTATACGGACTTGCTGCTCCACGACATGGGGGAGGAATTGGCCGATGAGCGGCCCGACTTTGACGCCGATGGCCGCGAGTGGCGCACCCCGCCGCTGTGGGGAATTGGGCTGACGGCCACAGTCAATGGCATTCCCGCGTACCTCCACGATGGCCGAGCGAGGACGCTCGTAGAAGCCATTATGTTCCACGGCGGCGAGGCCGAGAACGCGCGAGAATTTGTGCGTCAACTCGATGCGGCCGACCGCGACGCGCTCATCGCCTTCTTGCAATCGCTGTAATTTTCAGGCGTCATCCGCGTAGATCGCCACAATGCGCTGCAACAGGTCCAAAGCCTGTCCGCGCGCTCGCTGGAAAGCGTTGCGGCCGATAATGGAGCCAAAGCCGCCGCCAGCGCGGATGCCTGCGATTTCCTCGAGGATTTCCGCTTCGCCCTTGGCCGGGCCGCCCGAAAAGATCACCACGCGCCGCCCGTTGAACGCCGCTTGCACCACGTGGCTGACGCGCTCGGCCAAGGTGCTGGCCGGCACACCCGAATAGGCCGTGCGGGCTTCGCTCTGCTCGATGTGGGCCGTAGGCGGTTTGACCTTGATGATATGGGCCCCTAGCTGGGCGGCGATTTGGGCGGCGTACGCGGTGACGTCAAGCCCGGTCTCCCCGTCCTTGCTCAAGTCCGTGCCGCGCGGATAGGACCAGACCACCACGACCAAACCGCACCGCTTGGCCTCTTCGGCCAAGACTTGCAGCTTTTCGTACATCTCCTGCCGCCGGGCCGAACCCGGATAGATCGTGTAGCCGATGCCAACGCAGCCCAAGCGCAGGGCGGCGTTGATGGAGCCGGTGAGCGACTGGGTGGGATCGGCATCGGAGTGCAGGTTTTCGCGGTTGTTGAGCTTGAGGATCAGCGGCAAATCGCCGGCAAAGTCGCGCCCGCCCGCTTCGAGGAACCCGAGTGGGGCGGCGTAGGCACTAAGGCCGGCGGCGATGGCCAGCTCAAAGTGATAGCGAGGATCGTACGCGGGCGGATTGGGGGCAAAGCTGCGCCCGGGCCCGTGCTCGACGCCCTGGTCGACGGGCAGGATGACCAGCTTGCCCGTGCCCCCGAGCGCACCGTGGTTGAGTAGGCGGGCCAAGTTGGTCAAGGTGCCGGGGTTGTCGCTGCCGTACCAGCTTAGAATTTCGCGGACGCGGTCTTGCATTTTGTACCTTTCTCGCAGGTGAGGATGGACAAAAGAAAAGCTCCTCTACCGCGCAAAGCGCGCTAGAGGAGCTTGATAAAATGGCGGGGACGACGAGACTCGAACTCGCGACCTTCGGCGTGACAGGCCGACGTTCTAACCAACTGAACTACGCCCCCATTCACTTGCAACTAAGGTAAGAGCCGGACTACATGCTGTCAATGGCCGAGGCTTGGGCCTGCGCGGCACTCTCCTTTTTTAGCCGCTTGAGTGCCCCGCGCATGAGTTGGCGCTTGAGCGGGCTGAGGTAATCGATGAAGAGCTTGCCGTCGAGGTGGTCGATTTCGTGCTGGAGGGCGCGGGCGTAAAAGCCATCGCCCGCGGTTTTGCAGGGCTGGCCATCGAGGCCAATGGCCTCGACTTCGACCCAAGCGCAGCGTTTGACGTCGCCGTACAGGTCGGGAAAGCTCAGACACCCCTCCTCGCCGACTTGCTCGCCTTCGTGACCCGTGATCCGGGGGTTGATCAAGGCTACGGGCTGGCAGTTCGGCTGATGGGCGGCTACGTCCACGACGCAGACCCGCTTGAGGACGCCAATCTGCGGAGCGGCCAGCCCGACTCCGGCCGCGGCGTACATGGAGTCGAAGAGGTCGGCGACGAGGGCGCGGACGGCGTCATCTACCACGGAGACCTCGGCGCAGGGCTGGCGGAGGCACGGCGACCCAAACAGCGCGATTTCGCGTTTCATCGGTCCAAAGGGTCTAAGTCGAGGGCAATGTAGTGGAGGCCCAAGCCGGCGAGGGCCGCCACCAAGGCCGAGCGCACCGGGGCCGCGGCGAGGCGGGCGATGGATTGGGCGGGCAAGCGCAAAACGAGCATCCGGTCGCGCTGCTCGTACGCGGCCGGCAGGAGCGAATGGGCTGCGAGCAGCGGATTGACGCGCACAAAGAGCGGCTCGTCGCCCGCGGAATCAGCGATGGTGAGCAGCACCTCGTTCATGCTGCCGGAGCGGAAACCGCCCAGATCCGCGGTCGTTTGCCGGTAGCCAATTTCCCGCAAGTGCTCCACCACAGACCGGCACTCCGCTGGGTTGCCCAGCAGGCGCGTCAAGTCCTCAGCCGGCAACTCAATGCGCGACAGGGTCTCGTGATGGCGGGCGCGGACCTGATCAAAGCCACAGGTCTCGCGCAGATAGCGCTCGGCGCAGTCGATTTGGCGCAGGCCCTCGGCGGTGACCGGGGTGCCGTAGGGAAAGCGCGACGAGAGGCAAGCCATGGCCGGGCGATCCCACACCGCCAACCCCCAGCGCTTGGCCAAGGTGCGCACATCGTCCTTTGTCAGGCCCGCTTCCGCTAGGGGCGCGTGGACGCCGCGTTCGCGAGCCGCCGTAGCCCCGGGGCGGAAATCGCCGAGGTCGTCGGCGTTTTGGCCGTAGAGGATGTAATTGATCTTGAGGGTGTGCGCTAGCTGCTCCATGTGAGTGAAGAGCTCTTGTTTGCAGTAGTAGCAGCGGTTGGGCGCGTTTTTCGCGTAGTCGGGGTTGGCTAGCTCGCGGGTCTTGACCACCTCGTGGCGGATGCCAAACTCGCGGGTGATCTCGGCGGCTTTCTCCAACTCGCCGGTGGCATAGCTTTCAGAATCCGCGGTGACGCAGATGGCCCCCTCGCCCAAGACCCGTTGGGCCGCCACCGCTAGCGTGGCACTATCGACCCCGCCGGAATAACCGACCAGCACTTGGCCCATGGGGCGCAGAATTTCTTCGAGGTGTGCTAGTTTTTCGTCGAGGGAAAGCACGGTGCTTAGAAAGGGGATTTTTCCGCGGACGCCGCACACGGCATGATCGCAGCGTCAACCATGCCGTGCAGAATTTTCTTGTCGGCCGGGAAGACGAGGGCTTGGATGCCGCACAGCCGCGGCGCATCGCCGATGACATAGTAATAAGGACGCAGCATCACTCGGCCCCGCATGGGCACGACCTCGTCGCGGTCAAAGTCGTAGTAGCGCACCCGGCGGCGGGCGGCCTTGTGAAATTCCTGCAAAATATAGGGCTGATACGCAAAGCGATCGAGGGCCGCTTGGACGCGCTCGGCCCATTCGGCTTCGGATAGGTCGTGGCCGATGGACACGCCCTTGCTCTCATAGGCTATGTTGGAAAAACCCGAGGGCTTGAGCACGAGCTCGCGCTGCTTCTTGGTTAGCTGCTTTAGCTGCTGCCAGTCGTTGACGGGTTGGCCGCCAATGTCGAGGCCGGGAATGATGGCGTGGGGCGGCAGGGGCCGCGCATCCACAATCCAAGAGCGCGGAATCAGGCTGCCCAAAGCGGCAAAAGGCTCCTTGCCCAAGGCGCGCCGCCAATGCGATTTGAGCGCGGGATGGTGGTAGAGGGCCAGCCAGAGCTTTTCTTCGAGATATGCCTTTGGCGGCGGAGTCAAGCACAGGGCGTTTTTCTTGGTGAAGTAAGCAAAAAGCTCGGCCTTGGGGATGTTTTTGAGGTCGAACAGCTCGAAGAAGCGATAGGCTGCGTCAATGCGCCAAGGGGCCGGCTCGTCAGCGCCTTGGAGGAAGAGGCCCTGTTCGTCAAAGCGAGCCTCGCGTGGGTGGGCACTGCGGGCCGGTTTGCCGGCCGCCTGCAAGCACTGGACCAGCCACTCCATTTCTCGGCGATAGGCTTCGGACTCGTCCGAGACGAACAGGGCAAAATGCGGCTTGGCTACCTTGGCGGCCGCGGCCATAGCTTCGTAGAATGGGTCGATCAGGCCGCGGGCCCCGCCGATAATGTCGTAGCCGAGGTCGCCATAGACCTCCGAGATTTGGGCGGTGAACCCCATGCCGCCGGGGATGGCGTCTAGCTCGACTAGTTTGAAGCCGTCCTCGGTGAGGAGGAGGTCGGGACGGATGACCAAAGGCAACTGGGACTTGATGCGATTCCACAGGCCCATTTCGCGCACGGCACTCGGTTTGCCCAAGTCCAAGTACTCGTGGATCCAAGGCGGCTCAACGCCCTTGACGCTCTGGTGGTAGAGTTGGTTGCAGGCCCGATAAAACTGATGTAAGACCCCGCCGAGCTGGTCTAGGTAGCGGTGTTGCGCCGGCGAGAGCCAAAAAGGCTCTGGGGCGATGCGCCAAGGCAGGTTGCTGTCTGGGTGTAGATGAGTGCGGTCGCCTTCAAAAAGGCCGCCGGCGGGACAATGGGCGTTGATGTGGAGGCAGAGTGCTCTGAGGTCGGATGCAGTGCTGGGCAGGGACATCGAATAGGCTCGCTAAGCAGCGGTCTGAAACCCCACCTTGGGGCATGTTGAACAAACTGAACAAACCGTAGAGGCCAGCCTCCGTGCCGGCCTCCTTCTAAAATCACGTCCACCAATTTAGGATAAACGACATACCAGATCAACGACGGGCCGGTTGGCCAAAATTGAGCACCCACCGCATATTTGCTCGCACCACAAAGGAGCGCGATATGGAGCTAATAGGCAGGCGTTGCCTAGTGACCGGCGGCGGACGCGGCATTGGGCGGGCCATTGCCTTGGCCTTGGCGCGAGAAGGGGCGCACGTAGCGGTTTTGGCCCGCACCGGGTCCGAGCTGGACGAGACGGTCGCGCTTTTGGCCGCCCAAGGCCGACCCGCGTTGAAGCTACGGGCGGATGTGGGGCGGCGGGCGGAAGTAGATGCGGCCATCGAGCGAGTGTTCGCGGCTTGGGGCGGCGTCGATGTGCTGGTCAACAACGCGGGCATTCAAGGGCCTATCGGGCGAGTGGAAGAGGTCGATCCAGACGCTTGGATGCAAGCGGTGCAGGTCAATCTCGGCGGCTGCTTCTACTGCACCCGCAAGGTCTTGCCAGCCATGATCGCCCAGCACTACGGCAAGATCATCAATCTCTCGGGCGGCGGTGCGGTGGGGCCGCGCCCCTTCTTTAGCGCGTACAGCGCCGCCAAAGCCGGCGTCGTGCGCTTTAGCGAAAACTTGGCCGGAGAAGTGGCCGAGTACGGCATTGACGTCAACGCCATGGCCCCCGGAGCGGTCAACACGCGGATGCTCGACCAACGGCTAGCGGCCAGCGCGGCCCTGAGCGCGGAGGAACGGGCGCGCGATCAGCACCTGCTGCGCGAGGGCGACGCTACGGGCGAGCGGCCGGCCGCGCTGGCAGTCTATCTGGCCTCGGCGCGCTCCGATGGGCTGACCGGCCGGTTGCTATCGGCGGTTTGGGACCCCTGGGAAACCCTCGATGTCGAGGCGATCATGGCCACGGAGGCCTTTGCGGTGCGGCGCGTACCACGGCCGGAGGACTGAGTATGTACAAGGTAGGAATCGTCGGAGCGGGTCGCGTGGGGCAGCGGCGGGCGGCCACAGCCCACGCCCATCCCGCGTCCACAGTGGCCCTAATCTACGACGAGCGCCCGTCGGCCGCAGCCGAATTGGCCGCCGTATATGATGCCGCCGTGGCTGCTTCGCGGGAAGAGCTCCTCGCGGCCGATATGGACATCGCGGTGGTTTCGACGACGCACGACGCATTGGCCCCCATCAGCAGGGCCGCCCTCTTGGCCGGCAAACACGTCTTGTGCGAAAAGCCGCTCGGGCGCAACCCTGACGAAGCTCGGGCGGCCGTTGTCGCGGCCGAGCGGAGCGGGCGCGTCCTCAAGGTCGGCTACAACCACCGCTATCACCCGGCCATCCAAAAGCTGCACGAAGTTTGCACGGCCGGCGAGATCGGCCCGCTGTTGAGCATCCGGGCGCGCTATGGCCACGGCGGCCGGCCCGGCTACGACCGCGAGTGGCGGACCGATCCCGAAAAGGCGGGCGGCGGCGAGCTTTTAGACCAAGGGGCCCATCTAATCGACTTGGCCAAGTGGCTCTTGGGGGATTTTGCCGAAGTCACGGGCTATGTCGAGACCCATTTTTGGGACTCGCCCGTGGAGGACAACGCCTACGGCCTCTTTCGCACGGCCACCGGACAGATCGCCTCGCTGCACGCGAGTTGGACCCAGTGGAAAAACCTCTTCAGTTTTGAGGTTTTCGGGCGCGATGGCTATGTGTGTGCCGAGGGCTTAGGGGGGGCCTACGGGCCGGAACGCGCCATCGTGGGGCGGCGCAATCCGCACGGCGGCGCACCGGACAGCGAGTGCTTTGACTACCCGGGCGCGGACCGCTCGTGGGAGCTGGAGTGGGCCGATTTTTTGCGCGGCCTAGCCGGCACTGGCGCCCCTCATTCGCTTGGACGGGAGGCTTTGGAGACGCTCGAGTGGATTTACCGGCTCTACCGGGCTGCCACCGAGGGGTGCGCCGTGCGGCGGGAAGAGCCTCTAACCGTATAGAAAAAAAAGAGTTACGAATAGTATAGCCGCCGTGCCGCTAGGGGCGATGGCTATTTTTTTTGCGCGCCTGTTATTTTTTTGAAAATTTTGCGCGAAAATTTCTTACCATATAGATAGTCAGACGGCAAACACTACTTTTTTGTCATTAGAAAGGAAGGAAGCCTTTAGACGAAGTGAAGCACCCTAAACTCACTACTTATTACCGCAGTTCAGATACCCCTAACCCGCAGGAGGTGCTATGAGAACAGATCGGGATAGTGCCCAAGTGGAACGCATTGCGATGGCCTATCGCCGTCTTGCTAATGCTATGATTCTCAGTACGTTACGCGAAATATCCAAGATGGATGAGGTCGTGGAAACCCCAGATGACACCCCGGAGATGGCCTTTGTCGAAAGCTCTAGGATCGATCCTTGGTGCGAGTTGGCTGGCCTCGAACCCGAAGTCGTGCGTAGGGCTGCCAAACGGCTGATTGAGGACCGACCTTTTTAGCACTCCACAGCACAAACCAACAAAAAGCTCCAGAACGAACACTTCTGGAGCTTTTTTGTGTTTAGTGGCTGGCGCGGAGCGTGGTACGCGTGGCGTGGTCGAGGAGGCCGCGCACCACTTTTTCGGCATCGCGGTGGCGCAGATCTTCAAAGCGCAAGGCCCAGACGTGATCCCGGTACGCCATGTTGCGCAGCTCGATGAGGACCTTGACGTCAGCGGGGTTGTTGTGCAAGACCCCTAGTCCCTGCCCGCGGACGCGAGCACCAGCCCCTAAGGCCGGGAGCAGGGAGCGAGCGAATTGGCGCGAGACGCGATCGATCCGGCCACTCCGGCTGCTCTTGTAGTACAAAACTAGCGGTGCCTCTGGGCCCTTGGGGTTGACGTCGGCGTGGAAGGAAAGAAAGATGCGCCGGCCCCGCGGCGCCTTGGCAAGAGCCTGACGGGCCACGCGCACCCGAGTCGAAAGATTGCTGCCGCGCGGCCAAGCACTGAGCTTATTGGTCTGGTTGTAAGCGGCCAAGTTGTACACTTCGTTCTTTTCGTTGACAAAGGTCTGGGTCGGCGGCTCGTTTTGGCGGATTAGGTGGTTGGGACTGAGCAGAGTCATGGTGGCTTGGGCGCCGTGCAAGCGCACCAAGACATAGACCCGCAGCGCGATGTCAAAGACGTACTCGTCCTCGACGACATAGAGCGTTTTGCCGTTGCCATCGCGGGTGGAAACCACCGCGCCCGGGTCGAGCCCGCCGTGCCCCGGGTCGAGGACGATGTGCCAGCCTTCCAACCGGGAGCTCAAGCGCCCCATGCGCCCGACCTTGCGCTCGAATTCTCGCCACAAGCGCGTGGCTTGGCGATAGGTCTGGCGCGGCGAGTTTGGCTGCCCCTCGTAATAGGTCTTGCTCGGCTGGCGCGTATTGCGGGGCCGGGAGAAGTAATAAGGGCCGTTGCCGAAGGCGATTTTCGGGGTGTCTGAGCGGTGAATCTGTAAGTCGTCCCAATCAATCTCAGACAATTCCACCCAGCGCATAGGGCGCACCTTGAGCCGGTCGCCCGGATGGATGACGGCGTTGCGCTTCAGGTTGTTGACGCGGGTGATTTCAGCCACGCTCATCTGGTGTAGGCGGGCGATCTGCGCGAGGTAATCGCCGCGCTGAACCACGTACGTGGCGAGACGCGGCCCGCTCGAGGGCGCGGCACTTGGTTCGAGCTTCCCGTCTGGGTAGAGCTTGAGCTTTTGGCCGGGGTAGATGCGGTTTGACCGGAGGCCGTTGAGCACCTTGAGGCGATAGACGCTGACGCCGTACGCACGGGCAATTTCCCACAGCGCGTCCCCCCGCTCCACGATGTGGACCGTGCTCTCCGCGTCTTTGAGGCGGAGCTTCTGCCCGATGAGAATCCGGTCGCCGACTAGGGCATTGAGGTGCTGCAACTGGCCGACCGAGACTCGGTAACGCCGGGCGATCTCCGTGAGGGTTTCGCCCTCTTGCACCACGTGGACGGCTTCCTCCAACCGCGAAGCGCGCAGGCGCAACTTTTGCCCGGGCCGAATGAGGTCGCTTTTGAGCTGGTTGAGCTGGCGCAGAAAACCCAAGCCCACGTCAAATCGCAGGGCGATTTTCGACAGCGTGTCGCCCGAGCGAACCGTGTATTCGCGCGGCTCTTCGTCGTGGTCGTCGGCCAAGTCCCTCCGCACGGGCGCGGCCGCTTGCAAGCGCAGCTTTTGGCCGACGCGGATGACGTCCCCATTGAGGCGGTTGAGTGCCTTGAGCTGGCGGACCGAGAGGGCGAACTGCCGAGCGATTTTCGACAGCGTATCCCCGCGCCGGACGCGATACCAATCGCCGCTGAGTGCTGGAGGCCCAACTTGCAGGCGCTGACCAGCGTATATCGTGCTGCTGGAGAGCTTGTTCCAGCGCTTGATTTGCGCCCGCGAGACTCGGTAGCGCGCGGCAATCTCAGAGAGCGTATCCCCGCGCTTGACCAGATGGACCCTTGGACTTTTGAGCTCGGCGGCGTCAAGTGCAAAAGCACACAAAAGCAGCACCACCAGGATATAGACCGGGCGCGACATAGACTGAATATTGGAATTGGACAACAGGGGGAGGGGTTTTGCAAGTATAAGGCTATTAAGGTGATAGCGCAAAGGCTACTTGCTGGCGGCCGAGGGGCCACCTATACTTCGCCCCCATGAATGAAGCTAGGCTGCCCGCGGTCGATCAGATGCTCAAACAGGTTGCCGACCTTTTGCGCGAATACGACCGCGCCTATGTCGTCGAGCAGGTGCGCCGCTGCATTGCGGACGTGCGTTGCCAAGTGCAGGAAGGGGTTGTGGCCGAGGAGCGGGCGGCCTTGGCGTTGCGGGTCGAGCGGGCCGTGCGCCGCTGCATTGAGCAGGAAGCCGCGCCCCGGCTGCATCGCGTCGTCAATGCCACCGGCGTGGTGCTGCACACCGGCTTGGGCCGTGCGCCGCTGCCGCCAAAGGCCCAAGAGGCCGTCGCCCGGGTGGCCACCGGCTATTGCAACCTCGAATTCGAGCTGGAGTCGGGCCACCGCGGCGAGCGCGTCGCGCACGTTGAGGCCCTTATATGCTCGGCCACCGCGGCCGAAGCGGCCGCGGTAGTCAACAACAATGCGGCCGCCGTGCTCCTGCTGCTCGACACTTGGGCGCGGGGCCGGGAAGTGGTGGTTTCGCGGGGGCAACAGGTCGAGATCGGCGGCTCCTTCCGCCTGCCCGACGTCATCGCGGCCAGCGGCGCCAAGCTGCGCGAGGTCGGCACGACGAACCGCACCCACTTGCGCGATTACGAGCGCGCCGTCGGCCCAGAAACCGGGGCCATTTTAGTGGTGCATCCGAGTAATTACCGGGTCCAAGGCTTTACCGCCGAGGTCGGCCTAAAGGACTTGGCCGCCCTGAGCCAGCGCGCAGGAGTGCCGCTGGTTCACGACTTAGGGAGCGGTGCTTTGGTCGATCTGACGCGGTGGGGGCTGCCGCCCGAGCCGGTCGTCGCCGCCAGTCTCAAGGCCGGGGCGGCCTTGGTTTGCTTTAGCGGCGACAAGGTGCTGGGCGGGCCGCAAGCCGGTATCATCGCTGGCCAGCGTCCCTACGTAGAGCCCGTGCGCCAAAATCCGCTGATGCGCGCCCTGCGCTGCGACAAGCTGATCTACGCCGCGCTCGAAGCCGCGTTGTCGCTCTACCGCCTGCCGCCGGACGAGCTAACGCAAGCCCTGCCCGTGCTGGCGATGCTGCGGGCGACCGTTGAAACCTTGGAGGCGCGTGCTCAAAAGGTCCGGTCCCTCCTGCCCGCCGCGGCCAGCCGCGCGCTCCGCCCCAAAGTGGTCGAATCGCTGGCCCAAGCTGGAAGCGGCTCGCTGCCCCTAGCCGAGATCCCCAGCCGGGCCGTGGCCCTCCAGCCGGCCGCAGTGCGGGTCGAGCAGCTAGGGCGGCAACTCCGGCGGCAAGGGGTCGTGGGGCGCATCGCCCGCGACCAGCTCCTGCTCGACATGCGCACCGTACACGACGACGAGGTGGAATGGATCGTCCGCGCCCTGATCCACGTCGCGGCGCAGTAAAAGCCGCGCTAGTGCTCGCCGCTTGGCTGCTCAGCGGCTGCGGCGACAAAGCCCCCACCGCACCGCCGGCGTCGATTCCCCCCGAACCTTCCGGTCGAGACGGGACCGTGTCGGTGGCCAACCACACGGCCTACGATCTCGAAGTAGCGTACCTCAACGAGACCGCTGCGGACGCGCCGCGGATCGTGCGCACCCGCGTACCGGCCGGCCAACGGGCAGAGGTTTCGGACGGGGTGCTGCCAGCCGGTCTAGCCGTGGAATTCGACTTGGTACTCGTGCCGCGCACGCCAGCCGGGATTCGGGTGCGGCGCAAAATCGAGGTCGCCATTGACGGCGATTGGGTCTTGCATCTGCGCTTGGCGGACGAAGCCGATCCTTTCAGCCTAGCGATCACTGGCGCGGCCCCTAAGCGGCCATGAGGGGCAATATTTTCGCTTGCTTTATCGCGGGGCGGGTTTTACGTTTGAGAAGCCCGCGATAAATTTTCAACCCCTTCCCCTTCCTTTTTTCGTCTTTCGCATAGCGCAGGGCAGTTTCTGTTTCTGCTAAATTGGCTAGCTGTGTCAGCCGCGCACTTTCGGCACAGCAAGGGAAGCAAACATGGTTTTGGACATCCGCGACTTGCGAGAAGAAGCGGCGCCGGTCGTCGAAACATCGCTGGACCAATGGCTCCAAGGCGAGCCAGCTCCACCGCACCGGCTGGTGCTCAGCGCGGACGATTTGGAGCAGCTCTTGACCATCGCCGAGGATTCGAGCGACAGCCGGCGGCTGGCGGCCATCGACATCTTGAGCCATCACCGCTCTTGGCTGGCTTCGCTCCGCATGCTGCGCCGGATCGTGCGACTGGCGCGCAACGAGTACGCCCCGCGCCCGGCCGCGGCCTTAGTGCAAGCGTTGCGTCAGTGCGATGAGGTCGCCCAATTCCTGACCAGCAACGAGCGGGCGGTCGTCCGCGAGGCCGCGCAGGGCGTACCAATCAGCCGCCAAACCCTCGCGCCGATCACCGCAGCCCTAACCGCCGGCCTCCCCGCGGCCGTCGCGGCCGTACTCCTCGACAAAATTCGCCGCATCCATCCTTCGATGGTGCCCTATGCAATCGACTGCCTCCTCAAGTGCGGCCCCAGCGAGAGCCTTTTGCGCGCGTTCTTGGCGCACGTGCCGCAGATCCCGCTCTTTGCCTTTTTCGTCGAGGCTGGGCTGCCCCAAGCCATGGCTTCGGGCACCAGCGTCTGGCAGCAGGCCGCGCGGATCGCCACGGAGGTCCTCCAAGCGGCGCCATCGGCCAAACTGCTGCGCCACCTGCTGAGCAAGTGCGGCGAGGACGCGGCCTTCGCCCGCACCCACGCCCGCTTCCTGCGCGGGATCGCCCAGCGCGCCGACACCTCGTTGGACGCCGACTTAATCGGCCACTTTGAGCGACTCAGCACCGGGGCCTCTGAGGACAAGGTCGCCCGTCTAGCGCCGCTCTTAGTTGGATTCAGTGGGAGACTCGACGGCCAAGCAGGGCAGCAGGCGGCCGCCCTGCTAGAAAATTGGAAATCCCGCTCGGCCTCACTCAAGCTCAAAATTTACCATCTAGAGCAAGGCATCCGCTGAGCATTTATCCAATCCGAGTCTCCCCAAGGGCCGTTCGTCGACGGGCGAACGGCCTTTTTATTTGTGGGCGCGCCACAGCAGGACCAAGGCCAAGGCCGCAAACAACAAGTTGGCTATCCACGCGCCCAACCAAGGCGCGAGCAATTGATTCCAACCGAGCGCTTGGCCGGCCTTGACGCAACTGTAATAGGCAAAGCAGAACAGGCACCCCAAGCCGAAGCAGTTGGCCAGCCCAGCGCGGCGGGCGTTGGCCCCGAGGGTTGCGCCGAGGACGATGATGATAAAACTAGTCAGGGGAAAGGATATTTTTAGGTGCAAATCCACTCGCTGGCGCGTGGCGTCCTCCCCGTTGAGCGTGGCGCGGGCGATGTAGTTGGCCAGCTCGGCGTAATTCATTTCTTCGGGGTCCTTCTGCTGGCGGGCAAAGTCGCTGGGGAGCAGCGACAAGCTCGGCAGGGACAGGGTATCAAAGGAAGAAGTCGCCACGGCTTCGCCGGCAGCAAAGCGAAAGGTCCGGCCCTTGAGGAGCACCCAAGTGCCCTCCCGCCATTCCATGCGCTCGGCCACTGCACGCTCGAGCGGAACGTAGCCGCGCAGCCGCTCCCAAGACACTTCGTCGGCGCGTTGCCGCTCGGCATCGTAGCTGCGGGCGAACACGAACTGGTTGCCCGCGTCTTGGAGCAGGACTTGGCGGCGGGAGCCATCGCTACGGTGATAGGACTTAATCTCGTTGCTGACTTGGTTGTACCGATAGGTAGCGGCCGGGACCACCCAGTCGGTAAAGAAAAAGGCCGCGACCGCAACGGCGAGCGCACACCCCCAGACCGGCGCCAGCAGGCGATACAGGCTAATGCCGGTGGCCTTCATGGCGGTGATTTCGTTTTGGCGCGCCAAGCTGGTCAGGGCAAAGAGCGCGCCGAGCAGCGCGGCGATGGGCAGCGTCAGGATGATCCAGTACGGCACCCGATAGACGTAGTAGAGCAAAATCTGCTTGGGGCGCGCCTCAAAGTCGATAAACGTGTCAATGTTTTCGATGAGGTTGATGATCACCGCAATGAGCAACAGGCTGATCACCGCGATCCCCAGACAGGACAAAAAGCGGCGCGTCAGATAGAGGTCGAGCGTGCGCATCTCAGGTTTTTTTCGTCCCTCGGCGGCCGGTGCGGTCGTGCGCGACCACCCGCAACAGCCCCCAGCCGGCCAAGGCGAAGACCAAATTGGGCGCCCACATCGCCAACGGCGGCGCAATGTAGCCGCGGTCGGCGAGCTCCTCGCCGCCGATGAGGAACATCCAATAGATCCAAAAGAAGAACAGGCTGATGCCGACGGAAACGGCCGCGCCGCGCCGGCGAATGAGCGCGCCCAGCGGAGCGCCGACCAGCGCGAAAACCAAGCAGGCGGCCGGGATGGACAGCTTCTTGTGAATTTCGACCCAGTACTCGTTGATCCGCCCGGCGCGGCGGTCTATGTGCCGCCCCTGTCGGCGCAGCGCCTCGGCCGCCTGTTGCCCGGCGCGCGCGAGCTCGTCGGCCGTGGAGTCCGCAAACTGGCTTTGGTGTAGGGCGAGGTAGTGTGTGGCAATCGAATCGAGGCGGTCGTAGGCGCGGGCCTGCTCGTCGCGGCGCTCCAACACCAAGCGATGCATGGCCGCGATGTTTAGCTCGCGATCGCTGCGGTAGGACGAAGGCCGGTGTTCGTAGCGGCGGCGCTCGTCCTTAATGTGCAGCACTTGGCGGGCAAAGGTGCCGTAAAAAAAGTGCTCGGCGAGGCCGGCTTGGACGCGCTGGACATGGCCTTCCTCCAGTTCCAAGCGGATGTACGCCCCATCGCCCAACAGCGCGATGCGCCCCCGAGGGGCGTGTAAAATCACCGGCGGCCCCGGGCGCGAAGCGTCGTAGAGTGCGATGCCGGCCAGTTCGTTGGTCTCTGGGGCGATCTTGCGGATGAGCAGGTGGTAATCGCCCAAATTCGGTATGAAGACTCCTTCCTTTTCCCGCAGTACTAAGGCCGCCTTGGTTCGCTGCAAGCTCGCCGACAGGACGCGGGCTTGGTGGTTCCAATCCGGGAGGATCTGGTCGTTAAAAAAGACCATCAGCAGCGCGAGCAGAAAAGCGGCCCCCAGCACCGGCCGCAGCAGCAGCCAAAAGCTCACCCCACAGGCTTTGGCTGCGACGATTTCCCCGTCGGCCGCGAGCCGGGCAAAGGCCATGAGCACGGCGATGAGCACGGCCATCGGCACGGCCAGCGCCACGATCCAAGCCAAGTTGAAGAGCAAAAGTTGGAGGGCGGCCGGCAGGGTCAATCCCTTGCTCAGCACTTGGTCCATCGTCTGCAACACGACGTCGATCAGCAGAATGAAGAAGATCAGCGCAAAGCCGAGCGCAAAGGGCCAGCCATGCTCTTTGAGCACGTAGCGGGACAGGGTCGTCATGGGTCGAAAGGGATACGGGGTTGTGGCGTGCAGCACTCAGGGGCACTCGTCGCCAGCGGCGAGCACCCGGGCGAGGCACGGGCCTTAGTGCCCTTAAATATAACGACTTAGAGCATCGCTCCAAAAAGTGCGCCCGGCGCCGCGCAACGGGAATGGTTTTTGCAAGGGCTTTCTTGAAATAATCACAGCCGTATGCTATGTTTTCAGGTGGCTGCCCGTTCCGTCTGGGCAGCATCCCCCTGTTTTGGGTTTGGAGACAGCCTATCGCGTTTAGTTAATGCAGAAGCCGTGCAACGCCTTGCTGGCCGCAGCACAAGTGAAGGCTTCTGAGTCGCTTCCGCTAAACCTCAACTGAAAGACGGCCGAGCCCCGCGCTCGCTGCTCGACGCCTCCTCCCTCCGGTCTCTCAGGAGCGTGGGAACACGTCAAACGATAGACGTCGATAGGTATGCACTAGAGGTGTTTCTTCGCTTTCCCGTCCAAGCGTTTTCCTCGTGGCTGTGCGTTTTCTCGCTCGCGGCAATGGCCCACGCCGAGCCTGGTCTGCACTTTGAGCCGCTGTCCGGCCCGCTGTCCCAGCGCATTGCAGGCCCTCGCCAAGAAGCCGCCTTTAGGGCTGGACAACCGCTCTTGCCAGCCCCCAGCCGCGCACCGATTTCGTACCGAGCCGCAGTGGACTCCGCGGGCATAGCCCACTACGGCCGCCGCGTCAGCGGATTCCCCGAGGGACCCACTGTCGCCGTCGCTCTAACCGACTATCTGCACATGGAATACCAAGCCAAGCACCGCCAGCTTTGGCACCAACAAATCCGCCGCGACTTTCGCACCACCGCGTCCGAGCAGCGCCGGCGCAGGGGCAGCCGCTTTGAGTGGACCGTGCCCTTTTCCACGCCCAAGCCCCTGCGCCGCTTTATCGGCGACCAAGGCCCCAGTCTGGCGCTCAATGGCTCGCGCACCATCATCATCTCGGGCAAGAGCGAGTGGACCGATGGCGAGGTGCAGACCTCGTTTGGGCGGAGCTCGAGGTTCCCCTCGCTGGGCATCGAACAGGAGTCTGATTTTACGGTGGAGGGCAAAGTCGGCGAACTGATCAACATACGCATTGACCAAGACACCCAAAATTTAGGCTCGGCGCTTGGCTCCAATTTGGGGGATCAGCTGTCCAATCAGATCAAGCTCGACTACGACGGCGAGGAGGACTCCATCTTCCAAGAGGTGCAGGCCGGCAACACCACCTTAGAGCTGCCCAACACGCGCTTTGTCGGCTTCCGGCAGAAGAACAAGGGCCTGTTCGGCATCCGCGCGAAGGGGCACATCGGGCCGCTGGCCTTTACGACGGTGGCCAGCCACGAAAAGAGCAAGTCCAATCGCCAGACCTTCAAGGGCGGAGCGGCCATCGATACCCTCCAGCTCAAAGACTACCAATACATCCGCAACACGTACTTCTTCTTGCACGAGTTCTACCGCGCCCACCTGCTCGACTTCCGCCGGTTGTTGGACGGAGCGCAGTTTGGGGCGGAAAACTTCGTCGATATTAGCCGCCTCGAAGTCTATATCAACGACTTCAATACCAAAAACGACGCCGAGTTGTTCGCCAAGCCCGGCACAGCTTGGGTCGATCCGTCCGATTCCCTTTCTACCATTGAGTGCTTTGACGCGGCGGGCCAGCGCTTGCGCAACAGCGGCTGCTTTGAGGAGGGAACTTGGCACCGGCTCGACCCGGACGACGATTATGCGGTCGTGGCTGAAGCGGGTTACATCATCCTCAACCGACCCGTGCTCAACTCCTACGCCATGGCCGTGTACTTCAAAACCCGGGCACCGGACTTCGACGGCGCGCTCCAACACGAGACCACTCGGCTCAAAACCAGCGCCGAAGCCGATTCCTTGCACCTCAAGCTGATCAAAGCCCGCAACGCCCGCCCGGGGTTTCCCACTTGGAACCTAGAGTGGAAAAACGTGTATCGCATTGCCTCGGGTTTTTCCACTGGCCGCCGCTTTGACCCCAAGACGTTGCAGGTCGATATCGCCAAGGAAGTGCCCGGTCAAGAGGACCAACTCTCGCAAAAGGGCCGCTCGTACTTGCAGGTCTTGGGCTTGGACGAGCGCGGCAAAGACCCGGGCAGCGCGCCTGACCGCGTCATCGACGCCGATTACATCGGGCTGGACGACCTCCGCGGGCACTTGATTTTCCCGGACCAGCGGCCCTTTGATCCGCGCTCCGACCGGTACCGTGGCCAACTCGCTGAACCCGGCCCGGCCATCTACGACGAGCAGCAGCAGCGCGCCCAGATCGAGGCCAGCCGCTACAAAATCCTCGTCCGCGCGGCCTCCTCCGAGCAGCGCATTCGGCTGGGCGGCCTCTTCGGCAGCGTCCGCTCCGAGACCGTGGAAGTCCAGCTAAATGGCCGCCCCCTGACGCGAGACGCGGACTACCGAGTCGATATGATGGGCAGCGTGACGTTTGTCGGCTCGATTGCTCAGGAAGTGGCCGACCCCGGCGCCGACTTGGAAATCTCCTTTGAGTCCGCGGACCTGTTCAATATCGGCAGTCAGCAAAAAACGCTGTTGGGGCTGCGCACCGAGTACGAGTTCTGGGGGGGCGACGGGCGAGTGGGCAGCACCATGATTTACAACAACGAGCGGTCGAGCGATCGCCGGGTGCGGGTGGGCAACGAGCCTAAGCGCACGGTGATATGGAACTTTGACTTGCGCGCCCGGCGCGAGGTGCCGGCCCTCACCCGCGCTGTCGATATGCTGCCGCTGATCAAGACAGCGGTCCCCTCCGAAGTGACCTTAGACGCCGAAGTCGCGCAAAGCCGCCCCAATCTCAACACCAAGGGGCGCGGCTACATAGACGACTTTGAAGACAGCGAGCGGCCCATCTCCCTGTTCCTCAACCGCATGCGCTGGGCCCCGGCCAGCACGCCGGTGGGCGGGCGCTTGGGCGCGGAAAATCGCGCGTCCTTCCTCTGGTACAATCCCTACGACGGGGCCTTGCGCACCGACATTTGGCCCAACCAAGAAGAGCAGATCGACGCCCAAAACCGCCGCACCGACATCCTGTCGCTCGCGCTGACGCCGCGGCTCGAAGCCCCGGAGTCTTGGGGGGGAATCACCCTCGCCTTTTCGGCCGTCAACGACTTTTCTGAGTCCAAGTTCCTAGAGGTCTGGGTCCGCGGCCGGGAGGGCATCTTGCACGTGAACTTGGGCGACCAAATCAACGAGGATTACATCGCCAACGGCCGCCTCGATACCGAAGACGAGCCGTTTCCCGGGCAAGCGGCCGGCGATGGGTTGGTGGAGCGGGAAGAGGATGTGGGCATTGACGGCCGCGACGACGAGGCCGAGTTGAACTTCTACCTGCGGCTGCAGGACGCCACGTTCGACACCACTCGCTCCCTAGCCGAGCGGAAGCAGGCATTTGCCGCGCTCTATCCAGACGCCGATCCCCTGCGCCCCAACCGCTCGCCCGACGATCCCGAAGGGGACAACTGGCAATACGACGCCCAGCGCGACAAGCACGATTACAGCCGCATCAACGGAACCGAGAACAACAAAAAAGACCCCGAAAGCGGCGACCGCCCGGACACGGAAGACCTCAATGACAACGGCGTGCTCGACCGGCGCAACAGTTACTACCACTACGAGCTCGATTTGTCCGCGAGCCACTACGAGGTCGCCGGCACCGAAAACAAGGGCTGGCGTCAGCTCCGAGTGCCCCTGTTCGGCCCCCAGGTCGAGCGCGTAGGCTCGCCCGACTCCACCCGCATTGAATACGCCCGCCTGATGCTTTCGAGCGCACCGCAGCCGGAGGCCGATCAGCCCGTGCGAGCCGATATCGCCCTCGTGGAGATCGTGGGCAACAAGTGGCAGGAAGACGAATTGGTGCGGCTCGACGCGCGCTTCCCGGTTGGCGAGCGCGAGACGCTCGACGTCACGGTCATTGGCACCGACAAGAGCCAGAGTTACCGGCCCCCGCCCGGCGTGAAGATCCGCCGCAACGTGCAGTCGCGCACCCGCGAACGCGAGCAATCCCTCGTGCTGGCCTACGAAAACCTAGAGCCGGGCCACCAGATGTCGGCGACTAGGATTTTGACCCGACCGGCCAATTACACCAACTACGAGCGGCTGCGCATGTACGTCTATGGCGATTCGAGCGGGACGGTTGAATACGCCCGCGGCGATTCGAGCGACTTGGTGCTCTTCGTGCGCTTTGGCGTGGATTCGACCAATTACTACGAGACCATCAGCCCCATCTTCCCGGGTTGGGAAGGCGGGCGCAAGGGCTGGAAGGGCAATCAAGTCGATGTGGACCTGCCGGTCATTTCCCAGCTCAAGGCCCTGCTGCAATCGGGACAAGCCGATACCACCACGGGCGAGTTCTACTACACCTATCGGGTGCTCGACCCGCACGAGGCCCCGCTAGACGGCAAGACCCTGATCGCGCAACGCGAGTTGGAAGCGTTGCGTGCGGCCGGCTACGACCCCCACGTCGAGCGCTTTTCCCTAGACCAAGTCTTTGCGCGGTCGGGCCGGCGCAGCGGCGAGGAAGCCATTTACCGGGTGCGCGGCAACCCGTCGATGCAGTCGATCAAACAACTGAGCATCGGCCTGCGCAACCGGGCTGCAAACCGCGCGTACAGCGGCCGGGTCTTGCTCGACGAGCTTCGCCTCGACGAGGCGCGCAACGACCCCGGGCTGGCCGCATACACCCATCTCAACGCCAAGCTGGCCGACTTTGCCACCGTCGGCGGCAACGTGCTGTGGCGGCAGGAGAATTTCCGCAGCTTTAGCGGCCAAGGCGGCAACAGCACGGACCGCGAAGCCGCGCTCGCGGTCTCGACCAACGCGCAAAAGCTCCTGCCGAGCAGCTGGGGGTTTTTGATCCCGCTCAAGGTAAATCTCAGCCGCACGACCAGCTTGCCGCGCTTCGGCCCCGGCTCGGACGTGGAGCTGACTCCCGAAGAGAAGCTCGAGCAACAGGCCGTGCGCTCCAAGGAGCTCTACGACGTCTCGATCAGCCGGCGGCCGGGCAAAAACGTCCTCTTGCGCTGGACTCTCGACCAGATGAATCTGCGGCTGTCTCACTCGCGCGAACACAGCTCGGACCCGGTGCGCCCGATCAACGAGCGCGAAGCCCAGACGATGAGCTTCAACTACAGCATGCCGCTGCCCAAGCCGGGGCTGCGGATCATGGGCTGGCTCCCGACGTTCATGCCCAAGAGCTGGACGCGGCTGGAGTTTCGCCCGCTGCCTACGAGCCTGACCTACTCGTTCAACGGCCGCCGGAACATCTCGCGGTTGCTGCGCCGCGGCGACGACGATCCGACCGAGCAAGAGGACTTTACGCTCGTGGAAACCTACGCCTCTAAGCTCAATCCGCTCTCCGGGCTGTCGGCCAACTACAACCTCAAAATTGACCGCGACTTGCGGAAAAAGTTCGCCCTCGCCCAGCGGAGCTTTGGGCGCGAGGTCGGGCGGCGGCAAACGGCCGACCTCGGCTTGTCGCTGCGCCTGATCTCGTGGCTGGACCAAAACTACACCTTCAAGGCCAATTACGAGGAGCAGAACGACCCGGCACAGCGGCGCGGGGTGGCCCCCATTGATTCGATTAGCGGCCGGCCGTTTAAGACTCTCGAAATCCGCAACCAGAACGACCTGTCCGTCCGCCTCAATCTCAAAATCCCGACCCTGCTCAAAAACTTGGGCAAGGCCAAGCGCCGCGACGACCGGGACCGCGAGCGGAAGCGAGACGCCGGCGAGTCAAGCGCCAAGGGCGACCCAGCCGAGCAGCAGAAAAGCCAAGTGCCGCAAGGTCCCAACATGTTTCGCCGCCTCGCCGGGTGGACGGGCCGCCTCGTCGAGCCGGTCAATGCCAGTTGGCGGCGCAACATCAACTCGCGCCACTTCAACTTGCTGCACCGGCCCTCGCTCGCCTACCAACTCGGCCTTGCGGACACCCTGCGGGTGCGGCAGGTGACCCAAGGGCTGACCCACCAAGACAATTGGTCGCACACGGCCTCGTTTGAGGCCGGCTCGGGGATGCGGTTGCCCTTTGGCATTAGCGTCAAGGTCAACTCCAAGGATCAGACCACCAAGCGCAGCGGGGCTTCGCAGCAACGGCGGCGGTTGCGCAACGAGCGGACCTACCCGCGCATAAACCTGAGCTGGGGGCGCGCCGACCGAATTCCCCTGATAAAGCGCGTGATCAACAGCGCGCAGGTAAACGCGAGTTTCGAGACCGTAGAGGCCAGCGAGGGCGAGGGCCGCCTCGCGCCCGGGCACCTGCTCTCTGAGGAGACCAAGACCGAGTTTAGGGCGTCGTGGAACGGTCGTTGGCGCTGGGGCCCGACCACGACCATTGAGCGCGTGATCTCTTTCTCGGAGAGCCGAGATTTTGACGAACCCACGGCCGAGGGCGACGGCACCCAATCCCTGCGCGGCACCCGCGACCGGGTGCGCACGACCACCACGTTCAAGATCACGCACACCCTCAAGCCGCGGCGGCTGCCCTTGATCGGCCGGCTCAAAAGCGATGTCACGCTCACCTTGGAACAAAAATTTGAAAACGAGGTGCGCTCCATTGCCACGGGGGCCGAAGACCGCATTCCCAACGCCAAAAAGAACACTTGGCGCACGCAGTTGACCACGACCTATAACTTCAGCTCAAACTTCCGCGGCGAGGGGCGAATTCGCATTGAGAACGACAAAGACCACATCCGAGACAAGACGCGGAAGATCCGCGAGGTGCGGCTTTCGGGCACGTTCTTCCTCCGCTGAGCATTGCTCGGCGCGGCTACGGGAGATATGTTTTGTTTAATCAACGCGAGCAACGCGCACTCATCGGCCTGACAGCGGCCCTGCTCGTAGGGATGCTCGTGGCCGTAAGCGATTGGTTTTACCCATCGCACTCAGAGGAATTTAGCGTCGTGCCGCGCGCGGTCGCTCCGCCGCCACCGCTGGCCGTAGTCAAAGCCGAGCAAGGGCCGCTGGCGCTCAATTCGGCTACGGCCGCCGAGCTCGTCGCGTTGCCAGCAATCGGCCCCAAGATCGCCGAGCGGATCGTCGCCTTCCGCCGCACCCACGGGCCGTTCAAGCGGCTGGAGCAACTGACCCAAGTCCATGGCATCGGCACTAAAACGCTAGAAAAACTTCGTCCTTTGCTCATCGTGGAGTAAGGGAATGTTTCGCAGGAAGAGGTTGGGATTGTTTGGCAGAACAAAGGCCACCGGGATTCACATCAGCGGTCAAACCGTGCGCGTCGCCGCCTTAGACGCTGGACGCACCGGCGTCCGGCCGCTGGTCTTGGCAACCGACGAGCTGGAGCGGCCCTTTGACCCGGTAGCTCTGACCAACGAGCGTCAGCGACGCGGGCTCGCCGCCCAGCTAGCCAAGCTGGCGAAGGATTACGATTTTGATTACAGCAATACCTGTTTTTCGCTGGACCGGCGCGTGGGCTTCATTCAGCGGCGGCCCCTCGCGGCGGAATCCGAGCGAGAAAACCGCGACCAGCTCTCCTGGGAGGCCGAGCAGATTTTGGCCGGAGAAGCAACCGCGTTTAGCTGCGATTTTGCGCTGACCTCGCAGTGGGGGTTTGTGGCCGCAGCGCGCCACCGCGCCCTCAACTGCTACCGCGCCCTAGGCCGGGCGGCCGGGGTCCAGCGGTTCGATGTGGATTTGGCGCCCTTTTCGCTGTACAACGCCAGCGAACGCGCCAACCTGCTCGCCAAAGATAAGTTTTCGCTCCTGCTTTATGCCGATCTGGGCGAGGCTTGGCTCCTGCTGACAGAGGAAGGCGAGTTGTCCGCCATGACCAGTTGCGTATGGGAGGGCAACGACGCCGCGCCCAAAGCCTTAAAGGGCGCGGCGCACGAGCTGCTCGGCGACAAGAGCAGCAGCGTCCGACGCCTGTGGGGGGCCGGTGTTGTGTATTGGAGCAAGGGCTTGGCCGAGCATTTGCGGGTGCCGCATTCAGTCCTCGATCCGCTCGCCGCGGTCAATCCCAAGTTGCTCGACGATGCCACGTCCGCCCAGCGATCCGCGTATGCCATTGCCGTCGGGCTGGCGCAGCGGGGGTTGGCGCGATGATCCGCGTCGAACTGCTCGGCCGCCAGCGGCGGTGGTGGCCTTGGTCAAAAGCCTTGCTTTCGGCCTTGGTCGTCTGCGGGGGACTATACGGCCTCTACCATGTTCTCTACTCGGGTTCCGCCCCCAGCCCGGTAGTACCGCAAGCGGCTGCTCCTCCGAGTTCGATAGTACAGCAAGCGGCCGCTCCTAGCCCGATAGTACAGCAAGCGGCCGCTCCTAGCCCGATAGTACAGCAAGCGACCGCCCCCAGCCCGGTAGCCCAACGAGAAATCACCCCAGAGTCTGCGGTCCAGCAAGCGACCGCCCCCAGCCCTGCCGCAATGCCGCAAGAAATCGAATCCAGTCCCGCGACCGAGCAAGAGCCCGCAGGCCAACGAGAAGCCTCGGCCCCAACGCCGGCCCAACGCAGCACGGCCTGCCACCAAGCCATGCGGATCGTCGAACAGGCTCCCGCCGGGATTCGCTTGGCTTCGCTGAACTGCAATTCGACCGGGGAGTACTGGCTGGAGGGGGCCAGCCCTTCGCACAAAGCCCTGCGCGCCTTCAGGCTGCGCCTGCAAGCATTGCCATCGCGGGTTTCGTTTTCGACTTGGCGGGAGGAGCGCACGTTGCGCTTTGCCTTCCAAGGCCGCTTTGCCGAGCGAACCCCTCCTCCACAGGCCGCCCTTTCCTCGGGCCAAGCCGAGCAGTTCTTGGGCGAGGTGGCCGGCTGGGCCGACGCGAGCGGCCTAGACAGCTTGTCGATCCACGAGCCGATCCACGTGCGCCACCAACAGCGGCAAAAATTGCGGGGCATTGGGGCTCCGCAGCAGATCGACGCCTTCTTACAGCAGTTTCAACAGGCCGAGGGGGTTGCAACCCTCGGGGAGGTCTTGCTCATGCCCGTCAAGAGCGACGAGCACGGCTGGGTCACAGCGCGGCTCTACGCGGCTGTGGACATCGTCGTGGAAGCGCCCTGATGAACCGCTTTGCCGACGCCGCCATCTATCCCGGCAGCTTCGACCCCATCACTTTGGGCCACCTAAACATTCTAGAGCGGGCCTTGGACATTTTCTCCCAAGTCACCCTGCTGGTGGCGATCAATCCCAACAAAAAGCCGCTGTTTTCGCTGGCGGAGAGCCGGGAAATAATCTCCGAGGCCATTCGCCACTGGCCGCAGGCCAACGTCGATTTCCACGACGGCTTGACCGTTGACTATGCGCGGCAGCACAACATACGCACGGCCGTGCGGGGTCTGCGGGCGGTCACCGACTTTGAGCACGAGTTCGCCATGGCCTTGACCAATCGCTCGCTGTGGCCGGAGTTCGACACGGTCTTTCTAATGACCAAGGCCGAGTACATGTATCTCAGTTCGTCGGTCGTGCGCCAAGTGGCGCAAATGGGTGGGCAGTTGAACCAGTTCGTGCCCCCTTGTATTGAGCGACGCCTGCGGGAGAAATTCCAAAATGCCTGAGTCCCAACGCGAAGTGCAGGCCCTGCTCGCGCTGACCCGAGCCGAGCGGCTCGGGCGCGTGCGGCGCTTGCTCGACCACTTTGGCTCGGCCCAAGCGGCCCTCGCGGCCCCAGATTGGACGGCGGCCGTGGGTCCCAACGCCCCCGACCAGCGGCCAACGCCGGCCGACTTTGCTTGGGCGGCCGAGCAATGGCACCGGCTCTGCGCCAGCGGCGGTCGCTGTCTGTCCCCGCAGGACGCGAACTATCCCCAGCTCCTCGGGCAAATCGCCGCGCCGCCCCCCGTGCTGTTTGCGCTGGGGCCAGACGACTTGGCCCCTCCCACGGTGGCCATCGTCGGCTCGCGCCGGGCAGCGGGCGACGGCAAGCAACTCGCGGCCGAGCTGGCCCGCGAGCTAGTGGCTCGGGGCGTCTGCATCGTCAGCGGCTTGGCTTTCGGCATTGACGCCGCAGCCCACGAGGCCGCACTCGCGGCTGGCGGACGCACCATCGCCGTGTTGGGCTGTGGGGCCGATGTGGCCTATCCCAGCGCCCATGCTTCGCTCTACCGCCAAATCCGCGAGCGCGGGGCCATTGTCTCCGAGTTTGCTTGGGGGGCGCAGCCCGAGCGGGGAGCCTTCCCGCGCCGCAACCGCATCATCAGCGGGCTGAGCTTGGGGGTCGTCATCGTCGCGGCCCCGCAAAAGAGCGGGGCGCTGATTACGGCCCAACACGCCCTCGAGCAAAACCGCGAGGTCTTCGCCGTGCCCGGGGACGTGCGTTCGGGCCGCAACGCCGGCTGTCACCAGCTCATCAAAGACGGGGCCAAACTAGTCGAAGATGTGGAGGATGTGCTCGAGGAATTGGCGATATGGACGCACCCGCAAGACGCGCCCGCGCCCGTTCTTCCCCCGGAAGAAGACAGCGTCTATGCCCTGCTCTCGCGCCAACCCCAGCACATCGACGAACTCGCCCAAACCAGCACCCTGCCGCCGGCGGCCCTGCTCGACGTGCTGCTCAGGTTGGAACTGGACGGCCTAGTGGAGCAGCTAGCGGGCAAGCGATTTTTGCGGCGCGCGAAGTAAGCGCCGCGGCTAGTCGTCGGAGTGCTCTATTTGCAACGGTTCGTCGCGGTGGGATTTGTCGCGAAAAAAAGGCCGCGCTAAACGCCACAACACGTACGCGGCCGCGAGCGCGGCAACGGCGATGGCCACGGGCGTTTGCCAATCCATATTGAATTCAGGCATTGCGTCGATCTGATCCGATCGTCAATCAAGGTACGCGTACCCAATCTGCATGGATACTCGTAAAAGTGCCAGAAGAGATATTTGATAAACAACCAACCTGTTCACGATTGTCGCGCCCAGTGCGGGCACGCCGGCCGTGCGCGATGCGGATTACATCGCCGCGCTGGGCGGCTCGGTCGTCATTGCCACTGGCGAGCCGGCGACGACGATCCAATACGCCCTGCCGCAAGCGGCCAACGTGCAGTTGACCGTGTATAACGTCGTCGGTCAGCCGGTGCGGACGCTGGTGGCCGAGCATCAGAGCGCCGGCCGCTACTTAGTGGAGTGGGACGCGACCGACGATAGCGGGCACAGCTTGTCGTCAGGGCTGTATTTCTACCGCTTGCAAGCGGGCGGCGCATTCCACGCTGTCCAGAAAATGCTGCTGCTCAAGTAAGAAGCGTTCCTAAGTACGCGACACCTAATTCAAGCACGCCTTTTCTGGTGTTGTGTCCGGGATCGAGGGCGTCTCGCCCTAGACGAGGGCAAGATGCCCTCGATCCTTAGGAAAGCTAGAGTTGGCGTCGTGTAGTATAACACTCATGTTGCTTTTGGCTCGTCTTGCCTGACGCCTCTAGAGGTCATTCCCGTGAAAGCGGGAATCCTGAAAAAGACCAAGCCGCATCAGAAACTGAAACCCTCCCGTGAAGTCTCCGTCCTTCCAGTGAAAACGGGATCCAGCCGGGATCGTTTGGACGCAAGGGACGCCCACCAGCGTTTACAGACCGCTTCTAACGAGACGCCAACCAGCAACTTGACGCTTTGGGGATGCCTCATACATTCTGTCCACGCCTCGCAGTTCACCCCGACGGAGAACAGAATGTGATTACCATTACCCAAGCAGCCGAAGAGAAAATTGCCCACCTAGTCGCCGAGAGCGAAAAGCCCGTCAAGGGCCTGCGCATCGGCGCCCGCCTCGATCCCGTCAAGCAGGTTGACTACAAGCTGGCCTTCATCTCCGACCAGCAGATAGGCGGCGACGATCAGGTCGTTCACTTCACCGGCTTTGACGTGTACATAGACCCCGAAAGCGCCGATCTGTTGGCGGAAGCCAAGGTGGATTACGTCGATGGCCTCATGGGGTCGGGGTTCAAAATTGAGCGGCCCCGCAAGATGCCCGCGCACCTGAGCGGCCCGGTGGCCGAGGCCGTCCACCGCGTCATCGAAACGCAAATCAACCCGGGCGTGGCCGCGCACGGCGGCGTGGTGACCTTAGTGGACATCAAGGGCAACACGGTCTTTGTGCAGATGGGTGGGGGCTGTCAGGGCTGTGGCCAAGCGGATGTGACGCTCAAACAGGGCATCATTCGCATGATCAAGGAAGCGGTGCCCGAGGTGGAAGCCGTAGTCGATGCGACGGACCACGCCTCCGGCGAAAACCCTTACTATTAGGTCGCGGAGAGGTGCTATAGCAATCCTACATCATTCAAGACTGGATTCCCGCTTTCGCGGGAATGATTCCTCATAGGCAAAAAGACGATGCCGATGAACATTCCATGCTTCAAGTCATTTAGGATGGCTATATGACAACGGCGTTGCCGCTGGTGGCGCGGCCCAATCTTGAAGGCTATGTGCAGGCGATGAAGGAAGACGGGTACGCCTACTTTCCCGCGGTGCTCAACGAGCGCGAGATCGCCGAGTTGCGCCGAGCCATGGACGAGCTGACCGCGCTGGAGGAAAGCTACGACCGCCACACCGACCCGGCCGCGCACGGCTTCCTCAACAAGACCATCAACAACGCATTCAACCGCGCCCCGATCTTCGCCCAGTACTTGGACCGGCCCGAAATCATCGACTTAGTCGAGGCCGTTCACGGCGACGATTGCCACTGCATCGGCATGACGGCTTGGCTGACCGGCCCGGGCCGCCCGGACCAAACCCTGCACGCCGACTGGCAGCCCCTGACCCTGCCCGAAGAAGTCATGGCTCACCCCGCGGTCGAGATTCCAATTTTCATCACCACCGCCCATTACTATCTCGACGATCTGACCGAGGAGTTGGGACCGACGCGCTTTGTGCCGGGCAGCCACCGCGCGGGTCGGCGGCCCCGGTCTGGCGAGACCCGCTTCAAGGGCGTAGAGGAGCAGAGCATCTTGTGCAAGGCCGGCGACTGCGTGTTGTTCCGCTGCGAGGTTTGGCATCGGGGCACGGCGAATACGAGCAACCAAACGCGCTATTTGCTGCAAGTACACTACGCCCAGCGCATCATCACCCAGAAGTACCCCCCCTATCTGAACAAGTTTCAATTCGACGCGGCCCTGTTGGCGCAGGCGACGCCACGGCAGCGACGGCTTTTGGGCGACCACGTCCCGAGCAATTACGACTAAAAGCCAGCTCATGCCCTCCACCGATTCCCCCATATCCGTCCTGCTCGTCGAGGACAACCCCATTCACGCCCGCCTGTTGCAGGGCTTGCTAAAACCGGAATTTGCCGTAGAAGCGGTCGATCACTTAGGGGCCGGCTTGGCGCGGCTAGCGGCCGGCGGCATCGACGCGATCCTCCTCGACCTAGTGCTGCCCGACAGCCAAGAGTTGGCCACCTTTGAGCGCGTCAAGGCAACCGTCCCGAATGTGCCCGTCTTGGTCCTGACCGGCCTCGACGACGAAGTGCTCGCCGAAGAGGCCGTAGCGGCCGGGGCCCGCGATTACCTAATCAAAACGCAGATCAACGGCGAGAGCTTGGCTCGGGCTATTCGGGCGGCCATAGCGGGTTAGCATGGGAGGCGATCCGCGCTTCCTGTGTTGGACCGGCTGGCTGGCGCGCTTGGCCGCCTCCGCGACCGTGCTCTCGGGCGCGCTCGTGCTGTGGGGCTGGAACGCGGACGACGAATACCTCAAGAGCTTCATGCACCTCAGTTGGGTGGCGACCCACCCACTCGTGGCGGTGGAGTTTATCTTGGCCGGTACAGCCCTTTTGCTGTTGCAGGCCGAGCCGTTGAGCCGCTGGCGGCGGCAGGCGGGCGTGGTGCTGGGGGCGATCGTGGTGCTGGTCGCGGTGCTCAAGTTGATCGGCTACCAGTACAACTGGGAACGCGGCGTCGATACGTACCTGTTCTACTTCAAGCTGGGCGTCGCACGGATGTCGCCCAACGCGGCTTTTTCCTTTTTGCTGATCGGCTTGGCGTTGGTGCTGATGGATGTGCGCGTGCGGGGCCATGCCTATCTGCCGCAGCTTTGCATCCTCGCGGTCACGGTCGTCGGGCTTTTGTCGATGAGCAGCTACTTCCACAATGTGCTGCTGCTCTACGGGGTGTCCGGGTTCGTTCCGGTCGTCCCGGACACGGCGACCGAATTCCTCATCCTCTGCTCTGGCCTGCTGTGCGCGCGCCCGCACCGCGAGCCGATCGCGACCATAATCAGCACCACGGAGGGCGGCTCGGTGGCTCGCCGCCTCTTGCCGGCCGCCTTTGCCATTCCCCTCCTGCTCGACTGGATCCGCACGCAGGGAGAGGGCGTCTATGGGTACGAGTTTGGCCTCTCGCTCTTTACGCTGCTCAACATTTTGGCCTTTGCCCTGCTGATATGGTGGAACGCCGCGTCGCTCTCGCGGGTCGATGCGGAAAGGCGGCGCTCGGAAGAGCAGCTACAAGAGCAATACCGCCTAACCGAGGCGACCGCGCACTCCGAGCACCAGGCCCTGCTGGCCCTCGAAGAGTCGCAGGAGGCCCTGCTCGACGCCAAGGAGCAGGCCGAAGCGGCCAATCAAGCCAAGAGCGCGTTTTTGGCCAACATGAGCCACGAGATCCGCACCCCCATGAACGGCATCATCGGCATGACCGAGCTCTTGGGGCGCACCCCACTCGAATCTCAGCAGCGCAACTACCTGATCTTGATGCAGCGGTCGGCCGAAGCCCTGCTGGCCCTGCTCAACGACATCCTCGACTTCTCCAAAGTAGAAGCCGGCCGCTTGGCGCTGGAGCGGATAGAGTTCGGCCTGCGCGACGAGGTGGGCAACGCCGTGCAGACCCTGGCCATGTCCGCGGCGAGCAAAAACATAGAGCTGACGTACCACATCCCCGCGGCCGTGCCCGACCGCTTGGTCGGCGACCCGCGCCGCTTGCGCCAAGTGGTGATCAACTTGGTGGGCAATGCCGTCAAGTTTACCGAGGAAGGCGAAGTGGAAGTGGGTATGGCCGTGCAAGAGGCGTGGCCGGACGCGGTGTGCCTGCGCCTGTGGGTGCGCGACACCGGCATCGGCATCGCGCCCGACAAACAGGCGCAGATCTTCGACTCGTTCAGCCAAGTCGATAGCTCGACCTCGCGGCGCTTTGGCGGGTCCGGCTTGGGCTTGGCCATTTCGCAGCAGCTAGTCGAGCTGATGGGGGGCCGAATATGGGTCGAGAGCGAGGAGGGCCAAGGCAGCACCTTTTACTGCACGGTTCGCTTGGGGCTGGGGACGCCGGAGGCTAAGCGCGCCGATCAGGTCTCGCTGGAGGGGCTGAGGGTGTTGGTTGCCGACGATCATGCGACCAATCGGCGGATCCTCAAAGAAGTACTGAAAAGCTGGGCCATGGAGGTTGAACTCGTAGAGAGTGGCGCGGCTGCCATCGCAGCTTTGGAGGCCGCGGCCCAGCCCTTTGACATCGTGTTGATGGACTTGATGATGCCGGCCATGGACGGCCTAGCAACGGTGGCGAGGATGCGCGCAAATTCAGCATTTGCCCAAGTGCCGGTGCTGCTGCTTTCCTCGGCCGACCGCGCCGAGTACAGCGAGCGGGCGAATTCCTTGGGCATTGCCCGCAGCCTCATCAAGCCGGTCAAGCAATCCGACCTGCTAGAGGCCATTGGCGCGGCCCTCAAAGCCGCTCCGCCGGCATATAGTCGTGTGCCAGTGCCTGGAGACGAGCCGGTCGCGGTTGAGAGCCGCCGCATCCTCTTGGCCGAAGATGGTGCGATCAACCAGCAGGTGGCCGTGCGGCTGTTGGAGGAGCGCGGCCACTCCGTCGTGGTGGTGAACAATGGCCGTGCGGCCGTGGAGCAGGTGGCGGCCGAGCCGTTTGACGTGGTGCTGATGGACGTGCAAATGCCAGACATGGACGGCCTAGAGGCCACGGCCGCCATTCGCCGCGCCGAGACGCCGACCGGCGGGCACATCCCCATCGTCGCGATGACCGCCCACGCCATGCAGGGCGACCGCGACCGCTTCTTGGCCGCGGGCATGGACGGTTATGTCGCCAAGCCGGTGCGCCCGCACGAGCTGTACGCGGCCGTGGAGGGGTGTGCGCCGGCGGATGTGCCTTTCGAGTGGGACGCTGCGCTCGAAAGCGTCGGTGGCGACGCGGCCATGCTGCGCGAGTTGGCGGAGATGTTTTTCGTTGAGTGCCCCAAGCTGATGCAGCAGATCCGCGAGCACATCGCCAGCGCGGCCGGCCCGGAGTTGCGGCGGGCGGCGCATACGCTCAAGGGGTCGGCGCACGTTTTCGGAGCTGGAGAAGCGGCCGAGGCCGCGCAGCGGTTGGAGGAAATCGGGCGCGAGGCAGCGTTTGCCGACGCTGCGGAGGCACTATCGTTGCTGGAGGATGAAGTGGCGCGGTTGCTGCCGGCACTGCGAGCGCGGGTTGCGACTGGTGCGTAACGACGCAGGAGTAGAAATGGAACGAGTGTACACTACGCAGGACTTGGCCCTGCTCAGCCACCTCAAAAACGCGCTGGCCGCGCAGGGCATTGAATGCGTTTTGCGCGGTCAACACCTGCTCGGCGGCGTGGGCGAATTGCCTCCGATTGAGTGTTGGCCGGAGTTGTGGGTCTTGGACGACCAACAGGCCGCCGCCGCGAAGTCGCACATCGACACTCTGTTTGCCACGGCTGTGGGAGACGAGGAACCGTGGACTTGTGCCGCGTGTGGGGAGGAGTGCCCGGGGGCGTTTACGGATTGTTGGAACTGCGGGGTGGCGCGTACGGAGTTTGACCATTAGATACGTTTGGCTTGGATGCTACGGACTTTTTTTACCCTTGCTAATTCGGGCGAGGAGACCGGCTATGCGTTTTTTTAACACGACAGGGCCAGTGGTAGCGGCCGATCACGACTGCATTCCACCGTTGGATCGGCTCAATCTCACTGAGGTTCGCCGCCTCATCCGCGACAAGCGCTATTTCGTTCTACACGCGCCGCGTCAGACGGGCAAGACGTCGGCATTGCTGACATTGCGCGACCTGCTCAACGGCGAGGGGCGCTACCGTTGCGTATATGTCAACGTCGAAGGGGGGCAGACCGGGCGCGAAGATGTGGAGCAGGTGATGCGCACCATTTTGGGTGCGCTGGCCTCTTGGGCGAATGCGACGCTCGGCGACGAGTTTCTCGACTCGGTTTGGCCTGACATCTTGGCGAAATACGGTCCGCACGGGGCCTTGGGTGAGGCACTGGCACGCTGGTCGCAGGCGTCGGCGCAGCCGCTGGTGCTGCTGATTGACGAGATCGACGCGCTGATTGGCGACTCGTTGCTGGCGGTGTTGCGTCAGTTGCGAGCGGGCTATGTGCGGCGGCCCGAGGGATTTCCGCAGAGCGTGGTATTGTGCGGAGTGCGCGATGTGCGCGACTACCGCATCCAATCGACCGCAGAAAACGCGATTATTGCCGGCGGCAGTGCGTTCAACATCAAGGCGAGATCGTTGCGCTTGGGCGACTTTACGCGAGACGAGGTGGTTGCTCTGCTGGGACAGCACACGGAAGAAACGGGACAGGTGTTTACAGGCGAAGCATTGGAGGTACTCTGGGCGCAGACGCAAGGGCAGCCGTGGCTGGTCAACGCCTTAGCCGACGAGACGTGCTCATATCGGGAAGCGGCGGCCGACCGTTGCCTGCCGATCACGGCCGAGGCCATCCGCCACGCGCAAGAGCAACTCATTTTGCGGCGGGAGACGCACTTGGATCAGTTGGCCGACAAGCTGCAAGAGAAGCGGGTGCAGCGGGTGGTCGAGCCGCTGTTGAGCGGATCGGACGAGCGCACATTCTCCACGCACGATCTCGAATACGTCCTCGACTTGGGCCTAGTGGCGCACGATCGTCCGCTGCGGGTGGCCAATCCAATCTACGCCGAGGTGATCCCCCGCGAGTTGACGTGGGTTGTTCAGGAGGAATTTGAGCAGGAGACGGCTTGGTACGTGGATGCCGAGGGCGGCTTGGATATGGGCAAACTGCTGACCGCGTTTCAGACGTTCTTCCGCGAGCATTCGGAGCATTGGGTGGAGCGGTTCCAATACCAAGAGGCCGGCCCGCAGTTGCTGTTGCAGGCTTTTTTGCTGCGGATTGTCAACAGCGGCGGTCGGATTGAGCGGGAGTATGGCTTGGGTCGGGGTCGGACGGACCTGCTGATCGCGTGGCCGCAGGGCGAGCAGACCCACAAGGTAGTGCTCGAGTGCAAAGTGCTGCACAAGAGCTTAGAACAGACCCGTGCCGAGGGGCTGGAACAGACCGCGGGCTATATGGATCGGTGTGCCGCGGCGGCGGGTCATTTGGTAATTTTTGATCGGCGCGTTGGCAGGCGTTGGGAGGACAAAATTTTCCATTGTCGGTGTGCGGCGAGTAGTGGTGTTGCGATCGATGTTTGGGGGATGTGAAGGCAGATTGCAGCGATTCAATAGGGTTGAGATAAAGATATGACGAGATTGGCGATTGCGTATTTTCTAAAAGGGAAGGCCGCGAATACAATTAACGGTTTACGCCAAAAATATGACGTTAAGACTGCCACAGCGATAGCTGGGCATCTGACAATAGCTGGGCCTTGTAACGCGGAAACTCCTCTTTCTCAAATACAAGACGTAGTGGCCCGTTTTGCTGCTACACTACAACCGATCCCGCTTACGATCAGCAGAGTGGAAACATTTCTGCCGATCTCGGCAACGTGTTATCTAGGGATAAACCCCAAAGAACCTCTCAAGACCCTCCATGCTGCTATTGTATCGCAATTGAACTGGACGGAATGCTATCCCTACCACCCTCACGTGACGATCACTGAGTATCTTACACCTGCAAGAACGAAAGAAGTCGCAGATCAACTTCAAGGCTTAAACATTCACGAAACCGATACGCTAGATTCTTTAACATTACTCGAGAAGGATTTTAGAGGTACATGGTGCGAGATTGATAAGGAAGCGAGGCATATATAGCAATCCCATATCATTCAAGACTGGATCCCCGCTGTTGCGGGATGACGCCTCTATGCAAAAAAGACGGTGCCGATCAACATTTTATGCCTTCTGCTTAGTGCGCCTCCAGCCAATTTTCGCCGGTGCCCATCTCGATTTCTATCGGCACCGCCAGCGGCAGGGCCTCGCGCATCTCGCGGGCGACTAGCGGCGGCAGGGCCTCTGCTTCGTCCCGGTGCAGATCGAAGACCAGCTCGTCGTGGACTTGCAACAGCAGGGCCGAGCGGAATCCCCCCTCGCGCAGCAGCCGGTGGATGCGGCTCATGGCCAGCTTGATCATGTCCGCGGCCGTCCCCTGAATCCGGGTGTTGATCGCGTTGCGCTCGGCCCCCTTGCGGGTGGTGGCGTTGCGCGAGTTGATGTCGCGCAGGTAGCGCCGCCGCCCGGTCACCGTCTCGACGTAGCCCTTGTCGCGGGCGAACTCCACGGTCTCGGCGACGTAGCGCTGCACTCCGGGGTACTGGGCAAAGTACTGCTCAATTTGCTCGGTGGCCTCCCGGCGGGTGATGTCGAGCCGCTCGGCTAAGCCAAAGGGCGAGATGCCGTAGATGATGCCGAAGTTGACCGTCTTGGCTTGGCGGCGCATCGGGTCTGTCACTTGGTCTTCTGCGACTTGGTATATCTTGACCGCTGTAGCCACGTGGATATCGCCGCCGCGGTTGAAGGTGTCTAGCATCCCCTCGTCGCGGCTGAGCGCGGCCGCGATCCGCAATTCGATCTGCGAATAATCGGCCGAAAAGAGCAGGTAGGAAGGGCTGCGCGGCACAAAGGCGCGGCGGATTTCCCGCCCCTGCTCGCTGCGGATGGGGATGTTCTGCAGGTTCGGGCGGTCGGACTTCATCCGGCCGGTGGCGGTCATTAGCTGCTCGTAGTTGGTGTGGACGCGCCCGGTGGCCGTATAGACCGCGCTGGGCAGCTGATCGACATAGGTTGACTTGAGCTTGGTGTGCAATCGGTAGTTGAGCACCTGCCGGGCGATCTCGTGGCGATGGGCCAGCCGGCGCAAGACCTGTTCGCCCGTCTGGTACTGGCCGGTCTTTTGCGTCCGCCGCGCATTGGGGTCCAGCTTGAGCTTCTCAAAGAGCACCCCCCCGAGCTGGTGGCCCGAATTGAGGTTGAAGCGCTCGCCGGCCAGCTCAAAGACGCGCTCACTCGCTCGCTCACTGGCTTCCTCAAACTGCCGCGCAAGCCCGGCTAGGGCCGCGCTCTCCATGCGGATGCCCTCGTATTCCATATCGACCAGCACCGGCAGGAGCGGGGCTTCGATCTCGTAGAACACTTGGCGTTGCCCCGCGTCCTCAATTTTGGGCCGCAACGCCGCGGCGAGTTGGAAGGTGATGTCCGCGTCCTCGCAAGCGTACTCAGCCACTTGTTCCACCGGCACCTGCAAGAGCGTTAGCTGCTCGCCGCCGCGCTTGCCGATCAGCTCGGAGATGGACTTGGGCGCGTAGGCCAGCAGGTTCTTGGCCAGCTCGTCCATGCTGCGCCTTAGTTCGGGCTCGGCCAAGGTCGCGGCCAGCATCGTGTCGAAGAAAGGCCCTGCCACCCGCAGGCCGTGCCAGCGGAGGACGCCGAGATCGTACTTGAGATTGTGGCCGATTTTTTCGCTCGCTTCGCTTGCAAAGACCGGGCGGAATTCCTCCAAAACGGCCAGCACCTCGGCCCGCTCTATCGGCAGCGGCACGTAGTGGCCCGTGCCCGGGGCCCAAGAGAAAGCCAAGCCAATCAAATCGCATTGCCGGACATCGAGGCCGTTGGTCTCCACGTCAAAGCAAAACGCCGGCTGCGCCAATAGCGCGGCGATCAACGCCCGGCGCTTGTCGGGCGTATCCGCGAGCTGATAGTCGTGCTCCACATCGGCCACCTCTTTGAGTGGGCCGTGGGCCTGCTCCTTTTCAGCGCGAAACTCGTCGCCGAGGAGCCGCCGACCCAGCGTATTGAATTCGAGCTCGGTGCAGAGGGCGTTTAGCTTAGGGCGGTCCCACTCGGCCTTGGCCAAATCCGCCAGCCCCACGTTTAGCGGCACATTGCACTCAATGGTGACGAGCTCCTTGGAGAGCAGGGCCTGCTCCCGGTGGTCTTCTACGTTCTGCTTTTGCTTGCCCTTGAGCTGGTCGGAGTGCGCCAGCAATTCTTCGACGCTGCCGTACTGGGCAATGAGCTTTTGCGCGGTCTTGGGGCCGATCCCAGGGACGCCGGGCACATTGTCCGAAGCGTCGCCCATCAGCCCCAGCACATCGATCACTTGGTCAATTCGCTCGACCTGCCATTGCGCGAGGATTTCCGCCACTCCCAAAACCTCGGCTTCGTCGCCGTGCCGCCCCGGCTTGTACATAAAGCTCCGCTCGGAAACGAGCTGGCCGTAGTCTTTGTCGGGCGTGACCATGTACGTCGCAAATCCCTCGGCTTCGGCCTGTTTGGCCAAGGTGCCGATTACGTCGTCGGCCTCCCAGCCGGGCTCGCGTAGGACCGGGATGTTAAACGCCTCGCAGAGCTGGAATACGTACGGCAACGCTTGGCTCAGCTCCTCGGGCATGGCCTCGCGCTGGGCCTTGTACTCTTCGTATTTGTGGTGCCGGTGGGTCGGCTCTGGGGTGTCGAAGACAGCGGCGATATGCGTGGGCTCGCCTTTCTCGATAATGGAGAGCACGGTGTTGGCAAAGGCAAAAACGGCCGACGTGTTCACGCCCGTTGAGGTCAGGCGCGGATTGCGAATCATCGCGAAGTGCCCCCGATAGACGAGGGCCATGCCATCGAGCAGGAAGAGAACGTTTTCGCTCATGCCAAATTCTTTCGTCGGGTTCAAACGGCTTGGTTGGCTGGTTCGTAGTACTTGTTGACGCCGGGCACATCGCTCATTCCGTGCCACACGCCCCGGAAGAGGGTGCGGTGCTTTTCTGGGAACGCGGCGATCACTTCGACCGCTGGGCAGCCCTTGCCCCACTTGGAATTGACGGTGTCGTAGCAGGTGAACAAGCTCAGCCGGTCCCGCTGTGGGTTGGTCCAGCGCGTACCCGAATGGCACAGGGCCTCGGTGAAGATCACGGCTGAACCGGCCGGACAGGTATAGCTCTCCCACAGCGCACTGTCGCGCTGGCTCAACGCTTCGGGTCGGGGGAAGGCGGCCTTGTGGCTGCCCGGCAGAAAAAGCGTACCTCCGTCGCCTTCGCCGACTTCGTTGAGCTCCCACACCACCCGCGTCAGCCCGGAATGGACCTTGCCCGGCTGCATTTGGTAGATATGCGAGTCGCCGCGAAAATTGAAGTAGCCGCCGCCGCCGTGCGGGCCGAAGTTGTCGTGTCCGGCCCGGCGATGGCTGGTATAGGTGTGGTCGTAGCGAAACCCGTAGCACTCTTCGCTGGCCAGCGCTTGGTGCGAGAGCACTTCGTTGAGTACGCCCACTACCGCCGGGTGGTCGAGCAAAATCTGCGATGGGCCGCCGTGATTGTCGCGCTCGGGCGGCGGCAGGGACTCGCGCTCGTAGAGGAACTTGTGCTGATGGGCGCGAATCGGCCCCAGCTCTTCTGCGCTCAACAGTGCCGGCAAGAGGATAAATCCCTTGAGGTCGAAAACGTACTGCTGGGCCTCGGTCATCGGGACGACGGCTCGCCCGTCGGCATTGGTCGTGGGCAGCAGTTCCATATTTTAGTCCTTCCAGTTGAATACCACGTTGAGCATGGTTTTCTCGCGGCGGTACGCCATTTCGTAGGCTTGGACCATGTCCGAGTAGTGTAGCCGGTGGGTGACCAAGCGGCTCGGCTGGAGCTTGCCGTCCTGCATCAGGGAGAGCACGTGGGCGCAGCGGCTGTCGTTGTCAAAGCGATCGCCATCCGGCAGCGGGAAAAGCGACCCGGCCCGGTCGTTGACCGCGCAGAGCGAAATGCCCTTGAAGTAAAACCAGCGCATGTCCAATGGGTTAAAATTTAGCGGCGCTTCGCCTCGCCCGGGCAAGCTGACGATGGCCACCCGCCCGTTGGGCCGGACCACTTCCAAGGCTGTGCGATACGCCGGCCAAGGGTTGGCCGTCAGGATCACCAAGTCGATTCCTTGGCCGCGAGTGAACTCGTCCAGCTTGGCGGCGAGCGCGGGATCATCCGACAACAGGGCCTCGTGGGCCCCCATCTGACGCGCCATGTCCAAGCGCACCGGGCTGTTGCCCAACCCCACGACGCGCGCACCAAAAAGCGGGCCTAACGCCACCGCGCCTAACCCCAAGACGCCCAACCCCACTACGGCCACGGTCTCGCCGGGCGCGAAAAAAGCCTTGGTGTAGCAATGCATGCTCAAGGCGTACAAATGGGCGAAAACCGCGTCTTCGGCCGCAACCCCGTCTGGCACGGGTACGATGCTTTCGCGGTCGCTCGCCACGTACGCCGACTGATGCGGATGCCGCGACACCACCCGATCCCCGACTGCGAACTTGGTTACTTTGCGGCCAATCCCTCGCACCACGCCTAGGTTGCTATCGCCCACCCAGCGCGGAAAATCCGGTGCTCCGGGCACTTGTTCGGCGCCTTCGTAGTTGCCGCGGTCCGTGCCGATCTTGAATCCCGTAATCTCCGTCTCCACCCAAATTTGGTCGTCCGCCAACTGCTCCGTGGCCAGCGTCTGCTCTTCGATCCGCAAATCGCGCGGACCGTGCAACATGGCAATTTTCATGCGACCCCCCTGTGCGGCTGTCGTGGCCGATTTAGGCGTGAAGCGTCACCCCGCACGGACGCCCCCCATCTTGCAGACCTCCTGCCACTCCTGCTCGGCAACCGGCTGAATCGAAAGCCGCTGACCCCGCTGCACCACCTGCATGGCGGCGAGCGCGTGGTTGGCCTTGAGGTCGGCGAGGGGGACGAATCGTTTGAATTCGCGCTTCCACTGCACGTCAAAGGAAAACCAGCGCGGCTCGTCCTCGGTGGATTTTGCGTCGTAATAGCGGTGCTTGGCGTCAAACTGGCTGGGGTCGGGGTAGCCTGCTCTGGTGATCGTCGCGATGCCGGCGACCCCCGGCTCGTCGCAGTTGGAGTGATAAAAAAACGCCCAGTCGCCCGCTTCCATGCGGTCGCGGATGAAATTGCGCGCTTGATAGTTGCGGACACCCCGCCAATAGCCGGTGCTTTGCGGACGCTGCTTCAGCTCGTCAAAGGAGCACTCGTCGAGCTCGCACTTGACGAGCCAGTACTGTCTGGCCATGCGCCTCCCTCGCCTCACAAGCTGATTTTGACGACCCAGCCCGAGGTGGCGTCGCAATAGGCCAAATCCTCGCCAAAAATCGACAGCCCATGCGGCTGGGGGTCGCTGTCCGGGACCTCGATTCGGTCCAACTCGGCCCCGCTCTCCACGTCGAGCTTGACGATCACGCGGTCGGCCGTATGCACCACCCAGATCCCGTCGGCAACCCGCACCACGCCGTGCGCCCGCCCGTAGGGCAGGTCCAGCACGTGCTCGACCGACCAGCCAGCGATCTTGACTTTGCTCAGGGTCTGGCTCTTGAGGGTGGTGATCCACACGTAGCCCTCTTCAACCGGATCGTACTCCATCCCGTGAACCCCGCCCCCACCGGGCACTGGATAGCGATTGCGGGTCGCGCCGGTGTCTGGGTCAATCTCGAAGATTTCGCCCTGTCCCGCCTTGGCGTCCGTGGGGCGCTCGGGCCGCCAGAGCGTACCCGCGCCGTTGGCCGCCAACCACAGCGAACCGCCGCCCCACGCCATGCCGCTGGTGTTGGACGACTCGCTGGGAAGGTCGCGGATCAGGCGGGTGACGCCGTATTCGGACGGCGCGGCGATTTCGACCAGCGCCACCCGGTCGGTGATTTGGTCGGTAATCCACAGTCCTTCTTTTACTGATTGCAGCGCATTGGGCACCCCGTAAGGGGCGCGAAAGAGCTTCTCTATGCTCCTACTCATCGTCGTCTCCTAAGTCAGTGTCCCACATCAGCAATACCGCCATTGTCTCGCCCAATCGGTTGTAGAGCAGGTCAAAGGCCGCGGCCGCTTCGGCGTAGGGAAAGCGGTGGGTGATCATCTTGGCGAACTGAATCTGGTTTGTAGCCAATAACTCTAGCGCCCGGGCCGATCCTCGGGGCCGCAGCCCGGGGTCGAGATAGCTGCCTACGAGGCGCTTGCCCATGATTTTGCTCGAGTAAAGCGGCAACGGGCTTTCTTCGTACAGCCCCAGCACCTGCAAGAGGCCGCCGCTCTTGAGCATGTCCTGCGCCTCGGCAAAGGCGCGGGCGCCCGCCCGACCCCCTACGGCCTCAACCACCACGTCGGCCCCGGCCCCGGCCGTCCGCTCCAAAACCTGTGCGACCGAGTCGCCGGCGCGGGCGTCGATCACCGCGTCGGCCCCCAACTCGCGCGCCAACTCGCAGCGCAAGGGCAACGCATCGATCGCGAGGACGCGCCCCACGCCCTGTGCTTTGGCCGCCTGCATGCAGCCGCTGCCGACCAAGCCCTGCCCTTGGATGACCATGACGTCGTCCGAACCGGCCGCGGTCTCCCACATCCACAGGACCGAGCTGGTTGCCAACGGCCAGAAGGTGCCCGCCTCGGGCGACAGGCCGGCCGGTAAGCGCACGGCCCTTGGCGGGTGTTGGCTGGCTGCGACTTCGACCGCTGCGTATTCGGCGTGCGGTGCCAGCGCCGCGACCCAGTCGCCGGTTTTGAACGCTTCGACCGCCGCGCCCACTTCCGCGACCCGCCCCACCAGCGAGTAACCCATGGCCCGATGGTCTATGGCCTCTTCGCGGACGTAGCGACGCCAAATCTCCGAGCCTCGGCTGATGAGCGAACACTGGGCGCGAATCAAAATCTCGGTCGGAGCAATCGCTGGAATCTCGACCTCTTCTACCACGATGTTATAGGCCCCTGCGGGCTTGGCGATGCGCTTCATATCCGGCCTCCTTGAGCGACAATATGGCAAAAACGCGGCGCGGGAACCAATCAAGCGCAGCGCGAACAAAAAACCGGGCGCACCCGCTAAGATGGGATGCGCCCGGCTGTACTCTCAGAAGCTGTGCTTCTGACCAGGTAGTCGATCACCTGGAGTTGATCAAGTGATCAACCTCCCTGCGGTACAATTACTACTCAATGGACCACCTCCTTTCGCTAGTGCGCGCCTCATATCCATACTCCAACTCTGCGCGTCGTTGCGGCCAGTTACAAAGCCGGGCTGGCTCGCTCGCGTAGCCTCGAGCCTCAGCGTGGCGGCAACAGAGGCTTCACGGCCCCTGAACCCGTCTCGCCCGTTAATATGACGACCACCAAAGAACCGTGTCAACTGATTTTTGTCCCGAGCGACCGCCCTAGCGTACCTCGGCACCCGGGGCGATGTCCTGCTCCGGCCCGACCAACACGAGGTTTCCCGCGCCATCGTCGGCCGCTAAAATCATGCCCTCGGACACAATGCCTCGCAGTTTGGCCGGCTTGAGATTGGCCACTAAAACCACCTTGCGGCCCGGCAGGTCTTCGGGGCGATACCAACGGGCGATACCGCTGACCACCGTGCGCGTCTCGTCGCCCACGGCGAGCGTTAGCGCTAGTAGCTGATCGGCATTGGCGACCTTAGCGGCTGTCTTGATTTCGGCGACGCGCAGCTGCACGTTGGCAAACTCGGCGAGGGAGATTAGGCGGTCCTCTGCTTGCGCTGGCGGCTTCTGATTCTTGGGGCGGGCGGTCTCGGACTTGGGAAAGAGGATCGCCGCTTGCGCCGGTATTTTCGTCCCGGGCGCGGCCCGGCCCCACGCCTCTACATCGGAAAACGCATAGTCCCCCAGCCCCAAGTCAAGGCGCACCTGTCGCGCCTTGGTTGGCATGGCCGGCTCCAACAGCACCGAGGCGATGCGCAGCCCCTCCGCGATGTTGTAGAGCACCGTGCCCAACCGCTCGCGCCCATCGGCGGCTTTGGCGAGCTGCCAAGGGGCCGCGTCGTTGAAGTAGCGATTGAGCTGCCGCACGAACTGCATCACTTGCTCTAGCGCCTCGAAAATCCGCAGCCGACCCACCAAGAGCCGCACCTGCCCCACCAGCGCCGAGCCGGCCGCAATCAACTCGGCGTCGGCGGCCTGCTGCGCTGGGGTGGGCAAGACGCCGTCGGTATGCCGCGTGAGCAAGGCGCGGACGCGCGCCAGCAGGTTGCCCAAGTCGTTGGCCAAATCCGCGTTGTAGCGCTCGACCAAGAATTGCTCCCCGATGGAAGAGTCTTGGCCGTACACCACGTCTTTGAGCAAGTAGTAGCGCACGGCGTCGGCCCCGTACTTTTTCGCCATTGCAAAGGGATCCACGGCGTTGCCCAAGCTCTTGCTCATCTTTTTCCCGTCGTGCCCCATCAGGAAGCCGCCGACATTGAGGTGTTGGTACAGGGGGATTCCAGCCGCTTTGAGCACGGTCGGCCAAAACACCGCGTGGGGCTTGAGAATGTCCTTGCCGATTAGGTGCTGTGCCACCGGCCAATACGCGCCGTAGCGCGCATCGCTGGGAAAGCCGAGGGCGGAAGCGTAGTTGATCAGGGCATCAACCCACACGTACGCCACGTGCTCGGCATCCCACGGCAGCTCAATGCCCCACGGCACCCGGCCTTTGGGCCGCGAAATCGACAGGTCGCCGATGGGCTCGCCGAGCAGGGCCAGCACCTCGTTTCTGTACCCGGCCGGGCGGATGAACTCCGGGTGATCGCGGATGTAGGAACGCAGCCACTTGCGGTACTTTTCCATGCGAAAGAAGTAGTTGCCCTCGCGGCGGTGCTCCGGCGGCAGCAGGTGCTGGGGGCACTGGCCTTCGACGAGCTCCTTGTCCGTGAGAAAGCGCTCGCAGCCGACGCAGTACAGGCCCTCGTACTCGTCGTAGTAGATGTCCCCGGCCGCGTGAACCGCCTTTAGTATCCGGCGCACGACCGCCTTGTGCCGCTCCTCAGTGGTGCGAATAAAGTCGTCGTGGGAAATGTTGAGCACCTGCCAAGCGTCGCGGAAGCGCTCGCTGATGCGGTCGCAAAAGTGCTGCGGGTCCATGGCCGCTTGGCGTGCGGCTTGGAAAATTTTCTCGCCGTGCTCGTCCGTGCCAACGAGGAAGTAGGTGTCGAATCCGTCGAGGCGGTGGAAGCGCGCCAGAAAGTCGGCTACCACCGTCGTATAGGCGTGGCCCATGTGCGGTGCGGCGTTGGCGTAGTAGATGGGCGTGGTGACGTAGAATGCCTTGCTCATGGGACCTCCGAGGTCAAAGGGACTCAAATAAGCAGCAGGGTTTTACAATATCAAGGTGGGGCACACCTCAAGGGGGCGAAACGCGCGGCATCAGGAGCGCACGCTTGCGGGCCAGCGGTAAGCCGGCAAAGGCGCAGGAGTTGCCCCATTGGTCGATGGTGGCCGCGGTTTTGTACTCGTTGATGATGGCGTGGCGAGCACGCGGGGTGTAGTTGTGGCCGGCGCGGTGGACGACGAGAACGTGAATGATGGCCACGTCGCCCGGCTCGGCCTCCAAGACCACGCACTCGGCCGGGGGGATGTGCTCGTCGGAGATGGTGTGGCCGGTTTCTAGGGTGGGGTACTCGCCCTTGCGGTGGCTGCCGGGCAGGACTTCGGTGGCGCCGGCTTCAAATCCGCTCGGATCGAGGTACGTAATGGCCGCGGCCAAGTCGGGGTCGGTGTGGCGCTCGTAGGGCCAGTCTTGGTGCCAGCTTTGGGTGCAGACAAAGCCGGGGGGTTTGTTGCGGACCTTGCCGTTGTGGAAATCGAGGTCCGGGCCTAAGAGATCGACCATGACCGAGACGATGCGCGGCTCGGTAAACTGGTCGAACCAGTAGTCGCTGGCCAACGTCTGGTCCATCATGCCGACGACGTTGTGCGGGTTGAAGGGGTCGGGCGCGTAGCCTTCGGGCGCGTCCATGAAGGAGTAGCGGACGTTCTTGGGCCGGTTTTCAATATCGACCATCAAGCGGTGAAATTCGCAGCGCATCTGCTCCATCTCGGCCGGGCCATAGAAGCCTTTGAGCAGCAGGTAGCCGTTGTCGTCGAAAAACTGCTTCTGCTCGGGGTGCAAAATGAGCAAGCTCATGGCGTATCGTCCTTTGGGGTTGGGCGGCTGGGCAGGAAGAAGGCCAAGCCGGCGGTCAATATCGGCAGCAAGGCTAGGTATTTCAAGGTTTCAGCGACGCCGATCTGGTCGCCAAAATGGCCGATTAGCGGCAGCGCGAGGCTGGCCAAGCCCCAGCTAAAGCCCAGCGGCAAGCTGGAGACCAAGCCCGAGTTTTCCGGCGAAAACTCCTGAGCTAAGGCGACCATAATCGAGTTGGAAGCCATCAACAGACCGCCGCCCAAAAAGAGCAGGACGTTGCTGGCCAGCATCCCGTCGGCATAGATGAAGGCGTAAAGCGGCGGCACCGAGGCCAGCAGCGACCCCCAGACCAGCGGTTTTGGATCGACGCGGTCGGCTAGGTAGCCAACCGCGAGTGCGCCGACCACGCCGGCGATATTGTAGATGCCCAAGGGGATGCCGCCGGCCACGAGGCCGAGGCCGCGCTCCTCGGCCATGAGCGTCAAAAACGTGCCAAAGCCCAGCCCCGACACCGAGCGCAAAACCACGATGGCGGTGATCAGCACGAGGGGACCGGCCTGCGCGCCGAGGCTGCGCCAGTGGGCCGTGCTTCTGCCGTGGGCGAAGTTTGGGTTGCCGAGCGGCACCGCACGCCAGAGGAGCAAGAGGAACAACAGGCCGGGCGCGGAGAGGTACGGCAGGGCGGCCAGCCCAAAGGAGTTGGTGTACGCGGGGGCCCACAGCGGCGTTAGACCCAGCCCCAGCGTACCGCCAAAGATGAAGAGCGCCAAGCCGAAGGAGCGGCGCGGACCGCTGAGCTCGCCGGCCAGCGAAAAGACTTGGGGATGGAAGGCGGAGATCCCGATCCCCCCCAGCGCGAGGATGCCGACGAGGGTCAGGTAATCGGGGGCCAGCCCCATGAGCGGGGAGAAAATGGTCGCCAATGCCAAACCCCCGACGATCAGCCAGCGCCAAGCCATGCGGTCGGCCCACAAGCCCATGAGCGGCTGGCTGATATTGCATATAGAGACGATGGAGCCCAAAAACCCGACCTGCGCCAAGCTCAGCCCCAAATTGGCCTTGATCAGGGGCAGGAGCGGGGCCAACATCGTGGCGTAGCTATCGACGCAAAAGTGCGAGAGCGTGATGAGGAACAGGCGAAGTTTTTGCATCCGCCTAGTCTAAGCCGTAACCCCGGCGGCGTCCAGACGGCGGCAGAGGCCCAAGGCGGCGAGCGCACCGAGGGCACTAAGGGCCGCGCCAACATAGAAGGGCAGGGCGGCATGGAGCTCGAGCAGGTAGCCGCCGATTAGGCTGCCGAGCACCATTGAGCCGCTCCAAGCGAGGTGGCCCAAGCCGACGAGGCGGTTTCTTTCTTCGGCGGTCGCGACATCGTTGATGAGCCGGGGGATCAGCGTCGAGACAGCCCAAGCCGTCGCCGTGAGGGCGGTGCCGCAGGCAAAGAGGCCGCCGAGGGAATCGTGCAAAAAGCAAAGGCCCAAGGTGCTGAGGAAGACGGCCGTGGCCGAGCCGATGAGCGGGGCGGTGCGGCCCAAGCGGTCGTTGAGGTAGCCAATGCCGAGCTGACACCCAGCGGCCGCGACCAGCGACGCCGCGGCAAAATACGCGGGGAGGGCCTCGCTCTGGCCGACTCGGTAGATCAACAGCGGCAGCGCCAGCGTCGCCATGCCCCAGAAGGTGGTGATGGTCAGACGCAGGCTGAGTAGGAGGTGAACAGTGCCGCGGCTCAACAGCGGTCGGTAGGCCGCCCACGTATTGAGGCGCGCCGTCTGCGCTGCGGTCGGGGCGGGCGCGTCGCTGGGCAACAGCACCAGCGCCAAGGCGATTACCGCGACCATGCCGATGCTCATGGCCGCGCCGATCTGGGCGAAGGAATAGGCGGTTTTAACCAAGCCGGTACAGAGGCTGCCGAGCGCGTTGCCGAGCGTATTGCTGAGAAAGTAGAGGGCACTGCCCAACCCGAGTCGAGCGGGGGTGACGGCGGTGATGAGGATGCTCTGCCCGGCGGTGGACCAAGGGCCGCTGGCCGCGCCCATCGCCAAGACCAAGCACGAGAGCCCCCACGGCTCTGCGGTGCGAAAGACCAAGCCGGTGAGCGCGCTGCCCACGAGGCCGATCATCAGCGTCGGCTTGCGACCCAAGTGATCGCAGAGCCGACCGGCCACCACGGCAAATATCCCGCTGAGGAGCAGCATCAGCCCGCGCAGGTAGCCGGTAAACCACGGAGGCCGCGCCAAGTCGGCTTCGATATAGACGGGAAAGAGGGCTTGGAAGGGAGCGGCGAGGAAGCTATGGAGCAGGTAAATCAAACAAAGCGCGAGGAAGGCGCGGCTGAGCAGCCCACCTCCCTCGCGCGCAGTCGCGGATGCTGAGGCCAAGGGCTATTTCTTACTGGCCGCGACCGAGTTTTTGAGGACGCCGATCCCGGAGATCTCGATTTCGACTTTGTCGCCCTTTTTCATAAAGGTGCCGGTGGTCGCGCCGACGCCCGATACAGTGCCGGTGCTGATTAGGTCGCCCGGCTCTAAGGTAATAATCGCCGAGATGTACTCGATGATCTTATCCACCGGGTAGAGCATCTGGCCGGTGTTGTTGTGCTGCTTGCGCTTGCCGTTGATGTACGTGCTGATGTCGAGGACTTGCGGATCGGGAATGTCGTCGCGGGTGACGATCCACGGTCCCTGCGGGGCAAAGGTGTCGAGCCACTTGCCGTTGAGCCAGTCGAACCACTCGTCGCGCGGGCGGCTGTCGGTGCGCTTCTTGATGAGCAACTCGCGCTCGGACACATCGTTCATAACGGTGTACCCGGCCACGTATTTGAGCGCGTCCTCGGCTTTGACGCCCTTGGCCTTGCGACCGATGACTACGGCCAACTCGCCTTCCCAGTCTATCGACTGGGCCACCGGCGGGATCAAAATTTTGTCGCCCGGGCCGATAACCGTGGTTGTCGGCGGCTTCATAAAGACGCGCGGGGTCTCCTTGTCTTGGGCCTCCATTTTGCCGCCGCCCTCTTCGATGTGGTCTTGGTAGTTGCCGGCCAAGCAGAAGACCTTGCGCGGGTTGGGCATTGGAGCGCGGAGCCGGACCTTGTCGAGGGCGTGGATGGTCTTGCCGTTGGGTTCCTTACCCTCGGCGGACGCGGCGGCCTGTTTGGCGGCGCGCAGGCCCTTGGCACCCGCCGAGAGCAGGGCCAGCATATCGGTAAAGAAGGGATGTATTTTGCGCTTTTCTTGGCGGGCCAAGGCGCGGTCGGCTGCTCTGAGTTCCACGACCACGGAGTCGTCGGCTACGACGGCCCCGACGAATTGTTCGCCAGCAGCAGAGTACGTGACCAGTTTCACGGTTTCCTCCGTTGTGAATAAGGGTTTACGCGCCGACCCGATGGCCGGTGCATTGGTAAATGGATCGGGACAATTTATATTGAGTCGTCATGGCAAAAGAATACTTCGTCCATCCCAGTGCTTGCGTTGATGAGCCGGTTGCCATTGGCGCGGGGACCTATATATGGCATTTCTGCCACCTAATGCCCGAGGCGCGGCTTGGCCAAAACTGCAATCTCGGCCAAAACGTCTATATCGACCGCGGCGTGGTAATCGGCGATGGCTGCAAGATACAGAACAACGTCTCGATCTACAAGGGAGTTACGCTCGAAGACGAGGTCTTCTGCGGCCCGTCCATGGTATTCACCAACGTCGTCAATCCCCGCGCCTTTATCGACCGCCGCGGCGAGTTCCAAGAGACTCGGGTGCGAAAGGGCGCTTCGCTGGGGGCCAACTCGACCATTGTCTGCGGCGTCGAAATCGGCGAGTACGCCCTCGTCGGCGCCGGCGCGGTCGTAACCCGCGACGTGTCGGCATACTCCCTGATAACTGGTGTGCCGGGGCGACAGACGGGCTGGGCCTGCCGTTGCGGCGTCACGCTGGGCGATGATCTCGTCTGTAGGGAATGTGGCGCGGGCTACGAGGCGCGAGAAGGGCGGCTGCGGCCGCGAACTTGAGGCCGGCCGGTGGTGTCGCCGCGCTTGCCGGCGCCCGAACTAGCAACGCAAGACAACGTCTCCAAAAGGAGTTTTTTATGAAACCCGTATCGGAAGTGCTTGAGGCTGCAAAATTCCTAGAAGAGCGCAGGTTCCTGACTGCAAGAATGTTAGCTTTTTTTCAAAGCAACGAGGAAGACATCCAAGCCCTGTTGTCGAAAATAGAGACGATAAAGATGGACATGGCCGAGCGCGTCAATAATGTCTGTGAGGCTTTGGACTTACTTGAATCAGAAGGGCAAGGTCGGAAAGCCAGACTTCGCAACTGGACACCAGCGTATCAGCTTTACGACATTTGTGAGATTGAGATCCAGATTGAAGAATACTTTTACCTTCTTATAAATACCATCCTTACTCCGCAGGGATGGAGATTTAGGGTGTCCGCGAGAAAGCTGTGGAAGCGTCCATCAGAACGGAATAATCAACGGGCCATTTCTTGGTACGAAGCACAAGCGGGGCCTCGCACTTTTCCGTATAGGGCTGAGCCCAGTGAAGTCGCCGATCAGTTGCGCCGACTGGTCGAAAGCGCCCAGACCGATCCTTTCCACCTGCCGGAATAATTTTCTCTGCTTCCTGTCGCCCGGAGCGCTAGGAGGATGAGTAAAACGTAAGGCATAGCAAGTAACGCCGCGATGGAGTGGAGCCGCGCTTTATTCGTTGGGTCGCGCTGATAACCAAACTAAGAAGCGTTCTTAAAACTCGTGTTGCTTTTGGCCTACTTGCATGACGACTCCTGCCGTTTAGCGGATGACCGCTCTGAAGGTCCAATGGAGCATCTGCCAGCACATCCTCGATCGAAAGAAGAATACCGACATCTTCGAGTCGCTTTGATCCTGAAACTCCAGCATCCGTGACTATTTGATTGAGCGATTCTAAGATGTCGCGGCCTCAGGCACTGGCTAGGGTAGGCCGGTCGTGAATCGGCCCAGGGTGGTTGCGGAGCGAGCCGCCTTTGCGGCCAGTGAGCACGGCTTGGATTTCCCCGAGAATGGACAAGGCGATTTCCTCGGCCGTTTCAGCGCCGATGTCGAGGCCAACCGGGCCGAAGAGGCGAGCGGCCTGCTCGTCGCTGGGTGCGATGCCTTCTTTTTGCAGGTCGGCGAGGAGGCGTTGGGTGCGCTGGTGCGGGCCGAGGACGCCCAAGTAGGCGAGGGGCGCGTCAAGCAAGTCCCGCAACAGCGCTTGATCCTGTAGGTAGTTGTGGCTCATGACGACGGCGCACGAGCGGTTGTCAAACGGAAGGGCCTCGGGCCGACGACCGGGCTGGGCGAGGAGGACTTGCCGCGCCCAAGGGAAGCGCTCGGCGCGGGCGTAGGCGGGCCGGTGGTCGGCCACGGTGACGCGCCAGCCAAGTTCGCTGGCCAGCCGAGCGAGGGGCACGGCGTCGTAGCCCGCGCCAAAGAGGTAAAGGGCAATGGGGGGCAGCAGCGGCTCTAGGAGCAGGGCGGCCTTGCCGTGCGTCAGCGCGCAGTGGCGAGTGCAGCCCGGAACGACCGGGAGCCGGGTGGCGTCAAGGGTCGCCAACATTTCGCCAGCCGCGTTGCGGGCGATCGCACGCAGCTCCGAGTCGGCGATGTCGTCGAGGGCGTTTTTCCGCTCGTCGAGCATCAGGTGTTGGCCCGGCGCGGCCTTTGTCTCGCCCTCGGCGGCAAAGACCGTGACGAGGACGCCGTGTCGATTCTCCAAGGCGCAGCCGTGCAAGAAGGTTGGGTAGTGGAGGGGGCCACTGGGCAGGCGTTCTAAGAGCACATCCACCGTGCCGCTACAACCCAAGCCGGTGCCCCAGAGGATGTCGTCTTCAGAGGTGGCGTCGTAGTGGAGGAGCCGAGGTTGGCCATCGGCGAAAACGGCGCGTGCGTTTTCCCGCACATCGCCTTCGAGGCAGCCGCCGCTGATAGTGCCCAAGCTCTGGAGATCGGCTTCGATGAGCATGCGGGTGCCCGGGCCGCGATAGACCGAGCCAGAGGTCTGGACGACCGTGGCCAGAACGTATGACGCACCCGCCTCGTCGAGTGCCCGGGCGCGGCCGAGGATCGTCTGCAAGTCTTTCACGACCGTACTCCAAAACGCCGCAACCTGTCAGCCCGCGTCGGCGCGGTAGGTTGGGCTTGCGTCGGCGCGGGGTGCTCAGGGCGGCGCAGGTACTGCACGGCCGTTGCACCGCGCACCGTCATCAGGTATCCGACGAGGGCCTTGAGGCTCTCGATGTTGTGGGCCGGGGCAAAGAGGTCGATGTACGGCAAAGCGGCCTGCATCCCGCGCGTGGCCGGCCGGTAGCTTGGGCTGCCCAGCAGGGGGTTGAGCCAGATTAGGCAGCGGCTGCGGCGCTGTAACGCACGCATGCTTTCTTTGAGCGTCTCAAGGTCGCCGGTGTCCCAGCCATCGCTGACGATCAGCAGCGCGGTCTGGCGATCGACGAGGACGGCGTGTTCGCGGAGGAAGGTGGCCAGCGCGGCCCCAATGCGCGTGCCGCCCGACCAATCCGGCACTTGCGCGGCCAGCGCGTCCAATCCCGCGCTCAGGTCGTCGCCCCTCAGCAGCGGCGCGACGTGGTGGAGCGAGGTCGCAAACACAAACGTCTCCATGCGGCGATAGGCGTTTTGGAAGGCGTACATAAACTGAATCAAGAAGCGGCTGTACAGATCCATGGATTTACTGACATCGCACAACAAGACCAGCTTGGGCTTCTGGCAGGTGCGACGGCAATAGGATAGATCTAAAAGCTCGCCGCCGCGGCGCAAGCTGGCTCGGAGGGTGCGCCGCAAGTCGAGGCGGCCCGGTGGGCGGGCGGGCCGATAGCGGCGGCTAAAGCGCGTGGCCAGCACCCGGGCAATGGCTTGCAGCAACCGCCCGATCTCCGCCAACTCTTCGGCCTTAAAGTCCTTAAAGTCGCGTTTGGTGTGTACCTCAATGGGGCTGTACCCGGCCGCTTCGCGCTCCTCTTCGGTCGGCTCGCCCTGTTTGAGCCAGTCGCGGATGCTCGTCGAGGGGCACTTGGCCGGGGGTGGGGGCGCAGGCGTGGGCGGAGGCTGACCCAATTCGCCGGCGCGGTCCCACACCGACCAGTAGGCATTGAAAAGCGCGTCAAAGAGTTGCTGCTCGGCGGGCGTCTTGGCCAAGGTCGTCCGCAGGCTTAGCCGAAAGTCCTCCGGGTCGGACAGGTCAATGGCGGCGAGGGCGCGGAGGGCGTCTTGCTCCTCGCCCAAGGCCGCGCCAGAACCTTGGCCGCGCAACGCGCGGCAAAAGCCGACCACATTCGCGCTCAACGCGCCGTGGCGGGCTAGGTCGTCAATTTTGTGGGTCATGTTTTGGCGCCAGCTTGGCGCGGATCCCCAATCCTGCCAAGAACTCGGCCAGCGATTGCTTCACCTGCGCCACATCGCGTTGGTCCTTCAACACAATGCCCAAGGTATCCGCCACGACTTCAAGGTCAAGGTGGTGCTGGTGCAGGGCGACGAGGGCCTTGGCCCAATCGAGGGTTTCGGCGACGCCCGGCACCTTTTCGAGGCGTTGCAGGCGAATTTTTTCCATGAAGCGGCCGATCTGCTCGGCGAGCTGGACGTCGATCCCGGCGACCTTGCCGCGCACGATTTCCACTTCCTTGGCAAATTCCGGGTAGTCGATCCACAGGTAAAAGCAGCGGCGGCGCACTGCGTCGGAAAGCTCGCGGGTGCGATTGCTGGTCAGGATTACGTGTGGCCGAACGGCCGCGCGGATGGTGCCGATTTCGGGAATGGTAATTTGCCAGTCGGACAGCACCTCTAGAAGGAAGCTCTCAAACTCCTCGTCGGCCCGGTCGAGTTCGTCGATCAGCAGCACCGGCGGGACGGGTTGGGTGATGGCTTGGAGCAAGGGACGCTTGAGCAGGAAGTCCTCGGAGAAGAGGTCGGCCTCGCGCTCGGCTAAGGGACGTTGGCTGTTCTCGTCGAGCTTGAGGTGCAAAAGCTGGCGTTGGTAGTTCCACTCGTACAGGGCGGCGTGGGCGTCCAACCCCTCGTAGCACTGCAAGCGGATCAACTCGGTGTTGAGGGCGCGGGCTAGGACCTTGGCGACCTCGGTTTTGCCGACGCCGGCCGGGCCTTCGATGAGCAAGGGACGCTCCAAGGTCTGGGCGAGGTACACGGACATAACAACTTGGCGATCGGCGATATACCCGTGCTCGGCGAGCATCGCTTGGATCGCAGCAGTGGCACTCATTAAATCCCTCTCGTTGCGCGGTACAATGCCGCTCCAGTTGGGCGCGGGCCTTAATATCACGCGCCGACTTCCGTACAGCAAGAACGCGCCGCGGCCGCGGCGACATTGCCCACTACTAGGGATTCTCTATATTCTCAAGTCCCTTTAACTCCATCTATAGATGCCTTTTATGGCCCTTGCAACATCCGCCAAAACCGAGTTGGTGCGCGATCTTCTGGGCCGCCCGTTGGTCTCTTTGCGCGTGTCGGTCATCGACCGCTGCGATCTGCGCTGTCAGTACTGCATGCCCGAAGAGCACTACACTTGGCTGCCGAGTAAAGACATCCTCAATTCCTCCGAGATCGAGCGCGTGGTCGATGCCTTTTGCCAAGTTGGCGTCCGCAGCGTCCGCCTGACCGGCGGCGAGCCGCTATTGCGCGCCGACTTGCCCGAGCTCGTCGCCCGCCTCGCCGCCCTGCCCCTCGTCAAGGACCTCGCGCTGACGACCAATGCGCGGCAACTGGCGCACCGGGCTGGGCCGCTGCGAGAGGCCGGGTTGCAGCGCGTCACGGTCAGCTTGGACTCGTTGCGACCCGCGCGTTTTGAGGCGTTGACGCGGCGCGCCGGGCATGGCAAGGTCCTAGCGGGGATTCGCGCGGCCGCGGCCACGGGCTTTGACGCGCTCAAGATCAATTCGGTCGTGGTGCGCGGCTTCAACGACGACGAGTTGGTCGATCTGCTCGAATTTGGGCGGGAGGTGGGCGCGGAGGTTCGCTTCATCGAATACATGGATGTGGGCGGGGCCACGCACTGGTCGCTGAGAGCGGTGGTGTCGCAGCAAGAGATGCTGGCGAAGCTGGCGGCGCACTACGGTCCGATCGAGCGCGAGGCCGAGCGGGGCGCGGCCCCAGCGGCGCGCTTCCGCCTGCGCGACGGGACGCGCTTTGGTATTGTCGCGTCGGTCACCGAGCCGTTTTGCGGCACCTGTGACCGCAGCCGACTGACGGCCGACGGCCTGTGGTACTTGTGCCTCTACGCCCAGCAAGGCACGGACCTAAAGCCTTTGCTCCGAGCCGGAGCCGATCGCGCACGACTGGTGCGACGCATTGGCGCGGGGTGGGCCGGACGGGCCGATCGCAGCGCTGAAAAGCGGCGCGACGATCCACACCGCGATGTGCTCTATCAAGTCGCAGAGCTGCAAGCCGACCCGCACCGCGAGATGCACACCCGCGGCGGTTGAGCCGCTCCCTCCACTGCATGGATTACTTTCGCGCCAAACGCTACTTGGACGCCCTGCCCGACTGGGAGGTCGGCCGTCCAGTGCTCGGGCCGGTCGAGGACTACCTGCCGCGGATGCGCGCCCTGCTGGCCCGCCTCGGCGACCCCCAGACGCGCTTCCGCTCGGTCATTGTCGGCGGCACCAACGGCAAGGGCACGGTCGCTAGCGTCCTCGCTGCCCTCCTAAGAGCCCGAGGGCACCAAGCCGGGCTGTACACCTCGCCGCACCTGCACACCCAGCGCGAGCGGATCCGCATTAACGGTGCCATACTCAGCAAGGAACAATGGGCAGCCGCCGCGTCGCACCTCGACGATCGCACCCGCGACTTTGCCCGGGAGGCGTTGGGTCCGTTCAGCAAGTTTGAGGCCCTTACCGGGCTTGCGGCCCATCTCTTCGCGCAGCAGGGCGTGGAGTTCGGGGTTTTTGAGGTCGGGCTAGGGGGACGCTACGACGCGACCAACGCTTGGGACTCGGAGTTGGCTGTCCTGACAGCTATCGGTCTAGACCACGTGGACCTGTTGGGCAATACCTTGGAGGAAATCGCCTCCGACAAGCTGCACATCGCCCGGGCGGGTCGCACACTCATTACTACGGCGGCGCAGGCCCCGGCGGCGATGGCTCTGATCCGGCAGACCTGTGCAACGCGGGACGTGGCGTTGCAGGTTGCCGGAACGGAGTGGCACTTGGGGCCTCTAACGGACCGGCCGGCGACCTACGCGGAAAATGCGCGGCTGGCCCTTGCGGCCGCGCAGGAGCTCGTCCGGGGGCTAGGAGACGAGGAGGCGCACCAAGTCGTGGCGACCCATCGCTGGCCGGGCCGCTTTGAAGTGGTGCGCGAGAAGCCGCTAATTTTGCTCGATGGGGCGCACAATCCGGCCGCGGCCGCGGCGTTGGCCCAAGAGTTACAGCGGCTGGGTGGAGCATGGGTGCTGGTCGTCGGCGCGGGAGCAGGACACGATGCGGCGGGGATTTTGTGGGCGCTCGCGCCGGTGGCGCAACGGGTCTTGCTTACTTCGTCGGACCATCCACGGGCACTGGCCCCAGCGGTGCTGGCGGCCTTGGCACCCGATGGACTATCTGTCGAGCAAGTGCCCGCAAGCAGCCAAGCGCTCAAGCGCGCCCTGACGCTGGCAGGGCGCGAAGGCCGAGTCTGCGTGGTGGGGTCGCTGCACTTGGTGGCGCGGGCGCGGGAGTTTTTCTCCCTGCCCGGCGAGCGCGATGGCATCACCGAAGACATGGCGTTGGAGAATCTGGCGTGTGTGGCCGCGGCCGGCCAGCGGCGGGGACTCACCTGCGAGTGGATTTCGGGCGACGGCACGCGGCTCAAGCTGTCGGGCGGCCGGCGTCCCTTGCGCTTCTGGCGCAACAAGCACCCCTTCAACGACTACGTCGAGGCCCGACTCGCCGAAGACAAGGCATACCAATACGAGGATTTCGTCGCGGCCGGCTTGCCGGTCCCCCACACCCTCAAGCTCTTCAACCCGCTGGCCGACGCGCGCTTCGACCGCTACAAGACGCACGCTTCCGTAGCGGAAATCGTCGCGGCGGTACGGGCGCAATTCGAGTTTCCCCTGTTGGTCAAGAAGTGCCACAGCTCGCTGGCGCAGGGCGTGTTTTTGGAGCGCGACGCCGCCGCCCTTACGCAGCGGCTCGAATCCCTCTTTGCCAACAGTGCCTTTCTCGACAACATTGCACTAGTGCAGCAATACGTGGCCGGGCCGGAGTATCGCATCGTCGCCAGCCGTGCGGAACTGTGGCTGGCCTATCGCAAGGAGAGCAAGGCTGTGGAGACGGATGGGGACCGCAACCCCCTGCATCAGGCCGATGGCCGGGCCGTGCGCGTAACAGACGGGGCCTTGCTGGCGCAGATGCAGGTGCTGACCGAGCAAGTGGCCGGGGTGTACTCGCTCGGTTTTTACGCCATGGACCTCATCCACAGCGCTGATGGGTTCTCCATCCTCGAACTCAATCCCAATCCCATGTGCTACGCCTACAACCGCGACAACGGGCGTCGGGACTTCATCGGGCTGTACGAGCGGCTGCTCGCCCAATTTGCCTAGTGGATTAAGGAGAAAGAAATGGATATTCAGACCCGCCTCGTCCACGCCGGCGAGGAGCGCATCGACGGCGCGGTGGTGGTGCCGATCTTCCAGAGCTCGACTTTTGTCTCGCAGGACGAGCAGCAATACGATGCCGTCCGCTATCTCCGCCTCAACAACACGCCCAATCACCGCGCATTACACGCCAAATTAGCCGCTATCTGCAACGGCGAAGCGGCCTTGGTCGCCAGCTCGGGCATGGCGGCGATCACCACGGCCTTGCTGGCTTTGCTCAACAGCGGCGATCACCTGCTGATCCAAGACTGCCTCTACGGGGGTACGCACAGTTTTGTGACGCAGGACGCGCCGGGCTTGGGGCTGCGCTGCGACTTTATCGCTGGCAATGCGCCCGAGACGTGGGCGACCAAGCTCCGACCTGAGACGCGGGCGATTTACGTGGAGACCATGACCAACCCGCTATTGGAGGTCGCGGATTTAGAGGCGGTCGTGGCGTTTGCCCGCGAGCACGGGCTGGTGTCCCTGATCGACAATACCTTTGCCTCGCCGTGCAACTTCCGCCCGCTGGAACTCGGGTTTGATCTAGAGCTACACAGCGCGTCCAAGTACCTCAACGGCCATTCGGACATCGTCGCGGGGGTGGTCGTCGGCTCGGCGGACCGCATCCGCGCCATTACGCACAAGCTCAATCACCTCGGCGGGTCGCTGGATACACACGCCTGCTTTTTGTTGCAGCGGGGCTTGAAGACCCTGTCCCTGCGAATGAGGCAACACGACGAAAATGGGCGGCGGCTGGCGAGCTTCTTGGCCGAGCAGCCGCAGGTGGCGCGGGTGAACTACCCCGGGCTAGAAAGCCATCCGCAATACGAGCGGGCGCAGCGGCTGTTTGCCGGGGCGGGTGGCGTGTTGAGCTTTGAGCTGCACGGGGGCGTGGAGGCCGCCGTGCGATTGCTGTCCAAGCTGGTTCTGCCGGCGTCCGCCCCCAGTCTCGGCGGGGTCGAAACCCTCATTACTCGGCCCGTCACCACGTCGCACAGCAGCTTGAGTCAAAAGGAGCGGGCGGCCATGGGCATTGCCGATGGCTTGGTGAGGGTGGCATGCGGCATTGAGGCCGCCGAGGATTTGTGCGCGGATTTTGGGCAGGCGCTGGCTGGATAAAACAGGAAAGCCGGTTCAATGAGTCCATACACCACATCACTAGCCGATCAGTTGCGGCCCGTGCAGGAGATAATGCAGGATCAGTACGCTTCTGTGGTGCCGATCAGCCAAGTCTCCATTGAGGTCCACGCCCGCGATGGCAACGACCCCTTCGCAACGGCCCAGCAGAAAGTCTTGCAGTGGATAGCCGATCGAGTTGGGCAACGGCTCCCCGAAGAGGCTTGGGCCGGTCAATCCTTTGAGACCGAGAAAATTGGGGCGCAGTACGCCGCGGCCGCGTTGTTGGACGAGCCGGAGATTTGGGGAGCGCGGCTCGATGACGCCGACAAGTCCGTTCCGCAGCTTACTTGGGTTACGGAGGTTGGGCTAAAGCGGCTAGCCGCCAGCAAGATCGCCGTCAGCACCCGCCTTGTATGCACTCGGCGCGGTCCCAATATCCCCATCGATCGCTCCGTTCCCGATTTCGTCCGGCAAATCGCAGCCATTGGCACCAGCTCGCTAGACGGTCGGTTGCTGCGCCCGACGCCATGGCTCGTTTCCGAACCCGATGAAATTCTGTCGATGTGCGACCTGATTCAGGACCCAAAGCGCCGGGCCGCGGTCCTCGTCGCGTCCTTGCCGTTAGGCTCCGTCCGCGCCCAAGACGCAGCGTGCCCGATTGACGCTTTATGCCGTAGGACATTTGGTGCGGCCCACGTAGTGCTCATCACGGAGCCTGCCACCTATGGTTTGACCCACGAGCTAGGGCGGGAGTTTTCCGTATTCAACCGGGCCGTCAGGAACTATCTACCGAACTTTAATCCCAAGGAAGATGAACCGCATCAACACCCCTGGGCAACGGCCCGCCGCATTCACAATTGGGACGGAGGCCCGGCTAGATATGCGGAATTTTTGGCCGACCACGTACTAAAGAACGCGGTTGAGCGTTCAGAGCCGGAGGGCGATCCTCCGTCCTTTGCCAAAATTCGGCGGCTGGCAGCAGAGCGTCGCACAGCACACGCCAAGGCGACCAATGCGACCATCGCTGAAAGGCTCGAACTAGCCGAGGCCCAAATCGTCGATCTCCAAGCCGAGCGCGAAGAGATGGAAGAGACCTTTGAAGGGGTCTTGAAGTCCATAGAGCAAGAGCGTGATGAAGCCCAAGCCAAGGCCGATACCGCCACCCAACGAGCGCGGAACTTGCGCGCCCGCGTGGAGATGCTCGAAGAGGCCCTGTCGAGCGGCTCCAGTCCAAAAGAGCCGGCAATTCCAAGCGACCTGAACGACTTTGGGGCGTGGTGCGACGAGCATCTGGCGGGGTTTGTCGAAGTGCTTCCGCGCGCCAAACACGCCGCCAAAAAGAGCAAGTACGAAGATCCGTCCTTCCTGTACAAAGCGTTGCTTTTGCTCCGCGATTACTACGTTCCCATGCGGCGCTTCGGCGGCCCTACCAAATTAGGAGCCTTCAAGCAGGCATGTTCGGCCTTAAATATCGAGGAGACCCAAACCTTTGCCGGCGATCGGTACGGCGAGCACGGCGACATGTATTTCGTGCGCTACGTCGGTCAGTCGCGCCTGCTCAACCGTCATCTGAAGAAGGGGAGCACCCACGACGTGCGCCGCTGTTTTCGGCTGTATTTCTTTTGGGACGAGGACTCAGAGCAGGCCGTTGTCGGCTGGTTGCCCTCGCATTTGGACACGCGAAAGACCTAGCGTCACAATATCCCATACTGATCAAAAACCTCCGTCACAGGTGACGCGGGTGAACTACCCAAGTCTAGAAAGCCATCCGCAATACGAGCGGGCGCACTCGTCTATTTCATCATCCCCACGGATGCTATCCCTGACCTAATTCCGGTCGCGGGATATACTAACGACCTTGGAGCACTAGGCGCGGCATTAGCGACGGTCGCCGCGTATACGACCCCTTTAGGCACCAGAAAGGCGACTCTATGAATAAGGTGGTTCTATCTGACTACACGGCCCGTAAAATTATGCAGCTTCGGGTAGGAACGGGCTTCATCATCGCCCTAATAGGGTTAATAGTCCTACCATTAGTCATGTCGTTCATACCTCCAAATTCTCCAATCACTGTCAAAGGAGAAGAAGTCGCGGTGGTGGCAATAGTCCTGTCATTCATGTCGTCCATATCTCTATGGTGGAAGGTCCCTATCATCCTCATATTCCTTTTTTTATGGGGGCGGATTCGAAAAAAAAAGAATATCTGGCTGGCTGGCAAAGAAGGAGAACGCAAGGTTGAGAAGCGTCTGTCACAAAGGTTGGGGCACAAATGGACGCTGCTCTCCGGTTACAAAAGCCATAAGAACGAGATAGACCATCTTCTCGTCGGGCCGCCCGGCGTCTGCGCGTTGGAGACAAAGAATCACAACTGCACTGTGTACATCAGGGGAGACGATTGGGAATTCGAGAAGTACGACAGATATGGCAATGTCGTCGAGAACGGAAAGCTGCGGGATGGCGGTGGACAATCGCCGAGTGCTCAGGTCAACAGAGCGGTGGCATCCCTCGAAAAACATCTGTCTAACATCAAATTGATTAATCGAATCAACCGAGCAGTAGTACTAGCGCACGACAAGTCTGAAGTAGCTAGTATCGAGAGGCCAACGGTTGATTGCATAACGACGCTACGGGAGTTAAAGGTTCAGCACCTGTTCCCTCGACAGAATAAGCAACTCAATCCCAAGGAGACCGATAGGCTGGTACAGGCTATCAAAAAAAGCCACAAATACCACCAAGAGAAGGGTAAAAATCGTAAAAACAAAAAGAAGTAAGTATGACGGGGTAGGCGAACAGAGAGTGGGCTAGGCAAGGCGAAGAGGCTAATGTGAAGAGTCTGTGACTTCTTCCAAGTACAGCTCGGTAGCCTCTTTGAGGTTTTTCAATGCTTCATCCTCAGTCTTTCCCTGACTAACCGTGCCCACTTGGGGACAGCGAGCGACGAACAAAGGCAAATCTTCGCTCTTGGTTATTACGGCTGTAAAAAGCGTGGACACAAGTCTCTCCTTTGGAAAGTGTAGTTATGATACTGAACAGACCCAAGTTTATCAAGTGTTGTTGTATGAAAACACGAGGTCGTCTATGAGCGTCCGACAATTACAGTATCCCATACCGATCAAAAACCTCCCTCGGCGACTGCCCGGCGGCCAGTTCATCGCGCACGACGTTTTCCCCGGCCAACTTCTCCATGGCCTTTTTTTTGACCTCGCCTTTAATTGCCGCCGGAATTACGGCCACGCCATCGTAGTCGGCTAGAATAAAGTCGCCCGGGTGAACCTGCACACCGCCGCAGGAGATCGGTTGATTGACCTTTTTGGCGAGGATGCGGCCCGCCGAATCGAGCGGCGAGTACCCCTTGCAGAAGCAGTGGTAGCCCATGGCGTTCATCTGGCGCACATCGCGGACCAAGCCATCGGTGAGCACGGACTCGACGCCGCGCGCTTGGGCGGCCGTGGAGAGGAGCTCGCCCCACAGGCCGGAGCGCACTTCGCCATTGGTGGCAATGACGAACACGTCGCCCGGGCTAGCTTGATCGTAGGCGGCAAAAATTTGGCCGTAGGGATCGGGGTGCGGGTCGGTATCGGCGTACGCGTCGATGGTGAGGGCCGGGCCAGCGATAAAGGCGTCGGCCCGGCTGGGCCGGATATCCGCGGTCATGGCCTGATCGCGGTAGCCGAGTTGATCCATGATGTCGGTAGCCAAAGCCGAGTAGATGGGCTTCCATTCGTCGTACATTCTTAATCTCCTAGCTCTCTTAACCTGTCCGTTTCTGGCCTCTCTTGGAGCCGCACAACCGCCTCGCGGGGCGCGACGATTGGATTGGTGTCAAGAACGATCCGCACGAGCTTGAGCTACGGCTTCGTCAGCGAGGGCTTGGGCTTCCTCGGCCGAGAGGGGCTTGTTGCGTTCCCAGATGGAGTCAACAGTCTCCCAAAAGATCGCTTGGCGGACCGCACGGGCGACAAAGCGCGATAGGTCGCCCCTTTTCCCACCCGTTCGGGCCAAATAGCTCCGAACATCGCTATGGGTTTTCCAGAATTTCACGAGGGCCTCCTTAGCGATCTGGCCATTTGTACGCGATCTTGCTGTTTTGCCAGAAGTACTGCTCGGTCGCGCCCTTTGCGCCAAAGTACGCTTTGACAATGGAGATGGCGGCCTTGAAACGCCCCGCTCGGTCGCTGACGGGCCAGTTGCTGCCGTAGATCACCCGGTTTTGGCCAAAGGCGTCCCACATTGCGTCGAGAATCGGGCGGTAAAAGTCCAGCTCTTCCGGCACCGGCTCTACCCTGCTTTGCTCCATGATCGCCGAGACCTTCATAAAGACTTGCGCCTGCTCGGCCGCTTGAGCCATGGCGTCCAACCACACCGGGTCGGGATCGCCGCCATCGGTCCCGACCCCGCCGCAGTGATTGATGACGATGCGGAGTTCGGGCAAGCGTCGGGCCAGTTCGGCCACTTGGGCCAAGTCCGCTGGCCCCACCAGCGCGTCGAGCGTCAAGTCTCGCACCACGAGGTGCTCCATGTCGGCGAGCAAAGACCCGGCCTCCAAGTCGGCAAAATACCCGCCGCCGCAGCGAATGCCGCGAAAGAGCGCGTTTTCCGCCAAGCGGTCGATGTCGCCTTTGAAAGCCTCGCGGTTGGGATCGACGTGGCCCACCAGCCCGACGATCCAAGGATCGGCCGCGGCCAAATCCAAAATCCACTGATTGTCCGCCAGCCACGCACTAGCTTCCACCACCACCGTCCCGGTCACTCCTTCGGGCGCGGCCAAGGCGCGATGGTGCTCGGGCAATACCGTGCGGTAGAGCAACTCATTGTCGGCCGGCGGCCAAGGCACGCCTTCCGGCCGCGTGGGATCGTAGAAGTGGGTATGGGTGTCGATGATCACGATAGGCTCCTTTCCTCCATAGTGGTTTCGATGAGGGTTGCAAAAGTCTCCACGTCTTCGGGTTGGGTGTCAAAGGAGGTCATCCAGCGCACCTCGCCGCGCGTGGCATTCCAAGGGTAAAAGAAAAATTCCCGTTGCAAAGTGGGGATCACTTCCATCGGCAATCGGGCGAAGACTGCGTTGGCCTGCACGGGGTAAATCACCTCTACCCCGCGAATGGGTCGCACTCGCTCGGCCAGCACCTGCGCCATGGCATTGGCGTGCTGGGCATTCCGCCGCCACAGATCGTCGGTCAGCAGGGCCGTAAACTGCGCGGCGATAAAGCGCATCTTAGACGCGAGCTGCATTCCCTGCTTGCGCGCCCGGCGATAGTGCGCGGCTAGCTCAGGCGCGAAAAAGACCACGGCTTCCCCCAGCATCAGGCCGTTCTTGGTGCCGCCAAACGACAGCACATCAACGCCGCAATCCCCGGTGATTTCCCGCAGCTCCAGCCCCAAGCTCACGGCTGCGTTGGCAATCCGCGCCCCATCGACGTGCAAGAGCAACCCGTGCTCGTGGGCGCAATCGGCCAAGGCGCGAATCTCGCTGGGCGCGTACACAGTGCCCAACTCGGTCGCCTGTGTAATCGACACCACGCGGGGGCGCACTTGGTGCTCATCGCCACGAGCCGCAATGTGTGCGGCGATTCCCTCGGGCGCGATCTTGCCGTCGGGTGCGGGCGCGGTCAGGAGCTTGACGCCGGCCACCTGTTCGGGGGCACCGCATTCGTCGATGTGAAGATGCGCGGTGTCCGAGCAGATCACCGCGTCGTAAAAGCGCGTGAGTGCGGCGAGGGCCGTAACATTGGCCCCGGTGCCGTTGAACGCAAAGAAAACCTCTACCTCCGATCCCAACACCCCGCGCACCAGCGCGACAGCTTCAGCCGTGTGGGGATCGTCCCCATAAGAATGCACGTGTCCCGCGTTGACCCGATGTAAGGCCGCCATGACTTCGGGATGAACTCCGGCGTGATTGTCGCTGCCAAAGCCGCGAATGCGCTCACCCATTATGGCCCATGCCTTTCTCGGTCTTGTGCCTTCATGTAGATGCTGCGTAATGGACGCCTGCCAGATTGCATTCTAATCCGTCGGAAACGACAGCGGCATGGTCGGTGCTTGGTCCTGTCGCCGAGTGCGCGGCTCAATTTTCATCGCGTGGTATTCCTCGACAAATTCGGCCAAGTTTCGGCTCGCCTCCTCAAAGACGAAGTTCCGTCAGTAGAGAGATAGACTCAAGGAATCCAATTTGTACTCGTGTTATCCGATCCAGAAATTCGCTCGCCGTCATACCTTGAAAATAAAAGAGACCCTCTTCCCGTCCACTTTGGCTTGAAAGTACACATCTATCTTGTTGTACTGAGGGCTAGGACAGGTCACGGCGCTCACGTCGCACAGCCCATTGTAGCGAGTATGACAAACGACCCGTAAGCTACCTGTCCGATCTAAATGCCGATATTGTCTTTACCTACGGGATCGCCGGAAACGGCGTTTCTTGGCTGGAGCCTTGAGCAGTTCCGGGTCTATAGGCGGGTCGGCCGGCGTCCTCTCCTGCTGCGGCAGATAATCGGCGTGTTTTTCCCTAAACTCAATGTCGGTCATCGTGCCTTTGGCTAGGTTGCAACTTTTACAAGCCAACTGGCAGTTTCGGATATGGTCCGGGCCGCCGCGGGTCTTTGGAATCATGTGCTCAACGTCGAGTTTGTCGTACTGGTACTCGTTGCCGCAGTAAACGCACTTACCTTGCTGGGTGTGGAACAACTGGCGTTTGTCCCGTGCCTTATGGTCATCTTCCAGCAAAGCGTCACGTTCGGCGAAGGTGTCGGCTCTGCCTGGGTCGTACTTACGGATTTCCTGCTTGTCTTCCGCTTGTTTCGATTTTTTCCTGCGTACCGCTTTGGCTTTCTTGTTGCACTCAATGCAGAGGGGGTATCTTATATCTTTAAATACCCCACACTGGGAACACTCATCAATAACGCCTTCCTGCAATCCCTCCCAGTGCTCACGGCATAAGTAGTGGTTTCTTCGTATTTTCTCAGTGCAGGATTGCTCTTTACAGATGTTCGGTGCTGGCATGGTTGTCCTTTGATTTTGGGCTAAGTCGTCAGCCTGCTACCGGCAGAAAATATCGAATGATAAAGGGCTTGCCAAGTACATAGGGAAGCCCTCCACGAGCCAAGGTGCTACCCGGTGGCAAGAACGTGCGAGGCTGATCAGCGGAAGAGACATCGGGCACTAGCCAAGTCCTGTTGGAGGTCTTCCTCGGTCAGATTGAATTAAACGCGACCCTAATCCGTCGGAAACGACAGCGGCATGGTCGGCGCTTGGTCCTGTCGCCGAGTGCGCGGCTCAATTTTCATCGCGTGGTATTCCTCGACAAATTCGGCCAAGTTTCGGCTGGCCTCCTCAAAGACGATTTTGCCCTTCTCGGCCGTGGCCTTCTCGGCCTCGCCCATCACCCCGCTATCCGAATACTGACTCGTCCATTCGATCAAGCCCATCGGCCCGTGCCCGAACAGATCGGTGTACACAAACTTAGAGCCGAGTTGGTTCGTCTTGGCGATCTCGCTCTTGATCTTGTCTTGGCGCACACTCTCTGGCGCGAGATACAACATCATTGAGGTCTCCAACTCGCCCGCATGCGAACAGCCGCCCGGATACACGCTCTCGCGCCACTTTTCGTCAAAGCCGGGATGGACCCGGAGCAAATGCCACCACGAGCAAAACGTGCAGCTCGCGTCGGTCTCGACGATGGTGCGCCGAGCGACCATGTCCACGAGGTTGTGGTTGGAGCCGTGGCCATTGACGAGAATAATCTTCTTAAAGCCGTGATAGGCCAAGCTCTTGGTGATGTCGAGCACGTATTGGACGAAGTGCTCGTGGTGAATGTTGAGCGACCCCGGGAAGTCCATCACGTGGTGGACGTACCCGTAGCTCACCGGCGGCAGGACGAGGGCCAGCTCGGGCCGCAAACGAGCGGCTTCGGTCGCCACCGCGTTGGCACAGAGGTGATCCACCTTGAGCGGGAGGTGGTGGCCGTGTTGTTCAACCGACCCAGTGGGGATGATGGGGATTTTGCCCATAGCCACGGCTTGGTTGACTTCGGGCCAAGTCAGCTCGTCGAACTTGTACATTTTGGCTACGTCGGACATGAGAGCTCCTTTCCGGCGAAAGCAGGAATCGAGTGAGGGCCTTTTCTCAAGGCAGGTCGAGCGTCTTGTGGATGCGGGTGGAGAGGCGCCAGCGCGGATGGCGGCGGAGTATTGCCAGAGCCTTCTGCACGTAGCGCGGCTCAGAGGATTCGGGCTGCAAATAGACGTAGTCGGCGCGGTGCTCCTCAACGCGCTCCTCGCGGAAAGCCCGGCCGACGACGTACTTGAGCTCGGTAATGCGTGCAAAACCAGCGACGACCGGGTAGCACTTAGGCGACACGGTCCAATGGTCAATCCGCTCGAACAACACCGGGTCGGGCGCGATAGTGCCGTTGGTCTCGATGTGGAGCTTGTAGCCCGCTTCTTTGAGCCGCCCGGCCAGCACCGCGAGGTTTTGGCCCAAAGGCTCGCCGCCGGTCAAGCACACCCAGTCGGCCGGATGGTGCGCCACCTCGGCGGCAATGTCCTCGATGTCCATAGCCGTGAAGCGGTCGAACTCGGTGTCGCAGAACGGGCAGCGCAGGTTGCAGCGCGCCAAGCGCACAAAGGTGGTAGGCTCGCCCACGCGCAGCCCCTCGCCCTCAATCGAGTAGAATATGTCGTTGACCTGCAGGACGCGCCCGGAGTCGCTCCATACCGGCAGGCGATCGACGCGCTCTTCGGCCGGCTCCGACGGGCTGGTCACGGCGTCTGCTCGTACGCCAAGGGATCGCCGGCTCGGTTGGCCGCAAAAGCCGCTCGTCGCTCGCAGCAGGCGTCGCACGCGCCACAGGCCGGCCGCACACCCTCATAGCAGGAGTGGGTTTCCTCGTAGGGAACGCCGAGCTGGAGCCCGATGGCAACGATGTCTCGCTTCCACAGCTTGACAAAGGGCGTGTGGATCGTCCACGGCGCGTCGTGGGCCGCTCCCAAGCGCAGGCTCTGTTCGAGGCTGTCGAAAAAGGGGCGACGGCAGTCGCGGTAGGCCGCGTAGTCGTCTTTGACCGGCGCCATATACAGATCGACAATGCCTTGGGTGGCACAATAGGCGGCCGCGAGCGTGGCAAAGAGCATGTTGCGGAAGGGAACAATGGTGTCGCGTTGGCGTTTGGACTCAGCGGAGGGCACGTCCAGCGCGGGGTCGGTCAGGGGATTGCCGCCGAGGGCCGCCAAGTCCAAGGCGAGCGTCTCGTGGGACGCAACCTCGGCGCGGCGGGCGAGGCGGGTGGCGCATTCGAGCTCGACGCGGTGGCGCTGGTCATAGTCAATGCTAATGGCGTGGATGGGGCCTTGTTGCCGCGCCTTGAGCCACCAGAGCAAGGTGGTCGAGTCCATGCCGCCGCTGAATAAAATGGCTGTCGTCGTCATAGTCGTCATAAGGATAAAATAGGCCCCCGCGCAAAAAGCGTAAGCCCTGCGCAAGGCGCGTACCTGTATTGACAGTAATTTGGCCCGGTTGGATATTCAAAAAATGCCAATGTATATGGATAAATCGCGCCATGAGTGAGACGCCCCCGCGCCAAAGCCCGACTCGGCTACAGCGGCTTAGGCGCACGATAGTAGCCGGTCTGACGATCATCGCGCCCCTGTGGGTCACCGGCTGGGTGCTCAAGACCCTGTTCAACTGGGCCGACGGCTTCTCCGCGCCGTTGATTCACCAACTGGCCAAGTCGTTGGGCGATCCCGAATTCCACATTCCCGGCTTGGGCTTTGTGCTGACCTTTGTCATTCTCTGGGTCGTCGGCGCGTTCGCCGCCAACGTGGTTGGTCGCAGCCTGTTGCAATACGCACGCGAAGCCTTAGAGGGCCTGCCGTTGGTGCGCACGATCTACGCGCCCGTGCAGCATCTCATGGAGTCGCTGACCTCCCCGGGCAAGGCCGGCTTCGAAAAAGTCGTGCTGGTCGAATATCCGCGCACCGGGCTGTGGACCTTGGGCTTTTTGGCCGGCGACGTCCCCCGCGAGGCCGAAGCAGTGCCCGCGCACAGCATCTTCGTTCCCACCGCGCCCAATCCCACGACCGGCTTTATGCTCATCGTGCCGCCCGAACAATTGCGACCGACCGAACTCGGCGTCGAAGAGGCCCTCAAGATGATCGTCTCGGCCGGCGTCGTCGTGCCCCCGGCCCTTTCCCTGCCTGCTGAAGAGGACGGCTAAGTCCTTTTCTTGCAATGGTCAAGTGCTTTCGTTATGCTCGCTGAGAAACTTAGAGCGTCCCTTGCGCGTCCCAATAAAAAGCCCTTCGCATATTGAGGAGATGATGCGATGTTATCGTTTCTTTTTAGTCCGTTTTTCATTCTGCCGATCATCTTGGTCGGCTGGGCCCAGATGCGGGTCCGCAGAGCCTTCAACAAGTACAGCCAAGTGGCCTCGGCCTCGCGCCTTTCGGGTGCGGAGACCGCGCGGCGCATCCTGCAACAGCAAGGCATATACGATGTGTCAGTCGAGGAGACCGGCGGGATGCTTTCCGATCACTACGATCCCCGCGCCAAAGCCGTGCGCCTCTCTTCGGACAACTTCCACGGGCATCATCTAGCCGGCTTGGCCGTGGCCGCGCACGAGGTCGGCCACGCAATTCAACACGCCCGCGGCTACCTGCCGCTCAACCTGCGCCACGCGATCCTGCCGGTCGCCAACTTGGGCTCAACGCTGGGCTTTCCCCTGATTATGGCGGGGATGTTCTTCGGGGCCGCCGGCCTAATGAATATCGGCATCCTGTTCTTCGCCGGCGCGGTGCTGTTCCAAATCGTCACCCTGCCGGTAGAGTTCAACGCGAGCTCGCGGGCCATGGCGATTCTCTCGCAGGGCTACCTAGCCAACGACGAGGTGCGCTCGGCCCGCAAGGTGCTCAACGCCGCCGCCATGACTTACGTCGCAACGGCCGCCACCGCTCTGCTCCAGCTAGCGTCCATGTTGCTCATGCGCGGCTCAGACGAGTAGCAGCCGGCGCGGCAAGCCAAGTCCGAGGCCCCTCCCCTTGTGGGTAGGGGCCTTTTGCTTGTGGGCCACTCACCGCGTTTCGCTATATTAGTTCCACCTTATCACAGGAGGGTGCGAGCATGATTTTGCTGTTGTGTGCATTGCTGGCCGGCGCGGCGAGCGCGGGCGCCGACGTGTATTTTGAAGAAGAGGTCGTCAATCGCGGCTTTGGCAAAGACAAGGTTGGAGCGCGCAAGACGACCAACAAAATTTACATCAAGGGGCCGAGCCAGCGGGTCGAGCAGCGGATTGAGGCCGACGCGAGAACGGCAAAGGTCCTCCGGCAGCAGGGCCAACCCCTCAACAAATGCACCATTTTGCGGCTGGACCAAGTGCAGGTGTACGAAATTGACCTAACGGCGCAGACCTTTGTCCAGCAGAAAGCTCCGCCGGCGCGCAAGGCCGCGGCCAAGCCGAAAGCCGCCCCGGGCGGGCCACAAGTGGCCCTGGCGGTCAAGGTGCCGGGGGACGCCCAGCGCATCGCTGGAATTTCCTGCCAGCGAGTCGTCGCGCAGATGCGCGCCCGCTATCTCGACCCCAAGACCCAAAAGCTCCGCCGCGAAAACCGCTACACGTACGACGCCTGCATTGCCAAGCAATTCCCCGGCTCTCAGGAGATTGCGGCCTTTGCGGCCTTGCAGGACGCTCGCACATCCTATCCGTCGCTAATCGGCGGCGGCTTGGAAGGGCTGGAAGACCACCAAGCACTGAGCGACCAGCTAACGAACGCCGAGGAACTCAAAGGCTTTGCGCTGCGCTCAACCTTGACGGCCGCCGTCAAACTGCCCGGCAAAGACAAGTCCAGCCAAGTGTTCCGCTTAGACCGCACGATCAAGACCATGGCGTACGCGCCGTTGCCCGACTCGCTCTTCCAAGTGTCCAAGGCTCTGACTCGCCTCAAATCCAAATGAAGAGGAAGCTGTTCGGGGCGGCGGCCGTTTTAGTCCTCGGCCTCGTCGCGCTCACGCCTTTAGGGCCGGCCGCGCTCGCCCACCTGCTGGAGCGCGGAGTGGGGGGATGGCAGGTCGCCATCGGCGGTCGCGGAGGAGGCTTGCTCTACGGGTTTTCCTTTTCCGACTTGCAATGTCAAAATCCCGCGCTGGGGGTGGCGGTCGAGGTCGAGCATCTCGCCGTGCGGCCGTGGTCTTGGGCGGTCGAAATGCAGGCACCCAAGGTGCGGATTGAGCCAAGTGCCCGTGGGACCGCGGCGGCCGATATCGAGCTGCCCCTCGCCTTCCTCCCCAACCTCAGCGCGACCGCCGGGACGCTCGATTGGCAGTTGGGAGAAACGCGGATCGGGGTGCGTGACTGGCGCGGCGCGTATCGCTCAGTGGCCGACACCTCGGCGCACTTGGAGTTGACCTTGTCCGAATGGCAAGGAGTGCCGCTGCGCTCGCTAACGCTGGACCTCGCGCTCAGTCCACACCGCATTGACCGTGGCGAGCTACGGGCCGAGGGCCTCGGCGACAGTCTGAGGGCCGCTTTGCAAGCCTCGTTTGCCTTGGGGCTGAAGCTGCCGCGGCCTTTGCAGGTGGCGGCCGAGGCCACGGTACAGGCCGATTCTGCGCGAGGCTCCCTAGCAGCGGAGATCGGCGGGGCGTTGACGCCGCTGCAACTGCGCGGGACGCTCCGCGGGCAAGGTCGTGCGCCAGCAGTCTCCGCAGTGGATCTTCGCGGGCGCGTACAGGCCGACAGTACGCGCTTGGTGCTAGACTCGCTGCTCGTCTCTTTGTTCGACGGCACCCTGACGGGCGGCGCGACCTATTTTCTGGGCCGCGACAGCTTGCAGGCCGAGCTGCGGGGCGAGGGATTTGATCTCGCACGAGTGGCTCCCTTGGGCGGGCGGGCGGAATTCGAGCTCGCGGCTGGGGTGAATACCCAGCACCAGCGCTATGCAGCGGACTTTGCCGGCCTCCTGCGCGACGTGGACTTTTTTCCCGATCGGCCGTTCGACGCCGAGATAACGGCACGGCATCGGCCCGATGGAGCGACCCGGCTCGACCTGCAATCGCCCTTGCTGGAGCTTGTCGCCACTGGCTCTTCGAGCTTGGCGGACTACGATCTCGCGCTAGAGGGCGCGGTGCTGGCGGCGTTCTTTTGGCGCGGTGCAGCCCCCGTAGCCATCGCCGGGCAGGCTACGCCCGACACGCTGGCGTTGCAGCTCGCGACTCCCCAGCTCCCCGGCGAATGGGGCGCAGAGTTCGGGCCGCTCGCGGCGGATCTTCATCTAGTGGCCAACCGCTATCTCACGACCGCGCTGCGCTTAGAGCGCGATCTCTTGGTGGCGCGGGCGGACATCGACCTTGAGACCGAGGCGGTCGATACGCTGGTCGCGGCTGTGAACGGACTGGTGCTGGAGCGGGTCATGCCCGGGTTGAGCGGGCGGCTCGACGCGAATTTGCGCGGGGGGGGCGGGCTGTCGCTCAACGAGCTGCGGTTGGCCGGGCGCACCGCGACTACGCCGCTGGCGTACGCCGGGTGGCAGACCGGCGAACTCGCGCTGGACATGGGCTGGGACCAAGGCGCGGCGCGGCTAGCCGGCGGCGGGCCGGGCGTCCGCGTGCTGGCCGCACTCGACGCGGCCGGGCACCTAACGGCCCAAGCGGATTTCGCCGATACCTTGTTGCGAGGCGCCGATGATGCGGTGGCCACATTGAGCGGTGTTTTGCGGTGGGAGGGGCCGTTGGACAGCCTGTCCGCGGCCCGAGGAAGTCTCGCGCTCGACTCGCTCTTGCTGCGGCCGGGGACATGGGCCTTGCAAAGCTCCGGGCCGCTCCGGGCCGACTACGGCGACGGGCGCTTGGACCTCGCCGCGATGCACTTGCAAACGCCGGTCGGCCTAGTGAGCCTTTCCGGGCAGCTCGGGCGGGATTCGCTCGCGGCGACCGTGGAGCTGCCGGGCCTTGCGCTGTCCAATCTCGTGCCCGACCTCAGCGCGACGGGCAGCGGGCAACTGCGGGTTGGCGGGACGCTGGCCAGACCGGAGGCCCAAGGGGTGGTGACGCTGGCGGAGACGCGCCTCGACACCTTTGCCCTCGGTCGTGCCGAGCTGCGCCTCGCGCTGGCGGATTCGCTCCGGGCCGAGTTCACGGCCGATGCCGGTGTGCGCCTCGCGCTCACCTGTCCAGCCGCCTCGCTCTTCGGGCCGGGGGAAGCCCCCGCCCAACTCGCAATCGCGGCGGTCGCGGCCGACTTGGGGCCGGTGCTCAGTTATGCTTTGGGACGCCCGCTACACGGGCGGCTCGATCTCGCTGGGCACTTAGAAGCGGGCTTGGGGGGTTCCATGCCGAGCTGGCGCGACGTGGCCGGGCACATCGAGGTGCGCGGCTTGACCCTCCAGTCGCAAGCGGCCGACTCGCTGCGGCTGGGCCTCCGATCCGGCGGGCGATTCGCGCTCAACGCGGGCCGCGTCCTGCTGGACTCGGTGGCGATTGGCTTGTGGCGTTACGACCGCGACCACCTCGCCCTACAGCCAGCCGGCACCTTGCGATTAGCGGGCCAATTCGCGGACGCCGACCGCTCGCAGATTGAGTTGGCCCTTGAAGACTTAGACTTGGCTTTCTTGGGCGGTCCTAGGGGGCTGGTCCAGCTCAACGCCGAAGTCAGCGGCACGACGACCGCTCCCCAACTCGCCGTCGATCTGGACGTGGCAACCGAGGACTTAGGGGGGCTGCGCGGCCGGCTCAGCGGCGATGGGCGCGGCGGCGATTGGCACTTGAACTGGACGACCGCACTCGACGACAGCCTCATCGTGACCGGCCAAGTGCCTTGGGATTTGCCGGCCGGCGAACTTGCTCTAGACGAGGGCTGGCTAGCGGCGCGGTCCAACGGCATTGGCCTCGGCTTCCTCGGCGATCTAATCGCCGAACTGGACCATCTCGACGGCCGGATTAGCGCGGACCTCCGGGCCGACGGGCTGGACTCAACGCTCTCGCTGCGAGGCCAAATAGGGGTCGCAGCCCTCGAATTTGCCCTGCTCGATCTCGAGCCGATTTACGCCTTGCCCGACGGGCAGGTGCAATTCAAGGGCCGGGAGGTCGAGTTGGTGGGGTTTGCCGTTGAGAAAGAACCCCAGCGGGGGTTTCGCAGCGCGTCGCTCGCCGGGCGGGTCGATCTAGCGCAGCTCGACGACCCCCGCTTTGACTTGCGGCTCCAAGCCGAGCGGATGACCTCCTACTACGAGGCGGCCGCCCAGTCCTTTGCGGCCGATGACATCGACTTGGATCTAGCTTTTTCTGGCTCAGTTAGCGCGTCCGAGTTGGCCGGGCGCATCCGCATTGACCGGCCGCGGTCTGAGGCGAGTCTCGTGGCCCTCACGCTTCCCGTGCCGCCGCCACCGCCGGCCTTGCGCGACGAGTTCTTGGAAAACATGGCCCTCGCGGTCGAGATCGATCTCCGCGGCCTCGCCCTCGACAGCGAGCTCGCCGAGGTCGAAGCGTCCGGTGCGGTCGAGGTCGGCGGCACCTTCTACAAGCCGCTCTTCCAAGGCGACATCACCATAGACGAAGGCACGGTCTTCGTCCTCAACCAGCCGTTTGCGATCACGAGAGGGCGCGTCGTCCTAAACCGCCTCGCGCCGACAAAGTCCATCCTCGACGTGATGTACGACCCCCTTGAACTGAACCCCACTCTCGATGTGCAGGCCACGGTCGCGGACATCGAAGACATTCAGACCGGCGCGAAATACGACGTGACCTTGACGCTGCAAGGGCCGACTGAGAAAATCGTGCCAGCTTTTTCCTCGGCTTCAGAGGACCCAGACTTGGACCCGCTGGACATTCCGGGCATCGTCAACCTGCTGGCCTTTAACATGGCAAACCCCGACACCATCGCGTCCTTTAATACCGCGGCCGTGGCCTTTGGCACGGCCGCTGGCCAGCTCTTGAGCAAGCAAGTCGAAAAGGTGGGACTCAACGAATTCACGGTTCTGCCGTCGAGCGCGATTGTCGGGGCTTCGCCCGGGGATCCCGTGCTCCGCGCGGGTAAGTATCTCGGCGGGTTGCCGCTGCCGCTTTGGGTGCGCTACGAGGCCCTGCTAAAAGACATGGCGGCCGGCGAGGTGCAGGTCGAACACAAAATCAAGTCCTTTCTGACCATCGTCGGCTCGGCCCAAAGCCGGTACGAAAGCTATGGGCTGGGCATCGGTCTGAAGCGAGAGTTCCGGTGACCGCGTTCGCGGCCGTGCTCTGTCTGGCCCTCGCCGGCATGGCCGCGGCCCAAGAGGACCTGCGCGGAGCATCGGTCCGCCAAGCCGATGGCCACAAGGTGGCCCAAGTTCGCTTCGTTCACCGCGGCGAAAAGCGCATCAAAGGCGAGACCTTGCGCTCGGCCATGCTAACCCAAGAGGGCCAGCGCTTCCACCGCCGCTTCTTCAAAAACGACCTGAGCCAACTGGTCAACCTCTACCGCAGCAAGGGCTATCGCGACGCCGAGATCGTCCGCAAGTACCTGCGCTTGGACGCCAAGGACCGAGTCCACATTCACATCGAAATTGACAGCGGCGCGCTGTGGACGGTGCGCCGCCTAACGCTCGTAGGAGGCGCGCCCTTTGCGGCCGACACCCTGCGCGCTCAGGTCAGCTTGCGCGCGGGCGCACCCCTCGACTACGGCAAGGTGCTCGAAGGCGAGCGCCAGCTCCAAGCCTTCCTCAATCAGCGCGGCTATCCTCACGCGACCGTGCGCAACGAGTGGGTGGAAGACGATCTCGCCGGCCGCAGCACCGAGGTCGTCTTCCGCATTGATCCTGGGCGCAAGATGTACTTCGGCGCAGTGGAGGTCGAAAACCTCGACCAGCTATACACGCGCAAGGTGCTGATCGATCGCTACATGTACTTTGAGCCGGGGGACGTGTACGATCCCGAGCAGCTCGCCAAAAGCCGCGAGCAACTGGCGCGGACCGGCCTGTTCCGCTCGGTCTTTTTGCTCACGCCCGAGACGGGCGACAGCTTGCAGTCGGTCGTGGTGCGCTTGAGCGAAAAAAAGCGCATCTCCTTCAGTACCTACGCCTTTTTTAGCAACATCAATCCGCGCCTGACAGGGGCCGTGCAGCACAACAACTGGCTGGGTCGCGGCGCGCGGCTAAGCCTCGACGCAAGCTGGGGCCAGCCGGAGCAGGGCGTCACCGCGTCCTTTACCGAGCGCAATGTGCTGGGCACGGGCGCGGACCTCGTGCTGTCGGCCGGGGTCAGCGACGAATGGGAAGACAACCGGAGGCGGTCCGGCGACCCAAACGACCAGCGGCAATTCGCGCTTTTGACGGCCAACGACTCCATACTCAACGGCCTTTTGTTATTCTCCGGGGAAGTAGATGCGCGGGAGTACATCAACACGGCCACTTTCAGATACCGCTCGATTGAGCACTTGTGGAAAGCCGAAGCAACGCTCACCAAAGGCTGGCGCGAAATCTATCAAGTCCAAGTCTCTCTGAGCGGAGAAGACTCGCGCATCCGGCCCGATCCGAGCGAGCGCATAGCCTACGCGCCCAATCCCGACGCCGGCGGGGCAAGCACCGGCGATGAGCCGACCGATGCGGACGATCTGTTTAGCGACGACGATTTCGACTTCGCTGGCAAAGGCCGTTCCCTCGCCCAAGACGAGGTCATAGACTACAGCGACGGCAAAATTCCAGTGACGGCGGATTGGCTGCAGATTCTGACCGAACGCGAGCGCTCGGTCAATTTGAAGACCGAGTTTTTGCGCGACTCGCGCGACGACCCCTTTGCCCCCACCCGCGGCGCGTTTTTGCGGTTGACCGGACTGTACGCCTATTCGTTCATTCTCGGTCGGCATCAGACCTATGTAATCGACGGCGAGGCCGAGTTTATATACTACCAACCGCTCTCGCGCCGGCTGGTATTGGCCTTAGCCCTGCAAGGGACGCGGACGGGCTCGCTGCGTCAAGGACGCGCCCTGCCGCAGAAGTACTGGAAGGCGTATGGCGGCGAGGGCTCGGTGCGGGGAGTCGAGTACGAGGCAATACAGGCGACGGGTGGCGGCCGCCTCGGCCTGAACATGCGCGGGGAGTTGCGCTATCAGCGCAACAGCTTCGGCTTGGTTGGCTTTTGGGACCGGGCGCAGGTCTGGCGGCGGCCAAGCGAGGCGACCTTGCGGCCCATGGTGGATGGCTATGGGGTGGGGTTGCGCTACGTCTTGGGGTTTCCCCTCCGGCTCGACCTAGCCTTTAACGATGGTGCCCTCAACGGCGAATCGCGGCGGATTCGGTTTTACTTTTCTATTGGCCAAGCCTTTTAATGCTCGAAATAATCCATCACGCCACGGCCAGCGAGTTGCTTGCGCTTGCAGGGGCTTGCCTCAAAGCGCACGAGAGCGAAAACAACTTGCCGCTCGGCCTTGCGTACGCGCTCGCCACCGATCCCCAGCGCTACGGCCCTGAGCCACCGCTGTTATTGAGTGTTTTGGAGCGAGGGGAAGCGGTCGGCGTGGCCGTAATGACGCCGCCGCGGCGGCTCGTCCTGAGCAAGTTTGCGGCGAGAGGGGCCATGGCCCCTCTCGTGCGCTACCTGCTCAACGCGGCCGCGCCCATTCCGGGCGTCGTCGGGCCGGCGTCCCAAGCGCACGCCTTTGCCGCTTGCTGGGCCGAGGCCCTGCCGAGCGCAGCACCTCGGGTGGCCGCCCGGATGCGCGTATTTGAGGCGCGAACGGTTGCCAACGTGCCCCTTGCGGCGGGGGACCTGCGCTTGGCCCGCATGGACGACTACCCGCTCATGGCGCAGTGGATGGCCGCCTTTTCGCAAGAGGCGTTGGGTGCCGACCCCAACCGGGCCGAGCAAGAAGCCGAGCGGGCCATCGGCGACGGGCAACTGTACGTGTGGGACTGCAACGGGCCGGTCTCTATCGCCAAAGCCTCGCGCCCGCTGCGAACCGGCACGACGATCAACGCGGTGTACACGCCGCCCGCGCAGCGCAACAAGGGATATGCCACTTCATGCGTGGCGTCCCTGACCGAGAAGCTGCTCTCAGAGCGCTATTCGTTTTGCAGCCTATTTGCCGATTTGTCCAATCCAACCTCCAACGGCATCTACGCGAAAATCGGCTATGTGCCTTTGGGCGATGCGTTGGAATTTGATTTCGCTACCTGAAACCCGGAAAGGGCTTTTATGCAGTCATTTCGCAGCAGTACCACCACCCAAGGAAGGCGCATGGCCGGAGCGCGGGCCTTGTGGCGCGCCACCGGCATGAAGACCGAGGATTTTCAAAAGCCCATCGTCGCCATTGCCAATTCCTTTACTCAGTTCGTGCCCGGGCACGTGCATTTGCACCCCATTGGCCAGCAGGTCAAGGAAGTGATCGACCAGCACGGCGGCTACGGCGTGGAGTTCAACACCATTGCCGTAGATGACGGCATTGCCATGGGCCACGACGGGATGCTCTACTCCCTACCGAGCCGCGAGCTAATCGCCGACAGCGTCGAATACATGGTGCAGGCCCACAAGGCCGACGCCCTCGTCTGCATTTCCAATTGCGACAAGATCACCCCGGGCATGTTGCTGGCCGCGCTCAGGCTCAACATCCCGGCGATCTTCGTCTCTGGGGGGCCGATGGAGGCCGGCAAGGCCGAGCTGTCAACCGGCCGCGCCAAGCTCGATTTGATCGACTCCATGGTCGCGGCGGCCGACCCCAATTTGAGCGACGAGGACGTGGCCAAGATGGAGGAACAAGCCTGCCCGACTTGTGGCTCGTGCTCGGGCATGTTCACCGCCAACTCCATGAACTGCCTCAACGAGGCCATCGGCCTAGCCCTGCCGGGCAACGGCACCATCCTCGCCACGCACGAGCTGCGCTGGGAGCTTTTTGCCGCGGCCGGCAAGCGGATCGTCGAAATGGCCCAAGCATTTTACTTAGAGGGCAACACTTCGGTGCTGCCGCGCAGCATTGCGACCTTCTCGGCCTTTGAAAACGCCATGAGCTTAGACATTGCCATGGGCGGCTCCACCAACACGGTCCTGCACTTGTTGGCCATGGCCCGCGAGGCCGAAGTCAATTTCACCATGGCCGACATCGACCGGCTCTCGCGGCAGGTCCCCTGCATCTGCAAGGTCGCACCGGCTTCGCAGGAGTTTCACATCGAGGACGTCGCCCGCGCCGGCGGCATTATGAGCATTCTCGGCGAGCTGTTGCGCGCCGGCAAAATCCACCCCGAGCCAAACACCGTTGCCGGGCCGTCGCTGGGCGAGCTGATCGCCGCCAACGACATTCGCGGGCCGGGCGCGGTGGCGGCGGCGGCCAAGCAGCGGGCCTTGGCGGCCCCGGGGAACGTGCGGACCAAGGTCGCCTTCTCCCAAAACAACTTTTATCCCGAGCCGGACACCGACGATCAAACCGGCTGCATCCACTCGGTCGCACACGCTTATTCGCAAGACGGCGGGTTGGCCGTGCTTTTCGGCAACATCGCCGAGGAGGGCTGCATCGTGAAGACCGCCGGCGTCGATGAGTCGGTCTGGGTCTTTGAGGGCACGGCCCGGATCTTTGAGTCGCAGGACGAAGCATGCGAAGGGATCCTCAGCGGCAAGGTCCGCGCCGGCGACGTAGTAGTAATCCGCTACGAGGGCCCCAAGGGCGGGCCGGGGATGCAGGAGATGCTCTACCCAACGTCGTATCTCAAGTCCATGGGGTTGGGCAAGACCTGTGCGCTGCTGACCGACGGCCGCTTTTCCGGCGGCACCTCTGGCCTGTCGGTTGGCCACGTCTCCCCAGAGGCGGCCGAGGGCGGGGCACTGGCCCTCGTAGAAACCGGCGACCGGATTCGCATCGACATTCCCAACCGCAAAATTGACGTGTTGCTCGCCGACGCCGCACTCTCGGGCCGACGGCAAAAAATAGACGCCTATCGGCCCCGCAACCGCCAACGGCACGTCCCCCAATCGCTGCGGGCCTATGCCGCCCTGACGACGAGCGCGGCGCACGGGGCGGTGCGAGACGTGGGACAACTGCAAAAATAGCGTTGCAACCAAAAGGAACCTTATGAAGATCACAGTACTAGACGGACATACCCTAAACCCCGGCGACAACCCTTGGGATCCGGTCTCGTCATTGGGCGAGTTTGCGGTACACGACACCACGCCAGACGACCTAATTTTGGCGCGGGCGGCGGACGCCGACGTGATTTTGACCAACAAGGTGCCGCTGACGGCCGCGACCTTTGCCCGGCTACCCAACTTGCGCTTTGTGTCGGTTATGGCCACCGGGTACAACATCGTCGATGTGGCCGCGGCGCGCGCCCGCGCCATTCCGGTGTCAAACATTCCGGTGTACGGCACCGATTCGGTCGCTCAATACACCATGGCCCTGCTGCTCGAACTGTGCCACCGAATCGGGCATCACGACGCGGCCGTGCATCGAGGCGAGTGGGCTGCATCGGGTTATTGGTGTTTTTGGGAGACTCCGCTGATGGAGCTCGTGGGGAAAGTTATCGGCCTGGTGGGCTTTGGGCGCATCGGCCAGCGCGTCGGCGAGCTAGCCCACGCTTTTGGCATGGAGGTCTGGGCGTATGCGCCGTCGCCCAAAGCCCCACCGGGGTACGCGCCGTTTGCCCTCAAGAGCACGGCCGAGATTTTCGCCGGGGCCGACGTGGTCAGCTTGCACTGCCCGCAGACCCCGGACAACACCGGCTTTGTCAACGCCGAGTTGTTGGCAACCATGAAGGAAGGGTCGCTTTTTATCAACACGGCGCGCGGAGCACTCGTCGATGAGCAGGCCCTTTTGCAGGCCCTGCGCGCTGGCAAGCCCCGGGCCACGGCGACCGACGTGGCTTCGGTCGAGCCGATGGCCGGCGACAACCCGCTCTTACAGGCACCGAATCTACTCATCACGCCGCACATCGCTTGGGCCACGCTAGAGGCGCGCAAGCGACTGATGCAAATGACCGCAGAAAACGTGCGGGCCTTTCTGGCCGGTGCGCCGATCAACGTGGTGAATTGACATTGCGCCCGATTTTCGGTTATTATTTTCAAAAGGGGGCGACACGGCTTCGACGGGGTCGGAGAAGCCCAAATTGCGTGCCGAGGTCCCGACACCTCGTAAATCCTCGGGAAACAATTAAGCGACGAGAATAACACGTACGCTCTGGCTGCCTAAATTTAGCGCAGCCCATTGGGATCTGTTGAGCCTGCGCGGCAGGTCCCAATGCCATCTCTTAGCAGGCTGGTCCCAAACCTTTGCCCGAGGGAATGGGGCGAGATTTTTCGGGCTGGCTTGTTGCGCGGCCCGTCGGCCGGCAACGCAACAGGCGAGATTATTAAGGCCGACTACGCACGTAGCATATTTCGGTAGACTCGGTCTCGGACGCGGGTTCGATTCCCGCCGCCTCCACCATCTTTAAGCGCGACTTCTGCACATTGAGGTCGCGCTTTTTGTGTTTACCTGCGAAAGAGAGACCATGAAGATCACGCCCTCCCTCGGTGCTGAAAACCGCCACTGGTCCTTGCTGAAAATTTTTACGGACGAAGGCACTGTCGGCCTCAGCGAGAGGCTTCGTCGAGCAAACGGTCCTGTGTTTTCCTGATTTCTTCAATCACTGAGTCCGTTTCCTCGTGGCAGCACCACGCCGGTATCCGTAGAATCGTCCAACCGAGATTGCCTAGGACGCGGTCTCGTGTAATATCTTGACGCCGTTGTCGGCCTCTGGCGTCAAGATGCTGATCGCCGTCAACCTCGATGTTCAGCTTGATTCCTTGTTCCAGCAGCGCAAAGTCCAGCTCGTACCCCTCTACCTCGAGCTTGCCGTAAGGTAAGAGGCCCTGGAGTTGCATGGCATCGAGCAGGATTTTCTCAGACGTGCTGTCTGTGCGGAACCCGGCGGACGGCAAACCAGTGCCCTCATTCCGGGCGACCTCATCGCGCAGATAGACCCGCAGAGAGGCCAAGGTTGGACTCCCCAAATCTCCCATGAGCGGGTGACCGAGGACGATTAGCACTCGACGAGCACGGGAGACAGCCACGTTGAGGAGATTTCTCTCTTTTTCTATCCAACGGGCACCGCTCTTGGACATGCTGGGCGAGAGCACGGAAGAAAGAACGATCGCATCGCGCTCGTCTCCCTGCAGGCGGTGTGCGGTTCCGCTTACAAAATCGAGGTCGTCTAAGAGGTCTTGGCCGAATTGCGTTTTGGCTATCTGATCAATGAGGCGCGCCTGTGCGGTGAACGGAGTTACCACGCCAACGGTTTTGTAACCGGATTCGATTACGCCACGAAGTTGCTTCACGGTTTCCACGGCCTCTGCTTGGTTTAGCCAGCTTCCAGCGGCGGGCCGTACTGCCGCACCGTCAACATCGCACCAGTAGATGGCGCGATCGCGCTGGGATATATCGGAGACATCCGTCAATACGGCGAGTTCGCCCCTGTAGAACGTCTTGTTGAACCAACGGGCGATGTGTGGGTGGCAGCGGTAGTGCTCGTTGAGAAAAACTGGTGTTTGGGGTCTTGCGGCAAACTCAAAGGCGGAGTACGCCGAACCGTCTTTGTGGTGAATGCCGCGGGCGCGTAGATCGTCGTTGTCGAACCCCGTCTGCGTGGCGATCTCCTGTAAGAGCCCATCGCTGAGGGAAATGATCGGATTCAGTTGGTATGGGTCCCCCACGACCGCCAAACGTTTTGCTCGGTAAGCCAACGGCAGTACGGCCGCAAGGCTGCACTGGCTGGCCTCGTCGACGATCACGAGGTCAAACAGTCCTGATTCCAAGGGGAAGTTGGAATGCGCTGTTAATGCCGTGCATGCCCAGCCTCGTAAGTGGTGAAACGAATTGCCAATCGCTCTTCTAAAGCGGTCGCCGTTGGCGGGGATTGCGCCGAAAACTGCTAGACGGTCAGCACCGGCAGAGACTCGCGTTGCCGTGTCCATGCGAATTGCACAGAGGCTTGCATCTGCCCATTGCTGGTCTGCTTCGCGCACACGAATCGCAGGGTCGCCCACCGCGGATTTTAGTTGTTGACGTTCAGTTCGTCCAATTTCCAATTGGGAGGTCAGCTTTGCTATGCGCTGATCAATTTTTGCCCAAGTGACGAGTTGCTCCAATGGAGCGTTGTCAAGGCAACTAAGTCGCTGGCGGAAGCGACGCGCACGAAAGCGACGGAACAACCACGCCTTCAACAACTGGCTAGTTCGTCGTTCTATTTCGTGGGAACCAATGGGCAGTTCAGGAGGGCTCGCGTCAGTCCAGAGCGTGTGCGCCGCCTCTTTCAAGGCTGACCTGAGTTCCTCCTGCTCCTCTACAATCTGCAACAGTTTCGCATCCAGTTCGTCCAGCCGCGCCAGTTGCTCCATTAGCTGGGTGCGCTCAGTGGCGGCTCGCTTCAACTGGGCGTACGCTGCGGCTTGGTTGCCTCGGTGCGCTGCCACCTGAGCCGAGGCCGCGGCGATGCGATCCGGGACCTGCTCGCGTACGCCGCGATTGCCGGTGCGGACTAACAAGCCGCTACTCACGTCCTTTTCCGCACGGTCGACGGCCACGTCAACCGCACCATTGTTGGTCGAGGTCACCAAGACTTTGTCGCCATCTAGCCACGCATTCGCGACCGCGTTGACTACGAGTTGCGTCTTGCCGGTCCCAGGGGGGCCGGTCACGACCGTCAGAGGTTCTCTGCGGAGACGCTCGAGTGTTTCCTCTTGTGATTGGTTGCATACAAGCGGAGCCGCAAGAGGCCCGGATGGGGGGCGCTTGTTTTCCTTTTGCGCGAAACCGTTGCAGAGAAGATGGGCCGCAGCCGTAGTTGACCAGTCTTCTCGGGTCTGTAGTTGTCGCAGTTCCTCGCGAAGGGTGCTGGTATAGCCAGACCACTCTGCCACAACCGAAATCGCGGCGTTGTAGATGCCCTTTTTGCGCTCGATGTTCGGTGCGAGGATTCTAGCGTTGAGAGGCGACGCGAGTTGGAGTCCGAGCAGGTCGGCCGTTCGTTGGGCGAGGTCGCCAAAAGCGTCGGCATCTCCGAATGGCAAGCCGAGACTTAACAGGTCGCTGATGTCTTCGGCGACCGAGGGATCGAAGATGCCGCTTGCCGTGATGGCCAAATTGAACTCTGGCTCTGTAGTAGCGCGAAGTTCCCATTGGTGGTTGGGGCCTTGTTCTGGTTCGATCTGGACAGCAAAAAGAGGGGCAACCTTGGGCATGTGATCGCGGTCAGTTACGACGACAGTCGGCCAGCCGTAGATGATTGACTGCGTACGAGATCGCAGTTTATCGGGAAGCCCGCTAGGCGCCGGCGTCGAGTCGCTTTGCCCGACCACCAGTTTCTCTTCTCCAAGGTGTGAGAACCACAGAGCGTTCTCCTTGACGTATGGAACCAGTGATTTCGCTGCTTCCGCTTCAATGCACCGTTGCGCATAACTGCATAGTTGCTGCCAAGGAGTTTGCCCGCTGTTGGCAGCCGGCTTTGAAGAGATCGAACCGCTGGGGCCTGCGTGTGCGGCCGTATTCCGCGAACTGCCTGCTGGGACTCGGACCGAGGAACTCTCGCCACTCGCGCAGTCAATACACCAGACCTCTTTTGACGATGGCGACCACTGAGCGCGCTGGCCCGCCTCTAGCCTTACTGCACACGATCGGCAGCGTCCGGCGAACTTCAGCCGGATGAAACGCAGCTCTTTGGGAAGTTTCATCTTCGGTCTCCAGAGGACAGCGGGTTGTTGGTCGACACGCCCTGATTGTCGAGGCCATAGAATAGGGCTATTATAAACTCGGCTAAACTGAAAGGGGAGCAAACCTTCGCCCAGGGAATGCCCTAGACTACGGTCAACCCACCAGCATCATTGGTTCACTAAACCGCATTGATTTTAAGCTGGAGAAAGCGAGAACATGAAGATCACCGACATTAAGGTCACGCCCTCCCTCGGCGCTGAAAATCGCCACTGGTCCTTGCTGAAAATTTTCACGGACGAAGGCCTTGTCGGCCTCGGCGAGTGGACCGCTGGAGGCCCCATCGAGCAGCTCAAACAAATGCTCATCGGCCGCGACCCGACCAACATCAATCGGCTGCACTACGACCACCTGTGGCAGATGCAGGGCCGCGGCGCCGGCGTGGAAATCGCCCTGTGGGACCTGCGCGGCAAGCAGCTAAACGTGCCCATGCACGAGCTTTTGGGCGGCAAACTGCGCGACCGCGTCCGCGTGTACTGCGACTGCCACTCGGGGGCACACTGGACGAGGGAAGACTACGAGCGGCGCTGGCAGGAGACGCGAGCCAGCGGGCAATTGGACCCGGTGTACGAAACCAGCGCCTACGTGTCCATGGCCCAAGAGGTGGTGGCCGAAGGATACACCGCGGTCAAGTTCGACCTCGACGTGCCCAACCCTTGGAAGCTCGACGCGTACGACCGCTCCATCAGTCGTCGGCAGCACCACCACATCGTCTCCACCATCGAAAGCCTGCGCCAAGCGATTGGCCCTTACATCGACCTAGCTATCGATTTGCACGGTTCCTTCAACTTGGCCGACGCCCTCCGCATCTGCAAAGACGTAGAACACCTCGACCTGCTTTGGTTGGAGGATCCCATTCGCTGGGAATGGGGCAATGTCGCTGCATTGGCCAAAATCTGCCGACAGACTGAAACGCCGATCTGCACCGGCGAGATTTTCTACGGCGCCAAAATGTTCCGCGAGCTCATGGAACAACAGGCTTGCGACCTGCTCGAACCGGACATCCCCCACAGCGGCGGCGCCATTGAAATCCGCCGCATCGCCGAGTTGGCCGAGATGTACCACACTTCGCTAGCACCCCACTACATGCGGAGCGCGGTTACGGGCATGGCCGCAGTCCACATCTGCGCCACCCTGCCCAATTTCCTCGCCTTAGAGCACCACTCGCGCAACATCCCCCTGTGGAGCACCATGCTCGACATCAAGAACCCCATTCAGCAGGGTTACATCGCCGTGCCCAACGGCCCAGGCCTAGGCGTCAGTCTAGACGAAGAAGCCATCGCGGCCGCGCTGCCTGCCGGGGTGCCGCTGTGGTCCTGAGCCACTGCCTATTTCATTAGGAGCTTTTATGGAATTTCAAAACTACATCGACGGCCAGTGGGTTGGGGCCTCGGACGGACAGACCTTTGTCCAGCGCAATCCAGCCGACCTAACGCACGTAACCGGGGAGTGGCCCCAAGGCACCCGCGCCGACGCCGAGCAGGCCATTGAAGCGGCCCACGCGGCGTTTCCAGCGTGGGCCGACCTGGGGGTGTACCAGCGGGCCGAGTACTTGTCGCGGGCAGTGGCCGTGCTAAAGGGACGGGCCGAAGAAATCGCCGCCATCCTCACCGCAGAAAACGGCAAGACGCTCGACGAAGCGCGCACCGAGGTGGGGTCGGCCGTGCGCGAGATGGAGTTCCAAATCGCCCAAGGGATCTCCTCCTGCGGCCAGACCGCGCCCTCGGCCCAAGCAGGGGTGTTTGCCTACAGCGTGCGGCGGCCCCTCGGGGTAGCGTCGATCATCAGCCCTTGGAACTTTCCGTTCAACGTGCCGGGGCGCAAGTGCATGCCGGCCCTGATCAGCGGCAACACCATCGTCTTCAAGCCAGCGAGCCTGACGCCCGGAGCGGGGCGGGCTTTCGTGGATATTTTCGTCGAGGCCGGGCTGCCGGCGGGCGTGCTGAACTTCGTCTGCGGTGGGGGGAGTACGGTCGGGGAAACCATGATCACGCATCCATTGGTGCAGTCGATTTCCTTTACCGGCTCGACCCAAGTGGGCCGGGGCATTCAGCAGCGCGCGGCCCAAGGGCTAATCCGCACCCAACTGGAGATGGGCGGCAAAAACCCCGCGGTGATCTTGGCCGACGCCGATCTCGACATGGCGGCCGATGCCGTCGTCAAGGCGGCCTACGCCTGCGCCGGGCAGTGGTGTACTTCGACGAGCCGGGCCATTGCCGTGCGCGAGGTCGCGGCCGCCTTTACCGACAAGGTGCTAGAGCGCGTCGAGCGAATTCGGGTGGGGAATGGGCTGGATGCTGGGGTGGATATGGGGCCGGTGTGCGGCACGGACCAGCTCGCAACCATTGAGGGCTATATCGAGATCGGCAAGGCGGAAGGGGGCTGCATCGCGCATGGGGGCGAGCGTCTGACCGCCAACGGGCTAGACCGAGGGTGTTTTATCGCGCCGACGGTCTTTACCAAGGTCCAGCCGCCGATGCGGATCGCGCAGGAGGAAATTTTCGGCCCGGTATTGTGCCTGATGGTCGCCGCGGATTTTTCTGAAGCCCTAGCAATCGCCAATGGCGTGGAGTTTGGGCTGGCGTCGTCCATTTTCACGCGGGACCTTGGGCGGGCTTTTGAGTTTTTGGAGAAAACCGACGTGGGGCTGACGCACGTAAACATGATGACGGCCTACCGCGAGCCTCAGCTCTCATTTGGCGGGGTAAAGGCTTCCGGGCACGGGATTCCGGAATCGGGCGACACCGGGATCGAGTTCTTCACCGAGCACAAGGTCGCTTTTATCAATTACCTCCAATAGGCTGGTAGGTCGGGAAGACGCACGGGAAGGCGCGGCCCGTGGTCGTTTGGCGGGTGGCCGCGTCAATGTAGCAGACGCTGAATGCGCGGCGCGGCCGGTTGGTGGTATTCGTCTCCGAGCGGTGCAAGGTCCAGTTGTGCAAGAGCACCGCCTCGCCTTTTTCCATTTCCAAGTAGAGCCGCTGCTCGTCGGGTGCGTGCAGGGCGCGCTCGCCCGCCGAAAGCAGGTCGCCCGTTGCGGGGATCATGCTGTGGTGCGATCCGGGGATGATTTGCAGGCAGCCGTTGGCAACGCACGTGTCGTCGAGCGCGGTCCACACCGTGACTTGGGGAGGAATGCTCAGGTGCCAGCCGCCCGCGCCATCTTGGTGCCAGTTGATCGTGACGCCTTGCTCGGCCGGCTTGTTGAAAAACATGGCGCGGAAGATCGCGATCTCCGCGCCGATAATTTTGGCGGTTAGGTCGCGGAAGAGCGGCTTTTGCAAATAGCCCAAGAACAGCGGATCCTGCTCCAAGTCCTGAATTTTGCGGTACTTGAGCGAAGACCCCTTAAACTCCTTGGTCTGCCGCGCAAGCTCGGGATTGCCGACCGAAGGACACAGCTGCATGAGCATGTCGTCGTAGCGCACTTGCCCGAGCATGATCTGGTCGATGCGCTGGCAGAGGGCGTCGATTTCGGTGCGCGGGGCCACGTGGCCGAGGCGCACGTACCCCTGCCCGTGAAACTGATCGAGTTCGGCGGCACTGAGCGCGGGGGCGTGGAGAACGGTCATGGCGAGCTCCTTGGGTCTTAGGTTTCAATTAAGCGAGGCGAGCGAGCGCGTCTTGCCGGCTGATGCGGCGGAAGGATTGTTCGAGGACGGGGCCGTGCCAGCCCTCTCCGCAGCCGCTGTCGGACACGGACTCAACGACGCTTTGGCACCAAGCGGCGAGCGGATCTGCTGGGCAGCGGATGACCACGTCGGGGTCGGCAACCGCTCCGGTGGCCGAATACGCATAGCAGGTTTCGATGAGCCGCTCGGCCGCGGCCACCTGCTGCCGCTGGTACTCGTGCGGGGCCGGAGGGCCGTCGGGCACGAGCAAGATGTTGACCGCGCGGTCGGTGACCGCGTTGAGCCGCGCGGCCGCGGCCGCGCCGACCAACACGTCTTTGTGCGCCGGCCAGATGTCGAACATCCCGTAGGCCGCCTTGGGCGCACGCGATTGGAAGGTGAAGTAATCGGGGTACGCGAAGAAATCCTCGCCGAGGGCACGGTACGCATTGTAAAAGGCGGTCGCGTGGGCCATGACCAAATTGACGGCTCCGACGCCTTCGAGGCGATTGGGCGCGAGCAGCCCCAGCCTTTTGGTGTGGGTAAAGCCGCGAAAGTACTCGGCCAGCGCGACCGGGCGGCCGCGGACGATCATCTCAAAGTCGCCGTCGCGGAGTTTTGAACTGTGCATGGGGGAAGTCCTACTCCAGCAAAATGCCGCCGTCGAGGACGATGTTTTTACCCGTCATCGACGGGGTTCTACACAGCATTTCAAAAACATAGAGCAGATGCACAGGGGGAACTTCCTGCTTCCACACCTTCATTAAGTCTTTGACCCCGTCAATGGCTTCGCGGGGCGTGTTGGAAATCATCTGGCCGCTGACAATAACCGGGCTGATGGAATTGACGCGGATGCCAAATTCCCTACCGGCTTGCACCGCATAGTTGCGGCTGAGGCCGAGCAGGGCCGCCTTGCTGCACACGTAAGGCGCTCCCACGTACAGCCCGCCCACCAATGCGGCCAGCGACACGATGTTGATGATTTGCCGGTCGCCGCGACCGTCTTTCATCAGGCCGACCGCGCCTTGGCTCATAAAGGCCGCGCCTTTGGCATTTACATTGAGGACGCGGTCCCAGTTGTCCTCGGTCATGTCGAGGAGCTTTACCTCGCTGAGAAGCCCGGCGTTGTTGATGAGCATGTCGAGGCCGTCGTGCTGGTCGGCTATTTCAGCGTACAGGGATTTGATCTGGGCCACGTCGCTGAGGTCCACGCGATGGACGCTGTACTCGCCGCCGTAGGCCGCGACCGCCTCCACCACGTCGTCTTGGGGCGCGACATCTACCAGAATGGGGATCCCGCCGCACGAGGCGATAAAGGTCGCAAAAATTTTCCCAATCGTCCCACTAGAGCCGGTGATAATGCAGCGTCGGCCCTTGAGGTATTCTTGCATCGTCACGTACTGCTCAAGCCCTGTACTCCCGTTCATATCGCATCTCCTAGCGTTTGGATTAGCCCTATTCCCCGCGCCGCACCTTCACATACCCCACACGGTGACCTGCGCCGCGCCCACGCCTTCCTCGCGGCGGAATATCTTGTCGTCCCACGCCACCCCGGCCGTGCGGTCAAAGATCACGAGGTGGCCTTCGCTTGCAGCGCAGCGATCCATATAGGCGCGGGTTTGGTCGAGGCCAGCGACGATGGTCTGCTCCAAGCTCTTGTACAGCAGCTTGCATTCGATCGCCACCCGCTGCACCGGAGCGTGGCCGGGCATCGGCCATGCGATCAGCAGATCCGTGCGCCGCCGACCCAAGCCATACTCGCGCTCAATGCGCCCGCCGCTGTTGACGATGCGCTGCAAGAACGCCTGCAATAGCAGTTGGGGGCCAGCTTCCTTGTACTGGAATCGCTCGACCCAGTGCTCGGAGTGTTCGCGGAAAAACCCTTGGAACGCAGTCAGCAAGTCGTCGAGGCGCAGCCGCCCGTCGGCATCTATGTACCAAGCCGGATCGTGGGCTAGGTATTCCTGCGTGGTGTAAGTCAGGTCGCGGGGGATGACCTCCGCGTAGATCGGGTTGGCAATGGCGATGGGGCCTTGCCGGCGCAACAGGCCCAAGTCGCGCACGTATTGCAAATCGTCTTGGGGGATCGCCTCGTCGGATTCGGCCCCACTCAACAGCGGCTCGACCACGCGCCGCACGCGCTCCTCTTGCAACTTGTCGGTGAGCTGGTCGAGGTGCGTTTCGCGCCGCAGGATGAGCTGCTCGCGGGCGTCGCATATCGCCTCGGCCGCGATCGGACGACTGCGATCTCGCCCGGCCTTGTTCCTAAAACACGCTTCGTACGCCAAGGCGTTCACCAGCCACGGCTGGCCCTGCGTCAGTTGCCAAACCTCGTCTTGCGCGTCCTCGGCAAACGCCTGTCCGGTGGTCTCGGTGTGTTGCGCCAACAGCGCCTGCACTTCGCCCGGTGAAAAATCGCCCAAGCGCAGGGACTCGGCGCGGATGTTGAACGCGCTGCCGCCGGCGATAATTGCGTTCTCGGCAGTAGATTGGATGCGATAATCGCGCACATCGCGCACGCCGCACAGAACGACCGTCTGCGGGTAGTGCTGCGGCCGGTCGGGATAGCCGGCGCGCAATTGCCGCAGCACGGCCAAGAGCGTGTCGCCGATTAGCGCGTCGATCTCGTCGATCAGCAGCACCAGCGGCTTATCATCGGCTGCCGACCAGCGGCTCAACGTCCCTTGCAGTGCTTGGTGCGGGCCAAACGCCGCTAGCGCGTTGAGGCTTATATCCCGGAGCGTCAGGTCGCGCAAAACAAACTCCGCCTTTAAGGCGAGCTGACCGAGAATGGCCCGGATGGCCTCCCCCACATCCTCCCGCGCCGACTGGCCGATCTCGACGTTGATGCACAGACAGCGATACCGCCCGCTGGCGTTCAGTTCGTCCTGTAGTGCCAGCAGCGCGGAGGTCTTGCCCGTCTGCCGCGGCGCGTGTAGCACAAAGTACCGCTGTTGCTCGATCAGCCGCAGGACTTCGTCGCGGTCGAGCCGCTCCAGCGGCGGGATGTGGTAGTGATCGGCCGCGACGATGGGGCCGGCTGTGTTAAAAAAGCGCATGGTGTGCAAACCTCATTCACCGAATCCGTTCCAACTGCTCCACGAGCCAATTGCCGCGCAATAATGCCCAATTCTATTGCTGTGGACAAGCTCTCCGAGGACGCTACTCAGTGCGACCTCCTTGACCGGGATGCAGAATGCGCGGCGCGCGAGGCCCGTAAATCCGTAGTGCCGATCCAACACACCAGAACCCTTTTCATCGCAGCACCCTCTCCTCCCCGTCCATTCCTAACCCGATATATCGAGCAGGGCCTCTTCACTGGCCAAGGCATCGCCTTGTTCGAGCAGGTCGGCGAGGGTTGTGCGCGATAAAACTTGATCCACGGCCTGCTGCACTTGCCCCCACAGGGCGCGCACCGAACACGCGGAGAGCGAGTGCGTACAGCAATCCGCGCTGCCGGCAAAGTGATCGCAGAAGTCGTCGTCGAAGAGGCGACCGCCCAGCGTGGCGAGCGCGTCGGCCACGGCGATTTGGCGAGGGGGCCTAGCGAGGGCGTAGCCGCCTTGCTGGCCGCGGGCACTGGCCACAAAGCCGCCTTGCCGCAGAATGCGCAACAGCTTGGCGACGTTGTGATGCGTGATCCCCTCGGCTCGGCTGATTTCCGGGATGGTCAGGCTGTGGCCGGCCGGCTGGCGCGCCAGTTGCAACAGGCAGCGCAAGCCGTATTCTTCGCGCGAACTGAGCTTCATGTCACATCATGCCTAGTTCGAGTTTGGCTCCTTCGGTCATCATGTCTATCGTCCACGGCGGGTCCCACACGACCTCGACCGAGGCCGTGGCAATGCCCGAGACATGGGCCTTGATTTTGTGCTCAATTTCCGGCGGCAGCGTACCGGCCACCGGACAGGCCGGCGAGGTCAAGGTCATGGTCACGTGGACGTCCTGCGAGTCGCTGACCGCAACGTCGTAAATCAGGCCGAGGGCAAAGATGTCAACCGGGATCTCGGGGTCGTAGCAGGTCTTGAGCACGGCCACCACTTTGGCCTCGGTCGAGTCGGGGGGAAAGGTCTTTTCGTGCAACAGTTCCATGAGAATCTCCTTTGGGGCTGCAAGGGACAGGCCGCTATTCAGTTATTCCGTGGATGCGGGCGACGGGTCTTGTTCGATGGCCGCTTTGGCGGCGTGCCAAGCGAGAGTTGCGCACTTGACGCGCATGGGAAACTCGCGCACCCCGGCAAAAACGGCCATCTTGCCCAAGGCTTGGTGATCGACGGGCGCGTCTGGCTCGGCGGTCACCATCTGCTGGAACTGCTCAAACAGCGCGACCGCTTCGTCGGGGTGCTTGCCCTTGAGGGCCGCGGTCATCAGCGAAGCCGAGGCTTTGGAAATGGCGCACCCCGATCCCTCAAACCGAATGTCGGCAATGCGCTCGTCGGCCACGTGGAGATAGATGGTCAGGTGATCGCCGCACAGGGGATTGTGCCCCTCTTGCATGCGATTGGCTTCGGGCAGCTTGCCGAAGTTGCGCGGATTTTTGTTGTGATCGAGGATGATCTGCTGGTACAGCTCGCGCAGCTCAGTCATAGTCGAAATTCCTCATTCATGGTGTGAATCCCTATCCCCCAAACACCTTCTTGACTTGGTGTAACGCCGCGACGAGGGCATCTATTTCCTCGTGCGTGTTGTAAAAAGCCAACGAGGCGCGCACCGTAGCCGGCACTTGGTAAAACTGCATGGTCGGCTGGGCGCAATGGTGGCCGGCGCGCACGGCAATGCCCTCGACGTCGAGGACGGTGCCGATGTCGTGCGGGTGAATGTCGTTGAGCACAAAGGACAAAACGGCCACGCGCTCGCGGGCCGTGCCAATCAGGCGCAGGCCCGGGACAGCGGCGAGGGCTGCGTCTGCGTACGCGAGCAAGTCGGCCTCGTACGCGGCGATCTGCTCCCGGCCTATGGCGTTGACGTAATCAATGGCGGCTTCCAAGCCAATGCCGCCGGCAATGTGCGGCGTACCGGCCTCAAACCGAGCCGGCGGAGCAGTATATGTGGTGCCGGCAAAGCTCACCTTCGCGATCATGGAGCCACCGCCTTCGTATGGCGGCATGGCGTTTAGCAGGGCCTGCTTGCCGTAGAGCACGCCAATGCCGGTGGGGCCGAAGAGCTTGTGGCCGGAAAAGGCGTAGAAGTCGCAGTCGAGGTCCTGCACATCCACCGGCAGGTGAGGCACTCCTTGCGCTCCATCGACGACGACGATGGCGCCGTGCTGATGGGCCAAGGCGGTGATTTCCTTTACCGGCAGGATGGTGCCGAGGGCGTTGGAAGCGTGGGCGACGGCCACGATGCGGGTGCGCTCGGACAGCAGCCGCTCGTATTCGTCGAAGAGGAACTCGCCGGTTGGGCTGATGGGCACGACCCGCAGGTGCGCGCCCTTTTCCTCGCCCAGCATTTGCCACGGCACAATGTTGGAATGGTGCTCTAGCTGGGAGACGATGATCTCGTCGCCGGGGCCGAGCTGGGGCCGGCCGTAGCTGTGGGCGACGAGATTGATCGCCTCGGTGGTGCCGCGCACAAAAACGACTTCGCTGCTCTCGCGGGCATTGATAAACTGGCCGACTCGGCCGCGCGCACGCTCGTATGCAAAGGTCGCCTGCTGGCTGAGGAAGTGGACGCCGCGGTGGATATTGGCGTTTTCGCGGGCGTAGTAGCGCTGGAGCGCGTAGAGAACCGTCAGCGGCTTTTGGGTGGTCGCGCCGTTGTCGAAATAGACGAGGTTTTTGCCGCGGATTTTCTCGCCGAGTATTGGGAAGTCGCGGCGGACCTTGGCTACGTCAAAGGAAGCGGTCATAGGGCTACTCCGGCCGCCGCTTGGTCCAGCCGACGATCTACGAGCTGGGTGAGCTCGGCTTTGAGAGCGGGGATGCGCACGCGGTCGAGGACTTCACCGGCAAAGGCGCGCGTCAGCACGCGGACGGCCTCGCGGTGGCTAATGCCGCGGGAGCGCAGGTAAAAGAGCGCGTCTGGGTCGAGTTGGCCGATGGTCGCGCCGTGCGAACACTTGACGTCGTCCGCGTAGATTTCGAGTTGGGGCTTGGTGTTGATCTGCGCGGTCTCCGAGAGCAAGAGGTTTTGGTTGGCTTGGTAGGCGTCGGTTTTTTGCGCGGCTTGGTGAACGTGGATTTTGCCGCGGAAGACGCCGGTGGCTCGCCCGCCGAGGATGCCCTTGTAGAACTCATGGCTCTGGCAGTGCGGCTCGGCGTGTTCGATGAGCGTATGGTTATCGACGTGTTGGCCCCCGTCCTCGATGTAAAGGCCGTTGAGCGTGGAGTCAACGCCTTCGCCCACGAGAGCGGTGTGGACGTGGTGGCGGGTCAGGCGTCCTCCCAAGGTGATGGCCGTCGAGCGGAATTGGGCGGCGCGTTCCTCGCGCACGTGGGTCGCCGCGATGTGGTAAGCGGCGGCCGCCTCGCGCTGGATTCGGTAGTGGTCGATCACGGCGTTGGCCCCGACGAAAATTTCGCTGACGCTGTTGGTCAGGTACGGTTCCGACCCTAAGCCGACGTAGCTTTCGACGACGGTTGCTTGGGTGTTCGGCCCGGCGAGCACGAGGACGCGCGGATGGGAAACGACGTTGGCGCGTTGGCCGGTGGATACAAACAGCAAGTGGATGGGCTGCTCGACGACGGCGTCCGGGGGCAGATAGACGACCGCGCCGTCTTGCAAAAAGGCGGTGTTGAGCGCGGTAAACGCCTCGCCCTCGGTGGCCGCGACTTGGCCGAGGACCGCGGTGACGATGATGGCGCCGGCGACGATGCTCAAACGCTCGACGAACGCCCCGGTGGGCAGGCCGCTGAGTTGAGACTGCGCGCCGGCGAAGTGCCCATCGACAAAGACCAGCCCATGGAGGCCATAGCGGTAATCTTCGACAGCGACAGGCGCGGTCGTGGACTCGGCCAGCTCGAAGTTGGTCCGAGTTAGCGGGGCGATGTTGGTAAAAGCCCAGTCCTCGTCTTGGGTCGTGGGAAAGCCCGCAGCCGCGAAGTGCTCAATGCCCCTTTGCCGCTGCTCCCGCAGTGCCTCAGTGCTGACCAAGTCGTTGAAGCGGGATTGGTAATAGGAGACGCTCATTGGACAGCCTCCTTGACCCAGTCGTAGCCCTTTTCTTCTAGCGTCCGCGCCAGTTCCTTGCCACCGGACTCGACGATGCGTCCCTCGTAGAGCACGTGGACGAAGTCCGGGACTATGTAGTTGAGCAGGCGCTGATAGTGGGTGACGACGACGACGGCTTTGTCTGGGGCGTGGAGTTTGTTGACGCCTTGGGCGACGATCCGCAGCGCGTCGATGTCGAGGCCGGAGTCGGTCTCGTCGAGGATCGACAGCTTGGGTTCCAACACGGCCATTTGCAAAATCTCGTGGCGCTTTTTCTCGCCGCCGGAAAAGCCTTCGTTGACCGACCGCTTGAGGAAGCTCTCGTCCATTTCCACCAAGGCGAGCCTTTCGCGGATTAGCCCGAGAAAGTCGATGGCGTCGAGCTCCTCCTCGCCGCGTTGCTGGCGGATTTCGTTGTAGCTTTGGCGGAGGAAGTACGTGGAGTTGACGCCGGGGATTTCCACTGGATACTGAAAGGCGAGGAACATTCCGGCGTGTGCCCGTTCTTCCGGCGCGAGTTCGAGCAGGTCTTGGCCGCAGTACGCAACCGCCCCTTCGGTGATGTCGTAGCCTTCCCTGCCGGCTAAGACTTGCGCGAGGGTGCTTTTGCCCGAGCCGTTAGGCCCCATGATGGCGTGGATTTCCCCGGGTTCTACTTTCAGATTGACGCCGCGCAGGATGGGGGTGTCTTCAACGGCGACGTGGAGGTTTTCGATGTGGAGCATGACGTGCTTTCGGTTAGGGTTGTGTGGTATGGGTTCGTTTAGCCCTGCAATGCTTTGGTCAGCGGCGAGCCGCACCGCACCAGTTTAATCGGCACTCGCTTCCTGCGAAAAACGACTTGATTGGCAGGTTTTAGAAAACCGTCGCGCTCAATGCGTTTAAGCTCGCCATTGTATGCGGCGATGGGGCGAAACCTGACTTGGACATCCTGCGGCAGCAGTTTATCCGCAATCTCGGCACCTGCGCGTAGTTGGGGCAGGAATTTGCTGACCCGAGCGGCACTTGCGGTCAATTCTACGGGTGCAACCCACGGCCCTTCTTTTTGGTCGCTACCTCCAACAAACAAATAGTCACAATGTGTCTGCCTTTCTTTAACCGGCGCGGCCTCGTGTTCCAAGCTGATTAGGACTGACGGCTTTGGCACTCCTCTCAGCGATAGGGAGCAACGGTCGTCGCGGCATGTTGTGGCGTGACATTGCGCGTTGGTTTTTGTTCGGACCGTTTCCACCACTGTCACTCGCATTATCCCCCCTCAATTCGAGTGGAAATTTCCGACCAGCGGTTATAGAGCGATTCCGTGACCAGCCCGAAGCCAGCCGGGAAAGTCGAGGACTCGGTATCGAGCGCAATTTCCCGCACTGTTGAGCCGTTTCCCTCTGAATTCGGCTCGAAAAACCACGCGCCTACTTGGTCGGGGCTGAGCACTACATCCTCGTCATCGATTCCCGTGCGTCGCTCCTTGGGCAGATCTGATAAGCGAACCAGATTGGCCAATTCTTCCAACACCCACTCGCTGTGAGTGGTAATGAGGATGCGGACGCCTGCTTGTACTGCGGCCGCGAGCTGGCGAGTGAACTCCACCTGCATGGCCGGATGTAGGTGCGACTCAGGCTCTTCAATGATGAGCAGGTCGCCCGGCTGAACGACGTGGCGCAGGTACAGCACTACAGGTGCCAATTCCGACACCATGGATGACGCATTCATCAAGGGCAAATCTCGCTTCCAGTCATCCGGCCTATAGACAAACGAAGGGTAGTTGATCTGAGATTGTTCGACGCGGACAGCCCCCCGCAGAAGTGTCTGTTCCAAATTCTGGGCGAGAGGATCGTAATCCTCATTCTGTGCCCGTCGCCGTGGCTCGGCCAATGCGACAAGCTGATCCAGAAAGTCGCCCAAAACCCCGGAAAGTACGGGCATGGGCGAATCGCGTCGCAGTCCGGTACGCGAGGCACTTGCGATTAAGCCTCGCACGGCTACTTGATGCGCGTGCATGACACCAGCGCGGTCGGCGGGAAGGTAATATGCAGGATGACTCAAGGAAGCAACCATATTGGAAACAACGGCATTGGCAAGCCCGACCAACAATGCTTCAGCAACCCTCTCTTCGTCTAGCTCACTCTTGTTAATCCAGTCCTCGGGAGATAGTGTGCTATCTACTCTAATTTGCCGGGATAGGGTATTTGGAATCGAAGCAGCTATTTTAGTTCCACTATTGGTCAACTTAACGTTGTTCGGAATCGAAGCAGTTATTTCAATCCCACTATTGGTCAACTCAACGTTGTAGCGAAATAGATCGTTGAGTCCAGATTCCGAGAAATTTCTCCAAAGGGAAAATAGGGTTTGACTATCACTCGAATGACGAATTAAGTCTTTGGATTTGTCCATCCCAAAGCATCTGACGAGTTCGCTCTCCAAAACGTCCCCCGAATGTTTGATATTGCGAAGAAGGAGAGAGCGTACCAACGTCTCAATAGACTCCGGCAGTTCAATTAGAGAAGACTGCTCGCGTTTTGCTCTTTGCAAGGTTGAATACGTTTCCCTTACCCAAGCTAAAGCGGTTGCAATATCTTTATTCGACAAATTGAGATTCATATCTTGCCAGTACCAATAAGAGTAGGCATTAAAAAACCTATGCAGTGCGTAAACAAGAGCCGCCATGTAGGACTTGCCCGTGTTACTCGGCCCCACGAATACGGACATTGGACGTAGTTCGATATTCGCCTCGGCGATGGGGCCGAAGTTAGAGACCGTTAGCTCAAGAGGCTTTGTGTTGGGTTGCATACTCAAATACCTTTCGGTAAACAGTGCTTTCCATTCGACTGTGAATAAAGGTTTCGAGCGTCCCTGCCTTTTTTTGATCGCGCACTCGCCTCGCCTCAAAATTGAATGCGTATAGATTGTGGCAGGCCCGGCGATGAACGTGGTTTATTCCATCGCGGTCTTCAAGATAGTCTAAGTAAGAGAGCGCAGCGCGTTCATCACAAATTGACCAATCTGTCCCGTCGTCCCAGTCTTTGACAGCGAAGCTCTCTTCAGTCGTCAATCGCAGCATACGTTGAGCAAAGGCACGACGGCTTTGTTCATATTTGGCCGGGTCTTTTTCGGCTTCACGGCGAGAAAAGCGGGTCAAGTGAACGCCGGGCAACTGCACTTGTTTGAAGGCCGCGCTCATAATCCAAGTCTGTGAATCGACGGTATCTGCGCCGCAGTAAAAGGCGAATAGCATCAGCAGGGCAGAACCCAAAGAGAAACAGTGAATGTGAGTGTTGGGGAGCAGTTTTCGTGCCGTGAGAATAACGTCAACCACTGTGCGTTTACTCCCATTGAGAGCAAGTGGTGCCAAACTTCCAATGCCGACGATGGCAGGCTCTCGACCCCATATTTCGACAATAGTATCTAAAGCACGCGAGAGTGTTTTTTCGTCATGGCCGTGAAGGACAGGGATGAGTGTTGGGCGAGGCGAGGCGTCGGACTCTTTTAATGCCTCAAACATTGTACGGGTGTTCTCCACGGTATTCGACCAACGCACATCTATTTCTTTCGGATCAGATTTAGGCATGAAGGGATGGTCAAGCACAACCGACATATCAGCCCCTAACTCAATTCCAATCGACAGGACGTCAAGAGGTGTAATACTGATTTCAGCATGTTGTAGAAAATTGAAGGCACCAGAATCGAGCATAAGTGGACCATCAAATTCGACGTACTCGTGCAGCTTGCCTTTCATATTGCGGATTTCTTCGGTAAACTTATGAGTTCGTCTATTAGCTAGCAGATCAAAGGCATTGAGCAGAATCGCTTGGGTATCGGTCATTTCCCATGGATGGCAACGTAGGCCAGCACGTGGATAGTCGTATATGCGATAGCTGGCAAACAGGTTCGGTGCCTCTAGGAAATCTGGCGAGACAGGGTTTTGTGTATCATTTTGATTCATCAGCTAACCTTCTTCGACAATCTGCTTTATTCGTTCTTTCATGCGTGGTAGAAAATACCCCGGCAAAACATTGAGTTCTGCTTTCTCAACCTTTTCTTTTAATGAACCGTACTCCTCTTCAACAATTTGCTGTTCCAGAGGTTCTAAATGTTGGGGACGATCTTGTTGGGATTGCTTTTCATTTTCTTCGCGCTCTTTAAGATAGCGTTCATACTTGTCGCGTCCACTGTTCAAGTAGTCCGATACGTATTCAATGGCGAGGTCTTTATTCTCTATAGGCTGGAGTTCCGCCGGCTTACCTAAGCGTCGTTCAATTGCAGGATATTGTGCTAGGTCTCTTGGGTCTGGAGTGGTTGCAACCACAAAGAAGACGGATTCCGTTAGCATATCGAAAAGATGGCGCAAATCTTGCGCGTATCGAGATTGACGCGAACGATGTAGCCCTTCAAAAATCTCCTCAAACTCGTCGAACAGTAGAATGATGCCATCGCACAAGTCAAGCTCTTTTAGCACGGCGAGCAATCCATTTAAGAATCGCATGGCGAGTGAAGGGCTAGTAATATCGGAGATGGTGTTTTTTCCATCTTCGGTTAATCGTCTTTTGTCTGTTGCTGGAAGTTTTTGTCCTTTCAACCAGCGGATTAAGGTATCTTTATGCCGCTCACCATAAATGGTAAATAGACTATCGGGCTTAACTAGTGTTTTGATAACTACTAGGAGTTCGGATGCGGACCTAATTTTTTCCGAAAGAATATCAATTTCTTTTGGCTCTGATTTTAGCCGCTCAAACAGATCGCCTAAGAACAACTCAGACAGTCTATCAATAATTTGTCCATGAATATCGTAGTAACTCTCTCTAGGATCAGAGACATAGATTGGATATAGGTTTTCAATAAGCTTATTTCGCCTAGCTTCGTCAGTCAGTTTTTCAAAGTACCGCAAGATATTTGTCTTGCCGGCACCATTTTCTCCGTTAATACGCAATCGCTTGGCGTCTGTGGAAAAGTTCATCAAGGTGGAGACAAATTTATCTTTTAGCTCGTCTTGGTCCGTACAGACTTCAAATTTAGGGTCTCCATATCCAGGGAATGGATTTTCAAGGAGAAAATGCTTTTCGTATGGATTAAGTTCTTGGTGATCAACTTCAAACCGAGAAAGATCTTTCGTCAGTGTCATTTTGCTATCTCCCATCGAATTAGTTTGACCAGTTTGCCGTTCACTCGCATCCCATCCTCCAAATAGCGGCGTTCAAGCCATTCTGGAGACGATGCTTTATCTGGCAGCAATTCAGTAGAAAGCCGTTCGCTAAGAATCTCTTTCCTTGGCCGTATTGAGGTGATTTGTAGATTCCCAGAAACTTCTCGTCGAATCGTCGCGGGTGCGAGTCTAATTTCGCCTAGATAGGTTTTTACAAACTCGTTCATCTTCATCTCAAAAGCCTGAAAAGAGATACTCAGTTCCTTACAAACAGTATGCGCTAAAATACCCAAGTTCGCATAACCAGATGTTTTCTCTGTCTGGCAATAACTCTCCCGGCAAACTGTTTTGAAGCATTCCAACAAGGGCATCTCTTCATCCCACTCTCCGCCCCAATAGATAACTTCTTCAAAAGGCGAACGGTATGCGTGTCCTACGGATACTGCCCATCTCCAAAACGTATCAAGGGCAACGAAGGTGATATTATATTTCTGTTTTAATCTATGCCCTAAATTCCTGCGAGCCTCCTTATCCTGACGCTGGGGAATTTCAATCTCTCTTTCGTGCTCCAGACAGTTGAGGAACCGCGCATAAGGTGGATAATTTTTCAATCCTTGATTCATCGACAATAAATAGTCTCCAGAGTTCCAAGCGCGAATAAAATTATGGAAATCCTCGGTTAAACACAATATATCCTGATTTTGCTTACTTTGAACTAACCAGTTCGATGCTTCAAAGACGCGCAGGATGTCTCTCACTCGTCGTGCGAGGCGTTTTATGTTTCCCTGACTCTCAATAATTCTGTGGAATGTGTTCAGTGAGAGTCGGCTTTCGACACGGTGAGTCTCAATAGCGTCGGCAACAGACAGCAATTTATTTATAGTAATCGGGTCCAATCCTCAGAACTCCCGTATTTCCATCACGTCGTAAGCAAAGAATCCTCCACGCGCTTGTGAATAGTAAACGAGTTCATATTTGCGTTTTTTATTCTCAAGACGAATCGTACTGAAGACCTGAGCCAAATCCCACAGTAGATAATGTACAGGCGTCAGGACCACCCTGCTGTTATGAGAGTAGTATCGAATAGATCTAAGCTTTGAAGGTAGTGATGGAACGCCGATGTGAAGACTTCCTTGGTTCTCTAAGGTCGCAAGTGAAGCCATATCCTTGTCCCCAGTGATAAGATAGGATCCTTGGATCAACTCCCGGTCTCGCTTGAGGGTCTTCAGACTTTCGATAATCAGTCGGTCAATGTTTGAGTTACCATTGGACTGACCTAGGTGTTCAGAGAGGGTCGTTAGCATCTCTACGGGTCGCCACTGGCGGATATGATTCAATTCTCGGCTAATGACTGAGACCTGTGGACGCTTCTCGAGTACGTCACATTTCCCAAGGTGAGGCTTCTTACCGCTGTCCGTTTCTCTCCATATCTTATTCAATTCGCTTACCTGTCGTTGCACTTCGATCATGACGAAAACCGGGACGACGGTCCAAATTAGCACGTTGGATAGGGTTTTGTGCAAGAAAGAGATCACTGCCCGGCGCAAGGCACTTGTGTCAGCGACAAGTATTAAATAACCATGCTCTGAGAGTTTTTTCATCACTTTCCGAAACTCCATCTCGACGCCTTGATCTTTCATTAGGCAAAATTCCGGGCGTAGAAGTCCAGTCCGTACCATGCTATCGGCGAGTTGATCGAGTATGATTGTTTGTGCTCGATTCGCTTGTTTTTGTTCATCTTTTTTCTTTTCAGCCAACTTAGAGAAACGACTTTTGATTTTTTTATTTGACACAGGCGAAAAAGTAAAAGGTAAAATCGGATAGCGTCGTACAATTTCCTCATCTGCATCAATTGTAATATCGCCAAGTTTCACATATTCTTTTTCAGGCAGGTGTGTACCATCTGTGTAAGAAACTTTCCATTCACCCCAGAGTGGGTATCTGGCAATGAATTCGTCTAAATTGAGTGATCGGCTATCCATCAGTGATTCTCACTTCGTATTTAGAATGCGGGAAATGATTCTGCAAAATTTCTGTTACGACAGCGGATAGTACCGTGCTTGATTTCAACTTCAACATGAAAACTCCTTCAGATCCCTCTTCCGAGTCCATTTGCGACTTTAGTTGGTCAAAAACTTTCTCTTTTAGCGAAGTTGGCAAATAAAAATCGACCTCTCTTTCATCCGAGACAGGTTCTTGGGTTTCAGGGTCCACCGAATCTAGTGTTGCCACGGTATCTGAAAGACAATCCAAATTAATCGTAACCTTGTTTTGCTCTTTCCATTCCTGAAAGTCAAGCATAGATAAATCAGGCACGGAGTAGGTCGCAATGGGGTCCTGTTTCGAGCATTCAATAAATTCAAAAATTTCAATAATTTCCAGTTTCATCGAAGTTCCTTTCGTCAAGAGCGTAGGGATCTTCTCCCCACAGCCATTTTTTAAGTTGCGTCTGCCTTTTACCCATCGGGCCGTAAGCAACAATTGCTTCCCTATGGGCTTGCAAGCCCTCAAGTGCCTTCAGATAGGCTTTACCCAGTACAAAACAGACTGAAATGTAGTTGTCGCGTCGAATATCTGAAAATACTGTGGCGATTTGAGGCCGTAATTCTGCGATACGCGATGTATTCAGCTTGCGGTCGTACAATGCGGTTGAGAAATCGCCCGGAATAAGCCCATAGGCTGCGGATAAGATATATACATCAAGCAGCCTTGCTTGACGGGGACGTTCGCGAAGGAAACGACGTAATACGAAGAATAACGGGCCGTTGTATCTATCAATCGCCGGTAATGGCTCGTGTGAAGCGCGTTTGCGTTGCGAGCACGATAGGATAAGTAAGCGTCGTTTTCCATTCATGGTCATTCTACAGATGCAATTTCCGCTACCGTAAGTTGCGGTTGGTTTCGGGTTGCCAAGCGCGGATGATCGCGGCCTCCAGCTCGCGAGTCTCCTCTTCACTCTCGGTGAATGTTACTGAGAATTTTACTAGATCGGGGAACATGCGGAGTTGGCGTCGGAGTTTGGGATTGGTCTCGTTTGCCAAGTGCTCCAGCAAGCGGCGGCGGACGCAAGTTGCGGACATGCCGATGTAGAGCCGTTCGGGGGCACTTTCTCCGGGCAGCCACAGGGCGTATAGGCCGCAACAGTCCTTTGGTAGCGTTTGCACCTCCTCTCGGTTGAATGGGCGCAAGTTGTTTTCTAGCTGATACTTCTTGGCGAACAAATTATTGGAACGGCAGATCACCTTGTGCATCTTCTTTCATCCTTGAGAGGGCAGAAAGGACGTTTTGCCACTCGGTGACGAGGTTGTTGAAGACGACCGCGTTTTGTGCGTCGCCTTTGCGGTCGTAGTGGTTGTAGAGAATGCGCGCCAAGCGCTCGACGGATTCGACGTTGCCATTCATTTCCCGCGCCACCACACCCGCACCCTCGATCCCTCGGCCTTCCTCGTGGTTTAGGTGGTACGCCATGCGGAAGCATCCTTCCCACGCGGTTCCATTGCCGAGGGTCAGTGGGCGGCTGTCGCCAAATTCATCGAGCGGCAACAGCTTTACCCGGCCCCCTTCGGCCGTGAGTAGGCCGTCCAAATTTTGCAGTTTGCTGATGGCTACGTTTTTGGCGCGGGATAGCGTCTCGGCCTCGCCGTACTGGCCTTCTTCGTAATCGTGCTGTTTGAGCCAGTCGAGGCAGAAGCGGCTCTCTGCATCCAAATCGCCTTCCTGTCGCTCGTCGTAATCGGCGATGGCTCGGTTAATGGCCGCTAGGGCCTCGCGCACTGGCACTGGCTCGCCGCTGATGGTCTCGACCCGTGCGTAGCGCGAGTAGATTTGCATTCCGGGGCCGATGGCGGCTTGTGCTAGATCGGTTGGGGCAATGTGTCTTTGTTGCGTGAGTTGGTCGAGGGCTTCGGGCAGTTCTTTCGCCAGCGCGTCAAAGAATTGGCGGCGCGTGGCAATGGGCGCATCCTTAGAGCGTGGACGGCAGACGAGGACGACGGACGAGGCGAGGGCGTTGGTATTCATCGCATTGGATCGGTTTCCCATCTCAGTTCGCATGGGCCAAGTGCCGATCATTTCAAAACCAGCCGAGACAATGGCGGATAGCATGGTTTCCCAGCCGGTGGAGGCTCTGCCTGCGCGTTCCTCCTCCTGCTGTTTGTAGGCGTAGAAAATGGACGATGGGAACTCAGCCGAGCAGCGTTCCCGTATCAACCGCAACGTCTTACTTAGCTGTTGCTCAAATTGTTGGCTGTAATTTTCAAAACGGAATCGATTGGCAACCATTTCTTCGCTTTTGGGGGTCAGTATGCCAGCAAACATATCGGGGTAGGCGTTGCGGAGTAGCGGGCGCAGCCAGACATAGAAAAAGTCGGATGAATCGGCGTAGTGGATGTTATCGTAGTAGGGGGGATCGGTGACGATGACGGGACCGTTTTGCGCGTGAATGGTGGTAGATGCGTCGGCTTGGTGTGCTTCTCCGTCGTTCGCATCGGCGGGAAGGCGGTCGACGGCTTTAGCTATCCACTCGATTTGGCCCGTCCAGTTCTGCGTTGAAGTCGAGAAGATATTCGCTTCGGCAAAATCCCAAACCATCCCAATCCCTTGACGCGAGAAAACCCCTTCAACCTTTTCCCCGGAATTGTGCCAGTGGGTGAAACTGCAACCACTGTTTGCAGTCCTACCAAGGGCAAGCGCAAGATACGTGCAGATCGCATCGGCGTATTCTCCTTCCACCTCATCCTGTTTGATTTGATTACGAACCTCTCCCAGCAAGTCGCTGAATGTAGTCAGCGCGGTTAGCTGGCGTTCCGTGAAAAGCTGGTGCCACTGTGTAAACCCATAAATTTGTACACTAATGCTTCTTGCTTGTTCAGGCAGGCTGCCACTAGGCCGCCAAGCAGGGGTAGCTTTCTGTGCAACCTTGATATGCTCGTCCACCGGCGAAAGAAACAGTCGCTTGCGGCTCCCCTCGGCGACAATCGCCGTCATAACCTCCCCTATGTTGCCCGCTCGCCCTTGCTCGCGCACATAAGGCAACTTCACCACACTGCCGCAGCCGAGACAGGTCGCGCCGTTGCGGTTCACCGTGCCGCTTTCGGGAACGTCGGCGTTGTGGTTCTGTACCACAAAGGCGATGCTGTTTCTCTCGCGATCAATGACGGGCCTAGTCCAATGTTCGTTGCCTTTCTTCTTCGACAATTGAAACGTGGCCATCAGCGGCATGGCAATGCGACACGCCGGATTCGGACAGGGCACAGTCCGCGCCCACAGCCACGCGATTACAGTAGCATTCGTTCCGTCGGACAATCTCACCTGCGGATACAAATGCCCGATCCGCTTGAACGCCTCCTCGCGCATCCAGCGACCATAGTAACGGATGTCGTCGGCCAACCCCGCCGCACCGCGCCACGGAACGCGCCGCTTCCTGCCCTTGCCCACGGTCATACCCATCCGATCCGCATCCGGGTTGACCGGAGGTTGGCCGCTGAATTTCGGCGGCAGTTCGATCAACGCCTTGTTAATGAGCACCGCCACCGGGTTGAGATCAGAGGCGACCGCTCGCAGCCCAAGTCGTTGCGCTTCGAGCGGTATGGAGCCGCCGCCCGCAAAGGGGTCGTAGATCGGACGGACCTTGTCGTTGAGATAGCGCAGCACTTCCGCCGGATCGGTGGGCGCAGTTTCGCCGCGGGTACGCGCCACCGAGCGAGCAATTTCGTATCGCGCTTCCGCCAAGCGTTCCCTACCTGCAGTCTTACTTTCGTCGGTGCTCTCCCACTTAACAAGCTCCCGGATGATGCCATGCAGCCGCTCGCGCTCGGCCCGTTGGGCCTCCTCCGTAGGAAACTCGTCAGAACAATCGGCCGGGTCGTCCACCATGCTAGCAAAAATGACGGCGCGACAAGCCGCCAGCGGACGCCGCGCCCACCACAAATGCAGCGTCGAAGGATGGCCGTGCCGAATGGATTTCTCGCGGGCGGACTCGTGGTTGATGACGTCAAGAGGCAAGTCCACCTCAATGAGCTTGCGACGATATGGGGTTTGAGCGGTCATATCAGCTTATTTTGCCGCTGGTCTAACTGAATTAGTTCGGTTGGTTAGGGCTACCAAGATCCATCTGAGCCGTTTGTGGAGGGGGGGAAGGGACATGCTGCTTGATAAACGCCCGACCAGTATAGTTTTCAACGATCTTTATCGCAGCAGTCCCGGTAAACGTATGAGTAGCTGCATGAAATACCGATAGACTGAGGTCTTGTAACATATTATCATCTTCAAGCGCAGTCACCTTCAGTTGGTTCTCCAAGAGATCTTTTCGTGATATGTGCCGGCCATGGCTCTTGAAATTCTTGTGGTTGGCAAGCCATTTAGAGATTGACGATGCCTGCTTCGAGCGGTCGGGACAGTTTTTGAACATGTAGGTTTCCAGCCATGTCTTTACGAGTTCCTTAGACAACTTCAACGCTTCTTCACACTGCACCAAGAGATCGGGACCGTATTGGTTCAACATTGGCAGCCAAGCCGATAGTTTTGCCGGATCAGAGCATTCTCGCTGGGCTCTGTCGAACTGATCTAAAACGGCCTGTGCTGGGACGAATCGTGCTCCTAGAGGAGTAGTGAGCGGAATCTGCGGGTCGGTTGGTCCAAGAAAAGAATGCTTGCCCAGCACAATCTCATCAGCGGCACATGAAATCATAGTCGCCGCCGACATTGCAAGGTGAGGAACGATTACTCGGATATGAGAGAATCGAGACCTTAGATAAGAGACTATAGCCTCGGCCGCTTCAGGAGAGCCCCCAGGGCTATGTAGAATCAGGTCGAGGGCACCGCTTAGTCCCCACGTTACTTCCATGAGGGCGTGAACATCCTCGTCGCTGATCGAAATAGAAGCCGCCGGCACTTCCTTCTGAATCCATCCCGAGGCATACAGGATAACATTACGTCCAGTGTGCCGGTGGAGTTGCAGGAGATATTTTCTTCGAATGCCGTCAAAATCGGGGGCGGCATCCTGTCGGCTGGGCGCAGCAAGTTCAGCTAGAATTTCACTCCATATTGGCATGGATAGGCCCTTCCTTATACAGGCTTACCGGGCGTTAGCATGGTCCGTCGTTATTACAACTTCCGGGTGTTTGGTTGCAAGACGGTACGGTTCGAGGCCCTTATCCGCCTTCTGGTAATTTTGGTAAACCTGCATAACTTCCCGGACACCTGGACGGGCTAGTGCCTCCTTTAGCATAGCAGCATGTTCTTGCTCACGGTTGGAACCTTGAGGCTTTGCTGTGTGTTTAGCCATAGAGAATCTCCTTTTGAGTTGGGTCAGTATTCGCTATCTCGCTTCCTAAACGTTGGGCTCTGCCTTGTTTAGGTTCATTTCTTTAGCCCAGCGCAGATCGTGGCCGACTCCGCGCAGACGAGAGACGATGTGTCCCGATATATTTTCGTCGGCCAGTATCCTCATGGTCTTTCGCCGTTTTGCCAGATCATCTTGTATCGGCCACCTATTGCGGCGTCGAGTTCCTCCGAACTGATCTTACCCGCTCTATATATTGGGCCATGTCCATAGTTTCCTCTGTTTACTTGTACAATACAGCACAGCATTTTTTGTATTTTTCCCCACTGCCGCAAATACACGGATCATTTCTGCCGATTTTCTCTAAGTCTTGTCTGTATTCTGCAAAGCCTTTTCCACCATGTGAGTATTCGCCACATGGTGGTATTTTTCTGTATTTATCAAAATATGCTTGCCAAACAAAGTAGGGATAAACTTTATTAAGGACGAATTTTCGTAGCGTTATATTGGTATTGAAATCTATGCCCAAGCAACAGCTATTATTACTTGGGTAAATATGTAAATCTATGATTGGTTTTCCAATTTCCGCTGCTAGCTTTTCTATTCTTCCTCCAGTTTCAAATACTTTTGGCCATTCGCTTTGGGTATCATTGAGAAGGATTTTAATTTCGTAACAATCGCGTAGGCAGTCGCTACCAGATGAACAAGGGATGATTTCCCAAATATCCTCTCCTTTCTTTTTTGACTGTTTTTGATAGCGAGCACTAAAATTCAATTCACCCCTGATACAGTTCTCCTTCTCATCGTAATAAAGATTTGGGAAATATTTTTGAATCTCTGTGAATTCTTCTAGAGTATATTCAATCATAACTATAAGGTTTGGTCGCACCAACTGCGGGTATCGAAGAAGTCGATTCATTCAGTTCACCAAAGTCGTCGCCGAATAGCTTTCGCCACTTATTAACACTCTCGTTGTGATCTTTTTCCTCAAATGCCTCATTGATCCTTGTGTTATAGGAATCAAACTTGTCTCGGAAATTAGCATATTTCTTTTGATCCCAATGCCTATTGAAATCCTCTTCGGGCAACACAGGATTTTTCACAGTTGGCATTGATTTATTGTCTCTCAGGAAGTCATTTATCCGATTGGAAAGAGTCTTCAATGTCGTCGGCAAATCGGAAAAGTCGCTAGAACCCTTATCGAGGGTACTAATTTGATTCCCCAAAAGGGTCGTCAGCAGTATAGATTTCACAGAAAAATTGTCTTTATGGTCACGTAAAAACTTGATAAGACTAGTTGTTTTTCTAAAATTATTATCCCCAACAACTTTGTTTTTATTTCTTAGCCAAGTTGTATATCCGTCGCCATCTGTCTTCTCATGTCGTTCTTCGTCTTTATTACAAATGTAGCAAAATTCTCCATACTCAATACAAGGAACAACATCTAAGTGAAAATCACCAGCATAGTCAACAGTCACACATCGTGAATTTATCCTAACTATGTCCTTATAGGTATTATTCTCTTTGAACACGTCATGTACTTTTTTTACATAATCGGTGAATGTATTCGGATCAAAGTCGTCGTCTTTGACAAAGACTAGTATATCAGCATCGAACTCATCATTTTCTCGGACTGGCTTGATTATGGTCTGATGGGCATAAGAACCTTGTTGGCTATATTTTTTATAACCACTGAGTTTGGCCTTGAGCAGATCAGTGATTGTTTTTACTCGCCTATCTAGTGTACTTTCCCTAGACTGGTTCAGGTTGACATGATCGGCTAAGAAGTCGTTGAAATACTGTTTGTGTTTCATTTTTTGGCCTCCAAAGCTAGGAAATTTGAGATTTTTGTATTATCTCGGGTGAATTCGGATTTTGCTAACTCTATTAATGTAGGGATACATCGATAATCGTCAAGTTCACAGTAATCGATAGTAGGATTGACCCTAAAAATCATCTTTTGATTAATCAAGGACAAAACCTTCTGAGGGTATTCAGTCTGGCATGACATTAAAGAATTTATCAGTTTTGATTTTTTCCATCCATTTAGAAATCCCCATCTTCTAGCAGCCTGATAGACTTGTCTTGCCTGTCCAGCTCCCAAAGACAGAACCCTGATGCTATCTGGATTTACGCAAAATTTTCCTATTGCATCAGTATAACCTACTAGCGAAGGATTGTTCGCCCATATCCCCCCATCGCAAACCAAAGTACCTTCTATATCTACCGGATCAAAATAGATCGGTGCTGAACAAGAAGCTAAGACGGCCTTATACAAAGGCACTTCTCCATCTCGTACATAATCTTCTTTCAGTTGTCTTTTTAAGTAAGATGACTTAAAAAGATGGAGCTCTCCTATACTTATATTTGTAGCATTGATAATAAGAGGCTTTTCTATTTCTCCTAATTTAATATCTCCCAATTTTTTGTTGAGAAACATAGAGAGAGATTTGGAATCATATTTAGATCTGAGAAGCCCAAAGAAATTAAATCTTTTTTGAAAAATTTCTGAAGCATTTTTTTGATAGTCATCTACGAGTTGAGACAAATCATATTTTACTGCGATAGCCGCAGCTACGATACTTCCAGTACTAGTACCCACAATGAGATCGAAGACCTCATGTATATTTAACCTAGCCTCCATAAGTGACAACATTTTTGCGGCAAAGACCCCACGTACTCCACCGCCATCAATGCTTAAAACCCTAAACACCTTTTGAGGCAGGTTTTGATCGTCCATAGCTTACCTCTCTAGCTGTCTGTGCCGGAAGAGGTCAGGTCAATGCCAAGCTGTCCACTGTTCTCCCGCACGGCCCGCGCCGTGCTCTCGGAGAAGCCATCGGCCTTGTCCGCCGCGATGGTAATGGTAACTGTTACCGCACCACCGCCATCGCGTAGGGTGCGGATAATCTCCTCGCGCAACTGGTTGACGTCGTCCAACGATACGTCGTTTGCGGTTGTCTTGCTGGCGACGATGCGCGTAGGGCCGTGCGGTGCAGGGAGCGGCGTCCCCGAATCGACGATTGTAGTAGGTTCAGCGGGGCCTGTGTCGTCGGTCGAGGATTCCAAGTCTTTTGGTGTCTCCTCACCTTCCGCGACTACCAACTCCGCCATCTCGGGATTGACCAGCAACGTCGCGCTGCGCTCGCCCGCATTAGACGACGAGCTACTGATCGGCTCGCGGAAGCGCATCCCCTCGTACTGCTCCCCGTCGTAGGACTCGGCGTAGCCGAAAGCCCCGTCGGGCACCCCTTGTTCGATACAACGTTGCAGGACCGCTCTATTTCGCAGGCGGTGCATGTACACATAGCGGGTCATCATGTCCCACAAGCCATCTATGCTAATGTGGTCTTGGTGGTTGGGATTGTTCCATACGTACTGCTTCAACAGGGTGGCCAACGCCGAAGGGCTTATGTGTTCTACGAGGGCCTCGTCCCCGATGAACTTGGCGAAAGCATTGTCAATAATCTCGCCGTCCGTCGCACCAACCTGAGAGACGGCCAAGCGATATTCAGCCTTCTGCGGATCGTCTTGAACCGGGGCGATGGCCCAGCGGTACGCCCCAATTAGAGCAGCCCGCACCTCGGATTCCGCTGTCCTGAGACTGCTCTGAGCCTGTTTGAGCCGGTCGCCCGAGAGGTTTTCAATGCGACGGTCGCCGTTGACGATGGAATGCCAAGCGAGGAACGTCTTAACCCGGTTGTTCAGATCGCGAATCTCGTCTTTTTTCGCGGCCAGAAAGAGCAGGGTATTCCTGCGGACCCGGAGGGCGTCGCCACAGTGTTGTAGCATTTGCTGCACCGCTGGCTCGGCGTGGTCTTTCTCGCTGGCGCGGCTCGGCAGCGACCTATCAGGGAGCAAAAGCACGAGGCGCACCGCATCGGCGTCGGGCACGGCCTTTGAATCGGCTGGGCAGACGATGACGTCTGAGCGGCGTCCAACCGCCTCTTGCAACTGCGCGACGATGTGGTCGTTAATGTCTCGGCCGCTCAGGGCCGCGGCGCGATCGGTGGCGACCTTGTTGAGGTTTTCCTCGGCGTGGAAGTAGTACCGCCCCTCGCTACTGTAAAGGTAGTAGAGATCGCTGCTGATTTGGCCGAGGGCATCGTTGTACACCGAGACTCCGTGTTTGGGCTGTACTACGCCGAGGCGAATCTGCCGAGCATCAATGCCTTTGACGGCCCCGCTGCCGGAACTGCCGAGGAAAATTGTGCGGGCTAGGCGTCGAGCGGCTCCGCCGACCTCGCCAAATCGCTGGGACGCCCGGTCTATGTTGTCGGTTCTGAAGTTGTTGCCATCAACCTCGGACAGGACTGGCCCCCATTGGCTACCCAGCAGCCTGACAAACTCGTTGGCCAAGGCCGTATCGCTCAAGGTCAGATTCGCCGGCATGATCAGCGGGGAAGCATCGTTGTCTAAATACAGGCGGCTGACGCAGTTGGCCATCATCCGCAGGACGCCGCGCGTGCGCTGGAACTGGGTAATAGACGACCAATCCAAATAGAGGCGGTCGAAAATCTCTGGGTGAATGGGGTAGCAGGCTCGCAGCCGCTCGAGGTAGTGATGCTCGCTGACCTCGCGGGGGTACTCGTTGCGCGCCCGACTGTACATAGCGGCAAAGGCTTCGCAAGTGCGATCCCTAGCGGCCTCGTCCATGTCGTTTCCAAACAGTCTGCGGCGCACCACTTCAAACGCTTCGTTGGTCTCAAGCGGTTCCCACACGGCCTCAATGCGCCCCAAAAGGTGCTCTAGCCGGTTGAGGGCCTCCATACCGGCCTCGCTTCCCGCCTCAACGCTGCTTTCGGGCAGGGTTACGACGAGGGCCGCGTTGTTGTTCCTGCGGACGGCTTGGGTGAGGGCTTGGACGAAGGTTAAGATGTTGTCCTGTGCGTTCCCGGCATTGCGCGCGTATGCCACCAACTCGTCGATGAGGATGACGCACGGCCCGACGTGGGCGAATAGCTGGTCGAGCTGGGCACCGCCGGGCGCGGTCCCCTGTCGCGCCGCTTGGCCGACTAAATCGTAGGCGTCTTGACCGCCGAGTTGGTACGCCATCGCGCCCCACAGGGTGTTGAGCGGATCGCCGTTGGGGGTTTGGGCGGCATCGGTGGGCGAAAGGTACGTGCCGTCGAGCACGGCGACGCGGGCCTGAACGCCAAGAGTTGGGGCCAGCCCGGCCTCTTCTATAATGCCGCGGATCTCGTTGTAGGGCTGCTCGGATTGTCCCTTGCCGCTCGGATTGGTCAGGGCGTCGGTGCTGTTTACTAGATGATAGAGCGCGATGAGGCTGTGCGTCTTGCCGCCGCCAAAGCCCGTTTTGGTCTGGATAACCGGATCGCCCCCGTTGCCACTGAGCCGCTGCAAGGTGTTCACTAACAGGGTGCGGATGCCCGGGGTGATGTACGTGTGGTTGAAGAAGCTGACTGGATTGCCGTATTGAGTGGCGTCGGCGCGCCCGTCGTGGACTTGTTGGAGATCGGCCGCAAACTCGGCCTCTTGGAAGGTGCCTAGGGCCACATCGGGATTGGGACGAATGACCGTCCGCCAAGGAGCGAGATCGCCGGTCGGACGGGATGCTGGCGGTGCGGGTTGGCGCTGGGTGGAGGTCTCGCGTTGGCTGGCCGGGCTGTCGAGTTGGTTCCGAATCGTTTCTACGGCCTGCTTCTGCTTGGGTGCATTGATTTTGCCGATCACATCGGCGATGAGAAACAGGTGGGTTCGGACGAACTCGGCCTCTAGGTCTTGGGGGCCGGGATGAGCCGCCTTGTCGCGGGCTTCCTTTATCAGCCATAGCGCGTTCTGGACCCCCCGCTCGTCGCCAAAGGGCTGTTGGAAGAGGCCGCTCCACTTTCTGCTGATGAGGTGGGGAAAGTCGCCAATGTCTATGGAGGCCGCTGCATCGCGCCCGTTCTTGCTCAGGTTGAGGCTGAACTGCTCGGCCTGTCTGTGATTTAGCCCCTCGCGGATCACCTCTTCAACCTGCTGGCCCCGCACCTTCTTTAGCGAGCGGACAATAAACGGGCGCATGGCGTCGCGGTAGATGTCTAGCCCCTTGTTGAGCGCGTCCCTGTTGGGGCGGTCTATCGTCGTATTCTTACCCAACACTCCCCTCCAAGCTGATCCCCAGCAGCTTCTGCGCCTCGACCGCGAACTCCATCGGCAGCTCGGCGAGGACTTCCTTGCAGAAGCCGTTGACGATCATGGAGATGGCGTCTTCGGTGGAAATCCCGCGCTGGTTGCAATAGAAAATTTGGTCCTCGCCGATCTTGGAGGTGGAAGCCTCGTGCTCAACGTGGGCCGTGGGATTGCGGACCTCGATGTAGGGGAAGGTGTGCGCGCCGCATTGATCGCCGATGAGCATGGAATCGCACTGGGTGAAGTTGCGGGCCCCGACCGCGTTTTTGAGCACCTGCACCTTGCCTCGATAGGTGTTTTGGCCACGCTGGGCCGAAATGCCCTTGGAGACGATGGTGCTGCGGGTGTTTTTGCCGATGTGGTGCATCTTGGTGCCGGTGTCGGCCTGCTGCCGCTTGGACGTGACGGCCACCGAATAAAATTCGCCGACCGAGTGATCGCCCTGTAGGATGCAGCTAGGGTATTTCCACGTGATGGCCGAGCCGGTCTCGACTTGGGTCCACGAAATTTTGGCGCGGTCGCCGCGACACGCGCCGCGCTTGGTGACGAAGTTGTAAATCCCGCCTTTGCCGTTTTCGTCGCCCGGATACCAGTTTTGCACGGTGGAGTACTTGATCTGGGCGTCGCCGAGGGCCACGAGCTCAACGACGGCCGCGTGGAGTTGGTTTTCGTCGCGCATAGGCGCGGTGCAGCCTTCGAGGTAGCTGACATAAGCCCCCTCGTCGGCGATGACCAAGGTGCGCTCGAATTGGCCGGTGTTGGCCGCGTTGATGCGGAAGTACGTCGATAGCTCCATGGGGCAGCGCACGCCCGGGGGCACGTACACGAAGGAGCCGTCGGTAAAGACCGCTGAGTTGAGGGTGGCGAAGAAATTGTCGGAATACGGCACGACCGAGCCGAGGTACTTTTGCACGAGCGCGGGGTGGTTTTGTATGGCTTCGGACATGGAGCAAAAGACGATGCCCAACTCGGCCAACTTGTCCTTGAACGTGGTGGCCACTGAGACGCTGTCGAAGACCGCGTCCACGGCCACGCCGGCGAGCATCTTTTGCTCTTCGAGGGGGATGCCCAGCTTTTGGTAGGTGGCCAAAATCTCGGGATCGACCTCGTCGAGGCTGTCGAGCTGTTTCTTCTTGGGGGCCGAGTAGTACACGATGTCTTGGTAGTTGATGTCGGGATAGTGGACCATGGCCCAGCGCTGGCTTGCTTTGCGGCGCGTTGGATCCTCCATCGCGAGCCAGCGGCGGTAGGCTTTGAGCCGCCATGCGAGCATGAACTCAGGCTCGTCCTTTTTGGCGGAGATGAAGCGGATGATCTCTTCGTTGAGGCCGGGCGGGGCCGAGTCGGCCTCCACATCGGTGACGAATCCCCACTCGTAGTCGCGGTTGGCAAACTGCGTTAGGGTTTGGGTGCTTTCGCTCATGTTGGCTCCTTGTATCTAGATGCGGTCTCAAGAACTTAGAAATCTGTACAAAAAAGTCAAGTTTCGGGGCGAGGTGGGTACTAGCCCATTTTTTTGCGCTGCGCCAAGTACCGAGATAAGGCCACGTCAAAGGGGGTCGCCGTGTCGAGCAGGGCGTAGTCAATGCCGGCCTCGGCGCACCCGAGCCGATAGGTCTGGATTAGATCGTCCATCAGGGCGCGGTACTCGTGCTGGATGTGCCAAGGTTGGGTGGTGAGGGTTTGGGCCGGGTCTTCGAGGTCGTAGAAGCGGGTCTGATCGCGGAAGGCGAGGTCGCGCTCGCGGGGGTCGAGCAAGTGGAAGACGATCACTTCGTGCCGCAGGTGGCGGAAGTGGCGCAACCCTTCGAGGACTTGGTCGGGCGCGTCGAGTAGGTCGGAGAGCACGATGACGAGGCCGCGGCGGCGAATGCGCTCGGCGAGGTCGTGGAAGGCCGGGGCCATGGTCGTCTCGCTGTGCGGACTCGCTTGGTCAATGGCCTTGAGGAGGACTTGCAGGTGGCTTTGCACCGAGCGCGGCGGCACGTACACCTCGGTTTGGTGGTGGTAGAGCAACAGGCCGACCGCATCGCGTTGCTTGAGCATGAGATAGGCCAACGCGCCGGCCAAAGAGGCTGCGTAGCGAAACTTGCTCAGGGGCGCACCGGCCGCAAAGTCCATGGAGCCGGAGACGTCGAGCAGCAGGTAGGCTTTGAGATTGGTCTCCTCCTCGTACTGTTTGACGTACAGGCGGTCGGACTTGGCATACGCCTTCCAATCAAGGTCGCGCAGCGGGTCGCCCGGCAGGTACGGACGGTGCTCGGAGAATTCGACCGAGAAGCCGTGGTACGGGCTGCGGTGTAGGCCGGTGATAAAGCCTTCCACCACGAGGCGCGCAATCAGGTCGAGGCGCGAGAGGCGCGAGATGGTTTCCGGGTGGAGGTAGGAGGCCGCTTCGCTCACGTCAGGATTCGGGCGTCACGTCGGCGAGCAGGCGTTGGATCAGGCCGACCGCGCTGATGTTTTGGGCTTCGGCGTGGAAGTTGACGACCATGCGGTGGCGCATCACCGGCAGGGCTAGGGCGCGGATGTCCTCAATGGCGACCGAGTGGCGGCCGGCGAGGATGGCCCGCGCCTTGGCGGCCAAGACCAAGTACTGAGAGGCGCGCGGGCCGGCACCCCAACTAACCATTTCGCGGATGTAATCCGGGGCTTGGGCGTCGCCGGGCCGCGAGGACCGCACCAGCGCGACCGCGTAGCGGACGCAGTGGTCGGCCACGGGCACTCGGCGCACGAGCTGTTGGAGCTCGACGATCTGCGGGGCATCCACGACTTGGCGGACGGTGGCTTGGGCGATGCTGGTGGTGGCGCGGACGATGTCTTCTTCCTCGCGGTCGCTCGGATAGTCGATCCACAGCTCGAAGATGAAGCGGTCGAGCTGGGCTTCGGGCAGGGGGTAGGTCCCCTCCTGCTCGATGGGGTTTTGCGTGGCGAGCACGAAAAACGGCTCGCTGAGCGGCATGGTCTCGCCGGCGGCGGTGACCGCGTGTTCCTGCATGGCTTGGAGCAGGGCCGCTTGGGTCTTGGGGGGAGTGCGGTTGATTTCGTCGGCGAGGATGACGTTGGCAAACAAAGGCCCGCGGATGAAGCGAAATGCCTTGCGGCCGGTGTCGATGTCTTCTTCGAGTACTTCGGTGCCGGTGATGTCCGAGGGCATGAGATCCGGGGTGAATTGGATGCGGCCAAAGGAGAGATCGAGCGTGCGGGCGAGGGTTTGGATGAGCGTGGTTTTGGCCAAGCCGGGTACGCCGACCAGCAGGCAATGGCCGCCGGCAAGCAAGGCGATGAGCAGCTCCTCGACGATCTGCTTCTGGCCGATGACGACTTGGCCGATCTCGCCGTAGATGCGGTCCCTAATTTGGCCGAGCTGCGCTACGGCCTCGGTGTCTGACATGTACTTCCTTTCGGGACAATGGACGGTTGAATTGGCAGAAGATATGGGCGGAGGTGCCGCTTGGCCAGTTTGCAAGCTGGCGATCTTCGCAGAGGACGCACCTGTTTGACATGGATTCACAATTCTAAGATTCGCAACCGTTGAACCTGATTGAGCAGTAGGGCAGCGGCATCCCCCGCATGTTTCGCGAGGCGGAAGGGCTGGGGCTACCGGAGTTACAGATTGCGGAACGGTCTTAGATACCGGCCTCGTTGAAAGGACGCAGCCCGAGTCGCCGAGGAGTCCCAAGCAGAAGTATCGCCTAACCGCAAGGGGGAAGAAGGTGCTTTTCGAGGGCGATCCAGCGGGAGTTGGATGACAGGGTGCTTTGCGTGGTCTGGGCTGTTTTGTGCCGATGAGCCGAGCAATCGCTACGATACGGCGCAAATAGTAGCTGGTTCCTATCGCCTGTTCCAGATCGCCAGCCCATCGCCTCAACGCCATGCAAGCCGGGCAGGTGATCCTCCATGACTACCGAATCTCCAGCGCGATGGTCGATGGCGTCGTCAATCCCATGTAGATGAGGTCTGTGACGCCTGAGCCATCGAGGTTGGCATACTGAATCTTTCGCGTACTATAGTCAGCCCAGTACATCTTTTTTTCGCCCGCCATATCCGGCGGCCCCAGCGCGATGCCAAACGGATCAATCAATCCCCTGTTGGAGACGAGGGTTTCGACGTTTCTGCCATCGAGGTCGGCCCGCTGAATTTTTATTGAGTTCAGGACCGAACTATTGCCCCGGTCCGTCCAGTACATCTTTCTGCTCCACAGATCCAGCGCGATGCGCCCTGGCCTAAACAACTCATTTGGTCGAAACATAGTACGGAGTGTTGAGCCTTCCGTAACGCCCTCTAAGGTGACGAGGATTTCGTCGTTTCTGCCATCGAGGTCGGCCCGATGAATGTTATTCCAACCCTGGTCTGTGAAGTACATCTTTCCGCCCTCCACATCCAGCGCGATGCCCGATGGATCCGCCAATCTCATGGTGCCGAGGGTTTCCATGTTGTCGCCACTTAGGTCGGCCCGCCGTATCCTATTTCCGCCCGTTTCCGCCCAGTACATCTTTTTGTTTTCGCTCTCCAGATCCAGCGCGATGCCCGATGGCCAATCCAAGCCCGTTTTGATAAGGGTGTCGACGTTTGCGTTTTCGCCATCTAGATCGACCCGATGAATTTTATTCCCCGTTAGGTCCGTCCAGTACACCTTTCTGTTCGCCAGATCCAGCGCGATGCCCGATGGATTCGATCCCGGGATGAAGGCGAGGGTGTCGACGTTATCCGGGTCGGCAGGGTCGGCACGATGAATCCTACCCGTGCCATAGTCCGTCCAGTATAGGGCGATCAGTTCGCGGATTGGTTCCTGCGGTCCCGTCGGTTCTGGTTCTTCTGGATAGACTTGGACGGTTTCGACGCGGGGGTATTTCTCTATTACCGCTACGACGCGGAGGCCGCTTGCCATTGAGGCGGCGAGTTGCTGGTTCGCGGCGTGCTGGCTGAGGGCGTTTTCCATCACGCCCAGCCATTGCAAGTTCGTCAGGCTGGCCAAGGGACTGACATCCGCAATCTCGTTGTCTCCTAGCTGGAGCCATTGCAGGTTCGTTAAGCGAGCTAACGGCTGCACGTCGGTAATCGCGTTGCCCCACATATCCAGTTTGCGCAAGCGGATCAGGCTGGCCAGCGGGCTCGCATCCGCCACCTTGTTACCCCACAACGACAACGTTTGAAGGTTGATCAAACTGGCCAACGGCTGCACGTCGGTAATCGCGTTGCCCCGTAGATACAGCGTTGTCAGTGCTGTTGCGTGTTCGAGGCCGGCCACGCTCTCAATGTTTTTATAGCTCGCGTCGAGTTCGGTCAGGGCGGCCAAGTCCGCCGGGGTCAGGGTCCCTTGCGGGCGATCCAGTGCCTCCCGCACCGCCCGCTCCAAATTGGCGTCGGCGAACTCCACGGTGGCCGCTTGGGTGCTGTCAGCATCAGCTTCGGTCTGGGTGCTATCGGCGTCAGCGTCGGTCTGGGTGGTGTCGGGGCTTTCGGGGGCGGGCAGCCCGTCGGTAGCGGTGTAGGCGTCGTCGCCCAAGAACTCGCACAAGGAACAAGTGGCTTTGCCGACCGGCCGAGAAGCCACCGGCGCGGAGTCCGAGCAGCCCGTCCAAGCAGCGACGATGCCCAAAAGGACGAACGCAAACAGGGTTTTGAGAGATTTCAACGAAAGCATTTTTTGCTCCTTTGTATGGTTGGGGAAGAAATGGTATGCAGGTTGGAAGAGGGGCAGGACGCCCCGAAAGAGGCGGAGCTAGCCCTAGGGCTAACGTGGAGTGCTCAGGACGCGCCCCTTGCTGTGGGTGCGCCTTTGCTAGTGTTCTCGCGGTGTCTGGGTCGAAGAGATTCCGCTCTCGGTCCTTGGCAGACGGGTTGCGGGGGTGGTGCAGGAAACGTGGATCAGCACAAAGGCCGCACGGCAGCGTGAGCTTTGGATCGTGCGGCCAGACCGACGCGCCGCCCAACAGCCGCGCACGAGCCGTCGGCCTATGTAGAGAAGTAGAGAGTTTAGTGCTTGGTGCTAGAGAAGAATTTTCGGGGGGGGGGGGGGGGGGGGTAAGTTGTTGTTTTTCAAGGACTTACGACGCATTAAATCCGACGATGAATCCAAGCACCCAACAGGGTTTTGCCCCACAGCAAGGCCCCTGCCTGATATGAAATGCTTAACCATCGTCTCGTTCATCTGCCAACCCCAAGTGGGCCGCTGTAACGGGCAGGCACGGGGGCCTGCCCCAACGGGATTCTAACGGGCAGGCACGGGGGGCCGCCCCTGATTGTAGGTTCTTTGCCGTCGGGCCGTAATTAAAAGCCTAAACGCAGAAGCCGCAACCTGCGTACTTCTACGGCATGTTCAAGCGCCAGCGGGATCGCCTTAAACGATTGTTCGGCAATCTCGTCCCCGGCAAATAAGAACTCTTTAAGGTCGTCTATGGGCACAGGCCGATAGATTTCATCGGGCACCCAAAACCGCTGGCACCTCCGGCAGCGGCAGTGCCGTAATGCGCTCGTCGAGCCGATAGCGCGCTTTGCCCGGATACACCACCCACAAGTGTTCTAAGTCGAGTTCAGTGCTGGCACTCCGCATGGATCGGGTCAAGCGGGGCGCGTCCGCAAACTTGCACTCCACCGCCCAGTTGCGGCCGCTTTTCTGCCAGAACAAGTCGACCTCGGCCCCGGTGTGGGTGCGCCAGAAATACAACTCCTCGTCGCGCTTTTCCAAGGCCCGACACGCACACTCTAGGGCAAAGCCCTCCCACGAAGCCCCTAGGCGGTTGTGCCCCATGAGCTGCTCCATGCTATCAATCGCCAGCAGCGCGTGGAACAGCCCCGAGTCCCGCAGATAAATTTTGGGCCTTTTCACCAGCCGCTTGCTGGTGTTGGAGTGCCAAGGCTGTAGGATGCGCACCATGAACGTACCGGCGAGAATATCTATGTACCGCCGCACCGTCACATCCGCGATGCCGAAATTGCGGGCGAATTCGGCGTAGTTCACGACTTGGGCGTGGTAGTGGCACAGCATGGTCCAGAACCGCCGCAAGGTGGGGGCGGGGATGTTGATGCCCAGTTGGGGAACATCGCGCTCTAGAAAAGTGCTAATGTAGTGCTCGCGCCACCTAGAGCTAGCGGCCTCGGAAGGGGCGGTGTAGGAGCTGGGAAAACCGCCGCGCCACCACAGCCGCTTCCAGTCGGACCGCTCGATATCGTCGAGCCGCAATCCGCCCAAGTGGTAATAGGCGATGCGGCCCGCTAGGGATTCGCTGCTCTGGCGTATCAAGTCCCAAGAGGCACTCCCTAGGACGAGGTATTTCTGGCCGGGCTGGGTATCGACTAGATACCGCAGTATGGGGAACAGGTCTGGCACCCGCTGGATCTCGTCGATGGCGACCAGCCCGGACAAATCCTCTAGAGCTAACTGCGGCTGCTCCAGTCGGGCTAGATCCCGTGGATTTTCCAAATCGAAGTAGTGCTCCGTGGGGAATTGTCGCGCTAGCGTTGTTTTGCCGCACTGGCGCACGCCGAGGATAGCCGTGACCGAGAAAAGACCAATGAGTTGTTCAAGACGCTGAATATCTTTCGGACGCGGGATCACGAGGCCCTCCTCTGCGGCATTATCCCTGAAATATCAACACCAATATATGAAATTTCAGGGATAAATACTCAGGTCTTGCGTTTCTTTTTTTAGTCGCTGGGAAGAGCACTCGGCAAAAGATATGGGCGGAGATGCCGCAGTTTGCAAGCGGGTAATCTTCGCAGAGGACGCACCTGTTTGACAGCGGAAAGTTGGATGCCGATCTGCTCCAATATCCAAGCCACATCCCTGTTGGATAGGTTCTTAGGCATGTTCGAGTGCCAGCGGGATCGCCTTAAACGATTGTTCGGCAATCTCGTCCCCGGCAAACAAGAACTCTTTAAGGTCGTCTATGGGCACAGGCCGATAGATTTCATCGCGGCGATTCTCAGCAATCATGTACTCTAGATAGGCTTCGGCCGCGTCTCTCAAGCCGTCCAGTGCTTCTTTTTTGTTTTTACCGCAAGAAGCAATATCCAGTTCGACGCACAGCGAAGCGTACTGACTGCCTTCTTTTTTGATTAAACAAGTAAGTGGTTTCATGGCAGACCTCCTCCAGTTAGAAAAAGTTGTTCAAGAACTGATGGAACTGTGTGCTTACACTACAAACAAGCAGATCGCGATAGAACGGCATTTCCCGTAGGAAAAACGGTTTCACCGCTACTACTCAGGTCTTGCGCTCCTTTTTCTTGGCCGCCGGGAAGAGCACATTGTTTAAGATCAGCCGGTAGCCGGGCGAATTGGGATGCAGGGTGAGGTTGGTCGGCGGGTCATAGACGTGGTGCCGGTGGTCCTCCGGGTCGTGGCCGGCATAAAAGGTAAACGTGCCCTTGCCGACGCGGCCGTGGATGTACTTGACGCTATCGGTGCCGTCTTCTTGGCCGAGGAGGATGACCGAGTCCTTGATCAGGGACTGGCGGAAGGCCGTGGTCTGGCCGAGAAAGCCATCGACGATGTTGGTGTGGCACTGAGTGAGCATCGTAGGCACAGGGTCGTATTTGGCCGAGAACTCAAACAACGTGAAATACTCGGCCTCGGCCGTGCGGATCCGGCGCATGTCGGCGGGCGTGGTGTCGATGTTTGAAAATTCGTACACCAGCGGGTTGGTTTCGAGGACAAAGTTTTCAAAGGCCACAGTGCGGCTGAAGTCGAGCTGGGCTTGGGCGTTGGGGTCGGCCGCGTCGCCATCGAAGACTGCGTGGCATATATCCACGGCGAGCGCGGCGAGGGCAATGTCAAAGGTGTCGGTGGCCGAGCACATCGCGAAGAGAAAACCTCCGGCCGCCATGTACTCGTAGATCTTGACCACCACGGCCTTCTTTTGCTCGGAGACCTTGGCATAGCCGAGGCGGCGCGCCATCTGCTCGTACGCGGCCTGCTGCTGGCGATACCAAGGCTGATTGCTGTAGGAGCCATAGAACTTGCCGTACTGGCCGGTGAAGTCCTCGTGGTGCAGGTGTAGCCAATCGTAGTCGTCGAGCGCGCCTTGGAGCACTTCGTCGTCCCAGATTTTTTCGTAGTCGATTTGGGCGTATTCCAGCGAAAGCGTCACTGCGTCGTCCCAAGGCTGTTTGTTGGGCGGCGTGTACACGGCGATCTTCGGCACCTTTTCCAAGCGCACGACCTCCATGTTGGACGCATCGATCTCCGCGTAGATCTGGGCGACTTGGGCCTCGGAGATGCGCTCGGTGCTGACGCCGCGCAGAATGGCTTCGCTGGCGATGAGGTCGCGTGCTTCCACGAGGAACGCGCCCCCTCGATAGTTGAGCAACCACTCGACCGGAATGCCGCGCTCCAAGGTCCAGAAAGCAAGCCCGTAGGCCCGGAGGTGGTCGCGCTGGGAGGAATCCATGGGCACGAGGAGCTGCTCGGCGCGGGCCGGAAAAACGGCGAGGGTGCAAAGGGCTAGGGCAAAGAGAATGGGCATGGTCAGCCTCCTTCGCGCAAGAGTCGGAGCCGCTCAATGTGCAGGCGCACCTGTGGAGCGAGGGCGTCGAGCGGGTGTTGGAGGAGCGCGGTCTCACAAGCCTTGAGGGCCTGCTCAATCGCGCCTTGGCGCTCGTAGAGCGCGGCGAGCCCGAGCTGGGCGGCCACGATGTGTTCGCCTTGGGGAAAGTGGGCGATTTGACGCTGGTACAGGGCTAGGGCCTCGTCGAGCCGACCTTGCTCGGCGCGCAATTCAGCGCGGGCGAGCAAGCTCCACTCGGCCAGGCCTGGGGCGGCGCGGTCTTCAAGGGCCGCCCAGTGTGCGTCCGCCTCCTCGCTCAGCCCCTGCCGTTCTAAAAGCTGGGCGCGGCTGAGATCGGCGAGGCCATCGGATGTTGCGTATTCCTCGCTGGTGGCCAGCAGGGCGAGGGCGTCATTGGCAAGGGCATGGCCCGGGTCGGCCGCGGCCAGCGCGGCCAAGGCGGCACCCGCCGCGGCAAAATCGCCGCGGAAGTAGAGCAGCTCGGCGCGGTGATAGCGGGCCGCGTACGCAGCCGGACCGCCGCGTTGTTCCACATCCGCCCAAAAGCGATCGGCGCAGTCTAGGTCGCCCAAGCGCAGGCTGCACTCGGCGAGCAGCATCAGGGCGTCCTCGGCCTGCGGGGCTTCAACCACCGCTTGCAGGGCCGTACAAACACCTGGGGCGTCGGCGTGGCGTTCTAGCAACAGGCGCGCTTGGAGGTCAGCGGTCGCGTGGGCCGCGCTCCACAGGCCGAGGACGCCGATGAGGACGGGTATGTTCATGGGGCGTCGCGGATTGCGAGGAGGGCGATCGTCATTCCCGCAAAAGCGGGAATCCAGCTCTGTACGGGACGGCCTCCGTGCCGTCCCTCCCGTCATTTGTATGTTGTCGATTCCTCCCTCGCAAGCGGGAATCCAGACAGCGGGTATGTTCATGGGGCGTCGTGCGGTTGTAGGTCTTGGTAGATTTGGTCGTAGTAGCGCCGGAGCACGGCTCGGTACTCCTCGGGATAGGGACCGGCGAGGGCTTCGCGCAACGCGTCGCGCCACAGGTCGGGCGGCTGCCCGCGATCGGTGGGCAGGGTGGTTGGGCCGGCGTAGGGCGGGGTGGTGCCGGCGATGCTGCGCCGCTTTTCTTCAAAGCCGCGGCTGTGGATGGAGCGGCTGGCATCGAGCATGCGCTGATAAAGGCGCTCCTGATTTTGCCGCGTGCGCTGGGTGAGCCGCCCCCGCTGCAAATCGGCCAGTACGTCCTCCATTTCCTTCTGGATGGTTCGCACCCGCTGTTGCGCCCCTCGGTGCCCGCGCAGCGAGCGGGCGATCTCCCCGAGGGCCTGCATGAGACCCTGCTGTTGGGTGCTGAGACGGGCAATTTGCTGCTGGAGTGCAGGGCCTGACATCTGGCCGAGGGCCTGCTCGGATGCTTGGTTGAGCTGGCTCTGCTGCTCGGAGAGGCCGAGCAACTGCTGCATGGCCTCGGCAAAGGCCGAAGGGGTCTGGGCTTTGGCGAGGTTGTCGAGGCTCTCGCGCAGAAGTAGAACGGTCTCGTTGAGATAGCGCATGGCCTTTTGCTGGGGATTGCGCGCCCCCTGCGCGTCGCGCTGGCCGAGGCGTTGGGCTGCGTCGTGCATCTGGCGCAGGGCATAGCCGATGGTCGCGCTCAAGTCCGGGGCCAAGGCCAAGGTGCGTCGGCCCACGGCCGCGACGCGCTCCACGACCTGACTGGTGCCTTGCAGGAGCGCGAATTGCTCTTGCGCGCTGGCCTCGGCAAGCAGGCGCTCTTGGCGTTGGGATAGCTCGGCGAGGTCGCGCAGGGCGCGGCGCAGGGCGCGGCTGAGCTGGTCCTTTTCTGCGGCGAGGTACTCGTCTTGAAGCTGCTGCAAGTCCTCGGCCAGCGAGTCGAGGTCGGCGGCCAAAGCCTGCCCGGTCTGCTGGGCCGCGTCTGGGGATTGGGCGCGTAGCTGGCGCACCATCTGGCGCATCCGCTCGGCGAGGGCCGCGCGCTCGATGTGCTCGGCGCGGCGCGCTAGCTGCTCGGCAAACGCGGGCTTTTGCTCGGTTGTAGCGGCACTCAGCTGCTGGAGCTGCTCGGCGAGCCGCTCGGTGTCGCGCTGCAAACTGCCTTCCTGTAGCTGCTGGCGCAGGCCGCTCTGGCCGGCCGCGAGCTCGCGGTTGATCTGGCTCTGGCGGCGGGCGAGCTCGGCGGCTTGCTCGACAATGGCGCGCAGCTGCTGCTCGGTCCGCACCTGTTCGAGGAGGGCAATGGTGCGGTCGAGCCGCTGCTGGAAGGCTTGCTGGTCTTGGCTAAAGCGCTTGAGGGCGTCGGCGAGGGCTTGGGGGTCTGGATCGCTGGCGGCTTTTTGCAGGTCGGCGAGGGCCTGCTGCATTTCGGGGGTGGCGATGTCGCCCATGAGCTCGCGGATGTGGTCGAGCTTGTCGAGCAGTTGCTCGGCAGCCGTGCCCTCGGCCTGCATGGAATCAATGGTTTTCTCCAATTCGGCCGCCAGCTCCTCCACGGCGCGGGCGCGCTCGGCCTCGGCTTCGAGCGTCGCTTCGAGCTCCTTCTTTTGTTCCCAGCTCAGCTCCTCGCTTTTGAGCAACTCGCGGCGCACCCGCTCGATGTACTCCTGATGGGCCTGTCCACCAGCCGCCAGTTCCGCCAAGGAGGATAGCTGTTCGCCTTGGGCTTGGTCGGCCTCTGAGTAGAGTTCGTACAGGGAGGGAAAGCGCAGCACGTACTGGCGGCTCTGCCCTTTTTGCGGGCCGGATACTTGGTTGTTGTCGAGGGCCTCTAGGTGGTACAAGATGCGGTCTTCGGGCAAGAGGGTGGCGGCTGACAGGTTCCAGACGTGGCTGACGCGCACCTCGCGCTGGGGATTGATGGGCAGGGTTTGGCGCTGTTCGGGGCCGTCGTTGACTCGATAGACTAAGGCTACTTCCTCGACGGAAAAGTCGTCGCTGGCCTCGGCTTTGAGCAGCACCTTGAGGGACTCGGGTAGGTCGCTGTCGTGGCCGGGTTCGACGAGGGCGACGGCCGGCTTTTGGTCTTGGCGCACTTGGATGGCGTAGCGGATGGGGTCGCGGTTGGTCGCCCCTTGGCGATCGACGAGGGCGATGTGGTACGCCCCCGCACGCTCGATTTGGCAGGCGACGCGGGCGACCGCGCCGTCGAGTTGGGCCGAGAGGGTGTCGTCGTCGAGGACCAAGGAAGCCTTCGAGAGGGCCTTGTTGGCCGCGATTTCCAAGGCGACGCGGGTGCCGAGCAGGCCCTGTATGTCGCCGCCGTCCTCTTCGATGCGGTCGGGCAGCCGGCTGTACGCAGGATACTGGTAGTGTAGGCGCATGTGCTGGACCGCCGGTGGATCGATGACGCGCACCTCGTATTCGGGCGAGCGGTCGTCGCCGACCGCAATGGCGTAGCGGAAGGGCCGCTGCACTCGGGGAAAGGTGTACGCGACCGAGTCCGCGCGGTCGACCACCAGTTCTTCGCTCTGGTAGGGTGCTGCTGGGCTCGCACGGCGCACGATGTGTGCGCGGCGCGGCTTGTGGCCAGCAAAATGCACGTGCAGGGTGGCGTCTTCGCCCTTGACGACTTCGAGGTCGCCGGGGTCAACGGTGATCCGGGTGCGCGGGGGCCGCTCGTACGCGGTGAGGGGATGGGCGCAACGCTGGGCGGCCGCGGCGAGGCTATCGCCCCCCAACGCACCGCACAGGAGCGCGACGCCACTTATCCCGCCGAGCAGGCGCAGGTGGGCGTAGAGCGGCCGATAGTCGAGGATTTGCGCTGGCTTGGCGGCGCGCAACAGCGCCGTGGCTCGTTCCCGCGCGGCCGCAAGCAGGGCCGGCGAGTGCAGGGCGGGGTCGGCATCGGATAGCTCTAGCGCGCTAATTAGCCGCTGCTGGAGCGGGGGGCAGCGCCTTTCGACGAAGAGGGCAAAGCGGTGCCACGAGAGGACAACGGGCAAGCGCCGCTTGAGGGCAACCGCCAGCACCCCCCCGGTACTCAACAAGGCCAACAGGCCCACGCCCACGCGCCAAGGCGGCGACAGAAAGAACAGGGCTTCGAGCAACACCCACAGCAGGCCGAGGCCCAACCCGACCGCGAGGGCGAGAGCGACCCCAGAACCGAGGGCGAGGGCGAGGGCGCGGCGGCGGAGGGGGGCGAGCAGGGCGGTGACGTGCGTTGCTCCCATATCGGTTCCTTTCTTTGAGGCTGCTCGGTAGAATTTCCAAGACCGCCCTAGGCAAGTCAACAGCCGCCGCTACCAGATCATCACTGCGTTGCCGCTCTCGCCGGCCCAGTAGTCAATGGCGTACCAGAGGCCGGCCGTGACGAACTGGCCGAGAATCAGCCCCATGAAGAAGGGCCGGGTCTTTAAGTAGAGCACCGGGCCGCCGTAGCGGAGGACGAGGCCCTTGCAGAGCCAAGCGAGGAAGACGCTGAAAAACATGGTGCCGAAAACCGCGCTGATGGGAAACCCCAACGGATGGAAGGGCCACCAAAACAGGTGTTGCCGCGCCGCGAGCAAAAGCCCCATGACCCCGGCGCCGAAGGCGGTGTAGAGCCAGTTTTGCCAGTGCGGCCCATCGAGGGCTTGCAGGCGGGCGGCCGCATTGTCAAAGGGATAGCGCGCCGCGCTGCCAAAGAAGAACGGATCGGTATTGATCCCACCGTAGCGGTAGCCCAAGTCGAGGATGGCCCAGATCGAGCTGCCGAGGGCGACGAAAATGGCGAGGAGCATGGCCCAGAAGATGAGGCGACGCCCCTTTTTTATGGTCTCTTCGGCCAGCTTGAGGCCGTTGGCGCAGGAGGCCATGACAAAGGTGAGGATGTCGCTGGCCCATACATACGTAAAGGCGAGGGCGGTGACGCCGGACGCGCCAATGGTGCGGGTGCCGAGGCCGGCCGCGACAAAGTCCGAGGCGATCATGGGCGCGAAGATAAAGGCCAACCCCCCTTCGGCCACTACGCGGGTGATGCCGATGAAGAGCACAAAGGCGAAGAACAGATAGATGGGAGTGACCCAAGCCGGCAGGCCCGATTGCCACAGCCAGACGCCCATAAAGGCGAGGCTACTAGCCAACATCAATAAAGCGGCCCGGTAGGAGAGAATTTCTTTGGAGTCGTCGATGTCCGGCGCGGCAAAAATGGCCTTGCGCGCCACGTCGCGCAGGTGGCGGCGGGCGGTCCACAGGCCGAAGAGCACCAGGGCGATGACCGCGCCAAACCCTTGGTGGACGATGATGGAGCCGGTGTACGTGCTGTACGCGCCGAGCACCGGGTCGATTTTCTGTACCCCGAAGATGTTGAAAATGCCCTGTTGAACGGTGTTGAGCAGGTAGAAGAAGCACAAGCCAAAGGCGATGTCGCGGTTGACGAAGTAGGAAAAACCGAGCATCTGAAAGCTCAGGCGGAGCGGGATGTGGATGCTGTCGCGGAAGAGCGGAATCGAGTGATCGAGGCTGATGCGGGGGAAGTACGGAAAGTAGTGATGCAGCCCGTTGGCACTCTGGACGATGGCGGGGATGGCAAAGCCGACCCACAGCAGCGGGTTTTTGAAAAAGGCGTTGAGCACCCCCGGGCGGGCGTCGTCGTCTTGGAGCATGGCAATCGGCAGCTGGACCAGCGGAAACACCAAGCGCTCGTTTTCGATCCACTGCTTGCGCAGCACCACCATCAGGGAAATCATCGCCAAGTAGAGGGCCAGCACAAAGGGCAGCCAAAACGCCAGCGGCGGCAGCCACAATTCCCAAGGGATGCCCGTGCCTTGGGGCGCCCCTTCGTAGAAGTTTTTGATTTGGTCGAAATCGCGATGGGGGATGAGCCAGTCTGGGATGAGCGGATGGAGCAGCTCGGCCCAGTTGTTTTCGGGCGTGGCATAGTAGATGACGCTGGTAATATCGGGCAACAGGAAGGCGGTAAGCCCCCACTCGGGGATGGCGGTGGCGACGATCCACATGATGTAAATCAGGGCCAGCTCGGCCCGGCTCAGCATCCAAGCGCGACGCACCAGGCCCAGCAGGGTGTTGACGACAAAGACTAGGGCGAAGAAGAGGATGATGGCCGCGGGCGTGTTGAAGTACGAGGCGATCCGGGAGCCGTGCAGCACCATGTTGCAATACGGAACGCCGGCGCCAATGGCCCAAGCCCCGGCCGCGCCGACGAGGAGGGCGCGGAGGCCGAGCCGCTGGGAAGTGGGGGATGGCGGCATATAGCAGCCCTAAATGACTTGAAAGCACGGAATGTTCATCGGTACTGTCTTTTTGCCTAGGAGAAGTCATTCCCGCGAAAGCGGGAATCCAGTCTTAAAAAGGGTGCTGTCAGTACGCCACCCCGATTAGGCGCGTCTCGCTGGTGTGGGACGCAGAAGCCGCATCGACCTCGGCCGCTATCTTGCAAAGGTACGTCCCCGGCGGCACGAGGTGCCCGTCGTCGCCGCGGCCATCCCACGTGAAGACCTGTTCCCCAAAGCCCTGCCGACGCCCGCTCCACACGGGATGGCCGGCCAAGTCAAAGACGCGCACCCAGATGGTGCGCTCGGCGTTGAGGTTGCCGAGCGCGAAGCGGATGTGGGCGCGGTCGTTGGTGCCGTCGCCATTGGGGGTAAACGGGTTGGGCGCGATGGCAACGCCCTGCACGACCCGGTTGGACAAGGGCACGGAGATGCTCAGGGCGGTGCCGGGCGTCAGAAGCGTGGCGTCGCCCGGATCGACCTGCTGGTAGGTGTCGGGAAAGGCCGAATCGCGGATGGCGGCATCTACGGTGGTGCCGTTGAGCAGCACCGAGGCGCGGAAGCGCACCCGCACCAACTCGCCGACGGCCGCGATGGACCCGCGCTGGCGCCGAGGCAGGGCGTTGTACGCGGCTTGGTTCAAGGGATTCCCCTGGCGGTCAAACGGAAATTCGCCGCCCTTGCCGATCAGCCGGCGAAAGTAGCGAATCTCGCCTTGCAGCGAATCGGCCAAGCTCCGATAGGCGAATTCCTCTACGGCTTCGATGTCGCGGCCCCCCCGAGCAAAGTAGAGGATGTCGCCCTGCTCCTCGACCGGCAGGCCGAGATAGGTTAGCTCGTTGAGGACGCGACCGTCGCCGTCAACGGGCACCTGTTCGCCCTCTTCGGTCACGACTCGGTAATAGGTGCGGGTGTCGTCGTCGGCCGCCTGCAAGGCCACCTTTTCGGGCAGGAGCAACCGCAGGGGGGTGCCTGGGGCCGCCGGGAAGATCTGTAGGGAATCGCCCGTGGCCGCGTCGATGAGCACGTCCGCGCTCGCGCCCGCAGCGGAAAAGAGGCGGCGGGGTTGGTCGCGGGCCAAATCCTCCTCCCGGCCGAGTGCCACATCGGCGATGGTGAGTGCCTCTATGGGGGCGGCGTCGAGCAAGATTTCGTCAAAGCGCCGGCTGGGCGGCCCCCCGGGCTGGTGCTCTACAAAGGTCGGTTTGAGATAGAGCGCGAACTCGCGCACGGTGCGCGGTTCGACCGTATTGGGCCAGATCTCAGCCACCGTCCGGTGGGCTACCGGGGGCAGAAATTCCACGGCAATAGAGCGCAGGCTGGCCGCGGCGGCGGGCGAAGTGGAAAGCAGCCGCGCTTGGAGTTGCAAGAAGCGGCGCGGGCTGGGGGAGGTCACGAACTGGCCCGAGCGGGTGTAGCGCTGGCTCCAGCTGGTCCAGCCGCCGCCGGGTTGCAGCCGATTCACCACCGGCCCCTTAAAGCTGGTCGGCAGGTTTGCGTAATCGGTTTCGGTTTTGCGGTCGCCGCCGTTGCCGTAGTACTCGACGATCTCCACGAGGCGGTCGCCGGTGCGCGTACGGATCTGGACATCGACCTGTGCTGAGTCCGGTAGGTCGGCTTCCCATTCAATGCGGCCGAGAATGACCGAGCCGGGCAGCTCGATCATCGGCGAGGTGAGCGTGACCTCCGAGGGGTAGCCCTCGCCGAACAACTGCACCTCACGGATGCGGTCGCCGGTGTTGTACCCGCCGGCGCGGCCCGCTTGGCTGGTGTATATCTGGCTGGTGAGGTAGCGCACCGGCTCTAGTTGTTCAAACTCGCTCTCCACAGTGCCGCCGGTTTGGCGGTGCATCTCGCGCCACTTTAGGCTGCCGTTGGAATCCCGGGTGCCGTCGGAGATGCGGACGACCATTTCATCGACGCCGCTGATGTCGCCGACCATGCGGAAGTAGTTGAGCCAGAAGCGCGCCCCCAAGTCAACAGTCATAATGCCGCGGTCTTCAAAGCGCGGGTCGGGCGACCAGACGAATTGGAGGAAGTTGCTCTCGTAGCGACCATCGAACCCGGGCAGGCCGCCGAAGGTGCCGGTCAGCTCGACGCTGCCGCCGCCGTTGATGACGTCGAGGGCGATGTTGTCGCCTTGGGTGAACACCTCTATGGCTGCGAGGCGGGGCCGCTCGCGCCGGTAGTGGATGAGGCGACCGCGCCGCTGGGGATCGACGTCCTCGTATATGCTGCGGGCCACCTTGGTCTCCGTGCCGGCCGCGTTGACGATGTGGTAGTCAATGCCGCCTTGCTCGTCGAGCGGCAGGGCCGCGAACTCGGCTTCGGGCACGACCGCGAACTTGTCCAGCTTGCTGTCCGTAACCGCGATGCGGAGGATGTGGAGCTGCTGGTACGCGCCTTCGTCGTCCGGGTCGAGGTTGAACTCCACCGAGGTTTGGTGTTCGACCGGGGCAATGGTGCGGTCTATGAGCGATAAATCCGCCCCCCGCGCGTCCGAGGATGTTCCGAGCAAGCGCACTTGGCGGAAAGGCTCGCCCGCGCTGGGGTCGAGGAAGCGCAGCACCACCTTGGCGACCGGCACTAGCCGGCCCAAGTCGATATCGACCGTCCAATTTTCGAGCGAGTGGCTGTGGTATTCCACGCGGCGATCCCCCAAGGCGGCCGCGGTGTATGCGGCCTCATCGGCCCGCCGCTCTACGCCATCGTCGCCTTTGACGATAAAGTAAATCGGCCCCTTGACCGCCGGCGCGAGGTCGTCGTACTCGGCGCGGGAGACCAAGGTGCTGGGCTCCCAGTAGGTCGTCGGGTCCCCGTCGAGAATGGCCGTGGCCGTTTCGATGCGGGTGCCGGCGTGGCGGATGCCGCCGTGATAGTAATACCAGATAACCGGATCGCCGACCTCGATGTTTTTCTTTTTGTTGGCCTTTAGATAGACGATCGGCACCCCGGCCACCGTGGCCTTGGCCGGGCGGATGTTGAGGGGTATGGGGCGGTCGGCGCGGTTTAATTCCTTAACCAGCTTGTCGTACGCACTCTGATTGCCGATCAAGGTCTGAAAGCGGTCGAGGTCGCGGATGGCGTCGGTCGCTTGGCCGATGCGGCGCGGCGTGAGGGTGTGGGTTTGGCGATCGATGTAGATGGCGTGTTTGGGCCGCGTCCAGTGTTCCCATTGCGCGGCGCGGTTGATGGTCACGCCAGCGGCGGTTAGCTCAAAACCTTCCTGTGCTTCGGCTGGGTGCAAGAAAAGGAGCAACGGCAGGCTCCAGCGTAGGGGGGTGCGTTGGCTGATCATGAATTTGCTCCAAGGGTTCACTCGCGCGGTAGCGGTACTAGGCTGGCTAGCAGCGAATCGGGCAGAGCGGCCGCGAGTTGCTCGGGGGAGATGTCGATTTCGTCGCGGTATGTTGCTCGCAACGACGCAATCCATTGGTCAAAGCGCGCTCGTTCGGCCTGCTGCACGAGGGCCGCTCGCGCCCGTTGTCGCGCCTGCGGTGCCGGCTCGGGCTGGGCCGGCTCGCGGCGGACCACCGCGAATAAGGCAAATCCCTCGCGGGTTTGCACCGGGCCGGTTAGGACGCCGACCTCGGCGGCTTGCAGGGCGCGCCAGAGCTGGGGGTACGGGACGCTGTTGTAGCGGTGCATGCAGACGAGGCCATCGGCGCGCCGCGGGCGCAACGGGAAGCCGCGCGCTTTGGCTAGGGCGGCCAAATCCTCTTGGCCGGTCAAGGAGTCTTTGAGTTGCTGCGCCGCTGGCCGGCTGGGCGCGATCAACTCGTCAAAGCAGATAGACTCCGGGATGGTGAATCGCGCGGGATGCGCGGCGATATAGCACTCGACATCGGCTGGGGCGACGGCGACCGAGTCGCTTACGTGGCGTTGGTACGCGGCTTTGAGCAGCCATTCTTCGTCGGCTTTGGCCAGATGCGCGGCCGCCTCTTGCTCTTGGTGGTAGCCGGCCTTTTCGGCCGCCGTGGCCAACGCGAGCTCCGGCAAGATGGCGCGGCGCGCAAAGGCCGCAACGGTCGCGCTGTCTTGCCGCGCTTCGGGCCGCGTCACCTGATGCTTGTGCAGCATTTCGCGGTATTCTTCGGTGGAAACCTGACCGCCCTCGTAGGTGAACAAGGGCGCATTCGCTTGCGTTGGCAGGGCGGCGAGGCCCGACGCAGTCATGGCCCAGCCCAATTCATAGGCGAGGAGCTCGACCTGCTGCCGCTCGACTTCCCGCCTTTTGGCTTTGGCCAGCTCGCGGGCGAGCAAGTCCCGATAGCTATCGACCTCTACTTGGCGCTCCTCCACAAAGCGCACCAAGTGAAAGCGCCGGCCCAAGGGCAACGGCTCGGATACGACGCCGGTCGGCTGGTGATCAAAGACGACTTCTGGCACTCCGAGGCGGCTGGCCATGGAGCGATTGACAAAGCCGATGCGCCCGCGCTGGGCCGCGGCGCGGGGGTCGAGCGTGTGTTGGGCCGAGAGCTCGGCAAAGGAAGCCCCGGCTGCGAGTTGGTGCGCGATTGCTTGGGCTTCGGCCTTGGTTTGGACCAAAATGGCCGTCATAAGGCGCTCGCGTCCAAGGCCCTGCTCGGCAAAAAAGCGGTCAATGTCCGCGTCCGCAACGCGCGTTTCGGGGTGCAGGTCGCGCTTTCGGTAGAGGTTCGCCAGATAGGCGCGCCGCTGGAGCAGCCGCGCAACCCGCACGGCCGGCTCGCGGTCCAGGCCCATTTCGCGGGCTTGGCGCAGCATGAGTTGGCGGTCGATCAAGGTCTGCAAGTAGGATTGTCGCGCCGCTTGCCCCTGTTGGGTCGGGCGCAGCCCAGGCAGCACGTTCGCGGCAAATTGGCGCAACTGCACGGCCGTGATGGGCACATCGCCGACCCGCGCTACCGGCGGTGCGTCTGGCCGACTGCATGCAAGCGATAAAATTAGGGCCGCCACGCTTACGCTTAGGATCGTCCAGCGGGTTTTGTTTGTGTGAGGCTGGAAGATCAACGTCGCCGCGCACGCGAGCACCTCTCCTAGTGCCGTTTCGATTTCTCGACCTAATGAGGTACGTTCCGTTGTCACTCGGATTTCTCCTCTTCCTTGATCTCTGCCACCAATTCTCTCGCGTCAGATCTTCACCGTCCGCTGCCCCTTCCCCGCCCGCAACACCGCCGTCGCCACCGCCAAGGCGGCGATTCCGTCGTCCCCGGTCACCAGCGGCTGTTCGCCCTTGGCAAAGCACCGGACGACGTGTTTGGCTTGTTCGGCGAACATGTCCTTGAGCGGATAGGTGTACACCCGCTCGCGGCCCTCGCCCGTCTTGAGCGTAAAGGCCCCGCTTTTTTGCGGGTTGAAGCGCGCCGGGGGCCGCTGGGCGGTCATGCCGAATTGCAGGGTGCCGGCCGGGCCAATCACGTCGTTGAGGCTCGCCACGGGAGCACCAGCGGCCACGCCCCACGACCAAATCAGGGCGTGTTGATCGCCGCGGGCGAAGTTGAGGATGACGCTGGCGGTGTCAGCGCCGACGCTGGTGGGATCGAATTGCAGGGAAGAGGCTTGGACCGACGCGACCGGGCCGAAAATCTGCAAGGCGAAATCGTAGTTGTGTACAGCGCCGTCCATTAGCGGACCGCCGCCTTTGTTCTCATCGCGGAACCACGGCCGGGCCGGGCGGCCCCCCGCAGCAAAGCGCCACACGACCGGCTCGCCAACAGCACCGGATTGGACGATTTCCTTGAGCTTGCCCCACTGCGCGTCGAAGCGGCGCACAAAGCCAATGGTCAGCCGCACATCGGCTTGGCGGCAAGCATTCGCCATGCGCCGCGCATCGGCTACCTTCAGCGCCATGGGCTTCTCGCAGAAGACGTGCTTGCCGGCTTTGGCCGCGGCGACGACCGGCGCGGGGTGCTCAAAGGTGGGGGTGCAGACCCACACCGCGTCGATAGCGGCTAGGTCGAGCAGGTCGCGAAAGTCCGCGAAATGGTGGTCGGCGCCGAAGTCGCGGGCGAACGCTGCGGCCGCGTCGGCCACGACATCCGCAGCCGCGAGAATGCGTGCGCCCCGGATTTGGGATAAGCATTTGGCGTGATGGCGGGCAATGCCGCCGCAACCGATAAAACCGATGTTCAGCATGATCTTCTCCTATTGGCACGTAGGGGGTTGCGAGGACAAAAGTAATGGCGTCTAGCGCGGCGTTTGTCAAGGGCCGGTCCACAAATTCAAAAGAAGCAACTCCTTGTCAAACAAAATGTTACAACGCCTAGAAGCACTTGACTTACCTTGACTTTTCCCTAGCCCAAGCATAGCTTTTTCCATCACTTTTCTCTGTGGAAAGGCAAGCAAAAGGTCGTGCAGACCTCATTTCCCATACAAGTCGCGCTGGCGTCGTTGCTCTTGGCTGCTCCCGCGCTCCGCGCCCAACCGCTCATGGCGCCCAGCGAGCTGCGCCGCGGCATGAGCGGCTTTGGGCTGACGACCTTCCAAGGCACTGAGATCGACACCTTCCAAGTCGAAATTTTGGGGGTGCTAAAAGGGGCTTTAGGGCCGCGCATGGACATGATCCTCGCTCGGCTCTCGGGCGGCCCGTTGGAGCACACCGGGCTGATAAGGGGCATGAGCGGCAGCCCGGTGTACATCGACGGGCGGCTCATCGGCGCCATCGCTTACGGCTGGTACTTTTCCAAGGACCCCATCGGCGGGATCACCCCCATCGCCGATATGCTCGAAGTCGCCACGCGCCAACATCCCACGCCAAACCAGTACGGAAAAGCCTTAGACCTAGACGAAGAGACCACCCGCCTGCTCGGCGGCGAAGGCGTCAGCACCCTAGCGCCGCTGGGGCTCCCCATAGCTCTTGCCGGCTTCAGTCCGCGGGGGCGGCACGTGTTGCGCGACGCGCTCGACGCGCCGGGCATCCAGCTTTTGGACAGCCCGGCCGGGCAGGTGCTGCCCGACCGAGAAGCGTCCGTCGCGCCGGGGGCCTCGCTGGCCGTGCAGCTAATCCGCGGCGATTACAGCGCCGCGGCCATCGGCACCCTTACCTGGGTCGGCGACGGACGCTTCGTCGGCTTTGGGCATCCGATGTTTTTTCTTGGGGCCACCAACCTGCCCGCCGCCGGCGCTTACATCCACCAAGTCATCCCCGTTCAGACCGCCTCCTTCAAGCTGGGGACGCCGACCAGCGCAATGGGGGCGGTGCGCCAAGACCGCTTGGCCGCGATCGCCGGGACGCTGGGCCAAGTGCCGGACATGCTGCCCGTGCGAGTGGCCCTGCGGTCGGCGGCTGGCGATCGCGCCTTCCGCTGCGAGGTGCTGCGCCACCCCGAGCTGAGCGCGTCCTTTGTTCGCTCGGTTTTGTTCAACGCGCTCGAAACAACCGAAAAGCTCTTTGGCGACGCGACGCTGCGGATGCGTACCCACATCGCCCTGACCGATGGTCGCACGGTGGAGCGCGAGCAGATGTACAGCAGCGGCATCGCGCTGCTCACCGCCGCGATAGACGCCGTGCAGCCGGTTGAGGTGCTGCTCAACAATCCCTTTGCCGGGCTGACGTTAGATTCGCTGCACTTTGAGTTGGAAATCGGCGAAACCCTAGCGCAAGCCCGCATCACCGGCCTGCGGCTGTCGCCGCCCGATCCCAAGGTTGGGCAGCGGGTTTTGCTGCAAGCGACGTTGCAACCGCATCGCGCCGAGCCGGTTACAGAGCATCTAGCGTTGGACTTGCCCGCGCATCTCGAACCCGGCTCCTTCGTCGTGCGCGTCGGCAGCGGCGTGGCGAGCACCGGTTGGGACGCGGCGCGGCGGCCCGATGCGTTGGTGCCGCGCAATGCCGCCGACTTGCTCGCATTGCTAGAGCGCACCGGGGCCGCGGACGAACTAGTCGTCGAAGTTTTTCGCGCTGGGGCGGGCTTTACGGTGGACGGGCGCGAGTTGCCCGGTTTGCCGCCCTCGGCGTTGGCCGTGCTGAGCGCGGACCGCTCGGCCGGGCATCTAGGACCGGTGCAAGGCGAGGTCGTCCTCCGCCGCACTTTAACCACTGCGTACGTCCTCTTAGGCGAGCAAAGTCTCGACATGACCTTGAGAAAGCCCTGATCGAATGATGCGTACTACGACCCGAGCCCTGCTTTTGTTTTTCTTGCTGCTGTCGGCGGCCAGCGCGGCCGACGCCGGGCGCACCAAGGCTTGGCAGCAGCATGCGTACGACGACTTTGCCCAAGGCGAGAGCGAAGGCATCTCCATTGCCGCAGACGGCGCACTGGAGCTAGCACCCGCGCTCGTCGAGCTAGCGGCCTTAGACGCCGAGCGCGTCTGGTCCGTGACGCCCAATCCCAAGGGGGGGCTTTACGTGGGCACTGGCGATTCGGGCCGGCTCTTTGTCGTTGATGACGAGGGGCAAGCCGAGTTGCTGTTCGATTCGCCCGAACTCGTCCTCCACGCCCTGCTCGTCGGAGCCGATGGTCGGCTCTACGCAGGCTCGGCCCCCGATGGCCTAATCTACGCGCTCGACGGCGAGGGGCCGGCGGAAACCCTGCTCCAGACCGGCAGCCACTACGTGTGGGACTTCGCCCTAATGGACGGCCAGCTCTACGCGGCCACGGGCGAGCCCGGCCGAGTGCTCAAAGTTGCCAACGATGGGTCGCACGAGGTCTTTTTTGACCCTGAAGACCGCCACGTTATGACGCTGCTCGTCCACCAGGGGCGCCTGTACGCCGGCACGGCCGGCAAGGGCCGCATCTACGAGCTCGACCGCGAGGGCCGCGGGCGGCTGCTCTTTGAAAGCGAGCAAGATGAAATTCACAACCTCGTGGCAGGTGCCAATGGGAAGGTTTTTGCCAGCGCGATTCCCGCGCAGGGCAACGGCGAAAGCTCCCACGAGGTCCCAGCAGCCGTGTACCGAGTCGGCGCGGAGGGGGCGGTCTATCCGATCTGGGAGGATGCCGAAACCCAGTTCGTCAACCTCGTGGCAGCCGGCGAACACCTGCTGCTCAGCACCTCCAGCCCGGCGCGGCTTTTGCGCCTCAGCGCCGATGGCGGCCGGGCGTTGGTCGCGCAATTCGAGAGCTTTGTCCCCAGCCGCCTCTGGTTCGGGCCAAGGGGCGCGCTTTATATGGGCGGGGCGCAAAATGCCGTCGTCTCTGTTCTGCCCGGGGCCGGCCGCCGCCACGGGCACTTTGAATCCGCGGTTGAAGATTTTGCCATCCACACACGGTGGGGGGTGCTCGAATGGCGCGGCACCCAACCGGCAGACACCCGCATAACCGTGCAGACGCGCACCGGCAACAGCGAGGTGCCGGGCCAGACTTGGAGCGCGTGGTCTGAGCCGCTGACTGAGAGCGGCCAAACCATCACCAGCCCCCCCGCTCGCTTTATCCAATACCGGGTCGAGCTGGAATCCACCCACGACGAGGCCACGCCCCGGCTCCGCTCAATCGAAATCCGCGGCGTCCAAGTCAACCTCAAGCCGCGCATTACCGAGCTGCAAATTTTTCCCTTCCGGCCCCAACAATCCGGCAACGGCGGCCAACCCCAAGGCGTCCCTCAAGCGGGCCAAGGGCGGCGCAACAATCGTCCCCCTCACGCCAAGAGCCTGCGCCTAGTGCGCTGGCAAGCGCAAGACCCCAACGAGGACGGGCTGGTGTACGATCTCTATCTCAAGGGCGAGGGGCAACGCACGTGGAAGTTGGTCGAAGAAAACATCGCGCAAACCTCGATTGTCTGGGACACCGAAGCCATGCCCGAAGGCCAGACCCAGCTCAAGCTGGTGGCCTCGGACCGCTTGGACAACTCAGCGGCCGAACGCCTGCGCGACGAGCGAGAAAGCGCGCCCTTTGCCATTGACAACAGCCCGCCAACCGTTGAACTCAACGCCCAGCTCAAGGCCGAGGGCGCAGTCGTCGAAGTGGCGATTCGCGACCGCATCTCAGCGGTGCAAAAAGCCTATTACACCATTGATTACGGCGAACAACAGCACCCCATCGCGCCGCTGGACGGCGTCTTTGACAGCCGCGGCGAACAGGCGCGCTTTGCCGTTGAAGGGCTGGCGTCGGGCGAGCACGTCATTGTCGTGCAGGCCATCGACGCCCTCGACAACATCGGCGTGCGGCAAATCGTCGTCCAAATTGAGTGAACGCGCCCGCGCAATACATGCGCCGCGCCCTGCGGTTGGCGCAGCGAGGGCGCGGTAAGGTTAGCCCCAATCCCATGGTCGGCGCGGTGGTGGTGCGCGAGGACTGCATCGTCGGCGAAGGGGCGCACTTGCAGGTCGGCGGCGCCCATGCCGAGGTCCACGCCCTGCGCGGAGCCGGGGCCGAAGCGCGAGGGGCCGATCTCTATGTTACACTGGAACCCTGCTCCTTCCACGGCCGCACCCCCCCCTGCACCGAAGCCGTGCTGCGCGCTGGCATTAAAAGGCTCTACTGCGCCATGGAAGACCCGGACGAGCGCGTGTCCGGGCGGGGGCTTGCCGCGCTGCGGGAAAAGGGCGTTGCCATTGAGGTCGGGCTTGGCGCCGAAGAGGCGCAGCGCCTCAACGCCGCGTACATCAAACACCGCACCCAAAACCTGCCCTGGGTCGCGCTCAAGCTGGCGCAGACCCTCGACGGGCGCATTGCGGCGCGCAGCGGCGATGCGCGTTGGATCACGGGGCCCCGAGCGCGGCGTCACGTCCATCGCTGGCGGTCTTGGGTCGATGCCGTAGTCGTGGGCGCGGGCACCGTGCAAGCCGACGATCCCCTCCTGACGGTGCGCCACGTGTCCGGGCGCGATCCGCGGCCCATCGTCATCGACGGCCGCTTGCGTACGTCACCCGAAGCGCGCGTCTATCAGCGGCCTGGGGCCGTACTCGTCACCGCCCAAGACGCGCCCGCCGACAAGCGCCGAGCCTACGCGGCCCAAGGAGCCGAGGTTTGGCTTTTTCCGGCGGCGGCCGGGCGCATTGACCTGCGCCAACCTTTCGGGCGCATGGCGTGCGAGGGCATGACCAGCGTCCTCCTCGAAGGCGGGGGCCAGTTGGCCGCGGCCGCACTCAGCGACCGCGTCGTCGACCAAGTCCTGCTTTACCTCGCACCGCGACTGATGGGCGCGGGCGTGGCTGCCATTGGCGACTTGGGGATTGAACGCGCGGCCGAGGCCATTCAACTGGCGTCCAGCCGCACCCAGCGACTCGGCCCCGACCTGCTCTACACGGCTGAGGTCCGATACCCTTGTTCACCGGACTCATAGAAGAACTCGGAAGGGTGCGCGGCCGCGTGCGCCGCGGCAGGTTCCAGCGGTTGGAGATCGAGGCCGAGCGCGTTCTCCCCGGCTTGCAGGTGGGGGACAGCGTCAATATCGACGGGGTTTGCCAGACGGTCGTGGCCATCGCAGCGAGCGGCTTTGCGGTCGAGACGGTCCCCGAAACGATCGCCCGCACGACCTTGGGGCTCCTCGGCATCGGGCAAGCCGTCAACCTAGAGCGCGCCCTCCGCGCCGACCAGCGGCTCGCTGGACACCTCGTCTTGGGGCACGTCGATGGCATAGCCCGCATTCGCCGGTGCATTGAGCGCGATGGCGAGCATCGCTTGGAGATCGAGCCGCCGCCCGCGCTCGCTTGCTACATCGCTGCCAAAGGCTCGGTGGCCCTCGACGGCATCAGCCTGACGGTGGCCGAGGTCCGCGGCCATGCCTTTACGGTCGCGGTCATACCGCATACATTTGACAATACTACGCTTAGCCACCGGCGCACCGGTGATTCCGTCAACCTCGAAGTGGATGTGATCGCCCGCTATGTCGAGCGTTTGCTCGGCAGGAACCCCCCGCTCAGCTTTGAGAACTTGCGCGATATGGGATACTGAGCAATGCTCGATTTTAACACCATTGAAGAAGTGGTCGAGGACCTGCAAGACGGCCGCATGGCCGTGCTCGTCGACGAGTGCGAGGCCGTGGGCGAGGGCGTGCTGGTAATGCTCGCCGAGCGAGCCACGGCCGCCTCTGTCAACTTCATGACGCGCTGCGCTAGCAGCCCGCCCGTAGTCGCCGCCGCTAGAAAGCACCTCAAAGCCCTCGAACTACACCTACAGGTCTCCAAGGCCCACGAGCCTAGGGACGCCTCGATCATGGTCTCGGTCAGTGCCCGCGCCATTGAGGGCACCGGCGTTTCAGCGCAGGACCGCGCCGCGACCATCCGCAAACTAGCCGACCCCAACAGCGTACCCGAAGACTTCGTCCAGCCCGGGCACGTCACGCCGCTCCAAGCCCAACCGGGCGGCGTGTTGCGCCGCGCCGGGCACACCGAGGCCGCGGTTGATCTGGCGCAGATGGCCGATTGCCAGCCCGTGGCCTTAATCGCCGCCATCCTCGACGAAGCAGGGGCACTGGCCGACGCATCCTACTTGCTCGGCTTCGCCCGCGACCACGGCTGCAAAATTACGACCATCCACGACCTGATTGCCCATCGCCGACGCACCGAGAAACTGATTCACCTAGAGGCTCAGTCGCCCATGCCGACCCGCTACGGCGAATTCACGGCTTACGCGTACCGCAGCTTAGTTGACGACAACCCGTACCTTGCTTTAGTGCATGGCGAGGTCGCCGATGGTCGCGACACGTTGGTCCGCATGCACTCGGGGTGTCTGACGGGCGACGCGCTCGGCTCGCTGCTGTGCGACTGCGGCGAACAGCTAGCGCAATCCATGCAGCTCATTGCCGCGGAGGGACGCGGCGTTATCGTCTATATTCAGCACCACGAAGGGCGCGGCATCGGCATTTTGCACAAGCTCAAGGCTTATGAGCTGCAACAGCAGCAAGGGCTCGACACCATTGAGGCCAACCACGCCCTCGGCCACCCCATGGACTCGCGCGACTACGGCATCGGCGCCCAAGTGCTCTACGATCTAGGGTTGCGCCGAGTGCGCTTTTTGACCAACAATCCCAAGAAGCGGGTCGGCTTGGAGGCCTACGGCCTAACCGTCGTGGAGCAAGTGCCGATTGAGGCCGCGCCCAACCCGCACAATATCCGCTACCTAACAACCAAGCGCGACAAGATGGGCCACGCCCTCTTGCTCAAGTGCGCCGCCGAGGACCAAAGCAATGCCAAAAGTGCATGAAGGACAGCTCGACGCTCGGGGCCGCAAGTTCGGCATTGCGGTCAGCCGCTTCAACGACTTGGTGACCACCCGGCTCCTCGACGGCGCGTTGGACTGCATCCAGCGGCACGGTGGCGACGGCAATCACATTGAGATCGCCTGGGTGCCCGGGGCCTTTGAGTTGCCCATTGCCGCCAAAAAGCTAGCGCACTCGGGGCGCTTTCACGTCGTCCTCTGTCTGGGGGCCATCGTCCGCAGCGATACGCCCCACTTCGACTACGTGGCGAGCGAAGCGGCCAAGGGCATCGCTCGCGTCGGCCTCGACAGCGGCATTCCAGTGATCTTTGGCGTCATCACGGCCGACACAGTAGAGCAGGCCGTGCAGCGCGCCGGCGTCAAGGCCGGCAATCGCGGCTGGGACGCCGCCCTCAATGCGGTTGAGATGGCCAGCTTAATGGCCGAGTTGGGATGAGCGGCGAAGACGATTTTTTTGGCGATGGGACTTCGGCCGACGAGGCGCCGCCCAACAACCGCCACGGCGCTCGCCAAGTGGCCTTGCAGGCGCTGTACTGGGAGCAGAGTGCCCAGACCGATTCACTCGACGCCCTAGCCGAGCTGTGCGGGCGCTTTGGCTTGACGCAGGAGGTGCAATCCTTTGCGGCCAAACTCTTGCAGTGCGCGACCGAACATGCGGCCGAATTGGACGCGCTGGCCGCGGCCCGGGTCCAGCACTGGCACTGGGAGCGCGTCGCCCGCATCGATCGCCTGATCCTGCGCTTGGCCTTGGCCGAAATGCTCTTCATCGAGGAAATTCCCGTCCGGGTCTCCATTTTTGAAGCGGTCGAACTCGCCAAGTCGTACAGCACCGACAAGTCTTACGCCTTCGTCAATGGCGTCCTCGACGGCGTCGTGCGCCAGAAGGGACTCAGCGTCTGAACGTCAGTCCGCCCACACTGGGCCTAGTTTTATGAGGATTTAGCATGCTCACCTCGCTCGCAAAAAAGTTCTTTGGCTCGCAGGCTACGCGCCAGTTCAAGCGCACTCAGCCCCAAGTCAACCAGATCAATCAGCTAGCGGCTTCGTACCAATCCCTGAGCGACGCCGAGCTTCAAGCCAAGACCGCGGCTTTCCGCCAAGATCTGCGGACGCGCAACGCGGACAGCCGCCAGCAGCTCGAAGCCATTGAAGAGCGTCTGCGCGGCGATCTCGAGTCTGAAGAGCGCGAGCAGCTCAACGACCAGTACGGCGCGCTAGACAAAGCCATCCGCGATGTGGAAGTGGCCTTCCTCGACGAAATCATGCCCGAAGCCTTTGCCATGGTCGTCGAGACTTGTCGCCGGCTCTTGGGCCGCACCTGGGACCGTGCCGGCGAGTCCGTCGAGTGGGACATGGTGCCCTACGATGTACAAATTTTCGGCGGCATCTCCCTGCACCAAGGCAAAATCGCCGAAATGGCCACCGGCGAGGGCAAGACCCTCGTGGCGACGATGCCCCTCTTCCTCAACGCCATCCCCCAACGCGGGGTTCACCTCGTCACCCACAACGAATACCTCGCCCGGCGCGACGCCATGTGGATGGGGCCGCTCTACAATTTCTTGGGGATGTCCGTGGGGATTATCCAAGACGTGTTTCAGACCGGGGCCGAGGCCTTTTTGCTCCAAGCACCCGAGGGCGTCCCCGAGGCCTTTCGCTGGGAGCGGGCCGACCACAAGGCCGCGTACAAGGCCGATATTGTGTACGCCAATCACAGCCAAGTCGGCTTCGATTACCTGCGCGACAACACGGCCGTGCGCCTCGAAGACCTGATGCAGCGCGAATTCAACTACGCCATCGTCGATGAAGCCGACTCGATCCTCATTGACGAGGCGCGGACGCCGCTCATTCTCTCCGGGGCGGTCCCGGACTCCACCAACCAATACAAAGAGATGCGCCCCCTCGTGGAGCGGCTGATGCGGGCCCAGACCAACTTGGTCAACAAAATCATCGCCGGGGCCGAGCAGACTAACCGGGAAACGGGCGAATACGACTACGACACCGGGATCGCCCTGCTCAAGGCCACCCGCGGCGCTCCCACCAATCGCCGGTTGGCCAAAATTTTGCAAGAGGAAGGCGTCAAGCGGCTGATCAACCGCACCGAGGCCGATTACCTGCGCGACAAGCGCCTCAACGAGCTCGACGAAGACCTCTTCTTCGTGGTCGATGAAAAGGCCAACACCATCGACTTAACCGAGAAGGGGCGCGACTTGCTCTCGCCCAATGAGCAGGCCCTCTTCGTGCTGCCGGATATTAGCATTGAGGTCGATGCGATCCGCAACGACCCAGACCTGAGTGCCGAAGACAGGGCCAGCCAAGAGGAAGACGCCCACCGCGCGTACGCCGAGAAAAGCCAAGCGGTCCACAACATCAACCAACTGATGAAAGCCTACACGCTCTTCGAGAAGGACGTGCAGTACCTCGTCTCCGAAGACGGGCGGGTGGTCATCGTCGATGAAGCTACGGGCCGACCGCAGCCCGGCCGGCGCTTTGCCGATGGCATCCACCAAGCGATAGAGGCTAAAGAGGGGGTGAAGCTCCAAGACGAAACCCGCACGGTAGCCTCCATAACCGTCCAGAACCTCTTCCGCATGTACCAGAAGTTGGCCGGCATGACCGGCACGGCCGAGACAGAGGCCAGCGAACTGTGGGAGATTTACAAGCTCGACGTGGCCGTCATCCCCACCAACCGCCCGATTCGCCGCTTTGACCAAGAGGACCAGATATTCCGCACCAAGCGCGAGAAATACAATGCGATCATCGAGGAAATTGACCGGCTACACGAGCTCGACTTGCCGGTGCTAGTCGGCACCATCTCGGTCGAAGTCTCCGAGCTGCTCAGCCGGATGCTCAGCCGACGCGGCATCAAGCACCAGTTGCTCAACGCCCGCCACCACGACAAAGAGGCCCAAATCGTCGCCGAAGCCGGCCGAGCCGGCGCCGTCACCATTGCCACCAACATGGCCGGGCGCGGCACGGACATTAAGCTGGCCGCCAAGGTCGTCCACCTCGACCGCCAGACCGTTGAGTCCGCCCTCACGCTCGACGACAAGCTGCCTTCCGGCCAAGGCTTGCGCCAGCATTTGCAAGAAAATCCCAGTGGCTTACAGGTCATCGGCACCGAGCGCCACGAGGCGCGGCGCATCGACCGCCAGTTGCGCGGGCGCTCGGGCCGCCAAGGCGACCCCGGTTCCTCGCGCTTCTACTTGTCGCTGGAGGACGACCTCATGCGGCTCTTTGGCTCGGAGCGCATCGCCGCCGTCATGGATAAGCTCGGCGCCGAAGAGGGCGAGGTCATTGAGGCCGGCATGGTCACGCGGTCAATTGAGCGGGCGCAAAAGAAGGTTGAGGCCCGCAACTTTGAGATGCGCAAGCACGTGCTCGACTACGACGACGTCATGAACCAGCAGCGCCAAGTCATCTACAACCGCCGCCACGACCTTTTAGAGCAAGAGAGCACCCGCGAGCAAATCGCAGACATGATCGACGAGAGCGTCGAGGGCATCTTGGTCTCGCACGTCAATGAAGAGGGCCTCGCCGATGAGTGGGATTGGGAGGGGCTGCAAACCGAGTTTGGCAGCACCTTCTTTTTGGGTTGCACCCTCTCCGCAGACGAGCGCGCCCAAGCCAGCGTTGAGGGGCTGCGCGAGCAGCTGCTGGCCATCGTCCGCGAAGCCTATCAGCGCCGCATTGACGCCGTCGGCGAGGAGATTTTTCGCGAAGTTGAAAAGAGCATCGCCCTGCGCACCATCGACACGTGCTGGCAGGAGCACCTCCACGAAATTGACGAGCTCAGGGACGGGATCGGTTTTGTCGGCGTCGGCGGGAAAAACCCCCTCATCGAATACAAGCGGGGGGCCTACGACATGTTTGAGAGCCTAATCGGCCGCATTGCCCAAGAGACGCTCCGCAACCTCTTCCAGTTGCGCATCGCCATTGGGCCTGAGGCGTTGGGGCCGACGCCCGCGCCGGGCCGCATCAACGCGGTTCACCAAGACGCCACCAATATGGGCTTTCGCGGCGCTGAGTCGGCCCCGACCGGCCCTGCCGGCCGGCCGGCGCAACTGCGCGGCTCGGGCGGTGGCAGCAGCGAGGGCCGACGCCCGCGCCAGCCGGTCGTCCGCAGCCAGCCCAAGGTGGGGCGCAACGACCCTTGTCCCTGCGGCAGCGGCAAGAAGTACAAGCGCTGCCACGGCGTCAATGTCTGAGCGGTTGAAGCGACATGGCCTTTTGGGAAGTACTCTGTCTGGTGGTGTACAGCGCGATCATCGCCGTTCTCGGGGTGTACGGCTTCCACCGCTACCAGCTACTGCGCCTGTTCTATCGGCATCACCCAACCCCGATTCCCGCGCCCAGCCGCTTTGCCGAGTTGCCCTTTGTCACGGTCCAGTTGCCGCTCTACAACGAATATCACGTCATTGACCGCTTGCTAGAGGCCGTGGGCCGGATCGACTACCCACGCGACCGCTTGCAAATCCAGATTCTCGACGATTCGCAGGACGAAACCCGCGACAAGGCCCGGGCTTGGGCCGCCCGGCTGATGGCCCAAGCGCTAGAGGTCGAGTACCTGGGCCGAGTCCAGCGGCACGGCTTTAAGGCCGGGGCCCTGGCCGCTGGGCTGGCGTGCGCCCGGGGCGAATTTGTGTTGGTCCTCGACGCCGATTTCGTGCCGCCGCCCGACATCTTACAACGGGCTATTCACTACTTTACCGACGATTCCATCGGCCTAGTCCAGATGCGGTGGGGGCATCTCAACCGCTCCTACTCGCTCCTAACGCGCATCCAATCGATCTTTCTCGACGGGCACTTCGTCGTCGAGCACACCGCCCGCAACCGCTCGGGCCGCTTCTTCAACTTCAATGGCACCGCCGGGATCTGGCGCAAAAAGGCCATTTACGACGCCGGCGGCTGGCAGCACGACACCCTCACGGAAGACCTCGATTTGAGCTACCGCGCCCAGCTAGCGGGCTGGCAGTTTCGCTACCTGCCCGAAATTGAAGTGCCCGGCGAGATTCCCGTTGAGATCAACGCCTTTAAGTCGCAACAGCACCGCTGGACCAAGGGCGCGGTACAGGTGGCCAAGAAGGTGCTGCCGCAGATTTGGCACTCTGCGCTCCCGGCCAAGATCAAGGTCGAGGCCACCTTTCACCTGACGGCCAACCTCTGCTACATCATGATGTTCTTGATGGCCCTGTTGACCCTGCCGGTGCTCTCCATTCGCTCGCAACTGGGCTGGGAGCGGCTCTTTATCATCGATTTGCCGCTGTTTTCCTTTGCCACCATGGCCATTTCCGGCTTCTACATTACCTCCCAGCGCGTGCTCTACCCGGACTGGCGACGGCAGATCAAGTACCTGCCCATGCTGATGGCTATTGGCATGAGCCTTTGCATCAACAACACCCGGGCGGTGATCGAGGGGCTCGTCGGCTACCAAACCGATTTCCTGCGGACCCCCAAATACGGGCTTACCGGACGCCGAGGCCAAGGCCAGCCGCGCAAGTACCTAAGCCGCTGGCCCCTGCTGTCTTTGGGCGAGCTGGGCATGGCGTTCTACCTCGTCGTCGCCGTCTATCACGCCTACGCGACCGGCCTGTACTTGGGGATGCCCTTCCTGTTGCTCTTCCACGCCGGCTTTCTCTACACCGGGTTGCTCTCCAGCAGCCAGCACTGGTTCCACCGAGGGGGCTAAATGCAAAAAGCCCCCGGGCCACGCGGCCTGGGGGCTTTGTTCTCGCTGATTGCGACAGTGCGGTCAGTTAGAGGGCCACACGAGGGGATAGGGATCGGTGAGCCGCCGCTGCAACCACAAGATATCGACGGCTTTGTAGTGCCGTTTGGTCAGCTTCTCGATGTGGCGCACCCCAATATCCACGTTGCTCTTTTCGCGCCGCAGCTCGCGGCCTTTGTCCCCGGACAGTGGAATTGATTCCGCTACATTTGTGACGTAGAGGTTGTGGGCCAAGCGCAATTCTTTGTAGTCCAGATTGTCCGGCACGAGCCCTTTCAACTCGGTGACATAGTCGTTGATGAGCTGGCGCGCTTTGGCCAAGTCCTGCTCAGAAATCTCGGAGAGCGGTTTTCTCAAATGCTCAATGGTCTCGACAACCTGCTTGTTTTTGCCGTCTAGCTTCTGCATCTGCTCAACGTAATCAAGCAGGATCTGTCTCTCCGCCTCCTCGCCACCGCAGGCGACCAGACCCACTGCCAACGCCAACACAGCCAGTTTCTTCGACATATAGACCTCCCTGTAGGGTGAGATTCTCTGTTTCGTCGGCCTCAAAATACGCCTCAGAGAGGCGAAAATCAAGCACTCTCTACGCCGGACCTATTGACGGAGTTCGGGTGCGCTCATAATATCAATTTTTCGCATCCCACGATCTCACCTGAGGGCATCTATTCCATGGTAACTCGCGAACAAATCCAAGCCCAGCTCGACAACTGCCTGCTGGAGGCCAAATTCCCCCAATGGGAGTCGCACTACAAGCGCGGGAAGGTGCGCGATATGTACCTCCTCGAAAACCATCGCGTCCTGATCACGACGGATCGCCAGAGCGCGTTTGACCATGTGCTCGGCACCATTCCCCTCAAGGGCCAAGTGCTCAACCGCCTTGCCCAGTTCTGGTTTGAGCAGACCCAAGACATCGCCCCCAATCAAATCATCGCGGTGCCCGACGCCAACGTCACCGTCGCCCGCGAGCTAGACATCTTGCCCGTTGAGGTGGTGGTGCGCAAGTATCTAACGGGCAGTTCGGACACCGCCATCTGGACCCACTACAACAGAGGCGTCCGCCACTATTGCGGCCACGCGCTGCCCGATGGCATGGTCAAAAACCAGCCCTTCAACGAAGCGATTATCACGCCGACGACCAAGGACGACGTCCACGACGAATTGATTTCGCGCGACGAGATCATCGCCCAAGGCTTGGTGCCCGCAGACTCTTGGGCCCAAGTCGAGGAGATCGCCTTCGCGCTCTTTGCGCGCGGCGAGGAGCTAGCGGCCCAGCAGGGGCTAATCCTCGTGGATACCAAGTACGAGATGGGGCTAGACGCGGACGGGCGCATCACGCTCGCCGACGAGATCCACACGCCCGACTCGTCGCGCTTCTGGATCAGAGATACCTACGCAGAACGCCACGCATGCGGCGAAGAGCCCGAAAGCCTCGACAAGGAGTTTTTGCGCCTTTGGCTGCGCGACAAGGGCATCTCCGACGACAATATCCCCGCCCTCGACGACGACATCCGCATCCAAGTGGCCGAGCGTTACATCGACCTTTTCCAACGGGTTACAGGCACGAGCTTCAAAGCCGAGCTCGGCGCAAAGCCGGTCTTGCAGCGCATTGAGGAGCGGATTTCGGAGTACCTCCGCTAATTAGAGCGCTATGGTCAAAAACTTGCTCCGCGCCTTTTTGGTCTTTCGCTTGGAGTTTCACCAGCCCACCCTCCACGTCGAGGCCATGTTGAGCTATTGGCGGCGAACCCCCATCGTCCAGTACGTGATTGAAGACGACGGCGCCGAGCGCAGCCTCGCGCTTGAGCACCGGCTCGACGAGATTTATCCCTTCTAATGCTGCATCGCCAGCTCAGAAACGCCTTGGAGGAAATTTTCGGCGTGTCCTTTGTCGCCGAGGCACTCGCCAACGCGCCCATTGCCCACGTCGTCCTGTACGAGCGGCGCGAGGATTTCAAAAAGGCCGTCCGCGGCTTCCAGCGGATCAATTTCCGCGACGAACACACCGCGTATGCCGAGGACCTGGAGCGCGAGTTGAGCATCGCCCTCATCTGCGCCCTCCTCGACAACGACACGCGCGCGCTGGTTTCCGAACTCGGTCTCAACTATCTATAGCAATCCTACATCATTCAAGACTGGATTCCCGCTTTCGCGGGAATGACGCCTCTATACAAAACAGGGCCGATGAACATTCCATGCTTTCAAGTCATTTAGGGTAGCTATATGAGCAAGCTGCTCGCCTTTGACCTAGGGGCCGAGAGCGGCCGCGCCATCGTCGGGCATTTCGACGGCGAGCACCTAGTGCTAGAAGATCTGCACCGCTTTGCAAACGGTCCCGTTCGCGTGTTCGACCGGCTCTACTGGGATCCGTTGCGCCTCTTCGCCGAGATGAAGCAGGCCCTCGGCCTCTTTGCCCGCACCCATGGCCAAGACCTCGACGCGCTGGGCGTCGATACTTGGGGCGTCGATTTTGCCCTCCTCGGCCCCGACGACGCGCTCTTGGACAATCCGCGCAACTACCGCGACCCGCGCACCGACGGCATGTTGGCGGAAGCCTTCGCCCGGGTGCCGCGCGAGGAAATTTTTGCCCGCACCGGCGTACAGTTTTTGCCGCTCAACACCTTGTACCAACTGCTTTCGTTGCGCGACTCGCCCGTGCTAAAATGGGCGCAGACCTTCCTGATGATGGCCGACCTTTTCAATTTTTACTTTACCGGCACTAAGACTTGCGAGTTTTCCAACGCCACGACCACCCAGTTCTACGACCCGCGCCGAGGTCGGTGGTCGGTCGAGCTCCTGGAAGGGCTGGGGCTGCCGACCCATTTCCTGCCCCAGATCGTCCAACCCGGAACCCGCCTAGGCTCGCTCCTGCCTTCTATTGCCGCTGAAACAGGGCTTCGTTCGGTCCCGGTTATCGCTCCAGCTACTCACGATACGGGCGCGGCCGTGGCGGCCGTGCCCGCCCAAGGCCGCGACTACGCCTATATCAGCTCGGGCACTTGGTCGCTGATGGGCGTCGAGCTCGACCAGCCGCTCATCAGCGAGCAGGCATTCCAGTACAACTTCACCAACGAAGGCGGCTTCGGGCCGACCTACCGCTTCCTCAAAAACATCATGGGGCTGTGGCTGATACAGGAATGCCGGCGCACGTGGCAGCGCGAGGGACGCCCCTTTTCGTACGACGCGCTGACGGCCATGGCCCAAAGCACCCCCCCCTTTACCGCTTTCGTCGATCCAGACGCCGAGTGCTTTCTCGCGCCGGGCGATATGCCGGCCCGAATCCGCGCCTATTGCCAAGAGACGGGCCAAACCATTCCCGCCGACGAAGGGCACGTCGTGCGCGTGGCCCTCGAAAGCCTGGCGTTTAAGTACCGCTACGTCCTCGACGCGCTAGAGGCCATTCTAGGCCGCCGCCTCGAATGCATCCACATCGTCGGCGGCGGGATCCAAAATCGCCTGCTCTGCCAATTCACCGCCTCGGCGACCGGCCGGCCGGTCGTGGCCGGGCCGCTCGAAGCGACGGCCATCGGCAATGTAATGCTCCAGCTCATTGGCCTCGGCCAACTCGCCTCGCTGGCCGAAATCCGCCAAGTGGTGCGGCACTCCTTCGCGCCCGTTGAGTACGAGCCGGAACGAGCCGCCGCTTGGGACGCGGCCTACGACCGCTTCCGCTCGCTGCTCCCCCCGGCCTGATCCGGGCCGGAACCGCGCCCTTCCTCCGTCGTCTTACTTGCACAGGCGCGCTAGAGCGCACTGTGGCACCGTTGCTCATCACTTTTCGCTGGCGTGGGCTACTATGGGAAAGAGCAGCCTCGATTCGCTGGGTCTGACCGAGTCCTACTGGCGCGACATTCAGCACTTTCAGCCGCTGAGCCGCCAACGGGAGATCGAGTTGGTACACCGAGCACACACGGGCGACGAGCGCGCCATGCACCAGATTGTCGAAGCCAATTTGCGCTTTGTCGTCCGCATTGCGCGGGGCTACCACGGGCGTGGGCTTTCCTTTATGGAGCTGATTTCCGAGGGCAACCTCGGGTTGCTCGAAGCGGTCCAGCGGTTTGACGAGACGCGCGGCTTTAAGTTCATCACCTATGCGGTGTGGTGGATTCGCCAAGCGATTCTCCGGGCCTTAGCCGAACACGGCAAAATTGCCCGCCCGCCCCTGAGCCGGGTCAATGACCTGCAAAAGGTCGAGCGCTGGCGGGGTATCCTCGCGCAAAAACTAGGGCGCGACCCCATCCCAGAAGAAATCGCCACCAGCGCCGGATTATCGCTGGAGCGGACGCACAATGCCCTGTACATGGCCCAACCCGATGTCTCTATGGACGCGCCGACCGCGCTCGACGAGCGGGAGTCGCTACTGGCCTCTTTTGCGGCTGGTACGCCCGATCCGGCCGATAGCTACGAGCGCGCCGCGCTTTCCCACACCTTGCATGCCTGCCTCGACCTGCTCGACCGGCGCGAGCGCGTCGTCGTCCGCGCGTACTTCGGCCTCGACGACCAAGAGCCGCAGACGCTCGAACAAATCGGCGGCCAATTGGGCCTCACCCGCGAGCGGGTGCGCCAGCTCAGAGACGAAGCCCTCGACAAAATGCGAACCCACGCTGGCGATTTACTACTCGAGCTTTCCAACGCGCTTGCCTAGCAAGACGCGCCCTTGCTGCGGCCAAAGGGCTTGATAGGGCGCGGCAAAAGGCTTTCTTTCATTAAACAGGACTTTGAATAGCCTTTTCACCCAATAAAGCCATGTCTTACAACTTAGCTGATCTCCATACGCATTCCCTGTGCTCCGACGGGTTGCGGACGCCGACTGAAGCCGTCGAAGAGGCTTGCGAAGCGGGCTTGCAAGCGATGAGCTTGACCGATCACGACACGGTCCAGGGCGTCCCTGAGGCCACGGCGGCCGGCGAGCGGATGGCTATGGAGGTGGTGCCCGGCACCGAGTTGAGTGCCCACATCCGCGACCGCGAAGTACACATTCTCGCCTACTGCATCGACTACCAAGACGACCAGCTCGGCGCGACGCTCGCCCAGTCTTTTCAAGCCCGCTACCAGCGGGGAATCGCCATCATCAAAGCACTCAACGCAATGGGGCTGGCCGTCAGCCTCGACGATGTGCTCTTCCAAGCCCAAGGCAGCCCGCTCGGGCGGCCGCACATCGCCGCGGCCATGGTCGAAAACGGCCTAGTCGCCGACAAGGACGAAGCCTTTAGCCGCTACATCGGCGATCGCGGGCCGGCTTTTAGGCCCAAACCCTACACCGCGGCCAAAGATCTCATCACCCTCATCCACCGCACCGGGGGAGTGGCCGTGCTCGCCCACCCCAGCATCCGTCTCCTCGAGTCCATCATTGAGCAGTTGGTCGCCTACGGGCTCGACGGCATCGAGGTCTTCCACCCAGCCCACCAGCCGGCGCAAATGGAATACTACGATCAACTCGCCGACCGCTACGGCCTGATCAAGTCGGGCGGGTCCGACAGCCACGGCGGCGACCAAGGCACCCGCATCGGCGAGTACGGAGTCGGGTACGAAGTAATCGAGGCCATGCGCGAGCGGGCCGCCACTTATGCTTGAGCCGCAGTAAAAACGCTCGCTTGATGACCTCTTTCTTTTTTCGGCCGGCCCTCCTCTGCTCCTTTGCGTTGCTCGTCCTCGCGCTGCATCTATCGCCCGGCCACGCGCTCCGGCCCCAGCGGTTCCACCAAGCATCCGAGCCTATCCGCGGGCTATTCGGCACCTCAATCGGCGACGTCGTTTGGAGTGGGCGTTATCTATGGGTCGGCACTGAAAGTGGAGTGGCGCGGCTCGATCCCGCGCAAAGCAACGGCCTCAACACTACGGACTGGGCCACCTTTACCGAGCTCAACGGCCTCGGCCGCGGTGCGATCAGTGCCCTCGCCGCGGTCGGCGATACCGTGTGGGTAGCCACCTTGGTCGACTCGGTCATCGCTGGGCAGGGCGCGAGGCAAGCGGGCACGGGGTTGAGCTTTTCCCACGATGGCGGTCGCTCCTGGCGACACCTTCCCAACGAGTTCATTTTCGACCCCTCCAAGCCCGGTTTTGAGCGCACTCCCGGCACGACCATCCTCAATGCTTGTTTTGACATCTCCATCACTGGGGACGCCGTGTACGCCGCCTTCTTCGCCGGCTCGACCGTGCGCTCGCTCGACCAAGGCCGCACTTGGGAACCCTTCTTGCCCGGCGGCGCCGACGAGATCGTCTTTTTCGCCAGAGAAACGGCCGCCGACAGCCTGCGAAATGTGGCCGATAGCCTCGCCAGCGACAACGCCGATCCGAGCAGAATCGCCTCGCTGCGAACAACCGCCGACAGCTTGGCCAGCCAAGAGTTCCTGCACCGCACTTTTGCGGTTATGGCTTACGGGGATACGGTGTGGGTCGGCACTTCGGGTGGAATCGCCTTCACCTTTGATGGGGGCCAACATTGGCAAAACGCCAAAGTGCGCCTCAGCGAAGAGGGCCTTCCCCTCCCGAGCCAGCCAGCCGGCAACTGGGTCGTCGCCCTCGATCGCCAAATCCTACCGGACGGCACCACTGCCATCTGGGCGGGAACCAGTACCACAGCGCCCGGCCAAACCCAAGCCATCAGCGTCAGCCGCGACCTCGGCCAGACTTGGATGCACACCGGGCCGACTTTTGCTTGGGATGTTGCTTTTACTGCCAATTTTGTTTGGGCTGCCACCGACCAAGGGCTGCTGGCCAGCCCGGACCCAACCCTGACGACCGACTCAGAGCGCGTCTGGGACCCAATAGAAGTCGTCGATGGCCAGCCCCTAACCGGCACCTTCGTCGGGATTGCCGGGGTGGGCGATGTGCTTTGGGTGGGAGCCGAGCAGGGCCTGGGACGCTCTGCGGACGAGGGGGCCACTTGGCGCGTCATCCGCGACCTAATTCGCACCCGCACCGTGGACGGAGGGACCTTCGTCGGCGCGGGCGGCGTGGCCGACAGCACTGCCCTCGCGTATGCAGCCCCCAATCCTTTCGCACCTTCGCGCGAAGCGGCGACCATCGTCTTTAGCCTGTCGCGGGACGCCACGGTCTCGGTCGCGATCTACGACTTTGCCAGCGGCCTCGTCCGCACCCTCGCGGCCAACGCGCCCTTTGCGGGTGGCGTTGATCACCGCGTCCTTTGGGATGGCCGCGACCAAGGCGGCCAACCAGTAGCCAATGGCACGTACTTTTACCGCATTGCCCTAACCACCGGCCAACAGACCTTTGGCCGAGTAGTGGTGCTCGATTGAAAACGCTCTTCGCGCTATTGCTCGCGGCCTCGGCCGCGCACGGGGCCGATTTTGCCGCGGCCTTTCTCAGAACGGGGCTGGGGGCCCGCGGCCTAGGGCTGGGGGCCTTTGTCGCCGCGGCCGACGATGCGTCGTCTCCCTACTGGAATCCGGCCGGCCTCGCCCGCCTGCGCGGCAAGACCCTCCAGACCTCCATGCAGTCGCGCTCGCTCGGGCGGCAGCAAGGCAGTGCCGCTGTCGCGCTCAATGTGCGCGGCGACATGGGCTTTGGCTTTGCTTGGTCTCATGCCGCAGTCGGCGGGATCAAGGGCCGCACGGCTAGCGGTCAGTACACTGGGCCAATCGAGGATCGAGCCAACGCTTTTATCTTGGGAATCGGGCGCGCCTTTGGGCCGCGCCTCGCGGTTGGTTTGGCCGTTAAAATCCTCAGACAGGGCATCCGCATTCCCGCCGCTCCCCAAGCCACGGCCAACGGCACAGGCTTTGACTTGGGGGTGCAGTTTCGCGTGGCCGAGCATACTTGGCTCGGCGCGAGCGCAGCCAATTTTGGCACTGGACTCACTTGGAAGGTGCGCCGCGCCGACCAGCGGTCGAATACCACGGAGAATGCCCTGCCGCGCATCCTCGTCTTGGGCGCCTCCCAGCGGCTGTTGGAGGTCCTGCTGTTGGCCGCCGAGCTGCGCGCCGATGGAGAGCAGAGCGTCAACCTCGGGGCCGAGTGGCAGCTCAGTGCGTTGCTCGCAATGCGCGGCGGCCTCCACCGCCTCGGGGCCGAAGACGGGGGCCAGCTCTCGGTTGGGCTGACCTTGCACCCCATGCACCGCGAGACCTTGCAATTCCAATACGCGTACTTAACCGATCCCCTCGGCGCTGGGGGCCGCACGACCGTGGGGCTAGTGCTGGCGTTCTGACCGAGTGATGGCTCTCTTATTGGTCGCGCTCTTAACGCTGCCCACGGCTCTGGCCGCGGCCGGGCTGCCCTCGCTACGCCAAGGGGGCGGGGCGTCAGCCGCGGCCTTGGCCGGCGCGGCGACAGCCTTGCTCAGTGCCCAATCCCTCAACCCGGCGGCCCGGCAATCGCGTGGGCGCAGCGTCGCCTTTAACCACCAAGTCTCGATCCAGAACATCCGCCACAACCAGCTACACCTGACGCAGGCTCGCGGCCCCAGTACATGGGGGCTTTCCGCCCAACTATTGCACGACGGCGACCTAGAGCGGCGCACCGGCCCCTCGACCGAGCCGCTGGGGCGCTTTGGCGTGCATGAGGGAGCGGTTGGCCTGAGCTATGCCCGCAAGCTGGAGCGGACGCGCCTCGGCGTGCAGTTAAAATTCATCCGCCAGTCCATTTCCACGCAAAACGCCAGCGGTGTGGCCGCTGATTTTGGGCTGGTGTTTGATGTCGCGGCCCGCTTGCGCTTGGGGGCCACTGTGCGGAACTTGGGCCGCATGAACCGCCTCGACCGCCGGGAGACCGACCTGCCCTTAGAAGCTCGCGTCGGCGTCGCTTGGGTCGGCCGGGCCGACATGCGCGTGGCGGTTGAAGCGCAAAAGGCCCGCGGCGACGACCTCACCCTGCATCTGGGCGGCGAGTACCGGGCCGGCGAGCGCTTGCGCCTGCGTGCGGGCTATCAGAACACTGAAAACCGCGGCCTCGCGGCCGGGCTGGGCCTCGTGGGCAAGCACTGGGTCATCGACTACGCTTATGTGCCTTTTGGCGCGGGCTGGGGCGACGCGCACTGGGTCAGCCTCCAGCTAGAAAGGGCAACCCCTTGAACTTCTGGCGCAAAACAAGGTCGCCCGCGGTGCCGCCCTCTCCGACCCAACGTCCCAATTCCTCGCGCTTGTGGGTCCACCTGCTGCTGTTTTTCTCGACCGTTGCTTCGACTGCGACGGCCGGCGCCATGCAGCAAGGGGTTGACCCGCTGAGCAGCCTCGCGGCGTGGGTCCACCTCGTCGAGGGCATCCCGTTTGCCGCGACCTTGATCTTCATTCTCGCGGTCCACGAATTTGGCCACTACTTTGCCGCGCGTCGCTGGGGCGTCAGGGCCTCGCTGCCGTACTTTCTCCCCCTGCCTTACGTTTCCTTCCTCGGCACTTTGGGCGCGGTCATCAAAATTCGCTCTCCCATCCCCAACAAGCGCGCCCTCCTCGACATTGGCGCGGCTGGCCCGCTGGCGGGCTTTGTCGTCGCGCTCGCGGCCTGCTTTGTCGGGCTGTCGCGCTCGGCCGTGGTTTCGGCCGATTCCTTTCACTCCGCCCCCATCGAATTGGGGGCGCCCTTGCTCTTTTCCGGCATCGCCGCGCTCGTCTTGCCCGCCATTGGGCCGGACCAGCTAGTCCTTTTAGACCCGGTGGCTTTTGCCGGTTGGGTTGGGCTGTTTATTACGGCCTTCAATCTCTTTCCGATCGGCCAACTCGACGGGGGCCACATCGCGTACGCTCTCTTTGGCCCCCGGCACCGGCAGATCGCCCGCACGGCGTACGTCGCGTTGCTGGCCTTGGGCGTTTACGGGATCCTGTCGCTGCTGTGGGAATGGCCCCAAGGATGGCCGGGGTGGCTCGCGCTGGCCTTTTTTCTCGCGATCTTTGGCAGGGATCACCCGGCTCCCTACGACCCCTTCGTCGCGCTGAACCGCAGCCGGCACGTTGTCGGCTACCTCTGCCTGCTGGTCTTTGTCGTCTGTTTCGCGCCCGTGCCTTTTGTCGCCCACTGAGCATGCTCTCGTCCCGATCCCTTCTGCTTGCGGTGCTGTTGGCAGGCTGCGCCATCGGGGACAGCGAACAAGTGGATTGTCGCTGTGTGCCCGACGCGACGAGCGTCCAGCTTTTTCCCCACTGCGCGGACGTCACCGTCGAGGAGGCGCGCCCGGACCCTAAGACCCCGCTATCGACCCAAATTCCCGATTGCCCCAGCGGCCCCCAACTCTTCCTGCGCGAGCGCACGCGCCCCGAAGCGGTGCTGGCCAATCTCGCTTCTATCTTTCAAGCCCAACCCGAGTTCCGCAGCCCCCAACAGTACATGGATCAGTTCACCGACGATTTTGTCTTCGTCCCCGACCCCGAGGACGTGCAGCTATACCCAGAGATCTACGACGCCGACCGCGACACCCTCTGGGCAGCGGCCGAGGAGCACAACTTCGCCCGCCTCATTCTCTCGCCGGAGCGGATCCATAGCGCGCGCTTTGTGCGCTGGTTCAACTCGTCCGCGGACGAGCGCATCCTCTCCGACGACGAGCTGCGCCAGACCTTTATCTTTCCCTACGAAGCCGAGTTCGTCGAGCGAGTCAGCGCGACCGAGTCAGACGCCGCGGAAACGACGTTTAACACCATCGGCATTAAGGGGGTTGCGGAAATCGACTTGGTGACGCTAACGGCGGAAAATCCCGTGTGGTCCATCGCGGCTTGGCGCGACCAGCGCGCCCGAGCTTCGGCCAAGTTCTCTTGGGGGGAGCTGCGGGCGATCTTCTCGCAGTGAACGCTCGGCGCGTTCCTAATTCTCTTGTACTGCTCGAATAATGTATATTTCAAGGAGCACAACGAACCCCGTAACGAAATGGAGTACGACCGTGAAATCACTTGCCCTCCTGAGCTTTTGCGGCCTCCTCGCCTTGAGTGCCTGCAGCAACCCCTTTGGAGCTAAACAGCAAAAACGCGACGACATAGAGCCGGGGCGCCCCCCCGCCCCCGCGGCCACAACGCCCGAGCAGCTCATGGACAACCTCGACCGCGCCATGGAAACTCGCGACAAGGAGCTCTACGAGAGCTTGCTCGACCAAGACTTCTTGTTTACCGAGAAAAATTGTCTCCTCGAAGTGGCGTACTTCAACAACTTGGAGGAAGAACTGGCAATCATGGGCGGCAGCCGCGATGGGTCCCGGCCGGGTATTTTCGACATCTATCGCAATTTTAGTTACGACTTTGAGCAGATTCGCCGCGTTCAAGAACTTGGGGCCGAATACCCGGAAGCCTTTGACGGCGATCCCGACGGCCACCCAGACGAAGACTGGGAGGTCTTCTACGGCCGGGTGCAGATGACCTTGGTCGACGATAATGGCGATGGCTTCCGCGTGGATCAGAACATGACCTACAAGCTCCGCCTCGACCCAGAAAAGAACCTGTGGAAGATCGTCCGCTGGGAGAACGATGCCTTGACCGGCTCCTGCGGCGAGGCCGGCAAGCCCTTGGCAACCGCCTTTAGCTGGGCGGCACTAAAGCAGCAAGTCGCGCCCTGAGCCGATGGGCAAACGCTTGGCCAAGCGCCAGCGCCATCCCGGCTGGCACTTGGCCTTGGGGGGTTTGTTGCTGACCAGCACCATCGCCTTTTTGCTCTATACGCCCGCGCCGGAACCAGCCAGCGACTTACCCATCATCGCGCCAGCCCCCGCGCCCGCACCCGCCCCAGCAGCCGACGCCAGCCAGCTAGCCGACGCGCTCTACGCTGGCATCGACAGCACCTTGGCCGATTTGGGCCTCTGGCCGGCGCTCTATTCCAAGAGCCGCGACCGCATTGAGGTCGGCGTCCCCGCCGACTTGCCCCTAGCCGAGGTGAACTTGCGGATCGCGCACTTTGTCCAGCGGCTCGGCGGCCAAGTCCTCAGTGCCCGCGAGCGGCAAGGGCGCGTCGAAATCCGCTGCGGCTTGGGCGAGGTGCAGACGACCCTCTTTAGCCTCGCTGCGGTAGCCGAGAGCCGCCGCACCGGCAACATTGCCATTGTCATTGACGACTTTGCCGACGGCCAGATCGCCGCGCACTTCTGCGCCATACCGCAGACCCTGACCTTTTCGCTCTTGCCCGGCCCCGGCCCCGCCCACGCCCTCGCCGACCGGGTACACACCAACGGCCACGAGGTGTTAGTCCACCTGCCGATGGAACCCCGAGGGGGGGCATTTCCCGGGGTGAACGCCATTTTCGTGGACCTCAACGACGCGGAAATCCGCCGCCGAGTGCGCCGCGCCTTGCAGCGCGTACCCCACGCCCGGGGAGCCAACAACCACATGGGATCCAAGGCCACGGCCGACGAGCGAGTGATGCGCTTGGTGCTCTCCGAGCTAAAGGACCGCAACCTGCTCTTCCTCGACAGCCGCACCACGGCCTCGTCCGTCGCCTATCAACTAGCGGTAGATATGGATATTAGAGCCGTTAATCGCGACCTCTTTATCGACGAGGTCGCCGACGCCCAAACCATTCGGGCTAAGCTCTGGGAACTCGCCGCGCTCGCGGCTCAGTCGGGCCAAGCCATCGGCGTGGGGCACAACCGCCGAGAAACGCTCGTCGCTCTGTTGGCTGCGCTGCCCCAGCTAGAGCGCCGCGGCTTTCGCTTCGTCCCCGTCTCCCGGCTGCTGCCATGAGCCCCGCGCCCTTCCACTTTGAGCTCGTCGCCCAAGACGCTGCAACCGGAGCGCGGGCGGGCGTCCTCCACACGCCCCACGGCGCCGTCCACACGCCGGTCTTTATGCCCGTCGGCACCCAAGCCACAGTCAAGACCCTCGACCAACAGGACCTAATCGCCGCCCAAGCGCAGATCATCCTCGGCAACGCCTACCACCTCTACCTGCGCCCCGGTCACCAACTCATCGACCGGCTGGGAGGACTCCACTCCTTTATGAGCTGGCCCAAGCCGATCCTCACCGACAGCGGCGGCTTCCAAGTCTTCAGCCTCAGCGACCGCAACGAGGTCACCGCCGATGGCGTGCGCTTCCAATCGCACTTGGACGGCTCTCACCACTTCTTCACCCCTGAGAAGGTCATGGAAATTGAGCATGGGCTCGGCGCCGACATTATCATGGCTTTCGACGAATGCACGCCGTATCCCTGTGAGCGCACCTACGCGCAAGAGTCCATGCAGCGGACCGTGCGCTGGGCCGAGCGCTGCCTGAGCCGCCACCGAGAATTGGCGGCCGAGCGCGTCCACCGCCCCCCCCAAGCACTCTTTGGCATTGTCCAAGGCAGCGTCTATCCCGATTTGCGCCGCGAGTGCGCCCAAGCACTCGTGCAACTCAACCTGCCCGGCTATGCCATTGGCGGCCTAGCCGTAGGCGAGCCGCACGAGGACCTGTTCGCGGTTGTGCGCCAGACTACCCCCCACCTGCCCACGGAAAAACCGCGCTACCTGATGGGCGTGGGCCTGCCGCACGACTTGGTCGAGGCCGTTGCGGCCGGCGTCGATATGTTTGACTGCGTGGTCCCCACCCGCAATGCGCGCAATGGCACGGCCTTTACCCGCCGGGGCCGCCTGCGCCTCAAAAACGCCAGCCACGCCCAAGACCCCCAACCGCTCGCCGCGGATTGCGCTTGCGCCACGTGCCGTCACTACAGCCGGGCGTACTTGCGCCATCTCTTCCAGACCAACGAAGTGCTCGGCCCGCGCCTAGCCACCTTCCACAACGTCTTTTTCTTTCAGCAGCTAATGAGCGAGATGCGCGACGCGATTCTCCGCGGGCACTTTGCGGCCTATCAGGCGGAATTTCTCGCCGGCTACCAAAGCCGCTAAGCGGACCGGCTCAGGCCGCTCGATCGCAGGGGGCGCATACTAGGGCGAATCGCCGCGCTCCGCCCATGTCGAGTTCGGTCGCAAAATCCCGCTTGACTGGCACTTGCCGCGCTCCGCAGAAATCGCACTTGCCGCGCTCGGCATATTCGGGAATTGCCGCGCTCTCAAACTCGATCTGTTTGCGCTTGGCGCGCCCTTGGGAAAACAGCCGGGCAAAATTGAGCACTTGCTTGTCGGTCTCGCGCTCTAAGGTCCGCTCTATGATCGCGTCGAGCGCGGGGTCGTCGGGCTTACCGCCGTCTTCGAGCGTGTGCCAAGCGGCGCGGCGCACCCGCGCATCTTGGTCTTCGAGCATCCGATAGAGCGCCTTCCAGACCGCGCCGATGCTCTGACGCACATGGCAGGGGCACAAAAAGGACGCGGCCTGCAGGCGATCGGCTGGGTCGGCGCTGCGCGACATCTGCAACAGCTCTTGAATCTCTTCGCGCCCCACGCGCAGCTCGCCTCGGCGGAACGCCGCCCGCTGATGCTTGTTTAGGCCCTTGGGCCGCGCCTTGGGTCGTTTTCTGCTCATGTCCAATCCTCCTCAGTTCCATCTTAATGACGCCCCTGCTGCAATGTCAACGGGTTTGACAAAGGCGTTCCCGCCTCGTACTCTGAACGCCTTACCCTCGATCCCGGACGCAACGGGAACACCAAAAAAGGCGGCCTCAAAGCAAGGGTCGCGTACTTAGATTCTACGGAAAGGAATTGCTCCGTGTTCGATTTCATCGCCACTGCCTACGCTATGGGCGGCGCACCCGCCGAAGGCGGCGAACAGCCCAACGCCATCGTCCAGTTCCTCCCCTTTGTGCTGATGTTCTTGGTTCTCTACCTCTTGATATTGAGGCCGCAGATGAAAAAACAGCGGAACCAACAGCGGATGATCGACGAACTCGAAAAAAACGATAAAATCGTCACCAGCGGCGGAATTCACGGCACCATTCTCAACATCAAAGACGATATCCTCGTGGTCAAAATCGCCGACAACGTCAAGATCGAGATCTCGCGAGCGGCCGTTTCGCGCGTAAAAAACAAAGAAGACGCCGGCGGCAAGGGGAAGTAGTGCGGCTCGTGTTTATGGGAACCCCTCGCTTTGCGGTTCCCTCCTTAACAGCCCTCGCCCAGAGCCGCCACCAGATCAGCGCCGTAGTCGCGAATCCCGACCGACCCCAAGGGCGAGGGCGTCGGCTTGCCAGCCCGCCGGTCAAAGAACAAGCACTAAAGCTCGGATTGGAAGTCCTGCAACCGGCCTCGGTCAAAGACCCCGCGCTAGCCGCAGCACTGGCCGCCCGAGCGCCCGACCTCTTGGTCGTCGTCGCCTTTTCAATCCTGCCCCGTCGCCTACTCGCCATTCCTCGCCTCGGCTCAATCAATCTGCACCCCTCGCTCTTGCCAGCGTATCGCGGCGCGGCCCCCATTATCTGGGCGGTCGCCAACGGCGAGCAGGAGACCGGCATCACCACGTTCCAACTCAGCCCGCGCATGGACGCGGGGCATATCTTGCTCCAGCGCCGCTTTGCCATCGGCTGCGATGAGACAGCCGGTGAGCTGGAGGCCCGCTTGGGCGTGGCGGGTGCTCAGATGGTCGTGGAGACCGTGGATGGGCTAGCAGACGGCCGCCTCACCGGACGGCCCCAAAGCGCGGAGGGCGTCAGCTATGCCCCCAAGCTGACCAAAGAGGACAGCCGGATCGACTGGCGCCAACCAGCCGAGCGGGTCCGCAACCTCGTCCGCAGCATGAATCCCGCGCCCGGGGCCTATACCCACTGGCAGGGCAAAACGCTCAAAGTACACCGGACTCAACGCGCTGCGGGCGGCGGTGCGCCCGGCACCGTACTCTGCGCCGATGGCCGCCGAGGTTTAACCGTGGCCTGCGGCGAGGGTGCCCTCCAACTAACCCAAGTACAACCGGCGGGCCGAGCCGCCATGGAAGGGACGGCCTTTGTACGGGGCTACCCGATTGTGGCTCGGCTGGGCTAGCCTGCTCCTCGTCCTGTTCGCCGGGCGACCGGCCGCCGCGACCGAGGCCGCGACCGATTCGACTCGCACCGACGCGCAGCCTTCGGCGCAAGGCGCGCTCCTGCGCTCGGCCGTGTTGCCCGGCTGGGGACAGTTTTACAACGACCGCCCGGTCAAGGGGCTGTTTTTCGGTGCGGCTAGCGCGACCGCCCTCGCCGCGGTGGTGGTCGAACAGCACCGCATCCGCCCCTCGCGTACGCCCGAGCAACACCAAGCCCACATCAGCCGCCGCAACAGCCGCCTGCTCTATTTCGCGCTCTCGGTCGCCTTGGCCGCGACCGACGCCTATGTCGATGCCCACCTCGCAAACTTTGGGGCCGAGGTGCAAGTGGAGCTGCGACACCGCGCCGCGTGGCTCAGCCTGAAAGCAGCCGTGCCGTAGGTGGCTGGCCTCCACTCCTTGACGATGTAGAGGCAGATTGCTTATCTTCTTTGCTCTTGTGGGGCTGTAGCTCAGTTGGGAGAGCGCCTGAATGGCATTCAGGAGGTCAGGGGTTCGATTCCCCTCAGCTCCACCATGATAAGCGGTCAGGTAGCAAAGGGTTTACGACATGCCGTCGCAGACCCTTTTTTTCGGATTGCCCTACTGCGGACATGCCCGGCCTCGGCTGTTTTCGCTGAAACTTCTCTAATAGCACCTTAAAAACGGAATGGATTCGGCCCATTCACTCGATCCCATCGTTCGCCTAACCGCGCAGACGCATAGCTTCAAAGAGGTCTCGGCCCGGCTTGCGAATGGCGAGCAACCCATCCTGTTCCACGGGTTGCCCACAACCCTCGCCGCGTTTCTCGCCAGTCACCTTCGCACGGCCTTTGAACGCCCGGTCCTCATCGTCGCGGCCGACGAAGACCGCGCCGAGCAGTGGCGCGACGACCTCCAAGTCATTGCGGGCGAGCAGATGGTCTATTACTTCCCCGCTTGGGACACTGGCATCTACGACCGGCAGTCCCCGGACCTCGAAATCACCAGCTTGCGCGTGGCCGTGGCCGACCGGCTCATGCGCGGCGGACCGGCCCTTGTCGTCGCCCCGGCCTCGGCTCTGCTCGAGCCGCTCATTCCGCCCCATGCCCTCGAATTGGGCACTGAGCTCCTCAAGGTAGGGGAGGAACGCGATCTCGACGCCCTCTGCTCGCACTGGGTCGCCTGTGGCTTTGATCGCGTCGCGGCCATCGACGGCATCGGTCAGTTCAGCCTGCGCGGCGGCATCCTCGACATATACCCTTTCGGGGTTGAGCACCCCTACCGCTGCGAGTTCTTCGGCGATGAAATCGAATCCATCCGCCACTTTGACGTCAGCACTCAGCGCTCGCTGAGCACCTGCGAAGAGGCTTGGGTGCTGCCGGCGTGCGAGGTGCTGCTCGATTCCCCGTTTTACGAAGACTATCTCCAGCGGATTGAGGCCGCGGGCGCGGCCAAAGCCCTCGCTCCGCTAAAAGACCAGTTGGAGTTCGGCGAGTCGCTCGACGGCATTGAGTGCTACATCTCCGTACTTTACGGCCGCGACGCCGGGCTTTTCGAATACCTCAAAGAGCCGGTGCTCTTTTTGGAGGAACGCGAGGACCTCGCCGCGGCCCTCGACAAGGCCCTAGCAAAGCCGCGCCAAGAATACGAACGGGCGCGGTCAAAAGAAGCGCGGCTGCCTCCGTCAGCACTCCTGCGCGACCGGGATTGGCTCCTCGCGCAGCTCGACAACCACCCCCGGCTCGAGCCAGCCCCCTTGGGCCAGCTCGCCGACGCCATCCGCTTTGAAGCCACCAAGCCGCGCATCTTTGCCGGCGAGCGCGCCCTCCTCCAGCGGGAAATGGACCGACTCGCCACTGAGTCCTACGCCATCCACATCCGCTGCGAGACCCAAGGACAGGCGAGCCGCTTGCGAGAAATTTTCGCCGATTGCCACGAGATCCACTTAGGGCTTGGCTCGCTACATCAGGGGTTCGTCTTTCCGCAAGCCCAGCTAGCCCTGCTCAACGACCACGAAATCTTCAGCCGCCAGAAGCGCCGCTACCGCTACCGTCGGTTCCGCTCGGCCAAGTCCATCGCCAACTACGGCGCCTTGCAGCGCGGCGATTTCGTCGTTCACATCGACCACGGCATTGGCCGCTACTCGGGCATCCGCCGCCTGCGAATCAGCGGACGCGAGCACGATTGCCTCGTGGTGGCCTATCAGGACCAAGACCGCGTCTTTGTCCCGGTCGAACAGCTCGACCGCTTGCGCAAGTACTCCAGCGCCGACGGCGAGATACCCCTGCTCAACAAGCTGGGCAGTGCTGCGTGGGAAAAACTCAAGGAGCGCACGCGCAAAGAGATCTTCAAAATGGCCAGCGAGCTGGTGCATCTCTACGCCGAGCGCAAGGCAAGGCCCGGCTTTGTGTTCTCGGCCGATGGTGCGCTGCACCGCGAGTTGGAGGCGGCCTTTCCCTTCCAAGAGACGCCCGACCAGTTGCGCACCATGGAAGAGGTCAAAAAGGACATGGAAACGCCGCACCCGATGGATCGCTTAGTCTGCGGCGACGTGGGCTATGGCAAGACCGAAATCGCCGTGCGCGCGGCCTTCAAGGCCGTCTGCGACCACAAGCAGACGGCCGTGCTGGTGCCCACCACCATTCTCGCCGAGCAGCACCACCAGACCTTTTCGGAGCGCATGGGGCACACCCCGGCGCGCGTCGAGGTGCTCAGCCGCTTCCGCTCGCCCAAGGAGCAGCAGCAGATCCTCCGCGACGTCAAAAACGGCCAAGTCGATGTGCTCATCGGCACCCACCGCATCCTCTCCAAGGACATTCGCTTCCGCGACTTAGGGCTGCTGGTCGTCGATGAGGAGCAGCGCTTTGGGGTCCGCCACAAGGAACGGCTCAAGCAACTAAAGCGACTCGTCGATGTGCTGACCCTGACGGCGACCCCAATTCCGCGCACCTTGCACATGTCGATGATGGGCGCTCGGGACATGTCGGTGATCAACACCCCGCCGCAGGACCGCCTGCCCATTCACACCGAGATACTCGCTTTTGACGAGGCCCGCATTGCCGAGGCCATCCACCGCGAGGTCGAGCGCGGCGGTCAAGTCTATTTCGTCCACAACCGAGTGCAGTCGATTCAGCGGCTCGCGGAATATCTGCAAGACCTCCTGCCCCAGGTGCGCTTCGGCGTGGCCCACGGGCAGATGCCCCCTAGGCCGCTAGAAAAGGTCATGGTCGATTTCTTGGAACGGAAGTACGACTGTTTAGTCTGCACCATGATCATTGAATCCGGTATCGACATCCCTTCGGTCAACACCATCATCGTCAACCGCGCCGACGCGCTGGGCCTGAGCCAGCTCTACCAAATCCGAGGCCGGGTCGGCCGCTCCAACGAGCGCGCTTACGCCTATTTGCTGGTGCCCAAGGGCAAGAAACTGACCAAGAAGAGCCGCCTGCGCCTGCGCGCCATCGAGGAATTTGCCGACTTAGGGTCTGGCTTCAACATCGCCATGCGCGATCTAGAAATCCGCGGCGCCGGCAATCTAGTGGGGGCGCAGCAACACGGATTTATCGCCGCGGTCGGCTTCGACCTCTACTGCCGCTTGCTCGACGAGGCCATGCGCGAAATCAAGGGCGAGTACGCCCCGGACAACCCCGAACCCGAGATAAAAATTGCGGTCTCGGCTTATATTCCAGATGAGTACCTGCGCGACCCGGACCAAAAGATGGAGTTCTACCAGCGCTTAGCCGACGCCGGCCGCATCGTCGAGTTGTTGGACATCCGCGAGGAGATGCAGGATCGCTTTGGACGCCTGCCCCAGCCCGCGCGCGCCCTAATGCACATCATGGAAATCAAGATCATGGCCCGCCAGCTCGGCCTCGAAAGCGTCCAGTTGGAGCAGAGCCGCTTTCGCCTCGCCTTTCTACCCACCAAGCCGATCGCACCGGCCGACATTCAGAAGATGGTGGAGCAGTGCTCCACCCGGCTCGACTTCGACTTGGGCGAGCAGCTCAGGGTTGAGGCCCGGGTGCCGGGCCGCGACGAGATAGAGCGTTTGGAAAAGGCGCACACCATCTTGGAGGAAATCCTCTGAAAACACTGCTCGCCAGCGCGCTCGCGCTCAGCGCCCTGTTGGGGTGTGAATCGTCGAGCCCCCGCGACATCGTCGCCCGCGTCGGAGACGCCGAGCTCACCGAGGGCGACTTGGTCGGCCAGCTCGCCCTTCGCCCGGATGCCGATGCCGCCGAAGGCGAGCGAGCGCAGCTCATCGAGGACTGGGTGCGCCAAGAGTTGCTCTATCAGGAAGCACTCGCCCGGGGGCTTCATCAGCAGACGCGGCTCAAAACGCTTCTGGCGCAGCTGCGGCGCGATCTGCTGGTAGCGGCCCTGCTCGACGCCGAGTTTCAAGACCGGGAGCTCTCCTTCAGCGAGGCGGCAATTCGCCGCTACTACGACGCGCATCAAGCCGACTTCCGCCGGGCTGCCCCCGAGATTCGGGCGCGGCACATCCTCCTGACGAGCCGGCGCGAGGCCAACGCCCAGCGTCAAACCCTGCGCCAGCGCGGCGAGAGTTTTGCCGAAGTGGCCCGCAAGTACTCGCACGACAGCGCGACCCGCAACAAGGGCGGTGAGCTGGGCTATTTCTCGGAAGCGGAAAACCCCGTGCTATGGGCCGCGTGCCAAGACCTGCCGCTCAATCGCATCTCCGAGCCGATATACACCGAGTACGGCTACCATCTCATCCAACTCCTAGAGCACGGCGAGGTCGGCACGGTCCGCGACCTCGCGCAAGTGCGCTCTCAGATCGTCGAGACGCTGGTGCGCGAGCATCACCAATCTCAGCTCGATCAACTCGTCGCCCAACTCAAAAACTCCGCCGACTGGGCTATCGCAGCCCCCACCCCCTGAGTATGCCACTGCCTTCGCCAAATCGCCTGCTGTTGACGCTCTGCCTCGCCCTGTGTGTCGCGCCGCGAGTGAACGCCTTGCCCGAACTCATCGACCGCATCGTCGCCACCGTGGACAACCACACGATCCTCTGGTCCGAGCTCAACTACCGACTGCGCTTTGAGGCCGAGCAGCGCGGGCTTTCGATCTTTGCCGAATCCGCGGAGCTCGCGGCCGAGCGTCGCGCCATCCTCAACGCCATGATCGACGAGCAAGTGCTGGTTCTCAAGGCCAAGCAGGACAGCATTCAGATTGATCCCGCCGAAGTCGAGGAAATGCTCGGCCAGCAGTTCGAGATGGCCAAGAGCAGCATGGACGACGGGGAATTTGAGCGCATGCTGGCGCGCGTGGGCTTGAGCGAGCGCCAGCTCAAGGCTCGCTACCGCAAGGAAATCCGCCACCGCCTGCTCTCGCGCCAGATGCGTGCCTTTGTCTCGTACCGGGTACACGTCAGCCATCGCGACGTAGAGGCGTTCCGCAGCGCACACCAAGACACCTTGCCGGCCCAAATCTCGCTCAGCCACATTCTGGTCAAGATCCAGCCCAGCGCTGAGGTGCTCCAAGAAAAACGGGCGCGAATCGAAGAGCTCCAAGCCCTGCTCGCGGCGGGTGGCGACTTTGCCACCATAGCCCGCGCCCACTCCGAAGACCCCGGCAGTGCCTCGCTCGGCGGCGACTTGGGCTGCTTCTCGCCTAGGACCTTGGTGCCCGAGTTTGAGGAAGCGGCCTTCGCCCTCAAGCCGGGCCAGACCAGCGAGCCGGTTTTGAGCCCTTATGGCTACCACCTGATACAGGTGCGCGAAAAACGCGAAACCTCCATCTGCGCCAGCCACATCCTCGTTTTGGCCAAAACCTCAGCCAGCGACCAAGCCCGGGCGCGGGAGACGCTCGCGGATTTGCGCGGTCGCGCCCTGAACAGCGAGGAGTTTTCCCAACTCGCTCGCCAGTATTCGGCCAACCCGCAGACGGCCATGCAGGGCGGCCTCTGGGGGACCTTCCCCAAGGACCAGATTCCCAACTTCCTCCAGCCGTACCTCCGCGACCTCAAGCTGGGCGGCATCAGCGAGCCTTTCTTTTTAGACGATGGGGGCTACATCGTCAAAATCAACGACGACCAAGCCGTGCTCGAGGGCCTGATTCGCGACATCCGCACCGAAGCGGCCATGCGCCAGTTAATCGACGAATACCGCCAGCAAATCCACGTTGAGATTCGGCTCGACGAGGAAAACTTGCGACGACCAGTACGGGATGCGACTGGATATATTTCTGAAGAACACGGGGCTGATCAAGCAGCGCAGTGAAGCCAAGCGGGCCTGCGACGCCGGCCGAGTGCAAATCGGCGGCCAGCCGGCCAAGGCTTCTCACGCCGTGGTCGTGGGCGAGCAGATCCACCTCGTCACGCCCACTCGCCTGCTCGACATTGAGGTGCTCGGCGTCCCAACGCACCCGCCCGCCCGGCGGGACCGCCGCCGCTTTTACCGGATCCTCCGCGAGGAATACCGCGACCCATACGAAGACTTGAGCTTTTAGGACGCGAGCTGTGGGCAATGCAGCGCAATCGCCCTATCAAGGGCTAGCCCCCATTTACGACTATGTAATGGCCCATGTCGATTACGGCGCGTGGGCCGCTTACATCCACGCGCTTTTCGCCCGCTTTGCCCCAGACGCCGTTTGCGTCGCGGACTTGGCCTGCGGCACCGGCAACATGTCTTTCGCGCTCCACCGCCTCGGCTATGAGGTAACGGGCGTGGACCGCTCCGCGGCCATGCTGCGGGTCGCCGGCGAAAAGGCCGTCGGCACCGATGTCGAGTTCGTCCAGCGGGACTTGCGCCAGCTAGCCGGCCTCGGGCCTTTTGACGCGGCCACTTGCCTGTACGACAGCGTCAACTATCTGCTCGCCCCCGCCGATCTCGACGCGGCCCTGCGCGGCGCACAGGCCATGGTGCAGCCGGGTGGGCTCTTCGTCTTTGACATCTGCACAGAGCGCAATTCGCTGCGCTACTTCCGCAATGCGCGCACCAGCGAGCGGGGGCCGGGCTTTTCCTACGAGCGGCACAGCATCTACGACCCAGACCAGCGGCTCCAGAGCAACCACTTCCGCATCCGCCGCGACGGGAGCGCCGTCGCGCTAGAGGAAACCCATGTTCAGCGCATTTATCCGGTCGCGGCTGTCGTCGCCCGCGTTGAGGCGAGTGCTTGGGAGTTGCTCGCGTTCTTTGACGGCTTCACCTTTGACGAGGGAACCGAGGAATCAGACCGCATTCACTTCGTCCTACGCGCTCCGCGAGCGGAGAAATGACTTTGGACCTGCCCCTAAGAGCAACGCACGCATTCCTTGAGGAAGCGGACGACTTCCTGCTTACGACCCACGTCAACAGCGACGCCGATGGCCTAGGGGCCTGCATGGCTTGGGCGCAGCTGCTGAGGGGCCTCGGCAAGCGCGCCGACATCGGCCTGCCCGAGCCGCCCGTAGATCAATGCTCCTTTCTCGCCGGCTGGGACGGCGTGCGCCACTTTGCCGACCTCGACTTGGCCCGCTATCGCTGCGCCATTGTCGCGGACTGTCCTTCCCTCGACCGCATCGGCCCGGTGAGCCCCAGTCTCAGCCCCGACATTCGCCTCCTCAACATCGATCACCACCGCGGCAACGAGGGCTTCGGCGCGGTGAACATCGTGGCGGAAATCAGCTCTACCTGCGAGCTCCTCTACCATCTCGCCATCGGCCTCGGCTATGCGATCGACGCCGCTGTCGCCGCCCAGCTCTATGCGGGGATTCTCTTTGATACCGGCGGCTTTCGCTTCTCGCTAACGACGGCGACCACCTTTGAAGTGGCGGCCGATCTGGTGCGGCGCGGCGTCCGTCTAGACGCTATCGCCGAAGGGGTCTTTGGCAACAAGAGCCTCGGCGCGGTCAAACAGCGCGGCCAAGCCATTGAGAGCTTGGTGCTGCGCCTTGGCGGCCGCGTGGCAGTGCTCCAGCTCGACCACGAAGCCATGGGCGCGGGCGAACCGGACGAAGTCGTCAACTACGGCTTGATGATCAGGGGCGTCGAAGTGGCCGTGCTGCTCAAGGAACGCGCCCCCGGGTGCTACCGCATCAGCTTGCGCTCCCGCGACCGGGTCGACGTCAGCCAAGTCGCCGGCACTTTTGGCGGCGGCGGTCACGCTCGCGCGGCCGGGCTAGAGCGAACGGGTGTGCCCCAAGACATTGTTGAGAGCGTATTGGCCGAAATTGACCGGCACTTGCGCTTTAGTAATAATTATTCTTAATTATCAATTTTTATTTCACTCCAAAAGGAGCAAGACGTTCCATTGCATTTAATTACCTTAAAAGACTGGTCCCCAGCCGATGTGCAGCAAGCTGTCGAGCTCGGCCTCGCGGTCAAGGCTACCCCGCCGCACTACGCCGACGCCCTCTCTGGCCGCACAGTGGTCCTGCTCTTCCAAAAGACTTCGACCCGCACCCGCTGCGCCGGCGAAATCGGCACCGCTCAGCTAGGCGGTCACGCCCTCTATCTCGATTGGGTAAACACCAACTTCGGCCTCGCCGACTTGGGCGACGAGTTCCGCGTACTCTCCGGCTACTCGGACTTCATCGTCGCTCGCTTGCTCGAACACGCCGATGTGCGCCGCGCTGCCGCGGCCTCGCAAGTACCGCTGATGAACGGCTGCTGCAACCGCTACCACCCCTTGCAGGCATTGGCCGACCTAATGACCCTCCAGGAGGCTTTCGGGCGGCTCGAAGGAGTGCGCCTGACTTATGTCGGGGTACTCAACAACGTCGCCAACTCGCTCATTGCCGCTGGCGTCAAAGTGGGCATGCACGTCACCTGCGTCTGCCCGGAGGTCAACGAGGCCGCCCGCGACGACGAACTCTACGCCGAAGCCCAGCGCTTGGGCCTCTATGAGCACACCGAGGCCCTGCATCCGGCGTTGGCAAAGTCTGACGCCGTGTACACCGACACTTGGATCGACATGGAGTTTTTCACCGACCCCCAATACGCCCGCGAAAAGGAGCGCCGGGTCCAGACCTTTCAGCCCTATCAACTCAGCCGCGAGTTGCTCGCCGGCCTAGACCTGAAAATCCTGCACTGCCTGCCCGCCCACCACGGCTATGAGATCGAAGGTGCCCTCTTGCACGACGAACGCTCCCTGATATTCACCCAAGCCGAAAACCGCCTGCACAGCCAGAAGGCCGTGTTGCTCAAGCTGGCAGCGGCGGTATAGTACCGTATGATTCGGCATATTGGTTGGGGCTTTGTGGGTTGTGTGCTGCTCGCGCAATGCTTGGAGGCCGAGACCGAAAGAACACACCAAATCGGCGTTGGTTTCGGTTCGTCTTGGGTGAGAAGCAAAGACGATCTGATTTCGCTTTTTACGTACAATGGGGGTGGACGAGCCGGACTCATTCAATACCGCTCGCAAAATTCCAAAAGCCATCACTATATATCCTTGATAGCAGGTGCCAGCAGGCTCCCATCGCTCAACAATTCGATCCCATTCTATAGGCGTGAACTCGAAGCATATCGCATGCAGATACGGTACACATATCGCCGCTACTTCCAACCTGATTCGCCCAAGCGCATACGCCTTCTTTGGGGTGTCGTACAACAGGCATTTATCCATTTTCGCCGATACAACAGTAGTAGAAATCTAAATGAGATTTTTGGTGAAGGCGTCGGTTCGGTGCAACCGTTAATAGCACTGCAATTGGAATGGACGAGATCGTCTCTGACCTATGAACTATCTGTACCGGCACTCACGTTCTTACTTTACTCCGACTACATCCCTGATATAGATTTCCAGCTAACGAGCCTACACCGATTTTTGAGCGTGGAACACAGTCTCGACTGGACGCATAAAATCGGCGACAGGTGGTATATCCACATACAGTATTGGGGACAGTTCTATCGCTATACCACACCGAAATCCACGAGTCCCAAGCGAATAGGCATCGATCAGCTACACGGATGGATCTATTGGGAGTTTTAGACCGTGAAAACTTGCCGTCCAACACACTTTATTTTTGTACTCTTATGCGTAGGGTGTAGCCGAGCCATTACCAACGCCCCACCAGAAAGTACACCCGAGCGCAATTTTGAGTACCTTTGGCAAGAATACGACCGCCTCTATCCTTCATTTGAACTCAAAGGCGTGGACTGGGATTCGGTCTATGCCGTTTATCGCCCGCAGATCACACCACAAACCACAGATCAAGAACTCTTTCTCGTTATGCGCCAGATGCTCGCAACCCTGCAAGATGGGCATGTAAGCCTCGACACACCCACGGAGTATTATTCATACACTGCTTATTGGGATCAATATCCGATCAACTATGACCGCGATATTTTACGCACCTACTATTTGGGTGGTGCCATGAAAGGCACAAACAGCCCCATAACATATCGCTTGTTGGACGAGCAAATCGGATATGTTTACATCGACAATTTCGGAGGTACTAATTGGGGAGATCGTATTGAAATCGCCTTAAAAAGAATGAAGCCCCTAAAAGGGCTTATTGTCGATGTGCGTAACAACGGCGGAGGCGCCAAACAAAATGCAGAGGATATTGCTGGTAGATTTACACGACAAAAGAGATTATACGCGCATGGTCAATGGCGCAACGGGCCTCATCGCAGTGATTTAGCTTCTATCCAATTGTACTTTGAACCCAAAGGCAAGGTCAAATTTACCAAACCAACCGTCGTACTCACCAACCGTTCCTCTTTTAGCTCAGCAGAGCTCTTTGTACTGATGATGCGTACGTTGCCTCATATCACCGTCGTTGGCGACACAACGGGAGGCGGTTCTTCAGGCGACACAACCTTTCGTGAACTGCCCAACGGCTGGATCTTTAGAGTTCCGAGCTCATTGCTCTCTGCCCCCAATTTTGAACCTTACCACGAAGGCAATGGTCTGGCTCCCGACGTCTGGGTTTCGACGCCGGATGACCTTTTAGCAAGTGGAACGGATCGCATTTTTGAAGCAGCCGTTGACATATTGCGAGAGGAGTGATACACCACGCACCCGCCTGCAAGTTGCCGTTGCGTCCGGGATCGAGGGTGTCCCGCCCTTGACCTTGTGAAGACTGTAGTAAGGTTATCGTTCAAAAGATGCATTTCCTCACCCCTCTTCCCGCACCCACGTCCCGCTCTGCCCGCCCCGTTTCTCCACGAGCCGCAGCTCGGAAATCACCATTCCGCGATCGACGCCCTTGCACATGTCGTAGATCGTCAAAAGTGCCGTGCTCGCCGCCACCAGCGCCTCCATCTCTACTCCCGTGCGGTCGTCAATCCTCGCCTCGGCCTCGACTTCAACCCGATCCGCGCCGACGTGCAAATCCACGCGGACCGCGGTCAGGTTGAGCGGGTGGCACAAGGGGATTAACTCTCCCGTGCGCTTGGCGGCCATGATCCCGGCCAAGCGCGCCGCTTCCAAGACGCTGCCCTTGGCGACTTTGTCCTCCGCGATCAGCCGCGCCGTCGCGCCATCCATGCGAATCTCGCCGCGCACCCGCGCCCGCCGCGCCGTCGGCTCCTTGCCGCTCACATCAACCATCTTGAGGCGGCCCTGCTCGTCGAGGTGAGTCAGCGCGTCGGTCACTACATGTTCTCGATAATGGCCGCGCCGAACTCCGAGCACTTGACCTCGGTTGGCGCGTCCATCAGCCGCGCAAAGTCGTAGGTGACGACCCGGCTCGCAATCGTCTGCTCCAGCCCCTTGACGATTAGGTCGGCCGCCTCGTTCCAGCCCAAGTGGCGGAACATCATCTCGCCCGACAGGATCACCGACCCGGGGTTGACCTTGTCTTGTCCAGCGTATTTGGGAGCGGTGCCGTGGGTGGCCTCAAAGATGGCATGGCCGGTGGCGTAATTGATGTTGCCCCCCGGTGCAATGCCGATGCCGCCGACGCAAGCGGCCAGCGCGTCGCTGATGTAATCGCCGTTGAGGTTCATCGTGGCGATGACCGAATACTCGGCCGGGCGCGTGAGAATCTGCTGTAAAAAGGCGTCGGCGATCGCGTCCTTGACCGTGATCTCGGTGCCGTCAACCACGAGGCGAGTCCAAGGGCCGCCGTCGATCTCCTCGCCGCCATAAGCCTGTCGCGCCACTTCGTAGCCCCAGTCGCGGAAGGCCCCTTCGGTGAACTTCATGATGTTGCCCTTGTGGACCAAAGTAACGCTATCGCGTCCTTGGGCCGCGGCGTAGTCAATCGCAGCGCGGACCAGCCGCTCGGTGCCCTCTTGCGAGATCGGCTTGACGCCCAAGCCAGCGGTAGCTGGAAAGCGAATTTTTCCGTAGCGGTCCGCAAAGTGCTCGGCAAGGAGCGACTTAAAGCGTGCGTTGTCGTCTGTACCCTGTTCAAACTCGATCCCGGCGTAGATGTCCTCGGTGTTTTCGCGGAAGATGACCATATCCACCAGTTCGGGTTGCCGCACCGGCGAGGGGACGCCGCTGAAGTAGCGCACCGGGCGCAGACACACGTAGAGGTCGAGTATCTGGCGCAAAGCCACGTTGAGGCTGCGGATCCCGCCCCCGACGGGCGTCGTCAGCGGCCCCTTGATGCCGACCAGATAGGCACTAAACGCCTCCACCGTGGCGTCGGGCAGCCAGCTAGCGGTTTGCTCAAACGCCTTTCCGCCGGCCAAAACCTCCATCCAAGCGATCTTCCGCCGACCGCCGTAAGCCTTCTCGACGGCCGCGTCAAAAACGCGCACGGCCGCCGCCCAGATGTCCGGCCCCGTGCCGTCGCCTTCGATAAAGGGGACGATGGGCTGGTCTGGAACGCTGAGTGCGCCATCCACTACCGTTATTTTTTCGCCGTTTGCGGGTACTTTAGGCTGCCAATCGGCCATAAGAGTAAGACTCCTCGTTCTTTGTATTTAAGGGAATAAAAGGAATAATCGGCCCCTGGGGCCGAGCGGTCGCGGCTTTTGAATCTAAGGATTTCGCTCGAGACGGCCAATGCGAGCCGCCAAGGCCCGGCGCTCGACCTCGACCAACTCGCAGGCGAATACCTCGCTATATGCGCGCAGGAGTTCAGCCTCGACTTCGCTCTGGTCCAACGTACGCCCCAGCAGCGCGGTCATCGTAGTCATTTCCTCGCTTCCCAAGCCGCAGGGCTTGATCGCCGCAAAGTAGCTCAAGTCGGTAGTCACATTCAGGGCCAGACCGTGCGCCGTGATCCAGTGCCGCACGTTGACGCCGATCGACGCCACTTTGGACGAGCCGACCCAAGCACCGGTCAAGCCGCCCCGCGCCTCTCCCTCCAAGCCAAAAGCGTCCAACGTGCGGATTAGCACGGTCTCCAGATCGCGCAAGTACTGGTGTACATCCCGACCGCGCTGACGCAGATCGACAATCGGATAGGCCACAATCTGGCCCGGCCCGTGAAACGTCACGCTGCCTCCGCGATCAATCGCGACCACCGCTAGCCCTTTGGCTAGGAGATGCTCGGGCCGCGTCGCCCGTCCGCCGGTATAGGTTGGCGGGTGTTCAACCAACATCAGCGCGTCTGGAATTTGCTCGGCTCGCCGCAACTGGCGCAGCGACTTTTGCCAAGCCCAAGCCCGGGCAAAATCGATCCGCCCGACTCGGCAAAGGTGCGTTTCATTCGACCTATTCAAGGATTGTCCAAGCTACCTTTCACGATATATCTTTTTGGTAAGGAACCATTCATGCTCATCAAAATTACTTCCAAGCACCAAGTCACCTTCCCTGCCAGCGTATTGGACGCGCTAGGCGTAGGGCTAGGCGATCGGCTCTCCCTAGAGGAAGGCCCGGATGGCTTCATACTGCGGCCCCAGCGAATTGATTCCACACGCCTCGCCCCCTCAAAGATAAGCTAGTGCGCGGCAAGGGGGCGTTCGATCTCCAGTCCTTCCGAGACCAATTTCAGAGCTTGCTCGATTAGTATTTAGCCCCCTCTGCCCACACCCGCTACGGCTACCGAGCAGCTGTCGGCGGCGATGCGGATTATCCCACCCCACCGGGCGTCCGGCAAAAAGTAGAGGTCATTTTTGCACAAAAAGGGGGAGATGTCTATATTCAACAGTTCAACTTTGCTTTTTAGCACTCTCTTTTTTTGAGTGCCAGATTTTATTTAATGGCTATAACCTTTCCATCCATTCAACCCATTTAAGGAGGTATATACTATGGCTGCCAAGCAGCTAGAATTTGATATGGCGGCGCGCGACGCGCTCCAGCGAGGCGTCGATAAGTTGGCCGATGCCGTTAAGGTGACGCTGGGGCCAAAGGGCCGCAACGTCGTGTTAGACAAGAAGTTCGGGTCGCCGACCGTCACCAAAGATGGCGTCACCGTAGCCAAGGAAATCGAGCTCAAAGACGCCTACGAAAACATGGGTGCCCAGATGGTCAAGGAGGTCGCTTCCAAGACCAGCGATGTCGCGGGCGACGGCACCACTACCGCCACGGTCTTTGCCCAGATAATCTTCCGCGAGGGCCTCAAAAACGTAACCGCCGGTGCCAATCCCATGGACCTCAAGCGCGGCATCGACAAAGCCGTTGCCGTCGTCGTGGACGAGATTCGCAAGGCTAGCGAGGAAGTCAAGTCGCGCGAGGAAATCGCCCAAGTCGGCACCATTTCGGCCAACAACGACTCGGCTATCGGCGAGCTGATCGCCGACGCAATGGAAAAGGTCGGCAAGGACGGCGTCATCACCGTAGAAGAGGCCAAGGGCACCGACACCAACCTCGACGTGGTTGAGGGCATGCAGTTCGACCGCGGCTACCTGTCTCCCTACTTCGTCACCGACCAAGAGGGGATGACGGCCGAGCTCGAAGACAGCTACATCTTGATCCACGACAAGAAAATCTCCTCCATGCGCGATTTGGTCCCGGTCCTCGAAAAGACCGCCCAACTCAGCAAGCCTTTGCTGATTATCGCCGAGGATGTTGAGGGCGAAGCCCTGGCGACGCTGGTCGTCAACAAAATTCGCGGCACCATCAAGGTCGCGGCCGTCAAGGCCCCGGGCTTTGGCGACCGCCGCACGGCTATGCTCGAAGACATCGCTGTCCTCACCGGCGGCCGGGTCATCTCCGAAGAAGCAGGGCTTAAGCTCGAAGGCGTCACCCTCGACGACTTGGGCCAAGCCAAGCGCGTCACCCTCGACAAGGACAACACCACGATCGTCGAAGGCGCGGGGCAGGCCGCCGACATCCAAGGCCGCGTCGCCCAAATCCGCCGCCAGATTGAGGAAACGACCTCGGACTACGACCGCGAGAAGTTGCAGGAGCGGCTGGCCAAGCTCGCCGGCGGCGTCGCCGTGATCAATGTCGGCGCTCCGACCGAGACCGAAATGAAGGAAAAGAAGGCCCGCGTTGAAGACGCACTGCATGCCACCCGCGCCGCGGTCGAAGAAGGCGTCGTCGCCGGTGGTGGCGTCGTCTTCCTCCGGGCCCGAGCGGCACTCGACCAACTCGAAGCCGAGAGCGACGAGGCGGTGGGCGTCAGCATCATTCGCCGCGCCCTCGAAGAGCCGCTGCGGATGATCTCCGCCAATTCCGGCGCCGAAGGGGCCATCGTCGTCCGCAAGGTAGCCGATGGCGACGATGCCTTTGGCTTCAACGCCCGCACCGAGGAATACGAAGATCTGCGCACCGCAGGCGTTGTCGATCCAGCCAAGGTCTCGCGCACGGCACTCGAAAACGGCACCAGCATTGCGTCGCTCTTGCTGACGACCGAAGCACTGATTGCCGAGCTGCCCGAAAAGCCCGCTCCAGCCCCAGCGGGGCCTCCCGGCGGCGACATGTACGGCGGCGGCATGGGCATGTAGATAGCCCTTCTGTCGCATAGAAAAGGCTCGCTGCTTCTTTGGCAGCGAGCCTTTTTTTATTGCCACAATCTATAGAGCAAGGGGTCGCGGAACTGCCCATCCTCTTGAACGGCGTAGTGCAACCCCGGCCTCTGGGATCTACGCCCTGCGTCCAAGAGCGCGATGGACTGCCCCTTGAGCACGTAGTCCCCCACCTTGACGAGCAGGCGAGCGTTGTACCCGTAGTGGGTCAACAGACCATTGCCGTGGTCGAGAATCACCACGTAGCCGAGGTCCTTGTCGTAGCTCGCTTGCAGCACTTGACCAGCGGCACTAGCCCGTACCAAGCTGCCCGCGGCCCCAGCAATAACAACCGAGGGGGCGGCCTCGCTAAAGGGCCTAATCACTGGCCCGCGCAACGGCCACAAGGTGGGGACGGTATGCACTTGCCCCCAACTCAGCCGCTGCATGGAGGAGATGTAAGGGGGATCCTCGCGGCGCGGCGCGGCCTCCTCGTCTAATGTCCCGGGCTTGCCCAAGATGGCGCGTAGTTGGTCGTTGCCGCGCTTGAGCCGAACCAGCATTTTTTCGAGCCGGTCGATCTGCCCTACTTGCTCCTCGAGCAGGGCATTGTCTTGCTCTAGGCGTGCTGCCTTCTGCGCTATCCCGCGCATGTCGAGATAGGAACTAAGCCCAAAGGACAAGAGCACGAGCAAGGCGATGCTGCCCAACCCCAGCAACCACACGAGTACGCCGGCGAGCTTAAACTCAAAGGTCTTGCGGCCCTTTTCCGGGACGACGATCAAGGTAATGTTGTTGCGCTTGAACATGGGTTAATACCAGTCCGTTTCTTTTCTTACATTTATTCGACGCCTAAGCTGCGCTTCTTCCCTAAAAAAACAACCGATCGCCCTTGTCGCCATTCCGCCTCTTGCCCTTAGCACTGTGCATGCTCGTGCCGTTCAGCAGCCCCATTTGCGCCGAACGCCTAGTGATGAGTTCGGCGGATATCTGGGAACACTGGGTCTATCCTCCCGGTGCCCTGCGCCTAGACCAAGCAGGCTCGTTGCGGCCGGTGCGAATCGGCAAAGACATTGACCCGCTCGCCGAGGCCGCCATTCGCGGGGTCGGCGTGGCGCGATCCACGGCTGCCCACGCCTTTGACGGCGACCTCGCCACTCGCTGGACGCCACCGCCGGGCACGGCCCCAAAAGACTGGTGGATCGAGATCGACTTGGGGCAGGTGTTTCCCGTCCAGCAGATTCGCTTGCGCTTCGCCCGCGATGCGCCGCCCCTGCCCTTTTTTGATGTTTCGCTCTCCAAGGGCGAGCGCTTTATCAACAGCGCCAATGTGGTCGTCGAAGGGACCCTAATTTACAGCCACAGCCAGCGCTTCGCCTTCAACGAGCGGCGCGATGTGACGATCGACCTCAACGACGAACTCGTTCAAGTCCTCCGCTTAGAGGCCACCCGCGCAATGATCGGCGCGCCCGCGCTCGCCGAAATCCAAGTCAGGGCTTTTGGCGACAACATCGCCTTTGACTTGATTGCCAAAGGCGGCACCGTTGACGTTGAAGCGGCCATCGTCGCCGTGGCCGGCATTCCTTCCGTCATGTTCGACGGCGACCTCTCGACCATGTGGCGCGTCAACCCCCTCGCCAAAGGCTCCAGCGGCGGCAGCGAGACCTTCGGCGACTACCGCATTGATCTGGGAGCGACCTATTGGATCGATTCGGTCTGGCTCTTGGGTGAGCCGTTGGGCATTCCGCCGCGGCTGCGGCCGTCCTACGCCAACTTCCTCTCCTATCAATTGCAGTACTCCGACGGTTCGCTGGCCCCCGACGGTTCGCTGGCTTGGCAAGCCTTGGCCGCCATTCCCCTCGACCCCCGCAACCTCTTCGAGGTGCGCAATTTTCGCCACCATGTCCCCCTAATCGCCGCCCGCTACCTGCGGTTAATGTACCCCACGAGCCAAGGCGGCTACATCATCGGCGGCGGCCTGTCGGGCCGAGATTTCGACAACACCGGTCGCTTGGACGGGTTGGGCCTAGTCAGCGAGTTCCAAGTGTACGGTGAGGGGTATCCGGCCCTCGTCGTCCTTCGCTCGCCCGTTATCGACCTCGGCACCAATTGGAACATTACTGCGATTGACTGGGAAATTGACGCGCCGCTCGGGGCTCAATTCGCCTTGCACAGCCGCACCGGCGACCACGTCGTCGAGGAGATGCGCTACTTCGACAAAAACGGCAAGGAAGTTTCCAAAAGGCGCTACGAAAAGCTGATCGCCTCGTTCCGCGGCCCCATCGAAACCACGCTCCAACCGAGCGAGGGCTGGAGCGTGTGGAGCGAGGAGTACCTCCACGCCGGCACCCGCTTCCGCTCGCCTTCGCCCCGGCGCTACGTCCAGCTCCAAGCCGAGCTGCGCGCCGACAACCCGCAGGCCGGCATTGCCCTCGACGCGCTGAGCTTGAACTACTCCCGTCCTTTGGCGCGCACCGCCATCGGCGAAATCTACCCGACGCGAGTCGAGCCGGGGGAGCAAACCGACTTTACGTACTTCCTCCGCCCAGAATTTGCCCGCGACAGCCAAGGCTTTGAGGCCATCGCCCTCGAAGCCTCGGTTCCCCTCGCGTTCCGCACCCTGCAAATCGACGGCGCGTCCGTCAACGCCGAAGTAAAAAAGACGCAGGCGGGCTTCCGCTTGCACTTGCCCGCCCCGGTCGCCGCGGCCGAGCGCGTAGAGTTGGGTTTTGCCGCGACCGTGTTTCAAAACAACACCCGCTTTCGCGCGTTCTTAGAGCGCGTAACCGGGCCTGACACCTTGCGTCAGCAGGTAGATCCGGGCGACGTCGTCCCGGATCTAGAGGGCACTGGCGATGCCGTTGCCCTGCCCATCGACGAGGGCCTGCTCGCCCACCTCGCCATCGGCAGCGGGATTTTTACGCCCAACGGCGACGGCGTAAACGACGAGCTCGCCATCTCTTTTGACGTGCTCAAGGTCATCGACGCCCGCCCCATTGAAGCCCGCATCGTTGACCTGCGCGGTCGCCTCGTCCGCACCCTGCGAGACGCCCGCGGCGTGGCCGGTCACTACCAGCTAACGTGGGACGGCCGCCGGGACTCCGGTGCTATGGCCCAGCCCGGCCTCTACCTCCTCCGTTTGCGGGTCGCTGGCGACTCGCGTACCCGCACCCTCGTCCGCACCGTCGGCTTGAGCTACTGAGCCGCTAATCACTGCTAGGCGAGCCAAAAACGACTACGGGCATTGCACCTAAGTAGCGCAATGCCCGTAGCATAGACCCGCCGCAGCGTTGTCTCTAGTTGAGGCTGCTTTTTAGCTGGCCCCAAGTGGTGTGCTCAACCGCCGTCGGCGCCTCGGCGGCCGGATAAAAGCCCGAGCCAATTATGAACTCTTGCCCCAAGACGTTGAGCGGAGCGGCATAGCCCACTTTAAGCGAGCCGCTTTCTTCGTCGCCATCTACGACCGGGTTGTCCCAAAGATACTCGACATAACCGCCCCCATCGGCGGCCGCACTGATGAGCTCTTGCAGGATTTTGACGCCGTTGGCATCCTCAAGGTCAATTAGGTCTTGGCCCTCGAGGCTTTGATCGGCACCGTGAAAGACGCCGACCCCGGCGGTGGTAAAAACGAAAAGATAGATCGGGCCTTCGTTCCACTCGCCTTCTGCCCTGAAGGTTTGAAAAGAACCCAGCGCCTCCGCAAGGGAGGTAAAGCCCTCCACCACGGCCTTGGCTCTCAGGACAAACGCTTCCAAAGTAGCCCGATCGACCACGTCGCCAGCCGTTATCTCGTCGTCTTGGGCAAAGGCCGGTCCCGCGCTGCAAAACAGGACCGCCAGCCCTAACACGCACGCAAAACGCGCAATGCACTTGCTCTTCATAATGAACTTGCTCCTCTGCATGAGTTGTGGTTAAGAGACCAAGCGGCCTCGTGCGCCTTACTGCCCTTACTGTCAGAAGGTCGCGTTGGTTAATAGAAATGCAAAAGTCATGTTGCCCTTCAATCCGTTTACCGCTGCCATGGCGTCGTCGGAGACGACCTGCGACAGCCCCCCTACTACGGCGACGTTTGGCCGATACTGATAGGTCAGCGTCAAATCGACCTCCTCGCACAAGTGCTCGCCTTTTGCGGCAGTGAAAAACGAGTGCCCGTGGACGGCCAGCGAGGTGCGGGTGCCCAGCGGCACAGCCCCTTTGAGCGCGAAGTCCTGTAGGCCCAATCCGTTGGTGTGTACTGGGATATTGAGAAAGCGGTCGGCGAAACCGTAGAACTTGTGATTCGTGGCAAAGAGCGTGTCAAAGACCTTGGTTTCGCCATCGTATGGGTCGCTGTCGCCGGACAGGTAATCGTACCACAGGTCCAGTTTCAGCCGGCCAAAGGGGCGGCCGACTCGACCACCGAACATAAACGCCGCCACGTCCTCGCCGCGGCGCGTACCGGTCTGATACGAACCTTCCACGCGGTACGCGTAGGCCGCCCTCTGCCCGGCTAGACGCAAACCGAGCGTAACTCGGTCGGTAGTCGGGGCCCCTGCCTCTTTGTCGTAAAGCCCGAACATGTCCAAGTCCCCCAACGTCGCATAGATACCGGCTAAATAGGCGTCGTGGGAAAACTGCGCCGAACTCGCCTCGGCTAGCTGGATGGCCACCACATCCACCTTGCCCCAAGACGGCGCGAGCGACAAGCGCAGCCCGTCGAAAACCCGGCCTTGCTGGGTCCATTCAACGGCGCCGATCAAGCGCTGGCCGCCGAGCGCAACGGCTTGCCGCCCGATCTTGAGCGCGTGGCGGCTGCCGCCGAGCTGCTTGAAGTGAATATAGGCTTGATGCAGGTCGAAGTTGTCGGCGCTGTAATCGGCCAAGGTGTTCTGCTCCTCGCCGAAGAAGCGCACGTCTTGGAGCTGGATCATCGCGTCCACATCGCCGGCGAGCGCAGCATCGAGCTGGGCGCGTACCCGCATTGAGGTAAAGGCTGCGGTGGCCTCGGTGCCGTCGCGCAACGGGTTGCGGAATTCGTAGCGCGGCCGGATTTGGCCGCTTAGGCTGATTTCCCTTTCGGCGTAGGCCCCGTCGCAAACGACATAAGTACATAGCAAGGTGAGATACAGCGTACAACGCATGTCGTGCCTCCTTGATGAGCGCAAAGACATTTTAATATACGCAAATATACGCATTTATTGAGATAGCTCCACGTTCTAAAATGAAGCCCTCGCTTAGCGCAGCAACCGCTCGCTAAATAGCGTCCGCGCCAAGGCGCGCACATCTCGCTCGCCAGCCGAATAGACCTGCCCTACCGACACCAGCACCACCTCGACCTCGCCAGAGCCTATCCGATAGACAATGCGGAACCAGCCGCCCGGCGGACGCAAGCAGCGATAGCCCTTTAACTCGCCGACCAAGGGCCAGCCCTGGTCCTCGGGATCGATTGCCAGCCCTGTGACGTATTGATCCACCTGCTCGGCAATCCGCCGGTTGAGCAGACCTTGCAGCGACTCTGAGGCGCACTGGGCCAAGACGACGCGAAATCTCATGGAAAACCCCTCCCTTCAGGGGCGGTGGATTACTGGACCTCCCAATCGGTGCGCTCGCCCGCCTCGATCTGGCGAATACCCTCGCGCAGCGCAGCGCACTGGGCCTCGTCCCCGAGCACCTCTAAGGTTTCGACAATGCCTTGATAAAGCGACCACGGCATCAGCGCGAGCACCGGCTGGCCGCGGCGCGTTACGGCGAGGGCACTTGCTTCGGGTTCGGCGGCGAAGCGGTCGGGCAATTGATTCAGGACTTTGCGGGCTTCGGCAATGGGCATGGATTGAAGCATATTTCCTCTTTTGTACCTTATATAGTACTAAATTAAGTACTCTAAGACGATGGTTTGGTTGGCTCATAATTGTAGGATTTTTCCATGAACCGGCGAGCGCGTGGAATTTGCTAACGTATAACTCCCTAATAATACGCTACTTTTGCGAATCCTGAGAAAAGCACCTACTTGCTATGTACGTCTAAAGGTGCGAAAAAAGGTACTCCAGTTCTCTGCTCGCCGTGGGGGGCTCAGCGAGCATCAACAGGCTCTGTGCCGCCTTCGGAATCACCTCGCCCTAAGACTTGCAGGCTTACAAACTCAATAATCTGCGGCAGTGTCATAGCACCAATGCGTCGGGCCTCGCGCAACAAGAGCAGTGCGGCGACGGTCGCTTGGATGATCACTTCTTGAAGCCTGCTAGCAAGGTACGCACAGCAATCCCCGTAGTGGGCGACGCAGGTTGGAGTTCCGCGCCCACACGCTTCCTTGAACCAACGATGAACAAAGGCATACGTTTTCTGATCTCTCGTGCTTTTTGTATCGAGGTTGTGGGCCACATAGGTTCGCAGACGAGACACTTCCTTGCGGAACGAATTGTCCGCCTTCAAGGGCGGCAGGTCGGTGAGAAACGCAAGCGGGATCTTTGCTGCCTCTTGGACGAGAACATAACCCCAATTGACTAGCCGATAGAACGCCAACTCATCGCCGAAGTCGGATGGCAACGGCAGCGAGATTTCGGCGCAACTGTTCGGACAGTGGACGGCAACGCGAGTGCGAAGTGTTTGATACAGGTTGCTGAGTTCGATCGGCGTCATCGTATGCGCCTCGGGCGTGAGAGCGGATCGGCAATGGGGCCAATATAGTTGAAGGCGATGCCAAACTCTCGCAGCTCTCGACCATGGGCGAGCTCAGCGTTTGGGAACTCGCGCGCCAGCAATGAGATGGGCTCCTCAATACCCTCTACTCGCACTTGCCAGTTGTTTTCTCTCCTCGCTTCGACGCGCCCCCGAAATTGACGCGGGGAACCGTTCTCATCCGTTGCCAAAAGCCACCGCTCTACTCGCGCTCGATCCTCGTAATCTGTATCGCGCGACAGCGACCGCCATATCTCGATGGCGCGCTTCGTGTCTTTGAGTAGCCAGCATAACACCGCTTCGAGAAACCGCTCCCGGTTGCGGGCATCGCCCCCGGCTTGTTCGTTGAGATCACTTACGATTTTACGCAACTCAAAAATCAGGTCCGTGTCCACGGGGGTGCATCCACGCTGATTGAACATCAGACGCTCGCCCGTTGCCTGCGCCCACCGCAACCTGAGCAAGAGCCGTTGGCAACGGTCATCCAACACAATTCCTTTCTTGACGCGACGGGATATGTAGTCTGCCGCTTGATCTGCGATCTTGCGAGCTTTGTCGTCGAAAGGCGGCTCGCCCATATACACTTGCTCCGCCTGCCGCTTTGCGATGAGAAAGGTTGCTGCCGCGGGCGCGATATTTTCCAATTCAGCAAGCGTCTCATCGCTCAGTTTCGCGTCGTCCATAGCGTCTGCAACACGGCTACGACGCTCGAGATACCTCGTTTTTTGATCTAAGGCGGCTAACCCCTCGTCCAAGTCACTGTCTTTTTGTAAATCATTCGGGATTCCAGCCTTCTTTCCTTTCACTCTGAAGACTTCATCGGCAACATCAATGGTTGCGTACAGGTCGGCCAAAACTTCCGCGCGTTGTGCATCGGACATTTCGTCCTTTTTTAGTTTGAGCACATCGCTCGCTGTCCAAAGGGCGATGTCAATGGGATGGGTGTTTCTGCCAAGCCCAATGGCTTTCTCGCTTGCCGTCCTTGCAGCGAGATAGTCCGACCAAAAGTCCTCGCCGCCACTAGACCGCGCACGCTCAATAGCGAGGTATCCGTATATCGCCGAACGTTCTGCAACAAGGCTTTGTTTAGTCTTTCTAGAGACTGAAATTATTTCTTCGTCAATTTGACGGAGCGTCTTTTCGACTGTAGCGCGAGCCTCATCCAAAATAGCCAATCGCTCGTCGTCGGTTCTATCATCGTAATCGCTTTGTGACCGGGAAACCGCCCTTCGCCGAAACACGCACTCGGGCAAAACGAGGTCTGGGTCGGACATTTTGTTGTGCTCTCGCAACTTCTTGAGCGCGTCGGAAAACCGCAGATACCCAGAACGGTACGCCTCTTTGCGCGGTCCGTTCCGAATCATGAACAGCAAGTTGAGCAAGAACGAACGCTCGGCACTTTGATCCAATCCAAATCTGACGCTGCCGATCAAATCGATCAGTCGCTCAATTTCCTGCTCGGGAGTAAGTCTTCGCTTACATATAAGCTCTGCCTCGAGCTGTATGCGTGGCGAAATCAGAAAATCCGCTCCTTCTTGGTCATCTATCCAACGGAACAGATCAAGACCGGCGAGGAGGTAAGTGATTTGATCCAGATGCAGCCCCCTACCTGACCGAGCAGGCGAAAAATAACATTGACGGGCACTGCACAATCCAGCCGACCAGCTACCATCACATAGTCAATTAGTTGTCCCGCTTCGTCCAAACCCAAAGCCGCGAGCTCTTCATCTTCCTCGAACAACGGCGAAGTTGAACTGGCAAGGCCCAACTCAATCAACTGTTCCGCTAAGGGAGATAGTCCAGTAGATGGTTGCGGCATATACTTTGCCCGTTCCCGCACCATACTTTCCGTAACTCTTGCCTCCGATGACACGCCTACGGCGAGGCGTTCGCGTGAGGCGGGCAACCTGCGGTATAGCATGGCAAAGATCGAGTCAGTGGTATAGGGTAGCGAGTGATCATAGCCGAATGTGTTCAGCAATTTCTCAAACGCGACCCGTTCATCCGGCGAAACACTAACGGGGGCCTCGACAAGTCGCTTTAACTCACCTTCGCTCTGTGCTTCCATCCGATAGCAAGTTCCCACTATGAGCAACCTGCGGCCCCGACTTCGCAGCGCAGAGGCCAAATCGTCGTAGCGTTGCGGAGGTTGGCTGGCGTCGCAGACCAAGACCGTCGCTTTCGCTCCCAAACGTTCGGCCTCCAAGCAGAATGCTTCAATGTCCATGGGATTCGGTATCCGATTCGTCGCGACCACAACGGGCAGGTGTAGTTCGCGACGAATCTTTCGGGTCAGCCGTGCGAGCGCGATGCTCTTTCCCGTGCCCGACTGCCCATGCAGGATAATCACATCGTCGGAATCGGCTTGTCCAAGTTGCTCCAACTCGTTGTTCACTGTCTGCCACAGGGTTTGCTCAAACTCGCGCTCTACTGCAAATCCACGCGCCACCCCCTCCACCAGCGATCTGAAATTGCCAAGTGTGCCGTGAAAGCGGCGGAACGCATCGTCTATTTCGGAGCTGCTATAAGGCTCTGGCTCTTCCGTCCACCCATCATCGACAATAGCTGCCGACGCTTCTACTCGGAGCCGTAGAGCCGGCGTAATGTCTAGCGCCGCTTCCTCGGCAAACGACACCATGCCCGGGTCGTCTGGAGCAGCGGACCCTGCAATATCGAGCACACCGCGGAGTTCAAGTTGGCTTATCGCGCTTGCAAGGGTCGTTTCGGTCACAATGAGCGAACGGTGCTGGATCATCGCGTCGGCGAGCCCCGATTCCCCTTTGCCGGAATAGCCGAACCATAGAACCTTGGGGCCTGCCTGATCGAATGGAGCCAATAACGAGTCCAGTTGCATCCAATCTTTGCTTGGGTCATAGCCCGCTATGATCACCAAGCCGTGTGCTGTCGCGGTTTCCGCAATGCGATTCAGCAATTCCGTCGCGTGTCGGCTAAGGCGGCGCGTCAGATCAATTTGATTGCCGGGTGCTCGCGCATACTCAACGGTTTCATCGGATTTTCCCAAGAGATAGTGAATCGGCGGCCTTGAGCGACTACGCGGGACCTTCGCGTAGATGTCTTTGGAAAGCACCGTTTCGGGCTGCCGTCCCCTAGTCTCGAAACGTCGCGCAAACCGGGGATCTATGGACGAGGTAAACACCGCACTCCATGCGACATCGAAGTGTTCCCTCGGCCGCGGCCGAGGGAACACTTCGGTCAAACCGTTCAGAAAGCCACGCCATATCAGCCCCACTTATGCCCTGCTTGAGGGCTACGCGCCATCCCGAATTGCGCTCTGTGCATCCAAAGCGATCGAGGAGGGAACCAAGTACGGCATCATGGGCCGAGTCGAGACTCTGGCCTGCGAACAACACCAACGGCCGCTTCGCCTGAAGCGCGTCCGCGAGTATTTCAAGGGGATCCGTCGATGAACTTAGCATGGTCTATTTCTAAGAATTATCATTGATTATGGAATGTGGAAAAACCGAATCAGGCGAATCCCCCATGCGCTCGGGTACGGGGAAAATCTACCTTGCTCACGTTAATAAGGTACACTCTGCGGAAACCCCGCGCTATCCGCGTTTTGCCGCAATTCCTATCTTATCTTCATGCCCCAACTCGCGCCCCCATACCTGTTGTTCCTCGGCGACGCCGCCGACCAACTCGCCGCCAAAACGGCCGTTGGCATCGCCCATTGGCGTCCCGAGCGATGCCTAGGTCAGCTTCGCCTTCCGGGCTGCCGCGCCGACCTCGGCCTACCCGACCAAACCCTCGCCGACGCCCGAGCCGCTGGTGCCCGCACCCTCATCATCGGCGTCGTCAATCGCGGCGGCATGGTGTCCGACCTCTGGCGCGACACCCTCTTGCAGGCCATTGACCTCGGCTACGACCTCGCCAGTGGCCTACACACCCGCCTCAGCACCATCCCCGGCTTGGCCGACCGCGCTCGCGCAAAGGGCACTCGCCTCGTGGATGCTCGCTTTTCCGACCGCGCTTTTCCCATTGCAACCGGCGTCAAACGCCCGGGCAAACGCCTGCTCACCGTTGGCACGGACTGCTCGGTCGGCAAGATGTTCACCGCGCTGGCCATGGAACGCGAGATGCAAGCGCGAGCCATGGCCTGCACCTTCCGCGCCACCGGCCAAACCGGCATCTTCATCGCCGGGACGGGCGTTGCGGTTGACGCCGTGGTTTCCGACTTCCTCGCCGGAGCGGTCGAGCTCCTGACCCCGGCCAACCACCCCGAGCACTGGGACCTAATCGAAGGCCAAGGCTCCCTGTTCCACGCCTCTTATGCCGGCGTGTCGCTGGGCCTTCTGCACGGTGCCCAGCCCGACGCGCTCGTCCTCTGCCACGATCCCAACCGCCCCCATCTGCGCGGCCTACCCGAATACCAACTGCCCGATCTGCTCGACTGCATTCGCCTCAACGAGCAGTGCGGTCGCCTCACCAACCCGGCCTGCCGCACCGTTGGCATTGCAGTCAACACCTCGCACTTGCCGGAAAACCGCGCTTCCGAACTGCTCGGGGCCATAGAGCGTCAAACCGGCCTGCCCGCCGTTGATCCGCTGCGCCAAGGGGCCGGGTGCTTGGTGGATGCCTTGTGACGCGCTTTTCCGTCCGCAGTGAGAGCTTTCCCCTCGCCCAGCCCTTCGCCATCGTGCGCGGCGCCAAAACCACCGCTGTCGTCGTCGTCGTGGAACTGAGCCGCGATGGCTATGTTGGGCGCGGCGAATGCCTCCCTTATCCCCGCTACGGCGAAAGCGTGGCCGGGACCATAAGCGCGTTAGAAGCGCTGCGACCGCAGGTGGAAGCCGGCCTCGACCAAGCGGCCTTGCAACGCGCCCTGCCGCCCGGTGCGGCCCGCAACGCCTTGGACTGTGCCCTGTGGGATCTAGAAGCCAAACTCAGCGGCCGCCCGGCTTACCAGCTAGCTGGTCTAGTCGCACCACGCCCGGTCGCGACGGCCTACACCCTCTCGCTCGACGACCCCGCGGCCATGGGTCGGGCCGCGGCCTTGCACGCCAACCGCCCGCTGCTCAAGGTCAAACTCGCTGGTCGCGACGATCTCGACCGCGTCGCCGCGATCCGCGCCAACGCCCCAGACGCAACCCTGATCGTCGATGCCAACGAAGGTTGGGCCGCCGACCAAGTCGAGCCGCTGTCGGCCGCACTGGCTCGCTTGGGCGTCGCGCTCATCGAACAGCCGTTGCCCGCTGACCAAGACGCCTTGCTCGCCGAGTTTGAACACCCGGTCCCCTTCTGCGCCGACGAGTCCTGCCACACCGCCGCCGATCTCCCCGAACTGGCCTCCCGCTACGAATGCGTCAACCTCAAGCTCGACAAGACCGGCGGCTTCAGCGAGGCCCTGCGCTTGGCCGCCGAGGCGTCTGCGTGCGGATTGGACTTGATGGTCGGCTGCATGGTCGCCACCTCGCTGGCCATGGCACCGGCGGTCCTACTGGCCCAACGCGCCCGGTTCGTCGATCTCGACGGGCCTTTGCTCTTGCAAACAGATCGGGAACACGGGCTGCGCTACGAAGGCAGCCTCCTCCATCCGCCCGATCCTCAACTCTGGGGATAGTCCGCACCTTGCTGGACGCAGGTCGCGATTCAGCGTATTCTTCCCATTTCAATCTGATGAGCAACGCACTTCTATTGTTTGCCCGCGGGCTGGACGAGGCCGCGCTGCAACGCGCCGTCCCGCCATCCCTCTGGCCCAACCAGATCGAGCCGTTGGTATGCGGCGCGTTCTCGGTTGACTTGCCACCCGCAGTGCTAGAAGGGGCGCTAGAAATCCTGCCGTGCCTCTCCGTCGTCCACGACGGCGCGTGGGGCTATCAGTTCGCAGTGGAATGCGAAACCAAAACCGGCCAGCGCCACCGGGCTGTCCTCGATCCGGTCGGCTCGTTTCTCGGGGCCGAAGTAAGCGAGGCAACCGAGGCGGTCGAAGCGGCTATCGACCTCCTACGCATCCGCACCCCATTGCAAGCAGCCACCCTCCACTTGCGCGTCCACGGCGTCCCCCCCGAGGCCCCGGCCTTGCTCTCGGTCTCAGTGCGCCACCAAGGCGCAGTGCCCGTTCCGACGCGCCGCGATACGGCCCTAACGGTGCCGCGGCAAAGCCAGATGGTGCTGCGGCCCGCGCTCGCTTCTCGCGTCTGCTCGCCGACCAGCGTCGCCATGGTCCTCGCTTATTACGGCCACAACGCGAACCTCTACGACGTGATCGCCGCGGCGCACCACCAGCCGAGCGGACTATACGGCGTGTGGCCGGCCAATATCCACGCCGCGGCTCGCCAAGGGCTTTTAGGCTATCTATTGCACTTTCCCTCTTGGGCCGCGGCGCATGCGCTGCTCGCCGCCGGCTTTCCCATTGTTGCCTCCGTCCGCTACGAGGCTGGCGAGTTGAGCCGGGCGGCTATTGAGCGGACGGCCGGGCATTTGCTGGTCGTGCGGGGTTGCGCCGGAGATACCGTGCTGGTCAACGACCCGGCCGCAGCCACCGACGCCGAGGTTGCCCGGGCGTACGACCTCGGGGAATTCTGCAAAATCTGGTTGGAGCGCAGTGCCGTGGGCTACGTGCTCTTTCCCGCGTTGTAATCGCCATGGACAAATCGACCTTCACGTCCATCGTCTTCGGCGAGATCCTCTACGATTGCTTCCCCGATCGCACCTGCTTGGGAGGGGCCGCCCTGAACTTTGCTTGGAACCTGCGCCAACTCGGCTTTCCCGTGGCCATGGTCAGCGCGGTGGGGCGGGACGAACTAGGGCGACGAGCGCGGGGCTTTCTCCAGCGCACCGACATCGATCTGCAATGGGTCGCCGATCGGCCCGAGCCTACGGGCACGGTCGAGGTGGCACTCAACGCTGGCCAGCCCACCTACGCCATTCGCGCCGGCGTGGCGTGGGACTACATCGAAGCGAAACCAACATTGGACCGGCCCATCGACCTGATTTACTATGGGACAGCCGCGCAGCGCAGTCCGGCCAATCGTCCGGGGCTAGCTCACTTGCTGGCGGCCAAGCCCCGGCATCGGTTTTTCGATGTCAACCTGCGCGAGGGCTGCTACACGCCGCAGACCGTGCGCTTGGGGCTTGAAGCGGCGACTAGTGTCAAACTCAACCGCGAAGAGTGGGAGGTCGTGCGGGACTTGACCGCAGTCTCCGCGCCCGCCGACTTGCTCGCCCGCTACGCGCTGGACCGCCTCGCGATTACCTTTGGCCGCGACGGCGCTCAACTCCACGTTCCGGGGGCCTCGTTTGCCGCCCGGCCCGCGCCAGCGTCCGTCGTCGATGCGGTCGGCGCCGGCGACGCCTTTAGCGGGGTTTTGGCCGCCAGCGCCCTGCTCGGCACCAACCCGCAACAGGCCCTAGACTTAGCGTGTGCCGCCGGTGCCAGCGCGGTGCAGCACCGCGGGGCGCATTGCCCGCTACCCCAAGCCGTGAAAGCGGCGTTTGCCCTTACCTAGCGAAAGGTTTTCCCCATGCAGACCCCTATCCCTTTGTGCGACCCCCACTTCCACCTCTGGGACCTAGCCGAGCGGCCCAACCCCAATCTCGGGGCCGTCATGCCGGCGTACCGAGCCGCCGACTACGCCCAAGACATGCGCGAACTGCCCTCTGAGTTGCAGCGGGTCAGCGGCGTCCACGTCGAAACCGTCGTCGGCCAAGTCGCCGGCGGCGTTTCCGTCGATACCGTCGAGGAAACTCGCTGGGTGCGCGACCAGCTCGAACCGACCGCGGCCGAACAGCCCTTTGGCATGGTCGCGTACGTGCATCTGGAGCGCGACTTGGCCGCGGCCGAGCGCACCATTGAACAACACGTAGAGGCCGCTGGGGGCCGGCTGCGCGGCGTGCGCATGATCCTCAATCACCATCCCGACAATCCCGACCTGACTTGGCCGCAGGTCGAAGACGGCGTGTTGCAGAGCAGCCGCTTCCGCGCGGGCTTGGCCCTGTTAGAACGCCACAACCTCGCCTTTGACCTTTCCTGCAATCCCCACCAAGTGGCCGACGCGGTCGCGGTCTTCCGCGATTTCCCGGACCTCCGCGTCGTCGCCAACCACCTCGGCTTCCTCCACGACGGCGAGGACCAAGCGCACGAGGACCTCTGGCGCGAAGGCATGGCCGCGCTGGCCGCCTTGCCCAACATCTATATGAAGCTATCTATGGCGTGGTTTGCCCGGGCCGCCTTCCACGAAGACGCGGCCAAAGAGGCCAAAATCGCCGCGGTCGTCCACGAGCTGATCGAGCACTTTGGCTGTAGCCGCTGCATGTTTGCCAGCAACTATCCCGTTGACAAACTGCGGGGCATTAGCATCGGCTACCTCTACGCCAAGTTCCTCGAGTGGAGCACCGGCTTTTCGGGCGACGAGCGTCGGGCGCTCTTCCACGACGCGGCTCTCAGCGCTTACGGGCCGCTTGCGTAATGCGCCATGAACACCAACGACTATACCCACTGGCGCGACAGCACGGGCGCGCCGCTGACGAAAAGGCCCGACCGGCTCGGCGTGGCGACCAACGGCTTTATCCGCGACAAGACCGGCAAAATCCTGCTGCAACAGCGTGCGGACAACGGCTTTTGGGGCCTGCCCGGCGGCCAAGTTGAACTCGGCGAATCCGTCGAACAAGGCGTGGTGCGCGAAGTGTATGAGGAAACGGGCTTACAGGTACATGTCGAGCGGCTGATTGGGGTGTACTCGGGGCTAGCAAGCTATCCGTTTATGCGCTATCCCAACGGCACCGTCGTCCACTACCTCACCGTCGTCTTTGCCTGCGACCCGGTCGCTGGCACCTTGCGGCTCTCCCCCGAAAGCACGGACCTCGGCTATTTTGCCGCCGATGCCCTGCCCGCACAGACCTTGCTCTCGCACCGCCTCCGCATTGAGGACGCCCTGACCGGCCTAGTGTACCCGTTTATTCGCTAACCCCCTGCTGTTGACCGCACTCTGCCCAACAGCAGATATTCTTGTTCGCTCGCCCCACCCTTCACCAGAAGAGGAACGACATGATCAAAATTGCCGAAGTCCTGCCCGATCACCCCACGCCGCTGTGGCGGATGGTCAAGCAATGCGGCGTCGACCACGTGGTCGGCGGCTTTTCCACCCCGGGCGACCCCGCCGACATCCATCCCGAGCAACGGCCTTGGAGCTACACCAACCTCGTGCGGCTGAAGACCGCGTTCAACGATGGCGGCTTCTCCCTCGACGTCATTGAGGCCCGCCCACCGCTCAACAAGGCCAAGCTCGGCCTCTCCGACCGCGACGAGGAGATCGACTACGCCTGCGAGCTGATTCGCAACATGGGCCGGGTCGGCATTCCGGTCTGGTGCCCCGAGTGGATGCCCGTGCTCAACTGGACTCGCACCTCCATGGCAGCACCCGGGCGCGGCGGTGCCATGGTCACCGGCTTTGACAACGAGCTAATGAAAAACGCGCCCCTGACCGACGCGGGCGTCGTCACCGAAGAACAGCTTTGGGACAATCTGCAGTACTTCCTCGAACAGGTCGTGCCGGTCGCCGAGGAAGCCGGCGTCAAACTCGCCATGCACCCGGACGACCCGCCGCTGTCGCCCCTCCGCGGCATGGGGCGGATCATGCGCAGCGTCGAAAACTACCAGAAGCTCCTCGACCTAGTGCCCAGCCCGGCCAACGGCATCTGCCTGTGCCAAGGCAACTTTACCCTAATGACCGACGACTTGCCCGAAGTCATCCGCCACTTTGGCGACCGCATCTACTTCGTCCACTTCCGCGATGTGCGCGGCACCCCCGAAAAGTTCGTCGAGACCTTCCACGACGAAGGCAAGACCGACATGCGCGCCTGCATGGAAGCCTACCGCGACATCGGCTTTGAAGGCGTCCTGCGCCCCGACCACGTGCCGACGATGGAGGGCGACCGCAACGACAGCCCGGGCTACTCGTCGATCGGGCGCTTGTTTGCCATCGGCTATATCAAGGGGCTGCGCGAAGCCGTGTACGCGAGCTAAATCAGGAGGCAGTCACCGCGTGAAACTCTACTACAGCACTTATGGCATGAAGCAACTCGACGTCTTTGAAGCCCTGCCGCGCCTCGCGGACATGGGGTACGAGGGCATGGAAATCGCCGTCACCCCGGGCTGGCCGACCGAGCCGGCCAACATGGACGCGGCCGGGCGCAAAAGGCTCGCCGACCTCCTCCGCCAGCTCAACTTCCCAACGCCGGCCCTCATGGCTCTGCTCTCGCCCTGCGTCGAAGGCGAGGGACGCTCGGCCGCGCTGGCGCAGTTCAGGGCGACCTTTGAACTGAGCCGGGCACTCAGGCTCGACGACCGCCCCATGGTCGTCAGCACCACCCTCGGCCATCCCAAACCCCCTTGGGCTACCGGCAAAGAGCGAATCGTCGCGCTAGTGCTCGAAGTAGCCGACCTGGCCGCCGAATACGACGTCATCGTCGCGATTGAGCCGCATGCCGGCGACGACTTTGAGACGCCGGAAAAGGCCGCTTGGCTCATGCAGCAAACCAACCACCCGCACCTCGGCCTCAACTTCGATTACAGCCACTTCTGGGTAGAGGGAATCGACTTGCAGCACTCGATTGACCTGAACCTCCAGTACTCGGTCCACAACCACATCAAGGACGGCTATCTCGACGAGGAAGGACGGGTCCGCTATCTCCTGCCCGGCAGCGGCCAGTTGGACGTGACGGCCTACTACAAAGCCATGCAAGACGCCGGCTGGAATCAGTACCTGTGCCCAGAGGTCACCGGCCAAATATGGAACGCAGCCGGGTACGACGCCTGGAGCACAGCGCAATTTTGCTACGACTCGCTAGACGCGGCGCGGTAGGCATGGCGCTGAGCAGCGCAGTCGCCCCTCTCGCTCGTCCCGCTTCCTCTATCCCCGTTGCCGACTTGCTGCCTTAGCCTGTTGCCGCTGCCCAGTCTCGCGGCTTGAGAAAAACCTCGTAGAGCCGCGCCTCCTCCGAGCCCGCCGCTGGCTGCCAATCGTATGCCCAACTCGCCAAGGGCGGCAGCGAGACCAAGACCGACTCAATGCGCCCCTTTGATTGCAGGCCAAAGAGCGTCCCCCGGTCGCAAACCAAGTTGAACTCCACGTAACGGCCCCGGCGGTAGAGCTGGAACCGCCGCTGCCGGCGGCCGTATTCCCATCCCTTGCGCCGCTGCAAAATCGGCAAATACGCGGCTAGATAGCCATCGCCGACGCTGCGAGCCAACGCAAAGCAATGTTCAAACCCCCCTTCGTTGAAGTCGTCGAAGAACAGGCCGCCGATCCCCCTGGGTTCGTTGCGGTGCGGCAGGAAAAAGTACTCGTCGCACCCCTGCTTAAACTTAGGATAGAGTGCCTCGCCATAAGAATCACACGCGGCTTTGGCCGTGCGATGCCAATGCACCGCGTCCTCCTCAAAGCCGTAGTACGGCGTCAAGTCGAACCCGCCGCCAAACCACCACACAGGTTCCTCGCCTTCTCGCTCTGCCGTGAAAAACCGCACGTTCAGGTGCGACGTGGGAGCGTAGGGGTTGCGCGGATGCACAATCGTCGAGACGCCCATCGCCTCAAAGGCTCGTCCTGCCAGCTCGGGGCGGCGCGCCGTAGCGGCGGGCGGCAACTCGTTTCCCCGCACATGCGAAAAGTTCACACCGGCCCGCTCGATCACCAATCCTTCCAACACCCGCGTACGCCCACTCCCCCCCTCTGGCCGCTCCCAGCTATCTTCACGGAAAGTGCCTCCGTCCTCTGCTGCCAAGGCCGCGCAAATTGCGTCTTGTAGGACCAGCAAATACGCTCTGACGGCCTCTTTGTCTATCTCTCCCATAGATTGCCTTTCGCTTCTCGCCTGTCCTCGCCTTGAAGCCGTTTGGTTGTCAGAGTGATAAAGTATAGTCAAGTTGTATTAGGAGGAACGCTACATGAGCAAGAAAACCATCTTTTCGACATACTTGAAAAATCTCGCTGCCGTCGCCCGGCAAGGCGATGCACGGGAGGAGAGCTTCTACCCGGCACTGGCGGACATGCTCGCGGAAACGGCCCGCGCCGCCGGGAGGACTGACATACACGTCACCACGCTGCCCAGACCTACCGAGGGCGGCAACCCGGATTTCCGGCTGTGGAATGGGACGGACCGGATCATCGGCTATGTCGAGGCCAAGAAGCCGACCGAAGAGCGATTGGATCTCGTCGAGGACTCCGAACAACTCCAACGCTATCTCTCGACATTTCCCAACCTCATCCTCACCAATTTTCTCGAGTTCCGCCTGTATCGCAACGGCGAGCGCGTTCAGACGGTCAGCGTTGGTCGGCCCTTGGTGCTCAACGCGCTGGGCACAACGCCGCCGCTGGAAAATCAAGCCGAACTCGCCGCCCTTCTCGACCGCTTTCTCGACTTCGCGCTGCCCTCAATGTTCACCGCCGAATCCTTCGCCGTTGAACTGGCAAAACGCACGCGCCTGCTCCGCGCCGTGATCGGCGAGCAGTTTGAGCAGGAACGGAACGCGCCCGGGATGCTCTCTGGTTTCTTTGAGGCATTTCAGACGTATCTCATCGGCTCGCTGACAACGGACGATTTCGCCGATCTGTTCGCGCAGACGATTGCCTACGGCCTCTTTGCCGCTCGCACCCGCGCTGGAGATGGCTTCAATCGGCGCGTTGCGTTCGACAATATCCCGCACACCATCGGCGTCTTGCGCGACCTGTTCCGCTACATCTCGCTCGACGACTTGCCCGCCCCACTCGCTTGGTGCGTGGATGACCTCGCCGAGGTGCTGGCCGTGGCCGACGCGCCCGGCATTCTGGACAGCTACTACCGCGAGGGCAAGGGCGGCGATCCCATCGTGCATTTTTACGAGACCTTTCTGGCGCAATACGATCCCGACGAGCGCGAGCGGCGAGGCGTTTATTACACGCCAGAGCCGGTGGTCGGTTACATCGTGCGTTCCCTAAATGGCCTTCTCAAGACGGAATTTGACAAACGCGACGGCCTCGCTTCGGACGGCGTTACATTGCTCGACCCGGCGGCGGGGACGATGACGTTTGTCGCCCGTGCGGCCCAACAGGCGGTTGCCGAGTTCGAGGAGAAATACGGTCGTGGCGGACGGGAGGACTTCATCCGTCGGCATATCCTCGAGAATTTCTACGCGCTGGAGTTGATGATGGCCCCGTACGCGGTCGGCCATCTCAAGATGATCTTTTTCTTGGAAGAACTCGGCCACCGCCTCGGCGACGATGAGCGGGTGCCCTTTTATCTCACCAATACGCTCGACATGGAGGAATTGGAGCAGAGCCGGTTGCCCGGCTTGTCTGCACTGGCCGAGGAGTCCCGCTTGGCTGGCGCGGTCAAAAAGCAAACGCCGATTTTGCTCATCTTGGGCAATCCGCCTTATTCGGGGCATTCGAGCAACACGGGCGATTGGATTACGGGCTTGATCGACGATTACAAGCAAGTGGATGGCGAGCCGTTGGGGGAGAGAAATCTGAAATGGTTGCAAGACGACTACGTCAAGTTCCTGCGTTTCGCGCAATGGAAAATTGGGCAGGCCGGGCGCGGTGTCGTGGGGATGATCACCAACCACAGCTATCTCGACAATCCGACGTTTCGCGGGATGCGCCGCAGTCTGATGCAGACCTTTGACGACATTTACATCCTCGACTTGCATGGCAATTCGCTGAAAAAGGAAACCAGTCCAGACGGCAGCCTCGATCAAAACGTTTTCGACATCCGGCAGGGCGTGACTATCGCCTTTTTCGTCAAACGCGGCGATGGTCGAGAATCAGAAGCTGTCGTCCAGCACACCGAATGTTATGGAACGAGAGAGAGCAAATATGAATGGCTAGACGCTCACGACCTCGGTAACACCAAGTGGCAACAAATAAATCCCGCGTCGCCGTTCTATCTGTTCGTGCCCCGCGACGACGCGCTTGAAGCTGAGTATCGGCGGTTCCTCTCTATCCCCGAAGTATTTTCTGTTTCCGAAGTATTTCCGGTCAACAGCGTCGGCATTGTAACCGCCCGCGACCGTCTGACGATCCATTGGTCTGAGCAAGAGGCGTGGGATACGGTGCGGGCTTTTTTAGAGATGGACCCAGAACTCGCTCGGCAGGGGTATAAACTCGGCAAAGATACGCAAGAGTGGAAAGTGACGATGGCGCAAAAGGACTTGCGGGATTCCGGCCCGACACGCGAGAACGTGGTCCCGATTCTTTATCGGCCCTTTGACATCCGCCGCACCTACTACACGGGTCGGTCGCGGGGATTTATCTGTAGGCCCCGTTCCGAAGTCATGCGTCACATGCTGGCCGGGGAAAACTTGGCGTTGTGTGTTGGACGTCAAGGGCAGGTTGTTGGCGCGGGCGAATGGAATTTGATCTATTGCTCGCAGAACATAGGGGATCTTAATCTGTTCTATCGCGGCGGAAACGTGAATTTTCCCCTCTATCTCTATCCCACCGCTGACCGCGACGACCTTTTCGCGCAACGCGAATCGTCCGAGCGTCAGCCGAATCTGAGTCCCAAGTTGCTCGCGGTACTCACAACGGCACATGGTCAAGCACCCTCGCCCGAGGACATTTTCTACTACATGTATGCGATCTTGCACGCGCCTGCGTACCGCGAGCAATACGCCGAATTTTTGCGGATCGATTTCCCCCGCATTCCGTTCACAAAAGACAGCGCGTTGTTCGCCGAACTTGCCGCCCTCGGTGCGCGATTGGTCGGCCTGCATCTGCTCACCTCGCCGGAACTCGACCCACCCACCTGCCGCTTTGAGGGCCAAGGCGAGCCGTTGGTCGCACGGACGAAGGCGCAGGGCTTTCGCTATGACCCACCCGCGCAACGCGTTCACATCAGCAAAACGCATTATTTCGGCCCCGTGCCCCCGGAAGTCTATGACTATCGCATCGGCGGCTACCAAGTCTGCGACAAGTGGCTGAAAGATCGCAAAGACCGCCGCCTCACCCTCGACGACATCCGCACTTACTGCCGGATGGTGACGGCCCTCGGGCTGACGCTCGCAATCCAGCAAGAACTCGACATGGTATATGAAAACGTGGATAATAGTCTAATGTCGGTTGAGGCCGAGCAATCGCCGAAAGGGGCTTGACGTGAACGGATATTTCTTTTCGTATTTTTTCCATCGATGCAGAAAGGCATCGTCACTTTACTCGGAGGGTTTGCCATGACCGCCGTTGCATTGCAATCGAGACAGAATGCCCTGACGCTTCATTTTGGGGCGGCCTTACGCATGAACAGGCATGAGTTTTTTCAATTCTGCCGATCCAACCCCGATTTGAGAATGGAACTCACCAGTGAAGGAGATCTGATCATTATGTCGCCAACGGGGAGCAAATCCGGCCATCGAAACTTTACGCTCGCGACCCAATTTGGCCTGTGGCTACAATCCGATGAAACGGGTTTGGGCTTTGATTCATCTGCGGGTTTCACCCTTCCAAATGGCGCGGTGCGCGCCCCTGATTTGGCTTGGGTTCGCAAAGAGCGATGGGACGCGCTCTCGGCAGAAGAACAGGAGGAGTTCGCCCCCATTTGCCCCGATTTTGTCGTCGAATTGCTATCGCGGACCGATCGCCTCGAGACCGTACAAAACAAGATGCGGGAATACATCGCCAATGGCGCGCAACTCGGCTGGCTCATCGATCCCAAAGAGCGGAATGTTTATATCTATCGTCCAGACGAAGCGGTCGTTTGTCTGTCCGATCCCAAAACCATTTCGGGCGATCCCCTATTGCCCAAATTTGAATGTCAGGTGGAAAAACTCTGGCCATAGATCACCGCCAGTTAAAATCGCCCAGTCGCCGAAGGGGGCTTGACATGATCGCGCAACAGAAGGCTGAATTTAGTGGCGAGCGTCGGGCGGCTAGATGGGGCAGGGGGCTAAATTTACTTTTTAAACTAACGGGAGCAGGACAATGGCTAAGAAAGTAATCCTCGAAACGCATGTACTCTACGACATAGGATTGAAGCAGGTCAGCATTGAGAACGTCCGGTCGCCCGAAGAACGGCTCTTTTACTCGCCCATCTCGGTCCTCAAGTTGGTATCCAAACTCAATGAGAGATCGTTTGCAGACCGGAAGGCAGCGGCTAACGCCATCCTCGATCACGGGATAGAGGAACTCCCAGACCCCGAATCGCATTTGACGATGGCATTTGGCTATAAATTGGCAGAGTCTGTCCCCTCTTTTGTCGATGCTGTTCGCGCCTTGGCGAAAGCCGAGAACCTCGGGGAGGCTCAAAGCGGCGTACCGGATTACGAACTTCGCGTTTGGCGGAGCTTGAATGTCCCGCCGGTAGCGACATTGCGCGAGGAGGTCGAGCAAAAATGGGTGGATGATCTCATCTCACTGATGAAAGAGAACATCCCCAAGTTTCAGAAGTGGTATGCCGAGGATGCAAAAAAGCGGTCTTCGTCTGTGCCTAAGTTGCGAAACGAGGAGAAGGAGAAATTTCTCAGCGGGATGAAGTCGGAAGAGTTGTCTGCCCGAGTTATATCCGCTTGCCAAATGCGTGCCTTCCTCAAGGCGGACAAAGACGATCTGCGTGTATTTTCCAAGCAGAGAGCAAATGAACTCGCCGCCGCTATCCCCAAGGTGGCGTGCTTCACCCAGATGTACAAGCACTACTTGCTCCGCCTCATGACAGAGGGGCTATTGCCCGATAAGAACGACAGTGGAGACATAGATTTTTTTCTTTACTCAACCGATGGTGACCACGTCGTAGTCACCAATGAGAAGAAGTGGATCAACATTGCGGAGGCCGCGGGTTTTGCCCGGAGGATACGCCGGTACGGTGTCGGACTCCAGGAAGCCGCACCGACTCAAGAACAGAACTGCCTGAAGGAGAAGGCCTCAAGGTATCGCAAAAAGTACTTTGAAGATTACCTCGAACCCCGGCCGGGTGTTCGCGGCGGCATGATCTGTTTCAAAGGCACCCGGATAACCGTCTATGATGTATTGAAGTACTTGGAGGGGGGGATGACGGAGGGTGAGCTTTTAGGCGATTTTCCGACTCTGACACCGCAGCACATCTGCGCCGCCCGGGCCTTTGCCGATGCCCACAACTTTCAGCTCGCGCCCGGTTCCACGGCGTGAAACTGCTCCTTGACGAGAACCTTAGCTATCGGCTCGTGGCACGCCTCAAGGAAGCCTTTCCCGGCACCGTGAGTGTCGCGCAAGTTGGGCTCGATAGCCAGCCTGATATAGCCATTTGGGCTTATGCCGCCGCACAGGGCTTTGCAATTGTGTCTAAGGATGACGACTTTCGTCAACTCAGTTGCTCAGGCCATCCGCCCAAGGTAATATGGCTCGACGTGGGAAACGCTGGGACCGACCGGATTGCGTCCCTATTGCTGCGGAACAAAAATCGGATCGTCGCTTTTCTCGGCCAGAACGAAGCCGCCCTTCTCACGCTGGATTTGATTGCAAGATAAACATATTCGACCTATCAGAAGGGTCTGTAAAACGTCTCGCCGAGCGATATGAATCCGACCTCCGCCCCCCCGCCAACCCGCTACCGCGACCGCCGAACCGGGGCGATAGTCGAAGAGCGCGTTCCGGGGCAGTCGCTCCTCGGCTGGCTCTACGGCACGAGCACAGGACAGCTCGTTTTTCGCGCCGTGCTCAACCGGCCCCTTTGCTCGCGCCTCTATGGCTGGTGGCAGCAACGCCCTTGGACTCGGCGTCAAATCCGCCGCTTTGTCGAGCACTACCGCATTGACCTCGACGAAATCGAACATCCCCTCAGCCACTACTTTAGCTTCAACGACTTTTTCATTCGCCGCCTCAAGCCCGGAGCAAGGCCCTGCGACCCCGACCCCGAGCGCCTCTGTTGCCCAGCCGATGGCAAGGTGCTCGTCTATCCGCAGCTCGCAGCCGAGGAGGGGTTGCCGGTCAAAGGCAGCCAACTCGCGGCCCACGCGCTCCTAGCAGCAGCCGTCGATCCCACGCCATATCGCGGCGGCTCCGCCCTCGTCGTGCGCCTCGCCCCCTACGACTACCACCGCTTCCACTTCCCGGCCGACGGCCAAGCCGGGCCGACGCAGTGGATCGACGGCACTTACCACTCGGTCAATCCAATCGCCCTCGCCCGCGTACCCGACGTTTTCCACCGCAACCGGCGCTCCGTCTGCGAGCTGACGACGCCCGCCTTCGGCAGGATTGCCTATGTCGAGGTCGGGGCCATCAACGTCGCCAGCATCGTCCAGACGCATTCGCTGGGGCCGTGTGAGCGCGGCCAAGAAAAGGGCTTTTTCCAGTTCGGCGGCTCGACCGTCGTGCTGCTTTTTGAGCCGGGGGCAATTGTCTTTGACAGCGACCTAGTGGCCGACTCCGCGGCCAGCCTAGAGGTCCACGTCCGCACCGGAGCCGGCGTCGGGCGCCGCGCTTGACCCGCTCCGGTCGCTTAGGCAAATTCCCCGCCCTGCAACCCCTTACCTCTGGAGGCTACTTATGTCCCTGCAAATGCGCGTGGGTCTGGGCCAGTTCAACGAACTCACCGACGAAAAGCTCGCCTTTATCAAGCAGCTGGGCTGCGACGACTTCCTGATGAATACCCCCAAACTCCCCGGCGACAAGCAGTGGGAATACAGCGACTTGGCCGCGCTCAAAAAGCGGGCGGACGACGCTGAGTTGCGTCTAATGGCACTGGAAAACGTCCCCACGTCGTTCTACGACAAAATCATGCTCGGTCGAGCCGGGCGCGAAGAACAGCTCCAGCAGATGATCAACACCGTGCGGAACGTGGGCCGGGCTGGCATCCCGATCCTCGGCTACCACTGGATTCCCAACAGCGTCTGGCGCACGCCCGAGCCAGCGACCTTGCGCGGCGGCGCCCGCGGCACTCGCTTTGCCCTCGCCGAGCACGACCCCGCGGAGCAGACTCACGGCCGCGTCTTCACCCACGAGGAGATGTGGGAAAACTACCGCTGGTATTTGGAGCGCATCCTGCCGGTAGCCGAGGAAGCCAACGTGCGCCTCGCCCTGCACCCGGACGACCCACCCACCGGCACGACCCTCGGCGGCATCGCGCGGATATGCAGTTCCTTCGCCGACTTCAAGCGCAACATGGACGCCTTTGACAGCCCGCATCACGGCCTCGACTTCTGCATGGGGTGCTGGTCGGAGATGGGCGGGCACGACAACGTCATCCGCGTCATCCGCCACTTCGGCGGCCAAAAGAAGATCATCTACATCCACTTTCGCGACGTCGTCGGGCCGGTAGAAGACTTCCACGAGACCTTCATCGACTGCGGCCAAGTCGATACCTTTGAAGTGGTCAAGACGCTCAAGGCCGTTGGTTTTGACGGCTTTATGATCACCGACCACGTGCCCCGCATTGTCGATGACTCGCCTTGGGGGCACCGGGGACGCGCCCATTGCGTGGGCTTTATGCAGGCCCTGATCCAAGTGGTCAACAAGCTCGGCGCGTGACCCAAATCGCCCCGGCGCATTCCGCCCCAGTTCGCGGCGATCTCCTGCTCCTGCTCACTGCCGCGATCTGGGGCTTTGCCTTCGTCGCCCAACGCGCCGGCATGGAGCACGTCGGTCCCTTCTTCTTCAATGGCGTACGCTTTGCCCTCGGCTGCTTGCCGCTCGTGCCCTTTGTCCTGCGAACCACCGCTACACCGCTCGCCGCCCGCTTCCGGCGCGCCCTCCCGGGCGGCCTGCTCGCCGGGCTGTTCCTGTTTGCGGCCGCTTCCCTGCAACAGGTCGGCATCGTCTCCACTACGGCCGGCAAGGCCGGGTTCATCACCGGGCTGTACGTAATTCTGGTGCCGATTCTCGCCTTGTTGCTGCGGCATCGCAGCCGCCGCCGCACTTGGATCGGCGCGCTGGTGGCGACCGCTGGCCTGTACCTGCTGAGCGTGGACCCGCCGCTGACCATGGCCCGCGGCGACGCACTCGTGCTCGGGAGCGCGTTCTTTTGGGCCGGGCACGTGCTGGTCATCGGCAACCTTTCGCGTCGGCTCGATTGGGCGATGCTGGCCTTTTTGCAATTCCTCGTCTGCTCGCTCCTCAGCGCGGCCCTCGCCCTCGGCACCGAGCCCATCGCCCTGCAACCGCTTGTCGAAGCGGCCGTACCCCTGTTTTACGGAGGCGTGTTGTCGGTGGGGGTGGCCTATACCCTGCAGGTGGTGGCGCAGCGGCGAGCGGCCCCCGGCCACGCGGCCATTATCCTGAGTCTGGAAACGGTTTTCGCCGCGTTGGGGGGGTGGCTTTTGCTGGACGAGGCAATGCCCGTGCGCGGGCTGGTCGGGTGTGGGCTGATGTTGGCGGGGATGCTGATCTCGCAGGCGGGATTGGGGCGGCGCACCAAAACGCAGACCGCCCCGCCTCCCCGTCGGATACAGTAAGACGGTAGCTTGCTCCGCCAACGCCCTTCTCCTACCTTCCCAAGCCGCCGCGCCCCGCCTTCACCGAGGAATGAACCCCATGACCGACCGCCCCCAAATCGCCGCCATCAGCACCATTTTTCATCAGTATTCCCACACTCAGCACATCGTCGATCGCTTCTTGGAAGGCTACGGCTGGAATGGCCGCCATCACCGGCCGGCCATGGACTTGGTCTCGCTCTACGTCGATCAGGTCAATCCCGACCCACAGGCCGACCGACCCGACCTGAGCCGCGACCGCCAAGCGCGCTTTCCCCAGCTAACCATCTACCCGACCGTGGCCGACGCCCTGACGCTGGGCGGCTCAACTCTGGCCGTGGATGGCGTCCTGCTCATCGGCGAGCACGGCACCTACGGCCGCAACGAAAAGGGCCAGCACCTCTACCCGCGCTACGAGTTGTTCAGCCAGATCGCCGCGGTCTATCGCACGACCGGCAAGAGCGCGCCCGTGTTCAACGACAAGCATCTTTCTTGGAACTGGGACTGGTGCCAAGCGATGTACGATGTTTCGCAAGAACTCGATTTCGCCTTTATGGCCGGTTCTTCGCTGCCCGTCACTTGGCGCACCCCGTCGCTCGACATGCCCCTCGGAGCCGAGGTCGAAGAAGCGGTCTGCGTCTGCTATGGCGGCGTCGATAGCTACGACTTCCACGGCTTGGAGACCGTCCAGTGCATGGTCGAGCGCAGAAAGGGCGGCGAGACGGGAGTCAAGCGGCTCCGGGCCTACCGCGACGACCGCTTCTGGCAAGCCCACGCCGACGGGGTGTGGTCGCCCGCGCTCTTTGAAGCCTGCCTGTGCCGCAGCCACACGCTCGCGCCGGCAAGACCGGGGTTCAACAACCCCTTCCCCACCATCGACGAGCTCAAGCACCTCGTCAAAAGCCCGGTCGCCTACCAGTACGAGCACGCCGATGGGCTCCGCTCGACCATGATTCTGATGAACGGGCTCGTCGAGGACTTCAATTTTGCCGCTCGGCTCAAGGGGCGGGACGAGCCGCTCTCAACGCAGATGTACTTGCCCATGCCCCCGGCCCGCACCACGCTGGCCAACTTCTTCAGCCCGCTGGTCAACAACATCGAGCGGATGTTTCTGACCGGCCAAGCCACCTATCCGGTTGAACGCACCCTGCTCACGTCGGGCTTGGTCATCGCCGGCGTCGATAGCCTCCACCAAGGCCAAGCCGCGGTCGAGACGCCCCATTTAGACATCGCCTACCAAGCTACCAAAGAATCGACCTTCTGGAGGACGTGATTTGCTTTAGCGGATCCCACCCCTCGCCTCTTTCCCCGGAGCCTTCCTTCTCATGGCCACCAAACGCATTGCCGTCATCGCTACGATCTATCGCTATCTCTCGCACGCCCAGCACTTTGCCGACCGCTTCTTAGTCGGCTATCCCTACGGCGGCCGCTGGCAGCGCCCGGACTGCAAAATCGTCTCGCTCTACGTCGATCAGCAGCCCGAGGGCGACCAAAGCCAAGACCGGGCGCGCGAGTTCGGCTTTGCCGTGTATCCCACCATTGCCGAGGCCCTGCGCTGTGGCGGCCACGAGCTCGCATGCGACGCCGTCCTGATCATCGGCGAGCACGGCGAATACCCGGACAACGAAAAGGGGCAAAAGCTCTACCCGCGCTACGAGTTTTTCAAAGAATGCGTCCAAGTCTTTGAAGAAGACGGCCGCACCGCACCCATCTACAACGACAAGCACCTCTCCTACAGCTTCGCCAAGGCGCACGAGATGGTCGCCGACAGCCACCGCCTCGGCTTCCCAATGTTGGCCGGTTCCTCCCTGCCCGTAACGTGGCGGCTGCCCGATGTCGAGTTGCCTTTGGGCTGCCAAATCGAAGAGGCCCTGATGGTCGGCTGCGGCGGCTCCGACCCAATGGATTACCACGCGCTAGAGGCCATGCAGTGCATGATCGAGCGCCGTTCCGGCGGCGAGACCGGGGTCCAGTCCGTGCAACTGATCGAAGGAGACGCCGTGTGGAAAGCGGGCGAAGAGGGACGCTATTCGCTGGAGTTGCTCGAAGCGGCCCTCTCGCGCAGCGACACCCCCGGCGGCAAAACCAACGACGACGGCCGCACCCAAGACTTGCTGGGCAACGGCGAGTTGCCCCAGCTCGTCAAAGAGCCGGCCGCGTACTTCATTGAGTACAACGACGGCCTCCAGACCACCCTCCTAATGCTCAACGGCGCCATCCGCGACTACTGTTTCGCCGGCAAGCTGGCTGGCGCAGACGCGCCCATCTCGACCCAGTTTTTCTTGCCGCCGACGCCCAACGTCACCTACTCGGCCTGCTTGGTCGCCAAGATCTGGGAAATGATCGAGACCGGCCGCGCGCCCTTTCCCGCCGAGCGCACCCTAATCGTCAGCGGCGCGCTCGAAAGCTGCCTGACCTCCAAAACGGAGGGCCACAAGCGGCTCGCAACACCTCATCTCAGGGTAGAGTACCAAGCACCCGCCGAGTCGCACCACGGCCGCTTTTAATGTCCAACGTTCCTGCCCCGGGATCGAGGGCGTCCCGCCCTCGATCCCGGGCACAACGGCAACACCAGAAAAGGCGGACGCAAAGCAAGGGGCGCGTACGAGGCGTCATTTGACTGGCGTTGCCCATAACGAGGCCAAGCGAAATAAGGTCAGCCACAGCATGAACACCGTACGCATCGACCTGTTGCGCGGTCAGCCGACGGAGACGGAATGGTTGGAGTTCAAGCGCAATCGCTACGCCCCCGAGCAACTCGGAGAATACCTGTCCGCGCTTGCGAACTCGGCCTGCCTCGCGAATCGGCCGACGGGCTATCTGATCTTCGGAATTGACGACGAGACCCACGAAGTCGTCGGCACGAATTTCGATCCCTATAACACCAAGGCCAAGGGCAACCAAGACCTGTTGCCATGGCTCGCGGCGGGCCTGCATCCCAATACGGGATTCGAGCTACGTATCGTCGATTACCCAGCCGGGCGGGTCGTCGTCTTTGAGGTCGGTCCGGCGCGGGATCAGCCGGTCAACTTTTACGGAACGGCGTACATTCGGGTAGGCTCTAGCAAAACCAAACTCAGCAATCATCCCGAGAAAGCGCGAGCGATTTGGACGCACGGGAGCGACTGGTCGGCGGAAGTGTGCGAACAAGCGAGTCTCCACGACCTCGCCCCCGAAGCCATAGCCAAAGCACGCGAGCAGTTCATCGTTAGACATCCGTCGCAGACGGCCGAAATCGAGGGATGGGACGACACGACCTTTCTCAACAAGGCGCGAGTTCTCAAGCAAGACACTATGACAAACGCCGCGTTGCTGTTGCTCGGACAGCCCGAATCGTCGGCTCTGCTGGTGCCGGCAGTGGCCCGCATCTCTTGGGTGCTCAAAGACGCCGACAACCGCGAATTGGATTACGAGCATATTGAGCCGCCGTTCTTGCTCGCCGGCGACCGCCTTCTGCAACGCATTCGCAACCTCACTGTGCGCGCCCTGCCCAACGGAACCCTGTTCCCGCAGGAGTTCACCCAGTACGACCCGTGGGTGATTCGCGAGGCCCTGCACAACAGCATCGCGCACCAAGACTATCGCCTCCGAGGACGAATCGTCGTCGTTGAGTTCCCCGACCGCATCCTGCTGACTAATGTCGGTGGTTTCCTGCCCGGCGATGTCGCAACGGTCATCCGGCAGGACGCTCCCCAAGCTCTCTACCGCAACCCGTTTTTGGCCCGTGCGATGGTTGAACTGAACCTGATCGACACGCAGGGCGGCGGTATCAAGCGCATGTTTGACACGCAGAGGAAGCGTTCCTTCCCGCTACCGGACTACGACTTGACCGAGACGGAGACGAGCCGCGTGGCCGTGAGCCTCCACGGCCGCATCCTCGACGAGCGTTACACTCGCCTCTTGATGGAACGGACCGACTTGGACCTCAACTGCGCCATGTTCCTCGACCGGGTGCAAAAGGGCCTGCCCATCAGCCGGGAAGAGCATCGTCGTCTGAAGGCCGAGGGTCTCGTTGAGGGCCGTTACCCGAACCTGATGGTCGCCGGATTGATCGCCAAAGCGACGGGCGAGGCCGGTCGCCACATCCGCGAGCGCGGGTTCGACAAGCAGTACTACATGGATCTGATCGTAGCTTTGGTGCGCGAGCATGGGCCGGTCAGCCGCAAAGAGATCGATCAGGCTTTGATACCCAAATTGCCAGATCGACTGACGGACGCGCAGAAGCGGTGGAAGGTACAGAATTTAATGCAGGTATTGCGTCGCTCCGGCCAAATCGTCAATCAAGGCACGCGTACCCAATCTGCATGGATACTCGCAAAGGCGCAGCCGAGAGAGATATTTGATAAATAGAATTAAAGGAAAAGGGCGCGACAAGTACTGAATCGCGTCTGTCAAATCTCCGCAAGTATCTGTTTTACAACACTTTTACTCTTTAATAGATTTTGGACATTTTTGAGAAGCTATTAAAGGATTTAGTAAAGAATTTTACCAGCCCTCCGCCTACAACCGAAAGGAAGCATCATGTCCATCATCCCCACGCGCCCTTTGCGCACCGGCGTCGAGCTAAGCACCCTCGGCTTTGGCGGCGCGCCTTTGGGCGAGCTTTTCGATCCGGTCAGCGAAACCCAAGCTCAAGCCACCCTGCAAGCGGCTTGGGACGCCGGCATCCGCTACTACGACACCGCCCCGTTTTACGGCTATGGCAAAAGCGAGCACCGCCTCGGCCACTTTCTCCGCCAGCAAGAGCGCGGCGACTTTGTGCTCTCGACCAAGGTCGGCCGGGTGCTCACCGCCACCCGCGACCTCAATGCTTTTGAGCAAGGCTTCTGGCTCGGCGGCCTGCCCTTTGACTTCCGCTTCGACTACGGGTACGACGGCATCATGCGCTCGTGGGAAGACAGCTTGCAGCGGCTGAGCCTCAGCTCCATTGACCTGCTGTTGATCCACGACCTCGACAGCTTCTTCCACGACAGCGAGCAACGCTTCTCCGCCCATCTCAACCGCCTGATCACCAGCGGCTGGCGCGCCCTCGACGAGCTGCGCTCCCAAGGGCTGATCAAGGCCGTCGGCGCCGGGATCAACCGCATGGGGGCCATGCCGCGCCTGCTCGACGGGGTGGATCTGGACTTCTGCATCGTCGCCATGCCCTACACGCTCTTGGACCAAGCCTCCCTCGACGAGGAATTTCCGCTCTGCGCGGAGCGCGACGTGCGCATCGTCATCGGCGCGGTGTTCGCTTCCGGCATCCTCGCCTCCGGCCCGGTCGAGGGCGCTCGCTACGCGTACGACACGGCCTCGCCGGCAATCCTCGCAAAGACTCGCCGCATCCAAGCCGTCTGCGAGCGGCACGACGTGCCCTTGCCGGCCGCGGCCATGCAGTTCCCGCTCGGGCACCCCCTCGTCTCGGCCATCATCCCCGGCGCGCTCGTCCCAGCGCACATCGAGACCAACGCCGAGTGGTTTAAGCACCCCATACCCACCGATCTGTGGGCCGAGCTAAAGGCCGAAGGATTGGTGCGGGCAGACGCTCCGACGCCGTGCGGGAATGAGAATGACGAGGTTAAAAATGGCCCCTGAGCCTCCCAAAAAGAAGGTGTTTGATCACATCCTCGGCGAACACTACACGGTCTTTGACGGGCTGGGCGGGATGCACGTGGAAGACATCTACCAAGACCGCAACGGTCTGCTCTGGATCGCCACGGCCGACGGCGGCGTGAGTCGGTTCGACGGAGCGAACTTCGACACCTTTGGCCTGTCGAACGGGATGCCCCATCTCACGGTAATGACGATTGCCGAGGACCAAGACGGGCGTCTGCTCTTCGGCACGCTGGGCGGCGGGCTGGCCATCTATGACGGGCAGGAGCTTCAGGTGCATACCACCGAGCACGGGCTGCCGTCCAACGAGATTTTGAGCCTGCAACCCCAAGCCGATGGCTCGCTGCGGATGCTGACCGGCGCCGGGCTAGCCCAGTTCGCCGAGGGTAAGTGCGTGGAGCACATGCCGGAAGTTGCGGGTCGGCCGCTCGGAGCGGTGTACGACATGGCGACCGACGCGGCCGGCACGACGTGGTTGGCGACGCGGGAGCGAGGGGTTATCAGCCTAGAGGGCCGCTCCCTGAGCGGAGACATGGGAAACAACTCGATTCAGTGGCCTTGGAAATTTGCCCAAGGCCCCTCCGGCCCGCTTTGGATCGCCTTTCACCACACCGGCCCCGAACCCCTCGTAGGCCGCTACGATCCAAGCAGCCAACAACTCGAACTCATCGAGGTAGAAGACCACGCCGAGGGGGCCGAGGCCGTCCAGCACGGCACGCGGCACGTGCGCGTCGATGATAGAGGCTTGCTGTGGATGACCCGCCGGGGCGTCCTAGTGTACGACGGACAGGCTTGGCATCCCTTCTCCACCCAGTCGTCGGATAGCCACTTTTCGGATACGCGGCTGACGTACGAGGACCGCGAGGGGAACATCTGGTTGGGGCTGTGGGGCGGCGGGCTGGTTTTTTGCGATCCGCTCAGCGTCCAGCTATACACCCAAGCCGATGGCCTGCCCGACAGCGAGGTCCAGTGTCTGGGCGAAGATCGCGAAGGTCGGCTGTGGGTCGGTACGATGGGCGGCCTAGCCTGCCGCCAAGGCGACCGGATTCGCCCCGTAGGGCCAGAGCGGACGGTCTCAGCGCTGGTGGTAGATCGACAGGGGCAGGTCTGGAGCGGCGGGTCCGAAGGACAGGTCCTCAAGGCGACGGGCGGAGACGCCGAGGCGATTGAGGTGGCCGCGACGGTCCACACTGGAGAAGTCACCGGGCTGTGGGAAGACCGAGCAGGCCGCCTAAACGTCTGCACCGCCGAGGGGCGATTGGGGCGGATTGAACGAGATCGCTTTACGGCACTGGCACTAAAGGAGCAGTTTCCCCGCGATTGCACCGTCGCGCTGCAGGATGGAGCAGGCACCCTCTGGCTCGGCCTCAGCCGGAAAAAGGCCGCTATATGCTATTGCGAGGACGGCCGTTTCCACACGCCTGCTGCGGCCGGCGTGGAAGACATCGCGGATGTGCGTGCTTTGTGCGAGTACCAAGGCGCACTCTGGATCGGGACGGAGAACCAGGGCCTGTTCGCCTTAGACTACGCTTCCGGGGCGATCCGCCGGTTTACGGTGGATCAGGGGGTGCTGTCCGTCAATGGGATCTCGGCTCTGATGAACGATCCCCAAGGCAGCTTGTGGATTGGGACCAGCGGCGGGGGCGTACTGAGGTACGACGGCCAGAACTTCCATACCATTCGGCTGGGACAGGGCGCGTTGGAAAACATCGTCGAGGCCGTTGTGCGCGATAGCCGGGGCCGGCTGTGGTTTGGGACGCGCGCGGGTCTCATTGCGTATCGGCCCGGGGAGACGCGGCCGCGCATCCTGCTGCGCCAAGTCGTGGCCGGGCAGACTTGGGACAAACCGCAAGCCGTGTCCTGCCCAGACAGCACGCCCGAGATTCAGTTTCACTTCCAAGGCATCAGTTTCAGGAGCGGGGCCGGCCAGATGCGCTACAGCCACCGGCTCGTCGGCCACGGCCCGGCCGAAGAGTGGAGCGCCTTCTCGCCCGCCAACGAGGCGACGTACCAAAACGTGCCGGCCGGCCAGTTCCACTTTGAGGTGCGGACCATGGATCGGGATGGCTTGGTGTCGGACATCGCCCGCCTAACGGTGCAAGTGGTCCCCACCCAATCTCGGCACCTAGAGCAAATGCTGCGGGCCGCACATCAGGGGTTTATCAGCCAAAGTCCGGCCATCGCCGAGCTTCTCGGTAAGCTCGACTTAATAGCCGAGACGAATATGGCGGTGCTGGTGTTGGGCGAGACCGGGGTCGGCAAGGGGGTGTTGGCGCGGTTTATCCACCACCTTAGTCCGCGCCGAGCGAAGCCCTTTATATATGTCAACTGCGGGAACCTGCCCGCCGGGCTGGTAGAAAGCGAACTGTTCGGCCACGAGAAGGGGGCCTTTACCAGCGCCCATGCCCAAAGAATCGGCTACTTTGAACGAGCGAATGGCGGAACCTTGTTCCTCGACGAAGTGGGCGATTTACGCTTCGAGTCCCAACGGGTCTTGCTCCACATCTTGGAGGAGAAACACCTGACGCGCGTCGGCGGCGGGAAGGAGATCCCGGTCGATGTGCGGATCGTTGCTGCGACCAACAGGGACCTAAAAGAGGACATTCGGGCGGGAACGTTCCGGGGGGATCTGCTCCATCGGCTGAACGAATTCTCAGCCGAACTGCCGCCCCTGCGGGAGCGTCGGGAGGATATCTCGCTCTTGGCGGTGCATTTTGCGAAAGAGTGGGCCCAAGAGGAAAGGCGGTCGGTGCCGCCTCTAAGCGACGAAGTGCTCGCGCACTTGGAGGGATATCCTTGGCCGGGGAACGTGCGTGAATTGGAGCATGTGATCAAGCAGGTGATGGTACTGAGCCGTGGGGATGTCATTCAGGTGGAGGATCTGCCGCAGCCAGCGGCCCTCTCTGTTGAACAAGGGGCTAACGAGGAGGCTAAAAAGGAGGCTAACGAGGAGGCTAACGAGGAGGCTAAAAAGTGGCAAACTTTCGACGCGGATGCGAGAGATGAAGCTGAAAAGCAGCGAATTTTGGCGGCTCTCCAAACCACGAACTGGCGGGTTGATGGACCGCGGGGGGCGGCTCGGTTATTGAACATGAGCGCGGAGAAGCTGCGCTACCGCATGCGCAAGCACGGATTGAAACGACCCAAGAAGTCGTCGAAGTAAGAGCCCGTGCGAAACTGTAAAAAGTCGTGCAAAAGCTGTGCAAAAGCCGTGCAATTCAAACGACTTTTGCACAGCTTTTGCACAGAAAATCGCCGATCAACATGGCGGCGACGCCTCATGCCGGCCTCGTAGAAAATTATTTTTAGCTATCCAATCCCTTGTTTTTCAATCCTTTAGGTAATCCTAAAGGATTTTTTTGTGCCGGACCGGCCTCGTTGGCACGAAACTTGCGATAGTCTTTGCAAGCGAAGCTCATCTACTCTGAGGCGAAACGGATATGGAAGCCCTGCTCAACGATTTTGGCCGCGTATTTTTGCTGGAGCTGATTATGGCCTGCGCCATTACCATCTGCGGTTGCTATACAACCTATACCGATATTCACTTCCGCCACATTCCCCATTGGGCTAGTTGGGGGCTGCTGGCCGTAGGTTTAATCAGCCAAGGTCTATTTTGGATGTGGGGTGTGGTCGAACTGGACCAAGCAGGCATCGTCTTGGTGGTCGGTTTTGCCGTTGGTTACATACTCTATATCTATGGATTTTGGGCACCCGGCGACGCCAAATTGTTTTGGGCTTTTGTCTTGGTGCTGCCGCCGACGTTCTTCCCTTCCACTTCCCTCGCCTCCTTTAACGCGCCGATTTGGGCACTCCTGCTCAACGCCTTAGTGCTCACCTGTTTTGTCTTGCTGGTGCTGTGGGCGGTTTTGCGCCGAGGTCGGTCCGCAGAAGTCGAGGGGGATTGGGACGCATCGCAATGGCTGTATCTAGGCTTGGAGTTGGCCGGCCTAATAGGGATCGTGCTGGGTTTTGGCACCTTTCTGCTGGCCGAGACCATGACCTTCGTAGAGGTCGTGATCGCCATCTTGGTACTCTATCTGCTCGTTGATCACTTCGTCCCCCAGAGGTTCCGGCTGACCTTGGCCCTGCCCGGTCTTATCCTCGGCGGCTACACGGCCCTAGAATCCGGCGAATGGCTGATCTACCTAGTGTTGTGGGGCCTCTCTTGGGGGGTGTTCTCCCTCTATAAAATCATCCGGCGCCTAGTCCCTCGGTACTTCGTACAGGCGATGCCTATTCAGGCGTTGCGCGCTGGCATGGTGCCGCAGGTGGCGATCTACGCGGTGGGCGGAGCGGCGGAATACCGGTGTGGCGCAGAGGTTGGGCAAGGGCAAGACATGCTGTGTTATCCCGGCCGGCCGTTGACCAAGGGGCAGGTGCGGACACTGCACAAAAAATCGGCGGGCGGTGCTTTCGCGTCGTTTGGCCATGAGTTGGCCGTGGAACTGGCCGTCCCTTTCGCGCCGATAATCGCCGGCGCTGGGGTGCTGACCATCGTCTTGGGCGGCAGTCTGATCAGACCTCTGATCCAGTTGTTCTCTCCGTGGCTGCCGTCGCTTCAGCAGTTGTTGGCGGGGTAATCATGAATCGGGATAGAAAAGACCCTGTAACAATCGCCTTTGGCGTCCTGTTCGTCGCGTTGCTGCCAACCTTTTTCCTGTTGGTGAGCCACTACCCGTCGATAGACGAGCGCGTGCGACAGTTGCAGCAGTTGCAGCCCAAGCCCTTGGTGCCTGCGCCTTCACTGGAGGACCTGTTGGCACGAGTCAGCCAAGCCGTATCCGACAGTACGCTCCAACTCCAACAGGTATGGGCGGCCGAGCCGGAACCGACTTCTGGCCTAGTGGCCGCCTACGCGGTCGTGCGCGGCGGTCCAGCCGTCTATCGGCTGGTGGTGTTGCGCCACGACATCGCCTGTAGCGTCTGCCGAGACGTGTTGGCCGCGGCTCTGTACGACAGCGACGCACTGGTGCAGATCTTCCTGCTCGACGATTGGGAGGTGCGCGGCGAGCGGGTTGATACCGCGCGGTTTTTGCGCCAATTCGCCGGCCGGCCGCTGGCGACCGAACTGGTTCTTGAGGCCAATGTCGATGGGATCAGCGGGGCCACGTTTTCAACCGGGGGCCTCGTCGAACAGCTCAACACGGCGGCGGCGTGGGTGCGGACGCATCCACTGACGCCGCTGGCAAGCGAGGGAGAAAACCTGTGAACCCTCTCAGACCTAATCGCTGGGCTACGACCTTGATCGGGGCTACGGGCCTTCTGTTGGGAGCCTGTGTATTCTTGGCGGCCAAGATCGTCAATCCCCCGCCCATTGATCCGCTCGATGTGGCGTTTTGGGATTTGCTGGGTACACAAGCGGCTGTCTTGGAATTAGAGGGCCTGACGGGCGCGGACGAGGTTTCCAACGCACAGTTTGCCGGCGAGCCTTACCTGCTCATTTTCGCCGACCCGACTTGCAGTGCCTGCGAGGCCATTTACCCCCACTTGCTGCGCGCCTCGCAGGTGCAGGGCGTGAATGTCCTGTTCATTGCCTCGGGCGACCGGCAGGCGATGCAAGACAAAGTGGAGGAACACAGTTTTGCGTTCCCGGTGGCCTTTGATTCCCTGTTGACGGCTAACAAGCCCTTTGAGGTGGGTGCTCTTCCCGCCTCCATACTGGTCGATGCCGAAGGCAACATTGCCAAAGCCGCTACCGGCGATCAGGGTGCTGTCGCCGTAATACGCTTGGCTGGAAGTTCCTGAAAGGATGGATGCGCCATGTACGTTGTAACTCTCTTGCGTCGTCCGGTGGTGTGGACGGTGGTAGCCAGCGCCGCGGTCGTGGTCTTTTTGGCCTTGCGTCCCTCTTCGTCGGCCCTCTCGCCGGTGGTGTGGACCGAGCCGCCGGCCAACCCGCTGGCCGAGGTGCTGCGACCGGGGGATACCGCGCCGGACTTTGCTCTGCCGGCGGTACAGGGCGGCACGGTCGCCTTGAGCGCGTTACGGGGCAAGCCCGCTCTGCTGGCCTTTGTTACGGCGGAATGTCCGTATTGTCAGAAGCTATACCAGAAACTCGAAGCCTTTGAACTGAATGCGGACCAATACCTCGTATTCATCTGCCCAAGCGAGGAGGGTGCTCGGAAAATCAGCGCGACCTATTCCTTTACGTATCCGGTGTTGATCGACTCGGCTGGGGCGATTTCACAAGCGTACAAAACCCCTGGGGTGCCTGCGGTGTATCAGATAGACCCCGAGGGGAAGGTTGTGGATTTGGCGGTGGGGTGGCCATCGGCTTGGACGTTTGTCCGGGGTTTTGGCCGCCCCCAGCCGAGCGAAAGCTCTGGAGGTCATTTGCTCAATGACTCAGTCACCATTCTGGCTCAGAAAGGAGGTGCATTCCGTGCTCGTAGGTATGATGTTCGTCAGCAACCGCACTGGTTTGCTGATCCTTTTTCCTATTCTTTTTTCTATCACTCAAGGAGAATTGAGTTATGAACTTTTTGACTTTGGTCTTGCAGTCGGCGCTGGTGCTGCCGCTGGTGGCTCCGCTGGTGGAGTTCGCCACGTCGACGAGCGGCCACGTTGAGCCGCGCGAGGGCTTGGCACTGGGCTGGCTGGGCAGCGTGGTGGCGGGGCTGGCGGTGGTGTTCGGCACGGCCGAACGGACCCAGGCCGATTCCTGCTACGGAATCTCCGAAGGCTCATCCGGAACGGTCTGCCGAACGGACCAACCGTGCATTTATGATCACAATGGAAAGCCCAGAGGGTGGTATCAGGTCACATACTACCACAACTCTGCTACAGGCTGTGAATGGCGATCGGGGTCCTGCCAGTGCTGAGCCGTACTGCCGCTGTGGCACTATCGGGCCGGGTGCCACAGCGGCAGGTCGTGTTTTGGCTATCATGTCGGTCACTCGAACAATGGTAGGTCGTTAGACCGGCTACTACATCCACTTACTGCCTCTGGAGGTGCATGATGCGCGGCTTGCTTTTTGCGATTGGTTTGTTGATGGCTCCGGTTGGAGCCTTGGCTTTAACGTGGGATTTCGACGAGGGCACTACGTGGGGCTGGACCGCCCAAGAGGCGGGTTTCTACAGCACTGGGGGAACGGCTGATGCCACCACGGTACACAGCGAAGTCGAAGACGGCGTTTGGCGTCTTGCGCCCGTGCCGGGGGCTCGAAAACCCACCCTTCAGTTGCGCTCGCCGCCGATCGAGGAAGACTCGGCCCTATTCGACTGGGTCACTCTCCGGCTGCGCATCATCCACCATACCCCGACCGCGGGAACTCTCCTGATGCGATGGTTCAATTCCGAGTACAGAAGACTCCTCGGTCTGAACCGAATCGACTCCGCCTTTGTTCATTTTGAGACGAGCCGTTTTCAACTCTATCCCACTCAATGGGAAGACATCACCATAGATATACGCGCCTTAGAAGCGAACCCAGAAGTCGCGATCGTCTGGCAGGACACCCTTTTTGAATTCCATTTTGACTTGGACCTACACACCGCCGCACAGGGACCGGCCGATCATCCGTCCTTTGTCGAAGTAGATTGGATTCAACTGACCGGGGTGGAAGAGTTATTGCTGGGGGAATTGTCGCCCCGGGCCATCGTCGTGGAGGCGGGCGTACCCGGCATGTTGTTCGACGAACCGGCCTTTTTTCCCCTCGTTGAGGGCATCAGCAGAATAACGAACATTAGACAATCGGCGGGTACTTTGGGGGATGTGGATGGCGATGGCGATGTGGATCTAGTGGCGGTTTGGGAACGCCGCACCGTCCCTAGAAGCGACTACGGCTGGATAATAGCCTCCAACGATGGCTTCGGCGGCTTTGCTCCCACCCAAGACGCGGCCACAAGTACATACCATCTCCAAGGGAGCGACTTCGACGGGGATGGGCTGTTAGACTTGGTCTTTAGTGGAAACCAGATCGTTGAACTGTGGCATAACGAGGGCGAGGGTGGGTTTGAGAGTATGCTACGGCTGTCCGGCGTCGAGTTCTCTGGCCTCGCTGATGGCGATGGCGATGGCGATGTGGACCTGTTGGTTTATCAGCTTGGCGACTTATCGCCTCATGTAGTGTTGTGGATCAACGATGGCACCGACGGGTTTGTCCGCAGCGATCGGTTCGATCTCGACAGCGAAGAAGAGCTCTACGCCTACTGGCCCTCCGGCCAACCGTTGGGTGAGGCCGTGCCCCTATTGTGGAACCGACCCTGCCACCTGCCCGTGGGGCCTTGGCAACTGACTCGGCCGTGGGCGGCCAGCGAGGAGCCGCCGCTGCTTTTCGAGACCGGAGTCAACCCCTGTGCGCTGCACCTGCTCGCCGATGTGGATGGCGACGGGAATGTGGATTTACTCGGCTCCTCTGAGAGTAGAGAGTTCTACTTCGTCTCCAGAACCTACTACGGTTTGGACGTGTGGCGGTTGGACGCCCTGGGCGGGGTGTCCCGCCACTCCCTGCTCAGCCCGCAGGTACATGTGTCGCCTGGGGTCACTGCCAGCGACCTCAACGGCGATGGCCTGCTGGACTTGGCCTTGGTCGATGGCAACTTAGCCACCGGACCGGCGCTGGTGGTGCTGGTCGGCCAGCGCGATGGGCTGCCCGTCGTCGAAGGCCGCTATCGGCTGCCGGGCACGGGCGGCCAAGTGCTCCCCGGCGACGTAAACGGCGATGGGGCTGTCGATCTGGTGGTGCTGGGGCGGAATATGGAAGGCGGTCCGGGCGGAGCCTTCGTCTTTCTCAACCAGAGTGCGCCAGCCACCGCCATCGCCGCTGAGACCACATCCACCCCCTCAGCCTTTGCCCTCGGTGCCAACTACCCCAACCCATTCAATCCGGCCACGACCATCCCCCTTACCCTGCCCGCCAGTGCCGAGGCGGTGGACGTAACCATCTACAACGTCTTGGGGCAGCCGGTGCGCCGCGTATGGAACGGTTCGTTGGCGGCGGGCGCACACCGGCTGGCTTGGGATGGTCGGGACGCACAGGGACAGCCCGTCGCCGCAGGGGTCTATTGGTATCGGTTGCAGGTGGGCGATCAGACGCACACCCGCAAGATGATCAAAATCGAATAGACGACCTAAGTTATCACTGGAGGCAAACTATGCGCGGCTTGCTTTTTGCGATTGGTTTGTTGATGGCTCCGGTTGGAGCCTTGGCCCTAACGTGGGATTTCGACGAGGGCACCACGTGGGGCTGGACCGCCCAAGAATCGGGTTGGTACAGTACTAGGGGAACATTTGATGCCACCCTAGTGTACAGCGAAGTCGAAGACGGCGTCTGGCGCCTAGTGCCCGTGCCGGGGGCGCGAAAACCCACCCTTCAGTTGCGTTCACCACCGATTGGCGAAGACTCCGCCCTGTTCGACTATGTCACCCTCCGGCTCCGCATCATCCACCATACCCCGACGGAGGGAACTCTCCAGATGCGATGGTTCAATTCCGAGTACACAAGACTCCTCGGTCTGAACCAACACGAGGGCGAGAATCAGTTTTATCGGGGCCGTTTGCAACTTTACCCCACTCAATGGGAAGCCATCACCATAGATATACGCGCCTTAGAAGCCGCAGCCGTAGCCGACCCAGAAGTCGAACTCACCTGGCAGGACACCCTTTTTGAATTTCGTTTTGACTTGGACTTAAACACTACCGCGCAAGGGCCGGCCGATCATCCGTCCTTTGTCGAAGTAGATTGGATTCAACTGACCGGGGTGGAAGAGTTGCTGCTGGGGGAATTGCCGCCCCAGGAAATCGTCGTGGAGGCGGGCTTGCCCGGCGCGTTGTTCGACGAACCGGCCTTTTTTTCCCTCGTCGAGGGCATCAAAGGCAAAATGGGCATTGGACAATCGATGGGTACTTTGGGTGATGTGGATGGCGATGGCGATGTGGACCTCGTGGCGGTTTGGGATCGCTTCACCGCTACCGGAAGCGACCACGGTTGGCTCATAGCCTCCAACGATGGTTTCGGCGGCTTTGTCCTCACCCAAGAGGAGGCCGCAAGCACCTACCTCAGTCTCCAAGGGAGCGACTTCGACGGAGATGGGCTGTTCGACTTGGTCTTTAGTGGAAACCAGATCGTTGAACTGTGGCATAACGAGGGCGAGGATGGGTTTGAGAGTACGCTGCGGCTGTCCGGCGTCGGGTTTGTTGGCCTCGCCGATGGCGATGGCGATGGCGATGTGGACCTGTTGGTTCATGAGCTTGACGACGAATCGCCCCACGTGGTGTTGTGGCTCAACGATGGCGACGCCGGATTCGTCCGCCGTGAGCGGTTCGATATCGATAGCGAAGAGGAACTCTATGCTTACCCGTCCTCCGGGGAACCGCCGGGCGAGGCCGTGCGCCTGTTGTGGACCCAACCCTGCTACCTACCCCAAGGGCCGTGGCAACTGACCCGGCCGTGGGCGGCCAGCGAGGAGCCATCGCTGTTTTTCGAGACCGGGGTCAACCCCTGTACGCTGCACTGGGTCGTTGATTTGGGTGGCGATGGAGCGGTGGAGTTCGTCGGTTCCCTTGAACTGAGACGGTTCTCCTCCGACTACACCAACCACGGCTTGGTCGTGTGGCGTCTAGACGCTTCGGGCGGGATGTCTCGCCATCCCCTGCTCGGCTCGCAGGTACACGTGTCGCGTGGGGCCACGGCCAGCGACTTCAACGGCGATGGCCTGCTGGACTTGGCTGTGGTCGATGGCAACTTGGCGACTGGACCGGCGTTAGTGGTGCTGACCGGCCAGCGCGATGGGCTGCCCGTCGTCGAAGGCCGCTACCGGCTGCCGGGCACGGGCGGCCAAGTGCTCCCCGGCGACGTAAACGGCGATGGGGCTGTCGATCTGGTGGTGCTGGGGCGGAATATGGAAGGCGGTCCGGGCGGAGCCTTCGTCTTTCTCAACCAGCATACGCCAGCCACCGCCATCGCCGCTGAGACGCCGACTACGCCCACGGCCTTTGTCCTCGGGGCCAACTATCCCAACCCGTTCAATCCAGCCACGACCATCCCCTTGGCACTGCCTGCCCAAGCCAGCGAGGTGGCCTTAACCATCTACAACGTCTTGGGGCAGCCCGTGCGCCGCGTGTGGGCGGGTTCGTTGGCCGCCGGCGAACACCGACTGGCTTGGGATGGTCGGGACGCACAGGGACAGCCGGTCGCCGCGGGGGTCTATTGGTATCGGTTGCAGGTGGGCGATCAGACGCGCACCCGCAAGATGATCAAAATCGAATAGACGACCTAAGTTATCACTGGAGGCAAACTATGCGCGGCTTGCTTTTTGCGATTGGATTGTTGACCGCTCCGGTTGGAGCCTTGGCCTTAACGTGGGATTTCGACGAGGACACCACGTGGGGCTGGACCGCCCAAGAGGCGGGTTCCTACAGCACTAGGGGAACGGATGATGTCACCACGGTGTATAGCGAAGTCAAAGACGGCATTTGGCGTATTGCGCCCGTGCCGGGGGCTCGAAAACCCACCCTTCAGTTGCGCTCGCCGCCGATCGAGGAAGACTCGGCCCTGTTCGACTATGTCACTCTCCGGCTCCGCATCACCCACCGTATCCCGACGGAGGGAACGCTCGTGATGCGATGGTTCAATGCTGAGTACACGAGACGCCTCGGGCTGAACCGATACGAAGGAGAAGGGAAGTTTTTGACGAGCCGTTTTCAACTCTATCCCACTCAATGGGAAGACATCACCATAGATATACGCGCCTTAGAAGCCGCGACGGAAGCCGACCCGGAAGTCGAGATCGTCTGGCAGGACACCCTTTTTACGTTTCTCTTTGACTTGGACCTACACACCACCGCACAGGGGCCGGCCGATCATCCGGCCTTTGTCGAAGTAGATTGGATTCAACTGACCGGGGTGGAAGAGTTACTGCTGGGGGAGTTGCCGCCTCGGGCCATCGTCGTAGAGGCGGGCTTGCCCGGCACGTTGTTCGGCGAACCGGCCTTTTTTCCTCTCGTCGAGGGCATCAAAGGCAAAGTGGCCATTGGACAATCGGCAGGTACTTTGGGGGATGTGGATGGCGATGGCGATGGGGATCTAGTGGCGGTTTGGAATCGCCTCACTGCCACCGGAAGCGACCATGGTTGGCTCATAGCCTCCAACGATGGCTTGGGCGGCTTTGCTCCCACCCAAGAGGAGGCCGCAAGTGCCTACCTCAGTCTCCAAGGAAGCGACTTCGACGGAGATGGACTTCTCGATCTGGTCCTTGGTGAAGGCCGGACCCTTGAACTGTGGCACAACCGGGGCGAGGATGGGTTTGAGAGTACGCTGCGGCTGTCCGGCGTCGGGTTCGTTGGCCTCGCCGATGGCGAGGGCGATGGCGATGTGGACCTGTTGGTTCATGAGCTTGACGACGAATCGTCCCACGTGATTTTGTGGATCAACGATGGCGACGCCGGATTCGTCCGCCGTGAGCGGTTCGATCTCGACCGCAAAGAAGCACTCAAGCCGTACCCGCCCTCCAAGCAACCGCCGGGCGAGGCTGTGCGCCTGTTGTGGAACCGCCCCTGCGACCTGCCCGTGGGGCCTTTGCTCCTGACCCGACCGTGGGCGGCCAGCGAGGAGCCGCCGCTGTTTTTCGAGACCGGAGTCAACCCCTGTACGCTGCACTGGATCGTTGATTTGGATGGCGATGGGGTGATGGAATTAGTCGGTTCCCTTGAGGAGAGATGGTTCTTCGGCTACACCTACCACGGCTTGGCCGTGTGGCGGTTGGACGCTTCGGGCGGGGTATCCCGCCATCTCCTGCTCGGTCCGCAGGCACACATGGCGCATGAGGCCGTTGCCCACGACCTCAACGGCGATGGCCTGCTGGACTTGGCTGTGGTCGATGGCAACTTGGCGACTGGACCGGCGTTAGTGGTGCTGACCGGCCAGCGCGATGGCCTGCCCGTCGTCGAAGGCCGCTACCGGCTGCCGGGCACGGGCGGCCAAGTGCTCCCCGGCGACGTAAACGGCGATGGGGCTGTCGATCTGGTGGTGCTGGGGCGGAATATGGAAGGCGGTCCGGGCGGAGCCTTCGTCTTCCTCAACCAGCGTACGTCGGCCACCACGGTCACTACTGAGACCGCGACTGTCCCCTCAGCCTTTGTCCTCGGGGCCAACTATCCCAACCCGTTCAATCCAGCCACGACCATCCCCTTGGCACTGCCTGCCCAAGCCAGCGAGGTGGCCTTAACCATCTACAACGTCTTGGGGCAGCCCGTGCGCCACGTGTGGGCAGGTTCGTTGGCGGCGGGCGCACACCGGCTGGCTTGGGATGGCCGGGACGCGCAGGGGCGGCCCGTCGCTGCGGGCGTCTATTGGTATCGGTTGCAGGTGGACGATCAGACGCACACCCGCAAGATGATCAAAATCGAATAGACGACCGCAGTTATCACTGGAGGAGACCTATGCGCGGCTTGCTTTTTGCGATTGGCTTGTTGATGGCTCCGGTTGGAGCCTTGGCCCTAACGTGGGATTTCAACGAGGGCACCACGTGGGGCTGGACCGCCCAAGAGGGGGGGTTCTACACCATGGGGGGAACGTCTGATGCGACCACGGTGTACAGCGAAGTCGAAGACGGCGTCTGGCGTATTGCGCCCGTGCCGGGGGCTCAAAAACCCACCCTTCAGTTGCGCTCGCCGCCGATTGGCGAAGACTCGGCCCTGTTCGACTGGGTCACCCTCCGGCTCCGCATCATCCACCATACCCCGACCGCGGGAACTCTTCAGATGCAATGGTTCAATTCCGAGTCCACAAGACTCCTCGGTCTGAACCAACACGCCGACCCCTACGAAGTGATGCCGTTTGCAACGGGCCGTCCTCAACTCTACCCCACTCAATGGGAAGACATCACCATAGATATACGCACCTTAGAAGCCGCCGCGGCAGCCGACCCCGAAGTCGAGCTCATCTGGCAGGACATCCTTTTTGAGTTTCATTTTGACTTGGATATACACAGCGATGCACAAGGCCCGGCCGATCATCCGTCCTTTGTCGAAGTAGATTGGATTCAACTGACCGGGGTGGAAGAGTTGCTGCTGGGGGAATTGCCGCCCCGGGCCATCGTCGTGGAGGCGGGCGTACCCGGGGCGTTGTTCGCCGAACCGGCCTTTTTCCCCCTCGTCGAGGGCGCCACAGACAAAACAGTGGGCCTTGGAGCATCGGCGGGTACTTTGGGCGATGTGGATGGCGATGGCGATGTGGACCTCGTGGCGGTTTGGGACCGTCCCCAACCCTTCACCACCGAAATCGACTACGGCTGGGTAATAGCCTCCAACGATGGCTTGGGCGGCTTTGTCCCCACCCAAGAGCAAAAGGCCGCCGACCAAGCCACAACCATCAGTCTTCAAGGAAACGACTTTGACGGGGATGGGCTGTTAGACTTGGTCTTTAGTGGAGACCAGATCGTCGAACTGTGGCATAACGAGGGCGAGGATGGGTTTGAGATCGCGCTGCGGCTGTCCGGCGTCAGGTTCGTTGGCCTAGGCGATGGTGAGGGCGATGGCGATGTGGACCTGTTGGTTCATGAGCTTGACGACGAATCACCCCACGTGGTGTTGTGGCTCAACGATGGCGACGCCGGATTTGTCCGCAGCGATCGGTTCGATCTCGACAGCGAAGAGGAGCTCCTTCCGTACCCGACCTCCGAGCAAGCGCCGGGCGAGGCCGTTCATCTATTGTGGAACCGCCCCTGCTACCTGCCTCAAGGGCCGTGGCAACGGACCCGGCCGTGGGCGACCAGCGAGGAGCCGCCGCTGTTTTTCGAGACCGAGGTCAACCCCTGTACTCTACAACTGCTCGCCGATGTGGATGGCGATGGAGAAGTGGATTTACTCAGCGTCTCTGTGATGAGAGAGTTCTTCTTCGCCGCCACCACCTATCACGGTTTGGACTTGTGGCGGTTGGACGCTTCGGGCGGGGTGTCCCGCCACCCCCTGCTCGGCTCGCAGGTACAGGTGTCGCATCGCGCCATTGCCCACGACCTCAACGGCGATGGCCTGCTGGACTTGGCCTTGGTTGATGGCAACTTAGCCACTGGTCCGGCGTTAGTGGTGCTGACCGGCCAGCGCGATGGGCTGCCCGTCGTCGAAGGCCGCTACCGGCTGCCGGGCACGGGCGGTCAAGTGCTCCCCGGCGACGTAAACGGCGATGGGGCAACCGATCTGGTGGTGCTGGGGCGGAATATGGCAGGCGGTCCGGGCGGAGCCTTCGTCTTCCTCAACCAGCATACGCCAGCCACCGCCATCGCCGCCGAGACCACGTCCACCCCCTCAGCCTTTGTCCTCGGGGCCAACTACCCCAACCCGTTCAATCCGGCCACGACCATCCCCTTGGCACTGCCGGCCGACGCTGGCGAGATGGCCTTAACTATCTACAACGTCTTGGGGCAGCCGGTGCGCCACGTGTGGGCAGGTTCGTTGGCGGCGGGCGAACACCGACTGGCTTGGGATGGTCGGGACGCCGAAGGACAGCCGGTCGCCGCGGGCGTCTATTGGTATCGGTTGCAGGTGGGCGATCAGACGCGCACCCGCAAGATGATCAAAATCGAATAGGGTGAAAGTACCACAGGAGCAGGCGACCAGAACATCCTAAAACAAATCTATCACGCTCTGGAGGTGCATTATGTACGTCTTACTCGTTGCGATTGGATTGGTGGTGGCTCCGCCTAAAGCCTTCGCGTTAACGTGGGATTTTGACGACGGCACGACTTGGGGATGGACTGCCGAAGAGAGCTTCATAGGCTCTACCACTGGTACCACCACGGTGTTCAACGAAGTCGAAGCCGGCGTCTGGCGCATTGCGCCGGTGCCGAACGGGCTAAGACCAGCCATTCGCTTGTCTTCGCCGCTGATTGGGGAAGACTCTGACCTATTTGACTGGGTCACCTTACGGCTACGCATCGTCCACGATCGCCCCACCGAGGGAAGCTTCCTGATGATGTGGTCCAACGCCGAGTACAGACGCCTCAAGAAGGAAGGATCCCGCGAATCAATCGGGTTGGGGTTTTTTATGGGCGATTCTCACATTTATTCCACCGAATGGCAAAACATCACCGTAGATATACGGGCCTTGGAAGCCGGTGCGGAAGCGGACCCAGAAGCAGAGATTACTTGGCAAGACACCCTCTTCCACTTCCACTTCGACCTAAGCTTATTGTCTTCAATCGCCTGGGACGAAAACAGCTTAAACAACTTAAAACCGGAGGATCGTCCGGCTTTTGTCGAAGTCGATTGGATTCAACTGACGGGGGCCGAAGAGCTGCTACTGGGGGAACTACAGCCCCGGGCGAACACCGTGGAGGCCGGGTTGCCCGGGACGTTGTTCGCAAAACCGCGGTTTTCGGTGCTGGGTCGAGAGATCGGAGGCCCCAACGTGTATGGTACTTTGGGCGATGGCGATGGCGATGGCGATGCCGATCTGGTCGTGGGCTGGTTAATGCGAAACGCGGGCTGGACTATAGCGACCAGCGATGGCTTGGGGGGCTTGGTTCCCACCCAAGAGGTCCGCCTCCCAAAGGCGATTGTTCCGGTTATCGTGGGGGGCGATTTCAACGGCGATGGGCTGCTCGATCTGGCCCTTGATACCGGTCGAACCATCGAATTGTGGCTCAACCGGGGCGAGAATGAATTTGAGACCATCCTACAGCTATCCGGCGGCTATCTCATCGGTCTAGCCGATGGCGACGGCGATGGCGATGGGGACCTGTTGGTGGTAGAGGACCTCGACGACCGCTGGTCTAACGTGACTATGTGGATCAATGATGGCGCGGCCGGGTTTGCCCACAGCGACCAGTTCGTCCTCGACACCGAAGAAGAGCTCGGGGTTTCCCTGCTGGCAGGGCAACCGGCGGGCGAGGCCGTGCGCCTGTTGTGGAGCCGACCCTGCTGGAAGCCGGTGGAGCGGTGGCGCCTGACCCAGCCATGGGCGGCCAGCCAGCCGCCACCGCTGTTTTTTGAGACCGGGCAGACCAATCCCTGCGACATGTACCTGCTGACCGATCTGGATGAGGATGGAGCGGTGGAGTTGATCGGGACGCCCGAACGGAATCTGTACTTAGGCTTTTCTGTGGGCAACACCTACCACGGTTTGGCTGTGTGGCGGGTGGACGCCGCGGGCGGGGTGGAACGCCACACCCTGCTCGGTCCGCAGGTGATGGTGCCGGATGAAGAGGGGGGGGTTATTGCCCGCGACCTGACTGGCGATGGCCTGTTGGACTTGGCTGTGATCGACATCAACATAGCGACGGGTCCGGCACTGATCGTCTTGGTTGGCCAGCGCGATGGCCTGCCCATCGTCGAAGGGCGCTATCCCCTGCCGGGCATCGGCCACAAGGTACTAGCGGGCGATGTCAACGGCGATGGGACGACCGATCTGGTCGTGCTGGGACGGAGTCAGCGCGGCGAGGGCGGAGCCTCCGTCTTCCTCAACCAAGGCGTTCCCGCCACCGCCATCGCCGCCGAGACAACGACCACCCCCTCAGCCTTTGTCCTTGGTGCCAACTATCCCAACCCGTTCAACCCGGCCACGACTATTCCCGTGTCGGTGTCGGCGGGTGCGGGCGAGGTAGATTTAACCATCTACAATGTCTTGGGGCAGCCGGTGCGCCGCGTGTGGGCGGGTTCGTTGGCGGCGGGCGCCCACCGGCTGGCTTGGGATGGCCGGGACGCGCAAGGACAGCCGGTCGCCGCGGGCGTCTATTGGTATCGGTTGCAGGTGGACGACCAGAGGCACACCCGCAAAATGGTCAAACTTGAATAGGGAGCGGACGTGCTGGAGACGTTGCGCCAATACATAGCGGCTGACTGGCAGCGTTCCATGGACTGGTTAGGCCCTGTCGAGAAGCGAGGGACATAAGACGATGAGACGACCGTGGAAAGCACCGCTCCGCAAAAACAGAACCCTGCAAAGCTGCTTGGCGGTGTCGCTGGCCTTGCATCTGCTGGTGATCTTCGGCATCACGCACCGCGAACAGGTTGCTCAGTTTCCTGTCCTACAGCCGATCATGGTGGAGTTTATCAAACGCCCGCCGCCGCAGCGCACCCTTACCCGCCGCCAACGGCCCCGCCAACGGCCCTTAGTGCGCCGCCCCGCCCTGCAAGCCGCCCCGGTCGTTGCGGTGCGCCCGGCTCCCACGGCGACACGGCCCCTGCCGATGTTCAAGCCATCGGCACTTAGGCTGCCGATGGCAGCATTGCCCGATCGACTGGTGCTACCCGTGCCGGACTTCCCCGCTCGGCACATTGGTCCGCAAATGCAGGCTGGGGCATTGGAAGGAACGCGACAGGGGACCGACGAGATTGACTTGGCCTTAGAACTGATGGATGTGCAGGCCATGGACACCGGCCAGCACCGGGCGATGGTGGTCGTCGATCCAAAAGACCGGCGTCAACTCAAGGGATTCCTCTATATGTCCAATGTATATAGCTCCTCCATTGAACGGGCTGAGCGAGAAACATCACGCCGACTTTTGCAGACGCGCCAAATGGTGGAAAACCGGATGCTGCAAGGGTTGGCCGACAAAATGGTCGCCAGTACGCAGGTTCACGCCGAAGTGCTCGACGCGGTGGCACTAGACGACCCCCAGCTATTGCAGGTGCCCTTCGTCCTCCTGACGGCGAGCGATCATTTCGAGTTTACCGAGGCGGAGACAGCCAATCTCGGAGCGTACTTGACTTCGGGCGGCTTTCTCTTTGCGGAGATTGTGCGCGAATTGGGGTACCACTACAGCGACGACGAATTGGACATTCCCGCGGTGCGATCCCTCATTCGCGCCAGCTTGCAGGCGGCGGGTTATCAAGAGTGGAAGGACTGGCAATTTAGACGCCTAGAGCTAACCCATCCGATCTATCATTGCTTCTACGATGTGGAGAGTCTCCCCCGCGGGATGCGCGATATGCACTATGCAAACTATGCAACAGGAGCGGGAATGAGAACGCCGCCAACTCCGGACTATTTGGAGGGCATTGTCGTCGGGGATCAGTTGGTGGGCGTGTATTCGATGCGTGGCTACGCCGATTTCTGGGCGGGAATCGCCGAGCAGGAAAAGGAAGTATTTGCTACGCTCAGTAATATTAGTCCGTTTCTGGCCAGTGCCGAGGAGCCGATGGTGTATAACTTGGGCGTCAATTTCTTGGTGTATGCGCTGACACGCGAGGGGTCACTGACCCAACAATTAGTCGTTGCGGACTGAGGGCTATCAGAACAAACTGTGTGGATCCTTTTTCTCAACGGGCAGCCGGTGCGCCGAGTGTGGGCGGGTTCGTTGGCAGCGGGCGAACACCGGCTGGCTTGGGATGGCCGGGACGCGCAGGGCCAACCCGTCGCCGCGGGCGTCTATGTGTATCGGTTGCAGGTGGGCGACCAGACGCGCATCCGCAAGATGGTCAAAATCGAATAGGGTACGGACATGCTGGATAAATTGCGCCAACATATAGCGACTGGCTTACAGAATCTGAGCGTCCGGCTGCAACGGGCCGGCACGATCAAGGGGCTGCCGCGCCACGAGTGCCCCGTCTTGATCTTTTTCCACGGCTACAGCTTGGCCCACACCATCCGGCCACTGGTCGTAGGACGAGCACTGCGAGCGTGCGGCTACCCCGTTGAGTTCGCGGGAGTGGGGCCTCACGCCGCTCGGATCGCCGCCGAAGGGTTTCAAGTGCATGAGGTAGAAACCATGCCGCAAAGCCGCATGGACGAGTACGTAGCCCGCAGCGACTACGCCTACTACAACGCAGAGTGGATAGACCGCTGCGTACAAGCCGAACGCACCCTCCTCCGGCGGCTCTGCCCCGCCCTCGCGCTGGCCGACCTGCGGCCCACCTTGCCGCTTACCGCCTCTCTTGAAGGGGTGGATATAGCCCTGATAGAGGCAGCCTACAACCAACCGGACTACCCGTTTCCCATTCGCCTACCCACGTCCTTTTCCTTGGGCACCGAGCCATTCGACGAATACGCTCGCAACCACATCTCGACCTTCAAGCCACACCACACCCTCTACTTGGTGGCCGATGTGCCCCAGTTCCACCCACCGGGTGAACAGACCCCATCCCATTATTGCTATGTGGGGCCATTGATCGAATTCCCACCGCCCCGCCCTATCGCGGAACTGAGCGATTGGGACGATTCGTTGCCGCTGGTCTATTTCAACTGCGGCAGCACTGGGGGCCATCCCGGCTTTCTCGACGAGGTGCTGTGCCGCATGGCCCATAAACCCTACCGCGTCTTGGTGACCACCGCGGGCCGTTGGGCTGGACAGGCAGCGGCCCCCAATATCCGCGTCGCCGACTTCGTACCCGCAGCTTGGGTGTTGGCGCGGGCGGCCCTCTTCGTGGGTGTGGGCGGCATAGGCTCCATCTACCATGCCTTGCGCCAAGGCGTACCCGTGCTCGGCGCGCCCGAGCACTTGGACCAAGAGTACCACCTCAACCGAGTGCGCGACCTCGGCTTGGGGTCCAAGCTCAACTGGGACGAGTTTCTCCGGGTGAACCCCCTGTTGGAGGCCATCGACGATCTCTTGGCTCGTCGCGGCGAATTTGCCTCGCGTTGCCAAGCCTTTGCCGCCCACGTGGGGCAATGGGACGGAGGCGAGGCCGCAGCCGATGCAGTAGAAGCCTTTTTTGCGGACCAGCGTTCCGCCCACTCGATCGAGGCGGCCTACCAAATGCCCGAGCCCGAGTTTATCCACTACCTCAACCTGAGCACCCCGGCCAACCTCGGCGTCGCCGAGCTCCGCACCTTGCTCCACCGCAACCTGAGTCGCGGTTTGCCGCATGTCCAACAGGGCGGTCAGATCGCCTTTGACCGGGCCGATTCTTGGAACTGGCTCTACGATCACGAGCCTGCGTTCTTTGAAAGCGATTACCGCGCCCTCGAAGAGAAACGCCGCGATTTTTTCTCTCCTGCAAATGGCCACGTCGCGCAGCACCGAAATCGTCAACGCTACCGCCTCACCTATACCTATCGGCTCTACCCCGCGACCTTGCCGCCCGATGTAAGCACCCGGCTCTTTCTGCCCTATCCCATCCCTAGTCCTCATCAAGAGGCTATTGAGTTGTGCGCCTGTGCGCCGGACGATCTGCGAACTTGCTTTGCGCCGCAGGCCGGTTTTTTCTACGGCTATCCCGTCCGGGTAAAGGAGGCCGCTGCAGCCGCGGTGGATTTTTCCTACACCTGTGAGTTGACCGTGCGGGGGCGCAACGGCGCAACGGCTCCGCTGTCGGCCAGCGAATCCCGCCGCTACAGCGCAATCGAGCCAACGTTGGCGCAAGAAGCGGTCGTCCAAAATTTCTTTGCCGCACTGGATTTGGACGAGGTGGAAGACCCGTTGGAAAAGGCGCGGCGCATCTACGACCGCTTGGCCACGGTCAAGCGCTTCAAAAAAACCAAAGAGCGATCGCAGGACTTGGCCTCTTGCATCCACGTGGTGTTGAACGACAGCGGCGGCCATTGCATCACCCTGTCCAATGCCTTTATCGCCCTTTGTCGGTTACAAGGGGTCGCGGCGCGGGCGGTCACCGGCGCTCTAGCCGGCTACCCCGCTGGCGCGGGTCGTTTTGAGCTGGCGGCCTATAACGAAATTCTCTTTGGGCACACGTGGGCGGAGGTTTTCGCGCCGGGACGAGGTTGGGTGCCAGTGGAATTTCACGGTATTGTCATTGGCCCGCAGTCGGCCACTGAGGACAACGTCGCCGACGAGGCCCTGCGCCGTCATATCGCCGAAGTCGGCGGTCGCTACGTCGATTTTTACTTTGGCCAGTTGGATTGCCACCGCGTGGTGTGTTCCAATTCAGTCAAGACCGTGCCGCAACTGTTGGCTTGGCGCGAGACCGCGTCCGGGCCGCAATCCCACGTGCCGGAGGGCGTACAATACGAGTGCCGGCTCGTCTGGGAGTGCATTTGAGATGGATATTTCCGTGGTCATTGCCACGCATAACCAGCAGGAACGGCTGCGGCTGGTATTGGCCGGATTGCGCGGCCAGACTGCGCCGGCTACGCGCTTTGAAGTGGTGGTGGTAGAAGATGGTTGTAGCGACAAAACGGCCGAGATGCTCGACGAAGTGGATCGTCAGATGGACTTAAAAATTGTTCGCCTGCGGCCCAACGAGGGACGTTGTATGGCGCGCAACCGGGGCGTAGAGGCCGCTGCCGGGGAATTTGTCGCCTTCTTGGACGGGGACGCCCTGCCGCATCCACAATGGCTCCAACGCCATGTCGAAGCACTAGAACAGGGCGGGCGGGAGTCTCTGTTGTGCGGTGCCGAATACAGTCTGCCCGATTTGGAGTACCTGCAAGACCCCCAACGGGGAACGCCGATGGAGGGCAAGACCCCGAGCGTAGTGCGCGAGTACCTCCGCGCCCATCAACAGGAGTTGATCCTGACCGAGGATATGGTCCTCAGAGCCTTTGACCGCGTCGAAGCGCGCGCCGTGCTCGGGGGGTATCCCTTTCCCGAACTCGAGATCATGCAGGAGCAGATCGCCGCGCTCTTTGTCCAGCATCCCGATTCCCCTATTGGTTGGATGGGCTTTTTCCCGCACAACGGCGCGGTCGCTAAGGAGGCTTTTTTAGAGGTGGGTGGTTTTGATCCCGACATGGCCTTTAGCGAAGGGTGGGACTTGGCTTATCGGCTACAGCAGCGTGGGTGTCGGCCCCACTTTGTCCCCGAGGCCAAGACCTATCACCTCTATCACTACCACGACTTTTCTGACCCGCTCAAGGCGCACGAAGAAACGCTCGCCCCCCAACGGGCCATGCAGTACATGGAGCGGAAATACGGCGATCCCAAGTTGCTGCTATTCCACTTCTGGTACGCCAGTATCTGGCCGGATCCCCTCCTGCCCGAAGAGACGTTGCTAAGAGACTTGGTAGAATTTCACCATGCGTACGCGCACTGGCCCACTAGCCGACTGCGCGATCTGCGGATATTGTTAGACCATCACCCGACATGGGCAAAACCGGCCGGCTAACTTGAACGGGCGGAAGCCGCCTGTTTGGCCAAACCGTAAAAAGTCGTGCAAAACCTGTGTAAAAGTCGTGCAATCCGAACAACTTTTGCACGACTTTTGCACGGAAAATCGCCGATCAACTGGCGACGATGCCTTACGCCGGCCTCATAGAAAACTATTTTTAACTGTCCAAATCCTTGTTTTTCAATCCTTTAGGTAATCCTAAAGGATTTTTTTGTCCCGGACCGGTCTCGTTGGCACGAAACTTGCAATAGTCATTACAAGACAAGTGAAGCTCATCTACCAGAAAGGAGGTGCATCCCGTGCTCGTAGGTTTTGCTCGTCAGCAACCGCACTGGTTTGCTGATCCTTTTTCCTATCACTCAAGGAGAATTGAGTTATGAACTTTTTGACTTTGATCTTGCAGTCGGCGCTGATGGCTCCGCTGGTGGAGTTCGCCACGTCGACGAGCGGCCACGTTGAGCCGCGCGAGGGCTTGGCACTGGGCTGGCTGGGCAGCGTGGTGGCGGGGCTGGCGGTGGTATTCAGCACGGCCGAACGGACGCCGGCCGATTCCTGCTACGGAATAGCCGAAGACTCCCATGGATCGGTTTGTCTTCCCTACGCATGTGCGTTTGATCATGAAGGGCGGCCTAGGGGGTGGTACCAAGCAAACTACTATCACTCGTCGGTTACAGGCTGTCAACAAGACAGAGGATGGTCCTGCAATTGCTGAGAGTACAGCCGCTGTGGCACTTTAGGGCTTGAGTGCCACAGCGACTGCAATCTGATAGGTGGAAATATTAGAGGGGCTATACACCCATCCAACGACTTTGGAGGCGAATTATGCGCGGCTTGCTCTTTGTTATTGGGCTATTGACCGCTCCGCTTGGAGCCTTCGCTCTAACGTGGGATTTTGACGAGGACACCACGTGGGGCTGGACCGCTCGGGAGAGCATCTTAGGAGATGACTTTGGAAGCTCCAGTACTACGGTGTATAGCGAGGTAGCCGATGGCGTCTGGCGCATTGCGCCCGTGCCGAACTCTCAACGACCAGCCATCAATTTGCGTTCGCCGCCAATTGGGGAAGATTCTGCCTTGTTTGACCGGGTCACCCTACGGCTGCGCATCATTCATGATCGCCACACTGAGGGACGAATCCAGATGGCGTGGTTCAATGCCGAGTATAGACGCCTCAAAAAGGAATCGGGTTCATCCTTTATAACAGAATTGATTGGTCGTTTTTTTCTGGTACGTACACAACGTTATCCCACTGAATGGGAAGACATCACTGTCGATCTGCGTACTTTGGCAGCAGCCCTAAAACGAGAAATCACTTGGCAGGATACTCTCTTCGACTTCCAGTTAGAACTGGATTTAAACGAATTCTCCCAAGGTCCGGTCGATCATCCAGTCTTTTTAGAAGTGGACTGGATTCAACTGACGGGGACTGAGGAGTTGCTATTGGGAGAATTACAGCCTCGGGCGGTCTTCTTGGAGGTGGGATTGCTTGGCAGGTTGTTCGCTGAACTCGGCTTTTTTCCCCTTGGCGTGGGTATTGAGGATATACGCTCAGGTTATGGGCTTCCGCAAAGTGCGTTGGGCGATGTGGACGGCGATGGGGATGTGGACTTGGTAACGGACTGGACGCGCTCCGACGCCGGCCAGACCTCGGGCTGGATGGTAGCTTCTAACGATGGTTTGGGGCACTTGGTCCCATTCAGGGAGTACACATCCCCTCTTGGACTTATAAGCCAACTCCAAGGGGGTGATTTTAACGGGGATGGACTCCTCGATCTGGCCTTTGCTGACGGTCGGAACCTCGAACTGTGGCTCAACAAAGGCGAAGACCGCTTTGAAGTTACTCTACAACTGTCCGATGTCTTATTCAATGGCCTAGCCGATGGCGATGGAGACGGGGACGTGGACCTGTTGAGTGTGGAAGTAGGCGATTCGCAGTACAACGCGATCCTATGGCTCAATGACGGCAATGCCGGGTTTGCCCTCAGCGATCGGTTTGCCCCTAACAGCGAGGAGAAGCTCTTTCCTTTTGCGCTCGCTGGACACTCGTTGGGCGAGGCCGTGCGCCTGTTATGGGTTCGGCCCTGTTACCAACCTCAAGGTACTTGGCAGCTAACCCAGCCGTGGGCGGCTAGCGCGGAACCGATGCTGTTTCTTGACCCAGTGGTCAACCCCTGTAACCTGCACTTGCTCGCCGATTTGGATGACGATGGAACAGCAGAATTAATCGGGGCTGCTGAACGCGATTTACAATTCGATCCTTTTTACACTGGCACAACCTATCACGGTTTGGCCCTGTGGCGTCTGGACGAGTCGGGCGAGTTGGTACGCCACGTTCTGCTTGATTCAGAGGTGCTTTTACCGCATCGCGCCATTGCCCACGACCTCAACGGCGATGGCCTGTTGGACTTGGCTGTGGTTGATGGCAACTTGGCGACCGGACCGGCGCTGGTGGTGCTGACCGGCCAGCGCGATGGCTTGCCCGTCGTCGAAGGCCGCTATCGGCTGCCGGGCACGGGCGGTCCCATCCTCGCCGGCGACCTCAACGGCGATGGGGCCGCCGATCTGGTCGTTCTCGGACGAAGCATAGAAGGCGGTCCGGGCGGAGCTTTCGTCTTTCTCAACCAGAGTGCGCCAGCCACCGCCATCGCCGCCGAGACGCTGACTACGCCCACGGCCTTTGCCCTCGGGGCCAACTATCCCAACCCATTCAACCCAGCCACGACCATCCCCTTGGCACTGCCGGCCGACGCTGGCGAGGTGGCCTTAACTATCTACAATGTCTTGGGGCAGCCGGTGCGCCGCGTATGGGCAGGTTCGTTGGCCGCCGGCGAGCATCGACTGGCTTGGGATGGCCGGGACGCGCAGGGGCAGTCCGTCGCCGCGGGGGTCTATTGGTATCGGTTGCAGGTGGGCGATCAGACGCACACCCGCAAGATGATCAAAATCGAATAGACGACCCGAAGCTATCACTGGAGGTGACCTATGCGCGGCTTGCTTTTTGCGATTGGCTTGTTGACGGCTCCGGTTGGAGCCTTGGCCTTAACGTGGGATTTCGACGACGGCACCACGTGGGGCTGGACCGCCCAAGAGAGTACTCTCAGCCTCGCCGCCGTTGGCGGTAGTCTCACCACGGTATATAGCGAAGTCGAAAACGGCGTTTGGCGCATTGCGCCCGTGCCGGGCGGGCGACAACCGGCCATCCTATTGCGCTCGCCACCGATTGGGGCAGACTCGGCTCTGTTCGACCGGGTCACCCTACGGCTTCGCATCGTCCACCATACCCCCACCGAGGGCGATCTCCTGATGTGGTGGTTCAACACCGAATACAAACGCCTCATTGATGCTGGCATCCGACTTCCAAAGGGGTTTAGGACGATCCGTTATCAAATCTATCCCACCGAATGGCAACACATCACCATAGACCTACGTGCCTTAGAAGCCGCGGCGGAGGCGAATCCAGAAGTCGAGATCACTTGGCAGGACACCCTCTTTGATTTTCAGCTAGACTTGAACTTAAACCACGACGCGCAGAGTTCGGCTGATCATCCGGCCTTTTTAGAAGTGGACTGGATTCAACTGACTGGGGACGAAGAGTTGCTGCTGGGAGAATTGCACCCTCGGGCGATCGCCGTGGCGGCGGGACTGCCCGGTGCCCTGTTCGCCGCGCCCGGTTTTTTCCCCCTCGGCGAGGGCATCTTGATAACAGATCACCTACTCCCAAACAATGCTTTGGGGGATGTGGACGACGATGGGGATGTGGATATGGTGGCGACCTATGTGCGCCACTCTCTGGGTGGAGCAGTAGAAACGGGCTGGATGGTGGCGTCCAACGATGGACGGGGTGGTTTTGTCCCGACCCAAGAGGTTTCCCTCTCCAAGACAGGGGAGGGCTCTTACATACGACCCGTCGTTGAGGGAGGCGATTTCGATGGAGATGGACTCCTCGATCTGGTCGTTACAGTGGGTGCTTCCGTTGACCTGTTGCACAATCAGGGCAAGGACGGCTTTGAAACGGTGCTGCACCTGTCTGATTTTGCTTTCGTTGGCTTGGCCGATGGCGATGGCGATGGCGATGTGGATCTGTTGGTTCATGAGCTTGACGACGAGTCGCCCCATATAGTGTTGTGGCGCAACGACGGTGCGGCCGGATTTGTCCGCGATGATCGGTTCGTCCTCGACACCGAGGAAAGACTGTTTCCTTGGCTCCTCTCCGGGCAGCCGTTGGACGAGGCCGTGCGCCTGTTGTGGACCCACTCCTGCTACCAGCCCCAAGGGACTTGGCAACTGACCCAGCCGTGGGCGACCCGTGCGGAGCCACCGCTGTTTTTTGACGCGGTGGTCAACCCCTGTGATATGCACTTGCTCGTTGATTTGGAGGGTGATGGAGCGATGGAGTTGATCGGGGCTTCCGAGCGAAATCTATACTTCGACCCTACGAATACTAACGCCACCCGTCACGGTTTGGCCCTGTGGCGGGTGGACGCTTCGGGCGGGGTGGAACGCCATATCCTGCTCGATTCGCAGGTACGCCTATCCGATGGGACTGGAGCTATTGCCAGCGACCTGACCGGCGATGGCCTGTTGGATCTAGCTGTGGTCGATGGCAACTTGGCGACTGGGCCGGCGTTAGTGGTGCTGACCGGCCAGCGCGATGGGCTGCCCGTCGTCGAAGGCCGCTATCGGCTGCCGGGCACGGGCGGCCAAGTGCTCCCCGGCGACGTAAACGGCGATGGGGCAACCGATCTGGTGGTGCTGGGGCGGAATATGGCAGGCGGTCCGGGCGGAGCCTTCGTCTTCCTCAACCAGCGCACATCGGCCACCGCTGTCGCCGCCGAGACGTCGACCACCCCCTCAGCCTTTGTCCTCGGTGCCAACTATCCCAACCCGTTCAATCCAGTCACGACCATCCCCTTGGCACTGCCCGCCGACGCTGGCGAGATAGCCTTAACCATCTACAATGTCTTGGGGCAGCCGGTGCGCCACGTATGGGCGGGTTCGTTGGCGGCGGGCGCACACCGGCTGGCTTGGGATGGTCGGGACGCGCAGGGGCGGCCCGTCGCTGCGGGGGTCTATTGGTATCGGTTGCAGGTGGGCGATCAGACGCACACCCGCAAGATGGTCAAGATCGAATAGACGACCGCAGTTATCACTGGAGGTGCATGATGCGCGGCTTGCTTGTTGCGATTGGCTTGTTGACCGCTCCGGTTGGAGCCTTGGCCTTAACGTGGGATTTCGACGACGGCACCACGTGGGGCTGGACCGCCCAAGAGAGTTCTCTCAGTACTGCCGCTGTTGAAATTAGTCTCACCACGGTGTATAGCGAAGTCGAAGACGGCGTTTGGCGCATTGCGCCCGTGCCGGACGCACAACGACCAGCCCTTCTATTGCGCTCGCCGCCAATTGGGGAAGACTCCGCCCTCTTTGACCGGGTCACCCTACGGCTCCGCATCGTCCACGATCGCCCCACCGAGGGCAATCTCCTGATGTGGTGGTTCAATTCCGAGTACAAACGCTTCATAGACGCTGGCATACCAGACCCCGAGGGATTTTCGATGGGACGGTTCCAAATCTATCCGACCGAATGGCAAGACATCACGATAGACCTACGCGCCTTAGAATCCGCTGCGGAAGCGAACCCAGAAGCCGAGATCACTTGGCAGGACACCCTCTTCGACTTCCAGTTAGATTTGGACTTAAACACCGACCCGCAGGGCTTGGCCGACCATCCTGAGTTTTTAGAAGTGGACTGGATTCAACTGACCGGGGTTGAAGAACGGCTGCTGGGGGAATTGCAACCCCGAAAGATCGCAGTGGAAGTTGGGTTGCCCGGCGCGTTACTCGCATCGCCCGACTTTTTCCCTCTCGGCGAGGGGGTAGAGATTGAGATGGGACCGCAAACGCTGGGCGATGTAGATGGCGATGGCGATGTGGACTTGGTGGCAGCTTGGAGCCGCTCCACAGGCAACGTCGGCCCCGGGCACGGGGGCTGGACGGTGGCGTTCAACAACGGACAGGGGGAATTTGTCTCCACCCGAGAGATACAAGTAGGGCCGGCCACGCGCGCTCCCCGCATTCAAGGGGGGGATTTTGACGGAGATGGGCTCCTCGATCTGGTCGTTGGGGGGGCTTCCGTTGACCTGTTGCACAATCAGGGCAAGGACAGCTTTGAAACGGTGCTGCACCTGTTCGATGTCGTTCTCCGTGGCCTCGCCGATGCCGATGGCGATGGCGATGTGGACCTGTTGGTTCATGAGCTTGACGACGAGTCGCTCCATGTAGTGTTGTGGCGCAACGACGGTGCGGCCGGATTTGTCCGCAGTGCTCGGTTTGTCCTCGACACCGCGGAAAGACTTTTTCCTCGGCTCCTCGCCGGGCAACCGTTGGGCGAGGCCGTGCGCCTGTTGTGGACCCGCTCCTGCTCCCAGCCTCAAGGGACCTGGCAACTGACCCGGCCATGGGCGACCCGCGAGGAGCCGCCGCTGTTTTTCGAGGCCACGGTCAACCCCTGTGACTTGCACCTGCTCATTGACCTCAACGGAGCTGGAAGAGTGGAGTTAATCGGAGCTTCCGAGCGGAATCTGCAATTTGACCCTACTACTATTAACCCCACTCGCCACGGTTTGTCGCTATGGCGGTTGGACGCCTCGGGCGGGGTGGAACGCCACCCCCTGCTTGGTCCGCAGGTGCTCTTATCGCATCGCGCCATTGCCCACGACCTCAACGGCGATGGCCTGTTGGACTTGGCCTTGGTCGATGGCAACTTGGCGACCGGGCCGGCGTTAGTGGTGCTAGTCGGCCAGCGCGATGGCTTGCCCGTCGTCGAAGGCCGCTATCCGCTGCCGGGCACGGGCGGTCCCGTCCTCGCCGGCAATGTAAACGGCGATGGGGCCGCCGATCTGGTCGTTCTCGGACGAAGCGTGGCAGGCGGTCCGGGCGGAGCCTTCGTCTTTCTAAACCAGAGTGCGCCAGCCACCGCCATCGCCGCCGAGACGCTGACTACGCCCTCAGCCTTTGTCCTCGGTGCGAACTATCCCAACCCGTTCAATCCAGCCACGACCATCCCCTTGGCACTGCCGGCCGACGCTGGCGAGGTGGCCTTAACCATCTATAACGTCTTGGGGCAGCCGGTGCGCCACGTGTGGGCAGGTTCGTTGGCGGCGGGCGCACACCAGCTGGCTTGGGATGGCCGGGACGCGCAGGGGCGGCCCGTCGCTGCGGGGGTCTATTGGTATCGGTTGCAGGTGGGCGATCAGACGCACACCCGCAAGATGGTCAAAATCGAATAGACGACCGATTTGGAGGTGCATGATGCGCGGCTTGCTTTTTGCGATTGGCTTGTTGACCGCTCCGGTTGGAGCCTTGGCCTTAACGTGGGATTTCGACGACGGCACCACGTGGGGCTGGACCGCCCAAGAGAGCGACTTCAGCAGTGGAACTTCAGCCAATGTCACCACAGTGTACAGCGAAGTCGAAGATGGCGTCTGGCGCATTAAGCCGGTGCCGAGCGGACAACGACCGGCCATTGCGTTGATCTCGCCGCTGATTGGGGAAGACTCGGCCCTGTTCGACTGGGTCACCCTCCGGCTCCGCATCATCCACCATACCCCGACCGAGGGGCGACTCACCATGGAATGGTTCAATGCCGAATACAAACGGTACAGACGCCTCAGTCCTGCGTCCCGATTCCTTGAATTGGCGTCTCAGTTTCATACAGGACATCCGCAATTATATCTCACGGAATGGCAAGACATCACCATAGATATACGGGACTTGGAAGCGGACCCGGAAGCAGAATTCACTTGGCAGGACACCCTTTTCGATTTTCAGATAAACTTGGACTTAAACACCGACCCGCAGGGCATGGCCGACTATCCTGAGTTTTTAGAAGTGGATTGGATTCAACTGACCGGGGCGGAAGAATTGCTGTTGGGGGAATTGCCGCCCCGGGCGGTCGTCGTGGAGGCGGGATTGCCCGGCACTCTGTTCGCGGCACCCGACTTTTTTTCGCTCGGCGAGGTCTCTGGGAGGCCAGCCAGATGGGCAGGATCATCCGGCGCGCTGGGCGATGTGGATGGCGATGGCGATGTGGATTTAGTGGCGGTTTGGGATCGACTCACGGACGCCGACTTTCAAGTTGGCTGGCTAATAGCGTCCAACGATGGGTTGGGCGGCTTTGAGACCATCCAAGAGCAAGAGGCCACCGGTCAGTCCATCAATCTCCAAGGGAGCGACTTCGACGGGGATGGCCTCCTCGACTTGGTCCTTGATGGAGGCTCGACCCTCGAACTGTGGCACAACCGGGGCGAGGATGGGTTTGAGACCACGCTGCGGCTATCCGGCGTCTGGTTTCTTGGCCTAGCGGATGGCGATGGCGATGGCGATATGGATGTGTTGGGTGCGGAACTGGACGACCAGACACCCCACGCGATGGTATGGCTCAACGATGGCCCCGACGGATTTGTCCGCAGCGATCGGTTCGATCTCGACAGCGAAGAGGAGCTCTTTGCGTACCTTCCCGCCGGGCAACCGTTCGGCGAGGCCGCGCACCTGTTGTGGAACCGCCCCTGCTACCTGCCTCAAGGGCCGTGGCAACGGACCCGGCCGTGGGCGACCAGCGAGGAGCCGCCGCTGTTTTTCGAAGCCGAGGTCAGCCCCTGTAATCTGCACCTGCTCGCCGATGTGGATGGCGACGGGGAGGTGGATTTACTCAGCTCCCCTGATACAAGAGAGTTTTTCATCACCGCCACCACCTATCACGGTTTGGACTTGTGGCGGTTGGACGCTTCGGGTGGGGTGTCCCGCCATCCCCTGCTCGGCTCGCAGGTACAGGTGTCGCATCGCGCCATTGCTCACGACCTCAACGGCGATGGCCTGCTGGACTTGGCCGTGGTTGATGGCAATTTAGCTACCGGACCGGCGCTGGTGGTGCTGGTCGGCCAGCGCGATGGCCTGCCCGTCGTCGAAGGCCACTACCGGCTGCCGGGCACGGGCGGCCAAGTGCTCCCCGGCGATGTAAACGGCGATGGGGCTGTCGATCTGGTGGTGCTGGGACGGAATATGGCAGGCGGTCCGGGCGGAGCCTTCGTCTTTCTAAACCAGCATACGCCAGCCACCGCCATCGCCGCCGAGACCGCGATCATGCCCTCAGCCTTTGCCCTCGGTGCGAACTATCCCAACCCGTTCAATCCAGCCACGACCATCCCCTTGGTGCTCCCCGTTGACGCCAGCGAGGTGGCCTTAACCATCTACAATGTCTTGGGGCAGCCCGTGCGCCGAGTATGGAACGGTTCGTTGGCCGCCGGCGCACACCGGCTAGCTTGGGATGGCCGGGACGCCGCGGGCAAGCCGGTCGCCGCCGGCGTCTATTGGTATCGGTTGCAGGTGGACGATCAGACGCGCACCCGCAAGATGGTCAAAATCGAATAGACGACCGATTTGACTGCGCGATCTACAGACCTTGTTGGACCATCACCCGACATGGGCAAAACCGAACGGAGCGCAAATCATAATGAGTCGCTTAAAAATAGAAGAGGGAAAGGTCCTCAAAGCACTGGCCCAAGCTGAGGTAAATGAGGATAAACAAGGAATGACAGCGGCCCATCTTCAATTAGGCCATCTACACAAGAGAGCCGGCCAACTTGAACGGGCAGAAGCCGCCTATCAGCGTGCCCGCGTCTTGGCCGAAAAGTCGGTGCTGCCCTAGAGGCCGATGCCTATAGCGGCTGGGGTCTGTTGTGTGAGGTGCAGGGCAACTTGGGGCGGGCGTGGGAACTGCTCATGTCATCTTATGAGATAAACAGGGCAGGCGAGGACCGAGCGCGCTTGGCGGACAATTACAGCAATCTGGGTTTTCTGGCGCAAATGCAGGGCGATTTTGCCGATGCCGAGCGCCTGTACGGCTATGCCTTGCACCTGCGCGAAGAACTGGCAGACAAGGCTGGACGGGCCGTGGGGGACAAATCTATCTCCAGACGGAGCGGCTCGACGAGGCCGAATCCATGTATCGGAAAGCCCTATCCGTACAGGAGCGGTTGGGACATAAGCGCAACCAAGCCAGCGCGGCCGGCCATCTGAGCATGATATATCAGCAGCACCAAGCGCACGAAAGCGCGAAAGAGATGGCGCAGAAAGGTTGCTATATGGTGGCTTCAGCGGTGAAACATGCCCTCCGATCCAGTGGATTGGTCGCGTATGTGGCTCTGTCGTTGCTGCATCCTTCGCATCTTAGAGCCTTCACTTGGGACTTTGCTCAAGAAGGCGATGCCCAAGGTTGGGTGGCTTGGGAAAGCGGGGCTTCGGGCGCGGTAATTAGAGTACCGCTGCATTCGGAAACAGCCGGCGGAGTATGGCGCGTTGCGCCCCGGGACTTTGTGCCCGGTATCAGGCCGATAATCGAATTGATCTCCCCGCCGATTGGCCGCGATTCGGCCCTGTTCAACCGAGTGCGCGTCCGCCTGCGCGTACTGCATACACAGCCGCTCGAAAGTCAGATTACGCTCCTGTGGAAGAATCCCGCGAACAAGGATCACCTAGGATTCTTTATCAACGCGCCGCCGAGAACGGGGATTGATCATACTACCTTGCTCAAGGGCCAACGCCATACCTACACTGTGGACTGGCAGGAGGTGACGATCGATAGTGTAGCATCCAAGACTTATGTACGAGAGGACAAGGTCTATCGGCGTCTATGGGAGGGTGAATTGCTCGAAATACGCCTTCGCCTGCCCTTGTTCAACTACTCAAAGGACGTGGAGGGACCGGGGGAGATCCCCGAGGCGGTAGAAATCGATTGGATCGAGTTGACCCATGCGGAAAGGCCAGATTCAGAGGGCGCGCCGCCGAGGGGGGAAGAGCCGTACCCTGTCGGGACGCTCTTTGCTCTACCGATCTTTTATCCTTTAGACCAGCATGGATTGGACGTAGGGCAGCGCGGCCAGCCCGTAGCCGAATTGGGGGATCTGGATGGCGATGGCGACATGGACGTGGCGGCAGTATGGAAAGACTGGCAGCCCAGCACGAACTCCGACAGGGCCGGTTGGCTGTGCGCGTTCAATGAAGATGGTCGCTTTTCCCCCAAGGTCCGCATGGAACCATTCCCCACAATCGCTCCCATACCTAGGCTGGCCGGTGCTGATTTGCTCGGCGATGAGCGCATGGAACTCATCGTAGGCTCTGGTCGTTCACTCGACCTATTGGAGCATTCATCAGCTATCTGGTCGGTAGCGCGACATGTGGATGGGGCGATTCCCTTGGGTACAGGCGATGTCGATGGAGACGGAGACGAGGATATATGGCTGGCCGAGTTCTACTCCAAGCTCTCGGAGCGTGCCGTCATTTTGCTCAATGATGGGGAGGGGCGGTTCGACAAACGAATGACTCTGGCCCCCGAATTGGCCGAGTTCGCTTGGTCGCCCATGCGGCTGATCGATCATATCCCGGGTGGCCGCAAGACGGGATTGCTTTGGGGCGGCCCCGATGTGGGCACTCCATACGACTATATGGCGACCTATCTGGACGATAATGGAGAAACCGTCCAAGAGTACCTCCGAGTGGATGCCGCGGCGGATTTGATCTGTTACGCGGGCGATTTTGATCGGGATGGAGATACAGATATGGTCGCGGGTAGAGCGGTCACCTCTACGACGATAGGCTCTGTGCCCACAGTGCTCACCGGGCTAGACCTTTTGATCAATCGAGGCGATGGCGTCTTGGACAAGGTTGCATGGTATGAGAGGGGGCATGTACAACAGGATGTGGTGTTTTCCGACCTCAATGAAGATGGTATCTTGGACGCAGTGTTTGTCGATCGCGATTTCCGCCAGCCGGCACTCGTCGTCAACATGGGAAGAAGGAACGGTGTGCCCCTGCGGGAAGGCCACTATCCGCTGCAAGGGTTGGGTGGAACAGTCGTGGATGGCGACATGGATGGCGACGGCGACCTAGACTTGGTCGTGCTGGAAAATGCCGTGCGCGGGGGGGGCAGTGGCATATACATCCTGTCCAACCAGACAAAAACAGACGACTGAATGGGTAGCCCTGCCAAAAAGAAAGGGGCATAAGATGATGAGTTGTGCCGTGGTACATAACTGAGGAGGGGACTGCGAGGCATGGAAATCATTCCGTTAATTCCCGAACGCGACGTAGCGATACAGTGCGCACATGCCGCACAAGATCGCGATATACGCACCCAAGGGAAGGCTTGTCTCCTTTCCACACAGCGTTGGGGAATAGGGCTTATTGGGCTGAAGAATGCGGCAACTTGGGGCAGTTGGCACTCCAGCAAAACAAACCGGACGAGGCTGAGGCTCACTTCCAACAGGGCTTGAAGGTTTGCACAAAACTCGGCGATCTGTCGGGCATTTCCGGCCACTATCAGGGCTTGGGGCTGGTCTATCTCGGACAGCAGCGTTTGGCCGAAGCCGAAACCGTCCTCAAAAAAGGCGTTGAGATCGAGGAGCGACTCCAGCACGACGAGGGGTTGGCTCATCATTACAGCGTTCTGGGGGCCGTATATAGCCAAGCGGGTCGATTTGATGAGGCGGCAGCAATGTACCGTCGGACGCTGGCGACCCAACAAAAATTAGGCAATAAACAGTTTGAGGCTCGCACCTTGGGCGGTCTGGGACAGGTGCTACGGGAGAAAGGCGACCTGCGAGAAGCCACGGCGTTCTTTCAACAGGCGAGGGCACTGTTTGACGCGATTGGAGACAACAGAGGCCAAGCGGTACAAGCGGCTATTTTGGGCGATATTTATATGGACGTTGAAAACTTTAATGCGGCTGAGGAGGCATATCGGCAGGCGTTGCAACTGTTCACGGAAGTATCAGACTTAGAGGCTGTAGCCGCCGTTAAAGTCAGCTTGGGGAGGGCCTATGCGTCGAATCAGGCCCCTTTTGATGCCTTACTTCAGTGGCGGCAAGCACTAGAACTATACCGCGAACTCCAACGCGGCGACAAGGTTGAGTTCGTAGAAGAACTGCTGAGGACGAGCGGCCGAATGTGAAGCGGCTAATCTGTAAAAAGTCGTGCAAAAGTCGTGCAAAAGTCGTGCAATCCGAACAACTTTTGCACGACTTTTGCACGGAAAATCGCCGATCAACTGGCACCGACGCCTTACGCTGGCCTCGTAGAAAATTATTTTTAGCTATCCAACACCTTGTTTTTCAATCCTTTAGGATTACCTAAAGGATTTTTTTGTGCCGGACCGGCCTCGTTGGCACGAAACTTGCAATAGTCATTACAAGACAAGCGAAGCTCATCTACCAGAAAGGAGGTGCATTCCGTGCTCGTAGGTATGATGCTCGTCAGCAACCGCACTGGTTTGCTGATCCTTTTTCCTATCACTCAAGGAGAGTTGAGTTATGAACTTTTTGACTTTGATCTTGCAGTCGGCGCTGATGGCTCCGCTGGTGGAGTTCGCCACGTCGACGAGCGGCCACGTTGAGCCGCGCGAGGGCTTGGCACTGGGCTGGCTGGGCAGCGTGGTGGCGGGGCTGGCGGTGGTATTCGGCACGGCCGAACGGACCCAGGCCGATTCCTGCTACGGAATCTCCGAGGGAAGCACGGGCTCTTACACAACGGGTCGTCCGTGCGAGTGGAGAGACCATAAACCCTCGGCTTATTGGAGGGAATATTATTACCACGAACCTCGTGATCAGGGCTGTACCTATCTGTATGCTGTATGCGTATAGCCCGGCCGCTCAGTGCTCCGTCGCTGGATTCCCGGCTGTATCTATCAGCGTTTTACATGCGGCTAGGTGAGGTCCTGTGACGTTGCCCGGCCGTTGCAGAAACGACGCGCCCCTGTGGTACTTTCGGGCCGAGTACCACAGGGGCAGGCGGCCAGAACACCCTAAAACACATCTATCACGCTCTGGAGGTTCGTTATGCACGGCTTGCTGGTTGCGATTGGATTGGTGGTGGTTCCGCTTAAAGCCTTTGCTTTAACGTGGGATTTTGACGACGGCACGACTTGGGGATGGACCGCCCAAGAGAGTGCCTACGGCTCTGACTATGGCACCACCACGGTGTTCAGCGAAGTCGAAGATGGCGTCTGGCGCATTGCGCCGGTGCCGCACGGGAAAAGACCAGCCATTCGCTTGCTCTCGCCGCTGATTGGGGAAGACTCTGACCTGTTCGACTGGGTCACCTTACGGCTACGCATCATCCACAATTACCCCACCGAGGGGGTCCTTGAAATGTCGTGGTCTAATGTCGAGTACAGACGCCTCAAGGAGGAAGACTCCATCATAGGGTTGGGGTTTTTTATGAGCCGGCCTCAAGTTTATTCCACCGAATGGGAAAACATCACCATAGATATACGGGGCTTGGAAGCGGCCCCAGCAGAAGAGATCAATTGGGAGATCATTTGGCAGGACACCCTCTTCCACTTTTTCCTAGACCTAGACTTATTGCAACTACACGACATACAAGAATCCAGCTTAAGCCCGGCCGATCGTCCGACCTTTGTCGAAGTTGATTGGATTCAACTGACGGGGGCCGAAGAGTTGCTGCTGGGGGAATTGCAGCCCCGGGAGGTCGCCGTGGAGGCCGGGTTGCTTGGGACGTTGTTCGCGGAACCGCGTTTTTCGGTGCTGGGCCAAAATATCGGTAGCCCAACATCGCACGGTACTTTGGGCGATGTGGACGGCGATGGGGATGCCGATCTAGTCGTGAAATGGGATACAATGGAGAGCACGGGCTGGACTATAGCGACCAGCGATGGCTTGGGGGGCTTGGTTTCCACCCCAGAGGTCCGCCTCCCAACCGGGCATCCGACAATTGCGGGGGGCGATTTTGACGGGGATGGTCTTCTCGATCTGGCCTTTAGCGACGGTCGAACCATCGAATTGTGGCTCAACCGGGGCGAAGATGGATTTGAAACCATCCTACAGCTACCCGACAGTCACCTCATCGGTCTAGCCGATGGCGATGGCGATGGCGATGTGGACCTGTTGGTATTAGAGGAGTACGACGACCTATGGTCTAACGTGACTATGTGGATCAACGACAGCGCGGGTGGGTTTGTCCACAGCAATCGGTTCGTCCTCGACACCGAAGAAGAGCTCGATCCTTCCCTGCTGGCAGGGCAACCGGTGGGCGAGGCCGTGCGCCTGTTGTGGAACCGGCCCTGCTGGAAGCCGGTGGGGCCTTGGCGGCTGACCCAGCCATGGGCGGCGAACGAGGAGCCACCGCTGTTTTTTGAGACCGGCGAGGTCAAATCCTGCGACATGTACCTGCTGGCCGATCTGGATGGGGATGGAGCGGTGGAGTTGGTTGGAACGCCTGAGCGGAACCTGGCCCTAGGCTTTTCTAACGGCAACACCCATCACGGTTTGGCCCTGTGGCACGTGGACATCGCGGGCGGGTTGGAACGCCATATCCTGCTCGGTCCGCAGGTGATCGTGCCGTATTCGTGGCCTAGGAGTGGGGTCATTGCCAGCGACCTGACCGGCGATGGCCTGCTGGACATAGCCGTGATCAATATCAACCTAGCGGGTCCGGCACTGATCGTCTTGGTCGGCCAGCGCGATGGCCTGCCCGTCGTCGAAGGACACTATCCCCTGCCCAGCATCGGCCGCAGCCTAGTCGCGGGCGATGTCAACGGCGATGGGGCGGCCGATCTGGTCGTGCTGGGACGGAGTCAGCGCGGCGAGGGCGGAGCCTCCGTCTTCCTCAACCAAGGCGTTCCCGCCACCGCCATCGCCGCCGAGACAACGACTACCCCCTCAGCCTTTGTCCTTGGTGCCAACTATCCCAACCCGTTCAACCCGGCCACGACTATTCCCGTGTCGGTGTCGGCGGGTGCGGGCGAGGTAGATTTAACCATCTACAATGTCTTGGGGCAGCCGGTGCGCCGCGTGTGGAACGGTTCGTTGGCCGCCGGCGCCCACCGGCTGGCTTGGGATGGCCGGGACGCGCAAGGACAGCCGGTCGCCGCGGGCGTCTATTGGTATCGGTTGCAGGTGGACGACCAGACGCACACCCGCAAAATGGTCAAACTTGAATAGGGAGCGGACGTGCTGGAGACGTTGCGCCAACCCATAGCGGCTGACTGGCAGCGTTCCATGGACTGGTTAGGCCCTGTCGAGAAGCGAAGGACATAAGACGATGAGACGACCGTGGAAAGCACCGCTCCGCAAAAACAGAACCCTGCAAAGCTGCTTGGCGGTGTCGCTGGCCTTGCATCTGCTGGTGATCTTCGGCATCACGCACCGCGAACAGGTTGCTCAGTTTCCTGTCCTACAGCCGATCATGGTGGAGTTCACCAAACGCCCGCCGCCGCAGCGCACTCTCACCCGCCGCCAACGGCCCCGCCAACGGCCCTTAGTGCGCCGCCCCGCCCTGCAAGCCGCCCCGGTCGTTGCGGTGCGACCCGCCCCCACGGCGACACGGCCCCTGCCGATGTTCAAGCCATCGGCACTTAGGCTGCCGATGGCAGCATTGCCCGATCGACTGGTGCTACCCGTGCCGGACTTCCCCGCTCGGCACATTGGTCCGCAAATGCAGGCTGGGGCATTGGAAGGAACGCGACAGGGGACCGACGAGATTGACTTGGCCTTAGAACTGATGGATGTGCAGGCCATGGACACCGGCCAGCACCGGGCGATGGTGGTCGTCGATCCAAAAGACCGGCGTCAACTCAAGGGATTCCTCTATATGTCCAATGTGTATAGCTCCTCCATTGAACGGGCTGAGCGAGAAACATCACGCCGACTTTTGCAGACGCGCCAAATGGTGGAAAACCGGATGCTGCAAGGGTTGGCCGACAAAATGGTCGCCAGTACGCAGGTTCACGCCGAAGTGCTCGACGCGGTGGCACTAGACGACCCCCAGCTACTGCAGGTGCCCTTCGTCCTCCTGACGGTGAGTGATCATTTTGAGTTCACCGAGGCGGAGACAGCTAATCTCGGAGCGTACTTGACTTCGGGTGGCTTCCTGTTTGCGGATATTGTCAGCCCATTGCAGCGCGAATACAGCGACGACGAATTGGATATTCCCGCGGTGCGTTCCCTCATTCGCACCAGCTTTCAGGCGGCGGGTTATCAAGAATGGAAGGACTGGCAATTTGGACGCCTAGCGATGACCCATCCGATCTACCATTGCTTCTACGATGTAGAGAGTCTCCCCCGCGGGATGCGCGATATGCACTATACCGGCGGAGTGCGGCGGCCTCCGCGGACTCCGGACTATTTGGAGGGCATCATAGTCGGGGATCAGTTGGTGGGCGTGTATTCGATGCGCGGGTACGCCGATTTCTGGGCGGGAATCGCCAAGGAGGAAACGGAGATATTTGATCCTGTTCTTTTTGGCGATAGTCCGTTTCTGGCCAGTGCCGAGGAGCCGATGGTGTATAACTTAGGCGTCAATTTCTTGGTGTATGCGTTGACACGCGAGGGATCACTGACCCGACAATTAGTCGCTGCGGACTGAGAGCTATCAGAACAAACTGTGTGGATCCTTTTTATTACTCTTTAAGTGAGGAATGAGTTATGCAGTCTTTAACGTTTGTCTTTAAGGCCCTCGCCACGTCAGCGAGCGAGCACATAGAGCCACGTCAGGGGTTGGTGCTGATGGTGCTGAGGTGGCTGGGTAGCGTGGTGGCGGGGCTGGCGATGGTGTTCGGCACGGCCGCCCGGACGCCGGCCGATCCCTGCTTTGGGATCGCAGAGGGAAGCAGCGGATCGCACACAACGCCGTATCCATGCGAGTGGCAAGACCACAAATCCGCCGAGTATTTCCACTATTCTGAGACGCCGGCCGACAGCTCTCGGTCTGAGACGCCGGCCGATAGCTCTCGGCAGGATCATTATTTACACCATCGTGGAAATCCGGGATGTGTTTATCTGGGTTCTACCTGTGGCTCAAGTGCGGCCACCGCCATCGAGGCCGAGGCGGCGACTACACCTTCCACTTTTGCCCTCGGTGCCAACTACCCCAATCCATTCAATCCGGCCACGACCATCCCCTTGGTGCTACCCGCCGGAGCTGAGGAGGTGGACTTAACCATCTACAACGTCTTGGGGCAGCCGGTGCGCCGAGTGTGGGCGGGTTCGTTGGCGGCGGGCGAGCATCGGCTGGCTTGGGATGGCCGGGACGCGCAGGGGCAGCCCGTCGCCGCGGGCGTCTATTGGTATCGGTTGCAGGTGGACGACCAGACGCGCATTCGCAAGATGGTCAAAATTGAGTAGGGCGAAGGCTCTTGAGCCATGCACTCAAAGAAAGGGACATAAGACGATGAGACGACCCGAAGCTATCACGCTCTGGAGGTGCATTATGCGCGGCTTGCTCGTTGCGATTGGATTGTTGGTGGTTCCGCTTAAAGCCTTCGCTTTAACGTGGGATTTTGACGACGGCACGACTTGGGGATGGACCGCCCAAGAGAGCCCTTTAGGCTCTGACCGTAGTACCACCACGGTGTATAGCGAAGTCGAAGATGACGTCTGGCGCATTGCACCGGTGCCGAACGGGCTAAAACCAGCCATTCGCTTGTTATCGCCGCTGATTGGGGAAGACTCTGACCTGTTTGACTGGGTCACCTTACGGCTACGCATCATCCACGATCACCCCACCGAGGGGAACTTCCTGATGACGTGGTCCAATACCGAGTACAGAAGCTTCACGAAGGAAGCACTTCGCGAAAAAAAAATCGCGTTGAGGTTTTATACGGGCCGTTCTCAACTTTACCTCACCGAATGGCAAAACATCACCGTAGATATACGGGCCTTGGAAGCCGGTGCGGAAACGGACCCAGAAGCAGAGATTACTTGGCAAGACACCCTCTTCCACTTCCACTTCGACCTAGACTTATTGCACATAGACGACGTATATGTATATGACTTAAAACCGGAGGATCGTCCGGCTTTTGTCGAAGTCGATTGGATTCAACTGACGGGGGCCGAAGAGCTGCTACTGGGGGAACTACAGCCCCGGGCGAACACCGTGGAGGCCGGGTTGCCCGGGACGTTGTTCGCAAAACCGCGGTTTTCGGTGCTGGGCCAAAATATCGGTGTCCCCATATCGCATGGTACTTTGGGCGATGTGGATGGCGATGGGGATGCCGATCTGGTCGTGGGCTGGAAAGTGTGGGATACGGGCTGGACTATAGCAACCAGCGATGGCTTGGGGGGCTTGGTTCCCACCCAAGAGGTCCGCCTCCCAAAGGCGATTGTTCCGGTTATCGTGGGGGGCGATTTCAACGGCGATGGGCTGCTCGATCTGGCCCTTGATACCGGTCGAACCATCGAATTGTGGCTCAACCGGGGCGAGAATGAATTTGAGACCATCCTACAGCTATCCGGCGGCTATCTCATCGGTCTAGCCGATGGCGACGGCGATGGCGATGGGGACCTGTTGGTGGTAGAGGACCTCGACGACCGCTGGTCTAACGTGACTATGTGGATCAATGATGGCGCGGCCGGGTTTGCCCACAGCGACCAGTTCGTCCTCGACACCGAAGAAGAGCTCGGGGTTTCCCTGCTGGCAGGGCAACCGGCGGGCGAGGCCGTGCGCCTGTTGTGGAGCCGACCCTGCTGGAAGCCGGTGGAGCGGTGGCGCCTGACCCAGCCATGGGCGGCCAGCCAGCCGCCACCGCTGTTTTTTGAGACCGGGCAGACCAATCCCTGCGACATGTACCTGCTGACCGATCTGGATGAGGATGGAGCGGTGGAGTTGATCGGGACGCCCGAACGGAATCTGTACTTAGGCTTTTCTGTGGGCAACACCTACCACGGTTTGGCTGTGTGGCGGGTGGACGCCGCGGGCGGGGTGGAACGCCACACCCTGCTCGGTCCGCAGGTGATGGTGCCGTTTGCGTTTGCGGGTGGGGTTATTGCCCGCGACCTGACTGGCGATGGCCTGTTGGACTTGGCTGTGATCGACATCAACATAGCGACGGGTCCGGCGCTGATCGTCTTGGTTGGCCAGCGCGATGGCCTGCCCATCGTCGAAGGGCGCTATCCCCTGCCGGGCATCGGCCACAAGGTACTAGCGGGCGATGTCAACGGCGATGGGACGACCGATCTGGTCGTGCTGGGACGGAGTCAGCGCGGCGAGGGCGGAGCCTCCGTCTTCCTCAACCAAGGCGTTCCCGCCACCGCCATCGCCGCCGGGACAACGACCACCCCCTCAGCCTTTGTCCTTGGTGCCAACTATCCCAACCCGTTCAACCCGGCCACGACTATTCCCGTGTCGGTGTCGGCGGGTGCGGGCGAGGTAGATTTAACCATCTACAATGTCTTGGGGCAGCCGGTGCGCCGAGTGTGGGCGGGTTCGTTGGCGGCGGGTGCCCACCGGCTGGCTTGGGATGGCCGGGACGCGCAAGGACAGCCGGTCGCCGCGGGCGTCTATTGGTATCGGTTGCAGGTGGACGACCAGAGGCACACCCGCAAAATGGTCAAAATTGAATAGGGAGCGGACGTGCTGGAGACGTTGCGTCAACCCATAGCGGCTGACTGGCAGCGTTCCATGGACTGGTTAGGCCCTGTCGAGAAGCGAAGGACATAAGACGATGAGACGACCGTGGAAAGCACCGCTCCGCAAAAACAGAACCCTGCAAAGCTGCTTGGCGGTGTCGCTGGCCTTGCATCTGCTGGTGATCTTCGGCATCACGCACCGCGAACAGGTTGCTCAGTTTCCCGTCCTGCAGCCGATCATGGTGGAGTTTATCAAACGCCCGCCGCCGCAGCGCACCCTTACCCGCCGCCAACGGCCCCGCCAACGGCCCTTAGTGCGCCGCCCCGCCCTGCAAGCCGCCCCGGTCGTTGCGGTGCGCCCGGCTCCCACGGCGACACGGCCCCTGCCGATGTTCAAGCCATCGGCACTTAGGCTGCCGATGGCAGCATTGCCCGATCGACTGGTGCTACCCGTGCCGGACTTCCCCGCTCGGCACATTGGTCCGCAAATGCAGGCTGGGGCATTGGAAGGAACGCGGCAGGGGACCGACGAGATTGACTTGGCCTTAGAACTGATGGATGTGCAGGCCATGGACACCGGCCAGCACCGGGCGATGGTGGTCGTCGATCCAAAAGACCGGCGTCAACTCAAGGGATTCCTCTATATATCTGGCATCTACAGCCCCTCCATTGAACAAGCTGACAATGAACATCCCGGATACAGACCAGCGAACTGGTGGCACCGGATGCCGCGCCGATTGATGGAACGGCAGATGTTGCAAGGATTGGCCGATGAGATGACCGCCAAGACACAAGTTCAGGTTGAAGTGCGCGACGCGGTCCGGCTCGACGATCCCCAGCTTTTGCAAATCCCCTTCGTGCTGTTGACCATTGATACCTTCTTTGAGTTTACGGACAGCGAGGCGGCCAACCTCGGGGCGTATTTAACTTCGGGTGGCTTCTTGTCTTTGGATATTGGGAGCTTTTTGCAGGACAATTACAGCGACGACGAATTGGATATTCCGGCGGCGCGTTCTCTCATTCGCGCCAGCTTTCAAGCGGTGGGTCATCAAGAATGGAAGGATTGGCAGTTCAAGCGCCTAGAGATAACGCATCCGATCTATCATTGCTTCTACGATATAAACAGCCTGCCGCGTGGGATGCGCGATATGCACTTTCTAAACTTAGAAGCTCCACCACCAACTCCGGACTATTTAGAGGGTATCGTAGTAGGGGAGCAGTTAGTGGGGGTGTACTCGATGCGTGGCTACGCCGATTTCTGGGCGGGAATCGCTAGGCAGGAGCTAGACCACGCTTTGGAGTATAGCTCACCCAGCAACTGGTTTCTGGCCAGTGCCGAGGAGCCGATGGTGTATAACTTGGGCGTCAATTTCTTGGTGTATGCGTTGACACGCGAGGGGTCACTGACCCAACAATTAGTCGCTGCGGACTGAGAGCTATCAGAACAAACTGTGTGGGTCCTTTTTCTTAACTCTTTAAGGAGAAATGAATTATGCAGTCTTTAACGTTTGTTTTTAAGGCCCTCGCCACGTCGGTGAGCGAACACGTAGAGCCGCGTCAGGGCTTGGCTCTCGGCTGGCTGGGCAGCGTGGTGGCGGGGCTAGCGGTGGTGTTCGGCACGGCTAGCCAGACCCAGGCCGATCCCTGCTTTGGAATCGCGGGGGAAAGCCATGGATCGCACAAAACGATGCGTCCATGCGAGTGGAAAGACCATGAACCCGCCGAGTACTGGTGGGAGCATTACTTCCACTATTCTAGAACGCCGGCCGATAGCTCTGGGCAAAGTCCGGGATGTGTTTATCTGACTTCTACCTGTGGCCCAAGTGCGGCCCCCGTCATCGTGGCCGAGACGCCGACCGATACCTGTTTTGGGATCGCAGAGGGAAGCAGCGGATCACACACAACGCCGTATCCATGCGAGTGGAAAGACAATAAACCCGCCGAGTACTGGTGGGATCATTATTTTCACTCTTCTGAGACGCTGGCCGATAGCTCTGGGCAAAGTCCGGGATGTGTTTATCTGACTTCTACCTGTGGCCTAAGTGCAGCCACCGCCATTGAGGTCGAGACGCCGACTACCCCTTCCACTTTTGTCCTCGGTGCCAACTATCCCAACCCGTTCAATCCGGCCACGACCATCCCCCTTACCCTGCCCGCCAGTGCCGAGGCGGTGGACGTAACCATCTACAATGTCTTGGGGCAGCCCGTGCGCCGAGTATGGAACGGTTCGTTGGCCGCCGGCGCACACCGGCTAGCTTGGGATGGCCGGGACGCCGCGGGCAAGCCGGTCGCCGCGGGGGTCTATTGGTATCGGTTGCAGGTGGACGATCAGACGCACACCCGCAAGATGGTCAAAATCGAATAGACGACCGATTTGGAGGTGCATGATGCGCGGCTTGCTTTTTGCGATTGGATTGTTGACCGCTCCGGTTGGAGCCTTGGCCTTAACGTGGGATTTCGACGACGGCACCACGTGGGGCTGGACCGCCCAAGAGAGCTTCTTGGGTGCTGACGACAGGAACCCCACTACGGTGTACAGTGAAGTCGAAGACGACATCTGGCGCATTGCGCCGGTGCCGGACGGACAACGACCGGCCATTACGTTGTACTCACCGCCGATTGGGGGAGACTCGGCCCTGTTCGACTCCGTCACCCTACGGCTCCGCATTATCCATGATCGCCCCACCGAGGGGAATGTCCTGATGTCGTGGTTCAATTCCGAGTACAAAAGACTCAAGGAGGAATCGGGCTACCGCGGAATAGACATAGACAGCATGTCGAAGTTTTCTACGGGACGTAATCAAATCTATCCCACCCAATGGCAAGACATCACGATAGATATACGCGCCCTAGAAGCCGCGGCGGAAGCCGACCCAGAAGCCGAGATCGTCTGGCAGGACACCCTCTTCAACTTCCAGATTGAACTGGACTTAAACACCGACCCGCAGGGCTTGGCCGATCATCCGGCCTTTGTCGAAGTAGATTGGATTCGACTGACGGGGATTGAAGAGTTGCTCTTGGGAGAATTGCCGCCCCGGAGCATCGCCACACCGACAGGGTCGCCCGGTGCGTTATTCGCCGCGCCCCGCTTTTTCCCTCTCGGCGAAGGCGTCAAAGTATCCCCCCAACTCTCGCAAAATGCTTTGGGGGATGTGGATGGCGACGGGGATGTAGATATGGTGGTGGTCTATGGGCGCAGCTCTGCGGACGGAGGAGTAGAAGCGGGCTGGATGGTGGCGTCCAACGACGGGCGGGGTGGTTTTGTCCCCACCCAAGCGGTCTCCCTCTTCAAGGGCAAGGGCTCTTACCTACAACCCGTCCTCAAGGGCGGCGATTTCGACGGGGATGGACTCCTCGATCTGGCCGTTACAAGGGGGACTTCCGTTGAACTCTTGCACAATCAGGGCAAGGACGGCTTTGAAACGGTGCTGCACCTATCTGATTTCTCTTTCGTTGGCTTAGCCGATGGCGATGGCGATGGCGACGTGGACCTGTTGGGAGTGGAAGATGGCGATACTTGGTCCAACATGATTATGTGGTTCAATGATGGCGACGCTGGGTTTGTCCGCCGTGATCGGTTCAACCTCGACACCGAGGAGGAACTTTTTGCTCGGCTCCTCCCAAGGCAACCGTTGGGCGAGGCCGTGCGCCTGTTATGGGTCCGACCCTGCTACCTGCCTCAAGGGGCTTTGCAACTGACCCAGCCGTGGGCGCCCCACGAGCCGCCGCCGCTGTTTTTTGAGACCGCGGTCAACCCCTGTTACCAACTGCACTTGCTCGCCGATCTGGATGGCGATGGAGCGGGGGAGTTCGTCGGACCGCCCGATAGGGACCTACCATTCGACTCTCGCGACATCACCACCTACCACGGTTTGGCCCTGTGGCAGCTAGACGCCTCGGGCGGGGTGGAACGCCACACCCTGCTTGGTCCGCAGGTGCTCTTACCGCATCGCGCCATTGCCCACGACCTCAATGGCGATGGCCTGTTGGACTTGGCTGTGGTCGATGGCAATTTAGCTACTGGACCGGCGTTAGTGGTGCTGACTGGCCAGCGCGATGGCTTGCCCATCGTTGAAGGCCGCTATCCGCTGCCGGGCACGGGCGGCCCCGTCCTCGCCGGCAATGTAAACGGCGATGGGGCCGCCGATCTGGTCGTTCTCGGACGAAGCGTGGCAGGCGGTCCGGGCGGAGCTTTCGTCTTTCTCAACCAGCATACGCCAGCCACCGCCATCGCTGCCGAGACCACGACCACCCCCTCAGCCTTTGTCCTCGGGGCCAACTACCCCAACCCGTTCAATCCGGCCACGACCATCCCCCTTACCCTGCCCGCCAGTGCCGAGGCGGTGGACGTAACCATCTACAATGTCTTGGGGCAGCCCGTGCGCCACGTATGGGCGGGTTCGTTGGCGGCGGGCGCACACCGGCTGGCTTGGGATGGCCGGGACGCACAGGGGCAGTCCGTCGCCGCGGGGGTCTATTGGTATCGGTTGCAGGTGGACGATCAGACGCACACCCGCAAGATGGTCAAAATCGAATAGACGACCGCAGTTATCACTGGAGGAGACCTATGCGCGGCTTGCTTTTTGCGATTGGCTTATTGACGGCTCCGCTTGGAGCCTTGGCCCTAACGTGGGATTTTGACGAGGGCACCACGTGGGGCTGGACCGCCCAAGAGGCGGGTTTCTACAGCACTAGGGGAACGGCTGATGCCACCACGGTGTACAGCGAAGTCGAAGACGGCGTCTGGCGTATTGCGCCCGTGCCGGGGGCTCAAAAACCGACCCTTCAGTTGCGCTCACCGCCGATTGGCGAAGACTCGGCCCTGTTCGACTATGTCACCCTCCGGCTCCGCATCATCCACCATACCCCGACCGCGGGAACTCTCTTGATGCGATGGTTCAATTCCGAGTACACAAGACTCCTCGGTCTGTACCAACACGAAGACGAAGACGAAGACGAAGTGGTGCCGTTTTCAACGAGCCGTTTTCAACTCTATCCCACTCAATGGGAAGACATCACCATAGATATACGCGCCTTAGAAGCGAACCCAGAAATCGCGATCGTCTGGCAGGACACCCTTTTTGAATTCCATTTTGACTTGGACCTACACACCGCCGCACAGGGACCGGCCGATCATCCGGCCTTTGTCGAAGTAGATTGGATTCAACTGACCGGGGCTGAAGAGTTACTGCTAGGGGAATTGTCGCCCCGGGCCATCGTCGTGGAGGCGGGCGTACCCGGGGCGTTGTTCGCCGAACCGGCCTTTTTCCCCCTCGTTGAGGGCATCACAGGCAAAACAGTGGGCCTTGGACAATCGGCGGGTACTTTGGGGGATGTGGATGGCGATGGCGATGTGGATCTAGTAGCGGTTTGGAATCGCTTGACCGCCACCGGAAGCGACCATGGTTGGCTCATAGCCTCCAACGATGGCTTCGGCGGCTTTGCTCCCACCCAAGAGGAGGCCGCAAGTGCCTACCTCAGTCTCCAAGGAAGCGACTTCGATGGGGATGGGCTGTTAGACTTGGTCTTTGATGGAGAACGGATAGTCGAACTGTGGCACAACCGGGGCGAGGATGGCTTTGAGAGCACGTTGCGGCTGTCCGGCGTTGAGTTCATCGGCTTAGCCGATGGCGAGGGCGATGGCGATGTGGACCTGTTGGTTCTTGAGCTTGACGACGAATCGCCCCACGTGGTGTTGTGGCTCAACGATGGCGACGCCGGATTTGTCCGCAGCGATCGGTTTGATCTCGACAGCGAAGAGGAGCTCCTTCCGTACCCGACCTCCGAGCAAGTGCCGGGCGAGGCCGTTCATCTGTTGTGGAACCGCCCCTGCTACCTGCCTCAAGGGCCGTGGCAACGGACCCGGCCGTGGGCGACCAGCGAGGAGCCGCCGCTGTTTTTCGAGACCGAGGTCAACCCCTGTACTCTACAACTGCTCGCCGATGTGGATGGCGATGGAGAAGTGGATTTACTCAGCGTCTCTGTGATAAGAGAGTTCTTCTTCACCGCCACCACCTATCACGGTTTGGACTTGTGGCGGTTGGACGCTTCGGGCGGGGTGTCTCGCCACCCCCTGCTCGGCTCGCAGGTACAGGTGTCGCATCGCGCCATTGCCCACGACCTCAACGGCGATGGCCTGTTGGACTTGGCCTTGGTTGATGGCAACTTAGCCACCGGACCGGCGCTGGTGGTGCTGGTCGGCCAGCGCGATGGGCTGCCCGTCGTCGAAGGCCGCTACCGGCTGCCGGGCACGGGCGGCCAAGTGCTCCCCGGCGACGTAAACGGCGATGGGGCCGCCGATCTGGTCGTTCTCGGACGAAGCGTGGCAGGCGGTCCGGGCGGAGCCTTCGTCTTCCTCAACCAGCATACGCCAGCCACCGCCATCGCCGCCGAGACCACGACCACCCCCTCAGCCTTTGTCCTCGGGGCCAACTACCCCAACCCGTTCAATCCGGCCACGACCATCCCCTTGGCACTGCCCGCCGACGCCAGCGAGGTGGCCTTAACTATCTACAATGTCTTGGGGCAGCCGGTGCGCCGCGTATGGGCAGGTTCGTTGGCAGCGGGCGCACACCGGCTGGCTTGGGATGGCCGGGACGCGCAGGGGCAGCCCGTCGCCGCGGGGGTCTATTGGTATCGGTTGCAGGTGGACGATCAGACGCACACCCGCAAGATGATCAAAATCGAATAGACGACCAAAGTTATCACTGGAGGCAAACTATGCGCGGCTTGTTTTTTGCGATTGGCTTATTGACCGCTCCGGTTGGAGCCTTGGCCTTAACGTGGGATTTTGACGAGGGCACCACGTGGGGCTGGACCGCCCAAGAGAGCTACTTAGGCGATGACGACAGAGATCCCACCACGGTGTACAGCGAAGTCGAAGACGGCGTCTGGCGCATTGCGCCGGTGCCGGACGGACAACGACCGGCCATTACGTTGTACTCGCCGCCGATTGGGGAAGACTCGGCCCTATTCGACTATGTCACCCTCCGGCTCCGCATCCTCCATGATAGCCCCACCGGGGGGAATCTCTTTATGGACTGGTTCAATGCCGAGTACAAAAGACTCCGGGAGGAAAGAAGACTCAAACAGGCAGCGGGCCAACGCATACCAAGCTACGGGTCGAAGTTTTCGATGGGCCGTTATCAAATCTATCCCACCCAATGGGAAGACATCACGATAGATATACGCGCCTTAGAAGCCGCTGCGGAAGCGAATCCAGAAGTCGCGATCGTCTGGCAGGACACCCTTTTTGAGTTTTATTTTGACTTGGCTCTAAACACCGCCGCGCAGGGGCCGGCCGATCATCCGTCCTTTGTCGAAGTAGATTGGATTCAACTGACCGGGGTCGAAGAGTTGCTCTTGGGGGAATTGCCGCCCCGGAGGATCGCCGCGCCGGCTGGGTCGCCCGGCGCGTTGTTCGCCGCGCCCAACTTCTCCCCCCTCGGCGAAGGCGTCCAAGACTCCCGACTCTCGGAAAATGCTTTGGGGGATGTGGATGGCGATGGGGATGTGGATATGGTGGTGGCCTATGTGCGCGGCTCTACGAGAGTAGAAACGGGCTGGATGGTGGCGTCCAACGACGGGCGGGGTGGTTTTGTCCCCACCCAAGAGGTCGCTCTCTTCAAGGGCAAGGGCTCTTACCCCTACCCCCACTTTGAGGGCGTCGATTTTGATGGGGATGGACTCCTCGATCTGGTCGTTTCAGGGAGGGATTCCGTTGACCTGTTGTACAATCAGGGCAAGGACGGTTTTGAAACGGCCCTACAACTGTTTGTACCTGATTTCCTTTTCGTTGGCTTGGCCGATGGTGATGGTGATGGCGATGTGGACCTATTGGGAGTGGAAAGCGGCGACACTCGGCCTAACGTGACGATGTGGTTCAACGATGGCGACGCCGGGTTTGTCCGCCGTGATCGGTTCAGCCTCGACACCGAGGAGGACCTTTTTCCTCGGATACTCCCAGGGCAGCCGCCGGGCGAGGCCGTGCGCCTGTTGTGGACCCGACCCTGCTACCTGCCCCAAGGAGCTTTGCAACTGACCCAACCATGGGCGGCTAGCGAGGAGCCGCCGCTGTTTTTCGAGACCACGGTCGACCCCTGTGACCAACTGCACTTGCTCGCTGATCTGGATGGCGATGGAGCGGTAGAATTCGTCGGACCGCCCGATCAGGATCTACAATTCGACTCTCGCGACATCACCACCTACCACGGTTTGGCCCTGTGGCGTCTGGACGAGTCGGGCGAGTTGGTACGCCACGTTCTGCTTGATTCAGAGGTGCTTTTACCGCATCGCGCCATTGCCCACGACCTGACCGGCGATGGCCTGTTGGACTTGGCCGTGGTCGATGGCAATTTAGCTACCGGACCGGCGCTGGTGGTGCTGGTCGGCCAGCGCGATGGGCTGCCCGTCGTCGAAGGCCGCTACCGGCTGCCGGGCACGGGCGGCCAAGTGCTCCCCGGCGATGTAAACGGCGATGGGGCAACCGATCTGGTGGTGCTGGGGCGGAATATGGCAGGCGGTCCCGTCGGAGCCTTCGTCTTCCTCAACCAGCATACGCCAGCCACCGCGGTCACTATTGAGACCGCGACTGTCCCCTCAGCCTTTGTCCTCGGCGCCAACTATCCCAACCCGTTCAATCCGGCCACGACCATCCCCCTTACCCTGCCCGCCAGTGCCGAGGCGGTGGACGTAACCATCTACAATGTCTTGGGGCAGCCCGTGCGCCGAGTATGGAACGGTTCGTTGGCCGCCGGCGCACACCGGCTAGCTTGGGATGGCCGGGACGCCGCGGGCAAGCCGGTCGCCGCGGGGGTCTATTGGTATCGGTTGCAGGTGGACGATCAGACGCACACCCGCAAGATGGTCAAAATCGAATAGACGACCGATTTGGAGGTGCATGATGCGCGGCTTGCTTTTTGCGATTGGATTGTTGACCGCTCCGGTTGGAGCCTTGGCCTTAACGTGGGATTTCGACGAGGACACCACGTGGGGCTGGACCGCCCAAGAGGCGGGTTCCTATAGCACTAGGGGAACGGAGGATGTCACTACGGTACACAGCGAAGTGGAAGATGGCGTTTGGCGTCTTGCGCCCGTGCCGGAGGCTCGAAAACCCACCCTTCAGTTGCGCTCGCCGCCGATTGAGGAAGACTCCGCCCTGTTCGACTCCGTTACCCTCCGGTTACGCATCATCCACCATACCCCCACTGAGGGCAATCTCGTGATGCGATGGTTCAATGCTGAGTACACAAGACGCCTCGGGCTGAACCGACGCGAAGGAGATACTCAGTTTCGGATGAGCCGTTATCAACTCTATCCCACTCAATGGGAAGCCATCACCGTAGATATACGCGCCTTAGAAGCCGCAGCCGTAGCCGACCCAGCCGCCGCGATCGTCTGGCAGGACACCCTTTTTGAATTCCATTTTGACTTGGATCTAAACACCGGCGCACAGGGGCCGGCCGATCATCCGTCCTTTGTCGAAGTAGATTGGATTCAGCTAACGGGGGTTGAAGAGTTACTGCTGGGGGAGTTGCCGCCCCGGGCCATCGTCGTGGAGGCGGGCGTACCCGGCGCGTTGTTCGGCGAACCGGCCTTTTTTCCCCTCGTTGAGGGCATCACAGGCAAAACAGTGATCCTTGGAGAATCGGCGGGTACTTTGGGGGATGTGGATGGCGATGGCGATGTGGACCTCGTGGCGATGTGGAACCGCCGCACCGCCACCGGAAGTGCCCATGGCTGGGTAATAGCCGCCAACGATGGCTTCGGCGGCTTTGTCCCCACTCAAGAGGAGACCACAAGCCCAGACCTCGGTCTCCAAGGGAGCGACTTCGATGGGGATGGGCTGTTCGACTTGGTCTTTAGTGGCGACCGGATCGTCGAACTGTGGCATAACGAAGGGGAAGATGGGTTTGCGAGCACGTTGCAGCTATCCGGCGTCAAGTTACTTGTCCTCGCCGATGGCGAGGGCGATGGCGATGTGGACCTGTTGGTTCATGAGCCTGACGACTTATCGTCCCACGTGATTTTGTGGATCAACGACGGCGACGCCGGCTTCGTCCGCCGGGAGCGGTTCGATCTCGACAGCGAAGAGAGACTCTATCCGTACCCGCGCTCCAAGCAACCGCCGGGCGAGGCCGTGCGCCTGTTGTGGAACCGCCCCTGCTACTTACCCGTAGGGCCTTGGCGCCTGACCCGGCCGTGGGCGGCTAGTGCGGAGGAGCCGCTGTTTTTTGAGACCGCGCTCAACCCCTGTACGCTGGACCTAATCGCTGATCTGGATGGCGATGGGGCGGTGGAGTTCGTCGGTTCCCTTGAACTGCGCCGGTTCCTCGGCCTCATCTACCACGGCTTGGCCGTGTGGCGGGTGGACGCTTCGGGTGGGGTGTCCCGCCATCCCCTGCTCGGTCCGCAGATGATTGCGTCGCATCGCTCCATTGCCCACGACCTCAACGGCGATGGCCTGTTGGACTTGGCTGTGGTCGATGGCAACTTGGCGACTGGACCGGCGTTAGTGGTGCTGACCGGCCAGCGCGATGGGCTGCCCGTCGTCGAAGGCCGCTATCGGCTGCCGGGCACGGGCGGTCAAGTCCTCCCAGGCGACGTAAACGGCGATGGGGCTGTCGATCTGGTGGTGCTGGGGCGGAATATGGAAGGCGGTCCGGGCGGAGCCTTCGTCTTTCTAAACCAGCATACGCCAGCCACCACGGTCACTACTGAGACCGCGACTGTCCCCTCAGCCTTTGTCCTCGGGGCCAACTATCCCAACCCGTTCAATCCAGCCACGACCATCCCCTTGGTGCTGCCTGCCCAAGCCGGCGAGGTGGCCTTAACCATCTACAACGTCTTGGGGCAGCCGGTGCGCCACGTATGGGCGGGTTCGTTGGCCGCCGGCGAACACCGACTGGCTTGGGATGGCCGGGACGCGCAGGGACAGCCGGTCGCCGCGGGGGTCTATTGGTATCGGTTGCAGGTGGGCGATCAGACGCACACCCGCAAGATGATCAAAATCGAATAGACGCACGATTTGACTGCGCGATCTACAGACCTTGTATTGCTGCATAGAGCACTGGCCATAGACGAACCGCTCGGTCGGCTCGAAGGACTGGGCCTTGAATACGACACCTTGGGACAAATCTATCTCCAGACGGAGCGGCTCGACTAGACTTGGTCGTGCTGGAAAATGCCGTGCGCGGGGGGGGGCAGTGGCATATACATCCTGTCCAACCAGACAAAAACAGACGACTGAATGGATAGCCTTGCGAAAAGAAAGGGGAATAAGACGATGAGACGACCGTGGAAAGTACCGCTCCGCAAAAACAGACCCCTGCAAAGCTGCTTGGCGGTGTCGCTGGCCTTGCATCTGCTGGTGATCTTCGGCATCACGCACCGCGAGCAGGTTGCTCAGTTTCCCGTCCTACAGCCGATCATGGTGGAGTTCACCAAACGCCCACCGCCGCAGCGCACCCTCACCCGCCGGCAACGGCCCCGCCAACGGCCCTTAGTGCGCCGCCCCGCCCTGCAAGCCGCCCCGGTCGCCGCGGTGCGCCCGGCTCCCTCGGCGACGCGCCCCCTGCCGATGTTCAAGACGTCGGCACTTAGGCTACCGATGGCAGCATTGCCGGATCGACTGGTGCTACCCGTGCCGGATTTCCCCGCTCGGCACATTGGTCCGCAAACGCAGGCTGGGGCATTGGAAGGGACGCGACAGGGGGCCGACGAGATCGACTTGGCCTTAGAACTGATGGATGTGCAGGCCATGGACACCGGCCAGCACCGGGCGATGGTGGTCGTCGATCCAAAAGACCGGCGTCAACTCAAGGGATTCCTCTACATGTCCAATGTATATAGCCCTTCCATTGAACGGGCTGAGCGAGAAACATCACGCCGACTTTGGGAAACGCGCCAAATGCAAGAAAACCGGATGCTGCAAGGGTTGGCCGACAAAATGGTCGCCAGTACGCAGGTTCACGCCGAAGTGCTCGACGCGGTGGCACTGGACGACCCCCAACTATTGCAGGTGCCCTTCGTCCTCCTGACGGCAAGTGGGTCCTTTGAGTTCACCGAGGCGGAGACAGCTAATCTCGGAGCGTACCTGACTTCGGGCGGCTTTCTGTTTGCGGAGATTGTCAGCGAATTGCGCCCCAACTACAGCGACACCGAGTTGGACATTCCCGCGGTGCGCTCCCTCATTCGCGCCAGCTTGCAGGCGGCGGGTTATCAAGAGTGGAAGGACTGGCAATTTAGACGCCTAGAGCTAACCCATCCGATCTATCATTGCTTCTACGATGTGGAGAGTCTCCCCCGCGGGATGCGCGACATGCACTATGCAATAGGAGTGCCGCTCACGCCGGACTATTTGGAGGGCATCGTCGTCGGGGATCAGTTGGTGGGCGTGTATTCGATGCGCGGATACGCGGATTTCTGGTCGGGGCTGGCCGAGCAGGAATCGGAGACTTTTGATGTGATCAACAGTCCGTTTTTGGCCAGTGCCGAGGAGCCGCTGGTGTATAACTTGGGCGTCAATTTCTTGGTGTATGCGTTGACGCGAGAAGGCTCATTGGCCCAACAATTAGTCGATGCAGACTAATATGGAATGTTCATCGGCCCTGTTTTTGCCTATGAATAGTCATTCCCGCAAAAGCGGGAATCCAGTCTTGAATGATGCAGGCTTGCTATAGTAAGCACTTGACCTATTGGAGTATTCTTGCCGAAAGGAGGTTTCGTTATGCTCATGATGACATTACCTGAAGCCGAAAAGCGACACATTTTGGCAGCTCTCCAAGTCACCAAATTCGCACGAGGTGCGACATCTCTCTGCTGGTTGTCCCTTGCGTCTAAACGATACCGGCTGGATTCCCGCTTGCGCGGGAATGACGCTTCGTAAGTAAAAAAGACGGTCCCGATCAACATTCTATGCTTTCGAGTCATTTAGGACTTATTCGCTTGATCCTTCCCGCGAACGAACGTCATCCCGCGCCCTGACACGGAGCGGGAATCCATGGAAGCAATGACCAAACAACCCGTCGTGTACATAATGGCGAGCAAGCGCAACGGAACACTTTATACAGGAGTAACCGGCGACTTGCCCGCTCGCGTGTGGCAACATAAAAACAACGCCACAGAGGGATTTACTAAAAAATACAGCGTACATACATTGGTTTATGTTGAACCACACGAAGATATGCTGTCAGCGATTAAACGGGAAAAACAAATAAAGAAATGGCGCCGTCAATGGAAACTGGAACTCATAGAACGGCAGAATCCTACTTGGCGTGATTTATATGAAGACCTTGTCTGAAATGCGGCCCGAAGCTCGTTATCCCTTAAATAAATGAACCGCCTCCTGCTCATCGCCCTGTGCTGTGTGCCCCTGTGCTCCTGCGTCGAAAGCCTCGTCAATCCGGGCGTTCAGCCTCTATCTGCGGCCAGTCCCCAAATAATGGTCCACTACATGCCTTGGTACGCGGCGAAACCTGTCAGCGGCGAGTGGGGCTGGCACTGGACGATGAATCACTTTGATCCCAACACAATCGCCGACGAGGGCCGCCGCGAAATCGCCTCTCATTACTACCCATTGATCGGGCCGTACGATTCAAACGACCCTCACGTCTTGGAATGTCACGTTCTGCTTATGAAGTTCGCGGGTATTGACGGCGCGATCATCGACTGGTACGGCATCCAAGACCACCGCGATTACGCCGCTATTCACCGCAACACAAACCACCTAATCGCATACATCAAAAAGGCCGGCTTGAGCTTTGCAATATGTTACGAAGACCAATCGATAAAGCACCTCGTCAACGATGGGGTGCTCCGCGCAAGCCAAGCTCTTAGCCACGGCAAGGATGTCTTGCGCTGGATGCAGGACCACTGGTTTGTCGCCGACGAATACGCCACGAGCGCAGGCCGCCCCCTGCTCTTCGTATTCGGCCCGCAGTATTTCAAGGGGGCGGCGTGGAAGGAGCTGTTTTCGGGCTTGCCGCAGCCTCCGTCTTTCTACACCCTGAACTCGCTCCAGGAAGGTGCCGACGGGGTGTTCGGCTGGCCGCCAGTACACGACGGCCGCGTCGTGCCGCCGGCCGCTTGGCGCGCGTACCTAAACCAGCTCTACGAAAAGGGCGGCGTGGGCACGGCGTTTCCCAAGTTCCACGACATCTATGCGGAGGCTGGGGTGCGCGAAAGCTACGGGTATCTCGACGACCAAGGGGGCGCGGTTTTTGGCGAGACGCTAGCCCGCGCTGGGGAGGGCGCGTCCCTGATCCAGATCGTCACTTGGAACGATTACGGCGAGGGCACCATAATCGAGCCGACCGCAGAGTTTGGCTATCGCTATCTCGAAGCGATACAGAGCTACCGCAACCAGCAAGCCGGAACGACTTTTCCGTACCGCGCAGACGATCTGCGGCTGCCCATCGCGCTGTACCAGCTTCGCCAGCAAGCAGGGGCCGACGGGCGGGCGGACAGCGCAGCGGTGCTTCTGTTCGCGTCTGAGCCTGAGGCTGCAAGCAGCATACTGCGGCGGGACGCCATTGACTAGAGCGAACCGCGGGGATACCCTTTGACGACCCTTCACCTGGAGCATGTCATGGCCCTAACCCCTGCCGAACGCCAGCAATTCCACGACCTCGGCTACGTAGTCAAAGAAGACCTCTACGCTCAAGCCGATCTGCAACCCCTCAAAGACGGCCTCACCGCCGTCATAGATCAGACGTGTACCGCTTTGCGAGAAGAAGGGCTGCTCGGCGCGGAAACCTTGGCGGCCGACCCCTTTGAAACCCGCCTCGGTGCCCTCTTCAAAGCCAATGTCGCAGTCGGCGAGCGCGTGACGCAAGCGATTATGGGGCGCGGCGGCGGCGGCTTCAAAGAACAGGCCATTCTCGACTTTTTGCGCCACCCGCCGCTCGTGTCCTGCATCGAAAGCCTCGTCGGCCCCGACATCATTGGCTCGTCCGTGTATCGCATCCGCCCCAAGGCCCCGGGCTACGCACGCGGGGCCGTGCCGTGGCACCAAGACTCCGGGTATTTCATGCCCCACTGCGACGGGAGCTTGATCGTGACCTGCTGGATTCCCCTCGTCGATGCCACCGTTGAAAACGGCTGCCTATACGTCATCCCCAAGGCGCACCGCAGCGGGGTCTATCGCCACTACACCGGCGGGCAAGGTGGGTATCTCGAAATCGCTGGCGAAGACTTGCCGACACCCGCACCAGTCGCCTGCCCAATGCGCGCCGGCTCGGTGCTCTTTATGACCAATCTCACCCCACACGCCTCCTTTGAGAACAACACCGACGTCGTCCGCTGGAGCGTCGATCTGCGCTACCAAGACGCCGAGGTTCCCAACAACACTGACGAAGACCCCAAGGACTTCGACCCAGAACGAGAACGCGACCCGGTCACCATGGCCTGCTTGCCTACGGAAGGGGATTTTGTCATCAAAGACGCGCAAAACCCAGCGCGCGAAGTCACCGACATCGCCGAATTCAAGGAAATCCGCACCCGCTACGAACAAACCCCCGTCCACAAGCCCGGCCGCGGCTGGACTCCTTTTGCCGATCGTCAAGTCTGAGAAGCTGTCCTTACTACACGCCGCCAACCTTTCAAGGATCGAGGGCGGGACGCCCTCGATCCCGGCCACAGCGGAAACAACAGAAAAGGCGGACGCAAAGTAAGTGTCGCGTACTTAGGAAGCTATATGGCTTCTTCGATGACCAAGTTCGCGCTCAAGTTGGCTCGGCTGAGTTTGCACATCGCAAGCGAGCCTGCCGGCGTATGCCCACAAGTTTTTGCTTTCCAAGAAGCGGACGCTCTGGACGCAATCGCCCACTGGAGTAAATTGGCTGCCGGCTTCGCTGTTGCCCCATCCGCCAAAATCGAACCGGAGACAGTGGAAGCCGGCATCTGCCAGTTGGCGTGCGCCGTACACGTACATGCTATGGTCTCCGAACAGATGATCGGGTTCGCCGGGGACGAATAGTACGCCGTGCCGCAGGTCATGCCTAGGGCTAGGCTGATGCAGTACGCCAAAGAGTTGGCTGTTTTCTCCTCGATAGACAACGGGTCGCTCGTTGGTCATGGGTTGTCCCTTTGCTGAGAACGCACTTCGACGGAGTGGGATTACTTGACGAAAACGAGCACACCCCAATACGCCGAATAATGCACATACTTGGTGCTGATAACGGCCCCGTCCCCGTCGGGGAAGGGCGACCACGTACTGAGCACCCCAGAATCCTCCTCGTCCCCGTGGTCAAACCGCATGAAGTTGGCTTTCCACTTATCCCCTACCTTCGGAGGAATGGAACGGTCCCCTAATAGATCTAGCTCGTCGGCTTGGACGCTGTCCGAGGGGCCTTCTTCTTCCGCATCTCCGTATCCATCGCGGACCAATGCGTTCAACGCGGCTTGGCTCATACTGCGCCAAGGAAAGAGAAATTCCACTGTCCATGCTTCGTCTCGATCGGTTCGATCCTCCAAGTTGCCCAATACGACCACCGCACTTTCAGCACCGGAATCCCAGTTGGAAAAAGGGCGACCGGCAGCCGCCGTGCTAGGATGCTAAAACGAATCGCATTCATGTCCCACCTCCTTGGGATTAAGGCTTGGTTTGAGCTCGTCAGAGCCGCTCTACTCGCTCTGCAAGCCTTTGGTGATCGGCTCTCGCATCAGGGCCACTGTGTGCAACAACACTCCCGCACCGGCTGTGGCTGCCGCGGCCAAACTGCCCAGCGCGAGGAACAGCCAGTCGTCGTCTGTCCGCTGTGCGAACTGGTTCAGCCACTCTTCGACGCCGAGGTACGCCACGGGGCCGATCAGCAGGCATCCTGCCAGCACCAGCCACAGCAGCCGCCGTGCCAACAGACCCGCCACATGCCGACTCTCGGCGCCCAACGTGCGCATGAAGGCGATATTGCGCCGCTGATGAGACACCGTAATCGCCGTCAGGCCGTAGGCGCCCAGCGCGGCAATGAGCACGGCCAAGAAAGCTGACCCGCCGACGACCCATAGCCAGATCCGGTCCTCTCGGTAGTACGCGGCCAAGAAGTCTTCGAGCCTTGACAGATGCAGCATTTCGTCGGGGGCTATCGCTTTCCACGTGCGCTCGATGTGCTCCAAGGCCGCGTTGCCGGCCTTGGGGTCGAGGCGGATGAAGAACAAGGCATGATCTGTTACGTTGGAGTCGAGTAAGAGCACTCCCGGTTCGACACTGCTTTTCAACGAATAGAAGCGATAGTCGCTCAACATCCCTACGACGCGCCCATTGGGCACGCGACGACCTAAGCGTTTCGTAAACTGCACGACTTGGCCGATGGGCTGATCCCAACCGGCTCGGGCGACAAAGGTCTCATTGACCAGAATGCCCGCTTGGTCCGGTCCCAAGTCTGCGCCCTGTACGAGTTGGAGGCCGAGCGTCTCGACAAAGCTCGAGTCCACTCGTAGGCACTCCGCCCGAATCTTGCGATCTTCACCGGGCAATATCGTCTCTTGCAGCCACGGCGTTCCCTTCTCTAGGAAATGATCCTTACTCATAGCCACCGACTTGATTCCACTATGGGCGAGCAGCCCCTCCTTGAGCCGATGTCGGAACGTCCTGTCAATGGCCTCCCGTAACGCATTCGTGTTGAGTACCAGCACATCATCAGGGACTAAGCCCAGATCGAATGCCTGCAGGTGGTGTAGTTGCCGAACCATCACCAAGCTCGTACCCGCCAGCCCAGCACAGGCGGCGAACTGCATCACCACTAACGCACCGCCTAGTGCAGACCGACTGCTGAGTAGGCTGGTGCGACCCACCGCCTCGCTTGGGTTGATCCGGGCGAGGATTAGGCCGGGATAGGCGGCGGCCAAAAGGCTGGTGAGTACCAGCAGGACCAGTCCGCTAACGATAAAGGGGGGAGCAAGGTAGTCGAGACGCAGGTCTTGACCCAACACCGCATTGAACGCGGGCAACAGTGCCTCGCCGAGAACCAAGCCAATTACTAGCGACACGCCACACACCACCACCGTCTCGACCCAGAATTGCACCGGCAGTTGACCACGGGTCGCCCCCAAGACGACGCGCACCCCAACTTCTAGCCCGCGCGTACTCGCCCGCGCCGTGGCGAGGTTGACGTAGTTGACCACGGCGACAGCCAGCAGCAGCACGGCAATGGCCAAGACGATATAGGTGGCCAGCGGGTCACGCGGCGGGGCGATGCCGTCGTATCCGTTCCCCTGCGTCACATCGGTGTCCGTGTGTAGAGCCGACAGGGGTTGCAACGCCACGCTAAGCTCCGCCTTGAGAGGGGCCAGCTTTTTGCTGTAATCGGATGAGTTCTCAATATACAACTGCCGCATCAACGCTTTGGCCTGCTTCAGATCGTCCCCGTTGGCGTCCTGCCGTAGTTGGACGAATAGGACGCTTCCCCGGTCCCAGAAGTCATCAATCCAGCGCCACAGGCGCTCGGAGTTGTGAAAGGGCAACAGGATATTCAACTGAATCGACGAGTTCGCCGGCGGCGGGGCGACCACGGCTTGGATGGTGTATTCCTTGCGCTCGGATTGGGGCCACCCCACATCGATCCGTATTACCTGCCCCACCGCCGGCTCGTCGCCGAAGTAGCGGCGGGCGAACTCGCGGCTGACCACGACGCCATCTTTTGCCTGCAGAGCCGTCCGCGAATCGCCCGCGTCGAGGGGGAAAGAGAACACCTCAAAGAAATTCTCATCGACCAGTAAAAACGGCTCGTCGTTCCATCTATCGCCTATCCGCACACGGATGCGCCGACCTTCCAACGACGGTCTGTGACCAGAAGCCAACCGGACCGTTTCTTCAACTTGGGGCACGGCGTTCTGAATAGCCTCGGCCATGGCGACCGGGGTGTGATCCCCGAACTTCGCACGGTCATAGCCCGGGATTGTAATATCGAACACCACTCGATATAAGTGCGCCCCGTTCTCGTGGAAGCTATCGTAGTTCCACTCGTGCGATACCAGCGCGTGAGCTAAGACGCAGAAGCCAAACGCCAGTGATAGACTGCACACTTCAATGAAGCTCAGCAGCTTGTGCCGTCGCAGAACGCGCACGGCGACCTGTAAGTAATTACCGATCATGTTCATGGTTCCTGCTCCTGTCGTGTATCTACTTTCCTTATTAGCATCAAGGTATTCATGCCAAGGAGACGAAGGGCTTAGTGGGTTGGATATGTGAAGCATGTTCCTTTCGGCCTTCGTTTGTCATGGCCTTCTACCCAAAAGAAAAGCAAAATGTATGCCATACTATCTAACTTTTTGAAAGACAACAAGATGTGTCGAATTGTCCTCCTGAGCACTCCATTGGCAGTGTCCGCTGGTGATACAGGGGTGTCCGCTGGTGATACACTCGCGGTGCAACCAGCACTCCCGTCGGCTTCTATCATTTGCTCTGCAAGCCTTTGGTGATCGGCTCGCGCATCAGGGCCACTGTGTGCAACAACACTCCCGCACCGGCTGTGGCTGCCACGGCCAAACTGTCCAGCACGAGGAACAGCCAGCCCTCGTCGATCCGCTGCGAGAAATAGATCAGCCACTCTTCGACAGTACGCGACCCTTACTTTGAGTCCGTCTTTTCTGCTGTTGCCGCTACGTCCGGGATCGAGGGCAAGAGGCTCGCGATTCTTGGAAGGCTGGAAGGCTGGGAGGGGAGTTGGTGTAGTAAGCAGCATACTAAAAACGAAATACGCTGAATTACGGCGTGGCTGGCCTAGCATTACTATCCGCTAGCGTACAATGGGAGAGGCCCCTAGAATCCCGGCCCATCCTTCGTCCTGTAACTCTACAGCGTGTTCCATGCCTTGGATTATATTGTCCTCAATGGAGCAATACGTCCAAGCCCCATAACGACCGATGCTGCTGATGCCAAAGTGCCCCAACTCGCTCCTCTGTCTAGCGGCTTCTCGTTGCGCCAAAGGAGTTATGTGGACGTACGCCGGTGCCATGATCACCGAATGCCAGTCCACCAATTTGTGCCCTCGGATTATGCCGCATCCCTCCAATTCAACTAGCACCCGGTCTAGCGTCCTTCTCACTACTGACTCATCAACGCGGGCTGCCATAGGCAGTCCTACTTCCACGTAGAGGCTCATCTCGTCGGAGGCGAAAAGGTTGTCGTAGAAACCAACCCGATAGAAGGAAAGATCGACTTGCGGGAAATACACCCAATGAACGCCCTCCCAGCTCTTGCGGTCGAAGCCTAAGTTGAAAACTAGCACCTTGCTACAGGTATAAGCATCTGGACCGTAGTCCCAATCGCATACATCGAGGAACCGAGGTAGTGGAATCGTGTTGACCAACCTGTCGTAGGCCCACGTTCTCTTATTGGTCACTACGGTTTTCTTGGATATATCGACCGCTAAAACCTGTTCGTTGACGCAGATATTTTCGGCGGGGATATCCTGCGCTAGGGCTTTCACATACTCAAAAGCCCCACCTGCTGGGTAGGCGAACTCAGCATTGTAACTGGTGTCCTCGCCATGGCCCCGGAAATTCTGGACGATCTCTTCCACCCTGACATGTGGAAAGAATCTCCCCAGCGCCTCGGGGGCCAAGCGGTCTAGATCCACCGAATAAACCTTCTCGTTGTACGGGATTAGGAACTTTTCCGCAATCGAGTGTCCGTAATGGGCGATGAGCATGTCCTTGAAGGTGTGTACAACGCGATTTTCGCGAAACAACAGATCGTATAGACACGCTAGGAAATCCGCTTTTTTAAGCTGGTGTATATTCTGTTGGAACGGATAATCCACCAATTGACCGTCGTAATATATATAGCACCGCTTGGCCCCTTTGTAGATGCGTTGCGGCTCCATGCGCGAAAAGAGGTATTGCTCAATTTCCTGCCTCTGAAAATGAAAAAAGTGGCCGGAGTAGTCCCAAGTATAGCCATTGCGCCTAATCGTTTTGCAGTATCCCCCTATTTCCGGCTCCCTCTCGATAATTGCGTACGCATCATCGGGAAGCCAATTCGCCACCGCTAGTCCAGTAATGCCGCCGCCAATTATCACATATTCTCTTTCCTCTGTATCGCGCATAACAGTATCTCCGTACTAAAAGGAGGCGTCCCGGACCACCGAGGCGATTCGACGAATGGCGACGTTCTGACGCGGACCGGTCCTTGCTACTGGGCGGTTCCAGTACGGCGGACAGGAGAGACGCCATTGATCTCCAGCGCGGCCTTTATCGCGCCCAGTATAGACGTAAGCTACTGAGGCGAGAACCTCGTCCGCGTTATTCCCACCGTGTTTTTCCAACTCTTGGAGTAACTGAGATTTCACTCTGTGCCCCAGCATGTCTATTTCGGATTCGGTCTCTATCTCTTTGGCTAAATCCACTGTCTGTTGCCATGCACATCCTTGGCGGATCATCCCGACTATCTTGCGTTTGCGGTCCAAGGTCTTGAGATACTGGCCTATGGAATCAACCGGATCTATCACCCAGACCATCTTGACGAGCGGGCTTTCCTCGGCGAGCCAGATCCCCATATTCGCCCCCAGTCTGCAACCGACTATGGTCAAGCGCGAGGTATCAATATGGCCGCAGTCCCGCAGCAGGAAATTGAGGCCAACCTGATAATCCCGGCGCAGCTCATTGAGATTTGAAGACGCTATTTCGCCGCCTGTATTCCCGTGTCCCTGCGGTTCTACTCGGACGACGGACATCCCCAACTGCGCCATGGCCCGGCACAAATCAACCGACCAAGTGTAGCTGGCATAGAATTCGGTCAGCAAGGGATGCAGGTAGAGTACCGGCCGGCTCTGGCCATGGAGAGTACTTTTGGGCTGGTAGTGCGCGTAGTACAACCGCCCATCGAGTACGCCGTGCATCTCTCGACATTTCTCGCCCAACTCAACCGGCTGCATTGCAAGCCTCCCAGTACACTTCCTTGTATCTCTCGCACATTGCATTGAAGTTCCAACGGGCGACCCCTTTGCGTGCTCGCTCTCCCATCTGTTTGAGCTGTCCGCGGTCATTGAGTAAGTGAACGACTGCCGCCGCTCCTCCTTCGGTATCGCCCCGCCCAATCAGAACGCCAGCCTTTGTCTCTTCGATGATCTCGATGCAGCCATCGACGCGAGTACATACTACGGGGACGCCCGCCGCCATGGCTTCCAAGACCACAAGGCCCAATCCCTCGTGTGCCGACATCAGTACAAACACATCCATCGCCGCCATGATAGCGGGCACATCGCGCCGCCAACCTAGTAGGCGGATGCTTTCTTCCAAGCCGTCGCGGTCTATTTGGCGTTGAATTTCCTGTCGCAACTCTCCGTCGCCGACCACTACTGCCGTCATATTGGGGATCGCATTCCGCACCTGCTTACACACTTCCACAAAATCCCCGACCCGTTTGCCGGGCTTCATACAACTCACAGTACCGATCACGACACCGTCGCCCCGCAGACCAAGCGCGGCTCTGGCCTGACTACGAGTCGGTAGCTTGGCGAACTGGAGAGCGTCGAATCCCCCGGAAATCACCCTCACCCTTCCATCCGGTGCGAGACCGTGCTCCATGCAGGTCTTTTTTAACCTTTCCGAAACCACGACTTGGACCGCCGACAGCTTGGCGGCCAACCGCTCGCAGGTCAGATAGACCTTTTCGACCGGACTCATCGCCGAGACGTCGCAACCTATACCGTGGACCGTATGGATGCACGGAATGTGTAGCAATCGCGCCGCCACCCGGCCGATCAACCCAGCCTTTGGCGTATGGGTGTGGACAATGTCCGGTTTGAACCGACTGAGCAGGCTCATTATCCGAACCAACGCTCGGAGATCTTTGAAAGGTGTTATTTCCCGGCGGAGCGTCGCTACCGTGATTACTTCTACCCCTCGTGCTCCCCGGAGATCTTGCAGCAGCAGTCCGCGCTCATTGGTTATGACGCAGACTTGCCAATTGGACTGCGCCAACCGGCTGGCCAACTCAATGACTATACGCTGCGCCCCGCCAAGCTGTAGTTCGGTTATTATCAACGCTATTTTCACGATTTCTCTCCTCGCACTGGCCTAGCTATGGGGACGGGGCAACTTGGCTAGTCGGTCGCCTAGGACAACCATCAACCCCACCAAGCTGCCAACGCATATCCACGTGTAGCTTTGGGCTTGGCCAAAGACGAGTACGGCCAAGATGCCCAGCAGACCTGTACTTACGACAGCGGCCAACACCAATTGAACGCCGGTAAGGCCGACGGCCCCCAACCGATGCGCCAGATGGTCGCGGCTCCCCTGTAGGATCGGTATTCCGCGACGCCACCTGCACAGCGAAACGAGCAGCACATCTAGGACGGGCACGGCCAAGACGAGACCGGCTGCCGCCCAGTCTTCTATGCGCTTAGTCCCCACGCCCAACTTGATGCACAGGACGCCCAGCAGGAAACCGAGTAAAAGGCTCCCGCCATCCCCCAAAAACATTCGAGCCCGAGGAAAGTTGAAAAACAGAAACGCAACCGTGGCACCGACGATCGCGATGCTAGTCAGCGCAACGGGTGCGTCGCCCGCATAAAACCCGAGCACAGCGATAACCGCGGCAGCGGTGGCGGCAACCGCGGCGGCTAGACCATTGGCTACGTCGAGGATATTAAACGCATTGGTCAACAGCACGAGCCATGCTGAGGCGGCCACCACCCACAACCAGTCAGCGCCGATCAACGCATAGGCCACCAGCGGGCAGACGAGGAGTTGGACTGACAACTTGAACCGAGCCGACAGTCCGATCTTGTCGTCGATAGTCCCCAGCACCAGCAAGACTAAGGCCCCAACCGCAACTCCTTGGCCCAACAGGTCAACGGGATGCTGACCAATGAACGCCAAGGCCAAGACGCTGGCCAAGCACAAGGCTAGCCCTCCCAGATACGCGACGGGTTCGGCGTGCCGCTTGAGTTTGCCATTGGGCTGGTCAACTATGCCTAGCGTTCGGGCCACAAAAATCGCCACCGGCGACAAGGCCACGCCCAAGGAAAACGAAACGGCTGTCAGCATTAGTAAGGGCCAAGTGTCCCCGTCAAGTTCCATTGTAGCACCTCTTTTCCCGACCCCCGACGATCAGCTAACGGAAGTCGATATATCCCACGCCGATATAGTAGATTAAGGCCGCGGTTTCATACGCGAGTTGCCAAGCTAACTTGAACGGGTTTTCTGTAGAATTGCCAAAACCAAGTACTGGGGCTAATCGCCACGATGCCTGTTGCACCGCAATCCCCTTCGATGAAAAGGTCGCCGCCGTGCGCAACAGATGCAGTGGGTACGTGACGAGGATCGCCTCTTGCCAGTCTTGGTTGCGGAAAACTCGCTCTATGGTTCTGGCCTCGCCGTACGTCCCGCCCGGGTGCGAAGCCGAGACCGAAACCGTGCTGTTGGGGGGTATGCCCGCCGCCGCCGCCGCCCGCAATGGGGCGAACACCACTACTTTGGGAGCCATCCCCTGCTCGTAAAGTTCGGCGGCGCAATCCAACGCCCGAGCGACCTCTCTGCTCGGTCCACTCGGCACAACTATAGCGTCGGCTCGACCGCCGATGTGCGGTACGTAAAAGGCGCGATGCACAATCCAAGCGGCGAGTGCCAGCATAATGCCCAAGCTGACCGCCAATAAGCCCACAGCCGCTTTTGTAGAGTAATTGTATCCCATCGCGGATATCCTCCTCTTCTATCCACTTTCTTACTTCAGCTTTCTGACGGCCCGTACCAACTGCGGGCAACTCCCTGCCAGTTTTTCGGACAACCGCATACGACGCACCCAAGCCGACGACACCCAATTGTGCCGCCGGTCCCCTCGGCCTCCCAACTTCGCAACCACGCCTTGAGAATCGTCGTGGTCGTATAGCTCTCGCCGCTTGAGGAAATACGGATCCGACCGATGCGTATTGGTCCCCGCGACCGTGCTGCATGCTCCAGCATAACCGCACTCGATCACTACGCGCCGTACGCGGGCTGTTGCCAGCCCTCGCGGGTATGCGAAATACCGCACCGCTTTGCCGAGTCGATCCTCAATCCTGCGCTTTGAATCGCTTACTTCGCGGTAAATCCCGTCGAGGCTGAGCCGGGTAAGCATGGCGTGGGTCGCGCTGTGCGAACCAATTTCGACTCCCGCTGCGGACAGGGCCGCAATGTCTCGCCATCCGAGTAACTCCCTTCCTTCCAGCCGGCACCCGACGAGATCGCTGACCACAAAGACGGTTGCTTTGAATCCGAAACGCTCCAACAGGGGCATGGCCTCGGTCAACACGCTCGCATAGCCATCGTCGAAAGTGATGGCAATTTCCCGATCAACCGAGTGGTTCCCCCAGCCGTAAAGCCTCTTCACCGACCTCTCAAGCGCAGTGGTGACATAGCCTAAGTTGCGAATGGCCTCAAGGTGCTCTGCGAACCTCCTCGGGGACACGCTCAACGGACCGTCCCCGGCCTCTATCGCATGGTAGGTCAGGATGGGGAGGGCACTGCGTCTTTGCGTTTTTTCTTTAGACATAGCAATGCTCCGGTTGTGCTCGTCTGACCACCGGGCTGGGCGCAGAAAGCCAATCCACCGTCATCTGGACGACTTCCTTTACTTTATCGTGCGAACGGTAGGAGTGGTCGCTATCCTCGACCGTTCTCGCCTCGAATGATATGCCGCCGATACTGCGGCACAACGCCTCATAGTCGCGGGCGCAGTCGCGGCTAGAGGGGTCGCCAGAGGGATAGATGCCGAGTGCGTGGACGGTTGCGCGGAAGCGGTCTTTGGGCACGAGGTTTTCGATGGGTATATGGTCAAGACTTTCTTCTTCAGAGGCGTCCACCCCTCTCGGACGGGCGAATTGGTTCTTGGCCTCGGCGTATAAACCCCAGAACTCCACGACCGCGGCTTTCAGGTATTTGGCGGACCGGCGGATGTCCATGGAGCGCTTATCGGCTAGTTCGGTGGGACTCCACATCACTAACCTTTGCCAGTTCACCGCCGCCTTTGCGAGACAATAGAGCACCACCCAAGCACCAAAGCATTGGGCCACGCACGAGACCGCCTCAATGTCCGCTTCGCTTTCCAAGAAGCGTACGCTCTGGACGCAATCGCCCACTGGAGTGAATTGGCTGCCGGCTTCGCTGTTGCCCCGTCCGCCAAAATCGAACCGGAGACAGTGGAAGCCGGCATCTGCCAGTTGGCGTGCGCCGTACACGTACATGCTATGGTCTCCGAACAGATGATCGGGTTCGCCGGGGACGAATAGTACGCCGTGCCGCAGGTCATGCCTAGGGCTAGGCTGATGCAGTACGCCAAGGAGTTGGCTGTTTTCTCCTCGATAGACAACGGGTCGCTCGTTGGTCATGGGTTGCCCCTTTGCTGAGAACGATTATCGATCATTCTCATGGTGCTTGTTCCTTCCTACCTTGCATTTGCTTGTCGTCTGGTATCGCTTTTACTATGCCAAGGAGACGAGGGGCTTCGTTGGCTTGAGAGAGCCTAGCAATACGGCTACGGATAAGTGGACCTATCCTAGGTTCACCTATGGGACACTGCTAGTCGGGATCGCAACATTTATCTGTCGAGTAAACGCAGGTCTCCGTTCTCCGGAACAGCGTTTCCTGTATCCACATGCTGGTGTAGTTGGACCGCTGCTCTGGCTTGCACTCGACGTGATACCCGAAAACGACCTTGCGGTTGTGCGCCCGGTTTCGCTTCGTCAGCTTTTTCATACTTCACCTCCTTCCTCAGGCCCCTCGGTCTCCTTGGCGTGATGCCCAACAGGTGGTCTCATTGCCCGCCTCCTTTCTGACCCTGTTGGATATGTGAAGCATGTTCCTTTCGGCTTTCGTTTGTCATGGCCTTCTACCCAAAAGAAAAGCAAAATGTGTGCCATACTATCTAACTTGTTGAAAGACAACAAGATGTGTCGAATCGTCCTCTTGGGCACTCCATTGGCACTGTCCGCTGGTGATACAGGGGTGTCCGCTGGTGATACACTCGCGATACCGACCTGACGAAAACCAGCGTCCTCCGTCGGCCTCTCTCACTCGCTCTGCAAGCCTTTGGTGATCGGCTCCCGCATTAGGGCCACTGTGTGCAACAACACCCCCACACCGGCAGTGACCGCCGCGGCCAAACTGCCCAACCCCAAGAACAGCCAGTCATCGTCGATCCGTTGCGCGAACTGGTTCAGCCACTCTTCGACGCCCAAGTGCGCCAAAGGCCCGATTAGCAGGCATCCCGCCAACACCAACCACAGCAGTCGCCGCGCCAACAGGCTGGCCACATGATGCCCCTGAGCTCCCAACGTCCGCATGAAGGCGATATTGCGCCGCTGATGGGACACCGTAATCGCCGTCAGGCCGTATGCCCCCAGCGCGGCGATCAGCACGGCCAACAGGGCCGCCCCCCCGACGACCCATAGCCAGATCCGGTCGTCTTGGTAATAAGCGACCAAGAAGTCTTCGAGCCTTGACAGATGCAGTACTTCGTCTGGGGCTACAGCTTTCCACGTACGCTCGATATGATCAAGAGCCTCGTTGCCTGCCTTGGGGTCGAGGCGTACGAAGAGCAACTCGTGCTGATTTACAGAGGAGTTGAGCAAGAGCACCCCCGGCTCTTCAGAGTTGTTTTTTAGCGAATAAAAGTAATAGTCGCTCAGTACGCCTACGACGCGGCCTTGTCCATTGGGCATCTGACGGGCTAGGCGTTTCTCAAACTGCACGACTTGGCCGATGGGCTGATCCCAACCGGCTCGGGCGACGAAGGTCTCATTAACCAGAATGCCCGCTTGGTCCGGGCCCAAGTCTGTGCCCTGAACGAGTTGGAGGCCGAGCGTCTCGACAAAATGCCGATCCACGCCTAGACAACGCGCCTCAATAGTGCGGTCCTCACTGGGCAACATCGTCTTTTTTATCCACGGTGCCCCGCCCAATTCTTTCTCTAAAAAATGATCCTTACTCGTAGCCACCGACTTGATCCCACTATGGGCGAGCAGTCGCTCCTTGAGTAACTGCCGGTGTCTGCTATGGATGTCCTGGGACAACTCCCTTATTCTGAGCACCAGCACGTCGGCGGACACAAAGCCCAGATCGAATACCTGCAAGTGGTGCAGTTGCCGAACCATAACCAAACTCGTGCCCGCCAGCCCAGCACAGGCAGCGAACTGCATCACCACTAACGCACTGCCCAACGTAGATCGGCGGCTGAGCAAACGGGTGCTACGTACGGCCTCGCTGGGATTGGTCCGCGCAAGGATTAGGCCGGGATAGGCGGCGGCTAGTAGGCTGGTCAGCACCAACAGGACCAGCCCGCCAACGATGAAGGGGGGGGCAAGGTAATCGAGACGCAGGTCCTGACCCAACACCGCGTTGAACGCCGGCAACAGGGCTTCGCTGAGGCCCAAGCCGATTACTAGCGACACACCACACACCATCACCGTCTCGATCCAGAACTGCACCGGCAGTTGTCGACGGGTGGCTCCCAAGGCGACGCGCACCCCAACTTCTAGCCCGCGTGTACTCGCCCGAGCCGTAGCCAAGTTGACGTAGTTGACCACGGCTACGGCTAGCAGGAGCACGGCGATCGCCAAGACGATATAGGTCTCCAATGGGTCGTGCGGCGAGGCGATACTTTCGTATCCTTTCCACTGCGTCACATCGGGGTCCGTGTGTATGGCCGACAGGGGTTGCAATTCCACTCTAAAATTCACCCCACGATCTACCTCTTGGCTGAAATCGGATGCGTTTTCAAGTACTAACTGCCGCATCAGTTCTTCTGCTTGCTTCAAATCGCCATCGTTGGCGTTCTCTTGAAACCTGACGAATAGGACGCTTCCCCAGTCCCAGAAGTCATCAAGCCAGCCCCATAGATACTCGGAGTTGTGAAAGGGCAACAGGATATTCAACTGAATCGACGAGTTCGCCGGCGGCGGGGCGACCACGGCTTGGATGGTGTATTCCTTGCGTTCGGATTGGGGCCACCCCACATCGATCCGTATTACCTGCCCCACCGCTGGCTCGTCTCCGAAGTAGCGGCGGGCGAACTCGCGGCTGACCACGACGCCGTCTTTTGCCTGCAGAGCCGTCCGCGGATCGCCCGCGTCGAGGGGGAAAGAGAACACCTCAAAGAAATTCTCATCGACCAGCAGAAACGGCTCGTCGTTCCACCTATCGCCTATCCGCACACGGATGCGCCGACTTTCCAGTGACGCCCCGCGACTGGAAACTAACCGGACCGTTTCTTCAACTTGGGGCACGGCGTTCTGGATCGCCTCGGCCATGGCGACCGGAGTGTGATCCCCCATCTTCCTATTACCATATACTGGGCTTTTGGCACTGAACACCACTCGATAGAGGTGCCCCCCTTTCTCATGGAAGCTATCGTAGCTCCACTCGTGCGACACCAACGCGTGGGCTAGAATGCAGGCACCAAAAGCCAGCGACAAACCGCACACCTCAATGAAGCTCAACAGCTTGTGCCGTCGCAGGATGCGCACGGCGGTCCGTAAGTAATTACCGATCATTCTCATGGTGCTTGTTCCTTCCTACCTTGCATTTGCTTGTCGTCTGGTATCGCTTTTACTATGCCAAGGAGACGAGGGGCTTCGTTGGCTTGAGAGAGCCTAGCAATACGGCTACGGATAAGTGGACCTATCCTAGGTTCACCTATGGGACACTGCTAGTCGGGATCGCAACATTTATCTGTCGAGTAAACGCAGGTCTCCGTTCTCCGGAACAGCGTTTCCTGTATCCACATGCTGGTGTAGTTGGACCGCTGCTCTGGCTTGCACTCGACGTGATACCCGAAAACGACCTTGCGGTTGTGCGCCCGGTTTCGCTTCGTCAGCTTTTTCATACTTCACCTCCTTCCTCAGGCCCCTCGGTCTCCTTGGCGTGATGCCCAACAGGTGGTCTCATTGCCCGCCTCCTTTCTGACCCTGTTGGATATGTGAAGCATGTTCCTTTCGGCTTTCGTTTGTCATGGCCTTCTACCCAAAAGAAAAGCAAAATGTGTGCCATACTATCTAACTTGTTGAAAGACAACAAGATGTGTCGAATCGTCCTCTTGGGCACTCCATTGGCACTGTCCGCTGGTGATACAGGGGTGTCCGCTGGTGATACACTCGCGATACCGACCTGATGAAAACCAGCACACCCTAATACCCCATCACGGCGTATCCATACGTAGCCGCCTCTGCGCTCCGAGATGCGTTTTAATAGCGATTTCATGGCACTATACCGAGACAGCCCGTCTGGATACGAATTCTGCTAGGGCTCGCAAACTACTCAGCACTTCGGGATTGAGGTCGTCGTCGTCAAACTCAAAGCCGAATCGTTCTTCTATTTCTTGCACATAAGTCAGAATTTCAACGGAATCCATTCCAAGGTTGCCGTCGAGAAGGGCTTCGTCCAAATCAATCAGATTCGGATCTATATCCACCTCCGTCACCTCCAAGAGTAGCACCTGTAACTCGTATAGGAGGCGTTCCATTCGACTATCGCCAGATTGGCTCTCCATTGTTTGTTTCCTCCTAGTTAGTATAGCCGCGCCTCGGCCTTAGAAGCCGTCTGAATCTCCCTCTGGAGTCGTGTTGAGCACGGTAAGGACAGCAGACCGCTTCTTATCCCACAGCCGCCGCGAAGTGCCTACGACCCTGTATCTCTTCTGTCCCATCCAACGCAAAAAGCTGCTGAAAATGCTTTCCCTTTCTCTTCATTTCTGCTGGAGTCCCCTCTTCTACAATTCTTCCGTTCTCAATGCAGAAGACCCAGTCCATTCTTTCTATGACTTCTACATTGTGGCTCACTACTATGGTGAACATGTTTTTTCGAGTTTCCAGCAGTTCCAAAACCGATTCTTCCATCTGTCCATCCACCATTGAAGTGCCCTCGTCTATGACTAAAATATCGGGATCAGACATTAGTGCTCTCGCTATGCACACCCTCTGCCGTTGTCCGCCCGACAGCCGCGCCCCATTATCACCAATTGTCGCACCGCTAGCCTTCTCTGTGACGAGTTCAGGTATCCTAAGAGAGTGCAGTATCCTATCTGCATCGGCGACCTCCTCCTGCTTTCCATAAAGCACGTTATCCAACACAGGCCGATTGAAAAGCAGTGTTTCCTGCGGCACCATGCCGATATTCAGATCCTTCAACTTTATGCTGTCTTTGCCAAATGCACTATGGACGGCTATCTCTCCATCCATGGGGTCCAAAAGCCCGCACACCATATTGACCAACGTAGTCTTTCCGCTCCCGTTCTCGCCCACAAGCGCGTAGCGCATGCCTCTTTTGAGGTCGAGGTCAATGTCGTGCAGAACCAACCCTCCGTGATAGCCTGCTGAGACTTTTCTCATTGTTATCCGCGAGCATTCGGGCCGATTTCGTCTTTCTCCAGCTAGTTCGATAGTGTCTTTTAGATGCAGGTTTTCCAGTTCCTCAATCCGCCTCAACGAGACGCTGCCCTCTACCAAGGTCGTATATACTCCCCCTAACTTCCTGACAGGTTCCACGAGCCAGTTGATGTACTGGCCAAACGCGACGAGAGCCCCAACGGTCATATCCTCCTCTAGTACATCGTGGGCACCGACGAGTAGAACCAAGATCGGCCCTAAGCCGAGGAAAAACGAGGAACAGGAATGTCTGGTCGCGCCGAAAACCGTGCGCTTTACTTCGAGATCGCCGAGAGCACCTACTTCTTTCTTAATATCCTTGGTAGTATTGGCCCCTTGGGCAAAGGCTTGCACCACCTTCAAGTTCTGGTAAGTCTCCACGAAACGGGCCGTGAGGCGACTTTTGCATTCAGTGGACATCTGGGTGTACTCTAAGAGCTTGGCTTGAGTAAATTTTGCTATCACCAGAAAAAAGGGGAGTCCAATCACGCAAATAAAGAGCAGCTTCAGATTCATCCATCCCAGAATGCCCACAATAATCACCAATCGCAACCCATTTTTCACTACATTTAACAGCGTTTGGGTCAAGACCTTCTGCACATTACCGCAATCTGTCATCGCCCGATACGAAAGGTCAGCGGCGTTAAAATTGCGTAGATTGAAGTACGGGATCTCTATTATTTTTGCCGCGAGTTCCCCACGTAACTTCAGCATGATGTTTCTGCCTATATGAGCACTCAACAGGCGTGAGAGTACGGACAGCACTAACCGCACAATCATCAGACCGAACATGCCGAATACGATCCAGATCAATAGCTCGCCATTGCGCTCTAGGAGCACCTTATCGATAAGCGTCTTGGTCAGTAGAGGCAAAGCGAGCACAGCCGCTATAGAGATGCAACTGAGGATCAGGGCCAAGAGCTGGAGCCGCCATTCCCAGCTTATGTACTTGACGTACGGAGTTAGCACACTGAGCAAGTTCGCATTTCTCTTAAACATCACAGTGTAGTCCCGTGTGGTTCTTCTTTCATCAATCGCAGGCTATTAACGTGCGAGTTGCTGTAGTCAGGCTTGTTCTGCCGCAGGGCAGGACACGCTATCAGCGAAATGCAGCAGTCCCTAAGTGCCTCTAAATCCAACTCGCGATTCTCTCGGTAGTGTCTGAGGCCATTTTGCAGATGAGGTATAAGGCTTAATGGGATAGTATCGACAAACTCGAAAAGATCTAATTCAAATTTGCCGCGCTTGCTGACCTCAAAGTTGTATGTCTTGTACGTAAAAAGCTCAAACAATATCCCGCACAACGCATAATGGTCTGTTTCCTGCGTGAATTGCTCAAACCGCAAAACCTGCTCAACGGGAGCATAGGCGGGACTGTACTTCCCCATTTTGTACTCTTTGCCCGCCGGGTGAGGCTCTCCAGCCGTTACTGTCGTCTCGAAATCGACGAGCGTTACCCCTAATTCGCTCAGGCCGACAGAGAACGGATCCCGAGGACACACCATGATATTTCCGGGGTTAAGATCGAGAAAGACCTTACCTTTAGCGTGTAACAAGCGAAGGGCCTCCGTCAGCTTAGCTGCTACCCACAATTTCATATCGAGGGTCAGTTCTTGCGGATACTGGTCTCTGCTAGGTATCGGATAGTACTTATGCAGCGACTTGCCTTCAACGAGTTCGTACACGTAATACAGGATTTTGTAGCGCGTTGGGACTATGCCTTTGCAATAGTACTTAACCGCCAGTCCCTTCTCGATGGGCTTCGCGAAACTTTCGTGCTCCAACTCTTGGGCAACGTTAAACTCATTGTCGTAAAATGCCCTTTCGGCCAACCAAGTCCGAGAACCTACTCTGTCCTCACCCTCTGTCTTTACGTCGCCTAGGAGACCGATATCTTGGCTAGGCAGGACGTACTTTATGAATACCTGTTTTCCGGTCAGAGTGTCTCGGGCTGCGAGGATATTATGACGTCTTGTGGAAAGTCGTTCGGGAGAGAGCCTGTATTTTCCCAGCCGGTGAATTGGACGTCTCCTCGCTGGCACGACTTTCGGCTCGAGTACGCAGATAGGCATGCTGCGGAAAATCCACTTTGCAAACTGGCGAATGTGCCTGTTGATTTCCATGTTAGCCTCCTTTATGTAGCAATCGCGGTAAGTTCTTGCTCGCACCCATTAGCGGGACGCATCAGCGACCACTCCTTTCGTTGCACAACTGGCCAAGAACCGGCGACGGCTTTCCTCTATATCGTCGGCAAATTGCTCGACCATAAAATCGCCGATGCGCCCCGAACTATCGACGCAGAGCATGACACCGTGTATTTCTCTCGATCCGAGCAGTTGTAGCAACGGTTCTGGCACATGCTCCTTTTCTATTGTGACAGGCTTTCTTTTGGGAGCGTACGAGGCACTTATCTCCAGCACCTTTATCAGGCTCTCCTCCCCTTCAAACGCGCCGATGTAGAGCGGCTCGTTTCCAATCTCCAGATTGCTTTGTCCCTCGTACCAGTACCCAAACATATCGACGTAACAGGCACCGCACTTTGCCTTGTCGTCGAATAGCATAATTATATCGCCATCTCGCCGAATAAAATCTCCCAAGCGGACTATCTCTACCCCCTGCCGAGTAGGCAACTCGTCCAAGGCGAGTCCCAGTACCCGATCTCCCGCGACTTCCAAGGCAACTTCCCTCTTTAACTCCTCGATCTCGTGCCGGCGCTCGTCCCGGCCTTGGTTCTTGCCAACCAAGAAAGACACCCCTATGGCTAGGGCCGCCAGCAGCACAACGGCCAACCGTCTGATGTGTGTCATCATTCGCTCCTTGTTGTTGGAGTTGATATTGCTCGCAGTCTCAGACCGCACTATTAGGCATCCAAAACCGCGATCCTGTACACCTTTACCACTGGATCGGCTAAGTTGCCGGAATCGTCGATATAGGCTTCCTGCCGCATATAGAGCAGGCCCTCGTCAGCAGTGCCCACTAACCAGCCATAATCGGAACCAATACGGCCGACTCGTCTGAACTGGTCGTCATATACCAGATAGTAGCCGAACTCTTCGCCTTCCTCCCTCATCTCCTCAGTCTCGGGAGCCACGACGAGTACGATGTACAGACCTACCTCCTGCAAGTAGTACAGGTCTAAGAGATGGGCTGCATTCGACCACTCTTCGACGAAACGCGGGTCACGCTTGGAATCTACCTCGCTGAACAGGTCATTGGAGACCTGCCGCTCATCTACCAAGTACTTGCCGATGAGCTGCCCCTTGTTGATGTCGTACACCCGCAGGGCATTGTCCAAATTCGTCGTCGCTACCAAGCTGTCGCCTTTCAGGACCATCCCTTTGTTTTCGTACTTCCGCAGCAGCGACATATTGCCAATAGCAAGCAGCCCGTGCTCGCCATCCTCCGTCGGTCCCACTCTGAACAGAAAGTGGCCCCTCGATACCAGTTTGGCGTACCTGCCCGCACCGTTGTACTCCATCTTCTCCACGTACGACCGAGGCCGCTTCTCCACATACTTTTTGTCCTTGTCAAACTCGTATGCGTATCGGCTATCCAGCACGATGAGACCACCGCTCGGAGTCCATATAAGGTACTTCGGTTTGGTGAAGTTGCGGCCCTCTCCTTCCAAATGGCGGTACTCATCAATGACGAGACCGTCCGCCGTTACCTCGACCACGTTGCCGCTCTTTTTGTCCGCAACGACCAGCGTTCCATTCCCATTGGGCAACACGTGAGTAGCACTGACCAGTTTTTTCCCGTCCTCGGCCCGCAGAACGAGAGTTCCTTCTTCCCGCAGGTCCATTTTGAACGGCGAAGACCCCGCCTGTTGCACAGGGCAATCTGCCTCTGGATCAACGCCGCATCCCAAAATCGCGGGCAAGGCGAAAAACGCGGAGTTCAAAACCCCTATAATGGCTGCCTTTACCATGGCTATTCCTCCTGACGGTTGCTGTCGAAGTAATCTTCGACGAGATTGACCACCCGATTCACCCCTGCGGGAAAACTGATACACACTGCGGGTAGGCCGGTTGCATCGTTCAACCTGCTTTCCATAGCATCCACTTGCGCTTTGTCCAGCACTCGCTCCTTTGTGATGAGCCGACCGATCCCCTCCAAGATCTGCCGCTGCCGTGCGATGAACGCCAACGCTATGGTATCGGCCTTGCCCAGCCCTCTGAGGACTGCTAGACAATCCTCAATGTGATCCAACTCGTCGAACTCGTTGACCAGCAGTACGTAGGCATCGGGTGCGGTGCCGAACATGGTCGCTATCGCGGGCAGCGAATACAGACTGTGCTTCACCGCCAGAGACGGCAGGGACACCCCGGATTGCGCCCCGACCAAGACGATGTCAGGTGTGGATTGGGCGATGCCTACCATGGCGCTCTGCAAAAGGGTCACATGACTCTCCATGGGAATATCCACGCTGACCAGCCCCTCGTATCCGTTGGGGAAAGTGTAGTCAGCACCCAACAATTCCCCTTGGTGTTCTGTCGCTAGCCAACTCGTCGCGTACCCCCTACTCTTGAGTTCTTTCCTTATCAAAAGCTGGGCCGTGACTTTCCCCTGGTCCTGCGAGGTGCCAAAAATTCCCAAGACAGGGCAGGTGATCGGTTCGTCTGGAGCAAAGGCACGGACCAAGGCGCGATAGACCTCTGTATCCACTATCGGCGCTGCCAAGCGCAACCCGCGCTTCTCGAACAACTCAGCATAGGGCACTTCGTAGAGCAAACACGCACGAGACAAGCTGTAAACGTTGCATCCCTTGGCTAGACAGACCTCCAGCGCTTCCCGCAACAGATCTCTCCGCTTGGCCTCACTATAGGCGTCCAAATGGCCTATGATCAGCGTATCAACGCCGTCTAACGCCTCTTCTAAGACCAATCGGACCGATGCACCGACAGGTTCCGCGCCAATTGCCTCGCCTGCGTCCAATCCTTTTAGCTTGGACGGGGGGATGTCCACCACGCTAGCAATTTCAAACGACAACTGATCGGCGAAGCGGACCAACGACCTCATTTCCTTGTTGAAAGGATATACGGCTGCCCGCCCGATCCACCCGATGTCGGGTTTTATCGACTCCTTCCCCCAGGTAACCGCACCGCTGATCCACGTTGGCCCCGCTTCATTCCCGCTCTGGTGAACCATCGGCGGGGCGGTCTCGGCAGAAAAGCGGTGGAATTGATCCTCAATGCGACCTCCCTGTACACGTCGCCGCTGCTCTAGGAGTAAGGCGATGCCCGACACCCTTGCAGCCGCAAAGCTCGAAGCGGCTATTAGTGCTTTTTGCCCTTCCTTCCAGACGACTCGTTGCCTGTCACCCCGTGCAATGAATTGGACAGCAGCGTCTGAATCGTAGAAATAGCCGTACTTGCCACGAACCCGGCCGCCATTGACGCCGTACACGCAATCAAACTTGGCCGGCGACGAGAGCAGGGCGGGATCGCGGTTCGCACTGACCAGCAATATGCCAGCATCACTCAAGTCTCGGCAGGCCGCATACAGTTCGTCCTCCCAATCGCGCTCCAGCGTCCCCAAGCTCAGATTGACCGCATCAGCCCCAAGCTCCTTGCACTGGCCTAGGGCTTGGAGAATGACTTCGGGATATGCTCGTAACTCCTCCCCGAAGACTTTGATGCTGCTAATCGTCGCCGCGGGTGCAACACGCGCAATCAGGTCCATACAAGCGGTCCCGTGGCCGATTTCGTCCATGCCTTCCTGCGGCCCCCCTTTGCTCCCCGTCAAGTCAATGACCGCCCCCAACGCGATGTCCTCCAGAGATTTGCCTAGACCGCTGTCTATGACCGCTACGTGCATTCCGCTGCCGTGAGACGACTCCAACTCGTGTGCGTGATGCTGACTCAATGCAGGCATAGCTACTTGCGTCCTTGGCTTGTGGTGGCCTTATCTCCTATATAGCAAGATGTATGCCATGTTCTATATACTATTGAAAAACAAGGAGATGCGTTGAATCGGCCTCTGGACCGACCTAAGGGCGAGTGTCCGCTGGTGATACAGGGGTGTCCGCTGGTGATACACTTTAGCTCACAGGCAGGACGATGCGTAGCGTCCGCGATTGACTTGGGGGGATGGACTCGTTATATGTCTCAGATATGAACTACAAACGCTTGGAACTTGGGAGCGGCGACCATGCCTGCTGAAGCCGACCGCATCCTCGTCGTAGATGACGACCCCGACATCCTCGTCGCGGCCCGCTTGCTCCTCAAGCAGCAGGGCTACCAAGTCCGCACCGAGACCGATCCCCAAGCCATTCCGCAGGCCCTCAAGCAGGATGCGCCCGCGGTCATCCTCCTCGACATGAACTTCACCCAAGAGGCAACCAGCGGTCAGGAGGGGTTTTACTGGCTCCAGCAGATCCGGGAGCAGGATCCAACGGTCGTCGTCTTGCTGATCACCGCGTACGGCGATGTCGAGATGGCCGTGCGTGCCATCAAGGAAGGGGCGGTGGATTTCGTGCTCAAACCTTGGCAGAACGAAAAGTTGCTCGCCACTCTGTCCGCAGCCCTAGCGCTGCACCGCTCGCGCCGGGAAGCCCATCGCCTACACGCCCGCCAGCAACGGCTGGCCGCCGACCTCGACCAGCCCTTTGGCGACATCATTGGCCAAGCCCCGGCTCTAAAGGAGGTTTTCCAAGCCATCGCCAAGGTGGCCGCGACCGACGCCAGCGTCCTCATCCTCGGCGAGAATGGCACGGGCAAGGAGCTCGTGGCGCGCGCCATTCACCGCCGCTCGCAACGCGCCGGCGAAGTCTTCATCGCCGTCGATATGGGCTCCCTGAGCGAAACCTTGTTCGAGAGCGAGCTTTTTGGCCACGTCAAAGGAGCCTTCACCGACGCCCGCAACGACCGCGCCGGCCGCTTTGAAATCGCCTCCGGCGGCACCCTGTTCCTCGACGAGATCGGCAACCTGTCTCTGCCCTTGCAGGTCAAGCTGCTCGCGGCCCTGCAAAACCAGCAGGTCGTCCGCGTCGGCGCCAACCAGCCCGTGCAAGTGGATGTGCGCCTTATATGCGCCACTAACCAGCCCATCCACGAAATGGCCGTGGCCGGCACCTTCCGCCAAGACCTCCTCTACCGCATCAACACCGTGGAAATCCCCCTGCCTCCCCTGCGCGAGCGTCCCGAGGACATCGCGCTGTTGGCCGGTCACTTCCTCGACTTGTACCGGACCAAGTACCGCAAGGCCCTGACCGGCCTGACCGCCGAGGCCCTGAACCACTTGGGCGCGTACGCTTGGCCGGGCAATGTGCGGGAATTGCAACACGCGGTGGAGCGCGCCGTCATTATGAGCGAAGGGAACCGCCTGACCGCGGCCGATTTCCCCCTGACAGCGACTGCGGCTCCGCGAGAAGAGGTCGCCTTTGACAGCTACAATCTCGAAGAGGTCGAGCACGAGGTCATCGCCCGGGTGCTACGCAAGCACCAAGGCAACGTCAGCCAAACCGCCCGGGAACTCGGCCTCACCCGCACGGCCCTCTATCGCCGCATGGAGAAACACGGCCTTTAGACCTGCTCGTGGGCTTCTTTATACGCTTTCAGAATCGCACTGATCCGCGTCTGACAGCCTTCGCCTTGGCGCCGGAACCATTCCAGTACATCCTTGTCCAGACGCAGGGTAATCTGCGCCTTGCCCGGCACCGGCTTCAAGCCCTTTTGCACGAGGGCCTGAGCGAACATTTCGGGAGACAGAGGCCGAACATCGGAGTAATCAATGGCCTCATCCTCCATCGCGTCTAGCCGCTTGAGTGTGCGCTTGATAGATTCTTTGTTCTCGCTCATTGGCTTTCCTCATCGAGATGTTGCCCCTCGGCCTCCGATTCACAAATGCCCAAAAAGCCAAAGGCAATCGCCGCAGTGCCCGCCGCCGCGCCAAGAGCAAAAGCACCAACGCCTATCGCGCCCACGCCCTCGACCGCGCCGGCCTCGACCACGCCCGCGCCCCACGCTATACCAGCCAGCCGCCGCGGCAATTTGCTATCTGTTAATGCCGCCCACTAAAGAAAGTTCTGAGAAGAAGGAAGAACCAACAGATAGCAAATTGCCAAACCACGCCGATATTGACGTGCTGGCCGAACTCAAAAAGCATTGGGCCGCCAAAAATTGGCCCATTTCGCCCATTTCGCCCAATTCGCCCAATTCGCCCAATTCGCCCAATTCGCCCCCAACTAAACCCACGCCAGAGACCAAAATCGTTTATGCGCTTGACCCGTAAGCGATTTTTACGCCACAAGACAGCTTAGAGCGGCAACGCTACCCGCCCACAGACTCCAAATACGCCACTACCGCCGGAAAGCCGCCTTGTTCGGCCAAGTCTTTCGCGCTATCGCCGCCGTTGTTCGTAGCGTTCACGTCCGCCCCCTGCTTGACCAGATACTTGACAACCGCCAAATGACCAGACGCCGCCGCCCATATCAGAGCCGTAAAGCCACCGCGCTCCGTAGCCTCAAGGTCTGCCCCGCGCTCAAGCAGATACCTAATCACCTCAAAATGACCTTCAAAATGCCCAGCCGCCGCCGCCCCGTACAGAGCCGTAGAGCTGTTCCCGTCCCTCGCCTCGATGTCCGCCCCGAGACCCACCAAAAACTTGACCATCTCTAAATCACCACTTTCCGCCGCCCAATGCAGCGCCGTAGAGCCGTATCGGTCTGCGGTATCAATCGACAGGCCCGCCGCCAAAAACAGCCGTACAACCTCCCGATGACCGTTCGTCGTCGCATAGTGCCAAGCCGTAAAACCACCGGAATCCCGCGTCGTGATGTCCGCCCCGCGCTCAATCAGATACCGAACCACGTCCGTATGACCGTGCAGCACCGCCTCCGACAGCACCGTCAAGCCATTCCGATCCTTTCTATCAACGTCCGCCCCCTGATCAAGCAGATACCCAATCGCCTTAACCTGCCTACCCACCACCGCCCTATGCAGCGCCGTCCGGCCCTCACGATCGACAGCCTCAATTTTCGCCCCCTGCCCCACCAAAAACTTGACTACCTCTAAATCACCACTTTCCGCCGCCCAATGCAGCGCAGTCAAGCCGTATCGGTCTGCGGTATCAACCGACATACCCGCCTCCACGAACAGCCGCACAACATCCAAGAAGCCGGGGCTACCGGCCCAAGACACAAAAGCGTCAGCCGTATAGAGAATCCCCCGCGCCTTCAACTCCGCACGAGCCTCCTCCGGCGTCCGGGCAACCACGGGCGCCAGCGTATCCGCGACCGCCGCCGCCATGCTATCCACCGCCGCCACTTCCGTACTATCCACCGGCACCGCAACGACCTCCTCGGTCACCGTGCTATCCGCCCCCGCTACGGCCGTGCTATCTACTGGAGCCGCAACGACCTCCTCGGGCACCGTCGTATCCTCCTCCGCAGCGGCCGTGCTATCCGCGGGTGTCCCTGCCGCGGTACTATCCACGCCCACAATCGCGCTCCCCCCCTCCTTGAACAAGTCAAATAGACCACCGCTCGACACCTTGCCCGACGGCTCCACCGGCATAGACCGCTCCCCGCAGCCCAACGCCGCGGCCAAACCCAACAAGAGCACCAAAAAACGCATCCTAAATCTCCTCAAGTGAATGAATGATTGAACGATTGCCCCAAAAAAGCCCCATCGCGCACAATTCGCGCAATCGGGCCAGATTACCAATAATCCGCTTTATCAGTAGTCTAATACCCCTTAATTCGCCCCCACAGACTCCAAATACCCCATCACCTCCCTATGATTTTGCATCGCCGCCACGTCCAGAGCCGTAAAGCCAGAGTTTCCCTTAGCGTTCACGTCCGCCCCCTGACCTACTTGAAGCAACGCCCAAATCAGATCCGTAGTGAATCCGTAGCTCCTAGCGTTCACGTCCGCCCCCTGCTCGACCAAATACCGAACCACCGACAAACGACCTTCTAACGCCGCCCCGTGCAGAGCCGTAAAGCCGTCGTTGTCGGCGGTATTAACCGACATGCCCGCCTCCACGAACAGCTTGACAACCGTAAGGTCGCCATTCAAAGCCGCGGAAAAAAAAGCCTCCTCCGTGTAGGCGATACCCAACGCCGCCAACTCGTCACGGGCGTCCGTGCAGCCCAACCCCAGCCCAACCAACCCAACCAGTAACCAACGCATAATAGCCTCCGTTCAGCCCAATATCTGGTAGCCGCCCGGCCCCCTGTATCCCCAAGATATTGCGTAGCCAGTTTGACAGCCGCGCCCCAAGACGGCTAAATTGCCAACCAGCGCGAGCACCTCCCCCGCCCCGAGCTGATACGCTCCTATTTTTTTTGGATTTGAAAATCTGACCGAAACCAAACAAAGCGCGAGTACCTCCCCAACAGCACTGCCCCTGCCCATACAAAAAAAATGGGCCGATTCACTGCCCCCCCTGCATCCCTCGACATAGACCGCCCCAAACGCCTCCTAAGACGCTCAAAAGCAACTGAACAATCACACGGGCCGACCTATCCGCGCAAGCCTCCGCCCCAAAAGAGAAAGACGCTTTTACCGCACCACCCGACAGCAAGAGTATTAGGGCTGGCTCAGATCGGCCGGCTCGTTCAGAGCGGGAGCAACGGGCGCGACTTGGCCAACGGGCGCGACTTGGGCTACTGGCGCGGCCGGAGCAACCGCAGCAACCGGAACGGCTTGCGGCCACTTATTTACAGCAAGCGTCGCCGCGGTAACTGCCACGGCAAGCCATATAGTGACCAGTCCCCCTATTACCCAATAAAAATGCTTGGATTGCTGGCGCACCTCCTCCTTCATCTCGACGCGTACCTTCTCCACTTCCTCCTTCATCTCGCCGCGCAAATCTTTCACCGCCGTATCCATCGAGGCGCGCACCTTCTCCCCCTCCTCTTTGGCTATAAGGCGCATCTCCGCAATCACCTTATCAAACCGATCCTCCACCTTATCAAACCGGGGTTCTAAGATGGTGCCTATCAACTCAATTTGTTCTTTGTTAAGGGTCGCGGCCCCTTGCTCTTGGCTCGCTGTGCGTTGATCGCTCATAACTCCCTCCTATGGAGATAGTAATAAAATAGTAGAACACGCCCTGCAATCAGACAAACGCCGGCCGATTCCTACAAAAAAACTCGCGCAAAAAAACAAAACTGACCGCCCGGTCTATAAAAAACATCCCCCTCGAAGTCCGAAAAGCAGTGAGTCCGCCCCGCCCCGTCAATAAAAATTGCCTAAAATTTGTCCACTGATTGCCGACGGTCAGGGACAACCGACACCCCATCAACCGAAAAATCGCAGCACGGGGCCTGCGTCCCAAATTTCAATAAGAGCCAGACCGCCAACAATAATAGAGACAATCGTTCGCAGCATAATCGTTTCTATCCGTTTGTGCAGCCCAATATCTGGTAGCCCTGCTCGGCCCTGCATCCCCAAGATATAGTAGCCCAAGTTGACGCCCAACCTCTCGACGGCTAAATTGCCAACCAGCGCGAGCACCGCCCCCGCCCCGCGCTGATACGCTCCTATTTTTTTGGATTTGAAAATCTGACCGAAACCAAACAAAGCGCGAGCACCTCCCCAACAGCACCGCCCCTGCCCATACAAAAAAAATGGGCCGATACCCAAAACCCTGCTAAAAGTTCGGTATCAGCCCAAGGAGCAAAACAATGCCCTACCAAGATAGCCAACCGACGGCCGCGACACAAGCCCCAGCTGTCCAAAAAAAAGGGCCGATACCCTTCTCGCCAAAGATTCGGTATCAGCCCAGGAAAGCAACTTAATGAGCTTTAAGCACCGTCTCATGCAAGGGTATCGCGCCTTCCGCACGCGGGTCGTGCTGCGCGTCGCCCTCCTCGGCGGCACCTTGTGGCTGCTGTTCTACCTACTAGCAGCCGGCGCGAACCATCCGGCCGTCGTCCTCGTCGTCCTCGTCCTACTCTATCAGATCTACGCCCTCATCCACTACGTCGAGCGCACCAACCGCGACCTAGCGCGCTTTTTGGCCGCCATCCGCTACGCCGACTTCTCGCAGAATTTTGTCTCGGGCGGGCTTGGCTCCTCCTTCGACGAACTCAAGACCGCGTTCAACGAGGTCCTCGACGCCTTTCGCCAAGCCCGGGCCGAAAAGGAGGAACAAGCGCACTACCTGCAAACGGTCGTGCAACACATTGGCATCGGCTTGATTGTGTTCGACAGCGCCGGCGAGGTGTCGCTGATCAACAGCGCGGCCAAGCGGCTTTTGGGCGTACCGCGCTTGGGCCACATCGCCGACCTCGACCATCCCATCCTGACCGCGGCCCTGCAACGCCTCGGCCCCCAAGGCCGCGACTTGGTGCGCTTGGAGGAGATTCAGCTCGCCCTGTACGCATCGGTGTTCCGCCAGAGCCACCGCGAGCACACCCTAGTGGCCCTCCACGACATTGGCCCAGCCCTCGACGAAAAGGAAATGGAGGCTTGGCAAAACCTAATCCGCGTACTCACCCACGAGATCATGAATTCCATCACCCCGATCGCTTCGCTGGCCGCGACCGCAAACGGCATGCTAAAAGAGGATATCCTCGACGCCGAGGCCACCGAAGACATCCGCAGTGCGGTGAGCACGATCCAGCGCCGCAGCGAGGGCCTGCTGCACTTTGTCGAAGCCTACCGCGGCCTCACCCGCGTACCAGCCCCCTCCTTTGAGATTGTCTCCGTGGCCGGCCTGTTCGCCCGCGTGGAGCAGCTAATGCGGCCCCAGTTCGTCAAGTCCGCCGTCGAATTGCGCCTCCAAGTGGACCCGCCCGGCCTCGAATTGACCGCGGACCCCGAGCAAGTCGAGCAGATCCTCATCAATCTGCTGCGCAATGCCCGCGAAGCCACCGCCCACCGCGCTGGCGCCGGCGTTGACTTGACCGCTCGGCTGGTGCGCGACAAGGTCGTCATCGAGGTCGCGGACAATGGGCCGGGGATCGTCGCCGAAGCACTCGGCAAGGTTTTCATTCCCTTCTTCACGACCAAGCGCGATGGCTCTGGCATCGGGCTGAGCCTGTGCCGCCAGATCATGCGGCTCCACCGCGGATCCATCTCCGCTCGCTCGGAGCCGGGGGTGCGGACGGTGTTTGCGCTGCGGTTTTGAGCGGGTTAGACCGCTAGAATGCAACGGCGAGTTGCACCGTGGTCGTGCTGACTGGCTGGCTGGCGTAATCCTCGTCTCGCGCCCATTCGATGGCTGGCGAGAACCACGTTGCCAATTCCACCGACAGCCCGGCGAGCCACCGCCGCGTGGGCAGTTTTAGCGCCCGGGCTTCTGCCGTGCCCTGATAGCCGATGACCACCGTGGCCTCCTGGCCTACAAGGCGGACCGCGCAAGCCGCTTCGAGCAGCCAACTCGACGGTTGAGCGCCGCGGCCGGCATACTCCACTTCGCGGGCTGCAAAGCGCTCCAGCGAAGCTAGGTATTCGCCAATCAGTGTGGCGTTTGCGTAACGCAACTCGGCGCGAGCGGTCCAGCCGGGCACGTTATCGCGGCCCCGCGCATCGGCAAGTACCTCTTGGAGAGTGCCTGAAGCCCCGAGGTCGCTGATATAGGACAGGTTTAGACCGAACTCGGACGCCCCGCGCTCCCGCGCATAGCCGATTGCAGCACCGTACCCGCCATTGAAGCCGAAGATAGAACCGTGCAATCGGCCGGCCGCCCACCCGAATTGCAAGGCAAGCTCATTTGTTTCGCCGAGTTGGAGCGTCAGCGGGTCGGCGATCAACGCGGGAGGCCAATTCGCAAATGGGACGTATTGCTGGCCAGCGGAGAAAAACCACGCGCCTTGCGGCGGCCCAATGGTCAGATTGGCACTGTCGAGCCCGGCTTGCTCGGCTTCTTCCAGCCCAATGTCCGCTTCTTCGTACAGCAGGGTGGCCCCGGCCCCAACCCAGTCGTTTAGTTCGGCCTCAACCACCAGCTCGGCTTGCCCCACGCCAATGCCCGCGGTGTTGTCGCCTTCGTCCGGGTGCCGATAGACTCCTTCCAGTTGGACCGAGCCGCCGATCGCCCACGCAACTTGCTCAGCCTGCTCGGCCTCGGCCCGCACCAGCCCGTGCCCGACCAATAACGCCGTGCCAACGAAGATGACGCTTTTCACCTTCATCCCAGTCTCGCTCAATACGGGCGGTCCTCGACGAGGAGATAGCCTTCGGTGCGATAGAAGCCGAGTTGGTCGGCGGTGACGCCGCTCATCGGGGTTGTCCTTTGGCTGGGGGCTGATTGAGGTTGGGTTAATGTATGGTTTTACCGATGGGGTCAACAAGCGCGGCCCGGTCGTTCCGCGTATCTTTAGACCATGAGGATTGAGGAGGAAAACAGGATGTTGGAAACGATTTTCTTAATTCGCTTTAGGGAGGTTTTGATGAGTACGGCAATTATTCGAGCAGGACGCGGGGCGGCAATAAGCGTTTATGCCTGACCACAGCTACTTTTCCAACCTAATCTGGCAGATCGCCGACCTGTTGCGCGGCCCTTACCGTCCGCCCCAGTACGAGCGCGTCATGCTGCCTATGACCGTGCTGCGGCGGTTCGACTGCGTACTCGCTCGGACCAAGCCCGATGTTCTGGCCGCGTACGACCGCCGGGGCGACCGGTTCCCCGGCGATGCTCTCGACGCCAGACTGAACAGCGCCGCCGGCCAGCGGTTCCACAACCACTCTCCGCTCAACTTCGAGAAGCTCAAGGGCGACCCGGACAACATCGCCCCGCACCTCGTTAGCTACATCCAAGGCTTTTCGGCCAACGTGCGCCGCATCTTCGAGTTCTTCGAGTTTGAGGCGGAAATCGAGAAGATGCGCGAGGCCAATCTCCTGTACCTCGTCGTCTCCAAGTTCGGCGACGTGGACCTGCACCCCGATAACGTTCCGAATGAGCAGATGGGACACATCTTTGAGAACCTCATCCGCCGCTTCAACGAACTAGCCAACGAGACCGCCGGCGATCACTTCACGCCGCGCGAGGTCATCCGACTGATGGTGAGCATCCTCTTCATTCACGACGACAAACTGCTCGCCACGCCCGGCACTGTGCGTAAGCTCCTCGACCCGGCTTGCGGCACTGGCGGCATGTTGGCCGAGGCGCAAAACTACTTGCGAGACCACCACCGTGCCGCACAACTCTACGTCTATGGGCAGGACTACAACAACCGCGCCTTTGCTACCGCAGCCTCCGACATGCTGATGAAGCAGGTTGACCACAACGGCGGCGGCGACAACGTCCGCTTTGGCGACAGCTTCACGGAAGACCAATTCAAGGGCGAGACCTTCGACTACTTCCTCACCAATCCGCCCTTTGGCGTGGACTGGAAGAGGCAGAAGCGGACGATCCAATATGAGCACGACAAACTCGGCTTCGAGGGCCGCTTCGGCGCGGGGCTTTCTCGCGTGAATGACGGCTCGCTGCTTTTCCTGCAACATTTAATCCACAAGTTCGAGCCGGTGCGCCCAAAGGAGCAAAAGTACGGGTCGCGTTTGGCCATCGTATTCAGCGGCTCGCCGCTCTTTACCGGCGGTGCTGGCTCCGGCGAGAGCAACATTCGCAGATGGATCATTGAGAACGACTGGCTCGAAGCGATCATCGCCTTGCCGGAGCAGATGTTCTACAACACCGGCATCGGCACCTATGTCTGGATCGTCACCAATCGCAAAGAGGAGCAGCGGCAGGGGAAAATTCAGCTTCTCGACGCCCGCGACTTGTGGACCGCGGGCGGGAGCGCAGACAACAAGCGCAGCCTTGGCGACAAGCGCCGCCATATCGCCGCAGAGCAGAGCGAGGAGATCGTGCAGCTATATGGCCGCTTTGAGGATGGCGATCGCTCCAAAATTTTCGACAACGCTGATTTCGGCTACACGCGCGTGACCGTGGAGCGTCCCCTGCGCTTGCGCTACCAGATGACCTTAGAGGACAAGGCCCGTTTTCTCGACGCCTGCCCGTATCTGCTCGACGATGTGCAGGCCATTGACGAGGCGTTGGGACGCGAGCCATCGCTCAACTGGAATGCGACGTGGGAGCGCATCGCGGATCTCCTGCACGAGCACCAATCGCGCTGGAAGAAGGTGGAACAGAGGCTCTTCCGCGATGTGTTCACCGAGAAGGATGCGGAGGCCGAGCCGGTCAGGAAGGATGGCCGAGAGAACAGGTACGAGCCCGACCCTGAACGGCGCGACTTCGAGAACGTGCCGCTCAAGGACGACGTTGACGCCTATTTCGAGCGCGAGGTGCGCCCTCACGTCCCCGACGCTTGGATGGACCGCGCCAAGGACAAAGTCGGGTACGAGATCAACTTCAACCGCCACTTCTACGAGTACACGCCGCCGCGCCCGTTGGAAAAAATTGACGGGGAGCTGAAGAAGGCGGAGGAGAGGATCGTGCGGCTGCTGCGGGAGGTGGTGGGGTGAACTCACTGTGCTCGACATCATCGCAAGACATCGAATATGTCCGCCTCAAGTGGGTTTTACAGGCGATAGAGAGTGGACGACGCGAGGCTAGTGATACCGATGGCAGCGAGGACGGAGTACTCAGCATCGGTGGCGAGCACGTGGGATGGGGTGGCGAATGGATTTTTGAGAATCCTCGCTATATATCACGTGATTTCTTCAACTCCATGTCGTCTGGAGTAATTAGGGCGAATGACGTTCTACTTGTGAAAGATGGGGCGACAATTGGGAAAGCAGCCATCGCTGAGAGAATGCCGTCCAACGAAGCGGCCGTGAATGAACACGTATTTCTACTTCGTATATCCGATGATAATTTCCCGAAGTATTATTTTTATGTAATCCAGTCCCCTTCAGTTCAAGAGCAGATATGGCTTGAAGTGAGAGGAGCCGCACAACCGGGGCTGAGTTCGGAGTTTTGCAGCAAGTTAATTGTTCCGAGACCTAGTAAGCGAGTACAGGTACCGATAGCCAACTACCTCGACCGCGAGACGGCGCGGCTCGATGCACTGGTGGCGGAAAAGGAGCGGTTGCTCAAACTGTTGGCCGAGAAACGCCGTGCGCTCATCACCCGCGCCGTCACTCGCGGCCTCGACCCAAACGTCCCGCTCCGCGACTCCGGTGTTTTATGGCTCGGCGAGATTCCGGCGCATTGGGAGACTTGGAAAGTCGGACACCTCGCAGAGGTCGGAAACGGATCTACGCCCAGCCGCAACAATGCTGCATATTGGAGTGAAGGAACGATTCCTTGGCTCAACAGTAGCGTCGTGAATTACTCCGAAGTCACCCGTGCAGATCAGTTTGTGACTGCACTGGCAACTCAAGAATGTCACTTGCCCCAAGTCAAACGCGGCAGTGTTCTCGTGGCGATTACTGGCCAAGGGAAAACGAGGGGACGAGCTGCCGTTCTCTCATTCGATGCGACCATCAATCAGCACCTTGCATTCATCTATCCGAAACAGTCTCACCTTCTGCCATGGTTCTTGAAATGGACGTTATTTGCCGCATACGACTTTCTTAGAAGTATCAGTGATGATGCTGGAGGAACCAAAGGGGCACTGACGTGCGAAGCAGTAGCGAACCTGCGTGTGCCAGTCCCTCCGGTCAGGGAGCAGGCGGGCATTCTCGAAAATATCGCCACATCTGTCGAACAACTCGACTCGCTCCGAGCTGTCGCGAAGAATACCATTTCATTGATCAAGGAACGCCGCTCCGCTATTATCTCTGCGGCTATAACTGACCAGTTGGAGGTAACATGATGAGGATACGTGAGCTTACTCTTCGCAATTACCGAGTCTATACCGAACAACCGCCGTTCGAGTTCAAAGACCGGTTTACTGTCGTCGCTGGTATCAACGGGAGAGGCAAGACCGCACTACTAGAGGGGCTCGCCCTTTTGTGTTCACGGTTCCTTCGGGATGTGTCCTCTACCCACAACCGCTGCCGGACCATTACTCCGTCGGAGGTTCACATAGGCACGGTGTCAGCCGAGTTAGGCATGAAGGTCGACTGCGCCAAGATTCCGCTCAGTTACAAGCTTATCTACGACAAGAAGTCCCGACGTACCGAGACAACCAAATTGTCCTTAGCAATCAAACAAGAGGTGAAGAAGGCATACAGCGACCCCGCACGTGATGACGGTGCAGCACCACTTGCGGTCTACTATACGACAGACAGAGCAGGCTACACGACAGACAGAGCAAGCTACCGCCAGCCGCGGAATCTTCCAACAGAAGTGCCGCGTGGTCAGGCAGCCGCGTACTCGGGTGCGCTCCTCAATCGCGCTGTGAACTTTCGCGACCTCATGGCCCGCTACCGGAGCGCGATCATGGTCGGGCGTACCGAGCGGAAGAATAACCCCAGCTATCTCGGCGACCCTGCCGTCGCAGCGATTTCACGTGCTCTCACCACTTTCTTGGGCGGTTTTGAGAACCTGCGTGTCCAAGAGGAGCCGCTTCGCCTGTTGGTCGACAAGGATGGAGAGACTTTGGACTTGTCGCAGCTCTCGGACGGGGAGCGGTCCTTCTTGGCGATAGTCTGTGACCTCAGCCGCCGGTTGGCACTAGCGAACCCGTTGCTCTATAACCCGCTTAATGGTACAGGTGTGGTCTTAATCGACGATTTGGAGTTGCACCTGCATCCGAAGTGGCAGCGCGAGGTGCGCGAGAAACTCCTCAGCACCTTCCCGAACATTCAGTTTATCGCGACCACGCACTCGCCCTTCGTGATCCAAGATCTCCGACCTGGTGAACTCATCGACCTCGACCTCAAAGAGTCCGCCGAGTACGCGGACAAAAGTATCGAAGACATTGCTGAGAACGTGATGGGCATCAAGCTACCTCAAAAGAGCAAGCGTTACCTCGATATGATGGACGCCGCTGAAGAATACTTTCGCTTGCTCCGAAACGCTAGCGGAAATCCAGACAAACTGGCCGAAGCCGAAGAACGCCTGAATGAACTGTCCGTGCCATTCAGTGACGATCCGGCGTTTCAAGCCCTACTCAAGTTAGAACGGGAAACGATGATCGGTAGAGGTGACTATGCGACCGGTTGACAAAGGGGCCGCTCCCACCGTTTATACCCATTACCAAAAGGCCGACTTGGACCTAAAGCACCGAATCGGCGACTACTGTAGCTACTGCGAGCGACAGATCGAGACCTACTTGGCGGTCGAACATATTCAGCCAAAAGTCAGTTGCCCCGCACTTCAGAACTCTTGGGAAAACTTCCTCCTTGCTTGTGTCAACTGCAATTCGAGTAAAGGGGACAAACATGTGGTTCTTAGTGATCACTATTGGCCGGACCGCGACAACACCCTCCGTGCGCTCGAATACGTAGAAGGAGGACTGGTGCGACCCCATCCCTGCCTTAAAGAAGCAGATCGAGTCAGGGCCGAAAATACAATCACTTTGACAGGCCTTGACAAGATCCCCGGGGCACCGGGTCGCAAACCGACTTTTTCTGATAGGCGCTGGCTGAAACGGCAGCAGACGTGGCAACAGGCGAAAAGGGCTCGTGCGCGTCTAACCACACAAAACACCAGCACATCAATGCGTGAACAGATCGTCGAGACGGCCGTCAATTGTGGTATGTTCTCCATCTGGTGGACCGTGTTCGCTGGCGCTGTCGATATGCGTCGAAGGTTACGCGAGGCTTTCACTGGCACTCACGGAGCATCGTTTGATGCCAACGAAAACCTAGTCCCCCGCGCCGGAGGTCAGTTGTAGCTATGAGCATTCGCAGCCATTCCGAAGCCGCCTTCGAGGCCGTAATCGAAGCGCACCTGCTCCAAAACGGCTACATCCCCATGGCCAGCGAGGGCTTTGACCGCGACCGTGCGATCTTTCCCGCCACCGTCCTCGCTTTCATCCGCGAGACCCAGCCCGTAGAATGGGCCAAACTAGAAGCACTCCACGGCGACCAGACCGGCGAGCAGGTTCTCACAGACTTGTGCAAGTGGATGGACGCCAACGGCTCGCTCGCGACCCTGCGCCACGGCTTCAAGTGCTACGGACGGACGCTCCACGCGGCATTCTTTAAGGCGGCCCATGAACTGAACCCGGAACTCAAAGCCCGCTACGCAGCCAACCGGCTCGGACTCACCCGCCAACTCCGGTTCTCCCCTCAATCGGAGAAATCGCTCGACATAACGCTGAGCCTGAACGGCATCCCCATCGCCACGGTCGAGCTCAAAAACCCGCTCACCGGGCAGACGGTAGAGGATGCGATTGGCCAGTACCGGCGCGACCGCGACCCCCGCGAGCCGATCTTCGAGTTCAAACGCCGCACACTCGTTCACTTTGCCGTCGATACTGAGTGCGTGTGCATGACCACGCGCCTAGCCGGCGACGCGACCCACTTCCTGCCCTTCGACAAAGGATGCAACGGCGGCGCTGGGAATCCGCACGATGGCCGGGCCTACCGGACAGCGTACCTCTGGGAAGAAGTGCTCGCCCGGGACAGTCTGCTCGACGTGCTCGCCCGGTTCATCCATTTGCAGACCGAAGAGAAGCGCGACGACCACGGCCGCAAAGTAAAGGCTGAGGCGATGATCTTCCCGCGCTACCATCAGCTCGATGCCGTTCGGCTACTGGTGCAGAAGGCGCGCTGCGAGGGCGTCGGCAACAACTATCTCATTGAGCATTCGGCTGGCAGCGGTAAGAGCAATACGATCGGCTGGCTCGCGCACCGCCTCGCTTCCCTGCACGACGCGGCAAACGAGCGCGTCTTCGACAGCGTAATCGTGGTGACCGACCGCGTCGTGCTAGACCAGCAACTGCAAGACACGATCTACCAGTTCGAGCACAAGCTCGGGGTCGTGCAGAAGATCGACGAGCGTTCCCGACAGCTTGCCGAGGCGCTAGGGAACGCCGTCCCAATTATCATCACCACGTTACAGAAGTTCCCCTTTGTGTCGCGGCAGTTGCTCAAGATGGCGGAGGAGCAGGGCGTTGAGGGGACAGGGGTACTGCCTACCCGACGCTGCGCCGTTATCGTCGACGAAGCACACAGTTCACAGGGTGGGGAAGCATCAACGGCTCTCAAGGAGGTCCTCGGAGGCGAAAATCTGCTAAAAGAGGCTCGGAAACGCGCGGAGGAGGAAGGCCGCGAAGACCAAGAGGAACTGTTCCGCAGCATGGCCAAGCGCGGCCGGCAAGCGAACCTGAGTTTCTTCGCCTTCACGGCCACGCCCAAACACAAGACCCTTGCCGTGTTCGGCCAAAACGGCGAGCCGGTCCATCGCTACGCGATGCGTCAGGCAATCGAGGAAGGCTTCATCCTCGACGTGCTCAAGCACTATACCACGTACGCGACCTATTTCAAATTGCTCAAGGCTTGCGAAGACGATCCAAACGTCGAGCGGAAGAAAGCAGCGCTGGCGTTAGCGCGTTTTCTACGCCTGCACCCCCACAACATCGCGCAGAAAACTGAGGTGATGGTCGAGCACTTCCACGCCGTCACGCGCCACAAGATCGGCGGCCGCGCCAAAGCAATGGTCGTCACCGGCTCCCGGCTCGAAGCGGTGCGATACAAGCAGAGCTTTGATCGCTACATCCAAAAGAAGCAGTACGCAATCAAAACACTCGTAGCCTTCTCGGGCGAAGTTCGCGACGACCAACTTCCGAGCGAGTCATATACCGAAGAGAAGATGAACCTAGGCATCCGGGAGAAGGAACTGCCAGAAAAGTTCGCAACCCAGGAGTACCAAGTGCTGCTCGTGGCGGAGAAATACCAGACCGGATTTGATCAGCCGCTCCTGCACACGATGTACGTGGACAAGCGGCTGGCAGGCATCCAAGCGGTTCAGACGCTCTCCCGCCTGAACCGCACCCACCCGCTAAAGGAGGACGCGTTTGTTCTCGACTTTGTAAACGACCGCGCAGAAATTTGTGCGGCGTTCAAGGTCTATTACGAAGGGGCGGAAATGGGAGCGGAGGTCGATCCCGCCCGCATGTACGCGGTCAAGGGAGAGCTCGACGCGGCCGGGATCTATCTCGATGAAGAGGTTGAGCGGTTCTGTGCAGTGTATTTCGAGCCAAAGCAGCGTCAGAGCGTCCAAGATCACCAAGCAATGAACGCCGCGCTCAATCCTGCGGTGACGCGCTTTATCGATCTGCGGAAAGACGACGCGGCCGAGGCCGAACTCTGGCGCGGAAAGGTCCAAGCGTTTCGCAACCTCTACGGCTTTCTGAGCCAAGTCATCCCATCTAGATGGGCCGACCGAACTGGGCAGCGGGGCCGTGCATGAGGAACCGATGCCGCTTTCGCAACTCATTGACGTCGTCAACGGACGCTTTGGGACCGACTTCAATCAGGCCGACCAGTTCTTCTTCGACCAAGTCGTCGAACGAGCTGAGGCGATGGGGGCTATTACAACACTAACGCCCGCCGTACTGCGTCCGGTTCCCTAGCGATAATCGTCAGCAATACCCGAGCCGATCCCTCCGGCTGCCGCTTTCCCTGCTCCCAGTTGCGGATAGAATACACGCTGAATCCGAAGAGCTGTGCAAACTCCTTCTGCGTCATATTGAGCCGTTGACGCACATCCCGCACATTGACGCGCTCAGGTATTAAGACGCGATGCTCCTTGTTGCTCGTCGTCTCGCCTTCCGCATACTTCAGTGCATCGCGTAACCCATCTATAATCTCGTCGCCGATTTTACTCATGCTCTCCTCTACCGAATGCTTTCAACCTGACCGATCAGCGCAAGAACTGATCTTTAAGCTGCTGAACCAAACGACGCATGGCTACTTTTTCCGACTCTGCTAAATCGCTCTCTACACTTTTCTCGTAGGCCGAGAGCAGAAAGAGCGGCATGCGCTCGCTGTGGTAATAATAGATCACGCGCAGGCCACCTCTCTTGCCTTGCCCTTTTATGCCCCAACGAATTTTGCGGATACCACCTGTTCCTCGGATGCGATCTCCACGCAGTGGATTCACGGCAATAAAAGCGACAAATTCCTCTCGGTCCGCCTCCGTCATAATCCGAGAAACGGCCGAGAGGAAAGTGCGCGTTTCGACTACCGTTATATATTGGAATTGCTCATTCACCAAGCGTCCGCGCAACCGGGCTCGCGCCTCTGCGTCTCTTCCGTTTGCCGCTACGGCAGAGGTGCCGTTTGTGAATACCTACCGAGCGTCCGACAATCCGCCGTTCTGGAATACGAGTATTATGTCGTCGTATGAGAGAACCGTCTTTGCGCCAAGGTTCACGCGCGTCAGCGGGTTGCCCTTTAATTGCACGACATCGGCGATGGACATGCCCATCGTGAGCTCTACCGGCTTTCCCGCTAATTCTTCCTTAGTCGCGGCAAAAGTAAAGGCAAACATCTCCTTTACCGTCGCCACGTTGTACGCGTCGGGGTGCTTGCCGAATTTGAAGCGAACCTTTGTTTTGGAGCCGCCCGCTTCCCTGAGGTGAATCTCCATTTCGTCTTTTTCCACCTTGGATTTTTCGATCGTCACCCTAGTCCCGCGCCTGTAGTGGCGGACGGATGCCTCTTCCATATTGGCGGCTTCCAACCGCGCTTCTTCGGCAAAGTCTTCCGCATCAGAAGCCAGTATGTCCCTCACACCGTCTAACGCCCCTCGGTACGAAACTTCTGGCCCCGGGAATATATGGGTAACATCCGTACTGCCGATCAGATGCTGGATGCTGACCACGCCGATCTTGAGGTAAAAATCTTTGCCCTTTACGGACTTGCAGAATGCTACGATGGCGGGCCGGTCGGTTTGGGCTTCGGCCACCACCGGGACGATGGTCCCAACCACGAGCCAAGCAATCAACAGCATGGGCTTTAGTGCTTTCACGTTCTATCTCCTTATGAGGGTGCCGCTTTCTCGCGGCGGTTAGCGGTTAGTAAACGGCTTCAATGCGCGTACCCGTCGGGATTGTCTCGACGCCAGTTGGGCCGGTAGCCTTCCTCGGCGTCAAAGCCATAAGACGGCCCGATCTGGTTTTCGGTCTGCCAAGGCCAAGCCTGCCCGCCGATAATGCGGAACTGCTCGCCCTGGCCGCAGAGCCAATAGAATATATGGGCATAGTAGCGCGCCGTGCCGTGCCCGCCGTAATACGCGCTCTGAAAGTCGAAGTCCTCCTCGACGATCCAGTTGCGGGCCGGCCGCGTGGTGCGCCAGTAATTGTACTTGAGCATCCGACGGAGGCCCTTAGCGGTGGACTGGCCACGGCGGTGGAGGATGCTCTGGTGATGGATTCCGATGGTGCCAGCCGGGCCAGCGCAAAACACGCCCCCTTCTTCCCGGTCGCGGCGAGCAGGTTGAATGTGCGAGCCGGGCACCAACTCGGTCGGTCCTAACTCTACGGGCGTGTCTTGGGGAAAGTAGAAGACCTCCAAAAAGCGCAGCTCCGGGCCGAAAATGTGGTCGGCATCTTGGTGCCAGCCTTGGGGTTCGGCCGGGCAATCAACCCGGTGGTGGCTGGCTAAGACCGGCAGGCCGACGTTGGGGCCTAAGAGCGAGCGCATGGCACCGGCTAATTGGGGATTGAGCAGGACGTGTTCGACGAACCAGTCCTCCAAGAAAATGGAACTCGGCTCGTGGGTGAAGCGGATGCGGTCGAGGTCGGCCTCGGTCAGGCCGGCGGGGATGTAGCTCGGCTGGGCCGGAATATCGCCATCGAGCCAAGCGCAGGTGCGCTGGTTGATCGCGTCGGGCACGACGCCTTTGAGCAAGAGATGGCCCTCGCGGCAGAATTCGAGGACTTGGGAATCAGTGAGCGTCGGCTCGCAGTCAAAGGTGCGTTGGCATGGGTCGTAGTGCATGATCCGTCTTTTGTTTGGCGCGTATAACGCATATAAGCTACGGGCCTAAAAACTAGCCAAATTCTGCCCGTCCTGTCCATCCCCCCCACTAGGTCGTACGCGCCGTAAATGGTTATACTCTTGCGTCGGCACAATTAAACGGAGCACCTCGCGGTGGAATCAGCAAAAAAAATAGCCAGCGGCGGCTTGCTCGTCGCCCAGCGGCTCTACGACCTCGTCGCCGAACAAATTGCGCCCGGGACAGGCGTGGCGGTCGAGCACTTTTGGGCGGCACTGGGGAAAATTGTCCAAGACTTGGGCCCCAAGAATCAACAGCTCCTCCAGCGGCGCGACGACGTGCAGGCCCAGATCGACGCCTATCACCAAAAGCGGCGCGGCGAGCCGTTGGATCCCAAGGGCTACCGAGCCTTTCTCGAGGCGATTGGATACTTGCTTCCCCCGGGCGAGGCGCATCGAATCCGCCCGGAACATATCGACCCAGAAATCGCCTCCCTCGCCGGCCCCCAGCTCGTGGTCCCGGTGGACAATGCGCGCTACGCGCTCAACGCGGCGAATGCGCGCTGGAGCAGCTTGTACGACGCCCTGTACGGCACGGATGTCATTGCGGGCCGCGTCCCGGTGGGCGCGTACCAAGCCGAGCGCGGCGCCCAAGTCATCGCGCACAGCGAGGCGTTTCTCGACGAGGTCGTCGGCCTCCAACGAGGGGCGTACCGGGAGGTGGCGGAGTTTTTTCTGCGCGAGACGGGCGGCGGGCACACCTTGGGCGTCCGCTTTGCAAGCGGCCAAGAGGCTGGCCTCAAAGACCCCGGGCAGTTCGTCGGCTATGCCGCCGACGGAGAGCGGCTGGGCAGCGTCTTGCTCCGCCACAATGGGTTGCACATCGAAATCCAGATTGACCGCACCCACCCCATTGGGCGATCGCACCGCGCTGGCGTCAAAGACGTGCTCTTAGAAGCGGCCATTACCACGATCCAAGATTGCGAGGATTCCGTGGCCGCAGTCGATGCCGAGGACAAGGTCCTCGTCTATGGCAACTGGAATGGCCTGATGCAGGGCACGCTAGAAGCCACCTTTGTCAAGGATGGGCAAACCCGGACGCGCCGCTTGCGTGCCGACCGCACCTTTACCGCCCCCAACGGCCAGCCCTTGACGCTGCCCGGGCGCAGCTTGTTGCTGGTGCGCCACGTCGGCCTCCACCTGTACACGGATGCGGCGACCACGGCCGACGGCGCAGCAATCCCCGAGGGCTTTCTCGACGCCATGGTCCTCAGCTTATCGGCGATCCACGACCTCAAGGGCCGGGGCCGCTACCGCAACAGCAAGACCGGCAGCGTCTATACGGTAAAGCCCAAGTTGCACGGCCCGGACGAGGTGGCCGCGACCGTCGAGCTGTTCTCGCGCGTGGAGGAGGCCCTAGGACTAAATAAAAACACCCTGAAAATCGGCATCATGGACGAGGAACGCCGCACCACAGTCAATCTCAGCGAGTGCATCCGCTGCGCGGCCGAGCGCGTCGTCTTTATCAACACCGGCTTTCTCGATCGGACTGGGGACGAGATCCACACCAGCATGGAGCTGGGGCCTGTGCTGCCCAAAATGGAGATCAAAGAGCAGCGTTGGCTCCGCGCCTACGAGGACTGGAATGTGGACATCGGCATCGCAACCGGCTTGGTGGGAAGGGCGCAGATCGGCAAGGGGATGTGGACGATGCCCGAGCGGATGCGCGAGATGGTAGAGACCAAGATAGGCCATCCCCAAGCGGGGGCGACGACCGCGTGGGTGCCGTCGCCGACCGCGGCCACCCTGCACGCGCTGCACTACCACCAAGTCGATGTTTTCGCGACCCTCGGCCAGCTAGCCGAGCGAGAGCGGGCCTCGCTCGACGCGATTCTCAGCCCGCCGGTGCTCAATCGCCGGCTCAGCCCCGCCGAGATTCAGCAGGAGCTAGACAACAACGCCCAAGGGATTTTGGGCTACGTAGTGCGCTGGATTGGCCAAGGCATTGGCTGCTCCAAGGTGCCGGACATCAACCACATCGGCCTGATGGAAGACCGCGCCACCTTGCGGATTTCCAGTCAGCACATCGCCAACTGGCTACATCACCAAGTCGCCAGCGAGGAGCAGGTGCGGGCGACCTTTGCTCGCATGGCCACCGTGGTCGATTCGCAAAACAGCGGCGACCCGGCGTATTGCCCCATGGCCCCCGATCTCGACGCCAGCATCGAATTTCAAGCGGCCTTGGACCTAGTGTTCAACGGCCGCACCACCCCGAATGGATATACGGAAGGCGTGTTGCACGAGCGGCGGCGAGCGGTAAAGGCCGCCCGACGAATCGCCTAGGACCCCTCAAGCAAGGAGACTATAATATGGAATCACCGACAAAAGTCGCCCTCGTCACGGGCGCGGGCAGCGGCATCGGTCGCCACTCGGCCCTCGCGTTGGCCGAGGCCGGCTATGCGGTGGCCCTAGCGGGCCGGCGTCAAGATGCCTTAGCGGCGACCGCGGCCATGGCGGGAGCGAATGCCCTTATGCTGCCAGTGCCCACTGACGTGGGCGATCCCCAAGCCGTGGCCGCGCTGTTTGCCCGAGTCGCCGAGTGCTTCGGCCGGCTCGATGTGCTGTTCAACAACGCCGGGGCCGGCGCCCCGGCCATGCTGTTGGAAGACCTCGAATACGAACAGTGGCAAAAGGTCGTCGCCGTCAACCTGACCGGCGCCTTCCTCTGCACCCAAGCGGCCTTCCGCATGATGAAGGACCAAACGCCGCGCGGCGGGCGGATCATCAACAACGGCTCGGTCTCGGCCGCAGCCCCGCGCCCCAACTCCGCCCCCTATACCGCCACCAAACACGCCATTACTGGCCTCACCAAATCAACCTCGCTCGACGGGCGCAAATACGACATTGCCTGCGGTCAGATCGACATTGGCAACGCGGCGACCGACATGACGCAGCGAATGAACGCTGGCGTCCCGCAGGCCGATGGCTCCAAGCGGGTCGAGCCGCGCTTTGACGTCGAGCACGTGGCTCGCGCCGTAGTGCAGATGGCCGAGCTGCCGCTGGACACCAACGTGCTGTTTATGACCATCATGGCGACGAAAATGCCGTTTGTCGGGCGGGGGTAGGAACGTCACCATGACCACCGCCGACGCCAAGGCCCAACTCGACGAATACGGGTACGCCGTGCTCAAAGGCGCGTTGACTGCGGAGCAGGCCAACGCCTTGCGCGCCCGCTCGGCCGCGCTGCTCGCCGCGGAGCGAGCCGCCGGGGGCGAGCATCTCTACCTCGACGGCTGCGCCCAGCGCGTATGGAACCTCGTCAACAAGGGGCGCATTTACGAGGAAATGATCCAGCTACCGCAGGTCCTCGCGCTCCAAGAGCACCTGCTAGGCGACAACTGCATCTTGAGCAGCTTCACCGTCAATCTCATCGGCCCGGGTGCGCCGGCTGGCCGCCTGCACCTCGACTTTCCGCTGGGCAGTTTTCCCCAGCCGCCGCCGTCCATCGCCCTGTGCGCCAACACCATCTACGTACTCGACGACTTCGCGCCTGAAAACGGGGCTACGCGAATCGTGCCGGGCAGCTACAAGCGCGGGTGTCCGCCCGACCCGGAAAAAGCATACGACGACGTCATCCAGCTAGACGCGCAACAAGGCGACATTGTAGTCTTCCACGGCGCGACTTGGCACGGCAGCGGCGCCAATCACACCGAGCAAGAGCGAATGATTCTGTTGGGATTTTTCTGCCGCTCGTTTGTGAAGCCGCAGCAGGACCAATTCAAGCTGGCGCGGCCCGAGGTCGTCGCACGGGCGACGCCGACCCTGAAGCGCTTGCTGGGCTTTGAAGCGCAGTCGGGGATGCGGACGTAGGGCTGCGATACGGGCCGCCAACTTGCGAGCACAGACGGCTGCGATTTCGACAATCCACGAGACGCTAACGCTTCAACAACGGGAAAAACTATGTCCATGGACCAGCTAAACCACTACCAGCGCAAGCTCGCTTACGAAATGGATTCGTGGGATCTGTACGTGGCGTTGGGCGAGAACGAACCCATCGCTGTCGTCGATGGCCGTTCCGCCGAGGCGTATGCCCAAGAGCACATTCCGGGCGCACTCAACCTGCCCCACCGGGCGATCTGCTCCAATTCCACTGCTTCGCTCGACAAATCAAAGCTCTATGTCTGCTACTGCGATGGCATCGGCTGCAACGCCTCGACCAAGACGGCGTTGAAACTGTTGACGCTGGGCTTTCAGGTGCGCGAACTCATCGGCGGCCTCGACTGGTGGAAGCGCGACGGCTACGCCACCGCCGGCGACGAGGCGCGGCCCGGGACCGAGGTCCAGTGCGGATGCTGAGCTAGGCGATGACGTTCGTATCGACGACGATCAAGGACGCCCTTCTTTGATGCCTTTAGACAGAATCGTTTGTGTAAGAGGTTTGGCGGGCTTAATCGGGGCAGGTAGGTCGAGCTTCGCGGGCTCTTCAAGGCTGTTTTCTATAAGTGCTAACACATGGTGCGCCATGGATCGCTGGTGCTTGGCGGCGTCCTCTTTGAGGCGGCGATGCAGGTCAGCGGGGACTTTCTTGATAAGTATATCGGGCATTTGTGAAACTCCGCTTTTGGTAGCATTTTGCTATAAAAATACTACGAGCACAACGCGAGGCTCGATGGCCTAGTGGATTGGCAAAAGAAAACCCCAAGTCGTTATCGCCAACTTGGGGTTTAATTGGTAGCCCGTACGGGATTCGAACCCGTGTTACCGGCGTGAGAGGCCGGCGTCCTAGGCCTCTAGACGAACGGGCCAAAGTTCGTTTTTAGCCTGACAGGTTCAAAAAATAGAATTCCCAAATTGTATTGTCAAGGTGTGCGGCCGGGCCGTTTGACAGTCGCGGACCGGCGTGGTACTGTTGCCCTGCACACAGAGACCGCCCCGCTGAGGAGAACCACGTGAACGAAATCGAAACCTTTGAATTCGACCGCCAAGGCTACATCGTCATTGAAAACCTGCTCGACGAGACCCAAGTGGCCGCGCTGGCCGAGGCCGTCGATGAGCTGGAAGAGCACGCGCTCGCGCACGTTGCCCAGCCGCCGCGCAAGCAAAGCGGCTGGGGGGCCAACTACCACGCCAATCCCGAGCGCGGCTATCACGCCAACGGCGAGCGGGCCGAGGGCAAGACCCTCATCATTGAAGATTACTGGAACGCCAACCCGGCCTTTGACCTGTTGCTCGACCACCAGCCGACGATGAACTACATCCGCGGCATCGTCAAACAGCGGCCGACGATCAACAACTCCGAGATCCGCATCCGCTACCGCGGCAACGCCACCGGCTGCCACGGCGGCACCGTCGCGGCCAGCCAAAAGTACCGCTATAGCTACACCGAGCACGGCATCGACTGCATGATGGTGCGGATGGTCTATTTCATCCACGATTGCACCAACGAGCAGGGGGCCTTTTGCGTGGTGCCGGGGACGCACAAGACCAATTTGCCCTCGCCCCACAGCAACGACCCGGACGAAGACCCAGACATGATCGGCCTAGCGGTCAAGGCTGGGGACGCGATTCTCTTCACCGAGAATTTGCGCCACGGCGGTTTCACCAACCGCTCTGAGCAGACGCGCAAGACCCTGCACGTGGGGTACGGACCGCATTGGATGATGTCGCAAAACATCGCCACCATGGACGAAAGGCAACACATCACCCCAGAGACGTTCGCCCGCCTCACCGAAGCGCAGCGGGATTTGTTCCGGGCCTATCCACCTCAGCACTAAGTCGGAAACTCTTCGTAGTAGCGGTCAAAGGCCGCGGCCGTGCCGCAGATGTAAAGCGCGTCCTCGGGCTCCAGTACCAACGAAGCCGGGATCTCCATGATCACATCGCCAGCTCGCTCAACAGCCACCACCGAGCAGCCCGTGCGCTCGCGGATGCGGGCGGCGAGCGGGTGGCGTCCAGCGAGCGGGCCGGGCCTGAGCTTGACCATCTTGATCCGGGGCTTGTGCGAAACCGTCTCGCCGAGGACGTGGTGAACCAGCAACTGGCCGGCGACTTGGCTGACCGAGAGCGCGAAATCAGCCCCAGCGCGCTGCACCCGGTCTGCGTTTTCAACGTGGGACACGCAGGCCAACAGAGGAATTTCTGGGACGTGATCGCGGACTACGGCCGCGGCGAACAGGGCGGCCCCGTCGCTGTCGAGGGCGAGGATGACGACCCGGGCCTCTGCAATGGCGGCGCGGTCTAGGACGCGCACATCGAGCACATCGCCGACCGCATCGACGCCGGCCCTTTCGACCGCATCGACGACCCGCACGTCCTCGCCCGCCGCACGGAGAATCTCGACCAGCTTCTGCCCGACATCGCCAAAGCCAATCACCGCAATCGGCCCTTGCTGGGTAATTGGCCGGGCCATGTCGTTTAACCTGTGAATGCTCGCGGGCGTACCGACCGCCACTAAAATGGCCCCGGGCAGTAGCTTTTCCGCCGCGGCTGGCGGCGACCCGAGCGCGTCGTCCGCCCACTGCCCGACGATGTGGGCCCCGGTCCGGGTGTAGAGCTCGGCCTCGGCCAAGGTGCGGTTGGCGAGCGGGCTTTGGTCGTGAACGCGCAGCTCGGCCACTTCGAGGAACGAGTCGAGCGGCTCTACGCCGGCCACGCGCGGCCCGATCTTCGCACTGGCGCGGACGGCAATTGCCGCGGCGAGGACATGGTTGGGGGTAAAGGCCACGGTCGCACCCGCCAGCAACATGGGGCCGCGGCGCTGGGGGTGCTCTATCATCGCCACGATGGGACCGGCAAAGCCGGCCTCGCGGGCACTGAGCGTAAACAGCGCGTTGTCGTCGTCGGAACCGTTGGCTACCAGTGCCTTCGCCTCGGTCAACGGCTGTAGGTCCAGAGTCTCTGTCGCTAGGTTCGCGTGTACGACCTGTACACCAGCCCTCGTCTGAAGCGGCCGCGCCGTTGCCTCGTCCTCTTCGATCACCACCAGCGGCCGGTGCCGGCTGGAAAGCTCGTCGATTAGGGTCTCGACCGCCGGGCCGTAGCGGTAGATGACCACGGCGTCTTCTACTGTAGGCAAGGTGCCTTCGGTTGGATTTTCGTCAAAGAGCGGGGTATTGAATTTGTCGATCTGAAACACCCCGAGTTGGGTGTCGCCCCCATGCGCCACCCGGCCTTCTAGGAGGACGGCGCAGCCCTTGAGTGCCAGCGGCGTGAAGAGATTTAACAGGAATGCCGTGAAGATCAAAATGCTAAAGGTCTCCTGACCGATGACCCCTTGCGCCAAGGCCAGCGCGGCCAAGATAAACGCCATCTCGGCGCGGCCGCACATGCCCACGCCCACCGTCATTGCCTCGCGCCAAGACATGCCAAGGCGCAGGGCCATGCCGCCGGCACTAAGCACTTGCCCGGCGATGACCGTCACTGCCAGCAACGCGATAAACGCCACGCTCGCCGCGCTAATGTCAAACGAAATGGAAAAGCCCAGCGAGATGAAGAAAATTGGCCCGAGGAACGAATAGGCAATGCCGTAGGCGCGGTCGTTTACCACCTTGACTAGGTTGGGGTGGGCGACGCGCTCTTCAAAGAACAGGCCCGCCAAGTAGGCACCCAAAATCATGTGCAGCCCAATGGCCTCGGCAAAAAGACCGGCTGCAACGGCGGCCAGCAGTACAAAGGTAAAGCCCTTGCCGCCTTCGGAGCGGAAGGGCAGGGTGAGGCGGGGATAGACGAAGGTGCCCAACAGCAGCGCGACCGCGAAGAACCCCACCACTTTGCCCAAGTTGACGGCGAGGTCCAAAGGCGCAAAGGTGCCCCCGGACAGCGCGCCGATCACGAGGCTAAAAAAGATCAAGGTCAAAAGGTCGTTGATGATGCAACTAGCGATGATGATTCGCGCAATGCGCGTATCAGTCAACCCCAAGTCCTTGAGGCTTTTTAGGGTAATTACAACGGCGGTAGCGGTGCCGATGATCAGCCCCACGAAGACCGAGGCGGCCAGCTCCAGCCCGAAGAGTTGGGCGACGGCAAAGCTGACCGCAAAGGGCACTGCGGCCCCGGCTATCGCCACCCCCAGCGAGCGCTTGAGCGCGGCGAAAAACTCGTTGGGCTGGGTCTCCACCCCGGCGTGGAACATCAGAAAGAAGATGCCGATCTCGGCCAACAACCGGATGGCCTCGTCCGGCTCGACCCAGCCGAACACGGCCGGCCCCACCAAGACCCCGACGATCAGTTCGCCCATCACCGTCGGCAGGCCCAGCGGCCGTAAGGTCACGGCCACCAGCCAAATTCCGGCGAGCAAGATGAGTAAATCGAGCGCTACATCGTGCATGAGGAAGACGGCCTGCTTGCTCTAAGGAGGCATTTTCTGCGGTTCCCGCTAGACAGCTAGCGCCGTCGGCCCCGCCGGGGCTTGCCGCGCGGGCGCGAGAAGGGGCGGGCGGTCATTTCCTCGACGACTAGGTCAAAGCCCTTGAGGTTTTGCCCGTTGAGCATGTCAATGGCCTCGCGGGCCGCGGCCTTGCTGGGCATGTCGATTTGGCCCCAGCGGCGGCGTGGGTCAATGGTGACAGCGGCGACCGCACCGAACAACTCAAACAGCGTGCGGAGGTCGTCCTCAGTGGTGTCAGCAGACAGATTATCGACGCGAATCTTCATCTAAACTCCAAAATAAAAAAGGGAATTATATAGATGCCTAAGCAGGGTGCATCGGCATAAAATCTCTACAAATTTTGCTAAACTTGGTTAAATTTGTAAAACATTCGAGTTCAAAAACTTTGACGAATTTGCCAAATTTGGTTAAATCGTCAAAAAAACCCTATCCGCTTAGACAACTATATAAGCCCCATAAAAAAGGGGGTGATGCGGTGTACATCACCCCCTTCTGCACTATGGTAAAGCGCAAGGGTCTAAGTAAGTGCTACGACGCTCTCAGCCGCCGGGCCTTTCTTGCCCTGAACGACTTCAAACTCCACTTCCTGCCCGTCGGACAAGGAGCGAAACCCCTCGGCCCGGATCGCGCTGTGGTGGACGAAAACATCTTCGCCGTTTTCGCGCTCGATAAATCCGAAGCCCTTCGCGTCGTTGAACCACTTTACGGTTCCCTTCTCGCGGTCTGCCATGAGTAAAATCCTTTGCAATGTGCGGTTAGTGCAGAGCGTGCGAATAACTTTGAGTAGGAATCTACTGCTTCAGGCTTTTCGGTAGGAAAACTACATCAGGCCCGGGGGTAGGAATCTACGCGGATCCGAACGACTGCCAACGCGGTCCATAAACGCCCCTACAACTATTGCAGAGACAAACAATGGGCTAAATATAGTCAATCTTAGCCGCAACACAAGCAACTAATTCGCCAGCCACCGGGCCATCTCTCCCCCACTCCTTGGTTTGGAATTGGCCCTGCGGCCTCTATATTAAAGGAATTCACACCCAATGGAGAAACGGACCATGAGCGCGACCGGACCGGGGTTTGCCGCCGAAGATATGAGCCTTTTTGTGCGGATGCAGCGCGTGTTTTATGCACCTCGCACGGCTTTTGCCGCAGTGCGCGGCCAAGAGAGCGCACACGACTGGTTGCTGCCGGCGCTCTTGGTTTGCGCGGTCGGGATTGGTGCCCATCACCTAGCCTTCAACGCGGCCCCTCCAGCCGTCCAGCAGCAACTAGAGAGCTTGGACGAGGCCGAGCGGCAGCGCCTAGCGGCGTTCCAAGCGCATGGCTGGATGGTGATCCCGGTGGGGCTTTTCTCTTCTTTGGTCGTGGTCGGGGGCGTGCTGTTGGTGCTGGTGCGCTCGGTTTTCCAAGCCGAGGTTAGCTACCGGCAAATGCTGGTAGTCAAAGCTTATGCGGCCCTAGTGGTGGCTGTTGAGTGGGCGGTGCAGGCGGTGCTGGTGCTGGCGACGGGCAACATTGAGGCGCATATCGGGCTGGGCCTTTTCCTGTCCGAGGAGGCGGCCGCCACGTTTGGCGGCCGGGTACTCATGGCCCTCAATCCCTTTGACCTGTGGCAGATTGGGATCATGGGCGTCGGGTTGAGCGCGCTGACCGACGCGCCCGTGCGGAAGGCGACTGTCTTGCTGGGGCTTTTGTGGCTGGTCTGGCTAATCGGCGGAACCGTCATCGAGACCATCGGGCGGACCGCTTGACGTCAGGCGTGAGTCTTTCTACCTCCCCACCTCCACTCCCTGCACCCCAAACACTTCTGCGAGAAAATTCTCGCCCATACGCACGTAGCCCGTAGCGTCTGGATGGAGATTGTCGGGCAGATATTCGGCGAGGCTTTCGTCAAAGAGCTTGAGACCGCCGATGTAATAGATGGTGTCGTCGCCGCGCCGCTTAAACGCTTCGACCGCTTCCGCAACCTCGACCCGCATCTGCTCCAAGGTTAGGCCGACCGCATTGGGCGTGGTCTCGCGGTCGTGCCCCCAAATCGGCGAGCAGACTGCCAACGGGGTGTGGGGATGACCGTCGCGGATGGTGGCAATGGTGCCGAGGACGGCCGGGCGGAAGGCACGCGGCCCGAGGCTGGCCGCACCGTAGATGTTGATGCCGAGCTTGACCGAGATAAAGTCTGCGGGCAGGTCGCGGATTAGCCGGGCGATGAACGGGTCGGCGTGGCACTGGCCGCCGTAGCCCAGCGAAGTGAGGTTGAAGTCTCGAGCGCGAGCGACCACCCCGGGCCAAGTGGTAGCGGGCGATCCGGCGTTGCTGCAATGAGTGATCGAGCTGCCATAAGTAACCCACTTCAGCCGAGTGTCCTCGCTTTTTTCGCAACGCGCTCCCGCGGGCAATTCGAGGTGGCGCAGGGCGACGGGCATGGCCGGCGACAGCCAGATTTCCAAGGATTTCTCGCCCGCCGGCAAGCCCGCAAAGCGGACCTCGGTCGCACCCGCCCGATATGCAGCCGTGGCCGCGATCGATCCGTTGATGCACAGGTCAAAGCAGCCGTCTTCGGCCAGCGGCTCGCAGCCGACGACTAATTCCTCGGCATCCGAGACCAAGCACACTCGCACGCCCGAAGGCATCTCGGCCCGCTCGGCCAAGCCGCTCGCCCCGGGCGAGTACAAGTCCAAATCTACGTGGGGAATGCGCCAAGGCTTGACCCAGCCCGGCCCCTGTTCGAGCGAGAGGGCACCGCTCCACGTCAGGCGGGGGTCTGTAGCAGGAATGATGGGCATAAAAATCCTTTCTGTGTGGAAGGGAACAGGCTCAATTGGTGCGCGAGCGAACTACGGTTCCGCCATCGGCTTCTATCAGCCATCAATAATACGTCTCCGCGTTGTGTACTGGGTCGTAGCCCACTTCGCGCCGGGGCGTTTCAATGTCAAAGATGTTGTAGGTGTTGTCCGAGATCGCAAAATAGTGCGCGCCGCTGGGCAGGTCACCGGCGCAATGCCGCTGGAAGCAGGCGTGGACCAAGCGGGCGGCGTCCTCTTGGTGGCACCAGACGGCAAAGTAGCCCCGTTCCGCGGCGCGGGCGTCGTTTTGTGCATTGACGCCACCCCAACGCATGGCAACCGCGCTGTGGCCTTGGTCGGCGACCTTTTGCACCCATTCCTCCACGTGGGCTTTTTCGCGTCCGTAGTCGTTGATCGGGTGTGCGGGCACGGCCGCGGAAATTCGCTCGGGCCAATCGGTTATCTGGTCGAACTGCCGCTCGGCCAAGGTCCAGTAGAAGCCCGGTTGGTGAAAGTCGTACAGTCCATCCACCGCGTGAACCGAGCTGGAGCCGACGATCATCGGCGGCTCGTCTTGGGCCAACACCGCTGCAAAAACCAAGTCGGTCATCCGGTTCATGGCCGCCAAGCCGCCGCACCGAGCCAGATAGACGACCAAGTCGCACCCGGGAATCAGGGCGCGAAAGGCATCCGGCGATTTCGTAATATCGAGGTCGATAAAATCCCCGCCGGCATCCGGCTCGGTCGCCTTGTCTGGCGCACCGGGCAAATCCACGGAAACTATGCGGTAGCGCGGGTCGAGCCGCGGCATATAGGTCCGCAGGCCCGAGCCAATCGCGCCGCGCCCGCCGATGAGCAACACCTTATATACTGACGCCATGCAACGCCTCCTTTTGTGCAGGCAAACCTAAGCGACGCACCGCCGATTGACCAGCCTTTGCTACGCATCTGGATGCTTCTAAAAGGCCGCGATCACTCCCTTTTTCAGCTACTATGGCGACGCGGCGTTCGTCCGGCGACCAAGAGACCAAGATAAAGAACCGCGGATGTTGTCCTATAGCAATCCGAAATGCCTTGAAAGGTTAATATGATTCAAGCGGTGCTCGGCGTTCAGTCGGGGTTCATCCGTACGTGGAAGAAGCGGTATCTATCTGAGGGGGTCGAATGCTTGCGCTTAGGCTATAAAGGCTCGCTCTCCTATTTGTCGGCCGCTCAGCGGGCGCAAATTACCCGCTGGTTAGCCACCCCATCGCCGCCCTCGGTGGCGTCGTTGGCCTCCTATATCCAAACACAGTTTGGCGTGGTCTATCGCTCCTCACAGCGTTATTACGCTCTGCTCTCGCAGGCGGGCTATCGTCGGAAGAAGCCCCACGCCCGTTCGCCCCAAGCCGACCCGCGCCAAGGGATCGCACGGCGCGCTGAGATAAAAAAAACTAGCCGCGTATATGCCAGATCTCCAAGCGGGGCGTCTGAGTGCCTTTTTTGTTGACGAGTCGCACCTACCCTGGGGGGATGCTGGGGGCCGATCCGATCAACGGCTTAGGGTGTGCATGGACAACGCCCGTCAACGCCAGACCGATTATGGGGCCTTGGATGTCGTCAAGGGGACCTTCCTGATGCAAAGCGATCCCAAGGCCAATTCGCAGCATACAGTGGACTTTATACGCTATATACAACAGCGTCGTCCCGGTCAACGGTTATTGATTTTTTGGGATGGGGCTTCCTATCATCGTCAACAGGCCATGTGCACCGTTCTCGAAACGATACAAGCGAACCGACCACCGGTTCCATGGAAGGTATGCTGTATGCGATTGGCCCCTTATACACCGCAAGAAAATCCCGTTGAAGATATTTGGTTAAAAGGGAAGACTTTTGTGCGTACCCATGCGTTGCGGACCACAAACTTTGAACCGATCAAAGACCTCTTTGTCAAGGGAATTCGACGAAAAAATACTTCCAGTTCCCTAAATTAAAGCAATATATAACATCTCTTAAATAATTTAGAATTGCTATATCAGTTCCGTCTAGAGAATCTGCACAGTCAAACCAATTCCTCAATCTTCACCGCACCATTTTCCACTACGTCCACTCTTAGGCCGTGTCCTCGGAGCAATCCCATTCCTACAAGGGGATCAGTATCTGCCGCATCCACTTCTACCGTGCGGTCCTGTCCGTTCCATAAAACGGTTCCTACATACGCGTCGAATACGTGCAAGCTGCCATCGGCTAGTAGTGCTTGGGCGCGATTTTGCCAAGACAGGGCCAGTCGGTCTATCAACGCCATCGGGAGCGTCAGGTGACCGGTGAAGCCAGTGTCGATTATGGCCTCAATTTCATGCTCATCCCCGGTAATGCCACGAAGGGTAAGGCGGATGGTCGCCTCGCAATTCTCATTTACTCTGCCCTCAATCATATTGAGCTCCCTGTATGCGACTGCCCGAACCGATGTACCGCCCGATGCCCGATACGCACCAACCACGGCTGCGCCGCCGGGCAACGCGCCAACAGTTGACCAGAGGCGGCAAGGGTGTCGTCCCCCACCTCGAACTCGCCTGTCTCAATATCAATCGCCACGATCCGGCCCCTATTGCCTTCTTCCACCTGCAACCTCACTCGTTGCTCGTAGATCGCCTGACCTCGCCGGGCGAACTCCTCTTTGCTATAACGCGGCTGTCGCACTCTCATGCTGATTCTCCTTTCTCGATCTCGTCCGCAGATTCTTGAGCCGCACGGCCGGCAGCCTTTTCAGGCGTTGATTACTCGGATCAACCTCAATACCCACGGACTCCAAGGCCGTAACGCCGAGCAACGGTTCGGCGTTTTCCTCGCCGAAAAGGATCGTTCCGCCGACGATCTCCCCCATAAATTCGATGTCCGCTGTGGTGATGTTCATTTTGATTTCGCGCCCGTCTGCCAGTTCATACACCCGCGCCCCCTTGGGCCTAAGCCCGATGCCCTCCAGACTGGATCGGGGGACTAGGCAATCCGTCGCGCCTGTGTCAACCAGAAACAGCCCTTCCCAAGCTCGGTCTGGTTCAGCCGGATTCCGAATGGTAACAGTAACATGCGTCGCGCCCATTATAGCCCTCCTCTCGGTTGTTCAGCGGCCTCCACGACCTCCACCTCACAATTTCCCCGATGAGCTTGACCCGCGCAACCGCGTCCCCCTCACTCGGCGGCCTCTATAACAGCCTCCGAAGTGATGGTGTAAGCGATGGACTCGCGGCTCCTGACGAGCAGCTTGGCAAACGGGTCGCGCACCCGCACCAACCGCGGGTGCGGCGTGGCGCAGTCGAAGACGACGTAGAGCCAGTATTCGTCGCGGAGATTGCACGCCTTGAGCTACTCCTTCACAGCCCCTGCCGTCAGCCCCTGCGTGAAAAATCGCTGGGTGAAGAGGAAGAACAGCACCGTCGGCACCAAGGCGATGATGGAGGCCGCTGAAATGTAGCGCCAGTTGACCCCAAAGACGCCTTGGAGGCTGGCCAACCCCAATTGCAGGGTGTACAGCTCGCGGCTTTTGAGCACCACGAGCGGCCACAGAAAATCGTTCCACTGGGCCACGAATGTAAAAGCCGCCTGAGCGGCGAGGGCCGGTTTGACTAGGGGCAGCATAATACGCGCATAGATGGTCCACGGGCCGCAGCCATCTATGCGGGCGGCGTCCTCTAGATCGGTGGGAATGGTGGTGAAGGCTTGGCGCAAGAGAAAGATGCCGAAGGCATTGACCGCCACCGGCAGGATGACGCCCGCATATGAATCCACGAGGCCCAGCTTCAAGGTGACGATAAAGAGCGGGATTAAGAGGACTTGGAACGGCACCATGGTCGTGGCCAATATGCAGTAGAAAATGGCTTGACGGCCGCGAAAGCGCATGCGGGCGAGAGCGTAACCAGCCAGCGAGCAGCACGTCAAGTTGAGCAAGACGGTGGCGATGGCAATGTAGAACGTATTGAACAGGTAGCGCACAAACGGGAGGATGTGCCAAGCCTTGGCAAAGTTGCTCCAGACGATGGGGTCGGGAATCCACTGCGGAGGATGGGCGAACAGATCGGCCGCTTCGGATTTGAGCGCGGTGGATAGCAGCCAAGCGAACGGGGCCAGCAAAACAGCGCCGACCGCGCACAAGACTGCGTAGAGCAGAACGCGCTGGACCATCTCAAGCTCCCCGCCCGGCGAGGCGAAAGTTGAGCAGGGCAAAGACCAATATGACGACCAACAAGCAGAGCGAAACGGCCGCGGCGTACCCCACTTCGAGGTATTTGAATCCGAGCGTGTAGATGTAGTAGGCCAACAAGTTGGTGCGGTGAAAGGGGCCGCCGCCGGTCATCACGTACACTTCGCCAAAGGTGCGCAGGGCGGCAATGGTGGCGATGATCGAGACCACGAGGGTGTAGGGTTTGATCGTCGGGATGATGACGTGGTACACGACCTGCCACCAACCCGCGCCATCGACGCGGGCTGCTTCCTTGAGCTGGGCCGGGATGCCCTGCAAGCCGGCCAAGTAGATGATCATGTAGTACGGCGCGGCCTTCCACACGGTGACCAAGCCCACGGCCAACAGGGCAATCGCCGGCTCGGTCAACCACCCGGCCTTGACCTCCACGCCCAACAGGCCCAACAGCACTTCGGGGACGCCGCGCCCATCGGCCAGCCACGACGGACCGCTGACGCCCAGCCCCTTGAGGAAGGCGTTGAGCAGGCCATCGGCGTTGTAGAGCCACTTCCAGACGATGCCCGCGACGACGATGGAGGTGACGACCGGAATGTAGTACAGGGTGCGAAACACCTTGATCAGCCGCAGGGAGTTGTCGAGCAGGAGCGCCATGAAAAACGAGAGCACGACGAGCGAGGGCACGACGATGCCCGCGTAGAGCAGGGTATTGGCCAAGACCCGCCAAAACAACTCATCGCCCCAAGCGCGGCGAAAATTGTCGAGGCCGACAAAGGTGGGCGGCGAGACCAGTCTTTCTCAGGGTCGAGTCGTTCAAAACGTACTCTGCTTCTGAGGCCATCTGACCGAGTATGGCTCGCATAGCCTCGGCCACATCCTCCCGCGCCGACTGACCCGTCTCGACGTTGACGTAAGCACAGCGGAACTCGCCGCTGGCGTTGAGATCGTCCCTCAACGCCAAGAGTGCCGAGGTCTTGCCCGTCTGACGCGGCGCGTGCAGGACGAAGTACTTCCGCTGCTGGATGAGCAGCAGGAGCTCTTCGACATCGAGCCGCGCCAAGGGCGGGAGGTGGTAGTGCATCGCCGCATTGATGGGACCGGCGGTATTAAAAAAACGCATGGCTGTTGTCGTCATGAATCGCGACTCCTTGCTGGTCTCAATTGAGTCTTAGCTTGTCGGACACTTCCGCGAGCAGCTCGTTGATTTCTTCCACAGTCTTTGGGTCGGGCGCGGTTTCTCCACCGAACTCAATGCGGACGTTGAACTTGAGGGCATTGCCGACAGCGGCTTTGGCGAGGTCTGGAATCTGATCGGCCAAATCTTGGATGCCGTTGGCTTCGAGGACATCTTCGGCCATGAGGAGTCCCCGGGGCTTGGGCACTGGCTCCTCGCGTGCTGTGGAGGGCACTTGGAGGATCACCTGTTGGGCACCGGCCAAGTCGCACGGCCACGCGGCACTATCATTGCTCAACTCGATCCAGCGCGCCCGAATGCCATCTTCTATTGCCGACTTCACCGTGGACCACGGCAAGTTGACGCCGTGCTTGGCCGACAGCGCAGTGGCAAGGGCGAGGGCGTTGGTTTTGCTATCTTTCCAAGCAGCGGGAATCGCCTTGGCCATCAACTCGTCCACGGCAATCCGCTCGGGTGGCGGCCTTAATACGGCAGTGGCGCTGAGTACGCCAGCAGGGACTGGCTCCTTGAGGATTGAGGCCGGTCCGCTCGTCAACCACACGAGCCCCTGTTCAACGGCTTGTGCGATTGCGGCCTCGACCTCCGCTGGTTCACATTGCGGGATTGTTAAAATCTCTTCGTAGCCCTCCTTGGGTACGATCACGGTGTGGCCGCCGACGAAATAGTCGCACCCGTCTTGGACGCTGATCTCCGCAGCCGACCAAAGCCCGGGGAGTTTTTGATACTCGAGCAAATCGGGCGCGAGGGCACTTAGGGTGGCCGCTTCGGGTAACAGCACCTCCAGACCTGAGTCCTTGAGGGCTGACTCGTCAATAGCCGTGCGCCAGAATGTCCTAGCAGTGTGGTCGGGGCGCACGACCCGCGCCACCCAAATTCCCTGCTGAACTCCTTGCACGACCGTATCCAGAATTTCCTTCTGGCGCAGCATTTTGGGCAGTTTGGGGAACTGGGCGAAGGCACCGACCAGATCCTTGACGCGGCGGGAATGCTCTCCCTCGCGCCACAAGTCGTAGGGGCCGCCCGGCATCATCGCCTCTGAACTGATGGCGGTTTCCTGAATGCGCGCTCGCGGGTCGCCCTTGATCGTAGTGAACAAGGGTGCGTCGGTCACCACGATTTTGAAGGCGTGGATTTCATTGCTCTCGTTGACGGTGACCACCACGGAGTACGCTTGCCCGATGGCCTCCGGGACGCGCTTTCTCGCCGCCTCTGTTTCATGGGCGAGCATTTGTTCGCGAATTGGATCAATCGGCTGGTTCTCGAGTTGGTCGCGGACTTCCTCCCAACCGAGATACTCCCGCATCCGGGTGTGCGCTGCATCCAGACCGTCCCTAGAGGGAACGGCGAGGACGAGGGCGTTGCGATAGACTCGGGGACGATCCGGCGCGGTCGTCTCGTCGATGAACCGCTTGGCTTCGGTGCTGGGTTTGCCAGACTCCGAGGCCGCTTGCGGGCCGAGGATGCCGTAGTGGAACGCGCCATCGTCCGCGATGTCGCGCGGTCTTTGCGGCAGGTTGTGGACCTTTGCGCCAGCCGCGGACGCACCGGACGTGAGCATCTTCTGTTTCTCAATGGCATTGACGATCTGGGATTCCACGAGGGCGGTCGGCACCCGGGTGTTGCAGGCATCGTGGTGCATCTGCCGCAGGTTGGGACGATTGCCCAGCCGCCATGCCTTTCCCGCGGCGATCTCCACCTCGTCGAGAAACCAAGACAACTCCGTCCAGCGCCGCAGGGCCTTTTCTAGCTCAATTTTGTCTGGATTGGCCGCTCCGATCAGCACCATCAATTCCTGAGTCAAAACCTTGTGCCCAATGGGCTGTGAACTCAGAAATACCGCAATGACCGCCTGCTCCATCTGCCGGTGGCTCAGACCAGTTGCCTCGGACTGAATGGTGTGCGCCTTGGCCAACTCGCCTTCGAGAATCGGCCGCCATGCTTGGTGCTTGCCGGTGCCCGTGTCAACGCTGGCAAAGGACGCAAGTTCCCCCGCGGCTTCGGCCAAGCCATTCTTTTTCGGCTCGTTCAAAAACACATTCGGCCCGACCAGCGGGCTCGTATCCCACTGCTCGGCATCGCGCAGGGCCATGGCAAATGTCCGCAGGATGCCGCGGGTGCGCTGGAAGCCGTTGAGTTGGGTCCAGCGGGTGTAAAAAATATCCGTGAGGTCCGGGTGAAAGGGATAGCTGCTCAGATAGCGTTCCTCCGCGCTCCCTCGCTCTTTCCGGGTCTGCTCGTCAAGCGCGGCGATGCTGCTCACCACCGCAGTGACGTGCGGGCGGAAAACGCCCGGATCGCGAATCGATTCCGGTTTGAAAAAACGCCGCCGCAAAACTTCGGACACGTCCTCCTTGCCCACCGGACTGGCGTCCTCTTCCATCTGGCGGCCAAAGATTTCTGACACCTCGCGCAGCAACTCGTTGCCGAAGTCGTCGTGCTTTCTCGGATCGGAGGCGAGCAGCGAGGCCACCATGGCGCAACGGTCCACTTTTACGACCGCTTGGGTGAGGTACTGGAAGAAGTTGAGCAAGTGCCCGCGTGCGCCCGGGTCGGTTTCGACCTGAGCGCGGACATACATCAATACCTCGTCGAGCAGCACCAGCGTCGAGAGGTCGTCTTGTTGCGGCTTTGACAGCAGATCCACCATCAGCGGTTCGGCCGGCGGGGTGTCGCGCTCGGCGTCTTTGCCTTCGGCGTGGATGAGTTTGAGGCCAGCGGCCCCAGCCAGTTGAAAGGCGAGAATGCTCCACGGATGCTTGAGCATCCTGATCGTCCCATCGGGACTTGGCGTCTCCACGCCTTTCTCTAGGTCAATTTTGTCAAAGCACAGCGCCGCGACCCGGGCCTTGGGGGCCTTGAAGCCGATATGCGCCTCGAACTCCTTTACCGCTGGCAGGTCGGGCAGCGCGGCCGGGTCGTGGACTAGGTGCCTGAGCGCGATGAGCGTATGGGTCTTGCCGCCGCCGTAGTTGACCGCCAGCTTCCGATACGCCTTGTCGCTCGTGCCGGCCAAGCGCCGGGCCACGTCTTTGACCAGTTCCCGCAGATTGTAGGTGGGATAGGTGAGCGCGAAGAACTCGGCGGGATGTTCGTACACGGGCCGCTGGCCTTTCTGCATGACCACGTCGTACAGGTCGGCGGCGAACACGGCCAGTGACAGTTCGCCGGTCTTTAGATCGTCGCGCAGTTGCACGACTTCGTGCCAAGGTTTGTAGGCAGGTTTTGTTGGCATGTCGTCCTCGTTGGTTCTCCTTACTTCAGGCTGTGGTACGGACAGCGGCTTCAAGACGCTGGGCAAGGGCCTCCGCTTCGTCGTAGTTTTCGGTGAAGGCGAGTGCAGTTTCCATCCATCCAGATTCGTGGAGTCGCCCTAGCCCTTGATCTTGCCGCAGTTCCCGCACGTTAGGCAGTTTGGCAACCGGACGGATGATGGCGTCGGAAGTGTCTTCTAGACGACATACTACGGATGTATTCTCGAAGGTTTTATAGTTCATTACGGTCAACAGGGTTGGCGCATGAGTGGTGGTGAGCACCTGAATACCGTGCTTCGTGGTTTGCCGTTCAATCAAATCCATCAACAAATTCAGCCGCACGGGATGAATGCCGTTGTCGATTTCCTCAAAGAAATACAGACCCTTGGGGTTTTCGCCGAGTAGCACAGCCAGCATGGCGAGAAAACGCAGTGTGCCGTCCGATGCGCTATAGGCCGATACTTTTCTGCCATTTTTTTCGCAGAGCATAAGATGGATTCGACCGCTGGGATCGCGCGGGAACTTGAAGCCGTCCACATCCATAGGCGTGAGTTCGCTTAACCAATCGGCAAGGGTTTCTTGGCGCGTGGTGTCGGCGCAGATGCCCTCCAGCACTGTCGGTAAATTCTCGCCAGAGTCGCCCAATATGTTCGCGCCGGGGAAACTAGGCTCTCGCATTCGGTCCGGCGACGGTTCCAAAAAGCGCATATTGGCAAAGAGACGGAAGGTTTCCCAACAGATGGGATTTCGTTTCTGTATCTGTAATAGGATTGATAGCCCTTCATCTGATAGATTCAACATTGGGGTTTCAAAAACAGTTTCCCCGTTGGACGTGAGTTTTTCTTTTAGAAATTGGAATCTACTGCAACCCGCTGGTTCGTATCCAATCTCAACCAAGTAGTACATTTCAGTGTCGTTCAGTTCAAATTCGACTTCAAGAGAAAACTGGGGTAGCCCAAAGCGGACTACTTCATTAGCAGCACCGCGGATCGGCTCCCACTCGCGTTGGCCGCCGCCGCCATATTTCCCGCCGAGAATTTCGGCTAGCGTATAGCCCCGACCAATGCCGTGCAGGAAGCGGAAGGCGTCGCGGATGTTGCTTTTGCCGCTGGCGTTCGCGCCCACGATTACGGTGAACGGGCCGACGCGCAGGGTTTCGTCGGCGAAATTCTTGAAATTTACGAGGCGAAGCGATGTAATCATCAGACTTCCTCCTGTTGACTATTTTCGTCGGAACTAGCGTCGCCAAATTCTCGGGCTTACGCTTACTTCCCGTGTGTTAGGTCTGCACGGCCTCGCGGTTCTCGAGTGTTGGCAGTGCTCTAATACCCTCGCCTATTTTCTCTTCAGCAAGCCGCAACTCATAGAGCTTCTGTAAATTCAGCCAAAACTCGGCACTGGTCGCAAAAAAATGAGCCAATCTCAGGGCCGTATCGCCAGTGATAGCACGTCGCCCGTTGAGGATTTCGGTGATTCGACTCGCGGGGACCTCAAGCTGTCGTGCGAGTGATGCTGCGCTCATGTTGAGCGTTCTCAACTCCTCGGCGAGATGTTCTCCCGGATGAATTGCAGGTATGGTCATAACTGTTCTCCTCAGTGATAATCCACGATTTCCACGCTCGTTGGCCCTAAGTGTTCTCGTCGCCACTCAAAGCAGATCCGCCATTGGTCGTTGATACGGATGCTGTACTGGCCTTTTCGATCTCCTCTCAAGGTTTCAAAACGGTTGCCCGGCAATGCAGCCAGATCCCTGAGTGAAGAAGCCGCCTCCAGTCGGTCAATCTTCAGCCGCGCCGCACGTTCAATACCGGAGAAGGCCCTGACTCGCTTTCCAGCCGCGAAATCCCTAGTTCGCTTGTCGCGATAGCTAACGATCATTACACCTATCCAAATTGAAGTGCTCTCTGCCTCACGGGCCGCGCCGGGTTGCTCAGGGCTTCGAGAATCGCCCGCTCGTCGGAACTAGCGTCGGCCAATTCGATGAGGCTTTAGGCTCCAGCCAGAAATTCAAACGGTGAACCAGTGGCCGCGTGGTATAGCAATCCTACATCATTCAAGACTGGATTCCCGCTTTCGCGGGAATGACGCTTCATAGGCAAAAAACAGTGCCGATCAACACTCCATGCTTTCGAGTCATTTAGGACTGCTATATCAGGATGTAGAGCTATCAAATGACTCGATCTCGTCTAATAGTTTCTTGATCCGGCCCTTGTCTTTGCTCTTTTCGAGGTATTTTTGGTAGCTTGCTTCTGCGTCGCGGATAAGTTTCTGGTAGGTAATCACGCGGATATGTTTTGCTTCCAAAGCCTTTTCCCACTCTTGTCGGCTTTCTGCATCCTCCCAATCTCTGAGTTCTTTACCCACCAGACAAACCGCTTCAATTGACCCATCCTCGTCGGCTTCACGTAACTGTTTCCTCAATGCGCTTATGTACTTAGAAACTTGCTCCATGAGGCTAGGGGTTGAAGTAGAAACAGACCCTTTTTTTAGCTCAATAATTACGTGCTTACCTGACGTCTTCTTGTATCGAATATCTGGCCGCCCTCGCTTTTCTTCAACGCTCAACTTGTCGGAAACTTTATCAAAAGCCGTAGTAATCGACTGTTCTAAGGTGGGTGGTGTGTCCGTAGCCATATCCCACGACGGATCTAGTAGCCAGAGATGGTTATAAATATGATCCTGAATAATCTTTTCTAGCGCATCTTCTGTAATATCTTTTGACAACTTTCTAATGACATCTAAGCGGCCCTCAGTGATTTGATAATACCACGATGCTTCTATATCATCTAGCTCGGAAAAGAGCTTTACGGCAGCGTCAAGATTGTTGATGTCAAGCCGTTCCAATTCATCTAGCTTTTCTTTGTGTCGCAAGTGTTCAAATGCTAAAACCCCATGTTTGTACAGAGTCTTTCTGTGATCTTCGTCTGTTGCGATTTGGTTAATCCTGCCGAATAATTTTTTGGCGGCGGTTTTAGTATCTCCCCTCAATGACTCATACCATTCCTTAAGCGCGGAAATTTCGCGGGCCTGCTTCACTCCCTCTTCATCCTTTAACTTTTTTCTTTCGTTTGACAAATGTCTGAGTTCCTGTTCGATGAATTCTCTCAATTGCACAAACCGATCATCGCTTTGAATAAAATCTTGCCTACTAGACGTGGCAATATCCTCTTTCTCGGTTGAGTCGAGGAAGTCGGCCTCCAACTCGCCTATGACGTACTTTGTATATAGCCCACCTTCTCGGAATGAGTCCAAGATGTCTTCCAATGCAACCTTTCCCCTAGCGAGAATGGATATTTTGTTCAGATTATCTGCGCCCTCCTGTAAGGTTCCCGATTCTTTGACCAAACCAATCCAGCCGCACACAGCATATTGTTTTTGCTCATCTACTGTGTTTTCCTCTTGCTGAACGACATATTTCTTATCGTGTTCAAACTTGGACTTGTCGAAATCGCCATAGACCAAGGCGTATTCTAGCTTTCCGAAATAGTTCCTGTCTCCTAGGGTTATCTCGTCATCATTGACGAACACTTGAAAGTCGGCGGAAATAACCGAAAAGCGGCGAGCCACGCGCTGACGCAGATGGGCGTCTAGGGATGCGTTTACCCGTTTCTTGAGATCGCGCAGAACGATTGCCGTGCCAGAGTGCCCAAGATTGATTGCCTCCGGCACATCTATGACGGGCGGATGATACATTTTCTTTTCTTCTATTGCTTCTTTGATCTTTTCGACATCTAATTCTATTGCCAGAGGATCGGTGCCCTTCTTTTGGGTAAAGACCTGTACTTTCTTCGCAATAGACAAGACAGACAATTTGCCAATGCCCTTTCTCCCCATAACGGGCCGTCCTTTGCCTGCTGTCTGATCTCCACTTCGTCCGCTCCGGCGTTGATAACCAACGGTTAGAAATTTTTCGCGCATATCTGTATCGTCCATCCCACAGCCATCGTCTTTAATGACAATTTGTTTACCGTCACTTTGTTCTTCTACGGATACATCGACCCGAGCGGCGTCGGCGTCCCAAGCATTGGCAATCAGCTCAGCGAGGGCGGCGGGAACATTGCTATACAGGTTTAGGCCCAAATGATTGAGCACATTCAAATCAATGTCCAGAGTGTATTCTTCAGTCATTTCCTTTCTCCTTTCTTCTCAAATGATCGGCCAATGCTACAGAACATATCAAATACTTGTGCGTTTAATTGATTCAGTGATTCACACATGAAATCGCCTCACAATCGCTATTGCATCTTTCAATATGACGGCGGCTGTGTCGGCCCAATCTAAGAGGGACGTTAGCACTTTGTCAACGTTGATCGCCAAATTGAAGCGCTCTCTGCCTAGGGGCCTGAACATCGTCGCGGGCGGCGACGTGGTTGCTCAGGGCTTCGAGAGTTGCTCGCTCGTCGGAGCCGGCGTCGGCTAGTTCGATGAGGGCTTGGAGGAGCTGGTTGCTCAGGGCGTTGCGCTGGAGGCCGCGGGTGTCGAGGTAATCGTCCACTTTGGCTTGGTCGCCGGCGCGCCACAGGTGCATGAGCTTGTGAACTTGATCGATGAGGGGGACGGGGCGGCCGCTTGGGGCGGCGAGGCCGAGGGTGCGGCCCTGCCGCCGGTTCCAAGGTTTGAGCTTGACTTTGGCACCGCCGCCGGTCTCTTCCGCGTCCTCCGGTGGGTCGTCCTCGTCGCTGGCTGCGCCCTTGCCCGATTGGGCGAGGAGGTCGTGCTGATTGACGAGGGCTGTGTCCGAGAGGTTGCACGATAGGGCGTAGAGGATGCAGCCGCCGACCGGGGCCTCGGCCATGCCGAAATCGTGGCGATGGAGCAGGTAGTACGTGGTTACGTCGTCGAGGCCGGTGGCGGCTTCTTGGCCGTCGCGGGTGAGGACGCGGCCGACGACGAAATCGACGACCATGCGCCGCACCTCGCGCAGGAACTCGGAGACGGTCATGCGTTGGTTCGGGTCGTTGGCCTTTTTGACGACCGGGTGCTTGCTGAAGGCTTCAAGGGCCGGGCCGGTGGCGGCCCACACGAAGTCCGGGCCGCGAATGCCAGCGTCCCAAAAATCGCGGAGTTGGTAGATGATGTTCTCGCGCATGTCGCCGAGGACGAGGTTGTCCCAGCCGGGGCGAGCCGGCGGGCGTTTTTTGCAGACCAGCCAGACGGAGGAGGCGAGGGCCGCCGATCCTAATGAACGGGTTCTGTTGCTCATCTCCGTCTGGATGGGCCACGATCCATCGACGACAAAGCCAGATCGGATCAGGGCGGCTACTAGCGTCTCCCAAGCATCGGGGTGTTTGTTGGCGAATACGACCACGAGCCGCCCGTCCGGCTGCAACGCAGCATGACAAGCCCGGAACGAGCGGGCCATGCCGTCTTCATAGTTCTGCTTGGACCGCTCTTTGTCACCACCAAATCTGCTAGCGTCGTCTATGAGTTCGCCATCGCTAACATCCTGATTCCATTTTGGCCCAAGTGCTTCGCAAAATGCCGCGTCCATTTCTGGAGATAGCCCATGTGTGGACCGCCTGAGCCATACGTAGAAAAAATCCATGGAGTCTGAGTAGGGAATGGCGTCGTAGTACGGTGGATCAGTGATTATCACATCAAACTGTCCCGGAATGCTGATTGCAGAACTACAGGAGACCGTTGGTTGGGTCTCCAGATTTGGTATCGCAATAGCTGTATCAATAGATCTCGTGACAGATCTCAGCATTGACTCCCAACTACCAGAGGCTCCTCCTATAGGAGAGGACTCCGCAAAATCCCATTTAATTGGTAGCGCGAATCTATTGAACAAATGGGTAATTTGTTCATTCTGTGTGTACCAAGAACAAAGTCCGTTACAATAGTCAAGCTGCTTACTAACAACGCACAGCAAATATCCAATAACACCTTGAATCCAAACGTCGCTAGGCGATGTTCGGATTGGAATACTACGGAGTATAGAAATCAGTACGGCATAGCTAGTAAGCTGCCGATTCGTAAACAGTTTCCGCCACGTGTCGAAGCCGTAACCATCTACCGAGAAGGCTCGCGACGCGCCGGTTCCTGCTTTGGGCGTCTGTTCCTCCGGCAACCCAAACGGAATGTCCGCATACAACACTTGAAGCTGTTCCTCAGTCACTTCTGCCACCGCCCGCTCATGGTCCGTCGGCAAACGATATTCCTTCCCCTTCCCCTTCGGCCCATCCACCACCACCGCCGTCATCACCGCGCCCAACCGCCCAGCGCGGCCCTCAAGCCGAATGTCTTCCATCGTCGTGATCGCGCCGCAACAAGGGCAGGTTGCGCCGGTGCGCGACATAGTGCCCGCGCCGACGCGCTTGTCGTGCTCCCGTCGCTGCGCCGCATTGCCGCCGTTGTGCGGCACATCGTTCTGGACGCCAAAGACGACGCCGGTCTGGTCGGCTTTAGGCTCCATCGTCAGCCGCACGCGCTTTCTGTCCTTCTTGCACAGCCAGCGCGTCTTGAGCAGCGGCAGCATGGCGCGGCATTGCTTACAGGTCACAGTCCGCGCCCACAAATAGGCCACCGTCGGCTTGGCGATCCAGCGCGGGTTGCGCGGGTCCGCGAGATAGGCGTCGTCAAATTCGGCATTGAGCGGATCGACCTGCGGAACGCCCGCATCGTCAACTTCTAAAAGCCGTCTATGCTCACATTTCGCACCCGGCTTCAGCGGCTCAAACTCGGCATACGTCGGATAGTACGCCGCCAACTCCACACGCGCCTTGGCCAGCACCCACCGGCCCCAAGCCCGCACGTGCCAAGCGAGATCCGCCTCAAGAATGGGATCATCCTGTCGCAAAAAATCGAGCTGAACTTCGCCGCCGTCGCCGTGGCCGAGCCGCTCCAAGACGGTTCGCAAGCCCGCCCCCTTAAACCCCTTCGCTTTCAGGAACGCCGCCATAAATTCGCCATCGGCCAGCGCGAACTTGGGCAGCGGACGAGTCTGACCGGCGAGCTTCTGCGGATATTCGAGGGTACACTTGAGGATGAACCAAGCGACCGGATTGATGTCCATGGCGGTCACGTCGCAGCCGAGCCGCATAGCTTCAAGCGGAATGGCCCCGCCGCCGGCGAACGGGTCCAGCACCTTGGGCGCACGGCCATACTCCTTGCGAATCTCGTCGCGGAACCATTGAAGCTCCGGGCCGTTCTCCCGCCCCCAATGGAGAATGCCGCCGACCGTCTCCTCCTTCACCTTCTCGACCACCCGCCCATTCACCCGCTTCCGCTCAATTTTCTCGACGACGCGCCCGGCCAGTCGCTCCAAAATCTCCTGCCGTTGCTTGGAATTGCCGGGATCGGCAAGCAACGTCGCAATCAGTGCTGCCCGCGACGCCGCGAGGGGCCGCCGCGCCGGCCAGATATGCAGCGTCGAGATATGCCCGTGCCGCACATTCTTCTCGTGAACCGAGTCGAGGGACGCCTGCTTCAGGGGAAAGACGACTTCGATGAGACGAGGAGGCATTTGGGGATTGTGTTGCATCGCTTCACGCATTTTCACCCAAAGGAACACGCTCTGAGCCACAACCGAACTTCCGCTCAGCAGAGGCCATGAGTTCCTTTTGGCACTGTTGCGATACCACTTCGGCAAAATCACACGGTACCGCATTGCCAATTACGTTGCAGACATGTCCCATATATGGGGTATCGAACCTATAATCCTTTGGAAACGTCTGAAGCAATGCCGCTTCGCGAACAGAGATCGTTCTATCCTGCACTGGGTGCCCAAATCGACCTTTGCTAAATGTCGTGCATCCGCCGGTTATCGTGGGAGCCGGCTTATTCCATTCCATGCGGCCGTACACATTAGTGAAACCCTCATAACGACCTTGGTGACAAGTAGGTCGTAGTCTTTCAGGAATGCTCGTCCAAGTCTTCCCCGCTTTTGCAGCCTTAATACGCTTCATGTTTTCCGGCGAAAGCGTTCGCACGATATGCCAGTCCGACTGTCGAACTTCGCCGCGCTTATTAGCCTCTTGGAGAGTAATAGGCTCAAGCATGTGCCCGATTGCATCTTTCACTGTTTTCCAGAGAGATAACCCATTTCTCCCCTCACTAGAATGCGTCGGCTTTGGCAGTTCAATTTTGAAACCAAGTCCGCCGAGTAACACCAAACGCCGTCGAAGCTGCGGAACTCCATAGTTAGCGATTTCTAGCACACCATCTGCTAGCCAGTAACCGAGCCGCTCAAGTTCACGCTTCAGTTCTCCGTAGAGTAATTCACCTTTACTAGTTAATCCGGGAACATTTTCCATCATAATTGCTCTCGGTCTTATCTCTTTTGCCAAGCGAGTCATTTCAAAAATCAGCATATTTCGAGCGTCATCCCTTCTGTACTTGGCAGTTAAGCTGGTAAAACCTTGACAAGGTGGGCAACCCGCCAGCAAGTCGATTCTATCTTCACCGGCTAGTTCTAGCAGATGTTTCCCAGAGATAGTAGTAATATCTTGTCTCAAAGCGATAACTTCAGGATGGTTGGCTCGATAGATCGCATAGGCATTTTCTTCGATCTCCACTGCTGCCACGACCTCAAAGCCCGCTCGCTTTAATCCGACAGTTAAGCCGCCGCCACCCGAAAAAATATCAATTGCTTTTAGCGACATGCTAATGGCTCTCCGTGTTAGAAACTAGATCGCGTTGCCTGTTCGCTTCCGTCAAAAAATCTTTATGCACCATTTGGATTCGCAGTAAAAAGTCCTTCCAGCTAATGTGAGTCAGCTTTTGACTCCCACGGTAGCCGTCATAGGCTGCTTTTTGAGCACCCTTTAAAGCCAATTTGTCGCATACAAGGGTAATGTGAAAGTCGTTAAAAAATTTTTGAAATTGGCTGTTCTTATCATCAGATAGAAATTCCTCCATAAGGTCGTGATAGTTGACAATTCTGTCCATCTCTTCGTTTTTCAAGGCGTGTCCGGGTTTCTTTATCTCGACGATCTGAGCTACGCCTTCCTGACTTGACAAGACAAAGTCAGGTCTCTTGGCTGTGCTCTGGAAATCCGATAGTGAAATAGCCTCTCCAGTCTCTGATTCGTAGTATTTTTCAAATTCCTTTCTCAAGCTATTGAGCGACTGGTTTGCGGTTATTGGTGCCCATTCGGGATTGATCAGCCAAGGGGCGTCCTCGATGAGATTTTGAAAGCTATCTTCCTTGATGTTCGCGTCGTCTTTTAGAGTCTCTAAACGCTCAATCACCTTCAAACGCTTCTCTGCAATTCGGCCAAACGACGAAAGTTCTGCAATGCGAGCGGTTCTCAAGAGAGAGCTGAGCACTTCAAGAGGCGTTTCAGTTTGCTTCGCAGCGTCCCTCATTTTTTCGTCAAGAGTTACGTGTGGAGCGAGAGTTATGCTTAGATCGACTAAATCGTCGATCGCTTCTCGGTCTTCTATCTCTGCCCGACTGATCGTTCGACCGAACATCTTGGCAACATCGATAGCCTGCTTTCGGATCTCCCTTTCGTCGTTAGACGGATAAGTCTCGTGGACGCGCTCCTCTACACGTCCAGTTTCAAGAAACAAGTCTAACGTAGCCTTTCGTATCGGATCCCGTGCCAGAGTGCCGATTCGCCGAACAATTTCCTGACCCCATTTTTGGAAGGCAGAACCTAGTTCATCAGACCAAAGAATATCTCGACGATCCGTCTGTATGAGATCTTCGTCTTCGTCGAGCCAGTCTGCCTGCAATTGGCCGACCAAATAGGAGCGAATAGTGTGCTCTCCTGTAAAGCCGGCTGCTTTATTAAATACTAATGTTTGTGCGGCAATTTTTCCGCGACAGTAGATTCTTATTCCTGCCATCAAGTCGTCTTTGTACGGCTCCTTTGAATACGCAACCCAACCTTTTACAGGGTAAAATTTTTCATTGTAATTGAATCCCGCCTCAAAACCGCAAATTACATTGCCGTCAGGTCCGATAACCTCATCCTGCTGAAATGAAATGCGCGTATTTGGCATCGTTTGAACGTCGAATTCACTTATAGTCCGCGAATAATCAGGGTCAGAAGAAGACTTGGTATTGTCTTGAAGAATTATCTTCCAATCTTGAGATGGAATCCCAAAACGCTGGGCAATCTGTCGGGAAAGGATTTCAATGTTAGAAACTAGCCGATAGTTGAAGTTTCTCAGTATTACTGTCGTCCCAGTTTTATCACGGAGCGTATCGTCGAATTGTCCAGCAGATGGCTTATACGGCTCATTCGGCTCATCATCTTCTGCAATGATTTCGTCGTAATTCAAGATGATATGTGACGTTAAATATCCTCGTTTCTCCTTCCCATTCTCCGGCTTGCTGATCTCCTCACCACCCGTACTTATCACTTCAATAATTTTGCAAATTCCGAACGGTGCTAGCTTACCGACGCCCTTCCTGCCCATGACTTTTCGCCTGTATTTCGGTGAAGTTGAACCCCGACGAGAGTCCGTCCTGCGGTCGGCACCAATAACCAGAAAAAACTGTTGCATCTGCTCAGGAGTCATGCCAGTACCATCGTCGGCGATTTTAATCTCAAGATTTTTACTGGAAAATGAGCCATCTTTTTCTTTTACTGCGAGAAATTTTCCCATGGGAGCATGTACGACAACCTCTCGCGCATCGGCGTCGTAGGAGTTCGAGATAAGTTCAGCAATAACTGCCGATACCTTATCATAGAGCTTCACTCCGAGCTTATCGACCGTAAGCCGTGATATCCTCATGCTATATTCGTTAGCCATTTCCCTGTTCCTTGTAGGTTTTTTGCCTATGATGTATGCTTTCGCGGCTTAACAGCCTCCTCATACCGCCCATATCCGATAGTCAAAGTGCTGGTACAGGAGACTAACCGCTCGCTCTTAAAATAAAAGCTATTGACTCGATGCAACCAAGACTTGCCCTCAACGCCGCTCCAATTGCCTCTTGAGCCACACGGCCGGCAGCCTTCTCACAATTTCCCCGATGAGCTTGACCCGCGCAACCGCGTCCCCCTCACTCGGCGGCCTCTATAACAGCCCCCGGAGTGATGGTGTAAGCGATGGACTCGCGGCTCCTGACGAGCAGCTTGGCAAACGGGTCGCGCACCCGCACCAACCGCGGGTGCGGCGTGGCGCAGTCGAAGACGACGTAGAGCCAGTATTCGTCGCGGAGATTGCACGCCTTGGCCCATTCGTTCTCGCTCATCTCGACATGGCCGGTCCCAGCCCGGCCCTTGACTTCTATGGCGCGTCGTTCCCCGCCAGCGCGGTGGGAAAGCAGATCAAAGCCCGGCCAATCGGTCAGCCCGGCGCGCCGCGCCAGCTCGGGCCGCGAAACATCCTGCACTTGGGCACCGCAGCGCTTCTCATAATCGGCAGCCACCTGCACGGCGATGGCTTCGACATCGGCGTCGTAGTGCTCAGCCTCTGCGGAATCCTCGGCCGGCACCACGAGGGCGTGAACGAGGAACTCAAGCGCACCGGCCTTGATGAGGTCTGGCTCGGCTCGCAGTTGGGCGAGGCGCTGGTTGCGCGAAGCCGTCACCCGCCGCTGCCGTTTCTTGACCTTGGCGAGTTCCCCCTCGGCGTGCGGATCACCAGCGCGAGCCATGGTGCTGAGGCGGAATCGGGCCGCGGCGAGTTCGGCCGCCTGAAAGTCAAAGCCGCGATTGACGAACTCCAAGCGGGCGGGCAAATCCTCGAGGCGACGCTGACGCTGGGCTTGCGCGACGCGCTCGCTCACTGTCTCGCGGATGAACCGGGCGGCGTCAACGACCATGCCGCGCGATAGAGTCGCCAGCGGCACCCGGCTCGGGGCAAAGCCGTGATTCCCTCTGAGCAGCAGCAAATGCTCAACCGGGCACTCCTCTAAAGTCCCGTCACCCCATTGGCGCAACCCCAGCAGGCGCAATTCGAGAAGCTGCGGAGCGGTTGGGCTGTCCTGTTCGACGGAAATCAGGGCAATGTGAAACAGGTATGCCTCGGCCGCATAAGGGTCGGTGAACACGGCCCCTTTGAGGCCATCGCGCCCGAAGCGCCTCAAGACCGCGTCTGAGAGGCCATCGAACACCGGTTCGCCGGGGTGCAGCCAGACCGTGCTTTCGCGGTTCGCTGGCTTGTACACGGTCAGCCGTTCGCGCGCTTCTTCGGGATAGACCAACAAGGCATCGGCCGTGCGGGGCCGGTCGGGCACCAACGCAAAGGCGGCTTCCAAATCGCCCTCGATCCGCAAGCCGAGTAGGGGCGCGGCTCGCTCCACGAAGCGGCGCACGTATCCGGGCAGCAACCGGCGATAGTTTTCCCGCTCGGCTTCTTTGTTGAGCTGAGCCAATCGCTGGCGCACCTCGCCGCCTTCCCCAAAGAGCACCCGCTCTCTTTCGGCAAGTGCTTGGACCTGTTGCTCTGTAAGGCGGCCCTCCAAGTGCTCGGCAACGGGGTCGGCGTCTTCAGCCAGATAGTCCCGCATGGACACCCCCTCAAACAGCCGGCCCACCACGTCAAAGACCTTGTCGGATCGGAGCTGCCGGCGGATCGCTTCGAGCTTGTCGAGCAGGGTCTTTAATACCCGCCCTTCGCGCGTACCGCCGGCCACCAGATTGACAATGACCACTGGATCGCGCTGCTGACCGTAGCGATGGATGCGTCCCATTCGCTGTTCGAGCCGCGCCGGATTCCAAGGGATGTCGTAGTTCACCATCAGCCAGCAGAACTGTAGATTGATCCCCTCGCCCGCCGCGTCCGTGGCCACTAGGTAATTGGCCCCGCCTTCGGTCGCGGGTCGGCGGAAGAACTCGACTTGGTGCTCGCGCTGCTCGTAGGGCAGGCCGCCGTGGATCAGGGCGATCTGGCCGGTAAAGCCGAGGCTTTCGAGCCGGCGCACCAGAAACTCCGCGGTGTCGCGGTGCTCGGTGAAGACGATGAGCTTCTCGTCGCGGTACTGGGGGTCGCGGAGCACCTCGCGCAGCTTCTCAAACTTGGACTCCTCGCCGGTGTGGAACAGGTTCCGGGCCTTGTTGAGCAGCGATTCGACCTTGAGCCGCTCGGCCTCCAACTCGCTGAGATTGACCGCGACCGTGCCGCTCAGGGCCTTGTCCTCAAAGTCCTCGTGTTGCTCGCCCCCGCTCTCGCTTGCGGTCTCTTCATCGGCGGTCCGCGTTTCAAATACATCGTCGAGCTTGCTGAGGCTCCGTTGCTGGCGGGCGAGGTGTTCCTCGGTGAGCCGCCCGTTGCGAATGTCGTCGATCAGCCCGGCCAGCTTCTCTTGACGCCGCTCAAACGAGCGCATGAGGGCGTAGGTGGAGCTGGCGAGCCGCCGCTGAAAGACGCTCATGGCCAAGCGGGCCGCGGCGCGGTTCAACACGCCGGCGCGGTTGTAGTAATACCGGATGTAGGCGGTCGTCTCGTCGTAGAGCTCCTGCTCGCTTTCTCGGCCTTGCGAGAGCTCGTAGCTCAGGGTAGCGCAGTTGCGCTGGGGATACAGCGGCGAACCATCGAGGCGGACCATTTCCTCTTTGGTCCGGCGGATAAAGTGCTTTTTCCGAGCTTGGTGGGGAAAAGTATCGAACGCGTCGTAGGTCGAGAGCGCGTCCGGCAGCAGCAGACGCCACAGGCCGTAGTAGGGATAATCCTTGCCCGTATGCGGCGTGGCCGTCAGCAACAGCAGGTGTTGGGCGGACCAAGGGAGAGCCCAACGCTCGTCCTCTACCTCGGCCCCGGCTAGGGCTTCCGCCAGCTTGTACCGATATGTCTTGCGCACCCGAAAATCCGGCTGGCGGTCCGCAGCTAGCTTGTGCGCCTCGTCAAAGACCACGAGGTCGTAGGCCGCGGTTGGCCCGGCTTTGAGGCAGCCGAACATGCGGTCCCCGGCCAAGGTGTCGATGCTGACGATGGTCCGGTCGCTCTCCGGGCCGAGGAAGGGATTGCCAGCGCGGGCGTCTGCGCCGCTGACGATGCGGAACGGCAGGCGAAACAGGGTGCGCAGCTCCCGTTCCCAGTTGCCGACCAAGCCCGCCGGCGGCACGATCAACACGCGACCGATGAGGCGGCGGGACAGCATCTCGCGCACGTATAGGCCCGTCATAATGGTCTTGCCGGCCCCGGCGTCGTCGGCCAGCAAGAATCGCAAAGGGGCCTGTTGCAGCATCTGCTCGTACACGGCCAGACGCTGATGCGGCAGTGGGTCGATCAGCGATGTTTCCGCGGCGAATGCTGCATTAAAAAGATGCCCGTAGGCGAGACGATGCGCCTCGGCGACGGCTGAGACCGCCTTGGGGTCGGCCGAGAAGTCCATGGGCGATTAGCTACTCCTTCACAGCCCCCGCCGTCAGCCCCTGCGTGAAAAACCGCTGGGTGAAGAGGAAGAACAGCACCGTCGGCACCAAGGCGATGATGGAGGCCGCTGAAATGTAGCGCCAGTTGACCCCAAAGACGCCTTGGAGGCTGGCCAACCCCAATTGCAGGGTGTACAGCTCGCGGCTTTTGAGCACCACGAGCGGCCACAGAAAATCGTTCCACTGGGCCACAAACGTAAAAGCCGCCTGAGCGGCGAGGGCCGGTTTGACTAGGGGCAGCATAATGCGCGCATAGATGGTCCACGGGCCGCAGCCATCTATGCGGGCGGCGTCCTCTAGATCGGTGGGAATGGTGGTGAAGGCTTGGCGCAAGAGAAAGATGCCGAAGGCATTGACCGCCACCGGCAGGATGACGCCCGCATATGAATCCACGAGGCCCAGCTTCAAGGTGACGATAAAGAGCGGAATTAAGAGGACTTGGAACGGCACCATGGTCGTGGCCAGTATGCAGTAGAAAATGGCTTGACGACCGCGAAAGCGCATGCGGGCGAGGACGTAACCGGCCAGCGAGCAGCACGTCAAGTTGAGCAAGACGGTGGCGATGGCAATGTAGAACGTATTGAACAGGTAGCGCACAAACGGGAGGATGTGCCAAGCCTTGGCAAAGTTGCTCCAGACGATGGGGTCGGGAATCCACTGCGGAGGATGGGCGAACAGATCGGCCGCTTCGGATTTGAGCGCGGTGGATAGCAGCCAAGCGAACGGGGCCAGCAAAACAGCGCCGACCGCGCACAGGACTGCGTAGAGCAGAACGCGCTGGACCATCTCAAGCTCCCCGCCCGGCGAGGCGAAAGTTGAGCAGGGCAAAGACCAATATGACGACCAACAAGCAGAGCGAAACGGCCGCGGCGTACCCCACTTCGAGGTATTTGAATCCGAGCGTGTAGATGTAGTAGGCCAACAAGTTGGTGCGGTGAAAGGGGCCGCCGCCGGTCATCACGTACACTTCGCCAAAGGTGCGCAAGGCGGCAATGGTGGCGATGATCGAGACCACGAGGGTGTAGGGTTTGATCGTCGGGATGATGACGTGGTACACGACCTGCCACCAACCCGCGCCATCGACGCGGGCTGCTTCCTTGAGCTGGGCCGGGATGCCCTGCAAGCCGGCCAAATAGATGATCATGTAGTACGGCGCGGCCTTCCACACGGTGACCAAGCCCACGGCCAACAGGGCAATCGCCGGCTCGGTCAACCACCCGGCCTCGACCTCCACGCCCAGCAGGCCCAACAGCACCTCGGGGACGCCGCGCCCATCGGCCAGCCACGACGGACCGCTGACGCCCAGCCCCTTGAGAAAGGCGTTGAGCAGGCCATCGGCGTTGTAGAGCCACTTCCAGACGATGCCCGCGACGACGATGGAGGTGACGACCGGAATGTAGTACAGGGTGCGAAACACCTTGATCAGCCGCAGGGAATTGTCGAGCAGGAGCGCCATGAAAAACGAGAGCACGACGAGCGAGGGCACGACGATGCCCGCGTAGAGCAGGGTATTGGCCAAGACCCGCCAAAACAGCTCATCGCCCCAAGCGCGGCGAAAATTGTCGAGGCCGACAAAGGTGGGTGGCGAGAAGATGTTGTAGCGGTGCAGGCTGAGATAGAGCGTGTCGAGCAAGGGATAGGCAAAGAACAGGGCTAGGAGCAACAGCCCGGGGGCGACAAAGCAATACGGTGCGTAGCGTCCGTACATGGCGGCTATTCGACAAAGCGCAACAGGTGATTCCACTTGGCTTCGATGCGGCTCAGGGCCGCAGCCGCGCTCTGCTGGCCGGCCAATGCCTTGGCAAATTCCTCGTGGAGAATGTCCTCCATCCGGCTCCAGCCCTCGACGTCGGGCGGGGCCATGACAAAGGAGTGGGGGATGTCGGCCGCGGAAAGCTGGTTGGCGGCGTCGGCCAGCGTGGTGGGCGGGCGGCGGAAATAGGGATCGGCGGCCGCGGCCACGGTCGAGGGCAAAATGGCAACGCGGCGGCAGAATTCGAGCTGATTGGCGTCGTTGGTGACAAACAGCCCTAAGTCAACGGCTTCCTCTACGTGCGGCGAGGCTTTGGGCACGACCAAGACTTGGCTGGTGGCCGGCACTTGGCCGAGGCGGCCGCGCGGCATGGGCGCGGGGGCCGCCTTTTTGGCAAAGGAGTCGTCGAAGTAGCGGGTGATCCACCCGCCGGAAAAGGGCAGCATGGCGGCGCGGCCCTCGATGAACCAATTGACCTCGTCGCGGTGGGCCGCAGCGAGCGCTTCGGGCGGCACGACCCCTTGCTGATAGGCGTCAACCCACTTTTGCACGATGGCCTCGGCCTCGGGATGGTTGATGCGGGTGCGGCGGGCGTTGGGCGCAAAGAGCGGCCAGAAGCCGTCTAGGCGCAACAACGCCCAAGGCGGGGCTATGAGCGAGGGATGCAGCCGCCAAGAGACGCCGTATTTGCCGGTGCGCTCGCGGATTTGGCGGCCCATGGCGAGCATCTCGTCGATGGTCGCGGGCGGGTCGGCGGGGTCGAGCCCGGCTTGGGCGAAGAGGGCTTTGTTGTACCAGAGCATGGTGACGCCGGCGTACCAAGGGAGGGCGTAGTTGCGGCCTTGGAAGTAGCCCATGCCGCGCCAGAAGTTTGCCAGCCGCTTGGCCTTGTCGGCCGGTGCGACCGCCGCGTCCATGTTGACGAGGATATCGTATTGCAGGAAGCGGGGCAGGTCGTAGATGTTGGCCAAGTCTGGGGGCGCGTCGCCGACCAAGGCAGCGAGAAATTTTTCGGCCACTTCGCCGCCGCTGACATCGACCCACTTGACTTGTACGCCGGGCCGCGCCCGTTCGTACTCGGCGATCATGCCCAAGATGTAATCGGCGAACGCATCGCCGAGGGCAATGGTCCAAAACTCGAGGGTGACTGAGGAGTTTGGGCGCGGGTCCGGGCCGCAGGACGAAAGGGCGAGGAGGAGAAGGAGGGCTAAGAGCATGTCTTAAACAGGCTCTTGCGGCCTATCCTGCTGCACAAAGGGCACTCGGTCGGCTGGTGCCCGCGCGCCGGGCAATGCTCGCGGCCAAAGTAGATGATTTGCAGGTGCAGGTCGTTCCAGCGCGCTTGGGGGAAGAGCCGCTTGCAGTCTCGTTCGGTCTGCTCGACGCTCTTGCCGCTGGACAGCCCCCAGCGGTAAATCAGCCGATGGATGTGGGTATCCACCGGAAAGGTCGGCACCCCGAAATTTTGGGCCAACACGACTTGGGCGGTCTTGTGTCCCACCCCGGGCAGGCGTTCGAGCGCGGCTAAATCGGGCGGGACTTGGCCGCCGTGTTCGGCGAGCAGGATGTGCGAGAGCTGCCAGATGGCCTTGGACTTGCGCGGGGCCAGCCCGCAGGGGCGAATGATTTGTTCGATCTCTGCCGCGGCCAGCTCGACCATGCGCTCGGGCCGGTCCGCGCGCGCAAAGAGCACCGGCGTTACTTGGTTGACGCGCACATCAGTGCATTGCGCCGAAAGCAACACGGCAATGAGATGCGTGTAAGGATCCCGGCGTTTGAGCGGGACGGCGGGATTGGGATAGAGCCGCTGGAGGACGTCGAGGACGATCGGAACTTTGGCCGTGGTTGTTAGCATCCTACCCGTGCTTTGGCGCGAGGGCGGGGTCCGTTGAGGCAAACTAGGACGATTTGCCGCTGGCCGCCCACTGCTTTTTCATCGCCGCCATCTCCTCATTCGGGGCGATTTTCCTACGGGTGATCTGGCCGTTGGGGTCGTGGAGCCAGCGGCCCTGATTGTCGCGGAGGACGGGCATGCGCTGGGCGACGGCGGGCGGCGCGGCCGCGCAGGTGGGTTCGGCCGCGTACCAGTAGGCGACGCTGCTCATTTCGTTGCAGAGGTGATTGCCATGGCCGTGTTCGATGGTGGCCTTGATTTCTCGCTCAAAGCGAACCGGATTTTCGAGGTGGTGGACGTAGGAAGTTTGGTAGCCGTCGGTGTTGGCTTCGTGGATGGAGGAGCCGTTGCGCCCAAAGGCGTTGTCCTGCATGCCCCAAGCCTGATTGAGGTAATCCTCGCTGCCGGTGCCGTGCAATTCCGGGGGCCACTTGTAGCCATCAACCCAGATCATGTCGTCGCCCTCGCCCCACCAAGTGCCTTGGAAGTTGGTGACGCTGATGTTGCAGCCGATGTAGTGGCCGCGCCCTTGGGTCTCCAAGAGGACGTAGTTGTTGTCCCAAGCGGTTTGTCCCTCGTTGGCGATGTTGGCTTCTGGCGCGTTGACGCGGATCTCGGGCCCCCAGCCGCCAAAGGGGTTTTCGCGGCGGAACTCCGCGTGAAAGTACCCGGCCTCGGTGGGCACCTCGCCGGTCTCGTAATCGACGTAGAAGTACTGGCGGTGCCGCTCGCTGCTCTCGTTGACCAACTCGACGACCGCCCGCTGGCGGAAGGGCATTTGCACGTAGGAGTTGAGGGCGCAGCCGGCATTAAAAACGTGGTTGCTGCGCGTCGAGGCGGAAAACAGCAGGGACTGGTAGGAGTTGACGAGGCCGTGGCCGAGGCCGAAGAAATCGCCCAACGGGCACACCACGCTGGGAAAATCTGCGTCGTCCCACGTGATCTTGAGCAAGCACTCTCGGTAGTGGTTGGCTTGGGTTAGCCAAAGGTGCGTGATGCGGCCGGGGCCTTTGAGATCGGCGAGGACGGCGCGCTCGCCGGGTTCGATCCACCACGCGTCGCTGTTGCGGCCGGTTTTGTCCCAAGACGAGGCGCGCCCGGTCTGGGCGTCGCGGATATGGGCGAGTTGGTCGAGCATGACGCGCTCCTTGCTAAGCCTTGACGGCGCCGGTCTTTTGCACCTGTTCGTAAATCCGAGCGAATTCCGCGGACCCGTCGTCGTTCCACACCTCGCTCCGCACCCCGCGCACATTGCCCTCAACAAATCCGGTCAGCCGCTCGACCGCCGGGATGCTCGGGGTGTAGTACCGAGTGCCGCCAGGCAGGTGCAAGACGCCGACGTGGCGCGGCAGTTCGCTCTGGGGCCGCACGGCGAGTTCGTCCAAGACGCGCTCATCGACCTCCACGCCCAGCCCCGGCCCTTCGGGGACCGGCGTGCTGCCCTCGCTGACTTCGAGGCGGCCCCCGGTCACATCCTCGGCGTACTGGTCGTCGAGGTTGGTCGAATGCGAGACATTGGGCATGACCGCGCCCAAGTGCATGGCCATGGCCTTGCACAAGGTGCCGCCGGTGAGCTGGACCACGGTCGACAGGCCGGCCGCGGCCGCGGCCCAACCCCGGCGGATGGAGTGGCCAATGCCCATTTCGCCGATCATGTAGAGATCGGCCACATCCCGCTGAATCTCCGGGCCACCCCCTAGCTGCGGCACGTGCATCAGAAGCGGCAGGGAGGTCTTGCCGCGCAACAGGCGCCAGCCCTCGATGTCATAGGGATAGAGCGGGTCTTCCAAGAAGCCGACGACCGGAAACTTTTCCAGCTCATCGACGATGCGTAGCACGGCCGTAGCGGGCCGATTGTGGTTGAAGTCCCAGTGGACCTTAAAGCCGGGCGGCGCGACCTCTTGGGCGGCGCACGTCTGCTCGATCACGTCGTGGTGCTCGGCCGAGTGCATCTTGAAAATGGTATAGCCCTCTTGGGCGGCGCGTTGGATTTCGCGGGCAAAGTCCTCGGGGGCCGCCGGTCGGGTCCACGCGGCTACGGGTACGCGATCGCGGACCTTCTGGCCCAACAGCTTGTACGCCGGCTCTTCAATGGCCTTGCCCATGGCGTCGTACAGCGCGCCCATCAGGCCGGTGTTGAGCGCACCGGCAACGTAGTTGAACGGCGATTGGTCGATCAGGCCCGCGATTTGCCCTTCGGAGAGCGAGGTGTGGCCGCGCGCGTCGCCGTAGCCCACGACGCCGTTGTCGAGCGTTACGCGAAAGACGGTCTGGGTGTCAATGCCGGCGAAGCGGACTTCGTGGCCTTGATAGCGGTCGCAGAGCCGCGGGTTGAGGTGAAAGCATTCGACGTTGGTGATTTTCATGGATGGGCTCCTATTCTAATTCAGGATTTTGCCGGGATTCATCAAGTTGTCGGGGTCGAGTGCTCTTTTGATGCGGCGCATGATCTCGACGCCCGGGCCGCACTCGGCTTCCAGCGCGTCGATTTTGCCCAAGCCGATGCCGTGTTCGCCGGTGCAAGTTCCCCCGGCTTGAAGTGCCCACTCGACGATCTGCTCGCCCAAGCGCTGCACTTGCGCCCGTTCCGCGGCGTTGCCCGGCTCAATGAGGCAGACGACGTGGAAGTTGCCGTCGCCGACGTGGCCAAAAAGCGGCGCGGGAAAGTCGAGTGCGGCCAGCGCGGCGCGCGTCTGGTGGATGCAGCGAGCAAGGGCCGTGATCGGGACGCAGACATCGGTTACATAGCCCACCGAGCCGGGGCGGAGTGCCCGCGCAGCGTAATAGGCATCGTAGCGCGCCTGCCACAAGCGGTCGCGCTCCCCCTCGGCCGTAGCCCAGCGGAAAGGGCCGCCGCTCCGCCGGGCCACGTATGCGCCAGCGGTTTCAGCTTGTTCGACAACCCCCTTTTCCGAGCCGTGAAATTCAAAAAAGAGCGTTGGTGCCACCTCGTAATCAAGGCCCGCGTATTGGTTGCAAGCCCGCATCTGCACTTCGTCGAGCAATTCGAGCCGGGCGACGGGGATCCCCGCGCTCAAAACGTTGATGGCCGCGGCGACGGCCGTGTCGAGATCGGCAAAGGGACAGACAGCGGCGGAAACTGCCGCTGGCAGCTTGGCTAGGCGTAGGGTTACTTCGGTGATAAGGGCCAGCGTGCCTTCGGCGCCGACCAGCAGAGCGGTCAGGTCGTAGCCAGCCGAGGATTTGCGCGCCCGCCCGCCCACTTCGACGACCGCGCCATCGGCGAAGACGGCCTTGAGGCCCAAGACGTTGTCGCGCATGGTGCCATAGCCCACCGCAGCACTGCCAGAGGCGCGCGTGGCGGCCATGCCGCCCAAGGAGGCGTCGGCACCGGGATCGACCGGAAAGTGCAGGCCGGTCCCTTGCGCTCGGAGATATTCGTTGAGTTGCTGACGGGTGACGCCGGCTTCGACCGTGGCGTCCATGTCGGCAGCACTGACGCGGAGGATGCGGTTCAGGCGCGAGAGATCGACGCACAGGCCACCGCGCACGGCGACGATACCGCCTTCAACAGCCGTGCCCGTGCCAAAGGGCACAATCGGTACTTGGTGTGCGCTGCATATCCGGGCGATTTGGGCTACTTCCTCTACGCTCGTGGGAAAGGCCACGGCCTGCGGCGGTTGCGGCGCGTGGTAGGAGGCGTCGGCCGCGTGGGCGCGGCGCACCGCAGGGGTCGCGTTCAGGCGCGGGCCGAGGAGAGCGGCCAGTGCCGACAGGGCTTGGGGGGCCATGGGGTTCATGGGCGGGTAATATGCCCAATGGCTAGAGGGACGTCAAAGAAGTCGATCATCAAACTCAGGCGAGTGCGGCGGCCGATCATAAGGCAGAGGAATAGCCCTTGACAAACTGTTCGCTATCTGCGAACATGATCGGCATGAATGCGCGGAAAGGTATGGCGATTGAGTGGGGGGTCAAGGCGATCAGGGATATGCGCCGCCTCGCTGCACAGGATCGCGAGAGAATCGTTGCCAAGGTTGAACAGTATGCCAGAGATCCGGCCTCTTTGGCCAACCAAGTGATTATATTGACCGGCAGTGAGTATCGGCGCATGAGAGTTGGAGACTATCGAGTTATCTTCGGCATTGAATACAACCAGACCACTGTCATAGTGGTACTGAGAGTTCGGCATAGGAGAGAAGTCTATGGCTGACACTGGAACCATTATTTTGCCCCGGGCGGAATACAATGCCTTGATCGCCCGCAATGAAGAGCTTGAAGACAGGCTGGCTGCACTTGATGCGGACGATGGCAGCCGCATCCCTCACGATGTGGCTCTTGCCATCATGCGCGGCGAGAACCCGGTGGCTGCATTGCGCCATCATCTGGGTGTCACGCTACGCGATTTATCCAAGAAAACGGGGATCGCCGCGAGCTATCTGTCCGAGATCGAGCGCGGGCTCAAGCCCGGCTCCGCAGCAACGCTATCTCGGATCGCCCATGCGCTTGGCACGACGATTGATACCTTGGTGGTCGAGCCGTGATTTACTGCGGTGTTGAGGGGATAAGCGGGCGGATATGATCATGGCCTACTCGGCCAGCGACCGCCAATTCGTCTTGGAAAAAGACCGCTCGTGACCCGCAACGGGTACCAGCGGATGGTGCAGCAGGCAGGTCCTACTCGGGGGTGAAGTCGCTGGGGGCGAGGGTGTACCAGTACACCGTGCCGTTGTCGATCAGCGGCTGGATTTCGTGGACATTGCGGACGCTGGCGATGGCGGCGTGGGCGGGATGCCCTGTAAACCGGGTAAGTAGAGCGGCGTTGCGCTGGGCGCGGCTCGTATCGCGTTGGTCGGCCGTGTAGGAAGCCTCGACCGCGATATAGTGGATAGCCCTCGCGGAGTCCGCGACCTCAATGACCAGATCGGCGCGAACGAAGCTGCGCTGGTCGTTTTGGGGAATGTCGGCGATCTCAGCGAGATCGCGGTCGAAAATCAATTGGCCGAGGTCCCGCCTCATCAAGAGCCCCTTAAACCGAAAGCCCATACCGGCGGCGATCTCTAGGAAATGCGCGCCGACCACCTGTCGGGCTACTTTGCCGCGCAATTCGCCGATAGCAGTCTCCATTCGCTTATTGAACTGCCGCTGGTCCTTATTAAACTGCCGCTGGTCCTTATTGAACTGCCGCTGCTCTTCATTAAACTGCCGCAACTCGTCAAGGGTCTTGTCGATGCTGTCTAAACGCCGATCCACCCGTTTATTAATCCGCCGCTGCTCGTCATTGAATTGCCGCTGCTCATCATTGAATTGCCGCTGCTCGTCAATAAAGCTCTCGACGCACGTCTCGAACTTGGCAAGCCGCTCGGGTAGCTGAAGCAGCTCGTCGCTGAGAACGTGGCGGCGGACGGCTTGGCGGAACTCGTCGTTTTCGTTCAGCAGGTGAATTAGATCGTCGGTTGTGTGAATGACGGTCATCAGGGTCTCCAAGGCGGGGTCTGCTTATGCCCTCGTCTCCTACGTTTAATGTCGAAATCGTCTATGTCTTTGTCAACGAAACCGGCTCGACGCGCAGCCGTAGAAACGCTCAGACGCGCAGCCGCAGCATTGGGCGGCTAAAAGACACCTCGAGAAATTGCCCGGTGTGGGCCGAGCGCGTACCGGGCGGCATGAAGTGGATGACAAAGGCGCGCCGTTGGCGGTCGGTTTGGTTCGGCGGGGTGTAGTGTAAGGTTTGGCAGTGGTGGAAGAGCGCGCCACCGGCAGGCAGATTTACGACCGCGGCTTGGGCTGCATCCACTTGGTCGCCGTAGTCGAGCAAGGCGTTGGTCTGCTCTGAGCGCTCGTGCCCGACGGGCGTCAGGTGCGATTCGGGCAGCAGGTGCATGGCGCCGTTTGTCACATCGACATCGTCGAGCGTCATCCAGCAGCTAACCAAATTGGCCGGCAGACATTTCCAGTAGGCGTTGTCTTGGTGCCAAAAGACCGGGCCGCCGTGATGGGCGGGTTTGTAGAGGGCTTGGTCGTGGAAAAGCTGGATATTAGGGCCGATGAGGTCTTCGGCAATGTCGAGGATGCGAGTGTCGTAGAGCAGTTGTCGGAAGAGGATGCTGCGCTCGCACATTTGCGTAATCTGCAACATCTGCTCGTCGGCCTCGTTCTTTTCGTCGAGATCGTCGGTGTCGCTGATGGACAGGTTGCGGAAGCGCCCGCTCTGGCGCGCCACGGCAAAGAGCCGGTCGTATTCGTCGCGCAGCAAGGCGATGAGGTCGTCGTCTAGCAGCTTGCCGACGGCGATGAAGCCACAGCGGCGGAATTGGTCAATCTGCTCTTGGTCGATTGCTTTGTGGAGCGGGGTCGTGGTCATCTGTATTCCTCCTTAGTGAAGGGTGCAAATTAACAAGGGCCGCGACGAATTACAACCGTCGTTCCATGGCGGCCAGAGGGCTTGTTTCATTGGCCTCAGCTTTCCAAGGATCGAGGGCATCTTGCCCTCGTCGAAGGCGGGACGCCTTCGATCCCGGACGTATGGCGTACTTAGATTCCAATTTCAGGCGGACGCGGCCCGGCTCAGGGTGAGTAGCGCGATTTCGGAAGGGGCACCCAGCCGCAGCGGCGGCCCCCAATAGCCGGTGCCTCGGTGGACGTAAATCCAAGTGTTGCGAAATTTGTGTAGGCCGGCGACATAAGGCTGTTGCAGGGGGATTGCGTATTTCCACGGTACGAACTGACCGCCGTGCGTGTGGCCGGACAACTGTAAGTGGCAATCGGCTTGGCTGGCGGCTTCTATGCTGCGCGGCTGGTGCGCGAGCAGGATGCGCACATCGGCCCCGTCGCTGGCGGCAAAGGCTCTGGCCGGGTCTGAGGCGTGGTCGGGGACGATCTCGCCGGCGCTGAAATCGGTCGTGCCGGCGAGGGCGATCCGGCCGCCACGGCAGTCGATCTGGCGTCCCTCGTTGATCAAGACGTCAAAGCCGAGGCGACGCGCATGCTCGGTCCAGCTCTCCACGCCCGAGTAGTATTCGTGGTTGCCAGTGCAGAAATAGATCCCGAGCGGCGCGGAGAGTTTGGCTAGTGCCACCGTATGAGGGGCGAGTCGTTGGACGGTGCCGTCGGCAAGGTCGCCGGTGAAGGCGATGAGGTCGGGTTGCAATTCGTTGACCCGAGCGACAACGCGCTCCACAAAAGGGGCCTTGATGGTCGGGCCGACGTGGAGATCGCTGATTTGGACGATGCGCAGCCCAACTAGCGCGGGCGGGAGATGCGCGATCGGGACATCGACCCGGCGGACCGCTGGCGTCCGGCGGGCTTGATAGTAGCCATAGCCCGCCGCAACCCAGGTCAGCGCAAAGGTCGCCAAGTCGAGGCGGGCATTGAAGGCCGCGTCCATAGGATAGATTAGGCCGAGGAGCAGCCCCCCTATGTCGCGCAAGACTAGCAAGGTCGAGCAGACGGTGAAAAAGCCCATGCCTAAATAGGCCACCCACGCGAGGGGGTCGGTCAGGGAGGTTGGACGGGACCGCAGGCGAAAGAGCAACAAGGGCGTCAACAGCAGAGACCCCAGGGCCAATGCGGCCCCGAGGTGGGCGGGCGGAGGAAGATAGGGGATGAGCCGCCAGCCCGAATAGCCGTAGATCGAGCCGAGCAGCGATAGGAAAATCAGCGCAAACATACCATGGTCTTTGGTGGAAAGGAAGCGTGGCTTTTACTGTAGAGGCAACCCAAGTCCCCGTGGGCCGACGGTCTTGTTTCTCGTCGGCTGAGTTGTTATAAAGGACTTGGAGGCAAAAAGGAGTAGCTGAGTTGAATAAAAGGAGACCAACCGTGAAAAGCCAACAACTCGACTTTTTCGAGCAAGAAGGGTACGTCCTGATCAAAGGCGGGCTTACGGACGACGATATCGCGCCGCTCATCGAGGATCACAATACCATCGTCGATGAAATGGCCCGCGACCTGCACCGGCAGGGCAAGATCGCCGATCGCTACGAAAACGAGCCTTTTGAGCGGCGCTTGGCCTGCCTCTCAGAGGAGTGCGACGAGGTCGATGGCTGTCCCGACATAGGAGAAACCCGCCGACGCGGCACCTTCGACTTTTTACGCAATCAGAACCTCGTCGATCTGATTGAGCCTTTCATCGGCCCGGAAATCACCTGCAATGCCGTGTCGCACGTCCGGCCCAAGATGCCCTCAACCGACGTCGCCTTTCATCAGGATGCCGTGTTCACCACCCAACAAGCCCAAGGGATCCTACAGGTCACCGTGTGGATTCCCCTCGTCGAGGCGACCGAAGAGAACGGCTGCTTGCAGGTTCAGCCCCGGGTCCACCAGCGGCGCATGGTCTATTGGTCGTACGGGCGCGATTTACCCCAAACCGAGCGGATTAGTCTGCCCATGCAGAAGGGAGACGTCCTATTCGTCCATAAATTGACCCCTCACGGATCAGGACCTAACCACACCAACGCCGTGCGTTGGAGCATGGATTTGCGCTACCAGAAGACGGGGGCGCCTTCCCCGCGGCCAGAGTGGCCCAGTCTCGTCGCCCGCAGCCGGCGCGACCCCGCCGCGGAGACGGCTTACGAAGACTGGCGCGATCAATGGGCGGTCGCGCTCGAAAAAACGCCCCAACAAATTCGCTACGAGCGTCCAACCGAGCCCCGGCCCTTCACCGGCGAGATGTTTCTCGAGTAGATGCCGAGCGACGCACCCCAGTGGCCCGAGCGATTCCGGCGATACGCGACCCGAGAATTTGGCAAAAAAGGCGAGGCATGGCTCGCGGAACTGCCGTCCATTCTCAAACGGTGCTGCGATAAGTGGGGCTTGACGCTGGGCCGCCCGCCCGCGGAAATCAAGGTCAACTATATAGCCTATGTCGCGCTGGGCCATGGAGCAGAGGCCGTGCTCAAGGTGGGGGTTCCACACGGCGATTTCAGCGCGGAAATGGAAGCGTTGGCGATTTATGAGGGCCGGGGGATCAACCGGCTCATCGACTGCGACAAAACGCTTAACGCCATGCTGCTGGAGCGGCTGCGTCCCGGCGAGATGCTATATTCTGTTGAGAGCGTGCGCGAGCAAAGTGAAATTGCGGCGCGTATCCTCTGCGATTTACACGCGACCCCGCCGCCGGCCCACCACACCCTGCCGCACTTTATGGATTGGATGCGCGGTGCGTTTGCAGACGCTAGAAGCTGCCAAGACCCCGCAAGAGCACGGGGCTATATCGAGCAGATTCCGCGCGTAGAGTCCATGATGGGTATTCTGACGGCACCGGATGAACCCCAAATCCTGCTGCACGGCGACCTCCATCACTGGAACATCCTGTCCGACGCCGACCGGGGCTGGCTGGCGATTGATCCTAAGGGCGTCATCGGGGCCTCGTGTCTGGACGTCGGCCGGTTCATCAACAACGCGATGGGGTTCGGCGAGACCGCTGTGGAGAAGCGGGCGATTTTATTCGAGACGGTAGCGGTTTTCAGCACTGTACTGGGGGAAAGCGAAGAGCGGATGTTTGCGGGTGCTTTCTGCGACAAGATCATGGGGTCATCGTGGGGACTGAAGCAGCCCCCCGATGAGCACGAGGCGAGTTCGCGCGAAGCACTTGAAGTGATGGTTGAGGTGGCGAGGGACGTGGATGATCGCCGTCTGCGATCTCGCATAGACGACGAGACCGATGCAACGTTGTAGAGCGGCTAGACTAGGCGATGACGCCGCCGCCGAGGCAAATTTCACCGTCGTAGAATACTGCGTGTTGGCCCGGAGCAATGCCCGGGTCGGGCGTGGCCAACGCGACGTGGGCGCGATCCGGCGCGAGCAGCTGCACCTGACCGGGAATGAGGACTGGCCCGTGCCGCAGCTTGACGTGGAGCGCGCCCTGCGCTGGAGCACCCGCGATCCAATGGATTTGTTCGGCGATCAGTTCGCGGCGTCCGGCGCGCGTCGGCGCGCTGCCGTGGGCGATGTACACGATGTTGTTGGCGACATCCTTGTCGATCACATACCAAGGGCCGCCGCCGAGGCGCAAGCCGTGCCGCTGGCCAATGGTGTAGAACCAATAGCCCGGGTGCTCGCCCTTCTTTTGCCCGCTTGCCTGCTCGACGATGTCGCCTTGGGCCTCTCCCAAGTGGAAGCGGACAAAATCTCGGTAGTTGATCTTGCCCAAGAAGCAGATGCCTTGGCTGTCGGGGCGGTCCTTGGCCGGCAGGTCAAATTCTGCGGCGAGGGCGCGCACTTGGTGCTTGTGCAGGTGCCCGATGGGCAAGCAGAGCCGAGCGAGTTGCGCCGCGCTCAGGTTGGAGAGGAAATAGGTCTGGTCCTTGACCGGATCGGCCGCGCACCGCAGCCGATACCCGCCAGTCGCCGCCTCGACGCGGGCGTAGTGCCCGGAGGCAATTTGCTCGCACTCGCCAGCCACCCGCTGATAAAAGGCACCGAACTTGACGCGCTGGTTGCACCAGATGTCCGGGCTAGGGGTGCGCCCCAAGCGCAGCTCGGCCAGCGCATACTCGACGATGTGCGTGCGGTACTCGCTTTGCAGCGGCACGACTTCGAGCGGGACCCCGAGCTGGTCGCAGGTGGCGCGGGCGTAGGACAAATCCGTTTCCCACGGGCAGTCGCCGAGCGAAAATAGCTCGTCCTCCAGCCAAATTTTGAGGTAGTAGGCTTTGGGGACGAGCCGCTTTTCGCGCTGGACCAACGCCAAGGCCAACGAGCTATCGACCCCACCGGAAAGCAGGACGGCGACGTTCATGGGAGGCGGGCTAGTAGCGATAGTGCTCTGGCTTGTAAGGGCCTTCCACTGGGAGCCCCAAGTACGCGGCTTGCTCGTCGGTTAGTTCGTCGATTTCGACCCCTAACTTTTGCAGGTGGAGCCGGGCCACCTTCTCGTCGAGGTGCTTGGGCAACATGTAAACGCCAACCGGATACTGCTCGTGGCGGTTGTAGAGCTCCATCTGCGCCAAGACTTGGTTGGTAAACGAATTGGACATGACAAAAGAGGGGTGCCCGGTGGCGCAGCCGAGGTTGACTAAGCGGCCCTCGGCCAACAGGATGACGCTGTGGCCATCGGGAAAGGTGAACTTATCGACTTGGGGCTTGATCTCAACGCGCTCCATGCCGCGATAGGCCACGAGTTCGGCCACTTGGATTTCGACGTCAAAGTGGCCGATGTTGCAGATGATGGCCCCGTCCTTCATGCGCTCCATCTGGTCGAGGCGAATAATGTCGCGGCACCCGGTCGCCGTGACGAAGATATCGCCCTCGGCAATGGCGTCGTCCAGCTTCTTGACCTCGTAGCCTTCCATGGCCGCTTGCAGCGCGCATATCGGATCGATCTCGGCGACGATCACCCGCGCCCCCAAGCCGCGCATGGCATCGGCGCACCCCTTGCCGACATCGCCGTACCCGGCCACCACCACGACCTTGCCGGCGATCATGATGTCCGTGGCGCGCTTGATGCCGTCGGCCAGCGACTCGCGGCAGCCGTAGAGGTTGTCAAACTTGCTCTTGGTGACGCTGTCGTTGACGTTGATGGCCGGCACGGCGAGCGTCCCGGCTTGGAGCATCTGGTAGAGGTGGTGGACGCCCGTAGTCGTCTCTTCGGAGATGCCGCGAAGGCCCGGCAAAAGCGCGGGGTGCTTCTCGTGGATCCACTTGGTCAGGTCGCCGCCGTCGTCGAGAATCAGGTTGGGGCCGGCGCCGTCGGGCCAGCGCAGGGTTTGTTCGGTACACCACCAGTATTCGTCCTCCGTCTCCCCCTTCCAAGCGAAGATCGGGACGCCGGTGACCGCGAGGGCCGCGGCCGCGTGGTCTTGGGTCGAGAAGATGTTGCACGAGCACCAGCGCACTTGCGCCCCAAGCGCGGTGAGCGTCTCAATGAGCACGGCGGTCTGAATCGTCGCATGCAAGGAGCCGGCAATCCGCGCCCCTTCGAGGGGCTGGGCGTCCCCGTACTCGGCGCGCAGGGCCATCAGCCCGGGCATCTCTTGCTCGGCGAGCACGATTTCCCGTCGGCCCCATTCGGCCAGCGATAGGTCGGCGACCTTGTAGTCTAGATTCGCGGTCTTTTGTGCTGCGATTTCCATTGATTTCTCCTTCATGGGGGATGATTTGGCTGTTAGGCAATTAAGATACGCGCTAGCGGCTGGGCAAGCGTCTCTCGCCCGGTTGACGGCCTAGAGGCTGCATCCTACCTTGCCCCCGTCCTCTCATGCAATCCCTCGTTTCCCCCTCCGTCCTGTACCGAGCCAGCTTCCTCGAGGGCGCGGCCGAGTTCTCAACCGAAGGCCGTTTCGACTCCACGTACGCCCTCGCCCTCGGCTATGACCGCGCCTCCCTCGCCAGCCAGTTCCCGCAATTCGTGCGCGACCTCCGCGCCCTCGCCGACTCAACGGGGTTGCGGGCGCGGTATCCAGACCGAGTGCTCTGGCTCGTTCACGACGGCGAGTACATCGGCCAAACCTCCATAAGGCCCCAACTCGACACCCCGTATTTGCTCACCTACGGCGGGCACATTGGCTACAGCATCCGACCCGCTCGGCGGGGTCGCGGCTACGGCAAGGCCATCCTCGCCCTGACGCTGGGGGTGTCGCGGGAGATTGGGTTGCGCCGCGTGTTGGTCACTTGCGACTCGGACAACATTGGCTCGCGCAAGATCATTGAGCACAACGGTGGCCAATTTGAAAGCGCCATGGTCATGCCTAGTCAGACATTGCGCGCCGAGGGACGCCAATCCGTGCGGCGCATCGAGAAGTTGCGCTACTGGATAGACCTGTGAGGGGCCGCCATTGGCAGGGCGGCTGACAAGTACTATATTCGCCGCCATGCCGAACTCAACCCAAGCCGCACTGCCCGACAAAGACTCCGGTCTGGCACTCTATCGTCAGATGCTGGTCATCCGCCGCTGCGAAGAACAGCTCGCCCGGTCCTACCAAGCCGGCTTGATCCCCGGGGCGTGCCACACGTACGTCGGCGAGGAAGCCATCGCCACGGGCGTTTGCGCCCACCTCAACGACCGCGACGCGGTTTTTAGCACCCATCGCGGCCACGGCCACGCCCTCGCCAAAGGCGTACCGCCCAAGGACCTGATCGCCGAACTTTTTGGCAAAGCCACGGGTTGCTCGCAGGGGCGCGGTGGCTCCATGCATCTCTTCGCGCCGCAAGTGGGGATGATGGGCACCAGCGGCATCGTCGGTCCCTGCATTCTCCAAGCGGCCGGTGCCGGCTATTCCTTTAAGCTCTTGGGCGTCCCCCAAGTCGGCGTGGCCTTCTTTGGCGACGGAGCGGTGGCCAATGGTGCCTTTCACGAGGGCATCAATCTGGCGACCAACTGGCAGTTGCCCGTGCTCTTCGTGTGCGAAAACAACCTCTACGCTACGGAAGTGGCCTTTGTCGATACCACCCGCAATCCACAGGTAGCCAACCGCGCCGTCGCGTACGGACTGCCCGGCATCGCCATCGACGGCAACGACCTCGCGGCAGTGCATGCGGTCGCCGGCGAAGCAATAACCCGCGCGCGCCAAGGCCGCGGCCCAACCCTCCTCGAGTGCAAGACCTACCGCACCCGGCCCCATGCCGAGGGCATGCGCGACGGCGGCTATCGCTCCAGCGAGGAAATCGACGCGTGGAAACAGCGCGACCCCATCCCGGCTTTTGCCCAAAAGTTGCTCGACGCCGGCCACACCAGCCGCGGAGAGCTCGACGCGATTGCCGCGGACATCGCCGCGCTGATCGCCGAGGCCCTGCAATTTGCCCACGACAGCCCGTGGCCCGACCCGGCCACCGTGGCGGACCACGTCTTTAGCGCGTAATGCCCGAGCTCACGTACGTAGAAGCGGCCCACCAAGCCCTAGCCGAGGAGATGGCGTGCGATGAGACCATTTTCGTCGTCGGCGAGGGCATTGGTCCGCGCGGCGGCAACTTCAACACCACCACCGGCCTCTTTGATTTGTACGGCCCGGAGCGCTTGCGCGACACCCCGATATGCGAGCGCGGCTTCGTCGGCTTGTGCGCCGGCGCGGCCATGACCGGGACGCGGCCCGTGGTGGATTTCATGTTCTTGGACTTCATCCTCGATGCGTTCGGCGAATTGGTCAACCAAATCGCCAAGATGCAGTACATGAGCAGCGGCCGCTTAAAAATGCCCATCGTCCTGCGCGGCTGCATTGGCGTCGGCGGCGCGGCCGCCACCCATCATTCGGGCAACTACTACCCGATCTTTACGCATCTGCCCGGCTTCAAGGTCGCCGTGCCATCCAACCCATACGACGCCAAGGGCCTGCTCAAGACGGCCCTGCGCGGCGACGACCCAGTGCTCTTCCTCGAACACAAGTCCTTGCTCAACACCCGCGGCGAAGTTCCAGCCGAGGAGTACTGCATCCCCTTTGGCCAAGCGGCCGTGCGCCGCCACGGCGAACACCTGACCGTCGCGGCTCTGACGACCATGGTCCCCGCGGCACTCCAAGTCGCCGAGGCCCTAGCCGGCGAGGGCCTCTCGGTCGAAGTGATCGACCTCCGCACTACGTCCCCCCTCGACCTAGATGCCGTGCTCAAATCCGTCCACCGGACGGGCCGCCTGCTGATCGCCGATGAGACCTTTGCCCCCTGCGGCATCGGCGCAGAAATAGCCGCCGTAGTGATGGACCGGGCCTTCGACGACCTTGACGCGCCCGTGCGCCGTCTCAACGGCGCGCACGTGCCCACGCCGTACAGCGCACCGTTAGAGGCCGCGGTCGCGCCCAACGGGAAGGACCTAGAACGGGCCATCCGCGACCTGATGGCTGAGTAGGAGCGAGCGCATGGCCGAGGCAATCGCAATGCCCCGCCTAGGGTGGACCATGGAGGAGGGGATCCTCGTCGAGTGGCTCAAAGCCGATGGCGACGCGGTCGAGGCCGGCGAGATCCTCTTTACGGTGCAAAGCGACAAGGCCCTCAACGAGATCGAGACCTTCGCCAGCGGCATCCTGCGCATCCCCCCAGACGCGCCCCAACCCGGTGCTACCGTGCCGGTAGGCACCGTGTTGGGCTACCTGTTGCAGCCCGGCGAGGCAATGCCGACCGCGCCGCTCTCGGCGCCCGCCGCCGCGCCGGTTCCAATGCCTGCGGAACCCGCGCCCGCCGCAAAGTCGGAACCGGCCCCAGCCCGCTCGGCCGGGCCGACGATCAGCCCCCGCGCCCGGCGCGTGGCCTCGGCACTCGGGGTGGAATGGCGCACCCTCACCGGCAGCGGGCGCACGGGCCGGATCGTCGAGCGCGATGTGCGTGCAGCGGCCGCCCGGCCTCGGAACCTAGCCCATGCGACCCTGACGACCCAAGTAGATGCCACCGCTCTAGTCGCGCTACATGCTCGGCTCAAGGCCGCCCGGGGCCTCGCTGCGCCCACGTACACCCACCTGTTCGCCAAAATGGCGGCCTGCGCTCTGATTCGCCATCCCCTCGGGCCGGGCGGGGCGGTGCATCTCGGCCTAGTCGTGGATACCCCCGCTGGCTTGGTCGTCCCGGTCCTCCGCGACGCGGATGCCAAAAATCTGGCGCAGCTCGCGGCCGAAGCCCGCGACCTAACCTTCCAAGCCCGCCGCGGCACCTTGCCGCCGACCGCGACCCAAGGAGCGACCTTTGTCATCGCCAACTTGGGGTTGTATGGAATCGACGCCTTTGTGCCGACGACCTATCAGGCGCACGGGGCGTTTTTGGGAGTGGGTCGAATTGCGGCCAAGCCGGCTGTCTATCAGGGGCAGGTCGTGCCGCGAGCGCATATCGCCCTGAACCTGACTTTTGACGACCAAGCCATAGACAGCGGTCTCGCAGCCCGCTTTTTGGGGCAGGTGCGGGCCTTTGTCGAGCAGCCGGAACTGTGGTTGGGGGAATAAGGATCTCTTTGGAGCAATAGCAATAATGTCAGATGATTTACGTAAATCGTTGAAAAACAATGAGTTACCCCCCCCCCCCGAAAAATTCGGTCCTGAGTTTCGGAGTCGCCTGCCCCAACTGCTGCTTGTGTCGGCCCTTGCGCTGGCGGCCTTCGCCTACGGCGGGCTCGTCGTCCACTACGAGCTATTCCCCTACCCGGTCATCTCCGATGGCATAAAGACCTTGCAGACTCTGCACCATCTACATACAAGAAGAGAGCTCGCTAGACCCGCTTACTTCGCCGATGTGCCGCCGGAACGCGCAGTAGCCAACCGCTTCCAGTTCGTGGCCGGCGATGCCCTCAGCGGTCCGGTGCTGTGGCAAGGCGGACGCTACCAGTTCCTCGAGTATTGCCCCGACTGGGGATGCCTAGCGGTAGAGTACACCGCCACCGGCGAAGTCGCCCATGCCTACCCGTTCCGCAACGAGGAACTCGAACAGGCGGCAGTCGCTGCCCAGTCTGACGAATTCCCTCACGAACTATCCCCCGCCGCCTCTTTCACTAAGCATGTTGTAGTGATCGGCATATCGCGCTACGCCAATGGCGACCTGCTGGCGGTCTTTCACCAACTCCCAGGAGCGGCTTTCCCGTATGGTGCGGGCGTTGCGCGGATCGACCGCGACGGGCATCCGGTGTGGTTCCGGCGCGATTACAGCCATCACTGGCCGCATATCGAGGCCGACGGCGTCGCGCTGGTGCCCGGCGCGTTGATTGGCAGCGAGTCTATATCCTTTAAGCTAGGCCAAACATTACGAAAGTCCCTCACGCTCAAGTGCGGCACGAACCGGCCGTATCTCGACGCGATAGGCATGATCGATGGGAATGGACGGCTCTCAAAGCGCATCAACCTGCTCGACGCTTTGCGCGATTCTCCCTTCGCGTACCTCATGTCATCCACCTCGGAGCCCCAACAGGCTAAAACTCCGTGCGACCCCCTTCACCTCAACTCCGTTCACCGGCTTGGGGACGACGCTGGTGGTACGTGGGGCCTCGCGCCGGGTGACCTCGTGGCGTCCCTACGCAATCTAAGCGCATTTGCCATCCTCGATGGCGAGTCCGGGCGCGTCAAGCGGCTGGTCCGCGGGAGCTTCTTCTATCAACACAGCGTCCACCACCTCACGGGCGCGACCTTTCTGATGTTCGACAATTGCGGCCACAATGGGACTCACGGCCCCTCGCGGCTGCTCATGATCGACCTTGCCGACGGCCGGGAGACGACTATCTTTCCCAACGCCCAGACGCCCGAACCCCTGCAAAACCTGTTCTCCCACCGCCAAGGCGTGGTCGACATCTCCCCCGACCGTCGCCGGGCGATAGTCTCCTTCTCCGCTGAGGGCGTGGCTGTCGAGGTGCGCCTCGCCGATGGCGCGGTGCTGAACGCCTTCCATTCCCTGCACGATGTGTCGAACTTGGAGCAGTTCCCCCAAGAGCGGCAGCAACGAGCCGCCAGATTCAGAATGAGAGGACTTTACTACATCCGCAATTGAGGACAATAATGTTAACGTGAGTTCGGGTTAAGGTGAGGGTCTCCTTTTTGGCTAAACTTTAGGTATAACCCCTATACCCCTTAGCCATCCGGGAGCCCTCCCGATGAATTGAGTTGAACTGTTTTGCCCTGTCGATGATTTTTGCCCAGGCTTTGAGCCCTCGTGGATACGCACCCCATTCACGGCGGGGCGTCGTCAGCGTCGGCGTGCCGGTCCCCTCTGTTTGAGCGAGATTATGACCTTGTTGATTTGGTTTCACCCGTCCCAGTATCGCACGTTCAAGGCGTTCTACCAGCAGCAGGTCTGTCGGCCTCTACGCGGGGCGTTTCCGGGGTTAGTCCGCTACGGGCGTTTTGTCGAGCTAATGCCTTCAGATCTTATTCCGTTAGGCGTCTATCTGCGTCCATGCCAAGGCTCCTGCACCGGGATTTCGTTTATCGACTCCACCCCGTTAGCGGTCTGTGCGGCAGCGCGCAAGCCCCAGCACCGCCTGTTTGCCGGCCTTGCCCAATGGGGCAAACGCTCGACCGGGTGGTTTTTCGGCTTCAAGCTCCATCTAGTCTGCAATGATCGGGGGCAAGTGCTCCGCTGGGGGCTGACCCCCGGCAACGTCGATGACCGCCAACCCGTCGCCGGCCTGGTGCGCGACCTGTTTGGCACGTTGGTCGCCGACCGAGGGTATCTTTCCAGCACGCTAGGCCACCAACTGAACGCACAGAGTGCCCTCCGCTTGAAAACCAACAGGCCCAGCCAATCAGAGGCCGGTTAACCCGAACTCACGTTAATGTTAGATAATTTACGTAACTCTCGGAACTGCCTGCCCCAACTGCTGTTTGTGTCGGCCCTTGTGCTGGCGGTCTTCATCTACGGCGGCCTTGCCGGACGCTCCAAGCTATTTCCCTTCCCGGTCATCTTCGATGGCATAAAGACCTTGCGGACGCTGCACAAGGTATATTATGAGACGGATGACGGCAGCTTCTCACACTTCGCCGATGTGCCGCCGGAACGTGCGGTAGCCAACCGCTTCCAGTTCATGGAAGGCGATTCCCTCAGCGGTCCGGTGCTGTGGCAGGGCGGACGCCACCAGTTCCTCGAGTATTGCCCCGACGGAGGGTGCTTAGCGGTCGAGTACACCGCCACCGGCGAAGTCGCCCATGCCTACCCGCTTCGCCTCAATGAACTCGAACAGGCGGCAGACGCTGCCCACTCCGACGAATTCCCCTACGAGGTATCCCCCGCCGCCTCTTTCGCTAGGGATATTAATGTGGTAGGCATATCGCGATACGCCAATGGCGACCTGCTGGTGGTCTTTCACCATGACGCTGCTTTTCCGTATGGTGCTGGCGTTGCGCGGATCGACCGCGACGGGCATCCGGTGTGGTTCCGGCGCGATTACAGCCATCACTGGCCGCATATCGAGGCCGACGGCGTCGCGCTGGTGCCCGGCGCGTTGGTTGGCCGCGAGTCCATATCCTTTAAGCGAGGCCCAAGATTACAAAAGACCCTCGCGCTCAAGTGCGACACGAACCGACCGTATCTCGACGCGATAAACATGATCGACGGGAATGGACAGCTCCTAAAGCGCATCAACCTCCTCGACGCTTTGCACCATTCGCCATTTGCGTACCTCATGCAATCCACCTCGAATCCCGTTATACGTGACGTTCTGTGCGACCCCCTTCACCTCAACTTCATTCACCGACTTGGGGCCGACGCCGGCGGTACGTGGGGCATCGCACCGGGTAACCTCGTGGCGTCCCTGCGCAATCTAAGCGCATTCGCTATCCTCGATGGCGAGTCCGGGCGCGTCAAGCGGCTGGTTCGGGGCAGCTTCTTCTATCAACACAGCGTCCACCACCTAACGGGCGCGACCTTTCTGATGTTCGACAATCACGGTCACGATGGGACTCACGGCCCCTCGCGGCTGCTCATGATCGACCTCGCCGATGGCCGGGAGACGACTCTCTTTCCCAACGACCAGACGCCCGAACCCCTGCGGAACCTGTTCTCCAAGGCCCAAGGCGCAATCGACATCTCCCCTGACCGCCGCCGAGGGATCGTCGCATTCTCCCGGGAGGGCGTGGCCGTAGAGGTGCGCCTCGCCGACGGCGCGGTGCTGAACGTCTTCCATTCCCTGCACGATGTGTCAAATTTGGAGCAGTTCCCCCAAGAGCGGCAGCAACGAGCCGCTAGATTCAGAATGAGAGGGCTTTACTACATCCGCAATTGAGGAGGAGCGAGGCGATGAGCGAGGAAGGCAGCGTCATGGCATACGGAGCGGCCTTGGCGTCCATTAAAAGCTCCCCCGAAACACCCCTCACTCCAACATCGTCTGCACGACCATGCGCGTTCCGTCGATCCGCACTTGGACCGCGCCGGTGTGGTCGGTGCGCAAAACCTGCGCCCCGTGCGCTGCGTAGCGTGCGACGACCTCGGGGGCCGGGTGCTTGAACTTGTTGCCCGCCCCCAGCGACATCACCGCCACGGCGGGCGCGACCGCCTCGACAAAAAGCGGCTGCGACGAAGTGCGCGAGCCGTGGTGAGCCACCTTGAGCAAACGCGCCGGCAGCCGCGCTCCCCAAGCGAGGATCGCCGGATCGGTCTCCTGCTCTATGTCGCCGGTGAAGAGGACCCGCACGGCTCCGTGCTGCAAGCTAAGGACCACGGAGCCGTTGTTGGGGCCAAAAGGGGCGTTGCCGTCTGCATCGACGAAGTCCGGGGTCGGATGCAGGACCAGCCCGGCGACCCCGTCCAAGCCCGCCAAGCTGTCGCCGGCCGCGACCCGGTGGTAGCGGACGCCCCGCTCGGCAATGAGTTGCTGCAAACGCCGCGCCGTCCACGAGTCATAGACTTGTCCGCTGTCGAGAAAGTGCTCGACTTCTAGGTGCTCCAGCAGGGCTACTAGTCCGCCGATGTGGTCGTTGTGCGGATGCGAGGCCACGACCACATTGACCCGCTGGACGCCCAGAGAGCGCAAGAAAGGCACCAGCACCTGTTCGCCGTAGTCGAAGTATTCGCTGCGCTCGCCGCCATCGACGACCATGGTTTTGCCGCCGGGGAAGCGCACAAACGCTGCGTCGCCTTGGCCCACGTCCAAAAAGACTATTTCCAAGTCGCGGGCGCGGAGCGCGTGCGTCCACACCGCGACATTGAGCCAGACGAGCGCGGCGAAAAGGGCCGCCTTGCGCGCCCACGCCTTGTGGGGCAGGAGGGGGCCGAGCAGGCAGAGCGCGGCGGCCACGGCGACGAAAAGCACCCCCGGGCGCGGCACGGCCATCGACGCAAAGGGCAGCGCGGCCCACCACGAGACCAATTCGAGCAGCCCCACGAGGACTAGGTAATTGGCGGCGTTGAACGCGGTGGCGACCCACGGCAAAATCCAACCCGTCAACGCGGCCAGCAGCCCCAAGCCCACCGCGAGGGCCAAGAGCGGCACGACCACTATGTTGGCCACCACGCCCGTCAGCGCGAGCTGCTGAAAGGAATAGGCGATTAAAGGGCCGGTGCCGAGCTGGGCCGCCAGCGAGGCGCACAGCGGGCTGACGATCCAGCGCCCCACCCGGCTATCGGCGCGTTGAAAGGCGGCGGGGAAAAGCGAGGCTATCGGCCCGTGCAAGGCGACTATGGCCCACGTCGCGCCAAAGGAGAGCTGGAAGCTCAGGCTCCACGGACTCTCCGGCCATAAGACCAAGATCGCTAGTGCCGCGAGTCCAAGGGTGTTGTAGATGTCGCCCTGCCGCTGGAGCACCCGTCCCAACAGCACCACCGCCCCCATCAGCACCGCCCGCACCACGGGCACCTGCGCCCCGGTGGCGAGGGCATAGAGCGCGAGCGCGACGATGGTTGCCGCGGAACTGGGGCGGTCGGCGAGTCGCAGGAGCCGGAACCCGAAGAAGAAGAACCCGCCCACCATGCCGACGTGGAGGCCGCTGACCACGAGCGCGTGCGCCAGCCCGACGCGGCGAAACTCCGCCCGCACTTCCGCGGAAATGCGCCGTCTCTCTCCCAAGAGGACGCCCAACAACAGGTCGGCGGGTGCTCCAGCGAGGTTGCGCTCAATGCTCTGGCGCACGGCGCGTCTGAGGGGCAGCACCACGCCCTCGTACAGCCAGTGCCCGGGCAAACGCTCCACGGCGACGATCTGTTCGGGTTTGCCGACGAAGAGCGTGCCGTAGATGTCCTGCTGGGCCAAAAAGGCGCGGTAGTCGAAGCCGCTTGGATTGCGGGCGCGGCGGGGCCTTTGCAACTTCCCGCGCAGGGACACGCGGTCGCCGTAATCGGCCGGCCAGTGCGCGTCTTGTACCGTAACTAGCACTCGCCCTGCCAAGTGGTAGATGGCGCTGTCGGTGGCCACGTGTTCCAGCTCGATGGCAAAGTGCATTCGCTCGTCGCTGCGCTCCGGCTCTTGGACGATGTGCCCGGTGACCACGCCGCGCTTGCCAAAGACTTCGAGCGCGCCCCAGTGTGGCAAAGGGGACAGGGCTGTGTCGATGTGGTAACGCAGCGCACCCAGCAGGACGACCACCACCCACAGCATCCAACCGGCCCAACGCGCCTTGCAGTAGAACCCGGCGACCGCGCTGAGAAAGGCCAACCCGCTTAGGGCCGCGACTGTGCCCCAGCCCATTTCCACCGCTCGCCCGAGGAAAATGCCGATTCCGAATCCGAGGGCCGTCCACAGCGCCGGCCGCCGCGTCTTTTTGCTCGTGGACATGATATAGTCCAACGGCAAAAATCGTTCCAACTCGACAGGCGTTGGCGAGTGTGTATGTTAAAGTGAGGACAATTTGCTGAAGGAAGGTTTGATGACTGCTCCCACCCCGCTGCTCCGCGGCAAGGACCTCCGCTACTTGCGCGGCTTAGGCAACGCGCTGCGCCCGACCGTGTATTTGGGCAAAGAGGGCCTTTCCGCGGCCGTCATCCGCTCGCTCGAGCAAGCCTACGCCAACAGCGAGTTGGTCAAGGTGCGCTGCGAGCGCAACATCCCTCTCGACCGCGGCCAAGCCGGCGAGCAGCTTGCCGCTGCTACTCAGTCACACCTCGTGCAGGTCTTGGGCAACACCCTGCTCCTCTACCGCCCCGACCCCGACGACCCCCAAATAGTACTGCCCGCATAGAGTCCATTTCTCATCGCTTCCACGCCTCGGCAAAAAGGCCGAGGGAGCCGGGCGCGTACCCGGCGTAGTGGTTGTTGAAAAACACGTACACGGGCCGCTCCGACGCAGCCTCGGCCAGCTCGCGCACCTGCCGCGCCCAGTGCTGGGTCTCGGCGGCGCGGTCCCAGACGAGGCGGTCCCAATGCCGCTCCTGCTCGCCGCGGCGAATCCGCTCCTCAACGTAAGCGTCCATCTTTTTGCGGTTGCCCAAAAAGCGCACGTAGAGGAAGTTGGCCGTCAGTGGATCGACCCGCCCGACGGTGTCCGCCAAGCTCGGCATGGTGTAGTAGTTGTTCAGCACCAGCGCCACGCCGTGTTCGCGCAGTACGTCCAACAGTTCCGTGCGCAGCCAGCTCCCGTTGCGCACCTCCACCGCAAAGTGGAACTCACCTGTAGGCAGTTGCGGCAAAAAGGCCGCTAGACGCTCGGTAAACGCGCTGCCGTACTCGTTTTCGTGCGCGTCTTGGCCGCGGGCAATGTATGGAAACTGCATCAGCAGAGGCCCCAACCGCTCGCCCAACGGAGCCATCGCCTCGAGAAAGACTTCCATCTCCCCCATGCAATCGACGAGCATTTTCTCGTGGCTGATCACGCGGGGAACTTTGGCGGTAAAGCGAAAGTGCGGCGGCGTCCGCCGCAGCCATCCCGCGATCGCTTTGGGCGTCGGCACCCGGTACCAGGTCGAGTCGATCTCCACACTCCTGAAGACCTTGGCATAGTGCTCGATATAATCGGCCGCGGCGCAACCTGCTGGGTAAATCAGCCCTTCCCAATCCGCATTCGACCAACTCGTCGTGCCCAAAAAAAGCTGCGCCGGCAGCCCCTCCTGCACCTGCTGCATCCGCTCGGCGTGGCACGGCTTGGCCGGCGGCATGATCCGAGAAAAAAGGTCCTGTTGTTCTCCCACTGCTCACTCCACAAAAAAGAGGGCGCGGCTCCAACCGCACCCTCGCAATTCCGGCAAATGTTCCTGCGGGCACTACACTTTCTCCCGCACCATCTTCACCACCTGCTCCCGCCCCACTAGCTGCACCAGCGACCCAAATCGCGGCCCCCGCTCCTGCCCCAGCACCACCTCGTAAAACATCCGAAACAGCAACTTGGGAGGGACCCCAGCCTCGCGGGCCAAGTCGAACGGAATGGCCTGTAGCTCCTCCTCGGTGGCCCCGTTGGCCGCGAGCAGCCGCTCGGCCAACTGCTCTAGCAGCACCCGCTCCGAGTCCGTAGATGGCCGAAAATTCTTGTTCGGCAGCACCACGTCGCGGTAGTAGTTAAGCCCCTTCGCCACCAACGCCTGGGTCACCTGTGGGTACGCCGCCGCCTGCGCGTCGTAGCGCACCAGATAGTTGCCCAACACCTCAACCGAATCCACGCCCAAGGCCGCGATCAGATTGTTGACCGTTGAGAAGTTGACCCGGGACGCGTACTCGGGCACGACGGCACCGCGGTCGCCGAGGTGCCACAGGGCCTGCTCGGGGCGCGCGGCCTCCGCCACTTCGGGATAGTGCCGCAGCGCGTCGAGATAATCGTCCACGCACTTGGGGACGATATCCCAGTGCAGCCGCTTGGCCCGCTTGGGATTTTGAAAGAGGAAAAAGAGCAGGGATTCTATCGGCGCGTACTTCTTCCACGCATCCACTGTCACCCCCATGCGGCCGGCGCTACTGGCCAACCCGCGGCCTTCCTCGTCGAGAAAAAACTCGTAGCACAAGCCGACTGGCGGCTGCTTGCCCATCAGGCGCACGATGCGAGCGGACTGGCGCACCGAGTCAATGAGGTCTTTGCCGTACATTTCGTAATCGACCTCGTAGGCGTACCAGCGCAAGGCCCAGTCCACTTTCCAGCCCACCTTGGCGTTGCCGCCGAGCACGGACTGCTCGCCGCGCTCGCCGCACCCGGTGTAGGGGCCGGTATGGAGGCAGGCGAAGCTCACGCTGCCCCGGCTGGGATGGTAGGCCGTGACCCGCGTGGCCATGATCGAGCCACAGGTGGGACAAATCGGGAAGAAGGGTGACCAGTGCTGGCGATTTTGCTCCCGCAGGGTGGGCACGATGAGCTGGCGGACCTCCTCGGCTTTATCGAGGAGCACCGCAAGCCCTTCGTCGAAGTCGCCGCGCACGTAAGCGGCCCGCGAGCTTTGGAACTCGTAGTCGAAGCCGGAGGCGTCGAAAAACTCGCACAGCTTGGCGTTCATGTGGTCACTGAAACTCGCATAGCAACCAAAGGGATCGGGAACGGCGTGTAGGGGTTTGCCGAGGTGGGCGGCGAGCATGTCCGGCTGCGGCAAGTTGCCGGGCACCTTGCGCAGGCCATCCATGTCGTCGCTGAAGCAGAGGAGGCGGGTTTTTGCTTCGTAGAGGTATTCGTACGCGTTGCGCACCCAAGAGGTGCGGACGCCTTCTGAAAAGTGCCCTAAATGGGGAAAACCGCTGGGGCCAAAGCCGGTTTCAAACAGCACCGGCCGGTCTCCGCTGGGCCGGCGTCGCTGGGCGATTTGTGCCGCCTCTTGGAAGGGCCAAGCCCGGTGCGTACTGGTCTTCTCCATGGAACTCGGGGTCAGGACAGCACTTGGGGGTCTTGCGGCGTCTCAGCGATTGCGGAAGGTAATGCGTCCGCGGCTCAAATCATAGGGCGAAAGAGCCACGGTGACTTGATCGCCGGGCAGTACGCGAATGTAGTATTTGCGCATCTTGCCGGAGATATGGGCCATAATCTCGTGACTATTTTCCATCTCGCACTTAAAGTAGCCGTTGGGCAGTGCCTCTTTAACTACTGCTTGGACTTCGATTGCTTCTTCTTTGGCCATGGCTCTCGCCTAAAGGGGATGAGATAATGGCAGCGTTTTCACGCGCCACGGGAACGGGAAAATCAGCCGCTGAAGCGGCTTGCAAAAAGCGTAGATTGTACGCGTTCACCGAGCAAAAGTCAAACTCATTCAATTAAATAACTCACATCGTACGAGGCGTGTTTGACCGCCTCGATCGTCGTTAGGTGCGGGGCTAGCTGCTGGACCTTGCCGTAGTATTGGACAGCTTCGGCCACGCGCTCGGTCTTTTCGCAGATCACGCCGAGGTTGTGCAGGGCCGGAATGTGATCGCCGGCCAGCGCGATGACCTGCTTGAAGGCCGCTTCGGCCCCGGGGAGGTCGCCGCCGCCGAGGTGGGCGAGGCCCTTGGCAAAGAACATGCTCTCGTTGTCTTGCTCGTATTCCACGGCCTTGGCCAGCACGGCGAGTGCCAATTCGGGTTGTTGGGCTTGCAGCCGCACGAGCCCGAGGCTGTAATAAGCGCGCGCCAGTGCGCGGCGCGCCCCGCGATACTTGAAATCGACCCGCAACAAGGTCTCTAGGTGTTCGATGGATTTTTTGAAGTCGCCGACCTTGTGATACGCCACGGCCATGTTGAAGCGGGCCCTGACGTGGTCCGGCTGGACCGCGATGACTTTTTCAAGGAGTTCGAGGCCCTCGCCTTGGCGCTCGGTGCGGCAGAGCAAGGTCCCTAGCCCGGCCATCGCTTCGACCATCAGGGAATCCAGCCGCAAGGCTTCCTCGTAGTGGTGCTTGGCCTCGCGGTCGTATCCTTGGCCGTGCAGCATGACCGCGAGGTTGCAATGGGCCTCGGCGTAGTTGGGGTCGAGTTGCAAGGCCTCGTGCAGCAGCCTTTTGGCCTCGTATTTTTGCCCGTCGTCAAAGTACGCGTTGGCGAGGAGGACGCGCAGTTGTGGGTTGTAGGGTTCGATGGTGACCTTGGCGTTGAGGTAGCGAATTTTCTCTTTGGCCCAGAGGTTGTACCCCCGCTTATCGCGGCGTTGGGCCTGTCCCTCGCTGCCGCTACACAGCAAGGCCAGCAATAGAAACGCGAGCGCGGCCCTCATGGTTGGAACTTCTGAATCCGATCGTTGAACGTATCGGCCACATAAATGAATCCCTCGGCGTCGCGGGCAATGCCGCCAGCCACCACCTCGCGCTCGCCCGCTTCGCCCGTGACCAGATCGACGACCGGGATGCGGCCAGCAAAGCGGAACTGATCATCCCCCGCGCCTTCCTCGCCCCAGCGCGTCAGGTAGTGCCCTTGGTGGAACACCTCGATGCGACTGTGGCCGGCATTGACCACGAAAGCCCGATCGGCCGCTTCATCGACGGCAAAGTCGGTGGGCCGCAGCAAAAGCCCGGGGCCGCGGTCCTGATGCGATTTGGGATCGCGCCCGATGACGCGACTGGCCGAGGCGCGCTGGGGGTCGTCGTACACCACGAGCCGCGGGGCCTGCCAGTCCCGGTCGCGCAGAGCCAAGGGCTCGATCAGCGCGGCAAAGTGCCCTTGCCAAAGCCGCAGACTGGCCACCAGCAGGGCCGGTATGGCGTACTGGACTTGCCGTTCGCCGGCCGGGTCGAACAACTGCAACTGGCTAATGCTCTCGATGTAGATGGCTTGGCCGTTGATGACGATGTGGCGGGCGAACAGCCCGGCGAGTGGGCGCGTCCACAGCCGCTTTCCATCCGGGGCAAATTTCGCCCAAAAGGCCGCTGGCTTCTGATCGGGGCGGCGCAGGTTGTACACCACGTAGAGGTGATCGTCGTCGTCGAGGGCCAGCGCCGGCCCGTCTAGCGCACTCGTTTCCATGCAGGCCAGCGGCTCATTGGTATAGACCCATGGCTCCAAAGCGCGGCCCGAGCGGTCAAAGCGGTCGACGCGCCCTGTGCCCGCACCGACGACAAAGACCGTGCCCTCGCGGCTGATGGCCAGCCGCGTGGGGGCCGTGCCCTCGGCCAGTGCCCAGTTGGCGACGCGGCGGTGGAATCCCCCGGCGGCGGTCGTGCTGGCCAGCTCGTGGACGGTGTCGTCCTTGCCGAAGAAGCTGACGACTCGGTAGCGGTAGTGGGTGTTGGCTAGCAGGCCGGCGTCTGTAAAGGTGGTGTCGGCCGCGGATTCCACGCGCCCGATGGCCGCGAACTCACCCCCGGTCGTGCGCTGGATTTCGCCGTAGAGAAAGCCGGCCGAAGACCCGCGGCGCCAAGTTAGCTCGGCGGTAGCCTCCGCGCTCAAAAAGGTCGCTTTGAGCACGGGAGGAGCCGCAAGCCAAGGCGGCACCTTTTTGCCGGCAAAGGGACCAACGCAGGCGACGAGTGCTGCGGCGAGGCAAAAGCAAAAGATGAGTCGATTCATAGCGCAAAGAGATAGGCCCGCCCTTCCGCCATGTCAAGGAATGGGGGCTTACCCCAGAATAAAGACGGTGTTGCCGATCTTGCCGGTAAAGTAGTCGATGACCAGCCACAGCCCGTTGCACAGGGCCTCACCCATGATCAGGCCCATAAAGAAATGCTGGCTCGCTCGATAGTGCGCCGCCCCGCCAAAACGCAAGATGATCTTCTTGAGTGCCCAAGCTAAGAGCACGCAAGCCCAGATCTTGTCGAGCATGAAGTTCGCGCCCACCGGGAAGCCTATTGGATGGAAGGGCCACCACAAAAGGTGCTGCCGTGCCCAAGTCAGCAGGACCATGACCGCGGCCCCACCGGCGAAGAACGCCAATCCCAACCAGTCGGCCCCGGCTGGCTCTAGGGCGCGCTGGGCTGCGTTGTAGATGGTTGAGGGACCACCGCGAAAACGCCAACCGTCGAGGTTGATGCCCCCGTACTTGTAGGCGAGGTGAAAGACCATCCAGCAGGAGCCGGCCGCGCCGATGAAGATGGCCGCGACCACCGCCCAGCAGACGACGCGCCGACTGCGGCGGTCCATGTTTTGGATCAGCTTCAATCCATTGGCGACCATGGCCAGCAGGAAGATGCGGATGTCGGCCGACCAGATATAGGCCAAGGAGAGGTTGAAGACGCCCGCGGCCCCGATTGCCTGCGAGCCGATGCCCTGCACGATGAGGTCTGGCGCGATCATGGGCGAGCGCACGGCCGCTAGACCCGCTTCGCACACGACCCGCGCGATGCCGATAAACACCACCAGGGCCACGACCGCAAAGAGCGCGCCGACCCAAAGCGGAGTACCCATCAGCCACAGCCAGCCGACAATGCCCCCGGTGCCGCCGAGCACGCCGAGCACGGCCACTCGATAGGACGCGATTTCGTCGCCGTCGTCTATGGCCGCGTGGCGGTTGAGGGCCTTGCGCCATACGTCTCGCAAGTGGCCGCGCCCAGCCCACAGGCCCAAGACCACCATGGCGATGAGGGCGCCGCCGCCCTGATAGGCCAAGAGCGGCTCGTGCGCGACCCCATAGACGAATTTGCTGGTGGATTTGAGGCCGGATAGGGCGAGGAGCTCGGCTTCGACCTTGGAGAGCAAGTAGAAAATCCAGATCCCGGCCGCTATTTGGGTGCTAATGAGATAGGAAAAGCCAACGAGCGCGAAGCTGATCCAGATTTGCAGGCTCTGCTGGCCGATAAACGACGGCACCCACCAAATCAGGCCGAAGCTGGGCAAGGACGGATAGTATGGGTGCAGGGCCTTGAGGCTGCCATATACGAGCGGCACGGTCGCGCCCCACCACAAGGCCCCGCGCTTGAGGAAGCCGTTGACCAGCCCGGGGCCGCGCTCGCCCTGCACGATGGCCACCCCGAGCTGGGTCAGCGGATAGGCCAGCCGCTCGTGCTCGACCCACTGCCGACGCAAGATCACGGCCGTCGATACCATCGCCACGTACAGCGAGAGGAGCAGCAGGCCCCACCAGCACAGCGGCTCAACCCAAGTGGCGTAGGGAATGTCCGCGGGCGCGCTGCCCTCGTAAAAGCCGCGGTTGCCCGCTCCGTCGTCCACGAGGACGCGCTGGGCGGGAAAGAGCGGAAAGAGCTTTTCGGCCCATTGGTTGGCTGGGGAGGCGTAGTAGAAAATGCCGGTGAGGGCCGGCAACAGTTGCTGGGTCAGCCCCATGGTGCAGAGGGCGGAGACGACCAGCAACATCACGTACACCAGCACGAGCTCGGCGCGGTTGAGGGCGAGGGTCCCGCCGCGCTGTACCACCGGCACGTTCCACCCGGCCGAGAGGGCGAGGAACGCGCCAAACCAAAAACCGGGCGAGTACCAATCGACCGCCCCGCGACTGATCCAATAGCTGCCAAAGCCGCCCGCGGCCAGCAGGGCGAGCCCCACCGCTAGGCGGAAGTTGCGGGCCGCGAGCTTAAAGAGCGTATTGAGCAAGCCGACCAGCACCAAAAACAGAAAGATGGCCCCCGGGGTATTGAAGTCGAAGGCCAGGTTGGTCGCTCGCATCGCCATGTTGGCATAGGGCGCACCAATGGACAGGAAGAAGCTGAGGAACGCGCCGACCCAAAAGCCGCGCAGCGTCAGCCGAGAGCGGCCCTCGGTGAGTTCGTCGTGTTGCCCGCCCGCGAGCTGGCGACCATAAGGGGCGGGAAGCGCTCTGTTCACCGCGCGGTTTGGGGCTTGACGGTGCAGGTGGGGCAGACGCGCCGCAGGTGTTCGCGCCGCACCTGCCACAGGTCGCGGGCCTTCACCAATTCGCAGTCGGCCTGCCCGACCTTGCCCCGCCGCTGCAGCTTTCTCCGGTCTAGGGTTGAGTCCAGCTTGTGGGTGGGGACCGGGCAGGGGCCGTTGCGAAAGGCCAGCCCCAAGACCTCGTCCACGGTCCCGTCCTCGCGCACGACCCGGTCCTTGAGGGCAAAGGATTCAATGCAGCCGCAGGGCACGGACAGCTCGGCTACGTGGTAAGCCGTGCTGGTGTCGTGGGTCGTGCCCAGCGCGAGGATGTAGCCGCCCCCGTGGACCAATTTGCCGATCGGACTCTCTGGTGCCCATATCCCCGCTTCGAGATGCCGGTGGCAATAGTCGCTGGCCCGCGGTCCAATCGCCGCCACCGCGTGGGTGGGATGCATGCTGCGCTCGGCTTGGGGACGCCGCCACAGCGCGTCTGGAATCGCGCCATTGGTGGTAGGGGTAGTCAAGCGATTGAAGACGGTGGCCGCGCGGTGATTGAACGAAGGCGCCAGCAGGGTCCCCCGCTTGCCGACCGCCTGCAAGAGCGCATCGACGACGGTCTCGGCCCCGCCCTCGACTAAGCCAATGGCCGCTAGCGAGCTGTGTACCATCAAATCCATGCCCGGGGCCACGCCCAAGCGGCGCAAATCCCGCACCAGTTCCTGGCGGCCGATCATCTGGGCTGGGTCCATCAGCTCGACATAGCCCAATTCGGCGTGGGCGGCAAAGTACTCGTGAACCTGATCGACGGCCACGGGGCCATCCGTCCGCGGCCCGGCCCGATAGTCGGCTTCCTCGCTGGCGATGCACTCGGCGATTTCCCCCACATTCCGCCGTCCATCGGCCCAAAACAAGGCCCACGGCGCAAGCTGGGTGGCCGCAATGCGTGCGTTGATCGCGGCGGGCGCGTTTTCGGCGGTCGGCGAGAGCACGGCCGTGCGCCGTGGCACCAGCCGGGCTCGGGCTGTCTGTCGCGCTCGCTGGCTCGGCAGGGCGTTTTCGGCCGCCGCGGCTGACACTTGCCGCTCGCTGGCGTCCATGGCCTCCAAGATCGCTCGCCGACTGCCTCCCCAGAGCCAGCGCGTGAGCCGCCGCACGCTGCGGCTGTGCGCCTCGCGCACGTATTCGGCCTCGGCGCGGGGCCGTTTTTTCTTTTTTAACACGGAGAGAAAATGCTGCGTTTCAGTGCGGATTAGCTCCTCCACCTCGCGGCTGCCCACGTCGGCCAAGTAGTACAGATAGGCCGCCATTGAGGCCGCGCAGGTCTCCAGCCCCCGCGGACTGAGCAGGGCTTCCACGTCGGCCGAGGAGTGATAGGCGTCGAAGCCGCGCCCGCTCTGGCGGTGATGCGTGGTGATCCAAGGGCAGGGAAACCCATACTGAGGATCGCCGATCAAGGTGTCAGCCGTTGACATGAATCGCGCTAGATGCACTCGGTAGCCGGGCTCGTGTTGCCGCACCCCGGCCCGCAAAATGGCTGCGCCGACCCGGTCGACGAACCCAGCCGACATCGGGATCGTCGCGTGCCACTCCAGCCGGCCACCGCAGACGGCGGGCTGGGCGCCGACCGTGTCGATACACGCGCCGGCCAAGGGAGTTTGCAAGCGCCGCACCCGCTCTAGATAGGCAAAAAACCCGTAGCACTCATAGGCGTTGAGTAGGCGAATGGTGCGCTTGGGGGGCGCGAGTTTTCCGGCCTCGATAAGCCCTTGGATCACGCGGGCGATCTCCAAGGTGACGGCCACGCCCGAAGCGTTGTCTATGGCCCCGGGCTCGGCGCTGTGCGCAATGGCCCACACTTCGTCCTGCGGGTCGGCGGCGCCCTCGATGACTCCGCAGACCACGTCGTGGCTGCCGACGTATTTGCGGATGTCGGCTCGGACGTGCAGGGTGAGGGGACCGTGCTGCTGCGCTAGCTGCCGCAGCCGCTCCCCTTGCTGCTCAGAGATCGCAAACCCCACCAACTGCGCCGCCGCCTGTTCTAGGGGAATTGCCCCCCACCCGAATTTGGTCCACGCCACGGCGCTGGGCAGGTTGGGCACTGGCCGGTCGGTGATGACTGCGGCGGCCCCTTTCGCGACCAAAAGGCCGAGGTGGGCGCGCGGGTCTAGCTTGGTCAGGGCGATCGCCCCGGTGAGTCCGTCGGTCGGCTGGCGTTGGATGTCTTCGACTTGGTCGAGAATCACCAGCCGCAGCCGCAAGCCGCGAGCCGGGGTCGCCGCGCTCCACTGGATGACGTGCCAAGGATTCTCCTGCCAATCCAGCACCCGCTCGGCGAGCGGATGCACCACCTCCACGGTCGCGCCGGCGACATCGGCGGCCTCGCGGATGATCCACCGGCCCGACCCCAGACGCCCGCCGGTCTGGATGGACTCGACCTCTACGCGGGCACCGGCGGCCTCGTAGCGGTTCGTCAGCGTGGCCGTGGTTTCGCCGAAGCGATCAAACGAATTCCACCGATCGGTCTGCACCACGTCTCGCACCGCCGCCATGATCTGCTGTCCATTCGCCTGTTGTAGCATCAGCGGCAAAGTTTCGCGACAGAGCCGCTGCAATGATTTTGGGCTAGGCATGATTTCCTCCTTTTGTAGGGCGACCGCTTTATCTGTGCATGGCGGCTATAGTGTAACAGGATTTTCGCGGTTGGGAAAATGATTGACCTGTCGGTCTCCCAGCGTGGCTTCTACGAGGGGCGACTGTGCGAGGCGAAGCCCTCTAAAGCAAAATGAAGCGTTTGCGGCAATCGCGGCAGCGGTAGGGCACAAGATGCCCGCCCCGCGTCGGAGCACGGGGTGACGTTCTTTCGCGGAAATGACGCCGCATGGGCAGAATAGAGATTGAAGGAGCGTACTCGTAAACCCCCATCCATATTAAGCTAAAAGACTACAACATATTAGGATATTTTCCTACATTAGTACGACGTGTTTTTTTGTTGATTAGAAAATCAAATGTCAACATTATATATAGCATGTTATAAGGAAAACTATGTCAATAAAAACTCAACAACGACGGGTGCTCTTGCTTTCTCATCACAGTATTATTCGGGCCGGTCTGAAACAGGTTCTTGGTCAGGCTGTTGTCCCATTCATAATCGGAGAGACTGACGGAGTAAAGGGAGCCATAAAGAGGACGAGAGAGGAGAATTGGGATATAGTAATCGTGGATTTTTCCAAGGACGGAGGCCAGAAACTGGACTTGATCAAGCATTTAGAAAACATAGACGATGGCCCTCTAACACTTATAACCAGTCCATGTGTAGAGGATACACATGTGAAGCGGGGGCTTCAGGCGGGTGCAGCCGGCTACTTGCAATGGGAAGAAATTGAGACCCATTTGCTGAGGGCAATAGATCGAATCATGCAGGGAGAAAAGTATATTGACCCTAGGCTAGGCGGTCGCTTACTCCTCGAATCTGGAAAGGATCTAGGGGCTCCACACGATTGTTTGTCGGATCGGGAGTATCAGGTATTATGTCTCCTAGTGCTGGGAAAAAGAATAGTAGAAGTCGCAGCAGAAATGATGCTCAGCCCCAAGACCATTCATACGTATCGCAAGCGCATCCAAGAGAAGATGGAGCTTAGGACATACGAGGAATTTGTACAGTACGGTCGAAAACAGCAACTCATATAAAAAGTAAGACAAAAGACTATCCTATTTTCAGGCTTTTTCCTATTAACTAGTGCCGCTTTCTCCATTATCTTGGTCGTCGCCTGTAATAGGCATAAACTGTCAAAGGGTGGTTACTCGAAAACTACCCTATTTGGCAAAATTTATTTGAGTTGGTGTACTCATTTCTTTTGATATGCCATGTCCCTTTTTTAACCTCCTAACCATATAAAGGAGAAAACAATGTTGTTGAAATCCCTCAAAACCCTACTTGGGTTCAGCCTTTTGGGCTTCGTCGCTGTTTGGATGGGCTGCTCGTCCGACACCTCGCCCGTAGCCCCCCAAGCTGCCGGCAAAACCCACCTGACCGCGCAAGACCCAGTTGTTGACCTATCAGAGCCAGACGATCCAACAACGACCCCCGTTGCGTTTGCCGACTCCAATCTAAAAGCTGCGGTGGGAGAGGCACTCATGGAGGCGTTGAATCACGCGTCTGTGCCTATCCCGATCACCGTGGCGCAAATGGATTCCCTGACCACGCTCGACGCGAGTGGTAGAAGCATTCAGAGCTTGGCCGGCCTCGAATACGCTACGAAGCTGGACACGCTGTATCTGGGCGGCAACCAGATTACGGATGTGAGTCTGCTGGGCTACCTGACCAAATTGGAATGGCTGTCTCTGAGCAACAACAGCATTACGGATCTGAGTCCGCTGACCAGTCTGACCAAGTTGGAAGTCCTGAATCTGAACTTCAACAAGATTTCGGATGTGAGTTCGCTGACCAGTCTGACCAAGTTGGAATCCCTGCATCTGTACGCCAACTCGATTTCGGATGTGAGTCCATTGGCCAATCTGACCAACTTGAAACGCCTGACTGTAACTGGTAACCCTCTTGAGGGGAAGGTTACTCCGTTGGCCAGTCTGACCAACTTGACATGGCTGAAGTTGAACGGCACCGGGATTAGGGATAGTGATCTGAGTACGTTGGCGGCCAGTCTGACCAAATTGACATTCCTAGACCTGAGCGGCAACACGATTTCAGATCTGAGTCCGTTGACTTGTCTGCCCAACTTGGAACGGCTGGGGATGAGAAAGGTCAACGACGGCTCTGGTCCTGGTAATAAGTATGTGGCTACTACTAGTAACATACATATCAGATACTTGATAGACAGAGGCGTCACAATAAATTGGTAACTGACGCATAAGGCGCATTCGGCGCCCACCGTCGTCATATTTGGGAATTATATACTTGATAAAGCAAAGTCAAGTATATAATTCCCTTTTTTTTATTGACCGAACTAAGCAGAGATTGCCGCTGGGCGGCCAGTGGCCGGGGCACAAGTGACGCTCTTTGACTTGGCTAATTTGCATCGAGGCGCGGTGGCACGGGCGACGACCAATGAGTCCGGGTATTTCGCGCTGCCGCTGGCGTCGTTAGGCGGGTCGGCATTGCCGCAGGGATTTGCCCTAGGACAGAATTACCCCAACCCATTCAACCCTTCTACTATTATCCCCTATCAACTGCCCACGGCTACGCACGTGCAGATCGATGTGTTTAACGTGTTGGGACAGCATGTTGCGACGCTGGTGGACGCGGAGCGGCAGGCCGGTTTTCACGCGGCGAAGTGGGACGCGACCGATGCGGCAGGGCAGGCGATGGCCGCTGGGGTGTACCTTTATCGGTTGACGGTGGGTGGAGAGCAGCAGATTAAGCGGATGGTGCTCATTGACGGGCAGGCGGGGATAGTAGCGGCGGCTTCCTCGGCAGCAGCGACTATGTCCACGGATGCGGCGGAGCGGGAATATGGTCTCGTCGTTTCAGGCGAGGGCTTGACGACCTATATGGATGCAGCTTTTGGAGTGCGGGCGGGGATGGCAGCGGTAGAGTTGGTAGTGGATGCGGCATTGCCTGTGGGGATCGGTCAAAGGATAGCGAGCGGGAAATGGGCTTCGGACAGCCCTCTGTATCGGGCTCCTGCTTGGTCTCCCGATGGTAGCCAAATCGCCTTCTCGTTTGGTTCTGATATTTACGTGATGGACGCGGATGGCTCTGGGCAGGCGCAAAAGCTAACCTCTGAGATGACTGACGAGGGAGACAGCTCCGAGACGACCGACGAAGGGGATGGCTCCGAGACGACCGACGAAGGGGATGACCCTGAGATGACCGACGAAGGGGATGGCTCCGAGACGACCGACGAAGGGGATGACCCTGAGATGACCGACGAAGGGGATGGCTCCGAGACGACCGACGAAGGGGATGACCCTGAGATGACCGACGAAGGGGATGGCTCCGAGACGACCGACGAGGAAGACGACGCTGAAACGACTGACGAGGGGGATGACGCTGAGACGACCGACGAGGGAGTATTATACTAGGTCGGAGCGGGATGGCCCTCAGGGGCCTACATCCGGCCTTGGTCGCGTCATCCGGGGCGGCCACTTCGGCCATATCGACGGTGTGCGGTCGGCGTATCGGCACTTCCACTCGCCCGACGCCCGCAGCTATACCATCGGCGTCCGCCTACTCAGGATTCCGGAGGATTAATTGCCTATTGCCACTAACCTAAAAACCGGCCCCTTTCGCAGGGGTCGGTTTTTTTTATTTGTACGTCCAATAGATTTCTACGACCAAGTCCGGTGCGCCGAGGACATTCGCGCCGCCGAGCAACAGGGGCGCTCGCTCGTGGGAGACGAACAGGAGATCGGGCTGAACTGCGTCGCAGGGGGCGAAAAAGACCTCGCCCAAGCCTTGCTCCCGTACGTAAGGATGTATTACCTTGGCAATGCCGCTCAACTCGCTACCTTGTTTGCGCTGGCCAATTTATACCTCGTCCGGAGACAACTGATGTATCGCCGCGTATTTGAGTTGGCGTACTCATTTCTTTTGATACGCCATTCCCTTTTTTTAATCTCCTAACCATATCATATAAAGGAGAAAACAATGTTGTTGAAATCCCTCAAAACCCTGCTTGGGTTCAGCCTTTTGGGCTTCGTCGTCGGTGTTTGGATTGGCTGCTCGTCCGACGCCTCACCAGTAGCCCCCCAACCTGCCGGCAAAACCCACCTGACCCTGACCAGTCCGACAGACTCTGACGGGGACGGCATCCCCGACGCCGACAGTACCCAGACCGCCGATTCTGACGGGGACGGCATCCCCGACGCCGACAGTACCCAGACCGCCGATTCTGACGGGGACGGCATCCCCGACACCGATAGCACACCGACCTACGTTACGTTCGCCGACACCAGTCTGGAGCGTGCGGTGGGAGAAGCGCTCGTGGAGGCGTTGATTTTCCCGCAGGTGCCTACCTCGATTACCGTGGCGAATATGAGAAGCCTGACCGTGCTCAAAGCGAATTGGAGAGACATTAAGAGCTTGGCCGGCCTCGAATACGCTACGAATTTGGACACGCTGAATCTGGGCGGCAACAGCATTACGGCTCTGACTCCGCTGTCCAGCCTGACCAACTTGAAATGGCTGATGATGGAACGGAACAACATTACGGATGTGAGTCCGCTGTCCAGCCTGACCAACTTGGAAGAGCTGTATCTATACATGAACAAGATTTCGGATGTGAGTCCATTGGCCAGTCTGACCAACTTGACACGTCTGATGATAGGCGAGAACGAGGGAATTTCGGATATGAGTCCGTTGGCCAGTCTGCCCAAGTTGAAATGGCTGAAGATGAGAGGCGCCGGGATTGACGATGCGGAATTGCAAACGTTTGAAGGTCTGACCAACTTGACATTCCTGAGCCTGAACGGCAGCCCCTTTACGGATATAGAGCCGTTGACCTGTCTGCCCAACTTGGAAATCCTGAGGCTGGTTAAGGTTCACAACCTCAACGACGTATCTAAGAACACATATATCCCTTACTTGCGAGCAAAAGACGTCGAGGTAACGTTGAATTGGGAATGACGCATAAGGCGCATTCGGCGTCCACCGTCGTCATATTTGGGAATTATATACTTGATAAAGCAAAGTCAAGTATATAATTCCCTTTTTCATATTGACCGAACTAAGCGGAGATTGCCGCTGGGCGGCCAGTGGCCGGGGCACAAGTGACGCTCTTTGACTTGGCTAATTTGCATCGAGGCGCGGTGGCACGGGCGACGACCAATGAGTCCGGGTATTTCGCGCTGTCGCTGTCGTCGTTAGGGGGGTCGGCATTGCCGCAGGGTTTAGCCCACTGCAAAAATCTCGTTCAGATCAACGGCGAAGCCTTCAAGCGTCGGCGAGGTCAGCGTCTGTCCTTCGCCGTACAGCCCCACCATCTCGAAAGTGTCCCCATCCAGCCGCAGCACCGTCGCGGTCCGAGCCTCTGGATCGACCAGCCAGTATTCCCGCACCCCGTGCTTTGCATACAGGCCGCGCTTGAGCGTCCGGTCGCGCCCGGCCGTGGAGGGCGACAAGATTTCTACGACCAAGTCCGGTGCGCCGAGGACATTCGCGCCGCCGAGCAACAGGTGTGCTCGCTCGTGGGAGACAAACAGGAGGTCTGGCTGAACTACGTCTGTGTTCGACAACACTACGTCGCAGGGGGCGAAAAAGACCTCGCCCAAGCCTTGCTCCCGTACGAAGCCATAGAGCCGAACTCCTAGCCTAACACCAATTCGCTGATGTCCTAAATTAGGCGCGGGGGACATGATCAATTCTCCGTCCAATAACTCGTAGCGTTGGTCATCCGGGGTGTGCTGATAGTCCTCATAGGTGAACTTGACAGCCGGCGTGGGGCTGAGCATGGCAACCCTCCTCTCGTGTTTCTGCTGTTCTCGTTGCGTCCGGGACGAGGGCAAGATTCCCTCGGCCCTCGTAAGGCTAACGGCTGGTATGGTGTAGCAAGAGAAAATATATAAAAACAAAACCCTTCAACTGCCTGCCAAAGACTCGTCGCGCGCCGTTTTTAATAAAAAAAACGGGGAGCTAGCGGACGAAAATGTCCACCAACTCCCCGCTGGCCGAGCGCGGCTTGCGATGCCTATTAGTTGAGGTCGAGGACCTCCTCTAGCGCCTCGATCTCTTGCAGGTCCATGTCGATGTCTAAGAGATCGGCTTCGCGCTGGCGGAAGAACTCCTCGCGCCGCCGCCGCTTGCGCGCATAAGGGGTCTCGATGTTGTAGAGCCGGCAGAGCCGGCTGAAACTGCCCGGGGCAATACCCAGCGCGCGGCTCGCTTCTTGGTTGCTCGCGTAGATGCGGGCCGCGCGCTTGATGCGTTCTGGTTCGATTTTGCGCATGAGTTGCTTTCTCTCCAGATCTTCAATTGGTGTGAAGTTCGACGAAATTCAACGAAAAAAAGCCGCAGCATTTTTGCGCCACGGCCATCAAAAAAGCCGCTGGAAAGCGGCTGTATCGAGTTCGATGTATCGCCGGTTTCCGGGACGCAAAAGTGCCCTCCTTCTCGAAAGCGCTGTCCCGAAAACCCCGTGGGAAAGCCCTTGCATACGCGGTCCATTGCGGAGGCGAAGGGAATTCCCGATGCGGCTGGGCGTTTTAGCCAGCCGATGCACACAACCTGAAGAGTCGTGCGTATATCCTAAGAGTTGGGACGAACGCGCAACGCGCGGATGCTGTTCGTAGCCCTCATATTTGGGACCTTATGGCCGCCCCCATTGGGGAACTGGCTCCTGAGAGTACTACACGAAGATCGACGTGCGAAGAGAATCATTCTTTGAGGCCTCCTCTCCATGGTGATGTGCATTTGCTTTGCACGGTTTTTGACTGCCTTTTAGTTTCAAGGTCAAGGTGATATATTGTCAAGGAAAAAATGCCTAAATTACAAAAATTAAAGAACTTTACGTCATTTTCTGAATATCTCTTAGTTAATACGAATACTTATAACAAATTCTGCGATCACCTCATCGCCGGCTGCGAGCCACACCGGCGGTTTGTGCGCAAACCCCACGCCCTGCGGGGTGCCCGTGAGGGCATGTCTTTCTCCTTTGTTTTCCAGCACTTGCACAAACGTTAAGGCCGGGCTGGTAGAACGTCAAATAACCTTGACGCTTGGAGTGGGGCCGCCTATTTTCCCCATTCTATTAGTAAACCCAACTCGAGGAAAAGAGCGTGCCCCCCAACGTCAGCGAAGAACATGTACGCAAGATAGTCGAAGAAGTGGTGCAGCGGGTCGTCAGCGGCCAAGATGGTCGCGACGGGGAGGACACCGGCGTCTTCGCGACAATCGACGCGGCGGTCCAAGGCGCAACCCGCGCCCAGCAGCAGTTGGTTGCCTCGTCGCTGGAGAAGCGCAAAAAGATCGTCGAGGCCCTCCGGCAGACAGCGCACGCCCATGCCGAGGAGTTTTCGCGCCGGGCCTTGGTCGAGACCGGGATGGGGCGGTTGGAAGACAAGATCGTCAAGCACCAAGTCGCGGCCGATACAACGCCCGGCGTCGAAGACCTAGAGGCGACTTCGTGGACCGGCGACCACGGGCTGACCGTCGTCGAAATGGCCCCCTACGGGGTCATCGGCGCAGTCACCCCATCGACCCATCCCGTGCCGACGATGGTCAACAACGCGATATGCATTGTCGCCGCGGGCAACTCGGTCGTCTTCAACGTCCATCCCGCGGGCAAAAAGGTCTCTATGTTTGCGGTGGGCTTGATCAATCGAGCCATCGTCGCGGCTGGTGGACCGGCCAATTTGGTGACCGCGGTCCAAACGCCGACCCTTGAAACCGCCAACGAATTGTTCAACCACCCGGATATCCGCCTCCTGCTGGTCACAGGCGGGCCGGGAGTGGCCAAGGCCGCGCTGGCCAGCCCCAAAAAGGCCATCGTCGCCGGCCCGGGCAATCCGCCGGTAGTGGTCGATGAAACGGCCGATTTGGCCCAAGCCGCGCGCGACATCATCGACGGAGGCGGCTTCGACAACAACATTCTCTGCATCGGCGAGAAGCAGGTCTTTGCCGTCGCTTCAATTGCCGACGAACTCAAGCGGCTGATGGTCCAGTACAATGCCTACGAGCTCGATGCGCGGCAGATCGAAGCCCTCGCGCAGGTGGCCTTTGTGCAAGGGCCGGACGGGGAGTGCGCAGCCAACCGCGAACTGGTGGGGCGCGACGCGGCCGTGCTGGCCGACCGCATCGGCCTCCGGCTCGATTCGTCGTTGCGCCTGCTCATTGGCGAGACCGACGCCAATCACGTTTTTGTGCGCGAGGAGCAGATGATGCCCTTTTTGCCGATCGTGCGGGTCCCCAACATCGATCAAGCCATCCGCGAGGCCGTCATCTCCGAGCACGGCTACGGGCACACGGCCGTGATCCATTCGCGCAACATCGAAAACATGCACAACATGGCCCGCGCCGTAGATACCACTATTTTCGTCAAGAATGGCCCTTCCTATGCCGGGGTTGGCTTGGGCGGCGAGGGCTTTGGGACCTACTCCATCGCCGGGCCTACGGGCGAGGGCCTGACCTCGCCGCGCACCTTTACCCGCCAGCGCCGCTGCGCCCTCGTTGATTACTTCCGCATCGCCTGATGCTCTTGGGCCAAGTCAAAGGGCACTTGGTTGCCACGGCCAAGGTCCCGAGCCTCAACGGCAAGAAGCTCTTAGTCGTCGAAATCGCGTCGGTGCGCGAGCACGGTCTGGTGCTGACGGGGCGGGATATGGTCTGCATTGACGCGGTACAGGCGGGCATGGGCGAGCTGGTAATTTTGGTGCAGGGCAGCTCGTCGCGGATCGCCCCAGACTTGGGCGATGTGCCAACCGACGCGGTAATCGTCGGGATCGTCGATTCGCTACAGGCCATGGGCAAGGATTTCGACTGTCGGCAACTGAGTCGCGAAAGATAAGCATGGGCGTTGCACCCGCGGCCGGATTGGACCGCAAGCAGATCGAGGGGCTGGTGCGCCGGGTGGTGTACGATCACCTGCCGGACGCCCAGCTCGCGCAGGCACCGCCCGCCCCGAGGCTGGTCGTCAATATGTCCGCCCGCCACGTCCACCTCAACCAAGAGGGGCTCGACGCGCTCTTTGGCGCGGGGGCCGAGTTGACCGTCCAGAAGGCCCTGTACCAAGAGGGGGCTTTTGCCGCCGAGCAAACGGTATCGGTTTTTGGGCCGCGCAAGCAGGTGATTCCCAACGTCCGCATCCTCGGCCCCTTGCGCGATTACAACCAAGTGGAGCTGGCTTTTACGGACGCCCGCTTCTTGGGCATTGACGCGCCAGTGCGGCTCAGCGGCCACATCGACGGGACGCCCGGCTGCTACTTGGTCGGGCCGGCCGGGGGGCTAACGCTCCACCGCGGCGTGATCCGGGCCGCCCGCCACGTCCACCTAAACCCGGCCGAGGCCGCGTACTACGAGGTCGGCCCGGGGGACTTGCTGCGGCTGGTGGTAGAAAGCGAGCAGGGCGGAGTGCTCGAAGGGTTGATCTGCCGAGTCGGCGACCGCGAGCACTTGGAGGTTCACATCGACACGGACGAGGGCAATGCGATTGATTTGGTACATGCCCGCAAGGTATATTTGGAGCGTTAAACGCAACAATCCGCACAATTACTTCAGGAGGTAAGGGATGTCGGATGCAATAGGCATGGTAGAAACCGTGGGGCTGGTCGGAGTCGTCGAGGCCGGCGACGCCATGGCCAAGGCCGCCAGCGTCCAGCTTTTGGGCTGGGATCGCGTCGGCTCCGGCTTGGTGACAGTGTTTTGCTCGGGCGACGTGGCAGCCGTTAAGTCGGCCGTGGACGCCGGTTCAACCGCCGCGGCCAAGGTCGGGGAGGTGCATTCGGTACACGTGATTCCCCGCCCGCACAGCGAGTTGACGGCCGTCGTGCCCGAGCGCGACGACAGCAGCGACAGCGACGACCGCATCCGCGCCTTGGGCCTCATTGAGACGAAGGGCACCATCGGCGTGGTCGAAGCGGCCGACGCCATGAGCAAGGCCGCCGACGTGGAGATCGTCAAGCTCCAAGACATCGGCGGCGGGTACATCACCGTCATCGTCAGCGGCGACGTGGGCTCGGTACAGGCTTCGGTCAGTGCCGGTGCTGAATCGGCCGAGCGCGTGGGCGAGCTCGTAGCGCAGCACGTGATTCCCCGCCCCCACGACGATCTCGTCGCGCTATACTTGCAGTAGAGGAGAGAACAATGAAAGCATTGGGTATGGTCGAGACCCGCGGTTTGGTTTGCGTCGTCGAAGCCCTCGACGCCATGTTAAAAACCGCGGACGTGAGCTATGCGGGCCAAAAGCGCGTGGGCAGCGGCCTAATCACCGTACTAGTCGAAGGCGACGTAGCGGCCGTCAAAGCGGCCGTGGATGCGGGAGCGCAAGCCGCCCAGCGCATCGGCGAGCTGCGCAGCGTCCACGTAATTCCCCGTCCAACTGAAGGACTGACCGATCACCTTGGTTAGCTAGATGGCCGAGGCTTTGCACATCGACGTTCCGGTCGTCACCGGCGACGTGCTCGGGCGCACCCACCAGGGCGAGCGGGTCCTCAGCGTCTCCCCCGGTGCCATCCTGACGCCGACGGCTTGGGATTACATCCGCCAGCACCGGTTGCAACTGCGGCGCGGCGAGGCCGGCGAGGCCCCCGCCGACAGCGGTTGCGAGCACGAGGAATTTGGTTCGGGGTACGTTGAGCCAGCGCGTTGCGGCGATTGCGCTGTCCACCAGCGCAAGAAGGCCGGCGATGCCGCGGCGAGTTGCACCGGCTGCAATCGCTACAAGACGCTTTTACAACAAATTGAGCAGGGCCAAGCCATCGCCCCAGAAGCCTTAGTTGAGCAGATCACCGAGCTAGTAATGCACCGGCTGGCAGACTAAGCAATGGCCGGGGCAGTCGGCATGATCGAGGTGGAGGGCGTGGCCGCGGCCATTGTGGGGGCGGATGCGGCCTGCAAGGCCGCGGACGTGCAGCTCGCAGGCTGGGCATCGATCGGCGGTTATACCACGGCCTTTTTCACCGGGTCCATCAGCGATGTGGCCGCGGCACTGCAAAGCGGCGAAGAAGCCGCGCGAAGAATAATAGAACACGTGGTAGCCGTACCCCTCCACCAACCCGCCGCGGCCTGTCGCCATTTTGTCGATTTTCCGGCCGGGGACCCCAGCGACGTTCCGGCTGGGGCCTTGGGGTTGGTCGAGACGCGCGGCTACGGGGTCCACATCCACACCAACGATCAAATGGTCAAGACAGCGGCTGTCGAGGTAATCAAGGTGCTGACGGTCCACGACCGCGTGGTCTGTTCGCTGGTACTGGGCGACATCGGGGCTGTCACCGAAGCCATCGCGGTCGCGCAACAGCGGCTCGCCGGCTGCGAGCGCTTGCTGGGCACGGCCCTGATCCCGCAGCCCCGGCCCGAGGTCTTAGCTGCCTACGCCGGGCCGCTGGGAGCGAGCGGTGTCTAGCGGGGCAATCGGCGTCCTGGAGACGCGCGGCATGGCGTCGCTCATGGCTTCCACCGACGCCATGCTCAAGGCCGCGGACGTGCAGCTCTGTGGGCGGCACGGCATTGGTTCGGGTTGGCTCACCGCCGTAATCGCCGGTCGAGTGGCTGATGTAGAAGCGGCCCTTGGCGTCGGCGAGGTCGAGGCGAACCGCACGGGCGAACTGATTGGTGCCCACGTGGTGCCGCGCCCGGTTGCGTCCGCCATGGACGCCATGCCCCACGCAGCGGGCCTCAGTGCCGAACAGGTCCCGGCCGGGGCGATTGGCCTACTGGAAACGCAGGGCCTGACGCCGCTCGTGGCAGGTGCTGACGCCATGCTCAAGGCCGCCCAAGTGACGCTCGGGGGTTGGGCCTTCATCGGCGGTGCCCTGTGCCACGCGCCGGTCTTTGGCGATGTAGCGACCGTGCAGACAGCCCTAGCGGCCGGCCGGCAAGCCGCCGAGCGGCTTGGCACCGTGTACGCGACCCTCGTTTTACCCCAGCCCAGCGACGGGCTAGGCCCGCTGATGCCACCTGCGCCGCCGGCCGCGCCGCGCTCCACCGGGGCCTTGGGCCTCATCGAGACCATTGGTTACGCCGCGGTCGTGGGCAGTGCCGACGCCATGCTCAAGGCCGCGGATGTCCAAATTGAGCGCTTGAGCATCGGCAGCGGCGGGCGGATCGCCGCGCTGGCCACGGGCCAACTCGATGACGTGCAGGCCGCCGTGCGCGCCGGTGCCGAGTCCGCCACGGCCTTGGGGCAGCTCGACGCCTCGGCCATAGTCTCTGGGCCTGATCCCATGCTAGTAGCCCGCTTTGCGACCGCGCCCGAAGGGTTGGGGCCGGGGGCGCGGCAGGCCATGGGGCTGATTGAGACGCGCAGCACCGTGGCCTTGGTGCAGGCTGTCGATCGGATGCTCAAGGCCGCGGCCGTCGAATACGAGGGGGCCTATAAGGTGGGATACTACCTGACGGCCGCCGTCGTCCGCGGCGATGTCGGCGCGGTGCAAGTCGCCATAGACGCCGTAGGGCAGGCCCCCGTGCCTGCCCCAACCAGGGGGCCTGCCCCGCCCAGATCCCCAACCGGCGACTTGGTCTCGGCTTACGCAATTCCCCAGCCTTACAGCGGCCTCGAAGGTCGCCTGCCGCACGTTTAGCGAGGACGCGAAATGATTCGGATTGACGATGCAGTGATTACCGCTCAGACCTTGGAGAGCCGCCTAGCGGGCGAACGGCAGGTCGAGATCGGCCCCGGGGCTAAACTGACGCCCTCGGCGCAGGATTTTTTGCGCGTCCAAGGCGTTGAGGTGGTCCGCCGGGAAGCGGGTCGCCAAGCCCCGCCAACGCCAACGCCAACACCAGCGGCTCCTCAGGCATTTGCCGGCATTTTCTGCCCCAATGTCGTCCTTTTCGACCGCCAGAACGCGATCAACCACGCCGAGATGGAGCGCTACATCAACTGGCTGATTGAGGTTGGAATCCACGGGCTGTATCCCAACGGCAGCACGGGCGAGTTTGCCCGCCTGTCGCGCGAGGAGCGCGGAGATGTGGTGCGATTGGTCTGCGAGGTCAACAAGGGGCGCGTCCCGGTGCTGGCCGGCGCCAGCGAAGCCAATGTGCGCGATGTGCTCGAAATGGCCGAATACTACGCCTCGCTCGGGGTGGATGCCATTGCGCTGATGCCCCCCTATTACTATGAGATTTCCCCAGAAAGCCTCTTTGAGTACTTCGCCGAAATCGCCGAAGCATCGCCGCTGGACATCCTGCTGTACAACATCCCGCAATTTACCCAAGAGCTGTCGCTGGACTTGATGGAGCGGCTCTTGCCCTACGAGCGAATCTTCGGCACCAAGGACTCCAGCCGCGACCTGCCTCGGCTGCTCAACACCATGCACCGCCTGCGCCAACAGCGATCCGACTACGTGGTGATGACCGGCTGCGAGGAGATCGTATTCCCCGCGGTGATGATGGGCGCCAGTGGGGGCACCATCGCCACTTCGGGTATCGTCCCGGAAGTCATCGTCGAGCTGTACGAAAGGGCCACGAGCGGCGACGTGGAGCGGGCCCGCGAGCTCCAATACCGCATCCTCGACCTAATTAACCTCATGCTCTTGGGCGTCAACTTCCCAGAGGGCTTTAAGACCGGGGTGGCAGCCCGCGGCTTCGACGTAGGCCCGGCGCGCACCGCGAGCAGCGCGGCCGAGCAGGAGTACCTGCTCAAGCTAGAGGGCCAAATCAACTGCGTCCTCGCGGATATGGGCTATCCCGTCCGCGGTCCCCGCGCCTGCCCGCCCACCGACCTGCCATCGATCGTCGGGCGCTAGATGGCCCTCGCGAGCGCGGGTGTGCTGGTGGTCGGGGCCGGTATCATCGGCCGCTCGATAGCCTATTTCCTCATGCGGCAAAACGCGCAGGTCACCCTGCTCGACGAGGGCATCGCTGTCGGCTCGCCCACGAGCCGGGCCTCTTTGGGCGTCCTTACCCACTGCAACGGCGGCGACAATCCCTACGCCGAGCTTTTGCGCGACGGCCATGCCCTACACGCCCAGCTAGCCCGCGACCTCGACGCAGAGCTGGGGGCGGACGTGGGCTGGCGGCCCCTCGGCGGCATCGAGCTTTTTGCCGACCCATCCGAGCTAGAAGCGGTATGGCACTTCAATCGCGCCCGCGGCTGTCGGGTCGAGCGGCTCGACGCGCGGGCCTTGCGCGCTGCGGAGCCGGCGTTGGCTGGCGGCGAGGGCCTGTACTTTGCCGACGATCACCGGGTGGATCCCGTCAAACTGGGCGCGGTGCTTTGGGCGGCGGCCGCCCAGCGGGGTGCGGCCGCCGCTTGGGGCGAGCGCGTCTGGCGCGTTGCCCAAGCGGGCGAAACCGTTGAGGTCGCTACCAGTCGCGGAACGCACCGCGCCGATTTTGCGGTCTTGGCCGCTGGGGCCTGGACCGGCGGCTTGGCCGCCCAGCTCGGCGCCCGAGTCGCGTTGCGCCCGGTGCGGGGCCAGCAAGCGCGTTTTACGGGTGCCCCACTGCGCCACCTAGTGCGGGCAAACGGACGCCACCTCATTCCAGACAGCGGCGAAACGGTCGTGGGATCGACTGTGGAGGAGGTCGGCTTCCGGTTGGCAACGACCCGCGCGGCCGCGGTGCAGTTCGCCGCGGAGGTCCGTGCGGTGCTGGGGCGGTGCTTGCCCTTGTCGCGCCAGTGGGCCGGCCTGCGACCCAAGCCCCGGGGCGGGCGTCCGCTCATCGGCCCGCTGACGGACGCGCCGCGGGTTTTTGTCGCTGCTGGGCACTACAAAAACGGCGTCTTGCTCGGCCCGATTACCGGCCAAATCGTCGCTCGCTGGATCGCCGAGGGCACCCCGGGGCGCGACATGCGCCGCTTTGCGCCCGAGCGTTGAACGTAGCTCCACCTAACACCGTTGAGGTTAAACATGCCATTGCAAAAAGAAGACCTACTCGCCGCGCTAAATTCGGTGACCTCCATCCCGGTGGTCCCCTTTCGCGGCGGGCGAATCGACTACGACGCCCACGCCAAGAACATCAACTACCTGATGGAAAACAACCACTTAGACGGCGGTCGGCCCCGGGTGATTGGCATCGCCGGCACCAGCTTGGTCCACCACATTAGCGCGGACGAGCAGGTGCGGTTGTTGGGATGTACCGGCGAGCTGATGGGAGGGCGCGGGGTGCTGATGGCCGGGATTGCCCCCAATCCGGTTGGGGATGCCGAGCGGTTGATCGAGCGGGAGGCCGCGCTCGAATACTCCCCGGATGTCTATCTCGTCATGCCGCTTACTGGCGTGGCCAATCCAGAGGGCATTTTTGCGTACTACGCGGATTTTGCCGAGCGGTTGGGGCGTGCGTGCGGAGCCAAGTTGCTCTACTACCTGCGCAACCAAGCCGAGCGCGAAACCGCCGTGCGGCTGATGAACGAGTCCGAGCACTTCGTCGGGCTGAAGATCGGCACCACGGTTGAGGACGTCGAGCCGATTGTCGCGGGGGTAAAAGAGGGAACGGCACTGGTGATATGGGGCGTGGGAGACCGCTCAACCGGGCCGGCCGAGCGCGGCACCAAAGGCCATACCTCGGGCATCAACGTGGCTTTCGCCCGCGCCTCCGACGCGATCAACAACGCCCAGCGCCGCGGCGATTTTGCGACCTCCCAGCAGATTGAAAACCAACTCGCGGCCCTGGAGGAGATTCGCTTCCGCAACGGCCGCATGTACAACTATTCAGCCGTAGTTGAGGCCATGCACTTGGGGGGGTTTAGGGATGTGGATGGCGGCGAGGGCGGCCCGTTCAATCCGCGGGTGCCGGCCGAAGTCGCTGCGGAAGTGGCCGCGGCCATAGCCGACATTATGCACTATCACTAGCCAACCCGGCGCAGCCGCGCCAGATAGGCGGCCCATTCGACCGGGAGCAGGTGCTGCTTTTGGCTGTTGCAGTGCTTGCAACAAGGGACCACGTTGGACTTGGCAGTTTGGCCGCCGCGGATGAGCGGCACCACGTGGTCCATGGTCAGCTCTTCGGGCGCAAACGACTGCTCGCAGTAGTAGCATTGGCCAGCGGCCCGTTTGCGCTTCCACCACTCGGAGCGGCGCAACCCCTTGGCCTTGGTTTTCTCTCGGGCGACGTGCTCGGCGTCGGCCGGGACGAAGTAGTTATTTTTCATGGGAGATCAAGATGGCGCAGTTGTGAGCACCGTGCGAAGCCAATCACAAGTTCGGAAATTACGCTGCTTGGTATCCCAAGTTCCACACGCGCAGGAGATCGCGACATCCCTGTTCAAAAGTTTGCGTAAAATCGATTAACTGAATGGAAAACAGCGTCCAAGAAAGTTGCCCGTAGTTACAGGGTTGGTGCAAAAGGGGAATCATTTTGTTTTCAAAGTGATTCAGATGAAAAGAAAACATCAGTTCTTTCTTTACCCAAGTGGATCTCACTGAATTCGGCGATAAGACAAGCACAAACCAATCGCAGCGGAGAATCGCTTCACCAATTTCATCATGCCATTGCTGGCCCCCAAGGACATTGGATCGACTGTACCAGACGCGAAGCCCATGCCGCCGCATCATGTCGACCAACTCTTCTACAAACTGCCGATCTTGGTCAGAATGCGAAAGAAAAATTTCCGTTGGCAACATAATTCAAGAGATTGATGCAGATGTAGGCGGGGAGCTTGCTATATCGTTTTCCAGAATTGCCTGTGCGATTTGTTTAATCCCTTCTTCTTCCTCGTCGTATTCACCCATATCGATTATATGTAAGTGCCGAAGAATCCATGGAATCTCTTCTTTGGGTAGCTCTTCTGGATCGCCTACAAGGACGGGGATTAGGCGTTTGCGATAGTTTTGTTCGCCAAGAGCATACTCAATTTCCCGGCGTACCCAACTTGAACGCAGCGCGTCGGCGGTCAGGAGGACGACCATGGCTTCTGACTCTTTTAATGCCTGCGCTACCTTCTCCGTCAAAGTTTCCTCATACAGGATTTCACGGGTGGCATCCCACACGTCAAGGCCAGCTTTTTCTAAGCCTATCGCAACCTTCTTGACAAAAGGCTCATCCTTATACGCATGACTAATAAAGACTTTCATAATCCAAACTATCCTTTTCAACTTTTTAGCTACAAAGAGCACCTGCGAATAGCAGCTACGATGTTATTTGTTTGCCAACCAACCATTTCCTTGGCAAGGCACTGCACTTCAATCGGCACACGTTCTTGACCCCAAGGAGTAACTCCGATAATTGGCTTTTCATGGGATATGGCGATGGAGATTTCTTCCTGAATCCACTTTCTGTGGTTGACATACATTCCAGAAACCACAAGAAAGCAGTTAATCGGGGCGATTTGTCGGTTAAGTGCTTGGCGTAGTTCCCCATCTGTCTTTGTTCCCAGTGGATCGTGCTCTGGAACTGAGTAATTGCGCCAATAGAAGTACGGTGCTTCATAGAGCAAACTCTCAAGGCGGTAGTACTCGGAGTTTTCGGCTCGACGCCATACATGACTCAAAAAAAGATCATACATTTTAAGTTTTGGCATATCTACACCTCCTTATAATTTATTGATTGTAATGACCGAATCTTCCGAATATCATTTGCATGTTACATTGTCTTTTTATACAATCTCCCTGCGTTGCCTCGTGTACACGGGGAGCCTTATGCCTAAGCAGGCTATGGCCCTATTCATTCATAGTGGCTTTAAGAAGATACAAAAGGAGCATAGCCTGCTCAAGCACTATGGGGCGCAACTTAGCCAGCCGCCGAAGCCGCCTCGCGCAATGCCTGCCGAGTCCCAGCCAAGTCGAAACAGGCCTCTTGATTGCCGCGCATAAAGCGGGTCGCCAGCTCTATGGCTTCGGCTTCGGTCAGCAGGCCATCATCTACTTCGCCTTGGAGCGTGCGGGCGAGCCAGCGACGCGCCTGAATCGCGTAAGCCACCGAGCTGGTCGGCCAGCCCGTGTCGCCGCCAAAGGCGAAGAGCTTGGATGCGGGAGCGGCGTGGATAAAGCGGCGCACAAAGTCGCACGCGCTGGCCGGGTCGATGGACCACGCCCAGCAGAGATCCGCGTACACGTTGCGGTAGTGTTTGGCCAGCGCGACCAATTCGTTGGAATAGGGATAGGCAATGTGCATCAGCACAAAGCGGCAATCGAGGTAGCGAGCCAGCAAGGGGCAGAGGTGGCCGCTTTTAATGCGATCGACCGGCATGCGGTCGTTGCCTGCGTAGTAGCCGGTGTGGATCTTGAACGGCAGCTCGTACTCGATGGCCAGCTCGGTGCCCCGCGCCCAGCACCAGTCGCCCAAAAGCAACCGGCTCGGCTCGTCGAGCTCTGCGCCTCGGAGCAGGCGTTGGAGTACGCGCTCGGCGTCGGCGTCGGCACGCTCTTCCCAGCGCAACGTGCGGTTGTACGCGTGCTGCGCTTTGACCGCTATGGCATGGGGGCCGTGCTGGGCAAAAATCGCTTCCATGCCCTGCTTGAGGCTAGCCAAGCCCGTCACGACCACGCCGGTTGCTCGCTCCATGGCCTCGGCGTCGATTTGGCCGTTGCAAAAGGTGGCCCAAGACAAGTCGTAGAGGAAAAAGTCCACGCCGGACTCGTCGGGCGGGCAGGGCCAAGAGAAGTCGTCGGTTTGCACGTGGTCTAGTCGGCCTACTTGGTTGAGCAGCTCGTAACGCCCGCCGGGCCGACGCCAAGCGTTGAGCTTTTCTTGCGCCTTGTGCAACTCGTCGCCGCTAAAATCGGCCATGCCATAGACCTCGTGCGCGAGGATGCGCACGGCCTCGCCGTAGCCGGTGAAGCGGATGGCCGCAAAGGCCGAGCGGATGCGATCAAAGCGCGCGCCCAAGTCTGGATCGGCGGCATCGTTGAGCTTGTGCAAGTCCTCGCGGGTGGCACCCGCCGCGATCAGGTCGGCGGGCACGTAGTTGCCAAAAAGGTCTTGTAAAATGTCCGGGCCTTGCTCGACCCAGTCGCGCTCCCGGCGCAGATGTTCGTGCGTGTCGATTAGCGGCGCGTCTGCTAGGTGCTGGTACAGGTCTGTGGCCATGGCATTGCTCCGGTTTGAGGTGTCGCGTTTCCCAGCGGCTTTAATATGGACTGGCATCCCTTCATCGTCCACTACCCCATCGCACTGTTGTCCCTGAGCCCACTGTGCGATCTAGGCGCGCTGTGGCTAGGACGCCGAGCCGGGCACCACCTAGCGTACGGCTTGCTGGTGTTGGGAGTGCTAGCGGCGACGGCCGGTGTGCTCAGCGGCAATGCGGCCGCGGCTACGGCTTGGGACGGACCAGCCGCCGCGCCATTAGCCACCCACGAATCCCTCGCCACTTGGACCTTGTTTTTGGGATTGGGGGTCGTTCTCGGGCGCTTGCCCCTGCAGCTCAGGGGGCGGCTCGAAGGATGGCCGCTCTATGCGTGGATTGCCCTCGGCGTCCTGCTCGGTGGCTTGGTCTTGTGGACGGGCTACTGCGGTAGCGAACTGGTTTACATACACGGCTTGGGCGTGCGGGCCGATGGCTGATCGATGGCTGGTTGACGCGGTTTGCTTGGCTTATTTTCGAGCCGCTACCAGCACTCAACGCCCCGAGGAGCAACCCGTGAATCGCCCCAACATCCTGCTCATTATGACGGACGAACACGCGCCCATGTACAGCGGTCCCTACGGGCATCCGCTCGTGCAGACGCCCTTTATGGATCAACTAGCCGCCGAGGGCGCGACCTTTGCCAACTCCTATTGCAATTCCCCGCTCTGCCTGCCGTCGCGGATGTCGTTTATGACCGGCCGCTACATCAGCCCGATCCGGGCCTTTGACAATGCCAGCCCCTTGCCGTCGGATGCGGTCACTTGGGCCCATCGGCTGCGTGCGGTCGGCTACGATGTGGTCCTATCGGGCAAACAGCACTTTTGCGGCCCGGATCAACTACACGGCTTCCGCGCCCAGCTAGCGCGCGATTTACACGCCGAGCTGTGGACCAAAAATGGCGTCCTGCGCGGCACCCCCGACTGGAGCAAGGGCACGCCGCCAGCCAACAAGCCTTGGAGCGGCGTGACCGAGGCCGGGCCGGGGACGACCCTAGAGATCGAAGTGGACGATCTAGTAGAGGAACGAGCGCTGGCGTACCTGCGCGATCCGGCTCGCACGGAGCGGCCTTGGGCCCTAAATGTTTCGTTTATCGCGCCGCATTTTCCGCTCGTCGTGCCCGAGCGGTTTTTCAACCTCTATCCTCTCGACCAAATCGACATGCCGGAAATGCCCCCCGGCCACCTCGAAAACCAGCACCCGGTCCACCAGCGGATGCGGGCCATGTTTGGGGCGGGCCATTTTCCCGCCGAGCAGGTGCGCCGCGCCCGCGCCGGCTACTACGGGCTGATTACCTATCTCGACGAGAAGATCGGCCGCCTGCTCGCTGTCTTAGAGGAGACCGGCCAGCGCGACAACACATTCATCGCGCATTTCAGCGATCACGGGGAAATGAACGGCGAGCACGGGATGTGGCGAAAGTCGAGCCTGTACGAGGCGTCTGCCAAGGTGCCCCTGCAAATGGTCTATCCCGGGCACATTCCGGCCGGTCGGCGCATCGGCGAAGTGGTGTCGCTGGTCGATCTGGTGGCGACCATCGTCGAACTCGCCGGCGCACCCAGCACGGGGCCGCTCGATGGCGATAGTCTGTTGGGCTTGCTGCAAGGGCGGGACGCGCACTGGAAAGACCAAGCATTTTCCGAATACCTTGCGCACGGCGTGGCGCGGCCAACGGCCATGTTGCGGCGCGGCCGCTACAAGCTCCACTACAGCTTAGGGGATCCGCCCCAGTTATACGACGTAGAGGCCGATCCCAACGAGTTCGACGACCTAGCGAACCATCCGGCCCACGCGGCCCCCCTAGCCGACCTCCAAGAGCGGCTATTGTCCGAGTGGGACCCGGTCGCCTTAGAGAGGCAGGTGCGGCAAAGCCAACAGGATCGGCTCTTGATCGAGCGAGCCGCCCGCCTCGGCTGAATGGCCAGCCATGAATAACAGCTTCGTTTCCTTCGACGCCATGCAGCAGCGCGTGGTCAATATGCTCAAAAACGAGACAATTTCCGACGAGATTACTCCCATCTACTTGGTGCGGGATCTGTTCGGAAAGGTGCGTATATCGGTGTCGGACGCAGTCCGAGAGAATAGTACGCTGCGACCGCGCAGCAAGCGTCGCCGGTTCGGCTACTCTCCCGTGTCGGACGCAGTCCAAGAGAATAGTACGCTGCAACGCCTCGCCGCTGGCCTACACAAAACGCTCGGCAAGCATGGCTACCCTGCGGACGACGCCATGCTGTTCGTGGACGACGCCATGCTGCAAACACTCGACGACATGGCGCAAGCGCTCAAAGACGTGGCGCAAGAGATCCCGCCGGGCGTGTATTGGGTCGACCGCCTAGTAACCGGCCGCGATTGGTGGACCGTCGGCGATTTAGACCCGCAGAGGACGCCGATGCGCTACGCGCTGTTCTCGGTCAAAGGTGGTGTTGGACGCAGCACGACCGCCGCCGTTCTCGCGTGGCACTTGGTGCGCCGAGGCGAGCGAGTGCTAGTTGTCGATCTCGATCTGGAGTCGCCCGGGCTGTCGTCGGCCATGCTCGCACATAAGGAGCAGTCCGAATTCGGCGTCACCGATTGGTTCGTGGAGGACTTGGTTGGGCAAGGCGAGTGCGCGATTGAGCAAATGACCGCAACTCCCGCGTGGGCGCAAGACTTTGAAGGCGACGTGTACGTAGTGCCCGCACATGGCAGTGAACCGGGCGAGTATCTGGCCAAGCTGGGGCGCGTCTATATGGACACACCGAATGAACCTTGGGCCGCACGTCTAGAACGGCTATTGAACGCCCTAGAAAACTATTGTAATCCGACCGTCGTTTTACTGGAGAGCCGTAGCGGATTGCACGACATTGCGGCGACGACTGTCACCCACCTCAATGCCGAGGTCCTGCTGTTTGCTGTCGACTCGGAGAGCAATTGGACGGATTACAAAATCCTCTTCCGCCATTGGCAGACTCACGGCTTGGCTCCGAAAATCAGGGAACGCCTCTCGATGGTGTCCGCGCTGACGCCCGAGCTCAATACGAAACAATACCTGTGCCGGTTTCAGGAGCAGGCGTGGGACCTGTTTCGGGACAACCTGTATGACGATGTGGACCCGTCAAACGAATCCGGGGCCGAGTTCTCCTTCGCACAGGACGCTGATCCCGCACCCCACAATCCGCTCCCCATTCACTGGACGCGCGGTCTCGCTGCGGGTGCCTCGTTGCGGAACCTAGAGACGACAACCGTAGAGCAGGCCTACGCAGAATTTCTACGCCGCTTCGATCAACTTTTCAAAGTCGAGAACCGAGGAAAGGCACCATGACCACAATCGATATGAAGACAGCGCGCCAAGCACTCGCCGATCTGCCGGATGGGACGAGCCACGGCGAATCGCCAAAGCCTGAATCCGTATATCTGCCGCGATCCCATCTCAAGGCAACTGACCCGAACAGCCTGCTCGTCACTGGGATGCGAGGAGCCGGAAAAACCTTCTGGTGGAGCGCACTTCAGGATAGCGATGTGCGTCAGCTAGTTGGGCAGTCCACGGGTAAGGCGACCGTGACGCACACGGGATTCGGAGACCCCTCACGGGACGACTACCCGAGCAGAGACATATTGCAGGCTCTGATGAGCGATGGGGTTGATCCGAGGATCTTATGGCGCACGGTACAAGCGTGGCAGCTTGCACCTAACAGTCATCCACTCCGACGACAAAATACATGGGCCGAGCGCGTGTATTATGTCTCCAACCACATAGAGCCGGTTGAGCACCTTTTTCGGGAATGCGACGATGAATTCAACCGACAAGGCGTCTATTGTCTAATTCTCTTCGATGCCCTAGACCGTTGTGCCGACAACTGGCAGGACATGTATCGGATGATTCGCGGGCTACTGCAAACGGCACTCGACATGCGCGGCTACCAGCGGCTGCGGGTTAAGGTATTTCTGCGGTCCGACCAAGTTGACCCGGCCAAGGTCGCCGATTTCCCCGACGCCTCAAAGGTCCTTTCTTCAGCCGTTGAACTGAACTGGCCTAGCCATGAGCTGTACGGCCTGTTATGGCACTACCTCGTCAATGGGCCGCACGGAGCCGATTTTCGCAGATTCCTCACAGGAGATGACGGTTGGTATGCCGTGAAAGCGGGCGGTCAGCGCGTATTCTCCGTACCGCGATCCTTAATCTCAAAAGGGGAAGATCAACGCGAAAAGTTCCATGTTATTGCCGGCCCATGGATGGGACGCGGCCCTAAACGCGGCTTTCCGTACACTTGGATTCCGAACCACTTAGCCGACACCGAAGGGCGGGTGAGTCCCCGCTCGTTTCTCGCGGCGTTGAAAACGGCGGCCGAAGACACCTCCGATTCGCACCCCGCCCACGACTACGCGCTGCATTACGACAGCATCAAGCGAGGGGTACAGAAAGCCTCAAAAATACGGGTCCGTGAAATCCAAGAGGACTATCCTTGGGTACACCAGATGCTATCTCCCCTTGAAGGTATGGTCGTGCCATGCGAGTTTGACGAAATCGCCAAATGTTGGCAGCGCGGCCCCCTCGCTGAAGAGGTCAAACAGGGCGAGGTAAAGTTGCCGCCTCGCCATATTGAGCAAGGCCCCGATGGCATTCGCGATGACCTCGAATCATTGGGAGTCTTCTTCCGCATGCGCGACGGACGGGTCAACATTCCAGACGTTTTCAGAGTGGGATACGGCCTCGGGCGAAGAGGCGGCGTCCGGCCGGTTCGCTGAATAGCTGCGGCATAACCCCTAGGCATCCGGCTCGTACTTCGGCTGCCTCGGCGCACGGTCCCGCTCCAGCCGATAGGCACTTCCGGCCAGTGGCAGCGTTACGCGGGCACCGCCGCGCTGGTGCGACTCGACAAATGCGAAAATCAGCTCGGTATTGGCCCGCGCCAGTTCTGCACCGCCGCGCGGCGGCTCGCCCGTATCGAGTGAGTGGACCAGATCTTCGACCAAGCAGAGCGTTGAAGCCCGGTGCTCGAAAGCAGGAAATTCCACCAAGCCCAGTATATCGCGGCCCCGGTGATCGCGGGTTGCCGGTGCCCGCAACTGCCACTCCTTATCGTTGCCCAGTGCCGTCACCACGCCTTTTTCGCAGACGGCCTCCACTTCCATTCCCCGACCCGAATTGAGCGCGTACGCCGTGACCCCGTTGGCGAACTGGATAATGCCGTGCCCGACCGGGTCCTCGCGCAGGATATTCCCGTCGATTACTTCATCGCCATTGGGCAAATGCGCCTGTACCCAAGCAGCGGGGGCGTCGGAGTTGAGACGCTGGAGCAGGTCAAAGCTGTGGCTGGCGCCGTTGAAGAGCGCACTGGTCTGGTGGATGACGAGGGTTTGCAACGCGCCGATTTCCCCGGAGTCAATGACGGCCTTCATTTGGTCGTAGCCGGGGTAGAAGCGGCGATTGGTTCCCATATTGAACACGACGCCGTGGCGCTGGCAGGCTTCGACCATGCGGTCGGCTTCGGCCAGCGAGGCCGCGAACGCCTTTTCCGCGTAAATCGCCCGAGCACCCGCTTCGGCCGCCGCCATGACGATCTCGGCCCGGTGCTCGGGCTGAGTGGCGACGCTGACGATGTCCGGGGCTTCGCGGGCGAGCATTGCGCGGTAGTCAGTGTATTGCTTGTCCGCGGGAATGCCGTAGCGCTGGCCGACCCGCTCCATTACATCGACGCGCAGGTCCGAACAGGCGATGAGGTCCGTGCGCTCGCAAGCCTCGTACCCGGCGGCGTGCGAGTACGGGCGCATAGCGGGCGGAACCTCGTTGTCGATGAAAGCCCCCATGCGACTACAGCCGATGAGGACGGCTCTGTATTGGTTCATCACAAGCCTCCAAGTTAAAGCTGAGCCACGGCACGGAGTACCGTTGGGCCCAGCGTCTTGTTCGATTCTTTTCTTTTTACGTATTGGTATATATAACCTAAGATCTCTTTTTGCAGCAAGTCTGCTCCGGTTTCTCTAGCCTTGAGGATTTCGAGCAGTTCTTTCGTCTGTCGCGTAACGAACTCTTCCTCGTCATGATCGGGAAGAATGATGGGAGTTCGCAGGACGTATTTGGCCGAATTATTCGCGGAAGGATTGATCGCTTTAAGACATACCCAAAAGGGAGTGGAATTACAATAAGCTAACAAAAACTCCAGACTGATTCTCTTTGGAAAAATTCCAACGATCGATTGATCGAATAGCGACTCCTGAATAAGTGATGCTGTTGGTTTTGTCGAGGTGACCATCGGAAAGCCAATTCCCTTTCTAAAGTAGTACGAAGAGTTCTGAAATCTTGCTTTTCGGTCGGACTTGTAATGGGCCACACACTCTTTACTCCAGTTCACAAACCACATATTGGGCTTCAAAAAATGATAGCCTCCACCCTTGAGAATGGGGACAAACGTACGTCTTCCAGAAAGCCCGTTTAAGATATGTGGAACGCCTTCGGGCTGCCTCTCAATCCGATTGGAATCGACGATCTGATAGCCGTTTGATCGCTTGACTGAAATAGAAGCACACCGCAAAAAGTGTTTATCATTTCCCGAGTAAAATCCAGTCGCGCAATCAGCAACATTAGCCACTGTTAATCCATTGCGAGATAACTCTTCTATCGCTATCTGTTCTGGAAAAACTGGAATGGTGTAACTATGAGTCTTCAAAATGTCCTTCTGTAGAAGGAAACTGGAATTTGCTTCGATATGATCAGGCGATTCAAATTCGCTTATTTCATCGACAAACCTGAGTCGGAATGAGTGATTTGCTTTGGCCTTCTTCCGAGAGATTGAAACTATGCAAAGATCGGCATGGCCAAAAGAGATTCTTGGAAATAGGGAAGACTTGAACACATCTATCGTTTCAACGGAAAATTCTTTAAGAATATATTCTCTTAAAGATTCGTGTAGATGAAGGTAGAGAAATGTGTTTGGTATGATGAAAACCAGCTTTCCATTCTCCTTTAATAATCGCAAACATCTGAGCAGAAAAAGGGTATAGGTCTCACGGACGTAGAACCCCCGAAAACGCTTCTTCAAATCAGCTCTGCGCTCGCATTCTTGCCATCCGCCATAAGGGGGATTGGCAATAATTTTGCTAAAGCGTGGTCCCAATTTCTCTCGAAGTTCGAGATTGGGACAAAGTATGGTGTCCTCTTTAACTATTTGAACGGTAGGATCTTTAGAGAATTTCTTTTGCAGGTTGGAAATCTGATTGGAGTGAAGTTCATACGCAGTGATGTATAGGTTGGAGTTCGCCTTTTGAACGGCCTCGATTAGATGACCGTCACCGGCTGCCGGCTCAAACACGGTATCACCCTCAACCAAATACAAGAGGCTAGCCATATATCTACCCAATGCCTCGTCGGCGGTGAAGAACGCCCGATATGGGTCTTTATGTCTTTCTCGAACTACCATTCTAAATACTGTAGCAAATTATTATCCGCAAAATGCTCCGCGGTCTCGGGGAGTAAATCCACGGCCCAGTCAATGTTGGAGGAGATCCACTCGCGCAACCCAAATCCGGTGTAATCGCCAATTTTGTTATAGGCATTCTCACTACAATAGGCCTCCCATACTTCGGAATTCTTCAAGGTCTGAAAATAGCGATTACTCTGATCTTCTCGCGCTCGGACGAGCAGGATATTTTCGTAGTCATCCTCTAAATTGTGGTAGATCGTTGCTACCATTAACAACCGATTTGTGTTGCCCTTCTCATTTGATCCAAAACCACTCTTGAAATCGATATTGACCTTTTTTCCACCGATCTCGGCATGGAAGTCAAGCTGGAGACTTATTTCGCCCGAGTCGACCAGAACCCAAACCTTTTCGTAGTATGCGAGAAGTTCTTCTTTTTGCTCAGACGACAGCGAAAGATCGGCAATATACTTCCCGATCTCTTTTCGCCGGCTTGATCGGACCTCAGAAAAAAGAGGAGGCACGAATGGCCTGATGTCTGCCACGGAATAGGAAAATGGAATGTGAACAAAACGCTCCCATAGTTCGCCAATTCTGCGAGAGAAGGCCATGTATTCGTATGGCCAAACTTGATTTCGAAGATCGAGCATTGCCACTTGTGTACAGTAGGTAGAAGCTAGAACTGAGTGCAATCTGTCTTCACTAGTCCACTCTTCTAATCTTGACGTATTTAGAAGCGGTCTGAAAACTATATTTTTCTATTTGATTCGTTTAAGTACTAGGTGGATCATGGCGATCTGAATCAAGGCTTCGCTATGGCGCGTCAGGACCTCATACTCTCGGGCATGGCGTCTAAAATTCATCAACCATGCCCAGGTGCGCTCAACGACCCAACGCCGTTTGAGTACGGTACATCCGGGGCCTTGTTTGGCGACGATTTCCAAGTCGATCTTGTGCGTCTTTTTGAGGTTGGCCACCCATGTTCGGATCGCCGCGCCGCGATAGCCGCCATCGCCCCACAGTTTGCGTAACCGGGGAGTGCCGGTCGCCTGATAGCGGGTCAACACCTGCTTCAAGCCTGCCCGGTCTTCGACATCGGCGGCGGTGACCACCACCTGTTGAAGCAAGCCCAAGGAGTCGACTAATAGAGGACGTTTGCGTCCTTGGATTTTTTTCCGGCGTCATATCCAGTTGTTTTACCTTGGGTTGCAGTCTTTATCGTCTGGCTGTCGATACAGCCAGACGATGGCGTAGCCGCCCGGCCGGTACGACGACGTTCCTGCTGAGTGAGCCGACCCAACACCTGCGCCCAGACCCCTTGGCGACTCCAGCGGCGGAAGGCATCATACACCGTCTTCCAAGGACCAAAACAAAGCGGCAACAACGCCCAAGGACAGCCGGCCTTCGTCAGATACAAAATACCATGGACGATCGGGCGCCGGTCGCGCGGTGGCCGACCCGGACCCTTGGGACGCCAAATCGGAGCCGGCAGTACCGGTTCGATCGGCGGCCATTGCGCATCGGTTACATCGGTGGCATATTGACCATGCGGCGTACTCATTATACGAGCCTTTCTGTTCAGATTTTTTGGCGAAACCTGAAGATGGCTCAATGAGTACGCCAACTCAAATACGCGATACATCACAGAGTTTTCAGACAGCTTCTCAGGTCAAAATCAAGGTGTATGCGGATTTTGCGCTTCTCATCATGGCGATGCACCAGAGAACGAAAACCACCTAGATCAGTATAACCATAACCTATCTTTGTACGATCTGGATCGACTCCTGCGGAGCTTTGATACACCTCGACCATGTTTTGATACACCTCGACCATGTACTGCAGGGCCTGTAACACCGTTGATTTGCCCGAACTGTTTTTGCCAAACAGCAAGGTAATCGGGCGAATGGGGATGGTCACGGCATCGCCGATTCCCTTGAAGTTTTCTATGGTGATAGATGTAAGAGTAGCCATGATTCTCTCGCGATAGTAAAAGAATGGTAAAAACCTACTGGTGACAAGCAGCCACGTCAAGGAACTTCCATTAGGAAATACTGTTCCCGATGCCCAGCTTTTTCTCGACGGCTCCTACCCGTGCGTCACTGCGGATTCTTCTAGCCATGATCCTATCCTTTCTGTTCGGTTTAGACGGATGAGCTCTCGCTGGACAACGAGTTGACGCTACCCAGCGAGAGTTGAACGATATGCTAACGCAACTCATCTTAAGACATCTCGTCCTTCACCCACTTCCTCAATGAGCGTCCGGTTTGTTGCCGCCACAATGCGTACATCCACGCTGATTGGTTTGGATGCACCGAGGCGGACGATCTCGCCTTCTTGAAGGACGCGCAACAATTTTACCTGCATGTCCTTGGGCAACTCGCCGATTTCGTCTAAAAAGAGCGTACCGCCATGGGCCGCCTCAAAATGACCTTTGCGTGCGGCTTTTGCGTCGGTAAACGCACCTTTTTCGTGCCCAAACAGTTCGGCTTCCACGAGAGCGTACGGAATTGCACCGCAGTTTACCGCGATAAATGGCTTATCCTTTCGCAGGCTGTGTTGGTGAATGGCGCGGGTAAAACTGCACGTTTCAGCAGTTCTGAGCGAACCTATTCGCCGCGATGTGCGACAACGCCGCGCGGATGCTCAAAGGCGTCGATCCACAAGCGGCACCATGTCTCGTGGTCGGTTAGCTCGCTGGATGGGGCGCGGCGGGAACGGGCGACGAAGTCGGGGTGGCCAGTGCGGCCGGTGGGCTGGCCGGTGGGTTGGTAGCGCAGGTCGAGGGACCAGCGGCACTGATCCGAGTAATTGGGGGTGGAGCGATGAGGCGTAAAGCGGCTCATGAGCACCACGTCGCCGCGCCTGCACTCCAAGGGAATGGGTGCGGTTTGGGGCATGGCCTCGGGGGCGATGGTGGTGCCGCCGGCCGACAAATGCCGGAGATAGCCGGTTTCGACGAGGCCGGGCAAGACCTCCATGCAGCCGGTCTCTACCGTGGCTTCGGCCAAAGGCAGCCAGCAGGTGACCACGTCAGAGCCTTCGGCTTCTGGCATCATCACGCCGGCGTCTTGGTGCCAAGGCGCATTGTGGAAGGAGGGGCCTTCGCGGTTTTCGTAGGCTTGCGGCGGCTTGGCTCGCAAGTGCTGAATGGGGTTGCAGGTCAGTTCGGGACCCAAGAGCGATTCGAGGAGGTCGAGCAAGTTTTCGTTGCGCAAAAATTTGAACATCGCCCGCCCCCGATAGTGCATGATGTCCATTCCGCGCCCGATCGCAGGGCACTGCTTGAACAGCAAGCCGTAGCGCGTGGCAAACGGGGCGTCCTCGTGCAGGTCCGCTATTTCGCCCTCCGCGTGCAGTGCCCGCGCCCGCTCGTCGATCCACGCTGACAGCTCGTCGATTACCGGCTGCAAGTCGTCGTGGGTAAGCACCGCCCGGGCGATGATGACGCCGCGGGTGTTGAATTCTGCTAACTGCTCTGCTGTCAGTCTCATCTCTTTTTGCTCCGCTGCTGAAAATCACTGATGAACATACGCGGGAAAGCGACAGGTTCCTTGCTGATAGGGCTATCGCTGTCTCGCCACCTTGAACTTGAAGTTCTTTGCCGGTCGCGGCGTCGGCACATTCGTCATTTTCAGTTCGTAACCGGGCGGGTCTAGGACGAGTTCGGCCTCGTGCAGGATGGCCGCCAGCGTCAACAAGGTCTGCGCCTCGGCAAAACCGGCCCCCAAACACCGGTGCGTGCCCACGCCGAAAGGCACATAGGCATTGGGTTGCCTGTGCTCGGCGCGGTCGGGCAAGTAGCGGTCGATGTCGAAGCGGTCCGGGTCGGGAAAACACTCCGGCAAGCGATGCGTCACGGCCGAGGCGACGAACAGCGACCGGCCAGCGGGAATGCGGTAGCCAGCAAACTCGAACGAGTTTGATACGGTGCGGGAAACGACGGGCGCGGCCGGATACATCCGCAGCGATTCCAACACCATGCGGTGGGTGACATCGAGTTGGCGCAGACGTTCTACCGTTGGCGGCCCCTCGGCGAACAGGGCGTCGGCCTCGGCCGTCATCTGCGCCATCAAATCCGGGTGCTTGAGGATGGCATAGAGCGTAAACGTGCAGGTGGTGCCAACGGTCTCAATCCCCACCAGATAGGGGGCCAGCACCATAGCCGTCATGTCGGTCTCGGGCATGAACTGCGGGTCCGAGCGGTGGAGGTCAATTACGTCGTTTACCAAGTCGGTGGCGTCGCAATGCGGCCCTCCGGGCTCATGGGCCTTCAGCGTCTTTTGCGCCAACTCTTTGAGCCGCTCGTGAGCTTTCTTGAATCTGCGCCTGAACAAAAACGCGGGAAGCTGTTTCGATATCTTGGTCTTCAGCAATGTTTCGAGGAAGAAGGCCAAATCTTCCAAATAGTCGCCCGCCGATGCGCCCGACAAAATCGTGCCCATCTGATCGGCAATGATGCGTTGTACCGCGAGCAGCGGCTGGATCGGTTGATTGAGCGGCCAGGCCTTGGCGTGGCCGCGAGCAATGTCGCTGGCGACATCGAGATGATTTTGGAACCGCGCCCGCGAGAAGGCCGGGGCGAAAGCCTGACGGTGGCGCACGTGTTCCGGCCCGTCCATGTAGAGCATCACCCGAGAGGCTTCAAGCCCATCAGCCAGCCCTCGCCAAGACTCGTACGAGCGGAGAAAGAACCGCCCCTTCCGATTGACGAATTGGTTGGCTTCCGGCCCGGCGAGGACGAGCATCTTCCGACGGAGGAGGCGAATTTCAAACACCGGCCCCAGTTCCAAGTACTGCTGATGCAGAAAACTGCGGATGTCCTTGGCGGCATCCAGTGCGCTGCCGAATATGGGCAATCCCTTGACAATGGGTATCTGCTTGGGCGCGACCACTGCGCCCGGAGCGGTCAACGCTTCGGCGGATTCGCGCACTGCCTCGGCGACGGCTTGGCCGATCAGGTCCATGCGCGAAACGATGGCGACGCGCTCACTGGCCTCCTGCAACTCTTCTTTTGACAGGATTTTCTCGAACATGCCACAGGCGTCGGCCAAGCAGATGAGCACGATGTCGCGCGGGTCGGGTATGTCGTCGCTGAACAGAACGCGCATGATCCGCAGTTGCACTTCCTGTTCGGCCTTGCCTTCCACAATGGGATAGCGGCGGGAACGCGCCACCCCACGCGCCAGAGCGATGGCCCCTTCCTCGGCCGAGGCCAGAATGCCGGTTTTTAGCAGGCGAGCGAGCGCGAGGTTGCGAATTTGCTCGCCGGTTTGCGCGATGCGGCGCACGTAGTATTGGGCATTGTGCGTTCCCGCGGTCTGCGCGATGTCAGCCAGCGTGGGGTCCAGCAGGTCGTCTTCAACCGGCGTGGAATCGACCAAAATGAGCTTTTCGAGATCCGCGTCAATCCGATTTTCAAGGGCCAAGTCCATGAGCACGGCCCCGGCGAGCGCGAGGTTCAGATGCGGCTCGGGCACAAAGGCGAGATCGCCGCGATCCTCGTTGAGGATCAGCAGCAGCAGTTCTTCGGCAAATCGCAGGGCCATTGCCCACCTCCTGTCGGTGCTAGGCGTCGCCTGTCGGCGGTTGATATAGCAATCCTACATCATTCAAGACTGGATTCCCGCTTTCGCGGGAATGACGCTTCATAGGCAAAAAACAGTGCCGATCAACACTCCATGCTTTCGAGTCATTTAGGACTGCTATAGTTCCACTCTTCCACGGCGAACCGCCATTTCTTCCCGACCCGGTCAATAATCGCTGGATCGAGTTGGAACGCGTTCTTGCGATAATCGGCGATGGTCTTGAGGTACGCGGCGATCTGGGGCTGGGCGTTTTCCCAATCGGGCAGGTCGAGTTCGGCGTAGAGCCGCGCCAGTTCGCCGAGCGGGTCGCGCTCTAGGTCTTCAAAGCGCACTTCCGCTAAGTGACCGGCCGGAATCAGAGCGCGGTCCGCCAAGTACTTCTGCATCACCACCGGATAGGCATCGGTGACAAACTGCTCTATTTCCGACCAGTCGTAGTCGTCGAGTTGATACACGCGCAGCAACTCGCGGTACAGATGCAGGAGTGACGGATACAAGTTGTATGGATTGCGGACGATGTGAATGAACTTGGCGTCGGGAAAGAGGCGCAGCAGGTGATCGACCCGGCCGATGTTGACCACGTTTTTCAATAGGAGCGGCCGGCCGCCGGTGTGGAGCGTCGTCTTTTGCAAGACGCGCAGGTACGCCCGCTCCCACCGGCGCAATTCGCTTGCCGTCAAACGCTCGCCCTCGCTCGCCCTCGCTCGCCCTCGCTCGGGAGCTGCGCCCATCAGCACGTACTTTTCAAACAACCGCCAACGCAGTTGCGGAAACGTGAGGTGGTGGATAGCGGACAGAGTGGTTGAGCTAGCGAGTGCCGCATCTTCTTCTTGCGGCGTATCCAAATCGACTTTCACGTTGTCCATCGGCCGAGTTTGTGCGCCCAACTCCGCCAGCCCCTTTTCCATCCGGCGTTTCAACCATCCCCGCCCGACCAGCGAAAAGGTTGAGGTCATAATCTGATAGGTAGATACGTACCCGTACGCGGGGTCTTGCGCCAGCAGATTCTGTAGGTGCGTCGTGCCGGACCGCCCAAACCCCAAGACGAACAAGGGCGCGTGCTCAATTTTTGTGTTGGCGATTTGCCGGGAATACAATAGCCATTCCGCTAGGCGCAACGGCGTGGCCATGGCGGAGGCGACCAGAATCCGCGCGAGTTTGCCCCAATACGGCTTGGGCACACCCCGGTTCGCCAGAATGAGACGCAACCACACGAGAGGCGGCGCGAACGTAGATGGGTGGAATTCGTTTTGCATGGGCATCTTCGGTTTAGGCGTCGCCGCTCGGCGGTCGATAGTTCCACTCTTCCACGGCGAACCGCCATTTCTCATCAACCCGGTCGATGATCGCTGGATCGAGTTGGAACACATTCTTGCGATAACCGGCGATGGTCTTGAGGTACGCGGCGATCTGGGGCTGGGCGTTTTCCCAATCGGGCAGGTCGAGTTCGGCGTAGAGCCGCGCCAGTTCGCCGAGCGGGTCGCGCTCTAGGTCTTCAAAGCGCACTTCCGCTAAGTGACCGGCCGGAATCAGGGCGCGGTCCGCCAAGTACTTTTGCATCACCCGCGCATAACTCTCGACGAGGAACTCCTCCACTTCCGACTGGTCGTAGTCGTCGAGTTGATACAGGGGAAGCATGGTGCGGTACAACTTCATGAGCGATGGGTACACGTTGTATGGATTGCGAATGATGTGAATGAACTTGGCGTCGGGGAAGAGACGCAACAGGTGATCGGCCCGGCCGGTATTGATGGTATTTCGCAACAAGAGTTGTCGCCCGTCGGCGTGGAGCGTCATTTTCCGCAAGATGCGCAGGTACGCCCGCTCCCAACGACGCAGTTCGCTTGCCGTCAAACGCTCGCCCTCGGGGTCCGCGCCCATCAGCACGTACTTCTCGAACAACCGTCGGCCCTGCTGCGGAAAGGAAAGTTGGTGGGCAAAGGACAGGTCGCTCAAGTTGGCGAGGGCGACATCTTCTTCCTGCGGCGCGTCCAGCGAGATTTTCACGTTATCGACCCCACGGGTTTGCTCGCCCATGTTTTTTTCCATCAGGCGTTTCAACCTTCCTCGGCCGACCAGCGAAAAGGTCGGCAGGACCATCTGGAAGGCCGTCAGGTATCCGTACGTGGGGTCTCGCGTCATCAGATTTTGCAAGTGCGTCGTGCCCGAACGGGCGAACCCCAAGATGAACAAGGGGGCAGGCTCGATCTTTGTGTTGGCGATTTGGTGGGAATACAACAGCCATTCCGTTAGGCGCAACGGCGTGGCTAGGCCGGTGGTGATCAGAATCCGCGCGAGTTTGCCCCAATACGGCTTGGGCACGCCCCGGTTCGCCAGAATGAGACGCAACCACACAAGGGGCGGCGCGAAAGTGAGTGGGTGAAAGTCGTTTCGCATGGGCATTCTCCCTTCGCTACCAATTTTCTGGATTCCCGCCCCGTGTCGGAGCACGGGGTGACGTTCTTGCGCGGGAATGACCGCTCGCGTCGTCATGCAAGACTAGCCAAAAGCAACATGAGTTTTAAGAACGCTTCTCCGTTCTGCTCACTCTCGCGGCGATAGTCTGTCAGTACAACTAAGGTATATCTTCGGCGTGTTCTGCAACATAGCGCTCGATGTCCTCCCCGCTCATTGCGCCGGTAAAGGTTCCGCCCGGCGGCATGTAGTAGAAGGCCTCGGCGTAGTCTAAGGCATAAGACGCGCCGATGCGCTGGTACTCTTGCAAGCCGAAGAGGCGGATGTACTGGCGGTCGGCTTCCTCGTCGTCGTCGCCCAAGGCCGGCAGGTACTGGCCCTGACGCGCCAGCCGCGCCTTGAGGCGGCGACCGTGAGCACCGGCCGGTCCTTGGGCCTTATTGGCGCTCAGCGCGGCCACCTTTTCCTCCAGATAGGGCGCGATGTCAACGACCGTGTTGTAGGGCTGTCCGGGGCGGCAGGTCCAGTAGTAGAGGTCTTGCACCGAGTGGGGCTGCAGGCCGCAGGCGAGTTGTTCGGGGTAGTCCTTGTCCATGCCGGCCATCCAGCGCGCGGCTTCGACGGCTTGGCCGGTAACGTAGTGATCTGGGTTTTCCTCCCAGTGGCCCCAAGGACTGAAGGTCGTAATGGTGTCGATTTTGAGGGCGCGAATCAGAAAGACTAGGCGGGCGCGGAGCTCGGTGGGCGCGGCTTCGTCGAGGAAGTGATTGCGGTAGCCGAGGTGGATGACCTGTTTGAAGCCCAACGCCTCGGCTAGCACTTCGACTTCGCGCTCGTTTTGGCGGATGGTTTCGCCCATCGTCCCCGGGCCGCACTTCTCGTCGTTGGTGGTCTGGATCAAGTAGGCGGTGTAGCCTTCGGCGATGAGCTTGGCGACGAGGCCGGCGCAGAAGAAGGGAATATCATCCGCATGGGCTTGGACAGCAGCCAGCACTTTGCCTCGGTGGGGTCGGCTTGCGGCGTGTTTTTCTACGGTTACTGCACCGACGGGGGTGTACCAAGGAATGCGCGGATCGGGACTAGCGGCCATGGTCGTTTCCTTTATGTCGTAAGGACGGCTATCTCTATAAACATATAAAGATCGGGAGCTTAATGCGCTACGCTAAGTACGGCATTTTCTGGTGTTGCCGCTGCGTCCGGGATCGAGGGCAAGATGCCCTCGATCCCAGGAACCCGGGCAGGCGGGGGCTGATGTCGTATAGCGAGCAGCCTACGAAAGGGCGTTGCGGTCGAGGGCGCGGTATTGGATGGCCTCGGCCAAGTGCCGCGGCTGGATGGTGCTGTCGTCGGCTAAGTCCGCGATGGTGCGGGCGACTTTGAGGATGCGGTCGTAGGCCCGGGCCGAGAGCCCGAGGCGGGCCATGGCTTTTTCGAGCAGGGACTGCCCGGCCGCGTCGAGCGAGCAGTGGCGGCGGATGTGCCGCGGACCCATCTGGGCGTTGCAAAATAGCTCGCCGGCAAAGCGGTCGAGTTGCCGCCGGCGGGCGCCGTTGACGCGCTGGCGGATGTGCGCTGAGTTTTCGCTGTCTTGCTCGTTGGCCAAGTCGTCGTAGGCCAGAGTCGGCACTTCGATGTGGATGTCGATGCGGTCGAGGAGCGGCCCGGAAACGCGGGCGCGATAGCGGCGGATTGCGGCCGGCGAGCAGGTACAAGGGTGGCGGGCGTCCGCCAAGTAGCCGCAGGGGCAGGGATTCATCGCCGCGACCAGGGTAAAGTCCGCGGGATAGGCGAGCGCGATTTGCGCCCGCGTGATGGTGACGGCGTGGTCTTCGAGCGGCTGGCGCAGGGCCTCGACGACGTTGCGGCGGAACTCGGGCAACTCGTCTAGGAAGAGCACGCCGTGATGGGACAGCGACACCTCGCCCGGGCGGGGGTACGCTCCGCCGCCGATGAGGCCGGCGTCCGAGATGGTGTGGTGCGGGGCGCGGAAGGGCCGCGTCGCGACGAGGGCTTGGCCGGCGGGAAGAATCCCGGCGACCGAGTGGATCTTGGTGGTGTCGAGCGCCTCTTGTAGGGTCGGCGCCGGGAGGATCGTGGGCAGGCGGCGAGCGAGCATGGTCTTGCCCGATCCCGGCGGCCCGACCATGAGCAAATTGTGCCCCCCGCTGGCGGCGACTTCAAGGGCACGCTTGGCGTGGTCTTGGCCGCGCACTTCCGCAAAGTCAACCCCGTAGTTGGCGTTGCTGCTAAACACTTCCTCCACATTCAATTCGTAGGGTCGCTGGCGGGCGTCGCCGGCCAAAATGGCGAGGGCCTCGTTTAGCGAGCTAACGCCATAGACCAGCGGCCCATTGGCAATGGCGGCCTCGCGGGCGTTTTGCGTCGGCACGATCATGCCGTACAGCCCCTGCTGGTGCAGGGAGGTGGCCATGGGAAGCATGCCGTGTACCGGGCGCACGCTGCCGTTGAGCGACAGCTCGCCCAAGAGCGCGAACTTGGCGAGGCACACGGGCTTGACCTGCTGAGAGGCCGCCAAGACGCCGACGGCTATGGGCAGGTCGAACGCCGAGCCTTCCTTTTTGCGGTCGGCTGGCGCGAGGTTGATGGTGATCTTGCGGCGCGGCCACTGATAGCCGGCGTTTTTGATGGCCGCCAAGACGCGCTCCTTGCTTTCGCGGACTGCGGAGTCGGGCAGGCCGACGACCGTGAAGGTCGGCAAGCTGCGGTCGGTATCGACTTCGACGTGGACCGGGTACGCGTCAATTCCGAGCGTAGCGGCCGAGAGGACAGTAGAAGGCATGCGGTTCCTTTCGTTGAGATAGGCAAGATCAAACAAGAACCGTGCCAGCGGGGACGCGCTCTAAGGGCGGTAGGAATGTTGGGCTGTAGAATGGGGATTAGGCGATACGGCGTTGGCACCTAAAGGGTACAGCCGTGCGCCTGCTGCCAAGCCGCGTAAAACTCCGCCATGGAGCGGTAGCGCGCGGCGCGTTGCGTACGACAGGCGCGGCGCACCACCTCCCCGATCGCACCGCCGATGTCGTGGCCGAGGAAGGCGATTGCGGCGCGGCCCATGGCAAAGACGGTGGTGCGCTCGTCGATTTGTGCGCCGCGCTCAAATTCCTCTGGACTCATAAAGCGCGTCGAGCCAAACATCCGCCCCATCCGGTTGGTGAACGCCCCCAAGCGATACATGTCGAGATCGACGATGTGCGCGACGTGGCGCTCAAAATCGTACATCAGGCAGCCATCGTAGAAATCCACGGCAATCCACCCGCGCCGAGCGAGTTGGACATGCAAATCGTAGATCGCGTCGAGCACCGCGAGAATGGCGGCGCTGGGCAGGCGGCGAAACCGCTGATGGGCCGATTGGGGGTCGTCGCGTCCGCCGTATAGGCACTCGCCAGCGACCCAGTCGTACACGAGCGCCGGGCCGTGCGCGGTTTCGACGATGCCATGCAGGGCTGGTAAGGTGGGATGGTCGCAGCTTTGCCGGAGCCGCGCCGCGTTGTACAGGAGGGCCACGCGGGTCAGGTGGTCGCTAAAGCTCTCGGCCTCGGGATCGGTGGTTTTGACGAAGAACCGCTCGGCGCCAACCTGCACGCCATAAGAGACATTGCCGGAGTCTTGGGTGAGTGGGCCAAAAACGGCGAAGATGGTGCCGATTGCCGCGAGATACGGCCCGGGCGGCCCGTCAATGCGCTCGAGGTCGCGCAGGGGGTGGGCGGTGCTCATGCTTTAGCTGTCGAGCAGCCGGAGCGCGAGGCGTTTGGCTTCGTCCAAACTTTCGACGAAGCGGTCTGCGGGGACGTCGTCTAGGATGCCGAGGGCGCGTAGGGTGTGGGCCACCGAACCGGACAAGCCCATGATCACGCATTCCGTGTTTTCGTCCGCGGCCGTTTCGAGCAGGCGTTCGACGACCATGGCGGTGCTGTCGTCTATGTGCTTGGTGGCCGAGAAGTCGAAGATCACGGCCTCGTGCTCTCGGATGTCCTCGCCGATGACGCGCACCAACTCGGTTGAAGAGGCAACAGAAAATCGGCCCCGCAGGGCAACTAGGCCGACGCGCGCCGAGTAGGGGTCGGACGCCTGCGCGGGGATGAGCGTCTGATCGAGGAACGGCACCGAGACCACGCTGTCCAGTTCGAGGGACTTTGACCGTTGCGAGCTGGCCATGCCAGCGGCGATCAGCCCAATCGCCACGGCCGTGACGATATCCACGAATACGGTGAGCCCAAGCGTCAGAAACATTACGACCAGATGATCGCGCGGGATTTGGCGGACACGCTTGAGGAAGCGCCAGTCGATGATGTCCCAACCGACCTTCATCAGGATGCCGGCGAGCACGGCATGGGGAATCTGCTCGGTGAGCCCGCTCAACCCCAACCCCAGCCCCAGCAGGAGAAGCGAGCACAACGTGCCAGACACCCGCGTTCGCCCGCCCGCCCGCACATTCACCACCGTACAAGTCGTCGTCCCCGACCCGGGCAGCCCGCCCAAGAGACCTGCCATGATGTTGCCGGCCCCTTGCCCGACCAGTTCGCGGTTGGGCTTGTGGCTCGTCCGCGTGATCGAATCGGCCACCAGCGAGGTCAGCAGGCTGTCGATGGAGCCGATCAGCGCGATAATGAAGGCCGGTTCGAGGACGCCGAGCAGGAAAGAGGGGGACAGCACCGGCCAGTTCAGGCTCGGCAGGCCCGCCGGCATCGGGCCGAGCACGGGGACATCGTCCAACCACGCTAGACTGATGAGCGTACCCGCCGCTAGGGCCGCCAGCGTCGGCGGGCACAGTTTGCCTAGCCGGTGGGGCCAGTAAAAGGCCACGGCTAGGGTCAGCAGGACGCAGAGGATCGCGTCTGCGTTGACCGTTGCGGCAGGCCAAGCGAGGATCGCCTCTACCAAGCCTCCCGGCGGGGTTTTGGTCCCGCAAATGGCCAGCACTTGCAGCAGGATTATGATAACGCCAATACCCGACCTGAACCCGGAGACTACCGAGTACGGGGTGTACTCCACAAAGCTGCCGATTCGCAGGACGCCCAGCGCGATTTGCAAGAGGCCGCCGAGCATGACGATGGTGAGAGCTTGGGCGAGGCTGTCTGCGTACCCGGCCACGATGACGACCATGGCCACGGTCATCGGGCCGGTGGGGCCGGATATTTGCGCTGGGGTCCCGCCGAATATCGTCGCGAAGAAGCAAACCGCGATCGCACTATAAAGACCCGCTAGCGGCCCCATGCCGGACGCCACGCCAAAGGCCAATGCTTTCGGCAACAGCACGACCGCGGCCGTGAGGCCGCCGAAAGCATCGTTGCGGAAGGTGCGGAGACCGTAGGGGGTGCGCTCGCTCAATTCTCGTCCATCACCGCTTGGATCATGGCTTGGATATAGCCGAACTCGTAGGCAAACGCTTGGCGCATGCTGTGGGGGTCTTTGTGCCCGGGCGCGTGGTCCGGGACGCACATGTGCTGATAGCCCACTTCCTTGAGGGCCTGCATGTTGCGGTGCATGTTCATCACCCCCTCGTCGGGCCAGACCTCTTGGAACTTGTTGCGCTTGCCGACGATGTTGCGAAAATGGCAGAGGAAAATTTTGTCGCGCTTGCCTAAGTAGCGGATGATTTCGGGCACCTCGTTGAGCGGGTCTTCGACGCTTTCGGCCATGCAGCCCAAGCAAAGATTGACGCCGTGGTAGGGGCTGGGGCAGATCTCGATAAACTGCTTGAAGCCGTCAAAGCCACCCATCACGCGATCGACGCCCTTAAAGCCGGGCGGCAGCCAAGGGTCGCAGGGATGGCAGGCCATGCGAACCTTGCACTCGGTGGCCACCGGGATGACCCGTTCTAGGAAGTACGTGATGCGCCGCCAGTTTTCCTCGGCGGTGACAGGTTCGTCGTAGCGAGGCGTATCCGCGTCGGCCTTTTCGAGGTCCCAAGTGCTGAAGATGGACCCGCCGCGCCCGGGGGGCGTGCTTGCGGTGCGCTGGTTTTCGAGGGCGCAGAGGTAGTATTTGACGGCTGGGATGCCGGCTTCGGCCGCCTGCCGCACCATGTTGATGACCAGCTCAATCTCCTTATCGCCCTCTTCGTAGTTGCCCATCATAAAGTTGGGGACGCCTTCGCCGCTGACGTTGAACTGGGCCATGGGCAGGGCGACCATCTCCAAGTTGATGCCGAAGCGAGCGCACTTCTCCTTCTTGGCGACTAACTCTTCGACATCCCAACCGTATTCCCGGTGGAACGCGATGAAGTTTTCGTTCTTGTTGAAGACTCCGTGCCGCGCCAGATATTCGAGGTCTTCGTCCGATGTGTTAAACTGCTGAGTGCCGACGTGCATGAGAAGCTCCTTGGTGAGGGGGAAGCAAAAAGCGCAAATCTTATTTTATCCAATTGGACTCCTTTTTGCAATCTCACCACAGAGGAGGCACGGCATGGCCCAACCATTGGGCGCGGCCTACAAACAGACCGCGGGGCAGTGGTTGGCGGAGGGCGAGCGATGCCGGAGGGGTTGCGGAAGGCGGTGGGGTTAGATGCGGAAGGTATGACTTGACACATCGTAGGAGCTGAGTACATTCTTCACGTAGCACGAGTTGGCACAGCCAAAAACACTCAGATATAGAAGATACATGGATGAGCAGCTATACTATCTACGCATTACGGACCTCGACGAGATGAGGAAAAATGGTTAGCATCCGAGTGGAAGATGAACTGCCGAATGCAGTAGTTGACTTCCTTAAACATTGCTATCGGTTTGTTAACGAGGAGTGGCAGCACACAGATCGCGACAACCTGCCTGATCAGGGATTTGAACGTAATTTCCGGGCCGGTTGTATTACTAGTTTGAGTAGTTGGGAGATTTCTCAGGAGCGAGAAATGCGCCTCGGTTCTGAGATGTCTACTGCATCCGGTGTTCTGCACGAAATCGACATCGTGGCCAAGCACCCAGATGTCACTGCTATAATGGAGTTGAAGAACCGGCAGGGGCCTCCAGAGAAAAACGACGTAATAGTCTTCTTTGCCAAGATACTAGACTATCTCGCCCTCAATCCGGATTTGTTATTGAAGGAGTTGTGCCCTGTATTCATGTCTACCGCGGCGTTCGACCCCAACGGCTTGGCTGCGTGTCTTGGGCTTGGCATCCACCCGGTAAGCCCTAGTTTGAGACCTGTTCCCATACTCGTTGATAATGCAAAGAGGATTAACGTGGAACTGCGTCGGGGTCTCCAAGTTTCAGAAGAATTCCATGACCGGTTTCAAGATTTTTGTGCCGAGCTTAACAATGTATGGCTGAAGTTAATGGATAATTGGATCAGCAGTAGGTTCGGCTATCGTTCTGAAAATACTATTGTGTTAAAGGCGGGTGCTGAATCTGAACCTCAGGTAATCAGCCATTCGCTTCGGCAGCTTAACGTGGACTGTAATTGGCTTTTAGCCAGTGCCCGGGAGGCGATGCAGTGAATATAACTAGCTACAACGTAACCGATGTTGGCTATCACTATATCGGACTGCGCGTATTGGCAGGTTTGCCTTCTAGTGCTCGCCGAGAGGAGCAGACAGACACAATTGCTAAGAGCGTCCGCAAATATGTCAGTGACAAAGCTTTGCGGCTAATGTTACCGGAGCCGAGGGGTACATTCGAGACCGTGGGTGAAAAAATTTGTCCTGAATTGGTACATCTCCAATTTGCCAAGTCCGTCAAGAGGAGGGCGTATGAACTGACGGATAAGGGCAGGGCAGTTTTATCCCTTCTTGATAATCGTCAATTCCAAAAACTGCGGCGCGTTATGGCTACGGAGCATTTGCGGACTTATGATAATCTCCGATTGGTAGTCAAGAAGCACTTAGAATTGGAGGCTATTTGGCGTCCAGTAGTAAGTGCTGACAGATTTGATAACAGTGATTACATCACTGGTTTACTTGTTCCTACATTCGGTGAAGAAGCAGCTAAGCAGGCCGACCAAGTATTATCGACACTGAATGGTAGTAATCCTAAGAAAATGGAGGATGCCTTACGTCATCGCATTCTGCTAAAGGCGGTTCCCGAAATGCGTATAGGCGTTCCCATATTCAGAGCGATTTGTGATCGATTGGTAAGTCTCCGATTATTAAACCAAATGAAGCATAACCAGAAAGGTTATGAGTTCTTAAAGACGTATACTCCTTGTATGGCGAATTTTCCTCCGAATGATTGGCATGTCCCACTAGATGTTCGTCTTAACTCGGACGAATCTTTCAACATATATTTTTGCGAACCGGACATAGCTGATTCTAAAGTACTCGACAAACTCCTTAAGGCCATTTACGAGGTGTTCGACAGCTTGACTCCGATCGCCGGATACTATGACTTACCTGAGGTCCGGGATAGGGTCAGCGAATATTTGAAGATACCAGAAGCGGCGTTCGACGAGGGCCTCAACCATATCCTTGACTTGGACCCTCGCCCCTTAACGGTCGGCCTACAATACGAGGGTATCACCGGTCGGCGAAAGCCATTGGTGCGTGACCGGGGTTCTACCCAAATCTATAACCTTATCAGGAAGGCATAATGATGCTAAGAGTACCTAAGAAGGGCCTACAACAAACGACTTCTCCCTATAAAAAACTTGGTCTGAAAGACTTGCCATTTCCTAACGACCCTGTCTCTGATCCATATAATACTGACCCTCGGCGCAATGGTACCATTTATGCTGAGGGACCGATGCGTCCAAGCATCGAAAAATTTGAGCAGCTTTTGATTCGTCCCAACGATTTCCAAAATAGAGTTCGGCTTGCCTATCTTTGGTCCAAGGGAGACACTGAGTCGAGCCGAGGCATGGGCAAGACAGCGTTGCTCCGTTACTTTCGGCAGCGTATCAACCAAGACTGGGGGTGGACGGAATTCGATGGGCAATTCTCTGCGCTGGTGGTTTACGTATCTTTTCCTAACCAAGTAGACCGGCGCTTTATGGAGCAGTTGGCTTTGTCGGCATTGGTTGATGTGTGTGAAAGCGGCGTACTGAGAGCATCGCAGGCCGCTCTACGAATGCAGCATCTGACAGACCAAGAAGTTCAACAGGTTGAGACAAAACCAGACGGAACCCGAGATCCCGCTAATCTGTTGGCTGACGACATATTGCACGCCAACGGGATAGACGCTGTGTAACTGAACCTAAAGGTTACGAACCAGCTAACTACAGAAGGAATACGACCCGAATCAGCATCAGCTCTTGCCACAGGCGGGTTTGAAGACTATCTGAAGTCCTTTAGAAAGGACAACAGTCTCAAACCGTTCTATGTTCCCCGTGACACAAAGCTATTGGATCTCTCACGCGATTTTCTTTTCAATGACATAGTCCTCTACTTGAAATCCGCTGGTTTCGCCGGAGGATATCTCTTTATTGATGACATAGAGAACCTTGTCGACCAAATGGCGCGTAGACATCGCGTGGAGTTTGCAAAGGAATTCGCCCTATGCACTGTTCGCCCAGGATATGCAAACACAGCACACAACTTTTTTTCTTGCGTACTGACTACCCACCAACAGGCCTCGGTAGGCTTGTCTACAGCTTGGGGGGAAGCGGGGTTGGCAGGAGTTGCCCGATTGGATCCTAGCGATCCCAATTCAGTAGAACTTCCGCTTCCGAGTACGGACCAAGCCAGAGAGATCATAGTTGCCCACCTTGACTACTATCGGGACAATCCCGGAGACCGTGGCACCATTAAGCCCTTCACTGAAGACGGGATGGCGGCCCTGTTGAAGAATAGACAACATCCTCGCATCCTGTTGAGACCAGCGGCTTCGGTGGTCAGTCGTGCTGCCCAAGAAGGGGTAACTTCAATAGATGCGGCGTATGTGGATGCGGTAAGCGAGGGTGCAACGGTTCAATCCACGTCCGACTGCACTGAAGGTATTGAAGGCGCAGTGTAGAGCCGCTGGGGTTAGCCCGCCAATCATCGATCATATTTGAGTCACCGGAAGCACCTCTGCCACTTCCCTACGCTGATCCCATCCAAGCAATCAGGGTCGAGAAGGCGATTACCGTACCGACTGATAGTGTCATTCCCGGTTCACCATTAGGACTCTGCGCTCGAGGTGGCCACCTCGTCGGCGGTAAAAAACGGGCGCAGGACGACGGAGCCAAAGGTCTGAAAGTGCTGGTATTGTTCGCTGCTGAGCATGGGAACTCTCCTGTGGGGTGTGCCTATCCCGCGTTGAGGATCTGGCTGCGGCGGAAGCAGCCGAGTACGTGGTCGTTGACCAAGCCGGTGGCCTGCATGTGGGCGTAGATGACGGTTGAGCCGATGAATTTGAAGCCGCGGCGCTTGAGATCTTTGCTCAAGGCGTCGGATTCGCGGCTGGTGGCCGGCAAATCGGCGAGGGTGCGAAACTCGTTGACCAGGGGCCGGCCATCGACAAAGCGCCAGATATAGGCGGCGAAGCAGCCGAATTCGTCCTGCACGGCGAGGAAGTGCCGCGCGTTTTCTACGGCCGCGCTGATCTTGCGGCGATTGCGAATCAGCCCGGGGTCTTGGAGCATCTGTTCGATGTTGGCCGCGCTGAAGCGAGCGACCTTGGCCGGGTCAAATTCGGCGAAGGCTTGGCGGTAGTTGGCGCGCTTGCGCAGGACGGTGTACCAACTGAGGCCGGCTTGGGCGGACTCGAGGGTGAGAAACTCAAAGTGCTTGCGGTCATCGTGAACGGGGACGCCCCACTCGCGGTCGTGGTACGCGACGTAATCGGGCTTGTCGAGGTCGAGCCATGGGCAGCGTTGGAGAGCCATATCAGCGAGCGGGAAAATCAAACGCGGCTTGGTGCTCCGGCCCGAGCTTCAACCGCGCGTCGAATTTGTGGCCCTTTTTGCTTTTGAAGCCCTTGATCAGGCCGGTTTTGCCCTTGGCGATCAAGGTGTGGATTTGCTTTGCGGTCAACTGCTTACCGGCCATTTCCTTCCACACCACAAAGTTGCATCCTTGGCGATAGCGATTGCAGCCAAAGCCGCGCTGGCCCTCGATGATTTGGCCCTGCCGACACTTGGGGCAGGTGAGGGCGGGGGCTGGCTCTCCTGACCGAGCGGAGCCATTTTGCGGCGGATCGTCAAACGCAAATACTACTTTGAACTCGTCGTCGAATTTGAGCCGCGCCGCAAACTTCTTGCCGGCTTTGGAGGTAAAGCCCTGCATCTTTTCGGTGCGGCCATTGGCTAGCAACAACTGGGCCTGCTTTTCGGTCAGCCGCTTGCGCGCCACCGTCTTCCAGATAGTCAAGTTGCAGCCGTCTCGGTAGCGGCTGCAGCCGTACGCCTTGGCGTTTTCTACTACTTGGCCCTCCTTGCACTTGGGACAAGGTCCCAACACTTTGCCGCGGCCTCGCTTCTTGCCTCGGGCCTCGGCCGCTTGCTCAGGCGAGAGTGCCGGCCCCTGCTGGACTTTGGGGACCAGCGATTTCACTAAGCCGGCGATCTCGGCGTAGAATTTCGCGGCTGGACGCTGCCCCTCCTCCACTTCCTTGAGCTGCTGCTCCCATTCGGCCGTCAGCGCTGGACTACGCAGCGGTTCGGCCACCAAGCTCACCAGTGCTTTGCCCTTCTCGGTCGAAGTGATCGCCTTGCGGTCGCGGACGACGTAGCCGGTGCGAATCAGCTTCTCAATGGTCTCGGCCCGCGTGGCCGGCGTCCCCAGCCCGGATTCCTTCATGGCCGCGGCCAATTCGTCGTCCTCGATTTCGCGGCCGGCGTTTTTCATGGCCGCTAGGAGCGTGGCGTCCGTGTAGGGGCGCGGCGGCTGGGTTTCCTTCTCGACCACATCCATGCGCGTCACGCGAACTTGCTGACCTCGTTGCAACGGCGGGAGGGCCACTCGCTCCTCCTTTCCTTGGCCCGGGGGTCGGATGGCTACCACTGTCCAGCCGGCCTCTAAGACGACCGACCCTTTGGCCACAAAGTCGGCGCCGCCGATGTCGATGAGTACCGTGGTTTCCTCAACCACTTGGTCGGGCAGAAAGACCCCGACAAAGCGCGCCACGATTAGGTCGTACACCTTCTGTAAGTCCGGCGCCAGATTGGGGGCGGGCTGTTGCCCGGTGGGAATAATGGCGTGGTGGTCGGTGAGCTTGGTGCGATCGACATACGCCTTGCCGAGCCGATGCCCACCGCGCAGACGCGCCAGCGCGGCCTCGGCCTGCGGGTGCGCTAACTTTGCTAGGATGCCGGGCAGCTTAGGCACCATATCCTCGGAGATGTGGCGGCTCTCAGTGCGCGGGTACGTGATGAGCTTGTGGGTTTCGTACAGGGCTTGGGCGCGTTCGAGGGTTTGCGCCGCAGTAAAGCCAAAGCAGCGGTTGGCGTCGCGCTGGAGGTTGTTGAGGTCGTAGAGGGCGGGTGGCCGGTGTTTTTTGACTTTCTGCTCAATTTTGCGGACGGTGCCGACCTCGTGGGGGCTGAGTTGGCGATGCAGGCGCTCGGCTTCCTCTTTTTGGTCGATGCGCGTCTGCCCATCCTTGCAGTACTTGGCGGCAAAGCCCTCGGCTAGCTGCGCCACCAACTCGTAAAAGTACGCCTTTACAAAGCGGGCAATCGCTGCATCGCGCTGGACCACCATGGACAAGGTCGGCGTCTGCACTCGGCCAATGGTGCAGAGCGCGTTGTTGTGGACGGTATAGGCGCGGGTCAGGTTCATGCCCATCAGCCAATCGGCTTGGCTGCGCGCCCGGGCGGCCGCAGCCAGAGGATCGAAGGCCGCTCCCTCCTGCAAGGCGCGAAAGCCGCTCTGGATGGCCTCGTCGGTCAGGCTCGAAATCCACAGCCTGTCAACCGGCTTTTTGCAGCGGGCGTGCTCGTAGATCAGGCGAAAGATGTGCTCGCCCTCGCGCCCGGCGTCCGTCGCGCAGATGACGCGCTCGGTCTGCGGGCTGTTGAGCAATTTTTTGACGATTTGGTATTGGTCGGCGGTCGAGCGCGTCGTCTTGAGCTTCCACTGCTCGGGGATCATCGGCAGTTGGGTAAAGGACCAGCGGCCATTCCAAGGCGGGCCGTAATCGTCTGGCTCGGCGAGTTGCACGAGGTGCCCTAGGGCCGAGGTGACGATGTAGCCGTTGCCTTCGACGTAGCCTGGGCCGCGTTTGTTGACGCCGAGGACCCGGGCAATGTCGCGTGCCACACTGGGCTTTTCGGTGAGGACGACGATGGCCATAGATGTATGCTACCAATCGACTAGCGCCGACGCAATGGCGACTCCTTTTAGCTATTCGCCAACGGACCGTATCGCGCTATATTCAAGCGCAGATTGAATCCTTCAACTTCGACCCTTCCCTACCGCAAAAAGGCCCGCCTCATGCCCTCACCCATCCTCCTGACCGACGCCCAAGTCCAAGCCTATTTGACCCAAGGCTACATCACCGTGCAAACCGCTCACCCGCCCGCGGTCCACCAAAACATCCACCGCCAAATCGAAACCCTCTTCGCCGCCGACGGCAATCCCGGCAACGATATCCTCCCCAAAGTCCCAGACCTGTACCAAATCCTCCAAGACCCGGCGGTTGACGGCGCGCTCCAGAGCCTCCTCGGCCCCGCCTACCTCATTCACCCGCACCGCCACTGCCACCACAACCCCAGCGGGTCCCCAGGCCAAGGCATGCACCAAGATAGCTATGAAAACGACCAGAACGTCCGCCACCACCGCACGCGCTGGACCATGGCCTTCTACTATCCACAGGACGTCGGCTTGGACATGGGACCGACCGCGATTTTGCCCGCCACCCAATACTACAATTCGTCTGAGCAGGCCCACGAGCGGCAGGAGCAGCCGCTCTGCGGTCGGGCCGGAACGGTGACCATCGTCCACTACGACCTCTGGCACCGCGCCATGCCCAATGCCAGCGACCACGACCGCTTCATGGTCAAGTTTCTCTTTACCCGCATGGGCGAGCCGCAGGCTCCCTCGTGGAATTATCGCGGTGGCACTTGGCGGGCCGAAGGTGCGGAGCCGCCCGCCGCGCTATGCCGTCGCGCCTGGGACTGGATGCGAGGCACCGATACCGCAGCTCCTACGGCGGCTGCGCTCAACGAGTTGCGTCGGGCTTTAGAAGCCGAAGCCGAAGCCGAGCGGTTGCGTGCCGTATATGCCTTGGCCACGCACGGCGAGGAAGCAATGCCCCTCCTCTTGAACGCGCTGCGCCGCGAGGCCAAAACGCGCCTCAAAGCCAATCTAGCGAACGCACACACCAACCCCAGCCAACTCGACGCGGTCTTTGCCCTTTCCGCTGTTGGTCGCGCCGCAGTGCCCCACGTGGTGGAGTTGCTCGGCGAAAACGAGTGGTGGCTCCGCGCTGCGGCCGCCGATGTACTCGGCGACTTGGGCACCACAGCGTCCGACGCCGTGCCCCAGCTCACTCGCACGCTCGACGACGAGGCCGAGTGGGTGCGGCGCAATGCGGTTGAAGCACTCGGCCACATCGGTCCGGCCGCGGCCGACGCCGTGCCCGCCTTGAGCCGTTGCCTACGAGATTCCGAGAGCTGGATCCGCCACAACGCCGCCCTCGCGCTGGCCAAGATCGGCCCGGCTGCGGCCGAGGCTGCGCCTGCCCTGCGCCAAAGCATCGACGACGAGGACTATTACGCCCGGGCCAACGCGGCCGTGGCTTTGGAGCGCATCAGCCCTTAACAACCGGCTGGCACTTCCGACGAATGGAAATGCGGCAATCGCCGCGCATCTTGCGCTTGTGGATGGAGCGCGAGGCGGCGTGAAGGCCGAAGGCTTCAGGCGATGGCAGGAACTGGGAAGAAGGATCGGCTACAATCCTTTGAACAGGATCGCGCCCATGGTGGACAGCCAGCTAGCTAAGACGATGCCGATGGTCCAGCGGAAATAGGCTCCGAGCTTGTTGTGGAAATCGCGCACGATCGCGTCGTACTTATTATGCAGATTGCGCTCTACCGCGTCGATTTTGTCATGCAGTTCCCGATGCGCCACGGCACTCTCCTTGCGAAGCGTCTGCACGGACGCGGCATTCTCCGCTCGGATCGTCTGCACGGACGTGTCGATTTTCTCGTTCAGGCTCTGATAGGACGCGGCATTTTCGTCGCGGAGTATCTGCACGGACGTGTCGATCTTCTCATGCAGTTCCCGATGCGCCACGGCACTCTCCTCGCGGAGCGTCTGCACGGACGCAGCATTCTCGTCGCGGAGTATCTGCACGGACGTGTCGATCTTCTCATGCAGGCTCCGATGCGCCACGGCACCCTCGTCGCGCAGGGTCTGCACGGACGCGGCATTCTCGTCGCGGAGTATCTGCACGGACGTGTCGATCTTCTCATGCAGGCTCCGATGCGCCACGGCACCCTCGTCGCGCAGGGTCTGCACGGACGCAGCATTTTCGTCGCGGAGTATCTGCACGGACGTGTCGATCTTCTCATGTAGGCTCCGATGCGCCACGGTACTCTCCTCGCGGAGCGTCTGCACGGACGCGGCATTTTCGTCGCGGAGCGTCTGCACGGACGTGTCGATTTTCTCATGCAGTTCCCGATGCGCCACGGCACTCTCCTCGCGGAGTATCTGCACGGACGCAGCATTTTCGTCTCGGAGTGTCTGGACGGACGTGTCGATTTTCTCATGCAGTTCCCGATGCGCCACGGCATTCTCGTCGCGGAGTGTCTGGACGGACGTGTCGATTTTCTCATGCAGTTCCCGATGCGCCACGGTACTCTCGTCGCGGAGCGTCTGCATGGAAGCGGCATTCTTATTGTGCAGCGTCTGCACCGCCGCATCCTGCTTTTCATGCAGACCTTGAACGGACACATCGAGCTTATCGCTGACGGCTCGCACGTCGCTTTCAATCAACTCTAAGCGGCGGTTGATCTGCTGTAATACGTCGCGGGTGGTTATCTCGGATGTCTCAGGGGTCATCTCGGTATTGCTCCTTGATTGGGGTTAAAATAGACAACAGAAACAGACAAGCAAAATGCGAGCCACCTTTTTTCTCTAAGGGAATCGCCGTTGTATTGCCTCTTTTTTTGTATCTAATGGCAGACAATGTGACCCCTGTCCTATACAGTCGACTCCCCCCTTGATAGCGGCCCGTCAGGCCCTATCTTGTTTGTCGCCATGACTGCACCTTTTCGCATAGGCGTCACCCGCGACTTTCTCAAGGCCGACGGCACCCTCGGGTTCGGCGATATTGGTCTCGACCTGCTCGACGAAGCGCCAAGGGTCGAGTGGGAATTTCTAGCGGAAAACACCACCGAACTGCGGCCCGACCAGATTCGCGGCTACGACGGCTTGCTGGTCCTCACCGCGACAATCAGCGCCGAGACCTTGCAGGGCACGGGCAAGCTGGCGATCGTCGCCCGCTTTGGCGTCGGCTACGACAGCGTCGACGTCGAAGCCTGCAACGAGCGGGGCGTGCTGTTGACGATTACCCCCGATGGGGTGCGCCGGCCCGTGGCGGTCATGGCCCTGACGTACCTCTTGGCCCTCAGCCACAAGATGCTGGCCAAGGATCGCCTAGTGCGCGAGGGCCGCTGGAACGAGCGGCTCAATTACATGGGCATGGGCGTCACCGGCCGCACCCTAGGGCTGGTCGGCCTAGGCAATATCGGCCGCGAGATCTGCACTTTAGCCAAGCCCTTCGGCATTCGCTGCATGGCCGCCGACCCTTTTGTCGATGCGGCACAAGCCCGCGCCGCTGGGGCCGAACTGGTTGAACTCGACTCGTTGCTGCAACGCGCCGATTATGTCTGTATTTGCTGCGCCCTCACTGAGGCGACCCATCACCTCATCGGCGAGCGCGAGCTCGCACTGATGAAGGAGAGTGCCTATCTCATCAACGCGGCTCGCGGCCCCATCGTCGATCAGCAGGCCCTGACCCGCGCCCTGCAGCGGGGGCAGATCGCCGGTGCTGGCCTCGACGTTTTTGAAACAGAGCCTGTATCCCAAGACGAGCCGGTGCTGGCCCTCACCGACCAGACCATCGTCGCTCCGCACGGGCTTTGCTGGACCGATGAGTGTTTCCGCCTCATTGGCCGCAGTGCCTGCCGCAGCATCCTAACGGTCGCCTCGGGTCGCTTGCCCGAATACGCGGTCAACCCCCAAGTGGCCGAGCATCCTCGTCTCAAAGAAAAACTGAACCACTATCGAGCTATCGGATGAAACCCAACAAAGTCAAACGCGCCCTCAAAGAGGGCGGCACAGTCATCGGCACCATGACCCTTGAGTTTTGCACCCCAGGCATTGCTCGTCTCTCTGCCGAGGCGGGGGCCGAATTCATTATGTACGACATGGAGCACACTGGCTGGAGCGTCGAGACGGTGCGCGACCTGATTGCCACCACCAACGCCGGCCACATCGAGCCTTTTGTGCGGGTGCCGGCGACCCAATACCACTTCATCGCCCGCGTCCTCGACGTCGGGGCGCGGGGCATCATGGTGCCGATGGTTGGCGACGCGCAGCAGGCCGAGGTCATCGTGCAGTCAGGCAAGTACCCGCCCCTAGGCCAGCGCGGCGCGGCCTTTCAAATCGCACACGACCACTTCGCTGCAGGCTCCATCGTTGGCAAGATCGAGCACGCCAACGCCGAGGGCCTGCTGATCGCTCAGATCGAAAACCGCCCCGGGCTCGAAAACGTAGAGCGCATTGCCGCGGTAGAAGGGATTGACGTGCTGTGGATAGGGGGGTTTGACTTGAGCAACTTCTTGGGGATTTCCGGGCAGTTTGACCACCCCGAATTCACCGCCGCCCTCGAGCGCGTCGTCGCGGCTTGCGACCGCCACGGCAAGGCCGCGGGCTACTTGGTCAATACCATTGAGGAGGGAACGGAGATGCTGGGCCGCGGCTTTCGCTGCATAGCTTATGGCGGCGACTTGTGGCTCTATCGCCGCGCCTTGAGCGAAGGGATTGAAGGGCTGCGGACGAGGGTGTGGCGGGGGTGAGATGAGAAGGCGCGTAGGGCAGGGCGAGCCGCTTGCATCCCGTATTAACCCGGCTTACGACGAGTGCATTTCCGAAATAAGCCGCCTAGTATCCTCTAACAGGCTATTGAGTTCTTGGAAGAGGTCGCTACGCGATTGTTGCATGTCTCTGAGTTTTTCGAGTTCCTCATCTATCTCCGCAATGCGCTGGCCGATGGTTTGATCCGCATAAGTGGCAGTCGCTTTATCGTAATGGAGTTCGACTGCGTGGGCGGCTTCATCAAACCCCGCCCGCACCGCCACCCGGCCTTCGCGCAATTCCCGTTCCAGCTTGGCGGCATCGGCGTCTTCTTTGATTTGAAGCGCAATGCTCAAAACAACCCCTGCTACGGACAAAACCCGACCAGCGTTTGCAATATTTCGCGTCCACTTCACTGCCTCCCACGGCTTAAAGGATTTCCCAAAGAAATGACCTATATTTTTGACCATACCGTGAGTTGCTGTACCCGAATACTGGTTGAGTTTGAACAGACCGGAGAAGGTCGAGGTTGTGGGAGTGAAAGACTTACTTACTAGAAATGACCCAAGTCGGTAGGTTACATCTCCACCTTGTTTCATCTTAGACAACGTCTCAGGATCCATGTCGAGATCTTGGACTCTTTTTCTTAGCCTCGACAGCAACTCTTTAGCTAATTCGCTCTCCGCGATTTGCTCTACCCTCTCCGCGAGATTGTTGATACCCTCTTCCATCGTTTTCTGAATGAGTCCAGACAACTCATCCACTTGCTTTTCAACACGCCCTTGGGCAGCCGTTAATTCCCGATTGACAGCATCGGAGTCCGCGCCTCCACGAATTAGGTCCGCCGCCTTACGTCCTTCTTCCCTAATCTCATTTACAGTCTGTTGGACCTTACTTTCCACGGATTGAGAAACCTGTGCCTTACCATTCACTAATGCACGTCGTTGCTGAGTAAGCAATTCTTGCAAAGCATCTACATCGATATCACCGCTCGACTCGGCTGCGAGGGCCTCTTGAAGCACCTGTTCAAGGGTGTAGAGCGATGTTGTATAACGTGCAGTTAGTCCCTTCTCTTCCACGAACGCATTGAAATTATCGAAGAAATCGTCAAAACCACTTCTTTTGTGGAAAATTTTGCGAAACTCTTCGTCTCGCTCTGCACGGGCCTCAAGCGCGGCCTCAGCATCTACAAAAGAGAGGCGAAGCTGTTCCGGGGTAAACGGTACGAGGACTTTTCGGAGGTCTTCCCGGAGTACGCCCTGAACTTCTGGTGTATTTCCCTTAGCGCATCGCTGCATCTTGTTTACAACCAACAGCATCTCGTGAGCTTTTTCCTGTTCAATCGCGAGCTTCCTGAAATGCTCCGCGATATGGGCGTCAAATAGTTCGTTGGTCACAACAAAGACCAAAAGGTCGGCTTTACTAATCGCCTCGTACGTTATTACGTCGTGGTCGGGCCGTATCTCTGTGTGGACGCCGGGCGTATCTATCACCGTGATTCCGTTCCAGTCGAGCTGTTGTACCTGTTGAGTCGTAATACCAGCCCCAATAGCTATGTCTTCTCGCCCCGTCATCACCTTGAGAATCGAAGACTTGCCAGCACTGTATTGACCGGCAAAGACTACATGGACAGCTTTATCAGGCGGTGCAACTTCTTTCGGAATCCGTTGAGCAAGCTCTCGCACCTTGTCAAAAGGCGCATCTTTGATAACTCTTTCTGCCTTCTTGAGTAGAGTCTGTCCCCTTTCCAAGCATGATTGAATATGTACAGTTTTCATTCAATGGCTCCTTTCTGAGTTCATCACATGGAGTTCGGTTAGCTGTTGCGCCAACTTGATCCGATAGATGCCAACCGAGTCGAGTGGTCCTATAGGCACATGCGCGACTTGAATTTTTGATTCAATACTGACTTTGTCCGGATCACAGTTGCGTCCGATGGCTTGGGATAGAATTGATTTTTCGTCGCGAGTGTTGACCACAAACCAGACATTTTCTCCAAGCAGTTTCCCCAAACTCTTACGCACTTCCTCCGGGAACTTAGTTTCAATCAGCAGCATGATAGACAGTCCAGGAACTCGCGCTATATCCGATATGAGATTACCACTGTCTTTATTTTTTAGTTGCTCAAGTGCTTTGTTGATCAAGGCACGGTGCAATTCTTTCTGTTGCTTGTTGATTCTCCAAGCCAAGGCCCTCTGTCTATCTGCCAGTTCTAAGGTGCTCGATATGATCAACTGAAAGTCTTGGAGAAGGACATCAACTTGCTCTCTGAGAAGGCGTTGGTAGAACCAATCCTTTAGCTCCTTTTGGAGGCTGCGTTCTATTTTTTTCACATCACTTTTAAGCCTGTCTTCAAGTTTTTTGCGTTGCCTCCTCGCCTTTTCTTCTCGGTCTCCGAAGAACCAAGAAAAGATACGTCCTATGACCCCAAATGCTGCTGCTACCAAACCAAGAGGACCGCTGGAAAGAATCAAAGCAGCGAGACCAAGCCCGCTAGCAGTAATCGTGGTCATCCATTTCCAAGCACGTTTTGCGTCGAATATAGAGTCCATGCTAATTCTGCGTTCGCCAGCAAACGTACCGACAAACTTCAGTTCGGATTCAAGTTGTCGTGAAACTTCTGACAGTTCACTTTGCATTTCGTTCTGAATCTGCTCAATAAGTTTATTTCTCTTTCGCTCAATGCCTTGACTCTCAACTAGGTGCTTCCAGCGTTCGCCAGCATCCCGTGATTCGTAGTTGTCTTCCGCAAATCCCGGAATTTTAGCGCGTAGCGAGTTCATCTCTTTTTCGACGAATGTATCAATGCGCTCTTTGCCACTTTTGCGAAATCGATCAGACCACGACTTAACTTGGCGATTCTTGTCTATGAGAACTCTGCCACTGGACGAGTTCTGGGCACTAAAGTCCAACAATTTTTCGCTAAACTCAAACATTGGAACGACAGCACCATCAATGAAGCTCTTCCATCTCAAGAATGTTCCACGTTCGACTACTTCCGATACAATTTGCTTTTCGACAGCGTTGAAGCGACTCGCGTGTTCCAACTCGCTATGCTGAGGTTCACCGGGCTGCTGAGATAGAAATTTTGATTGCAAATGGGTGTAAACGAAATATATTCGCCTACCCGGACTGTATCTTTCCGCAAACTCGTGGAATTGTCGGACGATAGCATCGAAATCCTTTCGTTTTCGGTTGAACCAATTCCTTTTTAGAAAAAGGCTCACATCGTCTGCATCGTTGAGAGCGGTTTTAACATTGCAGATACCCACAATCGGTTTGCCGAGAGCCCGAACACGTGCGAAACACTCCGCTTCCTCGTTCTGTGGCGCATCGTCAGTAATTAGAAAAAGCACGAGGTCCGATTGCTGGGCGGCTTCGAACGCCTTTTCTTCGTCCTCACGGCCCTCAAACGCAGCTATACCGGGCACATCGGTAATTTTGAGCCCTTCCCAGTCATAGCTACGCACATCTCGAGTCGTGCGCTGGCCTCCCTTGCCGATGGACGAACCGTCGCCGTTAGTCAAAATCTCCATCAACGTTGATTTACCTGTCATCGTGCGGCCAAAGAGGGCAATAGAGAATTTGTCTAACCGTGTATGGTTCTCTTCTACTTGGCGCACCTGTTTTTCGTGCAACGAATAGAGTTCCGACACCACTTGTTGTAGCTGTTTTTGGGTCTTCTTTTCAATGTCAGAGGTCTGGATATTTCCATCTTTCAGGCTTGTCAGTTGTTGTTTCAAATCCTCTGAAATCTCGTCTATAGCAACCTTGATTCCGTCGAGGTTGCCCTTTGCAATCTTATATCCTTCACGGGCTGATCGAGAGCATTTATCAAGGGCCTTCTGCAACTCGGTCTTTTTTTGAAAAATTCTTGAGATTCTTGAAATTGCTCTATTCATTAACATAATGTCCTTATTTGAACTTGAACGATAGTTCTTAACCGGCGCGAGCGGCACTATTCACCTACTCCCCCTCCAACGCCCGCCGCATCGCCTCCCCTTGCTCGCGCCAATACCCGTACAGCAACGATATATCCGTGCCGACGCAAAAGTGCCGCACCCCCATGTCGAGATAACGCTTGGCGTCGTCGGCTGAGTTGATCTCGGCGCGCGGATGGATGCCCATTTCCAAGGCGGTCTTAAAGACCTTTGCTTCGGCGGCGGCAATTTCCGGTGCGCCGCGCTGACCGGCCTTGCCGACGCTCATGGAGTAATCGGCCCCTCCCCACTGGACCATCTCGACTCCTTCCACCGAGAGCATGGCCTCCAAGTCGGCGACAGCACTCTGCTTTTCGATCATCAACACCACGACCACGTCGCGCAACGCTTGAACGTACTCCGGGGTGCCGCCGTAGCTCATATAGGCAAAGCGCCGCATGGCGACCCCGTAGGTGCCTTCGTCGCCGGGCGCATCGGCGCGCACACAGCGCACACAGGCCCGGGCGTCGTCTGGATCGCGCACATCGGCAAAGAGGACGCTGCCAAAGCCCGACCCAATGGCCCGTTGGGCCACGTAAGCGCGGTTTTCGGCATCGACCTTGATCATCGTTCCCAAATCCCATAGCTCGGCGGCTCGGGCGAGATTGTCCAAGTCGTGCAGGTCAAAGGGGGCGTACTCGGCGACAAACTCCACGTAGTCGTACGCGCCGGTATGCCCTAGAGCTTCGACGACCGACGGCCAAGTGGTGTGAATGTGGGTGGCGAGCGTCGGCTCACCGGCGTTGAGTTTTTCGCGCAGCTTGTTGGGTCTCATGGTTCCTTTCCCTTCCTTTAAGATTGAACCTCGTCGCGGTCAGTAGCGGGCGGCGGCGCAATCGAAAGCGCCGACACCTCATCGCGCATCTCGGCAGATATGGCAAAGTCGAGCGCGGCGAGCGATGGCTTGAGTTGGTCGAGATCGCGCCCGCCGACAATCGGCGCGGTCACGTCTGTGTGCCCCATAACCCAAGCGACCGCCAAGGTCGCCGGATGTACGCCCTTGGCGCCGGCATAGCGCACGAAACGCTCGGCGATTTCGTAGAACACCGGGTTGGCGTAGCGTTTGATGTAATTGTCCTGCTGCAAGAGACGCCCCCGTGCGGGCCGCTTGTCGATCCCGTACTTGCCGGTCAGCAAGCCGCCGCCTAACGGGCTATAGGTAATCACGCCTAAGCCTTCGGAGCGGGCCAGCGGCAGGATTTCTACCTCCACTTGCCGCTTGGCCAAGTTGTACATGGGCTGAATACACGCAAAAGACGCCAGCCCTTCGCGGGCGCAGTGGCCGAGGGCTTTGGCCATTTGCCAAGCGGCCCAGTTGCTCACGGCCGGATAGAGGATTTTGCCGCGGCGCACCAAGTCGTCGAGCGCGGCGAGGGTCTCTTCCATCGGTGTCTCTTCGTCGAAATTGTGGACGAAGTAGAAATCGAGGCGGTCCGTCTGCAACCGCCTGAGACTGGCCTCAACGGCCTGCACAATGTGCCGCCGCGACAAGCCCCGGTCGTTGGGGCCATCCCCCATCGGCCCGCAGACCTTTGAGGTGATGACCAACTCGTCGCGCTCGCCTTGGATCAACCGACCCAAGATCTCCTCGGACCGCCCGTTGGAATAGATGTTAGCCGTGTCGAAGAAATTGATCCCCAACTCGCGGCAGTAGCGGTACATCTGCCCAGATGTCGCCTCGTCCGCATCGCCGCCAAAGGCCATGGTGCCGTAGCACAGGGAAGACACTTTGACGCCCGTGCGACCTAGGGTGTTGTATTGCATTTTTCCATCTCCTCAGCGGGGCAAGCTAAGAAAGACTGCACCCGCTATCAAGCGGCGTCATTGGCCGCACCGCACGGCCGTTCTATATTAAACGCGCACCCCGCATTACAGGAGCAATTCAACCCCCATGGCCGCACCCCGCCAACGCCTGCTCTACTTGCAGGCCCGCACCCCCAGCGTCATGTCCAACATCATCGGCCTCACGCTCATCGAGCCGGTCGCGGGCTTTGTGCCCGAAATCCGCGCTGAATCAGCACCCGACTGGCCCTACCAAACCGTACACGACGCCGTAGTAGATGGCTGGCAAATCGTCCAATTCCCCCATCTACAGGCCCCGTTCGACGACCGGGAGTTGGACGTAATAGGCTATGAGTTCATCTTACAGAAAATGGAGGATATCGCCGATGGATAAGCATTTGCTCAGCGACGCCGAAGTGGCCCGTTTCCTCGTCTCCGGCTACCACCTCGTCGAGCCGGAGTTGCCCGCCGGACTCAACGAGTCCATCGCCGCCCAGCTCGACTCTTTAGACTACAACCCCGGCGACGCCATCACCGACGCCGTGCCCCTGCTCTGGCAGGTGCTCGACCATCCGGCCGTCACCGGCGCCCTCGTCAGCCTGCTCGGGCCGGACTACGAGGTGCAGTCGCATCGCCACTGGCATTGCAAGCAGCCAAACTCCCCGCAGATGAGCTGGCACCAAGACGGCCTCAACAACCGCGACGTCCTGCTCAACCGCTTCTTGGGGCTGTACTACCCGACCGACGTCACGCCCGACATGGGGCCGACGATCATCGTCCCCGGCACCCAGTTCCGCAACGCGCCGACGGACCGCATGGCCACGTACACCAACATCCGTGGCCAAGTGCCGCTGGTAGTCAAGGCCGGTACTGTGGCCTTCACGCACTACGACCTGTGGCACGGCACGGCCGCCAACCGCTCGTCGCACAAGCGCCACATGATCAAGTTCCTCTTCCGCCGCACCCGGGACAACACCGCCCCCACTTGGAACCACGACCCGGCCGCGGCCAACAAGCCCACCGACTGGAACGAGCGCGACCGGGCCGAGGACGTCACCAACATCCTCAACTTCACCAATCCGCTCGGCGTCTCCCAGAGCGACCACTACAAGGAGCGAGCCATCCGCCGCCAAAACTGGAACTACCTCATGGGCCGGTCGGCCTAATCCCAACCTCTAGCCAAGAAAGCACACCATGACCATCCAAATCGCTCGCGTTGAAGAGCGTTTCAAATGCCCCGGCCCTCAGCCCAATGGGCTGCAAGCCGCGCCCGACGGCCTCTGGTGCATCGACCAAGTTGACCTCAAGGTCTATAAATTCGACTACGAAAGCGGCGAGACCCTTTTTGCGGCCCAGACCGACACCGAGCACTCCAGCGGCATCACGCTCGGCGGCGGCTCTCTGTGGATCGCCTCGACCTTTGAACTCAAGATCGCCCGCCTCGACCCGGCGACCGGCCAAACCATCGCCAAGCTAGATTCGCCCGGCAATGGCGTCGTCGCTTGGGTGGCCGACCAGCAGCATGGCCGCGTCACCGGGGCGCACGGCTTAGAGTGGCAAGACGGCCAGGTGTACGTGGCCTCGCCGCCCTCGCAATTCGTCCACGTGATGGATGCCAACACCTGGGAAGAAGTCCACTCCTTCCGCGTCCCCGGCCTCCGGGTCCACGGCCTAGCGTGGGCGGGCGACGGCACCCTGTGGGCCGCGGACACCTCGGCCGGCACCATCAATCGCCTCGACCCCCGCGACGGGCGCATCTGGGAGGTCGTCCGCGTTGAGGCCCCCACCGAGGTCCACGGGCTGACCATCCACGAGGGCGTGCTCTGGTACTGCGACGCGGCCACGCGCGCCATCGGCCAACTCCACCTCTAAAGAAAGGGACTCCATTGAAGATCACAGAGGTCAAAACCGCTCAAGTGCGCGTCCGGGCCGGCTATCTCTACCACTACGTCCGCATCCACACGGATGAGGGCCTCTACGGCACAGGCGAGGCCAGCCACGTCGATGGCGGCTGGCGCGGCTCCACCCAATCCATGGCCGCCCAGCTCATCGGCAAGGACCCGCGCGATGTCGATGCGCTCTTTGAGGGCATCCGCCGCAGCTACATCTTCCGCGGCGGCATGGCGGGCTTGGCGATTTCGGTGCTGACCGGCCTTGAGATCGCGCTTTGGGACTTGGCCGGTAAGGCCCAGGGCGTCCCCGTCTATCGGCTCTTGGGCGGCAAATTCCGCGACCGGGTGCGCCTCTACGTCGATAGCGCGCATTCGGATTACAAAAGGCGCGCCGAGGACGTGCGGGCCCAAGGCTTCAACGCGATTAAGTTCGACCTCGACGACTCAAGCCACCCCGAAAAGCTCGATCCTTGGAACTGGTCGGTGGCCCCGGCCGAGTTGGAAGACTTAGTCGATCAAGCCCACCAGATCCGCGAGGCGGTTGGCCCCCATATCGACTTGGCCATTGACCTGCACGGCCGCTACGATGCCACCGCCGGCATGAAGTTCGCCCACGCGCTAGAGGGCCTGAATCTGATGTGGCTCGAAGAGCCGGTCCCGCCCGAGAACATCGACGCCCTCAAGCGCGTCACCCGCTCGACCCGCACCCCGATTTGCGCTGGCGAGAATGCCTATTTGCGCTATGGCTTCCGCGACATGCTCGAACAGCAAGCGGTCGATATCATCATGCCCGACATTTCCAAGTGCGGCGGCCTATCCGAGTGTCGCAAGATCGCCAACATGGCCGAGGCGTACTACATCCCCTTTGCCCCGCACAACAATTCGAGTGCCTTGAGCACGGTGGCCGACGCCCACGTCTGCGCCAGCGTCCCCAATTTTCTCGCCTTGGAGTTCCATCGCTACGACGACCCGACGTGGTGCGAGGTGGTCCTCGCCGACGAGCCGGTGATTCAGGAGGGACACGTGGTGTTGAGCGAAAAGCCGGGGCTGGGGGTGGAGCTAAACGAGGCGTTTCTGCAAAGTTCGCTGGAAGACGGGGAACCGCTCTGGCAGTAGGAGGAAAGATGACCCAACGCACCGCACACAACCCGGCTTGGCCTTGGGCCGAGAAATTCCGCATCGCACAAGCCGTGCAGGTCGGCACTACGGTCTATGTCTCCGGCCAAGGGCCTATTGATCCGGCAGGGAATCTCGTCGGCGAAGGCGACATGGCCGCCCAGTCGCGCCAAGTTTTTGCCAACATCCGCGCCGTGCTCGCCGAAGCCGGCGCGACCATGGACGACGTGGTCAAAATTACCTCGTTTATCACCGACACCCGCCTCTATCCCGAATACTCGGCCGCCCGCGCCGCCGCCTTTCCCAATCGCGTCCCCGCCAGTTCCACTGTGACGGTCGCGGACTTAGTGCTGCCCGGGATGCTCGTCGAGGTCGAGGCCATTGCCGTGCTACAGTAGAATCCCGGCCACGCAGGCCGTCATAAAACAGGCCAACGAGCCGCCGAGCATGGCGCGGAAGCCCAAGCGCGCTAGCTCGCTGCGCCGCGCCGGGGCGATGGCGCCAATGCCGCCGAGCTGGATGCCAATACTGCTGAAGTTGGCGAAACCGCACAGGGCATACGTCAAAATGGCCACCGAGCGCGGACTCAACTCTACGCCCGAGCCGGGCTGGAGCCACTGGCTCAGTTGGAGATATGAGACAAATTCGTTGGCCACCATTTTCTTGCCCAACAACTCGCCAGCCGCCAAACAATCTCCGGCTTCAATGCCCATCAAGTAGGCAAAGGGCGCGAAGAGGTAGCCCAACGCCGCGGACAAAGACCACTCCAAGCCCTCCAGGCCGAGGAGGTAGGACGCGCCCCGGCCCAATAAACCCAGCGCCCCGTCCAACAGGGCGATCAACCCCAAGGCGGCAATGAGCATGGCCGCCACGTTCAGGGCCAGCCGCAAACCATCCAAGGTGCCGTTGGCCGCGGCCTCCACCACATTGGTAGCCGTGCGCTCCACCTCGATAGCGACCTGCCCCAAGGTCTGGGACGCCTCCACTTCCGGCTGCATCACCTTGGCCACCAACAGCGCGGCCGGGGCCGAAATCACCGAGGCGGCCACCAAGTGCCCGGCGTCGATTCCCAAGCCCACGAAAGCCGCCAATACGCCGCCGGCAATGGTGGCAAAGCCGCCGACCATCAAGGCCATTAGCTCCGACCGGGTCATGCTGGCCACGTACGGGCGCACGACCAGCGGGGCCTCGGTTTGGCCGACGAAGATGTTGGCGGCCGCGGCCAAGCTCTCCGCGCCCGAGGTGTGCAGGGTGCGGCGCATGACCCACGCGAAGGCCGCCACCACGGGCTGGATCAAGCCCAAGTGGTAGAGCACGCTCATCAGGGCGGAAACGAAAATAATGGTCGGCAGCACCTTGAAGGCGAAAAAGTGCTCGCCGAAATTCGCGCCAAAAACAAATTCGGACCCGGCATCGACATAGCTGAACAAGGCGGTAAAGAAAGTGCCGATATAGCTAAAAAACGCCTGTCCGAACTGGGTCTTGAGAACGAGCACAGCCAAGGCGAATTGAAGCCCTAGTCCTCCCAACAGGATTCGTCGCTTCACCTGGCACCGGTCGGCACTCAAGGCAAAGGCCAAGGCGACCATGATCAGAAGTCCAAACAGGCTGATGAGTCGTTCCATCTGCCCTCACTTGTCGCGGTGTCCGGGATCGAGGGCAAGATGCCCTCGATCCTTGTAAGGCTGCTGCCGACCTCTTCCCCCGCGCACCGCTCAATAGGTGTAGCGCAAGCCGACCTGCACCTCGCGCGGATCGCCCAAGCCCGACTGCACGGTGCCGTCAAAATTGAACAGCAGACCGGCGCTGGAGGGATCGCGGAAGTTGTCCGTGTTGAACAGGTTGAACACCTCGACGAGGAGCTCCAATTGGCCGTTGCCCACGGGAAAGGGCCGCGACAGCCGCACGTCATAGGAGAAAAATGCGTTGTCCTTGCGCAGGGTGTTGCGCTTGATGATGGAGCCATCGCCGCATATCCGGTCGGAATCGGCCCCCCACGGGTTCGTTGAAGGCGTGCCCGAGCCTCGGTTGTCGTCGCCGCAGGATTCGGAGGTCGGCTGCGCCGAATAGTAACTCACGCGCTGGTTGAGCAAGACCGCGCCGGGCAACTCGGCCAAGGCCCACCCGTTGAAGCGGTGGCGCTGGTCGCGGTCTGAGTAGGACCACTCGCGTTCCAACTGCGTTGGATCGACGTAGCGGAACGTGAAGGGGTCGCGCTCGTTGTCGTCGTCGGACCGATCCCACGACAAAGTATAGTTGAGCTGGAACTGCAAGCGCTCGTGTACCATCTGCCGCAACCCAACGCTGAGGCCGTGGTAGCGCGACTTGGCGGTGCTCTCGACCACGGTCAAATCGCCTATGCCGTTGCTGCCGTCTGCGCCCAAGCCGGTTGACCACGGGGCACCAAAGACCGGGTCGTTGTGGTTGACAAAGCGCGTCAGATTATCGGTGCGGGCGTAGGTGTAACCGAGCGATCCCACCAAACCCCCCGGATGCAACTCGCGTTCAATGCCCACGTTGGTACTGAGGGTGCGCGGGTTCTCAAAGTTTTGATCGACGACAAAGATACTGGGCCGGAAGGGATCGCCTGCGGGCGTGGGCAACAGCTCGCCGTAGGTCGGCGGCCGCCCCAAAACGGGCGTCAGCTCGCTGGAGCGGAAAATTCTCTGGCCGCGCGAGCCATTGGTCGATCTCGTACTGGCCACGTTCAAGCCCGGGATGCGGGCGTAGTACAGCCCGACACTGCCGCGCAACAAGGTCTTGTTGTCGCCCTGTACATCGTAGGCTACCCCTAGCCGCGGCTGGAACATATCCCAGTCCGAGGGGATTTTGCCGTTGGAGGGGAAAGTGTAGGTGCCGGTGTCGTTGGTTTTCGTTTGGCCAATAAAATCGGCGAAGAACACCTCGTCTGGCTCGGTGAGTACGTCGGGCTGGATTTGGGCCTCCCAGCGCAGACCGTAATTGAGCGTGAGCTGGTCCGAGGGCTTCCAACTGTCTTGCGCGAACAGGGCCAACTCGTGCTGGGGGATGCTTTGCGTACCCACCTCTTCCACGGTGAGGCTGCCGACGCCGGTTTGCTGCAAATAGACCAAGACCGGGCCGGTGATAGTCGCCTCCTCGGGACAGACCCCGTCCATGCTGGTGCTGCCGTCCGAGCACTCGACATAGCCGTTGCCCTGCTCGACGAAGTTGAGGAAGCCATCGACCGAATTGAAGATGTAGCGGCCATTGGCAAAGCCGACGAAGGTCTGGGTAGAGCCGACCAGATTCCACTCGGCACCGGCTTTGATCAAGTGATCCCCCCTGCTCACGGAAACATTGTTGAGCAGTTGAAGGCGGGTGTCGTAGTAATCAACCGGAATGAAGAAGGGCATGCCAAAGCGATAGCCCGCGACAAAATCCATGCCCGTATCGGGAAAAGGCCGCCCGGTGTCGGGGTTGTCCGGCCCCCGGTACGGACGCGGCCTATCCTCGCGGGCGATCTGGAAGCGGAACTCGTTGGTCGCGGTGGGGGACAGCACCGACAGCAAGCTGCCGTTGAACGCATGGGACCAGTCCCGCTCGACCGCGTTGGCACTGCGGGCCCACGAATCCACATCGAAGGTGCCGTTTTTCTGTTCCGACCAAGTGTAGTTGTATTTGAAGGTGGCGTAGTGCGCCTCGGACAAGCGGTAGTCGATCTTGGCGAGAAAGGCGCGGGCGTCGTTGGTGCGGTTGATGGCCCGGTAGTCTCCGGCCAACGCTCCGCCGAACTCCCCGTCCATGAACTCGCGCAAGCGGCCGTCTATGCGCTCAACGTCGTCCTGCTTGGTGTCTTCAAAGACCTGCTGGTCGTACGCGGTAAAAAAGAAGGCTTTGTCCGCGATCAGGGGGCCGCCCAAGGTAAAGCCGGACTGCACTTGCCTGAAATCGGGATCGCGTTCCACCCCTTGGTGCCGGGCGGTCCCGGACAAGGCGTCGTGCTTGCCAAAAAAATGCACGGACCCGTGCAGGTCGTTGGTCCCCGACTTGGTGATGACGTTGACAAACCCGCCGCTGGAGCGGCCAAATTCGGCGTTGGCTCCTTGGGGCACCACGACGATTTCTTGTACCGCGTCCAAATTAAAGGTGAAGGCCGGGCGCTGCCCGCCGCGTTGTTCGCCGAAGAAGGGGTTGTTGAAATCGGCCCCATCCACTGAGACGTTGTTGTGGATGCCGCGCTGGCCGGCAATGGTCAGTTCGTCGCCATCAGGCCCCTGCACAATCGCGACGCCCGGGGTCAATAGGGTCAGGTCGAGGAAATTGCGCCCGTTGTTGGGCAAGTCCTGCACGGCTTCTTCGGGCAGGCGCGTGGCCGGCTCGCTCTGGGTGATGTCCACCGCGGGGGCCGTTGCCTCAACGACCAGCTCCTCCAACTGCGGCACCATTTTGACGGTCAGCTCCACGGTCTCGCCGACCCGCACTTGCACCCCGGTCTGCCGCATGTCGCTGTGCCCGGCCGCCTGCACGGTTACTTCGTAGTGCCCCAAGGGCAGCAAGGTCGCCGTGAACAGCCCCAGCTCAGACGAGGTGAGGGTGCGCTCGTAGTTGGTCCGCGTCTCCTTGAGCGAGATCGTGGCGTTGCCAATGGGCTGGTTGAACTGGTCCTGCACCAAGCCGCGGATGACGCCGGTGGTCGCTTGGGATTGGGCCGAGGCGGGTTCGCCCAACAGGACGGTGCCCAATAGCGCGGTGAGAAGGGCGAAAAAACAAACTCGGTTCGTCGGCATAAATGATCTCCTGAAAGTAAGAAGGTGCGTACTGAGAAGGTGTGATTCAGAATAATTTACAGTTTTCAAGCGACAGCCTTTTTTGTCGCCAAAATTTGGCCTTGTTGGTCGCCTAGTTGCGCGAGTTGTTTATATCCGATTCCCATTTTAGGGGATTGTTTTGGACGTAAGCCCGGATGTTGTCCAAAGATTCCTCGTTCCTGATGATGTGGTCGTGAAACGACCGTTGCCACAGTTTTCCATCAAAGGATTTCCAGCCATTATTTTTGACGCCTTCCATATATCTGTGGGTTGTAAATGATTTGAACCGATGTATGATGTCCGATAATGACAGTGCCGGGACGACCGATAGTGACGCCGTCGGGCCTGTCGCCGGGCCTGTCGCTGGGCCTGTCGCTGGGCCTGTCGTCGGGATCGTCGTCGGGATCGTCGTCGGGATCGTCGTCGGGACCCCCGTTGGGGCTGTCGTCGGGATCGTCGTCGGGCCTGTCGCTGGGACCGTCGCCGGTCCCAGCGTTGGGACAACCCCCTGTGGTTGTCCCGTTCCCGGCTTGGGCTTGGGACAGGCACGGGGGCCTGTCCCAACGGGGCCTGTCCCAACGGGGCCTGTCCCAACGGTTCCGATAATGATAATGATGCCGTGGAGGTGGTTGGGCATTATTTGGAATTGGTCTATTTGGATGCCGCGATAAAATTTCGGCAATTCATTCCATGTTCTTTCCACCATTCTCCCCGCGTCGTTTGTAACCATCTGTCGATCTATTATTTCCCCGAACAATAGCTGTTTGTTTTGCGTGCAGATTGTAACGAAATAATATCCCGCCTGAGAATAATCGTAATTTCGCAGCCGATTTGGTTTTCTGTTACGATTCTTCATTATCACCTCAAAACGACAGTAATGACATCGTGGGGATGGCCCCTAACGACATCGTACGGACGCCCCCTAACATCGTACGGACAACCCCCTGTGGTTGTCCAGCGTCTAGCACGGGCCAGCATCCAGCACGGTCCTGTATTTCGCCTGCATTCGGACAGACACGGGGGTCTGTCCCTAGCGCGGCTCTCGATAGACATCCGGCCCAGAGCCGCCGACCAAGATATCCAGATCAACGCCCCTGTCGGCTTGCAACACATGCTGAATGTACAGCCCAGCATAGCCCCGCGTCTCTCGCGGCGCCGGCGGCGTCCACGTCCGGCGTCTTTTCGCCAGCTCCTCGTCGGACACGGCCATGTTCAATGACCGCTTCTCCACGTCCAGCTCGATCCGGTCGCCTTCTTGCACCAGGGCCAGCGGCCCGCCCACGGCCGCTTCGGGCGCGACGTGCAAAATCACCGTGCCGTAGGCCGTGCCGCTCATCCGCCCGTCCGAGATGCAAACCATGTCGCGCACCCCTTGCTGCAACAGCTTCTTGGGCAAGCCGAATTTTCCGGCTTCGGGCATGCCGGGAAACCCTTTTGGCCCAATGCCTTTCAAAATCAGGACGCAGTCCTTGTCAACGTCGAGGGCGGGATCGTCGATCCGCGTTCTGTAGTCCTCTATGTCTTCAAAGACTACGGCGCGCCCGCCGTGCTGCATGAGCGCGGGCGAAGCGGCCGAGGGCTTGATAATGGCCCCATCCGGGCAGAGGTTGCCCCGAAGCACGGCGATTCCCGCCGCTTCCTTGAGCGGCTCGTCGATGGAGGCGATGACCGCCCGGTTGTAGCATTGGGCCTCGGCTGTGTTCGCCCCGAGCGACTGGCCAGTCACCGTCAAGGTGTCTAGCTGTAGATGCTCCTTCATCTCTTGGATTACGACCGGCAAGCCCCCGGCGTAAAAAAAATCCTCCATCAGGTACTCGCCCGCGGGCATTAGGTTGACCAAGTGCGGCATGCGGCTGCCCAAGCGGTCGAAGTCGTCTAAGTCGAGCGCGACGCCGATCCGCCCGGCAATGGCCAATAGATGCACCACGAAATTGGTTGAGCCGCCCAGCGCGGCATTGACCTTGATGGCGTTTTCTATGGCCGGCCGCGTCAAAATGCGCGACATGCAAAGGCCCTCGCGGACCATCTCGACGATGCGATTGCCGGCCAAATGCCCCAAGCGCTTGCGCCGCGCGTCCGGTCCCGGGATCGCCGCGCCGCTCGGCAGGGTCAGCCCGAGGGTTTCGACCATGCAGGCCATCGTCGAGGCCGTGCCCATGGTCATGCAGTGCCCGTCGGAGCGGGAAATCCCGGCCTCGGCCTCTAGGTAATCCGAGCGCGAGATGCGCCCGGCCCGCCGCTCGGTCGTAAAGCGATAGACGTCCGTGCCGGAGCCGATGTTCTGATTGCGGAATTTGCCGTTGAGCATCGGCCCGCCCGTCACCGCGATGGTCGGCAAGTCCACGCTCGCCGCGCCCATCAGGCAAGCGGGCGTGGTTTTGTCGCAGCCGGTCAGCAGCACCACCCCGTCGAGCGGATTGGCGCGGATGCTTTCCTCCACATCCATGCTCGCCAAGTTGCGGTAGAGCATGGTCGTGGGCTTCATCATGGTCTCGCCGAGGGAGGTGACTGGAAACTCGAGCGGAAAGCCCCCAGCCTCGTACACCCCGCGCTTGACCTGCTCGGCCAAAATCCGCAGATGGGCGTTGCAGGGATTCAAGTCCGACCACGTGTTGCAGATCCCGATCACGGGCCGGCCGTCGAACATCTGCTCGGGATGGCCTTGGTTTTTGGCCCAGCCGCGGGACACAAACCCTTGGTGCCACTCGTCGCCAAACCACGCCGCACTGCGGAGCTTGTCGTCGCCCGTCATGCTACACCGGCATTTCCCGCCGCGTGTGTACTCGCCCGACCCGAGCGGTTTCTTCGTTCCCCCCGGAGAGTACGCGCGCTCCAGCGTCAATTTTCTCCGCGACCGTGGCGGGTGTGGCACCATCCAAGAAGGCCACGCCGTTTTGCCGACACGCCGCCTTGACCCGCTCGTGCGTCTCCTGCATCTGCGCGGGCCACGGCTGCGGCATCGCCCGATACCCCAGCGAAAGGCTCAAGTCGCCCGGCCCCATTTCGGCAAAGCCGATCCCCGGGACGGATAGGATTTCCTCGATGTGCGGCAGGGCCGCGACCGACTCGATTTTCAGCCCTAGCAGCAACTCGCCGGCTGGATTGAGCGGCCAAGGATCGGCCTTGGCGAGATACTCGCCGCGGCTCGTGCCCCACACGCCCGTACATACGCCCTCTGAGCCGACGCCGCGCGTCCCCCGGCCCAAGTCGGGGCCGACGCCGATGGTGTTGACCGGATAGCGGCACGATTCGACAAAGGCCCGGACAGCCGCAGCCGATTCGGCTTGGCACAGCAAAATTCCGTGCGCCCCCCGGCCCAAGATCTGCCGAAACTGCCAAGCGTTGTAGCGCACGATCTCCTCGGACCGGCCCTCGACCGGGGCCTCGACGATGACCGCCGGCGTCCGGTGCCCACTGCGAGTCGGCCCGCCGGCGATCAAGCCGCGTAGGTATTCGTCGAGCCCGGTCATGTCAAACGAACCGTGTTCCATGCCGACATTGATGTAGTCGGCCCAAGTTGCGGCGTCCTTTTGGCCCTGCTCGTAGGTCAGCACGTGTCCGGCGTGGGCCCCTGTGTAGTAGATTGGCTGATCCGCGGCGAGGAGTTCGATGGCGCGGTTGATTTTCTCACTCATTGAATCGCTCCTTGAGAGGGTTTTATCGTCCTACGCTAAGTACGCGACTTTTCTGTTGTTGTGTCCGGGATCGAAGGCAAGATGCCCTCGATCCTTAGGACTGTCTGAAGCAATGCCCGAATATATCCAATAGCATACTGGGTCTTGGATATACATCAGGCGACCGGCCGATCCCGTTGGTTTTGGCCGCCGTAGCGGAAGCCGGGGACGTTGTCCGCGCAGTACGTGCCGCGGAACAAGGTCTGCCGCATCGGAGGCATCTGCTCGACGAGGGCGGCCGGCGGCGACCACGAGCTCCAGCGCGATCCCACGCTATTGTAGAGGTTGAAGATGCCGACCCGCTCGTTGTCGGCATTGGTCCACCGCGAGGTGCTGTGCGCGAGGGCCTCGGTAAAGAACAACACCGATCCGGCTGGGCACTCGTAGGTTTCCCACACGGCCGAATGCGGCTTTTGAATGGCGGCGGGCGCGGGGTATGCGGCCTTGTGGCTGCCCGTGGCTAAGAGCGTGCCGCCCTGCCCCATTTTGACCGGGGCGAGCTCCCACACCACCCGCGTCAACCCGCTAAAGGATTTGCCGGGAATGCTCTGGTAGTGGTGCGAATCCACGGCAAAGCGAAAGAAGCCGCTGCCGTTGTGCGGGTTGAAAACGCCCTCTCGCTCGGGAGTGGCCGCTGGATTGCGCAAGTTGCTGCCCTCCATCCGAAACCCGTAGCACTCGGCGCTCGACAGCCCGGGGAAGGCCAGAAATTCATTGAGAAAGCCCACTACGACCGGATGATCGGTCAGCTTCTCCAGAGGCCCGGCCACAAAAGAACGCTCGTGCTCCGGCAGCGATTCTGGGCGGTGCTGCACGCGCAAGGCGTACTCGCGCATGGCCTCAATCTCATCGTCGGCCACTACCCCGGGCACCAAGAGCCACCCGCGCACATCGAAGAGGTATTTCTGCTCGTCGGTCAGCGCGACGACCGGCTCGCCATCGGCGTTTGTTTGCGGCAGGTCGCCTTCTTCCACCAGCAACGGCTGCCCTAGGTTTTTATCTACTACGTATGCTTGGCTCATCGGCTGCATCCCCTTTTGGTTTTGGCTTGCGGAAATGGTTCGGCTGGCGACTTGTCTTCCGGGCTTACTTCGTATTCGTCCGGCGGAAAATTCTGGCACAACGCGCCTTTGCGCAGCACCCAAGGGAAGGTGCCCCAAGTGCGGGTGGAGCGGTTGGCGAGCGTGGGTGTGGTATAGACGCCGGCGATGCCAATTCGGCTCTGTTTACTCGCGTTGACCGGGCTGTAGTGCCACAAACTGCTGTGCCAGCAGACGACATCCCCCGGGGCCAGTTCAATGTGCTCAACGCCGCGCTCGGCCTTGAGGGCCGCGACCCGCTCCCGCGGCAGTTCGCCGTGGATGCTGTCGGCATAGAGCACGTGCTCGACGATCTCGGTTTGGTGGCTGCCCGGAATGAATTGTAAGCAGCCGTTGTCGCGCCGTGCGGGGTCGAGGGCCATCCAGAAGTTGAACGGCTCGGTCTCGCCATCGCGCCACAGCCCGTTGTCTTGGTGCCAAGGCGTGGCCGCTCCGGTATGGGCCGGCTTGACGAAGACGCTGCTGAACTTGAGCAGAATGTCCTCGCCTAGATAGTGCCGCGCCAGCGGGACCATCGCTCCGGCGTGTACTGTGTGCCAGATCAGCGGCGCGGTGTGGCACCAGCGGTTGAACTTGCGAAAGCGTTGCGCCCGCGCCTCGGGCGTAGCGCCCATTGGATCCATGGGGTCGGCGTCCGTGCGCACGTTTGGGGGCTCGGGCGTGTACAGGACGTTTTTGATCACCCCGCGCATCTCGGCTGCTTGGTCGGCCGTCGCGATCCCGGGTACCGTAAAATAGCCCTTCTCGGCCCAAGTTTGGGCTTGGTCTGGGGTGGGTTGCCAGCGTTTCATGCGTCGTGCCTTTCGACGACCAGCGAGCGGAACTTCTCCTCGTCCCACTCCGCGCCCCAACCCGGCCCATCCGGGGGCGCGATGTGCCCTTCCTCGATCAAGGGCGCGTTGAGCAAACCCCAGCGCGCCCCGGTCTGCCGCAAGCTGTCGGCCGTGCCCCCGAAAAACTCGTAGAAGTCCGTGTTGTCGATACAGCAGCCCAAGTGCGCGTGGACCAGCCCGTCCAACGCGCCGCCGCCATTGAGCTCGATATTCGTGCCGTGCAACTCGGCCAGATGCGCCAGCTTCAGCACCTGCGTGGTCCCGTGCCGGGCATTGCCCCGCAGCCGGTCGGTCGCCCCTTGGATCAGCCATTGCGCCGTCAAGTCGATGTCGTGCATCAGCATCTCGGTTCCCATCACCGGAATGGTCAACGCTCGGCACAGCTCCTGATATTGATTCATCTTCTGCTCGTGCAGCGGCTCTTCCAACCACACAAAATCCAGTTCCTCTAGCACGCGCCCGACCTCAATGGCCTCGCGCAAGTCATAAGAGCACACGGGATCGGTGATCAACTCGTAATCCGGCCCCACGGCATCCCGCACCGCCCGGTAAATGGGAATGTCGGCCTTTCCGCCTTTGTACGTGTGAAACTTGTACGCGCCAATCCCCATTTCCCGGCCGAGCGCTACGGCCCTGAGATACCCCGCTATATCCGCATCGCCGCCGGTCAGATACGCGGGCAGTCGCGGCCGCACGCGCCCGACCAACGCATAGACCGGCAGCCCCGCGGCCCGGCCCAAAATGTCCCACAGACAGTTGTCAAACGCTCCAAACCACCCCGGCGGCTGGTACACCCACCGGGTTCCCTTGCAAAACTGCTGAAACAACCCCTCGCGCTCCCACGGGCTGCGCCCCAGCGCGTGATACCGCACGATGTCGGCCTGATAGGGCGTCATGGATGTGTCGCTGCGCCCCACAATCCCCTCGTCCGTATGCACCTCCAAAAAGCTCTGGCGCACCGGACGCAACTCCCGGTCGGGCCTTCCCCGATGCGTGTATTGGATCCTCCGCAGCCCCTCTACCTGCGCGATAGAATGCCCGACGCTTCCCCGGTGGCTTGGGTCTTCCAACACCAGCAATTTTACAGCGGTGATTTTCACGGTCGCCTCCTTTATCGGCAAATTTGAATACCCTATATTTCATCGCCCCTCGACACCTGTCAACCTCAGAGACCCATCATGAAGATCGCTGCTATCGAAGCCTTTGACCTTAGCTGCCCCCTTGAGCACCCCTTTGGCTGGTCGCAGGGATGGCTCGCCGAGCGCAGCACCACGCTCGTCAAAGTCATTGCGGACGACGGCCTCGTCGGCTGGGGCGAAGGCGCGAGTGCCGCCCTCATCAATGGCCTGCTCGCCCCGCTGCTGATCGGCCAAGACCCCATGGACCGCACCGGCCTTTGGGAGCGCATGTTCCACGCGCTGTACAACGGCAACAACGCGGTCGGCCTAGCCGGCAGTGCCCTTTCCGCGCTCGACATGGCCCTTTGGGATCTGGCGGGCAAGGCCGCCGGTCTCCCGGTCTGCGCCCTCCTCGGCGGCAAGGTCCGCGATAAAGTCGCTGTCTATGCCACCGGCCTCTACTACACCGAAGGCGAGTTCCCCGACCGCCTGCTCGACGAGGCCCGGGCCTATGTGGCCGAAGGCTTCAAAGGGATGAAGACCAAGGTCGGAGGGCTGTCTATCGCCGAAGAGGTCGCACGCGTCCGTGCGTTGCGGGCTGCCATCGGCCCGGACATTAACCTCATGGTCGATGCCAACGAAGCCTACAACGCCACCACGGCGATTCGCTTGGGCCAGCAGCTGGCCGAGCTGGATCTGGTGTGGTTTGAAGAGCCGGTCAACGCCCAAGACTTGGACGCCTATTTAGAAGTCAAAGCCGCGCTGCCCATGGCCATTGCCGGCGGCGAAAACCTCCGCACCCGCTACGAATTCAAGCCCTACCTGACGCGCCGCGCCTACGACATTGTCCAGCCCGACGTCATGCACTGTGGCGGCATCACCGAAATGCAGCGGATATGCGCCATGGCCAACGCCTGCGGCATTCAGGTCAATCCCCACGTCTGGGGATCACCCGTTATGATCGCTGCGACGCTGCACGTGGCCGCTACCTTGCCGCCCTGCCCCCCAGCGCACAACGCCCAGCCCTATTTGCAGGAGCCGGTGATGGAGTTCGACCGGACGCCGAATGCCATTCGCCAAACGATCTGCGCGGTGCCGTTTGATCACGAGGATGGGTTTGTGCGCGTACCGACCGGGCCGGGGTTGGGGATTGAGGTGGATGAAGGGGTCGTCGAGCGGCTGAGGCGAGGTTAGGTCATGGTATTCTCAAGAGTATTCAGTGCGGCTTTGGCTGCGGCCCTTCTAGTCGCGCAGGGCGAACCTGCCGCAGCAACTCCTGAAAGCAGGGCGGCGGCCCTGTTCCTGCTGGTTTCCCCGTCGGCGCGCGTCAACGGGATGGGGCAGGCGGGCGTCGCTCTCTGGGACGAGCCAGCCGGTTACTACAATCCCGGTGCGGCAGCCCTCGCGTCGCCGGCACACACGTTACAGAGCCGCTTCTACCTGAACGCGATGCCGTGGCTTCCGGCGTTGTCTGGTGATATGAGCTACAATTACTTTGCCGGTCAGGCCGCAGTTGAGCGGGTTCTCGACGGGGGGAGGCTTAGGGCAGCATTTTACGGATACCGCACGAAGCTGAATCTCGGAAAACAAGCCCGTACCGATGAACTGGGCTCTTTCACCAGCGCAGAGTCATCTAACAATCTCGGCGTCAGCTTGGCGTGGAGATCGGTCGTGGAGATCGGCGTCGGCTACACAACCAAGTGGATTTCGTCCGACCTTGCTGGGGCCGGTCTTGATAGAGGAGAAGCGTGGGGAACCGCCCGAGCATACGACTTTGGTCTCATGGCGGTAGTACCGATGGTTGGAGTCTTGGAGTGCCTTACCGGCAGGGAGCTTACCCTGCGTCAACACCTCCGGCCAAAGCTCGACATCGGGATCGGCGTCGCGTGGCAGAACCGTGGCGGTGAAACCATTGCCTATATTGATGCGAGCCAAGCGGATCCTCTACCGGCGAACAGGCGGCACGGATGGTCGGGCAGCTTGGGGATGGACTGGCACTCTGACTCCCTCAATCTCGCTATCGGCAGAGTGACATTTTCCACGGAGACGTACCGTCCCCAGATAGAGGGCGTCCATATCACGAGCCGTGCTGAGGACGACAAGAGCGGGATTGAGATTTCGATTCTGGAAACGGTCTCTATTCGGCGAGGGACGTACGACGACTTTGATGGCGACGTTCGTCTGAAAACCTCGGGATGGACCGTTAAGTCCGATGGCCTCTTCAAGTTTCTTGCCTACGACAGTACTCCTTCCAGTTCTGCCGGCGACGCACTCCAATTTCTTGCCAAACACCTGTCGATCCGTTGGTCCCGGTTCGACTACGGTGACAGAGGTTCGTCGGTGTTTCGCGGCGTCGGCCACTCCTTTATCGGCTTGTCGTTTTGAGTAGCGGATTCTCTGACCGCGCCCTAGATACACGACAGTAAAATCAGTTCATACCGTCGGGCTTGTTTATCGTTCCCAACAGAAATGCAAATTAGGCTCGACCGCTGAACGCGAGATCGACGACCAAGCAGCACGAACTCGGATCGAGATAGGTCAGGGCCTTGCCCGGGAGGGGAACTTAGATGGTGACACTTTTGCCGTGCTTATGGGTTTAATAAGGGAGCACAACGGCGATGGGAAGTGATGCCGACCTAGGACTCAGGGCGATCTGCTTCCTTCGCTGAGAACCGTGCAACAGGTGGCGTCAGTTTTGATTCCAGCGTACGCCGACCTGCTGTCAAGCTGTCGATGCAACTTTGAGAAAGGACCTTTAATGCAACTCACGACCAAAGATGCTGCGGAGGCACGTGCTGCCAGCCAGTCTGATCTATTGTTTATCTCGTTAGATTGGTCGCGGCCCAAAGATCTGCGAAGGCCCCTAGCCATGGCCTCAATAGAAGCCTATTTCATGAAGATTCAAACCGAAAACCTAAAAGCAGAATTTAGAAGTTTTAATTTGAATGCTCCAAGATTCAATATCCAAGACGTGCTAAAAACCATAGGCGAAACTCGTCCGATGTTTCTCGCACTTGGAGGCTATATTTGGAATGAAAAATATAGTCCAGATGTGATTCGCTGGACCAAGACCCACCATCCAGAGACAGCAATTATTATGGGAGGCCCCCAAGTCACTTATGGCGATCACAGCATGGCGATGGAATACCCCGGAGTGGATTATTTTATCAGAGGAGAAGGAGAGGTCCCTTTCACGGAATTGATCAATGTGTTATTTCGTCATGGGACACCAGATCAGAGTTTTTTGGATAAATACGCGATTTACACGCCTAAAACCCTCAAGGAGGGAAAGTGCGAGCGCATTTTTACTACCGGCTTGGATGCGTTAGAATCACCTTATTTGAGTCGCGTCCTTCCAATTGAGCAAAACCAAGAATTTGTCCGTTGGGAAACACTGCGCCGGTGTCCGTACAGATGTTCTTTCTGCCAGTTTCGTTTGGCAGGACACAAGATGGAGGAAATCAATCGGGAGCGGCTCTTTCAAGAGCTAGAGTATTTCAAGGCGAAGGAAGTTCGAGAGATTAACGTACTCGACCCGATATTCAATCTCAAGGCGGATCACTACTTAAACATTTGTAAAAAAATAGCTGAATTAGAGATGGGTGCTCGCTTCTATTTTCAGTGTCGGCTTGAATTGCTCTGTAGTGAGAACGGGCGGCGGTTTTTGGAGTTTTGTCAGGGCCTCGACGTTTGGCTCGAATTTGGCGTTCAAACTTTTCAAGAAAAAGAGTCCAAGGCCGTAGATCGAGGAAATAATTATACAAAAATCAATGAGGCTATTGAACTTTTGCATAGATTCAATATCCCATTCGACCTTCATCTGATCTTTGGATTGCCATTTCAGTCGTTACGCGACTTTCTGGCGAGTTACGACAAAGCTAGAGCAGCGCAACCCCGGGGTCTCTACGTTTTTCCGCTCAATGTACTCAAGGGTACGCAGCTCTACTGGAAACGCGATGAGTGGGAGTATGAATTCGACACTGAAGACAACAACATATTCCTGCAAAGTAAGTGGATGGAAAAGCACGAAGTCGCATACTTAAAAGAGGTCAGCAAAGGCATAAATCAAAGCTCAAAGCAGTCCCGATGTAACGGGAAATTGCTCCAACTTCCCGATTTGCGGAAAGAACTGGAAGAGCTCCAATATATCGAGGATAGCTGAGTTATGACCGATCTTTTTGAGCGAGTGCGCCACGACTTCCCGCGAGCGCGGACCATGGCGTACTTCGACAATGCCTCGTCGCATCCGATCAGTGTGCATTCGGCGGCGGCCCTGCATCGGTACGTCGATTGGGTCGCGCACGAGGTGGGAGAGCCGTGGTGGCCGGCTTGGGCGCCGCCGCGAGACCAAGCCAGCGCCCTATTTGCCCGGCTCATCAACGCCGACCCGGGGGAAATCGCCTTTGCCCGCAGCACGGTGGAAGCGGAGAGCAACATCCTCAACGGCTTACGAGATCATCTGGCGGGCGGCAACGTGGTGACGTCGGACTTGGCCTTCAATTCCTGCCTGTACAACTACAAGTTTCGGGCGCAGCACGGTCTCGATGTGCGGATCGTCAAGAATCGGAACTGGCAAATCGACATGGATGCTATGGCCGCCGCGGTCGACGGCAATACCCGGCTGATTTCGGTGGCATTGGTGTCAAACGTCAATGGGTATGTCGCCGATGTCGCGGCCCTGAGCAAGCTGGCGCACGACAATGGCGCGTATCTGTATGCCGACATCATGCAGGCCGCCGGCGGCGTTCCGATCGACGTCAAGGCGATGGGCATTGACTTTGCGGCTTGTTCGACGTTCAAGTGGCTGATGGGCGTAAAGGGGTTCGGATTTTTGTACGTCCGCGCTGATCTACAGATCGATGTGCTCGATCCGTCTCAACCTATGGGTGGGGTGCGCCTCAATTATCCCCCTTGGGTAGAAGAGCCTGATGCGGCGAGTGAGGAGATCGCGTTTTCACCGCCGACCGGAGTTGGGGCCTACGCGGTCAGTTACCCCTCGTACGAAGGCGTCGTGTGTGCCCAAGAGAGCCTGCTGTACATCCTGCGCCTCGGCGTGGACCGAATCCGCGACCACGCGAGAGACCTGACCAATCGCCTGCAAGAGGAACTGCCCAAGAGGGGGTACAAATCGATCACGCCGAAGGGAAACGAAAGCCCCATTCTCTCGTTTGTAGCACCACACCCCGAAGCGGTTCTGGCCCGTTGCAGGAGTGCCAATGTTCAGGTGGCGATGCGCTTCGGCAACAAGATGCGTCTCTCCCCCTCGGTGTACAACAACCACGCGGACATTGACCGCCTCCTCGAAGCTCTGCCTTAGCAGCGGTCTGAAAACCCTGTGATGTATCGCGTATTTGAGTTGGCGCACTCATTGAGCCATCTTCAGGTTTCGCTAAAAGATCGGAACAGAAAGGATCGTCTCGTATTAATGAGTACGCCGAGCGGTCAATATGCCACCGATGTAACCGATGTACAATGGCCGCCGCTCGAACCGTTGCGGCCGGCTCCGATTTAGCGTCCCACCGGTCTGGGTTGGTCGCCGTGCGAACGTCGCCCGATCGTCAATGCAGACAGCTTCTAAGGGGTTCATGGTGTTATCCTTGTTAGATTTGATAGAACAGGGCTATTTTGATAGAACAGGGCTATTATAAACTCGGGCGCGATCTGGAGACGATCCTACGCCTACAACTACCAAACCACGCGATCTATATATGCAAGTTTCCGCCCTTCAGGCCTCGGCCGATTTTGTCGCCCAAGTGCAGCGGGCCAACGAGCGTCTAGCGGCCGAGCGCGTCTATGAGCGCATCCTCGCCCGCGATCACACGGTCTGGCGGCCCGACCCAACCGAGATTGCCAATCGGCTCGGATGGCTCGACAGCCCGCGCGTCATGCGGGACGCCATCGGCCCCATCGGCCAGTTCATCGACGCAGTCCGCGCCGAGGGCTATACCCACGCCCTGCTGCTGGGCATGGGCGGCTCTAGCCTCGCGCCGGAAGTTTTCCGTGCGATTTTTGGCGTGGCCGATGGTTTTCTCGACCTCTCAGTGCTCGACAGCACCCAGCCGGCCGCGGTCTTGGCCAAGGCGCACGCCCTCGACCCAGCCCGCACCCTGTTTCTCCCGGCCACCAAGTCCGGCGGCACCGTAGAGACGCTGTCCTTGCTCAAGTACTTCTACAACCGCACGACCGACGCCCTCGGACCAGCCCAAGCCGGGCGGCACTTCGCCGCCATCACCGACCCGGGCAGCGGCCTCGAAGCCCTCGCGCACCGTCTCGGCTTTCGCCACGTCTTTTGCAACGATCCCGACATCGGCGGGCGCTACTCGGCCCTGTCGCACTATGGCTTGGTCGCGGCCGGAGCCATTGGCGCGGATCTAGGCCGCCTGCTCGACCGGGCCGAACGCGCCAGGGCCAATCCGCAACCGAGCATCCAACTCGGCTCCTTTCTCGGCGCAGGGGCCCTCGCCGGCCGCGACAAGCTCACCCTCATCGCTTCGCCCGCCGCCCGCCCGCTGGGCGTTTGGATTGAGCAGCTCATCGCCGAGAGCACCGGCAAAGACGGCAAGGGCCTGCTGCCGGTCGATCTGGAGCCTGAATGTCCAGCCCACGCCTACGGGGCCGACCGGCTCTTCGTCCATCTGCGGTTGGACGCTGGGGCCGATGCCCGCGCCCAAGCCATAGCCGCGGCCGGGCATCCCCTCTTGTGCCTCCAGCTAGCGGACGCCTACGATCTCGGCGCGGCCTTTTTTTACTGGGAAATGGCCGCGGCCATCGCCGGGTTTTTCCTCGGCATCCATCCCTTTGACCAGCCCGATGTCGAGGCGGCCAAGGAACAGGCCCGTCGGATGGTCGCGGCCTATCAGCTACGCGGCGCGCTGCCCGCACCCGCGCCCGATCTCGTTGATGGCCTCGCGCTATACGGCCCGGTGCAGGGCACCACCCTGCCCGAGGCTTTGACGCACTTTCTGGCGTACGGCGAGTACATTGCCCTGCAAGCGCATCTCCCGCCGACCCCAGAGACCACCGCCGCCCTCCAAGACGTGCGCCGCCAGCTCCTCGCACGCACCGGCTTGGCCACCACTCTCGGCTTTGGCCCGCGCTATTTGCACTCGACCGGCCAACTACACAAGGGCGACGCCGGGCGCGGGCTTTTTATCCAGCTAACGGCCGACTCGGTCGCGGACGCGCCGATTCCCGACGAAGCGGGGGCCGCGGCCTCTAGCATCACCTTCGGCGTCCTCGCCCAAGCCCAAGCCCTCGGCGACCGCCAAGCCCTCCTCGACCGAGGGCGGGCCGTGCTCCGCATCCATCTAGGCGCGGACATCGCGGCGGGCATTGCCCAACTGCGCCGCGCCTTACACCCGAACCACGACCTCACCGGAGGAGCTCAATGAGCCAAGCAGACATCGGCCTAATCGGCCTCGCCGTGATGGGCGAAAACCTCGTCCTCAACATGGCGAGTCGCGGTTTTACCGTGGCGGTGTACAACCGCACCACCGCCAAAGTAGATGCCTTTATGGCCGGCCGCGCCCGCGGTAAATCCATCATCGGCACCCACTCGCCAGCCGAACTGCTCGCCCAGCTCAAAAAGCCGCGCCGCGTGATGCTGATGGTTCAAGCCGGCCAAGCGGTTGACCGCGTCATCGCCGAACTCGCGCCCCTGCTCAACCGCGGCGACATCCTCATCGACGGGGGCAACTCCAACTACCAAGACACGGCCCGCCGCACCCAAGCACTGGCGGCCAAGGGCTTGCTCTACGTGGGCACGGGCGTCTCCGGGGGCGAGGAGGGCGCGCTCAAAGGCCCGAGCATCATGCCCGGGGGCAACCCGGCCGCTTGGCCCCACCTCAAAGACCTGTTCCAAGCCATTGCCGCCAAAGTCGCCGATGGCAGCCCGTGTTGCGATTGGGTGGGGCTCGACGGCGCCGGTCACTACGTGAAAATGGTCCACAACGGCATCGAGTACGGCGACATGCAGATGATCGCCGAAGCCTACGCCTTGATGCGCGAGGCCCTCGGCATTGAGCCGCAGGCACAGAGCGAAATTTTCAAGCGGTGGAACGAGGGCGAGCTCGACAGTTACCTCATTGAGATCACCGGCGACATCCTCGCCAAGACCGACGACGAGACCGGCCAGCCGATGATCGATGTAATCCTCGACGCGGCTGGCCAAAAGGGCACTGGTAAGTGGACCGGCATCGACGCCCTACAATTAGGTGCGCCCGTGACTGCCATTACCGAGGCTGTCTTTAGCCGCGCCCTATCCTTCCTCAAGGACGAGCGCGTAGCGGCCGCCGAGGTCCTCCGCGGCCCCGACGCTTCGTTTGCCGGCGACAAAGACGCTTTTGTCGAAGACATTCGCCGCGCCCTGTACGCGGCCAAAATTTGCTCCTATGCCCAAGGCTATCAGTTGCTCGCCCTCGCCGCCCGCGAATACGGCTGGGCGCTCAACTACGGAGGCATTGCCTTGCTGTGGCGCGGCGGCTGCATTATTCGCGCCCAGTTTTTGGGCCGCATCAAGGAAGCCTTTGACGCGGATCCAACGCTGGCCAATCTGCTACTCGCGCCGTACTTCCGCGAAGCACTCGCGCACACCCAAGCGTCTTGGCGCAGAGTCGTGGCTACGGCCGCAACCCTCGGCATCCCCGTGCCGACCTTTTCTAGCGCCCTCGCGTACTACGATGGCTACCGTTCCGCTCGCTTACCTGCCAACCTGCTCCAAGCCCAGCGCGACTACTTTGGTGCCCATACCTATGAGCGCACTGACAAGCCGCGCGGCGCGTTCTTCCACACCAACTGGACCGGACGCGGCGGAACGACGGCATCCACGGCGTATAACGCCTAGCGTACAAGCACTTGGAATGTATCGCACTCAGCGGCGTTTTTGTGTGCTAGTGCCGATGCGATTTTCTACCTGTTGCACCGTTTTGCGCTGCATAGCAATAGGGCGAAACGCGCCTTTCCATTCCAAAAAAGGACAGGCACGGAGGTCTGTTCGAGGACAGGCACGGAGGTCTGTTCGAGGACAGGCACGGAGGTCTGTTCGAGGACAGGCACGGAGGTCTGTTCGAGGACAGGCACGGGGGCCTGTCCTCTACGGTTATGACGATTACGACGATTGCCCACGTAAATACGATTATGACGATTACGACGATTGCCCACGTAAATACGATTATGACGATTATGACGATTGCCCACGTAAACGGGAATCCGGTTTGCTATACGACATGCCAAACCAACGCGCCTTTTGTGCGGTCAGTCGGCGTAAATGTCGTTGAGACCCTATCAGCGGGGGGGCTGGCATTTTTTAACCGGCACGGGCCGCTGGATCGGTTGGGCGCGGCGAATTTGTCGCTAGCGTTTTATCGCGCATTTGCTAAATACTCGATCTTTTTTTTAATTTGAAAACATTCGCACCTACACTTACTTAAAGGCGAAAGGATATTTCATGCCTAACCTCGCAACCCTTCTGAAAGAAGAGATCAGCAAACTCGCTCGCAAAGAAGTGCAAGACCAGTTGCGCGCGGTTGAGAAAACCATCAAAGGGCAGGACGCTCGCATTGCCCGCTTGGAAAAACAAGACGACCAGCCCAAGGCCAAAACCAAGGCCAAGGCCAAAGCCGACAAGCCCGCCAAGAAAGCCGCGGTAGCTGCGGACGCGCCCAAGCAGAAGTCCAAAACCCGGTTTTCCCCGGCTGCGCTCAAGAACAACCGCAAGCGCCTCAGCCTCTCGCAAGCCGATGTTGGCGTGTTGCTCGGCACCAGCACCAACACCGTTTTGCGTTGGGAAGCGGGCTCGTCCAAGCCGCGGGGTGCCAATCTTCCCAAAATTGCCGAACTCAGCAAGTTGGGCAAAAAGGAAGCCAAGCAGCGGCTAGAGCAACTCAAGGCACAAGCCGACGAATAGCCGCGTCCACAATTGGGCGGTACAATAAAACCCTGGTCGAGCGACATTTGTCGTGCCGACTAGGGTTTTATTTTGCCTCAATCGCAATTCCCACCAATTCACGTCCAGCGTTCCACATAGCCTTCCATCTGCCGCTGCAATGCCGAGTTGTCGCGCTTCGCGGCGCCGCGCCAGACGATCCGCGCCTTGTGCAATAGCATGGCCCGTGCGGCCGCGGCGCGGGCCGGTGCGAGTTGCGGGGTCTCGCGCAGCAGCTTGTCGAGCGCATATACTCGAAAGCGATCCATTGCGTGGTGAGCCTGCGATAGTTGGTCGGCGTGGCCGCCGTATTTGCGAATGAGTTTTTCGGCCAAATAGGCCACCTCATAGCGACAGGCAATCCGCAGCCACAGCTCGTAGTCCTCACAGGCGGGCAGGCTTTCGTCGAACCCACCAACGTCCGCAAAAACCCGGCGGTGAATCGCAATCGACGATGGCGACATAACACACAAGGGCAAGGCGTGCAAGAAAATGTCGCCGCCGTATTTCTGGTGGTGTTTGTGGGGATTGACCCGTACGCCATTGCGGATCCAAATCTCATCGGTGTGGCAGACCCACAGGCCGCTTGTGTGCAGGGCGGCGGCTTGTCGCACGAGTTTGTTGGGCAACCACTCGTCGTCCGAATCGAGCAGGGCGATCCACTCGCCGGCGGCCTCGGCGATCCCGCGATTGCGCGCCGCAGAAACCCCGCTGTTTTCTCGTTGGATCACCATTTTGACGGCACTGCCAAATTCCTCGCGCACCTGCTCGGGCGTACCGTCGTCGGAAGCGTCATCGACCACGATCACCTCAAAGTCTGCCGCCTGCTGCGCCAGTGCCGAACGGATCGCCCGGCCAACCAACGCCCGGCGATTGTACACCGGAATGACAATTGAGAACACGGCCGGCTCAGTTGTTGCGGGCGAGCGCCGCGGCCGCGTCTAATTTTTCGACGACCATCGCTGGCGTAATGATCTCGGGCAACACCAGCGGCTGCTCGATAAGACCGGCGGGAAAGATCACGTACAGGGGTACGCCCGAGCGCCCAAAGGCGCGCAAAAGCTGGGTGATCTCGGGGTTGCGATGGGTCCAATCGGCTTGGACTAAGGCCACATTGAGCGCGGCAAACCGCTCGCGCACCACAGGCTGCGCCAACACCGCTTGCTCGTTGACTTTGCACGTCCAGCACCACTCGGCCGTAAAGTCGATAAAGACCATCTGCCCGCTGGCGACCAACTCCTCGACGCGGGCCGCGCTAAACGGCTGCCAGTCTAGCGCGGACGAGGTAGTCTGCTCGACGGTTAGCAACGGATGGACAAAGAGCGCGTAGCTGCCCACCACCAGCCCTAGTGCCGCCACTCGGGCCACCCTTTTGGAGCGAGTGGGATGTTGGAAGCTGCCCCACTGACCCCAGACCCAGCAGGCCAGCCCCAACCCCAGCAAAAAGGCCCCGGTCCACACCACGCCTTCGACCCCGGTCTGCTTGCCTAAGACCCAGAGTAGCCACAGCACCGTGGCCATCAGCAAAAAGCCCATGAGCTGCTTGAATCGCATCAGCCACGGGCCGGGCTTGGGTAAGCATCCGATCCAAGCGGGCTCAATCGCCAGCACCCCGTACGGCAGGGCCATGCCCACGCCAATCGCCAAAAAGACCGCGACGACCACCGCGGCCGGTTGGGCAAAGGCAAATCCAAGCGCGGTCCCCAAAAAGGGCGCGGTGCAGGGCGTGGCCAGAATGGTCGCCAACGCGCCGTTGAGAAAGGAGCCGGTCAATCCTTCGCGCCCCCCGATCCCCCCCAAGCGACTCGTCCCCGGCAGCAGGATTTCATAGACGCCGAAAAGGCTTAGGGCCAACGCAAAGACCAAGGCACTCATCGCCACCACAAAACCCGGATACTGGAACTGAAATCCCCAGCCGATCTGCTCGCCGCTGCTTTTGAGCAAGAGCACGGCTAGCGCCAGCGCCAAAAAAGTGGCCACAATACCGGCGCAAAACGCCCATCCTAGGCGCCGCACCCGCTGGGTTTCTTCGCCGGCTTGATTGACAAACCCGAGCACCTTGAGCGAGATGACCGGCAACACGCAGGGCATCAAGTTGAGGATCAACCCCCCCAACGCCGCAAAGGCGATGTAGAACCCCAGCGACCGACCGACCGGTCCGCTCGCCGTGCGGTAATCCCGCTGCAAAATCCCCCGGCCTAGGCGCGGCGCGGCGCGCAAATTTAGCGTCAACGTCCCGGCTTGTACCGCGCCGTCAAGCCTATAGACGAGTACGCCGCGCAGCGTATCGACTTCGGCCTCGCCGTACGGCTGGATCGCAAGTACGAGGTGATCGGCGGCTAGACGCCGGGTGGAGAACGCAAAATCGTCGGCCGCCAGCGGATAGAAGTCCGGGGCTTGCTCGCCCTGCTCAAAAGACTGGCCCTCCGCAGCAAGACGCACGTCAACCTCCACTGCCTGCTCTCCGCGGGCGCGGACGCCAATATCGACCGCAACGCGCCCGACGCCCTCGCCCGGCACCTGCGCGGCATAGCGGTCAAATTGCGCCTGCTGGGTACTCGGCGCGCTCGCCGCGGCGACCGGCAGGGCCAACGCCAACGTTGCCTCCCCCGGAATGCACAACTCGCGGCACACCAGCCAAGAGACCTCGGCCGCGAGGCGCAGCGTATCCCCGGCTGCCAACGCGCTGGACGCCGCCTCGGCCATGAGCAGGACTTCGTCGGCATACCCATAGACGACCAGCCCCCCTTCTTCCTCGAACTTGCGCGGCAAGGGCCATTGCAGCGGCCTGACCTCAACCCCGGTTGGGAGCTGCCACTCGACAGCGGTTGGCAAGCCAGCGTCGCCGCTAACCATCCAATAGGTGTGCCAGCCCGCCGCCATCGTCAGCTCGACCCCCAGCCGAAAGGGCTGGCCGGGCACGGCGGCCTCTACGTCGGCCAACAGACGAGCCTGCACTGGGTGATCGCTGGCGTTGAGCCGCCCGCAGAGGAAGGGGACTACGGTGAGAATCAGGAGGAGAGGGTACATGAGCCGCCGGAAGTCAGCTTCTCAGCACCGCTTGGTGGATTTGCTCAATGTCGATTAAGCGGCAGCCGAGGCGGGCGGCAAAGTCCACGAGCTGCTGGCCCTTGGCCATGGTGCCATCGGGGGCCATCACCTCGGACATCACCGCGGCCGGAAAGAGCTGGGCTTGGCGGGCCAATTCCACCGCGCCTTCGGTGTGCCCTTGGCGGCGGACCAACCCCTCGGGGCGGGCGGCCAAGGGAAACACGTGCCCGGGAATGACGATGTCGGCCGGGCCGGTCGCCGGGTCGAGGGCCCGCTGAATGGATGTGGCGCGATCGGCCGCTGAGACGCCGGTTTCAATGCCCTCTAGCGCGTCAAAGGGCAGCCCAAAGCGCGGCGTCGTCCAGTCGGCATTGTGCGGCTCAATCAGGCCGACGCCGAGCCGCGCCAGATGCTCCTCGGTCGTGGCCAGATGGAGCATGCCCCGCGCCTCTTTGAGCATTTGATTGATCGCCGCGCCCGAAACGTATTCGGCCGCCACGATCAGATCGCCTTCGTCTTCCCGGTCGTGTGCATCCACTAAGACCAAGAATTTGCCGGCGCGGAAGTCCGCGACCGCGTCGTCGAGTCGGCAGAACATTATGGCACCCGGTGCGCCATGAGCACCGCTTCGTCGAGCTCAATCCCCAAGCCGGGCGCGTCCGGCACCTGAATGTGACCGTCGCGGATGGTTTCTGCCGGGCGGATCAATTCGCCGCGCCAATCCACCTCGCCAAACGCATATTCGAGCACCGTGAAGTTGGCGATCGTGGCCGCTAGATGCACCCCGGCCATCGTCGAGACGGGACCGGCTGGGCTGTGGGGCGCGATCGGCAGCTGCGCGACCTCGGCCAGCGCGGCAATGCGGCGGCATTCGGTAATGCCCCCGGCGTGTTTGACATCCGGCATCAGCACATCCACGGCTCCTTGGGCGATGTACGGCCAAAAGCCCTCGCGCCCTACGAGGGACTCGCCGCCGGCAATGGTGTGGCCCGAGTGCAACCGCAACTGGCGCAGGGCATCGACCTGATCGCGCGGCACTGGCTCCTCAAACCAGTACAGATTGAGCGGGCGCACCGTTTCGGCCACCTTAAACGCCAAGGCCAAGTCAAAGCGCTGATGGCAATCCACCAACAGCTCAATTTCGTCGCCAATGGCCTCCCGCGTTGCCGTGAGCCGCGCGATCCCTTGGCTTACGGCGCGCTCGACCCCAGCGCGGTCCAGCCGCCGCCAATGCACCTCGTCAAAGGGCGTGCTCTTGACCGCGCTGAAGCCGGCGTCAACCGCTCGGCGCGCTGCATCGGCAAACCCCTGTGGGCTGCGGTCGCGGGTGCCGCGATTGAGATTGGCGTACAATCGCACGGCGTCGCGCCGCTTGCCGCCGAGCAGACGCCAAGCCGGCACCCCAAGTGCCTTGCCGGCCAAATCCCACAGCGCTTGGTCGATCGCGCTCCGCGCCGTGGCCCCCACCCGGCCGGTGTCGCCCGAGAAAATCGCGCCCCCACGCGCCAGCCGTTCCCACAACGCCTCTACTAAGGTCGGGTCCGCGCCCGCTAACCTCGGTCCCAACTGCTCTAGCGCGGCCACGACCAAGCCATCATTGCCGCTCTGGCTCGCTTCGCCCAACCCGCTCAGCCCGGCGTCGGTATGCACTTGGACGAAGAGCCAATTGCCGCGCGGCGACGCCGCCACTGAATGGAGTTCCAAATGAGTAATTTTCATAGCCTCTCCTGCGTAAACCTGCGCTCTTGAAAAACATAAAGAACAGATGGCCTAGCCGCTACGAGCCAAGGGGTTCGCACGGTTCAACAGAGTCGTTATGTTCTCTATGTTCTCTGCTAGTCTGCGCCTTCTTGCCCCGGAGGTACGAGCATGGATCTCTTCGACGCCGGACTTAGGGATCGCCAAGCGGCCGACCAACCCCTCGCCGCTCGCCTGCGACCGCGCACCTTGGACGAATACGTCGGCCAAGACCACATTCTCGGCCCGGGCCGCCTGCTGCGGCGCGCCATTGAGGCCGACCAGCTCTCCTCGCTGATTTTCTACGGCCCGCCCGGCACGGGCAAAACCACGCTCGCGGCCGTCATCGCCCACACCACCCGCGCCCATTTTATTTCCATCAACGCCGTCTTGGCCGGGGTTGCCGACATTCGCCAAGCCGTGGATGAGGCCGGCCAGTTGCGCAAGCTGCACAGCCGCAAAACCATCCTCTTCATCGACGAGGTCCACCGCTTCAACAAGGCCCAGCAAGACGCGCTCCTGCCTTGGGTCGAAAACGGCACCATCATCCTCATCGGCGCGACCACGGAGAACCCGTACTTTTCGGTCAACCGCCCCCTGCTCTCGCGGAGCCGGGTTTTTCAGCTCCAGGGCCTTAGCCCCCAAGCCCTCGCGCACATTGCCCAACAGGCGCTTGCCGACGAGCGCGGGTACGGTCAGCGCCGCGTCGAGCTACACCCCGACGCCTGCGCCCACCTGATCGATGTGGCCAACGGCGACGCCCGCGCCCTGCTCAACGCCTTAGAGCTGGCAGTCGAAACCACCGAGCGCGACACCCAAGGGCGAATTGCCATTACCCTAGCGGTGGCCGAAGAGTCCATCCAGCGGCGCGCCCTGCTCTACGACAAGGAGGGCGACTACCACTTCGACGCCATCAGCGCCTTTATCAAGTCCATGCGCGGGTCCGATCCAGACGCCACCCTCTACTGGCTGGCGCGGATGGTGTACGCTGGCGAAGACCCGCGCTTTCTCTTTCGCCGCATGCTCATCTTTGCCAGCGAGGACATTGGCCTCGCCGACGAGCGCGCCCTCCAAGTCGTCATTGCCGCGGCCGAATCCTTCGACCGCATTGGGTTGCCCGAGGGGCGTTTTCCCCTCGCCCACGCGGCCTTGTACTTAGCCACCGCGCCCAAGAGCAACTCGACGATGGCCTTTTTCGACGCGCTGGCGGTCGTGGAAAAAGAACGCGAAGGCGAGGTGCCCACGCACCTCAAAGACGCCAGCCGCGACAGCGAGGGCTTTGGCCACGGCGCCGGCTATCTCTACCCCCACGCGTACCGCGAGCACTGGGTGGCCCAGCAGTACCTGCCGGCCGGCCTGCAGGGCCGCATCTTTTACCAGCCTTCGGACCAAGGCCGCGAAAGGGCCGCGGGCGACCGCGTCCGCCAACGCCGCGAGCTCCAGCTCGCCGCCATGCGCGAAGAAGCCGCCCCGGCCGAAGTGCTGTCCCTGTCGCCGCCGGACCAAGTGCGCGACCAATGGCTCAAGCGCGTCAGCGGCGATGTGGCCCCCCAACTGGAGCACACGCGCCAACGCCTCTTCGCGCCGCTGGCGCTGGCGCGCCACCACCTCGTCCTCGACTTGGAGGCTGGCACCGGCCTGCTCACTTGGGAAGCTCTGCGGCGCGTGCCCGAAGGCGGGGTCTGGGCCCACGTCAGCGACAAAATCGCGGCCGTAGCCCTGCACGAAACCGCTGCCCATCTAGCCGAGATCGAGCGGCCCCAAGTGCTGCAAGGCCCGCTCGCCACCCTCGCCGACCAGATTGCCGCCCACGACCCCGACATCCTGTTTGACGCTGTCGTGGGACGCCATGCCCTCGGCGGGCTAGCGCACAAAGCCCAAGTACTAGCGGCCCTGTATCGCTACCTCGCCCCACAGGGCCGCGTCAGCTTGGTCGAGGTCCTCTCTCGCCGGTCGCAGCGCTTGTACCAGCTAATCGACTTGCAGCCTCTCGGCGCGTTGGGCGAGCGTCTCGTCGCGGCCGAAGAGGCCATCTACGCCGCGCCCGACAACCCGCGCGTCAACTGGGATGCCGCGGATCTCAAACAACTGTTCGCGGCCGCGGGCTTTGGCTCGGTGCAGGTGCGGGTGGAAGCGGTCCAGTCGCAGCGGCACATTGAGCCGCGCCATCTCGCGCATTGGTTCAATCCCGGCGGCGAGAAGCGGCACACGTACGCCCACCACCTGATCCAGCACCTCGACGAAGACGAGCTGCGGCAGGTGCGCAAGCTCTTTGAGCAGAGCTTGGCCCACCGCGCGGTGACGTGGACGACGCCTCGGATATTTATCGTCGCGGCCGGGCGGCCGGATGCAGCCCCTGAGCATTGATTTATGGCCTCTCACCGCGTACCTTATCCGCACTTGCCCACCCCTAACCCGCCTAACCCGCCGCCCTAGCCATGATCGCCAAGCACGTATCCTGTCTGCTGCTGGCTGGCCTCACGGCCTGTAGCACCACCGAAGAGCAAGTCGTTGAGCTCCTAGAACAGATGGCCGCAAACCCAGTGGATTCGCCGGCCTATCAGCAATCCATCGACGAATTGGCCGCCATTGGTCGGCCGGCCGCCCGCCAGCTCATCGCCCGCCTCAACCCCGACCTGTACCGCGGCGAAAACTACCGCGAGTTCCGCGCCGAGCGGGAAAAACTCCGCATTGGTTGCGCCCGCGTGCTGGGCCGCATCAAGCCGCGCGGGGCTACGGCCGCCCTCAAGGATCGAATCTCAACCGCGTACACCGATCGCGAGCGCATCGCCTGCCTGTGGGCCATGGGGCAAGTCGGCTACGTCCAAGCCGGCGTGGATGCGGCCAAAGCCCAGCTCGGAGATTCCAACCCCATCATCCGCATTCACGCGGCCATTGCCTTGCTCAAGATGGACGACGACCGCGGCACCAGCGAAATCGAAGCGGCTCTGGCCAGCAGCGACCCCCAGCTAACCCAAACGGCCCTGCAAGGACTGGAAGAATCCGGCTACTTCGGCGTCCCCCTGCTCGTGGACCTGCGCGCTCGCCCTGGCCCTCATCGCGACGCACTGCGCTCGGTGATCGCCGAGGTCAAAGACCAACTCGTCGTCCAACTGGCGGACGAAGGCCCGGTCCACCGCCAGCGCGCCGCGCAAGCCCTCGGCTACATCGGCGACGAGGGCACCGCAGCCTCCTTGGCCGACCTGCTGGCCGACCCCAGCAATCAAGTGCGCTTTAGCGCGGCCGCGGCCCTAGCCACCATGGGGCGCAGTCAGGGCATTGAATTCCTCTTTGAGGCCCTGCGCCATACCGACGCCATTCTCCGCGCCAATGCCGTCAAGTTTCTCACCGATGTCCAGCGACAATCCGGTGCCGTCGAAGCGCAGCTCATCGCGGCCCTTAGCGATGAGGATTCGCTCGCCCGGGCGGGTGCGGCCCAAGTCTTGGGCCAAGCGCGCGTTCAGTCCGCCTTTAGCGCCCTGCTCGCGGCCACCCTAGACGAGGTCGCCGATGTGCGGGCCAATGCCGCCATGGCCCTCGGGCACCTCGGCGGCGACCAAGGCCGCGCCCAACTCGAAAAGTTGCGCTACGACAGCGACGCCACTGTTTCCTACTACGCCGAGTGGGCCTTGGGCCAGCTCGGCCCGAGTTGACCCTAACCCCCGTTCTCGCGCCATGCAAAATGCAATCTGCCTGTTGTTCGTCCTCTTGGCCCTGCCGCTGGTTGCCGTCCCCAGCCGCGCCGGCGAAACGCCCGAGACCCTCCTCATCCGCCAAGCCCTCGCCAACGACATTGCCGGGTATCGCCGGGCCGATGGCGAGCTGGCCCTCAAGGCGTACCACCCGCACTTCGTAGCCTATCAGGGCCATGCCAACGCGGACCCGCGCGCTTGGACGGTCCTGCACGAAAACCGCGATGCGTTTGAAAGCCAGCTAGCGGCCGACCTCAAAGCCCAGCGCTACGAGGTGGTGCGCTCGGTTCCCTTTATCGCGGTGCGCACCACCCACGCCATTGCCACCAGCTTAGACTCCGGGCGCGTCGTCGATCGCCAGACGAGCGAGCCGACGCCGGTTGCCGTCCACCGCTTTTGGACCTTTCTCAAGGAAGAGGACGACTGGCTGGCCACGGCCATGGTCGCGGATTTGGGCGACTCGCTCTTGCCCGTAGCGGGCGCACCGGCCAACGGCGAGATCGCCGAGTTGTTGCAGCGCGAAAGCCAAGCGTGGGAAACCGGCAGCGGCATCCTCGGCTTCTTCGACGCACATTTCACGGGCTACGACGCCTTGGGCGCTTTTAAGCCGGCCTCCTACAAAATCGCCTTCAGCGGCAGCGAGGAGCTGGAAAAGTGGCTCGACAAGCGGCTGCCGTACGTGCAGTACGACCTCGACCGCAACGTGCTCCACACGGCCATCGGCCCGGCCGGCGACGAAGCCTTGGCCGTCACGCGCGAAACCGTGGCCGTTGAGCACGTCAAAGGCCCGGCCAAACACGCCAAAGAACGCTACGTGTTCTGGACGCTGAGCCGCCGCTCCGGCTCGTGGAAGATCACCAACATGCTCTTCGACGTGGGGCTTTCCGACTAGCGCGGGCGCGAGTACATGGAAAAACTGGTCTGGCTACTGGTCTTTACCGTCGGCTATTGGTCGTACTGCGTCTTCTGGGGGATCAAAGGCGCCCGCCGGGCCAAGACGGCCTCGGATTACTTTATCGCCGGCCGTGGGATCGGCCTGTGGGTCTTTGTGTTGGCCGCGACCGCCACCTCCTTTAGCGGCTGGACCTTCGTCGGTCACCCCGGCACCATCTACAATGTGGGCCTGCCCTACGCCTTTGCCTCGTTCTACGCCATCACCATCCCCTTCACCGGGGTGTTGTTCCTCAAGCGACAGTGGCTGTTGGGCCAACGCTTTGGCTATATCACCCCGGGCGAGATGTTCAGCGACTACTACCGCACCGATGCGATGCGCTTCCTCACCGTCATCGTCGCTTTCGTCTTCAGCGTGCCCTATCTCGGCCTCCAGCTCAAGGCGTCGGGCCTGCTCTTCAACCGCTTGACGACCGGCACGCCGCTGGAGGGCAGCTTCATCGGCTCGGTTGAAGGCGGGGCGATTGTGCTTTCGGTGATCGTTTTTATCTACGTGGCATCCGGTGGGTTGCGCTCGGTCGCTTACGTCGATTGCGCCCAGTGCGTCCTCTTGGCGTTCGGCATCGTCGTCCTCGGGTTTGTCGCCCTCGACTTGGTCGGCGGCTGGTCGGCCTTCAAGGGGGGGTTGACCGCCCTCGCCCAGCAAAAACCCGACATGGTCGCCATTCCGACGCGGCCGGAGTCCGACTCCTTCCTCGAGCGGGTTGGCACCCTGTTTTTTGACGCCCAAGGCGGCCCTTGGACCGGCCTGATGATCCTGTCCTATATGTTCGCCTTGATGGGCATTCAGTCGGCCCCGGCGTTTTCGATGTGGGCCTTTGCCAACCGCGACCCGCGGCCTTTCCCTTGGCAACAGGTGGTCGCCTCTGCCCTCGTCATCGGCGGCATCATGTTCTTTTTCACCGCCTTTCAGGGGCTGGGTGCCCGGCTCCTCGATATGGAACTGATCCCGGGGACTACCCCCCTCGGCTTGCCAGCATCCGACCACTTGGTTCCCTACCTAATCGACACCTTGGCCGACCGCTTCCCGTTCCTCTTGGGGCTTTTGGCCGTCTGCGCGCTCGCCGCAATGCAATCGACCGGGGCCGCTTACATGTCCACGGCCAGCGGCATTGTCACCCGCGACCTCTACCGCCATTTCTTCAATAAAGAGGCCTCGCATTCGGCCCAAGTCTTCGTCGGCCGCTTGAGCGTGGCCATCGTCGTCAGCTTGGCCCTGTTGGTCGGCCTCGCTTCCGGCGACCTGCTCGTCTTGCTGGGGGGGGCGGCCGTTTCTTACGGATTTCAGATGTGGCCGGCCCTGCTGGGCATCTGCTACATTCGCTTCTTCACGCCTCAAGGAATCGTCGCTGGCCTCATCGTTGGCCTCGTCGCCGTTACCTTCACCTACATAACCGAGCTGGGCGGGCTCATCGGCATTGGCCGCTATCCGCTCACGCTCCACAGCGCTGGGTGGGGCATTCTCTTTAACCTGAGTACGGTCGTCGTCGTCAGCTTTTTCACCCAGCCCAAGCAAGCCAACCACCTCGCCCACCGCGATCGCTTCCACCGCTTCCTCAAAGCGCACACGGCCTTGCCCGAGGCCAAAAAGAAATGGAAAACGCCGGTCTGGATTCTGACGGTCGTTTGGTTTCTCTGTGCCATCGGCCCCTTTGCCGTCCTCGGCAATCAGACCGATCCCGCCCGTTGGCCCTGGGGCATCCCCTCGCTGTGGCTGTGGCAGATCGCTTGGTGGATCATCGGCTGTTTTATGATGTATTTGCTCGCCTTTAAGCTGGAGATGTCCACCGTCCCCGCCCGCAAAGTCGAATCCTCGCCGCAAGACGACTGAGTTGACGCGCTTGGCGGGCGAGATGACCGCCGAATAAAATGGCTAGCCGCGCGTGAAGCGGCGATGTCCTTTGTCTTGGGACGCCCAGCGGATATATTTCTCTCCAACCGATTCCCCTTAGACGAAAGGCACCGATGGCCGAATTCGATAGTGTACCCAAATCGCTTTTGAACGCCCATCCGCAAGGGTTTTTGGCCTTTCTCTTGGGGCACTCAACAGGGCAGTGGATCGAGACGCTCAACCCGGAGCAACCCACCGTCAAGACCCAGATGATGGACAGCTTGCTTCGCGTCCGGCTCGACGGCAAGGAAGCGTTAGTTCACTGCGAGTTTCAAACCACCGACAGCACTCAGACGCCCATGCCCCAGCGGATGGCTGGCTACATGGGACGCTGCATTGCCGAGCATGGCTTGCCCCTGTTGTCTTATGTGCTCTACTTGCGTCCTGACGCTGGCCGGCGCGACCCGGGAGAGTACGTGCAGGACATCGTCGGCCATGAGGTGGTGCTGCGCTACAAGGTGCTGCGGTTGAGCGCGTTGGATGGGGTGGCGTATTTGTCGTCGGGCAATGTGGGGGCGCTGCCGTTTACGCCGCTGATGGGTCGTCCGTCGGGGGTGGGGGTGGAAGCGTGGTTGGGTCGGTGTGTGGCGGCGACCGAGGGGTTGGAGGTGTCGCGTGAAGTTAAGCACAGCGTGTTGGCGCACATGGGGGTGTTGAGTTCGTTGGTGTGCGAGGAGTCAACCATTTTTTCTTTCATCTCGGAGGATATTATGACAGAGTTTCCGATGTTTGAGTGGGTGCGCAAGCGCACGTTGGAGCAGGGGTTGAAGCAAGGGATCGAGCAAGGGATCGAGCAAGGGATCGAGCAAGGGATCGAGCAAGGGATCGAGCAAGGGATCGAGCAAGGGATCGAGCAGGGGATTCGGCAAAGTATCCAAGAAGCCTTGACGATTCGATTTTCGGAGGATGCCGCGCAGGCGGTGGCCGACCGCTTGGCGGCGATTGAGCAGGAGGATCAACTGCAAGCCTTGCTGCGCACAGCCATACAGGAGGACCAACTGGCCGAGTTCACGCGCTTGTTGGACGAGATGACCGCCGAATAAAGTGCGCTCGGCCTTTCCCTTGCTCCGCCTCGCGCTAGCACTCGGCGCGGCCGCGCTCGGCACGTTGCTCTTGCCTGATCGAGGCGCGACGAGCGGGCTGAGCCTTTTTCCGCCGGCCACGGCCATCCTCGTCGCCATCGCCACGGGCCGCCTAATTTTGGGACTAGGGCTGGCCATCGTCGGCGGGGCGCTCGTTTCCCTGCCAGCCGACGTCCCGCTCTACGCGCTCCCGTTCCGCAGCGTAGAGAAAGCCCTCCTGAGTTTTGTCTGGCCGCCGTTGCGCGACTCCTTCCAACTCTTCATCCTCGGCTTTACGGCCGCACTAATCGGCATGATCCGCGTCATCTCGCTGGCCGGCGGCACCCGCGGCATCGCCGAGCTGTTGGTCGCCCGAGCCGCCGGGGTGCGCTCGGCCCGGTTGGCCACCGCGCTCTTGGGGCTGGCCGTTTTCTTCGACGACTACGCCAACACACTCGTCGTCGGCACCACCATGCGCCCCATTGCCGATGGCTTCCGCATCTCGCGCGAAAAACTGGCCTTTCTGGTCGATTCCACCGCCGCCCCCGTGGCCGGTATCGCCGTTATCAGCACTTGGATCGGCTTTGAGGTGGGCCTGTTCGACAGCGCGATGGAGCAAGTCGGCGCGGGGATCTCTGGGTACGAACTGTTCTTCCGCGCCCTGCCAGCCCGCTTCTACTGCCTGCTAACCCTTGCCTTCGTGCTGTGCTCAACCGTGGCTGGCCGCGATTTCGGCCCCATGCTCAAAGCCGAGCGCCGCGCCCGCCAAACCGGCCAAGTCATCGCGCCGGGCGACCGCCCGATGACCGGGGACGCATCCGAACTCCCCGAGCACCCCGGCCTCCGCGCCCATTGGGCCGTGGCCGCAAGCCCCGTCCTTCTCGTCGTCGCCGGCGTACTCGGGGGAATGCACCTAGACGCCAGCCAAGCACCGGCCGTGGTGGCCGCCCGCGCCGACCACGGCTTTTTCGCCCGGCTCTACTGGATCCAAGTGTTCTCCCACGCCGACAGCGCCAAAGTGATGTTCCTATCCGCCCTCGCCGGTTCGGCCCTCGCCGTGGTCTTAGCCCTGACCCGCCGCGAAAAAGCAAGCCCAAGACGCCCTCTCGGCCTAGCGGAAGTAGGCAAAACATACATGAGCGGCATTACGGGCTTTTCTTATGCGCTGGTGATATTGATCTTGGCGTGGGCACTCAAGGAAACCTGCGAGGCGGTCGAGACTTCGGCCTATATCGTCGGGGCGCTTTCCGGCTTCCTCAACCCGCACTTTTTCCCCCTCCTCGTCTTCCTGCTGGCCGCGGTGGTCGCCTTCTCCATCGGCACCTCGTGGACGACGATGGCCGTCCTCCTGCCGACCCTGATCCCCGTAGCCTACGACCTAGGCGGTCTGCCGCTGACGGTCCTCGCGGCGGCCGCGGTATTGGACGGCGCGATCTTCGGCGACCATTGCTCGCCGATCAGCGATACCACCGTCCTCTCCAGCATTGCCGCGGCCTGCGACCACTTAGCCCACGTGCGCACCCAGATACCCTACGCCCTGACGACGATGGCGATCGCCGGGCTGTGCGGCTACTTGGGCAGCACCCTGCTGTGGTCGCCGACTACGGGCTTGGCCGTGGGGCTGTGCTTAATTGTCGTGGTGATTTTTGTCGTGGGAAGAAAAACGGACGCCGATTGAGCTACCACCCGGCCGTCGTCCGGTCCACCAATTCCTCTAGCACCATGTTCAGGGCCCGCTCCACCGCCGGCTCCCGCCCCGCTTCCTCTTCCAATGCGGCATCGTACGTTCCCCATCCTTCGAGCTCGGCCAACGCCAACAACACCTCCCCATCCTCCACCCGCACCAGCTCGGCCGCCACCAAGACCGCAAACCGATACTGCTCGGTCTGCTCGGCCGTCGTATAGGTGTGGGGGCGGTCCTCGATTGAGAGCACGTTGAGTTGCAACAGGGCATCGGCGCTCTCTTCATCTACTACCCGCAACTGGCCGTCTTCGCCATAGACATCGATGGCGCGTTCGGTCAGGAGCTCGGCCACGGCAAACTCCGAGGTCTGGTTGTCGGCCACCGGGATGCCAATGCTGCGGATGCCGCCCAGCAAGCCGCCGGAAGTCGAGTAATAAGCGCATCCCCCGATGCAGAGGGCAACGAGCGCGGCTCTAATCGGCGGGATCGCGCTCATCGTCCTCGGCCGCGTCGGCCGCGGCCAGCGACCGCGCTCCATCGCCCACGGCAATGGGCTGATTTTGCGGCCGTCCCCGGACATCGGTCCCCCGCACCTCCAGCTTTTGCCACTGCTCTTGGCCTGAGCCGCGAGCCACCGAGTGCTCAACCATCACCGCGCTCAAGGGCCGAGTATCGCCGACCACCGGGGGATCGCCGACCACCGGAGCGCGCACCGTACACAGACGTTCCTGCACGTGGGTGGCTACTACGCGCGCCTTAACCACTTCCCAACGGCCCAGCGGCTGCCCGCTGTCGGGGTCCTCGATCTCGCCGTGCGGGGCGAAAATGGCAAAGGCCATGCCCTCTTGGACGCCCTGCTCGCTACCGATGTTGAGCACTAGGGTGGTGTCGTCGATAATGGCGGCGACCTTGCCTTCAATGGGGGTGCTCATGCGGGGGTGCTCCTCGTAAAAAAAGAGACCGGCCCGCGCTCGCCGGACCGGTCTCGCTGTGCCTAAGTGGAATTTAATTCACTTGCCGGCGGCCCACCTATCGTCCTCGCTCTTGTCGAAGATGAAGTCTTCTGGATTTTTGTAGCCCCGGTGCTTGCTCAACTCGCGATCCCGCAAGCGCACCCCGTAGTGCAAGTGGGGGCCGGTTGAGCGGCCCGTGCTGCCCATCGTTCCGATCCGATCCCCGCGCTTGACCGGCTGGCCCTGCTCGACCAACACCTTGTCCAAGTGGCCGTATTCGGTCTGGTAGCCGCCGCGATGAGCATAAGGCTGGCCCTGCTCGTCGAATTCCTTTTTCCGATGGTCGAGAATAATCGTGTTGCCGAGGTATTTATCCGTTCCGGCGTAGCTCACAAAGCCATCGGCCGTCGCGTAGATGGGCATTCCCTTGCGGCCGGCAAAATCGACGCCGCTGTGGAAGGCCCGCCGCCCGGTAAAGGGGTCAATGCGCCACCCAAAGGGCGACGACCGCCACGTCCGCCCCTCGTGAACCGGCGAAATCGTGGGCAAGTATTGGACGTTGGTCTCTTCAAATTTGCGCTCGATTTCCTCAAAGCTCTTTGCTTGCAGATTGGTCATCCGCTTGAGATAGTCGATGCGCACACTCAACTCGCGCATCCGCTGCTTTTGCGGCGGCAAGGCCGTGAACTCCTCGGACAAATCCTCCACGCCCCCGACGCCGCCCGGCTCTTGCTCCGCAGCGAGCGGTGCCATCTCGTGGTGAGCGCGCAATCGGTCTTCGGTGGCCTTGAGCTGGGCCATGGCCTCTCCGAGCTGCTGTACTTCCTCGCGGGTCTGCTCTAAGGTGTGAAGGAGGATTTTGTTTTCGTCCTGCAAGGCCAGCAGGGCCTTTTGCTCGCCCGTTTGATAAAGACCCTCGGTGTAGATGTAGTACCCAAGCCCCCCCGCAAAACCAAGCCCCCCCAGCAGGATCAGCCCCAAGAGGCGAGGGAAAAAACCGCACTCGCGCATCCGACCGTCTTGGGAGGAAATGACGATAAAGGTACGGCGTTGGCCTAGTATGTTCACAATGATTCCCTGTCTGCTAGTCTGCTAGCAACTGTTTGAGGCGTCCGGTAGATACTGTATTATTGGATATTGGTTGACTTGAGTTTACCTAAGATATAGACGCCGCAACAGAAGGTCAATCGCCAAATTTCTCCATGCTCTTGGCCATCGACATCGGCAACACCTGCATCGACATCGGGCTTTTGGCCGGCGACGACCCGGTCTTTCGCTACAAATGCGCCACGGCTGCTCCGGCCGATGTCGGCTTACAACGCCTGCTCGCCTTGCTCGACGCGCCCCCGCTCGGCGCGGTCGTTGGGTCGGTCGTCGCGGAACTGGGGGCTGCGTACGCCGAGGCGTGTCGCGCCCTTGCGGCCGGCCCGGTTCTCCAAGCGAGCAGCGCGTGGGATTGGGGCCTGCACATCGCCTACGACGACCCCGCTCAGCTCGGCGTTGATCGCCTCGCCGCGGCCGCGGCCGCCCATCGCACCGCTCCGGGCGCGGCCGTAGTCGTCGATGCCGGCACCGCGCTCACGGTCGATGCCATTGACGCCGAGGGCACCTTCCGCGGCGGCGCGATGGCCCCGGGATTGCGCCTCGGATTAAACGCCCTCAGCGCGGGCACCAGCCTGTTGCCGCAAGTTGAGTTCGCGGGGGTGCCGCCCCTGCTGGGCCGGAACACGGCGGATGGCTTGCGCTCGGGGGCCTTGCACGGATCGGCCGCTCTCGTCGAGGGCCTTTGCTCGCGCATGGCTGCGGCCTTAGACAGCCGCGTCACAGTCTTTCTCACCGGGGGCGACGGCCCCCTGCTCCAGCCGCACATCGCCGCGATCCACACCTGCGATCCAGACCTCGTACTCCGCGGCTTGGCCCTCGCGTACAGGCGGCGCACTGCTTGACGCGATACCAGCACGTCCATAGTATCCTTAAACAGCAACTCAGTCCCACAGACCAAGGAGTATCGCTTGTCCATTTTGCGCGTTTTGCTACTGCTCGCCCTCGTCGCGTCCACCTCCGAGTTGCGAGCCGAGCGCTCGGTTGAAGCCGAATACAAAGCCCTGTTGGTAAAGACGGCCCGGATCGTTCATCAACACTACGTGGAAGAAGTGCATCCCGATTCCCTCGTGCAGGCGGCTGCGCGCGGGATATTCAACGCCTTAGATCCAGCCTCGGAATACACGTTCAAGGCCCGCACCCCATTCGACGACGAGGGGGCCGCCAAGCGGCTAAACCACCGCCTCTACACCCTCATGCAGATGGCCCAAGCCATTGACGCGAATTCCTTTTATCCGGTGGCCGCGGACACCCTAATCCGCTTTGGCATCGCCGGGATGATGGAGATTCTCGACCCCTACTCGGTGTTTTTGGAAAAGCGCAACCTCGATAATTTTAACATCCAGACCCAAGGCAAATACGGAGGGCTGGGCTTTCGCATCCAAGTCGTCTATCCCGACAGCGCGATTGCCGTGTGGAACCTCCTGCACGACCAGACGCCCGCGGCCCTAGCCGGCGTCCAGTCGGGCGACCTGATCACCGCGATCAACAACACTTCCACCAAGGGCATGTCGGCCAGCGTGGCCGCCGACAGCATGCGCGGCCGGCCGGGCACCGCCGTGACCCTGACCCTCGCACGCGCCGATCGCCCCACTCCCTTCGATCTGACGATCGAACGCCAAGAAGTGCAGGTCAACAGCGTCTCCCTAGCCACCCTCTTTCCCGGCTACACCGGCTACATCAAGCTCGACAGCTTCCAAAAGGGGGCGAGCCGGGAAATGTTCAAGGCCATCGTCGAGCTAGAGGAACAAGGGATGCAGCGGCTGATCTTTGACCTGCGCAATAACGGCGGCGGGTATCTCGAAGAAGCCGTGCAGATCGCGGACCTCTTCCTGCCCCGCGATCACCTCGTGGTTTTTACCGCGGGCCGCGCCTTCAAGGATACCTCCAAGTACTTCACCCGCGAGGACGCCCTGCTTGACGACACGCCCCTGATCGTCTTGGTCAATCGCCTGTCCGCTTCGGCGTCCGAGATCGTCGCCGGGGCCATCCAAGACTGGGACCGCGGGCTGGTGCTGGGGACTACGACCGTGGGCAAAGGCTCGGTGCAGCAGGTCGTCCCCATCGACGACCGCGCCGAGCTCAAGTTGACCATGGCCGCTTGGCACACGCCTTCGGGCCGCTCCATTGACAAGCGCATGCGCAAGGACTCCACCCTCGTCCGCGGCCACGACGAGGAGTTCAAAACCCTCCGGCTCGAGCGCATCGTCCGCGGCCGTGGCGGCGTCGCCCCAGACATTGAGGTGCTCGGGCGCAGCGGCAGCCGCCTCTACGGGCAGCTCAGAGGCTTCTACAACCTCAACAACCAATTCTTCTACTACGCCCGCGCGCATCGGCTCAACTACCCCAACCTAACGCCCGACTTCGTCGTCGGCCCAGCGGACTTGGCGGCCTTTCGCGCCTTTGCCGAACACCGCGGGTTCAACTACGTCAGCGAGCTCGAAGCCCAAGTCGAGGAATTGGACGAGATCGCCGAAGACGACGAGGAGTACAACCAACTCGCCCAGCCGCTCAGCCACCTGATCGACGAAATCGACAAGATCGAGGAAAAGCACTGGCAGGAAAACGAAGAGCGCATCGCTTGGCAGCTCACCTTCGACATCCTCGAAAAAGCATTCGGGTTGCCAGCGGCCGAAGCGTACAACGTCACCGTGGATCCCCAAGTGCTAGCGGCGCGCCGCATCATCGACGACCCGGACGAGTACCAGACGTGGTTCGCCAAAGAGGAAATAGGCGTGCGCGAAGAGGACTCCATCGCCCAAGAAGGCAGCAGCGGTGATCTCCAATAGGAGTTTGTGGACTTTGAGGTGATTTCACGCCAACTGGACCTGATCATCAAGCTGCTCAGGGTGCAAGTCAAGATGAACATGATGAGCACTCTCATGGAGCACGAAGATCGGGTTCCCCCGAAGACATGGAGAAGGAACAGGCGGACCTCGTAACGTTGATCAACAGCTATGACGACGCGCACGAGATTTACCGCGAGAAGACCAAAGGAATGTTCCTGGATGACAAAGAGGACTCTCCTGAGCCGCCGGTTATTGGCAGTGAGGGCTTTAAGCAGCTTTTTAGCCCTTCCGGTGGGAGAACCTCTCCCCCATAGTCGGCGGAGCGACACCCCCAACGGCACGGCGGAGGCAGCTCGGCTTGCGTCCGTGCCTTGGGGTAATCACAACGAACAGGCCGAGATGAATTGAGTTGAACTGTTTTGCCCTGTCGATGATTTTTGCCCAGGCTTTGAGCCCTCGTGGATACGCACCCCATTCACGGCGGGACGGCGTCAGCGTCGGCGGGCGGGTTCCCTTTGTTTGAGCGAGATCATGACCTTGTTGATTTGGTTTCACCCGTCTCAGTATCGCACGTTCAAGGCGTTCTACCAGCAGCAGGTCTGTCGGCCTCTACGCGGGGCGTTTCCGGGGTTAGTCCGCTATGGGCGTTTTGTCGAGTTAATGCCTTCGGCTCTTATTCCGTTAGGCGTCTATCTGCGTCCATGCCAAGGCTCCTGCACGGGGATTTCGTTTATCGACTCCACGCCGTTGGAGGTCTATGCGGCAGCGCGCCAGCACCAGCACCGTCTGTTTGCCGGCCTTGCCCAATGGGGCAAACGCTCGACCGGGTGGTTTTTCGGCTTCAAGCTCCATCTGGTCTGTAATGATCAAGGCCAAGTGCTCAACTGGGGGCTGACCCCCGGCAACGTCGATGATCGCCGACCCGTGGTCGGCTTGGTGCGCGACCTGTTTGGCACGTTGGTCGCCGACCGAGGGTATATTTCCAGTACGCTAGGCCACCAACTGAACGCACAGAGCACTCTCCGCTTGAGTACCAAGCCCCGATCCAACATGAAAAAGCACCCCCTGTCCCGCGCAGACCAACGCCTGCTACATAAACGAACCCTCATCGAAACCATCATCAACCAACTCAACAATATCGCCCAGATTGAGCATACCAGACATCGAAGCCCAATCAATTTTATGGTCCATCTCATCAGCGGATTAATTGCCTATGCCCACCAACCCAAAAAACCTACCTTAAAAACCAACGGGCCCAGCCAAGCAGAGGCCGGTTAACCCGAACTCACGTTCCTTTAGGGAGGACTTCAGCGATGACGTGTCTTGGGACAAAAGAGGGTCTGGAACTTGGCGAGTACAAGGAGGGAGGCTAATTGGACGGGGTAGTGATGACAACTTCTTGACGAGTTTGACCACAGACAAAATTTTCGACTATGGGGAACCACTCTACAACTTTGGGGGACCACTCTACGTCTCAGTCACGACCCAATGGCTTCGTGGTGTTAAGAACTATGGGTACGGTATCACCTTTTATCGTAAGGTGAACAATTTCTCTGGGGACAGTTTCTACGGATTTCGCATAAGTGCCAATGAGCGTAGCGTTTTGCATTAAGCCGATGGGATAGCGGGGGTTCCCCCATATCACTGGTTTATTGGACTTATAGCTCGTCCATCAATGGAGAGGGAACCAATACGTTAAGTGTTCTTATTGAAGATAGCTGGATAGAGGCATCCATCAATGGAACTCTCGTCGCTACGGTCTTTGACGACACTTACACCGAAGGGAGGAGTAGGTCTCACGATAGGTGGCGACCAAGAAGTGGCCTTCGACAATCTGACCGTAGGAGCGATCACTCCGTTGGATTGAGCAATGCCGTTTGGAATAGTGCTCTTGGGAGCGAGGGCATCTCGCCCTCGTCTAAGGCTCAGCTAGCGGCGACGAGATCCCCGTAGGAGCCTTTGACTAGCTGGTCGCTGGTGATTTCCAACGCCCGCATCAGGGCCTCGACGCGATGGTGCGACTCCTCAATGCCCTTTTCTTCGGTCACGGCCTCTAGCTCGACGAATGGGCCGATGCCCTTTACGTCGTCGAGGTGGATGCGCACGTTTTCCCACAGCCAGACTTGGCGCGTCTTCTCCACCTCCACCCAGACGCCGTGGATGCCGCTGAGAATGGTACGCAAGCCCTCGGGGTCTTCGGTCTTGGCAATCTCGTAGTCGCTGCGCTTGGGGCCGGCTAGGTCTTCGCGCTGGTAGAAAATCAGATGGCCTTCATCTACGCTCAACTCGCGCAGCTTGAGCCGCCCTTGATCAATGCTGAAATAGGTGTCCTTCTGGTGGAAGGTCCCGGCCAACCCCGCGCCGAGGGCGTTGAGGTTTTCTTCGGCGCGCTTGACGTCTGGATAGTGCGCTTTGATTTCGATGTTGGTCATGTTGGTTCGGTTTTGTTGAAAGCGGCTTGAAATGTACGCCTGCCCCGCGCTCGGTGCAACTTGCGCTCCACCGCCCGATGCGTCAAAGTATGGGCTATGAAAGCGATAACCATAACCAACGACGCGGATCGCGCGCTCTGCTGGCAAGAGGTCCCCGATCCCACCTGTGGCCCAAGCGAAGTCCTCGTCGATATTCACGCCACGGCCGTCAACCGCGCCGATCTCCTCCAACGCGCGGGCCACTACCCGCCGCCGCCGGGCGCATCCCCGTACCTGGGCTTGGAAATGGCGGGCGTGGTCGCTGCTACGGGCGCGGCTGTGACGCAGTGGCGGCCCGGCGACCGCGTCCTCGGCCTGCTCTCTGGCGGCGGGTACGCCGAGCGCGTGGCCGTTCCCGCCACCCATCTGCTGCCCCTGCCCGGCGACCGCAACTTCACTTGGGGCGCGGTCATCTGCGAGGTTTTTCTCACCGCTTTTGTCAACTTGTTTTGCGAAGCCGGCTTGCGCGCCGGCGAGACCGCCCTCATCCACGGCGGGGGCAGCGGCGTGGGAACGGCCGCGGTGCAGTTGTGTCGCCAAGCCGCGGCCAAGGCGATCGTCACGGCCGGCACGGACGCCAAGGTGGCGCGTTGCCTCGCGCTGGGCGCGGAGTTTGGGGTCAACTACAAGGAGCGGGACTTTGCCGAGGCCATTCTCGCCCACACCGACGGGGTCGATGTGATCCTCGACATGGCCGGGGCTGCCTACTTGGAGCGCAACGTGCGGCTGCTCAAGTCCGGGGGCCGCCTCGTGGTGATCGCCGTCCTGACCGGCGCTGAAGCCCAAATAGACCTCTTGGAACTCCAGAGAAAGCGCCTGCGCCTGATCGGCTCGGTGTTGCGCAGCCGCTCGGACGCGGAGAAAACCGCAATCGTCGCGGCCTTCAAGGAGCGGTTCTGGCCGCTGCTGATCGACGGGCGCGTGCGGCCTGTGATCGAGGAGGTGCTGCCCATTGAGCGCGCAGCCCAAGCCCAAGCCATCCTCCGGCAAAACCGCAACATCGGCAAGGTCGTGCTGCAAGTGCGGCCCTGAGCCAAAGGAGCGAATATGAGCACCCGGTATCGCCACATTGAAGTCAGCGGCTCGCCGCACGAGTTGGGCCGCCAGCTCGGCGAGGCCGCCCGCGACGAAATCCGCGGCTTTGCCGCCATCGCCCTAGCGCGCGTCAACAAGACCGTGTGCGTCTCGCGCGCCCGCGCCTTGGACATAAGCCGCCGGAGCATGGCCTGCGCGGCCGCGTACGCGCCCGACCTGCTCGACGAGTTGCGCGGCATGAGCGAAGGCGCCGGCGTCGCGCTCGACGAGCTGATGCTCCTACAGGTGCGCAACCAGCTTTGCCCGGAGGAAGACGCGGCCTGCACGGCCTTGGCCATCGCGCCCCAGCGCAGCGCGGAGGGCCGGGCGATTGCCGCGCAAAACTGGGACAACGACCCCGCGCTGGACCCCTTTACGATCGTGCTGACGCGCCGGCCGGCCGGCAAGCCCGCGCTGCTGAACATCACCCAAGCGGGCCTCATCGCGTACATCGGATGCAACGACGCCGGTATGGGCGTCTGCATGAACACGCTGCCGGCCCCCAGCCGCCCGGTCGGCGTCCCGCACTACTTTGCCGTGCGCACCATCTACGAACAGACCTCGCTCAGCGGCGCGGTTGCTGCGGTGCGCCGGGCCGACCGCGCCATTCCCGGCAACATCCTCCTCGCCACCCCGCAGGGGCCGGCCGATCTCGAACTCACCGTGGGCCGCGTCCACGTCTTGCGCGATGACGAGCTCGTGGTCCACACCAATCACTGCCTACACCCGGAGCTCGCGCCGATCAACCGCGAATTTCCCGAGCTGATCGAGTCCGGTCCGCGCTACGACCGCGTCGAAGAATTGCTCGGTGCGGAACGGCGGGTCAGCATGGCGCAAGTACAAGCGGTCCTGCGCGACCACGACCGCCACCCCTACTCCATCTGCCGCCACGCCAACGACCATCCGCAGACCGGCTTTTGGACGAGCGTATTTTCGGTGGTGATCGAGGCCGATCGAGGCCGCATGCACATCAGCCGCGGCAACCCGTGCGCGGCCCCGTACGAAACGTATTCGCTCAACTGACAGGAGGCACTATGGGCACGCTGCACGGCACCATTATCGACGAAGTCTCGGGCGAATCGCTCGACGCCAAAGTCCACATCCTCACGGCCTCGGGCACCTTTTCCCACCCCCCGAACTCCATGCTCAAGCGCGGCCCGGGCACGCCGTTTTTCTTTTGCGATGGGGCGTTTGCCGTTGAGGGCAGCCGGGGGCGCACGGATGTGCTCGTCGAGCGCGGCACCGAGTACGAACCCCATCGCACGACCGTGGAACTGCCGGTCAAGGGCCGCGTCGAGCTGGAGATTCCGCTGCGCCGCTGGTATCGCCCCCAAGCAGAGGCTTGGTATCCGGGCAACACGCACATTCACTACGACGAGAAGGAGACCCGGCCCGACGAGCGGCTGGGGATTGATTGCAGCGTCGAAGGGTATAGTGTGACCTGCGTCAGCGTACTCGACCGCCGCCAGTTGCCCTACGCATCCAACAAGTATCCCATTGGCGTGATGAACGAGTTTACCACCGCCCATCACGTCCTCGACATCGGCGAGGAAAACCGCCACTACGGCGACAACTCGCCGTGGGGCTTTGGCTACGGCCACGTGATGTTGCTCAACATCCGCAACCTCGTGCAGCCCGTCAGCCGCGGCCACACCCTCGCCGGGCAATTCGACCCGGATTACCCGCCCTTGTGCTTTTGCTGCGACGACGCCCGCGAGCAGGGCGGCTTGGTCATCTGGTGCCACAACGGGCGCGGCATGGAGGCCCCGGTGGCTGCGGCGCTCGGCAAGCTAGACGCCTTCAACCTGTTCGACCCCTTTTGGATGGATCCAGAATACGACCTCTGGTACAAGCTCCTCAACTGCGGCTTACGGCTGCCGGCCTCGACCGGCACGGATTGGTTTGTGTGCTCCAACAATCGCGTGTACGTGCAAGTGGCTGGGGAATTTTCGTACTCGCGCTGGATTGAGGGGATGAAGCAGGGGCGGACCTTCATCACCAACGGCCCGGCCCTCCAGCTCGCACTCAACGGCCAGCCGATGGGCGATACGGTGGAATGCAGCCGCGGCGCGGAGTTAGAGGCCGAAGTGACCTTTAGCTCGTTTTATCCGCTGGAGCGCGCCGAGTTGGTGGTCAACGGCGCGGTCGTCCAGCGCTGGGACTGGCCGGCCGGCCGGCGCGAGGGCGCATTGCGCCACGGCTTCAGGGCCGAGCGCGACGGGTGGGTTGCCGCCCGCCTGTGGGGCGACTCACGCGACAGCTTTGGCCAGTCCATATACGCGCATTCGAGCCCGACCTACTTCTGCTGCGGCGCACCGCCGGCCGAGCGCGCGGCCGACGCCACCTTCTTCGCCCGCTCGATTGACGAATCGCTCCAGTGGATCGACGGGTATGGTCGCTATAACGACGACCGGCAGCGCGAGGAGGTGCGCGAACTGTTCAGGAGGGGGCGCGAGGTGTACGCGGGGCTGGCCGGCCGAGCCTAATGGGCCAAAAACCGCTCGGCCTCAATCGCCGCCATACACCCGGTGCCGGCTGCGGTGACGGCTTGGCGGTACACGGAGTCTTGCACGTCGCCGCAGGCAAAAACCCCGGGGATGGTGGTCGCGGTCAAATCCGGCTCGGTGCGGATGTAGCCCTGCTCGTTCATGGCCAACGCGCCCGCGAAAAGCTGGGAATTGGGCACGTGGCCGATGGCGACGAAGACGCCGTCGCAGGCAAACTCGCGCGTCTGGCCGGTGTGGGTGTCGCGCAGCAGCACCCCGCGCACGGCCAATTCGTCATCCGCCTGTAAAATTTCCTCGACCGTGGCGTTCACCGCGAAGTCGATCTTGTCGTTGTCTTGGGCGCGCTTGAGCATGATTTTGGAGGCGCGAAACTCGGCGCGGCGGTGGACGATGGTGACCTTGGAGGCGAATTTCGTCAGGTAAGTCCCTTCCTCCATGGCCGAGTCGCCGCCGCCGACGACGACGAGCTCCTTGTCGCGAAAGAAAAAGCCGTCGCAGGTGGCGCAGGCCGAGACCCCGTGCCCCATCAGCCGCCGCTCGGATTCCAAGCCGAGCAGGCGCGCGGACGCGCCCGTGGCAATGATCAGCGCGTCGCAGGTGTACTGGGTGCCATCGCTTTTGACCGCCAAGGGTCGCTCGGACAAATCAACCGCGGCCACCGTCTCGAACTTGCACTCGGCGCCAAAGCGCTGCGCCTGCTGGCGCATCAGATCGACCAGTTCGGGCCCCATGATGCCGTCGGGAAAGCCCGGGTAGTTTTCTACGTCCGTGGTAATGGTTAGCTGGCCGCCCGGCTGCGCGCCTTCTAGGACCAGCGGCGCGAGGTCGGCGCGGGCTGCGTACAGGGCGGCGGTCAGCCCGGCCGGCCCCGAGCCGACGATGACGACCTTATAGTGGTGATTCGCGTTCATTGTTCTCCTTTGCTTAAACGATGCGGCTCAGAAGTTGTCGGCCCTCCAGCCCGGCCAGCAGGTTGCCCACCGACCGCTCGGCCATGGCTTGGCGCGTCTGGTGGGTCGCGCTGCCCAAGTGGGGTATGACGACGAGGTTGTCCAGCGCGAGGAGGGGGTGATCGCGGGGCAGGGGTTCGGGTTCGGTCACGTCGAGGGCGGCTGCGTGGAGCTTGCCGCTTTGCAAGGCGGCCAGCAGCGCGTCGTGATCGACAACGCCCCCGCGCGCCGCGTTGACCAGCACGGCCGATGGCTTCATCAGGCCCAACTCGCGCCGGCCAATCATGCCCCGCGTCTGCTCGGTCAGTGGCATGTTCAAGGTCACGAAGTCTGCCTGTTGGAGTAGCTCGTCGAGCCCGACGTAGCGCACTTTGAGATCGGCTTCGGCTTTGGGGTTGCGGCGACGGTTGTGGTACAAGACGGTCATGTCAAAGGCCCGGGCGCGGCGCGCTACTTGGTAGCCGATGCTGCCCAGCCCGATGATTCCGAGGACTTGGTGGTGAACCTCCTGCCCCAGCATGAAGCTCGGATCGTAGGCCACAAAGTCCGGGCCGCGCGCAAAGCGGTCGCCTTGGATGAGGTTGCGTGCACCGGCTAAGAGGAGGGCAAAGGTCATATCGGCCGTCGCGCCGTCGAGGACGTTGGGCGTGTTGCCTACGGGGATGCCGCGCTCTTGGGCCGCTTGGAGGTCAATGTGATCTACGCCCACGCCGAAGTTGCTGATGACGCGAAGTTCGGGTATGAGGTCCATGTATTCGGCTGTGAAGGCGTAGTGGCCGTAGTTGTACACTCCTTCGATGGTGCGAAGGAGGGCGGCTGGCGGCTGCGGGTGCAACGGATTCCAGCGCACGAGCTCGGCGTGGGCCTCGATCATGGGAATGATGGTGTGATACGGTTCGATTTCCGAGCGGATTAAGACTTTGTAGGGCATTTTTATTCTCGAGTAATCACAAGTGCAGTCTGAAAGTCCCGGGGACCGAGGCGCGGTCGAAGTGGCACAGCACGGCATCTTGGACCATTCGCTTCAGATCTTCCCACGAGTCAGCTTGAGTGATGATGTCGCATCCTACAGCCTCGGCGTAGTAGCCCCCTTCCTTTGCTTCGTGGACTTCAAAAACTATTTCGTTTGGCATAATCTAACGTCCTATACACGTATCACGCATAAAATCGGCAGCAACGCACCAGTGGAGAGTAAAATACCAAGACCTTCTGAGCAAGCCCTCCACGGCAGGATAGAGGCAAGCGCGAAAGAAGTCTTGACGCAAGGCCCTCGGTGGCCGACGTTGAAACCCTTTCCGGCCCCTTTCAAGACGAAATTATGCTGATCGCACATCCCCAAGGACACTATCGCTTTCTCCGGGGCATTGACCCCTACTCCTGCGGCGTCGTGGCCGAGCCGGGCTGGGAGATCGTCCGCGTCGTACTCGCTGAGCCGTTGCCTTGGCGCGAGGGCTTTGAGCGGGTGGAAGCGCATCTGGCGGCAGAAGGCCGCGACCGCGTCGCGCTCTGTGCAATGGAACTGCGCTCGCCCGCGCCCTTTACCATGCAGGGATTTATCGACTTCAACCGCGACTATTGCGCTGTCCTGCAGGCGTGGGGTTTGTACGTAGAAGAGCTCAATCCGGTGGCCCGCACAAATGTCGCGCCGGCCTGCGACCCGCCAGCGGAGCCTTCGCTGCACGCCTTTTCCTACGCGGTTCCCAACGACCGCATCGACCGCAAAACCCTGATCGTGGCCGGGGCCGGCGAGTTGCGGGCCGGTCGCCTCGCGTCCGAGGGGATTATCCGCCCGGGCGATACATCGCCCGCGGCCATGCGCGAGAAGGCCGCTTATGTGGCGCAGGTCATGGGCGAGCGGCTCGCCGGGCTTGGCGGGACGTGGGATTTAATCGACGAGGTTGGCGTGTACACCATCTATCCCCTCGCGGAAATTCTCGCGGAAATTCTCCTGCCGACGATGGACGCGGCGCGGCGATGCGGCGTCTGTTGGCACTACGCCCGGCCGCCGATTGTGGACATTGACTTTGAGATGGATCTGCACGGCGTAGTCTCGCAGCGGATCGTCTAAGGCCGCCAGTGCCAGCCCCGCATTTGCTCCCAGTGGACATACTTGGTGTTGCTGCCCGGCCTGTCTCTCGTGTGCTGTTCGTGATGCGACAGGTCAATAAGTCCGCAAAAATTACTTCAAGTTTGTTCCCACACGGCGTCTTGCTCTCGCCGCAGTTGCAACGCCAGCGAATCCGGCACATCGACCATGGCGTAGGCAATGGCGTCGCCTTGCCGCACGTCTTGGTTGAGCACGGCCCCACCGGACAATCCCAACGGCAACAGCCCCTCTTGGCGGGCCACAGTGGCCTTTTCGCTCTGTCCCACCACGGTGTAGCCGCCTCCGCCGTCGAGCGTCTCTCCGGCTTTGAGATCGCGCTTGGCCACGGCGACCACCTCGGCTGTGGGCACCGGGCGTGGGGCGCCGGTCGGCAGGCCGTAGAGCGCGACTTTGGCGATGGTGATCGGGGCCTCAACCGCCACCAAGTGATAGGGGCGGTAGAGGAGGAAGTTTTTGCCGTCGCCGCCCGGATGCAGGTGATAGGTGGCGAGGTCTTCTACCGTAAAGGCGTGCTCGCTGCGGGCGACGACAAAGACGCCCATCCGCAGCGGATCGGCGAGCAGGGTTTTGCCGTCCTCGGCGACGCTGTTGGCCAGCTCGACGACCCCGCGTTGGCTCAACAGCCCCCCTTCTTCGGCCAAGCTGAACTTTTGCGGAATGTCCGCCAAATTGCACGACGGCTCGTGCATGCCCCTTATGTCGGGGACTAGCCCGGCCATGTTGGCGATGGCCGTGGCCTCGACTTGGGCTTTGGTGCCGTCGCGGAAGGAGTTGTACATCTTCAAGCTGATGTTGCGCCGTTGCAAGGTTTCTGCGTCAAAGCCAAACCGCGCCGCTGCATTGTCCGGGGTGCCTTGGGGATCGTCGGCCAAGAGCACGGTGCCGCGCCCCGCAGCCACCACCTCCAAGCCGAGGGACCGCGCCCATTCGATCATGTTCATGGCCACCCCAGGCTGATCGCCATCGACGAGCGAGTACACCACGCCGGCCCGGTCGGCCTTGCGCTTGAGCAGCGCCCCGATCGTCACATCCGTTTCGACGTTGACCATCACGAGGTGGTGGCCGCTGGCAATCGCCGCGCTGGCCATGCTGGCCCCGACCGCGGTCAAGCCCGTCGCTTCCACCACCACGTCCAACCCCTCGGCTTGTGCGACCAACAGCCCGTCTTCAACGACGGTGAATTTCCCCGCGTGTATGGCCGCGGCCACCGCCGACGGGCTGTCCGCCGTTTCGACCGCAACATCCCCGTACCCCGCCGTATATGCGTAGCGGGCACGCGCTAAGTTGATGTCGGCAATGGCCGAGACGACCATGCCCTGCATCTGGGCAATCTGCGCGACCAGCCCCCCGCCGAATTTTCCCGCGCCGATGAGGCCGACGCGAATCGGTTTGCCTTGCCGCTCGCGGTCGGCGAGCAATGCGCTAAGCATGTATTCCTCCTTGCGTTGTTTAGCAGAAATCCAAATCCGCCCCCAAGTTCGCCTGCAAGACGCGCTCGGCGTACAGCCGCGGCCATCCCCGGGCGGGCGCGGCCGGCGCGGTCCATTCGGCCCGCCGGCGGGCGAGGATTTCCTCCGGGACGAGCAAATCCAAGCGGCCGGCTTCTACGTCCAACTCGATTAGATCGCCGTCGCGGACCAGCGCCAACGGCCCCCCAATGGCCGCTTCCGGGGCCACGTGCAAAGCGACCGTCCCATACGCCGTGCCGCTCATCCGCCCATCGGAAACGCGCACCATGTCCTCGACCCCTTGGGCGGCGAGGTACTTGGGCAAGGGCATGGAGCCCGCTTCGGGCATGCCCAAGGCCACCGGCCCGGCCCCGCGCAACACTAGTACGTGCGCCGGCGTAATGCTCAAGGCGGGGTCGTCAACGCCCGCGGCTGCGTCCGGTCCGTCGAACACGACAGCCGGCCCTCGGTGCTTGTGCAGGTGGGGGGACGAGGTGGCCTTCTTTAAGACCGCTCCATCGGGCGCGAGCGAGCCTTTTAGCACCACGAGGGAGGACGCTGGCCCCAGCGGCGCGGCCAAGGTGCGGACCGCGGTCTGCCACGCGCCGGGTGCGGCCACCTCCTGCAAGAGTGCGCCGAGCGGTTGGCCGGTGACTCCCACCGCATCGAGGTCGAGCATCGGCGTCAGTGCCTTGAGCAGGACGGGTACGCCGCCGGCCTTGTCAAAATCCTCCATGTACCCAGTGCCCGCTGGCTTGCAATCGACCAGCAGGGGCACTTGTTGGGCGGCCGCGTGAAAGTCGTCGAGCGACAAGCTCACGCCGACCCGGCGCGCAATCGCGAGCAGATGCACGACCGCATTTGTGGAGCCGCTCAGCGCGGCCAGCACCTTGAGCGCGTTGGCAAAGGCCGCGGGCGTTAGGATGTCTCGCGCCGAGCGTCCCTCGGCGGCTAAGGCTACGGCCCGGCGCCCCGTGGCTACCCCGAGTCGCAAACGCTGACCTGAGACCGCCGCGGGGGTGGCCGCGCCCGGCAGCATCAGCCCGAGGGTTTCGGCCACGCAGGCCATGGTTGAGGCCGTGCCCATGACCATGCAGGTCCCGGCCGTTGGGCACAGGCTCTGCTCGACCGCGGCGATTTCTTCGGCGCTGAGTGCGCCGGCCCGGTGCTGCGCCCAGTAGCGGCGGCAATCCGTACACGCGCCCAACCGCTCGCCCCGCCAGTCCCCGGCCAGCATCGGCCCGGCCACGAGGTGGATGGCGGGCACGGGCGCGGCAGCCGAGGCCATGAGTTGGGCTGGCAGGGTTTTGTCGCAGCCGCCGAGCAGCACGACCGCGTCCATGGGCTGGGCGGCGATCATTTCCTCGGTCGCCATGGCCATGAGGTTGCGGTAGAGCATGGCGGTTGGCGACAGGAGGATTTCGCCGAGGGAAAGGGTTGGAAAGACCAAGGGCAGCCCGCCCGCTTCCAACACGCCCCGTTTGACCGCTTCCACGAGCTGGGGCATGGCGCGATGGCAGGTGGTGTAGTCGGACGAAGTATCGGCGATGCCGACGACGGGCCGCTGCAAATCCGCCTCGTCGTAGCCAGCCGAAGCGAGAAAAGCGCGGCGCAAGTAGCGGCTAAACCCTGGGTCGGCGTAGTGGGTTAGGTTGCGGTCGATTCCGGTGGGAGGCATGGGTTCCTTATTCTGTGGAGCGGATTACGTCAATAGTTGCTTTACCAACGTCTCTACTTGCTTACCTTCGCCCGATTGGGCGAGCCACCCGCGCAATTCGCGGCGGGCTACGGTCGTGCTGACCGTATCGCCGCGTTGCTTGTATAGGTTTTGCAACTGCTGCGCGGCCTCGCTTGCCGCCGCTTGGCCGGCGGTCGCAATGTTCTGATGCAAACGGTTCGCTGCATCGTATTCCGGTATCGACAATTTCCACAGGTGCTTTTGCAAATGGCGCGCTCCAAACTGCCCCTTGGCCATCAACGGTTTCGCCGTTTCATACAGGGTGCGGCTATTGATGATGGCGAGTACGTAATGGGCCTCTTGAAGGTCCTTGCAAGGTGCCCAGAATAACGTGTAGTCAATTATAGCATCATGGGTATCTATAATCGCAGCCGTAGGTTGTCCTGAAGCAGTGTACACCACGCGAATGGGAACGCCCTTGTCATTCTTTCGCCATTCGAGTTGCGCCGAGAGTTTGCCATGATAGTCCAACCACTGTAGCAAGTTCTTGGGGTTGTTAGCCCCCTTATTCTGTTCCCATAGCATACTGACCTGCTGCCACCGTCCCCGCATCCGCTGTTCCAACCCACCGAGATGAATGCCTCCCGTTCCATTAGCGTCCACAGGCAGTTCAGCGTCGTTTCGTTTTAAGGGCAAAAGGGCTTTCAGCGGTGTCAATGTCGCGTAGGGAACGACCGTCTCTCCCAAGTGAACGTCAAACAAGTGTGCTTTCTCTATGGTCTGCCCGGTGATGGCGGTCAGATCGAGAGCCTTCCACGGTGCTTTGTCATTGCTACCTCGGCGCGGCTCCACCTTAACGGTTTGCGCGGCGCGAACAAGAGTGGTGCTCTCGACCTCATGTACAAAGAAAAGACAGCGCGGCACAATGGAAGCTCCCTGCCGAAAGCGGTCCGCATAAGGCGATGTTCCACTGAGCGACGTGTCGGTAATAGCGATTTGCTCCCGCCGCACATCCTCCGCTCCGGTCGTCCCCTGCCATTGCTCAACCTCGTCGCTCAAGGGCGTCGCTTTGCCATTTTCACCCATCCACTCGGCAAACGCGACACAAGACGCAACCGGAAAAAACGTGTTGGGGTCGAGTTTTTCCAGATCCCACGCCGGTTTATAGCCAAAATTCACCGCCAAATCGCCCCATTGTCCCGTGCGCCACTTGGCGTACTGCCCAGTTTGCAGCGCACTGTGCGGCAACACCATGGCGATGACGCCGCCAATTCTCAGGTAGAGCGCGACGCTACGGGCAAAGAAAAGCCCGGCGACATCTTGATGCGTTGCGTAGCGACCTCCCTGCCAGATGTGATATAGCTCCTTGCTCTGCTGCACCAGCTTATCGCGCAACACGCTAGCGGTATTGCGATAATTCAGCCACGGCGGGTTGCCGACAATCACATCGACCTTGCGGCGGCTCAACGCCACCGGACGAACCAAGTTGCGCGTGTAATACGCCCAGATGTGATTGCGCCCTTCGGCGTGTAAATCCTGCATGATCCCAATCGTCGTCGTTAACGTCTGTCGCTGGGCCGGGTCCATAATCCCATGATCGTCCAACGCAACGAGTGGATCATGGCCGCGCTCAATCGCATCGGCAATGTCGCTCATCAGCCGGTCAAACGTGTCGGCTTGCTCCACCAAGCGAATCGGGAAAATCAGCTTTTTGTCGAACTCATCGCCTTCCACCTCAATGCCTATATCGCCGCTGATAAACAAGTCGCCGGTTTGGTAGTGCAACTGCAAGGCGTCTCCCAAATACACGGGTATCGCTACGTTTCCCGCATACCCAGCGTTGGTAGCCGCTTCGAGGAGGGGCCGCGCGGCCATCACCCAAGCCGTGCGAGCGAGCCGCACCGCCACCGGATGCACGTCAATACCCATCACCGCCTCGCGCAGCCGCTTCAATGCCTCTTTGGGATCCAGCGCCGCTTCTGTGGCCGCTTCGACAAAGTGGCGCACCGCCACGGCGACAAACGTGCCAGAGCCACAAGACGGGTCGAGAACCCGCTGGCCGAGCGGGTCTGTCACCACCTCCTGCACCATCGCCTGCGCCAGCCATTCCGGGGTATAATACTCGCCCAACTGGCGGCGTTCATCGGGCGGAATAATCGCTTCATACAAGGTTGCGGCGATGTCGGCCGGGGCTTCCTGCCAGTTAAAGCGGGCGACGTGCTCAGCCATCCGCGCAACGAGCCGCTCCCCACCCACTTCGGCCGGCCATGCAAAAAAATCGGACTCAATAATGTCTTGCAGGCCGGTGTCGTCGCGGAACTGCCGGCCGTAGAGCAAATCCGTTGGATCATTAGCGGCTCGTTCCCGAATATCGATGCCAAAGTACGCCTGTACCACCATGCCGATAACCATGCTCAGGTACGTGTGCCGGACAAACAGATCGTCTAGCTCGTCGGGCGTCCGAGCGATCTCGCCCAACGCCGCACGCAACAAGGTTTCCCACAGACGGCACTTGACGCGGACGGTTTCGCGGTCTTTCGCCCCTTGGTAGAGCACGTTAAGGGCGTCAATATCCCGCCGATACAACGGGCTGTTCGGCCCAAAATTCTGCTCGACCTCAGTGCGCCGCGCTGGAATGTCGTCCTGCGTACCGATGACCTTGTCGCGCAGCCACTCGTACAAAAGCAGCCAGTCAGCCGCCGATTCTAGGGTAAAGCAATATGGCTTAGTCGCTTTGACCTCGCCGGCATTCGGCCAGCGCAGGAGCCAGTACCGCCCGTCTGTGAGAACGCCCATCCGCGCGCTCCGCTCATACGTCATGGATTCCGCCAAGTATTTATCCAACTGCTTCACATAGATTTCATTGGGACTAAAGCCGCCGGTCGTGCTGATGCGCTTCTTGATTTCGATAAACGTGTTGGACGCCTTCAAATCCACAGCGCGCACCGAGTGGCCCGATGGCGACACTTCCTCGGCGACTTCGTTTGCATCAACCAATCCCGTGCAGAGCAAAAAGTCCCGCACCGCACTCGTGATATTCGCCTCGGGTTCATTGTTGTCGTGCCGTTGCAGAATCGCCGCCGCTGCGTTCTCGTATCTCGGATCGTTGTAATCTAGTTGAGGCATAGTCAACCGCCGCCCCTAAAGGCTGCTTTTGCGAAATACCGCCGCCCGCTCGGCGTCCACGATTTCAGCGATCTGCTCCATCATCTCCACGTCATGCTCGTCGTACGATCCCTTTCCAAGTCGCACGCTTAGTTCTTGCCAAGCCTGCTGTTGCTCTCCTAGCTCATCTCGAAGGATCAAGCGCAGGAATGCAGTCGAGAGATCGCGGTGCTCTTCGCTAGCCGCTACTTCCAACATCTTGGAGACCTTTTCGACCGCTGACGAGGGTGAGTCGCCCCGTGCGAGCTTGATCTGCATCAAGGCCTCATCTAAAAGCTCGGCGAGGTAGCTGATCGTGTTGTAGTAGCCCGATTGTAAACTTCGGTCGCTCATAAAATCTCCTTGGGAGGCTATCGCCTTTAGAAAGCTGTCTTAAAATCCGTTTTTCTTTCGATCAGCCTTGAAAGGACATACCCATGAATCGACCTTTAGGTTTCACCACAAAGCCTGAAAGGTGCGATATAATGAGTATGTCCCTCAATGAATATGCAATGGATTGGAAGGATGGACAATGACCGTTGCGGTCTCCCCTGCTGCTGGCTCGTGTTTGGCATCGGGGAGGCCAAGTCGTCCGTCATGCGATGTCCGCTTGATGGTCCATGGCCTTATGTACCGGGCTAAAACCGGCCGTGGCGGCTTTTGCCAGCCTCGTTTGGCTGTTGGAAGACGGGGTATGGTTACTTCAACCGTTGGCGACAACAAGGGCATTGGGAGCGGATATTGTATGCACTGATCCAGTAGGATTGAACCGACCCAGGCCGCCTTGCCACTCCGTCGGCGGGCATCGTGGATGCACAGAGTGTCAAAACGGCAATCCAAGGAAAAACCACTGGATACGATAAAAAAAGATCAAGGGACGCAAACGGCATCTGCTAGTGGATACCCACGCCCCCCCCCTTGCATGTGTGGTAACCTTCGCATCGACCGCACCGACGTCGGGGGCCGACAGCTTGAAGGCCCTGTTGAGAAGCATTCTTAAAATACAGCAACTGATGAATGTCGCCTATCGCCCGGCTATCCGTCTGATCCACTTGGGAACGAACCGCCAGAGGGACTTCCGTGCTTCGCCAAATTGCTGCGCTTTTTGGAAGCGGTCACGGGCTCGACCCTTCTCGATTTCGTCTTTGGAAAGGCGTCGAGCCCACCTCACTTGGTTACGATGAATCCAGTAATGAGATTGACAGTCGAAGTTCCAGTTTCCTATTGATGGATAGAGAGAAACGGACTTGCCATCGAATGTCATTTGCCAGTCGGTTGGGTCCAGCGGCGTGACGACCTCACTCCCACATCCGCAGCAGCACCTATGTACAGCCGTAGCGAAGGGTATTGACACGTACAATACTCCATCATCCAAGACATCTGGGATGTAGTCAACGAATTCGTGCTCAAGCGAGTTGACGCGAGTCACGCTTGGTCCTGGTTGATCAGATTATTCCCGTCGATCTGGTAGTAACTCTCATTCTCTTTCTCAATATCGACGTAGAACCCGAGAAGTTTCTTCCACTTAATCACGGCTAGGGCCGCATTCAGTGCGTTAAGTTCAGCAATCTGGATGTTGCGTGAGTAGTCGTCTTCGCCATCGCCATCTGAAAGCGGGAGTGTTGAGTGGACATGGCCTCGTGCCTGCTCCGTACTCACGGTTACTCTCAACTGGCCGAACAGCGAACCGTCAGTTTCGTCCACACCCATCCCCACATCGATGAATGGTACGCCGAACTCTTCCAGTTTCTCTACTACAAGTTTCCTACTGTGCCCTTTGTCGACTGCTATGAACACGAAGTCCATTTGACGCAGGACATCAACCGTCGATTCATCGATATATTCGTGGACGGAGATGTTACGCCGTATCTCAGAATAGATGTTTCCGAAATAGGCTGCTTTCAGCGGTGCGGTCTCCAGCGTCTCGACGGACGGCGCACCCGGCGAGCGGAACGCGTTATGCTGCCCAAACCTGTCACCGTCGAACAAGTGGATCTCCCTCACCGGGGTTTTTGCTACCAAGTCGAGTATGTATGAGCCAGTGCCACCCAGCCCAACGATGGCGACTGCACCGACTTCTAGTTTTTCTGTGACAGCACCAATGCCAGCACGGCTTGATGCCGTATCGATGTACCTGAAGATCGAATCTTCATCCTGAGCTTCAGAGACGGCAAAGGTCCGAGCAGTGACGTTCGGGTCGATCGACTGGGCCGGCTCAGAAATAATGCCCTCGTAAGTGGTCATCTTGTCGTAGTAATCAGAGTAGCCTCCCGATGGTTTACTCGAAAATTCGTGGTCGACTACCAATCCGGCTCCTAACTCCTGGCGTCCACTGGAAAGATGAATCTTTGTGAGTGGACGGCCTTCTTGGTTGCAAGGCATATCTCCAGTGAACATCACAACATGAGAGTCCGGCCTCACTGTGACATCACCTGCCAGAGTCAACTTTGAAACCAGAGTGCCGTACTTGATGATCCTACTTTCCGTAACGTACGGGATGTGCTTTAGAAGGAGATGGAGGGACCGCACCTCAACTTCGTAGCCATCGTCTTGGAGCCGCTTGAGGTCAGGGCTACGACTTATCAGTTGGTGTGACATTGAATATCGTCCCGTCTTGGACTTTCACGCTCTCGCCCGCTTTGAGTCTTCCTTCTAGTGGCCGCCCTGCACCGTTCCTGTAGGTGACAGTTATGATGATATCTGGGCCCGAGGGAGGTGGGTCAAAAGCGATCCTCACCACCTGATCGAAGGAGAGTTCGTCATTAAGGGAGAGTTCGCTTGACGTGACGGTTTTCTCTCGTCCGTTCACGATTATCGTGATGGTACTCTTGTCTGTCATCGTCAGACTCCTTTCGATTGTTTCACAAGATGTTGACAGTACCAACTCCGGTACGTTTATATAGGATAACCTATTGCCCACCTCTTGTCAATAGATGGTACAATGTTTCGTTTCTAATACAGGAGAAGGACATGAACAGAGGCAAACTTGAGCTCAGCGACCTAGGACGCCTTGTCTTGGACGAGCGGAATCGGCGAGGGATGAGTCTCCGTGAAGCGGCATCTGAAACCGGAATCCCCTTCAACACCTTGGCGCGCGTCGAGAAGGGGCATGTCCCCGACCTTCCTAAGTTCAAGAGACTCGTTGAGTGGTGTGGGGCCGACATCAAGCAATTCTTTGAACTCCAAGAAAAGGTGGCGGCTACCACGGACCTGATTGCAGAGCATCTTCAGGCCGACCGCAACCTCCCTCCTGAAGCAGCCGAACAGATAGCAGGTATCGTCCGAGAGCTCTATCAGGTGCTGGTACGCCCCCAAGAAGTCTGTGCGGCACATCTGCGAGCCGCGAAGACATTCCGGCCAGACGCGGCTCGCGCTCTAGGGACGCTGCTCAACGATCTGAATAAAGCACTGATAGAGGAAATCACTGATGGCCCTGCGTAGAGGGTTTAAGTCCGAAGCCGAGGAAATCGCGAAACGCGTACGAGCAGAACTTGGAATGAGTGCCGCTCAGTCGGTCGCACCAGAAGTGCTCGCCGAGCTACTAGGCATTGAGATCCGAGCGGGAGACGAGTTGATCGCACGCGAAAGATTCGTCGAACTCAAACAGATTCAGCACGATGCCTTCTCGGCGTGTACGTTTCGGCCTTCGGCTGATCGTGTGGTCGTTGTATACAACCCTCTTTCCGCCAAGTCGCGCCGAAGGAGCGATCTAGCGCATGAGATTGCACATATCCTTCTTGACCACGAATTAAGCCGGATTGAAACGCTTGGTGATGTTACGTTCCTCTCGTGTGATGCGATTCAGGAGGAAGAAGCTGTCTGGCTGTCCGGCTGCCTCCTCCTACCCCGGGCATTGCTCTTGGCGGAAGTCCGTAGGGGGTCAAACGAGAAAGAAATCGCAAGGAAATGTGGAGTTAGCGAAAACATGGCTCGGTACAGGTTGAACGTCACTGGCGTGGTCAAACAGAATCAGGCATTCCTGAAGAAGAGCCGCTCCCCACGATAGCGAGGTGTCGGTGGAGACCCCTCGGTGCTTAGAGCGCAGCGTAGGAATGTTCCTATAGCCGGCCTCGTTCCTCGGTTGCGAACCAACTCCACCAAGGCGGCCCGCCGATGCTTTCTATCCCAAGCTGCGTCCGGTCATCAGCTTCCAAGTTGCGCGGCAAGGTCATGGAGGTACAAATTTCAAGTGTAATTTGAAATCTGTACCAATTCTTTTATCTTGTCCCCAAGTGGCATCGACGCGAATGGAGCCTAAAACCGTGATTTTGCGACAAATCGTCCGAGAATTGGCCGCGACGGCAGCCGAATTTCCCGTGGTGACCATCATCGGCCCGCGGCAAGCGGGAAAAACCACGTTGGCGCGGATGCAGTTTCCCAACCACGCGTACGCGAACCTCGAAGCACCCGAGGTGCGCCGGCTGGCGGTAAGCGATCCCCACGCTTTCTTCTCGCAATTTCCCCCGCCCGTTATCATCGACGAAATTCAGCGCGTACCCGAGCTGCTCTCAACCATCCAAGTCCTCGCGGACAGCAGCCGGCAACGCGGGCAATACATTCTCACCGGCAGCCACCAATTGCGTCTGCAAGAAGCCGTTGCCCAATCCCTCGCCGGACGCACGGCTCTCTTGCGCCTGCTGCCCTTGTCGATAGCAGAACTCAAAGCAGCCCGCATCACCCACACGCGCGACGAATTGATCTATCAGGGCTTTATGCCGCGCCTGTACAGCGAAAAAGTCAATCCGACGCGCCTGTACCGAAATTACTGTCAAACCTATATCGAGCGCGACATTAGGCAAATGATCCACCTCAGGAGCCTGACCGACTTTGAGCACTTCACGCGCCTGCTCGCCGGACGCGTCGGTCAGGTTTTGAATCTGAGTTCGCTGGCCAACGACGTGGGGGTGTCGAGCACCACGCTCAAAGAATGGCTCTCGGTGCTCGAAGCGTCGCACACCATTTTTAGGTTGAAGCCCTATTTTGAAAACTTTGGCAAACGCATCGTCAAATCGCCAAAAATCTATTTTACCGAGGTCGGGCTGGCGTCCTACTTGCTCGGCATTGAATCGCCCGCGCTGGCGGCCCGCGATCCCCTGATCGGCAATCTCTTTGAAAACATGGTCGTCATCGAAGCCTTGAAAGCCAGACTCAACGCAGGAAAAGAGCCTGAACTCTACTTTTACCGCGACAACAAAGGCCACGAAGTGGATCTGTTGTTCCGGCAAAACAGGCAGTTAATCCCCATTGAAATCAAATCGGCCATGACGTTTAATCCAGAATTTGCCCAAGGAATCGCCCAGTTCCAGAAAATCGCGTCCTCCACGCAGCAAGGCTACGTCCTTTACGCCGGCCAGCTCACCCCGGAACTGTCCCATGCCAGCGTGCGGCATTTTACCGACGTGGATACCATCTTTCCCCGCTGACGCCGCCTTGCCCCATCCCAACGGCTTCGCTATTCTCATCTTTGCCCCGCTCGTTTTCGTCACCTTGCCTCAGGAAGCCAAGCCTTGATCTGCGACGCCGAGGGTATCGCCGAGCACATCCGCTTTCTCAAACGCCGCATCTTGGGCCATGAGGTCGTCCATCACCAGACCTTGCCGGCGCGGCCGGCGCGCCTAGTCCGCGACGTATCGAGCCTGCCGCCGGCCCTAGCCCGCATCCTCGAAATCGCCCGCATTCCCGCGCTCTATACGCACCAAGCCGAGGGCATCCAAAAAGTGCTCGCCGGCCAGCACTTGGCCATGGCCACGCCCACGGCTTCGGGTAAGACCTTGGTGTACAACGCACCCGTACTGACCACATTGCTCGACGACCCAGCCGCGCACGCGCTCTACATCTTCCCGCTCAAGGCCCTAGAGCAGGATCAGTTCGACGAGTTAAGCGGCCTAATGCAGGGCTTGGGCGGCGCGTTGCAAGCGGCTATTTACGATGGCGACACCCCCGCCCACCGCCGTCGGCAAATTCGCACCAAGCCGCCGCAGGTGCTCTTCACCACGCCGGACATGCTGCACTCGGGCATCCTCGCCTTCCACGAGGCTTGGGCCGGTTTTTTCGCTCGCCTGCGCTTTGTGGTCATCGACGAATTGCACGCGTACAGCGGCGTCTTTGGCTCCCACGTGCTGCACCTTTTTCGCCGCTTGAACCGCATCTGCGCCCACTACGGGGCCGATCCCGTGTACATCACCAGCTCGGCGACGATGGGCAATCCCCGCGAGCTGGCGGGCGAGCTGCTCAACCGCTCCTTTTGCGCGATTGAGGACCACGGCGCGCCGGCCGCAGCGCGCCACTTCGTGTTCGTCAACCCAAGCGAAAGCCCCAACACCCTCGCGGCGCACGTGTTGCGGGCCAGCGTGCTCAGGGACTACCGCACGATAGTCTTTACCCGCGCCCGCATCACCACCGAGCTCGTGTACCGCTGGGCCACCCAGAGCCGCCCAGACTTGCGGGAGCAAATCTCCTCGTATCGCGCTGGCTATTTGCCCGGCGAGCGCCGCCAGATTGAGCAGGCTCTCAACGCCGGCGAGCTCAAGGGCGTGGTGGCCACGTCGGCCTTGGAGTTGGGCATTGACATCGGCGGCTTGGATATTTGCGTGTTGGTTGGGTATCCCGGGTCGATCATCAACACTTGGCAGCGCGCCGGCCGCGTGGGGCGGGCGGGCCGCGAGTCCCTAATCCTCCTCATCGCGTCGCCCGACGCGCTCGACCAGTATTTTATGCGGCACCCGAGGGAATTTTTTGCCCGCGATTTAGAGGACGCCGTAGTGGACCCGACGAATCAGTACATCCTCAAAAACCACCTCGCGTGTGCCGCGCGCGAGCTGCCCCTCGCGGCCGGCGAACCCGAGTACGCGCTGCCCAACTATCGGGCGACCATTGACGCGCTAACCGAGGAAGGGGTGCTGCTGCAGAATGCCGAGGGCGACGCTTGGTTTGCCGCCCGCAAGCAGCCGCACCGCTTGGTCAACATGCGCACCATCGGGGAGTCGTATCGCATCGTCGATCGCGACCACAACCCGATCGGCACGGTCAGCGGCGGCCAAGTGTATGGCGAGTGCTACAAGGGCGCGATTTACCTGCATCGCGGCCGCCAGTACGAGATCGGCGATCGCCATCCCCAGCAGGGCCAGATTTACGCCGAGGAAGTACACGTGACGTACTTTACCCGCGCCCGCACGGAAAAGGACACCGAGATATTAGAGGAATTGCGCTCGCGGCCGTTGCCGGGCTTTATGGCGCGGCTGGGCCGGCTCAAGGTCAGCTCGCAAGTGGTGGGCTACGAAAAGATCCGCGTCGGCGACCAAGTCGTCCTCAGCAAACACCCCCTAGAGTCGCCGGTGGAGCACGTTGAGACCGTCGGCTTCTGGATCGAACTCGACGCCCACTTCAAGGCCGACCTCAGCCGCCACCAATACCACTACATGGGCTCGATCCACGCCATTGAACACGCCGTGAAGTCGCTTTTCCCGCTGCTGGCCTTGTGCGACCGCACGGATGTCGGCGGAATTTGCTATCCCCAGCACCCCCAGCTCGGCAAGGGCGCGATTTTCGTGTACGACTATCACCCCGGCGGCATTGGCCTCGCAGAAAAGGGCTTTGCCCAGCTCGACCGCCTCTTGGACCTGACGCGGGCCCTGGTCGAAACCTGCGATTGCCCGCTCGGCTGCCCCTCTTGCATTCACTTTCCCACCTGCGGCGCGGGCAACGTTCCCCTCGACAAGGCCGGCGCGATCCACCTGCTCGGCGTGCTCACGGGCCGCCGGGCCATTGAGCACGCGCCGGCCCCAGCCGAGGTCGCAGACGCCCCGCCGCTGTTCGCCGCGTGGGAAGAACGAGAAAGCGCGGCCGACGAGCCGCCCGAGCAAGGCCCGCACGTGGTCGTGTTCGACCTCGAAACCCAGCGCTCGGCCGCCGAAGTCGGCGGCTGGAACAAAGCCTACATGATGGGCATGTCGGTCGGCGTGGTGTGGGACAGCCGCGAGCAGGTTTGCACCTCGTATTTTGAGCAAGACATGGACCGGCTCTTAGCACACTTACAGGCGGCCGATTTGATCGTCGGCTTCAACATCGTGGGCTTTGACTATTCGGTCTTGCGCGGGTACAGCCCATTCGACTTCCGCCAGCTCAACACGCTCGATATTCTGCGCGAGGTTCACCAGCGGCTGCGCTACCGAGTGAGCCTCGACGCACTCGGCCGGGCCACGCTCGACGCGCCGAAGAGCGCCGATGGGCTCGACGCGCTTAGGTGGTTCAAACAGGGGCGGCTGGACTTGATTGCCGAGTACTGCCAAAAGGACGTAGAACTGACCCGCGACCTGTTCTACTTTGGGCTGCGCGAAAACTACCTGCTCTTCGACCGCAAAAACGAGGGCCGAATGCGCATTCCGATCGCGTGGAAGTTGGAGGAGCTGGTGCGCCGAGGGCAGGCACTCTGACCTACCGAAGGAAATTGTTACCATTAAGCAGGAGGAAGATATGGAAGCTCTTATACAGAAATGGGGCAATAGTTTGGCTCTGCGTATTCCTCAATCGCTCGCTACCCAGATTGGGATTGAACCCAATTCACCAGTCGAATTGTCGCTTCGCGGTGCAGAATTGATCATTGCGCCTGTGAGTACGCCCGGTTTGAAACTGGACGACCTTTTAGCTCAAGTAACCGAGGACAACTTGCACGGCGAAATAGATACCGGACAGGCGGTGGGTGCGGCGATCCATTAAACAGGCCATGAATTCCCAATTCCCAATTCCCAATTTAGAAAGGCGTTTAGATGAAAATCACGGATCTCAAATGCGCGGTTATCGGCAACAACCCGGTCGTGCGCATCAATACCGACGAGGGCCTCTACGGGCTCGGGCAAGTCGAGGCGAGCAAGCCTTACCTCAAGCCCCACGTGCTGTTCTACAAGGACTTTATCCTCGGCCAAGACCCAACTGATGTCGAGCGAGTGATGCTCAACATCCGGCGCTTGGGCAGCTTCAAGCCTTGGGGCAGCGCGGTCAGCGCGATTGAAATGGCGTTGTGGGACATTGCCGGTAAGGCCGTAGGAGTGCCGGTGTACAAGCTGCTCGGCGGCAAAATCCGCGACCAAGTGCGGGTGTACAACGGCGCAGTGCGCTTCCCCATGCCGGGCGGACAGCCACCTGCGGCGGGCGGACGGCCGCCCGAGGACTACGCGGCCAACATGCAGCGCATGATCGACGCGCCGCAGAAGTTCAGCATCATCAAGCAAGGGCTCGCCTTCCACGGCGGGCGGATCTCCGAGGTGCCCAAGCATTTCTACGGCACCCACCAAGCCGGCCCGTTCCACGCCAATCGCGGCCCCTTGAGCGAACGCGGCCTCAACCACATCGTCGATTGCATCCGGGCGATGAAGGAAGTCTGCGGCGACGCGATCGGCTTGGCGCTCGACCTAGGACCGGGCTTTCTCGTGCCCGACGCGCTGCGCTTGGCTCGGGCGGTTGAAGACCTCAACGTGGCTTGGCTGGAGGACATGCTCACCGGCGATTACGTCCCGTACGTTTCGGCCGATCACTACCGAGAGGTCACCCAGAGCACCTCGACCCCGATCCACACCGGCGAGCAGATTTACTTGCGGCACAATTTTCAGGAGCTGATCGAGAAGCGCACCGTTGACATCATCGGCCCGGACCCCTGCGACATCGGCGGGATTGCCGAGCTCAAGTGGGTGGCCGAATACGCCGACCTGCACGGCATTCTCATGGCCCCGCACGGCACGGGCGACGGCCTGTTGGGCTTGGCGGCCTTGGTGCAGGTGGCGGCAACGCTGCCGCAAAACTACCTCGCGTTTGAATACCCGACCGGCCAGCCCGAGTGGTGGTACGACATCGTCGAGGGCTTGCCCGACCCGATTGTGGTCGATAGCCACATCGCCGTTTGGGACGCGCCCGGGATGGGCGTCGATCTAATCGCCGAAGAAGCGCGCCGCTACCTGCGCGAGGAAGACGCCGACTTTTTTGACTTATAAACTAGAAAGGAAAGGCATGCGTGCGGCCCAGTTAGTCGCCCCGCGTCAGTGGGAACTCATCGAGACGGCCAAACCCCAGCCGGCCGCCGACCAGATGCTCGTAAAAATGGAGCGGGTCGCGGTCTGCGGCAGCGACAAGCCGCCGTTTTGCGGCGTCCACAAGCACTATCCGCAGCCGCCCGGGGCCACCGGGCACGAAGGCTTGGGCGTGGTTGAAGCCTGCCCCTCGGGTCGCTATCGGGAGGGCGAGCGGGTGCTGTTGTGGGGATTTGACCGCGGGCTTTTCCAAGAATACGTCCTCGCCAAGGACGACGGCAACTGCATCCGGCTGCCCGGCGACCTGCCGGCGGAAAAGGTGCTGATGAGCCAGCTTTTGGGCACGGTGATTCACAGCTTTTACAAGCTGGGCAACATCATCAACCGCGATGTGGTCGTGCTGGGCCAAGGGCCGGTGGGACTGCTGTTCAACGCGGTGCTGCGCAACCTCGGCGCCCGGCGCATCGTGGCGATCGATCTGCTGCCCTATCGCTTGGCGGTGGGCCAGCGAATGGGGGCCACGCACGCGATTTGCTCGGCGTCTCAGGACCCAATAGCGGCGGTGGCCGAGATCACCGGCGGCGCCATGGCCGGTCTCGCCGTTGAGGCCGTGGGCGTTGCCGAGAGCCTCGGCCTCGTGCCGGCCCTCTGCCAACGCAATGCCGAGGTGATCTGCTTTGGCGTCCCAGACAAGGAGGACGCCGAGGGCCTGATGTCCGTCAAGATGTTGGACCTGTTGCGCCAAGAGCTGCGCTTGGTTTTTTCCATTGGCCCCAATCCCGACCGCGACTACCGGCCCGCGCTCGACTGGATCGTCCAAGGACGCATTGACGTCGCTCCGATTGTCAGCCACGTCTTGCCCTTTGCCGCGATCCAGCAAGCCTTTGCCATGGCCTTTGACGATCCCGAGCCGCACCAAGCCCTGAAGGTCGTGCTCAAATTCCCCTAATTCTGAGCGGAAACTGGATCGGCGATCTCCATCGATCACGCCTTAGTCGAATACCGCTGAAAACCCGCCAAGTTGGTTTTTGGCCCTAATTGGGGCTTAATAAAGTGATTGGTTCCACTCTCTACCAAGACGTTCAGCAAATGTCCCGTCTTTCTCGTCGCCCCCCATCGCTCTCACTGCCGCGGCGATACCTAACACTAGAAAAAGGATCGCCACTGGTGGTAGTGGTAGTGTCGCGAAGGCGAGTATGACAAGAATAATAGTGAGGCATCCCATTGATTTGCCTCCGAATTTTCGGAGCTATTTAACAAGGTATCAAAACGCTTCGTTCACCATCAGTTTGTAGAAACGCGCCTCCACGGCCCTCAAACGATCTTGGTAAAGCTTTTTGTCCGTTGGGCCGGTTGAATCAAAAACTCTCACGAAAAATCGGCACTTTTTCGATTTAGACCACTCAAACAATTCAGATGTTGAAGAAAGAAAAAGTTGTTCTGAGACGTCCTGATCCAAGACGATGTTTTGCACGGGTAGCGTCTGCCGTTCGTCCGCTCGCTGCGGCAGGTCGGTCTCCCGCACGACGAGGCCGGCGGGCGTCAGGTTCACGTCGTATATGTATTCAATGGTTCCGTCGTCGAGCGTCCAGCAGGATGGCACTTCGGTCCCTTTGCCGGCTGAGTATTCCCGCACCAGTTCCAACAGCTTTTCTACATTCCTCTCGCCAGCCGGTAGAAGCTCCCGAATGGTTGAGTACTCGTGTCCCATTTCTAGCGTGTTTATTATGGCTTCTGGCTCGGACAAGAATCCGGCCGCTTCTGCGGTACTCTGAAGATTTGCAAGCTGTTGCTTTGTATCGCGGAGAAGTACTAGCTCCCGCTGTAATTCATCAATGTTCTTACCACCATCTGGCAGTATTTCTTGGATGGCGGCAAACTGCGCCTCAAGTTGCGTCTCAAGTAGGGTGATTGTTTCTTGGCGTTCTTCTGCGACGCGCTCGGCTTCTTTCTGCTTCTCTTGTTGGCGCACCAGCAAGGCGGCAAAAGCGAGTAGTAGAACGAAGATGATGAGAATGGCGATCTCAGCCATGGTGAGGCCGAGAATAAGACCTCGCCGATAGGCGGAGGTCTGCTTTTCAAGGTTTGCCATCTTGACGGGCTAGCCATCCCCCAAAACGCGAGGAACTGGCGTGTAGTTCTTGTTTGTTCATGCTTGTCTCTGGGGATAGTATTTCTGTCGGAACCTGCACATTGTTGAGTCGGTTGGCGAGATTTTCTCCGGCCTTGCTGATTTGTTCGGCTCCGATTTCAAGGCTCTGTATGGAGGGACGTAGAAGTTGTTCAAGGAGGTCTTCGGGCACTTGCAAATGGTTGATTTTATCAACGAGGTCGCTCGCGGCCACTGACTCCGAAATAGCTTGTATCGCACCTACGCTAGCAGATACTGCGTCCGAACTGGCTTTTAATGCACTGTCGAGATTCGACACTTGTGCGTTGAGATCGGATACGGTATTGACGAAACTATCGAGGTTGACCTGCAACTGCTCGCCGTTATTTCTCGATAAATAGCCCTAGTTCGTTGCCCTTTGCCAGAAAGGATGCATTGCCTAAGGTCTCAATGAGAAAGAGCACGGCGAGGATACCTCCCCAAAATACCTTGTGTTCCTTGCCATGCCTACTCGCGTCTCGGTGCAGTGAATATAGTATAGCGAGCACCTCAACTAACTGGTATCGCAACACTCAGTTCTTGAATTACCAGATGCTATTTGTATGGCACCGTTTTTCTTTTGATACTCAAAAGTATCAAGCAAGAATTTACATATTGTAGATACTGAATTTACCGCTAGCTCGGCATGATGCTTCGCCGGTTTATATGATCTTGGATGAGCATCGCTCATTTTATTACGTATAGATGCTATACCTGAAACAATTGTTACTATTCCTCTTAGTAACTGTTTCAGGCTATCAGAAATATCTTTACGATCTGGGTCTAAGTTTAGCAATCTCTGAACTCGCTTGTATAGTTGGTTTATGTTACCATCATATTTTTGACTATCAGATGTAATTTGAAGCTCAATATACTGTAAAACTGACTCTAATAGAGACCTAGAATTTGTAATTGCACCATCATAGTCAGATGACTCAATTTTGCTTTTACACTTAGAAATCTGCTCTCTTATAAAATCGATATTAGGTGCATTGTTATTAAGAATTGCATGTTCAATTACTATAATGTCTTTATCTAAAGAAATTAGTCTATACTTATTTGACTCTAAAGTTAATTTATATCCATCGTACTCTAAGTACTGGTTTATATAATCAACAGCTTCCTCAACAGAAAAATCTGTACCGAAGAAATTCCTTGGGTCAACGGCATTTTCAATTAGGTCCTTAAAGACTGTTTTGCCGTTCAGTTCAGCTAATCGATGTTGCGTGTACTGCCATCTGGAAGGAAATCCTTGACCATATTCATCATATTCACCATGCTGATTAAAGTAGTCAACCAAGTCTGGGCCAGAACGATAAGGTGCAAAGGATCGCCCAGAAGGAATTTTATCACCAGTGATTAGTTTCTCGAGAGCTTCTATCGTCTCACGAACTACTTTAACGTTATTCAATTTCGCATCCTTTGTCTCTGTGACACATAACTCTAACAAGGAATTATACTGCGTACTCACTAGCGTAGCAGATTCTTAGTTTTTTTCATAATATACTTTGATTTATAAAGAGTGGACAAGATCTCTAAACCAAATCATATAAATTCCCGCAGATTAATCTTCTTCATTTCTTTCTTAATGTATGTCAAGCTCTGACTATTGGATAAATCCAGTATGGGATGCTTAAAGCCAATTTTTTCCTTTAATATCTCTGCTACTTCTTTAGTCCAGTGAGTCATACTCATTTGAACGATATCACCATTAATTTTTTTGGCCATTTCGGATATTCGACTGCCTTCGCCGATTCTATCTACTAGAATGATTGTTGACATATAATGTAATTGTCTGCCAAATTCCATTTCTTTTTCAAATCTAGATACTTTATCCAATGAGATTTCCGTATTTCCTGGTCCAATAAAGCCAATATCGAATCGTACACCAACTCCTGGCTTGTATAAAAGAGTAGCATCACTCTCTCGTTTTTCTCCTCTGTCAGATAGCCAGAAAACTTTGTTGATCTCGTCAGTGTTTTTGGAATCAATTTTTTGAAATCCTAATAATGACAGCAAAGACCCCAATAGAAGTTTCTCGAATAACTTACCGTACATTGATTTTTCTGATCCTCTGATTGCTAGAGTTTGAGTACCAATCGCAGCAAAAAGATAAAGAATGAAGAGCCAACTTACTTTACAATCTATGTCTCGAATCTTCAAATAGCCTTCGAGTTCTCCATAGTCAACCTTACATTTATTCGCAGATTGTTTAAGGGATTCCTCAAGATCATTGAGGTAATTATCAAACTCGTCACTTTCACTTCTCAGCACATTCTGGATACTTTTTTCCGTTAGTCCAATACACCATTGCAAAAATAATTTCTTTTCATTTGAAATGTCTGAGTTTAGCTCCATTTTTACAATCTCTGGAAGTTTATCGACAAAATTCTCGATACCGTGACTGGATTTAAGAAATGTTGTAAATAGTGCTGCGTTTGAAAGCGTCAACCTTCTCCTAGTCAATCCTTCAGTTAGGGAACGGATGTTTCCTCCGCATAGTACAGAGGTGACAACTTCCTTGATTATATCCTCGCCAATCCTATCAATTACTTCAACTCCTTTGTATTTGGCGAGTGCCTCACCTATACGGGGGATATTTTTCGATATTTTCTCGTAGGTCATTTGTCTTTCCAGTTCAGAATTCGATGTAATACTTGACGGATGAGACTGGTTCACAGTTTATCCAATTCACGTCTTCAATTTCTCTCTGTAGCCAACTCTCGATATTCCTCTTAATTTCATCAATATAGTCTTCATTGATCTCAAATAATGCAAACCGTCTGTTTAGTTTAGCAGCCGCTTCCCCTACTGTGCCAATGCCGGCAAAAGGATCGAGGATAACATCGTTCTTGAATGAATAGTATCGAATCACTTTCTCTGCAAGTTCTAGCGGGAATATCGCGGGATGCTTTTTACTATGAGCAGGATGTATTTTCCAGATATTCGTCACTTCATAGCCATCTTCAACTCGAGATTCGTCAACTATGTTTTGATCCGGGTGTTTTCTGATATGCCAATCTATCAATTTATTCGTTTTTTTTCGATAGACTAAAACATATTCTGTTACAGGTACGGCCTTGTACTGTAACGGATTCCTATCAGCCGCAAACCTTCTGCCCCGCCCCGTTGCCCAACCAGCCCCTTCCGGTTTCACCCATATAATGTCATCAATAAACTCAAATCCTTCCTCAACAAAAATTCTGTGAAAATCAAAAGGGACGGCTATTCTTTTAGAAGACTCACTTCGGCTTGCACGACGAATCAACACTGGTGATATATTTATGACAAAAAATCTACCTTCGCTTAAAACTCTATGGCACTGGTGTATTATTTTTTTCATCTTGAGCAAATATTCATCGTATTGAATATAATCAGAATACTCGGGCCGGGCGTTATAGTAGGGTGGAGAAGTAAAGACAAGATCTATAGATTCAGAAGGTGTCTGCAAAAGCAACTCCTCACTGTCTCCCCAACCAACCGTATTTCTCAATTTTGAAACTTTGGGTACTTCTGTTTTTTTTCGCTTCTTAGTTGTACCATTTGTACGGCCGAGCAACCTCGCCTCTAAAATATCCCTTTGCGTTGTCTTTTTTTCTTGTATCAAGCTCGTATAAGCATCAATCACAATTTCGCCTACCTTATAGCTATCTTTACCTTTCAGGGGCACTCGCCAGATATGATAGCGATCATCTACTTCTGGAAGTCCAAACTGAATCGCATTGTCGAGATCAATATCTTTTAGATAATTCACAGAAACTCTCTTCGCGTCCTCGACATTTTTTACGCGATAATTTCGTCTATCATAGACTGTCGATTTCTGTAGCATAATATCTCCAATAAATCTAGATGCTAACCCTGAATAGAGCCAATGGCGTGTTTTATTGGGGTAGCCAAGCTCGAATAATTAGGAATATACTCACAGAGAAATATAAGTCAATTTTGGGCCGACGAGATGGTGGTGCTGGGGTGCGCGAAGGGAGCGGCCTAGCAGGTGAAAGACGCGATTGCCCACTTCAAAGAGCAATACCGCGAGGTTCACTCCACGTCGAGGATGTAGCGCGCCAGCGGCGAGAGCCGCTCGGCGGTTGCCGGCCGCAAGTACGCACGCTGGTCAGTCTGCTGCGGATGCTCGCGGGCGATAAAGGCGCAGTGCAGGGTGCGGCGGGTCTTGGGGCTGAGGTTGCGATACGAACTGTGCCAGAGGCTGCCATTGAACACGGCCACCGAGCCCGCGCGGCCCGTCAGATGCACTTGCTCTGGATGATCGGCTAGGGGATCGGCCACGTGGTCCACTACCCTGCCGGGTGTGAGGTGGCTGCCCGGAACGCAGCGGGTCGCGCCGTTGGCTCGGGCGAAATCGTCGAGCATCCACATGGAGTTGACCACGTGATACGCGCCGGGCGCGTTGGGCTGCCCCCAATCCATGTGCAGGGACTGCAAGCCGCCGCCGATCCGTGGATCGTGCCCGTTGAGCGAGTGCAGCTTAAACGGCCGCTGCAGCACGTGGAAAACCGCCATCAGCAGGGTCGGTTGCAGGTACACCGCGTCGAAGACAGCCCCCTTGTTGACTAGATCGGCGAGGCGGCGCACCCCCGCCATTTGGGCGACCTCTATGCCGGCTTCGTCGCCTTCGCGGGCAAAGATCGCTTCAAAAGCGCGGCGCAACTCGGCCAGCCAGTCGGGCGCGATGACCTCTTCTAAGATGATGAAGCCGTGGGTGTCCAGCGCGCTGCATTGCGCGGGCGTTAGCGGCTGGGGGACGAAGCCCCGTTGCAATAATTCGCGGTCCATTTGCTTAACTACCGGCTCGTCGTGTGAATTTGCACAGGGCGGTCACGCCGCGGCGGATGTGCTCTTCCGAGGCGGCGATGGAGACGCGCACGTGGTCGCGGCACATCTGGCCGAAGGTGCGGCCCGGCGCCACGGCCACGCGCTGCTCTTTGAGGAGCCGGACGGCAAATTCGCCGGAGTCCATGCCCGCCGCAGCAATGTCGATCATGAGGTAAATCGCGCCGCCTGGGGTATAGCGGTACAAGTCGTATTCTCTCAGGATATCGAGGGCCAAGTCGCGGCGGCGGCCATAGATGCGGCGCATGTCGGCCACGGCGTCTTGCAGGCTGTCGAGCGCATCGGCGGCCGCGAGTTGGGAAAAGCCCGTGCCGCACGAGACAAAAGGCTCTTGCAGCTTGGCGGCCAGTTCAATGTACTCGGGGTGGGCGCGGGTGAAGCCCACTCGGTAGCCGGTCATGGCGTAGCTTTTGGACATGCCGGAGACGATGATGGCGCGTCCGTCGGCGTCGTTGAGCAGAGCGCTGTGATGCGGTTGATCAAAGACGATTTGGCCGTAGATCTCGTCGGACAGCACCCACAAGTCGCGGCGCTGGGCCCACTGCATAAGCTGGCGCATGAGCGTCGCGTCGTACACTTGGCCGGTCGGGTTGGAGGGCGTACAGAGCAAGAGGAGCTTGGTGCGCGGGCTGACGAGGCGGTCCATCTCGTTGAGGTCGGGCAGAAAGTGGTTTTCCGCTCGCAAATTGTAAAAGACCGGCTGGCCGTGAGCCATGGCGACGGCCATCTCGTAGTTGGGCCAGCCCGGGTCGGGCAACAGGACCTCGTCGCCCGGGTCGAGCAGAGCGAGAAAAGCGGTCGCCACGCTCATGACGGCCCCGGGGGTGACGAGGATGTTTTCGGCGGTGGTCGGTACGCCGGTGCTGCGCTCAAAGTAGCGAGCCGCGGCCGCGCGCAACGCATCGACGCCGGCATTGGGGACGTACTTGGTGTGGCCGGCGCGCACGTAGCGGCAGGTGGCTTCGACAATGGGCGCGGGCGTGGCAAAATCGGGTTGGCCTACTTCGAGGTGGATGACCTCGCCCGTTTTCTCGACCGCCCAAGCCAAGTCCATGATCTCGCGGATGCCCGAGCGAGGGAGCGACGCGGGGATGCGGGCGAAAGGCTTCATCGGATGTGGATGCCCGGGCCGGTCGCGCCGATCATCTGCACGGTGTTGTAAATAGACGCGGGCGTTGAGGCGCCGGTGACGCCGGTGATGCCTTCGCTGCGCGCGACCTTGAGGTCAATGCCCGGGCCTTGGGCGTGGATTTCGACGATGGCTTCGCTCCATGCGGGGCTTACCAGCAACAGCGAGTGGGTGCGGTCGAAGCCAATGCCGGCGTACGCAATGGCGGCGTGGGTATTGACGTTGCGCGGGAAGAGCGGGCAAATGCCGCGCGTCGGGCCGTCGTAGAGGACGGTTTCCTCCTCGATGTCGTCGGGGCTGAGGCCAGTGGCCGCGCAATCGACGTTGTGCGGGGGCTTTTTCATCACCACATCGACCGACTCCCACACGTCGCGGTTTTCCAACAGCGCGTCCATGCCGACCACGCCGCCGTGCGGGACAAAGGCGCGGGTGCCGGCGCGGTGGGTCGTCTCTTCAAGGGTGGATTCGATGGCTGGGTCGGCCAGGGCGGTCACCGAAATGAACATGTAGTTGGTTTTTTCGAGGATGGTGCGTCCCCACCGGCGGGTGACCTCGGGGTGGGCCATCTCAACGACGAGGTCGGGCTGGCGCGCGGCAAAGTCGCCCAAATCCGCTAGGCAGAGGTCGCCGGGGAGGTCTTGGACGGCCGCGGCTAGCTGATCGTGAACGAAGACGACTTCCATGCCGTTGTCTGGGTCGGCGTCTATCATCGCGTGGACGGCTTGGCCGATCTGACCGTAGCCGATCAGGCCGATGCGAGTCGGGTTTTGGCGCATGGTTTGGCTCCTCAAAACGGGTGAATCGGGAGAAGCGAATATAGGCACTCTATTTGCGCTCGGCCATTTTGCAGACCCAGATGCTGATTTCGTACAGCAGGAGCAAGGGCAGGGCCATTAGGAGCTGGGAGACCGGGTCCGGCGGCGTGAAGATCGCGCCGAGGACGAAGATGCCGATGACGGCATAGCGGCGGATACGGCGCATCCGCGCCGCGGTCAGCACCCCGACCTTGGCCAAAAAGAGCGCCAGCACCGGCATTTCAAAGACGATGCCAAAGCCCGCGATGAGCCGCAGCACAAAGCCGATGTACTCGTCGGCCGCCCATTGCGAGGTCATGTCGGGCGGCTCTAGGGCGAGGAAAAAGCGCAGCCCGAGCGGGAGGACGATGGAGTACGCGATCAGCGCGCCGACCGAGAAGCAGAGGACGCTCAGCGAGATAATGGGCACCATGAGCTGTTTCTCGCGCTGCAAAAGCCCCGGGGCCACAAACCGCCAGACTTGGTAAAAGACCACCGGCAGCGCGAGCAACAGCCCCCCGACAAAGGCGATTTGCAGGCTGATGAAAAAGTACGTCATGGGCCGGAGGGCTTGCAGGCGGCGCGCTGGGGGCAGATCAGCCGGGCGCGCGTCCGGGGTGGGCGCAGCGTCGGGCAGGCCCAACCACTGGCGCACCAGTTTTTCAACGGCCCGCACCGCGCCCGAGGATTGCTGGCTCTCCAAGCTGAAGACGGCTTCTTCGTAAGGCCGGGTCAAGATCTGCATGATCGAGTCCGAGAAGGCAAAGCAGAGTACCGCGCCCACAGTGAGTGCGCCGAGGGCCTTGAGAATGCGCCAGCGGAGTTCTTCGAGGTGGTCGAGAAAGGGCATGTTGGCTTCCCGGGGCGGTTCTGGGTCGGGGAGGGGTTCGGGTTCTGCTGCTGGTTCGGGTTCGGGTCGCGGCTTGCGGAAGCGGGCGACGAACGCGCCGAGGGCGACGAGCAGGCAGCCGTAAGCGAATAGGTCGCCGTGCCGCGTGTAAAAGGTCGCCGGCTGGCCGACCGGCACTGTGGCGACCGCGACGGCTGGCGTGAAGAGGTCCGTTGCCTCGTAGGTGCGGCCAAACGGGTCGATGAACAGGGAAATGCCGGTGGTGGCTGCGCGGGCGATGGCCGTGCGGTTTTCAATGGCGCGCATGGCGTTGATGAGCGCGTGTTGGTAAGGCCCGGCGCTGCGGCCAAACCACGAGTCATTGGTGATGTTGACCAACACGCGCGCCCCGGCCGCCACGTGCTGGCGCACGAGCGCGGGAAAGATGGACTCAAAGCATATTAGCACGGCAAAGGGATGCCGGGGATGGGCAAAAACCGCGCGTTCTGTGCCGCGAGCGAATTCGGCCGGGCCGAGGTCGCCGGTCAGGCGGGTCCAGTCGATGGCGCGCAGCAGGGGGATGGCGTCGCGGTAGGGCGTCCGCTCGCCAAAGGGCACTAAGTGCATCTTGGCGTACCAAGGCAGGGCGGTGGCCCCGGGCTGGACGAAGAAGGCCGCGTTGTAGTTGGCGTGCGGTGCGCCGGTGAGCACGGGAATGTCGAGCTCCTCGACGAGGGCTTGGACGCGGCCTCGGCAGCCGGTCCGACGCCCGGGATCGCACGGCAGGGCGGTTTCCGGCCAAACGAGCAGCTCGGGGTCGCGCTTGGCCGCTTGGCGCGACAGGGTGGCGAGGGCCGAGAAACTGCGCTCCAGCCCATTTGGCCCCCACTTGTCGGCGTAGGTGGTGTTCGGTTGGATCAGGCCGATGCGCAGGCCCTCGGCTGGGACCGCGGTCGCCAAGGCGCTTTGAGCGTGGAGCCAAGGCAAGAGATAGCCCAAGGCAACGCCCCCGAGAAAGATGCGCCGCTCGACGAGGGCCAAATAGATCAGCGCGTTGAGGCCGACGACCCAGCAGGACACGCCAAAGACCCCGGTCGCGGTGGCGTACTGGATGAAGTGGGGCAGGGCGGCTTGGCTGTGCCCCAGCAAGAGCCAAGGAAACCCCAGCTCCCCGAGCGAGAGCAGATACTCTTGCCCGGTCCACAACACAGGCAGCAGCGCGAGTGCCTTGGTGCCCCACCGGGTCGCGAACACGCAGAACAGCCCGGTGCAGAGGCCGGTAAAAAGGCCCAAATAAGCGGCCATCAGTCCGGTGCCCGCGACGACCGCGGGGCCTCCGCCTTGGGTGAAGGCCACCCAGTACAGGGACAGCAGGTTCCAGACCAAACCGCTGATCCAGCCCGCGGCCAAGCCAGCTTTGAAGCCGCGATCTTTCAGGGCGAGCAGCAAAGGCACCAAGGCGCCATGGGCCCAGAGCGGATGATGGAGAACGGCGAGCGGGTGATCCGGGTGGTTGGGAAAGGCCAGCGCGAGCAAGGCCCCGCTTAGTGCAGCGAGCAGCAGGCGATACCGCGGGGTTAGGGCTAGGACGAGGCGCGAGTTAGACATCGGCAGTGGGGGGTAAGGTGCAACAATAATAGAAGGGAGGCCGGGGCCGAGCAAGGTGCTGGCACGGATTGTGCTTATACATTGGGTGCGTCTAGTGCTCGGGGTTCGTGGGGGCTAGACGCTACACTCGCGTGGTTTTTTTGCTACAGCTTTCGCTTTGCCCAAGGAGGAACGCGCCGTGCCAACGCAAACTCAGCCCATTGACTACGACTTTGCCGCCCGCATTGTGGGCGAGGGCCCGCCCACCCGCCCGGACGAGCTGCCGCGAGAGCGGCTGGCGCGCTTGGGGCCGCAGGCCCTCAAGGACCAAGAGCTGCTGGCCGTAGCTTTGGGGACGGGGTATCGCGGTCGGCCCGTGATGGACTTGGCCGAGAGCATCCTCGCCGATTACCCCAAGGAATCGCTGGTGGACCTCGATTTGGGGCAATTGAGCCGGATCAAGGGGCTGGGCAAGGCCAAGGCCGGGGTCTTGGTCGCGGCGTTTGAACTGGCCCGCCGCGGGTTGCACAAGGGCTTGGGGGTGCGCCCGGTGATTAGTGCGCCCGGCGACGCGCTGTCCATGCTTTCCGACATCAAGGACCAGCAGCGCGAGCACTTTCTCTGCCTGTATCTCAACGCCCGCAATCAGGTGATCCACAAGGAGGTCGTGTCCATCGGCAGTTTATCGTCGGCCATCGTGCATCCGCGCGAGGTTTTTCGCACGGCGGTTTCGCAGGCTGCGGCCAGCGTGATATTGGCGCACAACCATCCCTCCGGCGACGTGTCGCCCAGTCAGGACGACATCAACCTGACGCGGCGCTTGGTGCAGGCCGGCGAGATCATGGGCATTGACGTGCTCGACCACCTCATCATCGGCAGCGACGATTTTCTCAGCTTGAAGGAGCGCGGCTTGATATGAAGAGCGAAAATTGTATTTGCTCGGCAAAAGCCTATATTACTGACGAGTGCAGCAATCTACACGAGGATACCCCAGCGATGAAAGAAGAGAACAGCCACCTGATCCCGGTGTACATTTTCGACATGTACTCCTATCCAAACGCTGAGCAGGGTTTGGGCCTGCCGCAGAAGTACTTGGTTTTGCTCAAGGGCAAGGAAAACAGCGTAGTCCCCATCACGATCGGCCACTTTGAGGGCCAAGCCTTGGCGATGGCGGTCCGCAAAATCGCCTTGCCGCGCCCCCTGCCGCACGATCTGTTGTGCAACCTGCTCAAGCGAATTGACGCCGTGGTCCGCAAGCTGGTGGTCCACACCCTCAAAGAGGACGTTTTCCATGCGTACCTGCTGGTCCAAGCCCAGGGCCAGTCCTTCTATCTCGACTGTCGCCCCAGCGACGGCATGATCGTGGCTACGCTCTTGGGCGTACCGCTCTTTCTAACCCCAGAGGTAATGGAGGCGGCCGGCCAGCCGCTGGAGCACTCCGACCCGCCCGAAGCGGCCAAAGAAGAACCAGCCCCGGCCCCCGAGGCGGCCCCGGAGGTGCTCGCCGAGGACAAAGGGGCCGCGAGGAAGGCGGAGGCGTTTGTGGACCCGCAGACCGGCGAGCCAATAAGCCAGTTGGAGCAGCTCAAGGCGCATTTAGATTGGCTCATCGCCCAAGAGGCCTACGAGCAGGCGGCCAAGGTCCGCGATCGCATCAGCGAACTGGAAGCCAAAGGCTGAAGGACGCGCTCGCCCGGCCGCGGTTGGACGCTCTTGCACTGCTGGTGTGGTGTAGGGGCGTTTTTATTAGTACGCATTGTGCGAAACCGCATGGAACCCAACTCTACCAAGAAAGTTTCTCCGACAGGTTGTGAAAAAAGTACTTGTCGTCGAGGTAAATCAGCCGCGCCGTGTGTGCCGCTTGGCCGACATGCACCTCCTGCTCGGGCGCTAAACTGCATATCTCGCGGCCATCGGCAATGAGTGCCACGCGGCTGTCCAAGGTCTCGGGGCTAACGCGCAACCGCACCCGCTTCTCGGCCGGCAGAATCAAGGTCCGCGACGTGAAGTTGTATTCGTTGATCCCGTCGAGCAACATGCAGCGCACTTCCGGCATGACCAGCGGCGCACCCATCGACAGCAACAACCCGGTGCTGCCCGTCGGCGTGCCAACGACCACGCCGTCGCCGCGAATGGTGCGGATTTTGGCGTCGTCCACAAAGACGTCTGTAGAGAGCATTTTGTGGTGCGCCCGCAAGGTCACTTCGTTGAAAACCAGACGCTCGCCCCCGGGGTGGCGGCAAGAGAGCACGAGACGCTCGCTGACGAAGTACTGGCCATCGACCAAAAGCTGGACGATGCGCGCCAAGTCCTTGCGGTCTCCAGCGGTCAGAAAGCCGACCGTGCCGAAGTTGATCGCCAACACGGGCCGCTGCGGAAAGCGGGCAAAGGCGCGGAGCACGGTGCCGTCGCCGCCGAGAGCGACGACCAAGTCTAGATCGTCCGGGTGTTCGTCGCCCTCAATAAAGCGCACCGCAATTCCATGCGCGGCAAATAGGTCGCGCACCTCAGCGACTGGATAGTCCAAATCCCGGTCGCGCGGCAGGACCCCGACCTTTTTGGGGGCGAGCGGCACCGACGCCAATCTCGGAGGAGCCTACTGGGCCCGCGCTTGTTTGCCGGCCTGGGCCTCGTACGCCTTGATCAGCGCCTGAGTGCCCTCTTCGGCGCAACCGGCGCGCTCGACGATGTTGAAAAACTGGTGGGCGATGCTCGCGGCCGGCAGGGCCAGCTTGACATCGTTGGCCGCCTGCAAGACCAACCGCAGGTCCTTTTGCTGCAAATAGACCATGAAGCCCGGGTCAAAATCGCCCGCGGCAATGCGCGGCCCCAGATTGCTCAACTGCCAAGAGCCAGCCGCCCCCCCGCTGATGGCGTCAATGACCTTTTGCACGTCCAAGTCGGAGGTCGCGGCCAACATCAAGGCCTCGGCCATGGCCATGTTGTTGACCGACACCGCGATCTGGTTGCAGAGCTTGGTCGTCTGGCCGGCGCCGTTGGGGCCGATCAAGTTGATGTTGGTGCCCATCGCCTCAAAGACCGGCAGGCAGTGGTTAAAAACGGCCTCGTCGCCGCCGACCATGATCGATAGGGTGCCATTGATCGCGCCTACATCTCCGCCGCTGACGGGCGCGTCGAGCATGGCCGCGCCTCGTTCTTGCAAGGCCGCGGCCACCTCGCGGGTGCTTTTGGGCGAAACCGTGCTCATGTCGATGACGATCTCGCCCTGTTTGACGCCGTGAATCGCGCCCTCCTCGCCCACGAGCACGGCCTCCATATCGGGCGTGTCCGTGACGATGCTGACAACGACATCCGCCCCGGTCGCCGCGGCCTTGGGCGAGCCAACGCGCACGCCGCCAGCCGCGACCACCTCGTCGACGCGCGGCCGGTCGCTGCGGTTATAGACCTTGAGTGAATAACCGGCTTGGAGCAAGTTTTTTGCCATGGGCGCGCCCATGATCCCCAAGCCGATAAAGCCGATTTGCGTTTGCCCCGGTGCTGCTGCCATGGTCTTCTCCCTGCTAAAGCTAAAAGGTGAAAAAGCGATGTCGGTTGTCTTCAATTTCGGCCGTCTCGTACAGGTGCGCGAACCAGTTCTGCACGGCCTCTTGCGTGCGCTGGGCCTGAAGCTGAGCGACGATTTGCGTACGCTGCTCGGAGAATTGCTCCTCGTCGATCGGCGTCTTTTCCAGCAGCTTCAGCAGGTACGCGCCGCGCGGGCTGCCCTCGGCGACTTCGATCACTGCGCTGAGCTGGCCCTCTTCCAAGCGGAAGGCCGCGCCGATCACTGCGTTGCCGCGGCCTAGCCCCACCACCGATTCGGTGCGCGCAAACCCCTCCGGGGCATGCCACTCCAGCCCGGCGTTTTGGGCGGCCGCGGCCAAGGTGGCCCCGGCCTTGACTTCCCGCCGCACGGCCGCTAGCCGAGCCGCGGCACCTGCGGCCTTTTTGCGCGCCCGCACCAACGGCTCGAGCTGGTCCCTTAGCTCGTCTAAGGAGGCCGTGCCCGCCGGGCGTTTGGCCACTAGATGGGCGACCCACAGCCCGGAGTCGTCCTCAACGACTTGGCTGACCGCGCCGAGTTCCTGCTCAAAAAATCGGTTGACGAGCCAAGTCGTGTTCGCGCTAAGGCCCGGCACAGCTTGGCTCTTTTGCAGGAAGTTCGTGGCGGTCGCCTCCATACCGGAAGCCGCGAGCGCGGCCGCAAACCCCTCGGCCTCGGCCTGCTCTTGCAAGGCTTCGGCCCGGCCGCGCAGGCTATCCTCGGTCGCCCGCGAGGGCTGGTATCTGAGCAGGATGTGGCGGGCATGCACCTGCTCCTCGCCGTTTTCCGCCAAGCGTTCTTCCACCTTGATCAGATGCCAGCCATAGCGCGTCTGCACGGGCTCGGACAGTTCGCCAGCGGCCAAGGCAAAGGCCGCTTCCTCAAAGGGCGCGACCATCCGACCGCGACCGAAAAAGCCGAGGTCGCCGCCTTGAGCGGCCGAGCCTTCGTCGTCGGAGACCACCGCGGCCAACTCGGCGAAATCCTCGCCAGCCTCAATCTCTTGGCGCAGGCGGCCAATCTCCGCTTTGAGCTCCAGCGAATCCGCTGCGCTGGCCACCTTGGGAAAGTGCGCGTACTCCAGCTTTACTTGCTCGGGGTGCTCGTAGTCGGCTGCGTTTTCTTGGTAGTAGGCCGCCAAATCTTCGTCGGTGACCTCAACCTCGTCATCCGCAACCGGGGCAAAGGCGTATTCGACGCGCACCTTTTCGTTGGCCTCGGCAAAGTACTGGCGCACCTCGTTGGGACTCACCGGCGCAGTGCCCTGCAGCAGCCGCTGGAGCCGGTAATCGAGCCGTTGCCGCTCAACCGAGCTCTCGATCCACAGGACTAAGGCTTGGTTGTTGGGATCGCTGAGATTGGCCGGATTGCCGATGAACTGGGCGTACTGGTCCGGGTCGAACGCGCCGTCGGTCATAAAACGCTCGAACTCGCGCACGGCCGGCGGCGGCTGATTCCGCGTGTAAAAGGCAATCTCCCCGTCGGTCACCTCAAACCCCAAGCGCTCGTACTCTTGATTCAGAATGATCTCGCGGACGTAGTGGTCCCATACCTGTTGCACGAGTAGGGCCTGGTCGGCGCGCTGGTCTTGCGGCAGCTGGCGTGCGACCCGCCGCAGCGCGTCTTGGAACTCTCGCAGCGAAATGGTCTCGCCATTGATCACGCCGACCGTATCGCCGGCATCGTTGGCGCCCGCCCCCGAGTAATCGGCCCCCCACTCGACCACGATCAAGCCGATGAAGGCGAAGATCACAAACCACAGGACGAGCACCGTCTTTTGGCGCAACAAAGTCATCATAAGCTGTATTTCTCCTGCTACCTTGCGGTTTTTTCGTTGGCTTTAGCAGCCAGCCGGTTTTTTAGCTCCGCCGGATAGCGGAGCAGACAGGCCGTACAGTGGCCATCGCCCAGATCGACGAGGTGCGGCACGACGCGGGTGCAGATGGCTTCGCGCTCTGGGCAGCGCGGGTGAAAGGCGCATCCCGCGGGCACGGCCGCCGGATTGGGCGCGTCCCCGGCCAATAGGGCGCGCGGCCGCTTGGTTTGCGGGTCGGGCGCGGGCACGGCCGCGAGCAGGGCGCGCGTATAGGGATGGGACGGCTGGCGGTAGAGCTGATCGCGCGCTGCCACCTCAACTACGCGCCCCAAGTACATCACGGCCACCCGGTCGGAGATGTGGCGCACCACGCTCAAGTCGTGGGCAATAAACATATAGGTCAAGCCCAAATCGCGCTGTAAGTCTTGCAGCAAATTGATGATCTGGGCCTGCACGGAGACGTCCAGTGCCGACACGGGCTCGTCCGCGACGATGAACTGCGGCCGCACCGCCAAGGCGCGGGCAATGCCAATGCGCTGGCGCTGACCGCCGGAAAACTCGTGCGGGTAGCGCCGCGCACAATCGGCCGGCAACCCGACCATGGCCAACAATTCCCCCACGCGCTCGGCCAACTCAGCGCGCTCGGCGAGCTGGTGGACCTTGAGGGCCTCGCCGATGATGCCGCCCACCGTCATCCGCGGGTTGAGCGACGCGTACGGGTCTTGAAAGATGATCTGCATGTCCCGCCGCTGCCGCCGCATGGCCTCCTCGCCCAATCCCAGCAGGTCAACGCCGGCAAAGAGCACCTGCCCGGCCGTGGCCTCAATGAGCCGCAACATGAGCCGGCCCAGCGTGGTCTTGCCGCACCCGCTTTCGCCGACTACGCCCAAGGTTTCGCCGCGCCCAATCGCCAGATCGACCCCATCGACGGCCTTGACGTGGGCCTGCACCCGGCCCCAAAGCCCGCGGCGCACGGGAAAGTGTTTTTTCAGTCCCTTGACCTCGACCAAGGGCGCGGCTTGGCTCATGGGGCTTCCGCCTTCCAACAGCTCGCCCAATGCCCGCTCGCCACCTCCGCTAAGGCCGGCGCTTCAACCCGACAGCGGGCGTCGGCCAGCGGGCAGCGCGGGGCAAAGCGGCATCCCGGCGGAAAAGCGCGAGCGTCGGGCACCGCGCCCGGGATGATGTCTAACCGCTCCTGCGCGTCGTCCAGCCGCGGTATCGAGCGCAGCAACCCGCGCGTATAAGGGTGCTGCGGGCGGGCGAAAAGCGCGGGCGTTGCCGCGTATTCGACGATTTGGCCCGCGTACATCACCGCCACTTGATCGGCGGTCTCGGCGATCACCCCTAAGTCGTGCGTGATCAGCACAATCGCCATTTGCAGGGATTGTTGCAGCGACTCCAACAGCGCGAGAATCTGCGCTTGGATGGTCACGTCGAGGGCCGTGGTCGGCTCGTCGGCAATCAGCACCTCTGGATTGCACGACAGGGCCATGGCGATCATCACCCGCTGGCGCATCCCGCCCGACAGCTGGTGGGGGTATTCGCCGCTCCGCTGTTCGGGCGCGGGAATGCCCACCCGCTCTAGCATCTCGACCGCCCGGGCGTCCGCTTCCTGCTTGGGAACCTGCTGGTGCAAGACGACCGCCTCGGCGATCTGGAACCCGCAGGTCAGCACCGGGTTGAGGCTCGTCATAGGCTCTTGAAAAATCATCGCGATGTCGTCGCCGCGCACTCGGCGCATCTGCTCCTCGTCCAGCGCGAGCAAGTCGCGCCCCTTGAGCAGGATCTGCCCGGCCTCAATCCGACCCGGCGGATCGGGCACCAAGCGCATGATCGAGAAGGCACTGACGCTCTTGCCGCAGCCGCTTTCCCCGACCAATCCCAGCGTTTGGCCCCGCCCCACCGCAAACGACACCCCATCGACGGCGCGGGCGATGCCCTCTTCCGTGTGGAAGTAGGTCCGCAAGTCGCGGACTTCCAATACGGGGTCCTGTGCGATCATGCGCGGCCCCCTTCCCAAGCCGCCGCCCGGCGCACTTCGTCGGCGGCCAGTGCGCCCCAGCGCATGGGGGCGTCGAGCTGACGCCGAAAGCCCTCGACTAGGCAATTGACCAGCTCGGCCCGGTCGATGGGCCGCCCCAAGCAGGCTTGCAAATCCGTGCTGTGGGCTCGCAGCTGTCGGGTCCATGCTTGCCGCGTCCCCTCGTCGAGCCGCATGAGTTGCGGCAGGCGCTCGTGCGCCCGGCCGAGCAGGATGGACCCGTGTTGGAGCAAGCGGCGTCCGTAGCGCCGCTGGGCGCTGCCGACCAATTTGCGCTGCTGACACTTGAGCTCCCAGCGTGCGGTGCGGCCAAAACAAGGGGCCGCCCGGGAAGGTCCCACGCCGTGACCGGCCCGCTCCAGCTCGACCGGAGCCCCGAAAAGCCGCAGCCCTGCGGCCAAACACGCGCCGATCGCGCGGTGCGTAGCCTCTACCCGCCCGCCCGCGCCGAGGGCCTCGACGCAGCAGGCCACACTGTAGGTCAATTCCTCCCAGTGCAGGACCGCCCGCCCGCCCGTGGGCCGGCGCACCACGTCAATGCCCAGTGCGCGACAGGCTTCTACATCGGCTGTGTACTCGGGCTGCTGATTCCAGCCGCAGGAGACGGCCGGCGGATCCCAGCCGTAGAAGCGCAGCACCGGGCCTTGGGCCGCGTCCGCAGCGAGGACCTGATCAACGCCCATGTTGAACGCGCCGCAGTTGGACCCCGTATCGACGACGCGCCAAGCGAGGCCCATTAGAGCGCGTCCAAACTCTCGAGGGCGTCCTTGGCCGCCCGCTGTTGTGCCTCCTTCTTGCTCCGCCCTCGGCCCCAGCCCAGGCGTCGGCCCGTGATGCACACTTCGACGATGAAGAGCTTGTCGTGGTCTGGCCCCTCCTCGTCGTGAACCAAGTAGCGGGGGGGGCCATTGCCCATGCTCTGCGAGTATTCGAGCAACTTGCTCTTAAAGTTGAAGGTCGCGTCCTGTTGGACTATTTGGCGAAAATCCGCGAGCACCGCGCGCTGGACAAAGGCGCGGGCCGCCTCTAACCCCCCGTCGAGGTAAATCGCCCCAATCAGCGCCTCCAACGTGTCGCAGAGAATCGATGGCCGCTGGCCGCCGTTGGCCCCGCGCTCATCTACACTCAGCAACACAAAGGTCCCCACGCCGAGGAGCTTGGCTTGCTGAGCCAGCACCGTGCGGCTGACCAACTGCGACTTCATCTGGGTCAACTCGCCCTCGCCCTTGTCCGCAAAGCGGCGAAACAGGAATTCGGTGACCAACAGCTCTAGCACGGCGTCGCCTAAAAATTCGAGCCGCTCGTTCGACTCGAGGCGGTCGCGGCCCTCCTCCACGTACACGTAAGACCGATGCTTGAGGGCCTTGACCAACAAACGCTCGTCCTTGAAACAGTAGCCCAACCGATGCTCGAGGGCGCGGTGCGTACCCGCGGTACCCCCTCGTCGGTGGCTCGCCGACTTGCAGCGATTCCACAGGGTCGAAATCCAGCTCATCTGCCTAATACCCGATTGAAAACCTCGTTTGCACGGGGAGTGCTCGGGGAATACTGGGGAGGGCGTCAGCCGGCCAAGCGACCAAACACCAGCGCCACGTTGTGGCCGCCAAAGCCAAAGGAATTGTTGAGGGCGTAGGTTATCGGTGCGCGGCGCGCCTCGTTGGGCACGTAGTCGAGGTCGCATTCGGGGTCGGGGTTTTCGTAGTTGATCGTCGGCGGCAGCACCCCGCTTTTGAGTGCCATGATGCAGGCGATGCTCTCAATCGCCCCGGCCGCGCCCAACAGATGCCCGGTCATGGACTTGGTCGAACTTACGGCCAAGCGGTCGGTGTGGCCGGCAAAGACCGCCTTGAGCGCCGCGGTCTCCTGCTGGTCGCCCATGGGCGTTGAGGTGCCGTGGGCATTGACGTACCCAATGTCGCTCGGGGCCAAGCCCCCGTCTTGCAGGGCGATGCGCATGGCCCGCGCCCCGCCCTCGGCCCCGGGCGCCATGGCCGTCTGGTGGTAGGCGTCGGCCGTAAAACCCAGCCCGAGAACCTCGCCGTACATCTCGGCCCCGCGCTGCTGGGCGTGCTCCAATTCCTCCAAGATGACGGCCCCGGCCCCTTCGCCGAGCACGAAGCCATCGCGCTCGGCGTCAAAGGGCCGGCTGGCCCGCTCGGGCTCGTGGTTGCGCGTCGATAGGGCCTTGGCCGAGGAAAAGCCGGCCATGGAAATGGGCGTGACGGCCGCTTCCGAGCCGCCGGTCACCATCACGTCGGCTTCCCCGTACTGAATTTTGCGTGCGGACTCGCCCAAGGCATGGGCGGCCGACGAGCAGGCCGACACCGTGGCGTAGTTCGGCCCTTTGGCCCCCAACTCCATGGAAATCACGCCCGGGGCCATGTCGGAGATCATCATGGGCACGTAGAACGGGCTGACGCGCTTGGGGCCTTTTTCCATCAGGATGGTGTGCTGGTCTTCGTGGGTCTGAATCCCGCCGATGCCCGACCCCCATATCACGCCCACGCGCTCGGGGTCAACCGCGTCCATGTCGAGCCGGGCGCGGCGAGCCGCCTCTTTGGCCACGCAGACCGCGTAGTGCGTAAAGGCGTCGTTGCGGCGCGCATCCTTGCGGTCCATGACCGCTTCCGGGTCGAAGTTTTTGACCTCGGCCGCGATCGCGGTCCGGTGTTGGGAGGCGTCGAACTTGGTGATCGGGCCGACTCCGCTGCGGCCGGCGAGGAGCGCGTCCCAGAACGTCGGCAGGTCGTTGCCATTGGGAGCTAAGACCCCCAAGCCGGTGACGACGGCTCTGCGCCTTTGCACTGGAGCCTCGCTCACGCCTTGCTGTTTTCTTCTAGGTACTTAATCGCGTCGGCTACGACGAGCATCTTCTCGGCGTCCTCGTCCGGGATGTCGATCCCGAATTCATCTTCAAAGGCCATGACCAGCTCGACCTGATCGAGCGAATCGGCCCCCAAATCGTCGATAAACGATGCTTGGGGATTTACTTGCTCTTGGCTCACGCCGAGTCCTTCGACGATCACATCTCGCACGCGCTCTTCAATAGAAGCCATGGTGGGTTCCTCTTGGGCTAGGAGTAAACAATTGGCACCGCTGCGGCCACGGGCCGGCGGCTCTAAAAATTAGGGTCTTAATATAGGCGATGGGCGAATTTTTGCTGGCGATCACATGACCATGCCGCCATCTACGGCCAAGACTTGGCCGGTGATGTACGCGGCCTGCTCCGAGGCTAGAAACGCCACGGCATGGGCCACGTCTTCGGGCGTGCCCGCTCGCCCTAGCGGGACCGCGGCAATTAGCTGTTCCTGCTGCTGGGGCGTCAACCCGTCGGTCATGCCCGTTTCCGGCACGAGGCCCGGGGCCACGGCATTGGCGGTGATGCCGCGCGAGGCCAACTCCCGCGCCAAGCTCTTGGTCAGGCCGATCAGCCCGGCCTTGGACGCGGCGTAATTGGCTTGGCCGGCATTGCCCTGCAATCCCACGACCGAGGTGATGTTGACGATGCGCCCGCCGCGGGCCTTGAGCATGGGGCGCACGGCCGCCCGGACGCAGTTGAAGGCCCCCTTGAGATTGATCGCCAAGACCTCGTCCCAGTCCGCCTCCTTCATCCGCATCAGCAAATTGTCGCGGGTGACGCCGGCGTTGTTGACCAACACGTCCAAGCGGCCCAACTGGGCGATCGTCGCCGTCACCAGTGCGGCTGCCTGCTCGGGGTCGGCGACATCGGCTTGGCGCACGAGGCGGCGGCGGCCTAGGGCCTCAATGGCCGTGGCCACTTCGCCGGCCGCGGCCACGTTGCGCGCGCAGACAGCCAAGTCCGCGCCCTCTGCGGCCAAGCGCAGGGCAATGGCCCGGCCAATGCCCCGCGACCCACCCGTCACCAGCGCGACTTTTCCGTCCAAAAGGCCCATTACTCCGCTCCTTTGGCCGCGGCGATTTCTTCCACAGTCCCCGCCAGTGCGACCGCCAGCTTGGGCGCGGTGCGGCGCACCAGCCCCCTGAGCACCCCGCCCGGCCCCACCTCCAAGGCGCGGCCGATGCCCATGGCCGCCAGCCGCTGCACGGTCGCGCTCCAGCGAACCGGGCGCGTGATTTGCTCAATTAGGTGCAACCGCAGCGTTTCTGGGTCTTCCACGGGCGCGGCCGAGACATTGGTCAAGACCGGCACCTGCGGCCGCGCAAAGGACGCGGCCTGCAACAGGGGCGTCATCTGCGCGGCCGCCGACTCCATGAGCGGCGAGTGAAACGCCCCGCTGACGGCCAGTTCGACGACGCGACGCGCACCGGCTTGGGTGGCCAACTCGCACACGCGCGCCACCGCCCCCTGCTCGCCCGACACCACGACTTGGCCGGGCGCGTTGAAGTTGGCGGGCACTGCGACCCCCACTTCGGCGGCTCGTTGGCACAGCGCGGCGACGCGGTCGTCGTCCAAACCGATCACCGCGGCCATCGTCCCCGGCCGGGCGCGGCCCGCTTCCCGCATCAACCGGCCGCGCGTCCCCACGAGCGTCAGAGCCTCGGCAAAGGGGAGCACGCCGGCCGCCACCAGCGCCGAGTATTCCCCGAGACTGTGTCCAGCCACCGCGGCGGGCTGGAGGCCGGCCGAGGCGAGCAACTCGCCAACGACCACGCTGTGGACGAAGACGGCCGGCTGCGTAATGTGGGTTTGCGCCAGTTGCTCGGCCGGCCCCTCAAAGCAAAGCGCGCTGAGCGCGAAGCCCAGCACCTCGTCGGCCTCGGCAAAGCGCGCCCGCACTGATTCGCACCGCTCGCAGAGGTCGCGGGCCATGCCCACCGCCTGCGAACCCTGTCCCGGAAACAAAAAGGCGCGGCCACTCATCTTGCGGCTCCCCAGCGAAACAGGACGCTGCCCCAAGTGAGCCCGCCGCCGACGCCGGTCATTAGCACCAGATCGCCGCGCTCCAGCCGCCCTTGGTCCACGGCTTCGGCCAAGGCAATCGGAATGGTCGCGGCCGTGGTGTTGGCGTAGCGGTCGATGTTGATCATCACCTTTTCCGGGGGGAGCTTCATGCGCCCGGCGGCCGCGTCAATGATGCGCTTGTTGGCTTGATGGGGCACGAACAGCTTGAGGTCTTCGCCGGTAAGACCGTTGCGCTCCAGCAGGCTGACGGACACTTCGGCCATTTTTTCCACGGCGAACCGAAAGACCGCTCGCCCCTCTTGGCGGATGTAGTGCATGCGCTGGTCCACGGTCTCGTGCGAAGGAGGGTGCAGGCTGCCGCCGCCCTTGATGTGCAAGCATTCGACCGCGGCCCCGTCGGCGTAGAGCTCAAAGTCCATCATGCCCGCGTTGTCTTCGCTGCGCTCGAGCAACACCCCACCCGCCCCATCGCCAAAGAGCACGCACGTCGTGCGGTCTTCAAAGTCGAGGATGCTGCTCATCTTGTCGGCCCCAATGACCATCACCCGGCGATGGGAGCCGCTTTCGATGAATTGCGCTCCGGTCGCCACGGCAAAGACAAAGCCGGAGCAAGCGGCCGACAGGTCGTAGGCCCAGACCCGATTGGCCCCGATGGCGTGCTGCACCAAGCAGGCCGTCGCCGGAAAGATCATGTCTGGAGTAATGGTCGCGACGATGATCAGGTCGAGGCTGGCGGCCGCGATTCCACGACGGGCCAAGAGCGTGCGGGCCACCGCGCTGGCCATGGTGGAGGTCGGTTCATCCGCCCGCAGGAAGCGCCGCTCGCCAATGCCGGTGCGCGTGCGGATCCACTCATCCGAGGTATTTACCAGCCGCTCCATGTCGGCGTTGGTGACCACCTCGTCGGGCAGGCAGTGCGCCGTTGCCGTAATGGCCGCACGAAATTTTTTCTCCCCTTCAGCCACGCAATTAGCTGCTCCGAGCAGCCTACACTTCGGGCTCGACGTATTCGCGGCCTCGATAGAATCCGCAGCTCGGGCAGACGCGATGGGGCAAGGCCGGTTGTCCGCAGTGGGAGCAAGTCGTTCTCGCCGCGGCCTTGATCTTCCAGTGAGTGCGCCGCTTGTCGCGGCGGGTGCGCGAAATTCTCCTCTTCGGTACTGCAGCCACGGGGAACTCCTCTCAAGAACCTTCTTTGGGTTGCGAAAAATCGATCTGGGCGAGGGCCGCCCAACGCGGGTCCGTGCCGCTCGCCGCTTTGGCCGTAGGTTCGGCTGCGCCGTCCTCTCCGCAGTGTGGGCAGCGTCCATCCGCGTCCGCGCCCGGGGTGGGGATGCGCATGGGCAAGTCCAAGATCACGGCTTCGCGGAGGTACGGGCCCAAATCGACCTCGCACGTCCCGGGATCGACGATCTCGATGTACCCGTCTGCTTCGGCCGACGCCAACTCTTCGGGGGTGGCTTGGCGGCGCTGCAAGAGCAAGCGGAACCGCGCCGCGAGCTCTTCTTGCACGTCCGCTAGGCAGCGATAGCACTCGCCGGCAATGCGGCACGTGACGACTCCATCGAGCCGGAAGTTGTCGAGGGTGCGCCGCACCTCAACGCGGGCTGCAACCGGAGCGGGAAAGGCGAAAAATTCGTCGTTTAGCTCCAGTTCCTCCGCCCGCAATTCAAAGGCGAGGGCATTGGGGCCTTCTACGAGGTCGTCGAGTACGAGCAAGGCACTCATGGCGCGTTCAGTCGGCAAAGAAAAACGCGATCTCGGCCTCGGCGTTGACCGCTGAGTCCGAGGCGTGGACGGCGTTGCATTGTACGTCCATGCCAAAGTCGCCGCGGATGGTGCCGGCCGGGGCTTCCAAGCTGTTGGTCGGGCCGATGAAAGCGCGCAGATGCGCTACGGCGTCGGCGCGCTCTAGTGCCATCGGCACGGCCGGCCCCGAAGTCATAAATTTCACCAGTTCGCCGTAGAAAGGCCGCTCCCGATGCACGGCGTAGAAGGCCCTCGCCTGCGCTGCGGACAGCTCGACCATGCGCAGGGCGCGCACGATAAACCCCTCGCCCTCGACGCGGGCAATAATCGGGCCGATGGCGTTTTGGGCGACCGCATCGGGCTTGATGATCATCAACGTGCGTTCCATAAGTATAGAATACCATTTTCTCGGCAAGTGCCTATCGTCAAACAAAATTTTTTAAGATAGGAGCCAATCCGCCTCGTGTCAATGGACGCCCCGCGCCACAAAATGCCCTAAGTGTCGATTCCATAATGAGTTCGGCTCGCATTTCTTGACGAGGTATCGAGCCGCCCCTAGATTGGCCCACGCTATGGATCACCCACTTTTAGCCGCAGAAGGCAAGGTCATTCGCGACCCGGTTTGGGGCTATATCCACTTCCCCGACCCCGTCCTCGCCCTCGTCGATACCCGGGCCTTTCAGCGTTTGCGCAACATCACCCAGCTCGGCTACGTGCATCTGGTCTATCCGGGGGCGCGCCACTCGCGCTTTGAGCACTCGCTGGGCGTCTATCACTTGGCCAAGCAATTTTTGGCCCGGCTCCTCGACTCAGACCCGCCCCTCGTGCTCAGCGACGAGGACGTGCGCGTCTTTATCGCCGCCACCTTGCTCCACGACATCGGCCACTACCCCTTCTCGCATACCCTCGAAGAGCTAAGGCCCTTTTTCATGCGGCACGAAGAAGGGGCTCGGCAGATCATCGAGGACCCCGACGGCGAGCTCTACCAGACGCTCGCCGATGCGTTCCAGATCGACCCGGCGCGGGTGGCCAACGTCATCGACTACGAAAACAGCGGCCGCGCGATTTCGCCCGAGGATTTGCTGCTCGCCAATATCCTCAGCAACACCCTCGACCCGGACAAAATCGACTATCTCTTGCGCGATTCCATGTTTTGCGGCGTCCCCTTCGGCGAGAGCGTCAACCGCGACCGCCTGATCGCCTCCATCCAGTTCGACCCGCAGGGCCAGCGGCTGGCCATCACCAGTAAGGGCGTCTCGGCTGTTGAGGCCCTGGTCTTTACCAATTATCAGATGTACCGCAACGTGTACTGGCACCACGGGGTGCGCGCGGCGTCGGCCATGTTCAAGCGCGCCGTGCAAGAGATTCTCCTCCATCCGCACAACCGGCTCGACTTCTCCGACTTCCACCACCTCACCGAGAGTGGGCTGATCGCCCGCCTCCAGCGCGAGCAGGAGCGTCTAGGGCTAGCCGCTTCCGCCCAGCTCCTCGCGGGCACGGTCCACCGCCGCCTCTACAAGGTCGGGGCCGTCATCCATTCGAGCGAGCGCACCCAGCCCCTGATGCGCCACCTCGATTTTCTCTTCCGCCATCCGTACAAGCGCCGCGCCAAGGAAATCGAGCTTTGCCGAGTCTTTGGCCAGCGGCTGGGCCGCCCGCTCCAAGGCCACGAAATCCTCATCGACATCCCCAGCTTCAACAAGACGCCCGAATTCGATCTCCGGGTTTTCTATGGCCGCTCGCTCCCCGCCGCCGAGGCCGCTCCCCGCACCTTTGCCGATCCAGATGTTTCGCGCCTGCGCGACTCCCTGCTGCACAACTTTGAGGATCAAGCCAAAATTTTCCGCATCTTCTGCATCGACGATCCCGATCTGCGGGAGCTGGTGGGCAACGAGGCCAAGCAGCATCTCAGTTGATGCGCTGAATGCCCGATTGCGAGGAGGTATCCGATGATACACTCAATGGCCGCCGCATTCACCGCGGCATGGTTGATCTTGGGAGCGCAAAGCGGCTACGGACAGCCGCCGAGTGAGGCGGGGAAGATCTACTGGACGGATTCGGAGTGGGGCATCTATCGATCTAGCTTGGATGGCTCCAATGTCGAACCGCTCGTCATTCCAGATTTGAGGCGTCCCGACAAGATCGCTCTAGATAGCAGGGGGAAGATATACTGGACGGAAGGAGGAGGTGATATCTATTGTTCCAATCTCGACGGTTCCAATGTCAAAATCCTTGTGGACGTGTGGGGAACAGCCATAGACCTCACCTTAGACGTAGCCGAAGGCAAGATATACTGGACGGAACAGTTCAACGCTAATGACTACTCTCAGGGTGCCCTTATGCGGGCGAACCTAGATGGATCCAACGCCGAGGAACTCACAGAAGACCCGGTCAATCGCGATCTAGGGGGTATTGCTCTGGATTCAGTCAGGGGCAAAGTGTATTGGACCGATAGGGGCACGATTCAGCGGGCGGACTTGGACGGAAAAAACGGCGAAATTGTCATCAGAGAACGCTATCCCAACGATCCCAACGATCTCGCCCTCGATGCGGAGGGAGGCAAGATATACTGGACCGATAGCAAGGGTTCAATTCTACGGGTGGCCTTGGATGGTGGAAACAGCGAAGAAATTCTCACAGCGTTAGCAGACCCTCCGGCAAGAATCGTCCTCGATGTGGATAAGGGCAAGATATACTGGACAGCCTCGGGGACGGGGACTTTTCAGCGGGCTGATTTGGACGGAACCAATATCGAATATCTGGTGGAATGGGAAGGGGCAACCGGCTTCGCCCTCGGGCCAGAGGGAAGAAAAATTTACTGGACAGATGTCAAGGGGGCGACTCACCGGGCAAACCTAGATGGCTCTAACATCGAACACCTCTTTACTCCAGCATTGAGGGAGCCATACGGCATTGCTTTGGACCTAGCCAGAGCAAAGATGTACTGGACCGATCTAGGGCTGGGTTCCATCCATCAAGCCAATCTAGATGGTTCTAACCGCAGATCATGGATCACAGGCTTAGATACTCCCAAGGGTATCCTGCTAGCCGACGACAAGCTCTACTGGGCTGATTCGGGGACGGGAAAAATTCAGGCGGCCGACTTACATAGCTCGCAGGTCAAAGAAATCGTCACAGGGTTAGATAAGCCGAATGCTATCGCCTTGGACCAGGATAGGGCCAAAATCTACTGGACGGAAGAAACCTCCATTCAACGGTCCAACTTAGACGGCTCGCAGATCGAAGAAATCGCAACCGTGCATTCCTTGGGCATCACCTTAGACTCGGATAGGGCCAAAATTTACTGGACGAATCGCGATACCGTCTTCCGGTCCAACTTGGATGGCTCACACATCGAAAATATCGCTGTTGTTCATCGTTGGGATGGTCGGAACGAAGCTATCGCCTTAGACCCCATTGGGGGAAAGATATACTGGACAGGATTGAATATCGGGTTCACCACTGATTGGGGTGATTATTACAGCGATGAGAATGTTCATTCGGAAATTTTCCGGTCCAACTTGGACAGCTCTAATGTCGAGCAAATCCAATCCATGAATACAGGGTGGCTCTCGACCCTCACCGGCATCGCCCTACATATCCCCCACCCAACCTCGGTCGCAACGCCCAGCACCACGCCGACGATACCAACCACCAGCGGCCTAGACCCCAATTTCCCCAACCCCTTCAACGCCCACACCCAGATCGCCTACCGCCTCGCCGCGTCCGGCCCGGTGCGGCTAGAAATCTACAACGTCTTAGGCCAGCCCGTGCGGACGCTGGTGAACCAGTTCCAGCCCGCCGGCTTCTACCAAGTCCCTTGGGACGCCCGCGACCAGCGAGGGGCTGCGCTCGCGGCCGGCGTCTATCTCGCACGCCTGCACCATCCCGCTGGAACGCAGACCCGACGGTTGCTCTATCTCAAGTAGCCGACGAAAGCGACGCCTTTCTTGCCGATCTAATATCAGATGTTAAATTTGCAAGAAATAGGTCTCGCATCGTATGCCTTATCTCCAGCACCATTTGACGCAAACTGATCCCCATGATCTATGCCGCACCCATTGCAACCGACTATTGGGACGACGACGGGACGGAGGAGTACCGGGCGATGTTCGAGCGGATTGAACGCGAGGGGACCGTGCTGGAGCGGGCGTAGGGATGCGGATTACTTCCAAAGACATCCTGTATCTCGCGTCGTTCAAGGGGTTTCGCCTTCTTGTACGCGCTCGAATTTGAGGGCCGCTGAGTTCACGCAGTAGCGCAGGCCGGTCGGCTGGGGGCCGTCGTCGAAGATGTGGCCGAGATGGGCGTCGCATTGGCCGCACAGCACCTCGGTGCGCACCATGCCGTGGCTCGTGTCGCGCTCCTCGGCGACCTTGTCCGCGGCGATGGGCTGCCAAAAACTAGGCCAACCAGACCGCGAATCGTACTTGGTTGCCGAGCTGAACAGCTCGCTGCCGCAGCAGACGCAGCGATAGACCCCGGACTCCTTGTTGTCGCAGAGCGCGCCGGTAAACGCTCGTTCCGTGCCCTTCTGCCGCGTTATGTAGTATTGCGCTTGCGTCAGTTCCCGCCGCCACTCGGCGTCGCTTTTGACGATCTTTTTCTGCATCCCAGCATTCCTTTCTCTTGGGTCAATCCCAATCGGCCAATTCGGCGTACCGACCGCCAAAAAAGATCAGGGGTGCCCCCTCGCCCCCCTCGCCGGCCACGCATTCGCCGATGAACATGTCGTGGTCGCCCGCCGCGGCGATTTCCACCAGCTTGCAGTCCACATAAGCCAAGGCGTCCGCCAAAATCGGCGCACCGGTCTGGGCCACTTTGGTCGCCAGATCTGCAAAGTCCTTGGGGCCGCGCTGGGCAAAGCGCACGGAGAGGGCCTCCTGCTCTCGCTTGAGGATGTTGATGGCAAAGCCCTCTGCTTTTTGCAATAGGCCGTGCATGGACGCGCCTTTGTCCACCGAGACGACCACCAGCGGGGGCGCCAGGGACAGCGACATGACCGCGTTGGCCGTCATGCCCCAAAGCTGGCCATCCCAGCAGGTGGTCACCACGGTGACGCCCGTGGCAAAGCGGCCCATAATTTGTCGCTGCAGCAGGGGATCAAACGCCATCGCCCGGTTCCTTTCGCGTTAATGGAGTGCGTTCCGATAGATGCGGGCCGCGTCGGCTGGTTCCACTGCGACCGGATTGGGGTCGAGCAAACGCTGGACGCTCAGGGCACTTTCGACCATTTGCGGAATGTCGGCCGCGCTCAACCCGGCCGCGCCCAGCGAGCGGTACGGGGTGTGCTGCCGGCGCAATCCGTCGATCCACTCCGCGGCCAACTCAACGCCCTCCTCGCGGCTCTTGCCGCCCAGTGCCAGCCCGGCCGCGCCCGCGACAAAGTAATACTTGTCGGCTACGGCCGGGGCGTTGTGCCGCATCACCCCCGGCAAGACGAGGGCCACGGCCGCGCCGTGCGGCACGGGGGCACCGCGCTCAAAGGAGATCTTTTCGATTCCGTAGCCGAGGGCGTGGCCGGCCCCGGTGTTGATCGGGCTCAATAGCAGCCCGGCCAGCAGGGCACAGCGCGCCATTTGATAGCGCGTGGGTAGATCGCCGCAAACTACGGCTTGTACGTAGGCCGGGCACCCCGCGGTCAGGGCGGCCCGCGCTACGGCGTCGCCAATGGCATTGCTCTTGGTGGAGGCCGTGCATTCGAGGGCGTGCCCGAGGGCATCTAAGCCGGTGATGGCGGTCAACACCGGCGGCATGTCTTGGTGCAAACGCGGGTCCACCAGCGCGGCCTTGGGCTGTAAATAGCGGCTGTACACGGCCTTCTTGCCGGTGGCGTCGGCGATTACGGCCACCCGACTGACTTCGCTGCCCGTGCCCGCGGTCGTCGGGATGCCGACGAGCGGGGCCAGCGGCGGCTTTTGGTAGCGGTCGAAGCCAAAGTAATCGGCTACGGACCCGCCATTGGCAGCGGTGCAGAGCGCGGCCTTGGCCGTGTCTATGGTGCTGCCCCCGCCCAAGGCGACGGCCACGTCGAAATCCGCAGCCGCCAGTGCGCGGGCGCAGGCATCCACGCTGCGGACCGAGGGGTTGGGCGCGATCTCGCTGTACGCGCCCACCACGTCTAAGCGGCTAAGGGCTTGGCGGACTAGGGCGACGAGGGGGGCAATGCCCGGGTCGTGGATTAGCAACACCCGGCCCGCGCCGAGGCGGACGCACTCGTCGGCGAGCTGGGCTAGGGCACCCGCCCCGAAGGCGACCCGCCGGTCGCAAAATTCAAACAGCGCGGCCAGCGCGGCGCGCCGATTTTCTGCGGCAAAGTAAGCACTGCTAGCTAGCAGTTCCTCGTTGATCTGCACCGTGCCCATCGCGGCCTTCCTCCAATGTTGATGCGGCGAACCGAGCCTTGTTTTGCCTGGGGGATTTGTGCAATATATACACGAAGCCGCCGCCCTACAAAAACGGAGCCGCCATGACCCAAGCCGCCGCCCAGACGTACGCCGAACAGGGCTTTCTCACGGGCCTTGACTTGTTCAGCCCTAGCGAGATCGATCACTTCCGGGCTTGCTTTGACGAGTTGGAAGCGCGCGAGGGCCGAGAACAGTGCCAGACCGGCCTTCAGGCCCGCCACTTCAATGAAGAATTCATCTGGCAGATGGCCACGGACCCGCGCGTCCTCAACGCCATGCAGGAGGTCATGGGCGCGGACATCATGCTGCTATCGACGCACTTTTTCTGCAAATATCCCGACCCAGAGGCCAAGCACTTTGTGGCTTGGCATCAAGACGTCACCTATTGGGGCTTGCAGCCGCCCGAGGCCCACACCGCTTGGGTGGCTGTGGATGCCAGCGATGTGGAAAACGGCTGTATGCGGGTCATCCCCGGCTCGCACAAAAACGGCATTGCCACCCACGGCGAGTCGGCCAGAGCCGGCAACCTGCTCAGCATTAATCAGGAGATTCCCGACGAGCTCGTCGATGACAGCCACGCCGTCGATTTGGTGCTCGCGCCGGGCCAGATATCCATTCACGACGGGCAAATATTCCACGCCAGCAACCCCAATACCTCCAAGCGCCGTCGCTGCGGGCTGACGCTGCGCTACGTGGCCCCCCACGTCGAGCAGGTCGAGCTCAACTCGCTGGGCACCAAGTATCCGACCATCTTGGTGCGCGGCGAGGATCGCTACGGTAACTTTCCCGAGCAACCCATGCCCTTTGCCCTTGCTGCTCGCTAGTCCGCCCCGCCCTGCCATACCCATATAATAAGGAGACCCAATGGCCCAGTACGACCGGATGGCCATCCTCAACGCCATATACGACACCGGTATCGTCCCGGTCTTTTACAACGAAGACCCGGAAACCACCATGCGCATCGTTGAAGCCTGCGCCCGAGGGGGTGCCCGCTGCGCTGAGTTCACCAACCGCGGCGATTTGGCCTACCACGTCTTCACCGAGACCGTGCGCCACGTGATGGCCGAAAAAATCGACATCATCATGGGCGTTGGCTCGATATGCGACGCGCCCACCGCAGCCCTCTATATTGCTAACGGTGCGAACTTCGTCGTCGGCCCCCTGCTCAACGAAGAGGTCGCCCGGCTGTGCAATCGCCGCAAAATTGCCTATTCGCCCGGCTGCGGCTCGGTCAGCGAGATCGGCCAAGCCGAGGAGCTGGGCGTCGAGATCGTCAAAGTATTCCCGGGCAGCGAAGTCGGCGGCCCGGCCTTCGTCCAATCCGTGCTCGGCCCCTGTCCGTGGACCCGCATCATGCCCACCGGCGGCGTCGATGCCACCCGCGAAAGCCTAACCGCGTGGTTCGAGGCCGGCGTCGCCGCGGTCGGCGCCGGCTCCAAGCTGATCACCAAGGAACTCGTCGCCGCCCAGGACTGGGACGGCTTAGCCGCCAAAGTCCGCCAGAGCGTCGATTGGATTCGGGAAATCCGCGCTGAGATGGCCGGCTAGCCCGGCCGGGAGCTTCAGTAAAACGAACCCGCGTCGGCTTCCGACGATGCTTACCAAACTCACCATCCGCAACTTCAAACGCTTCGGCGAAGTTGAGATCGAACTCGGGAGTCCGGTGGTCTTTATCGGCCCCAACAACTCCGGGAAGACCTCGGCCATGCAGGCGCTCGCCTTGTGGGACATCGGCCTCAAGCGCTGGAACGAGAAGCGATCCGGCAAGAGCACCTCGGAAAAACGCCCCGGCGTCACCGTCAACCGCCGCGATCTGGTGGCCATTCCGGTTCCAGACGCGAACCTCCTGTGGCGTGGCCTCCACGTGCGCGATGTGCGCCGGGTCAATGGCCAGCAGCGCACCAGCAATATCCGCATCGACATCATCGCAGAAGGCGTGACCAACGGCCAAGGCTGGACGTGTGGGCTGGAGTTCGACTACGCCAATGACGAATCGTTCTACTGCCGGCCGCTCCGGCGGTCTGACGCGGCCGAGCGCATGCCAGTGCCCGCCGCCGCTCAAAGCGTCCAGATCGCCTTCCTACCGCCCATGTCCGGGCTTACCGCTACAGAAACGCGCCTCGACGCCGGGGCCATCAATGTTCGGATCGGGGAGGGACGCACCGCCGAAGTGTTGCGCAACCTCTGTTTTCGGATTCGCGACCAAGACGAAGCCAAGTGGAACGAACTCGTCGAGCAGATTGAGAGCCTGTTTGGCTCGAAACTCCGTCCGCCGCGCTACATTGCCGAGCGCGGCGAGATCGCAATGACCTATCGCGAACAGGGCGCTGAACTCGACTTGTCGTCCGCCGGGCGGGGTCTGCAACAGACGCTGCTGCTGCTCGCCTATATGTACGCGAACCCCGGGGCTGTCTTGCTCCTAGACGAGCCCGACGCGCATCTAGAGATCCTTCGCCAGCGCCAGATCTACCGCCTGCTCACCGATGTGGCCAGTGCCAGCACCAGCCAGATCGTCGCGGCCAGTCACTCTGAAGTGCTGCTCAACGAAGCGGCGGGCCGGGACTTGGTCGTTGCCTTCGTCGGCCAACCGCACCGCATTGACGGTCGCGGCAGTCAGGTCTTAAAGGCACTCAGGGAGATCGGGTTTGAGCAGTACTATCAGGCCGAACAGACCGGCTGGGTACTCTACCTAGAGGGTTCAACGGATCTAGCGATAATGCAGGCTTTTGCTCGGCGGCTACGACACGAGCGCGCGATCGAGGTACTCGAGCGGCCCTTCGTCAAATACGTGGGGAACCAGCTCCCGGCGGTTCAGAACCACTACCACGGCTTGCGAGAGGCCCTCCCCGCGCTGGGTGGAGTCGCCCTGTTTGACCGCCTTGAATCGGCCCCCCTCGATCTGTCCCCGGTCGAATGCCTAATCTGGGAACGCCGGGAGATCGAAAACTACATTTGCTCGCGGGCCACGCTTGAAGCGTACGCGGAGGCGACCGCGACGGATGCTGCGCCGGGCTCGCTGTTTACATCGGCTGAACAGGAAAAGCGTCTAGACGCGATGAGCCAAGCCATTGAGAGCGTAGAATCGGCCCTAAAGACGCTGGGCAAAGGGTCCCCTTGGAGCGCCGACATCAAAGTTAGCGATGATTTTCTGGTCCCGCTCTTCGAGTCCTACTTTGAGACGCTCGGCTTACCCAACCTGATGGCCAAGAAAAATTTCTACGAGTTGGCCGAGCACATCCCCGACCGCGAGATTGCTCCCGAGATTAGCGAGAAGCTGGACGCGATCGTGCGGATCGCAGCGCGCACGCCCCTTGCCGCAGACTAGATTGGCGCTGTGTAGGCCCCATGGCTGCGACGTGGTGATTGCGCGAGGATTGGCTATTGGCTATTGTATAGCCCTAACGGAGTTGCATCTGCTCAGTCAAAACAATCAAACCACAGGGAGGAGATTGGCATGACTATAACGTCGAGAGGCGACGCATTGCGGGTAGGCGGATTCATCGCGGCCGGCGGCATCCTAATGGGGGCCACCGGAGCCTATGCCGCAGGCAGCGAAGAGCTACAATTCGTCTTCAACACCTTTTCGTTTCTTATCTGGGGTGCGCTCGTAATGTGGATGTGCGCGGGCTTTACCATGCTCGAAGCCGGTTCCGTCCGCACCAAGAACGCCTCCATGATCTGCCTCAAGAACGTCGGGCTTTATTCGATTGCCGGAATCACGTACTACTTGATCGGCTACAACCTCATGTACGTCGATGTGGGGGGCGGCTGGATTGGCACGCTCAAGTTTTTATACGGGCCTTCGGGCGAGGAGCTCACGCTGTTGAATGCGGGCGAAGCCGCCAAATCAGCCGCGGCCGCGGCCCTGATAAAGGGCCAGTCCTATGCCACCATGTCGGACTGGTTTTTTCAGATGGTCTTTGTGGCGACGACCGCTTCTATTGTATCGGGCACGCTGGCTGAGCGAGTGAATTTGTGGGCGTTTTTTGTTTTTACGGCCGTGTTGACGATGATCATCTATCCCATCGTCGGGGCTTGGACTTGGGGCGGCGGCTGGCTCAGCGAAATGGGGTTTCAGGATTTCGCCGGCTCGACCATCGTCCATTCGACTGGGGGTTGGGCCGCACTCGCCGGGGCGCTCGTCGTCGGAGCGCGGTACGGAAAATTTCGCGCCGATGGCAGCGTCAAGAACACGCCGCCTTCCAATGTTCCCGCCGTGACGTTGGGCGTCTTCATTTTGTGGCTGGGGTGGTTCGGCTTCAACGGCGGCTCCCAACTCGCGCTGTCGAGCGCGACCGATGCGGTCGCCATGAGCCATGTCCTCGTGAATACCAACTTGGCCGCGGCGGCTGGCGTCATCGCTGCTCTCTTCTTGTCGCGGCCCCTCCTAGGACGCATCGATTTGGTCGCCGTTCTCAACGGCGCACTCGCCGGTCTCGTCTCCATTACGGCCGGCCCCGATATCGTCGATCACTACTGGGCCCTCGTAATCGGTGCTGTCGGTAGCGTGTTGTGCGTCGGCGGGATGCGGTTCTTGGAGGTCGTTAAGCTAGACGACATAGTAGGGGCGATTCCGGTCCACCTGTTCGCCGGCATCTGGGGGACCCTGGCGGTCTGCATTGCAGCCGGTGGCAATTTCGGCGTCCAGCTCATCGGGGTGCTGGCGATAGGCGCGTTCGCGTTTGTGGCTTCGTGGATCTCGTGGTTAGTTCTGGGCAAGATAATCGGCGTGCGGGTGTCGCAGAGCGTTGAAGAGCTCGGCCAAGATACCGCAGAGCTCGGAATCGAAGCGTATTCCGAGTTTATGCTCATGCCCGATCAGGATGACGTCGACCAAATTCGGAACAATTCATAACCGGCCAAAAACCGGTACCCACCATTTAATTTAGAAAGGCAGGAGTTCGAGTGAACACCGAACAGAAGGAAGGCGTATTAATCGCCAAGCCCGAAGGCCGCATTGACGGGGTCAATGCCCGCGATTTTCACGAAGCCTTAACCAAGGCGATCGGCGCGGACAGCAGCCCGGTGCTCGTCGATTTGGCGGCCATCAACTACATCAGCAGTGCGGGCCTGCGGACGTTTCTGCTGGTTGCTAAAACGCTCCAACAGCGCAGCGCTCAGTTCGCGCTGTGCTCGCTTTCGGATCCGATCCGGGAAATTTTCGAAATCAGCGGTTTTGACAAGATCATTGCGATCCACCCCTCCGAAGACGAGGCCCTCGCCGCCCTGTCGTAACGCAACTAAACTGAAGCGGGGGGAGCCGCCTCGTCTGAATCGGCGGCGGCTGATTGCAGGGCCATCGGCCGCACCGTGGGTAGCTCGATAGTCATCTCGGTAAATTCTCCCGGCTCGGAGTGAACCTTGATGGCCCCCCCGTGTTCGCGCACGATGTCGTTGGACAGCGCGAGCCCAAGCCCGGTTCCCTGATCGGTCGGCTTCGTCGTAAAGAACGGGTTGAAGATCTTATCGACGACCTCCGGCGGGATCCCGTTCCCATTGTCGCGAATGCGGACTTCGACTTGGTCGGGCATTCGCCGGGAGCTGATCCACAGCGTGGGTACGTAGTCGGATGGCGTCTCTGGCGAGTGGCGCTTCTCGTTGGTGGCGTAGCAGGCATTGCTCACCATGTTCAAAAAGACGCGGGCCAAGTCCTGCGGGACCACCTCTAACTCCCCGACCTCCTCGCTTAAATCCTCCTTGATGTCGAGCTGAAAATCCGAATTGGTCGCTCGGGCGCTGTGGAACGCGAGGCGGGTGTGTTCGTCGAGCAGGGCGTTGATCGCGGCGAATTGTGCATCGCCCGACCCGCGCCCCATCTGCAGCATGTCGCGGACAATGCGGTTGGCGCGCTCGCCGTGTTCGCGGATGCGCCCGAGATTATCGGTCAAGTCGCCGTTGATCTCGTTGATTAGCTCGCGCTGCTCTTCGTCTAGTTTCTGGCCGTCTTGCTCTATAACCTCTTGCAATTCCTCCAACAGCTCCTCCGAGACCTCCGCAAAATTCTTCACGAAGTTCAGGGGATTCTGGATTTCGTGTGCCACGCCCGCGGTGAGCTCGCCCAATGCGGCTAGTTTTTCGCGCATGACGATTTGATCCTGTGCTTGCTGTAGATCTTCGAGCACATTTTCGAGCGTGGCGTTTTTCTCTTCCAAGTCGGCGGCCAGCTTTTCCACCAAGTTGAGCCGCTGAGCCTCCAAAGAGTTGCGGCGAAAAATTTCGAGGGCCACGGCCATGTCTGCGACCTCGTCGCGTCCGGTCATCTCGATCTTTGCCTCTAGGTCGCCGTCCGCCATGCGGCGCATTCGGTTCGACAAAAATTCGAGGCGGCGCAGCAGCACCCGACCGACGAACAGCCAAGCGATCAGAACCGCTCCGGCGATGCTGATCGCGTTGAGAGCGAGCAAAATTCTGCGGCCGGTGAAGATGGCTTGGGTGGAGGTTTGCGTGGCCTCTTGGGCACTCGTGCGGGCCGCATCCACTAGGCCCTCAACCTCGGCCACCAGTTCAACAGACAAATCGCGGTTGCGGTCGAGCAGTATCCGTTGCTGGTCGACGATCTGGAGTTCCGAGGCACGGAGGGCAAAAATTTTCTCGTCCCCGCGGCCCAAGTCGAACAGGCGGTCAAAGGTCTGGCTAAGCGCGCTGTGCAAGGGGCCCTCGCCCAAGGTGGCGAGTTTCCGCTCAATTCCCTCGACTGTAGAATCGAAACGATCGCGCAAAGGCCCCAGCAGGCGCGCGTCCGACAAGTTGAACGTATTGGCCAGTTGCCGCATGGCCGTAGTAGCCCCTTCCTGCAATTCGGCTAGTGCGCGATAGCGAGAAAGTTCGGCCTCTGAAAGGTGCTGGACGCGGGGTGCGGGCGGTTCGCTGAGGGTGTGGTAGCCGGTCATTGCATAGAACAGCTGATCGTCGATGGCCGGAATCAAGATGCCGGTCAAATCACTTTGCAGGGTCTCTAGATTCTTGTGCAACCCGCGGCTGCGTGCGTTGAGCTCAAAGCGCTTGGCCACTGATTGCTCAATCGCCTTGATGTTGGCGATGAGGGTGTCGCCGTGGGCGCGAATCCGCGCGAACCGTTCCTCGGTCGCGCCCTGCTGGGTCAGGGCCGCCAATTGTTTCTTAAAGTCGTCCCGCTCGGAGACGACCTGGCCGGCCACCTCGGCAAACGCCATCGGGGTCTCGGCCGCTACCAAGCGCGGAGCGGCCGCTGCGAGGGAGCCGCTTTGCTGGGCGACCGCAAAAGCAGTGGCTATCTCCGGGACCGCCCGCTCGTTTACCTGACTTTGGGCCTCGCCGACTTGGTCGAAGGAAAACCAAGCCACCAAACTCGCGACCATGGTGAGAGCCGCGGCCGTGCCGATGCTCATGTAAAGTTGAAAGGCAATGCGGTGCCGGGCTGCGAACAGGCGTCTCAGGCGGGCGATCATGGCTGGGTCGCGCCCTTCAAGGAGCGGATGGGGCGGTATTCGCCATCGCGGTCGATCGCGGTGAGGAAGACCGCGTCCGAACCCTGATTATCGCCATCCCCGTAGCGGAGCTTGAAGCCCTCTAGATTGATGACATCGGCGCGGCGCAAGTTGTCTAATAGGCAGGCGCGGCTGACCTCCCGGCCGCAGCGGTCGAGGGCGGCGATGGCCAAGCGGCCGGCTAGATAGCCCTCGAATGAGACAAAGCTCGGCTCGGCCTTTGGAGCGTAGGCTGCGAGCGCATGGCTGTACGAGCCGACGATGGCCGGCTCGGTGGCTGTTGGAAAGGGCACGACTTGCGAGACCAAAACCCCCGTGCCGGCGGGCCCGAGTTCCCGCGCCAATGCTTTGCTGCCCACGAATGAGATGGCCGCAAAGATGGGGTTGAAATCGGTCGCTTGGGCCCAAGCGATTAAGGTGGCGACCGGCTGATAGGTCCCGACCAAGATCACGGCTTGGGGTTGGCCGCTGCGCAGGTCGAGTAAGGCGGTTTTTACCGCCTTGGTGTTGCGCGGATACACGCCGACGGACACGAGGGATAGCTCGCGCCGCTCTAGCGCATGCCGCACGCCGCGAAACCCTTCCCGGCCAAAGGAGTCGTCTTGATACATTATGGCAATGCGTTTGATGCCCAAGTCGTCGGTTAGGCGGGCGACGATTTCCTCGGTTTCCTGATAGTAGGAGGCGCGCATGTTGACCACGCCGTGCCACTTGGGGTCGCGGAGAAAATTACTGCCCGTGAAGGGAGCGATGTAAGGGACGCCAGCGTCTTCGGCAATGGGAACGGCCGCACGCGAGGTGGGGGTGCCAACGGCGCCGATCAGCGCGAAAACCCGCTCGCCCCCGATGAGCTGGCGGGTGTTGTCAATGGCGGCTTCCGGTTCGTACCCGTCGTCAAACGAAACCAATTCGAGCCGACGCCCGTGGACCCCGCCCTGCTCATTCACCTCCCAGAAGGCCGTCTGCATCCCGAGCCGCATGTTCCGGCCCAACTCCTGGGCTGGCCCGCTAAAGGCGGCCGATTGGCCAAAGAGGATACTCCGGTCGGAGACGCCGGGTTGCTCCTCGCCGCGCACAGCACCCGCCACCAGCAACGCGACCGCACACAGAGCAAGCACGCGGTTCAACTAGCCCTCCGCTTGACCAAGGTCAGGCAGTTTTTGTCCTGCTGTCGCTGGTAGTGAACTTCGTCCATCATGGTGCGCACGAGGTGGACGCCGAGGCCGCCCACGGTGCGGTCCTCAACGGCGGCTTCCACGTCTGGCTCGGGAGCGTCGCTGAGCGGGTTGAAGGCCTGGCCGTCGTCCTCGATCTCGATTGTGATCGCCTCGGCTTCTGAAGAGATGACGATCTTGATTTCGTGGACTTTGTCGTCGTCGTGCCCGTACTCGACGATGTTGACCCCCAATTCCTCAATGGCCAGCCCAATCTGAAAGGTGACGTCTGGAGGCCAGTTCTCTTCCTCGGCCAGCTCCTCAATAGCGGCGTTGACTTTGCGTAGTTCGTCTAGATCAGTCGCCATGCAGAGCGATCGCTGGGCACTCATTGGTCGGTCCCGTTGTAGCAAAGCGTCAGGCAGGTGACGTCGTCAAATTGAGGTGCCGCGCCGGCAAAGGTCTCGACCGCCTCAAAAACGGCCGCGTTGGTGGCGCGGACATCTTGGACGCCCTCCTTGGTACAAACCTCGCACAGGCGCTCTAGCCCGAACTGATCGCCTTGGTCGTTTTCGGCTTCGGGGACGCCGTCGGTGTACAAAATGACGCGGTCGCCGGGCCGCAGGGTCACCGAGGTTTCTTCAAAGGTGAACTCTGGCACCACGCCGAGAGCCACCCCGCCAGTCGTTGGCAGCAGGGTCGAGCTGCCGTCGGCGTGGACCACAACCGGCGTGTTGTGCCCGCCATTGGCATAGGTAAACTCGCCGTTTGCCGGGTCGAAGGTCGCGTAAAAGACGGTTACGAACATGGCGGCGTCGTTTTCTTCTTGCAGCAGTTGATTGACTTCGCTCAAGACCTTGCCCGGCGCGTCGTGGCCGATAGCCGCGCCCTTTAGGAGGGTCCGGCTCGACATCATAAACAGGGCCGCCGGTACGCCCTTGTCCGAGACATCGGCGACGACGACACCGATGCGGTCGTCTTCGAGGGCCAAGACATCGAAGAAATCGCCGCCAACGTCGCGCGCGGGCTTCATGCTGCCGAAAATTTCAAAGCCCGGCCCCTTGGGAAAGCTGGTGGGCAAGATCGACTGCTGCATCTTGTTGGCCACGTTGAGTTCGTTTTGCAGGGCGACCAACTTGTCGCGCGATTCGAGCGCCTCGCGCCACAGCTCTAGATGGCGCAAGGTCCGCTGGATAGTCACCTTCATGTCCTCGAAGTCAATGGGCTTGGTGACGAAGTCAAACGCGCCGCGGTTCATGGCCGTGCGGATGTTCTTCATGTCGCCATACGCCGAGACGATGACCGAGCGGATGTTGGGATCCACCTTGGGGATCTGCTCCAGCAAGGTGAGCCCGTCCATCCGGGGCATGTTGATATCCGAGAGCACCATGTCGATGTCTTGCTCTTCGCTTAGCACCTCTAGGGCCTCAACGCCGTTGTGGGCGAACATAAAGCTGTACTGGCCCGAGCGAATCTCGCGGCGCATGCGCTGCCTCACTAGGTGCTCTAAATCTGGCTCGTCATCAACGACGAGGATCTTGGGTCGTAAGGTTGCCATTTTCTTTCCAAGTTGGTTTAGCCTAACGCGGCTGTCAAAAGGTTAGTTGCCCGGCTCTACCACTACCTTCATGGCCTCTTCACTGCCGGTGAGGTCGAGGCCCTCGCGGATGTGGGACAGCGGCAGCCGGTGCGTAATAAAGCGATCCAAGGGCGCGGTCGTGCGGCGCAAGAAAGATAGCGCGGTCTTGAACTGCATGGAAGGGTACGCCCACATGCCGCGAATGTCCAAATCCTTGAAGCAGACGATGTGGGGGCGGATCTCCACGGGCCCTGGGTCTGTGAAGTGCCCCACCTCTACGACGATCCCTCCTCGGCGCACCAAGTCGAGCGATTCCCTGAAGGCTACGGGTACGCCGGCTGTTTCAATGACGACGTCGGCCCCCACGCCAGCGGTCATGTCGTAGAGGGCCTGCTGCCGCTGCTCGGGGCTGCCTTCTCCCATGGCGAGCACTTGATGAGCCCCCATGGCGCGGGCGAGGTCCAACCGGGCCGCGCTCAGGTCGCCGGCGATGATCCGATCGGTGCCGATGTGGCTCAGCACCGCCACTACGAGCTGGCCGATGGGGCCGGCTCCGAGGACCAGCACGGACTTGTCGAGGCCCAACCCCTCGCCGATGTGCGGGATGCCCGGGCCCAAGGCGCGCTCTACCGCCCGGGTGGCCACGGCTGCCGGCTCGGTGAGCACGGCCCGGTCCAAAGGCAGGTCGTCGGGGATCTTGAAGAGCCACGAATGGCCCGTCAAATGCAGGTACTCGGCAAAGCCGCCGCGCGGCATGGGTGCGAGATCGGCGGACACAAACCCGTACACAAAGCGATTGGCGCACAGCGTGGGCCGCTGGGGCGTATGCAGGCAGTAGTAGCACCGTCCACAGGCCCGCGACGAAGGCGTGGTGGTGACGCGGTCGCCGACCGCGACCGGGCCGCCCACGATGGCCAAGCTATCGGCTGCAGCCGGGCCTATCTCCTCAATGGTGCCCACTAATTCGTGGCCGGGTATTACGGGAAACGACACGGCCATGTGGCCGGCGAACAAGTGCTTGTCGCTGCCGCAGATGCCCGTGCGCTCGACCTTCAATAGGACTTCGTCGTCTTTGATCTGGGGTTTGGGGTACGACCGCACGGCGATCTGGCCGGGGCCGGTCATAATCGCTGCCTGTATCATGCTTTGCTTTTCCTCGACGATCCTAATAGCCATGTAGCTCACTTCCCTACGCCGATGCGGTTATAATCTACCTAACCGCCAAGGCTGGGGCAAATAGGCCAGTGCCGTGCGGCAGGCTCTTTTACACGCGACCGCTCATTCTCCGTATATTTATTGAATTTGGATTGGACCCACGCATGGGATTTGTACAAACATTTGCCGACTCGCTAAAAGAAAGGCCCCGCGCCCCGCTCGGAGAGGCCCTGCGGCCGCTGTGGCGCGCTGCCCTCGCCCAGCTTGAAGCCGAGCACCGGGCCGGGGCCGACGGGCAGGTCGTGGCCCGGCAGATCGCCGAGGCCATGGACGCGGTGGTGCTGTCGATCTACCAGCGCGCCATGCCCCAGACAGCCGGCCCCCACGCGCTGGTGGCACTGGGCGGCTACGGTCGCTGCGAAATGGCCCCGCATTCCGATGTTGACTTGCTCTTCCTGTTCGTCAAAAGCGAAGACAAAGTTCCCGAAGTCGTCGCGGGCGTATTCAATCCGCTCTGGGACTTGGGGTTTGAGGTGGGGCACAGCAGTCGCACGTTGGACGATGTGGTCCGAGCAGTGCGCGAAGATCTGGAATCGCGCACCGCGATGATGGACGGCCGCTTGCTGGCCGGCGACGCCGCGCTTTTCGCCCAGTTTCAAAAGCGGCTCTACAAGCGCGTGCCCAAGCGCACGGTTGCCGAGCTAAATCGGCTGCGCCAACTGCGCCTCCAAGCGCGGCAATCCGTCCAGCTTTTAGAGCCGAATGTCAAGGAGAGCCCCGGGGGCCTGCGCGAGATGCAGATGTTCGAGTGGGCACTCAAAGCCAAGGCCAAAGCACCCGAATGGGGCGATTTGTGCGAGCAGTACCTCGATGGGAGCGGCGATAGCCTCGCCCGCAGCCGCGCCTTTCTCTGGCGGGTGCGGCACGCGCTCCACTTTGCCGTGGGCCGCAAGCGCGATGTGCTAGAGCACGATCTCAAGCCGCAGCTCGCGGCCTCCTTGGGCTATGCGGACCAAGGCCAAGAGCTGGCGGCCGAATGCTTTATGCGCGATTACTACCTCCATGCGCGCACCGTGTACCACCTAGTAGAACGGGCCTTCCAGCGGCTGACTCACAAGCCGCGCAACAGCAGCCGCAGCATGTATCTAGAGCGCGGGGTGGCGGCGGTGGAGGGAGAGCTCGTCCTCGCCGATGGCGCGGCGTATTTTGCCGCCGACCCCGTGCGCCTGCTAAAAATTTTCCTCACGGCTCAGACCAAAAACTTGGAATTGAGCGATCAGGCGCAGGGCGCGGTCCGCGCCAGTCTGCCGCTAATAGACGACGCATTCAGACGCCAGCCGGCAGCCCGCGACTTGTTCTTCAAAATCCTCAAGCGCAAATACCGCACCGCGCGCACCCTCCGGCGCATGCACGACTTAGGCGTCTTGGGCGCGTACCTGCCCGAGTTCGGGCGGCTGACCTGCTTGGTCCAATACGACATCTACCACATCTACACGGTCGATGAGCACACGCTGGTCGCGCTGGAAAACTTGGAAGCCCTCGGCCAGCAGGAGGGCGGCATGTCCGCGATCCTCGCCCAATGCACGCGCCGCGACCTGCTCTTTTTCGCGGTGCTCTTGCACGACGTGGGCAAGTGGAAGCGCGACGACCACATCGCCCGGGGCATTGAGATGACCGAGGCGTTGAGCGAGCGGCTGGGGCTGGCCCCAGAGGAGCGGGCCATGCTGCGCTTCCTCGTGGAGCACCACCAAGACATGGTGCTGATCTCTAGGCGGCGCAATCTCGACGATTACGAGATGATCGCCGAGTTCGCCGGGCTGTTCGCCAACGCGGAATGGCTGCGGGCGCTCTACTTGGTTTCGTATGCCGACCTGTCGGCCGTCGCGCCCGATGCTTGGACCGACTGGCAAGGGGCCTTGCTGTGGGAATTGTACTACAAGACGGCCGAGCAATTGCACTCGGACATGCAGGCCCTAGAGGCCAAACAACGCGCTCGGCAGGTGCTCGACGAGCACCTCGATCACATTGAGGGCCGCTGGTCGGCCCAGCGAGTCGTCCAGTTCCAAGAACACATCGAGCTGCTGGCCCCCAGCTACTTGGTGGCTTACAACCGCGCCCAGATCAAAGTGCATCTGGCGATGATCGCTCGCCTGAGCCGGGAGCGGCCTTTTGTCGTGGAGTTTATTGAGCACGAGGGGCACACCGAGATCGTGGTCTGCACCCGCGACCAGCGCCAGCTCATGGCCAAGATCTGCGGTGCCTTGGCCGTCAACGACATCAACATCCTCCGCGCTGATGTCAACACCCGCGCCGACGAGGTCGTGCTTGACATTTTCCAAGTGACCGACATCGGCGGCAGCCCGGTGCTGCCCGACTGGAAGAAGGAGCGCGTGCGCGAGCGGGTGGCCGAGGTCATCTCGCTGCGGCTCAAGGCCCGCGACTTGCTGGAGCGGTACAGCAGCAGTTGGGACCGCCGCCGCCGGCAGCGGCAGTACGACCAGCCGCCTCGCATCGCGCTCGACAACCAGATTTCGGCCCGCTATACGGTCGTCGATATCGAAGCCCAAGACGATGTGGGCCTGCTCTACCGAATCGCGTACCTGCTGGGCGAGCTGGGGCTCAACATTCACCGCGCCATTATCAACACGGTCGCGGCGCGCGCCCAAGACGCCTTCTACATCGTCGATGCCGAGGGACAGAAGATCGCCAGCCCCGAAGAGCTCGACCGAATACAGGAGTACCTGCTCGACGGGCTGGCGTCTTGAGTAGCCTGCCGCGGGAACCCATTCACTGAGGAGAATCGAATGTCAGAACACCCCGAGCCAACCTGCCAAGTGATTCGCCGCCGAGCAACCTACGAAGGCAAACAGGCACTCACGTATATTTCGGGGATCGCGGCCGAAACCACCGGCGCGCAGAGGATTTGCATGCACCTGCTGAACATGCCCCCTAAAGAACGGGCCAAGGCCCACCTGCACGAAAACCACGAAACCGCTATTTACATCATCAGCGGCCAAGCTGGAATGTGGTATGGCGAGCGGTTGGAGGAGCATCAATACGTCAGTAGCGGCGACTTTGTTTACATCCCTTCCGGCATCCCTCACCTGCCCTACAATCCCAGCGCGACAGAAACCTGCACTGCGGTGATCGCCCGGACGGACCCCAACGAACAAGAGAGCGTTAAACTCTTGCCCGAACTGGACGAGATCCGCCGCTCCTTGGACCGCTGACCGCACGAGCATATCGCATCTTGATTGAGTACTATGGGCAAAAAAGGCCGTGGCGCACCCTGACCCTGACCACTATACTAAGAATAACAACGTAAGTGATTGTTTTTATTAAATTTATGAGAATGGGGGGGGGGGGGAGATTTACTCTCTCCACATTCGAGTGGATCGCCCGGTTCTGGCGCGACCCCTTCGCGCTGCTCATCGTCGTCCTCGCCGGGCTGGGCACCGCCCACATCCTCGTCCGCACCGCCACCTACGGCGCGAAGGTCATGTACGACTCTGTAATTTTTCTGTCCACGGCCATGAACTTCCTCGCAGGAGAGGGCTGGCAGGATTTCTGGGGCAACCCAATGGTGTTTTCCCCGCCCTTGTTCCCCTTGCTGCTAGCGGCCTTGGGGTGGGTTGGCCTCGATCCGGTAGCGGCGAGTCGGTGGGTCAACGCCACCGCCTTCGGGCTGACCATCTTGGCAGCCGGCCTCTATCTGCGCTCGCATCTCCGGTCGCGGGGACTGGCACTAGCCGCCACCGCGACTATCGCAGCCTCCCTGCCCTTGAGCCATTGGGCGTCAGAGGTCAGGAACGATCCCCTCTTCGCCCTGTTTACGCTCCTCGCCTTGATCCAATGGGCGTCCTTCCTGCATCGCGGCGGGCGGACGCCCCTGCTGGCGGCGGTTTGCACCGCGCTGGTCGCGCTGACCCGCTACCCGGGCGTGGTGCTGATCGGCATCGGCGTCCTGCTGTTGCTGGTGCGGCGCAAACCGCCGCTGGCCGCCCGGTTGAAAGACGCCGTTGTATTTGGGACCATCTCATCCTTGCCCCTCGCGGGGGTGATGACGCGCAACTGGGCGGTCTCCGGGAGCCTGACCGCGAGGAAAGGCGGGTCGGAGCAGTCCCTGTCCGATTCGCTGAGCCAAGTGGTGGATGTATTCCGGGAATGGGCGATTCCCCCGAATGCGCCGGACGGGTTTAGTTTTCTCCTGTGGACCGTGGCCGGGCTGGTGGTGGCAGCGGGGGCGATCGTCGTTGGGTCTCGGCTTGGCGGGACGGACGGAGGGGCAACGGAGCGGACTGCGTCGCCGCGCATGGGGTTGGGGCCGGTGCTCCCATTCGGGGTGTTCGCCCTAGCCTACCTCATATTTATCGTCGCTGTCGTACCCCTTGCGGTTAAACAGGTCATCGACAGCCGCTACCTACTGCCGGTGTATGTGCCGCTGCTGGTGGTGCTCGCGTTGCTGTTAGACCGGTTCCTGTCCATCGGGGCGGCGGGTCGGAGCGCCACCATTCGCTACGGTCTGGCGTGCCTCGTCTTGCTGGCCGCTCTCGCCCACATCGGCTTCTCGGCGCACAGGAATCTCCGTATTACCCGCCAAGCATGGAGAGCCGGGTTTGAATACTTGACGATCAATGGCTCCTACTGGGAACCTTCCGAGACCCTGAATTACATCAGAACCAACCTTCGCGAGGGCAGAATTTATAGCAACAACGCTTACCTTACTTGGTGGTGGGATCGGGATCGGACCGCCGCCTTGGGAAGGCACAAGTTTCTCCCGTGGTTTCGCAAGTTGATGCCGCTCATAATGCGATGGCCCGACGATGCTCATATCGTTTGGCTCCAGAATGAAAGGGCTTTTTACGACTACGACGCCTTGGACCTCCGCTGCCTGCCCGGCGTGGAACCCGTGGCCGAGCTATCCGACGGGGTGGTGTTCCGCCTAACGACCGCGGCGACCGAACCGTTCGACGCGGAAAGGCATCGCGCCTGCAAACAATCCTACGTGGACCAACTCCTCGCACAGGTCGGCGAGCGGGTCGTCCGCTCCGACTGGGACGTGTACCGCAACGGACGCAAGCTGACGTACCTCAAACAGCCGTGTGCTTCCGCCGACACGCAGGCCAAGTTCGTTTTGCACGTCACCCCGGCCGACCCGGGCGGCCTTTCGCGCTCCCGCCAGCGGTACGGCTTTGACAACCTCGGCTTTCATTTCAACTGGCGCGGCATTCGGCGCGGCGACCAGTGTATCGCGATCGCGCATCTGCCCGCCTACGCCATCAACCGCATCCGGGTCGGCCAGTGGATTGCCAACGAGAACCGCACCCTCTGGGACGCGGAGTTTTCGCCGAGCCAGTGATGGTCGCCAAGGAACGCGCCGACCTCCCCGTCTAGGCCCATGAGCGCCCTCGACGAAGCCCCGCAAAACGCCTAGCGCAAAAAGAGCAGCTTGCGCGTCAGTTCCACGCCTTGGGTCTCCAAGCGATAGAGATACACGCCGCTGGCTACGACGCGGCCGCTGTGGTCGCGCCCATCCCAAGCGACTTCGCCGTATCCGGCCGCCGCTTGGTCGGTGGCGAGGGTGCGAACCTTCTGCCCGTGGAGATTGTAGATGCGTAGGGCGACGGGCGCGGAGTCGGGCGCGATAAAGGGCAAGATCGTGCCCGCATTGAAGGGGTTGGGATAGTTGGGCAAGAGGGACCAGCTAGTCGGAGTGGGGCCGGCGGTAGCTGCTATGGCCGTGGAGAAGGCGCGGAGGACCTGCGGCGGCCCAGATGTGGTTAGCCGCTCAACGACCGCGGCGGCCGGCTCGCCGACGAGTGGGAGCGGGAGCGGATCTATGAGGTCGGTAAAGGGGCGGGAGCGGAACTCGCGGCCATCGTACAGGGTAATGACCACCTCCCATTCCTCCTCGGGTCGCGTGTCCCCCAAGTCGTCGGAGCAGTCGGTCCGCAGGTCGGCCGAGCGGACTTGGCTGACGTCGGGCAGGTCGGGATTGTACGCGAACATGGGGTCGAGAGTCATCTCGTCGGCCGAGAGGGTGGTATAAAGCCGGGTGAGATAGGGCTTTTCCTCTAAGAATTGTCGGATGCCTTCCAGCGGCTCGACCACGATGCGCTGCAAGTCGTCGGCAAAGGCGTTGGCGTCAAAGGCGAAGTCGGCGAGATAGCGGTCGTAAGTACGCATGTTGTTGTAGAAGGAGCGTTCGGCGGTGTCTTGGAGCCAGCCTTCCTCCTGTGCTCGCTCGTAGGCTTTACGGTCGCCGGCAAATACCATTTCAAGCACACCTTCTGTGAGCACGGCTGGCGGTATGGGGATGTGGCGGCGGATCAGGGTTTGCATCTGGGCGTCGCTGGGGAAACCCTGCCATAAAGCCGCGTTGAGAAAGTCGGCCGGGTGCGTCTGCCTGCGTAGCTCCGCTAGATCGAACTCCCAAAAGAAAAAGTTGCGGACGATGGTGCTAGGACCGGCGTAATCCGTGACAAAGGCTTGGCCTCCGGCCTCATTGGCGGCTTGGGTGACGACTTCCGGGTAGTTGAAGCCGCGGTCGAACCAATCGATGAGGGCTTCGTTGATCTGCACGTGCAGGTAGTTTTGCGGGATGGCGCGGTGCTCACCCAAGATATATGTCAAGATGCCTAGGTCCGGCTCGGTGGCTACTGCGGTGAGGCGGATGGGGATGCCGGGCGCATCGGCCGCATAAGTTACGGCGATGGGTTGCAGGTCGCCGACATCGCGGTCTGGCGCGAGCTTGAGGGCCAAAAAGTAAAAGCCCTCTTCCACATAAGGCGTCAAAAGCTCAACCCCAAGCTCGCCGAGTTGATAGCCGTTGTCCACGAGCCAATCGACAATGGCCTGGGCGTCGTCCGAGGAAATGACCGCGGTGTGGTAGGGGCCAATCTGTTCTTGGGCGACCACTTCAACTGAAGGGGGACCGGAGACTCCCACACCAGCGCAGGTTGAGCAACTCTCTGGGAAAATGAAATCGTAGAAATGGTTATCGTAGCAGCCCCCCTCATCCACAAAGTTCAGTTGAAAGTCGGGCTGAGTTGCGCCCTGCAACTGGGCGAAAATTTGGTTGTGGCTGACGGCGAGTTCGGGCACGGCCGGCAGGGGCAACACCCACGCAAAGTCCGCGGCCGTGCCGCTGTACTGGATCTGGACGTGAGTAGTGACCGTGCCTTCCCCTTGGATGAAGAGGATGTTTTCAGCGACTTGATTCATGGGGACCGTGGTGCAGAAGAAGCCGCCGCAGGCGCGGGCGGCCGGGACGCTGAGCACCAAAGACAACCATAGAAAAAACAAGCATTTTGCGAGCATAATGCCCTCCTGTTAGAAAACCTGCTTGGTCCGCCCCAACTCCTCGGCGTCAATCCACTGGCGCAACACCGCTCCCGAGCGCGCCAATAGCTCCCGATAGGGCCGCTGCAAGCGTTTGGGGAACTTAACCGCGCTGCGCCCCTTCATGGCGTAGTCGGGCTTCGGCGGCCCGTTGGTCACACTGGTGGGCCGGGTCACGCGCTCTTGCCGCCGCTCCTGCCAAGTCTTGCTCAGGGCCGCGCTAAACCCGTGCTGGCGGCACCACACCTTGTAGGCTTCAATCGCCGCTAGGCCCAGCGACGCTAAATGGGTGCCCAACTCGGCATTGGCGCGGGCGGTCGCGCCTCGCGGGCGGCCCTTTTTGCGCCTCGTTCCCTTAGCCATTTTGCAAAATTTTCGCCAAGTGCTCGGCGGGCGCGTTCCCGCCGCTGAGGATGCCCACGATCTTTTTGCCGGCCAAGGACTGGCGGAGCTTCAAGGCCACGGCCAGGGATGCGGCCCCGGCGCCTTCGGCCACCAGCTTGGCCTCCCGCGCCAGCAGGCCAATCGCCGCGTCGATCTCCTCGTCGGTGACCAGCTCAAAGCGATCGACGAGCGCCCACATCATGCGCGTAGTCAGTTCAAAGGGGACGCGCGTGGCAAGCCCTTCGTGCCGCGTAGTCATGGGGGCCGCCACGTCGAGCCGCCGCTGCTGCCACGCTCGGTGGCAGGCGGGCGCGCTCTCGGTTTGCACGCCGATGATCTCGACGGCCGGGTTTAGGTGGCGCGCCACGAGCGAGATGCCGCAAATGCCGCTGCCGCCGCCGACGGGCACGATCAGCGCATCTACATCGGGCAGGGCGGCAAAAATCTCCAAGCCCATGGTGCCCACGCCGGCGATCAGCAAAGGCTCGTTGGCCGAATGTACGTAGCGGCAGCCCGTGCGGCGCGCCACCCGCTCAACTTCTGCGCGGGCCTCGTCAAAATCGCGGCCCCAGAGGCGGACTTCGGCTCCGAGGGCGCGCATGGCCGCGACCTTCGCCGGGTTGCTGGCCCGCTCCGGCCCGTAGATGGTCACTGGCGTGTCAAAGAGCCGACCGGCGTAGGCCAGCGACTGGCCGTGATTGCCGGTGCTCGCGCTGATGACGCCCGGCTGCCGCTCGTCCGGGCGCAAGCGCCCGATGAGATTGACGCCGCCGCGGACCTTAAAGGCCCCCACGGGCTGCAAGTTCTCGCACTTGGCGTGGTATTCGCAACCCAGCATCTGCGAGAGCTTCCAGCAGTGGACCAGCGGCGTCGGCGTCAGATGCGCCCCAATAAACGCCGCGGCCTCTTCCACGGCCGCAAAAGTAAGTGTGTCTGTCATCGGTTGTATTCCGTCCAACGCCTCTGCCTGTAATATTGATTATTTAACGCGAGAGTTCAATCTCGCTATGGTCAACCGGCCCAATGTATCCCACCCAATTGATTTAATAAAACGGAATTTCCTATTTTACAGGTCTTTTTTTTAGTAAGGTTTTTTTGTAAAGGAAATTTCAAAAAACCCTTGTGGACTATCTAGATTAGATGCCCCTTATTTTTGTCTCTGCTTACAACTGTGCAGGTCCGTTTGTCGGGTAGCCTGCTAAATACAAGAGCCTGAACGTGGCCCAGGGTAGCTCCCTAGGGCTAGGTGAATAGGCAGGGACATTCCCGCACCAGACTGCGCGGTTGTAAGCAACTGCCCGGCCCCTATAACGGGGGCCGCACCGCTACAACCAATTTAATCCCTCGCGGAAGGTGCATTATGCTGACCCTGCTTACTCTTATTTTTTCTCTGTTGGTTGCCGCGGTGTTGGGCTGCGGGGATCGGGATAACTCGGTGTCTGTGGAGTCTGCGGCTAAACTGGTTGAGTGTAATTTGTTCGATATAGCGGCGGGCAAAGAAGGCTGTGAAGTGGAGACGCCGCTTAGCGTTTAGTATATGTATGTTCAGGTTTCAAGTCAATCCTCCAGTAATAACTCAAGCTGCTGATATTTTTGTGGAAACGCTCGATTCAGGTTTCGCTGGAACGCATCCCAATTCGACGATGCCCTCATTAACGCGGTCACTGCGGCTAAATGCTCCTTGAGTTTGGGATGGCCTAGGTCTGGAGTGAGATATTGATGGTGACGATGTCGACGGTTCCCCGAAGGCATTATCGGATTCTTCTTGCGTAGCTCTTCTAGCACCGCTGGATCTAAACGGTTGTACACGATCTCATTGGTATAGCGGCCTATTACGGACGGACGCTTGACGCCGTCTGGTCCGGACCAGCCTTTGAGCCGGAAAATTTGTTCGTAGAATTCATACGGGAATGTTTTGGTCCAAGGCTGAAGCTCTTTGGCTATGAACTTCTCAATAATGTCCGTGAGTGCGCGTTCTGCACGGATGCGCTGATAGCCCGTCGCCTCGTCCACGAGAGCGATAATGCCCACCGTAGCAAATCCACGGACTAGAGTCATTGCCCGTTTGACAATAGAGGCTTGATTAGGACCAGCAAACCCTCTTTGATCCATTTCTAAAATTGTGTCACAAATATCTACAAGTATTTCAGCAGGATAGCCATAGGCTGTTCTACCGCGTGGCGGATAAAATTCTATCGGATTCATGATATGCACAATTAAGTCTTTGTTTTTTAATATAGTTATGTCTATATTTTTCAAAAAATCGACTATTCTGGGCGCACCACTTTTCCCTCCCCCAACACCCAATCCAATGCTACCTTGCAATCCGCGCTGAGACAAAACTCTCGTTTCGTCCTCCAAGACATAGCATGGAATTTCAATATCTCCGAATCTCCGATTATAAGCGGCTTATCGGGTGCCCCCGCGATAACCTTTAAGGGGTCTTTTTGGCTCATGGTCTGACTCCTAATGCTCGATTGATAGTAAGGTTAAAGGCAAATTTTGGATTGGCTTTACGGAGGTTGTAGCGATAGCAGAACTCATCGACATAGCGTTGCAGGTGTCGTCTCGACACACTATGGAACTGGCCGAACATGCCGCGCTTGAGCAACGCCCAAAAGCTCTCAATCGTATTGGTATGAATATCGCCGTCTACGTACCACTCCTGATGGCGAATGACTTGGTGCGGCAGAACCTTAGACATACCGAGATAGGCTTTGTACTCGTCGGTATAGAGACTGGACTTTTCTGTATTGACGTGCTGGCGGACGAAAGCCCGCCTATTGCGCCCCTTCATGTTCTTGGCCTCGGTTGCTTTAGCGGTTACATTGCCCTCGCGCTGGACTGCTCCGATAACAGGGGCTTTCTTAGTTCCCCGACCGCGTTTATGCTGGTTGTCTTTTCCGTCGCCGCGTGTGCCTTTGCGGGGCTTGCCGCCGATATAGGTTTCGTCCATCTCGACAATACCTTGCAGGATAGTACGGTGCTCAATTTGGTTCATGGCTTTGCGAATTTGCATATTCATGCGCCATGCCGTGTTTTTATTGACCTTCAAATCGCGGGAAAGTTGGAGTGCAGAAATACCCTCCTTGGCATTGAGCATCAACATACCGCCGCCTGCCTCATAAGCCCCAGATGTCGATCGCGACGAACAGGTCAAAGACCTCTTTGTCAAGGGAATTCGCCGCCTGCCTCATAAGCCCCAGATGTCGATCGCGACCCCACCACCCGACACTCGGCGATCTCGAAACACCTTGTCCTCCCAACGCCGACCCGCGCGCCGGTCGAAAATCACTAAATGACCCGCCTCGGCCGCGCAACGGTCCATGTACTCGGCGGTCTGCGCCACCCCCTCGGCGATCGTCTGCTCCAAGCTCTTGTGGAGCACTTTGCACTCGATCACGAACTTGCGCTCCCGCTCGCCCTGTGGCCAGACGAGGAGCAGATCGGTGCGTTTCCGACCCAAGCCATACTCGCGCTCAATGCGCCCGCCGCTGTTGACGATCCGTTGCAAAAACGCCTGCAACAGCAACTGCGGACCAGCCTCTTGATATTGGAATCGCTTCACCCAATGCTCGGAGTGTTCGCGGAAGAAGGTCTGAAACGCGGTCAGCAGTTTGACCACGTCCAAGCGACCATCGGCAAGGACGTACCAGGCTGTTTCCTGATTAAATTCCTCTTGGATCACCCAGGTCAGTTCGCGGGGGATGACCTCGGCGTAGATCGGATTGGCGATGCGGAGGGGGCGATCTTGAGCCACGAGACCCAGATCGCGCACGTATTCGAGATCGCGGGCCGAGAAGTCGCTCTTTTCAGCTCCGCTCAACAGCGGCTCCACGATGCGCCGCACGCGCTCCTCTTGGAGCTTGTCCGCCAATTGGTCGAGGTGGGTTTCGCGGCGGAGGATGAGGTGCTCTTTCGCCGCGATGATGGCCGTCGCCGTGATTGGCTCGCGCTGGTCAGCGGCCCCATCGCGGAAGCAGGTTTGATCGGCCAAGGCATTGACCAGCCACGGCTGCCCTTGGGTCTGCGTCCAGATCGTCTCTAGGGCGTCGGCGGTAAACGCCTGCCCGGTCTCCTCAGTGTGTTGAGCGAGCAGTGCCTGCACCTCGTCGGGCGAAAAGTCGCCTAAGCGCAACGAGCGCGATTTGATGTTGAACGCGCTCCCTCCGGCGATGGTGGCATTGGCCGAACTAGAATGGATGCGGTAGTCGCGCACATCGCGCACCCCGCATAGCACCACGCTTTGCGGAAACCCTGCTGGGCGCAGGTCATACCCCGCCCGCAACTGCCGCAACACAGACAGGAGGGCGTCGCCGATCAGGGCGTCGATCTCGTCGATGAGCAACACCAGCGGCTTGGGGGCCGCCGAGGCCCAGCGCGTCAACGCCTCCTGTAAGGCAAGGTCGGGACCGAACTCAGCGAGGATAGCGGGCCAAATTTCGCCCAAAAACTCATCGCCAAAGGTCAAACGCTCCCGAGACGCCAACCCGGCCAAAACGGTGCGCGTCACTCGTTCCACATCTTCGCGGGCGGCTTGCCCGCTTTCGACGTTGACGTACACGCAACGGTAGAGACCCTCGGCGTTGAGCAGGTCGCGCAGTGCCAGCAGGATAGAGGTCTTGCCCGTCTGCCGGGGCGCGTGTAGGACGAAGTACTTCTCGTCGCGGATGAGGGCGCACACATCGTCTAGATCTAGGCGTTCCAGCGGCGGGATGCAGTAATGCCTTTCGGGCTTGATAGGACCGGCGGTGGTGAAGAAGCGCATGATGTAGGTCTCCGGTTCAGGGGACAGCCGGCAGCAAGGCAAGCCTTGTGCTACCCGTTCAAACCTTGCGCTTGGCCGCCCACACGGTGTTGTGGAGCAACAGCGCGATCGTCATCGGCCCAACCCCATTGGGCACGGGCGTGATCGCCCGGACCTTGGGGCGCACCTGTTGGTAGTCCACGTCGCCGACGAGCCGCCAGCCGCGCTCGCGTGCGGGGTCATCGACTTGGTTGATGCCCACGTCGATTACCACCGCACCCTCTTTGACCATATCCGCCGTGATCCCCCGGGGAAACCCAGCCGCGACCACTAGGATATCCGCTTGGCGCGTAAAGTGCCCGAGGTCGCGGGTGCCGGTGTGGCACAGGGTCACCGTGGCATTGGCCCCGGCCGCCTTGTGCCCCAGCAAGATGGCTACGGGCCGCCCCACGAGCGCACTGCGGCCAACGACGACCACGTGCTGGCCGGCCACCTCGACCCCGCTGCGGCGGAGAATCTGCAAAACCCCGTGCGGCGTACAGGGCCAAAAGCACTCCTCCTGCCGCACGAGGCGGCCCAAATTGACCGGGTGCAAGCCATCGACATCCTTGTCTGGGTCGATGGCGTTGAGGACTTGTTGCTCGTCTTGGCCCGGCAGCGGCAGTTGCACCAAGATGCCGTGAATCGCGTCGTCGGCGTTGAGCCGCTCAACAGTGGCCAGCACGTCCTCGGTCGCGGCGTTGGCCGGCAGATCGATTTGCACGGAGTGAATGCCGAGGACTTCGCAGGCGCGGCCCTTGGCGCGCACGTAGGACCGCGAGGCTGGGTCGTCCCCCACCAGCACCACCGCCAAGCCCGGCACCAGACCGTGCTCTCGCTTTAGGCGCGCGATGTCCGCCCGCAGCTCTTCTTGCACTTGGGCCGCCATCGCCCGGCCATCGAGTCGCTCGCCCATCACGCGCTTTTGGGTTGCAGGACGCTTTTCTGCACGACCCGTTGCAAGGCTGCGGGGACCTGCACTGCGCCGCCGGGTTGTTGATAGTTGTCCAAAATGGCGATCAGCAGCCGGCCCATCGCGCACCCGGTGTCATTGACGAGGTGGCAAAAGCCCCGGCCGGCCGCGCCCTTGTAGCGGATGTTCAAGCGCCGAGCCTGATAGTCCGTGGCGTTGGTGTCGGTCATTACCTCCATGAACTCGCCCGCCCCAGACATCCACACTTCCACATCCCGCTGCCGATGGCTGGCTAAATAGCCGGCGTCGCCGTGGCATTTATCGACGACCCGATAGGGCAAGGCCAGCTTTTGCAGGAGCCATTCGTTGATTTGGCCAAATTCTTCGTACAGGGCCGCGGACTGATCGGGCAGGCACACGGCGTTCATTTCGATTTTGTCAAATTGGTGCATGCGCTTAATGCCCTTGACGTCTTGGCCCCAAGACCCGGCTTCCGAGCGAAAGCAGGGCGTATAGGCAAAGAGCTTGACGGGTAATTCGGTCGCGTTCAAGGTCTGGTCCATGAAGTAGCTAAAATTAGCCGGCTCAGAGGACCCGACTAGAAAAAGCTCGGCCCCTTCTTCTACGTTATCGGTTTTGATGGCATAGACTTGGTCGCGCCCTTCGGGAAAGTGCGAGGTGCCGTATAGCGCGCGAGCGCGCACTAAGAGCGGCGGCACGAACATCTCGTACCCGCGCCGCAACAACTCGTCTATGAGGAGCTGGCTCAGGGCGTATTGCATCCGCGCCACATCGCCGCGCAAATAGGCAAAGCGCGAGCCGGAAACTTGGCCGCCCTGCAAGGTGTCGATGCCGCCCAATCGGACGCCGAGTTCGGCGTGATGGACGGGTGCGAAGGCGTCGTCTGGAGCGTGTAGGGGCCGCTTGGGCATATATGAAGCGCAGGTGTTCCCACGGCCCAGCTTGTCGGCGGCGAGGTAGCCCTGCCCCGGAATCCAAGCCTTCTCCTCGACGTTGTCTTCCTCGCCCGCGCCGGCGGGCATGTCGGGATGCGGCCAGTTGGGGAACCAATCCATGATGGCTTGCCACTCGGCGACGATGGTTTCCAACTCGTGCTCCAGCACCCGCCCACGCTCGCGCAGCTCTCGTCCCTGTTGGCGCGCCGCGTCCGGGTCGGTGCGGCCGAGCCGCGCCAGTTGCTTTTTTTCGCTATTGAGCGCGTCGATGTCGCGTTGCAGTTGTTGGCGCGCCGCGTCGAGGGCCAACCAGCGATCTACATTGGCTTTGGCCGGGTCAACGTTCCGCACCCGGATCGCTTCGCGCATGGCGTCGGGATGGGCGCGCACGGCCTTGGGGTCGATCATAATGCTTGCTCTCAGTTTTGGGTGAAAAAGTAAGAACGCCGCTGGCGCGAATCGTGGCAAGGCGAGAAGGGGCTACAGAAAGGGCCGCTAGAAAGCAAATCTGGCGGCCTTTTGTGGGGGGCGGAGCTTTCGACTCGGCTGCACTGCGCTCAGCACGACAGAGGCGGTCGGTCGTGCTGAGCGCAAGCGAAGCATCTCACACCGCTTCTACGGTCGGGGACTTAGGGGGCGGGTGGGGTACACAGAGCATGTTTAGATGGTACACTCTCAGCCGTAACTCGTCGCAGGACAATCACCGAATTCATTTACTACCCCTACAACAGCACAACACACACCGCCCGCCCTTCCCTGATTGCTTTCTTGCCTTGACCAAAATCCCCGGCGGCGTAGCTTCGGGTGGCCTATTGTCGCCTTAACGGTTTTTTTAGTGCGGCTGTGGTAGGCGATTTGGAGGTTATTCAGCTATTCGTACAGGCAGGCATGTCGGTTAATACACGCCGCTACGAAAGGGGCTGGGGCGGCAGGACAGCCCTGCACATTGCGGCGCATGAAGGTCATTTGGAGATCGTAAAGTATTTGGCGTCTCAAGGTGGGTAGGGCTGCTCGTCTTTTTCGTCGGTAGAGTAGAGCAAGGGCAGCACTCGATTGGGTTCGGGGGCCTGCCCTCTTTTTTGTTTGGATACTCCTCATAATTAGGCTTATCGGTAGTGAAAGCACACCTACTAGTTCTGCCACGGTCACCGGCGCATGATGGGGGCGCGGGCGGTGTGGTTGGTGTGATATGATAGGGTCAGTTTGGCCTTGAACGGCTTAGGAGGCGTTTGGGGCGGTCTGGGGTGATGCTTACGGGGACACTAAGATCGCCAGACGGACATTATCTATTTCAGAAAGTCCTACAGAAAGACCTTCTGCCCCGGTTAAGAGGAGCTTAACTGGGTCCCAGATCAGGAGTCCGCCCTCGAAGATGAAGAGCATTGGAAGCAGAGGATCCTCCGCCATCAGCGCGGCTTCTGAGGGTACAAGTGTTGACACATTTATTAAGAGATAGTCTATCGGCATGTAACCCGCGGCGTCGGCGAGGCCGAGGTCGATGTTGAACTTGAGATACAGGGCTTGGAAGGTTATCGGGGTTATCCGGTCGTCCTCGATGGTGATGTTGCCATCCGCGGGACAGTCGTCGCTCGATAATGATTCCTTGTCGCGGCGGTGCGGTTTCGCCGCGTGGCCCGGTTGGTCCGATGGGGCCTTGTGGTCCAGCGGGGCCTTCGCAGGCCATTAGGCTGGCAGTCAGTAGGGCGACGACAAGACCGAGGCGATTACGCATGGTATTCTTTTTTCGGAGCATGGTATTCTTTCTTCGGGTTATGGGTATTGGGTGGAGGATTGGGGAAGATAGCAGGCCGACTTGCTTTTGTCCACTACGTGGCTGTGTGAGTCTTGCTGTGCTGTGCTGGGGCTGGGGCTGGTTGGCTGGTGTGTTGAACAAAGAACAAGTTGAGTTGATAGGCTCCGTTTTAGATCTCCGGCTAAAAGCGGTGGTTGCGGAGATGCGCCTCGCAACCAAGGAAGAGGGGGAGAAGGTGCGCGAAGCAATGGATACGACGATTAAGGAGTTACGCGTCGAGATGAAGGACGAGGTGCGCCAGCAATCCAAGTATTTTTGTTGGGTTATAGGGGGTCTGGTCGCTATTTGGCTTGCCGCGGCGACCCTCGCTGTAAATAAGTGGCCCCAAGCCACGCCGGTCGCTCCGGCAGCCCCAGTTGCCCAAGCCGCGCCCGTTACTCCCGCCGAGCCTCCCGGTCTGAGCCAGCCCTAATTCCCATACGCGCACTTTAGTACACGCGACTCGGCGCGCGTTGCTCTACCCGATCGTCGCCTCGTGGAGCACCCCACATGCCTCGCGCTCGTCAATCCGTACCGCCCTCGCCGTCGTCCCCTTCGTCGTGCTCGTTGTGCTGCTGGCAAGCTGGTAATGCCTTTGACGGAACTCAAAGAAGAACAGGCAGATGATGAGTTGCGGTGCTGTTAAAGACATCTAGCCGTGCGCCGCAACACATTTCATCGGCATTCCCCCTTGGCGGCACTCTTTGCCAGCCACTCGTCCCGCCCGCCGTAAGCGGCAAACACGGCTTCGAGCAAGAGCCGCACGGCTTGGCCAAAGTAGCGGCCCCGACGCCAAGCCACGCCGATTTCGCGCTCAAAGGCCACGCCGCGCACCTCTACGGTTTTGAGCGCACCGCCCGCCAGCGACTCGCCGATGGTCAGCCGCGGCAAAAACGAAATGCCCACGCCGGCCTCCACCAACTTGCGCATGGCCTCTGGACTGTGTAGCTCCATCACCGCGCCCGGGGTTAGACCGGCTTCGGCGAGCTTTTCGTCAACCACCTTGCGCGAGACCGAGTCGGCGTGAAAGAGAATCAAAGGCTCCTCCACCACTTCGCCGAGGGCCACGGACTCACCCCGAGCAAAGCGGTGCTCAGGCCCGACGACCAACGGCATGTCGTCGCGATAAATCGGCACGGCGTCGATTTTGGGATGGATGTAAGGCAGGTGGATCAGCGCGAACTCAGAGCGCTGCATCAGCAGGTCGTCGATGAGGGAACGCGAGGGGGCGACTTGGGTCTTGAGCACCACGCCCGGATAGCGGCGCATGTACTCTTTGAGAATTTCCGGCAGGAGATAGATGACGGCCGCATCTACGGCCCCAAACTGAAAGCCCCCGCCCGGCACTAGGTCGCTTCGCTGAAGCCGCTCGCTCGCCTCTTCCAGCAAGTCCGCGACTTGGACGGCATAGCTCAAGAGCAGGCGGCCCTCGGTCGTCAGGGCCACGTGCCGATTGTCGCGGTTGAAGAGCTGGACCCCCATGCTCTTTTCCAACTCCAAAACCGCGCTGGAAACCGTCGGCTGAGTGACGTTCATAAGGCGCGCTGCTGGGGTAAAGCCGCCGGTGCGCGCTACGGCGAGAAAGTAGCGCAGGTGTTGCAGGTTCATGGCCGCAACGCGCAGGGTGCGGGGTTAGCCGGACTGGGCGGCTTTCACCGCGCCGAAGGTCGAGTGGCGCAAGACGGTCTGGGTGGCGTAGATGGAGCCGCCGACTTTGGCCCCGGGCATCGGCATGCTCACCGGCACGTCGGCCACGCGGATGTGCCGGCTCGGCTCGCCGCGCACAAAGGACCGGCAATAGCCCGCCCAATCGGGTGCCGGCACTAAGGGCCAAGAATCGCCCGCGCAATACTGCAAGAGCAGGAGCCGGCGCGGATGGGGCGAGGTGTTGGGCAGGGAGCCGTGCAGGGCGCGGACGTGGTGGATGGAAATGCCGCCGGCTTTTAGCTCGATTTTTTCGGCCGCAGCGTCGTCGAAATCCGCCGTGGTCACCGCGCCGGCAAAATGGCCATCGAGGTGGTGGTTGTAAATCGGCCCTTGGTGCGACCCGGGGATGACCAGCAAGCAGCCATTGGCCTCGTTCATGTCGTCGATGCACACGCCCACGGCGAGCAGGTCGTCGTTGGTGTGCGGATAAAAGGCCCAGTCCTGATGCCACTCCACCGGACTGCCGAACGCACCGGATTTCATGTTGAGTTTGTCGCCGTTGGTGCGGATGCGCGGGCCGATTAGCTGGGCGACGATGGCCAGAATCCGCTCGTGGTGCAGGGTGCGGCGGTAGGTCTCGTGCTGGGCAACCGGGCTTTTGAGCCGCCGCAGCTTGGGGCTGTCGGGCGCGTGCTCCGGCTCCAAGTCGAAGGTGGCATCGCTTGCGGTCGCAGCCCGCGACCGCTCCACGAACTCGTCGGTGACCTGCCGCAGCACCGCTACTTCGCCGGGGGTCAATACCCCCTCGACGCCGAGGTAGCCCTTTTCTTGGTAGCTGGCGATTTGTTCTCGAGTTAGCATGGCCTTTTCTCCGTCGTTGTAGGCTGTGAATTTCGTTGCTAAAGCGCAGGGACTGCCCGCCCCAATGCCCATAATATAGGGTCTGGCGAGGGCGGCCGAAAATTGGCCGGAGGGACGACGCACTCAAAGCGGTCAAAGCGCTAGGCTGCTTGCCTCTCGGCGGGCAATTGCAGAAATTAAAGCCGCGTATTTCAAGGAGAATAGAGGGGCTATTTTGCCAAATATAACACTTAGAACGCTCAGTCTTTTCGTCCTGCTTTTTTTGACGTGGCTGCTCTTGTCGGGCCTGTACACCGGCCTGCTCTTGGGCTTGGGCGTCCTCTCGTGCCTGTTGGTCGTCGCCGTCTGCCGCCGCATGCAGATCGTCGATCTCGAAGGGCACCCCAATCACCTCGTTATCGGGATGCTACGCTATATGCCTTGGCTCCTCTGGGCGATCGTCAAAGCCAACATCGATGTGGCGCGGCGGATCGTCCATCCTCGGCTGCCAGTGTCGCCCCGCGTCATCCGAGTCGCGGCCAGCCAAAAAACCCACTTGGGACAAGTCGTGTACGCCAACTCCATCACCCTGACGCCGGGCACGGTTGCCGTGGAGACCGGCGAAGGCACCATTGAGGTCCACGCCTTGACCGGCGAAGCCGCCGAGGAGGTGCGCTCTGGGGATATGGACGGCCGCGTAACCGACTTGGAGGGGGAACGCTAGTGTTCGTCGCGGCCATGATTGGGGTGCTGGCCACCATGCTGCTGGCCTTAGTCCGCGCCTTAAAAGGCCCCACCGTGTACGATCGCGTGCTCGCCGTCAACATGTTCGGCACCAAGACCGTGTTGCTTTTGTCGGTCATCGGCTTTTTGACCGGCCGGCCCGATTTTCTCGACTTGGGGTTGGTCTATGCGCTAATCAACTTCATCGGCACCATCGCCATCCTCAAATACGTCTCGACCGCTGGCGAGGAGGAGGTCCGCGCCTGATGGAAGCACTGCTCTACTATGCGAGCTGGGCTTGTCTGTTGTTGGGGGCTGGTTTTTGCTTCATCGGCGGCTTGGGCCTCCTGCGGCTGCCCGACTTCTACACCCGCATGCACGGCAGTGGGGTCACCGACACGCTGGGCGCGGGGCTGGTCCTCTTGGGGCTTGGGTTCCAGAGCGGCCTGTCGCTAGCCACCGTCAAGCTGGCGATGATCGCGCTCTTCTTGCTGCTGGCCAGCCCGGTGGCCACCCACGCCATTGCCCGCGCGGCCCGGCACAGCGGACTCGCTCCCCAAGGCACAGGGGAAGAACCGTGACAGTCGCGCTCGTGGACATCGCGCTGATGACGTTCCTCGCGATCATCGCCGTAGCCATTATTCAAGTGCGGGACCTGTTTGCCGCGGTGGTGCTCACCGGCATCTTCAGCCTGCTCTCGGCTTGTATCTTCACCACCCTCGACGCGGTCGATGTGGCCTTCACCGAAGCGGCCGTGGGGGCCGGCTTGGCCACGGTCCTCTTTCTGGCCGCGCTTTCTTCGACCGGGCCGAGCGAAAAGGCCCGCCCTCAACCCTCGTGGAGCGGCCTCGCCGTCTGCCTCCTGACCGGCGGAGTGCTCGTCTATGGCACGCTCGATATGCCGCACTTGGGCGATCCCGACGCGCCGGTCCACCAGCACGTGGCCCCCCGCTACATCGCCGAGTCCCCGGCGGAAATCGGCATTCCCAACATGGTCACCTCGGTGCTGGCCAGCTACCGCGGCTACGACACCTTGGGCGAGGTCGCGGTGATTTTCACGGCCGGCTTGGCGGTGATCTTGCTCTTGTACGGCCGCCGCCCCGCGCCGGAAGACAGCGAGTCCATGCACCACGCCATGATCCTCCGCGTCGTCGCCAAGCTCATCATCCCGCTGATTCTGCTCTTTGCCCTCTACGTGCAGTTCCACGGCGACTTCGGCCCCGGCGGCGGTTTCCAAGCCGGCGTGATTTTTGCCGCGGCCTTTATTCTCTACGCCCTGATTTACGGGGTCGAGGAAGCGCGCCGAGTGGCCCCGGCAGGCCGCGTCCGCGTCTTTTGCGCCTTGGGGCTCCTGCTCTACATTGGCACGGGCTTGGCCTGCCTGTTGGCCGGCGGCAATTTCCTCGAATACAAGGCACTGGCCAGCGAGCCCACCCACGGCGAGCACTACGGCATTTTGCTGATCGAGCTCGGGGTCGGCATTACCGTCGCCGCTGTGGTAATCAACACCTTCTGCCACTTTGCCAGCCGAGGGCGGCCATGAGTTCGGTCCTCGGCTTGTACAACTACTGGATCGTCATCTTCCTGATGATGGCCGGTTTTTACAACGTCATCGCCCGCGGCAACCTGATTAGGAAGCTCATCGGCCTCAACATCTTCCAGACCTCGGTTTTTTTGCTCTACATTAGCCTCGGCAAAGTGGCAGGGGGGACCGCGCCCATCCTCGCCGAAGGGGCCGCGACGTACTCCAACCCCCTGCCCCACGTCCTCATCCTCACCGCCATTGTCGTCGGCATCGCGACCACCGCTGTGGGCTTGGCGCTGGTGGTGCGCATCCGCGCGGCCTACGGAACCATCAAAGAGGACACAATCCAGCACCGGGAAGAGGGGCCGTGATCGCCGCCCATCTACCCGCCCTGCAGATCGTCTTGCCGCTGGTCGCTGCGCCCGTTTGCCTCGTGCTGCGCCCGCCGCGCTTGCTGTGGCCGTTTGTCATGGCCGTCGGCTGGGGCACGCTGGCACTGGCCGGGCTGCTGTTGCAGCAAGTGCTCGCCGACGGCCCCATCTCCTACGCCTTGGGCGGCTGGAGCGCCCCTTGGGGCATTGAGTACCGGGTCGATGTCCTCAATGCGTATCTGATTTTGCTGGTGGCGTTGATCGGGGCCGTGGTCCTGACCTACGCGCCGGCGAGTGCGGCGGCCGAGATCGAAGCCGAGCGGCGGCCGTATTTCTGCGCGCTCTTTCTGCTGTGTCTCGCTGGGCTGCTGGGCATTGCCATTACCGGCGACGCCTTCAATGTATTTGTCTTTATGGAAATCTCGTCGCTTTCGGCTTACGGGCTGATTAGCCTCGGCCGGGATCGCCGTGCCCTGATGGCGACGTATAACTACCTGATCTTGGGCACGATTGGGGCGACCTTTATCCTAATCGGCATCGGCCTGATGTACGCGATGACCGGCACGCTCAACATGGCCGATCTCGCCGTGCGGATCAAAGCCGTGGCCGACACCCGCACCATCAAAGTGGCCTTTGCCTTTCTAAGCGTAGGCTTCACGCTCAAGATGGCGCTTTTCCCGCTGCACTTATGGTTGCCCAACGCCTACACCTATGCCCCTTCGGTCGTCACCGCCTTTATCGCCGCGACCGCAACCAAGATCGCGGTGTACGCCTTCCTGCGCTTCGCCTTTGCGATTTTTGGCGCGGCCTTTGCCTTTGATACCATGCACCTCGATGTCCTGCTCTTGCCGCTGGTGCTGCTGGGCATTTTTATCGCCTCGGCCGTGGCCGTGTATCAAGCCGATCTCAAGCGGCTTTTGGCTTACTCAAGCGTGGCGCAAATCGGCTACGCCATGCTCGGCATCAGCTTGGGGTCGGCCACGGGCCTGACGGCCGGCATCGTCCACCTCTTCAATCACGCCCTGATGAAGGCGGCCCTCTTCCTAGCGGCCGGCTGCATCGTCCTCCGCGTCCAGTCCCTGCAACTGGCCGACCTCAGCGGGCTGGGCAAGCGCCTGCCCCTGACTTCGTGCGCCTTTGTCCTCGCCGGCTTGGGGCTCGTGGGCATGCCCTTTACCGTGGGCTTTATCAGCAAGTGGTACTTGGTCTTGGGGGCGCTAGAGCGCGGGTGGTGGCCGGTGGCCGCGCTCGTGGCGATCAGCTCGCTGCTGGCGCTGGCTTACATTTGGCGCTTTGTCGAGGTGGCCTATTTCCGCCCGGTCCCCAAAGAGGCCGCGCCGGTCGCCGAAGCCCCTCTGTCGATGCAAATTCCCCTGTGGCTGCTCATCGCCTTGGCGATTGGCTTGGGGGTGCAGACCTCGCTGACGGCTGGGGTCGCCCGCCAAGCCGCGCACTATCTCTTGGGCGTGGCACCGTGAATGCCTCCACCGCCATCGTCGCGGCCGTGCTGCTGCCCTTGGCCGCGACGCCCTTGATCGCCCTGTTGGGCGGCCGGCCCAACCTGCGCGAGGCCGCGACCCTGCTCGCCGCGGGCGGCACCTTTGCCATCGTCTGCACCCTAGTGCCCAAAGTCGCGGCCGGCGCCCGGCCGGCCGTGCAGCTGGTGGAAGTCTTGCCGGGGCTGCCGCTGGCCTTTGAGGTCGAGCCGCTCGGCGCGCTCTTCGCGCTGATCGCCGCGGGGCTGTGGACGGCCACTTCGCTCTACTCCATCGGCTACCTGCGGGGCCATCGCGAGGAGCACCAGACCCGCTTTTTCGCCTTCTTCGCCTTGGCGATCGCCGCGGCCTTGGGCGCGGCCTTTGCCAGCAACATGCTGACCCTGTTTTTCTGCTACGAGGCCCTGACCCTGACGACCTATCCGCTGGTCACCCACCACCGCAGTGCAGAGGCCAAAGCCGGGGGCCGCGTCTATCTGGGCGTCCTGCTTTCGACCTCGATCGGCTTCCTGCTGCTGGCGATGGTCGCCACCTATCACCTCACCGGCACCCTCGACTTCGTCCCGGGGGGCATCCTCGCCAACGAGACGCCGACGTGGGGCCTCGGCGTCTTGCTCTTTCTCTACGCCTTTGGCACGGGCAAGGCCGCGCTGATGCCCTTCCACCGCTGGCTCCCCGCGGCCATGGTCGCGCCGGCCCCGGTCAGCGCCCTCTTGCACGCGGTGGCCGTAGTCAAGGCCGGCGTCTTCACCATCCTCAAAGTGGTCGTCTATATCTTCGGCATTGACCTGCTCGCCGACACGGGCTTGGGCGCGTATTTGGCCTACGCGGCCGGCGCCACGATCCTCATTGGCTCGCTGGTGGCCATGACCAAGGACAACCTCAAGGCGCGCTTGGCGTATTCCACCGTCAGTCAGCTCGCGTACATCGTGCTCGGCGCGGCGCTGGCCAATGGTTGGGGCATCCTCGGCGGCAGCCTGCACATCGCCATGCATGCCTTTGGCAAAATCACCCTGTTCTTCTGCGCTGGGGCCATCGCGGTGGCCCTGCACAAGACCGAGATCAGCGAGATGAAGGGCATTGGCCGGCAGATGCCTTGGACGATGGGGGCCTTTCTCGTCGGCTCGCTCAGCATCATCGGCTTGCCGCCGCTCGGCGGGGCTTGGAGCAAGTGGTATCTCATCCTCGCCGGGCTCAACGCCGAGCAGTACGCAGTCATCGGCGTACTCGTGGTAAGCTCACTGCTCAACATCGCCTATTTATGCCCGGTGGCCATCAATGCCTTTTTCTACCCAGCACCGGACGGCGAAAGCGGCCGGCGGGAAGCGCCGCTGGCCTGCGTCCTGCCGCTGGTTTGCACGGCCTTGGGCGGGCTGGTGCTCTTCCTCTACCCGGACCCCCTCCTCAACCTCTGCCGCCAGATCGGAGGATAAAGCCATGCCTTCAGAGAAAAAACATCTATTCGACGCGCCGCAGAACGTCTATCGCTTGCTAGGAATCTTCTTCGCGCTCTGCGCCGTGCTCTTGGGGATGGACCTGCTCTTCCATCGGCACTTGAGCTTTGCCGCGGGAGTCTTCCCGGTTGAAGGATGGTTCGGCTTTTACGCGATATACGGATTTGTCGCGTGCGTGTTCTTGGTGTTGGCGGCCACCCAGCTGCGCAAGGTGCTGATGCGCCGCGAGGAGTACTATGACTAGCCTACCCCCAGCAGTCTTTCTACTCGTAGGCGGGCTGCTGTTGCCCGTCTTGCCGCTGGCCGTGCGGCGGGTGGCCTTGCTGCTGTTGCCGCTCGCCGGACTCTACAATCTCCTCGGCTACCAAGCCGGCGACAGCCAAGTCGGTGCCCTCGCCGGGTACGAGCTGCACTGGGTGCGCGTCGATCAACTCAGCCTGCTGTTTGGCTATCTCTTTCACTTGGCCGCCTTCCTCGCCGCGCTCTTCTCCCTGCACCTGCGCGACCGACTGCAACAGGCGACCGGCCTCCTGTACGCGGGCGCGGCCGTGGGGGCAGTCTTTGCCGGCGATCTCATCGCGCTCTTCATCTTCTGGGAGCTGTTGGCGATTACCTCGGTCTTCCAGATCTGGGCGAGCCGGAGCGAAAGGGCCTTGGCCGCGGGAACGCGCTACCTGCTGATCAACGTCAGCTCCGGCCTGCTGCTCGTGGTCGGCACGGCTTGGCACTATCAGCAGACCGGCTCGCTGGCACTGGGGCATTTGGGCATCGATAGCTGGGCCACGCGGCTGATTTTTCTCGGCGTTGGCATTAAATGCGCCTTCCCGTTCTTGCACTCGTGGCTGGTGGATGCCTACCCAGAGTCCACGCCCACGGGCGCGGTCTTTTTGAGTACCTTTAGCACCAAGACTGCGGTCTATGTGTTGGCGCGCAGCTTTGCCGGCACCGAATACCTGCTTTACATCGGCGCGGCCATGGCGATGTTCCCCATCTTCTATGCGGTCATTGAAAACGATCTGCGCCGCGTGTTGAGCTACAGCATGATCAACCAGATCGGCTTTATGGTCGTCGGGGTCGGCTTGGGGCCGGGCATGGGGGTCAACGGCGCGGTGGCCCACGCCTTTGCCCATATCCTCTACAAGGCACTCCTGTTCATGTCGATGGGGGCCGTGCTCTACCGCACCGGCCGGATCAACGGCTCAGATCTCGGGGGCCTGTACAAATCCATGCCTTGGACCTGCGGCTTCTGCATGGTCGGAGCCGCGTCGATTTCGGCTTTCCCGCTCTTTAGCGGCTTTGTCAGCAAGTCCATGGTCATGCGGGCCGCGGCCAACGAGGGGCACCTCGGGGTGTGGCTGCTGCTGCTGTTTGCCTCGGCCGGCGTCTTCCACCACGCCGGCATCAAGGTTCCCTTCTTTGCCTTCTTCGCCCACGACGCGGGGATCCGCTGCCGCGAAGCACCGCGCAACATGCTCTGGGCCATGGGGCTTGGAGCGGCGCTGTGCATTGGCATTGGCTCGTTCCCGCACTATCTGTACCGCCTCCTGCCCTACCCGGTTGACTACGTCCCTTACGACGCGACCCACGTCGTCTTACAACTCCAGTTGTTGTTCTTTTCGGCGCTGGCCTTTGTCGCGCTCAAGCTGACGGGCCTGTACCCACCGGAGCTGCGCTCGGCCAACCTCGACGTGGACTGGACCTACCGCAAGCTGCTACCGGGCGCGGCGCGGTGGTGCGTACAACGGGGTGCGCCGCTGCGGGATGGACTGATCGCGTGGGGCAAGCGGCAGGTCTTCTCGCTCGTGGAGCGGGTGCGCCAGTACCACGGCCCGGCCGGGGTCTTTGCCCGGGCTTGGCCCAGCAGCAGCAGCGTGTTGGTGGTGGCGATTTTCTTGGCACTATACTTGTTTTTTTACTTGGGCTGACGCGGTGCCGCCATTAGATCTGCAAGGCCGAGCGAATGGCCGCGGCAATGGCGGCCGGGGGTGGGCCGATGTCCACGCTCAGCGCGTCGCTCGGCTCTTCGAGGGTCGCAAATTGGCTGTTGAGCAGGGTGGCCGGCATGTAGCGGTGCTGCCGCGTCGCCAGCCGCCGGGCGATGAGGGCCTTCGGGCCTTTGAGATGGACGATTTGCACGCCGGGCCGGCCGCCGACCAAGAGGTCGCGGTAGCTCTGTTTGAGCGCGGAACACCCGAGGATCGCCCCTTGGTCGGCGCGGAGCCACTGGCCGATGGCTGCCGCGAGGGTCTCCAGCCAAGGCCAGCGGTCTTCGTCAACAAGCGGCGTACCGCTGGCCATTTTGCGCACGTTGGCTGGGGGGTGGAAATCGTCCGCGTCGTAATAAGCCCAGCCGAGCTGTTGGGCGAGCAACTCGCCCACCGTCGTCTTGCCGCTGCCGGTTACGCCCATTAGTACGATGACCATGCGCTGCACCTCCCGCCTGAACATATAGGAGCGCGTCTATTGCAACAAGGCGACCCGCGCCAAGGCTTGCGGTGTTGACAAGGTGACGCGCTCTACTTGTGTTTGACAGCAATGGAAGCAACCCGCACCCTGCACTCAGAACGCGCCATCCTCGTCGGCGTCGCCCTGCCCAACATGCCCGCTTGGGAGGCCGAATACTCCCTCGACGAGCTCGGCCGCTTAGCGGCCACCGCCGGTCTCGTTGAGGCCGCGCGCCGCATCCAACGGCGCGAGCGCATTGACCCAGCCCACTACATCGGCAAGGGCAAGGCCGCTTCCCTCAAGCCGCTCGCGGCCGGCTGCCAAGCCGAGGTAATCGTCTTTGACAACGACCTCTCGCCGGCCCAGATGCGCAACTTGGAGCGCGTCACCCAACGCCGCATTCTCGACCGCAGCGCCGTGATCTTGGACATCTTCGCCCGCCACGCCCGCACCCACACGGCGCAACTGCAAGTCGAGTTGGCCCAGCTCAACTACCTCCTGCCGCGCCTGACCCGCTACTGGACCCACCTCTCGCGCCAAGCCGGCGGCGGGGCCATCCGCGGCATGGGGGCGGCCGGGGTCCGCGGCCCGGGCGAAACCCAGTTGGAAATTGACCGCCGCCTGATTCGCCGCCAGATCAACGCCCTAGAGGGCAAGCTCGACAAAATCGGCGTACAGATGGCGACCAACCGCAAAAATCGCGCGGATGCCTTTAAGGTGGCCCTCGTAGGCTATACCAACGCCGGCAAATCAACGCTGATGCGAGCGCTGTCGGGCGCGGATGTCCTCGTCGAGGATCAGCTCTTTGCCACCTTGGACTCAACCACGCGCGCCGTGGCCCTCGACCGCGGCCACAAAATCCTGCTCACCGACACGGTCGGCTTTATCAATCGCCTGCCCCACCACCTGTTTGCCTCGTTTCGCGCCACCCTCGAAGAGGCCGTGGAGGCCGACTTGCTGCTCCACGTCATCGACTTGAGCGTTCCGCACTGCGAGGCGCAGATCGCCACCGTTGAGCAAGTCCTGCACAGCCTAGGGCTTGCAGACAGCCCCACCCTGAAGGTGTACAACAAAATCGATCAAGTAGCGCGCGGCCAAGAGGAGCGAATCATAACTGCGTATGCGGCCCGCGAAGACGCCATCGCCATCTCGGCCCGCCAAGGCATCAACCTCGACGCGCTGCGCGACAAAATCCGCGCGTCCAGCGCGGCCGGGGCCGTCACCTTGGAGCTACAGGTTCCCCAAGCCGAGGGCCGGCTCTTGGCCCATCTCCACCAGCAGGGCCAAGTCCTCGCAGAGACCTACACCGGCAACGACGTCTGCTTGTGCGTGCGCTTGGAAAAGACTTGGGCCAAGCGCTGGCGGCTAGAGCGCTTTGTCCCGGCCTGAGCTATTCGGCCAAAATCCCCTTTGCCACGGCTGTGTCGATCAGCTTCCGCGCATATTCCCACAACGCCGGTGCGCCTTCCCGGATGTGTGCGTTGTGGGCGATTACCTGCGCCTTTTTGACCCCATGGCGCTGCCACGCCGCTCCGTCGGTGTGCAGGTTGAGCAATAGCGGCTGCAGCCGGTCGAGCGCGGCCGCATAGCGCGCTTCCGCGCTCTGGCGCTGCTCAAACTCCTCCCACAAGGCGCGATAGGTGCTGGCCTGATCGGCCGGCAACAGGCCGAACAGCCGGTCCGCCGCTTGCTGCTCGCGTTGGGCCTTGTCCGCGTTGCCGACTGCGTCATAGACGAAGGTGTCGCCAGCGTCAATCTCCACCACATCGTGGATCAACAGCATCTTGAGCACCTTCAGCAGATCGACTTCGGCCGCTGCGTACTCGACTAGTAGCATGGCCATCACGCTCAGGTGCCACGAGTGTTCAGCGTCGTTTTCCCGCCGACGGTCGCCCGGCAACAGGGTCTGGCGAAAGACTTGGTTGAGTTGTTCGACTTCGAGGACGAAACCGAGTTGGGCTTCAAGACGCTCGGCATCCATCTATCGCTCCTTGGGGATTATTGGTTAGTTTGTAGGGACGAACTTAGACCGTTTAGTATAATGACAAAAACGACTCCAGCCTTCGCCGTAACCACCACCTTGCGCCCCCGGCCCCAAGAGTGTGCGACCGCCCGCGGCATCGCGGCTGCAACCGGCTGTCCCTACGTGCCACGGGGCCGAGACGCGCTCGCCCAAGCCGCCGGCCGCGCCGGTCGTGCCGGCCTGCTCGTGGTCGAGCGCACGGAGCTTTCTTTGTGGGTGGCCGGCCGGCGTTTTCGCTACCATCCCAATATGGCCAAGCTGCGCGTACTGGCCTTGCAACAACGCAAAAGGGACGCCCTAATCGCCGCTATGCAACTCGCGCCCGGGGGAAGCGTCCTCGACTGCACCTGCGGATTGGGGGCCGACGCCATCGTCGCCTCTTGGGTGGTTCGCCCGGCTGGCCGCGTGTGCGCGCTCGAAGCCTCGCCCCTGTTGGCCCTGCTCGTCGAGCGCGGCTTGGCCTCCTGCGCGATCGACGACCCGCCCGCCCTCGTCCCGGCCATGCGCCGCGTCGAGGTTTGCTGCGCCGACTTTGCCCGCTATCTGCGCGGCGAAGCCGACGACACTTGGGATGTGGTTTACTTCGACCCCATGTTCACAGAGACCATTGCCGATTCCGAGGGCCTAGATTTGGTCCGCTGCTTGGCCGAGGGAGGCGGTCCTTCCCCGGCCGATCTAGACCAAGCCCGCCGCGTCGCTCGCCGCCGAGTGGTGATGAAAGATCGCCAGCCCGGGCACGCGCTCGCCCACCTCGGTTTTGCCAAAGTCGAGGGGGGCCGCCGCGTCTGCTACGGCGTCCTGCCCGCTTGGTAGAAAGGAACGGATCGTGGAGCTATCCTGTTGTGCTTGGGCCTTGACCGGCTCGGAAGAAGACGCCCTTACTGCGCTGGCCGCTATCGGCTTCCGCTCCATAGACGTGCAGGCGAAAACCTTTGTCAGCCCGGCATCGCGGGCGCGCCTAGACGACCTCGGCCTGTCGGTCTCCTGCCTCGCGCTAAGTTTTAATATGGAAGAGAGCGCGGCCCTCGACGGCGCGACCCCGGCTGCTCAACGCGCCGCCCTCGACCACTGCCGGGAAGCCCTCGACCACGCGGCCGCCCTCGGTGCCAGCACCGCATACATAGTCCCGGGGGACGATGCCGCTACGCTACCCCGGTTTGGCGAGGCCCTCGGACAGGTGGCAGACTTCGCGGCCGAGCGGGCGATCCGCGTCGGGGTTGAGCACTTCCCCGGCAAAGCCCTGCCGACCGCGGCCGCGACCTTGGCGTACCTGTCCCGCTTGAACCACCCCAACCTCTACTTGCTCCTCGACACCGGGCACCTGCAGATGGCTGGGGAAGACCCGGCCACGGTCATCGCGGCCGCCGGCGACCGGCTCGGGTACGTGCATCTAGACGACAACGACGGGAAAGCCGACTTGCACTGGCCCCTGCTGGCGGGCGTCCTGACCGAGGAGGCCCTCGCCGCGACCTTCGCCGCCCTCGCCCGGAGCGCGTACGACGGGCCAGCGAGCATTGAGCTCAGCCCCCAACTCCTCGACCCCGGGGCCGCCTTGGCCCAAAGCCGCGCTCGCGCCCTGCATGCGACTACGAGAGAAAAGTAAATCATGCCCATCCTGCTTTTAGCCTTGCCCTTCATCGCCTGCACGGGCGACGAGGGCGGATACGTCCTCAAAAAGGTGCCGCGCAACCGGACCTTGATCATGGATTGTCCCGAGGCCAACACCTGTGCCGGCCAGATCAAAGATTACAACTCCTTCAATCCCTTCATCCCGGGCAGCATCTCGCGGATAGGCTTCAACTTCCTGTACGAGCCGCTCTACTTCTTCAATGCCTACGAGGAAGACGCCGAGCTCATGCCTTGGATCGCCGAGAGCCACCGCTTCAACGCGGAGTACACCGAGCTGGTGGTCAACATCCGTCCGGGCGTCGAGTGGAGCGACGGCCAGCCGTGGTCGGCGCACGACTTGGCCTTTACCATCAACATGCTCGTGGAGCACGCCCCCCAGCTCGTGTACTCGACAGATATGGCGACTTGGGTCAAGGAGGCGGTCGCCCTCGACAGCCTGACGGCCCGCATCACCCTCAAGGAGCCCAATCCGCGCTTCCTCTTCAGCTACTTCGTCCACAGCGGCGACCAAGGCGTCCCCATCGTGCCCAAGCATATCTGGGCGGGCAAAGATCCCTTGACTTTTGCCAACTTCGACCCGCAAAAAGGCTGGCCGGTTCTGACCGGCCCCTACCGCATGGTGCGTTCGGAGCCAGCCCAGCGGATTTGGGACCGGCGCGAGGGCTGGTGGGCCGAGAAGATCGGCTTTCAGGAGCCGCCGCAGGTCGAGCGGCTGATTTACCTGACGTACATGGAGGAGCACAAGCGCGTCCAAAACCTGATCGCCAACAACATCGACACCTGCTTGGAACTGCGCCCGGCCAACATGGTGTCTCTGTTGGAGCGCAACCGCAACATCACGACTTGGACCGGCCGCGAGCCGCCGTATAGCTACATCACTTGGTGGCCCATCTCGCTGGGGTTTAACGGGCTAGAAGCTCCATGGTCCGATCCCGCGATGCGCCGCGCGGTCAACTACGCCATCGACCGCGAGCGACTCGTGAGCATCGGCTGGCAAAACTCAGGGGCCTGGACCCTGCTGCCCTTACCCGATCTCCCGCAGCTGCAGCGGTATTTTACGCTGGCCGAGGATTTGGTCGCCGAGCACCAAGTCGGCGTCTTCGACTTGGCAAAGAGCGCGGAGATCCTCGCCGGCAAAGGCTACATGCACAACGGGGTCTTTTGGGAAAAGGACGGGCAGCCTCTGCGCATGGTCATCGACATCTTCTCGCACTTTCAGGATCTGACGCCCGTGCTCATCGCCCAGCTCAAAAGGGCCGGCATCGACGCCTCCTTTCGCATGACCTCGGACTTTTCTACCCGCCTGCGCCAAGGCACGGCGCGCGCGTACCTAATTGGCAACTTCAGCTCCATGCGCGACCCCTACTTTGTGCTGCGCCAGTACCAAAGCCGCTTTGTCCAGCCCACCGGCGAACCGGCCGACATGCCTTGGCGCTGGCAAAACCCGGCGTACGACGCGCTGATCGACCAAATGGGGCAGACGCCGGCCGACGACCCGGCGATGGACGCGCTCTACCGCCAAGCCATGGACCTCTGGCTCGCCGAACTGCCCTCCATCCCCCTCGTCCAATGGCCGCACCGCATCCCGCACAACGAGACCTATTGGACCAACTGGCCCAGCGCGGCAAACCCCTATATCAACAGCGCGTACTGGAGCCGCACTTGGCTTTTGGTATTGCTAAACTTGCGGCCGCAGCGGTGATGGACCGCCAAGCTAGGCGCACGCTCATTGCGGCGTGGTTGGTGGCTTCAGCCGGGCTGCTTTTCGCATTGGTCGCGCCCTATCTCGTGCCGGAGCAAACGCTTTTTTCCGCCAGCGCGGTCTTTGCGGTGCCGCATGGCCGCGGGGAGACGTGCGCTTTGTGCGGCATGACGCGGGCCTTCGCGGCCATTGCCCGGGGCGACTTTGCGGCGGCCCTTCTGTACAATCGAGGATCAGTCGCCTTTTACGGAGTTTTGCTCGCCAATTCGCTCGCGGTCGCCGCTTTCTTACTGCGGCGAATGCACAAAGGGAGGTAACATCATGCAGGTGCTTAGTTTGCTGTGGGGCATTCTGGCTATTGTTGGAATGGTCGTGGGGTTTTTCCCGTGTCTCGGCTCGCTAAACTGGCTCAACATACCTTTTGCCGGCGTCGGCATCATCGTCAGCGGCATCGCGCTCGGCACGGCGGGCGACCAATCCAAAAGCACGGCCGCGGCTGGGCTGGTATGCTGTGTTGTGGCCCTGTTTTTTGGCATCATACGCCTCGCGCTCGGCGGGGGCGTTCTCTAGCCCCTTACGAGAGCCGCCCCTCTTTTTGCAGAATGTCCCCGGCAATCGCGTAGGTCGTGCCGTGCATGGCAATGACGACGAGGCCGATTCCGGCCGCGAGATAGCCCCCGAGATACAAGTTGGGTACGTCAATCGATTCGTAGTTGTGAGCGTGGGTCTGCACTTGCTCAACTTGGAATCGGTAGTTGTCGCGCATGGGCGTTAGGGTCAGCGGCGCAAAGCCCTGCACGATTGAATAATCGGCCACGCCGCCGATTTCCTTGATCACGTGATCGACCTCCACCACTTGCTCGCCGGCGGGCGTTTTCAGCCCGACCCGGCCGTCCTCGGCAATTTGGGTCACCTGGGTGTGATACGAGGTTTTGAGCCGGGGCGAGCGGCTTTCGAGGATTTCGGCGATGCGCTGGTAATAAGGCAACCCGTGGCGGCTGTCGTTGATTAGCTGCCAATGGACCGCTGGCCCTTGGCGCATGGCGTAATGCACTTGCTTGCCGGCGTCGTGCAATTCGGTCGCGGCCCAATCGCCCGAGCGCCCGCCGCCCACCACGAGCACCCGCTCGCCGGGGAAGTCTTCGGGCTTGTCGTAGTGCGCGGTGACCAAAGGACAAGTCTCGCCCTCAACCCCTAGTGACCGCAGGCGACCGCGCTGGCCGGTTGCCAAGACCAAGTACTTACAGGTGTAGCGTTGCTCAACGCCCGTTTGCACGTGCCGACTGGTGAGCTGAAAGCCCCGTTCGTGCGGTTCAATCCGCTCAACTTCCTCAAAGGTGCGAATGCGCTCGGCCACCCCAAAGCGCTCGGGCACTCGGTGGTAGTACTCGATCAGGTCGGTCTTGAGGATTAGGGCGTTGACGTCTAAGGCGCGCCCGGCTTCTGCGGCGTACTGGGCCAGCGGATAAAAGGCAAACTCCATCCACTGGCCCGGCGACAAGGTCAACAGGTTTTGCGGTGCTCGGTTCCACAATCCGCCGACCGGCTCGCGGCTGATGAGCAGGGCGTCCAATGGCTCGCCGCGCCGAAAGTCCATGGCGACTTGGTCTAGTTCCTCAAAGAGCTGGCGCGGGTGGTGCAGCGCGCGAAATAGGTCAACCGGCTTGATGCCGCTCTGCACGAGCTGGCGCATATCCAGCCCCAACAGCGAGCGGTCGAACTGCTGCAAGTACCGGGCGAGCGGCGCGTAGCGCGTGGCAAACATGCGGCTGTTGCGGAAAAAAGGATGCCAGCCGCCCAAAACTACGGCGAGGGGTAGGCCCGCTGGCCCCCCGCCGACGATGATGACGGTGTGGTGTTCTGTGCTCATCTCATTTCAGTCGTTACAGTCGTTTCGATCTGCTTCCCTGCCGAAGCAAGGGGAGACATAATTGGCAGTATTGGTAATATAGCAGTCCTAAGTAACTTGAAGGCATGAAATGTTGATTGGCACCGTCTTTTTTGCCTATGAGAAGTCATTCCCGCAACAGCGGGAATCCAGTTTTGAATGATATGGGATTGCTATTATGAACCGGGGTTTCTTGTTGGTCAATTGTGCGTATTGTGCAGATGCGGCGGGCTTGCCTGCCCTGTGAGGCTCCCAATCGCTACGATTATCCCAAAAGCGACTACACAATTTGCATAAAAATGCTCGGCGTACCCGCACTGTTTCAATCCGCTCCCCTCACCAAAGCAAGGGGAGACTCGTTGACTTTGGCCCGCGCCTCCGATTATTTCACGTTTCAATCCGCTCCCCTCACCAAAGCAAGGGGAGACATCATGGAATTACTCGTGCTGGCTGCCCTGGTCATGTTTCAATCCGCTCCCCTCACCAAAGCAAGGGGAGACAGCCGCAGCTCTTTGGCCAGCTCGCCGGTCAAGCTGTTTCAATCCGCTCCCCTCACCAAAGCAAGGGGAGACCCCGAAGACGTGCGCGACGAGGCGGTCATCCGGGTGTTTCAATCCGCTCCCCTCACCAAAGCAAGGGGAGACGGGTTAGTGCAGGGGGAAGCGTCGCTGTACAGCGGCGTTTCAATCCGCTCCCCTCACCAAAGCAAGGGGAGACGGGCGCTGGACTCCCCATCATACTCGAGGTAGCACCAGTTTCAATCCGCTCCCCTCACCAAAGCAAGGGGAGACCACGGGCATGACGACGGGCATGACGACGCCCATGAGTTTCAATCCGCTCCCCTCACCAAAGCAAGGGGAGACCCAAGTCGCTCGCCCGCACCGCCCGGCTAGAACGTAGTTTCAATCCGCTCCCCTCACCAAAGCAAGGGGAGACGCGAGCCCTTCTGCGGGATGGCTTCGATATTGCTCGTTTCAATCCGCTCCCCTCACCAAAGCAAGGGGAGACTTGGGGCTGGGGCGGACGTCAACGCGAAGGACAGAGTTTCAATCCGCTCCCCTCACCAAAGCAAGGGGAGACAAGGGACAAGCGATACCGTGGTGCTGCATCTATTGTTTCAATCCGCTCCCCTCACCAAAGCAAGGGGAGACTCGCTCAGGTAGGCTACGATTACGTCCTTGCGCTTGTTTCAATCCGCTCCCCTCACCAAAGCAAGGGGAGACCGCGCCGTAACAGCACACCCACGTAGTTGATGGAGTTTCAATCCGCTCCCCTCACCAAAGCAAGGGGAGACGCGAGTTCGGCGGTGACCGCTGGCGATACAGTTTGTTTCAATCCGCTCCCCTCACCAAAGCAAGGGGAGACAACAAGGGGAACACGCGATTTCACGTGAGCGTAAAGTTTCAATCCGCTCCCCTCACCAAAGCAAGGGGAGACCGCCTCGCTGACGGATGGGCGTTACGTCATTTACGTTTCAATCCGCTCCCCTCACCAAAGCAAGGGGAGACCCGTCACGTCTCTCGTAGCGGCCGCGAACTGCAAGGTTTCAATCCGCTCCCCTCACCAAAGCAAGGGGAGACTGGGAACCCTGTACCTTAGGGGGGCGGCGGCTTGGTTTCAATCCGCTCCCCTCACCAAAGCAAGGGGAGACGCCAATCTGATAGGCACAATCTACCAGGATGCCCTGTTTCAATCCGCTCCCCTCACCAAAGCAAGGGGAGACGCGTCGCGTCCGCGTAGAGGATCGCCGCGTCGGTGTTTCAATCCGCTCCCCTCACCAAAGCAAGGGGAGACTGCCGCACGCTGACCGAGGGCTTCATTGTCCTATGGGTTTCAATCCGCTCCCCTCACCAAAGCAAGGGGAGACGCGCCGCGCCCGCGAACAACGACATGGCCCAGCGAAGTTTCAATCCGCTCCCCTCACCAAAGCAAGGGGAGACTTGCCAATTTATCCTTGCTTGGGTTGGCATGATAGGTTTCAATCCGCTCCCCTCACCAAAGCAAGGGGAGACCCGCTGTGTGTGTGTGCCGCGCTTGGCCGCGGCACAGTTTCAATCCGCTCCCCTCACCAAAGCAAGGGGAGACCCCCGGCTTGGGGTGCGGCAGGGGGCGGCGGCAAGGTTTCAATCCGCTCCCCTCACCAAAGCAAGGGGAGACACCGCGGCTTCGAGCGGCTTGTGTTCCTCGCAATCGTTTCAATCCGCTCCCCTCACCAAAGCAAGGGGAGACATATCAGGCCTCCTTTTGGTTGGGTGGGTGGACTGTTTCAATCCGCTCCCCTCACCAAAGCAAGGGGAGACGGGCCGTCAAGCCCCGCAACAAGCACATGGGCTTTGTTTCAATCCGCTCCCCTCACCAAAGCAAGGGGAGACGGGGCGCGCGGGGCGTTCCCACTTGGCTGGATCTAGTTTCAATCCGCTCCCCTCACCAAAGCAAGGGGAGACCCGATCATGCCAACCCAAGCAAGGTTATTTGGCTATGTTTCAATCCGCTCCCCTCACCAAAGCAAGGGGAGACACCGCACCTGCAAGGCTACCCGCTCATTGTCGATGTTTCAATCCGCTCCCCTCACCAAAGCAAGGGGAGACAGCCCGAGGGGTAATTGGTCTTGCCGCATTAGCTTGTTTCAATCCGCTCCCCTCACCAAAGCAAGGGGAGACCAAGCGACCGCGCCCACGTCGGCAGCCGATACCGTGTTTCAATCCGCTCCCCTCACCAAAGCAAGGGGAGACAACCCGAATGCGGTCTTGTCGGCTTGTATTTTTCTGTTTCAATCCGCTCCCCTCACCAAAGCAAGGGGAGACCGGGCGTTGAAGCTGGGAGCACGGTATAAGAAGATGTTTCAATCCGCTCCCCTCACCAAAGCAAGGGGAGACAGAGTGGATTGAAACTTTTTCTTTTTTCTTTGCGTGTTTCAATCCGCTCCCCTCACCAAAGCAAGGGGAGACATTTGCGGCTGGGCGGTGAGTGCGAGGTGATCGAGTTTCAATCCGCTCCCCTCACCAAAGCAAGGGGAGACAAGGTGGAACGTTGGGCCGGTCTCGCCCCCGGCCCGTTTCAATCCGCTCCCCTCACCAAAGCAAGGGGAGACGATGCGTTGGTCAAAACGACCACGAGCGCGAACACGTTTCAATCCGCTCCCCTCACCAAAGCAAGGGGAGACAGGTAGAGGATTTTCCCTACTCGCTCTCGCGCTTGTTTCAATCCGCTCCCCTCACCAAAGCAAGGGGAGACTCCGGTTGCTGTAACCAGCGGAACAACAAAAGGTTACATAAGTGGATGCGCGAACCTCCTTTCTTCCGCATCCTACGGCCGAAGCGAGAGCATACTCCTCGCTGTAAATTATTGTTAGCCATAAAGTTGCTAACTGCGCGAAAGTAAGCGCAAAACGCCGTTGCTTCGCATTCGCGCATGCTATAAGACCAGTGGCTCATTCAAGTCCACGGGTTCGTTAAGTCCGTGATGCTCCGTCTTGCCTCTGGCGTCTTCGTCCAGATAATAAAACCTGAGAGAATCCTGCTTGGGATCAATTCCCTTTAGCAGGCGACTCCTAAGCACCGCCCATTCCGTTTTTCCCACCTGACATTCAAAAAGCGATTTCTGCACTCGGACGCCGTAATCCTTACAGGCTCTTGCCACTTGGCGTAGCCGTCGTTGGCCAGCTCGGTCGGTAGTAGAAACGTCGTACGCGATCAGGATAAACATTATTTTGGAATGAAGGGGATATAGTCCGGGACATCGCCGCGGAGCTTGCGGGCCAACAATTTGGCCTGAATACTGAATACTTGCCCCAAGCGGACATTCTGCTTGAATAGGGCGTGTTTTACTTCTGTTTGCTTGCGCCGTTGCCAAGCTTGGATGACCTCTCGCCTGCCTTGGTCGGTAAATTCTACGGCCCCGCCCTCTCGCTCGCGAAAGTGCTTGGCCTCGATCTGCCGTCGATTGATCAGGGTCAATGCCAGCCGCTCTGCCAAACAGGGTCGAAACTCTTCCATGAGGTCTAAGGCGCAAGCCGGCCTTCCCGCTCGCGTTACATGAAGCCAGCCGACATAAGCGTCCAACCCAGCGGTCGTTAGCGCGGCTAAGCAATCGTGGCGCACCAAGGCATAAATAAAGGAAAGCAGGCAGTTTATCCGATCCCGGGGCGGACGCCGCGTCCGGGTTAAAAACCTGAAGTCTTCTCGCTGTTGTTTGAGCATACATTGGAACACCGAGAAGTAGGTCTTGGCCCCTAGCCCCTCTAAGCCCCTGATTGGGTCGAGTGCTTCCCTAAGCCCGCAGTCTGGGGCAATAGGTGGGGCAGCGCCGAGTTGGCGGATTAGCCGGGCCAGTTCATGCGCTGCATCTGCCAAGGCCGTGCGGTCGGCATCGCCATCGGCTTCCCGTCCGGCTCGCAAGAGATTGGAGCGTGCGTTTTGCAATTTTCCAGCGACGAATTGCCGGGCAATGCGCGCGGCCTCTTGCGGGCTGTCTGCTGCGGCATACTGCGCCCGGCGCAGCAAGTAGCGGGTATCTCCGCTTCCCAAGACTTGTGCCAGCAAGTAGCCGTTCTCCGTGTGGTAATGAACCGCCACTTGATGATCCCAGCACAAGGCCATGGCCGGGGGCGTAACCACGACCCGCCCAAACGCACAAATGCTTTCCAAATGGTGAATCGGCACGGTCAGGCGATTTTGCTTTTCAATCTCGACTCGCAACGTCAAGTGGTCCCTGTGTACCACAGTACCCGGCGTCGTCAAATAAAGAGTGTTTTGTTTCAATCCGTCTCCCTGTTTCAATCCGTTTCCCTCACCCAAGCAAGAGGAGACGCTGATTGCCGTAACCAGCGGAATGACAAAATCCTTAAATAGGAGATCCAGACGGGTCTAGTCGGTAGTATCGAACACTGCCCGATAGGCCCGCGCCAGCGTGGGCGGAACACTGGTGATTTCGGGAAGGCAATGGTCGAAAAGCGAGCACTCGGAACATTGGGGTTTGTGAACAGCTTGTGGAACCGCGTCCTCCTCAATTATCCGGTGCATGGCTGCGATGGCCTGCTCGGTGAGGCGGCGCAAATCCTCGGTAAATTCCACCTCGCGGCGGCGCTTGCTCTTGGCGTGGAAGATGGCCCCGCGGGGAATGTCCCGTCCAAACATCTCTTCCAAACACAGGGCTTGCGCGCAAAGCTGGGCGTCGTCGTTGTCAAACTTGCGGCGTTTGCCCTTTTTGAACTCGACCGGAACCAACGAACCATCGGGATGGCGTTCAACAATGTCGCACTTGCCGCTGAGCCGCAGCCGATCCGACCAGACGGGCAGGGCGCGCAACAGCGTCACGCCCTTGACGGTTTCGTAGCCGGAAACGTCGGCCTGATCATGAAGTTGGCTCCCGACCACCGTATGCACGTTGTCGCTAAAGGTTCCCTCAACGTGAATTAAGGCCGCCCGGCGAGGGCAATAGAGATATTGATTGATAGAGGAGAGCGGGATGGTCCGCCCCCCACTATCGAATGATTGAATCGGCAGGGTGCCCGTTTCATTCATGTTTCAATCCGCCCCCGTACTCGGAGCCAAGGCGCCTCAGGCATGACGCTTGTGCAAGCGCACACCGGCCGGTAGGTCCGTGCTATCCCACCCACAGCTAACCTCGTAATCGGCAAAAGATTTGGGAAATTCCACGCTATCCTTCAACGTCACCTCAATGCCCTCGAAGAGCTTGTGAGCATGGGCGCAACCGAGGCGGGCTTCTCGCCTGTTCTGCGCGGCGTTGTTCTCGTGCTGGGTGCCGACATGCTCAAAGTCGTAGATGCCGCGCACCGCCATTTCGCCGCGGGCGGCGGAGCGGTCATGCTCGAACATCTGGTTGAGTGCGTCAAAGAGAATGTCGAGATCGGCGTTGGTGAAACCCGTGCGCTCGGCAAAGGCCGGAGATACGTAAGCCTTGGCGGCATAGAGGGCGTAGGGCACAATGTGCTTGTTGCCCATGGTGCGTTCCTTCTCGGCGTCCTCTTCTTTGGTCACGGCCATGCGAGTAATGGAAATCTCCATCGGGGTGATAGGGTGGTACGACTGGCCGAAGGTAAATTGCACCGGGCCGCGCACTTGGCCCCAAGCAGAGCCTCTCATAATATCGTTACCGACAGCAAGCACACCACCAAAGGCACGGACATCAAAGAACTCGCGACACAGCCATTTCATGGCGGCTTCCTGTTGTTCGGATTTGGACGCACCCGAAGCCAAGCCCTCACCGCTTTTCTTAATGCCGTTGCTGATCTCATTGCTGAGCACGGCACCCTGCTTGATCAGCAGATTATAGCCGTTGGCCCCATTCTCCCCAATCCGCTCCGGGGAGAACATTTCGACGAAGTTCCGCACCTTGCGCTTAAGGCACACATCGGAGACGATGCCGCGGTTGGTATTGGGGTCAAGGCGCGGCATGTTGCCAGCATCGGGATCGCCGTTGGGATTGCCATTCGTGACATCGAAGATCAGCAACACATCGTGCCGATTGGTGAGGATGTCGTTGAGTTTGTTCATCGTTCAATCTCCTGTCAGGGGTTATTGGTTATCGGTTTCTTTGTTTTGCTTGGCCGCCTCGCGGGCGACGCGAGCTTCGGCTTTTTGCTGGTAAAAGCCGATGGCGAACCGCCCCTGCGCGTGCAGGTCCAGCGTGCGGGGAAATTGGTTGACCCGGGTCAACACATCTTGAATGGCTTCGTCGAGGAAACGCTCATGACCTTTATACTTGTCGGACTTGCCGATTTTGCTGAGGTGATGGCGGTTGAGTTTGAGAAGAACGGGAAACACCGAGGCCGGCGAGGCCATGGCAGTGCCAAAGTACCGTTCGACAACGCCGGCACCTTCAAGCGAATAGTCATGCGCCTTGGCCTGAGTTTCGGCGAGGACAGCGAGCAATCGACCGCATTGATAGGCCGCATCGCCCGTATCGGCGGTTTGTCTTTCTGCAATCTCCATAATGTCGTCCTTTCTGTTTCGGTTTAGAATGAGTTTCGCCAAGGCGAAACGGGAATGGTTCGATAATGCCTTGCTCCCATCCTTGCTCCCATCGCACGCTATATCCACGCGCAGGCGGTTTAGTATGGGATGCAACAGAGTAAGTGAAGGGGCAGTCCCTTCCAGTGCGGCGCGAAATAATTGTGCGATCACTTCCGTTTTCAAATCCTTCGCATCGCGTACCGTAGCACAGGCCAGTCGGAATAGGCCCAACGGCGGCATCTTTTCCGTGCCAGATGGCGGACGCACAGGCTCCAAATCTAGATCGCTGAACCAGCGTCGCAAGCTTTCCGTAGCGATTTCCAAAGTAGTCTGCATCCAGTGGCGCACGACGATTCGCCCGCTGTTGCCCGCGAGAGTGACGGCATAGAACTGCTCCTGCCGCAACAACTCGCGCTCTTGTCCAGACCATGGGGATTTCAGAAAATCCGCCACGGCCTTGGGGTCAGCATCGTTAAGCAAAGCCCCCCAAGCACTCGTGGCGTTCGTTTTGTTGCGAGTCCAGAAGCAACAGATGGTCGGCCCAAGTCTGACTGAATGATCTCCTCTGAAAATCATGAACTTCAAGGCCTCCGTATAAGCCTTTGAAGCTTCCACGGAGCATGGCGCATTGCTACCTTGTTTCAAACCGAAAGAAGAAAAAGAGGGAGAAGACTTTTCGAATGAAACCAATCTTGAACCACTGGGTTGCCCTCCAGGTACGCGTTTGATTTCAGGATGCGAACGCTCGATCGGAACTTCATTATCTCCAGTTATCAAGCATAATCCCGTCTCAACTTGAAGCGACTCCTGTTCTTCCCGGAATACTTCTCTCCAATAAGGCTTAATACAGTCTTCTTCTTCCAAAACCAAATTACCTTCCACGTTAAACGAGAAATTGTCGGTGCCTAATTTGACTTTTTCCCCGCTAGATGTGGTAATCCACCACGCAGGTTTCTCATTTTTTTTTGGATTTTCACTCAAGTTCCATTCCAAAAAGGAAGGTATTTCGCCCCGCTCTAGCTGAAACTGTTTTATCGCCTTCAACAAGTGGTTCTGTGTAGCATGATGTGCGTCATTTATCTTTCTCCAAAAATCATCGAACTTGTCATTGTTATTTTTGTCCCGTTTTTCCTGTTGTGTAGGAGTCCGCTTCGTTCTCGATTCGGGATCACTTTCTAGTCTGAACAATGAGGTAATTCCATCTGCCAAAAAATCCCCGATTCCCCCTGCATTCTTATTTCCGACAGTTTTGGGGCACAGATAAATCTTTCCCTTGTTTTTGTTCTCTCCAACTGTTTCGATCGGCCCTTTGCCTACAAGTTTGCCATCAGAATCGATGGGGATAATCCAACGAACGGCCTTAGGTTCAAAGGCGGGATCATCGAGGAGTTTTCGAGAGTTCGCAAAGTCATTCAAATGTTGCAGCAACATGATCAGGCCCCTTTAGGTTCGAGGATTTCAACTTCATCGGGATGGCAAGCCAAGGTGGAATTCTCGATCTTGGCGCGGAAGAAACAGGCCCTCGGTTTCGCCAATTCGCCGACAAAACGCGGGGTATTCTTTTTTGGTTTGGGTCCTAGTTCGTCCGGGCGTTTCCAGCGAAAGCCCTCGGCTCGGGCGTTGGGTGAAAAAACATCGTAGAGCATCCAACCCAAGTCCTCCTCGGGCTGCCGCCAACTGGTACCAAGTTCGGCTGTTCGCTCTTCCATGGCAGTTTGGGGATCATCCACCCACTCGAAGTCCGCCGCAAATTCACGCATACCCAAGGCTGGCCGATGGAAGCACTTGCCCTGTTGGGCGCGGCGCTTGAATTCAGCGAAATACTTCATCGGCGGGTCAGTCTTGCGATCCGCCAACGGCGTGGTACGCAACTCGGCACTGATGATGTACTCCACTTCCTGCAAAGCCAACATGTTGCGCTGGGTACCGTCGGGTGCGCCACCGCCTGCCTCAATAGGTTTGACCTTCTCCGGCTGAGCCATCCATTGACTGACGTTACGTAGGCTGATGACCGACTGCACTTCATTGCGCCGAATGGAGGCCCAGCGGCCTCGCCGCACCACCCGGATGGCGGCGACGCGATAGCAGACTTGGGGCTCCCAAAAGACAGCTTCCAAGATGCCTCGGGCCGCAGAAGGCGTCATAATTGGATAACTGACGCGCTCCACTTTCATTTCAGGGCGGGTGAAACAGGCCCAGTCGCCCCAGACTCTCAGATGTACGTAGTTACCTTTCATAGCAAAAAATCCTCGGTTGGGCGTGAACCAATAACCACGCCGAGATGTTCGTGATAAGCGGCCTCATCCAAAACTCTGAGTTCCATGCCGGGGAGCAGTGGGCGGAGTAGCCCCATTGAATCCAACGCATGGAAATCGCGCAAATGCAGATTCACCATAAAGCGTTGGAGATCGCGCAAATCCTTGCGCGTGAAACGCGGACCACCCGTTTGAGCGCGTTCTCTGATGGCGTCCACTTCTTCCAAGGCTTGCTTCATTGGCGCGATGACAGCCTGCGTGTCATCGGTGATTACCTTGGCCTTGCGGGCCACTTCGCGGAAACGCAACGCCTCTCGATCTTCTTGAATGGGGCATTCCCGTTTGCGATCGTGATCCGTGGACACGCATTCAAAAAGCTCCGCAAAATAACGCCCGAACAACGCCGGCTCGCAAGACCAATCATCCGTAGCCAAATCATCCAACAACCGTGCCGCAATGTCCGTGGCGACGCGATAGACGCCGCCGGGCAACTTGGCTTCTATTGGCCGGAACACCACCACGCGCCCTTTGTTCGGCAGGCGTCCTTCTCGATTGCACCGTCCTGCCGCCTGCACAATCGAATCTAGCGGTCCCAAGGCTCGATAAACCAACGGAAAGTCAATATCCACCCCGGCCTCTACGACCTGCGTAGAAACCAACCAGCAAAATCGACCTTCCCTTAAACGCCGACGAACCTTTTTCAACACTTGAGTTCGATGTTCTGCACACATAGCAGAAGAAAGATGGAATACACTTCTCAGCCTTGCTTCCAACCTATCTTTTGATAAGCCTTGCTCTTTCAAAGAATCTCTCAACATTTCCCACCATTCGGCGGCCTGCTTGCGCGTATTTACTACCCCCAAGGCTTGGGGTTCGCTTGTCCATTCTGTGGCTAATCCAGACCAATCGCTCTCTGTCTTTCGCACCGAGTACGCTACCCGGCCCAACTTCTTAAACAAGTCATCGGGTTGCGATACGAGTTCCTTTACTTCGCGCTCATCAAAACCATTCGACAACGATGTGCTACGCTTAAAGGCCGGTTGGGTCGCCGTAGAAAAAACAAAACTCACTCGGTAGTGTTTTTTGAGGTCGCGCAACACATGTAGGAGCGGATTGAGCAGATGTGCAGGTAGCGTTTGCACCTCATCCAGCAACACCACAGAATTTGCGATGTTGTGTAGTTTCCGGCACTTAGAAGTGCGATTGGCAAAGAGGGACTCGATGAACTGCACCGAAGTGGTGACGATGATCGGCGCGTCCCAGTTCTCTGCCGCCAATTCCTCTGGGGACCGGCCTTGTTCGTCATTATCATCTTTTGGTGCGACGGCCGAATGGTGCTCAATCACGATGCCTTCGTCGTTGGGGTCGAGCACTTTGCGGTATTCGGCGGCGTTTTGCTCGATGATTGACAGATACGGTATCACCACGATCACCCGCTCCATGTCATGCCGTCGCGCATGTTCCAAGGCAAAGGCCATGCCCGAAAGCGTCTTGCCCCCGCCCGTCGGCACGGTTAAAAAAAAGAAGCCTGTCGGCTCCGCGGCCTTTGCCAAGCAGTCTTCAAACACGCGGTTACGCAACGCATTGAGTTCGCCCGAAGAATCAAACTCGCCCCGGTGCGCTTGCAGTCGCTCTAGTAACAACGCAGCGTCCAGCTTCAGCGAGCGTCGTTCTTGGCCACGGCTAAATTGTTCCGTATCCAGAAAATCCGCATCCACCAAACAGGAAAACAACATTCGCACGTAGAATTCTGCGACAGCCTTGTCCTCTGCACACTTGGCAAATTCCGGTTCGGCTAACTCGTTGGGAATTTTCCCCAATTCATCTTCAAACCGTTTTACCAGAGGTACGAGCCGGTTCACAGCATCGTATTTCTCGCCGCCAACCAATGCCTGCAAATCACTCACGTCATGCAGCCCCGCATGGTGCCCAGCAATGGCAAAAGCTGGGCCGACCCACTCTCGTTGAAACGCTAAAGCGGCACCAAACACCGCATGATGCGTTTCAGCAGATCCTGGGCGTTTGCCTGCCAAGTATTCTTGGAATGGCTCCCGATATTTTCCTAAGTCGTGGAGTAGCCCAGCCCATTTCGCGGCGGGGCCGAGTGGTCCACCAAACTCCCGAGCCTTTTCCGCCACATTTCGCAAATGCTCGGATAACGGTTGCCAGTGCGATTTATTCGGATCGCGTTCCCCAGCCTCCGTTTCAGCGGTGTGAGCGTAATAATTCATTCAATTCTCTCCTGAAAATCTAACATCTCCGCCCTAAAGTCGTGCTCCTCCTGCTTGGGGCTGGAGTGGTTTACTCAGCCAATGAACACTTCGTCCAGACACTTCCGCGCCTACCGCACCTCCTGCCGCACCGCAGTCATGGCCCCAAACGGATCCGGCCCCTGCAGCCGACGATGGGCCTCCTCGTCGCCCTTGAGATACCAGTCGAACCACGCCCGCGCATACCAGTCGCGGATTACGTGGGGCAAATACACTTCGCCGGCATCGCCGACCGCGGCCCAGCCCAACTGAGTGTAGGGCTCCCCAGACGCACCCGGCGGCCCCAAGGCGCGCTCGCCCGTGGGCTTGCGAGTGCGCTCCGGGGTTTGGCCAAAGGGCCATTCGCCGCGCTGGAATTTCGGCCACGGGAAGAGCCGCGCAAAGTCCTCGGCCAAGGTGAAGTGGTCCGTGTCGCGCACAATCGCCAGTACGCGGTCTGAGGTGGTGCGCCGCCAAGCACTCAACGCCACGGGCTGGGGATTCTCTATGCGTTCGGGCAGAGCGCGTTCTAAGTCCAAGGGGAATGCCTCGGCCGGATCGCCCCCGGCCCGCGCCACGGCCGCCTGAAACAGGCTGACGAACACGTTTTGCACAAAATCGTCCTCGTCGCCGATGAGCAGCAGCAGGGGCTTGTGGCTGCCCACCGGCAGGCCCTCCTCGGTTTGGCCCGCGCCGTACATTTCCTCGGGCGTCCACGCGAAGGGCGGAGCGTTGTTCAGGCCCATGGCCGCGCTAATACCGGGCAGGTGGTTGGCCGCCAACTGCGCCGTCATCGACCCGAGCGAATGCCCGGCAAGACCGACGCGCTCGCCGTCAATGCGCCCGTTGAGCAGCCCGCACAGATCGCGAGCAGCACTGGTGGCCCCCATCGAGGCGAGCCCGGTGCGGCAGGTGGCTTCGCCCGCGCCGAGCAGGCGCACGGTATGTAGCACCAGCCCCACATCCGACACGCGCTGGCGGAACAGGTTGCGCATCATGGTGGTGGCGCGCTCCACGCCACCGGGGACCACTTTGGCCGTGGCCGGGTCGAAATGCGCTGGCGGCGCAAACCCCCGACCCTCCTGCCCGAAGAGCAAGCGGTAGAAATAGGGAACGACCTTGTACTGGCCCAAGAGCAACTCGTAGGCCCGCTTGAGTTCCTCCGGCGACGCGCTCGCGGCAAAAGGCGAGTCCTCATCGTGAAACACCAGCGGCAAGCCGCCGTCGGAAACAAAGGTGGGGGCCGCGACCACATACCCGTGCGAAGCGAGAAATTCGGCAAAGGAACTCCACATGCCGTGGTTGCCGGCCAGCCCGTGCGCGAGGAGAATCAGCGGGAACGGGCCGTCCGCGGCCCGAGCATCTTGCCACGCGCCCTGCGGCGCATTGAGAATCCGCTGGCCGATTTCGGCGAATGCCGCTTCCTGCGCCGCCGGATCAGCTTCGGCCAGAATGCCGCCGGGCAGGTGGATGAAATGGGGCAGGACCACCTGGGCTGCCGCGCCGAGCGTCCGCGCCATGTCGCCGGCTTGAAAGAAGAAATCGTAGTAGTTGGCCCGTCGGCCGCTCGTCGCAGCAAAGGGCGAGCGCGGCCCGGCGAGCCGCCCCGGCACTGGGTCCGGCACCGCTGGATACCACAACTGAAAGACCACCGTGCGGGTCTGTCCGGCGGCTTCTACCTCCCGCAGTAGAGCGCGGTATTCGGGACCGGCATACGCGCTGTTCCAAGGGTCGAAACGCTGGCGATTGTCCACGGCAAAACCCGTGGCCACGCCCACGGCGTAGTCGCCGTAAACGGCACTTACCGGCAATTGGTCCATTTGCGCTCGGGCGCTCAAGGCCGACGCGAAAATCGCGACCAACGCGGCGGCTGTTGCTCTTCTGTCCATGACGTGGGCTCCTTTGGTGACGCGGGTGCGCTGATAAGTAGGTCTCTTTTGCTCATGGGCGATACGCCGTCAATTACCTCGATTATGGACATAGCTCAATCCGCCTTGACCGCCCAATAGCAATAAACCATTCTTAAAATCCGTCTCAAGTCAACATAACCTTGGAGTGCGCTACCGAGGAGCAAAAAGTTAGGATAGGCTAATGAACCCCGTTTTTTCCTTTAGCGAAGTAGCCCGGCTGCCCATGCCCGGCGACAATGTGGCGATTGCCACCCAGTGCTTAGCCGCGGGCACGCGAATCGACTGCGAAGGGCGGTCGTTCGCGTTGTCCCACACGGTGATGGAAGGCCATCGCTTTGCCGTGGAGCCAATTGAACCCGGCCAATTCCTGCTGTCGTGGCACCTGCCCTTTGGCGTGGCCGAGCGCGTCCTACAGCCGGGCGACTACGCCTGCAACCAGAGCATGCTCGACGCCTTGGGCATCCGGCAGTTGGACTTTGACCTGCCCGCGCAGGCCAATTTCGTCGATCGCATTGAGCCGTATCAACTCGACCCGGCCGCGTTCCAGCCCGGGGTTGCGCTCGACCCGCACGCGGAGCGGCGAACCTTTTTAGGCTACGGACGCGCCGGGGGACGCGGCGTGGGGACGCGCAATCACATCGTCGTCTTGGGCACTTCCTCGCGCACGGCCAGTTATGCCCGGGTGTTGGCCGAGCGTTGGGCCGGCCGGCCAGCCGGCGACGGCGTGGTGCCGATTGCCCACACCGAGGGCGGCGGCGGGTCTGCTCCCAACAACCGCGAACTCGTCTTGCGCACCCTAGCCGGCTTTGTCGTCCATCCCAATGTCGGCGCAGTGCTGGCGGTGGACTACGGCCGCGAAGCCGTGACCAACCATATCCTGCAAGAGTACATGGCCGCGCACGGCTACGTGCTCGACCACGTCCGGTGTCGCTTTATGACCTTGGACGGTTCCTTTGCGGCGCGGTTGGAAGAGGGCGACCGGCAAGTGGCGGCTTGGGCGCACACAATGGCGGGCGAGGAGCGGAGCGAGCACGACCTACGCCATCTCAAGATCGCCTTGCAGTGCGGCGGGTCGGACGCCTTTTCGGGCATTTCGGGCAATCCGCTGGCCGCGTGGGTGGCGCGCGAGTTGATCCGCTACGGCGGTGCCGCCAACCTCGCCGAGACCGACGAGCTGATCGGCGCCGAACCATACGTGCTGCAAAACGTCAAGGATGTGGAGACGGCGCGCACCTTTTTGCAGATGGTCGAGCGCTTCAAGGAGCGGGTGTCGTGGCACGGGGCCTCGGCCGAGGGCAATCCCTCGGGCGGCAACAAATTTCGCGGTCTCTACAATATCGCGCTCAAGTCCATTGGCGCGGCGCGCAAGCGCGATCCAGACGTGCGCTTGGACTACGCCATTGAGTACGGCGAGCCGCTTAGAGGAGCGGGTTTCCATTTTATGGACAGCCCGGGCAACGACCTAGAAAGCATCGCCGGGCAGGTGGCCAGCGGTTGCAACGCCATTTTCTTTGTCACGGGCAACGGCTCCATCACCAATTTCCCCTTTGTGCCTACGATCAAAATCGTCACGACCTCGGAGCGCTACGAGTTGCTGGCCGCCGATCTCGACATCAATGCCGGGGCCTACTTGGATGGCGCGTCCATGGACGAGTTGGGAGCGGCGTTGTTTGAGCGCACCTTGCAGGTGGCCTCGGGCGAGCGGTCGCTGGGCGAGCGGGCCGGTCACGCCCAAGTGTCCATCTGGCGCGACTGGCAACAGACCGATGCCAGTCGGCTGGCGGAACTGTTGGCCGCGCCCGCGCCCGCGGGCCGTCCCGTGCCGGTGCGGGACGAGGTCGGGCCAGCCGCGTCGTTCCCCATGCTGGACGGAGGGCGCGGGGCCGCGCTCGAGCAGGTGGGGCTAATTTTGCCGACCAGCCTGTGCGCGGGCCAGATCGCCCGGATAGGTGCCGAGCGGCTCAATGCCCGGCAAGTGGGTCGCGCCCAGGGCCTGTCGCGCTTTGTCGCCTTGGTCCACACCGAAGGCTGCGGGCTGTCGTCGAGCGGCGCCACCGAGCAAATGCACTTGCGCACCATGATGGGGTACGCCGCGCATCCGTTGGCCCGGCGCGTTTTGTTGCTGGAGCACGGCTGCGAAAAGACCCACAACGACTACATGCGCAACGGCCTTGAGGAATGGGGCTTAGACCCGGCTGATTTTGGCTGGGCTTCGGTGCAGTTGGACGGCGGCATTGTCAAGGCGCTGGACAAGGTCGAGGCCTGGTTTCGCCAAACGCTGGCCGGGCTGGAAGCACCTGTTGCCGTGGAGCGCGGCTTTGCGGCCCTGCGCTTGGGGCTGCAGGCGACGGGGGTGCTGGGGGCGGACGCGGCGCGGTCTTTTGCCCAGTTGACGCGCTGGGTGGTCACGGCCGGCGGCACGGTGGTCGTACCGCACAATGCAACCCTGCTGCGGGAATCGGCCTATCTCGAATCCGTGCTAATCCAGCCCTCGGACGCTGCGACATTGCCGTATGGCGAGGCCGCCGCCGAGCCGGGTTTTTACATCATGGAGACGCCCACCGACCACTGGGTGGAGACGGCCACCGGCCTGGGTGCTACGGGCGTGGACCTAATTTTGGCTCACACCGGCGAGCATCCCTTACAAGGGCATCCCCTGCTGCCGGTGGTGCAGGTCAGCGCGAACCCGGCGGTCGCGGCGCGCTACGGCGACGATATTGATTGGGCGTTGACGGGGACAACAGACGATTGGGCCGCGCAGTTGGCCGCGTTGTTGGTTCGGGTGGCGCGCCGCGACCACCTCCCCGGGGCCTTGCAGCAGCGCAACCTCGACTTCCAATTGACGCGCGGCTTGTTGGGGGTTTCGACCTGAGTGCGGAGAAGCGGGCCGAGGCCGATCAGCCGCACCCCCTCGTGCGCTGGACTAGCTGGCACGGGACTTGCTCAAAGTTTCTTTGATTAGGAATCCAAGCAGAATAAACAACGCTCTATCTAGGATAGCAAAGAACTGCTCAAAAAGGGGCGAATCTTTGAACCACATGGATCCGATGATACTTCCTACTAACAACAGGATGAGGATGCCACAGATCAATAGAAATACTTGGTTGCGTTGAACGGACTGCTTATCCCCCAATATTTTATCAAAGAACTTGTCTTCTTGCTCACGGATGGGCGTAGGAGAAGGCAGGTCTTCAGCATCAGCAATACGACCTAGTTTTTCTTTTATATCTGATTGTTCTAGTGGTTCACCGCCAGACTCGCTCATTTGAGTTTACCCTTGTAGTAGTCTCTAATATCTTCGTTTTCGATATGGGCGTTCTTGATTTCCCCCCTATATGATGCCTTGCTCCAAGGACTGTCTTCTTGGTGAGTCAGAGAGGAAAGTTCTCCTGGGCTAAAGTCCTTATAAAGATTCCAAATGTGATCGATAAAGTCTTTCACGAATCCCTTAGTGGGATTATGAGCAACCCAAGACTCCCACTTCTCTTTTATAGGGTTGAAACGATATTCAAGGGCTTTTCTATCGATCGGCTGTCTGCCAAATTCTGCAAACTCGTAGTACAGTGAGGGAATACAGGTCCATATTGCCACGCCTCGACAAACTCATCATCAACGAGAGGCTTATCAGTGACGGCCAAAAACCACCCATGCGCGATATAGACCAGTTTTTGAATCTTTAGAGGCGTAATTTCTTTGTTTTCTTTATTCGCCAGATCCAGAAAGCAATTAGCGACAGCTTGAGCTGAGTATCCCATATCTTTCTCCTTCATTCATCTATATTAGATACTGAACATCTAAACCATATTGCACTGTGTCAACTGGCTTTTTTCCACCTGAAAACGGAAAATTCTTGCTGCGGTTCCCGCACCTGAATAAACAGGAATATAGAATGTATGCGCGTATGACTTCCAAAGGTCAGGTGACCATCCCGCAGGAGATCCGCAAAAAACTCAAGCTGAAGGAAAGGGTCATTGGCTTCGCTTGCGCGCCAGCGTCAACCCATCGCCAATCGACAGCAGGGACGCGGTTACGCGCTCGTCGGCGCAGATTTTGGCGTTGAGTGCTCGGATCGCTGCGGTGCTCTCGTCCTGCACGCTGGCGTCGGCGGGCCGCCCGCCCCACAGCACATTGTCGATTAAGATCAATCCGCCCGGGCGCAAAAGCTGCAAACAGCGCTCGTAATAGGCGTCGTAATTTTCCTTGTCTGCGTCGATAAAGGCCAAGTCGAAGCAACCCGCTTCCCCGGCCGCGAGCATTCGGTCGAGCGTGCCTACCGCTGGTCCCAATCGCAATTCGATCTTGTCGGCCACGCCGGCTTCCTGCCAATAGCGTTGGGCGACGCGGGTAAATTCGGCGCTCACGTCGCAGGCGATTAGCCGCCCGTCGGCGGGCAGAGCTAACGCCAGCGCAAGGCTGCTGTAGCCGGTAAAAGTCCCCACCTCCACGATCCGCTTGGCGTCGGTCAGCTCGACGAGCAGCCCCATGAACTGCCCCTGATCGGGCGAGATTTGCATGCCGCCCATGGGCAGGGCTTGAGTCTCTTGGCGCAACCGCCTGAACACGGCTCGGTCGCGCAGGGAGTTGGCGAGGATATAGTCGTAAATATGCGTTTCGATAAAACCATTGCGGGCACTCATGGACGGACCTTTCGCAAAAGGGGATACGGGAAGTTTTGCCAAAGTAAGCGGATGCCTTGTGCGGCACAACTTGCCGGAGGTTCAGTCGCCGCCCACGGCCAACAACCTAAATCCCCCGGGAGCCAATTCCACGGTTGCGGCTCGGTTGTCGATCGCCAAGGCCGCGCCGGTCGCTGCATCGCGAGCCTCGTCCTTCTTCAGGGCCAACCCCACGCGCCGCCGTTCCCAAGTGCGCCGATTGACGACCAACACGTGGGTCTGCTGCTGGAGGTCGCCAAAAAATCCGAGCTCTAAGTCGGCATCGGCCGCGGCGATCAGCTCGTTTTCAGCGAGACGGTCTGTGCTCGTCGCGCCGCGAAAGTACAGGCCGGCGATCGCCGGACTCAGCGCGGCGATCAGCTCGTTGATCTTTTGCACGGCCGCATAGCTCGCCGTAGGAGCCCCAGCTCGATCTACCAACCCCTCATACCAGCGCGTCTGGACCAGCGCACCGCGGGCATCGCGCACCTTTTCGAGGCCCGAGCTGTAGAGAAAATAGACGATGCCCGAGGCCCCCCGCGTCAGCGCGAATCCCACTTGGACGGAAATTTCCGCCGGCGAAGGCTGGCGATAGTACGGCTTCCCGCCGCGTGTCTCGCCGTGTACTTGCACGATGGCGTGCCAGCGGCCCCAGTGGGCGCGCAGGTGGGCGGCGACTTGGTCGTATCCGGCGAGCAAGGCGTTGAGCCGACGCTGTAAGCCCGCGCCCGCGTGCGGCGCGTGGCTCCTAAACACGTAGTGCTCGTGTTGAAAGATGTTGGGCGGCCCGCGCTGGCGGAAAAACGCCTCGGCAAAGGCCCGGCGGTCCTCGTAGTGGTCGAGCCGCCCCACAGTGAGGACCGGCCGCAGGGAGTCAGCGCGCCCGAGTGCAGACACGACCTCGGCGAGCGCGTCGTAGTACTCTTCCCGATAGTCTTCGTGCCCCACGAGATAGCCCTGCAACCCGGCCGCGCCCTCCCACTGCGCGACGAGAGCTCGCACTCGCAGAGAGAGCGAGTCGGCAAATCCCGCGCCCACCGGGGAGCGCGTGGCCCAGCGTTGCAACTTGTCGTCGGGCGCGTACCCGGGCGGCTCGTAAAAGACCGGCATCTGCCAGCCGCGGGCATGGCAAAAGTCCATGGCCCGCTCTTCGGCCGTTTTTCCGCCCACCTCGGCCCGCTGCAACCACTCTAGCTGATTCAGGCCCAGTTCGGCGAGCTGCTGCCGGTCGGTCGCGCTGAACCGATAGGTGTCCAGCCCGGCCGGCAACCACGCGCCCACGACGAGCGCACCGATGGGGGTGGGCACAGAGGGACGCGGGGGCTCACACCCGGCCCCGGCCAGCAGCACCGCCCCGAGATAGAGGAGGTAGAATTTCAAGATTGGAGTTTGGGATTTTCCGCGTGCCGCCGCCGGTCGCGGCGGGTCTTCTTGGCCAGCGCACGTTGGAAGGATTCTTCTAAGTCAACCCCGGTCTGATTGGCGAGGCACAGGAGGACGAAGAGCACATCGGCCATCTCCATGCCGAGATCGGCTTCTTCGCCCTCCTTAAAGCTCTGCTCCCCAAAGGTGCGAGCCATGATCCGCGCCAACTCGCCGACTTCCTCCATTAGCACGGCCGTATTGGTTAGCTCGGAGAAGTAGCGCACGCCGACCTCGGCGATCCACTCATCTACGGCCCGCTGGCAGGCGCGGAGGGTGTGCTCAGGCGCGGGCGGGTTCATGGGGAACGGGTGCTAGACCGTCTTGTTGGCGTTGGGCATTGACATCGTCCAACCGCCAAGGCACGGCCGATCCGTCGGCGCGAAAGCGCTTGTAGTAGCGGCCTTGGCCGAGGCGGGCGATGGGCATTAGCGGCGTGGCAGACCGCAGCTCGGCTAGGGCCGCGCCCTGGAGCACCGCGCCGCTCGCGAGATCGACGACCTTGATTTTCTCGGGGTCAATGAGGCCCAAGCCGCGGGCGTGGGCGCATTGCAGATAGGGGGTGGCCTGCGGATCGAGGCCCATCAGGTAGGTCGCCACGGCATCTACCTGTACTTCGTTGACGCCGGCCAACGCCCAGCCGAGGGGATAATTGGCCCCTTCGTTGAACGCCGTGCCGTCGCGCCCGACTAGGCCATCTACCACCGCAAGCCGCGGAATCTCCAAGCCGCGCAACGCGACCAATAGATCGCAGAGCTTGTGATAGAAGCGGTCTTCAAAGAGGCTGAGGCCGCTCTCGGTCAGCCGCCACAGGTCTGCGGCGCAGGGCGCGTCCACCGCTTGGATCGCGCACAGGTGCCGCTCGGGCTTGGCTACGATGCCCATTAGGTTTTTGATCGACAAGGTCGTGCAGCCCAAGTTGTGGCACTTGGCGAGAGGGACGTTCAAAAAGAAGGCACAATCGGTCACTTCCCGGTACAGGGGATAACGCTCATACACCACGCCAGCGGCGACCTCGACGACGCGGGAATCCTCGTCGGCGTTCATTTCTTGGAGCCGCACGCCCCGGTCCGCGGCCATGGCGCGATAGCCGCATTGTTCCCAAGTATGCCCGGCCGCGGCGTTTTCCCCAGACTGGCCATCGGCAACGACCATGCGCTCGGCGGGGACGCCTTGGCTGGACAGGGCGTCGAGGAGGCCGCCGACAAACCCGGGGTGGGTGATGACGCGCTTTTCCGGTGGATAGAGCACTGTGGCGTTGGGCTTGAGCAAGATGGTGCCAGCGGCCGGCAGCGGCACCTGTAGGGCGGCGAGGGTGCGGTAGGCCAACTCCCGGTAGGTCGCAAAGGGAGCTTCGGCGCGGTCGATGGGCGAGCGCGCTACATATACTGAGTCGGGGGATGCGAGCATGGTGAATTCCCAAGTGATCGGCAAGCAAAAGCGGCCGAGAGCACCGAGCTCCCGACCGCTTTTAGTCGCCTTGGCGGCGCAACGCGCCTCAGTGCCTTTCGATGTCGGCGCCCAAGGCCCGCAGGCGGTGCTCGATGTGGGCGTGCCCGCGGTCGAGCTGGTAGAGGTTGCTTATTTCGGTGTGGCCCTCGGCCGCTAGGCCGGCGAGTACGCAGGCGGCCCCAGCACGAATGTCCATGGCCTTGACTTTGGCCCCCTTGAGCTGGGCCGGCCCATGCACCAACACGAGGCGATCCTTTTCCGGGGCGATGCGCGCCCCAAAAGAGCGCAAGGTCTTGACGTGGCCGAGGCGGTCTTCAAACACGGTCTCGCGGATGTAGCTGTCGCCTTTGGCCCTACAGGCCAAGGCGGTCATCCCGGGCTGCAGATCGGTTGGGAAGCCGGGGTAAAACGTGGTGACTACGTTGATCGGCGACAAAATTTTCGGCCCGCGCACCCGCATCCAAGCGCCTTCTTCCGTCATCTCGACGCCCATCTGCTGGAGCTTGGCCTCAAACACGTACAGGTGATCGCGCACCACGCCCTTGAGGGCGATGTCGCCGCCGGTAATCGCGCCGGCCATCATTAGGAGACCGGCGTCGAGGCGGTCGTACATGATCGTGTGCTCGGCGCCGACCAATTCGCGGACTCCCTTGATATGCACCCGCCGCGTACCCGCGCCTTCTACTTGGGCCCCCATCTTTTGGAGGAATGCGGCGAAATCGACGATCTCCGGGTCGGAGGCTGCGTTTTCGATCGCGGATTCGCCCTCGGCCAGACAGGACGCCATAACGAGGTTTTCCACCCCGGTGTGGCTGGGCAAATCGCAGTACATAACCGCGCCGGAGAGCCGCTTGGCTACCACGTCGATGCCACCGCCGACCACGCTTTGGACTTCGGCGCCGAGCCGGGCAAAGCCGCGATAGTGATAATCCGTCGGCCGCGAGCCAATCGTGCAGCCGCCCACCTCTTGGATCCAAGCGCGGCCAAAGCGGGCCAACAGCGGCCCGACGAAAACCAGCGCAGCGCGAAAGCGCTTGGTCAAATCTTCGGGCAGCCGGGTCTCTTTGACATCGCGGGTGTCTAGGACGGCTACTCTCTCGGTTGCGTCGTAATCGACGCGGGCGCCGAGCCGCCGCAGCACTGCTAGGGCGACCAATACGTCTTTGACCGGGGGCACCCGGTGCAAAATGGTTTGCCCTTCTGTGGCCAGCAGCGAGGCGGCCAACATGGGCAGCGCGGCGTTTTTGGCCCCTTGAACCTCGACTTCACCTTGCAAAGGGCGACCGCCGCGCACGAAAAGGACTTCTGGAGAACTCATTGGCAATCCTAAAGTTAAGCAGGAGAGTCAACACAATAAGGTGGGGGGATAGCTCAAATGTAATGCCGGGTATTCGGTTCGTCAATCACAGAATGCCGTGCTTGACAGGGAGGGGCGCAACTCTATATTCACCGAAACCACCGAAGGCAACATCGCCTCTATCACGCCAAAAAGGAGTCCCAATCATGGCTGAATCCCCTCACATCGTCGCTTACCTAAAGCCGGTTTGCGGCTGGAGCCGCAGCGTGCGCGAAACCTTCGCCAAGTACGGCCTCTCATACGAGGACAAAGACATTATCAACAATCCGGCTATCTACGCTGAGATGGTGCAAAAAAGCGGCCAGCCCCTCTCGCCCTGCGTCGAGATCAATGGCCAGATGCTGGCCGATGTCGATGGCGATGAGGTCGAGGCTTGGATGCTCGAAAACGGAGTCGTCGAGCCGGTCGCGGTCTAGCCGCCCAGCCGGCTCAGCACGCGCCGCATGCCCTCGCACAGGTTGGGTTGCTCGTGGTTGAGCGGCCCGCTCGCCGCTCGGCGAATCAAGGTCAACGCGCCCCAGAGCCGGCCGTCGCTGGCCTTGAGGGGCAGCACGTAGCTAAAGCCGATAGACCCGTCTTCAGCCCCCTCTAGCAGGAAGCGCACCACTCCTGCTGGCAGGGGGCTTTCTTCGTCGGCGCGGGTCTGCCCCACTATCAACAGCGCGGACCCACCAACCCCGTCTTGAGCGGCGAAGGAATTCCCGCTGTCCTGCTCCAACACCCGCTGCAGGACCTCAGCCCCTGCGCCAGCCGTGCGGACCACCCCTGGGCCGACGCGCTCATATACGATGGTGTCGGCCGCTTCAATGCCCAGCAGCAAATTCATGCCTTGGAGCACGGCTTCATCTGGCGACATGGCTTCGAGCGATGCGACGATGTGCGGAGGAATTGCAGCGGGTTCGGGCATGTTAAACGGGATGATTGAGATGGGCATGGCGCATCCTTGACAAGGCAAATGAGGGGGCTTTAATTTTTTGACGCTTTTTTTGGTGGCTCTTTAGCTCAGTTGGTAGAGCAGGAGACTGAAAATCTCTGTGTCCGCGGTTCGATTCCGCGAGGAGCCACCACTAATAAACAATAAACAGCCCCTTAGCGCACCCAAGCTGAGGGGCTGTTTTTGCGTTTGCCGCCTTGCCCTTTTCGCTTATGGGCCGTTAATTGTGGCCCGTGCCCCGAAGAGGAGTTTGCACAGCAAAGGAAATCCAGAAGGATACATTCCCAGATTATGCCCAGATTATGAGTCTATCACAAGAAGCTGGATTTGAGCTCTGTGGCGTCGTGGTAGGCTTCCTACTGGATAGGAGTACTCCTTAGGATGGGCAGGCGATTACCAACCATTAGTACTCACAGGAAGGAGCCTCCCTCATGCCCCCTTCTAAGCCCCATGCCATCCGAAACGTCCCAAAGCTTACCGTCTCAAAGCGGCTGCGGAAACCGCCTCCACGACATGACCCCTTGAAGGAGTACCAATTCCGCTATCGTGCCAAGACGCACAGCACTCTGCCTCATGTCGTGAAATTCTCGGCCGGGCGTTCCAGCGGAATGCTCCTATTTACGCTCCTTAAAAACAGAATCCTCGACGCAAGTCGCGGCGACGTCATTGTATTCAACAATACGTCAGCCGAACACCCAAGCACCTACTGCTTCGCACGGGACTGCGAGGAAGTTGCTAACCTTTACAAAATTCCGTTCTTCTGGGTTGAGTTTCAGACCTACGAAGACGCTCGCAACGGCGAATGGACGCGGTTGGCCTCATATCGTCTTGTCAACAACCAGCCAAAGGCCCCCGACAACCCGGATGGCTTCCACTGGCGGGGGGAAGTCTTTGAGGAGCTTCTCTCTTGGTCAGGCTATGTCCCCAACCAATTCAGCCGCACCTGCACACAGAGGATGAAACTGGAGGCGACACGCCTGTTCCTCAAGGACTGGCTAGCTTCTAAAAAGACCATCCCACGCCTCGGACATTACGGAAACGAATCGCGCATTGACCCCGATATCCTGTACCAACGTCACCGCCGCAACCAAGGTGAAGTACCCGAGGACATATTCCGCCGCAAGCGGGCATACAACTTGGCACGGCCCCATGTGCGCCCAGAGCAGTGCTACGCCGACTTCTCTCAAGCTTGGCAGCCTTTTGACAATTCTGCCCTGAAGGGTAAAGCGTACGGGGAGAAAGCTTGGTTCGGCAAAGGTGGGATGGAATACGTCGCCTTCGTCGGACTCCGGGGCGATGAACCGACTCGGGTCAAGCGGGTCGAGGATCGCAACGCAGGTCCTGGCGCATCCGGTTACAAGGGAGAGCATGTCTATATGCCGCTGGCCGACATGTCCGTGACCCGGGACGACGTCAATGCCTTCTGGGACCGGCAGACTTGGGACCTCTCGCTACCTAAGGAGGGGAGCCTATCCAACTGTGTTTACTGCTTCCTAAAAGGATCGGCTAACCTACATAGCATTCACAGCCAGATGGAGAAAGAGAAGCAAGCTGAGATTCCCGGATTCGGCTCGCTTCTCAACACACCGTGCGACATCGCTTGGTGGAGTCGTATCGAGAACGACTATCACCGGGATCTTATAGCCGAAGGCCGGGAAATCCGAGGCGATTCCAATATTACCCGTATCGGCTTTTTTGGAAACAATGAGTTTTCTTACGATCTCCTAGCTAAAAACAAAGAGGCGGATCTCGAAAGGTTTTCTGAGACGCTACTGCCATGCGACTGCACAGAGTGATCTACACGTGTATCTAAAACCGGTTTATCTCGATTACCAAGCGACCACTCCTATAGATCCGAGAGTGCGTGAAGCAATGCTCCCGTTCCTGAACGACCAGTTCGGGAACCCGCACTCCAACGGCCACGCGTACGGATGGAAGGCGTCGGATGCCGTCAAGGAATCGCGAGTCCAAGTGGCCCAGCTAATCAACGCCGACGACAACGAGGTCGTATTTACGTCCGGTGCGACAGAATCCTGCAACCTCGCTTTACGCGGGGTCGCAAGGGCTTCCGACGAAAAGCGCAATAAGCTCATCACCGTCGCCACCGAGCATCCGGCGGTTCTCGAAACGGTCGAAGATTTGGGACACTCAGGCTATGAAGCCGTGATCCTGCCGGTCGAACCCGACGGTCTCCTGAAACTCGCCAACCTCGAGCGGGAATTGGACGAACGGACGCTACTCGTCTCCGTCATGGCGGTGAACAACGAAATCGGTGTGCTTCAGCCACTCACTGAAATCGCCGAACGTTGCCGAGCCGTAGGTGCACTCTTCCACACCGACGCAACCCAAGCCGCTGGGCGCACAGGCATTGACGTCGACGCTTGGAAGGTTGACCTCCTCAGTCTCTCCGCTCACAAAGTGTACGGTCCAAAGGGTATCGGTGCCTTGTTCGTGCGATCCGGCGTCCATATCAAGCCGATTGCAACGGGAGGAGGCCAGGAGCTCGGGCTGCGGCCCGGAACCATACCCCCGGCTTTAGCAGTTGGTTTCGGGGAAGCATGCGAACTCGCATGGGTTGAGGGAAGCCACGACACACGGCATATAATCACACTCACGAGACGCCTTCACGACTACTTGCTACAAGACTGTCCGAATCTGTATCTTTTCGGACATCCAGAAAAACGGGTTGCAGGAAACCTCAATATCGGTTTTCCGGGGACTAGTGCTGACGTCGTCGTCCATAACGTCGCAGACCAGATAGCAATCTCAACAGGTTCCGCCTGTGCTTCGGCTACATCGGAACCGTCTAGGGTGCTGCTCGCGCTCGGCTTCAACCGGGAAGTCGCCTCGATGGGCGTTCGCATCAGCTTGGGACGCTTCACCACAAGCCAAGATATCGAAACTGCGGCGGCGGCCTTCTCCGAAATTGCCGCTGTCGCCAGCAGGAATTGACATCATGCCCAACCAATCACTTGATCTCAGGTTCGGGCCAGGAACCAGCACTGGCTTTACTCCCGCTGGAATCGCGGCCTTCACCGATCTCCGGCCCGCAGCCGTCGTTCGTGAGCTTATCCAGAACGCCCTCGACGCGGCCCAAGAAGCGGACGAACAGAAAGCTGTCATACGTTTTCGGCTTACACAAAAGAAGAGATCCCAGATTCCTGGGATCCGGAGCTACAACAGGGCTTTCCGCAATGCGATAAAAACCCATGAAAAAATGGGAGGCGGTAAACTGCCGAGCCAAGCCGAACTAGTCGTCAAAACGATCCGAGCCGCACTAGACCAAAGTGTATTGGACGTTCTTTCGGTCCTCGACAACGGTATCGGCCTCAACAAGCGACGCATGACTGCCCTTCTCAGTGATGGCATTAGTGCCAAAGGCGGCAATGCAACAGGTACTTACGGTAACGGTCACTCGGTAGCGATCCCGGCATCCGACTTGCGCTATGTCCTGTACGGTGGAGTGATGGACAATGGACACAGAATCGGTGCAGGTCACGCTGTGCTCGCGTCCCACAACGGAAAAGACAATAACAAAGAACATCCTTGCGCCGGAGATGGCTTCCTCGTTCTCGGATTCCGAAACGACACAAATGGGAACCTGTACGACTACGCCAAAAGCTCTGACATTCCAAAGATAATAACGGACGACCTCAAAAACATACGCGGCACCTCTCGCCACGGTACCGCTGTTGTGATACCTGCTTTCAACCACTTCCGAGAAGAAAAAAAATCGCTCTGGGAAATGGTCGCACAAGCTGCTGCGTGCAATTTCTTTGAAGCGATTGAAAAGAGAAAGCTCGAGGTACAGGTCGAAGACCTGCGGCCGGAAAGCGATCACAGTCTCAATGTTCTAGACCACTCCACGCTTGCTAAGACGCTGGAAGAATATCGAGAGAGGAGGAGAACAGGAGCATTCCTCAGCGGTCATAGGGCATTTGAAGCATATGAAGTATTGCGGATCGGAAAACACCACAGCATTCAGACCTCATATGGCAAAATTCGAGTCCACCTGTTCACTCAACGTTCAGGCAATACTCGTGTCGATCTGTGCCGCAATGGAATGTGGATCGCAGACGATAAGGAGATTCCCGGCTTCTATTACAAATTCAGGGATCGTGTCCCCTTCCGCGCCGTGTTGCTCCTCAATTCGGATAGTGGAGGCGAACTACACAGGCTTGTCCGGGACGCTGAAGGTCCGCTGCACGATAGTATTCGTACCAAAGATCTCTCTAAGGAAGACAGGAAGAAACTTTATCAAGGCTTTGGCGAAATCCGCGATTGGCTCTTGAGAAATACCCAAGAGATCAGCGACGAATCTTATAGTCCCGACGACTTCCTTACTCTCGATTTTGGAGACGAGGGAGAAGGGCTAGGGGGGGCGAGCCGAAACTCTTTTTGGGGAACACCGATCGCTGTTGGACAGAGGGATCCAGATCGGGCGAAGCTCTCCATAAACACTGGCGAAGGAAACCCTCAGCCCGAATCGAACAATGGATCCGGCCAAGGTAACGCCACTCGTCCAAGAAAACGCCCGGTGCTCCGGTCCTTCTTACGGGCTGTCTCCGTTCCTGTAGGCGACAACCGCCGGCGCATCCAAATCGAGTGCGAGGAAGGCTGCGAGAACGCCGAATTGCGTCTCCGGGTCGACGAAAACATGGATGCCACTTGCGACAGCTTGCGACAGGATGAAATCGCCCCGGTCGTCCTAAACGAAGTCACGGTTGATGGACAGCGGCCCAATGAGGTCAGCCTCGTCAAAGAAAACGGACACATTGTGGGTGTACGCCTTGGAAATCTCTCTACCGGCTCTTCCATCCAAGTCGAGACAGACTACCGGCTTACCAAAGACTTTGAGTTATTGCCGGGAGCCGAACCTTCGCTCCGGGTCGACATATTCGAGGCAATATCCGACACCTGCCCAGGAGCGGGAACATGACCCAGATCACCACCGTCTCACAGGCACCCTCAAATGCGGTCCGATCCCACAGCCATCCAGTGCTGGAAGCCGGTAACCTATCGTTTCCCAACGGGCAGTATGTCGTGGATTTCAAGCCGGGCGAGGACCGTTCGTCGTTTACCCTTGAGCACCAGATCGAAGGTGCCGCACTGATTTCACGTTTACTGGCGGATAAACAGGCGCAATATGTCTGTATCGTCTCGTCGCCGATCTCGTCGTACCGTAGGACCCATATTTCCGATTTAGCTATGCACAAGGTGCGATGGGATACAGAGAACTTGGGAGAGTCCCCACTTTTCACGCCGATGATTTTATGCACCGCCTCTTGCGAATTGACCATTAGCCAAAAGCGGGATGGCGTTCACAGCATTTGGGATGGCGCACACATCAATTTTAAGAAAGGCTCGCGACTCGCTCTAGGACCTGTAGTTCGATTACAATCATCCATAATCCAACTGCTCTCATTTCGTAAGGACGAGAATCTTAAGAACGGAACATTCTTCGTCGACGCCGAGACGCAACCATTCCGATTTCTTGTAAATGTTAGTCCCGATCTTCACAGGTTCCTACACTTTGAAGGAGAACATCAAACCCGAAAAAATATCATGACGCACGTAGTAACGGCTTGCTTCGCCCTACTTCAAAGAGACTTTGCCGAAGACAATGAGGAAGAAGGATGGCGGACACACCGCAACCTTCTCGCTCTTGCCGATTTTCTCGAAAGTAAAGGCCTTCAGTGCTGGGATGCTCCAGAGTTCCGCCCGGAGGAGGTCGCCACGACACTCTACTCACATATCCTGCCCGTTGAAAACGAGGAGGATGAAGCATGAACTCCATCTCTCACAAGGAACTTAACGACGCCGAATACACACGGATGCGGAAAAGCTTACTTCGAACCAAGGGGGGGCAAATTCAGGTAGAGTTCCTCGCGGCTGTTCGCAATAATAACGATTTCCTTGAGTACATATCGGAAATACCCATAAAGGGTTCGGACGAAGTACCCCTCTCGCCGGATCCCATGACGGAAGACGAGTTCAAGGCCCCGCCTTCGGACACTGAAATCAGGTTGTACAGGGCGTGGTCCGCCCTCACACCCCGGATCGCATGCCGCTCAACCTTCTGGGCAAACCTTACCTGCCGACATATCGAGGCTCAGAAGATCGATTCCGTTTATCTTGCTGCCAATGGAAGCAACTTAGGCGGTGCGGAGCGAATAGACCGCGCCTTGCAGGAAAACGGAGATAAACGACTCAAGATGATAGATGACTGTGTACGCACTGTTCTACGACGCTTGGGAGGCTTACCAGAGGCTAGGGGTAACCGAACTGTGTATGTTGATTGTCCGTTCGGACGTGCTTGGTGGCGGGAACACTTAGTGAAACAGATCGCACAGGGAGAGACGGAACGCGAAACACAGGTTCGCAGCGTTATCCGGATCCATCAGACCTACTGGGAGAAAATTATCCAGCTCATCGTTTCCAGAAACTCGACGTTTGGCTCACTTGAAGTCCGCAATGCGTTCGTTCTAGCTCTAGCCCAATTCATCGCAGCCAATCCCAAAACTGAACTACGAGAAACGAAAGGACTTCAGCGCGCTTGTCGACGGGTCGCCGCGCACCAAGGCACTCGGGAACTCAGCATCCTTGATGATGCCGAACTCGGAGAAGTTATGGATGGAGTCCTCCGTTCTGTATAGAATGTGCCCTGATGTCGCAATTAAAAAATAGTGTCTCCGACGCATCTTGAGCAGTCACATAAACCCGAAAACCGAGGAACTCTCTCATGCCCATTTCTAGGCCTGCACGATACGAACGCCGGAAAATCAGAGACTGGCTCATAATGGCCGAAAACGGCGAAATCGCCCTCCCTACGTTCCAGAGAAGCTATGTCTGGGGAAATCAGCGAATCGCCGATTACCTAAAAGCTTTATTCGAGAATAGGCCAACTGGCATCTTTCTTATTCTCGAAACCAACGGTTCTCCCCAATTCGAGTCACGGACTCTGAAGGACCTTGATGGTAGCGGAGCAAGTGTCCAAGAACTCGTCCTAGATGGCCAACAACGCCTCACATCTCTTCGGAAGGCACTCCATGGGACACCTAGCAGTCGATTCTATATAGAGGTTGAAGATCTCATCAGACTCAACATGAAAATCAAGAGGATTACTTGGTACTCGGATAAGTCTGGGGAAGGTCGATCATTGCTTAATCCAAGAACGGCTTATGAAAAAAATCACATGCCGTTAGATATTCTATGGGACGACCCCGATAAAGAAGAAAATGCTTACAAACCTGGAAAGATATGGCAATGGTGTCATGATGCCTGTGGCGGTAACGGTGCCAGTACCGCAAGATGTCTTGAAATTGCAATTGAAAAGAGTCTCTACAACCTGTTATTCCTAGAGCGAGAACTCTACTACTGCGCTCTTCCGCACGAGACCGAACGTAACGTAGCAATTGAAGTCTTCGTCGAGACAAATAAGTCATCTGCTACGATCAAGCGGTTTGACATCGTTGTTGCCCTTGCACAAGGAGGCTATGGAGAGGATCTCCGAAATCGTATTGCCGACTTTCGCACACAGTACCCTGTAACCACACATTACTTTAGTAAAGATGAAGAAGAGGCGATTCCCGAAATCGGAGAGTGGATCCTAAAGGTGGCCTGCCTGAAAATCAGCAGTAAAAAATTTCCCAATGGAGCACCACCAAGGGAGAGTAACTATGAAGCTGCTCTCGAGAGTCTATTTCAAGAGGGAGAGAAAAGTGGGCAAGAACGACTAGATACGTTGCAGGGCGACTTGGTGGCTGCTCTGGAAACCGTGGCACGGCATGGAGGAGCAACGCGCGAAGTGTTAGCAAGCTGGCCTCCAGTCCACGTCATCGCCGCGCTCCAAGATGACATTCGAATGATCAAAGATCCAAGAAGAGAAAGTACTACCAACGCACTAATTTCTGTTTACCTGTGGCGTACGATCCTGACAGACAGGTATGAGGCACAAGCGAACGACCGGCTGTTCGAGGATTTTAAGGCTCTACGAGACTGTTTGATAAAGCTTAGGAAAACGGGGAATTTTGGCAATCCACCGTTGATTTTCGATAATGAGGCGTATCCGGTTCATACATGCAAAGAACTTATAAAAATGCTGCCATGGATAGGGAGAAAGTCACGTCTCGGACGTGGCATTGCTGGAATCGTTATGAAACAGACGCCTCAAGATTGGGTGACCGGAAATCCGCTTGACGTAAATACCGTTCGTGACCTAGAAGGGAGAGGAGAACTGAATCGTCACCATGTTTTTCCAAAAGCATTTCTGAAAGAATCGGTGCCAAAAGAAAAAGTTGATCACGGGCTAAACGGCGTTCTGCTGAGCGGAGGCTCAAACCGTGTTCTTTCAAGTATGGATCCGAAGGAGTACCTTCAGAAACTTCTCAAGGACACTCAGAGCCTAGATGAAAAGGAGCTTCGCAAAAGGGTAGAGTCGCACCTCGTCCCGTACGATGCCCTGATAGCCGAAGGCACCCCGGAAAGCCGGTACGAGAGCTTCCTTGAGCAAAGGGCCAAACTCATCGTAAAAGAAATCAAAAATCTTACGAATTTATGATCAGCACTGTGGCCCACGAATATCCGGTGGTGTAACAGCCCCTTAGCTTACGTACACAAGCTGAGGGGCTGTTTGCATTATCCCGGTCCGGGTTCATCGCATCTCGCCTTCCTCGGCCATGCGCTTGATTTGTCCCCAGCTTGCGGCCTCCACTGCCGTGGCGGGGAGTTCGCGCACAGCACAGCGAAACCCGACGATGACGTAGGTCGCCGAAGGCGGCAGCCCACTGCGGTCGGTAGTGTGCAGGCGATACGGGTTGCTGCTCATTGACCCACCCCTAAGCACCCGGCTGCTCCCGGCGTCCGGCCTCTGCGGGTCGCGCTCGGGGCTCTGTGCATAGTAATCCGCGCCGTACCAATCCACTACCCACTCCCAGACATTGCCCCCCATATCGTAAGCCCCATAGGGAGAGACCCCGCACGGGTAAGAGCCAACCGGGGCTGAACCGAAAAAGCCGTCGCGGTCGTCGCCGTGGCCGCCGCTTTCGCGGCCGTAGTTGGCCCGGCTGCGGTCAATGGAATTGCCCCAGGGATAGAGGCGGCCGTCAGTGCCGCGGGCCGCCTTCTCCCACATGGCCTCGGTCGGCAACTGCAGGCCAGCCCAAGTGCAATACGCACGGGCACCGTACCACGAGACCTCGGCGACAGGCCGCTGTTCAGAGCCGGGAATCGGCGCGTATCGCTCTCGGCCGTAGCGGATTGGTGCGTCGGGGTCGCGCAGATCGAACAGTAGATGCCCTTCCCCATCCGCATTGCGGCCCCTGTCGTTTAAAAAAGCAGCGTACTGGTCGTTGTTTACTTCAAAACGGTCAATGTAGAAGTCGTCGAGATAGACTGAGTGGACCGGCTGCTCGTCCGCCCGTCCCTCGGCCGAGCCCATCGTAAAATAACCGGCCGCGACGCGGGCCAACTCGTGCATGGTGCCGGCGGGCGTCTGCACTTGGACTGTCTCTTGGGCTAGGACATTTGGCACCCATACCAAAAAGCACCAGAACGCACTGCTGCACACCATGCTGCCTCCGCTACGTGGTCTTTTTCGTCGCGATCCGTTGATTTACTTTCCTAATACATAACTGCCAGCCCTCATTCCAGCAAAAAGAAATTGGTCTCCACGCACCGCGAGGCCCTGTCGCTTTTTAACCGCGACGTGCGCCTAGTGCTTTTCAGCCAAGCCCTGCTCGGGTTTACGATTTTCGGCGGCGTCTATACGGTCCTGCTCAATCTCTATCTCCTGCGCCTAGGCTACGGCCCCCAACTGATCGGCCAAGTCAATGCGGTTGGCGCGCTGTCGTTTGCCCTCTTGAGCATGCCCGCAGGCGTGTTGGCCAACCGCTGGGGAGCGCGGCCGAGCATGATCGTCGGCATGGTGATCGCGGCTTTCGGGTTTGGTGCGTTGCCCCTCGGGGAGTTCGTTCCGGCCTCCGCCCAGCTAGCGTGGATCATGGGCGCGTATGCCCTCGGCGTCCTCGGCAATACGCTCTTCCTCGTCTGCTCCATTCCCTTCCTGACCCTGATCTGTCCGCCGCGCCTGCGCAACCACGTGTTCTCAACCCAAGTGGCCCTGTGGCCGCTAGCGGGTTTTGCCGGCAGCCTGTGCGGTGGCCTGCTGCCCGGCCTCTTCGCCGCGCTCCTCGGCCTGCCCGCAGACCACCCGGCCCCCTACCGCTATCCGCTGCTGCTGGCCGCCGGCGTGCTATTCATCAGCGCCGGAGCTATCGCCGCAACTCGCTCCCCGGCGCACAAACCGCCGGCGCGGGAACGCAGCCAAGCAACGCCCGTCCCGTGGGCCATCATCCTCGCCTTGAGCTTGGTCACCTTCTTGCAGATGGCCGCGGAAAACAGCCTCCGCGTCTTCTTCAATGTGTACATGGATGACGGCCTCGGGGCCTCCACCGCGCTGATCGGCAGTCTGACGGCCGGGGGACAGCTCCTAGCCGCTTGTACTGCGTTGGCCGCCCCGGCACTCAGCCGGCGGTTTGGCCGGGTGCCGGTGATTACCGCGGGGGCCGGGACGATGGTGCTGTGCCTCGTCCCCTTGGCGCTGGTCGCCCATTGGGCGGTGGCCGGCGCCGCCGGTATGGCGCTGGTCGCGCTCAGCTCGATCCGCCGGTCGGTCTATATCGTCTTTCAGCAGGAATTGGTCCCCGAGCGCTGGCGAGTTACCATGAGCTCGGCGCTGACGATGGCTTACGGCATCAGCATTGCCGGCATTTCGCTCGGCGGCGGCCGGCTGATCGACGCGCTGGGGTATCGGGCGTTGTTTTTGAGCTGCGCCCTAATTACGACGGTGGGCGTGCTGTGCTTTCAGGGGTACTTCCGCATCCCGCGGGGCGAGTACGCCAACCGCCCGACCGAGGAGCGGGTGTAGCGCGACCAGAACTAAAGGCGTCCCACTTGCATGCGGCGGATGCGAGTGGGACGCCCGCGATGGCAGCGGGGGGATGAACGCCTACTCGGTGCGCATCACCAACACCTCGTAGGTGACCGGCTCGGCTACGCGCTCCATCTTCACCCCGAACTGCGCACGCAAGTAATCGAGGGCCACGTCCCAGCCCTCGGAGAAATCGACGTCGATATCTACTGGGCGTTCAAAGGGATTGTCGGCCGCGCCATCCCATTGCAGCTCAATTTCGTCGAGGTCGAAGTCGTAGCCTTCGACTAGGTCGTTGCGCGCGGCGTTTGTGAGCATACTCTCGATCGCCGGCCCGAGCCGCCGCCCGGTAGCGTAGTAGTTGTATCCATTGGTCCCAGAGCCTCCCCGGTGCGGGTTCGTCGGAAATTCGGAGCCATCTTGGGTAAAAATCCAGCGACGCTTCGTGCCCTGCCGCTCTTCCACCGCAGCGACAAAACCAAAGCGGCGGCCTAAACGCTGGACGCGCTCAACCGGGGTTAGACGATGGCTGTAGGCCACCCGCACGGAGTAGGGCTGGTCGGCGACCTTCTCCACGCGAGGTTCCACCGGCATTTCCCCAAGAGACCGCACAATTTCGGCCAGCGGAGTGCGGTGAAATTCGCAGCGCGTGATCCCGCCGCCGGTGGAAGAGGCCCGGCTTTGGCTGCCCTTGCTCCGGTCATCCGAGGGCGGGTGGACGATGATATCCATCCCGTCTAGGGGCATGTAAAACGCCCTGTTCCACGGCACAAACGGCTCTAGCATCATACCGAACGGATTGGCCTCAGCCGCCGAAAGGGGCAACGGCTGGACCGCATCCTCGGCAACCGCAAACAGCTCGTCCGCCAGCGGCGCGTCGTACTCCAGATAGCTCAATTCGCTGACCAGCTCCCAATCTTCTTGGCCCACATCGAGATACACGCGGGAGTGGTTGGGCAACCGCGCCTGAGCATCCACTTCGACTTCGTACCGAATATCGGCCGGGGTCTTGCGCCCCAGCGAGGAGCGTTGCCAGATCGAAAAAAGCACGGTCGCCCCTCGATCCTCGTGCTCAATCTGGTAGTTCCCACGTTCTAGTTCCTCGTTTTCGGGCAGCGCTAGTTGCTCGGCGAGTGCGCCTATCGACCACGCCTTTTCCGCGTCGAGGTCTTTTCCATACCAGACGCCGTCCGCGTACGTCTGCATTTTGGCGTCGTTCACCACGACCGCCCACCGCGCCGCGCCCGTGCCGACTTCAGAGCGGAAAGAGTGCGGGGCCTTGAGCCACTGCTTCACGGGCACCTGTTCGCCCTGTTCGCCGCGAATCCAGCCCTCCACGCGCACGGAGTTGAGCTTGCGCACTTCGGCCACCACTTCGGCCCACGCAGAAGTAGTCCCCTGCCAGAGCACGCCCAACACCACCCCGGCTAGCCCGGCCGCGAGCCCGGCCAGGTACACCGGCCGCGGCAGCCGCTGCCAAAATCCGGTGCGCTGGGTTTTGGCCGCGCGCTCCTCCGCGTGAATCGCTTGCCGCGCGTTGGCGCGAGCCGCTGCAAAGAGCGCGGCCGGCGGCTCGGCCGCGCCAATGTCGGCGCTCAGCTCCAGCACGGTGCGCACCGCCTCTACGTCGTCGACCGCTTCCGGGTGGTCGGCCAAGTAGGCTTCGATCTGGAGCGCTTCTGCGGTCGATAGCTCGCCCCGCACGTAGTCGCTCAGCTTGCGTTCAAATTCTTCTCTCAACATGGCGTTTAGTCCTTGCAGTCGGCACCCATCTGGGCGCGGATTTTCTTGAGTGCTTTGTACTCGCTGGCTCTGGCCGATTCCTCGCTGCATCCGAGTCGGGCGGCGATCTCGGCAAAGGGCCAGCCCTCGAAGTTGCGCAGGGCAAAGACCATGCGCTGGCGGTCGGGCAATTCAGCGGCCAAGTCGCGCACCCGCTCCATGAGCAAGCGGCGCTCGGCATCTTGGTCGGCGACGGCTTCCACCGCGCGGTCCTCTGCTTCGCAGAATAGCACCCGACGTTGATACCGCCGGATTTTGAAGGCCGCGTTGGTCGCCACTTGGCAAAGCCACGCTTTGGGGTGGGCGATGCGCTCGCCCCGCGCACAGGCCGTGTAGAAGCGCAGGAAGGTCTCTTGGAAAACCTCCTGCGCTTCCTCGGCATTGGCGACGATCTTGTAGGCTACCTTGAGCACCAAGCGTCCGTAGTGCTCTACCGCTGCGGTGCTTTCGTCGGCTGGTCGGCGCAAAACTTCCTCCCGGTATGAATGTCTGAGCGTCGTCGCGATAACAGTCATGTCTAAGGTCCGATTATAGGGCCGAGAAGAGAAAGGGATTCGGCCGCTTGGAGGCGTAAAAGACTTCGACAAAGCGCCACATCGCCCGCTCTGAATCCCAGACCAACCGACAGAAGAAGGGGGTGCAAACCGGCCCTTCCGACCCGGCGAACTCGGCCGGCTCTGCGGCGACAAACGCGATGTCCGTAAAGACCCGCTTCTCGCCGGCGCGCAGTGCCGCGGCCACCTCTTGCTGCAACTTGAACCTAGCCTTGACGACATTCCGCGGATGCGACCGATAGCGCTCGTAGCGGCCCTGCATCTCAAACACCTTGAAGGTGCTGTGGCGGAAGAAGGCGTGGCCAAAGCGGTATTCGCAGCCTTGGCTGTCGAGGACGGCGCGGTGCATGGCGCGGAACAGGTCAAAGGGCGTGTCGCCCTGGGAAATGCCCCAATGCGCTAGGGTCTCTTTTAGGTGCTTCAAGGCCGTGGGGTTGTTGACGCCCTCGCGGAGGTAAAACTGGGCGGCGAGGCTGTCGTTGCCAGAGACGGAAAAGGCGATCAGAAAGTCGTAGAGCCAGTCGCGCAAGTCGGCTTCCTGCTCGGCGGTGATGGGGACGCCCGGGGCGATGGGGATGGCCGCGATGGCCTGCCACAACGCGGGACCGGCTTTGACCTCGATCTTCTCTGCGGTGTGGATGTAGCCCAGCAAGCTCTGGAGTTTGTCGAGGCGGGGAGGCTTGGTCTCGACGGCCGCTGCGCTGGAAACGCCGCCATAGACGGCGATCAGGGCGATGCACAGGATGCGAATGCGTTGCATGATGCCCTCCTTTGCGGAAGAGTGCGGGTTCGGGTTGTCGTGCCGGCCGGCAGCGCATTTGCCCTATATGACCCACAAAGCGCGATCATGTGAACCGCTAAAATAAAAAAACCGCCCCAACCCCCCCCTTCTCACAGCACCTTGACCGGCGTCAGCCAATCGCCGCGTGCGGCCGAAGCCGCTGCAATTGCGTCGGCCGACCCCAACACCGCGACCCGGCCCGCTGCGCCGACTTGGTCCAGCACGGAGGCAAAATCCGCAAAGTGCTCGGCCTTGGTGGCCAAGACTTGGTCGCGCATTTGCTGGCGATAGGCGTCGTCAATGCCGGTCAGGTAGCGCACCAATGAGGCGTAGCCCTTGGCGTCGGGGAGCTGGTAGGCGTCGAGGTCGCCGATGGTGCCGATGATCGCCTTGGTCAGCTCGTCGCTGCTAATCGGAAAGTCGCGCAAGAAGGCCCCGCTCTGGTCGTACACGTGCAGGGTCTCCAGCAAATTGGGGTCGCGGTACGACGCGTACGAGAACACCCCGGTAAACGGGTCGAGGGAGCAAAAGGCCCCGTAGGCCCCCCCTTGGACCCGCACCCGGTCCCACAGCCAAGTCGTGGCCAAGTAGCGAGTGATCACGGCCGACGACCCGTCCCATTGGTAGCCGAGCGCGAACAGGTTGGCCGCCTTGCCCACGTAGTTGACTTGGGCCGGGACGGTTAGGCCCTCGTCGGCCGCCGTCAGGTGCGGCGTCCAAGTCGCGGGCGCGTGGGCCTTTTGCGGCAATGCGCGCAACAGCGCGGTCAAGCTCTGGTCGCACGCTGCGCGGTCGGCGCCGGCCACGGTCGCATTGCACAGCATGCCCGGCCGGTTGACCAACAGGGCGCGGATCTGCTCCAGCCGGGCCTGCACGGCCGGCCAGTCGCGGCGGATGTCCTCGATGAGCTGCCGCAAGAAGAACAAGTAGCTCAAGCCGCGCATCTGCTCTGCGAGCCAGCCGGTCTCGTCGAATTGCGCGCGCAGCCGGGTGGATACCACGCGGTGGCCGCCCGGCACCAGCCCGGCCTCGGCACTGGCTCGCTCTTCTAAGGCCATCTGCAAAAAACGCTCGCGGTCGTCGAGGCGGCCCTCTAGCAGCACCTCGCGCACAATCGCCGTCAGCTCGGCGACCCGCTCAACCATGGCCTTGCCGCGCAAAAACAGGTACGCCGCGGCCGGCCGGCTGTCGCGGCGCGTCCCCACCAGCGACTGGGCGTTCAAGCCGCCGGTCTGGCTGCCGATTCGCTGTTGCAACTCGACAAAGCTCAGGCGCTTGGTTCCCATCTCCAGCAGGGCGCGGCCAAAAAGCGGGATGTAGGGCAAAAGCTCTTGCGGCAACACCCGCAGATCGCAGCCCACATCGAGATAGGCGATGCCGTTGGTGAAGAGGTCGTGGTGGAGCACTGGCACGCCGGCGATTTGGTCCTCTTGCCGGGGCACGGTCTTGACCTCGGCGTCGAGGTCGCTCAGTTGCAGGCGGGGCAGCTTGGCCAAGTCTTCGGGCGCGTCGGGTTGCTCTTGCTGGCGCTTGAGCGTTTGCGTCTGGGCGACTAGGGCCTCTAAATCCGCCCGGCTCATGCTCGCCCGGGCCGCTGTCAGCCGCGCGGTCTCTTCCTCCTCCAGCCGCGTCCCCAGCTCGGCATCGGGCTGGAGGACCACGGTCGTGCGGTGGGCGTTGTCGAGGAGGTGGCGTTGGATCAACCCCTCTAGATAGCGGTCGTCGGCTGCTAGCTTGGCCTTGAGCGCGGCAAATGAGTCGGCAAAGCGCAAGGGCGTGAAGGGGTCGCGATCGTAGAGCCAGTCGGTCAACAGCCGCAGCATCAGCCCCAAGCCACGCGGATAGGACCCGGTGTTGTTTTCTCGGAACAGGAACTCCGCGGTGTGCAGGGCGGCCGCGACCATCCCGCGGTCGACCCCGTCGCGCGCCAAGTCGCCGAGGTGCTGCACGATCAGGGCTTCAACCGCATCCACCTCGCCCGGTTGCACGCCCTTGAGGCCCACGCTGAAAAACATCTGCGCCAACTCGGTCTCCAGCCCGCTGCCGGTCAAATCTTCGCCGAGCCCGGAGTCGATCAGGGCCTTGCGCAGCGGCGATCCCGGGGTGCCGAGCAGCGCGTGTTCGAGCACCTGTAGGGCGCGGCGCTCGTCCGCGTCTAGCTCGTCTTGCAACAGCCAAGTGAGCGCGACAAAGCACTTGGGTTTTTCGGCCGCATCGGGATCGACCGAGTAGGGAAATTGCTGCCGCTTGGGCGCGGCAAAGCGCGGCTGGGTCCCAATGGTGGAATCCACGGGCCGCGCCTCGTAATCGCTCAGGTAGGAGTGTAAGAGCGCGAGGCGTTGCTGGGGGTCGTCGTCGCCGTAGAAGTAGATACGAGCGTTGGACGGGTGATAAAACTCCTCGTGGAAGCGCTTGAACTGGGCAAAGCTGAGGCCCGGGATGTGGCGCGGGTCGCCACCGGAATCCACGCCGTAGGTCGTGTCCGGGAAAATGGATTGCTGGGTGCGCTCGGCGAGGATCCGCTCCGGGTCTGAGTACGCGCCCTTCATTTCGTTAAAGACTACGCCTTTGTAGCGCAGGGGGTCGCCGGCGTCTTCTAGCTCGTAGTGCCAGCCTTCTTGTTGCAACACCTCCGGCGTGAGTCGCGGATAAAACACCGCGTCGAGGTACACGTCGATCAGGTTGTAGAAATCCTGCAAGTTGGTGCTGGCGACCGGGTAGCAGGTTTTGTCTGGATAGGTGAAGGCGTTGAGGAAGGTGTTGAGCGAGCCTTTGATCAGCTCGACAAACGGCTCCTTGACCGGGTACTTGCGCGAGCCGCACAGGACGGAGTGTTCGAGGATGTGGGCAATGCCGGTCGAGTCGGCCGGCGGCGTGCGGAAGTTGATGCCAAAGACCTTGTTTTCGTCGTCGTTTATCAGCGAGACAATCTCGCAGCCGGTGCGGTGTCGGTAGAGTAAGGCTCGCGTGTTGAGTTCGGGAATCTCTTCGTCGCGCAGCAGGGCAAAATCGCGTCGCTCCATGGCATCTCCTTTGTGGTTTGGGTCGAAAAACTAGCGGGCAAACATAAGTGGCGCGGGGGATTCTCAGCAAGGAAAACCGCCCCTCACGGCAGGGCAATTTTGCCGAGGACGACCGGGCGTTGGGCGCGGGTGGCGGCTGGGATATTGCCCGTGCGGCCCAGCAGGGTTTCGTTGGCCAAGACCGCAAAGGCGAGGGCCTCGCGCGCGTCTGGATCGACGCCCAGCTCGGCCAGCGACCGCACCGCTAGGCGCGGCAGCGCGCGGCGCAACCCCGCCATAATGCGCGGATTGTGGACGCCGCCGCCCCCGACCCACAGCGCGGCAAACGCCCCCGGACAAAAGCGGTCAATGCCCTCGGCAATGGATTGCACGGTAAAGGCGGTCAGCGTGGCGATCAGGTCGTCGGCACTGCCCGGGCCGCGCCGCAGCACCTCCGCGAGGAACCGCTCGCCAAACTCCTCGCGCCCGGTGGATTTGGGCGGCTCGCGCTGCAAGAAGGGGGTGCGCATCAGCTCGGCCAACAGGCCCTCGTCAATGCGGCCGCGCGCCGCCCGCTGGCCTCCGCGGTCGAAGCGCTCGCGCCCGCCGGTGTAGTGGGCCACGGCCGCGTCGATGAGCATGTTGCCCGGCCCGAGGTCAAAGGCCCGGATCGCGCTGGCCGCGGCGTTGGCTGGCAACGCCGTGACGTTGGCGATCCCGCCGATATTGAGCAGCAGACGCCCCTCGTGCGGCTGGGCAAAGAGCAGGCGATCGGCGAGCGGGACCAGCGGCGCGCCTTCGCCGCCGACCGCCAGGTCGGCCGCGCGAAAGTCCGCAATCGTCACCGCGCCGGTGCGGGCGGCAATGACGGCTGGCTCGCCGATCTGCAAGGTAGATCCGCTGGCCGGCAGGTGGCGCACGGTCTGCCCGTGCGAGCCGATTAGGTCGAGGGCGTCCGGGCCGAGCGCGGCCTGCTCTAGCGCGGCTAGGGCCGCTGTGGCAAACGCCTCGCCGAGGGCAAAATTGACTCGGCACAGCGCGTCGAGCGAAGCATCCTCGGCAAACAGGGCGAACACCTCGCGCCGCAACGCGCTGGGCAGCGGCGTGGTGGCAAAGGACAACACTTCGTAGCGGGTGGATTCGCCGCAGCCCCACAGCTCGACCAGCACGGCGTCAATCCCGTCGGCCGAGGTGCCGGACATCAAGCCCACGACCCGCCGCGGCTGCTTGGCGGCCAGTGCTGCCAGCCGATGCATGCTTAGGAGCGGTCGCGGGCCGAGTGCCGGTAGTACCCGACGACCTGCCCGTGCTCGTCGATGACGTGGGCGCCTGGGTAGCGAATCGTCGTCGGACACACGTGCCCGGGCACGGCGAGGAGATAGGTGCCGACTGCGGGTTGAGGTTCGGGCCAAGCGAAGACGCCGTGTTCCTCGTTTTGCCTGAGCAACTCGGCTTGGGGGTTCTGCAAGAGCTCGGCCCGGCGCGGCAGGGGGCCATCGTCGCTAATGGCCTTGGTGCCCAAGTCCGTGGTGACCGTCTGCTGCTCGGCATAGCGATCGATCACTTGCGTTAGGACGAGGGCCGCCCATTTGAAGGGCAGGTCGGCCATGGCGCGGCCGTACCCGGCATCCCAGTACACGCAGGTGCCCGGAGAGCCGTGCATGCCCTCGGCGCGGGCGTAGTACAAAAAGGAAAAGGAGCCACCGCCGACGACCCGGGGCACGGCCAAGCCCTCGCCTTCGAGGGCTGCTTTTAGGCGCTGGACATCGCGGATGTGCCGCTCGGCCGCGGCTTGACGCGCCTTAGGCTCGGAGATGTGCTCGTGCCCGTCGTACAAGTGCAGCCCGCCCGGCAACAGGTGCGGGTGGTGGGCGATTTGGCGGTAGAGGTCCGCGGCCGCGGCCAAGGGAACGCCGGTGCGGAACATGCCTACGTTGAGGTCGATCATCACCCGCAGGGTTTGCTGCCGCTCTTGGGCCACCGCGCCCAAGACCTGTACGTGCGCCGGGGCGCTGGCAATCGCGCGGACCGTGGCCGCTCGTTGGGCCAGCGCGGCCAAGCGCAGCACCTTGCTTTTTTGCACCAGCGGATAGGATAAAATGGCTTCTTGGGCGCCGGCGTCGAGGACCATTTCCAGTTCCTTGAGCGTGGCGCATTTGAACCCGGCGACGCCGGATGCGAGCTGCTTGCGCGCCACGTCAATGGACTTGTGGGTCTTGACGTGGACGAACAAATGCTCGCTGCCGCCGACTAGTTCGCCGACTCGCTGGATGTTGTGGTCGAGTGGGTCGGCAAATACCAGCATGGCCGGCGTCTCAATGCCGTCCGGCTCCGCGACTTTGTACTCTCCTATTTCGATCACAGCGTTGCTTCCCGATTGAGGTGGGCGCGGAAGATAGCACAAGCCCCGATTGTGGACAAATTGGCCGCCGCGGTTTGGTGCGTTAAATTGCGAGTAAACAGAGTACGCACCCCTACGAGGATACCGTTGTCCAAGCGCGATAGATCGCGGCACCGTACCGATAAGCGCGAGCAGGCACGGCCTTGGTCCGTGCGCCTGCGTTTGGTGCCCCACCACCTGCTGCATTTACAAACACCCGCCGAGCGGTCGTGGAAATTCTTGTGGCCGCTGCTCGCTCTGGCCTTTGTCGCACGGGCGGCTGTGGCCCTGTCCGGCGACTTTGTTTTGCACCCCGACGAAATCATGCAGTACCTAGAGCCGGCCCATCGTCTAGTTTTCGGCAACGGCATAGCGTACTACGAGTACTTCTACGGTGCTCGGTTATGGTTGGTGCCCGGCTTGGTCGCGGGCGTCTTAACGCTGTTCCACCTCGTCGGCCTGGGTCAGCCTGAGTGGTACGTCGGGGGCGTCAAGCTCTTGTTTTGTGCGATTTCCCTGCTCATCCCGGCGGGCATGTACTTTTTTGCCCGCTGGCACTTTGGCGAGACGGCGGCGCGGGTCGCGTTGCTGCTCGGTGCTTTCTGGTACGAGTTGGTTGGTTTTGCCCACAAGCCGATGACCGAGTTCGTCGCCACGGCCCTGCTGATGTCCTTGCTCGCGCTCTGCGTGCGGCCGGCACCGGACCGACGTAGGGTGGTTTTGACGGTGGCCGCGTTGGCGGTACTGGCCGCGGCGATCCGGGTGCAGTACGCCCCGTTGGCCTTGCTGCTCCTCGGCCTGTTCTTTTGGCGCACCGGCAAGAAGAGGCACCTTGTGCTGGCCGCGGCCACGGCGTTTGTCGCGGTCGGTGTGTTCGACGCGATCACTTGGGATGGCGGCTTGTTTCACTCGTACCTCGTCGCCATCCGCGTCAACCTCGCCTTGGGCGACTTGCGCCTCGGTGAAAGCCCGGCATGGCAATTCCTCTATTGGCTCTTGATCGCCAGTATGGGACTGATCGCCCTGTGCGCCTTAGCGGTCTTGCAAGACCTCCGGCGCTACGGTCTCCTGCTGGCACTCATCGCCTTGACGCTCCTGCTTCACTCTGCCCAGTCGCACAAGGAGTATCGCTACATCTTCGTCGTCCTGCCGCTCTGGCTGCTGATGGGCGCAGACTTTGTGGTGTGGTTCGCGTCCCGCGCCAGCCAGCACAGGGCGCGCCCAGCACTGGGGCCGACCGCCCTCGCGCTGACGGCATCCTTTGCCGCGATTTCCCTCGCCGGCATCCTGAACGCGCTGCCGCACCAAGCTAGAGTGTACCAAGCCTATTCAAACGAGACCGGCTTCGTGGGCTTTCTGCGCCAGCAGGACCCGATTTTCGCCGCGTACCGCTACCTTGCCAGCACCCCCGGAGTCGCCGGCGTGTGGCAGGTGGACCGTCCCTATTTCAATCTCCCCGGTTATTACTACCTACACCAAGCAATACCGTTCTACGACGCCAATACAGGGCGTCTCATCTTCGCGAATCCCAAAGAGATGCAGGTGGAGGAAATTGCAGCCGCGGTCAGCCACATCGTGTCGGCGGACTCGGCTACTTACGTTCCCGGCTACTCAGTAGAAAAAACATTCGGCCCCATCCGAATCCTGCGTCGAGATGCCGCCGAGCCGGCTATCCGCTCGTGGCGGGAGTACGCTCCAACGATTGCCGGCGGCCCTTTCACCGAGTCCGTGCGCCAATTCTATCCCGGGGCACCCGCGCCGCCGCCCAATTCGGGTATCCGCTTTGCCGACAGCAAGCGCAGTGAGTAATGGGCAAAAGAAGACCGACGAAAAAGACTCCGCGCTCAGCTCGCTCCAAGCCCTCGCGGTCGGACGCACTGGCCCTCCTCGCGCTCGGCTTGCTGGTGGGGGTCAGCTACCTGCCGGCCATGCTGTGGGGAGGCTTTGTCTGGGACGACCACTCGTGCGTCACAGTCGATCCGGTGCGAGAGGTCTCCGGTCTGTGGCAAATCTGGTTCTCGCCCAGCGATCTCAAAGGAGAGGGGCACTACTGGCCGCTGGTCTATACGACCTTCTGGCTGGAGCACAAGCTGTGGGGCTTTGCCCCGGCCGGCTACCACATCGTCAATGTGCTGCTGCACGCGGCGAATACGGTGCTGGTGTGGCACCTTTTGCGGCGGTGGGCAGTGCCCGGCGCGTGGGGGGTGGCCGCGGTGTTTGCCGTGCATCCGCTGCACGTGGAGTCCGTGGCTTGGGTCATTGAGCGCAAGGACGTGCTTTCGGGCTTGTTCTACCTCGCCGCGGCGCTGGCGTGGACGCGCTTTGTCGAGCAGCCGCGGCCACAGCGGTACGCGGGCGCACTCGCGCTGTATGCGGCGGGCCTGCTCAGCAAGTCCATCGCGATTACCCTGCCCGCGGCCCTTTTGCTCGGGCATTGGTGGAAACAGGGCCGCGTGACCTCGACCGACTGGTTGCGACTGGTGCCGTTTTGCGCGATCGGGCTGGCCATCGCGGTCGGCGACTTGTCGTTTTATCGGGCGGTTGATGCTAAGGCCCTCGGCGCGCTCGACTACTCATTAACCGAACGGACGCTCATCGCGGCCCGCGCCCTGTGGTTTTACGCGGGAAAGCTCCTGTGGCCGTCCGACTTGGCCATCATCTACCCGCTTTGGACTATCCGCGTCGCCGATCCGCTCGCTTGGGGGTATCTCATCGCCGCGGTCGCGCTGGCGGCGGCCCTTTGGCACTTCCGGCGGCCGCTCGGGCGCGGCCCGCTGGCCGGGGCGTTATTTTTTGCGGTCACCCTGTCGCCGGTGCTCGGCTTCGTCAATTACGGCTATATGCAGTACGCTTTCGTCGCCGACCGCTTTCAGTACCTCGCCGGCATCGGGGTCATGGCGGTCGTCATCGGCGCGGCCACCGCTGGGGTGCGTCGCCTGCCAAGCGGGTGGCAAAAGGGGGCGCTGGGCGGTGCGGCCGTGATCCTCGCTGTGCTGGGGCTGCTGACTTGGCGGCAGGCGAGCATCTATCGGGACGACGAAACCTTCTATCGCCACATCATCGCGCTCAATCCGCAGGCGCGACCCGCCCACCTCAACTTAGGCAGCACCTTGTACAAGCAGGCACGCTACGAGGAGGCCCTCGACATCGCCCGCATCGCCGTCGAACAAGACCCGGAACTCGCGAAGGCTCATGCCAACCTCGGCGCGATCCTCAATGGGCTGGGACGCGCCGCGGAAGCAGAGATACACTTGCGCCGCGCTGTCGCCCTCGGCCCGAATTACGCGAAGGCCCATGCCAACCTCGGCGTGGTGCTCAGTGCGCTGGGACGCACTGAAGAAGCAGAAACGCGCCTGCGCCGCGCTGTCGCCCTTGACCCGGATTACGCGAAAGCCCATGCCAACCTCGGCGTGGTGCTCAATGGGCTGGGACGCGCCGCGGAAGCAGAAACGCACCTGCGCCGCGCCATCGCCCTTGACCCGAATTACGCGAAGGCCCATGCCAACCTCAGCATAGTTCTCAATGCGCTAGGACGCACCGAAGAAGCAGAAACGCACCTGCGACAGGCCATCGCCCTCGCCCCGCAAGATGTCGATCTTTTCGCGCAGATCCTCATGCGGCAGGGACGCTACCAAGAAGCGATTGACGCCCTCGCGCAGGCCGCAGCATTGGCCCCGGCCTCGCCGCAAGCCGCCGAACTGCATTTTCTCATGGGTCATGCCGCGCAGCAAAACGGGGAACTCGAAGCCGCGGCCGAATGCTACATGCAGGTCCTCGAGATGGACCCGCGCCATGCGAAGGCTCTCCGTTGGCTCGGTCGGCTGCGGAACGAGCAGCAGCGCTACGACGAGGCCCTGCAACTCTTTCAGCGCCTCATCGCCGTCGATCCCAGCGACGCCGTGGCCTTGGGCAACATGGGCATCGCCCTCTTCTACTTGAACCGAGGCGACGAGGCCCTGCAACGCTTCGACCAAGCACTCTCCCTCGACCCGACCCTCAAAAGCGTGCGGGCCAACCGCGAGGCCGTGCTCAAGGCGATGGAAGGAGCGGGCCAATAGAATTCTTGGTCGCCGCGCCTTAGTTCGTTATTTTGTTCACGCAATGCGCCCAACATCACCCCAATCTAAAGGGAGCCTCTAATGCTCAAGCTCGGCTGCATGTCCCTCAGCTACAAAGACGAATTTGCCGCGAACAAGCTCGACTTGGAGCAGTTCATTGAACGCGCCTATCAGCTCGGCCTCGACGGCATCGACATTCACACCCGCGCCTTTGCCTCGCTCGACTCGGCGTATCTGCGCGGCATTCGCATGCGGGCCTTCCGGCGCGGGCTCGCGCTCTCGTACATCGGCGTCAGCTCCAACTACGGCAAGCCCCAAGCCGAGCTCGCCGCCGAAGTTGCCACCACCAAGGAGTGGATCGACGTGGCCGAGTTCATGGGCATTCCGCTGGTGCGGGTCTTTGCCGCGTGGATTCCCGAAGGCGAGCGCGAAGAGGACGTGTGGGCGCGGATGATGCCCTGCCTCGAGGAAGTGGCGGCCTACGGCGAGGAAAAGGGCGTGGTCGTCGGCTTGCACAACCACAATCACGGCTGCGTCACGCGCACGGGCCAAGATGTGCGCCGAATTATCGAGGGCGTCAACAACCCCTATTTCTCGCACATCCTCGACACCGGTCAATACGTCGGCTCGCCCGGGGCCTCGGGCCAGCGCGGGCACGAGGATCCCGCCCTCAACTTTTACGGCAGCATTGAGGAAACCGCTCCGTTGGCCGTCCACGTCCGCTGCAAGATCTATCGCATCCAAAGCGGCGTTGAAGAGTGGCTCAACTATCCGCGCATCTTCGAGATTTTGCGGGGAGTCAACTACAATGGTTGGCTGTCGGTGGTGTACGAAGGGCAGGACGCGGAAGCAGAGGCAACCGCCGTGCCCAAGGCCGTGCGCTACTTGCGCGGCTTAATGGCCGAATACGACGCAGCGTAAGCAACGAGGGCCGAGCGGAATGATCGCTGCACTAGGCAGGCACCCCCGCACCTTGGCGAAGTTCTCGCTGACCGGCCTCAGCGGGGTGGCCGTCAATTTAGGCTCGTTCCATCTCCTGCTCGAACTCGGCGTCCATAAATATCTGGCCTCACCCGTTGCCATTGAAATCTCGGTCCTTTCAAACTTTTTCCTCAACAGCTATTGGACCTTTGCCGACCGCGCCTTGAGTGGCCGCAAGCGGCTCCGGGGGTTGCGGTTTCACCTCGCGGCCCTGCTAGCCCTTGGGGTGAGCTATTCGACGTTTCTTGTCCTGTCGGTGCTGTTGCCGCACATCGCCCCGGTGTGGCTGCAAGGATGCGCCATCGGGCCGGGCACGTTGGTCAACTACGTCCTCAATTTCTACTGGACGTTTCGGGCGGAAGCGCCTTGAGCGGCCGGCACTGGCTCAGGGAATGCCCAGCTCCCGCCGGTACACCTCGTCGGCATTGGCCTGCAACTGCCAGTAGGGAACCCGGATCGTCCGCAGCAAGTCGCCGCGCCCCCCAGCTCCGTCCTCCCAGCGCAGAATCCGATGCGGATAGGCTTTTTCCGTCCACAACGTCGGCTGCCGCGGGCCGATGTGCAGCTCCCACCGCACGCTGGCCAGCGGCCCGGCGGCTGTCTGAATCTGCTCCTCAGCGGCCTTGTGGAGCCGCCCGCTGGCCAGCGCGTGCGGCCGATGCGCCTGCCTGAGTTGCCAAAAGCTCGGCAGCACCGTTAGCTCCCGCACCTCGCCCAAGGCCATGACCGGCCCTTGCAGCTCGCGGACGCGGATCAGCAGGTGATCCTCGCTCGCAAAGCGCTCGGGCTGCGCTAGCTGATACGCCCCCCGGCCTTCGCTGGCAAAATAGCTGCTGATGCGCCCGTTGATCTGCCCATCGCTAAACAGGGCCTCGTCAAACACTTGCCCGCACCACTCCTGCGCGCTGAACGAAATGCGCCGCAGCTCAAAGGGATGCCGCTCGCCTTCCACTTGGCTGAACACCGACGTCATTACCGAGTAGTCGTACATCCCGGTCGTAAACTTGAGGAGGTGGTTGAGCTTGAGCGCGTAGAAGCGGTCGGCCTCCCGAACCGGTGACTCGACCTTGAGCAAGGTCTGCCGGTGGAGGTCCTCGGTGACAAAGATCATCACCCCGTACCCCGAGCGCAGCTCGCCGTAGCGGGGCTGGGCCACCTCGTAGCTAGAGACCTCGGCCTTCCCGTCGGCCCAGTGCGCGTAAAAATCCGACGCGCCCACCTGCACGGCCCCCGCCAAGAGGGTTATCGCCATTTGCAAGAATAGGGCCATGGTCGCGGTGCTCAGCGCGATTCGCTGCGGAGCCCCATCCAGATGCAGGCGCACATCCCGAGGACCGCAAAGGAAAAAGGCAGGCCGGTTGCGAGGGTGGCAGCCTGCAATGACTTCAGCCCGCCGCCGAGGAGGAGGGCAATCGCGACTAGCCCCTCAACCGTACACCAGAAGACCCGTTGCGGCACGGGCGCGTCCGTCTTGCCGCCGGCGGCGATGGTGTCGATGATCAGCGAGCCCGAGTCCGACGAGGTGACAAAAAAGACAATGGTCAGGAGCATACCGATGCAGGACAGCAGACTCGCCAGCGGGAGTTGGTCGAACATTTTGAACAGCACGAGGGCCGGCTTATAGGCCTCCACCGTTTCGGTTACGCCGGTGTAGCCCGCGTCGAGGAATTGGTGGATGGCCGTGCCGCCAAACGCCCCGAACCACACCATGCACAACAGCGTCGGCATGAGGAGTACGCAAGCCATGAACTCGCGCACCGTGCGCCCTTTGGAAATGCGGGCGATGAAGGTGCCGACAAACGGCGCCCAAGCAATCCACCACGCCCAGTAGAACGTCGTCCAGCCGTGCAAAAAGCCCGTATCCTCCCGCCCGATCCAGTTGCTGAGCGGCACAATTTTCGCGACGTATTCGCCCAGCCCAGCGAACATGCTGCGAAAGATGTAGGACGTTGGGCCGAGTACGATAACGGTCAGCAGCAGCAACAACGCGAGCATGATGTTGAACTCGCTGAGCCGCCTGATGCCGACGTCAATACCGGTCAGCACAGAAACCAGCGCGATAGACGTAATCACCACAATGAGCAGCACCATGGTCGCGTTGGTCGCGGGAATGTCGAACAAATAGTTGAGGCCGGCCGACACTTGCTGGACGCCGAGGCCGAGCGAGGTCGCAAGCCCAAACAGCCCGGCGAAGATGGCAAACGTGTCGATGACGTGCCCGGGCCAACCCCAGACGCGCTCGCCAAACAGCGGATAGAACGCCGAGCGGATGGCGAGGGGAAACCCCCTGTTGTAAGCGAAGAACGCGAGGGTCAGCCCGACGATGCCATAGACCGCCCAACCGTGCAGCCCCCAGTGAAAAGTCGTCACCGCGACCCCTAAGGCACCCGCCACTTGGGTGTTGGCGTCGTCCATGTCGGGCGTATTCTCGGCGTTGTACGCGATCTCTGTATCATAGACTTGGTCTAGGTTTGACAAGCCGAGGGGGGGACTCTGAAAGTAGGTCACAGGCTCTAGTACGCCAAAGAACAGGAGACCTATTCCCACGCCGGCCGCAAAGAGCATTGCAACCCAAGTTAAGTAGGAGTATTCAGGCTGTGCGTCTTTCCCGCCGAGGCGCACCTTGCCGAGGGGGGAGAGGGCCAGAAACAGGCAAAAGAGAACGACGAAATTGGTGGTGATCATGAACAACCAATCGAGGTTCGTCGTGAGCCACGTGCGGGTATTGCCGAAAACTAGGGTCGCGCCTTCGCGAAAGACGAGGGCGCCGACGATAAAGACTACAATGGCAATACTCGAAGTCACGAACACGGGCGTGAGGTAAATCTCTAAGCCGAATAGCTTTCTGTACTCTTCAGCGCCCGGATCGCCCGGCAGTTGGTGGTGGGGTCGTTTTTGCATTTCCTCTATCAATTCCCCACCACGCGGATCTCAAGGGTTTGCAAGCCTTTGAGGGCTAGGTCAACGGCTTGCTGCGTAGAAACCGCGGGCTCGGGGGCCAACGCAGGAAACCCACCGGCCCCAGCCTCGGAAGTGGGAACGGCTCCGTCCTCCAAGGGCCGCACAAACGTCAACTGCGCCTTTAAGATCACGTGTTCGTCCGGTCCATTCACGCGGGCAAAAAATTCTTCGAGCGTTTCATCCGACTCAGCACCCGAGGGCGCGGATGGTGGGCCGGGCGGGGCGGGCGGAGCTTCATCGCCAAAACCACCCAATGCACCAAACGGCTCGTCTCCCGCCAAGGCGGCGGCCGAACCCACTTCGAGCCGATAGACGCCAACGGGCAGGTCGTCCGGGATGCTGAGTGCCAACTCAATCGCTTGGTCCCGGCGGCGGCCGACGCGCAACGATGTCGCAACAGGCAGGGTGCTCCCGGCACTGACGACGGTGTCGGCCGCAACCGCCACGACTTTTGCAAAGCGAGATTCCGCGAGCAGTTCGATGTGAATCTCTGCCGCGCGCAGTTGCAACTCGTAATCGTCCCTAGTCAGGAGTTGCCGGATTATGCCGTTCAAGTCTTCAGTTGCACTCCCGATCTGAGAATAGAGGAACGATTCTGCACTGGCGTAGAGCCGGGAGTGGGCGAGTATTGAATCCGTGCCGACAAAAGAAATGTTCGTCTGAACCCGCATACTGCGGTTTAGCTCGTTTGGAACCTCGTTGTTCAACGGAGTAAAAAAAGCGAGCATGAGCAATCGGCTCGTTTTTTCCATTCTGTGCCTATATTCGATCTCCCGCCCCGAAGGCAACACGTACACGCTCCGAATAGGCACCAATTCTGGCCCTTCTCCTAGCTGGCCGCGCACCCCGGGCAAAAAGTCTTCGGTCACGGTGCCGCGCACCGTTGGATTGAGTGCTGCATACTTATACGGCGCCTGCACACTCGATATTTCGGCGAGCACCTGGGCCTCTATGATGGGCATTTCGACCAAACCAGCGTTGACCATTTGGTGCCCGAAACCATATACCCGGTCGCCCTCGACATAGGATATAGTCCCCAACGAGGCTTGCGTAAACTCCCCTAAAAGGGACCCCACTGCAAGCGGCCTGCCAGGCGCAAAACTTGTCTGATGCTGAGAGGTCTTCCCGGCTGGCGTCACCTCGCCGCGGACCGACAGCCCCTGTTGGTTGGGATGAAAGCCAGTCCTCAACACCGGAATCTCCAAGGGGGCGATGCGGTTGCCGGCCCAAGTCGCCGCGGGCTTGGCCAAGGGCATGGGACCCTCGCGGCCAATCACCCACTCTATGGGCGTGGCAAAGAAGTAGTACGGCGGGCTAGTTTGACCATTAGGCCCATAAGAAATGGCCCCCCAAGTGCCTTGCTCGGTGAAAATGGGCGAACCGCTCATCCCTTTGGCAATGCCCTTCAACTGGATCAAAATCGGATCCGATGCTTCAACCATGTAAATCGGCATGGGCGGCAAAAAATCATCGACCACCTGTATGAACGTCATTTCGAGATCGGTGAGCTGGCCATTGGCAAATTCGGTGCGCAAGAACACGGGCGTACCCGCAGGCATGGCGCGCACCGAGTCAACCGGGACAATAGGCGACAGATCCCAAGGTTTTAATTCCCCGGTCGGGCGCAGCACCGGATGCTGCGGCGCGATGGGCGAAGGGGCCTCATCGTCGTCGTTGCTACAACTCCCTAGGCCGACGACGAGCGCGAGCAGGGCTAAATGGATCCACATGATGTATCCTCCTCGTTGTAGAAAATTCCCAAGTACGCGATACCCGCATACTCTATGGTACGTTATACGCTAAAACGGCCTCTGTGTCAAAGTCCGCCTACAATGTCGCGCCGGTCCGCACCGTCCGTTGCCCTTAATTGTACATTGACTTAGGGCTTTGATTGGCTATATATTACAAGTATTTGGCATGTCAAACATATTTTTAGCAACCTAAACAATTCCCACCGGAATATCGCGTGAAACGCCGCAAAACACCCCGCCCACCCGGCGCCCCGCTCGACTTGTCGCAACTGCCTCGGCACGTCGAGGCCGTCATCGCCGAGATCGCCGGGCCAGCGCACTTGGCCGCCCGCCTGCGCGAATTGGGCTTTTTGCCCGGCGAGCACTTGTGCGTGTTGCGCTCGGGTGCCGCGCTCATCGTCCAGATAGGCCAGACCCGCTTGGCACTGCGGCGTCGAGATGCGGCCGCCATCCGCCTCGTCCCCTAGTGTTCAGTTGAGCAGCCCCGCTTTGCGGACCCTCGCACTTATCGGCAATCCCAACACCGGCAAGACCACGCTCTTTAACGCCCTGACCGGATTGTCCCAGCACGCCGGGAACTATCCGGGCGTCACGGTCGAGCACAAAGTGGGCACGGTGGCACTCGCTGGCGGGGAACCGCTCAAGCTGATCGACCTGCCCGGCACGTACAGCCTCGCGGCGCACTCGCCCGACGAGATGCTGGCCATTGACGTGCTCTTGGGCCAACAGCAAGACGCGCCGCCCATCGATGGCATTTTGGCGGTCGTCGATGCCAGCAACCTGCGGCGCAATTTTTACTTGGTTTCCCAACTCGCGGAAATAGGGTTGCCCTTGGTCGTGGCCCTCAATATGGAGGACATCGCCATTCGGCGCGGCATTCGCATCGACGCCCAGGCCTTGTCTGAAGCACTCGGCGCGCCCGTGGTGCCCATCTGCGCCCACCGCCGGCAGGGGCTCGCCGAGCTGGGGCGCGCCTTGGCGGCCTTGAGCGCAGACCCAGTGCCTGTGCGGGCGCGGCAGGTCGCTCTGCCCGACCCGCTCCAGCGCGCCACGGCCGAGCTGCAAGCCGCAGTCTCCGGGCCGCTCTCGCCCGTAGAGGCCCTGCGCGCGCTCGTGGACGAAGGCGGCTACGCCGAGCACCGCTTGTTGGCGTCCGCGGGCGCTGGGGCCGCCGACCGCTTGCACAGCCTGCGCGCGGCCGGCGCGACTTCCCTGTCCGCATTGGAAAGCAACGCCCGCTATGCTTGGATCGATGACCTGCTCGCACGGGCGATTTCCCAGCCCACGCGCCTACAGGGCCGCCGCTCGGACCGGGCCGACCGCATTCTCGCGCACCGCCTTTTCGGCACGGCGATTTTTGTGCTGATCAACGTCTTGGTCTTTGAAGCCATTTATACGTGGTCGGGGCCGCTGATGGACGCCATTGACGCGCTCTTTGCCGCGGCTGGCGACCGCGTCGCCGCGCTCATCGCCCCTGGTGCCCTGCAAAGCCTCGTCGTCGATGGTCTGATTGCCGGCGTGGGCGGCGTCCTCATCTTCCTGCCTCAGATCGCCATCTTGTTCTTTTTTCTGGCCCTGCTAGAAGACAGCGGCTACATGGCCCGCGCCGCGCTGTTGATGGACCGGCTGCTCACCCGCGTGGGGCTTTCTGGCACGGCCTTCATTCCCCTGCTGTCCAGCTTTGCCTGCGCCGTCCCGGGCATCATGGCCACCCGCACGATTGAAGACCGGCGCGACCGCTTCGCCACCATCTTGGTCGCGCCGCTGATGAGCTGCTCGGCGCGGCTGCCGGTGTACGTGCTCTTCATCGGGACCTTTGTCCCCGAGCGCGCGCTGGGGGGTGGCATCATCGGCTTGCAGGCTCTGACCTTGTTCGCCTTCTACTGCCTCGGGGCACTCGTCGCCATCCCGGTGGCTTGGTTGCTCAAGCGGACCTTGCTCCGCGGCGATCCCCCGCCCTTGCTGCTGGAGCTGCCTTCGTACAAGATGCCCGACCCGCGCACGGTCCTGCTTCGCGTGCATCACAGCAGTCGCGCCTTTGTCGTCCGCGCGGGCAGCCTCATCTTGGCGACGACGATTGTGATGTGGGCGCTGGCGTACTTCCCGCGCCCGGCCGAGGTGGTCGAGCGTCACCAAGTGGAGCGCCAAGCGGTCGCGCCCCAAGCCCTCGACGCCTTGGAAAAGCACCAAGCGGCCGAGTTGGTAGCAAACAGCTATCTCGGCCAAGCCGGGCACTGGGTCGCGCCGGCCGTGCGCCCCTTGGGCTGGGACTGGCGCATTGGCATGGCGGTCATCGCCTCTTTCCCGGCCCGCGAAGTCATCATCTCGGCCTTGGGCACCATCTACAGCCTCGGCGCCGGCGAGGACGAAGGCACTGAGAGCCTGCGGGCGACCTTGGCCGCGGCGACGTGGCCGGATGGCCGCCCGATTTACACCTTGGCGGTGGCGCTGTCGATCATGGTCTTCTTCGCCCTTTGCGCCCAGTGCCTATCGACCTTGGTGGTCATAAAAAAGGAGACCGGCTCCTATCGCTGGTCCCTGTTTAGCTTTGGCTATATGACGGCTCTCGCTTATGTCGGCGCGCTGGCGACCTACCAAGTCGGCACGGCATTGGGTTTTTGAATCAGCGCGCTGGGCGCGGGCCATGGCGGCTTGCTCGGCGAGGGGCGGGCTGGGGATCCTCAAGGAACCGAACTTTTCCACTCCGGAATAAAAAATGAACGCCGAAGTTTGGGGCCTCGTATTGACGGCCGCCATCGGCCACGCCCTGTGGAATTTCGCCGCCCGCAAGGCCGCGGGCGATGCGGCCGTAATCTGGCTCTCGGTCGTCGTGGGTGCGCTCGTCGCCGTCCTGCTTTGCGCCTACACGTGGTGGCAGGGCGCGCCGCCGCTCCTGTCGTGGCCAGGGGGCCTGTGCCTCCTGGCTACGGGCCTTACTCACGGGCTGTACTTTGCGCTGCTGGCCGAGGCGTACGAGCACGGCGAAATTTCCTTGGTCTATCCGGTCGCCCGCGGGTCGGGCGTGGGGCTGACGGCCCTCGTCGCGTGGCTGGCCTTGGGCGAAGACATTTCCCTGTTGGGCGCCAGCGGCATCGCCTTGGTCTTGGCGGGGATTTTCTGCTTGGGTGCCTCGGCCCTCAAGCACCAGACGCGCGGCTTGCGGCTGGCCTTGGGCGTGGGGCTGACGATTGTCTGCTACTCGCTGGTCGATAAAATAGGCGTCGGGTACGTGCAGCCGCTCTACTACATCGCCGGCATGTGGCTGATCGGCACCCTCGTGCGCGCCCCTTGGGTCGTGCGCCGGTACGGGGCGGGGTTGCTGACGACGGCTCGCGTCCATTGGCAGGCCATCGCCCTGATCGGCGGGGCCTCGCTGGGCACGTATCTCCTGATTCTCCACGCCTATACCCAAGGGCCGGTCGGGTACATCGTCGCCGCACGCGAGTCGTCGGTCGTAATCGGCGCGCTGCTGGGCTGGATATTCCTCGAGGAGCGGCTCACCCCGCTCAAGGCAACCGGCCTCCTCGCCATCGTCGGGGGTTTGATGCTTATTAAGGCCAGCTAACATGGACCCGCGCATCTTCCCCATCCACCCACCGTCCGCGGCCCTGTTCGGCAAAGTGCTGGCCGCGTCTTTTGCCGCGACCACCGCCTTTTTTGCCGTGCTGACCTTCGCGCTCTACGCGGTCATTGACCCGGCTGGCCCGGTAGCCCAACTCGCCGCGCCCGTGGCCTTGGGCACGTCGTACGCGCTGATGCTGATCATATTCTTTTCGGTCCTCACTTGGTTTTACTTGAGCGCCCGCCGCACGGATTTCGCCTTGCTGGCCGAGCACCTCCTCATCCGCAACAGCGCCCACGGCAAGCACTTTGCCTATCACGAGCTAACGGTGGAGGAGGCCCGCGTCGTCGATTTGCCGGCCGCGCCCCAATATCGGCCCGGGCGCAAAATTTTTGCCATCAGCGCGTTCTTTTTTTACGGAGGGTCGTTTCATCTGCGCAGCAAGGAGAAGGCCCACGTTTTCTACACCGGGGCGTCGCACGCCGTGTATATTCCAACGCACGGCCCTTACGCTCTCTTGCTCGGCCCGGCCGATCCTGCCGCGTTTTTGCACGCCTTGCGAGAAGCGGCGCACTGCCCATCGCACACCTAACCTTTTTCCGCGGAGCTCGTCATGGCCTATCACGTCTATGTTTCAAACTCGGGCAACAACTTTTTCTCTCATTTCCTCATGGACGAAGACAGCGGCGCGTTAGAGCCGCAGCCCAATATCGAGCTGGAGGACGCCCCCGGAGCGGTGGCCATGCACCCAGACGGGGGCGTGATGTTTGTGGCCCTGCGCGCCGCCAAACTACTGGTCAACTATGTGGTAGATCGGGAGAAGGGGACGCTCGTCAGGCTCTCGGAGACGGCCCTAGCCGAAGGCCCGCCTTATTTGTTTTTGGACAACACCTGCGCCTTTTTGTTGTCGTCGTACTACGGGTCGGGCCACGTCGGCGTTCACCGCGTGAGCGGCGGCGGCGTGCTCTCGGCCCAGCCGCTGCAAATGCTCCCCACCGCCGGGCATGCCCACAGCATCCAAACCGACCGCTCAAACCGCTTTGCCTTTGTGCCGCACACCAACCCGGCCAACGCCATCTTTCAGTTTCGCTTTGACGAGCAAACCGGGCGGCTGACGCCCAACGACCCGCCCAAGGTACAACCGGCCACGCCCGAAGGCCCGCGCCACTTCGCCTTCCACCCGACCCGCGATCTCCTCTATTCGATCAACGAAAACGGCAGCACGATTTCGGCCCACCGCTTTGACCCGGCGGCTGGGACCTTGTCGTCGTTTCAGGTCATTTCGACCTTGCCGGAGGGAGTTGCGGGCGAGGACAACACGACGGCCGAAATAAAGATCACACCCGACGGCCGGTTTCTCTACGGGTCCAATCGCGGCCACGATTCCTTGGCCCTGTTTGCCATTGGCAACGATGGGCGGCTGACGGCCAAAGGCCACTATCCCACCGAGGCCACGCCGCGCTTTTTTGAGTTGGATCCGAGCGGCCGCTTCGCCTACGCGGTCGGCCAAGGATCCGGGCGGCTCGCTTCGTATCGCCTTGACGCGGCTACCGGGGTGCTGACGCCCTTGGAGCAATGGGACGTAGGCGAAAGCCCGCTGTGGATCACCTTCGTCAAGCAGGCCTAGGGCGTTCAAGTACTAGCCAATTCTAGCGCACTGCGACACTTCTGACGCACTTGTTCTAGTCTAAGGTTAATGGCGGCAAGGGAAGGAGTGCAGCCCCCTACCAATTTGTATAGGAGCCATCATCGCGCCGATAGCCGGTGGGGGGGCCGTAGTCTTGGGTTGACGCGCTGGTGAGCGCGGCTTCGTTGAATTCAATGCCAAGGCCGGGGGCCTGAGGCGGCAAGAGGTAGCCCGCTTCAAACGGCACTTGCACCGGAAACTCATCCACTAGGGAAGACATGGGCGCCTGTGGAAGTTCCTGCACGCCGACGAGGGAGGACGCCAAACACAGGTGCAGACAGGCGGCGGTGGAAACGGGACCGAGCGGGTTGTGGGGGGCCAGATGGATGTAATGGGTTTCGCACCACCCGGCAATTTTGCGGGCCTCAGTCAACCCACCGGCAATGCACAGATCAACGCGACAGTAGTCCATCAGGTCCTCCTCAATGACTTCGCGGAAGGTCCACTTGCTGTCAAATTGTTCGCCAACGGCCAGCGGGACGGAGGTCTGTTGGCGGAGCCGCCGGAGACTCGCCGGGTTTTCGCTCCGCAGCGGATCTTCAATGAAAAACGGATTGTAGGCGGCGACCCGGTTGCAGAAATCGAGGCTGTCCGCCGGATCGAGCCGGGTGTGTACATCCACTAGTATTTCGACGCGGTCGCCCAAGGCGTCGCGCACGGCCCGCACCTGCTCAACGCCGTGCTGAAGGGCGCGTCTGGGTTCAAACGTCCCGGTGTCGGCGTCATCGGCCAAGCCCCAGCGGACGAATTTCCAACCGGCTGCCTGGGTTTTTCTACAGCTCTCGACGAGCGCGTCAATCCCGCCCCCGCCGTTGTGCGGATAGCAGACGACTTTGTCGCGCGTCCGTCCGCCCAACAGTTCGTACACCGGGACGTCGAGTGCTTTTCCCTTGATGTCCCAAAGTGCAATATCAACGGCACTCACGGCCGCGGCTTGGACGACGCCCCCGGGAAAGAAGGCCCCGCGGAACATCACTTGCCACAGGTGTTCCGTTTGGAACGGGTCTGCGCCGATGAGAAACGGCTCAAAAGAACGCACCACTTCGGCTAGGGCGAGGCCGCGCCGCCGCAAGCCCCCTTCGCCGAGGCCGTAGAGCCCAGCATCGGTTTCCACCTTGACAAAAAAATGGCCGCTCGCTGAGACAAAGGATTTGATCTGGGTGATTTTCATAAGTCCTCCATTCGCGTTTTGGGGTTGCAACGGCTCACTCTACCGGCCCGTAGTGCGACCCCCATTGGCGGGCCAGCGCTCGTCCTTCGGCTAGCAGTGCCTGCTGTTGGCCAGCATCCAACGGCGCGTAACGCCGCACCCATTCGATGTTCTGCACCAGCTCCTCCTCGTTATAGACGCCAATGACCGCTATCTGTACTCCCGGCAAGCCCAAGGCGTAGCGCAGTGCGCGCTCGTGATCGTCAAAGCCGCTGTCGGCCAGCTGGGAGGCGCACGGCGTTTTGTACTGCATGTCAATGGCCCCGCCGTACACCTTCATCGCAGCGACGCCGGCATGCTGGGCTTGGGCCAAGGGCAAGACCAGCTCCTCAAAGTTGTAAATGTGGCAGTCGGCGAAACTGAGGGCGAACATGCAGGCGTCGATCTCGACCTCGCGCAGGACCTTGGCGGATTTCCACGGTGCGTGATGGGCGGTAATGCCGACATAGCGGGTCCAACCGCGACGCTGCGCCTCGCGCAAGCCGGCGAGCGCGCCGTCTTTGGCCAGCACTTGTTCTACGTCCAAGTGGCCCAGCGAGTGGACGTACATCAGGTCCAAGTGGTCGGTGCCCAAGGCGTCCAAGTTCTTGGCGACGATGTCGAGGGCCTCCTCGTAGTGAGCCGTGTGAGCCTTGCTGACCAAGAACAACTCGCGTCGGCAATGGGGGACGATCTGGGCGAGTTGGTGCTGGGCGCGCTCGTAGCCCGGGGCCGTGTCGATGTACGTGACACCCAACTCAATGGCCCGTTCAAAAAGCGCGATGGCGTCCGCGTCGGCTAGGCCCATGCCGCCGGGGGCCGTGCCCAAGCCGAGCAAGGGAACGCGCTCGCCGGTCTTGCCAAAAGTGGCTTGCGGCAGGGGGGCGATGTCGATAGATGTGGTCGTCATGATGGCTACTCCCTCGCTTGGGTAGATGAGTACTTAAAAGCGAATCTAACCAAACGACGCCCGAGGAACAGGGCGCGCTTTGCCCGCCAGCCGCCGTTTGGTAGGTTAGACCGACGAATTGCACCAATAAAATCAAACGCGAGGAGGACGTTTTGGTCATTCGCAACTGGCGCGATGTAACGCCCGTCGTCGGGCACCACTCCAAACTGATCTGGTCCATTTTTCGCGCTCAGAGTGCCGAAGGGCTCGACGAGCGCGAGGCCGTACTCGAGGGATTTTCCGGCCTGACGCTCCATCGTCTGCAAGGGGGGCTGGAGGGCGATTACCACGAGCACGAGGCCACTGAGCAGGTGTACTACTTCCTCAGCGGCCAAGGGCGGATGAGAATCGACGGGGAGCTGTACGAGGTGCGCGAAGGCGACGCGGTACACATTCCGCCGAAGGTCAAGCACCAGCTTTGCAACACAGGGGACGATTGGATCGAGCACTTGATCATCAGTGCCGAGGTCGCTTAGCCGTTGACGCGGAGGTTAGGCATTGCTGGCAACTCCCCTGATTTTAGACGTCGATACGGGCGTTGACGACGCCCTCGCCCTGCTTTTGGCCCTGTCCTCGCCCGAGGTCGAGTTGGTCGGCGTCTCTACGGTCGCCGGCAATGTGCCGCTACAGCAGACGACCGACAACACCCTGCGCCTGTTGCAGTGGGCCGGGCGGGACGACGTGCGCGTGTACCCCGGGTCCGAGCACCCCTTAGAGCGGAGCGCGGTCACCGCGACTCACGTCCACGGCGTCACCGGGCTGGGCGCGGCCCAGCTCCCCGAGGCGCGTACCTCGCCAGCGGGCGACGGCGTGGAATTTCTGCTGAACACCTTGCAAGCACACCCCGGGGAAGTGTCCCTCGTCGCGACCGGGCCGTTGACCAACTTGGCGCGGGCCGAGGCGCGGGTGCCGGGCGCGCTACGGCAGGCACGTCAAGTGGTGATCATGGGCGGGGCCGGGCGCGGCCCGGGCAATGCCACGCCCACGGCCGAGTTCAATTTCTACGCCGACCCGCATGCCGCACGCCAAGTCCTCGCGTCCGGGGCCGAGCTGGTGTTGGTGGGGCTGGACGTCACCGGGCAGGTCGAGCTCGCGCTGGCCGATTTGCAAGCTCGCCCCGGGGAGTGGGCGGCGTTTTGCCGGGCAGCGTGTGAGCCGGTGATGACCTTTGAGGCCGAGCGCTGCGGGTTTGCTGGCATGCGCTTGCACGATCCCGTGGCCTTGGGCGCGGCCCTGTGGCCACAGCTTTTTCGCACGCAGCCATTGTGGGTAGATGTGGAGACCAGCGGAGAACTAACCGCCGGGCAGTTGGTGGTTGACCAGCGCACCTTGGCGAGCGACCAACAGCGGCAGGGGCGGCCCGTAGCGTGTGCAATGGATGTGGATCGAGCGCGCTTTCTCGAGCTATTCACCGCACGGGTATTGACGCCCTAGGTTGGGACGAACTAGGCGATTTAGACTGCAAGCAAAAAGTAGATTTTTCATTGACGCGGCTCTATCTCGTCCTGTATGTTCACAGTACCTTCCGACCCCAAACGAAAGGAGAACGACGTATGGCTACCATACCTCTAACTATTGAAGAGCGTCTAGCAAGGCTCGAAGGCGTGTACGATCACCTCGCTTCCAAAGCAGACCTTGCTGAGTTGAGAGCGATCCTAAAGGACGATATTGCGCGAATTGAGAGCGAGTTCAAAGATGACATTGCGCGTGTCGAGAGCAATGTCAAGAATGATATTGCGCGATTACAGGCCGAGATTGCCGAACTCAAGGGCAGTATCAAGGTGCTGCTCGTAGTGATGACTTCCGGTTTAGCTCTACTCAATATCGTTTTGCGGTTCTGGCCCACCTAACGGAAGCGGGACGCTAGGCATGAGAAGGCCCCACCGAGCGCAGCTTATCGGTGGGGCTTTTTATGACGCGGCCGCCGGTTGAGCAGTTCGCGCTGACGGCATCCACACTCCTGCCGCTCACCTGTTAGACCGCGTCTTGACGCCCCCAAAAAAGGGGCAGCGGACACCACTGTTCGAGGGGAGCCGCGGCCGCAGGCAAGGGCATCACGAGCGTCGGTGGCAGGGAGCCGCAGAGCAGGCGCATGGCGGTGAAGGCGTCGAGCTGCAGCGCGGGCGCGGCGTCGGTGCGCACGCACTGGGCGGCACCGCCTCGCACCGCCAGCTCGACCCGGCCGTATCCCGCAATCTCTACGACGACTGCGCCGTCCAGCAGGGGCGCCAGCGCGGCGCGCGTCTTGAGCAAGGCGTTGAGCGTCGTCTCCCAATCAAAAATCTGCCAGTTGCCCGAACACGATGCGCTCGCGCCTTCGCAGAGCTGGGCCAGCTTGGGCAAGAGGCGACTCCAAGGCGGCAGCTCAAAGCAGGTACTCCCGTGCTGCTGCACCCAAGCAGCGGCCAGAGCCAATTCGGGCTCGCCCTCGTGGACCGCCAACAGTTCGGTGACGCACGTCCGGTCGGCTTGGGCCACGAGATAGCCGATCATGCGGCCGTCGCGCGACTGGGCCACGTAGGGCCGGTGCCCCCAACTCAGGAGCAGGTCGTAGAAGCGGGGCGGGGCGCGCACTCCGCGAAACGGCTGGCCGTCGTGGAGGCCAATCGCCCCTTGCAGGTGCGTGCGGTCCGCGCGCCTGAGTGGGCGAAAGTCAATGCCGCGGTCGGCCGCCCCCAAGGCGTGGCGCACATTCGCCGGGTCCAGCGTGAGCCGATAATAAACGCCGCATCTTTCGTAGCCGAAGTAGCCGTAGCGCTGGCGCTGGCCCCCCAGCCAAGACAGGTGAAAACCCTCGGCGCGGGCCGCTTGGACGCAATGGACCATGAGCTTTTGCATGTAGCCGCGGCCGCGCGCATGCGGATGGCAGGAAACGCCGCCAATGCCAGCCACGCGCAACGTGACGCCGCCCCAGCGGCAGGCGAGGGGGAACAGCCCGACGATGGTGCGGATGCGACCGCCTTCGCACAAGGCAAAGTTCCAGCGCATCTCCTCTTCCCCGCGTCGGTACAGGGCCGGCAAAATGGTCTCAAAGTCCCGGGGCGGTGCTTTGCCAAAGGCGAGGTTGAGGACGTCGAGGGCTTCCTCAAAGTCTGCGGCGCCCAGCTGGCGGATGGCGATCGTCACGTCGGCTGGAGTTGCTCGGCAAACTGCCGGCGGAACGCCCGCATCTTGGGATCGATAACCACCGCGCAATAGGGCTGGTTGGGGTTGCGCCGATAGTAGTTTTGATGGTACGACTCGGCCGGCCAAAAGGGGCGGGCGGGCGCGATCTCGGTCACAATCGGATCGGCCCAAAGGTCGCTCTCGTCCGCAGCGGCTTTGGAGGCTGTAGCCTGCGCGTGTTGCTCGGGGCTGTGATAGAAAATCACCGAGCGGTACTGGGTGCCGCAGTCCGCGCCTTGGCGGTTGAGCGTGGTGGGGTCGTGGGTGCGCCAGAATACGTAAAGCAAGTCGGCAAAGCGAATGACCTCCGGGTCGAATTGCAGTTGGACGACCTCGGCGTGGTCGGTCTGGCCGCTGCAAACGGCTTCGTAGGTGGGATGCTCCAACGCGCCGCCCATATAGCCGGAGACCGCGCTTTCGACTCCTCGCAGGTCTTGGTATATGGCTTCGACGCACCAGAAACAACCCGCGCCCAAGGTGGCAGTTTCCCAATTCATCTGGCGTCCTCCATCCACCCTGTAAGGTAGGAATCCCGGCGGCCTCCGGCAACGCGCCCGCTTGACCGGCGCGGGCAGTCGCTTACCTTGAAGCGCAGAAAGGAGACTAACATGTTGTGCAGAGCATTTGGCCGGACGGGCTGGCAGGTCTCGGCCATCGGTTTGGGAACTTGGAACATCGGCAACCAATGGGGCGCCGTTGACGAAGCCACCGCTTGGAGCACCGTGCGCACGGCCTTTGACTGCGGCGTCAATCTCTTCGACGCGGCCGAGTCCTACGGCACGCCCAACGGGCTGTCTGAGGAGCGGTTGGGGCGCGCCTTGGCCGGCATCCGGCACCAAGTTCTCGTAGTCAGCAAAATCGGCAATTGGGGCGCTCGCACCGGGCAGGGCGTACCCAAAACCACGGTCGACATGATCCGCCTGTGTGCCCACGCCTCCCTGCACCGGCTGCGCACGGACTGGCACGACGTGCTGTTGTGTCACGAAGGCCACATCGCCGACCCGTCGATCTACTTGGACGCCTTTGCCGCGCTGGTCGAGGAAGGGCGGTTGCGGGCCTTCGGCATCTCGACCGACAGCCTAGCCGTGCTCCAGCGCTTCAACGCGCACGGCGACTGCTCGGTGGTGGAGGTGGATTACTCGTTGATCAACCGCCAGCCCGAAGCCGAGTTTTTGCCCTATTGCCAAGAGCAGGGCATTGCCGTGCTGGTGAGGGGGCCGCTGGCCAAGGGGCTTTTGTCTGGGCACTACACCAAGGAGTCGGTTTTTACCGACGAAGTGCGGCAACCCTTCAACGCGGGCGCGGCGCAACGCCCCGAATTCGAGGCCAATTTGGCGCAAGTCGAGCGTCTGGCCGAGGTCGTCGCGCCCGGAGCGGCCATGGTCGAGAAGGCCCTCCAGTACGTCATTTCCCATCCGGCCGCGCCCGTGGCCATCCCCGGCGCCAAGTCGGCCGCCCAAGCCCGCGCCAACGCCGCGGCTGGCACCCAGCTGTTGCCCGCCGACGAGTTGGAGCGGCTGCGAGGCGATTGATCCCTAAATGAAAGAGGAGAGTCCCATGACCTTAGTAGGCAGCGGAGCATTCACTTATGCAGTGCAGCAGGATTGGTTTGAGTTGCCGGAGGGCTGGTGCTTTGGCTGGGTTCCGGCCGTGGCCTGCGACTCCGAGGATCGGGTCTATGTGTACAGCCGCAGCGAGCATCCCATGGTCGTCTTCGACCGCGACGGGCACTTTGTCGCCTCCTGGGGCGACGAGGTGCTAAAGGACGCCCACGGCATCTTTATCGACGACCGCGACCAAGTCTGGTGCGTCGAGCGCGAAACCCACTGCGTGCGCCAGTTCACCCGCGATGGCGAGCTGCTGATGACCTTGGGGACGCCCGGCCAAGAAGGCGCCGACGGCCAGCCCTTCCGGCTGCCGACCGACTTGGCGCTCGATGCCGACGGCTGCATCTACGTATCCGACGGCTACGGCAACGCCTGCATCCACAAGTATTCACCCGCCGGCGACTGGATCAAGACCTGGGGCCGCCCGGGCACCGGCCCGGGGGAGTTCGATTTGCCCCACTGCGTGCGCGTAGATAGGCGCGGGCGGCTGATGGTGGCCGACCGCGCCAACAATCGCATCCAGTTCTTCGACCTCGACGGCAACTACCTAGCCGAGTGGGGCGGTTTTCACCACCCCGATACGATCTTCCTCAACGGGGACACAGTCTATGTCGCCGAGCTCGACCAACGGGTGAGCATCCTCAATCTCGACGGCGACTGGCTCGCCCAGTGGGGCTCGGGCGAGCGCAACGACCGCCCTGGGGAATTCCTCGGCTGCCCCCACGGGATATGGATGGACTCCCGCGGCGACCTCTACGTCGGCGAAGTGCAGGCCGACCACCGCATCCAGAAGTTCGTGCGGCAGCCCTAGCAGCGGTTGAGCCGCCGAGCTTCCACACTTTACTTTGATTGCTTTCTGATATTCCCGACGCGTCTAGTGTCGAGGACGGGACGCCCTCGATACTTGGAAGGCGGGTCGCCGGGGTCGTATAGAAGGGGGAACAGACTAATCACTATCCTCGATCTACGAACTGTTTACCGTCTATCTCGTATTGCTTGAGCTTCCGCTGTAGATTTCTGCGGGTCAATTGTATCGCCGTCGCGGTCTGGCTTACGTTGCCGTTGCCCCTTTCTAAGGCGCGGCGGATAAAGATCCGCTCAAACTGCTCGCGCGCCTCGTGGAAGTGCTGCTGCGGAATATCGTAGTGCGAATCCTCGTCGCCATAGAGCTGTGCCGCGTCACCGGCCAAGGATGGGGGCAGATATTCGAGTTTGATCGCGTCGCCTTTGGCCACGGTCATCGCCCGCATGATCGCGTTTTCCAATTCGCGCACATTGCCGGGCCAGTTGTGTTCCTCCAAACGCTGCATGGCCTCGCTGGTAAACCCCTCAATGCGCTTGCCCAGCACTCCGTTGTAGCGGTTGACGAAGAAGGCGCACAAGAGCGGCAGGTCGCTCGTGCGATCCCGCAGCGGCGGGATTTCAATGGTCAGCGCGTTGATGCGGAAGTAGAGATCTTCGCGGAAAAGGCCCTCCGCAATGCGGGCTTCGAGGTTTTGGTGGGTGGCGGTGATCAGGCGCACATCCACTTGCCGGGTCTGTGTCGATCCCACCGGCTCAAACTCCCCTTCTTGGAGCACGCGCAAGAGCCGAATCTGCATATTGGTTTCGAGGTCGCCGATCTCGTCGAGGAGCAAGGTGCCGCCGTCGGCCTCGGCAAAACGACCGGCGCGGCCGCGGACCGCTCCGGTAAAGGCTCCCTTGACGTGGCCGAAAAGTTCGCTCTCCAGCACGCCCGGCGACAAGGCGGCGCAGTTGCAGCGCACAAAAGGCTTGTCCGCCCGGTCGCTGGTGCTGTGGATGGCGTTGGCAACCAGCTCCTTGCCGGTCCCGCTCTCGCCCCGGAGCAGGACAGTGACCGGCGTGGGTGCCACGTCCCGGATGAGCTGGTAGAGCTGTCTCATGCTCTCGCTCCGGCCCACTAAATTGCCGAACTCGCCCCGTTGCCCCTGCCGCAGGGCCTCGTTTTCGCGGCGCAGCACCTGCAACTCCAAGATGCGATCGAGATGCGCCAGCACTTCCCCGATGTCAAAGGGCTTGGACAGATAGCCGTAGGCCCCGAGCTTGACGGCTTTTACCGCGCTTTCCACGTCGGCATAGGCCGTCAAGATGACGACCTCTTCGCGGCGTTGCTGCTTTTTGAAGATCTCCAAGAAGCCGAGCCCATCCATGCCCGGCATCCTCAAATCGAGGAGGATGAGATCGAATTCCTCGTTGTTCAGTAGCGTTAGGGCCGCCTTTCCACTGACGCAGGTAGCAACCTCCAAGCCCTCGCGGCGCAACAGAATGGCCGATAAATCCAGCAAGTCCCGCTCGTCGTCTATCATGAGTATCCTGCCCTTGCGTTTGCCCATGTCAATCGTTCCTCTCAGAGTTCGTGGTTAGTGGCCGCTGGCCGCTGCTTATTGTCGTAGGTAGATGGAGCGAAAAGTGCGTACCTCGACCGGGGACGCTTTCGACCTCAATCCGACCGCCGATTTCCCGTATTTGCCGGTGGGCGATGGCCAACCCCAGTCCGGTGCCCTGCCCCGGCGGTTTGGTCGAGTAAAACGGCTCAAATATGTGCCGGATATGCGCTTGGGGAATGCCCGTACCGGTATCGTCGATCCCCACCACCACCCAATCATCCCGCTGCTCGGCCAAAATTAGCAGCTTGCCGCCCTCGGGCATGGCCGCAAAGGCATTGCTGATCAGGTTGAGAAACACATCCTTGAGCATGTCCCGATTCACCCACACTTGCGGCACCTCGTGCAGCCGGGCCTCAATGGCTATGCCGAGGTGATCGGCGTGTTTTTGTTCGAGGTCGATCAGTTGCCGTAGGATGCCCGCGGGGTCAACCCACTCCTGCGTCTGCTGGGCGGGTCGGGCAAAGTCGAGCAGATTGACTACTCGTTCGTCGATCCGGCCGATAGCCGCGCCGAGGGGCCGGAGCGCTTGGTCCCGCCCCTCCACTTCCGCCGGGACAATCTGCGCCAACAACTCGTAGGCGTGCCGGATGATCGCCAGCGGGTTCTTGATCTCGTGCGCCACGCCCGCGGCCATCTCGCCGAGGGAGGCCAGCTTCTCGGACTGGACGTAGTGGAGCTCCAGCAGCTTGTGCTGGGTCTGGTCGTCGATCACCAGCAATAGATGCCCCGGCAAGGCCCCGGCCAAGTCCACGACCTTCAGGTTCCAAAACCGGGTGCCGCCTTGGGGGGACTTGATCTCCAAGTTGTCGATCGGCCGCGCCTTGGGGTTGCTTTTGATCCAGTCCCAAAGCTGCTGGCCCTCGGCCGTGTGTTCCCAAGAGCCAGCCTCGTCTTCGCCAAAGAGTTGGTGCCAAGCCTTGTTCACCCGCACGGTTCGCCACGGCTGGGCCACCACCGCGAGGGCGAGGGGATTGTCCTCAATCAGCCGGTCGTTGAAGTTCAACTCGGCTTCCAGCGCGGCCTTGCGGGTTTCGAGGGCTTGGTTCATTTCGGTGAACGCCTGCCCCAGCTCCCACAGTTCGTCCTTTATGGCCGGCAGCTCCAGTGCAAACTCCTCGCCGGCCTGCGCGGCTCGCACCGCCTGCATCAGGCGATTGATGGGCCGAGTGATCGACCGCAGCAACAACAAGCCTAGCAAAATGGCCCCCGCGACCGAGGCGACCGTGATCCAGTTGGCACGGTGCTGCATCATCGCCACCAGCCCGAACGCCTCGCGTGCCTCCTGCTGTACCACCACGGTCCAGCCCCAGTCCGCAATGTACGCAAAGCCCGCTACCCACTCGCGTCCGTCTATGTCGCGCCATTGCCGGGTGCCATTGCCGCTTAGACGGGGCACGAATTGCGGATGGGTGGCGTCGAGATACACGTCTTGGCGCGCGGGAAAGGCGATATAGTGGCCCCGTGCGTCCAACAGCACCCCGCGGCCGGTATCGCCCAGCCGAATTTGGTCCACCTGCTGCCAGATTTCGTACAGGGCAAACCGGGTGATCAAGGCACCGACCACTTGGTCGCCCTCTTTGACCGCCAAGCCAATAAACAGGCTCGGTTGCCCTTCGCGCTGGACCACTTCCGAAGCGTAGAATTTCTCTCGCTTCACCTGCGCCCACAGCACCCGGGCATGGGGCAGGTAATTGGGCGGCAGCCGATCGCCGCGCTGGAGTGGGGCTTGGACATCGAGCACATTGGTGGCTTGGATTGTGCCGGCCGTATCCACGAAGCAGAGTTCGGCTACCGCGCCCAATTCCAACCCGACCTGACTCAACAGGCTCTGCCGACGCCAAGGGTCGCGGACCACATTCATGCTCTGGGCCAGCACCTTGAGGCTGGCGATGGGCTGGTCGAGAAAATGGTGGACCTCCTTGGCCGCCCGCTGGGCCACCTGCTGATGGGTGTTGAGCACGGCCTGCTCTAGCGCACTGCGCGCCGTGTACACGAGTACGCCGGCCACCAACAGCACGGGCACCAGCCCGACGATCAGGTGATTGCCCAGCAGCCGCACCCACAGGCGATGTATGTTGGCGATGAATGTCATCCTTTTATGATTTCAAAGGGCAACCACGTCATTGATTCCAAAGGGCAACCACGAGGGTTGCCCCTACGGTGCCCAGTACCATGCGGGCAAACTGCGGAAAATTCCCATTGGCACGACCGATTCCAGGCCCCGCAGCGGCTGCCGCACCGCGTACATGACCGGCTCTCGACAAATAAAAATGGTGGGATGATCCGTTAGCAGATGGCGATGGATACTCCGGTAGATCGCTATGGACGCGGCCTCGTCGTAGGCCACCCGACCGGCTTCGATCAGCCGATCCACTTCGGCATTGACATAACCCGACTCATTGCGGGCGTCCTGCGAATGCCATTCAGACGCGGCTACATCGGGATCGAGGACATTGTATCCTCTCTCCAATACCATGTCGAACCGCGACCTCACGGAAGAGAGCACCTGCAGCGGCGCGGTCTGCATGAGCAGGTGAATCCCTACTTCTTCCAAGTCTTTCCGCAACTGGGCCGCGATGTCGTGCCGATGCGGCATCTCCTTGGCCATGACCAAGGTCAATTCCAACGCATCCCGCTCGCGCAACCCATCCCCGGCCCCATCCACCCAGCCGGCCGCTTGCAGGATGGCCCGGGCGCGCCGCTGGTCTTTGACCGGCGTGGGCACCTGCGGATCGCCATAGACCGAGCCGGGCGGAAAAGGCCCGGCCACAAAGACCGAGTCCGCCGTTGCTTCCCCGCCGAGTAGGTGCCATATCGCTCGGCGATCAATCGCGTAATGGAGCACCGCTCGCACGCGCGGATCGCTCAACACCGATTCCGAGCGACAGTTTAATTTTAAGGCTGCATAGGCCGGACTCGCCCCTTTGAGCACCTTGAAGGCCGAGTTGTCGGCGATGCTTTTCAGATCGTCGAGCGCGGCGGACGGGGCCACATCGCTTTCGCCGCGCATAAACGCGGCCCATGCGTAGCGCGTGTCTGGGTAATCGCCGCGCACCTCCACGGTGTCTAGGTACGGACGCCCCCCGTAATAGCCCTCAAAGGCTACCAACCGCACGTGATCCTCGCCGACCCAATTGGCAAAGCGGAACGGCCCCGACCCGATGGGATGCCGATTGAAGGGCAACTCGTCTAGCCCATAGCCGGCCGCCAACTGCGGCTCGACGAGGTGCTTGGGCAGAATGTGCAACCGCAAGGGCACTAGTGCCGACCCTTGCGGTGGAGCGGCGTAGTGCAGCCGCACAATGTCGTGGCTGAGTGCCTCAATCCGATCAAAGCGCAAATCCTCCCCGCGCCGCTGCTCCTTCATCAACTGGAGCGTAAAGACCACGTCCGCAGCCGTCACTGGCCGACCATCGTGGAACTGGGCATCAGATCGCAGCAAGATGTCCCAAAACTTTTTCCTAGGGCTGAATGGCCAAGCTACGGCCAGGGCCGGGGTAAGCTGACCGGTGGGCTCTTCCGTGAATAGGCGTTCAAAGAGCAGGTCCAATACCTCCGTGCTCACGGTGTGAGAGGCCGTGAGTGGATTGATCGGCTCCATGCCCCCGGTTGCCCCAATTCGCACCCGGCCCCCATAGAAAGGCCCATCGCGGTCAGGCGCGCTGCACCCGAGGACGAGCAAAAACGCCCATATCGCGGTTGTGCCTGTGCTTGGGGGCCGGGCTGGCCGGACCATTATGCCTCATTTCTGTGACGAGATATACTGAATACCGTCAGATAATAAGGCGCGTCGCTTTAGGACAAAAGCACCGTCTATAAGGCATGGCCCTTGCTACACGACACTACCCGGCCTTTTTAAGCATCTTCGGCCACCGGCCGGCTCTCCGCGGCAAAATGGTTGACAACGACATCAACCATTCGCTGCTGCCCCTCCACGGCAACAATCGCCACGGCCGGCAAGCCGAACGAAGCCTCCAAGCGCTCCAAGTGCGCCTTTATCTCATCCTCGCTCATTTGGCGAGAAGAAACCCAAGTTTTGCCATAGACCGAGCGAGCGTGTTTCTCCTTGTCGCTCATCGCCAGTAATATAACCGGGGCTTTGCCCAATATGCGGATGCCATCAAGGGTGTCTTGGATATACGCATCCGAATCCGTGCTGTTGACCACCAGAATGCAGGCGTCCGGTTTGGTCCCCAACAAGAAGTGGATCGACGGCTCGGTATGGGAGTTGTGGTTGGCGACATCGTAGGGTATGGTGCCCGACTGGCAGCCGACCATCATGATATCCGGTTTTTTCGCCGCGTTAATCTCGCGCATCTTGTGGTCTAGGTACGGGCCGTAGTATTGCAACGGCAGGTCTCTGGGCACGGCGTAGCCCATGGGAAAGGAAAAATCCATCCCGAACAGGGCCGAATGATGCTCCGTACCAAGCTGACCAACCTTGTATCCTTGCTCAATCAGCTTCTGCCGCAATGCGAGTTGCAAGGTGAACTTGCCCTGTTGAGAGCTCGTGCCAAACACCCCGACCACCGGCACATCCACGGCGCGCTCGGAACCTTGGGCCGCAAGGCACCGTTGGACATCGGCAAAATCGAAATCCGGGAACTCCAAGTGCAACCCCTTGCTCCGCGCCAAGTCGTACAGGTCGGCGTAGGTCTCTAAATCAACCGCTAAGAAGCTGAACACGTTGAGCCCCCGTTCCAACGCCGTTTGTATCGCCTCGCGCAGCAAGTCCTTTTTGCCCAACCGGGATAGCTGATCTACGTACCCCAACACGAGGGTATCGGCCCCTTCGAGAGCGTCCCCGAGTTTGGGGACAATGCGCACACCTAACGGTTCGACGCCAATGGCCGCGCCAGCGTCCTTGCCCACCAAGCCTTTGCCGACCGGGTCGGCAATGCCAGCGATGGTGAAACGCAAATGCTTCGCGTGGCGCACCAGCGCATGCATTTCCTTGTTGTACGGATACAGGGCCGCCCGGCCAATCCACTCGTAGCTGGGAAAACCCGGCCGCTCGACCGTGACCGGCCCAGGATCCTCCGACTCTAAGGCGTTTGCCGCCAAAATCTCCCGCACTGGAGTCAGCCCTGCTTTGGGAAAGTGCTGGCGGATCAGGGCGACAATCGCCGATACGTGGGGCGCGGCAAAACTGGTTCCGCCGGTGATCGTCTCCCCTCCGTTTAGCCAGCACAGACGCTGCGGATCGCCCCGGGCCACGCACTCAATGGCCTGCCCGGGTCGGTAGTAGTACCCGTAGCGGTCGTAGATTTTTCCCCAAGTGACGCCTATTACGTCGGCCAACTCGGCTGGGTAGCTCTCCAAGCCCTCGTTGTGCTGGGAACCGACCAAGATCAGATTGGCTGCAACGGCCTTGCGGCAGATCTCGGCCAAGGGCCTCTTAGACGCGGGGTCAATCGTCCCCAAGCTGAGATTGACCACGTCCATGCCTTCTTCTATGGCCCAAGCGATGGCCGCGACCAGCGACTGTCCATCCGTAGTCAGCGACTCGTCGAAAATGCGGATCCCGTAGAGTTCGGCTTCCGGGGCTAGTTTGCGGATAATGCCGGCGCAGGCCGTACCGTGACCGGCCTGGTCGGAAAAGTCTCCCTCGCGTTGGATACCGCCGTCGGCAAGCGCACACAACCCAACTCCGCCGGCAATAGTGCCGATCTTGGGGTGATTGGGTTCAATACCGCTATCGACTACCGCGACCTTGACTCCGCGTCCGGTCAATCGGGTAAAGTCGAGCGTCTGCAACTGCTCATTGGTTCTCATCTGGGTCGTCCTTTTTTAAGTATCCGCAAGCTGAGTTTTGAACAACTCCCAGTAGTGGCCTTTTTTCTCGATCAATTCGGCATGGGTGCCTTTCTCGACAATTTTTCCCTCGTCCATGCAGACGATCTCATCAACTTCTCGGATGGCACTGAGCCGGTGGCTAACGATGATGACCGTCTTGTCGTCGGCTTGGCCCTTGAGCCGGCGCAACAGCTTCTCCTCGCTCTCCGAGTCAAGGGCTGAGGTCGCCTCGTCCAGCACTACAATCTCAGGGTTTTTCAGCATCGCCCTCGCTAGTGCTATCCGCTGTTTCTGCCCACCCGACAGGTTGGCTTTAGAGTCGCATACCGTCGCCAAGGAGTCTTCGGGCGCGTGGATATCCGCGCCTTTGATCTCAAGTTCCGCCGCCGTGCGTTCAACCTCTTCTTTAGAACTATCCAACCGACCATAGCGTATGTTTTCGAGCACCGAATCGCGAAAGAGCGGTGCTTCTTGCGACACCAAGCCGATGCGGTCCCGGTACTTGCCCAGACCAAAGGCCCTGCACGGCGCGTCGTCTATGGCGATCTCGCCTTTTTGCGGTTGGTAAAAACGACACAACAGATCGACGACCGTGCTTTTGCCGCAACCGCTCGCGCCGACGAGCGCGTACGTCTTGCCCTTTTCAATCTCTAAGTCAAAATGGCTGAGTACGGGGTGACCGTTGTAGGCAAACTCCACATCTTTGAACGCTATCTTCTCTTTGAACGAGAAGGGTTTGGCCTGCTTTGGCTCTACGTCAACCTCGGCTGGTACATCCATGAATTCCACAATCCGCCGCAGGGAAACCGACGCCCGTACGCAGTCTATGTACAGTTGGTTCAGGCTCTCTAAGGGGGCGAAGATGCGCATGAAGTACTGGAAAAAGGCGATGAGTGCCCCCAAACCGATCTCGCCCTGCATGACTTGATGCCCTCCCCAACCGAGGATGACGACAGGGGCCAAGGACATGATAAAGGACGCGATGGAACCAGCGGAAAGATTCAACGCGGTGCTGTGCATCTCCAGCTCGAACAACTTCCCTTGTCGGCTGCCCAATTTGTCGCTCTCGTGCCTGTACGTGTTGTACGACTGGACGAGTTTGATGTTGTCGAATCGCTCAATAAAAAAACCTAGTATATCCGAAGTCGTGCGCTGGGTTGTCTCGGCCACCTTGCCTATTTTCGGCTGGAAGTACTTGAGATTCACGATGAAGCAGGGCACGAGCAGGCTCAGGCCGAGGAAGAGGGGAGCGTCCAGCCATATCAGCACCGCCCCCAAGCTGACCAGCGTCAGCACGCTGTTGACGAGCCTCAGTACGCTGGAGGTGAGCGTTTTCTGGACGACCTGCACATCGTTGTTGAGCCGATGGGCAATATCCCCGGTCTTGTTGCGTTTGAAGAAATTGAGCGGCAGGCGCAACAGGTGGCTGAACAACTCGCTCCGCATCTCGAACACGACGCGATTGCCGACCCAGAGGTAGAGATAATTGGCGATGAAAGCACTGATGATGTTCAGGGCCATCATACCGAATAGGGTAGCCAGCAGGATGCCCAGCAGATAGTAATCTTCGTCGGGCAGCACTTCGTCAATGAGGATCATCAGGATATAGGGGAAGGCGAGTGAACTGGCTATCGCTAAAACCATGAAGACGAATACGATTGAACTTTGCCACCAGTACGGTTTGATGTACCGGGCGAAGCGCATTGCAAATTCTTTGAATACCATTTTGCCCTCCCTTGCGCTAGGGGCCGATCAGTAGAGTAGGTGCTTGACCGAACTCAAATCGGCCTTGTTGGTGATGACATCGTAGTACTTCACGCCTTTGAAGTTGAAAGCGAGCGGCTCGACCAAGTCGAACCAAGGCTTCAACTCGTTGTAGAAGATGACCGAAAGATGCGGCTTCTCCTGCACGGGAATATGGACGTTGACGACCGTGTTGTTCTCATCAATTACAAACACGGCTGGGGTCGGTTCGCCAAAGGGCGTCTCGTTGAAGTATCCGGTCGTGTCCGACGCCACCGGAAACGCAATCTGAAAAGTCCGCACATAGTCCGAGAACTTCCGCTTGCTCATCCTCGCGATGCAGTAGATGGGCATCGGCTGATGACGGCAACCTGCGCGACGCGTACGATGCTGTGGGGTGCTGTCGATGGGAACGGTGGACGATGCGGGAAACTAATCTGCGAGTTGCGGAACCGCCGTTTACGAAGTGAAGTACCGATCCAGCCAGTCTCGGATACCCTGCTCCGTCGCCTCTTCGTCGTCTTGGTCGCTATAGTGCCAGTTGAGCACCTCAAAGGCGTCATCTACTACAAACCAGACCGGCACGGACGACCGGGCGTCCGACTGGAACAGCAGGGCTTCGAGTTGCTGCTCGGCCACGAAGGTGAAGGCGAAGGGCACGATACCCACCTTGTTCTTGATGGCGATCTGCTGCTTGATGTGTTCGTTGGCGTCGCCTACGACCAACAGCAATTTGCCGTGAGAGACGCCCTGCTGCGCCATGGCCTGCTTCCACTGGTCGAGTTGGGCAAACAGGCAGGCTCCACAGGTCCGGCTCGTCGATACAACTACGACAAAAGGCTGGCCGTCCTCGGCGGCCGACTCGTCGAACTGGGCGAAGCGGCCCAAGTCCACCGATTCGAGCAGCTTGCGGTGTAGTTTGTTCTTGAGGGCGGCGTTGACCTCGTAGTTCCACTGGACGGTTTCCAAGTGTTTTAGCCGCTCGTTGAGGGTCTCCAACTCGTCGAGTCTGTCGGTATTGTCTCGGTGCAGGGCCAAGGCGACTGAGCCGAGGCCGAGAGACAACAGTAGCAGGGCTTTGGTTAGCTGAGTGGCATTCATGGTCATGGTCTCCTTATTCTACTGGCCGCCCCGCGAGCGGCTGAACGCACTCTTGCCAGCTCCCGTGCGATCGTTGATTCGATAGATGGCTACGTATGGATCGCTCGTCTCGCCGGTCGCTTCGTCGAGGGCATCCTCAACCACAAAATACAGTTCCATACCGTCAACCGTCAGCAGTCTATGGCTGGCGGGTAATCTGATGCCGTCGGCAACCGAATGGCCGTCCTTGTAAAAGAGATTTAGATAGTATTCCGGCTTACCGTTAACCACACGCCGGTATTGTGTAAGCACCAGCAGGTCGGGACCGAATTCATAGAGTCGGGAACGGACAATGTGCTCGGCAAACCATTCGTTGTGCCGAGCGGTCCAATTGACCGGATCCAAGTCGGCGGGAAAAGGCTTGATCCGGTCCCGGTGCTTAGACTGGTACTCGCTAAACCAAGTCCGTTCCAACTGGCCCTGCTCGCTGTATTGGTGGATCTCGTAGGTCGTCGGGTAGATGAAGTAGAAGCCGCCTCCCCGCTTGGGAGTGAGCACGGTGTTATGATAGCGATTCAACGCCCGTCCGGTTCGTTTGTCTTCGACCGGATACAGGCCGGCAACTTTATTGAGGTTGTCGTCGAAGCGGAACAGCGCGTATTGGCCTTCCGCTCGCACCCCGGCCGAGCCGGCGTCAATGACGTCCACTTGTGCGCCATAAATATGGCCACCCGTGGTGAGCACAATATGGTCAATGAACTCAGGGTTGGGATCTGGCACCTGCCGCTTGAATTTATATGAATCGCCAGAGAAGAAGAGATATTTCCTACTTTCTCCCAAGCTGTAGAAATAGAAGTCTCCGTTAGGGGCCAACCGTGGTCTTAATGGATTGAAGTATTCGTCCTCGGCTCCTCCACGCACTCCAATTTGCCGCAGGTAATGGCCCTCGGCATCGGTCTGAAAAATCATATTCTGGATACCATCTAAAACAATGAGGTTGCCCTTAGCATCAACGAAGACGTAGCTAATCTGGCCCACAATGACATGCTCAGGCATTTGCAAATGGATGTCCCGATCCTTGACGAATGCCTCGTCAAACGTAAGGTCGGCTGCCGGTGGGGTGATTTCTATCCGGCCAGCAGGCTGGTCATCACCGCATCCGACCAGAGGCACCATAGTACCGACGATTGCGATGAACTGTATCCGATTTTTCATAACATTTTCCTTGTGGATGGTTGGTGTTGAGCCACTATGTATTCATAAGGCTCAGTACCCGAAGATTCAGAGGAGTGGACCGGGGATCACTTTGACCCCGGTCCACTCGCTCGTCAACGGCTCGGTGGTTGTTTAGCTACCCCTCCAGTGGCGATTCTATCGAATCAAGCAGGGCGGAAGGGCCTGCTGACTGACTAGCCGCAGCAGCAGCAGAGGCGGCCCTCTCCAGAGCAATCAGCTTTCGGAGGACTGCTTTCGCAGATGGAGAGGGCGAATTCCAGCTGCGCCTCGACGGCCTGGCCGTAGGTGGCGCGTTGGGGTTTGTGCAGAGCGATCATGATTATGCTCCTTGAGTAAGTGAATGGTTCTATTGAACCAAAGGGGGACGCCAAGGGCGTCGCGAAAGGGCCTCCTTATGAGAACCCTTGATAGGGCTGATACAGGCAGCGTCATGTTACGAGAAGGAACGGCAGATGCCTGCGTGGCTTCAATGGCCGAGCCGTAGCTTGTATTTACGGATGGATGCAGGGACATGGCTTCAGACCTCCTCGACTGTGAACGCTAGCTTTACCAGCGCGCCCCGAAAAAGGGCCACTGCACAGACCGCCGAAAGCGGCGGCGGTAACGGCGGTTGATAACGCGGTTCATTGTTCCCTCCTCTTATGGGGTGGATGGAAAGCCTGCCCGTCGGCCCCTATTCCTTAGTGGCCAACAACAGCTTGCTTTCGTGTTCACTTACTATATAAGCATATTCCGTGCCAAACTGATTCTTGATAAAAGATAAACTACTAATAAACATATACTTATAAAAAATTAAGGCACTTCATGCCAAACGCTGAATCGCGCTTCAATTGCACCCTTTCGACGCACCTAACCCCCCATTTGCTCTCTATTTCTATTTTTTACAACAGTTTAGAGCAAGTGCGTTAAAAAGGACGCAGTGCGTCAAGGTCGACTTGGTCCACGACGAGTAGCGGAGTTAGAAACCAATCCTTTTTTAATGCGCTAACACCCATTCTCGCCTACTGCGTTCTGGCCGAGGCGTCCCCCTTAGTGTGCGTCTAAGACGGGAGGAGAATGGGGAGTGGAGGAATTGAAATTGAAACCGGACAACTTTACAGGTGAATGGACCGGACTGCGGATCTGGGCCTTAGAGCCTCTTTTCGTCCTCGCAATTTACGAGGTGGAGTAGCACCCTTTTATCTTAGAGATGAGAGATGCGAAAGCACCTCACCCAAGAGCGCGAACTCATCCTTTCTCAGGCGGCATAGTTCATCTTGGGCAAACGTTCGACCTTCCTTGGCCTTTTTGCCTCTCATCTGGTTTCTCAACACAACCATGCGGATCTGATTTGCGCGGCTGGCGATATCCGAGTATCTCCGGGCAAAACCGACCTCTTCGGGCAGGATCCCTTGGCCCTCCATGTACTCCAGCCGAGCGACCATGCACTTTTTGTGCTCCCAGAAAATACGCAAGGAGATAAGCAGCTCGTCCTCGGTCGCCTCCGGCTCATCAAGCAGCCCTGCGAGGAACTGGTAAGTATCCATCCCCCACAGGTCGCCGCGGTTTCTCGGTTCGGCGAGTATCCGCAACCGCGTTGAGGTGTTGCGAGACAGGTAGAGGTCGGTCAATTCCTCCCGGGCCTGCACTAAGTCAAAAGCACACTCAGCAGACGACCGGTAGTAGTAGAGCACAACTTGAGGATTCTCAACCTTGTCCTGTAGCCAATCAGGGCCACCCTCCGGCCTAAACGCCGTGGATAACGCCCGCTCAAACTCGGCGAACCCCACGGCGAAACGGCCGTAGCTCCCATCGCGGCCGTAGCCCGACGCAGTAAAAGTGCCTTGTCGCCAGTCAAAGCCGCTCAAAAGCAGTTCGTGAAGAAAATGAACCCGTTGGTAATACACGCCCTGTGGAATGTAAAAGTAGTCCACATCCAACTGCACGTAGTAATCCCTTTCGAGGCACTCCAAGACGAATTTTGTGACTTCATCCGGCTTGTCCCCGGCCAGTCGCCGGTCAACCCTATTGGATTCGAGCAAAGGGCAGGTGGAGAACTCTCGATAAAACGGATGGAGGTAGAAATTCAGCCCCCGTCCCTCAAACTGTCGCAACTGGATATAGTGACAATAGAACCACGGCCGGTACGCTGTGTCGCGGGCGAGGATCGAAAGCGGGTATAGATGGTGCATATACCCGGTGATGGGCGGTTTGCCGATGGGCAAACACTTTTTCGTCACGACGCGATCCTCGCTTTCGCGTCCGTGGTTCCTTGGAGGAGACGCATTAGCCGCCGTGCGGAAGCAGACCAGCTAAATCGAGGTCGATCCGGGGGGATTTGGGGCGGAAAACCAACCGTATAGGCTTGAGCCAATAGCCTCACCAGCGAATCAGCATCGTCGAGTCCGTAATACCGCCCCTGCTTGCCTACCACCTCGTTCATTATCGGAATGTCGGGAACAATGACTTCCGTCCCGCAGGCCAACGCCTCCACCGCTGGCAGGCAAAAGCCCTCATCTACCGACGAGATCACCAGTGCTGCGGCACTGTGGTATAGAGCAGCCAGTTCGTCGTCGTCAACCCGACCGAGGAACCGGACTTGCTCCCCCAAGGCATTGGCTGCGACGGACCGTTCCAATTCGCTTTGGTACGCCCCGTAATCCCCCACCATCACCAACGGAGGACACAGCCCCCGCTCGGCCTTGAGCTCGGCCAACACCGAAAAGAGCCAGTCCAACCTTTTGCGCTTGTGTGCTAGCCCTACAAAGAGGAAGAACGGGGATTTTAGGCCGTGCTGGACCAGTACTCGGGCGATGGTTTCGCCATCCCGCTGGCCGCTGAAAATGCGCTCGTCAGCCGCCCCCGACACCACATCAATCTTCTCGTTGGAGATGCCGAGTATCTGTACAATGTCTTGCTTGACCGTATTGGAAACAGTGATCACCCCTTCGCATTGGGTCGCTAAACGTCTGTTCATAGCCCAGAAATAGTGGTGGAACACTTCTTTGCCTTCGGGCACATCCCCAAATCCAACTGTGTTGTGTCCAAGACGCTCACACGCCATCCTCATTTGCTCAAACTCCGACCGGCCGAATTTGGCTTGGAACGCCGCATCCGTATAGGTCGATAGATCGGGGTGCTTGAGCCGGATTAGGTCGTGGATAGTGAATATGTAGGGAACGGGCAGCAACGGATCAACGATATAATGGATTGAGTAGTACAAATTGACCCCTTCCCGGATAAGCCAATTCCGCAACCACGACGAATCGCGCACAAATCCACCGTCGTCCGGCACTTCCACGAAGCGGAGCCGACGAGTCAAACGCGGATTTTTCAGATCGGCTGCGATTTCACCACTGCGTCCCGGCCAAGCGATCACGGTCAGGCGGTAATCTCCATCGATTTCGTCGGCATCCAGCGCGTGCAACAGGGAAGTGCCATAGCGATAGATGCCGCTATAGTGGGTCGTGCGTAGGTCAAAGGCTAAATGGGTCATGGTATCTCACTCCTTAGCAACGGGAATAGGGAAGCCTAGCAAGTTCTCATGTTGTTAGCGGTCGGCTGGAATTTCCCGCTCCTTCTGCACCAACAGCGTTGCAGCACCCCCAGCCAACAACAAACCGCGCAACAGTGCCCAACCCAGCGAAGCACCCTCGTCGCCACCAAAACAACCGCACGTCACCTCGTTGCCGCGGTACATATTGATGCCGAGCGCCGCACTAAAAACCACCAGTAGCCCCAAGATGACCAAGGCGTTACTGCGCGACCAGATGCCCAAGAGCAGAAGGCCGCCGGCAATCAGTTCAACCCAGACGACCGACAGCGCAAACGGCGCAGCCCAATCCACCGGGAGCATATCAAAGGCCGCGACCGTCTCGACGAAAGACGGTATTTGCACGAGCTTTGCACTCCCCGCCCAAACAAAGACACCGCCCAACACCAGCCGGACCGTCAGAGCCAGATAGGGCCTGAGTGCAAGTCTGTCCATTAGAAAGGACCCTCCGATTCCACGGGATAACCCGCTTCTTCCCATTGGGGAAATCCGCCCGCGAAGACGTAGATCTGCGTAAAATCCATCTCCGTTGCGAGCTTTTGCGCCAGTTTGGAGCCCAAGTTACACGTCGTCCCTGAACAGTAAACGACCAGCGCGGTATCCTTGGACAAGTCGGCCAATTCCGCGCCAAAAGCGGCGAGAATCTCCGACGGTGGGACATTAAGAGCCCCGGGCACATGCCCCAACTGGTAGGGCCAAGAAGACCGAGCGTCCACGAACACAGCCGCCCTTTGGTCCAAGAGCCGTTTGGCCGTTGCTAAATCAATCAGATGCACACCATTTTCGGGCCGCTGGACCTCTTCTATTGCCAAGCTATGCAGTCCGCCGCTGGAGACGCCGATCGCCACTACCAGCAATGCCTTTCCAACAATTCGCTTCATCACAGCGAATCCCCTTTCTCCGGTAGTCAAACCCCTATTGGCGGTACTTTGCCGCGCACGAATTCGGCGATGGAACGCACCGACACAAACCGTTCCGCCCGCAGTTCCTCGTCTTCCACATCAATGGCAAAGTGCGTTTCCAAGGCCATGACGAGCTGTAGCATGACTATTGAATCAGCCCCCAGACCATCACCCAACAGCAACTCGTCGTCCGCGATAGCCTCCGGTTCGATCTCCAGTTCAAGAGCTTGGACGATAACCTGTTTGATCTGTGCTTCGAGTTTCATCTCGATGTCCATGATCGCCTATTCTTCCGTTTGCGGCGCACGAAACATGCTTCGTGAGGGCATGCTTTAGAAATACCCGAAGATCAGCGGAGTGGACCGGGGATCACTTTGACCCCGGTCCACGCGCTCATCAACGGCTCCGTTCTACCGAACTAAGTCGTGCCAGCAAGACCGACAAGGAACGATGGCGCCCTACGTGTCAACACAGGCCGGACCGTAGCTTGTATTTACGGATTGGATGCAGAATCATGGCTTCAGACCTCCTCTACCTTGGCTACCCAGGGCTAGGCCAGCGGGGACTGTTCGTCGAGCCGACGATACCTGATTTCGGCTAAGGGGTGCAGAGTCATGGCGGACCTCCTCTTTATAGGGTGGATGGAAAGCCGGCCCTTCAGCAGGTGCGGCCAAACGGCTTGCTTTCGCGCTCACCTATACACCATAGCACATTCCGTGCCAAACGGAGCCGCAAAGCCGTAATTGATTGTTATACAAAGGGTTATAGAAAATGGGGGCCTTTCGTCCAAGTCGCCGAGTCGCGCTTCCATTGCACCCTTTTGACGCACCTAACGACCTGTTTTATTTGTATCTCACGTCTTTACAATGGCTTAGAGCAAGTGCGTCAAAAGAGCCGCAGTGCGCTAAAAGTGACCGCGGGGGCCGTTGCGTGAGTTGCTCTCAATCGTTACGCTCAGGTTTATCCTTCGTTTGAGGAGTCGCGCCATGCTTGGATCCTACCCCCGCATTCCCTACGGTTGGGCCGATTTCCGGGCCATCCGCTTGGAAAAGCGTCTCTACGTGGATAAGACGCGCTTTGTCCACGCCTTGGAAGAGGAGCGCTACGTCTTTTTCATTCGGCCGCGTCGCTTTGGCAAGTCCTGCTGGGTGTCCCTGCTGGCCAACTACTACGACCGCACCCGCGCCGACGACTTTGATGCCGTCTTCGGCGGCACGGACCTCGGCAATAATCCCACCGCCAACCGCCATCGCTACGTCGTCCTGCGCTTCAACTTTTCGACGTTCAAAAACGCCTTGGAAACCCTCGAACACTACTTTGGAGAGTATTGTCAACTGGTGGTTCGGCACGCGCTGGAGCGCAACCGAGATTTGTTTCCCGAGGCGGCACGGCGGCACATTCGCTCGTCGAGTTCGGTCAATGGCCAGCTCAACGAGCTATTCTTGTACGCCGGCGATCACGGCATTCGGCTGTACGTGCTCATTGACGAGTACGACAACTTTGCCAACACGGTGCTGGCGCACCACGGCGAGGCGGCCTATCAGTCGTTCACGCACGGCGGCGGCTTCTACCGCAACTTTTTTGCCACGCTCAAGGGCGGCACGGAACAAAGTCGCGGCGGCTTGGAGCGGCTGTTCATCACCGGGGTGTCGCCGATTACCATGGACGACGTCACCAGCGGCTTCAACATCGGCCGCAACATCAGCCTGCGGCCGGAGTTCAACGACCTGCTCGGCTTCACCGAGGAGGAGGTGCGAAGCCTGCTGGAGCTGTACCTCGACCACGGCGTGTTCAATCAGGATGTCGAAGGCGCGCTGGCGGTGATGCGCGAGTGGTACAACGGCTATCGGTTCGCCAAGAGTGCCCAAGGCGACCTCTACAACACCGACATGGTGCTCTATTTCCTCGCTGAATCCATTCCGAACAAACCCATGCCGGACGAATTGATCGACACCAATGTCCGCATCGACTACGGCAAGTTGCGCCACTTGCTGACGGTCAACCGCCAACTCAACGGCAACTTCGACCTGCTACGCCACATCATCGGCGAGCAACAGGTAGATACCCCCCTCCAACTCAGCTTCCCCCTCGACCGACTCGACCGGCGCGAAAACTTCCTGTCCCTGCTGCATTACTTCGGTCTGCTCAGCATTCGGGGGGTGTCGCAGGGGGTGCCGCGGTTAGGCATTCCCAACCAAACGGTCAAGCGGCTGATGTACGGCTACCTGCGCGATGGATACGATGATGTGGGGGTGTTTTCCGTCGATGGGTACACCTTCTCCCGCTTGGTGCGCGAGATGGCCTACGAAGGAGCTTGGCGACCGGTATTGGACTTTCTGCGCGACGCCCTCGCCGAACAAACCGGCATCCGCGACTACATGGACGGCGAAAAGGTCATCCACGGCTTTGTCGCCGCGCACTTGAGCATGGTCGCTCAGTTTCTGCTCCACTCCGAGTACGAACTGAACAAGGGCTATGCGGACCTGTACTTGGAGCCGTTCCTCGCCCGATACCCCGATATGCGGTTCGGCTATGTGCTCGAACTCAAGTATGTGAAACGAAGCGATCCCCTCGGCGAATCCGTCGCCGCGGCCAAGGTGCAGGAAGCCGTGCTTCAGTTGCGCGGCTACTTGGCGGACCCGTCCCTGCGCCGCGGCCACCCGGCGGTGCGGCACATTGGCTTGGCGGCGGTGTTTCACGGCTGGGAGTTGGTTGCCTACTAAGCCGTAGAAGAGGCCTAGCCGCACGGAGAATCCCAATGGCCAAAAATAGCCAGCTCGTGTATTCCTCGGATACCGGCCGCGTACCCCAGCAAAAAAAGCAGGCCGCGGCCCCCACTGGCGACGGCATCGCCCGCGTGCGCCGCGAGAAAAAGGGCCGCCGCGGCAAGACCGCGACCACGATCTCGGGCCTGCGGCTATCCCCAACCGAGCTCAAGGCCCTCGCCTCCGCACTCAAGCGCCACTGCGGCAGCGGCGGGTCGGTCGTCGATCGCGTAATAGAAATTCAGGGGGATAAGGTAGAAGTCGTGCTCGCCGAACTGGCCAAGCGCGGCTATCGGGCCAAGCGCGCTGGCGGCTGATGAGGCCCTTCAATTTGAGGGCGGGATTTGCTTGCCCTGCGGGTCTTGCTCGTCGCTGATTTGCGCGCCCAACTCGGCGGCCAGCTCGCCGCCAATAAAGTGTTCAATCGCGTCGGCCGGGGCGTGGACGTGGTCTTTGGGGAGGCCCAACTGGCTCATATAGGTCTCCCAAAGCCGGTGATTGCGCAGCAGGCGCAGCGCGGCTTGTTGGCCCTTGGCAGACAAGCCGACGAGGCCATTGGCCTCGCTCAGCAGGTGCCGCCGCCGCAGGTTGCCAACCGCCAGCCGCGCCAGCAGGCCCCAAACAGCCGCGACCGCCACGAGCTCGGCCGGCCGCAGCCCCGCGCGCTCAGCCCCGCTTTCCTCGCGTCGCACCAAGGCGAGCAGTATGTGGTCTTGCGCCACTTGCAGGGATAGCCGCACGCGCTGGTAGATCCGCGCCAGCACGCCCTGATTGGGCGAAAAAAGCAGGGAAAAGACAAAGACCGCGCCGATGACCACCACCATGGCCCCGGCGATGGAGCTATTCCACAGGCTGGCCAAAAAGTAGCCCGCCACCGCCGAGACCACGCCAAAGAACGCGGCCAACCCCAGCACCGCGATGAGCCGGTCGCTCCACAGGTACGCGGCAGCCCCGGGCACGATCAGCATGGCCACGACTAAGATCGCGCCGACCGCCTCAAACGACGCCACCGTCGTCAGGGCGACCAACCCCATCAAGAGATAGTGCATCAGGGTGGCGTTGATCCCCACCGACATGGCCATGGCCGGATCAAACGCGGAAATTTTGAATTCCTTGTACAAAAGCGCGACCACCGTCAGATTGATCGCGAGCACCGCGCCCAATATCCACACCGGGCGCGGCCCCAGCGACGTATCGCCCCACAGCAGCAGGTCCCAAGGGGTATAGGCGATTTCGCCGTAGAGCACGCACTCCTGATCGAGATCGACTTGGCCGGCATACGCGGTAATGATCACCACGCCCAGCGCGAACAGCGCGGTAAACACAATGCCGATGGCCGCGTCCTCCTGCACGCGCCACCGCCGGTGAAACGCCTCGACCAACAGCGCGGTCACCAAGCCTAAGACGGCCGCGCCCAAAAACATCGGCAGCACCGCCCGGCTGCCCGACAGCAGGAAGGCCACGGCGATCCCGGGCAGCACCGAGTGGCTCAACGCGTCGCCCAACAGTGCCATCTTGCGCAGCACCAAGAAGGTGCCCAACAAGCCACAAGACGCGGTGACCAACGCGCCAGTGAGCACGATCCAGAAAGCCCCTTCGCTCATTCGCCCCCCCCCGGCGGCAGTGGCTCCATCCCCGTACCCGTGGGGGCGTCCCCCTGTGGACGCCCTCCCTTCCCTCGCTCATTCGCCCCCCCCCGGCAGTAATGGCTCCATCCCCGTACCCGTGGGGGCGTCCCCCTGTGGACGCCCTCCCTTCCCTCGCTCATTCGCGCCCTCCCCGGCGGTAGTGGCTGCCGGTGCCGTGGATATTGACGATCCGGGCCGGGTCCAACCCTTGCTCGCGCTTGAGGATGTCCTCTAGCTCGGCAATGATTTCCGGCGTCAGCAAGTGCTCCACCTCGTCGGCCGGCCGATCCACGTGATCCGCGTCGAGTATATCCCGATAATACAAGTAGTGTTCCCACAAGCGGTGCGATTTAACCACGAACAGCCCTTCCTCCGCGCCGGTGGCCGTTAGGACGAAACGCCCGTCTCGGGGCGCGACCAGCCCCTTTTCGGCGAGCTGCCGCCCGAGGCGTTTGACCCGGTCGGGCGACAGGCCCATCTCAATGGCCAGTTCCTCCACGGCCCAGGGGCGGCTCGTTCTTAGCTTCTCTTGCAGCTCGACGCAGGCGCGCAAAAAGTGCTGCTGGCTCTCGCGGCGGCTGTTGTGCCGCTGCCGCCGCCACCGCGCCAACACCCCGCGCCGGGGCGCGAAAAGAGCCGAAACCACAAAGCACCAAGTGGCGATGAGCACCATCACCGGGCCGGTGGGAACCCGCGGCACCAAGGAGCTGATGAAGGTGCCGACCACGCCAGCCAACCCCCCGAACGCAGCCGCGAGCAGGACCATCTCGTGCAACCGCTCGGTCCAAAAGCGCGCTGCCACGGCCGGCGTGATGAGCATGGCCGCAATCAGCACCACGCCGACGGCCTGCAAGCCGACGATCACCGTCAGGGCAATAAGCCCCATGAGCAGGGCGTCGATCCAGCGGGATGAGTACCCGAGTGTCTGCAAGAAGTCCGCGTCGAAAATCAGGGCCTTGAACTCCTTAAAAAACAGGGCCACTGCGAGGAGGATGAGGACCGCCAGTGCGCTCATGACGCGCAGGTCGTCTTCTACCAGCGAGGCCGCTTGCCCAAAGAGGAATTTGTCCAAGCCGCTCTGATTGCCCGTGCCGACCCGCTGAACGTGGGTCAACAGCACGATGCCCACGCCAAAAAACACGGACAGGACAATGCCGATGGCTGAATCGGCCTTGACGCGGGTAAAGTTGATGATGAACTGCATCACCAACACCCCGAGCACCCCGGAAATCGCCGCGCCCGCCAGCAGCACCGGCAGGGCCTTGCTCCCAGTCCACAAGTAGGCCAACGCCACGCCCGGCAGGGCCGCGTGCGCCAGCGCGTCGCCGACGAGGCTCCGCCGCCGCAACACGGCAAACGACCCCAGCAACCCGCCAGTCGCGCCGATCAGCAGGGCGCCGAAGAGCACGAAGCGCACGTTGGCGTCGGCCAAGCTCAAAAAGCGCAGGGCGTTTTCGGCGATCACGGTCAACTCTCGCGCCGCTGCTCCGCCATGGCTTGGGCGGCCTGCGAGAGCACGGTCAGCCGACCGCCGTAGGTCTTTTGCAGGTTGTCGTCGGTAAAGACTTCGCGGGTTGGGCCGGATGCCACGACCCGCATGTTGAGCATGATGACCCAGTCGAAGTATTCGGTCACCGTCTGCAAGTCGTGGTGAACCACTAAGATGGTTTTGCCCTGCTGGCGCAGGGCCACCAAGCTGGCGATGATCGCGCGCTCGGTGGCCGCATCCACCCCGGCAAAAGGCTCGTCCATGATGTAAATGCGGGCCTCTTGGGCCAAGGCGCGGGCGAGAAAGACTCGCTGCTGCTGGCCGCCCGACAGCTGGCTGATCTGCCGCTCGGCAAACGGGGCCATATCGACCTCGTCGAGGGCCGCCCAAGCGAGGCGGCGATCTTCCTTGCGCGGCCGCCGCAGCCATCCCACATGGCCATAGCGGCCCATGAGCACCACGTCGAGCGCGCTGACCGGGAAGTCCCAATCCACGGATTCGCGCTGCGGCACATAGCCGATGATCTTGCGCATCTGGCTGTAGTCCTCGCCGTAGATTTTGACCCAGCCCGACGCCTTGGGCACGAGATCCATAATGGCCTTGATCATGGTGCTCTTGCCCGAGCCGTTGGGACCGATGATGCCGACGAGCTGCCCTTCGGGCACATCGAGGTCCACGTCCCACAGCACCGGCTTCTTGTGGTAGGCAATGGTCATGTCGTGGATTTGGATGGGATGGAGCGCGCTCACCGCAAGGCTCCCACCAGGGTATTGACGTTGCTTTCGACCATGCCCACGTACGTGTCGGCGCCGCTGCCGGCCACCCCCATTGCGTCCGAGTATAGGGTGCCGCCGATTTCCACTTGGAAGCCGCGCTCCAAGCACCCTTCGCGCACCGCCTCAATCGAGCGCGCCGGCACGCTGCTCTCGACGAATATGGCCTTGACCTCGCGCTCCACGATCAGATCGACGAGCCGAGTGACGTCGTTGACCCCGTACTCGGCCACCGTGGAAATGCCTTGCAGGCCGACGACCTCCACGCCGTAAGCCCGACCAAAATAGCCAAAGGCATCGTGGGCCGTAATCAGCACCCGGCGGGCCTCCGGCAGCAGCGCGACCTGCTCGACGACCCATTGGTGCAGCGAGTCGAGGCGCGCTCGGTAGCGGGCGCCGTTCTGGCGATAGACCGCGGCCCCGTCCGGGTCCAGCGCGCTCAGGCGGGCCACGACCGGCTCAATCGTCTGCGCCCACAGCGATACGTCGAACCAGATGTGGGGATCAAAGTGGCCCTCAAACTCCGGGGGACGCAGCAAGCGCTCTTTCGGTAGGTGCTCGGCCACGGCCAACACCTGCTTGCGGCGGGCCATTTTGGCGAACACATCTTCGAGCTTGCCTTCGAGGAAAAGGCCGTTGAAGAGAATCAAATTCGCGGCCGTTAGCTTGGCCAAATCGCCCTGCGATGCCTTGTAGTAATGCGGATCAACGCCCGGGCCCATCATCCCGACAACCGCGATGCGATCGCCGCCGATGTTCCGAGCGAGGTCGGCCACCATTCCCGTGGTACACACCACCTCGATCTGTTGGTCGCCGCGCTCGGGTGCGCCGCACCCCAACGCGCACGACAAAATGAAAATGAAAATCCAGCGCATAGTTCCTTACTCGTTTAACCGCCGCTCCGCCTCGTCGCTTGAAGATGCAGCTTGAAGATGCAGCTTGAAGATGCAGAGCGCAGTATGCAGTTGATTGGTGATATAGCCGTCCTAAATGACTTGAAAGCATGAAATGTTCATCGGCCCTGTTTTTTGCGTAGAGAGGTCATTTGTATGTTGCAGTCGGGTTTCCGATTGGCCACTCTGAAAGGGCGGGGTGAGGGGCGCGTCGTGCGTCACTGGGTGCGCGGCCTGGTTTGGGCGGCGGCACCGTGCGGGAGTACGACCACCCCTCACCCACCTATCTCGTTGTCGCTCCGAACGGATACAGGGGCCCAAGGCCCGCATTACAAGTGTGGAGGACAGCATCATTATAACCAGGAGGCTATTCGTATGAAAGTCATTGCCGGTATGGACGTAGGCAAGACGAGTTTGGACGTGTCGGTGTCGGCGGGTCCGGTGCGTCGGTTTGAGAACACCCCGGCGGGCTTTGCGGTCTTGGGGGCGTGGTTGACCCGTCAGGGGGCAACCGAGGTCGTGTGCGAACCGACGGGGGGCTATGAGCGGGCGGCGGTGCGGTGGTTGCAGCGCACGGGGGTGTCGGTCCACGTAGCGCACCCCAACCGCGTGCGAAGCTTCGTGCGGGCAGCTAGGCACCAGGCCAAGACCGACGCTTTGGACGCCCAGATGCTGGCGCGGTATGGGGCGGTCTTCCCGATGCCGCGCTGGCTGGCCAAGGAAGCCGATCGGGAGGAACTACAGGACCTGCTGCGCCGGCGTAAGCCGTTGGTTCAACAGCGGGTGCAGGAAAGCCAGCGGCTGGACAAAGGGCTGACCGAAGGGGCTACACCTCCATTGAGCGCCATCTCCAGTGGCTCGACGAAGAGATTGCACAGGTGGAGGAAGCCCACCGGGCGGCGGTGAAAAACAACGCCTCGCTGGAGTGTACCGGGCGTCGGGGAACGGACCGCCGCGACACTGGTGGGGTATCTGCCGGAGTTAGGGCAATGGGGTACTTTACTACACAAGGGTCGAGGGCATCTTGCCCTCGTCGAAGGCGGGACGCCCTCGATCCCGGCCGCAACGGCAACGTTTCCAAGCTCTTGATCTGTATATCGCCTCCATGTCTAAGTATATTTGACGCACAACTCACTCATCTCCAGATCGAATACGGCCCGTCTATACTGGGCGGGCAATTCCACTCATTTTAAGGAGGTCGAAATGACACTGCACACGCTCGCTATGCTACGGTGGCCGACAGCCCTCGCGCTCGGCATCGCCGTGGCCCTTTCCCTCGACGCCGTGGCCCAAGAGGATAAGACCGCAGCAGAGGAGAGCCCTGCCGACGCGGAAATGCTCGAAGGGGTCGTAGAGCTCGAAGAGCAGGTGGTGACCGGGGCGCGGCAACCGCGCTCGGTAACGGATTCGGCCGTGCCGGTCGACGTCGTCCGCGGCGAAGATTTCGTCAAGCAAGGGGGCACAGACCTGCCTGACCTGCTGAGAAACGTCGTCCCCTCGTACAACGTCTCGTTCCAGCCGATCAGCGATGCGGCCACAGTCGTCCGTCCTCCCAATCTGCGGGGGCTGGCACCGGACCATGCGCTCGTGCTGGTCAACGGCAAGCGTCGCCACCGCGCCTCGGTGATCTACTGGCTGGGCAATGGCTACTCTGATGCGGCGCAGGGGCCGGACATTTCCCCGATCCCGGCCATCGCGCTCAAGCGGGTAGAAGTGCTGCGCGACGGGGCCTCGGCTCAGTACGGGTCCGACGCCATTGCCGGGGTGCTGAACTTTCAACTCAAGGACAGGTACCAAGGCGGGTCTCTCGAGATCAAGCCCGGCATTTTCCAAGAAGGCGATGGGTTCACGTACAGTGCTGCGGGCAATATCGGCTTGGGCAGCGAGCGGGCTTGGGCCAACCTCAGCCTAGAGTACGGCAACGCCGATGAGACCGACCGATCGGTGCAACGAGCGGATGCTACGGCCCTGAGAGAGGTCGGCAATACCGATGTGGCCGACCCGGCCCAACCTTGGGGTCAACCCATCATCAGGAACGACCTAAAGTTCTTTGCCAACTACGGCGCGAATCTCAACGACAACCTCGGGCTGTATGGTCACGCCAACTATGCCAGCAAGGAGGTCGAAGGCGGATTCTACTTCCGCAACCCCAATACGCGGCCGGCCGTATTTAGCATCGACGAAGGGGCGACCTTGCTCGTGGGCGATCTGGACGGTTTGGACGACGAGGGCAATAGCGATTGTCCCACGGTGCCCATAACCGACAACGTGCCAGAATCCGGTGCCCTGCAGCAGGTTTTTGACGACGACAATTGCTTCACCTTCCAAGAGGTTTATCCGGGTGGGTTCACGCCCCGCTTTGGCGGCAACACCACCGATCGCGCCGTTTTGCTGGGCATAAAAGGCACGGTTCCCAACCCGACGGTTACTTGGGATCTAAGTGCCTCCTATGGCCGCCATCACTCCGACTTCTTCATTTTCAACACCGTAAACGCCTCGCTGGGGCCTGACTCGCCGACATCGTTTGAGCCGGGCGACTACATCCAGACCGATACCAACGTCAACTTTGACGTTACTCTTCCGGTCAACCAGCAGCTATTCCTCGCGGCGGGCCTTGAATACCGCACGGAAGCCTTTGAAATCGTGCAGGGACAAGAAGAATCTTTTGCCGTCGGCCCCTTAGCGTCTCAAGGCTTTAGCTCCGGTTCCAATGGTTTTCCGGGTTTCGGGGAGATTGCGGCCGGCCGCTGGGATCGGTCCAACGTTGCTGCATACCTAGAAGCGGAAGTTAGCCCGCTCGAAAACTGGTTGCTGGCCGGTGCGGTGCGCTACGAAAACTTCGACGACTTTGGCAGCACCACCAACTACAAGCTGGCGACCAACTACGGCTTTACCGACCAGCTAAAAGTGCGCGGCAGCTACAGCACCGGGTTCAGAGCACCGACCCCCGGCCAGCAAAACGCCTTCAACGTGACGACCGAATTCGGCCAAGACAGCGAAGGCAATTTCATCCTGATCAATAAGGGCACGATTCCTTCTACGCATTCAGCGGCCGAACTGGTCGGCGGCAAGGGACTCGAGCCTGAAAGGTCGAAGAATTTCACGATGGGTGCTGTTGTTGGTAATGATGCGCTGAGCCTGACGATCGACTACTTCAACATCGAAGTGGAGGATCGCATGACGGTCTCCAGCGACAAGCAGCTTACGCCCGAGCAGATCGAGCAGTTGGAGGCTACGGGCATAAACGCACGCAACCTACAGGAGTTTCGCTTTTTTACCAATGACTTTGCAACGAAAACCCAAGGCATCGACTTGGTCGTCACGGCGCCCGTGGCTGCGGGTGAACTGAGCTACACGTATAACTTCACGAGCACCGAAGTTACCCAGTACGACACGCTCCTGCTCGACGACCAACGCATCACCTTGTTGGAGAAGGGGCTTCCCAGACACCGCTGGAATTTGACCCTGACCCAAGCCCTGAGCGATAATTTGGCTGCCCTCGGGCGCGTCAGTTATTACGAGTCTTGGAATGAGTGGGCCTTTGGGCCTGCGGCCCAAGTCTTTGGTCACGCCTTCTTGCTCGACCTAGAGGCCAGTCTCTCGCTAGCTCCTCGCTCAACGGTCGCTGTTGGCGTCCACAACCTCCTCAACGTCGAGCCGGATAATCGCACCGCTGGGCCGGACTGGGGGCCGGCAGTCGGTCGGCCTTTCGGCGAGTACAGCCCTTATGGCTTTGGCGGCGCATTCTGGTACACAAAGTATAGCTACAACTTCTAGGAACGGCTGTCCGAGGAGTCCATGCAAAAGGCTGAGTACCCAAGTGGTACTCAGCCTTTTGCGGTTTCTGATTTAGACACTAACCTCTAAGTACGCGATACTTGCTTTGCGTCCGCCTTTTCTGGTGTTCCCGTTGCATCCGGGATCGAGGGCGTCCCGCCCTCAACGTTTGTTCAGTTTAAAAAATGCTATCGAGCACTATCAGCCACAACACGCAAGAAAGGATGATTGGCTTTATTATGTCCCGTCTCTTCTTCCCTCCTTTTGGATTTTCCAATACATATATTGATCGCTTCCATTTTGTCAAGAACTTCGGCAACCTTTTCGTATCCATCAGGTTGGTTCTTGATCTTGATATGAGATTTATTCGTTGTCATAACTAGTCTCCTTTTTCAATTAAATTAGATTCTTACTCTGAATAAAACTGCGAAACCCGTTACGATTACAATAGTCCATCAAAAACCAGAAATGATCCCGAATAAGCTGCCATTGCTTTGGGTCCTGTTCTAGGTCTTCTATCTTCAACTCCAGTTCATCCCTTAAAACTTTACTACTAATTCCTCTTCCATGAGACCCCCATCGCTGCTGGTCGTTTAAAGCCTCTGCAATCTTATTTGCCCGTTCTTCACGCATCTTATCACTCACTGCAATTTTTTGATCCTCTGTCTCTTTCCAATTCCGAAATTTATACTGAACAAGCCATTTCTTTAGTAGATCTATAGTAAGATCCTTCGCTAAACGATACATATCTAGCTCTGCAAGATCCAATTTCTGAAGTAGTATCATCTCGGCTGGCGTTATTCCAGGACCTTTCTTTTTTAACTCTTCATACTGATTTAAATAAGATAGTCCAGAAATATAGCGAGAACTATCAGGAGAAAGTATCTGCGGATCAATAGGGCCTAGTCTCGAAAAAGAATCCATGAGAATACTATCTCCTGATAATACCAAGACAGTACCCGCAGACATTGCCTTATCTGGAACAGCAAAATGGACCTCTTTATATCTATTACGCAGAACATCAACTATTCGTTCAACAACCTCTACACTACCACCCCCAGTATCCACAATAAATAAAGCTGTATCTCTATGGTTCTCTATCCGTTCTACGGCCTCACGAATCCCAACATCAACTCCTTCCTGGATTGGGCCATAAAGAACAATCACATCTTTATCTACATGCTCCTCAATAGCTTTTAACTTCTCCCCAAGAAGATCACGAGCAACAGTATCTACACTAGACGGTGGAGTAAATCTAAGAGCTGATTTATCGCTGGATTCATTCGTCATCTCTATCGTTGTACTTTCTTTTAATGATTATACGATACGCACATTGTACGCGCAAAAACTACGGTCAGAGGTCATATCTGTCAACCGTTTTTCATTTTACGTCTTGTTTTACTAGAAGGAATTTCCCTATCTTTTAGGCGATCCAACGTCTTGTGCAGATCCCGCTTAGTCGGGTCATCTGCTGAATAAAACAGCCAGACCCGGCGAAGGGTAGCTCCCTTCTGCCTTGGCAAATAGGTAGAGCGTACGATGCAGATGGACAACCAACTGCGCCTACTGCACGAGACGTTGGACTGGCCCGGCCCTTTCGAGGGCTTTCCCATTTCTCCCGTCCAAGGAGAACGTCATGTCTCGTCTCGTCGCTTTCGCAGGGAGTCTGCTTTTTTGTCTGTCCTGCTCTAATCATCAAGCTCCGCTAGCTCCCCAAGAAGTTTCTACGGAGTCAGGCCCCGCCATACGGTTGTCGTATGTAGCCAAGCCCGCGACCAATGGTACACGCTGCATGTACGACCGGCCTAGACTGCTCTATTGGTCGTCTCAAGGACTGACGGCGACAGTGCTGTCAAAAGGCCAATGGGTGTACCACACCTATACTTGGGATTACATCGGCATTGAGCCGGCTGCTGGCGAAGTCTTCTACGGCATCAATAATGGTCGCCTGATCTTTCCCGGAGACCTTCGCGCCATCTGGACACCTCAATAGGCGGGTGAAGGGTAGGTCGCCAGATGGAAAGGACTTAGGTTGAAGGCGAGAGACTATAACCTGCTGCGCGACCTACCCTTCTAAAAAATGAGAGTGCTTCTCTGCCTAAAAATTTCAAAATGAAAGTGATATTCGCCCAAGAGGAACAAGCCGCTTGAGGCATCCCATGCGTACGAGCCGCCCACAAGGGCCTTGAGCACCGCCGCACCCCCTGCGAATGTGCCCGTAGAGCCGCCAAGCGAATCATTTGCGCCCAACCGCAGCACGGGCCATTATTCAATCGTCTGCTCAACCAAGGAGATGCCATGATCATCCGACCCAAAGTTCGCGGCTTTATATGCACTACGGCCCATCCCGACGGCTGCGCTCGCGCTGTCCAAGACCAGATCGACTGGGTCAAACGCCAGCCCCCCTTCAACGGCCCCAAGAAAGTCCTCGTCGTCGGTGCTTCTACCGGCTACGGGCTAGCGTCGCGCATCGCCACCTGCTTTGGCGCGGGTGCGGCCACGCTCGGGGTCTTTTTCGAGCGGCCAGCGGCCGGCAACCGCACGGCAACGGCCGGGTGGTACAATAGCGCGGCCTTTCACGAGGCCGCACGCAACGCTGGCCACTACGCCCGCAGCATCAACGGCGATGCCTTCTCCAGCGCGATCAAGGCCGAGACAATCGCCGCCATCCGCGAGGACCTGCAAGCCGTTGATTTGGTCGTTTACAGCCTAGCGTCGCCGCGGCGGACTCATCCGCGCACCGGCGAAAACTTCAGCTCCGTCCTCAAGCCCATCGGCCGCTCCTATACCAGCAAGACCGTCCACGTCCAAACCGGCGAGGTTTCCGACATCGCCATCAGCCCGGCGAGCGAAGAAGAGATCGCCCATACCACCGCGGTGATGGGGGGGGAAGACTGGCAGATGTGGATCGAAGCCCTCGACGAGGCGGGGGTGCTCGCCGACGGCGTTCGCACGGTCGCTTATACCTATATCGGCCCGGCAATGACCCACCCGGTCTATCGCGACGGGACCATCGGCCAAGCCAAGAATCACCTAGAAAAGACAGCCAAAACGCTCGACAAGTATCTACAAGCTAAAAGCGGCAGTGCCCACATCTCCGTCAACAAGGCCATGGTGACCCAATCGAGCGCGGCTATCCCGGTCGTGCCGCTCTATATCTCGCTGCTGTACAAGGTGATGAAAGGAAAAGGCTGCCACGAAAGCTGCATCGAGCAGATGCACCGCCTCTTCGCCGATGGCCTCTATGCAGACGCCTCCACCGACGCCGAGGGGCGCATCCGCATGGACGACCGAGAAATGCGCGAGGATGTGCAGGGGGAAGTCGCGGTGCTGTGGGAGCAAGTCAACACCGACAACCTCGCGGCACTGTCGGATATCGAGAGTTATCGCACGGAGTTTCTGGGGCTTTTCGGCTTTGGCCTTGCGGGCATCAACTACGCGGCAGAGGTCGATCCCGACAGGCCGCTATAAGAAGCGTCAGCAATGGTTTTGCTGGTGCTGATGCTGGCGGCATGGACGCCCGGGCACGCGAGCGAGTGGCTGCAATTGCGCGGCGACCGCCAGATGAGCGGCCGGGCCTCGGGGATCGGTCAAATGCGCCACGGCCCGCCGCAAGAACGCTGGCGTTACGACATCGCCGCTTGGGAGGGCTATGTGGAAGTAGCCCAGCAGGAGGGCGACGCCTCGGTGGCCTTGCCCTTTGCCGCCCCAGTAGCTCCCAATTACATCGGCACCCAAGGGCGAGCTTGGGGGGTCGGGCCACCGATTTTTGACCTCGGCGGCGTCGAGGTCGCCATGCCGCTGGACAATGGCTTCAAAGTGGCCCAGATACTGCCCGGGGAGGCGGGCTTGCAGCGCTTTGAGATGGGAAATTCTTTCAGCGATGGCGGGGCCGCGCCCAAGCAGGGCCGACTGCTCGCGTACGACCACGGCGAGCCCTGGGTCGTGTGGGAGACCGAGTTCTTTGCCAACACTTGGGATCCCAATGTCTTGGTGGTGGACGTCGATGCAGACGGCCAACTCGACATCGTCGTGGCCACCCACTACCGCATCCTCGTCTTCGACGGGGCCACCGGAGAAACCAAAATGCAGTTGCAGTACCACGGGTATCGCAACTACGGCTGGTTCGGGGCCGCCAACATCGACGACGATCCGTATCCCGAGTTCGGGGTGGTGGCCGATTTTAGCATGCACACCGAGGTCATTGACAACGACGGGACGGAATTGACCCTGCGCTGGCTGCGCGACATTCAGCCCGACCCAGCGCAATCAACCAAGGTCGTGCGGCCCAAACCGCAGGCCCTAGTGGATGTGGACGGCGATGGTCGCTTTGAGCTGGTGTACAGCATCTACAACGATCAAGGCGATGGGCAGTGGCACGTGGTCGGCGTCGATGCGCTCAGCGGCGAGACCCGTTTTGATTTCCCGCAGCACCATTTGCACGGTATGGCCGATGTGGATGGCGACGGGCGTTTGGAGCTGTTCGTCTCGGCTACGACTGGCGAAGCCCTGCCAACGTATGCGCCGCTGGCGGTCTGGTCCTTGACGGCGGGAGCGGCAACCGTGCGCTGGAGCCACGAGCGAGGCCGCTTCAGTACGGTACTGCTGAACCAATTGCCCCTAGCGGTGAGCACCGGCGCGGCCGACGGACTGCGCACGGTGTCAACCGGCGACGTAGATGGCGATGGCCGGCGCGATTTCTTCGCGCTCGCGCCGGACGGGGCCGGCGAAGTGTTAGCCGCTTGGGGCAGCGATCACACGGGACGCATCGGACCGCGCTGGTCGGTGCGCGGTCCGGCCGGGATGGCCCTAGAAGCAGCGGCGGTGGCGGACAACGGGGCGGCCCTGCTGTATCTCAAGGGACGGGGGCTTCCCAGTCAGACGCTGATGCTGGAGCAGGCCTCGGGCGAGTTGCACCAGTGGAGCCGCCAAGCATTTACCCCGGCCGGCACACCCGTAGTAGCTGATTTGGAGGGCGATGGCCGGGTGGAGGTGGTCGTGCAGACCGCGACCCAAGAAGTGCTGTGTCTGCAAGACTGGGGCGAGGGCGAGCCTCAACGGCGGTGGCAGGTGTCAGGTTACGGCCAGACCAACAACGCGCCCCACCACTGGGGCGTGGTCGCCGCCGATGTAGATGGCGATGGGCACCGGGAAGTACTGGCGGCGCGGGAGGCGGCCAGCGGCAACGCCAGCTTGGTGGCACTCGCGGCCGATGGCTCCATCCGCTGGCAGACCGAGTTCGTTGGCTTTGACGGCAGCATGCCGATATGGAATTTCAGCGGCCTGTCCTACTGGAGTGCTGGGTACTTTCGCAGCAACGAGTACATGGATGTATTCGCCAGTCTGCGGCGCGGCAAGTTGGGCAGCGAAGTGGGCTTTTTGCTCGACGGGCGCAGCGGTGAAATCGTCTGGGAATCCAATGGTTTCGTCCTGCCCGAGGACGGCAGCGGTCGCAGTCTGGGGGGCCATCCCAGCGCGGCCGGGGATGTGGACGGCGACGGCTTAGACGAGATCGTGGTGATGTGGCCCGACCGACTACACATCGTCGACGGAGTCACGGGCACGGCGCAGGTGGTGCGCCAAGCTTATGGGTATTCCAACGGCCTCAATCCGCTGTTTGAGAGCGATTCCTTTGTCGGCTATGCCTTCCCAGCGGTGGTCGATTTATTTGGCGACAGCCGGCCCGAGCTCCTCTGGGGGCACTGCGGCTATTTGAACGCCGTTTTGGACAGCCATGGCCAGCGCATCTGGCAGACCCCGTACCGCAACAATACCGAAGTGCAATCGCTGATGGGAGTGGGCGACAGCGATGGCGATGGGGCCGCGGAACTACTCGCTTCCACCGCCGAGGGCGTCCGTCTTTTCCAAGCGGCGGATGGCGCGGTTTTGCTGGAGTTCGACGATGGGGTGCGGGCCTATACAGACGTGGTCTCCGGCGATGTGGACGGCGATGGGCGCGACGAGTTCCTGTTTGGCAGCGGCACCCAGTTGATCTGCGTGGAACAGGCCGAAGGCACCCTGCGCCGGGCTTGGACGCTCGAGGTGGAGGGTCGCAGCAGCGACATTGCCTTGGCCGATGTGGATAGGGACGGTTTTCTGGACATCGTGGTGACGACCGCGGATGGCTATGTAAAGGTGTATGTGGGGGAAGAGGACGCCACCGCGGTACAGGCTGCGGAGCGGACGCCGCAGAAAACCGATTTACATTTGCCCTATCCCAACCCCTTCAACAGTCAAGTGCATATCGATTTCAGCGTGGGACGAGCCGGGATGGTGCGGCTGGAGGTTTTCGGCCCAACGGGACAGCGGGTGAAAACGCTCGTGGCGGCGTGGCGCAAACGCGGGGCTTACCGGGTGCGTTGGGACGCGGGCGAACTCGCCAGTGGGGTGTATGTCGTGCGCTTGCAAGCGGGCGATACCGTGCAGGAACGCAAGGTGTCGTTGGTCAAGTGAGCCGGCGCGGAGCAGAGATCCCAAAGACCCGTCTGAAACCGATAGCAAGCGGCGCATTGACAACTCAGATGGAGGAAATGTGTGGCCCCGTATCTTATGAAGGGACACGACAGGCGAGTGGGGGCAACGGGGCTTGACCCGATGCGAGGGATACGATACACTGAGTCTAACAGCTTACTTGGATGAGACGGCATCGGTTTCCTTGGTTGGTAAGCCATGCCTCCTTTACTAAGGGCCTGTCTTTATTTAGCCGCTTTACGGAAAAACGATCTCCGACTCATGTATCCCGTTTATTTGGACTATGCCGCAACGACGCCTGTCGACCCGCAGGTCATCGCGGTGATGACCCAGTACCTAGGGCTGGATGGGACGTTCGGCAACGCAGCGTCGCGTTCACATCGCTTTGGACAAGAAGCCGGGGCGGCAGTGGAGAAGGCACGGAATCAGGTGGCCCAACTCATCAACGCTGACCCGTCCGAGATCGTTTGGACATCGGGAGCCACCGAATCCGTCAATTTAGCTATCAAGGGCGTAGCGCATGGATATGCCCATCGAGGCAAACATATCGTAACCTCAAGTCTGGAGCACAAAGCGGTTCTGGCTTCATGCGATAAACTAGCTCGTGAAGGATTCAAAATTACCTATATCAGCCCTAATCAGGACGGTCTAATCTCCCCAGAACTCGTGAAGGAAGCGATGAGAGACGACACCATCCTCGTCTCCCTTATACACGTGAACAACGAAGTCGGGACCATCACCGACGTCAATGCGATCAGCGAAATAACTCGCACTCAGGGGATACCACTCCATGTGGACGCTGCTCAAAGCGTCGCTCGTTTATCGCTTGATACACGCTCTGTGAAAGCGGATCTTATTTCACTTAGCGGCCACAAGATGTACGGGCCAAAGGGCGTCGGAGCACTCTACGTGCGACGCTGCTGGCCCCGTGTCCAAATCGAACCTCAAATACATGGCGGCGGCCAAGAACAGGGCATCCGCTCGGGGACATTGGCAACACATCAACTAGTCGGCATGGGCGAGGCCGCACAATTGATATGTGAACGTCGAAACCGCGATGTTGAAGCTATCGCCGAACTCGATCGCCGCTTGCTTGATCGTCTTGCAGATATTGAGCATACCTTCATAAACGGCAACAGTGCGAACCGCGTTTCAGGAATCGTGAACGTAGGATTCGCTTGTGTCGAGAGTGAGTCCCTGATGATGTCGTTGAAGGACGTTGCTATCTCATCCGGCTCGGCCTGTACGTCATCCCGCGTTGAGCCTTCCCATGTATTGCGGTCTTTAGGCTTGCCCGAGGATCTCGCAAGCTGCTCAGTCCGCTTCAGTCTCGGACGATTCACGACTGAAGAAGAAGTCGACTTTGCTGTGTCATGCGTCCGGAACTCCGTTGACGCCTTGCGCCAATTGTCCCCCCAATGGCGAGCACTTCGCCGAAGGGACCATGGCACCAACCCGTACTCTCTGGTACGGCCGGCAGTGATGACATGAACGAGCACACCCAACAGAGATCCGGCGCAAGCGATAGCCATAGTGTCGTCGAGCGGCTCGACGACACTATGGACATCATTCGGAGGGAGTACTTGCGTAAGCATCTCGACCCGTGGGTAGTGGCCTATTCTGGTGGAAAAGATTCGACCTTGCTTCTCCAACTGATATGGGAGGTGTTGGCACCGCTTCCTGCCCATTCGCGGCGGCGCAAGGTCTATATAGTAGGCAATGATACGCTAGTCGAGTCGCCGCTGGTCATCCGACATCTCAAAACTACCATATCGACGATCAGCACCGCTGCCGCCGCGAACGAACTGCCGATCGAGACGCAGATCACGAGGCCGCATATCGATCAAACTTTCTGGGTCAACGTGATTGGACGTGGCTACATTCCCCCGACACGAAATTTCCGATGGTGTACCGATCGAATGAAAATTGTCCCAACTAGCCAATTACTCGAAAATCTTGTTCGTACGCACAAGCGTACTGTGCTATTGGTGGGAACGCGCAAGAGTGAGTCCGAGAACCGCCGCCGCAACATGGCAAAGCACGGCGTTTCGGCAACCAAGATGAATCCTCACAGTTCTGTCGAGGGGTGCCGTATCTTCGCACCGCTCGCCGAATTCAAAGACGAGGATGTGTGGCTGATCCTAATGCAACGAAGGCCACCATGGGGAGGCTCGCATCGCGATCTAATCACTCTGTATCGGAACGCTGGTGGAGGGGAATGCCCGCTGGTACTGACCAAGGACGATGCACCCTCATGTGGAACAACCTCACCTAGGTTCGGTTGCTGGACATGTACCGTCGTCAGTAAAGATCGGAGCTTGCGCGGCTTAATCGATTCTGGCCACGAAGATGCAGAGGTTTTCACACGTCTCTTCGACTTCCGTGAGCGGCTGGTCCAACTCCGCGAAGACGATGCAAACCGTCAGCGCGTACGGCGAGATGGAAACTTGAAATCCCGTGCCGACGGAACTCCTGTCATGGGACCTTTCAAACTCGATGTCCGCAAGCGTATTCTGAGTGAATTGCAGGCTTTGCAACAAGAAATAGCACAACAGCTAATTACCGAATCAGAACTCGACGTCATCGAGGACATCTGGCGTCGAGACCAAATTCGCCAAGACTGTCGTTCGGCCCTAGACGAAGCGATTACTCCTAATCCTGAAGGAGCTTCGGCTTGACAAAGCAATCTCAGACTGTTATCGGGGCAGAAGCGATGTTGTTTTCGGATCTGTTCCAACAGGGCCGTTTCGATGTCCCGTGGCATCAGCGCTATTACGATTGGCAGCAGAGCGATGTCCATGCACTACTCCACGACATCAATGATGCGATCAAGGAAAGCCGCGACTGCTACTTCCTAGGTGCCATCATGCTCGTAACGGTTGGACAACGACGGTGGGAGATAAACGATGGCCAACAACGAATGGTAACGATATCGTTGATTTGCGCCGCGCTTTGCCGCCGGTTCGTACATAAAGCAAAGGGTTCGCAACGGGAAGGACTCGCGTTAAGGATGCTGTTCGACCTTGATGCCCAAAGGACATGGATCATAGACAACACAGATCGTTACACCCCTCGGATTTTTCCGGCGAAGAATGACGCTATGCCATATCGCCAAATGATTCGTGGGAACCCGATTAGGGCCAACGGTCCACTCACTGCCGCATGGACAGAGATCGAGAGCTTCTTCTCTCCCATGAGTTACGAGGAATCAGAACGGTATTTCGACTTTCTTCTTGAGAAGCTCGAAGTAGCATGTCTGCGGGTTCCACCGCACATCGATCCGAACGCCGTATATGAGACAATCAACTGTAGAGGTAAGCAACTAGACGACTTGGACCTCATCCGCAATTATCTATATTCGCATTTTAACTCGGAAAGCGATTCCGAGAGAAAAAATTCGGTGCATGAAAATCTAGAGAAAATCCGAACAATTATTCCTAGCTCTAAGAAAGCATCCGAATACATGCGGTGCCACCTACAGTGCAAATTCGGCTTTCTACGCAAGGATCACTTCTACCGCGACGCACGGGACGCTATCCGTACCCAGAGGGACAGAAGACACGGAACGACTGAGCTTTTAGCGGATTATACGTTCAACTTGATTGAACAAATCACCTCTCCCGAGTCTTTGGAACTCTTCCGAACGCTAGCGGCGGCGACTCCCGACCCTGACTTTATCCGCGAATTCAGAGTGGCTTCAGGCACAACTAACTCTCCTAGGAATTTGGCGGTTTTTCTTCGAGAATTGCGCAGATATACAATTACTCAGCCCTTGATATTTGCCATGTTGACTCGGTGGGTTCAAGAATCGGATGGCCGCAAAAAGAAACGGATTGCGCGAATTGCCAATAGAAATCTGAGTCGTCTAGCGACTTTCGTCCTCAGAACAGCGTTCATTACACCCAAGTTTGAGCCGTCTCACTTTGAATCTGAGTTCTCGAACTATGCAAAGAATATCGCAGCAGCCGACGATATTCCTGATGACGAATTCGCTAATTTCTTACAGAGTTGCGATCGGTCGGCGCATGCACATGGAGTGCTAGACGACTCCAAATTTCTGGACGAGATGGTTGAGGCTAGAATGACCGCTCACCCGAAAATCAAGCAGCTCCTACTCGGGATCAACGGTGCCATACAGGGCGACGCACAGCTATTCATTGAACGAGATTGCAATGTGGAGCACATACTTCCAAAGTCTCCGCAGCATTGGAGTGGCTGGAGTAGCTTCAATGACGTCGATAGATCCGAATGGGTCCACCGGATCGGAAACTTGACACTAATGGGACCGGCGGACAATAGGCCCGGGGAGAAATATAACGGTAATTTCGCGAAGAAACGTGAGAGCTATCAAGACAGTAGTATCATGCTTACACGTAGCCTAAGCCAATATGATGACTGGAGTCCGGCTAATATCGAAATCAGGCAGCGAGAAATGGCAAAACTGGCAGTTCGTGTATGGAAGTTTGTTTGACGTCTGACTTGCGATACCTTCGCCGTTTCGCAGAAAGCCAACTCGGCGTTCCCGCGACGCTCCACAATTACCAGTGGGAGGGTATCGCGTTTTTGTATCGATCTCGCTCTGCCCTCCTCGCTGACGAGATGGGGCTGGGGAAAACTGTCCAGACTGCGGTAGCACTAGCACTTCTCTTGAACGGACAGAGCGAGGTACGCCGGGCCTTGATCGTCGCACCCGCATCGCTGACGACGAACTGGATGATGGAGATCTCGACTTGGGCACCATCAGTGGCGACGCGGCGCGTACAGGGTACTGTACGCGACCGTAAAGCGTTTTACCTACTGCCAATCCCTGTCCTCGTGAGTTCTTACGAGCAAATTCGATTCGATGGCTTGGACCGGATTCCCTCGGATACCTTCGATCTCGTGATTCTTGATGAGGCCCAACGAATCAAAAACAGGGATTCCACTACTGCATTAGCCTGCCGGCTCCTGCCGCGCAAACGTGCTTGGGCGTTGTCTGCTACACCTCTCGAAAACGACGAAAATGATATTGTATCTATTCTCCGTTTCCTCGACCCGTCGGTTGGACGAGAGCTTTCTAAATCGTACTTGGTCAAAAAATTGGAGTCGATGATGCTTCGCCGGCGAAAGTCTGGCGTTCGTACTGAACTGCCGCCAGTTATATTCCAAGACTTGAAAATCGAACTCTCAGTACCGCAGAGAACAAGGTACGACGAACTATGGGTAAATCGCACCCAGACCATCATTAAAAACTCATCTGACGGAGATCGCAGCACCGCGTTGCTTGGGCTCATCACACGACTGAAGATTATCTGTAATTTCGATGCACCCGCGAACGCCTCGTCAAAATTGGACGCTCTGAAGACGATTAGCGAAGGGGTCGGAAATTCTGCTCGCATTCTTGTATTCTCGCAGTTCGTCGAAACTCTACGATGGATTTCGGATAGGATTGAACTTCCGCACGACCTCTTGACAGGATCAATGTCGCTTGCCGAGAGGCAGATTGCCATAAACCGGTTTAGGACCGGGGCTACGCCTCGGGGACTTATGGTATCTCTTCGGGCAGGAGGCGTGGGCTTGAACTTGGGAGAGGCGACGCACGTCGTGCTCTTCGACAGGTGGTGGAATCCCGCAGTCGAGGTCCAAGCGATCTATCGAGCTCATCGCTTTGACCGAGAGGAGCCATTACACGTTATTCGTTTCCTCGTAGCCGATTCGATCGAGGAGCGCATCGAAACGATACTTGAACAAAAGAAATGTCTGTTCGATGAAGTAATCGAATCCGCGGAAACACCTACTCATCGCTTCACAAAGGAGGAACTGATGCAGATTTTGGAACTTACAACCGGAGACATCTTTCTGGCGCACACACACAAAAAAGAGGAGATCTAAAGTCATGGCAAAGATCGTTGAGTATAAAGATATTCCGCTCGATAACCTGACCATTGGAAAAGGGCAGGCACGGGTCCAAGACGTCGGCAAGGAAATTGAAGACTTGGCCGAAAGCATCAAAGTGCAAGGACTGCTACAGCCGATTGTAGTCTGTCCAGCGAGGGATGCGGGTAAGTGGGAGATTCTCACAGGCCAGCGGCGGTTCTTGGCACATAAGGATCTGAGCCGGGAAAGCATCACGGCAGCCATTCTTGACGAACGAGTTGAAGAGCACGAAGCCAAGGCCATCTCGATTACCGAGAATCTTATTCGGCGAAAGCTCTCCGGAAAAGATCTTATCGACGGAGTCACTTACCTGTACAACGCCTATGGAGGAAATGCAAAGGCTGTAACGGAAGCTACGGGCTTGTCCTACAAAAACGTGCGGGATTACGTGAAGTACCCGCGGTTGGCATCCAAGTTGAAAGAGATGGTTGATGAAGGGCAAATCGGTGTCAATGTCGCCCTAAAGGCGCAAGATGCTGCCACTAAGGACGACGGAGAGACAGACATTGATGTCGCTACTAAATTAGCCCAAGAAATGGAACAAATGACGGGCCCCCAACGCACAAAATTTTCTGAGGAATTTAAGAAAAACCCTGCCAAACCAATTGACGACAAAATTGAGGATGCGAGAACTGGGGCTAGAGTAACGCAGGTAACGGTGACCCACGACACACACAGGGCTATCCGAAGGTTTGCACAAGAAGAAGGTACCAACCAAGACGAGGCGATTTCTGCCCTCATCGAAGAAGCACTGATTGGGCGCGGCCTCTTAGAGGAGGAGTAGAGTCGATGCTGGCCGGGTTGAGCACCTTGGAACTTGCACGCCTTCGGATGTCCGTGGGTTACGGGACACACAAGAAGGGGCGCCCGTACTCTCCCATAGAGGTGGGATCACTTTTCCGCAAAGCTCGCGACTCAGGTGCATCTCTCAGGGACTGTGCAACCGAGGCCCGCATCGACGGAACAGGCGTCGGTCGTTTTTTACGAATTCTCGACCTACCGCACGATCTTCGACATCTAGTTGATTGGGGATCTGGCAAGGACGCTATCGGCTTTTCGTCCGCTATTGAGTTGGTACGGCTTCAGGATCTTGACGATCAGCGTATCGTCGCTAGTTCGATCCTCGCAGATGGCCTCAATGGAAAAGAGGTCCGACAGGTCGTACAACTTAGAATGCGTTCGGAGCGTCCTATTTGCACATGCCTAAAGGAAATCTTAGGTATGCGTCCAGTAATCGAAAGACGCTACGTCTTCATCGGTTCGGTTGTTGATCAGAATGTCGAGGACGCTCTCATAGAACTCACGCAGACGGAGAGAGATTCGATTCTTGAGTCGGGTATCAAACTTCTCAACATCCGAGGAGCGTCTGGTCGGCTCGGAAAGCGATTCTTCACACTAGTCGGAAACGAGGGCTTTGATGCGTCAATGAAGAGCATTGGCAAGGAGAGCATTGAGGCGCGGCTTCGAACCCACATCTCGGAGACTGTTGAGAATGCCCGACCCCATTGTTGACGTTCTTGAGAGTGGTGCCGTCTGCCTCGGGTCAAAAGTAGTGTGTGATGGTTTCGCCGAAGGATACCCTTTCCGCGTCCAGACACATATCCACGATGACCACATGGGCGAGTTCGACAAGAGCAAGGGCTTTCAGGATTTTCTGATGAGTCCAGAAACGTATGCACTTCTGGTAGAGGAACGCAATGCAGACCTTGAGTTCCGTGACAATATTCACCGAGTAAATCGAGGCGACGAGCGTGTGCTCGACGACGGCTCGAAGCTATCCCTTCTTCCCTCCAACCACATGCTCGGCTCATGTCAAGTCGCACTGGAATTACCCGACGGCCTCCGAGTCGGCTATTCAAGTGACTTCGGCTGGCCCCTCAATGAGGTTATTCAAGTCGACGAGCTCGTTGTGGACAGCACCTATGGGAGTCCCAGAAGCGTACGCCGCTACACCCAAGCGGAAGCGGAGGAGTGTCTGTTAAACCTCGTATGCGAGCGATTGCGACATGGTTCTGTGCATGTCAAAGCTCACAGAGGAACTATCGAGCGCGTGTTGCATGTACTCGGGGTCAACGTAGGGGTTCCGATTTTGGCCAGCGAACGACTCATTGGGGAAGTGAAGGTCTATCAGAATCACGGATCCGCTATCGGGGACCTATACGCACTCGACTCGGACGCAGGTCAATCTGCCATGAGGGAACGAGCCTATATTCGACTGTATTCAAAGGGAGATGGTTTAGGCAACGAACCAATCGGCGAAACGAGCGTCACATGCAGCGCGTACATGGCCAATGCCGATGATCCGCTGGTGACATATTCTGATCGGGCTTATAGGGTGGCGTTATCTAATCATGCGGACTTCAATGAAACGCTTGAGTACGTTAAGGCGACGAGGGCCAAGAAAATTGTCACGGATAACACACGAAACCACGGAGTGGATTTGGCCACCGCCATCAATGAGCGTCTCCCGGGCGTACAGGCTCATCCATCAACGAATAACCCCGGACATAATCCATATCGTTGAAGACCGAAGGTAATTAAGACGCGGACATGGCCTACAGCAATTCACATGGCCCGTCTATGTACCTTCCTCAAAGGAGCGATGCCTAGTCCGCATCCGCCGGTCCTACGGCGGCCTCATGGTGCTCTCTGAGCAGTTCGTCAAGGGCCTTGGAGGTATCCAAGTAATTGGACCATTCGTACGGCGTGATGCCAAAGCGCAGATCCCCTACCAATGGGTTCGCGCCCCGCGCCAAGAGCAGGCGAGCCATCGCTAGCTGATCGGCCATGACGGTTTTGTGCAGCGGCGTACTGCCGCGATCGTACCGGCTAAACCCACCGGCCAACCCGTTAATATCCGCGCCGCGATCCAACAAAAACTCCGCCGCTTCCAACGCGCCACTATAAGCCGCAAAATTGAGTGCTTCCACCATAATCTGATCGGCGGTGAGCACGGTGTCCGGGTCCGGGTGGTAGAGGTGTCCGGTTCCTTCTTTCAACTTGTCCTCTGGGTCGAAGAACTCGGCCATCAGGTCAATGCGGTTGACGCCCGCGGCAAAGCGCAAATCCACGGTCGCTCCCTCGGCTACCAACATGTGCGCCAAATCTAGGTCCCTCTCCCTAAGCGCGTTCCATAACATTCGGCCCCGGTTGCGGTTCACATCCACGCCGTTGGACACTAGGAGCTGGATCATTTCGGGCTTGCTCTCGGCCCATTCGAGCTGATCGCTTTCTACGAACAGATCCAGCACGGCGACCGAGTCGTACGTGGCGGCGTTGGGGTCGGCTCCTGCTGCGAGTAACGCCGCGGCGAGTTCAACCGCGTTTGCCGGCAACGGCACTCGCTGTGGCTCGCCGGCTAGGTGGTGCAAGAGCGTGGCCCCGCGAAAGTGCGGGTATTCGTAATACTCGTCGAAATAGCCGCGGGCTGTCGTTAGCTTGGGGTGTTCTGCCAGCAACTTTTGCAGGGCCTCGGCGTCGCCGGCATCAATGGCTGCTACCGCCTCGTAATAGGCGTTGTAGTTGGCATCGCCGCGGTCTCGGCCTTGGGGCGGCAGTCTTTCTCCCTCGCGGGGAATGGCCAAGGCGACCAATTCGGGCGGACGCCTTCGGTTGCCCAGCGGCACGACCACGAACTGACGACCGCCAGCCGTGTAGCTCATCGGCGCACCGTAGGCGTTGCTAGGCAATTCGACGCGGCCAATCTGTTCGCCGGACGCCAAATCGTATCCCCGCAGTGACGCATCGCGATCGACGAAGTAATCCTCGCCCGCGTCGGCTAGGCCGTGGGGGTCTTCGGAAGTGGCCAACAGAAGGTTCGGCGTGGCCAAGACGAAGGTGCGGTTGGCCCAGCCCATATACGGCAGGTCGAGGTCCTTGAGAGCCGGATGATCGACCGGACCTTTGCCCACCGTCGTCCGCCAGATATGCTCGCCGCTGTTGAGGTCAATCGCCGTGATGCTGCCGTAGGGCGGCTTGACCAGCGGCAGACCCCGAGGGCCAGCGACATACTCGTCAACGCGAGCAGAAAACGCCGAGTGTGCTTCTGGGTTCTCTACCGGGCGCAACTCCACGGTGGTGATGGCCTTATGCGACGGCACGTACAGGACGCCGGTGCGCGGATCGGCCGCACCGCCCGCCCAGTCCGCACCACCCCTTTGACCGGGGACTGACAAGACGCCCTTCTCGGTCGGCGGCGTGTAGAGCGGACCGTAGTCATACTCAGCGAGAATGGCCTTAGCCTCCTCCCGCAACTCCGGCGTGAAGTCAATCAGATCGTCCTCGCTGATGCCTTGATGTTCAAAGGCCGCCGGTTTGGTCGGAAAGGGCTGCGTCGGCGCGGTCTGTTCGCTTGGCACCTGCGACTGCGGCACCGGCTTTTCGACAATCGGCCAAATCGGTTCGCCGGTGACGCGGTCAAAGACGAAGCAGAAAGCCTGTTTAGTCAGTTGGACGACGACCTTGCGCGCTTGACCATCGACGACCACGTCCAACAGAAGGGGCGCAGCCGGCGGGTCGTAATCCCACAGGCCGTGGTGAACCAACTGATAGTGCCACACCCGCTCGCCGGTCGCGGCCTTGAGACAGACCACCGACTCGCTGAATAGGTTGTCGCCGGGGCGCTCGCCGCCGTAGTAGTCGTGGCTGGCCGTGCTCACCGGCAGGTAGAAGTAGCCCAATTCCTCGTCGGCGGTCATCGTCGCCCATACATTGGCCGCACCGTATTTCTTCCACGCCTCGTTTTCCCACGTTTCGTTGCCGTATTCGCCCTCTAACGGAATCGTGTGAAACTCCCACACCTTCGCGCCGGTCCGCACGTCAAACGCTTGCACATCGCCGGGAGGCGTGTACTCGGCCGGCGGCCGACCACGCACATCTAAGATCGCCGAGCCAACAGCCACCACATCGCGACACACCACGGGCGGTGCCGTAACTCCGTAGCCTCTGCGCTCTCTTTCGCCCAGCGGCCGACGCAGCAAGGCACCCAAATCGACGCGCCCGCCCTCGCCAAAATTCGGATCTGGGACGCCGGTCTTGGCGTCGATGGAATACAGATGGGCGGTCGAAGTGGCCAGAAACACCCGCTCAACCTCGCCATCGGTCCAATAGCTCACCCCGCGCGAATTGCCCAAGAAAAAGGAACCAGCCTTCCAAGCCTCTGGGTCGAAAGCCCATAGCTCCTCGCCACTTTGGCCGTCAATGGCCGAGAGGATGTTGAAGGGCGAGCCATAGTAGAGCACGCCGTTCACGGCCAGCGGCGTGGCGCGGTGATTGTCGAAACGGAGGCGGGAACGACCGCGCCGCCGACCACCCCGGCCCCGATCCCGGCTTCGGCTAGCATTGGCCGCCTCATAGATCTGCTGATCGCGGGGGCGATAACGCCAGATTACGCGCAACTGATCGAAGTTGTCGCGATTGATCTGATCGGCCGGAGTGTAGCGGGTGCCGCCTCGGTCAGCAGCGTAGTACGGCCAATCAACCTCACCGGCAAACGCCGCGAGTGCGAACGACAGCGACAACAAGATCGACGAGGTCCTACAGGCGCGTTTATTCATCGGATTTTCCTTTTCCGTGCTGGGTGCCGCTTCAAGGCTTCGCGCAGTTACCGTAGGGCGTGAGGCGTCTCGCCCCAGCGCACGGTGCCGATCAAGGAGCCGCGCTCCGACGGTCAAGTAGCGGCATCCTAGCGGGTGCCCGCCTTCTCTACTGCGGCCTTCATGGTGCGCTCTAAGCAACTCGTCGAGGGCCTTAGAGGTATCTCAACTGGGCCATCTCTAGCTGATTGGCCATGAAGGTTTTGTGCAGGGGTTTAGTAACTAATGGTGCTAGTATGTTGACCGTGGTCAAAGTAGTTCCTACGCTGAGGGTATCTCACCTTTCAGCCAAGGAGCGTCCTGATGACCACGGCCGAGTTTATAATAGCCCTGTTTTACCGAATCGACAATCAGATGCTTGCCGTGCCCAAACACCCGCAAGCGTCCTTATATCCGAGTGAGGTAGTCACTTTAGGGGTGTTGTATGCGCTCAAAGGCGGGGGTAAACGGGCATTTTACCACGGGCTGGTGCGGGACTGGCAGGCTTGGTTCCCGCGCCTGCCGTCGCGCACCCGCTTGTTCCGCCTCTTCGCCGCTCATGCCGATTGGACCGACCGCTTCCGAGCGGAGCCGACGACATTGGGAGTGGTCGACAGCTATGGCATTGAGTTGCGCCATCCGGTGCGTCAAGGCCGGGCGCAGCACGCCATTGGGAAGAAAGGGCTATCCAATCACCGTTGGATCAAAACACTAGCACCATTAGTTAGTACAGTGGTCGAAGCGGTGGAACCCAGTAGCAAAGAGGGCTCGACGTCCAAAACTTCGATGCAGCCGGCCGAGGACATCTGCGGCCAGAACAGGCCTTTGAGGGATCCCTTTGGCTTGGATCATTTGGGGAGACTTTATACGGTTTAAACAGGTTACTCACTTTGATGATCGATGTTTCCCTCTCCTTTCTGGAAGTGGAAAATTTGAAAAGCAAGTAGCGCGGCTCAAAAGTTTGACATATAGCTAATTTTCGTCAGCAACACGCGCTCCACGGCCTCGTCCTTGGCCCGGTGTTCGTTATACGCGATGTAGAACCGGCTGTCGTTGACGCCGAACCTGTAGCTCAAAAGGAGATTGAGATCGAGGGTGTCCTCGTGGAAGCTGCGCTGAAAAAAGCTGCGGACGAACACGTCGCGCTGGAAGAAGTACGTCGTCCGCAGCAACAGGACGCGCTTGACTTCGTCCAACTCCCCGGAAGGGAAATACTCCCACACGGATTCGGTGCTAGAATCAAAAAAGAACCCCTTCCCCAAGTTGAATCGCAGTACGCCCGCTACGCGACGTATGTTGCCCAAATACTCGTCTTGAAAATCATATTGGTCTCGTAGTTGGCCGAAGACCTGGATCCGGTATCTGCGCCCGTTGCCGGTGTCAAAGCTAGCTTCAAACGAGTCGCCCTTGTACGTGTTTCGCTGCCACCGCATTTGCCAGTTCTTGTGATTGAACCACGCGGACGAGTCATCCCATCGCCGCACAGACAGATCGACGTTGGTCCACTGCCATTCCCAGCCCTCTTCGTTGGTCCGCTGCTCGGCGACAAGCTCTTGGCCCAAGTAGATTTTTTGGATGCCGAGAAAATCGGGACGGAAGCTGTAGCTGCCATCAATGCCGAACTCTCGCTCGCCGACATCGGCGTCGTGCGGGATAAAGCCGATTTGATCGACGTTGAACCCCGGGTCAATCCAAGACGCCCAAGCCCGGAAGGGCCAGCGGTCGGAATTTCGCGTCAGGCGGCCGGTGTGCATTTTGTTTTGCTCGCCGACGTCCGCGCCAAAGCTCATGGCCGAACCGAGGAAGAGCTTGGCGTTTTCAGTCAGGCTCAACACGAGGTCGCTGCCGATGGCCTGCTGCCCTAGACTGTCATCCCTGCCGACCGCCAACGCGCCGATAGAGGAGTTGACCCCGAGGTCGCGCTTGAGGCGCAAGACGCCAAAATGCGGCTTGGTGCCATCCTCTTGGCGGTTGCGCGCCGCGATCAGGCCGAGGCTGTTCTTGCCGATCTTACCCGTTATTTTGCTGCCGACATCTGGGTCGCTAATCCGGCGACTGTAAAAGAGATCCATCGGCGTAAAGAGCGTTTGCCCTTCGAGGAAGAAGGGCCGCTTCTCTCTAAGGTAGAGTTCAAACCGCGTCAGGTTGATTTGGCTTTCGTCGGCTTCGATGTGGGCAAAGTCTGGGTTGAGGGTGGCGTCGAGGGTGAGGTTGGAGGCGATGCCGTACTTCAGGTCGAGTCCCAAGTCGCCGGTCCACCCTTCGGTGGGCTGATCGCGCCGCTTTTCGTAACGCCCGGTCACATAAGGCCGGGTCTCTAAATGCAGCCCCTGTTTGATGCGGCCAATGCCGTGGAGGTGGCCGGCCTTGGACACCGTTAAGAGGTAGCGGACGTCTCTGGAGATAAACGCCCAGTTGCTGTTCTCGGTCCCGGTCCGGGCGATGCGTTGGACGTTGAGCCCCCACGTGTGCTGTTCGGATTCGGGGAAGCGCAGGGTCTTGAACGGGATGGCGAGCTCGGCACTCCAGCCGCGGTCGTGAAGGTGGGTCTCGGCCTGCCAGACGCCGTCCCAGTTCTGGTCGATGCCGCCCCAGCCGCCCGCCCCGTCGTCTTGGACGCGAAAATCGTTTTGGATGCCATAAGCGTTTATGTAGAAGCCGTAGGCGTTTTGGTGATCGTGATAGGTGTCTAGCACGAGGCCGACTAAGTCCAGCGGCGCGAACCGGCCATCTCGCTCCACCATGCGTCCTTCTATGTTACTGGGTTCCTCGTCTAGCATGTCGAGGCCGATGTACAGGTAATCGGCGTCGTATAAGACGCGGATGAAGGTTTGGTTGGTGGCGGCGACGCCCTCATGGGGGTCGATCAAAATGAAGCCGGTCGAAGGGGTGGCGATCTTCCAGCATTCGTCGTTTAGGGCACCATCTACTTTCGGTGGGATGTGCGTCTTGAAGGCGTCCATCTCTTTGTCGCTCTCGTGAGCCGGTGCGGACGGTGCGACGACGAGCATGGCCCAAGAGAGTAGAACCGCGAGGATGCGCTTGGTTGCATAAGCTGGGTTCGCTGTCATACTGGCCCTAATGCCGGGTGGCAGCCCTGAGCCATCCGTGGTGCTAAGCAGACATCCACTGTTCACAACCATTGTGTTTCTCCTCTTACCTTATTGTCCACCACTGGGAAACCCGTACGAGCCGCCCAGATCAAGACCCTTGTCTCCGTGTAGGTACCTTCCCCGTTCTATTTATATCTATCGGCCTGCATTTTGAACATTGAAGCGTACTTCCCATCCGCCGCCATGAGTTCCGCGTGACTGCCGTCTTCGGCAATACTCCCTTTGTCCAGAACGATAATGCGATCGGCCATTTTGACGGTGGAAAGCCGGTGGGATATGAGCAATGTTATCTTGCCCTGCGTCAGTCCTTTGAACCGAAGATACATAGAATACTCTGCCTCGGCATCTAAGGCAGATGTAGGTTCATCGAGAATGAGTAAACCCGCATCGCTTCTGACGAAGGCTCTCGCCATCGCAACTTTCTGCCATTCTCCTTCAGATAGGTCAACGCCGCCAGCAAACTGTCTGCCTAATAGGGTGGAGTAGCCGTTAGCTAGCTTGGCAATAAGAGGGGTAGCCATACCCTTCTCGGCAGCTTCCTTTATTAAGGCCAGATCGTCCACATTTTCTACTTTTCCGATTCCTATATTCTCGCGTACCGTCAGACTGAAACGCGAGAAGTCTTGAAAAATAGCTGAAATATTGTTCCTCCAAGAATCGACTTCGTATTGTCTCAAATCAACTCCATTGATAAGGATACATCCGCTCGTCGGATCGTAGAAGCGACACAACAATTTGACAATAGTGCTCTTTCCGGCTCCGTTGTCGCCTATCAAGGCGACAGTCTCGCCGGCGTTTATGGTGAAAGATACCCCTCCTAAAATTTCAGTCGCGCTTTCGGGATAAGAGAAGTGGACATTCCTAAATTCAATAGTGGCCAGAGGTTTTTGGTGCTCGTGTGCTTCCAGTTCAGCCTTGGTCAATACAGGTTTGAGATTCAAAAATTTCATAAAATCTCTATACTGAAAAGCCACCTCGGATAATTGGCCGCTCATCAAGGTGAACATCCAAAGAGTTTCCTGAACGGTTGTAACTGCTGAAAAATAAAGCGCGATATCACCCGGTGTTATATCTCCTCTGGTGACGAGGTAGGTCACATAGACATACATACTAGCTAGCCCAATTCCACTCAACAAGGCAAATTTTGACGTTAAGTGAGCGTGATCTATTTTTACAACCTTTACTGTTTTTAGGATTTTGTCGAACCCCGTGCTATATCGGTTTATGAAATACTTTCCGATATTTAATGTCTTTATTTCTTTGATGGTCTTGGGATCGACCATTATCTGGAAGTAATAGTCGAGCTTACGAGATTCCGGCACATTGCTCCACATGACATCGTACGATTTTTTATAATGGCGAAGCTGGACAATCAGGTGAGGGATAGAAACAATCACTAGTACCAAAGGTATAACCCAGTCTATTTTGAATAAGAGAAACAAAATAAAAATCAGTGTGACGAAATTGCGAATTGAGGCTGAGATGAGCCAGAGCATAGTTTCAGGTAGAAACGTATGACGTTGCAGATATTGAAGGCGGTCGTAGAATTTAGGGGTTTCAAAGTAAAAAAGTCCGGGTAAAGAGGCTGAAGTCTCCATAATCATTTGATCGACTTTTCTTTGCAAACGATCGCACAGAGTTGTTCTAATCGCTTCACTTGCCGGGTTTATAATGAAATAGGCTACTTGAGAAAAAATAAAAATACCTCCCCAAAAAATGTGGCGATACGTAGCACCATCTTCCTGCGCTTGGTTGGTATCTATAATCGAGTACGAGATTTGATCGACGACGTACTTGACGACTAAAGCCGATAGCCCCGGTAGGATGCTTGCTAAAGTAAGCAAAAGAATAAACGCGATTGTCAGAAAGGCATCAGCTTTCCATGCTAAGTAAATAATACTACCACTAGCTCTTACCAGTTGTTTCGTTTGACTGATTAGCCGGTTCATCTTTTATATTGCTTCGCTTGCATATTATACAATTCTGAGTAAACTCCTCGGAGATTGATCAGGGCACTATGGTTGCCTTCTTCTACGATACGGCCCCCTTCCAAGACTATGATTCTATCCACTACATGGGCTGTGGATAGCCGGTGGGATATGATCAGCGTGACCTTGTTCTTCGTTAAATCGCGAAAGTGGAGATACGTTTCGTATTCGCTTTGCACATCTAGTGCTGCCGTGGGTTCATCCAGAATCAAAATCCGTGCATCTCTAAAAAAAGCACGGGCGATAGCCAGTTTTTGCCATTGGCCAATGGACAATTCAGTGCCTCCCTCAAACTGTTTTCCGAGGAGGGTGGCAAATTTATTTGGAAGTTTTTTAATAAAATCAGCTCCTGCTTGGTCTGCGGCCTCTTTTATCTTCTTCTTTTTTATAAGGCTTAGATTCCCCAACCCTATGTTTTCTTCGACCGTCAATTGATATCGGTTATAGTCTTGAAAAACAATTCCTATATTCTTTCGCAGTTCATCGAGGTCAAAGTGGCTGATTGGAATCCCATTGATCAGAATCTGTCCGCTGTGCGGATCGTACAAACGGACCAAGAGTTTGACAATAGTGGTCTTGCCAGCACCGTTTCTTCCCACTAGGGAAACTGATTCGTTGAAACTGATCGAAAAGGATACCTGATTTAATATCAGACGGTCTGTTCTAGGGTATCTAAAACTCACCTCCTTAAAGTCAACGCGCTCGATAAAATCTGGGAAGGATCTCATTTTTTGATTGGAAATTATTTTAATAGCAGGTTTGGCTTGCAGAAGTGCAAAAAGATGAGAGAGCAACCTACCTCTTTGGAAAAGCATAGCAACGCCGAACATGCACTCGTTTGAATACATCCACAACTGTATCGCTGCCGTTAGATAAGCGACTAAAGATCCGACAGTTAGCAATCCTTCCGTGGCTTGATGGACTAGATGGCTATAGACTGCATATAGGCCCACGCTACCAAATACGGTACACAAGGACAGCCAGAGAAACTCTCTGAAACGGACATTCCACAGAGTCGCCGTTATCTTCTTGAAAGTCTCATCGTACCGCAATAAAAAGAAACGGTACAGTCCCAGTAATTTTACATCCTTAGCGACTTCATACGAAAGCATCTGATTGCGGTAATAATCGAGCTTCCTCGCTTCAGGAGCCTGATGTTGTATAGCAATGCCGGCCCTATTGGTGAAGACGTAATTCACTAAAGCATACGGTATTATTGTTAAAAGAAAAAAACCAGCAAAAATAAAATCGAGGGTGCTTAAAAACATGGCAATAAATACTATTTGCAATACATATTTACATGTATCAAAACCAAATATAACCACATCCGCAACGTTGGGCTGAATCCTTTGAATTTGCCGTAATTGGTCGTGAAATTTCGGGTTTTCAAAATGCACCAGATCGGGCAACCCATCAACCGCATCCATCGTCAAGGTCGCGATATAACCTTTCATTTTATCCGCTAAAATACTTTGAAGGGCTAACGCTATAGGGGAAGTAATCGCGGTTAAGACAATGATGCACACCAATGCTATAAGATATAATAAAATGGAGTCGATGTCTCTATTTTCCATCTTGGATATTTTGATAGCATCATCGATCACAAATTTCATCAAATAAAGTTTCAAGGCCGGTAATATACTTTGTATGAGGGTCAGAGTGGCCATGCCAGACAATAAAGACAGTGGTGCCACCTGCCATATCATTACCGCAGTTTTACCTATCGCCGTACTAGCACTTTTTAACTCTTTGATAGAAGGCCACCAAGATTCGAGTTCTATTTTTTTATTTTTGTCCATTACCTTGGAATCCATTGCCAAAGGGTCGAGTGGTTGAACTTAGTTATCTGCTTAGTCCCCAATTCAAATCCTTTGTAGAGAACTTCGACATCCCACTTCCAAATACAACCAGATGCTCCCGGACTAGCAATTAACCGGACGTCAACTCTGTCGTTTTCGTTGATGGGTAATGGCTTATAAATGGGTAAAAATATATTGTCCCAAGATGCCGTCTTTGAAGGAGGTGCATTAGTAATATATATGTCGTCAAATAGACACGCTCTAAACCATCCGCAAAGCCCTTGAAGTGTACCTTCTCTTTTTATTTTAAATGAAAATTTTGGACTTGCAAATCCAGATTTCTTTTTAGTATGGAAATTGATCTGATGCACTGTTTGAGGTTCACTTAAGAAGTAAGACGGTTTTGCTCTAGTGCTATACACTTCATTCAGAGCCATTTCTCTTACACAAGAAAAATCTATTCCGTACACATCTATACTCCATATATCTACTTCGCCATATAGTTGGTCATCTTCGACAGGTACGAGTATCATTTGTAAGCTAGTTGGTACTATCTTGCCGTTCTTCTTTAGAAATCTGTCACGGGCATCTGATATTGTCTCCACCACATTTTGGCCGAGCCCAAATTTTGAAATTAATTCAGAGATTATGACATCTGCCTTTTGTGGAATTTCGACATTTTGAGATTCGTCATTAATAAAAGTGATCTGTCTTGTGAAATTATTGCATTTAGCAATCTTTTCCGCCACTTTTACCATTGCTGTCCTTTCAATCGCGTAAACTCGCTTTGCGCCAGCTTGGCACGCGAAGAAGGCCAATAATCCACTGCCCGTCCCAATATCGACAACAACGTCTCCTGGATTAACGCTACGCATTATTGCTTCTCTGTATAGCTGGTTGCGTAATGTATCTCCGACTAATAGTCGATGAAACGAGACACTGCTGAAATCTTCTGACATTTTGTACCCTCGTTAATCTTAATCTCTTAAAAATAACAAATCTGCCTCAAATCAGGCTATGCTTCTACCTCGATAGGAGAGTTTTGGATAATATGCTCTTTTCCCGCGAAAACGGGAATCCAGCCGGTATCGTTTAGACGCAAAGGACAACCATCAGAGTTTTCAGACAGCTTTGCTCTGTTGAAAAGGCTTATTTATTAGCTTGGTTCGCTCCATTATTCTATAATAACATCGTAGGAGCAAGCTATACAAGAAGCCTCCTTAACTCTGCTTTTCAACAGAGCAAGACAGCTTCTAAGAAGCGTTCTTAAATAGGTATTCGGGGTCTCCGGGGTCTCAATCGGCTCAGGCTATTTAGGGCCGCGGCCATCTTCGCCCTATGAAAAACGCTGGACGCCAAGGCCGCTCGACAGCCTCGCCAAGCACCAAGCGTCCAACAGGGATTTTAAAAAGGCTTCTTAGTTTTCTATTTTTAAAACTTCCAATTTTCTAGTTCCGCTCATAGCGGCCGATTTAACGCCAGCATAAATCTCACCTTGGCTACCTTCTACTAAGCGGTATATTTCTCCATATTCTCTGTCTTTCTCCAGTTCGATCCAAACCTCTCTACATTTCCCATTCTCTCTCATCAACAGGAGTTTTACTCCACCTTTTCTCTGGAAATATGGAAGAGATATCAACATATCGCTGTCCCTTTGTAAAATCGATTGAGTAAAGCTTTTTCCAGCTTTAAGGTACTCGTCATCTATCTTACCATAAGTTACAACTCTATCTTCTCGAGTAAACAAGTGTATTGTACCTGTAGCATCCCGGATAATGCGGCTTCCATCTTTCATAATTCCGACACACCTGCCCTCAGACTCTGTAGGCAAGCGGGCAACTTCGATTTCTTTTTTTTCTTCCAAAGTATAGATGGTCCCTTCTCTTCCCAACCATAAAATCTTACTATTTTGCCACCAGATGCTGTAAGGAGGCTTTGTACAGCCCCATACCTCAGCAACGCATTCTGATTCATTTGTACTGACATCAACTCGGTAGACTTGGTCATGTGGATATGCTATAGCGTAGAAGATAGGCTCTCTTGGCACCTTCGCCAGAGATCTAATCCCTTGTCTTTCTGCTACAAATCCCAATCTTCGGGGTTTCCACTCAGGGGATGAGCAGCTAAAAATGTACCCACCTTTATACTCATAACTAGGATCTTGGGTGATATTGGGCGTGGGACCATGGTGGGTAGCTCCGTATAAAATGCCATCTTCTCGCAGCAGAGACATATACACTTTAGAGTGAAATCTGGGTTCTGAAGCCAGATCTAGATCCGATGCGAGCATGACTCTCTTACTAATGTGGGATAGCGTATTGATTGCATACATCTGACAAGCCCGTTGTTTAAAACCCCACGTCGACAATGGAACAAAAAGAGTCTCATCAATGCATTCCATGTCCCAGATAACGGCTAACTGATTTTCTTTATCCACATACGAAGCGATTATATTTGCCTTCCAACGTTCCATTTTTTCCTCTTAAGATGGGTGTAGGTCACGTGGGGACTTTATTTTTACTTTTTCTTTTTTCTCTTTAGCACTCGCTACTTTAGCGGCGATTATCTGACCGATCTCTCCATTTCTTATAACTACCCCGTTTGCCGTTAATAGATGCACTCCATTCAACCATCTGTTCGGATTGCACAGTCGGCCTGATATGTCTTGATGAGGTATTCTTATCTCTCTTTTCCCAGGTACAATCTGACCCTCGGAATTTACGTCCAATACTAATATATCATCTTTGCTGTCGCTCTCAGAAGTTCCAATTACTCTTATCAGGGCATCCAAGCTATCGCCTTGGAAAAGAGCATTCATCTTTCTAAAAAAATAGCCCATCGGGACCTGTAACTGATGTTCGAATATTCTTTCTGCTATAATTTCTATACCTTCTTCGCTACTCACTACCTGATCTAACAGGATGTTGAGATTAGCGAAACGCCCCAGTTCCAAGTCGCTACCTATGATAGAAGCCGTCAAGCTCTGCATGAACACGGCTGCTTCATTCGCCAAGAGGAGGAAAGAATCGATAAGGTCTGGAACCCGGAGAGGTAAGCCCAATAAATCTGTTGTTATGGCGCGGTCATTCGCGCTTTTCCAAAGACCCATGGGTTGGGGGCCATTATCTTTATACGGCCTAATCGTCATTAGTGGTCTCGAGCCATCAGTCGAAAGAGACTGCGCCATTCGCTGAATAAAAGGATAAAGTCTATCAATAACTGGATCGGCTAAATCACTATATGGATCGTCGAAACTTTTAAATAGGTTCAAGCGCGGTAAAGAGAAAAGCTTGTATTCTGTGGCTAGTATATCTTTAACCTCGTCTACTGCTTTTTCGTTGACTAAGATTTCTACCGAACGGGAGCGCCCAAAGGAATCCTCGCCATAAATCCTTCGTCCCAACCCCATAGTCGGCCATATGGTAAAATCAACTCCTCGTTTCAGCAACATGCTGCCAAACTGGCGTAGCAGCGCGAGTTGATATCTCTCCAGATTGGCCAGTTCCGCACGAAAAAACAGACACTCTGGATCTATCGGATTCAAAGTTTCCTCCGGGGGCCGCATAGTGTACTGGAACCGGTATCTCAGCATATGGGGCAACACACGCTGTTGCAGCAGCACAGATAGTAGCGGCCTATTTTCGCTCTGGAGTATATCGGGCGGTTTGAGGGAGTCTATATAAGCCAGATCGAATTTGGGTTTAGCCAATTCAACCATTATCTCCCATACATCTTCTTTCAATTCTTCCATTTCCAGTCACTTCTATCAATTGTGGTTCTGTTTTTTGTCTTGAATTAGTTTCGCTCCGACCTCCAAAAGTGCTTGGGGGCCATTTCGTCGCAATCCTTTAATGTACATCTCAGGCTTATTAGCTCGATATTGGACTTCTTCAGCGAAGAAATAGGCAATGTCGGTGTTGGCCTTGATCCACCTTTCTTTTTGAACTAGATTTTGGATAGCTCTTCGGATAGCGAGTGGGTCAGTCCAGTTTGCTTTGAAAACCACCTTACCCTCTTTGTCAATTATCCAACTCATATTGGGTCGGGACCCGTAAAGCTTGTGAGCTTTTTCATCAAACCTATCGACCCATATATCGCGCTTTACACCATATAATCTCTTGAATGCCCATGCGTGATCTATTTTCTGTTCAATTGAGCGGTGTTCAGGCCAGTATTCTCCTGGATGTGCCTCGGATGTATATACAAAAACTAGTTCAAAACCAAATTCTGAAAACTCTACATTTAAATATTCCATCGCTGGAATGACATCGACACAGTAGGGACAAGTAATACTTCCAAATTCGAGGACCACATGTTGTCGGCCGATATAGTCCGATAAGTTGGCTTCTCCCTTTCCCAGATTAATAGCGCAGAAATCTGGAGCTTGCTCAAGCAGTTTTATCCTGTCTGTGAAACTCATAACAGCGATCTTAAGTTTAACTGTAGGTCTACTAGTCTTACCGAAAAGTGCAATGAGCCTTAATTTTCATCATTAAGGCTCATTGCACAGACTCAGGAGGGGTGTCTCAAACCTTAACCATCAGGTTATTTGGTTTGGATTGAGGGTTAGCAATTGACTTTCCGAGTACAATTGGCATCATAGGCCTGGCTACCGCCAGCAGTGACTAGCCCCACGGCATTGCCGAACCTAACCACGACGGGAATGACATATTCCTTTTTCGCGGTCTTTGCCTGTTCTTCCTTACTCATGATTTATCACCTCCTTCCTTCTAGGTTTCATCTTGTGTCTAACCGCAGTGTTGACGGGTCCCTCCTGTTTCGAACTGGCAGTTGCCATTACCAGCGGCGAGCGTGGCAACATTGCCGAAATTGACTAGTACAGGGGACTGATAGTTCTTCTTTTTTGGAGGAACCTGTCCCTGCTCGTGAGGTTGGTGCTTCTTGTGCATTTTCAGTCTCCTTTCACTCCAGTGGCTAAAGTTGTATTGACACCGACTCCTGAGTCGATTAGATGCCATATTTTCTATGCATTCTATCGAGCCATAGCTCGATAGAAAGAGCATTTAGAAGATTCCCCAGATGTGTCCAATTACCTTGCATCCAATGAGATAGACTTCGTGTAAATTTATCGTGATCTAAATAGCCTCTCCTAACCGTTTCAAATCCTCTCGTCTGGCCCTTCTCTATGAGACGGGGCAATTCTTGCTGTAAGCCTCTAAGAGCTGGACGACCGAAATCAGGGCCTCTTCGACGCGTCCTCACTTCTTCAGGTAGTATATCTTTTAGTGCCTCCCGCATAATTACTTTTCTATGACGTCTACCTGAAGGCACTTCAATATAGGTCTTCAAGCCCATAGGTACACCTAGCATATATTCAAGAAGACGCTTATCATAGTATGGCATACGTATTTCGATAGATTGAGGCGACGCGACATATTCATCCATCCAACAGTATCCTGTGTCTTCATATAACGACCGATACTCAATCCGCATAGACTGAACTGGGAAATGACGATCTGGAAGTAATTCTCGGAGTCTTTTACGGGCACCCATTTTTTTGGCAAAATCGGGATTCACCCAGTCTACCATAACAGGGCCTCCAAAGGAATCGAAATAATGCCAGTATTCAGGCTTGACGTGTAAAATAGGACTCAAGATAGTTTGCCAAAACTCGGGAACGAGGGGTTTAATAGCAAAATTTATTAAAGCATGTAGGTACGTCTGGTTCCTTGCATATGACCACATTTTAAGCTCACGCGTTAGCTCTTTGAACCTTCCCTTACGTAATAGATCGGCTAGATATAAGGGATTACCTTGTAGAATGGCATCTCCACCATCCCCCCTAAGCCAAACTCGTGCGCCAAATCTATATACAGCCGAAACAGTACGTAATACCTGATCATAAGCTGAGAATCCACCACTCGGCTCATCTGTAAGGGGAGCATGTTGAAGCTGATTCTGAAAAAGGAAAAAGTCGTCCGACGGAATTTCAATGGTATTTTTGATTTGGTATTTATCTACTACTTGCCGTTGAAAATACCGCTCATCTGACTCAGGAAAGTCATCAAAGACCATTGAGCAGGTTGTAAAGCCGTTAGAAGGAATCTCGCCTTGATTATATATCTCTTGTGCCATAGACACAATCGAGGACGAGTCCAAACCACCGCTGAGGTCTGAGACCACGGGTTTCATACAACGCAACCGGCACCTAACCGCCTCGCGAAAAAGTTCCCGTAGCCGTTCTTGATAGTCTTCGGTTTTCTGATAGCGAACCTCAGAAACTTCACGCGGGTCCCAATAAGCAATAGGGTCACTTACCCCATGCCGATCTACTTTTATATAATGAGCCGGTGGTAATCTCAATATATCCTCAAATACAGTAGTTGGAGTAGATAGCGGTCCAACTGCACAATATAACAGATAGTCAAGGATATAGTTATCATTTATTTTCATCGGAAAGGATGGTTCCTGAAAAATCTGTCTAATCGAAGACCCCCATATCAAAGTATTCTTGAACTTAGTATAATAAAACGGACGGATCCCCATAAAATCACGTGCACAGAGCAGTGTTTCCGTTTTCGCATCCCAGATGGAAAATGCGAAATCCCCAACTATTTTTTTTAAGCATTCAATATTCCATTTTTCGTAAGACAGCAAAATTAACTCTGCATCTGTCGGGGAAAATTGAGGGGTTTTATCTTTTTTTAATAGAGAGATCAGCTCATCCCGATTATCTACGCGCCCATCGCAGACTATCCAGATATTGGAACCCCTAATCGACAAGGGCTGGATCTCCCTGTAGGATTCTTCGGTCGTATGAAATTGGCAATGAGCCATACCTATATGGTATAGTACAGTCTGATTTACCCGTTCAGCACCCCGATGAGAAATTTGCATAATCATATTTTTCAGCATATTCTCATCAATCGGTTTTTTGTCTAGGTTTAATATCCCCGCAATACCAGCCATCTTATTTTCCTTAATCGGTCAATCGGTCGTTTTATCCGTAATCGTGGATCAGCAAACAGATATTACCGAATACCTATCTCTAAGATCCACAGAATCATTTACTACTTTGCCATAGCACTCAACCCAAGCATGAAAAACTAGCGGAGGGAACTTCGTATATCCGATACACAACTCAGCCGGAAACCTATACTTTCTAAGCAAGGAACAGATAACCAAAGACCTTTCAAGGCACTTTACGCGCCTTACATAAATTCGTGCGGCCTGCTTACCAATTTCTGAGATAAGGTCTACCAAATCAACTTCAGAAACCATTTGGTTTTCGTTCCTTGGCTTCGTAATAACGTGCTGCTTCACTAGGCTCTGGGCACATTTTCCAAAGCCGAACAGTCGCAGATATATATCGGTTTTTACATAGAGCGTGTACGCCTGTAAAAAAATGTAGAAATACTTTAGCCGCTTTTCAGGGGCCATTAAATTGGTGTCAGTCATTTCGTATATCTAACACTCCGTTTTTATTTAACTCAGTTATCAGAGCTAATATATCTCCCCGTAACTGATCTTCGCCGACATCGTATTCCTCCATTAAATCTCTCAATATCTGCTCTATGGCTATACCGTCTTTTTTATGATTCGCCAGTTCCCAGAAACTTTTACCGACAGCTACCAACCCATAGAACTCGCCGCTTTCAAAATTCAGGATCACCACATTTTCGCCATCTATTGTCGATTCAACATGGTCTGGAATCGAAATCTTAGTTGAGGGATCTATCATTATTTCTTTTTTTAAAGTAACGTTAAGTAAGGTTAGGTATAGTGTGAAGGCTCCTGAGCATAAATGGCTTGGGTTCTCACCCCGAACTTTGCTGTTATACCGCTATAGGAGATAGAGATATCGATCGTATGTTTTGGACTTGGGACTTGGATATATTTAGTATAGTATTAGATATTTGTCAAGCGAAAAATGGACTTGTCTCAAGTATTACCGGCAGGCCAACCCCGACGGGAGCGGCAATGTCCGTCTTGACGAGGTGACCATCGGCGAGGAGGGAAGGATTGTGTATCTGCGGGGGTACGGTTTTGTCCGAGTATTTCGGACTGTCTCCCGACACAGGGGGTTGAGGACGGAGATCGGTTGGTACGAGGCCAAGACCGCCATCGTCAGAGAGGCTGTACGCCGCTATCTCAGACAGCCCACCTACTACCTCAACCCAACTGCGTAGTCACGCGCAACTGCTCGAAGTTGTCGCGATTGATCTGATCGGCTGGGGTGTAGCGGGTGCCGCCTCGGTCGGCTCCGTAATGCGGCCAATCAACGGCACCGGCAGACGCGGCGAGCGACCACGACGCCAGCAAAATCCCACAGGCTCGTTTGTTCATGCTTTCTCCTCTATTGTTTTGCTTCCTTGGTCGCCGCATCCGATGCGCCGAGGGCCTTGCGCATGGCGTCGTTGTCATAGTAGCCGGCCCAATCGTACGGCGTCTCGCCCCAGCGGGCGTCGCCAATAGTCCTAGCCGCGCCCCTTTTGAGCAAGTAGCGAATCAACTCGACGTCTTCGGTATCAACGGCCTTGTGCAGGGCTGTGCTGCCCCAGTCCCACGGCCAGAACCCGCCGACTAAAGCGTCGATGTTGGCCCCGCGCTCCAACAAGAAATCAATGGCCTCCCGGCCGCCGCTGTACACCGCATAGTGCAGGGCCTCATCGACGACCTGCTGGCCGGTGAGGACGGTGTCGGGGTTGGCGCGGTAGAGGCGATTGGCCTCGGGCGTGGGCGCACTGTCTTTGAAAAAGCCAGCCATCAGGTCCGTGCGATTGAGCCCAGCGGCAAAGCGCAAATCAACCTCGGCCCCAGCACGGAGAAGCACCTCGGCCAACTCCCTTTCGCGGCGGATCAGCAGGTCGTGCAGCAGCTTGCCGTTGTTGCGGTTGGGGTCGGCCCCCTTGTCGTACAGCAACGAGAGCAGATCGCCCTTGGTCCCGGCCCATTCAAGCTGAACAGCGGTAGTTGCAAGCTCGGCCGTGGTCGCTGAATCGAGCGTCGCGGCATCGGGATCGGCACCCGCGTTGAGCAGGGCCGCGGCCAAGCTCACGGCATTATTGGGCAGGGCCGCACGCAGCGGTGCGCCGGCCGTCAGGTGCAAGAGCGTGGCACCGCGCAAGCGGGGGAACTCGTACCACTCGTCCAAAAAGCCGCGGGCCTGCGCTAGTCCGGTGTGCTCTTTGAGGAGCGTGCTCAACTGCTCGCTGTCGCCCGCGTCAATAGCTCTTACCGCCTCGTAATAGGCTCTGTGGTCGGCGTCTTGGCGGCTCTCGCCCTGCTCGGGGATGGCCTCGCCCGGGCGCGGAATGGCCAAGGCCACGAGCTCGCTCGGCCGGTAGGAATCGCCCAGCGACAAGACCACGTATTGGCGGCCGGCCGCTTGGTACACGGCCGGGCTAGCATACGCATTGCCCGGCAATTCGACTTGGCCGACCAACTCGCCCGTCATCGGGTCAAAGGCCCGCAAATACGCCTCGCGCTGCACGAAGTAACCTCGGCCGGCGGCCGGACCGAAGTGGCCATCGCGCGGGTCTTCGGTCGCGGTCAGCAGGAGCGTCGCGGTCAGCAGCGGAAAGGTCCGCGAAGGCCAACCCAAGTCTTCTTTGATTTCGAGGTCGCGCAGCAGGGGATGGTCAACCGGCCCGCGGCCCATCGGTCGCATCCACAGGTGCCGGCCCGTGTTGAGGTCAATGGCGGTGAGGCGACCGTAGGGCGGCTTGAGCAGCGGCAGGTTTTCCGCAGCGGTGAAGTTGTGCCTGACGACGCCAGTATATGCGGAAGCGGCCTCGCTGTCGTCGGTCGGTCGCAGCGTTACCAGATAAGGCATGGTCTTGGAAGGCACGTAGAGTACGCCCGTCGCCGGATTCACCGCGCCGCCCGACCAATCCGAGCCGCCCAAAAGGCCCGGCACAAAAACCGTTCCCTTTTCCGCCGGCGGCGCGTACAAGGGGCCGTAGCTGTGCCCCCCAATCGCCTCCATTGCCATTTGCCGCAGTCCGGGCGTGAAGTCGATCAGGTCGTCGATGCTCAAGCCTTGGCGGTCGTACGGCCGGGGCCAGACGGGGATTGGCTGGGTCGCAGCGACCGCTTCGCCAGCGATGGTCGAGGGTGGCACCGGCATCTCGACGATCGGCCACACCGGCGCACCTGTGACGCGGTCAAAGACAAAGCAGAAGGCTTGTTTGGTCAGTTGCACTACGGCTTGGATCGGCTTGCCGCCAACCTCGATATCGACGAGGATCGGCGCGGCCGGCGGATCGTAGTCCCAAACTCCGTGATGGGCAATCTGGAAGTGCCAGACCCGGTCCCCGGTCCGGGCGTCGAGACAAACGATGCTGTCGCCGAAGAGGTTGTCGCCCGGGCGCTCGCCGCCGTAAAAGTCATTGCTCGGGGTGCTAACGGGCAGATAGACGTAGCCCAACGCGGGGTCGAGGCTCATCATCGACCACACATTGGCTCCCCCAAAGTCCTTCCACGAGCCGGCCCCCCAAGTCTCATGGCCTAAGTCGCCTTCTTGGGGAATCGTCTCAAAGATCCACTTTTGCTCGCCGGTGCGTACATCAAAGGCGCGCACATCGCCCGGCGGCATGGGCCGGGGCACGGGTTGCCCGCGAATGTCCGGGATGGACGAGCCGACGATGGCCAAGCGACCGTAGATCATCGGTGGCGAGACCGAAAGGTATTCACCGCGCCGCACCGCCCGGCGCATGCCTTGGGTCAGATCGACGCACCCGCTGTCGCCGAAGGCTGGGTCGGGATGGCCGGTCTCGGCGTCGAGCGAGTAGAGGTAGCCGTCGGTCGTGCCGAAGAGGACGCGCTTGGTGCCGCCCTCTTCCCAATAGGCTACGCCTCGATGGGTGCTGGAAAACCAGCCATCGAGACGCCAAGACTGCGGATCGAACTTCCACAACTCCTCGCCGGTGGCTGCGTTGAGCGCGGCCACGATGCCAAAGGGCGAGCTAGCGTAGAGTACTCCATTGACGACGATTGGCGTACTGCGGTAGTAGTTTCTATCGACATCGTGCTCTGTGAGAATTTCCGCCTCCGGGGGCCGCCAACGCCATACAATGCGTACGTCGGCGAAGTTATCGCGGTCGATCTGAGCAAGCGGCGCGTACTTGGTGCTGCCCGCGTCGCCGCCGTAATAGCGCCAGTCCGCCGATTGGGAGGACGCGGCCGCATGAAGCAGCAGAACGCAAAAAAAGCCAACGCCGAAACCGATCTGTCTCACGCACTCCTCTCTTTTGTATCAAGGTCCTAAGTACGCGACCCCTATGATTCGTCCGGTACGGTATGGAGGCGGGTGGCTGGGAGCCGTGTGCTTAGTGCAAGGTCTTAAGCGAAGGACGAGTTGGCGTTAAACAGTGTCAACGGGGCCGTTCGTCGCAACGACTCCTGCGAGCTTCAGCGGTACTGGTCCAAATTCCCCTTGTATTCCAAGCCCAGCACTTCCCGGCCCCGCGCCGTATTGCAGGTGGCGTCGGCTTCGGGCATGCCCACGATGTGCAGCACATCGAACTTCACTTCGTCCCGCTCCAAGGCCAGTCGGCAGGCTTCGGCCAAATCGTGGCGGCAGACCAAGCCGTTGCGGATGTTCTGCAATGGCTCCCGGTGTCTGCCGATTCCCAAGCGCGAATCCACGATATAGTCGGGCCGCAAGACCACGATAGGCAGCCCAAAGGCTTCGTGAAACTGGCGGCACATTTCCTCCTGTAATCGCTTGCCCACCGCGTACAGGCTGCCGTCGGGCCGCCGCACCTCCGCGGAGAAGAAAATTCCCTCGGGATGCACGGTCTGGCACGAGCCGATGTGTACTACTTTGCGGACGCCCTGCTCTTGGGCCGCTTGCAGGACATTCCACAACCCCTTGAGATTGACGAGGAAGGGCTTGTCGTCGTCCGGGTCGCCGCCAGAGTAAACCGCCGTGTGAATGACGCAATCTACGCCGCAGATGGCTCGCTCCACCGCGCGGTAATCAACTATATCGCCGTGGATCACTTCGCCGCCGTTCCAAGCACCGTCTAGGTCGCGCCAAGCCTCCCACGCTTGGGGGCCGTAGTCAAAGGCGCGGACATCGCGTTTGCCAGCCAAATTTTGCAAGACAGCGCGGCCCAACCAACCGGCAGCACCGAAAACCACTGTTTTCATCGGGGACTCCTTTCTCAAAATCGCCACGACCAAAGGCAGCACGGCAGTCGCTCGCTATTATTTCACTCCACGCCGAAGGTCGCACGGGTCTCTTGGCTCTCCCGGTATCCAATGCGGATCGCCCTAGCTCGCAAGGTGGTCGTCCCAGCTTCCATGCGTAGCGGCTCAGTGTACAGTTGCCAGTGCGGACAATCGTCCACGGAATATGCAATAGAAGCACCCTGCGTGGCGCAGTGGAGCTGCACCCGCAGCGGCCCTCGGAATGCACCGCCTGCCAGCGCGGGCTCGGTCCCGGGGCTGTCGGCGCAAATGGGGACGCATACCGGCGGGGCTGTCTGTGGCTGTTCGCCATCGGGATACCACTGCCGCACCATTTCGCTTTCCGTCATTCGGCCCATGTCGCCCACTTCGCCCAGCCACTCGTCCAAGGCTCCGCGCAGGCGATCCCGCTCTGGCTGGTACTGGGGATTGGCCGCCAAGTTGTCGATCTCGTGCGGGTCGGCGGCGGTGTCGTACAGCTCTTCAACCGGCCTCGGATACCGGAACATGGCCGCTTGCGTCTCGTCCAGTTCGCCAGCCAAGTGCAAACGCCACATCTCCTGCATAATGGGATGCCGATTGCGGTAGGGGATCCATGACAAATAGGGGAGGTCGGGCCGATAGTTGCGGATGTACTTAAAGCGGCGGTCGCGCACGGCCCGCACCATGTCGTACGCCACGTCGTGCCGGTCCCGGCTCGCGTATATGAACTCCCGCGGCGGCTGGGCTTGGCGGCCCAAAAACGCCCGACCCTGTATATGGGCGGGCACTTCAATCCCCGCGAGCGAAAGCACCGTAGGGCCAAGATCAACAGTGCTTACCAAGTCCTCGCACACCTGCCCCGCTTCCATGCCCGGGCCGCGGACGATCAGGGGCACGTGAATGCCCGCGTCGTACGGCCAGCGCTTGCCGCGCGGCAGCGGGCCGTGATCGCTCCAGTGAAAGACATACGTATTGTCGGACAGGCCGTCTTCGTCGAGCTGTTGCAGGAACTGGGCAAGCTCTCGGTCGCTGTGCTCAAGGTGCGTGTACATCCGCGCCATGGCTTGGCGCACGGCGGGAGTATCGGGAAAATAGGGCGGCAGCGGGATGGCGTCCGGGTCGAACTCCGGCTCAGGACACCTCTCGGGCCACATGCCGCTTTCGTGGGTGCGCGTGGGGTTGAAGACCGCGAAAAAGGGCTGGTCTGGGGCCGGGCGGTCGCGCCAGTGAGCGTCCGGCCCGAGCGCGTCCCAAGCGGTCAGTGGGGGGTCAAACTGGTAGTCGGTCTTTGCGTTGTTGCTACAGTAGTACCCGGCCGCCCGCAGGTATTCCGGGAAGCACTTTACGTAGTGCGGCACAACGGCCGAATACGGCGTGGGCAGCTCGGGAGTGGCGCGATTGGTGTGCGTGGTGCGCATCTGGTGGGTGCCGATGGAGATCGAGTACATGCCAGTGATAATGGCCGAGCGCGCCGGGGCGCAGACGCCGGCGGTGGAGAAGCAGCGCGTCCAGCGGCAGCCCTCGGCGGCGAGCCGGTCCAACGTGGGCGTCCGCGCCACCGGGTCGCCGTAGCACCCGTATCGAGGGTTGGTATCCTCAAATGAAACCCACAGAAAATTGGGTTTGTCTCGGCTTAACGTCGAGGTGAAGCGTTCCGTCGCCATAGCTTCCTAGCCTTTGTTTTGAGTTGACAACGTGATAATTCGCACTTCTCGCGGTGCCCTGTCAATGCACCTCGGCCCGCAGGGTTGTTTGTCGCATACTCGTTACGCATACTATGCGCTGCCATTAGACGAGCTTTGTGTACGGGTCTTGGATGCCGAGCTGGATCAAAAGTTGCGCGGTCGGCACCTGCTTCTGCCCCATCTCAAGGCACGTCTGCTCAACCTGCAAACGCCCGCCCGCTCCTTCCACGTCGGCCAGCATCACTACGACAGAGGGAACGATCTGTACCGGGCTATGCTCGACCAGCGCATGATCTACAGCTGCGGGTACTGGCGCAATGCCGCCAATTTAGACAAAGCGCAAGAAGCCAAGCTCGATTTGTGCTGCCGCAAGCTGGGGCTGGGGAGGGTCTTTCGTCTTAGAGGACTGGCACGCTTTCGGCCCGCATTACGACCGGACGCTGATGGCTTGGTACGACAACTTCAACGAGGCTTGGAGCAAACTCAAGGCCCAGTACGACGACCGCTTCTACCGGATGTGGACGTTCTACCTGCTGACCTGTGCCGGCTCCTTCCGCGCCCGGTCGAACCAACTCTGGCAAGTGCTCTTCTCGCCCAGCGGGATTAGAGGGTCTTACGAAGTGCCGCGATAACGATGCCTACAGGAGGTTGATTTTGACCGCAGTGAAACACCTATCCATGGAAGCACTAACCGCAGGGCTCGACGACATTCGTCAGTCGCCCAAGGCCATCGGCGTATTGGAGCTGATCGTGCGGCGGCCGCAAACGGAGGCGCGAGAAGTCTTAGACGTGGGGGAGCTCGATCTAGTTGAAGGGCTAGTGGGTGACAACTGGAAACGGCGCGGTAGCTCGCTAACCGCAGATGGATTGGCGCACCCGGACATGCAGCTCACGGTGACCAATGCCCGCTTGATGGCCCTAGTGGCCCAAGAGAGGAAGCGTTGGCCTCTAGCCGGGGATCAGCTATACATTGACTTTGACCTGAGCGTGGACAACGCGCCGCCCGGAACTCGCCTGTCCCTGGGCGCGGCCGTGATCCAAATCACGGAGCCGCCACACACCGGTTGTAAAAAATTCGCGGCCCGCTTTGGGCTGGACGCCCTGAAATTTATCAGTTCCCCGGTGGGCAAACAGCTTCAACTCCGCGGGGTCAACGCCAAGGTCATTCGCCACGGCGTGATACGGGTTAAAGACGTCGTGAAAAAGCTGTGAGCGCAGTGCTTGCTAAAACCCGCCGCCTCGCGGCCCACCGCGCTGGCACTTCTAAGGATTGCCGTACAAGTAAGCAGGTTGCGGATTCTGTGTTTAGGCTTTTTATTAGACGGCAAAGAACCTACAAAGGGGCAGGCCCCCGTGCCTGCCCGTTACAGCGGCAAATTTGGCACGATCGGTTGGCGAATGATGAACGAGACGATGGTTAAGCATTTCATATCAGGCAGGGGCCTTGCTGTGGGGCAAAACCCTGTTGGATGCTTGGATTCATCGTCGGATTTAATGCGTCGTAAGTCCTTGAAAAAACAATGACTTACCCCCCCCCGAAAATTCTCCGCTAGCACCAAGCACTAAACTCTCCACTTCTCAGCATCGGCCGACGGATCGTGCGCGGCTGTTGGGCGTCGCGTCGGTCTGGCCGCGCGGCCCCAAGCTCACGCTGCCGTGCGGCCTTTGTGCTGATCCACGTTTACTGCACCACCCCCGCAACCTGTCTGCCAAAAACCGAGGGCGGAATCTCCTCGCCCCGAACACCGCCAGAACACTAGCAAAGGCGCACCCACAGCAAGGGGCGCGTCCTGAGCACTCCAAGTTAGCCCTAGGGCTAGCTCTGCCTCTTTCGAGGCGTCATGCCCCTCTTCCACACCTCCATACCATTTCTTCCCACACCATACAAAGGAGCAAAAAATGTCTTCGTTGAAATCTCTCAAAACCCTGTTTGCGTTCGTCCTTTTGGGCATCGTTGCTGCTTGGATGGGCTGCTCAGACTCCGCTCCGGTGGCTTCTCGGCCAGCCGGCAAAGCCACTTGTTCCTTGTGCGAGTTCTTGGGCGACGACGCCTACACCGCTACCGACGGGCTGCCCGCCCGGGAAAGCCCCGACACCACCCAGACCGACGCTGACGCCGATAGCACCCAGACCGACGCCGAAGCCGATAGTACCCAAGCGGCCACCGTGGAGTTTGCCGACGCCAATTTGGAGCGAGCGGTACGGGAAGCGTTGGACCGCCCACAAGGGCCGATTACCCCGGCAGACTTGGCGGCCCTAACCGAACTTGACGCTAGCTATAAAGACATTGAGAGCTTGGCCGGCCTCGAACACGCCACGGCCCTGACAACGTTGTATCTACGGGGCAACGCGATTACCGACGTGCAGCCGTTGGCCAGCCTGACCAACCTTCAAACGTTGTCGCTGTGGGGGAACAAGGTGGCGGATGCGAGTCCGCTGGCCAGCCTGATCAGCTTGCGCAAGCTGGATATGTGGGGCAACGAAATTACGGATGTGCAGCCATTCGCGGGCCTAATCAATCTGCAATTTCTCAATCTAGGTGACAACGCGATTGCGGATATAAGTCCCTTGGCTAGCCTGACCAATCTGCAATGGCTGGGCGTGATGGAAAACGCCCTTAGCCAGCACGCGGCCAACCAACAACTCGCCGCCGCGATAACAAGCGGCCTCCGCGTCGAAGCGGTAATAGAAAAATACCCCCGCGTCGAAACCGTCCAGGTCTATCCAGAAGAACCGGATGAAGGGCAGGGAGCAGTAGGGCCCGCCCTATACTTGACAGACGCTGACAGCAATCCGGATCCAGCAGCAAGACGGTCAAAGATTTGGCGTGTCAGCTTGGATGGCTCAGTCGCCCAATCCTTCGTCCCCAGCCCACGAGTTCATTTTGGTCATGTACGATCCGATGGTCGGATCCCAAGATACTTACAAGGAAGTAATCCAAATGGCATCGCGGTGGATGTGGCGAACAGAAAGATATACTGGGCGGACGTGATGGCAGGTGGTTCGATTCGGCGTTCCAACTTGGATGGCTCAGACACGCTAAGAATCGCCTCGAGCGTGGGTTCGCCACAGGGCGTCGCGCTGGATTTGGTGAACAGAAAGATATACTGGGTGAACTGGACCATGGCCACGGGCAGTAGAATTCAGCGGGCCGACTTGGATGGGGATGGCTCAGACGCCCAAGACGTCACCCCCGCGGGGGTGACGACGCTATGGGGCATCGCGGTGGATGCGGAGCGCGAAAAGATATACTGGGTGGACCAGGGCGCGGATAACATGGGGAGTGCCGACTTGGATGGCTCAAATTCCCGAGTCCTCCTTAGTAACCAATGGTGCTAGTATGTTGACCGTGGTCATGGTAGTTCCTACGCTGAGGGTATCTCTGACCTTTCAGCCCCGGAGCGTCCTGATGACCACGGCCGAGTTTATAATAGCCCTGTTCTACCGCATTGACAATCAGATGCTTGATGTGCCCAAACACCCGCAAGCGTCCTTATATCCGAGTGAGGTGGTCACCTTAGGGGTGTTGTATGCGCTCAAAGGCGGGGGTAAACGGGCATTTTACCGCTGGCTGGTGCGGGACTAGCAGGCTTGGTTCCCGCGCCTACCATCGCGCCCCCGCTTGTTTCGCCTCTTCGCCGCTCATGCCGAGTGGACCGACCGCTTCCGCGCCGAGCTGACGACCTTGGGAGTGGTCGACAGCTATGGCATTGAGTTGCGCCATCCGGTGCGTCAAGGCCGGGCGCAGCACGCCATTGGGAAGAAAGGGCTCTCCAACCACCGTTGGATCGTCGGCGGCAAGCTGTGTATGATCGTCAATCAGTGGGGGCGGATCGTCGATTGGGATTGGAACACGGCATAAGTCCACGATTCGGTCTTTCATCCGATGATCCGACGCTTCCAACAGCAGATGATCGTCCTCAGCGACCAGGGCTTTCATGCCCAAGCGGGCGATCCGGCCAATCTGAAAGTGTGTCCCCGGAACACTTGGAACGAGCGGATGCTCATTGAGACGATCTTTTCCATGCTCACCCGAACCCGCCGCTTTAAGCAGCAGACCCATCGAGCGTGGGCGTATTTCACCGCCCATCTGAGCTTTGCCATGGCCGCCTTCAATCTGCGGGTGCAGTGGCATGGATTCCAACCCGATGAAAACGGATTCGTCCCGTTGTCTATCGCCGAGTTCGGATTGTAAAACACTAGCACCATTAGTTAGTAGTAGGAGGTTGATGTTTCCAAAGTACGTCGCGCTGGGTGTTTGGTAGTCGTGGAGGATCACCGGCCCGGCTTGCATGATTAGGTCACATCCCGGATCGCCTGTTGGACGCCTTCGATAAATACCCGGAAGCTATGAGACTTATTCGAGTCCAGCGACATCATCGGGCCGATAGACCTTGACCCCGAAATTTTCTGGTTCTTCCAAAAAGAACACCAAGTTCATCCTTGCGGATCGGCTCCCTCAAAAAAACCTTGCTTCCACAGGTAGCCCATCTGATCGCATCCTGCATGTAGGCCGCAACTTGCTCGTTCTCGCTCGCTCTTTTTAGGGTCGCGTAACCGTCTTCTTTTTGCAACCAGAAGACCTCTTCCAATTGAGCACCATTGAGAAAGTCAGGGGAGTGTGTAGAGACAAAAACCTGGCCGCCGCGATGGGCGTAGGAGCGAATGGGTAATGCCCGGAACGCGCACTTTCAGCTTGTCCACAATCTCTGACAAAACCGCTGAATGGTTGTCGTGCAAGTATTCAATGACAAGTGAAAGATTCTCGCCTTCCCGAGACAGGTGTTCCGCATAGCCGGACTCTTGCTCGGACCGCGCTCGGCTTATGCGGAAGTCGGATACGTGCCAACGCTCAATCAAGTTGCCCAAGGCGACGACAGCGGGGAAGCGCTCAAATTGGGCCAAGCCCTTGATCGCCAGCAGGTCGGACGACTTCAATGTCTGTTCGTCGCGTTCGAGTTGCGTTTCGTCCGTCACCTCCTCGGCTTCATTTGTTACGGCAAAACCTTTACCCTCTTTGAAGTCCAAGAAGTGCCAAGGCTTGCCGCGGCTGAACCGCCTATATCGCAAAATTTCGCGCTCGACGACCGGCTTGCTTCCAGCCCATCCGATTGACACCGAATACGTCACCAGCGGACTCCCAGACTTCACGCGGTATTTGATCTCAATCTCGATCGGACCGTTGGCATCGCGGCTCCTCACCTCGCTGAAGCCGCGGCTCCCACCGAGCTTGGACAAGGCCGTTCTGACGTTTGAGTTCATGGCGTCGCGGAGAAACCCGAACACCGCGAACAGAGTAGATTTGCCGGTGCCGTTCGCGCCGACGAGGATGGCGAGGCGAGGTATGTTGCGCATCTCCACATCCTTAAAGACGCGAAAGTTTTTTATCCGAATTTGCTCGATCTGCATGGACTGTTACCGAGGGGGCTTTAGTCCTGCCAAGCTCAGTACGTCCACTGTCGCGGCAGCGGCCGCTCGCGCGCTAGCAGTCGCTCTAGCAGTCGCTTGCGAACCGCTTGCAAGCGAGTGGCATATTCGCCCTCGCCCGCCACGTCTTGGTACGCCAGTGGGTCGCGCTCCAAGTCAAAGAGTGCCTCCGAGCCATCGGCATCCACCACGTAGCGCAACCCCTCTACGCGCAGCGTTTTCCAGTGCCGCTCGGGCTGGGTCATTTCCGTAACGGCGCGGCCTGCGCCGGCACCGATTAGCTGCCGGTGAATGCGGTGACCTGCAACAGGGGTCATTTCCGTAATGGCGCAGCCGGGACCGGCCCCTTGCTCGCGACGCAAGTCGGGCAGCAGGGAGCTGCCTTGCAATGCAGCCGGCCGCTGAATTGCCGCGGCTTCAAGCAGCGTGGGCACCACGTCCAATGCCTCGACGATGCGGGAGCAACGCCCAGCACTTGCCCCGGAGGGCCAGCGGACCAGCAGGGGGACGCGCGTGACCGCATCGTGCCCGGGGTAGCCCTTGCCGTAGCGCAGGTGTTCGCCGAGCCACTCGCCGTGGTCGGACGTGAAGACGACGATGGTGTTGTCCGCAATGCCGAGGGCGTCGAGTCGATCGAGGATGCGGCCGACGTGGTGATCAACCTCGGACACCATGGCGTAATAGCCGTGGCGTGCGGACCGTAGCTCGTCGTCGGAAAAATGCTGGGGCCCTCGGCGGGCGTCAAGGGCCGGCGGGAAGGGCGGCAACGTCAGGGTCGCTGGATCGTAGAGATCGAGGAACTCCTGTGGGGCCACCCACGGATCGTGCGGCGAGTAGAAGCCGGCAACGCACAGGAAAGGGCCATCCCTGTGGCGCGTCAAAAACTCCATGGTCTGCTCGGCGACAAACGCCGTGTGGGTCAGTTCGCTGCGGCAGCGGCTGGCCAAGGCGCACTTGACAAAACGCTCTTCTGGATGCGCGATCCCGTCGCGGACGTTCATAATTCGCTTCCACTCAATTGAACTAGGGGCCTCGCCGAGGCTGATGCGGTCGAGTTGCTCAGGGGCCTGCGCCGCTACCCAAGCGCGGTACGCATCGTGGTAGGAACCCGGCTCGTCCGAGATTTCTAAGTGGTCGAATCCGTAGTCGGGATGGGGCTGGCGGTGGTCGCGGTTGGCATGCGGCAGAAAGTGCAGCTTGCCAATCTGGCCGCTGTAATAGCCGTAGTTGCGCAGCAAGCGCGGCAAGGTCGGCGCGTCCGCCGGCACGGGTACTCCCATGTGCGAAAGCCCTAGCGTGGATGGATACTGCCCGGTGAGAAAGCTCACGCGGCTGGGCATACAGACCGGGTTCTGCACAAAGCAATGGTCGAAACTGACCCCGGCAGCAGCCAGCCGGTCCAAGTGCGGCGTCTCGATTTCGGAGTTGCCGTTGACGCCGAGGGCGTCCCACCGCTGCTGGTCGGTGTAGAGTATGAGGATATTCGGTCGCTGCATGGTTCGTGGATTCCTTGGAGATGGGCTATGGCGGCGTCTGCTTGGTGCGCCCTGATTTTCGCCGCCTTCTAAACAAAAAGCACTGCGGAAAGTCGGGGTCGATGAGCGGGTTCAGCGGAAACCAAAGCAGCGCGTGGACGACCTTGATTATTTTGTACAAGACGCTTCTCATGGTTTTTCTGCCTCAGTAAAGAGTTGATCGACTACCGCTGCCATTAGCTCGGGGCCGTCGCTCCGGCGGAAGAGGAACCGCACCTTGCCCTGCGGATCGATCAGATAAGTATAGGTTGAGTGATCCACTAAGTAGGCCTCCTGCTCCTCGCCGAGAGAGTAATGAGCGCCATACTGGCGAACCACTTGGTCGATTTCCTCCTTGTTGCCGCGTAGGCCAATCGCATCAATGGCGAAGTAGTTGAGGTATTCCGCCAGCTTCCCCTGAGTATCGCGCTGGGGGTCAACGGTGACGAAGAGGGTCGTCAGCTCCTGCTGGTGCTCTTCTAAGAGCTGATAGACGCGGCCCATCTTCGATAGGGTCACTGGGCAGATGTCGGGGCAATAGGTGTACCCGAAGAAGAGCATGGCGGCCTGACCGCGCAAACTTTGCAACTCAAAGCGTGCGCCGTGCTGGTCCACGAGCGCGAAGTCACCGCCAATGCCGCCAAAGTCCTGCAAGGGCGGGACCTCTACCTCCACGAGGGGGGGAGCTTCGCTTTGGGCCTCCGGCTGCGCCTTGCATGCTCCGAGCAGCGCGAAAATCGCGCAAAAGACCAGCGCGTCAGTCGCCTTCATAGAGCCTTTTCTTTCGCACCGGCACTGGTACGCGCCGTTCCGTTCCATTGCCAAAGCGCAGCAGCAGCTCCACCTCATCGCCGTCCCGTAGCGGCCGGCGCAGTTCCATCAGCATCAAGTGGGCACCGCCCGGCTCCAGGGCGACCTCCTCGCCCGCTGGAACCTGTAGCTCGGCGACTTGGCGCATGGTCATCCGGTCATCTTTGTGTTCCATTATGTGTATCTCGGTTTGCTCGGCCGCCTCGGTTGCCAACCCGACCAACGCGACGGATTCGCCGCCTCGGTTTTCAATGACCAAGTAACCAGCGGCTGGGCTGCGCGGCGGCGGCTCGCGGATCCAAGCGTCGCGCACGACAATGGGGTCGCCAGTATGCTCTTGCTCGCATCCGACGACCATCAGCAAAAGCACCGCGACGGTTTTCACGCCGGGGGTGGGATCAAGTACTCGCCCTCGCGGATCCCATAGCTTTCGCCGAGCGCGGGGAAGTCAACCCCGGCGCGACCATTCCAATCCCACACCACTTCGCCGTCCTTGACCGTCAGCTCGCAAAACAGCCGCTTGTGGCCACCCAACCGGCCGCCGAAAGAATCGGCGTAGCCAAAATCCCCCTCCATCTGCTGTAAGACCGCCACATCGGCCACGGCCCCCACCGACAGGTGCCCCAGCTCGGGGTGGCCAATCTCCCGCGCTGGGTTGATGGTGGAGGCGCGGACGACAGCACCGAGCGGCATGCCCATCACCAGAAATTTCGACATGGTGGTCGCCATGTCGAGCATACCCATATTCATGCAGAGGGTGTGCAGGTCGGTCGAGATCGAGTCTGGATAGAAGCCTTGGGCAATAGCAGGGACTGCGTTGCGGAAACAGAAGCTGCCGGCGCCGTGCCCTACGTCCAAGACGACGCCCTTGGCCCGCGCCTCGTGCAAGTAGGACAGTACCTGGCCCTCGGCGTCAAACCACGGCGTCGGTCCGCGGAAGATGTGAGTGCTTATGTCGCCCGGGCGCAGCTTTTCGCCCAAGAGTTGGTAGTAGGGGCGTTCCTTTCTGAAGTAGCCAAAGTCAATCATCACCCGCGTCGCGGCCTTTTCGGCAGCCGCGAGCGTACGATCGACCGAAATCCATTCGGGGCCCATGTAGTGCGCCGTCTTGATGCCGACGACTACGTCCTCGTTTTCTCGCGCCGCGCCCGCCGTCTTGTCAGGATCCATGTCGTACGGATTCTGCTCGTGATCCGTTGAAGTCATCCCGGTGCCGGCGATGTTGACCAGCGCGAAGAGCCGCGTTTGGCAGCGGTCGATCACCCGGTAGCGAAAGTCCTCAAAGTTGCGCCAACCCGCGCTCCCGGTATCCACTAGCGTCGTCACGCCGGTGCGAAAGCTAAAGCCGTCGGGCAGGATGCTGTTGTCGCCGGCCCACGTGTTGCGGTGACCGGCCGTGGCATAGGCGTGGATGTGAATATCCACCACCCCGGCGTCACGTAGAGGCCGCTCACGTCGATGACCTGCCCGGCGGCCTCAACCGGCAGTTCCGCATCTACGGCCGCGACCGCCTTCCCCTTGATGCCAATGTCCTTGGGCGCGTCAATGCCGTTGTGGGGATCAATCAGATGTCCGCCCTTGAGTACCAGATCAAACTGCATAGTGAATTTCTCCGAGAATTTGATGAAGGTTAAAAGATAAAAAACAGCACCGCTGCCTGCTACGCGCCCGAACTTCAGGCCGGAGCTTCGACGTGCGAGGGCAGGTTGCACGTAAACCGCGCAAACAGTGCCTTGAGCGCGACATCGCTGGGCGCCATAAGGCTGGTCGCGATCGCGGTGGCCCACACGCTGCGCCGCGAAATTTTGACCTGCTGCCCACTGGTAAAATCCGCGCGGGCGTGGATGCGGCGCAGCGTCAGTACGGCCATGCCCAAGGCCCAAAGACAGAACCGGCGAATGCCGGTTTCGCGCCCGGGGATGAGCAACGTAAACGCGAGTGCATTGCCGAGGTGCATCCGGGCCAAGCCGATCAGCTTGCTCAGTGCCGTGCGGAACGCGGGGTCCGCGTGGCCGGTCTCGAGCGAGCGCAAATCAAACCCGGCTTGCTGGAACACGTCCCGCGGCAGCCAACACGCGCCGCGCATTCGGTCGTCCCAGATGTCCTTGAGGATGTTGGTCATCTGCAAGCCTTGGCCGAACGACACGGCGAGCGGCAACAGCTTCTCGCGGTGGCGGTCGATTTCCGCCGAATAATCGCAGAACAGCTCGGTGAGCATCTCGCCGACAACGCCGGCGACGTGGTAACAATAGCGGTCGAGCTGGGAGAGATCCTTTAGACCTTTGAGGCCCGGGTTTTGCTGAAACTCGGCCATGCCGTGCGACATGATTCGCACACAGCGCACGAGGGCCGCACGCTGCCGGTCGGAAAACCTTTGCGTGATTCGGAACACCCGCGGGGTGTTGGCCACGAGCTGGCGTTCGGCGAGCAGCATGCTGTCGGACAGGCGCGGCGCGAGCTGCTCGGCGAATGGGGCCGGCGGCTCCTCGCCGGCGATAACCCGGGTAAATCGCTCGGAAAACTCGCGCTTCTCGTCGGCCAACAAAGCTGGATCATCCTCGATGGTATCCGCGATGCGGCACAGCAGGTACGCGTTGCCTACGACATCGCGCAGGCCCGCCGGAAGCTGCGGAATGGTGAGCGCGAATGTGCGCGAGACATCTTGCAGGATCGCGTACTGCCACGCGAGATCAGCGGCATGTTCATCGGTCGTCATGGCTATCTCAAGGTATTTTAATATAATATACAACGAAACAGGTCCCCTACACTGCTGCCGCCGCGTTCGTTGCCGAAAGCACATCTCATTGCGATGGAAATAGACCTTAATCACCGCTTCAAAGGCGTCAACTACATTGAGTCGCCCAATCAAGGCGGCCCCTTTGCCCCGGGCGCACCCGACGCGATCATCATTCACTTTACGGCCACCACCAATGCCGAGGCGGCCATCCACACCCTCTGCGACGACCAGCGCGAAAACAAGGTCTCGGCCCATTTAGTGGTTGCCCGCGACGGCACTGTGACCCAGTTGTTGCCCTTTGACACCATTGGCTGGCACGCGGGCGTGAGCCAGTGGGGGACGCGCACCGGGTTCAACAAGTATGCAGTCGGCATTGAGATCGATAACGCCGGCCAGCTTTGCGAGCGAGAGGGCCGCTACGAGTCGTGGTTTGGGCAGGTATATCCGCCCGAGGAAGTGGTGCGCGGCGTCCATCGCAATCAGTCGGAGGCCTCGTACTGGCACCGCTATACAGACGCGCAGCTAGCAGTCGTCGAGGCGATTTGCGCCGCGCTAATTCAACGCTACGGCATCCAACACATTCTCGGCCACGAGGAAATCGCCCCTTCCCGCAAGGTCGATCCCGGCCCGGCCTTCCCCCTTGATTCCCTGCGCGCTCGGCTCTGCGACCGCCCCCTCGCCTAGCGGTCAAGACGCGCCGGTCCCTGCTTTTCTCTGTTGATCCTTTCGGTTATATTCGCCCTTTCCCCTCTAACCCATGGGAGGCGCGAAGCCCTTGGCTGTGCCCGATGGCGGGGAGCATGCTGGTAGGAGCGCGAGCGTTTTGGTTGTGGGGAGTGCGGCACTATTCAGGGGCGTCGGCCTAGCGACGGTCCATTTTTCCACTTTAGAAAAGGACGACAGAAATGAACGATAGACCGAGCGGCATGCACGTCGGGGTGCAGGGGATTGGGACCTCAAAGGTCGAGCTGGAGTTTCTGGTGCGCCACGGGGTGACGCACATGGACGCCGTTGTTGAGGACAACGAGGTCGAGACCTTGGTGCGGCATAAGGCGGCCGCGGCCGAGTACGGGGTGAGCATGGAGTCGATCCACATTGGCGTTCCCAAAAGCATCACGCTGGCGCGGGATCCACAGCGAGACCGGGACCTCGACGAGGTCTGCCGCTGGATCGAAAACGCGGGTACGGCCGGGCTGCGGGCATTGCTCTATAACTTCTGCATCCTGCCGCACCAGCGCACCGCCCCTACGCCCGGGCGCGGGGGCGTGATGTACAGCTCGTTTGACTTGGCGAAATTCGACAACGAAACCCTGAGCGAAGCGGGGGTGGTCAGCCGCGAAGAAGCGTTTGAACGGGCGGCCTACTGGCTCGAGCGCGTGATTCCGGTCGCCGAGGAAAACAAGGTGCAGATGGCCTGCCACCTCGACGACCCGCCCGCGCCGGTGCTGCGCGGCGTCGAGCGCTGGAACTGGCCGGTAATGGAGGGGCTCAAGCGCTTTTCCGAGTTGGTCGATAGCCCGTATCACGGCTTTAACTTTTGTTGCGGCGTGGCGTCTGAGGGGCTGGAAAATCCGGCCGCAGAACTCTGCGACATCGTGCGCTACTTCGGCGAGCGGGGAAAGCTGTTCAATATCCACTACCGCAACATCAAGGGGGGGCTACACAACTTCCAAGAGGTCTGGCCCGACGAAGGCGACGTGGACATGCACGAGGTGGTATGCACTTTGAGGGACGTAGGCTATCAGTACATGCTGATGCCCGACCACGCGCCATCTCACCCGGACGACAAGGCACCCGAGGGCGTTTCGGGCCGGGTTCGCCAGGCCTGGGCCTTCCAGTTCGGGTATATCATCGCCATGATCCAAGCGGCGAATAAAGAAGCGCGAACTGCGTAGGGACCCATGTTGATCCATGGCCTGAGGGCGGTGCAGTTGCTGGTCCTGCTCAGCTCGTTTGGCGGCGCTCAGTCTCTAGAAGAAAATGCGTCGCGGGAAGACTTGGAGGCGTTGGAGCGCGTTGTCTATCTAGTGGGGGCGGCCAGTGGGGTGGCCCTGCTGGTCTCGCTGGGGCTGCTCGTTGCGCGTTGGCGGTTGGGGACGGTGCAGGCGCGGCGCTTTGTATTGCGCGGCGACGAGCACCAACTGCTGGCTCAACTGGAGCAAGGCCCCGATGGCGGCGAGCTGGAGTTGAGGGATGCCAACGGCGGAATTACCGCTGTGCTGAGCAACAGGCTCCGGTTGTGCGACCGCGAAGGACAGGTGCGGGCCGACTTGCGGCTGGAGAGCGATAAGGCCCCGCTGCTCGAATTCTACGACGAGCGGGGCGAAGTGCGGGCGGGCCTTTCGCTGAGCGAAGACGGCACCGGCAGCTTGGCCTTTTACGACGCGACCGGGCAGCCGCGGGCGGGCCTAGGCAGCGGCCACGCCGGCGCTATGCGGCTGAGCTTCTTCGATGGCCAAGGACAACTGCGGCTGCAAAGCGGCATTGAAGACGAAGAAGCACCTTCGCTCAAGCTCTACGACGCCCAAGGCGAAGTCCGCGCCACCCTGAGCGTGCGAGCCGATGGCATGACCTTGCTCGAAATGCGCGACCAAGCCAGCCAGACGCGCACCATCGTCGGCGTACTGGAGGATGGAATCGCTTGGCTTGGAGTTCTCGATGAAGAGCAGCGTTTCCGTGCGGGGTTGGGCGTACCGAGCGGCGGGAACCCGCGGCTGGACTTCTACGACGAAGCGGGACAGACGCAGGCCTCTTTGCACATCAACGACCAAGGCCGTTTTAAGACCGACCCGGACCCCTAGCACTGCGAATCTCTGTTCGTAGCTCGTCGTAACAGGGCACTTGGTTGACGAAGCCGCGACCAGCGATATAGCAATAGTGGACCAAGCCATTGGTGACCAAAAGACAGCGGGCCTGAACCACGCGGTTGTACGCAGCGATTTGGTCGAAGGTCTGCTGATCGATGGAGGTGTCTGGCTCTTTGCACTCGGCCATTAGCAGGGCACGGCCCGTGCGATCGTGGACGACGACGTCGGCGCGAAACCGCTTGCCGTGGAGATCAATGCTTTTCTCAATGGCGATCAACCCGCGCGGGTATCCCAAGGTCGATACCAGATAGTGCACCAAGTGCTGTCGCACCCACTCCTCGGGCGTCAACTGCACGTACTTGCGGCGCAAAGGGTCGAGGATCTCGCGCTTGCCCTCGACGTGGCGGATGTCAAACTCCGCAGCCGGGAGGTTGAGGCGCTGCATGTTATTTGAGCAGTAGCATCTTGTGGAATAACGAGGCCGTGCCCTTTTGTAGGCGCGCCAGATAAACTCCTGTGGCCACAGGAGTTCCGCGAGCGTCTGCCCCATCCCATTCAACTTGATAAGCACCTAGCCCCGTATAGCCATCGGCGAGCGTCTTCACCTTCTTGCCCTGTACGTCAAAAATTTCCAAGCGCACCCGGCCCGGCTCTTCAATGCGGTAGCGAATGGTGGTGGAGCTATTGAAGGGATTGGGATAGTTCAGCTCTAGGGCAAACTCCCGGGGCGCACCGCTTGGGCCGCCTTCCTCCTGCACAGCCGTCATACCTCCAGAGGACTGGGCGGCAACCAAGGAAATATCGTCGAGATAGAAGGTTCCGCGCAGGGAGCCGATGAAGCGCAGCGATTCAATGGGGCCATCGCTGCCGAGCTGGTCCAAGCCGACTTCAAGCACCTGCCACTGATCCAATTCCCAGTCCAATTGATCCGTCAGCTCCAGCCGATTACTGGTGTCGCCGTTGATAACCCACGCCAAGGAGGGCCGAAAGCCGCCGACCGCGGTCCCGGGATGCAGGGCCAAGCGCAGCCCGCCGTAGCCGACTTGAGCGACCGGAACGCGGGGCAGGAATTCAATGGTAAAACCGCGCGCTTCCACCCGCATCGCCCGCTGGCCAGCGAAGACGGTATCCGCATGGGTTGGGTCGATTTGGGCACTGTAGAGCGCGCCTTGATCCCAAGCGAGCTCGTCGGCAAAGAGGACTTGATCCGCTCTGGGCAGCACGGCGATAGAATGCACCAGTTTGGTCGCCTCGTCGCCTTGGGCGAGATGCACCACCAGTTTTTTGCGACCGTTGTGCTCGCCGGCCGAGAGATCGGCTTCCAAGCGGTAGGTCTGGTCATCTATTCGTTGCAACGGCAGTGCTTCAGGGCCGCCCAGCGCAGCTAAGTCGGCCGTCAATTGGGCTGGTTCCGCGCCTTTTACCTGCCGCCGGAGGCGAATCGTCGAACGCAGGGACAGCACCGCGCCGGCGAGCAGGGTATCGGGCGGGGGGAGGTCCCACGTGCCTTGGAGAGGGCTGGCCTCAATGCGGAAGACGGCTTGGGTGAAGTCATCGCTCGTCACGTAGAGGTGTCCGGCCTCGTCGGTAATCAGCCCGACGGGCTTACCCCACACGGTCCTTTCGTTGGGATTGGGACGGAACCCGGTGAGAAAGTCGGCGACGCGGGCATTGGACCCATCTGGCTCGGTAAAGAGCGCCATGACCTTGTAGCCGGGATCATTGCCCAAGACCCCTGCACGGAAGGCGACAAACGCGGCGTGGTTGTACTGGGGGGGGAACTGGTCGTGCTCGTAGAAATGCAGCGCCATGGGCGCCAAGTGGGCCGGGACGAGGGCTGCCGGACGCTCCATGCTGGCCACCAATAGCGAGTCGGCACCAGTCAGCGGGAAGATCGCCCGTTGGTAGGCACCAATGGAGAAATCGGTCCAGACTTGGTAGGCGTAAGCCAAGGGCCAGCCATAGAAGTGGCCGTCGCGGAGAGGGGCGATCCACTCCGGCGGCAGGGCTCGGCCTTCGCGGTCGTGCCCGTTGCCAGCCCCCCACAGTTCGCCCGTAACCGGGTGCAAGTCAAGGCCGATGGCATTGCGCAGCCCAGCGGCAAAAATTCGGCGGCCCGTGCCATCGGCGTTCATCTCGATAACAGTGGACCGCTCCGGGTTGTCTTCGCGGCACAAGTCGCAACTGGAGCCAACGTGGAAGTAGAGCTTGTCGTTGGACTCGTCGAAAATTAGCGTATGGGTCACGTGCTCGGAGGGGCTGCCCATAAAGCCGGGCACTTCGGCAAAGACAGCGCGCTCCTCGTAAAAGCCGTCTGCGTCTCGGTCTTTGAGGCGGTAGATCGCGTCGTCGTCGGCCACGAAGAGGGCACCTTGGTAGAAGGCGACGCTGTGGGGCCAGTGGAAGTCGTCGGCCACCTGGTACACGGTGTCGGCGCGGCCATCGCCGTCTCGGTCGGGCAAGGCCAGTACCGTACCTTGGCGGCCAGAGGCTGGGCTCCATTGATTCCTTCCCCGAGTCTTCATGTTGGCCACGTGCAGGACGCCTCGGTCGTCCCAAGCCATGAAGCGGGCTTTATCGACTTGATCGGAGAAGAGCTTGACCTTAAAGCCGGGCGGGAGGTTGAGCGTGCGATCGGGAAGCCCTTCGACCGGCACAGATTCGAGGTGGAGGTCCACCTTGGGCGTTAAGCGGATCTGGCCGGGGGGGTACTCGGCGTGAAGGGCCGAACTCGCGAGGATACAGAGCAGGGAGGCCAGCGTGGGAATCGGCCTAGCAGACAGAACAGACATGGGAAACTCCAGCTAAGGGGATCGGCTGTGGCGCAAAGCCGACGGTTAGCCGCCGGCCAGCTTGAGCTTGAGATACGAGCCTTATTAGATTAAGCAAAACTTGGACTGCGTAAAAGAACCAGCTCGAGGAGCAAAAACAGTGCATAAATGGCCCATTCTCATCGCGCTCGCCCTGACTACAGCCCCGGCCGCCGCCCAGATTTCGCTGTGGAAGCTAGGCGGCCAAGGTTTAGCTTGGAGTCAAAACGACAGCAGCGAAGTCTTTATCGACTTCGAGACCTTTCCCGGCTCCATAGCACCGACCTACTTCGATGGCCAAGAGAACATCCTCTCCCAACTTCCCTTTTGGTCGCCCTTCAAGTTTCCCATTGACTTGGGCTACGAAGACGGGCTCATTCCGCGAGTCTGGCGGGCGGCCAACGGCTTCTATTGGTTCACGGCAGGAACCCTGACGACCGAGTGGGTTGACGGCGACAGCTCTTCGTACAGCCCCCCGGTGGCGCGTGGCATCAACTCGGAGTGGTACACCTTTGACGTAGGGGTCCCAGTGCCCGCCGACCTAGTCGGGTTCTACACCCCGCCGCACGGGTTCCGCGCCGACGGCACGCTTCTGCGCGACGACATCTTCAAGGCGTTTGAGGTCTCAATCGCCGAGGAGTTCGACCCGGTCCTCAACCTAGAGAACAACGACAACGACTATCACCGCCTAGAGAAGCTCGTCGCTGATGTACCGCTCAACTTCGACGCCAACGTTCAACTCGAATTTCCCAAACAGTACGTGCGCTTCATACGCCTCCAGCGCAAGCCCTCCATCGACGACAAAGCCTTTGCCTCGGGCCAAGCCAATGTCCAACAGGGAACCATCGGCGAGTTTGAGCTCAAAGGGGAAGGGGTGCCCAAACGGGTATTTTATCTCTCCAAGATCATCTTCTTAGGCCGCACAGTGAATTTCGGGCGTCTATTCTGGGACGCTACCCCCATGCGCATGATCGCTGGCGTCCCCACCCCGGTTGACGACGCCCAAGCCCGCCTCGCAATCTCCGTGCGCTCTGGCCGCGACGACGACCCCAACGTCTATTACGAGTTTACCGACACCGGGGCCGAGCGCATGGTCTCGCGCGAGCGATTTGAAAACGAACTCAAGCAACCAGACCAGAGTACCGGCGGCCAGATCCAAGAGGGCAAGCCCGGCCTTAGAGCCTCGATCAACTACGACCAAGACAACTGGACCTTCTGGTCGTTTCCCATCGCAAGGTCGGGGCAGCTCGCCCCGCTGGAGCGCGGGAACCACATCCAAGTGCGACTCACCTTCGAGAGCAGTTCCTTCTTCGACTTCGTGCGGCTCGACTCGCTGTGGATTGAGGCTGCGTCGCCATTGGCCTCGCAGGTCATAGGCGAGATCGCCCGCTTGGACGAACCGACGCCCGATGGCGGCCTAACCGAGGTGTACTTAGGCGAGATGACGGACTTTACCTACGATGTGCGTACCCAGTTCGACGCGGCAAACCAACCGGGCTTTGATACCATCCGAATTCGCACGGGTAGCCGCCCCCAGTTCAAGCGGCTAGAGATGGGCCAGCCCCTCCAAGCACTAGAACCCGCTGAAGTGGTCGAGGGCGACAACGAGCTGGTCGTGCATCTACCGCAGGCGGTCACGCGCAGCCGCAACGAACCCGTGCGGCTGGTCTTTGGCACAGAGGTTTTCATCTTTGCCAACACGTTTGCCGGCGAGGTTTTCGACACGCGCGGCGAGAGCCTTCCGCAGCAGATTGAGGCCGGCAACGCCACCGACGCGGTCAACACCAACAGCCTGCGGGTTTTGGGCGGCGAACAAAAGGCCGGGGCACCCATCGAAAACCTCGCTTTTTCGAGCGAGGTATTGACCCCTAATGGAGACGGCACCAACGATGTGTTGGCCATCAACTATACCTTGTTCCGCCTGCCCGGGCCGGTGCCTGTGGCCCTCAACATCTACGATTTGCGCGGCATCCGGGTCGGCGGTCTAGACGTTGGAATGCAGGATGCCGGGCCGCAAACCGTGCAATGGGACGGTCGCGATGCGAGCGGCGAGTTATTGGTCCCGGGTTTGTACCTCGTAGAGATCGCCCTTGAGTCGGAATTCAAAACCTTCCGCCACCAGCAGCCGTTGGGCTTGGCGTACTAGCCACATTGTTCTCTCAATGCCTATCAGAGATATAAGCCGCTTGTTCTCTCAATGCCTATCAGAGATATAAGCCGCTTGGGCGAAGACATCGTATTTGAAGAGAGCCTCAGGGGACGCACCTTTACCTTTCACTCCACTTGGGGGCTTTTTAACCCCAAGCGCATCGACCCCGGTACGCGGTTGCTCATTGACCATATCAAAGCCCGGCCTACCGACTGCTGCCTCGACCTAGGATGCGGATATGGTCCAATCGGCTTGGCGTTGGCTTTTCTCTGCTCAGAGGGCGAGGTCCACCTAGTCGATAAGGACTTTGTCGCGGTCAACTACGCGGCCCAAAACGCCGAGCGCAACGGACTGGCCAATTGTCGCGCCTACTTGAGTAATGCCTTCAGCCACGTGCCCGCACACGTGCGCTTTGACACGATTGCCTCCAACTTGCCCGCAAAAACAGGCAATGAACTCCTGACGATCATCATGCACGATGCCTGCGCCCGCCTCAAGCCGGGCGGGCATCTATGGGTCGTCACCATTGCCGGGCTGAAGGAGTACATCAAGCGCAATTTCAAGGAGGTCTTCGGCAATTACAAAAAGATCAAACAGCGGGGGACCTACCTATTATCTCTGGCCGTTAAAGAGTAAGGCCGCACTTAGCGAACCTTACAGCAGCTCCTCATTTACCTCGACGCCAAAGCCCGAGCCTTCGGGCAGTACTAAGTGCCCCTCCCGTGGTTGCGGCTCCCCTGACCACAGCTCGTCGCGCACCGCACCGCGCCGGCCCATGACCACTTCGGCCAAATTGTCGCCGTAGCCGGCCGCCAAAAGGTGCAACCCCCAAATCTCGCCGCCGCGGTGCGGCACCAAGGGGACGCCGTGTGCTTGAGCGAGCTCGGCAATGCGGAGGGCCGCCGTTAAACCGCCGCACCAAGTGACGTCCGGTTGCCACAAGTCCAGTGCCCGCACCTTGGCGATATGACCGAAATCTCGCACGGTGAATTCGTGTTCGCCGCCCGCTAGCAAAATGGGTTGAAGCTGCGGCCGCAACGCCGCCAAGCCATCCAAGTCGTCGGGCAACAGCACGTCTTCAAACCAATAGATGTTGAACGGCGCGAGTTGCCGCGCTACGGCCAAGGCAAAGTCGGGCGACCACGACATGTAAGCGTCGATCATCAAGAGCGCGTCTTCGCCCAAGGTCTGACGCGCTCCTCGGGCCCACTCAAGTATGCCTGCCGCGTCTTCCGCTTGGCTCGCTCTCCGCGTCTGCGAAGCCTTGTGGGCGTCAAAACCCAAGTCGCGATACCAAGCACAATCCGGGCCTGTGGCGTAGGCCCGCACCTCGTCTCGCTGCGGTCCCCCCAGCAAGTCGCAGACGGATTTCCCTTCTGCCCGGCCCAAGACATCCCACAGGGCCAAATCCACGCCGCTGATGGCCATGACGGCGACCCCGCTGCGACCGTAGGGCAAACTGGCCTTGTACTGGTCGTCCCAGAGCTGGGCGACATCTTCAATGCTGTTGACGCTGCGCCCCACCAGCAACTCGCGCAGGTGGCGGTTGATCACCGCTGCGGCCGCAATCCCGCCGCCACCCGCTCCCCAGCCGCTAACGCCGACATCCGTGTCTATGCGCACGACCATCTGCCAGAAGTGTCGGCGCCAAGCAGCGGGCGCGACGCGATAGCGGGGATACACGGACCGCACCTCGGTTATTTTCATGCGTAAACCCTTGTGTACATTTTGTTTTTGTCGCCTTCCATTTTGGAAATAATCCGCTTCGTATCGTATTATTTACATATACCAAACACCTTGTATTCTTGTACCCCCATTATAGGAGCAGCCCATGTCCTTAGGACGCAACCTAAAAGAGCTGCGACAGAAACAATCGCTCAATCAGAAAGACCTCTCAGACCGCTCCGGCGTCTCCCAAGCCACCATCTCCCGCATTGAAACGGGCCGAGTGCAACCGGGTTCGTCTGCTATAAAAAGTTTAGCCGATGCCCTCTGCGTTTCGACCGACTCCCTAATGGACGACAAGGGGCACTTAGCCCAAGTCCACAAAGACCGTTTGCATCAAATCGCCGAGACCCTTAACGCCCTCGTCATCCACGAAAGCGGACAGTTGCTCTTCATCAGCCAGACCTTGGCCGACCTGCTGGGTTATCGCGGAGAAGAATTGCTCGCCAAAGACAGCATTGAGCTAATGTTCGCTCCTCAGTCTCGGCTCACAGCTCGGCATATTGTTGCTAGCGGCTCGTCCACGGCCTACGAAGTGCTCATGGTGTGCAGGGACGGCAACCTTCTTCCCGCTGAGATCAACAACGTCAACATCAGCGAAAAAGTGCGCTTGGTCACTGTGCGCGACATGACCGATCACTGCTGTCAGCAAGGGGCCTTCCGCGTCTTGCAGGCTGGTTGCGAAGCGGAAAAGGTGCGCGATCTAGACAAGGTCGTGCGCATTCTGGGCGACGAGCTAGAGGCTATGGGCATCCAATTCGAGGCGGTTGACCTACAGGTCATTGACGAACAAAGGAACCTCTTGGCTTGCTATCGAGCCTATTCCGAAGCACGGGGCTACCACTCCTTACAGAACGTGGTACATCTCCGAGAATCGCTCGGGCACTTTGCTTCTCTACGGAGGTTGCTTAGCCACTGGCACCGCCGAAAGGTCTGGGAGCGCAAGGCCGACGAGGACTTTCAACAGGCGACCCAAGAAATTTTCTCGGACTCGATGTATCGCCCCGGACTGCTGATTGACGTGCCCTTTACCCAGGGCATGCTAGGTTTGGGGCTACCCATGGGATTACCTAGGCTCCCCAAACAGCTAGCGACCATATTGGACGTGTTCGCCCGCTCTATCTCTTTAGTTGTTAAGCAGCTATTTGAGCTTCAATCGCTACGCGAAAAGCTGGACTCTTTTCCCATCAGCCCTACGGCTCCTGCCCCAACAGCAGACCTAAAAGCACTTGTCGTTGCTCCCTCTAAAGCTATGACCGTGCTTCCTCAGGGAGAACTTTCCGCTGGCCGGAGGGCAGCGGAGGGGCCTCCTTGATGTGGGGGCGATCCTTTTTCCCCTACGGCTCAAGCGTCTGGTGCGCTTTGCGCTGCAACTCCTCTACCACCTGTTCGATGTCCCCGCCTTCAATCGCCTCTACCATCGCCTCTTGAATTAACCGCCGCACTTGTTCATATCCTGCCATGGTCGGCTCTGATTTTCCGTATTCCAACATTCCAAACGCCACTCCATAATGCGGGTTTTCCTCAAAGTAGCTCTCCAACTCCCGCGCAGTACTCTTGCGCACTGGAAAGTAGTTGCTTGCCCGCACCCACCGCGCCTGTTGCTCCGGCGCAGTAAACCACTTGAGGAAAAGCCAAGCCGCTAGCTGTTTTTCGGGCGTACCAGCGCAGATTGACACGCTGGCCCCATACACGTCAACGACCGGCCTCGGTCCAGTCTGCGGCGGATGGGTTACTCCCCACTCAAAGACCAGCCCAGAGTCCTCAATGCCGCTCTTGTAAAAGGGTAGCCCAGAGGAAGAAGCCTGAGAGAAGAGGATCTGACCGGTGACAAAGTCGTTTAGATCGGCATCCTGTTCGCCGGTGATGTCTAGCGCGCCGTCCTGCGCTAACTCCTGTATCAGCTCTAACACCGCTTTAACTTCTGGCGAATCCAGCGCATACGTGGTGCCGGTCGCATCGACTAGGTCGCCGCCGCGACTGAAGACCATCGCGGCGAATCGGCTGGCGTCAACATCCAACAAAAAACCCAAACTGCGGGCTGGGTCTTCGTTTTTGCTAAAGGCTTGCTCTTTGGCCAAGCGGCACATCGCGGCAAAATCGTCCCAAGTCGCAGGTGGCCCGTCGTAGCCCAACTCGCGCAACCAATCAAAATTGTAGTAGAGCAACTCCATCGAGCGATTCGGCGGGAAGCCTATCTGCACTCCGCCGACCTTGTCCTGCTCCAGAAACGCCTCGACGTAGTCGCCGCGCTCTTCTGGCGACAATCCCCATTGGGGCGAATCCATATAGGGCGTGATATCCACTATGCCATCGGCTTGGTAGTAAGCCAAGGCTTGGTTTTGGTAGGCTACGACCAAGTTGGCGGCCAGCGAACCGCTCTGGATACCCACGTTCATCTTGTTGTAGATGTCCCCATAGCGACCCACGTACTCGCCGCGGACCTCAATCCCATAGCGGTTCGTCTGGTTAAAGTCGGCAATTAGGGCTTGCAGGGCCTCTTCGCGCTCGCGGGTGTGTTGATACCAAAAGACGATCTCCTGTCCTTGCGGGTCGAGGCCTTCGACACTGGTCTGCTGCTCGTAAACGACCTCTTGCGAGCCGCCACAGGCCCCCAGCAAGGCACACCAAACCACCGTCATCGCACTGCTCGGTTTCATCGCTATCCTTTATCCTCGCTTTATCACTTGAACCCAGATATGGAAATGCCTTCCGTGAATTCGCGCTGAATGAGAAAATACGCCAAGAGCACGGGAGCGGTCGCAATGACGGCCCCGGCCATTTGTAGGTGTACCTCGGTCCCGGCCTCACTGGCAAACTGCTGCAAACCCACTGCGATCGGCCGCCAATCGGGCGTGTTGGTCACGAGTAAAGGCCAAGCCAAGGCGTTCCAAGAACCAATATAGGTAAACATGCCGACCGTCAAGAGCGGTGCCCGACACAGGGGGACCGCGATCTGAAACAGAAAGCGCACGTGACCGGCTCCCTCAATCCGGGCCGCATCCCACAGCTCGTTGGGCAGGCCACGCATAAATTGACGCAAAAGAAAAATGCTAAAAGCACTAGCCATAAAGGGAATGGTCAAGGCCGGCCAGCTATTGAGCCAAGCAAACGGCGTATTGTGGTGCAGCCAAGTCACGACGAGAAAATTCGGCACGATGGTCACGGCTTCGGGGATCATCAGAGTAGCCAAGACGCCGGTAAAGACCGCATCTCGTCCACGGAACTGCATCCGCGCCAGCGGGTAGGCCGCCATAAGCGAGAACAGCAGCGTCCCGCTGACTTGGAGGACGGCGATGATCAGCGAGTTCTCAAAGTAGAGACCAAAATCCGCCTCTTGCCAAGCTGTGATATAATTGTCCCATTGTACGCGCTCAGGCAGCAAGGCCCGCCGCAGGGATTCCCCGCGGCTCATAAAAGAGGCCAAAAGCATCCATGCGAACGGAAAGCTCGCGGCCAGCCCCCCCAAGCTCAAGCCGCAGTAAATCAGCCCCGCTTTGCCACCCCTAGCTGCCATAAAACACCCGCCTGCCGAGTGCCCGGTTTTGCAGCAGCGTCAGTGCCAAAATCGCGACGAAGAGCACAAAAGACATTGCCGAGGCATAGCCTGCGTTGTGGTACTCAAAAACTTGGTCGAAAATGGCAATACTGAGCACATCGACCGAGTCGCGGGCCCCCGGGGTCCGCATGATGTAAACGTGGTTAAAGGCTTTGAAGGTCCCAATGACGGCCACCATCGACAAAAAGAACAGGGTTGGTGAGACCAAGGGCAGGGTAATGTGGCGAAATACTTGCCACTCGCCCGCACCGTCTATCTCGGCGGCCTCATAGTATTGATTGGGGATAGCACTGAGGCCGGCCAGCAAAATCACCGTGTCGTAGCCGATATAGACCCAAATGTTGTATAGGATGATTGAGGTCAGGGCTAGGCTCGGGAAGACGCTGTCCACCCACGCGGGGTAAGAATCAAAACCAACCCCTTGTAGCAGCAGGGCTACGACGGACTTGCTCTCGTAGAGCCAGCGCTGACTCTCCAGCCCCCAAAAGCCCCAGAAGCGGTTGGCCAGCGAGGAAGGGTGAGGACTAAAGATGGTGCGGAAAACCACGGCTGAGGCGATGATCGGCGTGACATAAGGCAGAAAGAACAGCGTGCGAAACGCACCCCTAGCCCGGGCGATCTTGAAGAGCAAATACGCCAGCCCGGTGGCCAAGCTCAGCTGGCACGGGATCGTCCCAACCGCGTAGAAAAACGTGACCTTGAAGCCGTTGTACAGCACGGGATCGCCGGTTTCGACGAGGCCACCCAAGCCCTGAACCCCCCCCAACCAAAGCCCCGACAGTGCGACTACGCCCCAAGCGATGCAGACGTAACGGGGACGCAGACCGCGCTTGGATAACGTGGCGCGGAGGCGATAGGCCGCGCAGACGAGGCCCATCCCGGCGATGAAGGCCAACAGCTGCTGCGGGTCGCCCAAGGCGCGGACATAGTGGTCGAACCCAACCACCGCTTCCTTCCTTATTCGCCACTTGTGCAGGCTGACGTACAAGGCATAGCCAATAGGGAAAATTCCAAACGCGCCTAGCAGGACCAAGGCCGGCGCAAGGAGGCCCCAAGCAGTCTGTTGTTCTCGGATGCGGGTACTCATCGGCGTGAGAGAATGCGGAGACGGGAGACTAAATGCGCGGAGAATGCGGCCTCGCCCCGGTTATCGACGGGATCTAGCCAAAAGAAGAAGGCTCCTGAAAGGAACGCTTCAGGAGCCGATATTGGCTGCCCCCCTAGGGCTCGAACCTAGAACCTCCTGATCCAGAGTCAGGCGCACTTCCAATTGTGCTAGAGGGCAACTAGGGGAAATAATGGCGGAGAGGGAGGGATTCGAACCCTCGGTACGGGTTGCCCCGCACAACAGCTTAGCAGGCTGCCACCTTCGGCCACTCGGTCACCTCTCCGAAACTCAAAAATAAACTTTTGACGTGCTCCCACCGCTAAAAGGGATGGGGTTGGGGCGGCATCAAATGTAACTGGCGGAGGGTGAGGGACTCGAACCCTCAAGGGCGTAAGCCCGGCGGTTTTCAAGACCGCTGCCTTACCAATTAGGTCTAACCCTCCTTTTCGCGGCAAGGAAAAAATATACAGGAGGCACCATCTCAGGTCAACCCGAGGGCTTCCCATCGGCCTCGCCATCTTCCCAGCTATTCTCTTCCTCGCTACAGGGCAGTGGGGCCATGTCGATAACTCGGTCGCCCTCGTCCAGATTGATCACCCGAACTCCTTGGGTATTGCGCCCGATGGGGGGTAACCCTTGTACGGGAATGCGAATCATAATACCGTTCTGGGTTACCACCATGACCTCCTCTTCGGCTTCGATCTCCCTACAGGCCACTACGTGGCCGTTGCGTGGGGTGGTCTTGATGTCGATGACGCCTTGGCCATCGCGATGCTTGCTGGGGTACTCGGCTTGGCTGGTGCGCTTGCCATAGCCATTTTCGCAGATGGTCAACAAAGTGCTGCTTTCGCGCACTACGACCATGTCCACAACTTCGTCCTCTTCTCCTAGGCGCAAGCTAATGCCCTTAACGCCCGTAGAAACCCGGCCCATAGAGCGGACTTCGCTTTCGCTAAAGCGCATGGCTCGGCCGTTGCGCGTCAACAGGGCAATATCCTGCTGTCCGTCGGTGATGGCCGCCCCAATCAGGTCGTCGTCGTCTTGGATCTTCAGGGCGATGATCCCGTCGCGGCGGATGTTCTGGTAGGCCGAGAGCTTGGTCTTCTTGACAATGCCGTTGCGCGTAGCCGTGAACAAGAACCGCTCGTCGGAAAACTCTTGAACTGGTACGATGGCGCATATCTGGTCGTCTGGGTCAAGCGGCAGCAGGTTGGCTATTGACCGCCCTTGAGCCGTGCGGTCACCTTCGGGTATGCGAAAGACCTTGAGCCAATAACATTTGCCCTTGGCAGTCAGGAACATGATATAGGAATGGGTCGAAGCCACGAAGAGGTGTTCGACAAAGTCCTCTTCCTTGGTCTTCATACCGGTCACCCCGCGCCCGCCGCGATTCTGTACTCGATAGGCCCTAGGGGACAGGCGCTTGATATAGCCATTGCGCGAGATGGTGACGACCATGTCCTCTTCGGCAATCAAGTCCTCAATGTCGAATTCCTCGGCGGCATAGACGATCTCCGTGCGGCGCTCATCGCCGAAGCGCTCGTCGATCTCATCAATCTCATCCTTGATGATCTGCATCTGCCGCTCCCGGCTGGCGAGGATGTCCCTCTGGTCCTCAATCGTCGTTACCAATTCCTTGTACTCGGCTTCAATTTTGTCGCGCTCCAAGCCTGTCAAACGCTGCAAGGGCATGCTTAGAATGGCTTGAATCTGCCGCTCGCTCAGCTCGAATTGCACGTTAGCCTGCCGATCGACGAGTGATGTGGGGCGGATGCAGGCCAGCCGGTCATGAGCATCTGCCGGGCTCGACGAGCGGCGAATGGTCTCAATCACTAAGTCTATGTGGTCCAAGGCGATGCGCAGGCCCTCAAGGATGTGCGCTCGAGCTTCGGCTTTCTCCAAGTCGAATTTCGCACGACGCACGATCACGTCATGGCGGTGGTCAATATAGTGCTGCAGTAGCTGCTTGAGGTTGAGCATCTCAGGACGGCCATTGACAATGGCCAACATCATTACCCCGTAGGTAGTCTGCAACATGCTGTGGCTATAGAGTTGGTTGAGCACGACTTCGGCTTGGGCTTCTCTCTTGCATTCAAATACGATGCGCAGCCCCTTGCGGCCCGATTCGTCGCGAATGTTGGCAAGCCCGTCAATGGTCTTGTCGCGCACCAAGTCGGCGATTTTCTCTAATAAGCTGGCCTTGTTTACCAAGAAGGGGATTTCGGTGACAACGATGTTCTCGCGGCCGTTCTTGAGGGTTTCAATATCCGCCCGCGCTCTGATGTAAATCAGTCCCCTCCCGGTTGCGTAGGCCTGCTGTACCCCGCTCATGCCGTAGATGATTCCGCCGGTGGGAAAGTCTGGAGCCTTGACGTACTCGAGCAACTCGGCAATGGAGATGTCGGGACGATCAATCAGTGCCTTGAGACCGCTGGCGACTTCCCGCAAGTTGTGCGGTGGGACCTTGGTGGCCATGCCGACAGCGATGCCCATTGAGCCGTTGCATATCAGGTTGGGGAACCTAGACGGCAAAACCAGCGGCTCTTGCTGAGTCTCGTCGTAGTTGCTGGCGAATTCGACGGTATTCTTGTCGAGATCCGCTAGAAGCTCCATCGCCGGCCTGCTCAGCCTCGCCTCTGTGTAGCGCATAGCCGCCGGGGGGTAGCCGTCAATTGAACCGAAGTTGCCTTGGCCTTGGACCAGTGGATAACGAAAGCGAAAGTTCTGCGCCATATGCACCAGCGTCGGATAGACAATGTCTTCGCCGTGCGGGTGGTAATTACCTGAGGTGTCGCCAGCAATTTTGGCGCACTTGCGGTAGCCGCGATTGGGAAAAAGGCTCAAGTCGTTCATCGCCACCAAGATGCGACGCTGGGACGGCTTGAGACCATCGCGGACATCGGGTAGGGCGCGCGACCGTATAAAGCTCATTGAATAGTCGAGGAAAGAGGTTTTGAGCTCCTCCTCAATTTTGACCCGCAGCACCCGGCTTTCTTGCTGTTCAAGCATTAACTAAATCCTAGCTTTGTAGCCTAATAGAAGGCGTCCAGATTCTTGGCTTCTAGCGCGTACTTCTCGATAAATTTGCGGCGTGGCTCCACTTGCTCGCCCATGAGTAGGGTAAAAAGGTGATCGGCTTCAACGGCATAGTCGATGGCCACCTGCAACAGGGTGCGCCGCTCGGGATCCATCGTCGTCTCCCATAGCTGCTCGGGGTTCATTTCGCCCAACCCTTTGTAGCGCTGGATAGCTATGCTTCGACCGTCGCCGTTGCCACCGAGTGCCGCGATGTGTCGGTCGCGCTCGGCCTGATCAAAGGCGTATAGCTCCTGCTTACCCCTCTTCACCTGAAAAAGGGGCGGCTGGGCCAGATAGAGTTTGCCTCTCTCAATTAGGTCGCGCATGTAGCGAAAGAAGAAGGTCATGATTAGCGTCCGAATATGGCTGCCATCGACATCGGCATCGGCCATGATGATAATTTTGCCGTAGCGCAACTTCCCAAAGTCGTAGTCCTCGCCCAAGCTAGTGCCCAGCGCAGTTATAAGGGGCAACAATTTGTCGTTTCCCAAAACGCGGTCGATTCGCGCTTTTTCCACATTGAGCGGTTTGCCAAACATCGGCAGCACCGCTTGAAAGCTCTGATCGCGTGCCATCGCCGCCGAACCCCCAGCCGAGTCGCCCTCAACCAAGAAAATTTCGGTCTGCGCCGGGTCGCGGATTGAGCAATCGGCCAGCTTGCCGGGCAACGCTCCTCCGTCGAGTAGCCCCTTGCGCCGGGTCAGTTCGCGAGCCTTACGTGCCGCCTCGCGGGCGCGGCCGGCCTCCACGATCTTGTCGACGATTCGTCTAGCAATGCCCGGGTTCTCTTCGAGGTAGGTACTGAGTGCTTCGGAGACAAACGAATCGACGATGCCTTTGACCTCGCTGTTGCCCAGCTTGCCCTTGGTCTGTCCCTCAAATTGCGGCTCGGGCACTTTGACGCTGACTACGGCGGCGATGCCCTCGCGAGTATCTTCACCCGAGATGTTGAATTTGACGTTCTTGAGTAGATTGTTGCGGGTCGCGTAGTTGTTGATCGTCCGAGTCAGTGCCGAGCGGAAGCCCACGAGATGGGTTCCCCCCTCGTCGGTCTTTATGTTATTCGCGTAGGTAAAAAGAGTTTCTTGGAAGCTGTCGGTGTATTGCAGAGCCACCTCTACGACGACTCCGTCGCGCTCACCCAGAAAGTAGATTGGCTCTGGGTGTAACACGCTTCGGCCCTCGTTGAGGAAGCGCACGAATTCTTGTACGCCTCCCTCGTACAGGTAGCAGTCGGCCGCTCCGCTCCGCTCGTCCCGCACATTGATCTCCACACTCTTAGTCAGAAAGGCCAGCTCGCGTAGCCGTTTGGCGATAAACTCAAAGCTGAACTCCACGGTTTCAAATATGTCGGCGTCTGGCTTGAACTCTATGATCGTGCCGGTCTGGTCTGTGTCGCCGATGGCTTCCAAGCCCGTTTCGGCTACGCCCCGGGAGTACCGCTGCAAATAGACTTTGCCTTTTTGCCAAACTTCGACCGTACACCACTCAGACAATGCGTTGACGACCGAAGCACCCACACCATGTAGCCCGCCAGAGACCTGATAGGCTTTCTTGTCGAACTTGCCGCCGGCATGGAGCATAGTCATGACGACCTCGACTCCCGACTTGTTTTCGGCAACATGGAAGTCTGTCGGGATGCCTCGCCCGTTATCTTGAATGCGGGCAGTGCCTTGTGTGGTGATGGTTACGTCAATGCGCGAGCAGCGCCCAGCCATGGCCTCGTCAATGCTGTTGTTGACGATCTCTTTTACCAGTTCGTGTAGTCCATTTTCGCTCGTATCGCCAATGTACATGGCCGGGCGCCTGCGCACTCCTTCGAGCCCTTTGAGAACCTGTATAGCGTCAGCTGTATATTCCTCCTCCTGCGCTACTTCCGCGCTAGGAAAATTTCTGGCTGGCTCCGTCATCTACTCCTCCTTCTGTTCTCCACACTTTTAGACTGTTTAGTAACTTTAGCCCCTTGAGGACCTGTCTCCCCAACAACTCGTTGATCCGTGCCGCGATATCCCGCTGCATAAAGTTTAATTGGGTTCGCCATACGGCAGATGGAACAGCCACTTCCAAGTATCCTTTGGACAAGCGCAGTGGACTGGTGTGCTGGGCCAAAGTAGGACCTACTGCTTCTTCCCACGCCCTCCGCACCCGACACTCCAATAGCTTCTGGTTGATCCCTAGGTCATCGGTTGCGTCCTCGATCAACCCGTGCAAAACAGTGGGGGGACCAACGCAACGGCCCTTATTTCTGGAGGTCAATCGACTCAAAACGGGCTGCCTGTCTTGTACTAGGCTCTTGAGGAGTCGTTGCTACGACCTGTTCAAACTCACTTACTATGTCCAATAGTTTTCCTATCCGGCCAGAGTCTAACTCTGAAAAAGCATCGTCTAAGAGTAGCACAGGCTGCCGACCTGTTTGCTCCTCCATGTAACGAGACTCGGCCAACTTCCACGATATGAGTACCGTTCTTAGCTGGCCCTCGGAGGCGTAAATTTCGGCCTGTTCTCCGTTCAACGTGAATTTCAAATCATCGCGGTGTGGCCCACAGAGCGTATGACCTATTTGGGTCTCCTGTTCCCCGCGGCGACTGAGTGATTCGCGCAACTCGGCTCTAAGGGCCTCCAAGTCCTGCTCCTTGGTGCCTTGATAGACGACAGCGGCTTCTTCGCCGCCCAAGGCAAAACGACCGTAATAGCGGAGAAAGGGTGCTCTCAACTTATTCAGTGCCTCCAAGCGATGAAGTCGGAGTTGAGACCCTAAATCCACCAACTGAGTATTCCATGGTTCCATTACTTGGCTATCGACAAGTCCTTGCCCCGACTTCTTTGCAGTGCGCAACAAGTAGTTTCTCTGGGCTAACACACGGTAATAGCGCTGCATACACTGCAAGTACGTCGCGCTAGACTGCGAGATAAGTATGTCGAGGAGTCGCCGGCGTCGGGCCGGGAAGAGTAGTACCAGCGATACGTCTTCTGGACAGAAGTGAACTGTGCGGAAGGTGCCCAGCAACTCCGATACTCGAGGCAAGGAATTAGCATCAACAAATGCCTTCTTGCCTTCCTTTTTACTGTAAAAGACGCGTAATTGCTGGTCGTGGCGACCATCAGTACACAAGGATCGAATATCAAAGAAATCCTCGCCGTGCGGCACGACGTGCTGATCTTTGGCCCCGCGCACTGACTTACCGATAGATAGGTAGGAAATCGCTTCTAAGATATTGCTTTTACCGCGGCCGTTTGGGCCAAAAATTAGCACATGATCTGCCGCAAAACTCAAGCGAATCGCGGCAAAATTGCGGAAGGGTCTTAGCGTTAATTCACGGATCCGCACTATTCCTGCTTACCTCATCCTGTTGGCCGCAAGGGCATTAGCAAGCAGAAGTAGTCCTCACCTTCCTTTTGTTCCACCGGCCGCAACAGGGCTGCTGTAACGTGGTCATTGAGCTCGAAACAGACCTCCTGCGCGTCCATCCGGCGCAAGATCTCCATCAGAAACTGGGCGTTGTAGCCAACCTCTATCTCTTCAGAGGCGTATTGAGCCGGCACAACCTCCCTCGCTTCGCCGCCGATTTCGGGGCTGGCGGCCGAAAGCTCCACTTGGCCACTGTTTAGCTTAAAACGCACTTGACGAGTATAGGAACTAGAGAGGATGGACACCCGGCGTACGGCCGGCAGAAGATCTTGGCTAGCTATTCTTAGTTCTTTTTGGTTGTTTTGAGGGATGACTTGAGTATAGTTGACATAAGGCCCCTCAATCAGACGCGATAGCAAATGCGTCTGTCCTATATTAAACAGGATCTGCGCCTCGCCTAGCGTGACGTTGACGGGCCCTTTATAGTTACCCAGCAATTTGACGATCTGATTCAACGCTTGGGGGGGGACAATAACCTCGGTCTTTTGGTCGCTCTGCACCTGATCCTGTAGATCCATGGCTAATCTGTAGCAAGCCAAGCGCGACCCGTCGGTAGCCACCATCTCCATTCCCTGAGCATCAATGCGCCAGAGCACCCCATTGAACACTGGGCGCGTATCATCGCCGGAAACGGCAAAGGCTGTCTTATTAATCATGCCTGCTAGGACATTGGTATCGGTTTGGTCATCCCCTATACTCAGGTTTACGCCGTCAAGTGCTGTCGGCATACTAGGAAACTCTTCGGCCTCTATTCCCGACAGGCTATACGACCCTTCGCTGCTCTCAGCACCCCCGAGCTGCCCAGAGAGCCTAAGTCGCTCGTCCTGCACCTCAATACTCAGTTCCGACTCGGGCCATTCTCGAGTGATTTCTGCCAGCTTGCGAGCCGAAACGGTCGTCTTCCCCTCCGCTTCCACCACAGCAGGGACTTGAGTCCGGATGGACAAATCTAAATCCGTCGCAGACAGAGATAACGTTTTTGTATCGGCGTCAAGCAAAATATTAGCCAACACCGGTAGGGAGGGCTTTGAAGGCACGGCTTCTAATACAGTATCAATGCCCCGCCATAACTCATTGCGATTTACTCTTAACTTCATACAAATCTTCTTTGGATTATCCTTCTGTCTGTGAACACTGTCTAAAGATTAACTCAACTTAGCTTTTATATCTACTTATGTCAAGTTCTATAATATAGTGTCCCATTTTTTCATAAGAGAACATAAAAGCAGGTGTGTATTAATAAAAATAAAGGTGTGTATAGAAAAAAAAAAAAATACCCACACCATCCTTTCTTATAAAATTACACTTCTCTGTGTTCTTTTTTTCTTAATAATTCTAGTTGTACTCGGGATATGTGGATAATCGTCTTACGGATCTATCTCTAAACAACAAAACATATTGTTAATAATATGTTTATGAGAAAAGAGAATTGATCGAACAGCAAGAAATTATATGTGGATTACTGAGTGGAAAACCCTAATTTTCCACAGATAAAAGTTAAAAATGACTGTTTTCTTTTGTCACGTAAAGTTATCCACACTGAATCAATACTCAGGCGGGGATAGGTGTGAATAGTTTTCCACTGTCAAATAGGCACTATGGTACTAAAAACACAAGACGAAAAGGACCAAGAGGACAGAGGATTAAAGAGGCGGGCTAAGTTTAGCGGTTTTGCCGACGAATAGTATTGGACAAATCCTCAACTAGTTTGGCGAAGACTGGGTCGTTCTTACACTTATTCTCAACAGTGTTTACAGCGTACATGACTGTGGTGTGGTCGCTCCTGCCGAAGTGCTTAGCGATGGCTTTGAGGCTGAGGCTTCCTCCGATGAGATGCCTGACTAAGAACATGGCAATATGCCTTGCCCTTGCCACGTCTTGCTTTCGTCCTTTTCCGGTGAGTTGCTCTTGAGTCATATTGAAGTGGTCGGCGACATGCTGCTGGATCTCCTCAATGCTCAATTCCGCTGGGCTAGACCTCAATTTTAGAATATGCTTAGCCGCCTCGATGCTGCATTCCTTCTTGTAGATTGAGCAGTGGGCGATTAAGCTAATCAACGCCCCCTCGAGTTCGCGGACATTCGATCGGATATGAGTGCCCAACAGAGCGGCCACCTCATCGGGAAGCCGTATACCACTGCGCTCGGCCTTCTTGTGGAGGATGGCGATCCGGGTCTCGATCTCAGGCGGATCTATTGCGGTGGCCAGACCCCATATGACGCGGGATTTCAGCCTTTCTTCTAACCCATCAAGATGGCTGGGAGGACTGTCGCAGGTCATGACAATCTGCTTCTCGGACTGGTGCAAGGTATTAAAAGTGTGAAAGAATTCGTTCTGGGTCTGTTCGCCGCGGAGAAGAAACTGGATGTCATCGAACAGGAGGATGTCCATGTTTCGATAAAAGTTCTGAAATTCCCTCGTCTTATTGCGGTCTCGGAGCGATTGAATGAAATCGTTCATAAACTTTTCCGAGGGGACATAAATGACCTTTTCGGCGCGGTTGAGGTCATAGGCGCGATGTCCAATCGCTTGGAGCAGATGAGTTTTACCCAGCCCTGAGCCGCCATAAATCACGAGGGGATTAAATTCCGTGTTACCTGGGGAATTAGCTACAGCTAATGCCGTTGCATGGGCAAATCGATTGCTATCACCAATGATGAATTCTTCAAAGGTATATTTCTTATTAAGCGGTATTTGAAGGGGACTGGCTTCTACTGCTTCTTGGCCTCCCTCTGTGGATTCTTTTTTCGGAGCAGAGGGAGGGAGTACTGGATCAAGAACAGGTTGAGGTGCTTGTGCAACGGTAAAGGAGATACTTGGAGTTAGTTTCGTCTCTTTCCTTACTACTGATTCGATCATCATCAAGTAGTGCTCCTCTAACCAAGCGGCAGAAAATGCACTGGGAACTTGGATGACCAATAAGCCTTCGTCGAATTGGCTCACTGAAGTCTGCTTAAACCAATTATCAAATTTCTGGGGAAGAATTTGACGCTCAATGTTGAGCAGACACTGGGCCCAGATGTCTTGGGGATCCTGTTTTTCCAACACCATCTATTGAACGATTTCGCAATTTTTGAGGGGTATTTCTAACTTACAAATAAGGAATATGCTAGTCAAGAGTCTCTCCCGAAGTGCCGCTGAAATTCGTTAGTGCTCAAAGAGTTAAAAGTATTGACACTAATTAGAATAGCCACTAAATTGGACTATTTCTGCGTATGCTGTGTATACAACTAACGTGAGGTGAGATTTTTATTTTGAAACGCACATTTCAGCCTAGCAATAGGTGCCGCCGCAACAAGCATGGCTTTCGCAGGCGCATGAGCACATCCGCCGGTCGCAATATCATCAATCGTCGTCGGAGAAAGGGACGCAAGCAGCTAGCAGTCTAGTGCTTGTAGCGTTTGATGGATTGGGTTAGAGGCCGCTTCTTTTGGATCCGCTGTGGTCGGGAAGACCGCGGTCAAGTTTTTGTCGTCCGACGCAATTTGGGCAATGCTGTGAAGCGCAATCGGCTTAAGCGGCACCTGCGTAGTATTTGCCGAAGTCGCCCATACTTTCCTCGTAATCTAGTCGTCTTCTGCCAACCGTCAGCCGTCAAGGCCCCCTTTACCGACTTGGAAAGGGAACTGGACTTGTTGGTAACAAAAATCCCTATTCTTCTTGTCTCACGATGAAGCAAATCGCCATTTTCATCGTCCGAGCCTACCGTCTTATACTGTCTCCATACCTTCCCCCATCCTGTCGCTATCGACCTACTTGTTCCCAGTATGCCGAAGAAGCAATAAACAAGTACGGACCGTTCAAAGGCGGGATGCTTGCTCTAAAGCGGATTAGTCAATGCCATCCCTGGGGAGGGCATGGATACGATCCTTTGCGCTAGTAGTACGTTAATAACCAGTTGTTTATAAAGGGGCAAGTAAAACCTATGGAAGATAAGCGGACCCTGTTGGCCTTTCTCTTTATCGGCTTGATTTTCCTCTTGCTTCCCTATTATAATGAATGGCTGGGGCTAAATCCTAAGCCTAAGGCTCCGCCTCAGACACCCGTGAAGCAAAAGCCGGTGCCTGAGCCTGTTGTTGAAGATCTGCCCAAGTCCGAGAGCATGCGAGACCCCGAGTCTGCTCAACAACTCCATTCGGAAGGGCTAGAACCGGTTAAGTCTCAGGTCATTGAAAGGGTTGAATCGGCCGAAAGTCCATCCTTTATCCCGGAAGAAATTGTAGTACAAACGCCGCTTCAGAGCTTTGTTCTCTCTACAAAGGGCGGTACTATTATATCATGTAAACTCTTAAAATACAGATACGTAGATGGAAGCATTATCGAAATGCTGCCTCCCACTGGCGTCGGCTTGGGAATTCATCTGCAAAGCGCGAACTACAGGGAGGATATATCCTCGGCGGAGTTTGTTGCTAATCAGTTGAGTTTGCAGGTAGGACTAGGTGAAGAGCACTCCTTAATTATGATAGCCCAACTCGGTGGCGGTAAGAGATTGGAGAAGATATTGACCTTTAATGGTGACCGCTATGGATTCGATCTCCAAGTGCGCCACGAAGGATTTGACGATGATACCGAAGCCATACTCACTTGGGAAAACGGTATAGCGTTTACTGAGCGGGAGCCGGAAATAGACCTACCTGAAATGCGGGCTTTCGCCTATATAAATGAAGAACGGGTCGAACTCAAGGTAGATGATGGGGAATCGGACGAGTTGGAGGACAAAGGACTGCTAAAATGGGCGGGTATTCGCAACAAGTACTTTTTGATTTCCTGCGTCCCGGCTGATAGAGAGCAGCGTTCTCGCGTCGTCCTACGGGGCAATCACCAAGGGTCGAATTTGCTGCCTGGATATTCTTTTCAGATAGGTCGGCGGCTCGAACGGGAAACTTCTTGGAACAACACTATTTATCTGGGCCCACTCAACTACGACGAGCTCATCGGCTATGAGGCCGAACTAGAGCAGGCCATTGATTTCGGATGGCCGATCGTAAGCCAGATAAGCCGATTTCTACTTATTTTATTTATAGCTACCTACCAATATGTTCCTAACTATGGCTGGATCATCGTCCTTTTCGCTGTTGTTATCAAAATTATCGTCTATCCGCTTACGCACAAAACGTACGAGTCTGCGGCGAAAATGCAGGAGATTCAGCCGAAAATTGCGGCACTACGCGATAAGTACAAAAACGACAATCAACGCCTAAGCCGCGAAACAATGAAGCTCTACAAGGAAGAAGGCGTCAATCCTCTTGGGGGGTGTCTGCCTCTCTTGTTGCAGATGCCTATTTTTATTTCGCTCTACAATCTTTTTGGCAAAACAATTGAGTTGCGCCAAGCCCCCTTTACTCTTTGGATACAAGATCTATCCCTTCCAGATGAGTTACTAATCGGCGGTTTGGGGCTTCATGTTTTGCCATTACTAATGGCTGCCTCCATGCTCGTCCAACAGAAGATGACCATGAAGGATCCCAAACAGGCCGTTCTGGTTTACATGATGCCAGTACTGATGATCTTTATTTTTTGGAGCATGTCGTCGGGATTAGTGCTATACTGGACTACCTTCAATGTCCTGACCATTGGCCAGCAGCTATTGGTCAATCATTTTAAGAAAAAAGCCGCTCCTTCCAGCCCTTAAAGTTTTAGCCGGATCTCAATTCCTTGATACAGCCGGATACTGTTGTTGCTATCTCTACGCCACGAGGGGAGGGAGGAATCGGGATAGTGCGTTTGAGTGGGCCAGCAGCCTTATCTATTGGCCAGCAGATTTTTCGGTCCCGTTCACCGCTCGGTGAGCGGGTCCGATACGTCGAGTACGGGCGTGTATGGGCTGGTGGTCGAGCAATCGACACCGGCGTCGCTTGGTGCTTTGCTGCTCCTCACTCTTATACTGGTGAAGATACCGTCGAGATTAGCTGCCACGGCAGCATGGTCGTATTAGAGTCAATCGTCGAGGAAGCACTTCGCTTGGGTGCTGTCGCCGCTGGCCCGGGAGAGTTTACTCGTCGAGCGTTTCTCAATGGACGGTTGGATTTATTAGAAGCTGAGGCTGTAATTGACCTCATTCAGGCCAGTTCTAAAGCTCATCTCGATAATGCCTATGGCTTGGCTAGCGGTCGGCTATCCAAGATGGTAAAAGAGCTTAAGAGGCAGTTGGTTAAGATGCTATCACTGCTCGAGATAGGGCTCGATTTTTCCGACGAAGACATAGATACTATTGGACACCAAGAAATAGAGGCCGCACTGAGTGAGGTCGTTGAGTCTTCTCGGCGGCTTGCCGAAACATTTGAGGGAACAAGGCGTCGCCAAGATGGATATTTAGTAGTACTCATCGGGCGTCCCAACGTAGGTAAATCTACATTGCTCAACGTTTTGCTCGGCGAAGATCGGGCAATAGTCACCCCCTTACCGGGAACGACGCGGGATTTAGTAGAAGGTCGGACTACATGGGCAGGAGAGACGGTCCGGCTAGTCGATACGGCTGGGATTAGGCAAAGCTATAACCCGATCGAGAAGGAGGGGATTGAACGGGCGTCGCAAGCGGCGAGGGAAGCTGATGTGGTTTTAGCGGTATTCGACAGCTCAACCGAGTGGTGTGAGGACGATATAGCCGTGTTGGACCTACTCCCGCCCGATAAGAAGTCGATAGCTGTCCTCAACAAGATTGATTTGACAGGTGCTATTGCTCGATCTAAGATCGGAGCACGGACTTCGGTATCCGTTGAAATATCAGCACTTAGGGAGTTCGGTATTGAAAAATTAAAGAAGGAAGCGATGGCCCAACTGCCCCATAGGGCGGAAATAGATGGAATCGGGATTACCCGTCAACGACACCAAGACTGCTTTTTACGGGTAGCTAAATCCGGTGCTGTCGCAGAAGATTTGCTGAGATCAAACCAGCTAGCTGAGTGCATTATAGCTGAACTTCAAGACGCCTTGAATGCTCTAGGTGAGATGCTGGGAGAGACAGTAGAGGAGGAAGTGCTTGATTCTATCTTCTCCCAATTTTGCATCGGCAAGTAATGTTCCACGTGGAACACTTGAGATTCTTGAAGCATTGATAAGATGTTCAATGTTCCACGTGGAACATGTAAATTTAATATGACGTGAGTTCGGGTTAACCGGCCTCTGCTTGGCTGGGCCCGTTGGTTTTTAAGGTAGGTTTTTTGGGTTGGTGGGCATAGGCAATTAATCCGCTGATGAGATGGACCATAAAATTGATTGGGCTTCGATGTCTGGTATGCTCAATCTGGGCGATATTGTTGAGTTGGTTGATGATGGTTTCGATGAGGGTTCGTTTATGTAGCAGGCGTTGGTCTGCGCGGGACAGGGGGTGCTTTTTCATGTTGGATCGGGGCTTGGTACTCAAGCGGAGGGCGCTCTGTGCGTTCAGTTGGTGGCCTAGCGTGCTGGAAATATACCCTCGGTCGGCGACCAACGTGCCAAACAGGTCGCGCACCAAGCCGACCACGGGTCGGCGATCATCGACGTTGCCGGGGGTCAGCCCCCAGTTGAGCACTTGGCCTTGATCATTACAGACCAGATGGAGCTTGAAGCCGAAAAACCACCCGGTCGAGCGTTTGCCCCATTGGGCAAGGCCGGCAAACAGACGGTGCTGGTGCTGGCGCGCTGCCGCATAGACCTCCAACGGCGTGGAGTCGATAAACGAAATCCCCGTGCAGGAGCCTTGGCATGGACGCAGATAGACGCCTAACGGAATAAGAGCCGAAGGCATTAACTCGACAAAACGCCCATAGCGGACTAACCCCGGAAACGCCCCGCGTAGAGGCCGACAGACCTGCTGCTGGTAGAACGCCTTGAACGTGCGATACTGAGACGGGTGAAACCAAATCAACAAGGTCATGATCTCGCTCAAACAAAGGGAACCCGCCCGCCGACGCTGACGCCGCCCCGCCGTGAACTGGGCGCGTAGCCACGAAGGCTCAAAACCTGGGCAAAAATCATCGACAGGGCAAAACAGTTCAACTCAATTCATCGGGAGGGCTCCCGGATGGCTAAGGGGTATAGGGCTATACCTAAGTTTAGCCAAAAAGGAGACCCTCACCTTAACCCGAACTCACGTTAATATGGTAATTCAACTGCCACCTGAAATTCGTGAGGACCTTGAGCGGTTAAAGGACGAAAGGGTTCTATCTTGTTCTTTTGATGATGTCTGGCCTAAGCTAGAAATATATCTATATCTCTTGAGTCGGTGGTCGAGAAAATTCAACCTAATTTCTCGACGGGAGTTGTCCGTAGTAGCAACCAAGCATCTGAGACAGGCGTTGATTATGGCTCCAGTGATATCAAGCATCCCTCGTCGGTTGATTATGGATATGGGATCAGGAGCTGGATTTCCGGCTATTCCATTGAAGATCGTTATTCCAGACTCATACTTTGTTTTCGTTGAAGTCAGGAGGAAGCGGGCGCACTTTCTCAAGGAGGTTGTACGAACTGTGGGACTTGATAGCATAGAGGTTGTAAACGACCGGATAGAGAATTTGAGGCCCATGGGAGCGGATTTAGTCACTGCGAGAGCGGTGGCTTCTCCAGAGAAGCTGCTTGAGTTGGTACAAAGACATTTGTCTCCTCATGGTTGGATTCTTTCAACGCTTGGAGAAGATGCTGTCCATTCAGGGTTGTTGGCGTGGAGGATAGATCGGGTGGGAAGTAGCTTGGGGCTATTCCACTAGTTGATAGCACCGATAGCCTAGCAGGACCTTGCTAATTCCAAATAATCGGGGATTCCGAGTGTAGTTTTACCCAGACTTATCCACACTCAAGATTAAAAGAACAGCGAGATTTAGGCCCTTTGGGATACTTTATATGTCTAATTTTATCCAATAGATAGGCTATGATTTAGTGAGGTTATTGAGTAGAGTCGATAAGATATAATGTGGAAAACTTGCCCAAGAAAGTGGAAAACTCTATGGAAAATCCTTTGGAAGAAAAGGAAAAAACAAGTATATTTTTAATGATGCCCGATGGCGCGGTCTTCAATGCAATGGCCTCTCAATACCTATAAAACAGGTTGTTTTTGCTAGATAAATATCTAAAAAAGTGGTGTTTGAGCGTCCTTAGACCGTTGGCGCATTTGTTTATTCGCTTGGGCTTCAGGCCCGATTGGCTAACTCTGATGGGATTAGTTATGAACGTAGGGGCAACTGCGGCTTTTGCTAAGGGTTACTTACAATGGGGGGCTCTCATTATGATGGTTGCGGGTCTCTGCGACATCTTGGATGGACAAGTTGCAAGAGAAGGCCATAAGGAGACCAAGTTCGGAGCCTTATTGGATTCGACTACAGACCGCTACTCTGAGATATTTATTTATTTTGGAATCGGTGCGTATTTGATCGGCCGCGACGAGTGGATTTCTTCGGGGATCCTCTTTTTTGCAATTACTGGTTCGCTGATGGTTAGTTATGTAAGGGCTCGTGCAGAGGGGCTGGGCGAGGACTGTAAGGTGGGCTTCATGCAGCGTCCTGAACGTCTAATCGCCTTGGCCTTAGGGAGCTTGGTGGGCCATCAGGGCTTGGTTTTTGTGCTGGTTTTACTGGCCGTTACGACCAACTATACGGTTGTTGAGCGCCTCGCTCACATTCGCAACAGGTTGAAATCCGGTCCCAACTCACCCGCCTCAGTCCAGCAGTCCTGACAAGGGCTAATCGGGCTTTCTTGCGCTTCTCCTGCCATCGTGTCCCGGGGTCATTTCATCGTTTTTGAAGGAGTTGATGGCAGTGGAACTACAACCCAATCCCATATACTGGCGTCGTACTTAAGAGAAGCGAATTTTCCGGTTGTACTTACCAGAGAACCAGGAGGGACGCCGATTGGAGAGCGGGTCCGCCGGCTTGTTCTCGACCCAATCGACCCAAAACAGGAGGCTATCTCCCCTCTGGCGGAGCTTTTCCTCTATGGAGCTGATCGGGCACAGCACGTAAAAGAGGTGATCCAACCGGCACTAGAGAAGGGAAAGGTAGTTATTTGTGATCGCTACATCGCATCATCGTTAGCGTACCAAGGTTATGGACGCCGCTTAAATCTAAAAATGGTTGAGCAAGTCAATAATCTGGCAATAGGGAAATGCTTGCCGGAATCGACAGTATATTTGGACATACCCGTAGAAGTGGCTTGGGCACGAATAAGTCGCCAGTGGAATTTATTCTGCCAAGGGGATTCACTCTCTCCTCGCGCCGAGGATCGCTTGGAGGAAGTTGGTGGAGAGAAACTGCAAAGAAAAGTCGCCCAGGGCTACAAAAAGATCGCCGAGAGAGACGAGAGTGCCTTAGTTATTGACGCACGGCTCGGAATAGATCAACTGGCCGCAGAGATTCGGAACGCGCTACGCGAGCGGTCGCCTTGGTTTCCAGAGGAGAAAAAGTAATCATGCGACACATCCTAGTGGGCTTGATTTTTTTAGTTGTAAGTGGAGGCGTAATCCGCGCCGCGACTACGGAAGATCCGTATGCTGAGGTAAATGCCAGTTGGGAGCGTTTTGGGGCCGTGTATTCGCGCATTCTGGAAAACTATTACGCCCATCTGGACCAAGAGGAAGTGATGAGCGCAGCCATCAAGGGCATGCTCGGCCAGCTTGATACATATAGCGAGTTCTACGACGAGGAAGGTTTGCGCCAGTTGCGCCAAGACACGACCGGCAAGTTCGCGGGATTGGGGATTACGGTTGCAATAAAAGATCGTTTTCCCGTTGTAATTGCCCCTATCGAGGATACTCCCGCCTTTCGGGCGGGGCTGAGACCGGGCGACTTGATCGTCGCTGTTGAGGGCAAAAGTACCTTGGATATGCAGCTTGAGTCGGTCGTCAATGCGCTGCGCGGGGACCCTGGAACAAAGGTTGCAATCTCGGTCGCCACTCACTTGGGGGCACCGCCGCGCGAAGTTGAAATTCAAAGGGAAGTTATCAGGATCAAGAGCGTTGTGCTGGTAGAGGAGCTCAAAGGCAAAATCGGTTATGTAAGTATGCGTCGAACTCGTTTTTCCGAGCATACCTCCAGTGAAGTAGAAGAGGCGGTAAAAAGCCTCCCACGGGTTGAAGGGCTAATTCTAGATCTGCGAGGAAACCCAGGGGGCTTGTTTAGTCAAGCTACCCAAGTTGCGGATTTGTTTTTGCCTCAAGGGGTGCCGATCGTTTCGATTAAGGAACGCGAAGGGGGGAGAGAAGAAGTCAAGTATTCCCGCCGTCAGTCTATTGCACGAGACATACCTTTGGTAGTTCTGATTGACGAGGGCAGTGCCAGCGCGTCCGAAATCGTTGCTGGAGCTATCCAAGACAATGATCGAGGAGTGATTGTCGGAGCGGCATCCTTTGGCAAAGGTTCGGTGCAGACCATATTCGACCTACGCGAGGAGGCGTCTAGTGCTTTGAAGCTGACGACGGCACTCTACTACGCGCCAAGCGGGCGTAGTATCCACCGCGAACAGGATATAGCTAGGCCTGTGCATCGAGTTCTGTTCGGCGATAGGGAACTGCCGCATCAGTTAGTGATGGACCTTATTTTGCGGTCAGATAATAGGATTAAGGCCCTTTCTGCACTCCAATCTCATTTTGATATGAATTCTGAGTCCGCAGAGAGCATTCTCTTGCTCCGTTTGGGCGATTTAGTGGGTCGATTCAAGATGGGGGAGGCCGGGTTGTTGGATAGTATTTCAAACCGAACTTATTATACTCAGCGAGGTCGCAAGGTCTTCGGCGGCGGCGGTATTAAGCCCGATATTAGTGTTGAGCAAGAACCATTCCCTCCCTACATACAAAAGTTAGAGCGTCGCCGGCTCTTCTTTGACTTTGTCATAGATTATGTATCAACCGACTCGTCTTGGGCACAGGAACACCCAAGCTTGACCGTCAGCGATGAGATGCTTAAGGGTTTCATAGAGTTCGTCCGCACTAAAGACAGAAGTCTGGATCAAGGCCAAGAAGGGTTGAGCCAAATAGAAGAACTCGAGGACTTGGCCGAGGAAATGGATTGGGGTGAGGCTGCACAGGAGTTAGTCCATCAGCTAAGGGCAGCGGTGGAGCAGGAGTGGGAGCGGCGGTATAGCAGCAAGTTAGAACCTTACATAAAGAATGCTCTACGTCGAGAGCTAGTTTTGCGTTTCAGAGGAAGAAAGGCCCAACTTCTTGAAGAATTGCAGGAGGATATACAGCTAGCGAAGGCGATAGAAGTGCTGGGAGACCAAGACCAATATTTGGGGGTATTGGCCGCAGAAAAAGCGAAGTGAACGGCGGGCGGTAAGCGGGGCTTTGTAATCGTCTGTACTCTGTATCATTTTATGACTACTAACCAATGGTGCTAGTGTTTTATAATCCGAACTCGGCGATAGACAACGGGACGAATCCGTTTTCATCGGGTTGGAATCCATGCCACTGCACCAGCCGGTTGAAGGCGGCCATGGCAAAGCTCAGATGGGCGGTACAATACGCCCAAGCCCGATGGGTCTGCTGCTTAAAGCGGCGATTCGGGTGAGCATGGAAAAGACCGTCTCAATGAGCATCCGCTCGTTCCACGTGTTCCGAGGACAGACTTTCAGATTGGCCGGATCGCCGGCTTGGGCATGACAAGCCTGGGTCGCTGAGCAGGATCATCTTCTGTTGGAAGCGTCGGATCATGGGATGAAAGACCGAATCGTGGACTTATGCCGTATTCCAATCCCAATCAACGATCCGCCCCCACTGATTGACGATAACGCAGAGCTTACCGCCGACGATCCAGCGGTGATCGGAGAGCCCTTTCTTCCCGATGGAGTGCCGCGCACGGCCTTGACGCACCGGATGGATCAACTCGATGCCATAGCGGTCGACCACCCCCAACGTCGTCGGCTCCGCTCGGAAGCGGTCGGTCCAATCGTCATGGGTGGCGAAGAGGCGGAACAAGCGGGGGCGCGACGGCAGGCGCGGGAACCAAGCCTGCCAGTCCCGCACCCGCCAGTGGTAAAACGCCCGTTTACCCCCGCCTTTGAGCGCATACAACATCCCTAAGGTGACCACCTCACTGGGGTATAGGGACGCTTGCGGGTGTTTGGGCACGTCAAGCATCTGATTGTCAATGCGGTAGAACAGGGCTATTATAAACTCGGCCGTGGTCATCAGGACGCTCCGTGGCTGAAAGGGTGGATACTCTCAGCGTAGGAACTACCATGACCACGGTCAATATACTAGCACCATTGGTTACTAAGCGTGAGGGGGAGGATCGTGCAAACAGAGATTTTTATCAACCAAGGCATTCACGAATCCCGTATTGCCATCTTAGAGGAGGGGCGTCTAGCCGAAGTATGGGTCGAAAGGCCCGAAAACGAGCGGACAGTGGGGGACATATACAAAGGGGTTGTAACGGCCGTTTTACCTGGCCTACAGGCTGCATTTGTCGAGATAGGCCACGACCGCGCCGCGTTTCTCCAAGTGCGCGATATGGTGGAGGCTGATAGAGGAGATACCGAGGGGGCGCGTAACGGACACCGCTCTCGCCAGCGCGGTTATCCTTGTATTCAAAACCTAATCAAGAAGGGCGAAGAGGTATTGGTGCAAATCACCAAAGAGCCCATAGGCACTAAAGGTGCCCGAGTGACAACTCAGTTATCGCTTCCGGGTCGTTTTATGGTGCTGGTTCCGGGAGGTAGTTGGGTTGGTGTATCGCGCAAGCTCACTAGTCGGAACGAACGCAAAAGACTGAGAGATCAGGTATTCAAGATCAAACCCGATGGCTACTCAGTAATCGTGCGGACCGAAGGACAAAACCAGAGTGAGCGCGAGTTCAAACGCGATATGAAGCAGCTAGTGAAAAACCACGAGCGTCTGATCAAGACCAGCAGAAAGGTTGGAGCACCTGCCTTAGTGTACAAGGAAATGGGCATGACCTCCAGCGTAATACGCGACCTATTCACCGACAATGTGGAACGGCTAGTCGTCGATAGCAAAGAGCTATACAAGGAGATAACGGCTTATTTGCGACAAGTTTCACCTGAATTGCGTCAAAGGGTTGAGCTTTACCGAGACCGTCGGCCCATTTTCGATAAATTCAATATTGAGGAAGATATTGAGAAGGCGACTAACCGCACGGTGTGGTTGCGGCGAGGCGGAGCCTTGGTCATTGACTACGCCGAGGCGGGGACCTTTATCGACGTGAACTCAGCCCGTTATCTCGGCTCGGACAATCAGGAGGAAAACAATCTTCATACTAACCTAAAGGCCGCTCGTGAGATTGCCCGCCAGCTCAAGCTCCGCGACATTGGTGGAATCATCGTCATCGACTTTATCGATATGAATGAGGAGCACAACCGTAAAAAGGTCGTTGACTGCTTGGTCAAGGAGTTCAAAAGGGATCGGGCGAAGGTCTCTATCAGCCCGAACATCAGCGAGTTTGGCTTGGTTGAAATGACCCGTCAGCGCGTCCGTCCAAATCTTTTGCACACTCACAGTGAACCTTGTCCCATTTGCAGCGGCACGGGCCGGATTATGGGGCCAGACACGACCTTGACTTGGATTGAACGCTGGCTTCAGCGTTCGTATGCTGCCACCCGCGAAAGACGCTATGTGTTAAAGGTCCACCCCGATGTGGCCACCTATATGCTAGAAAACCGCGAGGAACGGCTCAAGTCGTTGCGTAAGGCGACCAAAGCTCGCCTCCAAATTGAGACGGATTCCGCTTTGGGGCCTCAAGACTATCTTTTCTTTTCAACCAAACGCAACCTAGACGTGACGGCCGAGTTTCGGGTTTGACAGAAAAATTCCGGCCTATATCTTTAGAAGTTTCTTGGTTGATGTTGATTGCGGAGCAATCTTAGCTTAGGAGCGCAATTCATGTATGCAGTTGTCAATATCGCCGGCCATCAGATCAAAGTCGACAAAGGTCAGTGTCTGCGCGTACCTCGGCTTCAGGCCGAAGAGGGCAGCACTCAGGAATTTACCGACGTATTGCTAATTTCCGGCGATGACGAGACTAGGGTTGGCAGCCCCACGGTTGAGGGGGCCAGTGTTTCGGCGACGGTCGTCGGCCATGGCCGCGCCGACAAGATAGTCGTTTTTAAGAAGAAGCGGCGCAAGAAATACCGGCGGCGCAATGGTCATCGCCAAGATTACACTGAGATTCGGGTCGAGGACATCGTTCTTCCGAACTGAACCGTGTGCGAAAGGACTAGGTAATGGCTCATAAAAAGGGCGTCGGCAGTTCTAAAAACGGGCGCGATAGCAATGCCCAGCGTCTAGGCGTTAAGTGCTTTGGGGGACAGAGGGTCAGTGCAGGCACGATTATCGTGCGGCAACGCGGTACGCGCATTCATCCGGGCGTCAATGTCAAGAAGGGCGGGGACGATACGCTCTTCGCCACAATTGACGGGCAGGTGAAATTTGAGGCTTTTGGCAAGAAAGGCAAGCGGGTGAGTGTTTACGCTGTCTAAGAAGATGGTCAATAAATCATAACGCGAATAATCCATAGCATTGAGACAGGCTCCGTCAGAATGATTGGGCCTGTTTTTTTAACTCTGTGTCTAGGTGGTTAGGGAATCCATGGCCTTGTGCATGCGTAGCCTAGAGCAGATAGATGGGCTTTAGCCGTCACGCTAGGCGGCTCCTGAATGGAGTAGATAATTCTCATGAAAATTCACGAATATCAAGCCAAAAAAATTCTGCGCCAGTACCAAGTCGCCGTACCTAGTGGCTCCGTGGCCACGACAGCCGACCAAGCCGAACGCATGGCCGCCGAATTGGGTGGAAAGGTCGTAATTAAGGCCCAGATTCACGCTGGAGGCCGAGGCAAGGGCGGAGGGGTTAAATTAGCGACTAATCCCGAAGAAGTGCGCCAAGCGGCCAGCGAGATTCTCGGCATGCAGCTCGTTACTCACCAGACTGGTCCAGAAGGCCAAAAGGTCAAGCAAGTCCTAGTGGAGAAGGCCTCGAATATAGAACGCGAGTTTTACTTGGGCATCACCCTCGACCGGGCACAGAGTAAGCTGGTGGTTATGGCCAGCCAAGAGGGCGGAGTTGAGATTGAGGAGGTCGCCGCTGCGACCCCAGAAAAAATTCTCAAGGAAACGGTCGATCCTAGAGTGGGGCTACAGGCATTCCAAGCAACACGCCTAGCATTTGGGCTTGGCTTTGAAGGCAAGCAGGTTCGCCAAGCAACCCGTTTTATCCTTAGCCTCTACAGGGCCTATGTCGATGCCGACTGCTCGCTGGTCGAGATCAATCCCTTGGTGGTGACCGCCGACGGGCAGCTCTTGGCACTGGATGCCAAAATAGACATAGACGACAACGCGCTCTTCCGCCACCCCGACTTAGCGAAAATGCACGATGTGGATGAAGAGGAGGAGTTGGAGGTCGAAGCAGCCAAATACGGTCTGAACTACATCAAGCTCGACGGCAATATCGGTTGTATGGTCAACGGTGCCGGATTAGCGATGGCCACTATGGACATCATCAAGCTCTCTGGTGCTGAGCCAGCCAATTTTCTGGATGTAGGCGGAGGGGCCAGTGCTGAGACCGTGGAAAATGGCTTCCGCATTTTGCTTTCCGACCCGAATGTAAAGGCCATACTCATCAATATCTTCGGAGGCATTGTGCGCTGTGACCGCGTGGCCGCAGGCGTGATTGAGGCGCGCAAAAATATTGAAGTCAATGTGCCTATCGTCGTGCGACTGGCCGGGACCAACGCGGATGTGGCTGCCGAGATGCTGGAAAACTCCGACATGGACTTTGCCGTTGGGCACGGGCTAAAAGACGCGGCGGCGATGGTTAAGGCGACTATTCCATAAGAGTAAGAGGAGTACAAGGATGAGTGTTTTAATTGACGAAAACACCAAGGTTTTTGTACAGGCAATTACTGGGTCGGAGGGATCTTTTCACACTCGGCAAATGCTGGAGTACGGCACAAAGGTGGTAGGAGGAGCGACACCTGGCAAAGGCGGCCAAGAATTTGAAGGCATTCCGGTGTTTAATACGGTCGCCGAAGGCGTTGATGCCTCTGGTGCCAATGCTTCAATCATCTTTGTGCCAGCTCCCTTTGCCGCCGATGCCATCATGGAAGCGGCCGATGCCGGTCTAGAGTTGATCATCTGTATCAGCGAAAATATTCCCGTGAGCGACATGGTTAAAGCCTACCATTATGTACAGGCGCACTCTACCCGGCTGATCGGGCCTAATTGCCCTGGCGTCATCTCGCCGGGGAAGTGTAAAGTCGGCATTATGCCCGCCTTTATTCACCAGCTAGGTCGCGTGGGTATTATCTCGCGCAGTGGAACGCTGACCTATGAAGCCGTGGGGCAACTTACTGAGCGGGGCTTAGGCCAGTCCACTGCTATCGGCATTGGCGGCGACCCAATTATCGGGACGCGCTTTGTAGATGCGCTGGCACTTTTTAAGGACGACCCTGAAACCGATGCGGTCGTGATGATCGGCGAGATCGGCGGCACCGCTGAAGAAGAGGCGGCCGCCTACATCAAAGAGTGCTACGACAAGCCTGTTATTGGCTTTATCGCGGGGCGCACGGCACCTCCGGGACGGCGGATGGGACATGCAGGAGCCATTATTTCAGGGGGTAAGGGAACAGCCGAGGACAAGATGGCGGCGATGCGGGAAGCGGGAATTCACATCTGTGAGAGTCCTGCGGAAATTGGGGAAACGGTAGAGAAGGTGCTGAGTTGAGTGGGAATGTTTTTCTGCCACCGGAATTGTCAGCAACAGGTGGGCCAAACTACACATCAAGCTGTCTTTGAATGGGCATCGCCTGTAGATAACCCCGAGTGCGGCTGGACCAGAACAGATAACTAAAGACCAAATCCGGGACGTAGGTTTTCATCAGCCAGCGGGTCAACCAGCGGATTGGGTAGTGAATCGGCGGCGACAGGGCTAGCTGAAGTGCGATCCGCCGAGGAGAAAATCCAGAGGCCCTGATGAAGTCCAGCCAGAGTACGGCGTCAAGTTCAGGGTGCTTGCGTAAAAGGACGGGGATTGACTTGCTGCCGTAAGTTTGCATTAAGCGGCAGAGTGGCTCCAATGAACGCAAGTGATAGTGGTAGGACAGGGCTTCAGGAGCATAGTAAAGCGGAATACCCGCTAAATGGAGGCGATACCCCAATTCTAGATCTTCGCCGCCATAAGCAGTGAGATCCTCGTCAAAAAAACCCACGCGGAGCAGGGATGACCGGCGAACCGAGGAGTTGCCGGTGACGAAGCACTTGAAAGGTATGGGCTTTTCCGCGTCAATTCTGTGAACCCCCCTCCTTTCGAGATAGCGGGTTAGGGATGTAGGGGGAATTTCAGGGGCAAAGCGGATGTTGCCGATAAAAACGGCTTCCGCGTGGGTTTGATGCCGTTGGGCATGGGCACGGAGGAAATTTATGCCGACGGTCATATCGCTGTCGAGAAAGATGACCAGATCACCGCTGGCGACTTGAAGTGCTGCGTTGCGTGCCCGAGCTCGTCCCTGATTCTGTTTGTTGCGAATCAACCGCAACCGTAAAGGCGCGACTGCCGCATATAAGCGCTCGGCGTCCAAGTGAGGAGAGGCGTCGTCCACCACGATGACTTGAATCGCCTCATGGGGATAATTTTGCTGCGACAGGCTTTTAAGTGCTGCTTCGAGGCACTTAGGTTCGCCATAGGTAGGCATTACGATACTGAGCGTCAGCGGGGGGGCACTCATGCTAGGGTTGCATAAAGCTGAGTGAGTTGAGCAGTTTCTCGTTCCCAGTTATAGTGCTGTGCCGCCTGCAAACTCGCCTTAGCACACGCCTCCCGCTGCTCTGCATTGTCCAAAAAAGTGGCGATTTGCTCCCGGATGGCAACGATATCGGTTGGGTCGACTGTAGATCCGGTATGCGTTTCGCAGACGATACGCTGCATTTCGGGAAAATTGCTAGCTAGGACCGGTAGCCCGGCCATCATATATTCAAAGAGCTTGTTGGGCAGAGAGTAGTAAAAGCTCTTGCCCGTGCCTTTGATAAGACACAGGCCCAAGTCGGCCGAGCAAGTATAGTTGTGAAGTTGGTGAAAGGGCACCCGGGGAATAAAATAGACTTGGTCGTCTAGTCTCCCAGCGCGGACTTGGTTTCGCAGGGCCTGTTCGCTAGGTCCATCCCCAATTAAAACTAGGGCCGCGGCAAGCCCAGCGGCGGCCTTGATTTGCTCACGTAAGCCATTTTCGGTGAGGAATCCTCCTTGGTAGAGAACAATAGGGCGATCATCGGGCAGGTCCAGCGTTTCGCGTATCAGGTTGCTTTGGACCTTATGGCGGAATAGCGGCAAATTATGCAGCACAACGACCTCGTCAAGGCCGTAACGGTCCTTGAGTGATTGGGCGATAGACCCGCTGACGGTTATGACTCGATCTACCCGTCTTATCAGCCGCTGCTCCAGCAAACGCCAGCAGGACCGCATCAGCGGCCGGCTGACCAGTGAGGATTGTTCGGTCCAAAATTCGTGTGAGTCATAAACGATGGGCCGATCTAGTCGCCGTGCAGCCCGTACTGCTGGCCAAAGCGAGTCTAGGTCGTGGGCGTGGTAGGCATCCGGCTGGATCTCAACCAGTAGTGAATAAGCTCGTTGCCAAAACAAAGGATAGAGACGGCGCAATGAGAGGCTGCGGTCTAGCGGAATCGGATAGACTTCAAAATCGTCCCATCCCTTGAGGGGAGCTGAGTTGAACGAGGAGGCGACAATGACGACTTGGTACCCAGCATGGCGTAGCGAAGTGGCCTCTCGGTAGATGCGGTAGTCGAAATTCAGGTCGGTAAAGGCGACCATACAGATACGCATGATGTACAAAGGATTAGGCATAAAGGCCAAAAATAAAAGCAGCCCTTCTAAAGTGGGCTGCTTCTTAAAAAAAGAGTGTGGCGGCCAGATGGTGTGATCTTGAAACGCAAGTGAGATCCTCAAACGAGGCGGTGTGGGGAGGTAGTTTTGAAGATCTCAATGACCCGAAAAGGGAAATCCGAGCTTCGCGGATCAGGATTTTGGCCACGCTATGCGGACCGCCACACTCTATGTTGGAAATAAAAATACACACGCTAGATTGTGTTGTCAAGTGGAAAAACGGATGCTAAGAAAATGATAATGGAGTCTTGCACACTTACAAGTGTGTGCATATCTTAGTAGAGGAAATGGTTGAAAATAGTTCAGAAGGATCGCAAATGCAGTTTGCTGAAATGATCAAGGAGGCTCGGCTACAAGCCCACCTAAGCCAGCAGAAATTGGCCGAACAACTCGTGACGGCGCGAAGGCCCAAGGGCGTATGGGCAACCTATATAGGACAAATTGAGAAGGGGGAGAAGGTTCCTTCCGACGAAATATGTATCAAGTTGGCCGAGGTATTGGGACTCGACTCCGACAAAGTATTGATTGCGGCTTATGAGGCCAAGGCGAGCTCGGAGGAAGGGCGTGCGATCTATGGTAAGATGATGCGCTTGCTGTCGGACCCAGTAGTCAACAAGCTCTTGTCTAACAAAGAGCCTTTGGACCCAGCTCTCTTGAAATTGCTCTCTAATCCAGAAATCGTGGCACTGCTTGGGGATCAACCGTGGATAGAGGCAGTTGCCCGAGTACATGCGAACCAGAAGGAACGCGATGTATTGTCCCTGCTCGCTTTAGCAGAGGCGATGGACGATAAACAGTGGAATATGATAATGGGCCTTATAGAGACTTGGGGCTTAGGGCTACCTAGTTGAGGAGGCCGATTCGCTTAGCGGGGGGAATCACAGCAAAAGTGGGAGGGAGTTAGAAGTCGGGTAGTTGGTACTCGCCGCGCTCAATGGCTTGCTCTAACTCTTGGTGGAAGGTGCTGTCTAAGTGGGAAGTAATTTTCCAACCACTAGAATCGCGAAGAAAATAAAAGAATGGAGACGTGCGCTCATCGCCTATCGTCGAGGAATCGAAGAGTAAGTAACCGATGCGCTCGTTGATGATGCGCTCTTCGGCGATTTCTCGACGCAGGTGAGTTTTTATCTCGGCTGGCGTCTTTTGCTGCCATAGCTTTACAAAGCTCTGACGATCTTCTCCCTCCATTTGCGAAGAATTGAAACATTCCCAAAGCAAGTCAAAGTCGCGGTTTTCTAGCGCGTATTTGTAGGTCTGGAAGGTCTGGGCCGGGTGAGAGAAGCGTTGGTCTATGTCTTCGCTATTGCAGCCGTGAAGGAGGGCGAGGTAAAGAAATAGTTGTAAGGCCATAGTGTGCAGCGCACGGGTCAGTATCTTGAGCAACGTCAACTACTTGGCAGGAGTTAAGCCTACGGCCCCTCAGATTGGGCTTCAGCACTTGCTTTATTAACGAGCAATTCGATTGCGTCCCGTAGCCGAGCGGCCTCTTCGTATTCTTCGCAGATAATGGCCTGTTGTAGCTGGTGCTGAAGCAGACTGAGTTCGTCCTTCTCTTCTTTGAGGGGCTGTTGAGTTTCGGCTTCTTCAGCGTTCCGCTTCAAGGGGCGGATATTGAGCGATTTGGAAATCTGCGCTTCAAAATCATAGAAACGGTTCAGGGTGTGTTCAACGTCCAAGTCGGTCTCCAAAGGCTCCAAGCCCAGCTCGTCCAGCAACCTATGAGAAACGTAGATAGGCGCGTCAGTACGCAAGGCCAAAGCAATCGCGTCGCTGGGACGTGCGTCGAGGTCTTTTATTGTGTGATCCTTCTCAATGACGACCCTCGCGTAGTAAATTGAGTGGCGCACGTTGTGAATGACAACTTGGCGGACACTCACCGCAAGGTAGTCGACCATAGAAGAGAGCAAGTCGTAAGAAATCGGACGTATGGGCCCATCGTCTTCTAGCCGCATCCGAATGGCCGCGGCCTCAAACTCGCCAATGGGAATGGGCAAGAGCCGCGGCAGTTGACCTTCCTTCTCGCTCAACCAGACCAAGGGCTTGTCATCTCGCAAGTAGGGACTAACCTTGACCACGGTCATCTCGACTAAAGAGGTATTACTCATTAATCATCCCTGTCGAGGCGGCTGATCTCGTCGCGCAGCCGCGCCGCCTCCTCGTAGATCTCTTCGGCAACAGCTTGGTCCATGCGTCTTTTGAGTCGTTCTAATTGGCTGATGGCTGGGGGGGCGATGACGGGCGGTGCGGCCACGGGTCTGGCGAGGGCTTCAACTTTAGTTGGAACCCATTGGTCATCGTCGGAGCGGACGCAGCCCACCTCTTTGAGGATTTCGACCGCGGCGTAGATCGGTGCGCGAAAGCGCAAGGCCAAGGCAATTGCATCGCTGGGACGTGCGTCGATCGTGTGAGTCTTGCCCTCGTCGTCGACGAGGTGAACCTCAGCGTAGTACGTTCCCTCATGTGAGTTAAAGTAAGTGATTTCGACCCGGGCTACCCGAGCATGGACATTGGCGAGAATCTGATGGGCTAGGTCGTAGCTGATGGGGCGCACTGATTGCCGCTTGCTGTGGGCTATAGAAATGGCGGCCGCCTCAAAGCGGCCAATGACAATGTGCAGATAATAATTGCCCTCAACTTCTTTGAGTACTACTTCAGGGTATAAAGACTGAGATTTGCTGCTTAAAACCTCCTTGACTTCCATCAGAACCATAGCGGTGCATCGCGGTTTAGTGGGCTGCTGTCGTTTAACGTGTGAAATATAATACGGCCTCAAAGTAAGTGTCAACCGACGGGTGCTTCTTGGCCATCCGGCAAATCGTCCTCTTTGTTATTCAGCTTCAACTCAAGTTCTGCGAGTTGGCGGCCTAGTTCCCCGGTGCGCCGGTTTAGGCGCATCAGATAGGCAAAAAGCACGGCCCACACGGCCGCGAAGGCGGCAAACAAGTAGTGGAGATTGTCCATAGTCTCTTACGTTTCGTCTGTTAGTTTTTGCCGCATAGATGCAACGGCCTCTTCAATGCGGGCTAGTTCCATGCGTTGCGCTAGGAGGCGAAAGAGCAGCAGGAAGAAGGCCGCGTAGCAGATCCACTTGGTGTATTGCATCCTCGGCTCGAGTTCCACGTTGCGCGGCGGGTGTAGCTGTTGGTCGGCGGCCCACAGATCGACGGCGTAGTACACTAAAGGAACGTTGGCGAAGGCGAGAATGCCCAGTACAGCACTAGTGCGCTGTACCGAAGTAGAGTAACCATATCCTCGCACCATCAGGTAAGCGACGTAGATGGTGAAGGTGATTAGCATTGAGGTTAAGCGCGGCTCCCATCGCCAGTACACCCCCCAGATGGGTTTGGCCCACAAGGGCCCAGTGATCAGCACGATCAACGCAAAGACTACGCCCAATTCGGCGGAGCATCGCGCTAGGCGATCCCACCTGTCCTCCCGAGTACGCAGATACTGCACACTGCCAACAAATACCAAAAAAAAAGCTAAAAACGAAGAAATCGCCGCCGGTACGTGAAAGTAGAAGATTCGTTGGACGATTCCCATTTCTTTTTCTGTGGGGACCCAGAGAAAAATCGCCGCTAAGGCGACGAGCATGACCACAAAAACCAAACAGGAGAATGGGACCGAACGCATCATTCCTCGATTGTGTATTCAAAGAGCATTAGGGAGAGCACCGTGAAAACCACCGCGTACACTCCCAACATTTGCAGGTGCGGGAAGAGCTTTTCGCAACAGTCATTGACCAGCACTAGCCCTGTCGCCTCCACGCTGGAAATCAACGCCGGCAAGATCATGGGAAAGAGCAGGAGAGGCAGCAGCAACTCGCGCAAACGCATGTTGTTCGACAGGGCCGCAAAGAGTGTGCCCACCGATGCGATACAAGCCGATCCTAAGACGAAGACCGCTAGTAGGGGGAGTAAAAAGAAGCCTAGAGACAGATTAAAGAAGAGGGCGAAAAAGGGCAAACTCAGAATTTCAACCGCTAAAAGAAAAACAAAATTACCCAGCATTTTACCTAGATAGATGGAACCGCGGTCCCCCGGCGCCAACAGCAGGGCGTCGAGCGCGTCGTTTTCGCGTTCATCGGCAAAAGAGCGGCCTAGACTCAGCAGGCTGGCGAAGACATAGGATGACCAGAGTGTACCAGGTCCAATCTCGCGTAGAGCGGTCTTGCCTAAATCAAAGGAGAAGTTGAACACCAGCAATATTAATAGTATAAAGAAGATCATCGGGCTGAGGCGTACCTTAGTGCGCCACTCGGCCTTAAGATCCTTCCGCAGTATCGCCAGTGTGCGCCTTAAAAAGCTCATAGGTCAGCGTCGAGATAGGGCGCACAGAGCCTGCACAGTTGGTTCGGGTCATCCGTCAGGGTTTGGTCCAAGCACCATTGCCCGCGCCTGATCACCAACAGGCGATCCACTAGGCCATCGGCTTCGTCGAGGCGATGGGTCACCAAGATGTAAGTCCGCCCCTCTTGCCGAAAGCGGCGCACGAGGCGGTGCAATGCCGCACTAGCCCCAGTGTCGAGGCCGGTAAACGGCTCGTCAAACAAGAGAATAGAGGGACCATGCAGGGTGGCCCGGACAATAGCCAGACGTTGCTTCATTCCGCGAGAGAACGAACTCACGCGCTGGTCGAGCCGCTCGTTCAGACCAATAGCTGCTAGGGCCGCAGCGATCCGGTCGTCGGGGTTTTCCAATCCATAGAGCTGGGCGAAGAAGCGCAGGTTCTCTCTCGCCGTCAGTTCGTCGTAGAGCAAGGTTTGATGCGAGAGCAGGCCGATCTCCGCTCGAGCCTCGGGAATGCACCGGGGATCGCGACCATTGATCCGTACGCTCCCCGCCGAAGGTTGGCAGAGGCCGGCCACCAGCCGCAGCAGGGTACTCTTGCCCGCGCCATTAGCACCAACGAGCAGCACCGCTTGGCCACGTGGGATGACCAGATTGGTGGGATGCAGAGCTGGGTGGGGACCGAAGTGCTTGGCAGCACCCTCTAGGACGATTGCGTCGTCTCCACCCATCACGCTTCAAGCGCTTGCGTCAGAGCAACAGCCTCGCGCATCAGATGCTTTCGCCGGTCAATGTACTGCGGATCGTCGGCTCGACCGACAAAAGAATCGTCGAGCCGAGCGAGTTCCTCAATGAGCTGTTGCCGCTTTTTTGATGCGCGGGCGCGATCGGTGTTTGGGGGTTGGCGGCTCAACGTCAACGCGACCCCACCGGCGACGAATGCGCCCGCGAGGGCGACCCATTTGAGCGACCAACGCAGCGAGGGGGCGAGGGGTAGAGGTAAGGGGATCGCTACTTGCTGGCTGGGCTGTAGGTTTTCTAGGACAATTTTTTGGTACTGGCGTCCGTGCTGTTCGACAATGCCTAGGTCAATAAACGGTGGTTTGGGTTCCATGGAAGGGGGATCGAGAAAAACCTCCAAGCGGTCGGTCGGGTAAATCGCCTGATGCACATAAGGACTGTTGCGGATGTCGAGGTTAAAGGAAAAACTCCGCTGCGAGCGGCCTGGAGGCAGAGGCTGGTTGTCAAAGAAACGGCCTTCTCCGGCTTGGTGGAGGAGCCCCGAATGGCTTTGGGGGTTGAAGATGCCCGTTGGCAAGGCGAGTTCGATCACGCGACGCTCCTGCCCGTCGCCGCTGCCTGAGTAAGTCCGCTCTAGGGCGTTGTGAATTTGCAGGAGCTGGACACACTCAATCGCATTTTCGCGTAAAGAAAAAAAGAGATGGTGAGTACCGACTCGGATTCCAGAGGGGTCATTGGTTTTTTCGTAAACCTCGAGGATGACCTGTTGCTGGGCGCCGGCCTCAAGGGTTGAGGAGAAGTAAGGGATGCCGTCGTAGAAGGCAGCTAGCCCGAAGCGGAGGCCGCCCTGTAGGAAGGGGCCGGAAAAAGAGAAGTGCCCCTCGGCGTCAGTCTCCTTGCGCAGCATCTCGAGAATTTGGCCGTCTTGGCGGACGTAAAAAGCCACGGGAACGCCTGGGATTCGCGCTTGGGTGAAGGGATTGAGCACGTAACCGTTGATCGCCTCGCCCCGCAGGTCGGAAGCGCAAAGGACCATTGCCGCGCAAATCAAGCGCAGGACCATGGTTCAGCTAGATTCCGCTAGAGAGGCCCCGCACTGCGGACAGAACCGATCGCCTTCGCGTCGCAAAGCCCCACAACTGCGGCAACGAGGAGTGGGGGTCTGTTGGCTTTGGCGCAGAGCCGCGACTTCTTCCTCTATGCGTCGTTCGAGTTGGTGGCTGCTCGCGCCGTTGAGCCGGTCCAACTCGCCTATAACCGCTAGCGTCTCGGCCTCCAATTCGGCGAAGAGACGCTGAAAGTCCTCTGCGGACACTTTACCGAGCTCGCGGTCGAGTTCCAGCTCGACGATTTCGCCCAAAAGCTGCTCCTTGCGCTCAAAAAGCTGTCGCGTCGGCCTACTCGCCGCGCTTGCCCGCCCACTCGTTAGGAGGGGCCGTCCTAGATAGAGCAACAGCCCCAATAGCAGAGCGACCGAACACAGTGTGGGTAAGAGTCCTAGCATATTCATTATATGTACGCTCTCACGGCCCGCGTCGGTTCGGCCGAACGGGTCTGTCGTCGTAGTGATCCAATTCGCGTCTCAGGCGATCGGGGTCTTGACCGGGGTCGGCTGGAGGGGCCTTGGATTGCAGAGGGGCTCGGCCTTGGTCCTTCCAGCGAACCAGCAGCGTACGGACTAAGGCGACGCCAAACAAAAGAGCCAAAAAGGGCGCGACCCAAGCGAGCAAGTTAAAACCCTCGTGCGGCGGGACCGCTAAGGCCATCGGGCCAAAACGCGCTACATAGCCATCGATGATCTGTTGCCGAGTCTGGTCTTGATCTAGTGCCAAGCCAATCGCCTCGCGTTCGGGGACCGCGAAGTCGGTGCAAAGACAGGTGGCTAGAGATTCCCGGTTGCAATTGCCGCAGAGACAGACCAAATCCTCAGCCACCGCCTTGATTTCCGCCGTGGTTGCCGCTCCTACCGGCGAGAAGCTCAGGGCCAACGCAGCGAGTACGGACACGTAAGTACGAGCCCTTTGCGCGATGATCGAGCCCATTGCGCCCTCGCGGTCGAGCTGAGCTAGCCGTCGATCGCGCGGCGTGGGCCACATCGCCCACAGCGCACCAAGCACTAGGACGACAGCACCGAGCCACACGAAGTTGATTAGCGGGTTGATATAGACTTGGAACTTGGTGCTGCGGTCTTCAGCAGAGCCCACCAGAATTACATAGAAGTCCTCGCGCCATGTCGAGTAAACGGAGACTTCAGTGGTCCCTTGGTCAAAAGCCGGGTAATAGCGTCGCTCCGGCAGCAGCGTACCGAGGAATTGATCGCCGCGATGCAGGGCCAAAGCCGCGGTGGTCGTGCTGTAATTAGCGTTTTCAGCGGAGGCCAGCGACGCGAAGGTAAGCCGGTATTCGCCGACTTGCCGCGAAGCCCTTTGGTCCAAGACGACTTCGGCCTCTTCGGTAAAAGCTTTGCCCGTGAAGCCAGCAAAGAGCAATACTAGCCCAAGGTGGGTCAAATACCCGCCGTACCGCCTCCGGTTCTTGGCGCAGAGGCGATACAACGCCATCGGATAAGGCTCGCCTGTACTGTGCATCCGCGCCCGTGCTCCGGCGTGAAACTCGGAGGTGAGCGCGACGAGAACGAATACGCACAGCCCGAATGAAAGCACGACATAAGGATCGCGGACGCCGAGCGCAAAAAAGACTCCGCAAGAAAGTGCGCCCGCGGCCACCGGGCGGGTGAAGTTTTTGTGCAGACTCTCGCGGGAAGTGCGACGCCAGGCAAAGAGCGGACCAGCCCCCGTCAACATCAGGAGCACTAGCCCGATGGGAATTGTGACTTGGTTGAAAAAGGGGGGGCCGACCGTGATTTGCTCGTCGGTCAGGGCTTCCGAGACCAGTGGAAAGACCGTGCCCCAGAACACGGCGAAGAGCATCCCCAAGAGAATCCAGTTATTGAGCAAGAAAGCTGTCTCGCGGGAGGCAAAAGATTCCAAACGGTTTTCGGCCTTGAGCAAGGGGAGCCGCAGCCACAAAAGCCCAAAAGAAAAAATCAGCGTCAGGACTAGAAACGTGCCAAAAAAAGGGCCGATATTGGATTGGGCAAAGGCGTGAACCGAGGAGATGATGCCACTGCGCGTCATAAAGGTGCCGAAGAGGCACAGCGCATAAGTGAGGATCGCTAGTGCTGCGTTCCATACTTTGAGCATGCCCTTGCGCTCTTGAATCATAATGGAGTGCAGAAAAGCGGTGGCGGTCAGCCAAGGCATCAGCGAAGAGTTCTCCACCGGGTCCCACCCCCAATATCCACCCCACCCCAGTTCGACATAGGCCCATTTGCCGCCGAGCAACAGACCGAAGCCGAGAAAGGTCCAAGGGATGAGCATCCAGCGGCGTGAAGCGCGGAGCCAAGTAGCGTCCAACTTGCCGGTTGAGAGCGCGGCAATGGCAAATGCAAAGGGTACGACCATGCCCACCATTCCCAAGTAGAGCATCGGTGGGTGAATGGCCATGACGGGGTGTTGTAAGATCGGGTTGAGGCCGCGTCCGTCCTCTGGCGTGAAGGGCAGGCGATGGAACGGGTCGGCGGCAAAGAGATGCACAATGCAAAAGAAGAAGCTGGTAAGGGATAGGGTCGCCAGCGCGTAGGGCATCAGCTCGCGATAGCGCTGGCGGTAGAGTGTCGCCAATCCCGCCGAGTAGATGGATAGGATCCAGCCCCAAAACAACAGCGACCCGTTCTGACCGCCCCACAGCGCCGTTATCAAGTAAAATAAAGGCATGGCGCGGTTGCTGTTTTCGGCCACGTACTCTACTTGGAAGTCGTGGGAGACGAGGGCGTGCCAGAGCGCGAGCACCGCCAGCGTCAGCAGGGCACAGGTTGCCAAGACCCCGTTTTCGCCCGAGCGCACCAAACCCAAGTGGCCCCGCCTCGCTCCGAGAGCCGACGCTAGAACCCCATAGCCGGACGATAGGAGGGCTAGGCACAGGGCAAAATAGCCAATATCAACCATAGAATGTCGGGAAAAGCCAACGGTCCGGCGGGCTAGCCGTTCGGGCTGTTTATCGCCTGCACGTGGCCTTCATAGCTTTGTCCCTCGTATTTGGAAGGGCATTTGGCAAAGACGAGATCGGCGGCAAAGATCCGGTCGGCTAGATGGTATTCGCCTTCGAGGACTACCAGGGCCTCGTCTTTGAAGGTATCGGGTAGCACGGCGCGTCCGACATAGCGCACCCGCACCGTGTGTTGCCCGTCGGTAATCACAAATTCGGGACGCGAGCGATACCGATCCCACTCAATCGAACCGGGCACCACGGTGCCGCCGCCTAGTTGGATGCGCTGGCCTTGATCGGTAGCTCCGTCCATCAGGGTTTGCAGCGTCATGTGGGTCGCTGTTGACTGTTGGACGCCGGCTGCAAAGAGGTAAATCAGGCCCGCGGCAATGACTAGGGAGCCGAGGGTAAATTTGTGTCGTCTCATAAAATAAATCTGCTCAATTTCCCTTGCTTGTGCAACGAGCGAAAGGGTCGCGTTCACACTGCAAGCACCTTGGGCAGGCTGGATAGGTTCTCGTAGCCGCCTTCGCTAACGACCACCGTATCTTCGATCCGCACTCCCCCTAAGCCTCGGTAGTAGAGTCCCGGTTCCACCGTCACGACGTGGCCCGCCTTGAGCACATCGCCGTGCGGGCCGATCCTTGGTGCCTCGTGAATTTCCAGACCTAGCCCATGCCCCGTGCCGTGGATGTAGCCCTGCCCGTAGCCCTCTTTCTCGCCCGTCTCGTAGCCGGCGTCGCCGAAGAACCGTTTGATTGATTTGTGAATAAGGGGTCCCTCGGCACCTGGACGAATGTGATCTAAGCCGAGTTGTTGAGCCTTCAGCACGGTTTCGTACAGGTGCTGTATCGGCTCGGAGGCCGGTCCCTTACAGAAGGTCCGCGTCAGGTCTCCATAGTAGCCGCTCGCCTCGTCGCGCGGAAAAATGTCGATGATGATAGGCTCACTGGCGCGCAAAGGCCCAAAGCCCACTTGGTGTGGGTCGCAGCCTTGGTCGCCGCCGGCGATGATGGTATGTTCGCCAATACTGTCGCAGTCCATTAGCGTCTGATGCACCATGCGCCGCAGTCGCTCTGAAGTGAGTACGGCACCGTTGAGAAAGAGCACGCCGTCGCGCACATCGGCTGTACGCAGCCCCTCAATTGCCGTTTCCATGCCCGCTTCAGCGGCTCTCATTGCCCGGCGTGTGCCTTCAATTTCTCGGGCGTCCTTGATCTGGCGCTGGGGAAAGAGCGGCTCGGACGCAACGACCAGTTCGATGCCCTCCCCCCGCAGAAAGTCGGCCACACCAAGGGGAAAATCCGCGGGCACTTGCAGCTTCTCCAAGCCGAGGCCGCGCAAAAGCTCCAGCAAGACGGCGTTGCTGTTGGGCCGCTCTTGGCCTCTTTTCTTGGCCCGCTTCTCGTACCGGGCATAAGGTAACACCCGGTTGACGCAGGCTTGGTCCCGCGCCCGGTCGATCTCGAGATTGCGGACGAGCATGATTTTTTCGCTGGAAGTCCACAAAAAGACGAAGGGGTCGGGAGCGCGAAAGCGGGTGGCGTAGAACAGGTTGGCGCAGCGTTCGCTGCTGCCGATCATCAGCAGGGCATCGGTGCCCTTTAGGTCGTGCGTCATGGTTTTTTACTCGGGAATCTCCAGGGCCCGGACCTCGATTCCAGCCGCGGGCCGCCAAAACCAGAAAAACGCATACTGTCCCTCTTCCAGCCCAGAAACAAAGCGCACAAACTGCTTCAACGAGGTAACGCGCTCTTGATCCACTTCGGTAATCACATCGCGCACTTGGATGCCTTTGTCCGCTGCCAGCCCCTGCGGATTTACTTCAACTACCACCACCGGCTTCTCGCCTTGTTCAAAACCCAGCTCGGCCGCCAACTCGCCGACAAAGCCCAGTTCGGCCGCCAATTCGGCGGACAAGGGTTCAACCAAAAACCCTAGCTGTTCTATTCGCTGGTGGCCCTCGGAGAGAAGCTGGTCGGCTTCGCGCTCGCCGAGCACCACGGCGACTTGGTGAAGCTGGCTCTGGCGCATGATTTGCAGGTTGATCGTCTCGCCCGGATCGCGGCTGTAGATCAGCGTCTGCAGGTGGTTGAAGTGGTTCACTTCGATACCATCGAGCGACAGGATGACGTCCCCGCCGAGCAGGCCCCCGCGCTCGGCCGGGCTGTTGGGCTGCACTTGCCTGAGATAAACGCCCCGGGGCCGTTCCATGTTGAGGTCGTGCTTGCGGACAAGCGCTGGGGTCATCTCAGATTCCATGGTCACGCCCAGATGGCCGCGGACGATCCGTCCGTGGATCAGCAGATCATCTACCACTTCGTGTGCTAGGTTGATCGGCACGGCTAGCCCGTAGCCGATGTAGTAACCAGTGCGCGTTGAAATCGCCGTGTTGATGCCAACGACTCTGCCCTGTAGGTCGAGCAGAGGGCCGCCGGAGTTGCCGGGGTTGATCACGGCATTGGTCTGGATGAAGCTCTCGATGGCATAGCGATTTTCTTCGCTGTGGTTGAAAATACCTGCTTGCCGCCCCAGCGCGCTGACGATACCGTGCGTTAGCGTTGACCCCATGCCCAAGGGATGGCCAATGGCTAGCACCCAGTCGCCGATTTGCAAACGGTCTGAGTCGGCCAACTGCACAGTCGGCAGCCCCGGGGCGTCAACCTTGAGCAGGGCGATGTCAATCAGCGAATCAAAGCCGATGACCTCAGCCTGATAGGTGCGGCGGTCAGACAGGGTGACTTGGATGGAGTCGGCGCCGGCGACGACGTGGTAATTGCTCAGAATGTAGCCGTCGTCGCTGATGATAGTTCCCGAGCCCATGCCGCGAAAATCTTCGGGGATTTCTGGGTGAGAGGGGGGCAATGCCCTCTTCCGCCATGTTCGGGTCGTCGCCGTGATTAAAACCACCGCCGGACGTACCTGTTCATAGACTTGGCGGAAAGCCCTGCTGAGATCCGCTAGCGGTTGGGCACTCTCCACCGGCATTTGCGCCCCGGCCGGGTGCCCGCCCGCAAGCAACGCGGCAATAAAGGCGATGCCCACGAGCTTCATCCGAGGTCGTATTCCTTCAACTTCCGGTAGAGGGTACGAGTGCTGATGTCGAGAATTGCCGCGGCCTTCCGGCGGTTGCCGCCGACGCGGTCGAGTGCCTGTTCAATGGCTTCCCGCTCCAAGTCTTTGAGTGTGGGCAAAGGCTCAATAGCGGCGTTTTCGGGGATGCGTATTGCGGCAGGTGCTTTGGGGTCTGTGGGCCTGTATGGGGCGTCCTCGACCGGGTAAATGGGCTGGCTTGATTCCTCTGGCGCGACTGGCTGAATGGCCGCTGGTGCTACGGGAGGGGGGGCATTGCGCTCGACCGTCGCTCTTAGCTCGGCAACCTCGCGCTTGAGATCCAAGAGCGCAAAATAGATCAACTCGCGCTCGGACTGGTCTGGCGTCTTGTTGGTCGGCACTGGCAGGTGGCGCGTGGGTTGGCCCGCGAGCTGGGGCAATAGGTCTTCGGGTTCAACGAGGGCCCGCGGAGCGAGAAAGACCAAGTGCTCAACTAGGTTGCGCAACTCGCGCACATTGCCGGGCCAAGCATAGCCTTGCAAAAGGTCCATCGCCGCGGCCGAGAACCCTTCTAGGCGGCTCTTGTTGTCTTGGGTCAGTGCGCTGATGAAGTGCTCGATTAAGAGGGGAATGTCCTCGGCCCGGCGGCGCAGCGAGGGGATGTCGAGCTCGACGACCTTGAGCCGATGGTAGAGGTCGAGGCGGAACTCGCGCTGTTCAACCGCCTTTTGTAAGTCGCGATTGGTCGCGGCGATGACGCGAATATCCACTGAGATGGGTGCGCTGCCGCCGATGCGGACCACCTCGCGCTGTTCGAGTACCCGCAAGAGGCGCACTTGCGCCGCCAGCGACATCTCGCCGATTTCGTCTAGAAAGACTGTTCCGTTGTTGGCTTGTTCAAAGATCCCCCGGTACTGGGCGCGGGCGTCAGTGAAAGCCCCCTTCTCGTGTCCAAAGAGTTCGTTCTCCAGCAGATTCTCGGGAATGGCCCCGCAGTTGAGCGGGCGGAAAGGGTGATCGCTCCGGGTGCTGTAGCGATGCAGAGCTTCGGCGACTAGGTCCTTGCCCGCGCCGCTTTCGCCTGTCAGGAGGATAGAGGAAACCGGCGTCGGTGCCACGATTAAGATGCGTTCGCGCAGTTGGCGCATTAAGGACGACTGCCCCACCAGCTCGGCCCCTCGCAAAAAGTCCCCTCGCTCTAGTAGTTGGTCTAGTGCTGGGCGCAGGACCCCGGCCTTAAAGGGCACGGCGATTTGGTCTTTGAGCGGCGCCCCCCACAAGAGTCGGTCCCAATTCTCATCGGCATTGCCCAAGCCTAGGATGGGTACATCGCGGTGTTGATCGAGGGCCGCGACCCCCGCTGCGAGGACGTCGGGCGGAAGTTCCAAGTCAAAGGCGACGAGGTCCAGCCCGCGCCGCAGCAGCGGCCCAAGCGCGTCGCCGTTAGCCGCGTTGAGTACGCGCAACCGCACATCGTGGACCGCGGACTTGAACTCCGCTGCCAGTTCGGACCGCTGGGTCAAGAGCAGAATGTGACGTTGAGTCGGGGCCATGGTATCCCTGCTGTCGTCGCCTTTCGTCGCCTTAGTTGAGGTTGTCTAGCTTGTGGCGCAGGGTCTCGATTCGCTCGCGGGCTAGCTGCCCCTGTGGACTCTGGCCCCCTTCGCGCCGTGCGATGCGCTCGTAGATGGTCACGGCTGTGGTATGTTCCCCCAGCGATTCGTGGCAGCGGGCGCGCTGGAAATCGGCCGAGGTGATCCACATGCTGAGCCCTTCGTCGCCGTGGTAACTGACTTTGTAGTAGGCTTCGATCGCCTTGCGGTACTCGCCCATGTTCTGATAGGACTCGCCGATGTAAAACCGGGCTTCGGAGGCGTTGTTGCCATTGAGTAGCTGTTGGGAAAGCAGATCGTCTAGCTGTTCAATGGCTTGGGCGTATTGACCCTTATTCTTGAGGATGATACCCAATTCGAGCTGGACCTCGATGGCTTTAGGATTTTCGGGGTACTGGCCCAGTAGCTGATTGGCTACTTGGTGGGCGGCCTCGTACTCATGGGCGCTTTGGTAGCTCTTGAGGAGTTTCCACAGCGCATCTTGGGCCTGTTCGCGGCTGACTTCTGGCGCGTCCAAGGCGTGTTTGTACGCCCCTGCCGCTTGCAGGAAGTTGTGCAGCGAAAAGTGGTAGTCGCCTAGGCGCAGGTAGGCTTCGTCCACGTGGGGGCTGGTCGGATATTCCCGCACAAAGCGCGATATGGCCTCCAATGAGTAAGCCGCCCATTCCTCGCTCGGCTCTACCTTGTTTCGCTTCCACAGCGTCACGGCCATCCAATAGGCCCCGTCGTCCGCCCACGTGCCTCCTTGCTTTTCCACCGTTTGAAAAAGCTCGTAAGCCTTCTTGTAGTTACCTGCCTGTAAGTAGTATTTCCCCTCTTCAACCCGGAAGTGTTGACGCCACTCCGTCTCCGCCTCGAACCGCTTGGCAAACCGCTTGGCTGCCTTGCGTCCTTCCTCTACGCGCTTGAGCCGGAACAGGGCGAGGATGGCTTGCCCGTGGATCAGGGCATCCTCGCTCTGCTCCAGCAAGGGCTGATAGAGTTGGTAGGATTGTTTGTATTGCTGGCGGGCAAAGGCGATGTGGCCGGACCGCGCCGAGGCTTCGGCCGCCAGTCCGCTGGATGCAAACTCTCGGCTGACCTTGCGGAAGAGCCGGAGGGCCTCGTCTTCTCGACCCAACCTCAGTTGCAGTACCGCTTGGGAGAAGTAAATGCTGTCTAGTCCAGCCGGGTTCGGTTCTTCGGCGAGTATGTGCCGATAGGTCTCCATGGCCTCACCATAGAGGTTGAGGTGATGGTACGAGCGACCGAGCCGTCGGAGGATCGGCCCTCGGTCGCCGGTGCCCGTCGGGTTGGAGACCAGCGGTTGGTACAGCTCGATGGCCGCGGCGTATTGACCGCGCTGAAAATAGGTGTCGCCCAATAGTTTCTGTGCGGCACGGCGCTGGGGAAAGGCCGGATAACCCCAGCGCAATTCTTGCAGTCGGGCGATGGCTTCTTGGGGCCGTTCCTGCGCTAGACGGATATGGCCTAGCTCAAAGAGCACGGGTGCGGTCAGCGGACTGTCGGGATAGTCGCGCAGAACGCGCTCGAGCAAGTCGGCCGCTGCTTGGTGTTGGCCTTTTTGCACTAGGCAAAGACTCTTGCCGTATAGAGCGTGCGGTACGAGTGGATTATTAGAAAAGAGTTGCTGGTCGTAGGCCGCAATGGCCCCGTCGATCCACGTGCTATCGGTCGTCCCGAGTTGGCGGCGGGCATCGCCTAGTTGCAAAAGAGCTTGGTCTAGATGGGCACCTCGGCTGCCGGAAAACTCGGCGACGAAAGCAGCAATCCCCGCTTCGAGCGTTGATAACCGCAGCGAATCGGGGCGATCCTCCGCTTCAATTTTAATAAGGCGCAGTCGTGCGCCTTGGACCCAAGTGCTGCTGTCGGTAGGGGATTGCTCGGCGAGAAAGCGGTATTCCCGTAGGGCGAGTGCCCGTAGCGAGTCCGCGCTGGTAGGCTCCGCTTCTAGCTGGCGTTGGCGGGAGAGCTTGAGCAGGCTTTCGGCCAAAAAGTACTGTGCCTCGTTGCTATTGTGCTCCTCGGGATAGGTCGTGGCGTAGTGTTTGAAACATTGGGCGGCCGTTGCAAAATCGTGGTGCGAGAAAAGCAGCCGAGCTACATCTAGCAGTACTAGTTGGCGCGCCTTGCCGCTCAACTCGTCGATCCAAGCGTTTTGTAAGGCCCGGTTGAGGCCGGCCGGGTCCAAGACGGTAAACTCGCGCAGATATTCGATTCGCTGGCGCACCGCCTCGCTTAGGTGATTGGCGGGAAAGAGTTCGAGGAAGGCCACGTATTCGCGCAGGGCCGTCTGCGGCTGCCTACTTTGCTCAAAGGTTTGGGCGAGGGCAAATTGCGCATTGGCTGCCACCTCGTCCTGCCCCGAAGCTAGCTGGCGATAGAGAGAGATGGCTTCTTCGTAGTAGCCGGTTGAGGCATAGAGCTCGGCGAGCTCGAAGCGCACGGCGTCGGCGTCGGAAGCCCCAGCGGTTTCCTGAAGGTAGCGGCGATACCAAGTTATCGAGTGCTGGCGATAATTGGTTGCCGCCTCGTCCTGCCCCGAAGCTAGGCTGTGATCCCCGCGCCGCTTGTAGAGGCCGCCCAGCTCCCTTAGAGCACTGATGGCTTCGGGGCTGTCGCCGGTCTGGATCAATCCTTGAAACAGACCGACCGCGAGGGCAAATTGTCCGGCTTGGCCTAGGGCGATGGCTCGGCCTAGCTGCGCCCTGAGATAGTCGGGGTGGTCGGGTTGGAGCAGGGTGCTTAGCTCGTCGTAGTGGGCAATGGCTTTGCGCGTCTGATGACTCTGACGGCGAGCATCGGCTAGCCCTAGGAGCGCACGTTCTTTGAGGGAGCGGTCGTCAATTTTGTCAAAGGCCCGCTGATAGGCGTCCCCGGCTTGGCTAAATAGGCGCGATCGATAGAGATGGTTTGCGCGACCTAGATAGGCACTGTCAGCCTGCGCCGCCTTTGGAAAACGCCGCTCCAGCGATTTGAACTGCTTCTCAGCGGTTTCCCTGTCGCCCATAAAGAGAGCGATGCGTCCTCCGAAGAGCAGGGCACTAGGGGCTTCGGGCGGCGGCGGGGTAGTGGCGGCGATTTGCCCGAGTAGCTGTTGGGCTTCTTCGGCCCGACCAGCGGCAAAGCGCAACTGGGCTAGCCGATAGCGCGCCAGATGCACTCGGTCAGCAGTCGCGTAGTCGGTCAGCAGTCGTCCATAAACGGCTTCGGCTTGCCGCAAATTTTCGGCGCGGGTATAATTAGCCGCCGCTTCAATCAGGGCACTGGCGGCGAATTTGCTGGCGCTGAAACGCCGCTGAACCTCTTCGTATGACCGGGCAGCCAACAGGTATTGACCTTGCTCGGCCAAACAAGCCGCTCGCTCGCGCCGTGCGTCGGCGGTATTCAAGTGATCGGGATGTTCGAGATAAAAGGTCTCGTAGGCCGGCACCGCTAGGTCGCAACGGTCGCTCTGGCGGTACGCACGCGCCAGCATCAGCCGAGCCTCGGCTAGCTGCGGATTATCGGGATAATTGCGAATAAACTCGGCGAACAGCCCGGCGGCCGTAGCATAGTCGCCGGCATCCCGAAAGAGATTGCGAGCTAGTTTGAAGTCGTCCTCTGCGTTCGTTTGCGCCCAACTCTGGGTGCTTAAGCAAAGGAAAAGCACTACTATCAATGTTGCGAACATATCAATCCTCAAGCGTATGCCAATCTGACATTATTATAGAATAGAATATAGTAAAATGCGGTCGAGGTGTGCAGCGATGGAGCGTCTGCTGGTCGAAAAAGCATACGCAAAAATAAACTTAGGGCTTAAGGTTCTCGGCCGCCGCCCCGATGGCTACCACGAGACCCTCAGCGTGGCTCAATGCGTGGACTTAGCGGATGTCTTGTATTTTGAACCCGCGGCCGCCGATCAGTTGACCTGTAGCCTCGCTGGCCTATCAACGGGGCCGGACAATTTGGTGCGCCGCGCAGTTAATGCCTTTCGCGCTCGGCTCAACCGCCCCCCCCAGTCGTTTCGCATCCACCTAGAAAAGAATATCCCCATAGGGGCAGGCTTGGGCGGAGGCAGTGCCGATGCAGCGGCGGCTCTGCGGACACTCAATCGCTTCTATGACCAGCCATTCTCAAACGCAGGCCTCCGCCAAATCGCCGCGACTCTTGGCTCGGACATCCCCTTTCTAGTGGAAGGCGGCACCGCTCTAATGAGAGGCCGGGGCGAAATTCTCGAAAAGCTGCGCTGGGAGGGCGCAGTCTTTTACGTGCTGGCGTATCCCGGGATCGAGCTCAGCACGGCGTGGGCATATAACCAACTCGGCTCCATCTTGACAGAAAATTCTCCCTATTTTAAATTTATTTCTTCCCTGAGCGACGGGTGCGTTGGCCCCGACAGGCTATTTGAAGTGCTGGAGAACGACTTCACGCCTGCGGCAGATCGCGCCTATCCCATCGTCGCAGAGCTTCGTTCTCAACTGGACCGAGTTGGTGCTCGAGCCTCGTCAATGTCGGGCAGCGGCTCCACTGTTTACGGTATCTTCGACGACCGGAAGACCGCCTCTCAGGCGCAGATCGCACTGCAAAGGCAAGGTTGCCGGTCTTTTTTATGTCAGCCAGTCTAGCTCGGGAAAGTGCGAGGCATAGAAATAGGTAGCCCGGTCGTTCAATTGGTAGGACAACGGATTTTGGTTCCGTTTATCGAGGTTCGAGTCCTCGCCGGGCTGCCATTATGCCATTGGTATTGATTGAGTCTTTTGAGGAGATGTTCCAATGCCGCAAGTTCCACTACAAATCCAAGTGCGCGAGCAGGTCGCGCTCAAAGTCCAGTCTCGCCGCGAGCAGGGCAAGGGCCCGGTGGGGCAGTTGCGTCGCTTGCAGGGCCAGTTGCCCGGGGTGATCTACGGCCACAATCAGCCTTCTGAGTCCTTCAAGACGGATGCCCATGGTTTGGAGCGCATCCTGAGTAAGGGGGGGCAAAACGCGATCATCTTGGTTGAGCACGAAGAGTCCGATAAAAGCCCTGAGCAGGCCCTGATTCGCGACATCCAATACCACAAGGTCCGCGGTCATGTACTGCACTTAGACCTCTTGCGCATCGATCCGCAAGAGACGTTGCGCGCCAATGTACCGCTGCTGACGGAGGGAGTGCCCGAAGGCGTCCGCAACGAGGGCGGGGCCTTGCAGCAGACGCTGACCTCAATCGAAATGGAATGCGTCGTCTCAGAAATGCCCGCCGCAATGGTAATCGACATTTCTTTGCTGGTCATCGGCGACAGCCTTCACGTGAGTGATCTCCTCGAACAGGAGCCGCGCATTACGACCGACCCGTCCCGCACGATTGTCAATATCTTGGCGCCGCGCTTGGTCGCTGCCGAGGAAGAAGCCGAGGAGCCTGGAGTTCCCGAAGGCGAAGGCGAACCGGGCGAAGGCGACGAGGGTGGCGAAGAGTAGGTTTGCAAGTAGCCTTGGGTTTGGGTAATCCCGGTGTGCGCTACGCCTCAACGCGGCACAACATAGGATTTATGGTGGTAGATCATCTAGCGGCTCGCTGTGGTGTTGACTGGCAGCAGCAAGCGAACGTCCAGGGCCAAGTTGTCCGAGTAGGGCTGGGCGGTCGGGAAGTGCTGTTGGTCAAGCCCCAGAGCTATATGAACCACAGCGGCCGAACCGCCGCGGCTCTTTGCTCCCAATGGGAGGTGCTCCCCGAAGACGTACTGGTCATCTTCGACGACTTCCTCCTCGACTTTGGGTGCCTGCGCTTTCGCCGTGGAGGGAGTGATGGCGGACACAACGGTTTGGCTTCGGTTCTCGAAGCACTCAATACAAAGGCTGTTCCGCGTCTGCGTCTAGGCATCGGCATCCCACCCGCCGGCGCAGACATCACTGACTATGTACTGAGTCTGTTTTCTCCAGAAGACGAGGTAGAGAGCTTGGTTGAGCACGGAAATGCGGCACTTGAAGTGTACTATGCCGAAGGCATTGAGGCAGCCATGAACAGGTTCAACGGTCAAAAAGTAAAGCAGTCGAGGGAAGGTAATAAATGGACATAGAAATCTGGACAAGCGCGGCGCCATTCATGGGTTTGGGCGGTTTGCTTTGCTCGCTCCTGCTGTACTCTTACATCAAAAGGTCTCCGGCTGGCACTCCAGAGATGGTGGAAATATCAGAGGCTATCCACGAGGGAGCGATGGCCTTTCTCAAACGCGAGTACACCATCCTCGCCGGGTTTATCGTCATCGTCTTTGCCCTCCTTTTTGCCTTTGTCGGTGCCCACACCGCGTACGCTTTTGTGTCCGGGGCCGTTTGCTCCATTTTGGCCGGTTATACCGGCATGAAAGCGGCCTGTCACGCCAATGTTCGCACCGCCCAAGCGGCCAACCAGCACGGCCAAGGGCCGGCCCTGAATATCGCTTTTTCAGGGGGCGCAGTGATGGGCCTTGCAGTGGCTGGCTTGGGGCTTTTCGGCGTTGGGGCACTCGCCAGTGCCCTTGGTGTCTGGGACGATATAAGCCAAGCATCCACGATCAGTGGCTTTGCTATGGGGGCCTCTTCGATTGCCCTTTTCGCGCGCGTTGGCGGCGGCATCTTCACCAAGACCGCCGATGTGGGGGCTGACTTGGTGGGCAAAGTGGAAGCGGGGATTCCCGAGGACGATCCCCGCAATCCGGCCGTTATCGCCGACAGCGTCGGCGACAACGTCGGGGATGTCGCCGGCATGGGTGCCGACATCTTTGAGTCCTATGTCGGATCGGTCATCGCCACCATTGCCATCGCCGCCACCGCGTCCACGGCCCTGCTAACCACGCTTGCCCCCGACATCTCGGATCCAACCGAGGCGAAACTGGCGGCGATGAGCTTCCCGCTGATCGTCATTATGATCGGCATAGCCGCGTCGCTTCTCGGCGTGTTGATGGTGCGGATACTGCAGAATTTTGACCCCAGCGCTGCGTTGCGCTACTCGACTTGGGTTGCCGCCGCCCTAATGATTTTGGGTGCTTGGTGGGTCGCCGGGACAATCGGCCTATCCGATCAGCCGGTGTGGGCTTTGTGCGCGGGCTGTCTGGCCGGGGTCGCGATTGGCCTTTTTACCGAGTACTACACCGGCGGCAAACCCATCCGCACCATCGCTGAAACCTCCAAGACCGGCGTGGCGACCAATATTATTTCCGGCTTGGCCATAGGCATGGAGAGCGTCGTCCTGCCGACCTTGGGAATCGTCGTCGCCATTGGCTTGGCCTTCCACTTTGCCGGGCTGTTTGGGATTGGCATCGCCGCGGTCGGTATGCTGGCCACAGTGGGTATTACCATGTCGGTCGACGCCTACGGTCCCATAGCCGACAACGCCGGCGGCATTACCGAAATGGCGGGCTTGGGCGAAGATACGCGCAAGATCACCGATGGCCTTGATTCACTCGGCAACACGACCGCGGCCATGGGCAAGGGGTTTGCTATTGGTTCGGCCGCGTTGACGGCATTGGCGCTTTTTTCCGCCTATTCCTCCGCGATTGAGACCGCGACCGGAACGCCGATCGTCATTGACGTGACTACGCCGGTGGTCGTCGGTGGGCTTTTTATCGGGGCTATGATTCCTTACCTAGCGGCCTCCATTACCATGACCTCGGTCGGCAAGGCCGCCTTCAAGATGATCGAGGAGGTCCGGCGTCAGTTCCGCGAGATCGAGGGCCTGATGGAGGGCAAGGCCAAGCCCGATACCCGACGCTGCGTGGAGATCAGCACGACCGCGGCACTGCGCGAGATGATTTTGCCGGGCCTGTTGGCGGTGTTGGCGCCGGTTGCGGTCGGTTTTGGTCTTGGCCCTGTCGCCTTGGGCGGAATGCTCGCCGGGGCCACGGTCAGCGGCGTATTGCTGGCGCTGATGATGGCCAATAGTGGCGGGGCTTGGGACAACGCCAAAAAGTGGATCGAAGAGGGCCACTTGGGGGGCAAGGGCTCTGACCCCCACAAAGCCGCTGTCGTCGGCGATACGGTCGGCGACCCATTCAAGGACACTTCGGGGCCGTCTCTAAACATCCTCATCAAGCTGATGTCGGTGATATCTCTCGTCCTGGCACCGCTTTTCGTCTGAGGAGTGTGCCCCAGACCAGAACCAAGAAAGCGCAATGCAATGAGAAACTACGAACTCGTATGTATCTTGGACCCCCAATTCGGCGAGGGCCAATATGAGCAAATCGTCGAAAAATACGAGGCCCTCCTCGAGGAAAACGGCGGGGAAGTCGTCCGGGTCGACAACTGGGGTCTGCGGCGTCTGGCCTATACCTCGGCTAGCCTGAAGAACCGGCTCCAAGGCTACTACGTGCTCTACCAGTTTTTGGCCGCGCCGACGGCGATTGAAGGGCTAGAGCAGACGCTCAAGCTCGACGAAGCGGTGCTGCGCTACCTCATCACCGCTGTCGAAGGCGATTTTATCCACGTGCCCGAACTAGCTGCCGACAATTTTCTCGAAGAAGCCTTTGCCCGATCGGCCCGCGGTCCAAGGTCCCGAGGTGGCCCGCACCGCGACTCCCGCGGTCCGCGGTCCCGCGACGAGGCCCGAGGTGCTGCCCCTGAACGCGAGGCACCTGGTGTAAAAGAGGCAAAAAAGGCAGAGGAGGCAGAGGAGGCAGGGGATTCACCAGCAGAGGCCGTAGTCCAAGAGTCCGACGACTCTTAGAATCGGCCTGCGCCGATGCTGATTCTGTTGGGCATAATGCTGGCGGTCGCTTCGCTTTTGGCTAGTTTGCGCTACGGCTCGCGTGGCGCCCTGCCTTTGATCGGTCTGCTTTGCTTGGGCTCCGCCGTGCTGCTAGGGGCTACGTTGGGGCTAGTGCCCATTATGGGGTTGCTCGCCGTTTTGCAAATAGAGCGTCAGCAGACTTACGGTCGCGTCTTGGCCATGGCCTGTGCGCCGGCGGCGGGCTTGTGCCTCTGGCAGCTAATTCAGGTGCGCGACCACCGCCAAGAGCAAGCCGCTGCTGTCTTGGAGCAATTCCAAGCCTTGGGGATGGCCGTTGAGGAAGGCGGCCAGACGCTAAGCGCGATCATTGACGCGGTCCTGCGGGTGCAGCCGGCCATTGAGATGGCGACCCTGCTTTTGACCTTTGTCGTAGCGTATCGGGTGAGTCAGGGCTTGGCCTTGCGGCTGGGGCTGTTGCTGCCTGCTCCCCTGCCGCTGGCCTTGTGGCGACCTTGGGAAGAGCTGATTTGGGTCTTGATCGCGGCCTTAGGACTAAGTCTTTTGGGCGACGGGTTGTTGGCCGATTTGGGCCTCAACCTGATCGTGCTGATGGGAATTATCTACGGGGTTCAAGGGTTGGCGGTGCTGCGCTTTTTCGCCCAACGCCAAAGGGTGCCGCTTTTGGTCGAGTTGTTGTTTTACATCGGGCTTTTTTTTGTCGCCGGGTTGGCGTTTCTGCTCTTAGCCGGATTAGGGCTTTTGGACACTTGGTTTGATTGGCGTCGGCTGCGTCCAACGCCCGCAGAGGAAGAAGCGTAAGGCCCAAACAACATCGCCGTTTTCTATGAAGTGGAGGACAAGTCGTGAAAGTAATTCTGTTAAAGGACATTGAAGCCTTGGGTTCGGCCGGCGAGGTCGTGGAGGTAAAGAACGGGTATGGTCGCAACTTCCTGATTCCGCGCAACGAGGCACTGGTCGCCACCGCCGCCAACATGGCTCAGTTCGAGTTTAGGCGCAAACAGCAAGAGACCTTATCTGAGCGCGACCGCCGTGCCGCCGAGGCCCTCGCCAAGAAGCTACAAGCGGAGTCCATTACCGCGCAGGTCAAGGTCGGCGAGGAGGATCGCCTTTTTGGTTCGGTCACCGCCCAGAACATCGCCGAGTTGCTCGACGAAAAGGGCTACGAGATCGATCGGCGCGCCATTCACCTTGAAGACCCCATTCGCGAACTGGGTGTTTACAACATCGAAGTACGCCTCCACCCAGAGGTAACAACCACGGTCAAGCTCTGGGTCGTCAAGGAATAGCGCGACGCTGGGTGTTCTCCCTCCTCAACGGAGGTCATTCATGCCAAGCAGGGTCTTGCTCCTTTGCTGGATGTGTGCGGCGGCCACCGGCTGCGCCCCGGAACATTCGGAAGGTCCCTTTGAGCGCGTCGGGCAGGAAGTATGGCGCACCGTAAACAGAAGCCACCGAGGGGCCGATGGCGTCTTGGTGCAGGCGACCTTGCACACCTTCGCCTATGAGATCGCCCGCGCCTATGCCCGTGCCGAGCGCGAGGACTTAGGGCAGGAGCAGCTCGAATTCCGCATCAAGCAGTTACTCTACTCTTATGTCGATGGCACTTACCCGGCTGAAGACGGCACGGACATCAACAGCCTCTATTTTCAGTATCTGATTTACGTAAATCCCTCCTTCGACGTACATAACCCCCTACAAAAACGCGCCTTCAACATCTGGCGGGCCGAATACATACGCCGGGTCGTCGATACCATCTACGATCCCAAGTTTCCCATCCTGCGAGACCGGTACGACGACCGTTGGGGCTTGACGCTCTACAGTCGTCTGGTCTTTACCGTTTATCTGTCGAGCGGAGAGTCCCAACTCAAGCCGCATATTGCCGATATTGGTGCGCGCACCTTCTTGGTCAATCAGCGAGGTGCGCGCTTTCAGCCGAGTGGGACGTTTGATTACTACCCCTACCAGAGCGACCGCCCCGAAGGCGAGGTGCTCAACGGCAAGACCTACTACCGAGTCTTCTTCCCCAATCGCAAAAGAGACGACAAGACGCCGATTATCCGGCGCGACGACGACTATCTCGAGCTGCAAATCGAAAATTTAGGTGATGTCCCGTTGCGAACCCTGCGCTGGGAGCGGTCTCTCGCGTATCCAGAAATGCCTTCGCGGCGCTTGCCGACGGAGGCCGAGGTAGCCGAGCGCAAGGCAGCAGCACGGGCCGAGCGCGCGGCGCGGGCCGAAGCAGCGCGGGCCAAGTAGCCCCTGCGGTCTCGTTGGTGCTCTTGGGAGGTCATTCTATATTTCTGCGTACTCAGCGGGAGCGGATGCGTGCCTGGTGGCTGTCGCGGACTTCAAATCCGTTGCGGCGTAGCGAGAGTTGCGCTGGGTGGGTTCGATTCCCACACGTTCCCGCCAGATTTTAAGTAGCTGTAAAGATTGCGGCCCACTCAGATCTGGGTCAGGAAGCTGCCGGTGTGGCCGGTGGCGTAGTCGATGAGCACGAACACCCCAGCGGCGACGATTTCGCCCAAGATCAGGCCCAGAAAGAAGGGCCGCAGGTTGCGGTAGAGGCGCACTCCACCGTAGCGCAGGATCACCATCTTCAGGAACCAAGCCAACAAGGCACTGCAGAAGATGTGCCCCGTCTTCCAGTTGGCGGCGATCGCGAACCCGACCGGGTTGAAGGGCCACCACAGGAAGTGGTGACGCGCCCACATGAGTGCCGCCATCACGCCCGCCCCGATGCCCATGAACTGGTAGGCGTCCCAGCGCGGCCCTTCGGGCTCGGCGGCGATGCGCGGGGCCATGTCCATGGGGCCGAAGTGGGTGGACTGCCAAGAGAAGAACAGGGGATTGAGGTTGATGCCGCCGTGCTCATACGCCATGACCAAGGTGACGTAGGAGGATCCCGCTAGGCTAACTAGGATGGCCAAGACAATGGCCCAGAACAGCCGGCGCTTCTGGCCGCGGATCATTTCACTCATCTTCAGCCCGTTGGCGACCGAGGCCATCACAAAGGAGCGGACCTCAGCGTGCCAGCCGTAGGAAAAGCCGAGGGCCACCAGACCTTGGGTGCCGATGGCGGAGGTGCCGACCGCGGAGATCACGAAGGTCGAGGTCATCAGGGGCGGACGCATGGCTGGAATGCCGCCCTCGGCGACGACCCGCGTCAGTGCCATGAACAGGATCATGGCGCCGAAGACGAATAGCAGCGCGACCGGGAAGGGTAGGCCGATCGTCCACAGCCAGACGGCGACAGCGAGCAGGCCGGCGAGCAGCCCGAAAAACGCCTGCCGGTAGGAGAGGATCTCGCCGCTGTCATCGATCGTCCGCAGCCCGACGACGGCCTTCGCCGCCACATCGCGCAGGTGCCGGCGCGCCACCCACAGCCCGACGACCACGAAGGCGATCATCGCCCCGAGCCCTTGGTGGGCTAGGAAGGGATCTTCTGAGTAGAAGTCGATTCGCTGGGTGCTCTGTACGCCGAGCGTGTTGAAGAGGCCCCGCTGTAGCCTGACGAGGACGTAGAACACCCAGATCGAGGCCGAGATGTCGAGGTTGACGAAATAAAAGAACCCGATCCAAGGCGGGCTGAACCAGAAGCTGAGCCAGGTGTTGCCGAACAAGGGCACGCCCGCGGTGCGCTCGAAGCGGGGAAATTCTGGATAGTAGGAATGTATGCCGTTGATGCTCAACAGCAGGAAGGAGATGGCGAAGCCCAGCCACATGGTCTTGTTGGCGAAGAACGAGCGGCCCACGGCCCGGCCTTCTTCCTGCCGGATCATCTCCAGCGGCACCTGCACCAGCGCGTAGCTGAGTTTTTCGTTGTCAACCCACTGCTTGCGGAGAATGACCATCGCGCAGATCATCGCGAAGGCAAGGGCGAGGAAGAAGCCGAACCACAGGCTCAGCGGCACGACCCAAGCGCCCCATGGGATCGAGCTGCCCTCGGGCAGCCCCTCAAAAAAGTAGCGAGCCACGTTCTCGCCGCGCGGGATCATCCACTGGGGGATGTATTGATTGTAGAGGGAATCCCAGTTGTTCTCAGGGGTGGCGTAGTAGGTCGACCCGAGGAGGCAGGGGATCATGAACTGGGTGAAGCCCATGCCGGGGATGCAGCAGGCCACTACCAGCATGATGTAAATGGTGATCAGTTCCGCCCGGGTCAGCACCAGCCAGCGGTGGAGGAGGCCGACCGCGGCACTGGCTAGGACGAGGAAGAAAAACAAGAAGAGGGCGGCCGGGGTGCTGAAGTTGAGGGTCAGGTAGGAACCTTGAATCGCATTGGTCGCGTAAGTATCGCAGATGTTGAGTGCCAGAGCCAGCACCGCCCCGATGAGGATGCCCCGCAGAGGAATCCCCTGTAGATCCCGCCCGTGCTGTCGGTCCTCCTGTGGGGCGTCCATTCTACCCTCCATCCGTTTATACAAATAGGCTAAACCTCACTGCAACCAAGTCTGAGGGGCCAGCCCGAGCCCCCGTGCGGCTTCGGCGATGTGGCTCCAAGTCGTGTCGTCAATGGGAATCCCCTCTTCTTGGCGCTGGCGTCCCGTGCGGTATTCGGGGTCGCCGGGCAGCAGTATCTCGCCGATGCGCGGGTCGACGCGACTGGTGGATACATGGCGGATTAGGCTTTCAAGTTCGTCGAAGTAGGAGGACATTTCTACGAAGTGCCCGATGTTGTACACCGTAAGGTGCAGCCCGTTGCTCTGCATGACGGTCTCGCCGTTGGCACAGCCTTGGCCGCTGAGGGCCCCTCCTAGGATCTCTACTATCATACTCAAGCAGTACCCTTTATAGGCCACCGGGCCGCCGAAAGGCAAAATCGCGCCGGGTGGGTCGCCGACAAATGCTTGGGGATCAGTGGAGGGGTTGCCATCGTGGTCGATGATCCGGCCCTCGGGTAGCTGTTCGCCGCGGTTATAGGCGACGCGGACCTTGCCTTCGGCACAAACCGAGGTCGTCATGTCGATCAAGAGAGGGTCGGCGTCGCGTCGAGGTGCGGCGCAGGATATAGGGTTGGTGCTGAGCTTGCCGTCAATCCCACCGTAGGGAGCGATCTGGCGCCCGAGGTGCCCGGCGTTGCAAAAGGCCAAGCCGATCATGCCTTGGCGGGCGACCTGTAGCGTATAGGCGCCCACCCGGCCAACGTGCCCACAATTGCGCAAGGTGGCGGTAGCGACCCCGTACTGGGCGGCCTTGTCAATGGCTAGCTGGGTGGCAAAAGTCCCGCCGATTTGGCCCATGGTTCCGCCTCCATCGACGACCACAGTACAGGGCCTTTCGCTGACAATAGAAGGCTGGCCTTTGGGATCAAAGATGCCGTCTTGGATCTGTTGGACGTACTCGTAGAGACGCAGGCTGCCGTGCGAGTCGTGCCCGTAGAGCGAGGACTCGACTAAGTGGTCGGTCACGGCGCGGGCGCTTGCGGGAGGGCAGCCAGCCGTCTCGAAAAGCTGGTAGCCGATCTGGCGCAGGCGGTCGGGTTTGATATGGGGCATTAGTTGGTTGCTTCCTCGAGGACGCGCTCGACTTCTCGTTCCCAAGTCCCGGCGACTCGCACGCCGTATTCGGCGGTGCCACCGGTGGCTTCCGGCCCCACCAAAATGGGCTGGCCGCGTCTTGCGCCGATGAGATTGGCGCGCTTGACGCAGGCGGTGTGCAGAAAGTGGAAGGCAAGTCCGGCGCGCTCGCGATCGGTGGTATTCGCCTTGGTCGCGTGGGCCGTGCCGTAGCAGAAGAAGGCGACGCCCCCGGCCTTTAGTTCAATGGGCACGGCGCGCTCTTCGGGCACTTGGCAGTGGATGTGGTGGTCGGAGTAGGGATCGCGGTCGTGCGGGTACTCCTCCTTAAAGGAGTCATGCACGACGTGGATGGTGCCATTTTCAATGGTTGCGTCGTGAACGGCAACCCACATGGCCGTGCCTTTTAGGGGATCGTCTATTTTGAAATACGCGTTGTCTTGGTGCCAGTCCGTGCCAATGCCGTGGCTGGCTGGCTTGAGAAACATCTGATCTAGGTGCAAGATGAAAGGGGTGCCGATGAGCTGTGAAACGGCAACGGTGATTTTCTCTTCAAAGGGCAGAGCGCGGATGAGATCGCTTTTGTCGTACAGGGGAATGAGTTGCAGGTTGACCTTGGTGGTGGAAGGGGTCTTGCTGTCGCCCTCGGTGGCGACGTTGCGGACTAGGCCCTCGCGTTTGAACCGCTCGACTTCGGCCTGCATGGCTCGCACTTCGCGGGGAGCAAAAAAGTCGGGAACCGCAGTGTAGCCGTGGTTTTTGAAGTGGGTTATTTGGGCGTGCGAGAGAGACACGGGTGGCTCCTTATCTCGTACAGGGTGGCGGGCTAGATCGTGCCCTGAGATGCGCACGCCAGCTCGCACAAGAGCGCGGCCGAAGTGCGAATGCCGCAGTGAAAGTTGTGCATGGAAAAGCACTCGTTGGGGCCGTGCCAGTTGTCGGTGATTTGCCCTAGCCCGATGAGTAGGATCGGCGCTTCAGTTGCGGCGGCAATATCGACGACGATGGGGATGGAGCCGCCTTCGCGGGTAAACACCGGCTCGACCCCGAACCCCTTGCGCATAGCCTCGAGCGATGGCTCGACTAGCGGGTGGTCTAGGTCGAGGTAGTAAGCCGGTGAGCAATGCTGGTTTTTGAATTCGACGCGGGTGCCTGCGGGTAGCTGGGCGCGGATGTGCCCTTCGAGAGCCGCTTGGATGTGCTCGGGGTTTTGGTCGGGCACTAAGCGGCAAGACACGGCAGCGCGGGCTGCGGCCGGAATGACGGTGCGCGGGCTGCCGCCGCTGAGGAGGTTGATGTCGAGCGTGGGACGAGTCCAACGCCTTTCGAGGATGGAGTACTCTTGCTCTCCCACCAGCGCGGGGACCCCTAAGGTGCGGCAATAGTCATCTTCGTCGACCGCGAGGCTGGCGTAGAGGCTCTTTTCGCGGGCCGAGAGGGGCTGCACCCCCTCGTAGAAACCGGGCACAGCAATGCGCCCTTCGGCGTCAATGAGGCCGGCCAAAGCATTGACGAGCAGTTGGTTTGGGTTGTGAACAATGCCGCCGAAAAGGCCGGAATGCACGTCCTGCGCCGGCCCAAAAACCTCGACCTCGGTATAGGCAATGCCGCGCAACCCCAAAGTCAAGGAGGGCTGATTCGGCCCGTACATGCTGGTATCGGAAATCACCGTACAGAGCACCGGGGCAAACTCATTGAGCCCGCCCTCGGCCACAAACTGGCTCAATGCAGTGCTGCCGCATTCCTCCTCCCCTTCGAGCAGGAAGACCAAGTCGAACGGAAGTTGGTTTCCATTGGCGAGGACGACTTCGGCCGCCTTCAGGTGTGCAAAGCTGGGCCCCTTATTGTCGCTGGCGCCCCGGGCGATGAGGAAGCCGTCGCGCTCCTCAGCGGCAAAAGGATCCACCGCCCAAGCCGAGCGCGGATTATCCACCCCCTGCACATCGTAATGGCCATAGATCAAGACCGTGGGTCGGTCCGACGAGAACGCGGGGCTGCGGGCGAGGACTAGGGGATTGGTAGCGGCCCTCACTTGGCACTTCTCGACCTCAAACCCCATTTGGTCGAATTGGCCGACGAGGAAATCGGCCGCTTCGGCGAGGCCGTCGCCTGTGGTCGCATCAGCACCCGCACTGACGCTGGGGATGCGGATAAAGGACTTGAGTTGTTCGATATAGGACCGCTGCTGCTCGTCGATAATCAGCAGTGCTTTTTCCAAGGTTGTGCCTTCCTCTCGCATCGCTCCTCTGTTCTTTGCTCGCTCTCCCCGCCCTTCAGCCTAGCCCGCTAGCCGCGCATCGAGGCTAGCGGTGGTGCTCTTGCTGAGGTTGGGTTTATTCATTATGCTTGTTGCAACGCAAAAGTTGAGAATCAAGTCCAATTTGCCCGCCTTGCACACTTCCCGCAACTGTGCAATATAAGTTTTTGCATCGGGCTGTAAAGTTCCGTTCATCCCTTTGGACAGCCTTACAAATAGCTCGCAGGATGCGCGGTTGACTTTTCTCAGACCCCTATACCTACCGCCGTTTACAGGAAGGAATACACTTAGAAAATGGGAGAATTACCTGTTGCTATTAATGGCTTTGGTCGAATAGGCCGCCTGGTGTTCAGGGCTACCGTTGAGCAGGGCGGGCTGGATATCAAAGCCATCAATGATCTAACCGACGCCCAAACGCTGGCCCACCTACTCAAATACGATTCCACCCACGGACGCTTCGCCGGCAAGGTGGAGGTTGCTGGCGACGATTTGGTCGTTGACGGCAAGGCGATCCGCATCTTGGCCGAGCGCGATCCCGCCAACCTGCCTTGGGGCGATTTAGGGGTCGAAGTGGTGTTGGAGTCAACGGGATTTTTTACCGAGGCCGACGAGGCGCGGGCCCACATCGACGCTGGGGCCAAAAAGGTCGTTATTTCCGCGCCGGCCAAGGGCGAGGACATAACCGTGGTGCTAGGCGTCAACGAGGGGGCTATCCAAGCGGACCACGAAATCATTTCCAATGCTTCGTGTACGACCAACTGTCTAGCTCCAATGGTCAAAGTCCTGCACGAAAAGTTCGGCCTCGTCAAAGGCATGATGAACACGATTCACTCGTACACCGGCGACCAACGCCTGCTCGACGCCCCGCACAGCGACCTGCGGCGAGCGCGCTCGGCGGCGGCATCCATGGTGCCCACGACTACGGGAGCTGCGGCGGCCGTCGGTAAGGTGCTACCCGAGCTCAACGGCAAGCTCGACGGATTGGCCATTCGCGTACCAACCCCCGATGGTTCGCTGACCGACTTTACCGCCGAGCTCAAAAGCAAGGCGGATGCCGAAGAAATCAACGCGGAGTTCAAAGCCGCAGCGGCCGGTTCGCTGGCCGGCATCCTTGAATACTCTGAGGAGCCCTTGGTCTTGGCCGACATCATAGGCAACCCGCACTCGTGCATTTTCGACGCGCTCTCGACGAATGTTCTCGAAGGAAATATGGTCAAGGTCCTCGGCTGGTACGACAACGAATGGGGCTATTCAAATCGCTGTGTGGACTTGCTGCGTACGCTCGGTGCTTCACCGCGCTAGTCCTTGACTTTAGGCGCGATGTGAATCATAGGCGGAGACAGAAAGGCGAAAGGCATGTTTGAAGAAGTCTGGCGAGCGTACGAAGAAAACGAGTTAAGCCACAGTGCGGCGCACCACCTGATGGCGATCCACGAGTTGCGCCAGGCCCACGGCTACGCCCGCGTCTCGGATGTCGCCAAGCACCTGAGCATCACCAAAGGCAGCGTCTCAACGGCCATGAAGCACCTCAAGGAACGCAGCTACGTACAAGAGGACCTCAATCGCTTCCTCGAACTTACCGACCAGGGCCTGAAGGTGGTGCAGGAGGTTGAGCAAACGCGCTTAGTGGTGCAGCGGTTCCTCCGAGACGGCCTTGGCATGGATGAGGACGACGCGATGGTTGACGCTTGCAAGGTTGAACACCTAATCAGCACGGAGACGAGGAAGCGGCTGGTCCGTTTTTTGCACGTATTGTTTTCGGAAGAACCGGCCGCGAACAAGTTTCTCCAGATGTTCCGCGAAGGGGCCCTAGAGTCCCCCAACGGCGAAGTGGAAGCGTGAACCCGCTGCGGTAGATCGGTTGCGAGCGAGTAAGGGCTAATTGAATCGGGTCGGACGCTGTCCGGCCCTTTTTTATGACGAAAACTATGCTGGGCTTCCTACAGCGACAGTTCCTTCCCATTGGCTTGTTGGCCGTGGCCGCGGTCGGCTTTTTCTTCCCTCGTCCGGGCCTTTACATGGCCGAACTACCCACTCAGTACGTCGCGGTCAGTATCATCTTTCTTCTTTCGGGGCTGATGCTGAAGACCGACGAAGCCCACGCCGCCCTCGTCGCGTGGAAGGCGATGTCTTGGGGCTGCGTTTCGATCCTCTTCGCCACGCCCTTTCTAGGAGCCGCGATCGCCTTCCAGCTCCCAATGGAGCCCGCCTTCCAATTTGGTCTGGCCCTGTTCTGCTGCATGCCGACGACCCTGACTTCGGGTGTGGCACTGACGGCGCAGGCCCGAGGCAATGTAGCCCTAGCCCTGCTTTTGACGGTGCTGACCAATACCGCCGGCATCTTCACGGTCCCCTTCGTGTTGGCGCATCTGCTGAGTTCCCTCGGCCAAGTCGAGCTTTCGGCCGGCGACCTGTTCGCCAAACTTTGTCTTTCGATTTTGCTGCCCTTGGGCATTGGCAAGTACTTGCGGCGCTTCGCCGTTGATTGGCTCGACGCCCAGCGTGCGCGGTTGAGTTTGGCCAGCAATGCGGCGCTGATCTCGATTCCGTGGATGAAATTCAGCGAGTCATCGGGCCAGCTAGCCGAGGTAGAGCCGGTGAGCTTGTTGATTTTGGTGGGGTCTGGCTTGGCAATCCACGCGCTCTATCTGCTGCTCAACGGCGGCGTTTGCGTCCTTTTACAACTCGAAGCGGCGGCGCGCCGGGCCGTTGTACTAATGACGAGCCAGAAGACCCTGCCGGTGGCGATGACGGTGCTGGCATTTTTGCCCGATTCAGCGGTGTCGCCCGAACTGAAAGGGTTAATAGCAATCCCTTGTATTGTGTTTCACTTGGGGCAGATTTTCACCGACGCAGTTATCGCGACGCGGTGGGGGAATCGCTAAAGTGCCCAACCCGACGCAAGGCCCCAACGCCGGATTCGGCGAGCGAGATGGGAAAGTGAATCGGGCGATTGCCCTCTAATTGCGACTGATAGATGGCCATGACCATTTCCAACGAGCGGCGGCCCACGGCCCCGTCGCTGCGCAAAGTCCCGCGGCCTTCGAGGGCGTTGATCAGCTCGGACAGGGCTGCGACGTACGTGGAGACCGGGGCTGGCCGTTCGATTTCGATTTCTTCGAGGCTACTCCACTCAAAGCCGCTGTCCGGCTCGGAAAGCACGACCTCAGACTGAAAGAGGCGGACCTGCTCAGGGTCCATGCGAATTAGGCCGGTCGTGCCGCGCAACTCAAAGGCATGGTCGCTGTACTGAGTCAACTCGGTGCCGCAGATCAGCCCAGTGGCCCCTCCTTTGAACTTGAGCATAGCGGCCGAAAAATCCTCGACCGCCCAAGGGCGCATGCGCTGCTCAGCCATGCCGCACAGCCACTCCACGTCACCGGCGTACAGCTCCATCAGGTCAAAATAGTGGGTGAAGTCGTGTAGTAAGGGGCCTTCGTTCTCGCTGCGCCACCAAGGTGCTGGCTTGCCCCCGTCCATGTAGCAGTAGATGTGATTGAGCGGGCCGATCTCTCCCGCGTCGAGGAGCGTCTTGGCGAGCACCCACTCGGGGTGCCAGCGGCGATTGTGGTTGACCTGCAAGAGGACGTCCTCTGCTTGGCAAGCCGCGATCATCCGGTCGCATCCCTCCAGCGAGAGGGCCATCGGCTTTTCGCAGATAATCGCTTGAGTCGCGGAGGCTTGGGCACAGTCGGTGACCATTTCGGCGTGGAGTTCGGGGTGGGTGGCGACGATGCAGATGTCGGGCTGGACCTCGGCGAGCATTTGTCGATAGTCGTGGTAGAGGGCCGCGACGCCAAAGCGCTCGCCGAAGGCGTCGAGTTTTTCGCGCCCCCGGTTGACGCCGGCGACCAACTCGCAGGAACGGTGCTGGGCGACGGCCGCGGCGTGGTTGTCGGGCAGGTCGGAGAAACTGAACTGATAGCCGACGCGCCCCGTGCCTATGATAGCAATGCGATACGTCTTCATGGGACCTCCCTTAAAAGAGATCGAGTTGCGGAGCAAGCGCGCCTTCGAGGGCGAGCAACGCCCTTTTGATCGGCAGCCCTCCGGCGTAGCCGACCAGTGCGCCGTTGCTGCCAATCACGCGGTGACAAGGCACGACAATCGGCAGCGGGTTCCTGCCATTGGCTAGGCCAACGGCGCGGACCAAGTTTGGGTCGCCCATGCGGTGCGCTAGCTCCAAGTAAGAAATCGTCTCGCCGTAGGGAATTTTTGCGAGAGCAGCCCAGACTTTGCGCTGAAACGCCGTTCCTTGGGGCTGGAGCGGCAGGTCAAAGTCGCGCAGGTGCCCGGCGAAATAGGAATCGAGCTGTTCGGCGACCGGATAGGGCAAAGCCGCCACGGCCTGCCAATCCGGCGGCGGGGTAAAGTCGCGCCCATTGAACTGGATGTGCCGCAAGCCCGTACGGTCGCCCGCGAGGAGCAGCTCGCCGACGGAGCTGGGCACGGTGGTGTAGAGCAAGGGTTCAGTAGGCATAGAGATCTAATGGGACGCACCCGGCTCTCCCAGTGTGCGAAAGTCCGTCCCGGTCGGCTCCTGAAAAACCCGCAGATCAAAGGCGGGCACAATGGCGAAGATGTGGTCGAAAATGTCGGCTTGAATCGCCTCGTAGTTGGCCCAGATCTTATCCTTGCAGAAGACATAGATCTCAATGGGTAGCCCCTTGGCGGTCGGCGCTAGCTGACGCACCAGAAAAGTCATGTCCGAGTTGATCTGCGGATGGTTTTGCAGATAGGCCCGCACGTAAGCGCGGAAGGTGCCGATGTTGGTCATGCGCCGGCCATTTACCAGATGTGACAAATCCACTTGGTTGAGCTCGTTGTATTCGGCCAGCTCTTTTTTCTTGCGCTCAATGTGGGCGGTGATGTACTGGATTTTGGCGAAGCGTCCGAGCATTTCCTCGTCGCAAAACTCGATGGTGCTGACATCGAGGTAAATCGCTCGCTTGATCCGCCGCCCGCCCGAGTCCTGCATCCCGCGCCAGTTTTTGAACGACTCGCTGATCAGCGCGTAGGTGGGGATGGTCGTGATGGTTTTATCCCAGTTTTGCACCTTGACCGTCGTCAGCGTGATGTCGAGCACATCACCATCGGCCCCGTACTGGGGCATTTCAATCCAATCGCCGCAGGCGACCATGCGATTTACCGAGATCTGGATGCCAGCAATTAACCCGAGAATCGAGTCGCGGAAGACCAAGAGCAGGACTGCGGTCATCGCCGTCAGGCCGCTGAGCAAGTAGAGCGGCGAGTAACCAAAGAGGATCGAGACGACGAGGACGCCGCCGAGCAAGTAGAGGATGATTTTGAGGAACTGCACCAGCCCCTTGATGGAGACTTCGTGCGAGGCCCTCGTGCTGTGGTAGATGCGGGCCCCCGCGCTTATTGACGCGCTGACGACGAGGATGCCGCTGAGCACCAGATAAATATGCGCCGCGGTCTGGACGATTTTGACGGAAATGGGGTGGCCTTCTAAGGCCAGCGGCCCCAAGTGGTAGAAGATGAAGCCGGGCACCAGATGGGCCAGCCGGTGCAAGACCCGACATTTGATTAGGACGTCGTCGTGGGGAATATCAGTCCGGTGAATGATGGCGGCGAGGCCGCGGAGTAAGGGGCCTCTGGCCAAACGGTGGGCGAGCAGGGCGACGAAGGCCACTAAAGCCAAGGCGACCAGTGCGGCGAGATCTTCGCCGAGGTCCTGGCCGAGACCCCATTCGAGAAATTGGCGGCGCAATACGTTGAGCATTGGTTGTTAACGTGAGTTCGGGTTAAGGGATACGAGAAGGTACTACGGCTAGCCTTACCAGAGCGTGTACCCGCCATCGGCGACCAAGTCATGACCGGTCGCGTAAACCGAGGCGTCCGACGCGAGGAAAACGACGGCCTCCTGATAGTCGGCAGGGGTGCCTAGATGGCCCATCGGGGTGTTAGCGAGCTGTCGGTCAAGGTCGCTGGACGAGTTCGATGAGGAGCCCGTCGGGGTCTAGGGTGCAGACGACGCCCGGAGTGTCTGGGGCAGCCATCGGCTCAGACAGGAATTCCACGCCTTTTGCTTGTAGCGCGGCGCACTCCGCTTTCACGTCGGGGACGAAGAAGGTGAGCCAGCGTACCCCAGCGGCAAATTGGGAGGTTCGCTTGGGCGGCGGCGAGGCGATCTCCATCAGCTTGATCAGGGTCTCTCCCGCCTGCAGGCGCACCTGCCTAAAACCTTGCGGTGCCAGCCCAATCCCCGTCGCTAGGTCTTCGGGGATGTCGATGTCGAGTGCCACCTCGAATCCGAGTTTGTCGCGGTAGAACGTCAACGATTCCTCAAAGTTGCTGCACACGATGCACAGATCGACGACCGGGTGTGAGAGTTTCATTTACCACCTCCTGAGTGGGGTTAAGTGAACGCAGAGTCGAGATAGGTGTGAACGCCGCGATAGCCGTTGGTGGAGCTGCGCCAACGGTCAACTAAGCCACATCCACATCGAGGATATAACGCGCGGCCGGCGAGATGCGCTTCCAAGTCTCGTAGCGCAGGTACTCGCGCTGGTTGAGTTGCTGGCCATGCTCGCGGGCGGTGAAGTAGCAGTGCATGGCGCGGCGCGGCCGGTCCTTGCTCTGGTTGCGGGTGCCGCCGTGCCACGTGTGGCTATTGAAGATGGCGACCGTGCCGGCCGGGGCGACGAGCCACTCTTCGTCGGGGTGGGGTGCCTGCGCGTCTTCCAAGGCATTGCGCGGATGCAGTCCCTTGTGAGAGCCGGGCACTAGCCGAGTGCAGCCGTTTTCTTCGCTAAAGTCGTCCAACAGCCAGATCGAGTTGCAGACGTGAAACTGGCCGTCGTAGTCTGCTCCCCAGTCGGCGTGTAGCCCCTGTAACCCCTCGCCGGGCAGAGCGTCGCGGGCGTTGAGCGAGGATAGCTTAAAGGGGCGACCGATGACGTGGTAGATGGCGGCCAGTACCTTGGGATGGGTATAGACGCGGTCAAAGACCGATCCTTTGTTGCAGAGGTCGGAGAGGCGGCGAGTGCCCTGTTCCTGATGGACTTCAATACCGGCGTGGACCCCTTCTTTTTCGCACAGTTCCTCAAAGCGGTCGCGCAGGGCTGCGAGCCACTCGTCGTCGATGATACCCGGGAGTACGGTATAGCCCTTCTCGTCGAGGTCGTTTCTGTTCTGCGCGGTCAGCAGGTCTGCGCGAACGCCCAAGGCATCTAATGCGCGTGCAATATCCATTATTGGTTCGCTTCTGTTGCGACGAGTGCCTTGAGCGGTACGTCCTCGTCTTGGGGCAAGTAGTAGCTCAACGGATCGCCGACGACGCCAATGAGCTGCTTTTGGATTGGATTGCAGCGGGCGACCAGTTCGTCGGGCATGGCGATATAGTCCATGGGTTTGACCCAGCGATAACCATAGCCAAAGAACACTGTTTTGCGCGGGAACCCTGCCCAGTTGTGCCCAATTGAGTGATAGGTGCGCTGCTCAAATAGGAAGGCCGATCCCGCGCGGATATTCATCGCCTGTGCGCCATAAGGCAGGCCAGTCGCGGGGTCCGTGGCCGGTCGCCCGAGCAGGCGATTAGAGCCGGGCACGATCCAAGTGGCCCCCGAGCCTAGGGCGGTTTGGTCGCTGAGGGCATAGGCGATTTTTAGCAGAATCCGCGGGTGCGGCTCGCTCATCTCACGGGGCGAGGTTCCGCCATCGCGGTGCCAGCCGAGCTTGTTTTTTTGGTCTTCAGCCGGCTCGTCGCCCGAAGGCAAGACGATCAGGTGCGAGGTCAGCATCTGGATGTTCCAGCCGAGAAGCTGCCACGCCAGCGGGACGGTGGTGGGCCAGTCGAGGAGCTGGAGGAAGGCGGGGTGCTCGACAAGGCAGTTGCGCATGTTGAGCTTGCCGGCGTCAGCGTCGCGTGCGTAGAGCGCGTCGGTGGCCGCGTTGAGCTCGGCGAGCGCGTCGGGAGACAGGGCGTCTTCGACGAGGAGATAGCCCTGCTGTTCAAAGAAGGCTTGGTCGTCGGGGGTGAGGACAGCTTGGGCGAAGGGCTGGATCATGGTTTCCAATCTTCTCCAACAACCTGTTTGAGCACGGTTCGGACGAAATGGTCGTCGAAATATAGACCTGATTGCCGCAGGTCTCGGATAACTTTTCCGGCAGACGCTACGAGTCCTTGTCGCTTCGCACGTAGCACAATCCCCAATGTCCCGATGACAGGTACGCCTACGGACCGGGCACAGGCCCGAGCGGCAGCGTCATCTATGATAGCTATCCAGTTGGACTTTTCCAAAGCGACAGAAAGCACTTCGGTCTCTCCAGCACCCAAGCTCCAGCTCAAGACTTCGGGCCGGAGACTAGACTCAGGCAACCGTTGGCCCCATCCGCTTTCCAAGGCACGACGCCCAGGATCATCCTCTGGTCCCGCCGTGATTTCTTTAACAACTGCCGGTGGAATACATGTCTCGGCATCCAGCCCTTCAAGCAGGTCCAGATGATCAACTTTGGCCAAGACGATGATCGGGGAGGCATTGAGCACCCAACCGTCACTCACGGTTTACTTCCTCTATTATCGCGGCAACGTCATACTGAAATACGGAGACCTCGAACCGGCCCAGTGCCGAGATGAATTGGCTGCGAGATAGCCCGGAAATCTCGGCCGCCCGACTTTGGGAAACCAGCCCCATCTCGTACCATTTGACAGCGGCAGCCAAACGCAGCTCTTCGGCGAAACCGTCGGGGTCTTTTCGCACCGACGAGAACACGTCTTCCGACAGTTCAAAGGCAACCGTTACCATGGGATTTTCTCCTGATTGATCAATCCTCAGCAGAGGCGGTCGTGCGGCGGACAAGCTCGAATAAAAAATGGGCTAGCCGCGTTCTCGCGTCGGGCAGACTTGAGATTGTCTGCTTGGGCGGATATAATATCCAAGGTACAAAGATGAAGATAAAAGAGAAACTCCTCGTCAAACTGCCTAGCAAAGCCCAAGAAGCACAGGAGACTTCACCGCCAACCGCCATCGGAATGAGGCGCGTGGGATTGGTCCAAAAAAGATGAAGAGCAAACGATTCTTGGAGGGGCAGTGATGACGCAGATGAGCATACCGGCGGAGCAAGCGGCTAGACGCAAGCTGCCCATCGGCATGCAGACCTTCCGCCAGCTTCGCGAAGAGAACTGCTACTATATCGACAAGACAGCCTATATCCGGCGGCTGCTGGACGAGGGCAAGCACTACTTCCTGTCGCGTCCGCGCCGCTTTGGCAAGAGCCTTTTCCTCGACACCTTGAAGGAGCTATTTGAGGGCAACGAAGTGCTGTTTGAGGGCCTCGACATCCACGGCCGTTGGGACTGGTCTGTTCGCTATCCGGTCGTGCGCCTGAGCTTTGGCAGCGGCCACTTCACGGAGCCGGGCCACCTATATACGAACCTCATGGCGCAGTTGGACGCTTGCGAACGTCGAGCCAGCCTCGCGCCGGAATACGCCACGGGACCGGAGCGATTCAGGCGTCTGATCGAGGCACTGCACGATCGCGCTGGTCAGCCGGTGGCCGTTCTGGTCGATGAATACGACAAACCGATTTTGGACACCCTAGAGGAGCCGGAGATCGCCCGCGCCAACCGCGACTTTCTGCGCGGCCTGTATGCGGCGATCAAGGACAGCGACGCGCACATCAAGTTCACTTTCCTCACCGGGGTCAGCAAATTCTCCAAAGTAAGCCTGTTTTCCGGCCTCAATAACCTCAAGGACATCACCCTCGACGCCCGCTACTCGGCGGTGTGCGGTTACACCGAGGCCGACATAGACGCGGTATTCGCGCCGGAACTGCCGGGCTTGGACCGAGACGAGGTCCGCGGCTGGTACAACGGCTACAGTTGGCTAGGCGACGAGACGGTCTATAACCCCTTCGACATCCTCCTGCTCTTCGACAAGCGGCAGTTCGGGGCCTATTGGTTTGAGACCGGTACGCCGACGTTCCTAATTGAGACCTTGTTCAAACGCCGCGTCAGTTCCCTAAAACTCGACGAGCTGGTGGGCACCAGCGACCTGCTCTCGACCTTTGATGTAGAAGACATCGCGACCGAGGCACTGTTGTTCCAGACCGGCTACCTGACTATCATCGCCGAGGAAGATCTAGGCGGAGAGCCGCTTTATCGACTAGGGTATCCCAACCGAGAGGTGCGCCAGAGCCTCAACCGGAGCCTACTGCGCTACTTGGTAAAGGACCCGTCGCGCCAGATGGAGAACAGCGTCCAACTATACCGACTGCTGGAGGCGAACGACTTCGAGGGGCTTCACAGGCTGTTCCAAGCATTTTTCGCCAGCATTCCCTACGAGTGGTACACGAACAACGACATCGTCAGCTACGAGGGGTACTACGCGAGCGTGTTTTACTCCTATTTCGCGGCCTTGGGGCTCGATGTCGCAGTGGAGGACAGCAGCAGCCACGGCCGTCTGGTCATGGCAGTGTTATTCAACGGCAACGTGTACGTATTCGAATTCAAAGTGGTGGAGTTGATGCCCGAGGGCGCGGCCATGGCGCAATTGCAGGAGCGGCGGTACGCCGACCAGTACCGCGCTCGGGGCGAGCCGATTCACCTGATTGCAGTGGAGTTCAGCCGGGACAGCCGCAATGTCGCGGCGTTTGAGGTGGCAAGCGTACCGTGGGAGGATCCGTAGAATGTCCATGCCCGCACTCGACGGCATCCGCGTCCTCGACTTTACCCAGGTGATCTTCGGCCCGGCCGCGACCCAAGTTTTGGCCGACCACGGCGCGGAAGTCATCAAGATAGAACGCCCGGACGGCGACCTAGCCCGCGCCTTTGGGCCGTGGGTACAGGAGCAAAGCCTGCCTTTTGCCAGCCTCAACCGCTCCAAGAAAAGCCTAGTGGTCGATCTCAAGAAGTCCGCTGGGCGTCAGATCGTCCACCGCCTGTTGGACAACACGGACGTGCTGGTCCACAACTTCCGCTCCGGTGCCGTCATGGCCAAGCTGGGGCTAGATTACGCGGCACTGCGGGAGCCATACCCGAGGCTCATCTATGCCGTTGGCTCGGGCTATGGCTCGCAAGGCCCGTACAGCGAGCGCAACAAGGGCGGCCACGAGTCCATGGCCCAAGCACTGAGCGGCGTGGCGGCTCGCTTCGTCGGCCCCCACAACACGCCCCAGCGCTTGCCCTATACCGTGGCCGACTTCAACGGCGGCATGTTGCTGGCGCAGGGCATTCTCCTCGCGCTGTTGGCCCGCGAGCGCACGGGCACCGGGCAATACGTAGAAACCTCGCTCCTCGACGGCATGATCAGTATGCAGGCGTGGGCGACGACCAAAATTCTCAACTTGGGCGACGACGGAGAAGACGATGGCTCGGGCGGAGCCACGCATCCGCGCGGCAACCCGCTCGACGGAGCGGTGTTCAAAACGGCCGATGGCTTCTTGATGGTCACCGCGCTTTTCCGCCCCTTTGACCACCTGTTGCGCGACTTGCAGGAGGCCCTAGCGATTGAAGGGCTCGTCGGAGATCCGCGCTTTGCCACGCTCGCCGCGGCCGTAGAGCACCGTGCGGCCCTGCGAGAACGGCTCGTGCCGGTCTTCGCAGAAAAAACGAATGCCGAGTGGATTCCGCTGCTCGAAGCCAAGGACATCCTCGTCGCACCAGTGCGCTCGACCGCCGAGGCCCTAGCAGATCCTCAACTCGCGGTCAACGAGATGATAGTCGAAGTCCAGCATCCGCAGGTAGGTGCTATGCGCCACGTTGGCACCCCCCTGCGGCTAGCGGGAACGCCCGCCCCCACCCCAGCCTCGGCCCCGCTAGCCGGGGAACACACCGAGGCCGTGCTGCGCGAGGCCGGGTACTCAGAACCCGAGATCGCCGCGTTGTACGAGCAGGACGTCATTTTCTGATGGAACAGGAACAGATGACCAACATTGTGCGCTATGGGCTGTTGGGCACCGCCCAGATTGCCCTCAACCGCCACCTGCCGGCCGCGCAGGCCACAGACCATGCCGAGATCGCCGCCGTATCGAGCCGGGACCCAGCCAAGGCCGAAGCGAGCGCGGCCCAATGGGGCATTGCCAAGGCGTACGGCTCGTACCAAGCCGTGCTGGACGACCCCGAAATCGACGCGGTCATCAACCCCTTGCCCAATAGCATGCACTGCGAGTGGACGGTCAAGGCCGCGCAGGCCGGCAAGCACATCCTCTGCGAAAAGCCGCTCGCCGTTACGGTGGCCCAAGTGCAGCAGATGATCGACGCGGCTGAAGCCAACGGCGTGCTCTTAACCGAGGCCTTCACCCACCGCCTCAATCCGCAGTTGCAGTGTGCGCGTCGGCTGGTACAGCAGGGGGAGATCGGCGAGGTAAAGTTGGCGCGGGCCGAGCTGACCTTTGGCATCCGCGATTGGGCCACCGACATCCGGGCCAAGCGCGAATTGGGCGGAGGCGCGCTCTGGGATGCTGGGTGCTACTGCGTCAGCGCAGTGCGCTTTGTGCTCAATGCCGAGCCAGTGGCCGCGCAGGCTTTTCAGCATCTGCGCCAGGGCGTGGATGCGACCTTGGCCGGGTTGTTGCGCTTTCCCGGCGACCGGGTCGCCTATATCGCGGCCGGCATGGAGGAGCCGTTTCGTTGCGTGTTGGAGATCGTCGGCAGCCACGGCGCGGTTCGCGTCCCCAACATGTTCGACGAGCAGGCCGCGGTCCATATCGCCATTGGCAACGACGAGCGCGTGGAGACCTTCTCCGGGCCGGATCGCTTTCAAGTCCAGCTAGCGCGTTTTTCTAGTTGTATTCTTCAAGGCAAGACCCCGGAATTCCCTCCCGCAGATGGCCTCAAGAACGTGGCCGCGCTATGGGCGTTGAAGCAGGCCGCCGAATCGGGAAGCCTCGTTGAAATACCGTCTTGAGCAATGGCCCCCTACGAGTTCATCCGCTACGAACAACGCGACCACGTCGCCACAGTGACCCTCAACCGCCCCGAGGTGCTCAACGCCATCCACCCGCCCATGGCCGAGGAACTGGCCGACGCTTGGGAGCGGATCCGCGACGACGATAGCGTGTGGGTCGGGGTTTTGACCGGCAGCGGCGCGCGGGCATTTTGCGCGGGCTCCGATCTGAAGTGGCGGGCTGAAGCCGGCGAGGCCGCACGCCGCCACAGCCGCGCCGAGGCCAGCGGCGCGGCGCGGGGTTTCCAACGGGGCCGCGACTGCTATAAGCCGCTGTTGGCCGTGGTCAATGGCTATGCAGTGGGCGGCGGGTTGGAGCTAGTCTTGGGGTGCGATTTGGTGGTGGCGGCCGAACACGCGCAGTTGGGGTTGCCCGAAGCGCGGCGCGGGTTGCTGGCCGACGCCGGGGGCATCCACAAGCTCGTCCGGCGGCTGCCGTGGAGCGCGGCCATGCAGCTCATCCTGACCGGCGAACTCATATCAGCGGAGGAGGCGCGGCGGATTGGGTTAGTCAATCAAGTGGTGCCAGCGGAGGGCCTGCCAGCGGCCGCCGAGCAGTGGGTGGAGGCGATTTTGGCATGTGCGCCCTTGGCCTTGCAAGCGGGGAAAGAGGCGGCCGTGCGGGGGTTGGAGTTGCCTTTGTGGGAAGCGGTCAACACGCGCTTTCCGCTGGCCGAGCGCATGTATGAATCGGACGATTTTGTCGAAGGACCAAAGGCGTTTACCGAGAAGCGGAAGCCCGTGTGGAAGGGAAAGTAGGAAAGGTGCCGCGCACACTTCAACGAGGAGAAAGCACTGCCGTGGAAAAATTTGCCCCTTTGAACATGTCCCCAGAAGAGCTAATCGAGTACACCCCGGAATGGCCGGGCGAACGCTCTGCCGATGGCCGCCCCAAGGTCCCCGACGACATCCTAGAGCGCATGCACAACGTCAGCATTACCCAAGCCTGGGGCGTCTTGCGCGGCCCCGGCTACAACTGGCAGTACGAAGATGGCTGGATTTGTACGCATCCCGGCCAAGTGCTGGTGGGCCGCGCCCTGACGGCCGCGTACCTGCCGCGGCGGCCCGTCATGCGTCGGGTCATGGAAGCAAAAGGGGAACGGGCTGGCTGCATTGGCGACCAGATCTCGTGGCCCATTGATATGCTGGTGCCCGGGGATGTGTACGTAGCCGACGTATTCGGCAAAATTGACCAAGGTGCGGTCATTGGTGACAACCTCGCCACCGCGATCTACGCCAATTCGGGCAACGGGGTGGTACACGATGCGGCGGTCCGCGACATCGACGGCATCCAAGCGCTGCCCAATTTCACCAGTTTCGTGCGCGGCTTTCACCCCACCTTTGCCTCGCCCACCATCATGCTGGCCGGGGTCAACTGCCCGGTGCGCATTGGCGGCGCCACGGTCATGCCCGGCGACGTAGTCCTCGGCCGCGACGACGGGGTCGTTTTCATCCCGCCGCATTTAGCCGAGCAGGTGGTCAAGACCTCCGAGTTGATCGCGCTCCGCGACCGCTTTGGCAAACAGCGCTTGGCCGAGGGGAAATACACGCCCGGCCAGATCGATACTCGTTGGTCCGACCCCATTGAGGAGGATTTCTCGCGCTGGCTAGAGAGCCATATTGACGAGCTACCCGTGCCGCGTGCCGCCATCCAAGCGTTGCTCAAGGAGCGGACTTGGTGAGTTCGGGCTGCTCGACTAATGTACCCGCCTTGAGAAAAGGCTCGGCGTTCCCCCAGAGTTTGCTGCCGTCGGCCGAGGTCAGGGGCTCGCAGGAGTACTGGGCCAAATACACGCGGCGCATCTGGTCGGTGGTGTTGGTGCCGCTGGAGTGGAAGTTGTAGCTGGTGAAGACGGCAATGCTGCCGGCCGGGGCGACGACCGAGATGCCGGGGTCGCGGCCGAAATAGCCGATCAAGTCGTTGCTCCCTTCCTCGCGGATGTGCTTGACCCAAGTGCGAATGCCCGACCGCGAAAAAGGCAGCAAGTGGACGGTGCCATTGGCCTCAGACATGTCGTCGAGGGCGCACCAACAGGTTAAATACGGCTTGTGATCCGGATAGCCGACGTAGCCCGAGTCTTGATGCCAAGAGAATTTCATGCCGGCCTCGGCCCCTTTGACCACGTATTGCTCCCAGAACAAGTAAGCGTCGTCGCCTAGGGTGGCTTGGCAGATTGCGGCCATTAGGGGGCTGAAAAGGAACTCGCGCAGGCGCGGCTGCTCGCGGAAGCAATTGGACACAAAGTAGCGGCTGTTGCGGTGATTGAGGCCCAAGGTGTCCGTGCCTTCGGCATCCATCTGAGCGTTGGCTTTGTCGATGAAGGCTTGGCACTCGCCGCGCAGGAGGTCGAGGTGATGGGCGGGGATGGCGTTTTCGAGGATGAAATACCCCTCTTCTCTGAATTGCTGCTTTTGGGCGTCGGTGCTCGGGTGCATGAGTTGCTCCGGTCGATTGCATTGAATGGAAGTGGATGCGATAGACGTCATTCCCGCGCAAGCGGGAATCCAGTCTTGAGTAATGTAGGATTGCTATATACTGATAGGCAGAACCCACGAAACGTGCAAGCCTGGTACGCACACGGAAACAAGCGGCCCAATCAAACGCAGGTGCAGCTAAAATGGAAACCCCGGCAATAGTTGAAGCACTGGAACTGACTTCTTGGTGGGAGGTGCCGGCCGTCGTCTTGGCCATTCTCTACTTGGTCTTGGCGGCGCGGGAAAACATCTGGTGTTGGGCAGCGGCTTTCGCCAGTACCGCGATTTACACCTACGTCTTCTTCGACGTCAATCTGTACCTAGAGTCGGCCCTACAGATTTACTACTTGGCCATGGCGGTCTATGGCTGGTATCAATGGCGGCATCCCGCCGATCGATCCTCAACCCTGCCCATTTCTACTTGGTCGCTCAAAAAGCACGGTGGGGTCATTGCTGGGACAGCGGTTGTCGTGGTGCTGTCCGGTCATCTATTAGACAAAAACACCGAGGCCGCCCTGCCCTATCTGGACGCCTTCACCACTTGGTATGCGGTGGTGACGACCTATATGGTGGCCAAGAAAATTTTGGAGAACTGGGGGTACTGGTTTGTCATCGACAGCGCATTGGTGTATCTCTCCTACAGCCGCGGGCTTTACCTGACCGCTTTGTTGTATGTCGCGTATCTAATTATCATCGTCTTTGGCTATCTGAAATGGAAAAAGGAGTACGACCAAAATGCCCCAACCCGCCCTTAAAGAAGAACTGAGCAAACGAGCAGAGACCTGCGGGCCGGTGGCCATCCAAGGGCACACCGGGTCGTTTAGCGAAGCGGCGGCGCGGGCTTATTTTTCTCCCGACCCACAACTGGCACCCCAGCCCGATTTCAAGGCACTTTTTGCCGCCGTGGAAGACGAGTCTTGCGCTTGCGGAGTCGTGCCCATTGAGAACTCGCTGATGGGCAGCATTCACGAAAACTACGACTTGCTGCTGCAAAGCGATGTCCACATCGTCGGCGAAATCAAGCTGCGGATCGTTCACAACCTCATCGTCAACCGAGGCGTGCAGCTAGCGGACATCCGCTACATCGCGTCGCAGCCGCCGGCCTTGGCCCAATGCACTCGCTTCATTCACTCGTTGGCAGGGGCTCAGACGATAGCGGCCGATGATACGGCCGGCGCGGTCAAAGAGCTGGCCGCCAGCGGCGCCCGCGACCGAGGGGCCATAGCCGGTGTGCAGGCGGCCGCCGCGTACGGACTGGAGGTGCTCGTCTCCGGCATTGAGGACGCTCCGCACAATTTTACGCGCTTTTTGGTGGTGAGCCGCCGAGCGGCGTCCGCGCCGGCCGAGCCAGCCAAAGCCACGCTCGTCTTTGGGCTAAGGGATGTGCCGGGTGCGCTGTGCCGGAGCCTCGCGGCCTTTGCCGAGCGCGGTATCAACCTGCTCAAAATCGAGTCGCGGCCCATGCCCGAACGGCCTTGGGAATACGTCTTCTATCTCGATTTAGAGGGCCACTTGGAGCAGGCGGCTTGCGCCCAAGCTGTGGAGCACTTGCAGGAGACCACCGAATTCGTCCGCCTCTTGGGCTCGTACCGGCAGGGAGAGACCGTTGAGGACCTAAGGTAAGCCCTTACTACGCGACACCAGCGGCCCGCCTTCCAAGGGTCGAGAGCGGGACGCCCTCGATCCCGGACAGAACACCAGAAAAGGCAGACCTAAAGCAGGGGTCGTTACCTCAAGCACCTGCGGCGCGGGTGCGAACTTGGTCGAGGCCGACGGCCAACAGGAGCACTGCACCGCGCGTTACATCCTGCCAGAAGCTAGACACATCCATCAGGGTCAGCCCGTTGTTGAGGGTGCCGAGCAAGAGCACCGCCAACAAGGTCCCCCACACCGTGCCGCGCCCCCCGAAGAGACTCGTGCCGCCCAAGATGACGGCCGCGATCACCGTCAACAGGTGCTGCCCGGCCGCGTCGGGTGCGGCTGCGTAGAGCATGGCCGCCAAAATTAGGCCGCTGACCGCGCCGCTGAGGCCGGAGAGAACGTAGAGGATCATCAGGGTGCGGGCGACCGGGACGCCGACGAGGCGGCTGGCCTCGGGGTTGCTGCCGGCGGCATAGACGAAGCGGCCAAATCGGGTCCGCGCTAGGACCCAGCCGAGCGCGATATAAACCAACAGCATCAGCACCAGCGGCACTGGCAGCCGCAAAAGCTGGCCGCTGCCGATCCAGTTGAAACCGGGTTCCATCAGCGGTTTGGTTAGCCCGCCGGTCAAGACTAGGGCCAACCCGCCGATGACGCTCATCGTGCCCAAGGTGGCGATGAGCGGATTGATCCCGAGGCGCACGGCCAGCAGGCCATTGAGCAGCCCGATGCCTCCGCCCAGTGCTAAAGCGGCGAGACAGGCCGCGACCATGCCGACGCCCGCGGCGTGGAGCAGGGCGACGACGACTCCAGCGAGCCCGGCGACCGCGGCCACCGACAGATCGAGCCCTCCGGCGATAATCAGCGGCGTTTGCAACGCGCACATCAATCCGATAAAGGCCATGTTGACGCCGATGCTCATCATATTGTCAAAGGACAAAAACCAAGGCGAGAGGACGCTGAAAAGCCCGGCGACCAAGAGGTAGAACGCCAACAACAAGGCGACGCCCGCACCGGAGCGGTTCAATAAGGCGGCGATGCTCATAGATAGTCTTTCGCAGGGGGGATATGGAGCAAGTCGGCCGGGGCCGCGCCGCCGGAAAAGCGGCTGGCCACCCGGCCGCGGTCCAGTACGATGGAACGGTCGCAGACGCCAGCGACTTCTTCGGCGTCAGAGGAAATCAAGAGTACGGCAAGCCCTCGTTGGCTCCACTGCCGCAGCACCAAGTAGAGCTCGTGACGAGCACCCACATCGACGCCTCGGGTCGGTTCTTCAAGGATGAGTACTGCCAGATCTTCGACCAGCCAACGGGCTAGGCAGACCTTCTGCTGGTTGCCGCCCGAGAGCAAGCGCAGAGGTTGGTCGAGGTGAGCGGTGCGAATGCCTAGGCGGTCCACCCAGCGTTGCGCGTGGCTTGCTTCGCGCGGCTTGGACACGGAGAACAAGCGCACGAAGTGGTCGATAAAGGGCAAGGTGATATTGGCCCGAACCCCGAGGTCGGGGACGATGCCTTCGCGCTGGCGTTCGGCCGCCACAAAACCGATTCCCGCGTCGCGGCCCCGGCGCGGGTTGGTCGGGAGATATGGAACCCCCGTGAGCGTAAGGCGGGCGCCGGGCAGCGGCCCCAATGCGCCGTAGATGGCCCGGCCGAGCTGGTCAATGCCCGAGCCGAGCAAGCCGAAGACGCCAAAAATCTCGCCGCGGTGGAGCGCGAAGGACACGCTGTCGAGGGAGTCGGGCAGGCTCAGATTTTCAACCTCCAGCGCAACCTCGCCGCCGTGTGCGCCGCGCGGCGGGTAGAGTTCGTCCACGGTGGTGCCGAGCATGGCGTCGAGCACTTCGCGCCGCGAAGCCGTGGCAGGGGCAAAGTCTCCGGCGTTCAGCCCGTCGCGCAGCACGGCGATGCGGCCGGCGATCGCGAAAACCTCGTCGAGGTAGTGGGAGATGTAAATGATGCCGATCTGCTGCTCTTTGAGCCGCTCGATGACGGCGAAGAGCGTTTGGACCTCGCGGTCGGCGAGGGCCGCGGTCGGCTCGTCCATGACGATGATCCGCGCTTGGCCAGCGAGGGCGCGGGCGATTTCTACTAGTCGCTTGTGCGGCGCGGAAAGCCGCTGGACCAGCGCGTCGGGGTCGAGGTCGCAGCCGAGCCGGTCGAGCAATGCCCGCGCTTGGGTGTGCAGTGCCGGGCGGTCCACTCCGCCCGAGCGTTTGATCGGCAGGTCCGCGATGAGGATGTTTTCGGCGACCGTGAGGTCGGGCAAGACCGATACTTCCTGCGGCAAAAAGCGGACGCCGTGGGCGATGGCCGCTTCGGGCTGGTCGTAGCGCACCGCGTGGTCGTTGACGCGGACGATGCCAGCGTCGCGGCGGTACACGCCGCAGAGGATTTTCACCAAAGTAGATTTCCCCGCTCCGTTGGCCCCCAGCAGTGCTAAGACCTCTCCGGCGTCTAAACGGAGATCGACCTCGCGCAAAACTTGGGCGCGGCCAAAGGATTTGCAGATGCCCGCCATCTGCAACAAGGGTGCGGTGTGCCCCATGCTCAGTGGTCGGGAATCAACTGCTCGTACCCGGCGAGTTCGGGCTTGTCCCTGAGCGTGGCCAAGTGTTCGCCAAAGGCCGCCTGCGGGAAGACGTAGTCGAAGCCTTGCTCGCCGTGGCATTCGTATTCGGGGTAGAATTGACAGATGTTGGCCGGGTGGATCATTACGTGGTTGACGGTGACCGCCGGTGGCACATCGCGGCCCGCTAAGCGCATCAGGCCCAGCGGGACGAGGTAGTTGCCGTAGCGCTCGGGGAAGTAAGCGACTGAGGCGATGAAATGCTCCTCGGCGACCATCGTCTCCAACTCATCGGCCCCCTTGCCGACGACCAGTGCGTCTGCGCCGCGCCCCTGCTGTTGCACGGCGCGCAACATGCCGGAGACCGACTGGTCGTTGATGGCGGTGATCAGGATCGGCGCGCCTTGGGGGATGCGGCCGAGCGCGTTGCTCATCTGCTGGAAGGAATACTGGAGCGTGTTTTTGGTGTCGATGCGGATGATGCGCTCCGGGGGGAAGCCGGGCAGCGAGGCGAGGAAGCCGGCGATCTGTCCCTCGGTGCGCATGGCGGGAATCGCGCCCGACTGCGGCAGTTCGCCCACGACGAAATACCCCTCGGTGAGTGCCCGCTCGCCAAAGCGCGCTTTGGCCGCCTGCGCTAGGTAAGAGCCGCCCATAAAGCCGGAGCGGGGGTTGTTGGCCCCGAAGTAAGTGGCCCCCGGCATGGGGATGTCGATGGCGACCACGCCGATCTGCTTGCGGTTGAAGTGCTGCATGATCGCCGGGCCGAAGTTGACGTCGGTTTGGAACTCGATGCAGAAGTCAACTTGACGCCGGGCGAAGCTCTCGGCGTTGGCGAGGGCGGTCGGCCCGTCGAGCCGGTTGTCGGCGATCAGCAATTCGATGCCGGCGGCCGCCGCGTTGCGTTCAATGCTCTTTTCGACCTTGATGCCAAAGCTGATGTCGCGCTGCAAGTTGGCGAAGCCAAAGACGAGGGCTTGGCCGTTCTTAGGGGGCGAGTGTTGCGCGGCTTCGGCAGCCATTGCTTGGAGCACTGCCGGAGGAAGCATTAGCCCGTCGTAGGTCGCGGGGTCAAAGCCGTGGAAGTCTTCGCTCGATGCGGAGACCGGGGCAAAGAACAAACAGGCGGCTAGAATGAGGCGGGTCGAGGTCATAGAGGCACTTTCGTTTGGGAATGGACTGAGAATATACGGCGCGGCTAGCGGGTGGCTCAAGGCGCGGCGATGCGGTTGGTTACCGTGACCCTCCCCGCCCCGCTGGATTCCGGCCTTCGCCGGAATGACGGTCCTTTCTTTTGCAGACTGTCCCTTAGTGCCGCCTCAATATCAGCGACCGTTAGCGACTGACGGGCTAAACCCCCGAACCTGAAGCTCATGGAACGGCAGCCCCGTCTCTAATACGGTTTGTTCCCATGGATCCAACAATAATGATCGCTCTTCCAGATACTCGATCAACTCATCAGCCAGAATACTAAAGAACTTGGTTGGTTCAACCAGATGATACAAAACAAGTGCTATATCCTGCGCTTCAGATTTCGTGACAGATAGCTCCTTCAAAGCATTGCGCTGTACCGTAGCACTCTCCCAGTATCCAGTGAATATTCTAGCTCTGTGTAGATAGCCACGTGTACTCCTTAGTTGATTGGTTAGATAGTCGATTTCGGACTGGATGGTCTCTAATGTCGTTCGCATTTTGACATTCTCAACAAACGGAAGTATCATGCTCAGGAGTTCATATTGCACTTTGCTTAGAATGGAAAAGAAGTCAGCGGAATCGGACTTCTTGGCGCACTCTACGAAGTGCCGAAATTCCGAATTGTAAGTTTTGCTTATAGCGATACGACGCATGACTTCATCGATCTCTTTCTCGCAGAAGAATAGCGCTGCTTCTCGCAAGGCGGACCGCGTGTCTTCCGAAGAGTGAATCACACACATCACAATATTCTGTGCGTCAAATTCGTAACGAAGCTCGCCCGGTACAGTCAAAGCGGGGTTGGAGGACCCCTTGAAAGAATTCAAAACCGTCGATACGTCATTTCCTAGTTTCAAAGAGTCACCGACAACAAGAACAGGCATACAAGGCGAAAGTCGATAGTACCGGGGAGTCAACCACCACATCGGTCGATTCCCATGTCTCATCAGTCGGCATTGGGTGTACCGGTACAATTCCTCTATGACTCGGTCGTGCGGCGTTGCCAATTTTGAAGCACCAAAGTAGATCGCACGTGCTTGAAGAAATTTTCTGATAGCATCTGTTTGTCCTCGATACACTGCATCGGGGCGAATTATCAGAAACCCGATGTCTGAGATTCGCGGACCCCATTTCATAGCAATTCGGTCCGGGACTTCAAAGTCGTTTTCAACTAGGGATGTCAATACTCGTTCTATGTTCATGGGACTATGCTGACCGTCGTTTGGGAATGGACTGAGAATATACGGCGCGGCTAGCGGGTGGCTCAAGGCGCGGCGATTGCTTTTCAGGGGCGATGCGGTTGGTTACTATTGAGCACGACGCCGGGCGCGACTCGCCCCTCCCCGCTGGATTCCGGCTTTCGCCGGAATGACGGTGTAAGAGAGGGTGAGTGTCCCCATCGCTAACAGGAGAGAATTATGCTGACTAAAGAAGGATGCCGCACGCGGCAGCAACGCCTGTGTGCGCGGCTGGCCGAACTCGACATTGACGCGGCCGTGATCAATCACCCGAAGGAAATCTACTACTTCACCGGGATCATCATCCCCGAAGAGTTTCCCGGTCCGCCGGCCCTCTTCTGGCTGGAGGCCGATGGGCGCTCCTTGCTGATCGCGCATACCGACGCCGGCGAGCCGTGCACCGACGAGTGTGTCACCTTTCCCCTCAGCGTCGGCGGCACGGTCTCGCCCGACCTGCGCGAGGCGATAAGCGGGCGGATCGCCGATGCGCTGCGTGCCAAAAAGCTGGCCGCCGGTCGCTTGGGATGGCAGAGCGAGTGTTTGCCGCGTCGCTTGGGACAGGCGGTTGAAGAAGGGCTGGGCAAAACGCCGGTATGGGTTGCGGTTGATGACTTGCTCGCCGACCTGCAGGAGGTCAAAGACCCCGACGAGATCGAGCTGCTGCGCAAGGCCGTGCAGGTTGATCTGGCCGCATACTCCGCGGCGGAAGCGGCGATCGCACCGGGCGTCAACGAGTTGGAGGTGCTCGCGGCAGCGCAACGAGCAGCGCACCTTGCGGCCGGCGAGAAAGTTTTCCACGACGGCGATTACCAGTGCGGCGAGTTGGGCGGTTTTGCGCGCAATCGCCCGATTGAGGCCGGAGAAATCTACGTCATTGACGCTTGGTCGGTGTACCGCGGCTACTGGGCGGATTTGTGCCGCAGCTTTGCAGTGGGTGAGCCGACCGAGGTGCAGCACTCCGTCTTTGAGCACGTCAAGGGCTTTCACAATCGCGTCGGCGAGTACTTGCAGCCGGGCAAGGATGGCCGCGAGTGCGCGGTGGCCATGGACGCCTATATCCGCGAGCATCCCAAATTGGCCGACGTTGGCTTGATCCATCACGCCGGGCACAACATCGGCCTCCGGGCGCACCAGATGCCCGATCTCAACAAGGAGCGCGGCGGCACCTTGCGCGTGGGCAATGTGGTCTCGGTCGAGCCCGGGGCCTATATCCCCGAAGCGCGGGCCGGGGTGCGGCTGGAAAACATATACCTGATTACCGAGGACGGCTTGGAAAACCTGTCTCCGTATCCAATGGAATTGGGGGCGCACTGTTGAGCGAGGTGTAGTTGCCCGGTCCACATCCCCTAAACAGACGTAGGAGATTCTTATGAAAATCAGCGACATCAAAGCCTATCCAACGTGGGTCGGCCACCGCAATCAACTCATCGTCAAGGTCGAGACCGACGAAGGCATCTACGGCTGGGGCGAGTCCGGGCTGTCCGGGCGCGAGTTGGCCGTAGTAGGGGCTGTCCGGCACTATCGGGAGTTTTTGCTCGGTCGGGATCCGTGCGAGATCGGGCGGCTCTGGCAGGAGATGTACCGCGGCCAGTACTTTGAAGGCGGGCGCGTGTTGACCGCGGCGATTTCGGCCATTGACATCGCCTTGCACGACGTGGTCGGCAAGGCTCTCGGCGTGCCGGTCTATCAGCTTCTGGGCGGCAAGCAGCGCGAGTGGGTGCCTTGCTTTGCGACGACCGGGGCACCGGATCTGGCGACCTTGGTCAGCAACTGCAAGCTGCTGTTGGACAAGGGTTGGGACGTGATTCGCACGGGAATGGCCCAGCGCAACCAGTACGACGACGAGCGGCTATTCGAGCCGCGCGAGACCATCGGCATCACGGCGGCTTGGCTGACCGAAGTGCGCCAAGAAATTGGTCCCGACCCGGTCTTGGGCATTGACTATCACCATCGGCTGACGGTCGCCGAGAGCGCGTCGTTCTGCCAGAAGATGCCGCCGGGGACGCTCGATTTTCTCGAAGAACCCATCCGCGACGAGTGCCCCGAAGCCTACGAATCGCTCAGGACGATGACGGATGTGCCCTTTGCCATCGGCGAGGAGTTTGCCAGCAAGTGGCAGTTTTTGCCCTATCTAGAGCGGGGCCTCACGCAGTTTGCGCGGCTCGACGTGTGCAATGTCGGCGGGCTGACCGAGTCGATGAAGGTGGCGAGCTTGGCCGAATCCCACTACATCGACCTGATGCCCCACAACCCACTGGGGCCGATCTGCACGGCCGCGACCGTGCATCTGGCTGCGGCCGTACCCAACTTCGCGTGGCTCGAGCATCGCGTGACGCCGACCGAAGCGGGGAAATTCATGGACGAGGATTTGTTCCCAGTGCAGTGCGAATTGGTGGGGTCCATGTTGAAGGTGTCCGAGGGGCCGGGGCTGGGCGTGGAGTTCAACGAAGAGCTGGCCAAGGAACAGGAGTTCAAGTTTTGGGAAGCACCACATTTGCGCCGGCGGGATGGGTCGCATACGAACTGGTAGTGGCTATGGAGAAAGGCGCAAACCTCAACCAAGTGGTCAAAACTTGCTTTAGCGACATTTGATCTGTGGGGCGGCTCGCCTCGCGGCGGTCGTCAACTCGATTACTACCCCTGTTGTAAGGAGATTGCTGGATGCCTTACCTAATCGCGCTCTATTTCCTATTGGCGTCTTGTTCCGCTGAGAAGCCGCCCGTTGCACAGGCTGCGGGCAACCTTTCGATTTTCTTCTGGTTCGAGTACATCCCCCAAGAGCTCCTCGACAAGTTCGCGGCCGAGACCGGAATTGAAGTGACCATGGATACGTACACATCCAACGAGGCAATGCTGGCGTCGCTCAAGGCGGGCAAGCTCGGCACCTATGACGTGGCCGTTCCAAGCGACTACATGGTGCAGATCATGATCCAAGAGGGGATGCTGGACGAGATCGGGCCGGGCGCGTTGACCAATGTCGGCAATATCGAGGCACAGTGGGTGAATGTGTCGTACGATCCGGGCCGCAAACACTCGATCCCGTACCAATGGGGCACGACCAGTTTTTCCGTGAACCGCGATGTGTACTCCGGTGACATCAACACCACCGCTATCCTCTTTGACCCGCCCGAGAGCCTGCGCGGCAAGATCAACATGCTCGACAGCCAGCGAGAGGTCATGGCACTGGCGTCGCTACATCTAGAGCTTCCGCAATGTGTGACGGACCGCGAGAAGTTAGACGCGCTCGACGCGCTTCTTCAGGCCGCAAAACCGCATTGGGCCTCCTTTGGATCAGATACCGCCAAAGACGCTTTGATCTCTGGTGCTGCCGCTGCGAGCATGATCTACAACAGTCTCTTTATCCAAGCGCGTACCGCGGGCGCGAACATCGACTACGCCTATCCGAGGGAAGGCTACATTTTGTGGATGGACAACGTCGTTCTCCTAAAAGACGCTCCCAACCGCGAAAACGCAATCAAGTTCATGGATTTCCTGCTGGAGCCGGAGAACATCGCGGCAGTGAGCAATTTTGTCCGCTCTGCCGCTGGGGTCGCGGGCGCGACCGATTTGATAGATGAAAAGTTGAAGGCTTCGCCCGAGTTCGCGCCGCCAGCAGACGCGCCGCCGGGGACCTTCGTCGAGGTTTGCGACTCCGACACTCAAGCGAGCTACGACGCGATCTGGACGCGGCTCAAGCAATAGGCTGTTGGGAAACCCGCACTGGTGATGACGCCGTCAGGAAATTATCTCACCGGCCCACAGCAACTGTAAAAACGCTTTCCAAGGCACAATGCGAATTGGACCGACGACTCGCTCGGCCGGTTCGTTGCAAACGACAAGTGCTTTTTTTGGGGTGTATTCATCGATAAATGCGCGTAGGGGCCGAAGGGCTTTATCTTCTACCCGGCACGTGCCCTTTACCTCAATGGCGACCTCGCCGTTGCCCAGCACAAAGTCAACCTCTAGTCCCGACTTGGTGCGCCAAAAGTGGACATCGTACTGTAACGCGCTGTAAGAAGTATATGCTCTCAATTCGCAAAAAATAAAGTGCTCAAACGCTTGGCCAAAAACGGCACCTTGGGCGTCCTGCAAATGTCGTCTCGCAAGCACTCCGGCCACGCCCACATCAAATAAGTAGAACTTAGACGCTCTCGAAATGACTTGGCGGCTTTGTCGCCTCTTGAAAGGTGCGACCATGCTGCCCAAAAGCGTATCGACGAGAATCTGATAGTACTCCTTCACGGTCTTGGAACTCACACCGCACACTCGGGCGATATTGGAAAAGTTGGTCAACTCGCCGTGCGAGTATCCCATCGCCTCAAAAAATCTGGAAAATGCCGGAATATCGCGCGTCAAGCCCTCGGCAAAAACCTCTTCCTTTAGGTAATCTTGCAGGTATGCGTTCAGAGAACGGCGGTACTGAACGCTGGCAAAGTGATCGGGGATCAGGCCGCGATTCAAGATAGTCAAAAGGTCCATATCGCCGTCATTCAACTCGTCCGTCACCAACGGAAACATTTCGTAGCGCCACGCCCGTCCGCCGAGCAAGTTAGCTCGTCCCCGCTTGAGCTTGCGCGCACTGGAACCACACAGAATAAAACGCAGCCCCTTGTTTTCGATGAGCCAATGCACTTCATCTAACAAGAGCGGCACGCGCTGCACTTCGTCCAAGAGGATCGGACGCGCCGCCAGCAATGCTTCGGGTTGTGCGAGTAGCTGTTCGCGCAACAGGGCTGGCCGCCGGTTGAAGTCCAGCATCAAATCCGTCTTTAGAAAATCATAGACTAGGCTGTTGGGAAACGCTTGTTTGAGATAGGTGGATTTCCCCGTCTTGCGCGGTCCCCACAAAAAGGCCGACTGCCGATTGGGCAAGTCCATCTCTAATCGTCGCCGATACTGAACCATTTTGAATGTTTCTCCAAATTAGTCGAACTTTTTTGGAGTTTAGTCCAAAATGGAAAGTCTGTCAAGCCGAGGGATAGACTGGGCCGATTCTAGTTTTCTATTAGGTACGGAGTAGTAGAGGCAACGCTGAAATGTCACCGATAACCGCAACCTTGGAGAACTCGTTGAATTCAGCCTCGCTCGTAGTGCCTGATAGTACCGCAATAAAGGGGACCTTGGCCCGCTCGGCCGTTAACGCATCCACTGTACTGTCGCCAACGTACAGTACGTCATCCGCATCCATCTGCATTCTAGATATGGCAGCTATCAAACCACTAGGATGTGGCTTGTGCTCATTTACATCTTCTCCGCCGATGATGACGCGAAAGCGATCCGCTAGCCCTTCCCTTGCTAGAATCTCCTCAATTCTGTAGCGAAATTTCGTCGACACGATTCCCAATTCAAAACCCATTTCGATCAATCGCCGAGTTGTCGCAGGGACGCTAGCAAACACAAGCGTTAGCTCGGTCATAACCTGATCGGCTCGTTTGACAAAGCTGCTTATGAACAAACTGACATCCTGATTGTTTGGTTGCCCCGTCAGACTTAGAAAGGTGTCCTCTAGGGACAGGCCGATGGTTCGCTTAATCTGCTCGTCATCCGCTTGAGGCCGCCCCACCCTTTCCAGCGCAAAATTGACACACTCAATGGTGCCCTTTGTTGGGTCTGCCAGCGTAAGGTCGAAATCAAAAAGGATCGCCCGAGCCATGTCGCCCTACGACACCAACACCATCCCATCGCACAATGCCTGTCGCACAAAGGCATTGCCCTCCTCCAGCAACGCAGCCAGTTCCTCCCGCGTGTACGCTATGACATCGACCCCCACGCCCACATCCGCCGGTCGGTAGCGCACCGCCCGATCCAAAAACGGCTCGGTGCTGTGGCTTACCACGATTAGCAGATCGGCATCGCTACCCGGCACCGCATCGCCCCGAGCCAGCGAGCCGAACAGCACGATCCGCTCGATCTCGGGGTGCTGCTCACTCAGTACCTGAGCAGCTCTCTTGAGACGCGCTATGAGGCGGGGGCGGTCCAGCCAGAACACCTTCACAGAAGCCGATGACTTGGCCGGCGTGGACGAGCGCACGTTCTGCTTCATCGTGGGTGTAATACTCATAGGGTGCTCCTTGTGGATGCGAATTGGGGTAGCGAGCAGGGATATAGTGTTTGTCCAACGCTTTGGCGGCATCCAGCAACTGCTGACTGGGCTTGAGCACCTCGGGCAAAGACTCTAACAAGGCCGTAACAGAATGCCCCCAAGCCGTGCCGCCCATCTTCTCGACAACCGCCTTGACGGCTTTTTCCGCGCCTTGTTGGGCGGCAAAGCAAGCCCACTCATAGTCTCCAGCGTTGAGCGAGCGGCGTCCGTGGTCCAAGTCTCGCTGGCCCTGTTTTAGCCAGTCGGTATGTCGGCTCGCCATGGCTACTCTTAGAACGCCGGAATGAACTTGTGGCACACGGGCGATGGCACTTCTGCTTTGTGGCCGGTCGGCGTCAGCTTGCCGGTGTCTGGATCGACGCGGAAGGTGAAGATGTCGTCGGTGCTGTGGTTGCCGACGATTAGGTACGCGCCCGTGGGGTCGAGGCCAAAGTTGCGCGGGTTGGCTCCGCCAGTCGGCACGATCTCGACGAGTGCGAGCTGGCTGGAGTCTGGGTCAATGGCATAGACGGCAATGGAGTCGTGGCCGCGATTGGACCCGTAGAGAAAGCGGCCGTTGGGGTGGACGTGGATGTCTGCGGTGTGGCTGACCTCGGCATAGCCTTCGGGCAGTGTTGAGATGGTCTGAGTGGTGGTGAGCGTACCAGCGTCGGCGTCGTAGTCGAAAGCCGTGATGGTGTTGCTCAGCTCGTTGATGACGTAAGCCCGTTGGCCATCGGGGTGGAAGGCGAGGTGGCGCGGACCACTGCCGGGGGCTATTGCCGGGGGCGTCTGTGCGCGGAGCGTCCCCTTGTCGTGGTCAATCGCATAGATGAGCACCTTGTCGATGCCCAAGTCTGGGGCCAAGGCGTGTTTGTTGTTGGGGGACACCATAATTGAGTGAGCGTGTGGCCCCTCTTGGCGGCTTGAGTTGACCGAAGAACCCTCGTGTTGGACAAAGTCCGTGGCCGCGCCGAGCGAGCCGTCTTCGCGGATTGGCAAAATGGCGACGCTGCCGCCGCCGTAGTTGGCTACCAGCGCGTACTGGCCCTCGCGGTCAATGCTGATGTGGCAAGGGCCGCGGCCAATGGTTGATTCGGTGTTGATGTGGGTCAAGGCCCCGGTCTGCTGGTCAATAGCAAAGGCCGCAACCGCGCCGCCGGGCCGGTCGCCGACCGCGCTGGTCTCGCCGATGGCGTAGAGGAAGCGGCGGTTGGGAGCGATGTCGAGGAAAGAAGGGTTGTCAATGCCGCCAATGCTGCTTTGGTGTGCGAGCGCACCCGTGGCCATGTCGAGGCGATAGACGTGGATGCCGTCCTCGTCGCCACTGGAATAGGTGCCGATATAGACGAGATAGTCGCTCATGGTAGAACTCCTTTGCGCTGTGAAAGCGATGGAAGGGAAGAAGAGAAGAATGAGTAGATGCCATTTCATAAAACGTCTCATTGGCCGCTGGACACCTGAACCTCTGCGTACTCCGGCAGGGCTTTGACAATGAGTAGGGCGATGGCGTCGCAAGCGTCTGGGTGCGCAACCACGGCGTCGGCAGAACTGGGCTGGGGAATCTCCATGCCTGAGTAGGCCATACCCTCGATATGAAGGGCTAGGGCCTCGGCGGCCATTGCTCGGGCCTCCTCCAAGGAGACACCAGCGGTGATACAGCCGGGAAGGTCGGGGAAACTCACGCCGTAGTCGCTGGTCGGCTCCTTGTGAATTAAGCCGATGTACGTTCTGTCCATAGGGTCTCCTTATCGTAGTTTAAGCCCAGATTGTCTTTCGATATTCCGCAGCGTACCGGCTGGAAGATCGCGCCGCGGATGCGGAACGGTCACCAAACCGCGCTTTGCGGGGTGTTTCAAATGGTAATGCGATCCACGAATGCGGTCTATTTCCCAGCCATCTGCCCTTAGTCGCCTCAAAACGGTCTGGCTGTCCATCGCTAATAGACGACGGAAATGACACCGGTGCTCGTGTCGCGGCCCGACTCGGCTCCTAGGTCGAGGCGGTAGAGATACATGCCCGGTGCGACCAGAGCACCGGACTCGTCGCGGCCCGTCCAAGTGAAGCGGTGGCCCGTTGCGGTCGGCGTGGACCCGATCGCGGCAACTTGGCGGCCCGCTAGGTCGTAGAGCGCGAGCGTGGGGGTGGCCGCGTCTAGCTTGAATACCACGAAGCGCATGTCGAGCACATCGTTGACCCCGTCGCCGTTGGGCGTAATCGCGGGTGAGGCCAGTTCGAGCGCATCGATGAGTTGGCCGTGTGCTGCGAGTTCGGGCAGCATCACGACTTGGGCGCGGCGCTCGGCTGGAACGACCGATTGCCAGAGGCCGGGCCGCTCGCTCAGCCCGAGGTCGAGGGAAAAAACCGTGGCGTTGTGCAAAACCCGCGTGGTAAAACCCACCCGAACCGAGTCCTCGGTCACAACGCGCGGCAGGGCGACCCACAGGGAGTCGCCGCGCTGGTCAACGCGGGCCGGCGCGACCGGCGCGGGGCCAATGTGTAATTCGAGGTCCTCGGCGTCAATCCGACCCGGCACAATAAAGCGCAACAGGTCAAACCCCGAGTCCTCAGCCGCCAGCTGCGGCCAAAGCGTATAGGTGAAGCGAGTGTCCTCGTTGGGGATGGCTTGGCGCGGCTCAATGCGGCCTACTGCGCCCTGCAATAGCGCGTCCTCAAACTCGACCGAGAGCGAATGGACCACCGGCGCCACGCTGGGGTCGTCCGTAGAGAGGATTAGCTCCAGCAGGACAAAGCGGCGCGGGCTTTCCGACTGGAATGCCTCGCCCGAGAACTGATAGACATTGCTCCATTCCCCCCAATCCTCGCCCACCACGAGCGTTGTATCGACCGGGCCGCGCAGCACCTTGGGCGAACTCTTCCACTTCTCCTCGGTGACCTGTTCGCCGATCTTGTTGTAAAACGTATAGACCGGCTCCAGCGAATTGCCCGAGCGCGAACGCAGTTGCAGGTGGGTGCCCGCGGCGAGCTCGGCGTCCCAAGCGAGGTTTTTGATGACCTTTGGACGACCGTCGCCCGAAATCTGGCCCAAGTCCACGAAATCCGAGTGCAAGACCACTTCGGCGGGATAGCCCGGCGAGAAGAGCATGAACTCGGCCCATTTGACAATCCCCCAGCCGGTGTCGCGGATGCCGTGCCAGAAGAAGTAGCGCATCTTGCGCGGCTTGAACATATAGCGAATGTAGAGCAGGCGGTCGCCATTGGGGTTGACGTGGGTCAGCAGCTCGGTGTAGTCAAACGCATCGGGCACGGGCAGATTGGAGCTGAGGCTGCGGGCACCATCGGAATAGAGCACGGTATGGCCCGGGCCGGTGCCATTGATCGAAAAGCCCACCAAGCCCTCGTCGGGCCGAAAGGAGTAGAGAAAGAACTCATCAACGAAGAACACCGCCCCCAGATCCACGCCAAACCACACCCCGCCCTCCTTCCAGCCGAGGCTGCCGTAAGAAGAGCCGATTAGGTTGTTGGTGTTCATGTCGGCGTCGAAGAGGTTTTGCGGATCGACCGAATTGATCCCGTTGACAAAGCGGCCCCGCTGCATGGTGCCAATGCTGAGGTTGTCGCCGATGGCGCGGACCTCGATTTCGGCCAAGGCCGCGCCCGGAGATTTCTCTTCGACCTCAATGCGGACGCGCTGGATCACCCTATAGTTGTTTTGGGCGGCCGGGTCGCCATCCAAGCCTTGGTCGAGCTGCAGGACGCTGTCGCGGGCGGCGAACCCGAGGGGGATGACGATTTCGCGGTCTGCGTTGGGCTGGGTCGTGCGGAAGAGCGGGTCTAGCAGCACTAAGTCGTCTTGGACCGAGATGCGGGTCCCGGTGCTGCCGTACACGGTAAACTGGCGGAAGGGACGCACGTCCTCTGCGTCGGGAAAGACCAGGCGGATCTCTCGGGCCAGCACGGCCCGGCCCAAGTCTATTTCAATGGCCCAGTCCTCAATGGCATCGGCTGGGTCTGGACGCCAGAAGGTCTGGAAGTCCCCGTCGATGATGTAAGTTGCATCGGCTGGGTTGGAGGCCGCCTCCCAGATGCCGCCCGCCACGCGCCCGCGCCTCTTGCTTTCGTAGGAGAATCGATCGGCATCAGCGACCGCGTTGATATCCTTGCGGAACTTGACGAGTTGAAGCTGGCCGTCCTCGCCCACCTCGGTCAGGCCGAAAGGCAGCTGCCAAGTTGCCCAAGCATCTCGCCCTTGGAAGGTCAGGGTTTCGCTGCCAGCGGCCACGACGGCAAACGCGACCCAAACGAGCGGCCAAAGAAATCGCATCGTTCCCACCCTCAGTACGCGATGCCCAATGGGCGGAGCAAGGCAGCCGCACGGAGCTCGGATTGCAGGGCTACCGAGATTAGGTACACGCCCGGAGGCAGGGCGCGGCCCTCGGCGTCGCGGCCGTCCCAGCGCACCCGTTGCGGCCCGGCCGTTTGCAAGCCTTGGGGCACGGTCGCCAGGCGGCGTCCGTCGAGCGCGTAGATCGCCAGTTCGACGGGCACTTGTTCCGGCAGGCCATAGAGGGCATAGGCCACGTCGAGCTCGTCGTGAACGCCGTCGCCATTGGGCGTCAACACGGGCGTTGAAAGGCGCAAGTCTTGCAGTAGGGCCGGTTGCTGATCCGCAAAACTGAGGACGCGCAGGCTATTGGTGGAGAGCGTTTCGCTCGCGTCGCCCGATACGATGGGTTGGGGCAAGGTCTCGACCTGTGAATCCGCGACTGTGCCCAAGAACGTGGTGGCCAGTTCAAAAACCTCCGCTGCAAAGACGATGCGCAACAGCGCGTTGTTGGTGCGGGTGACGCGCTCAGGCAGGATCACCGTTAGCCCGTCGTCCTCTTCGCGGACAGCGGCTGGGGCGGTCGCTTGGCCGCTGACGAGCAATTCTTTGAACGCGGGCCGGGCCCCGGTGTGGATATGCACTTGGTCGAAGCCGCGCTGATTCCCCCCGGAAAAGGAGGCCGCTAGGTCGTACGCAAACTCGACCATTTCGCCCAAGGCGACCTCGCCGAACCCGTGCGCGGGCCGCGGGTCGGCGAGCGGGGCCACTTCGCCGAGGACGCGCGTGGCCAACAGCGGCGCCCGCTCGACCCACAGCGAGTCCAAACGCACAAAATCCTCAAAGCGGGTGCTGTGAAAAGTGATGAATACTTGGATGAAGGAACCGCTGTCGAGGTTGAGCGGCAGGCCCGACTGAGTCGTGGGCGTTGACCAGAAGGTCCAGTTATCGCGGTCGTAGGTGACTCCGGCTCGCATTCCGGGCCGGGGACTGCGCTGGACGAAGTCGCAGGAGGCGCACGTACGGGCGAACCCCGTGCGGAGGTCGTTCTCGTAGCGGGCGCGGGAGACGACCTTCTCCTTGCCGGTGACCGTGTATTCGTGATAAATGTTCGGGTCGTCGTCCCGGCCCGTGCGCACCTCAATCTCGGCGAAGGCCCGGGCATCCGGTGCCTCAACGGCCTCGCCGTTGACGACGCGCATGGGCGTGGCGGCAAAGAACAATCGGCCAAAGTTTTGCTCGGCCCCGAGGTCGATGATCTTGGAGCGGTACGTAGCTCGCTTGGGAAAGCCCTGGCCATAGACCTCGAACTCGCTGATGGTGCCCAAGAGCGAGCGGGCTTGATTGCCTTGGCCGCCGGACGTGCCGCTAACGCGGGTCAGGGCCGTTTCGTCGATGATGGAAAATTTGCGGGCCCAGCGGAAGAAGCGCACGTATTGCTGGTCGAAGTCAATGTGTACGTCAGGCGCGAAATTTTCGGTCGGCTCAGCGACAATCCGCGCGAGGGGCTGCGGCCCTTTGACGGCGAAAATCTCGCTGTTTTCCTCTTGGATTGAGACTTGGAAGGCCGGCGTCGAATCCGTGGGCAGCGGCGTACCGTCGGAGCGGAAACCGCTCGAAGGGGTGTGGAAGCCGAAGGTGTGCGCCGGCATGGGTACGGCCAAGTCAATGGTGAAAAACTGCTTGCCGATGCCCTCGGCCTTGGAGGAATTGTACGTGGTGCTGTCTGCATCGATGAGTGCGACGCCGTTTTCAGTGGGGTCGCCGTTGCCCTCGTTCCACTTCCAGATGCGGGGGCGCTCGCCGTCGATATAGCCCAGCTCTTTGGGCTGGCGAAAAGTCGTCCAGTTGTTGAGCAGGGAAATGATGTTGACGCCCGGCTCGACGAGCACCGGCTGGATGGCACCGGGGACGCGCTCAAAGTCGATCATAATGCTCACCGTGTCTTGGCCGACCCAAGGCTGGCTGCCGCCGAGTTGCCAAGTCGTCACCTCAGCGTTTGGGGCGGTCGGCGCTAGAAGCCCGATGCTAACGGCGAGCCAAAAGCTGCGAATGCGCGGCATGTCCTGCCTCCTAGCGGAAGTGCGCGTCGGCCGCGTGGGCGGCCCCCGGGCCGCGTTCCATCCTCATGAGCTGGCGCTGACGCGGGCTCAAGCCATCCCACCACTCAGGCGGAAAGCCGTCGTGCGGGTCGAGCTGAAATACCAGCATGTGCTTTCGATAGTGGCCGAAGAGGGCGTGGCGGTTGTGGTCGCTGGTGTTGGCGCCGCCGCCGTGCCAGCACTGGCCGTTAAAGACGATCACCGAGCCGGCCGGGGCTGTCGGCTGGACCTCGTGCTGGACGGCAAATCCCGCTGGGGGCGCGGCGAGGCCGCTCTTGTGCGAGCCGGGCACTACGCGGGTGCCGCCGATCGCGGGGCTGAAGTCGTTGAGCATCCACACCGTATTCATCATCACCGGCGTGTCCATGTTGAGCATGTAAGCGGGGATGTCGCTGTGCAGGTCTTGGAAGCCGTCGCCGGGGCGAACGATACGCGAGTTGAGGCTGCCCAAAATCAGCGAGGGCTCGAGAAAGTGCTCGAGGACCGGCAAGACGCGGGGGTGGTCAATGCACTGGTGGAAGATGCGATCCATGACCGGGAGATTGGCTACGTGGCGGGCCGAGCCGCGGTGGGTGTGTTCGGTGCCGTGCTCTTGTTCGCAGCGGATCAGGGCTTGGCGCATGGCCACGGCAGTGTCGGGGTCGAGGACGCTTTCGAGCAGGGTGAAGCCGTAGAGTTCGATTTCTTGGACGGCTTGTTCGAGTTCGTTCATAAGGGTCTCCTTTACAAGGGGCCTAAAATAAGCCCGCAAAGTTCACTTCGGCAACTGACTGGTTTTAACCGGCAAGGCCCAAGGTGTCCAGCAAAAAGCGGCGATTACGCCGCGTAGAGTGCCTCTGCGATCATGCGCAGCGACAGGAGCGTGATCACGACCCTGAAGACCTTGCGGAAGAGGCTCTCGGAAACCCGGTCGCGCAAGCGCGTCCCGCTCCACGAACCGAGTGCTGCCGCGCCAATCATTCCGGCGATGAGCGGCAAGTAGGGCGCGAAGGCAAAGCCGACAAAGCCGAAGACCAGAATTTTGCACAGGTGGGTGACGACCATAACCATGCCGTGGGTAATGACCAAGCGATCCTTGGGCAACCCCGCGCTGGCTAAGAAGACACCAGTCAGGGGCCCAGCGACGCCGACGAACAGGGCGAAAAAGGTCTGAAGGGCACCGAACAGGGCGAAGTGGCCGGGGAGGCGAAAAGCGCGTTTGGGCGCGGGAATCCAGACGACGAGGAGGATGAAAACGCCTAGGTACAGGGGCAGATCGTCAAAGCGGAAGCCGCCCATGACCTGCGCCCCCGCAACAGCACCGAGGACTGCACCGCCCGCGAAGGGCCAGAAGACGCGCCAGTCGATGTGGCGAAAGCCAAAGAATACGCGGCTGGCGTTGGAGGCTAGCTGCACGGCACCGTGGATGGGGATGATGGCCGCGGCAGGCAGCAGGCCCGGCATGACCGAGATCAGCGCGATACCGCCGCCCACGCCGATGATCGCGGTAAAGGCCGACGTCAGGAAGGAGACGCCGATCAGGAAAAAGAGATCCATTCAGTCGGCAAGCACTTCCTCGGCATAGGCGAACAGGGCGGGGTTGCCGCCGGTGTGCAGGAAGAGCGCCTCGCCGTCAAGCCCGCCATCGCGTGCGTGGGCAAAAAGGCCGGCGAGGGCCTTGCTGGTGTACACGGGATCGAGGAGAATGCCCTCTTTGCGCGCCAAAGTACGCAGAGCATCCAAGCCGGCCGGAGTGGGGATGCCGTACCCCTCGCCGACGAAGGAATCGTCGTTGTCGAAGTCAGCGGCGTTCATGGCCATGTCGAGGCCGAGGCGACGAGCGGCTTGGTTGGCGAGGGCGGCCATGTCCGCGTGGCGGCTGTCGGCACCGGGGAAAGGACTGAAGCCGCGGACCTGGATCGGCGACTCGATATACGCTAGGCCTAACGCCACGCCGGCTTGGGTGGTGTCGAGAGCGCAGAGATAGAGGTAAGACGGATTGATGCCTTGCTCTTGGCATTGGCGGGCAATTTCCACGCCCACTTCGGCATAGGCGATGGCGTCGAGGTCGATGGTATCTTCGCGGCGCGGCCAGTACGCGTTTTTCCCTTGGGCGGAAAGCTCTTCGACCTTGGCTTGGATGGCGTCTTGTTGGCCGCGCCGGTCGCCTTCGGCTAGGATGGTGATCTGGGCGCCGAGCAGGTGCTGGAGCAGGTTGTTGCCTTGGGATTCGGTGCGGTCGATTGCGCGCACGGGCCGGAGGATCAGGTGCAATTCCAAGTCTAGCTTGGCGCAGGCCGCGGCGAGTTGGCGGCAGTAGTTGGACTGCACGGCCGCGCCCGAGACGATGGTATCGGCACCTTGGGCCAAGGCGTCGGCCAAGGCAAACTCGAACATCCGCGTCTTGTTGCCGCCAAAGGCCAGCCCCGTCAGGTCGTCGCGCTTGATGTAGAGAGCAGGGCTGTCGAGATGGGCCGTTAGGCGCGGCAGCGGCTCCAGCGGGGTGGGGCGGATTGAGGCTAGCGGGACGCGGGGTAGCTTGGCGATGGTTGCGGTGAGGGCGTTGGCTTTTGCAGGGTTCATGGAGAGTCTCCTTTGGGTAGCGTCGGGTGGTCGTTTGGCGGTGGCAGGGTTGCGGCGCACAGCAAATCCGCGTCTAGGTTGGGGGGTAGGATAAGAGGTGTCAAGGGTTTGTGAAGGGGGGGTGGGATGCGTAGTTTACCTGGAAGCAGAGAGCGATAGAAAGGGGGAAAGCATGAGGTACGTTTATCATGTTCATCTCGAGGAGTTGGACCGACAATACGCCCCGGTCTGTCCGGCATATCAGCGACAGACCCTGTGGTTTGCATTCGACTATTGGGAATTGAAGCCAAGGCAAGTGCGCCCGGTGGAAGGTACGTGGCTAGCGTGTGAACAAGGCTATGTGGTTGCGAACGGGTCGGTGGAGTTGACCGTGCGGCAGCAGCGAGTAAAAAGCGGCGGAAAGGTCGGCTTTATCGTCGATCACACTCGGTGCGATCACGTGCTGAAAAACTTGTCCAATACGTATGTACCTGTACTGCGCGTACGCGTCGCGCTACAGGACTATCGGCCAACGCAAGAGATGCGCCAGATTGCGCCGGAGGAGGAGGTAACGCTAGATGTGCCGCCCAAAACCGGGACCTTTGACGCGCAAAAGCTAACGTGGCGCGACGCCATTCACGGCGGCTGCGGTCAGATCGCCACCCGGCACGTGCTGTCGCCCAAGGATTTTTACAGTGACTGGACCTTTCTCGACCATGCGATCCTCGCCCCCGGTAGCTCCGTCGGGTATCACTACCACGACGAGTTAGAGGAGAGCTTTTGGGTGCTGAAGGGACAAGGGCTGATGACGCTTGCCGACAAAACCTTTGCAGTGAGGCCGGGATCGGTTACTTGGCAGGGCATTGGGCAGGGGCACGGCATGTACAATCCCGGGCCGGAAAATCTGGAGTTTGTGCGCATCGCCGTGAAACAAGCAAACAAAGAGTACACGACCATTGACCTGCACGACGATTTGTCGTCGCGCAGGCCGACTTGAGAAAGGAAGACCATGGACCAAGCCAATACAGTACAGCGCATGGCCGAGGCGGCCGGCAATTTGCTCGCGTCTTTAGATGCGGCCGGCCGGCAAAAGGCGGTGCTCGATTTTGCCGACCGCGCAGAGCGCGAAAACTGGCACTACGTGCCGCGGGAGCGCGCCGGATTGCCGCTAAAGGAAATGGACGAGCACCAGCGGGTGCTAGCGCATGCATTGGTGGCGACCGGAGTCAGCGCGTCAGGGTACGAGAAAGTCTCGACGATCATTTCGTTGGAGTCAATACTGGCCGAGTTGGAGGGGGCTGGGCGGCGCTTTGAGCGCGATCCTGAGCGGTACTACGTGAGCATTTTCGGCGAGCCGGGCGGCGACGCGCCTTGGGGCTGGCGTTTTGAGGGCCACCACGTCTCGCTCAACCACACGATAGTAGAAGGTCGGATGCTCGGCTCAACGCCGCTGTTTTTTGGCTCAAACCCGGCCGAGGTGCGCCACGGCGCGCAAACGGGGCTGCGGGCTTTGCGGGAGGAGGAAGATCTGGGGCGTCAGCTTTTGCGCGAACTAGACGGCGCGCAAAAAGCGGTGGCCGTCGTCAGTGCCGAGGCCCCTGGGGACATCCTCACGACCAACGCCCCCCATGTGCGCGACGAAATCGCGCCCAAGGGCTTGGGCCGTGCGGATATGAGCGCGGCGCAGGGCCAGGTTTTGGACGCGCTGATCGAAGTGTACGTCCAGCGCCTGCCCGAAGCGGTGGCCGAAGCCGAGTGGACGCGCCTCAAAGCAGCCGATTTGCCGGCCGCGCACTTTGCTTGGGCTGGCGCAGAGGAACGGGGGGGGCCGCACTACTACCGGGTGCAGGGGCCGAGCTTTTTGGCCGAGTACGACAACACCCAAAACGACGCCAACCACATCCACGCGGTCTGGCGCGACCTGCACAACGACTTCGGCGAGGATCTGCTCCGGCGACACTATCGGCAGAGCCACGCCTAGTTCCGATTGGAGCGATTTCTTTGACCGTTACGGCCGTCTTCAGCGTACGCGCCGCGTTCTACGAACAATTGCACTGCCGCTACCCGCGCCGCGAGTTCGACAACTGGCAGGTCTGGGGCGGCAACCTGACCCTTGAAATCGACGGTCGGATTTGCGAGCCGCCCCTCGCGAGGGCCTATATCGAGCCGGGCAAAACAGCGGCTCGCGCCCAAGTGCGCTGCGAGCTTTTCGTCGCGGCCATTGACCCGCAGCAAGTTCAGCCGGGAGATGTGGATGCGCGGCTGTGGACCGATGCCACTGGGACCAACGCTTACCTAGCGATGCGGCTGCTGGTCAACGCGGCAGGCACACCCGTGCTCGCCGGCAACAACCTCGTCTTTGAGTCGGCCGCTTTCGCGCTTGACCGCACCGGCACCTTCAACTACGCAGTGGAGTTCTCGGCCGACAGCTACGCCGAGGCCGGGCGCAAGGAATGGGTCAGCCTCAACGATTTGGCCGAAAATCGCGACGGAGTCGTGGTCGTCAGCCCGGAATGGGTGCGCCAAGGGCCGACGGTCGCCGAGGTCTGCGTGCGCAAAGTCGGTGCGCGGGTTGCGGGAGGCCGCTTCCGCTCGGGGCGGATCGCCGAACTGACGCGGCGGTTAGACGCCATTGCGGCCGACGTGATTTACCTGCTGCCCTTTTTTCGCCCGGGTTTTGCAGACCTGCACACCGGCGAGGACGTGCGCAAGGGCACCCTCGGCAGCGTCTATGCAGTGCGGGACTTTTTCCAAATAGACCCCGAGCTCGTGTCGCCCGCCGAGGAAGTGGATTGGGCGTCGCTGGTGGCGGAAGGGTTGGTGCGCCCCAGCGAGCTGGAAGGTCTCGCCGGGCGGTCCGCGGCCCAAGCGGAAAAGGCCCTTGGCCGCCAAGCCTTCGTCCAGCTCGTCGGTCGCGCCGAGCTGCGGGCGCTGACGAAGAGGGCACACGCCCTCGGCAAGAAGATCATCTTCGACTTGGTGCTGATGCAGAGCAGCCGCGACTGCTCCCTGATCGCCGAGCACCCCGAATGGTATTTGCGCGACGAACGCGGGCGGCCGCAAATCCACCAGATCGCTTGGCTGGTCTATTCGGATGTCGCGCTCTTCGACTTGGTTTACAATCGGCCATTGCAGGAATACCTGCTGGCGATCGCCCCGTATTGGATCGAGCAATGCGGGTTCGACGGGGTGCGGATCGACGCCAGCCAGACCATTGACCGCCCCTTCCTCAAAAAGCTCAAGAACCGCATTCAAGCAGCCGCGCCCGAGGCCCTCGTGCTGGGCGAGACCCTGTGCCCGCTAACCGAAGCCGTGGACGTCCCGACCGACGCGATCTACGCGCTCTTGGTTGACTTTCACCGCGATGTCGAGCACGCCCAGCCCTTCATCGAGTTCCTAGAGCAGATGAATCGCACCTTCGCGGCGGGCACCGTGGCCATGGCTTACTTTGAAAACCACGACAGTCCGCGCGCCACCGGCGTGTGGCACGAGCGGTTCCGGGAGTTGTTGCACGGCGACGAGCCGGCGCGGTCCTACTGGCAGGGCCTCCCCTGCCCCATCCAGCCGGACCCGGACGACCGCGCTCTGCTGATGGCCCTGCTCAAGAACTTGCAGGCCGCCCTGATCGATGGCTCGGCCGGCTCGGCCTGTGGGTGCAATCTGACGCGGGGTTTGGAGTTGGGCAGCGAGTGGGGCGAGGAAGCGCGCACGGACTTTGAAAACGAGACCCTGTTGCATTTTGAGCAAGCCGGGCGCGAGCCATACGCCAGTCTAGCGAGGGCCTACGAGCGGCTCTTCGCGCTACAAAAGGAATGGCCGGAGTGTTGCGACGGAGCGATCTACTTCCACCGCAACGAGTTCGCTGGCGGCGACCCAAACGACCGCATTCTGGCGTATGGGCGCTATACTGAGCGGAGCGCGCTATTGGTGGCGCACAACTTTGACCCGCGCACTGTGCGGCGGGCCTGCTACCGCTTTGATTACCTGCCGCAGCCGCCCACCGCGCGCCAAAAGTGCTTCGACACGTACGAGGCCCTTGCGATTGAGGCGACACCCGCCCGCGACGCGCTCTGGGAGGTCAGCCTCATGCCGCTACAGACAACGGTGTGGCGGCTTTGCTTTAAGTGACATCTGTTTCTAACCTCAACTAGGGAGAACGCATCATGGCGAAAATCGGCGCGATTCACTACAACTGGCCCGGCTGCGACTTAGAGGGCTTCGCCCGGCGAGCCAGCGAAATCGGCTATCGGTACTGCGAGTTGCAGATCGGCGATATATGGGATGGCGAGTCCAAAAACGGCGAGCAGACGGCCGCGGCCACGCGCGAGTTATTGGCCCAATACGGGATGCAAGCCTCGGCTGTCGCGGCGGGCAACGACTTTTTGCAAGCTGACCGTGGCGACTTAGACGCGCAAATTGAGCGCTACCGCTACGTCTGCCAGATCATCCCCCTAACCGGCACGGACATCGTGCGCTCGGACGGCGGCTGGAACCGCAACGGCGGTGTGCCAGAAGATTACTGGGACGGGATGTTGCTCGAAGCCTTCAAACGCTGCGCCGATTTTCTCGAGAAGTACGATGTGCGGATTGCCCTCGACAATCACGGAGTTTCCACCAACGATGGCGACTGGCAACTCAGCCTGATCGAGCGGGTTGGCTCGGACCGGCTCGGCGTCAACTTGGATACGATGAACTATCGCTGGTTCGGGCACGAGTTGGACCAAATCGACCGCTTCTACGAAATACTGGCACCGCACGTTTTCCACACCCACCTAAAGGACGGCACGGGTGCGCGGCAAAATTACAAGGGGGCAGCACTGGGCGAGGGCGAAATCCACCTCGGCCACGCGGTCGAGTGCCTCAAGGCGGCTGGCTACGACGGGGCTTGGACCGCGGAATACGAGGGACCGGAGACCGAGGGACAGGTGGGATACGAAAAGTGCTATCAATGGCTGGTGGAGAACGTGCCCTGAGCGATCGCGTATTCCCGTGAAAACGGGAATCCAGTGGGGCCTGCACACAGAGTCTTCAGACCTTTGAGCCTACGACCCCGCCCCCTGATACGACCTGATCCCCAGCTTCCAAAACTGGTAGGTTGCCGCAAACAACAGGATCGCCACCAGCGGCGAGAACGCACCCCAATGGCCGGAAGTTGGGAACCGGGCGCGGCTCAAAAGTTTGACATGTAGCTAATTTTCGTCAGCAACACGCGCTCCACGGCCTCGTCCTTGGCCCGGTGTTCGTTGTACGCGATGTAGAACCGGCTGTCGTTGACGCCAAACCTGTAACTCAAAAGAAGATTGAGATCGAGGGTGTCCTCGTGGAAGCTGCGCTGAAAAAAGCTGCGGACGAACACGTCGCGCTGGAAGAAGTACGTCGTCCGCAGCAACAGGACGCGCTTGACTTCGTCTAATGCCCCGGAAGGGAAATACTCCCACACGGATTCCGCGCTCGAGTCGAAAAAGAATCCCTTCCCCAAGTTGAAGCGCAGCAGCCCGGATACGCGCCGGATGTCGCCCAAGTATGCGTCAGCAAAGTCGTACTGATCGCGGAGTTGGCCGATGAGGCGAAGGCGGTATTTGCGCCCGTTGCCGGTGTCAAAACCAGCTTCAAACGAATCGCCATTGTACGTGCGTTGCTGCCACCGCAATTGCCAATTCTCATGGGTGAACCACGCCCGCGAATCGTCCCAGCGCCGCACATACAAATCGACGTTGCTCCACTGCCATTCCCACCCCTGTTCGTTGGTTCGCTGCTCGGCGGTGAATGCCTGCCCCAAGTAGATTTGCTTAATGCCGAAAAACGGCGGACGCAGCGCGTAACTGCCATCGACCCCGAACTCTCGTTCCCCGACATCGGCGTCGTGCGGGATAAAGCCGATCTGATCGACGTTGAACCCCGGGTCAATCCAAGACGCCCAAGCCCGGAAGGGCCAGCGGTCGGAATTTCGCGTCAGGCGGCCGGTGTGCATTTTGTTTTGCTCGCCGACATCCGCGCCAAAGCTCATAGCCGAACCGAGGAAGAGCTTGGCGTTTTCGGTCAGGCTCAACACGAGGTCGCTGCCGATGGCCTGCTGCCCTAGACTGTCATCCCTGCCGACCGCTAACGCGCCGATAGAGGAGTTGACCCCGAGGTCGCGCTTGAGGCGCAAGACGCCAAAATGCGGCTTGGTTCCATCCTCTTGGCGGTTGCGCGCCGCAATTAGGCCGAGGCTGTTCTTGCCGATCTTACCCGTTATTTTGCTGCCGACATCCGGGTCGCTAATCCGGCGACTGTAAAAGAGATCCATCGGCGTAAAGAGCGTTTGCCCTTCGAGGAAGAAGGGCCGCTTCTCTCGGAGGTAGAGTTCAAACCGCGTCAGGTTGATTTGGCTTTCGTCGGCTTCGATGTGGGCAAAGTCCGGGTTGAGGGTCGCGTCGAGGGTGAGGTTGGAGGCGATGCCGTACTTCAGGTCGATCCCCAAGTCGCCGGCCCACCCTTCGGCGGGCTGATCGCGCCGCTTTTCGTAGCGCCCGGTCACATAAGGCCGGGTCTCTAAGTGCAGCCCCTGTTTGATGCGACCAATGCCGTGGAGATGGCCGGCCTTGGACACCGTTAAGAGGTAGCGGACGTCTCTGGAGATAAACGCCCAGTTGCTGTTCTCGGTCCCGGTCCGGGCGATGCGTTGGACGTTGAGCCCCCACGTGTGCTGTTCGGATTCGGGGAAGCGCAGGGTCTTGAACGGGATGGCGAGCTCGGCACTCCAGCCGCGGTCGTGGCGGTGGGTCTCGGCCTGCCAGACGCCGTCCCAGTTCTGGTCGATGCCGCCCCAGCCGCCCGCCCCGTCGTCTTGGACGCGAAAATCGTTTTGGATGCCATAAGCGTTTATGTAGAAGCCGTAGGCGTTTTGGTGATCGTGATAGGTGTCTAGCACGAGGCCCACTAGATCGAGGGGTGCGAACCGACCATCTCGCTCTACCATGCGCCCTGCTATGTTACTGGGTTCCTCGTCTAGCATGTCGAGGCCGATGTACAGGTAATCGGCGTCGTATAAGACGCGGATAAAGGTTTGGTTGGTGGCGGCGACGCCCTCATGGGGGTCGATCAAAATAAAGCCGGTCGAAGGGGTGGCGATCGCCCAGCATTCGTCGTCTAGAGCACCATCTACTTTCGGTGGGATGTGCGTCTTGAAGGCGTCCATCTCTTTGTCGCTCTCGTGAGCCGGTGCAGCCGGTGCGACGATGAGCGCGGCTCCCCAGAGTAGAACCGCGAGGACGCGCTTGGTTGCATAAGCTGGATTCGCTGTCATCGCCGAGGTTCCTCCGTGCCTAGCGGACAAACTGCAAGGTGCCGAACACCGAGCGGTCGTAAAAATTCCTACCGCCGCCGCCAGACCATACGAGAGTGGACTTTATGCCTTCTCCGAGAAGGTCGCAGTCGTCTATCTCAATGTCAAAAAGTATTTTCCGGCCGATGGTAGTTCGACGTCTAGTGCTGCAGTTAAGAACGCTTTTTAGGCGAAAGTTCTGGCACTGCTGACGTGCAGGGAGGCGAGAAAGTCCTCGATCTCTCTCTCATTTCTCACGATGATTACCTTTATACTTTCCGGCCAGCAGCGGATGTGCGCGTAAACTTGTCGGCGCCATTTCCCGTGGTGGGTGAGCCTGCGAAAAAGAAATCCTAGCTCAAGTCTCTCGGGGCATCCCGGGGCTATCTCAGTTTGCTTTTTTCCCCGTTTTGACAATATGATTCTCTTCAGCGCACGCCAGAAACACACGAGTCTGGGGATGTCAAGATAGACGACGGTGTCTGCTCGCATCAGTCTCGTGCTGAGACTCTCGCTGTAATTTCCATCCATGATCCACGCCTCCTCCTTCACCAACTCGGACAACAGTATTTGCCACTCGGATTGCTTTGGCCGTTTCCACCCAGGCCGCCAGTATATAGCATCCAGATGGACGACGTTGATGCCTAGTGTGGCACCCATCCGCTGGCTAACCGTGCTCTTACCTGCACCCCCCGGACCGAGGACTAGGATTCTTTTCAAAGGGTATGATTCAGAGTTTGATGACGGCGATGAGGATGCCAGTGATGGCGACCAAGGTCGTCATCGTCCACCTGAAGTAGGCATCCATGCGCTTATTGGTCTCGTCGATGCGGCGGTGAACGGCTCCTATCTGATTGCGTAGGTCTTGGATTTGTTCACTCAACGAGCGGTTGGTCTCGTCAATGCGGTGGTGAGACGCTTGGATTTGTTCACTCAACGAGCGGTTGGTCTCGTCAATGCGATGGTGAGACGCTTGGATTTGTTCACTCAACGAGCGGTTGGTCTCGTCAATGCGATGGTGAACGGCTCCTACCTGATTACGCAGATCTTGGATTTGCTCGCCTAACGAGAGATTGGTCTCGTCGATGCGATGGTGAACGGCTCCTACCTGATTGCGTAGGTCTTGGATTTGTTCACTCAACGAGCGGTTGGTCTCGTCGATGCGATGGTGAACGGCTCCTACCTGATTGCGTAGGTCTTGGATTTGTTCACTCAACGAGCGGTTGGTCTCGTCGATGCGATGGTGAACGGCTCCTATCTGATTACGCAGATCTTGGATTTGTTCACTCAGCGAGAGCTTGGTCTCATCGATGCGCTGGTGAGCCGCTTGGATTTGTTCGCCCAACGAGCGGTTGGTCTCGTCGATGCGATGGTGAACGGCTCCTACCTGATTGCGTAGGTCTTGGATTTGTTCACTCAACGAGCGGTTAGTCTCGTCGATGCGATGGTGAACGGCTCCTACTTGATTACGCAGGTCTTGGATGTCTTCGCGCAGATAGCTGATGCCCCAGTGCAGGTCTTCGGAGATGGGACGAGGTTGAGGGGTGGGACTATCGGTCATGGCAAACTCCTTGAGGATAGCAGGCTAAAAAGGAATATGGCGACGCAAGGGCAGTAAAGCAATCTATGTGCCAACACCGATCTCTGAGTAAGGACGGCAATCCGCTAGCTCGATTCTGTATGCGTTCGCACACGCCGGTGGGTGCTTTTCGTTACACGCGGAGTCCGCGGGGTGCCTACGGTATCGCAAGGATCGAAAGTTAGGGCACGGCTCACCGAATTTGGCGAATCTGCTCAATTTTCTTGTCGAGCCGCTTGGGGGAGATCGGGTGGGCAGTGCCCAGCTCCTGAGCGAAGATCGAGACGCGATATTCCTCCAGCATCCAGCGCAATTCCTCGATTTGCACCGCTCGCTCGGGCGAATTGGCCCCCCCGGCGAGCTGTTCCAACTGGTTCTGGTACAGCGCGACCAACTCGGCCTTTTGCGCGTCCTTGCGCGGGTCGGTCGCAGCGCGCTCGGTACGCACCTCAACGGCCTTGAGGTAGCGGCGCAGATGGCTGAGACGGTGGAAGGGAACGCGGGCGAGGAAGTCGTCTGGCAACAGCCGCTCCAAGTCCGCGTCCAGCCCGCGATAGGCCCGGCCCGCAAGGCGGATTGCCCGACGAGCTTCGAGCAGACTATCGACCAAGGAGATGAAGCGCGGGGCCAAGCCGCGCAGTTGCTTCTTGGCCTGCTCCAGCACCGCGTCAAAGTCGCGTTGGCGCAGGGGTAGGATTTGCTCGCGGTGGAAGAGATAGCGCTCTAGATGTTCAAACGCTTGGGTTCGCAGTTCGAGGGAACTGCCTTGGTAGCGCGTCTTAAATTGCGCCAGTTCCTTGAGTTCGCGCCGCAGCCACGCTAGCTCGGCGCGCAACGCCAAGGCGCAGAGGCCCAAAAACCCTTCCCGCGAGCGGGCTTCGGCTTCGGCGCGGCTTTTGTAGAGCCGCAGCTCAATGCCGCCTTCGGCGCAGCAGAGGCCGGGCCACCCATAAAGCGGCACCCCGCCCGCTTGGGTCACCTCTACGCGCTCGGGCAGGTCGCCGAAATCCCAGGTAGTGATCCCTTCGCGTTCCCACTGTTGGGCCGCCTTTTTCCAAGCGTCGAGTTCAACGGGCGCGTCGTGCTGTTCGAGGCGTTGGGTCAGCTGCTGCAAATCGCGGCCGGCCGCGACGGATTGCTCGCCGGTCCCTTGAATCTCGACGCGCATCTTGAGGTGGTTGGGCAGGTCGGCCGCGTTCCAGTCCGCCGCTTGGATTTGGACCCGGTAGTGCTGGCGAATGTGATCTTGCAGGGATTCCAAAAAGGTGGGATGCGTTGGCTTGAGCGCGGCCGCAATGCGCTGGGCCCTTGCGGGAATCGGCACCAGTTGCTTGCGGATGGACTTGGGCAATGAGCGCAGCAGGACGGTGATCTTGTCTTCGAGCAGGCCCGGCACCAGCCATTCGAGTACTTCTGGATCGACCGCATGGGCCAGCTTGTAGGGCAATTTGACCGTGACGCCGTCCTCGTCTTGCCCCGGTCGATAGGCGTAGCTCAGCGCTAGTTTTTTGCCGTCGAGGTCGATTGCGTCGGGGAAGGCCTGCTGGTTGAAATCGGCGCGAGGAGTGCCGAGCAAGTCCTCCTCCGCCATCAGCAGGAAATCGTCGGCTCGGTCTTTGAGGAATCGGTTGAGGTCGTGTAGCGAGGAAACATCGTCGAGACGCTGGGCATAAAAGCGGGCCGCGGCCTCTTCGACGTGGACATCGGCCAAGCCGCGGGCGCGGGTCTGCCAAGTTTCGATCTTCTGACACAAGCGAATGTTGTGCGCGAGAAACGGGTGCGGAGTATGCACCGCCCCGGGCACCAACGCCTCGCGAATGAATATCTCGGTGGCCTCGCGGGCGTTGATGCGGCTGTAGGGGATGCGGCGACTGAGCACTTCGAGGCCGTAGAGGGTCTGCTTTTCCCGCACCAGCACCCGTCCTGAGCGCGGGTTGAAGTAAGGCTGGTCGTACGAAGCGCGGCACAGGTGGCCGCCTAGCTCGGCGAGCCATTCGGGTTGGATGCGGGCAACCGTGCGGGCGAACAGGCGCGAGGTCTCGACGATCTCGGCCGCAACCAACCAGCCGGGGGGGCCGCCGCTGTTCGGCTTCTTTCTCTTGTTGGAGCGGAACAGCCCCGAGCCGGGAAAAACCAGCACCTCGCGGTTATGAGTTGCCTGATAGATGTTGCCCTCCTCTTGGCGCGCCACACTCGAAAGCAGGCCGGTGAGCACTGAGCGGTGAATCGCGTCGTACCCGGCGGGTTTTAGGTTGAAGCGAAAGCCTTTGGTTTCGCTCAGGGTCTCGCGGAGCTGCGAGTGGATGTCGCGCCATTCGCGCATCCGCAGGTACGAGAGGTAGTGCGCCTTGCAGAATTTGCGGAGCTGGTTCTGGGAGGTGCTTTCCACTTTGGCGTGGTAGGCGTTCCAGATGTTGAGATAGGCTAGGAAATCGGAGTTTTTGTCGTGGAACCGGCGGTGGGTATGATCAGCCGCATCCTGCTCTTCGAGAGGCCGCTCGCGCGGGTCTTGAATGCTGATGGCCGCGGCGATGACGAGCACTTGGGAAAGGGCGCGCTCCTCGCGGGCTTGGAGCAGCATCCGCGAGACTGTGGGGTCAATGGGCAGGCGCGCCATGGCGCGGCCAATGGGAGTGAGGGCGCGGTTTTCGTCGAGGGCGTTGAGCTGGCGCAGGAGTTGGAAACCGCCGGCAATAGCGGCTTTGGTCGGGGGGTCGATAAAGGGAAAAGCCTCAATCGCTCCCAACTTGAGATGGATCATCCGCAGGATAACTTCGGCGAGATTGGCGCGCTGGATCTCGGGCTGGGTGTATTCGGGCCGCGAGAGAAAGTCTTGCTCCGAGTACAGGCGAATGCACACCCCATCCGCGACCCGCCCACAGCGCCCCTCCCGTTGGCGGGCGCTGCTCTGGGCGATCGGTTCGATGGGCAAGCGCTGAGTGTGGGTGCGGGGATTGTAGCGCGACAGCCGCGCCAAGCCCGGATCTACGACGTAGCGGATGCGGGGGATGGTCAGGGAAGTTTCGGCGATGTTGGTGGCCAACACCACGCGGCGGCGGTCTCCCGGAGCAAAGACGCGCTGCTGCTCCCCGGCAGTGAGGCGGCCAAACAGCGGCAGGATCTCGACGCCGCGCAGCTTGCGCCCTTCGAGCCGCTCGCGGGTCTCGCGAATATCGCGCTCGGACGGCAGAAAGACTAAGAGGTCGCCCTGCCGCGACGTACGCAAAATTTCTTCTACTGCGCTGGCGGCCGCGTCCAAATACGTGTAGTCGCCGCGATCCTGCAGGAGCTCGTCGAGCGGCCAATAGCGGACCTCAACCGGAAACATCCGGCCCGAGACTTCGATGACCGGGGCGTCGTCAAAGGCTTTAGCGAAGGTTTCGGTATCGATGGTAGCCGAGGTAATGACGATCTTGAGATCGGGCCGCTTGCGGCGGAGGAGCCGCAAATAGCCGAGCAGGAAGTCGATGTTGAGGCTGCGCTCGTGGGCCTCATCTACAATAATGGTGTCGTATTCGAGCAGATCGGGATCGGCTTGGGTCTCGGCGAGCAGCATGCCGTCGGTCATGACCTTGATGCAGGTCTCGGGGGCCGTCTGGTCGCGGAAGCGGATTTTGCAGCCCACGTCGCGGCCGTAGGAGACGCCCAGTTCCTCGGCGATGCGCTGAGCGATAGAGAGCGCGGCCACGCGCCGCGGCTGGGTGACGGCGATGCGGCCGGCGTCGCCCCGACCGGCCGCTAAGCAAATTTTGGGCAGTTGGGTGCTCTTGCCCGAGCCGGTCTCGCCGGCGGCGACGACGACCGGGTGTGCTTGGACCGCCGCGAGGATTTCGTCCCGGCGGTCGCTGATGGGCAGCGCGGGTGGGTAGGTGGGGACAGGGCGATTTTCGCGTCGCTGCACGCGCAGGTGCGCCGAACTGCGCGCACGGCCTAAGAGGCACTCAACATCTTCGGAGCTAAGGTTCCGGCGGTTCAGGCTCCGTTCAATGCGCACCCGATCTTGGAGCATACACTGCGGCAGGAGGGTTTTAAGCGCAGTGACGGGGTGCGGTCTATTAGGCGATTGATTCAACATTTACAAGGAGTTACGGCGTTTGTGCTGGCCCGAAAAATGTACGGCCGGAGCCGCATAGTAGCAATACGAGAGCGAGGACGCCCTATTTGCCGCCAGCCTAGCTTGGAAAACCCATCGCAAGCGGCGAGGAGACGAATGGTGCTGTGCGGCATGTGAAGGGCAATGCGCTCAGTGTGGTGCGCGACTGCGCGGTCGGCAGCACATCGTCAGCGACTTTCTCATCGGCGCCCACGCCCTGCACCAAGCCGATCGGCTGTTGAGCCGAGATCGTGGGTTTTACGCGACGTACTTTGGGGAATTGACGCTAATGGCCTAAGCGTCCGAGCACCACAGCCGCGGGATCGGGCTGGTGTCTTGGCGCTCGGGCAGACGCCAGTATTCGGCTTCTATTGGGATTTCCTGCAAGTGCGGGCAAGTCATGCCGTGGCGGTCCCACACCACTTCGCCCGCCCGCAGGGTCAGGGCACATTCGAGGCGGTGTCGGGCTTCGATGCAGGCCCAGCCGCAGTCGCGAAAGTAGAAGTTGCCCTCGAGGACGCCCAGCACGGCGATGTTGGCCTCAGAACCGGGCGTCAAAGTCCCCAACTCGGGCCGGCGAATGGCTCGGGCCGGCGTGACAGTGGAGCGGTAGATCACTTCTTGTAAGGGCATGTCCATGGCCAAGCACTTGGACATGGTGTCGAGCATGGAGTGAACGTGGCCGTTGATATTGCCTAGATGCAGGTCGGTGCTAATGGAATCGGGTGGAAAGCCATCGTCGATGGCTGGCATGGCGGCGCGATACCAGAAGCTGGCCGCTCCGTGGCCGAGGTCGAAGTGGACGCCCTTTTGCCGCGCCTGTCGCATGTAGTCGTACACCGCGCCGCTTTCGTCGATGACCGGGAACTGGCGGGCAAAGACGTGGGTGTGGATGTCGCCGGGGCGCAGGTGCTCGAGGAGGAGATCGGGATAGGAGCGCTCGGGCGGGCGCGGCCAAAAGTCAACCATCACCGGCATTTTACAGCGCTCGCCGGCCTCGACAGCCGCATCCACCGAGGCCCAAGGCGGGTGCTCGTCGTCAAAGGGCTTGGTGGTCCAATAGTGGGCGGTCTTGATGCCGACGCACACATCGTCGTGGGCCGCGGCCATCTCGGCCGCTTGCTGCGGGTCGAGGTTGGCGACGACTTGTTCGGGCGGCCCCATGCCCGGGGCGGCGATGTTGATATAGGCGAACATGCGAATTTTGGAGCGGTTGATCACCGTCGTGCGGAAGTGCTCAAACTCCTCGGCCCCGGCCGTGCCCGTATCGACGCAGGCGGTAACCCCTTCTTTGAGGAAGTGGGCGTCGGCGTGGAGGCTGCCCACCAAGCCGCCCGATTGGCGGGCGCGGGTGTGATAGGTATGGACGTGGATGTCGATTAAGCCCGGCACGACGACCAGATTGCCCACGTCGATGACGCAATGGGCCTCGGCGGTGGGGATGTCCTGTTCGACGCGGGCGATGCGACCATCGAGTACGCCGACATCGGAGACGCCGTCCATGGCGTTGGCCGGGTCGATTACGTGGCCGCCTTTGAGCAACATTTCGAGCTTGCGGGGCATGGCTTTTTCGTTTCAGATTAGGGCGATAATCAAAAAATAGGCTGGCCCAAAAGGAGGGTCAAATGGGGTTATTGACAATGGTTAGATGCTTGGGTTACAATCTATACCCTTATATCTTCATACAATTTACAATTTAGCTCATGCGCCATCTTATCTATACACTTCTAATTTTGTCGGCGGGCAGCGCTCAAGCTCAGACCGTCTATCGCGTCCACCTCAAGCTAGAGGGCATGATTGACCCGGGCGTGGCGGCCTTTGCCGAGCGCGTGGTCGCCGAGGCCGACGAGACCGCGGCCGCGGCCATCATCTTTGAGATCGACACCTTTGGCGGGCGCGTCGATGCGGCCGCTGTGATTCGCGACGCCATCCTCGACGCCGAGACCTTGACCATCGCCTTTATCAATAAGCGGGCGATTTCGGCCGGGGCCCTCATCTCGCTGGCCTGCGATAAGATCGTCATGACGCAAGCCTCGACCATGGGCGCGACCACCCCGGTTGATGCCACGGGCACCAAGGCCAGCGACAAGGTGACCTCCTATATGCGCGCCGAGATGCGCGCCACGGCCGAGCGCACCGGCCGCAACGTCAAGATCGCCGAGGCCATGGTGGACGAGCGCGTCGAGGTCCCGGGCCTGAGTGCCGAAGCGGGCCGGCCGGCCACCTTGACCACCGAGCAGGCACTCAACTACCAGATGGCCGACGAGACAGCCGAGACCTTGATCGAGCTGTTGCGCATCTACGATCTAGGCGAGGCCGAAATCGTGGAGGTCGAGCTCAACTGGGCCGAGCACGTCTTGCGCCTGCTGACCCACCCCATTGTCACCTCGATTTTGCTCGCCGTAGCCATGTTCGGCTTAATCGCCGAGGTCCGCACCCCCGGTTGGGGCTTGGGCGGGACCCTCGCGCTGGTGGCACTGGGGCTTTTCTTCGGCAGCCACCTGATCGTCCACTTGGCAAAGTGGCAGGAGCTCGCGCTCTTTGCCGTGGGCGCGACGCTTTTAATCGTCGAGCTGGTGGCCATTCCGGGCTTTGGCATCGTGGGCGTGTTGGGTATCGGGGCGATGATCGCGAGCGTGGTGATTACTCAATTGGGCGATTTTCAGTTGTGGAGTTTCGACGAAATCGTCTCAGTGATCGGGCGTCTCGCCGGCTCGATGATCGGCGCATTTGTACTCTCGCTCATCGTTTTGCGCTCCCTGCCCAAGTTCGCCGTCTTCAACCGCCTAGTACTCCACAACGAAATCAAGGCCGCCGACGGGTACACCGCTTCCTCGCGCAAGACCGACGAGGAGCTGTTGGGCAAGGAGGGGGTCACGGTCAGTTACCTGCGGCCCTCGGGCATCGCCCTGTTTGAGGGCCAGCGGCTCACCGTGATTGCCGAGGGCGAATTCATCGAGGCGCAGCGGCCCATCAAAGTCGTCGAAGCCCGCGGCAGCCGAGTGGTGGTGAAGGCGCTATGAGCTTTCTCGGAGGAGAGGTATTGGAATGGGTTTATTCGCTGGCCCTGCTCGTGCTCGGCTTTGCGCTGGTGCTCTTGGAAATTTTCGTGATTCCGGGGCTCAACATCTTCGGCATTGTTGGTTTTCTGACCGCCGTCGCCGGCATTGGCTATGCGTACGTAAACATGGGCAGCTTGGCGGCTGGAGTCGTGGCGGCCTTGGGGCTTGCGGGGACCGCCATCCTAGTGAGACAGATGCTCAAGGTCCGCGCTTGGAACCGCTTGGTGCTCAACGACGGCATGACGCGCAAGGCCGGCTACGATTCGGTCAAGCCCGGCCGCGAGGCGTTGCTCGGGCAGACGGGCGAGGCGGTCACCACGCTGCGGCCGGCAGGGCGGGCGCAATTTGGCGAGCGGGTAGTCGACGTAGTCAGCGAAGGTGGCTATATTGAACGCGGCGAGCAGGTCGAGGTATTAAAAGTGGCTGGCAACAGAGTAGTGGTTCAGTCCGTTCACTCCGAGCCTTAGTTTACTCCCTTCAAGGAGCTAATAATGGAAGTCCTATTTTTAGTCTTGGTGCTTTTTGGCATCATCGTCTTTTTGTCGCTCTTTACGTATTTCATTCCGGTGGGGCTGTGGATTTCGGCTTACTTCGCCGGCGTCCGAGTGGGGATCTTCAAGGACTTGGTGGGTATGCGGCTGCGCAAGGTGCCACCGCGCCAGATTGTCGGCCCCAAGATCAGCGCCACGAAGGCGGGGTTGGATGTCGGCTTAGAGAGCATGGAAGCGCACTACTTGGCCGGCGGCAACGTCAACGCGGTGATTTTGGCCCTGATCTCGGCCGACAAAGCCAACATCGATCTGAGTTTTGAGCGTGCGGCCAGCATTGACTTGGCCGGCCGCGATGTGCTCGACGCGGTCAAAGTCAGCGTCAATCCCAAGGTGATCAACACGCCCCTGATTGCGGCGATCGCCAAAGACGGCATTCAGGTCAAGGCCACCTGCCGAGTGACCGTGCGCGCCAATATCGACCGCTTGGTCGGCGGCGCTGGCGAGGAGACGATCATCGCCCGCGTCGGCGAAGGGATCGTCACTACCATTGGATCGGCGACGACGCACAAAGAGGTACTCGAAAATCCCGATCTGATCTCCCGCCGGGTGCTGGAAAAGGGCCTCGACTCAGAAACGGCCTTTGAAATCCTCTCCATCGACATCGCCGATGTTGACGTCGGCGAAAACATCGGCGCCAAACTACAGACCGATCAGGCGGACGCCGATCTCAAAATCGCCCAAGCCAAGGCCGAGGAACGTCGCGCCATGGCCCAAGCACGCGAGCAGGAGATGACCGCTCAAGTCGTAGAGATGGAGTCGCGAGTCAAGGAAGCCGAGGCCGAGGTGCCGCGCGCCATGGCTCAAGCCTTCCGCGAGGGCAACTTGGGCGTGATGGACTACTACCGCATGCGCAATATCCAAGCCGACACGGATATGCGCGACTCGATTTCCGAAGGCGACGGGGAACGCGACAACAACTAGGCCATGGAAGTCCTACTCTTTATCCTCGCCATACTGTTCAGCGTGTTTTCGGCGCTGATGGAGCGTCGCCGGCGTCGCAAACAGCTTGAAGAGGCGCAACAACAGCACGCCGAGGTCCAGCCGGCCAAGCCCGTTGTCGCCGAGCAGGAAGAAGAGCCGGCCTTTGGGTGGCCTTTTGATGGCGATCCTTTTGAGGAGCCAGTTCCAGCGGAGGTGGAGGCTGATCCGGTCGAGGCTGAACGGGAGGCCCTAGAAGCCGAGCGAGCGGCACTAGCGGTTGAGCGGCGCACTGTGGCGGCCGAGCGGCAGGCCCTGGAGCGACTGATGGAGCCTAGGCCCGCGGCGCGGCGGCCTCGTCGCGCTCGGAACCGTTGGTTCCTCAATCCTCAGACGGCGCGCGACGCGATTATCTATATGGAAATCCTCGGCAAGCCCAAGAGCGAACGAGAGGAGTGGTAAATGGAAATGGTATAGCCGGAGTGGCGGAATTGGTAGACGCGCTGGATTCAAAATCCTGTATCCGCAAGGGTGTGTGGGTTCGAGTCCCACCTCCGGCACCATTTTTACGAACCATTACACGCTAGCGATGCGGAGCTGCTCGCATCGCTAGTACCCTCCGTTCCCTTTGCACTGCCTCCTCATCTACCGAAAGCTCAATTTTTCGCACCCACCCAAGAGCCCCGAAAGGAGATAAACCGCCGTGACCTCTCCAGAAATAAGGCGTCTCCTCGACATCATCTCGGTACTCGTGCTGCTGATTGTAATTCCAGCGTACATCTTCTGCCGCCTCGGCCTCATCCTGCTGGTTGCCGTTCCGACGGCGTACATCTTCTGCCGCCTAAAGAACGGAGAGAGATGAAAGACGCCGTGAAAAAGCTAAAAGGCCAAACGCGCACTGCGCCGCCGCTCTGGGCGGTCTTGCAGCGACGCCTGATCGACGCTATCGACGAGGCGGCACCGATCTTTTTGCAAAAGTACACCCGCCCCGGCGGCAGCCTGATATGGATGGAAGAATACCCTGGCGACGGGGTCTGGGCCGACGACCTGTACGAGGCATTCTTCAATTGGCCTCACTACTATGCCCTAGGCGGCAGCGAGTACACAGGCGTCAAGGCCCTAGAGGAGTGGAACGCCATTACTCGGCAGCTAGAGCACGACTACGGCCGCGTCACCCGAGAGTTTATCAACGACGACGACTGGTTCCACAACGCCGAAAACTACATCTACTTCTACCACTTGGGGATGGCCGATCCGACCAACGCGGACACGCGCCGCCGGGCGCAGCGATTTGCCGGATTGTACTTAAACGACGACCCAGCCGTGCCCAACTACGACCCTGAGCACCGCATCGTGCGCTCGCCCTGTAGCGGCAGCAAGGGGCCGCTCTTCCAAATGCGGCGCGGCGAAATCCACTACGACCTCACCCACGGTCACGCCACGCTGGGGCCGGGCTTTGATTTGCCCGCGAACTGGTGGGAAGACCCGGCGACCAAACGCCGCGTTGAGGAGCGATTTGACCAAGTGGTTATGCAGGGCGACGTGACCGTCAACCTAGGAGTCACCGCACTGGTGGCAACCGCGTTTCTCCACACTGGCGAAGCGCGGTATCGGGCGTGGATCGAGGAATACGTGGGGGCGTGGATCGAGCGGACCGAGGCCAACGGCCGCATCGTCCCGGACAACATCGGCCCCAACGGCATCGTCGGGGAGATGCGCCAAGGGCAATGGTGGGGTGGGCTGTATGGCTGGACCGGGCGCTATGGACACGGCATGATGGCCCACGCGATCACCGCCGCGGCAGAGGCCGCGCTGTTGGTCACGGGCGAGACCCGCTACTTGGACCTGCTCCGCATGCATCTGGACGCGCTAGTTGAGCACGGCGAGGAGGAAAGGGGGCGGCGGCTCGTGCCCTACAAGCACACGGATGACGGTTGGACCGACTTCAACCCGATGGACCCCAATGCGCCGATCCACTTGTGGGCGGCGTCTATGGAGGCGCGGGATTGGCAGCGGCTGGAGACCTTGCGCCGAGGGGCCGAAGACGAGTGGAGGCAGGTGGGGCCGCGCGGCCCGCGCTCGCTCGACGACCGCGCTTGGACCCGCTTTCTCGCTGGCGAGTTCCCGGATTACCCCGAGCGCATCTTGCAGGCCAACTACCGAGAGGTCTGCGACCGCACCGCCAAGGTCCTTGCCGACGAGCAGGATCTCACCAAGCTCAACGTGCATTGGTGGCAGCAGGTCAACCCGGTGGTCACCGAAGCCTTGGTGCAGCTAACGACCGGCGCGCCCCAGACCATCTACTGGGGAGGGCTGGCACAAGGGCGGGTGCGCTATTTCGATGGCGAGCAGCAACGGCCGGGGTTGCCCCCGGACGTAGCAGTGCTGGTGACCGGCCTCAGCCGCGAAAGTGCGGAGTTGACGTTGGTCAACTTGAGCGCGAGCTGCACTCGGCAGGTGATCGTCGGGGCTGGCAGCTTTGGGGAACACTGCTTTGGCCGGGTGCGAGCGGGCGACGAGGCCCTCGACGTGGATAGCCCCTATTTCCACGTCGAATTGGCACCGGCCAGCCAAGTCGAGTTGTCGCTCGCCATGCGGCGGTACTGCCGGCAGCCCAGCTTTCGCCTGCCTTGGCACGGCGACGAGGTGCCCCAGCGGTAGGGCCGCAATTTCCGTATAGGCTCTTAAAGCGCAAGCCTCCAATCAACCGGATCGTCAATTCGCCTAAGCATCCAATCTAAACTGGAGACTGGACTGTGGACCAAGCCGACCGCGATTTCTTTGCCGCAAACGGCTATCTCAACCTAGGGCAGGTGCTCGCCGCCGACGAGGTGCAATACTTCCGCGCCCTGTTTGACGGGGATATGGAAAAGTATCCCTACTTCTGGCATCGCTACGGCTACCACCAACACGCCAACTACGAGGCGTTGATCACCTCGCCGCAGTTCGACGAGTTGATTCGCCACCCCCAGCTATACCCGACGATCGAGGCCCTGATGGGCGGGCCGCTCTGCTTTGGCGAAATCGGGCTGCGGCTGATGCGAGCCTACGACGGTCCGTTGCACCAAGGTTGGCACCGCGACCGGCCGCATTGGGACGAGCATCCGTTCCGCATGGACTACGTCCAACTCATGGTCTATCTGACCGACGTCAACGAGGGAACGCATTGTTTTTCCCTGTCCCCAGAATCGATAAGCCAGCCGGTGCTCAAAGACCAAGAAAGACAGCTCAAGCGGGGCGGCGAGTACCACTTGCACGGTCCGGCCGGGACCTGTGCCCTGTTCAACGTGGCGGTCCTGCACACGGCCACGACGCGGCCCACGCCAGTTGAGCGGCGGACGGTGCAGATTTACTATGGGCATCGCCGCCGGGCACCGCTGGCGAACGACTCGACTATTCCGGCGGCGTTTTGGCGGGATAGCGAAGATGCAGAGACGCGGGCTTTTTACGGAGTTTTGAACGAGCGCACCAAGGCGTATCTGGCGGCATTCCCCGGAGCTTGACCCATTCCCTTCCTTTCGGGCGGGAGATTTTGCACACCCCCCTGTTGCATATCGCACCCACGGATCTGGTGGACATTGCAGTCGTTGGTTTGCTGCTTTGGGGCCTAGTGGCTTGGACCCGCCGGGTGCATACGCGGATGGCCCTGCTCGGCTTGGCTTTTCTGGGCGTCTTCTACCTGCTAGCGCAGCAGTTTGAGTTGCAGCTAACAGCTTGGCTCTTCCAAGGCTTTTTCGCGGTGCTCGCGGTGCTCGTGGTGGTAGTTTTCCAAGACGATTTGCGCCGGCTCTTTGAGCAGATCGCCGCGCTCGGGCTGCGCCGCAAGGCTCCGCGCCCCGATCCCTTAAAGTTGGGGGCACTGATCAGGGGCTTGCGTCAGTTGGCCGCCAAAAAGCGCGGGGCCTTGGTGGTCCTGCCGGGGCGCGAGCCAATAGAGCGGCACCTGCAGGGTGGGGTCTCTTTGGACGCGAAGATCAGCGAAGAACTCCTCGACAGCCTTTTCGACCCCGGTTCGGCTGGGCACGATGGGGCGCTGGTGATGCACAACAACAAGGCCGCCCGCTTTGGGGTGCATTTACCGCTTTCCGAGAACAGGGACGAGTTGAAGGGGGGCAGCACGCGACACGCTGCCGCGTTGGGCCTAGCCGAGCGCAGCGATGCCCTGTGTCTGGTCGTCTCAGAGGAGCGCGGCACCATTGGGATTGCAGCGCGGGGACGACTCGAAATTCTGAACGATCCGGACAATTTGTTGAGCCGAATCCGCTACCACTTGCAGCATGCGGGGACCGAGGTGAAGGTGCGCCGAGCCGGTCGGCGTTTGGTAGAAGGTCTTTTGTCTTTTGCCTTGGCCTTGGCTGCGTGGTTGATCCTCGTACCGGGCGCGACGTTTGAGGAAACAGCACTCCAAGCACCCGTAGCCGTGGAGAACATGCCCGAGGGATATGTGCTAGAGGGCGTCAAACCTCCAGCGGTGGAGGTCGCAGTGGCCGGGTCGCGGCGGGCGATGTTTTTGGCGAGCCATGCGGACTTCCAAGTAGTCGTTGACGCCAAGCTGGTCGAGTGGGGGCGGCGGACCTTTGAGGTATCCGCCCAGTCCGTGCGCCATGCAACCGAATTGCAGGTCAAAAGCGTCGAGCCAGAGAAGGTAAAACTAGCCGTGCGTAAAGCGCGCTGAAGACCGCCCTTCGATGGGCCGCTCGTTTGCCGAATGCAGCCAAAATCCATACTTTGCTATACCTCTAAATGCCCTACCATTCACCTTTCATCCCGCGGGAGTTCCAATGGCCAAGTCGATGTTTTCTCGGGAAGTCGCTCTCAAGTTGGAGGGCGAAATCAACGCCTTTCAAGCCTGTCGCAGCCTGTCGCAGCGCGCACGCGACATTAACACCGAACGCAAAGTGCGAGAAGCCGAAAGCCCCATTTCCGAGGAAGAGCAGCCCAATTCGTCGGCCAGTGCCATGCTAGATTTTGCCGAGGGGCGCATCGTCCTCATGCCGGAAGAGAGCGCGGACTCAGACGAGATCTGATTCGCCGCGGCCCGCCTCCTCGTGGGCCTTGCTGGCTCCCCAAAAGCCGAGCTAACAGGGAGCTTTCACCCACAGCGCGAACCCCCCTGTAAAGGAGGCGTCATGGACCTCAAAAAAAACTGCTGTCCCCGCCGCCGCTGGGGCAAAACCGAGCTTTCCATACCCGTAATCCCATTCGGGACGCAGGGATTTGGCGGTCACTTCGGGCCGGTCAGCGACGAAGAGGCCATGGCCCTGATGCGCCGGGCCGTTGATTTGGGCGTCAATCACTTTGACTGCGCCCGCTGCTACGGCGACTCGCTCCGCAAGCTGGGCCGAGCGCTCAAGGAAGGCGTCATCGCCCGCCGCGAGATCATCATCAGCGGGCGCGTATGCTGCCACAGTGCGGCTGCGTGGGGCGGCTACGGCGAGGGCCGGCCCGACTACTCGGCTGCGCGGGCTTTGGCCGATGTTGAAGACCAGCTAGAAATTTTGGCGATCGACAAATTTGACGCGCTCTTCCTCCACGACCCGCCCGAAGTGGAGCCGACCCTTGAGGCCGGCGGCGCGCTCGAAGGGCTGGAACGGGGGCGTCAGCAAGGCGTCGTGGACTTCATCGGCTATGGCATGAGGCCCCACGACTTGCACCTCGCGCATATTGCTTCGGGCCGCACCGACGCGATGCTGTGTTTCAGCGACTACAACTTGCTCCGGCAGAGCGCGGCCGACGCCATCCTGCCAGCGGCCGCGGCCGCCGACCTTGGCGTCCTCAATGGCTGGTCGATCATGCGCGGCTGGCTGACGGGCGCGCCGGTGGAGAGCTTCATACCACGCGACAAGTGGGGCGAAGACCAGCAACGGGCCGAGGCCATGCGCTTGTGGTGCGGCGAGCAGGGCATCGACATGCTCGCGTTGACCTTGCAATTTTGCTTGCGCGAAAACCGAATCCACGGCAACCCAATCGGCTCGTTGAACATCGAGCAGCTAGAGCGGAACGTCGTGGCCGCCCTGGCCCCTATCGCGGACGACACCATCGCCGCATTTAGGGCCGCGGCCCTTTGAACAGGAGCAACCTACGCGGATGAGTGCTGCTGAAGAGTACTACGCGCAGACGATGGAGCTATTGCACCGGCTGCGCGATACCCAGATGGCCTCTATAGACCGGGCCGCCGAAATCTGCACCGAGAGCATTGCCAACGGCGGCTTAGTCTTTCTCTTCGGCGCAGGGCACTCGCGGATGATGTGCGAGGAAATGACGCCGCGCCAAGGGTGCTTCGTGGGATTTTTTGCGTTGGTCGAGCTCGCGGTATCGACCCATGCGTCGATTGTCGGCACCAATGGATTGCGCGGCCCGCTCTTTTTGGAGAAGTGCGAAGGCTACGCCGAGGAAATCCTCCAAGGATTTGAGTTCGGGCCGCACGATGCCTTCATCTTGATCTCGACGAGCGGCATTCGCCCCCTAATCGTCGAGATGGCCATGGGGGCTAAGGCGCGGGGCCTGCCCGTAATCGCCATGCTGTCGAAGCCGCACGGCGACCAGTCGCCGCCCGCGCACTCGTCGGGCAAGAAGCTGATGGATCTGGCCGATGTCGTCCTCGACAACCAATGTCCGCCGGGGGATTGCGTACTGGAGCTGGAGGGATTGGAGTGGCGGACTGGGCCGGTATCGACGGTGACCGGCGCGATGATGATGAACATGCTGCGCTGCGAGGTGGCGGAGCGGTTGTTGGCGCGGGGGATCAAGCCGGAGCTATTGCCGAGCCATCAGTTCGTGGGCAATGCCAGTGCGGAAGAGCAGCTAGCGCGGTTTTACGAGGGCTACCGCAAGAGCCTCAAGCATTTGTACGCGTAGGGGCGATCCGCCTCCAATCCACTGAACCGTGGGCACTCTCGAAACCAAGGTTTGTCTGATCACCGGCTCCACCGGCATTGCAGCCGCCACGGCTCTGCACGCCGCTGAGGAAGGGGCCAAGGTCTTTGTCGTCTCGCGCACGGAAGCCCATTGTAGGGCACTGGCCGCACAGTTGGGTCGCCAAGGAGCGCATCGGGCCGCGGATCTGACCCAGCCGGAGCAGGTGGCCGAGGCCGTGGGGGCCTGCGTGGAGCAATGGGGGCGGATCGACGGGTTGTTCAATGTGGCGGGGATCAGCGGCCGGCGCTTGGGCGATGGGCCGCTGCACGAGTGTACCGAGGCAGGGTGGGACGCGACGCTGGACGCCAACGCCAAGAGCATGTTTTTGGCGTGCCGCACCGTGCTACAACAGATGTTGACCCAAGAACTGTGCGAAGATGGCGTGCGCGGGGCCATTCTCAACATGGCCAGTGTGTTGGCCTTTGCGCCGGAGCGGAGGTTTTTTGCCTCGCATGCCTATGCGGCCAGCAAGGGGGCGATTGTGTCCCTGAGCAAGGCCATGGCCAGCTACTACGCGCCGCACGGGATTCGGGTCAATGCCATTGCGCCGGCACTGGTGGAGACCCCCATGAGCAAGCGGGCTGGAGAAAGCGCGGAAATCATGGCGTTTATGCGCGACAAGCAGCCGCTCGGAGCGATGATGAGCGCGGCGGATGTGGCGGGGATGGCGGTCTTTTTGCTGGGGGACCGAGCGCGGGCCATTACCGGGGCCGTAGTTCCCGTAGATGCGGGTTGGTGCGTAAGCTGACGAGGAGAGGGCACTATGAAAGAATACGTCATTGGCTTTGACGTGGGCGGCACTCGGGTCAAAAGCGGCGCGGTGACTCGGCGGGGGCGGATGCTGGCGCCGGGCATCAATCCGTCGGGTTTTGCGCTGGGCATGGGCAATTTGCTCAAGACGCTGCAAGGAGAATGTGCGCGGATTTCCGAGCAGGTCGGCGGCAAGCCGCAGGCCATTGGCTTGGGCTTTCCCGGGGCCGTGGATCCCGAGGTCGGCGTGGTGTACATGCCGGGGAAGATCAAGGGGTTGGAGGGCTATCCCATTGTCAAACGGCTGGCCAAGGCCACGGGGATTTCGGTCGTCGCCGACAACGATGGTCGCATCTCCATCTATGCCGAGCGACACTACGGCCTAGCGCGGGATTTGGATTGGGCGGTGACCATCACCCTCGGCACGGGCGTTGGCTCTGGGGTTTTGCTGGACGGCAAAATTCTGCGCGACCCCCATCTCCAGTTCGGGACCCAGATGAGCCATATCGTCATGCAGGCGCTGGGGGGGAGGCTGTGCCTGACCAATGCCCGGGGCACCGCCGAGATGATGTGCTCGGCCACGGCCCTGACTCAGCAGGTGCGGGACGGGCTGGCGCGCGGCATTCCCTCGGTCTTGAGCGACCCGTACTTCAAGGACCCCAACGCCATTGACTTCAAGGCGGTGATCCGCGGCGTGGTGCGTCGGGACCGGCTCTGCGTGGACGAGTTGGAGCACTGGACCCGCAATCTGGGTTGGCTGCTGGTCAGCGCGGTACACGTGTACGCGCCCCAGCGGATCATCCTCAGCGGCGGGGCTACCAATGCGGCCAAGCACTTTCTCGAGCCGCTGCAAACGCAAGTGAACGAGCACTTATTCCGCCATCCGGCCGGCGCAGGAGTGCCGATTGTGCTGTCCAAGCTGCGCGACCACGCTGGCGTTTTGGGGACGGCGGCAATCGCTTGGGAACGCGCCGATGGAGAAAAGACGTGAAAGAGCAACCCCTGCGGACCACCGTGATCGGCTCCTACCCCTTCCCGAGCTGGCTCGAACACGCGGCTGAGCACCTCGATGCTTTTGGGCCGGACGACATCGCCGAGATGCAGGACGACGCGGTCGTTGCCGCGGTCGGCGACCAAGTGCGCGCCGGGTTGGACGTCGTCACCGACGGCGAGCAAACCCGTTTTGATTTTAACCTCTCCTTTTACGGCTATCTAGAAGGCATCGACCTAGAGTCCGCCCCGCCTAGACGCTTCGGCCCGCCCGCCCACGACCAGCGTGGGCGTCATGCAATCACTGGCCCGCTGCAAGCACCGCACGGCTTGGGGGCCGTGGAGGAGTTTGCGCGGCTCAAGCGGTTGGCACCAGCAGGGCCAACGCTCAAGGCCAGCGTGCCGGGGCCTTACACCTTGAGCGGCCGCTTGGTCCCCAACGGCCAGTACCCAGACCGCTGGGCCGTGACCGAGGCGTTGTTGCCGATGGTGCGGAGCGAGTTGGAGGCACTCTGTGCGGCGGGTTGCACGGAATTGACCGTTGATGAGCCGTCGATGAGTTGCTATGCCCACCGCGAGGATCCAGCGCGTTTTGTCGATATCTTCAACCGCACGGTCGAAGCCGTCGTGGGCCAGTGCCGGCTCTCGACCCACCTGTGCTTTGGCAATTACAAGGGCCGCGCCGTGGGGCTGCGCCGCTACGCACCCATGTTCCCGGCGTTCTTGGACATGCAGGTCGATGAGATGCACGTTGAAATGGCCAGCCGCGAGTTCGCCGAGCTGGAGATCATCACCCCGATTGCCGAGAACATGGACGTGGCGGTGGGAATCGTCGATGTGAAGAGCTACTACATAGAAACCGTAGAGGACATCGCGGCGCGGGTGGAGGCGTGCTTGGAATACGCGCCAGCCGACAAGCTCGCCTTTGCGCCCGATTGCGGGCTGAGCCAAACGGCGCGCTGGGCGGCGCGGCAGAAGCTAAAGAATATGGTGGCTGGGGTGCGCGCCGTGCGGGCGAAGCTGTGAGCGGATTGCCAACGCGGAGGAAGCAATGAGCTATAAACCAGTGGCGGTGATATGGGAAAGCGGGAGGGGAGGGGCCAGCCGCCATGCCTGATTTGACTAAAGCCGCGCAACGCCGAGCAAAAGCCTCATTCTCGAGCGCATTACAGAACTTTGTCCAGAAAATGAGGGAGCATGTTAGCGCAGAGGACGGAGCATGGACTGTTAAGGGCTTCATCGACATTTACCGGAATATCTATACCATTAGCCCAGACACAAAAATTATCTCAAAGATCCTCGAAATCCATCTGTTTCCCCAGATTCTTGAGTTTGCACAGGAACATGGCTACTCGATCGTACTGGCCGAGCATCAGAATTGGTATCCCGATCTAAGTTTCGTCAGCCAAGAGAATCTAAACCTCAAGTTCGCGGTTGATTTGAAGACGACGTATCGAGCCCTTGAGTTTCCTGGACATGTCAACGGATTCACGCTCGGAAGTCACGGAGCGTACTTTAAAGACCGGACATCAGAAAAAAATATCCAGTTTCCATATAGCGACTATTCGGGACACTTTTGTCTCGGCATAATCTACACCCGAGCTGACGCCAAAGCTATTGACGAGACTGAAGTCATCAACGTTCGCGAGCTCGATGAGGACAAAGTACGTCCTCATCGCCCAGGGCAACGAGCTGTAACGACAGTGGAAAATCTCTGCTCTATTGCGTCGGTGATCAAGGATTTTCAATTTTTCGTCTGCGAAAAGTGGCAACTGGCCAGTGATCGACAAGGCTCTGGAAATACGGCTAACATTGGATCAATTACTGCCATTGACGACATTTTACAAGGGAATGGAATTTTTGCGAAGCTAGGCGAGGATTGGTTTGACGAATACTGGATGAACTACGGTGTTACAAAAATGAAGAAGGGCGGAAAAGCGATAGCAATCAAAAGGCTGGAAGACTTCGTCGCCTTCAAAGGAGGCGACAAGGACATGGTTGTCCCTGTCAAAAAGAAGATAAGAGAGAAGAGAACGTGAGGCGCGTCGTCGTTCCGCCAATTAAAAGCCAAGGGATCAAGACCAAACTGGTGCCGTGGATACAGGCCCTTGTGCCCAAAGTTGAGGGGCGGTGGATAGAGCCGTTTTTGGGTACTGGCGTCGTCGCCTTTAATGCGGGATTCAAGGCAGCCTTGCTCGGCGATACCAACCCCCATATTATCCGCTTCTATCAGCAGATTCAACAGGGCCTCATCCACCCCTCGCACGTCCGCACCTATCTCGAAAAAGAAGGGAGGCATCTGCGACAGGCCGGTCGCAATGGATATGACCACTTCACGCACATAAGGAATCGCTTCAATCGGGGCCACGATCCACTCGACTTTTTATTTCTCTCCAGAGCGGGTTTCAATGGGATGATGCGATTCAACAAAAAAGGCGAGTGGAACATCCCCTTCTGCAAAAAGCCAGAGCGCTTCAGCCGTTCCTACATCACCAAAATAGTGAACCAAGTCCGCGATGTGGCCTGCTTAATTCAACAGGGATGGACATTTGAGACTGCCCCATTCGAGGACGTGATTGTGCAGGCGACAGGTGACGACCTCATTTACTGCGATCCACCCTACACTGGCCGGTACGTCGATTACTACAACGGCTGGACGGAGGCCGACGAGGCGCGTCTTTGCCAACTGCTTTCAGCGACTCCGGCGCGGTTTATTCTCTCTACGTGGCATCACAACGACTACCGAGAAAACGAAATGGTAGAGCGCCATTGGAACCAATTCAATGTCATAACCCGCGATCACTTTTACCACTCTGGTGGCAAGATAGAAAACAGGCGTTCGGTTGTCGAAGCGTTGGTTTTCAACTTTTCAGCCCACATCGAACAGCACAATCATGGCGTGGTGCCCAAGCCAGAACAGCTAATGCTGCTTGAAGAGCGGGCTGAGTATGTCACTCGGCAACTGAGGCGAGGTACGAGTAGCTTCTAGAACAATAAAACGAAGTCGAATATCGGCTGGACTACGTCCCGCTCAACCGGCTTTTCATCGGAATGATTCCCAAAGAAGCCATTCCAACTTCTAGGGCTTGTGATCCGTGTCAATCGGCACTTCGTCGTTGGCCAGAAAGCGCTCGGTGGTATTGTGGGTCGCTGGGTTGGTGCGGAAATCGGCGATCCAAGGCTGGCGGAAATAGGCCAGCTTTTCGCGCGGCAGGCCGTGCAGCACGGCCGGGGGGATCTTCAGCCGATGCCAGTGGGTGGCCAAATGCGAATAGGCGTGGAGGACGGTGACGCGCGGGGTGTCGCGCTGCCACACCGGCCCGGCGTGGCACAAGTTCTCAGTGAAAAAAACCGCGCTGCCGGCCGGGCAAGCATACGTGGTGAGGAAGGGACTGCGCTTGCCCTCTTCCAGCGACAAATGATCCTCGTGAATGGGGAATTCCGACTTGTGGCTGCCGATCAAGAAATGGGTGCTCTGGTCTTCCAACGCAATATCGGTCAATTCAAAAATGACCCGCACCATACCGGCGTGGATGCGCCCGTTTTTCACCCGGTAACCAAAAATGGGATCGGCTTGTCTAGGGCCGCCCCCGTGCAGCGGCCCGTGTTCCTCGCCCTTTTCGCGCCACACGCAGCCACAGCCTTCTAATCGTATATCGGGCCCGATCACTTCCCGGATCACATCGACCACTTGGGGATGGTCGATCAGCACGCTGGCCGGGCCGCCAGGCACATCGCGGTGCTCGGGCGGCAGCGATTGGGGATCGTGTTTGATGCGGTCGATCTGCTCGACGATGGCGGCAACTTGGGCTGGCTCCAAGACGGCGGGGCGGACCAAAAAGCCGGTGAGGTCAAAGCGGAAGCGTTCTTCTTCGGTCATGGCCATGATATCTCTCCGGCGTTCAAGATACCCCAATCCACGGCTGCAATCAAGCACCGCGCCCACGCGGAAAAAGGCGTGGAAAAGCGGCTGGGACAGCGGGCGGAGTTCATAGCGCGATAGCCCTCTCTTTGTTAGGTTCCGGTTCCGGTGAATTGCCTGACAACCTTGGCGGACCAACTCAACGCACTGGAGGCGACCATGCGAACGGCCGCGCCCAACTACGGCATTATGTACAACTGGGACGGTGCGCCCCACGGCTACAGCGAGTACCCCCAATCGCTGGCGCAGTTCCTCGACAAAGTGTACGCGCCGTTGATCGATACTCAGGTGGGTGCTCTATGCTGGTGCGTAGGCATCCACGAAGTGCCTTGGCCTTCGCAGCAATTGGATATGGTGGGCGCAGCGACCGAGCGGCGCTACGATTCAGTGCAGACGATGCGCCACACCGAAAATATCCGCGCCTTTTTCGAGCGAGGGGACGATCTGTACGGGGCGTTAGTGCAGCGCGGGCGCGAACTGGGCCTGGCGGTGCTGCCGTCGTTGCGCATGAACGACAATCACTTCTGGGATTTGCGCCCGGGCGATTTGGGCGGCTTGCAGCGGGCTGAGTTGACGCCGCTGCGGCAGCAACACCCCGAGTGGCTTTTGGGCGAGGAGCAGGCCCCGGGCTGGGCTTCGACCTCGTGGAACATGGCCATCCCCGCAGTGCGAACGCACCTCTTGCAGCGCGTCGTCGAGGCCTGTGGTTTGGCCGACTGGGACGGCGTTGAATTGGATTGGCAGCGGCACGCCTTTCACCTGCCAGCCGACGACGCGTACCGCTTGCGCTACGTCTTGACCGATCTCATGCGGGCCGTGCGGGCGCAAACCGACCGGATTGCCGCGGAGCGAGGGCGGCCCTTTTACGTGGCCGTGCGGGTGGCCACGACCTTTGAAGCCTGCCGCCGCATTGGCTACGATGTCGAGGCTTGGGTGCGGGATGGATTGTGCGATGTGGTCGTCAGCGGCGGCAATTCGGGGACCGATCCGGGGGCCGAGGTCGAGCGTTTTGTCGAATTGTGCCGTCCCCACGGCGTGCGCTTTTACGCGGGCTTTGACTCGGACGGACGGCAGCGGGCGCGGCGACTGCGGCCCCACGAATCGTGGCGGGTGGATTGGTTCCGCGGCTTGGCGCACGACCAGTTAAGGCGCGGGGCCGATGGCGTACACGTCTTCAACTGGCACGGCCACGCCGAGACACACCGACCGTTGCTTACGACCCTAGGATCGGCAAAAACGCTGGCCGGCTTGGACAAAGTGTACACCGCCTTGCACCGCAGCATCGGCCCCAAGACCGGGAACCGAGTGGATGCCGAGCGCGACGACCGCCTGTACGGGGAGGTGCCGGTAGAGTTGTATCCCACGCAAACGGACAGCGGGCCGATTTTCCACATCCGCGTCGCCGACGAGGTCGAGACCGAGGGCCTGCTGGCGGCCGCCGAGTTGCAGATCGAAATGGCCCATTGGTCGCCCCTAGATCGAATCGAAGCGCGGTTGGACAGGGCCGCGTTGGGGCCGCCGACGGTGCGCGATGCGGCGGCTGAAGATGCGGCCGACCCGAGCGAGGTGTCGGAAAACGCTTGGCTTTGCTGGTGCTTGACCGCGGCCCAGGTGAGGCGCGGCGTCCACCAAGTTCGGCTGCGGCTGCTAGGGCGCGACCGACGGCTGCGGGTGCCGTTGCGCGTCGAACACGTGGAAATCTATTTGCAGTACCGCCGGTAGAATTTTCGTTCATTGGAGTGAACCACTCAATGCTGGGAATAGCTATATCCGCCGTTTTGGTACTGGGCCTAGGTACTGCCTACGCCCAAATCGAAAAGAGCGACCTCTACATCGGGCTGTTGCTCGATTTTGCGGCCGAGACCGCCGATGCCGAGCGCGAGTTGGCCCCGCTGCAAGAGGAAATCCACAAGGTGCTAGGGATCAATAAGGCGGTCCACTTCCGCCCTGAGCATTTGCGTTTCTCCGCCGACCGCGAAGACTATCTGGCCCTAGCCAACGACCCCACGGTCGATCTGATCATCGCGGCCGGGCCGGCTAGCGCTGCGATGCTGGCCGCCCAAGGCGACCTGCCCAAGCCCACGATCGCCGTGGGGGTGCTAGACGTGGAGTTGCAGCAGATGCCCCTCGTCGCTCCCGGCGTCTCCGGGGTACGCAATTTTACGTACGTCCTCAGTACCCACCCCATCCACGAGGACTTGGCGGCACTCTACCGCATCCACCCCTTTTCGCAGTTGGCCGTCATCGTCAGTGAAAATTTGCGCGGTACGCTGGATTTTGCGGACTTTTTCGACCGCCTCGTAGTGCCGTACGAGAGCCGCGTAGAGGTGGTTTTTTGGGATGCAGAAGCGTCCCTCCCGGTGCTGAGCGACGCGGTCGATGCGGTCTATCTGGCGATGGTCTTTGAGCGTTCACCCGAAGAGGTCGCCCGGCTGGCGGAGGCCCTGGTCGAGCGCAAGCTGCCTTCCTTTGCCATGAGCCTGCCTTATGTAGATGCGGGGATGATGGCCTGTATCGGCGACGAGAGTGGCCGAGACCCGATCTTACGCAACCTAGCCCTAATCGTCGAAGGGGTTGTGCTCGGAGAGGAGCTGGCGGCGATACCTGTGCGGCGCAATCTCGACGAGCAATGGGTGCTAAATGCGACAACGGTCCGACGGATCGGTCTCGACCCTTCTTTTGCAACGCTGTTTTCTGCCCGCGTACTCAAAGCCGACGAACCCATTACTGACCGGCGCTTGAGCCTACGCACGATCATCGCAGAGGGCTTGCAGCGCAACCTCGACCTCCGCATCGAAAAACGCAACGTCGATTTGGCCGACCAAAGTGTGCGCCGCGCCCAGTCGTCCCTCTTGCCCACCGTAGAGGTCTCAACCAACCTGTTGCAGCGGGACCCCGCGGTCGCCGAACGCGCCTTGGGCCAGCAGCCCGAGCGCACGGGCGCGGGTACGGGTACTGTGCGGCAGGTACTCTTTTCCGAGTCGGCCTTGGCCAACGTCCAAATTCAGCGTTATCTCGCTGAGGCTGCCCGCCATCGAGCCGATCTCGTGGCACTGGACGTGGTGCTAAACCTAGCGACGGCCTATTTCGATATCCTGCTCGCCAAGACCGGAGTGCATATTGAGGAGGAGAATATCGAAGTTTCGCTCAGCAACTTGAAGATCGCCCGCACCCGCAATGCCGTTGGCTATGCTGGCGTCGCCGACGTGTTCCGCTGGGAGAGCGAGGTGGCCCGGGCCACCCAAGCCTCGATTGAGGCCTTCAACAACCTCTACCTAGCCAAAGTGCAACTCAACCGCTTGCTCCACCGAGCGGATATCGGCGCGGAGTTCGAGGTGGAGGACGCCCGGCTTTCCGACGATCTCTTTGGTCGTTTCGACCCGACCCGCATCGGCCTTCGGATCGACCGCCCCAGCGACGTAGAGATCCTAACCGACTTCCTCGTGCAAGAGGCCCTTAAAAACATGCCTTCGCTCAAACAGCTAGCGGCCAACGTGAAAGTAGCCAACCGCCGGCAGGCAATGAACCGCCGGCTGTACTACCTGCCCACAGTGTCTTTGCGGGGGCAGGCTGATTACACGTTCTGGCGCGCCGGCAAGGGGATGCCGCCGCCCGCGCCCGCGCCCATTGACGCCACTTGGAACCTAGCCCTTCAACTCACGTATCCGCTCTTTCAGGGCAATCAGCGCAAGATCGCCATCGATCAGGCCGCTATTGAGCAGCAGCAACTCCGCCTCCAAGAGGAGAATTTGCGCCAGCAACTTTCCCAAGCCGTCCGGGTGCGGATGACGAACTTGGTGTCTAGGCAGACCAACATCCACTTTGCCGAGGTAGCGGCTACCAGTGCTCAAAAGAACTTTGAACTGGTGCAGGATGCCTACCAAAAAGGCCAACTCGAAATCGCCCAATTGGTGGATGCCCAACGCGCCGCCCTTTCCACCCGCCAAGCGGAGGCCCGAGCCGTTTATGAATACTTGGTCAGCTATCTGCGGTTGGAAAACAGCATCGGGGCCTACACCATGTTCATGACTTCAGCCGAGCAGGCGGCCTTTGTCGGGCGCTTGACGGCCTTCTTCTCTCAAAGAAAAAATGCACCGTGAAGCGAGGTATCATGCCAAAGCGAAATTTCAAAGCGATTGGGAGCTATATTTTGGCACTGGCCCTGTGGGTTGGTTGTGGCGACGAACCGCAGGTTGCCGAGCCGATTCGCCCGGTAAAATACGCCGCAGTCCGTCCTGCCAGCACCGTCCAGAGCCAGCGTTTTGCCGGGACTGCCAAAGCGGGCATTGAGGTTAAACTCAGCTTTAGAACGGGCGGCCTCATCGACTCGATCGGCGTCAAGGTGGGCGACCCAGTCGAAGCAGGTCAGCGCATTGCCACGCTCGACAACCGCAACGCCGTCCTCGCCCATCAACAAGCCAAGGCCGTGCTAGAAAACGCCCGCGTGCAAAAGGCCAATGCCCAGTCTAGGCTCATTCGCGTGCGGCAGCTCTACCAAGCCGACAATGTGGCCCTCGCCGAGTACGAACAGGCCAAAAACGGCTTTGCCTCGGCCACGTCTAGTTACGAATCAGCCCAGAAGAGTTTGGATTTGCAGGAGTACCAACTAGGGTACAACGAGATATACGCCCCGGTCGCCGGCCTAGTCACCGCGATCCACAACGAGGTCAACGAAGTGATCCAAGCCGGTGCGCCCTTGGTGGAATTGAGCGCGGGTGAGGACATTGAAATGCGCGTAGGGGTGCCCGAGGGCTATATCGCCCAAATCCAGACCGGCGAGCCGGTGCGCGTGCGTTTTTCGGCCCTGCCCGGACTCAATTTTGCGGCTCGGGTCCGCGAAATATCCTACGCACTCGATGCCTCCAGCACGTATCCGGTCATAGTGCGCCTCGACGCCCCTGATCCCGCCATCCGGCCCGGTATGGCTGGCGAGGTGGAGTTTCGCTTTGGCGCCGACGGGCCATCGGACCCGCTCGTGGTGCCCGTCAAAGCAGTCGGGGAAGACGCCAACGGCCAATACGTCTTTGTCATAGACGAGGTCGCCGAGGGCTTGGGTACGGTCCACCGCCGGCCGATCCGCATCGGCAAACTGTTGGCTGACGGTTTTGTCGTGGAAGACGGACTCGCTGAACGAGAGTGGGTCGCGACCGCGGGCCGCCGCTCGCTCTTGAGTGGGATGAAGGTGCGCCTTTTGGCAGAGTGAGGTGCTAGCTTTATAAAAAGCCGCCTCCAGAGAACGTCCCGGCAATTTAGGTGGCAACGGGCCAAGTGAAAAAGGAGATGGACGGATGAAGTGCCTGATTGAAGGTCTCATGGTCTTATTGGCTGTCGTCCCGGCAAGGGCCGAGGGCCAGATCGAGGGTCGAGTGCGGCTGGATTCCGGGGCCCCGGTCGCTGGGGCGCAGGTGCTGCTGTTTGAACTGGTCAACCTGCGTGCGGCACCAGTGGGAACGACTACCGATCAGACGGGGTACTTCGCCGTACCTCTGAGGTCCCGGCAAGGTAGAGCATCGGTATCGCCGGAGCGGTTTGACCTAGGGCAGAATTATCCCAATCCGTTCAACCCTTCCACCATCATTCCCTACCAACTCTCGGCTGCGACACAGGTGCGGCTCGACGTGTTCAACCTCCTAGGGCAGCGGATTGCGACCCTAGTTGACGAGGAACGACCAGCCGGTTTTCACACGGCGCGTTGGCATGCCACGGACGCGGCAGAGCGCACGGTGGGCGCAGGAGTCTATTTCTACCGGCTGACCGCCGGCGGGGAGCATTTGACCCGTCGCATGGTGTTGATCGACGGGCAGGTGGGGGTCCCGGTTGGAACGGCTTCGGGGGGTTCGAGAGTCGGGGTCGCGGAAGCTGTACAGGCGTCCCCCGTCTATGGATTGACCGTATCGGGGCCGGGGCTGATGCCCTACGTGGATTCCAGCTTTCGGGTGGAGGCGGTCCGAGGCCCGGTGGATATTGAGGTCGAAGTCATAGCCCGCGTTCCGCTGGCCAAGGTGGCGGCGGGTGGGCTGTTGGGCGACGTGGACAACAACGGCCGGGTCGATGTATTCGATGCGCTGCTTGTCGCCGTATATAGCGTCGATACTGCCACCGTCATGCCGAACAACGGCAAGATATCGCTGGGCGATGTGAACCAAGATGGCCAGACGGACATTGCCGACGCTTGGCTCATAGCCACCTACACTGTCGATCCGTCCAACCCGGACCTGCCGGTCGGAATTGGGACGCCCGTGACGGTCGGTGACAGCCGCCAGACCGTCGAGACGGTCGATTTCAGCTCAATGCCGGCATCCAATTTCTGGAACCTGCCCGAAGGGGCTCTCGCCCGCCTAGGCAAAGGGAGGGTGATGAATACAATTTTTTCGGCGAATGGCGCGTGGATGGCGGTGAGTACCTATATCGGCACTTGGCTCTACGATACCTCCACCGGAGCCGAAGTCGCGCTGATTAGATCAGAGGAAGGGACTACTGTCTCAATAGCTCTGTCGTCGGATGGTTCCACCTTGGCAATGGGTGCTTTTCGGGCGGTCCAAGTATGGGATGCGGCCAGTGGGCAAATAAAAATCCTCGATGGACATACTGATCAGGTCACCTCGGTAGCCCTCTCTCAGGACGGAGCTACCTTGGCCAGTTCCAGTGAAAGCAGCATGATATTGTTGTGGGATACAGCCAGTGGCCAACTCAAAACCACCCTCGACGGACATAGGTATAGGGTCGTTTCGCTGGTTTTCTCGCCGGATGGAACCACCTTGGCCAGTGGCAGCTCGGGTGGTGGGGTCCGGTTATGGGATGCAGCGAGCGGGCAGCCCAAGGCCGCCCTAGAGGGGCCTGGGAGTCACGGGGTCGTTTCGATGGCCTTCTCGCCGGATGGAGCCACCTTGGCCAGTTCCAATTGGGACGGCACAGTGGGCCTATGGGATATAGCCAGCGGGCAACTAAGCGGGCAACTAAAAATCCTCGATGGTTGGTATGTGGCTAGTTCGATGGCCTTCTCGCCGGATGGAGCTACCTTGGCCAATGGCAGCATAGATGGCGAGGTCCAGTTATGGGATGTAGCCAGCGGACAACTAAAAACCACCCTCAATGGGCATTGGTCTCGGATCAATTCCTTAGCTTTTTCGCCGGATGGCTCCACTCTGGCCATTGCCAGTGAGGATGGGACGGCGGGCCTGTGGGATCTGGCGAACGGCCTATTCAAGACCATCCTCGAAGAAGATACTCGTGGAGTCTATTCCTTAGCTTTTTCGCCGGATGGCTCCACTCTGGGCAGTTCCAATTGGGACGGCACAGTGGGCCTGTGGGATCTGGCGAACGGCCTATTCAAGGTCCTCGGCGAGTATGCGGACGACGACCCTCCGTTGGCTTTTTCCCCGGACGGGGCCACCTTGGCAAGTGGCTTTTTCGGGATGGTTCGGTTGTGGGATACGGCTAGCGGCCAAGTGCAGGACACTTGGCCGGGACATACGCGCTTGGTCAGTTCGGTGGTTTTCTCGTCGGATTGCACCATCCTCGCTAGTGGTAGCTGGGACGGCACGATTCGGTTATGGGATGTGGCTGGCAGCCAGCTTAAAACCATCCTCGAGAATCCGGGTGGTGTGGTCTTTTCCCTAGCGTTCTCCCCAGATGGGTCCATCCTAGCCAGCGGCAGTGATGGCACGGTTCAGTTATGGGATGTGGCGAGCAACCAACTCAGGATCACCCTCGAAGGGCATACTTACTGGGTCTATTCCGTGGCGTTCTCTCCGGACGGGTCCACGCTAGCCAGTGGCAGTCGGGACGGCACGATTCGATTGTGGGACGCGACCAGCGGCCAACTCAAAAAAATCCTTGGGCATTCAGGTCCGGTCTATTCCGTGGCGTTCTCTCCGGACGGGTTCACCCTAGCCAGTGGCCGCGGCAGGTCGATTCAGTTCTGGGATGTAGCTAGCGGTCAACTTAAAAAATCCTTGAGGGGGCATGGTAATGCGGTTAATTCCGTATCGTATGCGCCATCTGGGGCCATCTTGGCCAGTGCCAGTTTCGACGGCACGATACTGGTGTGGGATGCGACCCCCTAATGAAAGGGAGACCTATTCTGATGATGCAAAAGACTTGGTTGTTTGTCCTGCTCGGCTTGGTGGGGAGCGTCCTGTGGAGTCCGAATGCGGCATCGCCTGAGCTGCCGGCAGCGAAACCATTCAAAACCTTGGGAAAGGGGAGAGCGACGGCTGCGGCTCTTTCGCTAGACAGAACTCAACTAGCGGTAGGCACCGATGACGAAATTTTCCTCTACGATACTCAGACCGGAGCCGAGGTCGCTAGGGTTCCGGCAAGATACATTGGTTCCCTCGTCTATTCGCCAGATGGCTCTATTCTGGTCAGTAAAAGCGCTTATGCGCTGTATGATGATTATGAAGACGAGTCTAAGGTGAGGTTGCGGGATACATCCAATGGGCAACTGATAGCCGAATTCGATGTAGATCAAAGTATACGCCAAATTAATTTCTCCCCAGACGGAACTATCTTGGGGATCCGGTATGGAGGTCGGCAGTTTGACAAGGAGATTGGTCTATGGAATATACCGAGCGCACAAAGAAAGCCCGCTCCCGTGCTATCTGGAAGTGCCTTCGCCTTTTCGCCAGACGGCGTAACCTTGGCGGTGGCCGCAGTGGGTTTACCTTCGGTCAAAACTTTGTTTCTTTTGTGGGATATGAGCAACTGGGAACTATCCACCTTTGAAGGAGGAAGAGAAAAACCCTATATAATGGCGTTTTCACCCGACGGGACCACCTTGGCGGTCGTTACGAATCCTAACCGCCCAGCGGACTCGTATAATACATCGAGTGTTACTCTGTATGATGTAGCAAGCGGTCAAATCAAGGATGCCCTGAAATTTCCAGATCACCGCGTCCTGTCGTTAAGCTTTTCCCCGGATGGGCTACGGCTAGCCGGCAAGAGAGAAGGACCGGGAAGCACTTTCTGGGTGTGGGATATGGAGAGTGCCGAAGTCAAAAATGTACTCGGATTGGATGATTGGGCATGGTTCCGTCCGGGAGCTCTTTTTTTAAGTGAGAATGTTGGGTTTTGGGATGTGGACAATGGTAAAGAAAAAATCATCCACAGAACGGAGCACCAAACCGCGATCACCTTCTCTCATGACGGTTCTATCTTTGCCACTGCCGAGTCTACGCGAAACGATGAGAATGGTAGGGGAGCCATGTTTGTGAAGCTGTGGGATACTCACAGTTGGCAGTTGAAGACTACTCTGAGTGTTCCCATATCATCGCGGATTGATGAATTGGCTTTCTCATACGACGGAACCACCTTGACCGCCAGCCAACCTTTTGTTGGGGCGTGGTTGTGGGATACGGCCACCGGTGAAATTAAGACCGCACTAACGAAGGATAGCGATGAGTATGGATATTGGGAGCGACAATTCCGGGCTTTGTCTCCTGATGGAGCTTTCGTACTCGTGGGCGATTCTGAAACAACGACCTTAGAATTGTGGGATATTGATAAAGGAGAGATCAAGGCCACGTTTGAAGGGAATCGTTTTCTTCGGAATCCCGTACTACATGACTCTAAGTTGGCTTATGGAAGAGATGGAACAGTCGTGCTGTGGGATTTTCTGAATGGCCAACTCATAGATACCATAGAAAGGAGTAGATTCTACGGTTATGTTTCCCTGATGTCGTTTTCCCCAAATGGAGAGACCATAGCCTGTTCCTATAATGATAATCGTGTTCTTCTGTGGGATGCGACCCCGGGAGAGCACACTCGGCATAAGGCCACCTTTTATGGCCACTCAGACCATACACCGGATAATGTTCCAGTAAGACTCACATCCTTGAAATTTTCGCCGGATGGATTCATCCTCGCCGCCGGTGGTTATGGTCCCGATTGGAGTGGTAAGATTTGGTTTTGGGATGTGACTGGTGAGGGAACGAGGAAGGATCACATTGCCACTATCGAGACATACGGGAGAACAGTTGATGCCCTAGAATTCTCTCCAGATAATGCTACCTTAGCGAGTCTCGGTTCCAGCGGAGTAACATTGCTGTGGGATATGTCGCGGAGCAACATACCGACAGTCGCGGAAGAAGAGATCGCGGCAACGCCGGGACTGCCGACGCGGACGGTTCTACAGGCGAACTACCCCAACCCCTTCAACAGCACCACCCAGCTCCCCTACCGCTTGGCCGCGCCCGGCCCGGTTCGGCTGGTGATCTACAATACTCTCGGGCAGCCGGTGCGCATCCTAGTGGACGAGTTCCAAGCTGTAGGTAGATACCAAGTCCAGTGGGATGGCCGCGACCAGTATGGCTCGGCGGTGGCAGCAGGAGTCTATGTCGGACGCCTGCATTTTCCCGGTGAGGTGCAGACCCGGCGGATGCTCTACCTCAAGTGAGTACCGAAGAGTTTACCCTCTAGGACTGCTATATGAACCTCACCCAAATCGTCTTAAAAAACAACCGCGTCACCATCGTGGCCTTGGTCGTCGTCGTGCTGCTGGGCTTGGCCGGCTATCAGACGATGCCACGCGACAGCATGCCCCCGTACACCGTCCGCGTCGCTTCAGTGGTGACTAGCTTCCCCGGCGCGGGTCCCGAGCGCGTCGAAGCCCTGATCACCAGCAAGATCGAAGAGGTCGCACAAGAATTGCCCGAACTGAAAACCGTCACCAGCGAATCGCGGACCGGGCTGTCGGTCGTTTCGGTCGAGCTCAAACAGGCAGTGCGGCCGGACGAACTCCAAGCAGTATGGGACCGATTGCGCCGCAAAATCGAGACCATTCGCTCGGATTTGCCCGACGACATCAATGGCCCCGAGGTCAAGGACGATGGGATCGGCGTGGTGTACGGCATTGTGATCGGCCTAACGGGAGATGGTTTCACCTTTGCCGAACTCAAGACTTACGCCCAAGACCTGCGCGACGACCTGATCAAACTACCCGACGCGGCCTCGGTAAAAATAAGCGGCATCCAAGCAGAGCGAATCTACCTGCAATTCAACGACGCCCGGCTGGCCGAACTGGGCCTTTCGGCCCAAAAGATCAAGAACAGCATCGCCAGTACCAACATCGTTTTTTCCGGCGGTGAGGTGAGCTTAGAGGATGAACGCCTCGTGATCGAGCCGACCGGCAGTTACGCCGATCTGGAAGCTCTGGGGAGGACGTTGATCGAGGTGGGCAAGGGCGGCAGCGTGTCCCTCGGCGATATAACCCGCATCGTGCGAGCTTATGAAACCCCGCAACAGCACCTAGTTAAAATCAACGGTCAGCCCGGGCTGTCGCTCTCGGTGGCACTCAGCGAAGGGGCCAATATCATCAAGTTGGGCCGGGAGCTGGACCAACTCGTAGCCCTCCATCAAGCGCGCTTGCCTTTGGGGATAACCTTCAACCGAGTGGCCTCGCAAGATTTTGAGGTCGAGAAATCGGTTGCCAACTTCACCAACAATCTCTTGCAAAGCGTCGCCATTGTGCTGTTGTCCATGCTGCTTTTTTTAGGGCTGCGCACCGGCCTAGTGGTGGCGAGCCTCATTCCCATGACCATTATCGCAACCCTTTTCGTCATGGGCTTGCTCGATATTGGTCTCAACCAAGTGTCGCTGGCCGCGCTGATCATGGCACTGGGCATGTTGGTGGATAATGCCATCGTGGTGTCCGAAGCGATTGTGGTCAAGATGGAGAAGGGGGCCGACGCCCAAGCGGCCGCCATTGAATCGGCGCGGGAGCTGGCCGTACCGCTCCTAGTCTCTTCGCTGACCACTTCCGCCGCTTTCTTGTCCTTCTTTTTAGCCGAGTCCATCATGGGCGAGATCGTGGGGCCGCTTTTCAGTGTGATTTCCATCGCCCTGCTCGCTTCTTGGTTGCTCTCCCTAACCATGGTGGCTTTGCTGGCGGTGTTTTTCATTCGGGTGAAACGGCCGGCCTCTCAAGGGCAAAGCACCGTTATCGAGCGTCTCAACGGCCAATACAAAGGGTTGCTCCTCAAGGCCCTTAAGCGCCCCTATTCATTCACGGCGCTCATCGCTGGTTTGTTTGTTTTGTCGCTTTTTGGCTTTGGTTTTTTGCCGTTCATCTTTTTTCCCGACAGCGAACGCAACCTGTTGACAATAGATCTGAACTTGCCCTTGGGCACCAAAATTGAGACGACGGCCGCTCGGGTAGAACGGCTCGAATCGCATATTGCGGATAGCCTCTTGGTGAACCCACAACGGCGGCGCGGAGTAACGGACTGGGCGACCTTTGTCGGCGAAGGCCCGCCCTCCTACGACCAAGGTTATCAGCCGGGCGAAGCCAATTCCGGGTATGCTCACCTGCTGCTCAATACCAGTTCGGGCGACGACAACCAGTGGGTGATGGACCGCCTAGATGCCTTTTGCTTCCGCTCCTTTCCAGACGCCGAGATCCGGGTTTCAACGTTGGCCGGAGGCGGGGGCGGAGGAGCGGATGTGGCCGTGCGGATAATAGGGCCGGACCCCAACGAACTGTTTGCCCTCGCCGAGCGCGTCAAGCAAAAACTCAACGAGCTACCCAGTACGCAGAATATCGGCGACGATTGGGGGCCTAAGATCAAAAAAGTCGCCGTTGACATCGACCAGTCCAAGACCCAGAATGCCGGCCTAACCAACCAAGATATCGCCCTTTCGCTGCAGGTCGGGCTGGCGGGCTTCAATGCGGGTGCTTTCCGCGAGGGCGACCAGAGCATCCCCATTGTCCTGCGCAACGAAAGCAGTCAGAACGTCGATGTGCGCCAACTGGAGAGCATCAACATCTACGCCCAAGGATCGGGCAAAAACGTGCCCCTAGGACAAGTGGCGCAGATTGTGCCCCAGTGGCAACTCGCCAAGATCAAACGGCGCGGTCTGTACCGCACTTTGACCGTGACCTGCGATGCCAAAAGTGGTTTTACGGCGCGGGATGTCACCGACGCGCTCATCGCGTACCTCGACCAAGACAGCAAGTCTTGGAAGCAGGGCTATCGCTACGAGTTGGGCGGCGAGTCCGAGCAGAGCGGCGAGTCTATGGGCGCGGTTTTCGCCAAGCTGCCGCTATCCGGCTTTATCATTTTGCTGCTGTTGATCGTTCAGTTCAACTCCTTCCGCAAGACCTGTATCGTGTTGAGCACGATTCCGCTCGGCCTGATCGGGGTTGTCGCCGGATTGCTCCTCTTCCGCTCGTCTTTTGGTTTTTTCGCCTTTCTTGGATTGATCTCGTTGGCCGGTATCGTTATCAACAATGCTATCGTGCTCTTAGACCGCATACAGATCGAACTGGATCAATCTGGCGAAAAGCCCATAGAAGCGATTGTCGCGGCCGCGCAGCAGCGATTTCGTCCCATCTTGCTAACCACCTGCACGACGACGCTGGGGCTTGTTCCCCTCTACTTGGGTGGCGGGCTGATGTGGGAGCCGATGGCAGTGGCCATCATGGTGGGCTTGCTCTTTGCCACTGTGATCACCTTGCTGTTCGTGCCGGTGCTCTACAAAATTCTCTTTGCGGTCAAAAACTGACCGCTGGCCCCCAATCGCTCATGCGCTTCTTCAACACCGCCGGTCCCATCAAGTCCGCCCGCCACTACGCCATACCGCCGCTGGAACGTTTGGACCTCAAGGCGAACACCCCGAGAGGGAGTGCCAACTCCAACCCCCAGCGCGGCGATGCCGTCCGATCCGCTACCACCACCAATCCGGCCGCTGTCCACAGAAGATAATCCAACCCGTCCAGTCCGTTCGAGGGGACGACCCACTCGCGGAATACCTCGCCGATCTGGCACAGCCCATCGGATAGAGACTGCCCGGACTTGCCGCGTCTCGCGGTCAGGGCCCCGGAGACCGTCCAGTTGTGCGCCAGCACTCCCGCGAGGGGCAAGGATGAGACGGCCCCAAATACGATGATGTCTTTCAACCGGGCGGCCAGCGGCGGGGTGCGGCGCACCAGTAAAATGCGAACTTAAAGCAGGGGTCGTGTACTTAGGCTGCGACCGCAGCTAGTACATGTGCGGCTGCACGGCGAGGGCGAGCGACGCTTCAATGTCCCAGATGGCCTTTGTCACCTCTTGGCCAATCAAGTCCAGCTTGCGCACCTGTTCGATGCGTCCGGTCGCCCGGTCTAGCTCGCGGTTGGCCAAGAGCTTTTCGAAAATTCCACAGGCATCTGCCAAGCAGATAATGACCACGTCGCGGGGGTCGGGAATTTTATCGCTGAACAGCACCTCCATGATGCGCAACTTGACCTCTAGCTCGGCCTTGCCATCGATGGCCGGATAGCGCCGCGAGCGAAATACCCACAGGAAGCGCTCATCCTCGCGTGCGAGAATGCCTTTCTGCACCAGCCGGCGGAGCGATCCCTCGCGGATGTCGTCGGCGCGCTCGGCCGCGTACTCTAGCCAGTACCGGGTATCGTGCGTCTGGGTCGCTGCGGCAATGGTGCTTAGCATTGGGTCGAGCAGGCTATCTTGCAGGGGCGTGCTATCGACGAGAGTCAGCTTATTCAGGTCGGTGTCTATGCGGTCTTCGAGCGCCAGTTCCATCAGGACCCCGCCGCCCAAGGCGTAGCGCACCAACCGGTCGGATACTCGGGCAAAGCTCCCATCCTCGTCGTCGAGCAAAAGAAGCATGATTTCTTCGGTAAATCTCAGCATATCGTTCTCCTTTTAGACCCGGTGGTTGTGAAGTTCGTCGGCGTTCATTCTGCGGGAGAGCTGGCTTCACTGCTGCGGCGACGCAGCCATTCTACCGTAAACAGAACCAAGACAGCAAACGCGATGAGAAACGTCGCCACCGCCAGGATGGTGGGGCTGATTTGCTCGCGAATGCCCGCCCACATCTGCCGCGGGATGGTTCGCTGCTCCAAGCCGCCCATAAACAGAACCACCACGACCTCGTCGAAGGAGGCGGCAAAGGCGAACAACCCCCCGGACGCAACCCCGGGCGCGATGAGCGGCAACTGTACGCGCCAGAAGCTCCGCAGCGGCCCCGCGCCGAGGCTGGCTGCGGCCCGCATCAAGTTCGGGTCAAAACCCGACAACGTGGCGGTTACGGTGATCACCACAAACGGGACCCCAAGCACGGCGTGGGCGAGGATTATGCCGAGGTGGGTCTGAGCCAACCCGAGGCTGGAGTAAAAGAAAAACATCCCCACCGCCGAGATGATGACCGGCGTGATCAGCGGCGAGATCAGCAGCCCCATCACGGTCTTCTGAGCGGGCATGGCCGAATTCGCCAGCCCGAGGGCCGCTAGGGTGCCCAGCGAGGTCGCGAGCAAGGTCGCCGAAATGCCGATGATCACGCTGTTGACTAAGGCGCGAGCCCAGACGCCGTCTTCGACGATGCTGCGATACCAACGCAGCGAGTACGCGTCCGGGTCGAGGCGCAGCATGCCCTCGGTAAACGTGAAATACGGCTCGGCGTTGAAGCTGAGGGGTACGATCACCAAAATCGGCGCGACCAAAAAGACAAATACGGCCGTGCAAAACGCGAGGTAAATCCAGCGCCCAAGCATCAGCCCAGCCTCATGCGGTTGATGCCCACCACGCGGTCGTACAGCACGTACAGTGCGATGACGCCCACGAGCAGGATGAAGGCGAGTGCCGCGGCCAGTCCCCAGTTGAGCGAGGTCTGCATGTGATAGGCGATCATGTTGGAGATGAGCTGCCCCTTGCTCCCACCGACCAGGGCCGGCGTGATGTAGTAGCCAATGGCGAGGATGAACACCATGAGCGAGCCCGCGCCAACGCCGGGCAGCGTCTGCGGCCAATAGACTCGCCAGAACGCCTGAAACGGGGTCGCGCCGAGGGACGCCGCGGCCTGTACGTGCGAAGGCGGAATCGAGCGCATTACCGAGTACAGCGGCAAGACCATGAAGGGCAGCAACACGTGGGTCATCGCCACAAACGTGCCGGTCATGTTGTATATCATGGCGATGCGGCCGTCGTCCGCGACCAGCCCGAGCACCACCAAGACGTTGTTGATTACGCCCTGCGTCTGGAGCAGCACGATCCAAGCCGTGGTCCGCACCAGCAGCGAGGTCCAAAACGGCACCAACACCAGCAGCAACAGCAGATTGGCGCGGCGCGGTGGCGCGTGGGCGATCAGGTGGGCCACCGGGTAGCCAATGGCCAAGCACAGCGCGGAAATGCCCAAACTAATGGCCAGCGTCCGCCACAAAAGCGGCAGGTAAATGCGGCGTTCCTCGGGCTGCCGGGCGATGTGGCCATCGGGTTGGCGCACGAGATCGAGCGCGTTGATATAGTGGCGGAGCGTGAACCGCTCCCCGGTGGTGCGAATCGCCAACCACACCTCCGGCTCGCCCCAAGCGGCGTCGATGCCGACCAGGGTTGCGCGCCAAGAATCGCCGCCGGCGGTGCGCAACTTGCGCGCACTGCGCGTGACGACGCTGCGCAAGCCACTCTTGACGCGGTTGACGCGGGTGGCAATTTGGCCGAGGGTGCGCTGCTCCCGCGCTTGCAGCAATTCGCGGGCGGCCGCGGCATACACCGGCTCTGGTGGGGCGCTGGCCCCGTCCCATTCGCGCAATAGGGCGAGCGTTTCCGGCAGCGCATCCGCGACTAGGGGGTCGTGGACGCTGCGCACGAGCAACGTGCCGAGGGGCGCGACAAAGGTCGCCAAGACAAAGGCCACCAGCGGCAGGGCCAGCCCGGCCGCCCGCCGCCGCTGCCGCGCCTGTTGTGCTCTTACTGGGTCAATCACTGGCTGGTGAATCTCCCTCGTCGTCCTCGTCGTCGGGTTGCAGTGCTCGGCAGTCGAGCAAGGTCCAGCCGACGCGGATCCGATCGCCGGGCAATACCGCTCCGTGGCCCACGAGGTTGGGAATCTTGACGATGAAGCCCGAGTGCCCACACAGCTTTAGGCGCAGGCGCAAGTGATCGCCGATAAAGGTTATGTCCTCGATCTCGGCGTCAAACTCGTTGGCGTACGCGTGCGAGTGCTCGCTCTTATTCACCGGGAGCTCCACGCGCTCCGGCCGCACCACGACCGTTGCGGCAGCCCCGGGCGGGCATTGCCCCAAGCTCACGGCCTTGATGATCTCGCCGCCGACCTCCACTTCGCACACGCCGTCGCCCACCGTGCGCACCACGCCGGTTAGGCGGTTGTTCTCGCCGATGAAATGGGCCACAAAAGCGCGCTCTGGCTCTTCGTAGAGCATCTCTGGGGACGCGATTTGCTCGATCACGCCGCCGCGAAAGACCGCGACCCGATCGGACATGACCATGGCCTCCTGCTGATCGTGCGTGACATAGACGACGGTGATGCCCAAGGTGCGCTGAATGCGGCGGATTTCGTATTGCATTTCTTCGCGCAGCCGGCGGTCGAGTGCCCCGAGCGGCTCGTCCATCAATACGAGTTCCGGGTCGAAGACCAAGGCGCGGGCGATCGCAACGCGCTGTTGCTGGCCGCCGGATAGCTGCCCCGGACGACGATCCTCCAAGCCTTCGAGGCGCACCAAGCGCAGGGTGCGGGCCACCCGCTCTTGCCGCTCGCTGGGGTCCATGCCGCGCACTTCGAGCGGAAACGCCAAGTTGCCGCCGACCGTTATGTGCGGAAAGAGCGCGTAGTTTTGGAAGACGACGCCAATGTCGCGTTTGTGGGGCGGCAAATCGCTGACCGGCACGCCATTGATGTGAATGGTGCCGGAAGCGGGCGTCTCAAACCCGGCGAGCATCATCAGGCAGGTCGTCTTGCCCGACCCAGACGGCCCGAGCATGGTGAGGAATTCGCCCTTGAGCACGGTGAGATCGAGGTCCCGCACGACCCAGTTGCGGCCATCGTAGCTTTTGCTGACGCCGGAAAATTCGACGTGGGGGCTAGTGTCTGCGCTCATCATTCACCACCCGAGGGCATAGCCGTCGCGGCGCGGGTCGGCCCCGCCCATAAAGGAACCCGTGGCCCCATCGACCATGATGCCTTGGCCGCCGCCGACTCCGGTCGACCAATCGCCGAGAAAATTGAACTGGTGGCCGCGACGCTCCAGCTCGGCAACGACCGCGGGGTCAATGCGGTTTTCAGCATCGACGACAAAGCCGGAGGAGCCGGTCTTGACGCGGGGGGCCTCAATGGCGGCTTGGACATTCAACTGGTGATCGAGGATGTTCATGATCATCTGCGGCGTCGTCTGGAGAATGCCATAGCTCCCCGGGGTGCCGATGAGCAGCCGCAGGCCATCGGCGTCCCAAACTTGGGCCGGTGAAACGCACATCTCGTTTTTCTTGGCCGGGCCGATGACATTGGGACTGGTTGGCTCGCGGTCAAACCACCGCATGAAGTTGTTGAGTGCAATGCCGGTTTCTGGCACCACCATAGACGAGCCAAAGCCGCCGCCCAAGCTCTGGGTGCAGGCAACCGCATTGCCCTCGGCGTCGATGGCGTCGAAGTGGGTCGTGCATTCGCTCATCCACGCGCGCGGGTCGCCCGCTTTGACCTGCCCAGCCGGGCCGCCGGGCGCGAGGCGATCGCCCGCTGTCCACTGGGCCTCGTCGCCGATGAGCACCCGCCGCTCCGCCGCGTATTCTTTGGAGAGCAGCCCCTGAGTCGGCGGGTCGGCGATGGCCGCGTAGGCAATGCGGTCGGCCATGGCCAGCTTGGCAGCCTCGATAAAGCGGTGCAAGGTCGGGGCGGTGTTGTGGCCGAGGGCCGCCACGTCAAAGCCCTCCATAATGGCCAGCGTCTCTAAGTACTGGACGGCTTGGCAGGGCGGCGGCGGCGCAAAGACCTCGTAGCCGCGATAGTTGGTGGAAATCGGATCGACAAAAGCCGGGGCAAAGTCGGCGAGGTCTTCTTTGGTAAGTAGGCCGCCGGTCTCCGCCATGTAGCGGGCGATGCGGTCGGCAATCGCGCCCCGGTAAAAGACTTCCGCGCCCTCGGCCGCGACTTGGCGGAAGGTCTCGGCGAGGGCCTGTTGCACCACCACTTCCCCGGGCTCGGGGGCCGCGCCGTTGAGCAGGTAGGTGTCGGCCCCGGTCTTGAAGCGGCGCAGGCTCTCGGCCGCCCCTGCGTAGAAATAGGCGTTCTTGACCGTGAGGGCGTAGCCCTGCTCGGCGTACTCAATGGCCGGCGCGAACACGCGGGCGGCTTCGACTGAGCCATAGCGCTCCAGCGCGGCCAGCCAACCGCCGCAAGCACCCGGCACCAGCGGCGAGAGCGGCCCGAGCACCTGCTTGTCCTTGTCGTACAGGCTCAGGGTGGCCGCCCGCGGGGTGAGACCGACGTAATCGACGATCTTGTGTTCTTTTGCGCGGGCACTGTAGATATGCAGATAGCCAACGCCGCCAATGCCCGACATGTACGGCTCAACCACGTTGAGCGCCGCGGCCGTGGCAATGGCCGCGTCAATGGCATTGCCGCCCTCCATCAGGAGGCGCATGCCGGCGAGAGAAGCGAGCGGATGCGCCGAGGCGATCATGCCGCGGCGGCCCGTGGCGGTGCTGCGGTGCGTGGTGCCTTTAGAAGAAAAGGGCATGGACGCAACTCCTTGCGATTTGTAAATTTACGACCGCTTAACCGCTTAAAATAGGGCCAGTAAATTACAGCGTCAATCAAGGAGCGTACTTCTTATGAGCGACAAGACAATCGACCTGCGCAGCGACACGATCACCCTGCCGACCGAGGCCATGCGGGAGGCCATGGCCGGAGCGCCGTTGGGCGACGATGTGTACGGCGAAGACCCCACGGTCAACCGCCTGCAAGAATTGGCCGCCGAAAAAGTGGGCATGGAAGCCGCGCTCTACGTGCCCTCGGGTACGATGGGCAATGCCTGCGCCTTGATGGCCCACACCCATTGGGGCGACGAGGTGCTCTTTGAGGAGCAGGCGCACATCTATTACTGGGAGGCCGGAACCTATGCCTCGCTGGCCGGCTTGGCCGCGCGCACCGTGGCTGGCGAGCACGGCGTCATCACCGGCGACCACGTGCGCGAGGCTGTCCGCGCCGACAACCCGCACTTCGCCCCGCTCAAGGTCGTCTGCATTGAGAACACCCACAACAACCACGCCGGCCACGCTTGGTCGGTCGCCGAGGTCGCGGCCGTGGGGGCCGCATGCCGCGACCACGGGCTGAAGCTACACGTAGATGGAGCGCGCATTTTTAACGCCGCGGTCGCCATTGGGACGCAGGTCCCCGAATTTACTCGCCACGTCGACTCCGTGATGTTTTGCGTCTCCAAGGGGCTGAGTGCGCCGGTCGGCTCGCTGCTGTGCGGAAGCAGGGACTTCATCGAGCGGGCCTATCGAATGCGCAAGCGGCTCGGGGGGGCCATGCGCCAAGCCGGCGTCGCGGCCGCGGCCGGAATCGTGGCTCTAGAGCAAATGGTCGATCGGCTGGCCGAGGATCACGCGGTGGCGCGGGAACTGGCCGCAGGGCTGGGAGCGATTGAAGGCGTTGAGGTGATTTTTCCGCCGCGTCCCACCAACATCCTCAAAGTGGATTTTGCGGCCTTGGGGTGGTCGGCGGCCGATTTAGTGGCCGAGTGGAAGGCGCGGGGCGTGTTGTGCAATCCGCGTCCGCCGCACGGGGCGCGGCTCGTGGCGAATCGGCACGTCGGGCGCGAGGACGTCCAGTACGTGGTGGAGGCGACCCGAGCCCTGATCGGGTAGGGCCTGCTTGGCTGGTCTTTCGTCCATAGCCCGGTGCGTTTGGTTCGGCGTCTTTGTCGCCGGCCCGGCCAGCGGGGATGCGCTGAAAACCGCGGATGGCTCGTGGAAATACAGCAATCATCTGGTCGGAGAGACGAGCCCGTACTTATTGCTGCACACGCACAATCCGGTCGAGTGGTATCCTTGGGGCGAGGAAGCCCTGGCGAGAGCGCAGGCCGAGGACAAGCCGATTTTTCTGTCGGTCGGCTACTCAACCTGCTATTGGTGCCACGTCATGGAGCGGCGGGTCTTTTCCGACCCCGCGATCGCAGCGCAGATGAACGCCAGCTTTATCAACATCAAGGTCGATCGGGAGGAGCGGCCCGACATCGACCGCATTTACATGCTGGCGACCCAGCTAACCACCCGGCACGGCGGCTGGCCGAATTCGGTGTTTTTGACGCCCGACCAAGAGCCGTTTTTTGCCGGCACGTACTTTCCGCCCAAGCCCCTGCCCGGGCGGCCTTCCTTTCCCCAAGTCTTGGACTTCGCGCACCGGCGCTGGCAAGACCAGCGTGCGCAGGTGCTCCAAATCGCGGCCCGCTTGACCGCGGCCATTCGCGACTTGGAATCCGGGCCGGAAACAGCGGTCGCGCCGCCCGATTCTTTGCTCCTAGCCCAGGTCCTCGCCGCTGTTCAAACGCGCTACGACGCGATTAACGGCGGCTTTGGGGGAGCCCCCAAATTTCCCCCGAGCCTGCGCTTGGACCTGCTGATGGCCACGCCCGCCCGCTTTGCCGATCCCCAAATACAGCGCATCGTTTTGCACTCGCTGGAGCAGCTGGCCGCGGGCGGCATCTACGACCAAATCGGCGGGGGCTTTCACCGCTACGCCACGGATGCCGAGTGGCGAGTGCCGCACTTCGAGAAGATGCTCTACAACCAAGCGCACTTGGCGCGGCTGTACCTGCGGGCGTACGAATTGACGGGCGACGACCGCTGGCAATGGGTGGCTGAGGACATTTTTCGCTTTGTCGCCCGGGAGATGACCGGCCCGGCCGGGGCTTTTTACTCGGCATTGGACGCCGAAACCGAGGCCGAAGAGGGCAAGTACTACCTGTGGACTGCGCGGGACTTGGACCGCGTGTTGGGGCGCGACGCGGCCTCGTTTTGGGACGTCTATGGGTTGGCCGCCATGCCCGAAGGCGAGGGGGGCGTCCTCTACGCAAAACCGCCGCGGGCCGAGCTCGGGGATCGGCTGACGCTCGGGCGGCAGCGCGTGTTGGCGGCGCGAGCCGAGCGGCCCTATCCCCTCCTCGACGACAAGGTGCTCGCCGCTTGGAACGGGATGATGATCGAGGCATACGCCCGCGGGTTCGCGGTTTTGGGCGATCCCCGATATCGCCGGGCGGCCGAGCGGGCGGCCAATTTCGCGCTGGAGAATTTGCGGCGCGCAGACGGGGGGTTGTGGCGGGTCCATCGGCTGGGCACTTCGCGGCAGGCGGCCTATCTAGATGACTATGCGTTTTTGGCGCGTGGGCTGACGGCCCTGCACCGGGCCACCGGCGAGGGGCGGTGGTTGCAGGCCGCGCGCGAGCTAAGCGCCGAGATGGTGGCCCGGTTTTGGGACCAAGCGGCAGGGGGTTTTTTCTTTACGGAAGCGGACAACGCGCTGATCGTGCGGAGCAAGTTCGCCCAAGACTCGGCCCTGCCTTCGGGCAACGCAGTGGCGGCCCACGCGCTGTTGGATTTGGCCGAGCTCACCGGCCAAGCATCCTATCGCCGCCGGGTCGCGCAGCTTCTGGCCGCTTTTGGCGGGGCGATGCGGGCGCAGCCTACGGCCTCGGTACACCTAGCCGCGGCGGCCGAGCGCCACCTGCAAGCGGCACTGCCCGCAGCCGCTTGGGCGGACACCCCAGCGGATTCGCTCGTCTCGATGCGGGTCGAGCTGTCCGTGCAACGGCCGGTGGCTGGCGAGAAATTTGCCGCGGCCGTGCATTTGGACATCCGCCCGGGCTGGCACATCAACGCCAATCCGGCCTCGGGCGACTTGCTCATTCCCACCTCTCTGACGCTCAATGCAGACTGGCCGTTGGACTTTGCCCGCGTGCGCTATCCCACCGGCCACTCGCGGGCCTTTCCGGCCCTAGGCGAGACGCTCGCGGTGTACGAGGAGCAGGTCGCGCTGGGGGCGGATTTGTCGCTGCCCCCAGCCGCGGCGGGCACGGCCGGCTATGTGCGGTTCCTAGTCCAATATCAGGCCTGCGACGAGACCCGTTGCCTCCCGCCAGCCGAACTGAGCCAGCGCGTGCGGGTGGCCGTGACGCCGTGATCCAACGCGCCGACATCATCGGCTGCGGGGTGGGCGAGCTAGAGGCAGCCGAGCTCCTCGCCCAAATCAAAGCCCTCGCCGGCACGCCGGAAGCGCGCTGGCGGGCCGCGGCCCGCGGCATTCTGCGGCCGGATCATCCCTTTGCCCTACACCAGTTGCTCTATCGAGCCATTTACGGGCGCACGGGCGGCCCGGTGTTTTTCCCCGAGCCAGCCGACATTGAACACGCGCACATAACGGCGCTACGGCGCGAGTTGGGGCTGGATTCGCACGCCGCGCTCTTTGCGTGGTCGGTTGCCGAGCGGGAGGCGTTTTGGGCCCGGACGGTGGCGCGCTTGGGAATTCGCTTTCGCAAGCCATACACCCGGCTGCTCGATCTATCCCAAGGCGTCGAAGCCCCCCAGTGGTTTGTCGGGGCCGAGATGAACATCGTCGAGAGCTGCTTTCAGGCGCCCGCCGATCAGACGGCCATCGTCTTTCAGCGCGAGGGCGGCCGGCTAGAGCGGATGAGTTTCAGTGCCCTAGAAGGCTTGTGCGACCGGGTCGCCGGTGGGTTGTGTGCGTTGGGGTTTGGCCCGGGTGCTCGGATTGCCGTGGCCATGCCGATGACGGCCGAAGCCGTGGCCATCTATCTGGGGATCATCAAGGCTGGTTGCGCGGTGGTGGCTATTGCCGACAGCTTTGCCGCGCCCCAGATCGCCGCTCGGCTGCGGCTCGGGGCGGCCCAAGCCGTTTTTACGCAAGACGTGATTTTGCGCGGGGGGCGTACGTTGCCCCTGTACCCGCGCTTGGTCGCGGCTGACGCTCCGTTGGCGATTGTGTTGCCGGGGCGCGTGGAGGGGTTGACGGAGCCGTTGCGCCCGGGGGATCGGCACTGGGACGAATTCCTGCCAGCCGACGCTCCGTTCGCGGCCGTGGCCAGCGATCCCGACGCGACGACCAATGTCCTGTTTTCATCCGGGACGACCGGCGATCCCAAGGCGCTGCCCTGGACCCATGTCAATCCGATCAAGTGCGGTGCCGACGCGCATTATCACCAAGATGTCCACCCGGGCGATGTGGTCGCTTGGCCGACCAATTTGGGCTGGATGATGGGGCCGTGGCTGATCTACGCGGCCTTTTTGAACCGGGCGACGATGGCCCTTTACTATGGAATGCCAACCGAGCCGGGCTTTGGGGCGTTTGTGCAGGCGGCTCGCATTACCATGCTCGGCGTCATTCCGAGCATGGTGCGAACTTGGCGCAGCACGGGCTGCATGGAGGGCGTTGATTTTTCGGCGATTCGAGCGTTTAGTGCGACCGGGGAGTGCTCCAACCCCGAGGACATGCACTATCTGATGGCACTGGCGGGGTATCGGCCCATACTCGAATACTGCGGCGGCACCGAGTTGGCGGGCGGCTACTTGCTCAGTACGCTCGTCGAGCCGGTCGCACCCGCGACCTTTAATTCGGCGACGCTGGGGACGGACTTGGCGATTTTGGACGAGGACGGGCAGGAGTGTGCCAGCGGCGAGGGCTTTTTGGTCCCGCCGGCCATTGGCATGTCAACTCGGGTGCTCAACCGCGATCACCGCGCCGTGTACTACGCAGGCGTGCCCAAGCGGGATGGGGTGCCGCTGCGCCGCCACGGCGACCAAGTCGAGCGGCTGGCCCCGGGCGTGTACCGGGTCCATGGCCGCGCCGACGACGCCATGAACCTAGGCGGCATCAAGGTGAGTTCGGCCGAGATCGAGCGCGTCTTGAATGCGATGCCCGGGGTGGTGGAGACCGCCGCGATTGCCGCGCCGCCGCCGGGGGGCGGCCCGAGCTGGCTGGTGATCTTCGCGGTGCTAGAGGCTTCCAACGGGGACTGGCAAGACGCGATGCAGCAGGCGATCCGCCGAGAACTCAATCCGCTCTTCAAAATTCACGAGGTAGTACCAGTCGAATCGCTGCCGCGGACCGCGTCGAACAAGGTGATGCGGCGGGTCTTGCGGGAGCGGTATAAAAAAAAACCGCGCAACCATCACCCAAGCTCGCAGAACTGAGTACACGACACCAGCGGCAGCCTTCCTAAGGAGTCGAGGGCGGGACGCCCTCGATCCCGGACGCCAACGTAAGGGTCGCGTACCAAGGCGAAAGCGAAAGGAATATCCGATGCGACATAGCTATCTAGCACTAGCGGCCTTGCTCCTGCTAGGGGCAATCCATCCGGCGGCTGCCAACCGCTACGACGATCCGGGCTTTCTCACCAGTCACCTCGTCTCCGGCGGGGTGGCCAAAGACGGCATTCCGGCCCTCACCAATCCCACCTTCGTCGCACCGGCCGAAGTGGGCTACTTAGCGGAAGACGACGTGGTCATGGGGCTGGTTCTCAACGGCCAGCCGCGGGCGTACCCGCACAACATTGGCTGGTGGAACGAGATCATCAACGACCGCGTCGGCGATCAGTCGGTCGTCGTATCGCTGTGCCCGCTTACGGGGACCGGCCAAGTCTTCAACGCCACGGATGACGATGGATCGCAAATCGAGTTCGGGGTCTCTGGGCTGCTGATCAACAGCAACTTGGTCATGTACGATCGGCGCGACGGCGAAACGCTCTATCCCCAGATGATCTACACGGCCATCAACGGCCCCCAAGTGGGCGACCGCCTAGAACTGCTGCCGGTGGTGGAGACGACTTGGGCACTGTGGAAGCGGATGTACCCAAGCACCACTGTGGTCAAAGCGGCCACGGGCTGGGCGCGCTACAACTCGCGGCCGGCGTACAACGAGCACCAATACACCCGCTATCCTTACCGCGACTACCGCACCAACCACGAGAACCTGATTTTCCTGCCGACGACCAATCGCGGCGCATTCGACTCGCGCTTTGAGACCAAGGACCTCGTGTTGGGCTTGTGCCGCAACGACCAGACGAAAGCCTTTCCCTTTGCCCGGCTGCCCGACGGAGCCGTGATCAACGATCTCGTCGGCGGCGATCCCCTAGTCGTCCTATTCGACGCGGAGTCGCGCACGGCCTTGGCCTATTTCAGCCAGCTCGACGACGCGCCATTGAGCTTTTACCGGGTGGCGTCTGAGGGGCCGCTGCCGGTCGAATTCATGGATGCGGAGACGGGTTCGCGCTGGAACATGCTCGGCCAAGCCGTTGCCGGGCCGCTGGCGGGGCGGCGGTTGGCGCAAGTCCCGGCGTACAACGCCATGTGGTTTGCTTGGACTGCCTATTGGCCCGATACGGAGGTCTGGCAGCCGGGCGAGGGAATTCTCAACCCCGCGGACATTGAGCAAGCCGCAACGGCCATTGAAGCCTGGGACGCCGCTCCGACGAGCTTTGCCCTGCGGCAAAACTTTCCCAACCCGTTCAACGCTCAGACCCTGATTCAGTACGAGTTGCCAGCGGCCGGGCCGGTGCAGCTCGGCGTGTTTAATGCGGCCGGGCAGCGGGTTCGCTCGCTGGTAGCAGAGCACCAAGGGGCCGGGCTGTACTTGCAGCCTTGGGACGGCCGCGATGATGCGGGGGCCGCCGTAGCAAGCGGGACGTATTTGTGCCGGTTGGAGCTGTCCGCGGCGAGGTTTAGCCAGACGCGGACGATGACGTTGGTGCGTTGATCGGATATATTCTCTCCAACCTATCCCCCTCAGACGAAAGGCACTGATGGCCGAATTCGATAGGCGGTTGAGCGCGTTGGATGGGGTGGCGTATTTGTCGTCGGGCAATGTGGGGGCACTGCCGTTTACGCCGCTGATGGGTCGTCCGTCGGGGGTGGGGGTGGAAGCGTGGTTGGGTCGGTGTGTGGCGGCGACCGAGGGGTTGGAGGTGTCGCGTGAAGTTAAGCACAGTGTGTTGGCGCACATGGGGGTGCTGAGTTCGTTGGTGTGCGAGGAGTCAACCATTTTTTCTTTCATCTCGGAGGATATTATGACAGAGTTTCCGTTACTGGAGTCGTTGGGCAAGCGCAAGTTGGAGCAGGGGATTCGGCAAAGTATCCAAGAAGCCTTGACGATTCGGTTTTCAGAGGGTGCGGCGCAGGCAGTGGCCGACCGCTTGGCGGCGATTGAGCAGGAGGATCAACTGCGAGTTTTACTGCGCGCCGCCATACAGGTGGACCAACTGGCCGAGTTCACGCGCTTGTTGGATGAGGTGACCGACGGATGTTCCTGAGTAGCCACCTAGCCAGCCTAATTGCCATTGGGAGCCTGTTGTTCAGCATCTTGGGCAAGCTACCCTAACCAACCCGCCATAATTGGAGATTCTATGAGCGAAGCCCCCCAGCCTCTCAACGCCCTGCCGCAAGGCTGCAAGAATACGAACTGGTACGCGTGTTGGGTTTTGGCGGCTTTGGCATGACTTATCTAGGCTTTGACCACAACTTGGACAAGCCCGTCGCCATCAAGGAATACCTGCCGTCGGACATTGCTGTCCGCACCGCCGACCGCAGCGTCGCTCCGCAAGCCAGCGAGTTTCGCGGCGATTTCCAATGGGGGTTGGAGCGGTTTGTGGACGAAGCCCGCACGTTAGCTCGCTTTGACCATCGTCACATCATCAAGGTGCATCGTTTCTTCGAGGCGCATGGTACGGCGTATATCGTGATGGAATATGCCGAGGGCGAGACCTTGTCGGCGCATCTTGAGCGCAAGGGGCCGCTGCAAGAAGCCGAACTCAAAGCGATCCTGTATCCGCTGCTAAATGGTTTGGAGGTGGTGCATGGAGCGGATTTTCTGCACCGGGACATCAAGCCGGGCAACATCGTCTTGCGCGATGTGGATGGTTCGCCGGTGTTGCTGGATTTCGGCGCGGCGCGGCAGGCAGTTGGGGCGAAGAGCCGGTCGGTAACGTCCATTGTGACGCCGGGGTATGCGCCGATTGAGCAGTATTCGAGCCGGGGGCGTCAGGGGCCATGGACGGATATATATGCGTTGGGGGGCGTGTGTTATCGAGCGTTGACGGGGGATGTGCCGGAGGACGCCACCGATAGGATACGGCATGATCCGCTCGTTCCGGTGGCGCAGCGGTGTGCGGGTCGGGCGAGTGCGGCGTTTTTGTCGGTAATTGATTGGGCGTTGTCGGTGGATGAGGGGGCTCGTCCGCAGCGCGTGGGGGCGTGGCGGGAGGCGATGGGGGCGGCAGCAGAGAAGGAGGTGGAGGAGGCGCCAAGCGTGGGGCGGGTAGAACAGGACGCGCCGCCGCTGGAGCGGCCGCACGATCCTGACCCCGTGTTCAACGACGATGAGCTACAGCATCAGGAACAGGCATTTTTCGCCGAGGTGGGGCGCAAGCCACATCCGAAAGGGAAGTTGGGGCATGAGACCGACCTACACATTGTAGCGAGACTGAACCTGCCCGTGCTGACTCGATCCCTGCTGAACAACGGCGCGGAGGTAAACACTCAAGACAACCGTGGCTGGACGCCGCTGCACTGGGCGGCGTATAAGGATGCCGCTACGACGGCGAAGGTGCTGCTGAACAATGGCGCGGAGGTAAACGCCAAAACCAACGGGGGCCAGACGCCGCTGCGTGTAGCGACGGCAGAGGATGCTGTTGCGACAGTGAAAGTGTTACGCCGCTACGGTGGCCTCGTCAACAAGCGGAATGACGAGGCAATGGAGGGACGGCAGATGCCGGTCGTTGCGCCGAGCGATAGGGCCGCGAGGAAGAAGACGAGCGATGCTGCACCATCTAGCCCGGCAGAAGAGAAGGACTGGAAGGAAGAACTGGCGGCCGCTTTGGAAAAGCAACGCCAAGAGGAAAAGCGTCGCCAAGCTAAGGAGAAAACGTTTGCGTCTGAAAGTTTGGGTGGTTGTGGTTGTTTTGTATTTATAGTGGTGGTGCTTTTTTTCTCTCTTGGAAGCTGTTGACGCCCTGCCTTGCCTGCCTACTATCTTGACAAGATCGCGCAGCCCCGAGCGTTTCGTACAGACCGCTTGGCCGACGCCGTAAACGCGATAGTTCCTAAGTAGCTACCCCCACCGGCCGGACACAAGGTCCCGGCCACCGCAAGGAGCAAACCATGACCGATCAACCCCAACCCCTAACGCAAACCCAAGACCACGACCGCCGGATTGGCCGGTTAGAAGGCATTGTCGAGCAGTTAGACCGCCGACTGGACGCCATTGAACGGGCGATTGCCGAATTGCGTGGCGAAGTGCGTGCGTCGATCCGCTGGCTCATCGGCATCCAGATAGCCAGCCTAATTGCCATTGGGAGCCTGTTGTTCAGCATCTTGGGCAAACTACCCTAACCAACCTGCCCCAGCTAGCCCTTGTGCTGGCCGGGGCCGAGCCAACTGCCCGTGCAGCCTCAATCCCCCCAACCTCTCAACACCTCGCCCCAAGGCCCTCGGCGACAAAAGCGCATGTTGGGCTTTAGCGGCTTTGGCACGACCTATCAGGGCTTTGACTACAACTTGGATTTGTCGCCTACGTGGAGCGCAAGCCACATCCGCGAGGGAGGAACAGAGAACAGATGATCAATTTTCTCAGTCGCTATCTACATTGGATGCACCTGCGGTGGCCCGCCGGCGTGGTCGAGAAGTTGCCGCGGGTAGATGAGCACGGGCAAAGCAACGTCCCCGGGCTGTACATAGTCGGCGACTTAACCGGGATTCCCCTGTTGAAGTTCTCGGCCGACACGGGCGCACGAGCCGTGCAGCACATCGCGGCCGACGAGGCATTCCAGCGCGATAAGGGCCGCGGGGACATCTTGGACTTGGCGATTGTCGGTGCCGGCGTCTCCGGCATGTCCGCCGCCTTAGAGGCGCGCGAGGCCGGATTGTCGTTTGTGCTGTTGGAGGCGACCGAGCCGTTTTCCACGCTGGTCAACTTTCCCAAAGCAAAGCCCATTTACACCTACCCCACCGAGATGGAGCCGGCCGGACAACTCCGCTTTGCCTCCGAGGTCAAGGAACCCCTAATCGACGAACTGCAAGCGCAGACCCTCGCCCAAGGCATCGAGCCGACTGTGGCGCGGGTCGAGCAGGTAACAAGGCAGGGCGATCACTTTGAACTGGAAATCCCGCGTCAAGAAAACATCAAGGCTCGCCGAGTCATCGTCGGGATTGGCCGCTCGGGCAACTTTCGCAAGCTAGGGGTGCCGGGCGAGAATTTGGCCAAGGTCTCCAACCGCTTGCACGACCCGGTTGACTTCTGCGACAAAGACGTGCTGGTCGTGGGCGGCGGCGACAGCGCGTTAGAGGCGGCCATTGCCATCGCCCAATGCGGAGGGCGCGTGACCGTTTCCTACCGCAAGCCCGAGTTTTCCCGCCCCAAGCCCGAAAACGTCGAAAAGCTAAACGCGCTCGCCGCCGACCCCATGGCGGACGTGGCCGTAGATACCCCTTCTTCCGAGCGGGTGACGACCAGCAGCGGCTCCTTTATGGAAGAGGGCCGCCGAGCGGGGTCGATCCGCCTGCGGATGGCCAGCCAAGTGCAGCGCATCGAGGAAGACGCGGTCGCGCTCAAAGACGCCGAGGGCGAGGAATTGAGCCTGCCCAACGACGCGGTGTTTTCCATGATTGGGCGCGAGGCCCCGCTCGACTTTTTCAGACGCAGCCGCGTGGAGATCAACGGCGAGTGGCGACCGGGCCGCTGGCTGTCTTTGGGGTTGATCCTGCTGGCAGCGGTTTTCATCTACCACTGGAAAACCGACGCCGGCATTCCCATCAAGCACTGGTTCCAAGAAGCCAAGTTCTTCCCCTTCAACCTAGCGGCGCCGGCGGCCGCCCACACGTTGTGGGACACAGTGCAAGTGTCCATGACCCAGCCGAGTTTCTACTACTCGCTGGCTTATTGCCTGTGCGTCATCCTATTCGGGGTGCAGCGCGTAAAGCGGCGACGCACCCCGTACATCAAGGTGCAGACCCTGACCCTGATGGCGATTCAGTGCATTCCGCTCTTTCTCCTGCCCTATCTGATTTTGCCTTGGGCCGGGTACCATGGCTGGTTTGACGAGGGGGCTCGGCTCAAGCCGCTGGCCGACGCCTTGTTCCCGGAGTCGCAATGGGCCGAACACGGGCGCGAATACTGGCGCTCGCTGGGGCTGATTCTCGCTTGGCCGCTGTTTTTTTGGAACGTCTTTACCAGCGAGCCGCTGTGGTGGTGGCTGGCGATCAGTCTAGTGCAAACCTTTGTCGTCATACCGCTGATCATCTACTGCTGGGGCAAAGGGGCGTACTGCGGCTGGATCTGCTCGTGCGGTGCCTTGGCCGAAACCATGGGCGACAATCACCGGCACAAGATGCCGCACGGCATGGTGTGGAACAAGGTGAACATAGTGGGGCAAGTCGTGCTGCTGCTGGCGAGCGTCCTGCTCATTTTGCGCCTCGTGGGCTGGGCGTTGCCGCACGATCACTGGATCAACGGGTTCTACATGGGGCTGTTTCAGGGCAAAGGCACCAACTGGGGCAACCTGCCCTTCCCCCTAACGTTTCTCAACTACGTGTGGTCGGTTGACCTGCTGCTCGCTGGCATCTTAGGCGTCGGGTTGTACTGGCATTTTAGCGGCCGGATGTGGTGCCGCTTCGCCTGTCCGCTGGCGGCCCTAATGCACATCTACGCGCGCTTCAGCCGCTTCCGCATCCTCGCCGACAAGAAAAAGTGCATCTCCTGCAACGTCTGCACCTCGGTATGCCACCAAGGCATCGACATTATGAACTTTGCCAACAAGGGCCTACCCATGGCCGACCCCCAGTGCGTCCGCTGTAGCGCGTGTGTGCAATCTTGCCCGACGGGCGTGCTGGAATTTGGTCAGGTTGACAAAAGCGGCGCGGTAATAAAAACCGACGGGCTGGCGGCGTCGCCGGTGCGGATGCGGGAAGAGAAGTGAGGGAAGCCTGAGAAACCCGATAACCTAGAAGCTACCAAGGAGATGATCGTGAGAGACATTACCCTACAGGCGGACGAAACCTTGATCGCATCGGCCCACCGTTGCGCGGTGGCGAACCACACGACCTTAAACGAGCAGTTTCAGTTGTGGCTGCAAGACTACGTTCAGCGCAACGAAGACTGCATCCAGCGCGAAAATCAAGCCGCCGAAGCCGTGAAAGTCATGCGTGAATTGCAAGGCAAACTTTTCGTCGGACGCAAATTGACACGGGAGGAAATGAATGAGCGTTGAAAGTTTCATAGACACCAATATCTTTATTTATCAACTCGAACGCTTGGATATCCGCAAGGCCACAATCGCGGAAGAACTCATCAGACAAGGCATCACCAATAAAACCGCATGCATCAGTTTTCAGATCGTTCAGGAATGTTTGAATACCGCACTTCGCAAGGCACAGATACAGTTGAGCGAGAGAGAAATGCGAGGTTATTTGCAATCTGTGCTCGGCCCGCTGCTCAGTGTCCAGCCGAGTATTCAACTCTACAATTCAGCCTTGGATATTCGGTTGCGGTATCAGTTCAGTTTCTACGATTCGCTGATCGTTGCCGCCGCGCTCGAAGCGGGCTGCACCTGTCTTTACAGTGAAGACATGCAGGATGGCCAGCAGATACAGGGCTTGACCATTCAAAACCCATTCGCGTAACCATTGCAAAAAGAATCGCGCTGGAGGATGATCGTGAAAGACATGAACCGGAATATCGAATCTCGCGTGACAGATCAAGGACAGACGATACTCCCCAAACCTGTGCTAGAGGCACTTGGCCTGAAGGCAGGAGGTCGTGTGCGCTACTTCATTGCCGATGGCGAAGTGCGAATTGTATCCGTGCTTCCAGTCTGTCGGCTGTTTGGCGCACTTCCGTATGACGGCCCCCCTATCAGTGTGGAGAAGATGGAACAGGCTATCTCCGAAGGAGTTTCTGAAATAGGAAAGCGTCACAGCTTGAGGGTTTGACACTGCTTTAGAGGATTCAGGTACAGGGCTTGACCATTCAAAACCCATTCGCGTAACCATTGCAGTTTGCTGATAGCATTTTTGTACCGAACGCGAGTAGAGGCGCGAAAAGAACGATACACAGCCCGGCCCCTCCGGTCTGTGGGCACTTTATTTGAGCGCCCGCTCTAGCCGCTGGCAAAGCGTCTCAATGACCTTGAGGCGGGCGAATCGTTTGTCGTTGCCCTGCACCAAGGTCCAACGAGCAGTGGGCGTGTGAGTGCGCGCTACCATGTCGTCAACCGCGGCTTCGTAATCGTCCCATTTCTCTCGGTTGCGCCAGTCTTCGGCGGTGATCTTCCAGCGCTTGTGCGGGGTCGCCTGACGCGCCTTGAAGCGCCGGAGCTGCTCGTCCTTGTCGATGTGAAGCCAGTATTTGGCCACCACGATGCCGCAGTCTGTTAGCTGCTCCTCAAAATCGTTGATTTCGCCGTACGCCCGCTGCCAAGCCGCTTCGTCGGCAAAGCCCTCGACGCGCTCAACTAGCACTCGGCCATACCAACTGCGGTCGAAAATCGTCATCCGACCGGCGCGCGGCAGGTGCCGCCAAAAGCGCCAAAGATAGTGTTGGGCGTGTTCTTCTTCCGTGGGAGCGGTGATTTGGACGATCCGATAGATACAGGGGTCGAGGGCAGCCGTCAGGCGCTGGATGACCCCACCCTTGCCCGCGGCATCGGCCCCCTCGAAAACCAAGACGGTAGAGACGCCTTGGCGGCGAGCCTGCTGAGTCAAGCGATAGAGCCGACCTTGGTGGCGCTCTAGCAGGGCGCGGTACTCCTTTTTGGGCACCCGTTTTTCCATGTCCAACTCGGTCAGCACGCGGGGCGCGGGCGGCCAGTCAACCGGCTTGGGACGGCTCTTTTGCGCCAAGCGCTGGCGAATGGCGTCGCGCACGGCGCGGCCCATTGCCAACGGGTAGTGCGGATCGCTGCCTTCGACAACCTGCCAATGGGCGCCGCTGAGATTGGTCTTTTGCAGCAAGCGGTCGGCCGCTCGCTTGAACTCGTCGTAGTCTTTCAGGCCTTCTCGCGTGCCCGCGGTCACTCGCCAGCGGGTCAGGGGGTTCCGCTCCAAGGCCGCAACGCGCTTCTGCCGCGCCTTTTTGCTTAGATGAATCCACAACTTGATCAGCAACGCCCCATCGACGACGAGCGCGTTTTCAAAGGCCGCAATGCGCTCGCGGTCGCGCGCAAAAGCCGCCTCATCGCTGCGCCCATGCGCTAGGTCGCGCAGCGGGCGGTCGTACCAGCCGTTTAAGTATAGGCCGATGGTTCCCTTCAGCGGCAGCGACAGCCAATAGCGCCAGTACTCCGGGCGCTCGCGTTCCTCTGCGGACGGCGGCTCAAAGGCGCAGACCGCAGTGCGGTGCGAGCCTAGCCACTGCCTGAGCACGTTGCTCGCCGCGCCCGTACCAGCGCCGACGAAACCACCTAAGACGATGAGGGTTGGAAAGCGAGCTTGCTGCAACCGATCTTGAGCCGCGATCAGTTCCATGCACAACTCGGCTTCGAGCTTTTTGTATGGGCCGGTCGGAACGCCGCAGTCCAACTCGTTGGTTGCCATTGATCGTCTCTCTCCCTTAAAAAAATAGTAAAAAAATCGCCGCGGATGTCCAATCCGCAATCCACAACGCGCCAATTGCCGACCACAGGGCAAAGCCGTAGATTTTCGTCCTCTTTGGCAAAGGAGTTTTTGGCATGGAAGTACTCGGCGGTCCGCTTTTTGGCGTGGCCGGAGCCGGAGAATCGCACGGGCCGGCGATCGTCACCACGGTCTTTGGTTGTCCCCCCGGCCTGTGGGTGGAGCGCGACCAGATCCAGCACTATCTCGACCGCCGCCGCCCCGGCGGCAATAAGTTGGGCACCCCTCGGCGCGAAAGCGACCAAGTCGCCCTGCTGGCCGGCCTCTACTCAGAAGACCACGACCGGCTCCTATCCGGCCCGGCGCTGCACTTGCACCTAGGCGCAGGCGAGACGCCGGTGCGGACCTATGAAGCGGGCTTTACTACGGGCGAACCGATCGCCACGGCCGTGCTCTCGGCCGCCAAGCGCTCGGGCGATTACCAGCAATTCGCCGGACCGCAGGGCCACGTCCGGCCCGGGCATACCGACCTAGTCAAGCACTACAAATCGCGGGGCTTTGTCGATGTGCGCGGCGGCGGGCGTTCGAGCTATCGCTCGACCATCTCGGATGTCATCGGCGGCACCATTGCTCGCCTCTATCTGGCCGAGCACTTCGGCACGGCCATTTTTTCGTCAATCTGCCAAGTCGGGCCGCTGGAGACGGGTATTTCCCTAGCGGCCCGAGTCGCCAAACTAGTCCGCGAGGCCAATGGGCCGCCCCTGTCTCCCGCAACGTGTGCCGCCCTCGAAAGCGACCTAGAGCGCGGACCGCTCCGGGCGATAGATGCGGATTTCGCTCGCCAAGCGGCCGAGCTGATTGCCAAGACCCGCAAGGAGCAGGACTCCATCGGCGCTGCAATCGAAGTAGTGGCCGTCAATGTGCCCCCGCTCGCGGGCGAACCCCTGTACCAAAGCCTGAAGTCGCGCCTCATGGGCAGCCTCGGCGGCCTACACGCCGTGCAAGCCTGCGAAATAGGCTCGGGCCGCGCCGCGTCTGCACGCCGCGGCAGCGAGCACAACGATCCCATTCGCACGAGCGGATACCAGAGCAACAGCCACGGCGGCCTGCTCGGCGGCGTGACGACGGGGATGCCGCTAGTATGCCGCTTGAGCTTCAAGCCCACGGCCACCATTGCCCGGCCGCAAAATTCCGTGTGCAAGGACCTCCAAGAAATCGAGTTCCAGCTCGCCAAGGGGCGGCACGACCCCTGCGTGGGAGTGCGTGCCGGGGCGACCTTGGAGTCGCGGCTGGCCATCGAGCTGCTAAACGCCGTACTCGCCCACCAAGCGCACTGCGTAGATGCGAAAAATTTCAACCTTTTCTGATTGTCAGCTTTTAGCACTCACAACGCCGGCATCTCCACGCCCAGCTCGGCCGCAACTTGGCCGAGTTCGTCCCAAGTGGGTTGGGGCAAATCAATGCCTTCGACCAGCCGCCGCGCCCTAGTCTTCTGCTCGAGCTCGCCGGGCGCATAGACTTTATCAAACCCGGGCAAGGGACGAGCCGAGCACACCCATTGGGCCAGCGCTTCGACTTCGCGCTCGTACGAGGCCAAGTCGATAAAGTCTGCGATATTGATCGCCAAGACCATGATCCCGTTGCCGCTGTTGCCGCCGTTTTTGGTGCAGCCCGCGTGCGAAAGCGGTCCCACCAACATTTCTACCATCATCGCCAGCCCGCTGCCCTTGTGCCCAAACTGTAGGCCGCCCAACGGCAAGACGCCGGTGCCCTCGGCGTCGTCTAAATAGCGCTGGGCATCGGTGACCGGCTGGCCTTCCTGATCGATAACCCACCCTTCGGGCAGCGGCTCTTGGCGAATGCTCTTCTGCACGATTTTGCCACCGGCCACGACGGTCATGGTCATATCGAGCATGAAAGGCGGACCATTTTGGCGCGGAGCAGAAAAGGCGATCGGCTCGGGACGCAGGCGGCGGTCGGCCGAGCCAAAGGGCGCTAGGAAGAGGCCACCGCCATTGAGCCAAACCATGCCGATCAGGCCCCGTTCGGCGATCCGCGGCGGATAGTCGCCGAGCCGGCAGATATGGCTGACGTGGTTGAGGCCGACAAAGCCGAAGGTGGAGTTTTGGGCCTTTTCAACGGCGATATCGAGGGCGCGATTGACCGCGACGATGCCGTTGGCCCCCTTCCCGTTGACGATCCTGAGCACGGGGGTGTCGCGCACGACTTGGGTCTCTTCCCAGCGAATGTAGTTGTTCCGCATGCTGCGGGCGTAGTTGGGGACCAGCCAAGTGCCGTGGGAATCGTGGCCGTGCAAGTGGCTTTCGACGACGTGGTCGGCGACGATGCGAGCGTCGGCTGCGGGGATACCCGTAGCGGCAAAAATGCGGTAGCAGAGATCGTTGAGGATGTCGTGTTGGACTACGGGCATGAGCGGGTCCTTCCTAAGAGGCGTGTACTTCCATCAACTCGGCGAAGTACCTAAACAGATGGAAGCTGTCGTGCGGACCCGGCGAGGCCTCCGGGTGGCACTGGATGGAAAAAATGGGGAGTTCGCGGTGGTGCAGGCCCTCGACGCAGTTGTCGTTGAGGTTGCGGCGGGTGATCTCAAGGCAGCTCGGCAAGGAGTCGGCCGCAATGCCCCAGCCGTGGTTTTCCGCGGTGATCAAAATCCGGCCGCTCGTGCGTTCCTTGATCGGCTGGTTGGCTCCTCGGTGGCCGAACTTGAGGCGGTAAATTTCCGCGCCAAAAGCCAAGCCGAGAATCTCGTGGCCCAAGCAGATGCCGAAGATCGGCTTCTTGCCGATGAGGCCCTTGCAAGTCTCGATCGCGTAGCTGAGGGGCCGGGGATCGCCCGGGCCGTTGGAGAGAAAGACGCCGTGCGGGTCCAAAGCCAAGACTTCGTCGGCCGTGGTGTTGGCCGGTACGACCGTCACCTTGCAGCCCGCGGCGACCAAGCAGCGGACGATGTTGCGCTTGATTCCGTAGTCGAGCGCGACCACGTGGAAGCGCGGGGCTTCCGGGCTTTCGACATAGGGCGCAGAGCAGCTAACGGCGGCGACCATATCTACGCCGGTGAGCCCGGGCCAAGCGCGTGCCTTCTCTACCAAGCGGTCCGGGTCGAGATCGGTGGTGGAAATGGCGGCGTCCATCACGCCCTTGATCCGCACTCTGCGGGTCAACTCGCGGGTGTCAATGCCCTCAATGCCGAGAACGCCGTGCTCTTCGAGGTACTCGGGCAAGCTCTGACGCGCCCGCCAGCTACTCGGCCGGCGGCAGCACTCCTTCATCAGGAAGCCGCGGACTTGGGGCCGCGCTGATTCGTCGTCTTCGGGCGCGACCCCGTAGTTGCCGATAAGTGGGTACGTCATGGTGACGATCTGGCCGGCATAGGAGGGGTCCGTGAGAATTTCCTGATAGCCGGTTAGGCTGGTATTGAAGACCATCTCGCCGAGGCACTCCCCTCCGCGACCGAGGGCCCGGCCCTTAAAGACGGTGCCGTCCTCGAGCGCGACGAGTGCTTTCATCTCCGTAGATACTCCTTTTGAGAGGGTTTAACAGGGAATAAAAACTTAGCCAAAAAAAGACCCGATGGACAGGCCGCCTCATTCCGGCGCGGTTAGGTCTTGGCGCACCTGCCGGGCGCGCTCCTGCATATCGACAGCCGGATCGAATTCGCCGACGATTTCTTGGCCGACGATTTCTTCAATCACGTCCTCTAGCGTGACAATGCCAGCAAAGCCACCGTATTCATCGACGACGGCAAAAAGGTGCTCGCGCCGTTGGATGAACTCTTCGAGCAGGCGGCTGGCGCGCGCGGACTCGGGCACCGAATGGATGGAGCGGCCCACCTCAAAGAGCTTGGCTTGATCGCGACCATCGGCCAAGGCGCTAAACGCATCGCGCCGCAACACTAAGCCGACGATGTTTTCGCGCTTTTCCCGATAGAGGGGCACCCGGCTGTGGGACCAGCTACCGGACTGCTGGCGGGCTTCGGCCAAGGTCAAATCGCGGTCGAGGCAGTGGACTACTGTGCGGGGGGTCATAATGTCGCGGGCGCGTAGCTCGTCGAGCGTGAGGATGTTTTGGATGACGCGCTCTTGCTCGGGCGATATGGCACCCGAGCGGCGACTCATCTGCGCGACAATCTCAATCTCTTCGGGTTCCACCACCGGCGCGTCTGGCGCCTTAGGGGTGATGAGCCGGACGATGAATTTGTTGAGCCAGATAAAGGGCGCAAGCAGCCATACCAGCCACTGGATCGGACGGGCTATAAACCGAGCGAGCGCACGGGCATGCACCACCCCCACTGTCTTGGGAAGAATCTCCGTAAAGATGAGTACTGCCAGCGAGAAGGCGATCGTGAAATAGGTCTCTAGGGTCTGCGGAAACGCGCCGACAAAGGCGGCCCCAGCGATGGTGGCACCGCCGGTATGAGCCAAGGTATTCAGGGTGAGGATGGCCGAGATGGGCCGCTGGATATCCGCGTGCAGGCTCTTGAGAATCTGGCCCGAAGTGCGCCCTTGGCCGGCCAGCATTTCGATCTGACTGGCCGGCAGCGAGTAGAGCGCGGCTTCCAAGAGCGAACAAATGCAGGATACGACGAGGACGGTGCTGACGGCTAGGATCAACTCGGAATAAGGGGACATAGACGCGCGGGCAATTTCACAAAGAGAGGGACTCCCCGCTGGGAATCCCTCTCCAATGGCACTGAGCTAGAACCTCTTGCTCAGGAGTACCTATTCCACGTGCTCGCTAATCCGCTTGGTCAGCTCGAACATATTCACCTTCTTCGCGCCCAAGACCGCTTGGAGCTTGTCGTCGGCATTGATCGTGCGCCTGTCTTGCTCGTCTTGCAGGTCATTCTTCTTGATGTATGCCCAGATTTTCTTGGTAATCTGAGTGCGCGGCAATGGCTTTTTGCCGACGATGGCCGCGAGCGCAGCGTCGGGCTGCAAGGGGCGCATAAAGGCGGAATTGGGCTCGCGCTTCGCCTTCTTCTTGGCGGCGGGTTTCTTGGCAACAGCCTTCTTAGGAGGAGCCTTCTTGGCAACGGCCTTTGTGGCGGCGGCTTTCTTAGGCGCGGGTTTCTTGGCCGCGGCCTTCTTCTTAGCAACAGGTTTTTTCTTAGCCATGCAAATCTCCTTTGGCTGATGGGGTAACACCCGCGAGAGGGGTTTGAGAATTGGGCTTCTCGGCCTCTTCCACCTCGTGAATGAAAGCCAGTTCTACCCGTTTTGTGAAGCTACAAAATTGTCTTTCCAATATAGTACAAGGGCAGTATAAGTCAAGAAAAAATGTAGCTTTTTCATAGGAGAAAAAGGAGAAAACGCTCGCACTGTGGGCGTTTGACATAATTTGTTAAAACAGTCATTTTAATTTTGCGCTGGGGATTTGTCGTATTTCGTGGGCCTAAATTTAATGATCGCAAAGAGCAAATTGGGTTTTGTGGGCACCGGCAACATGGGGCGGGCGCTGATCGAAGGGTTGGTGGGCCAGCTTCCTTCGGGCCAGATCACCGCGGCCGACATCAGGCCCGAAGCACTCGAAGGCTTGGCGGCTTTGGGCGTCCACACCAGCACGGACTCCATAGATGCGGTCCGCGGTCAGGACTTGGTAGTGTTAGTGCTCAAGCCGCAAGTGGCTGCTCCAGTATTGAAGGCCCTAGCCGCCCATTTTAGTACCCAGCAGGTCGTCGTCTCACTCATGGCCGGCATATCGACCGCTCGGCTCGAAGAGCTCCTACCCGCGCAAATGCCCGTGGTGCGCGTCATGCCGCAGACTCTGGTGAGAATCAAGGGGGCGGCTTGTGCCCTGTGCGCCGGTCGCGCTGCCAGCGCCGCGCAGGTGGCGCACGTGCGGTCCCTCTTCGATTTAGTCGGCACGACGGTCGAGGTCGCCGAACATCTCATGCACGCCGTTACCGGGCTTGCCGGTAGCGGCCCGGCTTGGGCGTACACCGTCGTCGAGGCGCTCACCGACGGGGGGGTCCGCGCGGGCCTGCCGCGCGAAATCGCCTTAACGCTGGCCGCGCAAACCCTGCTCGGTGCCGCGCGCCTCGTGCTCGAAGGGGGCGAGCATCCGGCCGTGCTCAGAGACCAAGTTACCTCGCCGGGCGGGACTACGGCGGCCGGGTTGCACAAGCTAGAAGAAAAGGGCCTGCGCGACGCCCTGATCAGCGCCGTGCTCGCCGCGACCGAGCGCTCTGCCGAGCTGGGGCAGTCGTGATTGCAGTCATCGACTACGGCATGGGGAATTTGCGCAGTGTGCAGAAAGCCTTTGAATTTCTCGGCTATGACGCCGAGGTCGTCGAAGCCCCCGAGAGCCTGAGCGCGGCCACCCACCTCGTATTGCCCGGCGACGCGGCCTTTGGCGACGCCATGCACAACTTGCAAACGGCCGGTTGGGACGAGGCCATTGTGCAAGGGCTGGCGGCCAACAAGCCCTTCTTAGGGATCTGCGTGGGGTTACAACTCATGTTTGAGGAAAGCGAGGAAATGGGCAGGCATCGCGGCCTCGGAATCCTGCCGGGCGCGTGCGTGCGGTTCCCCCCTACCGAGCGGGTGCCGCACATCGGCTGGAACCAAATCGCCATCAAGCGCGAGGTCGCGCTCTTAGAGGGCATCCCCGAAGGAAGTTTTTTTTACTTTGTGCATTCGTACTACGTGGTAACCGCAAACGAAGCCGATTGCGTCGCCACGACCGACTACGGGGTGGACTACCCCTCGATCGCCGGCAACGGCCGCGTCTTTGGCGTCCAATTTCATCCAGAAAAGAGCCAAGTCCACGGCCTGCGCCTGCTCGACAACTTCGCCCGTCTGCGCTGATATGCTCGCCAAGCGAATCATTCCCTGTCTAGATGTCAAAAACGGTCGCAACGTGCGCGGGGTGCGCTTTTCGGCCGACCGCGACGCCGGCGACCCGGTCGAGCTCGCGGCGCGCTACGACGCCGAAGGGGCCGACGAACTCGTCTTCTACGACATCACGGCTTCGGCCGATGGCCGCGCCATCGTCATGGACCTCGTACGCCAAGTCTCCGAGCGGGTCTTTATTCCCCTGATGGTCGGCGGCGGGATTCGCACCTTCGCAGACGTGCGCCACGTTCTCAAGACCGGCGCCGACAAAATTTCGATCAACTCGGCCCACGTGCATTCGCCGGAAATCATCAACCAAAGCGCCGAAAGCTTCGGCTCGCAGTGCATTGTCGCGGCCATCGACGCGCTCAGGCGTCCAGCCGCGCCCGACGAGCCGCCGTCGTGGGAGCTATACATCAACGGCGGGCGCAAAGCCACCGGCATCGATGCCCTAGAATGGGTGGAGGCACTCGTCGACCGCGGGGCAGGCGAGTTGGTGCTCAACAGCATCGACGCCGACGGGACGTGCGCGGGGTACGACCTCGCACTCAACCGAGCGGTGGCGCGCCGCGTGGATGTGCCCATTGTCGCCTCGGGCGGGGCCGGCACCCTCGAGCACATCCACGAGGTGCTGACCACGGGCGAGGCCAGCGCCGCGCTGGCGGCCTCCATCTTCCACTTTGAGCAGTACTCAATTCCCCAAGTCAAGCGCTTCTTGCGCGAGCGCGGGGTGATGGTGCGCCAGTGACCAAGGCAAGCGAAGTGCCGCGACAGGCCCTGATGAGCAAGGTGCAGCGGCTGGTGGTCAAGATCGGCAGCAGCGCCCTGACCACGCAGCAGCACAAGCTCGACGATGCGGTCGTCACCCAGCTCGTCGAAGACGTAAGCGAACTGCGCTCCCAGGGATTGGAGGTGGCGATCGTCACCTCGGGCGCGGTGGCCGCGGGCATGGGGCGGATGGGATTGGACAAACGCCCGGACCACATCGCCCAACTGCAAGCGCTGGCGGCCATCGGCCAAGTCCTGCTGATGGATACCTACGAGGCCAAGTTCCACGGCCGCGGCGTACCCGTCGGCCAAGTGCTCTTAACCGCCGAGGATATTCTCGGCGACCGCCATCGCTACGTCCATCTCGAAAACACCTTCCGCAACCTCTTTGACTACGGGGCCGTGCCCCTAATCAACGAAAACGACAGCGTCGCCGTGGCCGAGCTCCGGCGGCAGCTCGGAGAAAACGACATGCTCGCCGCTTATGTGACAAACCTGATCCGGGCGGATATGCTGGTCATTTTCTCGGATGTCGAAGGGCTTTACCACGCCTTCGGCCCGCACGGCCCCGAAGGCACCCTCGTCAATCAAGTGACCCAAGACAGCCTCGACCTAGAGGGGATGATTGGCCATTCGCTCAACGGGCGCGGCCGGGGCGGCATGGCAACCAAGCTGCGGGCTGCCCGGCTCTTGATGGCCTGCGGCGAAATGGCGGTCATCGCGCACGGACGCCACCACCGCTTGCGCCACATTCTTGCGGGCCGCGAGCAAGGGACGCTCTTTCTGCCGACCGGCCGCAAACTCAGCAGCCGGCATCGCTGGATCGGCTTTGCCAGCCAGTGCCGGGGCAGCGCGGTGATCGACCGCGGCGCCCAACGCGCCATCGCCGAGCAGGACAAGAGCCTGCTCCCGGTGGGGGTCGTCGCCTGCGAGGGCGAGTTTGCCGCCGGCGACGTGGTGCAGCTCATCGGCAAGCACGGCGAAAAGTTGGGGCGGGGCTTGTGCCGGTACTCCTCCGCTGAGCTGCGCCGCATCTTAGGCATGAGCTCGCCCGAAGTCGCCAGCGCACTGGGGCACCCGGCGCGAGCGGTCATCCACCGCGACGACCTCGTCTTATTCTGATCCAAAACCGACCGTGACTAAAACGGCCAAGATCTTGCTGATCGCCTTCTTCGCTTTGGTGGCTTACGTGGCCTTTGGCAATGGGCTGTTCTACGAGGTGTGGCAAAAAGAGAAAACCCTAACGGAACTCGAAGTGCAGGTGAAGCAACTAGAAGCCGAAACCGACAGCTTGCGCCAAGTGCTAAAGCTCCTCAAAGGCGACCTCGATTTCATCGAAAAGGTCGCACGCGAAGAGCTCGGCTTGATCAAACCGGGCGAGGTGGTCATTCCCCTGCCGGCCGAAGAGAGCGACTAACTCCATGCCGCGCACCATCGTCAAAACGCGCGCCATCGTGCTGCGCACCATGCGCTTGGGCGAGACTAGCAGCCTAGTGACGTTATACGCCCAAGAGTGCGGCAAACTCAAGGCCATGGCCCGGGGCGCCCGCCAGCCCAAGAGCCGGTTTGGGGCCGCGCTCGGCCTGATGACCGAGGTGCAAGCCGTCTGCTACGTCAAAGAAACCCGCGAACTGCAAACCCTCAGCGAATGCACCCTGCTCAACCCAGCCCCGGACTTATCGCAGAGCCTAGAGCGCCTTTCCTTTGGCAGTGCCGCCTGCGAGTTGGTCGATCGCCTGACGATCGAAGGCGAGGGCAACCCCCGGCTCTACCAGTGCCTAGCGGGGGTACTGCGCGGCCTAGCTGAAGTAGAGTCAGCGCAGGTCGAAGCGCTGTTCTGGTACTTCCAACTGCGCGCCGCGGCGGCCCTCGGCTACCGCCCGGAGCTGCGCCAGTGCATTACCTGCCAATCCGCGCTAGGCGGCCCCTCGTCGTGGTTCAGCGCGGCCTTGGGGGGCAGCCTGTGCGCCGCCTGCGGCCCCGGGCACGGCGTGCGTTTGGCCCAGCGCAACGTGCGCTTTCTCGCCGCCCTGCAAGGGCTTAGGACGTACAGCAAGGAAGCGCTCCCCCAAGCCCCGGCCCAGCGCGGTGAGATCCGCTTGGCTTTGCGCGGCTTTCTAGAGTACCACGGCGGCGAGCACAGCCGGCTCAAGTCGCTCGATTTTCTCGATGGCCTCAACCGATCGGCCCTATCTACCTAAACGTACTGGAGATTTTCATGTCCGACGACGCAATGGAAAAACTAGTATCCCTGTGCAAGCGAAAAGGCTTAATTTTTCAAAGTTCGGAAATCTACGGCGGCCTCAACGGCTGCTGGGACTACGGCCCTTTGGGCGTCGAGCTGCTGCGCAACATCAAAGAGGCCTGGTGGAAGGCCATGACCTACCGAGAGGACATAGAGGGCCTCGACGCCAGCATCCTCATGAATCAGCGGGTGTGGGAGGCCTCGGGCCACGTCGCCAGCTTTACCGACCCCATGGTCGAAGATCGCAAGACCAACGAGCGCTTCCGGCTCGACCAGCTCCTCGAAGAAAACGGCCTCGACGTAGCCGGGCTGAGTGCCGAGGAGATGGGGGTGCTGCTGCGCGAGCGCGCCATCAAAAGCCCCAAGGGCAACGAGCTGAGCGACCCGCGGCAATTCAACCTCATGTTCAAAACCTTTGTCGGCCCGGTCGAAGACGACGGGGCGCGGGTCTTTCTCCGCCCAGAGACCGCGCAGGGCATCTTCGTCAACTACCTCAACGTGCAGGCGGCCGCGCGCCAGAAGTTGCCCTTTGGCATCGCCCAAATCGGCAAGGCGTTCCGCAACGAGATCAACACCAAGAACTTTCTCTTCCGCACTCGGGAATTTGAGCAGATGGAGATGCAGTACTTCGTCGCGCCCGGTACGCAAGACGAGTGGTTCAATTATTGGCGCGAGGAACGCTGGAAGTGGTTTGGGCAAATTGGCCTGCCCGAGCGCAAGCTGAGCTGGCACGAGCACCAAGGCGACGAGCTGGCCCACTATGCCCGCGCCGCCTTCGACATCCAGTACGAGTTTCCCTTTGGCCACGGCGAGATCGAGGGCATCCACAATCGCGGCGACTACGACCTGTCGCAGCACGAAAAGTTCTCGGGCAAGCAGCTCAAGTACTTCGACGAGGAGCAGCGCACACGGTTTGTGCCCCACGTCGTAGAGACCTCAATAGGGGCCAGCCGTACGCTAATGGCCTGCCTAGTCGAAGCATACCACGAGGAAGAGGTCCGCGGCGAGACTCGAGTGGTGATGCGCTTTCACCCGCGCATCGCGCCGATCAAAGCGGCGGTCCTGCCCCTTGTCAAGCGCGACGGCATGCCGGCCATCGCCCGGCAAGTTGCCGAGGATCTCCGGCCGTACATGCGGGTTTTTTACGACGAGGGCGGCGCGATCGGCCGCCGCTACCGGCGCATGGACGAGGTGGGGACGCCGTTTTGCCTAACGGTCGATTCGGATACCCTAGCAGACCAGACCGTCACCGTGCGCACCCGCGACACCATGGCCCAAGAGCGCGTGCCCATCGCTACGTTGCGCCCCCACCTCGCAAGCCGCATGGACGCTTGGCAAATCCCTTGACCCGATAGTATAAATCCTGATATTATCCTGCGTTGCGAGCGGTATCCGGCAAGCGAAAGTGGCGGAACTGGCAGACGCGCTAGACTTAGGATCTAGTGCCCGAAAGGGCTTGGGGGTTCGAGTCCCCCCTTTCGCACCATAACTAAAAACGAGCGCCCGGCCGGCGATTGGGCGGTGCGCCCTAGCTTTGTAGGATTGCGTTTCGTGAAGACTCATGTCACAGAAAAAGGCCCGTGGACGCGCGAGCTCGCCGTTGAAGTCGAGGCCGCACGCATCGACGCCGCCTTCAACAAGGCCCTGCGCCGATACCAAAAGCGGCTGGAGCTTCCGGGCTTTCGCCGGGGCAAAGTGCCGCTCAGAATCGTCGAGGCGCGCTTTGGCGATTCCATTCGCGGGGAGGTTCTCGGCGATCTCCTCCCCTCCTTGCTAGAAGAAGCCGCCCAAGCGGCCGGCCTACAGCCGGCCGCGCCCCCCAAAATCTCCCAGATCGACCACGAGCCCAAAGGCGGCCTGACGTTTACGGCCGACCTCGACATCTGGCCCGAGATCAAGGCCGAGCACTACGAAAACCTCGCCGCGACCCGCATGGTTCACGAGGTGTCCGACGAGGAAGTCAGCGAGCATCTAGAAGAGCTGCGCCGCCGCCACGCCACCGAACGAGTCGTCGAGCGGCCCGTGGCCAAAGGCGATGTGCTCGTGGCGGACATGCAGCGCCTCGACGCTAGCGGCCTGCCGGTCATTGGCGATAAGTACGAGAAGAACCACATCCTCGTCGGCGACCAAGACGCCCTCAGCCCGGAGTTTGACGAGGCCCTCGTCGGCATGGGCGCCGGCGAAGAGCGCAACATTCGCTTCGCCTATCGAGCAGACCTGCCCAACGACCAGCTCGCTGGCCAGACCGTGCATTTCGCGGTGGCAGCCCACGAGGTGCGCGAACGCACCCTGCCCGCGCTCGACGACGAGTTCGCCAAGGATCTCGGCGAGCAGTTCCAGACCCTTGAGGACTTGCGCGAGCACCTCGGCGTGCAGATCCAAGTGAACTGGGACTCCATGGCCCACCAGCGCCTGCGCAGCGAGTTGATCAGCCAGCTCATCGCAAAAAACGACTTTGAACTGCCCGACAGCATCGTCGATAACTACCTCCTCTCGCTCGAGGAGGAGCAGGCCGACCCCGATTACGACCCCGACCCCGACTCCAGCTACAGCGACGAAGAGCGCGAACAAGCCACGCGCCAGCTCAAGAGCTTCCTCCTGATCGAAAGCGTGCGCGAACAAGTCGGGATCGAAGTAACGGACGAGGAGTTTGCCCAATTCACCGCCAACCGCGCCCGCACCCAACCGGCCGAGGCCCGGGACGCAGATCGATTGCGGCGCGAATTAGCACACCATAAGGTCTTTGAGTTGCTCATCGCCAAAGCCAAAATCACAGAGGAAAAGGTATAGTCATGTCGCTGATTCCAATGGTCATCGAACAGACGGGCCGGGGCGAGCGCTCATACGACATCTACTCGCGGCTGCTCAAGGACCGCATCGTCTTCGTGGGCACTCCGATCAACGACGCGATTGCCAACCTCGTTATCGCCCAGATGCTCTTCCTCGCTTCTGAGGATCCCCAAAAGGACATCGCGCTCTATCTCAACACCCCCGGCGGGCTGATCTCGGCCGGCATGGCCATCTACGACACCATGCAATACGTAGCCTCGGACATATCCACGATCTGCATCGGCCAAGCGTCCAGCATGGGCGCCGTGCTGTTGGCCGGCGGCGCCAAGGGCAAGCGCCAAGCCCTGCCCAACGCCCGCGTCTTGCTGCACCAGCCCATGGGCGGGATCGGCGGCCAAGCGGCCGACATGGAGATCCACGCCCGCGAGATCATCGCCATGCGCCAGCAGATCAACGAGGTGCTCGTGGAGTGTACCGGGCAGCCGCTCGCGCGCATTGAGCGCGACACCGAGCGCGACTTTTTCATGTCGGCCGCCGCGGCCGTCGAATACGGCATCATCGACGAAATCATCGCTCCATCGCGCGTCGAGGTAGCCCCCTCCTCAGTATAGGTATAGGAGTCCATTTTGCGTCGTCGCCCTCCCAAAAGCGATCCGCGCTGCTCGTTCTGCGGGCGCAGTAACAACCAAGTTGATAAGATCATAACCGGCCCGCAGGCTTACATCTGCAACGAGTGCGTCAAGCTGTGCAACGACATAATGGCCGAAGAGCGGCAAAAGACCCTCCCTTGGGAGACCGCCGAGATGCCGAAGCCGAACCAAATCAAGGACTTCCTCGACGAGTACGTGATCGCCCAAGAGCGGGCCAAGAAAATTCTCGCGGTTGCCGTGTACAACCACTACAAGCGCATCCGCACCAAGGTTGACTTAGACGAGGTCGAGCTCGAAAAGAGCAACGTCCTGCTCATCGGCCCCACCGGCACCGGCAAGACCGAACTGGCCAAAACGCTGGCCAAATTTCTGCAAGTCCCCTTTTCCATTGCCGACGCGACCATTCTCACCGAGGCGGGCTACGTGGGCGAGGACGTGGAGAACATCCTCGTGGGCCTTTTGCAAGCGGCCGATTACGACGTGCCCCGCGCCGAAAGGGGCATCCTCTATCTCGACGAGGTCGATAAGATCGCCCGCAAGAGCGCCGCGCCTTCGGTCAGCCGCGATGTGTCGGGCGAGGGCGTCCAGCAAGCCCTGCTCAAAATTTTGGAAGGCACCACCGCCAACATCCCCCCCAAGGGGGGCCGCAAGCACCCTGAACAGCCGATGATCCAGATGGATACCCGCAACATTCTCTTCGTCTGCGGCGGGGCTTTCGAGGGGCTAGACAAGGTCATTAGCCAACGGGTCGGCAAGCGCACCATGGGCTTTGGTGCCGACAGCGACGACGAGCGCAACGCCGACCCCCCAGACGTATTGCCGCTGGTACAGCCCGAAGACCTGCTCGCCTACGGCATGATCCCCGAATTTGTCGGCCGCATCCCAGTAATCACCACCATGGACTCGCTCGACGCCGACGACTTGCTCCGCATCCTCACTGAGCCGCACGACGCCATCATCAAGCAGTCGCAGCGGCTCTTCGCTATGGACGGCGTCGAGGTCGAATTCACCGAGGAATCCCTGCACAAAATCGTGGCGCTGACCGTTGACAAAGGCACCGGGGCCCGCGGCCTGCGCTCCGTCCTAGAGCAGGCCATGATGGACATCATGTTCGACGTCCCCTCTCAAGAGGGGGTGACGCATCTGCAAGTTACGGGCGAAATGATCGAGACCGGGATCGAGCAGTACCGCAGCGAAGACGAAGCAATGCAGCGCAAACGCGCCTGATCTCCCGCTCCAGCGATGCGCTTTTCCTCGGTCGAATTCAAAATTGGCGCGGTCCGCACGGCCGATCTGCCCAAGGACGGCTTGCCCGAAATCGCCCTAGTGGGCCGCTCCAATGTCGGCAAGTCCTCGCTGATCAACCGGCTGGTCCAGCGCAAGCAGTTGGCGCGCACGAGTGCCGTACCCGGCAAGACCCAGCAGTTAAATTACTACCTAGCCAATCGGCGGTTCTACTTGGTTGACTTGCCCGGTTACGGGTACGTGCGCGGCGGCGTGGGCTTGCGCTTGCAGCTCGGCCAGCTCATCCGCAGCTACATGGCCCAGCGCGCGGCATTGTGTGCCGTGTTGCAGCTCGTCGATGCCCGGCGCGGCCCCACCGATTTGGACCGGCAGATGATCGACCACTTGCGCGCGCTCGACAAGCCCTTCCTGTTGGTCTTTACCAAGGCCGATAAGCTGTCGCGCAACAAGCTGCAACGCCTGTTCGACCAGCTCGACGCCCAAGGATCGCTCGCCGGCCTTTCGTTTGTGCCCTTCTCGGCGGTCAATGGCCGCGGGCAGAACGACATCGCCGGGTGGATCGCCGAGGCACTAAGCGGCAACGCAACCTGAAGAGGACCCGTTGAAAGTATTGATCAGCGACAAAATGGACCCGCGCTGCGTCGAGATTCTCCAAGCCAATGCCGGGATCACAGTGGATGTGTGCAGTGGGTTGTCGCCGAGCAGGCTCATAGACTGCATCGGCAACTACGAAGGACTCGTCGTGCGCAGCGCGACCAAAGTGACGGCCGAGGTGCTCGCCGCGGCGGCGCGCCTGCGGGTCATTGGCCGCGCTGGCACTGGCTTCGACAACATCGACGTACCAGCGGCCACGCGCCACGGCGTCATCGTCATGAATACCCCAGGCGGCAATTCCCTATCGACCGCCGAGCACACGTTCGCGCTCATAGCCTCCTTGGCGCGGCACATCCCCCAAGCGACGGCCTCGCTTAAAAAGGGGTTGTGGGAACGGAGCCAATTCGTCGGCGTTGAGCTGGCGGGCAAAACGCTCGCGGTGATCGGCTTGGGCCAAGTGGGGCGAGCCGTGGCGGCCCGCGCAGCGGCCTTTCAGATGGAGGTCCTCGGCTACGATCCCTACATCGGCCAAGAGGTCGCCCTTTCCTGCGGCGCGCAGCTCGCCTCCCTCGACGCCATCTACGCGACCGCGGATTTTATCACCGTCCACACCCATCTCAACGACCAGACCCGGCACCTGATTTCCGACGCCGAGCTCGCGCAGTGCAAAGACGGGGTCTATCTAATCAACTGCGCCCGCGGCGGCATCGTGGACGAGGCGGCCCTCCTGCGCGGCTTGAACGCCGGCAAGGTCGCCGGCGCGGCCTTAGATGTCTTTGAGGAGGAGCCACCGCCCCTCGCGGACCTCTTGGTTGACGACCGCGTGATCTGCACGCCGCATTTGGCGGCCTCCACCAAAGAAGCCCAAGCCAACGTCGCCTTGCAGGTGGCCGAGCAGGTCGGCGATGTGCTGATGGGCCGCGTCATTCGCAACGCGGTCAACGCCCCTTCGGTCGATCCCGAAACCTACGGCAAACTACAGCCGTACCTCGGGCTAGCCGAGCGGCTAGGGCGCATACAAGCCCAACTCGGCGCGGGCCAGCTAGAGCGCATCACCATCGAATACCAAGGCGACGTCACGGCCTACCCCACTTCGCCGCTGACCTCGGCCGTCCTCAAGGGCATTATGGAGACCGTGTCGGACGCATCCGTCAATGTGGTCAACGCGCTGCTCTTCGCGCAGGAGCGCGGCGTACAAGTCGATGAGCGGCTCAGTAGCGAGCACGAGGACTACGCCAGTCTCATCACGGTGGTGTACCACACCCACTTGGGGCAACGCCTGCTCGCCGGCACGCTCTTCGGCAAGAGCGACCCGCGCCTCGTGCGCCTCGACGAGTACAGCTTTGACGCCGCCCCAGAGGGGCACATGCTCTTTTACGTCAACGACGATGTGCCGGGCATCATCGGCCAAATCGGCACGGTCATGGGGAGCCACGAGGTCAACATCGCCCAAATGTCGTGCGGGCGGCGCCAGATGGGCGGTCAAGCACTGACCATCCTCAACGTCGATGACCCCATCACCACCGATGTAGTTGACGATATTCTCTCTCGGGAGTACATCTCCTGGGCCAAACAAGTCAGTCTTTAAGCACGGGAGTACGCAATGCCCGCGAACATAGTATTAGGAGCGCAGTGGGGCGACGAGGGCAAGGCCAAGGTCGTCGATTACCTCACGCCGGCCGCCGATGTGGTGGTGCGCTATCAGGGCGGGGCCAACGCCGGTCACACGGTCATCGCCGCCAACAGCAAATTCGTCTTTCACACCATTCCCTCGGGCATCATCCACGAGGATAAAATCTGCGTGGTCGGCAACGGGGTGGTCGTCGATCCAGCCACCATGCTCAATGAGCTCGCCGCGCTGGAAGCCCAGGGCCTTGCCGTGGCTGGCCGCTTCTTCGTCAGCCAAGTTGCCCACGTCGTCCTGCCCTACCACAAGGTCTTGGAAAAGGCCGGGGAAGAGAGCAAAAACGGCGTCGCCATCGGCACCACTCTCCGCGGCATCGGCCCGGCTTATCGCGACAAAGTGGAGCGCAGCCACGGGGTGCGCGTCTTGGATTTGTGCGACCCGGCGCGGTTGCGCGACAAGCTCCGGGCCAGCATCTGCGCCAAAAACGAAATCCTGACCAAGGTCTTCGGCCAAGAGCCGCTCGCAGCCGACCCCATCATCGACGCGTACATCGGCTATGGCGAGCGGATCGCCCCGTATGTCGCCGATACCTCGGTCCTGCTCAACCACGCCCTCGACCAAGGCCAAACCGTCCTCTGCGAAGGAGCGCAGGGAACTCTGCTCGACATCGACCACGGCACCTATCCCTACGTAACCTCCTCAAACACCACCGCGGGCGGGGCCTGCACCGGGGCTGGCATCGGCCCGACGCGGATCGCCGAGGTCCTCGGCGTGGCCAAAGCGTACACTACGCGGGTGGGCAACGGGCCTTTTCCCACGGAGTTGCTGGGGGAAGAAGGCGAGCGGTTGCGCGGCTTGGGCCGCGAGTTCGGTGCCACCACGGGCCGGCCCCGGCGCTGCGGCTGGTTCGACGCCGCCATTTTGCGGGTCTCGGCCCGCATCAACGGCCTGACCAGCATTGCCCTGACCCGCCTCGACGTCCTCGACCCATGCGACCGTCTCAAGCTCGGCGTTGGCTACCGCTGCGGCGACCAAGTGCTGGAGGAATTTCCCGCCGACCCGCAGGTGCTCGACCGATGCGAACCGATTTACGAAGAAATGCCGGGCTGGCGCACCCCGACGACCGCGGCCCGCTGTTTTGACGATCTGCCCTCGCCGGCGCAGGCTTATGTAAAGCGGGTCGCCGAGCTGAGCCGGACGCCGGTCTCGCTAATTTCCGTAGGGCCGGAGCGCGAAGCCACCATCGACATGTAACATGCTCCTCAAGGGCCGTTCCGCATCAAAGCCGCGCACCTTGCGCCGCCTCATCGCCGAAAAAACCGTGGCCCTGCCCGGGGCCTTTAACGCGCCCGTGGCCATGCTGGCCGAGCGCACCGGGTTTGAGGCCGTGTACATTTCCGGGGCCGGGCTGGCCAACGGCACGGCCGGCTATCCCGATGTGGGCCTGTTGGGCCTAGACGAAATGGCGCGGCAGGCCGGCTACATTGCCAACGCCGTGCAAGTGCCCTGCATCTGCGACGCAGACACCGGGTTTGGCGAGGTCTGGCAGGTGATGCGCACGGTGCGCGCTTATGAGCGCGAGGGCTTGGCCGGGTTGCACATAGAGGACCAAGTCATGCCCAAGCGCTGCGGCCATCTCGACGGCAAGGCCCTGATCGGGGCGGCGGACATGGAGCGCAAGATCGCCGCGGCCTGCGAGGCGCGGCAAGACCCGGACTTTGTGATCATCGCCCGCTGCGACGCCCGCGCGGTCGAGGGGTTTGAGCAGAGCGTCGAGCGCGGCCAACGCTACCTAGCGGCCGGCGCGGACGCGGTCTTTCCCGAAGCCATGCAGAGCCGCGAGGAATTTGCCCGCTACGCCGAGCGCGTCCAAGGCCCGCTCCTCGCCAACATGACTGAATTCGGCAAATCGCCGCACCTGTCGGTCGCGGAGTTCGCCGCCCTCGGCTATCGCCTCGTGATCTTTCCGCTGAGCGCGTTCCGCACCATGATGAAGGCCGTCGAAGGGCTGTTCCGCGAACTCAAGGAAAAGGGCACTTTAGAAGGTGCCCTCGGGCGGATGCAGACGCGGGACGAGCTCTACGAGCTACTCGGCTACCACGAATACACCCAATTAGACGCGGCGTTGGCCGCCCGCTTTCCCGAAAAGGACAACCCATGACCGACCAATCCTACAGCCCCGGCCTCGAAGGCGTCATCGCCGGCGAGTCCGCCCTTTCGCGCATCGATCTCGAAATCAACCGCCTGATCCTGTACGGCTACGACCTCGTGGAACTGACCGAAAACGCCCGCTACGAAGAGGTCGCTTACTTGCTGCTCTACGGCGAGTTGCCAACCGTTGCCGAGCTGGCGGCCTTCAACCAACAACTGCGCTCGCAGCGCGACCTGCCCGGCCCGGTGATCGAGCTGTTGCGCTCCGCGCCGGCAGACGCCCATCCGATGGACCTGCTGCGCACGGCCGTGTCGGCGCTGGCGTTTTTCGACGCTGAGACCCGCGACAACGCCCATCAAGCCAATGTGCGCAAGGCCGTGCGCCTGCTGGCCAAAATTCCCACCGCCCTCGCTTACGGCTATCGCTTCTCGCAAAACCTAGAGCCGGTAGCCCCCAGCCCGGAGCTAGACCACGCGGCCAATTTGCTCTTCATGCTGCGCGGCGACCAACCGCCCGCGTACGAAGTAGAGGCCCTGAACGTCTCGCTGATACTCTACGCCGAGCACGGGTACAACGCCTCGGCCTTTACCGGGCGGGTGGTGGCCTCGACCTTGGCCGATCTGTACGCGGCCGTGACCGCGGCCATCGGCGCCCTGCACGGCCCCCTGCACGGCGGCGCCAACGAGGCCGCCATGCAGATGCTCTTGGAGGTGGATTCGCCGGCCGCGGCCGAGCAGTGGGTCCTCGACGCACTGGCGCAGAAGAAGAAGATCATGGGCTTTGGCCATCGGGAATACAAAAGCGGCGACTCGCGGGTCCCGACGATGAAGAAGGTGGGCCGTCAGATCGCCACGGCCATCGGCGACACCCAGTGGCCCGACCTAGCCGATGTGGTCGAGGCGACGATGATGCGCGAAAAAGGAATTTTCCCCAACGTCGATTTCCCCTGCGCGTACACCTACTACATGATGGGCATTCCGATTCCGCTCTACACGCCCATCTTCGTGGCCAGCCGCGTGGTGGGCTGGGCGGCGCACGTGATCGAGCAGCACGACGCCAATAGGCTCATTCGCCCCAACCACATCTACACCGGGCCGGAGCACCGCGCATTTGTCGCGCTCGGCGAGCGGGGCTAGCCACAGCCGCGCACGGCCAGCAACCAAGACCGCACAGAGAGCAAGAAACGCTGCACGTCATCGCCCCGGTAGTCGGGATACGTCCACTCCAGAGGCTGGTAGCGTCCCCGCTGATAGAGCAGGGTCACCTCGGCGTAGAGCTGGGGGGCAATGCACACTCGGTGTCCAGCACCCTTGGTCGTAGCCAACATCAAGCTCTCGATTGAGAGCAGGCCCGGGTCGATATTGGCGCGGCGGCATCGCCCTTGGCTCATCGCCCGCTCCAGCGCCATGGTCTGCGCCTTGACGACCGCCAGTTCGGCCGGGTCGATCCGCTCGGCAAAGCACACGAGCTGTTTGCGGAGTCCCGCGCCCATTTCCGCTTCGTAGTACGAGGAAAAATCAAAATTGTATGTCGCACTCGCCGCCCGCAGGGGGCCGAAGCATTCGACGAGGCGTTCTGTGGCGTCGGCAAGCGTCTCCGCAGAGTTCGCTAATACCGCGCAGACTAGGGCGACGGGCGTGGAGGGTTGGAGATCAATGGGCATCTTGCAACCCCTGCGGCGGGATTGGGAGAGTAGTTGGGGATGTAAGGTAATCTAAGGGTTTCAAGCCGAGTCGTCTGGCCTGATATCTTCCAGTATAATATGTTCGCTAGTACGAACACCTTGTATTATCACGTGCGAACCCCACATAGGACGCACAATGTCATTCATCATACCTTGTGGCACCTGTACGGTGTGGTTTTCGTTTCCGTCAATAACTTGTATGACACTGCTGTCTTTGCGCATCGCATCCGCGTGGCGTAATATTCCGCGTATTTCTACAGGTTCGCTTGGAGTCTGCTGCGGCTCGACCTGCGGCACCAGCATTTCTGGTGGCAGCGATGGAAGCTCCGCCGCCGGTATGGTAAGCCCTACAGAACGTTGTTCTCCGCTGCGAATTGCGGTAAACCCTACTTGGCTGATTCGCTCGCCATCGGGTGCGATTTTTCTCGCCAGAACAAAGAAGTTTCGCAGATAAGCGGGGTCGGGAATGCGCTGCTGTATTTCGGTAGTGCGGGACGTATTGACCAACCTGAGCAGATCCATAAACTCATCGATGATAGCAGTAGTCTCAAGCATTCTGTGCGAAGGTGGTTGAAGGGACTTGCCGAATCTAAGCGTCACTGCAAAACTTCCGCTCCTAGGCACGGAAACTAGCGTTTGGTAATTTTCCCGTATTGCTTTGGGTACACTCCCTCTCTCTCGGAAAGGCCGGCTTTGCCTTCGCTCAACAGTGCGGTAAATCAGTTTTGAGGCACTACTGATACGCTCATATATTTCCTCTACGTTGACAAAACCATTCCCCACTTCTCGACCTGAGAGACTCATCTGAATCTCATCCTCCTGCAAAGTAATGCCTTTCAGGTCGAGGTGCCTTTGGAAGTGGAGCTGTTCCCAAAGGTCGCGCAACTCCTCTGCAATCGCTGGATGCGGTTCCTGCGCTAGGGCAGTGGCTACTATTTTCTCGGCTTGGCGAAAATCTCGACAATCCAATGCCAAAGTACCAGCACTGCGATGCAACACCGCCCAAGCCAATCCCTCTGTTGTGTCCAGTTTGTCAATAGCAGCCAATTCATATTCGAGTGCCTGCTCAAAATACACCCGTGATTCTTTCGCATTGCCGTGCGCCCTTTTTTTTAAGCCGCGGTCTGCGAATTCCATAGCCTTTTTGTGAAGATCATTAACCGAGTTCATTGCTTTTTTATTTCGGCAAGTGGCCGCCCGAATTCAACCACGATTGCGTAAGCCGGTAATCCCAGAGCATTCGACCGATTCATCTGGCGCAATTTCTCCTGCACTCTTGCCCTGACTTGGCTGTCATTGCCATTTCGGATGCCGGATACTTCCATCCTTGCTTTGGAGTCTAGCACCCCCTCTCCGAGCTCCTCTCCGAGCAAATAATCGAATCCAGTGCCCTTTCGCGAACGCGATACAACCGCGTAACCGATTTCCCGACTTGCCAGCAGGATGGCAATGCCGGCAGCACCGTCTTCGGTAGCTTCCTGATCGTCATTCCAAGTCCGGCGGGCTTGATTTGTGACCGGCGGCCAGTCTAGCCGATAGCTATTACTAACGCCATTGCGAACAGTAAGGCAAGCACCTCGTAGGTGACCCTGAGATTCTAGGCAAACGGCTCCGGCTTCGGCCAACTCGTTGCCCTTTGCCCGTGTGATACCGGGGATACTGTCAGTGTCCAGTTCGTTCAAATCCAGCATTTACCAATCCAGGAGTCGGATCATGCGGTTGCCTCTTCGCCCAATGCAGTGCCCTTGACACGGCAGAGGTCTTTGAATAGGGAGTTTTGGTCTGTTAGTCAAGTAATATAATTCCTTTTGAACATCGGCAAATGGGCAAATACAGCAGCTCCGAATTGTCCTTCAGTTTGTACTCGTTGCGTTTACAGCGCAAATCCTAGACATTGATCACTGATCACCAGAAATTACCATCAGGAAAGGCCACTATGCGCGTAGAAGATCTCGACACGCCTGCCCTCCTCGTCGATCTCGACGGCTTGGAGGACAACCTCGACCGCTATCAACGCTACTTTGACGAGCACGGCATTGGCTTGCGGCCCCACATCAAAACCCACAAATGCGTGGCCATGGCCCATCTGCAAATGCGGCGTGGCGCGATCGGCATCACCTGCCAGAAGCTCGGGGAGGCCGAGGTCATGGCGGCGGGTGGGGTCGATCGCGACATTCTGATTCCCTACAACATCATCGGTGCCCAAAAACTGGCACGGCTGGTCGCGCTGGCGCGGCAAACCCGGCTAACGGTGGCGGCCGATTCCGCCTATACCGTGCAGGGGCTGGCCGAGGCTACCGCGGCCGCGGGCGTCACCTTGGGGGTGGTCGTCGAACTCGATCGCGGGCGCACGGGCGTAGGCTCGCCTGCGGCTGCAGTGGCCCTAGGCGAAAAAATTGATCGGGCCACCAACATCGAGCTCCGAGGCATCATGTCCATGCCAGCGACGCCAGACATGCGACCGCTCATCCAAGAGACGCTAGCGCACTTTGACCGCCAGGGCCTGCCGCATCCCATAGTCAGCGGCGGCAGCACGCCGGGTGCATTTATGGCGCACGAGATTCCCGAACTGACCGAGTACCGAGCCGGCGAGTACCCAGTCGGCGGCGTCGGCCATCTCCGCAGAGGCACCCACAGCGTCGAGCAGTGTGCTGGCCGGGTGCTGATGACCGTGGTCAGCCGGCCGACCGCGGACCGCGCCATCCTCGACGGGGGCAGCAAGTCGCTCAGCGCCGCGGTCCATCGCGCAGAGGATGGCTCGTCCATCATGGGCCACATCGTCGAGTACCCCCAAGCCGTCTTTTGCGGGGCCTCAGAGGAGCACGGGCAGGTCGATCTATCGGCCTGCGACGATAAGCCCCAAATCGGCGAACAGGTACAGGTGTTGCCCGTTCATCCCTGCCCCTGCTTCAACGAACACGACCAGATCGTTGCCGTGCGCGGCGGCCGAGTGGAAGCCATCTGGCCGGTGGACGCCCGCGGGCAGATACGCTGAAAGGAGCGCATGGTGGATTTTGCCGCACTGAGCGAAAAATTGCAACGAGCGAGCACGGCGACCTTGACGTCCGTGCTCCGCAACAAGGGACTGCACAATACCTTTATGCACCCAGTCGCGCCCCTCAAGCCCGACATGCAGTTGGTTGGACGGGCCTTTACCCTGCGCTACATCCCGGCGCGCGAAGACCTCGACGAAGGGCCGGTGGACAACCTAAAAGATGTGCAGCGGATCGGCATTGAGCAGGTGACGGCCGGCGACGCCTTCGTCATTGATGCCCGCGGCGACACCCGGGCCGGGACCATGGGGTCCATCTTAGCAGCGCGGCTGCAAGTGCGGGGCTGCGCGGGAATCGTCACCGACGGGGCCTACCGCGACTCCCCGACCATTGCCGCGTCGGGGTTGCCCGCCTACTCAGCGGCCATGAACGCCCACACCAACAAAACCATCCACCACCCCAGCGAAATCCAAGTGCCCATTGCCTGTGGCGGAGTGGCGGTTTTCCCCGGCGATGTACTCGTCGGCGATGGCGAAGGGGTCGTAGTCATCCCGGCCCACTTGGCCGAGGAGGTCGCCATCGAGGCCGCGGAGATGGAAGAAAAGGAGCGCTTCATCGCGAAGAAAATCCGCGCTGGGGCCAGCATCGTCGGCACCTATCCCCCCGACGAGCAGACCTTGGCCGAGTACCAAGCCTCGAAAACAAACCAATCCACCTAAGTACGCGACATTTGCGTTGCCGCTGCGTCCGGGATCGAGGGCGTCTCGCCCTCGATCCTTAGGAAGGCGAGCCGCTGGTGTCGCGTAGTTAGCCCAGTCGGCCGCGCAACCAGCGCGCTAGATCCGCGACCACAGCGGGAGCGGTCGCGGCGATGTTGTGCAACTCGTCGGGGTCCTGCCCAAGGTCGTAGAGTTCGTCGCAGTCGTTGTAATTCTCGATGTACTTGTGGGTAGCCGTGCGAATGCAGCGGAAGTTGTGCAGGGCCGCGACGGTCGCTTGGCGATGCGCGTCGGTCTGGGCGTTGAGAATCGGTTGCAGCGAGCGAGCGTCCATGGCTGGCTGCGGCGTTAGCCCGGCGAAATCGCATATCGTGGCGTTGAGGTCGATGAGTTCGCACAGCGCGTCACTGACGCGGCCCCCGGCGATATTCGGCCCGGCAATGATCAGGGGTACGCGCAAGCTGGCCTCGTAGGCCGCGCTCTTGGTGTACAGCCCGTGGTCGCCGAGCAATTCGCCGTGGTCCGAGGAGAAAATGATGTAGGTGTTGTCGAGCTGACCGCGCTTTTCGAGCGCGTCGAGGATCTGGCCGATCTGGTCGTCAATAAGCTCGATGGCCGCGCAGTACTGGCGACGGGTTTGGGCGATTTGGTCGGGCGTGAACTCGGCGGCGCGTTTCTTGATCCACTCGGGTTTGCCAGCGAGGGAGTCGCTGATGGCCGGGGGCATGGCCGCGTTGCGGTAGCGGTCGCCGTATTGGGCAGGCGGGTCAAAGGGATCGTGCGGGCCGACGAAGCTGACGAAGTAGTGCCAAGGGAAGTCGTCGGGCACATTGGCAATCCACTCGGCCGCGCGCCGGCCAATGTAAGCGTCCTCAAAGTCCTCGCTGGCCAGCGGCGAGTCGCGGCAGTCGGCAATCCACTCGGCCGCGGCGCGTCGTCGATAGTCTTGGTGAAACGCCGCCAACTGCCCTTTGGCGGCTAGGTAGTGCGTATAGGGGCCAATCGGCGTGGGCGAGGCACCGGCGTGCATTTTGCCTTCGCATTCCTCGGGATGGGTAAAGCCCCAGCTGTAGGCATAGGGCCGGTCGCCGTAGCGGCCATTGTAGCCATCGGATTTGCGGAGGTCGAGCTTGCCGACGCAGCCGACGCGGTAGCCGGAGTCGCGCAGCCGCTGATAGTACGTGGTGGTGCCCAAGGGCAGCCGGCCCGAATTGTCTAGGCAGCCGAGACGGCTCGGTTGCAGGCCAGAGGCCAAGCCGATCCGCGCTGGGGCGCAAACGGGTGCGTTGGTGGTGCATTGGGTAAAGCGGACGCCCGCAGCCGCGAGGCGGTCGAGATGGGGCGTCCGCACGAAGTCGGCACCGGCCGTGCCGAGGTAGTCGTGGCGGTGTTGATCATCCATGATGAAAAGTATATTGGGACGAGGCATTGGAGAGTTCCTTGGGGTTTTAGGTAGTTGCCGAATCCAGCCCAATCTATCCCGCCGCTAGTCTCGCTTCAAGGGCGGCCATTGTGCGGCGATCCAAGCGGGCGGATATTGAAGGCGCGTACTATCGTTCAGATTGCAGCAAAGGAGATATAAATGGCTAAACTACTTGAAGAGCTACTCAAGCAGAAGCGAGCGCAACAGGAAGCGTCGGAGTTTGCACATATAGCAGTTCGTCAGGAATGGATATCCAACTGCGAAAATCTCATGTCGAGGATAACTGAATGGTTGCAGCCGCTTGAAGACAAAAACTGGCTGGAGATTCAGTCAGAGGATATTCTGATTCGGGAAGACCAGCTTGGGGATTACGCAACCCGATCTTTACGACTCATCTTTTTAGACAGCCAGATTCTCACCTTCAAACCAGTTGGGCGTTTCATCATAGGTGCTCAAGGGCGCGTCGATGTCATCTCGGGAAGCACCCTTCTCGCAATGCTGCTCTATAGAGAAAATGACGAGTGGGAATTTGCGAGGCGAGAGGGCAGATATGGAAAACCCGTCCGATGGGCATTCAATAGAAGTACCTTAGAGGAATTTCTGGTTGAGTTCTTAGAAGAGTAAAAATGCGCGAGTTCACTTGTGATGCGCTCCTCGAATGGTACGCCTTGCTCCAACAAAATGTGCGCGACCTCGGCGACGAACAGTTTGAATCTTTCACCCCGACTGAGTGCGACGAGTTACGTGCGGATCTGCTTGAGGAGATACGCAAGGACTACGCCTTCAAGCTCCTTACGCTCTTGGAGGCAGGTATCCGAGAGGATTTTCTCGCATCTCTACAACAAAAAAAGCGCGACAGAGTAAGCAGAGCGTATCGCGAGTTGTGTGAAGAATATCGCCGCGAGACGCGTCTAAGTTGGCAAGCAGGCTACTCAGGCGTGTAGGCGGGTTCCCATTGAGCGGATCTTCGACACGTTACGAGACTGTTTCAGCGACATTGACGAGGCGTTTCGGAGGGTTTGCTCGGTGACCAAGGGATACTTCGGGTTTCGGAATTGGTATGCACACGGTCGGCTTCGCACAATGCCGGTTGTTCCAGATCCGGAGGACGTATATGAGGCGTACGAGCAGTTTCAGGAGAAGGTGCTGAATCGATAACTGTCATCAACTCCGTGGCGAGATGGTGATACAGCAGTCCTAAATAACTTGAACGCATGGAATGTTCATCGGCCCTGTTTTTTGCATAGAGGTGTCATTCCCACGAACGCGGGAATCCAGTCTTGGGCTCGCCGATGCTCACGCGGCTCTCGACAATGCCGTTGCCAGAGCCTATGCTTGGAAAATAGACATTTCCGAAGATGAAACGTTGAAGAAACTACTAGCGATGAACGAAGTAGAAAACATCGCTTAATTGCAAAATTTGAAAAATCTATGCTACTATCACTAGTAGCGTCAATCGTTTTGAGATACTTTGGGAATCATCTAATAGGCCGCTATGCAGACCAACGACCCAATCCCATTTGCAGCATTCGCCCGATTCGAGCGGCTCACCGCCGAGAAGCCGCTGCTGTACTGCGATCCCCCCGCGTGGGCGGCTGCCAGTCACGCCATCGTCGTGGGCAGCACCGTGCATTATCTGTGGGCCAAAAAGGGAGGGGACAATAGCTGGGTACACATGCACAGCTCTGCGCCAGTCGCCGATCCTATAGCGGTTACGCACGACCCGCGCAATCCCATACTCCGGCCTTCCGCCGATGATTTCGACAATCAAGGAGTGGAATACCCATTCCCGTTCTGGAATCCCGCCGACCAGTGCTACTACGCATATTATCTAGGCAGCCAAGGCAAGGGCAAGCCCCGCCGCAAACAGACCGGCCTACTAGTCAGTAACGGCGATTTAGGGGCGTGGACGCGGATTGGGAATGAACCGATAGTTGCAGTCGGCGGCGCACACGAGCAACACGGCTCTTCCCATCCATCCGTGGCCGTGTCGGGCAATGTCATTCACATGGTTTATACCGGCGAGTCGCCAGCCCCTCCTGAACGGCGCGATATTCTCTACAACGTGCCGACCATCTGTCACGCCACCGCACCAACCAGCGATCCGGCGAAAGTCACCAAGAATCCCGCCAATCCCGTATTCAGCGGATCGGGGCAGGCATGGGACCGCTATGGCGTACGCGAAGCCGAAATCCTCAAAGGACCGAGCTACTTCCACCTGTTCTACGGAGGGTACGACGGCGAAGTCTGGGCTATTGGACATGTCCGTACGCGCGACTTCCACACCTTCGAACCCAACCCACACAACCCAATCTTCACGCCTGCGACCAATGCCGATGCTTGGGATTGCGATGGCCTCCTAACCCCTCAGGTGTTCGCAATGAATGGGACCTGATTCCTGTGCGCCGAGAAGCCGATGTGGGCGAGAGCGGCCAGCAAGACGAGGCACGCCAGACCGTAGCGAATGGTGGCGCTCCGACCCGCCGCCTCGATGGACAGGAACCGGTCTAGCAGCAACACCGCCGTCACCAGCAGCGGCACATACACCGGCAGTAGGTAGCGGCTGTCGATGACCTGTTTAACCGCGAGGGGTACGACAGCGACGATGAATCCGAGGTAGGCTAGGGCGAACACCCCGAATGGGAGCACCGGCCCCAACCCCAAGCGCGGCGACGCAGTCCGCTCCGTTGCCCCTCCATCCGTCCCGCCAAGCCGAGACCCAACGACGACCGCTCCCGCTGCCATCACCAGCCCGGCCGCAGTCCACAGGAGAAAACTAAACCCGTCCGGCGCATTCGGGGGAATCGCCCATTCCCGGAATACATCTACCACTTGGCTCAGTGACTCGGACAGGGACTGCTCCGACCCGCCTTTCCTCGCGGTCAGGCTCCCGGAGACCGCCCAGTTGCGCGTCATCACCCCCGCGAGGGGCAAGGATGAGATGGCCCCAAATACAACGGCGTCTTTCAACCGGGCGGCCAGCGGCGGTTTGCGCCGCACCAGCAACAGCAGGACGCCGATGCCGATCAGCACCACGCCCGGGTAGCGGGTCAGCGCGACCAGCGCGGTGCAAACCGCCGCCAGCAGGGGCGTCCTCCCGCCGCGATGCAGGAAGGACGCCCATTGGATCAAGGCGAGGAGCGTAAACAGGGCGAAGAGGGGATCGTTCCTGACCTCTGACGCCCAATGGCTCAAGGGCAGGGAGGCTGCGATAGTCGCGGTGGCGGCTAGTGCCAGTCCCCGCGACCGGAGATGCGAGCGCAGATAGAGGCCGGCTGCCAAGATGGTCAGCCCGAAGGCGGTGGCGTTGACCCACCGACTCGCCGCTACCGGATCGAGGCCAACCCACCCCAAGGCCGCTAGCAGCAAGGGGAACAAGGGCGGGGAAAACACCATTGGGTTGCCCCAGAAATCCTGCCAGCCCTCTCCTGCGAGGAAGTTCATGGCCGTGGACAGAAAAATTACAGAGTCGTACATGACCTTCGCGCCGTAGGTGGCGGTGCGGACGGGTGCCCAGCCCGGCGAGGACGACGATGAGCAGCGCGAAGGGGTCGCGCCGCAACCGGGCGATCCGCTTGAATGCAGAGCACTTCACTGTGGAGAGGGTAAATCGCTTCGCCATAGTTCAATCCCCGGCCGGCGAAAACGCCGCGTCCCAGAGGGTGCGGTTCCCGTTGGCAATCCATTGGCCGACTCGGATGCGGCCGATGGGGTAGCCGGGCAGTGGGGCGGTCGCGATACACTGGTCGCCGACCCGGAGACCGCGCCGGTCGAAATAGAAGCCGAGGTTGTCGTAGTCGTACCGCCTGCGGGGCTCTGACAGGTCTGCCGGGCGTGCTAGGTCTTCCGGGTCGGCGGGGGTGACGTGCAAAACGAACTTCGCCTGCACATCGGCGCGGGTGCAGGGCTCTTTGAAGTAGATCAGCTTGCGCCCCTTGCGGTACACATCCCAGCCGGCGCGAACCACCGGATCGCCAGCCTGTTGGATGAGTTGCTCCGCGTAGCGTTGTTTGCAGGCGCGATGCCGGTCCGCATCAAAGGGTTCGGCCGTCGTTACGCGGAACACAACGCCATCGGATAGCTCGGCCACGGTTTCCACGCCGGGCAGGCAGCGGATGTCCAAGGCGTCGTAGTTGTACCAAGACTTTTCAGCCAGGAGCCAAACGATATGTGCGCCGTCGCCCTTGGTCTTCCGCATTATGCGCGGTATCAACTGGTGAATCTCGTCTGAGAGATACTGGTGCTTTCTCGGGGCGCGGGTCCGATCCCACAACCAAGTAATTGTGGGGTTGTTGCTGAAAACCCTGCCATCGTTGAGGTGGGTCCTGATGTAACTTAGGGTATCAGAAGGGTCTCGGTAGGAGCGATCGAACATCCAGCTTTTGAGCCCGACCCTCCATGCTTTGGCGGTAATGCGGAGATGCTGGTGCGCCGAGTAGCCGCCGTGGACGAGGACGGCCAGCAGGACGAGGGACCCCAGCCCGTAGCGGACAGCCGACGCGACGCCTGCGATGGACAGGAACCGGTCCAGCAAGAACACCGCTGTCAACAACAACGGTATATGCACCGGCAGCAGGTAGCGGCTGTTGATTTCCTGCTCAACCATGAAGGGCACGATGGCGACCATGAATCCGAGGTAAGCTAGGGCGAATACCCCGAATGGGAGTGCCGGTCCCAGCCGATCCTTCCCGCTTAGGCCGAAGCCGCGACCTGACGCAACGATGACCGCGGCGCCGGCCAGCCCGACTGCGGCGACCGCCAACCACAGCAGGTACGCCACCCCATCCGGCGCGTTCGGAGGGACGACCCACTCGCCGAACACCTCGGCGATCTGGTGCAGCCCAGCGGATAGAGACTGCCCGGACGCGCCCTGCCTCCCGGTCAGAGTCCCGGAGACCGCCCAGTTGTGCGTCAGTGTTCCCCCGAGGGGAAAAGATGAGATGGAGCCAAATGCGATGGCGTCTTTCAACCGGGCGGCCAGCCGCGGAGCGCGCCGCACCAGCAGCAGCAGGACGCCGGTGCCGATCAGGGCCACGCCCGGATAGCGGGTCAGCGCGGCCAGCGCGGTAAAAACCGCACCTAACAGCAGGGGCGTCCGCCCGCCGCGATGCAGGAAGGATGCCAACTGGATCAAGGCGAGGAGCGTAAACAGAGCGAAGAGGGAGTCGGTCATGAGGCTCGACGCGAGCTCGCTCAAGGGCAGGGAAGCCGCGATGGTCGCGGTGGCGATCAGCACCAACTCCCGCGACCGGAGATTCGTGTGCAGCCAGCACCCCGCAACGAGGATGGTCAGCCCGAAGGCGGTGGCGTTGACCCACCGACCTGCCTCCAGCGGATCAATGCCCACCCAACCGCCAGCCGCCAGCAGCAGGGGGAACAACGGCGGCCATACTACCGACGGTGAGCCCATGGAATCCCGCCAGCCCTCGCCGGCGAGGAAGTTCATGGCCGTGGATATAAAAAATGAGGAGGCGTGTGGATCGACCGCCACGCCGTAGGTGGCGGTGCGGGCGAGGATGTACGCGGTGCCCAGTCCGGCGAGGACGACGATGAGCAGCGCGAAGGGGTCGCACCCGAACCGGGCGATCCGCGGCCTTTTTTTATCTATAGTACTCAATCAAGATACGATATGGCCGGGCCGATCAATCCCAAGGAATAGCTCATTCGCTTAGTTCGGGATTGAGTACAGAAAGCCCTGCTAAGGTGGCGGTCTGACAGAAGGGGCTATCAGCGCAAACAAAATAATCGAGCGGTGTATGACTATTGACGTCAAGAGCAACGGCAAGCTGAAGAGCATCTAAGGTCCGCAAATTTTCGGTGAAAGCATAACGGGCGAGAAGTCGAACAGCTTGGTTCTGGTATGTGCGCTTATCGTCCATCTCGTTCTTCACTCACGATCTTTGCCATAGCCCCCTTAAACTTAGCTGTGATTCTGAGCACTTCCTCCATTGAGGTCGGAGCCTCTGTGTCATCGGCACTTGCTCGATTCCATTCCAATCCCCACAAGTCGTCCTCGTGAAGGTCATCCAACAGCTTCTGAGACCGGTCCGGTTTTTGGAGTTGCCTTTCAATCCTTCGTTTGACTTCCGTCAGCGTGTCAGGAGGCAGGTTGCAGAGAGTGTCAATGAGGTCTTTGAGGGGCAGATTAACTTCGACGTTTTTGTCAATGCTAGTCATTTTATTCCTCCAAGGAGAGGGTCGTTTTCATGGGATGCTCCTGTTATATAGGTCAAATGATAATATACTTGATGCGGTGATGTAAAGAACGGCTCGGCGAGTAGGATGTCCTGTATCACCGGCTCGGCGAAAACGCTGCGTCCCAGAGGGTGCGGTTCTCTTTGGCAATCCACTGGCCGACCCGGATGCGGTCAATGAGATAGTTGGGCAGATGCGCGATCGCGATACACTGGTCGCCGCGCCGAATGCCGCGCCAGTTGAAATGAAAGCCGAGGTTGTCAAAGCCGTACCGCTGGCGGGAGCGCGAAAGGCCGCCCGGGTCGGCCGGGGTGACGTGCAAAACGAACTTCGCCTGTACGTCGTCGGAAGCACACGGCTGTTTGAGGTACGTCAGCCTGTGGCCGTTGCGGTACACGTCCCAGCCGGAGCGGACGACCCGCTCGCCGACCTGGGCGAGGAGTCGCTCCACGTAGCGTTGTTTGCAGGTGCGATGCCGGTCTGCGTCGAACGGTTCGGTCGCCGCGGTCGTTAGGCGGAACACCACCCCGTCGGATAGCTCGGCCACGGGTTCCACGCCGGGCAGGCAGCGGAGGTCCAAGGCGTCGTAGGCGTAAGAAGGCTTTTGATGCTGGAGCCAAACGATATGTGAGTTGGTGCTATCGGTTCTCCGCATTATGTGCGGCATCACCCTGTGAATCCTGCCTTGTGGGAGAGGCTGGTGCTTTCCCAAGGCGGCGGTCCGGTCCCAAAACCAAGTAAGGAAGACGTTGTTGGTATAAACCCTGCCCTCATTGAGGTTGGTTCTGATGTACTTCAGGGTCTCGGAAGGTTCCCAATAGGGGCTATTGTACATCCAGTCTTTGACCCCGGCTCTCCATGCTTGGTGGGTAATGCGGAGATTTCTATGCACCGAGAAGCCGGTGTGGGCGAGGGCACCTAGCAAGACGAGGGACACCAGCCTCCCCTTGGCGATGGCCATCCGACCCGTAGTCTCGATGGACAGGAACCGATCCAGCAGCAACGCCACGACCACCAGCAGCGGCACATACACCGGCAGCAGATAGCGGCTGTCGATTTTCTGAGCAACCGTGAAGGGCACGACAGCGACCAGGAATACGGGGTAGGCTACGGCGAATACCCCGAATGGGATAGCCGGCTCCAAACGGGAATACGCCGGTGCGGCCTCTAGGTCCTGCCTGCGACCAGCGCGGTGCATTCGGGTGGCGCGTAGGACGACCGTCGCGCCGGCCAGCCCGACTCCCCCGACCGCCAGCCACAGCAGATACGCCAATCCATCCGGCGCGTTCCGCGGGACGACCCACGCACCGAACACCTCAACGATCTGGCTCAGCCCAGCGGATAGGGACTGCCCCGAAGAAAAAATTGCTCTTTTCCCTGTTGCATCGGTTAGGTTCCCGGTGACCGCCCAGTTGTGCGCCAATACTCCCAGCAAGGGCAGGGACGAGATCGCGCCAAAGACGACGGTATGCTTCAGCCGGGCGAGCGGGAGCAGCAGGAGGACGCCGACGCCGATCAGGGCCCCGCCCGGCCAGCGAGTCACCGCGGCCAGTGCGGTGAAAACCGCCGCCCACAGCCAGGGCGTCCGCCCGCCGCGATGCAGGAAGGCCGCCCATTGGATCAAGGCGAGGAGCGTAAACAGAATGAAGAGGGGATCGGTCCTGAAGTTCGCTGCGAGATCGCTCAAGGGCAGGGAAGCTGCAATGGTCGCGGTGGCGGCCAACCCCAACAGCCGCGACCGGAGATGCGAGTGCAGCCAGCACCCCGCGACGAGGGTGGTCAGCCCGAAGGCCGTGGCGTTGATCCACCGACCGGCCGCAAACGGCTCGATGCCAAGCCAACCGAGGGCCGCCAGCAGTAGGGGGAACAAGGGCGGCCAAAGCACCAGCGGTTTGCCCCGGAGATCCTGCCAACCCTCGCCGGCGAGGAAGTTTATGGCCGTGGAGAGAAGAAGGGAGGCGTCCCAGCCGACCGCGGCGCCGTAGGTGGCGGTGCGGACGAGGATGTGGGCGGTGCCCAGCCCGGCGAGGACGACGATGAGCAGCGCGAAGGGGTCGCACCAGAACCGGGCGATCCACTCGAATGCGGAGCATTTTGCCGCAAAGAGGGTAAATCTCCCCCCCCCCCCCCCCAATCCTCATAAATTTATTAAAAACAATCACTTATGACTTTATTCTTAGTATAATGGTCAGGGAGCGCCACGGCCTTTTTTTGCCCATAGTACTCAACTCAATCAAGATACCCTCATTCCTGTTATATAGGTCAAATGATAATATGCTTGATGCGGCGATGTAAAGAACGGCTCGGCGAGTAGGATGTCCTGTATCACCGACCCGGCGAAAACTCTGCGTCCCAGACGGTGCGGTTCCCATTGGCAATCCACTGGCCGACCCGGATGCGGCCGATGGCGTAGGCGGGCAGCTCAACGACCGCGATACACTGGTCAGCCACCCGCATGCGGTGCCGCCGGCGGAGCCAGTCGAAATGGAAGCCGAGGCTGTCAAAGCCGTACCGCCGGCGGGCGATGGGCAAGACGCTCGGGTCGGCCGGGGTGACGTGCAAAATGAACTTCGCCTGCACATCGGCGGGGGCACACGGCTTTTTGAAGTAGGTCAGCTTGCGCCCGTTGCGGTACACGTCCCAACCGGCGCGAACCACCCGCTCGCCCGCCTGTGCGAGGAGTTGCGCCACGTAGTGTTCTTCGGCGCGTTGTTTCTGGACGCGATGCCGGTCCGCATCAAACGGTTCGGTCGCCGCCGTTTCGGTCGTTACGCGGAATACCACGCCATCGGACAACTTGACCACCACCTCCACGCCGGGCAGCAAGCGGAGGTCGAGGTCGTTGTAGTCAAAATACACAGTTCGATAGCTGTTTTTGAGCCAGACGATATAGACTTTGTCTTCGCCTCGTTTGCTCCACTTTCCGGCCTGCCGCGTCCAATAGCGTAGCTCAAAGGGAAGAACCCGATGTGTTCTAAAAGCGGCGGTCCGGTCAGCAAACCAGAGGAGGAAATGGTCGTTGGTGTACATCTTGCTATCGCTAAGGTGGTCCCGGATGTAATTCAGGGTCGCGGAATGTTGCCGATAGGCGACGTTGAAAGACCCGTCGTTGAGGTATCCGGCCAATGATTGGGCGGTAAGACGGAGGTTTTTTTGCGCCGAGAAGCCGATGTGGGCGAGGACCCCCAGCAAGACGAGGGACACCAGACCCCACTTGGCCACGGCCACCCGCCCCACAACTTCAATGGACAGGAATCGGTCTAACAGTAACACCGCCGCCAACAGCAGCGGCATATACACCGGCAGCAGGTAACGGTCGGGTATCTTGAGGGGGATCACGAGTGGCACGATGGCGACGATGAATAGGAGATAGGCTAAGGCGAACGTTCCGAATGGGAGTGCCGGCCCCAACCCTAAAGACAGCACCCCCTTTCTCCAGCCAGCCACAACGACAGCGCAGATTGCCACAACAACCAGCCAGATCGTCGCCCACAGAAGAGAACCGAACCAGTCCGGGGTGCCCAACCCGGTCGCTGTCCATAGGAGATAACCAAACCCGTCCAGCGCGTCCTGGGGCATCGCCCATTCCCGGAAGACCTCCCCCACTTGGCTCAGCGCATCGGACAGGGACTGCCCCGACCCTTTTCCCGGCCCGGTCAGGTGCCCATAGAGGGTCCCAGAAATAACCCAGTTGTGCGTCATCACCCCCGCGAGGGGTACGGACGAGATGGCCCCAAATACGACAGTGTGCTTCAATCGGGCGGCCAGCGACGGGGTGCGACGGACCAACAGCATGAGGACGCCGAAGCCGATCAGCACCACGCCCGGGTAGCGGGTCAGCGCGGCCAGTGCGGTAAAAACCGCGCCCCACAGCAGGGGCGTCCGCTCGCCGCGCTGCAGGAAGGCCGCTAACTGGATCAAGGCGAGGAGCGTCAACAGGACGAAGAGGGAGTCGGTCATGAGGCGCGACGCGAGCTCGCTCAAGGGCAGGGCAACCGCGATGGTTGCGCCGGCGGCCACTGCCAGCCATCGCGCCCGGAGATTCGAGCGCAGATAGCCCCCCGCGGCGAGGATGGTCAGCCCAAAGGCGGTGGCGTTGATCCACCGACCCGCGGCCAGCGGCTCAATGCCAACCCAACCGCCAGCCGCCAGCAGCAGAGGGAACAAAGGTGCCCATTCCACCAGCGGGCGGCCCCAGGCATCCCGCCAGCCCTCTCCTGCGAGGAAGTTCAGCGCCGTAGATAGGAAAACTAGGGAGTCCATTTCTACCGACGGGCCGTAGGGGGCGGTGCGGATGAGAATGTGGGCGGTGCCTAGCCCAGCGAGGACGACGATGAGCAGCGCGAAGGGATCGCGCCCGAACCGGGCGATCCACTCGAATGCGGAGCATTTTGCCGCAGAGAGGGTAAATCTCCCTCCCTCCCTAATTCTCATAAATTTGTTAAAAATAATCACTTATGTCGTCTTCTTAGTGTAGTAGTCAAGTGCGCCACGGCCTTTTTTACCCATAGTACTCAATTGAGGTCGCTCATGGGCCTAGACGAGGAGGTCGGCGCGTCCCTTCAGCGGTGGGGCGGCGGCCATCACCGGCTCGGCGAAAACTCCGCGTCCCAGAGGGTGCGGTTCTCGTTGGCAATCCACTGGCCGACCCGGATGCGGTCGATGGCATAGGCGGGCAGATGCGCGATCGCGATACACTGGTCGCCGCGCCGAATGCCGCGCCAGTTGAAATGAAAGCCGAGGTTGTCAAAGCCGTACCGCTGGCGGGAGCGCGAAAGGCCGCCCGGGTCGGCCGGGGTGACGTGCAAAACGAACTTGGCCTGCGTGTCGGCGGAAGCACACGGCTGTTTGAGGTACGTCAGCTTGCGTCCGTTGCGGTACACGTCCCAGTCGGAGCGGACGACCCGCTCGCCGACCTGTGCGAGGAGTTGGTCCACGTAGGATTGTTTGCAGGCGCGATGCCTTTCCGCGTCGAACGGTTCGGTCGCCGCGGTCGTTAGGCGGAACACCACCCCGTCGGATAGCTCGGCCACGGGTTCCACGCCGGGCAGGCAGCGGAGGTCCAAGGCGTCGTAGGCGTAAGAAGGCTTTTGATGCTGGAGCCAAACGATATATGCGCCATCGCCCTCGGTCCTCCGCATTATGTGCGGTATCAACTGGTGAATCTTGCCCGGGAGATATTGGTGCTTTCCCGGGGGGGCGGTCCGATCCCAAAACCAAGTAAGTTGGTTGTGTTGGCTGTAAATCCTGCTGTCGCTATCGCTAAGGTGGAGCCTGATATAATTCAGGGCCTCGGAAGATTCATAGTCGGAGCCATTGAGCGTCCAGCTTTTAAACCCTTCTCTCCATGCTTGGTAGGTAATACGGAGGTTTCTATGCACCGAGAAGCCGCCGTGGGCGAGGGCGGCGAGCAAGACGAGGGACGCCAGACCGCAGGCGGCGCGGCCCTGTCCCGCCGCCTTAATGGACAGGAACCGGTCCAGCAAGAACGCGGCCACCAACAGCAGCGGCACATATACCGGCAGTAGGTAGCGGCTGTCGATGCCCTGCCTAACCGTGAAAGGCACGACAGCGACCATGAAACTGAGATAGGCTAGGGCGAACCCCGCGAATGGGAACACCGGCCCCAAACGGAAATAGGCCGGCGCGGCCTTTGGGGCCGGCTGGCGACCGTGCAGGACGACCGCGGCGCCGGCTAGCCCGACTGCGGCGACCGCCAACCACAGCAGGTACGCCACCCCATCCGGCGCGTTCGGGGGGGCGACCCACTCGCCGAACACCTCGGCGATCTGGTGCAGCCCAGCGGATAGAGACTGCCCGGACGCGCCCCGCCTCCCGGTCAGAGTCCCGGAGACCGCCCAGTTGCGCGTCATCACCCCCGCGAGGGGCAAGGATGCGATGGTGCTAAATACAACGGCGTCTTTCAACCGGATGACCAGCGGCGAGGTGCGCCGCACCAGCAACAGCAGGACGCCGGTGCCGATCAGGACCACGCCCGGCCAACGGGTCACCGCGGTCAGCCCGGTAAAAACCGCACCTAACAGCAGGGGTGTCTGCCCGCCGCGATGCAGGAAGGATGCCAATTGGACCAAGGCGAGGAGAGTCAACAGGACAAGGAGGGGCTCGGTCATGAGGCGTGACGCGAACTCGCTCAAGGGCAGGGAGGCCGCGATGGTCGCGGTGGCGGCCAGTGTCAGCCACCGCGACCGGAGATTTGAGCGCAGCCAACCGCCCGAGGCGAGGATGGTCAGCCCGAAGGCGGTGGCGTTGATCCATCGACTCGCCGCCAGCGGCTCAATGCCGACCCAACCGAAGGCCGCCAGCAGCAGGACGAACAAGGGCGGCCATCCCACCAACGGGCGGCCCGTGAAATCCTGCAAGCCCTCTCCCGCGAGGACATTTATGGTCGTGGACAGGAAAACCATGAAATCCCCGCGGACTTCTAGGCCGTAGGTGGCAGTGCGGACGAGGATGTGGGCGGTGCCCAGCCCGGCGAGGACGACGATGAGCAGCGCGGAGGGGTCGCACCGAAACCGGGCGATCTGCTTGAATGCGGAGCATTTTGCCGCAAAGAGGGTAAATCTCCCCCCCCCCCCCCCCCCCATTCTCATAAATTTAGTAAAAACAATCACTTACGTTGTTGTCCTTAGTATAGTGGTCAGGGTCAGGGTGCGCCACGGCCTTTTTTTGCTCATAGTACTTAACTCAATCAATGCGGTGATGTAAAGAACGGCCCGGCGAGTAGGATGTCCTGTATCACCGGCCCGGCGAAAACGCCGCGTCCCAGAGGGTGCGGTTCCCGTTGGCAATCCATTGGCCGACTCGGATGCGGCCGATGGGGTAGCCGGGCAGTGGGGCGGTCGCGATACACTGGTCGCCGACCCGGAGACCGCGCCGGTCGAAATAGAAGCCGAGGTTGTCGTAGTCGTACCGCCTGCGGGGCTCTGACAGGTCTGCCGGGCGTGCTAGGTCTTCCGGGTCGGCGGGGGTGACGTGCAAAACGAACTTCGCCTGCACATCGGCGCGGGTGCAGGGCTCTTTGAAGTAGATCAGCTTGCGCCCCTTGCGGTACACATCCCAGCCGGCGCGAACCACCGGATCGCCAGCCTGTTGGATGAGTTGCTCCGCGTAGCGTTGTTTGCAGGCGCGATGCCGGTCCGCATCAAAGGGTTCGGCCGTCGTTACGCGGAACACAACGCCATCGGATAGCTCGGCCACGGTTTCCACGCCGGGCAGGCAGCGGATGTCCAAGGCGTCGTAGGCGTAAAAAGCCCTTTCATTCTGGAGCCAAACGATATGAGCATCGTCGGGCCATCGCATTATGAGCGGCATCAACTTGCGAAACCACGGGAGAAACTTGTGCCTTCCCAAGGCGGCGGTCCGATCCCGATCCCACCACCAAGTAAGGTAAGCGTTGTTGCTATAAATTCTGCCCTCGCGAAGGTTGGTTCTGATGTAATTCAGGGTCTCGGAAGGTTCCCAGTAGGAGCCATTGATCGTCAAGTATTCAAACCCGGCTCTCCATGCTTGGCGGGTAATGCGGAATTACATGATTTATGCCGGTCTCAGAGGATCGGGATGGAATCGCGTGTCAGCAGTCGGGACGGGCTTAGCCGTGGCAAGCCCGATATAGGGGCAACTCTTGTGATTGTCCTCTTGCGACTGCCGCTATAGAGCACCCCTTTCACCCACGCTCATCGGCCCGCTCAATGACCCGCATACTCTTCCAGCGGCCCGTGCGAAAGCGCAGGTAAAAAGCCACGCCCATGACGCATACATAGGCGCAGGCAAAGCTCCATATCAGGTATAGCCCCCCGTCGAAATAGGTCAGGGCCACAAAAGACGGCACGACCATGAGCACCCAAGCCAGCGCGATCGACATCCACATGACGAAGCGGGTGTCGCCCGCGCCCTTCAGGGTCGCCGTAAAGACCATATAGGCTGCGTCGGAGACGCCGTACAGGGCCACGAAGCGCAGCAAGACCACGGCGATCTGATGCGCGGTCGCAAAGTGGGCGTCCCGATCCTCGCCAAAGGGCGCCAAGAAAAACTCCGGCACCACGACGTAGCCCACGGACATCGTCCCCATGTACAGCATGGCCAAGTGCAAGCCCGTCCATGTGCAGTACTCGGCGGCTTCGGGCTGATCGCGCCCCAAGCACTGGCCTACCATCGTCGAGACGGCGATACTACAGCCAATGAGCGGCATAAAGGCGAGACTGTTGATGTGAAAGGCCAAATTCGTCGCGGCCAGCGGAATCGGCCCCAAGCGGCCCACGATGAACAAAAACAACGTAAAGGCCATGATGTCGAGCATGAAGTTGACGCCATTGGGGCCGCCAAAGCGCAATAGGCGCAGCAGCAGTTTGAGATCGGGCTTCCAGCCGCGCAAAGTGGCGTATTCGCTGCGATAGCGCGGCCCCAAGAACAGCAGCGCGAAGGACAGGGCCGAGACCACTAAGCCGATGTTGGTAGCCCACGCCGCCCCGACGATCCCCAACTCCGGCAGCCCCCAGTGCCCGAAGATCAAGCCGTAATCGCAGACGATGTTGACGCTGATGGCCACGGCGTTGACCGCCAGCACCACCCACGTCTGCCCCCGTCCACTGAAAAAGCACGAGAAGGCCGTGGATAAGACCTGCGGCCCCGTGCCGTAGCAAAGGATGCGGAAGTACTGGGTTTCGGCGGCGCGGATGGCTGGGTCGTGGCCGATGAACGCGAAGAGTTCGCCGGCCAAGGCGGCCGGCAGCAAGGCCAAGAGGCCGCTGAACACAGCTACGTACGCCCCTTGCCACACGGCCGGCCCCACGCGCGTCAGCCGCCGCGCCCCCATGTATTGGGCGACAAACGTGTTGGCGTATTGGGCCGTGCCCATGAAGAGGCTGATGAAGGTGAAGTTGGCCATGCCCGCCGGCAGCGCGGCCGCCAACGCCTCGGTGGAATACCAAGAGAGAAAGACCCGGTCGACAAAGTGCTGGATGCTCCAGCTAGCCGTGCTCAGAATCAGCGGCAGGGCGATCCGCAAAAACTCCCGGTATCCGCCTGCGGCCCCCCACCGCCTAGCCATGCGGCCCACGCTCAACTCGCCATAACTTCGGCCACGGCAATCAGTTCGCCCCCGCGCCGCGCCGACTCCCATCCCGCCAGCACCGGGGCCAGCGAATAGAGGCCATCGGCATAGTCGTTGAGGAGCAGGGCGCGGTTGCCGGTGCGCACGGCCTCAATGAAGACGCGGTCTTGCTCAAACCACGGGTCGAATTCCTCCGGCGCATACACGACCTCGCCATTGACTTCAATCCGGTCGTACATCCACAGCGCCAAGTAGCCCCCTTCGTAAAAAACAGTGAAGCGCGGCTCGTCGCCCGGGGTCGCAGGCGTGGTGGCGAGGAATGTCGAGGTCATGGTCGCCCCGTTGGCTAACAAAAAGTTAAACGAACACGACAGCGGCGCGTTGTACCGAGGGGGGTGGTAGTAAAACGCTTGGGCTTGGGTGACATTGAGGCCGCTCATAAAGCGCACGTAGTCAACGGCGTGAACGCCCCAGTCAAAGGCCGTGCCGCCGGCTTTGTCCATCTGGTAGTGCCAACTGTGCGGATCGGGCACGTCGGCTTCGAGCAGGGGCAGGCCGGATGTGCTTTGGAAGCGAATGTGGGTAATGGCCTTATCTGCGAGTAGGCGACGGGCTTCCTGAAAGAGCGGGCGGTAGCGCTCGCGGAAACAGACCGTTGCGATCGCGCCGCCCTCGGCGACCGCAGCGGCGATGCGCCGCGCAACGGCCATGCTGGTCGCTTGCGGCTTCTCGCTGAAGAGGTGGATGCCCCGGGCGGCGGCCGTAGCTTCCACATCGGTGCGAGCAAAAGCTGGCACCACCGAGTAGAGCGCGTCGAGCTGCTCTTTTGCGAGCATCTGGTGCGGGTCTGGATAGGTGCGGGCGATGGAGAATTTCTGTGCGGTCACGGCGAGGTTCTCTGGGTTGGGGTCACTCGCGGCGACGAGCTCGACGTCGGCGAGCGTCCTCAAGTTGGGCAGGTGCGTTTGGTTAGCGAAACGGCCAGTGCCATAGATGCCGACGCGCACCGGGCGATTGTTTGCAGCCATGGGAAATCCTTTGTTGATCAGCCTTTATGCGAAGCGAAATGGGCAAGAAAAGAAAAAAGGGGCGTACGCGCCAGACCGCTTTGAGGCGGGTCGCGGGGCAGTATTAGAGGCTATGCGCCCAATGCAAAGCCCTTGCGTCCTATACGTCATTGGCGCATACTACGATGTATGGTATTCGTCGAAACCCCGATCTTCACGAAGGAGATCTTGACACTCTTACCCGATGAGGGCTATCGAGCAATGCAACTCGCGCTCCTATTCCGCCCGGAATCAGGAGAGATTATTCCGGGTAGTGGTGGATTGCGAAAATTGAGATGGAAACTGCCGTACACTGGCCAACGAGGTGGTCTCCGTGTGATCTACTATTGGGATAAGCCATCCGAGGTCCTTTATATGCTGTGGGTGTATCGCAAGAGCCGACAAGAAGATCTCACCCCTCGACAATGCAAACTGCTTAGTACACTCGTAAAGGAGTATCTAGCATGAATGAGCGCGACTTTGACCAACTTATAGCTAGCGTTAAGCAAGCCGGAGCGATCAAGCGCGGCAAGATGAAGCCAGGGCGTAGGATCCAGATGAATCCCGCCGATATTAAGATGATTCGCAAGAAACTAGATAAATCTCAATCGGAATTCGCCTTGATGATTGGTGTCAGCGTCTCTACCTTGCAGAATTGGGAGCAGGGACGCCGGCGACCCGAGGGACCAGCTCGGGCCCTACTGAAAATTGCGTCGGAGAATCCCGAAACGGTGGCGCAGTCGTTAAGTGCTTAACTTTGTAGATGCAAGGGCGTTCATCGGCAAAACGGTCAATTCGAGCTGTCCGTAACACGCAAAGCGATATAAAAAAGAAATCCATGCCATTTAAGATTGCGGACGATCCGGCTGTCGATTATCGGGAGTTGGTACGGACCGCCTATAACCGATGTGCGATGGATTACGCTCGGCAAAGGCGTACTACACCCGGAGCGGAACTCAGCTTCGTAACGGACCGCCTGACACCCGGTTCAAAAATTCTCGATGTCGGCTGTGGTGCGGGTATTCCAGTCGCCCAACATCTTGCAAGGACGTTCAGCCTCACCGGGATCGACATCTCCTCGAGCATGATAGCCCTAGCCCGAAAAAATGTCCCCGCGGCCCAATTCGTCCTCGCCGACGTAGTAAAGACCGAATTTTCCGCGAGCAGCTTTGATGCCATTGTCAGCTTTTACGCGATCTTCCACATCCCCAGACAGGAGCATCTGAACCTCTTTCGTCGATTTGCACAGTGGCTTCGACCCGGCGGCCTCCTGCTGTTTACGGTTGCGAGGCAAGACGACGGGCCGGGATACACTGAAGACGACTTCTTCGGCGAGACCATGTACTGGAGCAACTTTGGTCCCGCGACCTACAGGACGTTTCTCGCTGAGACAGGATTTCAGGTTGAACAGGAAGGTATTGTAGGCGGAGGATTCGGAAGTGTGGAGGCACCGGACGGGGAGGGGATTCACCCATTTTTCTGCGCCGTTAAAAGCACGTAACCCAATCTAGAAAGGATTACCCATGCCGCTAACAGGTCGATGTCTTTGCGGGGCGGTCCGTTATACAAGCGACTCGGTTCCCCAATATGTGACCTATTGCCACTGCGACGATTGCCGTAGAGTCACGGGCAGTGCTTTCAATGTTGGAGTTGGCGTACCAGCGTCCACGTTTCAACTGAGCGGTAAAACCAAAGGCTACGAATCTACCAATGCCGAGGGCCGCACAAAAATTCGCGAATTCTACCCAGAATGTGGTTCGCAATTGTTCACGCGGTATCCCGACTTGGTGTTTATCAAGGCCGGCACCCTAGACGATTCCGAAGAGTTGCAACCCACTCGGGAAATTTGGACTGAAATGGCAGTTCCGTGGTCTAAAATTCCCGACGGTTTGCACCAATTTCCCCGTGGGGGGAGTTCGCGTTAGAGGGGTCAGATGAGAATTTCAATCGTCAGCAGCAGCCTCAAGGCCGATAGTCGCAGTCGGATGCTTGCTGCCATCTGTCAGACCGCTCTAGAGGACAAGGGCAGCTCGGTTGACTTCGTCGATCTTCGCCAACTTGATCCGCCGAATTTCGACGACGACCAGATTTATTCATCCGCGGCGTACCAATCGTGCCACAGCGTCATTGCAGCGTCTGATGCCGTAATTTTGGCGAGTCCAGTGTACAACTGGGCGTGTTGCGCTGAACTCAAGAAGTTTGTCGAGTATATAGGCTCTACGCCGCCAGACGGGTCGTTCAAAGGTGCTTTCTACGACAAAATCGTGATGTTCGTCAATGCCGGCGGGTTGCCGCACAGCTATATGGCGTTTGCATCGCTGGCAACATCCCTCATGTTGGATTTCAAGTGCATTATTAGCCCGTATAACGTATATGCCCACGACGGCAATTGGGTTGATGGCGGCAAACTCGACGACGCAACGACAACGAGACTAAACAGATCTCTAGCGGTGCTGACTGAACTTGCGGAACGGCTTGAGAGCCGGTCCTATACATCGAACTGGGAAATCTAATGCCAGATTGCGACTACAGTCTTACGTGGTATCACGGCTCGCAGCAAGAGCTGACCAAACTTAGGGTTGGAAGTTCTATTACCCAGCGTATAAGTGTGGCGAAAGCGTTCTCTCACAAGCCCTCAGTCGTCTCTCAGTCTGACGGAGGTGCGGTTAAGCACAACGGCACAACGCCCGGTTATCTCTATGCTGTTTCCGATGACATTGGTCCTGACGATGTGCATCCCCATCCCCATCCAGCAAATGCCACTCGCTGGGAGTGGCTGACTAACCGGGAATTGAAGCTAAAACTCATTGAACAGACTATCGCAACCGACAAAGAACGCCTGACAGACGAAGAAGTCGCCGCGATACGGCGGAAACAGCAGGAAAGAGGCGAGGAGACCTTTGTGGAGTGGTCTGCTTGAGAAAGTGACAATATCTCTGATTGGGAGAGTAGCAAATCGAAATGGCTAAAGAAAAAAAGAAGACCTCGCGTCAAGCTTATGGCATCACAGTACTCAAAGCCGCACACCCTCGGGTGCGTGCTCACAAAAAGAAGCACGAACCCTGCATCCACGGCAACAAATTCTGGAATGTAAGCTGGTGCGTGATGGACTTCCTCGCGCATCAGGGCCTACCGCCAAAAACGCGGGTTTTGGATATAGGCTGCGGTTGGGGCCTCGCCGGGATATACTGCGCCAAAAACCACGACGCCAAAGTCACGGCCATGGACGCGGACGCAGCGGTCTTTCCCTACTTGCAGCTACACGCCGAGATCAACGGCGTCGAGATAAAAACTTGGCACTGCAAGTTCAAGAACGTCAAAAAGAAAAACCTGCGCCGAACCAACCTGATCATCGGGGCCGACATTTGCTTCTGGGACGATATGGTTGATCCGCTCTACAAGCTGATCAAAAAGGCGGTCGAAGTTGAGGTCGGTCAGGTCATCATCGCCGATCCGGGCCGACCGCCCTTTCACGAGCTGAGCGAGAAGGTCATCGCAAAGCTCGGCGGCGAGCTCAAGGAGTGGGAAATCAACGGCGCGGTCAAAGCCGACGCATACCTGCTCATCGCGGGTGCGCTGCCCTAAGAATTCACGCGGCGAGACGCGCTTGACGAAGCTCGCTCAGAACCAGTTTCCTTTATCGACCACATTCACCAACTCCGCGCCGCGGGCGAAACGCTGGCAATTTTCCACCAGCAGCTCGCGCCGGCGCTCCTCCAAATAAGGGCCGGCCGCGGCCACGTGCGGGGTCATCAGGAAGTTCGGGGCTGTCCACAGCGGGTGCTCCGGCGGCAGCGGCTCCTCCTCAAACACATCTAGACCGGCCCCGGCGATCTGGCCTTCGCGCAGAGCTTGATCGAGGTCGGCCAACTGGACGTTCGCGCCGCGACCGATGTTGACGAAGTACGCGGTAGTTTTCATCTGCTCGAACTGGGCGCTGGTGAAAAGGCCCTCGGTCTGCGGCGTCTGCGGCGCAGTAACTAGGACAAAGTCCGCCCTCGGCAGGAGCGAGTTGAGCAACTCAGGGCGGTATAACTCGTCAACGCCCGGCGGCGGCGACTCAACGCGGGGATCGACGCCCAGGGTCGTCATGCCCCAATGCTTGCACTGACGCGCGGTCTCTGCGCCAATCCCGCCGACGCCGACGATCAGCGCGGTGGCTTCAGGCAGGTACGTTGAAAGGCTCGATTCCCCTTCGCCGCGCCACTGGCCGGCGAACTGGGCGCGGAAGTAGCGGTGCATACCGCGCGCGAGCGCGAGCACAAAGGCCATGATATGGGCCGAGATGTGGTCGTTGAAGATGCCGCGAAAATTGGTCACCACCACGTCGCTGGCGACGAGTTCCGGGAAGTAATACCCCTTGGGCGGGCCAGCGGCTGGAGCGGCCAACCACTTGAGCTGGACGGCTGCGGCCAACAACTCCCGGTCCAAGGTGCCGAAACAGGCTTGCGCCGTGGGGAGAGCGGCTAGGGCTTGGGCGCGGCTTTCGCAATGGACGATCTCCAGCGCGGGGACGGCCGCGGACATGGCCGCGGCTAGGGCGCGGGTGCGCTCGCTGGCGGGTGACAAAAAGACGAATTTGAAAGACATCGGGCTCCTTTCGCTGGGGCGTGATTGAGAGGCCGAAAAAGCGTGCGCAAGGCCGTGGACTAGGCACCCGACGGAGGGCGAGACGCCCTCCATCCTAGACGAATCGGGGCACCAGAAAGACCTAGGCGTCGCGTACTTAGGCTTGAGCCTCTAAGGATTGGCGCAATATACCGCTCAGCACCAGCGGCGACAATCAGTTGACCGGATGGGCCTTTGGCGCGACTATTTCCCTACCGGATAACCGATGAAACCCGCGACCTGTTCCCAAATACCACCGGCCGAAATGGCGGCCTACCGAGCCGCCGCCCGCCAGCGCAACCGCGCCGAAAAGGAGCGTCTGCACCTCCGTCGTCAGCGTGCTTGGACCCTAGCGCGGCAGGCCGCCCGCCTACTCGAGGAACGCTTCAACGCCGAGCGAGTGGTGCTCTTCGGCTCGCTGGCCCACGAGGACCGGTTCAACCGCTGGTCCGATGTAGATATCGCCGCTTGGGGCCTCCGGCCCGAGGACGTTTGGCGAGCACTCGGAGCGGTCATGGACCTCGACTCAGAGATTGCAGTGGATTTGGTCGATATGGCCTGCTGCCGCCCCTCTCTAAGAGCGGTTATCGAGCGCGAAGGAGTTGAGCTATGATCGCCCGCCACCTCGTCAACGCCGAACGCATCTGCCGAGAATTGGAAAACATCGAGGAGGTCGTCACTTATCTGCGCGCCCTCGGGTATCTAGCGTGACCGCCGCCCATCTATTCGTCTTATTGCTCGTCTTGGCTGGGTGCGGTGAAGAGGCGAGCGTGGGTAGCACCCCAAGCGGCGACTGTGCTGGCAACATTCTGCCGGGCAACCACATCGTGCGCTCGCGTGCCGATGCGGACGCGCTGGAGAAGAAGGGGCGATGCAATTACACCATTGCCGGCGATCTCGAAATTACGCGCCTGAACCTCGCCCTTTTCGAGGGGCTGAATCAGCTCAGCGCCGTGGATGGCAACCTCAGTATCTACGACAACGACGAGCTCAAAAACTTTGAGGGCCTGCGCGACCTCGCCTCTGTGGGCGGCGACGTCGCCATCCACGACAACGGCGAACTCGTCAATCTCAAGGGGCTATCCTTCCTCCACACCGTCGGCGGGCACTTTAGCGTCTCCCACAACGACAAGCTGGTCGCCGTAGATGGCCTCATCAAACTCAACGCGGTCGGCGGCAATGTCCGCATCGACAACAACAACCAATTGGCCGATGTCGATGGCTTGTTCGGCCTCACCGCAGTCGGCGGCAGCTTTATCATTGCGTTCAACCCCTCTCTTGTGCTCGTAGAAGACCTTTCTAATCTCAGCAGCGTGCGCGGCGACTTCGTCGTCGAGGACAACTGGGCCCTCACCGCGCTAGAAGACGTATCGGCTCTAAAGGAGATTGGCGGCAGCTTGCGGATTGGCCGCAACGCCGCGTTGGACCTCGTCGAGGACGTATTGAGCCTAACGCACATCGGCCAAGACCTGAGCATTTACAGCAACCCGCGGCTGACGAGCATGGCCGGGCTGGCCCAGCTCAGCCGCGTCGGGCGCGATCTCAATATCTACAACAACGAAAAATTGACCGCTTTGGCGGGGTTGGAAAGCCTAGAGCAGGTCGGGCGCGATCTCAACCTCTACAACAACGAAAAATTGACCAGTCTCGCCGGGCTGGCCCAGCTCGTCGGCATTGGGCGCAACGTGCTCATCGTCGAAAACGGCAACGTACCGACGAGCGAGGCCCAAGCCTTGGCCGAGCGGGCCGCGGCCGGCGAGGTGTCCATCGCCGACAACGCGGATTAAGCCATCCCAGTAATAACCTGCTCTACCTCGGCAACGGTCGTCTCCTTGGGATCGATGTCGGCGGCGACGACGCGGCCTTGGCGCAGCACCACGATCCGGTCCACAACCTCAAAGACGTGGTGGATGTTGTGCGCGATAAAAATGCAGGAGTGGCCCGAGTCGCGGGCGTTGCGGACGAAGCGCAAGACGCCTTGGGTCTCGGCCACTCCTAGGTTGTTGGTCGGCTCGTCGAGAATGATCAGCTCGCTATCGAAATACATGGCGCGCAATGGCCACGGATTGACGCTCGCCGCCCGACAACGCGCCAATGGGCGTCGTGGGGGGAATGTCCTTTTCAATGCCCACCTGATTGAGCAGGGCACGGGCCACCTTGGCCATGGCGTCTTGGTCCATGCGCCCCAAAAACGCCGGGCCTTTTAGGGGCTCGCGGCCTAAGAAAAAATTCCGCGCAATGGACAGTTCCGCTACGAGGGCGGAGTCTTGGTAGATGGTCTCAATGCCGTAGCCAATGGCGTCGGCCGTGCTCTTTATGTCGGCTCTCGCGCCGCGAATGAAGATGGCACCGCTACTGGCGGGGACGGCCCCAGAGAGAATTTTGATCAGGGTGGATTTACCGGCCCCATTGTCGCCGAGCAAGCCGACGATTTCGCGCTCGTTGACCGTCAGGTGGACGTTTTCGAGGGCATGCACCCGGCCGTAGGACTTGCTGATGTTTTTCATCTGGACTAGTGGGGTAGTCAAAGGTCAGTCACCCCCGATAAAGTTGGCGATGGCGCGGGCTTCGGCTTCAGTGATATTCAACGACGACTTGAATGTGCCCGGGGCAAACGCCCGCGGATTGGTGAGAAACCGCTCCAAACTATCTGGCGTCCACACCTCGTCTCGCGAGCGGAGGGCGTCTGAGAACAGGTAGCCGCTGGCTGCGCCCGCCCGCCGACCCACCACCCCGACCAGATGCGGCCCCCTGCCGTGCTGCTCGACATTCAAGCTATGACAACCGCTGCAATGCGCGTCGTATAGCTGAGTGCCAGTCGCCGCGACGGTCTCCACCGTATCCGGGCAGTCAATCGTATAGACGCTGTTCGACTTAGCCTCATTACTACAGTGGGTGTAGGATCGGCTCAGGAAATGGATCTGCCCCCCATCGGCCAATAACGCGAGACGTCGATCCGGCATTTGCGCCAGATCCCGGATACGGGCACCAACTCCAATGCGCTCAACGTATTGTACCTCCGTGCCATCGCGGCGGACGCGAAAGAGCGCGTGGCCGCGATGTGCTGCGCCGGAAAGCGAACCGATCAGCAGATCGTCTTTCCACAGGGGGAACAACCGCTCGTCATTGACGATGATGCCGGAGATGCCGATGGACGGCACCCACGCGAAAACGGGCGTTATAAAGCCATCGTGGCATCCCACCTCTTCGTCGTTGGGCAGGATAACTTCTCTACCATACCCGATGCCATACGTAACCTGCGGCCAACCGTAATTGCCGCCCGGTTCCAGCACGTTGAGTTCATCGCCGCCCCGCGGTCCGTGCTCGGTTTCCCACAAGGTGCCGGCCGCGTCCCGGGCGAATCCCTGCGGGTTGCGGAGGCCGAAGGCCAGCGTCTCCGCCCGGCCAGTCTCGATTTCGATACGGACGAGCTTGCCCAAGTGCGAGTCTGGGTCTTGAGCGTACTCAGAGAGTTTTTGATCTCCAATTACGACCAACAAGTGGCCGGGGCTGTCCGTCACCATCCGGCCGCCTGCTTGCTCGGATGCGGCACTCAGGCAAGGCTCCGCATCAAAGATCGTCCTCCACGCCGACGATACCGACACGTCCGTGCCTTGTTGCACAAGCGTCGTAGCGGACAACCTGAACCGGATGCACTCGCCGGTGAAATAGTGATGCGTCACAAACAGTTCATATTGCCCCGCCGAATGCTGTTTCAACAAAATGTCGGCCACTCGAAACAGGTACGAGCCGAAATTTGCTTGGTCCGGGTGTACTTGGAGTTCCTCCTTATTCATCGGCACGTTCCCTTCGAGATACACCACCTCCCGGTTTGGGCGCACCAGCGCGAACTTCCCCCGCGGCGTTGCCACGAGCAAGTCGTTGCCCAACGGCGCGATAGCACCACCTCTCACGGGATCCTGCCGGAGCCGGACCCACACTGATTGCAGTTTATACAAGTGCGTCTTGAGTTCCTTGGCGGGACCGACGACGCCCAACACCGCTGTCGCCGAGTACGACGCGCCCTCTTTGTCATAGTCCACCTGCACTGACACGCGCTTCCCTTGCATGTCCGGCCCCATGAAGTACTGCCAAGACGGTCGATCTGGATTCCTCGGCAACACCTTGCAATCAGACCCATCCGCACTACAAATAAACCAATGCCACGCCGACCGATTCACAAATGGACGCCGATTGTATAAGCCAACCTCTACGGTTTCTCCCACCAACAGCGGTACGCCGCCGCTAATCGCATCGGCTGGGGTCGCTTGCAGCACGGGGGCTGTTATCGCAACCGGGGCCGACCACTCGGAGGGCCCCGCGGCGTTGACAGCGGCCACCCGAACCTCATACTCCATGCCGCTCATCGCCCATCTATCTGTGATGGTATAGGGCGAAGAGGGCGTGGTGTATGAGCTCCAAGCGGGAACGAGTTGGTTTTTCGGTCGGATGGCGACCTTGTAACTCGTCGCGCCGGGGATTGTGCGCCAAGCAACGGTCAGGCGTCGGTTGGCAGTGCTCACGGCGACTTGGTACTGGTTATCGGTGGTGCTTTTGATGTCCAAACAGCCAGCGGATGCCAACAACATGAGCAAGAGAGCAAGGGCCGAAATTTGGGAGCGAATTTTCGGGGGGGGGGGGCAACTTATTGTTTTTCAATGACTTACGTAAATTATCTAACATTATTGCTCCAAAGGTGTCCAACCGGGAACAGATATTATAAAGCAAAACCTTATTACACGCTCCCCGGATTCATCGCCCCGTATCCGCGCAGTCAATCGCATAGACGCTGCGGTTCCTCTTAGCCTCATCGTTGCAGTGGGCGTAGGAGCGGCTCAGAAAATGAACCTGTCCCCTATCAACCAACAGCGCGAGACGTCGATCCGGCATTTGCGCCAGATCCCGGATTCGGTCGCCAATGTCAATGCGCTCGACGTATTGCACAGCCGTGCCATCGCGGCGGACTCGAAAGAGCGCGTGGCCGCTAGCCGAGGTGCCGGAAAGCGAACCGATCAGCAGGTCGTCTCTCCACAGGGGGAACCATCGCTCGTCATTGACGATGAGGCTGGAGATGCCGATGGACGGCACCCACGCGAAAGCGGGCTTTGTGAAGCCATCGTGGAGCCCCACCTCTTCGGCTCGGGTCACATTAACCCTTCTAACCTTTTTTCCATACCCAACGCCGTACGTAACCTGCGGCCAACCGTAGTTGCCGCCCGCTACCAGCACGTTGAGTTCATCGCCGCCCTGCGGTCCGTGCTCGGTTTCCCACAGGTTGCCGTCCTCGTCCCGGGCGAGCCCCTGCGGATTGTGGAGGCCCAAGGCCAGCGTCTCCGCCCGCCCGGTCTCGATTTCGACGCGGACGAGCTTGCCCAAGTGCGAGTTCGAGGCTTGAGAGCGGCTCCCATAACCATGATCTCCAATTGCGACCAACAAGTGGTCGGGGCCGTCGGTCACCATCCGGCCGCCCGCTACTTCTCCGCGAATGCCGGATATGGGGGGGATGCAGGGTTCGGCGTCGAATATCGTTCTCCACGCCGACGAGACCGACACGGCCGCGCCTTGTTGCACAAGCGTCGTAGCGGACAACCGGAATCGGAGGCACGTACCAGTGAAATAGTGATGCGTCACAAACAGTTCATATTGCCCCGCCGAATGCCGCTTCAACAAAATGTCGGCCACTCGAAACTGGCTCAAGGGGAGATTTTCCCGGTCCGGGTGTGCTTGGAGTTCGGCCCTGTTCATCGGCACGTTTCCCGCGAGATAGGCCACCTCCCCGGTTGAGGACACCAGCGCGAGCCGCCCCCACGGCGTGGCCACGAGCAAGTCGTTGCCCAACGGCGCGAGAGCACCGCCGCGGGCGTGATCCCATTGAAGCCAGACCTGCAACGATTGCAGATCATACAAGTGCGTCGGGAGCGGCTGGGGGCGGCTTAGAGCGGGGGGCAGGCTACCGCACTGCGGACCATACAGGTGCGTCGTGGGGGCCTCGGCCGAGCCGACGACGCCCAACACCGCCATCGCCGAGTACGACGCGCCCTCTTGGTCGTAGTCCACCTGCACCGACAGGCACTTCCCCTGCATGGCCGGCTCCATGAAGTACTGCCAAGACGGTCGATTTTGACTCCTCGGCAATACCTTGCAATCAGACCCGTCCTCGCTGCAAATAGACCAATGCCACCGCGACCTGTTCACAAATGGATGCCGACTGCGCAAGGTAACGACTACGGTTTCTCCCACCAGCGGAGGCGCGAAGCCGCCAATCGCATCGGCCGGAGCCGCTTGGAGAGAGGGAGCTGTTATCGCAACCGGGGCCGACCACTCGGATTGCCCCTCGGCGTTGGCCGCGGCTACCCGAACCTCATACTCCATCCCGCTCATCGCCCACATCTTCGCGATGGTATAGGGCGAGGAGGGCGCGGTGTATTCGCGCCAAGCGGGGACGAGTTGGTTTTTCGGTCGGATGGCGATCTGATAACTCGTCGCGCCGGGGATTTCGCGCCAAGCGACGGTCAGGCGTCGGTTGGAAGCACTAATGGCGATTTCGGTGGGCGCACCGAGGGCTTCCACCTTGTCGGGAGGGCCGTTGGCATCGCATGCCAACAGCGTGAGCAATAGGGCAAGCGCCGAAACTCGGGAGCGAATTTTCGGGGGAAAACTCATTGATACGACAATCCTCTAACACTGTCGAGCCAACGATGTCCATGCGTAACCTAACGGATTATAGAAGAATCAAACGTTAGCAGCAAAAAGGCCAGCGAAACCCGCTCGGCCCCCAGTGCCTTGACGCGAAAGAGCAGATTAAACCGAGCAGAGGAAGCAATGACGGAATGGGCAAACGCCCCCGAAGGCCGCACAGCGGCTGGCCTAGTTCCCGATGAAGTCGGCGATGGCGCGGGCTTCGGCTGGGGTGAGGTGCAACAACGGCTTGGAGGTGCCTAGGGCAAACACCTGCGGATTGGCGAGAAACCGCTCCAAGCGGGGCGGCGTCCACACCTCGTCTCGCGAGCGGAGGGCGTCCGAAAACGGGTAGCCGCCCACCGAGCCGATGCGCCGGCCAAGCACCCCGACCAGATGCGGACCCCTGCCGTGTTGCTCGGCATTCAGGCTGTGACAACCGCTGCAATGCAGGCCGTATAGCTGAGCCCCGGTCGCCGCGACCGCCCCTACCGTATCTGGTATCGAGTTCACCCCCGATTCGCAGTCGATCGCATAGACATTGCGGTCCCATTGTGAGTCATCGGCGCAGGGGGCGTAGGATCGGCTCAGGAAACGGACCCGCCCCCCATCGAACAATAGCGCGAGACGTCGATCCGGCATTTGCGCCAGATCCCGGATCTGGGCACCAACTTCAATGCGCTCGACGTATTGTACATCCGTGCCGTCGCGGCGGACTCGAAAGAGCGCGTGGCCGCTAGCCGAGGTGCCAGAAAGCGAACCGATCAGCAGGTCGTCTCTCCACAGGGGGAACCATCGCTCGTCATTGACGATGAGGCTGGAGACGCCGATGGACGGCACCCACGCGAAAACGGGCTTTGTGAAGCCCTCGTGGCGTCCCACTTCTTCGATTAGGGGCACGATAACCTTTCCTGCATTCCCAACGCCATAAGTAACTTGCGGCCAACCGTAATTGCCGCCCGCTACCAACACGTTGAGTTCATCGCCGCCCTGCGGTCCGTGCTCGGTTTCCCACAAGGTGCCGTCCCCGTCCCGGGCGAGCCCCTGCGGATTGCGGAGGCCGAAAGCCAGCGTCTCAGCCCGGCCGGTCTCGATTTCAATGCGGACGAGCTTGCCAAAGTGCAAGTCCGGGTCTTGAGCGTGGCTATCATAACCATGATCTCCAATTACGACCAATAAGTGGTCGGGGCCATCCGTCACCATCCGGCCACCTGCTTGGAGTCCTCCGTTGTGGGCGATTGGTAAGCAGGGTTCTGCGTCGAATATCGCTTTCCACGCCGGCGAGACCACAACGGCCGCGCCTTGTTGCACAAGCGTCGTAGCGGACAACCGGAACCGGAGGCACTCGCCGGTGAAATAGTGATGCGTCACAAACAGTTCATACCGCTCCGCCGAATGCTGCTTCAACAAAATGTTGGCCACTCGAAATCGGTCCAAGCGAAAATCTGCTTTGTCCGGGTGCGCTTGGAGTCCGGCCTGATTCATCGGCACATTCCCCTCGAGATAGGCCACTTCGCCGGTTGGGCGCACCAGCGCGAGCTTCCCCCACGGCGTTGCCACGAGCAAGTCGTTGCCCAACGGCGCGAGGGCCCCACCGAGTGCGTGATCCCATCGAAGCCAGGCCCATGCCGATTGTAGATCATACAAGTGCGTCGTGAGTGTCCGGGCGGCACCGACGACGCCCAACACCGCTGTCGCTGAGTACGACGCACCCTCTTTGTCATAGTCCACCTGCACCGACACGTGCTTTCCTTGCATGGCAGGCTCCATGAGGTACTCCCAAGTCGGTTGCCCTTGACGCTTCGGCAATACCTTGCAATCAGACCCGTCCGCGCTACAAATAAACCAATGCCACCGAGATCGGTTCGCAAATGGACGCTGGCTACCCAAGCCGACCACTGTGAATTCTCCCACCAACGGGGGCGAGGGGCCGTCAATGTCAATCGCATCGGCCGGGGCCGCTTGGAGCGTGGGGGCTGTTATCGAAGCTAGGGCCGACCACTCGGATGGCCCCTCGGCGTTGACTGCGGCCACCCGAACCTCATACTCCATGCCGCTCATCGCCCCCTCATATGTATAGGGCGAGGAAGGCGTCGTGTACTCGCGCCAAGCGGGGACGAGTTGGTTTTTCGGTCGGACCGCGACCTTGTAACGGGTCGCGCCAGGGACTTCGCCCCAAGCGACGGTCAGGCGTCGGTTGGAAGCACTAATGGCGATTTCGGTGGGCGTACCGAAGGCTTCCACCTTGTCGAGGGTGTTTTTGACGTACATGCAGCCAGCGGATGCCAACAGCATGAGCAAGAGAGCAGTGCCGAAACTAGGAAAGCGGATTTTTCGGGGGGGGGGGATTAACTTATTGTTTTTAAACAACTTACGACAATTATTTAACATTGCCAATCCAAATGTGCCCTTATGGGAGTCATCTTTTTTCTCTGCCACCCGCTAGCGCCTTTCCTACTGACGGCGGTCCACCCAAGAATGCAGGGCCATCATTCCCAAGATGATCGCGCCGATGAAGATGTTGTACGCCAGCCCGGGTACGCCGATGAGCACGATGCCGTTGCGCATCAGGCGCAGGATGAACACCCCGAGCACCGTACCGACGATGGTGCCGCGCCCCCCCGTTAGGGCCGTCCCCCCAATCACCACCATGGCGATGACCTCTAGCTCGTACCCCGTGCCGCTGTTGGGGTTGGCCGCGGCCGTGCGGATGGAGCTGATGATGCCAGCGAAACCCGCCATGACGGCCGAGAGGACAAACAGCTTGACCTTGGTGCGCTCCACGCGCACACCGCGGGCGCGGGCGGCCTCGGCATTGCCGCCGGCGGCTTGGAGCCAGTTCCCCAGCTTGGTCTGCGTCAGCAAATAGCCGAGCAACAGCACCGCGGCCACAAACCAAAACAGCGACATATACACGCGCAAACCAGCCATCAAAACTCCCGACCAGCACCGCGGCGAGGAAGAGATCGGCGGCATCCCAAGTCCGCTGCGGAAACCCGCTCGTCACCACCAGCGCACTGCCCCGCACCACCAGCAACATGCCGAGCGTTACCAAAAACGAGGGAATCCGCAAGCGCGTGACGAACAGGCCGCTGCACAGGCCGAGGGCCGCAGCCGTGCCCAAGGCGAGGGCAAAGCCGACCTCAATGGACGTGGCCCCGGTGTTGTACAAGGTCCACATGAGCACCGGGCAGAACCCGAACAGCGAGCCGACCGAAAGGTCGAATTCCCCAGCCGTCATCAGCAGGGTCATGGCCAGTGCGATCAGCCTAGCTCCACCGTGAAGGCCAGCATGTTGCCGATGTTGCGCGGCGATAGAAACGCCGGGTTGATCTGCCAGAAGACAAAAATCATCACCAGCAGCAGGGCGAACGGGCCAAACTCAGGACGCGACAGGACGCGCTGTACGGCTGCGTTCATCTATTTGCCCGACAGAATGGCGTCGTAGAGCGGGGCCTTGTCGGCCTCGTAGAGTTGGCCGGTGATCACGTCAAACCCCGCGGGGATGCCGCTGGCAGCCATGGCCGCCAACGACAGGGCCACGTAGCTGGTCGCGTGCGGGGCTTGCCACTGGGCGGCATTCACGTATCCGGCGAGCACCTCTTGGGTCGTGTCGAGGGAATTGCCCCAGCCAACGACCGGAATTGCCCCGGGCGCGATCCCGCACTGGTCGAACACGCGCTTGATGCTACCAGTTACCAAGTCGCCGAGGCCGATGATCGCGTCGATGTCGTCGATGTTGGCCGTCATGTAGTCAACCATGCGGGCGATGGCTTCGGCTTGGTCGAGGGTCGCGTCGGTGACTTCCCAAGCGATGCCCAACGGCTCAAAGACGCTGGCGACGCCCTGCTCCTCTTGGACGCCATAAGTTGCGCCCGGCACTTCCACCGGCATCCAGACGAAGTCGCCGGATTTGACCAAGCCCTTGTCAACCAAGTACTGAGCCCACTGCCGACCAATCTCCACTATATCGCCGCCCACGTAAGCGTCAAAGCTGGCAGTGGGATCGGGCGTGTTCATGTTGATGATGGGTATGTTGGCTTCGTTGGCCTCTTGCGCCACCTCCACCAAGCTGCCCGGATCTGGGCTGCTGGTGACGATGCCATCGGCACTGGTGGCAATAGCAGCGCGCACGGCCTCCTGATGAGAAGCCACATCGCCGTTGTGGAAGGACATGTTGACCTTGTGGCCGGTATCCCGTTCCCACTGACGCGCACCGGCCAGAAAGTAGGTCCACACCGGATCGGCGGGCGAGCCGTGCGAAATCCAGTAAAAGGTCTTGGCCTCAGCCAACGGCGCGCTCAGAGCCAGCAGCGCGCTGGCGAGCGCAATGATCCTCGTCTTAAACATCGGCATTTCCCTCTATTATCGGCAGCGGTGTGCCGAGACGGACAACTCAAGGGCCTCCACCTGCGCCAACAGCGTCTCCCGTTCGTCGGGACACAGGGGTCGCAACGGACGCCGAGGGTCGCCGCACTCCATTCCTATGCGCTGACTGACCACCGCCAAGATGCTGCCGAAATAGCCGAATTGCGCCACTGTGCGGTGAAAGGCATTGGCCCGTTGCTGGGCCGCTTGGGCCGCGGCCAAATCGCCCGCTTGGTAGGCATTCCATAAGGCCATCCACAGCTCCGGGGCCGCGCACAAAGGACCATCGACCGCCCCGACCGCTCCGACGGTCATGGCGGGCAACATCAGCTTGCCGCTGCCGATAAAGGCGTCTAACCCCATGCCGACGAATTCGAGCAGGTTGGCGAATGTTGGCGACGAGTGTTTCAAACCGACTGTCTGGGGCACTTCCTCGACTAGACGCCGCATGAGGGCTGGACTGACATCGAGGCCGGTGCAGGAGGGCAAATTGTAGATGAACAACGGCCGATCCGCCGCGGCCCCCACGGCCCGATAGTATTCTACCACGCCATCGTCGTCGCCTTGGTAGAAAAAGGGCGGCACCGCGCATATCGCTTCCACGCCGGCTCGGGCGGCGTGGGCCGCCAGTTTTTCGGCCCGCGCCGTGGTATTGGCTCCCACGTGCATGATGACCTGCGTGCGCCCCGCGTTCTGGTCGGCGGCGATTTCGGCGATGCGCTGGTTCTCCTCGTCGTCGAGCAGGACGCTCTCGCCCGTGCCGCCAGCGACCCAAAAGCCGTGGACGCCGGCTTGTATGTTGAACTCCATTGTGGCGCGGAAGGCTTGCTCGTTTAAGGTCCCGTCCGCGTTTTTCGGACTGACGATCGCCGGCACCACCCCGTGAAATTGCCCCATGTTTCCTCCTTGTCCCTCTATTGTGTATAATACCTCAGCGAGCCTTGCGCGCCGAGGCGAACCGCGCTCAATATAGGCGTCAATCTCTCGGCTTCCAACACGCAGTCCACTAGGAGAATGATATGAAAAGCTATCGCGTGGCCATACTCGGTTGCCGGGGCCGCGGCACGGCCGCGGCCCGGGCATACCACGCTCACCCCCGCACGGAAGTCGTCGCCCTTTGCGACCTCGTGCAAGACCGGCTCGACGCCCTAGGAGACGAACTCGGGGTCGCGGCCCGCTACACCGACCTAGATGCGATGATGGGCCAGCACCAACCCGACATCGTCGCCATTCCCACCGGCACGGAGTTCCACCACGCGCTGGCCCTGCGCGTCCTCGACTACGGCGTCCACCTCGACATTGAAAAACCGCTGTGCGTCGATTGCCAGCAGGCCGACGAGGTGCTGGCCAAGGCCCGAGCGAAAAACGTCCGCATCGCAGTGCATCACCAAGGGCGCGTCGGCGTCTATATGCAAGCCGTGGCCAAAGCCCTGGCCGAGGGACGCATCGGCTCGTTGCGCCACATCCACGCCCACGGCAAAAACTACTACGGCGGCTACAACCTAATGAACATCGGCACGCACATCATCAACAACATGCTCAAGGTGGCCGGCCCGTGCCGCAGCGTCGTGGCCACCGCCACCACCGCTGGCCGCCCCATCGCCCCGACGGACGTGGTGCCCTCTCCGCAAGGGATGGGCACCATTGCTGGTGAACACATCACGGCGACGCTTAATTTTGCCGGGGGCGTCACCGCAACGCTCCTCCAGCACCGCTTCCCCACCTCGGTCAATCCGGTGATGGAATTCTGCGGCAGCGAAGGCCGCTTGGTGCTCTCGCAGCTCGTCTGGAAAAGGGACATCGGCGCCCTCCTGCTGCCCCAGCCTCACTACGCCCTCAACAACGCAAGAGAACCTTGGGAAGTGCTCTCGCCCATCTACTGCGCGGGCTACGATCCGCAGAGTTCGGCCCACCCAGACGACTACGCTTATGTAGAGGAATACGTCGCAGCCCTCGACGCGGGCCGCGAGCACGAATGCAGCGGCCAAGCCGGCCATCACATCGTGGAAATCATGATGGGCATTTTCGAGGCCGCCGCGTACGGCAAACGGGTGGATTTGCCCCAGCCGGACCGCACCCATCCCCTCCTGCGCTGGCGGCGCGAAAACGGCTTGCCGCCGCCCGATTCCATGCCGCGTCCCTACGCCGAGTGGCTGGCGGCCGAGGATGTGCGGTTGGGGCGGAGTGGGTAATTCAACAACGGATGGACGGACAGGAGGTCCGAATCGACATGAACGACACTGAAAAATTCCTCTTTGACCTACAGGGCTTCATCGTCGTCCGCGAGTTCCTCTCGCAGCGCGAAGTCAAAGCCCTGAACGACGCTTTCGACGCGCACTGGGACCAGCGCCGCGAAGACCCAATCGGCGACCCCAGCGGCAACATGGCTGGAACGAACAAGCGCGGTATTTTCACCGGCATGCTCACTTGGGCGCAGCCCCATTGTCAGCCCTTCCGCGACCTGCTGGCGCACCGCAAGCTCCTGCCCTATCTCGACACCTTGCACGGACGCGGCTGGAAGCTCGACCACGAGCCGTTCCTGATCACCGGCTCCAAGGGCATCGAGGGCCTGCGCATCCACGGCACCACCAACGTCCTCTTTAATGGCTCTCGCTTCTACGCGTATTCCAACGGCCAGATGCGCTGTGGCCTGCTCGTCGTCCAGTACACCTTGCACGACCAAAACCCCGGCGATGGCGGCCTCTGCGTCATTCCGGGCAGCCACAAGGCGAACTTTGCTTGTCCGCGGAAAATCACGACTTGGGAGGAGCACCCAGAAGTCGTTTACCAAGTGCCCCTGAAGGCCGGCGACATGGTCATCTTTAGCGAGAACACCTTACACGGTGCCCTACCGTGGCAGGCAGACCACGACCGCCGCGCCCTACTCTACCGGTACACGCCCAAGTACCTGCACTACGATGGCGGCACGTATGAGGTCAGCCAGCCAGCATGGGTGTCGGAATTGACCGCGGCGCAGCAGGCGGTTCTCGAGCCGCCTTACATCTACCATCACCCGCTCATTGAGCCGGATGGCGAGACCGTCGTCCGCCCGCGCCGCGAGGATTAGCCTTGGGCCGCGTACTCTCCTGTTTATATCGCCTCAGTTGACCGGTACTGTTTCCGCATATTACCGAATATCTCACCAACTCCATCTAAATCAAGCGTCATTCCGCCGAAGACTTATTCTTAGCCAAAGAAGACGAACACAAAAAGGCCCCGACGGTAGAAATACCATCGGGGCCTTCGCTTTCGCCAATCATGTACATGATCGGCTGTTGGTTTACGTGAGAGCGGCTTAGTCCCTATCGATGCGGCGATTGGTAGCGTCAATAGCTTGCCGCCGTTCGGCAGTACGCTCAAGACGGTCCAAGCGGCGGTCTAACTGCTCGGCGATTGCACGCGCCACAACTACGGCCTCAGCCGAACCACAGCTTCAAGGCGAACTGACCGAGCAGCGACGTGATTAGCAGGCCGATGATCCACCGCTGCGCTGCTTCTATGCGATCCAGCCGCTTGTCCATCGAGTCAAAACGCTTGTCCAGTTGTTCGGCGATGCCTTCGAGCCGTCCTACACGGCGGTCAAGGTCGCGGTCGAGGTTCTGATCCAGCGTCGGGGTGCTCATGGTCAACTCCTGTGATGTGAATAGATGGAAAAGGCCCCTGTCGGACGCGGAGCGGCGTCCGACAGCCGAAGAGGAAGATACGAAAATTCGGGCGCGATTCAAGCGGCCTTGCTTCAATAAAGAGCCTTCTGCCGCAGCCCCTCCACCTCTACCCCTGCCACTCCAAATTGATACTCGTGTACCCGTCCGTATAGCGGCGCAAATGCTCGGGTAGATTAGCCAAAAACCACTGGCCTTCCGCCGGGATTTCCCAAGGCACGTCAATGCGGTGGCGGCGAGGCCGGAAACCGATGCCGCAAGACAAGCGCGTCTCTTCAATGCGGTTGGGGAATGCGCCGTGATACGTGCGATGGGCGAAGACGATCATGTCGCCGCCGTTGGTGAAGAGGGGGACGAGGCCGGGGATGTCGAAGCCGTCGTAGGCGCGTTCCTCTGCGCCCTCTGGGTAGAAGGACCGCCGGTCAGCCGTCATGCGAAACCCTTCCGGTCCCTCCCAGCCCTCAACGTGGGAATCCTCAATGACGCACAGGCCGCCGTGCTCGGGCCGCGACCCGGTCAGGTAGAACCACTTGCCCGACGGCCACAGCTCGCGATTGAGGACGTCGCCCGAATGCTTGATCTCGGTCGAATAGCCGCACCAGTCGGTGTGCCACGCCACAGGAGCGGAACCGGTCCGGCGAATGATGGCGGCCGAGCGGTGGATCGTCAGTTCATCCGTGCCGATCAGGTGCCGGTGAATGTCCATGAAGGGCGCGTAGTCGAGCACCTCCCAAGCACCCGGACCAGACTCGATCCAAGCGTGCCGCGTGCGGCTCTCACCCGGCTGCAAGGTGCGCTCCGGGTCCGTGCCATCCCACGCCGCCTGCTTGAGCTGGGCGACGATTTCCGGCGGCAACACGTCTTTGATCACGGCGAAACCGTGCGCCTCCAAGCATTGGTCCACCGCGTCGAGCTCGCTGGTGGCAAACTCATAGCGATAGCCCAAGTCTGGCTTCTGAATGTGCAAATAGTCTTCCATCGTTCCCTCTCCTTGCGTTAGAAGCGTCGCTCATCGTCTGCAAGCGCCAACTCGTAGCAGACGGCCTCGCTGTCCGTGCGTACCAACAGATAGGGCGCGGCAAGGGCCGGGGGATTCCACGTTTTGCCCGCAAAGGCCGTCATGCGCGCCAGTTCCACGTGGCGGTCAGGGCGGGCCTCAACCAATACCAAGTCGCCCGACTCGCTCATTATGAGCAGAATATCATCTACTAGAATGAGTTGGCCGTGGCCATAGCGCCCGCGCTTCCAGCGACGCTGGCCGTCTTGCGGGTCGAGGCAGACCAGCACCCCATCGTCGAGGCCATAGACAAAACCATCGCGATAGACCATGTTGGCAAATTTGGCCTTGAGCCGGGGGCTTTTCCAGACGACATCACTCGTCAAGCCGCCGCCGGGCACGGCCTGCACCTGATACAGCTTGGCGCCAATGCCGTAGCCGGTGGAAGCCAGTACCCGGTCCCCGGGCAAAAGCAGGGGGTTGACAATGCACTCGACCTGCTCCCAAGGCTGATGCCAGAGGGGAATTCCGCTGTGCGGGTCGTGTGCGACGACGCTGTGGTTGTTGAAGATCAGGATCTGCTCGCGGCCCGCCAGAGAGACCAACTGCGGAGAGCTAAAGCCAGCCTTGTCCGCGCCTCCGCCCCAGACAAACGCGCCGTTCTCGCGGTGATAGGCCACGAGCGAGCGCTCATCTGGGCCTCCGGCACTGACCACGACCAAGCTGTCGAGGACCAGCGGCGAGCAGCTAATGCCCCAAACAGGTGCCTCGGCCTCGTTGTCGGCGAGGATGTCCCGCGACCAAATCAGGGCACCGCTGGCCAACTCCAAGCAGTTGAGGATACCCGTCGCGCCCAGCGTGAAAACTCGGTCGCCGGCGATAGTGGGCGTAGCGCGCGGGCCAATACCGGCGATAACGGTCTCGTAGCGGGTTGTATCGGCGTGGTGCCAGAGCTTGCGGCCGGTTGCCAAGTCGTAGCAGACGACCTGCTCTTCGGGACCGCGTTGCTCCTGCGTCACGGCCCGGCCGCCGACCGTGGCAAAAGAGGACCAAGCGGCCCCGACCGGGCGACGCCAGACTTCGCGCGGCGGGTGCTGGGTCCAGTCGCGCTCTAGGTGGACGCCGCGGAGGCGATTGTCGCGCTCGGGGCCGAGAAATTGCGGCCAATCGCGGGCGTTGAGCGCGGTTGCGTCTCCACCTGTGACGGGGGCTTCGTCCGCGGTGCTCCAGCGCCATTCGAGGATCGGCACGAAATCGCCGCTCATGCCCTTGATGCGAAAAAGCCCAACACCAAGCGCGATGACGAGGATAATGCCGCCGCAATAGCGCAGGCGTCGTCCCCAAGCCAGCCGCGACGCCAAGAGCAACCAGAGCACCGCCAAGAAAGTGGCGAGCATGAAGATGGCCATGGTGCTCATTATCTGTCGCTGGCGATGCGGGGCTTCGGGCAGCCAAATCAGCAGGAGTGCCACGACGATGCCGCCGCCGAGCAGGTAGAGGGGCCATAAGCGAGGGCTAGCGGAGGCCATGCTATTAGACGCCGCCGGTAGCGGTCTCCAAGCGGACCCAATCGCCGCTGGTGACCGAGCGGGCCATGGCGGCCATGGCCCGCATCGTTTGGGTTCCATCCTCCACATCGGCCCCGAGCTGGGGCGCATCGCAGAGGACGACATCGGCAAAACCTTCGAGCTGGAGTCGGTAGAAATGCGCGTCGGCCCCCAGCGGCCGGCGATATTGGCCATCGCGGGTGGAGAAGCATTCGACATCGCTGGATTTCAAAAACCACGGCAGGTAGGTTTTGCCGACGACGCTGCCGTGCTCCCCGTAGATGTGAAAGCCCTCGTGGTAGTCCATGCGCACGGCCACCGTCAGGTCGAGATGCCCGTGGCCGCCATTTGCAAACTCCACTTCGACAAACCAAGAATACGCCCCAAACATCTCCTTGCGCCGGCCGCGCACGGCCGCGAGCGGCCCCCCCAGAAAACGGGCGATGTCGATGAGATGCGAGCCGTGGGTCAGCATAAAATAGCGGCGCTTGTCGCCCTTGGGATCGCCCGCTGGCCGACGCGCCTGCTCGCTGTGCAGGGGCAGGGGCTGGAGGTTGTCGGTCATGGTGTAGCGATAGGTCGAATCGCAGTACCAAGCCTTTAGGGCCAATAGCGGCCCCATGTCCTCGCGGATGAACTGCGCGGCAAAAGCAATCCCAGGGTCAAAGCGCTTCATGTGCCCTACTTGGAGCTTGCACCCCGAGGCGGCGACGGCTCGGCGCAGGGTTTCGCATTCTTCCACGCTGATCCCCAGCGGCTTTTCCACGAAGACGTGTTTGCCAGCCGCCAACGCCTGCAAGCTGAGCGGGACGTGGAACGAATCGGCCGTGGCGATGATGACCGCTTCCACCTGCCGGTCCGCGAGCATGTCGGCAAAATCGGCGTAGGTTTTCTCCGGCTGGTGAACGGCCGCCATGCGCTCGACTAAGTCCGGTGCTTGGTCGCAGATCGCGTACAGGCGCGTATTGCGGCCCTTGATGCACGACTCAAAGTGGGCGAACTGGGCGATGGGGCCGCAGCCCAACACCCCGATGGACAGGACCTGGCTATCTTTGTTCACGCGCTTTTTGTGGGCAAAATGGTTTCCTCGGCCTCCGCCCACTCCTCCAAGAGGGCCGCCAAGGTGCGCTCAACCTCCGTGCGCTCGCATTCGAGGGCCTTGATCTGGTCGGGCGCGGTCTTTGCGTAATACGCGGGCTCGCAACGCAAGGCATCGATTTCCGCCAGCCGGCTCTCGGCTTTCTCTATCCGCGCCAGCCGCGCTGCTTGCTGGGTCGCGGCGCGGTGCTGTTCGTTTTTGCCCTTGCGGTTGGACCGCGGCCTTGGGGCGGGGGTCTCTTTTTTCTTTTTCGCTCGTCTGGATCTGAGAATGACTTGGTCCGCGTCGAGGTGGTCGTCGCCACAGAAGTGGACGTACTCCTCGTAGGTGCCGCGGAAGTCGCGGATTTCCCCGGGCCTGATCTCGACGATGCGAGTGGCGAGCTGGCTGATGAACCAGCGGTCGTGCGAGACGATGAACAGTGTGCCCGGATAGCTCTTAAGCCCGGCGACTAGTGCCTCAATGGATTCGAGGTCGAGGTGGTTGGTCGGCTCGTCGAGAACCAGCGCATTGGGTCGGGCAATGGCCAGCCGGCAAAAGACGAGCCGCGCGGCTTCGCCACCCGACAGCGCACTCAGGCGCTTCTTGCCGCTGTCGCCGGAAAAGAGCATCCGCGCCATCTGCCCGCGCACAAAGCCGAGGCCCTGGTCCTGACAACACGCCCAGACCCAGGCCTCAGCCGTTTGGCTGGGCGGGCTGAGCTGTTCGCGGTGGTCTTGGGCAAAGTACCCGGGATGAGCCTCGTACCCCCACTCGACCCCACCAGCGTCGGCCGCCAGCTCGCCCATCGCGATCTTGAGCAGGGTCGATTTGCCGATCCCATTCGGCCCCATAATCGCCAAGCGGTCCCCCTTTTGCACGAGGAGATCAACCCCGTGCAGCACTTCGTTGGTGCCAAACGCCTTTTTGACGCCTTTGAGCGCGAGCACATCGCGCCCACTGGCGCGCCGCTGCTCAAAGCGAAAGGCCGGGTAGCGACGCGAGCTGTGCGGCAACTCCACCATCTCCTCTTCGCGCTTTTCAATCAGCCGCAGCTTGTTCTGGGCTTGGCGGGCCTTGCTGGCCTTGGCGCGGAAGCGATCCACAAACTGCTGGTGATGGGCGATTTCGCGCTCGCGGCTGGCAATTTCCTTTTCTCGCCGCGCACGCTCGGCCTGCTTGGCTTGCAGGAAGGCCGTGTAGTCGCCGCGATAGAGCTGGACGGTCTCGTAGTCAATGTCGAGGATGCAGGTGCTAATGTTGTCGAGGAAACGGTGATCGTGCGAGATGATCACCACCGGCCCGACAAAGTCGCACAGGAAGGTCTCGAGCCAGCGGATCGAGAGGATGTCGAGGTGGTTGGTCGGCTCGTCGAGCAGCAGCACATCCGGGGCACTGGCCAACACCTGAGCGAGCAAGACCCGCAGCTTGAAGCCGCCGGAGAGCGTTGAGAGCGGCTCGTCGTGAATGGGGGCCGGCAGCCCAAGGCCCTCTAGAATCGCGCCGGTCCGGGCTTGCGCGGTGTACCCATCGCAGTGGAGAAAGGTCTCTTCGAGTTGGGCGAACTCGTCGGCGTCAAACTCCTCGGCCGGTGCGGCGAGGAGCCGCTCTTTGGCGACCGTCGCCTCCCACAGCGCGGCGTTGCCCATCAGCGCGACATTGAGAATGGACTCGTCCTCGTAGAGGAACTGATCCTGTTGTAAGACCCCCAAGCGCAGACGCTGCGGAACCGAAAGCGCGCCTTCGCTCGGCTCGGTGTCGCCAGAGAGGATGTTGAGGAGCGTGGTTTTGCCCGAGCCATTGGCCCCCACCAAGCCGTAGCGCTCGCCGGCGTTGAGCTGGAGCGAGACCTTGGCGAAGAGGGTTTGGTCGCCGTAGAATTTGCCGATATTGGATAGCGTAATCATAACTCGTCATAATTACGGAAAATCAGCGGCAATGGGCTACTCTGCTGCTCGCTAATTTGCCATCTTATAGCAATCCTACATCATTCAAGACTGGATTCCCGCTGTTGCGGGAATGACTTTTCATAGACAAAAAACACTGCCGATCAACATTCCATGCTTTCAAGTCTTAGGACAGCTATAGCAGCTCACCTCTCCCAAAGGAGCCCCCCATGAACGCAGACGACAAATACCTCTTTGACCTGACGGGCTATCTGATCCTCCGAGACGTGCTGACCGCCGAGGAGGTAGCCCAGCTCAACGCCGGCATCGACCGCCACCGCGACCTTATGCGTGCGATCGACCGCTCGCTGTCCGGCGACTCGCAAGCACTGCAAGGCACCGTGCGGCGCAAGGATTTAGGCGGCATGCTCGCTTGGGAGCGTCCCTATTGCGAGCCGTTCCGCAAGCTGCTGGTCCATCCCAAGGTCAAGCCCTATCTCGAAGAAATTTTGGGCCGGGGGTATCGCCTCGACCACGGGCCGGGGCTGATCGCCATGGACGCGGGTTGCGAGGGCGGGCTTTTGCACGGCGGCGGAGTCGAGCGCCGGGATATATCGGAGGCATATTTCTTTAAGAACGACCGCATCTACACCGGGCTGACCGTGGTCGAGTATCTGCTGGCGGACGAAGGGCCGGGCGACGGGGGCGTAGCGGTGATACCGGGTAGCCACAAGGCCAACCTCGCCTGTCCGCCGAGCATGATTCGGTGGGAACAGTACCAAGAGCACGTACTCGAAGTAAACGGCAAGGCCGGCGACGCCGTGATCTTCACCGAGACTTTGACGCACGGGACCCTGCCGTGGACGGCCACCCACGAGCGGCGAGCGCTGCTGTACAAGTTCAGCCCAGGCACCCTGTCTTACGGATCGGGCGCGCACCAGACGACGTATTCCGACTACATCGAGGACATGACCGAGGAGGAACGGGCCGTGATGGAAGCGCCGCACATTCGGCGGTGAAGCGACGAGGGCCATTCTGAAAAGGAGTTTTTGCGGTGAGTGACAGCACCAGAGATCGTGTTCCAAGAGATCGCGATCTAATAAAGCCGACACTTGATGCCCTCCATCGGCTAGGGGGCAGTGCTAACAATAGAGAAATCGTCAATCAAGTAATTGAAGATATGAGCCTGTCTGCTGCTATCACTCAAGTCCCGTATAGCGGAAAAGCAAATAGGACCGCGCTGGAGGACAAATTGGGTTGGGCGCGAACCTACCTCAAAAAGTACGGTTTGATCGACAGTTCGGAGAGAGGCGTGTGGTCTCTTACTGCTAAAGGGCGGCAAACACAAGACGTTGACCCTCAAGCAGTTTGTGATTCTTATCATCAAGACCTGAGACAGAAACGAGCTCGCAAACAAACGAAACCTGAGGAAGACGCCTCAGCCGAAGAAATCGAAACTTCAGCCGAGGAGACCGCTTCTTGGCGTGAACATTTGCTCGACACCCTCCGCAACATTCCTCCCGACGCATTTGAACGACTGTGCCAAAAGCTACTGCGGGAATCGGGCTTTATTGAGGTTGAGGTCACGGGAAAATCGAGCGATGGCGGAATCGACGGGCACGGAATAATCCGCCTTGCAGGGCTGATTAGCTTTCCCGTGCTGTTCCAGTGCAAGCGCTACAGCGGTAGCGTTGGCGCGAGCGTGGTCAGGGACTTTCGCGGCGCGATGGCGGGACGGGCGGAAAAGGGCCTTATATTGACGACAGGTGGTTTCACAAAAGAGGCTCAACGAGAAGCCACCCGGGATGGAGCGACGCCAATAGACTTGATTGACGGGGACTTGCTAATGGATAAAATGAAAGAACTCAATCTCGGCGTGTCCGCCAAGATGGTCGAAGTCGTGGAAGTGGACGAGGATTGGTTCGCGTCGATTTAGACAGCTCAAGGAGTGGAGGATTTGGACTTGCCGAAGACTACGGCAGAGGCGGCGGATTTTCCGACGTGGTATGACCGCGCCTCACCCATGTTCTGACTCCGTTCTGTGCAATATCGTTTCAGTCATTCTTTTGAATTCCATGTAACATTTAGAAACGCTTTGGGCGTGTGAGCCAATGGCACCATCAGCCGGTTTGAGAAAAAAGACTGGTTTTCTCGATTCCTGCGCCATGGGCATCAGGCTCTGGTAATGGCGAACTAGCCCCACCTGATTGGAATCGTCGTCTATAGATGTAAAATCTTCTGTTTGTGCAAGAACGTATTTCAGATACGTAGCCGGTATTCTCTCGACCCAGTTTTGATACGCTTTAACAGGACGCCTTTTTCGCTCGATATGCTGCATGACAATATACCCTGCTGGTGTCATTGCGCCGGAGGGCATGTTCAGGTTGTCTGGTTTTTGTTGCAGCCTCTGTTTCCAATCACGACGCCACGTTTTCAGCGTAGGCCCGAGGTTTTTGAGACCCTGAAGAGAATAGAGGTCAGGAGCCAGAGGGGAGATTACGTAGTCTGCGGCAATCAAGGACGAGCGGTTGATCGCCCCAAGATTTGGTCCGACATCAATCAGAACGATATTCGCACCAACCTGCTCAGCAGCCGTATAAATGACCCGGTAAAACGCAGTGATAGCACGGAATGCGGCAGGGTCACGATCTAAGCAGCGAGGCCAACTGTCCGAGAGCTTATCCTCAAATCGGGACAGCCCAAGATCACCAGGAATCAGGTGCAGGCCGTCCTGAATGATCTCCGTATGCGCCGGCGCAATATCGCCAGTTCCTTCTAAAATTGGCGAAATACAAGGCAGAATACTCTGGTGTTTTTGCTCCTCCTCCGGCCAGATTTTTTCCAGTCGCTCTTCATCCAGAAACATGCTCGAAAGATTAGCCTGCGGATCCAGATCAGCTGCCAGTACCTTTTGCTCCAGCTCCATCATCATCCAAGCAATATGATAGACCAATGTCGTTTTCCCCACACCGCCCTTGTTATTGAAAAAGGCGATTGTTTTCATGGCTTGGCCTCCAACACCGTTACAAGAAAATAGGATACTTGGCTAATATCAAATTCAGCAGGCTGGTTGCCGTTTTTTTGTAGGGCAGCTTGGACTGTCGCTATCCCACGCCCGAACTGATTGACATACGCAAGATTTTTCATGGCCTCGGCTAGTTTGGGATTCCGGTAATCGTTCTGGTTCGGGAAATCAGCGGCAGCACCGTAAAGCCCGCCCGGATTCTGAATTTCGATCCGATCAGAAAACCAATAAAAACGAATCGGTGCATTCGACTGATAGTCGCGATGCATAACCGCATTCATCAGTAATTCGCGAATGGCTCGTCGTGGGTACGGAGTTACCTGTTTTTCTCGTAACGCGGAGAGCGGAATGGGACGGGATGGAAAGAGCGTTTGCATGAACGCATCTAATGCGTGAAGGCTTGTAGGCAGATCGCCTGTGAATCTGCGCTCGTCAAGAATGTCAGATTCCAATTCGGCCCCAGCATAGCGGACGTATTGAATATACGAACCTGGCAACCAATTTTGTGGCACTTCCGAAAACAACAGGGCTCCAGCGTTCGTGACACACTGGTTCTGTACGTCCCATAACCCCAGAGCGGCCATTTGCTGCAATATGTCGCGATTGTTCTCTTCGATGGCCTCTGGAGCCAAGGCAGCGTTTCGGTAATCATGGAAGAGTGAATAGACGATCTGATCTTGGCCACAACCAATACAGAGCCGCATATCAAATGTCTTGGCGCGGTGTATCCGACGCTCGATGAGTATGCGTTCGTCCTGTTCGTTAGCGATGCCCTGACGCGGACCAACTCGGATCCAGACCCGCCCGCGGTAGCGGACCGGTGGCATATCAGACGGCTGTACTTCCACCACAGCAATATCGCCTTCGGGGAAAGAGCGTTTTTGAACGGTAAGAGACGGCAGGGGAACAATTTGACCGGAGTCGCGATGACTGGCAAGACCCTGAAGAAGCTGATCTGTGATCTCAATACCTGCAATTTTTCCGGTTTCATCCTCTGCACCGATAAGCAGATAGCCTGGTTTTCCGTGATTCGGCAGGTCGTTGGCAAAGGCGCAAATAGCGTTGCAGAATTTGGCCGTATCTTTCGTGGAAACGGTACGCTCCACATTGTCGGCCTCTATATCTGTCAAAAGAGCCTTGATTTCTTCATCGGTCAACACGGGACCTCTCCTTTGGCGAGCAATCAAATGTCCGCGTCAGAAATTTATCCATCGCTGGAAAGACGGAGTAAAACTTGTCAATCGCAGGAGCGTCCGCCGGGACTGGCAACTCTATCATTTCCGCTCGATCCAGCAGAGACAGGAGTCGCTCAGCGCTTTGTCGCGGATGTATTTCATCGTCACCCGGCACAAGCATAACCGGGAACGAAATCGAGCGTATATCCTCTTCAGTCAGCCCCGCGGGCCAACTCATCGACAAGAGGAATTCACCCCAGCGACGAGTTGTTTCGGCAAACAACTGCGGGTCTAGCGCTAAAACGCGCGCTCGATTGCTTGGATTTCGATAGATCGTTTGTGCCAACCAAGTGCCTCGTTCAGAGGGTTGCCCCTGCAACTCACCAACCCACGACTCTGTTGACGCATCAATCGCGGCCTGCATCCCCCCACGTTCCGCTACTTCTGCGAGACTAAAGCAATGCTTATATACACTGGGTCTAATCAAGGCGGTATCGTCGGTCGGTGGAGAGAGTAGAATGAGCGATTTTACCGCTGCTGGGTATCGATGCGCCATCCAAAGCGACAAACTGCTACCGGCCGACGCGCCAGCAAAACAAGCGGGTCCCACCCCCAAGTTTCGCAGGAGTGCATAAAGATCCTCTACGTCTGTCGTCATGTAGTTTGGACTATCCGATAGGGCGACATCAGACGCTCCAAATCCATTGCGTCGATCCCAAATCAGCACGGAGTATTGACGAGAAAAATGACCCGCCACCAAGTAACTCCATTCGTTGCGGCCAAAGCGACCCCCTTCCGTCCACACCAGCAGCGGTCCTTTACCAAAGACTTCATATACAATGGACGCACCATTCACAGTCATTGTGGGCATTGATTGTAGGCTGATCACTTAACGCCGCGCAGTAGGAACACGCGGTCGCTGTTGAAGTAGTTGCCGACCCGCTCGTCGCGGTACGCACCACCGGCGATCAGCAGGCGGCCGTTGACCGCGGCGGCCGCGCCCCAGCTAACCGGCAGGGGCAGGTCGGGGACGCGACGCCACTGACCGGTATCCGGCGCGTAGGCAAAGGCCGCCGTCTGGCCGCTATCGGCCCCTCGACCGCCCATGACCCAGACGCTGCCAGCAAAAGCCGTACACAGCGGGGCACTCGGAGGGCGCGCCGGATGCTCAATTTGGCTCCAGCTATCACGCTCGGGGTCATAGACGAATAGACCCGGACACTGGGACGAGGGACCGGCGGCGATGTAGAGCTTGCCGTCCAGAACGCAGCCGCTGGCCTGCGACACGGGGCCGGGCGCGGGCGCGTCAACCCGCCAACTCGTCTCCCCAACCCCAATGCTCAGGACCTCTGCCATCGGGCCTTCGTCGTCGGCACCGCCCACGGCGTACAACCGGCCATTGACCGCGAGGGCCACTACTTGCCCGGCTTTGCGGGGCAGCGGCGGCCCGAGACGATAACGCCGCGTGTGGGGATCGAAGATCTCGACGGTCGCGGTCGCCCGCGTCCTGTTGCCGGCGCGGAAGTGCCCCCCTAAAAGCCAGAGCTCGTCGTTGAGGGCGGCGATGCCGGAATACGCCTTGCCCGGCTCGAGCATGGGCGGCTCCACGCGCCAAGTCCCCGAGGGGATGTGATAGGACCACACGTGGTCGAGGTTTACCCACTCCGACGCTGGCCAGCCGAAGAAGGTCTTGCCCCCGGCCGTGTACAGCCGATCCCCAATGCGAGCAAAGATGTGGTCGTGATTGCCCGCTGGCATGGGCGGCTGCTCGTCCCAGTGCTCGTGCCAAGGACGTGCGAGGTCGGCAAGACCCTGCACCCGCCCCGCCCTCAACACCCAGAGGCTACCGGACCGGGCCTGTAGCAACGCCTGCACCGGGCCGTCCTCGCCGGCCTGAATCAGCCGCCAAGCCGGTGGGCCGGCCGCTTCTACAATCAGCTCGCGCAGGCTGCCATCGGCAAAGCCGACTACGAGCTGACCGGTGCCGCGTGCAATCGCGGTGATGCGGGCATCAACCGGGTTGGCAAAGGAGCGATGAGGGCCGGACGAGCGGGGATCAACGCGCAAGACAGAGGCGTCCAAGGCCACCCAGATGAAGCCGGCGTCGTCGGTGACAGCACCCTGCCAAGAGCCAGCGAGTTGATGCGCCGGCAGGTCGAGGAGCTGCCAGCCGTGGGGATGTTGATTCGTCAGAACGGCTATGTCCCGCCGCTGGCTGTCCTCGGCGATGGCCCACACGTTGCCGAAGGGGTCGTCGCCCACCGGCGTGATCGCCCACCCGGACGGTGCGGATGGCGCGGGCTCAAACATGGCGTCTCCCCGACGCACCGCACCGCACCCGGCGCACCAAACGTCGCCCCACCGCGTCGCCAGCAGCGGTCCGGGAGACCCCTTGAGTCGGAAAGAAGGCGTCCGGGCGACCGGCTCTCCGCCCGGACGCGGAGAGCGCAGGACCTCGTCGTCGAGGGCCAGCCACGCATCCCCGTCCGGGGCAATCTGTAGGCCCTCAACGCGCCCCTGGCCGAAAACCTCCCAAGCGTTGGCGTCGTCCGGGGTGTTGCGAGCGACGATTCCCCCGGCACCAAGAACGGCGGCGTATATCCGGCCATCGCGGTCTTCGAGGAGGAGGCCCGGCCCGTCGGGCAAAGTGTCGGCCGCGGCAAGGCCAGCGGAAATGAGCATGAGGCAACCTATTCGATAGAGGAATCGGAGTGCGATGGAATTGAGCAGCATTGTGGCCAGTTTCTCCGGTTGCATGGTATACTTACCGCAGCAACAACATGCGGCGGGTTATGACAAAGGAGGAGCCTTCCAGACGGTAGATATAGACACCACTGGCCGCCTCTTGGCCCCTCTCGTCCTTACCGTCCCAAGCGAGTACGTGCGCCCCGGCCGCAAGATGGCCATCGGTCAGCACACGCACGATCTGGCCGGCTAGGTTGTAGATAACCAGACGTGTAGGACCGGCCATGTTGGCGGGGATTTGGAAGGAAATTACCGTGGAGGCATTGAAGGGGTTGGGGGCGTTCTGCTGCAAGAAGGGGCGGGCGGCCTCGGTGCGCAATCGGTACGCTTGTCCCTCGATCACCACCACCATATCCAGACCCAACCCAACAAAAGGAGCCAATGCGTCCGGGCCTAGAGCGTCGGAGCCGACCTCAACGATGTTCATGCCCAACTGGAACGCTATATCGACCCATAGCGCGTCCTCGCGGTAGAAAGACCGACCGAGCCAAGTCGCCATTTCAAATTCGTCCTCCACCGCAGTAGAAACGAACAAATCGCCCACGGCCGAGTCTTCGGTCCCCTCGGGCAGAGGCAAGGGCACTGACACGGTCTCTAAGCCATCCTCGTTGCGAATGTGGCGGTCAATGGCGACAAAGGAGGTGTACTCGGTTAGCAGGTTGTAAGCCAAGCCTAGCTGCGTGATTTGGGGGCGCAGGTTGTCGCTGTAACTGGCTTGTTCATCGTCGCTCAGTTGGTCAATGCGGTGGCGTGCCCACAAATAGCGCAGGGCCCTGTTGGTAGGCTTGGCTTGGAAGGCGGATACATCGAATTGGGCGTTGTACACTTGGTCGCCAGTGCGGCCTCCCAACAGCACCGTGCCTGCGGCCGCGCCGCGCCACTTGCCAAAAACGACGATCGGCCGATCGGCCAGCATATCGGGGATGAAGGCCGGTTCCACTTCGTAAGCATCAAAGCCGGCAAAGCCGGCCTCCACTTGGGTGAGGATAGGGGTGCTGATATAGGTCTGGAAACGAGCGGCCTCGTCGGGGGCCAGTCCTTCTTCAATAACCACAAAAGGCTCGCCTTGGCCGGCCCGGGCGAGGCCCTCAATGAGGAAGCGGTTGACCGATGAGCCAATGCCAAAGGCAAATAGACTGGCTTGGCCCAAACGCTGGCGCACTAGCTGAAAGGCGGCTGCTTCAAAGCCGACTTTACCATCGGTGATCACCGCGATGATACGGGCATAGCCCTCCCCGGCCAAAGGCAGGTTGAAAGCACTGCGGAGCCCACGGAGCAGTTCGGTGCCGCCGCCGCCCTGTTGACCGTCAATGAGGGCCCAAGCTCGGTCAATATGTTCTTGAGTGGCCGGCAGCGAGCGTTGTTCGCTCAAAACGGCGGCCGCGCCGGCGAATAGGACGATGTTGAAGCGGTCTTCGGGACGCAACTGGCCGAGCAGGTTTTTCATCAGACCTTTTGATACGGTGAGGGGGAAGCCCCTCATGGAGCCGGATATGTCGATTACAAAGATGTATTCGCGCGGTGGGATCTGGCTCGGAACTGGGCGGGCGGGCGGCTGGGCCATGAGCAGAAAGAAATTCTCCTCTTCGCCTTCGTACAACAGCAAGCCCGACTCGACCTGTTGACCGGCTAGCTGGTAGCGCAAAATAAAATCGCGGTTGCCGCCAAAACCGTCCGCCGGGTCGAGGGTCAGGCGCAATTCATCCGGGGCGTCCTGCTCGACGATCACTGCGTGGCTGGGACAATCGTACGCTTGGATGGACAGCCCGGCGGCCAGACACATCTCGATCGCATAGGTGTAGTTGGGATCTTCGCCCTCGTGCAAATAGGGAATGCGATCGGCGCCGCCTGGGGCCAGAATTTCGTTGACAGCCTCGGGGGAATAGCGCGGACCGACCACGGTGGGCAGGACGAATTCGTACTGTTTTTCCGTCGGCACCAATAATTCCGTATAGGACAGGCGCACGGCAATGGAGTCGCCCGGCAGGATATTGGCCACGTTCATTCTGAAGACGTTGGGGCGCTCCTGTTCGAGAAGGGAAGCGGTCTGGCCCTGCTCGCGCGCCTCTTCGTATTCCCGACGGGCCTGCTCGCGCTCGCGGATTTCGGCGGTAATTTCGCGGTCGCCGGTGCGCATCACCATGCCGTACACCGCGGCCCGGGTCGAGGCCGGGAATAGGTACACGGCTTCGAGCGGGCGAGTGCCTTCGTTGCGATACACCTGCTCGATGGTCACGTCGGCGATGACCCCGGCAATGTGGACTTGGGCAGCCACTGACTTGAGCGGCAGTTGGTCCACCGACGGATCATCGGTATCGACGAAGAAGAAAGGAGCTAGGGTCTTGTCGGCTGCGAATGGGGCTTGTTGGGCCGAGGCAGCTACGGTTCCCAGCAGAAAGACCAATGCAGTGAATCTATGTACGTTCATTAGTTATACCTCTCTGGAGTGAGCAGTGCTCAAGGCAGCGCACCGCTTGGCGGCTCATCTGTTGTGCCGCTCGCCATAAGGAACTTCGCACGCCGCATCGGCGCATTCGACCCGGCCGAACCGATGCCGATTGCGTGCGACGAGGGCGTAGCCGGCGCGAAAGAGTTGCTTCAGCCCCGGAATGCGGTACACCCCGGCGAACCAATGCCACGGCGGAAGCCGGCGATAAATCTGGTACACGGCATCCGCCCCAACATCAACCTGCCCGTCGGCTTGGATGAGGCGCAGGCCGGTGTTAAAGTCGGAATGGGCGAGGACCGGGAACCGCTCTTCAATGCCGGTCGTTTGGCGCGGCAGGTACTCGAAGCGGCCGGTGCGGTCAAAGCGGCGAATGCGGCCGACGCTCCACAGGCAGAAGCGGCATTCGCCGTCGTACACGATTACGGGACGAGATTCGCTCATTTTAAGATGCCCTCTGCATTGCAAGTATGACGATTATACCCTTATTACCCGCCACCCGCCACCTCAGCACCGCCGCCGCCGGATCATGCGCAGCACCCAATAGGCCCCCAAGGCCCCGAGCAGGTGCTTGCAAGTATGGCCGCTGATCAATCCTCCGGCCGCATAGAGGGCTTGGTCAAACACCTCGGCGGCTTTCGCGAGCAGATAAAACAGGCTGGCGACGTAGATATGGGACCCATGCGTGTATGGCGACGGCAGCAGGCGAACCATGAGGGGCACGAATAGAATCGGGTAGGCTTGGGCGACGATGTAATACCGGAGGTCTCCGGCCCCGGCCCGCTCGGTATAGTACCAGTACAACACGCTGAAAAGGCCAAAGGCGATCAACGGCAGCAAGGTAATGATGCCTGCGCGCCGATCGAGACGCTCGGCGATTGCCGTAGCGAGAAACGCCATAAACGCAATGCTCATCGGCAGGCGATCCCACAGGAGCGTTTCATTGCTGGGCGCGAGGTGATAGTAGGTGGAGCCGAGGCCGACCAGTGCCACCGCGAGGAAGAGGATCTGATAGGCCAGCGAATCGACCGGACGCACAAACGCCTGCTGCGCGGGATCGGCGGCGAGGCGAAACACGACGCGGAACCCCCACAGCCCGACCAACAGAAAGGGCAGGTTGGAGATCACGTTCAGGCAATGGGGAATGCCCAGCAGGGTGCGCTGATCGGCGAACTGGTGATAGGCGGGGTCTTGCGGAATGGGTGCTTGCAGGAAGATGACCGCCCAGAAGACGACCGTCAGGTAAGCAATCAGCCGGAGGCGGTGATCGCGCTTCATTGAGGCTCTAACTTTCCTCGTTCAGGCGACGCGATAACGCTCAACCACGTCCATATCCACCGTCTGGACGCGACAGAGCGTGATGTCGTAGATCTTGGGATAGTAGCGGGCGATCGCTGGGATCGGGGGAATCTCGACTTCGCACAGCTCTACTTGGGTGATTTTCACAGGGGACCTCCTCGGCCATAAGGTTGCCGTTGCGCGTGGTTTGTCAAAGGACTAGAATGATACCAAATTGCCGGGTAATCACAAAGCGTTTCGTCGAAGCCGTCCCTTTGCGAAGAATGGAGAATTTATGCGACTCAAACTAGCGTGTGCTGATTTCACCTTTCCCATCTTGCCGCACGAGCAAGTGCTGCAACTCATCGCCATGCTGGGGCTGAAGGGCGTGGATATTGGGCTTTTCGAGGATCGCTCGCACTTGCGGCCTTCCACTGAGTTCAAAAACGTCCAACGCTCCGGGCGTGTCTTGGGGCAGAAGCTGGCGGACAACGGCCTAGTGGCCGCCGACCTGTTCCTGCAACTGGCCCTCGAATACGAGTCTCACGCGGTCAACCACCCTCAGCCCGAGCGCCGCGACCATGCGCGCGATGCCTTCCTCAAGGTGCTCGACTACGCGGCCGAGTGCAGCGGCAAGCACGTCACCGGCCTGCCCGGCGCTTTCTTCGCGAGCGAGCCAGAGCCTGATTCTACGGCCCGGGCGGCCGAGGAGCTGGCGTGGCGAGTGGAGCAGGCGCAGGCGCACGACATCGTCTTCGCCATAGAGCCGCACATCGGTTCGCTCGCCAACACCCCCGACCGCGCCATCGCGCTGGTACAAGCCGTCCCGGGGCTGACCCTGACGCTCGACTACGGGCACTTCGTCCCGCGCGGCTTTGCGGCCGCCGAGGTCGAGCCGCTGCTCCAGCACGCCACTCACTTCCACGTGCGCGGCGTCAACAGCCACAGCGGCTCGGCCTCCTTGGCCGACAACGCGCTCGACTGGCAGCGCGTTCTCCACGTCATGGAGCAAACGGGATACAGCGGCTGGCTCGAGTTGGAGTTCGGGGGCAACAACCTCACCGACACGGTCGCGTTCCGCGACTACTTGCGGACGCTCATGACCTAACCGCGCGGTGCTCATGGCGAGGAACTCTTTGGCGAGTCAAGACGTCTTTTGACAAACCGGCTTCGCCTCGACCACACCACAACCTTTCCCATCCACGGAGTATATCATGCTGACTCAATGCGTCCTCACGCTCACAGCCTTGGCCTTCTTATTCACCCCAGCCCCCTCCTTCGCCGGCCCCGTCCCGATAGAAGGCGAAGGCGACCCGGCCTTGTACGTGCTCAAAGTCCACGCCGATTGGTGCGGCTCCTGCAAGGCCCTAGCGCCCATTCTCAAAGAAGTCCAAGCCGAGGTGGCTGACCGGCCTGTCCTCTTCGTCGAATTGGACGTCACCGATTCAACGTTGACATCCCAAGCCCGTCTGCTCGCCGCGGCCCTCGACGTAGAAGACCACTTCAAGGCCAACAACAAAACCGGCCTCGTCCTGCTCATCAACGCGCAAGACCACACCCTGCTGGAAACGGTGACCAAGCAAAACTCCGCCACTGAGATCGTCGGCAAAATCGAAACGCACCTCGCCGCCCAAGCCGAGCAGAACGGGGCTGCCACTAGCCCCTAAGTGCGCAACCCGCGCTCGGCCACCAAGGCGTGCAACCGCGCTAAAAACGGGGCGATGTCCGGCGGTTGGCCGGCCGCGTTGTGGAGGACGATGTCCGCACCCGTTGCGGCGTGGAACACGGTCGCGGCCGGCGACAGGCTGACCTTTTCGACCTCGGCCCACGTCAGCGTCTGCCGCCCAAACAGGCCCTCCTCCACGGTCACGCCCTCCGGCCCTAGCCAGACCAAGCGGCGATGGAGGCGATGGACGAAGAAGGCCGCCGCGCAGAACGCCGCCAGCCCACAGCCGAGCACCGCCAGCCCATAGCCGAAGCCGCCGCGCTGGAAAGCGATGGTGCTCAACAGCAACTGGCCAACGCCCAACAGGGCAAAAATTAGACGCTGGTTGGCGCCGGGACTGGTGGATAGGTCGAACCGTTCAGCCATGCGCGGTCCGCATCTTTAGCATCTCATCGTCCAGTCCATATCGAACCATATCGATCCGGTCGCTGTGCTGAGCAATAAAGGCACCAGTTGTCACCGAAAGATGGAACGGAAAAAACGCTGGATGCTTCAGCAATAAGCTCAGTGCTCCTTGGCCTTCGGGAGTAGTGTGCAATGCGGCCTCAAACATCAGCATAATCAAGCTATGATCTGCCAAGTTCATCGGCGCGGACCTTTCGTAGCAACCTTTAGCCTCAGCGTCTTTTAGTACTCCCCAAGCAACAAAGGAGCGGATGACGTAACGCGCATACCGGCTTATAGTGGACCGGTCACCGTACTGCTCCTTGAGACGATGGACGATTTGCGCTTGGGTGACTTGGTCTTGCAGTGTCAATAGGCGTCCCGTCTGCCACGCTACGTTGAACCAGAAAGGATAGACAGCCGTGATCATTCCCCAGTGAATGGCCAGTCCCATTGATGGATGTGTGCGGAGAAAGGCTAACGCTGAGTCTCTAAAAGCGACCAATTCGGGGGCTGGAGCGACCCAGATATTCACTAGGTTAGCAACGACGCATCTGCGGGTTTGCTCACTACGATCCCCTCTCGAGCCGCTCCCTTTCCGGTCAGTTAGGTAATCGTGCAGTTCTTAGCGGATCGCTTGGGTGCCAAGCCCAGCGAGCAGCAGACCGGCAGACTTTTGCATCCACTCAAAGCGGATGACCTGCTTGATTCCAATGACCTGATGTCGCTTGCCCATCACCGCGTTCTCCTTTCAAATCTCACTAAAGGCACGATGACTTCCTCAAGGGCGATTCCGCCGTGACCAACTATTGAATTGCCGGGGTTCCCAAACGCATCTCGGCCGCCAGCTACGAGGGGAAAGTAATTGTCGGGTAGGCCGACCAGCTCCCACTCGCAGGCCGATGTAAAGGCGGATGCTAGTTGTGAACGGAGTTCGGACGTTTGGTACACACGAGCTCTCGCACCGCGTGTTTCCGCGAGCACTCCCTCACTAGGCCGCCCTTTGCCCTCGCATTCGATGTTGCCGTGATCGGATGTCAGCCATATATCATAGTCGTGATCCAATAGATAGTCGATGAGCTTCCCAAGATATCCGCCTCGGCACCACTGCGCGACCTGACCGTGCATACCCACAGACCCTAGCCGCATACCGTGCATTATCTTATCGACCATATCCACAACCAAGCCCACGGCCTTGGTCCGGCCGGGATTAACCGTTTTATCGAGGTCTTTACTTACGTCACCATTGCCTAATCCGCGCTTATAGGCGATCTCAGGACGGGAAAGACCGTTGGCCATCCAGAATTGCTGCCAGAGCTTTTCTTCGCTAGCGGTCGAGTTAATGGATGCAGGAAAAAACTGCGGCGGCTTACCGGAAAAGATCGCCTGCCGGGATACGGAAGTTAGCGTCGGAATCCAAGCAAAGGTCGCGGACTCCCGCATGACGCAACCAATGTTTTGCCCATTTAGAACCTGGCGTACAGTCACCCACTGATCGAGGGAAAGGCCATCGGTCACAATCAGTGCAACGCGCTTTTCGTCAGAGTCTTCCATATCGCGAGCCAACCGTCGCGCCAAGTGATGTCCCATCGCGGGACGGATTGGCGGCAGGGTAATAAGGCTGGCGTAGTGCTCCCTCAGCCAACTGGCAAAGGTCCTGTTCAACTCATCGCCTATCTCTCGCCATTGGGATCGTTGTGTACTGATGCTTCCACAATGGATCAACGCAGAGAGTTCGGCCCATTTTAGCGCAAAGCCCGTCCAGTCGTCATAGCGAGATTCTACTGTCGGCAGCTTTTTCTCAACGAGTTCAAACAGACGGGAGATACGTTCCTCATCATCGCCTGCGTCGGCTTCGACGACTCCGCAGCGAATCCACGGACTTGCATCTACATCTACAGCAAGGTTAGTCGCTTGAACAGGAACGAGCATTCCTTCGACGAACAGATTGTCGATGTAGATTCTGATATTTTGGTGCTCGAATGGCAGGAGGTCCGGCCCCTCATACTCAAGTTTATATTCGCGCCGACCTTCTCCAATCCGTTCAGCGTTGCCAAGCCTGTTTAGGAAAACCGGCCAGCGCTCCTGTAGGAACTCAAAAAACGCCTTATCGTCTGGTATGATTTCATCTAAAGGCCATGAATGAAACGCATGTTGCTGTCGCAGTACCTGCACGAGCCGATCAGTCAGTTCGTGAGGAACTTGGATTTTGCCGTAATGTAGGCGGAGCAAGGTGCTTAGAAGTTCTACCCCGTTGTCAATCTGCTCTGCCACGATGCCGAACACTTGGCGAAGAATGAAGTCCTTGGTGGCGTTCTCACCTAGGCGACCCGGCGGCAATTTGCACTGTGCGTCAAACAGGGAGTCGAGGAGGCTTAGGTCTAGTTTCTCGACGACTGGATAGCTCAGATCGGGAAAGAGCTTGCCAAGATTGAAGGATAGTTTCTTTCCGGCTTGCAGGAGGTCGTAAGGCAACGACGTTAGTTTTGTATCTTGACGGCGAAGAATGACCACCAGATCCGTGTACTCGCCGCGATCCCAAAGCGAACGGTATTTCGCCTCATAAACATACCTGAACTCGACCGGATCTTTGAATTCGATGAGATCAAACCCGCGCCGACGCAACTCCAGTGCCAGTTTTTCTTCGGCTAAGAGGCTGTCTGGGTCGGCGACTACGGTGAGTTTGCTGACCTCGGGAACAAATTCGTTCAGGATAGAGTCTCGCCAGTTACTCATTGAATCGTGTCTTATTCTGGTATCGAAAAATCGTTGTGATAAACGACAGATGCTAACTCGATACGGCCGTCGATACAGGCCCAATAGTGGAGATGGAACTCTTGATCTATATCGCGGCGCTGAGCCTTATCAGAACCACGCATACGCTGTGGATCATTTCCACCCTGTCCTATCCTGAGTGTGTGAACAGCGGACATGTTCTGGCCTTCAATTGTTTCGACTATAGAGCGGAGTATTTTTGGTGGTAAGGAATCCCCTGTATTATTGCAACATTGTTGGCAAGTTTCACGAAATTCAGGACCAATACTTGGGACTTGGATAGTTTCCCATTCTGGCTCCTCGCTTTGGGAAAGAGCCTGTTTGAACGAGGCGATTCGGATTGAAAGTTCAATTTCAAGATCGTCGGAAGCACCAACAAGTATCACCGATTCGTTGAGGCACTCTATCAAGCCGCTAAAATCGTCGCATACCAGTACATCGCCTTCAAAAAATTCAGGCGGACAGGGTAACTCTGGAATATCATCTCTATTGTGTTCGAGATCGTGAATTTGTGCTCTGACTTGAACGACTTGTTTTGGGGCTTTTCTTAGTACGAGAGAATGTCCCCCCAGAGGCTGTGGACAGTACTTTCTCAAAACTGCAATCAGGATGATACAGCGTACTAAATCGGACCGGAGACCATCATGTACAGTAAGGTTAATAACGTCCGGCTCTGTTACAAGGTTTTCAGATAAAACTTCTTCGACTTGATAGCGGTTCTCGAAAGACGGAATGAGCGTCAGCAACTTTTCTGTAATCGTGGCAACAGTATTTACGTCGTACTCGACGATTCTGTGCGCCTTAAAGAGTTTACGAAGATGCTCTCGAAATGGGTAAAGCTTATTAGAAATAAGGGCCTCTGACGCCCTTTCACTCATGTAGATGGCTACCCATGTCTCATCAAGTAGTTTGCTCCAGTCTAGTAAGGTATCTACATACTGGAACGCATCATCTTTGGTACAGGAGACATGAGGGACGGCAAGAACACTTGCATCGATTGTCACTCCGGGTAAACTCCTCATCGGTCTTCCTTCCGACTGGCTTTTCTCTTTTTAGCGGCAGCACGAAGGATTTCCTCCGCCTGCTCCTGCGATTGGTCAAAAAATCCCTCAGGCCAGTCGGAAATAGCACCATATTCGTTAATTACTACTTCCCGGAAGGATGAGCTTTCGGCTGGCTTTTCGACAAAGTAGATTTTTGCTTGGTTGTTCAATTCGTTTTCTGAGGATGCCGCAGCAATTCGGAATCTTAGGCGGTCAATAAAGTATTCACTGTGGGTCTCGACGATGCACTGTTTATTACATAACGCCATAGAGAGGAAGAAGTCTCCCAACAAGGTCTGAACCTTTGGATGTAGATGTAGCTCTGGCTGTTCAAACACTAGGGTTGAGTCGGTATCGGCCAAGAGGCCCATCACCAAGATAGGAAGAACCTGACTTACACCAACGCCGACATGTGTAAGGTCGTGAGTGCTATCTGAGCCGGAAAGTGCCACCTTCAGTTCATGACCCAGCTTACCTTGGTCTCGACTCTTTACAGACTTCGCGACTTTAAGATATTGGAGCCAGTCAACCACCGCGACTTCAAGTTTTCTGATGACCTTTCTACTATCTATGAGCGAGGATTTGAAATTGGCTGAAGGTATATACTTGATTTTTTTGTTTTTATGTAGCTCAAGAATTGAGGCCGTGTGCTCCCCACGCAGACCGACATCATACGGATCGGCTGCTGGAGTAAGAGGATATAAAGGCTTTGGAGCATCCCTTAAAGGTCCGAGGTATTTTAACGATGAGGTAAAGAAATCATCTAAGTAACCTGTGGCCTCAGCAATCAAATGAGGCGGGTGAACTTGTACGAATCTGCGAGACTCAGACATCGAATCATTAGAAGCCTTCATTGCCTCATAAATTAATTCGGAAAGGTCATTCTGCGCTCTCAGTATTCGTTGGACGTTCTCTCGGCCTTCATCAGACAGTTTGAGAAAATTATCATGCCAAGTACTAAGTTTCATTCCCTCTGAACCTATACCCGTACCCAGCAACATTTCTTGTTGAGGCTCATCGTCGAAAAACTTATCAAAGTCGATAGTGTCCTCCAGAACATTCTGCAAAACAGCAATTACTTCCTGAGTAAGAAGGATATCTCTCCTTGGGACACTCCTATACCTGACAGACCTACGGCCGGTGTTCGTCAGAAAACGAGCTATTTCGTTGGCATCCTCTTCGATTGTATCAATTTCGCAAGTAATTCGCTCAGAAAGAAAATGACGCATAACGCATCCTATGGGCCGTGCCGACATGAGATCCTCTTTCATCTCGGCCATAGAGCTATCATCAAAATCGACCTCGTACGCCATACTGGCGCGTACTGATTCATCTCGTTCACTTATAGTACCTATTTCATCAGTTTCAGAGACATTCTTCTCAGAATGGCGAATAGAGATTTTAGCCTCTTGATCGACATTATCCTCGTCCCTGATCGTACAGGATAACTGCGTTGCAAAAAGTCTCGGTTGTACCTGAAATTCGTCTCGCTGGGAGCTTGAGGGAGCAGCGTCAAAAGATAATTCGCAGGCGATCTTTTGAAACTGCTTGATCCACGGATAGTAGTAGATATAGCTAGTGCGACGAGATCTGCTCGCTAACGATTTCTTCTGTCCAGATAGAGGACGACAAGTGCATCCGATGGTTATTTGCTCCGACTCGCTGCCGTTCGATTTCAAATCGTCAAACTGACCAAGGCTAGTAAGCGCACCGTTCAAAACAACCGATCTGGAATCGACTTTATGAGCCAGCGTTTGAGCAACGAGTAGAATCGATTGGATAAACGTACTCTTGCCGCTACTATTCGCACCAGCGAAAATTGTTAGCGGTCCAAGATCCAATTCGGTGTCCTCGCGAATTGACTTGAAGTTGGATACCTTCCATTTGGTAATCATTAGCTATTCGTCTCCCGTTCTTGTTACTGCCTGATCGTACCACAAAAGCAACTTTGGGTCTTCTTCGAGAATGTTGTTGGGGATTTTCTCGGCCAACGCTATAATCGTAGCGTAGTCGCGCTCTTGATAGGCTTTTTTGAAGCCTGCACGGACAGCTTCCAGCCGGAAGACCCTAAGTTTCTTCTTGGCCTGCTTGTACTCCTCAAACTCCTTGAGAAGTGCCTTCTCGCGCAGCTTCTCCAAGTCGCCTGCCTTATTTGGGTCGGGCACATACCAGCGATTCTCGGCCTTGGCCTTCAGCAATGGGTTGTCCTTGGTCAGATTGCGTAGCTCCTTGAAATTCGACGAAAGATAGCTGTGAATCTGACTGGGCACTTCACCTTTGCTGTCGTGACGCAGAAAGTTCTGCTCCAGCATTTCGGACAGTTCTGGCAGCTTCTCGTGCTTTTGCCAGCCGCTGATCTCTCTCAGAAACTGAGGGTGGATGTCCTGAAAAGTCTGAGGTTTCTTGGTGAACTGCTGCTTGAGCCACTGGATGGCCGAAGCCTCGTCGGAGACGAAAAGCTGAAGCTGGAGAACCTCCTTGACCGTCATTCGCTTCTTATCGTACTCAGCCGCTTGGTCAGGTAGGAAATACATACCATCGCGTAGAGGGAATCGCTGTTCCAGACCAGCGTAAAACTCAGCAGCGGACAAGGGAACCGTCACCCCCCGCTGGACGTGGAAGGCAACCATGCGGTCGAAGAGGAGGAAATCCTGACGCTCTGCGATTATCTCACCTTGACCATCCTTTGAAATGAAAATAGGGAGTTGCTTCAAGTGAGTCCTGACAAAGTCCCAAACGCCCGCTTCAGTGCCTGATTCTAGACAGAAGCGTTCCTCAAGGCCACCATTCGGTTTATATGCAGAAATAACAAGGTCCTGCTTGATAGCGGTTGGTGTCATAACTGCCTTGAATGAGTGTTGCTTTTTATCGAGCGATGAAACATTGGCCACAACAAAGCCACTTTGCTCCAGTGCGGCCTGAATCGCATTCCATACTGATGCCTTTGTATTCGAAAATTCCACCGTCAGCCATCTACTTGGCTTTAAGATGCGGTAATACTCTGAAAATATCCGCTCCATGAGTTCACGGTAATCATCGATACTCTTTCCCTGAGATTTACTCACAATCGCTTCGGCCTTCTGATTTGTTACTGCTCCTAACAATCCCTCCCAAAAGAAGTTCAATTCGGAATAATCGAAGTTATGACCGAACGGAGGATCGGTGAATATGTAGTCTACTGTAGAATCACAGATCTGTCGAAGATTTCCAGTATCTTGGGTGCTTATGACATGGCCTCGCTGAAGATCGACAGGTGGAGTTAAGCTGTTGGCAATTGTTGACGCATTGCGCCGAAAAGTCTTCAAAACATGTAGCGGTGTAATCAAAGAGCTAACGTACAAAGTTCCCGATAGCGGCCCACCTCCTTTTCTATCAGCACGAAACCGTCTCATTCTTGACATATAAGGCAAGGAAGCAGTAAGGCAAAAAAGCAGCACCTGACTTAGATTTTTATTTTTAGAGTAACTCTGTATCTGACGCAGTAGAGCAGAGACGAACAAATGCTCACGTGGGGTGAAGAACTGATGTAGATGAGTAATGCCAATTGGAACATTGCGCTGAGTTTCTTTGCCGTCGATTAGTGCAATCGCTGGTAGGCCATAAGAGCTAAGAAGGTCGGTTGCAATACCGATGCGCTGCCTATCTTGATCATCGGGTAGTTTCTCGTATCTTGTCGATCCTATACTGTAGTTAATGAGAACAGGGGCAATCCGAACGTGCTGGATAGCCTGTTTTAGGACTGGATCAAAGCTGATCGTATATACTGGTTCCCACTTTGATTCTTGAACTAATGCCTTGCAGTACGGGCACTTTAAGTTTGACCGAAGGGAATCGTTTTGCTCATCTACGGCTACGTTATAAAGCGTGGTTTCAGTAGTGCATTCAGGACATCTGATAACATCAGAATAGAGCGTGAATTCAACGGTACCTAGCTGATCGTCTCGATGTTGATGATGCTTGTGCTCAACTCTCTTCCTGTCGCGTACCTTCCAGCCGTTGTGGTCGGTTAAGTATAGATGGCCAAGCTTGTCCTCAATGTCGGCACACATTTCCTCAACGGCTGCCAAAAGATCTCTTCGATAAACTGGACGAAGCAAGTTCCCTGCGATAAATGTGGCGATAGGCGACAGGTCCGAAAGGACTACCCAGCGTTGTCCCCATAGAAGAGCTTGTCGTAGTGACCCCTTAATTCTGCTAGGATCTTTACATAAGGCCGCCGCCACGCCGGTCATCCCCGTCCCACAAAACCCGTCGAAGACTATGTCGCCCGGCTCGGTTGGAGTATGTACCGCATGATCGCCTTGTGCGGCACCTTGGTATGGTATGAGTGAGCGTTATAAATGGGATCGTTCTTACCTTCGCTCACATCTGTAGCAAAAGGCTCACGATGGTAATCTTCAGCCTGTTCCGGCTTCTGCGCCTCCCATTCGGCGATGAAGTCCGCAATCCACGGATTCGGACAAGCGGTATAATACGGCGGATCACTGAGATTCAGAATGTCCTCATCCTCGCCAATCGGGAATCCCTCAATCTTGCGAAACTCGGGGTCCTTCAACTTCTTGCGGAGTTCCTCGATAAAGTGAGCACGGCGGGCTTCGTCGTTTTCAAAGGTTATGCCGAGGCAAGTTACCGATCCGTCATTCTGACCTTCTCCGGTTGCTGATCCAAACTCTATGTTCTGCTGTTCTTGATTCATCTCAAACTTTCCAGTTAGGCAAGACGATTTTTCTGGTCTTACCTTTCCACTACGATCCGCACCTTTGCCGGGTCCTTGCCCTTGGTGAGATCATCAATATATCCGTCAAATCGGCTCTTCATCTCTGCCGGGGTCGCTGGGCCATCGGTTACCTTCAGGGCCGTTTGCATATCCTGTGTCTGGATGGCGACTTTGATCAGGCCAGAAAGCACTTCTTTGAGGGCATGTACAAAGCTACCGCTTAGGGGGATTGGTAGCTCACGCGACTGAATGAAGGCCTCCAGTGCTTCGCGGTCATCCGTCTTCAACAAATCCATGTTGGCCTCGGTAATTGGGACCGCCAAGTTGCTGAGGAGGATGGAGGTCCAGTCTTCCCCTATCTCATCAAGTTGCTTATCCATAGCATCGATATGCTGAGAGCTTGCAACCGTGCAGGTTTCGGTAGAGGGCTTAAACCCGCAGTGCAGGCAAGTCGGCGTTGCATCTAACTCTTGGTTGGTCAAGGCAAAGCAGCTTTTCAGAGCCAGTAGGCGATCCCGGAAATCGGTAAGCTGTTGCCGAGGCATTAGATCAATTTCGGCTAATTTGACTAAGACTTGTAACCTCGGGTCGTTGAGCAATGCTGCCTTACGCTGGTCGTCGTTTACTCCCAAACGGACCTTGGTGTGTAAGCCGATATAAATGACCGTGTAGTCCCTCTTGAGCTTTTGTATTTCTACGCCGATGGCTTGGGACTGTTGGGGCTCGATCCGACCCGCTTGGCTGAGAGCATTCAGGACGTTCTGCCGGGTCGCCTTAATCCGGCCCACCCAGTCATGTTCGGCAGGAAGTGCCGCTTCAGCCGCGACCAAATAGGAGGCCGTCGGGGCATGGTCCATTACGAACTCGCGCAAAGCGTCCAACTCATCCAGAGCCGTTAGGGCTTCTTTGTGCGCCATGATTTCCGGCACACTGTGGCGGAAGTTCTTCAATCTGCCAGGGGAAGAATACGCCTGGAGCGATTCAAAGAAGGTTTTGGCTTTCTCTAAAACACCGGCCCGGCTGGCTAGGACAGTGCTGGCGAGCAGGTCCTGTCCCCAGAAGGAAAGCCCTTTCTGCATATCCCGTTGAGCCATGACGATGCGCCGGACCGTCTTGCCAATGGCCTGCTGCATACCTTGGACTGGTTCGTCTTTACCTTGGGCAACAAGTTGAGCCATGCCCGGCGACAAGCCAAGCAGTTCAAACAGTTCTCTGATGGCGGGCAGGTTCCATTCCTTGGGCTGCTCCAAATGCTTGAAGCGGATCAACTCGTCTATGCCAGTGGCGGCAAGTTGCGGTAGCTCGGTGGCGTCGAATTTTTTGCCCGGAATTGCGAACACGATGTCGCCGGAGTACACCAAGGCAACCAAAATGACCGCTACCCATTCAGGTTCAAGGCGGAAGCCGCTGGGGTCCATGAATTCTAGCCCGTGGTCGTCTTGAATGATCTCACTGCGATTTACCACTTGGCCGTGCCCCTTAGCCTTTACAACATCAATAATGAACTGGGTGTACTTTGATTTGTAGGGGTCCATCCTCTCGCCATCGAGCAGTTCCAGCGCATCCAGCACGGCCGTGGCCTGCTTGGTGCGGTTCTGTCCGGCGATAGCCCGCAGCGCATCTTGGGCGGCTTGGGCGCAGTTGTTACCCGTAATCAGTACCGAAAAGAATGGATAGCCAGGAGCCTGATTTTCAAAATTCGGGGCCAAGCAGATGCCCGCAATGGTATTGATCAGATCGCGGAAGTTGATGATTTCGTGGGGCAACAGGCCCGACAGGTCGCGGATGGATTGGCCCTTGGCCCACTCGGGGATGGACTTCGTGCGGCCTTGGTAGGTGACCTCAAAGGCACTGGTCATCTGCGTTTGTAGCCACCGGACTAGCTGGCGCAAAAAGCCGTTGGCCTTAGCCTCATAAGTGGCTTTGGCTTGGGCCGCGGAAATGCCTGCGAGGTCCAAAGCCGCCGCATAATTTTTCAGCGCGGTCTGAAATTCCTCGTCGGTGCCTTTCAGGCGAAAGAAGACTTCGTCGCTCGCTTTGTGCTCCTTGAACTGGGGCGGGTCATTTGGCTGGATAAAGTAAAGGTAGAAGTCCCGCTGGGGTACGGCGGTGGAGCGCTCGTTGGGTGCGCCAAAAAACAGATACCCGGAACGAGCGGCTTTGTGCTCCTGCCAGATGAGTTCGTGTTGCCAGATTTTGTAGCCGGTTACGTAGGTAGCGTCTTGGCACTCCATGACCCGTTTGAGGGCCTCGTAGTAGAAGCGGTCGAGCCGAGTGTTATCGAGGCTCTCTGCTCGCTTGTCAATGATGGCGTCAAAGTCTTCGGTCTTTTTTAAGTCCAGATAGTATTGGCCATTATCCTTGCTGAATGAAATGAAGCTGAATGAAATGAATTGTCCGCTAACCGCTTTTTCGATTGCGCGCAGCACGGTTACTACGTGGGTTTGCAGATCTCTATCGGGTTCATCGCTGCCCAATTCCTCAATCAGGGGGTCAAAAAGGCAGAGGCGGTCGCGCAACTCCTCGGCGGATGCGCCCATGGGCGTATAGATGTCACCTGTGGTCAGGCGATGGACGGACAGTGCATGGATCAAGCGCAGGGCCATCGGTTTGTACTGACTGCGGGCGATGGCGTTTTCGATGCGGGATTCCAGCACTTGGCTGCAATCAATGACTGCTCGGATTTCGGGAATGGCACGGAAGGCCGCGTTCTTCCTGAGAGTGTTCCAGTAGCTATCGAAGGCAATTAGGCCGGGTCGGTCCTGCGGAACCTCTTCGTCCATAATGTCTTTCATGCGTATGGACAGGGTCTTGAGCACCTCGCGCTTTTCGACCACAGTGACCCGCTCAAAGGTCTCAATGTAGTCGGGATGTACGGGAAAGAGATTGACGAATTCATCCATCTGCTCGTTGAGCCCGCCGTAGAACTTGGAAAAGGGCATTAGATATTCGCGGATATGCGCCTGTTGCTCGGCGGTCTTTTTGAGCAGACGCTCGGCCACTACGAACTTGACGTCGTTGCGGGCGATCAGGATTTGCTCGAAACGGTCTTTTACCCGACGGAGACTACCGGCGACAAAGCCAAAGCGGGGGCTGTCGAAAATGGCTTCCTGTACCCCGGCCATAACGCGGAAGCGTAGGTCCTTGCACACTTCGCCCATTTCGCGGAGAAAGTTGAGGTCGAGGATCAGTTCTTGGTCCCTACGGCTACGGAGATAGTCTAGTAGCTCATCAACTACCAGCAGCAGACCGTGTTCGGGGAAAGCCTCGCCGAACTTGTCCATCAGGTCTTCAAAGGCCCGCTTGTGACTGGCAATTTCGTTCACCTCGGGGAATATGTATTCCACGCCGAGCTTTTCGAGATATTCTTCCAACTCAGAGACCAAGATGTCGCGCAAGGACATAGTGGTGGCCCCGATCTCGGTGCGGATGACCTTGAAGCGCCCGGCGATTTGTTTGACTGCGCCACGAACGCCGGGATGCTTCAATTCTTTTAGCAGAGAGGCGTCTGCGGCAAGGCTTGAAATCATCGACATCAGGTGCGATTTACCGGTGCCGTAATTGCCGACGATCAAAATCCCTTTGTTATCGACAGGTTGGTCGAACTGCAACTGCGGGATGACAAGCTGAGTAAGCCGTTCAGCCATCTCCTCGGAAATGACGTAGGTTCTCACGAGATGGTGCGCGACACTGGACTTGTCCGCGTCGCGCAACTGAACAACCGACTCAATCGGGTCGAACTGAATAAGATCGCCGTATTTCATGTTGGTCATGCTTGAGCTTGCCTCTCTACTCGTGGTTCGCGAATCATCCTAACGGACCGATCCGCATATTAATTTAATATAGAGGGTTAGCTATTCTGTCGATAGGTTCCCCATTGACCGTCGTCGTTCCATCCACACGCACGATGAGCACATCGACCGAGTCATATTCCTGGTACTCGGGATGCTCCCGCTCGGCGTATAAGAGCCTTCCTCCAGAAAACCTCCCGCTCCAAGAAGCCACCACGGCGCGGTTCCGCGAAATGTTTCGTAGCAGACTCAACGGGTCTTGCTCGAGATTTTTATCAAAGAGGATTTCGAGGTTATCGAGCACCACCGGCGGCTCAGTTTGGGCCGCGAGTTGCTTGAGGATATCCGGCATCCGCAATGATCGCTGCCGAGCCGTCAGTTCGAGCATCTCGTATGAGAGTACTCGATTGACATTGATAACTTGCGTACCGAACGCATCGGCGACCTCTTGCAGGACGCCGGTCTTGCCGGAACCGCTCTCGGCCACCAGCAACACTAAGCGGTAGTACCGGTCATCGGCGACCTCAAGAGCCCGCTCTATTTGATCCTGAATCAGTTCAGCCATGGCTCAGCGCGGCACCAGCCAGTCCTCGTCTAATTCCATGCCAAAGCCCGGCGCGTCCGATGGGATCAAGCTCCCCTCTTGAGGCACGGCTGTGCCCGGGATGGTGGGGACTTCTTCGAGGGGGATGCCCGGGGCCGAGCCGAGCCAGTACTCGGCCAGGGGCGATTCCGGGAAGGCCAAGGCGAAGTGTTGGCCGTAGGCGGTGTTGGCCCCGCCGTGGGGGATGGTGACGAGGCCGGCCGCTTCGGCGATGTAGTAGATTTTGACGGCTTCGGAAAGGCCGCCGCACCACTTGAGGTCGGGTTGCAGCACGTCAACGCAGCGGTGTTCGACTAGCTGGCGAAAGGCATGACGGCCGTGGTGGTCTTCGCCGGTGGCAATGGGCACGTAGGGAGCGGCTCGCTTGAGCGCGATGTGGCCTTCGAGATCCGTGGGAATGAGCGGTTCCTCAATCCAGCGCATCTGGTAGGGCTTGAGCCGCTCGGCGACTTGAACGGCGTATTCGACGTTGTAGGACATGACCGCGTTGAGCATCAGCTCGCAGTCCGGGCCGATGGCCTCGCGCGCTTGGGCGACCTTGGCTTCGAGGCGATTGAGCCCTTCCTGCCCCTCGCGGTAGTGAACCGGGTTGGTGATCTTGAAGGCACGAAACCCCAGTTCGAGTCCCCAGTCGAGGTCGTCGCCCGTGGCGTAGAGTTCAAGGCGGTCGCGGCAGGGGCCGCCGAGCAGGCGGTACACGGGCTGGCCCAGCAGCTTGCCCTTGAGGTCCCACAGCGCCAGATCAATGCCGCTTTGGGCAACGGCCGCGCAACCGGCATGACCGAGGCGCTGAGCAGCGCGCCACATCAGGTCGTTGAGAAATTCCGTAGCCAGACAATCGCGGCCCGTCAGCAGGGGTGCGAAGACTTGCTCGACGATGGCAGCCACTGGCTCGCCAAAGGAGCAGCCGCCCAAACCCCAAGTGCCGTCCTCGGCCACGATCTGCACCCATACCGGGCCGCCGCCCATGCCCGGCATCTGGCCGGGGAGACGCGAAAATTCTGGATACTTGTTGATCGGCAACGAGCGCGGTGCCCGCTGGTTCCAAGAGGGGCGGCGACCCGCTGTTTGGGGCGGGCGGTGCGGAAGCCGGAGGTCAACTACGCGGATGGATTGTATCTGCACGTTTAATGCTCCAAGCCAAGTGCTGGTCGGCAAAGTCCAAGTATTGCTCCCAATCGTACTCGGCGAGGTCGTGGCCGCCGTTGCGGATGTGGTAGCCGATCTGGCCCATGACCGGCTGATCGACAGCGGGCATTTGCGCGGCCGGCAAGCCGTCGGTCCCGAGCAGGCGATAGACGGGACCGGCGGCGCGGGCCGCGAGGAATTCGCCGCACGGGTCGGCCCAGCGGTCCTCAACGGCACTGGCTACGTACAGAGGGCGCGGGGCGCAAAGTGCCAAGAGCTGATGCTGATCTACGGGCAGCTCGTCTTCGGCGTTGTCGTAGCGTCTGAAATTGTCGCAGAACCAGTGCGGGAACGCATGGTTGATATGCGCGACGGTCTCGCCGTAGCACCGCCGCGAGAGGGCGGCCCCACCGCAGCCGGACTCGTTGGAGATGACCATGGCAAAGCGCTCGTCGCAGGCACCAGCCCACAGCGCGGTCTTGCCCAGCCGCGAGTGCCCGAGCACGGCGACCCGCGCATGGTCGCAGTCGGGATCGGTTTGCAGATAGTCCACGGCCCGGCTCAAACCCCACGCCCAAGTGCCGATGGCACCCCACTCGTCCGGGGCGGGACGATTTTGTCCCTCTTGGTAGAAGAGCGGGTGGACGCCGTTGCGGTAGCCATCGTCGTAGTCCGGGTCGAGGTCGCCGTAGTACATGGTGGCCAAGCCGTAGCCGCGTGCGATGATCTTGGCGACGGGCCAGCGGCTAGCCAAGCAACCGCGCGAGTTGAAGGTGGCGCAGTGATTGACGATGCCGTTTTGCGCTTCGGAGCGCATCCAGCGGGTGTTGAGGTGGATTGCGGGGTCGCGTTGGATGGAGTGATTACCGAAGAAATTGAGGCCCAAGAAGACCGGCACCGGGCCAGCCGCGTCAGCGGGGCGATAGAGGAGAATATCCATGCACGGGCCATTATCGTCAGCAGTGAAAGCCACGCGGACTTGGCGTCTCAGTGCATGGCCGCCAAGGGCTTCGCCCTCCTCGGTGGTAAGGAAACGAGTAGCGGGCAGCGGGCCGGGCATCGAGCCGAAGACATGCGTTTTGAAGAGTTGGAGAATTTCCGGGCGGCGCACCTCGGCCCAAGCAGCGACGTCGGCCACGGGTTCGCCGCTGGCTAGCGTCAGCAGGTCGGGCAGCGCGTAAGCAGGGACTTTGGCTTCGTCGTAATTGGCTTCGCTTGGGAGCATAGTCGCTAGTCCGTGATCGCTTCGATAAAGGTCTGATCCTCGCGTTCGCCCTTGCTTTGCGCCACTGCAAGTGACTGGTAATGGGCCTCGGCCCGGAATCGCCTGGTCCGGGTTTCAGGAACCCATATCTGAACCTGCCGCATCTCTCGCGTCCGCTGGTCGCACGGATCCGGCCTTCCAATTTCCTTGGATTGCATCATCGAATCTCCTTTAGCTGTAGTCTTAGGAGCCACTGAGACGTTGGATTATGGCTCAGTCGCCGAAGTTATAGACGAAGGAGAGCCAAGGGATGGGAAATCCCTCTTCGATTACCTCGCCGACGATAATGGCACCTACATCAACAGCTATCTTGGGACCGAAAAAGCGGAGGGCGAGGCCCAAGGGCTGTTGGTCAAGTTTGGCATCTCCGCCAGTAATAATCCAGTTTTCCGCGACCAAGGCCATGCTCTTGGAGAGGCGGATATTGCCGCCGATGAGGAGAATAGGGTGCTCGGCGAAATCCACGTCCTCGCCTTCCTCGGCGATGTAGCCTAGGCCGATGCCACAGGTGAAGCTCTTGTCCGGGCTGCCTTTGGTTCCGACCACAAAGGCTATACCTCCAGCACCGCCAATGGCCCGCATATAGAGCAGGCCCGCGGAAAGGGCGACATCGTCGCTAGCATAGAGGCCAAACTTGGGGGCCACTGACAGGATTTGGTCGCTCAACCCCACTGCCGGAATAACGGACACGCCCCCTGACAAGCTAAAGTGTTCGGAGAGGCCGTAGGTTATACCGGGGAAGAAGATGTAGTGGTTGTAAAAATAGCCATCCCCTCGGCGCAATGGCCTACCAGTAGGGGCGAACATCAGGCGGGTGTAGTTAGGGTCGTGCTGGAAGAAGGCACCAGGACGCGCTTTTCTTATAGCAACAATGGATGCTCTCGGGATCTTTACTTCCAAGCCAGCCGATGTCTTGATGCGAACGTGGGTTTCGGTTTCCTGAATGATGGTGCCTTCAAGTTCGGTGCCGTCGGTGAGGAAAATGGACACCAGCCGAGCGACCCAGATGTCTGTAGCCTCGGCATCTAGAGGCATGATCACTTGGATTAGGAGCAAGAGAGTCCACGAGACCCATTTGAATCTGGGAGCAACCATTGTAATCCCCTTGCAAAGTGTTATGCAGAAACCCATTTGGTCTGGAGAGCCGCTTCAATCGCTCGCCAGAATGGGATGCAACGGATGGTACCAGGGGCCGCCGGCTCTCATTTCGTCGGCTGCGCCCGCTGCGTCGTGGGTTCCGGTAAAGGTGGTGTAGTCGGGCATGTAGATAATGGCAAACGCGCGGCGCGGGGCAGCGGTCTGGTTCGGACCGGCGTAGTGGAAGGTGCAGCCGTGGTGGAAGGTTACGCCGCCGGCGGCCATGTCCATGGACACCGGCTCGGGCACGTCAAAGCCGCGCTCCCGCATCTTATCGACGATGCTCTCGCCGGCAACGCCGAGCTTGATCGGTTCGAGCCGCTCGTACTGGTGGGAGCCGGGCACAAAGTGGAGGCAGCCATTGTCTGGAGTCACGTCGTCAACCGCGATCCAAGCCGACAACGCACCAACCGGATCCATGGGCCAATAGGGCGCGTCCTGATGCCAGTTGGTCTCCTTGCTCTTTTGGCCGGGGGGCTTGATCATCGCGTGATCGTGGTAGATGCGCACGTGGCGGCAACCGCTCAAGCGGCGGGCGGTTTCGGCCAAGCGCGGGTGAAAGGCGATTTCCTTGGCCGCCGGATAGTCGGTCCAAAGGTTGACCATCTGATTGAAGACGCGCTCGTAGTCTTCTGAAACGCGGCCATCCTTGTCGGCCCCTTTGATGCGGGCGCGATGCGTGGCGATGGCGTGGTCAATGGCTTGGCGCAGCGAGGCGATCTCCTCGGCCGAGAAGAATTGCTCGTAGCGGATATAGCCGTTTTGCTGGTAAAATTCGGCGTCGGCTGGCGTCGCCGGGCTTATTGTAGGCATGAGGGCAAGGTATTAACTTTTGCAGTGGCAATCAACCATTCAACAGGAGGAGAAAGTGGCCGAAGTAACCATGTACCACAACCCGCAATGCTCCAAAAGTCGGCAGACGTTGGCTCTATTGGCCGAGCACGGCGTGGAGGCGAAGGTCGTCGAGTACTTGCAGACGCCGCCGGATGCCAAGACCCTAGACGCGCTCTTGCAAAAGCTGGGCTTGGAACCCCGGGAACTCATGCGAACCAACGAGGACGAATACGAGGCCCTCGGATTGGCCGAGGTGACCGATCGGGCGCAACTCATTCAGGCACTGGTGGAACACCCCATCCTGATCGAGCGGCCCATCGTGGTCAAAGGAGGCCAAGCGCGCATCGGGCGTCCCCCGGAACGAGTCCTAGCTCTTCTCTAAGATGCTGAAACTGGGGTTTCTCGCCTCGCACACCGGGTCGAATATGCAGGCGATCGTCAACGCCTGTGCGGCCGGGACGCTGGCGGCCGAGCCGTGCGTGGCGATTAGCAACAACTCCCAGTCGGGCGCGTTGGTGCGGGCGCGGCAAGCAAACATGGCAACCTATCACCTGAGCACCCAGACGCACGGCGAGGGGCTGGGAGCGGCGATTTTGGCGGTGCTGCGGCGGCACGAGGTCGAAGTGGTTTGTCTGGCCGGATATATGAAAAAGCTAGGGGCGGAGGTACTGGCGGCCTACGAGGGGCGGGTCTTGAATATCCATCCATCCCTGTTGCCCAAGTTCGGCGGGCAGGGCCTGTACGGGATGCGGGTACACGAGGCCGTATTGGCCGCTGGCGAGCGAGCGAGCGGGGCGACGATCCACCTAGTAGATGAAGAATACGACCGAGGGCGGGTGCTGGCGCAGGAGAAGGTCGCGGTGCAGGCCGGGGACACGCCCGAGACCTTGCAGAAGCGGGTGCTGGCGGTGGAGCACCGGCTCTACCCGGCGACCCTCGCGCAAATCGCGGCCGGCGAAATCCCTATTCCGCGTCCCCGCTTTGGCGCATAATGCGGCGCAGGTGCCCGAGCTCTTCGGCGATGGTGCGCCGCTCTAGCAGCCCAAGCACGGCCCCATAAGCCAACGCCATAATTCCACTCCGCAAGACAAAATCGCCCGCGGCATAATCCAATGCCCAACCGGCGTACGACCACCCACAGACCGCCGCGGCCAGCAATCCCACGGCCGGCGCGGCCAATACCTTGAGCCAATGGACGCTCACGTACGCACGCAACCCAACGCACAAGCCGAGGAACCCCGTGCCGGCCACGACGCCCATGCTGTACGCCACGCCCTCCGTGCCCCACAAGACGCCCATCGCCGGGACAGCAAAGAGGGCCACGCCCCCCTGCACCCCCACGATGTACGCGGACCGGCGCGTCGCCCCGACGGCCCACAGCAGGCTAAACCCATCGCTGAGCAGCGGGCGCAAAAGCGCATACGCGGCGAGCCAAATCACGATGCGCGCCGACGCGGCCCACTGATCGCCCAACAGGGCGGTTATTTCGCGGGCGTTAAAGGCCAAAATCAGGGACACCGGGGCCGACACCCTCAGCACTAGGCTAATCATCTTGGCGAACAACTCGCCCAGTCGCTCGCGCTCGTGCCGATACCGCGAGTACAGGGTACCGCTGTAATTGAGGATGATATGCGCGATGATCGCGGTGGGAATCTGCACCAGCCACCAAGCTGTCTCGTAGAACGCGAGGGCCGTATCGCCGGCGACCAAGCGCACGACCAGCTTGTCGTACCACCAAATAAAAATCTGCAATATCCATCCGACCCAAATCCACACGCCATAGCCCAACAAGCGGCGCGCCCAAACCCAGTCGAAGTGCAAAGAAGCGCGGCGCAGGGGGCGGCTGTACCAAGTGCCAGCAGAAAAAAACAGCACATACACTACGCTGAGCACCGAGTACGTAGTCCACCCCCCCAATATCAGGCTCCACTCTCCCCAGCCAGCGCGGGCCGCCAACAGCGCACTCAGCAGGGCCAACAGCGTCCCCAGCCCGTGCAAGAGGGAGAGCCGGCCAAACTCAAAGTCCATTCTCAGCAGGGCCTCTGAAGTCAAGGTCAGTTGGCGCACAAAGTGCAGCACCGCCAGCACCCACGCGACTTGGGCAAAGGTCCAAGAAAAATCCGCTGGAAAGAGCAACGCCAAGCCCAAGACGACCCCGCTGCTGAACAAACACGACAGCAAGGTAATGCCCGCGTTCAGCGCAAAGTGCGTGCCGACAAATTCCTCGACTCGGTCTTGGAAGTGCAACAGCGCGTGCATCAGGCCAAACTCGCGCAGGCTGGAGAGCATGGTAAAGACCGTCACGCCTAAAAACACATCGGCAAAAACGCTGGGTTCGAGCTGTCTTTTGATCAGGACCGTCAGCCCCACGCTGCCCAGCCGCGCGGCATAGCCCGTGCCCAAGGTGTAGAAAAACCCCTTGCACATCTTTTGCGGGGTAATCATGGATTGCTAGCGACCGCGGGCCGCGCCGCACCGGTAGGAGCGCGGGTCGCCGAGGCGGGCTTGCAGCGCGTCGGCGGTCATGCCAGTGTGGTGCTGGACCCAGTCGACTTCGTCGGCGAGTGTGCGGTCGAAAAGGCCGGGATCGTCGGCGCCGATGGCCAAGCGGACCTCCGAGGCGAGGAAGCGATGCACCGGGTGGTCCTTGGCCGCGGGCACACCGCCGATGCGCAAGTTGGAGGTCGGGCAGGTTTCGACGACGGTGCCGAGCGCGGCCAAGCGGCTGAGCGCGAAGTCCTGCCGTCGGCGCACCGCTTTGAGGCGCGGGGGATCATATCCTCGACAGACGAGCGCGTCGCCGGGCCGGGCCGCGAGGCGGCTGCGTTCCTGCATCAGGGCTTGGTCGTCCACCGGGACGCCAAATTCTTCCAATCCGTTCTTGTGGTGCAAATCGTAGGCGATCTGGGCCAAGCGTTCGCTGACCCGCTCACATTCGTGGGCTTGGGGCCGGCGGGCTATGGCAACCTCCGGGTCGAGCCCGAGCGCGGTACAGTGCCCCAAGCGAAGCGCGCCCAGTTCAGCCGCTTCGTGGCACCAGCGCACCGCGCTTTCGAGCGATTTGTCGAAGTACACCTCGCCGACGTGATAGGCCACATCGAGGGCGCGCTCCGGGTGCAGCTCGTTGTCGCGGCGCAGGCGGCGGAAGAAGGCGCGGGTGCTCGCAGGCGGGTAGCCCTCCTCAAAGTGGCAGAAGTCGAGGCCGACGACCGTGGGGATTAAGTCCTCGTTTTCGTGGAGTAGGCGGCGGACCAATCGGTAGCATTCGAGCGGTGCCCAGCGCGGCAGGCCGATGAGGTAACGCGCCTCAAAGCCCGGGTCCGAGGCTCGTTGCAAGAAGCGGGCGACGAGTTGGTGAAACTGCGCGAAGGCTTCGGGCTGGGTGTGGTCGTACGGGGCCATGACGCGATATTCGACGTAGCGCAGCCCTTCGCGGCGGTGATGGGCCAAGACGCGCCGCCAGATTTCTTCCACCTTGTCTAGCCCCTTCCACCAGTAGCGATAGATGCAGATGGCCAGGTTGAACTTGGCTTGGAAACGAGCGAAGTCGCCGCCGTCTTCCGCCCCGTACACGTAGTGCGCCGCAATGGGATCGAGGCACTGCCGGTGGAGGGCCTCGCGGAAGAGCGCGACCGGGTCGGGCCGCTTGCCATAGGCGCGTTCAAAGCTATCGACGAAGAGCGACCAATCAATTTTCTCGTAGTAAGCGCGGCCCAAGTCGAGGAGATCGGCGGCAAAGAGGCCGCCGTAGAGGTGGACGTGCAGCTCGCAGGTCTTGGCCGCTTGGAGGGGGGGTTGGTTGTCGGTCACCCGTCACTCCAGCGCGGGCATATCGACCGCGTCGTCGCGGCGCTCGTGCATGTTCGCCTCCATGGCCTCTGGGTAGCGATGCGGGAGGTGGGAGACTGCGTCGAGCCGGGCGCGTGCATCGCTTGGGAGGCAAAAGCTGCCGGCGAGCATGTTGTCGCGGGCCTGCTCCACGGTGCGTGCGCCGATGATGACCGAAGTGATGGCCGGCTGTTCCAACACCCAACGCAGGGCCACTTGCGCCGGCGAGCGGCCCATTTCGTCGGCTACTGCTAGGAGCGTCTCTAAGGTCTCGTCGGCATTGGCGGCAAAATAGCTTTGCGGGTAGGCCCAAGCGTCGGCCGACCGCGTACCGGCCAAGGTGCGCTCGCCGGGCTTGTACTTGCCCGAGAGAAAGCCGCCGCCGAGCGGACTCCACACCACCACGCCCAGCCCCTTGAGCTGACAGACGGGAATCAACTCCTGCTCGATGTCGCGCACGACCAAGCTGTATTGCGGTTGGTAGCACTCAAAGCGCGCCCAGCCATTCGCGTCTGCAATCCACAACGCCTCCATCAGACGCCACGCTTGATAGTTGGAACAAGCGATGTAGCGCACCTTGCCTTGGCGGACCAAATCGTCAAGGGCGCGTAGCATCTCCTCCAAAGGGGTTTGGGTATCCACGTGGTGGATGTAATAGAGGTCGATGTAATCGGTCTGGAGGTGCTGGAGGCTGTCTTCGATGGCGTTCATAATGCGCCCCCGCGACATTCCCGAATCGTTGGGGCCAGGCCCCATGGGGTTGAAGAACTTGGTGGCGATGACCGCATCGCGGCGGCGGCTCTTGAGTGCCTTGCCGGTAAAGACCTCGGACTCGCCGCCGCCGTAGGAATCGGCCGTGTCGAAGAAATTGATGCCCGCGTCAAACGCCCGATCGACGATCCGCTCGGCTTCTCGCTCGTCGGTGCTGTGGCCAAAGGTCATGGTGCCGAGGCAAACTTCCGATACTTTGAGGCCAGTGCGGCCCATTCTGCGGTATTCCATCGGTACTCCTCGTCTATTGAATGCGAGTGAATGTAAATGGTTTGGAGAGAATGTGCATGAGCAGGACCGGGGCGAGCGTGGAATTCGAGCGGCTGGCGCGAGCGCAGGGATACGAGGGGTTTGTGTCGTTGGAGTTGTTTAATCCGGGGCTGTGGGCGCAAGATCCGGCGGCCGTCGCCCGGATTGGCTTGGAGAAGATGCGGGCGTATTTCGCCTAAAGCCCCAGAATCTCGCGCGTCTTTTGCGGCAGGGTCCGCCAGTTGGCAATCAAATAGCGGTTGCCATCGACGTCCTCGATGACGGCTCGGTTGCCGGAGAGCATGCGTACGTTGGTGCGGTAACTGCGGATTTCGAGTTGGCGAGGGCCGCTGGTGGTTTCGATCTGGCCGCGCAGCACGCCGAACTCTTCGTCGAGGCTATTAAAGGCCAAGACCTGCGGCTGAAAGTACACCTTGGCGAGTTCGTCTAGCAGCACTTGGCGGCTTTGGGCGTCGAGTTGCTGGGGGTCTTCAATGAGGCCGAGCTCTTGGTCTTCGGCGGCAAAGACGCCGATATAGCGGTCGGACTCTTCTAAGGGGAAGGCGCGGCGGACCTTGAGGTCCGTGTGCTCCTCGTCGCCGAGCTGGAGGATCAAGCTGCCGCGCTTGGACCGGCTAAAGCGCGTCTGTTGCGGGTCGAGCAGAAAATCTCCGTACGAATAACCGCGGGTCTTGCTCATAACGCCCGCACTTTCGCCATTTCGGTTTGCATATTGACCAGCCGGCGATAGACGCCGTCCTCCATGTTGAGCAACTCTTCGTGGGTGCCGACTTCGGCGATGCGCCCCCTTTCCAACACCAGCAGGCGCTCGGCGTTTTTGAGCGTCGAAAGCCGATGGGCGATGGCAAAGGTGGTGCGACCGGCCACCAACCGCTCGAGCGCTTCTTGAATCTCGTATTCGGTCTGGGTATCGACCGAGGCGGTGGCCTCGTCGAGGATCAGGATGCGCGGGTTGCCGATTAGGGCGCGGGCAATGGAAATGCGCTGGCGCTCGCCGCCGGATAGACGCCCGCCGCGCTCGCCAACTTGGGTGTCGTAGCCATCGGGAAAATTCATGATGAACTTGTGGGCGTTGGCCGCGCGGGCCGCCTCAATGACCGCTGGGCGCGTCGCCTCGGGATGGCCGTAGGCGATGTTGCTGGCGATGGAGCCTTGAAAGAGCAAAGGCTCTTGCAACACCACGCCGATTTGGCTGCGCAGCGCCTGCTGTTTGAGCCGAGTAATGGGGTGGCCGTCAATGCGGATTTGGCCATCCGTGGCGTCGTAGAACCGCGAAATGAGGTTGACCAACGTGGACTTGCCGGCGCCGCTGGGGCCGACGATGCCGATCATCTCGCCGGGCTTGGCCCTAAAGTGGATGCGATCGAGGATGCGAGCCGAGCCGTCGTATGTGAAGCTGACGTTGCGGAACTCGACCTCGCCGGTCAGCGGGCCGGGGTCCACGGCGTCCGCGTCGTCTTGGACTTCGGGTTCGGTGTCGATGATTTCAAAGACGCGCTCGGCCGTAGTCGCCGCGGTCTCTAGCTGCTCGGTGAGGTTGCACAGCGAGCGCACGGGGGCGTAGAACATGACCATGTACGAGATAAAGGCCTGCAAGTCGCCCAAAGTCAGCGCGTTGTTGAGCACCCGATTGCCGCCAAACCACCACAGGATGATCGAGCCGACCGAAGTGATAAAGGCGATCGTCGGAATGTAATAGGAGCGCATTTTGAAGGCGGTCATCTGCGACTCGCGCAGGTCGGTATTGCGCTCGTTGAAGCGGTCGAGCTCGCGGTTTTCTTGGGCAAAGGCTTTGACGACCTTGACGCCCGGGATGGTGTCGGCGAGCATGGCGTTGAGCGTGGAAATGCGACGCCATATCCGATGAAAAACCCAGTGGATGCGGGTGCGGTAGATGATGGTGCCGATGATCATGAAGGGGATTGGCAGCAGCGACAAAAGGGCCAATTCCCAATTCATTACAAACAGCATGGTGCAGATGCCGACGATGGTCAGCCCGTCGATGACGATGTCTTGGAACCCCGAGGTGATAAAGCTCCGCATGCGCTCGGTGTCGCTGGTGACTCGGGTCATGATCCGACCGGTGCTGAACTTGTTGTAGAACGTCAGCGACAGCCATTGCAAGTGTTGGAAAATTTGCATCTGCAAATCGTACACCACGCGCTGGCCGAGCCACCCTAAGGCGTACATTCGCACGCCGCTGATAATGCCGCGCCCGATGTAAATGCCGAGCAAGCCGAGTACGACCCACAAGAGGTATTGGACGCTCGCGGCTGGGGGCGTGGCCACCGCGCCCTCGGCTAGGCCCTCGGCCTCGTATTTGACGAGCACCGGGACGATGACGTCGTCGATGAGGATGCGGTTGAGCTGGGGCGGCAGCAGGCCAATGGCCGTCAGCACAATCGTCAACGTAAACCCGAGCAGGGCTTGGGTTTTATAGGGCTTGATATAGGAAAACAACCGCCAAAAGGTCTCGGTCTGGCGCAGGCAGTTGGGGCAGACTTTGGAGCCGGAGCGGAGGGCGCGTCCACAGGTGGAGCAGTGCTCTACTACTTGGACCGGATCGACGTGCAGCGGCCCACCCTCTTCGGCCGCGTCTTCCTCAACGAGGCCCGCGCCCTCGATGGCTTGGGGCACGCCGGAAAATTTGTAGTACGCACTCTGCGAAAAGCGCAGCAGCTCGACGGTTTCGTCCTCTAGCTCGACCACGAGCGCGCCGCTGCCCACAAAGTTGCGGGTCTGGATGCCCTGCACTTCGTCCAAGCCGAGCCGCACGGTCTCGGGTTTGTCCGTGCCATTGGGGTGAAAGACGAGGATGCGCTCGTCGGTAAGCGCAAACCAAGAGTCGCCGTACTGGCCGTCCGGGCGAATGTCGGCGGCGAGGAGGACGATGAGCAACTCGCCGGGTTGCAATTCGTCGCGGATGTGCGGCAATAGGCGTTCGGGTATAGGTTCGACTAGGTCCAAAACGGCCCTATCCTATTGTTTGAACTGCGATTTATTGGGGAGATGGAGGCTCCGAAGGGGGCGGGAAGTCTAGCCCAAAGTTAAGGGTTTTTGGCAAAAGGGCAAACTCGCTGCGGCCCAATCCAGTGGAACCAAAATGCGTTTGCCCAATGGGTGTTTAATGGTTGTATTGACAGCCAACACAAGCGGCTTACTGCCCTCGCCTTCCCACGGATCGAGAGCATCTTGCCCTCGACGAGGGCGGGGACGCCCTCGACGAGGGCGGGGACGCCCTCGATCCCGGACGCAGTGGCAACGCCCGAGAAGGCATACTTAGCACGAGAGGAAAACCATGGCTATTAGCCGAGAGAACCTGAAAGAACGGTTGGCCGCCTTGCCGCGGTTGCCGCTAGCGGCCCTGCCCACGCCCTTGGAAGCGTTGACGCGCCTCAGCACCCACCTAGGCGGCCTCCAGCTTTGGGTCAAGCGCGACGATTTGACCGGCTTGGCCTTTGGCGGCAACAAGATCCGCGAGTTTGAATACCAGATCGCCCAAGCCGTAGAGCAGGGCTGCGACGTGCTGGTACACTCGGCGGCCGCCCAGTCGAATCAATCGCGGCAGACAGCGGCCGTGGCCGCAAAATTGGGGCTGTCTGCGGTGATCGTCGGCCGCGACGACGCCCACGCCCAACCGCAGGGGAACCTGCTGTTGACCCACCTCTTTGGCGCGGAGGTGGACCTGCCCGCACCCGAGGCGCAGGCGCGGGCTGTGGCCGCAAAACTGGCCGCGCTGACAGCGGCTGGCCATCGCCCCTTCCACACCAGCTCGGACGCGCGCATCTTCCGCAGTGTCGCGTACGTCGATGGGGCGTTGGAGCTCTTGGCCCAATGCGAGCGACAGGGGGTTGAGCCGGCGGCGATTTACCTGTGCTCTGGGGCGCATACCCACGTGGGGTTGGTGGTGGCGTTTAAGGCGCTGGGCTTGGATATGCGGGTGGTGGGCGTCAGTCCCTCGCCGCGCGACGATCGGCAGGCGGCGAGGGAGCATCTCGCGCTGGGGCGGGAATGCGCCCAAGTCCTAGGGCTAGACCTTTCGCTGAAGGTGGAGGATTTTGAAAGTTATGCCGCGTTTGCCGGTCCGGCTTACGGCGTCGTAACCGCCGAGAGTCGCCAAGCACTGCACTTAGTGGCGCAGCAGGAAGGGCTGGTGCTCGATCCGTCTTATACCAGCAAGGCCATGGCCGGGCTGTTGGCGCACGTGCGCGTCGGTTGGTGGCGTCCCGATCAGACCCTCATCTTTCTCCACACCGGCGGCACCCCCGCGCTTTTTGCTTACGCCAAGGATCTCGGCTACCTTTGAACTCTTGCTCGCCGGCATTGAACTCAACCTCAATTACAAGGACTAAATATGACTACAACATCAAACGCCAACGGCGACAATCTGCTTTTCAATATCAAGGCAGACCGAGACAAAGAGGAAGCCGATAAAAGGGCGAACGAGGCAATCCAAGAATTGCTCAGCCTGATCGATAAGGACCGCAACGTCGGCGACCTCATCAGTATGGACTACGACACCGCGGAGGTGCTGATTCACGACAGACTACGACAGGATGTCGGCGGAGTGCCGCATGGGTGTCTGTTGATCGCCACTAGGATAAGGCTAGACGCCGATCCCCCCGACCTCAACGATACTCAAACGTCCCTAATTTTGTTGCGCGCCCTGAAGGCAAGTCCCTTGCCCAACGATATAGAGATGAAGCATGCTCGCTTGGAAGCGGGCCAGAGAGCAGCCCACACTTCCGACAATTGGGACGAGGGCGGCAAAACAGATCAGTTTACTTTAGACCAGATGCGCTATGCCGGGGCGCACTGCCGCATCCTAGGTACTTTTCGCATGAATCTCGATGAGGAAACCAAAAAGTGGAATCTTGAATACGGCGGCGACATAGATAATTTTTACGCCGGCCAAGGAATGAAGGTTTACAAACTCACTGGAGCCGCATTAGAGCGCATCGCCAATTACACCCTGTGGAAAGGAGCGAGCTCTGAGCCTGTGGAGATCGGCCAGATTCGCTATGCTGCCTCCATACGCAACTCTGAAACCGTGCCTGTCCGTATGGTCGCCGAGGATATTCTGGCTCAGCGAACTGCCCTGTTCGGCATGACCCGAACCGGCAAGTCCAACACCACTAAAACCATTGCCAGTGCTGTTTTTCGCCTGCGAACCATGAGAGATAGCCAACGGGTTGGCCAGTTAATTTTCGATCCTAATGGCGAGTATGCCAATGAAAACCCGCAAGACCAAGGTTGCCTCAAAAACATTGGCAATATCGCTCTTGGTTTAACCGAGGATGTAATCACCTACGGACTCAACCCGCATCCCAATGATGAGGATCGCAAAATCACCAAGTTCAATTTCTTCGGCAATCTCATACCAAACGATGCCAACAAGGCAGAACTGGACGAGCAGTTACAGAGCCTTTACCAAGGCAAAGAAATTATCAACGAGGTGCTGCGAGAGGAAGGGGCAGGATATATACAGGCTTTTATACAGGCTGACGTTGCCGCTCCTGAAAATATAGACGAACGCGGACAATCTGTGCGCTATCGGCGTTCCCTATTCGTGTACCGGGCGATCCTTGCCAAAGCTGGTTTCAGTTCCGCATGGCAAGGAGTACCGACCAAAGGGCTATTCAGCAAGGATATACGCGACAAGATGCGTAAAGACCCAACCCTTGCTCCATACGTTGACGTTGAGACTTCGGACAGTGGTAAACCGGACAGTGATAAACCTAAACCTAACACTTTGGACAGTGATAAACCTATGACTTGGGATCGCGCCGGACAGTTCTGCGAGAGTTTCGCCAAATGGGTCAATACAGACCCATTTAAAGAATTTGACAGAGATTATGCTCGCCGAAAGAATGGACGCCGTTGGAGTGACGATCGTCTGCTTGGATTGCTCAGCATTTTTGAAAATACTAGGGGGTTGCGCCTAATACAGAAGGCCCAGCAGTGGCACGATGTTGATTACAGCACCGATTATGCTAACGATATCGTGAAATACGTGCGCGAGGGTAAGCTCGTAATCGTGGACCAAGCACTAGGCAGTCCGCAGCTAAACGAACAAGCGTCTAAACGCATTATGAGACAGATTTTTGGTGCACAGCAGGAAGCCTTCGTCAACCCGGAGCTCGATGAAAGCACTGGCGAATACAAGAAACCCGCTCCGGTCATCATTTACGTAGAAGAAGCCCATACCTTGCTACCCAAAGGGAACGAAACCGACACGACAAACATCTGGGCGAGAATCGCAAAAGAGGGTGCCAAATTTAACATCGGCTTGGTCTATTCCACACAGGAACCGTCCACAATCCAGACCAACATCTTAAAAAACACCGAAAACTGGTTCATCGCACATCTCAACAATACCGATGAAACCCAACAATTGAGCAAGTACAACGATTTCGCAGACTTCATTCACAGCATAATCAAAGTGAATGAAACCGGCTTCCTACGAGTCCGTACCTTGTCCAGTCCGTACACCTTGCCAGTGCAAATCAACAAGTTCACGGCTCCGACGGAGACATCAGATGCCATATCAGAATGAATTTGCCAGAAGCGATTCCCTCTGGCGTCTAATAGAAAGCGAAAGCGTCCGGGAGTTCCAAGGCATAATCAAACAGAGCGAGGGCCAAGAGCTACACGAACTACCAGCCCGGTTGGAACCACAGCGCGGCATCGGTAGCATAAAGCGAGTGGTCGCCATTGACGGCTCGACAGTAACCCACAAAGTCAAGAACGGCTATCCGGGCGCTGAGGCAGCCCTATTCAACTTGGCCGCCATAGTCATTAAGCTACAGGCAATACGCGATGTCTCGCGCAATTACATCCCTAGCCCCAGCGAAATGCGGGATATGGAGCAGTGCGAGACATTGAGTGCCGTATTTCCAGGCCGTAATATCATAAGGGAAGACGAACCGAACGACTCACCCAAACGGTTCTTCCGGGCGACTATCAGCAAGGAATTGGAGGCACGACTGGACCCGAAACACGAGACACTGTTAGAAACATTACGTGCCATAACAACAGACCGATCCGGCGAGATAGACTGCCCACTTGACGACTGTCCGCTTGAGGACCAAAATAAGAAAATCACGCTAGAGCAGGGCGATGGCACCTGCAATTGCAGGCGAGGCGAGATCATATACGAGACAGATGCTCTAAGAGCACACGAGCGCTTTGAAGAAAACGGTTCGAGCGAACAGGCTTTTACCGCTGTCCGTCAAGTGATAGAGCACCTTACTCTAGTGAACATCCTGAGATACTTTGAACGATTCGATAGCCTAGGGGTATTCCAAGACACAGCATTTATAATGGACGGTCCTCTAGCTCTGTTCGGTATGCCGGCGTGGCTCAAGCATCACATACAGCGAGAAATTGCCCGCCTACATAAAAAGGTACAAAGGCATGGCGACCCTGGAATTATCCTGATGGGAATAGAGAAGTCGGGGCAGTTTCTAGATCACCTAGGTGAGTTGGACTATAAAGAAAAGGAAGGACCTCGGCAGCAGTTGCCTAACTGTACCGCATTAGCACCGGATATAGGATACATCCACAAGCATATCGTGCTACGGCCACCGAACGCCAAGCCATATGGAGAAGCGACGTACTACGGGCGTAAGGTGCTGTATAAAAATAAAGCCGGGCAGCACTCAGTAGTAATGACGCCAATAGTGGACGACAAGGGACAAGATCTGAATTGTGTCGACGAATCTGCTTATCCTAGAATAGGAGAGGCTCTAGATATTATGGACGAGCTTTCCACCCATCTGTACCGGGACGGCTTCGCACCGCTAGTGCGGGCACATGCTCATGCTGCCATCCCGCTCAAAACCGGCAGCAGAGTTTTAGAGAGGATATTCAGCGAGCAATGAGACAACAATACGCCAAGCTGACAGCACCCCATCAACCGAAATATGGCACTGCAGCGAGTCGCTGGGCCGGCATCGGTCCTTATTATGCAATGTTCCCAACCGAGTTTGCTGATGCTGTTATAAGCAAATATACCCGTCTTGGCGAAACTATCCTCGACCCATTCGCCGGCCGTGGTACTGCCATATTCAGTGCCGCCATTCAGCAGCGTCCAGCCATCGGTATCGAAATCAGTCCCCTAGGCTACGTGTATGCTAACGCTAAACTCAAACCTGGGGACTACAAAAGAGTAGTACGAAAACTTGAAAAGCTGGGTGAAACCGCTCACTTATATCGCTCAGAGGCGAATAACCTCCCACCATTTTTTCACCATTGCTTCGCTCCCGGAGTACTCGAGTTTCTAATCGCCGCCCGCGAAAAGTTGAAATGGAAACACGGGAGAGATGATCGAACTCTAATGGCCATCATTTTAGTATCACTGCATGGTAAACGGCTCCAGTCCCTGTCCAATCAGATGCGCCAGAGTACCTCAATGGCTCCCGATTACTGCATCCGCTGGTGGACAGAAAAAAATCTCGCCCCACCAAATATCGACCCAGTCGAGTTTTTCACCAAGCGCATTAAATGGCGCTATGCAAAAGGAATACCCCAAACTGAAGATGCCATAGTCCACCTAGGCGACAGTATTAAAAAATTACCTCAGTTAGCCCGATATATCCAAAAACGCCAACAGTCCCAAATAAAACTCCTCATTACTTCTCCTCCCTATAGTAATGTTACAAATTACTACTACGACCAATGGCTCAGATTATGGCTATTAGGTGGTCCAGAATATCCCGGCAAACATGGTGATCTATATGGAGGAAAGTTTAGCAACTCCGAACGGTATTATCAATTACTCAACCGAGTCTTCGCTAGAGCGAAACGTATCCTTGCGAACGATGCTATTATCTACATCAGAACCGATCTCAGAGAGTCAACTCTCCATACCACACGGGCTGTTTTGAAAGAAACGTTCCCCGAAAAACACATCACCGATGAGATAGAACAACCCCTGAATCCTGCTCGTCAAACTAGACCGTACAGCCGCGGTGGAGCACCAAAAAAAGCCAATTGCGAAGTGGATATCATCCTAGAACCTCGGTAGCTATATGCACTGCCTTCGCATCCCGTGTACACGGGGCTGTGGATTACATAGACTATCATTGATAGGGAGTGGAAATATGGCAATGCACGATCCTCCGCATCCGGGTGGAATCGTTCGACGGCAGTGTCTTCAGCCGCTTGGTCTGTCCGTGACACAAGCGGCGGTAGGGCTGGGCGTATCTCGTCAGATGCTGTCCGATCTGGTAAACGAGCGGACGGGCATCTCGACCGAGATGGCCATTCGCCTATCTAAGGCGTTCGGCTCTACGCCGGAGACTTGGCTCGGAATGCAAATGGCCTATGATCTCTGGCAAGCCCGCGAACGCGCCGAGCAGATTGAGAGCGAGGTATTTGAGATGCCGGCACCGGGCCACTAAGTGGCCGGAAGCATTCGCACCGCGAGTTCGTGAAATGGGGCCTCTCTCAAACGGAGACCCCATTTTGCGAACAGACAGCACACAGCGTATCATTTTCAGCTTACTAGATGCCCACAATCCCGGACGCATCGGGAACACCAGCTAGGTGTCGCGTCCTTTAACAGCGTCAGCACCCGACAGACTCTCTAACGAACCATGACCTTCGCCCTGCCGTTTATCACTGCCCTCGTCTCCGGGCTTTACACGTGCCTGTGGGGCGCGTTCAAAGACGCGCCTTACGAGGGATTCAAACCCAAGACCTTTCCGCGCAGCATCTACTTCCACCTCGCAATTTTTTTGCCGTTGTATTTCGTCCCGTATTTCAGCGCACAATTCCAGCATCTTGGTCTCGTGCAAACATTCTTCCTGATCATGGGCCTAGAGCGCTTTCTCGCCGAAATCTACAAGGGCTTCTTCCGCACGGAAGACCAGCAGAAGTACTTCGTTCCCTCGCGCATTACCTTCTTTGGCCGCCCGGTCACCAGCGACTTCCTCCGCTATAGTGCGGGCGGTCTAATCGTCGCCATTGTCTTTGCCTTCTTGCTCGTCGCCGTGCCCGTCAAGAGCTTCTGGGCCTATCTGGCGACCGGGTATTGCACCGGGCTGCTCGTGGCCTTGGGCGGTGCTTATAAGGACGCGCCCTTCGAGGGATTCAAGTGGCTCAAATTCCAGCGCTCTGGGGTCGTCTTGGCCGCCCTGAGTCCGCTGTTTTACTTTCTCGGCAATCCCGAACACCCGGTCGGCTTGGGTTTTCTCATTTACATGAACGGCGGGCTAGAGCGATTCACCGTCGAGTACTACAAGACTTACATCCAGCGCAATATGTCCGGGAAATTCCAACCCAACCTGCCCAGAATTCAGCGAGAATTGGACACCCGCGAAAAGTTCCACTACGCGGCCTTGGCGATCATCGCCGGGCTGGCCGCGCTCTACGCCTATGAACGCGGCGCACTATGACGCAGTGGTCATTGGCTCCGGGTTCGGCGGCTCGCTGGTGGCCCACGCGCTGGTGCAATCCGGGCTAAAGACCGCGCTGCTAGAGCGGGGCCAATGGGCCAAGCGCGACGACGCAGACTGGGATCAGCGCACCATCCTGCTGCAAAAACGCTACGGCGCGGCCTCGCCCCTTTTGGTCAAGCAGTACGGCCGTCGCACCTTCCAGCGCGTCTATCCCAACGAAGTCGTCGGTGGCAACTCCGTCTTTTACGGCGGGGCGTCGCTGCGGTTGCGGCCGGCGGATTTTGCCCGCTGGCCCTTTTCCTATGCCGAGCTAGCCCCTTATTACGCCCGCGCCGAGCAGCTTCTCGGGGTACACGGAGAGGTGGGGACCGACCCCTACCAACCCCCGGGGTTGGTGGCCTATCCGCGCCGCGCTGTTGAGCTGAGTACACCGGCCCAGCGCATTTACCAAGCGGGGACGGACTTGGGGCTGCGGCCGTTCAAAATTCCGCTGGCGATCAATTTTTCCGACCGCACCCGCCCTCTCTGCCTGCGCTGCATCACCTGCGATGGCTTCCCCTGCAAGGTGGAGGCTAAAAACGACCTGGCTTCCACTGTGCTGGCTGCGGCTGTGGCCGCCGGGCTGGAGATCGTCGTCGGCGCGGTGGCGCGGCGGTTGGTGCAGCGGGGGGGGCGCGTCGAGCAAGTCGAATACGTGGACAGCACCTCCCGACAGGTCCACGCGCTCTCGGCCGACTTGGTGGTCTTGGCCGCTGGGGCACTCAACAGCCCGGCCCTGATGCTGCGCTCGGGATTCGACCACCCCCTGATTGGGCGCTTTCTCATGCGCCATTGCAATGGGGTTGCCTGCTGCATCTTCCCCTTTCGCACCAACCCGCAACAGGTCTTCCACAAACAACTCTGCTTTTCCGATTTCTACGAAGACCGGCGCGCGGAATTTGGCACGGCCGTGGGCGTCATCCAAGACATCTACACCCCGGCGCCCGCCATCATCCGGCACCACACGCCTTGGGGCCTCAAAACCCTCGCCGGGCTGCTGGCCAGCCGCATGCAGAGTTTGCTCTGCATTGCCGAGGACGACCCGCGCCGCGAAAACCGCATGTCGTTGGCTGACGAGCGGGACATTTTCGGCTTGGAACTGGTACAAATAGAACACGCGTACAGCGACGCCGACTGCGGTCGCCGCGACCTTTTGCTGGCCAAGGCAGAGGCCGTATTGCGCCAAGCGGGCGGCCTGCTGCGCTACCGCTACCGGATCGATTCCTTCTCGCACGCCGTAGGCACCCTGCGTTGCGCCACTGCGCCCGAGGAAGGCGTCCTCAATGCGGATTGTCGCTATTGGGGCAGCGACAACCTCTACGTATCCGACGGCAGCTTCATGCCGTCTTCGGGCGGAGTAAATCCAAGTTTGACGATTGCGGCCAATGCCCTGCGGGTCGCCGAGCGGATATTGGAGAAGCCATGAAAAAGGTCTGTCTAATAGGGTGCGGCACCATCGGTCGCCTACACGCGAAAAACCTCGTCGGCCGGGTCGAGCTGTCGTTTCACAGCCGTACGCGGGCTAGTGCCGAGGCCCTCAGCCGTCAATGCGGCGGGGGGCAGGTGTTCGCCGCGTATGCCGAAGTCCTCGCCAGCGCGGTCGATGCGGTGCTCATCAGCTCGCCGCCGGATGCCCATTGCTCGCAGGTCGTCGCCGCGTTGGCCGCCGGCAAGGGCGTGCTGGTGGAAAAGCCTTTGTGCGCCACCGCAGGCGATTTGGCGGCGATTGCTGCGGCCGCCGCGGCCCATCCCGACGCGCTGCTGATGATCGCGGAAAACTACTACTACAAGCCCTTGCTCAAGCGGCTCAAGTGGATCATCCAGCAGGGTTTTATCGGCCAAGTGCAGCAGGCGACTCTTGGCAAGCACTGTACGCAGCAGACTGCGGGCTGGAAAAGCAGCTATGGCGCGTTGCTGGAGGGAGGGATCCACTTCGTGGCCCTCGGAGCGGACCTGTTCGCGGCCGCGCCCGAGCGGGTGACAGCCGAGTTTCCCGGGCACCGGGCGGGCGAGCCCGAGCGGAATTCAGTGGTGCGGCTCGAATACGCATCCGGCGCGGAGCTGGTGTTGCGCTATGCTTGGAACGCCTTCAGCTTGACCAAGGGCACCTTTCAACACGCGCGGATTTTGGGAACCGAGGGGCGGGTGATCTTCGAGTGCAATGGGCTGTACGTGCGGTTGCGGGGGCGGCGAAAGCGGCTCTACTTTCCGGGCGTGAGGGACTTGATGGGCTACCAGAGCATGACGCAGGATTTCTTGCAGTGTTTGCAGGAGCCGGGACGGAAGCCGTATTCAGACCTAGCGCGGGCTAAACGAGATTTGGGCATCGTGTTTACCGCGTATAAAGGATTGGTGCAGGGGCTAGCACCGGGGTAAATTTATTTGGCAAGTTTTGACGCTGTTTGACATCGTGTCAAGCGTATTTTTATAAAGGGCTTGATCGGGCCTCGCAATCAAGCCCTGCCTCCCGCTCACATCCCCCAAACATCCACCTCCACCCCACTGTCAGCTACCCGGCGGCAGTGAAACACTTTGTCGGCCCAACGCCGCCCTTCGCGTCGGTCGAAAATCACCAGATGACCCGCCTCGGCCCCGCAGCGATCCACGTATTCCGCGGTCTGCTTCAACCCAGCGACGATCGTCTGCTCCAAGCTCTGATGCAGCACCTTGCACTCGACCACGAACCGGCGCGTCTGCTCTCCCTGCGGCCATACAATGAGCAAATCCGTCCGCATCCGACCCAAGCCGTATTCACGCTCGATGCGACTGCCGCTGTTGACGATGCGCTGCAAAAAGGCTTGCAGCAGCAACTGCGGCCCGGCTTCCTTGTACTCGAATCGCTCCACCCAGTGCTCGGAGTGCTCGCGGAAGAACGCTTGGAATGCCGACAACAGCTTGTCCAAGTCTAGGCCGCCAGCCGCATCCACATACCAAGCCGGGTCTTGGGCTAACGTCGCTTGGGTGGTGTAGATCAGCTCGCGTGGAATGACCTCTCGATATATGGGATTGGCAATACGCGCCGGGTTGTCTGCGCTGAGCAGGCCCAAATCGCGGACATACATCAAGTCGTCGGAGGGCATGGAGTGCGCTTGGCTGCCACTCAGCAAAGGCTCGACGACGCGCCGGACGCGCTCTTCTTGCAGCTTATCGGCCAACTGGTCGAGATGGGTTTCGCGCCGCAGGATGAGTTGCTCTTGCGCGGCGAGGATGGCCTCAGCCGCGACCGGGTGCTGGCGATCTTGGGCGACGCCGTAAAAGCAGGCTTCGTCGGCCAGCGCGTTGACCAGCCACGGTTGCCCTTGGGTCTGCGTCCAGACCGTCTCCACTGCCTCGGCGGTGAACGCTTGGCCGGTCTCTTCGGTGTGCTGACCGAGCAAGGTGGACACCTCCTCGCGGGAAAAGTCGCCCAGACGCAGCGACCGCGCCTTGATGTTGAACGCACTGCCGCCGGCGATGATGGCTTTTTCGACCGTCGATTGAATGCGGTAATCGCGCACGTCGCGCACCCCGCACAGCACCACGCTCTGGGGAAACGCTCCGGGCCGGCGCACATAGCCCGCCCGCAACTGACGCAGCACCGACAGCAGCGAATCCCCGATCAGGGAATCGATTTCGTCGATCAGCAGCACCAGCGGTTTGGTTGCCGCCGCCGACCAGCGCGTCAGGGCCTCGCGCAACGCACCCGCGCCGAATTTGGCGAAGATGTCCGACCAAGTATCGGTCAGAAACTCGTCGTTGAGCGTCGAACGCGCCCAAGACGCCAGTTCGCCCAAGATGACCTGCGTCGCCCGTTCCACGTCTTCGCGCAGGGGTTGTGCGCCCTCCACGTTGACGTACACGCAGCCGTAGTTCCCTTCGGCGTTGAGCAGGTCGCGCAGGGCCAGCAGAGCCGATGTCTTGCCCGTCTGGCGCGGCGCGTGCAGGACGAAGTAGCGTTTGTCGCGAATGAGCCGGCGCACCTCGGCAAGGTTCAGCCGCTCCAACGGCGGGATGCAGTAGTGATCGTCGGCGACGACCGGACCGCTCGTATTGAAAAAACGCATCGTGGTCTCTTGCGATTACTGACTCATCGAACAGCAGTCTCATAAGCAATACTCTCCAAGGCTTCCCTCGCCATATCAATCGTCCTTACTGCCTGCTCGCGGCTTACACTCGGAAAGTCGTCCAGAAAGTCGTCTAGACTGTGCCCACCTGCCAGATAATCGAACAGGTTCTTCAGCGGTACGCGGGTCCCCACAAAAATGGGTGTCCCACTCACAAAACCCGCTTTGCTGTGAAACACGCCATTTTCGATTGTTTGTGTCACGGCATTCCTACCAGTCCACGACCGACCCGTCGTCCGGGTCAAAGCGGGCTTGGTAGGGACGCGGTTCGCCGACTTGGTCCCTGAGCTTGTCTTCGTCGATGGTGATGCCGAGGCCGGAATCGGTGGGTAGGGGTCGGTGGCCGTTGGCGACCGGGGCCAAGGGTTGGGCGAGCAGGTCTGCGTATTCGTTGTCGCCGCGCTCTTGGATGAGAAAGTTGGGGATGGCAGCGGCCACCTGTAGGCTCGCGGCCAGCGAACAAGGGCCTTGGGGATTGTGCGGGGCCAGCGGCGAATAGTACGCCTCGGCCATGCCGGCGATGATCTTCAATTCGGTGATGCCGCCGGCATAGCAAACGTCCGGCTGAAGGATGTGGGCGGCGCGTTTTTCGAGAATTTCCTTGAACCCCCACTTCGTAAAGATGCGCTCGCCAGTGGCGATAGGGATGTGGGTTTTCTCGGCGAGTTCGGCCATGACATCGACGTTGAGGGCCTGCACAATTTCCTCGTAAAACCAAGGGTGATACGGTTCGAGTGCTTTGATGAGCAGCAGGGCGGTGGGAGGCTGCACCGCGCCGTGAAAGTCAACGGCAATATCGACGCCCGAGCCGTGTTGTTCGCGGAGTGCCTTAAAACGCTCAACGACCTCGTCGACGAACTTTTGCCCCTCGATGTATTTGAAGGGGGACCGCGCCGTGCCCGGCCCCACCTTCATGGCGTTGACCCCGGTCTCCTCGCTCACTTCGCCATAAACCCGAATCCGCTCGCGCGTAGGACCGCCGAGCAACTTGTACACGGGCACGCCATAGCACTTCCCAGCGATGTCCCAAAGGGCCATATCAATGCCGGAGGAAATCGCGGTTTTGATTGGGCCGCCGCGATAGAAGGCACCGCGGTGGATGGCCTGCCAATGGTGGGTGACGGGCCGAGGGTCCTTACCCACTAGATAATCGGCAACTTCGAGCGCACCCGCCGCACAGGCTTTGGCGTCGTCCTTGAGCATTTCGCCCCAACCGACGATGCCCGCGTCCGTGGAAATTTTGACGAAGACCCAGGAGTTTTTGAGAACAAACGTCTCGATCTTGGCGACCTTAATCGCATCGTTGGGGCCGATGGGAGCTTGAGTGCTCGACATGGGGGTAATCCTTTGGTTAATGGACGGTCGAACAGGGTTGCAAGTCGCTCGGCACCGACCTACTGCTTGCGCCGAGCACCTTGGCGACCGACCCGATAGGTACTCGCCGTATAGGTCAGCGTCTGCCCGGGCTGCATCTCCACTACCTTCGTATTCGGCGAGAGAAACTTCACCGCCTCGCTCAACGCGCCAATGTCCGCCGGTTGCTTCATAATCGGCCCGTAGTGGCAGGGAATGACGATGTCCGGGCGAATCAGGCTCGCCGCCCGCGCGGCCTCGCGGATCCCCATGGTGTACTGCCCGCCCACCGGCATAATCGCGAGCTGCGGCCCGTACATCTGGCCGATGAGCTGCATGTCGCTGAACAAGCAGGTGTCGGCCGTGTCGTAGATGGAGATGCCGTTGTTGTACGCTACGACGAAGCCGTTGACGGCGCTGTCGGGATGGAAGAGCAAGCCCGACGGCAGCTCGCCGCCGATCACGTGCGGCGATAGCGACTGCGAGTGGTGGCCCTGCACCATGGTGATCGTGGCGTCCTTGACCTTGACCGCGCCGCCGGGGTTCATGGACAATGCCCGCGAGCCCAGCTTGAGCCCATGCACTGTCTCGGCGACCGAGCAAAGCTCGTAGTTGCCGACGAACTTGGCCTTGGTGCGCTTGCATATCTCGTAGGAATCGCCAATGTGGTCGCTGTGGCCGTGGCTGGCGATGACGATGTCGGCTTCTTTCACCTGACTGAGCGTCATCTCGGCCGTGGGATTGTCGTCGAGCCAAGCGTCGAAGTACGCGACCGAGCCTTTGTCGGACTCAAAGCAAAAAGAAGCGTGGCCGATAAAAGTGATCTTCACGGATGCCATGCGGATTGATCCTTTCTGTTAGCGTTGGCTTAGGTCGTCGCCGAGGTCCGTTGAGTCAAACTGCCCCTTCTCGGCGCAGACGGCGACGACCAACAATTCGAGATTTTCTGGGGTGTGGTTGTAGAGGCCGTGGCTACCGCCCAGCCGACTGGGAATCGCGTCCCACTGCGCGACCTCCTGCGTCTCGTCGTCCACTGTCATCCGCCCGCTTCCCTCGATGACGATATACGCCTCCTCAACGCCTTCGTGGCGGTGGTAGCCGATCGATGTGCCCGGCGGCAACAGACAGTGAACCAAACCGTAGAAATTGCTGCGGAAATCCTCCGGCCCCCATATACGCCGGCCGCCGATGTGGCCCTTGCCGCCGTGCGCTGGGCCGTACTGTAGGGCCGCACGGTCCAGCCGCCCTACCGGCAGGCGGTCGGTGGATTCCAGTTCAGCACCGACCCGGTCGTCGCCCAGATCGGTCGATTTGGGGTCGCCGCCGGGAACCACGCAGTGGACGTTGAACCAGCGCGTCTCGCGGTCGGTGTGGTTGTAGATGGCGTGGGTTTCGCCCGAGCGCAAAGGCACGGCGGCCTCGCCCTCAACTAGGGCCGTGCGCCCGTTGTGGGTGAACTGGGAGGCGTTGTCAATGGCGATGAAAATTTCCTCGCTGTCGTCGTGGCGGTGGTAGCCAATCCCGCCGCCGGGCAGGAGAATGGCGGCGTGGACGAAGGCGAAGGGCGTCTCAAAATCGGCGCGGTTCCACAGGCTGTTGAAGAGGATCGTCCCGGCCCCACCGTGGACGTCGCTCAGTTCCTTCATGTTGGCCCGGTCGGCTCTCGCTACGCGCATAACGGCCTCATTGCTCGCGGTGGAAGAGTTGTAGGTTCAGTTGGTTCGGCCCCTCGAAGAAGCCCAAGGTGATGCCGGTCCCGCCGCCGACATCAAAAGGCTCCTTGGTGATGGTGACCCCCTTGTCCTTCAACTCCTGTGCGCTGGCTTCCACGCTATCGACCTCAAAAGAGATATGGTGGAAGCCGGCGTCCTGCCCCATAGTCTTTTGCGGCATGAGTTCGAGCAGGATACCGCCGGCGTCGAGGAAGACATAGTCTTCGTCGTCCTCGGTGGCAAAGCGCTCCACCACGGTCAGCCCCAGTTTCTGCGTGTAAAACGCCACGGCCCCTTCGATGTCGTCGGTTATGACCGCGATCTTGTGGATTTTGTTTACCATCGAATCCCTCCTCGTCGTTAGCGAACCTATCCGTGGTCTGGTTCAATTTGCGGCAGCAAATATAGAGGGTGCGAACAAAGTGCCGCAAGCTCGGCAGGGCTTGGCCGCTGCTATGGGTGCCCCTATGTTCTGAAGCCCAACAAATCAGGAGGCTGTCATGTCCCATCCGCTCTTCGATCTATCCAACCGCGTCGCCTTAGTCTCTGGTGCGGCTAGTGGCCTCGGCAAAGCCATGGCCACGGGCTTTGCCGAAGCAGGGGCTGACCTCGTCTTGGCCGACTTCAATGCCGATGGCTTGGCCACGGCCGCGCGCGAAATGGAAGCCTTGGGCGGCCGCGTCCTCCCGGTGACGTGCGATGTGTCCCAACCCGATCAGATCCGCGCCATGTTTGAATTGATAGACGCCGAGTACGGTCGCATTGACATCGTCGGCAACGTTGCCGGCAATGCGCGGCGCAATACCCCGCTCGATCTGACGCCCGAACAGGTCGAGTTTACCCTGCAAAACCTCGTCGTTGGCCGCTTGGTCTGTTGTCAAGAGGCCGGCCGGCGCATGATGGCCTCGGGCACTGGCGGCAGCATCATCAACCTCGTGTCGATCGCCGGCATCAACGCCCTCGGCCGCAGCCACCTCGCGTACAGCATGGGCATGGCCGGTGCCGCGCAGATGACCCGCGAACTGAGCACGGAGTGGGCCGCCAAGGGCGTGCGCGTCAACGCCATTGTCTGCGCCCAGCTAATGAACGCGGATCTCGAGGAGCGCATCGCCGCCGACCCCGCGCTGGGCAACACCTATTTGCGCGGCCTCCCCATTGGCCGCCTCGGCACCTCCAACGACATCAAGGGGGCGGCGATTTTCCTCGCCTCGGCCGCCTCGGCTTGGATCACCGGCGCACTGCTTCCTCTAGACGGCGGCAACCTCGCCAAAAACGCCGGCGGCTCGCATCCAGGCATGCCCAACGCGCCCGCCGAGCAGGTCGGCCTTTAGGCCCTGGATGTTGGCATCTCAATGAGCACCGCGCATTTCTTTACACGAGTTGGTCCGGTCGCCTATCTTGTCGGCTGTAACGCCCGACATGTCCCGGCATTCGGGCTGCCCAAGCCGCCGCTCAGTGGAGCAAGACCATGCTACGGATAGACCCCGATTCGCCCCGGACCGCCAAGCGTAAACTGCCCATCGGCATTCAGACCTTCCGCACGATTCGGGAAGAAAATTGCTACTACGTCGATAAGACCGCTTACATGGCGCGGCTGGTCGCCGAGGGTACGCACTATTTCCTGTCGCGTCCCCGTCGGTTCGGCAAGAGTCTGTTTCTCGATACGCTCAAGGAGCTGTTCGCCGGCAACGAGCCGCTGTTTCAGGAGCTGGCCATTCACCCGCGATGGGACTGGTCGGTGCGCCATCCGGTGCTGCGGCTCGACTTCAGCAGCGGCAACTTTAAGGAGCCAAGCTACCTACACAAAGATGTAATGGCCCAGCTAGACGCTATGGAGCGCGAGTCGGGGGTCGCTGCCAACTACGACACCGCACCAGCCCGCTTGCGCCATTTGCTCAAGGTGCTGCATCAGCGCACCGGCCAGCGGGTGGCCGTGCTGATCGACGAGTATGACAAGCCCATTCTCGACGCGCTCGAAGTGCCGGAGGTCGCCCGTGCCAACCGCGACTACTTGCGGGGGCTGTATGCGACGATCAAGTTTGGCGACGCCCACATCGCGTTCACCTTCCTCACCGGGGTGAGCAAGTTCTCCAAAGTCAGCTTGTTCTCCGGCCTCAACAATCTCAAAGACATTACCTTAGACCCGCGCTACTCGGCCATTTGCGGCTACACTGAGGCGGACTTGGACGCGGTGTTCGCCGCGGAACTGCCCGGCTTGGACCGCGAAGCAATCCGCACGTGGTACAACGGCTACAACTGGCTGGGCGACGAGGCCGTGTACAACCCCTTTGACGTATTGCTGCTGTTTGACCGCCGCCAGTTCGGGCCGTACTGGTTTGAGACGGGAACGCCGACGTTTCTGCTGGAGATGTTGTTGGCGCGCGGGGTCAGTGCGCTCTCCTTGGACGACATGCTCGGCAGCGAGGAGTTGCTGTCGTCGTTTGACGTGGACCACATTGCGACCGAGGCGTTGTTGTTCCAGACCGGCTACCTGACCATTCGGTGCGCCGAGTTGCGCGGCGGGCGGATGTACTACCGGCTGGGCTACCCCAATCGGGAGGTGCAGCAAAGCCTGAACGATAGCTTGCTGAGTCACCTGACGGGCAATTCGTCGCGCCGGGTTGAGCACAGTGCCCGGCTCTACGATCTGCTGCTGGTCAACGACTTCGATGGCTTGGAAACGCTGTTCGAGGCGTTCTTTGCCAGCATTCCCTATCAGTGGCATACGAATAATGAGATCGCCCACTACGAGGGCTATTACGCCAGTGTGTTTTACTCCTACTTCGCGTCGCTGGGGTTGTCGATTACGGTGGAGGACAGCAGCCGGGAGGGACGCCTCGACATGGCGGTGGAGTTCAATGGAAACGTGTACCTGTTCGAGTTCAAGGTGGTAGATCAGGCGTCGGCGGGGGCGGCGATCCGGCAGTTGAAGGAGCGGGACTATGCGGCCAAGTATCGCGGGCGCGGCGAAGCGATTTTCCTGATTGGAGTGGAGTTCAGCCGAGAGACCCGCTCCGTAGCCGCCTTTGAGGTGGAGAGTACGTGAAGTGCCTGTTGCGCTGCCGCGGCTGAGCACTTAGCGTAGCCAGTTATGTCCAGCACACCTGCCATCCAGACCACGACCGTCGGCTCCTATCCCGTCCCGGACTGGCTCCAAGCCCTCCCCTCCGAGCAAGCCCTCGTCGATGCCACCCGCGTAGTGTTCGACACCCAGCGCCAAGCCGGCATTGACCTGCCCACCGACGGCGAGCTATACCGCTTCGACGTCAATCACCCAGACACCAACGGCATGATCGAGTACTTCGTCCGGCCCATGGGTGGCACCCGCACGGAATTTGGCCGCCGCGAGGCCGAGGAGTTCGCCGCCAAACAAAGCATGGGGTTCCGGGCCAAGCCCGCGGCCGTGGTTGAAGCCGAACTCAGCGCGGGCAGCCTCGACCTGCTTGCCGACTGTGCCCGCGCCGCAGCCGTGGCCGGCGGCCCCTTCAAGTTCACCCTGACCAGCCCTTACATGCTGGCTCGCACCCTCCTCGATCGCCACTACGGCGACTTTGCCGCGCTCCTGATGGCCGTTGCCCACGTCCTCGCCGATCAGGTCCGCGGCCTGCCCTGCGCCTGCGTCCAAATCGACGAGGCCAACATCCCCGGCAATCCGGCCGACGGCCCGCTCGCGGCCCGCGCCATCAACGCCGTGCTCGACAGCATCGACGCAGGCACCCAAAAGGCCGTTCACTTCTGCTTTGGCAACTACGGCGGCCAGACCATCCAGCAGGGCGAGTGGCGCGCCTTGCTCGGCTTTCTCAACGAGCTGCGCGCCGATCACTTGGTGCTAGAGCTGGCCCATCGCCCGGCGAGCGACCTGCGTGCCCTGCAACACATCGACTCGCGCCTCGGCCTCGGCCTCGGCGTGATCGACATCAAGGTCAACCACATCGAAACGACCGAAGAGATCGCTCGCCGCATAGAAGCCGCGGCCGCCGCGGTCGGACCCGACCGCATCCGCTTCATCCACCCAGACTGCGGCTTTTGGATGCTCAAACGCTCCATCGCCGACCGCAAAATCGCAGCACTGGCTCAAGGGCGCGATCTGTACTTGGGGCTTTAAGTAGAACTTACGGGCTCGTGCGGCGCATGATGCTGAGGAACTGGCCGGTCATGCCGCTGGCCGGGGGTTGCGTTGCGAGGAAAAGGGCCGCGGCAACGACCTGTTCGGGCTCCTTCCACGGGTCGCTTGCGGCGCGAAAGCTGCTAACTTCTTGCCAAGCGGGTTTTGACAGCTCCGTCCTGACCGGGCCGGGGATGAGAACGTTGGCGATAATGCCCTCGCTCCACACTTCTTCGGCAATGGCTTGGGTCAATCCGTGCAAGGCCGCTTTGGACGCGCAATAGACGCTGAGATCCGCGTGGCCGACTTGGCCCATGCCAGAGCCGACATTGATGATGTTCCCGCTGCCCTGCCGCCGCATAATGGGCAATACCGCGCGGCAACAGCGGACGACGCCCATGACGTTGATTTGCCACGCCTGCTCCCACTGTTCATCGGTCGCGTCCAAAAACAGCCCCCGCGGATTGACGCCGGCGTTGTTGACGAGAATATCGATCCGACCGAATCGCTCGACCGTTTTCTGCACGAGGCGTTCCACCTCGGCGCACACCCGCAGATCAGTCGGCACCACAAGGGACTCGCCGCCCTGCGCGGCAATGGCTGCGGCTGTTTCGTCGAGCTGAGCTGTGCTGCGCGCGGCAATGGCGACCTGTGCGCCTTCGGCCGCATAGCCCAGCGCGATCGCCCGGCCAATGCCGCGACCTCCGCCCGTGACGAGGGCGACTTTGTCTTTGAGTTGCATGGTTGCGTTAGGCGCGCAAGTACCCGGCGACCTCTTTGGCGAAATACGTCAAAATCATGTCTGCACCGGCTCGCTTGATCCCGGTCAACACCTCCATGATGGCCTGCTCGCGTTCGACCCACCCCCGCTCCGCGGCCGCCACGATCATCCCGAACTCGCCGGAGACATTGTACGCGGCAATGGGCACGTCAAAGGCTTGGCGAGCCGCGGCGATTACGTCGAGATAGGCCAGCGCCGGCTTGACCATCACCACATCGGCTCCTTCCTCAATATCGAGTGCGATCTCCTTGAGTGCCTCGCGACCATTGGCCGGATCCATCTGATAGCTCTTCTTGTCGCCCTTCTTGGGCGCCGACTGGAGCGCGTCGCGGAACGGGCCGTAAAAGCACGAAGCATACTTGGCCGAATACGCCAAGATACCGACGTTTTTATAACCGGCCGCGTCGAGGGCTTGGCGGGTCCCGCGGACCCGGCCATCCATCATGTCGGAAGGCGCGACCCAATCGACGCCCGCTTCGGCGTGTGAAAGTGCCATCTTGCACAGCACCTCTACGGTCTCGTCGTTGACGACCTCGCCATTGACGACCAAGCCGTCGTGGCCGTGGTAGGTGTAGGGGTCGAGGGCCACATCGGTCTGTACGCAGAGCGCGGGCACTGCGGCCTTGAGGCTGCGAATCGCTCGTTGGATCAAGCCCTGCGGGTCGTAGGACTGGCTCGCTTCATCGTCCTTTTGAGCCGAGTAGCCAAAGAGGTTGACCGCTAAGATGCCCAACTCCCACAGCGCGCGGCACTCATCCACCAACTCGTCGATTGAGAAGCGGTATTGGCCGGGCATGTCGTCGATGGGAACGCGCACTTTTTCGCCTTCGGTGACGAACAGCGGGCAGATTAGGTCATCAACGCGCAAATGGGTCTCGCGCACCAAGCCGCGCACCGCTTCTGAGCACCTGAGTCGTCGAGGTCTTTTGGTCAATTCCACAGCTATCTCCTATAGGCGGAGTAGATCGGGGTTAGCACACAGGCTAATGATAACAAATCGCCTAGCAGAAGCAATCCGACGCTTAGTGGCGCGTTGATCTAACATTTCTGATTTCGCATCTTCTGCAAACTTCAGTACCGAAGACGCCTTCCATCTCCTCGAGAGCCAATGAGCCATTCCGTCCGACGCCATCTGCGCGTTGAAATTGATGCGTACGATAAGATCATCCGCGCCTTTGTCCCCGCCTACGAGGAGATGCTGGCGCGGGCCGCCGATGCGGTCGCCGAAATCAAGCCGGAAAAAGTGGTTGACCTCGGTGCCGGCACGGGCGCGTTGGCGCAAGCTGTATTGCGGCACTGCGAAGGCGTCCACGTTGAACTCATCGACGCCGATGCCGAGATGCTCGCGCAGGCCCGCGAGCGGCTCGCCCCCTTTGCCGCCCGAGTGCAGTACACAGTGCGAGCGTTCCAAGGTCTGCTCCCGGCCTGCGACGCAGTCGTCGCCTCCCTCGCGCTACACCACGTTCCCACGCTGGCCGAAAAACGGACGATCTTCAGCGCGATTCACGCTGCGTTGCGACCCGGTGGCATATTCGTCAACGCGGATGCGACCATGCCCCCGGACCCAGCCGCTCGCCGAGCCGAATACGAGGCTTGGGCGGCCCACCTCGTCTCCTGCGGCATCGCCGAAGAGGCCGCCTATAGCCACTTTGCGGAATGGGCCGACGAGGACACTTACTTTTCCGTGGAGGACGAACTCGCTGCGCTGACAGACGCGGGTTTTGACGCGGCCTGTCTATGGCGCGTCGTGCCTGTCACAGTCATAAGAGCGGCTAGAGCACCTGAGTGACATTTGGCCTCGGCCCGTCGCGCCATTACTTTTTTCAGACCACCATTCACCGCAGCCCGAGCTATTTATGACCGCCAAAGTCTTCGCCGTCCTCTTCCTATTCGCCGTACCCCTGCAAGCCAAAACTCGGATTGAAGCCGCTTATGCAGCCGGCGAACTCGACTTGGAGACGGCCCTGATTTACCAAGTCCTCAGCGTGCGCGCTCCCGACCAACTGCCGGCCTTGTACCGCGAGGCTGGCGAGCGAGCGGTTTGCGGAACCCCGCCCCTAGTCCAAGCCATGAGCGCGGCCCCTGAGTTGAGCGCCGAGTACCGCGCTCGCGTGGGCAAGCTGGCGCAGCACCGGCCGGCCCTCGAACACAATCTCCTCTCGCCATCGGGGCGCTTTCGCGTCCACTACGATACCCAAGGAGCCAACGCGGTTTCGCCGACGGACGACGACGCCAACAACATCCCGGATTACATCGACCTCACGATGGCCGTCCTCGACAGCATTTGGGTGCTCGAAGTCGAAGAGCTCGGCTACAATCCACCCCCATCGGACAACGGCTTGGGCGGTGGCGACGAATACGACGCGTACGTCGTTGAGCTAAGCGGTCGCTATTATGGGTTCGCCTATCCTCAGACGGCCGGCGCGACCACCACCCACAGCTATCTCGAAATCGACAACGACTTTACAGACCCGGGCTACAAGCAGACTCGCGGGCTGGACGCCCTGCGCGTGACCATCGCCCACGAGTTCCATCACGCCATTCAGTTTGGCTACTACGCGAAATTCGACGGCAGTTGGTGGCAAGAATCGACCTCCACTTGGATGGAGGAAGTGGCCTATCCGCACATCGACGATTACCTCCAGTACTTGACCTACTTCCTCAGCGAACCCCACCGCGCCCTCAACTCCGGCGTTTATCGCAGCCTCCACACCTACGGCTCGGCGATCTTTTCCTATTTCCTCGATCAGCGCTACGGCCGCGCCCTCAACCGCCAGATATGGGAGGAAGTGGGCCAGCACCAAAGCGTCCACCTCGATCACTTCGACCGCGTCCTCCGCCAAGTCGAGCCGGGCGGCCTCGGCAGCGTCGTGGGCGAATTTGCCGTGTGGAACTATTTCACCGACAACCGCCACCGCGCCCCATTCTACGCCGAAGGGGACAAATACCCGCCTGTCCCCACCCGCGACCTCGCCGTCGCCGCCGAAGCGGTCGCCCGCGACACCAGCCTGATCAACGCCACCGGCAGCGTCTATCTGCGTCTCCAGCCGCACCTGCGTCCGGGCGGCGTCGAGCTGTTCTTGGACGCTAACCAAGGGGCTTGGCGTCGCCACCTGCTTTTGATCGGCCCCGACAGCGTCGCCGTGCAAGCCATCTCCGAGCCGACGGTCCAAATCATCGGCTGGGACCAGTTCGACGAGATCGTCCTCGTCGCCACCTCGGCCGAGCGCACGGGCTTGACCTACCAGCACTTCTTTACCGCCCAGTTCGATCCCGACCTGATCGCCCCCGACCAATCGGCCCCCCTCGCCACCCGGCTCAAGCCCAACTACCCCAACCCCTTCCGCCCCGGCCACCACCGGCACACCAAGCTGGCCTTTGACTTAGCTTTTCCCAGCCGAAAAACCCGCCTGTCGATATTTTCGGCCAATGGCGATTTGGTTTGGTGGGATGACTTAGGCGAGCGGCGAGCGGACGAATACGCCGTGCGGTGGGATGGGCGCAACGCGGCCGGCCATCCCGTCGCCAGCGGCATCTATCACCTGCTCCTCGAAGCCGACGGCACCGCCGCCAAGCGCACCATAGCGGTGGTGCGCGATTGAAGGAAGCAAACTCGCCAGCCGATGTCTCAGAAGCGTTCCTAACACTCATGTTGCTTTTGGCTCGTCTCGCCTGACGCCGCAAAAGAACGTCACCCCGTGCTCCGACACGGGGCGGGAATCCAGAAATTATCCCATGCTTCTGACGCTGGTCATCGGAATAGTGCTCTGTACAGCACATAGCAATCACGCGGAAAGACCGCCCTCGACCGCGCTGCGCTGCGGCACCCCCTACTTGCTCCGATATATGGACGAGATCACCGAGCACCAGCGTCTAAAACTCGTGCAGCACCGACCTAGCACTCAGCACAGCCTGTTGACGCCTTCCGGCCATTTCCGCGTCCACTACGACGCTGAGGGCAGCAACGCGGTTGATCGCACGGACGACGATGGCAACGGCATCCCGGACTACATTGACCTAGCCGCCACTGTCCTCGATAGCATCTGGACGTTGGAAGTCGAACAACTCGGCTACAACCCGCCCCCTTCGGACCATGGCTTGGGCGGAGGCGACGAATACGACGTTTACATTATGGATTTAAGTCGCGGGGGCTGTGGATACGGGAATGCCGTTTACGGCTGCACTTATCCCGGAACGTCCGATGCGGTCACCCACAGCTATCTCGAAATCGACAACAACTTCACCGACCCGGGCTACAAGCAGACCCGCGGGCTAGACGCCCTGCGGGTGACCATCGCCCACGAGTTTCACCACGCCATTCAGTTCGGCTATTATGCACACGGGGCCGGTAACTGGTGGCAGGAATCGACCTCGACGTGGATGGAGGAAGTGGCCTATCCGCACATCGACGATTACCTCCAGTACTTGACCCATTTCCTCGGCGAACCCCACCGCGCCCTCAACTCCGGCCGTCTCGGCAGCCTCCACACCTACGGCTCTGCCATATTTTCCCACTTCCTCGATCAGCACTACGGCCCCGCGCTCGAACCCCTGATTCGGGAAGAATTGAACCAGCATCCACCGGAGCTTATCGCGTTGCGAGCACGGGCGCATCTCAACCGCCTGATTTGGGAAGAAATCAAGGAGCACCAAAGCGTCCACCTCGATCACTTTGACCGCGTCCTCCGCCAAGTCGAGCCGGGCGGCCTCGGCAACGCCGTGGGCGAATTTGCCGTGTGGAACTATTTCACCGACAACCGCCACCGCGACCCATTCTACGCCGAAGGGGACAAATACCCGCCTGTCCCCACCCGCGACCTCGCCGTCGCCGCCGAAGCAGTAGTCCGCGACACCAGCCTGATCAATGGCACCGGCAGCGTCTATCTGCGTCTCCAGCCGCACCTGCGTCCGGGCGGCGTCGAGCTGTTCTTGGACGCCAACCAAGGGGCTTGGCGGCGTCACCTGCTCTTGATCGGCCCCGACAGCGTCGCCGTGCAAGCCATCTCCGAGCCGACGGTCCAAATCATCGGCTGGGATCAGTTCGACGAGATCGTCCTCGTCGCCACCTCAGCCGAGCGCACGGGCTTGACCTACCAGCACTTCTTTACCGCCCAGTTCGATCCCGACCTGATCGGCCCCGACCAATCGGCCCCCCTCGCCACCCGGCTCAAGCCCAACTATCCCAACCCCTTCCGCCCCGGCCACCACCGGCACACCAAGCTGGCGTTTGACTTAGCTTTTCCCAGCCGAAAAACCCGCCTGTCGATATTTTCGGCCAATGGCGATTTGGTCTGGTGGAATGACTTGGGCGAGCGTCGGGCGGACGAATACGCCGTGCGGTGGGATGGGCGCAACGCGGCCGGTCACCCCGTCGCCAGCGGCATCTACCACCTGCTCCTCGAAGCCGACGGCACCGCCGCCAAGCGCACCATAGCGGTGGTGCGCTAGATAGCAGAAGCCGTCGCCGTGTATCCGACGCTTTTGGAGGAGGTTGGCGGATATTGACACCCAAACCCCTACTTACTTATGCTTGGGATATGCGAATAACATTGACTATTGACGACGACATCGCCGCGCAATTAGAGGACATCCGTCGCAGCGGTAAGGGCAACTTAAAGCAAATCGTCAACGATCTTCTGCGCACTGGGCTCAAAGGAGCCAATGTCCAGCGACAGGCCCGCCATACTCACCGCACCAAGGAAGTCCGGTTGGGAGGTTGCCTGATCGATAACATTGACGACGTTGCTCAAGCCCTGTCCATTGCAGAGGGAGAAGACGCTCAGTGAGGCTGGTCGATGCCAACCTCTTGGTATATGCCCATGTCGCCGACTTCGCCCAACACCGCACTGCACTCGCTTGGCTCGACGACAAGCTAAACGACACAACGCCACTCGGCCTGCCGTGGTCCAGCCTGCTGGCATTTGCCCGTCTAGTATCCAATCCCCGCATTTTTGAACGCCCCGAATCCATAGAAATAGCTTGGCAACAGGTCGAGTCTTGGCTCGACGCGCCCGCTAGCTGGATACCGCTGGCCACCAGCCGCCACCGGAAAGTCCTAGCCCAGTTACTTAAAACACAGGGCCTGCGTGCCAACCACATACCCGACGTCCATCTCGCGGCACTCGCCATTGAGCACGGCTTGACCCTTTGCTCTACCAACACTGTCTTCGCCCGCTTTCCCGACCTGAGTTGGGAAAATCCCCTCGTCAACATAGAGTTCTGAATTTTGTCTGCACCCCCGCGCCGCGTCTCCCTCCGCGCCATTGCCATCGGAGCCATCGGCTGCCTCGCCATCGCCGTGGGCGAACCCTTTGGCGTCTTGGTGATGCAAAGCTCGCCCATGGCCGCCGACTACTCGACCGGCGCGGCCCTCTGCTTGTTTTTCCTTTTTACCCTGCTCATCAACCCGCTCGCCCAATGGCTCACCGGCTCCAGCCTGCACAGCGGCGAATTGGCTACCGTGTACATAATGATGGTCGTGGGGGCCGCCATTCCCTCTTGGGGCCTGACCATGAACCTGATCCCGCTCCTCGGCGGGTTCTTTTATTACGCCACCCCGGAAAACGACTGGGCCAACACCATCCAGCCCTATATCTCGCAGCTCCTCGTGCCGGAAGACAGCGCGGCCATCCAAAAGCTGTTTGAAGGCAAGGCCCAAGGCGAACGCATTCCTTGGGGCGCTTGGACCACGCCGCTTGTGGCGTGGAGCTTGTTTGTCGTCAACATGTACTTCACCACGCTGTGCGTGCTCGTCGTGCTGCGCAAGCAGTGGGTCGAGCGCGAGCGGCTCAATTTTCCGCTGGCCACCTTGCCCATAGCAATGAGCACCCACGCCAAGGACCGAGCTGTCGCGCCCTTCTACCGCAATTACCTGACTTGGGTCGGCTTTGCCATCCCCGCGCTCATCGGCTCCATCAACGCCCTGCACCGCTACTTCAACTTCGTCCCCCCGATCGACCTCAACCTCTGGGTGCCCTTTTTGCGCCGCTCTATCTGGGTCAACTTTCGCCCGCACTTTGAGGTCGTCGGCCTCTCCTACTTGCTCAACCTCGACATCTCCATGGGCGTGTGGTTCTTCGCCTTGCTCAACATGCTGGCTATCGGCTTGTGCCGCATGACCGGGTGGAACATCGGCCCGGAGCAGCCCTATTCTTCGCCTTCTCCGCCCAGCCTCGCCCACATCGCCCTCGGGGCGTTGTTCTTTCTCGTGCTATCCAGCTTGTGGAGCGGGCGGCAGCACCTCCGCCAAGTCTGGCGCAAGGCCCTGCGCGGCGACGACTCCATCGACGACAGCGGGGAATTGCTCTCGTACCGGGTCGCGGTCTTTGGCTTTATCGCCAGTTTCTCCCTCGGCCTGTTCGCGCTCTACGCCGCCAACATGAACCTGCCGACCGCCGTTGTCTTTCAGCTTTCGGCCCTCGTGATCTTCGTCGGCTTGGCTCGCATCATCTCGCAGGCCGGGCTGGCCTATTGCCGCGCTCCGGTGGCACCGGCCGTATTTACCGTCAACACGCTCGGGTCGTCGGCAGTGGGGGCTCCGGGCCTAACGGCGCTGGCACTCAACTTCCCGTGGTCGGCCGACATCCGCACCTTTGTCATGGCCTCGGCCGCGACCGGCCTCAAGCTGGCGGAAGTGACGCGCTTGGAGTATCGGCGCGTGTTCTGGGCCATTGCCGCGGCCATTGTCGTCACCCTCGTCGGCTCGGTCACCGCAGTTATCCACCTCGCGTACACCTACGGCGGCATCAACCTGAGCAGTTGGCAGTTCGGCTATATGACGACCTATACCGGCAATTGGATCACCAACAACATCAACACCATGCAGCCCACCCATATTTGGCATCTATCCTTTGCCGGGCTCGGCGCGTTCTTGATGGGCCTGTTGACGTTTGTGAAAAACCGCTTCGTCGGCTTTCCCATTCACCCCATCGGCTTGGCCATTGGGCTGCCGCATCCCGTGCAGCTAATCTGGCCATCGGTCTTTATGGCTTGGCTGCTCAAGGCACTCATTCTCAAATACGGCGGCCCTCGGCTCTACACCCGCCTGCGACCGTTCTTTTTGGGGCTGGTGCTCGGCGCGTTTGGCACGGCCGGCCTCTGGCTCATCATCGACTCCTTCACCGGCCTAACGGGCAATCGGCTGATTACCATTACCTAGCGCGACCTCCCGCGCCGTGATCAATGCCCAGCTTGATCGAGCGGTCGGGATGCTGGTTGATCTCCATATACGCGGCGGCCGCCTGTGCAAAGGGCACAATCGGGTCAATGAGGTCGTCGGCTTGCAACCGGCCCTTGACCAGCAGGGCCAGCGACTCTGCGCGGATGCGGGCGAAATCCCAACTCGCCTGTGGCAAAGGCTCGCTGCAAGCGCGGCTGGAGACGACCTGAATGCGGTTGCGATGCCACTCGCCGGCCAAGCGCAAGCCCTGCTCGCCGTGGTAATACGCGGTCGAGACCACGGTGCCGGCGTAGCAAGTGGCGCGCAGGGCGTCTTCAAAGGCGCGGTAGGAACCGCTCGTTTCAAAGGCGATGTCCGCGCCGATTTTGTCGGTGTGCTGCTTGATTGCCAAGCCAGCGTCCATGGCCCCCGGGTCCAGCGCCAAGTCGGCGCGGTGGCGCAGGGCCGCGGCGCGCCGCCGCTCAATGGGATCGACGACCCCTACCCAACGCGCCCCGCACAGCCGTGCGGCCTGCGCCACCATGAGCCCGATGGCCCCCAGCCCAAAGACCGCGACGCGATCTCCCAAGCGCACTGCGCCATCGCGCACCGCGCCGACGGCAAAGTCGGCCGGGTCCCAATACATGACGGCTTGCGGCGAGATTCCGGCTGGGGCTTTTTGCACGCGCCCCGCCGCTACGGTGTGGGTTTCGCGGATGGACAAATGCGCGAAGACCCGGTCGCCTTCTCGCAGCGCAGCAACCTCGGCCCCCACTTGGACGACCGCGCCCAAGCATATATTCCCGAGGCGGCGGGGGAAGCCATCGGCAGCCGATTCGCCGCGGCGGTGCAGGCGCAGGTCGCCGTCCCAGCGGTCGGATGCGTCGGGCGTGTCGGCGCGGAAGCCGCGCAATTCAGTGCCGTGCTTAACCGAACTGAAGAGGCTTTGGACGCGGATTTGGTCCGCGGCTAAGGGCGGTTCTTGGTACGAGCGGAAGACCGCGTGGCCGGGGCGGTCGGCGATCAATTCGAGCGGCATGAGGCAAACTCCTGTTTCGTGACATTGGACATTTGTGGGATGTTATAACGGTTGCCGAGTGACCAGACGCGATTGCGCGAGTCAAATTCATAGGGGAAATTGTGAGGGCGGCTCGCGTTGCAAACCAGACCGCTCACCGGCTCATCAGACTAACAAGGAGAATTGGCGATGGCAAATGCAGGGCAGAACGATATTGTATTGGAGAAGGTCGTCCAACGAGATATTGAAATCCACAGCGGCGATCTGGTTTTCACCGGTACGCGGGTCCCGGTGGACAACCTCGTGAGTTATCTCAAAGGAGGGCACTCTATCGAGGAATTTCTTCAAGATTATCCCACGGTCGAGCGGTGGCAGCTAGAGTCTTATCTTGAGCTTTCGCCCCAAGGACTGGATTACTTGAGAGCGCAAGATGCAAGTGCTTCTCGATGAGGATATTCCGATCCGACTGAGACTGTACTTCCAAACAGTGGAAGTCGAAACGGTAGAGTACCGCGGCTGGAAAGGTCTTAAGAACGGCACATTGCTGCGCACCGCTCAAGAGCATTTCGATGTTCTTGTAACGATGGATAATAACCTCCCTGACCAGCAACCACTCCAACAATTCGATATAGGCGTTGCGATCTTACGCGCTCCCAGCAAGACGCTTGAGGATTTGGCGGCACTGGTGCCCGAACTCGAGCGATTGATTACTAAAATCCGGCCTGGAAATGCGGTGCGGATCTATCCTCCTGTCTAATGAACGCCTACCAACGCTTCGCCCGCCCCCTCCTGTTCCGCTGCGATCCAGAGCGCGTCCATGAGCAAACCCTCGCGCTGGGCGAGCGGATTGGTTCTTCTGCGCTGGGCCGCCATCTGCTTTCGCGTCTCTTTGCCTTTGTGGATGAGCGGTTGGCGACCCAAGTGGGCGGCTTGCGCTTTGCCAATCCGCTGGGCATGGCGGCGGGATTCGATAAAAATGGCCGGATGATCCAAGCGCTTGCGGCCATGGGCTTTGGGTTTGTGGAGGTGGGGTCGGTATCGGCTCATCCTTCGGCTGGGAATCCGCGCCCTCGGCTGTTTCGCCTGCCCTTAGACGAGGCCATCGTCGTCAACTATGGGGTGCCCAACGACGGGGCTGCGGGCGTGGCGGCCCGCGTCGCTCAACAGCCGACCGCCGCCCCTTTGGGGATCAACCTCGTCGAAACCAATACCGGGCGGGCTGTCGCGCCGGACGCGGTCGTCGCCGAACTGGCCTCGGCCATCGCGCCCTTTGTCGGGCGGGCCTCCTACATCGCGTTCAACCTCAACTGCCCCAACACCTCGGCCGGGGCCAGTCCATTCAACAGCGGCCGTGCCTTGGGCGACTTGCTCCGCGAATGCGCTGCCATCGGCAACCTGCCGCCGGTCTTTCTCAAGCTCACCGCGCACACCGACCCGGCGCGGCTCGATTGGATGCTGGAGACGGTCGATCTGTTTGCTTTCGTCAAGGGCTTCATCTTCAACCTGCCGCCGGGAACCAACTACCCGCTCAAGTCGCCAGCCCATCTCATCGCCGCCCTGCCCGGAACCTTGTGCGGCCGGCCCGTTCAGACCCGGATCGACGAAACCGTGCGCTTCTGGTACGAGCGGATCGACCGCCAGCGGCACGCGATCATCGGCGTGGGCGGGATTTCATCGGCCGAGGACGCCTACCGCAAAATTCGCCTCGGGGCCTCGCTCGTGCAGCTATACTCCGCGCTGATTTTCAGAGGGCCGGGAATCGTGCGGCAAATCAACGCAGGGTTGGCGTGCCTGTTGGAACGGGATGGGTTTGCCCGGGTGGGCGACGCCGTGGGAATCGACAGTCGAGACACCACTAACCAACGCGGGCGTTGATCTGCAAGTCCCACTTTCGCCAATAGTACTTGAGCGGGTCGTCCTCATCCCACTCGGCGTAAATGTGCTCCCAATCCGTAAAGTGCATGTGCGGCTCCAGCGAGTCGGCGCGCACCGGATGGCTCATGGGCTGGTAGCGGTAGTCGAGCGAGACGCGCAGGCGGTCGCCGGTTTGGTTGTCTTGGCCCTGATGAGCGGTCAGACTGTGGCATATAAGCACGTCGCCCGCCAAAAAGTCGCCGCCCGCCCACAGCGTGTCCTCGGGCAGCGCGACCGCATGGCCCCCCGCGCCGGTCGCCTTTGTAACGCCTAATTGGCCCAGCTTGTGGCTACCCGGCGCCACCGCCAAACTGCCCAGCGCGGCCGGGCAGTCGCCGGCCGGAATCCAAGCGGTCCACGTCTCGTCGGTGCCGCCGATGTAGAAATTGTCTTGGTGCGGCGGGGTGGTGTGCGCGAGGGCGTTGGGAAAAATGACTCGGCAGATATTGCGGCTGTGGGGCAGGGCCTCCTCGCCGAAGAGGGTGGCGAACATCGCCAAGATCGCCGGGTGCAAGGCCAAGGCGTTGAAGGCGCGCAACCGCTGGACATCGATGTAAAAGGCGACCCACTCGGGCGATTGGCCTTCGATGAAAAGCTGGTCGTCGCGAGCGACTCCATCCATCAGGGACGCGCTGTCGTCGAGCCAGCCGTGCTGCTGACACACTTCGAGGATCTGACGGCGCAGGTCGAGCACTGGCTCCGGGGCCAGCAGCGAGCGGAAGAACAAATAGCCCTGCTCGGCCGCACGTTCGCGCAATGCGCTGGGCGCGGTGAGCAGGGGGGCGGAATCCACGAAAGGTTCGATGTTAGTCATGGTCTGTTGGGCCATTGTGATTACTCCTCTGGTCTGTCTCTAAAGGCGTGTAGCGTTTGAATGTACTCGGAGGAAAGTCCGTGTTCGGTCGCTCCTTGGATGACGGCGTTGAGGTATTCCTCCGAGGGCGGGTAGTGGTGTCCGGCGTCGAGGCGAGAAAGATACGTCCACACCGGGCCGATTGGGGGTATTTCCAACTCGACCCGCCGGTACTTGATCCCCTCGCTTTCGTAGTGGTCGAGGCGGGAAAAATCGCGCTCGGTCATCGCGTACACCACGCCTTCGACATAAGCGTCCTCCTTGAGCCGGATGCTGGCCACGCCCATGCCGCCTCGCGTAAAGGAGATCATCGGAAAGCACAACTCATAGCCTGCTAGACGCACCACCGAGTGGAGACGGGCGCCTGGGCAGCGAGCTTGCATTTGCCGCCAGAGCAAGTTGGACCCATAAGCAAAGTAGAGCGAAAGCGAATTAGCCATGACCAGCCTCTTGGGATTTCAACTAAGGTGGTAGGACTTTAATGTTTTATATTACTTCGCTCAACCCACCCCCTCACCTCCACGGAGGAATCATGGCCCAACAACGCTTTCAACGCACCGCACCCGGCGACCTGCTCCGGGTGGGAATGATCACCGGCCCCGGCGGCCACACCTACGGCATCTGGGGCGAAAAGATGAATCCCCCGCCCGGTTCCCTTCGCACGACCGGCATGATGATGACCCACGCCTGGTGCCTCGACGCGGGGATGCGCCAACGCTTTGCAGAAAAGTACCCCGAGGTCCGCATAGTAGCCGATCCCCGGGACATGATCGGCCAAATTGACGGAGTGTATATCGACGACATCAACGCGATTTCGCTCTATCCCCTGTTGGCCCGGCCCTTTTTGGAAGCGGGCATTCCGACCTTTGTCAATCGCCCCTTTGCCACCTCTATGGCCAAGGGGCGGGAGATGGTGGAAACGGCCGCCCAATGCGGCACGGCCCTGTTGACCGCCTCGACGTGGGAATTTTCCGAGAGCGCGGGCGACCTGCGGGCCAAAGCCGCGGACCTGCCCGACATCAAGGGCTACGTGGCGCACAACTCCATGAGCGACTACTACACCCACGGCTTGCACGGGGTCTGGTACATCCACTCGATTTTGCGCGACGAGATCGCCAAGGGGCGGGGCCGGCTGCGCGCTGCCGCGTACCACACCCCCAACTGGCGCGTACCCGGCGGGATGGTCGTCTATGAGCACGAGGGAGCGACGCGCCCGTACTACGGGGCGCTGCATCAGAGTTCGGGCGCCGATGGCAACGCGTACATGCGAATTTTCGGCGACCACCGGGGCGACGCTGAGGGGCGGATTCCAGCCCGGGCTGGCTACTTCATGTACAACGCTTGGAACGCGCTCCAACTCGGTATTCAGGAAATGTTCGAGACGGGCCAGTCGCCGGAGACGGGCGAGCAACTCTTGGAAAAGCTGCTGATGTTTCTCCTGCCCTTTTACTCGGCGTTGGAGCGCGGCGGTGCCCTAGTACAGCGGGAGGACTTGGGGGCTTGGGAAGTGCCGCCCCCGTCTGCCGTGCTCATGGAAAACGGCGAGCCAACCGACAGCGCCTTTGCATCGCCCTACACCCCAGCCCAGCTCGAAGAAGCGACGCGGACGCTGGGTGGGTAATTGGGAATTGAGGTAGAACGCGCCTGATAGGCGATTCAGACCACGGTACTGACTGAGGGATACAAAAAAATGAACGCAGACTCACTTATGTCACAAAACCCAATCATCTGGATCAACGAGTTCCTGCACCGCCGAGGCCTGGATAGCCCGGATGGGCGAGCATTGTACGCCTACCGATGCACAGCTACCGAGTTCGACTCGCTGGCCGAGGTGCTCTCGCATAGCACTCCTGACAGTGCCACAAATGGGGAAACTCGCGCATTTGTACTCTACGCGGCGGAGTGGTGGCAGCGACGATACGACGGGCACCATTGGGCTTGGGAACCGTTATTACGTCCATTAAGTGGCACATCCACTATCCCGATCTCTATGAGCCTGTACGCGTAGCTTTGCGCTGGTGGCAGGTCGATCTTGTGCGTCTGCCGACTTCGATTCGCTATCTCGGCACATTCGCCTGTCAAGGCGGCCTGCCGTTGGGTCTCGTCGGCGACGCAGACAGCAGGGTTGCACAGTACCTACGCGCTGTTCTTAAACACACCGCTGAGTATTGGAAGTTCGTTGATGATGCCATCGATCTGGCACGCGACCAGCAGCACCTGCTGCACCCGCCGACGCTACGTAGGGATTATGTGTTCCGCCTAGCAGCCGACCTAATTGAGGCGGTGCGCGACCTCCAGAACGATGCTCAAGGAGAAGATCCAATCAGCACCCTTGACCGGGTGCGTCCGGGTTGGTGCAAAACCATGCCGCTAGCTATCGAGAATGAGCGGGCGCGAGACCTTCTAATCAGCCTGCTTCACGAAGCGGTGCAAGTCAGGCCTCCAGCCGATGACTTCCGCGTCGAGCGGTTTCTGCGTAGAACCAGTGTCGGATGGCGGCTCGGTGCCCGGATCCGGCTTCCCGCATCCATTTCGGCGAAACATCTCGAACATTACCTAAACGTGTCGGAGGGAGACCTGCCATCTAGGCTGCAAGTACGTGTACATGGCGATCGCGTACGCAATGTCGGACTGTACGCTGCCGAGTTAGACAACTTCCTCTTAGTAGCACGAGACACACAATCCCAAACTGAAATCTGGGATACCGAAGCCGCCGCCGAGATTCGGCTTCAGTTCCTCTCCGGGGATGTGGTTGGCGAAGGAGTGGTTCCCTACCGAGGCACCTCCTTGGGAGAGTTGCCATGGGCGTTCCGGGGCGATTCCAATGAATGTCCCTTCATTGGCGAAGGCAGTGTCAGCAACCGTGCATCGGAGATCGTCGTGTTAGCCCCGACAGATTGTACTACAGACCACGAGAGCGCGTTGGAGTCGTCTTTGGCGGGAGAGAGCGAGGGACTTGAGCCATTTGGACGAATTCTGTGGAGGATCACTGAATCGACCGCGATTAAAACAGTTCACGGGCGGTGCGTGGTAAGGCCATCTTCGGGGCAAATGGTCGAGGAAGACTACTGGCTGGAGGGTCAGCGATGCTACGATTTAGAATCTGTTCGGCCGTTGTCGTTGTTCTGCGGCACACCGAGGTTGCGCGTCGCCAAGGCCGAGCAGGACCCGCGTACCGTACCGACCAATGAGGTCAGTTGGCGGCAAACGGGAGGAGAGTGGCAACAACGTCCCAATACCTCTGGATTGTGGGAAATCCGGCATATACGCGGTGGAGAGCTTCGGTATCTTAGCCGCGTTGGCATCCTTCCCGAACAATTCCGCTTGTCGCTCGCTTCCGGTTCGGACATGAGCGAAGGGTATTTGATGTTGGACGGAGCGGAAGCTGTAAAGGTTTCGGCTCACAGCCAAGAAACCGTGGTGACGCCGCGAATTGAAGGAAACGGAGTTCGGGTCCACGTGGCCACCCGAAATGCGGCTACCCCGCCCGCGCACATGCACCTTCGCTTGCATTGGCAGGGGGCCGCGGGACTGGTCGTGCAGGTGCCCTTCCCTGGACACGGGGGGCACTTCCTGCGGGACGACAAGCCCTTGGACCGGGAACTTGTCGTTGATGATCTCTACGGGGTGCGGGCGATCGCACTGTCGCCGAATGACTCTCGGAAATTCTGGATCCGAGGTGAACTCAAGGCACTGGATCCGGATCTGGGTAGTAGTCTGCTTCTCGTCGCGCACTTCCGTCTTCCGCTGCGTAAGTCTGGCGTGACACATGAACTTCCGCTTATTGATTTGCGCTCCATGGTTCAACTGCTACTCTCTTCATCGTCGTCCGGCGAGGCGAGCGTTGCCCTGCGTATCGTGGACGAGTTCCAGCATGAGTACGATGCCGTTCGAGTCAACCGATTTGCAGACACGCTTGAATATGACCCTAGCATGACCTTCGTCACTGCGCCGCTGACATCGAATGGCGATGAACCTGTGACCTTTGAAGCCGTGCCACTCGCTCGGCCAGATGCCGATCCTGTGTCTCTCGATGTCGTCAGTCCGGCCAATGCCCCGCACGGTGCCGCATTGCCGCAAGACCTGAACATCAATGAACCTTGGTTAGTAGTAGCGCACCACGACGACCAGGTGCGTGTCCGGCCCGTTGTCATTGGTGGCAGGTCAGGCGAATCAGTTAGTTCGTCAACAGGGGACGCGGAGGTTTCCCGTTTATGCGAAGCCGTGAGCCTGCGCGATTACGATTCGCGGATACGATCCATTGCCGCAGCAATGGACGCCATGTTGGACCCGGAAAATGCACACCGCGTTGAAGAAGAATGGGGCTTCCTAAATTATTCGTTGCTGCGTACCGAGGGGCTTCCAGCAACATCGCTCGACCTTCTCAAGGTTCTGGTGAAGAAACCGAGTCTCCTAGTTCGTTGCATGTTCCGGCTCGAAAGCGCACCTCGACAATTGCTCTGGCGACTGGAAGACGAACTGCCGTTTAGTTGGCTTCTGATCCAGCGTCAGGTCTGGTGGACCGAGGCTAGGCAGGCGTTCGAGCGACTCCGCGGTCAGATGGCCGACATGCCGGACAGCAATCAAATCGCTAGCGATTATGTAAATTCGATTCTCACCGAAGGTGTCAAAGGTATCCGTCAGCTTCAGGGTTTATATACCGTGAAGTGTGACATCGGCTTTCGGTTAAATGGGGGCAGAATCCCCGGTCCGATTGTTGAGGAGGCTCGTAAGAAGCGGGACGCCAAGACCCAAGAGCAACTCAATCTGCGATACAGCATGGAAGACTGGCCGCCAGGAGACGGGCGTAGCGAGTGGGCGGAAGAGCTTGAGCAAGGTGAGCTACTCAACAACCTCGCCATCTGGCAACGCGAAGGCGACTCCCGAGAACGCCAACCCATTTTCGACACTCCTGTTGCCGCCGCATGGTGCTGTTTTCACTCCAAACCCACCGACCGCACGACATTTCTCGTCAAACGCATTCGTACGCACGACCCTGAGTGGTTTGATTTAGCGTATGAAGCCGCTTGGTTCCAGCTAGCACTCAGACAGGACGAATCCAACCGATGACCGAAACCATCAGCATCTCGAACCTCATTCAGGACCTCTCTACTCGCTCGGGCCGTGCCATCCTCTCGCAACTTGGCCTGCGCTCCCCGGCGTTACGCAAGTATCTCGCGAGTCTGTACGCACAGGAGCCCGGCGAGCCCGGTGCCTTGCTGGCCGACCCCATGCTGGAAGCGGCATTCGGGTGGAAAGTTGCCGATGTGGACATGCAGGGGCTCGTCAGAAGCGGCCTGCTTCGACAAGATCTGGTGTCGGCAATGAGCAAACCCAGACGAGAGTACCGGGAGTACGCATTTCCCTGCCGCCGCCATCCCTTCCGACATCAGCTCGACTGCTGGAAACTCCTCCTCAAAGATGTGCCCCATTCGGTGTTGGTTGCCAGCGGCACGGGATCCGGGAAGACCGAGTGCTTCCTAGTGCCGATTCTCGAGGACTTGGCCCGAGAACGCGCCACGGCTGGTGCCCTGACAGGTGCGCGGGCACTGTTCCTCTACCCGTTGAACGCCCTCATCAATAGCCAGCGTGACCGGCTTCGCGCTTGGTGCAACGGCTTCGACAACGACATTCGCTTCTGCCTCTACAACGGCGAGACACCGGAGACGGCACCGGCCCACGAGCAGATGCGAGCCGGAGCGGAGCAGATTTCAAGGCAGGCTCTCCGCGATGCCGCAGCACCAGTGCTCGTCACCAACTCGACGATGCTGGAGTACATGCTCGTCCGCACTGAAGATCAACCGATTCTCGAACGGTCCCGCGGTAAGCTGCGCTGGATCGTTCTCGACGAGGCCCATACTTACATTGGCTCCCAAGCCGCTGAGATGGCATTGCTGCTCCGGCGGGTCCTGCACCGCTTTGAAGTGGACTCGGCGAGTGTGCGCTTCGTCGCCACGTCGGCGACGATTGGCGATGCTGAAGCCAAGGAGGACTTGCAGTGCTTTCTAGCCGATATATCCGGTGCTCCCGCGGACCGCGTCCATGTCGTAACCGGAGATCACTTCGTGCCGTCGTTGCCGCCGCTGGGTCCGAGCCAGACCGAGGAGACTCTTGACGGTCTGCCTGCCGGTCCGTTGTACGATGCCCTTTGTCACGATCCTGCTGCGAGGTCGATCCGCGCCCGTATGGCCAAGGAACCCGTCTCGCTCGGGGCACTACAGGAGGAATCTGGTCTCGATTTCGAGACAGTGACCGCACTGCTTGAAAAGGCTTCAACGGCTCGGCGTGAGGACGAAGCATTCCTACCCTTGCGCGTCCACCTTTTTCACCGGGCACAGCACGGTCTGTGGGCGTGTGTCAATGCCTCATGCAACGGCCGAGACGCGGCTCTTGGCGATGGTTGGGCCTTCGGTGCCCTGTTCCCACAGCGTCGCACCCACTGCGAACACTGCTGCTATCCCGTCTTCGAGTTGGTGGTGTGCGTGGAGTGTGGTCAGGACTATCTGTCTGCTGAGGAGAAGATCTCAGGCGAGACAGGGGAGCAGAAACTGACGCCCTACATTGAGGAAGTGGGAGTCGACGAGTTTCAACTCGAAATTGATCCCGGTGAAGATGACGAAGAGGAGCCTTCTACTCTGTCGGTCATTCGCAGGCTGATCTGCGGGCCTAGCTTTGATGAGGAGCAGATCGAAGAGTGGCATCTGAACCAAGATCAAACCCTCTCTAAGGATAGCGACGGAGTCCCGCTCCGTCTTTCGCCGATCGAGACCGGCCCGATGACCTGCCCCCGCTGCGGCGGGAGGGACAATCGACGCCGGCTGTTCCGGGAACTCCGCATCGGCGCACCCTTCGCGCTATCGACCATAGTGCCGACAGCCTTGGAGTACACGCCGCCGATGCGTTCGGGAGCCAAGCTCCCGAGCCAAGGCAGGCGGCTCCTAGGCTTCAGCGACTCGCGGCAAGGCTCCGCACGTCTAGCGGTGAGGCTTCAGCAGGAGGCGGAACGGAACCGGGTTCGCAGCGTACTTTATCACGCATTGGCCGCTGAACGGAAAACTATAGACACCAGCGAGTTAGAGCGTCAGATAGCCGAACTCCAAAGAGTTGATAGTCCAGCCTTGCGTCCAATTCTCGAACAAAAGAAAGCCGAGTTGGCCCAAGCACGTGCAGCGAGCAGCACCGGAACGCTGGCTTGGGGAGATGCCGTAAAGCGTCTCATTGGCGATGCTAGTCTGCGCCGAATGCACCAGTACTTCCAGGAGACGAGCTACATCAAGCCCACGCTCGAAGAGTTCGCCAACTTCTGCCTGTACCGGGAGTTTTTTCGTCGGCCGAAGCGCATGAACTCCGCCGAGACGATGGGACTGATCTCGCTTCGATACCCCGCTCTGGAGGGCAAGACAGCACCGTCCGGTTGGCCGCTCCAGCCTGAAGATTGGTCCGTATTTCTGAAACTAGTTCTCGACTTCTTCATGCGCGATGTCAGTGCTGTTGACGTGGAGGATGGATACCTGCGTTGGATGGGGATACCCGTTCAGAAACGGTACGTTCAAGGCCCAGGCTTCGATAGAGAGTTGACGCAGAGGCAACGACTCTGGCCGTCAATGCGGTCAGGAAGGAGACCATCCCGGATGCCTCGTCTACTTCGACAAGCGGCTGGACTAGACGACTCACCATCTAGCAAAGACAGAATCAACGAAGTGCTCGAACATGCTTGGACAGCATTGCGCCCATATTTGCAACCGGTCGGGGATGGCTATCTGCTCAAGCTCCGCGAAATCGCGGGGTTGAGCGAACTCTCGTCCGGCGAGATTTGTCCTTACACCGCACGGGTGCTGGACGCGACCCTGAACGGCTTGTCGCCCTACCTACCAGAGCGCGGAGAACCGGAGTATTGCCAACAGTTTAAGCCGCCCCGAGTCCCCAAGGCGTACTGGCGGGACTCGTCCGGCCGCGAGGCCGACCGCGAGGAAATCGCCGAGTGGCTAGAAACCGACCCTCAGGTGCAGCAAGTGCGCGACCTCGGTGTCTGGTCCAATCTCAACGACCGAATAGTCGCCAACACGCAGTACTTTGAAGCCGCCGAACACTCGGCTCAGCTCGACGGAGACCGTTTGCGCGGACTTGAACAACGCTTTAAGGATGGCGACCTGAATGTGCTCAGTTGCTCGACTACTATGGAAATGGGCGTCGATATCGGTGGGCTCTCGGCGGTGATCATGAATAACGCGCCGCCGAGCTCCACCAACTATCTACAGCGCGCCGGCCGGGCCGGGCGCCGAGGCGAGGGTGTATCGTTCGCGGTCACACTCTGTCCGAGCTCTCCACACGGTGAACAGGTATTCAACAATCCGCTATGGCCCTTTACGTCAAAGCCGGGCATTCCCCGCGTTGCCCTCGACAGTGAGCGCTTGGTACAAAGGCACGTCAACTCACTGTGCCTTGGTGCATTCCTCAATGGGCGAGATGTCCGTAGGCTCAAGACGGGCTGGTTTTTCCAGCACGATGAGTCTTCGGGGTCGGTCCCCGGCTGGCAGTTCGTCGAATGGTGCCGCACCGAAGCAGAGACCGACAGACGCCTCGTGCAGGGTCTGAGACAGCTAATTCAGGGCACCGCGTTGGCGACTGCTGAGACGACACAGTTATTGAACGCCAGCTCAATCGCCTTGGCTCAAGCATTGACTGCATGGCAGGGCGAAGTTAAGGCCCTACGTAAAGACGCGGCCCAGTTCGAGGATGGGTCTCCGGCAGTCCTTGCGATAAAGCACCAACTCCGGCGATTGGAGGGAGAACACCTGCTGCGGGAACTTGCGAATCGGCAATTCCTGCCGGGCTACGGGTTCCCAATCGGAGTCGTCAGTTTTGTACCTATCACGATAGAGGCGTTGAAGCGAAGGCAATCAAACCGCGAGGACCGGGAAGAAGCGTTCGGCAAGCGGTTGGGATATCCCTCTCGGCAGATGGAGATGGCGATCCGAGAGTACGCGCCCGGTGCGGAAGTCGTCATGGATGGCCGCGTGTACGAGTCCAGCGGCGTGACGCTTAATTGGCACATCCCGCCAAGCGTAGAGAGCGTCAACGAAGTGCAGGCACTTCGCCACGTCTGGCACTGCCGCGAGTGTGGAACCACCGGCGATAACCACTCGCCACCTGATCGGTGTCCGCAGTGCGATGGCGCGGTGACGCCGAGAAAGTACCTTGAGCCGGCCGGATTCGCAGTCGATATCCGCCATTCGCCTCACAACAATGTCGTCACTCCAACCTACATTCCAGTGGAGTCGCCTTGGATTAGCTGCCCAACTCCTGAGTGGACTCCGTTGGCCGACCCGCACATCGGGCGCTTCCGGTACACTGACTCCGGTCACTTGTTTCATGGCAGTGGAGGAGTGGGCCACCATGGGTACGCTGTCTGCCTGCGTTGCGGTCGCGCCGCGTCTGAAGTTGGCCCGCCTTCGGAAACCGTGCTGCCCGAAGTGTTCCGAGACGGGCACTCGCGTTTGCGTGGAGGTAAGAACCTGGATGGCAGTAGCCAATGCGATGGCACCGGGTTTACCATCCAGCGTGGACTCTGGCTGGGAGGTAGCCGCATCACCGATGTCTTCGAGTTGCAACTTGCTGGGCTGAACGAGGAAGCGACAGCCTTATCGCTTGGCATTGCCTTGCGACGCGCCTTTTGCCGCCATCTTGGGATTGAGGAGGAGGAAGTCGGGGTCACTATACGCCAAAGCAAGTCTGCCGACAGCGCGATTCAGCAATCCATCTTCCTCTACGACGCAGCCACGGGTGGTAATGGCTATGTAGCGGCGTTGCGCGATCATATCGCCCTAGCGTTGCAGAAGTCGGTCGCAGTCCTCAACTGCGTAAAGAAATGTGATGCCGCCTGCCATGGCTGTCTGCTCACTTTCGACACTCAGTATGACTCGGCCAAGCTTGATCGGCACAAAGCCCAGGAGTTTCTGACCTCAGAGTGCCTCAATGGTCTTAGTCTCAATGAACGTGACCGCTTGCTCGGACCTGACTCCCGTGTGCTGACGCGCCCGTTGTTTCGCCATCTTCTCGAGGTCGCAGGCGAAACTGATGTGGAAGAAATTCGACTGTGGATGGGTGGTGCGCCGGATTCTTGGGATGTAGAGGACTTCCCTCTCTATCGAGATGTCCTGCGATGGGGAGACGACCATCGTCAAGTTCGTCTCATCATCGCCCCAGCCACTTGGAATGGACTCAGTGAGGGGAACCGTCACTCGCTGGCCGCTCTGGTCACAGCAGGGAGAGGCTGCATTGAAGTGCATCACACGCCCGCGCCAACGGCCCATTTGGCCAGCGGCCAAGTGATTGCTACTGCCGGAGGAACCCGCAGACACGTTGCGTGGGCAACATCCAATGAAAACACGATGCCTATGAACGAAACATGGGGGCAGTCACCAGGGGATGCACAGACCGTCTTCGCACGGATTGCGGGTCCATTGCCGCCGCTTCAAACTGATGCCGTCTCCATCAACCAATTGCGCCCACAGCCTGATAGTACCGTGGAAAATTTGCCTATCCAAAAGGAACTTGACGGACCAACCAAAGGCTTTGGCTCTCGGTTCTGGACCCATATTCACAATCATTGCAGCCCGCTGAAGGAGCAATTCGGTGGGGGTCTGTTGACTCGTGTGAGCTATTGCGACCGATATCTGGCCACGCCTTGGGGCGTACTGCTATTACGCGAGGTGCTACTTCGCTTGGTTCGAGAAGGGTGGGCAGATTCTAGGACAGCACTGAGGCTATTCACTAGGAAATTGCAGCGAGACCTACGCCCGAGGCGTGACGGACAGTCGATCAGCGGCCAATGGCAAAATGATGCTGACCGGAAGTTGTTCTTTGAGCAATCAATCAATACAGGCCGGGGCCGGTTGGGTTGGAATGGGCCATTCACGTTCAAGACGGGCGATGCGCCTCACTTCCGCGAGCTTCGACTCGAATGGGAGACGGGCGATATCTGGACGCTGAAGTTGGATCAGGGCTTGGGATACTGGAGATGCCGCCCATCTACAGACTTTCCTTTTGAAGAGCAGCCACACGAGCAAGTGCATTCCCTGAACAAAATCGTCGAGACTCGGAAGGTCGTCGCCCAAGGCAACCACCCGACATACGTTTACATCACCAAGGAGCCATCCGAATAGTCTTCGACGATGAAGCGGGCGCGGGTTGAGTTATGTTGTGGACATCCATAACAACGTATGGATTTTTACTAGAAGCTCTAATTTATGAGGCGATCCCAGACTCACCTAGCTGGTCGTAAACTCACTTAGTTGCTGCAAACCAAAACAAAGGCATTGAGTTGGCGGCCTGCCCGCCTGACCACGTACTCGTCGAGCCGCTGGTCGTTCAACCCAGCGCGACCGAAGCCCAGTTCGCCTTTGGGATTCCGACCCTCTCCTACGACCACATTAAGGGCCGACTGGCGACGGACGCGCCGACCCAGCTCTTCGGCCACGAGTTTTGCGCCCGCATCTTAGAGGTCGGATCGGCTGTCGCGGGGTACGCACCCGGCGATCTCGTAGCGGCTCGCGCCAAGCTGCCCTGCGGCGACTGCCTCCGGGAGGTTTTGTTATGGAATGAAAACTAGTGCCCGTTACGCCAAAATTGTAGCATGGTCTGATGAAGATCAGTGCTACGTTGGCCGTTGTCCCGGTCTCTTTTACGGTGGGTGCCACAGCGATGATGAACAAGCGGTGTTCTCAGCATTGTGTCGCATCGTCGAGGAGACCATTGAACTATACAAGCGAGACGGCAGGCCGCTGCCTTCACCGGCTGCTAAAAGGGACTATGCCGACGAGATGTTGTCGGTATAATCCGGCCTCTAGGGCATGTCTGGATAATTCAACGGCATCCCCGTCTTGCCCAGCTCGTAGTGCGCTAGGTGCCAACGCCCCAAGTTGGCACTGAGAAAAAGCGACCGATCCGCGCCGCAGAAGGCGATATTGGTCGGGGCCGCCATGGCCGTGCCCTCGTAATCGTCGGCCAAAACGTCGAGTTGGCCATCGGCATACCGATAGATGCGGTCCGGGCGGTAGCAGGAGCAGTAGAGGGTGCCCTCGTCGTCAAAGGCGAGGCCATCGGGGACGGTCTGCGGGAGGTCGAACACGGTTTCGGCCGCACCAGCGCGACCATCGGCCTCGATTCTGATGCGGGCCACGCGGGGTTGGATGCTCATGGCCACGTAGAGATATTCGCCGGCTGCATCGAGTGCCGTGCCGTTGGGGAATTCTGGTAGGGCGCGGCTCCATACCTCGCCGACACCGCCCGGAGCGATCTTGCAAATCCAACCGTCGTTTTTGTGCCAGCCGCCAGAATTGGACACATAGAGATTGCCAGCCGCGTCAAAAACCGGGTAGTTCGCCCCGGTCAGCGGCACCTCGCCAGCGCGGTCGCAATACGTGCTGACCGCGCCGTCCGGCTCAACGCGCTTGACGCCGCTGCTACAGACGTACAAGCGGTGCTGGGCATCCTGACAGATGCCGCCGACAAAGCCGCCGACTTGGGCGAACTCCTCAAACTCGCGCCGGGCCAAGTCAATGCGGTAGAGCTGGCCCGCTTCGCCGCCGGCATAAGCGTAGCCATCGCAGCCCCAAGCAATGCACTCGGGGTGATCGAGGCCGCTGCCAAAGTCGCCGATAATCGCTGAAATTTGGGTGTGGGTATCGAGAAGGGCCATAGAAAATCCTTTCAAGTGAAAACTTCCTCATAACGGCTGAAACTCTATAGAATTAACACTCGCTTTCGTCCCCGGCAAAATCCAAGTTAGCCACCCTAACCCCCCGCTGATGTTCATACGCCTCATCTACCGGCGCAATGATCCAAGCACTTTCCGGCTGCAAATCGCCGACCAACTCAAAGAACCCCCGCGATGGCCTAGGTGCTTTTGAGAACTTGCATTCAAAAACCACCGTCCTATTCCCTCGTTGCATTACCAGATCGATCTCCGCCCCGTTGCCCGTGCGGATAAACGACGGCCGCCAACGGGGCAGGGCAGCAATCAGATGCTCCAAGACCAAGCCTTCCCATGAAGCACCGACTAGCGGATGCCCGAGCAACTGGTCGTACCTTTCGATTTCGAGCAACGCATGCAAAATGCCGCTGTCTCTTACATACACTTTGGGCGAGCGGATCAAGCGTTTCTTCAGATTCGCCTCGCAGGGAGGCAAGAGGCGAATCATATACGTTTGCTCGAGAACGGCGAGGTACTTCTTTAGAGTCGGCACCGACACATCAACCGCTCCGGCCAGCTTGCTGTAATTGATCGTCTGGCCGTGGTAATGCGCCAGCATCTGCCATAGCCGCTGCACCACAGGCACCGGAAGAGTCAGGCCGAGGGCGGGAATGTCCCGCTCCAAAAAGGTCTGGATAAAGTCCTGACGCCAAGCGAAGCTATCCTCGGAATCTCCAGAGAGCAGGCTATCGGGAAACCCTCCGCGGACCCACAGCGTTTGCCAATCGGCGACCTGACTCGTCTCGGACCGCAAAAACGGCGTCAACCGCAAATAGGCGATGCGGCCGGCCAGCGATTCGCTCGACTGTTGGATCAATTCCCGCGATGCCGAGCCGAGAATCAAAAAGCGCCCCGGACGCCGGTCGCGATCAATTTCGGAGCGCAATACGACAAAGAATTCCGGCAGGCACTGAATCTCATCCAGACACACCAGTTCTTGGCGATGTCGCTCGAGAAAGAGTTCGGGTTCGGCGAGTCTGTTGCGATCAATGCGGTTCTGTAAATCGAGATGGACCACGGACTGTCCTTTCAAATAGTGGCGGGCCAGTGTTGATTTACCGCATTGACGGGGACCGAGGATTGCAACGGCAGGGGAACGCCCCAAGGCTCGTTTTAACTCAGATTCTGCATTTCTCGGTAAATATCCATGCAATTTGCTAACATCCTTTATCGTTTTGCATGGATAATAGCCGAATTGGGACAAAGTTTCAAGTAGGGCCGCTCTTCTTTTATTATATTGAGACGCACCCCAACGGCGTCGCCGCGCCCCACCTGCGCGGCCGATAAAGCAAGGGTCGCATACTTAGGCATTGGAGCACTATGAACGCTAACGACCGCGTCTTCTTCGGGCAGACCGATCTACAGGTCTCGCGCTTGTGCCAAGGCACCGCCTTCCGCCATCTGCCCCGCGCCGACAGCCCCCAGTCCCTAGCCGTGCTCCACCACTGCTTGGACCGCGGCGTCAACTTTTTCGACACTGCCCAAGCCTACGGTTGGGGTGGGGCCGAGGAGGTGCTGGGGCGGGCGGTCGCAGGTCGGCGCGACGAGGTCGTTATTTGCACCAAGGTTCCGGCGTCGCTGGCCGCTGGAAAGCGCGTCCCCTACACTCGCGCCCAGCTCACCGGTCGCCTCGAAGAAAGCCTGCGCCGCCTCCGCACCTCCTACGTCGATCTCTACCTGTTGCACCACCGCGACGGGGATACGCCGCCGGAGGCCATCGTCGAGGTCATGGAGGACTTGGTGCAGGCCGGCAAGGCCCGCTACTGGGGCGTCTCCAACCACCGCGCCGCCGAGGTCGAAGCCTTGCTCGCCCTCGCCCCGGTCGCCGGCGTTGAGGACTACTACAATATCGCCGGCAGCCATTGCGACGAAGCCGGTCGGTCGCGCGTGGCGATCTACGAGGAGGAAATGCTGCCGCTGCTGCGGCGCACCGGCCTAGGGTGCTTAGCCTTCAGCCCGCTGGACACCGGCCTCCTAATCCGCCCCAACACCCCGGCCCTCGCCGCTTTGGTTGCGGCCATAGACCAAGTTGCTGCCGACTTGGGCACCGCCCGCGCGGCCGTCTGCGTCGCTTGGGTCCTGCATCAGGGCCTTACCTGTGTGCTCGCGGGTGCCGAGAGCATCGCGCACGTCAACGCCAATCTCCAAGGGACCGACCTCCACCTTCCCGCGGACGCCCTCGCCGCCCTCAACCAAGCGCGTCAGACTTACCGCGCCAGCCTCCCGTGAACATCGTCGATGCCCATATCCACGTCTGGTCCTCGGACTTCGACCGGTATCCACTGGCCCCCGGCTTTGCGCCCGCGGACTTGTGGCTGCCCTCCTTTACGCCCGCCGACCACTTTGCGTATAGCCGCAAGGTCGGCAAGGTCCGCCTCAACCTAGTGCAGATGACTTGGTACGGCCTCGACCACCGCTACATCCTCGACCTGATCGCCGCGGACCCTGAGACCTACGCGGGCACCGGCATTGTCCCGGGGGTCTCCGACGTGTCGCTGGCCGATCCGGGCAAGGCCATGCTCGCCTTGGCCGAGGGCGGCATTTGTGCCTTTCGCGTGCGCGGCGGCAAGACGGGGCGTCCGACCGCCTTTGGCCGGTTGGACCGCTGGCTCGACTATCCGGGCTATGAATCGATGTTCCGCACCGGGGCCGAGCACAATCTGGCCCTCAGCTTCCTCATGGGACTCGCGGACCTACCCGGGCTGGTCCGCCTCTGCCGCCGCTTCCCGGAGACCCCGGTCATCCTCGACCATCTCTGCGGGGTGCGCCTCCGCGACGGCGTCTGGCCCGAAGGCGACATCCGCACCCTCTGTGCCATGGCTCGCTACCCGCGCGTCATGGTCAAGCTCGGTCCGTTCCAAGCCCTCGGCAACGGCGAGGCCCCCTATCTAGACCTCCTGCCCCTCATCAAGCGCGTCGTCGATGCCTTTGGCCCGGAGCGCGTCATGTGGGAAAGCGACAGCGGCGGCCCCGTCCGCATGAAAAACCCCGCAAACGACTTTGCCGCGGCCATAGCCCTGATCCGCGACCACGCCGATTTTCTCAGCCAAGGCGACAAGGAATACATCCTCGGCAAGACGGCCGAGGACTTCTTCTTTAACCGCTAAACCACCAGCGTTTGCGGAGCAGACCGCTTCTGAGGATTGCCGTAGAAGTACAGGTTGCGGCTTCTGCGTTTAGGCTTTTATTTAACGACGGCAAAGAACCTACAATCAGGGGCGGCCCCCCGTGCCTGCCCGTTAGAATTCCGTTGGGGCAGGCCCCCGTGCCTGCCCGTTAGAATTTCGTTGGGGCAGGCCCCCGTGCCTGCCCGTTAAAATTTCGTTGGGGCAGGCCCCCGTGCCTGCCCGTTACAGCGGCCCATTTGGGGTTGGCAGATGAACGAGACGATGGTTAAGCATTTCACATCAAGCAGGGGCCTTGCTGTGGGACAAAACCCTGTTGAGTGCTTGGATTCATCGTCGGATTTAATGTGTCGTAAGTCCTTGAAAAACAACAACTTACCCCCCCCCCCCCCCTCCCCCCCCCGAAAATTCTCCGCTAGCACCAAGCACTAAGCTCTCTACTTCTCAGCATAGGCCGACGGATTGTGCGCGGCTGTTGGGCGGCGCGTCGGTCTGGTCGCACGACCCCAAGCGCACACTACCGTGCGGCCTTTGTGCTGATCCACCTTTACAGCACCACCCCCGCAATCAGTCTGCCAAGGACCGAGAGCGGAATCTCTTCGACCCAGACACCGCGAGAACACTAGCAAAGGCGCACCCACAGCAAGGGGCGCGTCCTGAGCGCTCCAAGTATAGCCCTAGGGCTAGCTCTGCCTCTTTCGGTGCGTCATGCCTCTCTTCCAGTTTCCACACCATATCCATACAAAGGAGCAAAAAATGTCTTCGTTGAAATCGATGAAAACCCTGCTTGCGTTCGTCCTTTTGGGCATCGTCGCTGCTTGGATGGGCTGCTCAGACTCCGCGCCGGTGGCCTCTCGGCCGGCGGGCAAAGCCACCTGTTCCTTATGCGAATTCTTGGGCGACGACACCTATACCGCTACCGATGGGCTGCCCGCCCCCGAAAGCCCTGACACCACCCAAACCGACGCTGACGCCGACGCCGATAGCACACAGACCGACGCTGATGCTGACAGCACCCAATCGGCCACCGTGGAGTTTGCCGACGCCAATCTGGAGCGAGCGGTGCGGGAGGCGTTGGACCGCCCGCAAGGGCCGATTACCCCGGCGGACTTAGCGGCCCTAACCGAACTCGACGCTAGCTATAAAAACATTGAGAGCGTGGCCGGCCTCGAACACGCGACAGCACTGACAACGCTGTATCTGCGGGGCAACGCGATTACGGACGTCAGCCCGTTGGCCAGTCTGACCAATCTGCACACGCTGTCGCTGTGGGGGAACAAGGTGGCGGATGCGAGCCCGCTGGCCAGCCTGATCAGCTTGCGCAAGCTGGATATGTGGGGCAACGAGATTACCGACGTGCAGCCGTTAGCTCGCCTAACGAACCTGCAATTTCTCCAGCTAGGAGACAACGAGATTGCGGATGTCAGTCCCTTGGCCAGCCTGACCAACCTGCAATGGCTGGGCGTGATGGAAAACGCCCTCAGCCAGCACGCGGCCAACCAACAACTCGCCGCCGCGATAACAAGCGGCCTCCGCGTCGTAGCGGTGATCGAAAAATACCCCCGCGTCGAAACCATCCAAGTCTATCCAGAACCGGAACCGACGGGACCGACAGAACCAATCCGCGAACTGATCGCCCTATACTGGACGGACTATACCGCGGGTACGATTCAGCGTGCCGACCCGGATGGCACAGACGTCACAACCGTCGTCACCATCACGGGATCGAATCCATCGGGCATCGCACTGGATCTAGAGAACAGAAAGGTGTACTGGGCGGACGCTGGCGGGCATAAAATTAAGCGGGCCGACCTCGATGGCTCAGGCGTCGAAACCCTCATCATGGGATTGAGTGGTCCATCGGGCATCGCGCTGGATGTGGCGGGCGGAAAGATGTACTGGGCGGAAACGAGCGGGAGAAAAATTCAGCGGGCCAACCTCGATGGCATAGGCGGTGCCGAAGACCTCACCAACGCAGACATGGAATTGAGTTTTCCAGCGGGCATCGCGCTGGATGTGGTGGGCGGAAAGATGTACTGGACGGACCAAGGGTCGGATAAAATTCAGCGGGCCAACCTCGATGGCTCAGGCGTCGAAACCCTCGTCACCTTAGAGAGCGTTTCGGCGGATGCGTTGCTTACTCCAGTGCGCATCGCGCTGGACCTGTGGGGCAGAAAGATGTACTGGACGGACCAAGGCGCGTCGGAGACCCCGAACTCAGTAAAAATTCAGTATGCCAACCTCGATGGCTCAGACGTAGAAACCCTCGTCAACACGGGATTGGTTGAGCCATTTGGCATCGCGCTGGGGCCGCCGGATGAGGCGGGCGAAAAAAAGATGTACTGGGCGGACTATGGCACGGATAAAATTGAGTATGCCAACCTCAATGGCTCAGAAAGGAGAACCCTCATCGACATGGCCGACTTAGGATTGACGCTTCCATCGACCATCGCGCTGGAGATTCGGTAGGCATGGAAATAGACCCGTCTGGGCAGACAACGTGGCCTAGAAACAGTGCTTGTCAAAGGGAGCTTTTTTACTAGATTACCCCAGCACTCAATCAATCTCCTCCATCGCTCGCAAAGGAGTCTCAATCGTGAAAATCGGCCTCTACGCCTCCATGTTCGGCAAAGACGATCCACCCGCCCTGCAGAGCATCGAAAGTTACATCGCCCACGCCTACGACCTCCGTCTCGACTTGATCGACTTCCGCCGCGACCGCGGCTTTAGCTCCGAAGACGCTTCCTACCTGATCGAGACCAAGCTGGCCTGCATCGAAAAGGGGCTTGCCATCGGCTACTTGGCTTCCGGTGGGCACTTTGTCGGCAGCGACGAAGACCTGCGCGACAAGGTCGCCACCGCCAAGGCCGACATGGACATCGCGCTGATTTTGGGCGCACCCATGATCCGCCTGTTCTGCGGCCAGCCCCTCACCGACCCGCAGGAGCGCGCCCGCGAAATTCGCTGTTTTCAAGAAGTGGCCGACTACGGCCTCGAAATAGGCATCGCCATCGGCTTGCAGAACCACCCCTCCACCGGCGACGACGTCATCCGCATCATTGAAGAAACCGACCGGCCCAACTTTAGCTTTCTGCTCGACACCGGCCAGTGGTGTGGTTCGCCGGCCCGCAACCGCGGCCTTCCCGACCCAGATCACGACATCTACGCTTACATGCAGCAGACCGCCCACCTAGCCACCCACGTCCGCGCCAAGTTCTACAAGATCGACAGCGGCAAGGAGGAGTGGATCGATTACGAGCGCATCGTCCCCATCCTCGCCGAGGCCGAGTACAACGGGCCGCTCTCGGTCGTCTTTGAGGGCCAAGCCATCAACGATTGCGACGACAAAGAAGTCGTGCGCTTGGCGGCCGCCCACCTGCGGGAGGTGACGGCCCGGCTCTAGGTACTGTTCAAGGGGCTATGCCAAGACTACACGTTACCCGACTGTTGGTGTTGTGTAGTTAGGGCGGAGGTACGTTCCCAAGTTCGCGCAACCAACGGCACAGTATTACTCCCAGGGGCATTCGAGGCAATGTGCTGCGACAGAGACTCGATACTGAGATGGATCGCCCTACGGCTTCGATGGTATAGAGCCTGAACCAACAGGCTGCATAGCTCATACGCTACGTATAGCATCAGAATGGGAGCACCGGTTGTGATGTGCCAAAATACCGATAGCATCATGCGTTGATAAATGTCCTGCACGAACTTCCTGTATTCTTCGTTGTGCAAGGCTGCTAATTGATCGTCCAAATCATCAGAAAAAGGTCGTTCTTCTCGCGAGTCTTTTCTCAACCCCCAATAGGCCGCCAGCACTCCCCAAATACTCACTCGATGACCGTGACGCAATAATCCATTGAGGGTTTGCCGCATCGTCACATACGAGGGAGTGTCTAAGGGAATGCCCATACTGTGGGTCTTTATAAAAAGCAAATCTCGCAACACAAATAGCTTGTGTCGCAGTAGGTCGATCCGAAATTTGCGGTATCCCCAAAAGTAAATTATCCACCCAATTAATACATAAATCACCAGCCTGATACCGGCGATCGCTTCCATTTCAGTAGTCATGGCTCGTCCTCCGGATGTGTGTCCCCTGTTTCCGTCAGGTTACTAGATGTGCGGTTGGGATCTATGTGCTTTTCAAGTTCCTTTGTATATGCTGCTCTATGCTTTGTGTTTCTTTTTCGCAGTCTGCGCTCTCTTATCGCCCAAAGAGTTGTACCGCCTGTGAGCAAGTATAAAATACCTCTGTCAAGTTTTAAGTCGGTAATAGCTTTGAGTGCAATATCTGTAGCAGTGGTTTTGCCGGCTAGACTATCTACCATTAAATACAAGAAATAGAAACATACAATGATACCTACCCAACGTATCAGCCCATTAAAAATCCCCCCAATAATGTCCCATTTTTTATAGTATTTGGCCCATTCAAGCTCGGCATTAGTTCGCGATCTTTCTGAAAAACCTTCACCCTTGCGACGACGACGTTTCGCCATATCTAACTCCTTAGAAGCGTTCTTAAAACTAGGGTTTCGGTCGCTCAATCGGCCCAAAATATCTAGGACCGAGGGCGTCTCGCCTTATGAAAAACGTTGGACGCCAAGGCCGCTCAACAGCCCTACCCAGCGTCCAACGGGGGTCTTAAAAACGCTTCTTATCCTTATTGTTGAGAATATATGCTGGACGTTGGACCCGATCAACTTTGGGATGTTGTCAGGCAGGCACTCACCCCCCACCTAACCCCTCGTGGGCGTAGTGCCAGTCCTCCAAATGGTTGAGCAACACGCCTGCAGTCCAAGTCGGGGGACGCTGCAAGGTGGCGTGGATCTCGGCCTGCTTGGCGGCGATGTGATCGCGCTCGAGCAGGCGTTGGTTGAAGGCCGCTATTGCCTCTTCCTCGATAGTGCCCTCCCGTCGCACCCAGTCCTCGAAAGCGAGATAGGTCGGCAGCTCTTCGCGGAGCAACGTTAGGGCCGCGTCTTGATCCACCTGCAAGGTCTGCAAGCAGCGCTGGTCGAGGCTGCCCTCGGCGCAGTCCGGGTAGTCGGGATGCAGCAGGCTCTGGGCACGCAGGCAGGTCTTGAGCCAAGTACGGGGAAGCTGACAGACGCCCAACGGGCCTCGGTCAATGCTGCTGAGGGTTGGGGCCACAGGCCCGGACAGGCCCGGGACATCAGGCGCGAAGACGCGACGATGGAAAAGGTGCCAATCCTGTAGGCAGTTGAGCAACACGGCCGATACTTCGGTCGTCTCCTCCGGCGACCAGCCTATATCCCGATAGGTCTCGTCAATTTTGGCCGGGATATAGTGAGTGCGCTGCACCAGCGACTTGTTCCAGCGTGCGATGCGGAGGGCCTCGCAGGAGCCTTCGGCCGCTACCCACTCCTCAAACTGTAGGTACGTAGGCCGCTGGTCCCACAAAAAGCGCAAGGCGCGCTCCTCGTCGAGACGCAGCACCTCCAGCACGTATTTGTCGAGACCGCGGCTGCAAAAGGGATAGTCCTCGTCGAGTTGTCCGGCTTGGTGGAGGCGGTTTTTCCACCACAGACGCGGCAGTTGGGCCACGCCTAGCGGGCCTTGACAGAGGGTGCTGACCAATGGGATCACGGGTTGCTCCTTTCAGGTGGCCGCCAACTCAAACAGCGGCGCGTTCCCCTCGGCGCGGCCCCGCAAGTCTTCCACTTCGGCGGCCGTGAGCGGCGCGAGGCGGTCGGCCATGTCCAAGGCCATTGCAAAGAGGGGGGCCTCACCGGGCGGCAGGGCGGCGGTGATGGGTTGCGATAGGGCGAAGCGCAGGGCCAGTTCGGCTAATGCGGGATCGTCAATGGGATCGTACCAGCATTTGGCGTAGCGTTTCGTCGCCCCTTGGGGCAGGCGCGAGCGGGCCATGGCTTTGAGCGCTAGGCAGGCGACGCCGCGCTCTTGAGCCTTGGCCACGACTTGGGGGCCGAAGTCGGCTTGGAAGTAGTTGACCCAGTTGACCGGGAAGAGCACTGAGTCAAAGGGGAAATAGTCCAGCAGTTGCAGGGCGATTTCGGCCGAGTGGGCTGAAAAACCGATATAGCGCACCAAGCCTTGGTCGCGGGCCTCCACGAACGCGGCTAAGGCGCCGTCGGGGGCTGTCGCCACGGCGAAATCCTCGGCTGTCGTCATGGCGTGCAACTGGTACAGATCGAAGTGATCGGTGCGCAGGGTTTTGAGAGATTGGCGCAACTCGGCCGCGGCGCCGGTTCGCGTGCGCTCGGTAGTCTTGCAGGCGAGGAATACGTCGCGGCGAAACGGCTCCAAGGCCGGTCCCAGACGCTCCTCGGCGTTGCCGTAGGTCGGAGCCACGTCAAAGTAATTGACGCCGCGCTCGACCGCTCGCCGCACTAAGCGGGCGGCCTCGGCCGCTTCCACTTGGCTGACGACGATGCCGCCAAAGCCGAGTACGGAAAGGTGCTCCCCCGTGGTGCCGTAGGGACGTCGCTGCATGGGTCTTCTCCTATTTTTTAGTGGAATTCTACAGGTTAGTTGGCGTCTTGCAACGTCGAAGCACCGCTGGTTGAGACGCTGCCTCCCGACGAACCGCTCAGTGCCAAGAGCATTGCTATCGCGATTAGATTCGTCTGCCGCATGAGAAACCTCCTCGTTTGCCGCAATCGGCCGGGCACCTGGCCCAGATTCACCGCCGACGATAACCCCGTCAAGTCCCGTCAAGTCCATATCATACAAAGGGCCGAGCAAAGGTTCGAGGGACAGGAACTTCGTCTTTGCCCCGGTTGCCTTGAGCCGCGCCATTCGATCCAACCATCTTGAAGATTCAATGCTTGTGCCAAGCCAGATACTCGGCGTCCAGTTTAGCCTTTCATCTCCTAGCCTGATCGACCAAGACCGGCAGCCTCTGTGCGAATATAGCAAGCGTTGGGTGCGGTGCAATGTCGTCAGGATAAGCCCGCTAGGACGAACAGAGAAGCGGAAATCGCCTTTTGCCCTATATTGTATTCGTCCTCACCTCTAGACGAAAGGACCACAGAATGTCCAAACGAGAGAACATGACGCCCGAGGGGAGCGAAGATGGCCGCGTCTTGGCCCTAGAGTTCGGTGCCAGTGCCGAGGATGTGGCCCGCACCGTCCACGCGCATCCCGCGCTGTCAGAGGTCGTAGGCGAGGCGGCGCGGGCCGCTGTGCCATGAGACTCGCCGACAAAGTCGTCCTCATCACCGGCGCGGGCGCGGGCATTGGCCGCCAAACCGCGCTGCACTGTGCCCGCGAAGGCGCGCACATTGTGGCCGTTGATGTCAACGCGGCCACGGCTGAGCAAACGGCCGAGGCCATTGCGGCCGACAACGGGCAGGCCATGGCCATCGCGGCCGACGTGGCCTGTGCCGCCGACTGCGAGCGCATGGTACAGCAAGCCGAAGCCGCGTATGGCCGCCTCGACGTGTTGTTCAACAACGCTGGCATCTCACACCACGCCGACGCCGACGCCATCGCTACCGAAGAAGAGGTTTGGGACCTGACCATGGCCGTCAATCTCAAAGGCGTCTTTTTGGGCTGCAAATACGGCATTCCGGCCCTGCGTCGCGCCGGCCGCGGCGCGATCATCAACACCGCCTCTTTTGTCGCTTTGCTCGGAGCGGCCACGCCTCAACTGGCCTATACCGCCAGCAAGGGCGGCGTCCTCGCCCTGACGCGCGAGTTGGCCGTTGTCCACGCGCGCGAAAACATCCGCGTCAACGCGCTCTGCCCCGGCCCCTTGCGCACCGAGCTACTGATGCAATACCTCGACAGCGAAGAAAAACGCCAGCGCCGCTTGGTCCACATCCCCATGGGCCGCTTTGGCGAGGCCGAGGAAATCGCCCGCACGGTCGTCTTCTTGGCCTCGGACGACGCCTCCTTCATCACTGGCGCGACCTTTGTCGTCGATGGGGGCATCACCGCCGCGTACGTAACTCCAGCGTGAGGCCGCTTGTACCCACCGCACAACTCAGAAAGGGCAAACCATGAGCGAATTTTTTAAGGGCATTAAAAAAATTGCGTACGAAGGCCCGGATTCCAAAAACCCCCTCGCCTTCAAGCACTACGACGCCGAGGCACTGGTCGGCGACAAAACCATGGCCGAGCACTTGCGCTTCTCCGTGGCCTTTTGGCACAGCTTTAAGGGCGGGGGCATCGATCCCTTCGGCCCAACTCCGGTGTACGACCGGCCTTGGGACCGCGCCGCCGACTCCATGCAGCGCGCCGAGGACACCCTGTGTGCGGCCTTTGAGTTCATTACCAAGTTAGGCGCGCCGTTCTACTGCTGGCACGACCGCGACATCGCCCCCGAGGGCGCGACCCTCCAAGCGACCAACGACCGCCTCGACCGCATCGTGGGGCTGGCCGAGCAATTGCAAGCCGACACGGGCGTCCGCTTGCTCTGGGGCACCTCCAACTGTTTCTCGCACGCACGCTTTACCCACGGGGCCGCCACCAACCCGGACGCTCACGTCTTCGCTTGGGCCGCGGCTCAGATCAAGAAAGCCATGGAATGCACCCAGCGGCTCGGGGGGGCCAACTACGTGTTTTGGGGTGGGCGCGAGGGGTACTCCAGCTTGCTCAACACCAACATGGCCCAAGAGCAGGACCAACTCGCGCGCTTGTTGCAGATGGCTGTCGAACACAAAAAGGCGATTGGCTTTACCGGCACCCTGCTCGTGGAGCCCAAACCCAAAGAGCCGACCAAGCACCAGTACGACTACGACGCCGCTACGGTCTTGAGCTTTCTCCGCAAATACGACCTGTTGGACGAGTTCGCGCTCAACATCGAAGCCAACCACGCCACCTTGGCCGGCCACACCTTTGAACACGACCTCCAACTCGCCTCGGCCGAGGGCAAACTGGGCAGCATTGACGCCAACCGCGGCGATTACCTGCTCGGCTGGGACACCGACCAATTTCCCACCGACCTCTACTCCACCACCCACGCCATGCTGGTGATTCTCAACCAAGGCGGCATCCGGCCCGGCGGTATCAACTTCGACGCCAAGGTGCGGCGCGGCTCTTGCGATTTGGAGGATCTCTTCCACGCCCACATCGGCGGCATGGACTCGTTTGCCCGCGGGCTAACGCTGGCCCAGCGCATCATCGACGACGGTGCCCTCGCCGCCTTTGTGGAAGCGCGCTACGCCTCATACCGCAACGGCTTCGGCGAGAAAATCATGCGCGGCGAAACCAGCTTCGCCGAGTTGGAAGCCTACGTCCACCAGCACGGCGAGCCGGAACGGCGTAGCGGTCGAGAGGAAATGCTGGAAAACATCGTCAATAGCTATCTGTGAGGGGACGTAAATCCACAAGACGCAAGACGAGAAACGGACACACAACGGGGTTGTGGTGATTGCCAAAGAACAAGTGGAGAACCGAAAGTACTGGATTGACCAGATAAGTCGCCTAAGTGGCGATTTTGGCGTTGATGCCGCAAGGATCGAGCAAGAGCTGGCGCAGGAAATCCAAGTACAAGGGATTGGCTCGCTGCTTGGACATCTGCGTTTATGTGGTGCAATCCCGGAGTGCTATGAGCACGACACCAGCGAAGAGAAGCTATACTCCAAATACACTGATGTTGTAATTCACGCAGCATACACTGCAATGGGGTTTACAAGCTTGGTTCTCAAGGAGCGAGCTAATGTAGCTGATGTTGAGTGCGTCACTGACGACTACGGTTTTGTCGCCGATGCAAAAGCATTTAGACTGAGCCGCACCGCGAAGAATCAGAAGGATTTCAAAGTGCAAGCAATGGACGACTGGAAGCATGGGAAGCCCTATGCAATGGTTGTTTGTCCGGTGTATCAATTGCCGTCTCGGACGAGTCAGATATACAAACAGGCTGCCGAGCGGTCCGTCTGCATTGCGACGTACACCCATCTAGCTGTGCTTGTTCGCTATGCCCAAGAATCAACGAGGAACAAGGCAATGGAGTTGATTCGCGAGGTGTTTAGAACGGTCGAAGCGATGAATCCGTCAAAGAATGCAGCTAGCTACTGGCAGACGGTGAATCGCACACTCTTGGACTTTGACGAAGTAATCGGCGCAATATGGCGGGATGAGAAACTCGCATCAAACGAGGCCATAGGCATCTCGAAAGAAGAAGCACTTACTTTTCTCGCTACGGAGCGAGAGCGAATCATGAGATTATCTCGCGCTGACGCGATAAAGGAGGTGCTGAAGTGGAGGACACTCGACAACAAGGTTCAAAAGGTTCAATCCGTTGCCAAAAACGACATCCTTGACTTGGAGGCAGCATGAACGAGGAATACTTGGACCAAATCACACGCGGCGACTGTCGGGATCACATTTCGCGCTTGGCCGACGACAGCATTGAACTTTTCCTCTCGGACATTCCCTATGGCATCAGTCTAGACGACTGGGATGTCTTACACGACAATACGAACTCGGCACTGTTGGGGCAGTCGCCCGCGCAGGCTGGAAAATCGGCCTTTAAGAGGCGAGGCAAACCCATCAATGGCTGGTCGCAGGCCGATAGGAACATTGGCCGGGAGTATCAGCAGTGGTGTCAAAGCTGGACTGAACGGCTTTTGCCAAAAATGAAGCGCGGCGCATCACTTTTCGTCTTCGGCGCACGCCGCACCATACACCGCGTCGTCAACGCCTTTGAAGACAGCGGCTTTCTGCTCAAGGACATGCTCGCTTGGCAGAAAGAATCGGCGCACCATCGAGCGCAAAGGGTGAGCATTGTCTTTGCAAGGCGTGGGTTAGAAGCCGAGGCCAAAGCGTGGCGCGGCTGGCGTTTGGGAAACCTCGCCCCCGTATATGAGCCGATTGCTTGGTTCGTAAAGCCCTACAAGATCGGCGGAACTATTGCCGACAACATCCTCGAACAAGGCGTAGGGGCCATGAACCTAGAAGCGTGTCAAAGCCATGGCGCGGCCCCAACCAATCTCTTGGCGTTTGGTTTCCAAAAGGGCGAACAAAAAATTCACGAGGCCCAGAAGCCGCTGCAGCTCATTGAGTTCCTGATCAGGCTCACAACGCAAGAGGGCCAAGCGGTATTGGACCCATTCATGGGCAGCGGCACTACGGCTATTGCCGCGCGGCGACTCAACAGGCACTTCATAGGCTTTGAGATCTCGCCCAATTTTCATCGGGCCGCACTTCAGCGGTTGGATTCAGAATGCGGAACGGGAAATGCGAAAGATGCCCCATCGCTCCAGCAAATGCTCTTTGAAAGAGCGCGCGGTAAGTACAAGAGCTAACTACAAGCTCAACTGTCCCTCGGCACGGCCATCATTCGCTCCAACGCCCGCCGCGCCCCCGCAATCACTTCGTCGTCTAGCTCGATTTCGTAGCGCTCGTAGAGCAGCGAAAGAGACCAACTTTGCCGAGTTGGAAGCCTACGTCCACCAGCACGGCGAGCCGGAACGGCGCAGCGGCCGCGAGGAAATGCTGGAAAACATCGTCAATAGCTATTTGTGAGGGGGTATTCCTTCCCTAAGCGTCGATCATCGCCTGCATCTTCGCGGCGACCCAGTCAATGGCCACATCGGCCATCACCCGGCCTTTCTTGGGTGTGGCCAAGTCGCGGCCCGCCTCAAAGTAGATCGGGTCGCGCGGAGCGTAGCTTTCGCTCTTGATGTCGAGGTTGGCCGCTGCGTAATCAACCCCTTTCCACTGCACGTTCTCGGGAAACGCCGCCATGGCAAACGAGGTCTCAAACTCGGCCGCATGCGCCGGGCAATCCCCCGAGTCCAGCACTTGGGCGACCAACTCCTCTGAATACGCGGCCCAATACGAATAAAACTGCACGTCCATACCCAGCCCCTTGCTGAAGTCCTCGACTTGGCCGCCCAAGGGGCTGTTGCCGGCGTGGCCATTGCATATCAGGACGCGCTCAATCCCGTGCCGCTTGAGCGACTCGCACACGTCGTAGGCTACGGCAAAGAAGGTCTCCGGCCGCAGGCTCAAGGTGCCGGGGAATTCCATCCAGTGCTCGGAGATGCCTACGGACAGGGGCGTGGCCACCACCACTTGCGGATAGAGCTGTAAGGCCGCTTGGTGCGCGACATGCGCCGCGCTGGCGGTGTCGTGCTCCATCGCCAAGTGCTCGTTGTGCTGCTCCGTGCTGCCGGTGGGCAAAATCGCGCCCTTGATCAGGCCCTGTTCCAGCCGCTCGCGCATGTGGCGGCGGGTCAATTTCCACAGCCGTACTTCTTCGACGATCATCGTTTTACTCCTTTGGATTCGCGTTTGATAGGGCAACTTGCAGGGCCTATCATGCAAAATTAATCGACCGCAGACAACGCCCATGCCCATCGCTTGCTGTTTTTTGCTCTTGGCCGCTCTGTATTGAGGGCCGACTAGCGGCTCAAGCCCGCCACAAGTCGAGCTGCGGTCGGTCGCCGATTTGGATTAGCGATCCAGCCGCTTCAAAGGGCATGCGCCCGCCAATGCAGTACGTACACAAGGCGCGCTCGGGCAGGCCAGCCTGTGCAAAGGCATTGAGCATCCCCTGCTGCGACAAGTAAATCACCGGCATTCCCATTGCCTCGCCAATGGCCTCGGCCGTGCGCCCCCGTGCGATAAACTCGTCGCCCGGCGGCGGGTCTGGCGGCATATCCACCCCAAAGGTGCATCCCCTCGGTACGCCATCGTCGCCGATGATGCCAATCGGCGGCGTGTAACTCACCAAATAGGCTCGCTCAACGCCAGCCTCCTCGTAGAGCAGGTCGCAGGCCCGCTTGGAATTGTTGCCGCGCACGATGCTGTCGTCAATCAGGATCACGGTCTTGCCCTGGAGCTTTCGCGCCATCCCGGGCAAAAGGTGCAAGTTCTGGCCAATCGAGTCCTTGCGATCGTCAGCGGTTGAACCTTGGAACGAGCGCTCGCCGCGCATCTTGTAGAACACGGGTTCAAAGGGCAATTCCGCCTGCTTGGCGTAGGCGCGGGCCGCCACCTCGGGACAGCGCGGCAGATACGTGACCAGATCGCCGTCGGGCGGCAGAAATTCCTCGCTGAGCATCTCGCCTAGGGATTCGCGGATGCGGCGCACGCTGACGCCGTTGATGATCGAGTCGAGGTCGGTGATGTAGTTCCATTCAAAAAAGCAATAGGCCGGGTTGGTCTTGACCACGACTTCCTTGCGGTAATCCCCTTCGGGCGTGAGATAGTAGATCGCTCCCGGCTCCAAGTCCTCGACGTATTCGCCGCCGTTTTTGCGGAAGGCGATGTCCTCCGAGGCCATCACGTGCTTGCCGTCCTTCCAACCGAGGACTCCGGGTTTGATCCCGGTGCGATCGCGTATTGCGATCACGTCGCGTTCGCGCTTGTCGGCAATGGCCAAGGTATAGGCTCCGGGCACCTCCTTGAGGAAGTTGTACGCGCCGCGCTCGCGGTAGAGGTACAGCAGGGCCTCTGTGTCGCAGCTCGAATACAAGTGCAAGGGCGCCGAGTCCTCGAAGAAGACCCGGTCGATTTGGCCGTTGTGGACAGCCGCTAGGTCGCAGTCCCAGATCAGGATGTGGTTGTCGCGGTGTTCGACCGTGCCGCCGATGACGTGCGGATGCGCCTCCTCGAGGATTTTGTCCTTTGAGCCGCGGGTGGCGTAGCGCACGTGGGCCATGTACGTGTGGTAGTTGGGGCTGAGGAAAATTTTGTGGAGATCGGTTACGTCAAAGCGCGAAACCCCGCCCTTCCACTTGATCACGTCGATGCGGTCGTCCCCGACAGCCGCAATGCCGGCCGCCTCGCGGCCTCGATGCTGGAGCGAATGGATAAAGCGGTAGGCGTCGTGGAGAGAGTGAGCTATGGTCAGACCACAGTTGTGGCGCACGACCTCGGCCATGGACGGACCTCGCGAGAATTGAGCAGAGAATGTAGCAAAAAATTACAGGCGATGGCGCGGCGCGGCAAGGCCGCAGGGCTACAACGTCAGAATCAGCCCTTGTGCCAAGAGCGACTCAACCGTCTGGGCAAACGCCGCGGTCGATTCTTCGATGTCTTGGGCCGTGTGGGCCGACGAGAGTACGCCGCCGGTGGAGCTCATGTTATCGACCCCGTAAAAGCGCAAATTGCGCTGGTACTCTTCGATCAGCTTCCCCGGCATCCCCTTGAGCCGCTCAGCCTCGGTCGTGTGCAAATCCGCCCGGCTATGGGCCTTTTGTGCGTGCGGGTGCTCGGTTTCAAAATAGACGTGAAAGGTCGAACACGCGCCATATACGTACCCCGCGATGCCGCGGCGTTCCAAAACTTCGTCCCAAGCAGCGCGCAGGTCCGCGGCGCGGGCGTTGGCTTGGTCTATCGGCTCGCCCGTGGCCACGCGCTTGAGCACGGCAATTCCAGCCGCAGCCGAAAGCGGTGCTCCGTTAAAAGTCCCTTGGTGCGTCACGGGCGGGCGGGAATCGCCCGACACATCGAAGAGCTCCATAATGTCCGCTCGTCCCACCACAGCCCCGCCGGGCATGCCGCCGGCTACCACCTTGGCAAAACAAGATAGATCCGGCCGCAGCCCGTAGAGCACTTGGGCACCGCCCGGACTGAAGCGAAAGCCGGTGACGACCTCGTCGAAAATCAGCACCACCCCGCGGGCGCGGGTTATTGTTTGTAGATCGCGCAAAAACTCCGGTGCTAGGGGCACCCGGCCCCACGAGCCGCCCGATGGCTCAATGATCGCCGCAGCAATATCGCCCTCTGCATCGAGGACGTCGGCGACTTGGGCTGCATCCCCGGCCGGTACGCAGACGATGCGGTCGCGCACCTGGGGGGGAATGCCCAACGAGCCATCCGCATCAAAGGGCGGCTGAACGCCGCGCATCACGTCGTCGTGCCACCCGTGGAAGTGGCCGGCAAAGCGCAGGACTTTGGGGCGGCCGGTAAAAGCCCGCGCCAAGCGCAGCGCTAGCAAGGTCGCCTCCGTCCCCGAATTGACCAAACGCACTCGTTCGGCCGAGGGGACCAGGGCTTGGATGCGCTCGGCCCACTCGAGGTGCAATGGATGGTCGTTGCCAAAGTGCGTCCCGCGCTCCACCGCCGCGGCAATGGCCGCTACGACTTCGGCTGGCGCGTGTCCCAAGAGCAAGGCCCCGTTGCCGAGCAGAAAGTCGATGAACTCGTTGCCATCGACATCCCACTTGCGGCCGCCGCTCCCCCGCTCGATATAGAGCGGCACCGGCGTTGCGTAGCGCAGGTCGTGCCCGGCCTTGCCGCCGAGCACCTTGCAAGCGCGAGCAAAGTACTCCTGCGACCGGGGACGCGCTGCGGCGTAGGCCGCGTATATTTCGCTGTGCATTGCCATAGCCTTTATAGCCTTTCTACCTACGACCGTCCGCCGCAAGCGGTAATCGTCTGTCCGGTGATTCTTCTTTAGTGAACCTATTGAGTTCATCCGGGAACCATTCTACGAAAGCCTTCGCATCAGAGTAGAGTTTGTATATTTCTTCGGAGGTTTTCTCAAGTGAGAAGCTGCCATAGTCGCCATGAACAAGACGATTTCTCTCACGACCAATTTCTAAGAATGCCTGTATAGATAGTTCTACGTCGTTATTCGTTTTCACCTTTTCCGTTATGTGATTCTTGAAGGAATCTCCAAATAGACTAAAAAACCTATTGGCATTCTTCTTCTCCCAATCAAACCATGTGTGGTACTGGCGACTCACTGCTTTGTTTTGCACAAGCCACTTTATAGGATGATCTTTTCCAGTAACCTGTTCCACAAAATTGACCACTACCTCCGTCATAGACCGTTCAAAATAGCTCGCGGCAGCTACCAACAATACTTTCCTGAAGTTTTCATCTGCAACACTGCGCCATGAAATTTCGCCTGACTTGTACAAGAAGGTCAATATATCAGAGAAATCCTTGTATAAGCCATCAATAACACTCATCAGAATTCGGCTCCCCCCACAAGTTCTCGTGCCCTATTCAGTCTCTTATGTACATTTGAGGTGGCCGTAGTGCCTACTCGGCTCGCTTCAGCGAACTCCTTGTCTTTTTCGAGTGCTTGCAGGTGCTCTATGTCTATTTCACCAGCGACGACGCGTCGTTCTGCAAATGCCTTCTCACAGACAACCGTAAAAACTGACTCATAGAGCGCAACGTTAAACCGATTGTTTATCTTATTTTTGAAAGCAATGTCCGGCAAATTGGAGCATGCCTCTAGGAAAGACTCAAAAAGTTTCCGGCAGTACACATTCTGCTCTGGACGTTGATCTTTACATTTTCTAGAAAACTGGTTCAAGAATTTGGCCAGAGAAGGCGCGTAATTATCGCCATCGACAAGTGTGGCAAACCCACGAAGAAGAAATTCAATGTCCCTCATATGTAAATCAGGTATGGATTGTCCCAAAATTCTCCGCCACTTCGGCAGATTATTAATATCGTACAGTACATTGTAGAAATCCGAGTGATACATACTAGTGCGAATTTCTTGTGGACTCAGGGTTATACCGCCCGTATTGAGTCGGTTAAATATCTCATATATTGAGGAGTCGTCGGAGGGCGTATTCTGTTTGACGACAATATTTCTTATTGGTCGTAAATCGAACTGGGTCTTGTAGTCACCAAGCGTCGCGTAGTTCAGACCCTTAAACATATTTGGATGATTGGGAATTTTTTCAGGCAGCCGGAGGTTGAAAGGCTGAAAATAGCTAGCGTCGTGCAGTATTTCTTCTGGAATATATCCCTCTTTATCGAATATAGAGCGAAGTTTTACTCGCGTTTCTTTCCGCGGGAATCGCTTCTTGATAAAATAGTAAATCGACATCAGGCGCTGTTGGCCATCTATGACGAGAAACTTGTTATGATCCTGTTCGTAAAGGAACAGTTGTGGTACTGGTAGGCCGAGTATGAGGGATTCGATCAATTTAGAGGCACGCCCTAAATCCCAGACGAAGTTGCGCTGAAAGCCGGGAATGCGTACCGCACCAGATTCCACGAAGCTGTGCAATGTCATTACATTGAAATCGTTGGGAGATACGGTAATGTCGTACTCCTCGACTTGTACCTCGTCCGCGTCTTCTGCGTAATCATCAAACCAAGATTGTCCGTTTTCGTCCATCTTATCCTCTTTCTGATGAAGGGCTCTTAAAGCCCATTTCGGGCTCGGGGCCGAAGACCTTGCAAGGTCTTCGGCAGCGCGTCCCGCATTTTCTTTAGTGAACTGGCCCGGACGGAAAGCCGGGATGCTATCCCTGTACGCTCCGCTCCTTTCACGCCCTGCCTATTAGAAGAAAGCGGCCACACCCGCTATGGATGCAGCCGCGTCGTCGAACTTCTGGCGCCGGGTGCTAAACAGCCGCGTCGCCGGTCTCCCCGGTGCGGATCCGCACTACTTCATCTACCGATAGCATGAAAATTTTGCCGTCGCCGATGCGCCCGGTCTGCGCGGCCTCGCGCACGGCCCCCAAGCACTGCTCGGCGAGGTCGTCCCGGACCACCACTTCAACCTTGATCTTGGGGGTAAAATCGACGACGTACTCGGCGCCGCGGTATATCTCTTTATGGCCCTTCTGGCGGCCAAAACCCTTGACTTCGCTGACCGTGATGCCTTGGATGCCCAACCCGCTCAACGATTCCTTGATCGCGTCTAATGCGTTGGGCCGCACTACGCACATTAGCAGTTTCATGTCGCCACCTCCTCGCGTGTCGGTGCTTAGGGAAGGGGAAGGTAGTTTGCCGCACTCTCTGGCGCAATAGGTGCAATCGCTTTAGACTGTTGGCTTTGCTTTTTCGCTACCTTCTATAATATGACGCTTGTGAATGCAGTGCCGGCCGGGTGCCTGCTGGTGCTCGTGGCCCTTCGGGCAAGTCAAGCGACGCCCCCGCCGGCCGAGGGCGACATCCCTCGCACCGCGTGGCCCGAAAGCTGGTTCCACCCGCCGCGCACGGCCGCGGAAATCGGCTTGACGACCTTCGGCCAGTCGCCCATGCTCGACGAACTCGTGGCGGCCGGCGAACTGCCGCCGGTGGAGGAGCGGCTCCCGGACGACCCGATTGTCGTCGAGCCGCTCGACGGGATTGGGACGTATGGGGGCACCGCTCGGCTCTTCCTCGCCGGCGAGCAGCTCCTCAACGTGCCCGAAGGAACCCTGCGCCCAGGCCCGCAGCTCCAGCTAACGCTGCCCAACTTTGCCGAGCGCGTCGAGTACCACGACGACGCCCACACCCTGACGGTCGCCCTCCGGCCCGGCCACAAGTGGTCGGATGGGCACCCGGTGACGGCCGACGACTTTGTCTTTTGGTTCGACCGCGTCCAGATGAACAAAAGCCTCACGCCCGTGGTGTCGCCGCGCTTTAAGGGGGCCCGCATTGAAAAACGCGGTCCTCACCTCTTTAGCTATCACTTTCCCCAGCCGATGCCGCTTTTTGTCAAGCACCTCGCCCACAATAGCTCGCACCTGTCGGCCCCGGCGCACTTTATGCGCCGCTACCATCCCGACTTTACCGACGCGGACCAGCTCGCACGCGAAGCAGCCGAGCTCGGCCTGCAAGACTGGCGCACGTACTTCCAAGCCGTTGTCAATACCCGCGACCTAATGGTCTTTCACAAGCCGGTGCAGACCGCTTATGTGGTGGTCAGCAAGACCTCGACGCGCGTCCGCTATCGCCGCAACCCCTATTACCCCAAAGTAGATCCAGCCGGCAACCAACTGCCCTACATAGATTACCTTGAAGTCCAGCGGGTTGACAGCCCCGAGATCATGGCGGCCAAGGCCGCCACCGGGCAGGTCGATTTTGCCGGGCGGCAGTTTAAGACCGCCGACATTCCGCTGTTTAAGCGCTTTGAACGAGACAATGGCTATGCGACGTACCTCTGGCCCCGTCCCTACGGCTCGGACGTGGCCCTGATGGTCAACATGACCCACCCCGATGCGCGTCTCAGGCAAATTTTTCAAGATGTGCGCTTTCGCCGCGCCCTCTCGCTGGCCATTGACCGCGCCGAGATCAACGACATTGCCTATTACGGGCAGGGCATGCCTCGGCAGTTGACGGTCGTACCGTCGAGCCGCTACTTTGAGCCGGCCTTTGCCACCGCTTGGGCCGAGCACGATCCACAGCGCGCCCGCGCCTTGCTCGACGAGATGGGGTTGGTAGATCGCGACGGCGATGGCCGGCGCGAGCATCCCGATGGCCGCCCGCTTGAAATCACGCTGGAGTACACGCTTGGGGAGACGCCTAAGCAAGTTACTGTGGATTTGGTAACGGCCCACTGGCGAGAAGTAGGGCTGCACATCAACCGCAAGCAAATAAGCGGCGCCCTGCAAGGCATCCGCACCCGAGGCGGAGTCATGGACATGAGCATCTGGCACGCCGACCGCAACGCCGACATCCTCTTTCCCATCGAGCCTTTTTGGTACGTGCCCATGCACGTAGGGCAGGAGGTGACCCAGTGGCCGGAGTGGTCGCGGTGGTATCGGTCGGACGGAGGGCGCGGCTGGCTGCCGCCGGCCAAAGTCCGCGACCTAATCGCTTGGTGGGAGGTGCTCCGCCGCACCTCAGACCTCCAAGAGCGCATTGCTATGGGCAAGAAAATTCTCCAGAGCCAAGCCGAAAACCTGTGGGCACTCGGCATCATCGGCCTAGGGCCACACCCGGTCATCGTCAGCAATCGGCTGCACAATGTCCCGCGCCAAGGCTATTGGGGGTGGGATTCGCGCTGGTCTTGGCCCTACTATCCAGAGACTTGGTATCTGCAACAAAACTGAGCCATGATCAACTACATCATCCGCCGCGTCCTGATTATGATCCCCACGCTGCTGGCCGTGTCGGTGCTGGTCTTTGTCGTCATCCAGTTGCCGCCCGGGGACATCATCACGTCGCGCCTGCAAGAGTTGCAGGCCGAGGGCCAAGACATCTCCGAGGAACAAATCGCCGCCTTGCGCGCCCGCTACCATCTCGACGACCCGCTGTTCATCCAATACTGCAAGTGGATGGGCGGCTTCCTACAGGGCGATATGGGCTATTCGGTGATGTATGGCCAGTCGGTCAACAACCTGATCTGGGAGCGGCTTGGCTACACCTTGCTGATCACCTCGACCGCTACCTTGCTGACTTGGCTGGTGGCCTTCCCGGTGGGCGTCTATTCGGCCCTGCGCCAGTACTCAGCGCTCGACTACACGGCCACGCTCGCGGCCTTCGTCGGCTTGGCCACGCCCAACTTCCTGCTCGCGCTGGTTTTGATGTACTTGGGATACGAGTGGTTTGGGATCGCCGTGGGCGGGTTGTTTTCGCCCGAGTACGCGAGTGCGCCGTGGAGCTTGGCCAAGCTCGCGGACTTGCTCGGGCACCTGTGGATCCCGGCCGTGGTCATCGGCACGGCCGGCATGGCCGGGCTGATGCGGATCATGCGGGCCAACCTCCTCGACGAGCTGGGCAAGCCTTACGTGACGACCGCGCTGGCCAAGGGCTTGGGGCCGGTCCGCTTGGTGATTAAGTACCCGTTGCGCATTGCCATCAATCCCTTTATCAGCACCGTCGGCTGGATGCTGCCGCACCTGATCTCGGGCTCGGCTATCACCAGCGTGGTGTTGAGCCTGCCGACGACCGGCCCCTTGCTGCTCGAATCCCTCCGCAACCAAGACATGTATTTGGCCGGCAGCTTCCTCCTCGTGCTCAGCGTCCTGACGGTCATCGGCACCTTGCTGTCGGACATTCTCTTGGCCATTGCCGACCCGCGCATCCGCTATGAGTGACGATCGCCCGGCCGCCCAACTGGCCGACGCCTCGCAGTGGCGGCTGATGTGGATGCGCTTCCGCCGCCATCGGCTGGCCCTAGCCGGTAGTGCGGCCCTGCTCGCACTCTACGGCCTCGCAGCCCTGTGCGAATTTATCTCGCCGTACCGGCCCGACCAGCGCCACGCCCAGTACGTCCTCTGCCCGCCGCAGTCGATCCGCTTCTTCGACGGCGAGGGGCGCTTTCACTGGCGTCCCTTTGTCCACGGCGTGCGGCGAGATACGACCGCCGGCCCGTGGCAGCGCGAGTACCGCGTCAACGCCGAGGCCGTGTATCCAATCCGCTTTTTTGTGCGCGGCCCGGCCTACGAGTTTTGGGGGCTTTTCAACGCGGACTTGCACTTGTTCGGCGCGGGTAGCGGGCCGTTGTTCCTCTTTGGCACCGACGACTTGGGCCGCGATCTCTTCAGCCGAATCATACATGGGGCGCGCATTTCGCTCACCATTGGGCTGATCGGCGTGGCCTTGACCTTTCTCATCGGCATCCTGCTGGGGGGGGTGGCTGGTTATTACAGCGGCTGGGTCGATGTGGTGGTGCAGCGCATGATCGAGGTCCTGATGGCCGTGCCGCAACTGCCCCTGTGGATGGCCTTGAGCGCGGCCCTGCCAGCGCATTGGCCGCCGCTGCGGATTTACTTTGGCGTCACCATCATTCTCTCGCTGATGGGCTGGACCGGGTTGGCGCGGGTGGTGCGCGGCCGCTTTCTGTCGTTGCGCGACGAGGATTTTGTGGTTGCCGCCCGCCTATCGGGCACCAGCGAGTTGAAAATCATTTTCAAGCACCTGTTGCCGTCGTTCCTCAGCCACGTGATCACGTCGGCCACCCTAGCGGTGCCGGGCATGATACTCGGCGAGACCGCGCTGAGTTTTTTGGGGATTGGGTTGCGGGCTCCGGTAGTTAGCTGGGGCGTGCTGCTGCAAAAGGCGCAGAACTTTCAGGCCGTGGCCATGGCGCCGTGGCTGTTGTTGCCCGGGCTTTTCGTGGTCGTCGCGGTCTTGGCCTTCAACGTGGTCGGCGATGGGATGCGCGACGCGGCCGATCCTTACGCTAGCCGATAGCGGCTGGGGCCGCCCCGCCGAATGCTGTGAACAATTACAATGCCGCGGATTTTCGACAACATTGAACAATCGCTCCGTCCAGCCCTAGCGGAAACCATGGGAGTTGCCGACCGGGCAGACTTCTGCGTGGGCTACTTCAACCTCCGCGGCTGGCGATCCATTGACGAATACGTCGAAAAATGGGATGGTGGAGACGGTCATTGCTGCCGTCTGCTGGTCGGCATGCAGCGGCTGCCCCATGAAGAGCTTCGCATTGCGAGAAGTCTCTCGGCAAATGAAGAGTCGCTAGACAACCAGACGGCGTTGCAATTGAAGCGCAAGCTGGCGGAAGAGTTTCGAGAGCAACTGACGATTGGCGCACCCAACAACGCGGACGAGGCGGGCCTTCGCAGACTAGCGCGGCAGCTTGAAGCAAAGAAGGTCGTGGTCAAGCTGTTCCTCAAACACCTGCTTCACGCCACGCTCTACTTGTTGTTCCGCCCGGATCCGATCAATCCGACCGTCGGATATTTGGGCAGCAGCAATCTCACGCAAGCGGGACTAGCTGGTCAGGGTGAACTCAACGTCGATGTGCTAGAGCACGACGCCTGTCAGAAGCTCGCTAAATGGTTTGAGGAACGGTGGAATGACCGTTGGTGCGTCGATATATCGAAAGAGCTGAGCGAAATCATCAATGAGAGTTGGGCGCGAGAGGAACCAATCCCGCCGTACCATATCTACGTTAAGATAGCCTACCATCTATCACAGGAAGCACGGGCTGGCCTAACCGAGTTTCGCATTCCCACAGACTTCGGCAACAAACTGCTCGACTTTCAGATGGCTGCGGTAAAAATCGCGGCCCATCTCCTGAACAAACGCGGCGGCGTCATTATCGGCGATGTTGTCGGGCTGGGTAAGACGCTCATGGCAACGGCTCTAGCGCGGGTATTTGAAGACGATTACGGGCTTGAGACCTTAATCATTTGCCCGAAGAATCTCGTTCCAATGTGGGAGGATTATCGCGAGCAGTACCGCATGCAGGCTCGCGTACTGTCGATCAGCCGCGTGATTAAAGAATTGCCCAACATGCGCCGTTACCGGCTGGTACTCATCGACGAGAGCCACAATCTGAGAAACCGCGAAGGCAAGAGATACCGCGCTATCCAAGAATACATCACGGAAAATGACAGCAAGTGCATCCTGCTGTCGGCGACCCCATACAACAAGACTTACCTAGATTTATCTAGCCAGCTTCGCCTATTTGTAGCCGATGATGCAGATCTCGGCGTTCGCCCGGAACGCTTGCTTAGGCAGATGGGTGAGACCGAGTTCGTGCGCCAGCACCAAGCCCCGGTTCGGTCCTTGGCAGCATTTGAAAAATCTGAATACGCCGCCGACTGGCGGGAGCTAATGCGCCTGTATCTCGTACGTCGGACTCGCAGCTTCATCCAAGACAACTATGCTGCCACAGATGAGAACAATGGGCGAAAGTATCTGACCTTTGAAGACGGTACGCGCTCCTATTTTCCAGCACGAGTCCCAAGGACGCTTAGGTTTGATATAGATGAGCAATACGCCCGGCTGTTCGCGGACAACGTCGTTGAGGCCATAAACGGCTTGGAACTCCCGCGCTACGGTCTGGGCAATTATGTCAAATCATCGCCGCCTACGCCTCCCACCGATACCGAAACAAAAATTCTAGACGACTTATCGCGTGCTGGTAAGCGCCTGATGGGCTTTTGCCGAACCAACCTGTTTAAGCGTCTGGAGAGCAGCGGTCATGCCTTTCTGCTGTCGGTCGAACGACACGTTCTCAGGAACTTCATTTTTCTTCACGCCATTGATAATGACCTGCCGCTCCCCATCGGAACGATCGATGCCGGACTCTTGGATACGCAATCCTTCGACAGAGATGCTGATGAGGACGTCGGCGACTTCTTCGATGCGGAAGAGGAGGCCGATAGTGAAGGGCCCGGCGGAGCAATCGCGCTGAGGACCGAGGCCGGTTTCCGCCAGCGAGCCGCCGAGGTATATGCGCTCTATACCAACCGCTACAAGAAGCGATTTCGCTGGTTGTCGCCACGCTACTTCGCCGCGGACCTCGGCCGTGCCCTAAAGGCCGACGCCAAGACGCTTCTCGACCTCCTAGCCCAATTCGGCGAGTGGTACGCGGCCAAGGACGCCAAGCTGGACGCGCTGGAAGAGTTGCTGAGGGCTGAACATGCGGACTGCAAAGTCTTGGTCTTTACCCAATTCGCCGACACGGTGCATTACCTAGAAAGCGAGTTGAAGGGACGCGGAGTGTCGAGCGTGACCGCTGTGACCGGGAATACGCCGGACGTGACAAAACTCGCTTGGCGCTTCAGCCCAAGGAGCAACGAGAAAGACAGCTTTGGCCAAGAGGAACTACGCATACTGATTGCGACCGACGTGCTCAGCGAAGGGCAGAACCTGCAAGACTGCGCTGTCGTGGTGAACTACGACTTGCCGTGGGCCATTATCCGGCTGATTCAGCGAGCTGGCCGTGTTGACCGCATCGGCCAACAGGCCGCCGAAATCCTGTGCTATTCCTTTCTCCCGGCTGATGGAATCGAACGCCTGATCGGGCTGCGGGAGCGCGTGCGGGTGCGCCTCAACCAGAACGCCGAAGTAGTAGGAACGGACGAGGCATTCTTTGAAGATGAAGACCAACAGGCCGTACTCGACCTCTACAACGAGAAGGCCGGTATTCTCGATGGCGACGACGATACAGAAGTTGATCTCTCATCCTACGCCTACCAAATCTGGAAAAACGCAACCGATGCCGACCCATCGCTCAAAAAGAAGATTGAGGACTTGCCATCTGTAGTGTATTCCTCGAAAGCCTACCATGAACGGCTAGAGCAACCGGAAGGGGCTCTCGTTTATATGCGTACCACACAGGGGAACGATGCGTTGGCTTGGCTTGACCGCGATGGTAGCAGCGTTACCGAGAGTCAATTCGAGATTCTGCGGACGGCCGAGTGCTCGCCCGACACGCCGGCCTTACCGCGTCGCGACACCCATCACGATCTGGTCAGTAAGGCCGCAGAGCACATTGCCCGCGAGGAAAAACAGGTCGGCGGCCAACTGGGGCGACCGTCTGGAGCTCGGTTCCGCACTTACGAACGCCTCAAGAACCATGCCGAACAGGTAGAAGGCACCCTGTTCGATACAGGACCTCTACGTCGGGCAATTGACGACATCTATCGCTATCCCTTGCGCCAAGCTGCGCTGGATACCCTGAACCGGCAGTTGCGTAGCGGGATTGCCGATGAGGCACTGGCCGAATTGGTCATCACGCTCAGGGACGAGGACCGACTCTGCATCGTCCACAAAGAAGATGAACGCCAAGAACCAAGCATTATCTGCTCGCTGGGCCTTATTAAACAGGACAGGATCTAAAGTAATTACTCAGTACTTTGTAGCGATCCATTGGGCATATTTTGTCAAATACGCTATTCATAAGTTAATTTGTTGCGGATGCGGTCCATACCCGCCTCTAAAGGCTAAAAACGAACAGTTAATCCGGGACATTCCCAATGCCCACACACCTCGACCATAAGAAAATCAGAGAATATCTAGCGAATTTCGATCTCCAATCCTTGTTTATTGAGGAGCTCGGTTGGGACCGTGGCGGCGAGAATCTGGAAGTCCCCGTCGCTAATACGAGATATGCTCTCAAACCCATTGCCCATAAGCGCGGCTTGGTGGCCTACCAGTACGTCGCTAACGCGGACGACGTCCTCCCCGATCATCCCACTCGCCAGAAGATCGAAAGAGCTGTCGCCAAAATTGTTCGCGAGCACATCATCGTGTACGCCTCGCCCGACCGGAGTACGCACTATTGGCAATGGGTGAAGCGCGAACCCGGCCAGCCTGACCGCTCGCGCTCGCATCTTTACCAAAAGGGGCAGGCGGGAGAAGCACTGATTCAGAAGTTGGAGCGGATCGTCTTCACGCTGGACGAGGAAGACGATCTGACCATCGTCGATGTGTCGGGGCGGGTGCGGGCGGCCTTCGATGTTGAGAAGGTCACAAAGAGGTTCTACGACCGCTTCAAGAAGGAACACCTCGCTTTCCTCAGCTTCATCGAAGGAATCGAGAACGTAGCCGATCGCGAGTGGTACGCCTCGTTGATGCTCAACCGGATGATGTTCATCTACTTTTTTCAGAAACGGGGCTTTCTCGATGGCGACGCGGACTATCTACAAAACCGCCTACAAAAAGTGCAGCAACAGCAGGGTAACGGAAACTTCTACGGCTTCTACCGGCTATTCCTGTTGCGGCTGTTTCACGAGGGGCTGGGACAGCCGGAGGCTGACCGCACCCCCGAATTGGCGGCCTTGCTCGGGGAGGTTCCGTATCTCAACGGCGGCCTCTTTGAAGTCCATGACCTAGAACGCGACAACCAAAACATCCACATCCCGGATGAGGCGTTCCAGAAAATTTTCGATTTCTTCGACGCCTACCAGTGGCATCTCGACGACCGGCCGCTTCGCAACGACAACGAGATCAACCCGGATGTCCTCGGTTACATCTTTGAGAAATACATCAACCAGAAGCAGATGGGGGCCTACTATACCAAGGAGGACATTACCGGGTATATCAGCCGCAACACCATCATTCCCTTCCTGTTCGACCGGGCGAAGAAAGAGTGCTCCATCGCCTTCAAGCCCGGTGGCGGAGTGTGGCGGCTATTGGCGGACGACCCAGACCGATATTTTTACGAGGCGGTTCGCCACGGTATTACCTATGACATCCATAAAGGGAAGCCCCTTGCGGACAAGCGCGAGTTGCCGCCTGCGATAGCTGTTGGCCTGAACGACGTGTCCAAACGCGAAACTTGGAACAAAGCGGCCCCGCCCGACTATGCTCTGCCGACCGAGACTTGGCGCGAGCACGTCGCCCGCCGCCAACGCTATGAAGAAGTCTATGCCAAGCTGGCCGCGGGCGAAGTCGCGTCAATCAACGACCTCATCACGTATAATCTGGACATCGAGAAATTCGCTCAAGACGCAATCGCGGGAAGCGAGGGGCCTGAACTCATTCGCGCCTTTTGGAAGGCGATTACTCAGGTCTCTATCCTCGATCCCACCTGCGGTTCCGGTGCCTTCTTGTTTGCCGCGCTCAACATCTTGGAGCCGATATACACGGCCTGCCTAGAGGCCATGCAGGGGTTCCTCGACGATCTGAAGCGTTCGACGCGCAAGCACCATCCTGAGAAAATGAGTGATTTCCGCAAGGTGCTGAAACAGGTCGCTAAACACGCTAGCGAACCGTATTTCACCCTCAAGTCCATCATCGTCAATAACCTGTACGGCGTGGACATTATGGAAGAGGCCGTGGAGATCTGCAAACTGCGTTTATTTTTGAAGTTGGTCGCGCAGTTGGAGAGTTACGAGCAGATCGAGCCGCTGCCCGACGTCGACTTCAACATTCGTGCCGGTAACACCCTCGTCGGCTTCACTTCGTTTGAAGAAGTAGAAAACGCGCTGAGTTTTGATCTGAGAAAACTGCCGGAACTCCCAAAGATCAAGGAACGCGCCGAAATTGCCGACCACGCCTTCCGTAAGTTCCGCGAAATGCAGACCGAACACGACATGGAAGCAGGCAAGTTTGCCGGCGCGAAAGCTGAATTGCGGAGGCGATTGAACGACCTGCGGGACGAACTGGATCAGTATTTGGCGGGTGATTACGGCGTCAAAGTGGATGACAAAAAGGGTTACGCTACATGGCGTGACAGCCACCAGCCGTTTCACTGGTTCGTCGAGTTTTATGGGATTATGGACGACGGAGGGTTCGACGTGATTGTTGGGAATCCGCCGTATCTGGAAATACGGGAGGTTCCTTACTCAACGCGGCATTTTGCCTGTGAGGAAAGTGGTGCCATTCACGCGATGTGTACTGAACGTAGCCTCGCCCTATCTGGGAAGAGTGGATGCATAAGTATGATAGTGCCCCTAGCCTTAGTGTCTACTCAACGCATGACTATCTTGCAGGCCATGCTGGAGAAGGACCACGATTGCTGGTACTCGAACTTTTCTTGGAGGCCTAGAAAGCTGTTTGATACAGTGAATCGCGCTTTGACCATTTTCGTGATCACAAAGCCGCAAAATAAAAAAGACACCTATTCCACAGCTTATCTCAAATGGAACTCTGATAATAGAGGTTATTTGACTTCAACTATAAGATATGCAGAGTGTCCAAGAGGTCGAAGATCATTTTGGGCACCCAAACTTGGAGAGAGTATCGAGAACTCGATACTACAAAAATGCATCTCAATTCACACAACAATGGGGACTTTTGTTGGGCGATCTAGGAACCTTGTATATTATCGCACAACGGGCGGCCTCTATTGGAAAGTTTTTACAAATTTTGCTCCAACATTCTGTGTCAACGGAGTAGTGGGAAAGTCGTCACGAGAAACGAGTTTTTCACTTGCGAACAAAGCACATGTTAAATCTGCTGTATCAATTCTAAGCAGTGACGTATTTTGGTGGTGGTACACAGTAACATCTAACTTGAGAGACCTTAATCCTTCTGATTGGAGGCATTTCCCCGTACCTGAATCCGCAATGAATGATTCCAAAGTACAGCGATTGGGAATAGAATATATTGCAGACTTACAAAGGAATAGCACTATTCTCATTCGTAACCAACGAAGTACTGGCGTGACAGAAACACAATCTTTCAAAGTTCAGAAATCCAAGCCTATCATTGAAGAAATAGACAAAATTCTTGCTGCACACTACGGCTTAACTGACGAAGAACTGGACTTCATCATCAACTACGACATCAAGTATCGCATGGGACTAAAAGCCTCTTTTGAAGCAAATACAAATACCAATGGCCTCCTCGAACTAGCGGCAAAGGTCTATGAGGGACTCTCCGATGCTGACTTGGACGATATGGAAGAAATCATTCATGACCGTCGCAACTTTTTCGGAGATAGAACCTAATAATGGCCCGACAAAGCGTGGTATTGGACACGGATATTCTCTCCGCAATTATGCGCCAAAATCCTGCGGTCATATCTACAGCTCAAGCCTATCTCAGAGAGCACCACCAATTCCACTTTTCCATCATTACACAGTACGAGATTCTACGTGGTCTAAAAGTAAAGGAGGCGACTCAACAGATAGCAACTTTTGAGAATTTCTGTTCGCAGAATACCATCCTCCCTCTGAGTGAAGAAGTAATCTCAAAAGCCGCTGAAATATATGCAGATCTGCGAAAACGAGGAGAACCGGTTGGGGATGCAGATATTTTGATTGCAGCTACAGCAATAGTGAACAAATTCGGGATCGCCACCAACAATGAGAACCATTTTCAAAGAATCTCCGGGCTTCATGTAGAGAACTGGTTAAAGGTTTGAAGCTGTCTGATGAAATCAGCAATACAATTTGTCTTAGTAGCCATTCGCCGCACTAGATGCTTAAAGACACAGGGCCACAAGAGGCACAAAAGACACAAAGATACAATCTGTCTTAGCAGCCATCGCCACACTAGACGCTATGAATTCTGAGAACCGAATTCTTTTAAGACCCGATAATTCTTGCTATCCGACGGCGTTGCGGCGTTGTTCCGATGCTGGGCGTCTGCGAACGGTCACAGCACAAGGCGACCTCGGCATCCTTGACAGGACCCGAATAGGCTTCTTCTGTTCTGTGCGCTGTCCGGGCGACGCAATCCTCAAGACCTACGATCTTGCGCGGATGCTGCGCCAAACTGACGTGACGATTGTCGGCGGTTTCCAGTCGCCGATGGAGAAGGAGTGTCTAGACCTGCTGTTGCGCGGCTCGGCGTCCGTGGTGGTCTGTCCGGCGCGGGGGCTTGGCCGGATGCGGGTTCCGAAAAGCTGGAAGGAGCCGCTGGCTGAGGGACGTTTGCTGATTCTGTCCTTTTTTGACGACGGCATTCGCCGCCCCACCGCCGATCTCGCAGTCAAGCGCAACGCCCATATCGCCGCGCTCGCCGACCGCATCCTTATTGCCCACGCCGAAAAGGGCGGAAAAACCGAGGCATTGTGCAAGGAAGCACTCGCCCACGGAAAGTTAGTGTTTGCCATAGACTCGCCAGATAACGCACACCTCGTAGAACTCGGCGTTGTGCCGGTCCATGTCGAAGACTTCACATCTTTGGTTGTGGGGAAGTGAATGCGATACTTGGCGTAGTCCCAGCCTTAACCCTATTTAGGAGGGAGCCATGTTGCCGATAGTTGACATATTCTCGAAACGCCAGAAGAGACTTCAGGGGAAGGTTCCTGAAGTCTATGTTTATGACAACTTGCCCGAGCCTCTCAGGTCGGCTATCAATTCGCCAACGGGCAGATTATCCGCATCGACTCTGAGTTCACTCATGATGAAATTGTTAAGCCTGCGCTCAAGCTGCTCAATCAACAGCAGTATGCTGGAGCACAACAGGAGTTCTTAAAAGCTCATGAACACTATCGCAAGGGAAACGCTAAAGAAGCTCTCAGCGAGTGTCTAAAAGCATTTGAAAGCGTAATGAGAGCGATTTGTGATAAGCGAGGCTGGAGTTACAGCAATAATGCAACAGCAAAATCCTTGATCCAAGCTTGTTTCGATAACGGGCTAATTCCATCGTTTTGGCAATCGCACTATTCGTCCCTGAGAAATCTTTTGGAGAGTAGTGTACCTACCGGACGCAACAAGCTGAGCGGGCATGGTCAAGGCACAACTCCGGTCTCCGTGCCAAGTCACCTTGTCGCGTACATGTTGCACATGACGGCATCGGCTATTGTGTTTCTGACGGAAGCTGATATGAAAGGAAAATCGTGAAACTGCATGTCAATAAGAATTCCGACGCGCTCTACCCTCTTCGGAATTCAAAACCGCTTAGCCGCTTATGACCTCTCCCCTCCTTGACGTCCACGACCTGAGCGTCCGTATCACCCGCGACGAGGGCGTGGTGCGGCCGCTCAACGGCGTCAGCTTCCGCATCAACGCCGGCCAAGCCGTGGGCATCGTCGGCGAAAGCGGGTGCGGCAAGACCACGACGTCCAACGCCCTGCTGCAAATTTTGCCGCCGGCCGCCGAGATTACCAGCGACCACATCCGCTACCGACGCAAGCTGGCGCAAGCTGGACGAGCGCGAGATCGACCTCGCTGCGCTCGCCGCGCATAGCGACGAGATGCACCAGATCCGCGTCGGCGACATTTCCATGATATCGCCGACGAGCCGACTACGGCCCTCAACGTGACCGTGCAGGCGCGGGTGCTCAAGCTGATGTCTATACCGGCGGCTACGCGGGAACCGGCCGGGGCTTGGACGAATTCATCCGCCAGACTGACGCCGATCTAGATCAGCGGCTCAAGCGGGAAATCCAGACCGCCATTGACGAGATTGGCCGCATTGAGCAGCCCTTCCGCGACGCCATTGCCTCCGATCAGGACCAAATCGAAACGGCGCAGGCGGCCGTGGCCCGCATCCAGCAGACCTTAGAGGAGGATATCCTGCCGCTGGTGTTGGGGAACTAAGTACGCGACCCCTGCTTTAAGTCCGCCTTTTCTGCGGTTCCTGCTGAACCGGGATCCAAGGCGTCCCGCCCTCGACGAGGGCAAGATGCCCTCGATCCGTGGAAGGGGGCCGTTACGGTCGGTTGCCGCCCGCCTATCGGGCACCAGCGAGTTGAAAATCATTTTCAGGGTCCCCCAGCTAGGATATGGGCGTTCGTTCTGGTGAGTTGTCTGTTTGGACCCAAAAGTAGCGGCTTGTACAGCAGGGTGAAGCCAAAGTGCTTAAATGTTTGGCGGCATATCTAATCAGCACACCATGCCCCGCTTGGCGCGGATGCCGTGCGCGGGCGGGTCGTTGCCGATCCAGCGCTCGTCTATGGGCTCGTGTGAACGCTGGTAGCGCGTATCGGCCGAGAGACGAATGCAGGCTGTCTGGTTGTCTGAGCTGGCATGCAGCAAATACATACTGAAGACCAGCAAATCCCCCATCTGGTACTCGGCCGTCAGCCAGCGGCCCCGTAGCTGCTCGCGCACGGCAATCGCGTCGGCCGAGTAGGCCCCGGACGAGTTCCAGCGAATTTGCTCGCGTTCTTGCTGGGTCAGTTCGCGGCCCTGTGCTTGGGCGGCCGCGACGATTTGGCGCGCGGTGGGGCCGTCGTTTTCGCAAAACGCATCCACATCGGTCTGGCCGTAGCCCTGCTTTAGGGCTTTGTTGCGGTGCGACCCCTCCAACACCATCAGCCCCCCCATCTCGTAGGGCACGTCGCTAAAGGGCGTCCACGACGTATAGAGGGCCTTGGTTCCTCGGCCCATATAGACGATGTCGCAATGCGGGGTCGTGGCCGTGGTGGTGCCCGGCTGCTTGGCGCGGAACCAAGTGTAGTCGTAATGCCGGACCGGGCCGCCCAAGAAGAATTCGTAAAAGGCCATCATCGGGCCGTCGTAGAGGACTTTGTCCAACGCCGGGTTGTTGCGGGCTAAAATGGGCATGAACGGGCCGGTGGCCGCCGGATTGACCGCCTTGCCCGAGGCCACTACGCCTTCTATGGGCGGGTGCGCCGGGTCTAGCACCCCGAACTCAAAGAGGCGATCGCACAATACGGCCCGCGCCGCCACCACGGCGCGCCGGTCTAAATAGTGCGGCAAAAACAAATACCCGTCTTCTTCCATCCGCTCCCACAGCGCGTCCCGATCGTCGGTTATGTCGTCCGAGCGGCGGAGCTCGCCGACTTGCTCCATGGCGAGCGGCTGGCCGCTATACGTGAGTTGAGGTCTGGTTGCCGTAGTCATCGGTCGTCCTTTCTGGAGCTAAAACTATGCGGCGGATCCGCGCGGGCAAACCCCGCAGTGATTGATATAAAATGGCCGAGCTATTACATTTATAAGCACCCCTAAGCACCCCAATTTAGCATCCCCCGCGTTTTATGGTCCCCGTCCGCTTTTTGATCGGAAGAACAATGTACATCCGCTCACTGTGTGTCGCTCTATGCCTGTCGTATGTACCGCTGCAAGCCTCGGCCTTCAACCCCGGCCCGAACCCACCGTATGCCGCGGCCATTTTGCTCGAAGCCGAAAGCGGTGCGGTGCTGTTTGCCCACAATCCCGATTTGCAGCGCTCGCCCGCCAGCACCCTCAAGCTGATGCTCGAGCTGGTGGTCATGGACTTGGTCAAAGCCGGTAAGATCGCGCTAGACGACCCGATCCAAGCCTCGCGCCGCGCCGCCCGAACCGGCGGCTCGCAGGTCTATCTAGCCCAAGGCGAAGTCTTTATGCTGGAGCAGCTCATGGAGGCTGTCGTCATTGTCTCGGCCAACGACGCCTGCGTCGCCATCGCCGAGCACGTTGGCGGCGCGACCGAGAGCTTCGTCGATCTGATGAACAGCCGCGCCCAAAGCCTCGGCTTGCAAAACACGCGCTACGTCAACGTCCACGGTCTCGACGATACGCCGCGCAACAACAGCAACACCACGACAGCCCGCGACTTGTCCAAAGTAGCCCAGGCGCTCTTGGCATACCCCGAGATTTTGGCTTGGTCCTCCATTCGCTCCAAGCCGTTCCGCAACGGCAAATTTATACTCCGCGCCACCAACAAACTTTTGGGGAGGTTCCGGGGAGCGGACGGGTTTAAGACCGGCTATACCCGACGCGCTGGGTACTGTCTAGTCGCCACGGCCGAGCGCCACGAGATGCGCCTGATCTCCGTGATCTTGGGTGCTCCATCGGCGCGCGTCCGCACCCGGGAGACCAGTCGCCTATTGAGTTGGGGCTTTAATAGCTTCTCGCGCGTCCCCCTCGTCGAAACCGGCGAACTCATGGGCAAGGTCGTGCTCAGTTGGGGCATCGAGCCATCGGTGCGCGTTTTGGCCCAAGACACCGTAGTCGCCGTGCTCACGCCCGAACAGGAGCAACAGCTCGTCCGCCATCTAGAGTTGCCCGCGGAACTGCCCGCGCCGGTCGTTGCCGGCGACGAACTGGGCGAGCTAAGGGTCTCGCTGGGCGATAGCCTCTTGGCCGTGGTGCCCATCCACGCGGAAAAGAGCATCGGCCGCATGGGGCTTTGGGACAAACTAATGACGTACTTTTAAGCGGGGCGGCTATTTTATTTGTGGTATCGCCCGCCGCTTAGAATGTCAAAGGAGCGGTACAGGGCCTCCAACAACAGCAGGCGCGCAAGTTGGTGAGAAAAAGTTAGCGGCGACAGGGACCACCGCTCTTGTATTTGCGATTCGACCCCGGCCGGCATGCCCTCGGCCCCGCCGATTATTAGCACTAGGTGCGAGGGGCCTTGGTTCATGAGCCGCTGGAGCCGCTGCGCCAACTGCTCAGAGGTGAACCGCGTTCCTTGGACGTACAGACCGACGATATGCGTCCCTTTCAACAGCCGGTTCGGGAGGCCGCTGGATGCCTTGCCTTTTTGCGGACAGAGCGCGACCTGCGCCTGCCGCGAGAGACGCTTGATGTACTCCTGCTCGGCCGCGGCTAGCGCTGAGTTGCGATGTTTTTCGTAGGAGACAACGCTGATTTGCATGGGTGCTGGAGCAATCGACGCAACCTTGACGCCGTTGGGCTGCCGGGATATATTATTGGCCCTTCTACGGGGCGATTAGCTCAGCTGGCTAGAGCGCCTGCTTGACATGCAGGAGGTCACTAGTTCAAGTCTAGTATCGCCCACCATCTTCTAAGCCCCTGATTTTTCAGGGGCTTTTTTAGTTCTCTTGGTTTTGTACCGGGATTCGCGGATGCAGAGGCCGATCGCGGACCCTGAGCTTCCTCTGGAGCCGAGCTGGAGTCGCGGTGCAAACCTTCGAGCAAGCCTTCAATGCGGGCCACGCGCTCGCCTAGCACCGAAATCCTATTGCCCAGCGCGATCTCGACGGCCCCGATGCGCTCGGTGAGTCGCCGATCCAAGGCGGAAATATCCCCGCGAATTTTCCACAGAAATCCCAGAATGGCCACGACGCCGCCAATCGTAATCAAATTACTCTCCATCTTAGACCTCCTTGCGAAATTAGGTGCTTCGTCAGGGTGGGGCGAGCCTGAAGGACGCGAAAAATCGCTCGATATCCGCCGGGTCGTCAAACGCTTGGGGAGCACCGACCGCCATTAAGCTGTAAAGCCGCTGGCCTACCTGTAAGCTCTGCAATCGCAAGCGGCTTTGGTCCGAGGCTTGGATCTGGGTCTGCCGAGCGGGATGCCCGGCCATCTCAACGGCGGCTTCCGACAGGATCGTCCCCTTCACCTTTTGCACGATGGCGTCGCGGCGTGCGGCAATCGCGCTGTCGGCTTGGACGGCCTCGGGCACGTCCCCGTAGGCAACGGCGTATTGCACGTCCGCACGCTCGAACATTAGGTATTGGAACTCTACCTCGCCAAAGGGCAACGGCTCGCGCAACTTGCGTAGATTGGGCCGACCGGCCATCTGCACGGCAAAGGCCCCCGCCTCATAAGTCTGCGCCTCCCATTCCGGTGCGCCGCGCACCCAATCGACGATGTTGTAGGCGACGATGGCCCCTAGGACGACAAAGAAGAGCTTGACGGACCATAGGTCCGTTTTGGTTTTAGCTCGGCCCATTGGTCAGGCTAGCCCCAGCCTTTCTTCGGCGCTGTCGGCCGGAATATAGCCCAAGACCTCGCGCGGATGGTCGATATCGACCCAACGCCAGCGGTTGTTGGACACTCCGTAGAAAATGTCAAAGCGCAAGTCCGCGGGAGCCTCGATGGCGCGTTGCACGAGTTGCACCACGTCGCGCTGGCTACACCAGATGGCACCGCCCCGCTCGTCGCGCGGGTGGTCCTCGGCATTGACCCAGCCGATGCGCAGACAGGGCACCGACATGGTGTGTACGTCCGCGTAGTAGCGCGCTAGGGCCTCGCCCCAAATTTTAGTCGCCGGATAGAGGCCCGTCGGGCGCTGCGGCCATTCGTGGGTCACGCACTGGACCTGACTGGCATCGACCGCGTCGAAGTGCCCTTCGGAGATGGCCTTGTACGGGTCTTCCTGCTGGTAGCCCCAAGACACCATGATCGAGCTCGCGAACACCACGCGCCCGACGCCAGCGCGGCGCGCGGCTTCCAGCACATTGCGCGGCCCGATGATATTGCTGCCGAGCAGGCTCTCCCAGCTCGCATCTGGCCGCGGATCGGCCGCGAGTTGCACGACCACGTCCATGCCCTCGACAGCTTGGGCCACCGCGTTGTAGTCGGTTAGGTCTGCGAGGGAAAGTTTTTCTTGGGGAATTTTCAAGGCGGCGTCTTTAGGGGTGCGCGCCGAAGGCTGGAACCGCCGAGCTAGGCCATAGAGGTCGTAGCGGTCGGGTTGGGTGTTCAGGTGCTGATACACGGCGCCGGCAATCAAGCCATAGACGCCGGTGATTAAGACTTTTTGGGGGGCCATTGCGCGGGGTCTCCTCTGGTGGGTTCGATGGCGGCGATGTGGGGCAGGGCGCGGTAGCACTGGTCGCAATCCATGCCGTAGCCGACGACGAACGCGTCTTCAATTTCAAAACCACAGTAATCTATCGGCACTGGAACCTCCCGGCGAGCGCGCTTGTCCAGCAGCGTACATACTCTGAGCGAACCGGGTTGCCGCGCCTTGAGCATGGCCAGCACAAAATCTAGGGATCGGCCCGTATCGACGATGCCATCGACGACGAGCACATCCCGGCCGGCCACGGCCACGACGAGGTCTTTGGCCTGTGCGATCTGCCCGGTGTTCTCCGTGCCCTGATAGCTCGAAACGTCGACGAAGTCGTAGGCCAACCGCGCCAACAGCTCCTCGGGCAGGCGGCTTATCAAGGCCATCATAAACGGCACTGCTCCGTTGAGGAGGCCGACAAATAAGGGAGCGGCCCCAGCGTAGTCGCTGGCTAGCTGCTGGGCCAACTCGTCGATGCGCCGCTCTACTTGCTCGCGCTCGAGCAGCACTTTTAAGGCTGGGGGTTCCAATGAACTGCGGGGCATACCTTTGATTATACGGCTTGCGAGCTATTCTTTGCAAAACGCACAAAACGCAGCCGGGGCTTCAACGCTGAGTGCGGAAATAATTTTAGCTAGTTAGGTCAGATCCATAAACGGATTGTACGCAATTTCCCAAAGGTATTCGTCGGGGTCCGCAATGTAGCCGGAGTAGCCACCCCAGAACACCTCCTGGGGCTCCTTGAGCACTTTCGCGCCGGCCGAGGCGGCCAGCCGCACAACGGCATCCACTTCCTCTTTTGTTTTCACGTTGTGGGCGAGCGTGAACCGGGGAGCGTCTCCAGCCGATCCTGCTTCGCCAACGCCCTCACCGACAAACTGGTCTCTCGGGTATAGCGAGAGCCACGTGCCCTCCAATGAGAAGAAGGCGATGCTCCCGTCGTCTTTTGAGTTGTACATCTCAAAGCCAAGGCCATCCCGATAGAACGATATAGATTTTTTTAAGTCGGCAACCAGCAGGGTGACGAGGCTTATTTTGCCCTTCATGGCTTGGTCAGGCGGCTTGACGGGTGTGGTTGTGTCGCATTTCCCGCCGATCTAAGAGAGCCTCGGCGGGGATGCTCGGTTGCTCGGGCACCTTCAGAGCGGCGGCCGCGACCAAGGCACTCAGCTCGTCGGCGCTGGACAAGTCGAGCGTTCCGCGCTGGTAGGCGGCGTCGATGTGCCCACACAACACCTCTAAGTCGGCCCAAGAGCGGGCTTGCCCAATGCGCGCCTGCAAGGGGATGGCGGCGGGGCTTAGTTTGGCAGTCTGCATGATGTTACCTCCTTGGGGAAGTTCAGGAGTTCGCGCGGATGCGATGGGCCTCGGTTGGGGCTAGCCACTGTGCCAGCCCAAGTGCCTTAGTTGGGGCTGGCCACTGTGCCAGCCCAAGTTCAGGAGTTCGCGCGGGTGCGAGGTGCTGGGCCACTTTAGCGTGGGGTCTCCAGCAGCCTTGGCACCTCGACCCGCGAGAGCGTAGGGCTAGGCCAGCGCGGCCTCTGCTTCTTTGCTTTCAATCCGCTCCTCTGCGCCAAAGCAAGGGGCGACTTCTGCGACCTTTAGGTTGAGGGCTTGGCGCACCTCGGTCTCTAGGCGCGTGCGGACCTCGTGGTTGTCGCGGAGGAAGACGCGGGCGTTTTCGCGCCCTTGGCCCAGCCGCTCGTCACCGTAAGAAAACCAAGTGCCGCTTTTGGCGACGCAGCCGCTGTGGACGCCCAAGTCGAGCAAATCGCCCTCGCGCGATATGCCCACGTCGTCGCCGCGGAACATGATGTCGAACTCGGCCTCGCGGAAGGGCGGGGCGACCTTGTTCTTGACGACCTTGACGCGGGTGCGCCGGCCGATGATTTCGTCGCCATCCTTGATCGCGCCAATGCCGCGGATGTCGAGGCGGACCGAGGAATAGAAGTTTAGAGCGCGACCGCCGGTGGTGGTCTCGGGGCTACCGAACATCACGCCGATCTTCATCCGCAACTGGTTGATAAAGATCACCGTGGTCCCCGACTTCTGGGACGACCCGGTGAGCTTGCGCAGGGCTTGGGACATCAGCCGCGCTTGCAGCCCTACGTGAGAATCGCCCATATCGCCTTCGAGCTCGGCCTTGGGCACTAGGGCCGCGACCGAATCGATTACGACGAGGTCGAGGGCCCCGCTGCGCACCAGCGTGTCTGTGATCTCTAGGGCCTCTTCGCCCGAATCCGGCTGGGAGACGAGCAAGTTGTCGATGTCAACGCCCAGCCGGCGGGCGAAACTCACGTCGAGCGCGTGCTCGGCGTCGATGAAAGCCGCTGTGCCGGTCTGTTGCGCCTGAGAGACGATGTGCAACGCCAGCATGGTCTTACCCGCCGCTTCAGGCCCGAACAACTCGACGACTCGCCCTCTGGGCACCCCGCCGACGCCAAGGGCCGCGTCGAGCGAAATGGCGCCCGTGGAAATGACGTCGATGTCCATGGCGGCTGCTTCGCCCAACCGCATGACGGCCCCCTTGCCAAACTGCCGTTCGATTTGGGCAAGCGCTAAGCCGATGGCCTTATCCTTATCCTCGCCTAAGTGCTTGCCGTTTGTACGAGCCCTGCTTTTACCCGCTGCCATGATTTCCTCCTCGGGTGTCAGAATGTAGCACACCGCCAACCTGAACAAAAAGATAGTGCATCAATGTTCAGGTGTCAAGATTTTTTTTAATTGAAGTGGATTAAGCTACTCTACCCGTTTACAACAAATTCCGTGCCAAGGGGCAATAATTCGCGCAATTTGTTGTTTAATAACGTGTTATAAAAATGAAGGGGATACTGCGGAAAGCAAAATTGTGGGAACTGCGAGAAACAACGCTGTGTAACCAACCAGCCACAGCACAAGCCCCCGATTTCGCCGCCCTCGAAGCCGAGATGTTCTGCTCGGCCCATAATCAGCTTTACGCCTGCCGCCACTATCTGCTTACCCCCGGCGGCCCGGCGACGTCCACAACAGCTTGACAAGCCAGTTCCAACGCCGCGCCCAACGGCGTAGGCGTCTATGTCTCCGAACTGGTAGCTGGCCGCATCGTAGCCTACTGGGTCAATTTCTGGGTCCGGTTAATGCGGCAAGACCAATTACCCCTAGGGCTTCGATTCACCAATGCAGAAAAAGCAAAGGGCAATCGCCGTTCCGCTCGCAGCCGCGCCAAGACCGCCAACGCCTTAGCCTACCGCGCCCACGCCCTAAGACGGGCCGGGCTATCCACCAAGCAAATAGCCGCCGCGCTTGGGCGTTCCGAACGGTCCATACAATCCTACCTCGCAACCCCGTTCAGCACCGTGCAAGCCACGCGCCAACGCATCGCAAGACCGCGACCGCGCCCCATGCTATACCAGCCAGCCACCGCGGCCATTTGCTATCTGTTAATGCCGCCCACTAAAGAAAGTTCTGAGAAGAAGGAAGAACCTAAAGATAGCAAATTGCCAAACCACGCCGATATTGACCCGCTGGCCGAACTTCAAAAGCATTGGGAAGCCCAAGACCGCCACAAAAGCCACAATTCGCCTAGTCGAGCACCCGATAAACCCACGCCAGAAACAAAAATCACGGATGCGCCTTGACCCGGTAAGCGATTTTCACGTTCGTAATGCTGCTTTATGGCCAAATTAACCCACTATCAAAGGAGAAAAGAGAAAATCATGTCAAAATCCCTCAAAACCCTGCTCGGGTTCGGCCTTTTGGGCTTCATCGGTGTTTGGATTGGCTGCTCGTCCGACTCCTCGCCAGTAGCCCCCCCCCATCCTGCTGGCAAAACCCACCTGACCTCGCAAGACCCGACAGACCCGGCACCGACCTACGTTACGTTCGCCGACTCCAGTCTGGAGCGTGCGGTACGGACAGCACTAGGGGCCCAGGTGGGGGGGGACCCCACCAGCAGCTTGACGGACCCTACCGTGCCGCCCCTTAGAGTGACGGATCTGGCTACCCTGACCACGCTCAACGCGAGGAGTAGAGGCATTCAGAGCTTGGCGGGGCTTGAACATGCTACAAACTTGACCGCTCTGATGCTGGATAACAACAGCATTGCGGATATAAGCGACTTGGCCGGTTTGACCAAGTTGGAATATCTGAGTCTGATGGGCAACAGCATTGCGGGTATAGACTCTTTGGCCGATTTGCCCAAGTTGGAATATCTGTATCTGACGAGCAACAGCATTACGGATTTAAGCCCCTTGGCCGATTTGCCCAAGTTGAAACATCTGTATCTGACGAGCAACAGCATTACGGATTTAAGCCCCTTGGCCGGCCCCTTGGCCGATTTGCCCAAGTTGGAATATCTGTATCTGGCGAGCAACAGCATTACGGATTTAAGCCCCTTGGCCAGTTTGACCAAGCTGAAAAGGTTGGCGCTAGGTGGGAATCCTTTTGGCGGGGATTTAAGCGACTTGGCCGGTTTGACCGAGTTGGAATGGTTAATGGTAAATTGGACCGGCGTTACGGATTTAAGCCCCTTGGAAGGCTTGACCAAGTTGACATATCTGGACATAAGCAGTAACAGCGGGATTACGGATTTTAGCCCGTTGACATGCCTAGTGCCCACCTTGAAAAATCTGGCGCTTAGGGGTATGCCATTCTTTCAAATAGACGCGGCTGGGGGAAAAGTGCCTAAGCAGGACCAGACCGATCTCCTATACTTGGTAGCCAAAGGCGTCGCAATAAATTTCGAGTAACAACCCAATCCAAGCAGGACGCTGGCCGATACCGGCCACAAGGGGAAAAGCACCCTCTACTCATTGCTCCGTCTATCGTGCTAGCAGATAGACGGAGCTTTTCTATGCCAAGCCCACGCCCAACAAAAACAAGAGCACCAAAAAGCGCATACTAAAAATCCTCCGTGAATGAGTGAAAATACTGACCGATTTTGACGCCACAAACTGGCTTGGAGCGGCAACGCTACCCGCCCCCCGACTCGAGATACGCCACGACATCGGTATGGCCGTGGCTGGCTAAGCCTTTAGGCGTATAGCCGTCGTTGGTCGTCGCCGTTAGGCTGGCCCCTTGCCCCACTAAATACTCCACCACCGCCAAATCACCAGCCTCCGCCGCAGAGTGCAGAGCCGTCTCGCCTTTGAAGTCCGTAGCGTTGACGTCCGCCCCCTGCTCAACCAAATACCGAACCACCGCCAATTGACCATAATGCGCCGCCCAGTAAAGGGCGACAGTTTTCCCTTTCTCGCCGCCCACGCCCGCCACGCCCAACCCCAACAAGAGCACCCAAAAATAACGCATACTAAATCTCCTCCGTGGTAGCTGGCGGCGATTGCCGCGCTTGGCCGCTCGCTGCCCATGCCGCCCCAGTACGGCCGCTGGCCGCGCTTGGGACCCTGTACCGAATGGCCCTTGACAGGCCCAAACCGCTCGGTCAAGTGACGACTTTTTGCACAAAAACGGCCCGTCAATTGCCCCCCCGGCCCCATGACCACGGCGTCTATCGCGGAGTTCGGATGATAAAACACTAGCACCATTGGTTAAATACCGCTAAGAACAGTTCGTAGGGATTGCGCCCGTCTAACCCAGTGCGAGTGCTTCGACCGCCTCCATCCCCCCGACCCCGACGACCTCCATCTCCGCTGGCCGCTTCCACCCCTGCAGGTTGCTCCGCGCCACTAAGCACCGCTCAAACCCCAAACTCCGCGCCTCAGCCACCCGCCGGTCAATCTGGTTCACTGGCCGGATCTCGCCCCCCAGCCCAATTTCGCCGATGGTCACGGTCTGCGCGTCGATAGGCTCGTTGCGGAAGCTCGAGACAATCGCCAGCCCCACCCCCATGTCCACGGCCGGCTCGTCGAGGCGAATGCCCCCTACGACATTGACGAAAATGTCCTCGCCCGACAGGTCGTGGCCGCAGCGTTTTTCGAGCACCGCGATGATAATGGAGAGCCGCTTGGCGTCAATGCCGGTCGCAACCCGCTGGGGATACCCAAAACTAGAGCGCGAGACTAGGGCCTGAATTTCAATTAAGAGCGGCCGAGTGCCCTCGATGCTACAGACGATGGCCGAACCCGACACGCCCTCAGCGCGCTCGGCCAGCAAAATTTTGGAGGGGTTGGCGACCTCCATTAGCCCTTGGTCCCGCATCTCAAAAATCCCGATCTCGTTGGTTGAACCAAAGCGATTTTTGGCCGCGCGCAGGATGCGGAAGTGATGGTGCCGCTCGCCCTCTAAATAGAGCACGGTATCGACTAAGTGCTCCAGCACGCGCGGCCCGGCCACCGTGCCTTCTTTTGTCACGTGCCCGACCAAAAACGTGGGAATGCCGCTCTCTTTGGCCAAATAGACGAGCCGCGCCGCGCATTCGCGCACTTGGGTCACGCTGCCGGGGGCGCTCTCCAGCTCGGGCATGTAAATGGTCTGGATCGAGTCGATGACGATGACCAGCGGGCCAGCGGATTGTAACTGAGCGAGAATGGCCGCGAGACTCGTCTCGGCCAGTACGTGCAGGCTTTCGCACAACGCGCCCAAGCGCCCGGCGCGCAGGCGAATTTGCGCGGCCGACTCCTCGGCGGAAATGTACGCGATGCGAACATCAGAGGCCGCGAGCTGGCCGGCCATCTGCAACAGGAGGGTCGATTTGCCAATGCCGGGATCGCCGCCGACTAATACGACCGAACCGGGCATGATGCCGCCGCCCAAGACCCGGTCAAACTCAGAGATACCGATGGGCAGCCGCTCGTGGTCTTGGTCGTCAACTTGGGTGATGGGCTGCAACTCGGAGCGGGGCGCCCTCGCTAGATGTTCGCGGCGGCTGTCGGCTTCCTGGGGCCGCTCTTCGACGCAGGTGTTCCACTCGCCGCACGCCATACAGCGCCCAAACCAGCGTGCGGCGCTGTGCCCGCAGGCCTGGCAGACGTACGTGGAGCGGTTCTTTTTAGCCATGTACAGCCCTTTGCGCGACGACGACTCGGGGGATTTGGTTTAAGTCCGGTCGGACCTCAACCGCTGTCAAGCGTTCCGAGCGCGTAAGCAGGTCCGCTACGGCCGCGCTTTGGCCGTCCCCTACCTCTAGTAGTAAATAGCCGCCGGGGCGCATAAAGTCGGCGGCCTCCTGCGCGATGCGGCGGTGGTACGCCAAGCCGTCCTCGCCTCCGTCTAGCGCGAGCTGCGGCTCGTAGTCGCGGACTTCCGGCGCGAGTTGCGCCAAGTCGCCACGGCGCACGTACGGCGGGTTCGCCGCGATGAGGTCAAAGGGCGCGGCGCTGCTAAGGGGAGCGAACAGATCGCCGCAGTGCCACTCGACGCGCTCGGCTAGCCCGCAGCGGAGGCCGTTGGCCTTTGCTGCTGCTAACGCCGCGGCCGATACGTCGGCCGCGGCCACTTGGGCCGTGGCCGCCTCGTGGGCCAGCGACAGGGCGACCGCTCCTGAGCCGCAACACAGGTCGAGAACTCGGCCGCCCTCGGGCAACAGCTCCAAGGCCACCTCGACGAGCACTTCGGTCTCGGGGCGCGGGATCAACACCGCCGGCGTCACGGTCAGCTCTAGGTGGCGAAAGGCCGCCACGCCCGTGATGTACTGCACCGGGACGCGCCGCAATCGCTGACGCACGTATTCTCGGTAGCGGTCCACTTCGCTGCGGTGCAAGGGGCGTTCAAATTGCAGGTAGAGATCGAGGCGTTTGACGCCGAGCACGGCGGCGAGCAGCAGCTCGGCTTGGAGACGGGCGTTTTCCAGCCCCTTTGACGCGAAGAACCGGCTCGTGTTTTCGAGGATGTCGAGCAGCCGCCAAGCGCGCCCGCTCATCGGGCTGACGCCAGCGCGTCCTGCTGAGAGGCGTGGGCCAATTGCTCGATGAATTTTTCAAAATCGCCGTCGAGGACTTCCTCTAGGCGATAGAGAGACAAACCAATGCGGTGATCGGTAACTCGGCCCTGCGGGAAGTTGTACGTGCGAATTTTCGCGCTGCGGTCACCGGAGCCGATCTGACCGGCGCGGGCGGCGTCGCGCTCGGCCTTTTGCTCGGCCTGCAATTTGTCGTAGAGCCGAGCGCGGAGAACCTTCAACGCCTTGTTCTTGTTCTTGAGCTGCGACTTCTCGTCTTGACAGGAGACGATAATGCCCGTTGGGATGTGGGTGATTTTCACCGCCGAGTCCGTGGTGTTGACGCTCTGGCCGCCCGGCCCACTGGAGCGGTACACTTCGATTTTCAAATCCTCGGGGGCGATTGCCACCTCCACCTCCTCGGCTTCGGACAAGACCGCCACCGACGCGGCCGACGTGTGAATCCGGCCCGAAGCCTCGGTTTTGGGGACCCGCTGCACGCGGTGTACGCCGCTTTCAAACTTGAGTTGGCCGAAGGCGTCCGCGCCCGACACCAAAAACACCACCTCCTTCAAGCCGCCGGCCGGGTTCTGACTTGAAGAAAGCTCCTCGGTTTTTAAGCCCTTGCGCTCGGCAAAGCGGTGGTACATGCGGTACAGATCACTGGCGAAAAGCCCGGCTTCGTCGCCGCCCGTGCCGGCGCGGATCTCGACGATGGCGTTGCGACCGTCGTTGGGATCTTTGGGGATCAGCAGCACTTTGAGGGTTTCTTCTAGCCGCGCCACTTTTCCTTGCAATGGGTCGCGTTCGGCTGCGGCCAATTCGACGAGCTCTGAGTCGCTGCCCTCGGCGATGATCTCCTCGGCCTCTACGAGCTGTTCCAGCGCGGCGCGGTACTGGCCCGCTAAATCCACCACTTCCTGCAAGTCGCCCATGTCTCGCGCCAATTTTTGGTACTGGGCCGGGTTTTGGCTGGTGGACGGATCGGCCATGAGCGCACTGAGCTCTTCGTAGCGCTGCTCGTATTCGCTCAATTTGTCTAACACGTTAGGGCGCGGCGCGCGAGGCGAATGGCTAGGCTTGCGTTTTGGTGCCGTAGCGGCGGTTGAACTGGTCAATGCGCCCGCCGCGATCCATGATCTGCTGACGCTTGCCTGTGTAGAAAGGATGCGACGCCGAGCTGATTTCGACCCGAATCACCGGATAGGAATTCCCGTCTTCCCACTCCATCGTCTCTTTGGACTTCATCGTTGAACGCGATAGTATCTTGTAGTCGCAGCTAGTGTCGAGAAAAATAACCGTTTGGTACGGGGGATGCATGTCTTTTTGCACCGTTGCACTCCTCTCTTTTTGGGCGGTGACGAGTTAAAAAACAAGGCGGCTAGTCGTTCATGGCCTTGAGGAATTCCTCGTTGGATTCCGTGCCCTGCATGCGCTCTTGGAGGAACTCCATGCCCTCAATGACTCCCATCTGATTGAGGATGCGGCGCAGTACCCACGAGCGATTCAATTCAAACTCCGTGAGCAGGAGCTCTTCTTTGCGGGTGCTCGTCGCCGTCACATCTACGGCCGGATAGACGCGGCGGTTGCTCAACCGGCGGTCTAGCTGCACCTGCATATTGCCCGTGCCTTTGAATTCCTCAAAGATCACCTCGTCCATGCGACTCCCGGTCTCGACCAAGGCCGTGGCGATAATCGTCAGGCTGCCGCCTTCTTCGAGGTTGCGGGCCGCAGCGAAAAAACGGCGCGGCCACTGCAAAGCCGTCGAGTCAACGCCGCCGGAGAGAATTCGGCCCGAGTGCGGCGTCACCGTATTGTAGGCCCGCGCCAAGCGCGTGATGCTGTCGAGCAGGACGACCACATCCCGCTTGTGCTCGACTAGACGCCGGGCTTTCTCGATCACCATGTCCGCCACCTGCACGTGCCGCGTAGCCGACTCGTCAAAGGTTGAACTGACGACTTCGCCTTGGACCGAACGCAGCATATCCGTGACTTCCTCGGGGCGTTCATCAATGAGTAAGACGATGAGAATCGCTTCGGGATGGTTGGTGGTAATGGCGTTGGCGACCTTTTGCAGAAGCATGGTTTTGCCGGTGAAAGGCGGCGCTACGATTAGGCCGCGCTGCCCCTTGCCGATGGGCGAGAGCAAGTCGAGAATCCGCGTCGTCATGTCCTTGGGATTGTGTTCCAACTTGAAGCGATCTGTGGGATGCAAGGCCGTCAGGTTCTCGAAGATCGTCTTGTTCTTGGTGACTTCTGGATCGTCGAAATTGATCGCCTCAACTCGCAGCAACGCAAAATACTTCTCGTCGTTTTTCGGCGGGCGGATCTGACCGGAGATCGTGTCGCCCGTGCGCAGGCTAAACCGCTTGATCTGCGAGTGGGAAACGTAGATGTCGTCGGGGCCGGGCAAGTAGTTATAGCTCGGCGAGCGGAGAAAGCCGAATCCCTCTTCTAGCACCTCCAAAGTGCCTTGGGCAAAGATCAGCCCACTGCGCTCGGTCTGGTGCTTGAGGATGGAGAAGATCAGCTCCTGCTTGCGCAAAGAGGTGCAATCTACCACTTCCAATTTCTTGGCCAGCTCTTGGAGATCCAAGATGTTCATGCGCTGGAGTTCGACAATATTCATTTTCTGCGTTCTATTGGCAGGCGGCATCTTTTCCTTGCGACCTTTCTTGCGGTTAAAGTTGTAGGTTCTCAAAGCGGATATCTGGTTTGCGGCGGCACTAGAAGTACCATGGGCTATTGCGAGGATTGGATTGTTAAAAGCGGTAGTACCGCTAAAACACTAAAACCTAAGAGTATGCCGTATCTCGGCAAAATTCTTAATCGCTCAGGAGGTCTATCGCGAAGAATATATATCTAAAGGGAGAGTGGAATTTCAAGCGGGATAAACCGCTGAGGTATTTGCTTGGAAAAGATGAGGGGCGAAAGAGTTTAGAGGATACAGAGAACATCCTCGTTTGTCAAGACGTGATACCATAAAGATAGGACGCTCGCTCTTTGAGTGGGCGTCCTATCTTCGGCAACTTCTGCGATTTCTCGGCCCCTATCGATTGACACCGACGGTGATCGCCGTCCGGGATACATCTTCATTGGAAGCAAAAGGCGCGACAACGCCCGTTTCGTTGTCGCCGTCAAAGGCTCTTACATCATAGACATAGGAAGAGCCGCTGACGACGTCGGCGTCGACAAATTCGGAGCTGCCCGGCCCCAGCGTGGCGATCAACTGTTCGCTGCCCTGTTCCTGAGTTACGGCCTTGCCAAAATCATCGGCGAAACGGAGAAAGTCATCGATGTCGATTTGGCCATTGGGCACTATGTCGAAGAACAACTCAAAATCCGCATCGGCATCAGAAGTGCCGATGCGATCGGCCAAGAGGAAGAAGTCGTCAAAGTCAACTTTGGTCCCCTCGCGCGTAAACCAGCCGAGCACTACCTCGCCGCTATCGTCCGTGGGCAGAAAGAGATCCGTGCGATACACGCGATAGCCGTGTACGTCGCCCGTGGGCACCACTTGGCTGCCAAAGGTCGTAAACGAACGAGCGTCGTCTGTTGATAGCGTCCAAGAGATCGACACGGATGGGTCGCCGCCGGAGGTAGCGAGCACTTGCAGGTCGGTCACAGGTGCCGGAGGAATATTATCGACGGAAGCTACGGGCCCGGAGGTGGTCAACTGAGCGGCCGCGGGAACAGCGCAAAAAGCGGCGAGCGCAACGATGCGGAGATACTCTTTCATCGAACTATACTCCTTTTGAAAGGATGGAATAACCTAGTACAAGCTGGTGCCGAGGTTATCGGCCCAAAGGAAGAAGTCCTCGAGAGCAACCACGCCGTTGCCGTCGATGTCTGTGGCTGGATCGAATTCGGCTTGGCCGAAGTTGGCCTGAAAAATTCCGTAGTCGTCGAGGTCCACATCGCCGTCGTAGTCAAAGTCGCCGAGGAGCAACATGTTCTTGACTTCGGCCGACTCGATGGGAGCGCTCTCGTTGCCGCTAGCATCAACAACCGAGACCATGTAGAAATACCGCTTGCTCCCCTCCCCCACATCGATTGAGGCATCGACTAAGGACGTTACGCCAGCATTAGCAGTGCCGACTATGGCCAAGTTGCCGTCAGCGTCGTCGGCGAGACGACGCCATATATTGTAGCCTGCGACATCGTTGACGTTGGTAAAGGTGCCGCCCGACGTAAAGTCGCTGCTCGTCGGGGTCTGGCGCATGACATCGTCGCCGGACAAGGCCCAAGAGACGGTGATGCTCCGTCCGCCTTCGTCGAACTCAGCCTGTACTCCGCTGACGGGACTAGGTGCGAGATCGTCTGTATCTGCCGCAGTCCCTGAGACCGCTAGCTGCGCTGCCGCCGGACTCGCGCACAGAAAAACGCTGAGGCCCAACAGGGCCAAATTCGCGATAGCTCTCTTTATGCCTTTCGACATATCTGATATCCTCCTCTTAATGCTCAATGGGTCAAAATTCTGAAATACCAAAATACCAATAGTTTGCTGTAAACTCAAGGAATTAACGCAAATTAGCGGTGCTAACGGACTTTCTTGACCCGGTTAATGGGCTGCCATATCTTGCTCAACGGCCCTGTTAATATAGAGAAAAAGCCCCCTGCTAGCAATGCCACGCAACCACGAAGCGGAAGCCGTGCGCGAGCGCATCCGCGACGCCACCGACATCGTCGATCTGGTCTCCGAACACGTCCAACTCGTCAAGAAAGGCCGCAACTTTTCCGGCCTCTGCCCTTTTCACGACGAAAAAACCCCCTCTTTCAGCGTCAATCCCGACCGCCAATTCTACCACTGCTTCGGCTGCGGCGCCGGCGGCGATGTCTTCAGGTTCGTCCAAGAGATCGATCGCGTCACTTTTGCCGAAGCGATCAAGTTCCTCGCCGAGCGGGCCGGCATCGCCCTACCCGAGCGTTCAGGGGGGCCATCGCACGAGAAGGCTGCGGCCGAAGACGAGCTCTACCGCGCCAACGACCTAGCACAAAAGTACTTTCACCATCTATTGCTCAACGACGAGGTTGGCGCTGGTGCCCGCACGTATCTACAGGCGCGCGGCCTCGCCGGCGAAACCATCGCGCGCTTCGGCTTGGGGTACGCGCCGCCGGCGTGGGATGCCTTGCTCAAAGTAGCCGGTCGCCGAGGCTTGAGTCCCCAGATCTTGGAGCGGGCCGGGTTGGCGTTGCCGCGCTCCAACAGCAGCGGCCACTACGACCGCTTTCGCGCCCGGGTCACTTTTCCCATTGCCAATCTCTCCAATCGGACCATTGCCTTCGGTGCCCGCGCACTCCAGCCCGACCAAAACCCTAAGTACCTGAACTCGCCCGAAACGCCCATCTACCACAAGGGCCGGGTGCTCTATGGGCTATCCAGTGCCCGCGACGCCATCCGCCGCCAAGATGCCGTGCTAGTCGTCGAAGGCTACACGGACCTACTCAGCCTAGCGCAGGCCGGCATCCAGCACGTAGTCGCAACGGCCGGCACGGCCCTAACTGAGGACCACGGCCGCTTGTTGGCTCGCTTTGCCCGCCGATTAGTACTGCTGTTCGACGGCGACGCGGCCGGTTCCACGGCCGCCATGCGCGCCCTCGAAGTCCTCCTCGGCACGAGCTTAGACGTCCGCGTCGTCTCGCTGCCTTCCGAGCACGACCCCGATACCTTCGTCCAAGCGCACGGCCCCGAAGCCCTGCTCAACCAAGCCGAAAACGCCCCGTTGGTCCTCGACTTTTACCTCGGGCGACTCGCCCAACAGCACGACCTCTCCAGCATTGAGGGCAAGAGCCGCGCCGTCGAAACGGTCAAGCCGCTCATAGCCAAGCTGAACAAGCCCCAAGATGCGGTCCGCCGCGACTTGCTGCTGCGAGAAGTCGCCCAGCGTCTAGCGGTTGACGAACAGGCCCTGCGCGACGGGGTGCAAGCCTCCATGCGCCGGCCCCAACGGTCGCGTCAAGGCGTTGCCGACCCGCCGCCAACGGCCGCGCCCGACCCGCCGCGCCACGAACTCGAATTCATCGGCCTGTTGATCCACTTTCCGCAGTTCATACCCGAAACGGCCCAGGAATTCGCCGCTGACTCGCTGAGCGACGCCCGCACCCAGACGCTGTGTCGCGCGCTCTTCAGCCTCCATGCCCGCGGCAAAGCCATCGACCTAGGCGCGATTCTCAGCGAGCTAGCGGACGACGCACTCGCCCGCCTAGCCGCCCAATGTGCAGCCCAAGGTTTCGACGAGGAGCAAGTCGAGCGGCAATGGCGCGACTACTTGCTTTACTTTCAGAAAAATGCGCTGCAAAAGCGCATCGCCAATGCACGGCAAGCCCTCGCCGCGACATCCGACGACAGCGAAATTGTCCGCATCAGCACCGAGCTCGTCGCGCTCAACCAACAGCGCCAAGCCATCGCGGCCCAACAAAGCTCTTGACCTGTTGGGGAAAAATCCTAGATTTTTAGCAGCGTTACAGGGGCCTATAGCTCAGTTGGTTAGAGCAGCGGACTCATAATCCGTCGGTCGTAGGTTCGAGTCCTACTGGGCCCACCATTACTTTTACTTTATGCGCGGTTACGAGGATTGGGGCCACCAATTTTTGTAGCCGTTTTTTATTTCTCAACCTATGTCCGCGCCCTTCCTTTGCGTCCGCATTGGATGGAAGGCGGGTGTGGGGGAGACGTATGCAGAGGCAGAGCGTCATAGCCGTCCTTCTATCGGCCACAGCTATCTGGGGACAGGTAAGCACCGGCGGCGATTCGCGTTTTATGGCGACGGTGCTGGCGCGCCTCGCCCAGCGGGCCGACCCCATTGCCAACATCTATCTGAACCAAGCCCGCGCCGAGGGCCTTAGTTCGCTGCTGGAGCAACCCATGAGTGCGGGCAAGCGGCTGAACCTGCGCCTGCGAATTGCCCAAGAGCGGGTGCGGGCCGGGGATTTGCGCGCGGGCATCGCAGAGCTGCAAAGCGTTCTAGCGGCCGTAGCGGCCGAGCAGGTGCCGGCGACCGAGGGCTTCGTCTATATGCTGCACGACCAGCTCGCCATCGCCTACTTGCGCCTCGGAGAGCAGGAAAACTGCCTGCACAACCACACCACGAATTCCTGCTTGCTGCCGATCCGCGGCGACGGCGTCCACCACTTGCCGGAAGGCTCGCGCCGCGCCATCGAGCACTACACCAGAAACCTAACCGAGCGCCCCGGCGATTTGGGAACGCGCTGGCTGCTGAACTTGGCGTACATGACCTTGGGCGAATACCCGCAAGCGGTGCCAGAACCCCAGCGCATTCCCCCGCGCGTATTCGCCGGCGACCAGAGCGGAATCCAGCGCTTCCGCGACGTGGCCCCGGCGGCTGGCGTCGCGACCGTAGGCTTGGCCGGCGGCAGCGCGGTCGAGGACTTTGACGGCGACGGGCTGCTGGACATCGCGGTCTCTTCGTGGGGGCTGCGCGATCCCCTGCGCTATTTCCACAACGAGGGCGACGGCACCTTTACCGAGGCCACGACAACGGCCGGGCTAGCCGGGCAAATCGGGGGGATCAACCTAGAGCAAGCCGACTACGACAACGACGGCGATGTGGACCTGCTCGTTTTGCGCGGCGCTTGGATGGGGGAAGAGGGCCGCATGCCCAACTCCCTACTGCGCAACAACGGCGCCGGCGCGTTTGCGGACGTGACGCGGCGCGCCGGCTTGTTTTCCCTGCACCCGACCCACGCTGCGGCCTTTGCCGACTACGACAACGACGGCTGGCTCGATCTGTTCGTCGGCAATGAGTCCGGCCGGCGGCCCCACCCATGCCAGTTGTTTCGCAACCAAGGGGACGGTCGCTTTGTCGATGTGGCCCCCGCAGTCGGCGTCGATCACGTGGGCTTTGTAAAGGGAGTTGCTTGGGGCGATACAGACAACGATGGGTTAATCGACCTATACGTATCTCAGTTCTACCGAGAAAACATCCTCTATCGCAACCTCGGCGACACCCCAGCAGGCTGGCGGTTTGCCACGGCCGCGGTCGCGCCGGGGCCGACCGAGAGTTTTCCCACTTGGTTTTGGGACTACGACAACGACGGCTGGCTCGATTTGTTTGCCGGCGGCTACAACATGGACGACCTCGGCGACATGGCCCGCGCGTACCTCGGCCAAGAATTTGCCGCCGACCGGGCATACGTGTACCGCAACCGGGGCGACGGCACCTTCACCGAGGTCTCCGAAGCGCTGGGGAGCTTTGGGCGAGTCATCCTAGCCATGGGCGCCAACTACGGCGACTTGGACAACGACGGGTTCCCCGACTGCTACGTGGGCACGGGAATCCCGGATCTGCGCTCGCTCACGCCCAATCGCATGTTGCACAACGACCGGGGCGTGCGGTTTCTCGATGTCACCACGGCCGGCGGCTTTGGCAACGTGCAGAAAGGGCACGGCGTGTCCTTTGCCGATTTCGACAACGACGGCGACCAAGACGTCTTCGAGGTCATGGGCGGTGCCTTTGAAGGCGACCTTTACCAGAACGTGCTCTACGAAAATCCCGGGCACGGCAATCGCTGGCTGCGGCTGTATCCCCAAGGCGTCCAGTCAAACCGAGGGGCTGTTGGCGGTCGCGTCCGCGTGCGCGTGCGGCGACCCGACGGCAGCCTCCGCGACATTCACCACCTCATCGGCTCGGGCGGCAGCTTTGGGGCCAACCCGCTCGCTCCGCAGCTCGGGTTGGGGGACGCCGTGGCCGTGGAGTTCGTAGAAATCACTTGGCCGGCGACCCAGCAGACGCAGCGCTGGCCGGCGCTGAAGCTCGATCGAGCGTACCGCCTGCGCGAAGGGCATCCGTCGGCGACCGAAGTGCCCCTGCCGAAATTCCACTTTGCGGCCGGGCACCGCGAACATTGACGCCGCAACCGTGGGGGGCTACCTTAGAAAATGCTCTTGGGCGATTAGCTCAGTTGGTTAGAGCGCCGGTCTCACATACCGGAGGTCCGCAGTTCAAATCTGCGATCGCCCACCATCGCCAAGGCCGTGCCAGCGCCTTTCAGCTCGCACGGCCTTTCTCTTCTGCCAAAGCAACAGGCATCTACCCGCAAGTAGATGCCTGTTGTTGGTTCTGCAATCCGCGCCGCGCTATGGATACAGCTGCTCTTTTACCACAGCCCAAGACAGCGGTAAAATAGTCGTTTTCAGGACGCGCTCGGGCGCTGTGCCCGCGTCCGGCCGCAAGTGCGTGGGAATGGATCCCGGGGTGCCCAGCTCGCGGGCGCCCGCGTCCCAGCCGCTTTGTTGGGTGGCTGTCGCCCAGCTTTCGGGCTGGTTGCCGGGCTGGTCAAAGGCAATGCGAACCATGGCGCTTTTGCTGGCCGAGTCGCCGGCGAAAGGAGCCCCCCGGCCATCGTCGGCCACGTCCACGAGTTGGCCACCGGCCTGCGGGTCCCCATCGTACAGATGCAGGAGCAGCTTGGTGTTGGGCAGCGAAACAGCGGCGTCAACGCGCTGCGGTTCAACTGCGAGGAGGGATTTTTTGTGATCGGCCGCATAGTTGGCGATGAGAAAGGTCTGCTTAGGGAGAATCGCAGCGGCTTCGAGGACGATCATCACCTTGTCCTCGTTGCCACTGCGGTAGGTTAGGGTCCAGCCGGCCAGGTCAACCGGCGCGTCGCCGGGATTGTAGAGTTCGACCCACTCGTCGGCAGTTGATGCCGTACTACCCGGCCACATCAGTTCGGAGATGACGACCGGGCCGGGTTGGGCCGAGACAGCAGCCGCGAAAGCGAAAAAGACTAAGGAGATAAAGGGGCGCATGGCAGCCTCCAGGTTGGGGTGAGATGGCAATTACCATGCGCTTAATGCAATATGCGTACCTAGGGGCGTTGCCTTTTATAACTTATTGTAAAACATATAAATATCGAATTTGCCCGGCGCGTCGCACCCGCGCTCAGCGCGTCTGATAGGCCACAGTTCTGACACCTAGCCGATACAGTCGGCGCGGGCAGCGAGTGCCGTGCATAGCTTCTGTTGCAGGCCGCCGAAACCGCCATTGCTCATAAAAACCACCAAATCGCCCGCCCGGGCTTCCGCAGCCAAAAAGGCGACCATGGCTTCGGCGTCGGGCAGGTAGTGCGCCGGTTTGCCGGTGGCGCACAAACGCGCCACCAAGCGCTCGGGCGAGAATGGCTCGTCGCCTCGGGCGCGTTCGGGACGCGGGACCGCGGTGGCCGCGAACACATCGGCCAAGGCAAACGCCTCGACGTACCGGTCCGCAAACAGGGCGCGGGCGTTGGTCGCGCTGGCTGGCTCGAAAACCGCGAGGAGCCGGCGTCCGGGATGGGACCGCCGCAGCCCCGCTAGGGTGTGGGCTACCGCAGTGGGATGGTGGGCGAAGTCGTCGATCAGGAGCACATCGTCGATGAGGCCAATTTGCTCCTGCCGCCGCTTGACCCCGGCAAAGCGGGTCAGGGCCGCCCGCAGGTCGCCCGCCGTCAGGCCGGCGTGAAACCCAGCGGCCAAGCTGGCGAGCGCGTTGCAGACGTTGTAATCGCCGCTCAGGGGCAGGTCGAACACCCCGACCTCGCGGCCGGCCCGGCACAAGGTGAAGCGCGTACCCGCGGCACTCGCTTGAAGGTTGGCGGCGCGCCAAAAAGCCCCTTCTTCGAGGCCAAAGGTCTCCACCGGCGCCGGCGCGGCCGGGAGGAGTTCGGCGACATTGGGGTCGGCGTCATGGGCCAGAATCAGACCGTTTTGCGGCACCATGTTGATGAGTTGGCCGAAGGCGTTGGCGATTTCGGCGAGGTCTTGGTAGATGTCGGCGTGGTCGAATTCAAGGTTGTTGACGATCAGCACCTCGGGGAGGTAGTAGAAGAATTTCGCCCACTTGGCAAAAAAGGCGCTGTCGTATTCGTCGCCTTCAACGATGAAGTGCGGGCCGCGACCCAGCCGGTAGGAGCGGTCGAAGTTTTGCGGCACCCCGGCCACTAGAAAGGAAGGGTCCAAGCCCCCGGCGGTGAAAAGGTGGGCGATGAGCGCGGTCGTGGTGGTCTTGCCGTGGGTTCCGGTCACCACCACCGAGTGCTTGCCGCGAATAAAAAAATCGCGCAGCACTTCCGGGAGCGACGCGTAGGGAATCCGCCGCGACAGCACGGCCTCGGCCTCGGGGTTGCCCCGCGAGACCGCATTGCCAATGACGACCAAATCCGGCGGCGGCTCCAAGTGCTCGGCCGAGAACCCGGCCCGCACGTCAATCCCCAAGTCCGCGAGCAAGGTGCTCATCGGCGGATAGACGTGGCTGTCCGACCCGGTGACGCGATACCCCCGCTCGCGCAACATGCTGGCCAAAGACCCCATGGCCGTGCCGCAGACGGCGATCAAGTGAATGTGGGCACTCAAGGGAAGCTGCATGGCCGTATATACCGCTGGAGAAATGCGGGTGTCAAGGGAAGCCGGCCGGTTTGTGCGCGGTCAGCGGCGATTGTTTTATTGTGAAGGCACTTGCTGGCAAGAGACAAGAGAGGAGATCATGGGCCAAGAGAAAAAAGCGGCCGAGGAGATTTTTCTGTCCCTCGTCATCCCCGTCTTTAACGAAGCGGAAAGCCTGCCCCATCTGTGGCGTCAGATCGCGGAGGTGCTGGCGACCGCAGAATGGGCTTGGGAGGCCATTTTCGTAGACGACGGGAGCACGGACGCCTCGTTTGCGGTCTTGGGCGAGCTGGCCAACCAGCATCCGCAGGTGTGCGCCCTGCGCTTCCGCCGCAACTACCGCAAGGCCGCGGCCCTCGCGGCCGGCTTCAAGCAGGCCCGGGGCCAAGTCATCGTCACCCTGGACGCCGACCTGCAAGACGATCCCCGCGAAATCCCGCGGCTGCTGGCCGAGCTAAACCGCGATTGCGACTTGGTCTCCGGCTGGAAGGCCAAGCGGCGCGACCCTTTGAGCAAGACCCTTCCCTCCCGCTTGTTCAACCGGATTACCTCGCTGGTCTCCGGCGTGCGCCTGCGCGATTTCAACTGCGGCCTCAAGGCGTATCGGCGCGAGGTGGCCGAAGACGCGCTGCCGTACCTCTATGGGGAATTGTATCGGTTTTTGCCCGCCATTGCCCACTGGCTGGGCTATCGGGTCGGCGAGATTCCAGTGCAGCACCATCCCCGCCGCTTCGGGCACTCCAAATTCGGCAGCAAGCGGCTGCTCAACGGGTTTTTGGACCTGCTGACCGTGACCTTCGTCCTGCGCTTTATGACCGCGCCCATGCACGTCTTCGGCAGCTTGGGGCTGGGGGCCACGCTTTGCGGGTCGGTCGTCTGCGCGTACGTGGCCTTGTTGCGCTACGAGCACGGCAACATCCAAAATCGCCATCCCCTGCTCATGCTGGGCATCCTGCTGATCATCGTGGGCATTCAGTGCTTTTCCATTGGCTTTTTGGGCGACATGATCGCCAGCATGCACCAGCGCGGCGGGCGCACCCCACCCATTGCCGAGCACCTAAACCGGGGCGAGCTCGGCTAGGGCTTGCAGCAGCGCGGCGATCTCGGCGTCTGTGCCCACCGAGATGCGCAGGCAGTCGGCCAAGCGCGGCGGCGCGGCAAAATAGCGCACCAAAATCCGGCGCTCCTTGAGCTGGGCGCAGAGTTCGGCCGCCGTGCTGCTCGCCCAGTGCGCCCCGAGCCGGGCCAGCACGAAATTGGCCTGTGAATCCCACACGTAAAAACCCAACGCCCGCAGCCGAGCGCTCAGGTGCGTGCGCGTCGCGCAGACCCGGGCGGCGTTGGCCCGCATCGCGTCGATGTCTTCTAGGGCCGCCTCGGCCGCGACCAAACTCAGCCGATTGAGGTTGTAGTGGTCCTTGACCTTCCACATGCCCTCGATCAGCGCGGCCGGCGCCAAGGCAAAGCCAATCCGCAGGCCGGCGAGGGAAAAGGACTTGGACATGGTGCGCACGACAATGGCATTGGGGTGGTCGGCGATGAGCTGCAGGCAGCCGCCCTGCGAAAAATCCACGTACGCTTCATCTACGACCAAGACGCCGTCGACCCGCGCACAGAGCGCGGCGACCTCGTCGTAGGGCACGAGGGTGCCCGAGGGCGCATTGGGATTGGCCAGAAAGGTGATGCGCGCCCCGGGCACGGCCAGCCCCTCGGGCAGGGAAAAATCCTCCCCGAACTCAACCGGGGTGGCTGCGGCTCCTTGGATGTCGATTAGCGGTTGGTAGTAGCCGTAGGTGGGATGGGGATAGGCGATGGGGTCGCCCTCGCCGGCAAAGCTGCGGATGACGACGTTGAGCAACTCGTCCGAGCCATTGCCGACCATGATCTGCTCGGGAGCCACGGCGAACAGGTCGCCCAACTTGCGGCGCACGGCCCAAGCGTCCGGGTCGGGGTAGAGGCGCAGCTCCGCAGAGCAAGCGGCGCGCACCCGCGCCAGCACTAGGGGGGAGGGGGGATACGGGTTTTCGTTGGTATTGAGCTTGATATAGCCCGGTTCGCGGGGCTGCTCCCCGGGGACGTACCCGCGCAGCCGGGCGATGTTGGGGCGAAACAGGTCCGACACGACTAACCGCTTGCCGGGTCATCCACGCGCAGCACTTCCAACACGCCCTCGATGTGCTCGATTTGGTCTATGGCTTGGCGCAGTTGTTGGGTGTCGGCCACGTCGATCCAGAAGTCCTGTTCGGCGATGTGGCCGTCGGTGCGGGTGGTGGAGTCGCGGATGTTGGAGCCGGCGTCGCTGATCGCCCGCGCAATATCCGCGAGCAAGTACGTGCGGTCCCAACTGCGGGTGCGGAGCTGCACGGTAAAGGCCGGTTCGTCCTCCAGCTCCCACTCAACCGCGAGGAGGCGGTCTGGCTCGGCGGAAATCCGGCCGATGTTGGGGCAGGCCGTGCGGTGCACCGTGACGCCGCGCCCGCGCGTGACCAAGCCGACAATCTCGTCGCCCGGGATGGGGCCGCAGCACTTGCCAAAGCGGATCATCAGGTTTTGCAGGCCTTGGATGCGAATGTCGCGGCGGTCTTGGGGCCTAAGTGCGCGCCGCTTGGGCTGGACCGGAGCTATTTTGCCGACGACCTTGCCGATGGATAGATCGCCGTTGCCCAAGGCCGCATAGAGGTGCTCGGCGTCGCTGAACCCGAACTCGGCCGCCACGGCGTTGAGGTCCGGGGGCGCGTCCGCCCGGTAGGGCTTTAACCGCCGGTCAAGCCCCTCCTTGCCGAGGCGCACGTTGTGGTCGTATTGCTCCTCCCGCAGCCAGCGGCGGATGGCTTGGCGGGCCTTGGCGGTCTTGACTTGGTCCAACCAAGCCAACTTGGGCTTTTGCTGCGGGGACGTGACGATCTCCAAGGTTTCGCCGCTGCTCAACGGCGCGCTCAGCGGCACGACTTGATCGTTTACTTTGGCCGTGGCGCAGTGCAGCCCGATGTCCGTGTGAATGGCAAAGGCAAAGTCAATCGGCGTGGCGCCCTTGGGCAACTGGTGGAGGTCGCCCTTGGGGGTAAAGACAAAAATTTCGTCCTGAGCCGCGAGCTCGGTCTTTAGGCTTTCCATGAACTCGACCGGGTCCGTGGCCTCCTGTTGCCAGTCGATAACTTGGTGTAGCCAGCTCAGGTGTTGGTCGAGGTCGCCGGGCGTCTTGTCGTTGGATTTGTAGCGCCAGTGGGCGGCAATGCCGATTTCGGCCGTGTGATGCATCTGCGCGGTGCGAATTTGCACTTCGACGTATTGCCCGTTGGGGCCAATGACCGAAGTGTGCAGCGACTGGTACATGTTGCTCTTGGGAGTCGAGATATAGTCTTTGATGCGCCCGGGGATGGGGGTGTAGATGTGGTGGACCCAGCCGAGGATTTGATAGCATTCGCGCACGGTGCCGGTAATGATGCGCACGGCCAGCAGATCGTAAATTTCCTCAAAGGGCTTACCGCGCGCCTTCATCTTGTTGTAGATGCTGTAGAAGTTTTTGGCGCGGCTGGCAAACTCGGCTTTAATGCTGTTGGCGTGGAGGCATTCCTCGATCGGGACCTTGAATTCCCTGATGTAGTCCTCGCGCTCTTGGCGCGTCATGGCCACATTGTCGCGCAGCTCTTGGTACATTGCGGGTTCGAGGAACTTGAGGCTTTGGTCTTCTAGCTGCCAGCGGATCCGCGCCAGCCCAAAGCGGTGGGCCAGCGGCGCGTACACTTCGAGCGTTTCGCTCGCGGTCCGCTGCCGGGACTTGGGGCTTAGGTGCTGGAGCGTCCGCATGTTGTGTAGGCGGTCGGCCAGCTTGATGAGCATGACGCGGATGTCCTTGACCATAGAGAGCAGCATCTTGCGGTAGGTCTCGGCTTGGCGCGCCTCGCGGCTTTCGTAGGTTATCTGATCGATTTTGGTCACGCCGGCGATCAGCTCGGCGATCTTGTCGCCGAATAGCGCGGCGACCTCGGCATGCGTGGCCGGTGTATCTTCGATGACATCGTGCAAAAGCCCGGCTGCAACCGTGGTGTGATCCAAGCCGAGCTGGGCGAGCAGCCGCGCCACTTCAACGCAGTGCGATAGGAACGGCTCGCCGGACTTGCGGATCTGGCCTTCGTGGTGCTCTTTGGCGAAGTGGTAGGCGCGGTTGATCAGCGCGAAATCGGCTTGGTCGTTGCAGGAGGAGACCTCAATGAGCAGCATCGACAGCCGCAGCTCGTCGCCCCCCTGCTCGACGAGTTCGTCCAAGTAGGTATTCGGCAGGGCCGACAGCGGCGCGGGAGTGGTTTCGACCATGGGAGCTTTCGTTCTCTAAGGCCCGTCAATATCGTCAATATAGAAAAAAAACAAGTACATACAAGCAGAATTCACCCACATGAAAAGAGGAAGAACCAAGGACGCAGAATGGGGCGGCTAAAGACCCAAAACGCACCGGCGTTGACGGGCGCGGATAAAATCCTCGCCCTCGTCGTGGGGTTGAGTGCAATCGGGCTGGTGTTCTACGGTCGCTACACGGCCGAGGCCGGCGGTGTGCTCATCGTCGAGGCGACCGGGGCCGCACCGGCCCTGTACGACCTGTCCAACCACGGAGTCTGGTCGATTGCCGGGCCTTTGGGCGCGAGCGAGATCGAAATCGGCCCCCAGGGCGTGCGCGTGCTTTCCGCGCCCTGCGCCCGCAAAATCTGCATGCGGCCGGGCTGGCTGCAGCGAGCGGGCGACGTGACCGCGTGTGTGCCCAACGGCCTAGTGCTGCGGATCGCCGGCGTCGCCCCCCTAGACGCGCTGGTCCACTGATGTTTACGCGCCCTAGCGACGTGACCCGGTTGGGGCTTATGGCCAGCGCGGCCATCGTGCTCTTTGCCTTTGAATCGCTGGTCCCCAAGCCCTTGCCGTGGATGAAGTTGGGGCTTGGCAATCTGCCGGTCTTGGTCGCGCTGGTGAGCTTTGGCGGGGGACCGGCCTTGGCCGTTAGTGCCACCAAGCTCGTCGTCGGCGGGTTGCTCAGCGGGGGATTTGCCGGGCCGGCCTTTGTCATCGGCGGCGGGGCTGGTTTGGCGAGTTGGCTGGTCATGGCGGCGGTGCGCCGCGTGGGTGGGCGGCTTTTCAGCGTGGTCGGCCTGAGTATCTGGGGCGCGTTGGCGCACCAACTCAGCCAACTCGTGCTGGCCTCTATCTATATCGGCCACAGCGGGCTGTTCGCGCTGGTGCCGCTGGCTCTGTTCAGCGCTTTGGTCAGCGGGGGGGCGATTGGCCTGTTGGCGTGGTGGACCTTGGCCCAACTAGCGAAAATAGGCTGGTTGGACCAAGCTCCGTAGTAAAAGGGGCTACCGAATACCCAACGCGATGAACGCTGGAAAACTCAATCCCATGTCCGCGGTGGTGAGGTCTTCGACGCCTGTGCCATCCAAGTTGGCCCGCTTTATCTTCTTAGTGCCCCCCCGGTCTGTCCAGTACATCTTTCCGAGTACCAAATCCAGCGCGATGCCCGTTGGATCAATCAATCCCATGTCCTCGGTGGTGAGGTCTCGGCGGCCTGTGCCATCTAAGTTGGCCCGCTGAATCCTATCCGTGCCAAATTCCGCCCAGTACATCTTTTCGTTCACCACATCCAGCGCGATGGCCCCTGGATTCGTCAATGTGAGGTCTTGGGTGAGGTCTTGGACGTCTGTGCCATCTAAGTCGGCACGCTTTATCTTAGCCGGGGGTCCCCAGTCTGTCCAGTACATCTTTCTGTTCTCCACATCCAGCGCGATGCCAAATGGATTAATCAATCCCATGTCTGCGTTGGTGAGGTCTTGGACGCCTGTGCCATCTAAGTTGGCACACTTTATACTATCCGTGCCAGCGTCCACCCAGTACATCTTTCCGTTCTCCACGTCCAACGCGATGCCGTATGGCGTATTCAATCCCATGTCTGCGTTGGTGAGGTCTTCGGCGTCTGTGCCATCCAAGTTGGCCCGCTTAATTTTAGCCGATCCACTGACAGCGTGTGTCCAGTACATCTTTCTGCCCGCCACATCCAGCGCGATGCCCGCTGGAAAATTCAATCCCATGTCTGGATTGGTGAGGTCTTCGACGCCTGTGCCATCCAAGTTGGCCCGCTTAATCGTATTATTGCCCCAGTCCGTCCAGTATAGGGTAGTCACTCGTACTGCGGGTGGTCCCGTCGGTTCCTCTAGTTCTGGTAGTTCTGGATAGACTTGGACGGTTTCGACGCGGGGGTATTTTTCTAGTACCGCTACGACGCGGAGGCCGCTTGTTATCGCGGCGGCGAGTTGTTGGTTGGCCGCATGCTGGCTGAGGGCGTTTTCCATCACGCCCAGCCATTGCAGGTTGGTCAGGCTCGCCAAGGGACTGATATCCGCAATCGCGTTGTCTCCTAGCTGGAGAAATTGCAGGTTGGTTAGGCGAGCTAACGGCTGCACATCGGTAATCGCGTTGCCCCACATATCCAGCTTGCGCAAGCGGATCAGGCTGGCCAGCGGACTCGCATCCGCCACCTTGTTCCCCCACAGCGACAGCGTGTGCAGATTGGTCAGACTGGCCAGCGGACTGACGTCGGTAATCTCGTTGCCCCGCAGATACAGCGTTGTCAGTGCTGTTGCGTATTCGAGGCCGGCCACGCTCTCAATGTCTTTATAGCTCGCGTCGAGTTCGGTCAGGGATGCCAAGTCCGCCGGGGTCAGTGCCCCTTGCGGGCGATCCAACGCCTCCCGCACCGCCTGCTCCAGATTGGCGTCGGCAAACTCCACGGTGGCCGATTGGGTGCTGTCGGCGTCAGCGTCAGCGTCGGTCTGGGTGCTATCGGCGTCGGTCTGGGTGGTGTCGGGGCTTTCGGGGGCGGGCAGCCCGTCGGTAGCGGTGTAGGTGTCGTCGCCCAAGAATTCGCATAGCGAACAGGTGGCTTTGCCGGCTGGCCGAGAGGCGACCGGCGCGGAGTCCGAGCAGCCCGTCCAAGCACTGACGACGCCCAAAAGGACGAACCCAAGCAGGGTTTTGAGAGATTTCAACGAAAGCATTTTTTGCTCCTTTGTATGGTTGGGGAAGAAATGGTATGGAGGTGTGGAAGAGGGACATGACGCCCCGAAAGAGGCGGAGTTAGCCCTAGGGCTAACGTGGAGTGCTCAGGACGCGCCCCTTGCTGTGGGTGCGCCTTTGCGAGTGTTCTCGCGGTGTTCGGGTTGCGGGGATTCCGCTCTCGGTCCTTGGCAGACGAGTTGCGGGGGTGGTGCAGGAAACGTGGATCAGCATAAAGGCCGCACGGCAGTGTGCGCTTGGGGCCACGCGGCCAGATCGACGCGACACCCAATGGCCGCGCACGAGCCGTCGGCCGATGCTGAGAAGTAGCGAGTTTAGTGCTTGGTGCTAGCGGAGAATTTTCGGGGGGGGGGGGGTAAGTCGTTGTTTTTCAAGGACTTACGACACATTAAATCCGACGATGAATCCAAGCACCCAACAGGGTTTTGCCCCACAGCAAGGCCCCTGCCTGATATGAAATGCTTAACCATCGTCTCGTTCATTTGCCAATCGGCGACGCCAAATTTGTCGCCAAAATGCGGTTTACAAGGCCACCACGAAACAACCGGACGCTGCGTTGTGGTACGGCCCTGATTTAGATTTATTGTAAGCACCCAAATTAAACGCTAAAAAAAGCCCTCATGCAAGGGGCACTATCCCACAACCATGCGTTCCTTCCATACGGCCAGCCCGATTAAGCCGGAACGAGCCGAGCCGGTCTTCAGCGTCAAAGCACTGGTGGGCGGCACCCTAGGGTCGCTGTGCATCGCCGTGGGTGCCCCATACGGCAACATGGTCATCCGCGGCTCGTACATGTCCATTGATTTCAGCGCGGCGGGTGCTCTGTTCCTCTTCTTCCTGCTGACAGGCTTGGTCAACGCCTTGCTGACTCGCTTGGCCGCTCCCGTGGCCTTGGGCCGCTGCGAGCTCATCGTCGTGTACATCATGATGCTCGCGGCCTCGGCCATCCCCACGATGGGCCTCAGCGAGTACTGGCTGACGATCATCACCGGCGCCCAGTACTACGCCACCCCGGAAAACGAGTGGGCCTTGCACATCCTGCCGCACCTGCCCGACTGGATCGCGCCGCAGAATCCCGAGGCGATCCAGTGGTTTTACGAAGGAGCACCGCGCACCGCTGGCATCCCTTGGGCGGTGTGGATCGGCCCGCTGTGCCATTGGGCCGTGCTGATCGCGGCACTGTACTTGGTCATGATCTCGTCGATGGTCATTCTGCGCCGCCAGTGGGTGGAGCGAGAGCGGCTGGTCTATCCGCTGGTGCAAGTGCCCTTGGCCATGGTGGAGGGCAAAAGCCGCGGACAGGCCCTAGGGCCTTTCTTCAAAAACCCGATTCTCTGGATCGGATTTGCCCTGCCCGCCCTCGTCAGCAGCCTCAACGCCCTCCACGCGTACTTCAACTTCATCCCCGCCATCCCGCTCGTCGCCTCAGTGCCAGTCCTGCGCAACACCGTCAGCCTGATCTTCCGCCTGAGCTTTCCCATGGTCGGGTTCGCCTATCTAATCAACCTCGACATCGCCTTCAGCCTGTGGTTTTTCAACACCATCGCCAAGCTGATCCGAGGAGGGCTGGGGGTTTTAGGGGTCGGCAGCACCGAAAAGCTGGGCATTTACGGCGCACCGAGCGAGCCTATTCTCGCCCACCAAGGGCAGGGGGCGATGATCGTCTTGGTGCTCTTCGGCCTGTGGATTGGCCGCGAACACCTGCGCGACGTGCTCCGCAAGGCCCTCAAGGGCGACGACCGCATCGACGATAGCGGCGAGATGCTGTCCTATCGGGCCGCAGTTTTCACGTGGCTCGCCGGGGTGGCGGTGATGACGGTCTGGCTGTGGCAGTCCGGCTTGCCCCTGTGGGCGTCCTTTTTGACCCTGCTGTTGGCCCTTCTTATCTTCGTCGGCTTGACCCGAGTAGTCGTAGAAGGGGGCGTGGCCGCGGCGGTCGGGCCGATGATTTCTTCGTCGGCCTTAGTCTCGGCCGTTGGCTCTTCAGCGCTCGGGCCGGCCGGTATGGTGGGCCTTGCGTACACCTATGTATGGGCGGCGGACATCCGCACGTTTGTCATGGCTTCCTGCGCTCACGGACTCAAGTTGGGCGAGGAGCTGGGGCCGCGGCTGCGGCCGCTTTTTTGGTACATGCTGCTGGCGATTTTTGTCAGCATCGTCGGCTCGGTCGCGGCGATTTTGTACCTCGCCTACGAATACGGCGGCATCAACCTCAACGGGTGGTTTTTTGGTGGTGGAACCCGCGCCCCTTTTGATTATATTACCACCAAGTTAAGTGCGCCCACCGAGCCGAATATAGACGGCTGGATTCACACGGTTGTCGGCGGGGGCATCATGGCCCTGCTCATGTGGGCGCGCCAGCAGCTCTTGTGGTGGCCCCTGCATCCCATCGGATACCCCATTGGTGCTGTATGGCTGATGGACCAATTGTGGTTTAGCATTGCCCTTGCTTGGCTCTTAAAGTTGGTGGCAATGAAATACGGCGGCCCCGGCCTCTTTCGCCGGGCGCGGCCCTTCTTTTTGGGCCTAATCGTCGGTCAGTTTTTTATCGCCGGGCTTTGGTTGATTATCGACTTTTTTACCGGCATGACCGACAATGTGGTCTTCTGGATTTGAGAAAGGCACTACAATTATGCCTAAGTTCGCGGTGAGGTGGATGGCCCTCGGCCTAATGTTGGCCAGCGCGGCCCCGGCTTGGACCGAGGTCGATTTTACCGAATTGGCGCGCACGACCCCAGTTGAGCGCGTGCAGCAGACGATGGACACTTTTGCTGGCTTGGGGTCTAGAGTGGCTGGCTATCGAGGGGCCGACCAAGCGGCCCAAATCGTGCAGGAACGCTTCCGCGCCATCGGCCTCGACGACGTCGCAGTCCACGAATACGATGTCTCGATTCCCGTGGATAAGGGTGGGTTTTTGCAAGTCGTCGGCAGCGACCAACGAGTGCCCATCCACGGCCTCTGGCCCAACCTCGTCAAGACCTCAACGCTGCCCGAAGGCGGGATGACCCAGCGCCTAATCGACGCCGGCGCCGGCGAGTACGCCGACATGGATGGCCAGCAAGTCGAAGGGGCCGTGGCCCTGATGGACTTCAATTCGGACGACGCTTGGCTCAATGCCGCGTACCTCGGGGCGCAGGCCATCGTCTTCATCGAGCCGGATTCCACCGTGTACTTGGAGGGCGAAAAGAAGTTTCTCACCATGCCGCTCGACCTGCCGCGGTTTTGGGTCAATCGCCAAGCCGGTCAGCTCTTGCGCCGCCAGTTGGCCACCGAGGGCGAGCAAACCCTGCACCTAGAGTACCGCATGGATTGGGAGCGGCGGCCCGCTTGGAACATCCTCGGCTCGATCCCCGGGTACGATCCTCTAATGAAAGAGGACGTCATCGTGCTGGAGGCGTACTACGACGCCATGTCGGTCGTGCCGGCCCTCGCCCCGGGGGCCGAGCAGGCCTCCAGCATTACGGCGTTGTTGGAACTGGCGCGCTATTTCCGCGCCAACCCGCCGGCGCGCACCATCGTCTTTCTCGCCACTTCGGCCCACCACTTGGGCTTGCGCGGGGTCGATGATTTCATTCAGCGTTACCTACGCAAAGAGGACCCCTTTATCGAACACATGCTGGTCCGGCGGGTCGTCGATGCGGCCCTCGCGCAGGAGATGATCGCCCAAGACGGCATTCACTACGCCATCGGCGAGGACAAATTCACCGGCAAGGAAGCCTTGGTGCGGGGCATTGCCGACGGGCGCACCAACTTGGCCGTGCGCGTTGCGGACGCCGCCCTCGCCGAAGGGCTGCTGGCCGAAGCCGAAGACCCGGCGCGCAGCTCGTGGGGCTTGTGGAAGAAGACCATAGAATGGGTCCGGAGGCTGCTGAGCCGCGAAGAAGGCTCCCTGCACCTCGCTGGCAAGCAATTCAAAGACCGCCATGAACTGGTCGAGCGGCTCGACGCGGACGACGACTTGCGCTTGGCCCTGTACAAGCGCTGGGCCGACCCCAAAATCGATTCGCTCGCGGTCAAGCTCTTTATCAGCCTCGACCTTTCGTCGCAGACCGACGAGCTCGGGGTGTGGAATAGCAATACCAGCTTTTACTACAAGCGTTACTTCGCGCCCTTCGGCAAAAACTTTATGGCCTATGCGCGCACGATCAGCCGCGAGCTGGGCTACCAGCAGCGCGATGTGCTGGTCAACGGCATCAGCCCCGAAGGCGGGATGAGCTGGCAGACCTTTGTCCCCGGCGAAATATCGGTCAACAGCGAATTGGTGTTGGCAACCGGCACTCCGGCGTTGGCCTTTGTCACGGTCAACGACGCACGCTTCCTCGTCGATACGCCCCTAGACCGCGCCGAGCGCGTCAACCACGCCAATCTCGCCAAGCAGATCCGGGTCTTGGCCGGCATGTTCGAGATGGCCTTTGAAGACCCCGAGCTGTTCCCAGACTTCAAGATGCGCCTGCGCGACAATCTGCGCTCGCTCCGCGGCCGGACCATGGTCTTTCCGCGCCGCAGCATCATCCCCGACCTGCCGCGGGCCGACGCCGTGGCCGTGGTGCGCAACGGCAAGAAAAAGTCGTATAAAGGCGTGCGCGGCGAGTACTACGAAGTCGTCGATGACAAGGGGGCCTTTTACGTCAATCGGGTGCGGGTCAACAACGTCCAGATCGAGGGCTACTACATGGACCCGATCACCGGCCGCATCACCTACGCCCCGGACCGCGGTGTGCAAGGCGACGAGAGCTACCCCATGAAGGTCGCCATGGACTGGCGCGACAAGCAGTGGATGGTCATTCTCTTCCCCTGCGTGCCTTACAACTTTTTCGACATCGTCGATCCGCGCTATCTCACCAAGCTGTCCAACGTGCAGGTCTTCGACGAGACTAACAGCGCCCCGGTAGAATACGGTTACACCATTGGCGAAGGCCCCTCGGCCCAAAACGAGCCGGTCGGCGTGCTCTTTGCGCGGCCCGGCTCGCGCATCAAGATGGGATTCGGCGCCGGCCTGCTCGGCTTCCGCTCGCTCCTGCTCAACGCCACCAGCGTAACCGACAAGGAAAAAGCCGAGGGCGAGGGCTTTGAGATTCGCCCCGGCACCTCCTTTGCCCGCACGACCTTCCAAGCTGCCCAAGACATGTGGAACCTCGACGAGTCGCGGATGCGCGAGTTGCGGAGCTTTGCCATTGAGAACCAGCGCCTCAACGACCTCCACTATCGGGCCGAAACCGAGTTGGACCAAGCGGCCGCGGCCGGCGCCGAGCAGCGCTGGGGCGATTTCGTGCGCCACACGCGCGCGGCCTTCGGCCTAGAATCGCGCGCCTATCCAGACGTCAAATCCACCCAAAACGACGTCATTCAGGGCATCATTTTCTTCATGGCCCTGGTCATTCCCTGCGCCTTTTTCACCGAGCGGCTCCTGTTTACGGCCGCCACCATCCGCAATCAGATCATCGGGTTTGTCGGGGTTTTTGTCGCGATCTGGAGTGTGTTGTGGATGGTGCATCCGGCCTTTCAGTTGTCCAATCCCTTCGTCATTCTGCTCGCTTTTGTCATCATCGCGCTGGCCGTGCTCGTGATGTCGATCATCTCCGGCCGCTTCAACGAGCAGATGAAAAAGCTCCGCACCGAGGTGGCCGTGATCCACGACACGGACGTCAGCCGCTCTTCGGCCTCGCTAACGGCTTTCCAGCTCGGGATTTCCAACATGAAGCGGCGCAAGACGCGCACGGTCCTCACCTTTACCACGCTCTTGCTGCTGACCTTTACCGTCCTCTCCTTCACCTCCATCCGCACGGGCCTGCGGTTCAATCAAATCAGCCGCGACAACGAGGGCCTCTACGAGGGCATCCTAATCCGCAGCAAGGCGTGGAACCCAATGGAGGATTCAGTCCTCGAATACGCGCGCAGCAATTTCGGCGATCGGGCCGCGGTCGCGCCGCGCAGTTGGTACAGCAACAAGGCCAAGGCGCACATCAAAATAAAAGCCGGGGAAAAAGCCCATAACGCGCTCGGCGTCTTGGGGTTGACCCCGGAGGAAACCGAGGTCACCGGGCTAGACCAAGCCCTCGTGGCCGGGCGGTGGTTCGCGCCGGGCGAGGACAAGGTCTGCATCCTGCCCATCGACATGGTCAAGGAGGCCCATCTCGACATTGATCTCGCCGAGGTCGGCCAAGCGCAGGTCCGCATCTTCGGCGACTTGTTCACGGTCGTTGGCGTCCTCGACTCCAAGCGGATGAAGGACCTCAAAGACCTCGACGACGAAATCCTGACCCCGGCCGACTTTGCCGTCACCGGCGGCCAAGCCGTGCAGGAAATCGCCGAGGAAGAAAAGCGCGAGAAGCAGGGCTTGGAGGACGCCAAGGTCGTCATCAAGCCCTTTGTCCATCTGGAGCCGGCCAACATCCTCATCGTGCCCTACCACACGCTGCGCAACGTCGGCAGCGGCAACCCCTTGCAGTCTGTGGCCGTGCGCTTTCCGGCCGGCAGCGATGTGCGCGGCGAGGTCGAGGAATTTCTCTCGCGCCTCGCGGTGACCCTGTTTGCTGGCATCAAGGAGCCCGGCGACGAATACATCAAGGTGGCGATTTACTCATCGCTGGGGCTGACCTCCTTTTCCGGCATGAGCAACTTGTTCATTCCCATGCTGATTGCCTCGCTCATTGTGCTCAACACCATGATGGGCAGCGTGTACGAGCGCTTCCGCGAAATTGGCATCTACTCTTCGGTGGGCCTCGCCCCCGGCCATATCTCTTGGCTGTTTATCGCCGAGAGTTGCGTCTATTCGGTATTGGGCGTCGTCGCCGGGTATCTCAGCGGCCAAGTGATCGCCAAGGTGCTCATCGAGTTCGACCTGCTGGGGGGCTTCACCCTCAACTACTCTTCCGTGGCCGCGGTGCTCTCCTGTATGCTGGTGATGGCCGTGGTCATGCTCTCGACGATTTACCCGGCGCGCAAGGCTTCGCAAATGGCCGTGCCGGACGTGACCCGCAAGTGGAAGCTGCCGCCGCCCGACGGCGACCAGTGGGATTTTGAGTTCCCCTTTACGGTGAGCGGCCACGAGGTTTTGGGCTTGAGCGTATTCCTCATCGGCTACTTTGATTCCTACAGCGAAGAGTCCATCGGCACCTTCTACACCGACGGCGCCCGACTACGCCGCGAAGAGACGCCCAACGGCGAAGGGTATCTCATCGACATGAACATCTGGCTGGCTCCCTTCGACTTGGGCGTCAGCCAACACGTCACCGTGCGGGCCCTGCCCGAGGACGAGCACAACATCTACTCCGTCGGTCTGCAAATCAAGCGACTCAGCGGCGAGGACGCGTCGTGGCGTCGGGTCAACCAGCGCTTTATGAACGTCATCCGCAAACAGTTCCTTATATGGCGCACGGTGGATACCGAGGCCAAGGAAGGCTACCGCCAACAGGGCGCGGAAATTCTGCAAGGGCTGCGCAGCGAAGTGTCGGCGTAGGTGCAGCCCAAGTAGATAGCCTAGCTGCCCGGCGGTAGCGGGTTTCTCTACAGCTCCATTTCCAGATCAACGGCTGCATGACAGCATCGGCCGACGCTCGTCGTGTGGTTCGTCCAGTTCCTTCTTTCTATGCTCAAATAGTGTGCTGAGGGGGATGCCGTCGGAGGCGCGTCCCGAACAATCGAGCGATACGCCGGGGTCTGGGGACATCCCCCGAACTTGTGGGGCGCGTGGCAGACGCGGTGGAGGACACAAAATGTGGACGTATCGAGTGATCATCATTGCGTTGTTCGCCCTATTGCGGATGGGGGATGCGTATGCGGAAACGGAGCCAAAAGAAATCACGATTCACATCCGTGGAGAGTACAACAAGGCGGTGATTCCGGCTCTGTTGGCGGCGGCTGACGCGAAGACGACGAGGACCGGGATCGCCGAGTTGGATTCTCTTGCAGCCACTTATGGCCTGATGGGGATATATCACAAGTCTGGCTTTTATGGGTATCAGTTTCGGCTGACGTTTCCGCCGGGTGCGGATGGGGCCGCCATTGCCGGAGCTTATAGGAACGTATCCTATATACAGGCGGTCGTCGGAGAGGCCGAGAAACTCCCGGTTCTTTTAGATCATCGTACAGCGAATGGTCTCCGTTCTTTTACCATGGAAAACCCGAGATTCCGGTTGCTCGCAAAGGTGGGTGCTGGAACGGCTTCGGGAATCATTGTTACAGCCATGGCCGCTAGTGCTATAGCAAACGCGGATAACTTTATGGGAGGTCATATTTTAGCGGGATCAGTCTTCGGCTGTAGTGTCGGATTCCCGTTGGGTGTGAGCATGGTTGATCATTATGATTCTTTACTCATTACCCTACTCGGTGGTGTCATACCGCTATCGGCCGGCGCTTACTTAGTAGGACACGAGATCGAAAGTATTAGGGTACTAGGGGCAACGGCTATATTTGTCGGCCCTATTATTGGTTCGCTCTATGCTTCGGAGAAATGGCGCCAGCTTCCTCAAGCCCGCCGCGTCTCCTTCGCGTTATCCCCTACCCTCAACGGCGGCCTTTCTGCCGTAGCCCAACTGCGCTTTTGACCTTGCAACAAGAGAAAGGCTCCCCGATGCCCATTGCCATTGTGCTCACTGTGCTCACATTGCTCATCGGCATGGTCTCGCCCCTTTTCGCCAACTCCCCAGCGCAGTCTCCCTACTGGACGGGTCGGCTCGAACAGGACGCGACGTGGCGCGACACGGTGTCTGTCGGCGGCGATGTGACGATTGCAGCCGCGGCGACGGTGGCTAGCGACAGTGTGCAGATGGATACTGGCCGCGCCATTGGTGGATCCAGAGAGAATCCAGATGGTCTTGGGCCGAGATTGGGGAGAACTGCCCGAAAGTTGATTTTCGGTACTCTTGGAGGCATTGCTTTAGGGATTGTGGTGGGTGCCAGTGCCAGTGGAGGCTACAGCGGTGACGCTATCGGTGGATATAACAGTGCATTGGCAGGCTTCTTTTTGGGATATGGAGCCGGAACGGTGCTTAGCGTGTACTTAAGCGATCGACAGGCTCGTTTTAGCGGGGTACTGGCTGGCGGTACGGTGGGGATATGGGTAGGTGCTAAGACGATAAGTAAGACCGAAGTGCCCATGTTAATCTGTCCTGTTGCCTTTGCGACAATTGCGTCTGAACTATGGCGCCAGCTTCCTCAAGCCCGCCGCGTCTCCTTCGCGTTATCCCCTACCCTCAACGGCGGCCTTTCCGCCGTAGCCCAACTGCGCTTTTGACCTTGCAACAAGAGAAAGGCTTGAAACAGAAAGGACTGTGAGATGCGCTTTATTTTGCTGGTCTTATGGCTACTGCTCGCCCTTTGGGAGCCAGTGGCGGCTCGGACGATTCGGGTCTCAGAAAAGGAATCAGAACACGGGCACTTGGCCTTGTTTTGGGCTCTGATAGAGGCGGCTCCGCACGATACGTTGCTCGTCGCTGCCGGGGATTATGAGGGGGGTCGCATCGATAAACCCCTGACGCTCATTGGGGCCGGAGCCGATAGCACTAGAGTGGTAAGTTGCGGCGGCGGGGGATTCGGGATAGGAGCCGAAGGGGTAACCATTGAAGGATTTTATATACAGAGCCACTTTGATAAATGTCGTGGGGCGAGAGCTATTGTGTGTAATAATTGTTCTGCGACACTCAAGCACAACATTCTCGAAGGGTGTTACTCGGCGATTACCACCCTTGATAATGCTCGACTAACCGTCAACTACAACCAACTAATAGGCAACTTCGCCTTTGAGATTTTCCTCTCTGACCCTCCGAGCACTATTGACGCTCGCTTCAACTGGTGGGGGACGACGGTTGAACAGGAGATACAGGCCAAGATAGCCGCGACGATGGACCAGGTGGTGTTGGTGTATCGGCCTTGGCTGCGAGGTCCCGAGGAAATCTTCCGTGATTTCCCTACCTTTATATCCCTGCTCAGTTGGGGTCAATTGAAACAGAAAGGACGATGACATGCGCTTGGTCCTCCTGCTCTTTCTGTTGGGAGTCGGCTTTGCGGCCAGCGACGCCACCGAGGCGGGCTACGTTACGGGTCTAATTGTCGTCTTTTATATGTTCTCTGGGGTCTTTCTGGGTGTTCCAGGAATGTAGCTTATCCTGAGCTCGGCACCAAGGTTTGTCGGCTGTCGCCATGCTGTGCTTTTAATCCCTCAATAACGGGAGGATACGCTTTATGCCGCTTATGATCGTTGCTACCCTGTTCGCCATACTCATGGTAGAGGGGGCAGAAGCAGAGACGGAGCCAAAAGAAATCACGATCCGCATCCGTGGCGAGCACAAAGCGGTGATTTCGGGTCTGTTGGCGGCTGTTGACGAGGGGACGACGGTTACGGGGATCGCCGAGTTGGATTCTCTTGCAGCCACTTATGGTCTGATAGAGTATGGTACGGGTCGATCCTCTGTCTTTTATGGGTATCGGTTTCGGCTGACGTTTCCGCCGGGTGCGGATGGGGCCGCCATTGCCGGAGATTATGGGAACGTACCCTATATACAATTGGTTCGTCAACGCGCCAATTTGGGTAAGCGAGTTACGGGTAAGTTACTCGTTGGCACTCTTACTGGTAGCGTTGTCCTTGTGGGGGTGGGTGTTCCTCTGAGAACATTGACTTCTGATAGCGTCGCTACCATCGCTTGGGTTGGCTATCCGATTGGAGTGGGGCTCGGGACCAGTTTATTGGATAGACACGATTATTATCGATCCTTGGTATTTTCAATAGGTGGCAGCTTCTTAGGGGCTGGGATTGGCCTTGCACTAATCCCCATAGATCCATGGAGGAATCCCATCAGTGCCGTTGGGCTCATTATGATCATGCAGTCTATCACGGCCACGTTGGTGTCCGAGTTGTTTCGCAAGCCCCCAGAGTCTGACCGCTTCTCGGTAGGTCTGGTGCCAGACATCGGAGGGAACTGGTCGGCCGTAGCTACCCTGCGGTTTTGAACCGAGCCGCAAGATAGGCTCTAAACACCTAACTGTTGGAAAGTCAACGTCTCACGGATGGAGAGTACAAAGATAAAATATAGCCGACACACATGGCACTCTATCCAATATCGGCGGTATCGAGTGCTGTGGTTTGTCTTGATCCTGCTGGGAATTGGCTCTGCGGCCGAGGCCAGTGCTCCGGTTCCCTCGCGGTCCTACTGGACGGGTCGGATCAAACAGGCCACCACGTGGCGCGACACGGTGTATGTCGGCGGCGACGCGACCAAGCGGGGTGGGCGCGTCATGGTGGACTCGACTGGTGATTCAGGAAGCGGCGCGATGTCGGATAGTCTTGCGGAGAGTAAGAGTAATATGAGTACTGGTAAGCGAGTTGCTCTCAAGTTAATCGCTGGTACTCTTGGGGGAGTGGTAGGATTCGCGATGGTCATCTCCAGCTTACCTTGCTTTCCCGACGACTATCCAGACGGTTACGATCCCATCTTTTGTAAATCAGCAGAAGCAGCTCTTCGATACGGCTATCCGGTCGGAATTGCTATTGGTGTCAGTTTGGTTGGTCCACGCGACCGCCCTATCACATCCTTCATCAGGCCCCTAGTCCTATCCCTAGGCGGCAGTGCAGTAGGATTAATCGGAGGTATTTGGTTGACAAATGTTGATAGCGAGGTGTTCTGGCCATCCATCCCTGTCTTTCCTATCGTCGGTGCGACGCTGGCGTCTGAACTATGGTGCCAGCCTCCTCAAGACCGCCGCTTCTTTTTCTTTTTAGCTCCCACCCTCAACGGCGGCCTCTCCGCCGTTACCACGTTACGCTTTTGACCCTTCAATGAGAGAAAGACTCCCCTATGCCCATTTTGATCGCGGTAATCGCGTCGTCTTTGGCTTTCGTTCTGATGATTTTTTCGCTGAGTTCCACAAGTAATTCATCGTTGTCGCGGTCGAAGCAGCCATGTCTTTGGCCGCGTTGTGTCGTACTCAGTCTTCTTATGACGGTAGCTGCTCTTTGGGCTGGCTGTGGAAATGAAAAAGTCACCGCACTAAGAGACGGGGCGATTGTTGTAATGGGGGCGATCAGAGATAAGGAGACCTTGGAACCGCTGAACAAGACTCTTGTGGGAGTCGTGTACTCGGGAATACCAGATAGTGTACTCATCGACTCATCGGCATTTTTGATTGTAACGCCTGAGCAGAAAGAAACCGGACGTCATCCACAAACCGCCTTGTGGACAATTGAACAACCTCTGGTCCTCAACTATGAAGTTATGGAGTTTTTCACGGAAACCAGCGAGAACGGACTTTTTGAAATATATGAGTTTCCAAGTACCTGCGGCTCACACTATGACTGCGCTATAGAGCGTATCAGCAGATTGGTTGCTTGGAGGTCCGGCTACAGGTTATGGAAATACGACGTCCGGCGTGATACGGTCTCGAATAATACCCCTCTTAATGTCTCTATTTACATGGAAAAAATCGAGAACTAACGCGATGGAAGTACACACCATGAAGAGATCATTCGTTTCCACGGCCTTGTTGCTCCTCGGCATGGCCTCGCCTCTTTTCGCCAGTTCCCCAGCGCAGCAACCCTACGTTACGGGTCGGCTCGAACAGGCCACCACGTGGCGCGACACGGTGTATGTCGGCGGCGACGTGACGATTGCAGCGGGAGCGACGCTGACGCTGGACCCCAACACGCAGGTTTTCTTTCTGCCCTACCGCGATGAGACCCGAGGCGGCTTGGACACCACCCGTGCGGAACTGATCGTCAAGGGGCGACTGCATGCCCACGCCGGCGGCATCGTCTTTCGTTCCGCGGATGCGGCTTCGTTGGGAGCCGATTGGTATGGCCTCGTCGTCGAGCGGGGCGGGCGAGCCGATGTATCCTACGCTGCGATTCGCGATGGGCTGCGTTGCGTGTATGCCAAGCGGGGTGGGTTCGTCAGGATGGACGCTGTCGCCTTTGCCAACTGCGGAAAGCCGACCGCGCCAGCGGGTAGGGACAGTACGCTGACCGCAGGGGGCGTTGAGTTGGTGAACTCGTTGTCCATAGAGGCCGAGCCGGTAGATGCGTACTCCCTAAACGATAGGGCGATTACGAGGATTCCGACAAAGATAGGCGTAGGTGCGCTGACGACGTTAGCGACAACAGTCATACTAGCCGAAACAATATTTCAACCAAAAGATAACTTTACAGAAGAAAATGCTCTGTTTTCAAAGGAAGACGAAGCCTACCTTATATCCCTCTCTTTCGGACTACTTGTCGGATACCCTCTTGGCGTGTACTTGGCCGATCCGGTGGAGAGCTCCTGCTGGATGACATTCGTGGGGGGGTATGGTCTGGCTCTGGGAGGGTGGGCGACCGGAAGCGATCTGATCGCTGGGGTGGTTGTTTCTGGGGCTCCAATAATGGCGTCGGAGCTATCCCGGCTACTGCCCAAGCCGTTTCGCAATCCCAACCCATTCAAATGGCTATTCGGAACGTTTGGTCAGCCTAGCCCCCGCGTATCTTTCGGGTTGGCGCCGCAGCCCCAAAGGGGCCTGTCGGCCAGAGCCACGCTCCGCTTCTAATTCCCATGAGGCTAATGACCGCTGCCACGACCCTGTTTGCCGTAAGCACGGTAGAGGAGGCGTCGCTGACCGCACCGCCCGCGCCGACGCTGGTATGCCGCTGGCGTCTGAGTTATATTATACCGCTTGAGGAGGCCACGGCGGCCAAATCACCTTGCTGCGCTGGCGAAAGCCAGCCACAGAACGCGCCTAATACAGGGGTATTATATAATGTATAGTCAATCGTCGGCGAGCAGATCGCAATGCACCCGACCCCCTTGCTGCGCTGAAGGATAAGGGGCCGCGAGGTGGCGGTATGAAGACGATCCAAGCAAAAAGCGGAGGTCCATAGCGAATGCTCGGAAGAAAAAATAGGAACCCGAACCAAGAGATCGAAGAGTATCGGGATTTAATGCAGGTCCCGGACCGCTTTGAGAACGGCTTTACGATCAAGGCCGTCCTCGGCGTGTTCTTCGTCGCCTTTATCATGGTGCCGGGCAATATGTACCTGAGCCTGATGATCGGCGGCTCTTTGGGGGCGGCGGCCGAGTGGGTGACGATCATCCTCTTCGCCGAAATCACCAAACGCTCCTTTTCCTCCCTTCGTCGCCAAGAAGTCTATGTGCTGTTCTACGTGGCCGCCTCCCTGATCGCGGCTGAGACCGGTGCCTTTGAGGGCTTGCTCTACAACCAGTACTTGGTGCAATCGCCGGCCGCCAAGCAGTTCGGCATCACCAAGCTGATTCCCACCTGGGTAGCGCCGCAGCCCGACTCCCTCGCGATCATCGAGCGCACCTTCCTGCACTCGGATTGGGCGATGCCGATCGTGCTCCTCGTCTTGGGGATGATCATCTCGCGCGTCAACTGGTTCACCATGTCGTACGCGCTCTTCCGGCTCAGCTCCGACTACGAGCGCCTGCCCTTCCCCTTCGCGCCCGTCAACGCGCAAGGCGCGACAGCACTGGCCGAGACGACCCAAGGACTTGAGACGTGGCGCTGGCGAGTATTTTCGGCCGGGGCGATGATCGGCTTGGTCTTTGGCACGATTTACGTGGCCCTGCCGGCCATTACCGGCGCGCTGCTGACCGAGCCGATCCAACTCATCCCCATCCCCTTTGTTGACTTCACCCAAGTCACCGGCAACTTCATCCCAGCCACCCCGCTCGGATTTACCGCGCACTTGGGGCCGATCTTTACCGGGTTGGTGGTGCCGTTCTGGGGCGTGGTCGGCACCTTTATCGGCGTGGTCGTCGCCTCAATTGCCAATCCGCTGCTTTACACTTGGACGCCGCCGTGGCGCGAGGAGCCGTACCTGAACTTGTGGCAGCAAGGCATGGGCACGGTCGAGACCTTCTTCGTCAACAACGTGGATTTCTGGATGAGCTTTGGCATTGGCACCACCGTCGCCATCGCCATCATTGGCATCTATCAGGTCGTTCAGAGCATCCGCGGGGCTAGGGCCAACGCCAGCGACGACAGCCCCCGCAGCTTTGCCGCTCCCGCCGGCCGCGGCGATTTCCCGATATGGTTGGCACTGGCCCTCTACGCCTTGGCCACGGCTGGGCTGATCGGCATCGCCGCTTGGCTGCTGCCGGGCATTGCCCAATTTATATGGTTCTTCCTCTTCTTTGGTTTCGTCTTCACGCCCTTTCAGTCCTTTGTCAACGCCCGCCTAGTGGGGATGGTGGGGCAGACAGTGGACATCCCCTTCGTGCGCGAGGCCACGATCATCCTGTCGGGGTATCGCGGCGTTGACATCTGGTTCATTCCGTTTCCTTTGGGCAACTACGGCGCCCAAACCATGAAGTTCCGCGAAATCGAGCTGACCGGCACCCAGTTTACCAGCATCATCCGCGCCGAGATTTTCATGGTGCCCATCGTGCTGTTCACCAGCTTTCTCTACGGCTCCTACATCTGGAAACTGGCACCGATCCCGTCGGCCTCCTACCCCTATGCCCAGCTAATCTGGCGGCTGCGCGCCTACCAGCAATGCCTCTTTATCACCGGGACCATGCGCAGCGAACTGGCCATCGATAAGGACCGGGCCGGCTGGACGCCGGCCAATCTAATCGAGAACGAGTGGTGGTACTGGCGCGTGCGGCTGGTGGATCAAGAGTGGCTCGACTCCAGCGGCAAGCGCGGCCAAGTCGGCCCGTGGATGCCGACCCAAGTGTTCTACTCGTACTTTGAGCAGGGCGCGCCCGACATTGTCGCCGAGCGCTACCTGCGCGACGCCCGGCAGGCCGACGAGGAAATTGTCGAGGGCCTGCCGGGCATTGCCCCGGTCGGGCCGGCCATGGACACCATCATTCGCGATCCCCGCCCGACCCTCGAAGTGCAGATCGAGCGCGCCGTGCCGGCCGGCTGGTCCTTTTACTTTGAGGTCGATACCGATCCGCTCTTTACCAGCTCTTGGATCCAGCGATCCACGGACGTGCCTTGGCTCTTTAGGGCGCTGAAAACAGAGGTCATCGCCTTTGGGGCTGGCTTTGGGCTGGTGAGTTTCATTCTGCTGTCCATTCTCGGGCTGCCGATCCTGCTGATCTTTGGCTTTGTGCGCTCGCTGACGTCGCTGCCGCACTTCGTGGTGACCGAGATCATCGGCGCCTTCTTGGCCCGCTACTACTTCTGGAACAAGTACGGGCGGCAAGAGTGGCGGCAGTTTGCCCCGATTCTGGCGGTGGGCTTTTCCTGCGGCATGGCCTTGATGGGCATGGCGTCCGTGGGAATCGCCCTGATCCAGAAGTCGGTCTCCGTGCTGATCTTCTAGCATGGGCGATTGGGTGGATTTCGCGTGGCAGGGGCTGCGGTTGTCCGTGCCGGGCGACTGGAATCTCGGCCGGGTTGACGGCGACTTTGAAAAGGGCTACGCCCGGCTCGACGACGCCGAGATCGTGCGCGCCGAGATCGAATGGCGGCGTCTCAGAAGCCGCGGCGAGGCCCTGCGCCTGACCGAGCTGGTCGACCGCTACTTGGCCAACCTGCAAAAGAAGGCCCAAAAGGCCGATGCCCCCTTTGAAGTCCAGCGCCGCGCCCGGTTCCTCAAAAACAAGCAATTCCTCCAAGGCCGCGAGTACGAGGTCTTTATATGGGAGGCCGATTTCCGCGCGTACAACCTCGCGCTGGCCTTGGAGTCTGGGCGGGTTGTGCTCCTGCGCGTGCTGGCCCGGCTCGATGAGTTTTTGCCCGACCAAGCCGAGGCCGTGTTCAGCTCGCTCGCCGACCAAGAAGCCGAGGCCGCGCACCTGTGGAGCGTGTACGGCTTGCGGTTTTTCGCCCCCAGCGACCTCAAGCTGCAAAGCCATTCCCTCAAGTCGGGGCACCTCCAGTTGGAGTTTACCCGCGGCAAACAGACGCTGCGGGTCCATCGGTTGAGCATGGCCCGAATCATGCTCAAAGGCGCGGCCATCCAAGACTGGTATCCGGTCTTTTTTAAGAAGCCGTTGCGCGACTTGGTGGTGGATGTCGTGCCAGAAGCCGTGCAAGGCTGCGAGGGCATTCGCGTCGAGGGGCGGCCGCGCAGCCGCTGGCGTCAACTGCTGCGTCCCCTGCCCTTTATGAACCCGAGGCCGCGCCTGTATCTTCGGGGGCGCGTCTGGCGCGATGCCAGCCTCGACAAAATCGCCATCGTCGAGCACCTCTACCGCAAGAAAGACCTACAAGACGATCTCGTCGCCAAGGTAGTAGATGGGCATTTTATCGAAAAACAAGGGACCCAAGCTGAGCCGGGCCGCCATGCTGGCGTCGCGGCCAACGCGCAATGACTCCCTGCGCTGGGAACCCAACGACAACGGCGAAATCCAGGTCTTTATAACGCGCCAAGAGACCTGGAAGGTGCGGCTGCTGTCCAAGTTTTTCTACATCCCCAAACAGCGCAAAATCACCCTCGACGAGGTCGGCAGCGAGGTCTGGCGGATGTGCAACGGCCGCAACTCAGTCGGCAAGATGATCGACCTGCTCAGCGACCAGTACCAGCTCAACCGCAAGGAGGCCGAAGTCTCCCTGCTCCAGTATTTGAAAACCCTCGGGCAGAAGCGCTTTATCGGCTTTGTGCTAGAGGGCGACGACAGGCCGCCCAACCGCGGCGCGGCCAGCGGAAAGAAATGGCAAAAGAAATAAAGAGGGGCGAGCGCTGGGCTCGTCCCTCTTTTCGTCGGCACTCGCACCGGGCCGCCCGCTTCCTCTCGCACGCGCTCAATCCCGCGCTGTTGGCGCTGTTGGTATTCGGCGTTCAAGCACACGGGCAGGACGCTTGGCTCGCCGGCGCGGTGGCGATCGGGGCCTTCTCCTTGATCCCCGGGTTGCTCCTCTGGCGCTTGGTGCGGTCGGGCTATCTCGACCAAGCCTATACAGACGACCTCAGCAAGCGCGCCACCCTGCTCTTGTTGGGTGCGCTGTGCTATGCGTTGGGGACGGCCGCCCTCTGGGGAATCGACGCCCCGCCGCTAATGCGAGTCACGGCCGCGGCTTGCGTGGTCAGTACGCTCTTGGTTTGGTGGATCAATCGCTCCTACAAAATCAGCATTCACGCGGCTGGTGTTGGGGGGGCAACCTGCGTACTGTTGATCAGCAGCGGCAGCGCGGCGTGGCCCTGTTTATTGAGTTGGCCGGCCGTTGCTTGGGCGCGGCTTTACCTGCGGGCGCATACGCCCATGCAGCTCGGAGCCGGCGGTGCGCTGGGCGCGGGGAGCATGGCCCTGCTGTACAGTGCTTTCATACCGTGACGCGAGCGCGGCAGATGGACCAATCGTACAAAGGCTTTATCGATCGCCTGACTTACCACAACCCGGAAAACGGCTATACCATTGCGCGCTTAGTCGTAGAGGGCCAGCGCGAGCGGATCGCAATCGTGGGGACGCTGGCCTCCGTCCAAGAGGGCGAGAGCGTCGAAGTGGCCGGCGCGTGGACCAATCATCCCAAATACGGCAAGCAATTCAAGGTCGAGCACTACAAGGCCGTTTATCCCTCGACCCTTGAAGGGATGCAAAAGTACCTCGGGTCCGGTCTGATCAAAGGCGTCGGGGCAAAATCGGCCAAGCGCATCGTCGAGCACTTTGGCGCGGAAACGCTCGACATCATCGACGCAGATCCCCGTCGGCTAGCGGAAGTGCCCAAGCTGGGCCAAAAGAGAGTCGAGCTGATTGCCGCGGCTTGGGACGAGCAGCGGCAGATCAAGGACGTGATGGTCTTTTTGCAGTCGCACGGGATTACCACCGGCTACGCAGTGAAAATTTTTAAGACCTACGGTCAGCAGGCCATTCAAAAGGTCCGCCGCGATCCCTATCGCTTGGAGCGCGATGTGGATGGAATCGGCTTCCGCATCGCCGACCGCATTGCCCAGCGCTTGGGACTCGGCCGCGACGCCCCCGAGCGCGTACAGGCCGGCATCCGCTACCTGCTCTCCCAAGCAGCCGACGAGGGCCACGTGTACCTGCCGGCCGTCCAAATGATGGAGCGGGCTGTCGAAATTTTGGCCATTGACGCCGAGCTGTTGCCGCCGGCCTTAGAGGCTCTGCGCGCCGACGACGGCGTGGTCACCGAAGATATGCACTACTATCTGCCGCCGCTCCACCGCGCCGAAGTGGGCGCGGCCTCGTCGCTAAAGCGGCTTTTGCGCACGCCGGCCCAAGAGTTGACCGTGCCGGCAGAAGACGAGGACGAGCTGACGTTGGCCCCGGCGCAAAAACAGGCGGTGGCATGGGTTGCCACGAGCAAAGTGCTGGTGCTGACCGGCGGCCCGGGCACGGGCAAGACGACGGTCACGCGGCGCATCTTGCGCCTGTTGGAGGAAGGCGGCCTCGCGGTTGGGTTGTGCTCGCCTACGGGCCGAGCGGCCAAGCGGCTGAGCGAAGCCAGCGGGCGCACGGCCAAGACCATTCACCGGCTGCTGGAGTTTCAGCCGGGCGAGCGGCAATTCAAAAGAGGCTACGACAACCGCCTCGAGCTCGACGCGCTGATCGTCGATGAGGCTTCCATGATCGACGTGGTGCTGATGAACGCGCTCCTGCGCGCCTTGCCCGACCGCGCTCGGGTGGTGCTCGTCGGCGACATTGACCAGCTGCCCTCGGTCGGGCCGGGCAACGTGCTCCGCGACATCATCGACTCCGCAGAAGTGCCGGTGGTGCGCCTGACGCAGATTTTTCGCCAAGCCCAAAAAAGCCACATCATCCGCAACGCGCACCGCATCAACAGCGGCGAAATGCCCATCGTCGAGAACCAGGCGGGCGCGGATTTCTACTTTATCCAAGAAGGCGACCCAGAGCGGGTGGTCGAGCTGGTGGAAGAGCTGTGCGCCACGCGCCTGCCCAGCTATCGGGGGTGGGACCGACGCGCCGACATCCAAGTGCTCGCGCCCATGTACCGCGGCGAGACCGGCGCACTCAACCTCAACCAACGCCTGCAACAGCGTCTCAACCCGCACGGCCCAGTGCATCGCCATCGCGGGGGCGAGTTCCGGGTGGGGGATAAGGTCATGCAGGTCAAAAACGACTACGACAAGGGCGTTTTTAACGGCGACATCGGCACGGTCGAGCGGCTCGACGCAGAAAAGCAGGTGCTCTACGTGCTCTTTGACCACACCTTGGAATACGATCAAGTGGATCTCGACCAGCTGACCCTCGCCTACGCCATCAGCATCCACCGCTCGCAGGGGTCGGAATTTCCCGTGGTGGTCCTGCCGCTGACGACCCAGCACTACGTGATGCTCCAGCGCAACCTGCTCTACACGGCCATTACCCGCGCCAAGCAGATGATCGTCATCGTCGGCACTTCCAAGGCCCTCAAGCTGGCCATTGCAAACGACCAAGTGGCCCAGCGGTACACCACGCTCAAAGAACGGCTGTGCGACGAGGTCGGCGCGGTGCTGCAAGCGGGGCAAGCACCCGAGAAAGGCCAAAACCATCTATGAACGAGTACCACATTGCCAACGAGAACCGCTGGAATCGGGCCGCGCCTCAGTACGCGGAAAAGCACGACAAAAAAGGGACGTGGCGGATTGCCCACCAGCAGCGAGAAGTCGTCTTCTGCGAGCGAGAATTGGAACTGATGGGGCCGGTTCGCAATCGAGACGTTTGCGTTCTCGGCAGCGGCGATAACCTCGCGGTGTTCGCCTTGGCGGGCATGGGCGCTCGCGTGACCTCGGTCGATATTTCCCGCGAACAGCTAAAAGTGGCGCGGCAGCGGTCCGCCGAACTCGGCTTGCGCGTCCAGTACGTCAAAGCGGACGTAACCAACCTCAGCGGCTTGGCGAGTGCGGCCTTTGATCTGGTGTACACGGGCGGTCACGTCGCAGTCTGGGTGGCCGATCTGCGTGCGTACTACCGCGAGGCCATTCGCATTCTGCGCCCCAGCGGCCTGCTCTTGATCAACGAATACCACCCCTTCAGAAGGATATGGAAGGACCAAAAGACGGCCTTAGAGGTTGGGTATAGCTACTTTGACCATGGACCTCACCAGTACAACACCTCCGCAGAGCTGCTGTCCGACCGGTCTGCTGGCGACACCGTGCAGTACGAATTTCACTGGACGGTCGCTCAGTATCTCAAGGCGGTTATCGAGCAAGGCGTGGAATTGGTCGAGTTTGAGGAGCTGGGGGACGAGGCCGAAGGCTGGGAGTATGCTCCACTGGCGGGGCTGCCGCAAATGCTGTTGATCGCCGGCCGAAAGCGGCCCTAGCCGTCGCGCTCCTCGACGAGGAGGGTATGCACCCCGGCCTCGTCCCAGCGTTGCTGGTCTTGCGGCTGGATGCGATAGCCGATCACAACCGCCAACGCATCCTGCAAAAACACCGCGTTTAAGGCATCGGCCGCTTGTCGCGCCCGCTCCAAGTCGCGTTGGCTGATGGCGTTAGATACCTCAACGGCGACCCACACGGGCGTGCGATTTGCCTTGCGCTGCGCCCGGACGATGAGGTCGGTCGCGTTAATGCGGGTTTCCTGCCCGTCGTCAATGACGCCCGCATCAAAGGCTTCTTCCACCGGCTGGAACAGTTCGGGATGGGTGTCTTGGACCGGACTTTGCAGAACCTGCGCCCGGCGCAACCCCAGCCGCTGGCTGATCAGCGGTCGAATCCGCCGATGGAGCTTCACTTCCAACATGTCGCCCTTGAGTATGGCTAAGTCGGTTTCTACCCGCGTCACACGGGCTTTGAGTTCAGCCACGTCGGCTTCTATCCGCGTCATGCGAGTTTTAAGTTCAGCCACGTCGGCTTCTATCCGCGTCATGCGGGTATTGAGTTCAGCCACGTCGGCTTCTATCCGCGTCATGCGGGTATTGAGTTCAGCCATGTCGGTTTCTACCCGCGTCATGCGAGTTTTGAATTCAGCCACGTCGGCTTCTATCCGCTCCAAGCGGATGGGCATGCCGAGGAATTCGTTGGTCAGCAAGGCCCGCAACAACAGGGTCTGGGCGTTGGGGTTGGCTTGCAATTCGGCGATGATGCGAGCTACCAAGGACTCGGAGTCAAGGGAAGAGGGTATCGTAGTCATGGCTTACCTCTGTTGCATGGTTGGCGGTCTCTGCATTTGACCGCGGTGCTTTCGGGGCACTAGAAAATAATATAGACAAAGCGAAACAAAGCGAAACAAAGCGCGAGGCCCCACTCAAGTTAAAGCAATATACGTGCCAGTGCCGACGGTCGGGGGAGCGGTGGCTTGTGGGCGGCGCACACTGTGTCGGAAAGCACCCACCGCTGGGTTGTTTACGCGCCGCTGGGCGTCGTGGGGCAAGCGGTCCGGCAAGCTCAAGCGACCGCCACCTCGTCGTCCTCAACCGTTACCGCGCCGTCCTGCACCAGCGTTCTCAGGGCGGCTCCCACCTTCTGCTTCGCTTTGGCCGTTGCGCGGCGAAAGCCCAGCAGCGAGAGGGCCTCAGCAATGGCCGCTTCTTCCGACAGGCTAAAGGCCGCCCGGATTACCTCGATCAAGGCCACGCAGATTTCCTCGTCGGGCACCAGCTCGATGTTTCTCGCGGTGGAGGGCAGGTCCGAGCGGTCGCGCACCCGGACCGGCTTGTCGCTGTCGGCAAACAGGAAGTCGCCTGCTAAGTGGAGGAGGCCGTTCTGGTGACCGAATTCGGCGGCCCGCTTTATGTGCCCTAGCATTCTCGACCCCACGCGGGCAAAGCCGGCCGATTCAGCGAGCCGCCGCGCCGCCTCGGTCAGGTGAACGGGGCCTTCAATGTCGATCACCTGGCGCATGGCTTGAGCGACATCGGCTAGGGGCAACTCGTGGATCTCGGCTGCAATGCCCAAATCGCCCGTGGCCAACACATAGAGGTCGGCCTGTAAGTTGTTGTCCGTCGGCTCGTCGCGATTGATGGGCTGGGGCGGCGCTGGGGTGGGAGATGCGGGAGGTTCTTCGGCCACGCGCAGGGCCTGAGCAATGGAATCGGCGAGGCGGGCGCTTTCTCTGTGGGGATCCCGGAACCAGTCGGTGCTCCAAATGCGATGGAAGCGCCAGCCCAAGCCCTCCAGCACGCTTTGCCGCAAACGGTCGCGGTCGCGGGCTGTTGCTGAGCTGTGATAACTCGCGCCGTCGCACTCTACGGCCAAAACGTAGCGGCCGGGCTCCTGGGGGTCGCGCACGGCAATGTCAATATAAAAGCCCGCGGAACCCACTTGCGGCTCAATGTCGTAGCCTAGCCGGCGAATGGCGTCGATCACGGCCTCTTCAAACGGCGAATCCGGTGCCTTTCCGGTCTCGTCCGGGCGGTCCTCTAGTTCCCCGGTCTGGGCGTAGTGCAAGAAGCTCTTCAAGGCGCGCACCCCAAACGGCGAATGGCCCTCGGTTTTCATGTCGTCGGCCGTAAAATTGCTAAAGACCTCCATGGCCAAGCGGGCGCGCGTGATCAGCACATTCAAGCGGCGCTCGCCTCCCTCGCGGTTCACCGGACCAAAACTCGCGCTCATATTGCCGTGGGCCGTGCGGCCATAGCCAATGCTGATGAAGATCACGTCGCGCTCATCCCCCTGCACGTTCTCCAAGTTCTTGACAAAAAAGCCCTCTAGCGCACCGGTCGCGAAAAACTCCTCGCAGCTCGGATCTAAGCGGCGCAACCGCTCGATTTCCAGCAAAATGCAGTCGCGTTGAGCGGTCGAAAACGCGACCACGCCTAAGGTCGCATCCGGGTGTGTTTGGGCGTGGCGCATGACCGCCTCGGCTACGGCGCGCGCCTCCACTGGGTTGGTGCGCGAGCTACCGCGCTCGTACACCGCCTCGGGCAGGTGATTGAACGTCAACCCCTTAGCGCGGGCATTCACCCCGGGACTGGGAAAGATCATCAAGCGGTCGCGGTAAAATTCCCGATTGGAAACGGCGATCAGGGAATCGTGTCGGCTCCGATAGTGCCAGCGCAACATGGACTCTGGGGCTCCTTGCGACACGAACATGCTCAAAATGCTCTCAATGTCGGCGGTCTGGCTTTCTTCGTCGTCTAGCTCCAAGGCTTTGGTAAAGAAGTCGGTCGGCGGCATCTGGCGCGTGTCCCCGACCACCACCACCTGTTTGCCGCGCAGAATCGGGCCGATTGCATCCACCACTTTCACCTGACTGGCTTCGTCAAACACCACCAAGTCAAAGTCCAACGCGCCCTGTTCCAAGTAGGTCGCCACCGACATGGGGCTCATCATAAACACGGGCTTTATTTGCTGAATCGCCCGGCCGGCTTGGGCGATGAGCTGGCGAATCGGCATATAGCGGCGCTTCTTGTTGATCTCGCGGCGAATAAGCGCCATCTGGCCGGCAGCGTTGGCGGCCGGCAAGCGGTGGTAGTGCTTTAAGACCAATGCTTCGCGGGCGTGGTGCAGCAGTTCCTCGTCCAAGCGTCTAAATTCAGCGATGGCGCTTTCGTGGCTCGCCCGATTAAACCGCTTGATCGTCTCGCTCGTGCTGTATGCCTCGTGTACCAAGCCCTCGTAATAGGCTTTCTTCAGGGAGGTCAGCAGCAGGGCTGGGGGTGCTGTCCAGTCGTAAGACAGTCGATCGATCTGTTCCAACTCGTTGGCACACAGTTTTTTTCTCAGGTGGTTGTAGTGCGCCATCGGTGCTAAGGCACCGATTTGGTCGCGCCAACGATTGAGCTCGGCTGCCAGCTCACCCAACGGCCGCTCTTCAATGGGTCGCGTTTTTATTTTTAGCCGCTGGCTCACTTCGTCAACTCGCTCTTTTAGCTCGCCCGCGGTGCGCTCGAGCGCCGCCAACGGTTCCTCGCACCCCGCGAGTTTCCCACCGCCCTGCAAGAATGTTAGCAAGCCTTCCGGCACCGCGCCCTCGCTTACTTCTCGGTGCAACGCGCCGATCCAAGCACTGAGCGCCTTCAAGACGCCCCAATCGCTGCTCGACCCCTTCCATTGCATCCCCAACAGGCTTTCGCCCAAGGGCTCGTGCTCGGCATACAACGCGCGCCGGGCTTGGTACTTGAGGATGTCGTCGATGAGAGCCACGCATGCGTTGGCATCGGCGGGCAAGTCGCCTTTCACCAAACCTTGCAGGGTGCGGCGGGCGCGACCAAAGCTGGGAAAGATAAAGCGCCACCAGTGCCGGCCGGTGGTGGCCCACGCTTGGCGCACGCTCAACAGGTCGGCCTGCCAAGCCTGCTCGATCAATTGCGCGCGCCGCTTGTCTTGCAGGGCCGTCATTTCTTGGCCGGCTTGGAGCAGGGCCTCGATTTGCTCGCTGCGGTGTTGCCAGTCCGCCGCGGTCAGCGGCACGCCCGCTAAGGGCGGCGCATTCCGCACGCGCTCGCCAGCGCGGCATACAGCCCGCAGCGCGGCGAGGGTTTCCGGGCCGTCTAGACCCATCCTTTCAGATAGGGCGTCGCCCAACTTCCGGCCCTTGTCGAGGGATGCGAGTGCCTTGGTCAAGCAAGCAACGATCTCGTTTTGCTCAATCGGCGAAACGTGCTCTAGCGTCGATTGGGCAAAGGGGCTGTGGGCCGGGGTACCCATCGTCGCTAAGTGCTCAACCAGTTCGCGCACCTGCGCGCAGGCGTTTGCAAAGCTGTCTTCGTCCCAATGGCGCAACCCGGCAAAGTCCAGCGTCGGCAGTTCGCGCCCACCGGCTTCTTGGCTCAGCTTGAGGAGGTGCCCTTGGGCATTTATATAGCTCGTTCCCGAAGTCAGGATGGGATGGTTCACCGCGCGGCAATACGCATCGAGTTGTTGGCGCAACTGGGCGTGGCGGCGTTTTTTGGCCGCGTGATTCGCCACGGCCGGCGGGCCGAGTTCGAGTGTGCGCCTCAGTTCTTGCAGGACGGCACTCTTATTGCTCTTGTGGCTGTGCAGCTCCAGCACGGCGTCGCCCAAGTGGCACTCGTCGAGGCGGCGTTTTACCACCTCTAAGGCCGCCATCTTTTCGGCGACAAAGAGCACGGTTTTTTCGTCGGATAGGGCCTCGGCGATGATATTGGTAATGGTCTGGGATTTGCCCGTGCCCGGCGGGCCTTGGATGACCAAGTTGGAGTCTTGCTTCACCGCCAAGACCGCTTGCGTCTGGCTGGAGTCCGCGTCCAACACAAAGTGGAGATCCGCGGGCTCGACCTCGGCGCGAGGCATTGAGGGCAACCCAGTGCCGCCGCCGCCAAATCCGTCGGCGAGCAGGTTTTGCAACACCTCGTGGTCGTAGGGCTTGTGGCCTGCGGGCCAATTATCCGGGTCTAAATCCTGATACATCTGGAACTTGCCAAAGGAAAAAAACCCGAGCGCGATTTCATCGGCCTGCACCTGCCAGCGCGGCAGGTGCGCCACGCCAGCGGCCACTTCGTTTAAGTACTCATCCAGATCGAGCTCTTCCTCGAACTCCGGCAGCGTTATCTCGAACTCGCTTTTTAGCTTGTTGGCGAGCGTCAGATTCGGCCCGAGGTCGGCCTCGGTGTACGCCACCTTGTAGCGCGCTCTCGCGCTGCCGCGCTGCAAAGAAACCGGCACCAATACGAGCGGTGCTTTGCGGGGTATGGAGGAGCTTTCGGCTTCGTACCAAGTCAGAAAGCCCAAGGCCAAATACAACAGATCCACGCCCTGCTCTTGGTAGTAGCTCTCGGCCTCCGCGCTGATCTTGAGGAGGCTTTTGTCGAGCGCGTCCGCCGAGAGTTTGGTTTGCAGGCGGTTGTCGGTGTGGCGGCGGTCTGCGTCCTCGTCCTCCAAAATGCTGGGCAGTGCTTGCGGGTCGCTTTCTTCCGCTGGCGACGCCGGCACCGGGACAAACGCCATCTGCTTTTGCTCGGCCACCAATATCCGAAACACTTCCCGCGACTTCTCGTGGATTACTGCGAGCGTTTTCGCGCCGGGACGAAAGTTGAGCAGGGTGTTGCCGCGCAAGCCCATATCCAATAATTCCGACCGGCTGACTGCGAGTTTTTCTGCTAAAGATGGCATGTTGGTCGATTCGTCCGTCTTAAATGCACTCGGCGTAGCGCGCCCGCCCGTCATTCGCTGTCGCGCAACAGCCAGCGCACGGCGTTTTGCTGCAACTTCTCGTAGGCCGGGTTCCAAAGGGCGGCGATGGTGTGTCCCGGGGATACATAGCACACGCGGCCCGCGCCGTACTCGTACGCCCAAGCCGCCTCGCACGTGGTGCCCAAGTCCTGCCAAGTGTGCCCGTCGTCGTTGACGCTGACGGCCAAGATGTGGGCGGGGTCTTTGTCGTAGTGCATAAAGTGCTGCTCGTCCTCGACGACAAAGTCCGCCACGCCGCGCGTTATGGGGTGGTCGGTGCGCGTGATGTGGACGCGATAGGGACGCACCGGCGGGTGTCCTTGGGTCGCGGCGCCCAACACGTGGCGAAAGTCGCGGCTGCCCGGGGCGATGTACGTGGAATTGTGGTAGAAAAGAGCCGCCCCACCTGCCTCCACAAAGCTCCGCACGGCGCGGCCTTGGGCCTCGGTAATCCACTGCACGGGATGGGATTTTGCGGCCTCAACGGGTGGCTCGCTGACGGGCGCGGCCTCTAGGCCGTAGCCATTGGGCCAGATCATGCCGTCGCGAAAGACTATCAGCAGCCGATAGCCCGACAGGTGTTGGGCGTTGAGTAGGGAAAGCTCGTCGGTAAAATCAATGGACAATCCCGCGCCTTGGACCAAGGTGCGGCCCAAAGCCGTGCGGATGTAATCCGACGTGTGATAGCGGTCGCCCACTAGGGCAAAGGCCGTAGCCATAAATCGTCTCCTCTGTGATTGGGTGGTTGCGATGGGCGCGGGCAACCATGATTGCCGGGTGGTTGGGTGGTTGCAATGGGCGGGGGCGACCACGATTGCCATGTGTGATTGGGCGTCCGCAATGGGCGCGGGCAACCACGGAGGGTTGCCCCTACCTAGAACCGTTCCAAATGGGGGAATTTTTCTTTGCCGCTATGGACGTGCATGGCGCCGCCTTCGGCGCATCGACGCAGGGTGGGAAACACCTTGCCCGGGTTTAATACCTGCTGTGGGTCAAATTCGGCCTTGATTTGCTCTTGGGCGTCCAAATCGGCGTCCTTGAACATGCACGGCATTAAATCTCGCTTCTCAATGCCCACTCCGTGCTCTCCGCTCAACACGCCGCCCACCTCGACGCAGAGCTTCAAGATCTCGGCCCCCAACGCCTCGGCCTTTTCCAGATCGCCCTCGACATTGCTGTCGTACAGCACGAGCGGATGTAGGTTGCCGTCGCCGGCGTGGAAAACGTTGGCTACCCGCAGGCCATAAAGGGCCGACAGTTCGCCGATTCGCTGGAGCACCTGCGGCAGCGCACCGCGCGGGATGGTCCCGTCCATGCAGTAGTAGTCGGGACTAATCCGGCCCATCGCCGGAAAGGCCGCTTTGCGGCCGGCCCACAGCTTTTGCCGCTCGGCCTCGGTTGTGGCGCGAGAAAGCGCGGTCGCGCCGGTCTGCCGCAAGAGCGATTCCAGCGCTTGGCTGTGGCACTCGACCTCGCTTTGCGGCCCGTCCAATTCAACCAGCAAGAGGGCGGCCACTCCGAGCGGATAGCCGGCGCCGACAAAGCCCTCGACCGCTTCAACCGAGAGCTGATCCATGATTTCCATGCCGGCCGGGACCATGCCGGCGGCGATGATCTCGGCCACGGCCTGCCCGGCCGCTTCAACCGAATCGTACACGGCCATCATGGCTTGGGCCACTTCCGGCTTGGGCAAGATCCGCAGGGTGGCCTCCGTGGTAATGGCCAACAGCCCTTCCGAGCCGGTCAGCAGCCCGAGCAAGTCGTACCCCGCTTGGTCCATGCCCTTCCCGCCGACTCGCACGATCTCGCCGTCGGCCAACACCACCTCTAGGCCGAGGAGGTTGTTGGTCGTCGTGCCGTACTTGAGGCAGTGGACGCCGCCGGAGTTTTCGGCGATGTTGCCGCCGATTGAGCAGGCGATCTGGCTCGACGGGTCGGGCGCGTAGTAGAAGCCGCTTTGCTCTACCGCTTGGGTCACGCTTAGGTTGGTCGCGCCCGGCTGCACGGTTACGGTGCGGTTTGCCAAGTCGATGTCGAGCACCGCTCGCATCCGCGCCGTGCTCAACACTACCCCGTCTTCTCTCGGCAAGGCTCCTCCCGAAAGCCCGGTGCCGGCGCCCCAAGGGACGATGGGAATGTCGAATTGGGAGCACGACCGGAGGACGGCTGCGACCTGCTCGGTGCTATCCGGTAAGGCGACCAGCATGGGCCGCTGGCGATACGCCGACAGGCCGTCGCACTCGTAGGCTATTACGTCCTCGCGGTGGTGAATGATCTGATCGGCGCGCAAGTGCTCGCGCAGGCCGCCGATGAGGGCTTCGCGCCGCTCAAAGCGGGTAGGGTCGGGCGTGGGAAGGTTCATTGTCGTTTTCTTCTAGCAGTTTTGAGCTTTTGTGGTTCCTTACGAACTGAGTGGATTAGGGCCAGCGCGACAAGATCAGCGTACCCAGCGCCAGCAAGCTGGCGACTTGCATGCCAACCAACCAGCGCGTTAGTGCGTCTTTTGTCCATACCTGCAAGATAACCGAAAATTTTTACTCCGCGACACCAGCCCCTAGCCTTTTCTTGCCCTGGCCGAGGGCGGGACGCCAAGTAAGGGGCGCGTACTTAGCTGAAAATGATATGCTGCGTACCGTCCAGTAGCAAAATGGGGCCTCTCTTAAAATACAAGAGAGGCCCCATTTTACGAACTCTCGGTTGGGCAAACGCCTCGCGTGTTGACGTTGCTCGCGCCATGGGTCAATTTTGAGATAATTCGGCCACTTTTTACTGCACAGTTCCAACGAGGAGCGTTCCCATGCGGCTCGGCGTCGTCGGCATGTTGCCCCCGGACTTTCGCGCAATCAGCGACCAACACCTCGCGGCAATCAAGGCACTCAATCTCACGGGCGCGGCCTTTCACGCCCCTGGAGAAGCACTGTTTGCCGTCACGCCCGCAGAATGCCACAAGGTGCGCGATACTATTGCGGCCGCGGGCATGGATTTGCCCCAATTCGGCATTGGCTTTTCCGAGTGCCTGTTCGATCCCAATCCCGCCGTGCGCGACCAAGTCGTCGGCAAAATCGAGCGCGGCATTGAGGTCGCCCGCGACTTAGCTGCTCACACGTGCCTAATCCGCACCGGCAGCCTCAACCCATCCGGTTCGTACGCGCCGTCGCCGCTCAATCTCACGCCCGAGGCCCGCGCCCGACTCGTCGAGACCCTCAAGCGCGTGGCCGCCAAAGCCGAGGCCGCAGCCGTCACCATGGTCATTGAGACCCATCTGCTCACCATCATGGGGTCGCCGGAGGTAAACCGCGATGTGCTGCAAGCGGTTGGGTCCGAGCGCATGACCGTGGTCATGGATTACGTCAACCACTTCCAGAATTTGCACCAAGTGTACAACAGCACTGAGCGGCTGCAGCACATATTTGAAATTATGAACCCCATCTCGGTCGTCGGGCATTGCAAGGACATCAAGCTGTCCAATGGCTTGGTGCTCCACATCGACGAGGAGATCCCCGGCGATGGCGAGCTCGACCTCTTTACCGCCCTCGAGCGGTGGCACGACGCCCATCCCGACGGCTACATGCTCCTAGAGCATCTGCCCAACGAGAAATACCCCAGAGCCGCGGCCAATGTTCACAGCATTCTCGCCGAAGCCGGCATTCCCGTGCATTAAGCACTCTAACCAATGGAGCATACCGTGATTAAACCCCATGGCGCAGAAGAACTCAAGCCGCTCTATGTCGAAGACGACGCCGTGCGTACCCAACTTCTAGAAGAAGCCGCTAGCCTGCCCTCCATCGTCGTCTCTTCGGCCGCAGCGTCCTCGGCCGTCATGCTCGGCTCAGGGTACTTTACCCCGCTCACCGGCTTTATGGACGCGGGCGAGGCCAAGAGCGTAGCGGCCAATATGCACACGACCGACGGCCTGCTGTGGCCGACTCCGGTCATCAACCTCGTCCCCGGCGATCAGGTGCCCGCGGACCTCGCCCCCGGTAGCCGCAGCGCCCTGTTGGACCCCAATGTAGCAGGCAATCCCGCCCTTGCCATCCAAACAGTAACCGCGGTTGAACCGCTCTCGGACGAGGAGCGCGCCGCCATCGTCGCCCAAGTCTTTGGCACGGACGACGAGGCGCACCCCGGGGTCGCCGCTTTTAAGGCCGCGGGCGACACCCTCATTGCCGGGCCGATTGAGGTGCTCAACTTCTCGTACTTCCCCGGCGACTTTCCCCAGACCTTCCGCACCGCGGTTGAGTTGCGCGCCGAGATCGCCGAGCGCGGTTGGCATCGGGTCGTGGCCTTCCAGACCCGCAACCCCATGCACCGCGCCCACGAAGAGCTGTGTCGCATGGCGCAGCAGGCCGTTGAGGCCGATGGGATCCTCATCCACATGTTGTTGGGCAAGCTCAAGGCCGGCGACATCCCAGCCAACGTGCGCGACGCGTCCATCCGCAAGATGGTCGAGTGCTACTTCCCAGAAAACACCGTGCTGATCGCCGGCTATGGCTTTGACATGCTCTACGCCGGCCCGCGCGAGGCCGTGCTCCACGCCATCTTTCGCCAGAACAGCGGCTGTACGCATCTGATCGTGGGGCGCGACCACGCGGGCGTGGGCGATTACTACGGAGCATTTGACGCACAGACCATTTTCGACGGCATCAACGACGCCCTTGAAATCGAAATTTTCCGCGGCGATCACACGGTCTGGTGCAAGGAGTGCAAGGAGGTGGTGATGATGCGCGACTGCCCGCACGCTGGCGACGCGTACCTGTTCCTGTCGGGAACCCAAGTCCGCGAAAAGCTGGCCGCGGGCGAGGCCCTGCCGCCGGAGTTTGCGCGGCCAGAAGTAGCCGAGATTCTCGCGGCGCACTATCAGCGAGAAGCTGTTTAACCAGCAGGGGCCGATGGCTGCACCTACTGTATTGCGCGCGGCGATCCCCAAGCAGGCGGCGCTAAACATGGCCAACGCGGTCGAGATCCACCTGTGGCTATGCGACGACAAAAACATCCCCGAAAAAACCGCCTGCCGCGTCGCGGTGGAAAACATGTGGAAGTAGGACTGCCTATGGCAGCCCGCGTTGACGAGTCGGTAGTGAGAAGGACGCTAGATCGGGTGCTAGTTGAACCGCCGCGGCTAGCCCTGTACCGGCTGCAAGTTGAGCAACACCAACAGCCACACCCGGTGCCAATAGGCGCTGTTGATGTACGGGCTGTATTCCGAGGGCCAGTTGCGCCAGTAGGTTTGGTTGTGCGGAATGCGGTGATACCACTGTAAAATCGGGATCGACGGCAGCTCGGCGAGCCAGATTTCCATGGCTTGGCGGTACAATTGCACTAGCTGGGGATCGCGCGGCGCGACGGCCGCCATTTGATCGACGATCCGGTCGAATTCCTCGTTCTGCCAGCGCCAGAAGTACTCGGCCGGCTGGCCGGTGGGCTGCACGAAGCGGCTGTGGTAGAGCCGCAGCGTAAAGTATGGGTCGCGCACGCTGCCGCCGTGCCCATTGATAAAGGCGCGGGCCGTGCCGTGCGACATGCGGGTATAGCTATCTGGGGTGTTGCGGAAGTCCGCGTTAAAACCCGCGCGCTCTAGTTGCGCGACTAGGACCGGCGTGATGTCTTGGAAAATCGGGAAGATGTTGATGACCATCTTGAATGGCTCGCCATCTTTGGTCCAATAGCCGCCTTCGGGCCGCTGCCAGCCCATTTTCTTCATCAGGGCCGCGCTCTTGGCCAAGTCAAAAACCCCGATCTCGTACTGCTCCAACAAATCTTCAACCTCGCTGAAGTACGGCCGGAGCGCGGGATACGCGGGAAAGGGCAAGAGCGTTGAGGTGCCCGCGCCCTGCCAGCCGACCTCCACGAGTTGGTCGCGGTCAATGGCAAAGTTGATCGCGCGGCGCACGTTCACGTCTGAAAAGGGGGCCTCTAGGTTGTTAAAGCCCAGCGAAATGGGCCAGAAGTCAATGTAGCCGTATGGCGGCGTGCGCCCGGTCCACGTGGTCACGCGGGGGTTGCGGTCGAGCACGGTCAGGATGTTGGGCGGTCGGAGATCCAGGGCGGTGTCTATGTCGTTGGCGATTAGACTCTGGACGCGCTTGGCTTCCTCCATATAAGGCAGGTAGATGATGCGCTCGACTTTGGGCAGGGATTGGAAGCCAATGGCCGCGGCCCACCACTCGGGACGCAAGTCCCATATCCGCTGCTGCGGCGTGGATAACACCAGCTTGTAAGGCCCGGAAGACACGGGCCAGCCCTTTTGCGGGTCGAAGTTTTCAAAGGTGTCAGGCACCTGCCCTTCCCACACGTGCTTGGGCACAATCGGCACCCCATTGCCGAAGTTGTGGGTGAAATACGAAAATACAAAGCGCGGGTTGGGCGCCGTCAGCGCAAGGCGCGCCGTCAGGCTATCGACCGCCACGGCCTCCTGAACCCAATTTTTTATGTCGGTCGAATAGGACAAAAGGGGCGCGTTGTCCTTGAGCATGTTGATCGTAAAGACCAAATCGTGCGCTGTCCACGGCATGCCGTCGCTCCACGTGACCCCCGGGCGAATGGCGATTTCCACTTCGGTATAGGCGTCGTTGAAGCGGTGCTTGGTGGCGATCCAAGGAATCAGCTTGCCGTCGAAGGCATTGTAAAAGTACAGCGGCTCAAAAACGAAATTGTACCCGGTGCGCGAAGTGGTTTCCACCAGATAGGGGTTGAACGAGTTATAGTCTTTGATTTGCCCGGCGCACGTGCTGTTGTCCGCGCAATCCATGATCAAGGTCCGGTTCCGCGGAACCTCCACAAACGCCGATTGCTCGGCGTCCGCTGGCTGGCTGGCCGAGTCCGAAGGCTCTTGGTCGGAGGGGCTGTCGCCGCAGCCGCTGAGCAGCCACGCGCTGATCAATGTGCAAATGCTGCGTTTCATAGGAGACCTCGCATCGATTTTGGGTGAGAGGATACCGACCGCGCCGATTGAGCGCGATCAAATCGCCTCATGTTGGCCGCCAAAACGTATCAACATGTGTTGCAAGGGTCAACTAGCTTGAGCGAAGCCGCCCCCCCGCCTATACTACCCTTCATCCAATTCCAATGCTATTAACCTCCCGGAAAAGACCATGTACGATCTCCTGATCCGCAACGCCGCGCTCCTCGATGGCAGTGGCCGGCCGGCCTTCCGCGGCGATCTCGCCGTTGAGCAGGGCCGCATCGTGGCCATTGGCGACCTTGCCGTGGCCACGGCCCAACACGTCCTCAGCGCCGAGGGCCGCATCGCCTGCCCCGGCTTTATCGACATCCACACGCATTCGGACCTGACTATCGCGCTCGACGGCCGCGCCCTCAGCTCCTTAGCGCAGGGCATTACGACCCAAGTCATGGGCAACTGCGGCGTCTCGGCCGCACCCACCCGCGACTACGAGCCGTACTACGGCCCGCTCGACCCGGCGATGACCCGGGGCTTGGAGTGCGACTGGACTCACTTCGGTGCCTATTTCCAGCGGCTTGAAGCCAGTGGGTTGGGCACGAATGCCGCGACCTTGGTCGGCCACGGCAATGTGCGCGTCGCCGCCATGGGCTACGACGACCGGCCGCCGACTGCGGCTGAAATGGAGCAAATGAAGGCGCTGGTCGCCCGCGCCATGGAAGATGGCGCGATGGGGCTTTCGTCGGGCTTGGCCTACGCGCCCGGGCCGTATTCGACGCTCGAAGAACTGGTCGAATTGGGGAAGGTCGTCTCGGAATACGGCGGCATCTACACCTCGCACATCCGCAACCAAACCGAGTCGATTGCCCAAGCGGTCGGCGAGGTCATTGCCGTCGGGGAGCAAGCCGCGGTCGCAGCCCACGTCTCGCACATGCAGCCCGGTGCGCCGATGATCGGCGCGACCCGCGAGCTGCTCGCCGCGATGGATCAGAAGCGCCGGGCGGGCTGCGACCTTAGCTGCGACGCCATTCCCTATACAATCGGCAGCACCACCCTCAAGTCGCTGCTGCCCCCTTGGGCCTTAGCCGGCGGCGACGCGGCCCTGCTGAGCCGGCTTCAAGACCCGGCGGTCCGCGCCAAAATTGAACAGGACACCATGCAGCACGGGGCCGAGAGCGGCGGCAGCCGCAAGCGCAACTTGGCGCGGGCTGGGCAATGGGACAAAATTTGGCTGGGCAGTGCCGAGCGCAACGCCGACCTAGTCGGCCTGAGCTTTGCCGAGATCGGTCGGCGGCGCGGTCAGCCTCCTCACGACGCAGTCTGCGACCTGCTCGTCGAAGAAGGGGCACGGCCGTGGATGCTGGCCGAGGACGTGTCCGAAGAAGACTTCCTCAACATCGCTCGGCACCCGGCCGGCGGCGTCATCTCCGATGGCTTCTCGCTGGTGCCCGAAGGAACGCTGGCCGAGGGCAAGCACCATCCCCGGTCTTATGGGGCCTTCCCTTACTTCTTGCGTCGCTTCGTCCGCGAGCAAGGCGCGCTGCGCTGGGAAGCGGCCATCCACAAGCTCACGGGCCATCCCGCCGCCCGCTTCCGCTTGCGCGAGCGCGGCCTCTTGCGCGAAGGCTACTGGGCCGACCTCGTGGTTTTCGATCCCCAAGCCATCGGCGAGTGCGCCGACTTTGCCGATCCCTACCGCTATCCGCAGGGCATTGACTGCGTAATCGTCAACGGACGAATCGCCATTGAACAAGGCGAAATAGCCGACAGCCGCGCCGGCCAGATCGTCCGGGCCGCGCCTTGAGTTGCGCTTCACAAGAAGGAAAAGACCTGCGGGAACCCCTTCGTGTCTGTCTCTCCACTTGTGCATGTATGTGAAAGAAATGGGGACCGGGGTGCCAGTAGTCGCTTCACGTACTCTCCACCTCAAAGGCGGCTACGGAGCGGGTCTCTCGGCTGAACTCCACTCCAATCAGGAAGATCTCCTCGCCGCGCCCGCGATACTTGGCCGCATAGTCCCGCTCCTTCAATTGCTGGATCGCCGCCCCCGCCGACGCCTGCTCCATCACCTTGAACTCGAACAGGTACACGTTTCCATTGAACTCCACCGCCATGTCGAGGCGTCCCTCCCGGCTGCTGTCCTCCACCGTGATCGACAGCCCCAACGACGCAAAGTAGGAATAGAAGACGCTGGCGTAATAGCCCTCGTAGTGGGCGATCTCATTATTCGTATGCCACTGATAGGGAATGCTGGCAAAGAACGCCTCGAACAGCGTTTCCAAGCCGTCAAAGTCGTTGACCAGCAGCAGGTCGTACAACCGCGCATTGTGCTCAACTTGGCGCGACGGGTTGCCCGTCAGGTGACTCAGCAAGCTATCGTTCAGGCTTTGCTGCACCTCCCGGTTGGGGTAGCCCAGCCGGTAGTACATCCGCCCGCCGCGCAACTCGGCGCACCGAATGGTCAGGTAGCCGGTCTGGAACAACAACGCCTCGGTCGCAATGTGGTCCACGTCAAACGCCGACAGCAATCCCTCGCTGCTGAGCAGGCCATCCAACGACAAGGCACTGACTCCTCGTTCCAACAACATCTCCAGCAGAAACGTCGGCGTACCCGTCTCAAACCAGTAGGCCCCGAATCGACGGTTGTAGAACAGTAGCAACACGTCAAAGGGGTTGTACACGGCTTCCTCGCCGAGCCAGTTGTAGCCGTTGTACCACGTGCGTATTTCATCTCGGTCCAGGCCGGGCAGTTCTGAGGCGAACACCGCGTCCAAGTCCGACTCGGTGTAGCCGCAAATGGCCGAGTAGTGCGGGTTTAGGGTGATGTCGATGAGGTTGTTGAGGCCGGAAAACAGGCTGACCTTGGAGAATTTGCTCACTCCAGTGAGGAAGGTAAACGCGATGTGTGCGTCGCAGTCCTTAATGGTCGCGTACAAGTTGCGCAAGTAGTCGCGGTTGGCGCGAGCGACTTCTGGTTCCTCCAGCGCGTCTAGAATGGGCTTGTCGTACTCGTCAATTAGCACCGCCACCGGCTGGCCAGTCTGTTGATGCAGCGTCCGAAGCAAATGCCGGAAGTAAGCCGGGGCAGTGTCGCAGCTGTCCACTTTCTCCATCGTGCCTAACTGGGCCATCGCTTCCTTGTGCAGATTGCCCGGCTCCTTGAAATGGCCGCTGCCAAAGCTCAGCCGCAGCACCGGATGGCGCACCGACCAATCCCACTGCGGATAAATGGCCAGCCCCTTAAATAAAGGCTCGTTGCCCTCGAACAGTTCCTTGAGCGTATCGAGAAACAGGCTCTTGCCAAACCGACGGGGGCGCGACAGAAAGTAGTGCTTGCCTTCGGCGACTAGCCGCGCCATGTAAGCGGTCTTATCGACGTAATAGCAATTTTCTTCCCGAATCGTGCGAAAGGTCTGAATGCCGATGGGCAGTTTGCGCTTGGCGGTCCGGGACGAACCGGGTTTTACCTTTAGCATGGTCTTGCTCCACATCCCGGCCAGCGGATAAAGTGCCGGGGACGTATGGGACTTACAGCCGACAAGATAGACTACCAGACCTACCCGTGCAAAGCGATGCGATGCGCTTCGTTGAGGCGAAGTGAGCCGCTCGGTGGCAATAGATCAATCGGTGCTATCGCCGCCGAGCCGGGAGCCGAGGTTGTTGTTCAGCAACACGCGCTAGGCAGGGGTGTTGGAACCTGTGAGATGGAGGCATGGCCCGACGCCCTTACAAGTCCTTCTATGTGGTAAAAGAGAACTTACCTAAGAGGTGCGACAGATCACGTCGCAGGCAGAATTTTTCTGAAGGGATCGATTCTGCCAAGGGCGACTAGCTGACCGCGAATATCTGGAGCCGACAGAGCCGGTAGCTGAAGAGGACTGGGAACTGTTGAAGTGATTTTGGCTAGATTGGGCACCTCTCACGCTTCGCCTTCATCCTGTATAACGCGCATGTATAACCATGTATAACTGGTCGCTCACGTGGAACCCGGCGATGTCGCGCAAACGGTTTAGATGTCCTTTTACCGAATCTATGCAGCCCTTGCTCTTGGCCTCGATCAGTACTCCGACTAGCCCTGTATAGCGCAAGCCCAGATGTAGGGCTGTTTGTCGGCCTCGATGTTCGTCAAGCAAAAGTAATTCCGCCTCTGTTTCCAAAGCTAGGGCAATGGCTTCGGCTTCTCCTGAGCCTAAGTTTTCCTGTAGTACCCGAATCAAATGCTTGTTAGAAACGGTCCGCGTTTTAATCCAAGCCGCTTTTCTGACTTCGTTGGCGGCCGGCAATTCTGCGCCTTCTACGACAACTTCATGCTCTACAGCTTCTGGGATGACGAGTTCTCGGTAGAGTTGGTGTAGAAGTTCTAGTTCGCCTATCCGGGCCAAGCCGATGAGTGGAGAAGCGTTGCTCACCACACTCACAGACGACCAAGCTCCTTTAAGGTCGCCCGATCTTCCTCGTAATCCTCCACGTCATAGTGGACAGGGATATTTCTGCTCCCGAGCATGAACTGGAAATCCCATGTGCGCATGTCGGCCATTTCTCGCGCTTTGCCGAAAGACAACTTGCCTTGCTGAAACAGATAGACTGCTAGCTCTCGCTTCAATTCCTCTGGTGTCATATGCGTTGTATTGAGTACTTCACGCTGTATTTCTATGGGTACAGTGGAAGGCATTATCTTGTAAGAGAAAAATTTAAGTGCGTCTGGCCAAAGCAATGCACCGTTGACCCCGCCAACACTTCCCCAATTCCATGTCCCGGAACCTGTTCCACCTTGTAAATATAAAAACTCATGTACCTGCTCTCTATCACCGTTATGGATAAAGCTTTTCTTGAAATTTTTGGGATTAGGGACTTTATAATCTACAAAAAGGATTTCTAGCCTGAGAGCGACAGGAGTCCAAGCATAATAGGAAAATCCCCAGACATCTTTCAATTCATAGAGTGATACATTGTTTGTCTCACTTGGCTTTAGGTCAATTACGATAGTGTGCTGATCGGGCGATTTATTAGCTGCATTAAGCAAATCGGCAGCACTCAAATGCCACCCCCATTGCTCTTGCCCATTTAAGTGATCCTTTAAGGATCTAAAGATGAGGCCATTTTTATGACCTGCAATATGGATGTTCTGTAGATATGTATATTTATGGATGTTTTTTTTGTATAGACGTAATGCCATTTTAATATCTCCTTTAACGTGAGTTCGGGAATGATCCATGCGAAGACACTAGACGCCCCTTGATGCAGCCCGACGATAGTTATGAAACCGCTTCACCCGGATTTAGAATAGATATCCAATTCCTAAAGTGAATTCATTGGAACCCACGGTAGTAGCCTCTCCTTCTGCCCCAAAGACTTCGGCGATGTCGAGGGCGTTGTCTTGAGACCAAGAGACGCCGTGCCGAATAAAGGCTATTTTATTCAACAGATAACCCGACGTGGCGCGGGTACTCTGTTTTGATGAAGGCAGAAGCAAAAATGTGTAAACCATTTTTAATGTCAAGAGTTTCTTGTCTCGTAACTAAAAAAAAGCTACCTGTTCTCAAAAGCAGACAGATCAGAAAAACCGCCTTTTGGACAAGCGCGAGCTAGCCCCTGCACCGCCTTGACAGCTATACTTATGTTCAGTATATTTTGTGCCGCGTACACGTTGATTTCCGCACGGGAACCGCCATGCAGGTCGTCCAAAAACGCTATCGCCGGGCACTTGACGCCTTGACCCAAAAGCTCCAGCAAGACCGCACGGTCTTGGCCGCCATCGTCTATGGCTCCTACTCGTACGATCAAGTTTGGGAGAAATCCGACATTGACTTGTGGATCGTCATGGCCGACGACCCCAAGGTGCGGCACTACAAGGACCACTGCCTCACCGAGGAAGGCGTCATCATCCACGCCAACCTCATCCCGCGAAAGCGGTTCCAACTAAACATAGAAGGCTCGCGTCAAGGCGGTTGGCTCGACTTTACCTTCGCGCACAGCAAACTCCTGTTCTCCAAAGACGAGTCCATTGCCGCGTGGTACAGAGACGCCGAGCGCATCGGCGCACGCGACCGCGACTACCAGTTGCTGCGGCGCGCCCTCCCGCTGTTGGCCACCTTGAACAAAGCCCAGAAGTGGTATCAGGTGAAGAAGGACTACGATTACAGCTTCCTGTGGCTGCTCAATGTGGCCGACCAACTCGCCAGCGTCGAGTGCATCCTCAACGGCCAAGCCCCGGGCCGCGAGGTCATTCACCAAGCCCTCGCCTTTAACCCCGAGTTCTTCAACGCCATCTACACGGAGCTCATCGCCGCTCCCAAAAACGCCCGCACCCTCGCGGCAGCCCTCCAGCGCGTAGAGACTTACCTCGACGACCGCCTCTGGGACCTGTTCCGGCCCCTACTTGGCTATTTGGAGGAGGCCGAGGCCCTGCGCACCGTGTCGGAAATAGAGGAGCACTTCAAGCTGGAAGGCGCGGACTTTGCCTGCGAGTGGTTGGTTGAAAAGGGCTTGTTGCAAAAGATGTCGGCGCCGTTGCGCCTCACCGAAAAGAGCCGCACCGAGCTACAGGAAGCGGCCTATCACTACGATGGCAACGGGTCCGATTGGGGCCTGCACTAGCGAGGGTACTATGGCCATGCGCGACGCGATCGCCATTAAAGGTGCCCGCGAGAACAACCTGCGAAACATCGACGTCAGCATTCCGCGCGATAAACTGGTCGTCATCACCGGCATCAGCGGCTCGGGCAAATCCTCGCTGGCCTTCGACACGGTGTACGCCGAGGGCCAGCGGCGCTTCATGGAATCCATGTCCACCTATGCCAAGCGCTTTGTCGAGCAGATGAAGAAGCCCGATGTCGATTTTGTCACCGGGCTTTCGCCGGTCATTTCCATTGAGCAGAAGACCATTTTCAACAATCCGCGCTCAACTGTCGGCACCATGACCGACCTGTACGAATACCTCCGCATGCTCTACGCCACGGTGGGCCAAGCCCACTGCCCGTATTGCCGCCGCCCCATCGCCTACCGCACGCCCTACCAGATGGCCGAGCACTTGCTGTCCCTGCCCGACGGGGCCGAGGTAGAAATCCGCGCTCCGGTGTTTAAGATTTACGGCGAGGACTACGCCTTCCTCTTTGACGATGTGCGCACTAAGGGCTACCGGCGGGTGCGCATCGATGGCGAGTTGTGCGACCTGAGCGAGGAGCTCGCGCTCGACGAAAACGAGGATTTCCACATTGAGGTGGTCATCGACCGCTTCGTCATCGGCGGCGACCTGCAAAAGCAGCTCCTCGCCTCCATTGAGCACGGCCTAGTGGTGGGCGAGAACTTTCTCAGCTTCCACCTGCTCAACCCCCAAATCGCGGTCGCCCCAGTGGTCGCGGCTTTCTACGAAGGCTTTGGTTGCCCCGACCACCGCCTCAGCATGGCCGAGCTGACCCAGGGCTACTTCACCTTCAACGAGCCGCTTTCCGCCTGCGTCACCTGTTCGGGCTTGGGAACCTATCTACAGGTCCATCCCGATCTGCTGGTGCCGGACAAGAGCCGGAGCATTATCGACGGGGCCTTTGTGCGCGAGGCGTTCAACTACGACCGCAATGGGTGGGGCGGCCGCATCCTCTATAGCTTGGCCCAACGCTACGGCTTCGACTTGAACGCGCCCTTTGCCGAGCTATCCGACCGGGTCGTCGAGGTGCTCTTCTACGGCACCAAAGGCGAGCGTTTCGCCATTGTCCTGCCGCCGGGCGCGACCGAGGGCCGGCGCTACAAAGGGCGCAAGGTCGCTTTCGATGGGATCATCAACCAGATCGATCGCCGCTATCGCCGCTACCGCCGCCAAGGGGTGGCGCATTCGGGGATGGAGGACTACCTGCGTAAGGTCATGGTCGAGTACGACTGCCCAGACTGCGGCGGCACGCGCCTCAAAGCCACGCGCCTGCTCGTCACCGTGGCCGGGCGCACCATCCACGACTTGTGCGAGATGCACCTGCAAGAGCTGCGCGATTTTCTCGAGGGCGTTCCCATGCCCGTGCAAAGGAAGCAGGCTGGCGAGCAGATCGTGCGCGAGTTGGTGTTGCGGCTCGACCTCATCATGGGGATTGGCTTGGATTACCTCAGCCTCACCCGCCGGGCGGGGACCCTCTCCGGCGGCGAGGCCCAGCGCATTCGCCTCTCCACCCAGATCGGCTCCGGCCTAATGGGCATGCTCTACGTGCTCGACGAGCCTTCCATTGGCCTCCATCCCAAAGACAACGTCAAGATGATTGAGACGCTCCGCCGCCTGCGCGACGTCGGCAACACGGTCATTGTGGTGGAGCACGACGAGGAGACCATTCGGGCGGCCGACCATGTCATCGAGCTTGGGCCGGGGCCGGGCGTACACGGCGGCCGCATCGCCGCGGAGGGGACCATTCACCAGCTATTGAAAAACCCCAACTCCCTGACCGGCCAGTTTCTCACCGGCCGCCAGCGCATCGGCATACCGCCCGCTCGCCGCTCGCTCAACGGCGGCTGCCTGCGCGTCCGCGGTGCCCGCGCCAACAACCTCGACGACCTCGACGTCAAAATTCCCTTGGGGGTGTTCGTCTGCGTCAGCGGGGCCTCGGGCTCGGGCAAGAGTACCCTCGTCCACGACATTCTCTACAAAAAGCTCTACTCCATCTTCCACGACAGCCGCGTGTTGTCGGGCGAGCACGACCGCCTCGATGGCATAGAGCACCTGAGCGATGTGATCAACATCGACCAATCCCCCATCGGCCGCTCGCCCCGCTCCAACCCGGCCACGTACATCGGCTTCTACGACAACATCCGCCGCCTCTTCGCCCAGACGCCCGAGGCCGAGGAGCGCGGCTATACGGCCTCGCGCTTTAGCTTCAATGTCAAGGGAGGCCGCTGCGAGGAGTGCGGCGGCGAGGGCACGGTCACTACCAAGCTGCACCTGATGGCCGATGTGGAAGTGCCCTGCCCCACCTGCAAGGGAGCGCGCTACAATCAAGACACGCTCGGGGTCACCTATCGGGGCAAGAATGTCGCCGAGGTCTTGGCGATGACCATAGAGGAAGGGGTTGACTTTTTTGCCGACCAGCGGCTCATCGCCCACAAATTGGGCGTCCTCAACGACTTGGGGCTGGGCTATTTGCAAATTGGCCACCCGGCTCCTCTGCTGTCGGGCGGCGAGGCCCAGCGCGTCAAGCTGGCCGACGAGTTGGGCAAGCTCAAGCGCGGCAAGAACAACCTCTACCTGCTCGACGAGCCTACTACCGGGCTGCACTTAGCCGATATTCAGCACCTGCTCGACAGCCTCAATCGCTTGGTTGAGGATGGTCATACGGTCTTGGTCATCGAGCACCATCTCGATGTCATCAAGACCGCGGACTACATCATCGACTTAGGCCCCGAAGGCGGCCACAACGGCGGCCAGATCGTCGGGCAGGGCACCCCAGAGGAACTGGCCGAGGTAAGCGAGTCGCACACCGGGCAATTCCTCAAGCACTACTTGGCCTGAGCTCCGGCTCAAGTTTCAGACAATCGCGGCATCAGATCGACGAGGTTGCAGGGCTGGTTGGTGGAGTCTAGCTGCGGCCCGATGAGCTTATCCCAGCCGGTGGCACACGCCCCGGACGAGCCGGGCAGGCAGAAGATGTACGTGCCATTGGCCACGCCGGCCACACAGCGCGACTGCAAGGTCGCGGTGCCGATCTCCTCGTAGGAAAGCACGCGAAAAACCTCGCCAAACCCCTCGATTTCCTTGTCGAAGAGTACGCTGACGGCCTCGGGCGTGCCATCGCGGCCGGTGAGGCCGGTGCCGCCGGTGGTGATGATGGCTTGGACGCGGGGCGCGGCGATCCACTGCGAGACTTGGGCGCGGAGCTGATAGATGTCGTCGGGCAGGATTTGCTTTTCGTGCAGGATGTGGCCAGCCGCTTCGAGGTGCTCGACTAGCAGCGTACCGGACTTGTCGGTTGCTTCGTCGCGGGTGTCGGAGACCGTGAGCACGGCGATGCACACGGGGATGCGGTCTTGGGTCATGGTGTACCTTTCGGTGAAGGGGCGATGAGTTCGATTTGGTAGAGCTTGGGCCACCGCTTGCCGGTGACGAAGAGCCGCTCGCCTTTGGGGTCGTAGGCGATTCCATTGAGCACCTCGGCGTTGGAACCGCGCCGGTCCTCGGCGCTTAACAGCCCGGTCAGGTCTATCCATCCCGCGACTTGGCCGCTCGTCGGGTCGATGCGGGCGATGGTGTCGGTCTGCCAGATATTGGCAAAGACTTCGCCGGCGATCCATTCGAGTTCGTTGAGCCGAGCTACGGGGCGGCCCTGGGCTGCAACGGCAACCCGGCCCACCTCGGCAAAGGTAAATGGATCGCGGAAGTACAGGGTCGCGCTGCCATCGCTCATGATGAGTCGTTCGCCGTCGTACGTCAGCCCCCAGCCCTCGGTGGGATAGGTGAATTCCGCTAGCGGCGCGAACGAATCGAGCCGGTAGGCAAAGCCCTTGTTGGCCCGCCAAGTTAGCTGGAGGAGGCGATTGCCAAACAGGGCGAGCCCCTCGGCGAAGAAGCGGTCGTCTAGCTGGTGGACCTGCACGACAGCCCCTGTTTCGAGCGCGACCTTGCGCAGGGACGACTGGCCGTACTGGCCGGTGCTTTCGTAGAGAAAGCCATCGTCGTAGAGCAGCCCTTGGGTAAAGGCCGCTGGATCGTGTGGAAAGGCGCGGACTACTCGGTAGGAATACGTGGGGATTTCAGCGGGCGGTTGCGGCTGGAGGGCCGCAGGTTTAGTGCCGTCGTCAGACGGCGCCAGACAACTGGCATGGGTCGCCAAGAGCAAAGCAATGGCCGTGGACTGTACCTCGCGGATCATGTAGGGTAAAATACGGGGCGCGGTAGAGAGGGCAAGACGCGGGCGATTTGCTTGTCGGGGGGTGAGGCGTCGGTTAGAATTACGCAGGGAAAACGAGGAGACGGAGGTAGCGGACTTGACGACGGATACAGGGGAGTTCGGCGCGGCAAGCGGTTTAGCCTGAGCCTGACCGCATCACCTGACGAATTTGGCTGAACCTACTTCTCAGAGATGAAATTATCGCAATATAAGCCTACCAAGAGGTCGTATGACCGTTTCTACCGATGAGCTCCAAACTTGGATGAATGCCAAGGAAGACGAGCGTCTAGAGTTCAAAGCGGCAAGTGCTAATTTCCACTTTGAGACCTTGGTGAAGTACTGCGTCGCCTTCGCTAATGAAGGCGGTGGAAGGATGATCTTGGGCATAACCGATAAGCTGCCGCGCACGGTGGTTGGGAGTCAGGCGTTTCTCGATCTCGAACGGACGAAGGCCAGCCTGATTGAGCGACTGCGGTTGCGCGTTGAGGTCGAGGAAATTCAGCATCCGAACGGTCGGGTTCTGGTCTTTCAAATCCCCACTCGTCCGATTGGTGTGCCTATGCAGTATAAAGGCGCGTATTGGATGCGTAGTGGAGAGGACCTTGTTCCCATGACGCCGGATCAACTCCAGCGCATTTTTGCCGAGGCCAGCCCGGATTTCTCGTCTGAGACTTGTACGTCTGCCCAATTAGACGATCTCGACCCAATCGCCGTGGACGTTCTGCGTAGGCTCTGGCAGCGGAAATCACCCGATCAAGACATCTCGACCCGTCCCGTGGAGCAGCTCTTGGCAGATGCGGAATTACTTATTGATGGCGAGGTGACGTACGCAGCACTAATCCTGCTGGGTACGCGCAAAGCCTTGGGCAAATACCTCGCCCAAGCGGAGCTTATTTTTGAATACCGCTTCAACGAAGTGCCGGGACCGGCGGCGGAACGATGTGAATTCAGACAAGGCTTTCTTCCTGTGCTCGACGAGATCTGGCGACTTATCAACCAGCGCAATGATCTGCAACACTTTCAACAGGGATTCTTTATTTGGGACGTGCCGACGTTCAACGAGCGCGTGGTTCGCGAAGCTGTCTTGAACGCAGTCAGTCACCGCGATTATCGGTATGGAGGCTCTGTCTTCGTGCGCCAGTATCCGCGACGCATCGAGATCGTCAGCCCCGGTGGATTCCCGGCCGGTATCACCCCTGAGAACATCCTTCGGCAACAAAATCCGCGCAATCGCCGTATCGCCGAAGTCCTCGGCAAATGCGGCTTGGTCGAGCGAGCCGGGCAGGGGTTTGATCGCATCTTTCGCGAGTGCATTCAGCAGAGTAAGCCGTTGCCGGACTTTGTCCACACGGATGCCCACTCCGTATGGCTCACGCTGCACGGCGATATTCAAGACCCGGAATTCCTGCGTTTTCTGGAGGAGATTGGTCGGGAACAAGTGGCCGCATTCAGCCTCGACGATTTGCTAGTGGTCGGTTTCGTCCACCGCGAGCAGCCTGTTTCCGATGACCTTAAACCGAGGGTTGAGCATTTGCTGGAACAGGGCATCATTGAGCGCGTGGGACGCGGGCGGGGTGTGCGGCTGCTGCTGTCTCGGCAATTTTACCGGCACCTCGGTAAGGCTGGGGTCTATACGCGCAAGCGCGGATTGGACCGGGAGACGAACAAGGAGTTGTTGCTGAAGCACATTCAAGACAACCGGAAAGAAGGGAGCCAGTTGCGGGAACTGAGGCAGGTACTACCCGCGCTTTCGCGGGATCAAGTGCAGAGTTTGCTTCGGGGTTTGAAGAACGAGGGACGCATATATAAAGTTGGAACCACTAGGGCCGCTCGCTGGTATCCAGGGAGACCTCCATTTGGAATTGCGTCAAAAGAATAAATAAGCCAAAAAGCGCAATTAATTACGCAATTAGGCGCAATCCATTTTATAAGTATCTGTTTATTATATCGTTATGTTTAGACATTTGTGCCAGCATTTATTGCTTATACCGCAATAAGTCGTAATTCATCCGGCATAAATACGGGTAGCGGCGCAAGGAGCAGGGCGTGGGACGGCGTCATCGTTCTTGCACCGCCCCCCTGCGTCGTTAAGTTAGCCTGAAAGTGGAATCGTGGATTTCGGAAAGCGAGTTTGAGCATGGTCACTCAACAAGAAATTGCTGAATTCAGCGGCGAAACGGTCCGCAACGTCGCCGGAACACTGATCTGGTTGGCGCGGCCTCCTGAACGATCGGAAGCACTAAGCTGGAACGAGCTCGCAGACCTGCTCGCGAACGAGGATATAGATAAAGACAAAGTACAAGGCGCGATAGAGCTATTAACCGCCAGCTTTCATAACCGCCACGATGCCGTAGTTGACGTCTGCACCGCCTTTCAGGATCGGCTCCAGAAAGCGGTTGAAGGTTTTCCTTTAGGCAACGAAATGGACCCTGACGACATCGCGGTCCCGGAATTGGAGAAAAGCGAGGAATACTTCCGCAAGGAAAGGGAAGAACTGCGCGGTATTCGGGACGCCTTGCAACGGACAGGGGGCACAGAAGCATACGGTGCTGAGGTATTCGCAGCATTGGGACGCTTGGACGAGCTGTTTGAATATCTCGTTGCGTCGTTCCAAGAGCTTCGCTGGACTATAATGATCCACGACGGGGCACTCGCTTCGAGCACAGGCGGAACATGCGCCAGCGGAGCAGAATTTATGGCGTCAATGGAGACGTCCGGGGTTGATTCGCCTTCACTTCGTCCGCGACGAAGTTCTCGTACTGTGAAATTGCCGCGGACGCATCCCTGTGGGGCCGTTGGCATTTTTGTCGGGATGTGTAGATTGTATAGGTAAAGGATAAACGGATGATACAGCGTGCATACATGCCCCTCGTCTGGATCGGCTTGCTGGTGGCGAGTGGGGCCGAGGCGGTGCGCATCCAAGACGCCGGGCCCGAAGAAGTGCCCAAGCGGCCGCACGATGGCTACTATGCTGCGGTAGGCTTGGGTTTCATCAACTTGGATCATCGCGGCTCGGGCGTGCGCGTCCCCTTGGGGTTTAGGGCGGTGTTCAACCGCTGGCGTCTCATTGGCTCGGCCAATGTGCTCGATGTGAGCTTCCACGAAGGGGACGACTACGACCCGCGTTACGTCCGGCCCTTTCCCTCCTCTACGGCCTGCTTTGATTCGCGGACTGGATACCGCGTGCCGGCCTACCGCTGCTCGGGCGGCACGGATTGGCTCCGCTCGCTCAGTGCGGATCTGGCCTATGTCGTCCTCGACGAAGTGTGGATTGCCGGCCGACCGAGCAAGCTGTTCGCCGGGTTGGGCTACCGCCACCTAGACCCCGTGACGGCGTATGGAACCTTGGGGTTGTTTTTCGATGCTCCGGGCCGGACCGTCGGCAGCTTTAAGGTGCTAGTCGGCCGGGGCTACGTCACTTTGGGGCTGCTGTGGGGCTTTGATTTGCGCCGCGTCTTTTAGAGGATTTATGGTCGCTTGGCCTCTTTGCGCGGCCTTGGCTCTCCTATCTGTGGGCGCGGCCGCGCAAACGCTACCCACCGAAGTGCATCCGGGCCTGCTCTTTTCCGCCGCCGACATTCCCCTGCTCAAAGAGCGCATTGAGCGCGAACCTTATGCCACGTGGTGGCAGGCCGTGTTGCAGCGGGCGCGAACCGCCCCGGCGACCTTTGCCGACGAGCGCGCCGAGGTCCGCTACGCCAAGTCCCTCGCCTTTGCTTGGCTGATGACCGACCAGGCCGCGTTTGCCGAGCGGGCGTTGGAAGTGATGCAGGGGGTGGCGTTCCCCCCGCGCGGCGGCGATTTGGGCGAACCGCACAACGAGGGCGAGGTCGTGGCCCAGTACGCGGTGGCGTACGACATCCTGCACCCGTACGCTGCGGCCAACGACCCACAGGCCCTGCAAGCGATGCGGGCCATGCTCGGGGAGGAAGCCGACCGCCTGTGGAAGGGCATCGTGATTGGCAGGGTGGGGGTGGGGCTGTTCCCGGTCAAAATCCGCTTGCACGAGACCCCGCATCTCGACAACTGGCACATCCGCGCGTACAGCGGCCTCGGGCTAGCGGCCTTGGCCTTGAGCGAGTACGCCCACGGCTCGCCGCAGGAATGGGCTGACCGCGCCTTGGCGATGGTCACCAAAAGCCTCGACTTCCAAATTGAAGAAAGGGATGGGGGATACGCGGAGGGGCCGTTTTACAGTCGCTACGCCGCGGATGTCTATCTGCCCTACTTGTTCGCGCTCAAAAACCGCACCGGCTTGGACCTGTTTGCCGACCCCAAGATCGAGAAGATGCACGATTGGTCCCTGAACCTGCGGTTGCCCAATGGCCGGCGGCCCAACATCGACGACAGCCACCTAGACGATTTCTACGGTCATTACCTAGCGGCCGTGCAAGCCAATGGTGGGGTTCATCGCTGGGATTGGGAGAACAATGAGCGCGGCCTGTACGTGCGCCAATTTGCCGAGATGGACGCCATCGCCCTGTACGACGACCGCGTGCCGGCGCAAGAGCCGACGCACGGCCCGTCGGTTTTTATGCCGGGGGCTGGAGACGCCGTCTTCCGCAGCGACTGGTCGGCCGCCGGGACGTACCTGCTCTTGCGCGGCGAAAACGGCCCGGCCCGCGAGCGCGGCCTCGCGCACGAACACCCCGACGGAACCAGCTTTGTGCTCTACGCCGCCGGCGAGATGCTGGCCTTGGACGCAGGTTACATCAATTTTGACAACCGCGACAAGGTCAACAAAGGCCGCGACCACAACCTAGTGTTGATCGATGGCCAAGGGCCGCCGCGCCGGACCGTGCCCGTGTTGGGGACCGTCGGCGATCGCCACGACGCCTTTATCGAGGACTTCTTCGCGAGCGCCGCGGGCGACTACGCGGAAGTCCGCACGGCCTACCGGGGAGTTGAGCTGAGGCGGCGGGTCTTTTTTGCCGACCACCAGTACTTCTTCGTAGCCGACGAAATCGACGATCCGGGCCGGCACCACGCCTACGAGTGGCGGCTGCACGGCAACGGCGGCGGCACCAGCAGGGGCGCGTATAGCCGCGCGGGCAACTTGGCGCGTTGGACGCGGGCAAAGGCCGAGTTGCTGGCGTTTTTGCCGGACCAAGCCGGCCGAGTCGCGCTCGAAAGCGAGGCGGTCCACTCCTTTGATTATCGCCGAGAGCAGACCCACGCGGTGTTGCGGGTGCAGCAAGAGGGCGTGGATGGGCGGTACTTAGCCGTGCTGTATCCGCGGCCGATTGGGGAGGCCGAGCCGGCGTTTGCGACCGCATCCGCGCAAGGGGGCGAGGCGGCTGTCGTGGCGTTGGCCGGAGCGCGGGATTTGGCTTGGCTCCGCCACGGCCATGCGTCCGAAGTGGCTGTATCCGGCCCGGACGTGCGCTTGGTCAGCGACGCCCGTTTCGGCTACGTCCGCTACGTCGCTGGGCAACTCGCTCGCTTTGCAGCCCAAGACGCGACCTATCTGTTGGCCGACGGCGCGACGGTCTTCCGCGCCAGCGAAGCGATTGACGTGAGCATGGAGCGAGACGACGGTACGGGTTTCGCACGCGGCCCCAGCGCGGGCTATCAGCTAAAAATGCCCCATGCTGGAAATGAGTGGACCGCGGCTCGCTTCCGCGGCCGCGCGTGGCAGGGCACGGCCGTAGAAGGCGAGCTGCTCGTGCTGGAGCTAGCGGGCGAGGGGACGCTAACGCTGCGAGCGGACCGGCGCGGCGAAGCACAAAAGGAGGCGCAGCCGCGCCCAGATCGCTACGCCTTGCATCCAAACGCACCCAACCCATTCAATCCGACGACCAAAATCCGCTTTGATTTGCCCACCGTTAGCTTGGTCGAACTAACGGTGTACAACGCCTTGGGGCAGGAAGTCGAGCGGTTGGTGGAGTGGCCGCTGCCGGCGGGGCGGCACGAGGTGGAGTGGGACGCGACCGGCTATCGGAGCGGCCTCTACTTCTACGCGCTCAAAGCCGATTCCTACCGCGCCCAGCGCAAGATGCTGCTGCTGCGCTGATGACATAAGGCTGGCCGCAACGTGCTCGGCGCAGTCGCCACCGCGAGCGCGGGCGGGATTTGTCCCGATTGCGGTCAGCCGCTATCTTTTTGGCGATGGTGAGGCCGTTGTCAGGCGATGTCAACACAGGAGATTTTGCGATGAAATCGGCACTTGAACTGGCCATGGAAAAGGCCGACGAGGCGGTCGGGGGCGCAGCGGGGATTAAGCTGACAGACGAGCAGAAAGAGGCCATAGATCAGGTGCGCAAGCAGTACGAGGCCAAGTGGGCCGAGCAAGAAATCGCGCTCAAGGGGCAGCTAGAACGGCCCCCAGACGCAGACCCGCAGGCCCTCGTCGAAGTGCGCCGCCAAGTGCAGGAGCAAATGAGCAAAGTTCGCAACCAGCTCTTTGCCGAGCGCGACGCCAAAATCGAGGCGATTCGCAACCCGTAGGTGCGTATGCAGCCAAACTACGAAGTCGATATGAGATTGAACGTCCCGACGCGCATGCGGGACGGCGTCGATCTTTCTTCGGACCTCTATCTGCCGAGGGCAGCGGGTCGATGCCCGGCCGTGTTGATGCGAACGCCGTACGACAACAACGCGCCGCCCATGATCGAGAAGGCCATGCGGCTCGCCAACAGCGGCTATGCCTGCGTCGTCCAAGACGTGCGGGGCCGCTGGGACTCCGATGGGGTTCACTACGCGCTGTTCGACCACGGCCCGGACGGTTTTGATACGCAGCAATGGATTGGTCAGCAGGAGTGGAGCAACGGCAAAATCGGCATGGCCGGCGGCTCGTACCTCGGCTGGGTGCAGTGGCAGAGCGCGCCGCACCGCAGCCAGCACCTGACGTGCATGGCGCCTAGGGTCATGTGCGGCGATTTGTACTCGGGCCTCATTCACCCCGGCGGGGCGTTCCAACTCAACGTCGCCCTCACGTGGGGGATGCGGACCAATGGCCGGACCGCTCAGAGCATCGAGTACCACAACTGGACGGAGGCCTTTCGCGCCATCCCGCTCATCGACATGGACCAACAGGCCGGCCGTACGCTGCGGTTTTGGCGGGATTGGGTGACGCACACCGAATACGATGCCTACTGGGACTCGGTCAACGTCGAAAACAAGTGGGGCGAAATCGCGGCCCCCGCGCTGATAATGGGAGGCTGGTACGACCTCTACTCCCACAATACCTTTATCAACTTCAATGGTCTAAGGCGGCATGGGCGGACCCCCGAAGCTAGGCAAAGTCAACTCATCGTCGGGCCTTGGCCGCACGCGCTCAGCGTTTCTACCAAGACCGGCGACATCGACTTTGGCGCGAACTCGCTGTACGACTTGGAGGCGTTGGAGCTGCGTTGGTTTGATTATTGGCTAAAGGGCCGCGACAACGGCATCGTCGGCGAGGCCCCGCTGCGGCTGTTCATAATGGGCGTCAATGAATGGCGAGACGAGTGCGAATGGCCGCTGGCTAGGACCGACTGGCAAAAGTGGTATCTACACTCGTCCGGCAACGCCAACACCCTGTTGGGCGACGGCCGTCTATCGCCGGCTGAGCCGGGTGCCGAGCCGGCGGATCACTTCGCGTACGATCCCGATTTTCCCGTGCAGACTGTGGGCGGAAACAACTGTTGCTCGCCCCACATTGTGCCTTGGGGCCCTTACGACCAGCGCGATGTGGAGATGAGGGCCGACGTGCTCTGCTACACCAGCGAGCCTTTGGCCGCCGACCTCGAGGTGACCGGGCCGATCAAGGTGGTCCTATACGCCGCTACAGACGGGCTAGATACCGACTGGACCGCCAAGCTAGTGGACGTGTCCACTAGCGGGTACGCCAAGAACCTCTGCGACGGCATCGTCCGGGCGCGCTACCGCGAGGGCTTTGCCGCGCCCCAGTTGCTCCAGCCCAATCAAACGTACCAGTACGAGATTGAGCTGGCCGTCACCGGCAATGTCTTCAAGAAGGGGCACCGGATCAGAGTTGAAGTGTCCTCGTCTAATTTTCCGCGCTTTGACCGCAACCACAACACCGGCAACGAACTCGGCACAGACACCGCCATGCGAAGCGCGCAACAGACGGTGCAACACTCCAGAGCGCATCCGTCGCACGTGCTTTTGCCAGTGATTCCGTGCGGCTAAAAGCACGTGCCAGCGAGCATCGCGCCTAGCCCGAGTGCAATTGACAGTGCAAATAGTAGGGCCTACTATCTGATAAAAACAGCACGCCGGTCTCGTTTGCGGCGCGGCTTCGCGCCCGGGACGACCGGGTTACAGGAAGGAGAACAGGACATGGTGGAAACGGCCCGCTTGCAGGCTGGGGATCAGGTCGCCGAACTGCCTATCGTCGTCGGCAGCGAGGGCGAAAAGGCACTCGATATTGCCAAACTGCGCGCCGAGACCGGGTATATCGCCCTAGACCCCGGCTACGGCAATACGGGTTCTTGCCAGAGCGATATTACCTTTATCGATGGCGACGAGGGCATCTTGCGCTACCGGGGCTATGCAATTGAGGACTTGGCCGAGCACAGCCGCTTCATCGAGGTCGCTTATTTGCTGATCTGGGGCGAGTTGCCCAACGCCGCCCAGCTAGACGAGTTCAGTGCGCTGCTGACCAAGCACCAGATGCTGCGCGAGGAGCTAAAGCAGCACTTCAGCCTCTTTCCACCCAACTCCCCGCCGATGGCCGTACTGTCCTCGGTGCTCAATGCCTTGAGCTGCTACTACCCCGAGCTGTTGGAGATTCAGGACGAGGAGACCTTTATCGAAGCGTCCGCACGCATCATGTCCAAGGTCCGCACCATTGCCGCCTATTCCCACCGCCAGCAGCTCGGGCACCACATCGAGTACCCGCACCCCAAGAAGCGGTACGCCGAGAATTTCCTGCACATGATGTTCAGCCAGCCGTACAACGAGTTTGAGGCAGACCCCGTGCTGATTGACGCGCTGGATTTGATTTTTCTCCTCCACGCCGACCACGAGCAGAATTGCAGCACCTCTACGGTGCGGATGGTCGGCAGCAGCGAGGCCAACCTCTTTGCCTCGGTCGCGGCTGGCGTCTCCGCCCTGTGGGGGCCGCTGCACGGCGGGGCGAATGTGGCGGTCGTCGATATGCTAGAAAAAATCCGCGACGAAAACATCTCGGTCGGCGACTACGTCGAGCAGGTCAAGGACAAGAAGGCCGGGATCCGCTTGATGGGGTTTGGGCATCGGGTGTACAAGAATTTTGACCCGCGCGCCAAGATCATCAAAAAGAGCTGCGAGAAGGTATTGGCCAAGCTCCACGTCAACGACGCCTTGCTCGACATAGCGAAAGAGCTAGAAGCCGTCGCGCTGGGGGACGAGTACTTCATCGAGCGCAAGCTCTATCCCAACGTGGATTTCTACAGCGGCGTCATTCTCCGCGCCCTCGGCATTCCCAAGGAGATGTTCACGGTGATTTTTGCCATCGGCCGCATGCCGGGCTGGATCGCGCATTGGTACGAGGAGAGCAAGGCCACCAAAATCAGCCGCCCACGCCAAGTGTACACCGGCTCGGTGCAGCGGACCTATCGGCCCCTCGTAGCGCGGCCCTGAAATTTTGTCTATATCGTTGAGAAAGGATTAGGGGATGCAGCCCAGAATCAGTATGCGCCACGGCAAGATCTCGGAAGAGACGAAAGCGCACATTGCCAGTTCTTGTACCAAGCTCGAAAACTACTTCGACCGCATCGTGGATTGCGAAGTCATCCTCGACCGGGAAAAGCACGACGACAAGGTAGAAATTATCCTCAAGGTACCGCACCGCACCTTTGCGGCCACCGGAGCGGCGAACAATCTTTACAAGGCCCTCGCCGAAGCCGAGTCCAAGATCCAAAGCCAGCTTAAAAAACACCACGACAAGCTGGTGTCCCACCACTGAAAATGATCGTTGGTATCGCACGAGAGACCTTCGCAGGTGAACATCGGGTCGCCTTGGTCCCGGAGGCTGTCGCCGGGTTGTCGGCCTGTAGCGCAGCCATCCTAGTAGAGCCGGGGGCGGGCGTCGCGGCGGGCTATGCCGATGGGGCGTATGCCGACCGCGGCGCAGAGATCGCGGCCGATCGCGCCGAGGTGTTCGCCCGCGCCGAGGTGGTGCTACAGGTGCGGACGCTCGGCGCGAACCCGGAGGCCGGTCGTGCGGACTTAGCCCGGATTCGCGCCGGTCAAGTCCTCATCGGGGCCTCAGATCCCCTGACGGCGGGTCCGCAATTGGCTGCGCTGGCCGATGCCGGAGCGACCCTATTCGCGGTGGAACTGATCCCGCGCATTACCCGCGCCCAGAGCATGGACGTGCTCTCGTCTATGGCCACGATCGCCGGCTACAAAGCGGTGCTTTTGGCTGCTGAGGCCCTGCCGCGCATGTTTCCGCTCTTGATGACGGCGGCTGGCACGTTGACGCCGGCCCGAGTGCTGGTCGTCGGGGCCGGGGTCGCCGGTCTTCAGGCCATTGCCACCGCCCGCCGCCTAGGCGCGGTCCTCCGGGCATACGACGTGCGCCCAGCGGTCCGCGAACAGGTCGAGAGCCTCGGGGCCGAATTCGTAGAGCTGGACATCGACGCGGGCGACTCCGAAGACGCCGGCGGGTACGCGCGGGCCCAAGACGAGGTGTTCTACCGCCGCCAGCGCGAGGAGTTAGCCAAAGTCGCTGGCCAAAGCGACGTGATCATTACCACGGCCGCCATACCGGGGCAACCAGCCCCGCTGTTGATTACGGCCAAGGCCGTGCAGCGCATGAGTCCGGGATCGGTCATCGTCGATTTGGCCGCGGAGCGCGATGGCAACTGCGAGCTGACGCGCCCTGGGGAGACGGTCGTAGAGGACGGAGTACAAATCATGGGGCCGCTCAATCTACCGGCGACCGTGCCGCACCACGCTAGTCAAATGTACTCTCATAATATAGCGACCTTCTTCCGGCACTTGGCCGGCGAGGGGGCGTTGCAATTCGACATGGAAGACGAAATCACGCGCGAGACCTTGGTATTGCGCGACGGCCAGATCGTCCATCCGCGCATCCGCAAAGGAGCCTTATAGTGGAGGTCCTAGTGGCCGCGCTGACGGTGTTTGCCCTCGCCGTCTTCGTCGGCTTTGAAATCATCACCAAAATTCCGCCGACCCTGCACACGCCGCTGATGTCCGGCTCCAACGCCATTTCCGGCATCACCCTGATCGGCGCCCTGCTGTCGGCCGGTTCCGAGCACTCGGCTTGGGCCACCTATTTGGGATTGGCCGCGGTCGTCTTTGCCACGATCAACGTGGTGGGTGGGTTCATGGTCACGCACCGCATGTTGGGCATGTTTAGGAGGCGGGACTAGCGCATGAGCGCGACCCTGATCAACTTCGCTTACCTAATCGCCTCAGTCCTCTTCATCTTTGGCCTCAAGGGACTGACCCACCCGCGCACGGCCGTCCGCGGCAACTTGCTAGGGGCCTTGGGGATGTTGTTGGCCATCGTCGCCACCCTGCTGGACCAGCGGATTCTCTCCGGCGAATACATTGTGCTCGGCGCAGTCGTCGGGGCGCTGGTTGGCATGGCCCTCGCAGTAAAAATTCCCCTAACCTCCATGCCCGAGTTGGTCGCGGTTTTTAACGGCTTGGGCGGCGGCGCCTCCGCGTTGGTGGCGGGTGCAGCGCTGATTGAGGCGCAGGCCCCTTCCTACCAATTCACGGCCGCTACGGCCGCCTCTGGGATCATCGGCGCGGTGACCTTCTGGGGCAGTATCGTGGCCTTTCTCAAGCTGATGGAACTGCTCAAAGGCTTGGTGCGGTTTCCCGGCCAGCAGTTTTGCAATGGAGTGCTGGTCCTCGGCAGCGCGGGCTTGGGTGCTTGGCTGGTGCTGGGCGAGCCGGACGCCTTCTGGGCCATGATTTGCGTGGCCTCCCTGTTGGGCGTGTTGCTCGTGGTGCCGATTGGCGGGGCCGATATGCCGGTGGTGATTGCCTTGCTCAATTCGTGCTCGGGGCTGGCCGCGGCCGCAACCGGCTTTGTGCTCGACAACAATGTGCTGATCATCGCGGGGTCGTTGGTGGGAGCCTCGGGCCTGATTTTGACGCAGATCATGTGCCGGGCCATGAACCGCTCGCTGGGCAATGTGTTCTTCGGCGGCGTCGGGGCCGAGGCCGCGAGCGGAACCAGCGACGACGAGGTCTATGCGGGCAAGATCAAATCCACCTCGGCCGAGGAAGTCGCGTTGCTGTTTGACACGGCCCGGCGCGTGGTGGTCGTCCCCGGCTACGGCATGGCCGTGGGTCAAGCGCAACACGCCGTGCGGGACTTGGCCAATTTGCTCGAAGAGCGCGGCATTGAGGTCGCGTACGCGATTCATCCGGTGGCGGGCCGGATGCCGGGCCACATGAACGTGCTGTTGGCCGAAGCCGAAGTGCCCTACGACAAGCTGGTGGAGATGGACCGGATCAACCCGACCTTCCAGCAGACCGATGTGGTGCTAGTCATCGGCGCCAACGATGTCGTCAATCCCCTCGCCCGCGACGAAGATTCCGGGCCGATTGCCGGGATGCCCATTCTCGACGTGGATAGTGCGCGCACGGTGGTGGTGATTAAGCGGAGCCTGAGCCCGGGGTTTGCCGGGCTGCCCAATCCGCTTTTTGCCGCGGAAAACGCGCTGATGTTTTTCGGCAATGCCCGGGAGGCCGTGCTGGATTTGGTGGCCGCGGTAAAGGAAAGCGGATAGGAGCCGGTACTCCACGAAATGGCGTCGTCGGTCGACAGGATCTCAAACTAGGAAAATTAAATGACCCGGATTCCCGGATACCCGCAAAAACAAGGGCTGTACGATCCAACCCGCGAAAGCGATGCCTGCGGAATTGGCTTTGTCGTAAACATCAAGGGCCGCAAGTCGCACAACTTGGTGCGCCAAGCCTTAGAGGTCTTGGAGCATCTCAAGCACCGCGGGGCCTGCGGCTGCGAGGCCAACACCGGCGATGGTGCCGGCGTGTTGGTCCAGGTGCCGCACCAGTTCTTTGGTGCCGTCTGCGGCTTTGAGCTGCCCCCATTAGGCGAGTACGGAGTGGGGATGCTGTTTTTGCCGCCCGAGCCCGCCCAACGCCGAGGCTGCGAGGAGCGCTTGGCCCGCATCGTTGAGGAAGAGGGCCAGCGCATCCTCGGCTGGAGGGACGTACCCACCCACAACGCCGCCTTGGGCCACACCGCTAGGCTGCGCGAGCCGGTTCAGCGCCAAGTCTTTATCGGCCACGGCGCGGTGCGAGGCGACGACGCACTGGCCTTTGAGCGCAAGCTCTACGTCATCCGCAAGCGCGCTGAAAACGCGATTCGCTACAGCGGCGAAGTCCCCGGGGGCGACTTTTTCTATCCGGCCAGCCTCTCTTCCCGCACCATCGTCTATAAGGGCATGCTGATTTCCGACCAAGTCGCGGGCTACTTCCCCGACTTGAGCGACGAGCGCTTTGAGGCGGCCATCGCCTTGGTGCATTCGCGCTTTAGCACCAACACCTTCCCGAGCTGGGAGCGGGCGCATCCCTATCGCTACGTCATCCACAACGGCGAGATAAACACCGTGCGCGGCAATGGCAACTGGATGCGGGCGCGCGAGGGGATGCTGGCCTCCGAGCACTTCGGCGCCGACATCGACAAGCTCTTCCCCATCATCCACGAAGATGGCTCGGATTCGGCCAAGTTCGACAATGCGCTCGAGCTGCTGACCTTGGGGGGACGCTCGTTGGCCCACGCGGTGATGATGATGATCCCCGAGCCGTGGGAAAACCACGAGACCATGAGCGCCGAGAAGCGGGCCTTTTACGAGTACCATAGCTGTCTGATGGAGCCATGGGATGGGCCGGCCTCGGTGGCCTTTACCGATGGCGTCGTCGTCGGGGGCATGCTCGATCGCAACGGCTTTCGGCCCTCGCGCTACTACATTGCCAAAGACGATACGTTGGTGCTGTCCTCGGAAACGGGTGTGCTGAGTATGCCCCCGGAAGACGTCGTCTTCAAAGGCCGGCTGCAACCGGGCCGCATGCTCTTGATCGACACGGACGAGGGGCGGATCATCAGCGATGACGAGATCAAGCACCAGATCGCCGCGGAGCACCCCTACCAAGCGTGGCTCGACGCCAACCTAGTCGCGCTCGAAGACCTGCCCGAGGTTGCGGGCGCGCCCCTGTTGGCAAGCCACGAGGAAGTGCTCCACAAGCAGCAGGCCTTCGGCTATACGTTTGAGGACCTGCGCGTCTTTCTCAAGCCGATGGTTCAGGTGCTCAAGGACCCAGTCGGCTCGATGGGCAACGATGCGGCTCTAGCGGTGCTCTCGGAGCGGTCGCAGCTCCTGTACAACTACTTCAAGCAGCACTTTGCCCAAGTCACCAATCCCCCGCTCGACCCGCTGCGCGAGGAATTGATTACCTCGGCCGAGACCAAGATCGGCCCCGAGCGCAATTTGCTGGCCCCCGAGCCGGCGAGCTGCCGCCAGATCACCTTGCAGCGGCCCATTCTCAAAAACGACGAGCTAGAAAAGCTCCGGCAGGTCGATCGCTTTGGCCACCAGGCCGCGACGATTCCGATCTTGTTCAAGCGCCGCGACGGCGCGGCCGGCCTCGCCCCAGCCATGGACGCGCTCTGCGATCAAGTGGATGCGGCCATGGCCCGGGGGTGCAACCTGATCATCCTCTCGGACCGGGAAATTGACGCCGACAACGTGCCGATCCCGGCGCTGTTGGCCGTGGCTGGGGTGCATCACCACTTGGTGCGGTTGGAGACCCGCACGCGCGTCGGCTTGGTGCTCGAGTCGGGCGAACCGCGCGAGGTGCATCACTTCTGTCTGCTGTTGGGCTACGGCGCGCAGGCGATCAACCCCTACATGGCCTTTGAGAGCCTCAACGACATGATCCGCGAAAACATGCTCGAAGGCCATACCTACGCGGAGGCCGAGGAGCGCTACATCTACGCGGCGATCAAGGGCACCGTCAAGGTGATGGCCAAGATGGGCATTTCGACGATCAAGTCGTATCGGGGCGCGCAGATTTTCGAGACGGTGGGGCTAAACCAAGAAGTGGTCGATGCGTACTTCACGTGGACCACGACCCAAGTTGAGGGCATGGGCCTTGAGGACATCGCCCGCGAAGCCCTGGCGCGCCACGAGGCGGCCTTTCCCCGGATCGCGCCTAATGGCCGCACCCTCGAGGTGGGGGGGCACTACCAATGGCGCAAGGGCGGCGAGCATCACCTCTTCAACCCCAAGACGATCCACCTGTTGCAGCGGGCGTCGCGCGCCAACGACTACGCGGTGTACAAGCAGTACGCCGAGTTGATCAACGACCAGTCCGAGCGCTTGGCGACCTTGCGGAGCTTACTGGAGTTCAAGGGCGACGTTGAGCCCGTGCCCATTGAGGAGGTCGAGCCGGTCGAGGAGATTACCCGGCGTTTTAAGAGCGGGGCCATGTCTTACGGCTCGATCAGCAAAGAGGCGCACGAAGGCTTGGCCATTGCCATGAACCGCCTCGGCGGCAAGAGCAATACCGGCGAAGGCGGCGAAGATCCCGCCCGCTACGTGCTCGAGCCCAACGGCGACTCCAAAAACAGCGCCATTAAGCAAGTAGCCTCGGGCCGCTTTGGCGTGACGAGCCACTATCTGACCGAGGCCAAAGAGCTGCAAATCAAGATGGCCCAAGGCGCCAAGCCGGGCGAGGGCGGCGAGTTGCCCGGCCCCAAGGTCTATCCGTGGATCGCCAAGGTGCGCCACTCAACCCCAGGCGTCGAGCTGATCTCGCCGCCGCCGCACCACGACATCTACTCGATTGAGGACTTGGCGCAGCTAATCCACGATCTCAAAAATTCAAATGTCCACGCCCGGATCAACGTCAAGCTGGTGTCCGAATTTGGGGTCGGCACGGTCGCCGCTGGGGTGGCCAAGGGCCACGCCGATGTGGTGCTGATTTCGGGCCACGACGGCGGCACCGGGGCCTCGCCGCAGACCTCGATTAAGCACGCCGGCCTGCCTTGGGAACTGGGGCTGGCCGAGACGCACCAGACGCTGGTGCTCAACGATCTGCGCAGCCGCATCGTCGTCGAGACCGACGGCCAGCTCAAGACCGGGCGGGACGTGGTGATCGCCGCGTTGTTAGGGGCTGAGGAATTTGGCTTTGCCACCACGGCGCTGGTTGCGATGGGCTGCATTATGATGCGGGTCTGCCACCTCGACACCTGCCCGGTGGGCGTGGCGACCCAAAACCCGGACCTGCGCGCCAAATTCACCGGCAGCCCGGATCACGTGGTCAACTTCTTGCGCTTTGTCGCCGAGGACCTGCGCGAGATCATGGCCGCGCTCGGCTTTCGCACCGTCAACGAGATGATCGGCCGCACCGACCGGCTAGAGCCTAAGCGGGCCATTGCGCTGTGGAAGGCGGCCGGCATTGACCTGACGCCCATTTTGCACCAGCCCGAGGTCGGCCCGCACGTGGGGCGTTACTGCCAGATCCCGCAGGACCACGGGCTCGACGAGGTGCTCGACAACACCACCTTGCTGAAGCTGTGCAAACCGGCCCTTGAAAGCGGCGAGTCGGTCGAAGCGGTGTTGCCGATCGAGAACACCAACCGAGTCGTAGGGACCATCCTCGGCAGCGAGGTGACCCGATGCCACGGCCCCGAGGGCCTGCCCGAAGACACGATCCGCCTCAAGTTCAAAGGCGTGGCCGGCCAGAGCTTTGCCGCCTTCACGCCTAGGGGCCTGACTATGGAAGTTGAAGGCGACGCCAACGACTACTTTGGCAAGGGGCTTTCGGGGGCGAAACTGGTGCTCTATCCGCCCCAAGGCTCGCCCTTTGTGCCGTGGGAGAACATCATTTGCGGCAATGTCGCCTTCTATGGTGCGACCGCCGGCGAAGCCTATATCCACGGCATTGCCGGCGAGCGCTTCTGCGTGCGCAACAGCGGGGTCCGCGCCGTAGTAGAGGGCGTGGGCGATCACGGCTGCGAGTACATGACCGGCGGGCGGGTCGTGGTGCTGGGCCGCACCGGGCGCAATTTTGGAGCCGGGATGTCGGGCGGCATTGCCTACGTGCTCGACGAAGAGGGCGACTTTGCGATTCGCTTCAACGACGAGATGGCCGATATGGGGCCGGTGGAAGACGCCGAGGATATAGCCGAGCTGCGGGCCCTGATTGAGCGCCACGTGCAGCACACAAATAGCGCGCTGGGCCAGCGGGTCTTGGACCAATGGGACGAGGTGCTGCCCCGGTTCGTCAAGGTCATGCCGCGCGACTATCGCAAGATGCTCAACGCCTTCAAGCGCGTCGAGGAACAGGGGCTGACCGGCGACGAAGCCGCGCTGGCCGCCTTCCACGAGGCCATGGCCGAAGCGTCCTGAAGGATAAGGAAAGGAATCAATGGGTAAACCCACCGGATTCATCGAATTTGTACGCGAGTTACCGCAAGACCGCGACCCTTTAGAGCGCGTCGCGGACTGGGACGAGTTCCACGAGCACTTTCCCGACCAGCGCCTGCGTGATCAAGGGGCGCGCTGCATGGACTGCGGCATTCCCTTTTGCCACTTGGGCGACGTCGTCAGTCAGGGCGACAAAGGCTCGGGCTGCCCGATCAACAACTTAATCCCCGAATGGAACGACTTAGTTTATCGCGGGTTGTGGCGGGAGGCGCTGGAGCGGCTACACAAGACCAACAACTTCCCGGAGTTTACTGGCCGGGTCTGCCCGGCGCCCTGCGAGGGGGCCTGCGTGGTGGGGATCAACGCCCCGCCGGTGACGATCAAGAGCGTTGAGTGCGCCATTGTCGATAAAGGCTTTGAGATGGGCTGGGTCGTGCCCGAGCCGCCGGACAAGCGCACCGGCAAGAAAGTCGCCATCGTTGGCTCAGGCCCGGCCGGCTTGGCCTGCGCCGCCCAGCTCAATCGCGCCGGCCACTGGGTGACCGTGTACGAGCGGGCCGATCGCATCGGCGGCTTGCTGATGTACGGAATACCGAACATGAAGCTCGACAAGCAAAAGGTGGTGCAGCGCCGGGTTGACTTAATGGAGGCCGAGGGCGTCAAATTCGTCACCTGCACCGAAATCGGCGTGGATCTGCCGGCGACCCAGCTCGTGGAAGAGAACGACGCGGTCGTGCTCTGCGGCGGGGCTACCAAGCCCAACGATCTGCCGATTGAGGGGCGCGATCTAAAGGGCATCTACTTTGCGATGGACTTTTTGCGCGCCAACACCAAGAGCCTGCTCGACTCCAAGCACGCGGACGGCAACTACATCTCGGCCGAGGACAAGCACGTGATCGTCATCGGCGGCGGCGACACCGGCACCGACTGCGTGGGCACGTCCATGCGCCACGGCTGCAAGACGCTCTCGCAGTTTGAGATCATGCCTCGGCCACCGGACGAGCGCGCGCCCAACAACCCTTGGCCGCAGTGGCCCAACGTCTATAAGCTCGACTACGGTCAGGAGGAGGCCAAAGCTCGCTTCGGCGACGACCCGCGCACGTATCTGATTATGACCCAGCGGTTCGTCGGCGACGACGAGGGCCGCGTCGAGGCGTTGCACACGGTCAATATCGAGTGGGGTCAGGATGAAAACGGCCGCTTCACGCCCGTGCCGATAGAAGAGACTGAGAAGGTCTGGCCGGCCGATTTGGTGCTCTTGGCGATGGGGTTCCGCGGGCCAGAGGACGCGCCGCTCGATCAGCTAGGCGTTGAGCGCGACGAGCGGTCCAACGCCCGGGCCGAGCACGAGAAATACGCCACCAGCGTTGAGGGTGTTTTCGCTGCTGGCGACATGCGGCGCGGCCAGAGCTTGGTCGTGTGGGCGATCAACGAAGGCCGGGGGGCCGCCCGCGAGGTGGACCGCTATCTAATGGGCGGTACGCAGCTACCCTAAGCGGCGACAAGTCGCGCAAAAGAAAACCCTCACTTCCTATGACGACAACGGAGCGAATCGTTCATCATCTACAGTCGCTTTCCGAGCCGAGACGGTTGGAAGTACTAGATTTTGTTGAATTTATCAAGTCGCGAAGCCGCGAGGAAAATGCCGTCTGGTCCGAATTGTCGCTGGCGTCTGCGATGCGCGGGATGGAACGAGAAGAAAGCCTTTATACGTCGGAAGACATCAAAGAGCCGCCGTAATGGTGCAGGAGGGGCAGATCGTTCTATTTGCGTTTCCGCAAACAGATCAAGTAGCTGGCAAATTGCGTCCTGCACTCGTTCTGCGTGCTCTACCAGGGACGCATGGCGATTGGCTTATTTGTATGATCTCGTCCCAATTGCACCACGAAGTTGCATACATTGACGAAGTAATCCGCGATTCGGACCCTGACTTTACACAAACAGGTCTTAAAACCACGAGTCTTATTCGCGTTACTCGAATTGCCGTAGTTTCAGCGGATCTATTCAAGGGAAGTATCGGCAAAGTGGATAACAGGCGTCTCGAGCGGATTCAAAATTGTTTAGCCGATTGGTTACGAGCCAGCGACGCGACCTAACTAGCCGTGGTGAAATTTCACATCTCCAAAGTCAGAGGTATTGACATTTTTTAGGGCGTCGCTGCTTTTTGGTGCTCATCCATTGGGGAAAATGATCCCTGAGTGCATCAGCGTCCTGAGCGTTATGGCGCAGCCGACGACGATGATGACTACTGCGCTCGCGATGGGTAGCCGCTGAATCCAGCGGCCGTCGCCCGAGAAGCGATCGACGAGCGGTCGCGCCTTGACGATGAGGATGCCGATGGCGATGAGGATGGCGGCTAGCCCGACGCTGAAAGCTACCAAAAGCAGCAAGCCAAAGGCGATGCGATGCAAGGCCACGGCCAGCAACAGGATCACCAACGCTCCCGGACAGGGCACGATACCACCGGAAATTCCCAGCGTTAGCAGACTGCCGAGGGTCACTTTGTCGGGTATCGCATGGCTGTGGCCGTGTTCCCCGTGAGAGTGATCGTGGTGGTGTCCCTCGTGGGAATGACCGTGATCGTGGTGTGCTTCGTGGGAATGGGTGTGACCGTGGCCCCGTCCTCGGAGGTGACCGACCAAAAGCCATGTACCTAGACCTATGATTAGGAGGCCGGAGGCCGTGCCGAGATAGGGGAAAATTTGTTCGGGAAGGATGTATTGAGAGGCAAAGAGTGCTACCAAGCCCAACAGAATGATGCTCATGGTATGCGTCAGCGTAACGACCCCCCCGAGGAAAAGGGCATTGCCTATCGTGCCGCGTGTGCCGACGAGGTACGCCGCGACAATGGTCTTGCCGTGCCCCGGCTCTAACCCGTGGGCCGCGCCTAAAAAAAAGGACAGTGCCAACGCCCCCATGATCAGGCCGAGGGTCAGCTCTTCCGAGCGCAGCATGTCGCTGAGGGCATCCGTTTCTCCGTCAGCCGCATTGGCCGCTCCGACGGCGTGGATTGACTCGCCGAACTCGTCCCCCCCAGCCGGGATCGCTAGAACTATTAGTACTAGTAGGAATATTCGCGGTATCGCTCGTTTTGCGGACATGGTTTGCCTCCACCAGACAATGTGCTCGACGAGTTTATGCCGCCGGCCTCACCCAACCGGACACGGGATTTGCTGCGTCCGGGATCGAGGGCGTCCCGCCCTTGACGAGGGCAAGATGCCCTCGATCCCAGGTGTAGTAAGGGCCGCGACAGTTAATGGGGCGAAATAAATGGCGTTTCTGATAAGGGGGCAAGCACCGCGCCCTCGTCCTCCCAGCGGCGATGACCGCTCACCCCTTCGGCACCACCAGTGCGCGGTCGCCGTAGGGGATTGAATCCATTTCGGTGTCGTAGATTCGCTCCAGAAAGTCGCGGTCCCACGGCCGCTCGGCCGCCGGTAGCCGCTCTACCGCGCCATCCTTGAGGAAAATGAAGTGATCTCCGTATAGGAAAGCGCTGTTGGGGTCGTGCAGGACGGCGAGGACCGTGAGGTCGGCATCGACCAATTCGCGGATTAGGCGCAGCAGGTGCGCTTGGTTGAGGAAATCGAGGTGCGAGCTCGGTTCGTCGAGGAGGATGAGCCGGGGCTGCTGTGCCAGAACCCGCGCGATGCGGACGAGCTGTTGCTCCCCCCCCGATAGCTCGGTGTAAGCGCGTTCCTTGAGATGGATAATGCCGACCCGCTCCAGCGCGGCCGTGCAGATTTCGACGTCCTCCCGCTTGGGGACATAAGCGACGTAGCTGGCGCGGCCAGTCAGGACCACGTCTTGGACGGAAAAGGGGAAAACGGGGCGGTGGTGCTGGGGTAAGTAGCCGAGGACGCGGGCTCGCCGCCGGGACGAGAAAGCGCGGAGTTCCTCCTCGTAGATATGCACTTGGCCGCGCTCAAAGTCGAGGAGGCCGCCGAGAATGCGCATGAGCGTTGATTTGCCGCTGCCGTTTTTGCCGAGCAGGACAGTGAACTGCCCGGTCGGGATTTCCAGCGAAATCTCGTTGAGGATCGGCCTTCCTTCGTAGGCAAAGAAGAGCTTCTCCACTCGAATCGCGGGGGCTAGGTCTCCCATCCGATCCGCGCCTTTTTGAGAAGGAAGATGAAGAACGGCCCGCCGAGCAAGGTGGTGAAGACCCCGACCGGGATTTCAAAGGCGGCCAACGTGCGCGAGCAGGTATCGACCAGCAGCAGGAACGCGCCGCCGAAGGCAAAGGAGGCCGGCAGGGTGTGGCGGTTGTCCGGCCCCAGCAACATGCGCACCATGTGCGGCACGGCGAGGCCGATCATGCTGATGACGCCGGCCACGGCAATCGCCGCGGAGGCGGCCAAGGTCGCCGGAATGAGCACTAACACCCGCTCCCGCTCTGGGTTCAGGCCGACTGCGCGGGCCTCTTCGTCGCCTTGGGCGAGCACGTTCATGCGCCAGCGAAAGAGGAACAGCCAGACCACGCCGATGCCCACCCCCGGGGCGGCCGATTGCAGCTTGGCCCAGCTCGAATTGTGCAGGTTGCCCATAGTCCAGTGGACGATGGTTTGGAGCTTGTACGGGTCGGTGAGGAACTGGACGATGGTCAGCAGGGCGGTGAAAATCCCGGTGACGATCACGCCCGAGAGGATGAGGGAGACGACCGACACGGTCTTGCGGGTGCGAGCTAAGAAGTAAGCCAAGCCCACGGCGATCAGGCCAAAGCCGAAGGCCGTCGGCTGGACGGGCAGAAACGGCAGCACCAGCGCTAGGGCCGCGCCAAAGGCCGCGCCCGAGGACAGCCCGAGGATGTAGGGGGCCACGAGGGGGTTGCGAAACAGCGCCTGCAAGGCGTTGCCGGCCGCGGCCAAGGCCCCCCCCACCAGAAAGGTGAGGAGGATGCGCGGCAGGCGCACCTCCCAGACGATGGTGCCAATCAGTGCTTCTTCGCTGCTGGGGGCCGTTGCGCGGAACAGCAGGCCGTAGAGATAGACGAGGATTTTCCCGGCCTCTGCGCTGGCCGAAGGGCCGAGCAGCAGGGAGCCTAAGAGGACCGGCAGCGGCAGGGCGTAAATGAGGCGGCGGCGGAACGCGCTGTTCACGGGCTATTTTCCTGCCCCAATGAGAGGGGCGGTAGGTCTCCGAGCCGCCCCCCGTATAGCTTGTTTAGCAGGCTGGCCCGCAGCTTTTCCAAATCCGTTGCGGAGAAGCTGCTTGGGTAGCACCAGCGGGCGACGAGATCGACGGTGAAGATGTATTTGAGGGTCCAGAAGTCGCACGAGAAGGGATCGGGTAGCTCGTGGACCTGCCCGTTGCGCACGGCCGAGAGCGAGCGCCAGCCGGATAGCTCGCCGATGTCCGCGGCATCGAGCCGGTCGTTGCACCACATAATGATCCGCTCTGGGTTCCAGACGAGGACGTTTTCGAGGTTGACGACGAGGTGCTCTAGCTCGCTGTCGGCCGCCACGTTGGTTCCCCCGGCCAGCTCGATGAGCTCTTGCACGGTGCTGTTGCGGCCGGCCGTCTCCAGCGGCCCTTGGTCCCACATGAAGTACACGCGCGGCTTGGTGCCGCCGAGGGCTGTCTTGCGCTGCACGGCCGCCAATTCCTCCTCGGCAATGGCGAGGAGCTCGGCCGCCCGTTCCTCTGTGTCGGTCAGCTTGCCGAGGGCGGTGATCTCGCGGTGAATGTCTGCAAAGCGCTCGATGAAGACGCCGAAAACCGGAATGCCTTTCTCTTCGAGGGCGGCGATGGATTCTTCTTGACCGGCCCAGAGGATGACTAAGTCGGGCTGCAGCGCGACCATGCTCTCGATGTTGACGAAATCCCAGTTTCCCGGGGTTGGCAGGGTGCGCTCGCGGATGCGCTGGTCCATGGCCGCGTAGTACGGGAAGACGCTTTCTTGGTAGATGTTGGTTGAAATGCCGACGAGACGCGCTTCGGCCCCGAGCATGTACAGGCCGCTGAGCGCGCTTTCGAGCAGGCAGACGATGCGCTCGGCCGGCTGGGCCAACTCGATGCGGCGGCCGCGGAAGTCGGTGACCGCGACGCCCTCTCCGGCTGCCGGCTCGCTGGCGAGCAGGAGGCCGAAGAGAAGCAGCAAGAGCGGACGCTGGTATGCCGCGACCGCTCTCGTGCGAAGGATGGCTGCTTCAGCGGGCATTGACTAGAAGGAGACCATTAGGCCGCCGTTAGCCGAGAAGCCGGGGTCTTGAAACTGCCACGGCATCTCAAAGGTTTGGTTGGTGATGTTGTACGGTTCGAGAAAGAGGTGCAAAGAGCCGATGCGCTGCTCTAGGCGGGCGTTCACCAGCGTGTACCCGTCGAAGATCTGGGCATCCTTGCTGACGTCCGAGTAAATGCCGCTGTAGGACTGCACTGAGACCGTCGCCCGCAAACCTTGCGTAAGGGTCAGGTGAACCCCGGCGCTGAGCGCGTTTTCCGGCACGAAGTTGATCTTGGCGCCGACCTTGCTCGGGTCTTCCGAGTTCTCCACCACTTCGGCGTTGGTGTAGGTGTAGTTGGCGAACCATTCTACCGTTTCGCTGAGGCGATGGGTAGCCTCTACTTCCACGCCGGCGGTCTCGGTGAGGCCGGCGTTGATGTCCTGCGACTGGGGTTTATCTGGAATCTCTCGCTGGACGATCTGATCGTCGATCTGGATGGCGAATCCACGGACGCCGAGCCGCAATCCCTCTACCGGCTGGAAGTTTAGCCCCAAATCCAGACTGATCCCGGATTCCGGCTTGATGTCGGGATTCGGGAGATGACCGCTGTCCTCGCTGCCCAAGGGGACGGTGCCGCCTACCGACTTGAGGGAGGGTGCCTTGAAGCTGGTGCCCGAGTTGAAGTAGATAGCGAACATTTCGCTGTGGTTGTAGCGCACCCCGAAACTGGTTAGGAACTTGTTCCAAGAGTTGCTGTCGTCCCCTGGAGGAGCACCCTGCAGCAGGTCGATGTCGTGGGAGATGCCGCTGTAACGCACCCCGCCGCGCAAGATGAAGCGGCTCAAATGCACCTCTTCTTGGGCGTAGAGGCCGAAAGCGGTGGCCGTGGCGTCGTTGCCGGGACTAACCGCGCCGGTCTCGCGAAAGGTCTCGTACGAGGCATGCTGATAGTCGGCCCCCACGGTGAGCACATCTGACTCGCGGGTTGTGAGGGAGAGGGAGAGGTCGGCCGGTATGACAGCTTGGTCAACTCCGTCCTCAGAGCGCAGTTCGCGGCTGGGGGGATCTTCCCAAATGCCATCCTCCTCCCAGCGGCGCACGTAGTCGCGGTAGCCGATCTTGGCTTGGATGGTGGCTTTGTCGGAAATCGGGTTTGTGTACCCGGCGTTCAGGGTGGTGTAGATGTGGCCGAAGTCTCGATTGATGCGACCGGCGTCGCCGGTGTGCCAAGTGCGGTGGGCGTAGAGGGAGGCCCGTTGGCCGGTGTCGTTGAGGAAGTAGGTTCCTCGCATGTACATCTTGGTTTTCTCGTACTCCGGGTCGTCATCCATCTTCAGCCACGAGTCTTTGGTGCCGTAGTTGGTGTAGTCCGAATCTTCGTGGTGGCCTCCGAAGAAGAGGTGGAGATTGCCGGCCGCGCGCTGGTGGAAGAAGCGGCCGCCGATGGTGTTGTAGGAGCCGTAGTAAGCCGAGGCGTTGGTGCGGGTGCTTCGGATGCGCTCCTTGAGGATGAAGTTGGCCGTCCCGGCCAGCGGCGATTGATTGCCGGCGAAGTCCATGGCCATATAGGTCGGGTAGAGCACTGAGGCCGACCCGCGCTGGTCTTCGACCCGCTGGAAGGCCCACGGGTCGAGGCTCTGGAGATCGACGAAGGCGTCAATCGGCAGGCCGTCGAGCATGTAGCCTTTGTACGTGTGCGCCAAGCCGCCGGAGGAGCCCCAGTTGGCGTCGTTGCGAGACAGCACATTGGCGAAATTGCCCGGGATGTACGAGAGCATCTCGGCGAGGTTGCCGTTGCCCAAGACCAGCGATCCCATGTCGTCGGCAGTGATAATGGAGATCTTTTGGGTCACATTCCCTGGGGTCTGCGGCAGCTTGGAGCCGGTGATGATCATTTCTCCCATTTCATAGACATCGTCATCGGCTTCGTCATCGGCCAGCACGGGTGCGCCGATGAGGAAAATGGGCAATGCACTGAGAAGTAGGCGCTTCATTGAGCGTCTCCTTTTGGAAGAGGTAAGTGGGTGAGATAAAGCAGCATTAAACGAGGAAAAGCGACCTAGCGCAAGCCTTAAAGCCCCAAGATGCCGAGGCTATCGCGGTGGATTAAGGCGTGAATCGCGCGCTCGTCCAAGCGCGGCAAGGCCGTGCCAGCGAGCATTTTGTTCAGTCCGTACAGGCTGTCGATGGAGGCGTCGATCGTGGTAAAGGGGTAGTCGCTGCCAAACAGCAGCTTGTGCCAGACGCCGTATTCCTGCACCAGCATCAGGCTGTGGTAAAGCTGGAAAGGCCGATAGTGGAGGGCGCTGATGTCGGCATACACGTTGGGATGCTTGCGGATGACGGCCACGCACTCGCCCTCGTAGGGATGCGCTAGGTGGGCCATGATGATTTTGACTGTTGGGAAGCGGATGGCCACCGGGTCGAGGTGGCGCGGCAAGGTGCAGTCGAGCGGGGCCTGAGCGACAAAGGTGGTGCCGGTGTGCAACAGCACGGGCAGGTCGTGTTCGGCGGCATAGTGCCACAGCGGGTCGAGGCGTTGGTCGTGCGGATAGAACCCGGCGTACATGGAGAGCAGCTTGATGCCGCGGAGGCCGAGTTCTTGGTGCCCGTAGGCCATTTCGCGTTCCCAACCGTCTTGGGTGGGGTCGAGCGAGAGGAAGCCGATTAGCGCGTCTGGGTGGGCGGCGACGTAATCGGCGACGTAGCGGTCATCGACCCAGAGGCCGGCGCGTCGGGCCTTGCCGCCGAAGACGATGGTTTTGTCGCAGTGTTGCGCGCCGGCGCGATAGGCATCGTAGCTGACGGTTAGGTCGAGGGCCTCGTCGGCTTTGGCTACTTGGGCCGCTTGCTGGCGAAATTGGTCGGTGAAATGCTCGGGGAATTGCCAAGCGTGGCTATGGACGTCGATTATCATGGAATAGATGATATAGGATTGTTTAGGGAATTATATAGATGCCTAAGCAGGGTGCATCGGCATAAAATCTCTACAAATTTTGCTAAACTTGGTTAAATTTGTAAAACATTCGAGTTCAAAAACTTTGACGAATTTGCCAAATTTGGTTAAATCGTCAAAAAAACCCTATCCGCTTAGACAACTATATAAGCCCCTTTACTTGTTTGTTTGCGGTTACATAACTATCTTTCAAAATGCTTAACGATTTTGTATCTTGGATAAAACAATTACAAACACATGGACAAAACAAGGAGAAACCTAATGCAGCGTATGCTATCGCTATTCATCTTCCTCACCCTGTTGGGCGTAGGCGGCCTAGTGCTCGGTTCTACGGCTTGGGCTGATGGACACGAGGCCGCAGGCGTCAAGACCTATGAGGTCGGCGTCGAGATTGAGCCGCTGGAGTTGCCGGCGGTCACGGGCGGTACGCCGCCGCTGACGTACAGCGTGTCGGGGCTGCCGGCAGGCTTGTCGTTTGACCCGGCCACGCGGACGATTTCGGGTACGCCCGAAGCCGTGGGCGAAGCGACCGTCACGTACACGGTTACGGACGCCGCAGGGGCTTCGAGTTCCGTGCCGTTTCTCGTGGAGGTCGTGGAGCCTGCTTTGGACGCGCCGGACAGGTTGATCGCCCAAGACTACATGGGGGCGGACGGTTCGGGCGACCAAGGCGGCTTTTTGCTGCTGACGTGGCCCCTGTCGGACGATCACGCCACGCTCGACGGCTATCGCATCTTCCGCGAGGTCCAAGTGACGCAGGGTTTGGCTCCGGTTGAGGCTGAAGAGGCTGAAGAGGGCGCAGACGAGGGGGAGGAGCCCGCGGAGCACATCCACGAGCATTTTCACGCGCATACCGAGGTCACCCATACGCACGCCCATACGCACGACGGAAGCGATGAAGCCCATGCCCACGACCATCTCGAAGTTGCCGAAGTTACTGACGAAGCGGGCGAAGCCGACGATCCGGTCGTTCAAGGGGTCGTCGAGCTAGACGCGCCGGCGATGGAGATGATGCCGTGGGCGGTGGTGGATGCGGTGCCGGGTGTTGCCATTGGCCGCGCCATCGTCGCAACGCTCGACAATGTTGCGAGCAACTGGGGCATTGTGGCCGAGCGCGCCGGCGAGACCACGTTGATAACGGCGAAGGCCGCGTTTGTCCGCGCCGGCGATCTGAGCCAGCCCTACGAGCAGATGGCCGCAACGCTGCTGGCCAGCCGCGCGGCCGCCCAAGCTGGGGACGCGCCCGTGTTCGCCATGCTGCTGCCGGAAGCTCTCGCTTTTGCCGAGGGCGTGGCGCCCAAGCTGAATCTCGTGGCGTCGGGGCTGGAGCGTTCGCCCCTGACCGTTACCGAAGAGCCAGCGCGCGCGATTGACAACATCGCGCCGGCCGCCGTGCCGTTTCTGAGCGCGTTGGACGCGCCCAACGACGAGGGCAGCCGCATCGCGCTGATGTGGACGCGCTCGCCGTCCGACCGGCTCGTGCGAGGCGTTGCTGGGGCCGTTGGCCCGGCCGCGTCCGCGCCCGTCGCTGGCGTCGCCGGGTACGGCGTCTATCGCCGTGCGGCCGGTGCCGACGAATTCGTCTTGGTCGGTCGGGTCGCTGCGGGGGCTACGGCGTTTGTCGATGAAACCGCGCTCAACGGTGTGCATTACACCTATCAGGTGCGGGCCTACGACGCAGACAACGAAACCGCTTCGGTTGAGCAGACGGCACTGGCCGTGCGCAACCAAGTCGTCGATAGCGAAGGCCGCGTCCTGTTGGGCCTGTTTGGCGCGGACAACCGCGTCGGCTTTGACGATTTCTTCCTCTTGGCCGATATGTTCGGTCTGACGGCCGAAGACGCTGCGTTTGATCCGGCTTTTGACCTCGCGCCCAGCGCCCAGCCGCAGATTGATTTCGACGACTTCTTCGTGTTTGCCGATTACTTTGGGCGCAGCACGGGCGCGGCCGCCAAGCGCGTGCCCCGGCAGGCCGGTCTGAATGCGGATGCGCGGCTGTACCTAGAGGCGCAGACGGGGCTGCCGAGCGTGGGCGAGGACATCGTCCTCAACGTGCGGGTGGCCGATTTTGTCGCGCTGAGCGGCTACGGTCTGCAAGTGGAGTACGACGCTGATAAGCTGGCGTTTGTCGAGGTGCTCACCGAGCAGCCGCTGGGGGCCGGTGCGTTGGCCGCGCCGCAGGTGTTGGCTGACGAAGCAGGCGTCTTAGCGGTGGCCGCGCACGGGGATGTGGTCGCCGAAGGCGAGGTGGGGTTGAGCTTGGTCTTCCGCGCTACGGCCGCGATTGAGAACACGGTCCTCGAGATCACGGACAGCCAGCTATACGATAGCGAGTTCGGCGTCAACCGCCTCGGGCGGCCGATGCCGGTGGCGTTGCAGACGCGCCCGGAGGCCTTCGCGTTGGCGAACAACTATCCCAACCCGTTCAATCCGGCGACGACGATCCAATACGCGCTGCCGCAGGCGGCGGACGTGGAGTTGACCGTATATAATGTAGTCGGTCAGGTGGTGCGGACGTTGGTGGCCCAGCACCAGAACGCGGGACGCTACACGGTGGCGTGGGACGCGACCGACGATGGCGGGCATAGCCTGTCGTCCGGGATGTATTTCTATCACCTGCAAGCGGGCGACGAGTTCCGCGAAGTCAGGAAGATGCTGTTGCTCAAGTGAGGCCGATGCTATCGTCATTCCCGCGAACGCGGGAATCCAGTCCTGTTCGGCTTGGTCCTTTTCTGGATTCCCGCTTGCGCGGGAATGACGTTTCAGTTCGCGGGAATGACGCCTGAGGGACGTAACGGACATAAGGAACTTACTTTTTAATTTCCACGGAGGGTTAAACAGAATGAAATCAGCAAAGGAATTTCTACGCACTTGGTTGCTGGCCGTTAGCTTGGCGTTGGGATGGGCCGGTGCTGCGGTCGCGGAGATTACCTTATCGGTAGATAAGCCTAAGATCCGCGAGGAGGCCGGGAAGACCGAGATCACAGTGACCGCCAAGATGGACGCGGATGCGACGGCGAACACGGCTGTGGCCTTGGTTTTAGGCACCAGCGCCGCTCCCGTTATCGGTGCCGGCAACACGCTTGATAACCATGGTCGTTTTACGCCTGGTACTGGAACCCATTGGTACTATGCGGGGACTAGGCCGGGGGGCGACTGGAAAAGCTGGTACAATACCCGCTCCCATATCAACAGCCGCTTCGCCATCACCCTGCCGACCATCGTGATTCCCAAGGGCAAGAAAGAGGCGACCGGGACGGTCATCCTCACGCCCACGAACAATGACGATCGCGGTTTTTACAATACCTACGACGATTTCACCATTCCTCATGACCTTGACGACGACTATCCCAAACGCTATCCCGATCTCGTCATCGAAATCGACGGCCTCGCCGGCGGCCAGACCGTCACGCCGGTGGAGATTCAAGTCGTTGACGACGAAAAGCTGAGCAGTCAGTTAGACCTTTCGTTTTCGCCGGCCAGCCTGAGCAAGGACGCGGGGCCGACCCAAGTTACCGTGACCGCGACCTTAAACGGCGGCACCCTGCGGTCGGACCAGACCTTTAACTTGGTTTTCACCAATGCCTCGGGCCTTGATGCCGCTGATTACCCGCAGGGGATTACTTTCTCCAACATCCTGACGCGCGATACGGATTACTCGGCGACGGCCGCGTCCCTCACCCTGCGCCGGAACAAGACGTCCGCGAAGGCGACGATTACCATCGATCCCAAAGGCAAGGCGGGGCGCATTGTGCTCAAGGGTTCGCGGAGGGCGGTCCTCAAAGGCGTTGACTTGAACCTCGATGGGGATAGAAGAGACACTTTGAGTACTTTTACAGCAGGTATCTATGTTGCTGCGCCCAGGCGAGTTCAGTTCAACGAACTCAGCCTAGGCTGCCGCACTTCCACCACCGGCGGCCCCCTTTCCCAACACGATGTCAACTTTGATGGGCGTTGCTACGGCATTCTTAGGGAAGCGAGACTCGGCGTTGACCTAAACGGCGATGGGGAGATTAGACAACCGGCTAACAATGGCGTGATTTCTACTGATCCTGCTGATTTTGATCTCTGGGCAAGCGAAGAAGACGCCGCGGCCGCAGCGGAAGAGATAGACTTCGTCCATGACAAGCATCCGGGTGCTACGATTGTTTCGGGAGTGCCAAATGTAGGTGAAGAGTCGGATCCGGCTAGGTTTGGGTTGATTGAAAGCCTCTTGCCTCAGTACGTTACGATTCCCCCCCATTTCTTTGAGATAAAGTTCGCCCCCATCGTCGATCTCAAAGACCCGGAAGGCGGGCTGAGCGCGACCCCGGCGACGATCCGCGAGGGGGCCGGGCGGTCGAATATCTCCCTGACAGTCACCTTGAATACTGCCCTAGAGGACGATGCGCGGGTGACGTTCACCATTGAGCCGGAAGAGGGCCGGCGCGACATCGATTACACAATCTCCCTGAGCGATCTCACCATTCCGGCCGGCGCCACCTCGGCTACAGCGACGCTTACCGTGACCCCGGTCGATAACTCGATAGTGAATGCCTCGCGGAGCTTCATCGTGGTCGCCACGGTGGGGGATGGCTTCACCGAGGCGCGCGAGACCATTACCATTGTGGACGACGAGACCCAGAGCTCCGAGATCACGCTGGTGGTGGCACCGCGGGAACTGACGGCCGGCGCGGGGACGCAAGAGATTACGGTGGTCGCCACCTTAGACGGCGAAGTGTTCGACGAGGACGTGCCCATAGTCTTGGTCGTCACCACCGATACGGACGCCGACGGCGACATGGATGCCGACGACAAAGCAGCCGTCCGCGACACCGAATACACGGCCACGCTGCGGCCGCTGACGATCCCGGCCGGCAAGGTCAGCGGCTCGACGGTCGTGTCGATCACCCCGTTGGAAGGCGGCGACAAAAGGATCGGCCTGACCGCGCTGAAAAGCCCAGTCAAGAACGACGACGACGAGGACGTCACAGTCAGCACGGCGGTGATAACGCTGAAAGATGGCGACCCGGCCGCGCCGACGGCCCCGGACGCCCTCCGTTTCGTAGATGACATTGACGTGGTATCGACGGTGTTCGAGTACACGGTCGGCACGGCCATTGAGCCGTTCATCCTGCCGGCCGCGACCGGCGGCGTGGGCAACAAGATGTACAGCGTGTCCGCGAGCCTGCCGGCCGGGCTGTCGTTTGACGCGATCACCCGCACCCTGTCAGGCACGCCCACGGTGGCCGACACCGCCACCGTCATCTACACGGTCATTGACAGCGCCCCGGCCCCAGTCAACACCGATGCTCTCAGCCTCACCTTTGAGATCGGGTCGGCCCCGCCGCCCACGGTGAAGGTCGCCAGTGTGATCTCAACGCATTCGTCCGTGCGCGAAAACGGGGAGACGACCGCCATCCTCCTAACGGCGTCGCTGGCCGCTCCGTCGGCCAAGGCCGAGACGGTCCTGTTCACGATTGTCGCGCCTAGCGAGGGCACGCCGGCCGCACGCGATGCGGATTACACGGCCTCGCTCGGCGGCTCGGTCGTCATTGCCGCCGGCGAAACCGAGGGCCGGACGCTGCTGACCCTCACCCCCCTCGACAACGAGGAGGTCGATGGCAATCGGTTCTTGGGCGTGCAGGCGAAAGCCTCGGGCGGCGCAGCGCAGACGGACATCAAGATCGCCGACGACGAAACGCCGGCTACGGCCTTTGCCCTGTCGGTGGAGCCGCACACGGTCAGCGAGGACGCCGGGGTGACCGAGGTTACGGTCACCGCGACCTTGGACGGCAAGGGGTTGGACGAGGAGACTACCGTAACCGTTATGGTCGATCCCGCGTCGGTAGCCACGCGCGATTTGGATTATTCGGTGCTGTTCGATCCCTCGCTGGTCATTCCGGCCGGTGCGCTATCCGGTTCCCTGCTCTTGCTGCTCGACCCGACGCCCGATAGCGCGGACGAGGGCAGCGAGACGATCACGCTCAACGGCTCGTCCGCGAGCTTGACCGGCGGCTCAGTCCACATCACGCTGCTCGACGCCGGCAACACCACGACGACCCCGGAAGAGCCGGAAGAGCCGGAAGAGACGACGCCTCTCGCCTTTGCTGCCGGGACATCGGTGGATGCCCAAGAGTACACGGCTGGCGCGGCGATTGACGCTATGGCACTGCCGGCCGCAGCGGGCGGTATGGGCGACGTAACCTATAGCGTCTCCGACCTGCCGGCCGGGCTGTCGTTTAACCCAGCTACGCGGACGCTGTCGGGCATCCCGAACACGGCGACCGACGGAGCGGTTGAAGTCACCTACACGGCGACCGACGGAGCGGGCAACACCGCGTCGTTGACCCTTTCCATTGAGGTCAGCGCCATGCTGATGTTTGACAACTTTTTCGACTTTTTCGCCCAGTTCCTCGGGGCGGGCAAGGTCGTGCCCACAGCGTCCGGCGACGGGGCTGCCCTCCGCGAGTTCGTCGTAGGCGAGCCGGTGGAGGCCATCGTGCTGCCCCCTGCCCAAGGCGGCACCGCGCCCCTGACGTATAGCCTGTCGCCAGCGCTGCCGGCCGGGCTGGCGTTTGACGCGGCCACCCGCACAATTTCCGGGACGCCGCAAGCCGAGGGTTCGCCCGTCTATACGTACACGGTGACGGACGCGACCGGCGCGCAGGTAGAGATGCTGCTGCAGACGCGGCCCGCCGCCTTTACCTTGACCAGCAACTATCCCAACCCGTTCAACCCGGCCACGACGATCCAATACGCGCTGCCGCAAGCGGCCGACGTGCAGTTGACCGTGTACAACGTCGTCGGTCAGGTGGTGCGGACGCTGGTGGCCGAGCATCAGAGCGCTGGCCGCTACTTGGTGACGTGGGACGCAACCGACGATAGCGGGCACAGCCTGTCGTCGGGGTTGTATTTCTACCGCCTGCAGGCCGGGGATGAGTTTCACGCGGTCAAGAAGATGCTGCTGTTCAAGTAAGCACCACTCACACCCACCGCACCGCGAGTTCGTGAAATGGGGCCTCTCTCAAACGGAGGCCCCATTTCGCGTAAGAGGCTCCGGGATCGAGGGCGTCCCGCCCTCGACGGGGGCAAGATGCCCTCGATCCTTGGCAGGCGGGCGGCGCGTTGCACAAGCCCCGTGCTCCGACATGGGGCGGGAATCCAGCCGGTTTCCGTCATTTGTATGTTGCCGATTCCTTTTAGGTCGGCACGGTCTTTTCTACCTATGTCATTCCCGCGAAAGCGGGAATCCAGTAAGACGTCATTCGTCATTCGCATATAGGGATGCTTTTCTTCAAAGGGGTTAAACGATGATACACACAAAGTTGTCGATACGGCGCTGGGCGTACGGGCCTTGGCTGCTGGCCGCTGGTCTGGTGTTGGGGTGGAGCGAGGACGCTGTGGCTATTTCCAGCTCTACGTCCGGCCATAGCACGGCGGCAAATCATCCTCATGCCACCAATCCCAATTTGATTTTGACGTATGACCTGAACAGCTCCGGTACAGACCATTCGATTACTGTAAACTGGAGTACGTCTCGCTCTAGGAATTTCAGCACGGGGAATGGGGCCGCGGCCACCGTGTACGCGGTGAGTTTATACAGCGGCGAGATCGATTCGGATCTTAGCAGCCCTAGCGATACTCGAATAGGTACTGAACAGTCGTATTCCGGTGCCTCTGTCGGCACCCGCACCTATTCCTTTACGGACGCCGCGATTAAGTATGAGGGCGAAGAGGGAGGAGCTACGGGCAACTACTGGGTCAGGATGGCGGTGACGGTGACCAGCACGGACGTGGATCATGCTACGAGCGTCCAGTATTTTGCAAAGCAGATAACGGCGCGTGCGGACTACATACTGTCGGTGAATCCCAATAGTATCCGCGAGGACGCCCGCAGGACCAGTGTTACGGTAAAAGTCAAGGTCGGCAATGACGTCGCGGTAACTAAAAATACGAATGTGAACTTGAGGTTCTCTATTCCCCCGGGTAAGCTCGGGCTCAATGACCGCTTCTATATCGTTATGCCCACGCTCGCGATTGCCAAGGGCAAGAAAGAGGCGACCGGGACGCTCATCTTTACCCCCATTAGCGAAGACACTGAAAACGAGGACCTCGCGATCACAATCTCGGGCGATGCCACCGCGCAGGAGGCCGTCAAGCCGGCCGTGATTACGCTAATTGACACGGACAAGCAAAGCGACGCGATCAATCTTTCGTTCTCGGATTCCGATCTAAGCAAGCGGGATGGTACAATCGATATCGTCGTGACGGCCACCCTGAACGGGAAGACCCAAAGAAGAGACCTGAGATTTTCCTTGGTTATTGACGAGACGAGGGGCTTGGAACGCGATGTAGATTACACGGCGGTCATGGCTCGGATAACCATTCCCGACCGCAAGGTGTCGGGCAGGGCGACGATTTCCATCCGCCCCAAGAACGCAGGAACCGGCTCTATCTGGATCGGGGCGTCTGCCGACGTTGACCTGACGAATGACGACGGCGCCACCATAACGGTTAATCCCAATTTTATCGACATAACGGGCGATCCCGCTGGATCGATTACCGGGCTGACCGCGGCGCCGTTCTCGGTCCGCGAGGACGCTGGCGAGAAGACGATCACCCTGAAGGTTTCCTTGGAGAACGCCTTGGTGGCGGCCGAGAGGGTCCAGTTCACCATTACGGACGACAGCGACGATCTGGGCGAGGCTTTTGCCGGCGCGGTGGATGCGGAGCGGGATGTGGATTACGCGGCCGAAGTGGGGTCGCTCACCATTCCCAAGGGCGCGACCGAAGGGACGACGACCATGACCGTCACCCCGGTCAACAACAAAGACGACGATCCGCCCCGGGCCTTTAAGGTGAATGCGCGGGTTGGCAACAACGAATCCTTTGTCGCGGGAATCCTGATTACCGACGACGACACCACCAGCGATTCGATCACGCTAGAGGCGGAGCCGGCCGAGATAAACGAGGACGCGGGGCCGACCGAGATTACGGTGACCGGCACCTTAAACGGAAAGGTGTTCGACGATAACGTGATCGTGTCCTTGGTCGTTGACAACGATGTTAACGACGATGGCGACATCGATGACGATGATATGGCGGCCACGCGCGATGCCGACTACACAGCCATCCTTCGCCCGTTGGTGATTCCGGCTGGAGCGGTGTCCGGGACGACCACGGTCACGGTCACCCCCATTGCCAACGATGGAGAGGAAGACGACGAGAAGTTCCGCTTGGCGACGCTGGAGTCTAGACCGCCCCGCGGCGAAGACGACGGAGACCTCCAAGAGCTAGAGGTCAACCCGGTGACGATCACGCTGAAAGACGTCGAGGATTCAGCCACGCCGTCCAAGACGCCGGACCCCAAGGTCCCGGCCTTTGCCAGCGCCGATTCGGTGGCCGCCCAAGAGTACGAGGTCGGGAAGGCGATTGCCGATCTCGTGCTGCCGGAAGCTACCGGCGGCGATGGCACCCTGACGTACAGCGTCTCGACCCTGCCGGCCGGCCTGACGTTTAACAGCTCAACGCGGACGCTTTCGGGCACGCCGATAGTGGTCGGAACCTCCACCATCGTGTACACGGTGATCGACAGCGACAGCGACGCGGCCGCCCTGACCTTTCCCATTGCGGTCGCCGCGGCTTCAGCGCCGGAGCCAGCCCCAGCCCCGCCGCCGGCCAACGCTGCGCTGACCGCGAGTCCTTCGTCCGTCCGCGAGGACGCTGAAGCGACGCAAGTATTTCTGACCGCGACCTTGCCAGCGCCCAAAGCCACGCCCGAACGAGTGACGTTTACGCTCGTAGGTCCGAGCGCGGGTACACCAGCCGTGCGCGATTTGGACTACACCGCGATACTGGGAAAGAAAATTACCATTCCCGCCGGAGCGACCGTTGGGACGACGGCCTTCCCCCTCACCCCTATTGACAACACCGCGGTGGATGGGGCGAAAGCGCTGGGTGTGCAGGCTGCGTTCTCATCCGGTGGGGTGCTGCTGACCAACATCGAGATCGCGGACGACGAAACCCCGAGTACGTCGATCTCGCTGTCGGTGAATCCGCGCACGATAAGCGAGGAAGGCGCTGAGGTCTCCGTTGCGGTGACCGCCACGTTGGATGGGAAGGCGTTGCTATCGGACGCGACCGTGCGCCTGACCATTGATGGCACTTCGACCGCGACGCGTGATGAGGACTACGCCGCGCTGTTCAATCCGCTGCTGGTGATCCCGGCTGGCTGGATAACCGGGTCAACCCTGTTTGCGGTCCGCCCAATCGACGACACGGTCGCAGAGGGCAACGAGATCATCAAGCTGACTGGTACGATTGCCGGTCTGGCCGGTGACGAGGTCGAGATCATCCTGAGCGACCGAGGGACGGAAGAGCCACCGGAGGAGCCGGAGCCCGAGGAGCCCGCGCCCGAGGATCCGTCCCTTGCGTTTGCGGACGACGTTTCAATCGCGGACCAACGGTACACGGCCGAGAGGCCGGTTCCCGCTCTCGTCCTGCCGGCCGCTTCGGGCGGGTCGGGCGGCTTGCAGTACAGCGTCTCGGCTCTGCCAGCGGGCTTGTCGTTTGACGCGGCCACGCGGACGGTTTCCGGGACGCCAGCGGAGGCCACCGAGGACGCGGTCGTCATCATCTACACGGTCATCGACAGCGACGGCGCCGCGGCCGCGTTGACCTTCACCATCAAGGTCAATCCCCCGCTGAGTTTTGCAGCGCTTTTCGATTTGTTCAACAGTATGGCCGGTAAGATCGTTCCGACGGCCGCGCCCAACGCGGCTGAAATCCGCGAATTTGTCGTTGGCCGCCTCGTGGAGGGCCTCGCGCTCCCGGAGGGGACCGGCGGCACCGCGCCCCTGACGTATCGCCTTTCGCCGGCCCTGCCAGCGGGCTTGTCGTTTGACGCAGCCACGCGGACGATTGCCGGCACGCCGCGAGCCGCGGCCGAACCCGTCTATACGTACACGGTTACGGACGCCAATGGCGCGAGCGCGTCGCTGGCATTGCACACGCGCCCGGCCGAATTCGCGCTGGCAGCCAATTTTCCGAACCCGTTCAACCCGGCGACGACGATCCAATACGCGCTGCCGCAAGCCGCGGATGTGGAGCTAATGGTGTACAACGTCGTCGGCCAGCCCGTTCGCACGCTCGTCGCCGAGCACCAGAGCGCGGGGCGGTATGTCGTGGAGTGGGACGCGACCGACGATAGCGGTCGCAGCCTGTCATCGGGAATGTACTTCTACCGCTTGCAGGCGGGCGGCGAGTTCCACGCGATTAAAAAAATGCTGCTGCTCAAGTAGCACGCGCAGCACTGCGTTTGCAAAATAGGGAGCAGCATAAACCAGATAAGCTAGCTAAGGAATAAAATGGACTGGAATAATCCGCTTATCTATATAGTTCCCGGACTAGCGATCCTTAGTGGAATTATCTATCTCTCTAGATGGATGGGTAAGACAGACGAGTCTGTTCGTCTTATCGAAGAGGCCATCAAGGAAATAAAATCCGACATCAAGGAAATACTGAGGCAGTTTTCTGGATCGGCTGTTGAAAGAAGACCTGAATCCGGGGAGGTTGAACAATGATACAGAGAAAGCGGTTGCGGCGGCGTCTTTGGCTCTGGGCCGCTGGTTTGGTGTTGGGGTGGGTCGGGGTGGCTGCGGCGCAGGAGGAGCAGGCCGACTACAAGCTGTCGGTCAATCCCAGCAGTGTGCGCGAGGACGCCGGGCCGACCAATATCGAGGTGACGGTTGAAGTTACCGATGATACCGCGGTGGAGACAGATACTTATGTGCTCTTGGGCGTCTCAGACGAAGGGTTTAATAGCCGCTTCCGCCTGACGCTGACCGCTCTCAGGATTCCGGCTGGCAAGAAAAAGGCAACCGGGCAGCTCACCTTCATCCCGGTTGATGATAGGGTCGTCAACGACGGGGGCGATCTGGACATTACGCTCAGCGGCAATGTTGGCAGCGGTAGGACGGTTGAAGCGACGACGCTCACGCTGATTGACGACGACAAGGATAGCCAAAACATCCATCTGTCGGCCAATATCGTCGAGTTAAACAGGTTCGATGGCGCGACCGAGATCGCGGTGACGGCCACGTTGGACGGCAAGGAACTAAGAAGGGCGACGACCTTTGTGTTGACGATTGGCGATCATCCCGACTTGAACGCCACCCCCAACAGCGAGGCCGCTGCGACCAAGGACAATCGCGAGGCGCAGCGCGACTTGGACTACACAGTGACGCTGGCGCCGCTGACGATTCCGCGCAACTCGGTATCGGGCACCGCGACAATTACCATCACCCCGAAAAACCGGCTGCCCGGCACGATCCGAGTGGGATCCCCCACCGGGAGGGTAGAAGTTGGCGACGACGAGCTAACGATCCACCCGGTGGATCTAAAAATAAAAAAGGAGGTCGCGGCCGCGCCCGATGCCATCGCGCTGAGTCGAGAACGCGTGCGCGAGGACGCCGGGGCGACGACGATCACGCTGAACGTCACCTTGAAGAATCCCGTGGTTGAGGACGAGACAGTGAGTCTCGTCGTTTTGCCGGTCGGCTCAGTTTTGCCGTCTGGCGGTACGGTGCCGAGCACGCCGACCCGCGATGTGCATTACACCCTGTCCTTTGGTCCACCGCTCGTCATTCCGGCCGGTGATTCTGCGGGGACGACGACGTTCACCCTGACCCCGATTGACGACGACTCGGTGGTTGCACGCGGGTCGATATACATAAGGGTTGCAGTCGGCGACGTATTGACTACGAAAGCCATTGAGATCGCCGACGACGACGCGACTAGCACCCAAATCGCGCTGACAGTGGAGCCGACCTCGATTAGCGAAGGAGCGGGTAGCACGGAGGTTGCAGTGACCGGAACGTTGAACGGAAAGGTCCTCGACGATGACGTGGTCGTGCGCTTGACCATTGACCCGGATCCCAAGGACACAGACGATGAGGGCCAGAGCGTCGATGTTGCAGAGGCCACGCGCGACATTGACTACACGGCCAGCCTGCGTCCCCTGACGATTCCGGCCGGCGCAGTGTCGGGCACGACGACGATCACCATCACCCCGATTGACGACGGCGTCGTGGATGCCAGCGAGACCATCCGGCTGACATCCGCGAGCAATCAAGTCACGGCCGCGGACGGTCTCCAGCTAACCGTCAGCGCGGTGGATATAATGCTGAGAGATCCCGGGGAGGGCGGTGCGCCGTTCTTTGCGGCAGGTGTTACCATTGCCGACCGGACCTACTCGGTGGGTGCGGCGATTGCCAACTTGGTGTTGCCGGAGGCTGCGGGCGGCACCGGCGACCTGACGTACGAGGTGTCGGTGCTGCCAGCGGGCTTGTCGTTTGACGAGGTCCGGCGGACGCTTTCGGGCACGCCGGTGGCAGCAACCGAGGCCCCAGTCACCATTACCTACACGGCGACTGACCGCGACGGCAACGCAGCGAGGCGGACCTTCACCATTGCGATACTGGCCGAAGCTGTGACGGTGCTGGCCTTTGCCGAAGACGCTGCCGTCGCCGACCAGACGTACGCTGCGGGGACGGCGATTGCCGATTTGGTGCTACCGGAAGCGACGGGCGGTGCCGGCGACCTGAGATACCACCTGTTGACCTTACCGGCGGGCTTGTCGTTCAACGGGGCCACGCGGACGCTTTCGGGTACGCCGACCGCAGCCACCAACTGTGCGGTTGAAGTCACTTATATGGCGACCGATCTCAACCGGGACGCGACCGCGTTGACGTTCTCCATCACGGTCACTGCGCCTGAGCAGCCGGCGGCCGAGCTCGCTGGGCTGGCCGTGGCACCGGCGGTGATCCGCGAGGACGCCGCGACGACCGACCTCTCGCTGACGGTCACCTTGGCGGCCGCCGCGGACGAGGACGAGAGCGTGCGGTTCACGCTCGTCGAGCCGAGCGATGGCTCGCCCGCCGTGCGCGATGTGAACTACAGTGCGGTGCTACAAGCGCTGATAGTCATTCCGGCGGGCGCGACCGAGGGAACGACGACCCTGAGCCTCACGCCCATTGACGACGCTGAGAGCGATGGCCCGAAGGCGTTGGGGGTACAGGCGATGCTCGTGTCAACCGGCGCGACCCTAGTGACGGACATCGAGATCCGAGACGACGAAGCCCCGAGTACGGCCATCTGGCTATCGGCCGCGCCGAGCGCATTGAGTGAGCAGGCCGATTTGACCACCGTTATCCTGACCGCCACGTTGGACGGGCAGGCGTTGGCCGCCGATGCGACCGTGCATTTGTCCATTGATGAAGCATCAACGGCGACGCGCGACTTGGACTACGCCGCGCTGTTTACGCCGCGGATCGAAATTCCGGCCGGCTCGACAACGGGGACGCTGCGCTTTTACATCGACCCGGTGGCCGACGATTTGGCCGAGGGCGAGGAATTCATCCGGCTGCTCGGTGCGATCGACGGGCTGACCGGGGACGCGGTACAAATCGTCCTGAGCGATTCCGAGGCGGCCAAGGCGGTGGCGCAAGTTCAGCCGGTCGCATTTACGTTGGCGAACAACTACCCGAACCCGTTCAATCCGGCGACGACGATCCAGTACGCGCTGCCGCAAGCGGCGGACGTAGAATTGATCGTGTACAATGCGGTCGGTCAGCCGGTGCGGACGCTGGTGGCCCAGCATCAGCATGCGGGTCACTATGCAGTTGAGTGGGACGCGACCGACGACCGCGGTTACAGCTTGTCGTCGGGGATGTATCTCTACCGCTTGCAGGCGGGCGGCGAGTTCCGCGAGGTCAAGAAGATGCTGCTACTCAGATAGCGGCCGCGGCCTTGCCCAATAGCACGAGCCCCTCCCAAAAGGGAGGGGCTTTTTATTTTTCTTTTACTACCCGCCATCCGCCTCTGCCTTCCAAGGATCGAGGGCATCTTGCCCTCGCCGAGGGCGGGACGCCCTCGATCCCGGACGCATTGGCAATACCAGAGTACGCAAAGGAGGGGAGCTTCCCTTAAACTGTTGCCCTCTGTCCCTAGTGCTCGGCTTGCTGGTAGGGCGAAGGTTGGGGGAGGGTGTCGAGGAGGGCGGCTCGGGTGGGGAAGAGGAGGGCGGCTTTTGCCGGCGTTATGGAGCAGATGTGGCCGGTGGTGTGGAGGCGGAGGTAGTCGCCGCCGAGGGCGAGGGTGTCTATGACGCCGTCTTCGTCTTCGAGATAGAGATAACGCGCTGGGGCAAAGGCTTGGCCCGGATCGTGCAAGGCCGACCACGTCAGGCGCTTGAGGAAGTCGGCGTAGGCTTCTACGCTCGGGGAAAGGCAGACTTCGGCACCCGCGGCAGACGAGACAACCCACTCGTAGGTCGGCATCATTGGGCCTGCTGCCGTCATGGCTTTTAGCTGTCGGCTGAGGGATTGCACCGGGTAAGCCGGGTCGCCGGCAAAGGCGATGCGCCGCAGGCCCTTGCGCTGCAAGGCTTGGGGCAAGACGCGGCGGTCGAGCATGGGAGCGGGCGGGGCGGTGTCGAGGGCGTGGGCGGGATGGGCGTGGAGGTGGAAGATGCTGTCGGCCCCAACGCGCTGGATGTACGATTCCCCGGCGCGCACCCCGGGTGCCCCGCGCCCTTGGCGCACTTCGAGCAAGGGACGCCCCTGTGGGTCGAGCAAGTGGATGCGGATGCTGCCCGGGCCGAGACCATAGCGGGCCAAGTCCCCAGGCTCGGCCGAGACAAAGGTCGCCGGCGTCGCGAGCAGGCTCTGGAGCAGGTACTCGACGCGGCGGTTGAGCGCAAAGGCGCGGTGATACGCTGGGAAATGCCAGTTGCCTCCGCGCCGGACGTACTGCCAACGGCGTCCGCCCGTGCGAATCTCGAGCTGGGCGACGGCTGAGGTCGGCTGGGGCGTCAAGAGGCGCAAGGCCCCAGCCGTGTGCCGCGCGGTGCGCTGGTGCTCGCGCAACGTGTGCTCGCCGAGGACGAGCAGGACTAGCAGGCCCCCCAGCGCACAGAGCATGCGGATCACGGCTGCCTCGTGCGGCGATACAGGGCGTAGCCCAAAAACAGCAGCGGCCCCGTGCCCACCACGAGGAGCCGCCACCAGCGCTTGGCCTCGGTGCTCTGGAAGGGAAAGCCGCGCGGCGTCGGCCGCCGGGCCTGTAAGGCCGCTAGCTCCTCGCCATAAGCGTTGGACGCCACGGCGTTGAGCAAGAATTGATCGTGCTGAAAGCTGGCGGCCAACAGGTGCTCGTTTTTGAACATCTCGGAAGAGCCGATCAGGAGTAGGGCCCCTGCTTGTTGCGGAGGCTCGCCCACGCGCTGGAGCACGGCGCGGCCATCCTCGTCTTCGGCAAAATCGACTTGGGGAAAAGGCCCGGTAAGCCGCGCAACTAGGGGTTGAGCACCGGGCAGGTACGTCTGCGGGGCAAAGACTTCGGGCGGCAGCCACCCGCCCTGCCAAGGGTACGCCCAGGCTTGGGGCGAAGTGGAGATCAGGGTCTGGGCCGTTATGCCCGCCCTGCTTAGCTGCGCTGGCTCGAAGGCAAAGCGGTTCCCCCAGATAAAGAGCAGGTCGCCGAGGTGCCGGGTGATGGGTGAGGTGCGGTCGTAGTGCTGGCCGACGGCGCGGATCAAGAAAGGCAAGGCGACCTTTTGGGGGTCGTACTCGCGCACGGCCGTGCGGTTGACTTGGGTTTCTAGCTCGAGGTGCGACTGGGTGCGGTCAAAGAGCACCTCGCGGACCTGTTCTACGCCAAAGAGCTGGAGGTAGCGGTCGAAGTCTTGGAATTGGGGCTGGGGCCAGTACACCGTTTGAAAGCCCGCCCCGCGATACTGGCGCTGCTGGATGTTGAAGTGCTGCATGGCGACAATGGCCTTGCCCCCCCGCGCGAGATGCTCGCTCAGCAGCAGCAGGATCGGCCCGGAATCGCGGCGCGGCTGCATCCACAACAGGACATCTACATCGGCCGGCATGCTCGGGGTGCGGGGGTTGATGTAGTGGATATCGTAGAGGTAGTCGGCGAGCAGGGCTTTCAAGTCGCTGTACACGTCCGTGCCGCCGGGGGCAATCAGGCCCTTCTTTTGGTAGTCTTCGAGGGCTTCAGCCGGCGAGAGGCGGGGCAAGTCGGAGATGACGGCCACGCGCATTTTGCGCCCCTGTTGCAGGCTGTGGGCGGCCGCGGCCAAGAGGAATTCGAGGTGGGGCAGGGTGCGCGAGTCGAGCTGCGGCACGGCCATGCTGCGCCCATTGCCCAGCAGGCGCAGGCCGCTCCATACGTATTGGGTGGCGAGCGTGTCGTTGAGGACCCGTTCGGCCGGAAAGGGCACCAACCCCTCGGCCGCGAGGGCCTGTTGCTGGTCGGAGGTCAGGGCGTCGGGCCGGATCACGCGCACGGGAATGTTGCAGTCGGCGAGCAAGGCGCGGATGCGGTCTTCAGCGTCTTTGAGCGGCCGGGGCATGGAGGCCCGATGCGTGGCGATCAGCTCGGCGGCTAGGGACGTGCCCTGCAACAAGCGGCCCAAAAGCGGCGAGGGCGTGTTGAGCCGGTCGGCCGTTAGGTCGAGATAGGGCCAGTGCCCGCGCCAGACGAGCGCACCGACGAGGAGCACCAAGCAGGCCAAGCCGAGTGGCCGGCCCCAACGGCCCGTTGACCAACTCAAGCGGCTGCGGCGTACATAGTGTCTAAGGCCGAGGCCCACAAACGCCAGCGGCAGCAAAAAGACCGCAAAGAACCGCCAGAAAAAGCGGGCGAGGGTGCCGGGCGGGATGAGCCGCTGGGGGCCGCCCTTTTCCACGCGCCCCCTCAGAACGCGCTCGGGTTGGCCGTAGGTGCGGATGAGGTTTTGCAGGAAGACGCGGTGGGCGTAATTGGGCTGATTGATGATGCCGTCTTGGAAGGGCGACGCACTGGCCAAGACGAACAGCTGCCCCTGCCAAGGGTCGTCCGGCTTGAGCAGGACCAGCAAGTTTTGTTTGGGCACGGGCAGGCCGCCGGTTAAATCGGCGTCCGTGAAGGGGCCGGTGGGCAGGGGCAAAACGCGGGGGCTTTCAGTGGTGGTGCCGACGATTTCCGCGTGAAAGCCTTGGGCTTGTACGGCCTGTGGATCGACTTCGAGCGCACTAGCGGCCACGAAGTTAAGCCCGCCGCGCCCGGGTGCGGCAAAGCTCTTCATGTTGTAAAAAGCGGGCAGCACCCGCAGGTGAAAGGGCGCGACGACCTCCCCCGAATCGAGGGCGACCGGCCCGGTGTTTTTATCGACGAGCAGGTCCGGCACCGGCCGGATGCCAAAGGGCTGGAGCAGGTGCCCCCAAGCCGGAGGCGCGTGATGTACCCAGTAGGCCATCGCGTCCTCGGCCGGAGAATAGCCGATCTGATAGGTGCTGCCGGCCAGTACGGCGCTGCGGCCCGATGCGAGGAAGGCGAGCAACTGCCGCCCGTGCTCGGGCGTGGCGACCTCGGGCTGAATCCAGAACAGCACATCGATTTCCGGGGGGATGGTGGGATCGCGGTTGAGGTCTAGCTCGACGACCGGCCCGGCCTCGTTGAGAAAAGCCGCCAAAAGCTGGAAAGGCGGCGGGGCCGAGACGCCAAAGGTCGGCTGCGGCGGCTCCTGCCCGGCCTGTAGTTGGGCGATGACGTACTCTTCTAGATAAGGCAGGTGGTCCGGCTCGATGCTTTGGACGAGCACTTCGGGTGCGTCGGTGCGGGCGATCACCAGCGAGGACCAGATTTTTTGCTCGGAATGCTCGTCGTGCAACACCCGCCGTACGCTGAAGGCGGAGGCCCTTTTGCTCGCAGCATAGCCGATGCCGGCGCGCCCGCTCTGGTCTGGGTTGATGACTCGGTAGTCGATGCGGTCGGGTGCTTGGTCGCGCAGTGCCGACAGGAGTTGGCGGACTCGGGGTTCGAGTTCTTTGAGGTGCGCCGGCATGTTTTCGCGGGCGGTGGCAAAGTAAGTGATGGAGAGCGGGGCGTCTAAGGAGCGGAGGTAGCGTTTGGTCGCCGGTGCGAGCGTGGTGATGGCGTCCCCGGCTAGGTCTAACGTCCAACTTCCCGTCAGGTTTAGAAGGCGGCTGGCGGACGCCACAATGCCCAGTAGGAGGGCGAAAGCCAGCGCCGTTTGGAGCAAGAAGTGCCGCTTCAATACTTGGATCTCTGGAGGCTGAGGTAGTTCATCGAGACGAAAAAGCCGCTCATCAAGGCGAAGTACAGCAGGTCGGCGAGGGCGATTACGCCGCGGCCAAAAGCCTCGTAGTGGGGCAGGACCGATATGGTCTCGTACAGCCAAGTGCCCGGCTGGTAGGCCGGCGCGAGGCCGTCGAGGACCTCTACGACTTTTTCGTGCCCGCTGAGTACGAAGAAGAAGCCTAAGAGCGCGGCGAGCACAAAGGCCACGATTTGGTCGCGGGTCAGGCCGGAGGCAAACAGGCCGAAGGACAGGAAGAGAGCCCCCAACAGCAGGGCGCCGACATAGCTCGCGCCGATGCGCCCGAGATCGGGATCGCCGAGGAAGAGCAGCATTAGCACGATGGGCAGGCTACCGGCGAGGACGATGGCGTAGAAGCAGAGGGCCGCGACGTACTTGCCCAGCACGACTTGCAAGGAGTGCAGCGGCAGGGTCATCAGCAGCTCAAAGGTGTGCTGGGCGCGTTCCTCGGCCCAAGTGCGCATGGTGATAGCCGGGACAAAGGGGATTAGCAAGAAGGGCAGCGCGGTGAAGTACGGCCCCATATCGACGACCCCGTCGAGAAAAAAGGAGTTCATAAAGGTAGTGCAAGACAGCACCAAGAAGACCGCCGCGTACGCATAAGCAATGGGCGAATCAAAATACGCTTCTAGCTCGCGGTCAAAGACTATGCGGGTGCCGCGCAGGCACTCGGTCGCAGACAGGCGTTGGGCGTCAGCCATGGGCCGGAGTGGTGGTGCGGACTAGGTGGGCGAAGACGGCTTCGAGGCCCGCCCCGGGCATGCCGGCGTCCGCGGCCAACTGTTCGACGTGGCCATCGCCGAGCAAGCGCCCTTGGTGGATGATCAACACGCGGTCGGCAATAGCCTCGACGTCGCCGATGATGTGGGTGCTAAAGAGGATTGCTCGGCTTGGACTGAGCGAACGCAAGGTGTCGCGGAAGGCCAGCACCTGTAGAGGGTCGAAGCCGTGCGTTGGCTCGTCGAGGAGCAAGATCGGGGGATCGTGGACCATGGCGATGGCTAGGCCGATGCGCTGGCGGAACCCGGTGGAGCACTCTTTGACGCGCTGGGTGAGCACGTCTTTTAGCCCGCAGAGCGCGACCACGTGCGCCAAGCCCTGCTGCAAGGCATCGCCTTCGAGGCCGCGAGCTCGGGCGATGAAGCGGAGGAATTTATCGACGCGCATTTCTTGGTAGAGCGGGGTGTCGCCCGACAGGTAGCCGATGCAGCGGCGCACGGCGAGCGGATGCTCCACCACGTCGAGCCCGTTGATGGTGATTTTGCCGGCCGTAGGGTGGATAAAGGTGGAGAGCATCTTGAGCATGGTGCTTTTGCCAGCCCCATTGGGGCCGACGAAGCCGACGATCTCGCCTCGGTCCACGGCAAAGCTGACCTCGTCCACGGCGGTCAAAACGCCGTAGCGGCGGGTGACGGATTCTACGCGGATCATGCGCGGGTGCTGCTACTCCTTGAATACCCCGCAGCGGAGCATGGACGCGCCGAAATAGGGATTGGCGATTTGGGCTTGGTCTTTTTGCACCCAGTGCGCTCCCTTCTCGCCGTCGGCCATCGGGCAGTACGCCACGCCGTAGCCTGCGGGCATTTGGCCCTTCATCACTTCCGCGGACAGCGGCTTGAACGCAGCGCGCACCGCGGCGAGGTCCGCGGCGGACGCGGCTTTTTCCGCCAGCGGCTTGAGCGTTGGGCTGGCGTTTTGCACCAAGCCTTGCAGTGCTTGGCGCGCTCGGTCGAGATCGTCGGCAGCTAAGGCTTCTTGGGCCGCGACGTAAGCGACTAGGGCCGGCGGGGCCGAATCGGGCGAGCTGCAAGCCGCGATGGCGATGAGCAACAGAATGGACAAGTAGCGCATGGGAGATTTCTCGCGGAAAAGGGGGAAACGGAGGAGATGCCGGGCGATGCTGTGCCCACAGGCGACCGTTTACATGCCGATCACTATACCCGCTGCTGCAACGACAATTCCGAATCCAATCAGCAGGGCGCGGATAATGAATCGCCGGCTGTCTCGCACTTGCTCGGCTACCTTGGCGTTGAGATCGTCGCGACTCGCTTCGAGCATTTCGCTGTCGTCGCGCAATTGTCGAAACGTTTCCATGTAACCGGACGCCCTCTCTGACGACGACATCTGATCGGACCGTCCACGAGCGAGCAAATTTTGCGCCTTTCGGGCCTTCACGAGGATGCTGGCATAGTCATCGACTATATCTTTGACGACGATATTCTTGTACTCCTTGCGGAATTGATCTATCGAATCTAGCACCGAGATTATTCCTGCCTCTGCGGCTTCGTACATCGCTCGTTCACAATGAGAAACCGCTCTGCGTAATTGCTCGTTGCTGGAAATAGTGCCGCTGTCGTCTAGTGCTTGGAGAAGATGGTGACCTGCGTATCGCAGCTCGTTGTAGGCGGGAATCGGTATCGCGGCTCGAAACTCAGCGACCTCGCGTGCGAATCTCTCTGAGGTATCGTACAGGGCGCGAAGGTCGCTGAGGCGATGAGGGATATCATTCTCCGTCGAAGTCGAAGGACTTGACTCGCTCATATTGCTCCTCGATTTCTTCTCGCGTGACGTACTCGCCGCGCTGCAAGCGAATATTGCCATGCGATAAGCGACTAACGATGCGTCTGTCGGCTAGGCGTCTGTCCTCCTCGGTACGAGTTGTAACCTTGGGGCTGTGCAATGCCAAACGGATAAATCGCATAAGACTCATGGGGGCTCTCTTTCTGTGGAAAAAGATGTGCTTATAGGCCGCATGCTGATCGCCAAGAGCCATTTGTTTGGGTCGTTCTATGCCATTGACCTCGAACTCTTCATCGACTCCACATTCTTTGAGAAGCTCTTTTAAGGTCCGGCATCGAAAGCATCCTCGACAAATAGCTGCATGGCCTCAGAAATCATGCGATGGGCTTCGCCCTTTGTCGTTCCCTGACTGCATACGTCAAAGGGGGGACAACGAGAGACATAGCCGAGCTCACCTCGCTCTATCTCTATAGGAAACCCCTGGGTGCATTCATTGCCTCCTTTGGAATGATTGGGGTTGTGAAGAATTAGGGGCCGGCGCACGGCCGGCCTCCGTTGGCTACTTAAAGTCAAAGGTTGCCTCTTCAATTTGCATGGTGGCTTCATGGATGAAATCCCGGGTCGTCTCAATTCTAGCCTGAAACTGCTCCAGAGAGCCGACGATGCGTTTTCTGGCAAACCTGTCGCTTGCCATTTGATCTGTGAGGGTCTCAACCTTTTGAATAGTCTGATTCCACGCAGCGTTGAGATCGATCACCTCATTTTTGGCTTCGGCTAATGCCTCCAGTATCTTCTCGTTGGGATTACTTTGGATTGATGGCATAACATTTCCCCTCTCGTCGGATTAGGAATTAAGATAAAAAAATTTGCGCGTCCTAGGATTTACATATGTTAAAATATAAAATCGTACCTGTCATCGGAAGTTTCTCCAGAAGGGGAATAGCTCTTTAGCGAATGTAATCAGGTATATTTCTCATGTCAAAAAAGAAGCGTTGCTAGCGGTCAGCCCCCAAGAGAATCTCAACTAGCTAATGTATAAAGGGAGCAAAAATCGTGTCTGAACTCGACCCCTATCTCGGCCCCAACGAAGAAGTGCTGGCCGCGCAAGCGCGCGTCTGTACCGGGCCGCACCAAAGCCGCCCGCTGGGCCAAAAAGAAGGCGACCCAGACCCGCGGCGCATTCTAGCGCTGATTTTCGCCTCGCTCAAGGGAGCCTTGCCCCGCGCCGAGCAGGCGTCCTCGGCCCAGCTGGGCGCGTTTTTTGCGGCCATGTCCATTCGCCGCACCTTTGGCGAGCGGACCGGGTGGAGCGCGGCCGAGGTCGAGGCTTTCGACCGCCATGGGGACGCGCTGGCGCAGATGCCCGAGGACTTGCGCTTCCTGTTGGGGATGGCCCCTAATTTCGCCGGGTGCGGCGCGGCCGAAGCGCGGGTGGTTGCGGCGTTGCGCCTCGTTTTGCAGGGCGAGCACCTGCGCTACGAGGAAGTGCGCGGTGCGCTCGAAGCCGTGTTAGCAGACGAGGTGCGCCCCTCGCTGATGGCCGCGTTCTTGATCGGTCAGCGGATGAACATTGAAAACGAGGAAGAGATTCGCGCTCATCTTGACGCGGTGCTCCCCTCAGAGCAGGTGTCCGCGCTGCAAGTGGAGGCGTTGACGCATTTTGGCCAGCCCTTTGACGGCGCCGCGCGCTTCTTTCGCCCGACGCTCTTTGTCGCGGCCGTGCGTGCGGCCTTGGGCCGGCCGACCGTGCTCCACGGCGTAGCCGAAATGCCGCCGAAGCGCGGAGTCACGGAGGAAGGGGTGCTCGCGGACTTGGGGGCGCGGACCGATCTGCCGCTGGCGACCGCGGCCCACTGCATTGAAGACCCGGCCATTGGGTTCGCGTACGTGAGTCAGCGCGAGTACGCCCCCGCCGCGTACGCGGTGCGCCATTTGCGCGCTCACATTGCCAAACGCCCGCCTTGGGCCACTACCGAGAAGGCCCAGCAGGTGTTCGCCGGCGCGGCTTGGAACGGCATGGTCGCGGGCTTTTACCACGCTGGCTACGAAGACAAGCTGTTGGGGTTGATGCAGGAGCGCGGGCTGGACGCCGGGCTGGCGATCAAGGGCGAAGAGGGGAGCAGCCACTATGGGTTGCGCTTGGGTAAGCCCTCGGACGCTCGGCGCAAGGCCATCAACTACACGCAGGGATTCCGCCGCGTCCGCGGTGCGCTGACGACGGTCGCTGGCGACGTGGACCCGAGGGACTACGGCTTTTGCTACGAGCAGAGCCCGCGGCCCGCAGTGGTGAGTGCCCCGGCTTTTGCCGCGCTGGGAGTGGCGGCCCTCAAGGGCGAGCCAGGCCACGCGTACGACCGCATCGCGCTCAACGCAGGCTTAATCGACTATTATCTGGGCCTAAGCGCGAGTGCTCAAGAGGGGCTGGCCGAGGCGCGGGAGGCGATGGATAGCGGCCGGGCGCTGGCCCATCTGGAACGCTACATCAGCCGGTCGCAGGCGTCCAAATAGTCGCGCCGAGCTGCCCGGTCGCCAGATAGGTGCGGATGGCACTGACCGAGCGGCCGATGCCGTCCATGATCGGCTCGGAATAGGCGGCCAAGGCCGCGGGAGCAATTTCCTGCGGCCTAATTTCGTCTGGGGCCTCTTGGTAGCGGGCGCGGCCTGAGATGGACGCGGTTCGCCCGCAAACCAAGGCCGCAAAATCGTCGAGCCCGACTTCGACGAAGGCTCCTACTTCTTCGTTGAATGCGGTTTCCCCCAAGGAGATGGGCCGCGTACAGAGATAGAAAAACTGCATGGCAGAGCACTCGGGGGCTTGGAGAGGTTGTCGCCCGAGAAAGAGCAATTCGGTGGGGGCCAGCGCGATGCCGACTTCCTCGGCAAATTCGCGCCGCGCCGCGGCTAGGGGCGTTTCCCCGGCTTGGATGTGGCCGCCGGCCGGCGCGTCGAGGCAGCCCAAGTACGGGTCGTCGGGGCGCGAGCGGGTCTGCAATAGGGTGCGGGCCACGCCAGCGTCTGGACGCCAAGCCGCCCAGACAAAGACCAAGCCAACGCGATCTCTGTCGCGATAGGCAGCTGCGCGGTCCTTGACGCCGATGGCTCGTCCTTGGCCATTGAAGAGCGCGATGAGTTCGTCCGGCATGAAGCGGCTACAAAAATACGGCCACAAACTGCAAGGCGAATGCGCCGACCGTGGCCAGCAGGCACAAGCCGCCAGCGAGATAAGCCCCCAAGTCCTCGCGCTGCGAGCTGCGGCTGAAGAGATAGGCCGCCGCGTACCCGCCGACGAACCCCCCGCCGTGCGCCCAGTTATCGACGCCGGGCATCACAAAGCCCATGACGAAAAGCAAGGCCGCCCACTGGAGAAATTGCCGGGTGAAAAGCTGGGCCCCAGCGCGCCGGCCGTAGGCGATGGGTGCGGCCAAGAGCCCGAAGATCGAGCCGGAGGCCCCCAGCGTGAGCTCGTGCCCCGCTAGGGTTGAGGCTAGGAAGCCGGCGATGCCGGCGACCGTGAAGATCGCAAAGAGGCGGAAGGGGCCGAAGATCTCTTCTACCACCGGGCCGAGCTGGCGCACCCACATCATGTTGAAGAAGATGTGCAGCAGGCCGCCGTGTAGATAGATGGCGGTGATCGGCGTCCACCAGAATTTATAGGAGAAGATGGGCACGGTGCCGGTGACGCCGAGCTTAAAGCTGGCTTGGATGCTGGGCGAGAGAATCTGCATTAGGCCCTGCGTCTGAAAGATCTCCGCTGGATCGAGGGCCAAAGCGAGCAGGTAGAGTACGCCGCAGAACACGGTGATTAAGTGTGGGAAATTTAGCTGGAGGCCGAGCCGGCGCATGGCGGCTGTCGCACCCCATAGCCCGGGTTTGCGCTGACCGCAATGGGGGCAGATTGCGGCGTCGGAACTGACGATTTTGTGGCAGCGGGGGCAGAGGATGGCGGCCATCGTCTTAGATTCCCAGATGGTCGTTGATCTCGGCTTGGTAGGCGTTGATCTGGTCGTCGCAGACCGCGTCGACCGAGAGCGCCCGGCCGGCGACTTGCGACTCCAGCAAGCTATAGGACAGGCCCACGGCGCGAGCACCGTGCTGGGCATCCACTTCGGGCTGTCTTCCCTGCTGAATACAGACGCCGAGCTCGTGGTATTCGACGGCGATTAGCTTGCGGTCGGTCTCGGGAAAGGGAAAGCAATACTCGTGTAGCCGGTCGCCGCCGAAGAGCGCGGCCGTGGCCTCGTCGAGGCGGAAATCGGGCACGAGGTCGAACAGGGCTTGGTCGTCTAGGGGGGCTGCGCTGTCGAGGTGGAGCGCGAGGCGATTGCCCGAGCGGTCGCCGGGCAGGTCCAGCGAACCGCGGCTGCCGTGGATGGACCGTCGCGACAGGCTTTGGCCGTGGGCCGCGTGGTCTTCGATGTACTGGGCGACCGCGCCGCTTTTGAAGAGGATGGTGGCGTAGGCCGCGTCGTCCGCGGTCGCGGCAAACTCCGCGGGCATGTCTTTTTGCCAACGTTCATAGACGCCCCCTGGGGAACCGCCGCTCAGGTCGCGGCCGGCTACGGGGTTTTTGCGGATCGGCTCGTGCAGGCGCGTTTGCGCGTAGGCCGTGTCGGCTTCTCCGAGGAAGTACTCCATGATGTCGGCAAAGTGAACGCCCACGTCGAGGAGGACGCCGCTGGCGTTTTTCTGGTGCCGCCACACGGAAATGAGCATGCCGTCGCCGCCGCCCATGGCAATTTGCTGCATCAGGCGCGGACGCCCGATGACGTCGGCGTCGAGCAGAGCTTTGGCGAGGCGGTTTACGGGGTCGCGGCGGTAGTTTTCGGCCACGGAGAGGACGCACCCGGTCTCTTGGGCTTTGGCGATCATCTGCTTGCAGGCGCGGGTGGTAAGCCCCATGGGTTTTTCGCACAGCGCGTGCCAGCCGCGCTCCATGGCCTCGATGGCCACCGTGTGGTGATGGGCCGGTAGGGTGGTGATGTCAACGGCTTGGACCGGGGCGGCCGAAGCCAGTTCCGCGAGGTCTTTGACGGGTTGGGGCCGCGTGCCTAGCCGCTCTTCGGCTTGGTCGGCGAGCGAGCGGGCGTTGTCGAGGTTGGGGTCGCAGGCCCCGACCAACTCAAAGGGCGACAGGCCCGTGCGTTGCAGTTCGGCGAGGCCGTAGAGATGGCGGTGGCCCATGCCGCCGCAGCCGACGATGGCGAGGGGCAGTTTTTCAGACATATCCATCCTTTCTATAATGTAATAGATCAATATAAGGTGCTAGGGCGATGCTCTCCACTTGAGGTTGTGGCGGTAAAGGTCCGTATATTGTTCCGTATCCATGTATAACCGGAGGATTCCATGTCCCAATTGACCCGACGAGTCGAAGTGTTGTTTTCGGAGGGAATGGCGGCTCATCTGAAAGAAGTTGCCGAGCGCGAGAACGCTTCAGTGGGTACTTTGATTCGCCAAGCTGTGCAGGAAAAGTACGGCATCGCCTCCAGCGACGAGAAGCTCGCCGCAGTAGAACGTTTGTACGCTCTCGAAGCCCCGATTGGCGACTGGGGCCTTATGGAGCACGAAATCATTGCGGGAGCACAGGCGTGAGGGTGCTTATAGACGCGAAATCCCCGATGGATTGGCTCGCTGCTGAGACTGAGGCCACAGAGAGCGAGGACGATAATCCATGACAACTGTCGAACATATTGCCACGGCGGCGGACTTAGAGCGACTATCGGACGACGGGTTCCGCTACGAATTAGTAGATGGGGAGGTGCGTAAGATGACGCTGGCAAGCAGTGAACACGGCAAAATCGCGATGCGCGTCGCGTGGCGCTTGGCCCAGCACGTTGAGACCCATGGCTTGGGGGCGGTGTATGCGGCGGAAACCGGGTTTCGCTTGGCGTCTGACCCGGACACGGTGCGGGCACCGGATGCGGCTTTTGTGAGTCAGGCACGGCTGGATGCGGTTGGCGCGGTGGCTGGCTATTGGCCGGGTGCGCCCGATTTGGTGGTGGAGGTGGTTTCTCCGGGGGATCGCTCTGGGGAAGTGGCGGAAAAGGTGGCGGCTTGGCTGGCGGCAGGGACGCAGATGGTGGTGGTCATTGAGCCTCGGCAGCGCACGGTGGCGGTGCATCGTGCGGTCGGCGTCATTCGCACTTTGCGGGAAGGCGATGTGTTGGAGGGGGGAGAGGTGGTGCCGGGGTGGGAGGTGCCGGTCGCGGCGTTGTTCTCCTAGTAGGGCGAGTATGCGCCGCGAGGATCACTCAGATGAAACGTCGTGCTTACTACGTGCTTACTATATGACACCCGCCTTCCCGGGATCGAGGGCATCTTGCCCTCGCCGAAGGCGGGACCCCCTCGATCCCGGATGGAGCGGGAACAGCAGAAAAGACGTACGTAAAGTACTTAGCGCGTCGTATATAAAAGGACGGATAGAACCTTATGACAATCGTCGAACGTATTGCCACAGCGGCGGACTTAGCGCGACTATCGGACGACGGGTTCCGCTACGAATTAGTAGATGGGGAGGTGCGTAAGATGACGCCAGCAAGCAATGTACACGGCAAGATCGCCGCGTTGGTGACGGCATCGCTAGTGCAGCACGTGCTGGTCAATCGCTTGGGGGCGGTGTATGCGGCGGAAACGGGGTTCCGCTTGGCGTCTGACCCGGACACGGTACGGGCACCGGATGCGGCTTTCGTGAGTCAGGCGCGGCTGGATGCGGTTGGCGCGGTGGCTGGCTATTGGCCGGGTGCGCCCGATTTGGTGGTAGAGGTGGTTTCGCCGGGGGATCGCTCCGGGGAAGTGGCGGAAAAGGTGGCGGCTTGGCTGGCGGCAGGGACGCAGATGGTGGTGGTCATTGAGCCGCGACCGCGCACGGTGGCGGTGCATCGTGCGGACGGTGTCATTTGCACTTTGCTGGAAGGCGATGTGCTAGAGGGCGGCGCGGTGGTGCCGGGGTGGGAGGTGCCGGTTGCGGCCTTGTTCGCCTAGGGCAGCAAGCAAGAATACGTAGCGGCCTGCTGGAAATCAGCAGGCCGCTATATACAGCAACCTACAAAGCATCATCATCCAATTCAGATTCAATTTTCTCTTTAGCGTCTATAAAGGTTGCCCAGAACGGGCCTTCATAAGTCAATTTTATAAATCCCCGACCTCGCCTAAGCCCTTCAAGTTGCAAGCCTACAGCTATACCTGATTCCTTATCTTCAAAAGCAGACATCCAGAACCCACAACCGGAATAGTCCAAACACTGATAAAATTCATCCGGCTCGTCCCATAACTTCAAACCGGAAATTTCTAACACGTGGCCCTCCGGTTTTAGAATAATAAGGATATGGACGATTAGCAACCTTATGACGTCTAAATATCCAAAGGTCTTTGAACAGCGAAGCTCAGCCGCGCAGCGGCCCGCGCTGGGGGTCGGCGAGCGGCACCGGGGCCGAGAGCGCGATCAGCTCGGGAATGTCGAATTCGGCCAGTAGGCCAAAGCAATAAAGGGACGGGGCCGCGTCGTAAGGCAGGGGCCAGTCGATGAGGTGGCCCAAGGAATCGAGCAGGGTGTTGGTCGTCAGGGAGGCGAGGGCTTGGGGTTTTAGCGCCGCGGCGATCAGCGCGACGACCGGACAGACGCGGCCATGGGCCGTTAGGTGCAACACGCGGCTCTTTTGGCTCGCTATCGCCAGCAGCGCGAGCACTTGGCCGACTTGGATGCCGAGCGGGCGCTGGCCGGCGGTGGCAATTAGCATCTGGTGGCGCGGGTCGGCGCGGAGTTCGCCGGTAGAGAAAATATCGGCGACGAGCACCCGTCGGCCTTGCGCGAGGGCGGTGGCCAGCGGGGCCGCGACTGCACCGCGCCCGCCATCGGCGATGATCAGCTCAAGACCCCGAGGACGCGGCGGCGTATATTCGGTCAGCGGCAGGGTCCAAGTATCGTCGAGGTGCAATAGATAGTGTTGGATGGTGCCGGCTTTGCGCTTTTGTGCGGGACTGGCTTCTTGCAGGAGCCTGTTTTTCCACTGCGGCAGCTTGAGTAATGACGCGAGCACTTGCCGTGCAGCGGCTGGCGGACGCGCTTTGCTGGCGCGCTTCCTGATCGTGCAAAGGGCGGCCTGCGCGATGGAGAGCAAGGTGGCGTTGTCGAGAGGTAAGCCGACGGCGAGGGCTTCTTCGGTTTGCAATTCGTCGCGATAGGGCAGGTCGTCGTCGGGTGTTTTTAATCCCCAGTGTTGGTTGGGAAATTTGTAGAGTTGGCGGCGATTGTCGCGCTCGTAGTTGTGGGTGCCGGGGTCGGTGTTGTCGTAGAGGGCGATGTTGTCGCGGGCGCCGAGGAGCGCGAAGACCGGGCGAATGGGTTCGTAGATGGATTTGCGCGCCCGCCGCGTCTGGAAGCAGCAGTCGTCGTGGCGGTTGTACATGAGCAAGGTCGGGCGCGGCGCAAAGAGCGCGGAGAGCGCGTCGTAATCGGCCACCGTGCAGAGGTCGGCCGGGCATTGTTCTTGGTCGCCGATGTCCTCGATGCAGCCGCGGCGCTGCCAGACGGCCGAATGACCCGCGACCGGCACGATGACTTTGACGCGCTCGTCGAGTGCTGCGAGCAGAGCCGTTTGCCAACCGCCGCCCGACAGACCGGTCATTGCTACGCGCTCGGGATCGGCCTGGGGGTGAGCGAGCAGCACGTCAAGGCCGCGCTTCATCAACAGGTAGAACACGCCGATGCCGGCGATGCCGCACAAGTCGAGATGGCCGATGCGATTGTGTTCGACATCGGCGCGCAGCTCTCCCATCCCAAGAAATTCGGTGTTGAGTGCCAGCATGCCGCGCTTGGCGAGGTTGATGCAACGGGCCTGCTTGTAATCCATGGCCTTGCCGCCAGCGTGGTGCCCATTGGGGTTGAGAATCGCCGGTGCCTTTTCCCCGAGCGGGTCCGGCTCGTAGAGCAGGGCCGGCACCCAGAGGCCGGGGTAGCCCTCGTAGCGCAACTTGCGGATGGTGTAGCCGGCCCCGGTCTCGATGCGGTCGCCCCAGTGGACTTGCGGCTGTTCCGCGAGGAGGCCGACGGGATGACCGCGGAAGAACAGGTCGAGAACTTGGGCGCGCAGGGCCGGGGCTTGCTCGCGCCAAGCTGCGGCCGAAGTGGGAGGTGTGAAGTGCGGCAGGTGCTCGCCGAGGAAGGCGAGGATTTGCCGGTGGGCCTTGGGGCCGATGAGCTTTCTGTGTAGGGTGCGCTGCATGGAATTATGGCCTTTCTCTAAGGATATTCTCGACCAGTTTGTACACTGTTGTACTACCGAATGTACGTGGCCAATCCGCGCATGGAGGGTTATCGCGGACTTTGGCTCGACGGATAGCATCTTCGATCATGGCGGTCGTGATCTTTCGGTGATCAAGGCCCTTGTCGTAGTTGGGAAGACGCTTCTTTAGCCGAACGAAACATTCGCTTGGCGAACCGATGTTAGTGCCATCTTCAAAATGGAGTAACAGCCAATACTCGAACTTGGGATTGCTCAGGGCGAATCCGTAAGTGGTCTGCGAAGTTTACGTCTTTTCGGCGACATCCGTCGTCTCCTCATTTTCTTCCGTGCGCTGAGGATTGGTGAGAACACCCTCCAACAAAATGCGAGGGATGCCCCCCAGCCGTCCCTGTAGGTAGCTTTTCCTAAGGTCCTTGTCGTAACGAACATCTTTGTATTCGCTGAAGGAAAACAGGCTGGACGCGCCGGACTTATCCCTTTCCGCCACCCACATTTCGTCTCGGCGCAGCAACTGCTGATCCATCAACATAACGTCGTGGGTCGTCAGTAACAGTTGGGTCCGAGTTTTCGTAGAGCAACGGGCTAGATATGCCTCGATCAGTTGGCGGATCAGCAGGGGATGGAGACTGCGGTCAATCTCGTCAATGACAAAGACTTTCGGCGACGTTTGCGCCGAAAGTTCGAGAAAGGTGGGTAGGAGATCAATAACCCGTCGTGATCCATCCGATTCTTGAAAGATCTCAAACTTGGCTTCTGTGCCGTCCGATTTCGGATGAAAGGAGACCATTTTCTTTGCGATCAATTCACCGTTCTTGCGCGTGACCACGAACCGGGCATTGACTAGTTCATCCCTCAACTGAACAGCCATGCCTTCTTCCACTTCTTCCTGAAGCATGGTCTTTAATGGATCGGGAAATGGGATGTTTTCGACTGGAACTTCTTCGCTGTCGAGATGGGCGATCCCGGTATCGAGCTGTTGCAACATCTCGTTCATAGCCGAGTGCAGTGGACCTTTCTCATCAAGGAACTGGTCAAAGGGTTCAAATCGCGAATCGGGTGCGACCAACTCGAGCGTATCCTCGAACCAGTCATAGACTGGTCTGAAGTTGTCCACCTTTTGAGATACGGAATTGGTCAGGAAAAGCTGATTGTCGCGGGTCCCCCTGAAAGCGAACTGTAGAAACGAGTCTTTGGCGAGCGATGCGTCAAAATTGATTTTTCCGTCGCGGCGTTCATAGAGCACTTTTTCACTGGTACTGGTGATTACCACGAGCCTTTCCTCTAGAACCGCCTTGCGGGTCACTGCAAAGCTGAAGTCGTAGATGGTCTCATCAATCAGCAGCTCAAAGACGAAGCGCGAGGGGTGGTTCGTCCTCTCGTCATCCAAGAGGAACGTCTCGACCGGGATCAGGCTGTCGGGTCTAGTGCCCCTGACGACTAGCCTCTTGGCAAAATGCAGTGCTTTAAAAAAATTAGTCTTGCCCGAGGCGTTGCCTCCGTAGAGTGCTGCAATCGGAAGAACTCTCGCTTGGTACTTGCCGAGCTTGGGAACGCGTTCTCCATGCTGGCGCTCTCGGCTGGCAACCATCGAAAAGGTCGCTTGGTCGCGGAAGGACATCCAGTTTTCAACGGAGAAATTGATTATCATTTTATCCTCTGCTGGTTAGATTTTTTCGTTTTATTATCTCTTAAAGTTGGGAATTCTACTCAAAGATCAATATAAAAGAGAAAATATCTCTTTATCTAGTCTTAAATATATGAATCCTGCTTGACACGCCAAGTGGGGTTTGCTATCACTAGCGACCATTGAGGGAGGCGGGATATGAAACCTATTGCGGCAACGACCAATCCATTCGGCGGCATCCTTCCCAAGCCAGAGGCTCTCGACCCCGATCCGGCGGCGTTTGCCGAGCGGCTGCGCGTTTCGCTGGCGGCTTGGAAGGACGAAGGCTATCGGGTCGTCTGGCTGGAGGTCTCCATTGCCAAGGCGGCGTTGATCCCGGTAGCGGTGGAAGCTGGATTTGCATTCCACCACAGCAGCGACAGCTATCTAATGCTGACCTTGCAGATCGAAGAAGGTGCTTATGTGCCAGCCCACGCTTCGCACTATATCGGCGCGGGCGGCGTGGTGCTCAACGAGGCGCGGGAACTGTTGGTGGTCAGCGAAAAGTACCATCGACGTGCGCCCGGGCCGCCGCGCTACAAGCTGCCCGGCGGTGCGCTGCACGCTGGCGAGCACTTGGCCGAGGCCGTGGTGCGCGAAGTCGCTGAGGAGACCGGAGTCGAGACCGAATTCGACGCGCTGGTGTGCTTCCGCCACTGGCACGGCTACCGCTTCGGCAAGTCGGATATTTACTTCGTCTGCCGCCTGCGTCCACGGAGCGCGGAGATTCGCATCCAAGAGGACGAGATCGCCGAGTGCCGGTGGATGCCGGTGGCCGATTATCTGGCCGAGGAAAACGTCAGTGCCTTTAACAAGCGAATCGTCGAAGCGGCACTCAACAGCACGGGGGTGCGGCTGACCGAGATGGAGGGGTACGGTACACCGGAGCAGTACGAGTTTTTCATGCCGCCGGAGTCGGGGCGGAAGGGGAGCTAAAGTGATTTATCTGGATAATAATGCCACGACTTCCAAGGTCTGCCTATCCGCGACGCGATAGCGCATTCTATGCCACCCGCGCCGTTGCCCGCTAGCCCGCCAAATCCAATTTATCCAGCACTTTTTTGTTGACCACGTGATCGGGGACTCTGCCCCGCAATAGCGCGACGATGCTCTGGGCGGCGACGAGGGCCATGCGCTTGCGGGCGCTTAGGGTCTTGGAGCCGGTGTGGGGCAGGGCCAGCACCTCGTCGCGGCGGACTAGGTCGAGGGATTGGCCTTGCGGCGGCTCAGTGGCTTGGCAGTCGAGCCCGGCACCGGCTAAGTGGCCGCTGTCGAGCGCGGCGATCAGGGCGGCCTCGTCAACCAAACCGCCGCGAGCGGTGTTGATCAAGTAGGAACCCTTTTTCATAAGGCCGAGGAACTCGGCATTGACGAGATGGCGGTTTTGCTCGGCCAGCGGCAGGTGCAAGGTAACGGCGTCGGCTTGGGACAGGAGCGCGGCGCGGTCGGCCGGCTCGGCGCCGAGGGCGCGGATTTGTGCGTCGTCGAGATAGGGATCGTGGACCAAGACCTGCATCTTGAAGCCGCGAGCGCGGCGCACGACTTCGGCGCCGATGCGCCCACAGCCGACCAACCCCAAGGTCATGACGCAGAGATCTTCGCCAACGGGAACGTCGTAGGTGCCTTCCGCCTTGACCCGCTGGTCGCCCAACCGGAGCGAGCGCACCATGCCGAGGAGCAAGGCAAAGGTCAGGTCGGCCACGGCGTCGGCCATGGCGCCGGGGGTATTGGTGACGACGATGCCGCGCTGGGTGCAGTAATCGAGATCGACCTTGTCGAAGCCGACGCCGTTGCGGGCGATGATCTTGAGCTGGGTTGCTCGGTCCATGGTAGCGGCGTTGAGGTTTTCGCCGCCGGCCAGCAGGGCGTCGAAGCCGTTTAGCTTAGTGCGCGTCTCCGCGTCGGGCCAGCCGGGTTGGGGCTGCTGGACCTCGATGGCGAAGCCGGCGCGCCCCATAAGCGCACGGGCTTGGCTTTGGCCTTGAAACTCGATTTCGACGCTGGACAGGATGCGGGGTTGAGCCATCTGTTCCTCATTCTATTGGGGAGTAAAGCGGGTGTGTTCATAGGCCGCGAAAGGAGTGGCCACCCCCAGCTCGTCGGCTAGGTCTTGAAGGTTCTGCTGGTGCTGGGGGCTGAGGGGTACGCCGTCGCGGGCGTATGCGCGCTCCCGTTGCCACTCCAGATTGCCGGGCAGTTCGGCGCGGTTGAGGCCCGGGAAGGGCCGCATGTTGTGTACAGCGGCGACGAATGCGTCCATCTGCGCGTGGAATTCGTCTAACGGCATAAAGGCGCGCACGTCAAAGGCGGCGAGGAAGGCTCCTTGATTGGACTCCCAAGGCGAGGTCGGCGGGATAAATTGCGGCAGGTAAATCCCGGCCAACACGCCGCCCAGGGCCCGGTTTACCGCGCCGATGCCCAGTTCCTTAAAAAAGGCAAAGGGGATCTGGGCGAAGAGGTTTTCATCCCAAGGCAGCATGAAGGCCCCCATGTCGAGCACGAGGGGCGGTTGCTCCCGGTTGGGGAAGGCAATGCTGATCGGCGAAGCGGCGTTGACGCCTTTGACTAGCGAGTCCGGCGGCAGCTCGTAGCGGTGCGAGGAGATGGCGATCCCAATGCAGCCGGCCGCGGCCGCTATCCGCGAGTACTTGCCGGCGCTGCCGAAGTGGAAGTGGTTGCGAGTGGTGGCCGCGGCCGTGCCGTACTCGGCGGCCGTCTCGGCTGCCCAAGCCATGGCTTGGTGACAGGACAGGTGGCCGAGGCCGCCATCGCCGTCATAGACGCGGGTAGTGGTCGTTGCGCTGACCGCCTTTATATTAGGGCGGGGATTGACGCGGCCTTCGAGCATCAGGCGCACGTAGCCGGGGAGCTGCCAAGTTCCGTGGCTGTGAACGCCGCGCAGGTCCGTCGCGGTCAAAAGGTCGGCGAGGAGCTGGGCGTCTGCTAAGTTAGTGCCGGCCTTGCGAAAGAAACTGGCGGTGAGTTGGCGCAAGGCGGCGGCTGGGATGCGAAGGCCCTCGGCCGGTGGCGTGTTTCCCATGATGGCTCGCTGAGTAGGGGTAAAAAAGCGAATTATATACGGGGTTGGGCGCGGGCGTGTCAAGCAGCCGCCGCGGCTTTCCAATCCGCATTTAGGCGATAAAATTTACAACCTGTCAAGGAGCGAAAAGACTTGTTTGAATCAACCGATGATCTGCGCATTGCCCAGCTCAAACCGCTGATACCACCGGCGATTCTGATGGAAGAGTTGCCCATTTCGGAAAGGGCCGCCCACACCGTGGCCTCGGCCCGGTGCGCCTTGGACGCCATACTCGCCGGAGCGGACGACCGGCTAGTGGTGGTGGTCGGCCCGTGTTCGATTCACGATCCCCAAGCCGCGCTTGACTACGCGGCCCGGCTACAGGAAAGGGCCTCGGCCCTAAGCGACGAGTTGTGCGTGGTGATGCGCGTGTACTTTGAGAAGCCGCGCACGACCGTCGGCTGGAAGGGGTTGATCAACGACCCGCACTTGGACGACAGCTTTGACATCAACAGCGGCTTGCGCGCCGCGCGTGGCTTGCTGGTGCAGTTGGGGGATATGGGCTTGCCGGTCGGTTCCGAATTCCTCGATACCATCACGCCGCAGTTTATCGCCGACTTGATCGCTTGGGGCGCCATTGGTGCTCGCACGACCGAGAGTCAGGTTCACCGCGAATTGGCTTCGGGGCTGTCGATGCCGGTTGGCTTCAAGAACGGGACCGCGGGCAGTGTGCAAATCGCCCTCGACGCCATCGGGGCCGCCCGGCATCCGCATCACTTTCTGTCGGTGACCAAGCAGGGTATTGCGGCGATTGTCGGGACTGCGGGCAATGCGAGTTGTCATCTGATTTTGCGCGGCGGCCGCGACGGTCCCAACTACGACCCCGCCAGCGTCGGCGCGGCCGCGGCGCAGCTCAAAGAGGCGGTCTTGCCGCATCGCGTGATGATCGATTGCAGCCACGGCAACAGCGCCAAAGACCACGAGCGTCAGCCGGCTGTGGTGCGCGCGGTGGCCGCGCAGGTGGCGGGAGGGACGCGGGATATTTTCGGGGTGATGCTGGAGAGCCACCTAATCGAGGGCAGTCAGAAACAGCAGGCAGGCAAGGCGTTGGTGTATGGACAGAGCATTACCGATGCCTGCATTGGGTGGGAGACGACGGTGGCGGTGTTGGAGGAATTGGCCGCGGCCGTGGCAACGCGGCGAAACATCTAAGGAGGGTTCTTAAAGCTAGGGTTTCGGTCTCTGATTCGGCTTGGTCCTTTGCTGGATTCCCGCTTTCGCGGGAATGACCGTACTAGGCCAAAAGCAACATGAGTTTTAAGAACGCTTCTAAGGAGGGTTCCGACGATGGCTACATACCGCGTGGGGTTGATCGGGGCCGGGCGCAAAGGCACGCAGCACGCCCGCGCCTATATGCTTGACGAGCGCACGGAGTTGGTGGCCGTGGCCGATGGCGACCCGGAGAATTTAGCGCTGTTGCAAAAGCGCACCGGGGTGCCCGGTTATGCGGACTATCGCCAGATGCTGCAAAAAGAGGGGCTCGACATTGCCGCGCCGATTTTGCCGGTCCATGCCAACCCAGAGGTCGTCATCGCCTGCGCTCAGGCCGGGGTTAAGGCCATTCTCTGCGAAAAGCCGATCGCGGCCTCACTCGAAGAGGCCGACCAAATGGTCGCCGAGTGCAAACGCCGGCGCGTCTGGTTTGGTGCCGGCGACTTGGACGTGAACCTGCCGGCCTACCAAAAGGCCCTGGCGTTCATCGACGCCGGCGAGTTGGGGCCGGTCAAGCGCATCGCGCTGCTCGGCGGGTCGGGCACGGAGATGTCGGGTGGGGGCTGCCAGCGCTTTACCCTGATGCGCCACTTTGCAGGATGCGCCGAGGTGGCGTGGGTATCGGGCTGGGTCCGCGACGATCCCCTGAGCGACCACGACCAAGGCGGGGCCGGGTACGTGCGCTTTACCAATGGGATTGAGGCGTTTATCGCCCGGGACGAGGATGTGCGCGGCCGCGGCTACGAGGTGGCCTGTGAGGGCGGGGTCTTCCGCTCGGACGACCATCTCGCCGGCTTGTACCGATACGTCGAAGGCGCCGGAGCGAGCTGGGAGAAGTTGGAAAAAATCGAGGGCGTCTTGCCGGAAGGGCCAATCTACGGCGCGCAACGCGGGTACGACGCCGAGGGCTGGCGGTGGCCCGGAGACCGCAATGTGGCAAGCTGCAAGGCCATTATCGACGCGCTGGACCGGGGCGAGGACCCACCCGGCAGCGGCGAGAACGGCGTCAAGGTCCTCGAAATGGCCATTGCGGTGCGCGAGTCGCACCGGCGGGGGTGTGCGCCGGTGGCGTTGCCGCTGGCCGACCGCAGCCTACGCATCATCCCCAACCCCTCGCGGATGTACAACAAGAAGCCGCTCTTGGGCCGCGAAAAATACATGGATCAGGTTTTGTCCCACAAGAAGGACTGAGAAGGAGCCCAGCCATGGACCGCCCTCGTTTGATTCACTACAACGACGCGCACCACTTTCACGCCAAGCGGCTCGACCCCCCGGCCAGCCGCCACCTCCTGCACTGGCCAGTAGATGAGGTCTTGGGTACGGGCGTGGAGCTGCTGGTTTTGGGATTGGGTTATAGCGACGTCTTCTTTCACCAGAGCGCGGTCGGCCGCGTGGTGGGGCAGGGGAAGGAGGTGTGGGAAAACTACATTGACTGGCGGATCATGCGGATGGTCGAGGCGGCCAAGGAGCTGGGCACGGACCAACTGCGGGCGGTGATTGAGCGCGGCCGGGAGACGGGGCTAAAGGTCTTTCCCAGCCTAAAGCTGCAGGACTCGGCCCGGCCGGGACACGAGCGGTCGGGGCGGCTCAAGGAGCAGCGCGGGGCCGAGGTGTGCATTGGCGACGCGGGCCGGGCCGAGTGGTGTTACGACTACGCGCAAGCGGCCGTACAGGAAGACAAGCTGGCCCTCATCGGCGAGGTGTTGGAAGGCTACCGAGCCGATGGATTGGAACTGGATTTTTGCTTTGACAACTTCTATTTCAAACAAGATGAAATTCAAAAAAACGCGCCGCTGATGACCGAGTTCGTGGCTAAGGTGCGGCGCTTGGCCGAGGAAATCGGTGCGCGGCAGGGCCGCAACATTCCGCTCATGGCGCGGGTCCACCTCAAAGAGCAAGACAACCTCGCCGTGGGGTTGGACGTGGCGGCGTGGGTCCGGGCCGGCAGCCTCGATTGGGTCGTCGGCCAAGACGCGAATGTGCTGGTTGACGTAGGTATTCAAGCGCCGTGGTTGGCCGAGGTGGCCGACAATGCGGACGTTGCGGCGTATTACCGGCCACCGCGCCGGATATACGACGAGCGGGTGGGCTTGCCGAGCATTGAGATGTACCGCGCCCTCAGCCAGACTTTAGCTTGGCAGGGCTACGCCGGGATGTATTTGGGCTATATGCCTTGGCCCTTTGCCGAGCGCGAGTACCAAATCCTGCGCGAGGTGGCCTATCCGCAAGCCCACGCCCGGCGCGACAAACGCTACCTGCTGCCGCCACGCGAGGGCGCGATTGGGGAGGCGACTTGTACGCCGGAGCGCCAAGTGCCGCAACCGCTCTTGGCTGGCGAGACGGTCGCGCTCGATATCTGGGTGGCCGACGATGTGGAGAGCGCCCGCCGCGACGGCGAGCTGCGCCCAGCCATTCTGACGCTGCGCTTTGCCTTTTTCTGCATTGAGGACGAGATAGAAATGCGCTTTAATGGTCGCGTCCTGTCCCGCGCCGAAGCCGAAATCAGCGACGAGCGGGCGTTGACCATACCCCTACAACTCGCCGGAAATATGGCGGTGCAAGCCCCGTTGGGTTTTTCCGCGCATTGGTTCCGCTTTCGCTTGGCCCCAGAGGAAATAAGGCGCGGCGCCAATCGGGTTGAGATTGAGGTGAAGAAGCTGGAGGCACGTGCGGGTTTTGCCCGTAGCATCAATGGAGCGGAAATTTTGCTCCGCTACAAGGATTTTGTGCGGCCTGAAGGCTTGGTGCTGGAACGGATTGCGCCGCTGGGGGGTTGAGTGCTCCTAAGTACGCGTTGAGTCCACATTTTTACTACTCCCGCTGAATCCGGGGTCGAGGGCAAGATGCCCTCGACCCTTAGAAAGCTGGTCGCTGGTATCGTGCAGTAAGGCCGCCAGCTACTCCTGCGCGAAAGATTGGTGTGTGCAATGTCCCCCCACCGGCCTGAGTTGCCCCTTGCCGGTCACCGCATAGTTGCGGCCGTCGCGCTCGGGCACCACGTAGCGTTCGTACCACGCCTCCAGTCGCTGCTTCAGCTCGCCAATCCGCTCGGCTTGCTTGGGATCGCCCGCTAAATTGGTGCGCTCGCCCGGGTCGTTGGCGAGGTCGTAGAGTTCATGTGGTCCGTCTGGATAGCGGTGGACGTATTTCCAATCCTCGGTACGCATCATCCGCGTCGCCCCGTACTCGTCGTAGATCACGACCTCCGCCTGACCGGGGTCGTCGGCTCCCAACAACAGCGGCAACACGCTCTGGCCGGGTAGGTCGAGCTGGGCTGGCAGCGGCAACGCTAGATAATCGAGCAAGGTCGGCATGAAATCGTAGGCACTGACCAGGCCCTTTTGGACGCCTCCCGCAGGGATGCGACCGGGGTGGCTGACGACGAAGGGCACCTTGATCGAGTTCTCATACATGTTCAGCGGATAGGTCCCATTGCCCTTGCCCCAGAACCCGTGGTGGCCGCAGCTAAAGCCGTTGTCGCTGGCAAAGACCACTAGCGTGTCCTCGCGCAGCCCCCTTTCCTCCAGCTTGTTGAGGATCCGCCCGATGTCGCGGTCCATTGCGGTCACCGCCGCGAAATAGCCCTTGAGCATCTCGCGGTTGCCCAAGCAGCCCTCGCTCAGCGATTGCCCCACCGCCCACGGGTGAATCTCCTCCTGCGGACAGGAGTCAAACGCGCAGTCGTCGTAGGAATCGACGATTTCTTGCGGGTGGCCGGTCCACGGACTGTGCGGCGCAGTGTAGTGGACGCCTAAGTAAAAGGGCGCGTCGCCGTCGGCCTGCCGGTCGATAAATGCCAGCGCGTCGTTGGTGATCGCCGTGGTGACGTAGCCGCGCTCGGTGATCCGCTCGCCGTTGCGGATCATGGGCGCGTCGTTGTATGGCCCGCCGCCCTGCTGATGCACGTACCAATGCGCGAAGCCGTGCTGTGCGAGTTGGCTGTGCCCTAAGTGCCACTTGCCGCTTAGGCCGCAGACCCAGCCGTTTGCCGCGAGGATGTCGGTATAAGCGACCTCGCCGGCGAGATAAGCGGCTGCATCTGCGCCGACGTTGCCCCCTCTGATCCAGTCGTGTACCCCGTGCTGCGAGGAGATCCGCCCGGTCAAAAAGGTCGCCCGGCTCGGCGAGCAGACCGGCGTTGCGACGAAAAAATTGTCAAAGCGCGTGCCGGTCTGGGCGATGCGGTCGATGGCCGGCGTGCGGATTTCCGCGTTGCCATAGCAGCCAGCGGCCCAAGGGCCTTGGTCGTCGCTGAGGATGAAGACGATGTTGGGTTTATTCACAATGTATAGCCTTTAGTGCGAGTCCTGTCGCCAGCGACCGAGACGCTTGCGGGTTTCCGCCTTGGGCAACCGGCAGCGTGGGTGAGTGCTGATTGCTTTAAGACCTGAGTATAGCTCATCGGTGCTTGCAGCGGAAACCTCAAACATCCGGTCTAGCAGCCACAAAACACCGTGACAATCGACCTGCTCTTCGTTGGCCAACCTACGCAGCGGACCATCACCCGTGAGTAAGGTCCAAGTGTTTCTTGCCGCAAGGGCCAGAGCGAAGCTATCCGGTAGCGAGATCAACGGCTGCTTGCTCCGGTAGCCAAGGGCACAAGCGACGCCAGTGTTATCTAGTTCCTCGATCCGCAAGCCGAGCCTGAGCAGATTATCGCCTCCGTGGTTTTTTAGTTCTCGTTCGTACAAAAGGTCCGGGACGGCAAACAGGAACGGGAGGCGAAAGCAGGTCTCTAGCAATGCCCCGCGCTCGAGATCAATCAGGATGGATGTGTCGGAGACCAGCACGTTCATAGGCTTCATCGCACTCCAAGCCGGGCGGCTCCTCCATGCGCTGGTTCAACTTGTGGACCGATGTTTCCAGCAGTTCGGCGGCCTTGGCCTCGGAGACCGCGCCCTCGGCCAAAGCGCGAAAGCACAGGCGCTCAAAGCGTTGGGGGACTTCGCCCTCCATGGCGTAAGGCTCTTTATAGGGCGGTTTGCGCCAGCCCAAACGGGAAAATTCGTTAAATAGTCGCCGGAACAAGGTTGGGCTGAAGATGCCGAGATCCTTGCAGCGATAGGTCAGTGCCTGAACGCTCACGCCGAATAGCTGCTTGAGGGCAAAAAGTTCACTCCATCCGATGGACGTGCGGTGCTTGCCGATTGCAGCCCACAGCACCTCGGCGGGCATGAGAAACGCCCCGGCGAAACGGTAGGCCGCCGTCTCGTTATCTACTTTTGCGCCGACCTCCAAGACCAGATGCCCCAACTCATGCGCCATTGAGAGACGCTGTCGCTCTCCCCAGTGACCGCTGTTGACGACGAGGACGGGTACGGTGTCCTTGCCGACGCGGCGCACCCGCGCCATAAGGCCGTCGATATTTCCAAGAGCACAAGAGAGCACCTTGATGCCTCGTTCTTCGAGTAGTTCGACTAGATTGGGAATAGGGTCGAGCCCTAAATCCCAGTGAAGGCGAAGACTATGGGCGGCGCGGTCGGCTTCTAAGGGATCGTTGACGACGGGATAGGAGGCTCCGCGCGGCTTGTCCCAGTCGAGGCTCGGCAAGCCGAGAAACTCCTCGACCATGAGGTAGCGTTCCAGTAAGTGCAGGACTTTAGCTTCGACCTGCATCTGCTCTCGTTTGCTCGTGAGACTTTGCTTGCGAAACTCAACGCCCTCCAGCACCATTTCTTGGTCGCCGACCAAGTATTCTACGGGAACTGAGAGGGCGTCGGCTAGCGCAATGAGGACGCCCGAGCTTGGCATGGATTCGTCGCGCTCGTACTTGCCGATCGCCTGCGCCGTTACGCGATTTCCAATGCGTTCCTCCAAGGCGCGAAGGGACAGGCCAGCGGCAGAACGAGCGAGCTTGAGTCTCTGTCCGATCATGGATGGTATTCTCCCTTGACAGTTTACAAATAGAATATATATTTTTTACATTGTAAACAGGATGGGGTTGAATTTTATCATGCGACGCTACTGGATATGACGATGACCATCACAGCAGCATTCTCTAACAGGGAGAAAGGGAGGAAATCATGGAATAGAATTTCTGTATTCGCTCTGGCGGTGCCTAGCCGCTGACTTTTTTGCAATTTACAAAAATATCTATCACCTCACAATATATAAATTACGACCGTCGAGAATGGACGACGCTTCCTGCTCCGGCGGCACAAGCAAGGAGTCTTAAATGAATTCTAGGACGATTCCACCTCACCTGACCGCACCGACAGATATTCTACTGGCTGACGTGGCGATCCGCGTCCAACTCGGGCAGACGCGTTATCAGATGACCGTTGAGCGCTATCAGAAGATCAACAAACTGATTGAGCGCGATGGCAGCCCTCTCAAGGACCGCGTTGAGCTTTTCTACCCGCAGGGTTCTATGGCGATCGGCGCAACTATAGAGTCAAGGCTCAGGACGGATGAATTCGACATTGATGTGGTTGCACAGCTTGATCTGCCGGACTGTGTACCACCACATGAGCCCTTGTACATGCTGTTCAAGGCGATCAGGGGCGAGCCGGGCTCCAAGTACTATAAAAAAACAAAACGAAGAACTCGTTGTGTCACTATCGGTTACGAAGACAAAATGCACATCGATGTCACGCCCGTTATTCGGCGAGGGGACACTCCAGAACGCGAGAGTTGGCTCTTTCATGACCGGCCAGAAGCACCTCAAGAGCCGAGCTACAGCCTTATCGCCAATCCCTACGGATTCGCGGAGTGGTTTAAGGCCAATACGCCGCCCGATCAAGATTTTGCAGACATCTTTGAGAAGCGTGCGGCCGAATACGAGCGACTGGTGTTGATGGAGGCAGCGGAGAGTGAACCCGTTCCTCGCCAAGAACCGCCATTCCGAAAGTCGAAGGCGGTGATTGTGCTCCAGCTTCTGAAGCGTTGGCGCAACGTGCAATACGATGCGAGGTCTGGGCGACGACCACCGTCTATCCTAATTGCGAAGCTGGTGGCCGGTGCCGCCAATCATACGGACCGGCTGGCGGAGGAATTGCTGTTTCAGGCACGGCATATACTGCACGAGTTTCAGCGTTTCCACAACGCAAGGAGTCGCATTCGTGTCACCAATCCTGTTTGCGAACAGGATGTGCTGACTGATCGCTGGCCGGAATCGCTGCAAGACCAAGCGATCTTTATCAACGACCTTAAAAACCTTGTTACGAAGGTCGAGATGTTGGTCTCTGGGCGCGATCTTGGCGAGATGCAGAAAATCATGGTGGAGTTGTTCGGCGAAGCACCGACAGCCGAGGTCTTTCGGACCTTCAGCGAGCGTTCGGGCAAAGAGGTTCGCGATGGGCGAAGCCAGCATCGACCGGATACTGGCAGCAGGATCATTCCGGCAACAGCGGCGACAGGGGCGACCATCCCACCGGGGGCACTGGCAACGCCAAAACACACTTTCTTCGGCGGCGAGCGACCCGGACAGTGAGTCTGACGATTAGTAAACAGGTTGAACTCATGCGGCAAAGGTGGCCAGATTTCCAAGTGATCAATCGGACGGGTCGCTTGGTGCGATGGGAGGGACGGCTTCGACCCCTGAGCCAGATGTACACGGTTCAGGTCGCTTTCTACCGGGAATGCAAAAAAGGCAGTGCCGAACATCCACCGGACGTAACGGTGATTGACCCGCCTCTGCGCCGACGAACTGAAAAGCCGGAAGAGCCCATCCCACATCACTACCAGAACCGGAATTGTCCTGAACGGCCCTTGCTATGTCTCTATGACCCGGCCACTCAGGAATGGCATCCCCGGAAACCAATCGCCCATACCATCATCCCTTGGACGATTGACTGGCTGGTTTGCTATGAGGGTTGGCTTGCAACAGGCGAATGGATGGGCGGCGGTCGGCATCCAACAAGCGAGTAGATGCCGCAATGTTTGATAGCGATGAGGGAGTACCTCCAAAACGATCATCAGGTACGCTTAAGCATCGCCGCGTTCAACTTCCTTGGCCAGAAGATCGGAAATTTCGCATTCTTGCGATTGATGGGGGTGGCATTCGTGGAATCTTCCCAGCCACATTCCTAGCGGGACTGGAGGAACGCTATCTCGGAGGGGGGTCTGTAGCCCAATACTTTGACCTCATCGCGGGAACCTCAACCGGGGGTATTATTGCCCTTGGGCTCGCTTCGGGACTTACAGCCGCCGAACTGCGCGATCTCTACATTGAGCGTGGGGGTGATATATTTCCCCCTATTCGCAGCGATGTTATTGGGTCCGCAAAACGCTGCTTTTGGGGCTTCTACCAGTATTTCAAGTTTCGCTACGACCGGAAGGCACTCATGTGCATTCTGCACGAGACCTTCGGCAACCGGAAATTTGGTGAGGCTCAGACGCGGCTGTGCATCCCTTCCTTCGATGGCCTGTACGGAGAGGTGTACATCTTCAAGACCCCGCATCATCCCGATTTTCGCAGGGACGCCAAGGAGCAAATGACAAAGATAGCGGCGGCTACGTCAGCCGCGCCGACGTTTTTTCGACCGCTTCAAGATGGCGGCTATACTTTCATTGATGGGGGAGTCTGGGCAAACAATCCTATCATGATCGCTTTAGTCGATGCCTTGTCCTGCTTCTCTGTCCCACGGGAGCGCATTCGCATTCTGAGCCTAGGCTGTGGGGATGACCAGTATGATGTTGGTAAAACGAAGACGCTGCTAGGGGGTATGTTGGCATGGAAGGACATCATATATGGTGCGATGCGGCTTCAGTCTCTCAACGCGCTTGGTCAGGCCGGACTGCTGATAGGTGCGGACAGGATTATCAGAGTCAACGCGCCTACGTGTAAAAAGAAAATCCGACTGGATGACTGGAGCCGTGCTGTGGCGGAGCTACCCAATGCAGCAAAAGCAGCCCTTGACGAGTTCGGCGAAAACGCGGCGGCCGTATTTCTAATGGAACCCGCTGCCCCTTACCGGCCAATTGTCGCCGAGTCCTGCTTATAGAGGTATAGGGGTATTGTCGGTCGCGCCGGGTATTCCAAGGTCAGGATCAGGATAAGGGCTAGGAGACTTTAGGGAGTATATACATACTATTCCCATGAATTTTGGATTACGCCAATAGTTGCTTTACCAACGTCTCTATCTGCTCGCCTTCGCCCGATTGGGCGAGCCACCGACGCAATTCGCGGCGGACAATGGTCGTGCTGACCGCTGCGCCGCGCTCTTGGCGTAGTACTTTCAACTGCTGCGCCGCACCGCTTGCCGCCGCTTGGCCGGCGGTCGCAATGTTCTGATGCAAACAGTTCGTTGTATCGTATTCTGGTATCGACAATTTCCACAGGTGCTTTTGCAAATGGCGTGCTCCGAATTGTCCCTTGGCCATCAACGGTTTCGCCGTTTCATACAGGGCGCGACTATTGATGATGGCGAGTACGTAATGGGCCTCTTGAAGGTCCTTGCAAGGTGCCCAGAATAACGTGTAGTCAATTATAGCATCATGGGTATCTATAATCGCCGCCGTAGGTCGTCCTGAAGAGGTGTACACCAAGCGAATGGGAACGTCCTTGTCATTCTTTCGCCATTCGAGTTGCGCCGAGAGTTCGCGGTGGTAGTCCAACCGATTCATCAGGTTCTTTTTGTCGTTAGCCCCCTTATGCTGTTCCCATAGCGTACTGACTTTCTGCCACCGTCCCCGCATCCGCTGTTCCAACCCACCGAGATGAATGCCTCCCGTTCCATTCGCATCCACAGGCAGTTCAGGGTCGTTTCGTTTTAAGGGCAAAAGAGCTTTTAGCGGCGTCAATGTCGCGTAGGGAACGACCGTCTCTCCCAAGTGAACGTCAAACAAGTGCGTTTTCTCTATCGTCTGCCCGGTGATGGCAGTCAGATAGAGAGCCTTCCACGGTGCTTTGTCATTGCTGCCTCGGCGAGGATCCACCGTAATGGTCTGCGCGGCGCGAACAAGGGTGGTGCTCTCGACCTCATGTACAAAGAAAAGACAGCGCGGCACGATGGAAGCTCCCTGCCGAAAGCGGTCCGCATAAGGCGATGTTCCGCTGACCGACGTGTCGGTAATAGCGATTTGCTCCCGCCGCACATCCTTTGCTCCGGCCGCCCCTTGCCATTGCTCTACCTCAGCGGTCAAGGGCGTCGCATTTATGTTACCCACACCCATCCGCTCGGCAAATGCGACACAAGACGCGACCGGAAAAAACGTGTTGGGTTCAAGTTTTTCCAGATCCCACGCCGGTTTGTAGCCGAAATTCACCGCCAAATCGCCCCATTGTCCCGTGCGCCACTTGGCGTACTGCCCAGTTTGCAATGCGCTGTGCGGCAGCACCATGGCGATGACGCCGCCATCTCTCAGGTAGAGAGCGACGCTACGGGTAAAGAAAAGCCCGGCGACATCTTGATGCGTTGCGTAGCGACCTCCCTGCCAGATGTGATATAGATCCTTGCTCTGCTGTACTAGCTTGTCGCGCAACACGCTAGCGGTATTGCTATAGTTCAGCCACGGCGGGTTGCCGACAATCACATCGACCCTGCGGCGGCTCAACGCCACCGGACGAACCAAATTGCGCGTATAGTACGCCCAGATGTGGTTGCGCCCTTCGGCGTGTAAATCCTGCATGATTGCGATGGTCGCCGCCAGCGTCTGCCGCTGGGCCGGGTCTGTAATCCCATGATCGTCCAGTGCCACTAGCGGGTCATGACCGCGCTCAATCGCATCGGCAATGTCGCTCATCAGCAAATCAAACGTGTCGGCTTGTTCCACCAAATCGATTGGAAAAATCAGCTTTTTGTCGAACTCGTCGCCCTCTACCTCGATGCCTATATCGCCGCTGATAAACAAGTCGCCAGTTTGGTAGTGCAACTGCAAGGCGTCCCCTAAATACACAGGTATCGCTACGTTTCCCACATACCCGGCCTCGGCCACAGCATCAATGAGGGGCCGTGCAGCCATGATCCAAGCCGTGCGAGCGAGCCGCACCGCCACCGGATGCACGTCAATACCCATCACCGCCTCGCGCAGCCGCTTCACCGCCTCTTTGGGATCCATCTGCGCGGCTGTGGCCGCTTCGACAAAGTGGCGCACCGCCACGGCGATAAACGTGCCAGAGCCACAAGACGGGTCGAGAACCCGCTGGCCGAGCGGGTCTGTCACCACCTCCTGCACCATCGCCTGCGCCAGCCATTCCGGGGTATAATACTCGCCCAAGCGTCGTCGTTCATCCGGCGGAATGACCGCTTCGTACAAGGTCGCGGCGATGTCGGCCGGTGCTTCCTTCCACTTAAAGCGAGCCACGTGCCGAGCCATCGTCTCAATGAGGGGCTGCCCACCCACTTCGGCCGGCCACGCAAAGAAATCGGACTCAATAATGTCTTGCAGGCCGGTGGCGTCGCGGAATTGCCGCCCGTAGAGCAAATCCGTCGGATCATTAGCGGCTCGTTGCCGAATATCCATGCCAAAGTATGCCTGCACCACCATGCCGACGACCATGCTCAGGTACGTGTGCCGGACAAACAGATCGTCTAGCGGGTTGTCCGTCTGGGCGATCTCGCCCAACGCCGCTTGCAACAAGGTTTCCCACAGACGGCACTTGACGCGGACGGTTTCGCGGTCCTTCGTCTTTTGGTACAGCGCGTTCAGGACATCAATATCCCGCTGATAGGACGGACTGTTGGGGCCAAAATGCTGCTCGACATTGGTAGCGCAGGCCGGAATGTCACTCAGCGCGACTAGGGCCTCGTCGCGCAGCCACTCGTATAAAGGCAGCCAGTCAGCCGCCGAATCGAGTGTAAAAGCATAGGGCTTTGTCGTCTTGACCTCGCCGGCATTCGGCCAGCGCAGGAGCCAGTACCGTCCGTCCGTGAGAATACCCATCCGCGCCCCCTGCCCGTGCGCCATGGATTCCACCAAGTATTCATCCAACTGCCGCACATAGTTTTCATTGGGGTTAAAGCTGTCGGTCGTGCCGATGCGCTTTTTGACCTCGATAAAGGTGTCTAATGCCGTCAAATCCACACGCGAAACCGAGCGGTCCGACGGCGACACTTCCTCGGCGATCTCATCTGGGGCAACCAAGCGCGTAGAGAGCAAAAAGTCGCGCACCGCACTAGTGATATTGGCCTCGGATTCATTGTTGCCGCGCCGTTGCAGAATTGCCGCGGCCGCAGTCTGGTATTTTGGATCGTTGTAATCTATTTGAGGCATAGTAATTCCTTGACTTTAAGCAGTCGCCGCAGGGAGTGCATCAGGGACTCGTCGCGGGTCTGTGGTCACGGTAGACTCCTCGTTTGGGACGGGCTGGGCGAGCGGGGAGAAAGGTAGGAAAATTTGACACCAGAGAGAACTTTGCCCATTTCCTAAAAGTACCGACGGCAACGGCTAGCTTTCCAAGGATTGAGGGCGGGACGCCTTCGATCCCGGGGATAGCAGATAAAGCAGGGGTCGTGTGCCTAAAGGTTCATCTCTAAAAATGGAAGGAGCAGCAAATGAAGTACAGCGACGAACACCACGCCCACTTTGAGGAGCACGGGTACGTGCGGCTCGGCAAGGTCCTCGACGACGCGGGACTGGCCGAACTCCAGCAGCGCATCGACGCGATCATGCTCGGGGAGATTCTATACCCGGACATGGACTTTCAGCTCGACGGGGAGGACGCCGACTACGCGAAGATGCCCACCGTCTCCCCCGGCCACAAAGGGGCGACGCTTCAGTACCGCAAGATCATGGGCCTAGAGCAGGATTCGGTCCATCTCGCGTACATGCAGCACCCGCTTTTCCGCCAGATCACCCAGCGTTATATCGGCGAGGACGTGTCGATTTTCCGGGCGATGTTTATGAACAAGCCGGCGGAAAAGGGCACGATACTGCCTTGGCACCAAGATGTGGGTGTGGGCTGGGGCGTGGGGTACAATCCGACGATCACGGTGTGGACCGCGCTCGATCCGGCGATGGTCGCAAACGGCTGTATGCAGGTGGTGCCCGGCAGCCACAAGCGCGGCGTGATCACCGAAAGGCACTTTCCCTCGGATGAACAACTCGCCGAATGCGCACCGCCGGGAGCGGAAGTCGATCTCGAAGCCGAGGCCGGCGAGGCGATTTTGCTCAACAATCTGCTGCTGCACCGCTCGGGAACCAACCCGACGGGTCAGTCGCGCCGCGCCTTTAGCATCGCCTATATGGACGGCTCCGTGCGTTCCGTGCGCACGGGCGAGGGGTATCCGATGATTTTCGGTGCAGAGGCGCTGGTTCCGGGCTAGGCCGTCATTCCCGCAACAGCGGGAATCCAGCGGGGGGTGTGCGGGGCGGCCAGGGGCGGCCGCCCGTACGGGGGTCGCCCTGTGGTCCGGCATGGGGCGGCCAGAGGCGGCCGCCCGTACGGGGGTTGGGGCGGCCTAGTACAGGGTTTGGTAGAGCTTGCGCTGGTAGGAGGCTACCAGTGGATTGTCGCGGCCGAGTAGATGGAAGACGGCGACCATGGCGTCCTTGGCTTGGTCGCCGTTTGATCTTTTTCCCACGATGTGTAGCCACTCCTGCAATGCGGCTTCGTAGTCGCCCTCGGAGGCCGCGCAACAGGCGAATAGGTGACGGGCCTCTGGGTCGTCGGGCTGGCCGAGTATGCGCTGGGCGCAAGCGGCGCGGCCCCCAGCCTGCTGACATTGGTGGGCAAAGTCGATCTGGGCGAGTAGGGCTTGGCCCTGCGGGTACTCGGGGGCGTCCGTCTCGACGAGGTTGACCAGCTCTTGCACGGTTTCAAAGCGGCCCTGCTCTAGGTGAATTTTCGCTAGGCCGAGGAGGGCGGGACCGTCGGTCGGCTTTTCCGCGAGCACATTCTCGTACTGGCGGGCCGCCCCGTCGAGGTCGCCGAGGGCCGCTAAGTCGTCGGCTTGGTCTGTCGCTTGGGCTTCGGGGATGGGGGCGTCGGAGACTAAGGGGCGGAGAATGGCCTCGATCTGCTCCTTGGGCAATGCCCCGGTAAATTCTTGGGCGAGCTGGCCGTTTTTAACGATTTTGACCGCGGGGATGCCTTGGACCCGAAAGGCCATGGCGAGTTGTTGGTTTTCATCGACGTTGACTTTGGCTAGGGCCACGCCGGGGCCAAGGGCCGTGACGACGTCTTCGAGGATGGGTCCCAAGGTCTTGCAAGGGCCGCACCAAGGGGCCCAAAAATCGACGACGATGACGCGCTCTAGCGAGCCTTGTAGGACCTGTTCTTCAAAGTTTTGCTCATCGACATCGAATATCTGCGGTCGGGGTTGGATTTCCATGGCGTCCTTCCGGTGAAAAGGGGGATGGGTGGGATTCGTCAGGTGGGGCCTAAGGCCAGCGGGCATCTGCTAGGGACGGCCCCAGCGGGCATCCACGGGGGGATGCCCCTACCGGGCGCGGCCACGGCCGGCGATGTTCCATTCTTCGATGACCTCGCCGTTGCGGAGGGCGAAGAGGCGGTCGTGGAGGTTGGTGGTCATGCCGCCGTGTAAGGGGATGAAGGAGAGGATGTCGCCTACGTTGACCGGACGATTTGCGGCCGTGGTATCGACGTGGCCGTGCTCGACGGACATGCCTTTGATAAAAAGCTCAGGCTGCTCAAGGCAGTAGCCGTAAGGGGTCGGCGGGTAGCTGGTGAAGGCTTTCTGGCCGGCATCGACGATGGCTTGCCCGGGGCGAGAGGTGCTGACCACGGTGACGACTAAGCGCAATGGACAGCGGGCCGGGTTGAGGTCGGCGCGCTGGCCCACGCGGGTCATGCCCTCATAGGCATACGAGCCGATGCGGGTCTCGGTGCAGCCGAGGGATTTGGAGATAGCTTCGCTGCCCGTGCCGCCGCCGCTGATGATGGGCAGCGGCAGGCCGCTTTTTTGCGTTAGGTCGCGCACTTCGTCGAGGAAGGGGCGGGCGCGCTCGCTGCTGGGGTAGGTCATAACGCCGGTAAAGTCCAGCCCCGGCAACTGGTCGATGTGCTGGGCTAGCGCGAGGGTGTCGGCGGGCGATTGGGTGCCGACGCGGCCGCCGCCCGTATCCATCTCGACGATCGTGCGGATGCGGCAACCGGCGGCCGTGGCGGCCTGCGACAGCCCGTCCACGGTGGCTGCCGAGTCGGCCGCGACCGTCAGGGTGCTCTTGCCGCTTTGGATCAGGCGCGTCAGGCGGGCTAGCTTGGGCCGGCCGACGATGTTGTAGGGAATCAAGATGTCTTGGATGCCCCCGTCGGCCATGGCCTCGGCCTCCCCGAGCTTCTGGCTGACGATGCCAATGGCCCCCGCGGCGATCTGCCGGTGTGCAATGGCCGGCGTCTTGTGGGTCTTGGTGTGGACGCGCAGGCCGATTTTGAGTTGGTCGCAGGCGCGTTGCAAGTCGCGGATGTTTTTTTCTAGTACGTCGAGATCAACGCAGAGGGCCGGGGTGTCGAGTTCGGTAAAGTGCATGGCGGTTAGGCTCTTTCGGTAAAAAGGTCCAAGTACTGGGCGGCGATTTTTTGAGGGGCGTATTCGCGTTGGACGTAAGCGCGGCACTGGCGGCCTAGCGCGGTGCGCTCGGCCGGGTCGAGCGCGAGGAAACGCTGGATCTGCTCGACAAAGGCCGGGTAGTCGGCTGGGGCGACGAGGAATCCGCCCTCGCGTACGCTCTCGGGCAGGGCATCGACGGCAAAGGCCACCGCCGGGGTGCCGGCGTACATACATTCGAGTTGGGTTTGGCCGAAGCCTTCGACATCGCCGGGTAAGTGGATGTTGGGCATTAGGAAAAGATCGCAACAGGTGCGGAGCATGGCCAACTCATCGTCGGGGAGTGGCCCGAGCAGGACGACGCGGTCCGCTAGGCCCGATTGACAGCGCGCTTCCAAGCGCGTGGTTTCGCTGCCGGGAGGACCGCCGATCAAGAGGCGAATATCCGCGTCGAGCAGGGGCAGCCCCTCGTCCAAAAACTCGACCATGCCCTTGCGAGGGACTTGGCGACCGAAAAGTAGTAGGACGCGGTCTCGGCCAAAGCGCAGCCCGTGTTGCTCCTCAAAGCGCGCTCGGACCGCTGCCAACTCGGCGGGTGCCAACTTCGGCGGCGCCACCCCTAAATAGATGATCGCCAGCTTGGCCTCGGGTACGCCGCTCGCCGCGGTAATGCGGCGGCTGTGTTCGCTGATGACGACGACCTTGTCGCAGGCGCGGACGCCCCGGTGCATCAGCGCGCGTGCGAGGGGATTTTTATAGGTCATTTCGAGGCCATAGACGGTGGTGACGAATCGCGCCGGACCCAAAGGACGCAAGAGGGGGGCCAACGCCGCGGCGACTCCGTCGGCAAAGTACACGGCATCAACGCGGCGGAAGAGCACGGCCCACCAGGCGATCCCAAAGCAATAGGGAAGGAACCAAGCGAGGTGCCAAAGCGATTGGCGACCCAGCGCGACGAGGCGGACTTGGGCTTGGTCGGCCAGCCGGGTATAGAGCGCGTGACAGTGGGTCTGGATGCCGCCGATGGTGGGGGGGTAGCGACGGGCGAGGAAGAGGATGCGGGGGCGATGGGCCATAGTGAAACTTAGGGTAAGGGCCGCCGAAGAGTTCCTGGTTGAGGGTGAGACGCTTTCCGTTCCCCGTGGACAAATATGCCTGCCCTCACGAAGTGTGTGCGATGGACGTAAATCAAGTGCGCGTTATCGAGCGATTCACCGCACGGGTATTGACGCTTTAGCGTGATCCGCCGACGTATTGACTTAGCCCCCCTGTTGGCCGTATCCGGTCGTATCTGGTGGCGCAGGTTCGGTCTGGTCGTCGTCCTCCGTCGGGATTGGATTTTCGCCTCTTCCGTTAGTCGTATCCGGTGGCGCAGGTTCGGTCTGGTGGTCGTCGTTCCTGTCCGTCGGGATTGGGTTTTCGTCTCTTCCGTTGGTCGTATCCGGTGGCGCAGGTTCAGTCGGCGCGTCGTCCTCCGTCGGGATTGGATTTTCGCCTCTTCCGTTAGTCGTATCTGGTGGCGCAGGTTCGGTTGGCGCGTTCCTGTCCGTCAGGATTGGTCTTTCGTCTCTTCCGTTAGTCGTATCCGGTGACGCAGGTTCTGACTGCTCGTCGTCCCTGTCTGTCAGAACTGGTCTTTCGCCCTCGCTGTTGGTCGTATCCGGCGGCGCAGGTTCGGTCTGGTCGTCATCCTCGTCGGTCAGGATTGGTCTTTCGGCGCATTCGTTGTTCGTCCCCGGCGGTGCAGGTTCTGACTGCTCGTCCTCGTTCGTCAGGGTTGGGTTTTCGACCTCTCCGTTGGTTGCACCGGGCGGTACAGGTTCTGACTGCTCGTCGTTCTCGTCGGTCGGGGCTGGGGTTTCGCCCTCGCCGTTGTTCGTCCCCGGCGGTGCAGGTTCTGACTGCTCGTCCTCGTTCGTCAGGGTTGGGTTTTCGACCTCTCCGTTGGTTGCACCGGGCGGTACAGGTTCTGACTGCTCGTCGTTCTCGTCGGTCGGGGCTGGGGTTTCGCCCTCGCCGTTGTTCGTCCCCGGTGGTGCAGGTTCTGACTGCTCGTCCTCGTTCGTCAGAGTTGGGTTTTCGGCGCATTCGTTGGGCGGCTCCGGCAGTAAAGTTTCTGGCTGTTCGTCCTCCTCGTTCTCTGGGCTTTCGCCTTCTCCGTTGGTCGTATCCGGCGGTGCAGTGTACCCCTCGGGCACCTCCGTCAGGATTGGGTTTTCGGCGCATCCGTCCTTATTCATCATTATATCGGCCAGACTACAATCCGATGTGGCCTTCCCCGCGGGTTCCGTAGAGTCCACTACGAACTCCACCGGCCCCATTCCCGCCCGCACCGCAAAGGCCGCATCCACACCCGCGCCCGAAACGACGATACCATAGGTCCGCTCGGCCGGTTCGGCGGGCACACCGACCGCCGAACCGGGCACACCCGCTGCCGAAGCCGCCGCTGTCCCGGCCTGCCCGTCAACGAGCACCATCCGCCCCGTATGCTGCGCCCCGGCCGTGGTCAGCCGATAGATATACACCCCTGCTGCCACCGCCTGACCCGACCCCTCTGTCGCGTTCCACACCGCCGAGTGAAACCCGGCCGGCCGATCCCCATTGACCAGCGTCGCCACCCGCTGCCCCAACACATTAAACACCTCCAGCCGCACCCGCGCCGCGATGGGAAGCTGATAGGGAATGATCGTCGAAGGATTAAACGGATTGGGATAGTTCGGCCCCAACCCAAAGCCCTCGGGCAGGGCCGGACCGCTCGACGACGCCAGTGACAGCGCAAAATAGCCCGACGCATCGGTCGTCGCCTGCGCCACCGGGCCGCGTTCCAGAGCCGTCATGTCAAACAACAGTACCTGCGCCGAGGACGCTGGTGCGCCCGAAGAAAGACGCACCCGACCCTCTATTAGCGGTTCGGCCACCACCGGAGCCGACAACAACAGCCCGACGAAAACAGCGGAGACGAATGACATGAGGATTCTCCTCGTGAGTAGGTTTGATGTATTGAGCCTTACTAACGACCCCAGCGGCCCGCCTTCCGAAGGATCGAGGGCAAGATGCCCTCGATTCCGGATTCATCGACGAGCACCCGCTGAGATTACGCTAGGTCAAAGCGATCGAGATTCATCACCTTGTTCCACGCGGCCACGAAGTCGCGCACGAACACTTGCTGGGCGTCGGCACCTCCGTACACCTCCGCGATGGCGCGGAGCTCGGAGTTTGAGCCGAAGATGAGATCGACCTTGGTGCCGGTCCACTTGCGCGCGCCGGTCTGACGGTCGCGTCCCTCGAACACATCCGGCGCGGTGGAGGCCGCGGTCCATTCGGTGTTCACGTCGAGCAGATTCACGAAGAAGTCATTGGTCAACGCCTCGGGCCGATCGGTGAACACGCCGTGCTCAGACTGCCCGGTGTTCGCATTCAAGGCGCGCATGCCGCCGACGAGTGCCGTCATCTCGGGTGCCGTGAGCGTCAGCATATAGGCCCGCTCCACCAGCAGGTCTTCCGGCGGACCTTCCTGCCCAGCTTGGAGGTAGTTGCGGAACCCGTCCGCGGTGGGTTCGAGCACGGCAAACGACTCCTCGTCGGTCCACTCCTGCGAGGCGTCCGTGCGCCCCGGGGTAAAGGGAACCTGCACGTCATGGCCGGCGTTTTTGGCCGCTTGCTCAACGCCGGCACACCCGGCCAAAACGATCAAATCCGCGAAGGAGACCCTCTTCCCGCCGGTCTGCGAGTTGTTGAACTCCGTCTGGATCGGCTCCAGCGTCTGGAGCACTTCGTTGAGCTCGGCAGGGTTGTTTACCTCCCAGTCCTTTTGCGGTGCGAGCCGGATGCGCGCCCCGTTCGCACCGCCGCGTTTGTCCGTGCCGCGGAACGATGCGGCCGACGCCCAAGCGGTAGAGACCAGTTGGGAAACGGACAATCCCGAGGCGAGGACCTTCGCTTTGAGCGCGGCGACATCTCGTTCCTCGATCAACTCGTGATCGACAGCAGGGACCGGGTCTTGCCACAACAGCGGCTCGGCGGGAACTAGGGGGCCGATATACCGGCTGCGCGGCCCTAGGTCGCGGTGAATCAGCTTGAACCACGCCCGAGCGAAGGCGTCTTCAAAGTCCGTGCGGTTCTCGAGGAAGCGCTTGGCAATCGGCGCGTAAACCGGGTCCTCCCTCAGCGAGAGGTCCGTCGTGAGCATCATGGGAGCGTGCTTTTTGGCGGGATCGTGCGCATCGGGCACGCTGGCCACTGCGGACGCATTCTTGGGAGCATACTGCGATTTGCCGGCCGGGCTCTTCGTCAGCTCCCACTCGTAGTTGTGCAGGTGCTCAAAGAAGTTGTTGTCCCACTGCACAGGGTTTGTGGTCCAAGCGCCTTCCAAGCCGCTGGTGACCGTATCGCGGCCTTTGCCGCTGCCGAAGTCGTTCTTCCAGCCGAGGCCCTGCTCCTCTACGCCCGCTCCCTCCGGCTCGGGACCGACATGATCCTCAGGGGCCGCACCATGTGCTTTGCCAAACGTGTGGCCGCCGGCAATAAGCGCGACCGTTTCCTCGTCGTTCATGGCCATGCGTTTGAACGTATTGCGAATGTATTTTGCCGCAGCGAGCGGGTCCGGGTTGCCGTTTGGCCCCTCTGGGTTTACGTAAATCAGGCCCATGTGGTCGGCCCCAAGGGGTCCCTGGAGTTCTCCGTCGTCGTCGTGGCGCTCGTCGCCCAGCCACGTGCCCTCAGGCCCCCAGTCCGTCTCGTCCGCCTCAAAAACGTCCGGGCGTCCGAAGGCAAAACCAAAGGTCTTGAACCCCATGGACTCTAGGGCGCAGTTGCCGGCGAAGATGAGCAGGTCGGCCCAAGAGAGTTGCCGACCGTACTTCTGCTTGACCGGCCAGAGCAAGCGGCGCGCCTTGTCCAAATTCCCGTTGTCGGGCCAGCTGTTGAGGGGCGCGAAGCGCTGGTGGCCGGAGCCGCCACCGCCCCGACCGTCACTGATGCGGTACGTGCCGGCCGCATGCCAAGTCATGCGGATGAAGAGCGGCCCATAGTGGCCGTAGTCGGCTGGCCACCAGTCTTGCGAGGTGGTCATCACCGCTTCGATGTCCTTCTTGAGCGCGCCCACGTCAAGGGTCTTAACCGCTTCGGCGTAGTTGAAGTCCTCGCCCAGCGGATCGGACAGGGGAGAATTCTGGCGGAGCCCCTTCAGGCTCAACTGGTCTGGCCACCAGTCTTGGTTGGAAGTCATTTCGTTCCTCCTTAGAAAGAAGTCATTCCCGCAACAGCGGGAATCCAATGTTCTGAGTACGGCGCAACCTTCTCGAACCGTTGCAAGCCGATGAAATTAGGCACAATAAACGGCGTTCTCTCGCTTCCAAGCAAGGGAAATGTGGGTGCGATCACGGCTCGACGAGGATGCGGCCGGGGTTTTCTCGGGTCACCTCGCCGACGAGCGCGGCGGCTTCCACGCCGTTTTGGCCGAGGGCGTTGAGGAGGGCCTCGGCCTCGGCCTCGGCTACGGCGATGAGCAGGCCGCCGGAGGTCTGGGCGTCGAAGAGGAGATTGGCGCGGGCCGGATCGACGCCGCTGGCGACGGTGACCTTGGATTGCAAGAACCGCTGGTTGTCGAGAGAGCCGCCTTTAAGGCCCTCGGCGGCCAGCGCTAGGCTGTGCGCTAGGGCTGGAACGCGGGCCGCGTAAAAAGTCATTCCCACTTGGCTGCCCTCGGCCATTTCCGCGGCATGCCCCAAAAGGCCGAAGCCGGTGACGTCGGTGCAAGCGTGGACGGCAAAGTCCGGCAGGATTTCGGCCGCGGCCTTGTTGAGCGCGAGCATGGATGCCACAGCTTCGGCGAGGTCGGCTTCGGCGAGACGCCCGGCCTTGAAGGCGTTGGCGAGCAGTCCAGTGCCCAGTTTCTTGCTGAGGATGAGGCGGTCGCCGGGCTGAGCGCCGGCGTTGGTGTAGATGCGGTCGGGGTGGACGAGGCCGGTGACGGCGAGGCCGTACTTGAGCTCCGGGTCTTGCACGGTGTGCCCGCCGACGAGGGTGCAGCCGGCCTCGGCGACCTTGGACTGGCCGCCGCGGAGAATCTGGTTGAGCACCTCCGGCGCGAGCGCGTTGGCGGGGAAACAAGCGATGTTGAGCGCGGTGAGCGGCTTGCCGCCCATGGCGTACACGTCGCTGAGCGCGTTGGCCGCGGCAATGGCCCCAAAGGTGTAGGGGTCGTCGATGATGGGGGTAAAGAAATCGACGGTCTGCACGAGGGCTTCGCGCTCGTTGAGGCGATAGACGCCAGCGTCGTCAGCGAGGTTGAAGCCGACCAACAGATTGGGATCGCGGGTCGCCGGCAAACCTGCCAGCGCACGCCCGAGCGAGTCGGGGCGCAGCTTGGAGGCTCAGCCGCCGCAGGCGACCATTTGCGTCAGCCGCTTAGTCTTTTTATAGGTGAATATCTTTTGCCAACGGTTCATAATCGTTTGGGCAAGATAGCACTACACTATATTCTACGGCAAGCGAGGCGATACGCTAGAAAGGTGATGCCAAATGAGGATTGCAATAGCGGGTTTTTCCCACGAGTCGAATTCGTTCTATTCGCAGCCGACGCAATTGGAGGATTTCGGAGTCTGCGAAGGCGCGGGCCTGATCGGCCAGTACGCGGGAACTTTTCACGAGATTGCCGGCTATATCGCCGGGGCCGAGCAGTTCGGCTATGAGCTGTATCCGCTGCTAGCGGCTGCGGCGACTCCGGGCGGCCCGGTGACCGCGGCCGCGTACGAGCACTTTGTCGGGCGCATCCTCAGCAGCCTCGAGGCCGCCCCCCAGCTCGACGGGGTGTTGTTGGCACTGCACGGGGCCATGGTCGCCGAGGGATTCCCCCAAGCCGATGGCGAGACCGTGCGCCGGGTGCGCGCGCTGGTCGGCGACTTGCCCATCGCCGTGACCCACGACTACCACGCCAACGTGCCCCCGGTGCTCGTGGCCGCGGCCGATTGCCTGATGATCTACAAAACCAACCCCCACATTGACCAGCGGGAATGCGGCTTGCAGGCTGCGTCCATTCTGACTCGGCAGATTCGCGGCGAGGTCCAGCCCAAGATGGCGTTGGTCAAACCAGAGGTGCTCTTCAATATCTACTTCCACAACACGAGCGTCGCGCCCATGCAGCCGCTGATGCAGGCGGCGATTGAGTTGGAAGCCCAAGCGGGGATTCTCGGGTGTAGCATCGCGGCTGGCTACCAGTACGCGGATGTGCCCTATATGGGGCCGGCGATCGCGGTGATTGCCGATGGCGACCAAGCAAGGGCCGAGCGCGAGGCCGAGCGGTTGGGCGAGCTTATGTGGGCCTGCCGCGACCAGCTAAAGGCCGCGGTGCCCGGCCCGGCCGAGGCCGTGCGGTTGGCTGTGGAGAGCGAGGAAAGGCCCGTGTGCCTGCTCGACATGGGCGACAACATCGGCGGCGGATCGTCTGGGGACTCGACGTTTGTGTTGGAGCAACTGCTCGCCCAAGGAGCGGACGGCTGGGTCGTATCGATTTGGGACGCCGAAAGCGCGCAGGCGTGCTTTGCGGCCGGCGTCGGCGGGCCGGTCCAGCTCCGCGTCGGCGGCAAGACCGACGACATGCACGGGCCGACCTTGGCGATCGCCGGCCGGGTGCGGACGCTGCACGATGGGTCGTACGAAGAGCGTGCGCGTCGGCACGGTGGGGGCCGCTATTTCGATCAGGGGCCGACCGCAGTGGTACAAGTCGAGCACGACGGGCGCAAAGGGCTGCTCTTGCTCAACAGCGAGCGCGCCTGTCCCAACAGCATCCACCAGATCACCTGTGCCGGAATCCAGCCCGAGCACCAGCGCATTTTGGTGGCCAAGGGCGCGGTGGCGCCGAGGGCCGCGTACGAGCCGGTGTGCCCCCGCCTAATTGAGGTGGCCTCGGGCGGAGCGACCGCGATTGACCGGCCGGCTGACGAGTATCGGCTGGCGCGTAAATCGCTCTATGAGTGGCGTTGATCCGGGCCGGGTGGAGGCGCGTCAGAAGCCCCAAGTCTGGTTGCTCGCCCTGCGGCCTCCGGCTATATTGTCGCAGAGGAATCAACTAAAACCAACAGGAGGAAACGGCTGTGACGCTTCGCATAGGACTCATAGGCGCGGGGGCCAATACCCGCTTGCAGCACATTCCCGGTTTTCAAGGTATTGACGGGGTTGAGATAACCGCCGTGTGCAATCGTTCCCGCGCATCGGGCCAACGGATCGCCGACGAGTACGGGATTCCCCAAGTCTTTGAGGACTGGCGGGCGCTGATCGAAAGCGACGATGTCGATGCGATATGCATTGGCACTTGGCCTTACATGCACTGTCCGATGACGCTGGCCGGGCTTGCAGCGGGCAAGCACGTGCTGACCGAGGCGCGGATGTGCATGAATCTGGCCGAAGCGCGGCAGATGTACGCGGCCTCGCAGCAAACCGACAAGGTGGCGATGATCGTGCCGGCGCCCTTCTACTTGTCGGCCGAGCCGCTCTTGCTCGACAAGCTGCACAGCGGTTTTTTTGGCGACCTGTTGGAAATTCACTTCACTGGCCTTTCCGGCGGCTACGATCCAGACGCGCCGCTGCACTGGCGGCAACGCCGCGATTTGTCCGGCAACAACATCATGGTGATGGGCATTGGCAACGAGACCGTGCGGCGCTATGCCGGGCACGAAAAGGCCGTGCTAGCCCACGGCAAGACGTTTACGACCGAGCGGCTCGACGAGGAGACGGGGCAGCGCGCACCGGCCGATGTGCCGGAGAGCTTGGGTATTGTCGCCGAGCTGGAAAGTGGGGCGACCGCGGTCTATCACCTGAGCAGCGTCGTGCGGTTAGGCCCTTCCTTTAGCTTTGCCTTTTACGGAACCAAAGGCTCGTTTCGGATGGACGCGGGTACGCCGCAGACGCCCGGCGGGATATGGATAGCTGGCGAGGGCGACGACGAGTACCAGCCCTTTGACATCCCGGAGCATCCGCGCAATGGCTGGCAGGTGGAAGAGGATTTTGTCGCCGCCATCCGCGACGGCCGCCCGGTGACGCACACCAGCTTCGGCGACGGCGTCAAATACATGGAGTTTACCGAGGCCGTGCAGATCAGCATGGCCGAAGGGCGGCGGGTGGAACTGCCGTTGACCTAATAACCGAGTGGGGGAACCATGAGTCTGATAGTTGCTGAAGTCTATGATGCGCTGATCGAAGCGGGAACGTCCGAAGAAAAGGCCAAGGCGGCCGCTGGGGCGATTCCCTTCGCCGAGCGGCTGGCGACCAAAGAGGACTTGGATGAGTTGAAAGCCGCGACCAAAGAGGACTTGGATGAGTTGAAAGCCGCGACCAAAGAGGACTTGGATGAGTTGAAAGCCGCGACCAAAGAGGACTTGGATGAGTTGAAAGCCGCGACCAAAGAGGACTCGGATGCGCTGAAAGCCAGCTTTAACGAGTTGGAAGCCAGCGTTAACGAGCGTCTTGCTAAAATTGAGCGCGATTTGGTGCTGGTCAAGTTCATATATGGTCCCGTCGTTTTAGCGCTGCTGGTCAAAATAGCGTTCTTTTAAGCGAAAGCGGCCAAGAGTGGGCCGAATGAGGAAGCGGCTGGGGCTTTTGCCTCGGCCGCTTTTTTCATGTGAGTGGCTTGCCGCAGTGTGGGCAATGGTGCTTGGGGTCTTTGGAGCGGTGCGCCGCTAGGGCTTCGACAAACCCCGCGCCGAGAATGCCGGCCGGTAGCGCGAACATGCCGATGCCCAAGATGGCGATGATGGCGGCGATGGTTTGGCCGAGGGCGGTGATCGGGTACGTGTCGCCGTAGCCGACCGTGGTCAAGGTGACGATGCTCCACCACATGGTGGCCGGGATGCTGGTAAAGACTTCGGGCTGATCTTCGTGCTCGACAAAGTACATCAGCGACGAAGAGATGGACAAAAGGATCAGCAGCACCAAGAAGATGCTGACGAGCTCTTCTTTGCGATCGGCGATGACTTGGCCGAGCAGGCGCAGGGCGCGGAAGTAGCGCACCAGCTTGAGGACGCGGAAGATCCGCAGGACGCGCACCACCCGGACAAAGCGTGCATCTACGCTCGGGGGCGGAAAAAATAAAGGGAGAATGGCCAGCAGGTCGATGATGGCTAGGGGCGTTAAGGCAAAGCGAATGCGCCCAGCTACGGGGCGCGAGAACCGCGGATTGGCGGTAACGGCCCATAGACGGACCACGTATTCGATTGTAAACACGGCCAGCGAGAGATCCTCAAAAAGCTCAAAGGCGAAACGATTGAGGTTGTAGATCGGCTCGACGGTTTCGAGGATTAGGGCGACGATGTTGAGCAAGATCAGGAGGATAATGACCACATCGACGATGTGACCTTGCCCATAGCTCGGCTCGATAAAGTGATAGACGCGCTTTCGGATGTTCATCGGTTTATTCCCACTCGGCGCTAGCTGATTTGCGGTCGGCCCCGGAGCGAGAAAGCGCTAGGAGGTCGGCTTGCGCCAGTAGCCCGCGAGTAGGTCTTGCGGAACCCATCCGAGCAGGCGGCGGGCCTTGGCGTTGCTGTATCGGCCGTGGGGCGTGTCCGTGGTAATGTGGAAGATCTCGCAGCGCGAGGGCAGGGACGCCAAATCGACCTCTAGGCACTTTTGCAGGGCGCGGGCCGCGTCGGGAAAGGTGACGGAAAAGGGATTGGTGCCGCGGCCGAGTTGCTCGGCGGTCGGCTCGGCCGCGCGAAAGCTCAAAAAGAGGGTGGTGAGTACGTGGATGGGATGGTTGGCGGCAAAGATGCGGCAGATTTCTTGGCCGACCGACTTGCTGTGGGCGTAGAGGTTGATCCCGGAATGCAGGGGGACTTCCTCGTTGATGGCAAAGTCGTAGTGCTCGTACGAGGGGCCGACTTGGGTGAAGTGGGGGCCGGTGTTGATGAAGCGGGTGTGGCCGTTTTCAACCGCGGCGCGGATGCCGTTGTACGTGCCGGTGGCGTTGACGTCAAAGGCCAGCTTGCGGTCGGGGCGCAGCACCGAGCAGTTGATGGTTACGTCGGTGCCCTCGGTGGCGCGGCGCACTTGGTCGAGGTCCGAGACATCCACTTGCATGGTCTCGTGCGGGCTGTCGATGGGCACGATGTCGGTGATGCGGAGCGCGTAGGCGTCTTGGAGTTGGTTGACTACGTGCGGACCGAGAAAGCCGTTGCCGCCTAGGAGCAGAACCTTCATGGGTTAGCCTCAAAGTTGTATTGGGGAGCGAATGCGAGGTGGCTCTTGGCATACTCAACGGAAAAGCGGGCACGGGCCGCGTCGGACTGAAGGTGGATGACGCGATACGGACCGGAGGCCCCCTTTTGCACGAGCTGGGCGATGGCTTGGGCGGCATCGCGCTCGTCGAGCCACAGCGGGTCGTAGAGCTGGCCAGCGACTTCCTCGGCGCGGACGAGGTGGCCAAGGCGGGCCACGGTGATGTGGAGCGCGTGGCTGTGGGCAAATTCGCGGGCCGTAAACTCGGCTAGGTGAGCACCTAAAACGGCCGGCGCACAGGAGGGCCGCGGCTGCCAATTCTCGTCCACGGCGAGGTCTTCTTCGTATGGGGCGAACAGGTCGAGGGTGCTCAAGAGGATGACGTGTTCGACCCCAGCCGTGGCCGCAGCCAAGAGCAGATTGTACGTGCCGCGTGTATTGCGGTCGAGCCAAGTGGTCTGGCCGTCGCCGGGGCGCGGTGCGTAGGCGAGGTGGACGACGACGTCGATGTCTTTGACGAGCGCGTCGGTCTCGGGGCCGTGCCCTAGATCGCTCTGGATTCCGACCCCAGGCGCAGGGTCGGTCAAGCGCAGTTGGTGTGCGTCGCCGAGGCCAGCGGCTAGGGCTTGGCCGAGCGCGGTGGCGGCGTTGGTAATGAGTATGTGCATAGTTAGAGGATTTGCTGGTCGGTTTGGGTGGGAACGATGTTGTGGATCTGGCTGTCCATGAGCGCGGTGGGCGACTGCATTTCGAGCACGGCCTTTTCGTGCAATTCGTCGATGGTGCGGCAACCGGCCGTGGCCAGGGTGGCGCGCAGCATTTGAATGCGGATGGGCAACTTGTCGTGAATCGAGCCGATATGGGGCACGTAGCCGGAGATGCCCTCCTCGAAGAAGTTCTCTCGCGTCTGGGCATAGCGCCGCATGTTGTGGGCGCGCAGCGACCCTTCCATCCAGTACTCTTTGACGATGTCGCCGGCCGCCGTGCGCACGAGGTTGCCTTGGCTTTCGGTGTAGCCGGCAAAGAAGTGCCCCATCATCACGGCGTTGGCCCCCAAGGCCATGGCCACGGCGATCTCGGCCGGGCCTGAAATGCCGCCGTCGGCGATGATCGGCAAGTAGGCGTTGTGTTCCTGCTGCCACTGGTTGCGCGCCGCGCTGATTTCTATTAAGGCCGTGCCTTGGCCGCGGCCGGTGGCCTTGACTTCCTGCGTAATGCAGCCCGAGCCGATGCCCATGCCGACTTTGATGGCGTCGGCGCCAGCCTCGGCCAAAAAGCGAAATCCCTCGGCCGTGACCACATTGCCGCCGATGACTGGGGCGTCGGTGCGCTCCTTTAGGAATTGGATCATCTGCCGCTGGTAGGAGGTGTGCCCGTCGGAGGCGTCGATGACGAGCACATCCGCTTCGTGTGCGATGAGGGCTTCGGCCCGCTCGCGGTCCTCCGGGTGAGTGGAGACGGCCGCGCCCACGATCAGGCGCTTCTTTTCGTCGATTGATTCGTTGGGATGCCGCAGGTGCTTGTCGAGGTCCTTTTTGAAAACCACCGCTTGCAGGACGCCCTCCTTGGACAGAATGGGCAGGAAGCCGCGACCGTAGCGGATCATCAGCTCGTTGGCGGCCTTGAGGTCGCTTATTTCGCGGCCGGCCTGCACGTCGGTTTTCATGCGGGAGGCGACTCGGCAGTCGAGGTCGCGGCGCTCGTCAAAGTCCTTGTCGGTGAGGATGCCGAGGAGTTGGTCGTGGAACTGGCCGCTGGCGGTGACCGGGAAGGTGGTATAGCCGGTGCGCTGGATGATCTCGACGACCTCGGCAATGGGTTGATCCGGGGCCAAGGTGAGAATGTCGGTCTGAAAACCAGCCTTGAAGCGCTTGACTTGGCTGATCTTGGCGCACTGCTCGTCAACGGGCTGGCTGACGGGCAGGATGCCGATGCCGCCTAGCTGGGCCAAGGCAATGGCCATGTCGCCGCCGGTCACGGCCTGCATGGCGGCGCTGAGAAAGGGCACGTGCAAATAGAGAAAGTCGCCCCCCTTGCGGCAGAGCCGGGTTTTGAGCGACGCGGTGGTCGCGTTGCCGTCTGTTGGCGTGTACCCAGGCAGGATGCGAAATTCTTTGAGGCTGTGCGAAGGGGTGCTCAGGACTTGGGCCATAAAAGTCCTCTCAGCGTTGTCGGGAGAAGAGGGAAGGATAAATTATAAAAATTGCATTGATTTTGTTCAATACACTTGGTTTTCTTAGACAGTAAGCAAACCCATAACTAAAGGAGCGTTGTATGTTCTACGAAAAAATTTACCCCAGGCAGCATTCAACCAACGGCGCGACGAGCCTCTTGGCCGGTTTTGTGGCCGGCGTCGTAGTCGGCGCGGCCGTGGGCGTTTTGCTGGCCCCGCACAAGGGCGAGGACACCCGGCGTCTGATCCGGCGCCAAGCCGAAGAGACGCGCGATCTGGTTATAAAGGCCGTGGAGAGAGACGGCAAGGCCCCGCAGGAAGAAGAGGCCCAAGCCTAAGACCGGCCGTAGTTGAGGCGGTGGAGCCGCGCATAGATCCCGCCTTGGCGCAACAGCTCTTCGTGGCGGCCCCGCTCGCGCACCTCGCCGTGGTGCATCGCCAAGATCTGGTCGGCACTGCGGATGGTAGAGAGGCGGTGGGCGATGACGATGGAGGTGCGCTCGCGCATCAGCTTGGCGATGGCATCTTGGATGAGCTGTTCGGTTTCGGTGTCGATGCTAGAGGTGGCCTCGTCGAGGACGAGGATTTCCGGGTCAAAGGCGAGGGCGCGGGCAAAAGCCAATAACTGGCGCTGCCCGGCCGACAAGGTCGAGCCGCCTTCGGCCACGGCGTGGGCGTAGCCTTGGGGAAGGCGCTCGATAAAGGGCGCGGCGTTGACGTAGCGGGCCGCGCGCTCAACTTGGGCGTCGTCCATGGCGTCCTCGCCGAGGCGGATGTTGCCGCTGATACTTCCCGAAAATAAGAACACCTCCTGCTGGACGATGCTGATGCGGCGGCGCAACTCGGTCGCTGGCCACTGGCGCACGTCGCGGCCATCGACGAGGATGGCCCCGCGCTGGATGTCGTAGAAGCGGCAGAGGAGGCTGACGATGGTGGTCTTGCCCGAGCCGGTGGCCCCAACCAGCGCGAGGCTCTGCCCGGCCTTTAGTTCAAACGAGACATCCTTGAGAATCCAGTCTTCGGCCGCGGGATCGTACTTAAAGAACACGTTGCGGAACTCAATCGCGCCGCGGCTGGCCGCCGGCCGATTGCGCGGGGAGCCACCGGCGGGTTCGGCCGGGACCGCCAACAGCTCGAAGACGCGCTCGGACGCGGCCATGGCGCTCTGCAACAGGGCATAGCGGTCGGAGATGTCCATGATCGGGCGGAAGAAGCGGCGGATGTACTGGAGAAAGGCCACGAGCACCCCCAACTCGATGCGGTCGTCAAGCACGTCCGAGGCCCCGTACCACAGCACGAGTGCCATGCCGACGGTGCCGAGCAATTCGGTAAAGGGGAAGAAGATGGCATAGCAGTGGATTTCGCGGTCTTCGGCGCGGCGATAGGGCAGGTGCTCGACGTCGAAGTCGCGCAAATTGCGTTGCTGGCGATTGAAGAGCTGCACCACCTCGACGCCCGTGATGTTCTCCTGCAAATAGGCATTGAGCCGCGCTAGGCGCGTCCGCAGCTCGCGGTAGGCGCGCATGGCCAGCCCTTGGAGGTAAAAGGTCGAGATAGCGATGATCGGGACTACTGTGCAGCAGATCAGGGCGAGCTCTGCGTCGATGTAGGCCATGAAGCCCACGATGGCCAGCAGGGTGAAAAAGTCCATAAAGACCGAGACGACCCCCTCGCTGAAAAACTCGTTGAGGGCGTCGATGTCGTTGGTCGTGCGGGTCATGATCCGGCCCAGCGGGGTGCGGTCGAAGTAGCGCAGCGGCAGCTTTTGCAGGTGGGCGAAGAGGTCGCGGCGCAGGTCGTACATGACGCGCTGGCCGATCATGCCGGTGACCAAGGTCTGGGCGTACTGAGCACCGTACTGCACGGCGACGCTGAAAAAAAAGGCCGCGATGATCCAGCGCAGCCCCGCCCAATCGCCGACGGCGATGGAGTCGTCCACGGCCACCTGTGTCAGATAGGGGCCGATCTGGCCGGTGCCGGCGGCGAGGGCAATGGTGCCGAAGGCGAGGACCACGCGCCGGCGGTGGGGCTTGAGATAGCCCAAAAGTTGCAGCGTCAGCCCCAGATTAAAGGCGCGTTCTTGGATTTCTTCTTCTTTATTGAGTTCGGTGCTCACAGCGTTTCCAACTCGGCGCTAAGCTGCTGCTGCTGGTGCAAGTCGGCGTAGAAGCCACCGTTGCGGATCAGCTCGTCGTGGGTGCCCAACTCGGCGATGCGGCCGTCGGCGAGCACGGCGATGCGGTCGGCGTGGCGCAAGGTCGAGATGCGGTGGGCAATGATGAGGGTGGTGCGGCCCTGCATGAGCGCGTGCAAGCGGTCGAGAATGGCTTCCTCGGTATGGGTGTCCACCGCGGAGAGCGCGTCGTCGAGGATGAGGATTTGCGGCCGGCGAATGAGTGCCCGGGCCAGCGTCGTGCGCTGCTTCTGCCCCCCAGACAGGGTGACGCCGCGCTCGCCGATGAGGGTGGCAAAGCCCGCGTCGAATTGGTCGATGTCCTTTTTTAGCTGGGCCTCGGCGGCCGCGGCGTGGATTTGGGCCTCGGCGGCCGAGGTCGCGCCGTAAGCGATGTTGGCGTTGAGGGTAGTGGAAAATAGAAAGGGGTTTTGCGAGACGTAGCCGATGGCGTCGCGCAAGGTCGCCAGCGGCCATTCCTCAATCGGCACCCCGTCGATGAATACCTGTCGCGGTCCCGCTTGGACCAAGCGCGGCACCAAGCGTGCTAAGGTCGTCTTGCCCGCGCCCACGCGGCCAATGATGCCGAGGGTCGTGCCGCGGGGAATGTCGAGATCGATCTGATGGAGGACTCGTTCCTTGCCGTAGGAGAAATTGAGCTTGCGGAAGGCGATGTGCCCGGCGATTGGGCGCGAATGGGCCGGAGGCAGGGTGCGGTCTTGAATTTCGGGCTCGACCGCGAGGACCTCGTTGATGCGCTGCATGGACACGAGGGCATGCTGGGCGCGGTCGATGATCCAGCCGGTGTACATGATCGGCCGGATGAGCTGGGTTAGGTACGCGTTGAAGGCCACAAACGTCCCCAAACTGAGTTCGCCGTTGATGACCGCCTGCCCGCCCAGCCACAAGTTCAGCCCGAGGCAGAGCGAGGCGATGACGTAAGAAAGCGGCCGGTAGTTGGCGCGGGTGAGGATGTACGCACGGTTTTTTTGCAGATACGCCCAGTTGAGCCGGTCGAACGCGGCGTTTTGCGCTGGCTCTTGGGTATAGGCCCGGACCACGCGGATGCCCGAAAGGTTTTCTTGGATAAAGGTGCTGATCCGACCGAAATATTCTTGAATGGCCTTGTAGCGGATGTTGATGACTGCGGCGATGCGGATCATCACCGCGCTAAAAAGCGGCAGGGGGACCAGCACCAGCAGGGCCAGCTGCCAGTTGAGCAGGCACATACAGGCGAGGGTGAAGGCCAGCCCCAAGGCGGTATCGACGATGCCGCGAATGCCATAGACCCAAAAGATATGCACGGAGTGGAGATCGTTGGTCGCCCGCGCCATGAGGTCGCCGGTGCGGCGCTGCTGGTAGTACGAGAGCGGCAGCTTGAGCAGGTGGGCAAAATACGCGGTGCGGATGTCGTATTCGATGCGGTTGGCAGCGCGGCCCAACAGCATCCGCATGGCGTACCCGCACCCCGCCACGCCCAAGGCCGCGGCGAGGATATAAAGGACGTAGGTCTCTACGGCCTCGGCGGCCGCATCCGGCGTCGAGACCGCATCGACGGCCTCGCCCACCAGCAGCGGGATGTACGCGGTTGCGGCCTGCCCCAGCCCGATGCAGAGCGCGCCGAGTAGGATGCGGCTTCGGTAGGGACGGACGTATGGGGAAAACGGACCAAACATCAATGGGAACGGGCGCGGCCCAGCTCGGGAAAGGTGCGGGCGAGGAGCGGGCGCATAGCCGCCAACGCTTGGGCGCGGTGACTGAGCCGGTTTTTTGTGGCGAGGTCGAGCTGGGCCATGGTTTGAGCGTAGGCGGGGACAAAAAAGACCGGATCGTAGCCAAAGCCGTTACTCCCGGCTGGGGCCGGGGCGATCAGCCCGTCACACGTGCCTTCGGCTTGGCATTGGCGGCCGTCGGGGCTTGCGGCACAGAGGACGCAGCGGAAGCGGGCGCGGCGTTGCGCGGGCGCGGGATATGGTTTGAGGTGGGCCAGCAAGTGCTGGCAGCGGCCGGCGTCGTTGAGGTGGGGGCCGCCGTAGCGGGCCGAATAGACCCCAGGGGCACCGGCGAGGGCATCCACTTCGAGCCCGGAGTCGTCGGCGAGGGCGATCTGGCCGCTGGCCGCGGCATAAGCGCGGGCTTTGAGCTGGGCGTTGGCCGCAAAGGTCTGGCCGCTTTCCTCGACGCAGAGCTGCAAGCCGAGGTCGGCCGGGGCGACGACCTCGACCTCGGCAAACAAGGCGCGGACTTCGCGGAGCTTACCGGCGTTGTTCGAGGCCAGCAGCAGCGCCATTACGGCTGTTGGCGCTGCTCGTCGATCTCTGCGAGTTTGCTCGCCGCGTAGTCTTTGAAGCGACTGTCTTTCAATGCTAGGTTGTACCAGCGGCGCGCTTCCTCTCGCTGGCCGAGTTGAAAATGCGCGTCGCCCAAGAGGGCTTCGGCGGCTCGGTAGTCGTCTTGACAACTCGTGGCGTGCCGGCCCTGCTCAATGGCTTGGCGGAAGTTGCCCATGCCGTAGTGCGCCTCGCTCAGCCGGTAATACGTCTCGCAGTACGCGTCGTCTAAATCGGCGGCCTTGTTCAGCGGGGCAATGGCCTCGTGGAACCGGCCGAGCTGGTTGAGCGCGATGCCGAGCAAGCGGTGCCCTTCGACGTAGCTGGCGTCGATAGCTAGGGCCTTTTGCAAAAGCGGCACGACGCCCTCTATGTCTTGAGTGTCGAACTTCACCCGCGCCAAGTCGCCGTATGATTCCATGTACGTGGGGTCGGCCTCTATGGAACGCTGGTAGGTGACGATGGATTTGCCGTAATCGCGGCTGAGGCGCTGGATGTCGCCGAGGGCATTGTAGGGCCTAGCGTCGGTGGGGTCGGCCGCTATGGCCTCGGCAAAGGCCACTTTGGCCTTGTCCTGCTCGCGCAGACCACTGTGGGCGAGGCCCATGATGTAGAGGGATTGGGCGCTTTGCGGGCTGAACTCGCGTGCGCTGGCAAAATAGTTGATGGACTCGCGGTATTTCTTTTGGCGAAAGCTGTTGAGGGCGGCCTTTTGGTAGAGTTGGCCCAGGGCCTTGGCGGCCTGCTCCGGCTTGGTGCCGAGGGCGTGGGCCTTTTTGAAGCTACCGATGGCTTTGTCGTACTCGTTGAGGGCCTTGTAGGAAATGCCGAGGACGTAGTGAGCGTTCCCGTAGGAGGAATCGGCCGCCACGGCCTTTTCTAGCTCGATAGCGGCGTTGCGGTAGTCGCTCTTCTTGACTAAGTCGTAGCCCTCGCGGAAGTAGTCGAGAGCTTCGGGCGCCTGGGCGAGGGCGGGGGCGTTCAAAAGCGCGAGGGCGAAACTGAGCAAGCGGCAGTACTGCAAAATGGAATCTCCTCTTTAGCGGCGGGCGGCGAGCCGGGCTTCGACTTCGCCGTGGTCGGGAAAGCGGCCTTCTTGGAGCTTGGAAAAGATCAGCTCGCCATCGAGGCTGAGTTCAAACCGCCCTCGGTCTGAGGGGATTAGCGAGAAGGCCGCGATGTCTGTTTTGTAGGCGACGAGTAGCTGTTCCGCCAAACTGGCGGCTCTGGTTTCGTAGCCTCAAGCCGAGCAGTAAACGAGTTGTAGGTTCACGGGAAACCTCCTGTGGAATAGGGATGGAAAGAGTATAAAAGCCACTAGGAGGATTGTCAAAAACGGCGACCTAGCGCAGTGGACGGTGTTATGGTCGGCTCTTATTTTAACGGCATGGTCGGCTCTTATTTTAGGAACCAAAAATTTGGCCCCATGCGGCTCGCCCTTTGGGCCTTGCTGCTGGGGGCGGGCTCGAACATCGCGTGTAGCGGCCCCTCGCCGGAAGAGTACATTCACCAGCTCAAAAGCCAGCAAAAAGCCGAGCGCACCAAAGCCGCCAATCAACTCATCCGCTTCGACGCCGACGAGGTCGTCCCCCGGCTGATTGAGGAGGCCGACTCCGGCTACATCCGCGTGCGGTTTGAGGTGGTGCAGCTGTTGGGCCGCTTTAAGGACGAGCGCGCCGTGCCGGCCTTGGTCGCCACCCTAGGCGATAGGTCGCCGCGGGTGGCGGCCGCGGCCGCGTGGGCGTTGGGTCAGATCGGCTCGCCCACCGCGCTCGCCGCGTTGCTCAAATACGTGCGCGACCCCTCGGCCGAAGTGCGCCAATACGTGCTGGGTGCGCTCGGGCCGTGCCATTCGTACGAGGCCGAGCCGGCCTTGAGCGACTCGGCCTTCCGCGTGGTGCGCCGCGCCTTGCGCGCCCCCAAGCCCAAGTGGCGGATCGCCGCCTTGCAGAGCCTGCGCATCTATGGATACCGCGACGCGGCCGAAGAAGTCATTCGCATGTCGCTGGATCCCTCGGACGAGGTGCGCTACGTGGCCGTGCAGGCCCTCGGCCAGATTGGGCAGGCCCCGCTCGGCCGCTCCGCCCGCTCCGCGATCTACCAAGCCCTGTTGGTCGCGCTCGATGCCGACGAGCTGCAAAGCATCCGCAGCAAGGCCGTACATGCCCTCGCGGAGGTGGGCGATGGGCGCGCCGTGCCGCACTTGCAGCGGCTGATGAGGGAGGGCACGGAAGAAGACCGGATCGCGGTGCGACAGGCTTTGCACAAGCTAAGCCCCCAAGTCGCTGACGCGCTGAACTAGCTAGGAGCGAGAGGAGCGAGATGAAGGAACTAAAGATAGGCTTCCCATCCGGGAGCTTGAAGGAGTCCACGTTTGATCTGTTTGTCCGCGCCGGCTATCGGGTGCGGCTCGCGCCGCGCTCGTACGTGCCCGACATCGACGACCCCCAGCTCGCTGGCCTGATGTTCCGGGCGCAGGAAATCGCCCAGTACGTGGCGCGCGGCGTCGTCGATGTGGGCCTGACGGGCCGAGACTGGATCCTCGAAAGCGAGGCTGATGTAATCGAAGTCGGCGAACTGACGTACAGCAAGAGCACGGCGCGGCCCTTGCGCTGGGTCATCGCCGTGCCCGAGGCTTCCCCCATCCAATGCGTTGAAGACCTGCAGGGCCGTCGCATTGCCAGCGAGCTAGTCGGGGTGACGCGCCGCTTCTTGCAGGCGCGGGGCGTGGAGGCCGAGGTGGAGTTTTCGTGGGGCGCGACCGAGGTCAAGGCCGGCATTCCCGGGCTGGTCGACGCGGTCGTCGAGGCGACCGAGACGGGCGCATCGCTCAAGGCCAACCGGCTGCGCGTCGTCGCTGCGGTCTGCGAATCAACCCCGCGCTTGATCGCCAACGAGGCCGCGTGGGCCGATGGCTGGAAGCGGGAGAAGGCCGAGAACTTGCTCATGCTGCTCAAGGGGGCGCTCGAAGCCGAGCACAAGGTCGGCCTCAAAATGAACGTGCCGCGCGCCCAGCTCGACCGCGTCATCGCCCGGCTGCCGGCCCTGCACACGCCCACGGTCTCCAGCCAGATGGACGACGAATGGGTCGCGCTGGAAATCGTCGCGGACGAGCGGGTGGTGCGCGAGCTCATCCCCCCGCTCAAGCGGCTCGGAGCCGAAGGCATCATCGAATACCCGCTCAACAAGGTCGTGTACTAATGGTGCCCATCGCGTCCTATCCAGCCGAGCCGCTGGCCCCCCCGCTGGCCGCCCTGCTGGCACGCCGCCCCGAGCTCGACGCCGAGGTTGAAGAAGCCGTGCGGAGCATTGTGCGGCAGGTGCGGGAAGAAGGCGATGCCGCGCTGTGTGCGCTGACTCAGCGCTTTGATGGCGTGGAGATAAGCCCGCAGCAGGTGCAGGTGCCCGCGTCCGTGCTCGCCGAGGCCGAGGCCGCGCTCGACCCGAGTCTGCGCGCCGCCATGACCGAGGCGGTGGCCCATATCCGCGCCTTCCACGAGCGGCAAAAGCTCAACCCTTGGTTTGTCGAAGCGGGCGACGGGGCGATGCTGGGTCAGAAAATCACGCCGATTGAGCGGGTGGGCCTGTGTGTGCCGGCCGGCGAGGTGCCGCTGTTTTCGAGCCTGCTGATGACGGCCGTGCCCGCGCAGGTGGCTGGCGTGGACCAGCTCTGCGTGGTCACGCCGCCCGTAGCGCCCGGCCGGCCAGCCCCAGCCATTGCGGCGGCCGCGCACTTGTTGGGCATTGACGAGGTGTATGCCGTGGGGGGGGCGCAGGCCGTGGCCGCGCTCGCCTATGGCACGGAGAGCATCCGGCCGGTCCACAAGATCGTCGGCCCGGGCTCGCCCTATACGGTGGCGGCGCAGCGGCAGGTTTTTGGCGCGGTGGGTATCGCGCTGCTGCCCGGCCCGTCGGAAATCGCGGTGCTGGCCGACGCAGGGGCCGACCCGCGTTGGATCGCCGCGGACTTACTGGCGCAAGCCGAGCACGGCTGGGGGGTCGCGGCCGTGTGCATCACGGACTGCGCGGCCCTAGCGCGCCGCGTCCAAGAGGAACTCGAAGCGCAACGAGCGGCCCTCCCGCGCTATTCTATTATAGATAGTGCCTTAGAACAGTACGGCGCGATTGTCGTGGTGCCGAGCCTAGCAGTGGGGATTGAGCTACTCAACCGCCTAGCGCCGGAACACGCCGAATTGCAGGTGGCCGATCCTTGGCGCTGGGTGGATTCAGTGCGCCACTGCGGCGCGCTCTTCCTCGGCGCGGCCTCCACCGAGCCGGTCGGCGATTACTTCGCTGGCACCAATCACGTGCTGCCGACGCAAGGCGCGGCTCGCTACGCCTCGTCGTTGGGCTGGGCTGACTTCGTCAAGACCACGAGCATCATCGCGTACACCCCCGAGCGCTTGGCCCGCGCGGCCGACCCCATCGTCCGCATGGCCCGAGCCGAGGGCCTTGAGGGGCACGCCCACGCCGTCCGCATCCGCCAACAGCCGGCATGAGCACCGAGGCCCGCACGGCGCAGATTGTGCGCCAGACGACCGAGACCGAAATCGAGCTGCGGCTGGCTCTCGATGGCCGCGGCCAGTGCCGCGCGGATACCGGCCTCGGCTTCTTTGATCACATGCTCCACTCCTTTGCCCGGCACGGCCTGTGCGACCTAGCAGTCCAATGCCGCGGCGACCTGCACGTGGATGCCCACCACACCGTGGAAGACGTAGGAATTTGTCTCGGCCAAGCCATCGCCCAAGCCTTGGGCGACAAAGTCGGCATCCAACGCTATGGCCACAGCTACGTGCCCATGGACGAGGCGCTGGCCCGGGCGGTGGTGGATTTGTCGGGGCGGGCCTACTTGGTCTTTGCCGCGGCCTTTAGCGAGGAGCGGGTCGGTGCGCTCGATGTGTCCTTAGTGCGCGAATTCTTCTACGCCGTGGCCGACCAAGGCCGGATGAATCTCCACCTCGACCTCGTGCGCGGCCACAACGCCCATCACGGCATTGAGGCCCTCTTCAAGGCGTTCGCCCGCGCCCTGCTCATGGCCGCACAGCGGCACGAGCGAGTGGAGGGCGTCCCTTCGACCAAGGGCGTGCTCTGAGGCGCGCGCACTCGCCCATGAAGATCTGCCACTTGATGTACGACGACATCGCCAACCCGTGGTTGGGCGGCGGCGGCGCGGTGCGGGCGCTGGAGCTGTACCGCCGCCTGTCTAGCCGCCACGAGATCACCGTGGTCAGCGGCCTTTTCCCCGGGGCCGAGCCAGAAACCGAACAGCACGGCCTGCGCCTGTTGCGCGTTGGCTCGGCCCGCAGCTACGCCCAGAGCCGCTTGGGCTATTGCCGAGCGGCCGTAGCCCAGCTACAGCGGCTGGAGTGGGACCTGTGGATCAATGAGTTTTCGGCCTTCGCGCCCTTGCGCGTCCCGGCCGCGTTGCGGCAACAGGGCCTGCTTTTGTTTTATCACTTCATGGGCCTGCACGCCCTCGCCAAACATCCGCTGGTGGGCGGCGTGGCGTGGCTGTGCGAGCAGCGCGCGTTGCGGGCATGGCCCCGTATCTTGACGATTGCCCCTAGCGTACAGGCGCGCATTGAGCGGCATGCTCCCGGCGCGGCGGTCGATATAGTGCATAGCGGCGTCGATCGCCGCTTTTTCGCGCTCGCGCCCGAGGACGGTCCGTACCTGCTCTACTTTGGCCGCATGGACATCCACACCAAGGGGATTGACCTGTTGATCGCTGCGTTTGCCGAGATTGCCGCCGAGCATCGGGATATTCACCTCAAGCTGGCGGGGCGCGGCACCCCTGCACAGCTCGCTCGCGTCCGCAACTTGGCGCGGCGGTCGGGATTGGCGGACCGCGTGGAGGTGCTAGGGAGTGTGGAAGAGGAGCAAAAGGGCGAACTCTTGCGGCGCGCCCTCGTGGTCTGCCTCCCGTCCCGCTACGAGGGTTGGTGCATGGTGGCCGTAGAAGCGGCCGCGGCCGGCAAGGTCGTATTGGGCACCAACATCGATGGCCTGCGCGACGCCGTGCGCCACGACGAGACCGGGGTGTTGGTCCCCTCCGGCGATGCGGGTGCCTTGGCGGCCGGAATGCGGGCGTTGATCGCCGATGCCCCAAGGCGGCAGGCACTGGGGGCCGCGGCCCGAGCGTGGGCTAAGGGGTTTGGCTGGGATCGGTTGGCCGAGGAGTTGGAGAACGTGTATTTGCGCGCTGTTGAGGAAATGGAACAGGCTTAGGCCATTGCGGAGGGATTGGATTTATGGTTAAAAAAGACAAACGCGCCAAGCCCCAAGCCCCGGCCAAGGCCGCCGGGTCGCCGCTGTGGAATCGCCGCCTGTTCCCCCCGGTCTTCTTCCTCGCCCTGAGCCTGCTGTACTTTCACGAGTTCCCCCTCTCAGACAAGATCGTCTATGGCTTGGACGTGGGCACCGATTACCACCGAGGCGCGGGTCTGAGCTTTTGGGACAAGGTGCAAACGGTGGCGCAGCCCCTGTGGGACCCCAAGATGGGCGGCTTTCCCCAGTCCGAGGGCATTCGCCCCCAGTACTTCCCGACTTACGTCCTGTATTTTTTCACCACCTTTCAGCGCTACATCGGCTGGCGCTACATCCTGACGATGTTCGTCGCCGGCTTGGGCATGTACGCGTACTTGCGCCAAATCCACGTGGGCGGTCGCGCCGCGCTGTGGGGCGGGCTGGCCTTCATGTCCGCGCCGACCTTCTTGGCGTTTCCCTTGGCCGGCCACTATGCCAAGATGGGCGTTATCGCCCTTTTTCCGTGGATCCTCTGGGCGTTGGAACGAGCCTGGGCGCAGGGTCGGCTGCTCTATTGGGCGGTGCTCGGTGCGCTGATTGGGACGTGTATTTACTCCCATCCGCCGATGACGTACTTCGCGCTGTTGGGCCTCGGCGTCTATTTCCTGTTTAAGCTGTACCAGACGCGCCGCGACCGGGCTTTGGTGCGGCGCGTGGTGCATTTTGCCGGCGCGGTCGGGCTGGGCTTGGCCTTGGGGGCCGAAGGGGCGTTTCCGGTGATGCTCTACACCCGCTCCGAGTCCAAGCGGGCCACGGGCGACGAGGTGGGAGGCAAGACCGCAGCCGAGCAACTCGCGTATGCGCGGAGCTGGTCGCTGCACCCCGAGGAAGTGGCTTCGCTGGTCGTCCCGGAGTTCGGCGGGTACGACGACCTGCTCGTAGAGGGAGGCTCCCGCTATTGGGGCCGCAACGCGTTTAAGATCAACTCCGAGTACTTTGGCGCGTTGGCCGTGCTCTTGGCTTTGTTGATGATGCCGGAATGGCGTCGTCGCCCCCAAGTGGCGCTGTTGGCTGGAGTGTTTGTGCTGGCGTTGGCTTACGTCTTGGGCGAGCACACGCCCGTCCACTGGCTGGCGTTTCACCTGCTGCCCGGGGCGGATGTGCAGCGCGCCATTGGCATGGGGTCGTTTGTATTCGCGTTTGCCGGGTGTGCGCTGGCCGGGTTGGGCTTGCAGCGGGTATTAGACGCCGGCGCGGACGAGCGGGCCTTGCTGCGGGGCCGCTTGGCTTATGTCGGCGGCATCCTCGCCGCGCTCGCCCTGCTGGTCGCGCTTTTTCCCCAGGGGGCGACCGATGCTTGGGTGCGCGTGTTTTACGAGGACATTGCGCCGCAAAAGCGGGCCGTGTTGGCCGCCAGCTACGATTGGATCGCCCGCGGCGGCTGGTGCGTCGCGCTGGCAGTGGGCGCGGGCGCAGCCTTGCTCTATCTGCGGCTGGGGGGCCAGCTTTCGGCGACCGCGCTGGTGGCTGGCTTGTGCGCGGTGACCTTGTTCGACACGTGGCGCGTCGATCGGGTCTATTTGCACTATCGGGAGCCGGGCCGCTACCCGGACATTCGCCGGGAGAACGCACGCACCGTGCAGTTTTTGCAACGCGATGAGTCGCTCTTTCGCATTTTGCCCTTGCCTAGCTTCCGGGTGCTGGAGGAACCGGGCTATCACTTGCACGGCGTTTGGTCCATCACGGGCTTTCACGATTTAACGGTGGGCCGCTACGACCGGATGCTAAAGGAGTTTGAGCCGCTGGTGCAGCAGTTTTTGCACACGGGCGTACCGTCTGCGGCGTTCCAGTCTTTGTTGAACTTGCTCAACGGCCAGTACTTGGCCGCGCCCAAGCCGTTCGCCTTGAATGGGGCGGCGTATCCGCTGCGCTTTGAGGGGGAGCGCTATCGTCTGTACGAAAATCCGCAGGCTTTGCCGTGGTTTTACCTAGCAGCCGAGGCCGAGGTTTTGGCCGATGGCGAGGCGGTTTTGACGCGGCTATTGAGCGGCCGGGCCGACCCTCAGCGCGTGGCTTTGCTGGAACGGGCGCCGGTGGTGCGGCTTGATGGCGCGGGTGACCGGGCCGACGACCGGGTTGAGCGGCTGGCTTATGACCCGGCGGGCGGGCTGATCCGCCTGCGGACGCACAGCGCGGGGCCGCGCTTGTTGGTGGTGTCGGAGAACTACCAATCGAATTGGTCGGTGTGGGTGGATGGGCAGGAGGCTGAGATGCTGCGGGTACACTATATATGGAAGGGGGTGGCGTTGCCGCCCGGCGAACACGAGGTGGAGTTTCGCTATTTTTCGCGGGTATTAGCGTGGTCGCGGGGGGCGGTTTTGGTGGGGTTGGTGGTGGTGATGGGCGTGGTTGTGGGGGCGTTGCGGCGGGGGCGGCGGGATGAAACGGATGGGGGGCGGTGATATTTGCCCAAATCAGCTTAGGAGGAGGCGTTTTCTATGGACAGTAGCATGACCGATCTCGTCGAGCATAGATTGAATGTAAGGACGCTCTTGCCAGAGTAGAGGAAAACATGAAGCATACAGCGACTAAAGCATGGGTCCTTGGCGGGGTTCTCGGGGGGATGGCTATTGCCGCGACAATAGCTGGAACCATTTTGAGATATTGGCCGGGTTGACCCTTCCTAAGAGCAGGTGCAGGAATTTCACGAGGAGGAGACGAAATGACCGAACCTGTAACGCAAATACAGGAGTACGGGGCGCGTCCGTTAGACTTGCGCCCATTTTAGGATGCCGATGCCTGAGTTGATGCGCCCCGCCATTGAGCGGATCGCCCGGTTGGGGCGCGACCCCTTCGCGCTGCTCATCGTCGTCCTCGCCGGGCTGGGCACCGCGCACATTCTCGTCCGCACCGCCACCTACGGCGCCGCGGTTACTTCGGATTCCACACTTCATCTGTCCACAGCCATGAACTTCCTCGCGGGCGAAGGCTGGCGGGAGTTCACGGGTTTGGTGGTGGTGGGGTGGCCGCCCTTGTTCCCTTTGGTGCTGGCGGCTGGCGGTTGGGTCGGCATCGATCCGCTGGAGGTGGGTCGGCTGGTCAATGCGGTCGCCTTTGGGTTGACCATCTTGGCGGTCGGCCTCTATCTGCGCTCTAATCTTCGGTCGCGGGGGCTGGCACTGGCCGCCAGCGTGGCCACCCTAGTCTCCCTGCCCTTGAGCGATCTCGCGTCGCGCTTCTTGACCGAGCCGCTCTTCGTCCTGTTCGCGATCCTCGCCTTGATGCAGTTGGCGACCTTCCTCAACCAAAAGACAGCTTGGCCATCCTTGGGGTGGGCGGCGGTTTTTACCGCGCTGGCCACGCTGACCCGCTATCCGGGCGTGGTGCTGATCGGCACCGGAGTCCTCATGTTGGTCCTCGCCGCCCGGCTCAAGCAGGCCCTCGTCTTTGGCGCGATCTCGTCCGTGCCCTTGCTGGCGGTATTGGCGCACAATTGGACGAGCTATAGGTCAGGCGGTAACTACGACCCATTTTTGGAAAATGACTTGGTCGCCGAAATCTTGACGGAGGGCGGAGAACGGAGGGGGACGGGGCAGTCCCTATCCGATGGGTTGAGCCAGACCGTTGAGGTGTTCGGCGAGTGGGTCGTCCCCTCGAACGCGCCGGATGGGTTGGTGTATTTGCTGTGGCTGGCGGTCGGGTTAGTCGGGCTGGCCGGTACCGCGGTCGTCCTGTGCGCCGCCCGAATGCGAAGCGATAGCCACAGGAATGGCCCCGAGGCCGCGCCGCCAGCCTTCGGATTGGGGCCGGTGCTCCCTTTCGGGGTGTTCGCCTTGATGTACCTCGTCTTTATGATCGCCGTCGTGCCCTTCGTGGTGGGTTATGGCATTGACAGCCGCTATCTGCTGCCGGTGCATGTGCCGCTGATGGTGGCCGCGGGGTTGCTGCTGGATCGGTTCCTGTTTATAGATCGAGCCGAGGCGGCGGGATGGGGTCGTGCGGCGGGATGGGGCCGCACGGCGGGACGGGGCCGCGCCGTCTACGGGCTGGTGGGTCTCGTCTCGCTGGGCTTTCTCGTCCATGTTGGCTACTCGGCGGATAGGAACCTGACTATTACGGACAAAGCGCGAGTCGCCGGGTTTGAGGAATGGACGTACAACGGGTCCTACTGGGAAGATTCCGAGATCTTGAATTACCTTCGGGATACTCCCATTGATGGCAGGGTTTACAGCAACAACGCGTACCTTGCCTATTTTGCGGACCGGACCGCGGCCCCGGGAAAGTACCAGCATCTCCCGGACGAGATTCGCCTTTTGACGTCGGTCATACAGGGGACCGAGGACAGCGCATCTATATTATGGATCCGGCGTGAAGCGTCTTCTTACGACTTCGACGACTTCGACATCCGTTGCTTGCCCGGGGTGGAAACCGTGGCCGAACTGGCCGGCGGCGTGGTCTTTCGCGTGACAGCGGCCGAGCCGTTTGATGCGGCAAGGCAGCGCGCCTGCAAACAACGCTACGTGCAGCAACTCATCGAACAAGCTGGCGAGCGAGTGATCCGTGCGGACTCGACTTGGCCGATCAGCACTTGGGGCGTAGAAGGGGCTGACGAGCGAGTGGCCCGCGCTGGCTGGGACGTGTACCGCAATGGACGCAAGCTGACGTACCGCAAAAAGCCGTGTGCCCCCGACGATGTGCAGACGAATTTCGTCTTGCAGGTCAGGCCCGACGACCCGCTTGACTTGTCGGCTGACCGCAGGCCGTCCGGCTTTGATAATCTCGACTTTAATTTCCTCACTTACGGCGGCGTGCGGCTCGACGACCAGTGTGTGGTGACCGCCCAACTCCCCGATTACTCCATCGGCCACATCTATATTGGCCAGTGGATTTCCAGCGAGAGCCGTACGCTCTGGGAAATGAAGCCCTGAGTATGTAGCAATCCTACATCATTCCGGCGAACACGAGGTGGAGTTTCGCTATTTTTCGCGGGTATTAGCGTTGCGGTGGGGGCGTTGCGGTGGGGGCGGCGGGATGTTTGACAAATGGATGGGGGTCGGTGATATTTGCCCCAAAGTAGCTTTAGGAGGAGGCGTTTTCTATGGACAGTAGCATGATGAACTGGCTTCCGGTCGTCGGCGTTTTCATTGCATTTGCGGGCCTTACGCTGGCCATGAGGAGGAGCAGCCGCGCCGATTGGGATCGGCTGGACAAGAAGTTGGAGGCGCATGCAGCCCAGTCGGCGCAGCAGTTGGACGCGAAGTTGGATGCGTTCCGCTCCGAGATGAAGAGCGAGGTAGCTTTGCAGTCGGCTCAGTTAGAGCAGCGGTTGAACGAGAAGTTGGAGGCGCATGCAGCCCAGTCGGCGCAGCAGTTGGACGCGAAGTTAGATGCGTTCCGCTCCGAGATGAAGAGCGAGATGGCTTCGCAGTCGGCTCAGTTAGAGCAGCGGTTGAACGAGAAGTTGGAGGCGCATGCGGCTGAGTTGCGTCAGCAGTTGCATGAGGGTCTGGCGCGTCAGGATGCGAAGATGGATGGGCTTTCGGCCCAGTTTAATCAGCGTCTGGATGAGGGATTGGCGCGTCAGGATGTGAAGATGGATGGGCTTTCGGCCCGTCAGGACGCGCATGCGGCTTCGCTTTCGGCTCGGATGGATAAGTTGGTGGAGCGTCAGGACGCGCTTTCGGAGCGGGTGGGGAGTCTGGAACAGGCGCAGGCGCATACGGCTGGGATGCTTGAGACGCTTCCGGCGCGGCTGGGGGGGCTGGAGCAGGAGCAGGCTCGGATGAATGGGGTGCTTGAGACGCTGAGGGATGGATTTTCCTACCGCATGGAGCGCATTGACCCGAAAGACCGGTCGGCTGAGCCGGCTGAATCGTATGCGCCGCAGGAATTTCACGAGGGGGAGACGAAATGACCGAACCTGTAACGCAAGTACAGGACCACGAGCGGCGGATTGGCCGCTTGGAGGGCATTGCCGAGCAGTTGACCGATCAAGGTCGCCAGTTCAACGCAACTATTGCCGTGCTTCGGCGGGAGACCAACGCTCGCTTTGAAAGTATGGAGCGCGCTATTGCCGTGCTTCGGCGGGAGACCAATGCTCGCTTTGACTCGCTGACCCGTTGGTTGGTTGGGATGCAGGTGGCGAGCCTGTTGGCTGTGGGCGGCCTGTTGGTGTCCATTCTGTTGAAGCTGAACTAATCGCCCAGCCTTTGCCCGCTCTGCTTTGGCTAGGGCGTTTAAGGTGTGTTGCCAAAGAGGAATTTATGCTTGACACTTCAAAAGACCGGTCGGCGGAGCCGGCTGAGTCGTATAATCCGCAGGAATTTCACAAGGGGGAGACGAAATGACCGAACCTGTAACGCAAGTACAGGACCACGAGCGGCGGATTGGCCGCTTGGAAGGCATTGCCGAGCTGTTGACCGAGCAAGGCCGCCAGTTCAACGCTCGCTTTGAGAGTATGGAGCGCGCTATTGCCGAGCTTCGGCGGGAGACCAATGCTCGCTTTGAGAGTATGGAGCGCGCTATTCGGGAGACCAACGCCCGCATTGACTCGCTGACCCGTTGGTTGGTTGGGATGCAGGTGGCGAGCCTGTTGGCTGTGGGCGGCCTGTTGGTGTCCATTCTGTTGAAGTTGAACTGATCGCTCAGCCAGCCTTTGCCCGCTCTGCTTTGGCTAGGGCGTTTAGGGTATGTTGTCAAAGAGGAATTTATGCTTGACACTTCTTTTTATAGTAGGTATAATTAACTCTATTGTATAGGAATAATGCTTTATGCGTTATGCACGAACAAGCCGCGAAAGGGGGCGTATGAAAAACGCAAAAACGCGAAATCTGAATGGGTTTAAGGCAAATCCATCTTTTAATTTTTCTTTCACAATCAGGGATGCTTTCCCTGGGGAGGTTGAGTAATGATACACATGAAGTCGTTAATCCGGCGTTTGGCTGGCGGCTCTTGGCTACTGGCGGCTGGTTTGGTGCTGGGATGGGAAGGGGCCGCGTCCGCGGTGGAAATCACCCTGTCGTTGGACAAGACCAAGGTGCGCGAGGATGCTGGTAAAACCATGATCACGGCGAAAGCCAAAGTGGCGGCTGATGCCGCGGCGGATATTGCTGTGGTCTTGAGTTTAGATGACGCGACTAATGCGCAAAACGATCGCTACCGCATCTCGAAACTGCCTACGATCATAATTCCTAAGGGAAAGAAAGAGGCGACCGGGGAAATCACCTTCACCCCTATCAATGATAAGTTGCGCGGTACTAACTATCAGAACAACGGTGCCGACGACGATCTTGATATCGATATTGAAGGTGATGCCGGTTCTTCTCACACGGTCGTTCCGTCTGGTGGGGTGACGCTTACCTTGGTTGACGACGACAAGATAAGCGATTCGTTCGATCTTTCGTTTGATCCGGGCGACCTGAGCAATGAGGCGAGTTCGACTAGTGTTACTGTGACTGGTGCCTTGAATGGAAGTCTTTCAGGGGTGAACGCTACATACACCTTGGCGTTTAGGAACGCCGTTAGCATTGACGTTACAGACTTCCCTCATGCTACCGATGACGCAGGTAGGGACACTCTTATCCTGACGCGCGATTCGGATTACGCGGCGACCGCGGCCTCTCTAACCCTGCGCAAGAAAAGGGTGTCGGGGAGAGCGACTATTTCCATCGATCCCAAAGAGAGCAAAAAGTATGATGCCTATATCGCGCTGGAGGCTGTGGGGTCGGATACCCTCAAGGGCATTGACCTAAACCTCGATGGGGATACGGGCGACTCCTATTCGCTTACTGCTCAAGCTTGGGATCATGACAGCGATGGCGGCACTACGCCTGAGATAAATCGCTATATCTTGCTGGAAACAACCCTAGCGGGCGGCACTGGAGCCGGCCTCATTGACTACGGTGATCTAGGCGTTGACGAAGTAGGTACGGATGGCCCTGAAGGGGGCAATGATAATGTTTGGGAAAGCCAAGTGGGCATTGACCTAAACCTCGATGGGGATTTAACCGGTGATCAGGACTTTCGCTTACTTGCCTCTGGCAATTGCCCTACGGACACGGACGAGGACGGTACTGGTTGTGTCCTGAGGGAAGCAGACCTGAAGTTTGTGGTTAATCGGCCCCCGGCTTTCTTCAAGATAAAGGACGCCGCCATTGCTGATGTAAAAAGCGACGGGCTGGCCGCGACTCCTGCGATGGTACGCGAGAACGCGGGGCGGACGGAAATTGAGCTGAAAGTCACCTTGAAGGCGGCCGTATCGAATGACCAATCTGTCCGGTTCACTATTAACACCGGGGCCGATTGTGTCGGTGATTTCGATTGTGCCGGGAGCCGCGACATACATTACACTGTGGATGTCGATGATCTCACCATTACGGCCGGCGAGACCTCGGCGACCACGACGCTCGTTCTGACCCCCGTGGACAACACCGGTGTGACTGGTTCGAGAGGTTTCCAAGTGGAAGCCAAGGTCGGAGCGGGTGACACGGCGGGGCGTGCAAATATCACCATCGTTGACGACGAGACGCTTACCGATACAATCACGTTGTCGGCGACGCCCAATGAGTTGAAGGCCGAAACGGGCGCTCAGGATGTTACGGTGACCGGCACCTTAAACGGCAAGGTCTTTGACGACGACGTTACGGTGACCTTGATCATTAGCCGGGATGGCCCGGATGAAGGGACCGCTACGGATGATAATGCGGCGCAGCGCGACACCGACTACACGGCTTCCCTCCGTTCGCTGACGATTCCGGCGGGCGAAGTCAGTGGCACGTCGACGGTGTCCATCACCCCGCTCGCTGGCGGGGACAAGAAAATCTTCTTGACGCAGTTGAAAAGTCCGGTCAAGAACGATGATGACGAAGACGTCAATACCACCATCGCGACGATAACGCTGAAAGACGCGGACGCGGCGGCGACGCCGACGGACCCGGATGCCCTTAGTTTCGGTTCTATTGACTTGGGGTCCACAGTCTTTGAGTACACGGTGGGCATGGAGATTGAGCCGGAAGTACTGCCGGCAGCCGAAGGCGGCACTGGCGACAAGAGGTACAGCGTGTCGGCCACTCTGCCGGCGGGCCTGACGTTTGACCCGGCCACCCGGACGATTTCGGGGACGCCGATGGCGAAAGGTGAAGCCCCCGTCATTTACACGGTACTCGACGACGACGACAGCGCGGCAATGTCCTTCAAAATTGAGGTCAGTGAAGCGCCGCCAGTTACGACTTCGGTCGCCAGCGTGACCGCAAGCCATTCGTCGGTGCGCGAGAACGGGGCGATGACGGAGATCGGCATAACGGCGACGTTGTCTGCGGCCTCGGAGAACGCCGAGACGGTCCGCTTCACGATTGGTGCCCCCAGCGAGGGTGCGCTGGCCGTGCGCGATGTCGATTTCACCGCGTCGATTAGCGGCTCGGTCGTCATTGCGGCTGGCGAGACCCAGGGGCGGACGATGCTTTCCCTCACGCCCATCGACAACGATGCGGTAGATGGCAATAAGTACTTTGGGGTGGAAGCCTCGGCCTCGGGTGGCTCGGCGAAGACGGACATCAAGATCGCCGACGACGAAACCGCGAGTACGTCCATCTCGCTGTCGGCCGTGCCGCACACGCTCAGCGAGGACGACGGGGTGACCGCGATTGCGGTCACGGCGACCTTGGACGGCAAGGTGCTGGAAGGCGACATCACCGTAACCCTCTCGGTGGATCCGGCTTCGGCGGCCACACGCGATGTCGATTATTCGGCCCTGTTCAACCCGCTGCTGGTCATTCCGGCCGGCTCGATCTCCAATTCAGTCAACTTGCTGATCGATCCGACCGCCGATAGCGATGACGAGGGCAACGAGACGATCATGCTCAACGGGTCCACGCCGGGCCTGACGAGCGGCTCAGCCCAAATCACGATTTCCGACGCCGCGGTTGTAGATGGTAATGGTGATGGTGATGACACAGGTCCGCAACCGCTCGCTTTTGCCGAGGAGGCTTCTATTGCCGATCAGCAGTACACCGCTGGTACGGAGATTGAAGCCATGGAACTACCGGCGGCATCGGGCGGTACGGGCGACGTTGCGTATAGCGTCTCCGAACTGCCGGCGGGCCTGTCGTTTGACGCGGCTACGCGCATGCTTTCGGGCACGCCCGAAGCGGCCACCGAAGAGGCTGTCGAAGTTACCTACACGGCGATGGCGGGCGAAGAGTCCGCAACCCTGACCTTCTCCATCATGGTCAACCAGCCGCTAGAACCCTTTAACTTTGGCGATTTCTTTGGCATGTTCAATAATGGGGGTGCTGGCAAGGCCAATCCCGCGGATGAGCACGGGGAGGACGGAGTTATCCGGGCGGTCGTTGGCGAGGCGTACTCGCTGACGCTGCCCGAGGTCATGGGCGGTACGCCGCCGCTGACCTACAGCGTGTCGGGGCTACCGGCGGGCCTGTCGTTTGACTCGGCCACGCGGACGATTTCGGGTACGCCCGAAGCCGTAAGCGACGCGCCGGTAACCGTCACCTACACGGTTACAGACGCCGCGGGTGCTTCCAGTTCCGTGCCGTTCCAGTTCGCAGTCATGCCGCCTTCTTTGGACGCTCCGGACGCGGTGGTAGCCGCAGATTACATGGGTGCTGACGGTTCGGGCGACCAAGGTGGCTTTGTGCTGCTGACGTGGGACTTGTCCACTGATCACCACACGCTCGACGGCTATCGCGTCTTCCGCGAGATGCCCGTGTTGGGCGGCGAGATGATGCCTTGGGCCATGGTGGATGCAGTGCCGGGTGTTGCTGTCGGCCGCGCTATCGTCGCGACGCTCGACAATGTTGCGACCAACTGGGGCATTGCGGCCGAGCGCGGCAACCTGACCACGCATGCGACCGCTAAGGCCGTGTTTGTTCGCGCCGGCGATATGAGCCAGTCCTACGAGCAGATGGCTGAGACGCTGATGGCCAGCCGCGAGGCGATTCAAGCCGGTGACGCGCCGGTGTTCGCCACGCTGTTGCCGGAAGCCCTCGCCTTTGCCCAAGGCGTGGCTCCCAAGCTGAATCTCGTGGCCTCCGGGGCAGAGCGCTCGGCTCTGACCATTACCGAAGAGGCGGTGCGCGCTATCGACAATATCGCTCCGATGGCAGTGCCGACGCTTCAGGTATTGGACGCGCCCGGCGACGCCGGCGGTCGCATCGCGCTGACGTGGGCGCTGTCGCCTTCGGATCAGCTTTTGCAGGGCGTCGTTGCTGGGGCCTTGGGTCCGGCAACGGCTGAGCCTGTCGCTGGCGTCCATGGCTACGGCATCTATCGCCGCGCGGCCGGTGACGACGAGTTCGTCTTGGTCGGGCAGGTAGTTGCAGGGGCTACGTCGTTTGTCGATGAAACGGCACTCAACGGCGTGCGCTACACCTATCAGGTGCGGGCCTACGACGCAGACAACGAAACCGCTTCGGTTGAGCATACGGCGCTGGCCGTGCGCAATCAGGTGGTCGATAGCGAAGGCCGTGCATTGTATGGTCTGTTCGGCGCGGACAACCGCGTTGGCTTCGACGACTTCTTCCTCTTGGCCGATATGTTCGGTTTGACGGCCGAGGACGCTGCGTTTGACCCGGCGTTTGACTTAGTGTCGGGTGCTCAGCCGCAGATCGACTTCGACGACTTCTTCGTCTTTGCCGATCACTTTGGTCGCAGCACGGGCGCGGCTGCCAAGCGCGTGCCCATGCAGGCTGGCCTGAATGCGGATGCGCGGTTGTATCTGGCGGCCCAGTCGGCACTGCCGAGCGTGGGTGAAGACTTTGTGCTCGATGTGCGTTTGGCGGATTTCGCCGCGATGCAGGGCTACGGCTTGCAGGTGCAGTATGAGGCTGACAAGCTGACGTTTGTCGAGGTGTCAACCGACCGGCCGTTGGGCGGTGGTGAGTTGGCCGCTCCGCAGGTGTTGTCCGACGCGAGCGGGGTGTTGACGCTGGCGGCGCACGGCGAGGTGTTGTCCGATGGCGAAGTCGGGTTGCAGTTGGTGTTCCGCGCTGCGACCGAGATCGAGGACACGGTCGTTGAGATTACCGCCAGCGAGCTAGCCGATGGCGCGTTAGCGGTCAACCGGCTGGCACTGCCGGCGCCGGTGTCGTTGCAGACGCGGCCGGAAGTCTTTTCGCTGGTCGATAACTATCCGAACCCGTTCAACCCGGCGACGACGATTCGCTATGCGTTGCCGCAGGCTGCGGACGTGGAACTGACCGTGTATAACGTGGTTGGTCAGCCGGTTCGGACGCTGGTAGCTGAGTCGCAGAGTGCGGGTCGTTACGTGGTAGAGTGGGACGCGACCGATGACCGCGGGTACAGTGTGTCGTCGGGGATGTATTTCTACCGCTTACAGGCGGGCGATGCGTTCCTCCAAGTCAAGAAGATGCTGCTGCTCAAGTAAACGACCCTACTGCACAGCGCGTTAGTGAAATGGGACCTCAAACCTCAAATTTGGGGTCCTATTTCACTATATAAATCAACAGGTTCCGATTTTCCGATTACTAATAGAAGGAGAAGCAACCATGCAGAACAGCGTGCGCAAGATGTTTCCTCTTGCCATCGCCCTGTTGCTCGCACTTTGTGGAGCCGCTATCGCCGGGGACAATGCGAATGTCGTCATTTCGCTGGACAGTGGGGAGCATGTCGCCGCTGGTTCTAGTGAACAAATTCAGGTGGAGTTGTCGGCTGCCGGAATGGTCGGGGTCAAGCAGTTTGATGTTACCCTGACGGCCTCTCCGCCTGATGCCTTTGATCTGGCGGCGACGACCTTTACCTCGGCTTTTGGCTTTTCGCCCGGCGTGGAATTGCTAGGGGATGGGCTGATCAAAAGCGGTGCGGCCACTCTCGGTGAGACAGTAGATGGCGATAGTGCTTTGGGTGTTTTTACCCTCACGACGTCGAGTAGCTTTAGCCAAAATGACTCTGGGGCTGTGGTGGTGATTAACGTGTCCCTCGGGTCGTCGTCTGTGGACCGGGATGTCCTTGAGCCGTTAGGGCTTGAACTGATCGTCAATCTGCCGGTGTACCAGCCGATGCTGGTAGCCACTTCGTCGCTTACTGCGAATCCGGCCTATTCTCCGGTCGGTGCCGGTGCGGTTGCCGATGGCAGCCCGGGCGAACTCGAGTTCGCGGTCAATTTCGCGGACTATAAAGGTAGGGCCACCAAGGGCCAGCCCATTGCTTGGGACATCACCAACGAGGGGTCTAAGTCGGTCTATCTGCTCGGAGTCGGAGAGGTGCCCTCTGGGGCGTATGTATGCCTGCGGAATGTGACCGATGCGGCTGGCGATGCGGCCATTCAGTTTGATTGCGAAGGCAACCTAAAAGCGGCGGCCACGTCGCTCGATGTGCGCGCCCGCACGACCGCGGGGAATTCGGCCGGTGAGTCTAGCGACTTGGCGGTTGACTTCAACGCCACTTGGGCGGTGCCGGACGCCGATCAATTGATGTTCGTCTCGCAGGTTTCCCTCGATAGCGAGGACGAGATCGTCGCGGGTGCGGGGGAACAAGTCCCCGTGGCTTTGTCGGCGGCCGGGCTAGTCGGCGTAGAGCAGGTTTCGGTCACCTTGCACGTGTCGCCGGCCGATGCCTTTGACCTAGCGGCTACCACGTTTGCGGGTTCCGCTGCGTTTAATTTGTCGGCCCCGGCCGTGGAAGTTGCCGAGGGCCAAGTGCGGGGCGGCGCGGTGGTGATTGAGGCCGCCGTAGATGGCGATGGCGAGTTGGGGATGTTTACCCTCGTCACAGCGGACGACTTTAGCACCGAGGCCGAGGCCGAGATTGTGGTCAACAGCGTCTCGATCGGCTCGGCGTCCGATATGCGCGATGCCTTGGATGCCGAGTTATTGGGTCTCAGCGTGTACATCAACCGGCCCGATCCGGTGCTGGTAGCCACTGCGCCGCTAGTGGGCAACGCGCTGATTTCTGGTGCCGAGGCGGGAGCGGTTGATGACGGCAGCCCCGGTGAGATCGAGTACTCGGTCCATTTCACCGATCGCTGGGGCGATTCGGGTGAGGGTCAGCTCATCTCGTGGGACATTTACAACCGCAGCGCGCAGTCGGTGTCTGTGATCAACATCGGCACGATTCCCGCCGGTGGCAGCGCGTTCTTGCGCACTACCACCGATGCCGACGGCAATTCGTCCATTGAGGTTGACGCCGAGGTCGTGTCTTTCCTCAGCATTCAGGCGAGTACCACCACGGAGAATGCTGCTGGCAATACCCTTGACTTGGCGGTTGACTTCAGTGCCGCTTGGGCCGCGGCCAAGCCGCTCGCGGCCGTGCCTTTGGCCAATTCGCTGAGTCAGAACTATCCCAACCCTTTCAACCCGGAAACCACGATTCGCTACGATCTGAGCAGCGACGCTATCGTCTCCTTGGCGATTTACAACATCGCGGGTCAGGTCGTGCGCAAGCTGGTTGACGGCGAGTCGCTGGCCGCAGGTCAGTACCAAGCCGTGTGGGATGGCCGGAACGAAAGCGGCGCTAGCGTCGCCAGCGGCATGTATTTTTACTTGTTCCGTGCTGGCGATTACGTAGCGAAGCGCAAGATGGTGCTGCTCAGGTAGTTCCGCAGTTCCTTCCTTCCTTAGGTGGACAACAGCAGTAGTCAGTGAGTGAAATGGGGCCTCAAAAGGGTCCCATTTCCTTTTTTGGCACGGCCCGTTGCACAAGGCCGCGGCGTTTGCGACTGAATATGAAAATCAGGGTCTTATTTTTTGCTTCCTGCCGCGATGCAGTCGGCCACAGAAGCTGCGACTGGGAGATTGCGGAAGGCTACCGGGTCGCGGATTTGCAGCGGGAGCTCGTGGCCGCGTATCCGCAACTGGGCGCCGTGCAGCCGGTGTTGTCGATTGCAGTCAATTCCGAGTACGCGGGAAACCACACCGTGTTAAAGGCGGGCGATGAGGTGGCTCTTATTCCGCCGGTAAGTGGGGGCTAACGTGTTCAGAATTACCGAAGAGCCGATTGAACCCGGCGATTTGTTTGTCAAGGTGGTGCGCGCTGAAAATGGTGCGGTGGCCACGTTTGCCGGGGTGGTGCGCAATCACTCCGGGGACAAGCAAACCGATTACTTGGTGTACGAAGCGTATCCGGCTATGGCCGAGAAGAAGATGGCGGCGATTGGCGACGAGTTGAAGGCGCAGTGGGGCGTCGTGGATGTTGCGATGATTCACCGAGTGGGGAAGGTCGAAATCGGGGAAATCAGCGTGTTAATTGCCGTGGCTAGCCCTCATCGGGCCGAGGCGCTGGCCGCGTGTCAGTACGCCATTGATCGGCTCAAGCAGATCGTGCCAATATGGAAGAAGGAAGTGGGAGTCGAGGGGGAGAGCTGGGTTGAAGGGCCGCAGGGAGCCTAGTATGGTGTTCAATTTTGGTTGGCTATTGGAAGGTCGGTTGGCAGGTGCTGGGCAGATTGGTGGTTGGGATGGGAACGAGGAGCTAGCGGACGATCTCGATTTGCTGGCGGCGCAGGGCGTAAAGGCGATTGTGTCGCTGACTGCAACTGCTCTGCAGACGAGGGAGGTGGCGGCGCGCAATATGGCGTACCTGCACTTGCCCATACGAGACATGGAGCCGCCGTCGCTCGGGGATATACGGGCCTTTGTCCAATTCGTCGATGAGGCGGTCGAGCAGGGACAGCCCGTGACGGTCCATTGCAGCGCGGGGTTGGGGCGCACGGGTACGATGCTGGCGAGTTATTTGGTGCGGATGGGCAGCAGCGCGACGGCCGCCCTGACGCAGGTGCGGAACCTGCGCCCCGGTTCGGTAGAAACAGCCGCCCAAGAACGAGCCGTATATGAATACGCCGCGCATCTTGGGCAACTGTAATTGACATAGCAGGGTGGCACGAGTACATTGAATGCAAGCTATGGTTCCTAGCGGCTATACGCCAAAACTAAAAGAGAGGGCCGGATGGAAAAAATTGATTTTCCTGAGTGTTTGAAGTGCAAGGAAAGCGTTTTAATCCCGCTTTCCGACTATGGAAGAGACGGCGCGGCGATTCACTACAAAGCGTGGGCCTGCACGAATCCAAGTTGCGGCTACCACATCCGAATAGACAACGGCGAGTTGAGTATCGGCGAGGAACTCAAGCGGTCGTTTAAGTAAGCATCCCGCCTTCGCTTTTAGTGCGCGGTAAAAGCAGTAGATTACGAGAAGAGGCCCCCTTTTGCGGAGCCTTTTCTTCTATGGGGTCCATTGTTGGCCAACATCAGTATAAGCAATTGGGGAATCAGGGCCGGCGCACTGGTGCTATCGTGTGCGCTATGGCTTCACGCGGTAACAGAGAAGTACTACGATAAAGAAATTGCAGTGCGCCTCTGGGTCGAAGTCCCCCCGCCGGGCGAGGGCGTGGAAGGGGATAGGGTGCTGGCCAGTGAAGTGCCTTCCACGGTTCGCGTCTTGGTCACAGGCGGGGGCAAAGATCTGTTGTTCGACTTGGACGACGATTCCTTTGTGCTAAAGTTGCGGGCCGAAGGCAAGGACCGAATTCACCGTTTGGCTCCCTCCCAAATCACAAAACGGGCGGCCGACTTGGACGCCGAAGTCAAGGAAATCCTCGAACCAAAAGAAATTGCCATTGCCCTAGCGCCGAGGATGGAACGGGACGTGCCGGTGCGGGTGCAAGCGAGCATAGCCGCGGCCGCGGCCCACGTACAGGTGACGCCGGCACAAGCCGATCCCGCGCTCGTCCGGGTGATCGGTCCTCAGCAGCAGGTCGCAGCATTGCGTTACGTGGAGACGGATTCGCTGGTTTTGCAGGATGTCAGAGAAGACGTCGATGTGGAGTGGCCCTTGCGGCATCCCGAGCACACGCAACTCGCGTTTGTGCCCGAAGCCGTGCGCGTGCATGCCGCCGTGCAGATGATCGCCGAGGACGATTTAATGGAGGTGCCGATTGCGGTGCGCCATGTCGGCGAGTTGCGCTTGCGGCCCGAGCCGGCCACGGCCCAAGTCAAGGTGCGCGGCGGGATTGGCGTGATCACCCAACTCGATCCAGCCCGCGACATAGAGCTATACGTGGATTACGCCGAGTATCAGGGGAGTGCCTTGCCAGTGCATAGCGCGGAGACGCCGGTTTTTGAGGTGCGCCATATCTCGCCGGCATACGTTGACTTGGTGAGCTACTAGGATGTTGGTGCTGGGGCTGGAGACCTCCTGCGATGAGACGGCCGCCGCGGTCGTCGATGAGTCGTTCGCCGTGCATTCCAATATCATCTTTTCGCAACAAGAGCACGCGCCGTACGGGGGCGTGGTGCCCGAGCTGGCTTCGCGGGCCCATATACGCACGTTGGTGCCGGTCATCCGGCAGGCCCTTGCGGCCGCGGGCACGGGTTGGGAAGAAGTGGATGGGGTGGCGGCGACGCGCGGGCCGGGCTTGGTCGGTTCGTTGATCGTGGGGCTGTCGCTGGCCAAAGGGTTGGCGTTGGCGCGCAATAAGCCGCTAGTCGGCGTCCACCACCTAGAGGCCCACGTGTTTTCCAACTTGATCGCCGCGCAGGTCGCAGTCCCCTTCCTGACGCTGCTGGTTTCGGGCGGGCACACCGAGTTGATCTTGGTGCGCGCCCTCGGCTCCTACGAGGTGCTGGGCCGGACGCGCGACGACGCAGCCGGCGAGGCATTTGACAAAGTCGCCAAGTTGCTGGGGCTCCTGCCCGGGGAGGGAGCGGTGGCCGGTGGCCGGCTCGTGGCCGAGCTGGCTGGGGATGGCGATCCCACTGCCATTGACTTTCCCCGCGCCCTCGCGGGCGAGCTGGATTTCAGCTTCAGCGGCCTAAAAACCTCGGTGTTGCACTACGTGCACTCGCTTACCCCGCAAGCGCGGACGCAGCAGCTCGCCCATATTGCCGCCAGCTTCCAAGAAGCCGTAGTAGATGCCTTAGTCGCCAAGACCTTGTTGGCCTTGGACCGAGCAGACGTTGCAACCGTTTGCCTCGCGGGCGGCGTGGCCGCCAACCAGCGTTTGCGCCAGGGCCTGCGTGCCGCAGTGGAGGACCGCGGCCTATCGTTCCATTGCCCGGCGTACGATCTGTGTACGGACAATGCCGCCATGGTGGGAGCCGTTGGAGCCTTCTACCTCAGCCGCGGTGTCTGCGATAGTCTCGATGTGGACGTCGCCCCCCGCCTGAGCTGGCGTGTCTGAGTGGTCAGATAGCCAGCTCCAGCTAGCAGGCCCCCGCGTAGTCCTGGTCCTGCTGCCCTTCCTACTCGCATTCGTTTACTGGGTATATCAGCGGACGTACCCGGACGTTGAGCCTAAGACCCGCATGGTGCTCGTGGGGTTGCGCGGCGCGGCCGTGGCCTTGCTGGCCATGGTGTTGTGCGAGCCGGTTTTGACGTGGTGGCACCAGCGGGTCGTCCGGCCGCTGGTGCTGGTATTGGTCGATACCAGTCCGAGTATGCGGGTGGCCGGGTCTTCCTCGCGCCTGCAACAGGCGGCGGCCGTACTAGGGGACGAGCGTTGGTCGGCGCGCTTGCAGCAGGCCGAAGTCCGCGCTTGGGGGTTTGCCGAGTCTGCGTATCCGCTCGCGCTCGATACGATTGCGGCTGCCAGTACGCACGGGCAGGCCACCGATATAGGCCGCGCCCTGGCGGCCAGCTTGGAGGCGGTCGCCGAGCAGGAGCGCGTGCAAGGCGTGGTCCTATTTTCCGACGGAGGCCACAACTTAGGCCGCGACCCAGTGCAGCTAAGCGCGGAACTGGGCGTCCCGGTGTACGCGCTCGGCGTGGGGGGCGAGGAAGTGCCCGTTGATGTCCAGCTCGTGGATGTACATATACCGGAGACCGGATACGTCGGTCGGCGTCAGCAAATCGACGCCAAGGTGCGAAGCTGGGGCTATGAAGGGCAGCGCGTGGAAGTCCAGCTCTACGAGGGCGAGCGGTTGCTCGAGAGACAATCCCTGCGGTTGGAGAGCGATGGGCAGGTGCAGCGCGTCTCGTTTGCGGTGACGCCCCAGCAGCCCGGGCCGCGCATTTTCCGCGTGGTCGTCGCGCCCGTGGCCGGGGAGTTCGCGACAGCCGACAACGAAGCACTCGCGGCTACCCACATTCTCGCCGGGCGCACCCGGGTGCTGCTGCTAGCCGGAGGCCCCAGCGAAGACTTGGCCTTTTTGCGCCGCAGTTTGAGCGCGGATTCGAGCTGGGTCGTTGAGGCCCTGATTCAGCGAGAGCCCGACTCGTTCTACGGCGGGGCGTGGAATCCAGAGCTTTTGCAGGGGAGGGACGTGGTGGTGCTGGTCAATCCGGGCGCGTGGCTGCTCAACGGCCCGCCCGCCCCCGCGTTGGTCCAGCACGTGCAGGCTGGCGCGGGTTTGCTCGTCGTCGGTGGCCCCAAGCTGGCGCGGGCGTGGCGGCCCGACTCGCCGCTCGCCGAGCTCATGCCGCTTCAAGTGGCTGGCCCCGCGCCCTTTGCGTCGGGCGAGGTTTTGTTGCGGCTCAGCGCGGCCGGCCGGCGTCATCCGGTCGTGCGCCAGCCGGTGGGCGCGGACGATTTGTGGCTGCGGTTGCCGCCGCTGCCGGGCTACTTTCGCACATCTCAGCAGCGGCCGGGCACCACCGTGCTCGTCGAAAGCACGGCCGGTCAGCCGGTCATAGCGGCGGGTGCCTATCGCGAGGGCAAGGTCATTGCGGCCCTGTCCGCGTCTTTTTGGCGACTCGACCTGATGAGCAGCGGCGTCGATGGTCAGCCGCAGACCATTCGGACGTTCTGGCAGGCCGCGGCCAAGTGGCTCGCGCTCAACGCTCCAAGCGGGCGGGTCCGCGCCTCGACCGAGCGGCCCGTGCATCGGGCGGGCGAAGAAGTGGTTTTCGCGGTGCAGGTCTTCGACGAATTGCTGCGACCGCAGTCCGGGGCGACCGTGCAGGTCGCGCTGGCCGGGCGGGAAGCGTTCGATTTGCAATCCCAAGGGGCCGGTCACTACCGAGGCGTCGTGCGGGGGCTGGCCCCCGGCACCTATGAATACGAGGTGCGGGCCGCAGCGGGCGCGGTTACGGGTCGCTTTGTCGTCGAAGAGTATAGCATTGAGCTGGGGGATTTGCACGCCGATCCGCTGCTCTTGGGCGAGTTGGCCCGCGCCAGCGGTGGCCGCGCCTATCCGCTCGCGGACTGGGAGGACCTGCTGGAGCAGCTCGCGCCGCGCCAGCGCTGGGTCGAGAAGGCCGAGGTGCTGCCGCTGTGGGGGCCGCTGTGGCCCGCGCTCGTGGCGGTCGCCCTGTTGGCCGCCGAGTGGTTTGGCCGCAAGCGCAGCGGCATGATCTGACGCGCCGCAAGGTGCAAAAAATCGCGGTTTTGTTTATTTTAGGGCATCCCCTCTCCAATCCGATTGATCGCTGCTCAACCCAAGGTACTAGCGGAGTCTGTGGCTCTATGTCCGAGTTTGTGCTCATGCCCAAGGGCGAAAAAAGGCCCCAAGTGTTAGGGGTGCTCCTCCTCGGCCTCGGCGCGTTTTTGCTCGTCTGTTTGATGTCCCATTCGCCGGATGACCGCCCCAATTCGAGTCGGTCGGTGGCGGAGAGTTTGAATTGGGGCGGCTGGATCGGCGCGTACGCGTCTTACGGGGCCTTTGCCGGCATGGGGCTGGCCGCGTACGTCTGGCCCATGCTGTTGTTGCTGTGGGGTTGGAATAGGGTGCGTTGCCAGTCGGTGGCTTTTGCGGTACAGCGCAGTGTGGGGCTTTTGTTTATGGCCATCTTCATCAGCGTCGCTACGGGCCTGCCCGATTATTCGCTGGGCACGGCCTACGCGCTGGGCGGCGTGTTGGGGACCCAGATTAGCGTGGATTTTCTCATACCGTACTTGGGGCGGCTGGGATCGGCCGTGTTGCTGAGTGCGCTCTTTGTGGTGGCGATGATTTTGACCCCCGGGCTAAACTGGCGGCTGTTGGCGTGGCTGGGCGCGGGCGTGGTGGCTGGCTGGCGGTGGTTCGGGCGGCTGCGCGTCCCCCGCCTCGTTAGGCCCAAGAGCAAAGCGACAAACCGGAACCGGGACGAAGTCGCCATGGTGCGAGAACCGCGGTCCGCGATAAGCCGGCCGCCTCGGGTTGAGGATGGGGATGCGGCACCTCGGAAGCCCATGGTTGAAGAGGTGGCCGCGGCCGAGCCGGTACGCGTGGAGCGGCGAGAGCGCAAGAAGAAAAGAAAGAAACCGGCGGTTGAAGAGGCGGCGCGTCAACCAGAGAAGGCCGAACCTGCCCGCAAGCCGGCCGAAGCTCGTTACCAGCTCCCGAGTGCCGCGTTGCTAGAGGAGGTGCCGGCCGACCGCAGCCGCGTTTCTAAGGAGACCTTGCTGGAAAACGCCAAGCTGCTGGAGGGTGCGTTGGAAAATTTCGACGTGGTGGGCAAGGTCGTAGAGGTCAGCCCCGGGCCGGTCGTGACGCGCTACGAGGTGGAGCCCGCCCCAGGCGTCAAGGTCAATCGCATCGCCGCGCTCTCAGACGATCTCGCCCGCGTGATGAGCGCGAAGGGCATTCGCATTCAAGCCCCGGTGCCGGGGAAATCCGTGGTGGGGGTGGAGATTGCCAACCAAGAGCGGGAGACCGTGTACTTGCGCGAGATCATTGAAGACGAGGTGTTCAGCCGGTCGGATTCTAAGCTGGTCATGGCGTTGGGCAAGACGATTGCGGGCGAGCCGTGTGCCGCAGATTTGACCAAAATGCCCCATCTATTGGTCGCCGGCGCCACCGGCGCTGGCAAGAGCGTGTGTCTAAACAGCCTGATTTGCAGCATTCTCTTCAAGGCCACGCCAGACGAAGTGCGCTTTATCATGGTGGATCCCAAGGTCGTCGAACTGATGATGTACAACGATGTACCGCACTTGGTGGATCCGGTCATCACCGAGCCCAAGAAGGCTGCATTGGCCTTGAAGTGGGCCGTGACCGAAATGGAAGCGCGCTACCAGAAGCTGGCCAAGCTCGGAGTGCGGAGTCTGGCCGATTACAATGCCAAGCTGGTGCGCGTCCAAGCCGAGGGCGAGGGGGAGGAAGACGGCGTCGAGCCTGAAAAGCCGCTGCCGTACATCGTGATCGTAATCGACGAATTCGCCGATTTGATGCTGACGGCCCCCGCCGATGTGGAGACCTCCCTGATGGGGTTGGCTCAGAAGTCGCGGGCCGTGGGCATTCACATCATCTTGGCCACCCAGCGGCCTTCGGTGAACGTGATTACCGGGGTGATCAAGGCCAACTTCCCCTCGCGCATTGCCTTCCAAGTGGCGTCCAAGACGGACTCACGCACGATTCTCGATCTCAACGGGGCCGAGCGGCTTTTGGGGATGGGCGATATGCTCTTTCTGCCGAGCGGCCAAGGCGAGCCAGTCCGCGTCCACGGGGCCTTCATTTCTGGCGAGGAAACCGAGCGTTTGGTTGGGGCATTGAAGGAGAGCGGGTACGAGGCCGAGAAAATTGCGGTGTTTTCCGAGCAGATGGATATGAACGCGGGCGCCAACATGCGCGACGACCTCTTTGACGAGGCCGTGCGCTTAGTCTGCGAACACCAGCAGGCTTCCACGTCGTTTTTGCAGCGGCGCTTGAAGGTTGGTTACTCCCGGGCCGCGCGGCTGATGGACGAGTTGGAGGCCGCCGGCATCGTCGGGCCGATCGAGGGGGCTAAGCCGCGCCAGATTCTGGTCGAAAGTGCGGAGTTCGCGGAAGAACAGGTGAACGGATGAGATGGTCGTTGGGGGCTGCTTTTTGTTTGGGCTTGACGGCGAGCGCGGCCCTCGGACAGAGCGGCGAAGAAATCATCGCCAGGGTGCAGAAGCGGCTTGATAGCTACAAGACGTTTTCGGCTCGCTTTGAAAAGCAATTCTACTGGGCGGTGCTAGACAAGTACCGCAGCCGCGAGGGCCGAATTTACCTGCGCCGCCCGAACCGCTTTCGCATTGAGCTGGAAGGCGGCGATGTGGTTGTGGCCGACGGCGAGGCTGTCTGGTCGTATGTCGTCCACAACGGCCAAGTGGTGGTCAGCCCGTACCAAGCCGAAATAAAGACCCCGTGGGAAGTGTTTTTCGACTATACCGAGCGCTATGTGTCCATTGCGGTGGAGGAAAGCGCGCTGGGGGGGCGGCCCTGCTACTTGCTGATTATGGCGCCGGAAAACAAAGCCTCGGCCATCGAGCAGATGCGGGTCTGGGTGACGCCGAGAGGGTGGCATCTCCTGCAAGTGGAGCAGCGCGAGGCCAATGGCAATCGCACCGCGTACGTGCTCAGAGAGCACCGCATCAACAAGAAAATTGCCGATGAGGTCTTTTCTTTTCAGGTGCCCGAAGGGGTAGAGGTGCTGGACACGAGGGAACCTCCCGTTGAATAAGGGGCGGCGGTGGTGGTGCGCGGCCTTGCTGATCCATGCGGGGGCCTTGGGGGTGGCGGCGGACCAGAACATCTGGATTCTGTTGCGCGACAAAACAGATGCCCACGGCCGGCGCATCGCTTGGATGGAGTTGGGGGCCGGTCATTCGGACGCAGAGTTGGACTTACCCGTCCGCGAGGACTATGTCAAACGCCTGCGGGAAATGGAGGTGGTGGTGCGCTTTTCCTCGCGTTGGCTCAACGCCGTCAGCGCGTGCGTCTCGCCCGAGGTGCAGCCCCGAGTGCAAGCCGCGGACTTTGTCGTGGCAACGCGGCCCGTCCAGCGCATGCAGCGGCCCAGCCCGCCGCCGCCGCCGCTTGCCAGCCCCAAGTTGCTGCAAAACCGCTATGGCCTCGCCTTGGACCCGTTGGCCCAAATCGCCGTTCCCCTCCTACACGACCGCGGTTTTACAGGGGCTGGGGTGCATATCGCCCTGCTTGACAACGGCTTTCACTACGCCGAGCATGCCGCCTTTGATTCCATGCGCGTGGTGGCCGAGCGCGACTTTGTCAACGGCGACCGGGTCGTCGGCGATGAAGCCGATCAACCCATCACCGGCGACGAAACGAGCGGCAGCCAAAACGTGCACGGCGCGCAAGTACTGTCCCTGCTGGCAGGCTACCACCCGGACCACTTTATCGGCGTGGCACCCGACGCCGAGTACATTTTGGCCAAGACCGAACTAGACGACACCTTGCCCGAGTTGCCGGCCGAGGAAGATCGCTGGATCGCCGGCTTGGAATGGGCGGACAGCTTAGGGGCGCAGGTGGTCAACAGTTCGCTGGGCTACAATCGGTGGGACGACGGCACGGGGTACTCGCCAGCGGATCTGGACGGGCAAACCGCGCTGACGAGCGTGGCCGCGGCGCTGGCGGTGCGGCGCGGCATCGTGGTGGTGGTGGCTGCGGGCAATGAGGCCAACCGAGATTGGCACTACATAACCGCGCCGGCCGATGCGGACGGCGCGATTGCGGTGGGAGCAGTCGATGTGCCCGGCCGCGACGAGCGCGTACCGCAGATTGCCTCCTTTAGCTCGCGGGGGCCGACAGCCGATGGGCGGATTAAGCCGGATGTGGTCGCGCCCGGCCGCGGCGTAATCGTAGCGGACCCGCGCGGTGGCGGCTACGTAACCCAGGATGGCACTTCCTTTGCGACCCCCTTGGTGAGTGGGGTGTGCGCCCTGTTGCTGCAAATCCATCCCGACTGGACGCCGCACCAAGTGCTGGAGGCTTTGCGCTCGACCGCGCTGGACTTGGGCGCGGCCGGCCCCGACACGGTGTATGGCTGGGGGCAGATCAACGCGCTGGCGGCCAGTGGGCTTTCCGCGGACCGGCCGGAGGAGGACCGGCTGTTGGCCCCCTTTCCCAATCCAGCGCGCGCCGGAGCGGTGCATTTTCCCGTGCAGCTAGCCGAGCGCGGCCCCGTTGAGTTGAGCGTTTTTGACGCGGCCGGCCGATTGGTGTTTGCCGAGCGGTGGCTGCTGTGGCCGGGCCGGCACATCCAACCGGGCCGAGCCCCGCGCTGGACGCCGGCCCGAGCGGTGGCTAACGGGATATACTTCTATACATTGCGGTTGCCCAACCGCCGGCACTGGGGCAAAATTGCCTTGGTGCGCTAGGGGGCCGAGGAAACGCCATGGTGGTTTCAGCAAGCGAGCGCAAGAAGCAGCTCAACAAACGCCTGCGGCTGCTCAACCGAGTCGTTTTGGGCGGCGCGACCCTGTTTGTGCCGATTTACATTGGGGTGAGCCTGACGGGCGGGTCGGCGGACAAGCTGGAAAACCTGACCCACTTGTTCACCAACATCAACAACCAAGTTGCGCTGACAGTGCCGCCAGACGGGGTGCGCTACATGTACTTTTTTCACGGCTCGCCCGACGAAGGCCACAAATTCGTACTCATCAACGTGCGATTGCAGGTAAATTTGCAACTCGCGTGGGCGATTGTGCCGCGGTGTTTTCAGCTCGTTGACGACCGCGGGCGGCGCTATTATCCGCGGTCGCGATCGCCGTTTTTCATTGAACACAGCGACGAGCTCGAGGGAGCGTGCGGCGCGGTGTACGAGGGGCAGTTGCTCTTTGAAATACCCGCTGAGCGCCAGCACGACAGCCTCCTTTTTGATCGCTATAACGAAACCGAGGAAGACGACAATGGCCACGATTGAGGAACAGTTGGCGAGCGGGCGGCAGCAACTAGAGCGGTTGCGAGGGTATCTTTGACATAAGCGGCAAAAAGGAAGAGCTCGCCGCGCTAGAAAAGCGCATGGCGGGCGCGGACTTTTGGAACGACCGGCGGCAGGCCGAATCCGTCGGCAAGGCGGCGCGCCTCCTCAAGGACACCATCGCGGATTGGGAGACCTTGAACGCGCAGTTGGAGGACCTAGACCAACTGCATCAGATGGCGGCCGAAGAGGGCGATGCCGAGGCGCGGACCGAGATCGAGGCCGAGGTCGAGGGCGTCATGCAGGGCATTGGCAAATTGGAGTTCTGCACGATGCTCAACGACGAGGACGACCCCAAGAACGCGATTCTCGTCATTCACTCGGGGGCCGGGGGCACGGACGCGGCCGAATGGGCGTCGATGTTGATGCGCTTGTACATGCGCTGGACCGAGCGCCACGGCATGGAGTGCGCGGTCGTAGAGCTGCAGCCGGCCGAGGAAGCGGGCATCAAGGGCGCGACCATTGAGATTAAAGGGGATTATGCTTATGGCCACCTCAAGGCCGAGGCCGGCGTCCATCGCTTGGTGCGGCTCTCGCCGTTTGACACCAGTCGCCGCCGGCACACTTCGTTTGCTTCGGTGTTTGTCTATCCAGAGGTCGAAGACGATATCGAGGTGGAGCTCAACGACGAGGACGTCAAGATCGAAACGTACCGCTCCGGGGGTGCGGGGGGCCAACACGTGAACAAAACCGCCTCGGCCGTGCGGGTCACGCATCGGCCCACCGGCATTGTCGTCCAGTGCCAAAACGAGCGCTCGCAGTTCAAGAACAAAGCCACTGCGTTTAAGGTGCTGAAGTCGCGCCTGTACCAGCACTTCAAAAACGAACAGAAGCAAAAGCAGCTCGCGGTGGAGAGCACCAAAAAGCGCATTGACTTTGGCTCGCAGATCCGCTCCTACGTGTTCCATCCGTACACCATCGTCAAGGACCACCGCACCGCTTGCGAAACGGCCAATGCCCAAGCGGTAATGGACGGCGACATCGACCGATTCATTCGGGCCTATTTGACCGAGGGATAACCGTGAGCATTGCCTTGTTTGTCGCCGGCCGCTACCTGCGCTCCAAGCAGCGCGAGGGATTCTTCTCGGTTATCGCGTACATGGCCGTCGGTGGGGTTATTTTGGGAGTAGCGGCTTTGGTGATCATCCTCTCGGTGACCAATGGGTTTGCCGGCGAAGTCAAAAATCGCCTGATCGGCATGAACGCCCATGTCAACGTGCGCCGCTTTGACGGCGGCCCCATCGCCGGCTGGAACGCGCTGCTCCAGCAGGTGACCGGGGCGGTCGGGGTCGTGGGCGCGGCCCCGGTCGTGGACGCCAAGGTCATTATTGCCTCCCAGCTCGACTTGGGCCGGGTCGATGGCATTCCCGTGTGGGGCATTGATCCGGCGACTTTTCCCGCTGTCTCCGACCTGACCGAACACCTGCGCTACGCCGATCCCAAAGGGCAGCTGCGCCTCGGGTTGCTCGCCGAGCTCGACAAGCGGGGGATTGTCCTCGGCGAGTACTTGGCGCGGCGCTTGCACGTGGGGCCGGGGTCTGAGGTGCTGCTGATGACGGTGCAAAATCTCGACGTAGAAGCCGCTGTGATGGACGGCTTCGCGCCGCGTCCTTGGTCCTTTTTCGTGACCGATCACTTTGAAAGCGGCATGTACCAGTACGACGACAACTATGCTTTTATTTTGTTAGAGGACGCCCAGCGTATGCTCGAATTGGGCGATGCGATTACCGACATTCACATCCGCGTCCAAGACATCTACCAAGCACCTGAGATCCGCGCCCTCCTAGCCGAGGAGTTGGGCTATCCCTACCAAGTGCGCGATTGGACCCAGCTTTTTCCCGAGTTCTTCCGCTGGATTGAGTTGGAAAAATGGGCGATCTTCCTCGCGCTGAGCCTCATCGTGCTGGTCGCGGCCTTTAACATCATGTCGATCTTGGTCATGTCGGTGCTGATCAAGACGCCCGAGATCGGCATCTTGCGGACGATAGGTTGCACCGTGGGCGAGATTTATCGCATTTTTATTTATCAGGGCTTGGTCATTGGCGGCATCGGCACTGTATTGGGCTGCTTGATCGGCTTCGCGCTCTGCTGGGCCCAACAGCACTTTGCCCTGATTTCCATTCCCGGGGACATGTACTTCATCAGCTCGTTGCCCGTGGACATGGACGTTGTGGATTTCGCACTGGTGGCGGCAATCAGCATGGTCATCTGCTTGGCGACGTCGATTTATCCAGCGCGCAAGGCCGCTGGGTTAATGCCCGTAGAAGCTATTCGATATATAATGTAATGGTACAAAAAGCCGACATCATCCTTGAAGCGTGCGGTTTGCGCAAGGTATTCAACACCGGCGGCGAGGGCTTGGAAGTGCTCAAGGGCGTGGACTTAGTGGTGCGGGCGGGCGAATTGGTCGCGGTGATGGGCGAGTCTGGAGTGGGCAAGAGCACCTTGCTGCACCTGTTGGGGACGCTCGACCTGCCGACGGCCGGCCAGTTGCGGATCGCGGGCACGGACGTGCTCAATCTCGGGGATCAGGCCCTGTCGCGCTTTCGCAATCGGCACATTGGCTTTGTATTCCAATTTCACTACCTGCTGCCGGAATTTACCGCGTTGGAAAACGTCTTGCTGCCGGCGCGGGTCGCTGGCGTCGATCGCCGCCGGGAGGTCCTCGAGCTGATGGATTTCGTCGGCCTAGCAGACCGCTTGCACCACCGGCCCGGGGCGCTGTCCGGCGGCGAGTGCCAGCGGGTGGCCATGGTGCGAGCGCTGGCCACCCAGCCCTTGGTCGTGCTGGCCGACGAGCCATCGGGCAATCTCGACGAGCGGGCCAGCGAGTCATTGCACGAGCTGCTCGCCGAGTTGGCGCGGGAGCGCGGGCAGGCTTTTGTGGTGATGACGCACGACCGCAAATTGGCCCAGAGCATGGATCGCCGGGGGCGCATAGAAGCAGGTGTATTGTACATGGAAGGCGGCGCGCCATGAAATGCGGAGTGTGCGCCCAGCGCGAAGCCGTAGTGGCCTATACTCATATCGTTGACGACGTCAAACAGACGCTCTTGCTCTGCCAAGAGTGCGCGGGCAAAAAAAATATCAAGGTGCAGGTGACCCCGGCGGTCCCGGTCAAAGAAGTGCCGGTGCTGGTGAAGGAGGTCAAGATAGAATTGGCCAAGTTGGCCAGTGCCGAAGGCGACGGGGGAGCGCGCTGTCCAACGTGTGCGATGAGCTACGAGGAGTTCAAGAAAATTGGGCGTCTCGGTTGCTCGCATTGCTACGAAGCCTTCGCCCCCCAGCTAGCGCGCCTGCTCAAGCGGATTCACGGCGACGACAAGCACCGGGGCAAGGGGCCGATGGAAGTGGCCCAACGCGCGGCCGACGAACTGGAGCACTTGCGCGAAAAGCTGACCCAAGCCGTAGCAGAGGAAGCCTTTGAAAAGGCCGCTCAACTCAGGGACCGCATCCGCGTCCTCGAGGGAAAATAGCTGTGAACATCGAGGAGCTCGTTTACAATGCGGCTAGCTGGCTCAGCGGCGAAGGGGATGCCGACGGCATGGTCGTTAGCTGTCGCGCCCGCCTCGCCCGCAACCTCGCCGCGTGGCCGTTCGCGCCCAAGACCACGCTCGAAGACCAAAAGAAAATCATTGAACAGGTCCTGAGTGCCTCCCAAAAGTGCCGCCAGATGCGCGATGCGTCCTTTTTCCAAATGAACGCCCTGCCGGCCAACCAGCGTCAGTTGCTGGTGGAGCGCCACCTGATCAGTCCGGCGCTGGCCAAGAGCAAGGGCCAGCGCGGCGTCCTGTTCAATGCCGATGAATCGCTCAGCGTGATGATCAACGAGGAGGACCACCTCCGCTTGCAGGCCATCTTGCCGGGTTTGCAAACGCATGCGGCGTGGCAGCGGGTCGATGCGCTTGACGACGCGCTTAGGAGCGAGTTGGAGTGGGCGCAATCCGAGCACTGGGGCTTTTTGACGGCCTGCCCGACCAATACGGGGACGGGCTTGCGCCTATCGGTGCTCATCCACCTGCCGGCTTTAGTCCTAACCGAGGATATGGAGCGGGTGATGCGCGGCTTGACCCGGATGACTTTTGCGGTGCGCGGTTTCTACGGGGAAGGCACCAATGCGGTCGGCAACCTATTTCAGATATCCAACCAAGTCACCTTGGGCGTCCCCGAAGGGGAGATCGTCGAGAAGCTCTCGGCGGTGACCCAACAGATCATGGGCCACGAACGGGAGGCGCAGGCCGCCCTGCTGGCCGACGCATCGGCGCAAGTGGAGGACAAGGTTTGGCGAGCTTATGGGATCTTGCGACATGCGCGCGTATTGAGTGGTCAGGAGTTTATGAATTTGCTCTCGGCCGTGCGTTTGGGGTGTAGTTTGGGGCTGATCGATGGCTTGCCGCTTGGCTTTATCAACCAGTTAATGATCATTACCCAGCCCTCGCATTTGCAGGCCGAGTCCCGCACGGATCTCTCGCCGGCCGACCGCGATGTGCGCCGCGCCGAACGGGTGAGGCGGTGCTGGGCCGAACAGGGGCGTTCACCTTGACAACAATTTGCTCGTTTGATAGGTTCAAAATCGAAAGTGAGCTAGCAAGTATAGTGCTCGATTCAATGCACGCTCCCCGAATTGTCGAGAATCAACCTTCCCTACTACACAGGCGGATTGTGGAGGACTTTTAGATGAACAACATGTTCACCGAAAATGTAAAACAGGTAATGAAGCTAGCACGCGAGGAGTCTGCGCGCTTGGGGCACAACTACATTGGCACTGAGCATCTGCTGTTGGGCATTATCAAGGACGGCAAGGGCAAGGCCGTAGCCGTGCTGACGAACTTGGGGTTGAGCTTGGAGACGGTCAAGCAATCGGTGGAGGATTACGTGACCACCTCGGGCGGCACCATGACCATTGGCGAAGTGCCCTATACTCCGCGTGCCAAACAGATCCTCGAAGTAGCGGCCAACGAGGCCAAGGAGATGAAGACGCAGTTCATCGACGTCGAACACCTGCTCTTGGCCCTCCTCAAGGACAAGGAGGGGGTGGCCGCGCAGATTTTGGCCGCTTTTGGCGTCGATTACAAAACGGCCATGGAAGAGACCTTGGCCGTGCTCGAAGGCAAGACCACCGGCCGCAAAGAAAAGGGCAAGAAGAGCAAGACGCCTTTCCTCGATCACTTTGGCCGCGACCTGACCGAGTTGGCACGCGAGGGCAAGCTCGATCCGGTGATTGGCCGCCAGAAGGAGATCGAGCGCGTCACGCAAGTGCTGAGTCGCCGCAAGAAGAACAATCCCATTCTCATCGGCGACCCAGGGGTCGGCAAGACCGCCATTGTCGAAGGGCTGGCCCAGCGCATCATTGAAAAGCGCGTGCCCCAGATCCTCCTCGACAAGCGCTTGGTCACCCTCGACATGGGCGGCGTGGTCGCCGGCACCAAGTACCGGGGCCAGTTTGAAGAGCGCATTAAGGCGGTGATGAACGAGCTCCAGCAAAACTCCGAAGTCATCATTTTCATTGACGAGCTGCACACCATTGTTGGCGCGGGCAGCGCCGAGGGCACGTTGGACGCTTCCAACATGTTCAAGCCGGCTTTGGCGCGCGGCGAATTGCAGTGCATTGGGGCGACCACCCTCGACGAGTACCGCAAGCACATCGAAAAGGACGGAGCTCTTGAACGGCGTTTTCAGAGCATCATGGTTGATCCGCCCTCGGTTGAGGACACCATTGAGATCGTCAAGGGGTTGCGCTCCAGCTACGAGAGCCACCATCACGTGGAGTTTGCCGATGATGTCGTCGCGTACGCCGTGCGCCAAGCCGACCGCTATATAAGCGACCGCTACCTGCCCGACAAAGCCATTGATGTGATCGACGAGACAGGCTCGCGCGTCCACCTCGCTCGGCTCAGCCCGCCGGAAGAGATCGGCCGGATCGAAGCCGAGATCCAGGAGATAAACCGCCAAAAAAACGAGGCGTCCGAGCGCCAAGATTTTGAGGACGCGGCCGTGTTGCGCGACAAGGCACTCCACTTGAACGAGCAGCTCCAAAGCAAACGCCAAGTGTGGGAGGAATCGGTCCGCGACGAAGTGGTTGAGGTGACCACCGACGACATTGCTGAAGTCATCGCGGGTATGACCGGCATCCCAATCTCGCGGCTGGCCAAGACCGAGACCGAGCGTCTGCTGGCCATGGAAGAGGCCCTCACCAAGAACATCGTCGGTCAGCAGCAGGCGGTCGCGGCGGTTGCGCGGGCCATCCGACGCAGTCGGGCGGGCCTACAGGATCCCAAGCGGCCCATTGGCTCGTTTATCTTTCTCGGCCCGACCGGGGTGGGCAAGACCGAGTTGGCCAAGCGGCTAGCCGAATTTCTCTTTGACGACGCGGATGCGTTGATTTCGGTTGACATGTCCGAGTACATGGAGAAATTCGCGGTGTCGCGCCTGATTGGCGCCCCTCCGGGCTACGTGGGTTTTGACGAGGGAGGGCAGCTCACCGAGCGCGTGCGCCGCCGCCCCTATTCAGTGGTGCTGCTAGACGAAGTAGAGAAAGCCCATCCCGATGTCTTTAACATCCTGTTGCAGATTTTCGACGAGGGACGCCTCACCGATAGCACGGGCCGCAAGGTAGATTTCTGCAACACCGTGCTGATTATGACGTCTAACGCCGGGAGTCGGGATGTGGGTACGGGCGGTGTGTTGGGCTTTCAAAAGTCCGATTCCGACTCGCGGTACGCGCTGATGGAGGGCAAGATCAACGACGCCCTGAAAAAGACCTTCAATCCCGAATTCCTCAATCGCATTGATGACACCATCATTTTTCACGCGCTCGACAAAGAGCACATCGCCGCCATCATAGACATTCGCTTGGAGGAATTCAAGGCGCGGTTGGCTTTACAGGACATCCAAGTGCGCGTTACGCCCGGCGCCAAAACGCTGCTCGCCGACAAGGGGTTTGATCAGGCGTATGGTGCGCGCTACTTGGAGCGGACCATCCAGAAGATGCTCGAAGATCCGCTGGCCGAGGAGATGCTCCAAGGCCGCTTTGGCGAGGGCAGTCGCATTCGCGTCACTAAAAAAGGCGAGGAACTAGTGTTCGACGAGGAGCGTCGAGTGGGCGGAGGGGTAAAGAAGAAGCGCGCCACCACGAGCTAATATGAACAGTTTCCGCACCATACTTTTTGCCGTCGTCTCTGTGGGGTTGATGGCGAGCGCGGCCGAGGCCCAGAAGGTGGTCTCGATTGACGTGCAGGGTGAGCTGCGCAAGGTGGCCAAGTCGCTGATCCTGACCACGGTGGGCTTGGAGCCTGGGGTCGAGTTGTCGCAAGAGAACGTGCAGCAGGCGGTGCGCGACCTCCAAGGGCTCAACGTCTTTGAGGATATCCAGATCTGGGGCGATCCCGGCCCCGAGGGCATCAACCTGATCATCATGGTTGAAGAGTACCCGGCCTTAGAGGGCTTGCAGTTCAAGGGGCATAAAAACCTCAAAGAGAAGGACTTTAAGGAAGCGCTGAGTTTGGTCACCGGTCAGGTTATCGCGCCGCGGGATGTGGTGCGGGGCGAGCAGAAAATCCTCGACCTGTATCGCGAGAAGGGCTATCTGCGCGCCGAAGTCAAAGGCCAGACCTTCGCCGGCGCGGAAGCGGGCGAAGTCTTCCTCCAGTACGACATCAACGAGGGGTCCAAGGTGCAGATCAAGCAAATCCGCTTGGTCCAGCACCACGCCGACGGCACGGTGATCGACAGCCAACAGCTGCCGGCGCGCAGTCCCCGGCGTCCCCAAAAATGGGAGGGCCGAGGGCCAGAACCGCGCCGCTTGGTGTCGTTGATGGAGACCAAGGAGAAGCGCTGGTGGCGCAAGGGCGAGTTCAGCGGCGATGCGTACGAGGAGGACAAGCAAAAGCTGCTGGCGTACTATCGCAGTCTGGGGTTTCAGCAGGCCGCCATCGTGCGCGACAGCGTCTATTACGACTCGACGCGGCGGCACTTGTTCATCGACGTGGAAATTGACGAGGGGTTGCAGTACCGGTTGGGGCAAGTCGCTTGGGAAGGCAACGCGCTCTTTGGTGCCGACGAATTGGTGGAGAAGCTGGACCTGCAAGAGGGGATGGTATATGGGCGGGCGGGCCCCGAGCTCGCGGACTTGGTGCGCTTTGTCTATTACGAGAAGGGCTACTTGGATACGCGCGTGGTGCCGCAGGAGACCATTCGCAACGACTCGATTGACGTGTCGTTTCAGGTGTTTGAAGGCCAACCGTGGACGATTCGCAAGGTCGCGATTGCCGGCAATACCAAGACGCGGGAGAAGGTGATTCGGCGCGAGATCGAATTGCGTCCGGGCGATATTTACCAGCAGAATCTCGTCCAAGAAAGTCAGCGGCGCATCGTTCTGTTGAACTTCTTCAAAGATGTGCAAATCCAGCCTCAATACAGCTCAGGCGAGGGGGAGCGGCTGGTAGATATGGTATTTAACGTCGATGAGCGGCCAACCGGCTCCGCGTCTGTGGGGGCGGGATATTCAGACCGCGACAAGATGGTCGGCCAGATCGGGTTGCAGATTCCCAATTTCCGCGGGATGGGCCAGAGCCTCGACTTTAACTGGGAGTTCGGCACCCGGCGCGATCAGTTCCTAGTCGGTTTTACCGAGCCTTGGCTTTTTGACACCCCGACTAGTTTGTCGGCCCGCGCCTATACGCAAAACATCCAGTACTACGACTACCGGCAGGGCAATCGCAATTCGATTCTGTGGAAATCCAATCGCAAGTCGATCAATGTGCGGGTGGGGCGGCGGCTGAAAAAGCCGGCCAATTCCAGCCTTTCGCTCGGCTATCGCCTTTATAGCCAAGGCTATTCGGACTTTGACAACGATACATTTGCGCGTGATTCCCGCCGCTTTGAAGATCGGCTTACGAGCCGCTTTGAGTTGAGCTATACGCGCGATACGCGCGATCGGGCCGAGTTCCCGACCAAGGGCACGGTTTTTAGCTACACTCCATCGGTCGCCACCTCGATCGTGGCCGGCGATGTAGATTTCCACAACCACGAAGTGAATTTCAATTACTATCGGCCGAGTTGGTGGAAATTCGTCTGGAGCTTGGAGACCAAAGTCGCGGTGATAGATGGTTTCTCCAATTGGGACGACGACCACATTTCGTACTATGACCTGTTTACGCCGGGCGGTATTGATTACTGGGACGGACAGGTCCGGGGCTATCCCGACTACTCCTTGGGTCCGAAGAGGGACGACGGAATTTCCCTCGGCGGCCGCTCGATGATGGTGCTGAACCTAGAGTACCGCTTTCCCATAGCCGAGCAGCAAGTGTACGGCATCCTCTTCGCCGATGCGGGCAACGCATGGAGGACGATTCCCGATCTCAATCCCCTAGACCTCCGGCGCTCGCTGGGCTTTGGTTTTCGCGTCCAGACCCCGATGCTGGGGATGATCGGCTTTGACTTCGGCTATGGTTTTGACCGCAAGGAGGTCGATGGGGCACCGGCTGGCTGGAAGACGCACTTCCAGTTTGGGCCGCAGTTTTACTAGTCCCCGATTGCAGGGGCAAAAGACGGAGCCCAAGGTGTCCCCCGGCATCTTGGGCCTTCTTGTGTCCAGTTTCACAAATGTATGCCAAGTCGTATCTTATGAGTAAAGAAAACAGCGAGTTATACAGACTCAATCATAAAGAGGAGTATCTATGAGACGCGCCCTATTGTTCGCCTTCGTCGCGGCCTGTTGCGCCACGAGTGCCTCGGCTCAGCTAAAATTAGGCTATATCGATTCAGAAGTGCTCAAAGAGCGCCTGCCCGAATTCCGGGATGCGCAGCGCACGTTGGACCAGTTACGCCAAGACTACGAGAACCAAGCCAAGGACCGCGAGGCCAAGTTGCTCAAGTTTCAGGAGGACTTTCAGCGGCAGGAGCTGCTGATGAGCGAGGCCCGCAAGGCGGAAATGCAGGTCGAATTCGAGGCGAAAGTTCAGCAGTTGCAGCAGTTTACCCAAGAGAAATTTGGCCCCGAAGGCGAGTTGATGCGCAAGAACATCGAGCTTTCCGAGCCGATCTTCAAAAAAATCAACGATGCCATTCAGGGCATGGCCGAGGAAGAGAACTACGACTTCATTTTCGACGCCGCGGCGCCGTCCAGCGGTTTGGTCTTTGCCAAGGAGCAGTACGATCTAACCGACCAGTTACTGGAACTGATGGAGAAGGAAAAGGAAGAGCAGGAGTGAACTTAACGGAGATTCTCGAGCTGTTGCCGCACCGCTATCCGCTGCTGCTCATCGACCGCGTCCTCGAATTGGAGCCTGGGGAACGCATTGTGGCCTTGAAGAACGTGACGGCCAACGAATCGTTTTTCCAAGGGCATTTTCCCGGGTATCCGGTCATGCCCGGCGTGCTGATCGTCGAGGCCTTGGCGCAAGCCGGTTGCGCCATGATGCTGCGCGGCGTAGAAAATCCTGAATCCAAGGTGCCCTTTTTCGCCGGAATAGATCGCTGCAGGTTCCGCCGCCCGGTCGTGCCGGGGGACCAGCTGCGACTGGAGCTAAAGGTGCTCAGGCAGCGGGGCGGCTCTTGCAAGCTGCATGGGCGAGCGCTGGTGGGCGAGGAAGTGGCGGCCGAAGCGGAGATTATGGCAGTATTGGGGGAGCGGGAAGGCCGGTGAGGGACGCCTGATGGATCGCCTGTATCACGTCCTCGAAGCGCAGCAATTCGACCGAGAGTTGCTCAACGCTGTTTTCTCCACAGCCCAAGAGATGGAGCAAGTAGTTCAGCACTACGGCTCCAATATTCTCAATCGCCGGGTCATGGCCACGCTGTTCTACGAGCCGAGTACGCGGACGCGGCTGTCCTTTGAATCGGCGATGACGCGGTTGGGCGGGGCCGTCATTACAACCGAGAGCGCCCAGGAATTCTCTTCCGCGGCCAAGGGGGAGACCCTTGAGGACACCATTCGCATCGTCGCCGGGTACTCGGACGTGATCGTGTTGCGTCACTACGAAAGCGGCGCGAGCAACCGCGCTGCTGCTGTGGCTGGCATCCCGGTGATCAATGCTGGCGACGGAGCCGGGCAACACCCGACGCAAGCCCTATTGGACCTGTTTACCATCCAGCGCGAGCTCGGACGCCTCAAAAAAATTACCATTGCGCTGGTGGGCGATCTGGCCCATGGACGGACGGTGCGTTCCCTGTGCTACCTGTTGGCCAAGTACGAGGGCGTCAAGATGTACTTTGCCGCGCCTGAGATCGTGCGAATGAAGGACGACATAAAGGAGTATTTGCAGCGGCACCAGGTCCCTTTCGAGGAGGTGGACGACCTGCACGAGGTGGCGAGGCAGGCCGATGTGGTCTATCAGACGCGCATCCAAAAGGAGCGCTTTGGCGACCGCACCAGAGAATACGAGCAGGCGCGGGGCAAGTACATTGTCGATCGCTCGGTGATGGACTGCATGCCGGAGCACGCTGTTGTCATGCACCCACTGCCGCGGGTTGACGAGATTGACCCGGAAGTGGATGCGGATCCGCGGGCGGCCTATTTTCGCCAAGCTCACAACGGGCTTTACGTGCGCATGGCCCTTTTGCGGATGATCCTCGCTTGACCTTAGTGGTGCCGCCCGATATATTGCCGCCAACCGCTTCTTATTTTGAGGAGGATACCCAGATGGGGTCGAGTAAAGGCAGAATGAGGGATAAGGAATTGAGGAGTCGGCGCCAGCGGCGCAAAAAGCGCTTGAAGCAACGCGCTCAGGAGGCTAAGCAGGCGCCGCGGAAGCGATAAATAGCGAAAGAGAGCCGACAGAAGGACTGTCGGCTTTTTTGTCTGGAGGAACAATGGAAAGGGGCCTGCGCGTCGCCATCGCCGGTGCCAGCGGCATCGGCAAGCATCACGCCAAGTGGTTCCACCGCGCCGGAGCGCAAGTCGTTGGCTTTTTGGGCCGCAGCCGGGAACGTGTGGCTGCCACAGAAGGCGTTCTACGCGATATTTTTCCCTTTTCGGGCCGAGGCTATTGGGACTTGGACCAGTTGCTGACCAAAGAAGCCCCGGATGTGGTTGATGTTTGTTTGCCAAACGAAGCCCATTTCGACTGCGTCAAATGCGCGCTCGAGCGGGGTTGTCACGTCCTCTGTGAAAAGCCCTTAGTCTGGCATTCGGATGGGGCCGAGCAGACGCGGATGCAGGCTCGGGTCTTGGTCGATTTGGCGAGGCAAACCAATTTGCACTTGGGCGTTTGTACTCAATACGCTGCCGCGCTGCTCTACTACCGGCAGTTATACGAAAAGGCCCGGGGGCCGCTCGCTACCATAGAATCCTTTTACGCGGAAATGGAGACCTTGGCCCGGGGGCGTCGCCGCTGCGCCGCGGAGGTGTGGATCGACATGGCCCCCCATCCTTTGAGCATGCTCTTGGCTTGGATGCCAGACGGGGTCATTGAGCCGGCGTCGCTAGAAGTGGCGTCCGGGAGGGGGGAAGTGCAGGCCTGTTTTAGTTTTGCCGCCTCGACCGGAAGTTGCCGTTGCGAAATCATCGTCCGCGACCTGCACGAGGGCCAGCCCCTGCGGCGATTCGGCGTCAATGGCTTTTTAGTTGATTGCACGGGGCGGTCGGCCCCCGACGGGACCTATTGCTCGGTACTCAGCACCGGCGAATCAGAGCTAGTCGGCGATGATTTTATGTCGCTGCTTATCGCCCGGTTTGCTGAGGCGGCAACACAGCCCACCCTAGGGCCGCTTGTATCCGGCGAAGTCGGGTTGCGCAATCTCGAACTGCAGCTACAAGTTCTGCAGAACGCCTAAGAGCAAGCGCGGGCTCAGACCGCAACGACGAGCTTAACTGCCGTCCCGGACCTACTGCCCGATAACTGCAGGAGACGCAGAATGGGAATTCCAGAGCACAATGTAGAAGACCAATTCGCAGCGTTAGCTGACATGCTCTCAAGTCAAGGGATAGAAGTAGAAGCGGTCAAAGCCAAGCTCAAAGCCCAAGCGATAGAGACGCCCTCTTGGGGATATGGCAATTCTGGGACGCGCTTTGGCGTTTTCAAGCAGCCCGGTGCCGCCCGCGACGTTCACGAGCGGCTTTCCGACGCGGCCCAGGTGCATAAAATGACCGGTGTCTGTCCCGGCGTGGCTTTGCACATCCCTTGGGATAAAGTGGATGACTACGATGCCCTGCGACAAGAAGCGACGGAATTGGGTTTGTGCATTGGGGCAATCAATCCCAATGTCTTCCAAGAGCCTGAATACAAATTGGGCAGTTTCGGCCATCGGGACCCGGCTGTGCGTCGCAAAGCACTCGATCATGTACATGAGTGCATAGAGATCATGCAGCAGACCGGGTCCACGGTACTGAGCCTTTGGTTTGCCGACGGTACGAACTACCCGGGCCAAGACGATATCATCGAACGCAAGCGGCGGTTTGAGGAATGCCTGAGTGAGACTCACGCCATGCTGCCCGAAGGGGCACGGATGCTCATTGAATACAAGTTCTTTGAGCCGGCATTTTACCACACTGACATTGCCGACTGGGGTATGGCGCTAAATTTTGCCATTAAGGCTGGGACGAAGGCCGAAGTGCTGGTTGATCTAGGGCATCATCCCCTCTCGACCAATATTGAGCATCTCGTGGCCCTGCTCCTCGACGAGGGTCGAATGGGAGGGTTTCACTTCAACAATCGCAAATACGCCGATGACGATGTGACGACCGGGTCGGTCAACCTCTATGAGGTCTTCCTGATTTACCACGAGATCCTCAACGCTGAGCGGCGCGGTGCCGCAACGGCTAATATTGCTTACATGATTGACCAAAGCCACCTTATCAAGCCCAAAGTTGAGGCGATGATCCAGTCAGTGCTCAATATCCAGACAGCCTATGCCCGTGCATTGCTGGTTGACCGCATGGCACTAGCTGAGGCACAGGCGGAGGACGACGCAGTGGGATGCGAAGAAATTTTGCGCAATGCCTATGACACTGATGTGCGATCCTTGTTGGCGGTTGTGCGCCAAGAACTAGGGGCCGAAGCCGACCCCCTAGGTGCCTATCGTCGTAGCGGTTACTTTGAGCACATTGCCCTAGAAAGGCAAGGCGAATTGAAGGGAGCCGCTAGCTGGGGTTGATTTGATATGGGAGGGTTGTATTGTATCGATACTGTCTTTAGTGCCGATATTTTGTTTTCTTCTCTTGACAGAGAGGGAATTGGAGAATAATTTTAATAGTTACGAGTTACGCTCGATACCTGAGCGATATTGATCTTTGAAAATCGAATAACGTACATGAGGGTCCAGCGTTGAAGAGCTTGGATTTTCAGAATCAAAAAGTAGTAATCAAATTTTTCTCACGGAGAGTTTGATCCTGGCTCAGAACTAACGCTTGTGGTGTGTCTTAGTCATGCAAGTCGAACGAGAAAGCCATCTTCGGGTGGCGAGTACAGTGGCGAACGGGTGAGTAACACGTGGGCAACCTGCCCCTAGGTTTGGGATAACACTTCCAACGAGGTGCTAATACCGAATGACAAGGCGAGTTGATGACTCGTTTTTAAAGGTGGCCTCTATTTATAAGCTGCCGCCTAGGGATGGGCCCGCGTCGTATTAGCTTGTTGGTAGGGTAATGGCCTACCAAGGCGACGATGCGTAGCCGGCCTGAGAGGGTAAACGGCCACACTGGCACTGAGATAAGGGCCAGTCTCCTACGGGAGCCAGCAGTCTAGAAATTTGCACAATCGCCGAAAGGCGGATGCAGCGACACCACGTGGAGGATGAAGCCCCTCGGGGTGTAAACTCCTGTCAGAAGGGAAGAAGGCGCGGGCGTTAATACCGCTCGTTGCTTGACGGTACCTTCAGAGGAAGCTCCGGCTAACTACGTGCCAGCAGCCGCGGTAATACGTAGGGAGCGAGCGTTGTTCGGATTTACTGGGCGTAAAGGGCACGTAGGCGGGTATGCAAGTCGGTTGTGAAATCCTCTGGCTCAACCAGAGAACTGCAGCCGAAACTGCACATCTTGAGTCCAGCAGAGGGAATCGGAATCCCAGGTGTAGCGGTGAAATGCGTAGATATCTGGGAGAACATCAGTGGCGAAGGCGGATTCCTGGGCTGGTACTGACGCTGAGGTGCGAAAGCTAAGGGAGCGAACAGGATTAGATACCCTGGTAGTCTTAGCCGTAAACGATGGGTACTAGGTGTTGGGGGACATTGACCCCCTCAGTGCCGTAGCTAACGCATTAAGTACCCCGCCTGGGGAGTACGGCCGCAAGGCTGAAACTCAAAGGAATTGACGGGGACCCGCACAAGCAGTGGAGCATGTTGCTCAATTCGATGCAACGCGAAGAACCTTACCAGGGCTTGACATCCGAGGAACTTCTTGGAAACAGGAAGGTGCCTTCGGGAACCTCGAGACAGGTGCTGCATGGCTGTCGTCAGCTCGTGTCGTGAGATGTTGGGTTAAGTCCCGCAACGAGCGCAACCCCTATCCTTAGTTGCCATCAGGTAATGCTGGGAACTCTAAGGAGACAGACTGTGATAAGCAGGAGGAAGGTGGGGATGACGTCAAGTCATCATGGCTCTTACGTCCTGGGCTGCAAACGTGCTACAATGGCTGGTACAAAGGGCTGCGATACCGCGAGGTGGAGCCAATCCCAAAAAACCAGTCTCAGTTCGGATTGGAGTCTGCAACTCGACTCCATGAAGGTGGAATTGCTAGTAATCGCGGATCAGCATGCCGCGGTGAATACGTTCCCGGGTCTTGTACACACCGCCCGTCAAGCTAGGAAAGACGGAAACACCTGAAGTCGCGATCCTAACCGCAAGGAGGGAAGTGCCGAAGGTGGAGCTGTCGATTCGAGCTAAGTCGTAACAAGGTAGCCGTACCGGAAGGTGCGGCTGGATCACCTCCTTTCTAAGGGGATTATTGGGAGTTTAGGCTCCTGACATTATCCGCCTAGGTCAATAGTTTTTACTTTTCGACCTCCCCTCATGTGCGTTATTCGATTTTCGGGGGTATAGCTCAGGTGGTTAGAGCGCACGCCTGATAAGCGTGAGGTCGGTGGTTCAATTCCACCTACCCCCACCATTCAGGCTTTTTGCTCTTTGACAATCGAATACAGGTTCACATCAGTTAATTATCAAGGTTTACCGAGTGGAAGTGCTTTATGTGCTTACTGCTCGATACACCGTGATGCACACCTCTAGTAGTGTTGTGACAGTGATTTTTGGTCAAGCTACAAAGGGCGTACGGTGGATGCCTTGGCACGAGAAGGCGATGAAGGACGTGATAAGCTGCGATAAGCCTCGGGGAGGTGCAAATAACTTTTGATCCGGGGATTTCCGAATGGGGCAACCTAGTGCAGGTCATGCTGCACTACCCTCGGATGAATACATAGTCCGAGTGGAGCAAACGGGGGGAACTGAACCATCTAAGTACCCCTAGGAAGAGAAAGCAACCGCGATTCCCTTAGTAGTGGCGAACGAACGGGGAACAGCCCAAACTGTCTGTATGTTAAAGCCAGCACGCGTTGTACAGGCGGGGTTGTGGGGCGTCACTCGTCAAGAGTGCTGACTTGTCGGGAAGTTACCAATCGACACCATAGTCGAAGTGTTCTGGAAAGTTCTACCACAGAAGGTGATAGTCCTGTAGGCGAAATGGTAGTCGACTTCCTTATGACGTTCCCGAGTACCACGGGGCACGGGAAACCCTGTGGGAAGCTGGGGAGACCACTCTCCAAGGCTAAATACTCTCTCGTGACCGATAGCGCACTAGTACCGGTGAGGGAAAGGTGAAAAGTACTCCAAGAAGGAGAGTGAAATAGTACCTGAAACCGTACGCCTACAAGCAGTCGGAGGGGGCTTGTCCCCTGACGGCGTGCCTTTTGCATAATGAGCCGACGAGTTACTTGTATGCAGCGAGGTTAATTCACTCAGTGAAGGAGCCGTAGCGAAAGTGAGTCTGAATAGGGCGTTCAGTTGCATGCAGTAGACCCGAAACCAGGTGATCTACCCATGGCCAGGATGAAACGGGAGTAAAATCTCGTGGAGGTCCGAACCGCCGAACGTTGAAAAGTTCTCGGATGAGCTGTGGGTAGGGGTGAAAGGCCAATCAAACCTGGAGATAGCTGGTTCTCCCCGAAATAGCTTTAGGGCTAGCCTCTTGTAAAAGAGTCGTGGAGGTAGAGCACTGGATCGGCTAGGGGGCTTACCCGCTTACCAAACCGAACCAAACTCCGAATGCCATTGACTTGTTTCAAGGGAGTCAGCGTGCGAGGGATAAACTCCGTACGCGAAAGGGAAACAACCCAGATCGCCAGCTAAGGTCCCTAAGTGCAAGCTAAGTGATCAAAAGGATGTGAGATTGCTGAGACAGCTAGGATGTTGGCTTAGAAACAGCCATCATTTAAAGAGTACGTAATAGTTCACTAGTCAAGTGATCTTGCGCCGACAATGTACCGGGGCTAAGCTTGCCACCGAAGCTGCGGACTTCGCACTTCGTCCGCGAAGTGCGGATTGGTAGGGGAGCGTTCCATAGTAGGCAGAAGGTGAACCGCAAGGTTCGCTGGACGAGATGGAAGTGATTATGTCGGCATGAGTAGCGATAAAGCGGGTGAGAATCCCGCTCACCGAAAATCTAAGGTTTCCTGGGCTAGGCTCGTCCGCCTGGGGTTAGTCGGGACCTAAGCTGAGGCCGAAAGGCGTAGGCGATGGGAAACAGGTTAAATATTCCTGTACCACTTACAGGACGTTTGAACTATGGGGTGACGCAGAAGTGAAAGGTCAGCCAGCGACTGGAAATGCTGGTCTAAGCTCGTAGGGGGGCCAACTAGGGAAATCCGGATGGCCGCTAACCCCGAGAAGCGATGGGGAGCCGTCTAACGGCATAAACTGACCCTAATCATACTGCCTAGAAAAACCTCTACGTGAGTTCTGTAGGTGCCCGTACCGCAAACCAACACAGGTAGATGAGGAGAGTATCCAAAGGTGCGCGAGTGAACCCTCGTTAAGGAATTCGGCAAAATGATCCCGTAACTTCGGAAGATGGGATGCCCTCAGTAGGTGAAGCCCCTCGCGGGTGGAGTCCAAAGGGGCCGCAGAGAAACGGGCTGGGCGACTGTTTACCAAAAACACAGGTCTCTGCTAAGCCGCAAGGCAATGTATAGGGACTGACACGTGCCCGGTGCTGGTAAGTTAAGAGGATTAGTTAGCTCCTTCGGGAGCGAAGCTTTGAATCGAAGCTCCAGTAAACGGCGGTCGTAACTATAACGATCCTAAGGTAGCGAAATTCCTCGTCGGCTAAAAACCGACCTGCACGAATCGTGTAACGACTTGGCCGCTGTCTCAACGAGGGACTCGGTGAAATTGTAGTTCCGGTGAAGATGCCGGATACCCGCGGCAGGACAGAAAGACCCCGTGAACCTTTACTACAGCTTGGTATTGGATTTTGGCACTGCATGTGTAGGATAGGTGGGAGGCTATGAACCGGGAACGCCAGTTTTCGTGGAGCCGAACTTGAAATACCACCCTTGCCTTGTTAAAGTTCTAACCTTGGTCCTTTGATCAGGATCGGAGACAGTGCCAAGTGGGTAGTTTAACTGGGGCGGTTGCCTCCTAAAAAGTAACGGAGGCGCCCAATGGTTCCCTCAGCGCGGTCGGTAATCGCGCGTAGAGTGTAAAGGCATACAGGGAGCTTAACTGCGAGACCCACAAGTCGAGCAGGTGCGAAAGCAGGGCTTAGTGATCCGACGGTTGCGTGTGGAAGCGCCGAAGCTCAACGGATAAAAGGTACTCCGGGGATAACAGGCTCATTGCCCCCAAGCGCCCATAGCGACGGGGCAGTTTGGCACCTCGATGTCGGCTCAGCGTATCCTGGGGCTGGAGAAGGTCCCAAGGGTTTGGCTGTTCGCCAATTAAAACGCTACGCGAGCTGGGTTCAGAACGTCGTGAGACAGTTCGGTCCCTATCCGCCGTGGGTGTAGGATATTTGAGGAGATCTGACCCTAGTACGAGAGGACCGGGTTGGACGAACCTCTGGTCTACCAGTTGTTCCGCCAGGAGCACCGCTGGGTAGCTACGTTCGGAAGGGATAAACGCTGAAAGCATCTAAGCGTCAAGCCCACTCCAAAACTAGATATCCCGTAGGGTTAACCTACCTGAAGGCCCCTCGTAGACTACGAGGTTGATAGGTTGCAGGTGGAAGCGCAGCAATGTGTGAAGCCGAACAATACTAATTGGCCGTGCGGCTTGACCAATTATTGTCGCAGCAGTACTGGAGTTTTGCATCGCTTTTGGTGTGGGCCTGTATTCGGTTGTTGAAGAGAATTTGAGTTTTCCGGTGGTCATAGCGGAGGGGAAACACCTCTTCCCATTCCGAACAGAGCCGTTAAGCCCTCTTGCGCCGATGGTACTGCTGGGGTCGCCTAGTGGGAGAGTAGGACGCCGCCGGATTTTTTGTTGTGTTGAAGCCCATCCCTTCAGGGGTGGGCTTTTTTGTGTCTTTATGGAAATACCTTGACAACGCTAAGGCGGCCCAATTAATTAAGCACTTCTCTTAATTCAGGAGGGGTCAAATTGAGCGAACAAACGAGGAATTTTTCACTGTGTGGGCATAGCGGCGCGGGTAAAACAGCGCTGTCGGAGGCAATGTTATTCAACATGGGCGTCGTAAACCGCTTGGGACGCATTGACGAGGGGACGACGACATCAGATTGCGATTCGGCCGAGATTGAGCGTCAGATTTCGCTAAAGGTCTCTTTGTTAAATGGCCACTGGCGGGATCACCACCTCAACATAATTGATACGCCGGGCTATGCAGATTTTATCTCCGAGGCCAAGGCGGCACTGCGCGTGTCCGACGCGGCAGTCGCTGTCGTTGATTCGGTTACCGGAGTAGAGATTGGCACCGAGCGGACTTGGAATTTCGCGGCCGATTACGATTTGCCCCGGGTACTATTCATCAACAAGATGGACCGCGCCGATGCGGACGCCGACCAAGCCCTAGAAATGGTTCAAGAGCGTTTCGGACGCCAAGTCGTGCCTTTGCAAATGGCGGTAAACCCCACTGAGGGATTCAACCATATCGTCGATCTGATTACCATGAGAGGCTATGCGTACCAAGATGGCAAAGCCACTGAGGGAGACATACCTGCCGAGGTCCAGAGTCGCGCCGAAGAGTTGCGCGAGCAACTGGTAGAATCCATCGCCGAGACCGACGAAACATTGATGGAGAAGTATTTTAGCGAAGGCGAATTGACCACAGAAGATATGGTAGCGGGCCTGCGCCAAGCCGTGTTACGGCTCGAAATTTTTCCGGTCTTTTTCGGCGATGCGTACAACAATGTCGGCATTGACCGGCTGCTAGACGCCTTGGTGCAATACGGGCCGTCGCCGGCCGAAGCAGCAGGACTCAGGTTCCAAAATGGCGAGGAACAAGAGGTTGAGCTCGCAGGGGCCGCTGCCGCGCCCTTGGCTGCTCTGGTGTTCAAGACCTTGGCTGAACAGCACGTAGGTGAGCTTTCTCTGCTGCGCCTCTTCTCTGGAGCGATCAAGCCCGGAGACGAAGTAGCCAACTCAAGCAATCGAACCACCGAGCGCATTGGTCAAATCTATCACCTCAACGGCAACAGGCGGACCGAAGTCGAAAGTGCCGAGGCTGGCGATATCGTCGCCCTAGTCAAACTCAAGGACACCCATACGACCGATACGCTTTGCGCCAAGGGCGAGTCGCTACAACTGCCGGGCATTGAATTCCCCGAGCCGCTAATTCGCGTGGCTATTCACGCCAAGGAGCAGGGCGGTGAGGACCGCGTTGCAACCGGGCTTTCTCAGTTGCACGAGGAAGACCCGAGCTTCATCCTGAAATACGATGGCGAGGTCCGCCAAACGATCCTCCTTACCCAAGGCGAGTTGCATCTGGAAACGATCATTAGTCGCCTGAAAAAGCGCTTTAACGTGGAGATTGACATGGCGGTGCCGCGGATTCCTTATCGAGAAACGATCCGCGGCAACGCTGATGCGCAATACCGGCACAAGAAGCAGTCGGGCGGACGGGGGCAGTTTGGCGAAGTGTTTCTTCGCATTGCTCCCAAGAGGCGCGGTGAAGGTTTTGAGTTTCTCAACGAGGTCGTCGGCGGCAATATCCCGAGTAACTTCATCCCTGCGGTAGAAAAGGGCGTCGTCGAGACGCTGGGCCAAGGGCCAGTGGCCGGCTACCAAGTTATTGATGTGGCTGTTACCGTATACGACGGTAAGCACCACCCGGTAGATTCGGACGAAGTTTCTTTTAAGCTGGCCGGTTCCCACGCCTTCAAGGACGCCTTCCTCAAAGCCAAACCGATCCTGCTAGAACCGATTTATCAGCTAGAGATTACAGTGCCCGAGGAATTTATGGGAGACGTAATGGGCGATCTCTCGTCGCGGCGGGGGCGGATTAGCGGTATGGACGTAGCTGGCCATTTCCAAGTCATCCACGCCGAAGCTCCTTTGGCCGAGATAGACCGTTACGCCACGTTGCTGCGCTCAATGACGCAGGGCAAGGGGTTCCACGCGCAGCGATTCGACCGCTACGAGGACGTACCTGGGGACATCATGGCTAAAATCGTCGAGAATTCGCAGAAAGACAAAGGCAAAGAAGCAGCGTAAGCGACTTGCTGTTACTCGTTGTGAAGGGCGGTCGGCCAAGCGGTCGGCGGCCCTTTGTTTTTTGGGTTGCGTGGGTTTTTTTATCTTAATATCGTCATTAGAAACCAGCCCGTTTGCCCCGAGCCATGCTTCTGCTTTGAGCAGTGGGGGCGAGTGCGGCGATTGACGAGGAGACAAAGCCGATGTCCGGCCACTCCAAATGGAGTACAATCAAGCGCAAAAAAGGTGCTAACGACGCCAAGCGCGGCAAGGTCTTTACAAAGCTGATCCGCGAGCTTTCAGTGGCTGCCCGCAGCGGCGGCGATGAGGCGACCAACCCCAGTCTGCGCACGGCAGTCCAGAATGCCAAAGCGGCCAATATGCCCGCGGCAACAATTGAGCGCGCCATACGCCGCGGCACGGGCGACGAGCCGGGGGTGATATACGAGGAGGGCCTCTTTGAAGGCTATGGCCCCGGTGGGGTGGCCATCATGGTCGAAACCCTGTCGGACAACCGCAACCGCACGGTTTCCGAAATCCGCCACGTATTCACCAAATACAACGGCAACCTCGCCGAGAGTGGAGCGGTCGCTTGGATGTTTGAACACAAGGGCCTTATCGAAGTAGATAAGGCCGCTGTTTCCGAAGACGACCTCCTATTGGCAGTCGTAGATGCGGGGGGCGAGGACATGCAGGACGGCGGCCAAGTCCACGAAGTAATGACCCCGGTTGCCGGCTTGGAGCCGGTTAAAAAGGCACTGGAGGACAGCGGCATTGCCTTGGCCCAAGCGACATTGGCTTGGCTGCCCAAAAGCGAAAATGTGCTCGAAGTACGAGGCGAAGAGGCCGAGAAAATCATTCGCCTCATTGAGGCGTTGGAAGATATAGATGACGTACAGAAGGTTTTTTCCAATTTCGATCTCCAAGAAGACGAGCTCGAAAAACTTATAGCTCAGGCCTAGGGAGGCTTCGCTTTGCTCGTCCTTGGCGTAGATCCTAGCAGCACGAGCACTGGCTACGGCTTGGTCGAATACAGCAAGCGCAAGGCCCGCTATGTTGCCTGTGGCTGTATCCGCCCTCGGGACAGTGAGTTTGAGGATCGGCTGGTTTACATGTTTGACGAGATGACGCGGCTCATCCGCGAATACGCCCCAGACGAGGGCGCGCTCGAAACCACCTTCTTCGGCAAAGACGCCAAAGCGGTGGCCAAGCTGGGCCAAGCGAGAGGGGCCTTGATCATCGCCATGCGCAAAGCCGGCTTGTCCATTGCCGACTACGCGCCGACGATGGTTAAAAGATCGGTGACCGGGAATGGCCAAGCCACCAAGCAACAGGTCCAGTTCATGGTAGCCCGCACCTTGGGTCTGAAAGAACGGCCCAAGCCCTTTGATGCGTCAGACGCCTTGGCCATCGCGCTATGCCACACTCAGCAGTCCGGCCGGGTTTTATGCGAGGGCCGAGGGCAGCGCAAGCCCGAGGTAGAAGCCTTGCTCAGCCGCATGGTCCGGCGTTAGGTAAATCGTGATAACCCATCTGCGCGGAACACTCCAGTCTAAATCACCGACCCATGCCGTCGTCGACGTTGGGGGCGTGGGGTATGGCTTGGCCATATCCCTGATAACTTTTGACCAACTCCCCCAAGCCTCTGAGGCGGTCCATTTATCTACCTATCTCCACGTGCGCGAAGACCGCATGGAGCTTTTTGGCTTTGCCGATGAGGAAGAGCGGGCGGTCTTCGAGTTGCTGATCGGGGTTTCGGGCATCGGCCCTCACTCGGCGTTGACCGTGCTGTCGGGCATGACCCTGCGCGATTTGCAGGAGGCCATCTTACAGGAGCGCGTAGCCGAATTGACGGCGATCAAGGGCATTGGTCGCAAGACTGCGGAACGCTTGGTGCTCGACCTAAAGGACAAGATCCGCGTGAGTGTCCCGGCGGCTGGCGAAGCGCCCTTGGAGGCCAAACCCGACGCGAGCGAGGAGACGGCAAAGGCACTGATGTCGTTGGGATACGCCGCGCCTGCTGCTCGCCAAGCGGTGCGCAAGGCCGTCGAAAAGCACGGCACGGACCTCAGTGTGGCACAGCTAATCAGACTGGCTCTCAGGGAGCGCTGAAAGCTCGGCTATGGACCATCGCCCCATCGATCCTCGCAGCGGAGACGACGACCTTCAGTTCGACAATACGCTGCGTCCCCAGTCTCTTGCCGAGATGCTGGGTCAAGACAAGACCAAGCAGCAGCTAGGCATTGCCATTAAAGCCGCTCGGCAGCGCGGCGAAGCCATGGATCACGTGCTGCTATACGGTCCGCCGGGTCTGGGCAAGACCACGCTTGCTTATGTGGTCGCCAAAGAGCTCGGCGTTGAAATCTATCCCACTTCAGGGCCGTTGCTCGAGCGTCCGAGCGACTTGGCTGGCATGCTCACCACCATGGAGCCCCGCGACGTGCTCTTTATCGACGAGGTTCACCGCGTCAACCGCGTGGTTGAGGAATACCTGTACTCGGCGATGGAGGACTTCAAAATTGACATCATCATCGACCAAGGCCCGGCGGCCCGCTCGGTCAGCGTACCGCTGGAGCCTTTCACCCTAATCGGGGCCACGACGCGCCAGGGCTTATTGACCTCGCCGATGCGGGCGCGCTTTGGGCTCACCGCCCACCTCGACTACTACTCGGTCGCCGAGCTCGCCGCGATTGTCAAGCGCGACGCTCGGTTGCTGAGTTTATCGGTCTCCGAGTCGGGCGCGATGGAAATTGCCCGTCGCTCTCGCGGCACAGCGCGGATTGCCAAGCGCTTGCTGCGCCGAGCGCGCGATTTTGCCCAAGTGAAAGGCGAAGGCGCGATCGACGCCGAAGTGGTGCAAAAGGCACTCGTCATCGAAGATGTCGATGAGATGGGGCTCGACAAAATGGATATTGCGTTGCTGCGGGCCATTATTGAAAAATTCAACGGCGGCCCGGTCGGCCTGAGCAATTTAGCGGCCACAATCGGCGAGGAGGCCGAGACCATCGAGGAAGTGGCCGAGCCTTATTTGATCAAGGAAGGGTTTGTTAAGCGCACCCCCAAGGGCCGCATGGCCATGCCGCGAGCTTGGGAACGCCTCGGCCTCAAGCCACCGCCCAGCTCCGGCGAGCAGTTGGGGCTGCTATGAGCGCGTCCGGCCGCGACGCGATTCTGGCGTTGGACACGGCCACCGAGGTCGGTAGCGTGGCACTCTGCACGGTAGGCGGGATCGTCGTCAGCCGCTATTTCAATGTGGGATTGCAACATTCACAGTGGCTGTTCGGGGAGGTGGAAGCCGCACTAGAGGCCGCAGACATGGCGGTCGGGGCCGTGCGGGCCATAGCGGTCGCGATTGGGCCGGGGTCGTTTACCGGGCTGCGGATCGGGCTGAGCGCAGCGAAGGGCTTGTGTTTAGCCGTGGCCAAGGACCTAGTGGTCGTTTCAACGCTCGAAGCACTCGCTGCTCGCCTGCCCTTTGCTCGCCTGCCCGTCTGTGCGGTCCTCGACGCACGCCGGCGCGAGGTCTATGCCGCTCTCTACGACACGACGACCGGCGTTCCAGTCGAATTAGCACCGCCCCGGGCCATCGCGCCCGCGCAGTTGGCCCAAGAGCGCGCCGGCGCAGCGACGATTTACACCGGTGCCGGCGCCACGGCCTATCGCGAGCTATTGGCGGACCACTCGGCCGCGCAATTCGCGCCCCTACCCTGCGCCCGCCCCCACGCCGAGACGATTGCTTGGCTGGCGTGGTCCAAGCTGGCGAAGGGCCAGACTGCGGACTTGGATTCAGTCGAACCCGCGTACTTGCGCTCGCCCGACGCTCGTCCTCTAGCGCGGGCATGAGCGGCGAGCACCGCTTCGTTCCGCTCGCGCCGATCCACTTACATCGCTTGATGGAGATTGAGCAACGCTCTTTTGCCAATCCGTGGAGCGAGGCTGACTTTTGCTATTTACTTGCCGACAGAGCGGCCCTGTGTTTGGGGGTTTTGCACCGCGGCGAGCTGGTCGGCTACGCGCTCGGCTATCTCGCCGGCCGCGATTTTCACCTCGCCAACCTCGCGGTGGAGCCGGCGTGTCGGAATCGGGGCTGGGCTGGGCAGTTGTTGGGGCGGATATTGCGCTTGGCCGCAGCGCAGGGCGCTCGTTGTTGCGCGCTCGAAGTGCGTGCGGCAAATCAGGCCGCCCGGGCGCTCTATCGCAAGGCGGGGTTCCGGGTCGTAGGGCGGCGGCCGGCGTACTACCGAGCACCGCCGGACGACGCCATCCTAATGGAATGCAACATAGAGATTTTGTAATTTATTTATTATACTCTTAACCCCTGCAAAGCTCATATAGTAAACAGTAGAAGAGGGACGCGATGGCCGAAGTAATTCTGAAGAATGTCCGCAAGGTGTACGACAAAGATGTGGTGGCGGTAGAAAACGCCAATATCGAGATCAAGGACCGCGAATTCGTGGTGCTAGTCGGCCCTTCGGGCTGTGGCAAGTCCACGACGCTGCGGATGATTGCCGGGCTCGAAGAAATCACGGCCGGCGAGATTTCAATAGACGGGACGGTCGTCAACGATGTGCCCCCCAAAGACCGCGACATCGCCATGGTCTTCCAAAACTACGCCCTCTATCCTCACATGAACGTCTATCAAAACATGGCCTTTGGGCTCAAGCTGCGGAAATATCCCAAAGACGAGATTGAGGCGCGGGTGCAAGAAGCGGCCGATATACTCGGCATCCAAGACTTGCTAGAGCGCAAGCCCAAAGCGCTTTCGGGCGGCCAGCGCCAGCGCGTGGCGGTGGGGCGCGCCATCGTCCGCAAGCCCAAGGTATTCCTCTTTGACGAACCGCTCTCCAACCTCGACGCGAAGCTACGGGTGCAGATGCGCACCGAGATCAGTAAATTGCACACCCGCCTAGAGGCCACCATGGTGTACGTGACGCACGACCAAGTCGAGGCCATGACCATGGGAGACCGCATTGTGGTCATGCGCGATGGCCTAATCCAGCAGATCGACAAGCCTCTCCACCTCTACAACAAACCCGTCAACCAGTTCGTCGCCGGCTTTATCGGCAGCCCCTCCATGAACTTCATCCGCGGCAAGCTGGCCGCCAACGGCAGCGGTCTGGTCTTTGACGAAGGCAGTATGCAGCTCGCCCTGCCCACCGCCCGCGGCGACCAGCTAGGCCGCTACTTGGGTCGGGAAGTGACGTTGGGCATCCGCCCGGAAGACATCCACGACCCAGATACCATTGGTCGCAATGTCGAGACGGTCGAAATTGCGGCCAAAGTCGAAGTGGTCGAACCCATGGGCAACGAAGTGTTCCTCAACCTAACCACCGGCAAAACCGCTTTTGTCGCCCGCGTGGATCCGCTCCACATGCCGCAGGTCGATCAAACGGTGCGGTTGGCTGTCGAGATAGACAAAGCCCACTTTTTTGCGCTGGACAACCAAGAGAGTCTGTTGCAGAAATAGGAATTGGCTTGCACGGCACGAGCGGCACCCCGCACTCCGGGGAGTTTAGCGGTCTGGCTCGTCGAGATCGGGCTGGGGCCGTGGCCGCAGCGTGGCTCGAATCGGGCCGCATTCCCCACGCGGTTCTCATCTGCGGCCCCGAGGGCATCGGCAAACGGAGCTTTGCGATCGCGTGGGCGCAAGCCCTGTTATGCACTGGTAGCGGCCCTGCGGCCTGCAACCGCTGCCCGAGCTGCCGCAAGATCGCCTCGTTCATGCACCCCGACCTCCACACCGCATTGCCGCGCCCGCCGCGCCGCGAAGACAAGCAAAAGCCTGCGCTGGCGGACTTGCGCGAATTCGTAGTGGAGTACGTCCGCGGCGCGCCCGCCGCGCTGCCCAGCAATGCCAATATCGCGGTTGATCACCTGCGCCAGTTGCAAAAAGAATTGGCGTTTGCGCCGACCGAATCGCCGCGCAAAGTCGGCCTGATCTTCGCGGCCGAGCGGATGCTCCCGGCCGGCGCCAATTCGCTGCTCAAGCTGTTGGAAGAGCCACCGGCCCGGGCCGTTGTCGTGCTGGTTTCGGCAGCGCCCAAGCGCCTCCTGCCCACCGTGCTCTCGCGCTGTCAGCGCATGATTTTGAGTCCCTTAGATCCCGCGACCTTGCGGGCGCAGCTCGAACAGGAGGGCATAGCCGAGGACCGCTTAGAGCTTGCCGTGCGCATGGGCGCGGGTTCATTGCAGCAGGCCAAAGAGGTGGCGGCTGGGGAGTTCGACGGAACGCGGCGGTTGGTCGAGTCGTTTCTCACCGGCGGCTCAGAGCAACGCGACGAGGTGTATTGGAGCGTCCTCGAGGAATTGGGGCGAGACCGGGGCCAGCTAGAGCGTTTTTTGCAAGTCTGCGGCCTGTATCTGCGCGATCTCTTCCTGCTGGCGCACGGCCACGCCGCGTCGGTCGTCCAAGTCGATCGGCGTCCTTACCTAGAAAACCTGCTAGAGAAAATAGACGCGGCCCAAGCGGCCTTGGAAATCGACCGCGCGGCCGCGACCTTGGGGCACAACGCCAACCCGCAGTTGGTGCTGACCGACCTGTGGCGCGGCTTGCGCCGCCCAGGCTCCGCGCGGACGCCGCCGCCCGACCCCAGCTCGGCGAGGATGCGGCGTTGGTAAATGTGCATCGACCGCGGCCGCGCTTTGCCCAGCACTTCCTCGTCGCCCGAGAAGTTATAGAGGCCATGGCGGGGCTGGTGCGCCCGGCCGCCGGCGAGGTGGTCGTCGAGATCGGCCCGGGTCGAGGGGCGTTGACCGAGGGGCTGCTCTCCTTGGTGGATCGCCTCGTGGCCGTAGAAATCGACCGCGACTTGGCGGCCTTGCTGCGGGCGCGCCCAGACGCGAGTAGGCTAGACCTGATCGAAGGAGATATTCTACACGTCGATCTTGGGGAGGTCTTGCGGGCGGCGGGCGGCGGGCGGCTGCTGATCGTCGGCAATCTTCCCTACAACATCACCGCTCCGCTGCTCTTTCACCTCCTCGCCCACGCCGATTGCATCAGCCGGGCCATCGTCATGGTCCAACGCGAAGTGGCTCAGCGTTTAGCCGCCGGTCCCGGCTCAAAGGAGTACAGCCTGTTGTCGGTATTGGTGGCCCTGCGCGCCCAAGTGGAAACGCGCTTGCAGGTGGGACGCGCTTGCTTCCGCCCCGTACCGGCGGTGGATTCGTCCGTAGTTGAGTTGCGCTTTGCTCCCCAGCTCCGCTACCCAGTAGAGGACGTGAACGAGTTAGACCGCTTGGTGCGCCGAGCCTTTGGCCAGCGGCGCAAGATGCTGCGCAATTCGCTCCTCGGCCTCCATCCCGGCGGTGGGCGGCCTTGGCTCGAAGCGGTGGGCCAACAGGCCGGCATCGAACTAACGCGCCGCCCGGAGGAATTGTCGATAGAGGAATTCATCCGGCTGAGCGACGCCTGCTCGCGCTTAAAAAGGGAAAGACCGTGAAGCCGGTCTCGGTCTTGTGGCAGGTGGGTTGGCTCGTCTCGGCGGCGTGGACAGCGGTCGATGCCCAGCAGTACTCGCTCAACTTCAGCCGGTCCAGCAGCCGAACCTCTTGGAACCACCGCTTGCCGAGCTGGAACTACTCGACGCCCGTGCGTTTTTCAGCGGTCGGGGACTCGACTTCCAAACTGACGATTACCGCATCGGCGAACATGGGGTTTACCCTCGACGACCGCAGCGGCGGCAAGAGTTGGCAGGACAATGCCTCGGGCCGAACTTCGATCAACTATCCCATTCTCGGGCCAAAGGCCACCATCAGCCTCGGCGCCTCCATGAGTACGCGCAACGTGACGCTCCAGAAGCAGAGGACGCGCAGCCAGTCCTTTAACTTTGGGTTTAGGTCCAAGCCGTTGAGCAGCGGCCCGTTCAAGAGCCTGAGCGCCAACCTAACCCCGAGCCTAATCTCCGCCACCCGCGCCACCCGCGCCAATCTCGACAGCACCATCCGGGAAACCGGAATTCGCTACAATGCTTCGCTGAGGGTTTCACCCGACATCGAGATTGCCGGCAAAAAACTGAGCAACTCGATTTCGCTGAGCAAAACGGACGACACGCTCGAGCACAACAAAAATCGCAGCGATCGACTGAGCGGCAACGTGAGCTATACCTTTCCCGGGGACATACGCATCGGCCTGAGCATGTCCGAGAATCGCTCGCAGCGCGGCCTCCCGCGCCGCGTCATCAGCGAGGAGGTGGTCGGGGAAACCGCGTTGCGCGATACCGTAGTCAGTGCCGAGTTATCGCAAACGCGCGGCACCAGCCTATCCTCCAACGTGGAGTTCGACCTAGGGCGATTCAAGATCAAAAACCGCGCCTCTTACAGTCAGAACGAGCAGACCAACACGGCCAACGCGGCCCAAGACTTAAACAACCGCTTCTTCGGCAAGGACCGCCTCAGCGAGAACTTTAGCTGGGACGCATCCCTTTCGGGCAAGTTGGTCGAGAAGCTGGTCCTCACCGCCAACGTGCGCTTCAAAGGCAGCGACGTGCGCCGGCTGGCGGTGCGGGTGCTCGACACCAGCCGCTGCGCCAGCGAGTTCACGCGCTCGGCGGACGGAACGTGCCGCGATCCAACCTCGGACCTGACCGACCGCAACCTCTTTCTCAACGGCTCGCTCAACTGGCCCCTATCCGATGCCCACTCCCTGCGGCTGACGACCTTTGGCGATATCAAACGCTCGGAAAACCCAGGGCGCCCCGATCAGGACCGCGACACCTTTAACCACAGCATTTCCCTCAGCTACAACGGCACCCTGCGCTCGGGAACCAAGGTGCGCGTCGATCTCAAAAACAGCTTTTTGCACCGCGTGAACCTGCACGCCACCCGCGCCGGGAACAACTCGCGCAACCGCGACCTCTCGCTCAATATCGGCACCAATTACGAGCGCTTGGGGGCGTCCTTTTCGCACCGATTCAGCGTTTCCGCCAAGCGCACTATTTTCGATTTCGACCGCCAGGTCAATCGCCGCGAGTCGTCGCGCAAAAGCAAAATCCGCCGCGGCTGGAGCATGTCGCACACGCTCCAGCGCAAGATCGCGGCCGCCCTTTCGCTCAACGGCCGCTACGAATACTCGGCCGACGATGACGGCACCTTGATTTTGGAAAACGGAGCTCAGATCGTCGAAGAGGAAAACGCCCGCTACACCCTCCGCTTCGGCATGACCTACTCGCCCAGTGCCTCCTACTCGGCCGGCGCGAGCTACACCTACAAGCTGGCCCGCCAGTGGGATTACGACTACTCCGCGCTCGACCAGCCGCGCTCCCTCAACCGCCGCAATAGGCACCGGACCCTGTCGGCGAACTTCAACTACAACCCGGTCGGCAGCAACAACAAGCTCAACCTCCGCGGCAGCCGCAATCACCAGCGCAGCGGCACGTTTGACAGCTTCACGGTGACCTATACGCGCTCGCTGTAATAGCTCAACACTGGTAACAACTTCGCAGTGGTGTTACCTTAATGACTCGCTTACTTGCCCAAGGAGATTTTCTGCATGCCCCTACCCAAATGCGATAAAATTTGGTTCAATGGCCAATTGGTTGATTGGGACGACGCCAAAATTCACGTGCTCTCCCATGTAGTACACTACGGCTCGAGCGTCTTTGAAGGCATTCGCTGTTACGAGACCGCGAAAGGCTCGGCCGTATTCCGCCTCGACGAGCACGTCAACAGGCTGTTTGATTCCGCCAAGATCTACCGCATGGAAATTCCCTATACGCCGGCGGAAATCAGCGAGGCCATCCTCGAGACGATTCGCGTCAATCAACTCGCGGCTTGCTATATCCGCCCGGTCGTCTTCCGCGGCTACGACAACCTCGGCGTCGATCCGATGGGATGCCCGGTGGACGTAGTGATCGCCGTTTGGCAGTGGGGCGAGTACCTCGGGGAGGCCGCGCTCAAAAACGGCGTTTCGGTCTGCACCTCGTCGTGGAATCGCATGGCACCGAATACGTTTCCGGCCTTGGCCAAGGCCGGCGGCAATTACCTCAACTCCCAGCTCGTGCGGATTGAAGCCAACATGAACGGCTACGACGAGGGCATTGTCTTGGGAACCGATGGATTGGTGAGCGAGGGCAGCGGCGAGAACCTCTTCGTCATCAAAAACGGCTCGATCTACACGCCGGCGTCTAATTTCGCCATCCTGCCGGGCGTTACCCGCCACACCGCCATTACCCTGATCCGCGATCTGGGCATGCGGGTCGAGCAACGCGGTATTCCGCGCGAGTTCCTCTACATCGCCGACGAGGTATTTTTCACGGGCACAGCGGCCGAAATCACCCCGATCCGCGCCATCGACCAAGTGCCGATCGGCAATGGGAAGTGCGGGCCGATCACCGCGCAAATCCAAAAGGGCTTTTTTGCGGTGGTTCGCGTCGAAGTCGAGGATCGGCACGGCTGGTTGACATTCGTGTGACGTATAAAGGAAAGAAGAGAATATGCCTGCTGTTAGAATGTCCGTAGTGGCCGCTTGGTTGGGCCTTTGCGTCGTCGCCCCGGCCGCGGCCGAGGAAGGGGCGTGGGAGGTGGTGCAGAAAATGCTCATGAGTACCAAGGATATTGTCGTACTCGACGGCACCAAGAAGGTGCCCCTGCGCTACGAGGGGGAAGCAGAGCCTGCCCACGGCGACTGGATGGTGCGCCACCTGCTGTCCGATCCCGAAAGGCTCAACCCGTACACCTCCAGCGATGCCGGTGCCAGCAGGGTGCTGGAGCACATCTTTGAGAGCCTGCTCGACGCCGGTCACGATCCGCCGTACAACCTGCGGGGTCGAGTCGCCAAAGAGTACCCGGAGGTTTCCGCGGACAAACTCGCGTACACGTTTGAGTTGCGCGACGGGGTTTACTTTTCAGACGGCAAGCCCCTGACGGCCGCGGACGTGGTCTTCAGCATGAAGGTCATCCACAATCCCCAAGTACTCGCGCCGCATCTGCGCAACTACTACGCCACGGTCCGAGACGTGCAGGTCGTGGAGACCAACAAAATTCGCTTCCTTTGCCGCGAGCCTTATTTCCGCAACGACTTGATCTTGGGTGGCCTTTCTATCCTGCCCAAACACTTCTACGACCCGGAGGGGCTGATGGACCCAGTCGAGCTCACCAGCTTGGTCGATGGCTCTTGGGAGGCCGGGCCGCACGCAGACCGGGTCCGGCGCTTTGCCGACCAGTTCAACCAAAACTTCAACCGCCAAGCCCTCGGGTCCGGGCCGTACCGGATTGAAGACCCAGCGCGCGATTTGGTCACCCAGCAGAAAGTCGTGCTGACGCGGAATGCAAACTACTGGGGGCGGAATGTGGCAGGGCTGCTGCCGCCCGGGTTTGTCGATAAGGTGGTTTTTAAGATCATCAACAATACGGACGCCGCGTTCATCGAGTTGACCAACGGCCACCTCGACTACCACAGCTTGCGCCCGCTGGAGTTCCAGAAAAAGAGCTGGTCCGACGACTTTAACCGCCGCTTCCTCAAAGGGGTTAGCTACTCCAGCGGCTATGTGTACATCGGGTGGAACAACGACCACCGGATTTTCGGGGATAAGCGGGTGCGCCAAGCCATGACCTACTTGACGGACCGCGAGGGCATGGTGGAGAACATCATGTTCGGCTTGGCCGAGACGGTAGAGGGGCCGATTCACAAATTCCGCCCCGAATACAACCACGACCTCGCGCCGTACCCGTACGACCCCGACCGCGCCCTCGACCTGCTGGCGGAGGCGGGCTGGGCGGACGCCGACGAGGACGGCATCCTCGACAAGAGCATAGACGGGGAGTTGGTGCCGTTCCGCTTTGAGATATTGGTCAATTCGGGCAACCAGATCCGCAAAGACATCGCCCTAACGGTCCAATACGAACTGCAAGACATCGGCATTGACTGCCGAGTGCGCGAGTTAGACTGGTCGATCTTTCTGCAAAAGATCAAGCGCAAAAACTTTGACGCCATGGTGCTGGCCTGGACCGGCAGTTTGCGCTTCGCGCCCGATGGCTACCAGATCTGGCATTCCTCCCAAGCCGTCGAGAACGGTTCCAACCACGTAGTCTTTGTCAACGACGAAGTGGACCAAATTTTGGAGTCCTATCGCCGCGAGTTCGACGCGGACCAGCGCACCGCGCTCTACCGCCGCTTTCAGGAGATCCTGCACGAGGAACAGCCGTACACCTTCATGTGGAAGCCGCGCTCGCCCCAAGCCTACAGCCGCCGCTTCCGCGGCGTCACTTGGTATCCCCCCGGCGTCCGCTTGCAAGACTGGTGGGTCGCGCAGGAAGAGCAGCTATACTAGCAGCCCGTGTCCTGTGCAGACACCCTCCAGTGGGAGAGCCTCCCCCTGCGCCGGGAGAAGCCAGCCAAGTCCATGCTGTTGGTCGCGCTCATCGTCGCTTCGGCCGCGGCCGCGGCCATTGGGTTTGAGCATTGGTTTTACGGGCTATTTTCTTTCGGAGCATTGACCGCCTCCCTGTCGCGCTATTTCTTTCCCACGCGCTACGTGCTCAACGGCGAAGGGGTTCACAGCGAACACCTCGGCCTCAAACGACGCCGGTTTTGGGGGGAATTTCGCCGGGCCGACGAACAGCGGGACGGCATTTTTTTGCGGCCGTCGGTCCGCCCGGGTCGGCTCGATTCCTTTCGCGGCGTTTTTTTGCGCTTCGATCAAAACCGCGCCGAAGTTGCGCGGTTCGTCCGGTGCCATGTTCCGAATCAATAGCTTAAAAGCCCAGTGGCGGCACGCTTTTGCCCTCGAAGACCCAGCGGCGGGTTGGTCTGAGGACGAGCGGGCACTCGTCGAGCGGCTGGCCGAGTTTATAGTGAGTCGCCGCTTGGGCGCGGCCGCGACCATGGCGTTGGAGGCCGGTCGCCCGCTCAACTTTTTGGGCAGCCAAGCCTTGGTTTTCTTGGCCCCGTTTGCCACGCTAATTTTTTCGCCCACCGAGTACCAGCACTTTACGCGCATGTTGGAGCGCCGCGAGTGCATAGACTTGCTCGCCGAGGCCATTGCCCAGCGCGACAGCCAAAAGCCAAAAGCATGAATGATCTCAACGTAGTTATCGCCACGGACTGCGGCAGTACCACCACCAAGGCGATCCTCATCGAAAAGAAGGACGGAGGGTATCGCCAGACCTTTCGCGGCGAGGCCCCCACCACAGTTGAGGCCCCCTTTGAGGACGTCACCCGGGGGGTGCTCAACGCCATTCAAGAGGTCGAGGAGCTTTCCGGGCGGCAGATCCTCGCGGGCGAGCGGATTATCGCGCCGGCCAACGGCGATGTCGGGGCCGATGTGTACATCTCGACGAGCAGCGCGGGCGGCGGGTTGCAGATGGTGGTGGCCGGCGTGGTGCTGGCGATGACCGGCGAGAGCGCGCAGCGCTGTGCCTTGGGCGCTGGGGCCATCGTCATGGACGCGCTCGCCGCCAACGACGGCCGCTTGCCGCACGAAAAAATAGAGCGCATCCGTCAGTTGCGCCCCGACATGGTGCTGCTGTCGGGCGGCACGGATGGCGGCACGGTCAGCCACGTGGTTGAATTGGCCGAATTCATCCGCGCGGCCGACCCCAAGCCTCGCTTTGGCGCGGGCTTTAAGCTGCCGGTCATTTTTGCTGGCAACAAAGACGCGCGCGAGGAGGTTGAAAAGGCGCTGGGGGGGAAGGTGGCCCTGACCGTGACCGAGAATATCCGCCCGGTGCTCGAAGAGGAAAATCTGGCCCCGGCGCGGCACGTCATTCACGATCTCTTCCTCGAACACGTCATGGCGCAGGCCCCGGGCTACCGCAAGCTGATGGGCTGGACCGGTGCGCCGATTAGGCCGACGCCCGAGGCCGTAGGCCAGCTCATGCAGACCATTGCCCGCCAGCAGGAAATCAACGTCGTCGGCGTAGATATTGGCGGGGCGACGACCGATGTGTTCAGCGTCTTTGAGGGCGCGTTCAACCGCACGGTCAGCGCCAACCTCGGCATGTCCTATAGCGTCTCCAACGTGCTGGCCGAGGCCGGCCTCGACCCAATCATGCGCTGGGTTCCTTTTGACATTGAGGAGGCCGACCTCCGCGACCGGATTAAAAACAAGATGATCCGGCCGACGACCATCCCCCAGCTCATGCAGGAGCTGCAAGTCGAGCAAGCCATTGCCCGCGAGGCCCTGCGCTTGGCCTTTGACCAGCACCGGGCGTTGGCGGTGGGATTGAAGGGGGTGCAGAGCAAGCGCACGCTGGCCGAGGTCTTTGAGCAGGGGGCCACCGGCGAGAGCTTAGTCGAGATGATGACGCTGGACCTGCTAGTCGGCAGCGGCGGCGTGCTCTCCCACGCGCCCCGCCGGGCGCAGAGTTGCGCCATGCTCATAGATGCCTTTCAGCCCGAAGGCGTCACCCGCTTGGCAGTCGATAGCATCTTTATGATGCCGCACTTGGGGGTGCTCGCGACCGTGGACGAGCGGGCCGCGACCGAGGTTTTTGAGCGCGATTGCCTGATCTACTTGGGCACTTGTGTGGCCCCTGTGGGCGCGGGCAAGGCCGGCGAGGTCTGCCTCCAATACGAAATAGCCCAGCCCAGCGGCAGTCGCACTGGCCAGTTAGAGGTCGGCCAGCTCCAGCGGGTGCCCTTGGCCGCCGGAGAGGAGGCCGAAGTAGCCCTCCAGCCGGCCCGGCATTGGGATGTGGGGGCCGGCCCGGGGCACGCGCTCCATGCGCGGGTGCGCGGCGGGGTCGTAGGGCTCGTGTTGGATGGTCGCGGCCGCCCCATCCAGATGGCGACCGACCGCGACCGCTGGCGTCAGGTAAGCGACTGGCAGCGGGCGTTAAACCTATACGAGTAGCTCATGGCCCACGCTTATACCCCGGGACTGCGCGTGACCCAACGCGCCGCCATCTACAAAGAGCGGCGGTTGCCCCTCCAAGGCGAAGTGGTCGTCGAGCGCGGCCAAGCCGTGCGCCGCGACCAAGTGGTGGCTCGCACCGAGCTGCCGGGCGAGGTGGCGACGCTCAACTTGGTCAACCGCTTGGGCATCGCGCCGGGCGAACTCGCCGGCTACATGCTCAAAAAAGAAGGCGACCGAGTCCAAGCCGGCGAGCCGCTCGCCGCGACGAGGCCGTTTATTCGGTGGTTCAAGACCGTAATTGAATCCCCGGTCAGCGGCACCGTCGAAAGCATTTCGCCGGTTACGGGGCAGGTGCTGTTGCGCCAAGCGCCTAAGCCGGTCGAAGTGCTGGCGTACGTCGATGGGGTCGTAGCCGAGGTTTTTGCCGACGAGGGGGTGCGCGTCGCCGCGCAAGGCGCGTACATACAGGGCATTTTCGGGGTGGGGGGGGAGTGCTGGGGTGCGCTGCACTTGGCGGTGGATGCCCCGGACGCCCGCGTCGGGCCGCTGGGCCCCGAAGTGGCGGGCAAGATCGCAGTGGTCGGCAGCCTGATTGGCGCGGAGACCGTAGAGCAGGCCCGGCAGGCTGGGGCCGTGGGGCTGATTGGCGGCGGCCTGCGCGACCGCGACCTCCGCGACCTGCTCGGGCGCGATTTGGGCGTGGCCATCACCGGGACCGAGCAAATCGGCCTGACCGTGGTGGCGACCGAGGGCTTTGGCCGCATCGCCATGGCCCGCAAGACTTTTGATATTCTCCAAGCCTGCGCTGGCATGGATGCGTCGATGGCCGGCGCGACCCAAATCCGCGCCGGCGTGTTGCGGCCGGAAATCATCATTCCCACCGCCGCTGACAACGGAGAAGAAGAGGGCCGGCCGGGCGCGGGCGGGTTGCAGGTGGGCGATTTGTTGCGCGTGATTCGGATGCCCTACTTTGGCCGGATCGGCCGCGTCAAGGACTTGCCGACCGAGTTGTGCGAGGTGGAGTCCGGGGCGCGGGTGCGGGTGTTGGCCGTAGAGTTTGAAGACGGGGAGCAGGCGGTAGTGCCCCGGGCAAATGTGGAGCTGATCGAGGGATAAAGGCATGAGAGCAAAAAGCTGGCTCGCTGCATTCGCGTTGGCGTGGCCGTTGGCGAGTGCGGCAGAAAATGCGGACCAAGGGCTCGGCACCTTGCTGGTCCATCCTAAGCCGCCGATTGAGGTCCAAGCCTTTGACACCCCCAACGACGACGGGGGCAGCATTACCCTAACTTGGCCGCGCGACCGCCAGATCAGCGAACATGCGCTGTATCAGGTCGCCATCGCGGACTCGCCCCGCGGGCCTTTTCGCGTCGCGGCCGAGGTCGCGGCCTCGGGGAATTTGATGTCCGCAGCACCGGCGCTCTTTGGGCACGGGGCCGAGCTGGAAAATTACCATTATGTCAACATCGAGGAATTTGCCGGCGCGGGCGGCAAGTCTCCGCTAGAAGACGGCAAAACGTATTACTTCCACGTTGATGTGCGGTCCGCCGGGGGCGCGATCCGCGGCAAAGTGATCGTCCACGCCGAGTCGGCCGGCAATTTTTTCAATCGCGCCAAGGTCAACAATCTGGTGTTGTGCGTCCTGTTCTCAGGGCTTATCATGGGCTACATCGGCATTGCGCGGCGGCGCACGCTCAAAATTCGCCGCATCGCCGGGCTAGAGGCGCTCGACGAGGCCCTCGGGCGGGCAACCGAGATGGGCAAGCCAGTGCTCTTCATCCACGGCCTGCGCGACATGAGCCAAATTTCGACCATTGCCGCAGTCAACATCTTGGGGCGGGTCGCGCGACGCACGGCCGAATACGACACCGCGCTGCGGGTGGTGGCGCCCGATCCAGTGGTGATGTCCGTGAGTCAGGAGACCGTGAAAGCCTCGTACATCGAGGCGGGCCGGCCCGATGCCTTCAACCCGGATCACGTCTTCATCGCCGGGGCCGAGCAGTTTAGCTATGCGGCGGCCGTCGAGGGCATTATGCTCCGCGACCGGCCAGCGGCCCACATTATGATGGGGTATTTCTACGCTGAGTCCCTGCTGTTGGCCGAAACGGGTTCGACGACCGGGGCGATTCAGATCGCCGGCACCGATGCCTTCACTCAGTTGCCGTTCTTCATTACTACCTGCGACTACACCCTGCTCGGCGAAGAACTCTACGCCGCCAGTGCCTATCTATCCGGCGAGCCGCGGATGCTGGGCACCCTCAAGGGCCAAGACGCCGGCAAGGCCCTTATTTTGCTCGTCTTGGCGGTGGGCACGGTCTTGGCAACGGCCGGGCTGTTCCCCCAGCTAACGTACTTCTTCACTCCGCATTGAGGAGGGGCCATGCTGTTTTTTAGCCGCACCTTGCCGCTGGCCGTCGCCTTGGTCTTTGGCCTGCTGGGCATTGCCATCTACTACATACCGCACAGCCATGCCCAGGGCTTTGAGCGCGAGATGGCAAAGTGGGTGCGCATCATCGCCGCGTTTGCCTACCTGCTCGGGCTGTACAGCCTGCTCAACCTGCATTGGCAGCGGATCCGCCAGCACGTCGTCGGTTGGGGCTACAGCTTGGTCGCGATCGCCAGCTTTGTGCTGATGATGGTTTTCGTCGTGTACAACGATGGCCGCGGCCCGTTTGCCGCCCAAGCCGAATCCGGGGGCTACAACTGGCTCTTCCAATACGTCCACCTGCCCTGTTCGGGCACCATGTTTTCGATCTTGGCCTTTTTCATCGCTTCGGCGGCCTACCGGACCTTTCGCGCCCGTACGCCCGAGGCCGCGCTGTTGCTGGTCGCGGCGGTGATCGTCATGCTGGGCCGGGTGCCCATTGGCCGGGAGATCTCGGAGTTTTTTCCGCTGGCGACCGACTGGCTGATGAGCGTACCGAATTTAGCGGCCAAGCGCGGCATTCTGCTCGGGGTGTCGCTCGGGGCCATCGCGACCTCGTTGCGGATCATCTTCGGCATTGAGCGTTCGTATTTGGGCGGTGGAGGCGACGAGTGATCCAGATCGACCGCCGCATTCTCTTTGCCTTGGTGTTTTTAGGAGTGGTCGGGCCGCTCTTGATTGGGCTCCACCTGCCGGTCACCCCGAGCAAGCAGGTGCGAGCGGCGTACGACCAGTTTGAGCAGCTCGTCCCCGGGCAGGTCGTCTTAGTCTCCTTCTCCTACGGCGCCAGCACGGCCCCGGAGATGCAGCCCATGGCGCGGGCGATTTTGCGCCATGCGTTTGGCCGCGGGCTCAAGGTCGTCGCCATCTGCCTGTGGCCCGAAGCGACCGGCCTCGCCCAAGCGGTGCTCGAGGAGATGGCGGCCGAATTCGATTTGACTTACGGCGTGGAGTACGCCTTTCTGGGCTACAAGCCCGGGACCTTTAGCGTCATCCTCAACATGGGACACGACGTCCACGGCGCATTTCCGCAGGACAATTGGGGCGCAGGTGTCGGCGAGTTGGAGTTGATGCGGAGGGTGCGCTCGTTGCGCGATTTCGACCTCGTCTTCGACCTAGGGGCCGGGGATTCGATTGAGTTTTGGTGGATCCCCTTCGGGCAGGAAAAGTACGGCTTTCCCTTTGCCGCGGGCTGCACCGCGGTCATGGCCCCGGATCTCTACCCATTTCTCGGCTCGGGCCAGCTCGTGGGCTTGCTCGGCGGCTTGGCTGGCGCGGCCGAATACGAGGTCCTGATTGGCCGCCGCGACGAGGCCAACAAGAGCATGTCCTCCCAGTCGGTCACCCATCTGGTCATTGTCGCCTTTGTGATTTTTGGCAATATCGCGTACTTCGCCGGTCGGCGGGGCCGCTCGCCGCAGGAGCGCTGAGTCGTGCGCGATACGTACGTCTTGTTGGGTTTTGTGCTGCTGTTTGCGGCCGGCAACATCGCCTTGGTGGCCAGCGGGACCTTGGCGGCCGACTGGACGGGGTTCGGCGTCATGGTCGCGGCCGGCATGACCTTGGCGCTCTACAGCTTCCTCTACAAGGACAACCCGCTTTTCAAGTTTGCCGAGCACGTCTTCGTCGGCGTGGCCGCGGCGTACATCTTCGGCCAGTACTGGTATCCGACGATTTACGGCGAGCTCATCGCCGAATGGACCGACCCGGGGAAAGGGGAGACGCCCAATTGGTGGCTGTTGGCCCCGACCGTGCTGGGGCTGTTGATGCTGACGCGCTTTTCGCTGCGCTTGGGCTGGCTCAGCCGCTATGCGTTTGCATTTTTCGTCGGCCTCGGGGCCGGCTGGACGATCCCCCGCTATATTTCCTCCTTCATTCTCGCCCAAATCGAGCCTACATTGCGGCCGCTGACTTGGAGCGTAGAAGGGCTCAATTTGCTGATCGTCCTCGTGGGGGTCGTCGGGGTGTTGGTTTACTTTTTCTTTTCCGTTGAGCACACCAGCGCGGCGGGCCATATCTCCAAGGTGGGGATCTGGTTTTTGATGGTCTCGTTTGGTGCTTCGTTTGGTTACACCATTATGGCGAGGGTCTCGCTGTTGATCGGGCGCGTGACCTTTCTCTTAGAGGACTGGCTGCACCTGATGTAAAGGAGTATCGAGAACCACTCCACAGGAGGGATTATGACCAAGTTTGCAGGTGTTTTTTGCGTCCTGCTCGCGCTGAGTGTGGCGCCGGCCGAGGCCAGTACCGGCGGCAAAATCGCCGGGGTCGTCAAGGATGCCACCACCGGCGATGGGTTGCCCCAAGCCAATGTCGCGGTGGTAGGGACCAAGCTGGGGACCACGGCCGACGAAAAGGGCCGCTTCTTCATCCTCAACGTGCCGGCCGGCACCTACGCCCTCAAGGCCACGTATATCGGCTATGCGGATTATACCGTCGAAGATGTGCGGGTTTCTACTGACCTGACTACGAAGCTCGACATCGACCTGACTTCTGCGGACATCCAAGTCGAGGAAGTCGTCATCCGGGCCGAGCGGCCGATCATCGACAAAAACGCCACCAATGCGGTGCGGATTGTCGGAGCCGAAGACCTAGAGATTCTGCCGTTTAGAGGCGTCAGCCAAGTCTTGTCCCTGCAAGCGGGCGTGGTTGAAGACGAGGGGGCGTTGCACATCCGCGGCTCGCGCTCCGACGAAATTGGCTATTACGTCGATGGAGCCAGCGTCCGCAACATAATCACCGGCAGCTTTGCGGTCGGCCTAATTGACGAAGCCCTAGAGGAAGTTCAGCTACAGGCTGGCGGCTTCAACGCCGAGTACGGCGGAGCCAACGCCGGCATCGTCTTGCAAGAGCTCCGCACCGGGGGCCACGATTGGGACTTTACGATCGTGGCCGAGTCGGACAATTTCACTTCCGACTTTGAGCAGCGGTTCGGCACGTACTCTTATGGCTATTCCAACCAAGTGATCACGGCTGGCGGCCCGGTCGCGGGCAACCAAAACATCCGCGCCTTTGTCGCCGGTCAGCGCAGGAGCGTGGACTATCGCCCGACCTACTGGTCGGGGTTTGAGTTTGAGAATTTGGTGGATACGGGCAATCGCCAAGGGCGCGTCCATTGGGCCGAAGACGAGGAAGGCAATCCCATCCCAGACGAGGTCGAGCGGCTGGAGGTCAAGCCGGGCAACATCCCGCACACCGGCAGATCGCTCCTCGACTTCAACGGCACCCTGCACTTCAACTACAATCCCATCCTGTTGCGGGTCACGGGCCTGCATTCCATCGAGGACCGCGAACTCAACATCAACCCCGTCAAAAACATCCTCAACCAAGAACGCCTCAACGAGCGGACGCTTTCTTCTAGCTTGGTCAACGTAAAGGCCATTCACTTGCTCGACCCGAGCCTGTTCTACGAAATGAATGTCAGTTTCTACAATCAGGGGCGGGAGAGTTTTGACGGGGTGTTCAAAGAGCGTTGGTGGGTGTACAACGACAGCGTGGCCGTGCAGCGCGCCCTCGAAGGCGGCCCGGAGTACACCCCCTATACGGCCAACGGCTCGATCCCCGAGCCGTACGACCTGAGCGGGTTTCCGTTCAATCGCCCGGGCTCGCCGACCAATTCTGCAACGGGCAACAGCACGGGTGCTTGGTACGACAAGGAACAGGACCGCTATTGGGGCTTGGCTGGCAGCATTACCAAGCAGACCGCGGTCCATCAACTCAAGGCCGGCTTCGACTACCAGAGGTGGACGTCGCGCCGCCACGCCATCTTCAACGGGTCCATTCGCTCGGGCATCGCCGCGACCTACCCCAAGCTAGACGCAGTGTACCAGCGGTACTACCGCGGCGAGCTCGCCGAGGGCGCGATCCTCAACGCGCTGATCGAAACCGCCGATACCCTGTCCGAAGGCGAGGGGAGCCTCGACGACCTCAGGCGGTTTTTGCGCCGCAGTTCGGGCGACTTTTTTGGCTACGACGAGTTTGGCCGCTCCATTGAGTCGTCGGGCGACCCCCTGCAAAACCCGCGCGAGCCCGTGGTCGGCTCGGCTTTTGTCCAAGACAAGATCGAATACAACGATCTGATCATCAACGCCGGGTTGCGCTTGGATTACTTTGATGCGGCGAGTTGGCGCTTTGTCGATCAATCGGCGCCGGTGATTGACAAACAGGAGCGCACCTTGGTGATCGAAAACTCGGCCGGCACCTATATGGAAAAGACGCCGGCCTATACGGAGATCAGCCCGCGCTTGGGCTTTTCGTTCCCAGTGTCGGATATAACGGTCTTTCACGTGCAGTACGGGCGCTTCTCCCAGATGCCGCGGATGCGCGATATGTTCACCGGCGGGGCGCGGCTGGCAGTGGAGTTGGGGGGGCAAAACTTCATCCTCACGCCCACGGCCTTTGACATTGAGCCGGTGCGCACGACCCAGTACGAAATTGGCTTTGAGCGTCAGTTTGCGGATTTTGCCTCGTTTGACGTGACGAGTTTTTACCGCGACATCAAGGGCCAGCTCCAAATCCGGCGGCAAGAGGTGTCGGGCAACGCAGTGGAGGCCGGCTCGTTTACGTACTTGCAAAACGGCGACTTCGCCACGACCAAGGGCCTTGAGTTCCAGTTTAAGGTGCGGCGGATCAACCGCCTGCGGGCCGAGTTGAACTACACCCTGTCCGACGCGCGCGGCACCGGTTCGACCCTGACCTCGGCGCAATCGGGCGCGGAGAACGACACGGACGTGCCGACGATCATCTCGCCGCTCGACTTCAACCAGACGCACCGCGGCGCCCTGTTTTTGGACTATCGCTTTGCCGACAACGAGGAGAACTCGCTCGTCCGCCGCTTGGGGGCCAACCTGCTGGCGCGTTTTGCCAGCGGCTACAACTTCACGCTGGTAGATGGTTCAATCGGCCAGCGCGGGCCGGAAGAAGGCGGCATTCTCGCCAGCGATGACTCGCGCTCGCGCAAGCCGGTTGAATCCATCAATCGCTCTACGACGCCTTGGACCTTCCGGGTCGACCTGCGGATCGACAAGGGCTTTTCGCTCTACGGGGTCAATGCCCAGATTTACGCGTACGTGCAAAACCTGTTCAACCGCAAGAACGTGATTAACGTGTACGGCCGGACCGGCAGCGACAAGGACGACGGCTTTTTGACGAATCCAGACCTGAGCCAGCAGATCGTCGAAGCCAGCGGCGGCTTGCAGTACCAGCAGCTCTACGAGGCGATCAACTTGCTCAACCGCCAGCACTACTGGTCCACCGAAGGCGGCGACATTTACGACGCCCCGCGGCAGCTCCGCTTCGGGCTACAATTCGACTTCTAGCTAGCCGCTTAAAAGCGAGGAAGCACACCATGCGAAAACTCATTTTTGGAATGATAGCGGCGGGGCTGGTGGTCGGCGCGGCCGAGGCGCGCGAGCCGTTTTACGGCCGGGCGGCCAAAGCCCTCCAAGAGAAGGAGGACAAGGACAAGGTCTCGACCGAGCGGACGCTGCTCAACATCAACAACATGGCCATGTGGATCAAGAGCGATGGTGCGTCGGCTCACAACCCGATCACCGGCGGCGCGGGCGTGACGTTTCCGCGCTCGACCGACCAAGTCATCTTTCAGGACGGCCTTATTTGGGGCGGGCGGGTCATGGACGGCAATCCACAGGAGGTGCGCGTCGGCGGCCAGACCTATGCCATTGGCACGGTCCCGGGCGTCATTGAGTCGAAAGGCGTGGCTCAAGACCGCGCTGCGGCGCGCCTGTACCGAATTCGCCGCGACTGGGCGACCGCGGATTTGCGGCTCGACGCCTCCGAGATCTTCAACAAGGGCCTGAGCGAAGTCTCCGCGGCTAATGAGGATTCCGTGCGCGCCCGATACGAGCGCGACTGGCTGGAGTGGCCGGCCGAGTTGGGTGCTCCCTTTTACGACAACGACGGAGACGGGCAGTACGACCCCGCGGTGGACGAGCCGGGGTTGGCCAATGCCGATCAAGTGATCTGGTTCGCGGTCAACGATTTGGACCCAGGGGCTGTCGCTGGCCTCTACGGCGCCCTGCCGATTGGCATGGAGACGCAGGTGACGCTGTGGGGGTACGCCCGCACGGACGCGCTGGGCGACGCGATCTTTAAGAAGTACAAGGTCATTTACAAGGGCACCGAGAGTACGCCGGACACGGCGCGCGTTGAGGACATGTACTTCGCTCAGTGGTCCGATCCGGACTTGGGCGACTTTGGCGACGACTTTGCCGGGGCCGATGTCGATTTGAGCCTCGGGTACGTGTACAACTCAATTGACGACGACTCCCATTACGTGGACTTTGGGCTGGCACCGCCGGCCGCGGGCTACGACTTTTTGCAAGGTCCGATTGTGCCGGTGCATGTCCTTGACGCGGAGGGGAATGTCGCCGTGGATGAAGAAGGCAACCCACTGCTCGACGAGAGCTCGGTGGCGATCTTCAACGACGGGCTGAGGCCCGGGTACAAAAATTTGCCGATGACTGCGTTTGTGTACTTTGCGGCGGGGTCGTCAGTTGACGACCCGGACTTGCGAGCGTACGACGGAACCTTGCAGTGGTACAACCTGCTGCAAGGCTTCAAGCCGCAGGCCAACATCGACAAGCCCGTGCCCTACACCAATCCGCTGACCAACGAGGACACCAAGTTCACGCTTGCCGGCGACCCAACGCGGGCCACGGGCTGGAACGACGGAGTCCCCTTGCCGGCCGGCGACCGGCGCATCGTAATGGCGACCGGCCCGTTTGAGATGGCGTTGGGCGACACGCAAGAAGTAGTGGTCGCTCTGCTGGGCGGCATTTCTACCGACCGCCTGCGCAGCGTCTCCAAGCTCAAGTTCACGGACCAGTTCGTGCAGGACGCGTACAACAGCTTCTTTGAGGTTCCCAAGCCGCCGGCTCCGCCCAATGTTCGCGTCGTTGAGCTGGATCAGACGATCGTCTTGGACTGGGGCTGGGACGACGAGTCGATAAAGGCCGCGGAAGGCGAGGGCTCCCCCGGCTTTGATTTTGAAGGCTACAACGTCTATCAGTTGCCCTCGGCCGAAGCCACGCTTTCCCAAGGGGTCAAGGTGGCGACCTTTGATATTGAAAACGGCGTGACCGCGATCTTGGGCATTGACCTAGACGACGAGTCGGGTGTGGTGCTCGACGTGCCTCTACAGATCGGTGCCGACTTTGGGCTCAAGCGCAATATCAAGATCACCCAAGACCGCATCCGCAGCGGTCCGTTGGTCAACGGCCAGCGCTACTACTTTGCGGTGACGGCCTACAACCGCGCCACGGCCGGAGGGGCCACCACCACGCTGGAAAGTGCGCCGCAAAACTTGATCTGCGTACCGCAGGAGCCGCCGCCGGGCACTCGCTATTTCAGCAAGGCCGCCGCCGCGATAGTCGCCGAGCACATTGCCGGTGGCAGCGATGGTGGGGTCGTGGTCACTGTAGTTGATCCGACGAGAACCACCGGGCACGACTACGCGATCGAATACGCTGCTGACGCCGACGGCAACACGGTGTGGAATCTGATCGACAAGACTAGCGGTCAGACTCTGTTGGCCGATCAGACCGATCAGGCTGGCAAGGTCCTCTATGTTGAGGCTGCCGGCATTGAGGTCGCGGTTTCTGGTCCGCCGGCTGGCATGAAGAGTTGGGCCGGGCCGGCCATGCCGTTTGAGGCTTGGAAGGCTTCGGCTGAAGCGGCCGACTTGACGGGCGATGGCCAGATCGACGCCGCCGATTTCGCACAGGCCGTTGATCACGCCAGCGACACGCGCTGGTTCACTTGGGCTGGCGGCTCCAATAGCTGGGGTGCCGAAGGCTTCCAAGGCGCGATGACCGGCGATCCCAACCGCCAGTGGTTCGCGCCCACCACGGTGACGCCCGATCAATTGCGCACGGTGGAACTGCGCTTTACAGATGTCATAGAAGAAGATGGCGAAGACCAGTACAAGCCGGTTGACCTCAACAACGAGAACGTCTCCTATGCCTATCGCTACTTGCGGGGGGCTGGAGCGGACCCGCCGGCACTCGCCACCCTGACGACCACGACGAACCCGTGGGACTTTGGCCAGTACATCATCAATACCGAAGGCCCGGGCGTGTACGTCTATCAAGACCGGCGGCCGATCGCGCTGTCGGCTTGGGATATTGAGAGCGATCCGCCGCGCCGCCTCGAAGTGGCCTTCCTCGAAAACAACCAACCCGGCGGCTTGGTCAACGGCGCGTACGGACCGCCTTGGTACGATGTGGTGAGCAATATCGCTGGGGCCGGACCACGCGAGTGGCTGTTCATCTTTGATTTGGACTACACGGACCCCAACCAAGGCGAGAACAGCGACATCTTGTTGCGGAACGGTTTGATTCACGATGGAGGCGAAAACGAGGAATACCTGCCCTTCATGTGGATCATCTTTTCTGAGCGGCGGCGCGAAGACGACTTTCCCTCCAACGGCGACTCCTTCCTGCTCGTCGCCAACCACGTCAACACCCCAGCCGACCGCTTCGCGTTTACGATCTTAGGGTCGGAAAGCGGCGACGCCTTTCTAGCCGAGGACATCAAAAAGATCAACGTTTTCCCCAATCCCTACTTAGGGGTCAACACGGCGGAGACCAGCCGCTTTAGCCACTTTGTGACCTTCAGCCACCTGCCGCCCAAGGCGAATATCCGCATCTTCGACCTGAGCGGAACGCTGGTGCGGACGATTGAGAAAGACGATCCGTCGCAGTTCACGCGCTGGGACCTGCAAAACCACAACGAACTGCCGGTAGCCAGCGGCATGTACATCGCCCATATCGAGCTGCCGGGGACCGGCATGACCCGCGTCCTCAAGCTGGCCATCATTCAAGAGCAGCAGTTCTTGGAGAATTTCTAGGGGAGCAACAGGAGGCCATTCCATGCTTCGATACAAACTTTGCATCTCGACGATTCTGTTGGTGCTGGGGGCTGGCGTAGCGCACGCCGATGGCTACGACCGCGCCGGTACGGCCGCGGCCCCGGAACTGCTGATTCCGGTTGGTGCCCGCGACATGGCCTTGGGCGGTGCCGCGATCGCCACCAGCTCCGGGCTGGAAGCCTTGCACTGGAACCCGGCCGGGCTGTCCAAGTCCGAAGCCAACGCGGGCATCCTGTTCTCGACGATGTCTTATCTGGCAGCCACCCGCATCAACTATCTGGCTACCGGCGCCCATTTCGAGAGCGTCGGCTCGCTGGCTTTCGACATCAAGGCCCTGAGCTTAGGCGAAATCCCGGTGACGACCGAGGCCAATCCCGACGGCACCGGGGCGACGTTTTCGCCGACGTTCTTCACGCTGGGCCTGACCTTTGCCCGGGAACTGACCGACCGCATTGCCGTCGGCTTCACCGGCCACTACATAGTCAACCGCATCGTCCGGGTCGAGGCCACGGCCGCCTCGCTGAGTGCCGGTCTGCAATACGCCAATTTGGGCGGGATTGCCGGCTTGGACTTGGGCATCGCGCTCAAGCACATTGGGACGCGGATGCAGTTTGGCGGTTCCGGCCTGTTGCGTCGCGGCCAGATTGACGGAGTGCGCCGCGGACCCGCTGATTACAATGTACAGGCCAGTTCGGCCGACCTGCCCTCGACGTTTGAACTCGGCCTGAGCTACCGCTATATGCCCGCGAGTCTAGGGGCGCTCAACGTGTCCTCGGTCTTCCGGCACAACAACTTCGCCTACGACCAGTACCGATTGGGGGCCGAGTATCTGGTGAGCGATTTCTTGGCTCTGCGTGCGGGCTTTGATTACGCGCCCAATTCGACCGACGACTACATCTACGGCACCAGCTTCGGCTTTGGCTTGAACCTAGCGGCCGGGACGCTCAAAAATTTGCGCGTTGATTACGCCTACACGACGGTTGATTACTTCGACGCGCTCAACACCTTTACCTTTCAGTTCGGTTTCTGACATAAAGGAGATTTTTATGAAATTTGCAGGTTGGCTGGCGGTGCTCGTCGCGGTCGCTGGATTGGGATGTCAGAGTTCGACCATGACGGCCGCCAAGCTCTATATCAAGCAAGAGGAGCCGCAAAAGGCCCGAGAACAACTCGCCCTAGTCTTGCAGAGCGAACCCGACAATGCCGAGGCCCACTTCCTCATGGGCCAGCTCTTAGGGGACGAGGGCCGCTACGGCGAAATGGTGGCTCACTTTAATAGTTCGGCTGCGATCAGCCCCAAGTTTGAGGCCGAAATTGAGCAAACCCGCCGCCTCTACTGGGTGCGCGAGTACAATGCCGGCGTCGGCCATGCCCAAGGCGAGTCCCCGAACTACGTTTTGGCGCGGCATTCGTTTCACAACGCCACCCTCATCGACGAGGGCGCGCTCGACGCTTGGCGCAACCTCGCGTTTGTCTATTACCAGACCGACAGCACGGATGCGGCCATTGCCACGTACCAGCGGATCGCGTCGGCCGCGCCAGAAGACGCCCGCGCCTTTTTCAACTTAGGGTCGCTCTACTTGCAAGAGGGACGGCTCAATGAGGCCATCCGCGCCTTGTCGCAGGGGGTCAAGATCGATCCCGAAAACCTCAACGGCCTGACCAATCTCGCCCAAGCCCAAGCCCAAGCCGAGGACTACGAGAACGCCGAGGCCAATTATCGCAAGATCATTGAGCAAACCCCGGATGATTTCAGGCCCTACTTTAACTTGGGCAACCTCTACTGGCAGCAAGAAAAATATGCGGCGGCGAAGCGGGCTTATGAGCAGGTTCTGGCGTTTGAACCGGACGATGGGGGGACGGGGGACGATGGGGATGGGCGCGACGATGGGGACGGTACAGCGCACGACACGGGTACAGCGCACGACACGGGGGCTGCGGACACGCGCGACACGCACGACACAGGGGTCGTGCGCTACGTGGATGCGCGTTACAATCTTGCTATGGTTTATTTGGCTACTGGTGATAGGGATGGGGCGTTGCCGTTTTTGGAGCAGCTCGCCGAGCAAATGCCAGACAATGCGCTGGTGTGGATGCACTTGGGCACGGTTTATGCCCACAAGGATTTGGTCGAGAAGAGCGAGGCGGCGTTTGCGCGGGCCGCGGAACTAGAACGGGAATAAATCGAATCGCCGGTGCTGTAATCCGCCATGTTGCAGTACACCATTCAGCGCATTCTGCTCGCCATCCCGACGCTCCTCGGCATCACCCTGCTGACCTTCCTGATCATGCGTTTGGCGCCCGGCGACCCGGTCGATCTCTTCTTGGGCGGGGCCGCTGGCGGCGAAGGAATCTCCACCGACCGCCAAGCGGACGTGGAGAAGACGCGCCGGGATTTGCGCCGCCAACTCGGGCTAGACCAACCGCTACACCTCCAGTATTTGCACTGGCTTTCCAGCTTGATCTTGCGCGTGGAGGACCTCAGCGCGTTTGACCGCGGGGCCGTGTTGGCCGACGCCGTGCTCGGGGAGCTGCCAGACGCGGCGCGGGCCGAGCTGGCCTCGCTCGAAGGGGCCGAGCGCAAGGCGCGCTTCTTGGAGCACTTTCGCGGCCGGCGTCCCGAGCGCATCGACGAGCTCGTTGAGTCGCCTTTCTGGCAGAGCCGCCTTTTCTCTCCAGTCAAAAACTACGCTTATACCGGGTCGGGCTTAGAGCTGGTGCAGACGGAGGGCTGGCGGTTGGTGACCCTGAATTTGGGCCGCTCCTTCAAAGACCAAGAACCGGTCATCGACCACCTCCTCGACCGGCTGCCGATCACGCTGGAAATCAACCTCATCAGCCTAGTCTTTGCCTACCTAATCGGCGTGCCGCTGGGCATCGCGATTGCGGTCAAGCAGAATAGCGCTGTGGACCGCTTGGTCACCACCGGGACCTTCATGCTCTGGTCGATGCCTTCGTTTTGGGTCGGCATGCTGCTGATCTTGTTTTTTTGCAACGAGGAGTTCTTTCACTGGTTTCCGGCCTCTGGGATCCAATCCCTAGAAGCGGGGGAAGGCTGGGGATTCTGGCGGCTGTTGACCGACCACGCCCACCATTTGGCCCTGCCGATACTGGCTTCGACCTACGCCAGCTTCGCCGGGATCTCTCGTTACATGCGCACCAGCATGCTGGAAAATTTGCGGCTGGATTACGTGCGCACAGCCCAAGCCAAGGGCTTGCGCTACCGAGTCGTAGTGCTGCGCCACGTGCTGCGTAACTCCCTGATTCCCATCGTTACCCTGCTGGCCGGGCTTTTGCCGGGGATGATCGCCGGCTCGGTGTTTATCGAGACGATCTTCACCATTCCGGGCATGGGCTTTTTGGCCTTCCAGTCGGTCATCGTGCGCGACTATCCCATGGCCATGGCGCTCTTCACCATTGGCTCGGCCCTGTCGCTGGCGGGTATCTTGGTGGCCGATATTCTGCTCAAGGTCGTGGACCCGCGCATCGACTTTGCGAGGGTGTAGATGAGTGCGGAGGGGGTTGCACAAGGGCAGTCCTACCGGCAGGTCGTCTGGAGGCAGTTCAAGAACAACAGACCCGCTTTGCTCAGTCTCTTGGGCATCGTCTGGCTGGGACTCGTCGCCTTGAGTGCGGACTTGCTCGCCGGCGACAAGCCGTACTACATGAAGTACAAGGGCGAGATGTACTTTCCGGCCTTTCGCCAATACGCGGTCTATCTAGGGCTGATGGACTGGCCCGCAGAATTGAAGCGGCGTCGCAACTTCAAAAAGCTCGATCTAGACGAAGCCATTTTCCCGCTGGTGCCGTATGCCCCGGGCGAAGTGCGCTTGCGGGAGAAGTACCAGGCCCCCGGAGCCGAGCACTGGCTGGGCACAGACCGCTTGGGACGCGACGTCCTGTCCGGGCTGATTCACGGTACGCGCTACGCCTTGACCATTGGCCTCGTGGCCGTGGGCATCTCGCTGGCTGTTGGCTTGGCCTTGGGCGCGTTGGCCGGCTACTTTGGCGGCTGGATCGACTTGGCGCTCTCGCGCCTTTTCGAGCTGTGGGCCGCGATCCCCAGCTTCTTCCTAATCCTAACGGTCGCGGCGTTTTTTCCGCCGAGCCTGTTTTTCGTCATGATCATCATCGGCCTTACGAGCTGGGTCGGGATTGCCCGCTTGACGCGCTCGCAGTTTTTGCAGGTGCGTAGCTACGATTACGTGGCCGCGGCCCGCAGCCTCGGGTACTCAAACCGGCGGATCATGTTCCGCCACATCCTGCCCAACGCCATCGGCCCGATCTTGATTCCGGCGGCCTTTGGGGTGGCCGGCGCCATCCTCGCCGAGTCGGGACTGAGCTTTTTGGGCGTGGGGATGCCGGCCGAAGCGATCACGTGGGGGGCCTTGCTGGCTGGGGCGCGCAGCAATGCGGCTGCTTGGTGGCTGGTGGTCGTGCCGGGCGTGGCCATTTTTGCCACCGTGACCCTGTACAACCTGCTCGGCGATGGGTTGCGCGACGCGCTGGACCCCAAGCTGCGCGGCTCAGGGGCTGAGGAAAGCGGGTAGGGATTCGTTGGCGACGATTTGGTCGAGGGTCTGCCGCTGGCGCAGCAGGTGGAGCTCGCCGTCGGTGCCGAGCAGGACCTCGCAGGCTTCCGGGAAGGAATTGTAGTTTTTGGCGGCCATGCCCGCGCAATAGGCCCCGCTGCCGCCGATAAAAACCGCGTCGCCGATGCGCGGCTCGGCGAGGGTGCGTGGGGCCAGCTCTTCGGGGTTGCCCGGGGTTGGCGTGAGGATATCCCCGCTTTCACAGCAATGACCGGCGATTAGGTACTGGCCTTGGCCGCGCTCTTGGGGCGTGGCCGGGATGACGACGATGGGGTGTTGCGCCCCGTACAGGCTGGGGCGCAGCCCCTCGGTCATTCCGCTATCGACCTTGATGAAGCAATGCCCCTGCTGGCCGGTGTCGACCACGTCGACGACGCTGCAGACGATGGCCCCGGCGTTGCCCACCAAGAAGGTCCCTGGTTCGATTTCGAGATGCAGGTTGCGGCCGTGCTCGCGGGCGAAGCGGTTGAATTCGGCGGCCACCGGTTGGCCGGCTTGGCGTAAGTCGGTTGACTCTTCGTCGGCCATGCGCCCGATCTTGAAGCCGCCGCCCATATTCACGCACCGGACCTCGGGCAGCTCGGCGGCCACGCCGAGCGTTAGCCGGGCGCAGTGCTGCCACACCGCGGGGTCGCTGCCCGAGCCGATATGGCTGTGCAAGCCGGTGATGCGCAAGCCGTGGGCCGCGGCGGTCGTGCTCACTTGCTCTAGGTGTTCGTGCCAGATGCCGAAGCTCGCCGAAGGGCCGCCGGTATTGGTGCGATTGCTGTGCCCCGAGCCTAGGCCTGGGTTGACGCGCACGGAGACTTCGCGGCCCGGAAAGAGCCGGCCGTAGGCTGCGAGCTGATGCAGGGAACAGGCATTGAAGAGCACGCCTTGGCGCACGAGGTCTGCTAAATTGTCGGGCAGTTGCTGGGCCGTAATTTGAATTTGGGCCGCGGGGACGCCGGCGCGCATGGCCCGCCGTGCTTCGTAGCCGCTGCTCGCGTCGATGTGCAGGCCGGCGCGATTGAGAATGCGGATCACGCCGGCGGCCGGGCAGGCTTTCACGGCATAGCGCACGGTCAGACCGTAGGCATTGGGGAAGGTTAGGGCCGTTTGGGCTTGGGATTCCAAGGTCTTTTGATCATAGACAAAGGAGGGCGTCCCAAACCGGCGTTGGACGGCGCGAACTTGGGCTTCAGAAAGGAGTGAAAGCCGTTCCATTAAATGCCCCTAACTTGATATTTTTCAATAGAATCCGTAGGTTATGAAAGCCTTTTTAGTATCGCTGCCCCAGCCCATTTTGTCAAGCTCCTGATGGCCACTCACATCCTCGGTATTTCCGCGTTCTACCACGATAGTGCGGCCTGTTTGGTGCGCGACGGCGCGATCGTCGCCGCGGCCCAAGAGGAGCGATTCTCGCGCATTAAACACGACCCAGAGTTTCCCGCTCGCGCGGTCGCCTACTGCCTGCGAGCGGGCGGTATTGAGGCCAAAGACCTGCACTGCGTGGGGTTTTACGACAAACCTTTGCTGACCTTTGAACGCCTGCTAGAGACCCATCTCGGCACGGTGCCGTTGGGCCTTCGCCTCTACTGGAAGAGCATGAGGGTCTGGCTAGAAAAAAAGTTGTGGATCCCGCAGTTGATTCAAGAGCAGCTAGGCTGCGATGTCCCGGTGCTGTTCGGCGACCATCACGAGTCGCACGCGGCGTCGGCGTTTTATCCGTCTCCGTACCGAGAAGCGGCCATCGCTACTTTGGACGGGGTGGGCGAGTGGACCACTACGAGCTATGGCTATGGCCGAGATGCCGAGATTCACACGCTAGCGGACCTCAAGTTTCCCCACTCGCTCGGTCTGTTCTACTCGGCTTTTACCTATTTTGCCGGCTTCAGGGTCAACTCCGGCGAGTACAAGCTGATGGGGCTGGCCCCTTATGGCGAGCCTAAGTACGTCGATCTCATGCTTAGCGAGATAATTGACCTGAAGGACGACGGCTCTTTCAAGCTCAATACTCGTTACTTCAACTACCTATCCGGCCTGACGATGACCAGTCGGGCCATGGACGCGCTGTTCGGGCAAGGGCCGCGGCGGCCCGAGACGCCCCTGACTCAGCGCGAGATGGATATTGCGCGCTCCTGTCAGGTCGTCACCGAGGAGGTCGTGTTGCGCATTGCCCGCACGGCCCACAGAGAAACCCAGCTCAAAAACTTGTGTCTGGCCGGTGGTGTGGCACTCAATTGCGTCGCCAATGGCCGCATTTTGCGCGAAGGCCCCTTTGAAAACATCTGGGTCCAGCCGGCGGCCGGCGATGCCGGCGGGGCCTTGGGCGTCGCGCTGGCGCTGTGGTACAATCACTTGGGCCACGAGCGCGTGGCCGACGGCGAAAACGACGCGATGCGGGCGTCGCTGTTAGGGCCTGAGTACGGGGACGAAGAAATCCGCCAATCCATTGAGCAGCAGGCCGGGGTGGCGTGCAAGCTCGCCGAGGCCGAGTTGCCGGGGCGCGTGGCCGAGCTCTTGGCTGCGGGCAAGGTCGTCGGCTTTTTTCAGGGGCGGATGGAATTTGGGCCGCGGGCGCTCGGTGCTCGGTCGATTCTCGGCGACCCGCGCTCGCCGCAGATGCAGTCGGTGATGAACCGCAAGATCAAGTTCCGCGAGAGTTTCCGCCCCTTTGCCCCGACGGTCCTGCGCGAATGCGTCCACGAGTTCTTTGAGCTAGATGCCGACTCGCCGTACATGCTGCAAGTGGCCCCCATCAAGGCGGAACGGCAGATTCCCCTGCGTGCGGACCAGCAGCGGCTGGCTGGCATTGACAAGCTAAAGGTGCCGCGCTCGGATATGCCGGCCGTCACCCACGTCGATTACTCGGCGCGGGTGCAGACGCTGCGCCGGCAAGATCACCCGCGCTACTACGACGTGATTCGCGCCTTCGAGAGCCTGACCGGCTATCCAGTGGTCGTCAACACGTCCTTCAACGTGCGCGGCGAACCCATCGTCCAAAGCCCAGCAGACGCCTATCGCTGCTTCATGCGGACGGAGATGGATTTTTTGGTTATAGGCTCTTATCTCTTGGACAAGAAAGACCAGCCGCCGTGGCCGGAAGAGCGGGATTGGCAAGAGGAGTTTGAGCTTGACTGAGGCCAAGAGCTACTGGGGAATTGCGGTGCCCAGCCGCGGCGATTTGCGCCGATTCGGAGTCGTGCTGGCGGCGTTGCTGGCCTTGCTGGGCGGCTATCTGTGGTACGTGGAAGCTCGGGGCCCTGCCCAGCTCGTCCATGCGGTTTCGCTGGTGTTGCTCGGGGCCGGCGTAGCACTGCCCGTCGCGCTCAAGCCGATTTACTTTCCCTATATGTGGCTGGCGAAGATCGTGGCCTTTGTCAATATCCACCTGCTCTTAGGGTTGGTGTTCTACACGCTTTTTGCGCTGGTCGGGCTTGGGATGCGCCTGTTGGGGCGCGATCCGCTCGATCGCAAAATCGCCCCCGACGCAAAAAGTTACTGGCAGCGTCGGGCCTCTTCTTCGTTTCCCCGCGACCATTATCGCAAGCGTTTTTGAAGGGCCCCTAAGCCTTGCTCTTGTTTTGGGCAGCCGTTATATTTACCCCCGCTTGGGAGGCCCCTTCAAGCGGCCTCAAATGAATTATACGAAAGAACTTAGCTCATTCGCCCAAGACGATCATTGGATGCGCGAGGCCCTGCGCGAGGCCGAGCTCGCCGGCCGTCGCGGCGAGGTGCCTGTCGGTGCTGTCGTCGTTGGAGCCGGGCGAGTTTTGGGCCGGGCCGGCAACGCCATTGAAGCGGCGCAGGATCCCACGGCGCACGCGGAAATGTTGGCCTTGCGCCAAGCCGCAGCCGCGCTGGGGACGCGGCGCTTGTTGGCGACGACGCTCTATGCCACCTTGGAACCTTGCGCCATGTGCGCCGGGGCTGCGGTGTTGGCCCGAGTGCCGCGGTTGGTCTTCGGGGCCGCCGATCCCAAATCCGGTGCTTGCGGCTCGTTGCGCAATGTCGCGGAGGATCCGCGGCTCAATCATCGCTGTCAGGTCCGCGGCGGAGTGCTAAAGCAAGAATGTGCCGAGTTGCTCAAGGGCTTTTTTGCGGCCCTGCGAGCGGCCAAGTAGATTGGGGAGAGGTGCCGGAGTGGTCGAACGGGCCGGTCTCGAAAACCGGTGTGGCTGTACGGTCACCGTGGGTTCGAATCCCACCCTCTCCGCCATTTTGTGGAGAGATGGCCGAGTGGTCGAAGGTGCACGACTGGAAATCGTGTGTAGGGCAATCCCCTACCGTGGGTTCGAATCCCACTCTCTCCGCCATAATTGATCCGGATGGGGCAGTAGCTCAGCTGGGAGAGCGCCAGGTTCGCAATCTGGAGGTCGTGGGTTCGATCCCCATCTGCTCCACCATATTTCCCGGGTTTGGTAAATGTAGATTTAGGTCGTGCTAGATGGGGAGATAGCGGTGCCCTGTACCCGCAATCCGCTATAGCGGGATTGAATTCCCATCCGAGGTTTTTGCACCTCTTGTTCGACCAGAGCAAAGTGGCGTTGAAGACCGGATTCTGCGCAATCAAGAACTTCTGAACCCCGTCAGGACCGGAAGGTAGCAGCGGTAGGAATGGTCTCTTGGTGTGCCGCAGAGTCGTCCGGTTGGAGCCAACTGGCCCTGGGCAGGCTTGAGGGCGGGATCGAAGATGGGTGCACGGCCTTTTAACTTTTTTCTTCCCTTCAGCTTGGCTGGGTCGAGCAACGCAAATGGCCTATCAGGTAACAGCGCGCAAGTGGCGTCCTCGCCAATTCGACGAAGTCGTCGGGCAGGAGCATATCACTGCCACCTTAAAGAATGCCGTCCATTCCGAGCGCGTCGCGCAGTGCTACCTGTTTTGCGGCCCTCGCGGCGTGGGCAAGACCACGACCGCGCGGATTCTCGCCAAGGTCCTCAATTGCACCGCCCCCCGCGACGGCAATCCCTGCGAGGCGTGCGATTCCTGCCAGAGCATCGCGGCCTCCATCAGCATGAACGTGCTGGAAATCGACGGAGCCTCCAACAACGGCATCGATGACATCCGCGAGCTGCGCGAAGTGGTGCGCTACGCCGCGACCGAAGGCGTCTATAAAATTTACATCATTGACGAAGTTCACATGCTCTCGACCGCGGCCTTCAATGGGCTGCTGAAGACGCTGGAGGAGCCGCCGGAGCACGTGGTTTTCATCTTCGCCACCACCGAGGTGCAAGCCGTCCCCCAAACCATTCTCTCGCGCTGTCAGCGTTTCAATTTTCGCCGCATCTCAACCGAGCAGATCGCCGCTCATCTCGCCACCATTGCCCAAGCCGAAGGCATCGCAGTTGAAGAGGGTGCGCTCCACCTGCTGGCTAGCCGGGCAGACGGCGCCTTGCGCGACGCCGAGAGCCTGCTCGACCAAGTGGTCTCATTTGGGTCGGAGGTGTCGCAGCAAGCCGTGGTTCAGGTGCTGGGGCTCGTCGACCGTGGCCTCTACTTTGAACTGCTCGATGCCGTGCGCGAAGCGGCGCCCGCCCAGGTGCTGGCTATCGTCGCCCAGGCCGTTGACGAAGGGGTCGATATTGAGGAGTTCGTCTATGGCCTAGTTGAGCTTTTGCGCCACCTGCTCTTCGCCAAGATACAGGGCCGGGCCGATGAGCTGGACATGGCCGAAGACGCCCGCCGCCGCTGCGGCGAACTCGCAGACGCCATGGCCGTTGAGGACCTGCTTCGCATGATGCAGTCGCTCCTCGATTTAGAAGCGGATATAAAGCGCTCGGTACAGCCGCGCTTCCGCGTAGAAATCGCCTTGGTGCATCTGGCGCTGATGGGCCGGTCTGTCGATGTGGGCGAGCTGCTGCACCGCTTGCAGTCGCTCGAAGGTGCCGCACCGCGCCCGGCCGCGCCCTCGTCTCCAAAGGTTCGCCGCGAACCGGCCGCGCCGCCAAGGGTTCGCCGCGAACCGGCTGCGGCCGCGCCTCCGCCTCCCGCCCAGCAGCAAATCGCCGCTCCTGCTGAGTCGAGCAATGCCGCTGGTGGTCTGAGCTTTGATCAGGTGCGCACCACTTGGGCCGAGTTAGTCAATGCCGTGCGTGCCGCCCAGCCATCGCTGGCCAACTTTCTCAATGGGGCGGCCTTAGACAGTCTAGAAGGCCACGTGCTCAGGCTGAGCTTTGGTAATCGCTTTGCCATGAACCAAGTGATCAAAAATCGAGAGAGCGTAGAGGGGATCGCCGCGGCGAAGTACGGGCAGCGACTGCGCTTGGAGGCCGTGGTAAAGAAGGGCGATCAGCCGGCCCCGCCGCCGGCGAGCCAGCCCGAGTCCGACCCCACCTTGCGCTCGGTGCTCGACACGTTTGACGGCGAGTTGGTCTGAAAAACCGCATGGAACCTCTGGCCCTCGAAGACTTGATCGTCGCGTTTGCCAAGCTGCCCGGCATTGGCCGCAAGACAGCACAGCGCTTGGCGCTCTATGTGGTCAAGAGGCCGCGCGAGGAAGCCGAGTTGCTCGCCCAGGCCCTCATTGCCGCCAAAGACCAGATCGAGCACTGCACAGCCTGCTATAATTTCACCCAAAAGGGCGAGCCCCTGTGCGAAGTCTGCCGAGACACCCGGCGCGACCAGCAGTTCCTCTGCGTGGTGGCCGAAGCCAGCGACGTGCTGGCCTTTGAGATGAGTCAGTTTTACTCTGGAGCGTATCACGTGCTCGGTGGAGTGCTCTCCCCCCAAGACGGAGTGCTGCCCGAAGATTTGCACCTCGAGTCCTTGGTCGAGCGCGTGCGGCAGCAGGGCGTTGAGGAAGTAATGCTCGCGCTCAACGCCAACGCCGAGGGCGATGCCACCGCTCACTTCATCGCGCAGCAGCTCATGCCGCTGACCAAGGTGTCGAGGCTGGCGCGTGGCTTGCCGGTGGGCGCGGATTTGGACTTGGCCGACAGCGTCACCCTCTCCCTCGCCTTTGCCGGCCGGTCGTCCCTGTAAGGTCGTCATGCACCGGCGCGATATTTTTAACTTGCCCAACGGACTGACCGCGCTCAGGATCGGTTTGACGCCGCTGTTCTTGCTGTTGCTCCTCACCGATACTTGGTACTTGAAAAGCCTAGCCTTCGTCGTCTTCAGCGCGGCTTCCCTGACCGATTTCTACGACGGCAAGCTAGCCCGTGCCGGCAACCAAGTGACGCCGCTAGGGCGCTTCTTGGATCCATTGGCCGACAAGATCTTGGTGACGTCGGCGCTCGTCGCGCTGGCGTTGGATAAGATGGTCAATTTTTGGCTGGTCTTGCCCATCGTCGGGCGCGACATCCTGATTACGGGCATGCGCCTCTACGGGCTGTACCGGGGCCGCCCCATGGTCACCTCGCGCTTGGCCCAGTGGAAGACCGCGGTCCAGCTTTTCACGGTAATTTTCATTCTCTTCGTCATTGGCCTCGAGGAGGCTATGGGGCGTTTTGCCGCAGGTCATCTCTTCTTTCTCGACGACCAGCTAATCCAACTTTTGGCCAATGCCTTGCTGGCGGGGGTGCTGCTGCTGACGCTGCTATCGGGGTTTCACTACCTGTTCCGCGCGACCTCTTCCTACAAGGAACCCTAAGCGCGGCGTAGAGGGCGCGTTTCTTCTGAACCGACTGATCGCCACGCTCTTTTTTAGCGGCTATGCCCCAGTGGCCCCCGGTACGGCTGGGACCGCGCTCGTCGCTCTGTTGTACTGGCTGTTTTTCCTGTTTTTCCCGCCGTTGGGGACGCTGCCGTGGCTGGGGGTGCTTTTGGCCGCTTCGGCCATTGGGGTGCATAGCGCGGGCCGGGCGGCCCCGGAGTGGGGCAAAGACCCTGGGCAGGTCGTCGTGGACGAGGGGGTGGGCTTTCTCTTTGCAGTGGCATTTTTGCCCCCGAGCGTTGGGATGGCTATCGCGGGCTTCTTGGTCTTTCGCGCCCTCGATGTGGTCAAGCCGCCCCCGGCGCGCCGGCTAGAAGCCCTGCCCGGCGGGTGGGGCATTGTGGCCGACGACGTGGTCGCCGGCCTGTACAGCAACGCGGTCATTCGCTCGTCGTCCTATTTGGTCGAGTGGGCGGGCTAGACCGACACCACACTTTCAATTGAGGGGATTTCCATGGCAAAAGCGAACGGACACAGCGCAGACCGCAACAAGACCAGAGCGCTGGAACTGGCGATGTCGCAGATCGAAAAGCAGTACGGCAAGGGGTCGATTATGCGCCTCGGCGACGAGGGGGGGGTGCAAGAGGTGGAGGCGATCCCCACGGGATCGCTGGCGGTCGATGCCGCGCTGGGCATCGGCGGCTTGCCCAAGGGGCGGATCGTCGAAATATCCGGTCCAGAGGGGGCCGGCAAGACCATGCTCTCGCTGCACGTCATCCGCGAGGCGCAGAAGCAAAACGGCACCGCGGCCTTTATCGACGCCGAACACGCCCTCGACGTCAGCTTTGCCCGGCGCATTGGCGTCGATGTGGAAAACCTCATCATCTCGCAGCCGGATTCGGGCGAGCAGGCCCTCGAAATCGTCGATACCTTGGTGCGCAGCGGAGCCTTTGACATCATCGTGGTCGATTCGGTGGCCGCGCTGGTGCCGCAGGCCGAGTTGGAGGGCGACATGGGTGATTCGCACGTGGGCTTGCACGCGCGGCTCATGTCTCAGGCCCTGCGCAAGCTGGCTGGCTCGATCAACCGCTCGCACACCTGTCTGATCTTTCTCAACCAGTTGCGCATGAAGATCGGCGTGATGTTCGGCAACCCAGAGACCACCACCGGCGGGCGCGCCCTGCCGTTTTACTCCTCGGTGCGCATCGACATCCGCCGCATCGCCCGCGTCAAAAGCGGCGACCTCGATATTGGCAATCGCACCCGGGTCAAGATCGTCAAAAACAAAGTGGCCCCCCCGTTTCGCGAAGCCGAATTCGACCTGATTTTTCACGGCGACCCAATTGGCATCTCTTGGGAGGGCGACTTGATCGACATCGGCGTTGACAAGGGGCTTATTGCCAAGAGTGGGGCTTGGTTCTCCTACAATGGCGAGCGATTGGGCCAGGGCCGCGACAACGCCCGAGTCTTTCTGCGCGACAATGCAACCGTGGCCACGGAGATAGAGCACAAACTGCGCGTCGAGTTGGGGCTTGAGGTGGCGGTCGGGCGCGACGAGGCCAACAAGGCGGACGAATAGTGGACGACCCACGGCAAAAGGCCAAGGACGCGGCCTATCGCTATCTCAGCTATAGAGCGCGGTCTGTCGCCGAGGTGCGCGACAAGCTAAGGGAGAAGGGCTTTGCCGCCGAAACGGTCGCCGCGACGATTGCCGACTTACAGCGCCAGCAGCTCCTCGACGACCGCGAGTTTGCCCGGCGCTGGGTCGAGGCGCGGCTACAGCGGGTCAATGGCGCACGCAAGCTGGCCCACGATCTCCGGGGCAAAGGCGTGGCCGCCGGCGTAGTGGACGAGGTCCTCGCCGAGTTCGCCCCAATGCTCGCTGCGGGCGAACAGGCGGTCGAGCTGCTAACCAAGCAGGCTTGGCGCTACCGGGGCTTGACGCCCGACAAAGCCAAGCGTCGGATGCTGGGCTTTTTGGCCCGGCGCGGTTGCGAGGAGGAAATGGCTAGGGCCGCGGTCGAACAGGTTTGGAAGGAGCTGGAGAATGAAGTCGAGGGAGATTAGAGAGACGTTCCTGCGGTTTTTTGAAGACAAGGGGCACGTGCGCGTCCCGAGCGCCCCGGTCGTGCCCCAAGACGACCCCACGCTCTATTTCACCAACGCCGGCATGAACCAGTTCAAAGATGTCTTTTTGGGCTTGGGCCGGCGCGACTACACCCGGGCGGTCGATACGCAGAAGGTCGTGCGGGTCTCGGGCAAGCACAACGACCTCGACGAAGTCGGCTACAGCCCTTGGCACCACACCTTCTTTGAGATGCTGGGCAACTGGTCCTTTGGCGACTACTTCAAAAAAGAGGCCATTGAGTGGGGTTGGGAGTTGATCACCGAGCACTTTGGCTTGGACAAGGAGCGGCTGTGGGCCACCGTCTTTGTCGGCGACGACGCGGTGGAAGCCGATGGGGAAGCCGAAGCCCTCTGGTACGAATGCACTGACTTGCGCCCGGGCCGCGTCGTTCGCCTGCCGGCCAAGGAAAACTTCTGGGAAATGGGCGCGACCGGCCCCTGCGGCCCCTGCTCCGAGATTCACTACTACTGGGGCGATGATTTAGCCGCGCAGGACCGCCGCATGATCCTCGACGACACGGGCGATCTGGTCGAGATCTGGAACTTGGTGTTCATCCAGTACAACCGCGACGAGACCGGGACGCTGCACCCCCTGCCGGAAAAGCACGTGGATACCGGCATGGGCTTTGAGCGGATGTGCAGCCTCCTGCAAGGGACCGCGAGCAACTACGAGACCGATGTCTTTCAGCCGCTCATCGGGCGCATCGGGGAACTGACGGGCCAAGAGTACAGCGGCGAGCACCGCATCCCCATGCAGGTCGTGGCCGATCACGTGCGCACCCTCAGCTTTGCCATGGCCGACGGCGTGATGCCCGCCAACGAGGGCCGAGGGTACGTCCTGCGCCGCATCTTGCGCCGCGCCGCGCGCTATGCCCGCCAGCTCGACCAGCCCGGCCCCTTCATTCACCAGCTCGTCGGCACGTTGAGCGAAACCATGGGCCACGTCTTCCCAGAGGTCGCGGCGCGGAAAGACCACATCGCGGGAGTCATCCGCGCCGAGGAGGAGAGTTTTGGCAAGACGCTCGACCGCGGCTTGGACATCTTCGCGCGATTCGCCGCGAAGGGGCAGATCACCGGCGCGGACGTCTTCCACCTCTACGACACCTACGGCTTTCCCCGGGACCTAACCGAGCTCATGGCCCGCGAACAGGGAATCCCGGTACAAGAGCCGGAGGGATACGACCGTGCGCTCGCGGCCCAACGGCAGCGCTCGCGCCAAGCCACCCGCACCCAGTTTAGCGCGACCGAAGGCGTCGGCCATACCTTGGCGGCGGAGCATTCGCTCTTCGTCGGCTACGACGAGTTGGAGGCAGAAGCGCAGGTCGTACATGCCGAAGGAGACGCCGATGGCCGGGTGCGGCTCGTGCTAGATCGCACCCCTTTCTACGCCGAGGCCGGGGGCCAAGTCGGCGACCGCGGGCGCATTGAGGGCCAAGGTTTTGTCGTCGAGATCGACGATGTCCAGAAGGGGCGCGGCGGCATCGTCCACCAAGGGCGTCTAGTGGAAGGCGAAGCCGAGGCGTTGACCGGTGCCGTGGCGGCCCGCGTCCATCGCCAAGCCCGCATAGACGCCGCACGCAACCACACGGCCACCCACTTGTTGCACGAGTCGCTGCGGCGGACGCTCGGCGACCACGTAGGGCAGATGGGTTCGCTGGTCGCGCCAGACCGCTTGCGCTTTGACTTTTCGCATTTCGCCGCGGTCGCGCCGGAGCAGTTGCGCGAAATCGAACAGCGAGTCAACGAGCAGATTCGCGCCGATCTAGCGGTGAGCACCTTCCAAGAAGAGTTGGAAAAAGCCAAAGCCATGGGGGCGCAGGCACTCTTCGGCGAAAAATACGAGGCCCAAGTCCGCGTAGTGCAGATCGGCGACTTCAGCCTAGAGCTATGCGGTGGCACCCACGTGCGCTCGACCGGCGAGATCGGCGCGTTCGATTTGGTCGCCGAAAGCGGCATTGCCGCGGGCGTCCGCCGCAGCGAGGCATTGACCGGCGCGGGTGCCGAGCGCGTCGCCCACCAGCGGCGGCAGGTATTGGCCGACTTGGGCACCCGACTCAACGCCGCGCCCGAAGCACTCGCCGACAAAATCGAGGCCCTCTTGGGGCGCAATCGCCAGTTGGAGCGCACCCTCGACGAATTGCGGCGTCGAGTGGCCGCGCTAGAGACGAGCGACCTGTCGAGTGGAGCATGCCAAGTGCAAGGGGTTGCGGTCGTGGCGCGGCGCACCCAAGCAGAGGACGTGCCCAGCCTGCGGACCATGGCCGACGGATTGCGCGAGAGCTTGGGGTCCGGGGTCGGCGTCTTGGGGGCGGATATCGGCGGCAAGGTTTCCTTTGTCGCCGTTGTCACCGACGACTTAATTGCAGGCCGAGGGCTAAAGGCCGGCGACATTGTGCGCAGCGTGGCCCAGCTCGCCGGCGGGTCGGGAGGCGGCAAGGCGCACTTGGCCCAAGCCGGCGGACGCGACCCAGACAAACTCGACGCAGCCCTCAACCAAGTGGCGCGCATCGTCGAGCAGCAGCTAACCTAGACGAGCTCTTTGTGACTAGCAGGGTATTGCAGCACCTATTGGACAGCCGCCAGCGGCGCGGCGCGGGCTACCTGCCCCTGCTGGACCCCGATCGGTTGGAGCTCGACGAATTGGAGGAGCGCGCCCAGCGTTGCGTTGTGGCCGGGGCCGACGCCATCCTCATCGGCACGAGCCTGATGTTCTCGTCGCGCAATGCGGTCTGCTTCGAGCGCGTCCGGGCGAAGGTCAATGTGCCGGTGATCAGCTTTCCCGGCAGCGCGGGCCAGATGGTGCCGACGGCCGATGCCATCCTCTTCCTGTCGCTGGTGAGCGGGCGCAACCCCGAGTTCCTGATCGGCGAACACGTCAAGGCCGCCCCGTTAATCCGCGAGTACGGCATTGAGACCATCCCCACCGGATACATGCTGGTCGAGTCCGGGACCCTGACGTCCGTAGAGTTTATGAGCGATACCCGGCCCATTCCGCGCAACAAGCTCGACATTGCCATGGCCCACGCCTTGGCGGCCCAATACTTGGGCATGCAGCTCATTTACCTAGAGACCGGCAGCGGCGCGTGTGCTGCGGTGCCCGACGACATGGTGAGCGCGGTGGCCGGTTGCGTCTCCGTGCCGGTCGTCGTCGGCGGCGGCATTCGCGACCCAAAGGTGGCGCGGGCCAAGGTGGAGGCCGGCGCGGATTTCGTGGTCACGGGCAGCGTCGTCGAAGACGATCAGCAGCGCCTGTGTGCCCTCAGTCGAGCAGTCCACGCGAAAGAGTGATCTGGATTCCCGCTGTTGCGGGAATGACTCTTCACAGGCAAAGAGACGGTGCCGATGAACACATTCCATGCTTTTAAGTCATTTAGGACTGCTATAGGAGTAGCAAGAGGCCATGGTTGAAAAGACGGCCACGATCAACAATCCGCTAGGCATTCACGCTCGTCCGGCCGCGCTCTTGGTGCAGACAGCGGCGCAATTCAAGGCCGAGATTTATCTGTCCAAAGGCGATGTCGATGGGGTCAACGGCAAGAGCATCATGGGCGTGATGATGCTGGCGGCCGAGCAAGGGGCCCAAGTTGCGGTGCGGGCCGAGGGCGAGGACGAGGGCGCGGCTGTCGAGGCCATGGTCTCCCTGCTGGAGAGCACATTCGAGGGATAAACTTGACCACGACCAGCACCCATAAGGTTTTCAATGGTATATGCGTCTCCCCCGGCATTGGCATTGGCCGAGCGTTCGCCTACCACAAGCGGGCTCCGGTCATCACCCGCCGGCGCGTGGCGCAGCACCTCGTTGAGGAGGAGGTCGAGCGCTTTCGCAACATACTCCACCAAGCGGGCGACGAAATCCGGCGCATTCGCCGCTGGGTCGCCAGTGAGCAGGGCGAGGAGCTGGCGCAGATGTTCGACGCCCAACTCGCTATGCTAGAGGACCCATCCATCAAAGCGCAGACCGAGGCCTTGATACGCGAAGAACACTATTCGGCCGAGCGAGCGTACGCCGAGGAGTTGGAGAAAGTCAAAGAGGCCTTCGGCAACATTGAAAACGAATACCTGCGGGCGCGGATTAGCGATGTGGTAGATATCGAAAATCAGGTGTTGATGCGATTGGCCGGGGGCGAGGTCAAGGCGCTCGATTCGCTCCGCGCCAACGCGATCATCCTCGCGCACGACTTGCTGCCCTCGGAGATGGTGCGCCTAGAGCGCCGCCGGATCAAAGGCGTGGTGCTCGACGCTGGCGGCGCCGCGTCGCACGCAGCCATCATCGCTCGCTCGTTGCAGTTGCCCACGGTCGTCGGCACCGGCGATTGTTCGCGCCAAGTAACCGATGGCGACTTGGTCGTCGTTGATGGCAACGAAGGCCAGGTCCACCTGCGGCCCGATTCCCGCGGCGAGCGGCGCTATCGAGCGCGTCGCCGGCGTCAGCTCCGGCGCGAACGCACCTTGGAGCGGCGGCGCAACTTGCCCGCGGTCACCCGAGACGGGCAAGAAATCGCATTGATGGCCAACGTCGATGTGCAGACCGAAGTGCAGATGGCGCTCGACCACGGCGCTCGCGGCGTGGGCATGTACCGCACCGAGTTTTTGTATCTCAATTACCGCTTGCCCGCTGAGGAGGAACAATTCAAGGTCTATTCCTCGATCGTCGAATCGCTGGCCCCGCATCCCGTGGTGATCCGCACCATGGACTTGGGAGGAGACAAGCTGTCCCACGTCTTGGAGGTGCAGCCCGAAGCCAATCCCTTCTTGGGGTGGCGCGGCATCCGCATTTGCCTCGATGCCCCCGAGCTGTTCCAGACCCAGTTGCGCGCCCTGCTGAGGGCCGGCCTGCACGGCGAGGCTCAAATTTTGTTGCCGATGATATCGAGCTTGAACGAGCTGCGGCGCATCCGGGTGCTCGTGGAGGAAACCAAAGACGAGCTCCGCGCGGCCGGGCAGCCCTTTGCCGAGCATTGCAAGTTGGGCATCATGGTCGAAGTGCCGTCCGTGGCTTTGATGGCCGATCGCTTTGCCGGCGAAGTCGATTTTTTCAGCCTCGGCACCAACGATCTAACCCAATACGCGCTGGCGGTCGATCGGGGCATGAGCAAAGTGGCGTGGCTCTACGACCCGTTTCACCCGGCGGTCTTGCGCTTGATCAAGATGGTCACCGACAGCGGCCAGCGCACCAACACCCCCGTGAGCATCTGCGGCGAGATGGCCGGTGACCCCTTGGCCACGACGCTCTTGCTCGGGCTCGGGCTGGATTGTCTGAGCCTAAGCCCCGGGCTCATCCCGGAAGTCAAGGAGGTCATTCGCCTCATCCGCGCGGAGAAGGCGCGGCAGATCGCCGACGAGTGCTTGGCCATGGACACCGGGGCCGAAGTGCGCCAGCACTTGGAGGATACCGTCGGCGAGTACATGCCCTTCTGGCACCATAAGTCTCAGTGAAGGAGCGCGAGAATACACCATGTCCAAATCCATGTTTACTTCCGAATCCGTGTCCGAGGGGCACCCCGACAAAGTCGCCGACCAGATTTCCGACGCCGTCCTCGACGCCATGCTCGTCGAGGACCCCAACGCCCGGGTCGCCTGCGAGGCCCTCGTCACCACCGACCGAGTGGTCGTTGCCGGCGAGGTTAGAAGCAAGGCGCGCCTAGACGTTGAGGCCCTCGTCCGGCAGGTCATCGCCGATATTGGCTACTGCGAGCCCGGGCAGGGCTTTGACTTTCGCTCGTGCAAAATCCTCGTGGCCTTGGGCCAGCAATCGCCCGATATAGCCCAAGGCGTCAACGCGGGCGAGGGGCTGCACAAGGAAGAGGGCGCGGGCGACCAAGGCATGATGTTTGGCTATGCCTGCCGCGAAACCCCGCAGCTCATGCCGCTGCCCATCATCCTCGCGCACGGGCTTATGCAGCGCCTGACGCGGCTGCGCCAAGGCGCGAACATTCCCTATCTGCGGCCGGACGCCAAGTCGCAAGTCACGGTCGAGTACGACGGCGATCAGCCCGTGCGCGTAGGAGCCGTAGTCCTCTCGACCCAGCACGCCCCCGAGGCCCAGCACGCGCAGATCGAACAGGACATGATCGAGCAGGTCATAAAAGAGGTAATCCCCGCCCGGCTGCTCGACGACGACACCCAATACCACGTCAATCCCACGGGTCGCTTCGTCATCGGGGGGCCGCCCGGCGACTGCGGATTGACTGGCCGCAAGATCATCGTCGATACGTACGGGGGCGCGTGTCCGCACGGCGGCGGAGCCTTTTCCGGCAAGGACCCCAGCAAGGTGGACCGCAGTGCCCACTACATGGCGCGCTACGTGGCCAAAAACGTGGTGGCCGCCCGCTTGGCCGCCCGCTGCCAAGTGCAACTGGCGTATGCCATTGGCGTGGCCGCGCCCGTATCTGTGCGGGTCGATACCTTTGGCACGGGCGTCGCGCCCGACGCGGAGATCGCCGCGGCCGTGCCCAAGGTGTTCGGCCTAACGCCCAAGGGCATCATCGAGGCCCTTCAATTGAGGCGACCCATCTACCGAAAGACCACCAACTACGGCCACTTTGGACGCGAGGAACCCGAGTTCGTCTGGGAACGGACCGACAAGGCCGAGTCGTTGCGTGGGGCCGTGGGGAGCAAATAGATTCCGGGAAGGCGGGTCGCTGGTGTCGTGTACTTAGAGGGCCATAACACAAAAGGAGAAAATCGTGAAAGTTGGTAAGCAGTTTATTGCAGTCTTTTTTGGCGTCGTCCTCACTTGCTTCGTCTATTCTTGCGAGAGCACCGACGATGGTTCGCCTACGGGTCCGATGCGTTCCGCCAAGCTGTCTAAATCTGGAGCGCAACCCAACTCAACCTCCCAGCGGAGAGCCGCTCGCGCCCACGCAGAACTGGAGCGCGCTCTATCGGACATTTACGATGCCAGCGAAGTTGACCTCGACCGCATTGACTTCTCCGAAGCCGACCGGCTCTACCGTTGGGCCATCTCCGCCGATCCGAGTAATACTGAAGCCCAATTCGGTGCAGCGATTACCCGCTTGCTGGTCCTCGCCCTCAACGAGGATGTGCGTGCCGTCCAAGATTCGCTTGATGCCTACGTAGATGGCGCGGCCGTTGGCGGGGTATTCCTCAGCTATCTGGATCTCGCCGCCACCACAGAGGCCGCTGGCAAGCTGCCGCTAATGACCGCTAAAATGACCCAAGAAGCCATAACGAACCCTCGCAAGGTCAGCGACTTTCAGGAGACGATCGCCGAGGAGATTCTGCCGGCCATTGACTATTCCTTGGAACGCCTCCAGATCGTCGAGGGCGACCTCGGTTTTACCTTTGAATTGACGCCGAAAATGCAGGGGGACGAATACGAGGAGGCGCGCGAAATTGACTTGGGCGAAGCCTATATGATTGACGCCCAACTCCGCTTACTCAAAGCCATCTTTCAAGTGGCCCTCGCCTATAATTTCGATTTCGAGGACAACGGTAGCTATGGATTTTTCGACGACGACAGCGATGAGAATCTCCTGCGGCAAATGGAGCGTCTAGGCAAGACAGGCCCTTTTATGACGCTGCGATCGCCCGACGCCATGCGCGATGCCAAAGCTTCAATTTTGACGGCGATTGACAAAATTGAGGAGGGGCTGGGAGCCATTCGCATCGAGACCGACGACCAAGACGATGATATCATCCTCGCGGAAGACCTCGACGACTTAGACGACCAAATTGACCTTTCGGACCGAGACGACTTTCCGGTCTTTTTCCGCGGAATCCGCTCCGTCAACACCGCCTTGCGCAAGGCCCGCCAAATCCTTGAAGGCACCGTCTGAATTGAAGCCAACTTCGACGGCGACGCGTACACGCCCAAACAGACTGTGATTTTCGATGTCGGCCAATTCTTCGACAATCCGGTTGAGGACTTGCGGACCTTACTGCCTTACCACACTTGGCATCTCGACCGGCTGCAAAATCGCAACTTTGCCGACGAGTTGGTATTGACCGACGCTGCGGGCAACGCTTTGGAGGACTCTCCACCGTTGGTCTTTCCCGACCCGTCCTTTGGCGGCGTTTTCAGCAATATCAGCACCAACGATCAGGCCCTCGACCTCTTCGGCATAAACGACGCCAACCACAATCAAAAGGACCTACTCTACGAACTTGGCCTAATTCGCTGGCGCGACGGAGGCATCGTCGTTACCAATAGAGCCCCGGCCGCTGTTGAGGTGAGCTACTCCGGCGAGTTGGTGAGAAACACGAGTCTGGAGTTCCACAGCGTGACCGTGAGGCGCTGGACCACGGGTCTAGACGTGGTGCGCAGCGAATTTGGCCGGCCGTTCAAGGGTGGGCGTTGGATGGGTCTAAATATTCTGAAAGACGGCAGATACATCTTCGACGAATGGTTGTGGCTGTGGACCGAGGGAAATGCTTACGTCACCATTTACGACGACCGCTTGACCATTGATGTGCCGGAGGATTACCACACGCCTTGGGATGTGTACGGGTCCTACATTCTCGAATTGCCTTGAAGTGGGGACCGATGCTCTTTGAGGTGGCGTTCCCGGTTATTTTACGCGGGTCGTATTCCCTCGTGGGTGTGCGACCCGCGCTCCTTCTTTTTTGAGTTCTTTTTCTTCTTTTCGCTCTTGGCTCCTGTGGCTGTTGCTGGCCTGTGGCTGTAACGCGGTTTCCAGTAATGCCGCTCCGCTGGACGCGCTGGCCACCCTGTGGACCTCCCGCAGCGAACCTTGGTCCCATCCCGCCGCTATGGCTCGGACGCGACCCGCGCAGACAAAGCTCGAACTCAGCCACCATCTGTTGATTCGCTCCCGCAGCCGCGAAAGCTCCGCTTGGGGGCTGTCCGCCCGTCGAGATGTGCCTCTATTCCGGGGCGTCTTACGCTTGGAATTTCGCCATGCGGATACGGCGGCCCGCCTTTCGTCTGGCTCGATTCGGTTTTCTACTCAACAGCACAATCCCAAGCTCTTTGACCTGAGTTATGGTCGGCCCTTCAGCCACCTAGATATGGGTTTTAAGGCGCGGCTGCGACCCTCCACTGCTGATCTTGAGGGGGCTGTCGGGCTCGGTGTAAAACTCCCGGCCAACTGGAACGCCGCGGTCCATTTTAGCCGTTATGCAGTAAATCAGCAGATCGCTTTCGATTTCAAATCCGACCGCATTGATGCAGGTATTGGGGGCCATCGCAGTGCCGGTGGCTTCACCTTGCAGGGCGGCGTTTTTGACAAAATCGCAATGAAGCTGCGTGGGGACTGGGGTGGTCTGTCGGTAGATTCTCGGGAGGAGGGCTATGCTCTGGCGCCGCAAACCGACTGGGGTACTTACGAAGGGGTAGCGACCTTCTCCATTACCCCCGCTTTATCTCTGCATACTAGGGGGCGTTACCGACAATTCTCCGCTCGGCCCGAAGGCACTTTGCAGGACCGGCGTTTCATGCGCAGCCGCGCCGAGGGACGCGATGCCGCTGGCTTTCTCACGGTGCGCTACGCCTCGCAACGGGACCGGGAAATGGCATGGGGTATTTTCGCCAATCGCGGCTCGATAGAGGCTCGCGGAGGTCGCTTGGAGAGTTGGCCCTTCATCAACAGCTTCGCCTCGGTTTTGGGCGGCAAGGACTGGTCGTTCTGGGGCGATGCAGACTTGCGCCTCTACGGCACTGATTTTCGTCTTCGCCGCCGCCATGCCCGCTGGCAGTTGGAAACGGCTACCCATCTTTTTTATTTGCACGGTAGCCTATCCACGACCTCGCGGGAGCGTAGAAAATTCAATTTTTTCAGTTTGTTCTTTCCCAAAAAGCACCGGGCCGCCGGCACTTTTGGGGCTACGGTCCTAGACCTCGCTGTCCAGATTGAGTACCAGTTTTCCGCTTGGAGTTTGCGCTACTCGGTTGCCCAGCTTTTCCCACTGGATATGCGTTCCTCCTTTGCTTCGGCCGCCGAATCGGGCGAGGACAAGCGCGGCGGAAGCCAACAGCGGCTCAGCCTGACGTACACTCCCGACATGAAATAATCACAGGCGTTACGCGGTCTTGCCGAAGGCTCGCGGGTTGAGGTGGTACTCGACCGAGGCCAGTTGGCCGTGCGGCGAGCCGCCTGAAGCGGGAACCGCGATTTAGCGCTCGTAGTCTTTTTTTGTGAACCGCGAAAATTATCCGTATTTTCACACCCTTTTCAGAGAGGAAATCCCATGCGGAAGTTGTGCTTTTCCCTGTTCATTTTGAGCCTCGCGGTGGCGGGCAATGCCCAGGCCAGCGACAACATGCAGCTTTTGCGCCAGATGAGCGATGGCTTTGCCGAACTCGCCGCGCAGGTTAAGCACGGCGTCGTAAAAATCACGACCGAGGGCACCGAGGAGGGCCGCGTATTTGACCTGCCGTGGCGAAGGCCCTTCCGCGCCCCGGACCAATGGCACCGGGGCCAAGGCTCGGGCGTGATCGTCGAGTTGGATGGCCAGCAGTACATCATCACCAACAACCACGTGATTCGCAGCGCGGACAACATCCGCGTGGAAGCGACTGATTCGCGGTTTTTTGCCGCCGCGGTGGTCGGTCGCGATTCCTTGAGCGATGTGGCTGTGCTGAAGATCGACGCCGAAAGCCTGCCCACCTTGACCTTGGGCGACTCAGACCGGCTGCGCGAGGGCGAGTGGGTGATGGCCATAGGCAATCCCTTGGGCTTCGCTCACTCCGTGACGATGGGCACGGTCAGTGCGCTGGGGCGGGGTCGTTTCGGCCCTGAGTACGGCTCCTTCATCCAGACCGATGCCGCCCTCAACAAGGGCAACAGCGGCGGGGGCCTAATCAACTTGCGCGGGGAGCTCGTGGGCCTCAACACCGCCATCTCCAGCAACGACGGCGGCAATATAGGCATTGGCTTTGCCATTCCGATCAACTTGGTCAAACACGTGGCCGAGCAGCTTATTGAGCACGGCGAGGTGCGGCGCGGTTTCCTCGGCGTGAGAATCGGCGACTTGGACCCGCTGTTGGCCGAAGCCCTGGGGCTGGACGACACCCGAGGCGTGTTGATCCGCAGCGTAAGCCCCGAGCGAGCAGCGGATAAGGCCGGCGTCAAACGAGACGACATCGTGCTCGAAGTCGATGGGCAGCCCGTCCATAATACCGTCGATCTGAGGAGTCAGATCGGGCGCACCGCCCCGGGCGTGGAGGTCGAGTTGCTGGTGTTGCGCGAGGGCGCGAAGAAGCGCATCGCGGTCGAGTTGGAGGCTCTGACCGAGGAGGTCTTAGCCTCGGCCGCTGGTGCCCGCGATGCCAATGAGGCGCGTGGGCCGCTGGGGATCCGGGTGGAGAACCTAAAGGACGAGTGGGCGGAACGCTTGGGATACGAAGACGAAGTTGGGGTGTTGATCGTGCGGGTGGCCAGAGGCAGTGAGGCGGCCAAGCGGGGCTTGCGCCGATTGATGCTCATTCAGCAGATAAACGGCGAACAGGTGGAAACCGTAGCAGAGTACGAGGATGCGTTGGCAGCCATTGAGCCGGGGGATGCGTTTATGATGCGGGTGCTGGGCGAGCAGGGGACGCGACTGGTGGGGTTGCGGATGCCGGCAAATTGAGTATGCGCTCGCAAGCGATATGGCACCCGGCCGCGCGGGCCGTGTACATCCGCCTCAAATTCCACCTGACCAGCGCAGCAGTCAAAGGGCTGCTGCGCTGTGCTGCGAGTGGCCCGTACGAGGTGTATTTGAACGGCGAGTGCGTGGGCCGGGGCTTGGGGCCGGCCGTGGCCGAAGTGCCCGCGTGGGAGCGGTTCGCGCTGGAGGCCGCGCTGCAAGAGGGCGAAAACGTGCTCTTAGTCTTTGCCATTGGCCACGGCGCAGCCGACTGGTTTTGTGCCGAGGGAAAAATCGAGCGCAGCGATGGGGCCGAGCAGGTGCTATACACGGGCGCGCCGTGGCAGGTGCAGCCGGCCCATGCTTGGCAAGGCCCGGCCGGCTACGTAGCCGCGTTGGAGCCGCCCGAGTGGCCCAAGGGGCAGTTTGCGGGATGGCGGGAAGCGGCCGTGGTGGCCGGCGTCGAGCCGAGGGATTGGTCGCCGTTGCCGGCCGAGGAAAGCATGGCGTCGGCGCGGGAAGTGGTGGCTTTTGGCGAGGTCGCCAGCGAGGAGACGCTCGAATGGATGGCGCACCCCGCCCCCATGCAGACCGCCAAGTGCGTGCGGCGGGAAGCGTTGCTGACCCCCGGTAAAACCCAGTGTTTGGTCCAGGCAACCGATCCCGCCCGAGCCGCGTATTTGATTTTGGACTTTGGGCGGCGGCTGCGCGGCTTCCCCCGGCTGCGGCTGCGGGGCCGATCTAGTGCGGTACTGGACCTAGGGTTTGCGCGGGCGTCGGGCGCGGTGGAAGCGCGCCTGCGCTACGAGTGCCGCGACGGGTTACAGGAGTGGACCGCGCCGCACTTGGCGACATGCCGCTACCTAGTGGTGCGAATCGGACCGTGCCCCGCCGAGGTAGAAATAGACAGCATCTTGCTGGTGGAGCGGCGCGTAGCGGTCGCGGGGCGCGGGTCCTTTATCACCGCAGACCAAGACTGGGAGCGGCTGTGGCGGACCGGCGAGCAAACCGTAGCCGCTAGCCGGCAAGAGGGGTACGCGCTCGGGGAAGACCGGATCCGCTGGGACCACTTCTACGTGTGGGCACTGAACGATTTGTCCACGACCGGCTGCGTGGATACCGCACGCGCCGTGCTGGCTGGCAGCAAAGCACCGCTTGGCGGGGAACAAGCCTGTTTCCACGCCCTGTTCGCCGAGTTGGCACAGCGGCACACCGGCGACCGAGCGGCTGCGGTCGCCAGCCTAGTGAGCGGCTTGCAAGCGGCCGAGGCCGCCCCGGCGACCGCTGCGACCGCGTTGCGCGCCGGGGCTTGGCAAGCGGTCGCCGCCTTGTGCCGGCGCACGGGCGACCGCCAGCGAGCCGCCCAATGCTTGCGTGCCTATCGCCGGGCGCGCCGGGGCTTGCAAGCCGCTTGGAGCGAGGAGCAGGGGCTTTTTGCCGAGGCTGCTGGGGCCGATGATTGCAGCCGCTGGGCGAATGCCTTGGTGCTCTACTTTGCTTTGGCCAACCCCAGCCAGCAGGTGCGGGTGGCGCAGCACCTCGCCGATGGCTCGGCGGACGAAGACGATTTGTGGCAGGCGTTTTTTATCGCCGGGGCGCTGTGGCGAGCGGATGCCGACGAGGCCGCCTTAGCGTACGTCCAGAGAAAGTGGGGCCGCTTGCTGGCGCGTCCGGGCCAGACGTGGGGCGAGAAGGCCGGCTCGTTGGCCGCGCAACCCGGGCCGGAGAGCTTGCTGGCGGCGCACGTGCTAGGGGTTGAGTCTAAGGCCGAGGGGATTTTGGCGATTCGCCCACAGTTGTCCGGGCTCGAACGCGCCGAAGGCGTCGTGCCCACGCTATACGGCGATGTCGAGATCGCGTGGGGGGCATACAGCGGCGGCTTTTCCGCGCGCCTTGCCGTTCCGCACGACGGCCAAACGCACCTTGCCGTACCCCGCTGCGGCAAGCGCTTCCCCCAAATCGAAATCAACGGCGAGACAGTGTGGCGCAATGAAAAGGTCCACCCCAACTTCCACGTGCAGAAACTAATCAGCCAAGCGGAGCGGGTGGTGATGGTATTGCGGCGGGCCGGCCGGTACGAAGTCTCGGTGGCGTAGCTGCTATCCTATACAATAATTTGCATATTGACACGGTAATATAGTATAAATATGTTCAGTATTGTAGTCCGTTGCTTTGCATAGGGAGAAAGAATATGGGATACCCAGCAAAAGCTATCGCCAACTATTTTCTGGAACTAGCCGCCAAAGAGGGTGAGAAGATCACACCCCTCAAGATGCAAAAGCTAGTCTATATCGCTCACGGCTGGTATCTGGCTCTCTACGACGACCCCTTGGTTGACGACGAGTGTGCAGAAGCGTGGGAGTATGGTCCTGTTTTCCCCTCAATCTATCACGAGTTCAAGCATTTTGGCGGAGATCCCATCGCGGAACTAGCTGTTGATCTAGATTACAATGAGCTCTCAGAGGAATGGGAGGCCTGGAAGCCTCGCATTGACGGTAGAGACAAAAACACGCGGGCTTTCCTCAACCATATCTGGAAACTGTACAAAGGTTTCACTGGAGGCCAATTATCTGCTTTAACCCATGAAGGAGGAACGCCTTGGGAGAAAACACGCAACGAAAAGGGGCGAATAAGAAACGCCCATATCGAGAATCAGGATATACAAGAATACTATAAAGGTCGTCTCAAATGACCATCGAGAATACAGAGGACTTCAAGCGAATCCCTACTGAAGACCCTTCAGAGGCCATGACACCCGAAGAATCTTTGCTTCGCCATGAGCGCCAGACACAGGCTCAAAACATAGGACGACTTGGTAAAATTTTCGGAAACAAAGAGAATGCTCAAGGCTATCTCATTACAATTTTACTCCTAGCCTTTCTCATTCTATTGGCTGGACTAGCATACGTGGAATCTAGTATCCGAGCGGATCTAGCCAAAGGTCTTTTTACCCTCATGGCCTCTCTTGTAGGATACTTCGGGGGCAAAGCGGGCAGCAAAAATGGCGAGGCGTCCAAACCTTAAACACCCATCCTCGATTTAACCCAAATACAAAAAGCGCAAAGTCTCCGCTAAAAATTTCAAGCGAGCAGGGACTCGACCCGCGCTGGCGTGAGCCGGTGGCCGAAAAGCGGCTGCGAGCGGGTGGAGGTTGAGCGCTGCCAAGTGGCAAAGAGCCCTCCGTCCGCTTCTGTTAGTACGGATGCGTAGCGCGAGCAGCCGGTCCCTTCCGGCGAGACGAAGAGCGGCTGGAGGCGGCTGAGGCGGTACAGGCGCGGAAACTGGCGATCGAAGCCATAAGCCAAGCCGCCCAATTCCTCGCAGGAGTACCCGCGCGGCCGGACGACCCCCCTGGCATGCGCTTTGAGCGGGCGCATAGACTCGGCCCCGTCGTAGAAATAGAGCGAGAGCGAGGGCAAACGAGCGAATGCGCCCACTTTGGGCACGGGCAGCCGGCAGGTGACGCGCACGGCCGCCACATCCCAAGTGGAGCCGCGGGGAAAGAAGTCGTGGTCGTGGCTTTCGCACGAATGCGCCGCGAGGACGCCGCGGCCCGAAGTGCTCGCCGACCAAGTGCATGGGTGGGCGCAATACAGCAGCAGGGGTTGCCGACCCATCCCGGCCGAAAGGTTGGGGTCTTTGAGGTGTAGATAGGCGGGGTCATCGCTGGTCAGCAGCGGGGCAATCGACTGCTGTGGATCGAGCCGGTCGATGGAGGGGGCAGAGAAAGCGTCAATGCTCCAGACGCCGGTGCCCGGCTTCTGAAAAGCAGCGACGGGCCGAGGGTAAAGGCGAACTTTTTCAGTGGAGACCAGCACTTGAACGCGGCGTTTGGTGAGGCGCAGCGCACTGCCTTCAATGCTGAGCACGGCCGACTTGCAGTAGAGATCGGATTTGTCCCAAGTGCGAACCTCAGCAAAGCTCCGGCCGTGGTCCGTCGAGCGCAAAATGGCTAGGGCGCGGCCTCGGGGACCCGCGCTTAGCCCGGTGCGGCTGTCGCCGGCGTCGCGGTAGCGGCCAATGAGCCAGAGGCTGCCATCGTTGGGATCGCGCACCGAGTTGCCGCCGCCAAACCAGAAGCCATCGCGGTCCTTGGTCGGCTCGACGATGCGTCGGCCGCGCTTTTGGTTGATGAGCTGAGTGCCGAGCCGGATGAGTTTGCGTTCGAGCGCGAGGGGTAGCTTGTCCATAGCAGAGCCGCGCTAAGTATGACGAAAAAGCCTCCGAACTGTCAAGCAAATGACCCATTGCCGTCAGGCATCCCAGCCGGCCAGTTCTTGGCGGGCGATGGCTGCCATGGCGTCGAGCCAAGCCGGGTGGTCGTTGAGGCAGGGCACTAAGTGAAACTGTTGGCCGCGCCCGCGGGAAAACAGCTCGGCCCCTTCGCGGCCAATTTCGTCGAGCGTCTCGAGACAGTCGGCGGTAAAGCCGGGGCAAACGGCGACTAAGCGACGCACGCCCTGCCCCCCGAGGCGCGCCAGCACGTCCTCGGTGTAAGGCTCTAGCCAAGGCTCTTTGCCAAAGCGCGATTGGAAGCCGTTGGTCCACTCGTCGTCCGCAAGGCCCAGGGCTGCGGCGAGCAGCCGCGCGGTTTCCTCGCATTGGCGGCGGTAGGGATCGCCTTCGGCGACGTAGCGCTGGGGAATGCCGTGGAAGGTGATTAGGTAGCGGTCGGGGGTCCAATGGAGGCGAGCGACCGCTTCGGCCACCGACTGCTTGAGCGCGTTGATGTACGCGGGATGGGCTGCGTAGGGCGGGACGAAGCGCAGGGCCGGCATCTGGCGTTTGCGGTCAAAAAACCAAGGACAGCGCCGGCCCAAGGCCGCGCGGTTGACCGCGTCGTAGATCGAGCCGGAGGTGGCGCAGGAAAACTGCGGGTACATGGGAAAGACGAGGACGCGCTCGACGCCTTCCTCCTCTAGGGACTGGACCGCACGGGCAATGCTCGGCTCGCCGTAGCGCATGCCGAGCACGACCCGGTAGGCCGCGCCCAACCGCTCTTGCAAGCCGCGGGTCTGCGCTTGGGAATGGACCAAGAGCGGCGAGCCTTCGTCGGTCCAGATATTGGCGTACAGGGCGGCCGAGCGTGCGGGGCGGCGGGTGAGGACCAAGAGATAGAGAATGGGATACCACTTGAGCGGGTGGAGGTCGATGACGCGCGGGTCCGAGAGAAATTGGCGCAGATAGGGCCGCAGGGCGCGGGCGGTGGGTGCTTGCGGCGTGCCGAGCTGGGCGACGAGGACGCCAATTTTGGCTGCACTAGCGGGCATAAGCGGACGGTTGCTGGAGGGTGAGCGGCGACTTACCTTTGACAATAATTCTAGAACGCCATCTTGAAAAGCCCGGAGGGAGAATAGAATGCGTAGCATTTTCGCAGGCATTGAATACGCGGGGAAAAGTACGCTGGCCACCATGCTCGGGGAGTACTATCGGCACCGCCGCGTCCCCATCCACACCGACGATCACTTCACCATCCCCGATGCGTCGCTCAGCCCGGCGTCGCGCGCGCTCATGCTCGACCTACCCGACGACATGAAGGAGCGCGGGCAGCGGATGCAAATCCACTACCACGTAGAAATCATCAAAAAGTACGCCTGTCCGCTGATCGTGGGCTGGCACTTAGAGGAAGCCGTGTACACGCGCTTTTACGGCGACGACCCAGACAGCTTTTACTACCCGAACTTCCACTACGGCTTCCAGCGGCTCTATGAATCGCTGGTGCTAGAGGCCCACCTGCCCGATGTGGTGCTATTCCACGTAACGGCCTCGGACGAGGAGATCGCCCGGCGGATGCAGGACAGCCCGCACGAATATCCGGTCGTGCGCCCCGAACACATCGCCGAGGTCAAAGCGCATTTTGAAGCGGAGATCGCCGCGTCCCTGTTTACCCACCAAAACCGCACGGTCGTCTTAGACACCACCGGCAAGACGCCCGCGGAGTCGTTTGACGAGCTGTTGTTGGCGTCCGAGCCGCTGGTGACGATGGGCGAATTGGCCGTGCGCGCCATGGCAGTGCCGGAGGGCGAGTACGAAGTGGTGTACGAGCGCGGCGTCCGCAAGACGGTGCCCAAGTAGCAGACTCCGCAGAAACTTTTTTGTGTTATCGGTCGTTGTACTTGGCCCATGGCTAGCGATTCGTACAATACCTTTAGATAAGATACTGATTGCTCGCCTCGCGTTATTTTTTATTTGAAGTTGAAGAGTCAAGAATTTTTCTAGCAAGTTAATTGCCTATTATTTTTCTTGACGCGGTGAAAGAGTGTACAGATGTTCAGTATAACCCTCTAACCGATTGGCTGCATTATGTATCCCTCTCTAGCAGTTGCTAATTATTTCATTGATCTTGCTGAAAGAGATAATGAGCAAATAACGCCCATGAAGATGCAAAAATTGGTGTTCTTTGCTCATGGATGGCATCTTGCTTTTTATAATGAACCTCTTATAAGGGAATACGTAGAGGCATGGACGTGGGGACCCGTTATTAGAGAACTGTACTTTGAGTTTCGCTGTTTTGGAAAAAGCCCAATTACGAAGAAAGGGATCACTTTCCAAGTCTCTGATTTCCTAGTCTTGGATTTTGAAACTCCGGAAATCGAGGATAAAGATGAAAAAGCCAAAGATACGATTAATGCCGTTTGGGAAGCTTATGGAAAGTACGATGGTTTAACTCTTGCAAATATGACACATGTAGAAGGAACTCCTTGGAAAGAGGTATGGGATAGCTTAGAAGAGCATGAGAAAGAGGGGATAGGCCCTAAATCCGTTGTGATAGACAATAAGATCATTAGAGATTACTTCTGTTCTCTTTTACAGAAGAGTCAAGGTACGGAATAATGTCCTCTTCTAATAAAGCTGATCTTATACAGCAGTCGGTAGCTACATCGTCTCAAGAATCACATCACGAGGTTGATTCGAGCCTATATAATCAAGAATTAAGCTTCCTCGACTTTCCCATGCCAGATCGGGCTATTGAAAAAATCGCCCTCCTTCAATTCAAACAAGACCTTGACGAACGGAAAAATTATGCAAAAAAAACATATCGACTTATCACTTATTCTCTACTTTTTATTCTTTTTATAACTTGTATGCACGGTTTTTCTCATTGGACTACATTTAAGGCATCTGATAATATTTTATTGGCTTTAATTGGAGGCGTAACTGTAAACATATTGGGAACTTACTTCATTATCTTGAAGAATTTGTTCCCTCAATATCAAATCAAGGACTCCCTAACCAAAGACTCTCTAAAGAAAATAATTGACGCCGCCTCTAGCTTGAAATAGCGTCATTACCTCTATATAAATTTTACCTATGAAAACCCTGCGTCCCGCAACCACGTCTTTAGCCCTGCTGCTGGTCCTCGCCAGTAGCGGCGTACAGGTTTTCTGCGCTCCGGTCGCCGAGGCCGCGCCCATGGCCTGCCACGTCGCCAATGCCTGCGGCGACGTGGGCCTGCAAGCAGGTTGTTGCTGTCTGCGCTCAGAAAATAGCGCGTCCCCTCAGTTCGTCCCCTTAGCCGAGCCGCCCTCGGTCCCCATGCCCTCGGGCGGCATGGCCGCGGCCGCTCCTGTGCTGCCTCGGTCGTCTGCGCTGGAGGTGCGGCCCAACCGCATTGCCCAGCCGCACCCCCCGCTCTTCCAGCTCTACTGTTCCTTCCTGATCTGATCCTCGCCGCCCCGATTTCAGTCTCACACTCCACTCAATTTGCCGGGGCCGGTGCGCCAAGCTCGGCCCCCGTGCGGCGAGGAGTATTGCATGTCTAAAAATAGAACGGCCCTGCTGCTAGTCGGTCTGCTCGCAGGCCCGGTTTGGTCGCAGGAAGAAGCAGTGCTCGACCCCCGAGCCGAGCTCGCGGAGTACACGCGCTACGCCGAGCAGCACAACCCCCAGCTCAAGCAGGCTTTGGCGCGCTACAAAGCCGCCCTCGCAAAGGTGGCCCCGGCCAGTGCTTGGGCCGACCCGCGCCTGAGCTACGGCTATTTCGTGCGCCCGGTGGAGACGCGCACCGGCCCGCAAGAAATGCGCGTTAGCGCGGCGCAAACCTTCCCTTGGAAGGGCACGTTGGACCTCCAAGGGCAGATCGCCCAGCGAGAAGCCGAAGTTGAGGCCCACCGCTACGAGGCTGCGCGGCGGTCGCTGGTCTTTGAGGTCCAGGCCGCGTACTACGATTGCTACTTTTTGGCGCGCGCCATCGCCGTCACCGGGGGCAATGTGCGCCTGTTGTCTCACCTGGAAGAAGTGGGCCGCACCCGCTATCGCGGCGGCACCGGGGACCACGCGGCCGTGCTCAAGGCCCAGGTGGAATTGGGCCGCTTAGAAGATCAGCTCCGCAGCCTGCGTCAGCAGCAGCGTCCGACCTCGGCTCGGTTAAATGCGGCCCTCGGCCGCCGGGCGACCGCCCCAATAGCCGTGCCCGACTCGCTGCCCAAGGCCGCGTTGGAGCTAGACGAGGAGGTCCTAAAGGGCCGCTTGCGGTCCGCAAACCCAACGCTGCAAGTGCTGCAAGCACAAGCGCGGGCGCAGTCCCTCGGCGTCGAATTGGCCGGCAAGCGGTTCTACCCGGACCTAACGGTGAGTCTCGATTACATCCACATCGGAGCGGGCGGCGCGAACCCCCTGATGGCCATGGCGACCGTCAACCTGCCCTTGTGGCGCTCGTCCTACAAAGCGAAAAAACGTGCGGCCAAGCTGAGCCATCAGGCCGCCTTGCAGGGCGTTGCAGACGCGGAAAACAGGCTCATTGCCGAGCTGGAGTTGGCCCTGTATAAACAGCGCGACGCCCAAAGCCGCCGGGCACTCTACCGCGACAGCCTGCTGCCCAAGGCCGAACAGATGCTCAACGTGACTCAACGCGCCTTTGCCGCGGACCGCAGCGATTTTTTAGCGGTCATCGACGCCCAACGCACCCTGCTAGCGTTCCAGCTAGCGTACGAACGCGCACACACCGACCAAGCCCTGCATTGGGCCGCGCTCGAAAAGCTGGTCGGCGCACTGGCAACCACAGAGGAAATCCACCCATGAAAGCGACAAAGCAAATAATGGCGACCGGCATCGCGGCCGGGATCGTCGGCTTGGCCGTGGGCTGGGAGTTGGGCGGCTCGGATGCCCCGCACGACCACGCCCCGGCGGCCGTTGCCGAGCAGGCCGAAACGTGGACCTGCTCAATGCACCCGCAGATCCGCCGGTCCGGGCCGGATCAGTGTCCAATCTGCGGGATGGACCTAATCCCAGTGACCGCGCCCGAGGAGGGCGACTCCTTGGCCCCGCGCCAGTTGCGCCTCTCGCTGGCCGCCCAGCAGTTGGCCAGCATCCAGACCGCGCCGGTCGAGCGTCGTGCCGCGCCGGTTGAGACGCGGATGGTTGGCAAGATCGCGGTCGACGAGACCCAAGTCCGCTCCATCACCGCGTGGGTCGCGGGCCGGATTGACCGGCTGTACGTGGACTACACGGGCGTGCGGGTCGAAGCGGGCGACCACATAGCCTATCTCTACAGTCCCGAGTTGTTGACCGCCCAAGAGGAGCTAATCCAAGCCCTGCGTGCCCGCGCCCGCGTCGCGTCGATTGGGCAGACCGCGCTGGTGGCGGCCGCGCGCGAAAAGCTGCGCTTGCTCGGACTGAAAGCGGAGCAAATCGAGCGCGTGGAGGACACCGGCCGCGCCTCCGACCAGCTAACGATCTACGCGCCCACCGGCGGCGTGGTCATAGAAAAGCATCTCAGCGAGGGCGCGTACGTGCAGACCGGGACGCCGATTTACACCATCGCAGACTTGTCGCGGCTGTGGCTAGATCTGCGCGCCTACGAGTCGGACCTGTCTTGGATCCACTACGGTCAAGCCGTCAAATTTTCGACCCAAGCCTATCCGGGTGAGGTGTTCACCGGCCAAATCTCTTTCATCGATCCCGTGCTGGACGAGCGCACGCGCACGGTGCGCGTGCGGGTCAACGTGGCGAATGAGCACGGTCGGCTGAAGCCGGGGATGCTGGTGTGGGCCGTGGCCCAAGCCGAGGTGGGGGCCAACGGACGCGCCCTGTCGCCCGCGCTCGTCGGCAAATGGATCAGCCCGATGCATCCTGAAATCGTCCGCGACCAGCCCGGCACCTGCGACATTTGCGGCATGGATCTAGTGCGCGCCGAAGAACTGGGCTATGGCACCGGCGACGAGGCGGGGCGCGAGCGACCGCTCGTGGTGCCGGCTTCGGCACCGCTGCTGACGGGCAAACGCGCCGTGGTGTACGTCGCGCTCGGCGAGGGCCTGTACGAGGGCCGCGAGGTCGTGCTCGGGCCGCGCGCCGGGGATTACTACTTGGTGCGCGAGGGCTTGCGCGAGGGCGAGCAAGTCGTAGTCAACGGCGCGTTCAAGATCGACAGTGCCCTCCAGATCCGCGCCCAGCCCAGTGCAATGTATCCAGCCGGCAGCGCGTCCTCCGCGCCCGAGCACCACCACGGAGGCCACTGATGGAAGGGCAAAGCTCGCTACTCGACCGCGTGGTGCGCTTCTTTCTCACGCGCAAGTTGGTCGCCGCGATCATGCTGGTCGGCCTCGTGGCTTGGGGCCTTGCGGTCGCCCCCTTTGCTTGGGAACTGGCATGGCTGCCGCGCGACCCCGTGCCCGTAGATGCGATTCCAGACATCGGCGAGAACCAACAGATCGTCTTCAGCGAGTGGCCGGGTCGCTCGCCGCAAGACGTGGAAGATCAGGTGACCTACCCGCTGACCACGGCGCTTTTGGGCGTCCCGGGCGTCGAGACGATCCGCAGCTTCTCGATGTTTGGCTTTTCGAGCATCTATGTGATTTTTGCCGAAGAGGTCGATTTTTATTGGTCGCGTTCCCGCATCCTCGAAAAACTCAACAGCCTGTCGGCCGGCCTCCTGCCCGAGGGCGTCCAGCCGGCCTTGGGGCCGGACGCAACGGCCTTGGGGCAGGTATTCTGGTACACCCTAGAGGGCCGCGACGAACAGGGTGCGCCCACCGGCGGCTGGGATTTGCACGAGCTGCGCCGCATTCAGGACTGGCAGGTGCGCTACGCCCTGTTGGCGGCCGAGGGGGTCAGCGAGGTGGCGTCTGTGGGCGGCTTCGTGCAGGAATACCAAATCGACGTCAATCCAGACGCATTGCGCGCTTATGGGGTGCAGCTCGACGAGGTCTTTCACGCGGTGCGCATGTCCAACCGGGATGTGGGGGCGCGCACGGTGGAACTGAATCGAGCCGAGTACGTCATCCGCGGCATCGGCTTTGTCAAAGGATTAGCCGATCTCGAAAACGCCGTCATTAAAGCGCGGAACAACGTCCCGATTTACGTCAAAAACGTCGCGCAGGTCGCGCTGGGGCCGGCGCTGCGGCGCGGCGCGTTGGACAAGGAAGGCGCGGAGGTGGTCGGCGGCGTGGTGGTGGCGCGCTTCGGCGCCAATCCGCTCGCGGCCATTGAAAGCGTCAAAGCCAAGATCGCAGAAATCGCCCCGAGCCTGCCCGCGAAAACCCTGCCCGACGGGCGGGTCAGCCAAGTGCAGGTGATCCCCTTTTACGATCGCGCCGGCTTGATCGAGGAGACGCTGGGCACGCTGGAACGCGCCCTGACCGAGGAGGTGCTGGTCACGGTGATCGTGGTGCTGGCCTTGGTGATGAACCTGCGCGGGGCCGTGCTGGTCTCCGGCCTGTTGCCGCTGGCCGTGCTCGCCTGCTTCGCCGCCATGAAGGTCTTTGGCATAGAAGCCAATATCGTCGCCCTGTCCGGCATTGCCATTGCCATCGGCACCATGGTCGACATGGGTATCGTCATCAGCGAGAACATCCTCAAGCACTTAGAGGATGCCGACGCCGAGGACGACCGCTTGGAAGTAGTCTTTCGCGCCACGCGCGAGGTCGGCGGGGCCGTGCTGACGGCCGTGCTCACCACGGTCGTAGGCTTTTTGCCGGTCTTCGCGATGGAAGGGGCCGAGGGCAAGCTCTTCGCGCCGCTGGCCTTTACCAAGACCTTTGCGCTGTTGGCCGCGGTGTGGCTGTCGCTGACGGCGTTGCCGGCCTTGGCGCACTGCGCGTTTGCCGTGCGCTTGCGGCGTTGGGCCCCGGGTCTTTGGGCCATCTGTGGCCTCGGGGTGGTCGTAACCCTGTCGGCGTGGGTCGGCCTGCTGCTAATCGCGATTGGGACGTATCACCTACTCGCCGCCCGCGTACCAGAGCGGGTGCGCTGGTGGGTGGCGCGAGGTGCTATCGCGGCTGCGGCCGGCGGGGTCGTCGCGGTGTTGGCCGAACACTGGTTGCCCCTAGGCCCGGAAAAGGGCGGCTGGCGCAATGTGCTCTTCGCCGCTGGATTGATCGGCGGCCTGTTGGCGTTTTTTCGCGTCTTACAAGGCGCGTTCCCCCGCGTGCTGCGGTGGTGCTTGGACCACAAGGGCTTGGCCCTGCTGTTCCCCGCGTTGCTGTTGCTGGCCGGGGCGTCCGCGTGGCTGGGGTTTGCCCGCGTCTTTGGCTTTATGCCGCCCTCCCTGCACAATACGACGCCTTTTGCGGCCCTCGCCGAGGCCCTGCCCGGGCTGGGCAAAGAGTTTATGCCTCCTCTCGACGAAGGGTCTTTCCTGTGGATGCCGACGACCATGCCCCACGCCTCCATCGGCGAGGTGCTCGACGTCCTGCAAAAGCAAAACGCGGCCATTGCGCAGATTCCCGAAGTGGAGTCGGCCGTGGGCAAGCTCGGCCGGGCGGAGACCCCGCTGGACCCCGCGCCGATTTCCATGATTGAGACCATCGTCAACTACCGCGCGGAATACCTCACCGACGAGGCCGGTCGCCGCGCACTATTCGCTTTTGACGAGCGCGTCCCGGACCTGTTTCGCGCCCCCGATGGCACGCCCGCGCCCGCCCCGGATGGTGCGCCCTACACGGTGCCGGGCCGCTTTCTGCGCGACGAGGCCGACCGCCTCGTGCCCAGCGCAGATGGGCGGCCTTTCCGCTTGTGGCGTCCGCCCTTGGACCCCGCGCTCAATCCGGGCCGGGCGGCTTGGCCGGGGATCCAAAGCCCGGACGATATATGGGCGGCGATCGCCCGGGCCGGCCAGATTCCCGGCTCTACTTCGGCGCCGAAGTTGCAGCCGATTGCCGCGCGGCTCGTCATGTTGCAGAGCGGGATGCGTGCGCCCATGGGCCTTGAGATCAAAGGCCCTAGCTTGGCGGCCATTGAGCGCGCCGGCTTGGCGCTGGAGCGCTTGCTCAAGGAAGTGCCCGGGGTCGAGGCCGCGACCGTGAACGCCGACCGCATCATCGGCAAGCCCTACTTGGAGATTCACATCAACCGCGAGGCCATTGCTCGCCACGGCATCCCCCTGCAAAAGGTGCAGGACGTAATTGAGATCGCCATCGGGGGCAAGCTGGTCACCACCACGGTGGAAGGCCGCGAGCGCTATCCCGTGCGAGTGCGCTACCTGCGCGAATTGCGCGACAGCGTCGAGGAGCTGGTGCGGATTCTGGTGCCCGCGCCGGACGGGGCGCAGATTCCCTTGGGCGAGCTGGCCGAGATTCGCTATGTGCGCGGCCCCCAAGTCATCAAGAGCGAGGACACGTTTTTGCTAGGCTATGTGCTCTTCGACAAGAAGCCGGGGTACGCCGAAGTCGAGGTGGTGGAAGCGTGTCGAGCGCATTTGGCCAGCAAACGGGCCAGCGGCGATCTCGTGCTGGAGACCGGCGTCAGCTATACCTTCGCCGGTAGCTACGAAAACCAGTTGCGGGCGCAGAAGAAGCTCAACGTGCTGCTGCCGCTCGCGCTGGCGACGATCTTCCTCATCCTCTATTTCCAGTTTGGCAACGCGGCCACGGCGCTGATGGTCTTTTCCGGGGTTGCGGTGGCTTGGGCTGGCGGCTTTGCCATGTTGTGGCTCTACGGGCAGGAATGGTTTTTGGATTGCTCGGTCTTTGGCACGGAGCTGCGCGCCCTCTTCCACGTCCGTCCCTTGAACTTGAGCGTGGCCGTGTGGGTGGGTTTTCTCGCGTTGTTTGGCATTGCCTCGGACAACGGCGTGATCGCGGCGACCTATCTGGGCCAAGTCTTCCGTACGCAAAAGCCAGCGACTGTCGAGGCGATTCGCCGCGCCGCGCTCGCCGCTGGGGTGCGGCGAATCCGCCCCTGTCTGATGACGGCAGCCACCACGATCTTGGCGCTGATCCCCGTGCTGACGGCGAGTGGACGCGGCGCAGACCTCATGCTGCCGATGGCCATTCCCACCTTCGGCGGCATGATTGCGGTGGTGCTGACCGCGCCGATTGTGCCGGTGCTCTACTGCGCGGTCGAGGAGTGGAAGCTGCGTTTTAGGCGAGCTCGCGGGTGAGAGGGACAGTTTTCGTTGGTAAGGGTGTTAGATATGTAGTAGCGGCACGAAGGCAGAGCCGCAGGAGAACGGAGGAAGGCCAGTGTCCGGCGCGATCCTGATTTATGAGACTGCCTTGGCTAAAAAAATCGTTAGGGGTTGACAGGGATCACAGGGTAGAGGAGGTTTTAATCAGATGAGAACCTCGTTGCTTTGATGCCTTTTGCATCTCTTCCGTTCTTGACAGTCCTTCGGTCGGGAATCCGACGGGTTCGCAATTTGGGTTTTACCCAGATTGTCCACAGGATATAGCTTGGAGTGTAGCATGGGCAAAGCTGAAAATGGCCGGAACGGTCTCGTATTTCCTTCAAAAGACGACTCTTACTCAGAAGAACTGAAACAGCACCTTCAAGATGCTGGTTTCTGCGAGGCGGATCAGAGGTGGCTAGTACAAGTCTTTGAACGTCCCGACTGTTTTGGCGACTCTGATTCTAATAGTGCCTCTATCTTCAAAGATGGTTTTGAGGACAGTTTTGAATATGTCCTGCCCAACATCTTGAAAGGCTTAAAAGGAGAAGGACAAGTTCAGATTGAGAAAGAGAAAGATCGTCAAACCCGCTTGGCATTTCTTTTTAGTGCTATGCTTGGCTTTGGACCTGGGTATTTAGGTGAGACGATTCAGCCCAATGCTAAGCCTGTGGGATCGGACGGCGTCTGGGATGTTCCGCAATGGGCTGACGAGTTTCAAAGGCAGGCAAAATTTTGCGCTGAGCGTTTGGATTGGAACAGACTAAAGTCGTCTATTCATAAACTTGATAATTTGCTTCGATTTCTTTTTCCAAATGGTATGCCTTTAGTAAAGGTCGTTGATCTCAGCCCCTTGGATCCGATTCAACGACGAAGCTGGTCCAGCGATGATTTTGAAGATCCCAAACAGCTCGAATTCTGGTTGATCCAGCGATTTCGTTCAGGCACAGACCATAGCAGCACAATCCGCTTAGATACGTTACTGGAACATTTTTCCGATGTGCCAGAAGATGTTTTAGGCGGTAAGATTCTCGGACTCTTGAATGCTATTGGTTATGCCTTGAATATGGCCGGTTTAGATTACCTGAGTGACGGATGGCGGGTTGTTGCACGCGAGTTAATTCCATTCTTGGAACTTTTGGACGAGAAAGAACCAGAGTCGAAACAGGAACGCTCCCCATTGACTAAAGCTTGGTGGCGATTAGCCAAGATAATTTACAGCGGGAGTATCGGCGGCTTGGAATCTGAACTCTCTCCAGAACTGAGAAATCGGCTCGTCGAAAGTGCCGCTAGGCATATCGGAATGTTGCGGGCGGTGTTGCGGGATAGCCCAAAAGTATTTGAGGAGGAAAATTCGACCGGAGAAGTGTGCGATTTTTACAGAAAGGCATTTGATGTTTTGCTGAATTTTGCCGACCCGTGGAAACGCCTGAAGCCTTTATTGCTAGCGTTTACGGAGATGAATGTGCCGGCCGTTACATCCGATCTTCGCCCTTGGGGCGAACTTGGAAGAGAGGCCCCTCCTCATCCGTATAGTAAAATACCTCTGTGGATCGAAATCGCCATGTATCCTCAGAACCTGCGGGCAGAACTGGACCGAGATCCGCACTTGCAGGATTTGCGTGAAGAGCTCGCCAAGTTTTGCCTTGGATGGCTCAAAACCCAAAAAAACGACACAAATGCCAATCGTGAAGAGCTTGTAGAACCTCGGCCTATATGGCGGCAGTGCTACGTACAGGCATTGACGGTTCTGCGCGTTAATCCCGGCGGGAGGGCTCATAGAACGTTGTTTTGGCTCTCTAAAAATGATCCCGATGAAGAGTGCCGAAAATTGGCTAAAAGGGCACATAGACAGATTCGGCATATAGACCGGAGAAAACCGAATTTAGAGCGTGGTGCATCGCCTCGTCGTCCCCTATTTGAGGCGTTTTGGTGGCTTCGCCAAGCTCACCTTTTGACTCTTGGAAAAGAAATTGATGAGGCTGGTGCTATGCGAACACGTCGAAAAGAACTGCATCGAACAAGAGAGAAAGAGGATCGTCTCAATTGGAAAGTATAGTGTTCCCGTGAGACGATGAATTCCCACGAGAAAGGAGGTGATCGAGATGGCTAAATCCCATAGCGGAGGCGGTAAAGCTGGTGCTGACAATCGCGCCAATCAGTTGAACCCCAATAACGATGTTTATTGGCAAGAGCGAGGCCACAAGCAGAGGCCCGATGATTGGGAATCGCGTAAAAGTCAAGGCCAGCAGAACCCCAAAGACAAGGGCAAGTGATTGAGTAGTAGGGGGTGACCGCTGTATTTCTTTTAATGGTCGCCCCCTACCAATCCGCCTCATACTTGTTTTTCTCGATGCGTCGCACTTCGCGGCTCAATAGTCGCATTCTGATCCTTTTAGGATCGTGCTATGACGCGCTTTTCAAGACACTAGCAGGGCGATATAGGATCGTCCCTGTGAGATCAATTGTGAAAAGGAGAAGTCATGATCAAGCTACATTTCTTTGGAGGTGCCAACGAGGTTGGTGCTTCCTGTACGTTAGTCGAGATCGACGGATACCGTATTCTGGTAGATGCAGGCATTCGAATGGGACTTGAGAAAAGTTCAAAGTACCCTGATTTCGATGCTTTGGACAAACCCGATGCTCTACTGTTGACCCACGCTCATAGCGACCACACGGTTACTCTGCCTGTGCTTGCACAGAAGAACAGGTTGCCCGAAAAGGTGTACTGTACGCCTGTGACGCGAGAGATTGCATGGGTGCTGTTAGACGATGCTGTGAAACGGGAAGAGCGTGAGTCGCCTGAGCTACCTGAGTACACTTTTAACGATGTTCGTGAAGCCTTAAGCCGCATGGAGTTGGTGAAGTGGATGAGACCCGTACCGATATGCGATGGCGTGACAGCTACGTGGATTCGCGCCGGTCACATTTTGGGCGCGGCAATGATCTATATCCAGGGCAAGCGGGAAAGTATTCTGATGACAGGTGATGTATCGACTGCCGATCAGTTGACTATTCCCGGCATGGTTATTCCAGAGCAGTGTCGTCCCGATGTGGTAGTGATGGAATCGACTTACGGCAATCGCCGACATAAAAATCGCGCACAACAAGAAGCTGCGCTTGTACGGGATGTGGCCAAGGTGGTTAAAGCAGGAGGCAAAGTGCTAATCCCAGCGTTTGCCGTGGCCCGTTCTCAGGAGGTCATTCAGCTCTTGAAACGGAAGCAGATTCCGGTGTACGTTGATGGGATGGTGCAAAAGGTCAATGAGGTATATTCGCGTTTTGTTCGTGATCTCTCGCCGTCCTTGCAATACAAAGCGAAAGACGGTGAGGATATTTTTTACTCATCTTTCGTGGAGAAGGTGAATCCAAACAAGCGCGATAGCATTTTGTCTGGGTCTCCCTGTTGTATTGTGGCGTCTTCGGGGATGCTGAACGGTGGTATGTCGAATTATTACGCCAAGCGTTTAGCTGGTGATCCGAAGAATCTGATCGCAATTACGGGTTATCAGGCTGAAGGAACTCCTGGCCGCAAGTTGCAGGATGAGCATGTCCTGAATCTTGATGGACAGGAGGTGAGGGTAAAATGCAAAGTGAAGCGATACTCTCTTTCGGCTCACGCGGATCAGAAAGAACTGACGGAATTGGTCGAGAAACTGAATCCGCACACATGCTTTCTCGTACACGGTGATGACCCCGCGAGGAAGAACTTAGCTGAATCCGTGCGAAAAAGGTCTCCGGCTGTGGATGTGCAACTCCCCGAAAATAACGGCGAATATACCTACACTAAACGAGCAGGCATTGCAGAAGGAAGACGGCTCCGTCTTGACAATCTCTCTGAGGTATATGCCTATCTGATGGCAAGAGGAGCGAAGGGGCCATTTCGCGTGCGAGAATTGGCCGAGATATGGTTTGGAACAGAGAGGACGACGCTAAAAAAAGAGAAGCTGTTTGGGTTGCTTTTAGCGTTGGATTGGCAAACGCTTTTTGTACGAGACAGCCAATCACCCGATCTGTTCCGTTTGAGACGAACTGTTTAAGCGCAGTTCAGAACCTGAAGAAGTGCCCCGGCAAAAGCTGTCGGGGCACTTCTCATTTTATAGCAGAGATAATCTTGCCAGCAATGGGGATTCCAAAAAGATCACCGCGCCGTTTCTACTCCTGTGAATACGTCATAGCCGGGCGGCTGCGTCCTGTGCGGCACCGAGTGCGCGCAATGGCACGACCTTGACCTGTGCGTCAAGGGCGTATGACTTCTGGCCGGGGTACACGATAATGACCCGTTCGAGCTTTAGATCGTCGAGGGCCGTGCGGATGGAGCGGGTCAGGCGCGGCGCGTCCGTGCGCTTGCATTCGACGCCTAGCCAGCGGCCATTCTGGCGCAGCACGAGGTCTATTTCAGCCCCCTGATGGGTGCTCCAGAAAAAGGCCTCCTCCGGCTGCAGCAAGGCAAGCAACTGCTCGATGACAAAACCCTCCCACGACGCGCCGAGGCTGGGGTGGTTCATCAGTTCGCCCTCCGTCCGAATGGCGAGCAACTGGTGCAATAGAGTCCGGTCGCCGCTGCACTTCGTCTATGACGACGAGACCGCGTAGCGTCTCCAGCGCGGTCATTGGCTGATCGAGCCGAGCGAGGCTGACCGGATCCTCCAAGTCAAAGTAGTTGGCTGAATCCTCCCGCACGAACTGGCGGGCGAGGGTGGTTTTGCCGCATTGGCGCGGGCCGACGAGCAGCACCAACGGGCTTCTGGACAGGGCCGTATGCAAACGATCAATGGGCTGTGGGCGCGGAATCATACGCCAAAATATAATGAAAATCGACAGGGCGAGCACCGATTTTCATGGTTAAAGCCCATCTGAGTGTTCGGCGCGTTCTCAATCGTCGTCTTCGCGCTCGCTGAGCAGCTCGCCGCGCTGGAGCCGCTCGGCGTTTTGGGTGGACCAGAGGATGTTCTTCATCACCTTTTGCGCGGTGATGTAGCGGGTTGCGGCCAACAGGTGGACGCGCTTTTCCGCCGGGTCGCTGCTCAAGTCGTAGTGCCGGAACGCGGCTTCGAGCACTTGGAACATGTGCAACTCAGCGTCTTCGCGGAGCATGATGTGGGCCAAGGCGTGGCGGAGCTGGGTGATATCGCGCTCTTCTGCGAGATACTGGCTGACGAGGAGCTCGGCCTCAAAGACCTTTTGGAAGTCGGCCAATTCCCCTAAGCGCTGGAGCATGGCCTCGCTGGAGGCGAAGTCCTCGCCAAGCGTTTGTCCAAGCTGGGGGACGCGCGCGGCCGGCATGTTGAGCCAGCGCAGGTACGTGAGAAAGACTGCGCCGTGGAAAATGGCACGCAACAGCTCCTTGCTGGCGGCGTAGTGGAAGGCCGCGTATAGCGCGTGGGCGTAGGAGTAGATGTTGGCCACGTCGTGCCAATCGCCCTCGTTTTTGAGGTGGAAGCGCAGGGTGCGCAATGCGCTGGCATAGGTCATGGCGCGGCAGAGCTGGGTCGGCGGCACGCCGGCGCGCAGAGCCTTTTCGACGCGGGCGAGGATGGGTTCAAAGTCGTCGCCGAGCATGACTTGGGCAAAGGCGGAGATGTCGAGGGAGGCTTCGTTGCGCTGGTTGTCCTCCCAGATCGCGTCTAGGCGCGAGAAAATGCTTTCCAAGGCCGGCAGGCTGTCGGCCCAGCGCGAAGTCTCTTCGTGGCGAGTGCGGCTGACCAAATCAACGACGATCGGGCGGAGGATCTCGTGGGCGCCGACCCAGTCCACGTAGTTGAGGGCCTCGAACATCTTGTTGGCAAAGTCGAGGGCATGCCCGTCGCCAGTGAAGTAGAAGTCCGTGGCGGCCGTAAAGACAAAATCCGCGAGGGTTTCCCGGCCGCAGTCGCGGTCGTGCAAGGTGAGCAAGATGCGCTCGGCCGCGCCGTGGTGCCGCTGATCGACAAAGGTGCGAAACCAGCGCTTGAGGGTGGCCAAATTTTGGTCGCCCTCGGTGCGGGGAAAGGGGAAGCGCTGGCGGCGCGACGAGCCAGAGGTGCGCCGCGCAATCTGGGTCAAGCCGTGGACGAGGAAGAGATTTTGGTCGGCCTCGGCAATGTCGTCCCACAAGTTCGCCGCGAGGGTTAGGATGGCGACGCCCGACGACCAGCCTTCGCTGGTTTTGTGCGCGCCGTAGTAAAGGCCCTGCTGGATGATTTCCTGTGGGGTGGCCCCGGTCTGGCGGAGGGCGGCGACCGCTTTGGCGATGAGGAAGGAACTGCGGTCCTTGAGCCCTTGCTCGAGGGTGCGCTTGCCGCGCGCCACGAGCCGCCGGCGGGCCTCTTCCCGCTCGCCGGGCGGGATGCCGACCCAGGCGCACCCGTCGTCGCGCACCTCCACGGGAAAGGCTTTTAGGTCGTCGCCCGAAGTCAGCAGGCAGCCGCCGGTCTTCAGGTCGAATTCCCAGTGGTGCCAGTGGCATATAAGCACCCCGTCGCGGATGCTGCCTTTGGACATGGGGTAGCCCATGTGCGGGCAGCGATTGTCAACGGCGTGCAAGGACCCCTCGTAGAGAAAAACCGCGAGGTGAATGCCTGCGACGGTAAAGGCCCGGCCCTCGCCGGCGGCAAATTCGCGGGCCGGTGCGAGCCGGTGATAGACGCAGGCCGCTGGGTCGACATCAATCGGCGGCCGCACTTGGCTTAGGTCGAGCTGTGGAGCGGTGGACATGAGGGTTGCCTCCTGTTCCTGTAGAAGAATGGATGGGTGGCAGGAATATGCGCGATTGGGTGGTGGGAGGCCAACCGGGGGCGGGGGGGGTGTGTTGACGTACGGGGGTGAGGGGGGGCATGTTCTGGAGGATGGGGTTGTTTTGTTTGTGAAACCTGTACAGCACGGGGACGGATCCGCCCCGCCCCTGAAACCCGCACAGGGGCGGGTTTCTACGGGGGGGTTGGGCAGCAAATAAAAAAAGGAGGTTTTTATGACGTTGCGAATTCTGTTGGTGGGCGCGCTTTTTTTGGGGGGGGTGGTTGCCGAAGAGGGGGGGGCGCGGAGCAAGCGCGTGAGGCAGGTTCCCAATGGCTCGGCCGCGAGCTGCAACACCTGCCACACGGCGGGCAGTGGATCGCCGCTCAATCCGTTTGGCGTGGAGACCCTAAATTTCCTCACCTCGGCTGGTCCCGCCGGGGACGTGATTTGGGGGCCAGTGCTGGCGGCCTTGGACTCTGATGGCGACGGCGCGGCCAATGGCGCGGAACTGGGCGACCCCGACGGCACTTGGGTGGTGGGCGATCCCAATCCCGAAGGGACGCACGACGATGACGTAAAGGAAGACCCCGACGAAGGCGATTCTACCGCCGGGCAGGTGTTCAATCCCGGCGATCCCGACAGCACCCCGCCGCTCGCGCCGCACGACACGGCGGTTGGGGAAGCGACTTGGGCATGGATCAAGCAGCGGCTGGACGCCCTCGACTGAGGCGGGGCGGATGCGGCGGTTGAGTTGCGAGGTGGCAAGGTGATGGAAAACAGCAGAGAGCAGCATTTCGCCATTGAGGGCATGCACTGCGCGGGCTGCGTGCGGCAGGTCGAGCAGCAGGTGGCTGGTTTGGCCGGCGTGGAACAGGCCGACGTGAACTTGGCGACCGAGCAGATGGCCGTGCGCTTTGACCCGGCGGCTGTAGATGAGGAAAGCATTGCCGCGGCCGTGGCAAAAGCGGGGTTTGCGGCGCGGCTGCAAGCATCCGAAGCCGAAGGGGCCGCTAGGCGTCAGGCGCGCAAGCAGGCCGCGCTCGCCGCGCAGGCCGGGGCCTTGCGGTGGGCGGCTGCGTTTTGGCTGCCGCTCTTCGCGGTGGAGATGGCCGAGCAGCTGGGCGCATCGCTGGCAGCCCTGTCCTTGGCCCAGCATCCGTTGCGGGTGGGCGTTTTGCACCTGCTGTTGGTGCTGCCGGTGCTGTGGGTGGGCCGCTCGATTTACGTTGAGGGGGGACAGGCTTTGTGGCGCGGTCGCCCCAACATGTTTTCGCTAATCGCCATTGGCACGGCCGCGGCTTGGCTCTACAGTGCTTGGGGGTTGGGGACCGTCGTCGTGGGGGTCGCCGCGGAGTTTGACTCCTATTTCCCGTCGGTTGCCACGATCGTCTCCTTTATGCTGATGGGCCGCTATCTCGAAGCGCGGTCGCGGTTGCGGGCCGAGGAGGCGATAGGTGCTCTGCTGCAACTCAAACCCGACACGGCGATGCTCGTCACCGGCGATGGAACGCGAGAAATTGCAGCCGACGCCATTGCGGTGGGCGACTGCCTGCGCGTGCGCCCGGGCGAGCGCGTCCCCGCCGATGGCGAAGTCGTCGAAGGAAGTTCTACGGTGGATGAGTCCCTGCTGACCGGCGAGTCGCTGCCGGTGGCCAAGGCCCCGGGCGATGCCGTCACCGGCGGCAGCCTCAACGGCGCGGGTGCGCTCGTGGTGCGGGCAACGCGCCGGGCCGAGGACGCGCTGCTAATGCAAATGGTGCGCTTAGTCGAAGCCGCACAGGCCGGCAAGGCACCGATTGCCCGCCTAGCCGATGTGGTAGCCGGGTATTTTGTACCGGCCGTACTGGCCCTAGGCCTAGTGGCGGCCGGGGGTTGGCTGTGGGCCGGGGAGAGCGTGAGCTTTGCGTTGCAGGTTTTCGTGGCCGTGTTGATCATCGCCTGCCCGTGTAGCTTGGGCTTGGCCACGCCGGCCGCCATTATGGTCGGCACGGGCCGGGGCGCGCATTTGGGCATCTTGTTCAAAAGCCCGGAAGTGCTGGAAACAGCGCACAAAACAGATGCCGTGGTGCTGGACAAAACCGGCACCGTCACCGAGGGGCGGCCGCAGGTGGTGGGAGTAGAGCCGCTAAACGGAGGCCGCGCCGACGAGGTGCTGCGCTTGGCCGCGGCCGTGGAGCGCGGCTCCGAGCATCCGCTGGCCGCGGCGATTGTGACTGCCGCCGCCGAGCGGGGCTTGGCCGTGCCAAAGGCGAGCGAAGTGGTGGCGAGCCCGGGCCAAGGGGCGCGGGCCGAGGTGGAAGGCGCGGCCGTGGCGGTGGGCAATCGCGCCATGATGGCAACGGAGGGTATTCGCCTAGACGAAGACAGCGATCCGGCGGCCACGGCCACGGTCGCGTGGGTCGCAGCCGCTGGATCGCTGGTCGGCCGGGTGTCTTTGGCCGACCGTCCCCGCCCGCAGAGCAAGGACGACGTGGCTCGATTGCGCCGAGGCGGCTTGGAGGTGGTAATGCTCACGGGCGACAGTCGTCCGGCCGCGGAGGCCGTGGCGCGTCAAGTGGGGATTGGAACCGTACATGCCGAGGTCTTGCCCGCAGACAAGGCGGCGGTTGTGCGGGCCTTGCAGGCCGAGGGCCGTTGCGTAGCCATGGTCGGCGATGGGATCAACGACGCGCCGGCACTGGCCGCGGCCGATGTGGGCATGGCCTTTGCCACGGGGACGGATGTGGCGGCCGCGTCGGCGCCCGTGGTGCTCATGCACAGTCGGTTGGCGGATGTGGCGCGTGCGCTTGAACTGAGCCGAGCGGTTGTGCGGACCATAAAGCAGAATTTGTTCTGGGCATTTTTTTACAACGCCGCGGGCATTCCAGTGGCCGCGGGCGCGCTGTACCTATTCGGCGGCCCGTTGCTCAATCCGATGCTGGCGAGCTTGGCGATGGCCTTTTCGTCGGTGTCCGTGGTGATGAACGCGCTCCGGTTGCGGCGCTTTGCTCAAAGCCGCTGATCCGGGGTTCGGTTAGGAGGCTGCTATGGCTACAATCATGATGGTTGGGGCGTTTGACACCAAGGGCGCGGAGTACGCCTTCTTGCGCGCGCAGATTTTGGCCCGGGGCCACGAAGTGCTGGCCGTGAACACGGGCGTTGTGGGCGGGTGCGACGCCTTTGCGGTGGATGTGGAGGCCAGCGCGGTGGCCGCGGCGGGTGGCGCGTCGCTGGAGTCGTTGCGCGCGGCCGGCGACCGCGGGGCCGCCATGAAGGCCATGGGGGCGGGCGCGGCCAAGGTGGCGGCGCAAGGGTACGCCGCGGGCCGGTTTGACGGCATTGTCGGCATGGGCGGGTCTGGCGGTAGCAGCGTGGTGACCGCGGCCATGCGCGCCCTGCCGGTGGGAGTGCCCAAGGTATGCGTTTCGACCGTGGCGGCCGGCGACACGGCCGCATACGTGGGCAGCAAGGACGTCGTGCTCATTCCGTCGATTGTGGATGTGGCCGGGGTCAACCGGATTTCGCGGGTAATTTTCACGCGGGCTGCGGGCGCGATCTGCGGCATGGTCGAAGCCGAGCCCGCCCCGGCTGACGACGACAAGCCGATCGTCGCGGCCTCGATGTTTGGCAACACCACCGAATGCGTGAACGCCTGCAGCGAAGCCCTGTCGGCGAGCGGGTACGAGGTTTTGGTTTTTCACGCCACGGGCACCGGCGGCCGCACCATGGAGTCGCTCATCGACGAGGGCTTAGTGGATGCGGTGCTGGACATCACCACCACGGAGTGGGCCGACGAAGTGTGCGGCGGTGTCTTCAGCGCGGGGCCAGACCGCTTGAGCGCGGCGGGCCGGGCGGGTTTGCCCCAGTTGGTGGTCCCCGGCTGCGTGGATATGGCCAATTTTGGCGGCATGGACACCGTGCCGCCCCAGTACAAGGACGGCACGCGGCTCTTTTACGAGTGGAATCCAGCCGTGACCTTGATGCGCACCAATGCCGAAGAGAACGCGCTTATGGGCCGGATATTTGCCGAAAAGCTCAACGCGGCCCAAGGCCCGGTCGCCGTGCTCATTCCGCTCAGGGGCGTGTCGATCCTCGATGGCGACGGCGAGCTGTTTTGCGACCGCCAAGCCAACCGCGCCTTTGGCGACGCCCTCAAAGCCAATTTGGACGCGGGCATCCTCGTCCGCGAAGTCGATTACAACATCAACGATCCAGCGTTTGCAGCCGCAGCGACCGCGCTGCTGCTAACGCTGATTGCCGAGAAAGCAGGAGCGTTATGAGCGAGAAAAAGACCTTTGTGCAATGCGCCGACGTGGAGACCCAAGTCTTTGACTGGGGCCGCTTAAACTGGCTTTCCGAGCCGCTGGTGACGGCGGCCGAGCACTTTAGCTGCGGCGTGGTGGAGCTGGCCCCGGGCCAGGGGCACGTGCGTCACAACCATCCGTATAGCGAGGAGATCCTCTACGTGATAGAAGGCACTGGAATTCAGACGGTGGAACTGGAGTCCGGGACGCTCGAAAAAGAGATTGGCCCGGGCGAGCTGGTACACATTCCAACGGCCGCGTATCACTCGACCGTGAATAGCGGCGAGGAGACGATGAAGCTGATCGCGGTATATGCGCCGTTTGGACCGGAGGCCGAGTTGCGGAAGATGGATGGGGTGCAGATAGAAAAGGCGCGCAACGGATAGCGGTCATGGCGTTTACAAGAGAAGAAGTGCTCACGCGGTTGCGGCGGAACATGGCGGCTGGGATTCCCATTATCGGCGCGGGCGCTGGGACCGGGATCAGCGCGAAGTTCGAGGAAGCCGGCGGCGTTGACTTGATCGTCATTTACAATTCCGGGCGATTTCGCATGGCGGGCCGGGGGTCGCTGGCGGGGACCATGCCTTATGGGGACGCCAACGCGATTGTGATGGACATGGCCGGGGAGGTGTTGACGGTGGTGGAGGATACGCCGGTGCTGGCTGGCGTGTGCGGGACGGATCCGTTCCGGCAGATGGAGGTTTTCCTGCGCGAGGTTGCGGCCATTGGGTTTTCCGGGGTGCAGAACTTTCCGACTGTGGGGCTGATTGACGGGTTGTATCGGCAAAACTTGGAGGAGACCGGAATGGGGTATGGAATGGAGGTGGAGATGATCCGCACCGCGCACGAGTTGGGGTTGTTGACGACGCCTTACGCCTTTAATCCGGCCGAGGGCGAGCAAATGGCAGCGGCCGGGGCCGACATTGTGGTGGCGCATACCGGGCTTACGACCAAGGGCGCGATTGGCGCGACGACCGCCCTGACGTTGGAGGAATCGGTGGGAGTTGTGCAGGCGATATGCGATGCGGCGCGCGGCGCGGCCGAGGAAGTGATTGTGCTGTGCCACGGGGGGCCGATTTCAGAGCCGGCCGACGCCGAGTACGTGTTGCAAAACACCACGGGGGTCAATGGCTTCTACGGCGCGTCGAGCATGGAGCGCTTGCCGGTGGAGGTGGCCATTACCGAGCACGTGAAGCAGTACAAGGCCATCCGCTTTTAAGCCGGCCCTGTCGATGCGCCCCTTGCGCAAAGTTGAAGTGAAGCGGCTCTTTGCCGACGCAGCGCAACGCTATCCGCCCAAGGCGGAGCTGGCCTTTCTGTTGCAGAGCGTTGAAGACCCGCTCAATGTCGGCTCGATGTTTCGCATTGCCGATGCGTGTGGAGCGCGGGAGCTGGTTTTTACGGGGGTGACGCCGGCGCCGCCGCACGTGGATATTGAGCGCACGGCTCGGGGCCACGAGCGGCGCGTGGCTTGGCGGCGGATCGGGCGCATGGACGAGGCGGCGCATGCACTGCGGGACGAAGGGTATCACTTGGTGGCGTTGGAAGTGGTGCAGGGGGCGGTGTGCTATTTGGAATACGATTTCCCGGACAAAGTGTGTTTGGTGCTCGGCAACGAGACCAAGGGCGTCTATCGACAGACCTTGGCGTTGTGCCATGGGGCGGTCTATATCCCCATGTACGGCAAGGGGCCGTCGATGAATGTTCACGTGGCCGGAGCGTTGGTGGCGTATCAGGCGTTGATCGCGGATGAACGTGGATGATGCGGATGGACGCGGAATAGTATGTACGAGACGATTTACCTCTATGAAGTGCCAAAGCGAATTGATCAGCGAGGCTATTGACCAAACCATGATCGACACAACCCAACTCATCTCGTCCATCCAAGCGGGTGAAGATACTAAGCTCGAACTCAAGGAGGTCGTATTTCGGGGAGAACGGATTGGGTTTGCCCGAGAAGAGGGACGCACCGCGTCGAAACTCGCCGAGGTCTTCGTCAGCATGGCCAATGCGGAAGGAGGCTCGGTCGTAATGGGCGTCCGGGACTCGGACCGCATCCCGGTTGGCATCCCCCCCGAAAAGCGCGATCTCTTGGAGCAATTTGTCGTCAATGTGGCGGCCCATAACTGCAATCCAATGATCATCCCGGGGTTGGATTGGGAATACCTGCCCGGAGAAGACGGACATCCCGCCCTGTGCTTAATCGTTGAAATCCCCCCGTCCAAGCTCGACGTACACCAGACGAGCGATGGGCGTTTCCTCCAGCGCGTCGGCAGCCACCGCCAGTTGATCCCGGCCGAACGACTGGCCCGCATGTTGACGGAGCGTCGCTTGGCTAGCCCGTTTGAGGAGCGCCCCATGGTCGGTAGCAGCCTTGACGACTTGGACACAACCCGCCTTGAACAGTACTTCAGCCGACGCTTCCCCGATTGGTCCACGCCAGCAGACTGGGCTTCCACGCTGGCGGCGCACAAACTTGCTGCGATCTCAAAGACGGGGGCCACGCCGACGCACTTGGGCATCCTGCTCTTTGCCAAGCAGCCCGAGCAGTACATTTCCGGCGCGTACATCGATCTGGCCGTGTACCACCACGACATTCCCGATGGCAACACCGTGGATAGCCGGCAAATCACCGGGCCGTTACCCGAGCAAATCGCCAAGGTCGTGTCGTACTTTCAAGCCTCTCCTTTGACGCCCATCGCTTCGCGGAAAAGCGGCGATGGGCGACGGGATTATCCCAGCTACCGATACACTGCACTCCAAGAAGCCGTTGTAAACGCCGTCATTCATCGGGATTATGGAGTGGCCGGATCGCAGATCATCATTCGCATGTTCCTCGACCGCATTGAGTTTCAAAATCCCGGGGCGCTCTACAACACCTTGACCATTGAAAACTTGTACGCTGGGTGTCAGCCGGCTCGCCGGAATCAGTTTCTCACCGGCTTCATGCGCTACTACGAAAGCCCGGTCACAGGCTCTAGTTTTTTGGAAGCGCGAGGCGAGGGGTTTTTGAATTTGGTCCGCGACAGCTTGCGTTTGTCGGGGCGGCGACCGGAACTAGAACAGATCGGGGCGGCGACGAAGTTGACGATCTACGCGGCGCAATACCCGGAGCTGGCGTAGGGGATGGCCTAATGCTCCGGCAATGTCGGAAACGACTTAGAGAGCTATTGTAGTGCGAGTTCACCGGATGCGCTCTTTTTGCTTGCGTGCGAAAAGGCGGATCTGCTGTTGAGCCGCAAGTGAATCTCCCGCTTCTCGGTAGGCTACGGCCAAACCATAATGGGCACCGACATAGGTGGAATCGGCCCGTAAAACCGCCTTAAAATCGTCGATGGCCTCCCGGGCATGGCCCTCGCGCAGTTTGGCATTACCGAGGCCGTTTATCGCGTCGATGTAGTTGTCCTTTATCGCCAGCGCGCGTTCATAGGCAGCGTGCGCCTGCACTGGATAGTCTTTCATCAAATAGGCGTTGCCGAGATTAAACCACGCCAGCGCATAGTCCTCGTCTAAAGTCAGGGCTTGGCGATAGGCTGTGATGGCATCGTCAACCCGTTGCAGCCGCATATAGGCCGTGCCCAAATTCTGCCAAGCCTGTATCTGGGCGGGGTTGATCTTGAGCGAGGCTTTGTACTCTTGAGTTGCCATTTCTGCAAAACCGAGCTTTGCGTAGATCGCGCCCAAGTTATAGCGGGCTACGGCATCGTCGGCGTGGCCTTTGAGGCGCAAACGCTGATCGCGAATGGTATCGGAATGCGGATGAAGGTGCTTGAACAGCTCGATCTGCCGCTGCCCTTCCTCGGCCTTTCCCAGCTTTACATACACTTTGGATAGGGTCAAGTGCGCTTCTGGATAGGCCGGGTCGAGAGCGATGCTTTGCTCTAGTACCGCGGCGGCTTCGGCCTCCTTGCCTTGGCGGGCGAGCACCATCCCTAGCCCATTTAGTGCCTCTACGTACGCGGAATCGCGCTCAATGGTCGTGCGAAAGGCGGCCTCCGCTTCTGCGAGGCGATTCAGCCGCAGGTAGATGTGCCCTAACGCCGTGCGGTAGCGGGGACGCTTAGGCTCTATTTTGACGGCTTTGCGCGCCATGTCCACGGCTCGTTTGCATTGCCCCATCTTGGCACAGTACATCTCGCCCAGACTGTAGTACACCAACGCGTACTCCGGGTCTATTTCCAGTGCTCGCTGCATCTGCTGGGCGGCGGTCTCGTAGTCGTGATCGCGGGCATGTGCCACGCCTAGATTGTAGTGGTCTGGAGCGTGATTGGGGGCCAATTGCAACGCCTTGGCAAACGTCGCCCGCGCCTTGGCATCGTCGTCCGTGCGCAAATAGAGTTGGCCGAGCTGGCGATAGGCCGCTGCGCGGTCGGGCGCGAGCGCAATGGCCTTGCGATATACGGCCAACGCCCGTTTCAATTCGCCCTGCCGGGTCAGGACTTCTCCGGCCCCTAGCAATGCTTCTACGTGCAACGAGTCGATGCGGAAGGTCTCGCTGAAATGCTTCAACGCTTCCCCATACACGGCGTGTTTTAAGTAGAACGTCCCTAGTTCGTAGTGTGCTACTGCGTCGCTGGAATCGGCGCGAATGCGATCCAAATAGCTCCGTTCTACCGTGCGCGGGTCTTCCTCTACCTCTATCACCGGAGCCTCTTCTAACGCGCCATCGCAGCCAAAAGCCGTTATCCACGCCAGCCACAGCACCCCGTTAAATTTTTTCACGTTTGCCTTGCGCTTTTGCGGATTTCTGGCCCGCGGGCTCGCGGATGGTGAGGAATTGATCGACGGCCACGTCCTCCAACACCTGCGTCATTCCACTCGGCCAGCTAATCTCCACCCGGTCCACCCGCCTGTGCTGCCCTAAGCCAAAGTGTACCCGTAGCGCGTTCTGCGACAGATACGAACTGCCCGAACGCACTTCTTCGACTTGGCGCAGGTCGCTGGCGACCACCCGGATGCGTGCGCCAATGCCGTCGCGATTGCTGCGGGTGCCCACGGCGCGCACGGACAGCCAGTGCTGGCGGTTTCCGCCGTCGTTGCGCAGTAGCAGGCCGCGCTGGTTGTTGTTGGCCACGAACAGGTCGAGGTCGCCATCGTTGTCGTAGTCGGCGGTGGTTGACCCGCGCCCGACCGCGGCGGTGGCTAGTCCCGGCGAGTCCGCGCTGACGTCGGTGAACGTGCCGTCATGGTCGTTGTGGAACAGCTGATCCCGTTGCGCGTAGGAAGGCCCGGCGCGGTCGATGATTTCTATATTCGGTTCGACGTGTCCGTTGGCTAGGAACAGGTCGAGGTATCCGTCGTTGTCGTAGTCGAAAAAGTCCGTGCCAAAGGTCAGGGTCGAGAAGGTCGATTCGGCTAGTTTGGACTCGTGGATCTGGTCCTTAAACACACCGCTCCGCTCGTTTTTTAACAAGCGACAGTGCTCCCACTGGAAGTTGCAGACGACGATGTCGAGGTGGTCGTCGCGGTCGTAGTCGCCAAAGTCTGTGCCCATGCCGGCCTCGGGTTTGCCGTCCGGGCTGAAGGCGACGCCGGCCTTCAGCCCAATATTGGAAAACCGCGTCCCTCCCTCGTTGCGAAAGAGGAAGTTCGGGGTCATGTCGTTGGCGACGAATAGATCGGCATCGCCGTCTTCGTCGTAATCGCCAAATACCACGCCGAGCTGCCGGCCGCGGTCGTTGTAAACGCCCATTTCTTCGGTTGCGTCGGCAAACGTTCCATTGCCCTCATTGCGGTACATAATCCCCGACGCGCCCTCGTACTGGCCGGGTCCGCAATAGACTCGGATGGAACCGTGCCTGCACTCTTGGTGGTTTTCGAGGGTAAAATCGGTATTGTTGGCCGCGTATAGGTCGAGGTCGCCGTCGTTGTCGATGTCGGCAAAGGCCGCGCTCATGCTCAAGCGCTCGTCGCCGACGCCAGCGGTCGCTGTTGCATCGACAAACGAACCGTCGCTGCCATTGCGATACAACACATTGGGGCCGAAGTTCGTGACGTAGAGATCTACATGCCCGTCGTTGTCGTAATCTCCCGCGCATACGCCCATGCCATACCCTTCATCGCCGACCCCGGCGTCCACTTCCTCGAATTTCCCATGGCCTGTGTTTCGATACAGGACGTTTTTCGGAACGCGCCGCTCCAAAAAACCCGGCAATACGGCCCCATTGACCAAGTATAGGTCTTCGTCGCCGTCGCGGTCGTAGTCGATAAAAGCCGCTCCCGAACCATAAGCCTCCACGTAGTAGAAACGACCGCTGCCGCCGTTTACATGGGTAAAATGGATGCCGGCCGCGGTCGTGGCATCGACGAATTTTGGTTTGGACGCCGTGGCTGCTGGCACTGGAGCGGGCGTTTCACTCGCGCACCCCGCGATCAGTGCCATACTCCAGCTAAAGAAAACCGCAACAATGAGCATAGGGAATTTCATTGATCGACGCCGACATCAGACCGCACGAGGGCCGTTGCCCTGTGGGTGCTATTGCAATCCGGCAAACATGCTCAGAAACAGCACCAGATCGGTCGTCGTCTCGTCGCGGAAATCGCGCCGCTCCCAGCGCCCGCCGATGTTGGTCATCAGGCGATAGCCCAGATAGTCCGAGCGATTGGATAGCTGGGCGGCAATCACGAACTGTTCAAAATCATCTACATATCCGGCGGGCAGTGGATCGGTGCGCGCGACCATATTCCTGAAAATCTCGTACTCGATGCCGGCCTCCAAGCGCATCGTACTGAGCAGCTCCTGCTGCCACACGAAGAAGAAAATTTCCGATAGCTCGTTATTGGCCAGCTCGTTTTTATTGGTGGGCGAGCGCCGCTTGTAGAGCTGTTTCCACTTGGGCCACAGCACGTGCTTACCCACCGGAATGGGCAGGTCCGCCTTGGTGATCAGCGCGAGGAGTTGCTCGTCCTGCCAGTTCGCTGGCGGCGGATCTCCGCGCTGCTGATAGAACTCGTACTTCAGCTTGGTTGCCAGATTGAGCGGGGCGTATTTGCGGGTTCGCGCACTCAGGAAGGTGGTGTTGATCAGCGCATTCTGTGCAATCATGGGATCGACGAAGGGGCGCATATCGCCCCGCGTGCGCGGACTCTGCACCCACAGAATGATGTTGTCGGGAATGTTATCCTCGACGCGGCGAAGGCCATTGTAGAGCTGGACCTGCAAACCATGCCGAGGCACCTCGTGAGTCAGAGTGAACAGACCGTAGAGCGACTTGTTGCGGCGATTGCTGCTCAGCAGCCACTCGCGCATGCGCCCGACCATTATGCGACTGCCCGGCTTGAGTTCGACGCCACCGTAGAAGTTGTAACCGCGGTGGTCGCGAGGATACGGGTAGTCCGCTTCCTCGTCGTTCTCAAAGCGGTCGATCACGGTATTGTTGTTCATGTCCGTGCCGTAGAGAAAGTCGAGTGGCTCGACGTCGTAGCGCACAAAGGGTTCTAGATAGTCCGGCATGCCGTTGTCGTTCTGATTGAAATCCGACACTAAGTCGTTGTTCTCGTCGTAGCCGGGAAAGACGGCCACGTCGGCCCGCTGGATCAGCAGGCGCTCCGACGAGGAGCTGCTGAAGGCGCGCCGGCGCCAGTCGGGAAAGCGGTCTTGGTCGTCGTTGTCATCGACGAATTCATAGACGTTGTTCACAGCACTTTCGTAGTTGATGCGCCCGTTGCTGTCGGGCACGAACATAAATGTTTGATAGCCCGGATCCATGCTAAAAATTTCGCCATAAGCAAACCACGGGTACACATTGTGCGACGCCGTTGCATAGTAGCCCTCTGCGCTCTCTTTCCCCAGCGCCTGATTGTAGGTGAAGTTCTGGTTGGGGAAGCGGCGGTACTTGCGGTTAATGTTGTATTCGGCACGCAAGTTAAACCCGCCGAAGAGGTCGTCGATTTCCATGGTGAGACCGGCGACCTCGTTGGCTGTCGGCAAGCCGTAGCTAAAGCGCACCACGCGCTGGTTGGAGCCGTCCTTGATGTTTTTCGCTGCCCGGGTGACTGGCAAAAATACAGGCTCACCCGTGTTGTTGACCTGCATATTGGAGGTGACTTCAACGGCGTAGTCATTGGCTAGGACCAATTCGATCTCGATCTGTTTAATTTCCTTGAAGTCGATGATCTCGTCTTCCCCGGGAATGGGCGTGAAGTCGCGCTCGATGTCGTAGGTAATGATGATGTTGTTGCCGCCGCTGGCCTCCCAGCGTCCCTGCCGCCGGATGCCGCCATCTACCAGTGCTCGGTCGGAAATTTCGGGATGCTCCACGCCATTGATGTACACGCGGTGCAAAAAGAGCAACGCCCCGCCTTCACCGTCCTCGGGTGAATCGTCGGACAGACGCACTAGGAGGCGCTGCACGTTGCCCGCCTGCAGGTTGCCGCCGAGCGTGCCCTTGAGCGAGTTGTTGCCAAAGCTCTCCGAGCTGTTCCAGTGGCCGGCGTTGACGTAAGTGGTGCCCAGCCTAATAAAATCGCCGATCTGAGCCGTGCCGCGCAGACCGAGCAGATTGGTGAAGATCGTCCGCACCGTAGCCCCTTGGTCGCGGTTAGTCGCCGTGGCGGCTAAAGCGGGGTTGTCCGTGCGCGAGGCGAGTAGCGTTAGGGCGTATTTGTCGGAGAGGAAATCCCACTGCAAGCCGTTGAACAGCGGCTTGGAAAAGGTCATCGGCGTCAGGGTGGTCCTTAGCTGCTCGCCCACGGTCAACGCGATATGGTATTGGCCCTGCGACGCCGTTGAAATGACGAGGTTGTTGAACCAGTTGTTGAACTCCACAGACTTGTCGATCGCACTGCCCGTTTCCGTGGGGTGCTGCTGCGCCCACTCGTAGATCTTCCAGCCTCGCGTGATGTAATTGCCGTAGAGATCGTAAAATCGTTGGCCTTGCAGCACGATGTCGGTATAGCGCTCGTAGCGATCCTTGGCGTAGTTGGTGTACTCCCAGTTTTTCCATCCGTAAATATCGTAGAGCGTCTGGGGCAGATACCATTTCCGCATCGTCGGCGTGATGGTCTGGGGTGCTATCCGCACCCCACTGGTTATATAAGGGTTGAGAAAGCCCGATTGCAGGCCTTCGGCTAACACTCCACCGGCCAAAAGACAACCCGTTAGCAGAGCACCGAAAAACTTCCGGCCCATTTGTTCCCTCCCTTTTTACCGCTGTGCAACACGGACGTTTGTTAATAGGCCAAACTAAGGGTGCGATATACCGACTGGTCTCCAGAGTCGGCTTCTAGCTGGATGCGGCAGATATACACCCCGGGTGGTAAAACCGCTCCCGCATCGTCCCGGCCATCCCACGCAAAACCCGTGACGCCTTGGTCGAGCGTCCGTAGGTGCGATCCGGTTAGGTCGTAAATATCTACGTTGGGATGGCCCTCAACTTGGACGACGATAAAGTTGATTCGCGCTTCGTCGTTTACGCCATCGCCGTTGGGCGTGACGACCGGAGTCACCTGCACATTGCGCAGCAAAACTCCACCGGGCACCTCGGGCACAAAGACTATCATTGAGCGCGGCTCCAAGGGTTCGACGCCTTGGCGCACATTCTGCTGGCTGTCCCCGGCCCAAGCCTCAAAGAGAGTGGCATTGGCCGTTACCTGCGCGGTAAACAGCACTTCCACTGAATCCGCCCGCACTCGCTCCGGCAATCCGACCCTTAGCAGCCCGTCCGCCAATTCAACTTCCCTCGGCTGCACCCGCTGGCCGCCGACTCGGACGCCCACCTCTTGCACCGCGCCCGGCACTTGGATAAAGACCTCGTCAAAGCCTTGGTCGTTGCGCACAAAGGTCGGTTGCAGCAAATACGTAAAGCGCTGCAGCGAATCTAGCCCGACCTCGCGCGGCAATATGCGCGCCGCAATGCCACCGCTGACGAGCGGGTCGTCGAATTCCAGCGTCAGGGAGCGCAGCACCGGCGTTAGTTGCGGATCGTCGTTGGCCAGTCGAACCTGCAGTTGCAGAAATTGTCTGGGCGTGGGCGAGAGGAAGGCCTCCGCGGGAAAATCGTAAGGCTGGCTCCAGCCGCTCCAGTCCGGCCCTTTGAGCTTGAGGATGTCGATGCGCCCGCGCACGCTCTTGGGCAGCTTACCAAAACGGGCCGAATCCAGTTCCGTGCCGTTTTTGTGGTAGTACTTCTTCAGCAATTCAAAGGTATTGCCCGTCTGCGAGCGAATTTCGATTTGCGTACCGGCGGGTAAATCGGCGTCCCACGACAGCTTGCTCACGCTCTTCATGGCTCCTAGGTCAATGAAGTCCGACACCATTTCCGTCGCCGCCACGTGCCCTTCGCCGTGGAGGATGTATTCAAAAACCGACTGGCGGATCTGTAGGCGAGCCGGAATGCCGCTGCGGTGGTAGAAGATGTAGCGGATTTTCCGCAGCGGGAATGCAAAGTGATACGACTGCTGGAAGGGCAGTATGTCGTTGAATACGTCGCTGAGTTCTTGGTAGTCAAAGTTGCTGCGGATGCGGTCGCTAGTCAGGCCGCTGGCCGGCGTGCCGTCGGAGGTGGTGAGGACAAATAGCTTGGCTCCGTTGGATGTGCTGCCGCGAGACCCTTCTTCGACCGTCAGGTCTAGGTGGGAAAGGTGGTCCACCCAGAACGTGGCCCCCAAATCCCATTCAAACCAATCGCCGTCTTCGACGTAGGTCCTGAGATTGCCCTCCTTGGCTTGATCGCCGCCGACCGCAACCCGCCAGTTGGTATTGATATCCCCGTCAAAGATCGCCCCGATCTTATCGCCGCTCCGCCCCGCTCGCACCGACCCGCCCCGTTCCACCGTATTTATGGCGAGGTTATCTCCGAGTGCATCCACTTCGATCTCAGCCAGCGCCGCGCCCGGATTTTTTTCCGTGGGCACGAGGCGCACGTGATGGACGAGGGCAAAGTCTAGCGTGTCTTGCTCAATGAGATGTTCGCCGCTGGCCTGACCGAACTCAATTCGCGTTAGATCGACCTCGAAAATGCGCTCCACATTGGGTTTTGTCGTGATGGCGACTGGATTGTAGGTTACGCCAAAACGAGTATCTACTCCGTTGCTTATGTAAGCAGTGAAATTGCGAAAGGGCTTGGCGTCGAGTTCGTCTGGAAAGACTAAGCGCAACTTGCGCGCCAATACCGGCCGACCGAGGTCGATTTCGATCCACCAATTTTCCAGCGGATCGTCGGCGGATGGCTGCCACCAAGTCGATGGGTCTTGGTCGATGATGTTAGCCGCATCTTGGGCGTTTGAGTTGACTTGGCGGATGCCCCCAAAAACCTGTTTCTTGCCCTCACTATGGGAAAACTCTGCGGCATCGGCCACGGCGTTTATATTGCGGCGCATCCGCGCTAGGCGAATGCTGCCGTCGGTGGCAATTTCCAGCGTCCCCTTGGGAATGGCCCATGTCTGCCAGTCCGCGGGGCTACTCAGGTGCAGTTCGTCGGCATAGGCACCGGCTGCACACAAGGTGGCGACGAACAAAAGGCGAGTCGCAGCAAATGTTCTCATGGTACATCCTCGAAAGCGTTTAGTAGGCCACCGCAATGACGTGCGTGCGCGTGAAGTCGCCTGCATCCGTCTCGACGGAAAGTCGGGCGAGGTATAAGCCCGGTGCGACATGCTCCGCCCCCTCTCCCCGTCCGTCCCACTCTTCGACGTAACGTCCTTCGCTTCTAAAATCGGCCGATAGCGTTCGCACTTTGCGCCCGCGCAAATCGTAGATTTCAAAGACCACTTGGCTGGCTTGGACGCCGAGCAGTGAATAGGCCAGTTCAAGGGTGTCGTTGCGCCCGTCGCCATTCGGTGTCACTACGGTTGACCCCACATCTAATGCGCTCAGCACATCTAACTCCGTGCTCAGTGCCAGCACCTCGATGGAATTGGTCGATACCGCTGCGTTGGCATCGCCGGGATCGATAGATTGGGGCTGTCCTTCCCCCCCCACGACAAACACCTCGCCCTGAAACAGCGCATTAAAACTGAAGACGCCCGTTTTGAACAGCAGCCGCAACGGCCTATTGTCTTCGGCCACGATGCGGTTGGACGGAAAGTAGATGATCAGTTCCCCCTGTTTTTCCGCGATGCTGTCGGGCACCACCGCGACCAAGGGATCGCCCATTTCCAGTCCGATAAACTGGGCGCGGGCCGGGGTTTGCAGCCTCAAAGCGTCAAAACCCGACTTGGTCGCTGACTCAAAGGCGGCCCGCACGTCAAACGTGAAGACGCGCTCCTCGCCCAAGGGCACTTCCGTCTTGCGTCCAAGCGGCTGTGGCTCGTCCTGTAATGCGACCTCTCCGACAATTGCATCGACCAGCAAAGGCGAGTATTCGACGACCAGCGAATCCATCCGGCTGTACGTGAACAAATCCTCGCTCTCCATCGTGAAATTGACTTTGAGGTACTGCCGATTATCCGGCGAAAGGATCTCGATGGCCTCGCCGCCAGACGCTTTTTGCGGCACCGACCAGAAGCTCCAGTTATCTACATCGGGCCGCTCAGGTCCCCGCGCTCCAGGGCGCACATAATCGTCGCGCGGTGCTCTATCCCATTTGGCAAAACTCACTTCGCGTTCGGTCCTCAGCTCGGTGTAGATGGTGTAGATGTATGGCGTATCGTCCCGGCCGGTCTGTGTTTCCAGCGAAAAGGAGATGGGATTTTCTGCCAAAAGTTCGGATTCGCTGTCGATGCTCTCTTTGGCGAACCCATTGAAATAAGGGATGACCCGCCCTAAGTTGACCGGCTCGCCGATGTCGATCACCTTGGAGATGTATTGCGATTTTTGCACAAAGCCCTCGCCATAAAACTCCACCTCGGCGATAACGCCTAGTTCTGGGAAGTTTAGAAAAATGAACTGCAAGGGCTGGGTGGGAAAACGAGCATTGGCAATGCGCGTGGTTTGGTTGAGATTCTGCTCTAGTAAAAGGTCGAATTGCCCCTGCTTAAAGTGCTCTCCATCAATTGCAGCCCAAACTTCGTACAGCTTGGGATAGGCGTTTTTGAGCGGTAAACCCGGGGTGATCCGCTTGCGGTCATCGGTCTGAGTGCGCCCTTCTGCTGGGGGAAAAAAGCGGATGCGTTTGATGGGCAATTCCCAACCTAGGTTGTAGTAATAATAGCCGGAGACAATGGCCACGGACCGGGTCGTGTCACCATCGACTGTCTGTTGAAAGCCGTTGTCTCCCAAGACCTCGGGCTGGCCGGGAATGAGGCGTGCGGCCTGCGGCCCGGCCCGCTCTCCCCCCCAGACGTTGCCGAAAACATCGGTGCGCGAGCTACCCTTCTTCTCGCCCAGCGCGATATTGACCGCTGGGTCCAATTCGTAGGGCTGTAGGCTGCCATCTACGACCCACATACCGCCCATCAACTCTGCTAGGTCTTCCCAGCCGTTGTCGCCGGTGCCGAGCACCAATCGCTCTACCTGTGCTGCTGCAAAACAAGGGGCCAAGAGCAAAAGAGCTAGTGCCGCTGTGTGCTTCATGCTCAGTTTCTCGCGTTTGATGGGTATTACATCAATAGGCCACGTGGATCAGGCGCGTGCGCTGGACTTCGTCGGCCGCCGCTTCTACCAAAGCTCGGGCGATGTAGGTCCCCGGTGGCACTTGAGTGCCGGCATTGTTCGTTCCGTCCCAGTGCCACTGGGTATAACGTCCGGCGGTCAGTGCATCGGAGAGCACGTTTTTTATCAATCGCCCCGAAAGATCGTACACGAGGAGTTCGGTCGCGGCGGGCTGCACCAAATGGATGAGCACAAAGGAGAAGACGGACGCATCGTTTATGCCATCGCCGTTGGGCGTTATAATCGGCGGGGCAACGGAAAAGGACTGCAACACGCTTTCGCCGCTGGCGAGGAAAATCACCTCCTGCGAATCCGTGCCCACTTCCCGCGTTGCGTCGCCCTCGGCAATGCGCTGGGGAAGGCTGCCGGTCGTATCCAGAAGCTGTCCCGTAAACTGAGTCGCAAAGAGCAGGGCCTGCGAGCGAAACGTAATCCGCAGACGCACATCTTGGCCGGTGCTAATGCGCCGGGACGGGAAATAAACGCGCAAACCCGTGTCGTCTAAGCGCACGCTATCCGGCGGGGTCTCCGCCAGTTCGTCTCCCATTTCGAGCTTGAGAAACTCGGGCTGTCTCAGCGTTGAGATGCGCACGCCGTCAAAGCCCGTTCCGTCGCCTAAGTCGGCCCTTATGTCGTAGGTAAAAACCGTATCCCGGCCGGCCGGAACGGACGCGCGCCCACCGGCCGGAAAGGGATCGTCCAATAGGGCTACTTCGCTCAGTGCCAGCGCGGCCAGCGGCGGCGTATGCACGATGGCCAAACTATCGACCTGCATGCTCGCGGAGGTATTGCCTTCAAAGCGCAGACGCACCTGAAAAAAATCGCGCGGCCCCGGTAGATCCAGCGGAATGGAGTACGTGCCGCTGGAGTCGGCGATGAGTGGCTCCGTCCAAGAGGACCAGTGCGTGGCGTCCGGGCGAATGCTGCCCTTGAGGATCGACGGTAGATCGTCGTACTCTTCTTTGCTGACCAACACTTCCGACTGGGTTTCTACGTCGGCGATCTGGTAGTAGTCGAGCGGGGTTTCATCGACGCCGTTGCGCATCTGCACGATCACCCGCACAGGCTCATCGGCACCCGCGTTGCTTTCGCTCGCCTCAGACAGCGAAACTTTGCGGGCGCGAAAACTCAAGGCGCCGTAGTTGACAGGCTGGGCAAACTGGACGAGCTGGGTTTCGTAGAGCCCGCGCGGCACAAAGCCTTCGCCGTGGACCTCGATTTCCGCCAGTTCAAAGGGGTTCGGTGAAAGCACTCTGAGCTGAATAAAGCGCACCAGTTGGGTTGGGAAGCGCACATCTACTCTTGGGTCGCGGTTGATGGTCACTTGGCGCACGGCCTCGTAAACGGGCGAGTCATTGGCGTCGAAAGTACGCCCGTCATTGAGTGATATTTCGTAGCCAGCGACGAACTCATCCTCTCCTTCACGGGGATAAAAAACAACCTGGCTAACTGGAAACGAAGCCCCGAGATCGAGAAAAAAAATGCGACCGCGCTGATTGACCCCCACTTCCTTAAAGCGATTTTCCGTGCTGGTCGCGCCATCCCCATCGACGAGGACCTCAGACCCCTCAATGCCCCGCGCCGAATTGTTCCACACCCGTCCGTTGCCTTCGGCGATAAAGCTGCTGGGTGCGCCGACCCCCCAGACGATGAACTGTGTTATATTTTGTTCCAGCGAAAAGCTGGCCGGCCCCAAGACCTGTCCGGCTCCTACGACGACCCCCGCCATAGTCTGCGCCGGCTCCTCCCAGACTTGCCCACCCAAGCCGACTCCCCAGACATCGGCTCGCAGTTCCGCTGGCCTAATGCAGAACGACAGGGCCAGCCCGACCAAAGCAGTTCGCCCAAAGGAAGCCATCATTGCCTATTTACCAGCTCGGGCGGTGGCTGAAACCCCTTAAACACCGCGCGCTGAAAGTGAAAGGTTAGATCTTTGGTCTCCACCGGCTCGTTGCGGTAGTTGTATCGCAATGCAATATCTCGGATGTGGACGGAAAACTCCGTCACGTCGGGTGCCAGACTCGGAAAAACGACAAAACCCTCTGCCTCTTGGCCACTGAAGACGATCTGCTCCTGAAACAGAGTGCGCCCGAGCACGTCTTCGCGCTCGTTAAAACGCCGGTATTCGTTGCCGGCATATCCCTGAATAAACGAATAGTAATACTCCAGAATCTGCAGTGGTTCTAAAGGTGCGTACTGGCGATACCCGTCCTTTGAAATCAGCTCGATTTTGAGGGGATCGACGCCGACTTTGGGGTAAGCGTAGTTTTTAACTTTTAGCAGCCATACGCTGTGTTTGGGCGGTGTCCACTCTTCGCCCATGCGCTTCCAGTTGCCGAAAGTATAGGGGTTGGTCGATGCGGGCCCTTGCGTGGATTGCTGTGGGAATTTGCGGTTCAATTCGGCGTCGGTCATGGGGCGCAGACCGATTTCCAGACGCTCGAATGAATAGGTGATCAGGCCATCGTCTTTAATGACCATATCGGCTTCCTGCTGTCCCTGTGGAGCGGGCTGAATTGGCCCGTCGAAATAACGCCCGCATCCTGCCAACATCGCTAGGGAACAAAGCCACCAACCGAACCGTAAGTACGCGACCCTTGCTTTGCGTCCGCCTTTTCTGCTGTTCCCGTTGCGTCCGGGACCGCGGGCGTCCCGCCCTCGACGAGGGCAAGGTGACTGCGATCCTTGGAAGGCGGAGGGCTGGTGTCGCGTAGTAAACATCGCATTAACCTTGGGAAGGGGACATTGCACTGGTGGTCATTGGGCGGCGGCAGAGGCCGCCGCCCAATCTGTGGCCAAAGGACCGTTCGGCTAGTCGCTGAAGGTCGCTTTGATTTTTGCCCAGCTCTCGGATTCCACGGAGGTGCCCCCGCCGTCGGCGCGATCGTACTCGTCTGCGCCTAGCAGCGTGTATTCCGAGCAGACATCGCAGTTGCCCGAAGCACCGTCCTCGCCGGCGGTTGCCAACTGATGCGTGCGGCGGTCTTCGGGGTTATCCGCTTCGTTCAACTGGTAGGTCAGGCGGATGAGCTGCCCAGCCTCGTTTTCGTGGCGGATGCTGTTGTCCGGCCCGTCCAACGACGCGTAATCCCAGAGGGGGATGCTGTATTCGTAGTTGACCGTGACGTTGGTCGAACCCGTGGTCGCTCCCGGAGGATTGGTCGTCACTCTGGACTCGGCAAATTCGTCCATCCAGTGGATTTCCTCGACGACCTGCCAGCGCAACCACCACGAGCCGTCGCCGCCATAAGGCGTTTCATAGATCCCGGGGACCGGCAAGTGCATGGTGAATTGCTGCCCCTCGGCGCGCGTGCCCGACTCGCCGTCGCCGTCGTGCGGACCGCCGCTGGCATTGGCGTCGGTGATGATCTCGAGATCGTCGTCGCGCCAGCCATCGTCAAATACGTCCGAAGTGACGACTAGGGTGTCGTCGGTGGCGCGGACAAATCCGTAGAGCTTGTTGTCGCGGTCCGTGCCCGTCCACGCCGTCATGATGGCCACGTCGAGATCGCTCTTGTCCAGCACTTCGGCCTTCTGGATTTCATACATCTCGTCGGGACCAACGGTGAAAATGTCGTCGAACCACGCCCAGTCGCTAGCGTCGCCATCAATGGTGATGGTGACGTCAGCAGGCACCTCCAAGGCGAAGTAGCCAATGCCGTTGGCATTGGACTGGCCCCAAGCGAAGCTAGCCAGTGACGCGGATAACATTGCGGCTATGAGTGCGTTCTTGCGCATGTTTTTCTCCTTATCGGATAGGATAGAGATATTGTGAGAGAATAGAGATGTTGCTCTTAGCTGCTGCTGCGAATGCTGTGTCCATTTACCTCCTTCCGCATTTTAGAGTAGAGGGGTCCGGGCTCGTCTATGCGTGGAAACGCAGAGCCGCTACTTTTCCAAGTTAGACAGGGCCTGTTCGTCGATAACTATCTCAGCCCTGTATTTATGCCTCAGCTCAGCTAGGTATCTATCAAAGCCTTCTTCAACCGCGTGCCGATGGGCATAGCGCAATTGACGCCATATTCTAGACTGCACCTTGGGTGCAGAAAAAGAGAGGGTTTTTTCCGGGCGCATCGCCAGCACTTTGAGGACGAGGTAGCCCGTCGTATCGCCGCTCAACTGGATGGGGAGCGGCCCCTTGATGCCGCCAACCGACATGCCCCGCACGGCCTGGATCATGGTCGCCATAGCGCCTTGGGCCGTTGCTGTGTCAGCAAGCGCGAAATTAAATATGTCGAACTGGCGTACGCGCCCGTTAAATGCCGGGTACTCGCGCATGATCTCGGCCATATCCTCACCGGCGCGTACGCGCCGGGCAATGGCGTGTGAAGCCGTTTCCGAATCGACCAGTGCGCCAGCAAAGAATGTGTGCATCGGCAGCGTGAATTCGTCTGCTAAGTCCCGATATAGAGTGCGTAGCTGATCCTCGGTGACGAAGCGCGATTCTACTTCTGTTCGCCGTAGCAGCTCGGCCATGGCTTTTTCGCGCTTATCCCGCACGTACTCAACCATAGCCTGCTCGCGGTCCAACCCTCGTTGCCGGGCCAGCCGGGGCAGCAGGATGTTGCGCAGTGCTTCGTCTTGGGCAAATTCGACCACGGCGGTACTGTCTATGGCGTGGGGACGACGCCTCGGTTCGGCCTCCTCTACCAAAGCCATGTACGCGCTCAGGTCGATGCGCCCGCCACGGTAGCGCAGCAGGACGTGCGCGTGGTCTCCTGCTTCTAGCACCGGCACACCGTCTTCGGCCAATCGCCCCCGCTGTAGCAATACGCCCAATACCTGTGTATCTACTGAAAAACCAAAGTGCGTTTTCTGGTCGGCTAAGTATTTGGCCCAGCGATCCTTTTTTTGCTGCTTTTTCAGCGTTTGGCGAAGCATCTTCTGTTGACGCTCAAAACGGACGGAGCGCTCTTCATCGGCCCTGATTAGGTGGTAGGTTCCCTGCGGGTTGAGGTACGGTTCGGACACTTGGCCGACCTGCAGGCGAAAAAGCTCGGCGACAAACCCGCTGTGCTGTGCTTCTTCCTCCTGCCAGAACCCCATATCGCCACCTTTGGCCGCCGATGAGCGATCGAGGGACTGCTCGTGCGCCAGTACTGCAAAATCGGCCCCTTGCCGCAGCCGCGCTTGGATGGCCCGGGCTTCTTCGAGGCTGCCTACCTGAATGTGACTCGCCCGCAGCTCCCGCTTTTTGTGCAATCCGCTCTGGTGAAAATGCGACCAAAGCTCCTCTTCCGATATAGAGACATCGCCCGTGACTTCCCCGTACAAACGCTCAACGAGTCGCCGGTCGCGTGCCTGTTGTACGCGGGCGACTACGTCGGGATGCTGATCCAAGCCCTTTGCCCTAGCCTCTAAGACCAGCAGCTTGCGGTCGATAAAAGGCTGGAGCATTTCTCGCGCATTACCTGCTGCAAAACGACGCATAGTGCGCTCGGCGCGGAGCAAGTCATCTACCAAAATGACCTCGCTCCCGACTCTGGCCAGCACGGCTGAATTCACGGCCCATGAATCGACCGCCGTTAGCCCGACCATCGCCGTTACAGCGCAAACCAGCACTCCTTTTGTCGCCGCCAATCCAATGCTCATAAGCCGCATAGCCGTATTACAACCTTGGGAATGTCCGTCTCGTACAGGGTTTGTAGCATCGAAGATGAAAAGAGGGTATAAAAAAAAAGCCCTGTGTCAAGCGGCGCTCTTCCACGTCGAGCTACCAATACGCCCTACGTGTGCGCTTGCTCTAGAGCGGCGTACTCGCCGATGCGCTCGTCGTACGCGGCGACGGCCCTTGGCTCCGGCTCGATGGTTGATCCGGCGACCGGCTGGGCGAATGGCTCAACGACTTCCGCCCACGAAGGCGCGTGACCGGCGGCGGATTGGTGGGCGTGGGCGGCGCGCAAGGCCGCGCCTAGGGCCGCCGAATTGGTCGTCTCAAAGCGGTGGACCGGGCAGTTGTGGACGTTGGCGAAGACGCGCAGAATTTCGGCGTTGGCCGACGCGCCGCCGGTGACGTAGAGCGAGGAAATTTCTACCCCCATCCAACGCGCGTGGATGCGCGAGGAAAAGGCTTGGGCTTCGATGACGGCGCGAACATTGGCCGGCGCGTCGGCCGGGTCGAGGTTTTGGCGCACGACGTTGGCTTGGGGGACTTTGGGGACGATTTCCGGCGCAAAGTAAGGCAGCATGAGCGCGCCGTTGTTGCCCGGGGGGGTGGCGCGTAGGGCGTGGGTGAACTGATCCCAGTTCAGGCCGAATTGGTCGCGCACGGCCTCGCGGGCCAAGCTGCCGTTGAGATAGCAAGTCAGGGCCATGTAGTGCGCGTCGTCGGGCGAGGCAAAGACCGCGCCCTCGCCAGCGGCGGAAGTGCGCGGCTGGTCTAGGCAGGCGAACAGGGTGTCCGAAGTGCCCAAGCTCAGGGCGACTTGCCCGGGGGCGACGAGCCCGAGGCCGATGAGGCTGCACGGATTGTCGCCCGAAAAGGGCAACGCGAGGCAGTCGTCGGCAAAGCCGTAGCGACCTACGTAATACGGACTGATGGGGCCGACGGGCTGGCCAGCGGGGGTGATGGGTAGGAGTTTGGCGGCTAAGCCGGGGGCGGTAGCGTCGAGTGCGCGTGGGCTCCACTGGCGCGTGGCAATGTCCATCAAGTTGGTGCCGCTGCCGTCGCCCGAATCAACGCCGACGAGCCGTCCAGCGAGCAGGCTGGCGACGTAGGAGCTGACCAAGCCGATGTGCGTAGTGTTGGCGTACGCGGCGGGTTCGGTTTGGTAAAACTTGCGAATCTGCGGGCCGCTGAAGCGCTCAAAGGCCGGGTTGCCCGTGAGCGCGCGCAGGTTTTCGCGCCCGCCGACGCCCGCTTCGATCTCGGCGCATTGCGAGGCCGTGGAAGTGTCCATCCATACAGGGGCTGTCGGGCGGGCGAAGATGGCGGCGAGTTGGTTTTTGAGCGGCTGGCTGGGCGACAGACGCGCTAGGGCTGGGCGGGCGTTGGCGTTGAGATAGACGGTGCCGTGCTGCTGGCCGCTGCCGGCGACCGCCCGCACTGCGCTGAGGTCGTGGCCTTGGGCGGCGAGCGTTTGCAGGAGCAAGTCTAGTGCTTCGGCCCACATCAGGGGTGCGCTGTGGACCACGCCCGCGCCGAGGTCGAGGACGCCGTTGACGACCCCGTACGTGGCTTTGAAGTGCTCGTCGAAGTTGACGGACGCCTCCGCGACGATGGTGCGCTGGTCTGCGTCGATGAGCAGGCCGGTGATGGATTGAGTGCTAGCGTCGATGCCCAAATAGTTGCTCATAGGAGTGCCCCAACGTAGTTTTTGTGAGCTAATCACACTCAAATTAACAAACGCGCTGGGGAGAACAAAACCAATGGAGGCATTGGCGGTGCAGCCCGAAATCGCGGGGACGCTGGCAACGGTGGACCCGCAAGTCGAGGCCATCATTCGCGCTGAAAACAGACGTCAGCACAACAAAATTCGCCTAATCCCATCTGAAAATTACGCCAGTCAAGCCGTGCTTGAAGCGAGCGGTTCAATCCTGACGAATAAGTATTCCGAAGGGTACGCGGGTGCGCGCTACTACGAGGGCCAGCGAGAAATCGACAAGATCGAGCGGCTTTGCATTGAGCGCGCCCAGGAGGTTTTTGGGGCCGAGCACGTCAATGTGCAGCCCTATTCGGGGTCGCCGGCCAATCAGGCCGTGTACGTCGGCCTCTGCCAGCCGGGCGATGCGGTCATGGGCTTGGCGCTGGCGCACGGAGGTCATCTGACGCACGGCGACCGCGTTAGCATCTCGGGGATGCACTACAAGTCCGTGCAATACGGAGTGGACCGGGACACCGGCCAAATCGACTTCGACCAAGTCGAATCGCTGGCTAAAGAGCACCGGCCCAAGCTGATCTTCTGTGGGGGCACGGCCTATCCGCGCATCATTGACTTTGTGCGCTTTGCCGAGATCGGGCATTCGGTGGGGGCCATCGTGGTCGCCGACATCGCGCATATTGCTGGGTTGGTGGCCGCCGGAGTGCATCCCAGCCCGGTGCCGCACGTAGATGTGGTAACTACTACTACTCACAAGTCGCTGCGGGGGCCGCGCGGCGGCATGATCTTGTGCCGGGCGCAGTACGCGGAAGCCCTCGATAAAGCGGTGTTTCCCGGCTTGCAGGGCGGGCCGCACAACAACACCACGGCGGCGATTGCCGTGGTGCTCAAGGAGGCGACGAGCGCGGAGTTTAAGCGGTATGCCCAGCAGACGGTCGCCAATGCCCAGACCTTGGCCGCCGCTCTGGCGGCGCGGGGGTTTGCCCTCAGCTCGGGCGGCACCGACAATCACCTGATCCTCATGGACATGACCCATAAAGGCGTTACGGGTTACGCGATGGCCAAGGCACTGGACGCTTCGGGCATCGTCTGCAATTTCAACCGCGTGCCCTTTGATCTGCGCCCGGCGCGCAAGCCCAGCGGCATCCGCATCGGCACGCCGGCGATTACCAGCCGGGGCTTTGGCGCGGAGGAGATGGAGCAGTTGGCCGAGTGGATCGATCGGGTCGCCGAGGTCCGGTCCAATAGAGCACTGGAACTCAATGACCGCAAAGCGGAGTACGCCGAGGTGGCGGCTGAGGTGCGGGCACTCTGCGCCCACTTCCCAGCCCCCGGCTTACTCTACGACCGCGGGGGACGGCCCTAGAGATGAATATATACCAAGAACTAGGCGTCGAGCCGATTATCAACGCCGTAGGGCCGGCGACGCGATTGAGTGGATCCATTATGCGCCCGGAGGTGGCCGAGGCCATGCGGCAGGCTTCGGAGTGCTGCGTGGATATAGCGCAAATGCAGGCGCGGGCCGGGGAAGTGATCGCCGAGGTCACGGGTGCCGAGGCCGGGTATGTGACCAGTGGGGCCGCGGCGGGCTTGTTGCTGGGGACAGCCGCTTGCGTGACCGGATTGGATCCGGGAAAGATGAATCGCTTGCCGGATACGTCCGGGATGAAAAACGAAGTGATCATGGCGCGCAGCCACCGAAATTTCTACGACCACGCAGTGCGCTCGGTGGGGATCGAACTGGTGGAGGTGGGGATCGCCGACCGCTTTTCCGGGGCGGGTGTGCGCGATGCCGAAGGATGGGAGATCGAGGCGGCGATTGGCGAGCGGACGGCGGCCATCGTGTACGTGGCGTACGCGCACACGCAGCCAGCGCTGGAGGTGGTGGTGGCCGCGGCGCGCAAGGGTGGGGTGCCGGTGATCGTGGATGCGGCTGGGCAGTTGCCGCCGGCGAGCAACTTGCAGCAGTTTATCGCGGCTGGGGCCGATCTGGTGGCCTTTAGCGGCGGCAAGGCACTCGGTGGGCCGCAGGCTTCGGGGATTTTGTGCGGTCGGCGGGAGTTGATCGCCGCGGCCGCGCTACAGCACCAAGACCTCGACGTGATGCCCGAGTTGTGGGACCCGCCGGCGAGCTTGATCGACAAGTCGCAGCTACCCGGTGCTCCGCAGCATGGCATTGGGCGGCCCTGCAAGGTCGGCAAGGAGGAGATCGCGGGATTGGTGAAGGCGCTGCGTCTTTTTGTGGCCGAAGACCCGGGGGCGCGGCGGCAGCGCTGGCAGGTGCTGATGGAGGAACTGGTCGCCGCGTGTGGTGCGTTGCGCTGTGCTGAGATCGCGGTGGCAGCCGACCGCAAGCGCACCGAGATTCCGACTGCGCGGTTGGTGCTCGACGAGGAGGCCGCGGGCATGACGGCACTGGAACTGGTCAAAGCGCTACAGGAAGGCCAGCCCCAGATCGCTGCGAATCCAACAGATGTTTACGAAGGGGTCGTGATTTTTGGGCCGATGTGCCTCAAGGAGGGCGAGCCGGAGCAGATTGGGCGTCGGCTGCGGGAACTGCTCGGCTGAAACGGTGCTCTGAGCGCAAGCGAAAAGGCAGGAAAGCTGAACCGTTGACCGCGTTGGGTTAAGGCGATTTTAGACTGCGAGCAAGCAGTCGATTTTTGTTGACGCGGCTCCATCTCGTCCTGTATGTTCATAAGAACACCCCCAAACCCCACGAAAGGAGAGCAGTGATTATGGCTACTGTGCCCCCGACGATTGAAGAGCGTCTAGCCCGGCTCGAAGGCGTGTACGATCACCTTGCATCCAAAGCAGACCTTGCTGAGTTGAGAGCGGTCTTAAAGGACGATATTGCACGCTTACAGGCTGGTACTGCGCGGGTAGAGAGCGGCCTCAAGGAGGATATTGCGCGCTTGCAGGCCGAGATTACGCGGATTGAGAGCGGCCTCAAAGATGATATTGCGCGCTTACAGGCCGAGATGGCCGAGCTCAAGGGGAGCGTCAAAATTCTGGTTGTAGTGATGACTTCCGGTTTAGCTCTGCTGAATATCGTTTTGCGGTTCTGGCCTTCGTAAGCCCGCGCCTACGCTGAAAGCGTAATTCCACGACGTCGCCGCCGGCGATCTCCGCGGCAAAACGCCACTCCGACGACAGCCAAATCCGCGCTGCCTTCCTATTCATACACGTAAATACTACTAAAACTTCGCCCCCCAGTAAGCGGCACCGAGCAGCGCGGTCTTGTCGTTGAGTACGACGTGGACGGGCATGGACGCGAGGGGCGTGCTCATGCGGCCCTTGTCCATAAAGCCCTCCATAAAGCGGCCGTCGCGCAACTTGGCGAGAATTTTGGGCGCGATGCCCCCGCCGACGAAAACCCCCCCCGACGACATCAGCTTTAGTGCCAAGTTCCCCGCCTCGCGGCCATAGAGGAGCGCGAACAGATCGAGGGCCGTTACGGCCAGCGCAGAGTGGCCTTCGAGGCCGGCGCGTGCGATGGCGTCGGCGCGGTCAGGCGGTGTGGCCGCTGGGGCCAAAGAGGCGTCCGTGCGGTCGGGATGCCGAGTACACAGAAAGTCGTAGATCGCGGCCAAGCCTTGGCCCGACAGCACCCGTTCCCAGCTAACGTGGCCGTAGTGCTCGTTGAGAAAACGCCAGAGCGCGACTTCGAGCGCGGAACTCGGCCCAAAGGTCGAGTGGCCGCCCTCGGAAGCAATGGCTGCGTAGCTCCCTGCGGCCCAGCACAAGCCGCCCTCGCCCAGCCCGGTGCCGGCGGCAATGACGGCGATGTTGCCCGTTGGGTCGCGCCGACCTTCGTTGAGCGGACACAGGTCGTCCGGCCCCAGTGCCAAGGTGCCGTAGGAAGTCGCTTGCAGGTCGTTGAGTAGATGAACGTCGGTCCCGTTGAGCACGGCCGAAATTTCGCTGGGGTCGATGAGCCAAGGCAGGTTGACGGCGCGGACGGGAAGCTGATGGACGGGGCCGGGCACGCCCAAGACCGTGCGGCTGGGCACGATTTGCGCCTCGTCGGCAAAGGCTTTGATCAGCGCCCCGGCACTGGGGTAGGACGCCGTTTGGTAGCGTCGCTCGACCAAGGGGTTGAAGCCTTGGGCGGCTGGGTCAAAGGCGGCGAGGTACGTTTTGGTGCCGCCGACATCACCGGCGATAATCACAAGGAGCTCCACTTTCTCCAAGCCGCGCCGACCGGATAGAAGGGGACTGGGCTGCGTTCGTTGTTAGACAAATAAAAAAGGCCACAGCGTCCGCCATGGCCTCCCACACCGCCTCGTGTGAGTTGTCCAAATATACAAGCGTGGGCGCAAATCAACAAGCCGATTGCGCCGCTCAAGGCGTGGTGCGCGGACGCCCGGCCGTTGCTATATTACGCAGTTAGCTTTTGAGCGAGGAAATATGAATCGGTATTTGGTCACGGGTGGGGCGGGGTTTATTGGTTCTCACCTCTGTCAGCGCTTGTGTGCAGAAGGGTACGCAGTGCGAGTTCTGGACGATTTGAGCACGGGCCGGCGCGAAAACTTGGCCGCTATCCGCGACGAGATAGAGTTCGTCGAGGGCGACATCCGCGACGCGGCCTTGCTGGCCGAGGTGGTGCAGCAGGTCGATTGCGTCCTGCACCAAGCCGCCATCGGCTCAGTGCCCGCTTCGGTCGAGCAACCCCTCGTCGATCAGGCGGTCAACGCCGTGGGTACGCTGCAGCTGTTGGAAGCGGCGCGGCAAGCCGGGGTCGGCCGCGTGGTTTTTGCCAGTTCGGCCGCCGTGTATGGCAACAACCCGCAAATGCCCAAGCGCGAGGACATGCCGCCCGAGCCCGAGGCCCCCTACGCGATCTCCAAGGCCATGGGCGAACACTACGCCCGCGTGTACAGCCAGACGTACGGTCTGGAGGTGGTTGGCCTGCGCTACTTCAATGTCTTTGGTCCGCGGCAGGTGCCGTCTTCGCCGTACTCGGGCGTCATCTCGATTTTTGTCGAGCGGATGCGCGCCGGCGAGGCGCCCACCATTTTTGGCGACGGCCACCAAGTGCGCGATTACGTCTATGTCGGCGATGTGGTAGAGGCCAATATGAGGGCCAGTACTACTCCGGGCGTTGCCGGGCGGATGTACAATATCGGCGGCGGCCGCAGCGCGTCGCTGCTCGAATTGATCGCCGCGCTCAACCAAATTTTGGCGACCGAGTTGACGCCGGTGTTCGCCGCGCCGCGCGTGGGGGATATCCGCTTCTCGTCAGCCGATATATCGCGCGCCCGGGCCGAGTTGGGGTACGAGCCGCGGGTTGGGCTGGTCGAGGGGTTGGAGCGGACCATTGCGGCGCACGGCAATAAGAGGGATCGCTAGCGTGCCAACCATCGTCGATGGCAAAAAGCGCATCCCCTTTATGCGGGGGATGCTGGTACACTACCTCATTGAGCGCGGCTTCGGCTACGAAGACGCCCGCGCTGTGGCCAATGCGGTGCGGGTGTCGTTGGGGAAAGCAGAGCTCGTGCGCAAAAAGGACATGGTGCAACTCGTCGGTAAGGCCATTCGCAAGGGGTTCGGCCCGTACGAGGCCGGCGACCTAATTTTCTGGGAGCGCCAGCCCACCACCATCATCGTCGAGGGCAAGAGTGGGTCGCGGCCTTTTTCCAAGGAGTTGCTGTCAAATTCCATTCAGGCGTCTGGGCTGTCGCCAGATCAGAGCTACGAGATTGCACAGACGATTGAAGCCCGCTTGATAGACCAGCGCCGCCAGCACATCGCGCACTCGGAGTTGGAGGAGCTGGCGGCCGAACTGATCGAAACGTCCTTTGACAAGTCCTTTGCCGAGCGCTACCGCTTGTGGCATGCTTGGGGCGACGTCGATAAACCCCTGATCATCCTCATCGGGGGTGCCAGTGGGGTGGGCAAGACCACGTTGGCGATTTCACTGGCCAACTTGCTCAATATTCCTCGGGTGGTAGCGACCGACGATTTGCGCCAAGTCATGCGCTTGACGCTGGCGCAGGAGCTGATGCCGGCCCTGCATACCTCCTCGTACACCGCGTGGAAGGTTGCTCCGGCGGTCGGTCATCTCGACGCGGTCATTGCCGGGTTTCTAGAGCAGGCGCGCAGCGTCTGCATTGGGGTCAAGGCCATCATCAGCCGCTGCATTGAGGAAAACACCAGCGTCATCATCGACGGCGTACACCTAATCAGCGACCTGCTGGGCTTAGAGGGATACGCTGGCGATGCCTTTATCACGCCAGTCTGTTTGGAGCTTCCCGGGCGCGCGGCCCTTGAGAATCGCTTTGCCCAGCGCGCCAGCGAGGCGCCGTCGCGCGCGGCCCATCGCTACATGGAGCACTTGGAGGATATTCTCAAAATTCAGGACTATCTCGTCGAAACGAGTGCCGCCCACGGCATTCCCGTGATTACCACGACCTCGGTAGAGAGCCTGACCAGCGAGGCCGCCATCGCGGTGAGCGAGCAGCTGCAGGAGCAGGAGGAAATCCGCAAAGCCCTGAGTGTGCTCCGCAAAAAGCGCGCGGCCCGGTGACGCCCGCTCGTTGGTTCGCCCCGTGCTCGATTGTATTGTATATTCCAAAAGCGGTTAAACGCGCAACCAAGTTAGGATGGCAATGCTAAACAAAAAGAAGAAAGGGGCTGCCGCTGCCAGCAACGGCCAAGCACTCAATACGATTATCGGCCGAGGTAGCTGCTTTGAAGGCAAGTTGACGGTGGAAAACAGCGTCCGAATAGACGGCGTATTCAAGGGCGAGCTGATCTGCACCGGGGAGCTGACGATCAGCCAGTCGGGCGAGGTGGATGCTGCTGTGCAGTGCAAAAACGCGTACATCGATGGCGTCGTAAATGGGTCCGTGCGCGCCGATAAGGTGCGGTTGGATACGCAGACGCGCTTTACCGGCGACGTGCATACGGACTCGTTTACGGTTTCCGAGGGTGCGATCTTCCACGGCTCTTGTTCGATGGAACGCAAGAAGAAGAGCGAGCCGCCGCCGGGTGCCGACGCTGCGGCCAAGCCCTCAGTGCCGAAGACTGGCCCCCAAGTCCAAAAGAAATAGCGTTTTCCCCCCTCGTTTTCGCGTGAAAAATCCATCGGCACCGCGCACGGTCGATGGATTTTTTTTATTGTCCATGAGCCAACGAGACCATCCCGCGTCCAAGCGCCGCCGCCACCGCCGCTCGGCCCCCATAGAGGAGATCGCGGTCCCCCCGAGTACTCGGCAACCACCGGCAAAAGGCGCGGGGTCGATGCGAGGCTGGTGGCGCGCGTCGCCGGTGTTCCGCGCGTACATCTTTCTCGGCAGCATTGCCGCCATTTTGGCCTTCCTACTGTACAACGAGCTGATCATCGCCGAATTGCGCGAACACGAAAAGAGCCGGGTCGATCTCTACGTGCACCTGATCTCGTTCACCCCTCAGGCATCGGAAGGCCAGATTCCCACCCTCTTCACCGAGGTGATCACCAAGGTGGATTTTCCGCGCATCATCACCAATCACCGCGGCGAGATCATTCAGGCCGAGGGCATTGATACGTCGAGTTTCTGGGACCACTGGGCATTTTGGCGCAGGGAAGCGGCAGACGCGGACGCCGCTTCAACCGCTCAGTTGTACGAGCTAATCGAGGAAATGGACCGCCAGAACCCGCCGATTCCCTTTTATTGGTCGCCCGAGACCTTGGGGCGGCTCTACCGCGAGGAAGGCCGCGTCATCGTCGCGGATACGCAGGGGGCCGTTGCGGTGTGGCAGGGAACGGGCCTGCCCGCGAGCCGCGACTCTTCGGCGGCCGCTCGCGCCGAGGTGCAACGAGCGTTGCCGGCGCTGGAGGCCGGAGAACCGCTGGCCTTCAGCATACCGGCCGCTGGCTTGAGTTACCTGCATTGGGACGGGACCAACGCGGTCATCACAGACGCCGAGGGCCAATTTAGGGCTTGGGTCGGGGCTGGGTTGCCGCTTCTGAGCGACGCCCCTAGCCAAGCGTCCCAAGAGCAGCTCCGGGCCTTTGTCGATAGCTTGGCCAGCCAACGCGCGCCGCTGGCGTTCAGGATCCCGACCGAGCACTACATCCACTACGGCGATACGAGCTTAGTCGGCCGCATTTCTCTGGCCCCTTTCGTGCAGAGCGGCGTGTTGTTTCTCTTTCTGCTCGTCGGCTACATTGGCTACCGCAACATTAAGCGCAGCCAACAGCGCTCGCTCTGGGTGGGCATGGCCAAGGAGACGGCCCACCAGCTCGGGACCCCGCTCTCCTCGCTGTCCGGGTGGCTGGAGCTGCTGCGCGGCGAGGTCGCCACTGTCCCGAGGCCGGACCGCGACGAGCGTTGGGAGCGCGTTGCTCAGATGATCGGGGAGATCGAGCAGGACATGCGCCGCCTCGATCAAATTGCCTCGCGCTTCAGCCAGATTGGCTCGGTGCCCGAACTCGCGGAAAAGGATGTAGCCGCCGTGCTGGAGGAGACGGTTGAGTACTTCCGGCGGCGCGTCCCCCAGTTCGGGCGGCAGGAAATTGAGCTAGAATGCCGAAGCGACCTGCCGCTGGTGCCGATCAACGCCGAATTGATGAGCTGGGCGTTTGAGAATCTGTGCAAAAACGCCATGGACGCCATGGAGGGCCAGACGGGCCGCTTGTGCATCCACCTAGCGCTTTTGCCCGAAGGCGTGCAGGTCGCGTTTCAGGACGACGGGCGCGGCATTGAACCCGAGCACATCGAGCGCATCTTTGAGCCGGGGTTTAGCACCAAGAAGCGCGGCTGGGGGCTGGGGCTGGTGTTTGTCAAGCGCATCGTCGAAGAATACCACAAGGGCAAGTTCCGCTTGGTGCAGAGCGCACCGGGCCAAGGCACGACGTTTGAGGTGGTTTTGCCCTTGGGGGAGCAGCGTTCTTAACCATCGCGTTGGGTGGGAGGGGGTGGAACGGGTGCGCGGTTGTATCGTCTATCTAAGTACCCGACACGAGCGCACCGCCTTCTAAGGATCGAGGGCGGGACGCATTGGCAACAGCAGAAATAGATAAATCGCTGGCTGGGCGCGTGCTTTGTTTGCCGACAAGGCGATCCCGGACGCATTGGCAACACCAAATTAGATAAAGGGGGGCGCATGGAAGGCGACAAGCGAAAGATACTCTGGGCCGACGACGAGATTGACCTGTTGCGCGCACACCGCCGCTTTCTCGACGAAAGGGGGTACGCGGTGACGCCGGTGAGCAACGGCCAAGACGCCATTGCCCTGATTGCCCAAGCACCCTTTGACATCGTGCTGCTCGACGAGATGATGCCGGGGTTGGACGGACTTTCGACCTTGGAGCAGATCAAGCGGGCCGATCCCAACGTGCCGGTGATTATGATCACGAAGAACGAAGAAGAGCACCTGATGGACGAGGCCATTGGTCGCCGCATCGACAACTACCTGACCAAGCCGGTCAACCCCAGCCAGATCTTCATGGCGTGCAAACAGCTCCTCGATGTGCGGCAGATTCGCCAGAGCCAAGCCGGGCAGCACTATGTCTTGCGGGCCGGCCAGATCCGCGACCAGCTTGCCGGGGCGACTTGGCAGACTTGGATCGACATATACCGGCAGCTCTGCGAGTGGGACATTGAGGTGGCGCGCTTGGGCGATGGGGGGCTCGGGCAGATGATTGGGGATCAGCGCCGCGAATGCAACCGCCAGTTCGGGCGCTTTGTCGAGCAGCACTACGCCCGCTGGGTAGCGGACGAGGAGGACTCGCCGCCGCTGTCGGTGGATGTGGTGCCCGAGTTCGTGGTGCCCTATCTCGAACAGGGCCGGCAGGTATTCTTCATTGTGGTTGATTGCCTGCGCTTAGACCACTGGCTGGTGATGGAGCCGCAGTTGGCCGAGTATTTCAACATCAAGCGCTCCTATCACTACTCGATTTTGCCAACGGCCACGCCCTTTGCGCGCAACGCCATTTTCAGCGGGCTGTTCCCCAAAGAGATCGCCGACAAATACCGCACGCGGTGGCACGAGGCCCAAGACAACGAATACAGCCTCAACCGGCACGAGCACCAGTTCATTGACGACCTGATCCGCGACATGGGCGTCGCGCTCAACCCGGGTTCGCACTACGTCAAGGTGCTCGACACCAGCGAGGCCCGGAAATTGACCCGCAAGGTCGCATCGCTGGGCAAGTGGCCGCTCGTGTCGGTGGTGTACAATTTTCTCGACATGCTGGTTCACAGCCAAGCGCAGTCCGACCTGCTGCGGGAAATGGCTCCCAACGAGGCGGCCTTTCGCGCATTGGTGCAGACGTGGTTTGGCAATGCGTCGCTGTTTGAGACCCTCAAGGGCATTGCTCACACGGACGCGGTGGTGGTGCTGACGACCGACCACGGCTCCATGCGCGGTACGCGCGCTTCCGTGGTACATGGCGACCGCAGCACGTCTCCGAGCCTGCGCTACAAGTACGGCCAGAATCTGCGCTGCGAGGAAAAGGACGCGCTGCTGATCGCCGACCCGGAGGCCTACGGGCTGCCTGCGACCGGCCTGGGGCACAGCTTCGTCATTGCCCGCGAGGACTTCTACTTTGTCTATCCGACCCAGTTCAACAAGTACCAGCGCCGCTACAAGGGCAGCTTCCAGCACGGCGGCATATCGCTGGAGGAAATGATTTTGCCCGTGGCGATCATGGAGCCCAAGGGGGGAAAGTGAAAAAGGTTTTCACCACGCGTTCGGCCGCTCAGACCCACGCGCTGGGGGCTGCGCTGGGGCGGTGCTTGGGACCGGGCGACGTGGTCGCCTTTCGCGGCGACTTGGGCAGCGGTAAGACCTGCATGATCCAAGGCGTGTGCGAGGCGCTGCAAGTGGCCGATTACGTCACGAGTCCAACCTTCATCCTGATCAACGAATACGCCGGCCAATGCAGGGGGCGCGAGCTGCCCGTCTATCACTTTGATCTCTATCGGCTGGGGGGCGTTGACCAGCTTGAGGAATTGGGGGCAGCAGAGTACTTTTACGGCCGCGGCGTCTGTCTGGTTGAGTGGGCCGAGCGCGCCGATGGTGCGTTGCCCGATAGATGCTGCCACGTGTGGCTAGCGTACGGCGGGGAGGCTTGCGAGCGGCGGATTACCTTGCAAGGAGCTGGGGTGGGCGAAATAGCGTTCTGAGAATTAAAGGGAGGGGACTTTGCAGCGGCTAATAGTGAGCCTTTGCATGGCCGCGGGGCCGGCCGCGGCCGACTGGGTCGAGTTGACCCGCTTGATCGATAGCCCAACGGCTGGGTTGGTTGCCAAGGGGCAGTACGCGGTGAAGGCGCGCCTGTTTGCCAACGGGGGAGCTGTCGGGCGCTTGCAGGTGGGGGTGCTCAAGCGTCTGAGCGTGGGCGCGTCTTTTGGCGGCGAGCAACTTATTGGCACGGGCGTGGTCGATTGGTATCCGCGGGTGGGATTGGCGGCCCGCTGTCGGCTCCTCGAAGAGGGCTACACCTGGCCCGCGCTGGTCTTGGGCTTTGATTCCCAAGGCGTCGGGCCGTATCGCGGCGCGCGCTACCAAGTCAAATCCAAGGGAATCTACTTGGCACTGAGCAAGAATTACACCTCAATCCTCGGCGAACTCGGCGTCCACGCGGGCGTCAATCGGTCGCGCGAAGATGCCGGCGGCGGCGATTGGTCCGCGTGGTTGGGTCTCGACAAGAGCTTGAGATTTATGGCGCTGTTCGCCGAGTACGACTGGGGCCGCAACAACGGCCTACCGAACCAAGGCGTGGAGGACGGCTATTTGAACGTCGGCGGGGCTTGGACCGTAACGCCGCAGCTGCGAGTCGCGTACTATTTCAAAAACGCGCTGGAAAGCGATCACTTCGACGCCCAGTCCATTCGGGAGCTGTCGGTCACGTACAGGGGGAAATTGCGATGAAGATACTGGCTATTGCTTTGCTATGCGTTTGGGTCGGCGGCGCGGTGGCCCAAGAGGAGCGGGCCATCGACAATTTTGCCGGGGTCGGGGTGCGGGCTATGGGCATGGGCGGTGCTTTTGTGGGGGTGGCCGACGACTTCACGGCTATGTACTGGAACCCGGCGGGCTTGGCCCAGATGCAGCGGCGCGAGGTGCAAGTGTCTTTCCTGCGCAACAGCCGCGCCAACGATTCGGTTTTCAACGGCACTGCGGGGAGCAGCGAGCTGACCAATACGCGCTTTGGCTCGCTGGGCTTTGTCTATCCCTATCCGGTCTATCGCGGCAGCTTGGTTTTGGCGGCTGGCTTTACCCGCATCAAGGACTTTGACTGGAGTCTCAGTCGCAAAGGCGACGACAACGGGCTTACGGCGGACCACGCCTTCCAGCACGAGGGCGAGTTGGCTTTGGCCGGGGTGTCGGCTGCCCTCGACGTGTCGCCGGCTGTTTCGTTGGGAATGACCTTGGGGTTGGTCAGCGGCGAAGACGAGGCGGTCAATGAATTTGACTGGGCCGATTCGCAGGACAAGTTCCTCGAGTCGCGCTTTCTCTCCCGCGATACCTTTGCGGATGAATACCAGCGGACTCCATATCTCATCTTGGGCGCGATGCTGCGCACTCCGCGGGACGCGCCCCGCTATAGGCTAGGCGCGACGTTTGCCGCCGGGAGGGCGCACAAAATCCGCTACAAGTTTACTGGCCCGGTGTCCTCTGGTGAAAGAAATCCCTGCAATCCAGACGAGTTACTCGAAGAGGACTATGACTCCATTGCGTGCGACGACGGGACCATAGGGAATTTCTCGGACGAAAATCTGAGCAACACGTACCAACTCACGCTGCCTTTTGAGTTCGGCGTGGGCGTTTCGGCCGAGGCCCTGCCGGGCCTGACGCTGGCTGGCAGCCTGCATTTGGCCGAGTGGTCGCAGAGCGAGTACCAGGGCACCGATGAATACGACTTGCGCGCTGCTACCTCGTTTGAGACCCAGTACCGAGATGTCTTGCGCTATCACTTAGGCGTTGAGTACCAAATGCCGGTCGTCGCGCTCGATCTGAGGGCTGGCTACTTCGTGGACCCGGTTCCCTTTGTCGGCCCACGCGACCCCAATTCCGACGATCCGCCCATCCGCATTGAGGAAGACCGCCGGTTTATCACCCTCGGGGCCGGCATATTGATCGACGAGGCTGTCCAAGTCGATTTGGCTTGGGTGCGGGGTGCGTTTAAGCAAGTGGAAGAGTACTCGGGCAACGTCCTCAGCGAGGACTACGCGATCAATCGCCTCGTCGTCGGCGTGGGCTACAATTTTTAGGATTCTTTTTGCTCGAATGACTGGTTTGTGTATATTCAAACCGAAGTAGTTCAACCCGCTCCTCAAGGAGATTTTCTATGAAAATGAAGGCTTTGATTTTGTGCTCGGCCCTGCCGCTAACCGCGCTGATGGCCAGCGGCTGCTACACCGTGCTCAACAGCCCGTACGAGGCGGTCAGCCTGCACGACGAGGATCTGGATCGCGCCAAGAGCCGCGATGCTGAGGCCCCCACGATTGGCCAGTTCGACGACCGCGATTACATGGACGATCTCTACCGCTATCCCGGGGTGCGCGGCGGCTACGGTGGCTACGGCGGCTACGGCGGCTATGGTGGCTATAGTGGCTATGGCGGTTATTACTATCCCACCGCTCGCTACAATCCCTACTACTACGGCAGCTACCCTTACTACTACGGCGGCTACGGCCCTTATAGTTATGGGTACGATCCGTACTATCGGAGTGGGGGCGGGTACTACGTGCCGCCGGGTTACGAGCTGATCAACACGCGCCAGCTCGACGATTTGCGCGCAGCGAGCCGGCGAAGCACGACGCCGACGCTTGTCGACCCGGCCGCCGCGGCCAAAGTACAGCGCCGCGAAGAGTCCGTGTGGCAGCGGCGAGTCGAGCCTCGGGTGCGCAACGCGCCGACGCCTACGCCGCGTGCGACATCCTCTACGAGTGCGACGCAACGCTCGACTCCGACGGCGTCCCCTGCGCCGTCTGCACCGGCCTCCAAATCGTCCGCGACAAAGAAATCATCGGCCAAGCCCAAGAAGCGACGGCGTTAGTTTTTCGTCAGAGACGCACAAAGAAGCGGAGGTCCTTTCGCGGCCTCCGCTTCTTTGTGCCTAAGCGGGGAGCGTCGGCATGAGCCTTTCTTTGGCTTTTGACCTGCTTGACGCTTGGAGCTAAAGTTACGCGATTTTTCAAAGAAGTAATACGTATGATACAGCCTAATGGGAGGCTAACATGGCCGTTAAAAAGCTGACCCTGAGCGCACCAGAGGAAGTTATCGCCGAGACCAAGCGGATCGCGGCGAAAAAGAAAACCAGCGTTTCGGCACTTTTCGTGCGGCTTTTTCGCACGATTGACCGAGAATGCGATCCTAAAGACGCTCTAGGCCCGATTGCGCTCAGTGCATCTGGAATCGTGAAGTTGCCAGCGGATCAAACAGAAAGCGAGTTAATCGAAGACGCGCTTGCTGAAAAATATGAGATGCGAGTTGGTGCCCATGTTCTGATCACGCGCAATCCGAATGACTTCCCGCAGCTAGGGGTGAGCATTGCGACGCCCGAGGAGTTTCTGCAAATATGGGCCGATCGACGCGACGAATGCCTATAAGCGCATCCATCAGTTGGCTGTGGTAGCACCAGCGGAGGTCCTTTCGCGGCCTCCGCACTAAGCCGCTGAGAATTCCGCTAAACGAGGGCCGCTAATTAGTTATAACGGCACCGTTTGCTACCATGGCGGGGATGTGTGTGTTGATTGATGCTTGGCTGAGAGGGTTTCCGCTCAGCTGGGTCGAAAAACTCGAGCGTTGAGCCGCAGATATGGGGATCAACGGACTCACATCCACAATCTGGTTGTTGGCTAGCTCCAGCACTGTCAAGCTGGTTAGGCTGCCCAACCCCTGTAGATTCACAATCCGGTTGCCGTATAGATTCAGCCTTGTCAGACTGGTTAGATTGCCCAACGCACTCACATTCACAATCCGGTTGTTGCGCAGACCCAGGTATGTCAGATTGGTTAGGTTGTGCAACGCACTTACATTCACAATCCGATTGTCGCGTAGCTCCAGGTATGTCAGATTGGTTAGGTTGCGCAACGCACTCACACTCGTAATCGAGTTGTTCCACAGCTCCAGCGTCTCCAGCCCTGTCGCGTGTTCAAGGCCGGCCAAGTCCGCAATGCTTCGAGAGTTCGCTCGGAGTAAGGTCAGGGAAGCCAGATCCGCCGGGGTAATATCCCGGGGCGGGCAACCATCCGTCGGGCAAACTGTCCACCGCACCGCAAGCTCCAGATTGGCGTCGGGGATGAGTTTCGGTTCCTCCAGTTCTGGATAGACTTGGACGGTTTCGACGCGGGGGTATTTTTCTATTACCGCTACGACGCGGAGGCCGCTTGTTATCGCGGCGGCGAGTTGTTGGTTAGCGGCGTGCTGGCTAAGGGCGTTTTCCATCACGCCCAGCCATTGCAGGTTGGTCAGGCTCGCCAAGGGACTTATATCCGCAATCGCGTTGTCCCCTAGCTGGAGAAATTGCAGGTTCGTTAGGCGAGCTAATGGACTCACGTCGGTAATTTCGTTGCCCCACATATCCAGCGTGCGCAAGCGGATCAGGCTGGCCAGCGGACTCGCATCCGCCACCTTGTTGCCCCACAGCGACAACGTTTGAAGGTTGGTCAAGCTGGCCAACGGCTGCACGTCGGTAATCGCGTTGCCTCGCAGATACAACGTTGTCAGGGCCGTCGCGTGTTCGAGGCCGGCCACGCTCTCAATGTCTTTATAGCTAGCGTCAAGTTCGGTTAGGGCCGCCAAGTCTGCCGGGGTAATCGGCCCTGCCGGGCGATCCAACGCTTCCCGCACACACCGCTCCAAATTGGCGTCGGCAAACGCCACGGTGGCCGATTGGGTGCTATCGGCGTCGGCGTCGGTTTGGGTGGTGTCGGGGCTTTCCGGGGCGGGCAGCCCGTCGGTAGCGGTGTAGGTGTCGCCGCCCAAGAATTCGCACAAGGAACAGGTGGCTTTGCCCGCTGGACGAGAGGCGACCGGCGCGGAGTCCGAGCAGCCCATCCAAGTGCCGACGATGCCCAAAAGGACGAACGCAAGTAGGGTTTTGAGAGATTTCAACGAAAGCATTTTTTGCTCCTTTGTATGGTTGGGGAAGAAATGGTATGGAGGTGTGGAAGAGGGGCATGACGCCCCGAAAGAGGCAGAGTTAGCCCTAGGGCTAACTTGGAATTTGCTGGTGTTCTGGCGGCGTCCGGGGCGAGAAGATTCCGCCCTCGGTCCTTGGCAGACAGGTTGCGGGGGTGGTGCAGTAAACGTGGATCAGCATAAAGGCCGCACGGCAGCGTGCGCTTGGGGTCGTGCGGCCAGACCGACGCGACGCCCAATGGCCGCGCACGAGCCGTCGGCCTATGCTGAGAAGTGGAGAGTTTAGTGCTTGGTGCTAGAGAAGAATTTTCGGGGGGGGAGTAAGTCGTTGTTTTTCAAGGGCTTACGACGCATTAAATCCGACGATGAATCCAAGCATCCAACAGGGTTTTGCCCCACAGCAAGGCCCCTGTCTGATATGAAATGCTTAACCATCGTCTCGTTCATTCGCCAACTCCAAATGGGCCGCTGTAACGGGCAGGCACGGGGGCCTGCCCCAACGGGATTCTAACGGGCAGGCTACGGAGGCCCGCCCCAACGCTAACGGGCAGGCTACGGGGGCCTGCCCCAACAATCTTTACGTTAAAAAAGCCCTTACGCAACCCTCACGCAAGGGGCAACTAGTCGCCGCTTAGATCGAAGTGGCGGGCCTGCGGCTTGGGGGGTGGGGCGATGCGGAAGAGGAAGCGTTGTAAGGGGCGAGACAGGGCCATGAGCAGTTGGTGCTCGCCTTGTTTGTTGCCGCCGAAGAGCTGGAGTTGCACCGGCTGGTAATTGCGTTGTGTGCCCCCCTGCTGCCAGACTTGATTGGTGTTGAAGTTGATCAGGCTGACCTTGAGATCGACCGTCAGATCGATGCCGGGGTTGGGCGACATGCCGTAAGGCGTAGGCGAAATGGGCATCATCCGCGCTTGTAAGTGCCTCAGCTCGACGAAGACTAAGGCGTCGAGCTCGAGCTCTTCCTGAATAACGGCGCGGATCGAGTCTTGGTGGACGCTCGTCGAGTCGAGGCGGACCCCTTTGATCTTGTACGTGATCTCGTCTTGGTTCATCACTTCGGTCTTGGGCATGTTGCTGAGGCTGCGGGCCACGGCGTTGGACAGCCGCGCCATGACCTTTTCGATGTCCAACTCGCGGAAAGGTTCGATGTTGGTCGTGCAAACGACGCCGAGGTGATCGACTTCTGCGAGGAAGGGGCGCAAAGCCGGGTCGGGTTGCGCGGGGGCGCGAAATTCGACCCGGGTGAAAGCACTGCGGCTGCCGCAGCCCGCAATGAGCAGTGCGAGGAAAGCGACGCGGATCAAAAGCTCCGTCCAAAGCTGAAGTGGAACTTGAAGTCCGAGAAGTTGCCCTGCATGTCCATCTGCCGGGCGAATTCAAAGTTCATCGGCAACAGGAAGTACACCAAGAGGCCGAAGCCGACGCTGGCGTGTATCTGCTGCGGGGAGGATGTAGGGTCGGTGGGAGCGGCGTGTGGATCGCGGAAGGGCCACAGGTCGATTGCGTCGTCTTTGTTCCAAGCCATGCCCATATCGACAAACAGGCTGCCGTCCACCGCTGGAATCAGGAAGGTGCCGGGCCAGCCAAAGAGGATGCCGCGCACAAAGGGCACGCGCAGCTCGACATTGGTCAGCAAGACCCGGCTGCCGGTGAAGGCCGAGAACGGATAGCCGCGCAAGGGGCCGGTGTTGAGATTGAAGCCCGTGTAAAAGGGCAAGTACCAAATCGGCCCCCCTAAGTTGTATTGGAGGGCGTTGCGGCCCAAAGACCCCACGCCATAAGCCCGCAGCCCCAGCACGGACCAACGCCCCAACCGCAAGTAATGGCGATAATCCAATTCGAGGTGCGAGAAAGAGCGCGAGGCCGAGCCGAGGTCGAGCGTCCGCCCCACCGAGAGGAAGTAGCGTTTGCCAGCCGTGGCCCCCAAGAGACCGTAGGTAATGGAGTCGTGGACGTAGGCGGTCTTGAACAGATGCGTGCTGGTAACAGAAGTGGAATCGGCTTCGTAGAAGGGACTGACCTGTTCTTCTTGCTCGCCGACGTACGTATAGCTCAGGTCGAGGCGGCGATAGAGATCGAGCGGGTAGCTGGCGTTGGCCAAGGCGCCGCGCTGCTGGAGACGGCTAATGCCCCGAGAGGGGGAGCGGCCTTGAACGATAAAGTTGCGGTTGTTGATGAAGTACTGGTTCCAATTGAAAATGGATGCGCGGTACGTGGGCCGCTTGCCGTAGTATTTGTAGTTGGCGGCAAAGTTGAAGTCGTTGCTGATGTCTTGGGCCGCCACGTAATCTGTGGCCAAGACCAGCGAGTGATTGCCCAAAAGATCGCTCATGCCGAGCTGGGCAATCGACGATAGAAACCCATCAAAATAGCCCATCTGCAAGGAGATGCCGTCAAATTCGAGCTTGGGGGTGTAGCGGCGTCGGCGCAGCTCCAATTCGCCGTCGGGGTCGAGCGGGACGGTCGCTTGTGGCTCTGGGGCTTCGGCCGGCGGCAGCGAGCCGCTGGCCCCGGCTAGGAGCACGGCATCGCCCGAAAGCGCCCGATCCTTCAGGGCCGAGACCTGCCCTAAGCCGGGGACGCCGCCTTGGTCGGAGAGCGCGGCGTCGCCCTGTACCACGGGCCTCGGCGGCGGCTCTGGGGCGGGCGGCGCGGATTCAGCCTCGGCGGCGCGGGCCAGCAGGTGGGCGTCTTGGCGCTTGACCTCGGGCCATTCGGGCATGGCCATCCGGTAGAGATGGCTGCGGCCCTTGAAGTACGTGTTGAACACGATCTGCCGGCCGTCGGGCGAAAGGGCGGGATTCATAATGCCGCTGAGGCTGCGGGTTAGGCGAAATTCGCGGCCCTCGTCGAGGTGATAGACGAAGAGATCGTTGATTTTGTCGCGGGTGGAGACGAAGAGCAGCTTGTTGCCTTCGGGCAGCCACTGCGGCCACAGATCGTCGGTGGGGCTGGCTATGGCTGGGCGCGCCGCGTCCTCGGTTAGATCGTAAATTTTGATGTCGAACTGGTTGCGGTACTTGATGCTAAAGGCGATGCGCTGGCCGTCGGGCGACCAACTCGGGTGGTCTTCGCGCTCGGGCGTCCCGGTGAGCTGACGCCGCTCGCCGGTCTGCACGTCCATGAGGTAGAGATCGCTCTGGCCCTGTCCGGTGCCGATAAAGGCGAGTTGGCGACTGTCCGGCGACCAAGTTAGGCTCTCGACGAGATCCATATCGGGCATAGTCAGGGTCTGCACGAGCTCCTTGTCGTAGAGATCCCACAGCAGGATGCGGTCGCGAGGGCCTTCTTTGGCGACAAAGGCGATGGTCTGGCCGTCCTGTGCCCAAGCCACGGTGCCGCTGCCGATGCTGAGGTGATCGTAGTTGGCGGCGCGCATGCTTGCGGTGACGCGCTCGACGAGCGAGGCGTCGCGCAGGCGGATGATATCTACGTGCTGCTCGATCCCGTCGGAGGAATGGACGGCGAGCATGTCGCCGCTGAGCGACCAGCAGGCGTTGGAGAAGCTGTGGGTATCGTCGTCGTCGCCTATTTTCTCGGCAAATTCAGAGGTGTAGTCGCGCGTCTGCAAGAGGGGCCAGTAGGTTTTGCGCATCTGGGCCGACCAGCGCTCGTCGAGGGTTTTCAAGTCCATGCCTATCAGGCGATCCATGAGCTTGTCGGTGTTGTGCTGGCTGTCCCACAGGCGGAGGATGCGGCTGATTTTTTCGGGGCCGTAGTGCTGGGCAATGTATTCCATGAGCGCGTGGCTCTGCTTGTACGCGAGGAACACGTTGCCTTGGCCCCAAGCCTGATTCATGGTTTCGAGGGGAATGAGGCCATCGGTGAGCACGGCGTCGCGGAGGACCATTTCATCGACCGTGTTGCGCCCCGGGGTGGTGTATTCGGCCATGCCCTCCATGAGCCAAGTGGGCGGCTGGGCAATTGGGCTGGTGATGCGGCGAATGGGGCCTTTGTGAACGATGTCGTACTGGAAGATGTGGGTCAGCTCGTGGACGAGGACATTGCGGAATTCGTCGAGATCGCCGGCAAAGGGGACGACCATGCGGAAGCGTAGCGGCTCGGCAAAGCCGGCCACGCCGGGCGGCAGAAAGTCGGGGAAGATGTTGGTCTGCTGGAACTGGTAGTGCGACTGATAGATGACGACCGGCGGCCGGTGCGAAAGCTCGTGGTGTAGGATTTGACTGATGTGATCGTACCCCTCTTCGAGGTACTCGATGGCCTGTACGGCCAGATTCTGGAATTCAGGCTCAAAGTGCAGCTCTATGTGCTCGCTTTCGAGTATCTCCCATTGGAAGTCCCGGTAGCGGACCTTGTTTTTACCGAACCCCTGCTGCAACTGCGAGGTGAGGATGTCTTGGGCGTCGAGGTCGGCGACGCCCCAAGCGAGCAGGGCGACGCCGGCGGCGAGGCTGCGGAATCTCGTGATAGCCTGCACGTTCACTCTCCCGTGGATGTAGGTGAATGGTCCGGGCGTCTAGTCCGCGGCGGATCGCCCAACTTGAATATATCAAGTGAGCCTGTGGAGTCGTGGCTGGCCTGCTGGTATTGTTGCAAGTGGCGCAAGTTGGCGGCATACGCGGCTTGGGCGGGATTGAGGGCCTGCGCCCGGCCGTAGAATTGAGCGGCTTTGTCGGTCATGCCGAGCCGCTCGTAGATGACTCCGAGGTTGTTGTGCAAGCTGGCCGACAAGCTGTCTTGGGCTAGGGCGCGTTCCAAGTGCGATTGGGCCTCGTTCCACATGGCGTTTTCAATGCACCAGAGCGCGTACTTGTTGACTTGCTCAATGTCTTGCAACTGCTGGCGCGAGCGCTGGGGGCGATCGACGACGACGAGCGTCGGCATGGGTTGGACGGTGGCCGTGGTGTCGGCGGCTCGAGCGATGGGTTGGCCCGCTGGCGGCCGGCGCACCAGCTCCAGACAGCCGTGCAGATACAGCACACCCAAGCCAAAGGCCACGAGACGATAGGTATTTTTTGTGGAGCAATGCACGTGCAATTTTCCCAGCGCGAGGGGGTCGTCGCCTCGCGCCATAAGGGTATCCTTACTTACAGACTAAGCAATCGCCGTTCTGTTTCCGGGTGCTGTTAAACTTATCTGTTCGCCTTGGGGCCGTAAAGCCCATCGCCCCAGCGACGAGCCAGCGCAGTGCCGCATAAGAGCAAGTAAAAAGGCGCGTATTGCGCCCACAACACCCACGGCTTTTCTCGCCACACCCCTTCGCTCCCATAGCCGATCTGCACCTCGTACGCGAGGAAGACCAAGCCGCTGAGGAGCATCCAAGCGGGGCTGGGGAAAAAGGCGAGGAACGGAAGGACCCACAGCAAGTACCAGGGATGCACGGTCGGCGAGAGCAAGACGTACGCCCCGAGGGTTGCGAAGGCGGCTCGGTAGGGGTCGCGGTCGCGGATTTGGACGCCGAGCGCCACGAGTGCGAAAAGAGCGGTGCAGAGCCAGCGAGCGTCGGCTGCGGGTACGGCAACGCGAAAGAGCGAGTAGGCCGCCGCGTTGAAGTGCCAGTGTTGCACGTACGTCAGCAGGCCGGTCGCGAGCTTTTCCCCGGCGCTGGCAAACGGCCAAACGGCCAATAGCCCCAGCGTTGGAAACAGCAGCAGGGCACTCCGCTGGCGGAGGTCGAACCAATCCGCGCACGGGCGGCGCCAAAAAGTGGGCAACAGCGCGAGGGGCACGAGTTTGACCAGAAAGGCCCCGGCGAGGGCGCAAACGGCTGCGCCCCAGCGCTCGCTGTGGAGCGCGTACAGGGCTGCGAAGAGGAGCAAAACGCCCAGCGCGTCGAGGTGACCGCTGCCGGCGACCTCGACTAGGGGCAGGGGATTCCAAGCGTAGAGCACGACGCGACGCGGGTCTTGGCCGCGCCGGACGAGGCTGTGGGCCAAGAGCAGGCAAAGGCCCCAATCGCACAGCAGCAGGGCCAGTTTGAACGCGGCCGGCGTCGCGCTGAGCAGGCAAATGGCGCGAAAGAAGAGCTGGGCGAGCGGCGGGTAAATCGTGGGAATGGCGGCGTGGTTGACGCTGGGGTAGAGCGCGTCGCGCAGGTGCGCCACCTGCGGGGCCGAGGGCGCGTAGAGGTATGGGTTGATGCCGGCTAGCTGGACGCGGCCATCCCAGACGTAGCGGAAAACGTCGTCCGAAAGCGTCGCTGGGGTCCACCACAGCGTCAGGCGGAAGACTAGGGCGGCCCCGAGAATCAGGTGCGGTCGCCCGGGAGACGCGCCGCGCCGCAGGACGAGATGCGCCGCGAGCGCGTAGCAGAGAAAAGCGGGCAAGGCCCCGGCCCACAGCGCGTCGATTTGGTGCTGGAGATCGCCGCGGAAGACCCAGTAGCAGCAACAGACCTCTAGGCCACCGGCCAAGAAAAGCAGGCCGCGCGGCCCCTTATCGCTCGACGCGCCGGGCGCCGACATAGCGGACGCGGAAATAAGGATGGTCGAGCGAGGTAATGGTCGCGCCCGTGCTCACGCCCACGTGGGCAAAGCGCCCCTTGCCGACGTAAATCCCCACGTGAGAAACGCCCCGCCCTGAGAAGGTGTTCTGAAAGAAAACCAGATCCCCCGGTTTGAGGTCTTGCCGTCGGCTGACGGAGCGGCCGACGCGGTATATCTGCCTAGAGGTGCGCGGCAATTCAATGCCATAAGTCTGGCGGAAAACCGCGCGGGTAAAGGCCGAGCAATCCATGCCTGCGCGGGTGGTGCCGCCCCACTTGTAGGGTACGCCGAGATACCCTTCGACGACGCGCACGAGGCGGCTGGGGCTGGCACCGCGGCGTTCCTTGAGTTCGCGCACTACGCTATCCGAATCCGTGGCGTCGGCCGTGTACCGCGGCGCCGAGCGGACCGAGCAGCTACACACGGCGAGAATGCACGAGAAGAGGAGGAGGGTCCACATCGGGGCTTGGTTAGCTCGGATAGGAGAAAAACCCCCGCCCCGTCTTGCGGCCCAACGCGCCTTGCGCGACCAACTCGCGCAGGAGGGGGCAGGGGCGGTACTTGGAGCGGTCTAGACGCTGGGCCAGCGATTCGAGGATATCCAATGTTACGTCGAGGCCGACGTAGTCGGCCAAAGCTAGCGGCCCTAGGGGATGGCTCGCCCCCAGCACCATCACCCGGTCGATGTCTTCGGCGCTGGCCACGCCTTCGGCGAGGGCATAAATGGCCTCGTTGATCATGGGAAAGAGGATGCGGTTGACCGCAAAACCGGGGCGGTTGGCCACCGCGACCGGAGTTTTGCCTAGGTCGTGGGCCAAGGCCGTGACCGCGGCCACGGTCTCGTCCGAGGTCGCGGTGGCACGCACGACTTCTACTAGGGGCATGGTCGGCGGGGGGTTGAAGAAGTGCAGGCCAATTACCTTGTCGGGCCGGCCGGCCGCAGCCGCCAGCGCGTTGAGGTCGAGGCCGGAGGTGTTGCTGGCGAGAATGGCCTCTCGCTTGGCCAATTGCCCGAGTTGGGCAAAAACATCCCGCTTGAGTGCTAGACGCTCGGGCACCGCTTCGACGACTAGATCGGCGGCCCCGACCGCCGCGAGTTGGTCGATGCCTCGCAGCGTGGCGATGGCCGCTTCGCTGGCGGCCGGCGCGAGCCGACCTTTGGCCGCTTGTTGGCGCAGGCGACCGGCGATGCGGGCCAACCCCTGTTCGCAGGCGCGGGGGTCTGCGTCGTAGAGCAGAACCTCCCGGCGGGCTTGGGCCAAAACTTGGGCAATGCCGCGCCCCATAGTCCCGGCCCCAATGACGGCAATGCGTTTGAGATCCATAGAGTCTTTCAGAGGTGAGTTTTATCCGAACGTACCGATCGCAAGCGGCTTATACTATAATATAGCATTGCGGGAGCGAGGAGATCGCCTAGATTGATTGCCTCGCCGCTAAAAAAATAAAACAGGGGAGAAGCCATGGCAGCCGATCGGGGAAAACTGAGGAGTGCCGACTGGTTTGGACGCGAGGACAAAGGGGGGTTCATTCACCGCAGTTGGATGAAGCGCGGCCTGCCCGAGCATGAATTCGACGGCCGGCCGGTCATCGGCATCTGCAACACGTGGTCCGAGCTGACGCCGTGCAATATCCACTTCCGCGACTTGGCCGAAGCCGTCAAACGCGGTGTGCATGAAGCGGGGGGAGTGCCCGTAGAATTCCCGGTCACCTCGCTGGGCGAGCCTATCATGCGCCCGACGACCATGCTCTTCCGCAACTTGGCGAGCATGGACGTGGAGGAGTGCATTCGCGCCAACCCGGTGGACGGCGTGGTGCTCCTGACCGGGTGCGACAAGACCACGCCGGCGTGCTTGATGGGGGCGGCTAGCGTTGATTTGCCGACCCTTGTCGTGCCGGGGGGCCCCATGCTCAACGGCAAGTACCGCGGCCGCGATATTGGCTCGGGAACGGACGTGTGGAAGTTCAGCGAAGACTTGCGGGCCGGCAAAATGACGCGCGAAGAATTTGGTTTGGCCGAGGACGGCATGACGCGCTCGGATGGGCACTGCATGACCATGGGCACGGCCTCGACGATGGCCTGTATGGTCGAGGCGCTCGGCATGACCCTGCCCGGGGGCGCGGCGATTCCGGCCCCGGACTCGCGGCGCAAGGTGCTGGCGCATTTAGCGGGGTCGCGCATCGTCGAGATGGTGCGCGAAGACCTCAAGATGTCCGCCATTCTCGGGCGTGCGGCCTTTGAGAACGCCATCAAGGTCAACGCGGCCATCGGCGGCTCGACCAACTGCGTCGTCCACTTGCTGGCCTTGGCCGGGCGCGTCGGCGTTGAGTTGTCCTTGGACGATTTTGACCGTCTCGGCAGCGAGTTGCCGCTCTTGGTCAATTTGATGCCGGCCGGCAAGTATCTGATGGAAGACTTCTATTACGCCGGTGGCTTGCCGGTGGTGATTCAGGAGCTGAAGGAGGTCCTGCAGTTGGACGCTTTGACGGCGACGGGCCAGTCGCTCGGGGAAAATGTCGCCGGGGCGGTCTGCTACCTGCGCGACGTGATCGCGCCGCTAAGCGCGCCGCTGATCGAGGCCGCGGGCTTGGCCGTGCTGCGGGGCAACCTGTGCGAGGACGGGGCGATCATCAAGCCATCGGCCGCCGCGCCCGAGCTGATGCAGCACCGCGGCCGAGCGGTGGTTTTCAAGACGATTGAGGACTATCACCAACGGATCGACCGCCCCGATTTGGCCGTGGATGAGTCGAGCGTATTGGTCCTGCAAAACGTCGGGCCGGTCGGCTATCCGGGCATGGCCGAGGTGGGGAACATGGGATTGCCCAAGAAACTGCTCGAAAAGGGCGTCCGGGACATGGTGCGCATTTCCGATGGCCGCATGAGCGGCACGGCCTACGGCACCGTGATCCTGCACGTGGCCCCCGAAGCGGCCATTGGCGGCTCGCTGGCGCTGGTGCGCGACGGCGACCTGATCGAGCTCGATGTGGCGGGCCGACAGCTACACCTAGCCGTGTCCGACGAAGAACTAGAGCGTCGCCGCGCCGCTTGGCAGCCCCCCGCGCCCCACGACACCCGGGGCTACGTGAGCCTCTATACCAACCACGTGATGCAGGCCGACAAAGGAGTTGACTTTGACTTTTTGGTCGGCAAGTCCAGTGCGGTTGTAACGCGCGAGGCCCATTAGCGAAAGGACTAGGACCGTGAAAATTGCCAAAATCGAACAGTTTTTCCCGCGCCGACGCATGCGCTTAGTCAAAATTACCACGGACAACGGGCTAGTCGGCTGGGGCGAGACCACGCTGGAGGGCAAGCCCAAGAGCACTTGGGCGGCGGTGGAGGAATTGGCCGAGTACTTCGTCGGCCAAGACCCGCTCCGCATTGAGCACCACTGGCAGCACGTGTATCGCTCGGCCTTTTTCCGCGGCGGCAATGTGCTGATGAGCGCGCTGTCGGGCATTGATCAGGCCCTGTGGGACATCGCCGGCAAGCACTACGATGTCCCCACCTACATGCTCTTGGGCGGGGCGGTGCGCGACCGGATTCGCGTGTACGCGCACTGGGGGATCCACGGCCAGACCGACGCGGCCTTGGCCTCGGCGCGGGCGCGGCTCGACATGCTGTTGGCAAAAGGCTACACGGCCTTTAAGACGGGGCCGGGCGGTACGTGGCGCGCCCACGAGCCGCCGGCGCGCATCGACGCCTTTGTCAAAGACGCGTACACCATGCGCGAATGGGTCGGCGACCAAGTAGAGCTGTGCTTTGACTTCCACGGCAAGATGACGCCGGGGCTGGCCATTGAGGTGTGTGGCCAGCTCGCGGGGATGCGGCCGATGTTCGTGGAAGAGCCGATCCCGCAGGAGAATGTCGCTGCGCTCAAGGAGGTCTCGGACCACGTGCCCTTTCCCATTGCCACCGGAGAGCGCTTGCTCTCGCGCTGGGAGTTCCGGGAGATTTTTGAAAAGCAGGCTGTCGCTTACATTCAACCCGATGGCTCGCACGCCGGCGGGATCACCGAGCTGAAAAAGATCGCCAATATGGCCGAGGTCTATTACATCCACATCATGCCGCACTGCGCCATCGGCCCGGTGGCCTTTTCCGCTTGTATGCAGGTCGATGCGGTGGTGCCCAATTTTCTCGTGCAGGAACAAGTGGACGAGGGGTTGGGCGAAGGGCTGCTCGTCGCGCCTTGGCAGGTGGTCGATGGCCACATTGAGCTGCCGACCCAGCCGGGGTTGGGGTTTGACCTGATCGAGGCCGAGGTGGAAAAGACGATAGAGTACGCAGAGGAATTGGGTGGTGAATACCGCTACGAAAACGACGGCAGCGTCGCCGATTGGTAGCGTTGCCGAGCGCCGGCGGGCGTTTGAGAAGCTGGTGGAAAAGGCCCTCCACCGCCTGCCGGCCGAGTTCCGTGCGGTGCTGGACAACCTAGCCATCGTCGTCGAGGACTGGCCCGACCCGGAGTTGGTTGAAGAGGTCACGGGCGACCGCGAGGAAGTGCTCTACGGGCTTTTCACCGGTACGCCCTTACCCGAGCGTCGCCTCGAAGACAGCGGCGACCTGCCGCCGGTGATCGCGCTCTATCAGGGGCCTTTGGAGGAGGACTTCCCCGATTGGGCCGAGCTGGCGCGGGAGGTGGAAACCACCTTGGTCCACGAGTTGGCGCACTTTATGGGCTTTGACGAAGACGCCGTGAGAAGGTACGGCTATGAATAGCACGGACTTGCAAAACGCCCTCGACGCGAGCGATTTAGACGCTTTAGCGGCGTTGCTGCGCCGGCATCCGCACTTAGTACACCGCCGCGTCGAAGATGCACGCGGGCAGCGCTGTACCCCCTTGCAATACGCCGACCGCAGCGCCGCTAGCTTGGACGCCATGCGCCTGTTGATCGAATTCGGCGCCGACCCGAGCGAGCTAAACGACGCGCTTTTTGGGTGCTGCGAAGCCCACGATCTAGACCATATCCAGCGCCTGCTAGCCTTGGGGGTCTGCCCGGACGATGCGTACAACGAAGGCTGGGATTGCCGCGTCCTCTACGGACTTTTGCAGACCTACCAACGCTCGCCGCCCGCCCACCTACACGCCTGCGTCCAAGTGCTCGTCCAAGCGGGTGCCGCCTTTGAGGACGGTCCGACGATGGACATGCACCGAGGCCGGCTCGACCAACTAGCGCAGCGGCTCGACCGCTGTCCCGACCTAGTCGCGGCGCGGTTCTGGCTCGACTACGGCGACCATCTCACGCTGCGGGGCGTTACCCTCCTGCACGTGGCGGTCGAATACCGCGAACTAGAGGCCGTGCGCCTGCTGCTGGGGCGCGGGGCCGACTTGAATGCCCGCGCTGCGATCGGCGCCAACGGCGTGGGCGGCCAGACGCCCCTGTTCCACGCCATTGGCGCCAACCAAGGAACGGGCTGGGAGGCTTTCGAGTACCTGTTGGGCCGGGGAGCGGACTTGACTGTTCGAGCGCGCATCCAGCGCGACCCAGCGGCCGACGACAAAGTGATGGACTGCGTTCACAAAGGGCAGGACCACTTTTTCCCCGCCGTTGAAGAACTCACGCCGCTGGGCTATGCCCTGCGCTACGAATCCGGCGCGGGTTGGCGCGCCACCCCGCGCGAAGTGGCCCGGCTGCGGGCGCTGCAGGCCCCGGTCTAAGGCAATTGCTCCGAGCGGCGATATGGTTTAATTTCCCTTTTCTCAAGCAACGCACCATTTATCGAAGCAGCTTTTCTCGTGAACGTACCTAAACACGATATACTCATTGTCGGCGGCGGTGGCGCGGGGCTACGGGCCGCGATTGCCGCTGTCGAGCTCGACCCGAACCTCAGTGTCGGCTTGGTGTCCAAAGTGTACCCCATGCGCAGCCACACGGTGTCGGCCGAGGGCGGGTCCGCGGCCGTGCTGCGCGAGGACGACAGCTTTGACTCCCACGCCTTCGACACCATTAAGGGCAGCGACTTCCTCGCGGACCAAGACGTCGTCGAGGTATTCGTCAAGGAAGCCCGCGACGAGCTGATTCAATTGGAGCATTGGGGCTGCCCTTGGAGCCGCGACGACGATGGGCGGATCAGCGTGCGCGCTTTCGGCGGCATGTCGGTCAAGCGCACCCTGTACGCGGCCGACAAGACCGGCTTCCACATGCTGCACGCCCTTTTCCAGACTTCGCTCCGGTACGACCGCATCCAGCGCTACGACGAATGGTATGGGACGCGGCTGCTGCTCGACGACAACGGCGCGGCCTGCGGCGTGACCGCGCTCAACGTGCGCTCCGGGGCCATGGAGGCGATTCCCGCCAAGGCCGTAATCATCTGCGCGGGCGGCGGGGGGCGCATCTTTCCCTTTACAACCAACGCGGCCATCAAGACCGGCGACGGCATGTCCATGGCCTACCGAGCGGGCTGTCCCCTCAAGGACATGGAATTTGTGCAGTACCATCCCACCGGCCTGCCGGGCACGGGCATCCTGATGACCGAGGCATCGCGCGGCGAGGGCGGCTACCTGATCAACAATAAGGGCGACCGCTACCTCAGCGAGTACCTGCCCGACAAAATGGAGTTAGGCCCGCGCGACATGGTTTCGCGGGCGTTCGTCCACGAGGAGCGCGCCGGTCGGGTCTTTTCCGGCCCGTACGGAACCTATGTCCATCTCGATTTGCGGCACTTGGGGGAAAAGAAAATCGACGAGCGCATCCCCTTTGTGCGCGAGTTGACCAAAAACTACGTGGGCATCGATCCCGTGCATGAGCCGGTGCCCGTGCGCCCGGTGGTCCACTACATGATGGGCGGCATTCACACCGACATTACCACGGCGACGCCCATTCCGGGCTTGTACGCGGCCGGAGAAACGGCCTGTGCCACGATCAACGGCGCCAATCGCCTCGGTTCCAACTCCCTGTCCGAGCTTTTAGTCTTTGGGGCGCGGGCCGGCCGGTACGCCGCCGAGTATGCTGCCGAGGCCGAGCTGCTGCCGGACGACCGCTTGAATAAAATGGCGGCCGACGAGTGGCAGCGGATCGAACATGCGTTTTTCAAAAACGAAGGCCGCGAGAAAATTGCCGACATTCGCACGGACCTGCAAAAGACGATGGAGCAAGGAGCGGGCATTTATCGCGAACAGGAGAGCCTAGAGGCGACCTGCGCCGAGTTAATCAAGCTCAAGGAACGCTATACGCGCGTGCAGGTTGACGACAGCTCCGCGGTTTTCAACACCGAGCTGACCACCGCGTTGGAACTGGGCTCGCTGCTCGACGTGGCCGAGGCCGTGGCCCATTCGGCGCTTTTGCGCCGGGAGTCGCGCGGCTCGCATTCGCGCACGGACTACGAGGAGCGCGACGACGAAAACTTCCTCTGCCACTCCTTGGCGCGTCGCACCGATGGCGAGCCGCGCATTGAATACCAAGATGTCGTCATTACCCGCTGGCAGCCCCAAGAGCGCACCTACTGACTGAGAGGAGCTATGAGCGACAAGACCATTGGCATCCGAGTGACCCGCTTCCGACCCGAACAGGAGGACGCCCCGACCGAGCAGGTATACGAGGTGCCCTATCAGGAGGACTGGGTCGTCCTCGACGCGCTCAACCACATCAAAGACCACATGGACGGCACCCTCTCGTACCGCTGGTCGTGTCGCATGGGCGTGTGCGGCTCTTGCGGTATGATGGTCAACGGCGAGCCTAAGCTGACCTGCGCGGCCTTTCTCAAGGATTACTACCCGAATGAGTTGGTGGTCCAGCCCCTCGCCCACTTCCCGATCATCCGCGATTTGGTCGTCGATATAGACGATTTTATGGACAAGCTCAAGGCGGTCCAGCCGTGGATCATTCGCGCGGAAGACAAGCCGGTTGCCGAAGGCGAGTATTTGCAGTCGCCTGCGGAGCTAAAGGAGTTCAAGCAGTTTAGCCAGTGCATCAACTGCCTGCTGTGCTACGCGGCTTGTCCGGTCTATGGGTTAGAAGACGTCTTCGTCGGCCCAGCAGCCCTCGCGCTTTCCTACCGCTACAACTTGGACTCGCGCGACGAAGGCTACGCCCAGCGCACGGTGGTTGCCGCTAGCAGCGAGGGCATCTGGGAATGCACCTTTATCGGTGAGTGCTCCGTGGTCTGTCCCAAGGATGTGGACCCGGCCGCCGCGATTCAGCGCACCAAGGTCGATACGACCGCCAATTGGTTCAAATCCTTTCTCATGCCTTGGGGGAACAAATGAGCCAGTCGTACGAAACCTACAAGCCAAAGCTGTCGCCGGCTTGGTGGCTGAAGAGCCGACGCTACTTCCTGTTTATGATGCGCGAATTGAGCAGCGTCTTTATCGCGGCCTTCGTCCTCCTCTTTCTCTACCAGCTCTTTGCGCTGGCTGAGGGGCCGGAGGCATACGCGGCTCGCCGCTTTGTGCTGACGAAGCCGGCGTTTGTGGCCTTTTACGCGGTTGCCTTGGTCTTTGCCCTCTACCACACGGTCACTTGGCTGGGGGTCATGGGCCGCGTCCAAGTCGTGCGGCTGGGCGCGTTTACCGTGCCGCCCAAATTGGTCACGGCTGGGGCCTTCGTCGGGTTTTTCCTCGTGTCGGCGGCCGTTGGCTGCATTTTCCTGTACGCGCTAGCGCTATGAGCTACAAACGAGACAAAACCGAACCTTTCTGGTGGGGCCTGTTTTCCGCGGGTGGCGTAGTGGCCGCCATGCTGATCCCCGTGCTGATTTACTTCGTCGGGCTGGCCGAGCCGCTGGGCTGGGTCGGTTCGGAGGCGAGCGGATACGAGGCCATGCGCGCATTGCTCAGCCACCCGCTGGCCAAAGTGTTCTTTTTCGTTGTAGCCGCCCTGCCGCTCTACCACGCGGCGCACCGCATCCGCTTCATGCTCCACGAGCTGGGGGTGCGGAAGTTGCTCCTTCCCATTCATTATTTCTGCTACGGCGGTGCCTTAGTCGGCACTGGGCTGGCGGCCTATATCTTCTTCTACCTGCTTTAACGGCCGACGCTGGACAAGGTGCTGCTGGCAGGTCATCGCGGAAAATAGGGCCGTGTAGCGGAGCTTAGTGGCCCCTATAAAAAAAGGAAGAATGCCGATGCCCCTAGGAGACAAAAACGCCATAATCGCTGGTTGCGGGATGCACCACGTGGCCGTGCAGACACGCGATTGGGAAACGTCGCTGTGCTTTTATCGAGATATACTGGGCATGGAGGTCGTCGCCGAATTTGGTGCGCCCGAGCGCAAAATCGCGCTTTTGGATGTGGGCGACGGAAGTCATCTCGAACTCTTCGCGCCCACAGCCGAATCGCCCACACTTGAAGCCGAAAGCCCCAATGATCCGGTGACGCACTTTGCCTTGGCAGTTGCAGACGCTCGCGCTGCCACGGAGCGGGTGCGCGAGGCCGGCTGCGAGATCACGGTTGAACCCAAGGACCTGACGCTGGACAGGCTAACCGTGACGATTGCCTTTTTCATCGGCCCCAACGGCGAAGTCGTGGAGTTTTTCCAGACTCACTAGGCTGAGTTGGTACAAAAAAGCGCGGGTGCCCCAAAGGCCCCGCGCTTCTCGTATTGTTTGAGGGGTTGGGGTTATTCAGGAGCTTGGGGTGCGGGGGCCGTGCCGATGACGACCACGTCTCGGGCTTGGAGGCCCTTGGGGCTGGCGACCGTTTCAAATTCCACCTGCTGACCTTCTTCTAGGGAGCGGAAACCATCGCCGCGAATGGCACTGTAATGGACGAAGACGTCGTCTTGTCCCCCGCGCTGAATGAAACCAAACCCCTTGGAACTGTCGAACCATTTGACGGATCCAGTTTGACGTTCGGACATGATGAAGGCTACCTCCCTTTAATTGCTAATTGTGTTGATCCAACAGACTAGCGGACAAAAAAGACCTAGCGCGAGTTGCGCGCCCCGGCCCCGTGTGCGCCGCGGACGAAGCCGGCCCCGGCCATGCGAATGGCCTTCTGCTGCCGGCGGATGCTCTTTTGGCGGTTGATTTTCTTCTGAACCGAGGGTTTGGTATAGAAACGCCGCTTCTTCAAGTCGCGCAATAAGCCGGCTTTGCGGGTTTTGGACGTAAAGCGCCGCAGCGCCTTTTCAAAAGGTTCGTCCGACCGGACCTCAACGCTGAAATTGCTCATCTACTGCTCCTAACCCTTGGTTAAGTTCCTACGTAAACAAATGTATATTTTACGCTATGGATTGCTCTTAGTCAAGAGTCGTCTTGGTGGTCGTGCCGGCCTAAGACGAGGGGGCTACAAAAGAGTTGCGATGTTGGCCCGATGGCCTTTTTTTCCAAAAGACTCCCCGACCCTACTCAGCGGAAGTCGTGCTCGGCTTCCATATTCCTCTATCTCGCACCTAAAGGAGATGTCATGGCCTTTTCGCATACAAATTCCAAGGGGGTCGCGTATGTTCTGCATCAACGGACCACGACCCTCAAAAACGGGAACTCCCAGACGATTTATTTCTTTGCTAAGACTAAGAAGGAAGGTGCTCTCGACGCCGTGCCGAATGGTTATGAGGTGTCTGAGAGCAAAAACGGTCTGCCCGTGCTAAAGCGCGGGTAAGTAGCCTTCTCGGCGGTACCTCGTTCAGGCCGGTTCTTTTTTTCGGACTTCCCCTCGAAAAAGAACCGGCTTTTTTGTGGGCAGTGCGGTCGCGCTTTTGCTATACTATGGGGCATGGCAGCAAAAACGGTAAGAGAACAGGCCGTGGCCAACTTGCGGCAACGGCTGGCCGAAAATCCCTACGTAGGCCGCGGCATTGTCATTGGCCGGGCCGCGGCGGGGGCTTGGATGCAGGTTTACTGGATCGCGGGGCGCAGTGCCAACAGCCGCAATCGCATCTTCGTCGCCGAGGGCGACGTGCTGCGGACCGAAGCCGCCGACCCCGCGAAGTTGAGCGATCCCACGCTCATTATGTACAACGCCATGCGCGTTTGTGCGCGGCGCAGCATTGTCTCCAATGGGGTCCATACCGACGCCATCCACGAGGGATTTGTCGCCGGCCACAGCTTGGCCGAGAGCTTGGCTGGCTGGCTACACGAGCCAGACCCGCCCAACTACACGCCGCGCATAGCGGGTTATGTGGATCTGGAGGCCGATGAGGCTTGGCTTGCCATACTCAAGGCCAGCCCCTTTGCGCCCGAGCGCAGCGAACGGCACTTCTTTCGCTTCGACTGCGTCGAGCCGGGCTACGGTTACGCCATCACCACGTACGATTCAGACGGCGACCCGCTGCCTTCGTTTTCTGGAGTTCCCTACCTGGTGCCCCTCGCCGACGCGCCCACCCGCCTGTGGGAAGCCCTAAACCCCGAGCACCGAATCGCGCTTGCAGTGCGCCAAATCGCGGCCGATGGCGCGATCGACACCGAGATTATCAACCGCTATGAGGCAGCCTAGCCTCTCGACGAGCGGTGGCAGACGAAAAGCGCGGCCGCGAACAGGGCCACGGCCACGGCCTGATGCAGTGAGGCCAAGGCCAAGGGCATCTGGGCGACGACAGTGCCGATCCCCAAGCCGATCTGCACCGCTACCAAGCAGAGGATTAGGCCGGCCCCGGTTTTTAGGGCCGTGCGGCGGGCTGCTACCCACAGCGCTAGCGCCAGCCCGAGGACCACAAAGGCGAAGAAGCGGTGTTGAAAGTGGACGGTGGTGGCGTTGTTGAGCAGGTTTACGAGCGGCGGCTGCATGGACCACAAGCCAGCCGGGACCCAAGCCCCGAACATCTTGGGAAAAGTATCCGCTAGGTAGCCGGCCTTGAGGCCGGCGACTAGGCCGCCAGCGGCGATCTGGAGGCAGATGGCGGCAAGCAGCCAAGCACAAAGGCAGCGCACGGCGCGGGGCACTGGCCGGACTTCTGCGTTAGACGACAGATAGCCAAAGACTTGCCAGAGGCAAGCGGCCAAAAGAGCAAAGGCGCAACAAAGGTGCAAGGTCAAGCGCAGGTGACTTACTTGGGGCCGGTCGCCTAGGCCGCTTTTGACCATCAGCCAGCCGACCAAGCCCTGTAGGGCAAAGAGCAGGCCAATGCCCAGATAGGTGGGGATGTGGGCGCGGGGAATGGCCCGGCCGCAGAGGAAATAGAGCAGGGGCACCACAAAGAGCAACCCAGCTAGCCGGCCGAGCAAGCGGTGGCCGAACTCCATGTAGTAGATAAACTTAAATTCGTCCAGCCCCATGCCATAGTTGACGAGCTGGTATTCGGGCGTCTGCCGGTACTTGGCGAATTCGCCTTCCCAAGCCGCAGCACTCAGCGGCGGAACGACGCCGGTGACGACGTTCCACTCGACGATGGACAGGCCCGAGCGGGTCAGGCGCACCCAGCCCCCGTACACGATGAGGACGACGATGAGGGCCGAGACCGCGAGGAGCCAGATGGCGAGTTGGCGATTGGTGGTCATGTAGCGGAGTTTGAACAAATCACTCGTAGAAAATATCCCATGGCGATATACCGCCGCAAGCAATAGAGGGAGGTAAGCGTGAGACTCGCGAACAAAGATGCGTTGGTAACGGGCGGAGCTACCGGCATTGGCCGGGCTACGGCCGAGCTTTTCGCCCGAGAAGGGGCGCATGTCCACATTGTTGACTACAACGAAGCGGAGGGACGAGCCGCCGTGGAGCAGATCGAGGCAGCCGGCGGCCAAGCGCGGTTTTACGCAACGGACGTGCGGTTGGAAGCGAGCGTGGCCGCGTCGGTCGCGCAGATCAGGGCGCACACCGCTCGCCTCGAGGTGGCGGTTTTCGCGGCCGGGGTCTTGACCGGGGCGTACAAGACCATTGAGGAGCTGTCGGAGGAAGATTGGGACGCGACGCTCGACACCAACTTGAAGGGCACCTTTCTCTCGGCCAAATACGCGACGCCGCTCTTGGCAGCCGCTGGTCAATCCGTGCTGCTGATCATCGCCTCGGGCGCGGGCGTGCGGGGCGGTTCCTCGTCCTACGCTTATGCCGCGAGCAAGGCCGGGCAGCACGGGTTGCACTACAAGCTCGAAGGCGAGTTGGGGCCTAAAGGGGTGCGCTTGCACGTGATTTGCCCCGGGGGGATTGCCACGCCGCTAAAGCTGAAGAATATCGCGCAAGGGGCCGAGGCCACAGGCCGCGATCCAGAGGAAGCAAAGCGCAACGCCGCGCTGGGGGAGCCAATGGGGGTGGCGCGGGTGCTGGCGTTTTTGGCTTCCGAGGAAGGGTCTTACGTGCGGGGGACGGTGTTCACTCGGTAGCGTCAGACGCGCTCCCAGCGGCTGGGATCCATGCCCGGGGCCGCGGAGGCCATATTCGGGGGCTTGTTGCCGCCGTGGTAGTCCCAATGGCGCGTGTTGCGGTCGGCGAAGAGCGGCCGGATTTCGTTGGGCAAGGTCTGGAGGTCTTCTTCGCTCCAAGGGCTGATCGCGTCAACCGGCCCGGCCCAAGCGGGTCGGTAGGCGATGGCCAGCATTTCGCGCGGGTACGCCCCGACGTTGGGGAAGTTGCCGTGGAATACACGGTGGTGGATGAGCACGGCCGAACCGGCCTTGCAGGGCACCATGACTTCTTCGGGGTGGGATTCGTAGCGCGTGTAGGGGTTGGCGTGGGCGTGCAAGCACAGGTGGGAGCGCGGCACCACGCGGAACGGCGAGACGGCTGGTATGAGGTCGTCGAGATAGTAGAGCACCCGGATTAGCACCGGGCAAGAGCCTTCAAAGCCGAAAATTTTGGAGCCGTAGGGTTGGCCATCGGCGTGGAGGCTGATGCCGGGGTGGCCGGGTTCGGAGCGTGCGTAGCCGTAGTGCATGAAGATCACGTCGTCGCCCAAAAGTTCGCGCAGGAACGCGAGTGTTGGCGGGTGGCCGAGCAGGGCGGTGATTTCGCCGCCATCGAATTGGATGTTGCTGCGGCCGCGCTGATGTTCGCTGTAATCGACGGCCTTGGTCTCGAAAGTAGCGGTGATGGCTTTGAGGCGGGCGAGGTGGTCGGCGTCGAGCAGGTCGGGCAGGACGAGGTAGCCCTCGACTTCGAGTTGGCGGATGCGCTGGCCGATAGTCAGAGCGGACCAATCGCGGTCGTCGATACGAGGTGTGGCCATGGGGATCCTCCTCTACGGGGGTGTGGCCCAAGAGGATACGGGATTGAGCAGCCGCAATCAACGGCGGTGAGTTGCAGAGAGCGGTCTGAAGTGATTTTATGGTGCTTGCGTAGAAAGCCCATATTCGACTCGAGACGGAAGGAGATTATTCAAACCATGGCTGTTCCAAAGATAAAAGAACTGCGTCGGCCAACGTCGGGAAGCACGGCCTTCGCCCTCGTCATCGCGCTTGCCGCGAGCACCATCGCCAGCGCGCAGGAAGGTTCGTCTGGTGCGAGCGCGGATACCACCGCGACCGAGTTTTCGGATATTCTCGAACAAGTGGTCGCGTTTGATGAATTGGTGGTGACGGGATCGCGCGCCCAACCGCGTTCGGTCGCCGAGTCGGCCGTTCCCATCGACGTGGTTGCCGGCGAAGATTTCGTCAAACAGGGCGGTTCGGATTTGCCCGATCTGCTGAGAAATGTCGTTCCGTCCTACAATGTCAACATCCAGCCGATCAGTGACGCTGCGACCTTTGTCCGCCCGGCCAACCTGCGCGGATTAGCACCCGACCACACCTTAGTACTCGTCAACGGCAAACGCCGCCACCGCGGCTCTGTGATCGCATGGTGGCCTACGGGCGTATCTGACGCGGCGCAAGGGCCTGACATATCGCCGATCCCGGCCATTGCATTAAAGCGCGTGGAAGTGCTGCGCGACGGCGCCTCGGCGCAATACGGCTCTGACGCCATTGCCGGGGTGATGAACTTCCAACTCAAGAACAATTATGAAGGCGCGTCCTTGCAACTCAAGCCCGGTATTTTCCAAGCGGGCGATGGGCTTACCTACAGCGTGGCCGGCAATGTTGGCTTGGGCAGCGACGAGGCGTGGGCAAACCTCAGCGCGGAGTATGGCAACGCGGATGAGACGGACCGCTCGGTGCAACGCGCCGATGCCGTGCGCCTGATCGCGCTGGGCAAGGATATAGCCGACCCGGCCCAGCCGTGGGGACAACCCATTGTTCGCAACGACGTGAAGCTCTTTGCCAATTACGGCGCGTTCATCAACGACCACGTCGAGTTGTACGGACACGGCAATTTTGCCAGCAAGGAAGTGGAGGGCGGGTTTTACTTTCGCAATCCCAATGAGCGGCACGGCGTGTACAGCATTGATAAGGGCGAGACCCTGCTCATTGGCCGTTTGAGCGGCGGCGCGGTCCCCCGGGTGCCCATCGTCGATGACGTGCCGCAGCCGGATTCTCTGCAAAAGGTTTTCGACGACCCGGATCTGTTCACCTTCCAAGAAACATTGCCCAATGGCTTCACGCCCCGGTTTGGCGCGAACACGCAAGACCGCGCCTTGTTGGCCGGGATTAAGGGCACAAAATCGCTGCTGGTATGGGACCTCAGCGCGTCTTATGGGCGGCACGAAACCGATTTTTTTATCAACCAAACCATCAATGCGTCCCTAGGCCCTAACACCCCAACCTCATTTGATCCGGGCGCGTATATCCAGACCGATACCAATTTCAATCTCGATGCGATCTACCCACTTGGCGAGCGGTTGTTCGTTGCCAGCGGGCTTGAATATCGCATTGAAAGGTTTGAAATCGTAAGCGGCGAGCCAGCCTCTTATGAAGTAGGCCCGTTGGCGCGTTATGGCTTTCTGCCGAGTTCCAATGGGTTCCCGGGATTCAGCGATGTTGCGGCCGGGGCGTGGAGTCGGTCCAACTGGGCGATTTACGGCGATGCAGAGTGGAACCCGCAGGACAACTGGTTGCTCGGCGGCGCGTTGCGCTTTGAAAATTTCGAGGGATTTGGCGCGACGACCAATTACAAGTTGGCGACCAATTACGGGATCAACGAGCACGTGAAAGTGCGCGGCTCGTTCAGCACGGGCTTTAGAGCACCCACACCCGGGCAACAAAATGCGTACAACGAGACGACCGAGTCCGGCGAAGACGACGAGGGCAATCTCATTTTGGTCAATAAAGCCACGATTCCCTCGACGCATCCGGCCGCAAAATTGGTGGGTGGCGATGTGCTGGAGCCGGAAAAATCGACCAATGTTTCGGCGGGCCTCGTCGTGGCGGTTCCCAATTATCCCGTCCATGTCACGTTCGACTATTTCAATATTGTGGTGGAGGACCGCCTGACGACCTCGCAGGATTTTAAGCTCAGTGAGCTCGACGCCGCACTAATCGAACAACTGCGCGCAGCGGGCATCACCAATCTGCAAGAGTTCCGCTTTTTCACCAACAATTTTGCAACGCGCACCCAAGGGATCGACGTCGTTCTCACCGCGCCGGTTGGGTCCAAGGGGGAACTGAGCCTCGCGTACAATTTCACCAAAACCGCTGTCACCAAATTCGACGAAGACTTGGTCAACCAAAAGCGCATCACGCTCTTGGAACGAGGGCTTCCCCGACACCGCGCAAACGCGACTCTGACCCAATCCCCAACCGACAAATGGAGCGCGTTGGGCCGCGTCAGTTACTACGGTTCGTGGGATGAATGGGATTGGGGCCACCAAGTTTTTGGCAGCGCGTTGTTGCTCGACCTCGAATCCAGCTTTTCGCTCAATGCGGGATCGACAATCACCATCGGCCTGCAAAATGTCCTCAACACCGAGCCGACGAATTACGAAAACGAGATCGCCGGCGAGGATCCCGCAACCGGCCTCGGCAGACCCTTTGGCGAGCACAGTCCTTATGGCTTTGGCGGCGCGTTCTGGTACGGGAAATACACCTTTGATCTTTAGGTGATCGGTCACTTTTTGTCTGGCGAAACGCCCAAACTTTGAGGAGCGACACAATGCCCAAATTCCAACTCAACATGGATTCCCCCCCCCGTGTCGGCGCACGGGGTGACGTTCTTGTGCGGGAGTACGAGGTAAAAAAAATGCTTTCAAGGAGTCCTCTATGAGATCGCCTTTTTTTGTCGCGTCTTTGTTTTGCCTCCTAGCCGGCGCGGCCCTAGCCCAAGACTACGGTCGTCGGCTGGGCGTTCAGCGCGGCGGCCGGACCACGTTTGAGCCCCAAGGTTCGGGCGTCCTTTTTGACGCGATAGACCCGGCCGTGAAAAAGTGGTACATCCCGCAGGAGCTCTTCAACGAGTACCGCTGGCGGCAATGGGAGTACTCCAACTACGCCCGCACCCCCTACCAACGCTACGTCGATGTGGCACTGGAGGGCAGCTACTTCTACGACTTTTTTGGCAATTTCGTCAATCGCGGCTGGCTCATCTTCAACAACAGCCAAAGCCAGCCCTTGCAGCGCGGCAACGAGCTGTTCAAGGACGACCGCTTTGGCACTTGGTTCAACAGCTTGCTCATCGCGTCGGACTCCATCGGCGAGTACCACTACGCCCTCACCATTGGCAACGGCATCCGCACCACCCTGACGCCCATGACCTTTTCCAAGCCCGATTTCGACGGCGTCCAGTTCGACTTCGCCACGGACAAATACTTGCTCACCTTCCTGTATTCGCGGCTGAGCGAATCGGGCGGCTCGGGCACCAACGTCGAGGGCATCAATCGCACCAATAACACCACCCTGATGGGGGGGCGCACCACCGTTCAGGTGGGCGATTTCACCACGTTGGGGTTCAACTTTGTCAACGCCCACCAATCGAATACCCTCACCGACGGCTTCGGCGGCAATCCCCTCGCCGGGGAACTGACCGTGGATCAAAAGAACGAAGCCATCGCTTGGATTGAAATTTTGCTCAGCGACGACTCGCCAGCCGATGGCGAGGGGGGCGCGGCGTTTTTCCGCGCCGGCTCGGACATCATCATCACCTATTTGGACGGCAGCGTGGACCGCGGCAGGGAAATTGGGTTTGAGCCGGTCGTCGAAGGCGGGTTCCCGCAGGAGGGATTTATCGCGGCCGACGGCAACGAGCAAATCCGCCTGCGCTACGATTTCAACAGCGCGGATTTTTTGTTGGTCGCGTCGCAGGACAAATCCCAGATTCGCAACGTCCAGTTCGACTTGGTACTGGGCAACGACTACAAGGTGCAGGCCACGTCCAACCGCCAAACCGGCCGCAGCAACGACCCCATCTTCCTGCTGGTCACCCGCGCCCCAGGCAACGTCAAGGACAACACCAATCTGCGGGTCGTCTCGTTTGAGTACGGCCTGCCCACGGCCACGCAAATATTTGGCTTCACGCTCGCGTTGGAAGACGTCAAGGGCTTTCACCTGTACGGCGAGTGGGACAACAGCCGCACGTATCGCAAGTATCCCTATCCGAGCGCGGACCAAGGCAACACCGACCACAGCACCTCCTCGGGCACATCCGCCAAGCCCTCGGCCGACGCCTTCATGCTCAACCTGTGGAAGCGCGCCGCGCCGTATTTCTTTTTTGCCGAGGCATTCCAGATGGACCCAGATTACGCCACCTCAACGTACATCAGCGAGCAGGACGGCTTCATCGACTACAATTCCGGCTATTTTGCCGACCACAACCCGGGCAGCAACGAGCGGTTCTTGGTGGAATTCGTCGAGGACAACGACGACCAAGACCGCACCCCGGATTGGGGCCGCAACGACGCCCTGTCGGTCGATCGCGCAGTCTTTCCGGGGTGGGACGAAAACAACGATTTCATTCCCGACTTCAACCAAAACGACAACGGCCGCGTCATCAATCTGATCCCAGACTACGAGGAGCCTTTTCTCCGCCAACACGTCGATCGGCCCGAATTTCTCTACGGCATTGACGCCAACAACAACGGCTGGGTCGATCGCTTTGAAAACGACAACGAGCCAGACTTTCCCTACAAGCGCGACCGCCGCGGCTTCAACGTGTACGCCGGCGTCCACATCACCCCGGAAATCCGCGCCACCATCGGGCATTTGCGCGAGGAGCGGATTACCTCGGACCAGCGCAACCGCGCCACCTACGGCGTGCTGACCGTCGATTTAGACCATCCGAATTGGGGGCGGCTCAAGGTCATGGAAGTGCTCAAAAGCGTGGCGGACGACATTCCCGACGACCTCATCCAGTGGGACAACCGCAACACCCTGCGCGACTCCCGCAACGTGGAGGTGCTGGACCCGCTGTTGGCCCGCGACGCGCTCAACAATTCGCTGTACATCGGCCATACGTACGCGCCGCTAGCGGATTTGACGATCAAAAATTCGCTCAAATACGACCTGTGGCACCAGCGTCTCGGCCCAGCCGCACGCACCCAGTTCGGCTTGGACGACGCGGAGTTTTTCTTGGGCGTCATCAACAAGGCCGACTACCTCGTGGAGCTGGCGCGGCTGCGGGTGCTGCCGAGGTGGAAAAGCGAATACCGCCGCCAGACCTACGACCTGTTTACCCAAGCCAAGCGCACCGAGCTGACCGAGATTCTGGGCGTGGTCGTAGAGCTGCCCCTGATGCGGCGCACCACCCTCGCGACCGGCGTCGAGTACGTGCTGTTTCGGGATTTGGAAGCCGACATCAACAACTTCCAATCCTTCATCACAGCGGGCCAAGTGACCAATGTGGCCGAATACCAAGGCTACGTGCTGACCACGCAGGTCGGCCTGAAGTTCGACGCCCGCGACTTTGAAGACCCAGACATTAAAACCCGCACTGTGACCGAGGGCTTTATCACGGTGTACGCGGGCTTGGGTATATAGCGCGGTGGCAAAACTCGCGCTCGTCTGGGGCGCGGCCTTTGCGTTGCGGCTGTTGTACCTCTTCCAGAGCCAGCGCAGCCCGTTCTACGATTTTCCCCTCGTTGACGCCAAAACGTACGCCCAAGCGGCCGCGGCCATGGCCCTCGGCCACTTCGGGGATCAGCCCTTTTGGCAACCCCCGCTCTATCCGCATTTCCTCGGCGCGCTCTACGCGCTTTTTGAGCCTAATTTTACCCTGCCGCGGTTGGTCCAAGCTGCACTGGGGGCCACGCTGTGCCTGCTGATTTTTCGCTTGGGGCGGGTCTTTTCGCCGACCGTGGGCTATTGGGCGGCTGGGCTGGCCGCGTGTTACGGGCCTTTCATTTTCTTTGAGGCCGAGTTGCTGCCGCCGGCCCTCGCGCTACCGTTAAACCTGCTCGCGCTGGGGGCGTTGTTGTGGGCGGTCGAGGGGCGGGCGCGGCGGTTGCTGTTGCCCGGGTTCCTCTTCGGCCTTGCCGCGCTGTGCGTGGCCAATGTGCTGGCGTTTGTGCCGGTGGCGGTGCTGTGGTTGGTATGGGTGCGGCGCGGCTCGTTGGCGGGGGCGGCCCTGCTGTTGTTGGGCACCGCCTTGGCCATCGCGCCGGTCACTTTGCGCAACTACGCTGTGGGCGGCGATTGGGTGCTCATCTCGTCCAACGCGGGGCTCAATTTTTACATTGGCAACAACGCCCAGTACGACGAGACCGTGGCGATTCAGCCCGGACCGGCGTGGGCAGAACTCACCGCGCGGCCGCGCTTGGAGGCCGGCGCGACCCAGCCTTCGGCCCAATCCCGTTTTTTCTGGGCCGAGGCTTGGGACTTCATGCGCGAGCAGCCGGTGGCGTACCTCAAGCTGCTGCTGCACAAGTTGTATCTGTTTTGGCATGGCGACGAGATTGGCCGCAATCAAGACCTCTACTTTGCCCGCCAGTACTCGCCGTTGTTGCAAGTCTTGCTTTGGAAGTGCGGCGTGGCATTCCCCTTTGGGCTGCTGGCGCCGCTCGCGCTGGTGGGGCTGGGCCTGAGCTATCGGAACGGCTTGTTGCGCCGCCCCGAACCCCTGTTGCTGGCGTTGTTCGCCGGCGCGTACATGCTCACGGTGGTGGCTTTTTTCGTTAGCGCCCGCTATCGCCTGCCCGTGGTGCCCATCCTACTGATATTTGCCGCATACAGCGGCCGGGAGCTCTACCGGCTGTGGCGGCGGAGGGCGTACCGAGACCTGCTCGTCGCTGGCGGGGCCGCGTTCGCGTTGGCCCTCGCCAGCAATTTCCGGGTGGGAGCGATGAATGTGGAAGGCGACGCCCACACGCACTATCGCTTGGGCTATGTGCAGGAGAAAAAGGGGTTGCCGATCAATGCCACCGCCGCTTATGAGAAAGCACTGACGCTCGACTCAGACCTCAAGTGGGCGCGGTTCAACCTCGCTTCTTTGTACGCCCGGAGCGGCGAGTACAACCGGGCCATGGCGGCATACAGGGAGTTCATCCGGCGCTTTCCCGCAGAGGCACGGGCGCGGCTGGCGCTGGGCAATGTCTATTTGCGGACCGGCCGCTACGCCGAAGCAATCGCGATGTACGAGGGCTTGCTGAATGCCGAGGACGCAGACACCGCCGACCTCTACGGGCGGCTCGGCTATGCTCGCGCTCAGTTGGGGCAGTGGCAGCAAGCCGCGGTCGCCTATAGCGCGCTCGTGGCGGCCAAGCCGGATTCGCTGCAAGCGCGCTTTCAGTTGGGCGAGCTGTACGAGCGGCTGGACCGCTTGGACGTAGCCCGCGCCGAATACCAGCAGATTCTAGCGGCCGATTCCCTGCACACGGCGGCGCGCTACCGCTTGGCGCGCTTGCTCTTCTTCGCCGACCGAGCCGAGGAGGCCAAAGCCCACTTGCAGCAAGCGATTGCGGGTGACCCAGCCGCGGTTGATGCCCGCTTGCTCTTGGCCACCCAGTACATCGTCGAGCACCGTGCGGCCGCCGCCATGGAACAGGTGCAGGCCATTTTGGCGATTCAGCCCGAGCACTATCAGGGCAACCGCTTGGCCGGTCATTTGTACATGGTTTTGGGGGACACGCTCAAAGGCGTGCAGCACTTAGAGCAGTTTACCGAGCAGTATCGAGAAGGGCGCTCGGCCGAGATTTTTGAGCAGCTTAAAAAGCAGTGGGAGCAGCAGTTGCAGGGAGGGGGTCACTAGCGTTTGTCGCGCCCGAGCTTGTAGAGCGCGACACTCCGTCCCGCTCGCTTCGCTTTGAGCCAGCGTTTGAACGAAGCCTCGCTCTCCCCGGATCGACGCCCCGCCAGCAGCCCTTCCACGCTAATGTCCTCGTCCAAATTTTCCCAGTGAATGTGGCGATTCGCAGCACACAGTTCCCAATTGTTGCGTTCGGCTGGCGTCGCGTGGACGAGCCGCGGATACCACGTTAGCGGAACGGAGATGATGCGACCGTCCGCGAGTTCGACCGTAAGCGTAGCTTCAGTGACCGCGATGCTCTTTGCACCGGGCACTTCTAATTCCCTCAATACGCCACGGCCACTGAGCGCATCCGGTGGGTCTGACGCGCATCGCCATTGACCGAGAGCGATACCAAGTACAGCCCCGGCGGCACCCGGTTGCCGTTGGCGTCGCGCCCATCCCAAGACAGGTGGTCGTAGTGCCCGCTCAGTTCGGCGCCTGCGTAGAGCGGCTTTACGAGGCGGCCAGACAGGTCGAAGACGCGCACTTGTACGGCGGTGGGGCGGGTCACAGCGAGGATGTCGTAGCCAATGGTCGCGGCGTCGTTGATGCCGTCGCCATTGGGGGTAAACGCGCTCGGCTCAATGGCAAAAGCGCCGAACAGGTCGCCTTGGTTGATGTCTGGGCTTAACACGGTGATGCCCGAATCCGTGGGCAGGTCGGCTTCCCCTAAGAAGTCGGCGTTGCCTGCGGAGATGCGCTGGATGCTCCCGGCCTGCGACGAGAGCACGGCCTGCCCGCGGAACAAGGTGCTATACAGCAACACGCGCCCGCGGAACTTGATTTTTAGCAGCATCTCGCCGCCATCGGCCGGGCGAGTGATTTGGGGGAAGCGCACGATCGCATTGCGCTCGGTCACCGCTTGGATGACAAACGAGCCGCCGTCGGCCGATTCTACGGTATAGGGCAAGGCGTGTTGGACGCCGTCGGGCGTCTGCACGGCCGCTTGCCCATTGGCCGCGGTCACGATGTCGGCGTTCAGGGCCTGCTCGGCCACGAGCCGGTCGGGCAGCTCCCAGATCTCGATTTTGTCAATGCCCAGCACTTGGTTCGCGGTTAGCAGCTCAAAGGTGTCGAACCCCTTGACCCCGGCGAACTCCATTTTGGCGCGCACCGCATACGTGAAATCCACCGGCTCAAAGACTTCCACCTCCCGCGGGAAGATCTCGGCGACGAGCTCCTCGGCAATCGGCGGCAGCAGGTATTCAATGGACAGCTGTTCCAACGCCTTGGTCGCGTTGATTTCGCGGTTGAGAAAATCGACGGAAAACTGGATGTAGCGGCGCGGCCCGGGCGACAAAACCGGCGTACCGCCCTCCCATTCGCCGCCTTGGTGGGGCGACGACCAAGGGCTCCAATTTTGCAGGTCCTCTTCGATTTCTCCCTTGCCCCACACCTGCGGGGGCACGGCTTCGAGGTCGGGCGCGAGGTCGAGATATTCGTCGCGTGCGAGCTGGTCGCTCGGGCGGTCTAGGGAGGAGGCAAGTTGGTCGTCTGACACGCGCTGGACATTGCCGCGCTTGTACAGCACCGGGGTCGGATCCGTGCCCGTGCGGGTGCGGACGATGATCTCGGCGAGGCCGCTGGTGCGCCCGAGCGGTCTGGCCGTTGGCTCCGCGCTTTGCTGGCGGCCCGGCCGCACGACCGCGCCGCAGTGGGTCTGGAAGCACTCATGCACGTTGGTGTAGCCTTCGGCGGTAAACCGCGCCGTGGGGGCGCAGTCGCCGTAGTCGCTGGGGATGGCGTCCGGGGCGGTGAACACAGCGGATTCGACTCGGCAGGTACTGGGCGCGGGGTCGGTTGGATTGCTGCGGGAGCGCAAATCCACGGTTCTTTCGCGCCAACTGATGTTTCCCCAAGTGGCCGGTGCGCCCAAGTCGTACACGTGGGAGATGTAGCGGCTCGTGCCGATAAAGCCCTCGCCAAAGACTTCAAATTCGTCGAGCTCGTAGGGAAAGGAGGACGTGGATTTGAGGCGCACAAAGCGCGCGGTCTGGGCCGGGTCAATCGCCAGTTCCACGACCGCCTCTTCGTTGCTAGCGGTCTTGAGCAGCATTGCAAAGTCGTCGAGCTGGGGCACGAGGCGGCCGGTGCCGTCTAGGACGAGGTTTTGCCCGTCGTGGGAGAGCAACTCAAACTGGCGAATGAAATCCGTCTGAAAGGGGTATTGGGGAGCACTTTGCACGGTGTTGCGCGGATAGAAGCGGATGCGGTTGATGCCAATGGGGCTGCCGAGGTCGAGGACGATAAAGGTGCCCAAGGCCCCAAAGGTGCCCTTGCGGGCGAACGCATCTTCGGCCCCGCCCGGCTCAATGAGCTCCAGCAGGGTCGCTTCGAGCAACGATGCGGGGATATCCTTGATGGCCGGTGCCGTAATGCCGCCGCCCCACCCGAGGGCGCGCCGGGCCACGTTCTCGCCGCGGACGACGTGGTCTGGGCTCAACAAGACCGGCAGGATGAGCGGGTCAACGCCGGCCGAGCGCACCGGCTCTAGGGCGGCCGCGATTTGTGCCACGGCCTCGTCGAGGGAAATGTCCGCGGCAAAATCAATGCGAATCAGGGAGAGTCCCTCGCGCTGGGAAGGCGCCATCGCCGTGGCCCCGGGCAGGGACGCGAGCGCGGCGAGCAGTTTCTCTTCGGCTAAGGCCACTTCGCCAGCGAGCAATTCGGGCGGGGCTTGGATCAGGGTCTTGACCAGCACTTGGGGGCTTACCACCGCTAGATTCGACAAATCGATGATGTTGCCCGGTACATTGCCGACTTCGGTGAAGAACCGGCTGACCTTGTATTCGGCGGGGAGCGGCTGCACGGCTGCGCCAAAGGTCTGCCCGGCCCAAGAGACGTTGCCGTTGTTGCCCACCCGCAGGGTATCGAGCGCTCGCAGGTCGGTGCCGAGCACCAGCACACCCCAGAGCATGCCCAACGCGAGCCGATAAGCCATAAAAACCTGCCTGTTGGAAATGGATGTGCTAATATAGAACCCAGCCCAAAGAGTGCATAGCGGGGTTTTTCGCAAAGCTATCTTGATAATACCCGAATCGGTGAAAATCGCCTTTCGCCCTCCTTTGACTGGCTGCGCGGCTCGTCGTGCTGGTTGAGCAGGTTGCCGGGCGGGGCCGGCCGAGATGCGTTTTTGACAAGCTCCCTCTTTGGCGTTCTCTTATACTCGTAGCCCTGAAGCGGAGCGTACTGTTCCGCCCGTCGAACGGACCGTGAAGATGAGAGTCGAAGATGCCGACGCGAACCGCTGATCCCAAGTGCTTGGACAAACCGACCGTCCCTCGGGGCCGGGCCGCCGAAATCGCAGAGGCCGTAGGATGATTGGAAAGAGCGGTACGCTGCTGTTGGTCGTTGCCAGTTTGGCCGTTAGTGCCCTCGTCGTTGAAGGCTCTTTTTGGCTGTTCACTCGTTGGGCCGAGCCGGTCTATCCCGTGGTCCATTACAAGACGGACGAGCGACATGTTAGTCTGGATTGCTACGACGACCACTTTGCGGGCACTCCCGACTTTGTATGTGGGGGGGTGGGGGAATTGACCTATGTAGGGAATGCCAACATGGATCCCGCCCTCGCCGATCTATCGCCGCGGAATGCCAACATGGATCCCGCCCTCGCCGATCTATCGCCGCGCAAAGTGCCCAATGCCATTGAGATACGCCTCAATGGAAGAGGCCTGCGCGAGCGGCCTATGGCTGCATTCGATGCACGGCGGGACAAAATCGTCGTGTTAGTCGGCGACTCCTTTTGCTTTGGTCAGGGGGTGCGGGTAGTGGACCGGTTTTCAAATGTCTTGGAAACCCGATTGAATCGGGAGCACCCAGCCGAGCGCTATCGCATCTTCAATACCTGTTATAAGGCCTGGGATGTCACGTGGAGTGCCAAAAGGATGTATGAATATGTCAAGTTCTTTGGTCGGGTCGATCTCGTCGTGTATTCGTTTGTCCTAAACGATCCAATTCAGGATGGGCGTCTGCAGAAAAAGGAAAGAGAATTGTGGGGCCGACTGAAGTTGGAAGGTGAAGTTAACGATTTTATGCACTTGCGGACCAAGTCTGATGTACCGAGGCGACGGTCTGCCCGATTTTTGGCGGGATGGGATAGCTATACCCTGCGTTGGTTTGCCCTGCGTGTGCAGCGGCAGCAGACCGCCCGCGAGACCATTGAGTGGTATCGACAACTGTACACCAACAACTCCTATTGGCCCCAGACCCAAGAGTTGCTTCGCCAGATGAAGGATTACTGCGCAGCGAAGGGGATTGCATTCTCTTTGGTCGTTTGGCCTGTATTCCACCAACTCGACGCCTATCCCCTAACAGAGGTACACGAATTCATCGGGGCCGTGGCGCAGCAGGAGGGAATCCACTCCGTGGATCTGCTCCCGCTCTTCGCTGGCAAGGACGCCCAGCAGTACCGGGTTCACCCGACGGATTTTCATCCCAACAGTCGGGCGCATGCCGAAGTAGCGGCCTTTCTGTACGACGCTATTCCTTGGTAGTGAGGCGTCTAAAGGGGCAAGTTCGCGAAATGGGGTCTCACTTTTGAGAAAGGCCCCAGGTTGCCGCTCGGGTCAACGCCGTCGACCCGCTCGGGGCCGGTCGAGATGCGTTCTTGACGAGCCCTCTCTTTGGCGTTTTTTTATGCTCGTAGCCCTGAAGCGGAGCGTACTGTTCCGCCCGTCGAACGGACCGTGAAGATGAGAAACCACCCCCCATTGGCGATGCCGTTGCTGCTGCTCGCCGCGCCGGCCCCTCGTACGTCCCTCGGGGCCGGACCGCCGAAATCGCAGAGGCCGTAGGGTGATTAGAAAGAGCGGTACGCTGCTGTTGGTCGTTGCCAGTTTGGCCGTTAGTGCCCTCGTCGTTGAAGGCTCTTTTTGGCTGTTCGCTCGTTGGTCCGAGCCGATCTATCCCTTTATCAATTACATGACGGACGAGCCACGTGTTCGTCTGGATTGCTTCGACGACCACTTTGTGGGCACTCCCGACTTTGTCTGTGGGGGGGAATTGACCTATATGGATAATGGCTTCTTGAATCCCTCCCTCGCCGATCTATCGCCGCGCAAAGTGCCCAATGCCATTGAGAATCGCCACAACGAAAAAAGACTGCGCGAGCGGCCCATGGCTGAGTTTGATGGGCGGCGGGACAAAATCGTCGTGTTGGTTGGCGACTCCTTTTGCTATGGCATAGGGGTGCGGGTCGAGGATCGGTTTTCGAATGTCTTGGAAACCCGCTTGAATCGGGAGTACCCCGCCGAGCACTACCGGCTCTTCAATGGCTGTAAGCCGGGCTGGGGTATCGAGCATGTCTCCGGGAAAATGGAGCACTTTATCAATTACTTTGCTCGGGTTGACCGCGTCGTGTATTTGTTTGTCCTAAACGATCCAATTATGCGGGGGCATCTTTGGAAGTGGTTCAAAGAATCTAAAGGTATTACAGTTAAGAACGGGCGTCGTCCGAGGTTGGACGGTGAATTTAACAATCTTATGAGCGTGTTCTCCAGATCGAATGCAGCCCGATTTTTGGCGGGACGGGATAGCTATACCCTGCGTTGGTTTGCCGCTCGCTTACAGCGGCAGCAGACCGCCCACGAGACCATTGAGTGGTATCGACAACTCTACACCAACAACCCCCATTGGCCCCAGACCCGAGAGTTGCTTCGCGGGATGAAGGATTACTGCTCGGCGAGGGGAATTGCATTCTCTTTGGTCGTCTGGCCTCTATTCTATAAACTCGAAGCCTATCCCCTAACAGAGATACACGAAATTATCGAGGTCGTAGCGCAGCAGGAGGGAATCCATTACGTGGATCTGCTCCCGCTCTTCGCTGGCAAGGACGCCCGGGATTATTGGATTCACCCGACGGATTTTCATCCCAACAGTCGGGCACACGCCGAAGCAGCGGCCTTTCTGTACGACGCCATTCCTTGGTAGTCTTAAACGCTGAGGTCGGGATATGCTCTTTGTTGGTCTTTTGCTCGGCGCGTTGAGTGCCTTGCCGGCTTTCGCTTTTAACGCGTACAAACTCGGCGGCGAGGACGGCAATGCTTGGACGGCGGCCCTGTCGTTTGAGCCGGGGCACTACGCGGTGCTCGATTCGGCCGGTGCGCCGATTGAACTGCGTCCGGTGGCTTCCAATATCGCTTATGCCACGTGGGAAGATACGCTCAACGAGATCGTCGATGCGGCCGATGGGCTGTGGATGCGCCCATTTTTCGTGCGGCCGGATTTGAACTTGGCGCACCCTGCAGTCCGCACCCGCATTGCCCGCGGCATTTCCAACAACATCACCACCAGCGGAAGCTGCAGCGACATCTCCACCCAACTGGTGCAGGTGGCCCCGATGTTCGACGGCGACCCCAACACCGCGGCCTTTTTTAACGTCAGCACCAGCGAGAACAGCGGCATCCAGACCCGCTTGTACGTCCAAAACTCAATCGTCGAGCTGGGCGTCAACTATCCGATCAATCGAATCCGCTTTTACCCGCGGCTGGGCACGACCAACCCCAAAATCGACGAGCTGCTCGCGCTGATGGGCGAGCCGCGGCTGACCAAAGAAACCTTGGCCGAGGAGGATTTTACTGAAAACTTTCTGCCGTGGTACGAGGTCTCGGCGGCCAACAGCTCCAACAACTTTGCCTCCCACTGCTATTTGAGCACCTCCGAGAACCGCTGGTTCACGCGGATCAGCAGCACCCGCGTAGATGCGCCCAACGACTCGCGGCTGATTACCCTGAGCAAAGAAACCGAAAACTTGGACCCAATCGTCGATATCCGCTTCCCCACTCAGCAGTTCCAATGGGTAGCCGTGCGCCCGCTCAACCCAATTGAAAACTGGGAGATCGCCGAGTTTGAGATTTTTGGCGAAGGCTTTGTCGAACGCGCCGTGTACACCACGGCCGTGCTCGACTTTGGCACGCCCATGGCGTGGGGCAAAATTCGCTGGGATGGCGCGTTTGCGGAGGGAGCGAATGCAATCATTCGCACGCGCTCGGGCCGCGACCCAGACCCCAATTTGTACTGGGTGCCGAGCAACATAGAAGGCGAGCCGACGCCATTGATCCGCAAGGAGTTTGAACGCGCCGATTTGTCCGTGCGCTTTACAACCCTCGACGAAGAGAACTGGAGCTTCTGGTCGGCGCCCTACGCGTTAACGGCTGGTCAGCGCGATTCGACCTTAGCAGCGGCCGCGTGGGCCGATGGCACCCCCATCCTCTCGCCCGGCCCCGAGCGCTATTTGCAAATCCAAGTCATCTTTCTGTCGAGCCTGCACCAAGCCGGTGCGTTGCGCGAACTAGAAATTCAATTCGCTCCGCCAGCTGCCTTAAAGGTCGTCGGGGAGATTTGGCCGCAGGACGTCTCGCGCAACGAGAGCACGCACTTCACCTATAGTGTGCGCCCGACCTTTGCCCAAGGCGACACCGGCTTTGATCGGCTGGAAATTTTCACCCTGACCCGCGCCGAGGCCGTGCATGCCGTGCGCGTGGATGGCGTCGTTTTGGGCCGCGACTTTCCGGTCGAAATCCTCGACGACCGCATCGTCGTGGCCTTGCCCAAGCTGGCGGGCGCGGGCGACACCTTCAAGCTCATCGAGGTGGAATTCGCCGCCCACGTGGTGCGCTATGGAACCCAGTTTCAAGGCTGGGTTTTCGATAGCGAGAGCGACGGCGTCAAACAACTCATCGATCCCGGGGATGCCAACATCGACTTTCCGGGCAATTCCCTCGGCGTGCGCACCGACGAGTTGGGCGCGAATCCGCTGGCGCAAGTGCGCGTCGCGCCCAATCCATTCACCCCCAATGGCGATGGCCTCAACGACGCGGCCGAATTCCGCTTTCAGTTGCACGACGTGTCCGTGCAGCGCACGCTCACCGTGGGCATCTACGATTTGGCCGGCCGGCCGGTGCGCCAGCTAAAGCAGCTAAACGCGATTCGCGGCTTGTTTGACCGCGGCGCGGCCGTGCCGGCATGGGATGGTCGCGACGACGCTGGCCAGCCAGTGCCGCCGGGCCACTATCTCTATCGCATCTCACTGGACACGGACGCCGAAACCGCAAGCCGGGTCGGCACGATCTCGCTCGCCTACTGATGCACAATGCACTGGGGAAGGGGTGCGCTGTGGTGGGTCGCTTGGGCACTGCCCGCATGCATGCCGGCCGACTCGCCGGTGGTCGCAGCGATTGGCCCGCATCGCATTGACGCCGACTCACTGCGCGCGTACGTCGAGCAACTTCCCGCCGAAGACCTCGGCTTGTTGGACGCTGGCCAGCCCCAAGACGCCGCGGCGGTTAGACGCCAGTATCTCCAGCTAATCATCGATCGCTATCTGTTGCAATCGGCGGGCCGCGCTCAGGAGCTAGCCGCCGCCGAGATCTGCGCTTATTACCAAGACCCGTATCCCGCCGCCCTAGCCGAGGGCGCGCCCGGGGCCTTGTTGGCGAGGTTGCGGCAACAGCGCGGCCCTGAGGTGCGCGTCTATCCCGAGCCGCTAGACCGGGCCTTGCCGGATTCACTGCTGGCACGCAAAGCCCGGCAGTGGGGCGTGCTGTTGAGCCAGCGCGGCCAAGCGTTGCTCAAACAGGGCCGCCACCGCCGGGCCGTTGCCGTGCTGGAGCGAGCGACCGCGCACGCGCCCAGCCGCGCACAAACGCATTTCTACCTAGGATTGGCCTACGCCCGCTTGGCCGAGAACGAGCGGGCCGCACCCGCGTTTGAACGCGCCATAGCCCTCGCGCCGGAAGAGGCCGACTTTCACTACGCACTGGGCACTGCCTTGCAAATGCAGCATCGGTACGAGGACGCGGCCGCTTGTTTTCAGCGGGCCATTGAACAAAGCGCGGACCAGCCCCACTACCACTTTCGCCTCGGGGAGGTGCGGCGGTCTTTGGCGGACTTTGACGGGGCGTTGGCCGCATACGACGCAGTGCTCGCATTGCAACCCGACCACGCCCGAGCCCTGCACCGGCGCAGCGACTTGCTGGCCCGCCGCGGCGATTTGGTTGCGGCCGCCGCCGGGCTTAAAAGGGTCTTGGCCTTGACGCCGGAAAACGCGGCCGCGCTCGTCGATTTGGCCGGCATCTATACCAAGCAGCAGGATCCCGCCGCGGTCCCTACTTTGGAACGCGCACTCCAGTTAAATCCGGCCGATTACAGCGTCCATTACCTGCTGAGTTTGGCCTACGCACAAGCGGGGCAACCCGACCAAGCGGCGGCCGCGGCGGCCGAGTTCCAGCGGCTGAGTGCCGCAGACCGCCACTACAAGGAGGGGCTACGCAATGCCAAGCGCGGCTCTTGGGATCGCGCCACGACGCTGCTGACCCGCGCCGTGGCGGCCAATTCCTCCCATGTGTTGGCGCACATTCGTTTGGGCATGGTCTATCTGTATCAAGACGAGCCTGCGCGGGGCATCTCAGCCCTCAACCGCGCCCTCGCGCTGGCCCCGCACCACGTGGAGGTTCACTGCCTGTTGGGCGAGGCGTATGCCGCGAGCGGCCAGCCGGACTCGGCGCGTCATTTCTTTAAGCGAGCGCTGGGCGTGGATTCTACTGCGGTGCGGGCGCATTACGGCTCGGCCAAGGTGGCGTACCAAGCCGGCGATTTGCCGGCCGCGGTGATCGCCAGCCAACGCGCCTTGGCCAGCGACCCGGACCACCGCGACAGCCATTATTTGCTCGGATTGGCGCACCTGCAATTGGGGCAGCCGCGCCAGGCTTGGCGCAGCTTTCAGGCGTGTATTGAGCTCGATCCCGACGACGCGGAAGCCCTTTACAGGCAAGGCTCGCTGTTGGTGCGCCACGGTTCAGCGGACGAAGCCGAGCGCGTCTTGGCCCAGGTCTTGCAGCACGATCCCAACCACGCGGAGGCGCGACAGCAACTGGCGCGCTTGGAGCGGGAGCCATGAACGTACCTTGGGTTGAGAGCAATTTAGACTGTAGTGCGTTCCGCCGACCATTGTTTTCCCTTGCGCTGGTGATGGGGTGTAGCAATCCTAAATCATTCAGTATGGAGTCAGCCTGCTTGGTTGGTAAATCAGCGGAACCATTGCCGACAACATCCTCGAGCAAGGCATAAGGGCCATGAACCTAGAAGCGTGTCAAGGCCAGGGCGCGGCCCCAACCAATCTCTTGGCGTTTGGTTTCCAAAAGGGCGAACAAAAATTCACGAGGCCCAGAAGTCGCTGCTAACTACAAGCTCAACTGTCCCTCGGCACGGCCATCATTCGCTCCAACGCCCGCCGCGCCCCCGCAATCACTTCGTCGTCTAGCTCGATTTCGTAGCGCTCGTAAAGCAGGGAAAAGTACACGTCTTGCAGGTCGGTGATCTTCATGTACGGGCAGTGTAGCCGGCAGCCAATGCAGCCGTCAGCCGCTACGAACTCTTGGTGGGGGAAGCGCTGCCGGAGCTGGTGCAACATGCCGTTTTCCGTGGCGATGATGAAGCTCTTGGCCGCGGGATACTTTTCTACGGCCTTGAGCATCCCCGTGGTCGAGCACACTTCGTGCGCTATTTCGACCACGTCCTCGCGGCATTCTGGGTGCGCGATGATGACGGCCTCGGGATAGTCCGTGCGGGTGCGCTCGACGCTGGCGGCGCGCAGCACGTCGTGCGTTGGGCAAGCGCCGTCGTACACGACGATTTCTTTTTCTGGCACCTGCTCGGCCACCCAGCGGCCCAAGTTGCGATCGGGCGTAAAGAGGATTTTGTCGCTAGCGAGGCTGCGCACCACTGAGACGGCGTTGGCCGAGGTGCAGCAGATGTCGGACTCGGCCTTCACCTCGGCCGTGGAGTTGACGTACGTCACCACCGCGTGATCGGGATAGTCGGCTTTCCAATCGTCGAGGCTTTCGGGGGTGATGGAGTCGGCCAGCGAACAGCCCGCGCCCAAATGGGGCAAGAACACCTGCTTGTCCGGGCTGAGGATTTTGGCCGACTCGGCCATGAAATGCACGCCGCAAAAGACGATGCGCTCGGCATCCGCGTTGGCCGCTTCTACGGACAGCCCGAGCGAATCGCCCGTGAAGTCGGCCAAGTCTTGGATCGGCGGAATCTGGTAGTTGTGCGCGAGGATGACCGCGTTTTGCTCGCGGCGCAAGCGGTCGATCTGGGCGATGAGCTCCTCGGCCGGCAGGTCGCTGTAGTACTGCCCGGCGGCTGGGGCGAGCGTCTGTGAGTAGGTCATGGCTTGACTTGCGCTCCTTCGTCGGGGGGGATGGTCTCGGTGCCGTTGGGAAAAACGCGCCAAAACTCCTTGCGAATGAGGCCGGCGATCATGGCGCTTTTGCTGCTGCCGTGATAGCGGGCAATCGCGTCGAGCATCTCGTGGTCCCGGTCGGGGGCCGAAAAGGTTCGCACCTTGGCCCGGCGGCTTTGGTCTTTGGTTGGCATGAAATTATTTATATTTTATATAAATTTTAATCAATATATATGTAATCTAACGAATCGCCGCCCGCCCGTCAATAAAATGTACCCATTTTTTAACGAAATTTTCGCAAGGGAAGGATGGGACTCGGCTCTAGAGCTGGCTAATCCGCGCCATGGCCTCTTCGATGCGGTCGCGGTGATTGAAGGCCGACAGGCGCAAGTACCCCTCGCCAGCCGCGCCAAAACCCGCCCCCGGCGTGCCGACGATGTGGGCCTTGTCGAGCAAGGAGTCGAAATAGGCCCAGCTGTCCTGCCCGTCGGGCGTGGCCACCCACAAATAGGGAGCGTGCTCGCCCCCATGCACGGTAAGCCCCGCCGCGCCCAACCGCTGGCGCATGATCGCGGCGTTTTCCATGTAGAACGCCACGCGCTCGGCAATGCCCTGCTGCCCGGCCGGCGAGTACGCGGCGGCCGCCCCGCGCTGCACTGGGTACGCCACGCCGTTGAACTTGGTCGAGTGACGCCGCGCCCACAGCCGATGCAGGTCTAATTCCTCGCCCGAACCCGCCCGGCCCATGAGTTCCTTTGGCACCACAGTGTACCCACAGCGCAGGCCGGTAAAGCCGGCATTCTTGGAAAAACTGCGAAACTCAATGGCGACCTCTCGACCGCCTTCGACCTCGTAGATAGAGTGCGGGAGCGACGGATCCGTGATGTAGCTCTCGTAGGCCGCGTCAAACAGAATGACCGCCTGTTCCCGCCGAGCGTATTCGATCCAGCGGGCCAAGGCGTCGCGGGTCATGGCCGCGCCCGTGGGATTGTTGGGCGAGCACAAGTAAATCAGATCGACGTGCTCTGTGGGCAAGTCCGGGATGAAGCCGTTGGCGGCCGTACACGGCATGTAAATCAAACCGGCGTACGAGCCGTGCGCGTCGGCCGGGCCGGTGCGCCCCGCCATGACATTGGAATCGCAGTACACGGGATAGACCGGATCGGTCAACGCAACGACGCAATCACTGGCGAAAATTTCCTGCACATTGCCCGAGTCGCACTTGGACCCGTCGGAGACAAAAATCTCGTCGCAGTGAACCGATACGCCGCGGGCGTCAAAGTCGTGCTCGGCAATGGCGGCGCGCAAAAATTCTTGGCCTTGGTCCGGCGGATAGCCCTGTAAGGTGTCGTCGTGGGCCATTTCCTCGACGGCCTCTTTCATCGCATCGACGATCGGGCGCGGGATGCCCTTGACTACATCGCCGATCCCCAGGCGAATCACATCGGCCTGCGGGTGCGCGGCCGCAAACGCATCGACCCGGCGGGCGATTTCTGGAAAGAGGTAACCGGCTTTGAGCTTGAGGTAGTGGTCGTTGATATGCGCCATGGCATTGCTTTCTTTGTTTGAAGGAATTACAGGATTGACGAGGATAAGAAGGATAAGGAATCCAAACCATGAACGGCAACACGACTGAACCCACCCTCAATACCCATCTCGCCCAACTCTTGCGGCGCAAGGGCCTTGAAGCAGAAAGCGAGCAACGAGTGCGCGACGCCTCGGGCAGATACCATCAGGTCGATGTCCTCATAGAATTGGACGCCGACGCCATCGCCTTAGAAGCCGAGTTCGCACCGGCGCGTTCGGTGCGCGATGATGCGAGCAAACGCCTCCAACGAAGCTCGCTATACTGGCGCGGCCTGCCGGTCACCAGCGCGTTCACTGTGATTTACCCAGAATCCATGCGGCGCATCCCCGAAAGCGACGCGGCCAATGCGCTCGCCAATACCCACGATCTCGCGTTCGCCCAAGGCACTGGTGCCGATGGCGTCATCCATTGGCGGCCAGCCCAGACGGGCAGCGTCCGCGACTTGGCTGAGACGCTGCACAATTTCTGGGTCCACACCAGCCAAGCCGTGAACATTCAAGACATGGTAGATATGGCTTCGCAGGCCATTGCCACGGCCGCCGAAACACTGGCGCGGGCACCGAGCCTGCGGCAAATCGAGAAAGACAGTGACCCCTCGGCCACCTGTGCCCTGATTTGGCTCAACGCGCTCCTCTTTCAAGAAATTCTCGCGAAAGACTTGCTGCCCGAGGCACTCCCAGCACCCCACACTGGCCGCCGCATCCCCCGGCCGCAAACCCATGAGGGATCGGTCGATTTACTGCAACAATGGGACTTGATTCTCTCCATCAACTGGTATCCGATCTTTGACGTGGCCCGCAAAACACTCGCAGAAGTCCCGTCGCCGTTGGATGTGCAGGCGCTGGGCATTCTCAAGCCGTGCGCTAAGGCCATGGCTGAAAACCAAGCCATCCGCCGCCACGATGTTATGGGGCGGATATTTCATCGCTTGTTGGAGAGCCGAAAATACTTGGCGACCAACTATACCACCATACCAGCGGCTGTTCTATTGGCCGGCCTCGCTTTTGACGACGATTCTCCATTGTGGGGTGGGGTGAAATGGGATGACGCTGAGCGCTTGGGAAAATTTTTGCGGATCGTCGATCCGGCTTGCGGTAGCGGTACGCTGCTGATGGCCGCGACCCAAGAGATACTCAAGCGATTGCGGCGAACACAACAGGAGTTGGACGGATCGTTGAAGGCCGTGCTTGAAAACGCTCTCATCGGCTTTGATGTCGTCCCCGGCGCAGTGCATCTGACCGCTACGACGCTTTCCATGGCTGAAACCCGCCAAGTATTAAAAGGCATCCCCATCTATCGCATGCCGCACGACGTGAACAACTGCATCGCTCGGCTAGGTAGTTTGGATTTCCTCCGCAAGGCCCCGAACTACACAAACGCCCGCTCCGAGAGCTTATTCCCCGATCCAGAACAAGAAGCGGTTCGCGTCACTGGGACCGGAGAGCAGTTGCACGATTCCGAAATGTCATACGAGTGCGATCTCATCATTTCCAATCCGCCGTACACCCGTGCGGGTGGTCCCGGAAGCAGCGACAACACTAGTTGGAATCCGCTGTTTGGGTCTGTGTTGTCGAGCAAGGACCAAGAACGCATGAATAAGGCACTACGCAAAACGTTAGATGGCACTCCGGCGAGTTTGTACGCCGGTCTTGGCTCCGCGTTTGTGACGCTAGCGGATGAGCACTTAAAGATCGGCGGGCGGCTCGCTTTTGTTTTGCCCGCTACCGTCTTGACCGGCAGCCGCTGGTCGCCCATCCGCGAGTTGCTGCTCGACCGCTACGATATTGAGTGGGTAATCGTCAGCCACGACGACCGCAACCGGACGGCCCGTGCTAGCCTACCCGGCCGCAGTTATGTCGCCTTCTCGGAATCGACTCGCATCGCCGAGACGTTGATCGTCGCCACGCGCCGCAATGATTTAGAAAAGGCCAACGGGTGGACGCGATTTGTCAACCTTCGCCGCATCCCGGATGAACCCATTGCGGCTATAGGACTTGTACGCGCCCTGCTCACGGATCGCACGGACAACGATCTTCAAGAAGATGTCGAATGTTCGGTGATCGACCTTGCTGGCGTTGAGTGGGGAGAAATCATCGCCGTGCGTCAGCAAATGTTAGATGCTGGCTCATGGGCACACACGACCTTTATTCAAAGCCAACTTGCGACAACTACCTTGGATTTCCTACACTCGCAAAAGCTCGGATCGGGTCAGATTCCTCTAACCACCTTGGAAACTATCTGCGACTTAGGTCCTTACCACATGCAGATCAAGAATCCAACACACGGTCTATTCGACATCGTTGAAACGGATGATCCAACGAGCATGGGCGAACCGGCCGTGTGGCATCATTCAGAAAAAAAGATGACAACATTAAAAGCGGCTGCGAATGCAAAGTTGCGACGGAAGAGGGGAAAAAGTCGTGCTGAACAAGACAAAATGCTGGAGCAAGCAAGTCATTTGCAGATCGCGTCAGAGCTGAGACATGCCCCGCAGAGAGTGGCAGCTATCTATACGGAAGAGCCGATGCTCGGCGTTAGCTCATGGATCAGCTTAAAGATGAAGAATCCACGCGATGGTGCAGAAGAGGTGCTATGCCTGTGGCTCAACAGCACCCTCGGTTTATTGCTGCGAATCGTTCACGCGAACCGGCCCTATCTCGGCAGAAGCAGGCTACCGCACGAGTTAGGGCGCACGTTGCAGGTTATAGACGCGAATCGTCTGACCGACCAACAGTTACAGATAGGAAAGCAGATTTTCGCTGATTTAGCCGCCAGTCCGCTCGCTGGTTTCGCCAAGCTAACTTCCGACCCTGTTCGCCGCGAGCTAGACCAGCGAATAATGGCAGACCTGCTAGCGCTTCCCGACGCGGCAACCACGGTCGAGCAATTGGCAAAAATGCTGGCGCATGAACCACTACTGACGACTCGCCATTAGAGCAGGTTTAAGTACGCGACACTTGCTTTAAGCAGTTCCCGTTGCGTCCGGGATCGAGGGCGTCCCGCCCGCCCTTGACGAGGGCAAGATGCCCTCGATTCCGATACTTGGGAAGCAGGGGCTGGTGTCGCGTAGTAAAGTCAACCACAAAACCCGCATTCAAGCGGAGGAGAAAAGCTCGTGGACCTAAGTTTTATGACCAGCGCCGGCGGCGCCAACCATTGGAGCCTCGACGAATGCGCCTGTTGGGCGCGAGCGCACGATTTCGACTGCGTACGCCTGAACGACTCCGGTGCGCTCGATTCGGATCACATTCTAGTGGTCGGCCCGGATGCGGTGTTGGCGACCCTGCGCCAGCACGGCCTGTATCTCGCCGCCCTCACCGCGCACCACAACCTGCTCGACGACGACCGCGCCCAAGCCCGCGCCGCCCAAGCCAAGCTGCTCAAGGCGATTGAGTCGGCCCGCGCCCTCGGCTGCCCAGTCGTGGTCACCAGCAGCGGCGCACCCGTGCGCAACGGCCAGTTCTACGGCATGTTCTCGGCCGAGCCGGGCAACCCCAGCGACCGGTCCGACGAATTAGTGGGCCGCTTCCAAGCCATGTTTGAACCCGTGGTGCAAGCGGCCGAAGCCAGCGGCGTCCGGCTCGCCCTCGACGTGGCCGTGCGCATGGGCCAAATTGGCTGCAACCCGGAGATGTGGGAAAGAATTCTCAACGCCGTGCCGTCGGATCACCTCGGCCTGTCCTGCGATCCTTCGCACTGGCTGTGGATGCACATTTTGCCGGTTGAGGACGTCATCCGCGACTTTGCCGGCCATTGGTACTACGCCGATGTCAAGGACTGCGAGATTAGCCCGCGGATGCTCTATCGCCAGGGCATCATTGGCAACTGGTGGTGGCAATACCGCGTCCCCGGCCGCGGCCAACTCAACTGGAGCACGATCATCGGCGCGCTGTGGGAATCCGGCTACGACTACGTGTTGTGCGTTGAAAACGAGGACCGCGGCTTTCCCGGGCTAGCGGGCTTTGCCTTTGGCGGCCGTCACTTGCGCGGCTTGCTGCCGCCCAAGGAAGCGAACTTTAAGCGGCAAGGGCCCCCTTGGAAGACCAGCGGATGGGAGCGCAAGGCCGAGTGAAGGTTGCCGTTGGGACCGTTTGCCCTATTTTGCCACCCTGCAACCAGCCACCGAGGAGCCATGAGCACGGACAACAACCGCGACTTTATCCGCGAAGCCATTGACGCCGACCTCAAAAGCGGCCGCTACGGCCGGGTCGTCACCCGCTTTCCACCGGAGCCGAACGCGTACCTGCACATCGGCAGCGCCAAGGCCATCTCGATCAACTTCGGCATTGCCGCAGACTACGGCGGCCAGTGCAACCTCCGCTACGACGACACCAACCCCACGCGCGAAGAGCAAGAATACGTGGACTCCATGCAGGAGGACATTCGCTGGCTCGGCTACGACTGGGGGCCTCAGCCGTACTACGCTTCCGATTACTTCGGCCAGCTCTACGACTGGGCCGTCGTGCTCATCAAAAAGGGCTTGGCGTACGTGGACGACCAGACTGCGGACGCGATCCGGGAACACCGCGGCACCCTCACCAAGCCGGGCAAAAACAGCCCGTACCGCGACCGCTCCATCGAGGAAAATCTCCACCTTTTCGAGCAGATGAAAGCCGGCGCGTTCCCCGATGGCAGCCGCGTGTTGCGCGCCAAAATCGACATGGCCTCGCCCAACATCAACCTGCGCGACCCGGTCATGTACCGCATCATGCACACCCCCCATCACCGCACCGGCGACGCTTGGTGCATCTATCCGCTCTACGACTGGGCCCACGGCCAGAGCGACTCCATTGAGGGCGTTACGCACTCGTTGTGTTCGGACGAATTCATCAACAATCGCCCCCTGTACGATTGGTTCATCCAGCAGCTCGACATCTTTCCCTCGCGCCAAATCGAATTCGCCCGCGGCAACATCACGTACACCGTGTTGTCCAAGCGCTACCTCCGGCAGCTCATCGAGCAAAAGCTAGTGTCGGGCTGGGACGATCCGCGGCTCTCTACCTTGCGCGGTCTGCGCCGCTTGGGCTGCCCGCCCGAAGCCATTCGCCGCTTCTGGGCCGAATCGGGCGTCGCCCGCCGCGGCAACAACATCGACATCGCGCTCCTCGAATACTGCATCCGCGACCAGCTCAACAAGACCGCGCCCCGGCGCATGGCCGTGCTCAATCCGCTCAAGGTCGTCCTCGAAAACTACCCAGCGGACCAAAGCGAAATGCTAACGGCCATCAACAACCCAGAGGACGCAAGCGCCGGCACCCGGTCCATCCCCTTTTCGCGCCACCTTTACATCGAGCGCGAGGACTTTATGGAAGACCCGCCGCGCAAGTTCTTTCGCCTCGCCCCGGGCCGCGAAATCCGCCTGCGCTACGCCTATTTCATCACCTGTACCGAGGTGGTCAAAGACGACCGCGGCGAGGTCGTCGAGCTGCGCTGCACGTACGATCCGGCCACCCGCGGCGGCAACGCCCCCGATGGCCGCAAGGTCAAAGCCACCTTGCACTGGGTCTCGGCCCCCCACGCGGTCCCCGCCGAGGTGCGGCTCTACGACCGGCTCTTCAAGGTCGAAAACCCGCTCAAAGCCCCGCCCGGGGGCACTTGGCTGGACAACCTCAACCCAGACTCGCTCAAAGTCCTCAACCCCTGCTATCTAGAGCCGTCCCTCGTCGATATGGCCCCGGGGGACTCCTGCCAATTTGAGCGGCTCGGCTACTTCTGCGCCGACTGTGCGGACCACGCCCCGGCCGCGCCCGTCTTCAATCGCACCGTCACCTTGCGCGACACGTGGGCGCGGCTGCAGAAGCGCTAGGCCAGCCCGGCCGCGCATGCGGGTTTCGCGCATCTTACCGGCCTTACTGCTGGCGGCCTCCGTTGCCGCCGACGAGGTCCTCGTGCCGGCCGGTCCCTTCACCATGGGCATCGATCACCCGCGCGCCACCGACGAAAAGCCCAGCCGCCCAGTCTATCTCAGCGCCTTTTCCATCGACCGCTACGAGGTCACCAACGCCCGCTTCGCCGCCTTTGTCGCGGCCACCGGCTACCAGACAGACGCGGAAAAACGCGGCGCTGAAAGGGCCGATGGCATTAGCTGGCGTCAGCCCCATGGCCCCGGGTCGGCGGCCGCCCCAAGCCATCCCGTCGTCTATGTCAGTTGGCACGATGCCGAAGCGTATTGCGCGTGGCGCGGCGGCCGGCTGCCCACCGAAGCCGAGTGGGAAAAAAGCGCGCGCGGCCGCGATGGCCGGCTCTGGCCTTGGGGTGCGGCGTTTGCCGCTGACCGCGCCAATCTTTGGGGCCCGGAAGACGGCTATGCCGAGTTGGCCCCGGTCGGCTCTTTTCCCGCTGGGGCCAGCCCGTACGGTGCCTTCGACATGGCCGGTAATGTCTGGGAGTGGTGCGCCGACTGGTACGACGCCACCTATTACGCCACCGCGCCGACCCAAGACCCGCAAGGGCCAGCGACTGGCCGCTTCAAGGTCTTGCGCGGCGGCTCGTGGATCAACCGAGGCCCCACCCTGCGCAGCATCAACCGCTTCGAGCTCCTGCCGGTAGAGCGCAGTGCCTACATCGGCTTCCGCTGCGCCCGCTCGCCATGACCCGGCTTATCGCGCTGGGCGTCGCGCTGTTAGCGGCCTGCGACGCGCCCGATCCCGTGCGCTTTGCCGAAGTGGGCACGGCCGCTGGCCTCCGCTTTGAGCTGCGTTCTGGCGGGCAGGTCAAAAACTACATCGTAGAGGCCAAGGGCGGCGGCGGCGCGTTTCTCGACTACGACGGCGACGGTTGGCTCGACATCTACTTGGTCAACGGCTCGCGCCTAAAAGGCTATTCCGACTCAGCCCCGACCAACGCCCTCTACCGCAACCTAGGCGACGGCACCTTTGAGGACCGCACCCGCTCGGCCGGGGTCGGCGATGCGGGTTGGGGCATGGGCTGCGCGGTGGCCGACTACGACCAAGACGGCGACCTCGACCTGTACGTGACCAATTACGGCCCCAACATCCTGTACCGGAACGAGGGCCAAGGCCGATTCCGCGACGTCGGCCAAACCGCCGGCGTCGATCGGGCGGGCTGGAGCACGGGGGCTAGCTTTGGCGACTACGATCTGGACGGCGACCTCGACCTCTACGTAGCCCAGTACTTGCACTTTGCGCCCGAGCGCGTTCCGCCCCGGGGCGGCATGTGGAAGGGGGTTTTAGTCTTTGCGGGACCATCCGGTCTTCCCGGGGCGCAGGATGTCCTGTACCGGAACGAGGGCCAAGGCCGGTTCCGCGACGTCACCCGCCAAGCAGGGGTCAGTCAACGGACGCCGACCTACGGCCTAAGTGCCCTTTTTTGCGACTACGACCAAGACGGCGACCCAGACCTCTACGTGGCCAATGACTCAGCCCCCAATTTTCTCTATCGGAACGAGGGAAACGGCCAATTCCGCGACGTCGGTGTGGAGGCGGGTGCTGCCCTCAGTGCCGAGGGCGGGGCGCAAGCCGGCATGGGCATCGCTTACGGGGACTGCGATGGCGATGGCGACGGCGATTTTCTGGTGACCCACTTTGAGGACGACTACAACACCCTGTACCGCAATCGCAGCGATGGGACCTTTGCCGTGGCCAGTGCTGAGGTCGGCCTCGCCGCGCCAAGCCTGCCCCACTTGGCCTTTGGCGCGTGCTTTTTCGATTACGACAACGACCAAGACCAAGACCTCTTCGTCGCCAACGGCCATGTCTATCCCCAAATGCGACACCTGAACCCAGACGGGTACGCCGAGCCGAACCAGCTTTTTGCCAATCAGGGCCAAGCCGGGGCCTATCGCTTCTCAGAAGTTGCCGCCGGGGACCTAAGCCGCCCGGCCGTCAGCCGCGGGGTCGCCAAGGGGGACTACGACAACGATGGGGATGTAGATGTTTTGGTCTGCAACCTCGACGGACCGCCGCACCTGCTGCGCAACGACGGCGGCAACCAGCGCAACTATCTGAGCCTGCGGTTGGTTGGCACCGCGTCCAATCGCGATGGCATTGGGGCGCGGGTCTCGGTCGTCAGTGGCGGGGTCGAGCAGATCGCCGAGCGGGTCAGTGGCGGCAGCTTTCTCTCGCACAGCGACGGGCGCGTCCATTTCGGTTTGGGCGCGAACACCGTGGCCGAGCGCGTTGAAATCCACTGGCCTTCGGGCCGCGGCCAGCGCTTAGAGGACGTGCCCGCGAATCAGTTCTTGGTGGTAGAAGAACCGGGGCCGCCCTGAGCTTACGGATGCCAATGCAAAAGTCTGGGGAGGTTGGACAGCCATATCCTCGGACTCTCTGACCGATTCTCTCTTCGCCTCAACGATTGATTGGGTATAGGTCAGACATAGCAATAACTTCGCGTCCTCAACTTCACCCCGCCGCATCTCTTTTGTCAGCAGAGTTGCCGAAAAAAGGTAAAACGCGACGGCCTCCTACCAATAGCGCAGCGCGTCCGCAAAAATCCCCGCCAGTGCCTCGGCGTTAGCGGGGCGCGGCGAGAGCTTGGTCACCCGGTGCTGCGGCAGCGTGCCCTTGACCAGTGCCGGGATGTGCTGGGGGCCGTAGCCGAGCGCGCTGAGGCCGTTGGGCGCGTCGAGTCGGCGCATCAGCGCGACGATGCGGTCGGCCAAAATCGCGCCCGCGTCCTCGTCGTCAGCGCCGCGGCAATCGGCTCCCAAGACCGCTGCGGCCCGCAGATGCCGCTGGGGGCTGGCCGGCGCGGTAAAGCGAAAAACGGCCGGCGCGTTGACGATCACGGCAAACCCGTGCGGCACCAGCGGGTAATCAACCGCGTATCCAGCCGGCACATAGCTTTCCACCATGCCAGCCACCGGATAGGACATGCCGTGCGGCAAGTGGACGCCGGCGTTGCCAAAACCAATGCCGGCGAGGGCCGCGGCCAAGCTCATCGCGCTGCGAGCCTCGTCGTCGCTGGGGTCGGCCACGGCGCGGGGCAGAAATCGCGCCACCAACCGCAAAGCCTCCAACGCCCACAAGTCGCTGATGGGATTGGAGCCTTGGTAGGCCGGTCGCAGTTGGGGCCGGTCGGGGCGGGGACGTTGGTCAAACGGCAGGGCCGTGTACGACTCCAAGGCATGTGAGAGCACGTCGAGGCCGGTGGCCGCGGCCACCGGCCTCGACGTGGAGCGCGTGTTGTCTGGATCGACGATCCCCAGCGTTGGGCGCATATAGCGGTGGGCCATGCCGGTCTTGGCCTTCATCGCGAGGAAGTCGAAAATCGCCACGCCCGTCGTCTCGCTGCCGGTGCCAGCCGTGGTGGGAACGGCGATGAGCGGCTTGAGCGGGCCGGGCACGGGCACCCCCCGGCCAATTGGCGCGTTGACGTACGCGAGGAAGTCGGCCGGATACGTGGTGTACACGTTGGCCGCTTTGGCCGTGTCCATCACCGACCCGCCGCCGACTGCGACAAACCCGTCAAACCCTTGTTGGGCGTACGCAATCGCGGCCTTGAACGAGGCGTCGGTCGGCTCGACGCGCACTTGGTCGAACAGCGCGTACTCGACGCCCGCCTCTGCAATGGCCGCCAAGGCTGTCTGCACCGGCGCTTGCGCACGCAAGTTTGGATCGGTCAAAACCAAGACCCGCTTCAGCCCCCAGTCCTTTAGGTCCATGCCGATCTCCTGAGTGGTGCCCGGGCCAAAGCGGATGTTGGAGGTGGCGATTTCGTAGGCCGTGTCACAAAGCATGGCGTCGTCCTTTCGGGCGGGGAATATAGGGTTGACGCGAAGGGGGAGGCAAGGCTAGTTAAAAGAGCTTTCATGGCCTCTCAGCACCTGCGATTACTAACGCCGCCCGTCGCCAGACTATTCCCGCTTTTCGCGAAAAGGGGGCACTCGCGGCCAACTTCCGGGGCTATGACATTTCGCCCGATATGGTGCGGCTGTCGCTGGTGAATCTGTATCTGCACGGCTTTGTCGAGCCGCATATTGCCGAATACGATACCTTGACCAGCGAGGAGCGTTGGAACGAGTATGCCGACGTGATTTTGGCCAATCCGCCGTTTATGTCGCCCAAGGGGGGCATTCGCCCGCACAGCCGCTTTTCGGTCCAGTCCAAGCGCAGCGAAGTGCTGTTTGTCGATTACATTGCCGAGCATCTGACGCCTGCGGGTCGGGCGGGGATCATCGTGCCGGAGGGGATTATCTTTCAGAGCCAGCGTGCCCACAAGCAGTTGCGAAAGATGCTGGTGGAGAATTATCTGGTCGCGGTGGTCTCGCTGCCGGCGGGGGTGTTTCAGCCGTATTCCGGGGTTAAGACTTCCATCCTGATTCTGGACCGATCGCTTGCGACAAAGGCCGATCACATCGCCTTTTTCAAGGTAGAAAACGATGGGTTTGATTTGGGGGCGCAGCGGCGAGAGATTGTGGAGAATGATTTACCGCAGGTGCGGGCGGAGCTTGGCGAATACTTGCGCCGTTTGCACACAGGAGAATCTGTGGCAGACTTCGCGCCGACGTTGGGACTGGTCGGTGAAAAAGAAAGAGTTGCGGAGGGTGGGGAATACAATCTGAGTGGGGAAAGGTATCGGGAGAGTGGAGCAAGACAGTCTAATTGGCCGGTGGTCTCGTTAGGAGAGCAAGAGATTTTCAGCATTGAAAGTGGTGGCACACCCAAGTCAGGAATCGAGGAATACTGGGATGGTGGCATACCTTGGTTCACGCTGGTTGATTTGCCAGCAGGCGATTTCATCACAGAAATTACCGACACGCAGAGGACGATAAGCGAGAAGGGCTTGCGGAACTCGGCTGCAAAGATGCTTCCTGCCAACTCCGTTGTTGTTTCATCAAGAGCGACTATTGGTCGAATCGGTATCAATCGCATCCCTCTCGCCACCAACCAAGGCTTCAAAAGTGTCGTCATCAAAGATACAAATAGAGCCATTCCTGAATACGTTGCATTGGCATTGACGAAATTGGTGCCGACAATGCAAGCCCAAGCCAGCGGGTCAACGTACAAAGAAATTATCAAGTCAAGGTTCAGTGAACTAAGCATCCCTCTGCCGCCGCTGGAAGTACAGCGAGAAATCGTCGCGGAGATTGAGGGCTATCGGCGGGTGATAGAGGGGGCACGGGCGGTGGTGGAGAACTGGCAGCCGCAGATTGCGATTGATCTGGGGTGGCCGATGGTGGCGCTGGGAGAAATCATCTCTTTGGAATACGGCAAATCACTCAAAGCCGAAAACCGAATTGAAGGACCATATCCGGTATATGGATCAAATGGAATCGTCGGTTATCACAATGAATGTTTGATTGAGGGACCAGCCATCATTGTAGGACGAAAAGGTTCTGCGGGTGCCGTCAATTTTTGCGAGACGCCGTGTTATCCAATAGATACGACATTCTTTGTCCGTATCAGAGAGCGACAGCGGCTTGATGTCCTATTCTGCTACTATCAGATGCTTGAGCTTGAGTTGGACAAAGTAAATGTTCAGTCTGGTGTTCCGGGTCTAAATCGGAACGATGCGTACCGCAAAACGATAGCTGTACCGCCCCTTAAAACTCAGCAAGCCATCGTCGCCGAGATAGAGGCGGAACAGGCATTGGTGGATGGCAACCGAGCGTTGATCGAGCGACGCGATGTGGTGGGACGGGTGTGGGGGGAGGGGGAATAGACTAAAAGCTGATTGGGAAGTTGATCAGTTCGGTTAATGGTGTTTTGGCAGGTGTTTTTGAATCTCTTGGAAAATCTCACGCATACCACGCGGCAGATCTTGGCATATCAACGGCTCGGATTTCTCCAGCAACCGACATATTCTGTATCGGTCACATAGGATACAGTAGTTGGTACGTGACGGATCTTCCCGCCATTGTGCGTGGATGATACGTGGAAAATGAGGAATCAATAAAAAATTTGTATGATCTGTATTTAACCGCATGACCCCCGATAAAGCATGGCGAGATTGGGCTTCATGTTTTTTGGTCCACCATTCTTTTGCCACTGTGCATTGAGCGAAAGCAAAGAATGGATACTCCAATTTGTCCTCAAAAGGACAAATGGCAATCAAATCAATACCAAATTCGAGTTGCGTGTTGGGCAGTTTCTCTATTTCCTCTTGATACTCTTGGGCGTTTAATTTTCGAGCCAAGGCCGGAATGGCCTCGCGTGCGGACCACCCAAGATTTTTTCTATCCTCGCTGTTTTGACTAAACAGAAAAACCTCTGCCCAATCGGGAAACAACGCCCGCATCGCCTCTTTGCAGAGATTTTCAAACTCTATCCTCAGATTATGCCGCAAAGATGGAATCTGATTGTGACATGAACAGGCCAGCAAGAACAGATACGACAAATAGTGTTTCTTGGACGTTTGAGGTGCAAACAGTACTTCGCCACCGTCTTGTCTGAAAGGGTAAGTGTCCCCCAACCATAATGCGCGTTTTTTGATAAGATCCATCGCCTCTTCAAACTTTGCATTAAGATCATCAACTTGCTCGCCTTGTAAAAAATTATCCTCTTCCTCTGAAAAAATCTCTCTTTGAACTGCGTCAAATTCTGCGCGTGTGAAACGACCACCATGGTCGTTGTCAGGGAATGCGACAGCCAACTCAATGCAGTCGGTAAAATCAACGACATCTTTGACTATTTTTTGACTCAGTTCAAAATCAATCATTGTGATCAACCTTTAAGTCTAAACGGTCAAGTGTGACATCAAGCACTTTCACTACTTCTTGGACTTTCTTTATAGCCTCTTGGTCATCGGGCGTCACAGAATGCAGGTTTGAGTTTGCTTGCTTGATATGTTCTATGGTTAATATTATATCTTGTAAAAACTCCTTCCTGTCATCTACCGTATCACTATAAGCACTATCCAATGACACGCCTTGCCGAAACTTTTCTAGTGTGTTTGGGTTTTCTATTACCTCACTCAATTTGGGGATGTTGCGAGACTCGCCAAGACGTGTGGAACCCTGACTATCTTTTTCAAACATCCATTTGGTAAGTTCTTGAAGAGGTTCTTTCTTTAAGGATTTTGGATTGGCAATGGGGTATGTTGCACTACCGTCCTCTCCCCTGACGCCGACAAATGACGCGATTACCACATTCCCAATCGCAGTGTAGAACACGCCGAACTGAAAACTTTCTTCGTCTAAGTCACGAATGTCAAAAAAGTCGCGTTCCTTAATGGCTTCGTACGCTGCCAAAGCATCCAGATTTCGTCGGACAGAATTGCTTTTACTCCCAATTTCACGAGCAATTTCCTTACAGCGGTCTTCTGGTTTACCTTGTGCTTGATCGAATAACAATTTCAAGTATCGCGCCTTTGCCAAAGGATCCCAGCGTTGGCTTCCAGAAATATGGCGAAAGCCCAGATATTGCAGGGTATCATCCCTTGAGTTGACTATATATGCTGGGATTCTAGTTGGCTTACTTTCAGCTTCTTCTGAGACTTTTGTGATGCTGCGGCGAGCACCCACCAATTCCGGATCTTGCAACAGTTTCAATGCTGCCAGTCTGCGGTTTCCCTCTAAGACTGTGTATTTGTCGTCTTCAGCAGGAGTTACGACGATGGCTTCGCCCGGGAAAAACCCGTTCTCTCCAATCGAAATCATCAAGTCCTCAATGCCGGTTTTTGCCGCCAAATACTTGATAATGTCGCTTTCTTTAGTACCTACCGTAGTCGGCAGCCGCGGGTTTTGCTCGTCAAACTCGATCTGGTCAATGTTGAGTGTCTTAAAGTTCATGAGAATACCTCTCTTGGTAGGGCTTCAAAAATTTGTCGGAAGATCATCGGCGGCACGGCATTGCCAATGACCTTGTATTTACTCATAGACCTCTTTGGCATAGGCCAGAATATCGTTTGCCATCAGAATCTCGCAGCCTGAATCAATCAGCCTTAGAGGCAGCGATTTCGTAAGCCGCGTCAAAAAGCATGGCGTCGTCCTTTCAGGCGGGGAATATAGGGTTGACGCGAAGGGGGAAGCAAGGCTAGTTAAAAGAGCTTTGAGAGGAGAGATCGTCTTGATTGAACGAGCAAATATGACGCCCGAGGATGTGGAGGAAGGGCGGCGGTTGGCCTTGGATTTTGGCAAGCTGCGGCGGGCGGTAGCCGGGGGCGAAGGCTTGGTGCCGGTGGCGGTGCAGGACGCCGACAGCGGCGAAGTGCTGCTTGTGGCATACGCCAATGAAGCGGCCCTCAACTATGCGCGGCGGGCGGGCGTGGCCGCGTTTTGGAGCACGTCGCGCAACGAGCTGTGGGTGAAGGGCGCGACCTCGGGCAATGGGCTCAAACTGGTCGAAATCCGCGTCAACTGCGAGCAAAACTCGCTGCTGTATCGCGTCCGCCCCCAAGCGGGCGGGGCCTGCCACACCCGGGACGCGGCCGGTCGGGCGCGGTCCGGGTGTTACTACCGGCGGCTCGTGGGAGACGGGCTCGAACCCATTTGAATCGCAATTTCACCGGGAGGATTAGGCCATGGCCAATGCCGTGATTGTCGTCGATATGCAGAACGGCTTTATGCGCTCAGATGGGACGCTCTACTGCGGAGACCATGCACGGGCGATCATCCCGCGCATCGCCGCACGGGTCGAGCGCGAAAAGGCCGCTGGGGCCGCGCTCTTTTTCACCCAAGACAGCCACACCGCCAACGACCGCGAGTTTGAGATGTTTCCGCCCCACTGCATTGAAGGCAGTGAGGAAGAGCGCATCATCGCCGAGCTGGCGCCGCTGGCCCGAGACGCGCAGATTGTCAAGAAGCGGCGCTACAGTGCCTTTTTTGAGACCGAGTTGGCCGCACAGTTGGCTGCGCTGGCCCCGGACAAGGTCGTGGTCATGGGCGATTGCACGGACATTTGCGTCCTGCACACCGTGGCCGGGCTGCGCAATCGCGACTATTCAGTTGAGGTCCCGGCCGATTGCGTCGCCAGCTTTGATCCCCAACAACACGAATGGGCCTTGGGGCACCTAGAAAAAATCCTCGGAGCCCAAGTGACGAACCGCTGATGGCAGAACGCGATCGCTACGCGCCCTCGGCCGCTACGCTGGCGGGCGACAACGCAGACATTTACTTCCGCCGCAGTTGCGACATCCTCGCGGCCGAGCAGCTCAATCCGGTCGTGGCGATGGAGGTGTTTGCCCGGCAGCGCGCCCGGGTCTGCGGCTTGCGCGAGGCCCAGGCCCTCTTGCGGCAGGTGCTCGGGCCAGCGGCCGAGGTGTGGAGCTTGGACGAAGGGGATTGGATCGAGCCGTGCGAGATCGTATTGCGGATTTGTGCGCCCTATCGGCAGTTTGGGCTGTACGAGACCGCGCTGTTGGGGATGCTCAGCAGCGAGACGGGGTGGGCCACGGCCGCGGCCGAATGCGTGGCTGCAGCCGATGGGGTGCCGATCATCAGCTTTGGTGCGCGGCACGTCCACCCGGAGGTCAGCGCTCGGATGGAATACGCGGCCATCGTCGGGGGGTGCGCCGGCTGCGCCACGCCGCGCGGGGCCGCCCTCGCGGGTATTGAGGCCACCGGGACCATGCCCCACGCCTTGATCCTGTGCCTCGGCGACACGCTCAAGGCCGTCGAAGCCTTTGACCGCCACATCGACGCCCAAGTCGAGCGCATCGCGCTGGTTGACACCTTTAAGGACGAAGCCGAAGAGAGCCTGCGGCTGGCCGCGGCCTTGGGCGAGCGGCTGTGGGGGGTGCGGCTCGACACCCCCAGCGAGCGCGGCCGCGTCACGGCCGAATTGGTCGCCGAGGTGCGCGCTCGGCTCGACCAAGCCGGGCATGGCCACGTCCAGATCGCGGTCTCCGGCGGCTTAGACGCCGAGCGCATCGGCTATTTCCGGGCGGCCGGGGCGCCGGTGGACGCCTTTGGCGTTGGCAGCGCGATCAGCGCGGCTGCGCCGATCGATTTTACCGCGGACATCAAGCAAGTAGAAGGCCGACCTCTGGCCAAGCGAGGCCGGATCCCGGGGCTTACTGCAAACCCCCGGCTCAAGCGATTGGAACGCTAAAAGGAGATTTTCTATGAGATACGATTTTGGCAGTGGACGCACAGATCCCGGGTCGTTTCCCACGGAGGCGCTGGCCGAGGCGGCGCGCGAGGCCGTGCGCGAACTCGGCGCGCAGCTAGTGCGCTATCCCGGCGACATGGGCCACCAAGGCTTGCGCGCGCTCATGGCCGCACGCGAATCGCAGCGCGAGGGCGTGGAGGTGTCCGCCGACCACATCGCGCTGATGAACGGCTCCATGCAGGCCGTTACGCTGGTGGCCGAAGCACTGATGAAAGGGCCGGGCGACGCGATCGTCACCGAAGAATTGACCTATGCTGGGACGATTGGCGCGTACCAGCGGTTGGGGGCCGAGCTGGTCGGGGTGCCGCTCGACGAGCAGGGTATGCGCGTCGATGCACTGGCCGACGCGTTGGCCAGCTTGCACCGGAAGGGCACTAAGCCGCGCTTTATCTATACGTTGGCGACCTACCAGAACCCCACCGGCTCGGTCATGCCGCGGTCGCGCCGCCTCGAGCTGCTCGAAGTGGCACGCTACTACGAGGCCATTGTGGTGGAAGACAACTGCTACGGCGACGTGCATTTTGAGGGGCCGCAAGAGCCGGCCCTCTACGCGCTCGACGACAGCCCCAACATCCTGTACATCGGCTCGCTGTCCAAAATTTTGGGCCCCGGGGTGCGGTTGGGCTATTTGTTGGCCCGGCCGCCCATGCTGGAGCGGATCCTCGACCGCCGCTACGACGGGGGCAACAGCATGCTGGCGGCCGCTAGCTGCGCGGCCCTGTTCCGCGACCGGCTCTGGCAGCACTTGGCCACGACCAACGCCATCCTCCGAGAAAAGCGCGACGCCGTCTTGGCCGGCCTCGCCGAGAACGCGGGCGATCTATGCACGTGGTCGCGGCCCGTAGGCGGCATGTTCACTTGGATCGAGTTCCCCGAAAGCGTGGATCGCGATCGCCTCATGGCCTTGTGCGCCGAGCGCGGCATTGTGGTGGCGCGGGGGCAGGGCTTTCACATCCGGCGCGAGGACGTGCCGGCCATCCGCCTCGCCTTTGGCTTTCCCTCGCTGGAGGCGATCCGCCAAGGCGTGCCGCTGTTGGCCGAGTGCATCCACGAGGCGCGGGTCCCCGTAATGGTCTGATGGGCCTGCCCGAAATCGCCTTGGTGCAGCTCGCGGTCAAGCCCGGGCGACCCGATCTGAACGCGGAGCGGATGCTGGCCTTTATTGAGCAGGCGCGGGCGGCCGGTGCTGAGATCGTGGTCTTTTCCGAGCTGTGCATCTCCGGCTATATCCTCGGCGACTTGTGGGAGATCGACGCGTACGTCGAGGACTTTGCCGCGTACAGCGACGAGATTTGCCGAGCCAGCACCGGGTTGACCGTGGTCTTTGGCAACGTGGCGATAGACCCCGTCCACAAGGGCCAAGATGGGCGGCCGCGCAAGTACAACGCCGTCTATGTGTGCTCCAACGGCGCGTACGTGGTGCGCGACGCCGTGCCCGCCGGGCTGCCCTGCGGCGTCCACCCCAAAACCCTGCACCCCAACTACCGCTTCTTCGACGACGACCGGCACTTCTTCTCCCTGCGCCACCTAGCCGAAGCAGAGGGCCGGCAGCTGGAGGACTGGCTGCAGCCGTACCGGGTGCGGCTCAGGGACGGGCGGCCCTTTGGCTTTGGCGTGCAACTGTGCGAGGACATCTGGTGCGAGGACTACTGCCGCCGTGGCCAGCCCCTCGACACGCTCGCGCTGTATCGCCGCCGCCGCGCTGAGGCCGTATTTAACCTGTCGGCCTCGCCCTTTACTTGGCAGAAAAGCGACAAGCGCCACCGCGTGGTGCGCCAGATACTAGCGCGCTCGCCCCTGCCGTTTTTCTACGTCAACCAAGTCGGGGCGCAAAACAACGGCAAGAACATCCTCGTGTTTGATGGCGACAGCGCCGCGTACGCGGGCACCGGCCGCATTGCCTGCCGCGCTCGGCCGTGGCGGGAACAGCTCGTGCTGACCAGCCGCGCCGAGGTCGCCCCGCCCCAAAGCGAGGTCGAAGCCCAGTACGCGGGCATTTTAGCCGGGCTGCGGCACTTGGATGACGTGCGCGGCGCAAAGAGCACGTTCCTCATGGCGACGAGCGGCGGCGTGGACTCCAGCGTGGTTTGCTGTCTGCTGGAGCGCGCCTTTGGCCCCGAGCGCGTGTTCGCGCTCAACATGCCCACGCGCTTTAACGCCGCTGTTACTCAAGACAACGCCCGCTCGCTGTGCGCGGCGCTGGGCGTCGATTACCTTTGCTGCCCGATTGAGTCGCTGTATCAGGCGGTCGCGGCCCTCGTGCGCGGCGCGGAATTTTCCGTAGGCCGAGGCGAGTACACTCGGTTGGTGGATGAGAACGTGCAGGCGCGCATCCGCTTTGCCGATGTGCTGGCTGGCGTAGCGGCCAAATACGGACTCGTGTTCACGTCCAACGGCAACAAGACCGAGGTCGCTTTGGGCTACGCCACGCTCTACGGCGATGTCAGCGGCGCGGTCGCACCAATTGCCGACCTGTACAAGGGGCAGGTCTTTGCGCTGGCGCGCTTTCTCAACGAGGAAGTCTATGGTCGCGCCGTAGTGCCGGAGAACCTGCTTGACGGCTCGGTCGTGCCCAGTGCCGAGCTGTCGGAGGCGCAAGACGTGACGCAGGGCTTGGGCGATCCGATCAAGTACGGCTACCACGACGCCGTGTTGCAGCAGTTCATCGAATACCGGCGGCACAGCAGCGACCTGTTGCAGTGGTTTATCGACGGGGTGCTGCTAGAGCGGTTGGGGTGGGACGACGCCGCGCGCTTTCGGGCGTACTTTCCCGATGCGCACCGGTGGATCGACGACCTCGAATGGGTGGAGCGGCAGGTGCGGGCCAACTACTTCAAGCGGATTCAAGCGCCGCCCATCATCGTCTTGAGCAAGCGCGCCTTTGGCTTTGATTTGCGCGAGACCCAACGGCCGTTCTACGCGCCGCGCCGCTACGAGCAGCTAAAGGCCGAGGCCCTGAAGGTGCGAATTTGAAACAAACCACAAACCAAAGGAGCTCGTTATGACCGACCCTATTCTGCTGACCGACGAGCAGGTGCGCGAGTTTATCGTCAATGGCTATCTGGTTTTTGAGCCGACTGTGCCTGCCGGGACGCACCAAGCGTGTTATGAGCAACTCAACCAGATCATCGACTCAGAGCTAAATCCGGGCAACAATGTCCTGCCGCGCGTACCGGCCATGCGCCACGTGCTCAACTCGCCCGAAGTGCGCGGGGCGCTCATCAGCGTCTTAGGCCCCAACTACTTGGAGCATCCGCACCGCTATTGCCACTCCCTCAAGCCCGTGGCGGAAGCCGTGCCCGCGGCCGAGGCCGAGGAAAGGCTGCGCCACAACTGCCATCAGGACGGGTACACGCCGATGGGCCATCCGCGCCAGCACTATCTGCGCTATGCGCGCATCATGTATTACCCGCAGGATTCGCCGGTCGAATTGGGACCGACGCACGTGATCCCGGGCACGCAGTTCAATCGCGGGCTGACCGACGAGGACCGGGCGCGTGCCTTGCCGCTAGCCGGCCGGGCCGGCACGGTGTCCCTGACGCACTTCGACGTGGGCCACGCGGCCGGCGTCAGCCTGCTGCCGCTGTACCGGCACATGATCAAGTTCATTTACATGCGGGCCTCCGAGCCGACGGCCCCGACTTGGGACTGCCGCAGTACGCACTGGCAAAAGCCCCAGCGGATTGAGCCTCCCTACGATCTGGAACTGGCTTGGGCGCACACTTGGGATTGGCTCTGCGGCAAGCGGGATCGCTACGCGAGCTGGCCCCAGGCCGCTGGAGACGTGGCGGCTCTCAGCGCCCAGCTCGACCCGGCCGTGGACTTGGCGCAGCGGCTGGCCGCGGCCCAGCAGTTGGCTGGCTGCGGTAGCTATGCGGTCGCGGCCGTGCCTACGCTCGTTGAGTGCTTGGGCACGGATCACCAAGCCCTGCGCACGGCCGCGACCTACGCGCTGGGCGCGATCGGCGAGCCGGCGGTTGAGCCGTTGGCCCAAGCCCTGCGCGCAGCCGGTCGCGAGGCCGCCCAACACGAGGCCCCGCCCGCTTGGAACGAGGGCGCGACGAACATGGAGGACGCGGCGCAGGCGCTGGCGGCCGTTGGTGCGCCGGCAGTCGAGGCCCTCTGTGCGCTGCTGGTGGACGAAAGCGAGTGGACGCAAGTCAACGCGGCCTTTGCCCTCGGCGAGATGGATTCGCATGCAGCGGCCGCGGTCCCGGCGTTGACGCAGAGCCTTCACAACGGCTCGCATCGCTTGGTGCGCACGGCCCTCGTCGCGCTGGGCAATATCGCGCAGGGCGTGCCCGTAGAAGCCTTGGGGAAAATGCTCTCGGCTGACCATCCAGACTGGCGGGAGGAAGCCGGCCGCCGCTGGGTGCCCCGCGATCAGGTGCGGACCAACGCCGCCATAGCCTGCGCCCAGCTCGGCCCAGCAGCCGCTCCGTTAGAACCTCAGCTCTTCAGGGCACTCGACGACTCCTGCGGCCACGTAGGCGCATTCGCGCTCAGTGCCTTACAACAGATTGGCTCGCCCACAGCCACGCAAGCCGCGCTGGATTACCTCTACTCGCAGCGCTGGGACGCGGCCATTGATGGCGAGCGACAGTTTTGAGGGGATAGAGAACGGTCTATAAAGAAAACAAGTGGATCAGGCTGCGCGGGTGTATAACTCACAGCGGATCGCTTCTTCGATCTCGAGCGTCGGGCGACCATAGTCGTCCGCTAATGCACCGATCGCCTCTCCTGCTTTATAGCGTTCGGCAATAATAGCTGTAGGAATCCCCGTGCCTGCGAGCGTCGGGCGGCCAAAAGATATGCGAGGGTCAATGGCGATTGCCTTGGGTTCTTCTTTGAGTTGCTGGCTCAGGCACTTGCGCGTGAAAGGGTATAGCCTCAGAGCATAACCAGCCGAATCCCTATCAATGCGCCGCAGATGCGCCTGCAATAGTTCCCGAAGTACCAGTTGTCCCGCCTGAGAAACATTTATGAGCTGACCGTACTCCTCAACAAAGAGATCCAAGCCATCGGTTTCGAGCTTGTGGTACGCGAGAGGGCGATCAGACTTTAGTTTTTCTTTAATGAAATCGATAGCAATCCTGACCTTGTGCAGCGATATGCGATGGTCGCGGCGAATGGCATCTAGCACGTGGATTTCGACCAAATTGATAAAGGATAGAAGGTTCTGGCTATCGTCCGGTAGCTCGATCACAGGTTGGAAGAACTGGTCTCCCTCGCTAGTAGGATACTTGCGGCCTCGCACCCAAGAGCGAAGCGTAGTCGCGGGAATGCGCAGGTAGTGAGCAGCCTCGGGAACGCTGTAACAGGGCATTGCGCGTATATCATCTGTTGCGATAGATCTCATGCCGGGAAGTCCTTTAGTCGTGTAGCCCGCGTAATTTGCTCAGGGCCTTTTGCGGATGCCTTGGAGAAAAATTCGCATGATGGTATCGACCATCGCCTCGGCGCTCAGGCCCTTTGCGTGGATCATCACTGAGCGCACCATGTCGCGGAGGATGGCGGTTTCTACCTGCGGGTGCTCAATGGAGAAGACGCCTTGGTCCGCCCCGTTTTGCAGGACCCGCTCGATCGCGGCGCGTTGGATGCGCCGTTCCTCGCGCCAGCGCTTGCGGTTTTCGCCCTTGCCGCCCTCGCTCTTGCCGTCCTCCTGCGACATCAAGCGAAAGAAGAAGCGGTTCTGGCTGAAGAAGGAGACGATGGCGTGGACCATGCGGCGCAGTTCTTCCTCGGGGTCCTGCTGGCGATTGGCCTTGCGCTGAAGCTGCTCGTTGAGCCGTCGGATCCCTTCAAAGACCACCGCAAAGTATAGCTCTTCCTTGTCGGCAAAATGCGTGTAAATCGTCCCCTTGCCGACGCCGGCCTGTTGGGCAATGTCGTCCATGAGCACTTCGTCAAAACGCTTGGCCGAAAAGAGGCGGGCCGCCTCTTCGATGATTTGCTTTCTGCGGTCGGTTTTAGCCATGGTATAAAATTTATGCTGCATCCACAGCAGCGTACACTTTGCCTTTTTGGGTCAACCAAGCCACATCTTCCCGCTCGGCGTGCTCTTTAATCGCCCGTAGAAGTTGAATCGTTTCAGATTCATAGCACGGCTCACTCGGGTCATCGGCTGGGACGACCATTTCGACTTCTACCGCGACCACAAACTTATCAGTCTGAATCAGTCGCGTCCGCTTGATTCGTCGTCCAGGAATACGCATGGCCTAATCTCCATTAAAAAAATGTACCGTTACCAGCTTGGCGACACCTGTTTGACGCAGATGAGACCAAACGGCCTTGTACTCCGTACCGTCGGGCAGTGATTCGCGTATTTCGACAGCCGGGTTGGGCATAGCGTTTGGCCGCTCGGCGATCAATTCGCCGTCCTCCACCCCTGCGACCACTTGCCACTCCATGATACCACGTTCTTCCAACCGCTCGGAAGCGTGCTGACCGACGATGTAATGTTCTTCGGCGATCAGTTGTCGAAGAACGTCAAAGAGTTGTCCCATCAATTCCTAGGTTTCCCGTCGCAAGCGACCTTAGGGGCTTATTCTTCGAGAAACACATACCGTTCCAGTCGTGCGAGTTCGTGGTCTTCGACGTATTTTCCGATTTCTCGCCGCCAGTGTGCCATGCTTTGGTAGGGGCGGTACTCGTCAAACTCGTGCGCCATGAGCTTGCCAACCCCCGGAATCGTCAGGAAATCGGCCTCGCTGGCGCGGTTGAGTTCGAGCGGCACGAAAACGTACTGCTCCAGTCGTGCGAGTTCGTGGTCTTCGACGTATTTTCCGATTTCTCGCCGCCACTGCGCCAAGTTTTGGTAGGGGCGGTACTCGTCAAACTCGTGCGCCATCCGCTTACCAACCCCCGGCACCAGTTTCATCTCGGCGTCGCTGGCACTATTGAGGTTGATCGGCAGGAAGAGCTCGACGTACAGTTCGGCTTGGACCGAGTCCGCTAGGGTCGAATCCAAATAGGCGTCGAACGCTTCCATGCCGATAAAGGGCCGCCGCGCCATAATGCCCTCGACCAACGCCGAATCGAGCGGCGCTAAGGCCAATAGTTGCTCGACGCCGGCTCGGTTGGGATTGAGGACCGTTTCGTTTTTGCCGACCTGCCCTTGGGCGTTCCCGCAGAGGCCGATGGCTAACATCCCGGCTAAAACGACTCGCTGCATTGCTTAATTCTCCTTGGTTTGCTCCCGGCTCAGGGCCGGGTGGTGGTGTGTGTAAAGGAACCCAATGAGTCCGAGCTGAACCAGCGCCCCAGGGGCCAACGCCGGCATGGCGCCGCCCAATGCCTTAGACAGCAGGTCCAACCCGCTCAGGGTCGGGTACATCTCCAGTTCAAATTCCATGTTGGCACTCAGGTGCAACCACAGACCGGCTAGGCCGCCCAAGACGAAAGTTAGCATGGTCCAGCGGAACAAGCGCAAAATAATCGCGCCTCGGTAGAGCATCCGCGCCGCCAACAAAATCAACCCGAATGCGAGCAACACTAAGGGCACCTGTTGACGCCATTCTTCAAAATGCCCGAGCAGCAGCAACTCGGCCCCTAGCCCCACAGTTCCCAAGACAAAGATCAGCAGGAGACCTCGTCGTAAAGGAAGGCCGCCCCCGGCTTTTTTGCTAGCGGACATTTTCTGGCTCGATACACTCGATACAATAGATGTCGATATCGTCGATTTTCATCTTGAGCTCCTCATTCGTAGGCTAGGTTTCGCGCCGGCATCGTCCGCAATCCCTCACACCATCTCCTCGACCAAGGCTCGGCTCGCTGGGTCTAGCCGCCGGTAGTCGGGAATTTCGTAGCGGTTGCCGTCGGCGTCTTGCACCAAGACCCGACCAGCACCCAGATGGCGCACATCGCGGCGGCTGGAATAGATTTCAAAGGTGCGCGGGCCGTGGTCGGTCTCCACCTCCCAGCGCGGCACTCGGTAGGCCGTCGTCACCTTGGCGATGCGCTGGATGCGCGGCGTGAAATAGGCCCGCTCCAATTCGTCGGCCACGGCCCGGCGGCTGGCCCGATCGAGCGCGTCGAGCCGGGCCAGCGAGCCAATCTCCTCGCCGGCGCAGTCTTGCACCACGATAAAGCAGTCCTCGCAGGTCAGGGGAAAGGCCCGTTTGACTCGCACCTTAGAATAGGTCCGCTCCCCGATCAGCTCCAAGTTCAAGTCCTCGAAAGCATCGACGAAAAATCGCGCTTGGGCCGGGTCGAGGTACGCGACTTCAGCGGCTAAATTGGGGCGCGGCGGCATGGCTTCACCAAGCTCTCAGTTTGGACATTTCGGTCTGCATGCGGCACAAATGCGCGTAGATGCCGTCGCGCGCAATCAGCTCGTCGTGGGTGCCGATCTCGGCGAGTTGGCCCTGGTCGAGGATGAGCAGGCGATGGGCGTTTTTGAGGGTTGATAAGCGATGGGCAATGGCAAAGGTGGTCCGCCCTTGGACGAGCCGCGCCAATGCCTCCTGAATCTGCGCTTCGGTCTGGGTATCGACGTTAGAGGTCGCTTCGTCGAGGATGAGGATGCGCGGGTCGCGCAAAATGGCCCGGGCAATCGACAGCCGCTGCCGCTCGCCGCCCGATACGCGGACGCCGCGCTCGCCGACCAGGGTGTCGTACCCGTCGGGCATGTCCATGACGAAGTCGTGTGCATTGGCGGCCTTGGCCGCGGCCACGATCTGCTCTAGCGCGGCAGCGGGCTGGCCGTAGGCAATGTTGTCGGCCACTGTGCCGTTGAAGAGGAATGGATCCTGCAAGACCACGCCGATCTGCTCGCGCAGCGATTTGAGATTGATTTGGCGCGTGTCGTGGCCATCGATGAGAATGACGCCCGCTTGGGGCTCGTAGAAGCGGCAGATGAGGTTGATCAGGGTGCTCTTGCCCGCGCCGCTGTGGCCGGCCAAGCCGATCATTTCGCCCGGCTCGACCGCGAAGCTCACATCCTCGAGGACGGGCTTGCCTTCTTCATAGCCGAATTGGACGCCGCGAAACTCAACCCGGCCCTCGATGGGCGGCATGATTACTGCGCTGGGTTGGTCGAGCCCCTCCGGGTGCGTATCGAGCACGTCAAAGACGCGCTCGGCCGAGGTGGCAGCGCGTTGGAAGCGATGGTTGAGGCGGCACAAGCTCTCTACCGGCCCGTAGAAGCGATACATGTAACTGGTAAAGGCGACAAAGTCGCCCAAGGTCAGCTCCCCGGCCAAAATGTCGCGCCCGCCGACCCACCATATAATGATGGTGCCAATGGAGGTTACAAAGGCCATGACCGGGCCGAACAGGCTGCGCATCCACGCCACCCGCAACTCGCCCCGCAGCAGGTCTAGGCTGCGGCCCTTGAATTTGCCCACTTCCCGCTGTTCTTGGGCAAATGCCTTAACCACTCGCACCCCCGGAATCGTATCGGCCAGCAGGGCGCTAAGGCCGGCCCAACGCCGCCACAGGGGTCGGTACATGGCATGCAAGCGCCGGCCAAAGCGCAACGTGGCCCACACCAACAGCGGCGTTGGCAGCAACACGAGGGCCGCCAGCCCGGGATTGAGCGCGAAGAGGATGAGGCAGATAATGATCAAGGTGAGCACGTCGCGGATGGCCTCTTGCAGGCCATCGCTGATAAAATCCTGCAAGCGGCCCACGTCTTGGGTGACGCTGGCCATGATGCGCCCGGTCTCGTTTTTGGCGTAATAACTAAGCGACAGCGCGTGCAGGTGGGCGTACACCTCGTTGCGCAGGCCGTAGGTGACGCGCTGGCCAATGCGGGCCATGATGTAGCCGCGCAGGCCGGACAAGCCGCTGACGGCGAGGCTCATCCATATCAACAAGCCCACCAGCCAGCCCAGCACCCCGGCCTTATCGTCCTTGGCCACCGGCAAGAGCGCGAGCAGATCAAAGCTCCGCCCAGCGCCCATAGACGAAAGCGCGCCGGCATTTAAGACGTCGTCGATGAGCACCCGCATCAGCAGGGGCTGGCCCAAGCCGAGGGTCGTGGCTACCACCATGAGCGACAAGCTCAGCGCGATGAGCGGCCAATGCGGCTTGGCATAGCCCAACAGCCGGACCAGCAGCTTGCCCTTTTCCAAACAGGCCGGGCACACGCCGGAGTGGCGCGGAATGACTTGGCCGCAGCGGTTGCAACGCGCGCGCCCGGCCCGCGCCCCGGCCAAGCGTCCGCGGAGCACTGGCCCCTCGGGTTGGGTCGAGCCAGCTCGCTCGACCAAGCGCTCAACCTGATTGGGCAGTTCGGCCAGCGCGGGCACCAAGCTCTTGGAAAAGACGGCTATGGTCGCGCCCTGCTCCTTGGTGCGGACCTTGAGCGCGGCGGTCCCCCAATCCTCGCGCACCTCCACCCCGTTTATCTCGGCCAACGGGAAGCAGACCACATCGGGCGGGCCGCCGCGGTCCGGGCTGAAGGCCACCAGCAGCTCGTCGGTGGCCATTAGCCACGCCTCGCCGTACTGGCCGTCGAGCTTGATGTCCGTGGCGACCGCTAGGCGGAGCTCTTCGTCCGGGCCTACGATCTCGGCCAGTGCGCACCGAACCGGCGCGGGCACTGCGGCGTGCAAGGCGTCAGGCTCATTCATACTATGCCATGCTGCGCGCCGTGCGCAGCACGCGCTTGCACCACAGCGCTAGGTCGTCCAACAGCGAATAGAGCGTCGGGGCCAGCATCAGGGTCAGCACCGTGGAGGTGGCCAAGCCGCTGGCAACGACCAAGCCCACCGGCCCCCAGCGACGGGCAAAGCCCTCGGACGTGCCATACACCATCGGCAGCACGATCGGCAGCAGGTTGAGGATGGTGGTAAAGGCGGTCATCAGAATGGGCCGGAGCCGGTGCTGGCCACCGAGGCAAATCGCCGCGCGCCGCGACAACCCGCTCGCCCGCAGGTGATTGATGTGGGCGATTAGCACGATGCCGTTGTTGACGACGATGCCGAAGAGGATCAACAGCCCCAAGACGCCGTTGTTGTCAAAGGGCACGTCAAGGGCATACAGCCCCAAGGCCACGCCGATCACCGAGAAGGGGATGGCGAAGAGGATGGTTAGGGGATGGATCAGGGACTCAAAGAGCGAGGCCATGATTAGGTAAATCAGCAGCACGGCAAAAATGGCGGTGAAGTGGTTGTCGCGGGCCTCCTCCTGCTCCCAGCGCGCGGCCCGGCCCAAATCCCAGCTATAGCCGGGGGGCAGCTGCATCCCGTCCATCATCTGGCGGATCGGCTCCATCAGCGCACGGGCGGTGCCGCGGTCTTCGGTGTTGGCAAACACGGTGACGTTGAGCACCCGATTCTCGCGCTTGAGATCGCGGGGGCCGTAGCCCAGCTCAAAATTGGCCAGCGACGCGAGCTGGACCGAGCGGCCGTCGCGGGTGTCGTAGCGGCTGTTTTTGAGCTGCTCGAGGGTGGCGCGGTCGCCCTCGTTGAGCTGCATGACGATGTCGATCTCGCGGTCGTCGCTTTTGAAGCCACTGGTGCGGCGAGTGCCCAAGGCCGCGGCGATGCCTTGGGCCACCTCGCGCGGCGACAGCCCATACCCGAGCGCCTGAGCGCGGTTGATCTCCACGCGGACTTCCTCCTCGCCATCTTCGAGGCTGCTATCGACGTCTTGCACCCCAGGGAACTGTTCGAGACCGGCCTTGACGTCCTCCATCAGCACCGCTAGGACTTCTGGATTGCGGCCGTGCAGCTGGACTTCGACGCCGAGTTGGTTGCCGGTCCAACTGCGCGAGCGGCCCATTTTGTACGCGTACCCCACCTTTGCCGGCAGCAACTGCTTGATGGCGTTGCCCGCTTCCAGGGTCGACAACCGGCCGGCATCCGCATCGACGAGATAGGCGCGGATGCTGCCGCGGCGCAGGCCAAAGCTCGTCGAGAGCGCTTCCATGTCGAGCGAGTCCTTTTGCGCGAGGAGGGTGTCTTCGATTTGGTCGAAATGGGCGCGAATTTCTGCGAGGCTGTAGCTGCGATCGATGACCACCGTCATATCGACCCGCCGCTCTGGGGTCCAAGGGGTGCCGCGCTGCTCGATCTGGTTGTAGAGAAAGTAGCCGGTGCCGGTCAAGGCCACCGTGGCCAGCAGCGCGACCCAGCGGTGGTCGAGCGTCCAGTTGAGCAAGCGGCTGTACGAGGAGCGCAGGCCGTGGCGGGAGCAGTACCAGCCGAGCGCGGCCCCGGCCAGCGTAGCGAGCGCGCAGCCGACCAGGGTCTGCCACGCCATCCCGCCGACCGAAGCGGCAATCAGCCCAGACCAGCGGTCCCACCAAGCCTGCAACCCGAGCCAGCCAACCGCCCGGACCTGCCAGTAGGCCATGCCCAGCACCACCGCGACCACCAGCAGCTTGAGCCAGCGGTCAAAGCGTTCCACCCCGGCGCGGAACAACCGGGACGAGGCCAGCGGGATCAGGGACAACGAGACGATCATCGACACCACCACCGCGAGGCATATCGCGATCCCGGCGTCCTTCATCCACGCGGCCGAGCGCCCCTCGGACAGGAAGAAGAAGGGCACGAAGACGCAGATCGTCGTCAGGGCCGAGGCCAAGACCGCCATGCCGACTTCGCGGCTGCCCACCTGGGCGGCTTCAGCGGCGGCCAGCCCGTCTTCTTGGCGGCGGCGGAAAATGCTCTCCAGCACCACCACGGCCGGATCGACCAACATCCCCACCGCCAGCATCAGGCCCATCATGGAAACCATGTTGAGGGTGATGGTTGACTCAAAGACTTCGCGGGCGACGTACATGCCGATAAAGACGCACAGCGCCGAGGTGGGGATGGCGAGGGCGATGACGATGGTCGAGCGGATGTTGCGCAAAAAGACGAAGATGATAACCATGGCCAAAAACGCGCCCAGCAGGGCCGAATTGACGAGCGTATTGGCTTCTTGGAGCACGTCCTCTGCGCGGTTGCGGACGATGGCCACATCGAGCTGGCCGGCGTATTCGCCCTCAATCGCCGCCAGCTCGCCGACGATGACCTCGCCGACGTCCACGACATTGGCGGTCGAGGCTTTGAAAATTTCTAGCTGGAGCGCATCGACGCCGTTGAGCCGCTCGTAGCGGCGCTTTTCCGGGAAGCCGTAGTTGATCTCGCCGATGTCGCCGAGGCGAAACTGGCCGCCCAAAAGCGGCATACTGGCGATGTCCTCGACGCGGGTGAATTCGCCGAGGGCGCGGGCCAGGTAGCGCTGGCCGCCGTCTAGGACCCGGCCCAGCGAGAGGTTGGTGTTGTTCTCGTTGAGCTGCCAGCCGAGCGAGGGCAGCGATATGTTGTGGGTCTGCAAGCGCTCTTGGTCGAGCTCGACGATCAGTTGTTTTTCCTCGAGGTCGTCGATGACCACGTTGGCGACCCCGTTGAGCCGCAACAGCCGCGGCTCAATGACTTTTTGGATTACGTCGAGCAAGCGGTCGCCGTCGCCGAGCCACGCTAGATTGGCGTACACAATGGGACGCTGATCGGACTGCCAGCGGCGCAAGCTGACGCGGTCGACGTCCGCCGGCAGGAGGGCGCGGGCTTGGTCGAGCTTTTCGCGCATTTCCATGTTGGCTAAGTCCATGTCGGTGCCGGCCTTAAAGTCAACGCGCACCTCGCCGCGATTGTGCCCCGAGCTCGAACTAATGCGGTCGATGTTGTTGAGCGTCCCCAGCGTCTGCTCCAGCGGCAGGGTCACCAAGCGCTCGACTTCTTCGGGCGAGGAATTGTTGTACTGGACTCGGGCCGTGATCCCGGAAGAGGAAATGCTCGGCAACTGCTCCATGGGCAGGCGCTCTAAGGCGACCACGCCCACCACCACGGCGCAGAGGGCGAGCATCAGGGTGGTCACCGGCCGGTTGAGCGAAAACTCCGATAGGGTCATACCCCACCTCCTAAGCGCTGCGGTCGAGCAGCGTATAGACCACGGGAATGAGCACGAGGGTCAGCAGCGTGGAGACTAAAAGGCCGCCGATGACCGTAACGGCCATGGGCGCACGGATCTCGGCCCCTTCGCCCAGCCCCAAGGCCATGGGCAACAGCCCCAAGACGGTCGTTGAGGTCGTCATTAGAATCGGTCGGAAGCGCACTTCGCCGGCGCGCAGGACCGCGGCGAATTTTTCCATGCCTTCGTCGCGGCGCAGGTGGTTGATGTAATCGACGAGGACGATGGCGTTGTTGACCACAATGCCGGCCAGCATAATAAGGCCAATGAGCACCACCACGCTGATGGTAGTGCCGGTCGCGAGCAGGCCGAGGGCACTGCCGATCAGGCCCAAGGGAATGGTGAACATGATGACCAGCGGATGCAGAAGCGACTCAAATTGCGAAGCCATGACCAGATAGACCAAGAACACCGCCAACAGCAGGGCGAATTTCATGCTGTCAAAGGAGCGGACCATTTCCTCGTTTTGGCCGCCGACCGCCACGGTGAAGCCTTCGGGCAGGGGCAAGGCGGCGAGGACGGCTTCAATTTCCGCTACTACGCCGCCCAGATCGCGGCCGGCGAGGTTGGCCGAGATGACGGCGACGCGCTCTTGGTCGAGGCGTCGGATCTCGGCCGGGCCTTCTACCGCCCGCACTTGGGCCACTGATTCGAGCGCGACCGGCACCGGGTAGGACGCCGGGCTGACGACCATCTGCTTGAGGTCCGCGACGGTCTGGCGTTCCTCGTTGAGCGCGCGCACCCGGATATCGACCTTGCGGTCGCGGCGCGCCAGCTCGGTGGCGACATCGCCTTGCAGCTTGTTGCGCAACAGCTCGCCGATGTTCTGCACGGTGGTGCCCAGCTCGGCCACGCGCCGGCGGTCGAAGACGATCTGCACTTCGGGTTGGCCGCCGGCCGTGCTAGAGCGGATGTCGGTCAGCCCGGGGATGGCGTGCAACCGCTCGACCGCTTGGTCGGCCAACAGACCGAGCGCACTCAGGCTGTAGCCGCTGATTTCCACCTCTATCGGGGTGCGGAAGGAAAAATACGCGGGCCGCGAGAATTTGAACTTCAGGTCGGGGACGCGCCCGAGGAGGCTGCGGACCGCTTCGATGGCCGCTTCTTCGCTGTGCGCCGGCGCGAGCCGCACGTGGAGGTGGGCGGTGTGCTCCTTTTTATCCGCGGCCGTGCCACCGGCTTGGGCGCTGCTGCCGACGAGCGCGAAGACCGAGGCGATTCCGCTGAGACCGCGAATTTGTCTGTCGAGCGCGGCGACTTGGGCGGCGGTCTGCTCCAGCGGGGTGCCAGCGCGCCATTCGAGATCGACGAGGAACTCGCCTTGGCTCATCTCCGGGATCAGTTCCAGCCCTAGGTGCTGCGCCCGCCCGAGGACTAAGGCCCCTAGCGCAATAAAGGCCGCCAAGACCAGCCCGCGCCGGCGCAACGCCCAACTCAAAAAGAGTGGGTACGCTTTGTTGAACGCGCTGAATACGAGGTCGAATAGCCAGTACAGGGGAAAGAGCAGGGTGGAAAAGACCCGGCCTAGGGCGCGGCCCAGCGTGCGGAGCAGGCCGATGAGGAGGGCCGGGCCTTGGACGCCGCGTTTGGGGCCGATCGCTTCGGCCTCGGCAATCATGCGCTCAAGGCTCAGCGACGAGAGCATGGGGATCAGCATCAGCGCCACCACCAAGGAGGCGACCAGCGAGTACGTGACGGTGAGGGCCTGATCGCGAAAGAGCTGACCGGCCACCCCCTCGACAAAGACGATGGGCAAAAAGACGCAGATGGTGGTGGTAGTCGCGGCGATGACCGCGCGGCCGACCTCGCTGGCCCCGCGCACGGCCGCGGCCAAGACGCTCAGCCCTTGGTCGCGGTAGCGCTGCACGCTTTCCAAGACCACGATGGAGTTGTCAACCAGCATTCCGACCCCCAAAGCCAGCCCGCCCAGCGACATGATGTTGAGGCTCACGTCCGAGCCGAACATCAGGAAAAAGGTCGCGACCACGGACAGGGGGATCGACAGGCCGATGATGGCCGTGCTTTTGAGGTCGCGGAGGAAGAGGAACAGGACGACCACGGCGAGGATGCCGCCGAGGATGGCGGTGTTGAGCACCTCGTCAACGGCTTGCTGGATAAAGGTCGCTTGGTTAAAGACGACCTCCATGCCGCTGTCTTGCAGCAGCGAGGCGTTTTCTGCGAGAAATTCGTCTAGACGCTCCTGCACGGCCGCGCTGACTTGGACGGTATTGGCGTCGCCCTCCTTAAAGACCGCGACCTCAACGCCCTCGCGGCCGTTGATCCGGGTGACGAGGTCGCGCTCGCGGTGGCCGCGGAAGACGCGCCCCACGTCCTTGAGCTTGATCGGGGCGCGCCCGAGCTGACCGATGACGATTTCGCCGATCTCGTCAATGCCTTGGAACTCATTGAGGGTTCGGACGAGGAACTCGGCTTCGCCGTCCTTGAGCACCCCGCCGGTCAGGTTGACGTTTTCCGCGGCGAGGCGGCTGGTGACTTGGTTGATGGAGATGCCGAGGTGGGCTAGGCGCTGGGCTTCGACTTCGACTTGGATCTCTTCCTCTAGGCCGCCGTTGATGCGGACAGCCGCTACGCCTTCAAGGCTTTCGAGGTCTGGACGCAGGCGCTCTTCGGCAACGCGCCGCATCTCCAGCAGGCTCAACGTGCCGTAAAACGCCAAGCGCAGTACCGGGTCGAGCGAGGGGTCAAAGCGCAAGAGAATGGGCTTGCTGGCGTCGCGCGGCAGATTGGCCAAATCGAGCTTTTCGCGGATGTCGAGCGAGGCAAAGTCCATGTTGGTGCCCCAGCCGAACTCGACGACCACGTCCGCGATGCCCGGCCGCGAAATGGACGAGACGCGGACCACGTTGCTGACCACGCCGACCAACCCCTCGATCGGCTCGGCGATGAGACGCTCCAGCTCCAAGGGGGCCACGCCCTCGTATTCGGTGCGCACGGTGATCGTGGGATAGGTGATGTCCGGGAGGAGGTTGACTGCCAAGCGCGAAAAGCCGACCCCGCCAAAGGCGATGATCGCCACCATCAGCATCGCCACGGTGACGCGGCGGCGCGTGGAAAACTCGACGAGTTTCACTCGTCCCTACCTTGCCAGCGCCGAGGGCCTCCCCCGCCGCCTTGCTCGCGCAGGGCGCGCAAGCGTTGGCGCAAGCTGTCGGGCAGGGGCTTGCCGGCGCGGCGGTACTCGGCGATGACTTGGCGCAAGCTGTCGGGCAGGCCCTGCCGGCTGCTCCTTGGGGGCGCCGTTAGGCCCTCGCCGGCGAGGCGCACGGCCGCGCCGTCCTTGAGGCCCTCGTGGCCAATGGTCACGACTTGGTCGCCTTCTTTGAGGCCGGCGACGATCTCGACCTGATCGCCCTCGGCAAAGCCCAACTCAACGGCCACCCGGCGCACCGTGCCGTCTTCGATGACAAAGACGTCGTCCTCGTCGGTTTCGAGGATTAGGGCCTTCTTGGGGATGATCAAGGTTTGGGGCCGCCGTGCGGTAATGATGCGCACCGTGGCGAACATCCCCGGTTTGAGCACGCCGCCGCTGGCGACTTCGAGGGTGACCTTGACGGTGCCGCTGGCGGGATCGACCTCTGGACTCATCATGCGGATGCGGCCGCGGAAGCTCGTGTCGGGCAGGGCCTCAACCGCGATGGTTGCCTCTTGGCCGGGGTGCAACTGGTACATGCGCTGCTCGGGCGCGAAAATTTTCACCAGCAGCGGGCTGAGGTCCGCGACGACGAAAACCTCTTGATTGCCGCGGACCAGATCGCCCAACTCGACCAACCGCTGGGTGACAATGCCGGCAATCGGCGCGGCAATGTCTGCATACGCGAGATTGAGCTGGGCTTCTTCAAGGGCCAACGTGGCGTTGTCCAAGCGGAGGCGGGCCGCATCGTATTCGGATTGGCTGACCATGCTGCGCTCGTGCAGCGCCCGGATGCGGTCGTAGTTGGTGCTCGCGTCGGCAAAAGCCTCTTCGGCTTGACGCCCGTTCAGGCTCAGTTCGTCCTTGTTGAGGCGGACCATGACTTGGCCTTGGCGCACTCGGTCGCCCTCTTCGACCGCGAGCTCCTCCACTAAGCCGGTCGTGCGCGCCAAGACGCTGACGCGGCGCTCGGCTTCGAGGCGGGAGTACGTCTCGATGTAAGCGTTCATGTCGCCGCGCACGACCTGTTCGCCTTTGACCGGAATGGCGGCTGCTTCGCGCCCGCCCCAGCCGCCGCGCTGGGGGCCTGGTGCTGCTTGGTCCTCGCCGCACCCGAGCGCGAAGAGCAAGACGCTGCCGATGGACAGCGCGCATTGGCGAGCCGTCATCTGGAGCAGGCCCTAGGGGGTGTGTTGTTCACGGGGTTCCTTTCTGTGGGGTGTCGTCAAGAGAGTATAGACGCGGCGTCGATCGGTGTCAATAAAACTGACTGGTCAGTTTTTCCGATTCGACGAGGGCGCGTTAGCGCGGCTTTTCCAAGGCCGCCAACCGCTCGGCCGCGTCGGCCGGAGCGACGAATATCATGGCCCGGCCCCTTTTGCCCATTTCGAGAACGCCGCGTTCTGCGAGATCCAACAAATCGGTTCGCGCCGTTTGGTAGGCGACGTTGTGGCTTTGTTGGTGGCTGGCGATGGTATAGCGTTGGCCCGGATTGTCGAGGGCATGGCGGATGAGAGCGACCTGCCGGTGATTGAACAGCGCGAGTGCTTGGATGTCCTGCTCGGCTTGGCGCAGTTGAGCCGCTTTTCGCTCAATGTAGCGATGTAGCTCGTCAATGGACCGAGAAATCACTTTGGTCTGGGCTAGGCAACTAGTAATTAAATGTCAACAAATTACTAATTAATACTAAATTAGTAATTAAATCCCCGCTGCCGAGCCATTCGACAGGCCGCAAACGATCCTGCTACTGAGTGTATTCTATCCGCTGCCCGTTCACTTTTGCAGGCCGTAGCCACAGCCCCTATAATTGGGCCGTGTGCAAGAGACTCAAACCGAAACAGGAGCGATATAATGAAACAGCTCCTCGTGGCCTTGGCGGCCCTTGCGCTGGCAGCCTGTGGCCGAGAACCCCCGGTGGACCTCATCCCCGCCCGCATTGTCGATGTGCGCGACTTTGGCACCGATGGAGTGGCGGTCGTGCTCAAAGGGGACGACGTGCCGCCGCTACCCATTATCATCGGCCACTGCGAGGCGCGGGCGTTAGTCGGGGCCATGCAGGACGAGGATTTCCCGCGCCCGCTCGCGTACGATCTGTTGGAAGCGATGCTGGAGAAGTTGCAAGGCGAGGTAATGCACCTCGTCGTCCACAGCATCAAGGACAACACCTTTCACGCCAATTTGTACATTGAAACCGCGGCCGGCGAGTGGGTGCTCGATTGCCGGCCCAGCGACGGCATGGTGCTGGTCACGCGCCTCGGCGCCCCCATCTACTTGCGGCCGCGGCTTTTTGAGCCCAAAGACCTAAGCCCACAGGTATAACCAAGAGGCGAGTGCCATGCCCTATCGCGTCGGCCTCGTGGGCACGGGCGGCATTGCCCGCGCTCACGGCCGGGCCTGTCAGCAGATCGCCGCAGCCGAACTCGTGGCTGTCTGCGACGTGTCCGCAGCGCAGTTAGCGCGCTACGGCGAGGAGTTCGGCGTTGCAGCGCGCTACACCGATCTCGACGCCATGCTCCGCGAGGCCGAGCTAGACATTGCCATCATCTGCACTTGGGGCGCCTCTCACGCCGAGACCGGGATTCGGCTCTGCAATTCGGGGCGGGTCCAAGCCGTACTCTGCGAAAAGCCCTTCACCCAAGACGCGGCTCAAGCAGCGGCCTTTGCTGCGGCCGGCCGGAAAAACCGCGTTCTCGTGGCCGAGGCGTTTAAGTTTCGCCATCACCCCATGCACCTGCGGGCCAAGGCCCTGATCGACGCGGGCGCGATCGGCGATGTAGTCGGCGTGCGGAGCACGTTTTGCACCAGTTCCGGGGGGGCACTTAGCGAGCGCACGCCCGAGTCGAACTGGCGCTTCAACAAGGCCAAAGGCGGCGGCAGTATCTACGACTTGGCCTGTTACAACATTCACCATGCGCGGTTCGCGTTTGGCGAGGAGCCGGAGCGGGTGTTTGCCGCCCAGCAGCGAGGCCTAGAGACCGACGATGCCGCGTCCATTGTGCTCGTCTTTTCGCGGGGCCGCACCGCGCAAATCGCCGTAGGTTTTAATGCGTTCAGCTCGCAGTACGCGGAAATTTCCGGGCACCGCGGGATGCTGCGGCTAGACCAAGCGTGGAACAACGAGAACCGAGCCGTCGCCATAGAGCATCACACGCCGACTGGGGTAGAGGTCGTCGAATTCCCGCCCTGCTTTCAGTTTGCCTTGCAGTTGCAGCACCTGTGCGAGTGCTTGGCCGAGGGGCGACCGCATCGGATCGCACCGGAGCACAGCGTCGCGCAGATGCGGGTGTTAGACGCGGTGAAGGAATCGATGGAGACGGGGCGGGCGGTGGCGTTGTAAAAGCGCACGCCCCATTCGCCCTCCTTGTGAACACTTTGACCAAAGAAAGGACGAATCATGCGCGTTGGCATTATTGGACACACCGGCCGGGGCAATTACGGCCACTACCTCGACATGGCCTTTGTCGGGGTGGAAGGCGCGGAGATTGTGGCACTGGCCGATCCCGACGAGGCTGGACGCCAAGCCGCCGTCGCCAAGACCGGAGCCCCCAAGGGATACGCCGATTACGTGGAAATGTTAGAGGCAGAGCGGCCGGATATTGCGGTGGTGGCCTCGCGGGAGATCGGCGATCATCTGGCGTTGGTGCTCAACTGCGTGGAGCGCGGCGCCCACGTGTACCTCGAAAAGCCGGTCGCGGCTTCGGTCTCCCAAGTTGACCAGATGATCGCCGCGCGCGACAAGGCCGGCGTGACAGTGGTGGTGGCGCATCCTTGGCGAGGGCATCCGCCGATCCAGCGGGTGGCGATTCCGGCGATTAAGGCCGGGAAAATCGGCTCGCCGCGGCTGTGCCGGATCTATGGGATGGGCGGCGCGCACGGCGGGGATCAACTGTTTTTGGACTTGTACCCGCATTTCTTTGACTTGCTCTATCAGTTGTTTGGGCCGCCGCTGTGGTGTCATGCCCATCTGACGCAGGACGGGCGCAGCGCGACGCCGGCGGATTTGCAGGAAGGCGTTGAAGGGATGGGCTTGGTGGCCGGCGATGGGATCAAGGCGTACTACGAGTTCCCGGGCGGAGTAGTGGCCGATTTTGAGTCCTACCGGGGCGACGGCAAGGAGAATCCCTACCGGATCGATATCCACGGGACCGAAGGGACTCTGTCGTTGCCCGGGCCGATGGTCAATTTGCCGGACATATACTACCACCCGCTGGTCAACCCCGGGCTGATCAACGACTCGCGCTGGGAGGTCGTGCCTGCGTCGCCGCCGCCGGACGAGCACAAGTGGCTCAACGCCCACCGCCGCATGGCGCGGTCCATGATCGACCTAATCGAAGGTCGTGCGCCGGAGTGGGAGTTGGTCGCGCTGGAGAATGCGCGGCTCTACCTAGAAATGGCGATGATGGCCCACGCCTCGCATCGGGCCGGAGCGCGGGTTGAGCTGCCGCTGGCGAGCACGGCGAATCCGTTTGACGACTGGGCGTTAGGAATCGATGCGACATAAGGAAAGTCGAGCACTAGTAGCTGATCCAGTGATTCCCATAGTGCAGTGCCAATTTTTTGCCAGTCTTTTGCTTTGCTAGTACGCGACCCCGACGACGCGGCTTTGCTCGGCGTCGCCCGAATCACCAGCGACAAAGACGCGGGCCACGTACAGGCCCGGAGGAACGGCGCGACCGTGGTCGTCGCGGCCATCCCACGCTTTGTCTGTGTAGCGGCCATTGGCCTCTTCGCCGGCAAAGAGGACGCGCACGCGCCGGCCGCTCAAGTCGTAGAGCGCGACCTCAACCGGCCGCGGGGTGCTCAGTGCCAGCAGGTTGTAGAGGATGATCGCCTCGTCGTTGATGCCGTCGCCATTGGGGGTAAACGGATTGGGCGCAGCCTGCACTTGGCCCAACAGCTGCCCCTCGGCCAATACGGACGGGCTGAGTACCGTGGTGCCGGAAAAGGCGTCCTCGTCGCCCGCGCCCAAAAAGGCCACATTGCCCGGGTCGATCACTTGGGCGGCGCTCGGCTCGGTCGTGCTCCGCGCCGCGGCGGTGAAGTTGGTGCTGTACGTCAGCACGTTGGTCTGGAAGCGAATATGCACCTGCGTCTGGTCTTCGGTCACCGCGGGGAAGCGCACGGCAAAGCGGTCGTCGGCCACCTCGACAATGGCGAAGTCCCCACTCGCCTCGTCGAGATCGTGGTGCTCGGCCGCGATCGCGCCATTGGCATGGACGATCTGCACTGCGTCGATGCTCGACACGCGCGTCGGCGTGTTGATCTCAACGGTGTCGAAGCCGCGCAGGCCGGCCGTACCCATGGCGGCGCGCACGGCAAAGGTAAAGGACACTTCCTCAGCCACCGTTACCTCGCGGGGAAAGACTTCGCCGACCAAGGCGTCGGCAAACGGCGGCGTCAACAGCTCGAAGCTCAGCGCCCGGATCACCCGCGCCGCCTCTAGGTCGCTGCTGTTAAAAACGACCTCGAACTGCATGTAGCGGCGCGGGCTAGGCGAGACAATAGGCCCGTCCGCCGGATACGGCGTGCTGAAGGGGCTCCAATTGATCAGGTCGTCGGTCACGGCCCCGGCCATCCACTCGCGGCCGGCCGCATCGGTAACGGGCGTCTGGCCGGCCTTTTGGGGAAAGGTGCGGTACTCGGCTAGGCCCATCTCCTCCCCGGGGTTTTCCAGCGAAAAAGGGATGTCCTCGGCGTCTTGCTTGCCGCGCAGGCGGCGGGTGTACACAAAGGGCGAGGTGTCCGTGCCGGTGCGCGTGCGGATCTGCGCGCTGGAGAAGCGCGGGTCGCCCAACGCCTCTTCCACCCAGCGCAGAGTGCCCCACACGGCCGGTTGCCCGGCGTCGAAAATGTTGGACACGTACTGGGCCCGCGACAAAAAGCCCTTGCCGAAAACCTCGATCTCGTCGATCTCAAAATCCACCGGCGAAGTCGCCCGCAAGCGCAGGTGCTGGACGTAGCGCGGGGGGTCGAGCGGCACGTCGATAACCGCAACTTGATTGTCGGTTTCGGCGATCAGGGGCTTCCAGATTGGGGTGTTCTCGCTGGTCAGGTTTAGGCCGTCGTTGGTAAACAGCTCGTAAGCCCGTAGGTAGTCGTTTTGGAAGGGGGTTGAGGGCGAGGCGACGACCGTGTTGCGCGGATAGATGCGGATCCGCTCCACCCCGAAGCGCGCTCCTAAATTGAGCAATACCAAGATGCCGAGGGCGTTCTGGCTCTTGCGCTCAAAGGCCAACAACTCGCCGCCCGGCTCGTCCGCGAGCAGCTCCTTTAACATCATCTCCAAGTCGAGCGGCTTGAACGTGCCACTGAAGTCGAAGACGTTGGGCGATTCAATGGTGCCGCCGCGGTCGATGGTGCCGACAGCCACGTTTTCTCCCTCGGCAATGCGCCGGGGCAGGATGCTGTGGGCAAAGTCCTCGCGGGTGAATTCGATTAAGTCGCCGGGCGCATTGCCCACCAGCAGGTTGTTGGGGTTCAAGGGCGAGCGGTGCTCGGCGTCTATCGTAGAGACGGCCGCCTCGCCGTTGCCCTGCCAGTCCAAGTCGCCGCCCTCTCCAATCGAGACCGCGTCGAGGGCCAAACCTCCGCTCGACAGATAGAGCACCCAGGCGAAGCTAGCGGCCGCAGCACAATGCGCTTTCATTGCAATCCTCCGTGCGATTTGCGGCATAAAACAACCAAAGTACCGGCATAAATCAAGTTGAGCGCGGCTCGCCCGGCCCATGCCGAACTTGCTAAACGGCCCTCTCCTTTTCTTAATTACCAGCACTCAGTACTCAAGGAAGAGACCCATGCAGCGCATCATCGCTTTGTGTTTCCTGCTCGTCCTGTCCATGGCGCCGGCGCACGGCCGCGGGGAGTTTCGCGTTGGCGGGGCCGCTGGCAACCCTTGGTCCAGCCTGCTGTCGGAAGAAGGGGCCGGCGAGTACTGGCTCTTTGATGCCGAGGGCCAGCGCACGAGCACCGAACTCGTGGGCGTCACGCCCCACGGCGCGGCCGCCGACACCCTGATTGACTTTGCCGACGACGCCATTGGGCCGCGCTTCATCGACCCATTGGTCAATCTGACCCGCACCGATCCCAATTCCTCGTCCATCAAAATTCCCCTGCCCTATATCGGCGGCGAGGCCCAGACCACCGATGGCTGCGGTGCGGTCGATAACCACACGCCCGTAGTCAAGAAGCAATTCGATGGCGATGTGACCACGGCGCACTTTCGTCGCTTCACCCCCGGTCAAGGCATCTTCAGCGGCGGCACCATCATCGCCGGGGTCACGGGCGAAGGCTGGAAAAACTCCGTGGTCATCGATTTTCGGGCGGCCGTACCGGTCAACCGCATTCGCTTCTTTCCGCGCCTCGGCCAAGAGGACGACCTATTGCTCATCAACGAACTCACCGAGCCGCGGCCCTCGTTGGCAACCTTTGGCGTAGATAGCTTTGCCAGCAACTTTCTCGCGTGGTACGAAATCCGCGTCGGCGACAACAATGTGCGCTTTGCCAACAGCCCCTGCGACAAGGTCAGTGCCAACCTCTACGGCCTGCGCTGGGTGCGCAACCAAGACCCCGAGCTGACCGTGCTCGAATCCAACCGCGAAAACCTCGACCCCGTAGTAGAGCTGCGCTTTCCCACCGAGTCGATCCGCTGGATCACGGCCCAAGCCTTCCCCTTGCGCGACTGGGAGGTCGCTGAATTTGAGGTGTACGGCGAGGGCTTTGTCGAGGAGACCGTGCTCGTCACCCAGATTCTCGACTTTGGCCAGCCGATCAACTGGGGCAAAATTCGCTGGGACGCCGCGGTGCCCGAGGGCACTCGCATTGAGGTCCGCACCCGCACCGGCAACACCCCGGACCCCAGCCTCTATTTCGCCGAAAACATCAACGGCGACATCCGCCCGATCACCTTGGCCGCGTACGAAAAGCTCGACCCGTCCGGCCGCCTGCCCACCGTGTACGACACCGACAACTGGAGCTTCTGGTCGCCGCCCTACGACTTTGCCGCGGGCTTGCGCGACAGCGCGGCACCGGACGAGGCGTGGCGCGACGGTACGCCGCTGTTGTCGCCCGGGCCGAGCCGCTACATCCAGCTCTCCTTTCGCCTGTTCGCCACCTTTACCACCGCGCCCCGCATCCGCTCCCTCGCGCTCCAATTCGGCAATGCACCGGCCGCCCGCGAAGTCCTCGGCGAGGTGTGGCCCATTGCCGTTGATTCCTTTGCGCCGCGGGAGTTTACGTACATCGTCCGGCCGGAGTTCAGTGCCGAAGACACCGGCTTTGACCGGCTGGAAATCCGCACGCACGCCCAAGTCCAATCCGTCGCGGGAGTTAGACGCGACGGCACCGCACTCGACTTGGACGACTTTGTCCCAAATATCCAAGCCGACCGCCTCGTGGTGTCCTTTCCCCGCCTGCAAGGCGAGGACGACAGCTTCAAGCAGCTCGAAGTGCGCTTTGTGGTGCCGGTCTTGCGCTTTGGCACCGAGTTTTCGGGCTGGGTTTTCGACAGCGACGACCCCGATCAGATCAAACAGCAAGTCCGCCCGGGCAACGCCACCTTTCGCTTTTCGGGCGACGCGCTCGCGGTCAACACGCCCGTTGGCGGCCGGCTCCTCGTCAATGTGGCGGTGACTTCCAACCCACTTACGCCGAATGGCGACGGGCTGAACGAGACCGTGGAAATTGCCTACAAGCTGCGCGAGGTCACGGCTGTTCGCCGGGTGCGGCTGGCGATCTACGACCTCGCCGGCCAGCTCGTGGTCGAGCTGCCGCCCATTGCCGCACGCAGCGGCGAGTTCGCCCATCGCTGGGACGGCCGCGACGCCGCTCGGCAACTCGTCCCCCCGGGCACCTATATCTGGCGGCTGCAATTAGAAGAGCAAGAAGAACGCGCCGGCATCCTCGCGGTTGCGTACTGATAACCGCGGCCGGGCTTGTTCCCTCGCCGCTTTTTTTGTACCTTTGCTCTCAATTGAGCCATTAAGTAGTATCAAACTTGTGTAAACGCTTGTTTACACAGCATTTATCACTTACTCCTAAGGAGGGTTTTCGCTATGCAAGAGCGGACCAAATTCGTCTTAGCGGCCGCGCTGGTCATGGGCTTGTGCGGTACGTCCTTTGGCCACGCGCCTCCCGGCGAGCTTTACTTCGCCGTGCAATTCCCCGACAACCTCGTCCCCACGATGGACGGCGACCTGTCGGACTGGGATGTCGTGCCGATTGATCCGTACACGATCCGCAACGACCGCCTCTACTCGCCGGTGGCCGATATTCAGCCGGTGGGCCGCGGCGAGATCGATGTCAGCGACATCAACATCCGCCACCTCATCGGCTGGAACGACAGCGCGAACAAGCTCTACTACATGTCCGAGGTGTTCGACAATGTCCACAACCTAGACCGCGAAAATCCCTCGGCCTTCTGGCAGGACGACGCTTGGGAAGTAGAGGTCAACCCGGACCACACGCCGACCGAGGAGCACAACCTCGAAGGCGAGCCGGCCAACAACTTCAGCTACAAGTGGGCCGTGCCGCCGGTGGAAGGGGCCTATCAGTTCTACCGTCCGGTCAGTGCGCTAGAGTGGCTGGTCGATGGCAGCGAATGGGTGGACTTTGGCTGGGGGTACGACGGCGAGCAGTTCGGCGAGAGCACCTATTACTACGAGCTGGCCATCACGCCAATCACCTCGCTGCCCAACGACGCGTCGGCTACTCCCGATCAGGCCGTGGTTTTCGATCTCGCGGAAGAGGAGATCATCCACACGTCTGTGACCGTGGGCGACTTCGACGAGCCATGCACCGAGTGTGCGCTCGAAAGCTATCAAGGCTTCTGGACCATGTCGCCGGAAATGTGCTGCACAGCCACCAACGACGTGGTGTTGGCCCCGCTAGAGCCTTCGATGGCGGCCGCAGCCGACGGGACCTCGGTCGAGGACGTGAGCTGGGGGCAGATCAAGGCCGCGTACTAAAAGCGGCGACCGCTTCTTCAGGGTATGCAAACGCCCTGCTTCCTTCGGGGAGCAGGGCGTTTGTTTGGATTCATCGCTAAAGGCATTTTTGGCCGACCTTCGAGCCAAGTTACGGCGGGCTACCCTTCCTCCCGCGCCACCTTCCCCTTGACGATCCGCTCGGCCAGCGGCGGCCACAAGGCGTGGACCACCGCCAGCAGCCGCAGCCGTCGAGGCACGTATAGCTGCGGCTGTCGCTTCTGCATCCCGCGCACAATGGCCTGCGCCGCAGCCTCCAAGCTCACGGCTTCGGCGCGGTGTTTGCGCGATGCAGCCCCCAACGCCTTCCCGTCCTTCCCCAGAGCGCGTTGCCGGAGATCGGTCCCCTTGAGCCAGTGCAAGAGCACGGTCATCACCCCCACCCCGCTAGCGGCCACCTCCATCCGCAGCGCGTCGCAAAACCCCTGCAGCGCGTGTTTGGACGCGGAATACCCACTGTGCAGCGGCACCCCCACCTGCCCCTGAATGGACGAAATGGCCACGAAAAGGCCCTTGCTTTTTTTAAGATGCGGCAGCGCTGGATGCACGCAGTACACAGCCCCCAAGTAATTCACCTCCATCAGGGTGCGGAACAACGCCACCTCCTCGACCGCGGCAAATTCGGTCCACATGCTGAGGCCGGCGTTGGCGACCAAGTAGTCTATGCGGCCAAAGCGTGCGATCGCGGCCGCGACCAGCCGCTGGCCGGCCTCGGCGCGGGCCACATCCCCGACGACGGTTTGCACCTCGCTGCCCGCCTGCTCGCAGGCGCGGGCCACGGCCGCTAGCCGCTCGGCATTGCGCGCCAAAATGACCAGCCGCGCTTCCCGCTGGGCGCATTCCAACGCCAGCGTCGCGCCCAAGCCCGTAGAAGCCCCGGTGATAACGACGGTCTTATTGCTCAGGCTCGTCGGGCGCACGGCCAAAAATCCCGTTTTGAATGCCAAAGATGTTCTGGGGATCCAGAGCCTGTTTGGTCTGGCGCAAGACCGCGATGCTGTTGTCGCTCTGGATGTGCCGGACGAAGCTCTGGCGAATTTTGCCAACCCCGTGGTGGTGGGACAGGGAGCCGCCGTGGTCCAAAATCGTCTGCCGCAGGGCGTGCTCAATGTCGTGATAGACCTCAATGGGGCGCGCCAATCCCCGCCCGGAAAACCCCATCGTAAAGTAGATGCACACCCCGGTGTGGTAGGTCTGCGTCACCCGGTACGACAGGTACGGCCGCCCGGCCACGCCGCGGGTGCTGCACTGCACGACGAGCTCGGCTTGCACGGCCTGCGTCACAGCGTGAATGCGGCTCCAAGGCACAGAGGTCTCAAAGGTCTCGCCCAAGAAATCGAACTGGTTCAAAAAGTCGCGGATATAGGCGATCCCAAAGGTCAGCATGTACCCGCGTCGGCCGTTGGTGGCCCCGGCGCTCCGGCCACCGTGGGCCTTGGCCAGCTTGAAGATCGTCCGCTTCTGGTGGGCCACCTCGGCGCGGCCCCCTTCCATGGCAATCGTACACGCCGCCATTTTTAGCGGGTCAAATCCCAATACCTTCAGTAGGGCGAACTTCTGCACCTTTTCCTTGAGCTGCTGTACGGGAGAGGGCGCGGCCTTGAGCGCCTGTCCAAAGCGGAACTCTTGGTTGTTGACCAAGCGGATGCTCGCCGGCAAGGTCCCGGTCTGGCGCAACGCCTGCAAGTACTCCACGCCTTGGGCAAAGGACTTGAACACCAGCGAACCGTATTCGCGCACCTCTGGCAGGGGATGAATTTTGAGCACGGCCTTGGTGATGATGCCTAAGTTGCCCTCCGAGCCGAAAAGCAGCCCGCGCGGCTGGATGCCGGTCGAGTTGCGCGGGGTGGTGTGCAAGGTCTCCAGCGCACCGGTCGGCGTCACCAAGGTCGCTTCGAGCACGATGTCCTCGATGTTGCCGTAGCGGTTTTTCTTCATGCCGCTGGCGTTGGTCGCGATCCAGCCGCCCAAGGTCGAAAGCTCGATGCTGTCTGGGTCGTGGCCGGCCGTGTAGCCCCGGGCGGCGAGCGTGCGCTCCAGCTCCTTGCCCGAAATCCCCGCTTCAACGCAGGCTTGGAAGTTGTCCTCGTCGAGCTCGACGATCCGGTTCATGCGTCGCATGTCAACCGAGGCAAAGACGCGGTCGTCGTCGGCCGGCAGGGCCAACGCGCCGCTGACGTTGGTGCCGCCGCCGTAGGGCACGAGGCAAACGTCGCGCTCGGCCGCGAGGCGCACGATGACGCCCACCTGCTCTTCGCTTTCGGGGTACAGCACCAGATCGACCACGCGCTCCAAGTCGGAGCCGTAGAGCAGGCGATAGACCTCGTCGACGCTGAGCTGGCCGTGGCTGTGGATGAGGCGCTCGTCGTCGTCGAGCGAAACGCGCTCCGCGCCGAGCGCGGCCTGCCAAGCAGCGACGAGGCGGGCGTCGGCCCGCGAAGGCGGTACGCGATGATCCTCTTTTTCAATCGCTCGCTCGTCGGGATCGATCGGGACTTGAAGCATCTCCTCGACAAAGGGGATGAAATGGGGCATGGTGAAGCCGGCCAGCGGATAGCGCCGGCCCGTAACCCGCACGGTCTTAGGCCCGTCAAACTCAAAGCGGGTGTCCGCGTACCCCCATTTGTGCGGATGGCGTTCTCCGTCGGATACATCGTAGCACGCATCGGCCACGGCGTGGCGCACCACGGCCGCGGCGACTGCGACGACCGCGAGGACGACGGCGAATTCGATCATGGCTTCATCTCCTGGGAGGCAGGGGGCACCAACCTACAGCCCCTCCTGCACATCCTTTTTCCGCACTTTCCAGATAAATGCGTCGTAGTAGTAGTGGATCAGGGCAAAGGAACTGAGCAGCGAATAGCTGAAGAGGTCGAAATTGGTGTTGAAGCCGACGAGGCCAAAGCCAAAGTCGCGCACCAAGCCCTCGCTCAGCGCGTGAAAGACGAGGGCGTAGGCCGCGCACAGCAGGATAAAGAACTTGACGCCCCGCTTGCTCGCCACGTAGCGCAGGAGGGCTGAATCGCCGCCCGTGCGCTCGACCTTGTGGCGGTTGTAGAAGTACACCATGACGATGTACTGAATCCCGTGCATGATCCGGTGCGCCACCGCAAACACGAGCAGATAGGCCGTGGTAAAACTGGTGAAGTACCACAGGAAATAGCTCGACAGCAAAAAGGCGTACTTGAGGGGATTGAGGGCCAAGCCGCGCCGGGCGCAATAGGCGATGTGCCCCAAGTAAATCAGGCCGTAGCCAATGGCAAGGGTCCACGAAATTTGATGGACCCATTGCACGGCCTCCGCGCTGATCGGCAAGTGCCACTCGTGCAACATGCGCACCCAGACCGCGGAAAACAGCGGCGACACCACGAGCATATTGCCAAAGAAGATCCAATTGAAGGCCAAGTCGAACTTGGCGGTGGCCGGAGCGCCGGCCTTGGCCTTGAAGTCGTACACGCGCGCAAAGCCGTATTGCTGCATCAAGCTGTGCTGGTGATCCCACAAGGTCACGATCAACACCAAACTCAACGGCGCCCACTGGATCAGGCCGTACGCAAAGGCGACCAACACCACCGGCCCGACGATGAACCGCTCCTTGAAGCGGGCGAACTCGGCCGGCGAGCCATAGACGCGCAGCCACGTGACAAAGTGGTGGGGAATGGTCACCCACAGGGCAATGGCCGCTAGCGCAGCCCCCGGCAGGTAGTGCCCGGACACCAGCGCAAAGCAGACCGCGGCAAAGGGCAGGCTCACAAACCAGATGTAGTCCTGCCGGCGATCGACGATATAAGCAGGTTGGAGAACGATGGAATTAGTCGCCATGAGCAGTGGCCAACAGGGCTAACGCCACAGCGTCGGGGCTGAAGCGGATTTCGTGGGCGCGACGCTGGCGCACGGTCGCGGCCAGCTCCTGCACCGCCGCTTGGAGCTGGGCCTCGGCCCAATCGGCCTCCACCTCGGCGCGGATTTCGTCCAGCCGCGGCAGGCGGGCCGGGCGGCGGCGCAACACGTGCAGGACAATATAACCATTCTCCGTGGCAAAGGGGCCGTGGAACGTCCCTTCGGCGGCGCGGAGGGCGCGGCTGACCGGGTTGTCGCCCTCTAAGGCGCCGCGGCCGTAAATCACGCTGACAAAGCGATCGACCAGCGCGGTCGTATCGCGCCCGGCGCGCAGCCGCTCGACAATGGCGGTGCCCTCGGCCTGGTCGCGCGCCAGCAACCGGCGCACCTCCACCTCGGCCGGCGCAGTGTACCGGACCTTGTGCTCCTCGTAAAACAGGCGCAGGCCGTTGGGATCGGGCGCGGGCACCTGCGCTCGCAGCGCGTCCTGCAAGCGGCGCGCGAGCTGGGCCTGCCGCAGTCGCTCCAACTCGCGCTGTAGGCCGGGGTCGTCGGCCAGCGCGAGCCGTGCGATTTCGAGGGGGACCAGCACCTGCCGGCCGACCTCGCGCCGCAGCACCTCGTGGCGCGCGCCTTGGCCTCTTAGCAGCGCACGGGCCTGCGCGACCGTTAGCGCCCCGCTGTCGTACTCGACCGCGACCGCCTCGGCCGCCCGGCCCGCGTCCAGCCCATCCGGCTCGTAGCGCACGTTGTAGCGCGCGTGGAGGGTATCGTAATACGCCAACAGTTGCCGCCCGAGCTTTTCCCGCAGCACCAAGCGCAACACGGTCTCTCGCTCCTGCTCAAAGCTGACCGGGTGCGTGTCCGTGAGCTTGATGAGAAAGTACCCGTCGGCCACCTGCATCGGCTCGGAAATTTCCCCGACCTGCATGGCGAAGGCCCGTTCGGTCAGGGCGGCATGCGAGGCCATGGTATCGCCCCAGCGGTGATAGCCCATGTCGGCGCGCCGCTCCAAAATCCGCGAGTCCTGCGAGTGTTGCAGCGACAGCTCCTCAAAGTCTGCCCCGGCGTCGAGGGCCGCCAAAATCTCCGGTAGCTGGGCGGGGTCGCGCACCATCAGCAGGCTGAAGCGCACGCGGCGGTTGTACGGGCTGCGCTGGAAATAGGCCCGTAGCTCCTCTTCGGCAACCTCGGGCTGGGCGATCCCGGCGCGGGTGTACAGGGCCTGTTGCACCAGCCGCGCCCGCGCCTGCGCCTGCCATTGCAAAAACTCCGCGCGCTCGCCCAAGCCGCGCCGCTCGGCTTCCTGCACGAGCAGCGTTTGCTCGACGATGGCGTCCAAGAGTTGCTCGGCCCCGTACTCGGCCCGCAATTCCGGCGCGACCTTGGCGAGGTACTGGCGGTAGTCTGCCACCCGAATCGCGGTTTGGCCCACCTCCACCAAAACGGCCTCTTCAGCGGCCCCGGCCGGGCCGTCCTCGGCGCAGCCGCTCGCGCCGAGCAGCACCGCGCAAAGGGCCGGGCGCACCCAACGCTTATTTAGCTGCACGGTCTTCCTTCATCTTTTGAATCGCCGCCAATTCCCGCTTGCTCTTTTCCACATCCCCTGCTTTTAGATAGGCGATGGCCAATTTTTGCCGCGCAGCTAAAAATTCCGGTCGCCCGGCCACTGCGGTTGCCAACGCTTCGGCGGCCCGCGCAAAGTCGCCCTCGCGTGCATAGAGCAAGCCCAAGAAGTAGTTGACATCCACATCGTCGGGCGTCCGCTCGTGCGCTGCGCGCAGGCTCGCGAGGGCCTCGTCAAAGCGCTGCAAGCGCAGCTGCGCTTGGCCCAAATTGTAGTGGGCCTTGGCATATGCTGGGTCCAAGGCCAGCGCGGCTTGGTATTCGGCGATGGCCGCGGCGAATTGGCCCGAGCGCAGGTAGAGGTTGCCCAAGTTGTTGCGGTAGCGCAAGCTGTCCGGCGCCAAGCGCACGGCCAGCCGGTACGCTTCGGCCGCTTCGGCCAAGCGGCCCTGCTCCGCGTACAACAGCGCGAGTTGCGCCCGCGCCTCGTGGTCGTCGGGCGCGTTGCCCAGCATCCGCAGTTGGTCGTCAATTTTGTCGAGTTGCCGGTCGAGCACCCGAAACCGCGCCAGCACTTGGGCACTCTCCGCGCGGTGGCCGAGCCGCTTGAGGGCACTGGCCAGCGCGAAATACGCCTCCTTAGACAAGGAGTCGAGCGCGACCGCCCGGCGGGCAGCCCGTTCAGCGGCTGCGTACGCGCGCCGCTTGAGTTCCACCTGCGCCAAATCGACGTACGCGGCCGCAACCGTGCTGTCCAGCGCGACCGCTCGCCGCAGCGCGGTAGCGGCCCGCTCAAAGTCGAGCTCCTTCAGGCGCGTCCGGCCCAAGAGCCGATAGAAGGACGCATTCGTGGAGTCGCGGGCCAGCCCTGCTTGCAGCAGCGTTTCCACTTCGCCGTACTCGCCGCGCAAGAAGTAGATGTAAGCGAGGTCGTAGTACGTCGTCAGATGGCCGGGGTCCAACGCGAGCACCCGGCGGTGTTCGTCCATGGCTTGGGCGTAGTTGAGCTGCTTGACGTACAGGGCTGCGAGGTTGTGCCGCGCCGATACGTGCGTTGAGTCGAGTGCCAAGACGCGCTGATAGGCGGCCATGGCGCGGGGGTAATCGAGCGAGCGCACGTAAGCATTGCCTACGTTGTAGTGGATTTTGGCGGACTCAGGCGCGAGCGCGGCGGCTTGTTGGTACGCGTCAATGGCCTCGGTGTGGCGGCCCTCGGCCGCGAGCGCAATGCCGCGCACAAAGAGGGCTTCGGCCTCTAGAGCCGCGCCCGGGCGCACTTTTTCTGGCGGGCTTTGCTCCGCACAGGCGCACCAGACGAGGCAGAAAAGTAGGACTCTCATCGCGTCGCTCCTTCGACGAGCAGGTGCTCTTGGTCGATGCCTAAGTCCGCGTATTCCTCGACCCGACCGCTCGGCCAGTAGAGGACCACGCGCTCAATGCTCGTGGCCGTGCCCAGCCCAAAGTGTAGCCGCAGATCGCTTTGGGAGAGAAAACTGGCTCCGGAGCGCACTTCGTCGGTCTGCACCTGCCCGCCGCTGGTGACTTCGACGCGCACACCAATGCCGGCCGCATTGCTGTCGCGGCCGGCGAGCCGCAGGCGCACATAGTGCCCGCTCGCGCCGTCGTTGCGCATCAAGGTCGGCGCGGTGGCGACATTGGTCACGAGGACATCGATATCGCCATCGTCGTCGTAGTCGCCAAAGGCCGCGCCGCGGCTGACTCGTTTTAGGGACAGCGCGCCGCCATCGGCTGCGTATTCGGCAAAGCGACCATCGCCGGTGTTGAGAAAGAGCTGATTGCGCTGGGGAAAGGTCGCGTTCTCGTATTGCTCGACGTCGCTTTCCAAGTGGCCATTGGCGATAAAAATATCGCGGTCGCCGTCGTTGTCCGCGTCGAAAAAGCGCGTCCCCCACGCCAAGTACGCAATCGTGCCCTTGCCCAATCCGGCGAGGAAGGTCTCATCGACAAAGGTGCCGTCGCCGAGGTTTTTGTACAGGGTATTGGTCTCCCACTGAAAGTTGGTGACGAAAAGGTCGTAGTCGCCGTCGTTGTCGTAATCGCCCATGTCAACGCCCATGCCCGCTTCGACGTCGCCGTCCTCGTTGTACGCCGCGCCAGCCAAAAGTGCTTCTTCGGCAAAGTGGCCGGTGCCGTCGTTGAGGTACAAGAAGTTCGCGGTTTTGTCGTTGGCTAGGTAGAGGTCTGGGTCGCCGTCGCGGTCCACGTCGCCAAAGACCACGCCGAGCTCCTTGCCCTCGGTGCTGCCCAGCCCGGCAGCCGCCGTGACGTCGGCAAAGGTGCCGTCGCCTTCGTTCCGGTACAGCACGTCGGCCACCCCGTCAAAAGCCTCTGGGCCGCAGTAGAGTTGCAAGCCGCTGCCGCCCTCGGCGCAGACGCGGTGGTTGGCATAAGAGAAGTTGTGGTAATTGCCCACGTACAAATCCACGAAGCCGTCGCGGTCCACGTCGGCAAACGCAGCCGACGCTCCCCAGCCCTCGTCGCCGACTTCGGCGGTAGCTGTGACATCGGCAAAGGTGCCGTCGCCCTCGTTTCGGTACAGCACATTGGCGCCGAAGTTGGTCGCGTACAGGTCGAGGTCGCCGTCGTTGTCGTAGTCGCCGACTGCTATGCCCATGCCGTAGCCGGTGTCGCCGACGCCGGCGCGCTCGGTTACATCGGCAAACGTGCCGTCGCCTCTGTTGCGGTAGAGCGCGTTTTGCGGCGCCGGGTCGTATTCGGTCCCCGGCACGGCGCCGCCGTTGATCAGGTAGATGTCGAGGCGACCGTCGCTGTCGTAGTCGAAAAAGCCGCCGCCCGGGCCGACCGTTTCAATGACGAATTTCTGGCCGTTGGCCCCGTTGACGTGGACGAAGCCGATGCCCGCGTCGTGGGTGGCGTCGTGGAAGTGCGGGTTGGCGTGGAGGGGGACGGATAGGAGGAGCAGCAGCAGGAAATTGAGCACAGTCTGGACGGGGCTATCCGGGCAAACGGGTCAAGATCAGCGTTCCAAGCGCGATGAGCGTTGTTATCTGAATGCCGATAAGCCAGCGAAAATCGCGGCGGTGCTCTTGCCGCAAGCTGGCCATGTCCTGCCGGTGGGTGGCTTCAAGGGCCTCGAGGCGGCGATGGATGGTCGCCATGTCCTGCCGCAAGCTGGCCACGTCCTGCTGCAAGCTAGCCACGTCCTGCTGCAAGCTAGCCACGTCCTGCTGCAAGCTAGCCACGTCCTGCTGCAAGCTAGCCACGTCCTGCTGCAAGCTAGCCACGTCCTGTCGGTGGGTGGCTTCGAGGGCCTCGAGGCGGCGATGGATGGTCGCCATGTCCTGCCGCAAGTTGGCCATGTCCTGCCGGTGGGTGGCGTCCATGCTCTCTAACCGGGCGGCTATCTGCTCAAGGCTTCCCTCGAGGCGGCCGGCTTGGACGTGTGCGGCTAGATGCTCTTCTATGGGAGACGGGGTGGTCATAGGTCGCTTCTCCTTGTGAGGTGGTTACTCCAGTATCTGAATCTTAAGAGACAAGCTCTGTTTCTTCGCCTTGACTTGCTCTTTGCTTCTAAAATCAGTTCAGCTTTAACAGAATGCTTATAAGCAAGCCCACAATGCCGAATTGAATGCCGATTAGCCAGCGAAACTGACTGTCCATGCGGCGCGTTAGTTCGGTACGCAGCTCGCCAATAGCGCGTCCAACGCCATCAATCCGCTTTTCAACGCTGTCCAAGCGGCAGTCTAACTGCTCGGCAATCCCTTGTGCAGTCTTTTTCACATTAACTAGGAGCCTCGGCGGCGTCAAAAGGTCCTAACCCCTCCAATGCCTCGACGATAAAGCGATACGCCCGCTGGCGGCTGGCGGCGGGAGGCAGCGGCCCCATGACCTGTTACAGGGCGTTGAGCTTCCCAAGCATCCCGAGTGGAAGGCGGGGCGGCGAGGCGCAGGCTGGCAAAGGCGGGCATAAGCCATCCTAATCGGATAGCCGGAAGGGCGGATACTGATCGGTGACTAGGATAAAAGCGTACGCGACGACGCGCAGCCACCAGCGACTGACGCCAATGACCAGATTGAACAAGTCTCGGGGGTAGCGTTCAGTAAAGAGGATGGCGAACCAAGCCCCGATGGTACAGAGGACGGCCACGAGGCTCAGTGGGATCAGGATGATGTAGTGAGGAATGGCTAAAAACCACTTGACTAGCGGCAACCAGCGGTTGAGGTCTTGCTGGGCATCTGGGTAATCAATGTCGAGGTGGATCGCCTGTTCCTCGTCCGTGGAGGGGTATTCGTCGCGCAGCAGCCCTAAGTAGGCTGAGACCCGGCAGGAGAAGCGCAGGAGCTCGAGGTTCCAGTCGAACCACCAGCGGGGGTACTTGCGGCGGAAGAGCAGCATGAGCACCGCCGGAATGAAAATCAAGCCTGAGATGGTCGTGATGAAGGGAGGGGTCTTGTCGTAATCCCAATGATCCCAATACCAGAGTGCCGAATCAACCCAGTTCCAACTCCAACTCCAACTCGCCCCATCGTCTATGCTGGCCAAGACGATAAAAATGGGAATGACGGTAAACAGCCGGAAGAAGGTCGTGAGGCGATTGCGGGGCTGGTCGGGATAATCGACCTCATAGCGAAGGGGATAAGAATCGGTGGGTGCGTTCATGGGGACGCTCCTGAAGGGGTGTGAAAGGGCTTTGGGGAGCCTCAAAAAGCAAGCGTTATGGAATACCTAGGCCGCGAGAGACAGCAAGCTATTCAACGTGTCTGTCGTCCGCGTTGAACTCAAAGTTCGGTGTAATCTAGTACGGAATACCTGTTCACTCTGGCAGGGAACCTCAACCTGTGCTTCTTCTCCTTCAGCAAGATCATCAGACAGGACGAGTGGATAGTACTCTCTCAGCGGATAGGTCACCGTAACTATATCCAGACGATAGCGATCCAGCGCCGGAACGGTGACAGCTAACGTCGAGCGAAATCTCCGTGTTCCGAGCCCACTTGTAGCAACCGAAGCCCTGATACGGGGGCCGATTTTTTCGTTCAGAACACTTGCCTGCTCCTTTAGTATCTGGACGGGCGTCCCCTGCTCACCAATAACTTGGAAATCACCCCAGTAGTCTTGTGTCGGTATCTTGTGTTGAATGGCCATCTCAAAATCCTCCTCTTGGTCAAGTGATGTTCAGTGAAAGGGCTATCGGCAAGTGATCCGAAAATCGGAGATCGTCTGGTCGGCCGTTGGCTCGAAGCAAGCTCTCGCCGCCCAGCTCCGTAATGGCGGTTGGCACTTCATCGCCTAGAGCGGGTATTAGGTCTGGCCGTAATAGCACTTGGTCGAATACGTGCCAGTAGTAACGGACGTAATCTGGCTCTTGGTAGTAGTAAGTTCCTAACGGTGCTTGGCGTCGTCCGTACGCCGTCCACATTGGATTGTAGAAGTACTTGTACGTTCGACCATCCCGCTGACAGCTAACGCGAGCAGCCACCTCTGGGTCCATGACGGCGTTTAGTGCCTCCAGATGGACGAGCTCTCCATCAAAGGGATTTTGGTTGAGATCGCCGACGACGATGGTCCTGTCTGTTCCCGATGCACTTTCTTCTCTGAGAATGTCTTGGCATAGCTGCTGAAACTGTGGGAGGCGATTGTCCAAGCCCGTATAGCCGATCCTATGCTTTGCTGGCATGTGAACGGCGACTAATACGAGGGGTTCCTCATCGGACAACGCCAGTTGATAAATTGTCCAGAATTTGGCGTGGTGAAGGGTCTGTACTTGAGCGGCAGAAAACCGGTGATACAGGGATACTCGACGTTGGGGCAGTATCCTATCGCCAGCCAAAAAGTCGCGGTCGTATTGCCTGAGCTGCGTAAGGATTTCCTCTGTACTATCCGGCATTTCCGCGAGAACTACAATATCTGCTTCCCTTTCCTCGGCCAATAGACCGACAGACTCTGCTAGGGATTTTCTCTTTAGATTCCAGAACAGTAGATTCAGCATCCTAAGCCCTTTAGAGTACCTTAAAACGGGCACTATACTGCGTCAAATCCGTCTCGTCAAAAGGCGCGGAGTGCCGCTGGCCACACTTCGGAGGGAACGGGTGGGCGGGGGTGGCTCGCAGGTGACGCAGAATTTTCGGGGTACGTGCTGAGGAACGCGAAAGCGGCGAACCAACACAGGGCCACTAAGAGCAGGAGACCGAAAGCGCGGCCGAGCGAGCCTGTCGGCGCAGCAGCGCTGACGCCCTCGGCGGGGATTCGGCTGCTGCTTAAAAAGAGGGCCGCACCAGCCAAAACATAAATGGCGGCCCCTACTTCGAGCACCCCGCGGATGCTCCACTCCATGCCCAACGCCACGGCCCCGACCGAGCCGAGCACCGAGAAGAAACCATTGACGGCCCACAGCCAAGGGACGAGCCCTGCCTGTTGCATCCCGCCTAAGCGCAGACAGGCCGGAAAGCAAGTGCCCAGCAACATGCCGAGCGGCGCGACGAGGGCCAACGTCAGCCCCACCCGCGCCGGTAAGGACCACGCCAAGGCCCCATCGAGTGCCCCGTCGAGCAAGAACCCGTAGAGATAGCAAACGAGCCCGACGCCTGCGCCGACCAACCCCAACCCCCGAGGGTGGGCGAGCGTGCGGCACCATCCGCCCGCGAGGCTCCCGGCCCCCGTGCCCAGCAACAGCCCGAAGAGCGCGACCGCCAGCGTTAGCGTCGGGTGGCCGAGAAATAGGCCAAAGCGCTGCAAAAGGTGGATCTCTACCATCATAAAGCCCGCGCCCAACCCGGCCGCGAACAACGCCCACACCAGCGGCGGTGGCCCGGCCGCGCTCGGCTGGCGCGTCTTAGGCAGCGGCACCAGCATCACCAGCACACACGCCACCAACGCGCCGACTAATAGCCGGGTCAGCTTGGAATCCAGCCCGCGCGTCGCGTCGTAAAAGAAGGGGCGGTCGTCGGTCGTCGGCGAAATATCGAGCGCGGCCGCGGCGACAAAGTCGGCCAGCGTGGTCTCGCGCAAGGCCGCCAGCGCGGGCGGCTCGCGCCGGCCGGGCGAGAAGTACGCGTCTAGCCCCAGCTCGGCCATGACCGCGTGTAGCCGCGCCAACTGCTCGGCGGTGTAGGGCTGCTTTTGCACCAGCAGCAAGGGGCGGTGGGCCTTCGGTCGGGCCGGGTCGCCGCGGGTGCCATTGACGACGACGAGGTGGTCGAGGACCGCGCTCGGCTCGTGGCCGCGCTGCTCCCACAGCGAGCCTACGGTGGCGACCACGCGCAACATCAGCGCGTGATTGTGAACCACCAGGGCCAACCGACCGCCTGCGGTCAGGCGATCGAGATAGGCGGCAAACGCCTCGCGGGTGAACAGGTAGTTCTCGGAGAGGGCGTACCCCACCAAGTCGGCTGCCTCGGCATACACCAAGGGCAGGGCGATTAGATCGTAGCGCGTGCGGGAACGCTCCAGATAGTTGCGGCCATCGCCGATGTGCCACGCCACGCCCTCCAAGTCGTACAAATGGCCGTTGTACTCGCCGTACGAGCGGACCAGCGCGGCGATCTCTGGGTTGATCTCCACGGCTTCAATTTGCCGCCAGCCGGTCATCAGCGCGTAGAGCACATCGGCCCCGCCGCCCGGCCCGATGATCAGGGCGCGCTCGCGCGGCGAAAAGTAATAGGGGAAAAACGCGGCCTCGCGGCGCAAGAAAAACAGCCGCCGGTAATCCCCGGGGAAGCGGAACATGTACGAGCCAGCCCCGCCATCTACGTACAAATTCAGGCCGGTGTCGCCGGTGCGATCTACGAGGTCGGTGCGCGCATAAGCGCTCCAGCGCGTGGCCTGTACTTCCCCGCGCAGGCGCGCCGCGCCCAACGCCCGGAACATCGGCTTGTCCGCGGCCTCGGCCAGCGCGTCCAGCGCGACCAATTCGCGTTGTTGGGTGCTGAAGGCGACGACCCCGGTCGCTAAAACAAGGGGGCCGGTCCACGCCCAGCGGTTAAAAAAAAGGGCCGCGGCCGCCGTGGCGAAGACGCTCGCGCCCAATAGGGTGCCGACGCCGCCCAACCATTTGAGGGCCGCCACGGCGTAGAGGATGCCGAGGGCCGCGCCGACCAAGTCCCAAAAGTAGAGGATTTGGCTTTGTTGGTGCCGCGCCCGGAAGGCGAGGGCGAGAAACGCGCCCGCGGCAATGAAGGGAAGGCCGGCGCAGACGACCATCAGCGGCAGCGGCATGCGAGGGAATTGGGCTAAGGCAACCGCGCCCCAGCCCATGCTGACGCCGCCGCCGACCGCCCAACAGCCCAAGTGCCGGTGCAACCGCTCTTCGCGCACGTCCAGCACCGCACTCAGCGCAGCGCCCAGCCCCACGCCGCAGATCGCGCCTGAGACCACTAGAAACGTGTAGTGGTAGTGCTGCAAAAAGGAAACCAGCCGGACGAGGCCGATCTCATAGCCGATGACGGCCGCGGCCACCAGCCCCACCCCGAGTGGGAGCCGCCGCTCAGTGGTCACCTTGGGCCTCGCGCCGCCGCAACTCGACGAGCATCTGCCGTGCCTTGCGGTGTTCAGGGTCGGCTGCAACCGCCCGGGCAAACGCGGCTATAGCGCGGTTCGGCTCGCCGGCCAACAGGTGCGCGTTGCCCAAATTGTAGTGAGCGCGGGCGTAGTCGGGATCGCGTCGCAAGACCTCTTGGTACGCGGCCATGGCCTGCCCTACGGCTCGCTGGCGAAGGTAGATGTTGCCCAAGTTGTTGCGGGCGTCGAGATGCCCCGGCGCCACGGTCAAGGCCGCTTGGTACGCTTGGCGGGCGGCCTCGTAGCGGCCCAGGCGCGCATAGACCACCCCCAATTTGTAGTACGCGTCCGCGTCGTTGGGGTTGAGCACCGCGGCCGTTTTGTGGGCCAGCAACGGTTGGTGCTCCTGCTGCAAGGCGTGGAAATAGTCGAGGAGTTTGCGGCCGCGCACCGGCTCGCCGCGCCGCAACAGGGCTTGGCCCAAGTGGTAGTACACTTCCGAGCGGTCCGGGTCGGCCGCCAAGGCCCGCTGCAACAGGGGGATGGCCTCGGCGTCTAGGTTCTCCTGCAAGAGCAGGATGCCCAGCCGCCCCAAGAGCGCGGCGCTGTTCGGGGCGTGCTCCAGCCCCTGTTGCAATGCGGCGCGGGCCGCGGCCGCGTCGGAGCGCGCCATCCAGATCTGGGCCGTCAGCTCGTGCGCTTCCGCACGCGCCGGCTGCGCTTGCACCACGCTGGCGAGCTGGGCGAGGGCGTCTTCGTATTGCGCTTGGGCAAAGTAAATCCGCGCCAGTTGCAGCATGAGCTCTACTTCTCCGGGCCGCGCCGCCAAGCCCCGGCGCAAAACCGCAATGGCCGGGCCGTAATCGGTCTGCCGCGCATGCAGGCCAGCCAAGTTGAAATAGGCTTGGAGGTAGCCCGGCGCCAGCGCGATGGCGCGCTCGTAGAGCGGCACGGCCGCGGCCAACCGCTGTTGGCGCAGGTGGATGTTGCCCAGCAGGTAATGCGGCTCGGCCAAGGTGCTATCGAGCGCAATGGCCTGCCTGAGCGCGGCAACCGCCTGCTCGAGCGCACCGCGGTCCGCGTAGAGCCGGCCCAAGCCCACGTACGCTGGGGCCGCGCCCGCGTCGAGCTGTACGGCGCGGCGATACTGGGCTTCGGCTTCGTCGTACGCACGCTCGCGCCCGAGCGCGGTCGCCAGCTCGATGTGGACCGCGGCGACCTCCGGCTGAGCGCGGGCGGCCGCGCGCAACTCGGATAAGGGGGCCAGCGGTGGCAGGGGTGCCCGCGTCTTCTCCGGCAAAACCAAGGGGGCTTGCCGCCAGAACTGCTCCAGTTCCTCGGCATCGCGCCCTTGGGGGCCAGCCGGCGCGAGGGGGGCGTCCGCCACCGCTGGCGGTGCGCCTGCATCCGGCTCGACGACCCGCAGCACCTGCCCGGCGCGCACATCCGTCAAAACTTGACGCCGCCCCGAAGGCCACGCGATTGCCACTTGATCGGCCTTGGTCTTCGTCCCCAGCCCAAAGAACAACCGCGCATCGTTTTGCGACAAATAGCTCGCCGCGCTGCGCTTTTCCGCCACCAGCGTCCGGCCGCCCACGCGCACCGCCACGCGCGCTCCGTAGCCATCGCGGTTACTCGCCCGCCCCTCTAGGGCCAGTGCCAAGTAGCGGCCGGCTGGGGTGTCGTTGCGCCACAGCAGGGCGCGTTGCCCGGTGTTGATCAAGAAAATGTCCAAGTCGCCGTCGTTGTCGTAATCGGCCACGGCCGAGCCGCGCCCGACCAAATCCCGCGTGGGCGCGGCCACGCCGGCCGCTGCACTCGCATCGACAAAGCGGCCTTGGCCATCGTTGAGGTACAACTGATCGCTCTGGCCGTAGGTGGCCTGTGGATCAAATCGGTTGATGTCTTCGTCGATGTGGCCATTGGCCACGTATAGATCGGGGTCGCCGTCGTTGTCCGCGTCGAGGAAATTGATGCCAAAGGCCAGCTTGTCCAAGCTGGTGGCCGCTAGGCCCGCGGCCAGCGATTCGTCGGCAAACATGCCGTCGCCGGCATTGTGGTACAAGGTGTTGCTCTCCCACTGGAAATTGGTCATCGCCAAGTCGAGGAGCCCATCGCCATCGCGGTCGGCCACATCCACGCCCATCGTCCCTTCGGGCTTGCCGCCGGCATTGTACGCCACGCCCGCCACCAGCCCCACTTCGGCAAAGCGACCTCCGTCGTTGCGCCAGAGAAAATTCGGGGTGGCGTCGTTGCCTTGAAACAAATCGGGATCGCCGTCGAGATCGTAATCGACAAACACCGCGCCCAACTCGCGGCCTTGGTGCGTGAGCAGCCCGGCCGCGGCCGTCACATCCACAAAGCGACCGCCATCGTTGCGCCAGAGCGCGTTTTGCTCGCCCGGGTATTCGGTGGGGGCCAAGTGCCGCCGCGGCCAGCGCAGGGTTCCGCCCGCGCCCAGCTCGCCGCGCTCAAATTCGTAGCGCAGGTAGTTGGCCACGTACAGGTCTAAATCGCCGTCGAGGTCGTAATCGACAAACGACGATCCGGTCGACCACCGCTCGTCTGCCCCGATCCCCACGGCGACCGTCACGTCCGCAAAGGCCCAACCCCGCGCCGGTCCTTCGTTGCGATAGAGCCGGTTGCGGCCAAAGTTGGCCGCGAAGAGGTCTGCGTCGCCGTCGTTGTCGTAGTCCCCGGCCGACGCGCCCATGCCGTAGCTGGTGTCCGCCACCCCGAGGCTTGCGCCGACCTCGGCAAAGCGGCCCCCGTCGTTGCGGTACAGCGCGTTTTGCGGCAGCACGGCCGAGACGTACCCGGGCAAATCCGCCCCATTGACCGCGTACAAATCCATCCACCCGTCGCGGTTGTAATCGAAAAACGCCGCGCCCGACCCAATCGTCTCCACCCCGTATTTGCGCCCGGACCGACCGCTGGTATGCACAAAGTCGATCCCGGCAGCCGCGGTCGCATCGACAAAGCGCACACTCGGCTCAGGCGGCGGCTCGCTCGCCGCGCAGCCGCAGAATAAGACGACGAGGCACCTTGAGAGTTTATTTGGAATCATCACCACTTTGATACGGAATGATCACAGTTCTAAAGGATCGAGGGCGGGACGCCCTCCGGACGCAGCGGGAACCGCAGAGAAGGCGGACGCAAAGTAAGGATCGCGTATAGTTAGCACTTAGCAAATTTACATGGCCCTAATATATTTATTGAATAGCTAAAATTTCTCTAGGAGGCCTTCTTGCCGCGTCTTTTTCTCTTATCGCCCACTGCTTTACTCCTCGCCTGCACCGCCCCCGAACCCCCGTCCAACCCAGCCGCACTCGCCCGCGTCGGCGACGTCGTCATCACCCGCGACCGCGTCGAGCGCGCAGCCGTGCGGCTCTTTCCCAAGAACGCCCCGGGCGACCTCCAGCGCCAAGCACTTGAGCAGCTCATCAACGTCGAAGTCTTGCTGTTGGCGGCCCGTCAAGACGGCCTAGACAACGACTTCCAAGTCAGGAGCAAGGTCGCGCAACGGGAACAAGAACTCATCCTTGACGAAATGTATCGGCGCGGCGTGGTCGCGGCCGCCGAGGACATCAGCCGGAACGAGGCCCGCCAGTACTTTGAGCAGCACCGCATCGGCCAGCAACGCCGCATAAGTCGCATTCTCGCCAGCGGGCCAGCCGCCATCGACCGCGTCCTCGCTCGCCTGCGGACGGCCGACAGCTTTGCCGCCGTAGCGGGCGAACTCTCGGACGACGGCAACACCGCCCAGCAGGGCGGCGACCTCGGCTGGAAGAGCCGCCTCGACTTCAAAAACTACATTCTGCGTCGCCAGATATTTGGCGCCCAATTAGGCGAGATCATCGGGCCCGTGCAGGAGCCCGATGGCTTCTCGGTCTTCGTGGTCACCGACGAGCGCGAAAGGCCCTTTGCGGACATGGCCCCGGCCGTCATCAAGACCATGCAGGAGCAAAAACACGCCATCGCCACGTTTGAGTTCCTTGAAGGGCTGGCCAACCGCGCCGACTTGGTGGAACGGCGCGAGACCTTTGAGCTGCTCTTGGCCCGGCTCAGCCAAGCCGGCCAAGCCATGCCCACGTTCAAAAAGGAAGAGACCGAATTAGTGCTGCTCGAACTCGACGGGGCACCGTGGACGCTGGAGAACTTCATGGCGGCCATGACCAGCGAGCGCAACCCAGCCGAGATCCGCGAATTGGACGACTTGCGGCGCTTTGCCCGGCGCCTGTATGCCCTCAAAGTTCTGTTGCCGCGCTACGCCCGCGAAATAGGCATTCGCGAAGCCGAGCGCGTCGCCAAGGGGATTGAAACCACGCGCCGCCAAGCCCTCGTCGAGCGCATCCGCCAAGTCCGCGTGCTCGAAACGCTCAACCCGTCCAAGGAGGACATTCGCGCGTATTACGAGGCGAATCGGGAGCTCTACGTGCGCGAGGAGCGCATCTCGATCCTCGAAATCCTCGTCGATACCCGCACGCAGGCCGACTCGCTGCTGGCCGCCATTGAACGCGGCGGCGAGCTCGGGGAACTGGCCCGCCGCTACTCGCGGCGCAGCACCCGCATCCGCCGGGCCGAAGGACGCATCCAGCTTTTGCGCCCGGACAAGTACGGCAATATAGGGTGGGAAGCCAAAGACGCCGCGGTCGGCCAGATCGTCGGCCCGGTCAAGACCGCGCAGGGCTTTGCGGTCTTCAAGGTGCTCAAGAAAGTGCCCCGTCGCCAGCAGAGCTTGGACGAGGTGTGGGGCCGGGTGCGCTCCCACCTGCTTCAAGATCAGGCCCGGGAACGCTTCGATGCGTTGCTAGTCAAACTCAACGCTCAGTACGCCGACCAGATTCACATCTACGAGGACCGCCTGTACAAAGGGGCTTGAGCAAACGCGGCGAGGCCGCTTTTACTGATAAAGATCGTCCCCGTCAAACCGCATCTTTCCCTTGGATGCCTCTCCGAAGTACCGTTCGACCTTCTCTCGCGAGCGCGGAAAATACCGACTCAACTCTTCCACTACCGCTTGCACCTTCTCCATGTCTTCGCCCATATCGAGCAAGAGCCGGGCGTACAAAAAGAGCAACTGGGCGTTGCGGCGATCTACGGCCATGGCCTGCTCTAAGTGCGCCCGCGCCTCCTCCAACAGCCCCTCCTCGGCTAGGGCTGTCCCCATCAGCAGATTGGCTTCGGCCCCCTCTGGATACAGCGCGAGCAACACCTGCGCCAACTCCCGCAGGGATGTGCCTTTGAGCTGGGGCTGCCCCCGGGCGTGCATGCGCGGCAAAAGGTGCCCGTACTCGGCCGTGCGCTGCCGTTCAAAAAAGGCGAGCCCCGCGCCGACCACCACCACGACCAAGAGCAATTTGAGCGAGCGCACGTATCGCATTTTTAGCGCAAGAGCGTCATCCGCGCCACGTGCCGCACCCCACCGAGCTGCGCCGAGACGAGATAGACTCCGCTGGCGACCGCTCGCCCGCGATCGTCGCGCCCATCCCACGCGAGCCGATGGACGCCAGCCGGCCGGTAGCCCCTAAAGAGCCGCCGCACCGCCTGACCGAGGATGTTGTACACCTCGACCTCGACCTCGCCGGCCGCCGGCACTGCCACGGAGATCGCGGTTGAGGCATTGAAGGGGTTGGGAAAATTGGACAGCCGCTCGACCACGGGGCGGGCGGCGAGCGCGGGCACCGGGAGCACGAGGCCGGCCTCGGCCGCTAATTCGAGCCCGGCTGGCGGCAATCCACTGGGCACGCGCGCCGGCACGTGAACCGCTATCGTCGAATCGGTCAGGGCATGCATGAAGGCCAACAGGTCTTGCTTTTCGGCCGCAGTCAGGCCCAGCGGCACCAGCTCGGGGTCGATGTTCTCGCGGTCAATCGTCGGTTCGTCGCCGCCGCCGCGATCGTAGAACTCGATGACCTCCTCGAGCGTGGCAATCGCTCCGTCGTGCATGTAAGGCGCGGTCTGCGCGATCTGGCGCAAGCCCACCACGCGAAAAGCACCGATGTCGCTGAGGTTGCCGGTATTGAGGAACCGGCCTTCGTCTCTTCCGGTGGGACGCGGCGTGCCGGTATTGGTCGTGGCGGACGCCCGCCCCGGGCCGATTTGCTCGACCCCTTGGACGCGGAAGCTCGAATCCGTAAACAGCGGCCCGCTGTGGCAGTTGACGCAGCGCGCCTTGTCGTGGAAGAGTGCCAACCCGCGCTTTTGCGCGGGCGTCAGGGCCTCGTCGTCGCCCGCCACGTAGTGATCGTAGGGGGTGTTGACCGTGATTTGCTCGCGCTCAAACGCGGCGATGGCCCGGCCAAAGGTCGAGCGCGTGATGACCGACTGCAAGGGCGTTGGGTCGTGGGTGCAACCGAGGCGCGGCACCTGCCGGGCCACAGAATCGGCTTCGGCCGGAAAGGCTTGCTCAAAGCGGGCCACGTATTCGGGGATCGACCGCAGCCGCGCCAACACGCTATCTACAGCCATCTCGCGCTCGTAGGCGTCGCCGCGCAGCTCGACGCGCACGATGATCGGCCGCAGCGCTTGGGCCTCCAACCCGCGATCTTTGCCGTCCCACAGCATGAAGCCCTTGGGCGAGGGCTGCCCGGACTCGTCGCCATTGTACCCGACGTTGAAGATGGTCATGGTGTGCCGCGCTTCCGAAATCACGGTGTCGCCGGTGACCGCCGAATACCCCAGCACCCGATCCGGCCCCAAGCCCTGCCCCGAAGGACCGGCCCCGAGCGGCCGCCCGTCGGCCATGCCAAAGGTCGGCAGGTGACACGTGCCACAGGCCGTGTCCTTCTCGCCGCTGAGGATGGGGTCGAAGAACAGGAGGCGACCCAACTCGACGCGGTCGGGATTGTACGGGTTGTTGGCGGGATAGGGCAGCGGCGGCACCGGCTGGAGGCCCAAGCGCGACCGCAGGTCGTCTTCCTGCCCCGGTGTGCTCACAGCACTGGCGAGTACGGCCAGCGCGGCCGCTAGATACTTCTTATTCCTCTTCATGGTTCCCCCTTCTGGGCCAGACCAGCGGGGTGCTCTTTATCGCGCCCCACGTCTCGCGGCGTTGCCCCGTGCCTGCGCCTAGGTCGGCCCGGGCGGCGCAGCGAAACCCCACATCCGGGCCTTTGAAGTCCGGGGCGTCGCGTGCTCGGTACGTGGGCCGCACGTGGCTGGCGTCCACCGCGTACGAGCCGCCGCGCACGGCCTTGACGACGCCGTTGTCCGGCCCTTGGGGATTGGTGTCCGGGCCAACGGTGTAGTAGCTCGGGTGATACCAGTCGTTGGTCCATTCAAAGACATTGCCCACCATGTCGTAGGCTCCAAAGGGGCTGCCGCCGTCGCGGGTTTGGTAGCCGTCGCGGTTGGAACCGTCGAAAAAGCCGACCGGGTTGGTGCTGAGGATGGTTCCGAAGCCGCGCTCAAACGGGTCGTCGCTTTGGAAGTAATTGGCGCGAAAGGCGTCGAGCCCGTCGCCCCAAGGATACTTGCGGCCGTCGTCGCAGCGGGCGGCGCGCTCCCACTCGGCTTCGGTGGGCAACCGCTTGCCAGCCCACTCGCAGAAGGCCGCGGCGTCGTACCACGTCACCAACGTAATGGGGTGGTTTTGCCGTGCGGTCGTATTCTGCAAGGTCCACTCCGGCAGCAGCGCACCGGTGTCGCGCTGGTACTCCCCCCATTGCGCCACCGTGACCTCGTATTTGTCGATTAGGTACGCGTCGAGGTAAATCTCGCGCACGGGCTTCTCGTCAAAGGCTTCGCCTTCCATGCCCCGGGGGAAAGACCCGGCCGGCACTAAGACCATGGTGGTGGCCCAACCCGTGGGCAGGTGGACGATCCGCTCGACTTTTTCGTGCTGGGCGCCAACCGGCAGGGCGATCAGCACCCAGAGGGCAATTCGACCAATCATAAGGTATATCCTTCAAAAAGGGCTTGGTTCGGGCTAAAAGTAACCAGAGAAGAAGTTCCGCTCCAGCCTGCGGGCCGCTCATTTGCCTTGTTCTGCGTCTTGGGTATTTTTAGCCTTTATAAGATAGGTATTAGGACGGTTCCCTTCTGCGATACGTGCGCGAAAGCAGGCTCCTATGAATTTTCGCATGGCCCTCGTCGCCCTCTTGATCTTGGGCGGCAGCCATCGGCTACCGCTCGCGGCCGATGAACTGCGCTACGACTCGGTGCGCGACTGGCGTCCGTGGAATCTGCCCTTGGGCGCGGTGGAATTGACGGCCCAAGGCGTGATCCAGCCCACCCGAATTGAGAAGCGGACCGACGCCGTGCGCGACCTTGGGGCCTTTGAGGGGGGCATCCGCGCCGCCGGGTCCAATCGCGCCGCGGCCCGCTTCGCCATCGACGGCAACCCGGCGACCGGCTGGGCTCCCGACCCAGCGGCCTCCCCTGAAAACTGGTTTATCGAGATCGACTTGGGCCGCGCGGTCTCGGCGCACAGCGTTACCTTGGTCTTTGACGCAGAAGCACCGCCCTTCGCGCTGTTCGACCTCTTGCTTTCGACCGGCGAGCCAGAAACCGACTTTATCGCCGCGCCCATCGAAGGCTCCCTCGTCTATCGAGTCAAAGAGCGGGTCAAGGAAAACGACCTCCACCGCTTGACGTACCCAATCGCGCACATCGACCAAGAACCCATCCAGTTCATCCGCTTTGAGCCGCTGCTTTTCGTGCCCGGTGCCCGCCTCGTCGAGGTCGAGGTCGAGACCATCGGCGACAACATCGCCCTCGGCCTCCTAGAGCGCGGCGGCGGCGTTGACATCAACATCAATCTCGCCAGCAACGATTCCCAGCCCCTCGGCAAGGCAAGAGCGCTCTTTGACGGCGACCTGTACGAGCGCTGGCGTGCGGGCACGGCGTCTAGGGGCCTAGTTGACATCCTCGCCCACATGGTTCTCGACTTAGGCGCGGTTTACTGGGTCGATCAAACGCGCATTATCGGCGGGGTGGTGGTGCGCTCCGGCTTTGGCGGCGGCATTACCACTCGCCACTACGTCTCGCGCCGACGCTGGGGCTTCCGCTTCTACGAGCTGATGACCTCGGATGGCTCGCTGTCGCCCGATGGGACCCGCCTGTGGACCAAGCACTTTTCCGGGGCCTCCCCGGGGGAGCAGACCTCCAAGGGCCTAGTGGATCACCACTTCGACCTGTTGCCGACGCGCTTCGTGCGCATCTTCTGGAAGTACTGGGATACCAGTTGCTATTCCTTCCAGCGGCTCGGAGAGGAGGGCGGCATCAACCGAGTTCCCGGCTGTGGCGCGGGTGGAGAAACCGACGAGATTCAGATTTTCGGCGAAGGCTTTCCAGCCGAAGTCGGCTTCCGCTCGCCCCTGCTCGACTTGGGCGAGGACAAGAACTTCAACTCGATAGAATGGGGCGGCGACCAGCCGCCGGGCACCCTGATCGAAGTCCGCACCCGCACGGGCAACGAAATTTTGGAGACCTATACCTACCACGACAAAAACGGCAAGGAAGTCTCCGAGCGGCGGTACCACAAGCTCATCCCCAGTTTCAAGGGCCAGATCGACACCTCGTTTGTGGCCGGCGGCGATTGGAGTGCTTGGAGCCGGCTTTACAGCTTCTCCGGCGATGCCTTTCTCTCGCCTTCGCCGCGACGCTACATGGAGATCGACGTCAAGCTGGTCTCCAGCGAGCCCGACCGGGCCGCGACGCTCGACTTCCTCGCCATCCATTCCACCCCGCCGCTGGCCAGCCGGGTACTGGGCGAAATTTTCCCCCAGCAGGCCCAGCCGGGGGTGCCGACCGAGTTCACCTATTACTTGCAGCCCGAAAACGCCCGTGGCTTTGACCGTCTCTCGGTCGAGTCGGACACCCCGGTGCAATTTACGAGTGTCGCGCACAATGGCGCCGCGCTGGCCGTGCAGATAGACACCACGGCCAGCGGTTTCCTCGTCCAGCTACCCAGCCGCATCCGCACTGATTCGCTCATCAAGCTGAAGTTTGAATCCTCGGTGTTCCGGCAATCGACGCGCTTTGACGTCTTTTTGCAGGACAGCCGACAAGACGCGAGCGTGCGCCAGCGCGTCGATCCGGGCGATGCCACCGACTTGGTCGCGAGCAACACCAACATCGTCAGCTTGCCGGTCTCGCGGGAGCTACTCGCCAATATATCCCTCTCGGCCAAGGCGATTACCCCCAACGGCGATGGGATCAACGACGAACTGACGCTGGCGATCTCCTTAGTCAATGTGCTCGCGCCGCGCCCCCTGCGGCTCCGCCTGTACGACCTCGCCGGCCGCCTCGTGTGCGACCGCAGCCAAGACACCGCGGCTGGCCCGCAAGAAATCGTCTGGGATGGCCGCGACCGCCACGGCGAGCGCGTGGCCCCGGGCCTGTACCTGCTCGAAGTCCTCGTTGAGGGCGACGCGGGCGACGCAAAAACGCAAGCACTCGTCGCCGTAGCGTACTAGCGGGTCCGCAGGCAAAAAATTCTTGACAGACAAGCGCATATTTATTTGTTTACCCAACTATTATGAAAAAAATGTTCCCCCAAATCGCCGAGGAAAGGAGGTTTGAAGTATCCGCTGCTACACCGTTGAAAAACCTCGTAATTCCACCCGCTGAAGCCCTAGCGGGCCTTTTTTTTACTTCTTTTCACCATATAGAATCACTATCAAGGAGGATTTTACAATGCGCAAAGTCCTAGCGTTGAACCTAGGCGTATTGCTCGTCGCCGGTGCTGCCTTCGCGCAGGAGCCGGCTGATGTGCCGCTCTATTTCGCCGTGGGGATCCCCAGCAACGCCCTGCCCACCATCGACGGCGACAATGCCGACTGGGCTTGGGTCGATCGCAGTTTTGAGATCACCATCGAAGACATGCACCCGCTGACCGGCGGTGCCGACGACGCCGACGATCTGTTCATCGACCTGATCATCGGCTGGAGCGATGCCAACAACCGCATTCACGCCATGATTCACGTCCACGACGACTTCCTAATCGTCGATAAGAACCCGGCCTGCACGTTCCGCGACGACAACTGCGAAGTGCATTTCGATCCCGACAATCAAGGCGGCGGCCCGTACTCGGCCCCCGACGACCAAGACTTGCAGCCGGCCTATCAGATGTGCCTGAGCTTCTCCGAGCAGTTCTCGCGCGTCCAAATGTACAACGGTGCGCTGGGCAATTTTGAGCAGGACGCCCTGAACTTCTGGTGGACCCACACCGATTTCGTGGATGCCGGTCACGTCAACACCGGCCAAGAGTACTACTACGAGTTCAGTGCCGAGCTGATGGACCCGATCTCGATGAGCGGCGGCCCGGACGCCAGCACCGTGTGGACGCTCGCGGCCGAGCAGACCATCGGCATGTCGATCTCGGTTGACGACGCCGACGAAGGTCTCAACGCCAACGGCAACGATCCGCTCACTGAGGACTGCTGCGAGAACGGTTTCTTCTGGCAGGCCCAGTACAGCATGGCCGAGCAGTTTATGAACCTCGGCGGTATGCCCGACGTCTTCCTAGCACCGATCGAAGAAGTCGATACGTCGGTCGAGGCAAGCTCTTGGGGCCAAGTCAAGTCGCTGGTAGGCGAAGAGCTCTAAACCGACTTTCGCAGTCTTAGTCTTCGTCTTAGTACGTTCACAAGGGGAGGGGGAAAGGATTCCCCTCCCCTTGTTTTGTCTATGGGGGTGAGAGGCGACACGCGTTATGAAATGGCGATTTAGGCTGTTGATCTGCATTCTGTTGACCACTAGGGCGGCCGGGGCGGTTGAAGTGTGGACCGCGGGCGGCTCTGGTTTTGCCTGGGACGACGTCGGCGAGCTAACGGGACTCACTACCGACGAATTCGTCCTGCTCCCGGCCGTGGTGGACTCAACGACCAATGCCGTCGAAAACCTCACCCTCAAACGGCGGGGCGGGGCCATTTCTTCGCCGCAGTCGCGCGAGGATTTAACCGGCCTGCTCACCGACGGCAATGCCGAGACCTTCTGGCGCGTCACCCGCGAGCGCCGCCCCGACGGCACCTCCATGCTCATCGACTTGGGCGCGATCCTGCCGATCAACCGCATTCGCTTTCAGGGCAACCCGGACATCTTCCTCCGCGCCTATGAGCTTTTTGTTCACGACGGCAACCCCGCGCAACTGCACGAGGACCGCCCAATCGCCTTCATCAACCAAGTCAGCGCCAATCTCGAACAGAGCGAATCGGACATCGACGCCCACATCCCCCTCCAGTTTGTGCGGTTCATCCGCCTCATTAGCCGCTCGGGGCAAGAGTTCATCATCGAGGAAGCCGAAGTCTTTGGCGACGGTTTCGCGCCCACCGGCAGCTATCTCTCCCAAGTCATCGACCTCGGGGAGACGGCCAACTTAGGCCAACTTCGCTTGCAGACGCGCTCCGACCCCTTGACCAACGTGGTATTGCAGACGCGCACGGGCACGGTGCCCGACCCCAAAATTTACTACCGCAAAACCGAGATCTTTGAGGGCGAGGATCGGCAGGAAGAGGCCATCTTGCCGATCGGCTCGCCCGAGGCCGCGGACGAGTACGACGATCTGACCTCGTCCAACAAGGGCGCGATTATCGACAACATCGACGAGTGGAGCCCTTGGTCGGCCCCTTATGAGGATTTCTTCGGCGAAGTACTCTCCCCGGGCAACCGCCGCTACGTCCAGTTCCGCCTGTTGTTTTCGTCCGAGGACGCGCGCCAGTCGGCCCTCGTCGATTCGTTCTCCTTCGACTATTCAGTGCCGACGCTGGCCGAAGTGCTGACGGCCGAAGTCACGCCGGCCACCGTTACTCTCGGCGAGAGCAACACCTTCTCCTACTACATCCACTCGACCTTCGGCCCGGCCAACAACGGGTTCGACCGCGTGGAAATCCGCACCCCTTTCAAGGCGACGGTCCACAGCGTTGAGTTGGACGGGGAACCCGTGGGCTTTACCGAAGCGGACGCGCAGGACGTCAGCCGGCTGGCGATCCAACTGACGGACGACCGCGTGACCGAATCCGGGCAGCTTTTGCACATCCGCTTTGAGGCCATGGTGACCGTCTATGGCACCACGTTTTTCGCCAAGGTTTTCGACAGCCAAACCAGCGAACTCGGTCAAGACGTGGTAGCTGGCGACGCCACCCCCGAAGCCGAGGCCGATCGCCTGTCGATCCAAGGCGCGTTGCGCCAAGAGCTGGTCCTCGAATTGCGGGCCGACCCGCCGGTCTTCAGCCCCAACGGCGATGGGATTAACGACCAGTTACAAGTATCCTATATCTTGCTGCGCGCCCTCTCGCAGGTGCCGGCCGACCTCAGCGTACACGACCTCGCCGGTCGCCCGGTGCGACGCTTGCAGGAAAGCGGCGCGCTCAACGGGCCGCAGCACGTGACTTGGGATGGCCTAGACGAGAGCGGTTCCATTGCGCCGCCGGGGCTTTACATCCTGCGGCTTTCCATTGATACGGATACCGGCTCTGAGGAGCGGTCGCTGCTGGTGGGGCTGGCGTACTGAGCGTGCGGCCGGCATGTCATTTAGAATGAGCTAAGGGAGCACGGCGATGAAAAGTACGGGCGCATTGTGCTTGGTTATGGCGTTGGGCAGCGTTGCCTTTGGCCAGCGCGTTTCGTTTGACACGCGCGCCGCGTGGCAGGAATGGGCGCGGCCGGTCGGCGCGGTCGACCTGCAAGCGACCGGCCGCGTCCAGCCGGTGCCGGTGCGCAAAAACATCGACGCCGTGCGCAATGCCACGCACTTTGGCGGCGGCATCCGCCGGGTCGGCAGCAACCCCGGGGCCGCCAGCCGCATCATGGATGGCGACCCGACGACGAGCTGGGCACCCGACCCCGCCGATGGCTTGGAAAACGCGTACATCGAACTTGACTTGGGTCGCTTGGTGACCGCCTCCGAGATCGTCCTTGCGTTCGACGAGGCCGCGCCGCCCTTTGAGTTTTTCAACGTGCTGCTGTCGAGCGGCGAGAAGTTCTTTACCAATGCCCTGGTGCCGGTGGAAGGGACCCTCGAATACGGCCTCTCCAAGAGCATAGGCTTCAACGACCGCCACCACCTCGCGCTCGACCCCGCCAGCGCAACCCTGGGCTTGAGCGCGGCCGGCTCGGACGACATTGGCGGCGGCTATGTCGAGGGCACCGTCCGCACGTTCAAGGAGTCTTCGGGCTTGGTCCGCATCATTCGCCTTGAGTTGGCCAAGTTCGTGGAGGGGGCCGGCCTCGCCGAAATCTCGGTTTCCACCCTCGGCGACAACATCGCCCTCGGCCTCATCGAGCGCGGCGGCAACATCGAGTTGATCACCGACTTGCAGGCCGTGCTGTCCGGCGGCGAAAACATGGTCGACGGCGATATTGTCACCCACTGGGGCATGCAGACCTACCACCAGACCCAAACCGGCTTCGACATCTTCAATCGCATCATCTTCGACTTAGGGGCCCATTACTGGATCGACCAAATCCGCATCATCGGCGAGCCGGCCGGGGCCCCGTCGCGCATTCGCAGCCGCTACGCCAATTTCTTCTGGTATCAGTTGCTCGCGTCCGACGGGTCCCTCGCCCCGGACGGCACCCTGAATTTTCACGAGATCGCCTTTGTCGATGACAGCCCCCTCAACGAGACGACCATCCGCAACTTCGACCACCAATTCGGCGTGCAGAAAATCCGCTACATCAAGCACTATTTCCCGTCCTCGCGGCACGGCGGCGAGCGCACCGGTACGCACGGCACGTATCGCCTGTTCGCCCTGATCAGCGAGTTCCAGATTTACGGCGCGGGCTTTCCGGCTGAGTTGCGGCTGACCTCGCCGATTCTGGACCTCGGCGCGGCCAAGGCCCTGACGTCGGTTGAGTGGGACGCGGACATCCCGCCCGGCACGCGCCTCGAGTTGCGCAGCCGCACCGGTGGGGAGGTCGTCGAGAATGTTCACTACTTCGACAAAAAGGGCAAAGAGATCACTGAGCGGCGGTGGAACAAGACGCCCAAGACCTTGCGCGGGCCGACCAAAACCACCATTTCCGTCGGCTCGGACTGGAGCGTCTGGAGCGATCCGTACGTGACCTCTGGGGCGCTGTTTAGCTCGCCCTCGCCGCGCCGCTACGTCCGGCTCGACCTGCGCTTGATTTCCGACGATCCCCAAGCGGCCCCGGCGATCAACGCCCTGCACCTGAACGTGGAAAACCCCATGGCCCTCCAAACCCGCGCCGAAGTCTTTCCGAGTCGAGTCGAGCCGGGCGTCAAAAGGGATTTTACGTATTTTGTCCTGCCCACGTTTGGCGGGCGCTCGCAGGGGTTTGATCGCCTGACCATGGCCGCGTCCGTGCCCGTTGACTTTACGAGTCTAAAGGTAGGCGACGAGCCGGTCGAGGTCGCCCTCACCCTAGTCGCCGACGGGTTTGTCGTCGATTTGCCGACCACCGTCCGCCGCTCCGAGCTCATCGAGCTCGCGTTCAGCAGCACCATTTACCAAAATCAGACGCGCTTCGATCTCTTTCTCGGCAACACCAACCTCGGCAACGACGTGCGCCAACTCGTCGACCAAGGCGACGCCAAAGCCGATGTGCCGAGCGAATCCGTTTCGGTGCAACTGCCGGTCAACGACCTCCTGCTGGCCAACGTCGCCCTTTCGACGCCCGTGCTGACGCCCAATGGCGACGGGGTCAGCGACGAACTGGCCATTGAGTTCGACGCGCTCAAGTTGGTGACGCCGCGGCCCGTGCGGGTCTATATCTACGACCTGGCCGGCCGCATGGTGCGCGTCCTCGACCGCGGCGCGGGGCTCGCTCGGCACTACCGCTTCACTTGGAACGGCCGCGACCACGCCGGTGCGCTCGTGCGGCCGGGGACCTATCTAGCGCAAATCGAAATCGCCGGCGATTCCCAGACCGAGACGGTGCAGCGGATCGTGCCGGTGGCCTACTGAGGAGCCCTGCTTTTGCCACCTTACAGCGTACAGCAAAGAGGAACCGCGATGACCCGCGTCGCACTCGCATTAGCCTGCCTAGCCCTGCCGGCCGCGGCCGCGGAACGGCTCAAAATCGGCGGCGATGGGCTGGAGTGGGAGGGCAACTCGCTCGTGTTCAACGCCCTCGAAGTCACGGACGAAAGGGGGCTCTCGCCGTTGGAAGCCGACCCGGAGGAAAACATCCTGCCGCGCATCAAGGAGCTCGGGGGCAGCGCGACCACCTCGGTGCGCACGGCCGCGGCGCGCTCCAACCAGATCCTCAACGAACTCATCGATGGCTCCCACACCACGGGCTGGCGCGTGTACACCGACCCCAACGGGGCCGAGCTCGAAGTCGATATGGGGGCGATCTTCGTCTTGCACCGCATCCGCCTGTTGCGCGGCGTCCTCAACGACGACGAGCGCTCCCTGCGCGGCTACGAATTCTACGTCAACGACGGCGACTCGCTCAACTTTGTCGGCGGCAATCCCGTGTATGGGCTCATAGCCCAAGACCGCTCGCACGGCCTGCCCGAACTCGACTTGAGTTTTCCGCCGACGCAGGTGCGCTTTTTTCGGCTGCGCAGCACGGGCGAACGCGGCTTCCAGATGGGCGACCTCGAGGTTTTTGGCGTGGGCGTCACGCCCTTTGCCCAGTACATCTCCCAAGTGATCGACCTAGGCGAGGCGGCCAACTTGGGGCCCATAGACGTGTACAGCCGCATCAGCGGGGCCGCCCAAGCCCAGTTCAGCACCAAGACCGGCTTTGTGGTCACGGACTCGCTCTACTTCCGCCAGACGGGCATTCCCGGGGAATTGGAGGAAGTGACCTTGGCGAATTTCGATCGCACGCTCGACCCTTCGTATGCCGGCGTGGTGCGCGAAAACAACCGCGACTGGAGTGCGTGGTCCCCGCCCTACGCCGAGCTGATCCGTGCGCCAGTCCATTCGCCGGACAACCGGCGCTACCTCCAGTTCCAATTCAAGCTCCTGTCGAACAGCTTGCTCGACAAAGCCGTCATCGACTCCGTGGTCTTCAACTATACGGTGCCGTCGCTGGCCGATTCGGTCATCGCCGAAATCAGCCCGACGACCGCGATCTTGGGGCAGGAAAACGAGTTTACCTATCACCTGCGCTCGGTCGTCTCCAGCGGCCATCGCGGCTTTGACACCGCGATCATCCACACGCCGTTTGCGGCCCGCGCCACGGGCGTCCGCGTCGATGGCGTCGAGATCGACAACTTCACTTGGGAGTTTGCTGCCGGCCGCCTACAGGTGCGCTTCCCGGACGCCCGCATTACCCGCAGCGGCCAAGCGGTCGCCGTGCGCTTCGTCAGCTTGGTAACCGTCTCGGGCACGGAGTTTCGCGGCGAGGTCGCCGACAGCCAGTCCGACGCGTTTCCCCAGCGCGTCGCGTTTGGCGATGCGGTCGAGGAAGCGGCCGACAACACCCTCGTGGTCAGCGCCCGCATCGACGACGATCTCTTCACTGGCGTCGCGTTTTCGTCCGCCGTAATCACGCCCAATGGCGACGGCATCAACGACCGGATCACCCTCGACTACATCCTGCTCAAGGCGACCCACGCGGTTGAAGTCGAGGTCGTGGTGTACGACTTGAGCGGTCGGCCGGTGCATCGGCTCTACAAAGCCCGCGATCGCTCCGGCCCCAACCAAGTGAGCTGGGATGGCCGCGACGCGGCCGGGACCGTGCCGCCGGGTATGTACTTGCTTCGCCTAGAGGCCACCACCGACGCCGGCATTGCCACGCAAATGCGGAGCATTGCCGTAGTATATTGAATTGTTGAATTGACGTACACGCTCTAAGGGAGGGCTGTTATGCACAAAGTTACGTTCTGGGGGGTCCTGTCTCTGCTGGTCTTAGCCGTTGCGGCGTCCAGCGCGGCGACCCCGGGGCGCGAGCGCGGCGCCACTTCGCAAGTTCGGATCGAGGGCTTTGACCCCCTGATCCCGACCCTGCGCAAATGGTACGTGCCCCAAGATCTCTACTACATCTATCACTGGGGAGGCTACAAGTACACCAACTACGCCAAGGAACCCTATCAGCGCTACGTCTCCACGCAGCTAGAGGGCACGGGCCAGTACGACATCTTCGGCAACTGGGTCACCCGCGGCTGGCGCGTCTATGAGTGGCGTCAGCAGCAGCCGCTGGCCTTTGGCAGCACGGTCTTCAAAGACGGCCGCTTTAGCTCTTGGTTCCAAAACCTAATCGTCGCCGCCGATTCCAAGGGCCAGTACTATTCCTCCCTGACCATCGGCGACCGCATCCGCACGACCCTAACCCCGCTGACCTTCAGCCGGGCGCGCTTCAACGGCGTCCAGTGGGACTTTGCGTCCGACAAGTACGAGGCCACTGTGCTGCTGTCGCGCGTCAATCAGCCCGTGCAGGCCGTTCAAGGATCCAACCGAGTGCAAGATACGGACTTTACCAACTTCATTGGCCTGCGCGGCACCGCCCAAGTCGGCGACTTCATGGGCTTAGGGCTGACGTACGTCAACACGAACTTCGGCTCGGCGAGCAGCAATTTCTCGGAAAACTCGCGCACCGGCTTGCTGACCAGCAGCCAAAATTCGGGCAATGTCACCGAAATCGTCGTCCGCATCTCCGACGACTCGCCCGGCGACAATTCGGGCGCGCTGTTCTTTTCGGCGCAGCTGATCGTCGATGGCCAAGAGACCGCGGTCAATCCCACCATTGAGGGCGGTCGCCAGCGCGAAGGCTTTCTCGAAGCCCTCGAAGAGGCGCCGATCCTCCTCCGCTACCGAGTGCCCGATCCGCTGGTGGCGCAAAAGGTCAGCTTTGCCATGGTGCTTTCCAACGACTACCGAGTGGAAATCACCTCCAACTTGCAAACCAACATCAACGGCCAGCCCATTTTCTTGTTGGTCACGCGCGCCGAAGGCAATGTGCGCGACAACACCAACCAGCGCGTCGTCCGCTTTGACTATGGCCTGCCCTCGGCCAACCAAATTGCCAGCGTGGACTTGGTCATCGAGGATATCTGGGGCTTGGAGGTGCGCGGCGAATTTGCGCGCAACACCCAGTTTCAGCGCTATCCCAACATCAACATCCAGAAACTGAGCAACCTCAAAAAGAGCGACCGCACGGCCGATGCTTGGTTCGTCAATGCCACGCGCCGCGCCGGCCGCTACTTTGGCTACGGCGAGGTGTTCAGCATGGACTACGACTACACCACGCGCGGGTACATCACCGACCAAAACGACGTCGTGGATTACGAAAACCAGCGGCAGAATTGGTTCGAGTACATCGACGACAACGACGATCAAGACCAACTCGTCGATTGGCCGCGCTTTGGCGGCGGCGGCGGCGACAACGCCGTCTTCCCCGGCCTCGACGAAAACAACGACCTGCTCTCGGACTTCAACGAAAACTCCAACCTCACCCCAGACTACGAAGAGCCGTTCTTGCGCCACTACATCGATCCGCCCGACTTCCTCTTTGGCGTCGATATGAACCACAACACCGTGGTCGATCGCTTTGAAAACGACGACGAGGCCGACTATCCCTACCGCAAGGGGCATCGCGGCTGGAACGTGTACGGCGGGGCCGAGGTGTATCCGGGCGTCAGTATCACCGTGGGCCGCAATCGCGAATGGCTGATCGCCGGCCAAGAGCGGTCCACCGCGGTGTACGGGTTGCTCAGCGCCGTGCGCGACGTGGCAAGGACGGGCAAGTTCGAGGTGTTCTACATGCTCAAGTTCGTGGAGGACGACATTGCCGACAACCTGCTGCAATGGGTACAGCGCCCCGGCTCCATTGGCGGCTTGCAACCTTTTGACGACCCCCTAATCACCGCCAACACCATCGTCAATCAGGGCTTTGTCGGCTACAAGTACACCCGCGGCAATTTGACCTTTGTCAACAAGTTTCGCCTCGATCACTTCAAGCAGCGCGACGACGCGGCCACCCACCTGCGCGACAGCGCGTTCTTGGGCGTGATCAACAAGGCCGACTACCCCTTTTCCATCGGGCGCAACGTCACCTTGATTCCGCGCTGGAAAAACATGTGGCGCAAGCGCACCCAGCCGCGCACCGTGCAGCTCGAAATCAACGAATTGAGCGAAATTTTCTCCCTGTCGGCCGTATTTCCCGTGCTGACCCGAAGCCGCCTTGAGGTCGGGGTGGAAGCCATTATTTTTCGCAATGCCGAGGCGATTCCCGACCCGCTGCCGCCCGAATACATCGACGACTTCATCGGCCGGGTGTTCACCGTGCAATACACCAATCGGGTGCAGTATCTAGGGTACAGCGTCACCTCCAACGTTGGCTTTCAGCTCAACGACATCAACTTCGCCAATCTCGCCGACCAAGACGTGAGCAATACCATTGCCTTCATCGAGGTTTACGTCGGGCAAGAAGAGGAGCGTTTGGGCGGTCGGCCCGCCGAAAGAAGGGGATGGAGCTTCTAACGCTGCGCCCGGCCCTGCTGGCTTTGGCCTTGGCCTTGTGGGCTTGTGCGGACGCGCCCGAAGAAAGCGCGTCCGCGGTCTTGGCCCGAGTGGGCGAGGCCGAGATTAGCGAGCGGGATTTTGCCGCGGCCCTAGCCAAGCTACCCACCGGCAGCCAAGCCCAGACCCTCGCGGACTGGCGACGCCAGTTGCAGGCCCTCATCGACAAGGAGCTCCTGTTGCTCGAAGCGCGGGCCCAAGGGCTAGACGACTCGGTCGCCGGGGCAATGGCGGCTTGGGAGCGCCAGGAGCTCGTCGAGCAATTGCTCGGGCGTGCGTTGGGCGAGCCATTGGCCTACACCGAAGCCGAGCTCGCAGCCTTTTTCGCCGAAGCGGGCGCGGCTCGCGAAATCCGCCTGCGGCGCTTGCCCATGCACGACCGGGCCGAGGCCCTAGCGACGCTCCGCAAGGCCCAAGCCGGGGCGGATTTGCCCGGGGCGTGGAGCGAGAGCGGGTGGCTCAACGCGCTCAACGCGGGCGATGCGCGCGTGGCCGCCCTGTTCCTGCAGGACGTGGGGGCCGTTGAGTTGGTGGAAGCTGACGGGCACTATTGGGTGGTCGTCTTGGCGGCCGAGCGCACCGTGTCGCTGGCGGACCGCCGCCCGCTCGCAGAAGCGGCCCTAACCCGGCGCAAGAAGCAACAGGCGAACTTGGCCTATCTGGAGCAATTGACGAGCCAGTACGCGGTGCAGTTAGACACGGCCGGGTTGCGGCAGGTCGCGGCCGGCGCGGCCCAGCCCCAAGCGCGCTTGGTCCGCAGCACTGCCGGCGACTGGAGCGCGGCCGACTACCAGCAGGCCCTCGCCCGGCTCGGGGCCGACGCCGAGCCGCAGCCGACTGATGTCAGCGCCCTCGGGTTCAAGGTGACGCGGGCCTTTGTCGCCGACCGGATTCTGCCGCAGGAGGCGCGCAAGCACGAGATATACGCCGAGTTGGCACCGCGCCGCGCCCAGGTCCGCCAACAGAAGATCATTCGAGCCTTGTGGGAGCGAGAAATTTTCGCACACATCGAGATCGACCCCGCGCAGGTGCGCGCCTTTTACGAGGCCAACCCACAACGCTACGCCCGCTCGGGCGCGTTCGGCCGTCCACTGCAAGCGCGCGTGGCCCGCGATTTGCGCGACGCCCAAGCCGCGCCCCTATTCAACCGCTACATCGAGCAGGTACGCACCAAACACGCAACCATCACCACAGTAGAGGAGCAGCAATTGGGAAAATTCATCGCCCACCAACGCCAAGCCGCCAACCCCATCGATCCCCCGTAGCGACCGGCCCCCGTGCCGGTCGCTGTGCCGGTCTGTGCCGGTCTGTGCCGGTCGCTGTGCCGGTCGCTGTGCCGATTGCTGTGGTCGCCGTGCCGGTCGCTGTGCCGATTGCTGTGGTCGCTGTGCCGGTGTCGCCATGCCGGCCCTCTAGAAAGGAGTCTTCCATGTCCCCGTCCCAAAAAATTTCCATCCTCGCCGCTACAGCCCTCCTGTTGGGCTGCGGTCACTACCTAGTGCCCGGTCGCTTCCAGCCCGTAGAGACGGCCCAGCAAGGGTCGAGCATGAAAATCCTCGACGACGGCACCGTGACCTTCGTGCAGAACCGCCTCGAAGTGTCCGTGCGGCCCATGAGCGACGAGGAGCTCAACCGCCAGTTCCCGGCCGAATCGACCAACGCCAGCGGCCCGGCCGACGAGCTGCCGTCCAACCCATTCACTTACGGCAACTGGGTCGATCCGCGCACCGGCAAAGCACCGCAGCGCTTGTCCATCTTCAAGATCACGGTCAAAAACTACGAATACCCCAAAGTCAAGTTCGATCCGCTGACGGTCACCATTGAGTCGGCCAACGGCCGCCGCTACTACCCTTGGGGCTCCTACGACGCCGAGGAGTACTTTCGGCGGTTTCCACTGGCCTTCAATGGATTGGGCCGGATGCGCTACAAAGAGCGCATCGCGATTTACAACCAAGCCAAGTACCCGGACGACGAGTTTTGCTTCTCGGGGCAAGAGGTCGAGGGGTACGTGGCCTTCTCCAAAATTCACGACGACGTCGCCGAGATCGTCTTCGTGATTGCCGAATTGGGGCTGCGCTACGACTTCCGCAACCAACCCATAGAGACCATCGACCTCCGCTTCCGCTTCAAGCGCGATCTCAAGAAGGTCAAAAACATCGAAAAGCTGGCGGCCCACTAGCCGCACCCGCCGGGCTGGTGGCCGTTCCATGCTGACCAAATTCCTCCTAGCCGCCACCGCGGCCTTCTTTCTGCTATCGGTCACGGCCTTTGATCCGGCCACCATTTCGCGCTGGATGGAGCGGGCCATCGGCTGGGAGCCGTTGCGCGAATCTCCGCCCACGGCCGAAGCATCCTCCCTGCGCGACGCGGTCGCGCAAATAAACGCGGCCGCGCTAGAACGCCACCTCCGCGTCCTCACCGCAGATTCGTCCCGCGTCACCGGCTATGCCGGGGCCGCCCGCGCCGCTCGCTACATCGAAGGGGAATTCCGCCGCCTCGGCCTGCAAGTCACCCGCGAATTGTTCCCGGTTTCCGTGCCCCGCGATCGCGGCGGGCGCCTGCGCGTGGTCGGCGCGGACAAAACCATCCCCATCTACGGATTGTGGCCCAACCACGTGCGGCCCCCCTCCCTGCCACCGGGCGGCATCTCCGGTCCCCTCATTGACTTGGGGCGCGGTAGCTTAGCCGAGATGGATGGGAAGCGGTTGGCCGGCAGCATCGCGCTGATGGGCTTTGGCTCGGGCAACGCCCACGTCCAAGCGCGGGCCTTGGGCGCCCAAGCCATTTTGCTGTACGACGATGGCCGCGTCACGCGCAGCGAGGCCGCGGAAAAGTTCCTCCAAGTGCCTGTGGACATCCCGCGCTTTTGGCTGGCAGGGGCCGACGCAAAAGCCCTGCGGCCGCAAGCGCGCACCGGCGACGTTGAGGTGCATCTGCAAGCGCAGCTGGACTGGGAGCAGGTCCAAGCGAGCAACCTATTCGCCGTCCTGCCGGGCTTGGCCGAGGACATGCCGCGCGGTCAGCGCCGCGAAATCGAGCAGTGGAGCGACCAAATCATCGTCCTGCAAGCACACTACGACGCCATCTCGGTGGTCCCCGCGCTGGCCCCGGGCGCCGAGAGCGCGACCGGCATGGCTGCGTTGCTCGAAATCGCGCGGTTGCTCGTCGCCGAGGGCACCCGCTACACCGTGCTCTTTTTGGCCACCCCCGGGCACTTTCAGGGCTTGGCCGGCGTCAACGATTTCCTCTACCGCCACGCACGCGAAAGCGCGCATTTCCGCGACCAAATCCCGCCGGCCGAGCGCATTGACTTCCGCCTCTTCGTGGGGCTCGACTTGGCCAGCCACAGCCCCCGGGTCGGCGCCTTCACCATGGGCACGTTCTACAACTCGGCGTGGCGCAACGACGACTATCAAAAGAACCTGATGGCGCACTATGCCGCGCGCTTTGGCCGCTACAACCGCGAGATTTTTGCGGACTCCACGCGCTACCAAGACGCCATTGCCCCGCAGAAGCGGGTGTGGAAAAACTTCATGCCCGTGCGGCTGGCCCTCGACAGCGAGGCCGCGGCCTTTGTGGGCAAGGAAGCCCTCTCCTTTGTCACGCCCAACCAACTGCGCCAGCGCGTGGATACGCCCCTCGACCGGCTCGAATTCGTCGCGCTCGACAACCTCGCCGAACAGACCCGCACCATCGCCGGGCTGCTGCTCAAGGCCGCTTCCGACCCGGACTTTTTCAACGACACCAAGCTGACCCTGCGCGATTGGGGGCACCGCCTAGAGGGCCACATCTACTGGTTTGACCGCGACGTAAACTTTGCCGTGCCCAAAGCACCCGTGCCCAACGCGCTCGTCACCTATCTCCAGCCCGGCCCCAACTCGGTGGCCGGCGTCCGCACCCTGATGGTCGCGCACGGCGACGAAACCGGCTACTTCGAGTTCGACATCGTGCGCAACCGCTTTGCCAACCGGATTCAAGCCTTTGAACTCAACGAATACGGCCGCATCGTCTCCGCGCCCGACCTCGGGGAGGAAGGCGACAAAACCTACCCAAGCACCCAGCCTTATGGGTGGTGGGAAAACCGCATGTTGCAGGTCTTGTTTCGCTGCCGCGCCCTGAGCTTTCTCGAGGTGGTCGATCCGCGCTATTTATCGGCCATGGACCGCGTCAATGTCCTCGGCCCCAACGACGCGCCCCCGCGCTCCTTTTCCCTCAACTACATCGAAAACCAGAGCGCGGCGCAGGACCGGGTGGTGCAGGCCGGCGTGGTGTTTGCCGAGCCGGGCACTCGCGTCAAAATCCTCGCCGGCGAGCGCGCCTTTGGCGGCGAGAGCGCGCTCGCCGGGGTGCGCTACCTGCTCACCAACGCGGACTCCGCCCTGTTCGCCGACCTCGACCCGGCCGGCGTTGATCTGGCGACCATTGAGCGGGCGCAGGGCGCAGGCTTCCCGATCGAACAGGGCCTCATCCCCTACCCGGCCCTGCAGGCGGCCCGCGACCTCTGGATCATCGACGAGGCGCGGATCAAGCAGATGGTGCGCCACGGCATCGTCCTCGAACAACTCCAAGCCATGCACGAGCAAGCGCGGGAGGCCCTGCTCGAAGCGAGCGACAAACTCGCGGCGTTTGACTACACAGGCTACCAACGCGCCGTGCGCCGCGCCCTCGGGCTAGAGGCCCGCATCTACCCGCAAGTCAAGGCCACCGCCAACGACGCCGTCCGCGCCGTCATTTTCTACTTCGCGCTCCTGTTGCCCTTTGCCTTCTTCTGCGAGCGGTTCTTCTTGGGCTTCCCGGATGTGCGGCGGCAAATCGCCGGCTTTGTCGGCATCTTCATCTTGGTGTTTTTGATCCTGCGCTTCGTCCATCCGGCCTTTAAGTTGAGCACCTCGCCGTACATCATCTTCCTCGCGTTTGTCATCCTCGCCTTGGGCGTCCTCGTAATTTTCATCGTCGTCTCGCGCTTCAAGGGGCTTTTGCAACGGCGCAAGGGCGCGGCCGCCGGCATGCACGAGACCGACGTGGGGCGCGTGGCCGCGGGGTTTGCGGCCGTGCTGCTGGGCATTTCCAACTTGAGCAAGCGCCGCCTGCGCACCGCGCTGACGGCCGCGACCCTGACCTTTTTGACCTTTACCGTCAATTCCTTTACCTCGGTCAAGTCCAGCCTCGACTTCTATCGCCTGCCGCGCGACACCGCTCCCCGGTACGAGGGGGGCCTCATCCGCGACCGCGCTTGGCGCGGCATGCAGGATTCCATCTTGGACTATGTGCAGAGTGCTTTCGGCGATCGCGCCTTGGTCGTGCCGCGCGCCTGGTACTTGTCGCCGGTCGAATCCGAACGGGCGTACATCGACTTTGCCGTGCCCGCGACCGGCGCGGCCAGTTTTGTCCACGGCTTGGTGGGCCTGCAGCCGGCCGAAGCCCGCGTGACGGGCCTCGACGCGCACGTCTCAGCCGGTCGCTTTTTTGCGGCCGGCGACGACAAGGTCGTCATCTTGCCCGACAGCCTCGCCGCGCTCGTCGGCATTGGGGCCGAGCAGGTGGGCACCGCAACCATCGCGCTCTACGGCGAGGAGTACCGAGTCATCGGCCTGTTCGACAGCGCGGCCCTGAAAGAAGTGGTCGATCTCGACGGCGAGCGGCTAACGCCCGTCGATACGGTCAAAGACGCTGGGCTGATCGCACGCGAGAGCACTGAAGACCCGCGCACCTTGGCCGCGACCGCGGTTGAGACCTTCAACCACCTCGACGTGGTCAACACCCTCTTCTTGCCCTACCCGCGCGTCCGCGCCATGGAGGGCCGCTTGCGCTCCATCGCCATTGCCGCGGACGCGGACGACCCGCAATTCGTCCGGCGCGTGGAGTCCTTTATGTCGCGGGTGGCCCTGACCCTGTTCGTCGGCCAAGGCGACCGCGTCGTGGCGTACAGCTCAATCGGCTCCACCGAAATAAGCGGGGCCGGCCAGCTTTTGGTGCCCGTGATCATTGCCGCCCTGATCGTGCTCAATACCATGATGGGGGCCGTGTACGAGCGCGTGCGCGAAATCGGCATCTACAGCGTGGTCGGCTTGGCCCCCAGCCACATCGGCCTGCTGTTTTTGGCCGAGTCCACGGTCTTTGCCACCTTTGGCGCGGTGGTCGGGTACGCCTTGGGCCAAATCGCCCATCTGTTCATGCTACAATACGGGCTGCTCGCCGGCCTGACCCTCAACTACTCGTCGCTTTCGGCGGTGTGGGCTACGGTCGTGGTCATCGGCACGGTCTATTTATCGACCTTGTATCCAGCGCGCTTGGCCGCCAACCTAGCGGTCCCCGACGTGACGCGGCAATGGCAATTCCCCCCGCCGGTGGGCGATCACTGGCGCTTTGACTTTCCCTTTACGGTCGGCGGGGCCGAGGTGCCGAGCATGTACGCGTATCTCAAGTCGGTCTTTGCCGCGTACGGCGAAGGCTCCATCGGCGACTTCATCGCCCGCGACGTCGAGCTATCCATCGCCACCGACGGGCCGGAGCCATCCTACGCCATTGCCATGCGTACTTGGCTGGCCCCCTACGACCTAGGGATCAGCCAAAAGGTGCGCTTGCAGGCGACGCCCACCGGCGAGCACCGCATCTACAAGATCGAGACCCACATCGAGCGTCTCAGCGGGGATGTGGCCTCGTGGCAGCGCATGAATCGCAAATTCCTCAATGTGCTGCGCAAGCGATTCTTGGTGTGGCGCACCTTGTCGCCCGGGATCCGCCAAGGGTATCGGGACGCGGCCGAACAGGCGTTTGCCGAGGCGGGGCCGCCGTAGGAAAAGCTGTGCGCGAAAAGCCGCCCTATACCATCTCATCCGATATTCTCTTTCGCATTGAACAAATCGGCGAAGCGATTGGCCGGGCCGAGGCCGCGGGCCTTGCGCAGGATTTGCGCTTGCGACGCATCAATCGCATCCGCACGATTTGTGGCTCGCTCGCCATTGAAGGCAACATCCTCAGCGAGGAGCAAATCTCCACGATTCTCGACGGCAAGCCCGTCGTCGCCCCCCCGAGAGACATTCGGGAAGTCCGCAACGCCATTGCGGCCTACGATCAATACCAGCAATGCAGCCCCGCCAGCGAGGCCGACCTGTTGCGCCTGCACGAAATTTTGCTGACCGGCCTATTGGACGCGCCCGGCCCATATCGCCGCACTGGCGTAGGCGTTATGGGCGGCGGCGAAATCCATCACGTCGGCCCGCCCGCCCAGCGCGTACCGCAACTCATGGCGAATTTGTTGGCGTGGCTGGGCAGCACCGATGAGCATCCGCTCATTGCCAGTTCGGTCTTCCATTACGAGCTCGAGTTCATTCACCCCTTTGAGGACGGCAACGGTCGGATGGGGCGGCTCTGGCAGACTCTGATTCTGACCCGCTGGAAACCCCTGTTTGCCCACATCCCGGTGGAGAGTATGGTTCACATTCGCCAAGGCGACTACTACGAAGCGATCAGGCAGAGTTCGACCGCCGGCGAGAGTACGCCGTTTATTGGGTTCATGCAGGACATTATTCTGGAGGCCCTCCAGTCTTCCGCAATAAGCGACCAAGTAAGCGACCAAGTAGCGCGGCTACTCAGGGCCCTGCGGACCGGCCCGAAAACCGCCGCCGAACTCATGGCGGCTCTGGGGCTGTCGCATCGTCCTACATTCCGCAAAAACTACATTCGCCCGGCCCTAGCCGCCGGGCTGGTGGAAATGACCCGCCCGGGATCGCCCACCGCGAAAAACCAAAAGTATCGGCTCACTACACGCGGACGGGAGCTGCGCTGAGATCTGTCTGCGCCCTTGACAAAGCCCCGCCACCAAAATAGGCTTAACTTAACTTAGCTATCGGAGAGTTCGCCATGGTGAACATGCCCGAGGTCAAATCGCAGCTTTCGCGCCAAGGGAAGCTACTCGCCATAATTGCCGCCATCTCTCGTTAACGGAGCATCTCCGATTGACCTGCCAAAGTGCCAATGGCATTTTAGGCTACAAATCCCTCACTCAATAGCGAAAGGATGCTACTCATGCCAGCCACAGCACGTCAAATGGTTCAACCTATCTCAGCCACAATGGACACCGTAACAGCAACAGTGTTTAGTGATCGTCGTACTATTCAAGCTCCCGACATCGCTTTGCCCAAAGCTCTAAAGCCCAACACTCGTGTGAAGATGGACGGATTAAAGTTTCTCGGTTTACTACCCTTAGAAAGCATCCCAGTGGCTTTTTTCGATCCACAATATCGAGGAGTGCTTGATAAGCTGTCCTATGGAAATGAAGGCCAGCAACGTGGAAAACGGCGGTACGCGCTCATGCAAATGAGCGAGGCGGATATTACCAAATTCATACAGGGGATTGACCGTGCGCTTATCCCATCCGGCCACTTGTTTTTGTGGATGGATAAATTTCACCTCTGTCAGGGTTTCAAGAATTGGATTGACTCGACGGACTTAGATGTTGTGGATCTAATCTCTTGGGACAAGGGCAAGCTCGGTATGGGCTACCGCTCGCGCCGAATTACGGAATACTGCGTCGTTCTGCAAAAGCAACCCCGTAAGGCAAAAGGGGTTTGGAAAGTTCACAACATTCCCGATACATGGCGCGAAAAAGTGGTTAAGACAGTGCATCCACACACAAAGCCCATAGACCTACAAGGCGAATTAATTTGTGCGGTATCTAATGAGGGGGATTATGTGATTGACCCTGCGGCTGGTTCCTTCTCAGTAATGGAGGCAGCCCAGTTACGCGGCCGCAACTTCTTAGGGTGTGATTTGGAGGGATAATATGGCACTTATCCGTAACGCCGCGCCCAAGAACGTCTCGGGGGCTTATGTGCGGCTGTTTGATAACCACGAACTAGGAACATTAGTCAGTAAGTTGCAGTCCACCGTCATCTCTTCAGGCAGCGAACTAGAAAAAATTATCACGAAGCAGGTGGAGAACATCCCCGATCTGGATGCGTTCCTAGAGCAAGAAATTATGCCTGAAGGAGTCTATATGGCCTGCAAGCAACAGATGAAGCAATCGAAGACCTTGGATTTCTCAGAGGCCGAGCCAGACTTTATGATTTTCAAGCGGCGCGAAAATCGACAACGCTGCCATATCGTAGAGTTAAAGGATGGCCATGTCTTTGATACTAAAAAAGCCAGCGCGGAACGACAAGCCATGCACGGCTTTACTGAGCGAAATGCTCTACATCTACCGTACGTGGTATCATGCCATTTCTGTGCATTCAATCAGGAAGACAAAGAGGCAATCCTAACAGGTTTCAAGAACAAGATAACCCGAGACGAAGTCATGACAGGCCGCGAGTTTTGTGAGTTGCTGGAAATTGACTACCACCAGATTGTCTCCAGCCGATTAAGCGAGGGAGCAGCCAATCTTGACTATTTTTGCCGTGAGTTAGTCAAAATACCAGCCGTCCGAGAACGCTTGGGGCGGCTGATTAAAGAGGAACGTCAGCCTGGTGGGCTAGAGGGAAAAATTTGGCTGTCTCCAGACTTCGATGAGCCCGATGAAGAACTCATAGAACTGATTGAGAACTCGAAAATTTTCCCAGATGAGGATTAGCCATGTCGCGGCTACTGTTGGATACCCACCCCCTTTTATGGTGGCTATCCGATGTGGAGCAACTGGCCGAAGATGCCCGGGCCGCAATTGCCGACCCGCACAATGACGTTTTCGTCAGTGCCATCACCGGGTGGGAAATCGCGGTCAAGCAAGCCAAGGGTCGCTTGGTCGCTCCAGACAATCTGTCGATGTTGATTGAGCAAAAGGGCTTTACCCACCTTCCGCTGACGTTCCAGCACGCCGAGCAGGCCGGCCGCCTCCCGTTGCACCACCGGGATCCATTCGATCGGTTCCTGATTGCCCAAGCTCAGGCCGAAGGGCTGATCCTCGTGACTCGGGATGGCCTCATTCGGCGATACGACGTGGCCATCATGAAGGTTTGAGCCCGTGAAGCGTCGCCAGCAGATCGAGGAGGCATGAGGCCAATCCTCAACGCGCTTCGCGCCAGCGCACCGCTAGCATGACCGCACGCGCCTTCCTCATCGGCTTGGGCCTCGTGGTCCTGATCAACATTGGGGCCCCGTATAGCATGTTCATCCTCAAGTCCTCGCAATGGGCGATCAGCTACCTGCCCCTGAGCGTAGTCTTTCTCTTTACCGCCTTAGTCTTTCTCAACGCCACGGCCAAGTCGCTGCTCAAGGTGCGCGGCCTGAACACCAGCGAGCTCGGCCTCGTCTTTACCATGTCCTTGGTCGGGGCCTCGATTCCCACTTGGGGCACCTCCACGTACATGATCGCGGTCATCGCCGCCCCCCAGTACTTTGCCTCGCCCGAAAACCAGTGGCAGAGCAAGGTCGTGCAGTACATCGAGGAATGGCTCGTGCCCAACGACGCGATTGCCCTCAAGTGGTTTTACAACGGCCTGCCCGCCGGCGAATCCATCCCTTGGGGCGCGTGGATCGGGCCGCTTTTTTGGTGGACCAGCTTGGTCATGGCCATCTTCTTTTTGTGTCAGTGCATGGTCGCCGCCCTGCGCAAGCAGTGGGTCGAATACGAGCGCCTGCCCTTCGCCCTGATGGCATTGCCCCAACAACTCATCGCCCCACCGCGCGGCTCCAACTGGCCCGGTTTTGTGCGCCAAAAGGCGTTCTGGTTCGGCTTTGCCCTGCCCTTCTGCATGGTTATGTGGAACGTGGTCACGTACTTTACCCCGGCCTTTCCGCCCATCCCCCGCGACCTGTCCGACCCCATCCGCATTGGCCGCGAATTTCCCGCTATTCACACCAACGTCAACTGGGCCATCGTCGGCTTTGCGTACTTCGTCAACCTTGACGTGTCGTTCAGCTTGTGGTTCTTCACCGCGCTCACCATGCTGCAACAGGGCCTGTTCAATCGCTTCGGCTACACCTTGGCTGGCCGCGATGTGTACACCCTCGGGCATCCTGGGATCGGCTGGCAGTCTTTCGGTGCTCTAATCGCCCTCGTCGGCGGCATGCTGTGGATGGCGCGCGGGCACCTCGGCGCGATCTGGCGCAAAGCGGTGCATAACGATGCGGCCATCGACGACGCCGACGAGCTGATGTCCTACCGGATGATCGTCTTTGGCGGCGGGCTGGCCCTGCTCTACATCGCCTTTTGGCTGTGGCGGGCCGGCATGAACCCGCCCACGGTCGCGCTCTTCATCTTAGCGACCTTGGTTCTCTACGTCGGCATTACGCGCATCATCATGGAGGGCGGCTTGCTCTTTAGCCGCGCCCCGCTCGTCGGCCAGACCTTTGTCGGCTACGCGCTCGGGCCGCACGCCACCGCGCAGAGCAACATCGCCCTGGGGCTGTCCTACGGCTGGCACCACGAGCTCAAGGGCTTTTTCATGGTCGCCGCGGCCAACAGCGCCAAAGTGGCCGGCTCCATCCGCGGCAACCGCCGCTATCTGAGCTTCTACCTCCTCCTCTCGGCGCTGGTAGCCCTGGTCGTCTCCATGGCCTTCGCGCTCTACATGGGCTACTCCTTTGGCGCGTACAACTACGGGGGGTGGATCTTCGGCACCGGCTCGCAAGTGCCCTACGTGGAAAGCCTGCGGAAAATCGATCTCAAGGCCCCGGATTGGACGCGGTTGGGCCACCTCGTCAGCGGCGCGGGCGCGATGGGGTTGTTGACCTTTATGCGCTACCGCTTCTCGTGGTGGCCCCTGCACCCGATTGGCATGCCGGTCGGCATCTGCTCCTACCCCATGACCATTATCGTCTTTTCGATCTTCGTCTCTTGGCTGGCCAAATGGGCCATTATGCGGTCGGGCGGCATCGGCCTCTACCACCGCGCCCAACCCTTCTTCATCGGCCTCATCCTCGGGTACTTCACCGCGATTGGCCTGTCCTTTTGCATCGACATGATTTGGTTCCCCGGGCAAGGGCACCCCCTGTACGGAAACTAGCCCATGGCGCAAGACGACAAAAAATCGCCCGAGCTGATTCCCGCGGACCTCGAGTTTGAACCGGGGTTCAACGTCAAGACCTTGTGGGCCGCGCTCTTCGTCGGCTTCATCATGCTGCCCGGGGCCATCTACTTGGGGTTGGTCACCGGCCAAAGCATGGCCGGCGGCGCCGAGTGGGTGACGCTCATCCTCTTCATCGAAATCGCCAAGCGCTCGTTCGCCCGGCTGCGCACCCAAGAGGTGATCATTCTCTACTGGGTGGCCGGCGGCTTGGTCGTGATGGGCGGCAAGTTGGGCACGGGGGCCGAGTTGTTTGGCGGGCCGTTTGGCGGGCTGATCTGGGACCAATACTTGATCCAATCGCCCCAAGCCGACGGCTTGCACCAGTACATCCCCGATTGGGTGGTGCCGCCGCGCGGCTCGACGGCCCTCGCGGGACGCTCCTTTTTGCACCCGGACTGGATCAAGCCCATCGCCCTCCTGCTGACCGTCATCGTCATGCAGAAGGTCAACAGCCTGTCCTTGGGCTACGTGCTCTTCCGCGTCACCAACGACATCGAGCGCCTACCGTACCCGCTGGCCGCCGTGCAGGCCGGCGGCGCCACCGCCCTCGCCGAGAGCTCGGGGCCGAGCCAAGGCTGGCGGTGGGAAGTCTTTAGCGTCGGGGCCTTTATCGGCATTGTCTGGGGGCTGTTCTACGTGGTCATCCCCACGATTTCGGGCATTTTCTTCACCGAAACGGTGACCATCCTGCCGATTCCGTTCATCGACCTGACCGTTTCGATCAAGGAAATGCTGCCGGCGAGCATCATGGGCATTGGCACGGACTTGGGGCACGTCATGGTCGGCTTTGTCCTGCCCTTTTGGATCGTGGTCGGCTCCTTTGCCGCGGCCTTCCTCGTCAATCTCCTCGTCAATCCGTTGCTCTACGCGTACGATGTGCTGCACACTTGGGAGCCGGGCATGTCCGCGATCCCCACGCAGATCGCCAACTCCTTTGACTTCTGGCTCAGCTTCTCCATTGGCGGCGCGGTCGTCGTAGCCGTGATGGGTTTTGCCATGGTCGGCAAGACCCTGTGGACTTTGCGCGGCGTCAAGCGCGCCGAGGGCGACGAGCTCCGAACCGAGGGCCGCGGCGACATCCCCATCCCCCTCGCCTTGGGCCTCTGGGCGGTGAGTACGCTCGGCTTCGTGGTCTTGGTGTGGTATTTGGTGCCGGAATTTCCCTGGTGGATCAGCGCGTTCTTCGGCTTTGTGTGGACGCCGATTTACTCGTACATCGGAGCGCGCATGATCGGCCTAACCGGCTCGCCGCAAGGCGCGTCCTTTCCCTATCTGCGTGAAGGCTCCTTTTACCTGTCGGGCTATCAGGGCGCGGCCGTGTGGTTCGCGCCGATTCCGCTCTTCCAGTGGGGCTACGAAGCGGCGGCCTTCAAGCAGCTAGAGCTGACCCGCACTCACTTCGGCAGCATCGTCAAGCTGGCCGGCGTAACCCTGCTGATCATGTTCGTCTGCTCGTTTGTGTTCTGGTCTTTTATTTGGCAGCTCGGGCCGATTCCCTCGGCCGCCTACCCCTACGTGCAAAAGTTTTGGCCCTTCCACGCCACCATGCAGGCGTTCTGGGCCAAGTCAACCCTCGCCGAAGGGGGCAACGAGCTGATCAAGACGATCATTCGCTGGGAATACGTGCTCACCGGCGCGTTGGGCAGCGCGGGCATTTTGGGCGCGTTGGCGCTGGTGCGCTGGCCGGTCGCCCTGTTCTACGGCTTCATCGGCGGCGTGGGCGCGTGGCCGCACTTTCTGCTGCCCAACTTCATCGGCGCGTTGCTGGGCCGCTATCACTTGCGGAAGCGTTTTGGCGCGGCGCGCTGGCGGGTGTATGCGCCGATTCTCTTGGCGGGGTATTCGTGCGGGATGGGATTGGTCGGCATGTCGTCCATCGCGCTGGCGCTGATTTCTAAGGCCGTGTCGAGCATTGTGTTTTGAGGGCGTCATTAGCCACAGTCGCAAAAAGCTTCCGGGGCATTGGCAAATTAGCCACAAAAAGCACAAGCGTATTTTTATATTGGCCACAAAAAGCACAAAGGTCACAAAATGAGTTTTTTGATTTCGAGCCTTGGTGATCCGAAGTTGATCAGCAAGGCGTCTCGTTGGCCGGATGCACGGAGATAGCCCAGCGTTTGGGCGGTATGTTCGGGAATCACACAAAGCCCGGATGCGTTGCTCGTCTCTCACCACTGTACCCTCTTTGTGCTTTTTGTGCCTCTTGTGGCCATGTCTCTGCGGCGCGGTGGTATCGGAATATCGGCCTGCGGTTCGGGCGCGAGTAGCAACTGCTTCAACGTAGGTTGGCTCATTTGCTCCAATCGCCGCCATTGGTCAATGGACACCAGCACCGCCGTTTCTACGCCCCGTTTGGTCACGATTTGCGGCCCTTCGGCAAGGCTCGTCTCAAGGAGTTCGCTAAACCGAGCCTTCGCCTCTTGTACCTGCCATGATCTATTCATAGTAACCTCTCCGGATTCAAAATTGTCCTGACTAGGAAGCCAACCAGTCCGTACCCTGAGATCAATTTATCATGGTGGCAAAAAAATTCCCCTATCAATGCCCTACTCAGCAATCCGTCATGCTGCTCGCGCAGAAGTCATAGATTGTAAAATGCCCCCTTTTTGTACATTGTATGTACGAAAAAGGGGGCATTTTTATTCATTATGATGGATAGAGCGTTGGAATCCGTCTTCCAGACCTTGGACCTGACGCACATCCGCCGGGAACTCGAAGGGCTGCTGGGCCAACCGCTGTTGGCAGCGGGCAGCATGCTCTTCCTCGACGAAATCCAAGCGACTCCCCACGCCCTGCCCGCCCTGCGCTACTTATGGGAAGACCACCCCGAACTGCCGGTTATCGCCGCGGGCTCCTTACTCGAATTCGTCCTCTCGCAACACGCCTTTACCATGCCGGTAGGGCGCATTCAATACTTCCATCTAGGGCCGATGAGCTTTGAAGAATTCCTCGTCGCACTGGATCCGCCCCTGTTGGCCTATCTGCAAGACTACGCCCTTGAGCAGCCCCTGCCCCATATCGTCCACACCCGCCTGTTGGCCTATCAGCGGGAGTTCCTGTTGGTCGGTGGTATGCCCGAAGCCGTAGCTGCGTATCGCTCGACCCGCTGCTTTGCCGATGTGCAGCCCGTGCATCAGTCCATCGTCGATACCTACCAAGACGATTTTGCCAAGTACGCGTCCGCCCAAGTCCGGTTGCGCTTGCAGCGAGTTTTCAACTACGTCCCCCGAGCCGTGGGCCGCAAAGTCAAGTACACCGAGATCCACCGCGAGGAGACCGCCCGCGAACTGCGCACCGCCATTGACTTGCTAACCAAGGCCCGGGTCATTGCACCCGTCTTCCACAACACCTGTTCCGGGGTGCCCCTCCACGCCGAGGTCAATTGGAAGACCTACAAACTCCTCTTTTTGGACATCGGCCTGATGAACCGTCTGTGCGGCCTAGACTGGCTGGCTCTGAAAGACTTGGACGACCGCCGACTGGTCAATGAAGGCGCCTTGGCCGAACAGTTCGTCGGACAACACCTACTCTACTTGGAAGAGGGCCGGGAGACGCCCCGGCTACACTACTGGCTGCGGGAAGGAAAAAGTGCCAACGCCGAAGTGGACTACGCGCTGGCTCGGGGGACTTGGGTCGTGCCGGTCGAAGTCAAGGCGGGCACCAGCGGCACCCTGCGCTCGCTGCATCAGTTCGCCTTGGCCAAAGGGACGCGCCTCGCGGTGCGCTTCGATCTCAATCCGCCCACCGTCCAGTCCATCCGGCACCGAGTAAGCGGAACGCGGCAGACCGTGGAAATGACCTTGCTCTCCCTGCCGCTTTACTTGGTGGGACAACTCGGCCGCCTGCTGGATCGGCTCAGGCAGGCGCCCTAACCTCAACCCCCACCTTTGCCGCACTCGCCGCAATCTGCGCCTGGCGCGGCGGACAGCGACCGCGGCCATGCCGGTGGCCCGCGCCTTCTCCAAGCCCAGCTCCACGCCGCGGCTCATCGCCACCTGCCCAAAGCCCCAATGCGCGTCAAGCACGGCGAGGGTCGGGGCCTCGTGAACGACTTCGATGGCTGCGTCTGGCATCATGTCGCCGGCTTCGACTTGGCCCAAGTACTGGGGGATGCGGACCACGCCGTGTGAGTCGTGGCCGACGAGATTGGCTCGACCAGCAATTCGGCGACGATGCGGGCCAGCTCGGGCCGCATCCCGGCCGCGGCAAAAATGGCGGTGCTGGTCTCGAGCAAGGACGACGGAGAAAAGACGGGCATTACTCTTTGGCCCCGGCCGCGATCCACGCGCGGATTATCTCCACCTGCTCGGCGGACAGAGCCGCGCCCGGCGGCATTTGCTGGAGGACGATCTCGTCGTCGCCGCGCACCTTGAGCAGCAGGTACGAGTCGTCGGGATTCCCCGGATCGACCAGCTTGCGATCCGGCCGCTGAGCGCTGGCGACGCCGACGATGCGCGCGGCAAAGTCGCCCTCCAGCGACAAATCGGCGGCGGGCCGCCCGCCGCGGTGGCAGCCCGAAATGGCGCAACCCACCGCAAAGACTTCGCCGACCTGCGCTAGGGTCGCTTCGGGCCGCGCTTCCGCGCCATCCGACCCGTCCGGCCCCACCGTCGAGTCATCGCCCGCGCAACCAGCCCACGACAGGGCCGCGACCAACAGCATACAGGGTATCAAGTTCGCATTCCTCCTAAAGCCTAGTGCCGCTCGCGCACCCGCCGCAGCAACTCGTCGCTCGTGCATTCAAATATCCAGTCGCCCACGTCTGCTAAGTCCTCGCTCGCCAAGCCGGCCAACAGCCCCCCCAAGCTCGCAGCCGCCTCGTCGCCGAACCGCCGAGCAGCTAGGCGGCACAACAACGCTCGCTCGCCTTCGGCGCGCCCCTGCTGCCGACCTTCGGCGCGACCTTCGGCGCGGTGCCGCCACAGCCGCGGGGTTCCCGCTGGGCCGGCCGTGCCCAACTGCGCCGTCAGGGCCTGCCCCACCCGCACCAGGGCCGCGGTCGTCGCGGCCGACCAGCCCGTCCGCTCGTTCAGGGCCGCGTGAATCTCGGCCGCTGTCCAGCCGGCAAACGCCCGGCTCGCAGCCACCTCCCGATAGCGTCCCTCCTCCAACACGCGAATCGTCAGTCCCGGCAAACCCGCCCGCCGATTCGGCGTGTACGCCTCCGGCACCTCTACCCACAACTCCGGGAACCCCCACGCCTCATACAGCCACAGTTTCCCCCGCCGAATGTCCGTGGTGTGATCGACTTCCAACACCACGTCCGGCAGGGCGTGAACGCCCAGTTTCAGCCCTTGGCGATCGGGCAACACGGCCTCCTGCGGACGCAGGTAGATGCACTGATCGGGCCGCATGATCCCCTCGTAGTGGCCTTGGGCGTCTAGCCGCCAGATGCTCGTCGTGCCAAACGCGGCAAAGTGCGCTCCGCACTCATCGGCGAACTGCTGGGCGAGCTGCGCCAGATACTGGCTGGGCAATTCGTGATCGCCGCTGACGATGCGGGCGTCCGCGTCGGACACGATCAAGGTCTCGGTCGGCCCGTGCCAATACTCAAAGCGGCCTTCGTACATCTCGATCTCGGCCGCCGACACGTGTTTGGCGTGGCAACCGGGGAACACCAGCCGCTGGCCATCGGGCAGGTAGAGTACCGGCGCGCCCTCCTCTTCCGCATTTAATACCGCAGCGGCGACATTGCTCTCAGTCATTGCCATGCTCCTCCATAGAACTACCGGCTGAATTACCCAAATTACCCAAACGAGGAAATGCGCCAGAGCCTGAATGAAAGTTTACTGAACCACTTCAATCCCCGTCGCGCACATACCAGTGGCGCTTCCCCAGCCAGCGCGAGCCAAAGGCGAGCGACTCGCAGTGGACGCCGACGGCGATCAGGGTTAGTAAAATTGAAACAGGTAGTATGGTAGCCATCGCGACGAGGATTTGTCCTCTAGATCGTCTTCAGCCGCCTTGTAGGTCGTTTGTCGAGTCGGTATCTTGGGCGACCAAAATGCGGCGGTACTTGCCTTCGGCTAGCATGGGAGAAAAGCGAATCGCCGTCGTCCGATTGGCAACGACGGCGATCCAACTCAGGTTATAGCTTGTATAGATTGTATAGGACGAGCACGGGGATCTATTCCTGCGGGGTTGGCGTTACGGGAGCTTATACAAAATCACGCCGATGGTCGATAGCCAACTGGTAAACAACAGGCCGAGAAACCAATTCATGCGCCGGTCTAGGCTCTCGATCTTGCGCTCAACAGCGTCAAAGCGAGCGGCGGTGTTTTTCTCCGAGTTTTCGATTCGAGCGGTCATGCTCTTCTCCGAGCTTTCGATTCGAGCGGTCATGTTCCTCTCCGAGCTTTCGATCAGAGCGGTCATGTTCCTCTCCGAGCTTTCGATCTGGCGTTCAACGATGTCAAAGTGGTGGCCATTCTGCTCAATGAGCGTCTCCAAGCGGGCCAAGGTGATGTCGTGTTGGTGAACTTTGGTTTCAACTTCGTTCATAAGACTTCTCCTTTCGCATTCGCGGGTGGGCCGTGCTCGTCCATTACCAAGAAAATAGCGGCTGTGCTCCTAATTGCAAAATTTCAAGCGGCGCGGAGTGCAATGCACTCGGTTTTGGTGCTGCTCTGTCTGTGGGGCGCGGCCGCGGTCGCCCAACCTCGGTACGTGGATGTGGCGGCCGCGGCTGGCATTGAATTCGAGCATCGCAATGGGGCGCGGGGACAGAAGCAATTGCCCGAGACTATGGGGTCGGGCGTGGCCTTTTTCGACTACGATGGCGACGGCTGGCTCGACCTGTATTGGGTCAATGTCGCAGGCCCGGCCGCGCTCTACCACAACGAGGGAAAGGGCCGTTTTGCCGAGCGGACGCAAGCGGCCAGCGTGGGGAATTCCGGGTGCGGCATGGGCGCGGTGGCCGCTGACTACGACAACGACGGCAATGTAGATCTGTACGTCACCTGCTACGGCGCGAACATCCTCTACCGGAACCTCGGCGCTGGCCGCTTTGCCGACGCCACGGCGGTCGCTGGCGTCGGCGATGAGGGCTTCGGCACGGGCGCGGCCTTTGGCGATTGGGATCTCGACGGCGACTTAGACTTGTACGTAGCCAATTATCTGGACTTCCGCGCCGACCCAGACCGCGCTTGTTTTCGCCAAGACAGCGTCCGGGTCTATTGCGCCCCGTGGACCTACGCGCCCCAAGCGGATGCGTTCTATCGCAACGATGGCGGCCGCTTTGCCGAAATCGGCGCAACCGTGGGGCTTGCTGCAGGGCGAGCGCGGGAGCTCGGCGCGGTCTTTTCCGATTGGGATCTCGATGGCGACTTAGACTTGTTCATCGCGGGCGATGGTACGCCCAATTTGCTCTACCAAAACGAGGGCGGCCATTTCGCGGAAATGGGGTTGATCGCCGGGGTTTCCCACAATCGGCAGGGCCAATCCGAAGCCGGCATGGGCGTGGCCGCCGGCGACTACGACAACGACGGGGCCTTTGATTTCTTCGTGACTAATTTTTACTTGGAGACCAATACCTTGTACCGAAACGAGGGCGAGGGGTTTTTCCGCGACCGGACGACGAGCGCCAAATTGGGCAAGCCCTCGCTGGCATACTTGGCTTGGGGCACGGCTTTCTTCGACTGGGATCTCGACGGCGACGAGGACCTGTTCGTGGCGAATGGGCACATCGACGACAACGTAGAACTTTTCGCCGAGACCGCGTACGCGCAGCCCAATCAGTTGTTCCGAAACGACGGCGTTGCGGGATTTGCCGAGGTCAGCGCCGCAGCCGGGCTTGGAGCGGTACAGTCGAGCCGAGGGGTGGCCTTGGGCGATTGCGACAACGACGGCGACCTCGATATTGCAGTGGCCCACATCAATGCGCGGCCCTCGCTCCTGCGCAACGACTTGGGCGGCCAGCGCAACTACTTGGCTGTCCGCACGGTAGGCGTGGATAGCAACCGCGACGGCGTCGGTGCTCGCATCCGCGTCCGCACCGGGCCTCGCGTCCAAGTGCGCGAAGTGCGCCGCGGCGGCAGCTATCTGTCGAGCCACGACCCGCGCGTCTTTTTTAGCCTCGGCACCAGCGCGCAAGCCGACGAGGTGGAGATCCGCTGGCCCAGCGGCAAGGTGCAGCGGCTCAACCGAGTGCGGGCCGGACAAGTGTTGACCGCAACAGAGCCTTTATGCGCTGGCTGCTAGCGATTCTGCTCATCGGCTGCCAAGCACCGGAGCCGCCCCCGGTCGCGGGGCGGGCGTACTTTGAGCAGGGGCTTGAACACGCCCAACGCGGGCGTTTCCACGCAGCCATTGCCGCGTACCAGCAAGCGGCCCTGCAGCTGCCGGACGCGCCCCAAATCTACTACAACTTGGCCAACGCCTATTTTTCGACCGATGCCCTCGACCGAGCCGAGGCCGCGTACCAAAAAGCCATCGCACTCAAGCCCGACTACGCGGACGCGCACTACCAACTCGGCGGCGTGTACATTCGGCAAAAAAAGTACGAGGCGGCCTACGCGCCGCTCCGCGAGGCATTGGCCAGCGATCCCGCGCACCTTGCCGCGTACCATGCCTTGGGCCTGCTGCACATCCGGCAGGGCGCATACCCAGAGGCCATCGCCCTGTACGAGCGTGCCTTGCAGGTGGATTCGACGCGCTCGGAGCTCTGGTATCAGCTCGGCCAAGCCCAAGTCAAGCGCGGCGAGCACGAAGCAGCGAAAACGGCCTTTGCCCGTGCGATTGACGCGGACACGACTCAAGCGGGTGCGTACGCGGGCTTGGGGTCCCTGTACGCGGAGGAGCAGCGCTACGCGGAGGCCGAAGAGCTTTTGCTGCGGGCCGTTGCGCTGCGTCCGTTTTGGGCGCGTCCTCACTACGACTTGGGGCAGGTGTATATGCGCTTGGGCGAGCGGGAACGGGGCCGTGCGGTGTTGGAGCGATTTGCGCGCCTCGAAGAAGAGGAAAAGATGATCAGAAGCTTAGAGTTTACGCTCTTGAGCGAGGCCGAGGACGCCCGCCGCCACTACGACTTGGGCGTGCTCTACGGCCAGCGTCGCCAATTCGCCAAGGCCACGGCGCGCTACCGCCGCGCACTCGCCCTCGATTCGACCTTTGCCGAGGCGGCCGTGAACTTGGGCAACCTGTACTTGCGCGAGGAGCGATTCGACGCGGCCCAGCGGCTTTTTGCCCAAGCCCTCGCCGCGGATTCGACCCACGCCACCGCGTACAACAGCCTCGGCAACCTGCACCTGATGCGCCGGGACTTTGCGGCCGCCCAAGCAGCGTTTGCCAGCGCGGTGCGCTTGGCCCCAGCGGACCGAGGATTCCGCGAAAATTTAGCCATCGCCCAAGGGCTGGCGGCGGGGGAAGGCAAAAATTAAGGGGCTGTTACTATAAATTATTTATAGTATGATATAGTAAAAGCGATGGGGACTCCGAGTTATGCTGCCGCCGATTGAGAATCTATTAACGCTGCCGCCGGATGCAGCCACCGAGCGGCTGTTGGCCGAGCCGGAAGGGCAATGGTTTGACCGCAAAAGTGCGCGTATTTCAGCCCGCAGCTTGGCTGAAACCTTGGTCGCACTGGCGAATGCCGAGGGGGGAGTTATTGCCGTCGGCTTTCGCGCCGGTGCTTGCGAGGGGATCGACGACCGCCCCCAGGCGCAGAATGAGTGGCGACAGGCCGGGGTTAATTTGACGCTGCCGCCGGTGCGCTTTGAGCCGATTCTGTTGCCGTGCATCAATGCCAAGGGCGCGCCGGACCACGCGCTGTTGTTAGCCATACCTCCGAGCAGTCAGGTGCATAGCACGACCCGCGACGAGGTTTTCCTGCGCACCGGCGATGAAAACCGCCGGTTGTCCTTTGAGCAGCGCATTGAATTTCAATACGACCGCGGGGATACTAGTTTTGAAATCACGCCCGCAAGCATCTACGGGCCTTGTTCGCTCGACTTAGACAGCGTAGCCGCCTACGCCGAACAGCTGGGGCATCCAGACCCGCAGCGGCTATTGCAAGCACGCGACTTGGTCGGCCTCGATGGAGAAACGCACACCGCGGGGGCATTGCTGTTTGCGACCGAGCCGCAAAGGGCGTTTCCCCAAGCCTTTGTCAGGGTACTGAAATACGCCGGGCGCGAGCGGCGCACGGGCCACGAGCAGAACCTAATCAGCGACACCCGCTGCGTGGGACGGTTGCCGCAGCAGATCGACGCGGCGCGTCAGGCCATGCGCGAGGCCGTGCCCAAGCGCAAGTCTTTGGGGCCGGATGGACGTTTTGGCTGGTTTGGCATCGTGCCAGAAGAGGTTTGGCTAGAAGCGCTCGTGAACGCAGTCATTCATCGCGCGTACAGCAACTTCGGCGACCACATCCGATTGGCCGTGTTCGACGATAGGGTCGAGGTGTCTAGTCCGGGCCGATTCCCCGGAATAACGCCCCTAGGCGACTTGCTAAAGGTGCGGCGGTTTGCGCGCAATCCCCGCATTGCGCGGGTAATGACGGACTTGTCGTATCGTCAGGAATTGGGAGAAGGGTTGCGCCGCATGGTGGCCGTGATGGAAGCAAGTGGGCGGCAGCGGCCGGTGGTCAGGCAGTTGGCGGGCGGCGTCGAGATAGCGCTGTCCGGTGCGCTAATCCAGCCGGATGAACTGCGCGGGATGCCCGAGGCAGCGCGCCATTTATTTGAACAGATCGCGCTGGCTGGCCGGTTGCGGACCGGCGAGCCAGCCGGATGAACTGCGCGGGATGCCCGAGGCAGCGCGCCATTTATTTGAACAGATCGCGCTGGCTGGCCGGTTGCGGACCGGCGAGTTGGTGGCGTTGACTGGCTACTCGCGTCCGGTGGTATTGAGGAATTTGTCCGCCTTGACCGCTCGGGGCTTGGTGCGGCACGTGGGCCACAGCGCGACAGACCCGCAGGCGTATTGGACGGCAGCACTCATGTAGTACAGAAAGAGGATCAGGCCGCGGCCAGTTCTTTCATCGCGGCGACGAATTGATCCAATTCATAAGGCGTCGTGTATATGTTCGGGCAAATGCGGACCGCCCCGAGATACCCCGGCGGCACGGTGAAAATTTTGTAGGTGTCGTATAGGGCGTTGGTAATAGCGGCGGGATCGCGTCCTTGGATGCCAACGGTGGCAATGGCACACGAGCGATGGGCCTCGCGGGGCGTGTAGAAGACGACATTGGGCACGTCGAGCAGGCGATCGACCCAGTAGTTTTTGATGTAGCGCAAGCGCGCTTCTTTGCGCTCCAAGCCGATGGTTTGGTTGAAGCGGATGGCCTCGGCCAAGGCCCGTTGCAAGTAGGCCGGGTACGTGCCGATGTGGGCAAACTTGCGGATCGAGTCCGAGGCGTACCCAGCGTCGCCGAACAGCGGCCACACGTTGGCGATCTTTTCCTTTTTAATGTACAGTACGCCCGTGCCCAGCGGTGCCAACATCCACTTGTGCAAACTGGCTCCGTAGTAATCGCAGTGTAGATCGGGGATTTTGGCGGCCAAATGGGCAAAGGCATGGGCGCCATCGACGATGACTTCCACTCCGTGCTCGTGGGCCATGTCGCAGATTGTGCGCACGGGCAGCACTTGGCCGGTTAAATAGACGATGTGGGAGACGAGGATCACTTTGGTGCGCGGCGTAATGGCCCTTTTGTAGGCCGCGACGATCGCGGCATCGTCCATAGAAGTGATGGGCAGGTCGAGCACTTTGTTGACGATGCCTTCGCGGGCGGCGCGTTGCTCAAACGCGACCTTCATGCTGCCGTATTCGTAGGTTCCCCACAAGGCTTCGTCGCCGGGTTGCAGCTTCAGCCCCATGATGACGATGTTGAGCGATTCGGTCGTGTTGCGCGTCAGGAGGATTTCTTCATCCGAACAACCGGCAAAGCGCGCTAGCAATTGATGGCTCGCACGGGTGTCGTCCGCCAGTTTGCGCCGCATGTAAAACGAGGGAATCTCATTGATAGCGCGGGCATTTTTGCACACCTCATCAATCCCGGCTTCTGGTTGCGGACTGAAATAGCCGTTCTCAAAGTTGATAAACTGGGGCGACAAATTGAACGCGCCGCGCACGCTGTACCAAAAAGATTCGTCCAATGCACTGGCTTCGGGCGAGGCTGGGCCGAGGCGTTCGGTGGCCGCGTGGACCTTTTGCTGGCTGTCGGCGGCCCATAAGGACGCCGTGGTCGCGCCGAGAGTGAGGGTGCCGGCCTTTCTAAAAAAGTCCCTTCGCGAATCGGTCATTTTCGTGCTCCGTGCGTTGTGATAGGTGGTGGATCAACCAGCTAAAAGCCGCGTGGCTTTCTTCCCCGAACCTAGCACAAGCGTCCTGCATGTCAAGCACTCGTCGTCCGGTCCGGTCCATTGTAACATTCCATATCTTTGCTACTCAACCTCTCAGAAAGGAACGCATCATGTCTGACTTGAAAGTAGCGGTCATCGGCTGCGGCGGCCACGCCCAGTCTCACTTCCGCATGATTGCCGACGAGCCGCGGCTGCGCTTGGTGGGCATTGCCGAGCTAGACGAGGAGCGGCGGCGCAAAAACCAAGCCGACTGGGGGCCGCAACACGCCTTTGCCGACTATCGGGAGCTGCTCGATGTCTGTCGGCCGGAGGTCGTGCATGTAGTCACCATGCCCGGCCACTTGCTGCCCATTGTGCTCGATTGCTTGGAGCGCGGGCTGCACACCTCTGTGGAGAAAGCACCGGGGATGACCTCGGCCGAGACCGCGCAAATGGCCGAAGCGGCCCGGCAAAGCGCGGGCAAGGCCCTCGTATCCTTTAACCGGCGTTACTTTCCCCAAGTGCTAGCCGTGCGGCAGCGCGTCCGGGCGGCCGGGGGTGCCGTGCATTGCGCCGCCACGTACAACAAGCCGGTGACCCTGTTGGGGCCGGCGACGCCCGATCCGGTGATCTGCGACGCCATTCACCACGTCGATCTGCTGCGCTGGCTAGCGGGTCGCAGCGCGGTGGAAGCGGCCATGCCGGTGGAGGTGCTGGGGATGGTGCAAGACGGCGTGCGGCCCGGATGCCATCGGCACAACGCGGTCGTGCGTTTCGACACGGGCACCTTTGGCACCATGATGAGCCACTACGGCGTGGGCTATCGCATTCAGCGGGCCGAAGTACACGGCGAGGATTTGTCGATCTATTTGGATATGACCCGGGGGCCGCAGGTGGAGGGGTATGACGCGGGGCGGGCCTTTACCGTAGAGGCCGAGGAGATGGAGGCGGTGGGCGGGGCGGGCTTCAACGAGGTCGTCCACTTTGTCGATTGCATTTTGGAGGATCGCACACCGTGGTCGAGCTTGGACGACGCCGTGCATACCATGCGCTTGTGCGAGGCCATTCGCCGAGGGCATCGGGGGGCGTTGTAGGACCGGCGTGGGTTAGTCGCGCCCCGTAATTTTCCCGATGCTTTGCAATGCTTATTAAGCAAATATATCGCGCACCGGCAGGGTCCAGTTCGGCACGACTTCGCCGCTGTCGAGTACGTCGTCCATGGTCAAGATGCGGATGTCGCTCCGCGAGCGGTACAGATCGACCGTTTGGGTGCTTGGATTGACGACCACGACCAAGCGGGTGCCCGCATCGAGCCAATCGGCGATTTTGTCTTGGACCTCGGCGTAGGTATCACCCGGTGAGACGACCTCGGCCGCCAAGTCGGGGGCACCGGGCCAAAAGCCCGCGGTTCGGCCCACCTCTTCAACCCGTTCGCGCCGGATGAAGGCCGCGTCTGGAGCGCGCACTACATCGGGATTCACGGCCAGTTTGAAGCCGGTTCCGGCCGCATAGACCGCACCCAGGTTATGCGTCTTTACGTGTTGGAAAAGCGGCCCGGTCAAATTGAGCGCGATTCTGCCGTGTTGGTGGCCGGCTGGACTCATCTTTATCAATTCTCCTTGGACCAGTTCATAGCGGAAGCCATCGTCCTTCCTCTGCAACAACTCGTTGGCGGTGATCAAATCGGTAATCGTCATGGGAATCTCCACAAAGACAGTGGGAAGGAACCCCCCCGGAAAAAGCAAAAGCCACTCCAAAGAGCGGTCCTTGCGCCGACAGCACGCGGCCGACGGGCATCTGCATATAGCTTACGGCGAGGGCGATCCACTTACAAGAATTTGTTGATTTCCCGCCCATTAGGCCACTAACTGAACGCACAGAGTGCCCTCCGGTTGGTTGGCCGAAATAAATCCAAATCCTTCATTGCCCCCCGCGAAGTATTCCTATATAGCAATTCTAAATTATTTAAGAGCGGCTGACAAATAGGACGGCGAGCCTTTATAGCCTAAGCGCAAGCATTCGACCCCCTCAGATAGATACCGCTTCTTCCACGTACGGATGAACCCCGACGGAACGCCGAGCACCGCTTGAATCATACCTTGTTTGACCCCCAACAGAGTCATCTGAACCGCGACTGCACGTTTGAGTTCGCGAACATCGGGGTTGCTGGCGATAAAATCGGATAAAGAACGATCAGAAACTAGCTGAAAACACTCCTGAAAAAGGGACGATAGAAAACGAAACGACAACATAAAAAGAAAACCTTAACCTTTCAAGGCATTTCGGATTGCTATAACTGTTTGGCTAGTGCTAATCTTTCGTGTGCAATTAGGGGGTCATCTGGTTTTTGTTTAGGTTATTTATGAGGGCGAGAGCTTTATGTAGGGGTTTGGGACTTATGGAATTTTTGATAAGCAGGGCCTCTAATTCAGGTTCTAGTCGCTTTAGATCTATTTTTTTGCCGTTGGTACAAGGCTTAAAAAGAGGGTAATCTTCGATCCCTTCTCTTTTTAATTGAACCTCTACCTCTTCGGCAACGCTCTTGGCATGTCTAACAAGATTATCGGGATCTATATCCCACCGGACCTTAGTTTGCGCGGCGAACTGTACCACGGGATTGGCTTCTAAGCCAGTGCTCGGAATGCCATTCTTCTTGCATTCAACCAACGTTGTTCCCGTGCCGCAAAATGGGTCCAGCACCCAGTGGCGTCTTGTCAGGCCAAACGTATCAATATAACGACGAACTAAGTGCGGCGGATAGGAAAGAACAAATCGATACCATTCGTGGATAGACAAATCTTCCGCGTAAATCCGGTTTAACTCCTCCCCGGCTTTAGCTTGTACTGCATATACCATTTCTTTATCTTTCCTACTCTTCGACAGAAGACTCTATTGTCTCGCCGAGACTGTAAACAGGGGATAATTCGCCAATCATATCGCTCATCTTCTGTCTGTCAGACGAGTTTTCCAACAACTGGCTAAAATCCGCCAAACTCATTATAATTGCCTGCGGTACGATTGACAAATAAATCAACGAGGTCGCCTTGAACTCACTATTTCGCCATCTAGCCCCGTCCGCAGCCGACTTGGACTCCTTCCACCGAGATGGCTACATCTTCTACCCAGACGTACTCAAGGACGAGGCTCGGCGCAGCCTAACCAACGAAATCCTCGGCCTCGAATCGGTGCATCGCTACCTCAGCGTCTTGAGCGAAAAACCCGCCGCGCCCCAATCCTACTTCGTCCGCCCTTGGAACGACCGCGGCCCATGCGGCGACCGCCTCATTGACGATCCCTTTGTCACTGCGCTGCTGCAAGCCACCATCGGCCCAAGCTACCACTTCTGCCACTCCGCCCTCAACCTCGCCCCGCGCAGCATAGGCCCCATTCCCTATCACCAAGACCACCACCACTGGAAGCACGAAAACCCCCTCAACCTCGCCGAACGCGACAAGTACTACATCCAAATTCTCTACTATCCCAATGGCTTCGCGCTCGGCGACCGCAACCTCAAGATCATTCCCGGCAGCCACCGCGTCGCCCCGACCGCAGAGGCCACGCCTGAGCGCATGCTAGCCGGGGCATACGACGCAGAGGCTGGGCGCGAACTAAAGGAAGTGCGGCTTGCAGTGCCGCCAGGCAGCATGGTCTATATCAACGCCCGGATCTTCCACGCGGTTGAAGCTAAACCCGCAGACTCCCCCCAGCTCTATCGCATCTTCAACATCGACATCTTCAAAGAAGCCGGGCCGCCGCATCGCTATACGCAGGCCATCCCGCCCGAGTGGATTGCACGCGCCAGTCCTCAACGCAAAAAACTCTTTCTCCGCGAGCCTTATACCGAGGGATGCTGGGCGGCCTGAGCACTTAGGCCAGTACCTCGACCCAAGCCACTATAGGAGCCTTACCATGAGCACGGCGACTACCCTTGGAATGAGCGGGGCCGCCATTAACCACACTTTGCTTTACTGCCTCGTCTTGGGGGCCTTCCTGTTGCTGACGGCTCCCGCGACCACCCGCATGAAGGAGGTATAATCTATGAGGAGCAATTACAATAAACCCGCAGCACTTGAACATATATTTAACCGGAAATACGACCCCGGCAATCCGCAACCGGAAATACTGTTTACGCACGACGACGTGAGAGATGCGATTGTGGCGACAGGCGGTCGAGTTCCGTCGAACTTAAACAATTTTGTGAAAGACCTTACTCGGTCGGGGAATTCAGACGCGAGAAGTCCTGCTGCTAGGCAAGCAGGTTATTTTTTACGGGAGGCAGTTCACAGTGGTTCAATCGGTGTCTTCTTCAGAGATAGCGGCCCTGCTAGAGGCGCAATTTCTATATCTTGTCCCAAGGACTTAGCAGCCAAACCCATTCACGTTGAGATTCCGCCTGATATACTCGACCTCCTGCGTCCCGATGAAGGCGGCTTGTTAGCCTCTATAGAATACGGATGCATTCTCGATGATTTTTTTGCTGTCCCCAAAGGAACGATAAGGCGCGTTCAAGCCCCAGTAAAAGTGCAGCCCCATGAATTAGATAGCCTTTTCGTAAGAAAAAAAGGAAATCGTCGTATCCTGATTCCCTGTGAAGCAAAATCCAAAGGAAACGATGTAATTACCCTAAATCAGATAGTGGGCATAGCCGCGGCAACCTTGCAACGACTTATGGAAGACGACATGGATTTCATAGTTCCACTAGGGATAAAACTCGAGAGCAACGGGGACCTCTTTCTCGCAGAATTTCCCGAGTGCAACTCAAGCGATCTATTGGAGCTAAACTCAAAACTCGTCGCCTCTTCCGTTGTAAGACAGGCCCGTTACACGCTGGTTCCTAAGCCGCCAAAGTGGTAACTAACTGTTCCAGCGCAAGAGAACGACCTCTTCGCGTAAATGTTCTCGCGTCGCCGTAGAAAATCGCGTCCGAAACAAATCAATACCTGTTACTTCGTAGCCAAGATCTTCTGCGATATTAGACAAAAGTTCTCCTGTGCGGATTAAAATCCGAAAGAAAGACGCTTGGTCACCGACGACATAAGCAAGTTGAGCTCCCGGAGCCAAAACCTGTTTTAACTCTTCTAGGTGCCGCGCCATTCCTCCAAAATACAACCTTACTACGCGAGCATAGAGTTTCTCAAACCCCGACGTCTTTTCCAGTTCTAGCCGACGCGTCTCTATCCGATCTGCCAGCTCTTGTATGCGTTCGTTATCTTTAATCCAGCATTCATCCGCGTCTGCTTTATACACTCCCCTGCTATTAGATCGCAGCAAGTTTTGTTTTTGTCGTCGTAGATCGTCGCGGTTGTTTAGGTAGCCAAGCAAAACAGCCTCAAGACGAGTCGTTCTCGTATAATCCTTTTCGTTGGGGTATGGCGGCGAGGTTATAACCGCGTCGAACGCCAAAGGTTCTAAGCAGGAATCTATACTGCGCGAGTCTGTGAGTTTTACTAGCGATGGTACGGCCTTGTGGCTCTTGACTTGGAGACAGCACAAATCATTAGCCATGTCTTTTACTCCCTTTAACCAAGGTGCAATAACCGGGGCATCTTCTTTGGGCTTCCCGACTCCTACTTCTGGTCCAAAGCGCAAATTACTGATACTGTACACTAGCTGTTTTGCGAGTGCTAATCTTTCGTATGCAATTAGGGGGTCATCTGGTTTTTTGTTTAGGCTATTTATGAGGGCGAGAGCTTTATGTAAGGGTTTGGGACTTATGGAATTTTTGATAAGCAGGGCCTCTAATTCAGGTTCTAGTCGCTTTAGATCTATTTTTTTGCCGTTGGTACAAGGCTTAAAAAGAGGGTAATCTTCGATCCCTTCTCTTTTTAATTGAACCTCTACCTCTTCGGCAACGCTCTTGGCATGTCTAACAAGATTATCGGGATCTATATCCCACCGGACCTTAGTTTGCGCGGCGAACTGTACCACGGGATTGGCCTCTAAGCCAGTGCTCGGAATGCCATTCTTCTTGCACTCAACCAACGTTGTTCCCGTACCGCAGAATGGGTCCAGCACCCAGTGGCGTCTTGTCAGGCCAAACGTATCAATATAACGACGAACTAAGTGCGGCGGATAGGAAAGGACAAACCGATACCATTCGTGGATAGACAAATCTTCCGCGTAAATCCGGTTTAACTCCTCCCCGGCTTTAGCTTGTACTGCATATACCATTTCTTTATCTTTCCTACTCTTCGACAGAAGACTCTATTGTCTCGCCGAGACTGTAAACAGGGGATAATTCGCCAATCATATCGCTCATCTTCTGTCTGTCAGACGAGTTTTCCAACAACTGGCTAAAATCCGCCAAACTCATTATGATTGCCTGCGATACATTGCGTCGCTTGACAACGTACCGAGTTCGATCTTGAACGACCGAGTCTATTATCTGGCCAAAGTTATTTTGCGCCTTAGTCGATGTTATGACTTTTGTTTCCATGCGGGTGTACCTCCTAATTTATCCATATTAGCTAATATAGCCTTTGTCCCTAAACTGAACGAAGAATGCACCTCTGTCAAGGCTTTAACGAAGATTCCTCGCCGCACGAGGATAGGTTGCGGGAGCCTGCACAGTTTGCTAGAATTCACTCTAAATCAACGAGACTGGAAGCACGAAAACCCCATCAACCTCGCCGAGCGCGACAAGTACTACATACGCAGGCCATCCCGCCCGAGTGGATTGCACGCGCTAGTCCTCAACGCAAAAAACTCTTTCTCCGCGAGCCTTATACCGAGGGATGCTGGGCGGCCTGAGCACTTAGGCCAATATCGCGACCCAAGCCACTATAGGAGCCTTACCATGAGAGTAGCCGCCATCGCCACCATCTACTATCCCAAGTCACATGCCGACGTCATTGCCACCAAGTTTATGAAGGGCATGTCCACGGACGAGGGCCTAATGCCCCCCGAAGTGGAGCTCGTGTCCTTGTACATCGACCACGTGCTGGAAAACGACATCGGCGTGAGCTTGGCCCAAGAGTACGGGGTACCCATTTATCCCAGCATCCGCCGCGCCCTGCATGCAGGGGCCGACCGGCTCAACGTAGATGCGGTGCTGCTCATCGGCGAGCACGGCGACTACCCTTGGAACGAGCGGGGCCGCCATTTGTACCCGCGCCGCCATTTCTTTGAGCAAATCGCTGGAGTCTTTGCCGAGAGCGACCGCTCGGTGCCCGTATTTTCAGATAAACATTTAGCGTACGACTTTAGGGACGCCCAGTGGATGTGGGATCGGGCTGGAGAACTGGGCATCCCGCTGATGGCCGGGTCGTCGCTGCCCTTGGCTTGGCGCAGCCCTTGGCTGGAGCACCCCAAGGAGACGCCCATTGAGGAAGCTCTGTCCATCGGCTACGGCGGTATCGAGGCGTATGGGTATCATGCCTTAGAGACTTTGCAGTGCATGGTTGAGCGCCGCCGCGGCGGCGAACAGGGGGTGGCGTGGGTGCAGTGCCTCGAAGGGGACGATGTGTGGCGTGCCCGCGACGAGGGATTGTGGTCTGGGGAGTTGGCCGAGGCTGCTTGCGCTGCCATTGCCAAAAAGAAGGATGGCCCCATGGAGAAACGCACCAAAGAGCCGGCTGTCTTCCTCATGGAACACCGCGATGGCTTGCGCACGGCGACCTTGATGCTCAACGGCTATGTCAGCGACTTCGCCTATGCCGCACGGATAGGAGGGCAGGTGCAGGCCACGGAGTTCTACCTGCAAAACAGAGGGCCGTTTGCCCATTTCGGCTATCTATGCCGCAACATCCAGCAGTTTTTCAAAACGGGTCAGGCCCCGTATCCGCCCGAGCGCACCCTGCTGACGACCGGGGTTATCGACGCGGTGATGAACTCGCGCTACGAAGAGCACCGCCGCGTCGAGACGCCTTACTTAAACATCGCCTACCAGTCTTACGACCAGATGCCGCAGCGACCACAGGGGCCGCGGCCTAGGGGAGCCTGCGTCGATCCGCAGTCGCCCGACATTCTGGGCTAACGCGCCTCGCGCCGAAGTGTCGGCTTCAGCTCTTCAATTCGACGATGACATTCCGCCACGGCCCTGCACCGGCGTTAAACGCTTCGTGTACCGCCTCCCCCTCAATTGCATTGAACCGCACCTCCCCGTCCTTCATGTCCCTCGGCGCCCCGCGGTTTCCCTCTGCATCGGCCGCCTGCAACCGACCATCGCCAATAACTACGTATAGATAGTCGTGCTCGTGCCGGTGCAAACCCGTGCTCTCGCCTGGTGCCAACCGCAGGTCCCAAACCCGCACTCGCTCATTCTCAAAAAGCAATTGCGTTCCCACTGCCGGTGAAACAGTACTGGCTTTGTTCATAAGTCCCTCCTCCTTTCGCGCCCAAGATATACGTAGGGGGACCCACTCACAACCCCACTTGCGCTGGCCGAGGCCCCTGTCCTTGAGACGAGGCGCAAGTTGCGTTTTATTGTTGAACGACACCGAATAAGTTGCCGCTTTTAACCAAGCGACCATCTCAAGGGACTCCAATGGCAAACGACAGACCTCACGTCCTCCTGATTACGACCGATCATTGGTCCGCTTCCCTTTTGGGCGAAGCCAACCATTCCGCCATTCTCACCCCCACGCTCGACTCCTTAGCCCGCAGCGGCACTCGCTTCTCCAACGCCTATAGCGAATGCCCGGTCTGCATCCCCGCTCGCCGTACCCTGATGACGGGCACTGCGCCGCGCACCCACGGCGACCGGGTCTTCAAAACAACCGCTCCCATGCCCGAGCTGCCGACTGTGGCGCAGACCTTCCGCAACGCCGGCTACCAAGCTTATGCCGTTGGCAAGCTCCACGTCTATCCCCAGCGCGACCGCATTGGTTTCGACGATGTGCTCCTCGACGAAGAGGGCCGGCCGCACTTGGGTGCTGTTGACGACTACGATCTCTTCCTCGCCGACAAAGGCCATGCGGGCTTGGGATTCGCCCACGGCATGAGCAACAATGAATACTCCTTCCGCCCCTATCACTTGCCCGAGGACTGCCACCCCACCACTTGGGCGGCGCGCCAGATGAGCCGGATGATCCAACGGCGCAACCCGGCCAAGCCCGGCTTCTGGTATCTGTCTTTCCGCCATCCGCACCCACCGCTGGTCCCCTTGCAGAGCTATCTCGATCTGTACCGCGACATCGACATGGACGCACCCCACCACGGCACTTGGGCACGCTCCTTCGACGCTCTGCCTTACGCACTCAAAGTCATTCAGGGGGCCAACGCCCACCTCAAGGGGCTGGAAGTTCTCCGCATTCGCCGGGCCTTCTACGCGCTCTGCACCCAGATTGACCACCAACTTCGCGTAGTCCTTGGCACCCTGCGCGAGGAGGGGCTGCTCGACAATACCATTATTTGCTTCACGGCCGATCACGGCGACATGCTCGGCAACCACGGTCTCTGGGCCAAGCGGCTCTACTACGAGCAGGCGGCCAATGTGCCCATGATCTTGCTCGGCGGCCGCCGCGGCCGAGTGCCACACCATGCTGTCGATGACCGCCTCGTCGGCTGGCAGGACGTCATGCCGACGTTACTCGACCTAGCGGACATCGACATCCCCGGCACCGTCGAGGGCCTGTCGATGGTCGGCGAGGAACGACGGCCGCACCTCTATGGAGAATGCAGCGAAGGGCCGCAGGCCACCCGCATGATCCGCATGGGGCGACACAAGCTGATTTACTATCCGGTGGGCAACCGCGTCCAGTTCTTCGATCTTGAAAGCGATCCCCGCGAACTGAACGACCTAGCCGATTCACCCGACCACTCTGCAACGCGGGGCCAGCTCAGCGGGCTCCTCATCGACGAGCTCTACGGTGGCGACGAAGCCTGGGTCCAAGGCGGTCAACTCGTCGGCCTGCCCGACCAGCAATGGACCTCCCAGCCCAACCGCAACCTCTCCGGTCAACGCGGCCTGCACTATCCCGTTCCGCCCTCGACCGGCACCAGTGAAGGCGTCCAACGCAAGCCGCAGCGGTGAGTACGCGGGCCAATTTGCCCAGAGGGGCTGTCGGCCTTTTCTTTTTTTATGCCCGACACCCCAGCCACGGCCCATCCCGACCACAGAATTTCCCCAGCCACTCGTCGCCGCAGCCAGTCGCGGCTGATCGGCAGTGCCGTTAGCGGCTCGATCAACAACGCCCTGCTCACTTCTCTCGTCCCGCTCTTTCTCCTGTCCCTGAACGCTTCGCCTTTTCTCATCGGCTTAGTCGCCACCAGCGAATACCTCCAGAAGATGGGGCGCGTCGTTGGGTTGCAACTAATGCACCGCACCGGGAAGGCCGGGCTTTTCTTTTGGGGCCGACTCTGCTCGGTGCCGGCGGGGCTGGCCTTGGCGTTGTTGGCGTTCTACGGCGCGGACGGGGCTTGGGCCGCTTGGATCGGCCTAGCCCTGTTTAGCACCCGCGGCCTCATCCAACAAGGGGGCAACACCGCTTGGTGGCCCCTTGTCCAAGACAACACCTCTAGCGGCGGGGTCGGAGCCTTTCTCACGCGCATGCGCCTTCAGCAGCGTCTCCTCGAACTCGTCTTGCCGATCTCGATCGGCTGGTATCTCGGCTCGCAGCCCAAGGCCGGCGATTTCGGCCCGCTCTTTGCGCTCGCGGTCTTTTCCACCTGCGGCGGGGCCTTGTTGGTGCGCGGAGTCGCTGAGCGATCCCTGGCGCCGCCGAAAGAGGGCCTATTCCGCCGCTTGCGCCAAGCGCTGGCCGCGCCCCCGATGCGCGCCTACGCGCTTTTTGTCATGGCCCGCACGGCCGTACTCGCTGCGACCTTTCCGCTGTGGGTCGTGGCACTGATCGACTGGGGGCTGCCCGTTAGCTATTTCGTCTGGATGACGCCAGTCCAAGCCCTCGGCTATGTGGCCGGCCTGCATGGCTGGGGCCGGATGGTGGACCGGCACGGCAGCCGCGGGGCGCTGACCATCACCCTGTTGCTGCAAGCGGCCATGGCCCCCGCTTGGCTCTTCCTGCCGGCCGAACTCCCGTGGATCGCGCTTTGGGCGGGGGGCGTCTATTTGCTCTGGGGAGCACTCGATGGCGGCCACCAGATGGGCCAGTCGCGGGCGATGCTCAACGCCGTTTCCAAGGAGTACCAAGCAGAGGGATTCTCTCTTGCGATGTACGCCTCGGCACTGGGCGGTTTTGTGGGCGGCATCGCCGGTGGGGCTTGTTTCCAGTGGTCTGCGGCACTGGCTGGGCCGCGGGGGCCGCTCTTTTATTTGTGTGCGGTCCAGCTCGCGTTTGCTGCGGCTTGGCTGCTCAGTACTCGGCTGGCCGGCTACCAAAAGCAAACCCCGGTGCGCCGCTTCTGGGCCTTGTCGTCTTAATGCCCTCGTCTTATCGTTTTGCGTTGCTAATTTCGCGTTGATTCTCACTTCCCCCAATGCCCTCAGACCGATGATCCACACCGCACAGATGCTTGCCGAACTCGTCGAGCGCGCCTTAGACTGCGAGCGCGTTGCCTTAGACACTGAATTCGTCTGGAACCGCACCTATTATCCCAAGTTAGGCGTGATCCAATTGGCCCTCGCTGGCGACAGTTGCCACCTGATTGACCCGGTGGCAATTGCGGATCTGTCGCCCCTCGGTGCCCTGCTAGAACACGCAGAGGTTGAGTTGATTCTCCACGACGCCCAACAAGACTTGGCGATTCTGCGCCGGGTCACGGGCGCTTTTCCGCGCAACGTCTTCGACACCCGCTGCGCGGCCGGGCTTGCCAATATGAGTTCCACCACTTCGCTGGCCGAGCTCTTGGAGCAGACCCTCGGCGTGGTGCTCGACAAGACCGAGACGCTCACCAACTGGGTCCGCCGCCCGCTCTCTGAGGATCAACTGGCCTACGCCATTGAGGATGTGCGCTACCTGCACGAGGTGCGCGAGGTGTTGCAGGGGCGTCTCAAGGCCATTGGTCGCAGCGCTTGGCTCGCAGAGGAGCTGGCCGCGTATGACGATCCGCGGCTATACGAGGAGCGAGTTCCGCGCGAGCAATTCACGCGGATCAAGGGCACAGGCCGAGCTTCCCCGCGCGAGTTGGCCATCCTCCGCGAATTGGCCGCTTGGCGCGAGGAGGAAGCCCGGCGATGCGACCGGCCGCGCAATCGCGTCCTGACGGACGAAACCCTCGTGTTACTAGCGCGGCGCAAGCCCCGGTCGCTCAAGGAACTGAGCCGGGTCCACGCGCTCCGCAGTCGCCGCTACAACCGCTGCATCCTCGAGCAAATTCACCGCGGCTTGGCCGTCCCCGACGAGGAGTGCCCGCGCCGGCCGCGCCCGCCGGACCTCGATAAGGAAATCGTCGAGCGCAAACTCGCTCAGTCCATGAAGTACCTGCGCCAGCAGAGCGACGCCGCGCAAATTGACCCGCCCTTTGTCGCGGCCCGCGCTGAAGTGCGCAACCTAGTCATCGACGCGGTCGCTGCCACGCCCGCGGATCATCGCCTCCTGCGCGGGTGGCGGCGCGACTTCATCGGCGAAGCCCTATACGGCATCGCCACGTGCCCCGAGTAGGCCGCGCCCGATTATACATAGAGGGAGTCGCCTACGCACCTAGTCGTAGTACTCTTGCCCCAAGTGGGTAATCAGCTCTTCGCCCCGCAGGAAGCGCAGCGTGTTCTTGAGCTTCATTAGCTGAATGAAGAGATCGTGTTCGGGGTAGAGGTCGGGCGCGGTCATCGGGCTTTTGAAGTAAAACGAGAGCCACTCTTGGATCCCCGCCATCTGCGCCCGCTGCGCCAAATCGGCAAACAGCACCAAGTCCAAGACCAGCGGCGCGGCGAGAACCGAATCGCGGCAGAGGAAATCGACCTTGATCTGCATGGGCATGCCCAGCCAGCCGAAGATGTCGATGTTGTCCCAACCCTCTTTCTCGTCGCCGCGCGGAGGATAGTAGTTGATGCGCACTTTGTGGTAAATATCGCCGTAGAGCTGGGGGTAGAGGTTGGGCTGCAAGATAAATTCCAGCACATCGAGCTTGCTGACTTCCTTGGTCTTGAATGAGTCGGGGTCGTCGAGCACCTCGCCGTCGCGATTGCCCAAAATGTTAGTCGAAAACCAGCCCTGTACCCCGAGCATCCGCGCCTTGAGACCAGGGGCGAGCAAGGTCTTCATCAGGGTTTGGCCGGTCTTGAAGTCCTTGCCGCCAATGGGCACGCCCTTTTGCCGCGCCAATTCGACCATGGCTGGGACATCCACGGTCAAGTTCGGCGCACCGTTTAGAAAGGGCACACCTTCCTGTAGCGCGGCGTAGGCGTAAATCATGCTCGGGGAAATGGCCGGGTGGTTTTCCTTAATGGCTTTTTCGAGGCTCTCGATCTCGTTGTGTACTTCGTGGTGCTCCATGAAAACCTCAGTGCTGCCACACCAGATCATCACCAGCCGCTCCACGCGGTTGTCGGCCTTGAAACGCTGGATGTCTTCGCGCACTTCGAGCACGGCGTCCCACTTGCTCTTGGTGCTTTTGACGTTGGAGCCTTCGAGGCGGCGCACATAGCTGCGGTCGAAAATTGCCGACATTGGTTTGACGGCTTTGAGCGGGTCCTTGAGCGGGTCGAGCAGCCTTTGGTCCAAGACGCCGGCGTGGACAGCCGAGTCATAGGCGTCCTCTGGAAAGACGTCCCAGCCGCCAAAGACTAGACTGTCGAGACCGGCCAGCGGCACAAAGTCCTTGATCAGCGGCGAGCGGCCCGCAGTGCGCTTGCCTAGGCGGATGGTGCCCATCTGGGTCAGCGAGCCAATGGGCTGGCCGGTGCCGGCTTTGATGGCTTCGACGCCGGCGATAACCGTGGTGGCCACAGCACCCATGCCGGGAATTAGGACGCCGAGTTTGCCCGTGGCTGGGGCGATGGATTTGGGTTGGTTCACGGGAGTCTCCTTTTGCTTTGCTTTGAAAGGTTTATGTGGTTCGCTGCTAAGACGAGATAAAAAAGTAGAGTATTCTACTTATTGGGCAAATTGATTATTGCTATGTAACTAATAGAAAAAATCAATATATCTTATATAGCGACAGCACAAACGCGGCGGGGTCAGAAACTACAAAAAGACGGGGATTAGGCGGCGAGGCGTTCTGGGTCGGTGTCGCGCAGTTCCGCGAGGCGATCGAACAAAGGAGTTAGCTCCTTGTAGCTGGCCAGTTCGGCCCTGAGCCGCGCCGCGCCGCGCAAACCGCGAAAGTACCCGGCGTAGTGGCGGCGCATGCTGACCAGTGCTTCTTGCGGGCCGCCGTGCTCAACGGCCAGTCGCAGGTGCTTGAGGCACAGCTCGGCGCACTCCTGCCAGCTTGGTTCGGGCAAGAGCGCACCCGTCTCCAGATAGTACCGGGACTCGCGAAAAATCCACGGATGGCGGATGGCGCCGCGGCCGATCATCACTCCGTCGCATCCCGTGCGGTCGAAGGCGCGTTTGACCAGCTGCGGCGAGGTCACATCGCCGTTGAGAACGATCGGGACCGAGACCGCGGCCTTGACCTTGGGTATCCACTCGTAGGCCACCGCGCCCTTGTGCCCTTGCGCCCGAGTGCGGCAGTGAATGGCCAGTGCTTGGACGCCCAGATCCTCGAGCATCTGGGCTACTTCAACGATGCGGATGCTCTGCTGGTCCCAGCCGAGGCGCGTCTTTACGGTCACCGGCAAGTGCGTCGCGCCAATGACGCGCGAGACGACCTCCTTCATCTGCGGCAAATCGCGCAACAGCCCGGCCCCAGCGCCGCGCAACGCCACATTGCTCACCCAGCAGCCGCAGTTGATGTCGATGAAGTCTGGATTCTGCGCGCTGGCAATCTCAGCGGCTTTCTCCATCGACAGCGAGGCCGCGCCGTAAATCTGGATCGCCAAAGGCCGCTCCGCTGCTGAAAAACGCAACTTGCGAAAAGCGCGGCGCGGCCCATTGGGATCTTCGCGCAACAGCCCCTCGGCATTGACGAATTCAGTGTACGCGATGTCGGCACCCAGCTCCCGGCAAATCAGGCGGAAGGGCTGCTGGGAGACCGCCTCCATGGGCGCAAGCAGGATGCCGGGATCCGCGGTTATTGGGCCGATGCGGAACATTATTTTAGGGTCGAGTAGGGCAACGCTTTCATCACGCGCACCTCCCGGCGGCGGATTAGCGGCCGGATCTGATCGACGATTTTGGCCCATTCCGGGCTGGCGTAGTACTCGTCAATGGCCTTGGCGCGGGCCTTGGCGTTGGGGAAGGCGCGAATCCATATAAACTCGTCGTCGCGGTCGGGGTTTTCCCACGCGGCGACAAACGTCACGCCGTACTGGGCCATAAAGCGGCGCGCCTTGGCAAAGCCGGCGAGGAACTTCTTCTTGTTGTCGGCTCCCTTGTGGAAGCGGTAGATGCGCAATTCGTAGATCATGCTCTCTCTTCCTGATAAATGGAGGTTTCGGCGACGACCATGTCCACGGGCACATCGTGCGGCTCGCCGGGAATGCGGTCTAGGACTAGCGCGTCGTAGCACAGCCCTATTTTGACCGTTTGCACTTGCGCTAGAAAGCGGTCGTAGTAGCCTCGGCCGCGGCCGAGGCGGTGGCCGCGCCGGTCAAAGGCAAGGCCCGGTACGACGACCAAATCGATCCGGGCTTTTGCGGGCAGCCAACGGGCCGTGGCCGGGTCGGGCTGCGCCAGCCCCCAAGGGCCAGCGACGAGCTGATCTAGGCCGTCAATTAGCGCGTGGCCCATCGTCTTCGCGCTCGGCATCACCACCGGCACGGCCACGCGCTTGCCCTGCGCTAGGCAGGTGCGGATCAAGGCACGGGTATTGACCTCGTTTTCCTTGCTGGAGACATAGGTGTGGACGAGCTGCGCTCGGCGGTACGCCTCCAGCCCCAAGACCTTCTCTAGTATCGCCTGCCCGCCGACTTCCACTTGGGCGCGATCTAAACAGAGGTACGCCGCGAGGACGCGCTTCCTGAGCCGTTTTTTGTGGACGCACGTCGCCTCCTTCTTCGCAAGTGGCATCATACTGGCCTCTAGGGTTGCTTGACGAATATGAGCCTTTCCCCTAAACTAATCAAGTTGAACGCAGCCTTGTTTTTTTAAGGCGAGACGCACCCGAATGGCCGTGGATCGCTGCCGCAGCAACCCACCGAATCATCCTTATCATCTTATTATGAGTGCTCAGGATCTGCCGCTAGAAATTTCTCCCCGCGAATACCACCCAGTAAAACCCCTCAATCCCGAAGAGGACTTCCGCATCCAGCAGTGCCTCAAGGAGGATGGGAACCTGCCTCAACACATTGCCATCATCATGGACGGCGATCGGCGCTGGGCGGTCGAGCGCAACTTGCCCAAAACCGAAGGGCATCGCTTTGGCCGCGAGTCTGTGCGCGACATTGTCCGCGCCTGCGGCCAGTTGCAAATCGAGGCTCTGACCCTGTACACCTTCTCGACCGAGAACTGGTCTCGGCCCGAAGCAGAAGTAGCAGAGCTGATGCAGTGGCTGCACGAGTCGTTGCGCGACGAAGTGTCCGAACTCCACGAAAACAACGTATCTCTCAACGCCATAGGTCGCACCGATGCGTTGTCGCCAACCATCCAATTGGCTCTAGAGCACGCCCTCGCTCAGACCAAGGACAACACCGGCCTCAAGCTCAACTTGGCCCTCAACTACGGGGGCCGCAGCGAGCTGGTAGATGCCTTCCGCAAGCTGGCGGCCGAAGTGGTGGCCGGCCGGCTCGCCCTAGACGACATCGACGAGGACCAAATCAGCGGTGCCCTCTATACGGCGAACTTGCCCGACCCGGATTTGTTAATCCGCACCAGCGGCGAAATGCGGCTGAGCAACTTCCTCCCGTGGCAAATGGTCTATACCGAAATTTGCTTTGTCGGCGATGTGCATTGGCCCGATTTTCGCCGCCAGCACCTCTACCAAGCCATTGCCGCTTATCAACAACGCCAGAGGCGCTTTGGCGGCTGACGCAGCAGCAGAGGCTTCCGGCCTGCGAAAGCGCGTCCTCGCAGCGGCCGTATTCGTGCCGGTGATCCTACTGCTGGTTGAAGGGGCAAGCTGGGCACTCTTCCTCTTGGTGTTGGCCGTGGCAGCGCGCTGCTCATGGGAATACCACCACATCCTAGAGGCGGCTGGCTACCGACCCATCCGCCTGCCCGGCAGCTTGTTGGCCTTGGGTCTGTGCAGCTACTTCTGGCGACAGGGCGCGGGCGACGACCTCGCGGCGTTGCTGATGGCAGCCATCTTGCTGATTGTGGTGTGGGCCTTGTTCAAGGGCCCGGAGCGTTATGCGGCCAACGCCTTTCTGACGTTGGGTGGGGTGCTCTTCTTCGGGGTCTTGGGCAGCGTACCGTTGCTGCTTTTTCAAGTGGCTGGGGCCGGCGAGGAAGCTCGCCGCTTGGTGGCCGTGCTCTTTCTCTGCATCTGGCTGACGGACTCCGGGGCGTACTTCAGCGGTCGGTTTTGGGGCCGAGCCAAGCTGGCACCGGCGATCAGCCCCAAGAAGACGAGGGTCGGGTGCATCGGCGGCGTAGTTGGCAGCACCCTTCCCATGCCCTTGGGCTTTCTGCTGCCCTCCTTTTCTACGGCGTCGCTGCTGGGGCTTTTGCTCGTCGCGGGCATTGGGGCGCAGGTGGGCGACTTGGTGGAATCGGCCTTTAAGCGCGACATGGGCGTCAAGGACGCCCCGGTGCTAATCCCAGGCCACGGCGGCCTACTCGACCGCTTTGATTCCTATTTTTTGGCCTTTCCGCTGGCGTATCTCTACGTAGATGTGCTGGCTGTTTTTTCTTGAGGTGAATTAGAATGCTCGATACCCTCACTACCATTGCCTCGTTTCTCATTGCCCTAGGCGTCTTGGTTTTCGTCCACGAACTAGGGCACTTCCTAGTCGCCAAGTGGGCGGGCATTCGCGTCGAGCGGTTCTCCTTGGGCTTCCCTCCCAAAATGATCGGCTTTACCTACGGCGAAACCGAGTACTGCATCTCTTGGGTCCCCTTTGGCGGGTACGTCAAGGTCGCTGGCATGGCCGATGTAGGCTCCGAGGAAACCACCGGCGCACCTTGGGAATATCCCTCTAAGTCGGTGGGGATCCGCATGGCGGTCATTGCGGCCGGCCCGGCCATGAACTTCCTCTTCGCCTTCGCGGCCTTAGTTTTCCTCTTCAGCTTTTATGGAATTGACACCTTCGACAGCACCCGCGTCTCCCCCCAAGAGAATTCGCTCGCCGCAGAGGTCGGTCTGGCGCATGGCGATCGCGTCCGCACTGTAGGGGGTACGCCCGTCGGCAATGCCTACGAGTTGGCCAGTGCCTTGGACGAGAGCGCCAGCCGCGGCGTCGCCCTTGAAGTCGAGCGCGACGGCGTCCTCTTCGCGTTCAACCTGCCGCCCGCGGGCGACGAAGGCTACGGCGTCCAACTAATGCGCCCCACCACGGTGGGGCAGGTCGTCCCCGGGATGCCGGCCGACAGCCTCGGCTTGCGCCCCGGGGACATCATCCTCGCCGTCGGCCCAGCTCCGGTGGTGAGCTGGGCGGAGATGAGCGAGGAAATCCGTCGCTATCCGGGCGAGGCGATCCCGTTGGTTTGGGAACGCGACAGCCAGCGCATGGAGCAGCTCATCACCCCAGCGGCCCACGCCGAAGGCGACGCGCTGGTGGGCCGCATCGGCATCAACCCTGAGTCCTCGCGCCACACCGTCGGGCTGGGCCGAGCGGTCGTGCTAGGAGGGCTGGGCGTGTACAATTCCTCTTGGCTGATCCTCGACTTCTTGGGTGAGCTTTTCCAAGGCGACCGCTCAACCGACGAATTGGGCGGCCCGTTGCGCATTGCCCAGCTCGCCGGGCAGACCGCCCAGCAGGGCTTGCACTCCTTCGTCCACTTCCTCGCCATACTCAGCGTCAACTTGGCGATTATCAACCTCCTGCCCATCCCCGTGCTCGACGGCGGCCACCTGACCTTCCTCACGCTAGAGGCCGTCATGCGTCGCCCGCTCTCGTCGCGCCAGCGCGAAGTCTTTCAGCAGATCGGCTTGGCCATCATGCTGTTGATCATGGTGCTGGTCACGTTCAACGACCTCAATCAGATGGTCTTCCGCCACATCGCGGAGATGTTCTAGTCGCTTGGTAGCTGCTTGGGCGGCCCGGCATGTCGCTGACCGAACAAATCCGCCAGAAGGCCCGCGCCCTGGGCTTTACCGCGGTCGGCTTTGCCCCGGCCGACCCGTTAGAAGGGGCCGAGTTTTACGCCCGCTGGGTGGCCTTGGGCTACGCTGGCCAGATGCACTACCTCAAACGCCACCTCGACAAACGCGCGGATCCGCGCCGCATGGTCCCCGGCGCCCAGACCGCCATCTGCCTCGGCATGGATTACTACCAGCCCACGCCGGCCGCCTCCGATCCCCTGCGCGGTCAAATCGCTTGTTACGCCCGCGGCGACGACTACCACGACCTCGTCAAAAAGCGCTTGGCGGCTCTGTGGGATTTCGTGCTCGCCGAAGCTGGAGCGCAGACGCAAGGCCGCTATTTTGTCGATACGGCCCCCGTCCTAGAGCGCGAACTCGCCCAGCGGGCGGGCTTGGGTTGGTGGGGTAAAAACACCTGCCTGATCGACAAGCGCCGCGGTTCTTACTTCTTCTTGGCCGAAATCATCACCGACCTCAAGCTCGACTACGACGAACCCGCCCCAGACCACTGCGGCACCTGCACGCGCTGCTTGGACGCCTGCCCCACCGACGCCTTTCCCGCGCCCTACGTGCTCGACGCCCAGCGCTGTATCTCCTATCTCAACATCGAGCTCAAGGGGCCGATTCCCCGCGACCTGCGCCCAAGCATGGGTCAATGGATTTTTGGCTGCGACGTCTGTCAAGAGGTGTGCCCTTGGAACCGCAAGGCCGAGCCGGCGTCAGAGCCAGCGTACCAGAGCCGAACCGGCCTCAGCAGCCCGGCGCTCCTCGACCTGATCCAACTCGACCGCGAAGCCTTCAACGCCCTGTTTCGCCGCAGCCCGGTCAAGCGCCCCAAACGCCGCGGCTTTTTACGCAACGTCGCCGTGGCCTTGGGCAATTCGGGCACACCGGCCGCCGTGCCAGCCTTGATCAGAGCACTCGACGATGAAGAGCCGCTAGTGCGCGGCCACGTGGCTTGGGCGCTGGGTCAACTCGGGGGCGATGCGGCAAAAGGGGCGTTGGAACGACGCTTGGAAATAGAAGAAGATGCGGAAGTAATAGGGGAGCTAAAAGACGCGCTGGCCGCGCAGTAATCCCTCACTCGGCGAACAGGGCGCGGGCAAACGCCGCCCCGTCAAACGGCTGCAAATCGTCCACGCCTTCGCCCACTCCAATCAGCTTCACCGGCAGGTTCATCTGACGCCGCAGCGCGACGACGATCCCGCCCTTAGCTGTCCCGTCTAGCTTGGTCAGCACGAGCCCGGTCAGTTCGGTGGCTTGGTTGAATGCGGTCGCCTGCGACAGGGCGTTTTGGCCGCTGGTCCCGTCGAGCACCAGCAAGGTTTCGTGCGGGGCCGCTGGGTCTTGCTTGGCCAGCGAGCGGCGGATCTTTTTGAGTTCCTCCATCAAGTTGACCTTGTTGTGCAAGCGGCCGGCCGTATCGACCAACAGCACGTCGGCCCCGCGCGACTTGGCCGCAGCGAGCGCGTCAAAGGCCACAGCGGCCGGGTCGGCCCCGCGCTGCGTCCGTACCAGGTCGGCCCCAGCGCGTTCCGCCCAGATGGCGAGCTGTGGAATGGCCGCGGCCCGGAACGTGTCGCCAGCCGCGAGCACCACCTTCTTGCCAGCATCGGCATAGCGTTTGGCCAGCTTGCCGGCCGTCGTCGTCTTGCCGCTGCCATTGACGCCGACGATCAGCACGACAAACGGCTTGCCCGGCAGCTCGCCGGCTAGGGGCAGGGCCGCGCCGTTGCCGAGGGCCATCATCGCGGCTACTTGCTCCTCCAACACCTGCATCACCTCGGCTGGCCCGCCTGCCACCTGCCCGCGCCGGAGCCGCTCGCGCAGCGAATCGACGAGTTCGGTGGCCGTCTCCAGCCCCATATCAGCGCCGATCAGCGCGGCCTCAATATCGTCAATCGCATCGTCGTCCAAGCGAGGGTTGCCCGTGATCGCATCGGTCATTGCCTGCCGCGTCCGCGCCAACCCCTGCTTTACTTTATCAAAAAATTTGCCCAGCATGGCTTTTGTCCTTCGGGTTGAATAAACCCCCTGTCTGAAAACCCACCGCGCATCATGTTGAACAAACCGTACTGTCTGAAAACCCACCGCGCATCATGTTGAACAAACCGCGACTGTCTGAAAACCCACCGCGCATCATGTTGAACAAACCGTAGGGGGCCAGCCCCCGTGCTGGCCCCGTCCTCCGTGCTGGCCCCCGTCCTCCGTGCTGGCCCCCGTCCTCCGTGCTGGCCCCCGTCCTCCGTGCTGGCCCCCGCCCCCCATCTCGCCCTCCGTCCCAGCCTCCATCATTCGCAAATAATTTTAAGGCGTAAAGAATATAAATTCATTCCGACTGCGAGATCGTCGCGCCCCGAATAGTTACATAATTGTAGTATATCATATCGCCAATTCTGAGAATGAATGATTGACCAAAAAGTAATTCATCTATACCTTATATGCTTTCACTGGCGCAAGGAAGTTAAATAATTATAACCCATTTTTCCCTAAGAAGGAGAAAAATTCCATGAAAAAGCTCCTATCTGCCTTTGGCCTTTCGGCGCTGCTCTCTGTGATCTGGGCGGCTGAGGCCATGGCCCAAGGTGCAATGGAGGAGGAAGAGACCGCCGCCGAAGAGATGGCCTCGGCCGAAGCGGGAATGCTCGAAGGGGTCGTAGAGCTCGAAGAGCAGGTGGTGACCGGGGCTCGGCAACCGCGCTCGGTAACGGATTCGGCCGTGCCGGTCGACGTCGTCCGCGGCGAAGATTTCATCAAGCAAGGCGGCACAGACCTGCCCGACCTGCTGAGAAATATCGCGCCCTCCTTCAACGTCAACACCCAGCCGATCAGCGATGCGGCCACTGTCGTCCGGCCAGCGAGTCTGCGCAACCTTGCGCCCGACCATACGCTGGTGCTGGTCAATGGCAAGCGTCGCCATCGCTCTGCGGTAATCACTTGGCTCGGCAACGGGATCGCCGATGGCTCACAGGGGCCGGACATTTCCCCGATCCCGGCTATCGCGCTCAAGCGGGTGGAAGTGCTGCGCGACGGAGCCTCGGCTCAGTACGGGTCCGACGCCATTGCCGGGGTGATGAACTTCCAACTGAAAGACAGTTACCGGGGCGGGTCTATCGAGATCAAGCCCGGCATTTTCCAAGAAGGCGATGGGTTCACGTACAGTGCCGCCGGCAATCTCGGCTTGGGCACTGAGCAGTACTGGGCCAACCTCAGCTTGGAGTACGGCAACGCCGACGAGACCGTCCGCTCCTACCAGCGGCAAGACGCCATTGACCTGATCGAAGCGGGCAATACCGATGTGGCCGATCCCGCTCAACGCTGGGGGCAACCCTTCATCAGAAACGATGTCAAGTTCTTCGCCAACTACGGCGCCGGCCTGACCGACAACATTAAGCTCTACGGCCACGCCAACTACGCCAGCAAGGAAGTGGAAGGCGGGTTCTACTTCCGCAATCCAAACACGCGGGGTTCCGTGTTCAGTGCGGACGGCGGCCAGACCTTGCTTATTGGCGATCTGGACGGCGTGGGTGTCGGCGAAGAGTGCCCCACGGTGACGGTCACCGACGCTAAGCCAGACCAAGATGCTTTGGCCGAGGTTTTTAGCGACGACAATTGCTTCACCTTCCAAGAATCCCAAGACGGCCAATGGCCGGGCCGGCCGGGTGGCTTTACGCCCCGCTTTGGTGCCGACACGGTCGATCGCTCGGTTTTGTTGGGCATTAAGGGAACGATCGCCGACCCGACGATCACTTGGGACCTCAGCGCTTCCAACGGTCGCCATCACGCCGACTTCTTCATCTTTAATACGGTGAACGCCTCGTTGGGGCCTGACTCGCCGACTTCGTTCAATCCGGGCGACTACATCCAGTTGGACACTAATTTGAACCTCGACCTTACCTTCCCGGTCAACGACCAGTTGTTCCTCGCGGCCGGTGCTGAGTATCGCACCGAAGAGTTTGAAATCGTGGCGGGCGACCAAGCGTCTTGGGAAATCGGCCCGTTGGCCGAGCAGGGGTTTAGCTCGGGGTCCAATGGTTTTTCTGGATTCCCCGACATTGCTGCCGGCACTTGGAGCCGCTCCAATTCTGCCTTTTATGTCGAGGCCGAGCTCGATGCACTTGAAAACTGGTTGCTCGTCGGTGCAGTGCGCTACGAAAACTTCGACGATTTCGGCAGCACCACCAATTACAAGCTGGCGACCAACTACGGCCTCAGCGACGACCTGAAACTGCGCGGCAGTTATAGCACCGGCTTCAGAGCACCGACGCCTGGGCAGCAGAATGCCTTCAACGTATCGACGCAGTTCGATCTGGTCCTGAACGACTTGGTAAACAACGGCACCATTCCTTCGACCAACCCGGTCGCCGAATTGGTGGGCGGCAAGCCGCTCGAAGCTGAAAAATCGACCAACTTTACGGCGGGCATTGTCGCCGACATGTCTGAGGCCAACCTCACAGTGGACTACTTCGACATCCGGGTCAAAGATCGCCTCACCCTCTCTCAGGACTTCGATCTTACAAGCAACCTGACAGAGGCAGAGATCGCAGAGCTCGAGAATGGAGAAGTGCCTTACGTGCGCAACTTGGCGAACTTCCGCTACTTCATCAACGATTTCGAGACGGAAACGAAAGGTCTGGACATCGTCCTTACGGTTCCGGCGGGCAATGGGGAGCTGATCTTCGCCAACAACTTCACGGAAACCGAGGTTACGGACTACAACCCCGAAACCCTTAGTGAAGGCCGCATCAGGGAATTGGAGGGAAGCCTGCCCACTTACCGCGCCAGTCTAACTCTGACTCAAGCCGTCTCTCCCGAGTTGAATCTCCTCGGGCGCTGGCATTATTACTCCTCTTGGTTTGATGACGATGATACGGCAACGTACCGGACCGACGGCCATCTGATCGATCTAGAGGCGAGCTATTCACTCGGCAACGGGTTAATGGTCAGTGTCGGCGGGCAGAATGTCCTCAATACCTATTCGGATGAAAATCCGAACGCCCCCGGAGGCACGGGCAATAAGTACAGCCAGTTTAGCCCCTTCGGGTACAGCGGCGGGTTCTTGTACGGGAAACTCGGGTACAGCTTCTAGAAACGCCGAGCAGTCACCCTAGACGTTTTACACAAAAGGTCGAGTGCCTCTCTTTTGGCACTCGGCCTTTTGCATTTTAACCAGAGGTGAGCAGCGATGACCCCATCATACCGCGACGCCCTAGAACACATCCGCCGCGCCTTCCCTCAGCCAGTATCCGACCCCATCCACGATTCGTATTTCGTCCATTCCATCATGCGCGCCCTAGACCAAGTCGATGCGCTGAAAACCCACTTGCCCACGCTCGGCCCGGTCGTCTCGGGCGACTTTGCTGAAGCGCGAAATGCCGAGCTTCCCGCTGAGATGTCTTCGGTCGAGGCGGTCACCGCAGAGTTGGTGGATTATTTGCGCGGCACAAACATCTCCAGCCATCCCGAGAACCAACAAAACGTCATCCCGCCCCCGACCATTCCCAGCCTCATCGGCGTCCTCCTCGCCTCGCTGCACAACTCCAACATCGTTTGGGACGAATTCAGCCGCCTCGTCGCCTTGGCCGAAGTCGAAGCGGTCAGCATGACCGCCCGGTTGGTTGGCTACGACCCCCACCAAGCCAGCGGCACCTTCACTTTTGGCGGGACCGGAACCACGCTCTATGGAGTAAAGATCGGCTTGGAAAAAGCCTGTCCGCAGGCCATGCAAACGGGCGTCTCCGACGACGTGGTCGTATTCGTATCCGACGCCGGGCACTACTGCGCCCACAACATCGTCGGGTGGCTCGGCATCGGCACCGATCAGCTAATCACCGTTCCGACGATTGCTGAAAACGAAATGGACCTCGCCCAGCTAGCGGATGCCGCGCGAACGGCCTTAGACCGCGGCAAACAGATCGCCGCCATAATTGCGACCATGGGGACTACGGATGCGTTCGGATTGGACGACCTGCCGGCGATTGTGGCCTTGCGCGACTCGCTAGTGGACGAGTTCCAACTGTCCTATCGCCCCCACATCCACGCGGACGCGGTCATCGGCTGGGCGTGGTCGGTCTTCAACGAATACGACTTTGAGGACAACCCCCTAGCGTTTCGACCGCGAACCCTCCGCGCACTCGCCGGCGTGTGCCGACGCATTCGCCATCTGGCGTTGGCCGATTCCATGGGCATCGACTTCCACAAGACCGGCTTTGCCCCGTATATCTCCAGCCTCGTCCTCGTCAAAGAGCGGGCGGATTTGCAACTCCTAATGCGCGACCCGCGACAGATGCCATACCTCTATCACTTTGGCGACCATCGCCCCGGCATGTACACCCTCGAAACGTCCAGAGCCGGCACCGGCCCGCTGGCCGCGCTGGCCAATTTTCGCTTCTTAGGCAAGCAAGGGTTGCGCGTCGCCCTCGGGCACCTCGTCGAGATGACCCAGCTTTTGCGCGAGCACCTCGAAGGACACGAAGCCATCACCGTGCTCAACCGAGACAACTTTGGCGCGGTAACGCTCTTCCGCGTATATCCTCCCGACGTGGATACTTTTGCGATCAAACGCCAAGAATTTGACGACCCGGCCTATCGAGAAACGCTGCTCGCCCACAACGACTACAACCGAAAAATTTTCGACTACGTCCACGCCGAGGCCATGGCCGGCCGCGGAGTCGTCATTTCCTCAACCGACTGCTACCGCCACACCCAATACCAAGAACCCATTGTCGCGCTAAAATCCTTTATCGTGTCGCCGTTCGTAGATGCAGGAGATGTGGAAGTCGTAGTCGCAAAAGTCTTGGAAGCGAGAGAAAAATTCGTCTGAAGTCGCCGCTACTGCTTCTGTGTCTTTACCGCGGGGGTGTCGAGAGGATATAGCAGTCCTAAATGACTCGAAAGCATGGAATGTTGATCGGCACGGTCTTTTTGCATAGAGTCGTCATTCCCGCGAACGCGGGAATCCAGTCTTGGCGGTCCGTGAGTTTCTGAATCAATTGGAGATTAAACAATGAAGCCTATGCGCTACAAGGGATATTCGGCCCGGATTGAATACAGCGACGAAGACGGATGCTTCGTCGGTCGCGTGGCTGGTATCCGCGACATACTTACGTTCCACGGCGAGAGCGTGGCTGAAGTTCGGCAGGCGTTCGAGGAGGCATTGGATTTCTACTTGGAAACCTGTGCCAAACGCGGCGAGACGCCGAATAAACCCTACTCGGGCAAACTCCTGTTGCGCGTCGCCCCCGAAGTACACGCTGCGGTAGCCACCGCGGCAAAAGTCAGCGACCAGAGCATCAATCAATGGGCTGCCGAGCGGTTGTCAGAGGCCGTTGACGACTAACTGGCTCGATTGCTTCTGTTTAGCGCGTCCCGGATTTCGCCGATGGCCTGTTCCAGCCGGTCTAGACGCCCGTTGATGTCTTGTACGTCCTCTTGAATTTTTGTCACAATCTCGACCTGCTCTTCAAGCTCCTCGACCTTCAAGGAATCCTCATCGCTGACGAGAATGCTCGTCAGCGTAGCCGTAAAAACACCCACCAAAACCATACCCGTAATCACCAGAAACACGGTGAGGATTTTGCCCGACGCCGTCTGGGGATTGTGGATGTCGGCGTACCCGCCGGTGACCAGCGTCGTAAAGCTCCACCAAAGACTCTCCCAGAATCCCGAACCAGACTCCATGCGCTCCAAGCCCATGAAAATGCAGGCGCCAAACACGAGCGATAACAAGCCGTACAGCAGAGACCGCTTGAGCAGCCGCACGTCTAATGTGGTGCTCAAGTGATCCATGCCCCGCCAAAAAAAGAGCGCGATGCGGAACAACCTCAGCGCCCTTAAAATTCGCACGGCCCCCAGCAGACGGCCTAGGCGAACGACCCCCATATCGCCGGACGCGGCAATGACCTGCACTGGGGGAAGCGGAATGGACGTTATGAAGTCTATCCAATTGTTTTTCCAATACCACTTTTTGGAATCGGCCAGCCGGTGCTCAAAGAAGAAGTTGGCCATGAAAATGGCACAGCATATCAAGTCTATGATCCAGAATATCCACAACGTGCCAACGGCAAAGTGGGGCACTATCTCCACAACGGGGTTCGCATAGTGCTCGCCGCCCTCGATAACCTCTACTTGCGGCGACAGTTTGCCACCGACGACCTGTCCCGAAATGAGCGCACCAGACCCAACCGCATCCGCTACGTGAATGTTCACCCGCTCATACCCTTCGCCCCCGTTCAGAACGACGATTCGATCTATCCGGCCCTCTACCACTTCGGCCTTTGCAACCGCACCGCGGCCGGTGGCCCCGACGCCGAGCAAGTCAACGACCAGAATTGCGACGAGAAAGAGAATGAGAAAAAAGATGAACAAGTCTTTGGCTCTCACCCAACCGACGCTCCCCAGTACCCTGGCTTGCTCGTCCATCAGATGTTTCTTTTGCCGCGCCTGCTCAATGACCCGGACCTTGTCCAACAACTTCTCTTTTTCGGCGTTCAACCTCGCAATCTGCGCTTCCGCTTTATCCAGATTCAGCTCGTATTGGCCGTGCCGTTTGCTCAAACGGACCGTTTCCACCTTTTCGATCATTTCGTCGAGTTCTTTTTCTTGCTCGGCTAGCTGGCGGTCAATCCTATCAACCTCCTGCATTACCACCTCCTTCATTTTGGTAATGCGTTCAAGCGAGCACGATTCCAGTCGCCTTGATAATGACATAGTACGTCGTCCTGTATGGTTGCGGGTTCTCGATCCCTCTCAGAACAACCCCTTGATCTGTCCTGCGTCGTCGAGGTCAATTGACTCGGCTGAAGGCTTCTTAGGTAAGCCGGGCATCGTCATAATATCGCCGGTCAGCACCACCACAAAGCCGGCCCCGGCCGAGACCTTGACGTCGCGGATCGGCACGTCAAAGCCGCGCGGTCGCCCCTTGAGCGCAGGATTGGCCGATAGCGAGTACTGGGTCTTGGCGATGCAGACGGGCAAGCGGCCGTAGCCTTCGTCCTCCAGCCGCCTGAACTTGCGCCGCAGGACCTTGTCCCCGGTGATGTCGTCGGCTCCGTAGATCGCTTGGGCGACGGTGCGGACCTTGTCCCAAAGCCGCATGTCGTCTGGATAGAGCAGCTTGAAGTGGCTCGGCGCGTTTTCGGCTACCTGCACCACGGTGCGGGCGAGGTCTTCGGCCCCAGCACCGCCGCGGGCGTGGTGATCCGCGGGCACGACCTCAACCCCGAGGGGAGCGCACTTGTCGCGGATGCACTGGACCTCGGCGTCGGTATCCGCGGCAAAAACGTTGACCGCGACGACGACGGGCAGGCCGAAGAGGCGGATGTTTTCGATGTGCTTCTCGAGGTTTTCGACGCCCCGGACAACCGCCTCGACATTGGGTTTGGCAATGCTTTTGAGCGGGGTGCCGCCGTGAAATTTGAGGGCGCGCACCGTGGCGACTACCACCACGAGATCGGGCACTAGGCCGTGCTGGCGGCACTTGATGTTGACGAACTTCTCGGCCCCCAAGTCTGCGCCAAAGCCGGCCTCGGTGACGGTGTATTCGGAGAGCCGCATACTCAGGCGGGTGGCGGCAATGGAGTTGCAGCCGTGCGCGATATTGGCAAAAGGGCCGCCGTGGACTAACGCCGGGTTGCCCTCCAAGGTCTGCACCACGTTGGGTTGACAGGCGTCCTTGAGCAGCACCGCCATGGCACCGTGGACCCCTAGGTCCGCAGCGCGCATGGTCTCGCGGGCGCGAGTTTGGGCAACGACGATTCGGCCCAGCCGTTCTCTGAGCTCGGCCCGCGATTCGGACAGGCAGAGAATGGCCATGACCTCCGAGGCGACGGCAATGTCAAACCCCGACTGGCGCGGCAAGGAGTTGGCCGTCCCCCCTAGTCCAACGACAATGTCGCGCAAGGCCCGGTCGTTTATGTCGAGGACGCGGTTCCAGACGATGCGGCGGGGATCAATGCGGCGCGCATTGCCGTGGTGCATGTAATTGTCGAGGGCCGCGGCGAGTAGGTTGTGGGCGGCAGAGACCGCGTGGATGTCGCCGGTAAAGTGCAAGTTGATGTCCTCCATCGGCGCGACCTGAGCGTACCCACCGCCCGCGCCCCCGCCCTTTAGGCCGAAGCAAGGCCCCAGCGAAGGTTCCCGCAAGCAGACGGTGGTGCGCTTGCCAATGCGATTGAGCGCGTCGCCCAAGCCGATGGTGGTGGTCGTTTTGCCCTCGCCGGCTGGAGTCGGGTTGATGGCCGAGACGAGGATCAGCTTGCCGGCAGCAGGTGCGTTTTCGCACGGCTGGCAGAAATCCGGCGCGATCTTGGCCTTGACGCGGCCATAGTGTTCGAGGTGTTCGGCACCGATCCCGAGCTGGGCGGCCACATCGTCAATGGGGCGGAGCGAGGTTTGACGAGCGATTTCAATATCCGGTAACAAAGTGAACTCCTGATTTGAATGAATTGGTTTATACGCCGCAAAACGCGGAAAAGCCGCCGTCAATGGGCACGATGGCCCCGGTGACAAACGCGGCGGTGTCCGAAAAGAGCCACAGGGCCGCGCCGACGACTTCACGCGGGTCGCCAAAGCGGGCCATGGGGACGTTTTTGAGGATCGTCTGGCCGCGGTCGGTCAGTTCGCCGCTCGTTTCGTCGAGGAGCAGGAAGCGGTTTTGCGCGGTGATCATAAAGCCGGGGGCCACGGCATTGACGCGGATTTTGGGGGCATAGGTCGCGGCCAGATGCACGGCGAGCCAGCGGGTGAAGCTATCGGCGGCCGCCTTGCCGTTGGAATACGCCAAAGCCCGCGACAGCGGCAGCCCGCCGCCAATGGAGGTGATGTTGACGACCGCGCCCGCGCCGTTGGCAGCGAAGACGCGACCCACGGCCTGCGAGGGCAGGACGGCACTTAGATAGTTGAGGTCCATCACCATCTTGACCGCCTCTGGATCAATGTCGAAGAATTCAAGGTCCGGGGAGGTGGTGGTATCCTTGTGGCTGCCGCCCGCGCCGTTGAGCAGAAAGTCAACCGTGCCAAAGCACTCAATCGTCTCGGCGAGCGCGGCCTCAACGCTGTCTTTGTTGACGACGTTGCACTCGACCGGGAGGGCCTTGTTGGGGAAATCGCGGTTGATCGCGTCGGCCTTGGCGCGGGCCGCTTCTGGCGCGATGTCCCAGATCGCCACTTCTGCGCCCGCTCGGGCAAGGCCACGGGCGATCTCGCCGCCAATGGCCCCGCCGGCCCCGGTCGCTACGGCCTTTTTGCCGCGAAAGTCAAAGGTAGTCAAGGGGATGCCTCTCCTTTTGTAAAATCAGAAACTTATTCTATTTAATCGGCCCCCTTTTTGCAATTTCACCTCAGAGGAGACGCAACATGGCACAACCGTTGGGCACAGCGTACAAACAGATCGCGGCGACGAGGCCGCGGGGAACGTATCGCGGGGCAGTGGTCGGCTGCGGGCGGATGGGCAGCACCATCGACGACGAGCACATTGGGATGCCGCACTATCCTTGGCCGTGGGCACACGCTCCGGCCATGATCGAAGCGCGGGGCATTGAGCTGGTCGGAGCGGCAGACGTGGACCGGGCCAAGTTGGACGACTTTGCCCGGCGCTGGGGCGTACAAGCCCTGTACGAAGACTACCGCGAGTTGGTCGCTCAAGAGCGGCCCGATGTGGTCGCGGTGACGACCCGACCCGACGAGCGGGCCGAAGTGGTCATCGGCCTAGCCGAGGCCGGGGTGCGGGCGATTTTTGCCACCAAGCCCATGTGCCGCACCTTGGCCGAGGCCGATGCCATGATCGCGGCCTGCAAGGCGAGCGGGACTATTCTTTCCATGGCCTGTCATCTCAACTGGTATAGCTGGTACACTCAGGCGCGTCAGGCCATGGCCGAAGGGGCGATTGGCCGGTTGCGCTCCATGGTCTGCCACAGCCCGCACAGCCTGTCGAATCTGCAAAGCCATACGCTGGCCCTGTTTCGGCTGTTTGCCGGCGCACCGGCTGAATGGGTGGTGGGCGAGATGGACGACGACGCGCAGGCCGCGGCCGACCGGGATTTGTCCGGCTCGGGCTACATTGCCTACGCCAATGGGGTGCGCGGCTTGCTGAACTCCCGCGCCGACCGCTCGGGGCATGGGTGGCGTCTGGAGTTTATCGGCGAGCGCGGGATGATCGTCTCGCGCAACGCCCACGCGCAATTCGAGCTGTGGGGAGCGCATCCAGCGACCGGCGAGCCGATCCAGCGGCCATTCCCCAACCCGTGGCACCCGCGCTCGTCCATGGTCGACGCGATTGAAGGCGTCTGTCGGGCGATTGAGGAGGGGGAAGAGCGGATTTGCCCGGGGGAATTTGGGCGCGAAGCCTTGGAGATCGCCATTGGCTTGCGCGAGTCGCATCGGCAGGGCAACGGGCGAGTGGAACTGCCGCTGGCGAATCGGGCGTTGCGGATGGGCTAAGAAGCGTTCTTAACACTCGTGTTGCTTTTGGTGCCTCTTGCCTGACGCTCTAGGCGTCATTCCCGTGAAAACGGGAATCCAGTCTTGAAGAATGTAGGATTGGTGATAACCGCCAAGGCCCCCTGAAGGTCGGTGCTGCCAAGAGGGCTGGAAGTGGCCGGCACTATGTTCGTCTAAATGGGGCCTTCTTCGCGTCGCCCGGTGTGCCCGTTGGAGGATGCCAAGCGATGGAGCTGACGCCCTGCCTTTAGCTGGGCAAAGTACTCGCAGAGCGCGTGTAGGCGGCCATTTTCGGTCGTCATTTCGAGCAGTTGCTGCCTAATTCCCAAGTCGAGGCCCTGGGCGATTTGAAAGGCGGTTTGCAGATCTCCCGCTTCGGCCCGGGTCCGGGTCCCTTCCTCGAGCTGCTTCACCAAGTCTTCTAAGGCCGCAACGGCCTCGGCCAAAAGCACGGGGTCCGTCGGCTCCTCAGCGTCATCTACGTACTCGACCCACGCCTCTAAGTAGGGCTTGTGCTCGTCAATGCGTGCGATGCGAAAGCGCCGCCCGCCGCGGACGATGATGTTGAGCCGGCCATCGTCGAACTCGTCGAGCACTCGGGCCAACAGCATGGCGCAGCCCACCTCGCCCTGCACCTCGCAGTCCTGCCCCAGAATCATGCCAATGGGCAAGATCTCGCCGCGCTCGTCAGCCGCCCGCACATCGGCGAGCATGCGCTGGTAGCGCGGCTCAAATATGTGCAGGGGCACGAGTTGGCCGGGAAAGACGACCACCGGCAGGGGAAAGAGCGGAATCGGATTGCGATCTAACATGGCATTGCCCAGAGCAAATTAAACCGCCGATACCAGCGAGGGCAAGCGACGCCCCGGCTTTTCGCCCTTACTGCAACGCTTCCTGCAATCGCGCAAACAGGCGGTCTAGTTCGGTGCGCGTTTCCGCATCGAGGACGTAGCTCAGGGGGCCGCGGTGAACTTGGTTGGGAAAGAGGCCGCGCTTGTGCATTAGGTAGCGCTCGATCACGATGAAGCCGTCCAAGCCCCCTTGGATTTGCACCGTACACAAGGCGCATATCGGGAAGTAAATCCGGTACGCACGCGCTTCGTCGCCGGCGGCGAGGGCGCGCCACAACGCGACCGTGCCGTCGAGCAGCTCGACGCCGGGAATGGTCCCGCGAATGCCGCGGCGGAAGGAGTCGATCAGCAGCAAGCCGCCGCTGCCTTCAAAGATGCCGGCCCGCCCCTCGGTGTGGTCGCGCAGGGCCGAGATGCAAGGCCCCAACGGCGTGGCCTCGGGTTTGAAGAGGACGCGGTCGCCGTAGTCGCGAAAGAGCGACGCTTGAAATTCAATGCTCATCGGGTTGCCGACGTACGAGCTGGCATCTTGGATCATGACCGGGATGGCCACCTCGGCGAGCAGGGCGGCAAAGTACGCGCGCAACTCGCTTTCGCTCAAGGAGCGAGAAATCGGCGGAATGGCCATGACCGCGGCCGCGCCGCCGTCTTCGGCCGCCCGGGCGTAGAGCCGGGCTTGGGCCGTGCCCTCGGCCCCGACGCCGATGATGACCGGGCCGCGCCCGCCGGCAAACTCCACCAACCGGGCCGGCAGCGCGAGCCGCTCGGCCGCGGTCAGGCGCAACAGGTCGGACACCAAGGCGAGGCAAAATCCGTGGGCCCCGGTTGCAAAAAGATAATCGACCTCGGCGCGTAATACGGCGTAGTCAATGGCGTGGTCGTCGGTGTACGGCATGTGGACGACCGGCAGAACGTCTTTGATTTGATAGGTCATCGTGGTTGTCCTCGGCGCCCGCGGCGCAGGATGGCAAAGAGGTGCTCGGCCGTCTCGTCGTTGGCCGCGGCCAAGAAGTGCCCGAATTTGCGGCGCTGGGTATAGGCCGGGCGGCCGCGGTCCCCGGTGTAGCAACGCGCCCCGGCCTCTTCGGCAATGAGCGACGGCGGGCCGACGTCATAGACTTCGACTTGGCGCGTCAGATAAGCGCACAGCACCCCCTCGGCGATCTCGGTGAGGACCAAGGCCGCCCCAATCGGGCTTTCGCGCGGGGCCAACGCCGGGCGGGCGAGGGCCTGATAGGAGCGGGCCTTGGAGGAAATGAAGGCTTGGTTGGTGCGCGGCTTAGCGGGCAACTGCAGGCGGCGCGGGCGGCCATGGCCCACGCGCACGAACGCACCTTGCCCTTGGAGGGCGGTGAACATTTTGTCCTCGGAGGGCCGTGCGACCATCGCGGCGAGCATCAGGCCGTCGTGCGCTAAACCCAAAGAGATGTGATACGGAGCGTCGCCTCGCTTGAAGTGCAAGGTGCCGTCGATGGGATCGAGAATGACTGCGTAGGGCGAGGTATGGCCGGCAAAGCGCTTTTTGAGCGGGGTGCGCTCCTCGGCGATGCAGCGCACAAACGGGAAGTGCTGGAGCACAGCCGCGAGGAGGATGTCCTGCACGGCCGCGTCGAGGACCGTGAAGGCCGTGGAAGCGGCCTGCGCCTTGCGGCCGGTGAGACCCTGGTCCGCGGCCTTGCCAATGTCGGCGACTTGGCCGTAGAAAATCAGGGAGGCGCGGGCACACTGGTCGACGACCGGGAGCAGCGCGTCGATAAAGTCGTCGGGGGCGATGTGTTCGGCCATAGGATTAAAAGGAAATAATAAAGCGCCCGGTTCCTCTCGCGAGGAAGCCGGGCGCGAGCGAGCGGGCGGCCCAACGGCTTTTCAGCCGGCCGCCTCCACGAGTTGGTTTTCCTGCAAGGCGGCGACGACCCGGTCGGGACTCATGGGCAACTCGCCCAAGCGGCACCCCAAGGCGTCGTACAGGGCGTTGGCAATGGCGGCCATCGGCGGCACCAAGGGCACTTCGCCGACGCCGCGGATTCCGTGCGGGCTGGCCGGATTGGGCACTTCGACCAAAATCGTCTCGATCAAGGGAATGTCAAAGGTGGTCGGCATCCGATAATCGAGGAAGGTCGGGTTGGCCAACTGCCCATCGGCCGTGTAGAAGTAGCCCTCCGACAGCGCCCAGCCAATCCCCTGCACGGCCCCGCCTTGAATCTGGCCCTCGACATAGGACGGATGAACGGCCTTGCCCACGTCTTGGACCGCGGTGTAGCGCAAAATTTTGACCTTGCCGGTGTCTGGATCGACCTCCACATCGACGATGTGAACGGCGAATGCGTTGCCCGGGCCGCTGGCGTTGATCGCTCCCTTGCCGGTGATCGGGCCGCCGGTGCTGCCTTGGCTGGCGGCGACCTCCGCAAAGGTGAGCCGCTGCGTGGGATCGGATTTGCAGACAAAGCTACCCTCCTGAAACTCAATGTCGTCGTCGTCAACCTCTAGCTGCTGCGCCGCGCGCCGGCTCATCTCGGCCTTGACGTCCTCGGCCGCGTTGTAGCAGGCGTGGCCGGTGGCATAGCACACGCGGCTGCCGCCGGTGCCGCCGGTAAAGCCAATTGAGCTGGTGTCCGGGATGGAGGGGTTGATGTCTTCGGCCCGCAGCCCCAAGGTCTCGGCGACGATCATAGCCATGGCGGCGCGGCTGCCGCCGATGTCAACCGAGCCTTCCGTGAGGTTGATCGTGCCGTTGTCGTTGACGGCAATGGCGGCCGAAGACATGCCGCCGCCGTTGAACCAAAAGCCCCCGGCCACGCCGCGCCCCCGATAGGGGCCTTTGAGCGGGCTGTGATAGTGCTCCGAGTCCTTGGCGGCCTGCACGGTCTCTTCGCAGCCGATCTGCCGGTACACCGTGCCGTCGGCGCGGCGCGTCCCCTCTTTGGCCGCGTTCTTGAGCCGCATCTCCAGCGGGTCCATGTCGATCTTTTCGGCGAGCTCGTCGATGACGCTCTCCGAGGCAAAAGCCGCGTTGGGCGCTCCGGGTGCGCGGTAAGCCGAGGACTTGGGCTTGTTGACGACCACGTCGTACGCGTCAATGGTGACGTTGGCGATGTTATACGGCGCGAGGATGCACTGCGCTCCGGCCCCCACGGCCGAGCCGGGATAAGCCCCGGCCTCGTAGGCCATGTAGCAGTGGGCGGCCGTGATGGTGCCGTCGCTTTTGGCCCCCATCTTGACCTTGATGTACGAGCCGGGGGCCGGGCCAGTCCCCTGAAAGACTTCGGTGCGGCTCATGATCATTTTGACCGGCTGCCCGGTTTTGTGCGACATAATGGCCGCGGCCGGCTCCATGTAAATGGGGAATTTGCCGCCAAAGCCGCCGCCGATTTCGCAGGGAATAACCTTGACCTTGGAGACCGGCACGTTGAGGACTTCCGCCACCTGCGAGCGGATCTCAAACGGCCCCTGCGTGCTCACCCACACGGTGACGCTGCCGTCTTTTTTCCACCAGACGGTCGTGTTGTGCGGCTCGATGTAGCCTTGGTGAATGGTGGCCGTGTGAAATTCGCGCTCGACGATCGCGTCGGCTTCGGCCCAGCCCGCTGCGAGGTCGCCCATGGCGTGCTGATTGTGGGAGGCGATATTGCTCTGCTGGCCCGTATCCTCGCCGAGGGCGCGCGTGGTGCGCTCTTCGTCGAGCAGCGGGGCGTCGGCGCGCATGGCTTCGCGGACATCGACGACCGGCTCCAAGACCTTGTATTCGACCTCGATGAGGTCGAGGGCCTCTTCGGCGATGTGGGGGCTGACCGCGCAGACCGCTGCGACCGCGTGGCCCGCATAGAGCACCTTGCCCGAGGCCAGCGAGTTTTTGGCGATCTCGCGCACGTTGACCATGGTTTCGCCAATGTGCGACAGGTTATCTACGGTCTCGACCAAGTCGTCGGCCGTGGCCACGGCCCGCACTCCGTCGAGCGCGAGGGCCTTGGCGGTGTCGATCGAGAGAATTTCGGCGTGGGGATGCGGGCTGCGGAGGACTTTGCCGTAGAGCAGGCCCGGCAGGCGCACATCGGCCCCGTACACGGCTGCGCCCGTGACCTTATCGACGCCGTCGTGGCGGATGGGACGGGTGCCGATGACCTTGTATTTGCCGTCGGCGGTGTAATTGGGATAATCTTTGCTGGAAAAGGCAGCCATGAGGCCCTCCTTACATGGATTGAATGTTTTGGGACTTCTAATTCGCCTTAATCTGAGGGCGATACCCTGCGGCGTCAAGTGAACGTTCTATGACCATTGCTTGGGAAACCCCGTCGAGCTGGCCTCGGCTGAGGGACGATGAAATCCACGTCTGGTGCGTCGAATTGGACGAGGCCGTGGATGCGGCCGCGCTCGCGGCTTGTCTCAGCGCGGACGAGCGCGCCCGAGCGAGCGGGTTGCCCTCCAGTGCCCATCAGCGGCGCTTTGTGGCAACGCGGGCCACGCTGCGCCAACTCTTGGGGCACTACCTCGGCCAAGCACCCGGCGCGCTCGTTTTTGCGCACGGCGCACACGGCAAGCCCTTTCTGTTAGAAGGGGGGCTGCATTTCAACGTGTCCCATACGCACGGGTTGGCTCTGTACGCGGTGGCATCTGCCTGCGAGGTCGGCGTGGACGTGGAGTGGATGCGGCCCCAAGTCGCGCACGAGCAAATTGCGGCGCGCTTCTTTTCGCGAGAAGAGCAAGAGGCACTGGCGCGGGTGCCGGCCGAGGAGCGGCGGGTGGCTTTTTACCATATCTGGACGTGCAAGGAAGCCTATCTCAAGGCGCGCGGCGACGGTATAGCCGCGGGGCTCGGCTCCTTTGCGGTATCGCTGAAAGCGGAGACACTTTTGCGCTCGGACGAGGGGGCGTACTGGAAGTTGATCGCTTGGGAACCGGCGGCCGGATACGCGGCGGCGTTGTGCGGGGCTGGCGTGGATTGGCAAATGCGGGGCTGGCACTGGCGGCCTTAAAGCGGCTCGCCTTCGTGAGCGATCTCGTATCCTAGGCGTTAATGCGAAAAGATCGGCAACCTAAGCGGGTGGTTCGTGTACCCTCACCTTCTCAATCCCCTCGCCCGGCCCGGCGTCGCCCGGCTAGGCGGCGGATCAATTCGTCGGCGATGACCCCGGCCAAAATCACCGCCCCGATAATGGCAAATTCGAGTTGGGTGGGGATGCCGGAGACATTGATGGCATTGTAGAGCAACCGCATGACGGCCGCGCCAATGACGACTCCCAAAATCGATCCCTCGCCGCCGCGCAGGGAACAGCCCCCCAACACGGCCGCGGCAATCGCGTACAGCTCGTAGAAATTGCCGTGGGCGGCTGGCTGCACCGAGTTGACGTCGAGGGCAAAGAGGATGCCCCCCAAGCCAGCCGTGCCCGAGCACAAGACGTAAGCCAAAACCTTCATCCGCTCAATTTGGATGCCGCTGTACCGCGCCGCTGTCTCGTTGCGGCCCAGCGCCAACAGGTAGCGGCCCCATATCGTGCGGTTGAGGAACAGGGCGGCGAGCGCCCCGGCAAGCACCAAGAGGAAAAACGGAATCGGCAGCGCAAAGCCGCCCAGGGCGACCTTGCCAATCGCCAGTTGGCGCAGCCCCTCGTAGGACGAGCCAAACCCTTGGACTTGGTCGTGGGTGAGCCAGCGGGCAAAGCCGCGGTAGAACAGCAAGCCACACAGCGTGACCACAAACGGCTGCAACCCCAAGCGCGTGATCAGCAAGCCGTGCAGCAAGCCAACGGCCAGCGACAAAACCACCACGGCCACCAGCGCTAGGGCCGGCGCGTACCCAGCGGCCAAGAGCATGGGCAACAAACACCCCACCAAGCCGATCAACGAGCCAATCGACAAGTCGATGCCGCCGGTGATGATGACAAAGGCCACGCCAATGGAAATGATGCCAAACAGCGCGGTCCAGCGGATGATGTTTTGCAGGTTATAGGCGCTGGCAAACTTGGGTTCGACGATCCAAGTGACCACAAAAATCGCCACCAACAAGCCGAGAATACCCAGTATCTTCTTCACCGGTTAAGCCGCCTTCCCGGTCGCCAAGTGCATAATCGCCTCCTCGCTGAGCGCGTCTCGCTGGAGTTGGCCGGTGATGCGGCCCTCGTGCATGACCAAGACCGCATCGGCCATCCCCAGAATTTCCTCCAACTCGCTCGACGCAAACAGCACGGCCACGCCGCTGGCGGCCAACTCTTCCATCAGGCGGTAAATCGCTTGTTTGGCGCCCACGTCAATGCCCCGGGTGGGTTCGTCGAGCAGCAACACCCGGGGCGCGAGGGCCAGCCACTTGCCCAGCACCACCTTTTGCTGGTTGCCCCCGGATAGGTACTGGACGATTTGGCCCGGGCCGGGGGTGCGGATGGCGAGGCGCTCTATCATAAGATCCGCGTCCTCAGCTTGGCGGCCAAAGTTGGCCCACCCGGCCAAGCCCCGGTAGCGCCCCAAGCCGGGCAAGCCAATGTTGTCGCGCAGAGCCATTTCGAGGATTAGGCCCTGTTGTTTGCGGTCTTCGGGCACGAGGGCCAAACCGGCGCGAATGGCGTCGGCGGGCGAGCGAATCGCGTGCGGGGTGCCGTCGAGGAGCACGCGCCCTCCGAGCGCGGGAACCAAGCCGAAGAGCACCTGCAATAGCTCGGTGCGCCCCGCGCCGACGAGCCCGGCGAGGCCGACGAGCTGACCGCGCCGCACCGCAAAATTGAGCCGGTGCTCGGGCCACGCCGGCAGGACCAAGTCCTCGGCTTGGAGGGCGATGGCACCGGCCGGCTGGGCTTGGTGCGCGTAGTACTGGGCGATGTCGCGGCCCACCATCTTGGTCACCATGGCGTCGTGGCTGATTTCCGCGCGGGCGAGCTCGCCGGCGTTTTGCCCGTCGCACAGGACCAAGACGCGGTCCGCCAAGGCTTGGACCTCGCCGAGGCGGTGGGAGATATAGACGATGGCCACGCCGCGCTCGCGCAGTTCGCCGATGACCGCGAACAGGGCTTCGGCCTCTTGGCTGGTGAGGCTGGAGGTCGGCTCGTCCATGATCAGCACCCGCGCTTCGGTCGAAAGGGCCTTGGCGATTTCGACGAGTTGCTGGTGGCCGATGGGCAAGTCGCCCATCCGAGCGGACGGTGCCACCGCGAGCCCGAGTTGCGCGAGGGCTTGCACGGCCCCGCGGTGGATGGCGGCGCGGTCGATCAGCCCCCACTGCTGAGGCTCGCGCCCGAGGTAGAGGTTGGCGGCCACCGAGAGGTTGGCGCAAAAGTTGAGTTCTTGGTGGATCAGGGCAATGCCGAGTGCCGCAGCGCGGCGCGGCGAGTCCATGATCACAGGCTCGCCATCGCGCAAAATCTGGCCGCTATCGGGCGTCTCAATGCCGGCGAGAATTTTCATCAGGGTGGATTTGCCGGCCCCGTTTTCCCCGATGACGGCGAGGACTTCGCCGGCCTCCACCGCCATATCCACCGCGTCGAGCGCGCGGACCCCGGGGAACCGCTTGCTAATGCCGCGTGCGGCCAACAGCGCCATTAGCGAGCACCGGTCAGGGTTTTTAGCTCGGCCCAAAAGGCTTCGACATTGTCGCGGCGAATGGCCCGCGCCGGCACGTCAAGCACCCCCCCAGCGGGCAAAACCGAGCGGTCGCCGCGGGCTAAGGCCGCGAGGATGCGCACGGACTCGTACCCGTAGCGGTAGGGGTTTTGCACCACCGTGCCGTAGATGTGGCCATCGACGATGCCTTGGAGGGTGGGGGCTTCCTCGTCAAAGGCAATGATTTGGATCTGCCCGGTCTTGCCGGCTTCTTTGATGGCTTCGAGGCACATCGGCGGATTGTACGCAAACAGGCCGACGACGCCGTGCAGGTCCGGGTATTTGGCAATGGCATCCTCGACTTGGGCCTTGGCTTTGGCGTAGTCAAACTGGTCGGTGCGGGTGTCGAGAATGGTGTATTGGTCGCCGGCGATCGGGCCGCTGTTGGGGTCGTGGCGCGTTGGGTCCAAGGAGCGATTGAGCAACTCGTCGATCAGACCTTGGCGGCGCTGGCGGGCGTTGAGTTGTTCGAGGCGGCCGACGAAGATCATGATGTTGCCGCCGTTGGGCAGGGCTTCTTTGACCAGCGCCCCGCAGGCGCGACCGGCCGAGTAGTTGTCAATGCCAATAAAGCAAAGGCGGTTGCTTTTGGGGGCGTCCGAGTCGTGGGTGAGCAGGTGGGTGTGGGCTGCGGCCTCGTTGAGCAGGTCGGTCTGATTGTCCGGGTCGATGGGGCTTATGGCCATGCCGTCGATGCCGCGGGCCAGCAGGGCTTGGACGATGCGCTTCTGATCGGCCACCCCTTCGCCGGGCATCTGCACCTCGGCGTCGGCGGCAAATTCGGCGGCCGCGGCCTCAACGCCCTTGGTGGCAATGGTCCAAAACGGGCCAACGCCGTTGGTGACAAAGGCGAGTTGGGGCTTGGCCGCGGGTTGCGGTGCGTCGCTGCAGGCGGCCACGATCAAGGCGAGGAACAAAAGGGGCGTTTTCATAGCGGTCTCGCTCGGAGGTTTGGGGAGGGACGCGGTTGCCCCCGCGAATGCGGAATGCCTATGTTACGTCCGGCAACAGGGAAGCGCAAGCGCAACAACGGAGGAGGGGCCATGTACAAGCCCAGCGCCGTACTACTGGCGGTCGCCTTGGCCGCAACCGCTGGAGAGGCAGGAGAAGCCCACGTGAGCAAAGACCGCTTTGGAACGACCGCGACCGGCCAACCCGTCGATCGCTACACCCTCACCAACGACCGCGGTGCGCTGGCCCGCGTCATTACTTACGGGGGGATCATCACCGAGCTCCTCGTGCGCGACCGCGCTGGAATGCTGGGCGATGTCGTGCTAGGCTTTGACCGGTTGGCGCAGTACGAGCGGGAAAATCCGTACTTCGGCTGCATCACCGGGCGCGTCGCCAACCGCATTGCCGGCGGCACATTCTCCCTAGACGGCCGAGAGTACCAGCTCGCCATCAACAACGGGCCGAATCACCTGCACGGCGGGTTGGTGGGCTTTGACAAGGTCGTCTGGGAGGCCGAGGTCGTAGAAGATCGCCGCGGGCCGGCCGTGCGCCTGCATTACGTGAGCCAAGACGGCGAGGAGGGCTATCCGGGCACCGTGCGGGTGAGCGTGACGTACACCTTGACCCACGACGACGAACTGATCATCGGATACGAGGCGACTACGGACCAACCCACGCCGATCAACCTGACCAACCACTCCTATTTCAACTTGGCCGGGCGCGGCTCCGTGCTCGGGCACATCCTCACGCTCCACGCCCGCTACTACACTGAGCCGGACGCCAACCAAGTCCCCACGGGGCGCGTTTTGCCGGTGGCTGGCACCCCTCTCGACTTTGGCAAACCAGCCGCCATTGGCGGGCGAATCGGCCAGCTCGGGCCGATCGGCGGCTACGACCACAACTACGTGCTCGACAATGGGGGCCGGGCCGAGCCGGGGCTGGCCGCCGAGGTGTACGAGCCGACGAGCGGGCGGGTGATGACGCTGTACACCACCGAGCCGGGCGTCCAGTTTTATTCGGCCATCCACCTCAATGGCGTGCTGGGCAAGGGCGGGACGCTCTACCATCAGTCCCACGGCCTATGCCTAGAGACCCAACACTATCCAGACTCGATCAACCAGCCGGGCTTTCCGTCGGTGGTGTTGCGCCCGGGCGAGACCTACCGGACGGTTACGATCCACAAGTTTTCGACGCGGTAAGGAGGGCCTTTAGCCCGTCCAAGGCTCGGACAAACAACTCGGCACGGTCGGACGCCCAGCCACCCCCAACCGCGTTATTTTCGACGCCCTGATCATTAGTGTTGTGCAGTGGCTGCCCGTGGCAAGCCCTTCCGCGCCATGCCTATGCCCTCGGCTCGACAGTACAGTATCTTCAAAGCATTGAAGCGGCGCGGTCGCCGACAATACCCCCATAAGCAGCATAGGGATTTTCAATGTTAAGACATGGAAACCCTAAGACGCGCCACAGCCGCTTCAAGCCCACGTCGGTCAATTACGACGCCCGTATCTTCAAGATAGCGCAGGGCACCAGTTTCAGGGACAAGCCCTTGCCGACTACCGCTTGCACCGCGCCGCTATTCGGATTGCTCGCTGGGGCCTCGCTGTAATCCGAGGCGAATACTCCCTGCTCTCGTGTTCGCTCCCAAGCGGCGGAAGAGTGGGAGGGTAAAGCGGATGGCATTAGCTGTCAGTACGATTACCTGTTTTCCTCGTTTCTGTTATGGAGGTCGCGTTCTCGCACTGGCTTGAGGGCATCAATCGCGTCCAAAATTTCCTCGCAATATCCCTCGGCAATTTTTAACTGGTACTCGTTTCCTGTCTGACATCAATAACCGGACCAAAGAGAATTTGGAGTAATCCATCTAAACTCCCATCTTCTTTTAACAAATCGACGATGTGATGGTAATGACCGAATAAGGTGTGAGCGATTTGAGCAACGGCTTTCTCTACGTTGACTTCCTGTTCTTTTCGGCGCATTTCGATAATCTCACAACCGAGCATATCCAGCAAATAAGGATAGCCGCCGCAATAGGACAGTATATCGTTCTTCAATGCCTCACAGACGGTTACGCCTGTCGATGAAATCCGATCAAAAAATACTTCTAGGTCTTGATCGTCAAACATCGCTAAATAGTGCCGCCGAAAAGTCTCACTCAGTGTAGAAATATCGCCTGCTTGTAATTCAATCGTCTTAATGTTCCGCCGAGAGGTTGTAATCAGGGTAACGCCGAGTTCTGGAGCATAAGAGAGTTCCCGCAATTTCTGAAAGTCAGCAACGTTGTCCTTAAAGAGATACCGAGCACTATCAAACTCGTCTAATACGAGAAGTATTCGGTATCCGGTTCTCAGAACTTTTTTGAAAAAGCGTTGAATCCTGCGATACTCCTCATTCCATGGTAACTGACTGTCGTATGCTCGATCTGCTGCACACTGAATTTACGCGTTGAGCAGCTCTAAGTCCTCGAGTTCCTCCAGACATACCGAGACCAAAGATTGAAAGAAGGATCTCGGCTCATCATAGGTTGAAAGGTTGATCCATATTGGAATGAAATTCTCCTTTATGATCTGATCTTTCCGCTCAATGAGAGCTTGATAGACAAGGCTGCTTTTCCCGCTGCGCGGCTGGCCGATAATTGCCAAATTGGCTGGCTCTCTCGGTTGGATGATCCGACTGTCAATAATATCCAAGATCTCTTGCCGCCCGATAAAACGGTCGCCGTGGACAATTCCGCCGTAATCTGCAAATGGGTTTTCGCGCATCATTGGATTTTCCTCATTCATTAGCGATTAGCCATTCCTTGAAAAGGCTGACCTTGATGGTGTAGTAATGTTTCTGTTCCCGATTAATGACATCTCGGTCAACCAACTCATCGAGAAGATCATCGCTTGGCAATTCCGTCTCGCAATCAATGTGGCTTCTATGGCACAGACCTGTTTTGCTCGCTATTGTCTTCAGAATTTTTAACACATCCTCATCTTTGCGCTCATTATTCTCTCCCGAATTATATAGATTCTCGAAGTTGCTAAGTGCCAACGCATTTCGCCCTCTCATCAGTTCGTTCCTCACATGCTCAACATAAGAATACGTGACGTAAATCGCCCGTTTTTGATTCAGATGTTCAACCAGACGATTGCAAAACATCTGAATGTAAAATGGACTGCCGGCGGTGAGTTCGAGAATGCGTTCGATGGCACGCGGTTCGCGGTAGCGGCTTTCGCCCTCTACGCCACCAATCATGATGGGTTCGACAATGAGCTTCTTTGCGTCTGCCTCATCGAGGTATGTGACTCTTTCCCGTTGAGCGATTCCGAACTCATTTTGAAAAGCCTCTATAAATCGCTCCATGACATCTTGACCGACGAGTACCGCATTGAAATAGTTCGCCTGCATCAAAGCCTTCCAATTCTTCATGAACGATTCGGAGAGGTGTCCCGCGAGAATCTGTCCGTAAATATAAGAAAATTCGTCTATAAAAAGCACCAATTGGACATCTCGCCAATCTGCTTGCTTGGCTGCACGGCGTTGATAGGTGTTGAAGATCTCTTTGAACAAAATCATCGGCGTTGGATGCCCATAGAATTCTCTTCCGCTCGGAAAAGAAATATCCAACTCACTAAAGCCATCATCTACTCTATCTTCGATTGCATTCTCAAGTGAAACCAAAATCTGCCTGAGAATTTGATGCGAAAACGGCACCTTGGAATGCTCGTCCAAGTATCCTCCGATATTTCCCAAATTCAAAATCATTAGGTTTTGGGCTTCAAGTGACTTTTCCAAATGGTACAAAATTGAAGATTTACCAGATCGCTTCTGTCCATAAATCACGACACATTTGTTCTGAGACTGAGCTTCTCGAATGGAATTTACGATGTTTTCAATCATCCGGTCACGGCCATAAAACATCTCTGGGTCGCTAACAACAGGCCCTTCATTGTATGGGTTGATAATTTCCTGAAACTCATCTGCCGAATAAAGCCGTATCGTACAATTTTCAGACAGATCGGTACTGGGAATTTGAACGCCGGCGTCGGCATCATTCTGCCCATTGTCCGAGGTATCTGTCAGCGGCTGCCAATAGCTAACCCGATCCATGGGAATCGTGACCGGCGGCTGGTCTTCGCCGACCTCAATTTTGAGATGCTCTCGCCCAATTTCGACCAGCTTGCCCAAGACATCGCCGCCCCCTTGCAGTACAAACTTGACCTGACTCTCAAGGGGAACCTGCTCCTGAATCAATCGCGCATTCGCATTCACGTTGTACCTCCGCGTCTTTCCTAAATCACATCGTCGCCGCAGTGCGACAAATAGTGCTCCAACGCCGCCATGCCCGCGCTGGTATCCACCTCGGCCCCCTCGTGCGCTAGCGCCCCGCCCAAAGCGTGCAATACGCGGAACAAGTGCGGTGCTCGGCACTGCTCGCCCATCTGGCCGATGCGCACGACGTCGAGGCCAAAGGCCCCGGAGATTTCGACCTGAAAGCGGCTCGACATATCGGCGCGCACCCGGGCGTTATCCACCCCAGCCGGTACTTGGATCGCCACCACCGAATTGAGGCGAATGGGCCGCGGCGCGGCCAGCACTAGCCCCATCTGCTCAATGCCCGCTTGCAGGGCCAACGACGAGTGCCGATGCCGCGCAAAGCGCCGCTCCAGCGTCTCCTCGCAGACCAACCGCAACGCCTCGTGCAGGGCCAACAGCCCCGACACCGGCGCGGTGTAGTGGTACTGGTGGTGCTGCCAAAAGCTCTGCGCCCGCAGGGCGTCTAAGCACCAGTGCGGCCGAGGGCCGGGATGTTGCTGCACCTGCTGCCAAGCCGCGTCGGAAAAGGCGATCAGCGCGACGCCCGGCAGCGACGACAGGCCCTTCTGGCTGCCGGTCAAAACCACGTCAATGCCCCAAGCGTCCTTTGCCAACGGCATGGTGCTCAACGTGCAAACCGCATCGACGACTACCAACGCCCCGTGGTCGCGGCACAAGCGGGCAATCGACGGCAAATCCACCGTGCAAACGCCACTAGAAGTCTCGCCCTGCACCATGGTCACCACGTCGTACCGCTGCCCCTTGAGACGCTCGGCAACGCGCTCGGCGCAAATGGCGCGCCCTTCCGGCACGGCCAGCACTTCGACCGCGGCTCCCACGCCAGCCGCCATCTCGGCAAAGCGCCCGCTAAACCAGCCGTTTTGCAGGACCAAGGCCCGGCGGCCAGGCCAGAGCAGGTTGCCCATCGCCATCTCCATGGCGGCCGACGCCGGCCCTCCAATCCCCAAGATGTGCTCGTCGGCCGTCTGAAAGGCATAGCCAGCCAACTGCTTGATCTGTTCGACCAGCCGATCCATCGTCGGGCCCAAGTGATTGATGACCATGCCGCCGGCCCGAGCGACCTCGGCCGCCACCGGCACCGGCCCAGCCCCCATCAGCAGCAGCGGCTCGGCCGGCAGGAGTTGATCCAGCGGTGAAAACGCCGGGGCCTCTAAGCCGCCAACGCCGCGCTGGGACGCTGCATTCTCCATGCCCAATTCCTAATAGTTAATGGCCTCGCCAAACGCCTGCCCGGCCGCTTCCATGATCGCCTCAGACAGGGTCGGATGCGCGTGGGTGGTGAGCAAAAGCTCCTCGTAGGTGGCTTCCAAGCGGAGGGCCAACGTCAACTCGGCGATCAGTTCCGTGGCTTCGGCCCCCAGAATGGCCCCGCCCAACAGCTCGCCGTAGCGCGCGTCAAACACTAGCTTGACCAGCCCTTCGGTCTCTCCGGCGGCTTGCCCCTTGCCGCTGGCTGCAAACGGAAAGCGCCCGACCTTGACGTCGTACCCGGCTTGGCGCGCTTGGCTTTCGCTCAGGCCGACGCTGGCCACTTGCGGCTGGCAATAGATGCAGTTGGACACTTGGCGTGGGTCTAAAGCGGGCCGGTCGCGGCCAGCTATCCACTCGACGACCGCGATTCCTTCCTGCGCGGCCGCGTGCGCCAACAGCGGCGGGCCGGCCACATCGCCAATCGCGTAGATGCCCTTCGCGCTGGTCTGCATCCGCTCATCGACCACAATCGCGCCGTCGCGGGTGCGGATGCCCAGTGCTTCCAGCCCCAGCCCTTCGATATTGCCCTGAACCCCGGTGGCGACGAGCACGCGCTCGACGCGCCGCGTCTGCTCCTTTTCGCCGACCCGGTAGCGCAATGCGACCCCGCGCTTTTGCCGTTTGACCTCCTCGACCCGGGCTTGGGGCACCACGTCGATCCCCTGCTGCGTCAAGCTCTCGGCCAACCCCGCGGCGATCTCTTCGTCCTCGCGCGGCAAAATCTGGGGCAAGGCTTCCAAGAGCAGCACCTTGCTGCCAAAGGCGCGGTAGAAATAGGCGAACTCTACGCCGATGGCCCCGGCCCCGATGATGGCGAGGGACGCCGGCTGCGCGGCCACGACCATGGCTTCGCGGCTGGCGATGATCCGCTCGCCATCGAACTCCACGCCCGGGATGGATTTGGGGCGGCTGCCGGTGGCCAGCACCACGTGGGCGGCCTCCAACTCGGCCCCGCCGCCCTCGACCGCGACGCAACGACGGGGCGTCAACCGGCCCCGGCCGGCAAATACCTCGACTTGGTTTTTCTCCATCAGGTAGGCCACGCCTTTGGACAACTGGGCGGCCACGCGGCGGCTGCGGCCAACGACCGCCTCCCAATCCACGGTCGGCTTATTGGCTCGCAAGCCGAACTCCTCGGCGCGCAAAAAAAGCTGGTACACTTCGGCTTGCTTGAGCAACGCCTTGGTGGGAATGCAGCCCCAATTTAGACAGGTCCCGCCCAACTCGGCGTCTTCGACCAGCGCGGTTTTTAACCCCAACTGCCGCGCCCGAATGGCGGCTGAATAACCCCCGGGGCCGCCGCCGATAATTGCCACATCATACACTGCCATTGCATTTCTTTCTACGGTTCGGAGCGAGGAAGTTCCCATCGCCTCAATTGCCCTCGCTCGCGCCATGGTTTATTGTTGCCAAACTAGCACCGCACCGCAAATAAAGGCAAATCCCGTGCTGCAACCGCAAGCCAATCCCGCGCAAACCCTGACCATTTTCACCGACGGCGCCTGTTCGTCCAACCCAGGCCCCGGGGGCTGGGCCGCACGGCTGATGTACGGCGATGGTCGCATCGTCGAGCTGGGCGGGGGCGTCCCGGCGACGACCAACAACCGCATGGAGCTGCAAGCGGCCATTGAGGGGCTGCGCGCGGCCCCGCCCGGCCTCGCCATCACGCTCGTCACAGACAGCGAGTACCTGCGCCAAGGCATTACCAAGTGGATTCGCGGTTGGAAGCGGCGCGGCTGGCGCACGACCGCGCAAAAGCCCGTGCTCAACCAAGACCTGTGGCGCGTCCTCGACCAGCTCAACGCGCCCGCCGTCCAATGGCAATACACCCGAGGCCACGCCGGCCACCCCGACAACGAACGCTGCGACCAAATCGCCCAAGCATTTGCCCGCGGAGAAACGCCCTTCCTGCACAACCACCCTAGACCCTAGTCGAAAGGATTGACCATGCTTTACGGCTTGATCTTCATCCTCGCCCTCGCTGGCTCGGCCAGCGCCCAAGAAGCCACCCGCTTCCAAGCTCCACCAGCCGAGCTACCCACCTACCAAGTCCTCCGCACGGACCAAGGGATCCAAGTCGATGGCCGCCTCGACGAGGCCGACTGGCAGCGCACCGCGCCCATCGCCTTTGTGATGCCTTGGACCGACCTCACCCAAGAGGCACCGCAATCCACGACCGCCCGCTTGCTCTGGGACGACGACAACCTCTACATCATCTACGAGTGCGTCGATCCGCATCTAGACTCCGAGGTGACCGAGCACGATGGGAAGGTGTACCAAGAGGACGCGGTCGAGATTTTCGCCGCGCCCAATGCGGCTGTCCCCGGCAACTACTACGGCTATGAGATGAACATCCACGGCACCTTGCTCGACTACATCGCCTTCGGCGGCGGCGTGGAGCGCACCAAGGCCATTCACAATTCTTGGCAGAGCGAAGGCGTGGTCATGGCCACTACGTATGACGGCACCCTCAACGACCACTCAGACACGGACGCAGGCTGGATCCTCGAAATCGCCATCCCCCACGACAACTTCCGCCACTTGGGAGGGCAGATCCCGCCCCAAGATGGCGACCAATGGCGCGTCGGGCTAAACCGCACTAAGGGCTACCAAGGCCAATATGGGATGTGGTCCGACACTGGAACGCCCGTGGCCGACTTCCACCGCGCCCACCGCTTCGGCGTCCTCACCTTCTCGGGCGCGGTCGTCGGCCCCTGAAGCACTGCGGCTTTCATGGTTGGGCGGCCCCTAGGACGGATGCTCTCGATCCTGAAGCGTCTCAAAGGCCGGCGCGGCCAACGGCAACGGCTGTGGCTGCGCCTGCTGGGCTATTACCTCGCCTTGGGGCTGGTGCCGGTGTTGCTGGTCGATCTGTTCGTGTTGAACACGGCTCGGGCGGCCATTGAAGAGGCCGTGCTAGACAGCCGCCGCGAAATGGCCCACCGCACGGCCGAGGAGATCACCCACATCTTTTCTACCATCTCCTCCAACTTGCAACGCCTCGCCCAGTACGTGGCAACGGCAACCGAGCCGCAGGATGTGCCCGCGTTGCTCGAAAAGGCCGCGCTCGCAGACAGCGACGTGGAGGCCCTGTACCTAGTGGACAGCCAAAACCAAATACAGGCGGCGAGCGCGGCGATTGCGTGGCCCGCTTCCTACGACCCGGACGCGGCTTGGGCCAAGGTCGCGGCCGGCAGCCTGTACGTCGCCCTGCTCGAAGAATTTAAGGAGACGCCCAAGCTCTTTGTCGCGCTCCCGGTGGAACGGGACGGTCAGCCGACTCAACAAGCCCTCCTCGCTCGCCTCGACTTTCACCGAGTCTGGCAAAAGATCGATCTCATCCACCTCGGCCGCACCGGGTACGCGACCTTGCTCCACGCCGACGATGGGCACTATCTGGCGCGGCCCATGCGCCAGGCCTTCTACTCGTGGCAACATCACCCGCACGTACAGGCCATGCGCGGGCCAGCCGGCATTCTCGCGTGGCGCGACACCGGGGGCACGGACTGGGTCACGGGGTTTGCGCCCGTGCGCGACTGGGGCTGGATCGTCGCCATTGAACAGCACGAGGACGAGGCGTATGCCCCGTACACCTTTGTGCTGTACGCGCTCTATGCGGTCATCGTGCTTTCGGCGCTCGGGTCCCTGATTTTGGGCGGCTTGACGCGCAACTCGGTCGTCGCGCCCCTCGTCTTGCTCACCCACGCGGTGCGCCGCCGGCGAGACGGCTATCCCCTCCTCGGCGCTCCCACGGCGCGGCGCGACGAAATCGGCGAACTAGCCGACGCTTTTGTCGAGCTGGACCAAACGCTGGCCAAACGCCAGCGCGACTTGCAGAGCACCTTGGACTTGCAGCACCATCTGATCGAGGACAATCCCCTCGCGGTGGCCGTGCTCGACGCCGAGTACCGCATCGTACAGAGCAACAAGGCGTGGGCCGGCTTGCTGCTGCCGGCCCCGGCCGCCGCCTTGAGCGCGACCCCGGCCGGGGCCCAAGTGTGCGCGTGGCTAAAGGCCCATCCGACCGCGCAAGAGGTCGATAACCTCGCCATTGAGGATGGCACGGTACACTATTGGAACCTGCGCACGGCCGCGCTGCGCCCCGGCCATCGCGGCACGCTCTTGCTCATGGTGGAAGACCAGACCCAGCAACACCTGCTGGAGCTGCACTACATGCAGGCCGAAAAGCTCTCGGCGCTCGGGGCGGTGGCCGCTGGCGTGGCCCACGAAATCAAAAACCCCCTCGCCATTGTGCAAAACACCTGCGACCTGCTGCCGCGGCTGGCCCCGGAAGAAAAGGAGGAGCGCGACGAGACCTTGCAGATGATGCGCGCGGCCATCCGCCGCATTGACGAGCGCGTCAGCAGCCTGCTCGACTTTGCCCGGCCGGCTCAGCACCGCGAGGAGCCGATCGACGCGGTCGCGGTGCTAGAGCAGCTCCTCGACTTGGAGACCAAACACGCCGAGCACCTCGGCATCTCGATTGAGCGCTGCTTTGAGCCGGTGCCCCCGGTGCTCATAAACCGCGACATGCTCAAAGACATCTACCTCAACATCATCCGCAACGCCTTCCAAGCCATGCCCCAAGGCGGCCGCCTGCCCGTGAGCGGCCGCCCCACGCCCGCGGGCGTTGCCATAAAAATCTGCGACACTGGCACCGGCATTGAGCCAACCCAGATCGCCCGCATCTTTGAGCCGTTCTTTTCGACCAAAGCCCCGGGCGAGGGCACGGGCTTGGGGCTGGCCATTGCCCAGCGTCAACTGCGAGAAATCGGCGGCCACATAGAGGTTGCGAGCCGCATTGGCAAAGGCACTTGCTTCGCGCTCTTGCTGCCGTACAATAGAGAGGAAAAGGCATAGCCATGGCCCAACACGACGGCAAAATCCTCATGATCGACGACGAGCCGGACCTGCTCAAGCTGTCGAGCAGCATCTTGCGGCGCGAGGGCTTCGCCGTGGAGACCCGCTCGGACGGGCGCGAGGCCCTCGCGCTCCTCCAAAGCGAATCCTTTGACATCATCCTACTCGACTTGCGGATGCCCGAGCTGAGCGGCCTCGATTTTCTGCGGCACTTCAACGTGCGCGAGCGGCCCGAGGAAGTGCTCATCTTGACGGCGCATGCCGATGTCCAAAGCGCGGTAGAAACCGTCAAGCTGGGTGCTTATGGGTATCTCGCCAAGCCCTTTAACGCCGAAGAGATCCTCAATCACATCAGCAAGATCCGCGAGCTGCAAAAGCTGCGGGCCGAAAACGAGCGGCTGCGCCAAGCGCAGGGCGCGGGACTGGGCATGGTCGGCGCGACCGAGCCGATGCGAAAAATCTACCGAATGGTCCAAGACGTGGCGGCCACGCCCCTGCCCGTGCTGATCTGCGGCGAGAGCGGCACCGGCAAGGAGCTGGTGGCCGCGGCCATCCACCGCGCCAGCGACCGCGCGGCCCGCCCGTTTGTGCGCTGCAGTTGCGCGGCCCTGAATCCGGGCGTCCTAGAGAGCGAATTGTTCGGGCACGTCAAGGGGGCTTTTACCAGCGCGGTGCGCGACCGCAAGGGGCGCTTTATGGAGGCCGACGGCGGCACCTTGTTCCTCGACGAAATCGGCGACATGGAGGTGGGGCTGCAAACCCGGTTGTTGCGCGTGTTGCAGGAAGGAGAGTTCGAGCCGGTCGGCTCGACGCGGACGCATCAGGTGGATGTGCGCGTGCTTTCGGCCACCAACAAAGACCTAGAGCAAGCCATGGCCAGCGGCGCATTCCGCGAGGATTTGTTCTACCGCCTCAACGCGGTCACCATTGAGGTGCCGCCGCTGCGCCAGCGCAAGGCCGACATTCCCTTGTTGTGTCAGGCTTTTATCGACGAGATGCGCGAGCGGCTCAACAAACGAGTGCAGCGAGTCAGCGCCCAGGCGTTGGCGCGGCTGGAGCACCACGACTGGCCCGGCAATGTGCGCGAGCTGGAAAACGCCATTTTACGCGCCATGGCGTTGGCCAAAGGCGAGGAAATTGCAGTGGCCGACCTGCCGGCCACTGTCACCGACCGCGACCGCACGGCGGAAGCACCGCCAGCCGCCGAAGAAGAGGTCCTTTTCCACGACGCCCGCGAGCACTTTGAGGAGCAGTTCATCCGCGACGCCCTAAAGCAAACCGGCGGCAACATCAGCCAAGCGGCCGAGCGCATCCAACTCGGACGGCGCAATTTACAGCGCAAGATCAAGCAGTTCGACATCGACGTGAGCCAATACAGCCGCTAGCCTTGAACCGAACCTTAGGAGAAGGCCATGTTGGAAATTCACAAGTACTATGTCCTCGACGAAAACCAAACTCCAATCGCCGTGCAGATTCCGCTGGCGGAATTTGAGCGTCTCGAAGAAGCCATAGAAAATTATGGCCTCGCGCAGCTAATGAACGAAGTACAAGACGAGGAACGTCTTACCGGCGAAGACGCCTATAATCACTATATGTCGATGTCGGCAGCCTCCCGCCTGTGACGCAGACCATTCTCGTCTGCGATTTACCGCCCTCCACTCCACATCAACACACCCCAACTGTCCGCTGGCGAACACCTGTTGTTCGCTGACGGACAGGGATGGTCCGCTAAACGCGATGATTCGACGCACTTGTGCGATGTATCAAGGGCCTGCAAGACGAGCGAGAAAATTATCTTATTTTTTATAACGCATTGTTTAACAGTTATTTATGCTTTATGCCGCCAAAAAACAGGCGCGATTGGCGGCCATTGGGCCCCTCATTGGCACGATTGTTGCAAATAATGCTTGCAGAAGCAACAACCGCACTCTTCCACCAAGGAGGGCATCATGCAACCCATAGCCATTCGCATCCTGTGCGTCGCCCTGCTCGCTGTCTCCAGCGCAGCGGCCGTTGAGACCAAGTACCCGCACGGCGGCTTCGCGCCCCGCCTCGACAAACTCCAGAGCTTGCTGGCTTACATCCACACCGCCGAGAAGATCGAGGTCAAAGCTGGCCCGGCGTTGTGGCAGGCGGTCGAAGCCATCCCCATCGCCACCGGCGTCCCGATCACGCCCGAGCAAGAAGCCGACCTGCGCAACTGGCTCTACGACTTTCTGGTCGCCTTTTCCGCCTCTGGCAACGACAGCCTCGCCGCCCAGTTCTACCTCCGCGAGGGCATCAACAACCCTACGGCCCTGAAGCACATAAAGGAGACCTTAGCATCTTGGGGCATTCCCCAAGACGACACGCCCTTTGACCTCTTGCAGGCCATGCACCGCGCCGTACTCGACGCCCAAGGCTACGAATACCGCTTTGGCCACGCCTTCTTCCGCCACAGCACCTTCAAGGTGTTTGAGATGCAGGGCCGCTATGAACCTTATCGGGCGTATCTGCGGAATGTCGTCAAGGCTAGGTTCAAATTGCAGCAAGAGGTGGAAGCGGCACTGCGCGCCGGCGAGAAGCGGGTTTTCGCGGACATCGCGTTTGTCGCCGAAGAGCCGGCCGAGGGCGCCGGGTCGGAAGGGCCGGTTTGCACTCCCTTCTTCTGTCGGCTGGTCTGGGATTCAGAGCGGGCGATGTGGCGCTTTGTAGAGGTCTTCTACACCTCCAAGCGGCCAAATCCCTTTCTCTTTTCGGCCATGTAATCGAAATGCAAAACCTATCCTGCCCCGGAGTGATGGCTTAATCGCCGCCATTCCGGGGCCGCTTAACGGAACTTGGTAGAGGCCTTCGCGCCGAATGACGCGCCGGTTCTCTTTTTGTTTAAGTCCACGTAAGCTTGGAGGCCGCTTCAATTGCCCTAGGAGCCACACCAGCGGGGCGTCGTCTCGTTAGCAGGCGACGCCCCGTCGCAATCAACCAGCCCAAGCCGAAACCTCCATCCCTATCGCCGCCACTGGGGGCGGCGACTGCGGGGGGGGCGCCGCCGCCCATTCCGCATCAACCACCGCGTCAGACGATACGCAAAAAATAGCAACGATCCCCCTCCCCTAGTGGTCGCCGCCCCTAGTGGCGGCGATGGGGACATGCGATGTTTCGACGCACTTGTGCGATATATCCGCGCACTTTTAGGCCATCGAGAGCGCATTCAAAGGGCTTGAAAGACGGGAGAGAAAATTAGCGCATTTTTTTATAACATATTGTATAACAGGTAGTTATGAACATTATACCAAAGAAATCGACGCGATTATCACCCGCTGGTCGCCTATTGGCACGATAATTGCAATAATACTCACTGAAACGACAACCGGCACTCTCCACAGCAACAAAAAGGAGGTAATTTATGAAGCACATCGTCCTACTGGCTTGGGGCTTGCGGCCCTAGCGGCCAGTGCTTCCTCTCGGAGATCGCCTCCGAGACAACGCAGCAATTCTGAAAAGGAGTTCATCATGAAACTGCACATCATCCGGCTGGCCATTGGCTTCACGGCCTTGGTCGCCGGCTTCCTGCCGCAGAAGGCGCAGGCACTGAATGAGTGCGATGCCAAATGCGGGGGATTTTTGGGCTTTGGTGCTAACAGGTGCAGCATATCGAGCCATGATAAGGATGTTAGGTGCTACTGCAACTCTGACAACAAGCCGGTATGCGAAATCGCCTAACGCATGAGTGTGCATTCCAACGCCTTGGGTAGTGGTTACTCGCCTATACCCAAGGGCAACCCAACAGGCGGCGGGTGGTTCTGACCGCTCGCCGCCCTAATACCATACCAAGAACAAGGAGAATACCATGAAACCCTTAGCCATTCGTATCTTGTCCGTCGCCCTGATCGCCGTCGCCAGCACAGCCATGGCCGAGCCTACATCCCAATACGGCGGCTTTTCGTCCGACGTCGACAGCCTCCAGTTCTTCTACGACTATATCCACGGTCAAGAGATGATGAAGGTCGAGGCCGGTGATGAATTGCGGCGTGCGATAGAGGCCATCCCCGTTGACTTGGGTACTGCCATCGATCTGGAGCAAGAAGCCGGGCTGCGCGATTGGCTCTACGATTTTCTCGTCGCCTTTTCGGCTTCGGGCAGCGATAGTCTCGCCGTTGCATTTTACATGCGAGAGGGGGCAACCAACTCCGACCTGATAGAGCAGGTGAGCAAGGAGGCCAAGAGTCAGGGAATCCTAACAGGCGATACCGACACGCCCCTTGCTTTCTTCCACAGCTTTCACAAGGTCGTGCTCAACATGGCAGAGCGCGATTATTTCTTCGCCAATGTGTCTTTCTTCGACAGCGTGTTCAAGGTGTTTGATATGCAGGAAGAATACGATAGCTATGAGTCCTACCTTGATACTCATGGCATGCTTCCCAAAGGCAGAGTGTTCTTCGAGCATATCAAACTACGGGAAGACGTCGAAAAACGCTTGCAGGGCGGTCCCCCCTTGGTCTTTGCCGACGTCATGTTCATCGTCGAGGAGCCCGAAGAGTTTACCACGTTTGAGACCCCGGGACGCACCCCGACCTTTTTTCGGCTACTCTGGGACGAAGAGCAGGCGATGTGGCGCCATGTAGAGGTCTATTTCAGCCATGGTGTGCCGCATGCGTTTCTTCTGTTCAACTTCATGTAATCCATCCTTACCACTAACGCGGGAGGAAAGATCATGAACAAGCTAACGCTAAAAGCAGCGGTCGTAGCCGCCGTGCTCGGCACGAGCTGGACTCATGCCGACGAACTGCCGCAGACCGCCGAGTACGGCACCACCTACGACAGCGAGGGCACAGCCGGCCAAGTACGCTTTGTCGCACCCTACGACATGGAGATCGTCGCGGCTGAACCCGGCTGCGGCTGCACCGGCGTCGAGTTCCCCCAAGGGCTGTTGAAGGCCGGCGAATCTTACGCCATTTCCTATCAGATCGATACTCGGGGTCGCGCCGGGGCCTTTGCCTCCAGCATTGACTTCCGAGTGGCAGACCAAGCCGACAAATGGCAGTTGCGATTGGAAGGCCAAGTTGTGCCCATGCTGCCCGGCAAGTTGCACTTAGGGACGATTCGAGGCGACGACCTAGCCTCCATTATCCAACGCATTCCCCTTGTGCAGATCGACGGGCAGCCGCGCCAAATTCGCCAAGTCCAAGTCGCGGGAAAAGGCATCGAGGCAGCGGTGGTAGAAGGCGGCACCGCCCTAGCAATCGCCCCGGCAGCGGACCTGACGTGGGGAGATCGGATCATCGCCACCATTGAAGCGACGATTGCTGGCGAGAGCGAAGAGTACGCCCGTTCCATCCAAGTGCGCGGACGGGTCAGCCCCCGCTTTAGTCTAGCACCACAGAGCGCGTCCTTCGGAGTGGGTGCCGCGCAACGGCGCGAGACGCTCCAAGTGCGCGTGGGCTTGCCTGCCGAGTTCGCCGACGCGCCCGTACAGACATCGCCTGTGTGCGACGAGGTGCAACTCGACATCGCATACCAACGGGAAGCCGACCATACCTTAGTCGTCCAGATCGGCAATGCGAGCGATTTCCCCGCTGGTACGCTCCACTGTGGGGTAGAAGTGCAAATCGGCGCGGAGCAGGTGCTGATACCCGTGCTGGCCCTGACGCGATAAGGAGGCCACCATGACGACCAAAACAACCAAGGCGTGGACCCAGCTCAAATGGGGCCATACCTGCCGCAAAAAGGGACAACGCGAGCAAGCGACCGCCCACTACCGAACAGCGCGGCGGCTCTTTCGCGCCGGGCCGTGCCAAAAGGGGCTTTTTGCCGCTTGCACCCAACTCGGCCACTACTGGGAGATCGCCGGCGACCTCAACCAATCGCTGCGGTATTTCCAAGAGGCATTGGCCGCCTGCTCGCCGAGCCGCGTCCCGTGCGATACAGCCGAGGCCGAAGGCAACGTCGGCTTCATCAAGCAAGGCCAAGCCCGCTTTGCCGAAGCGGCAACGCACTACCGCAAGGCCATGCAGTACGCCCAAGCAGGCGGCGATGCCGCTCTCGCGGCCAAGATGGCTAACAATATGGGCAACCTCTACATACAGCAGAACGACTTAGAGGCAGCCCAACAGTGGCTCCAGCACAGCCGCGCCCTCTACGGCAACGACGTGCCGGGCAACCTACTCAACGGCTTGGGGCAACTGGCCCTGCGCCGCGGCGACCCGGAGCAGGCCCTGCACCATTTCACGGCCGGACTCGCGGCGGCCCGACAGCAAGGGACGCCCCTTGAAGTGGCCCTGCAACTTAGCTGTATCGCCTCGGTCTGCCGCGACTTAGGCCATACAGACCGCGCCCTGAGCAGCGGCAATGAAGCCTTGAGTATCTACGTGACACAAGGGCATGCACACGGTCGCTGTAACATGGCGTCGCTGCTGGCCGATCTCTACATGACCGCCGGCGACTTAAAAATGGCGCAACAGCATATACAGGGGTCTATGGACCTGTGCCATCAGTTGGGGAACGCGCAGATGCAGGCTTTTAATCACGTGTCCTTGGGCAATCTGTACGCACGACAAGATGGCGACAAGCGGCGGGCGATGGCCGAATGGATAGCGGCGTTGCGCCTGTTTAAGCAGCTCGGCATGGAGATGCAGAGCCAAGCGGTCATTAGGGCCATGGCCGCGTAGCAAAGGCAATAATCCACTCCTCAAACCTACAGGAGCCGCACCATGATCGGCATTGTGTTCCAAAAAGAGATGCTCAGCCACCTGATCAGCCAGCGTTTTGCCGCTTGCACCGCCCTCGCTGTGGTGCTCATCATCGCCAACGGTATACTCACCAGCCAGATTTATGTCCAGAAAAGGGGCAGCTATTTCACTCAACGTGCTGTTGAGGAGACCAAACTGCCCGAAATCACGTATTATTCGGTTCTAGGCTCAGACTTCAACAGTTCCGACAGGGTTCCACTCTTCGACGAGGCGGCGCCGCGCGCCTTACGGCCCCCGCGCCCCTTAGAGGTGTTTGCCCAAGGCGTCGAACAAGAGGTGGGACAGGCCGTCAAGGTCCTGCTCTTTGAGGTGCCCTACCAAACCGAGGCTATCGCGTCCTCCGAGTCGATCAATCCCTACCTCGCCATCTTTGCCTCCTTTGACGTGGTGTACATCTTCCAGCTCGTGCTCAGCCTGCTGGCCATTCTCATCGCCAGTGAGACCATCTCCGGCGAGAAGGAGGACGGCACGTTGCGGCTGATGCTAACGACCAACGTCAGCCGCGCCCAAGTCCTCGCTGGCAAAATCCTCGCCGGCCTGACCACGCTGGCCATTCCAACCGCTCTCGGCTTTATCCTGCTGACGATCTTGCTGTTGGGCACGGAGTATATCGAAGTCGGGACCGGCGAGTGGGCGCGGTTGGGGCTGCTGTTCGCGCTGTCGCTTTTGTATCTGCTGGTGTTCTATCTGATTGGGTTGGTGATCTCGTGCGCCACGCACCGCTCGGCCACCAGCTTGATCGTCGCGCTGTTTGCGTGGGCCTTGCTGGCGATTGTGCTGCCCGACAGTATCACGGCCTTGCTCAACGAGCAGGCCAACATGGGCGAAAAACACAAGCAAGCTCATCACAAGGCCGCGCAGGTGTGGAATAAGTTCGACCAAGAGGTCGCCGATCTCGCTCGGGCGCACAGCCAGATCCAGTACCCTCCTGTACAGATGGTTGAGCAGTTCACGCACCCGGTTCGCGGAGCGGAAATCACCTTTTCGTTCCCTGGCGAATACTCTTACAGTAACGAGCAGGCACCCGCTCTCTATCTCTCTAGTGTGGTCGATTCGCCCTCGCTCGCCGAGTTCCAAGACATCATCCGCACCGGCGAGCGGTTGCGCCTGAAGTACGCCCAGCGCGCTTGGAACGCCAAAGCCCCCTTGCTCGAAAACTTCCCCCGCCGCATCCAACGCTGGAACGGCTGGCTCCAACGCCTCTTGCCCGCCGGTGCGTACGCCCAAGCCGCCAGTGCTTTCGCCGGCACCAGCCGACGCGAATACTACGACTTTATCGACCAAGCCCGCACCTATCGCGGGCAAGTCATCGCCTTTCTCGAAGAGCGCGATGCGTTTGGCTCTCGCGAGTGGTTCAACGACGATCCCGGCTGGCGAGCCGACCTGCGCGACCTGCCGCGGTTTAACGAGCGCGGCTGGACCGTCGCCCAGAGCCTGAGCCATGCCTTGCCTGATCTAACGGCCCTGCTGCTGTATGCGACCGTGCTCTTTGGCCTCGCCAACCGACTCTTTGGGCGCTACGACGCCAAATGAGGGGCCTGAAATTTTCTAACCTTTTTTTACGGCAACGTCATTACTTACTTACAGACAGAACGGAGGTAACGCTTATGAAGCACATCGTCTCAACGGGCTTGGGCTCGCAGCCCTAATAGCCCGTGCTTCCCCTCGGAGATCGCCTCCGAGACAACGCAGTAAACCCGAAAAGCAACTCAGAAGAGGTCCAGATGAAAACTTTGTATTTCGCCCTAATCGCCGCTTGGTTCGCTGTCGCCAGCGTCCCTGCCGAGCCGAAAACCCAGTACGGCGGTTACTCCATGCACCCCGACAGCATCCAAGCCTCTCTCCAAGCCTTTCACGATTATGCCAACAGCTTAGAGATGATAAACGTCGAGGCCGGGGACGAGTTGCAGCAGGCCATCGCCGGCATCCCCGTCAAGGGGGACACTCCCATCACTCCCGCGCAAGAAGCCGACCTGCACACCTATCTCTACGATTTCTTAGTCGCCTTTTCGGTTTCGAGTAGCGACAGCCTCGCCGCCGCGTTTTACCTCCGCGAGGGCGTCAATAACCCCGAAGGGATAGAGAAGTTAAAAAACGAGCTTGCAAGCGAGGGCCTTCTAAAAGGCGATACGCCTTTTGACATCCTCAAAGCGGGACACCGGCAACTCCTCGATAGGCATGACTGCGATTACTACTTGGGAAAGGTATCCTTTTTCGACAGCGCGTTTGAGGTGTCCGAGAGGCAGGCCGAGTATAGCTCTTATTTCAGGTCTCTCATGGGCCGCGGCATGTTTCCACCTGGGGCCGGTTCGGGTACCTTTGCTAAAATGAAGAGCGAGGTCCAAGAGCACCTGCAAGCGGGCAAACCGCAGACCTTTGTGGAGGTCATGTTCATCGTCGAAGAGCCCGAAGAGTTCGCCGCCTTTGAGGGAGCAGCGCACTTCCCGTTCTTCCTCCGCATCGCTTGGGATCCAGACAAGACTATGTGGCGTCATGTCGAGATCATTTACGGCCTCGGGAGGCCGTATTTTCTGTTCAGTTACATCTAGGCATAGGTATGCGCTGGGCCGCGTCTTCCCACGTGAAGGCGGCGGCCCGGTATTTTCTGTTTTCCCTCAATGCTAGCAGCCATTGTAAAACGGGAACTGATCGATCTCCTCATCAGCCTGCGCCTTGGCTTAGCCCTCGTGCTGACCGTAGGGCTGAGCTGGCCTACCGAGCGTGGCTGCACACCAGCATCGTAACCAGCCCAAGACCGAAATCTCCGCCCGTCAGCCCACCTCCACCGCATCTTTGCCGCCCGTTCCGCATCAACCACCGCGTCAGACGATAAGCAGAATATAGCAGCGATCCCCTTCAACGCAGCCGAACCTGCGCCGCAACCAACCGCCATGCCTGTGCGATGTTTCGACGCACTTGTGCGATGTATCCGCGCACTTTTAGGCCATCAATAGCACATTCAAAGGGCCTGAAAGACGGACGAGAAATTAATTTATTTTTTTATAACATATTGTATAACAAGTATTTATGAAAATTATAAGAAAGAAATCGACATGATTATCACCTGCTGGCCGCCTATTGGCACGATAATTGCGATAATACTTACTGAAACGACAACCGGCATTCTCCACAGCAACAGAACGGAGGTAACGCTTATGAAGCACATCGTCTCAACTGGTTCGGGGCTTGTCCCTAGCGGCCAGTGCTTCTCCTCGGAGATCGCCTCCGAGAGTACGCAACCAACTTAAAGTAAAGGAGCGCATCATGAAGACGCGCATCATCCGGCTGGCCATTGGCTTCACGGCCTTGGTCGCCAGCTTCCTGCCGCAGAAGGCCGAGGCTATTGGGTGCTTCATCAAGTGCGGTTCCGATTTCTGCTTCGCAATTGGTGAGCACGCCAAGTGCGAGTGCAAAAACGGTAACGCGGTATGCAGTGCCTAATCAGCCTTCAGGGGCGGCTGGTCTAGGCCGCTCCACCCAACGCGCCCCGGAATGGCACCTTAATCACCGCTATTCCGGGGCAACCTAACCCAAACCCAGAAGAGGTATAAAGATGAAAACGCTGTATTTCACCCTAATCGCCGCTTGGTTCGCCCAGTATGCGTGCGTAGAACGGGAAGCCGACTCCAGCCTTACCGTCATGCCTCCTAAGTCCCAGTATGGGGGCTTTTCATCCCACCCCGACAGTCTGCAAATTTTCTATGACTACATCCATGGTCAGAAGATGATGAAGATCGAAGCCGGGGCCGAATTGCGGCAGGCTGTCGAGGCGATCCCCGTTGATCTGGGTGCTCCCATTGACCTAGCGCAAGAAGCCGCATTGCGCGATTGGCTCTACGACTTCTTAGTAGTCTTTTCGGCTTCGGGTAGCGACAGCCTCGCCGCCGCGTTTTACCTCCGCGAGGGCACGAATAACCCCGACGGGTTAGAATTCCTGAAAGAGTATCTCGCTAGCAGAGACGTCCCGACAGGCGATACGCCCTTTGCCATGTTTGCAGCCGGGCATAGAACAATACTCGGCATAGCGAAACGCGATTACTTTTTCGAGAGCGTGTCCTTTTTCGACAGCGCGTTTAAGGTATTTGAAATGCAAGAGGCGTACGATAGCTATGCGTTATACCTCCAGACGCATGGCATGGTCCCCAAAGGCACCTTGAATTTTCACCCCAAACTATACGACGAGGTTGAGGAAGCTCTACAGGCCGGCGAGTCGTTGATTTTCGCCGACATCATGTTCATCGTCGAAGAGCCGGCAGGGGTCTCCGATTGGCCGTGGCAGGGGCGCACCCCGTCCTTCTGTCGGCTAGTCTGGGATCCAGAACGGGCTATGTGGTGCCATGTAGAGGTCTATTTCAGCGTCGGTGTGCCGCAAAACTTTCTGTTCAACCTCATATAATCTACCTTTGCCGATGCCGATGACTCTAAAGAAGGAGACCCCTCAATGCTAGCTGCCATTGTAAAACGCGAACTGATCGATCACCTCCTCAGCCTGCGCTTTAGCTTAGCCCTCGTGCTGACCGTAGGGCTGATGGTGCTCAATGCCCTCGGCTTTGTCGGCGGGTCCTACGAGTCCCGGCGCGACCTCTATCTCGAACAGGTCCAAGCCCAGCAAGAGATCGGCCGCAGCCACGCCCAACAGGGCTTGTGGAAGCTGATCGTCCATGGAGGGCAAGACTATATCTATAAAAAACCCAGCCCCCTCATGTTCTGCGCCGTGGGTGCCAACGACGCCCTGCCCGAGCGGCTCTGGACGCCGAGTTGGCAATTCGGGTACAACGACGACATCATGTTCTACGATCCCTTTGTACTCATCTATTGGGACATCAAAACCCACTGGGCACCAAAGGCCAGCCAACTCATGAAGGCCCGAGCCATCGACTGGGTCTTCATCATCGGCGGCCTGCTCAGCCTCATGGCCTTGTTGTTCACCTTCGACGCCTTCATCGGCGAAAAAGAGCGCGGCACCCTCAAGCTGGTCATGGCGCAGAGCCTGCCGCGGCACACCCTGCTGTTGGGCAAGTTCCTCGGCGCGATGCTCGCCCTCGCCCTCGTGTTGAGCCTCGCCGTTGTCGTCAACCTGCTCATCGTCCTCGCGCTGCCGCAGGTGAACTTGGGTCTGGTTGAGGCCGGGCGCATCGTCGGCATGGGCGGCTTATCGCTGCTGTATCTAGCTTGCTTTGTCGGATTGGGGCTGTGGGTGTCGATACGGAGCAGCACTACGCGCTCCAGTTTGGTGAACGTGTTGTTGCTGTGGACCTGCGGGGTGTTGCTCTGGCCGGCGGCCGGCGGTGCGTTGGCCTCCCGCGTGGTGGTCCGCGACTTCGGAGAAGCGGTTGTAATGGAGTGGGAGTTCAACGCTCCAGAAAAAGAGAAAATTAATCTTCTTAGGTCTGCTGCGCGGAAGCGCGATATGAGAAACCCCAAAAAGCTACGCGAGTTTGCCGAGGCCGAACGCGCCAAGCGTCAGGTTATTCAAGACCGGGAAGACCAATTTTTGGCCTTCAGCCTCAGCGAGGTTGAAAGAGCGCGCCACATCGTGCGTCTGTCGCCAATGGGCTGCTTCCAGTACGGCATGGAGGCCCTCGCCGGCACCGGACTAGCGCGTCACAAGAGCTTTGTCGAGCAAGCCCGCACCTTTGTCCAGCAGTTCGAGCAGACCATGCTCAACCTCGACCGCGACGATCCCAAAAGCATGCACATCCACCCCGTCGCCCAAGGGCTGTCGCGGCAGAAAATCAACCCCGACACCTTACCTGTCTTTACCGAGAGCCTGTCGGCGGCGACCTTGCTGCGGCATGCGGTCGTCGATGTCATCGGCCTATTCTTCTTCGCCGTTCTCACGTACATGCTGGCCTACCGAGCATGGCTACGCGCCAGCATCGTCTAAAGACAGCCTTCGTCGCCCCACATTTCCAGATCAAAGTGGGTCGTTCCTAGACCGGCTACCTCCATATCCCTCGAGAGGCATCGGGGGATAGTCGCCGCCACTGGGGGCGGCGACTACGGTGGGGGCGGCGACGGCGGCGACGGCAACGATGGCGATGGCGATGGCGACGACGACCGCGACAGCGATGGCGACGACCGCGACGACTGCAACGACAACAGCGACAGCAACGATGGCGGCGACCATGCGATGTTTCGACGCACTTGTGCGATATATCCGCGCACTTTTAGGCCGTCAAAAGGGCTTTGCAAAGGATTTGAAAGCGGGGCAATAAATCAGCTCATTTTTTACAACATATTGTATAACAGACAGTTACGAACACTCTATCAAAGAAATCGGCGCGATTATCACCCGCTGGTCGCCTACTGGCACGATAATTGCAATAATACTTACTGAAACTCAAACCAAGGAGGACACCATGCAACCCGTAGCCATTTTCGCCCTGCTCGCCATCGCCAGCACCGCTATGGCCGAGCCTAAGCATCCGCACGGTGGCTTTTCATCTCACCCCGACAGCCTCCAAGTCTATCTCGACTACCTCAACAGCTTGGATATGATCAAGGCCGAGGCCGGTGATGAATTGCGGGAGGCCGTCGAGGCCATCCCCGTCAAGCCGAGCATTCCCATCACTCCTGTACAAGCAGCCGACCTGCGCGACTGGCTCTACGACTTCCTCGTCGCCTTTTCCGTCTCCGGCAGCGACAGCCTCGCCGCGACTTTCTACTTGCGCGAAGGCGTTGAGGACTCAGAGGCGATACAGCAGATGAAAAAGGACTTGGAAAGCGGGCCCAGTCTCAAAGATAAAGCCATGATAAAAATGCTAAAGGCAGCGGGGATCACTATTTCCCTCCCCGAGCCGGTCTCTGATGCGGGCGATACGCCCCTTGCCATCTTAGCAACCCAGCACCGACAAATCCTCGCCACAAAGGGGCGCGATTATTTCTTCGGCAACCTTTCCTTTCTTGGCAGTGCGTTCGAGGTGTTAGAGATGCAAGGCGAGTATGATAGCTATGGGGATTACGTCCAAACCCACGGTTTGCTCCCCCAAGGGCCTATGTGGTGGCCGCCCAAGCTGAAAAAAGAAATTGAGAAAAAGCTACAGGCGGGTGAGCAGCGCATCTTTGCCCAATTCACGTTCATCGCCGAAGAGCCCGAAGAGTGCGCCGACTTTGAAACGGGGCCGATGCGCTTCCCGTTTTTCGTCCAACTCGTCTGGAGTCCCCAGAAGAATATGTGGCGGCTCGTAGAAATTTTCGCGTCTAATGACGCGCCGGTTCTGTTTGTATTCAAGGCCCTATAATCCGCCCATGCTCATGCGGAAGCCTAAAAAGACGAACTCAAACCAAGGAGGACACCATGCAATCCGTAGCCATTTTCGCCCTACTCGCCATCGCCAGCACCGCTATGGCCGAGCCTGAGCACCACTACGGCGGCTTTTCGCCCGACGCCGCTGGCCAGCAAGTCTATCTCGACTACCTCAACCGCTTGGAGATGTTCCAAGTCGAGGCCGGGGCCGAGTTGCAGCAGGCCGTCGAGGCCATCCCCGTCGAGCCAGACATCCCCATCACTGCCGAGCAAGAGGCCGACTTGCGCGACTGGCTCTACGACTTCCTCGTCGCCTTTTCCGCTTCCGGCAGCGACAGCCTCGCCGCCGAGTTCTACTTGCGCGCAGGGGTGGATGACCCGGACCAGATCCAAGAGATAAAAGAGCGCTTGGAACGCGGCCCTAGCCCCGAAGAAATCGCTGCAATACAGCAGTTTCAAGAGCAGGCAAAGGCGGCGGGCCTCGCGGTGAGCATCCCCATCCCCGAGCCGATCCCCAATGCCGGCGATACGCCCCTTGCCATCGTAACGACCCAGCACCGACAAATCCTCAACGCGAAGGGATGCGATTCCTTCTTCGACAACGCCTCCTTGTTCGCCAGCGCGTATCGCGTGTTCGAGTTGCAAGGAGCCTACGAGCGCTATTGGGACTATATCGAGGTCCACGACCTGCTCCCTGTGAACCCTAAGAGTTCGTTGCGCATGGACGACGAGATGAAGGCGGCTCTACAGGCCGGCGAAAAATGGGTGGCCGCTCAGTTCATGGTCATCGTCGAGGGGCCGGACGAGTGTGCCGACTTTGAAACCGGGCCGATGCGCTTCCCGTTTTTCGTGCGCCTCGTCTGGAGTCCAGAAAAGGCTATGTGGCGGCTCTTAGAAATCGTCATGCCGAACAGCGCGCCGGTTCAGTTTTCATTCTTGTAGCCCGCAGATCGCCCCTGAGACTGCGCTCGAACCCACAGGAGCCGCATCATGATCGGCATTGTGTTCCAAAAAGAGATGCTCAGCCATCTGCTCAGCCAGCGCTTCGCCGCTTGCACCATCCTCGCTGTCGTACTGATCCTCGCCAACGGCGTCCTCACGACTCAGACCTACGTCCACAAAAAGGCCAGCTACTTCACCCAGCGGGCCACTGAGGACAGCAAACTGCACGAAATCACCTATTATTCGGCCCTAGGCTGGGACTGGTTAGTCTCGACTACCTTTGGTCTCACAGCAAAGGTCAAGGCGGCTCCGCGTGCGCTACGGGCTCCGCGTCCCTTAGCGGCGTTCGCCCGAGGAGCCGAACGACAGGCCGGGCAAGCCGTCAAGGTGCTGCTCTTCGAGGTGCCCTACCAAGCCGAGGAAGTCTCGCCCTTCCAGTCGAGCAACCCTTATCTCGCCATCTTTGCCTTCTTCGACATGGTGTACATCTTCCAACTCGTGCTCGGCTTGCTGGCCATCCTCATCGCCAGCGAGACCATTTCCGGCGAGAAGGAGGACGGCACCCTGCGGCTGATGTTGGCGACCAACGTCAGCCGCGCCCAAGTCCTCGCCGGCAAAATCCTCGCGGGTTTGACCACGCTGGCCATTCCCACGGCTCTCGGCTTCATCCTGCTGACGATCTTGCTGTTGGGCACGGAGCAGATCGACGTCGGGGCGGGCGAGTGGGCGCGGGTAGGCTTGCTGTTGGTGCTATCGCTGCTGTATCTGCTGGTGTTCTATTTGATTGGACTGGCGATCTCGTGCGCGACGCACCGCTCGGCGACCAGCTTGATCGTCGCGCTGTTTGCGTGGGCATTGCTGGCGATAGTGCTGCCCAACAGCATCTCGGCGTTGCTCAACGAGCAGGCCAACATGGGGGAAAAGCATGCCCAAGCTCATCACAAGGCCGCGCAGGTGTGGCAGGAGTTCGATCAGGAGGTCACCGACCTCGCCCGGGCGCACGGTCAGACGAAGTACTTTCCCACAGATATGGTCGAGCGGAACTATATAAAGGGACGCGGGGCTGTAACCTACGACGACGGCACTGGAACCTATTCCAACTGGGGAAGAAACGAGCAAAAGCCCCATGTCTATCTATCGAGTGTCGCCGATACACCCGCGCTGACAAAATTCCAAGACATCGTCCGCACTGGCGAGCGGCTGCGCCTGAAATACGCCCAGCGCGCTTGGAACGAGAAGGCTCCCCTCCTCGAAGGATTCCCCCGCCGAATCCAACGCCTCAACGACCAACTCCAACGCCTGCTGCCCGCCGGTGCGTACGCTCAAGCCGCCAGCCTGCTCGCTGGCACCAGCCGCCGTGAATACGACGATTTCATCGACCAAACCCGCACCTATCGCGGGCAGATCATCGCCTTCCTCGAAGAGCGCGATGCGTTTGGCTCCCGCGAGTGGTTCAACGACGATCCCGGCTGGCGCGCCGACCTGCGCGACCTGCCGCGATTTGCCGAGCGCGGCTGGACCGTCGCCGAGAGCGTGCGCCATGCCTTACCGGCACTGACCTCCCTGCTGCTGTATGCGACCGTGCTCTTTGTCCTCGCCAACCGCCTCTTCGCCCGCTACGACGTGATGTGATCCAGCTCATCGCCATGCCACAAAGCCGCTTGCTCGGCGGTGCGTGTTGGGCTTACTTAATGGAGCTACGATCTGTGGGTGACCTCGTCATAATGCTTTTGCTATTGGCCTCTCCAACTTGTTTGTTGCAGCGAATGGAATGCCGAACATGACTGCTACTTGGCGCGACTATTGGGAACTGACCAAGCCGAGAATTGCCTTTTTGGTACTGGTTACGGCCGCCTTGGGCTTTTTCTTGGGGGGGCAGGGGATCCACGCGCCGCTGCTTTTTTGCTGCCTGCTCGTCGGCACGGGTTTGACGACGTGCGGGTCGTCGGTGCTCAACCAGTATCTGGAGCGCGATGTCGATGGTTTGATGGAGCGCACGCGCCACCGGCCCTTGCCGGCCGGGCGCGTCCAGCCGGGGACGGCTCTGTTGATGGGGTTTGTGCTCGTGCTAAGCGGGGTGTTTTTCCTGCTTTTTACCACGGGGTTGTTGACGGCGTTTTTGGCACTCCTCTCCGCATTTCTCTACGTGGTGGTGTACACCCCGATCAAGCGGCAAAATTGGCTCAACACCTCGCTGGGGGCCGTGCCCGGTGCCCTGCCGCCGGTAGGGGGCTGGACGGCGGCGACCGACGCGATTGATCCGGGGGCCGTGGTCCTGTTTCTCATTCTCTTTGCTTGGCAGCACCCGCACTTCTACGCCATTGCTTGGATCTTCCGCGACGACTATCGGCGCGGCGGTTTCAAGATGTTGCCCGTCGTCGAGCCGGATGGGAACAGCACGTGCTGGCAGGTGGTGGGCTACTTGGTGCTGCTGCTGATTTTTTCGGTGCTGCCTTCGTTTATGGGCCTTACCGGGCCGCTCTATCTCGTCGGGGCACTGGTGTTGGGTGCGCTGTTTTTCGTCGCCGGGCTCGCGCTTAGCTTCTCGCGTTCTGTGGCCAGTGCGCGGCGGCTGCTCAAGGCTTCGGTCCTCTACCTGCCGCTCTTGTTGGCGTTGAGCGTGGTAGATGCCGGGTTTTAGAAAACGTGCAAAAATTTCCGTCCGTGGTACGTAGAATGTAGGGCCACCTTTCCACCGCCGCTCGCGCTGGTAGATCGTCTATCGGCATAGGCGGCGCACTTAACCGAGAGGAATGTAAAATGACAGAGCAACCCCTAACTCAAGCGCAAGACCACGACCGCCGCATTGGACGGCTAGAAGGCATTGTCGAGCAGTTAAACCACCGCTTGGACTCCATTGAAAAGCGTATCGACGCCCTTGAACGGGCGATTGCCGAGTTGCGCGTCGAAGTGCGGAACGAGATTGCCGCTATCCATCGCCGCCTCGATACGCAATTTCGCTGGCTAGTCGGTATTCAGCTAACAACCCTGATCGCTATTGGCAGCCTGCTGTTTGGTATCCTCAGCAAACTACCTTAATGCCTACAACCCGCGCCATCTGAAATCACCGCAAAATCGCCTGATAACACCGACGCTTCGTTTTTACTCAACAGCTTCTAGGAGTGCGGCTTGCGCCCGCTGGTATTCTGCCGGCGCGTTGAGGTTGGCAAAAAGCAGGCCGCGCTCGTCGTAGGGCCGCCAGTCCTTTTCCCGCACCAAATCCAAACTCAGATTGCTCAACAGACGGCGCATGCCGAGTTGATCGGCCTGCATGGCCGCTTGGACCGCCGCCATGCAGGATGGCTCGTAGAGCGCGCAAAGCGGCTGCAGCCCGGCGGCCGTGTGGGGCACGACTGCTTGATGCGGCCCGCGCCGGTCGACGAGATAGCGGAGGAAGGCCGGGGTGAGGAAGGGCAAGTCGCAGGCGAGGAGGAGCACGGGCGCGGCGGTTGTGCCGAGCGCGGTGTACAGGCCGCCCAGCGGCCCGCGCCCGGGGCGGCAGTCGGGAAGGACAGGCCACCCGAGGTGGCCGTAAGCGGCCGGGTCGCCGACGATGAGGCCGGGATAGGCGAGGGGGCGAGCCGCGGCGAGAACGCGCTCAATCAGGGGCTGGCCGCCTAGGGGCAGGAGGGCTTTGTCGCGGCCCATGCGCCGGCTCTGGCCGCCGGCCAGCACGGCCACGTGGATCATTCGGGGGACTGACGGGGGCGGCGGTTGATCTGGGCGGCCGCGTACCCCGCGCCAAAGCCGTTGTCGATATTGACGACGACCACGCCGGCGGCACAGGAATTGAGCATGGTCAAGACCGCGGCGAGGCCGTGAAAACTCGCGCCGTACCCCACGCTCGTCGGCACGGCCACGACCGGAACATCCACCAACCCGCCGACGACGCTGGCGAGTGCGCCCTCCATCCCGGCCGCGACGACGATGGCCCGCGCCCGCTGCAAGAGCGCGCGGTAGGCCAAGAGCCGGTGCAGGCCGGCGACGCCGACATCGCACACCTCCTCGACCCGCGCTCCCATAGCGCGGGCCGTGACGATGGCTTCGCGGGCTACGGGCAAGTCCGAGGTGCCGGCCGCGACGACAGCCACTAGGCCCTCGGGCGCGGCCCGTTTGGCCCCCGGTACTAGGACCGTGCGGGCGAGGGGGTCGTGCTCGGCGCGGTCGAAGCGCTCGACGAGTGCTTGGGCCGTGGCCGCTTCGACGCGGGTGACCAGCACCTGGGCGCCGTGGGCGGTGATGCGCTCGGCAATGGCCAGCACCTGCTCGCAGGTCTTGCCTTGGCCGAAAATGACTTCTGGGAACCCGGTGCGCAGGGCGCGGTGATGATCGACGTGGGCAAACCCGAGGTTTTCAAAAGGCAGGTTCCTAAGCCGCTCTAAGGCTTGGCTCGGATCGAGGACGCCGGTGGCGACTTGGTCTAGCAGGTGGCGGAGTTGGTCTTGGTCCATGGCGGGGGAATGCGGGTCAACGGCAGCAGCGGAAGCCGAGGAGGGGCTGCTCGTAGGTTTGCCAAGGCGAGCCATCGACGACTTCCGCTAAGGCTTCTATATCGTATGGGTCGCGGCCCTCTAGGGACAAGGTGCCCGCCAAGGTCGCGCTGTCGCAAGCACCGCTTAGAGATACGTTGCTTGCTGCGATGTACACCGCTAGATCGCCGCCGGCGTCGACCGCGGCGAGCCACTCGTCCATGTTGCCCGTCAGGTCAAAGATGCCGGTTGAGCCGCCGCAGTTGGGAAACGAGCCAGAGGGCGCGAGCTGATCGGCTGGGTCGCTGCTGAGGCGAGAAAAGGCCGACCCCGGCACATTGCAGAAGCGCACGCCAAAGTGGTCGCGGCCGTCGTAGGCCGCCCCATCGTCGGTCGAAGAAAAACGCCGCAGTTGGCCGGCTTGACACGCTGCGCGCCACTCGCTCGGCTCGCACAGGCGTTTGCCGACGGCCGCGCACTGGCGCGCCGCGTGGAAAAACGAAGCGGACTGCGGCCGCTCGCCCTGGGCGTTGGGGTACTCGTACGCGTCGATTTCGTAGGCTTGGCCGGTGGTTGGCCGGCTCAGGCGCACCATGCCGCCGGCCGGTAGCGGCGGCTCGGTCACTTGGAGGGTGATTTCGCGCTCCGCGCTGGCCGCGCCGTCGCTGGCGGAAACGCGCAGTTGGTGGCGGCCGGGAAAAAAGGCGACCACTGCGGCGCGCGAGCCAATGGGCCGGCCGGTTTCCTCGTCGCGGAGGGCCGTGGGCCAAATGCCGAGGCTGTCCTCGTTGACCGGCGTCCAGTGGTATTCGAGCGGATCGCCGTCGGGGTCGGTACCATAAGCGTCGATAAATAGGTGCGGTGCGCTAAACGCGCCGGTCGCGTCGGCCCGGACTTCCAGCAGCGGGGCGCGCTGCACGACCTCCACGATAAAGTTTTCCACCAGCACCCGGGCGTCTTCGGCGCAGCGCTGGCGGTCGGCCAGATCGGGGACGACCTGACAGTTGCGGTCGGTTATGAGGACCTGCACGACAAATTGCTCGCTGGAGCCGTCGATGGTTTGGGGGGCGAACCAAGAATTGGTCTCTTGGGCCTGCGAATCGCGGAAGCGGCCTCCGGCCGGGGCCTTCCACTCGTAGAACACGGGATCGTCGTCTTCGTCGGCTGCGCGGATTTCAACGCGAATCTCGCCGCCGCGCGAGACCCGGCAGACCGCGCCCGCGCTGTTGATCAGGGTGTCTGAGGACGTGTGGCCCGGCGGCTGGCAGGTCATGCGCGCCAGATGTACGGTCGGGGGATCGTTGGGGAGCTCGTCGTGGAGCACGCTGCAGGCGCCGAGGGCGAGCAGTGGGGCCGAGCGGCACCAGCCGAGGTTCATTCGCTGTCGAGCAGGTCGAGTAAGCGCTCTAGATCGCCGTCGTTGTAAAATTCGACCTGAATCCACCCCTTGTTTGCCTTGCGGTGGATGTTGACTGCCGTGCCGAAGCGGTGCTGCAACCGCTCCTCATAGTCGCGGAGGTGGGGATCGCTGGGGATTTCTTGGGGCGACTTCTTTTTTTTGCGCCCTACGCGCTGATGGGCGACCGCCTTTTCGACCTCGCGGACCGCCATTTTCTCCTCGACCGCTTGGCGGGCCAGCGCGAGCCGGTCTTCGTCTTCTTCGAGGCCGAGCAGGGCGCGGGCGTGCCCCATCTGCAATTGGCCACGGCGCAAGAAGTCTTGGACTTCGTGCGGCAGTTGCAACAGCCTGAGAAGATTGGTGACGGTCGAGCGATTTTTGCCCACTTTGCGAGCGACTTCCTCTTGGGTGAGAAAGCACTTGTCGGTCAGGGAGCGGTAGCCTTCGGCCTCTTCGATGGGGGTTAGGTTTTCGCGCTGGATGTTCTCGATCAGCGACAGCTCCATCAAATCTTGCTGGGACTCGATTTCGTGGACGATCGCCGGTATTTGTTGAATCCCCGCCTTTTTGACGGCCCGCCAGCGGCGCTCGCCAGCGATGATTTGGTAGGTCTGGCCGATGCGGTTGACGGCGATGGGCTGGATGACGCCTTTTTCTTGGATGGAGGATATCAGCTCGTTGAGGCGCTCCTCGTCGAACTCGGTGCGGGCTTGATGGGGATTGGGTTCAATCTCATCGACGTTGAGATAAACGACTTGGCGCGTAGCGTCGCCTTGGCCGCTAGGTTCGGCGTATTCCGGGATGAGGGCACTGATGCCCTTGCCGAGAACCGGCTTCTTACCCATGGTCGATTACTTCTCCTGCAAGGCTCATATAATCCTGAGATCCCTGCGACAAAATGTCGTAGAGTACGATGGGTTGACCGTGGCTAGGGGCCTCGGCCAACCGCACGTTGCGGCTGATGGAGGTCTTGTAAACCTTGTTGCCGAAATAGGACTTGACCTCTGAAGACACTTGGCGCGATAGGTTCAAGCGCCCGTCGAACATGGTGAGCAGGACGCCGGCGATCTGGAGCTTGGGGTTGAGGTGGCGTTGGATCTGGCGCACGGTGTTGAGCAGCCGGCCGAGGCCCTCTAGCGCATAGTACTCGCACTGAATGGGGATCATCACGGAGTCGGCGGCCGTCAGGGCGTTGATGGTCAGCAGGCCCAAAGAGGGCGGACAGTCGAGGATGATGTAGGCGTATTGATCGCGGACTTGGTCGAGCAGCCCGTCTAACTTTTGCTCGCGGGCGATCATGTTGACCATTTCGACCTCGGCCCCGGTCAGGTTGATGTGCGAGGGAATTAAGGACAGAAAGGATATCTTGGTCTCGTAGATGACCTCGGCCGAGGCCTTTTGCCCGATCAGCGCGTGGTAAATGTTGGCCGCTTGGACGTCCGCGTCGGTTTGAAAGCCGCAGCCCGAAGAGGCGTTGGCCTGCGGATCCATATCGATGAGCAGGGTCTTTTGCTCGGCCACGGCGAGGCTGGCCGCCAAGTTGACGGCGGTCGTGGTCTTGCCGACCCCTCCCTTTTGATTGGATATGGCGATGACCCGACCCATGGCGGCAGCTCACTCGGCCAGAGCGGCTTGGGCGGCTGCCAAGCGGGCGATGGGCACCCGGTAGGGGGAACAAGACACGTAGTCGAGGCCCACTTCGTGGCAAAAGGTCACCGAGCTTGGGTCGCCGCCGTGCTCGCCGCAGATGCCCACCTTGAGCTGGGGACGGGTGCTGCGGCCCCGCTCGGTGCCGAGGCGCACGAGCTGGCCGGTGCCCGCTTGGTCGAGGCTTTGGAAGGGATCGTCGGCGAGAATGCCTTGGGCCACGTATTCGGGGAGGAACTTGCCGGCGTCGTCGCGGCTGTAGCCAAAGGTGAGCTGGGTCAGGTCGTTGGTCCCAAAGCTGAAAAACTCGGCTTCTGCGGCGATTTGGTCGGCGAGGAGGGCAGCGCGGGGAATTTCGATCATGGTGCCTACTAGGTACTCGATCGCGCGGCCGCTGGCAATGGCGACGCGGTCGACCATGGCTTTTAGGTCGCTAAATTCGCGCTCGGTGCCCACGAGGGGGATCATGATTTCGGGCAGGGGCTCGCCGCCGGCGGCCCGCACGTTGACGGCGGCCTCAAAAATGGCCTCGACCTGCATCTCGTAGATTTCCGGGTACGTGATCCCCAAGCGACAGCCGCGGTGCCCCAACATGGGGTTGAACTCGTGCAGCGAGGCGATTTTGGCCTCGATCTGGCGCAAGGGGACGCCCAGTTCCGCGGCCATTTGCGCTTGCTGGGCCGGCTCGTGGGGCAAGAACTCGTGCAGCGGCGGGTCGAGCAGGCGGATGGTTACGGGCAGGCCGTCCATGGCGGTAAAGATGCCTTCAAAATCGCGCCGCTGCATGGGCTTGAGCTTGGCGAGGGCGCGGCGTCGCCCGGCTTCGTCGCCGGCGAGGATCATCTCCCGCACCGCCACGATGCGGTCGGCTTCAAAGAACATGTGCTCGGTGCGGCACAAGCCGATGCCCTCCGCGCCGAACCTGCGGGCCACTTGGGAGTCGTGGGGCGTATCGGCGTTGGTGCGCACGGCCAAGCGGCGCGTGTCGTCGGCCCAGCCCATTACGGTGTCAAACGCGGCCGAAAAGCTGGGCTCCACCGTGGGCACTTGGCCCAGCATGACTTGGCCGGACGAGCCGTCGATGGAGATCCAATCGCCCTTTTTGACGGTCTGGCCGCTGGCGGTAAACAGCTCTTGGTGATAGTCGATGGCTAGGGCCTCGCAGCCGGCCACGCAGCACTTGCCCATGCCGCGCGCGACGAGGGCCGCATGGGAGGACGCGCCCCCCCGCGCGGTGAGGATGCCTTGGGCCGCGTCCATGCCGCCGATGTCTTCGGGCGACGTCTCTTGGCGCACCAAGATGACCTGCTGGCCTTGGGCCGCTTGAGCTTCGGCTTCTTCGGCGTTAAAGACCACTTGGCCGACCGCGGCCCCCGGGGAGGCCGGCAGGCCCTCGGCGATGACGTCGCGGGGGCTGGTGTCGGCAAACGTGGGATGGAGGAGCTGGTCGAGCTGCGCTGGCGTGACGCGCCGCAGGGCTTCGTCTCGGGCGATCAGCCCTTCGGCGACCATGTCCACGGCGATTTGGAAGGCCGCGGCGCCCGTGCGCTTGCCATTGCGGGTTTGCAGCATCCACAGCTTGCCCTTCTGGACCGTGAACTCCACATCCTGCATGTCGCGGTAGTGCGGCTCTAGCTGGGCGCAGATTTGTTCAAACTGCTCGTACACTTGCGGCATGTGGCCGCTGAGCTCGGCCAGGGGTTGGGGCGTGCGGATGCCAGCGACCACGTCTTCGCCTTGGGCGTTGGTGAGGAACTCGCCGTAGAGTTGCTTGGCCCCGGTGGAGGGATTACGGGTGAAGGCCACGCCCGTGGCGCAATCGTCGCCCATATTGCCGTACACCATGGACTGGACGTTGACGGCCGTGCCCCAGTCGTGGGGGATGCCTTCGATTTCTCGGTAGCGAATGGCGCGCTGGCCCTGCCAAGAGCCGAAGACCGCGCCGATGGCCTGCCACAACTGCTCGTGGGGATCTTCTGGGAATTCGCGGTTGAGCCGCTGGGCGATCTCGGCCTTAAACTCGGCGACCAAGGAGCGCAGATCTGCGGCGCTGAGTTCGCTGTCGAGCGAGACCCCGCGGGCGCGCTTTTTTGCTTCGAGCAGGGCCTCGAAAGGGTCTGTTTCCTTTTCGTCTTCTGGCCGCAAGCCCATGACCACGTCGCCGTACATTTGCACAAAGCGGCGGTACACGTCGTAGCAAAAGCGCGGGTCGCCCGATTGTTCGATGAGCCCCTGCACGATCTGGTCGTTGAGGCCGAGGTTGAGCACGGTCTCCATCATGCCGGGCATGGACACTCTGGCCCCGGAGCGCACGGATAGCAAGAGTGGGTTGGCCGCGTCGCCAAAGCGTGCGCTCATGGTTTTTTCGACTTCTGCAACCGCGCGTTCCACTTGGGCTTTGAGGGCGGTGGGATACGTTTTGTCGTGGTGGTAGTAATGGGTGCAAACCTCGGTGGTGATGGTAAAACCGGCTGGGACGGGCAGGCCGAGCTGGGCCATTTCGGCGAGGTTGGCGCCTTTGCCGCCGAGCAGGTTGCGCATTTCCTTGTCGCCTTCGGATTGGGAGGTGCCAAACAGATATACGTACTTTTCCGTCATTTCTTTCCTATTCTATATATAAGATATATAAGGTGAATGTTTTGAAGCGAGAGGGCTTGGCCACGGCGATGGCAAGAGGGGCGATGGGGCGATGGGAAGAGTCCAAAAATCGAACATGCGCGGTGCTTTGAGAGGAACGGCCTGCGGAGGGCTGAATATATCCCAAAGGGGCGGTTCGTGCAAGCATTACGCCCACACCTGTTCCCACCGCTGACTGGCGGCCGAGCGATAGAGTGCCAAGGCCGTGCGCAGCTCGCCGAGGGCGTGTTCCGGGGGCGCGTCCGGGGCCTTGCCATCGAGGACGGCCGCGGCGAAATCAGCGAGCTCCGGCCCAAAGGACTCGGTGTAGCCCGGGCTGGCAAAAAGCCGCGTGCCCTCGGGATGGTCGGCGTCCCACAGCCAGAGTTCGGCGCCGTCGAGCCCGGCGTTGATGGTTAGCTCGCCCTGAGTGCCCGTAATCCGCCACCAAGGGTCTGGGGCAAAGACCGTGTCGATCATCATGGCGTCGAAAACAGCGGTCTTGCCCGATTCAAAGCGGAAGAGCGCGCGGGCGAGGGACTCGCCCTCCATTTGCGCGAGCGGGTGCCCCAAGACGCCGACCACCTCTTTGATTTCGCCCAGCCACATTCGCAGGGGCCGAATCCAGTGCGAGCCGCCGTCGATGGTGATGCCGCCGCCGGTGCGCCCCTTTTCGTAGCGCCAAGGCCGCTCTTCCTTGAACCAGTAGGAGTCAAACGGATAGACAAAGGCCGCGCGGGCGGTGATGATTTCGCCGATGGCCCCGGCCGCAAGGAGCGTTTGTGCCTCGACGATTTCGGGCCAGTACTGGCTGTTTTCCGCGACCATAAAGACGCCCGGAGCCGTGCGGGCCGCGGCGAGAATGCGGTCGCAGGCGTCGAGGGTGGGGGCCATGGGCTTTTCCAAGAGCACGTGCTTGCCGGCGGCGAAGCACTTGAGGGCGATGGGTTCGTGCAAGTCGTGGGGCAGCATGATATCGACGGCGTCGAAGTCGCCCTTTTCGAGCGCGGCGTCGAGCGAGGTGAAGGCCCGCCCGCCGGTTTCAGCGGCGTAGGCTTGGGCTTTGGACTCGTCGAGATCGACGAGCGCGGTGACGTCAATGCGGGGAGCGTGCTCCTTGATGCCATCGAGGTGAAAGCGAGCGATGGCACCACAGCCGATAAAGGCCAGCTTGAGTTGGTCCGGCATGAAAAATCTCCGATAGCGAGGTGAGTTCAGGCCGAGAAAATACGCAATGGAGGCGCGGGGAATCAAATTTGCCGTTGCTTGGGTAGCGGAACCGGGGGCGTGGGGATACATTATGGAACCAAACCAAGGAGATTCTTATGAAAGACAAATTGCTGTTATCCGCTTTCGTGCTGTGGGCGGGCGCGGCCTTTGGCGTCGAGGGGACGCTTTCCGGCGTGGTGATGGGGCCAGCCGGCGAAGTCATCCCCGGGGCCAACGTCGTCCTCGTCGGCGACCGGCTGCCGAGCGGCCGGGTCGGCACGGCGACCGACGAAGACGGGCGCTTCCGCCTAGCGGGGCTGCCGGCCGGCGAGTATCAACTCAGCGTCACGCATATCGGCTATCGGCTCCTGACGAGGGAAGGAGTTGGTATCGTCGCTGGGGAGCAGGAACTGACGTTGCGGCTGGAGACGGGAATAATTTTCCTCGACCAGAACGTAGTCTCGGCCTCGCGGCGGCAGGAAAAGGTCCTCGAAGCCCCGGCCTCGGTGGCCGTGGTCGAGGCCGAGGACATTCGCAACCGACCGGCCCTCAGCGTCGCCGAGCACATCCGCGACCTGCCGGCCGTGGATTTTTCCCAGACCGGCTTGGCGCAGAGCAATGTGGTCGTGCGGGGCTTCAACAATGTCTTTTCGGGTGCGCTGCTGACCCTGACCGACAATCGCATCGCCCGCGTCCCCTCCCTGCGCTTGAACGCCTACAACTTCATTCCGGTGACCAACGACGATATCGAGCGCATTGAGGTGGTGTTGGGGCCGGGGGCCGCGCTCTACGGGCCGAATAGCGCCAACGGCGTGATGCACATCATCACCCACTCGCCGTTTACGTCAGCCGGGACCAACGTCAACGTTGGCGTGGGCGAGCGCAGTTTATACAAGGTGGGGATGCGCCACGCCGGGACAGCGGGCGATCGCCTCGGCTACAAGGTGTCGGCCCAGTACTACGAGGGGATGGACTGGGAGTACGAAGACCCGGTTGAGGTGCAGGCTAGGGCCGCCAATCCAACCATCCCACCGCGCAATTTTGACATTGAACGCCAGAGTGCCGAAGTGCGCTTGGACTACCGGGCCTCGGACGACTTAACGGCCATTTTGGCGGCCGGCTACAACAAGGCCGATCAGATCGAGTTGACCGGCCTAGGGGCTGGCCAAGCCCAAGACTGGGAGTACAACTACGTCCAGTTGCGCCTGCTGTACAAGAATTGGTTCGCCCAAGTCTTTCAGAACGGGAGCAACGCCGGCGATACCTTTACCCTGCGCGATGGGAATCCGATCGTCGATAACTCTAGGCTGACCGCCTTCCAGCTCCAGCACTCGGCCGCGCTAGGAGGTCGGCAGCGCTTTACGTACGGCGCGGATGTGCTGCTGACGCGGCCCGATACCGAGGGGACGATCAACGGCGGCAACGAAGACTACGATCAGACCAACGAATTTGGGGCGTACGTGCAGAGCGAGACGGCCCTGAGCGAGATGCTCGACTTGGTGGTGGCCCTGCGCTACGACGACCACAACCGCATTCCCGAAGGCGAAATCTCGCCGCGCGCCGGGCTAGTCTTCAAGCCGAAGGAGACCCAAATTCTGCGGCTGACGTACAATCGCGCCTTTGCGACGCCGTCGAGCAACAATCTCTATTTGGACATCAGCTCCAGCCAAGACGCCTTTGGCATTGGCGCGGCCTTTGAGCCATCGCTGGGCTTTGCACCGGCCATTGACGTGCGGGCGCAGGGGACCTATCGAGAGGGTTTTGCCTCCGGCTGGACCTTTACTCGCTCGGGCAATGGCCGGCCGCAGTTTCGCTCGCCCTTCGCGCCGTTGGCAGAAAAGGCCGCGGCCGATTACATCGACTTGGGGGATCCGGTTTTTACCAATGTGATGTGGGGTCTGGGGCGCAGGGGGGTGTTGAGCCGGCTCAATACCCCGCTTTTTGAGGGACTCGCAGCGACTCAGATTGGGGTCCTGCAAGAGCTGGACCAAGCAGCGGCTGAGGAGGCCGCCGGGCAGCTATTGAGCGAGTTAGCGGCCTTGGTGCCCGAGCAATTGACCGGGTTGGACAACACCCTGCGCATGCTCAACCTAGAGAAGGTAGCGGCTGGCGATCCGGCCCCCTTTGATCCGGTAGGTGATGTGCTCGACGTGCCGCTGACCCGCTCGACGACCACCGAGACCTTTGAGTTGGGCTACAAGGGCGTAATCGGCGAGAAGCTAGTCGTGGCGGCCGACCTGTATCACACCCGCATTGAGGATTTCGTCTCCCCGATTCAGGTGCAGACGCCCAATGTATTTCTCGATCCGGCCAGCCTTGGAGTGGCGCTAGGGACGAGCCTCGGCGAAGCACTGACTGATAATCCAGGGATGGCCGCGGCCGTTGCTCCGCTCGACAATATGCAGGTCCCGGGCACCTTGTCTGGCAACGGCAATGGCTCGCCCGTGGATGAAATTGTCACGTTGTTTGCCGGCGGAGCCGCGAGCATCCCGTTTGGCACGGTTACGCCCGAGCAAGCCTTCGACCCGACGGCCGTGATGTTGACCTATCGCAATTTCGGCGAGATCACCCTCAACGGGCTGGACGTGAACTTGGCCTATTTCCCGAGCGACCAATGGTCGCTCACGGGCAGCTACTCTTGGGTCGATAAGACCTTGTTTGAAAAGGTCGATGACATCGCCGACATCGCGCTCAACGCGCCGGGCAACAAGTTCAAGCTGGGCACGTCGTACACCTTTAACCAACCGCAACTAACCCTAGGGGCGCAGTGGCGCTCCGTGGGGGCGTTTCGCCAAGAGTCGGGGGTGTTCGTCGGAGATGTGGACTCGTACTCGCTACTCGATTTGAACGCCAGTTATCGGCTGCCGTTCGGGCGCCACCTACGGCTCGGGGTGGATGTTTCCAACGCGCTTGACACCAAGCACCGGACCTTTGTTGGGGCCCCGGAGATTGGCCGCTTAGTCTTTGGGCAATTGGGCGTGGCGTTCTGAGGGAAGGTACAGCAGGTAAAAGGGGGGGACGGGCATGGCCCATCCCCCCTTTTTTTACGTCGGCTCGTTGCCGCGGGCCATGACGACCTTGCCGGTGCGGACCATCTCCTTGAGGTCGAACTTGCTCAATAGGGACTCGAGCGCGTCCATCTTCTCGGTGGTGCCGGTGGCCTCGATGGTGATGGTTTCCTCGGATATATCGACGGTCTTGCCGCGGAACACCTCGGCGATCTGCAAGACCTCGGTGCGCTCTTCGACCGAGCAGCCGACCTTGAAGAGTGCCAACTCGCGGACGATGGCGTTTTCGGCCGAATGGTCCTTGGCGTGGATGACATCGACTAGCTTGTTGAGCTGGAGAATGATCTGGTGCAACTCGGCGGCCGGGCCAATGCTGGTGATGGTCATGCGCGAGCACTGGGGGATGTGGGCCGGCGAGACGACTAGGTTTTCGATGTTGTAGCCGCGGCGGGCAAAGCACTGGGCGATTCGCACCAGCACTCCGGGGCGATCGTTGACCAACAGGCCGATGGTCGCCTTGTGCTGGGGTTCGGCCAGCTTGAGCTGGGGCGCGTCCACCGCCTCTTGGCGGGCGTTGAGGTCGGCCGCGGCAAAGTCAATGGCGGTTGTAGGCATCAGGTGCTCCCTTTGGGTTGGGCCAGTTTCTGCTTGGGGGCCTCGACCAGCATGTCGGTAAGCGCGGCGCCAGCGGGGATCATGGGGAAGACGTTGTCTTCTTTTTCGCACTCGGCGTGGATGACGCAGGGGCCTTCGTCGTAGGCGAGGGCCTGCTCGAGGACTTTGTCGATGTCGGCGGTGCGCCGGATGCGGAAGCCCTTAGCCCCGTAGGCTTCAGCGAGCTTGAAGAAGTCGGGGTTGCCCTCTAGGTCGACGCCGGAGAGGCGATTGTCGAAGAAGAGGTTCTGCCACTGGCGCACCATCCCCAGGTACTTGTTGTCGAGGACTAGGATTTTGACCGGCAGCCGATGGATGACGGCGGTGGCCAGCTCGCACAAGGTCATCTGGAAGCCGCCATCGCCGCAAATGGCGACGACGATCTCCTCGGGGCGACCAAACTGGGCCCCAATGGCCGCGGGAAAGCCAAAGCCCATGGTGCCCGCGCCGCCGGAGGAAAGCCACTGGCGGTGGTGGGCCGTTTTGTAGAACTGGGCCGCCCACATCTGGTGCTGGCCGACATCCGTGGTCACTACGGCGCGGCCAGCGGTCAGCTCGTATAGACGGTCGATGACAGCCTGCATCTTGAGCCCGCCGCGCTTGCCGTATTTGAGCGGGTATTTTGCCTTCCACTCGTCGATTTGGGCCAGCCAAGCGGCCGTGTTGAGCGGCTCGACATAGTTGACTAGCTCTTCGAGCACTTGGCGCGCGTCGCCTTCGATAAAAACGTCGGGCACGACCACTTTGCCGTATTCGGCCGGGTCGATGTCGATGTGAATTTTTTTTGCGTCTGGGCAAAATTCCGCCAGCTTGCCGGTGATCCGGTCGTCCCAGCGCCCGCCCACGGACATAATCAGGTCGCAGCCAACGACGGCTTTGTTGGCGTAGGCCGTGCCGTGCATGCCGAGCATGCCCACGGAGAGCGCGTGCTGCTCGGGGAAGGCCCCCTTGCCGAGCAGGGTGTTGGTCACCGGCATCCGCGTCTTTTCGGCAAAGGATTTGGCCGCCTCGTGCCCGCCCGAGGCGATGCAGCCGCCGCCCAAGTAGAGCAGGGGGCGCGTACTGCGGCGCAGGAGGGCGGCCGCGGCTTCGAGCAACTCGGGCGCGGGCTTGGTCTGCCAAGTATAACCGGGCAAGTACACCTTGTCGGGAAAATCCGTGGTGCATTCCGGGAAGGGGGCTCCTTGAGTGACGTCCTTGGGCAAATCGACGAGCACCGGCCCCTGTCGGCCCGTGGTGGCGATGTGGAATGCCTCGGTCATCACGCGGGGAATGTCGTTGGGGTCGCGCACGAGATAGGAGTGCTTGACGACGGGCATGGAGATGCCAAAGACATCGGCCTCCTGAAAGGCGTCTTTGCCGAGCATGGGCGTGACGGTCTGACCAGTGAGGGCAATGACCGGAGCGGAATCCATCAGCGCGGTGAGCAAGCCGGTGATGGTGTTGGTCGCGCCCGGGCCGGAGGTTACTAAGACGACCCCGGGCTTGCCGGTGGCGCGGGCGTACCCGTCGGCCATGTGGGTCGCGCCTTGCTCGTGCCGGGTGAGGACGAAGCGGATCTGCTCGGAGTTGAGCAGCGCGTCGAAGATGGGCATGGCCGCGCCGCCCGGATGCCCAAAGACGTACTCGACGCCGAAGCGGTCGAGTGCCTCGATGACTTTGTCTGCCCCTCTCGCCATGTCAATTCCTCCCTACAGTGAATAGCTTGAGAATTATTATGTAATCAACTTGAGCAAAGTATAGGAAAAAAGGGCGGTAATGACAAGGAGGAGGAGGAAAATTGAACGATTTTTAGCGAAAAAGAAGAAGTTGGCAGCGAAAGCGGCAACTTGCCGAGGAATCCTAGCGCACTCGATACCTTGCGACGACTTCTTCATCGATCGTCACGCCCAACCCCGGCCCCGCTGGCACGTGAACGCACCCATCGACGACCGCGAATTTTTCGTGCGTCAGGTCGTGGCGCAAGGGCGAGTCGGCCATGCAGTATTCGAAGATTTCGCCGTGGGGAACTGCTGCCAGCCCGTGCAGGGAGGCGGCGATGGTGATGCCGCTTTTGAACGAGTGATTGACGACCTTGCGGTGTAGGCGGTGGGCGAGGCGGCCGACCTCGACCATCGTCGAAAGCCCGCAGCGGCCTGGGTCCGGCTGGACCCAGTCGATGCGGCCCTCGACGAGCAGCCGCTCAAAGTCCCGATAGCGCGACTCGGCCTCGCCGGTGGCGATGGGGATTGGGCTGCGCTCGCACAGGCGCGCATAGCCCTCGACATCCTCGGGGTGCAGGGGTTCTTCGAGCCAGAATACGCCGTACTCGGCGAATTGCTCGGCGCGCTTGAGGCCGGTTTTCCAGTCCCACACCTGCCCCGCATCCACCAAGATGTCCACGTCCGGCCCGGCCCCCTTCCTCGCTTCGCGCACCAAGGCGATGTCGTTGGCCTCGCTTTGGCCCATCGGCCCCCACCCGAACTTGATGGCCGTGAACCCCTCGTCGGCAAAGCGGCGGGCCAACTCGCCGGTCTCGTGCGGCGTATCGCCGAAGAGGAGGGAGCAGTACGCGCGGAATTTGGTTTGATAGGGGCCACCGAGCAGCGCGTAGGCCGGGCAATTGCGCGCCTTGCCGGCAAGGTCCCACAGCGCGAGGTTGACCCCGGCCATGGCGTGCGTGCCCACGCCGACGCGACCGTAGTAGTTGGCCGCTTTGAGCATGCGCTCGCCGCACACGTCAATGGCCAGCGGGTCGAGGCCCACGAGGGCGTTGGCGAGGCCGTTGCTAATCTGGTGGGAAAGCGGGGCTTCGACGATGGCCTTGACCACGGTGGGGGCCGAATCGACTTCGCCCCAGCCGGTGATGCCGGCGTCGGTTTCTATTTGGATCAGACAGGTGTCTTGGGTGCCGTCGCAGCGGGCCGTGACGGCCGGCAGGCGCAGGTAATGGGCGGATACGCGCGTGATTTTCACGTCAAAAGTGGAATACGGTTTCGAGGGTCATAATTTTGTGGCGCTGTAAGCGCCGATTGGCGGTGCGATCAAAGACGAAGCGAGTATCCCAGCGCACCGAGCTCCCTTCTTTCATGTTCAGGCCGATGTCAAAGCCGTAGAAGGTGTCTTGGGTCGGCTCGAAAAAGTCGTCCCGGCCGCTGCCGTCCTCGTTGAGGCCGCGGCCAATGTTGTTCTTGTGAAAATAAGCGTACGCGCGCTTGAGGCGAGGGAAATACTTGAGCAATTTGCGCGACAGGGCCGCGCTGGCGATGAGCTGCTGCTTGGGGTCGCTGGTGCCGGTCAGGTACTGATAGGCCACTGAGGCGTACGCGTACGAGCCGAGGTCCGCGCCGAAGTGCCCGAAGAAGCCGGAGAGCTCGTCGCTGGGGCCGAGCCGTGCGTCCTTGGACTGGGCTTGGCCGGTGGCGCGGTCGAGGTGAGCGCGGTCGCGTTCGTACAGCTCGTCGAAGTAGCGTGCGTCGAACCCGCCGCGGAAGTGGCGGAAATCGAGTTGGCCGTTGAACGGGCCGACCGCCAGCCACAGGCCCGGGGCGGCTACTCCGAAGCCGGTCGCTTGGCGATTGCCCGGGGACACGCCCTGCTGGTGCGCCTCGGCATTAGAGAGGGCGTCGTCGTCGTCGAGCAGCAGGGCGACTTGGCCGTAGAGCTTGAGGTGGACGCCCAAGTCGCGGATGAGCGGATAACTCGCATCCAAGCCCGCGATCGCAAAGAAGTCGCGGCCCACGCGGTTTTTGTTGAAGGGCTTGTGGCGGTCCACGTCTTGGTCCACCGGGAAGGCGTCGCCGAAATTGGCGTTGATCCCCAACAAGGCCGAGGCAATGTCAGGGGGAAGGCCACTGCCAGCGTCGGCGTCGATGATGCCGTCGTTGTCGTCGTCGGTGTCGAGGTGATCGGGGACGCCGTCGCCGTCGTTGTCGAGGGCGAAGTTGCCGTCGTCCGGGAAGGCGTCGATGGGGTCGGGGACGCCGTCGGCATCGCTGTCGCGCAGGCCGCTGTATTGGTCCAGATCGGCCGCAAAGGTCGCGCCCAGCTCGAAGTTGGCGACATAGCCAAAGGCCCGCAGCCCGATGAGCGCGCCGCCCTCTTGGAAGTCTTGCAGGTTGTTGATCGCTCCTTCGAGGCCGATATTAGTGCCGGCAACATGGGCGATGCGAAACTGGAGGCCGGTTTTTTTGATCCCTGGATAGTGCAGAGTATTGCGGTAGCTGTCCATGATTAAGCCGTACCCCAGCGTCACGTCGTCGAGCGCACCGATTTTGACATGCACTGCGTCGTTGGGATGGCCGTAGCGCACGTAGTAGATTTTGCGCAGGATCGAGTCAAAGGTTTGGGTTGACGAACCGGCCTCCCAGCCGCGCGAGCCGAGGTCGCCATTCCGCTCGACAAACAGCTCCAAGTCGAGGCCAATGCCCACGCGGCCTAGGGGAAAGTCGGGCCGGAAGCTGAGGCGATACAGCTGCTCTTGGCCTACGGAGACGCTGCCCATGCTGAGCGAGTAGCCGAACATGGCCACCGAGGGCTGAGCCAAAGAGGCGACCGGGCAAGCCAAGACCAATAAGACCAAGGCGCGATTGCAGCGAGAGCGCATATAGGGAAGATGCGGTGGCCGGGCCGCGGGTGCAATGCCGCGGCGGTCCTTGGTGCGCCGCAACCACAACCATACCAATCACCAGAAAGGGGCTTGCGATGGGACAAACGCTGAGGGATCTGCTCAACCATAGCTTCGCAACTTATGCCGAACAGACGGCCATTCGAGAGCTCAAACCCGCGGAGGGCCGCCGCGCATTGAGCTACCAACCCGTGACGTACGCCGAACTCAAAAGCCGCCGCGACCAACTCGCAGCCGGCCTAGCGGCCCAAGGCTTGGCTAAGGGCCAGCGCGTGGGCATTCTCACCGACGGCGGCAGCGAGCCGCTGTTGATCTTTTTGGCGACCGATTGCCTCGGGGTCAGTGCGGTGCCGCTGTGCATTGAGTCGCCCGACGAGGTTCTCGCCCACAGCATCGCCCACTCAGCGGTTGAACTGTTGGTCGTCGATCGCAAGGGCTATGAGCGGTTTGGCAGCGTCCGGGGCCCGCTAGACAATCCCCCGCGGCTTGCCTTGACCGAGGGCCAAGCCGAGGACGCGATCTCTTGGGAAGAGTTGGCAAAGAGCAGCGCGGACGTGCCCGAGGTTGAGGTGCGGCCGGAGGATGAATCGAAAATTCTCTACACCTCGGGTTCATCCGGCCTGCCCAAGGGCGTGATCCAGACCCACGCCAACATCGTCGCCAACATCGAAGAGGTGTGGGACGTGATTAGCAAGCGCGAGCCGCTCCGCATGTTCAAGTCCGCGCCCGACTACCACTCCATGGGCATTCTCAACATCTACTATCCCTTGGCCAAGGGGTGGACTTTGGACTTGGCGCGCTCGCCCGCCCGCGTCCTCAGCGACATTCGCCTGTCCGAGCCGGAGGGCTTTCTCACCGTGCCCCTGATTCTCGACAAAGTGCATGGCAATGTGCGCAAGGAAATCGACGCCGGCGGCCTCAAGGGCGGCTTGATCCAGCGCTCGGTTGCCGCCAAGGAGCGGTTGGTGCGCGGCCGGGCCGGGTTGTTCGACAAGCTGTTTTGGGCGGCCCTAGGCCAGTCCATCGTCGGCAAAATTCGCGCCCAACTCGCCACGCGCGTCGGGCCTCATCTCGAGATTTTGATCGTCGGCTCGGCCAAGGCCGATCCCAAGGCGCTAGACTTCTTTCACGAGGTGCTCGACATCACCACGTACGAGGGCTATGGCACGACCGAGTGTGCGCCGCTGATTGCGACCAACCATCTCGGCGGGCGCAAAAGCGGCACGGTGGGCAGGCCGTTGCAGACGGTGAAGATCGTGGCCGCAGACGGGTCGGAAATCGGGTACAACGATCCAGCGCAGGCCGAGTGCCGGCCCAGCGGCGATCAGGTCGGGGAGCTGTGGACCAGCGGCCCCAACGTCATGCGCGGGTACTTGCACGATCCCGAGCAGACCGCGCAGGCGCTGGTGGAGGAAGGAGGCCAGCTCTGGTATCGGACCGGCGACTTGTTCAGCATGGATGCCGAGGGCTTTCTCTCGTTTCACGGGCGGGTGGGTCGGCAGTTTAAGCTACGCAATGGCGAGTTTGTCAATCCCGAAGCCCTAGAGCGGATTTTCGCCCGAGTGCCCCTAGTGGAGCACGTGGTCGTGTACGGAGACCAGCAGCGCGATTACCCGCTGCCGTTAGTGACGGTGGATGTGGAGGAGGCAAAAAAGAGCGGCGTGGACGGATTGCCGCTGGAGGACGAAGCCGCTTTGCGCACGCATCCGAGCTTGGCCGAGCGGCTCCGCGAAGGGTTTCTCGCCGAGGCCACGGCGGCTGGCCTGCCGAGCTACCAGCGGCCGCAGCGCGTCGCGCTCTTGCCCGAGCCGCTGAGCGAAGCCGCCGGGACCTTGACCAAGGGGCTGAAAAAAATCGTCCCCAAGGCGATCATCGAGCGGTATCGCCCGGTCATCGAACAAAGCTATGCGTCCTAGCGGCGCGGCCGCTCAGTTCGGCGGGCGAGGCCGTGCCGGTCGTGCCGACCTGCTGAATGGCAATGGAGGCGGCCAAGCAGGCGACCGCGGCCGCTTCCGTCAGCCCGGCCCCGGCCGCGAGGGCCGCGCTGATGGCGGCCGCACAAGTGTCCCCAGCGCCGACCGGGTCAATGGGCGCGGTGAGGCGCACGGCAGGCACGTGCTCGACCGCGTTGCCGTCGGCCACGAGCATCCCCCTATTGCCAAGCGTTAGAAACACCGGGCGACCGGTTCGGTTGCTGAGCAAGCGGGCGTGGTGGTGCGCCGCCGCGAGCGACAACGCCCCTTGGCCGCCGACCGCGGCCCAAGCCTCGCGCTGGTTGGGCTTGAGGATGGCGTGCGTAAACAGCCCGATGCGCGTGCGCGAATCAGCAAGGACTATGCGCTCGGGCTGGGGGCCGAGTGCCGCGGCAATAGCGCGGCGGACGTGCGGGGTGAGGACGCCGCAATTGGGTTCGGCGACTTGGTCCACGAGCACGAGGCCATCCCAGTGGCCCAGCCGCTGGCGGATGTGGGCGATGAGGGCGCGCTGGAGGCGAGCAGGGGTTGGATGGCGATTTTTGATGTCGAGCCGCTCTAGTTCCTCCAGGGCGGGCCGGCCGCGCTGGCGGGTGGTGACCGGCTTGCCATAGGTCGGGGTCAAGCGGTCCGCGGCCGTGAGAAAGCCCGTCAAGTCGAGCTGCGCTCGGCGCATGGCCCGCCGCAACTCGTAGCCTTCGCCGTCGTCGCCGCAATAGCCCACGGCCTCAACCACACCGACGCCGAGGGCGCGCAGGTTGGCGGCCACATTGCCCGCACCCCCGGGCTGGCGGCGGCAGCCGACCACCTGATGGCAGGTCTTGCCGGTCTCCAGCGACTTTTCGGCGAGGGTCGGGTCGCATTCGAGGTACGAGTCGAGAAAGAAATCGCCCACTACGCCAATGCGGAGCGCGGGAAACGCTTCCAAGAGGGTCTGTAGGCGAGTTGGGGACAAGTTGAACATGAGGAGGGCGGGCTTGATTTAGCCCCTTTCGCGCCCTATTTTCACCAGGTGCTAATTTTGTTATGTCCTTGATTATCTTAAACTTATAAAAAGATAAAAGGAAACCGTGCCGATTCGCAAAGCCGTATTTCCCGTAGCGGGTTTGGGCACCCGCTTGCTGCCGGCGACCAAGTCCCAACCCAAGGAGATGCTGCCGGTGGGGTGCAAGCCCGTCGTGCAGTACGTGGTCGAGGAGATGATCGAGCAGGGGTTGGACAAGTTCCTCTTTGTAACGGGCCGCAAAAAGCGCTCGATTGAGGATCACTTCGACGATGATCCCGAGCTGGTCGCGCACTTGGGCGATGGCGCGATCGGCGAGGTTGACTACGCCGCGGCCGGCGTTGAATTCTATTATGTACGGCAACGCCGGGCGGCCGGCAATGCCGATGCCGTGCGCCAAGCGCGGGAATTTGTCGGCGACGAGCCATTTGCGGTGGGGTTCGGCGACACCATTATCGCCTCGCCGCGGGTGCCAGGCGTGGTTGGCCGGATGATGCAGTCGCACGTCCAACGGGGCGCGGCCGCCACCATTGCCGTCTGGGAAGTGCCACGCGCGGAGACCTACAAGTACGGAATCGTCACCCCGCAAGGCGTGGCCGTGGCCGACTTTGCCATCGCCGATATTGTTGAAAAACCGCCGGTGGAAGCCGCGCCGAGTTGTCTGGCGGTTGCGGCCCGCTATATTTTTTCGCCGGAAATTTTCGCCGCCATTGACGAGATTGAGCCTGGGGTCGGCGGCGAGTTGTGGCTAACCGATGCCATCCGCGTCCTGATCCAGCGCGGGGCTGAGGTCCGCTGTATGCGCTTGGCGAGCGACGAGGTGCGCTACGACATAGGAACGCCCCTGACGTACTATCGGGCCTTTGCGGATTTCGCCTTGGCCGACCGCGAGTTCGGGGCGGCGTTCCGCGCGTATCTAGCGGACAAATTGCAGACGCCATGAATGGCCGCGACGGCCTCAAATTGCACACCAAAGGAGGGTCCTGATGTCCGATAGCCACAGGTGGTTTTTGTGGGGGGGATTGCTTTTGTTGGCCGCGCTGTACTGGGGGGCAGCCGGAGAGGCGGCTGTGGTGCCGATTATGGGGTTGGGCGATCAAAAGGAAGAGGAGGCGGCCCCCAAGGAGCCGGTGGTTAGCGACAGCGCCATCTCGGAGGAACTCAAGCAGCGGCTGCTGTTCATGCCCTTTCGCGACAAGTCTAAATACAAGGGCGAGTGGGACATATACTCGGCCCTACCGCGCGGCTTGGCCGATTCCCTGAGCGGTAGTGCCTTTTTCCGCACGGTGTCCATTGATTCGGCGCTCGTGCGGCTCAAAAAGAAGGAATTGCAGGGCAAGGTCCGCGTAGAGCGCGCCTTGGCCATTGGGCGCGCGGTGGATGCCGACTACGTCGTCTTGGGGCAGATCGACGAGATGAGTATGAAGCGCTTCCGCGCCACCGTGCCCATCGGCGGCTATCGCAGCTACCAGGGCCTGACCTCGGTGCGGCTGTTTCCCTACAAGGTCATAGATGGGGAAACAGCCGGCGAGGTGACGCGGGAAGTCGCCGAGGACAGCAAGCGCTATGGGATCACCAACCCGGCCGCGTACGTGCCGCTGGAAAAGGAGTACTTCCTCTTGGGGCAGATGGAGTGGGGCAGCGAGGAATTCCACAAGACCTTGCTGGGCAAGTCGGTGAGTCGGTGTCTGGACCGCTTGGCGGCTGGGCTGGACAGCCTCATCCAACCCCCGGCCGCCCTGAAGGTCTCCGAGCCGAAAATCATCGAGGTGGTGGCGGATACCGTGCAGCACGAAGAATCGGTGCGCGTGCGGTTGAGTGCTTATATTAACGTGGGATTAGCCGATTCCGTGCAGAAAGGCAACAAGTACGGCGTGTGGGACAAGGGGCGAGAACTAAAAGACCCGGATACTGGCGAGGTGCTGGGAACGGCCCTGCCCCGGCGGGTCGGCGTCGTGCAAGTCGAACAGGTGCTCAGTCAACACCTGTCGCTGGTGAGAATTCTGCAAGGGGAAGACGCCGTACAAAAGGACTACGGAATTCGCGCCGAATAGCCGAATAGGACAAGGGTCAATTATGAACGCACTGCGAACGACATGGACGACGGGTTGTATTCTGCTGCTGGTCTTCGCGAGCGAAGCCAACAGCGGCCCGATCGCGGCCCTGCCAGAGGACAGCCGCGTGTTCTACGTATTCTCGCACGACGAGGTCCCGCAGCGCCAGCGGGTCTTGCAGGTGTGGCAGCAGGTTGAGCAGCGGCTCGTCGCCATCGCCCGCGACGAGCACGCGCCGGCGGTTGAGGGGCTGACCGTGTGGTCGGTCGCAAAGGCCGCAGAGTCCGCGGCGGTCCCCGCGTACATCAAGGCGCGGCTGGACGCCGACGGGGATTATTTCGCAGCCATGGATGCCGCAGGCACTTTGTACTGGGCCGGCCCGGGGCGAGACCTGCTGCAACCCGTGGCGACCGAAGTAGATGAAAGCACGTGGGGCAAGGTAAAGGACTTGTTCAAATAGGGTAGGGCCATGGCCGCAGCACCTGAGCACAGAGACTTTTCCATCAAGCGCATCGACGCCGTCGCCTGCGGTGCTCGCTTGCTCGCGGCCGGTGCCATGCGGTATCACCGCTTGGTGGTGGAGGGGGGTTGCAATCTGCCGCGCGAAGGCCCAGCCCTGATTTTGCCCAAGCATTGCGCGTACCGCGACATTCTGCTCGAAGGGGTCTTGCTATACAGGATCACCCGGCGCTATGCCAATTACATTATGAAGGTGGGCCTGTGGGGGATACTAGAGTGGATGGGGGGGGTCAAAGTGGAGCGGCCCAAAGATCTGAGGCGGATCGCCGACCGCGAGCAACGCCGGGCCGAGATTCGGCGAGCCCGCACGGCCAACCAGCAGATGCAAGATTATTTAGACGGGCTGTACCAGCGCGGGGAACTGATCGTCTCGCACCCAGAAGGCATGCGCTACCAAGACGAGTTGGGGCCGCTGCAAAAGGGCGTGGTTGAGCATCTGGTCCAGGCCGAAGAGCGGTTGGGGTTGCGCGTACCCCTGATTTCCGTTGGCTTGGAATACGATAGCTACGCTCGGGTTGGGTCGCGGGTGTACTTTCGGGTGGACGAGCCGCTCTACGCGGCTTCCTTCGCCAATATCAACGAACTGATGGATTACCTCAGCCAGCGCTTGCGGGTACTCAGCGGTCTAGCCTGAGGGGCCGAATGGGCAATAACTCAGCGGGGAGCATGCATGTTTAAGCTAGCTGCATTGGTGTTAGCGGTCGCGGTCACAGGCTGTGGCTCGAACCAACTTAAAATTGAGATCAAGGGCGGGGACGGCCAGTTCGTCCGCTTAGACGCCAATGACGTTCAATACAAATTCAACCACTTGGTCAAAGCCGGAACGTACGTCTTGCCCGAGCCGGACAGCAAAATCGAATTGGGCCGCGGCGCGTACTCGGTTAAGGTCGCGGCTGGGGATTACCTAGGGCACGAGGTCTTGCAAGTGGAATCGCCGCCGCTCTGGGGGGTGCGGACCTACGAGGCGATCTTTGATATTCCCGCTGGCAGCAATGCTGCTTTTAGCCGCGAGGGCACGATTCTCTACGCCTCGACCAAGAAAAACGTCCGCAACTGGGACTTATTTACCATAAAGGCCGATGGCAGCGGCCGCCAGCAGCTAACCAACACCCCCGAACCCGAGCAGCATCCCTCTTGGTCGCCCGACGGCAAGCAGATCCTCTTCACCCGCGGCGACGTGATGACCAACATCGACGTGTACGTCATGGATGCCGACCGCTCGAATGTCACGCGCCTAACCGAACATCCCGAGCGCGACCAGCGCGGCGTTTTTTCGCCCGACGGCGCGACCATCGCCTTCGTCAGCCAGCGCGATGGCGATGTGGCCATCTGGCTCATGGCCGCCGACGGGTCCAACCCGCGCAAGCTGGTTCAGGGCCGCGAGCCTTCGTTTTCGCCCGATGGCCGCCGCATCGCCTTTACTTCTTCGGCTTTTGACGACAACGACGAGATTTACCTCATCGACCTCGACGGGTCGAATCGGACGCGCCTCACCGACAACCGCCGCAAGCTCGACTGGTTCGCGTCGTTTTCGCCCAAAGGCGACCGCTTGGTTTACAACTCAGAGGCGTTTGGCGGCCAAGAGCTGATGCTCATGCGGGCCGACGGGCAGGGGCAAACCCGCATCTCCATTGCCGAAAAGACCTACGAGCAAGAACCCGTCTGGTCGCCCGATGGCAAAGGGATCGCTTATGCGGGCAAGATGGGCGACGACGAATACGACATTTACTTAGTCGGAACGGCTGGCTTTGACCTAGACGAGCTAGACGCGCCGCCGCTGCTGCCAGTCAACCTCACCGACAACGACGACCGCGACGATATGTCGCCGAGCTGGCGTCCCTACTGATCCGACATGCAAATAAAGGGGGCTACGGGTGCTTCGTACCTCTATATCGTCCTTGCCCTAGGGCTAGCCCTGCGGCTGGTACACCTGCAAGCCCCCCTGACCGACAAGCAGGCTTGGCGGCAGACGGACACGGCCGCCATCGCTCGCAACTTCTACGAAGAGGGCTATTCGCTGTTCTATCCGCGCGTCGATTGGCGCGGCACGACCCCCGGATACGTGGAGGCGAATTTCCCGCTGTACCCCTTCCTCGTTGCCCTGCTCTACGCGGCCGCCGACGGCGCCTATGAATGGATCGGGCGGCTCGTGGCGGCGCTGTGCTCGACGGCGGCCGCGGCCGTTCTCTATGGGCTAGGGCTGCGATTGGGCATGAAGCGGCCGGGGGCACTGCTGGCCGCCCTGCTCTATCTGCTCTTTCCCATGAGCATCTACTACGGGCGCACCTTTATGCCCGAGGCGCTGATGATCCTGTTGAGCGTGGGGGTGCTGTGGGCTTTCGCACGGTGGATTGACAGCGGTCGCCGCTGGGACTTCGCGCTCGCGGCCCTGTTGGCCGCCCTGTCTTTCCTCGTCAAAATACCGACGCTCTATCTCGGTTTCCCGCTGGTCGCCTTAGCTTGGGTGCGCTGGGGCTGGGGCTTTGTCCGCAAGCCCGCGCTTTGGCTCTACCTCGGGCTGACCTTGATGCCGGCCTCCCTCTGGTATTGGCATGTCAACCTGCTCTTTGAGGAAACCGGCCTGACGTTTGGTATTTGGAATCGCTACGGCTACGACAAGTGGGACCACAGCCTGCTCTTTGCGACCGACTTCTACTGGACGCTATTGGACCGCTTCTGGCACCGCGTCTATACGCCGGTGGGGGTGGTGTTGGTGTTGGCGGGACTCGCCCTGGTGCCGACCCACCGGCGCGAGTGGACGCTCTGGGTGTGGCTGGGAGGGTTGGTGCTGTACGTCTTTGTCGTTCCCGAAGGCAATCGCGGGCTGCATTACTACCAGTTGCCCTTTGCCCCGGTTGGGGCGCTGCTGGCGGGGCGGACGCTCGCAGCCATGCTCCGCGCCGATGCGGCCTTGGCGGGATGGGGTGCGTTCCTGCGGAACTGGAAGCCCCCTTGGCGCATCGTTTTAGTCAGTACTTTGGTCGTCGCGGTCGCGGCTTACAGTGCTTGGGCCGTTAGGCCGTATTACGCGCAGCCCAACAATTGGCACCGCTACTACCAGAGCTGCTACTTGGTGGGACGAATTCTCGACGCCAAGCTGCCGCCGGACGCGCTGCTGGTCATCGGCGACGAAGACGAAAACACCGGCGTGCCGCACCGGTCGCAAAGCCCGACCTTGCTCTACTACTGCCATCGCAAGGGATGGCAAATAACCCCGCCCGAGTTTGCGCCCGAGCGGCTCGACCGCCTCGCGGCCGAGGGCGCAGATTACTTTCTAGCGGCGGCTGGCTTCGTCGTGGATAACGAGCCTTTTTGGCAAGATCTCTTGCGCCGAGGCGTGACGATCCCTTCAGCGCACCCGCGCCAGTGGCACGACGAAGCAGAATTTATGCGCTTCGTTAGTCGGCAGGCGGGGGCGGACCGGCACTTCATTTTGGTGTCTCTTGCGGCCGGAGATGAGTAGTTGACAGCCGCTGAGGGCCTACATATTATGTCCAACATGTAGTTAAGTCCGTTTTCTGTAGCTCGTCACAAGGAGGGAAAGATGGCGTCGAAAATCGAATATAAAAGGTGGTTTCTGGTTGGGGTGCTAGTGGCTGTTGTGGCTGGCTGTGCGACCACGGGCGGCAGCGGAGGCGGTTATGGCATGCCCCCTATTGCCGAGGGCAAGGGGCGGCTCATATTGGAGACGGGCGGGGTCAACGAAGTAAACTACTATGTGCTCGACGAAGAAACCGGCGAGGAGGTTCACTCGGAATCGCCGCGCATGGCTGCGAGTTCACCCATAGGATACGAGACGGGTCATCGCTCTCTGCCGCAATTCGCCGATCTAGACCCGGGCAGCTATCGGGTTGTGGTCAATACGGATATCGACGACAGCGTCGAGAAGGAAGTCGAAGTGCTGATGGGGCAGGAAATGTATGCGACCATACCCATTGGCCGTTTTCAGATCATTTTTTCTGATGCCCAGGGCCGCAGTCAGGTGCCTTTCTTGATTTTTGACTACAATTTGCGGACGATGCTGGGCCGAGGCATGACCTCGACCGAGGTGCGCTACTTTATCGTGCCGGTGGGCGAGTACAAGGTGCGGATTGAAAATTCTCCCACTGGCGTGGACGAAATTAGGCCCGTGCAGGTGAGCATGGGACAGACCCAAAACATTATCATCGGACCGCCTCCCTCGCCGGCACAACCGGGCGAAGGCGGGAGCGAAGGGGCCGCACAGCCTTAGGCTTAGCGCGGAGCAATGCCATGCAGCACAAAGGACTATGGGGTGGAGTGGTACTCTTGGCCGCGCTATGGGTATCGGCCAGTGGAGCGGCTACTTCTTCCCTCAAGGCGACCATTATCGATCGCTACGGAAACCAGCACCAAGTCAATCAGTTCACCTTTCAAGGGCGTCAGGATTTGGAAATTTACATCCAAGGCCAGCGTCGGCTGGTGGAACTGGTCAGGGTTGCTAGGTTGCGCTTTGAAGGGGAGCGCAGCGACGAGGAGCAGCGCGTCGTGCTCGTCTTTCGGACCGGCGGCCAAGAAGTGGGCTTGATGGTGACGGGCAGCTCTTCTTCGCCGCACCAAGACGCCGTTGGCGGCGGGAGCAGCGGGCGTCGCTTCGCTGGGGTGACGGAGCTAGGGCCGTTCTTTATTCTCGCCAGCGATGTGCAAGAGATTGTCTTGCGCCATCCCATCGGCGAGGAGCCACCGGCGGAAACTATCCTCAAGGCCACGGTCATCACGCTAAACGGCCGGCGCTTTGAGGTGGAAAACTTGCGCTTTCACGGCAAGCAGCGGCTCGACTTTTTCAAGGGCCGCAACAAACGCTTTATTCCGCTAGACAAAGTGGCGCGAATCGACTTTGAGGACGGCGGGATGGGCGACGAGTTTAGGCCGATAACGGCGACCTATTGGTCGGGAAAAACCGTTATGGGCACGGTCGAGGCGAGCCTCGTCCGCCTTTCGGGCGAGACGGACAAGAGCTATTTCGAGCGCGTCAACCAAGCCTTTACGGGAACCATAGGGTCGAGCCCGTTTGCGATTGGTATGCACGACATAAAGCATATTCGCTTTCGGCAAGATGAGGACGAAGAAAGCGAAGAAGGCGATGCTGACGCCCCTGCCGGCGAGAGCACCGGCGACGGTGCTGGAGACGCTCAATAAGTGCGCCTCGCTTAACTCCCCATAATACCCCTTATCGGGAGTATGCCAACGGGCCAGTCGCTGCCAAATACAAGATACTTGCAGTACAGGGTAGGATGTTCTATATTACGCCCCAATAAAAGCCCTCTAAAGCGGCACCGATAGGTTGGGAAAGGTCGGATGTCGATAATTATGGGCTTAATTTTTCTGAGGGGAAGGACCTATGGACGCAATAAGCGGTAGCTCACGCTACGACGCCGGTCGAGCTGAAAAGGTCGCTCTTTCCCAAAACCACCACACTCCCCATAAGGGGTATTAGAAGGAGTTTCAGCTTATGAAACGGCTGTATGGCTTTATCGCTATGGGCCTGATAGTGGGCCTGACGAGCGGTGCTAATGCACATATTGGCGAACAGGTTTACCTGCTCTTTGAAATCGCCGAGGAGGATCTGGCTGACATTGATCTGCGCGATGCCAGCATAGCCGACTGGGAAGACGTGATTGGTGAGGCTGCGTTGACCACCACTGATTTCTTTCACGATCCGACTGTCGGCGACGGTGCTCAGTACGATCCGGCAGACCTAGACTACCGCATCTGGCTGGGCTGGAACGGCAATCTCGGAACTATCTGGATGGGTATGGAGCGCATCGACAATGTGTACATCAACGAGTACGCTGGCGGTGACTTGGGTAGCTTGTGGAGGCAAGATGCTATTGAGTTCATGCTCGATGGCGACCACACCGGCGGAGATTATACTGGTTCGGCAGACGAGAACTGGACCGACGAAGAGAAAGACCTGAACAACAACCGCACGGCTCAGCAGTACGTGGCTATCGGCGATACTCCTGACGGCCGCCATGTCGGCTATTTGGGCAAAGGCACCGAGTGGGTCAACGCGCTGCCCTATGCCGATGGCGGTGGGGGTTCGGTAGGGGACGGACCGACTACTACGATCATTGAGTTTTTCGTCACGCCTTTCGACGATCTGATCTGGAATAGTCCCGACGACAGCGTCCCGTCGCCTCTCTTCGACGGCAAGATCATTGGGTTCCAGATTTCGGCTCAGGACATGGATACGGGTCCGTCCGAATACCGCGCTTTTCACACCTTGTCTGGTCAGGCCGCGACTTGGCGCTATGCCGAGCGCTTTGTCGATGGTCGCTTGGTCGGCGCCGGTGAAACGTCGGTCGAAGAAGAGTCTTGGGGCCGCATCAAAGCCGCATTTGAGTAGTAGTAGCGTCCTGCTGTTTTCCTAATTTTAAGGAGAGGGGGAATGCTTCCTCCTCTCCTTAAAATTATCTTGTGGCTATCGCATAACGTAGATAGCTACCTTCCTCGCGTCATAATACCTCGCTCCTGTTTGCCCATGCTGAGATCCGGGCAAATTCTACCGGGGAGTAACGGAATGAGAGTTGGGATTTGTGTCGCCGTGCTGATTTTGGCAGGTGGGGCAGTAAATGCTGCAGAGTTGCGTCTATTTGCCATTCCGGGCAACACAACTTGGGCCGACGCCAAACAGGGGCCACTTTCAAAGAATCGCTTCATTGAAGTAATAGACTTTGAAAGCTATGAAAATGGCATTGGGCCTATCGCGCCCCTGCGCGTAGTGCCCGTTCCCGAAATCCCTCTCGCCGCCGAAGTGGATGCGGCGACCGATTCCAGCCTCTTTGCTTTCTCGCTCAATGTAACCAGAGCCGATGTAGTAGCACCGACCGATATCGAACTCGAAGATGGCGAGATCGTGGAGGCGGGCACGGTCTTGATTACTCGCTGGAGTCCCTTTCCGCGAAGCCTAGAAGATGTCCAGCTATTGCGCCAGGCTGGCATTACCGAGATTGAGGCCATGATCAATGTGGCCGAATCCTTTCCTCGCCCTCCCGGCGGCGACAAGTACAACAAGGGGCTCAACCTCACAACGCTCGGCATTTTTGAAAGGGCTTTGACTGACCAGCGACTCCAAGAGGGCTTGGGGCGCGTTTTCGATGGCGATCCACGCACCCATTTCGAGCGCATTGACCGAGTTGGGCAGGACGTCAAGCAGATATGGATCCTCTATATCGACTTAGGACGCTACTTTCCAATTCGCTTGTTCCGCCTCTATCCCAGTCTCGAAGAACCCGCACGTGTTTCCGCTTATACCTTCCATAGGGGGCTGCCTGGGACTGAGAAGATAATCGCTGGTCTTAGTCTCGACGATCCGAGCATTGGGCAGTTGGCATTCCCTAGATTTACTAGCATCGCTCCGACTTTTCCGACTTTCGTTCCCGAGACGAGCGTACCGGTCAATGTGGAAGACACCATTGCTGTGGCCTTTGATCCTCAGGCTTACATGCGCTACGCACGCTTCGATTTTCAGACTTCGCTGGATTACGACTTGGCTGAAATGGAGTTTTTCGCCGACGGGTTTGTGTCCGAAGCGGTCTATACTTCCAACGCTCTGCCGTTGCCCCCGGCCACCTTGGGGCGGATTTTCTGGGACGAGAGGAAAATTGGCGATCCTAATAGGTCGCGTGCTATCGTGCGCGTCCAGACTGGCGTCAATCCCGAGCCGGATGTGCTTTTTCGCGTCAATGACTTTGAGCGCGAAGTGGAGTGGCGCGCAGAGGGGGCAACTATTATTGACCGGAGGCTCGGTTCATTGACCGAGGGCCAAGAAGTGGACCTTAACGATGAAAATTTCAATCTAGAAGCTCGCGAGATCTTCAGTGCCGCTCTGCCCGAGGACCGAGCGCGAGTCCGCCTGACCCGCGAGGAATACAAGGTCCTGCCGGGCAATGTACGGCGCCACGTCGAACCCGATCTCGAGTTTTGGAGTGGCGTCCAGCTAGCCAACAATGGCGAGTTGATCAATGCACCGGGTGGGCGGCCCTTCATTCAGATAGAGGTTGAGTTTCTGAGCAACGAACCCGAGTCGGCCACGATTATTAGCAACTTGCGCTTTGAATACTCTGCCCCACAGATAACGGATCAGGTCGGCGGCGAGATCGCTCCGGCCGTGGATGTGATTGCTGGGCGCGACACCTCCTTTGTATTGGTCCTCAACGCTGAGATAGGGGCCGAGAACAATGGTTTCAATCGCTTGCAGGTTTTTACTCCGGCGCGCACGGAGGCCATTGAGGGAGTAGAAGTGGATCTAGGCGATGGGCAAATTTTGGACTTGGAACGAGTGGATGGAGAGGGTGCGATCGGCGAAGGTCAGTTTCGGGAATTGTACATCGCCGACGATCAGTTCGTCGTTGGCTTTCCAACCATCGGCCCAGCCGAGGATGGCCAAGTCCGCAACGCATTGGTAAAGGTCCGCTTTCAGGGCCGGGTCATTGACTTCCGCACCAACTTCGCTGCCAATGTTTTCTTAGACACCTTAGGTGCAGAAGCAGAGCGCCGCTTTACTAATAGCGGCATTTTGGCGTTAGGAGGCAGCGAGACTGCGCTCGATACGCTGGCCCTTTTCTTGCCGCAGCGGGTGACGGACAACGACGTGGTGGATTTCGCCGCGACGGACCAGCTCTCAGATCGCAATTCCCTAGCGGTGATCGCCGATATTTCAGCGCAAAGCGAGAATCTCGTGACCAATTTCAGGGTCGCGCCCAATCCGTTTACGCCCAATGGCGACGACGTCAACGACGAAATAGTCGCAGCTTTTGATATACAGCGGCTGCTAACGCCACGGGCAGTGCATCTAGAGATATTTGCTTTGAATGGTAGGCGACTGCGCTTTATTGAGCGCCATCTGTCGTCGGGGGGGTATTCTCAACCGTGGGATGGCCGCGACGATGCTGGCCGGGTAGTGCCTCCGGGCCTATACATGTTGCGCATTTTGACCGCAGCCGATCATGCTGGCGAGCCCCAGACGCGCATCGTTTCCGTAGCGTACTAACCTTAGCTGAAGCGCAAAAAAGAAAGGAAATGCTATGAAACGACTGCTAAAACGGCCGGCGGCTCTCTTCGCCGTACTAGCCGTATTTATGCCCAATTTCTGTCTGGCCCAAACAAATGCCTACAGGCTTTTCGGCAACTCGATTCGCGTAGATCGAGCCTCACACTGGGAAAACTGGCACTATCAGAATGATCTGGTTGCGAATTTGAATGTGCCAATCCGCGATGCGGATATCTTCCAAGTTGAGGCCGACGGTCTGCGGCCGACGTTTTTTCGCCGCAATATCAACGTGGCTCCGACGGCTGTCGATTTCACCTATCCTGATTTGGTCCGCGCTAATGGCGATCTAGTCTCTGGAGGGGTGACCGCCAAATCCAACGACGCCTTGGCTAACAATGTTATAGATGGCGATTTGAGCACCTTCTGGGAGCCGGACACCCCGGTCAGTTTTGCGAGGCGGCTGACTCGTCCTAGGGATTTCAATCTCGATGGTCTGCGCAACTGGGAAATTGAAATCGATCTGGGACGATTGGTTTTTGCCGACAGCCTGACGATCATCTTTCCCGCTGGTCAGTTTGAGGGCGAATTTCTCGGCGAGCCGATTAAGTCCTTTGCGCTTTTCGCCTCAATGGGTGAGCGTTTCCCCTTTCCTTTGGGCAATAACCTCAAGTTTTCCCTCATAGGGCGAGTATCGACTGGCTTCGTCGCTGGCAAGTTAGCCCAATGTGTGCGCGACGAAAGCTCGGGCTACGCCGGCGAGACGCGCTGTGAAGGTGGGGGAGGGGGTGAGAGTGGCGAAGTGACGCTGGTTCCGATGCCTGGCACCGAGGGGCGCTATGTGCAGATGACCTTTCCGCTCTGGCCGCTTGATCGAGCCGATTGGGACTTGAATGGCTTACCCGACATCAACGGAGCCTTCATCCAATACGTTCGCGTCAAGGCCACGGGTTCAGATCTCTGGCGCGATTCCTTTTTAGGTGCCGGCGAAGAGGCTCGCCTTGCTTATGAAGCACTGCCCCAAGAGCAGCGCGGTGCGATTGTCTATCAGCGTCAAACTGCTGGTGGCCTACTCGTCGAGCTCCAAAGCGACGACGACCTGACGGCCGAAGAAAAGTATCAAAATTTGCTCGTGGAAAAGCGCGGCTCGATTCTCTACTACAGCAAAGAGGTCCCGCGTATCGCCGAGGTCCAAGTTTGGGCTAAGGGCGACAACTACGCGCTACAGCCCGAAAGACGCGGTGGGGCTTCGTTTGAAAACGGCGGCTTGGGTGCCCCCAATTTGGCTACGGATGGGCTGTACGACTCGGAGTGGGTGGCCAATACGTGGTCGCCGGTGTACCTCAAGGGCACGGCTTGGTACGACTTAGGGGCCGTGTTTTGGGTCGATAATGTCTCGGTGGTCAACAAGCGCATCAACCAGAGCCACCAAGGAGCCTTCTTAGGGCCGGATATCTTGGTGTCCGATGGCACTCTGCTCAAACCCGTGAGCATGAACGACCGCGACGACTTCCCCCAGCTTGAGGAAGCGCTCAAGTGGGACAACATCATCAGTGAGGAACACGTCGATAATCACACGCCAGTAGTGCGCATTTTCCGCGAGACTTTTCTCAGGCGCAAGATCCGCTTCTTGCAAATCCGCGACATCGACATCACCGGGCATCAATCCGGTCGCTATGGATCGCTGGCGACCTTGGGCGAGATCCAACTCTATGGCGAAGGCTATCCGGTGAGTGTGTGGGCGTATTCTCCGCCGATTACGCAGACCGATTCGCGCGGCAATTTCATCCGCAAGACTCTGCCGCGCATCGCTTGGGAAGGCGATGTCATCGTCCGCGACACCGACCCGAGCACCGGCCAAGCGATAGAACGAATCGAGCCGTTGAATCTTCACCCGGATGTCCGCTTGCAGATACAGACTCGCACCTCGGATCAGACCGACACCAACTTCACGTACTATCAGGTCGTCACAGTCGCCGGCAGCGAAGAGCGCGAGGAAGTGTCAAAAGAGGTTTACGACGAGATTGCCTTGGAGTGGACGGCATGGGAGATTTGGCAGACCCTGCCCTCGAGCCAGAGACACGCCTCGCGCAAGGACGACGATGGCGACGGGGTCACCGACGAAGATCCGATTGACCTCATCGACAACGATGGCGATGGCCTCGTGGACGAAGATGGCAAGAAGCTACGCCGCGCACCGCGGTCGAGCTTTGACAAGGATGGCGAGTTGGCCTTCGTCGGCTGGAGCGAGTGGAGCGAAAGCTATCTACCCACCAATGGAGTCAACGAAGCGACGATCACCTCGCCCAATCCGCGCAAGTTTCTCCAAGTGCGGGTCAATATCTCCTCAGAAGATCCCTTCAAGACGGCGCGCATCCGCAGTTTGCGCGTTGAGCTGGCCCCGCCGCTGGCCCTGGAACTGGCTGGCGAGTTGGCGCTCCTCAGCGACGAGGGCGCGACGCGCATTCCGAGCGACTTAGGCGTCCAGGCCTCGGACTACACCCCGCCGCGCGATGTCGATCCGCTCGCGCCGCAGCAATTTGCTTACTTCATCCGTGCCGCCACGCCCGACCCGACTGACTCGACCGTGCGCGATGGCTTTGACGAGGTGCTGGTCGTCGCGCCGCGTGACGTGCGCTTGACCGGGGTGCGCTTGGGACAGGTCGCCATCTCCCAGACGTCCTCGTTCCTCAACCCGGAAGAAGTGGTGACCTCGGCGACGACCACGGAGTTTCACCGCGCCTTTGCCCCGGGCGACGACGGAGTCTTCCGCGCCGAGGACGGCTTGGTGCTGGACCGGATGGCGACCGGTGCGGACTCGATTTGGGTGCGCTTTCCCTTTTCGCTCAATGCCGATTTGCCGACAGGCCAGCACACCCTCATTGAGGTGCAGTTTGAGTCGCAGAGCTTTCGCGAGGGCATTGAGTTCACCTCGTTCGTGCGGTCCTCAGACTCGGACGAGGGCGTATTTCAACGGGTTGACACCGCCGATAAGGATGCGACCGAGTTGGTGGATTCTTCGACAGCGCGGGTCAGCCTGATGGACTTGCCGGGGTCATTGATCCAAGATGTGGGCATGGCGTCGGTCTTTACGCCCAATGGCGACGGAGTCAACGACCAACTCTTGGTGCATTTCGTCTTATTGAAGGTACAGGAGGAACGGCCATTAGAAGTCGCGTTTTACGATTTGGGCGGGCGTTTGGTGGGCCAAGGGCAGAGCGCGGCGACCGGCGGCAAGGTCGGGATGCAGGCATTCGTCTGGGACGGGCGAGATATGGGTGGACAGGTCGTACCGCCGGGGCTCTACCTCTGTCAGATCAAGGTGGAGGCCGACGACCGGGACAGCGAGTTGACGCGGCTGGTACACGTGGCCTATTGATACCGGCAGGAGTTCGGACCGGAATTTCGACAACAAGGGAGGGTCTTTGTGAACATAGTTAAGAGTTTCCGCACCGGTTCGGTGGCGATCTTGATGTTGGGAGTGATGGTGGAAAACCTCCCAGCCCAGGAGGATTTCGGCTCGCGCTTGGGTGTGCGCCGCGGCGGGGAGGTGTTCTACGATCCCACCGGGCCGGGGGTGCTTTTTGACGCCCTGGATCCAGCGGTGAAGAAGTGGTATGTCCCCCAGGAACTTTTCAATGAATACCAGTGGCGGCAACAGGACTATACCAATTACGCCCGCCGACATTATCAGCGCTTTGTGAACACCAACCAAGAAGGCGAATACTTCTACGATCTCTACGGGAATTACATCACCCGCGGCGAACTCATTTACGACTGGAGCATTGCAGCACCGCAGACATCGGGTAGCAGCCTGTTTAAGGCCGCCCGATTCAGTAGCTGGTTTTCAAATTTGGTCATCGCCTCGGACCAGAAGGGCCAATACGCCTATGCCCTGACTATTGGCGACCGCATTCGCACGACGCTTACGCCGATGACCTTTTCCAAGCCGACCTTTGCCGGTATTCAGTTCGACTTGGCCACGGATAAATACGAGGCGACTTTTCTCTTCTCGCGTCCTAGTGCTCCTGGGCAAGTCGAAACAGCGCAGACGACTAGCACGGGTCGTTACCGTTCGAACGACACCAACTTAATCGGTGGCCGCGGCACCATGCAGGTCGGCGACTTTGTCAAGTTTGGCGCGACGTATATCAATGCTTTCAACTCCTCAACTAAGGGGCAGGCATTTCAGGGCAACCCCTTCAAGGGTACGCTCACCGAGGGCCAGAACAACGCCGACGTTTCGCGTATCGAAGTGCGGTTGAGCGACGATTCGCCCGAGGACAACATCGCCGGCGCGGCCTTCTTTCAGGAGGAGATGATCATTACGACCATCGATGGCGAGCGCATCAGCAACCGCCGCCGCATTGGCAACAACAATATCCTCGACTTCGCCCCAGCGGTGCAGGGCGGCTTCCGTCGCGAAGGGTTCCTTGCGGCCGATGGCAATGAGGTCATCGTGCTGTTGTACGACCTCGAAGGTCCGCAGTACCGCAATTCCTTCGGTCCCCAACCCGAGCAGATCAAGAGCATTGAGTTCCTGTTGCTCTTGGCCAACGACTACCGGATTGACGTTACCTCCAACCGCCAACTCAACGCCAACGGTCAGCCGGTTTTGCTCTCTGAGGGCATTCCCGAACGCACGGTGCGCGCCGACGGCAATGTGCAGGATGGCTCGAATCAGAGCTTTGTGCGCGTCAAATACGGGTTGCCGGTGGCCAATGAGATCTTTGGCTTTACGCTCGACATTACGGACGTCAGCGGGTTTTACTTCTCGGGGGAATACGACCGCAACCGCCTGCACTTTCGCTATCCGCGGCGGTCAGAAACCGACGTGACCCAGCACAAGGCGCACAGTACCTCGGCCGACGCTTGGTTTTTCAACGTGTATAAGCGGGCGTATCCCTACTACGGCTTTGGTGAAGTCTATAGCGTCGATCCCGCCTACAGCACCAGTTCCTTTCTAGCCGGCACCCAAAACGACGCAGCCGATATCAACTACGACGATGACCTCCGTTTTGTGTACGAATTCGTTGATGACAACGACGACCAAGACCGCAACCCCGACTGGCAGCGGGCCAATTTCTCGCAGGATAGGAAAATTTTCCCCGGGTTCGACGAAAACAACGATTTCATTAACGACTTCAATCAGAATGACTCCGAGGATCGCTGGAATACGGTGCCAGACTACGAGGAGCCTTTTCTCCGCTACGCCTCGGATCGGCCCGAATTCCTCTTTGGAGTCGATATGAACAACAACGGCATCGTCGACCGCTTTGAAAACGACATTCTGCCCGACTACCTATACAAACGGGATCGGCGCGGATACAACATCTACGTGGGGTCTCATTTGGGGCCAGAGGCGCGGCTGACCGTTGGGCGCCTCGACGAGCGCCAGCTAGCCGACGCCCGCGAAAACGTCACCAATTACGCCTTGCTGACCTTTGACAAGGACTACGCCAGCAAGGGGCGCGTGCAAGTGTACAACAACTATCGAAGAGTCCAAGACAATATTCGCGACGACGTGATTGAATGGGTGGTGCGCGAGGGGTCGCGCGGCGACTTAGTGCCCTATACCGATCTCCTGCCCCTGCGCGATGGTTGGGCCAATACCCTGTACTTGGGCTATCAATACCAGAGCGACCGCATCCACTTCAAAAACCGCGCTAAGTGGGAGGTTTTCAAGCAATCCAATTTCGCCGACCGCCCCATTGAGGAGCAGGACATCCGCGAGACCGCTTCCTTCTTTGGGATCCTCAATAAGGTTGATTACACGTTTGACCTCGGCGTCCTCAAGCTGCAGCCGCGCTGGAAGAGCGAGTTCCAGCGCCAGCGGCCATCGCGCCGCGAAGATACGCAGGTGCGGTTGGCTACTACGGAATTGCGCGAGCTCTGGTCTTTGGTCGTGCGCGTACCCATCTTGGCGCGCACCGAATTGCAGACCGGCCTAGAGTACCTGCTCGTCGAGCAGTTCCGCGAGGATCTGGAAACCCACTTGCTGCGCTCGGATCGCAACGAGATGGTCTTTGCCCTGCAGTTTACCAACAATGCCGAATACCTAGGCTATAATCTGTGGACCCAGACCGGGTTCCGCGTGTCGCGGATCGATCGCGCCTCGGCCGAAAGGACGCGCACCGAAACAGCCATGTTCGTCACCGTGTTCGCTGGCTTAGAGTAGGAGGTTTTTCATGCTGAACTATTTCACGCCGCTGCTTTTGGCCGGGCTGTTTTTTTCGGGCTGCTCCTATCGCTACTACGCCGAAGACCTCACGCCGATGAGCGAGGCCGAGCAAGGAGCCAACAAGACGGTGGCCGACGACGGTACGGTGTCTTATAGACAGGCCCGGCTCGAAATTAGCCTGCGGCCGATGACCGACGAGGAGTTGAACCGCCAGTTCAGCACCTACTCCAATGAGGGCGCTGACTCGCGCAACCCCTACACTTTTGGCAATTCGACGCACTTTCGCACGGGGGACACCCCGCAGCGATTCACCGTCTTTCGCCTGTACCTTTCTAATTACGAATACCCCAAGGTCTATCTCGACCCCAAAGAGGTCTATATAACCACTTCTAACGGGCGCAAGTACTACGCACTGAGGCACGAGCAGCTTTCGATATATTATCGCCGGTATGTCGGCGGCGGCATCGGGGGCAACGACCCTGGGACGCCCGGTAACGCTCGCTACGTCTGGCAGGAACGCATCGGCGTCCTGCGGGGTACGATGTTTCCCGATGAGGAAGTGTTCAGCGCCCAAGAGAGCGAGGGGTATCTCGTCTTTAAGCCGCTGGCCCCAGATGTGGAAGAACTGACCGTGCATATTCCCGATGTGGTGGTGCGCTTCGACTTCAAGGGAGATCCGATTGAGGCCGTGGACGTCGAAATGCACTTTGAGCGGGAGATCGGCCGCATCTACCCCGACGGGAGCAAGGTGGCGACCGGCCAATAGCGCGGCACCGGGGTAAGCCAATTTCAACTCGCTGCGCGGTGCCGCTGGGGAAGCGGTGCCGCGCAGTTTTGTACACAGGTGATGCCATTATGTTGCAGGGATTTTTTGTCTGCGGCCTCCTCTTAGCGGTCGCAGGTTGCGAGCGGGAAAGTGGACCGGCCACTCCGGTCTTGGCCACGGTGGCCGGGGAGGCGATCACGGCCTTAGACCTCGACCGCTTTGAGCGGGAATTGCCCGATTATCTGCGCTCGAAGAAGGAGGGCGTAGCGGCCCATCGCGCCCATTTGCAGAGCTTGATCGACAAGAAGCTCGTGCTGCGCGAGGCTAGGAAGCGGAAACTGGAGCAGCTACCCGGCCTGAAGCGCGAGCTCGCCAAGATGGTCAACAAGCGCCTCGTGGAGGAGCTGTCGCGCGAACTGGTCGATGCCCAGCTCGCAATTACCGAAGAGGAACTGCGCGCGGATTATGAGGAGCAAGCGCTGGGTTGGGAAATCTGGCCGGCGCACATCCTCTCGGCCAGCGAAGAAGACGCCCGCGCGATCATCCGCTTACTCGATGCAGGGGCCAGCTTCTCCGAATTGGCCCGCGAGCGTTCCCTCGCCGACGACGCAGACAAAGGCGGCAACCTCGGGGCCTTCTTCGGCCAAGGGGGGGCCGTGGCCAGCTTGCGCGCTGGCACCTTCCACTTGGAGGAAGGCCAAATCAGCGAGCCGATCCGCACCATCGATGGCTATGAAGTGGTCAAGGTGCTCAAAAAGCAGCGCATTCCCTTTGAAGAATTGCGCGACGATATTGCCAAGCGGATCAGTCGGCGCAAGTGGGTGAGCCGGCGCGAAGCAGTCATTGATTCGCTCAAGCAGGCGCACGACCTGCGCTATCACCGCGATCGCGTCCACGCCGTGCTCGCTGGGCTGCATGGCCGGGGACTGGACCAAGCGCACGCGCAAGCCCCGCTCGTCGAATACACCGGCGGGGCGATCAAGGCGGGCGACTTCGTGCGAGGGCTGCTCGATTTGGAAAAAGGCGCGTTGCCGCCCGACAGCGCCGCCGTCTTTCACGTGCTTGAGGTGTGGATTCTTCCCGATTCGCTGCTGGCTCTCGAAGCTCGCACGCAGGGGCGGCATCAGCGAGCCGATATAGTGGAGTGGAAAGAAAAAAAGCTCCAGCGGCTGCTCGCGTCCCAACTGCGCCTAGACCAAGTAGCGGGCCAGGTCGAAGTGACAGACGCTGAGGTTCGGGCCTATTACGACGACCACCTCGATGCCTACAAGTCCTTGCCCGGTATCATCGAGATGACCGAGGTGCTGGTCAATACGCACGCGGAAGCCGAGGAAATTCTCGTGCGGGCGCGCAGCGGGGAGCGGCTAAGGGAGTTGGCGATTCGCCATTCGGTGCGGCCGGGCATGAAGCCGGTGGGCGGCCATGCGTTCGCCGATAGCGGTCGGGTCACCCTTGAGTCGCTGTACCAGTCGCCGTACCGCACCTTCTTTGGCGACCACAATGCCAAAGACGTCGGGGTGCTGCAAGGCCCGCTAGAGGTCCAAGAAAAGTACAGCGTCTTTCGCCTCGACCAGCCCTTTGAAATGGTGCCGTTGCCCTTTAAGCAGGTGCAGCGGCCCATTCGCGTCAGTATCCGCAAGCGCCGCGAAGGGGTGATTTTCGCCGCGTTCCTCGACTCACTGCGCCGAGCGGAGGCCGAGCAGGTGCAAATCAGCGAAGAAGCTCTCGCCCGTTACCCGGCCGCGCGTTAAGTCCGCATTCCAATGAACGCAGGGGCCATGCGCGGCCGGTTTGCGGCCCTGCTGCTCGGCGTGGTTTTGGTCGCGCTCATCGAAGGGGGGTTGCGGCTGATCCCGGCGTTGGATCCGCCGCCGTTTGCCATCGAATTGGCGCGCGTTGAAGGTCGGGCACTCCACGCGGTCAACCCAGACTATGCCCGGCGCTTTTTCGCCGGCGTGGCTGAGCCCATCCGCCGCGGCATCCGCATGACCCCGCGGCCCTATATCGAACCCGCGCCCGAAGGCGCGTTGCGCGTGCTCTTTGCCGGGGGTTCAACGGTGCAGGGCTATCCCCACCCCAAGCGGTTATCGGCCCCGTCCTATCTCCAAGCAATGCTCGGCGACCTCTTACCAGACCGCCCGATCGAGGTCTTTAACGCCGGGATCACCGCGGCTTCGAGCTTTGCCGTGGCCCGCGCCGTGGAAGATGGCGTAGCCGCGCTCGGGGCGGATTTGGTCGTAGTCTATACGGGGCACAACGAGTTGTACGGGGTGTATGGGGCGGCCTCATTGGCCCAAGGCGGGCAAGCGGTGTGGATGAAGCGGGTCCACTACGCGCTGGTGCAGTGGCGGCTAAGGCCCTTGGTTGGCAAGCTGATCGGGCCGTTGGGCCACCAACCGGCGGATGGCCCCTTAATTGAGGTGATGTCTAAGGCGGGCGCGATCGCGGCGTCTGATCCGCGGCGAGCGCGGGCCGCGGCCAACTTGGAGACCAACCTCCGCGCCGTGGCGGCTCTTTGCCGGGCGCGGCACATTCCCTTGGTGCTCTGTACGGTGACCAGCAACGAGCGCGGTTTCGCGCCGGCGCGCCTTGAGCCGCCTTTGCCGACTGGGGAGCGCACGCGCTATGGGGATTTTTTGGCGCAGGGCCAGCGGGAGCAAGCCTCGCCGGCCGCGCTGGCGGCCTTGGCGCAGGCCGAGGAGCTGTACGCGGACGATGCCTATTTGCACTTCTTGCGCGGGTATCACTTAGAGCAGTTGGGCCACGAGGCGCGGGCTCGGGCGGCATATAGGCAGGCGCGCGAGTTGGATCCTCGGCCTTGGCGGGCGACCGCCGCGTTGAACGAGGTCGTGCGCCGGGTCGCGGCCGAAGAAGGGGTGCTCCTCGCCGATGTGGAGGATCGCTTCCGCGCCCACAGCCCGGCGGCCGGCGTGGGCTGGGAGCTGATGGCCGATCACTTGCATCCGGCCGCGGCCGGCCAAGTCCTCTTGGCCCGGTCCATTGCCGTGGCCTTGGAAGAAGCACCGGCCCCTTGGCAGGTCGCGCCCGGCGCGGCGGATCGGTTGGCGTCCGCCGACGAGTACCGCCGTAGGCTCGGCGACCTGCCCGTTGAGCGGCTGGCCGTGCTGCGGGCCATGGTCGCGCTCTTGGCCGCGCCGCCTCTGGATGCGGGCAACGAGCGTCGAGTGCAGACCTTGCGCGCACAGGCCGCGGCTCGGTGGGACGAACTGAGTGCTGGAGAGCAGAGCGGAGTTGAGCGTTGGCAAACGGGCGCGGGGCCGGATCTGCTGGCCCTGAACGTGGCTGAAGCGTGTTACGAGGCGCGGGAATACGAGCGGGCGCGGGCCTATTATCGCGCGGCCCGTCTGGAGGAGCCGTACACGATCTGGGGCGATTTGTGGAGTACGCTGCGCTATGTGCGTTGCGGACAGCTCGCGGGCGATGCCATTGGGCCGACCGAGCGCGCCGCGCTCTCCGCCCTGCTAGACCGCTTGCGCTTTTTGAGCGCGGCCCCGGACTTTTCCTTGGGGTTACAGGATTTTATTCGCGGCCATGCCCATCATTTGCTCGGGCAGCATGTCAGGGCGTTAGCCGCGCTAGAACGCGCCGCGCAAGACGCGAACATCCGCAAGACATTCACAACGGACTTGCTGGAGTTGCTCGTCGCCGAGCTAATGACTGCGGGCCGCTTGGCCGACGCCGAGCGATATGCGATAGAAATCGCTGCCGAGCAGGGCCAAGAGGCGTTTGGTCGCACACTCGTTGAGCAGATTAGGGTCGAGCAGATTAGGGCGGTCCCTTAGCGAATAGGGATTGGGTCGGTTCTGGGTGTCAGGGACGTCCGTGGTTGCTTTGATGGCTTGGTTTGGCCGAGTTATTCTGAGGAGCCGACTGGCCGGTCCCCCCCGTAGGAGGCTTCGGAGGTTGTTGAGCTGGTCGCTCACTTTGGGCAGCTTGAGCACTGGCCACTGGTCGATACCCTTCATCAAGCGGACGATAGCCAGCCCTCTTTTCAATACCGGACTGTACCGGCTGTTGTGTATTTTCATTTCGACTGTTCTTTGCCATTGTCTTGTTCCTCTTGGGGTTTTTTGAAGAATTCAATTAGCTCGTACTGATCTTTCCGTATTATTGCTCCATCTGAGGCATCAATAGGTTCCCTGAATTTCCCGTCTTCATCCACAGAATATACGGTTTCCAGATAAATATCGCCCTCTGTTGGAAAAGAGGTTGCATAGGACTGAGGCCCGTAGTACCCGCCAATTTTGGATCCATTTCTGAGTTGCACTAAAACAAAGACGGGTATCCTCTGGTCGAAGAAGTAATCCCAAGCAGTCGGGTATGGCAACTGAATTTTTGAAGCTAACCACCGCCATCTCAAAAGACGCCTATATAGAAAAGGCCAGACCACTGGTAACACCAGCAAAACCATCATCAAGCTCGCCACATACCAGTACGGATGTTCTTTTATAAAACCACCTTGGTGAATTGGAACGAGAAGCGGCAAGCAGATGGCAAGGTTGAGGCTGCTGTAGAAGAGGGCCTGCACAAGTCCACTTTTCCAATCGATCTCTTTTGCCGCAAAGAGAAGTCGATATACGTGCATAGATATAAGCCCTGGTACTACCATAACAAGGAATAGAGTCCACGATTCCAAATCCGGGGCAATTTTCATATCTGCATTTCTCTTGAAAAATGTAAGGTCTCAACTTGGTGATTCGGGACATGCATCACAATAGAGACCTAGAATAATTTAGACGAATAACAAAATCAAGATCAGCGTGGAGATATTGATCTTGGGATAGAGGCCGATCCCATCTATCGCACCGGGTCAGAAGCCGCGCTGACGCCTTTGCCTTCGACGAGGGCGATGGCTTGGTTGGCGGCAAAGGGGCCGAATTGCTCCACTCGGCCCGAAGGCCAATGCACGACGAGCGCGTCGAGTTGCGGCCGGTTCCCCAGGCCCAAACAGATGCGGAGCTGACTTTGCGATAGGTACGAGCGGCTGCCGCGCAATTCCCTCGTCTGGACCCAGTCGCCGCTTTGAGCCGTCAGCCGGGCACCGATGCCATTCGGGTTGCCGCTGGTCCCCACGAGCCGAATGGTGATCGAGTGATTGGCCGCGCCGTGGTCGTTGCGCAACAAGCTGAGCGGCTGCCCGGAGTTGAAGACGAGCAGGTCCGGGTCGCCGTCGCCGTCGTAGTCGCCGGTGGCACTGCCGCGACTGACGCGCTTTAGGGAAAAGCCGGGGCCGGACGCGGCCGACACCTCGGCAAAGTGACCGCTGTCGTTGCGGAAGAGCAAATTGCGCTGTCCATAGCTCGTGGATTGGTCGATGTCGGCGACGTTGTCGAGGACGTGACCGTTGGCGGCAAACAGGTCGAGATCGCCATCGAGGTCGGGGTCGAAAAACTGGGTGCCAAAACCGAGAAACGGCAGCGAGGGAAGGCCCAGCCCGGCCGCAAAGGTCGCCACCGAGAAGAAGCCGTCTTCGCCCCGATAGAGCGCATTTGGCTCGGCTTGGAAGTTGGTCACCGTCAAGTCGAGTACGCCATCGCCATTGTAGTCGCCCCAATCGACCCCCATGCCCGCCTCCATCTGCCCGTCTTGGCCATAAGCCACCCCGGCCAGCCCCGCCCGTTCGACAAAGGTGCCGTCGCGGCTGTTGTGGTAGAGGAAGTTGCGCACCGCGTCGTTGGCCACGTAGATGTCGGGCCAACCGTCGCGGTCGTAGTCGCCAAAAGCGACCCCCAGCCCCTTGCCGCTCGCATCGGCGATCCCGGCGGCGGCCGACACATCGACAAAGCGCCCCGCCCCGTCGTTGCGAAAGAGCAGGTCGGCTTGCCCCGGGAAGTTGTCTGGATGCGGGTAGCCGACCGGCGCAGGGCCGCCGTAGCTTTCGTAGCCGGCCATGTAGGGCACTTGCTCGGCGCGGGCCGCGCCCGGATCGTAGGCCACGTAGTTGGCGACATAGAGGTCGAGATCGCCGTCGCGATCGTAATCGGCCGCGGCGCAACTCGTGCCCCAGCGCGCATCGGCCACGCCGGTCTGCCGCCCGATTTCGGCAAAGTGCCCGTGGTCGTTGCGAAAGAGCGCGTTGGGGCCAAAGTTGGTCACATAGAGGTCGAGATCGCCGTCGCCATCGTAGTCGGCCGCGGCAACCCCCATGCCAACGCCGCGGTGGGCGACGCCGGCCGCGATTTCGGCAAAGTGCCCGTAGTCGTTGCGAAAGAGCGCGTTGACCGGGGCCGCGTCCGGCGGGTCGGCGGCAATAAAAGCGCCGTTGACCGCGTACACATCCAAATCGCCATCGCTGTCGTAGTCGAAGAAGGCGCCGCCGCCGCCCATGGTCTCGGGAAAGTAGCGCTGGGGGCTGCGGCCGTTTTCGTGCCGCCAAGTTAGGCCGACGGCCGCCGCTACTTCGACAAAGTGGAGAGACGAGCGCACGGGTGCGGCGTCCTGCAGCGGTGCCGGCGGTGCGGTCTCTTCGGCGGGGGTACAGGCCAGACCGAGAAGGCATAAAAGGAGAACGAGGCTGGATTCCCGCTTTCGCGGGAATGACGAAGCGGCGCAAAGCAGCGGCAAGACGCGCAAGGCGACGGGGCGACCGGATTTCCGCCCCGTGTCGGAGCACGGGGTGACGTCCGTGCGCGGGAATGACGTTTTATAAGCAAAAAAGACGGCGTTGATGAACATTTCATGCCTTCAAGTCATTAGGGACTCGGCAGCTCGGCGAGGCGTTCGCGGGCTTGGCGCAGGAAGTCTGGGTCGCCTTGCCACTGGTCGATAAAGGCTTGGTAGCAACGGCGGGCCTGATCAATCGAGCCTTGGGCTTGGTACACGGTGGCCAGCGCGTAATAGGTCCGCGCAAAGGTCGAATCGGCTGCCAGTGCCGCCCGATAGGCGCGTTGCGCTTGGGCTAGCTGCCCCTTTTGCAGGAAGAGGCCGCCGAGATTGTAGTGGGCATCGGCTAGGGTTGAATCGGCGGCAATGGCCGCTTCCAGTGCCCGTTGGCCGGCTGCTTCTTCGCCCAAGCGCAGCCGGACGTGGCCGAGGTTGTTCCAAGCGGTAGCCGAGGAAGAATCCAAGGCTAGCGCGTACTCGAAGGAAGTGCGAGCGTTCTCGTATTGGTTGCGCTGCATATAGACGTACCCCGCGGCAAAGTGGAGCTTGCTGGTGCGTACATCCGCGGGATGCTGGGCGATGCCCCGGCCGCATAGTTCGAGCACTTCTTGGTGCTGTCCTCGCGCCAACAAAAGCCCGCTAAGCGGAATTAGGACCGCTAAGTGGGCCGGGTCGGCCAGCAGGGCGGCCCGATAGTGGGTGAGGGCGTCGTCGTCGCGCCCCAGTTGCCGATAGTGATGGGCCAGTTGCAAGCGAGTATCGCGGTCGTTGGGGTCGGCGTCGAGCTGGCGGCGCAGATAGGCGACTTGGGCCGCGTGTGCGGCGAGGGCTTCAAAACGCGCGAGGGCTGTCTGCGCTTGGGTTGGCTGCCCCAGCCCCAAAAACGCCGAAGAAAGGTTGTAGTGGGTCTCGATTCGGTGTGGGTCGAGGGCGAGGGTGCGGCGAAAGGCGGCCAATGCTGCTGGATAACGCCGCTCCGCTAGGTGCAGCAGCCCCAGCAGCCGGTGGCTTTCGGCTTGGGTCGAGTCTTGGCCGAGGGCACGGTTGAGGGCGGCCCGGGCCTCGTCGTAGCGGCCTTGGCGCAAGTAGAGCCGGCCGAGTTGTTGCCGCACGTCAATGCTTTCCCCGCCGGCCGCTAGGGCGGCGTGCAAACCTTGTTCGGCTAGGTCGTAGCGTCCCTGCTTGGCGTAGAAGAGAGGCAGGGTGCGGAGGGCGGGGATATAGGTCGGAATGTGTTCGAGCAGCTCAATGGCCAAGGGCAGGTGGCCCCGGTCGGCTTCGAGCACGGCTAAGTTATGCCGAGCGCGATGGTGCGTAGAGTCGGCCGCGAGCGTAGCTTCGTAGGCCCGGGCCGCTCTCTCCACGTGCCCGAGCCGAGCGTCGAGATCGCCCAATGCACAGTGCGCTGCCGCGTCGAGCGAGTCTAAGGCTAGGGCCCTTTCAAAGGCGCGCCGGGCCTCGGCATAGCGGTGTTCTGCAGCCAAGGCGCGCCCGGCCCGCACGTAGTGCTCCCCCTCTTCTTCCGGCCCGCACCCACTCAAGGTCGCCCATAGTGCGGCGAGCGGGACAGCCCAACTCATCGCGGTGTGCGCTCTGCGGATAGCTGCTGGCGGGCGTCCGCGATCTTGGCTTGTAACGCCTCATTGGCCGCCCCACCGGACGGAATGGCCTCCCAAAGCGCGATGGCCCGGGCGAATTCGCCGCGGCGGGCGTGAATGTCCCCGAGCAGGATGTGCGCACTGTAGAGCTTGGCGTCCAGCGCGATGGCGCGCTCGACAGCCGCTTGGGCCTGGTCCAGTTGCTCCATTTCGAGGTACGCATTGCCGAGATTGGAGTAGTAAAAACCCGTAGCTGGGGCGAACCGAATGGCCTGCTCGTATCGTTGGAGGGCCTTTGCGAGGGCGCCCTGCTTGTGAAAGATCAAGCCGAGGTTGTTGTGGCTTTCGGCCAAGGTCGAGTCGTGACTCAGTGCTCTGAGGTAATAGTGCGCCGCCAAATCGTCCTTGCCCCGGCGCTGGAGCAGGGTGCCCAACCCTTGATACCCCAAGCCATACGTCGAGTCGATGAGGATGGACTGGCGATAGTGTTCAACGGCCAGTTTGAGACGCCCAAAGCGGCTGTACGCCGCGGCGAGATTGGAGTGGGCTTGGGGTTGGTCTGGGTACTGGCGTAGCGCGTCTTGGTGGGGCTTGAGTTGGGCGTTTTGTTCGTCCAAGACGCGCGCCCGCTCGAGGACGCGCTGCCCTTCGGCGGTGCGTCCCAAGCGCAACAGAGCCTGCCCGATCCCCAAAAACGCGGCCGGCTCGTGGGGACTAAGGCGGGCGACTTGGCGCAGTTCGCGCTCGGCTTCTTGATAATTGCCTAGCTTTAGATCCACGAGGCCGAGCTGGAGTCGGGCTTGGAGGTGGGTGGAGTCGGCCACGGCAATGGCGGCGAAAATTTCGCGGGCCTCTTGTAGCTGGCCTTCGCGCTGGTGGATCGCGCCGAGGATGTACCGCGCTTCGACCGCACTCGGCGCCAGTTCTAGGGCCTCGGTGAGGAGCTGGCGCGCTTGTTCTACTTTCCCGTGGACATCGTAGAGCATTTTGCCCAAGGCAATGCGCGGACCAGCGTAGTCGGGTTTTAATTCGAGTGCTTTTTCAAACTGGGTGCGCGCCTCGGCAAACCGGCTTTGGGCATGCAATGCAACGCCGAGATAGTAGTGGTATTGGGGGTTGGTCGGGGCTTGTTGCAGGGCGCGGCGATAGGCTTGCTCGGCTTGGGTGAACAAGCCACGCGCTTGGAGGGCGCGGCCGGTGGCAAAGGTCTGCGCCGCTGGGTCGGCGGGCGCGGGGGGATCGGGTGTTTCGCGGGTACAGGCGATGCAGGTTAAGAAAAAAAGCAGGGCAAAGCGCATGGTTCTACTCCGGCATGAGGCGATGGACGCCCCGGTGAATGACGTAGTGGCGGTCGGCAGGCACGGCGCGAAAGGCTTGGCGGTCGCCGCTCGGCCACGTGATTTCGATGTCGGCCGCGGTGGCTCGTCCCAAGCCAAAGTGCAAGCGCGTATCGCTCTGGGCTTGAAAGCTAGAGCCGGTCAGCACTTCGCGCATCTGGTCTTGGCCGCCGGCATGGACCCGCACGTGCGCCCCGATGGCCTCGGTGGCTCCTTGGCGTAGCGTCAACAGCAGATAGTGGCCTTTGTGCGCGACGTCGTTGCGCAAGAGGGTGGGGGCGTCGTCGAGATTGGCGATTAAGAGGTCGAGGTCGCCATCGCCGTCGTAATCGCCGCTGGCCGCGCCGCGGCTGACCCGCTCGGCTGCGAGCGCCGGCGCGTTGGCGATTTCGCGAAAGCGTCCGTCGCCCAAGTTGCGGTAGAGTTGGTTGCGCTGGCGGTAGCGGAGCCCGCCGCCGGCGCGTTCAATGGCCGGCATTAGGTGGCCGTTGGCGATGAAGAGGTCCTGCCAGCCGTCGTGGTCGTAGTCGAAGAAGAGGGTGCCCCAGCCCATAAAGGGACGGCTGCTGCCGGCTAGCCCAGCGCGCCCACTGACGTCGGCGAAAAACCCATGGCCCTCGTTGCGGTAGAGGGTGTTGTGGTCTTGGGAGAAGTTGGTCACGAAAATGTCCGTCTGTAAGTCGTTGTCGAAGTCGGCGAGGGCGACGCCCATGCCGGCTTGGGCCCGGCCGTCGCCGCTGTACGCGGTGCCGGTTGCCAGCGCGATGTTGACGAAGCGACCTCGGTCGTTGCGATAAAGGCTGTTGGGATGCCCGTCGTTGGCCACGTAGAGATCGGGGTCGCCGTCGCTGTCCAAGTCGGACCAAGCCACGCCCATACCGTAGTAATGCGGCCCGCGAAGGCCCGCTTGTCGGCTGGCGTCGATAAAGGTGCCATCGCCTTCGTTGCGGTAGAGCAAGTCCGGCTGGGCTTGGGCGCCGCTCGGACCGCAGGCGGCGAGGACGCCGTTGTGCTTGCACCAACGGTCGTAAAAAGGCGGCCCCCCGCGTTCATACGTTATGTAGTTGGCGACGTAGAGGTCGAGATCGCCGTCGCGGTCGTAGTCGGCAAAGGCCGAGCCGATTCCCCAGCCTTCCGACCCGAGGCCGGCTGCGGTCGTGACGTCTTTGAAGGGCGCGTCGGTCTCGTTGGCCAAAAGCGCGTCCCGGCCCCAACGAGTGAGGTAGAGGTCGGGGTCGCCATCGCCATCGTAGTCGGCAAAGGCCACGCCCATATTCCAGCCGCCCAACCCCGTGCCCGAGCCGGCGGTCGCCTCGCTAAACGCGCCGCGACCGATCCCGCGATAGAGCGCGGTGCCGGTCGTCGAGTCCGGGCGGACGCCGCTGGTGAGAAAGATGTCGAGCTGGCCGTCGCCGTCGTAGTCCCAAAAGCCGCCGCCAGCCGATTGGGTTTCGATGATGTACTGCTTGGCGGCCCCGCCAGACTCATTGATAAAGGCGATACCGGCGGCTTGGGTCACATCGGTAAAGAGCGGCCCCGCGCTGGAGACGGGCCACGCGCAGGCGAGGAACAAAAGAGCTTGGAGGTAGCCGGACAAGGTGTTATGGCGAGTTGAGCCGGCGATAGGCTTCGTCGAGCAGCCGCTGTGCGTGAGGGGAAGGGCCGTGCGCCAGTACTCGGCGCAGCCGGGCAATGGCGGCCGCGTGGTCCCCAGTTTCGAGTTCGATGAGCGCGAGATTGACGTGGACTTCTGGGTTGTCTGGTGCCAACTCTAGTGCTTGAAGAAAATGCGTCCGCGCCACTTGGGTGCGCCCGGCGAGCAGATGCAAGGCCCCGATGGCGTTTAGGGCCTCGGGCCTCCTTTCGAGCGCGAGGGATTGGTGGTACTGCCCGAGTGCCGCCTCGGCTCGCCCGGCCTGCTGTAAGGCCCGCCCCAGTTCGTAGTGTAGCCAGAAGTCCTGTGGCTGCCAAGCAACGGCCCGCTGCAAGTGGGTCGCGGCCGCGGCGTGATGCCCTTGGCGGTAGAGCAAGCGGCCGTAGTAGTAATGGGCCGGGCCGGACTCTGGAGCCCGCTCGAGCGCACGACGCAGATGCGCGGCAGCCTGCGGCAACTTATGGGTCGCTAGGTAAATCCGCCCTAGGAGGATATGAGTGTCGGCGCGCCGGGGATTTTCTGCGAGGGTCTGTAGGGCCTCGCGCTCGCTTGCTCCATAGCGTTCTTGATGAAAATACGCCACGGCTAGATTGTGGCGAGCGTAGTTGTACGCCGGGTCCAGTTCCAATGCCCGACGCGAGTAGCGCGCAGACCGGACATAGTCTCGCTGGCGCAGATGCACCTCCCCGAGGTCGAAGTAGAGCTGGGCGTCCTCGGTCGTTGGCGCGGCTTCGGCGAGGTTGCACAGCACCAATAGACCGCCGAGGGGCAGGGCCAGTGCTGAGGTGCGGAGATAGGCTTTGCGGCGCAGGCCTAGGTAAAACTGAAAGGCGGCAAAAGCAGCAAAGGCGATCAGCACCGGCACGACTGGCATGCGGTAGCGGGCCGCCGGAAAGAAGAGCACGACCGAGGCCGTGTACGCAAGAGCGTAGAGCCGCAGCAAGGCCATCGGCGGCGTCCACTCCCTCCTCATGCTCAACCCCAAGCCGAGCAAACTCAGCGGCCCGATTAGGCCGAAGGGCATGGACAGGTGCCAATCCCAGAGCAAGAGACTCAAGACCCACGAGTGTTGGCGGGCGTAGTATATATCTTGGTTGCGCTTGGTCTCTGGGCCGCTCCAAAAGTGACCCCCCTTTTTGCAGAGCAGCCCAAGATAATTGAGGGGTTGCGCGGTTATGTAATCAAGGGCCTTGCCAAAAAAAAAGGCCGATTGGCCGGCCGCCGTCTCATGCCCCGAATGCGCCGCTTCGGCGATCATGGCCTCCCACGGCATACCCGGACGCAGCGAGACCGTGCGCTCGTACTCGGCGTTGTTGCCGATGTAGAAGTTGACGCCGGCATTGGAGGAAATGAGGACGAGGTCCGGTTCAATGGTCCAGTTGCGATAGGTGATGGGCAAAACGACTAGGGCTATGGGCAAGGCTAACAAGACTAGGGAACGATAGGCCGATACGCGCCGGTGCCACAGTGCCCAAGCGCAAAAGGCCGCGATAAAGAGCAAGATATTGGGGCGAGTCAGGGCCGCAAGGCCGGCGACGAGGCCGGCTAGCACCCAGTCGTGCCCGCGATCTCGCTGCCACGCCCGCAATAGGCCGGACAGGAGCAGGAGATTGAGGAATACTTCCACTGGTACGGCCAATAGCTCGCCCTCAAAGTAAAGCAGGGAGCCGCACAAGGCCGCTGTGACGCCGGCGATGCGGCCGACCTGTTCGCCAAAGGCGCGCCGGGCCAACGCATAGACCAAGAGGCAGGAAAGAACGCCGAGGCCGGCGTGCATGAGCCGGATGCCGACGAAGTACGAGGCCGGCAGGAGCCAGCAAACGAAGGCCAGCAGATAGATGTAGAGGGGCGGCTGCCAATACGGTTCGTCGCCTCCCCAGAATGGGCCGCTGGCAAGGGCTTGTGCTTGGTTGAGAAAGGTCTGGGCGTCAACTATGGGCGCGTCGAAGAAGGGGCTGGCGCGGTGTTCCCATAAATAGCCCAACCGCAGCGCGAGGGCGACGAGCAGGAGTGCGCCGCAAAAGAAGCGGGTGTTGTAGGCCATGGCGTTAGGACGACGACCCCTGCACGGCCCCCTCTCGCTTGGCGGCCCGTGCGGTCAATAGACCAGCGAGAGGGTACCCGTATAGGCCGTGGAGGTCGCGTCCGAATCTGCGACGAGCCGGTAGAGATAGATCCCCGGCGGTGCGAGTTGGCCGTGGCTTGCGCGGCCATCCCACTTAATTTGGACGTTGCTCGCGGGCGAGCCGCCGGTGTGTATCTCGGCGATGGAGCGGCCGGACAGGTCGTAGATGGTGACGTGAACGTTAACCGGCTCTAAGAGGCGGACGAGATCAAAGGAAAAGATCGCCTCGTCGTTGATGCCATCGCCGTTGGGGGTAAAGGGGTTGGGAATGATACGGGGCGCCTCGATGAGCTGATTGATCTCGTCGGCGACCACGAGGCGGGCGTTGGTGGCTATGTCCGGGGTGGCGTCTCCATCTTCGGTCGGCTGGGGGATAAATTCGACGTCGTGGCCGCTCTGGTCGTTCCACACCGTGCTGACGAACTCTTCTGAGCCGCGGAAGAGCTTGGAACGAAAGACGATTTCGATGTTTTCCCCGAGTTGGAAATGCTCCGCGCCCATTGTGGGCAGCTTGATGTGTAGCTTGGACGAGCCGGTGAGCGGGTCGGAAATTAGGCTCTGAGCGAATTGCCCGAGGCTGTCGGAGCGGCCCGCGGCTGGAGCGAGGCGGCTGGGACGAACATCGCGCAGCGGATCGGCGGCCGTGCCAGCCGCGATTTCGACCCAATCTTGGCCGTCAAAGCGCAAGGTGTCGATGCGCGTGTCGGCACTGGGCACGGCGATCTCGATGCGGTTGAAGGAGGTGGCCTCGCCCGTTTTGAAGAATGGCCGGACAAAGTAGCGGAAAGCAGTCTCCTCGCCCAAGGTGACGTACGGGGGAAAAATTTCGGCGACGATCCCGCCCGAGACCAGCGGCGCGTCGTAGTCGAACTCGATGAAGTCCAACCGGGCCGCGCTGTGCTGGGCGGAATCAAAGAAGATGCGGAACTGGATGTAGCGAGTGCCGCCGGGCAGAGGCAGCTGGACGCCGGCGTTTTGCCACTCGGATTCGGGCAAGCTCTCGTCGATAAGCCCGTCTTCGAGCTTGAACGGTGCCGACCAGAAGCTCCAGCCCAAGAGGCCGTCGTCGCCTAGGTCAACCCCTAGCTCGTTGTACTGAAGCTCGTGTTCGGGGACGCGGCCTTCGGGGAGCTTGATCCAAGAAAATAGGTCGAGGGGTACGCCGTTTTCGTCTTGGGTGTCGGAGAGGCCCGGGCCTAAGCGGCGGGCGTATATGTGGGTGTCGAGGGTGTTGCCAACGCGGAACTGGATGCGGACATCGCTGTCGCGGCTGTCCCGACGCCCGCGCCAACGGACCTTGCCCCAGTTGACTTGGCCGCCGGCCACATCAAAGGGAAACTGGCTTTCATACCCAGCGCGATCCGAGCCGGCGAACTGCTCAATCTCTCGGTCGTAGCGACGAATGCGCGGGGTGGGTGTGCCCACGTCAATGATCGCCGAGGTGTACCGTGCGTCGATGGCGTAGCCGTCGCCGAAATAGCTAGCTTCGGCGGTCTCCACGTAGGTGCCTTTGGGATCAATCGAGACTATGTCGAGGCGGCCGGCGACAAAGGGCAGTCCGAATCGGATATCCTTGACTACCGGATTGAACTGGCCGTTGATGACAGGGACTAATGTTTTGCTCGCTTGGATAGTTTCGGAGCGGCTGTCGATGGTGGTGGGGTCTCCATAGCGGATGAAGTAGTTGGCAATAGTGGTGGCGGGCAAGGTCGGCCGTGGACGGAAGACAATGCGATTGAGATAGTAGTAGCCCATCAGGTTGATGCCGACTCCGCCGCGGCCGTAAAGGGCGGAGCCGTATTCGGTACGCAGGTTGCCGTCAACCGACTTTTCTGCATCGACTCGACCGATTACCTGCGCGGTCGACCAGTAGTCTGCCGAAATCGGGTCAGCTATTTCACGGCGGAAGCCGTATTCGCTCGGCACCACCATAAAGGGGCGCTGAGGAGTCTTACCGGGGATGATGCCGCCGAACTCGCCGATCTTGAAGCGCTGGTTGAGCAGGTAGGCGAGGTTTCGCAGGCTGTCCAAATGCACCGGCCTAATCCAAGAGGTAACTCCCCCACCGTGTTCGGGCAGTGGCGGGTCTTCATCGATCAGCCCGTCGTTGTCGTCGTCGAGAGCATTGACCGGATCTTCGTTGAGCAGTCCGTCCCAGTCGTCGTCAAAAGGAGAATACAACCCGTCCTCATTGAGCAGCCCATCGCCGTCATTATCGAACTGAGGATCCGGCCCATCCTCGTCGATGCGCCCGTCGAGGTCGTTGTCGAAAAATTCCGGGGGGTCTTCGTCGATGAGGCCGTCGCCATCGTCGTCGCGCCCGTTGGCTGGGTCTTCGTTGATCTGGCCGTCGTCGTCATTGTCAACTTGTGGGTCTATGGGGTCTTCGTTGATCTGGCCGTCGTCATCGTTGTCGACTAGCTCGACCGGGTCTTCGTCGATGCGCCCGTCGCCATCGTCGTCGGCGATCAACTCGACAGCCCAGCTACGGCCCAAGTCGAGACGACCTGTGACCGGCCGCAGGGTCCAAGGATGCACATCGTCGCCGATGCGCCACCGCTTGATTTCGGCGTAGCCGTTGCTGAGTATAGACGCGACGCCGAGTGCCGCTACCAACAACCTGATCATCGAACACCTCCGCGCAAGAATGTGAGCCCTTGGCTGCCTGCGACGAGGAGAACAAGGACGCCGACGGGGCTACAGACTCCAAAACTTAGTCCGCACCGGCCGGGTTAATCACGCATTTCGTTTGCTATTCTATTATATAGTATATTGGTGAACATCTCAAGATAGTCGGATCGGGCCGCTGATCCTAGAAAAGAGGAGCCTTTGTCGTCAATCGCTTAGATAATTAGTGGAGTTGAGGCGCAGATGAAGGGACTTGCAGCGACTTACGCGGGGGTTGAATAGACCTAACTTATTGTTATTCATTGACTTTATTCGTTATAGGCTCGTTGTTTCCACCGCTATCTTTAATATATCTTGACACGTCTTAGGCCATTGATTATCATACAACCCGATAATAATTGAAAGCCATCAAAACGAATGAGAAGGGGTCGGCTGAGGTGCTGGTCGCGTTTGTTTTTTTAGGGCTGATGCTATGGATGACAGTAGGCTCAGTTAAACCGGCTCTGGCGCATTATCCCGCAGGAGTGGCCTACAGAGCTTTTCAATTTCCCGACCACTTGGTCCCCGCCATTGACGGAGACTTGAAAGATTGGGAAGTTGTAGGCGACTCTTACGTCGTATTAACGGATCAGTTTCACGATCTAATTAGTCCAGAAGTTGAGGCGAGTGATTCGGATGATTTTGCTGCTCGTCTCATGGTAGGGTGGAACAAAGCGGAGAACAGAATTTACATAGCCGCTCAGGTCCGCGATGATATACACCAAATCGATCGTCCCGCTGGCAGTGCTACGATGCTTTTCCAAGACGACGCGATGGAATTGTTTATTGACGCGGACCACTCAGGTGGACAATTTGCGAATTTCACCGAGTTGAGCCACGAAGAGCAGAGGCGGCGCAACGGGGCTGAGGCCAACCATTTCGTTTTGGCTGGCCCGCCGCCCGACGAGGATTTTTTCGTCAACTTTTCCGCCGCCGCTTGGTACGCGCTACCCGATGGCCCCTATTCCGGCGCGGCGGTCGAGTTTATCGGTGTCTTGGGAGGAGAGGGCGTGACGAATTACGAAGTCATGCTCGTGCCATTTGATCGGGTCGATATCAATGCGGTCTTTCAAAGCGAAGAGCATATCTTGCAAGAAAATGAAATCCTTGGTTTTAACGTAGAGTTTAACGACTTCGACGTGCATTCAGAGCTTTTTGACGCTAAATGGTCGCTTTCGGGCCAACACAATTCTTATCGCTTTTCCGATCGCTTTACCGACTTGATCCTAATGCCACTAGAGGGTACTTTTACGGCTGTGGAGCCGAGGTCTTGGGGGCGTTTGAAAGCCTCTTTGCACACAGAGCAGTACCATCAAGGAGTTTCTGAATGATGAGTCCCACACGAGTATTATTATTCTTGGCCTTGGTTATCGGCTCGGGTGTGCTAGGCTGTGGATATAGCTATTACACGGGGCCATTGCAGCCCGGCCAAGATCAGGCCTCGTTGATCAGCGTGGCAGATGACGGGACCTTGACCTTTGCCCAAGATCGTTTTGAAGTGCGACTTAAGCCGATGACCGATGAAGAATTGAATCGCCAGTTTTTCAATAATTCCCAAGCAGGTCCTAAGTCCACAAACCCCTATACCTTTGGCAACACGGTATTTTGGGGGACGGATAAAGAAAAACAGCGATTTACCGTCTTCCGTCTCAGCGTTAAGAATTACGCCTACCCCAAAGTCAGAATTGATCCGAGCAAAATCGTCGTCAAAGCGAGCAATAATCGCGAGTATTGGAGCCTCAACTTTGAGCAGCTCGACACGTATTATCGCGCCTATGCCATAGGTTATAGAGGCAATGAATATGCCCGCTACCAAGAACGTCGCGACTTGCTGCGGCGGACGATGCTCAAAGACGAGGAGATCTTCAGCGGTCAAGAGACGGAGGGCTTCGTTGTTTTCCCCGTGCTCCACCCCGACGTGAGTGATATCGAAGTCCAAGTGCTCAATGTAATCCTGCGATTTGACTTTCGCAACGAGCCGGTGGAGACCACCAATATTTCCTATAAATTCGTCCGAGATATCGGCAAAGTTTACAAGGACGGCACGGTCGTCCCTAGAGTTGCTAAGGCAAACTAGCCTTTAAGCCTTTAAGCGAGATTACCAAGGAGGAGTTGGCATTATGAAATCTCTGAAAATGCTTAGTGTTTTAGTCGGCTTGCTGTTAGTCGCCCAATCAAGCGAAGGGGTTGTGAACATTCAGAATGTCGGTTCGGGTGCTCGGGCGCAGGGGTTGGGCAACAGCTTCGTGGCGGTGGCAGACAATGCGGATGCCGTGTTTGCCAACCCGGCGGGGTTGGGTCAGGTGTCGGGTCGTCAGGTTTCCTACACGAACGTGTCGCTGTTGTATGTGGGAATTGACGGCAATGATCTGGGGCAACACGTGGTTTCGTACGCGCAGCCGCTGGGCGACAAGCTGGGGCTGGGGTTGGGCTATGAGCGGATCGGCTCGTCGCTGATGAGCGAGAACGGGGCGTTTGTGTCGGTGTCGTATCAGGTGCAGCGTCGGCTGCAGGTGGGGGTGTCGGCCAAGTATTTGTTTTGGAGTGTCGGCGCGATTCCCCCCGATCCCGATAATGGGCGGGAGGATCCGGTATCAAACAAGAGCGCGGGCAATGTGGGCTTGGATTTGGGGTTGTTGTGGCAGAGTCCGGTGGCTGGGGCGCAGGTGGGGGTGTTGTTGAAGAACATCAATCAGCCGAATGTGAAGTGGGGCGAGGTCAAAGACGCCAGCGGCCAGGTGGATTCGGATGCGGGTGGGTTGCCGATGGATGTGCATATTGGAGTGGGCTATCGTCTGAGCAGCCAGTCGTTGGTGTCGGTTCAGTATGTGCGTCACGATGCGACGGGGGATGGTTCGGACAACAGGGTGGTGGTTGGGGGGGAGACGCAGTTGTTGGAGGGGCTGGTGTTGCGTGCGGGGGGTCGTCGCTTGCTGTCGGATTCAGAGGATTCGGGTGCGGGCTTGAACGCGGGGTTGGGGTATCAGTGGAACCAGTTGGTATTCGATTATGCCTATGACATCGGCTTGGAGTTGACCGATACCAATGGAGCGCACCGGTTCTCCTTTGCCTACGAATTCTAAAACCAAAAAGCCCCCGATGAACTCCAAATTAGTATAGACAAGGAGATGCACAAATGACGGTCTGGGCCGGACTTATCGCGCTGGGATTGGGGCTAGGAGCTAGCCTTTTTCTGCCGGTGCCGCAAAATCTGAAGACCAGTTTTGACGCCGGACAATCTCTCTATGCCCTTGGCGAGTTTGAAGGGGCGATCATTGAGTATTCAAAGATCGTCAAGTTTGATAGCAGGGCCGTGCGCACCGATAGTGTACGGGTGATGTTTGGCAACGACTTGGAATTACCCGTAGTCGCGGCGGCTTGGTATCAGCTAGGCAATGCTTACAAAAAGAGCGGACAGCACGAAAAAGCGGTGGAGGCCTACCGCCAAGTTATTGATGTAGGGAGCGTGGCCGAGGATTTCAAGTCGTTAGTGCAGTTCCAAGTCGCCGAGACCCGCTTCCTCGCCAAAGAGTACGGCGAGGCCGCAAAGGAATACAAGCGCTATGTCGAGTTGTTTCCCGAAACGAAGGAAGCCGGCAAGGCGTATTTTTACGCGGGCTGGAGCGAGTTTAATACCAAAGAATACGACCAGTCCATCGAAACGCTCAACGGCATGTTGGCGGCTTATCCGCAAGATCGCTACGCGCCGGATTCTCAGTTCCGCATCGCCAGTGCGCTTTATGAGAAGGGCGATTACGCCCAAGCCGTTGAGATGACCCAGGTAGTCCTCGACAAGTATCCCAATAGTCCGGTCATTGCCCAAGCCCTCTATCTGAAGGCCAATGCCTATGACCAGATGGGGCGCGACGCGGAGGCGATTAAAGCCTACCGCGATGTGCGCGACCTCTACGACCGGATGTTTGAACTCTTGCGCGGCTCGTTCCGCGAGGGTAAGAACGTCGATTTTGAAAACTATCGACAGCTTTTTGAGACCTCCTCATTGCGCGTCGCTGAGATTTTCCGTAAAACAGACCAGTTTGAGGAAGCCTATCAAGAGTTGATCGCGGCCCAAGAAACCGCTGAGGAGCGCTTTTATAAGGCCAAGGTGCAGATGAGAATCGGCGACAACTACATGGAGTGGAATAAGTTCGACGAGGCATGGACCGCTTATAACCAAGTGATCGAACTCTACGGGGATACGCCGTACCCACCTAACGCTCAGTATCAGAAAGGCGAAGCTAAATACTTCGCCGGAGACTACGCGGCTGCCCGTGAAGACTACCTCCAACTGTTGGAAGACTACCCGGACAGCGATACGGGTTTGCGCTCCGCAGCACTCTACAGCGCAGGTTGGTCCGCTGAGAAATTCGGCGGGGTGGACCAAGCTATCGCAAGCTATACGCAAGCAGTGGACAACTTCCCCCGCTCCGATCAAGCTCCGTTGTGCTTGTTGCGCATTGCTCGGCTCAGCTACGAGCAGCAGAAAGTCGATGAGGCCATTGAAGCCTACAAGGCCATAACGGAGAGCTATCAGGATACGCGGCATACGGCTGATGCGTACTATGGCCTTGGTATTCTCTACCGCGACGAGGATCGGAAAGACGAGGCCGTTGCTGCTTTTTCCAAAGTGGACCGCGACGCCCGCGAGACGTACATCGCCGCGCTGATTGAGGCGGCCAATATCTATATTTCCCAAGATCGCACTGCCGAGGGGCGTGCGTTGCTCAATCAATTGCTGGAAGGTGTAACCGGCGACCGCGACTTGGAGGCTAGGGCCCATTTCCAGATGGCCCAACTCGACCTCAACAACAAAAACTACGTCGACGCAGTCGAGCGTTACAGCTTGGTGCTTGAAGAATACCCAGAGAGCGATGTCATTCGCGATACCCGCTACGGTCGTGCATTGGCCTATCACTATTCGGGCCGCTACGACCGTGCGCTGGTCGATTACAAGTGGCTATTGGACACCAAAATTCCCAAGGCTATGCAGCTAAAGGTCACGTTCTCAATGGCCCTCTCGTACTCTGCGGAAGGCAACGACGAAGAGGCCGAGAAGCTGCTAAACGAAGTCGTTGCTTCAGGGGACGAGAGCTTGGTGCGTTCGGCGAGGTTGCAGCTGATCTCAATGGCCGAAAAGAAGGGCAATCCAGAGGAAGCCGTACATATCTACGAGGAGATGTTGGCTACTACTACCTCTAGCGAAGACCGGGAGCGTTTACTCATTCGCTTGGCCAATGCCTACTTCAAATTGGATAAGTTTCAACAGAGCATTGATGCGGCTCAGGAGCTAATTGACTTGGCCATCAATGCCGAGAGCATTGCCAACGCACTCTTCGTCCAAGGCAACTGCTTCTATAAGTCGGAGCAATTCGTCCAAGCGATTGCTACTTATAACACCATTATCGAAAATTACCCGCAGATTGCTTGGGCCAGAAACGCTCAGTTCCAGATCGGCGTAGCGTATAACAGGCTATCGGCCAACGGCAATGTCGAAGTACTTCCAGCCATGTCAAAGGCGTTCAATGCCTATTACACTCAATATCCCGAAGATGACCGCGCGGTGCATGCCTACTACTACGATGCTTGGGCGCATTATCGGATGGGTAAATGGCGCGCTGCCAGCGATATTTTTGCCAGCCTAGCAAATAAGTATCCTCAGTCTCGCTATGCCTCTGAGGCACTCTTTCGCGCTGGTGATGCCCTGTTTAACATGACCAACCGGAGCGGCGCAGAGAACAAAAACCAGAACTTCCTAGACGCCATGGTTTTCTACAACCGCATCATTAAGGGCTATCCTAGGTCGAGTCATGTGGACGACGCGCTTTACAACAAGGCTTGGTGCCTGATCAACCTTGACCGGAAGGAAGAGGCAGTGCCCGTCTTCGAGCGCATCGTTGCGGATCATTCCGATGGGACTTATGGGGCACGCAGCCAATTTACGCTCGGAGATTACTATTACGGCCTCAAGGACTATGAGAAGGCCACCGAGAGCTACCAAGCTTTCTTGGAGCGCTTTCCCGCTGATAAGCTGATTGCCCAAGATCGAGTGCTGCCCAAAAAGGCGAGAACCCTGCTCGGGCATTTGGCTGAGATCGATGCCTACAATCTTTATGCAACGGGCGAAAAGCTCTTAGCTGAGAAGAACTACGACGAGGCCATGGCGATTTTCAAGGAGGTGCAGCAGAAGTACCCCAAGAGCGACCAAGCTGTCAACTCGCTGGTCAACATCGGTGCTGCCTATATGGCCCAAGAGGAATTCCGCCAAGCCGGTGCTGTCTTTCAGGAGGTCGTCGATAACTATGGCGACAGTCCCAAGTACAGGACGCAGGTGGATTATGCCAGAGAGCAGCTAGAGGTAATGCAGGAAGCTCGCGTCCTATAACGTTGATTTCTTTGCGTCCTAACTTAAGGAGGAAAAAAATGATTGAACTTTTTCGAGAAGGCGGACCTTTCATGTATCCTTTGGGGCTCTGGTCTATGCTTTCCATTGCGTTCTTTCTCGAGCGCATCTGGACTTATGCCCGGCTGCGCTCCGAGGATGAGTTGGCCGAAATCACCAACGATGTCAATGCGCGTATAGACTCGGGTGCTTCCATTGACCAACTCAAGGAGTACTGCTCCGAGGTCGGCAAGCTGGAAGGTGAGGTGTACGGCGAGGGGCTAGAGCGCTTTGAGCATTTGTCGCGCGAGCAGCGCACGATGGAGGAGATGCGCGAGGAAATGAACGGCACGGTTGAACGCGCCGCCTTGGGATACCTCGAACGGTATCTGGCCGTTATTGACTTCGTCTCCAAATCCGTGGTGTTGCTCGGCCTGCTGGGTACGGTCAATGGTATGATCAATGCGTTTGAAGGTATTGCGGAAAAGGGTCTCGGTGAGCCGACGATCGTGGCCGCAGGTATCTCCGAAGCACTGATCACCACAGTTACCGGGCTGGTGATCGCCGTGCCTTCAATTGCTATCTTCACGTACTTTAGCAACCGCGCCACAGGCAAGGCCGTTGAGTTTGAAGCATACGGCCACGGTTTTGTGGACGCCCTGCTGCGTCGCTGGCAAGGCACTCAGGCTGCCTAAAGGCAGCTCTTCCTTTAAGGAGGGATGAGATAGATGGCTCAGAGAGTAGATAAAAAAGAACTGACCATGCCCGACCTGACGCCGATGATCGACGTGGTCTTTCAGCTACTCATCTTCTTCATGGTGACTGCTGTGTTCGCCATTACTCCAGGTTTGGACATCAAACTGCCCGAGGCCGAAGAAGCGCAGGCTCCGGAGAAGGAGAACCTTTTTATCGTCGTGGATCAGGACGGGAACATGAAGCTGAACCACAAATCGGTGACCTTTGCGACCCTCAAAGAGGAACTGCAGGCCAAGAGGCAGCTACTAGACAACACCACGATGATTATCATCCAAGGCGACGAGCGTTCCACGCACGGACAGATCGTCCAGATCATGGATATTGCTCGCCAAGTGGGCGTTGTTGATCAGGTCATCGCCACGGAACCGCAGCGCAACTAGGTCCTTCCAAGAGGGGGAAGAACTGTGGTAGACGAGTATAAAAAATCAGTACAGGCCCAGCGCCAAAAAACGGCCTATATAGCGGTCGGCGCGGCCCTTTTTATTCACGTACTTTTCATCCTATCTAAGTGGGTGGTGATCGCGGCTGGCTTGGCGGGTGCCGGGGTGCTGTTATACGCCCTATATACGGCAACCACTGGCCGCCGGCTAAGCATGAGCGTGGCCTTTGTGCTCTCGGTCGCCATTCACGCTGGCGTCTTCGTTTATGATTATCTCTTTGGCATTGGCGAAGAACAGCAAAAAGAGGAGCTAATAATTTTCCGCGCTCCTCCGCCGATTCTCGAAAAGAACTTCGACTTAGCCAAGCGTCCCGAGATATCCGAAGTGCAGATGGAGATGCTACAGTCGATGGCACCGCCGGATTTGTCGCAGGATATATCGGCGATAGCCGATGTTAGCGCGGTAGGTAGCGACCTCCTGAGTTCGGTTTTGCCTGGTACGCAGGTTTTAGGGGCCTTCTCAGGGGCCAAGGCCGAGGAGTTGGCCTTTGACGAGGTCGCGATGATCGAGCTGGCTGAAACGTCGGCGCCGGTGCAAGAGGCCCTGAGTCTGAGGCACGAATTGCTCAATGTCGGCGACTTGGACATTGGTCGCTACCAAGCGATCTTGATTCACGATCCAGACAACAAACGCAATATTCGCGGCTTCTTTAACATGACGGTCATCGACTACGACATCGCAGACAAGAACCGAGATCGGTTCCCAACAGCGGTAGAGGAGTTGATGCGCTATATGCGCGACCATACCCAAATCAATGCCCGCATTGAGGGCACGACCTTGGAGTTTTCGGATCCGCGCATCATGGACGCCCCCATGATTTACGTGACGGGATGGGATGCCGTCTTGCAAATCAGCGATACAGAGAAGACCAACTTGGGTGAATATCTCAAGAACGGTGGTTTTCTCTATGCCGAGGAAATTCGCCATAGCGACGCTGAGAACCAGCTTGAAGGCAAAGAAGCCGGGGTTTCAGGTACGCCGTTTGACCGCCAATTCAAGGCAACAATGAAAGATCCGCTGGTGCTGGGTAGCGACGGCTCTAAGTGGCAGAAAGTGCCCAAGAGTCACCCGCTGTACTACAGTTTCTGGGATTTTCCCGATGGCCCACCCATGGGCGGTGCCCCCGGTGGCAATGTGTTCGACTTGGAGATGCTGGAGTTGCGCGGTCGGGTGGCGGTGGTTTTCAGCGACCTGAATATTAGTTGGTATTGGGGTGATCCGCTGGCCGATGCCCGAGAGCGCGGGTTGCAGTTCGGGGTCAACCTAATCGTCTATGCGTTGACCCAGCCGGGCGGCATCGCCAACGTGACTCAGTTTACCCAATAGCACTCTCTAAGCCTTTAAGCGGCAAAGAGATCAGATGCCCTATCGGCGAACCGGCCGGTAGGGCATCTGCATTTCGACCGTTCCTCTTTCTCTTATCTGATCCCATACATCGAAGTACGTCGGAAAGGTTTTGCCAACGCAGCCTGGGTCATTGATGCGGATTCCGGGCACGAGCAATCCGACTAGGGCAAAACTCATAGCCACTCGGTGATCCTTATAGGTATCGATGGGGCTGCCTTTGGGCTTAGACGGCGCAATGGTAACGCCGTCTCTGTGCTCTTCTACCGCCACGCCGAGCCGACGCAGTTGGGCGACCATGGCGGCAACCCGGTCGGTCTCCTGCCAGCGCGTGTGCTCGATGTTGCGGATGCGCACTGGCTCCTTGGCAAAGGGCGCGATCGCGGCCAGCGTCAGCGAGGTATCCGATATAGCCTTCATATCGATGTCTATCCCCCTGAGTTGATCCGGCCCGATCACCTCGATTCCGTGGGCGTAGCGGTTGACCGTGCAGCCCATGTTCTCAAGTACATCGACGAAGTGGATATCGCCTTGGGCTGAGTCGGCAGCAATGTCGGCTACGCGCACTCGACCACCGCTGAGCGCAGCGGCCGCAAAGAAGTACGAGGCGTTGGAAGCGTCCGGCTCAATGGCGTAGGCGCGGGGCGTATAGCATTGACCGCCGGCAACGCGAAAACGCCGGTAATCGTCGTGCTCAACCTCGACCCCAAAGGACTGCATGACCGCCATAGTGATGTCGATATATTCGGTCTTAAACTCGCCGACCATCTCGATTTCCAAGCCGTTGTCGGCATAGGGGGCGACGAGCAGCAGCGAGGTGAGGAACTGGCTGCTCTTGCTGGCGTTGAGCTGGGTTTTTCCGCCGCTGAATCCCTTAGCCCGAATTTCTACGGGCAGGCATCCGTTGCGCGAGCGAGCGTCGATCCCGAGTTGGCCGAGCGCGTCGAGCAGGTCGGCAATCGGCCGGCTCTGGCGCATGGGCGCGTCGCCATCGATGACAAAGGTCCCATTGCCGAGCGCGACATAGCTCGTGACCGACCGCGAAGTAGTGCCCGAATTGCCAATGTACAGCTCGGCCCCATCGACGGGAATCCGTCCCCCGTTGCCGGCGACCGCAAAGCGGGCTGCTTTTGGATCGGCCTCTATGGAGACGCCGAGTTTGCGCAACGCTTGGACCATGTAGTCGGTATCGTCGCTAAAGAGCGCGCCCGTAAGGTGCGATTTTCCGTTGGCTAATGCCGCAACCAGCAGGGCTCGGTTGGTGTAGCTTTTGGAGCCGGGGACGGAGACCACGACGTTGAGCGGATCTTGCAAGGGTTGTATTTCGAGCGAATTGACGTTCATGTTTGTTCGACAGCGCGGTTGGGTGGTATGGCGCGAGCAGGTTCCTGCATAATCTGGCGTCTCGCGGTGCTTTGAGCAACGTTGGCTTAGGCGGTCTTAGGCTGGAGGATACCGGGTTTTTCCTCTACCTTTACCCGCGAAAGGAGTGCGCCACGCCATGCCATCAGACAAGACGCCGGACGAGATCAAAAATTTGCTCGAGGGGCCGGTCAACTCCATTCCCACTACCTTTTTGCCGAATGGCCAGCTAGACTGGGAGGGCATCGGCCACGTAATCGACATCGGCATCGTCAGCGGCAGCAGGGTCAGCTTGCTGACTTACGGGGACAGCCAGTTTGAGTTCCTCAGCGACGAAGAGGTCGCCCAACTCACCCGCTTTTTGATCGACCGGGTCGCCGGGCGGGCGTTGACGGTGGCGGCGACCCGACGCTGGCCAGACGATCGGGCGGTCCAATTCGCCGAGTACTGCCGCAGTTGGGGAGCCGATGTGCTGATGGTGCTGCCGCCGGACCAAGCCCAGCCGCGGGGCAAGGTTATCCAATACCGCAAAGTAGCCCAAGTAATGCCCCTGATGTTAGTGGGGTGTCCTCCCTATGAAATTCTCGACGCGCTGCTCGACGCGCCCAACATCTGCACCTTCAAAGAAGACGGCACACTCGAATACGCAAAGGCGACCATGCACCGCTATGGCGACCGGTGGAAGTTTATGACCGGCGGGGGGCTATGGCGCAATTTCGCCCAATGGCCCTGCGGCGTCCGCGCCTTCTTTTGCTATCCATCTTCGTTTGCTCCCCACATAGCGCGAAGCTACTGGCGGGCCTTCCAAGATGGCGACGCCAAAACGGCCCAGACCATCATCACCCAAATTGAGGAACCCTTTTGGGGAGTGGCCGCCGATGTGCTGGGCGGCGGCCAAGCGGTGTGGCGCACCGCGCTCGAACTCAACGGCATTGCTTCGCGCTGGTTGCGCCCGCCCATGGTGACGGCCACGGACGCGGAGGTGGACAAGATCGGGGCCGTTTTGGATGCCATCGGGCTGATAAATCCCCGCTGAGCGGCTCGCATCACCGGCTCGGCGAAAATTCTGCTTCCCAGAGGATGCGATTCTCGATGGCAAGCTGGGCGATACGGATGCGGTCGATGGCGTAGGCGGGGAGGCGGACGAGCACCATGCACTCGTCGTCAACGTGCTCTCTGAGCCAGTTGAAGTTGAAGTCGAGATTATCAAAACCGTACTGTCTGCTGTAGGCGGGCAGATCGGCCGGATCGACCGGATAGACGTCTAGCACGAACTTGGCCTGCACGTCGGCGGGGGCACACGGCTTCTTGCGGTAAACCAGCGTGCGTCCGGTGCGGTACACGTGCCAGCCAGCGCGGATGACTTGCTCGTCGGCCTGTTGGATGAGTTGGTTCACGTAGCGTTGTCGCCGGGCGCGAGACCGGTCCGCATTGAAGGGTTTGGTCGTCGTTTTTGCACAGCAGGGTTCGCCCGTCGTCATGCGAAACACCACCCCATCGGCTAGCTCGGCCACGGGTTCCACATCGGGCAGGCCGCGGAGGTTCCGGTCGTCGTCGACCATTTGGATATTTCCGATATAGACGAGATACACATCGTCGCCAGCGGTCTGCCGCATTATGTGCGGCATCACCTTATAGCTCTTTCTCGGGAGCCGCTGGTGCTTTCCCGGGGCGGCGGTCCGATCCCAAAACCAAGCAAGACCCATTCTGTTGCTGTAAATCCGGCCCTCGCGGAGGTGGAGCCTGATGTAATTCAGAGTCTCGGAGGATGCCCAGTAGGAGGTATTGTGCTTCCAGATTCCGAACCCGAATCCGAATTCCAATGCTTTGGTGGTAATACAGAGGTTCCTGTGCGCCGAGAAGCCGATGTGGGCGAGGGCGGCCAGCAAGACGAGGCCCTTTAGCCCCGACTTGGCCACGGCCATCCGACCCGCCATCGCGATGGACAGGAACCGGTCCAGCAGCAACACCGCCGCCGACAGCAACGGCACATACACCGGCAGCAGGTAGCGACTGTCGATTTCCTGCCAAGTCATAAAGGGCACGACAGCGACGATGAATAGGAGATAGGCTAGAGCGAACCCCCCGAATGGGAGTGCCGGCCCCAACCCTAAGAGCAGCGACCCAGGCCGAAGCCGTAGATTCAGACCAACGGCACCCAACCCTGCGGCCCCCACTAGCCCGGCCGCTGTCCACAGGAGTAACCCGTCCGGCGCATCCGGGGGAATCACCCACTCTTGGAATACATCCACCACTTGGCTCAGCCCATCGGACACATCGGACAGGGACTGCCTCCTCTCTCTCTTTCCCGTCAGGGTCCCGGAGATCGCCCAGTTGCGCGTCAGCACTACCGCGAGGGGCAAGGAGGAGACCGCGCCAAATACGACAGCGTCTTTCAACCGGGCGGCCAGCGGCGGGGTGCGCCACCCCAGCAGCAGGACGCCAGCACCGATCAGCACCACGCCCGGCCAACGGGTCAGCGCGGCCAGCGCGGTGAAAACCGCCGCCCACCACAGAGGCGTCCGCCCGCCGCGTTGCAGGAAGGACGCCAACTGGATCAAGGCGAGGAGCGTCAACAGGACGAAGAGGGGCTCGGTCAAGAGGGTTGACGCGAATTCGCTCAAGGGCAGGGACGCCGCGATGGCCCCGGTCGCGGCCAGTGCCAGCCCTCGCGACCGGAGATTCGAGCGCAACCAGCACCCCGCGGCGAGGATGGTCAGCCCGAAGGCGGTGGCGTTAATCCACCGACCCGCCTCCAGCGGCGCGATGCCGACCCAACCGCCAGCCGCCAGCCCCAAGGGAAACAAGGGCGGCCAGCCCACCAGCGGTCTGTCCCAGAAATCCCGCCAGCCTTCTCCGGCGAGGAAGTTTATGGCCGTGGACAGGAAAAGGGTGCTGTCGTGGCCGACCGCGGGACCGTAGGTGGCGGTGCGGACGAGGATGTGGGCGGTGCCCAGCCCGGCGAGGACGCCGATGAGCAGCGCGAAGCGGTCTCGCCCGAACCGGACGATCCGCTCGATGGCGGAGCACTTCTCTCTCCCCCCCCATAAATTTAATAAAAACAACCACTTACGATACGTCCAAAAATGAGAAATACCTCGTTCCATCTGTCGTAATCCCGTCAAGTTGGGAGCCGGTCATTCAATGAGTTCCCGTTTCCATGCACGGCGATTCTCCTCTGATGTATCCCTAAGTAATGGCGGTATGAGAAGGTGTCAACAGAGCGTTTGCCGCGTCGGCGGCGATCAAGTAGTAGCATCAGCCCCCTGCAATGTTTAGCTTGAAACGCCCGTCCATTCGGCCCATTAACGCGGAGGAAATCATGGCCAGCCATCTCGAAGACGTCGAGTACAAAAACGGCAAAAAACACGGCCCTTGGGTGCTGTACTACGCCGCTGGCGGCAAGCGGCGCGAAGGTGCGTTTGACTTGGGCAAAAAGACCGGCCAATGGGTGGAGTACCACAGAAACGGCCGGCCGGCCAGCGTCAATCACTACCGAGAAGACCGGCTTACCGGCGACCACGTAGCCTACTACGAAAACGGCAACCGCAAGCAGACCGGGCAATTCAACGACTACCGCGGCAAGAGCACGGATGGGCGCAAAACGGGCACGTGGACCTTTTACGCCATTGACGGCGAAACGGTCTGGCGTCGCATTACCTACAAAGACGGCCGGCGCTGCCGGGAGGACGAGCATCCCCTCGGCTTGTGCCCGGATTGCGACAAGCCGGTGGAATCGCCCGCGTGGGAACGCTGCCCCCGTTGCGACGCCGAGTTGCTCTAAATCATTCATTTGCAGATAGGAGAACGCCATGAGCGAACTTAGACCCGTACCCATGACTGAAGAGCAGAAGTTTTTTTTCGACCTGCAAGGCTGGATCTTGTTGCCCGCGGTGCTGTCTGAAGCGGAAATCGCAGCGATGAAGGCCGAGGTGTATGGCGGCGCCAAACAGGGCTACCAAGGCGTCTTGCAGGAACTGTTGGACCACCCGGCCGTGGTCGGCATCCTCACCGAGATCCTCGCCGAAGAGCCGTACCTCGGGGCCGAGTACCACAGTTTCCGCTGCGAAAATTCCTTTATCACAGTGCGACGCGCCGGTTGGAAAAGCACGGACAACGGCACTGGCCTGCCGCATGTGGTGCGGCCGCCGCAACAGGCCAATGCCATGCGCTACCAAGTGGCCGGGAACAAGATATTTTCCGGGCTGACGCGGGTGGTGTGGGAGCTTGAAGAAGTGAAAGCCGGCCAAGGGGGCACCACGTTTCTGTCCGGCTCGCACAAGGCCCATTTCAACTACGGCGGCCCCGACCCAAACCGGCCCAATATCGGCGAATCGCCTTGGGAGGAACCCATGCGGGCGGCCATGGCCCAATACAGCTGCCCGCCCGGCTCGGCCATTGTCTTCACCGAAAGCCTGCTACACGCGGCCAACGATTGGCTCAACCGCGACAATCCGCGTTGCGCCGTGTTCAATTGCTACAATTCTCTGTGGGCGCAATGGCACCGGCTCAACCTCAGCCACGAGATCATCGAAGCCATGCCGCCCAAGCGCCGCTCGCTGTTTCGCGGCACGTGGCAAATAGGCGGCGACAATCGCGCTTATTCGCAGGACAATCGCTCGGTTTGAAGTCGCCGTAGCTGCGAATTTGTGCCGCCGGTAGAACCCCAGAAGGCGGGGTGGGAGCGAATGGCCGAGACCTTTATCAGCCAAGCCCACTTGGAGGCGACTCCGACCGGGAAGAGCCAGCCCCTTTCCGGCCGGGCCTTTGTGTTGGGTGCCCTGTTGTGCCTGCTCATTGGCGTCGGCACCATCTACGCCAACGCCATCATCCAAGGCACCTTCATGGCTTGGTGCTTTAGCAATCCCGTCGCTCTCTTTCTGTTCTTCTATTTGGTGTTGGGCAACATCTTGGTGGGAACCTTGGCCCGCAATTTGATGCTCAGGCGGGAGGAATTGGTGCTGATCTACGCCATGATGATGGTGTCGGCCTCGATTCCCACCTTTGGTTTGGTCGAGCACTTGCTGCCCATGATCACCGGGGTTTTCTATTACGCCACCCCGGAAAACAACTGGGACGAGCTGATCCAGCCCTATGTACCCGCTTGGCTCGCCCCCAGCGATGAGCCGTTGATCCAAGGGTTCTACGAGGGCCTGCCCAAGGGGACGCCGGTGCCTTGGGCAGGCTGGTTGGAGGCGTTGGGCTATTGGTCTGTTTTCCTCATTGCCCTCTATCTAGTATCAATCGGCCTGATGGTGCTTTTGCGCCGGCCGTGGATGGAAGGGGAACGCCTGCTCTATCCGATGATGCAGGTCCCCATTGAGATGATCAACGGACGCGAAGGGCGCGAGGGGACGGCCTTGGTCAGCGCGGTCTTCCGCCAGCCGCAGATGTGGATCGGCTTTGCCCTGCCCGTCCTCGTGGGCTGCTGCAACGCCCTACACAATTACTATCCGCAATGGCCGGCGCTGTACTTTCGCTCCAGTATGTACTTGTTCCGCGATACCATCAATCTGCCCTTTGAGTTTTCTTTTTCTTTAGTGGGTTTTTCCTATTTCATCAACCGCAACCTCGCCTTGGGGATCTGGTTTTTCTATTTGCTGGCCCTAGTGGAGCAGGGTTGTTTCAATATTTTAGGCGTCCACAGCACGGAAAAGTTGGGCTGGTTTAGCAATCCGAGTTCTCCCTATCTGACCCATCAGGCTTTGGGGGCCATGCTGGTATTCGCTCTATATACGCTGTGGAAGGCGCGCTTCCACTTGCTGGCAGTGGTGCGACGGACTTGGAGTCGCGGCGGCGACGATAGCGACGATGGCGACGAGATCATGTCGTACCGGGCGGCCCTGTGGACGGTGCTGGTGGGGTTGGTCATCATGGTCGGGTGGCTCGAAGCTACGGGCATCCCCTTAGCCTCGGTCTTGCTCTTAGTCGCGGTGGCGATGCTGATTTTCATTGCCTTGTCGCGCATTGTCGTTGAGGCTGGGGTCGCGTTGGTGCGGGCGCCGCTCATCGCGCCCGATTTTGTCATGGCCAGCATGGGCTCCTCCTTCCTCGGGCCGAAGGGCTTGACCGGCTTGGCGTACACCTATCCGTGGACGGCGGATATTGTCACCTTCCCCATGGCGGCCTGCGCCAATAGCCTGAAGATGATCCACGAGGTGGTGCGGGGGAGAAAACGAGCCTTTTTCTGGGGCATGGTGCTGGCCTTGGTGGTTACTTTGGGGGGAGCGTTCTGGATTGTGCTGTATCTGTCCTATCGGCACGGCGGCATCAATCTCAATAGCTGGTTCTGGCTCACCTCTTCCTCGGTGCCCCTCTCCTATATCTCGATGATGATGCGCAGTCCCTCCACTACCGACCTAGGCGGTTGGCTGTTTACGGGCTTGGGTGCTGGGCTGATGTGGCTGCTAATTGGGGTCCATCAGCGGGTCCTCTGGTGGCCCATTCATCCGCTCGGCTTGGCCATGACCGGGACGGTCTTCACCTCGGGGGTGATGTGGTTCAACGTCTTTTTGGCTTGGGCCATAAAAGGCGTGGTGCTCAAGTACGGCGGGGGCGTTTTGTACCGTCAGACTCGGTATTTTTTCGTCGGCATGATTTTGGGGGCCTTTGTCGTGGCCGGTACTTGGCTGGTGATTGATTTCATCACCGGGAAGCAGGGCAACTTCGTATTGATATGGTGAGTGCCAAGCGGCCCGGGCGGCGCGACAACTGCGCGGTGGACGGCGGTTGGAGCGCGGCGGTGCGCGACCTATCTTTTCCGGCATCCGCAACGGCAACGAGTTCATCAAGGAGGGACAAATGGGAGTGTGGCTCGAAAAAGCACCCATGCCGACCAATCGGCACGACCTACAGGCCATTGCTGTGGCAGGCGAGATCTATGCCATTTCTGGAGCCGGAGACTATACGGTCCACGCGGTTGAAATCTACGACGTAGCCAGCGACACTTGGCGGCCGGGACCGCCCATTCCCACGCAGCGGGGGTGGTTCGGCGCAGCGCGGATCGGCGACGAGGTGTACGTCTGCGGTGGCAAGCGGGTGCGCTCGGACGAGGAAAAGCAGCAAACCGGCGACGACTATCACTTTGAAATCCGCGACAGCGTCGAGGTGTTGGATCTAAGGACGCAGACTTGGTCAGCCGCTGCTCCCTTGAGCAAGCCCCGGGCCGGTCTGGTGGCCGTTGCCTGTAAGGGGAAGATCTACGCGGTCGGCGGCAACAGCATGAACGCCGAGCCCGAAATAGGCCAGCGGCACTTGGACCGCGTCGAGGTCTTCAACCCGGCCACGGCCCGCTGGACCGTAGGCGTGCCCCTGCCCAAAGCAGTCCAAGGGCCTGGAGTCGCCGTCGTAGAAGACAAAATCTACGTCGCGACCGGAATAGGCGGCGATGGCCCCCGGCCCGACTTCAACGTCTTTGACCCAGCGACCAACCATTGGTCGCCGCTGCCGCCCATTCCCACGCCGCGCTGCGATCCGGGCTGTGTGGCGGTGGGGCGTGCGATCTACGTTTTTGGCGGCTGGGGCGGGTCCGCGCCCTATCACACAGCGGTTGAAGTGTACGATATCGACGCCGGCACTTGGTCGAGCGAGACCCCCATGCCGCTAAAAAAAGCCTGGATGGCCACGGCAACCGTCGGCGAGCGGATTTTCGTCATGGGTGGGGCCCACAAGTGGGAGGATCGCGCGGGGTACAACTGGATCGCGGATCTACACGAGTACGTTCCCTAAGTCGGTGCTTGCTGATGTCCAAAGGGGTTGCCGAGGTACTGGTGGTCATGCTACTGGGCTGCCAAGCGCAATCCGGGCGGGAACAGAGCGAGCCGCCCCCCTCCCCCTTTTACTTCGTCGATGTCAGCCGGGCGGCCGGGCTAGACTTCACCAATGTTTCCGGCAGCGCAGACCAGAATTACGTCCTCGAGTCCATGTCCACCGGGGCGGCTTTCCTCGACTACGACGACGATGGCTTTCAAGATTTGTTCGTCGTCAATGGGACGCGGTTAGAATACCAACCCGAGGGCGCCCGCAACCGGCTGTTCCACAATGAGCCGGGTGCGGGCGGGGAGCGAATTTTCCGCGAGGTGGCAGCCGATTTCGGCGTTGGCGGCTGGGGGATGGGATGCGCTGTAGGGGACTACGACAACGATGGCGACGTCGATCTATACGTCACGTATTGGGGCCCCAACCAACTCTGGCGCAACGACGGAGCCGGCCGCTTTGCCCAAGTGGCCACGGCCGCCGGAGTGGATGACGAGCGCTGGGGCTCCAGTGCCGCCTTCGGGGACCTTGACGGCGATGGGTGGCTCGATCTATACGTGGCCAACTACCTCGAATTCGACTTGAAGAATCCGCCAGCGGGCGGGTCTAAATGCCACTACAAAGGGCTGTACGTGTACTGCGGCCCCGAATACGCCGGCCGGTCGGCGGATCGGCTCTACCGCAACCGGGGCGACGGAACGTTTCAGGATATGAGCGATTCCACCGGAGTCGGCGTCCGGCGCTATCCGGCGATGGGGGTCGTCTTCAACGACTTGGACCGCGACGGCGATCTCGATCTGTACGTGGCCAACGACACCGAACCCAACCTGCTCTGGCGCAACGATGGCAACTGGCGTCTGGCCGAGGTAGCTGTCGAGGCTGGTGCCGCGTACAGCGGCGATGGCTTGCCGCAAGCCAGCATGGGGTTGCACGCTGGCGATTTTGACAACGACGGCGATCTCGATCTGTTTGCGACGCACTTTTCCGAAGAGCTCAATACCCTGTACTGCAACGAGGGGGCTTGGAGGTTCCGGGATTGCACCCGCGCGGTCGGCTTGGGCCAGATTGAGGCCCCCTATTTGGGCTGGGGCACGGCCTTTGTCGATTTTGACCGCGATGGCTGGCTCGACTTATTCGTCGCCAATGGACACGTCTATCCGCAACTGGACCAACACTACGCCGATTTGCGCTACGCCCAGCGCAATTTGCTCTACCGCAACGAGGGCGGGCAGTTTGGTGAGGTGGGCGAGCAGAGCGGAGCCGGGTGGACGTTGCAGAAAGTGAGCCGCGCTGCGGCCGTGGGCGATTACGACAACGACGGCGACGTCGATGTTTTCATTATGAACTTGAACGACGCGCCGACCCTGCTGCGCAACGACAGCGCGGCGGATAACCGCTGGTTGGGTCTGCGGTTGGTGGGTGCCGAAGGGCGGCTGGCCATTGGCGCTGTGGTGCGCGTGCGAGCGGGCGGCATGGAGCAAGTGCGGGAGGTGCATCGCGGGTATAGCTTCCAAGCCCAAAACGACCCGCGCTTGTTGTTTGGCTTGGGACCGACGGCCGAGGTGGAGCAGGTGGAAATCCGCTGGCCTTCTGGCCGGCGGCAGGTTTTGCCGGGCTTACCGACCGACCGCTACGTGGAGATAGTAGATAGGCGCTGACGCCGCTATTCAGCGCGAAGGCGCGGGCGGGTCGAGCTGGATTTGGGGAATGGCTGCTTCAAAGACGCGCACCCGATCGGCGTACTCTGCTCGGCAGCGGGCGACCAATTCGTTGAAGCGCCGTTCCTGCTCTATGACGCGCAAAATCGCCGCTACGCGCTGGTGTACCGCTTTTAAGGGGGGGATTTCCCCGCCGCTGCGCTCTTTGACGCGGAAGATCGAATAGCCGCCGGCCACCGCTACCGGGCCGACCAAGGCCCCGATGTCGGCGGCCATAGCATGGTCCACCAGCGCGCCGTAAATCCCTTGCTGATACGAATGGAGATGAAGTTTCCCCCGGCCATCAGGCCCCCCGGGACGCTGACTCAGGGAAGCTACATCGGCGATGGTTTCGCCGCGGTCTAGACGCTGGCGCAGAACCTCGGCTCGGTCGCGGTCTTCGACTAAGAGCTCGTCTAGCCATATTTCCACCGGGGTGCGAAATTGTTGCCGATGGTCTTGGTAGTACTGGGCTACGGCCGCATCGGTGATGGTTATTTGGTCGCCGATCTCGCGCTGGCGCAGGGCGAGGATGAGCAGTTCCTCGGTCTTGCGCTGCTTCCAGTAGCGCATGGCCGGGCTCTCGGTGTGGCCGGCCTCTTTGGCCGCGCGCCAGACCAGCGTCTTGGGAATGGGCAATTTCCAGGCCGCCCGGATTATTTGCAGGCTGTCGCCCAAGGCCGGCACCTGCCGGCTGCGGCGGAACGATTCAATGTAGTGAGTCGCGGTTATGCGGCCGCCGTCAAACGTGAACAGCGGTGCCGAACCTTCCTCGGGGGCGAGTGTGGGATAGGGCTCGATGGCGGGGTCTTGGGCCGCAAGGACCGCCAGCCCAGCAGAGTGCAGGCGCAGGTTTAGGGAAATCGCCAATTCCTCGATCAGGGCCTGATGTTCGGCGACGAAGCGTTCCTTCCACACATCTTTGTACAAGCCTTGGCGATGCTGGGCGAAATCGCCTTGGCGTTCAGCGGTGCAGAAAACGAGCTGGTAATTTTTGCTCAGGGGCAGGACCTCAGACAGGGAACCGCGCTTTAGGTTGGCAAAAACTTGGGCGGGAATGCCGTGATTGGCGGCCCCGACGCGGTTGACATAGCCCAAATCGCCGCCCTGCTCGGCGGATTGCAGGTCAAGGGAATGGGCTTGGGCCAAGGCGGCGAAGTCGTCGGCCGTGGCTATTTGCTGGCGCAGTTTCACGGCTTCGTCGCGGGTGTTGACCAACAGGCGGAGTAAGCGCTTTTCGCGCTGAAAATCGCCGGCCACAAACAGCGCTTCGAGCTCCTCGTCGGAAATTTCGATCCGGGCGCTTACTTTGACGCTTTGGTAGGTGTTGATGACCTTTTCGCGAAATTTCCACGCGAGTTTGTTCTCAAAGGTCCGCACCGTGTCCAAACCGCGCGCGCGGGCCGCATGCGCTAGCAGCTTCTGGTCTATGAGCGATTGCAGATAATCGCGGCGTGCGGCATCGCCGCTCTCCTTGGATTTTAGACCCGGCCCCAACGAGGCAATGAGACGCTCTACTTCAACCGCGAAAATAGAATCGCGGCCGACTCGGGCGACGGCGATTGGCGGGGCCGTTTGCTCGGGCGGGGGCGGGGCGGGCGCGGGGGATTGGTCTTGGGGCACACAAGCAGACAGAACCCAACTGAGTGCCAAACACGGCATTGAAACGGTGGGGCGATACATGAATGAAGCGGTTCCTTTGTAGACTCAATGGGCCGTGGTTGGGCAGAATATATAGTTCTCTGGCAAAGAGCACGAATCAGGGCAAAGGGGGCGAGCACGGGTGGCCGTTCTTTTATTTTTCTTGATTTTTAATTTTTAATTTTCGTACCTTGGAAGCCGAGTAGTAAGTCGCTTTTGTCCCACTCAATCGCAGAAAGGAGGAAGCGCAGCAGGCTCAGAGAAGTATTCGACGTAGAACGCAAGTTTTCCTGCTTTGCGAGAAAGGAACAGACATGGCACGTCGCATTATGACGGCTGCTTTGGCTCTCACGTTGGGCCTTGCGGTCAATGTTTCGGCGCACTCGCCCGAAGGCGCCATTTTTCCGGCCTTCCAGTGGCCAGCCGGCCTCGAGCCCGTCCTAGACGGCGTCGGCAGTGAATACGATATCGTCCCCGAGGCGTACTGGCAGACCACCGAGCAGTTTCCCGATACCCAAGGTGGGCGGGAGATAGATGCGTCCAATTTCGACGCCAAAGCCACGGTGACCTTCAGTTTGGGGACCAACCGGCTCTACTTTTACAGCCAAGTATTCGACGACATCAACCGGCCGGGCGACACGTGGCAAATTCTCCTCGACGCCGACCACAGCGGGGGCGAATGCTATCCGGGCGATGAGCGGTTGGACGGTTCCCAGTGCTATCAGACCGAGACCTACAACAACATCGGCGACACGGTGTTAGGCTCGGAAATTGTCCACTTCTTCTGGGGCGCGGCGACTTGGTTGCCCGAGGAGGGCTGGTACAATGCCGTGGCCACTTTTGAAGGCGAGCACTACGGTCCGGGGACGACTTGGCTGGAAATCCGCTTGGCGCCCACCGACGACATCAATCCCGCCGGCCCGGGCGAGTCCATCCTCCACACGATGCAAGAGAGCAACATAATCGGCATCCACTACAACTGGATGGATTACGACGTGGGCTGCCGCGAGCCGCGCGCGGGCGAAGAGTGCAGCGGCTGGGACGCTTTTTACAACCTGAGCCAGAGCGACATTGGCTTTAGGAACGCCGATGGCTGCAGCGACTTCTTCTTGTCGCCCATTGACGAGAGCGTTGACTTCGGCTCGATTCCCTCGGCGGTTGAAGCCACGACTTGGGGCCGGCTCAAGGCCGGTTTCGTCCACTAAGCGACCCTCCAGCGGGTGTTGTTTTCGCTGCCTGGTGTACCGCGACGGTGCGCCAGGCAGCACCTTTTAACCCAATTAAAGTATGAAAGCCGCGCTGCTGTCTTTTCTGGCCCCGACCTTGGCTTGGGGACTCACCATATATCGAGTGGGTGGCCATGGGCTTCCGCCGCCCGAATTGGCGAGCCATCCAGCCGTGGAGTTTGTCCAGTTGAGCTGGGAGCGCTTTGCCGAGGGCACCGAGGGGGTGCAGGTCGGCGTGGAGGTCGGCCAGGAGGGCCGGCTCGCCCCGGTGTTCATTCCTTCGGACGAGAATATGGCGCGGTCTTCCTTTGCCCGCGGCGGCGGCCCCGGCAGTTGGAAGTACAATTTTCTCACCAAAGGCGAAGAAATCGATCGGATCGCCGACGGCGATTCAACCACTTTTCTCGACCCGGCCGTGCTGGTCGCGCGCTCGGAGTCGTCCTTGGTGTATCTCGATTTAGGCGGCCGCTTCTTGGTGAACCGAGTGGTCGTCTATCCCCGCCCGAATCATCCCGACCGCCTCATTGCGGACTACACCCTGTACTCGTTGCCCAAGGGGACGATAAGGCCACAGAGCAAAAACGCAATCGCGCGGGGGACCGACAACCGAAATCCGCGGCTCGAAATCAACTTTGTCCCCCGGGTTCTCGATCAGATCCAGCTCAATATCCACAAAAAAGAGGGTTGGGAGATCGCCGAGCTGGAGGTCTATGGCGAGGGCTATGTATCGAGTGCCCTGTACACTTCCGGGGCTTTTGACCTCGGCCAGCCATCCAGCTTGGGTGCGGTCCGCTGGTCGGGCTTTGCAGATACCCACGCTAAACTGAGCATCCGCACGCGCAGCGGCCATACGGCGGATCCCAATCGCTACTGGCGGTTTACCGGCCGCGGCCAAGAGAAAACCTTCCGCAATGCACAGGGGGAGCCCTTGACCGGGGCCGACTACCACAACCTAAAGGGCAACAAAGCCGAAATCACCACGGACCTCGACAACTGGAGTTCGTGGTCCGGGCCGTACGATTGGGCCGACCGGCGCGGCACGGCGATTACCTCGCCGAGCCCCCGACAATTCATCCAAGTGCAGTTGGAGTTTGTACCCAGTGGACTGGACGGCGCGGCCCTCGATTTTATTGAATTCCGCGTCACCCAGCCGCCGGTGGCCGGGCGGGTGCTCGGCGAGATCTGGCCGATTGAGGTAACGCCCGGGGAAGAGACGGCCTTTGTCTATGCCATGCGGCCGGATTTTGCCGGCGGCGAAAGCGGCTTTGACCGCTTGGTGCTGGAGACGGCGGGGCAGTTCACCAGCGTCGATTCCGTGCGCGTCAATGAGGAAGTGCAGGATTGGCGCCTCGTCGAGCCGTTGACGGACCAGCGGTTGGTCTTGGAAGTGGGGCGCATGGACCGGAGCAAGACCGGCCGCGTGGTGGAGGTGTTCTTTAAGGGGCGGGTGTTTCGCTTTGGCACGGTGTTCGCCGCCGAGGTCTTCGATAGCCAACGCCCGCTGGAGGTGGGGCAGTTGGTCGAAGATGGGGATGCGACCTTCCGCCTAGACGGCAACCAGCGGTCGGTGGGGATTGAGTTGGGCCGCACGATCGTCAGTGAGTTGGTGCTCAGTTCGCAGGTATGCACGCCCAATGGCGACCGAGTCAACGACGAGGTCCATATCGAGTACACGCTGCTCGAACTGGCCGGCACCGGCGCGGTGGAAGTGGGCATATTCGATCTGGCGGGACGCCGAGTGCGCCAGGTGTATCGGGGCGCGGATACCAGCGGCCAATACGCCCGGAGGTGGGATGGCCGGGCCGATGGCGGGAGCGTGGTGGCGCCGGGTGTATATCTCTACCGAGTACAGGTGGATACAGACGAAGGACGGACCGAACGCAGTGGACTCGTGGCGGTCGCGTATTGAGCGGCAGCTCAAAGGAGAAAGCAATGGACAGCATGTATCTGCGCTGGGCTGGCTGTGGGCACTTTGAGGCCCTATTGGGCGATGTCAACGTGTGTTTTGATCCCTATCTCTTCGGCGAAGAACTCGACCGAGCCGAACCGATTTTCGACTACGTTTTCATCAGCCACGAGCACTTTGACCATTGTCACCCCAAGACCTTGCACAAGCTCTGTAGGGGCGAGCGCTGGAAAAAACTCTTCGTCCCCATCGGCTGTCTGACGCCCAACGAACCCATTGACGAACACTACGGCGACGCCGCTTTTGCCCGCGACCTGCCCATCACCAAGCACATCGACCCGGCCAAGGTCCAAGTGGTCTATCCCAAGTACCAGGACGTCGCGCGCTATGGCCGCCGCGAATTTCCCGGCCCCTTTGCGCTCGACCTAGGGCCGCTTCAAGTCGAAGTGTACGAAAGCGGCGAAAGCGCCCGGCCGGACCTGCCCACTTGCGCCTATCTAGTCACCCATGCCGCCCGGGATGTAGCCATTTTCCACACCGGAGATTTGCACGGGGCCTATCCGCCGCTGGAGAATCTGCGCGGCCGCGTCGATTACTTAGTGCATATGAAGACGCCGATGGGGCCGCTGATCAATGCGGTGCGGCCCAAATTCGTCATTCCCACCCACTATCGGACGGACCGCCAGTCCGAGCCGATTCCGGCCGGCCATTGGCCGCCCAATCTAACGGACGTCAACGCCTTCCTCGAAGACCTGCGGCAGCAGATTGACGGTCAAGCCCAATTGCTGCCCTTTACCGCGCCCATTCAATACGAAGTGGAGCTGCCAGCCAAAAAGGTCAAGTGGGCGTGGGCGTGGTACAATTCATGGGATGTTCCGGCTTGGCGCGCCGAGTAAGCGCGCCCCTTGGGGTGGCCCAACCTTTTCGGCCCATAGGAAGGAAAAGGTACGGCCTTCTCGCCTTGGCGTGGCTGTCGTTGGCCGCCGAGGCCCCAGCGCAGACCATCGCCTTGGGGGAAGGCGGGCGGGCGTGGTTGGGCGGGGGAGAAGAAATGGACCCGCAATTCCGCTTGTCTAATACCGAGTTGGCCGTTGGCAATACGCCGGGCGGCGTCATCGACTTTGCGTTTGCCGAGGGGTGGATTTTCCCGCAACAGATCGACCCCGGGCGGAATCTGGCCCTCGGCGCGGCCGACCGGGAGGGCGGCATGAATTCGCCCCTGCCCTCGATCAGCGAGGCTTCGCTGGCGGCCATGATTGACGGGGATGCAGAAACGGCCTTTCGCCGCAAGGCCAACGCGGCCGGAGAAGTGGTCATCGCCCGCGGCATCATTATGGACTTGGACTTGGGGGCGCGCTTTGGCGTCAACCGAATCCGGTTTTTCCCGCGCAACACCATTCGCCCCAGCGCGGAGTTCAAGTTTGAAAACGACTTCATGCGCGGCTATGCCCTCCAACTAAACGACGGCAGCGAGGAAGCGTCGGTGGAAGGCCGCCCGCAGTACACGACCTTCGTGCGGGTCGAGGACAATACCGAGGCCGTCGTCGAGTGGTCTCTGCCCTTGCAATTCGTGCGCTACGTGCGATTGGTGTCCCTGTCCAACATCGGCTTTGAGGTGGATGAGTTGGAGGTCTTCGGCGCGGGCTTCGTGCCCGAAGCCCAGTACTTGTCGGACATCTTCGATCTGGGCGATTTAGCCAACTGGGGCCATATCCGCTGGAGCGAGCGGCGCGAGGGCCTAGCCGGCCTGTCGGCCATTCGCGTTTTCACCCGGTCCGGCCGCGACCCTACGCCCTTTATCTTCAATCGCTTCAACGCCGACTTGCAGGAAGTGCCTTGGCAGGAGGCGGCCGCAATCAACGGCGTCTTGCTCGACGACCTGCCCCTAGACGAGGCGTTCGATCAGTACAACTCCCAATCCGCAGCCGTGCGGCAAGCCCTCGCGCTGTCGCAGGCCGAGCACGCCGGTTTGCCCCTCCAGCAAAAAGCACCCATAAGAGACGACCTAATCAACTGGAGCAACTGGTCGCCCCCCTACCCGCCCGCGGGAACGACCCCGGCCGGCACGCCCATTGTCTCGCCCGGTCCGCGGCAGTACTTCCAGTTCAGGATCGATTTTGTCAGCCGCGATTTTCTCGCCGCGGCCGGGGTTGGCGTCCTGTCCTTTGACCTCGCCCGACCGGTGCCGGCCGAAAAAATCGTCGGCGAAATTTTCCCCCGCGAGGTCGCGGCCGGGGAGGTGGTGGAGTTCACCTACGGGGCGCGGGTGGGAGTCCGGCCGCAGGATACGGGGTTCAATCGCTTTGAAGTATCCTCGCCGAGCGTCTTTGAAAAAATCGGCCGCATCGAGGTGCTCAATGCCCGGGACGAGCTCATCGCCGGGGAGGATTTTGACGCGGTCCTCGCCGAGGCGCGCCTGCCGCTGCGGGCGGGCGAGTTCAGCATTGAGAGCGCCGCGGCCGGCCGCTTTGTCGTCGGCTTCCCGCTGGTCGGCGATGGCGATTTGCTCAAAATTTCGTTCACGACTTCGGTTTTGCGCTTTGGACAGGGGTTTGCCGGTAGCGCTTGGCTGGTCGATCCGGCCGCGCCCGAGCCGTTGCCGCAGTCGGTGGTGCCGGGCAATGCGGCTCAACTGGGGGCCGCAGACGTGGATCCGCGGCCGGTGGGCAGCGAGGATTTGACTGCAGTGGACAACAACTTAGCGGTGCGCATCGCCATAAGGGGCTCGCTGCTGGGGCGACTGCACGTGACCCCGGAGGTTTTTACCCCCAACGGCGACGGGATCAACGAGGCGGCCGCGGTCCATTTTGAGGTGCTGCGGCTGGGGGTAGGCGCTCCGCTCAGGGTGGAGATCCGCGATTTGAGCGGTCGGTTCATCGCCGCGCCCTTTGCGGATGACCGGGCCAGCGGTCGCTTTGCCGCCGCTTGGGATGGGCGGGATGGCACCGGCGCGGTGGTGGCGCCGGGCATCTATTTGGTGCGCGTCTCGCTCGCTACAAATGTCGGCGCCGAGGCCAAAACCGGCCTCGTTCGCGTGGCGTACTGAGGGAGGGCGTTTATGTATGGCCGGTGCGGGTTGGCTTTTCTGCTCCTTTGCTGCTTGCTGAGTCCAGCGTGGGTCCAAGCGCAGGATTACGGCTCGCGCCTCGGGGTGCAGCGCGGCGGTCGGGTGTCGTACGAACCTCGGGGGCCGGGCGTGCTCTTTGACGCCCTCGACCCCACCCTCAAACGCTGGTACGTGCCTCAAGAACTCTACAACGAGTACCGCTGGCGGCCTTGGCAGTACAACAACTACGCCCGCGAGAACTACCAGCGCTACGTCAATACGGCCATTGAGGGCCATTACTTCTACGACCTATACGGCAATTTTGTCACCCAAGGCTGGCTGATCTACGACATGCGCCGGCAACAACCGGCCGAGTTCGGCAGCACCGTGTTTAAGGACAGCCGCTACGGCTCGTGGTTCAACAACGTCTTGATCGCCTCGGACAGCAAGGGCCAAAACCACTACGCGGTGACCATTGGCAACAGCATTCGCACGACCCTGACGCCGCTGACTTTTTCCAAGCCGGCCTTCAACGGCATCGAGGCCGATTTTGCCGCGGACAAATACCAAGCCACCGTGCTGTTGTCGCGCATCAGCGCCCCCAACCAAGTGGGCGTCGCCGTGGGCGCCGTGCCCACGGGCGTATCGAACACCACCGACTTTCTCGGCGGCCACTTCACCGCGCAGGTGGGCGATTTCGTCTCCTTGGGCGCCACCTATGTCAACGCCCACCAGTCCAACACGCTGTTGGAGAGCTTTCTCGGGGGGCGCGCCCAAGGCGATTTGACCGTCGAGCAAAACAGCAGCGCGGTCACCCGCATTGAAATTTTGCTCGAAGACGACTCGCCCGCCGATGGCCGGGGGGGGGCCGCGCTGTTTTCGCAAAACATCATCATCACGGCGATTCGGGACTTCAACACCGGCGAGCGCGAAACCGTCACCGGCAAGGAGATCAACTTCACGCCCCTCGTCCAAGGCGGCTTCCAGCGGCCGGGGGGCTTTTTGGCCGCGGACGGGGACGAGGCCATTCGCCTGATCTACGATTTTTCCGACCGCGCCTATTTGGGGCCAGACCCCTCGACCATTGTCGAGGTTACGTTCGAGTTGGTGCTGGCCAACGACTACAAGGTGTCGATGGCCTCCAATCGCCAACTGAGCCGCACGGGCGAATTCCATCCCCTGCTCATCGCCCGGGCCGACGGCAATGTGCGCGACACTTCAAACCAGCGGCTCGTGCGCTTTGACTACGGCCTACCCACCGCCAACCAAATTTTCGGCTTCCACCTCGCGACGACTCGCTTCTTAGGCTTTGACACCTATGCCGAATACGCGGTCAACCACCAATTCAGAAAATACCCCAACCCCAATGTAGAAGGCGACCACCAAGCGGCTGCGCGGCGGGCCGATGCTTGGATGCTCAACGCGGCGAAAACCGCCTATCCGTGGTTTGTCTATGGCGAGGCTTTCAGCATGGGCAAAGACTACGCGACCCGCATCTTTCTCAGCGACCCGCGGGGCGTCATTGACTATGCGACCCACAACCGATTCTTCGAGTTCGTCGAGGACAACGACGACCAAGACCGCACGCCCGACTGGGGACGAGCCAACCAAGCCGGCCCCGACATTGAAGTCTTTCCCGGCTGGGACGAAAACAACGATTTCATCAACGACTTCAACCAAAACGACAACCGCACGCGCGAGAACCAGTTGCCCGATTACGAAGAACCCTTCCTGCGCTATCACAGCGACCGGCCCGAATTTCTCTTTGGCATTGATCTCAACAACAACGGCTGGATTGACCGCTTTGAAAACGACACCGAGCCCGACTTCCCGTACAAGCGAGACCATCGGGGGTACAACGCCTACGGCGGCGTTCACCTGACGCCGGAGATCCGGCTGACCGCGGGGCGGACCCGGCAGTGGTTGATCTCGGCGGCGCGGCGCAGCGAGACCAGTTACGCCCTCTTTACCTTGGACAAGGATATTGCCGGCTGGGGGCGCGTCCGGGTCTTTGAACACCTCAAACGGGCGCGCGACGCGATCGCGGACGACCGCATCGCGCCCCTGCCCTTTTTCCGCGGGCCGCAGCTACCGGTCCAAGATGTACTGCCGGCCCAAGACACGTGGATCAACGCGGTGTGGCTGGGCTTTAAGTACACGGGCACGGCCAACCTCGTGGTGGAAAACAAGCTCAAGTGGGAATTTTTCCACCAATTGCTCGACGATGAGGTCTTGGCCGAGCGGGGGGCGCGGCGGGATTCGCGCTTTTTCGGGCTGATCAATAAGGCGGAGTATGCCCTCGACCTAGCCGGGGTGGAGCTGATGCCGCGGGTCAAAAGCGAGTACCTGATTGACTCGCCCTTTCTGCGGGCCGAAGACGAGCGCAAGCAGTGGACGCCGAGTCTGTTTTTCATTACCCGCCTGCCGCTGATGCCGCGCACCCAGATCGAAGCGGGCTGGGAGCAAAATTACCGCTGGGAGTTGCTGCGCGACGAAAAGGCCCTAGTGGAGACGGGGGCCGAGGGGGTGGATACCGGGGATCAGCGCGAGACCATTCTGGCGATTCAGGCGACCAACATCAGCGATTATTTGGGCTATAAACTGATCACCCAGCTCGGGTTCCAATACGAGCGCCGCGCCGCGGAAATCGTCGAAAAGAAAGCCGCGGATTTCGGCTTGGGGAACCGGACCTCGACCGGGTTCACGACCTTCATCACGGTGTACGCCGGGCTGGGTCTCTAGCCGTGGCCCGGGTGGTTATGGCCATACTCGCCCTGTTGTCGCTCGGCGGCGAGCTCGGCGGCGAGGAATACGGCAATCGCTTGGGGCGGGGGCACGGCGGCGGGCTGCAATACGTCACGCGCAGCCGCAGCACGCTCATCAACGCCATTGATCCGCGGATCCAGAAGTGGTACATGCCCCAAGAACTGTACCGCGAATACCGCCTCAAGCAGTGGGAATACACCAATTATGCGCGGAATTTCTATCGCAGCTATTTATCGGCCACGCTCGAAGGAGATTACTTCTACGACTTGTTTGGCCGCCGCGTGATGCACGGGTGGTTGGTGTACGAGGCGAGAAAGGAGCAGCCTAGAGCGTCGGAGGGCAACAGCCTGCTCAAGGGCCTGCCCTACGGCGGCAATTTCCAGAACCTGATCATCGCCTCGGACTCCAAGGGGCAGCACCACTTCTCCCTGACCATAGGCGATGCGATCGCCACGACCCTCACGCCGATGACGTTCCGCAAGGCCGCCTTCAACGGCGTCCAGTTTCACTATCTGCAAAACCGCTACGCGGGCACGGTGCTGTTGTCGCGCATCAGTGCGCCGCTGGTCACCACCTCGTCGTTCGACGTGGGGCTGACCAATGCCACGGAATTGACCGCCGGGCGGCTCACCGCCCAGTTGGGCGATCACCTCACGGTCGGCGGTACGTACGTCAACAGCCACAACAGCCGCGCCACCTTGGAGCGCTTTGCCGGCAACATGTTCAAGGGGTTTCTCACCACCGACCAAGCCAGCAACGCCGTCACATTTGTCGAGGTGCGCCTCAGCGACGATTCGCCCGAAGACGGCGAGAATGGGGCCGTTCTCTTTGCCGAGAACATCATCTTAAAGGACGTGCGCGGTCATCAGTGGAACGGGGCGCAGGTCGGGTACGTGCCGGCGCGCACGGGCGGCGAATTGCGCGACGGTTTTGCGGTGGCCGACGGCGGCGACCGCATGGTGCTGCGCTACAATCTCGAAGCCTTGGCCGCGGCGCGGGTCGTGGAAGTGGATGGCGAGCGTACATGGCAGCCGACTGCGGTCGATTCCCTCGCCGAGGTGCGCTTTGAATTGGCCTTAGCCAATGATTATCGGGTCGAGGTCGCTTCAAATCGCCAGACCAATATCGAGGCGCAGCCGGTCTTCCTCTTGGTCGAGCGCGCCCCGGGCAATGTCGGCGATACCTCCAATCGGCGCACCGTGCGGTTTGACTACGGCTTACCCACGGCCAATCAGCTCGCGGGCCTCACCTTGGAGGTGCGCCAACTGTGGGGTTTTGACCTGTACGCCGAATTAAACGTCAACCACCGCTTTGCCCAGTACCCCAGCCCCCTGCTGGCGACCCACCGCACCTCCTCTCGCCGGGCCGCGGCGTGGATGGTTGAGCTCGCGCATAGACGAGCGCCCTATTTTTTGCACGGCGAAGTCTTCAGCATGGACCCAGAGTACACCACCAGCGTCTTTATGACCGAGACCAACGGGCGCGTCGATTACGTCGATCCAGAGTCCTTTTTGTACGACTATGTCGATGACAACGACGATTTGGACCGCTTCCCGGATCAAAAGCGCCGGTGGCAATCCTCGAGATTGGGGCAAACCCTTTCCACGGGCGAGGGCGCGGCCGACCCGGCCGTGTTCCCCGGTTGGGACGAGAACGGCGATTTCATCTCCGATTTCAATCAGAACGACACGCCGACGCGCCGCAATGCACTGGCCGATTACGAGGAGCCCTTTTTGCGCTTTAGCGTCGATCGCCCCGAGTTCCTTTTTGGCCTGGACATGAACAACAACGGCTGGATCGACCGCTTTGAAGACGACGCAGAGCCGGACTATCCCTACGACCGGGATCTGCGGGGATACAACGTGTACGGCGGCGTTGACATCGCGCCCCAGGTGCGCTTGATCGCGGGCCAGACGCAGCAGTGGCAGTTGTCGAGCAAGCGGCGCAGCGAGGCCGCCTACGGCCTTTTGGTCCTAGAGCAAGACTGGCCCGGCCTAGGGCGTCTGCGAGTCTTTGAGCAGCTAAAAAAGGTGCGCGACAATATCGCGGACGACCGCTTGGCCCCGCCGCAGGCACTGGGCGAGCAGCAGGCCGTGGTCGAGGACCCGCTCGCGGCCCAGAACACTTGGATCCACACCGCGTGGCTGGGGTTTGATTACACGGGCCTAAAATCGCTGCAGGTGATCAACAAGTTCAAGTACCAGGGCTTTCACCAACGCGCCGCCCAGCCGGTGCTCGCCGCGCGCGGGGCGCGGCCCTTGGGGTACTTTTTGGGCGTGGTCAACAAGGTCGATTACGGCCGCGATCTGGGCCGAGTACACCTCCGCCCGCGCCTTAAAAACGAGTTGTTCTGGGAGGTCCCCTATCTAGCGCGAGCCAGCGCGCGTCAGTGGTGGAAACAGTTGCTGTCGTTCAGCGTGCGGTTCCCCATTTTTAAGGAGTCGTGGATTGAGACGGGCGTTGAGCAGGTTTTTACCACCGACCTCGCCACGGCCCCCCAAGCAGGTGACCGCACGGGCGATGGCCAGCAGACGATTCTGGCGATTGAGCTGACCAATTACGGCACGTACTTGGGCTACCGCTCGGTCATGCAGTGCGGCCTGCGCTTCGATCGGGACCAGTTTGAGCGCGTTGGCCGCCGGGCCGCAACCCAGACCGGCAGCCTCGTCTTTGTCTCGTTCTACGCCGGGCTGGAGTAGCAAGATGCGAAAGGGGATTTCTATGGCGATCTGGATTTTGGTCGTCGCGCTCGGTTGCCGGGCCGCGGCGGCCGAGGAGGGGTACGCGATCCAAGGCGACCGCATTGTCGTGCGCGGCGCGGATCAGTGGCGGCAATGGCTCTTTCCCTTTGGCACGGTCGACATCGACTCCGCAGGCGCTCGGCCGCACTTTGTGGCGTCGGAACTCAACGCCAGCCTCAATGCCCACCGCTTTCCCTTGGGGGCGGACGAGGACGAAAAGGAAGGGGGAATTTTGGCCGCTGGCTCGGGCTTGGCCGGGGCCGCGCACCTCCTCGACGGCCAAGTAGATACCTATTGGGCACCCGACCTAGACGATCCCCCGGAGCTGTGGTGGGTGGCGATTGACTTGGGGCGGATCGTTTCGGCCCAGCGCATTGTCTTGCGCTTTGCCGGCGAGGGCGAGGGCGATCCCTTTTACCAATTTCGCCTGATGGTGGCCGACGGCGAGGGCAAAGTAGGCGACAATCTCGATTATCACTTGGTCGGCAAGACCGAGCGGCCCAATGGGACCCAACGCGAATTTTCTTTTGACCTCCAGCCCTTCCAACAGGCCGATCCCCATTTTATCGGCGATGCCTTTCGCTTTGTGCAGGTGGTGATGACGGACAGCCGCTTGGGCAAGGCCGAGGAAGTGGACCGCTCGGCCTACCAGAATTTGCCTGCGGAGCTGCAGGGCGCTGTGGAGCACTTTGGCCGCAGCCGCACCGGGAACGAGTGGCTGCTCGACGAAGAGGCGTACGCGCTGCTCGACCCGGCTGAGCGGGGTTCAATCCGCTATTATCGCCGCGAACAACCGCGCCTCGCCGAGGTCGAGGTCTGGACCTTGGGCGAGAACATAGCGCTGGGGGCGATCCAGCGGGGCGGCACGGTGGAAGGGCACGGCTTTAACCCCACCCGCAGCCTCGATGGGGACTACACCACTTGGTACGGTCTGCAACAGAGTTACACCCGCGAGGCGGCCGAGCCCGAACGGCAAGTCCTCTTTGACCTAGGGGCTTTGTACTGGCTGGACCTATTCCACTTTCTACCGCCCGCCGCCCGCAGCGCCGGCGGTACGCTGGGCAACTATCGGATGAAGCTGTCGGACGGTTCGCTCGCGCCGGACGGGAGCTTGCAGTGGGTGCCCGTTGAAGAGCGGCGGGCCTTTCGCCAGCCCCGGTTCCAAGAAGTGCGCTTTGCGCTGCAAAAGGTCCGCTACATCGCCTTCGATTATCTGGTGGGCAGGGGGGGAAGCAGAGCCGGTTGGTCCGAACTGCAGGCCTACGGCGAAGGCTATCAGCCGGAGGTGGTGTTGGAATCGCCGTTGATCGACTTGAGCAGTAGCCGGAATTTGACCGCGCTCCACTGGGACGCCGACATCCCGCCCGGGACGCGCCTGGAGGTGGCCACCCGCACCGGCGACCAGACCAAAGTCAACACCACGTATTACCGGAGCGACGGCGCCGAAGTAGATAAAAAAGCGTACCACAAGTTGATTGCCGCGCTCCGGGGGGATTCGCTCAATGTGTTGGTCGTTGATGAGGAGACTTGGAGCCCTTGGAGCAAACCGCACCTGCGGTCGGGCCAAGTGGTCACGTCGCCATCGCCGCGCCGCTTCCTCAAGGCCCAAGTGCGGTTGAGCAGCGACGACCCGCAAAACGCCGTGCTCTTGCGCCGCTTGGAGGTGTGGTTTTCCCAACCCTGGGTGGGCCGAGCCTTGGGCGAGGTGTTTCCGGTGCAGGTGGAACGCCCGGGCGAGAACATGCCGCTGACCTTTTTCGTGCGGCCGGTGCGGCGGGTGGGCGATCCGGGGATCGACGAGGTGTTGTTGGTCAGCTCCGGGGGGACGCCGCTGTCGCTGCGGGAGGTTCGCCTCGGCGCGGCCGCAGCTGTAGCGGCTGGTGGTGGCCAAGCGCTGGGCCTAGCCGGGGTGGAGGTGCTCAAGACAGGGGCCGACTCGTTGTGGGTGCGGCTGCCGGCCGCCGTGGGCCGCGCCGAGATAGTCGCCGTTGACGTCTGGACCTCGCTGTTTGGCCACGGCGTTTCCTTTGCGGGGCGGGTGGGCAACCGCGCCGATTCGGGAACTTGGCAATTGGTCGAAGCCGACCAAGAGGCCGTGGCCGAAGTGGAAAGCGGCGTCCTGCGGGTGCTGGTGCCCTCGGGCCCGGTGGGGTTGTCGAACCTGACGCTCGCCGCCAAGGTCGTGACGCCCAACGGCGACGGGATCAACGACGCCGTGCGGATTGGCTTTGAAGTGCTGCGCTTGGACGGAACCGAGGCCGTGCGCGTGTCGGTGCACGATCTGGCCGGTCGGCGCGTTTGGACGCTGGAGCAGGTGCGGGCCCGGGCGAGCGGCCAATACTCAGTAGCTTGGGAGGGGGTCAATGACGAGGGCGAGCGGGTGCGGCCGGGGACTTACCTCTTGCGGGTGGAGGTCCATGCGGATGCGCGCCGCAACGTGCGCACCCAGATCACGCGCCTCGTTCACGTGGTGTATTGAGGCCGAGGAGTGGGCCGCCCAGTCCAACGGTGGATGGCTGTTTGGGTGCTTGGCTGGGCCGTGGGCTGCCAAAGCGAGCGGCCGGCCGTGTACTTCACCGATGCCACCGACCAAGCCGGCCTTTCTTTTATCCACGAAAACGGCGCGGCCGGGCAGTACTGGCTCATCGAGACCATGGGGGCCGGCGGGGCCCTTGCCGACTTGGACGAGGACAGCGACTTGGACGTCTATCTGGTCAACGGCTTCGATCTAAGGGGCTTGAACGCCCGGCCGATCAACTTGGTGCGCCGCGAAAACGGCCTCTATTGGGTGGCTCCGTCGGCCCCCAGCCCCGAGCCACGCTCGGCGGACCCGGCCGATTATGCGGTTGAGCTGACGCCCGCGGCCGGGGTGGTGCCAAGGGGCAACGCGCTCTACCGCAACGAAGGGACTGGTACTTTTGTCGAAGTGCCCAATGCCGGTGGGGCCGCGGATGTAAGCTATGGCATGGGCGTAGCCGTGGCCGATGCCGACAACGACGGCGACCAAGACCTGTACGCGACCAACTACGGACCCAACGCCTTCTATCGCAACCGCGGGGACGCTACCTTCGTCCGCGCCCGGGGCGTTAAGGCTCCCCAATGGAGCACCAGCGCCGCCTTTTTCGACCGCGACAACGATGGCTCGCTCGACCTGTACGTGGTCAACTATCTCGATTTTACCCCAGCTACCAACAAAATCTGCGGCGGCTTCATCCACACGGACGACGCGGGCTTGCGCGCCATTGGCGAAGATTCGCGCTCGTACTGTGCGCCCAGCGAGTACGGGGGCGTGCCCGATGTGCTCTACCACAACGCGGAGGACGGAACCTTTGTCGATGTATCCCTGGCTGCCGGCGTGGCCAATCCCGAGGGCAAGGGGCTGGGCGTGGTGGCTTGGGACTGGAACGAGGACGGGTACCAAGACCTGTACGTAGCCAACGACGGGGTGGCCAACTTCCTCTACCAAAACGCCGGCGATGGCACGTTCCGCGATGTAGCCCTGCAAGCTGGGGTGGCCTACAATGTGCGCGGCCAAGCCGAGGCCGGCATGGGAGTCGATATCGGCGATTGCGACCGCGATGGCGACTGGGACCTGTTCGTCACCAATTTCTCCCGCGAAACCAATACGCTCTATCGCAATGAGGGAACCTACTTCAAGGATGTGACCGCGGCGGCGGGCTTGGGCCGGCCGAGCTGGCTCTATTTGGGCTTTGGCACCGCGTTTTTCGATTACGACCACGACGGCGACCCGGATCTGTACGTGGCCAACGGCCACGTCTTGGACCGCGTCGAGGTACTGCAACCCGGGGTGCGCTACGCCCAAGAGCATCAGTTGTTTCGCAACGATGGCTCCTGTCGCTTTGCCGAGGTGGGGGACCGCGCGGGGAGTTGGTTCGCGCAAGCGCAAATAAGTCGGGGGCTGGCCCGGGGCGACTGGGATGGCGATGGCGATTTAGACCTGCTGGTGACCAATTGCGGCGGCCCGGCCAAGCTGGCCCGCAACCACCACGGCAACGGGCGTCACTGGGCCTCGATCAAGCTGGTGGCTACAGCGGCCAACCGCGACGCAGTGGGAGCCGAGGTGCGCGTGGTGACCGATTCGTTGGACCAGCGCCGTCTCGTGAGCAGCGGGAGCAGCTATTTATCGGCCGGCGATCGGCGGCTCCACTTTGGCTTGGGTGACCGCCAGCGCATTGATCGGCTCGAAGTCCAATGGCCCCATGGCGTCAGGCAGGTATTTCGGGAGCTACCCGCCAACCGGAATTTGCTCGTTGAGCAAGGACGGGGCGTGCAGTATGAATGAACCGCCAGCCCCGCGGCGAGACTTGGGGCTGGCCGGCGGTGTCTTGCTCCTAGCTTTGGCCGTGCGTCTGGTCTATCTGGCGCACAGCGCGGCCAATCCCTTCTTCGCGGCCCCGGTTGTGGACGCCCACTCATACATGGCGCAGGCGCGGCAGCTCGCCGAGGGGTCTTGGGTGGGCGACAAGCCCTTTTGGCAGCCGCCTCTATACCCTTATTTCCTCGCCTCGATTTACGCGGTTTCCGGCGACTTGTTGTGGACGCCCCGGTGTATCCAGCTTCTCTTGGGAGCGGCCTCAGCTGCCTTGGTCTTTGCCCTCGGTCGGCAGGTTTTTGGCACCCGAGTCGGTCTCTTGGCTGGGGGCATGGCCTGTCTATACGGCCCCTCCATCTATTTTGAAGGCGAGCTGCTGCCCACCGCGCTGGCCGTTTTCCTCAATCTCCTGTTGCTCTTTATCCTGCTCCAGCCCGGCCGGGGCTGGGGACAGGCCCTAGCCGCGGGCCTGGTCCAAGGCTTGGCCATAATCGCCGTGCCCAATGCGGCTGGGTTGGCTTTTTGCGCCGGCCTGTGGTACTGGAAGAGCGCCGAGCGAGCCGTGCGGGGCAAGCTGGCTTGGTGCCTGCTTTTTGCGGCGGCCGCCAGCGCCGTGGTCGGAGCGGTGACGGCGAGGAATTGGGTGGTCAGCGGCGAGTTCATCCCCTTGTCTTGGAACGGCGGCGTGAATTTCTACTTGGGCAACCATCCCGAGTACGACCGCTTGGTGGCAATTCGCCCCGGGCCGGCCTGGGAGGCCCTGATGGAGCAGCCGGTGGCCGCGGGCCATGTGGGGTACGCGGACCGCTCGGCGTACTTCTACCGGCAAGCTGGCGACTGGATCGCCCGTGCGCCGGGGGATTTTGTGCGGTTGTTGGGATACAAGGCGTTCTTGCTGGTGCGCGGCGAGGAGATCAAACGCAACCAAGACGTGTACTTTGCCCGCACCTATTCTTGGCTGCTCGGCGTCTTGCTGTGGAAAATCCACCACTTCGCCGTTCCGTTTGGGCTACTGGGGCCTTTGGCCGCTGTGGGCATGGTGCTCGCTTGGCGTCGTCGGCCCCAAGCGGGTTTGCTGCTGCTTTGCACTGGCGCGTACAGCGCCTCGCTGCTGCTCTTTTTTGTGACTAGCCGCTATCGCTTGCCCTTGGTGCCGCTGCTGTTGCCGTTTGCCGGGTACGCGCTGGTCTGGCTGGTGCAACAGGGGCGGGCCAGCCAGTGGCGTCTCTTGGGGAGCGGGGTGGTGGTCGTCGTCTTGCTGGCGATGGTATCCAACGCTGGCCTGCGGCCGGCCGACCCCTTGGCCGACGCGGAAATACACTTTGAGCTGGGGCGCGTCCAAGCCCAACAAGGGCAGTACGCGGCCGCGGTGCGCTCCTTTGGAACCGCCGTGCAGCTCGATCCCAATTACCTGCGGGCGCGCCACAATCTAGGCGCGGCGCTGGCCGCGATGCGGCGCTACCGCGAAGCCGAAGCGGTTTATCAGCGGGCCTTGGCGCAAGCTCCCGACGATCAGGGACTGCATCTCAACTTGGCGGCTCTGTACCGGGCTACGGGACGATACGAGCAAGCGGTGGAGCACTACCGCCGAGTGCTGGCCACCAAGGCCGACGCCGCGGTTTTTCTCTCGCTGGGACGGGTCTATGAGAGCATGGGGGCAACCGAGCAGGCTCGGCACGCCTTTGCCGCAGCACTAAGCGACGACGAGGTGCGGGCGCAGGCGGCCAATGCGCTGGGATTGATCGCGGTCCGGCAAGGGTCGTTGGAGCGGGCGGTTGATTACTTTGCCATGGCGCTAAAGGCCGCGCCCGGCAATCACTTGATCGCCTTCAATTTAGGAGCGGCCTACCGCGACTTGGGCCAATTCGACGAGGCGGCAACGTTCTACCGCCTGACGCTGCGCTTGGCCCCCGAGTACGCCAAAGCCGAGCGTGCGTTGGCGCGATTGGAGCGGTGACCGGGACGGAGGGGTTGACTTTAACCAAAGTGTGTCGTATATATGACACATGACACACTTTGGAGATGCCGTCAAAGAGGTGCGCGAACGTCTCCGCCGGGAGGATCGGCACTTTTCGTTGCGCCAAGTGGCGTTGCGGGTCGGGATTGAACCGGCCTATCTGAGCAAGATCGAGCGCGGCCAAGTGCCGCCGCCTTCGGAGGCCACGACGGTCCGACTGGCAGCGGAACTGGGCCAAGACCCGGATGTGCTTTTGGCGCTGGCGGGGAAGGTCTCCGGCGATCTACAAGAAATCATCCGCAAGCGGCCCAAGCTGTTCGCCGAGTTGATCCGGCAGCTGAAAGAGGCCCCGGATCACGCCATCCTACGAGTGGTGCGCGAGGTGCGAGACGGCGACTGGTAAGGAGAGGCACCCAAACCTTGGATTAACCCCAACCCAACGAGAGGAGACCCCGCTGTGATTACCCTTGAAGACGACAGACTGCTTTTCAGCTTTCCCGAAGTACACGACCAAGCGCGTTGCTCGCTGGGGTTCCAGCGCACCCTGCGAATCCCCGACGACGACCGGGATTACCCTCTGCCGCCGGGCTTAGGCTCCTTCCCGTTGCGGCATATAGACGACTACGCGCCCCAGTTGCCCGAGGCATGGTGTCGTCGGGGTGGCGTGGTCGCGCCCATGCACCAAGCCGAGGCATTGTGGATCAACTTTGGGGCGAGGTCGGATTATCCGTTTGCGGTGAAAGTGGCGACCGGCAAGGTCTGTGCGGTCACGGGTGAGACTTGGGTCAATCACCTGAACAGCGACCCGCAGGACTATGTCGTGCTGCCCGAACAGCCATGGCTCGACGGGTACTGCGTCGAAAAGGGCGTGATCCGCCAGTTCGTCGCCATGCCCTTGGGCGAGGGGTACACGGTGGAGGAGCAGATAACGGGTGCCGCGCAGCACGGCGGGCTGCAGATCGTCGCCTATCCCATGAAGCCGGAACGGTACGAGGAGCTGTGCAAGCGGGGCAAGCGGTCCCGCAAGCGGAGCAAGCTGTTTCCGTTTGTACTCGGGTGCTTCGTTAAACCTATCGGTATGGGGCTCGCGCCCGGTGGTCGGATGAAGCAGGCTATCTACGACGATTCGTACGGCCTAGATGCGTGGGATCAGCGGCACGCCAGCCGGTGCTTTGTCTCCATCGTCAATTCCGTCCAATGGATGGCGATCACCCATGAGCCGCCGCCGACCGAGCCCCCGACGGCGCAGCAATACACGCAAGCGGGCCTCCCTTGGTTCGACTATTACGGCGGCGATGCTGAAGCTATCGCTGGCAGCGAAAAGCTGAAGGCGGTTGCGAGCGTGGGGCAAATTTCCAAGGAAAAAGGCAATGCGCTGTCAGCAAACGAAACGCTCAATGTGGGCCACGTCATCAGGCTGCGAAAAGGTCGCTCGCGCCGAGTGCGGGAGTGTCCCGCTGGAGAGGTCGTGGATTTATGACAGCCGCGGAGGTGTTTTTGGCCGTTTAAGTACACGACAGTAGCGGCCAACCTTCCAAGGATCGAGGGCATCTTGCCCTCGTCGAGGGCGGGACGCCCTCGATCCCGGATTCAGCAGGAACCGCAGAAAAGGCGGACTTAAAGCAAGTGTCGCGTACTTAGCAGGCCGTTACAAAGGATCGCTTAAACAACTAAACAACGCCGAAAGGAGGCGTAGAAATGCTTCAGACTCAGCAGACGTTTCTCGATTATCTCGACGCGGTACAAGCGGAATTGGGCAGGGCCGGCTCTGGGGGTTTGCAAGAAAACATCCAAGCCATAGAGCGGTTGAAGCAAGAGTTGGCCGAGGCCGAGTTGATCGTGCCGGTGGTGGGGGCTTTCAGCGCGGGCAAGAGCACGTTGATCAACTCCTTTTTAGGCGCAGGGCCTCTATCTGTGGGGATTACCCCGGAAACCGCGTTGGCGACCGAGTTGCGGCATTCGGCCAGCGAGTATGTCGAGGGGATTAGAGCCGATGGCGAGGTTGACCGTTTTGACATCGGGGAGATCGCAGAAGCCAAAGTCAACGCCCAGGACATAGACGGCAACAGGCCACTACACATTGCGGCACAAAAAGACGCTAGTGATGCGGCAAAGGTATTGCTCAGTTATGGATCCTATTTCCATACGAAAAACTACATTGGCTTTACACCCCTAGATATTGCGAGGAAACACAATGCTCACAAGACGGTCGCGGTATTGGATCGTCGCAACGGGATAACATGGTTTTGACCGGGTGCTCCTGATCTCCTGCGACCCGATTTCCTCGTTCCGCACTTCCAACCGCTAGCCTTCCTAAGAAGCTGTCTGAAAACTCCATTTTTCATTCGATCTCTTCCTATCGAGCCAAATCGGAAAACCATGAATCTATTGCGGAAATGCTCCGCTGAATTCATCGGCGCGTTTGCCATTGTCTTTGCCGGCTGCGGCGCGGTGGCTATCGACCAGATTTCTGGCGGCGCGGTTGGCCATGTCGGCATTGCCGCGGCGTTTGGGCTGGTCGTCATGGTGATGATCTATGCCACCGGCCACATTTCTGGAGCGCATTTCAACCCGGCGGTGACCCTCGCGTTCGCCCTGACGCGGCATTTTCCCAAACGGGAGATCGCGCCCTATATCTCGGCCCAGTGCGCCGGGGCCGTGGCGGCTAGCGGCGTCCACGCGGCGAGTTTGTCGTCGGTGCTGGCCGCGGCGCGCCCTCAACAGGTGCTGAACTTGGGAGTTACCCGGCCGGTAGATGGACTGTTCGCCACGGCCCTCGTGTGGGAATTCATGCTGACCTTTTTGCTGATGCTGGTCATTATGAGCATGGCGACCGATTTTCGCGCCGTGGAGCCGGCGGCTGGATTGGCCATTGGCGGCACGGTGGGGCTAGAAGCCCTGTTCGCCGGGCCGTTGTGCGGGGCCTCGATGAATCCAGCTCGCAGCTTAGGCCCCGCGCTGGTCGCCGGCGAATGGACGGCTTTTGCGGCCTACGTCGTCGGTCCGGTGCTAGGGGCGGCGGCCGGTGCGCTGTTCTACGAATTCATTCGCTGCCAAACCCCTTCCGACCGAGAAGTGAAGGGCTGTTGTTAAGTGCGCACCGCGTAAAGCCTGTTCACCGCCGCTAGGGACACCCGCTTGGAATAGTGATACACCTGCTCGTCGCCCACGCGGGTCGGTGCTTCGAGGACGAAATCGGCAAAGTGCGGGGCGTTAAAGACCACAAAGGCGAGGGATAGGGCATCGACGTGGCGGGCGCGACGCTGGCTCAGGTCTGGGAAGGCCACCGGGCCGGTGTCCACTTGGTAGAGGTCGTTGGCGCGATTGGTGTTCATGGTTTTGACCGGGTACTCCATGATCGCCTGCAACCCGGTTTCCTCGTTCCGCACTTGGGTTTGCGCGACGATGGGCACGGCCGCGTAGGTCGCTTCGCGCACGGCCGCTGCGCTGGTCAGTTCCTCCACCTCGCGCCCGACAATCAGATGGTACTGTTGCCCGTTCCACCACTCCTGTGAGCGGCGAATTTCTCGATAGCGGTCGCGCAGGTCCGCGTGACGCCGATAGACGACCGACCACTCTGGGCCGAAGACCGGCAGAAAGTCGTAATTGTCCTCGTGCAGGAGGTTTTCTCGGGCAAAGGTGTGCTCGCTCTTGCACGACCCCACCTGCACGTAATCCTCGCGCTGGCCAGAGGCTTCGTCGATGATGCGCGTCCGCGACTCGACCCAAAACCGCACCTCGTTTTCCGGGCCGTTGCCGAGTATAAATGAGCGTCCGTAGTCTAGTGGTGTCACAACAGCACCTCCTTTGAAGTGGGCAAAGTGCGAAAACTTGACAATTGTTCAGGGTACGTTATTTAATTATTGTATTGAAGCCCCACGAAATGGGGGTAAGCCTCGCCGAGAAAGGGTCCGAGTAATGGCGACGTCAACGTTTGTTGTTTTATTAAATGATGCAGCCGCGCCGCGCTTCCGAAATCTAATTGATCAGTGGTATTCAAAACACTATGAATTTTCGGAGACTATATTCTTTATTCAAGACGACGATATTCCTGAAACCATAGCGAAGAGATTGGGAATTAAGGGAGAGGAATCTATAGCTCCTGGCGTCGTTCTAAAATTAGAAGGTTCATACGCGGGTTTTACTGCCCGCGCTCTATGGGATTGGTTCAAATGGGTGGAGAAACACGATGAGCACTATTAAACCTGATTTTCGGCAAGACCCAAATCAAGAAAACGCTCGGGGTCATAATGGAAATGGAAATCGCCTAAGAGATTACAGGCTAGATACACTAGAAGAGCGAATTTCTAATCTTGAAACAACAGTAAATGAAATAAAAACGGCTGTAACAGAAATCAAAGCTAGCATGATTACAGCGAAACAACTCCTATATACTGTTATTTCCATCGCTGTAACCTTAGTTGGCACTATTGTGGTTCATGTAATCATAAGATCGTTCTTTACCAATAGCTAAACCCGCCCACAGGCAACCCCCGTGCCAACTTCCCCGGCACGGGTTTTTTATGTTCAAACGCGAGAAACGAATTATGACCTTAAAAATCACCGACGATGTTTTCTTGGATCCGGCGGGACAGCCGCGTCGGATTCGCGGCGTCACCGTCAATAGTGCCTCGCCCTTGCTCGTCTCGCTGGCGGCGCAGGTCGGTTTTGAAGCGGTGTGGATCGAAAGCGAACACGGCCCGGTCGGCTTTGAGCGCGCCGAGACCTTGTGCTTGGCCGCAGAGGCCGGCGGCATTTTCCCGCTCATCCGCCTGCCCGATGGCGAGCGCCACCACGTGTTGCGCGCCCTCGAAATCGGAGCGCGGATCATTCTCGTCCCCATGGTGGACGATGCGGAGTACGCGCGCCGCATCGTCGAGGCCGGCAAGTACCCGCCGTTGGGGCGGCGCGGCTTCAACGTGCGGACGCGCGGCATGGGCTTTGGCATGGAAAACCTGCCAGACGCCCTAGCCCGCGCCAATGCGCGCACCCATCTCTTTGTCCAGATCGAGACCGTGCAGGCCGTGGCGAATGTCGAGGCGATACTGGCGGTGGAAGGGCTCGCTGGAATCTTCATGGGGCCGAGCGATTTGGCCGTCAGCATGGGCTGCACCGGCCAGATGGGCGATCCCAAGCTGCGTGCGGCCGTGCTCTCGTGCTTGGCCAAGGCGCGGGCCGCCGGCAAGCTGAGCGGCATTTTCACCTTGCCGGGGCCGCTGCTGACGGCCGCCATGGACGCGGGCTGCGACTTGGTAATCTGCGGCGGCGACGTGATGGACTTGGGCGCGGCTTGGAGCGCGTTGCTGCGCCAGATTCCGGCCGAGCGCGGGTGAGGGTAGCAGACGCCTACTTGAGCAGGATCATTTTCTCGACGAGAAAGACCGAGCCTGCTTGCAGCCGATAGAAGTAAATCCCCGCTGACAAATCGCGCCCGTCGTAGTGGACGGCGTACCGCCCTGCTGGCTGATACTCGGCGACGAGGGTGTGGAGGAACTGCCCCAAGGCATTGTGAATGGTCAACTGCACCTCGGCGGCTTGCGGCAGCGCGTACTGAATCGTCGTAGCCGGGTTGAACGGGTTGGGATAGTTGGGGCCGAGGGCAAACGCGGCCGGGGTGCTGGAGGCGATGGCACCGACGCGCCCTTCGGTGGCGGTCATGGCCGATTGCACGACCGGCTGGGCAAGCAGCACGGCCCGTCCGTCGCGGGCGGAGGGCACTAGTTTGGCCCGGTCGTCGGCCACCCTCAAGGAGGTGCGCTGGCGGCCGCACTCGGCCGCTACCGCCCAGCGGGTCGCCCGGTAATCGAGCGTCGTCACGACGGCGCGCCCCACGGAAACGCCCGGCACTGCATCGACCCGCGTCCACGGCACGAACTCGTCGCGGGGTTCGTCCAACTCAACCAACTTGCCGTGCTCGTCGGCACTGTACGTCATTAACATCTCGCGGTAAATGCGGTAGGCATCCACAAAGGCATGCTGGCTCGGCAAAGCCCACGTCAGCAGGACAAAGCCGCCCCAAGTGCTCGTGCTATCGGCCCCGAGGTAGTTTTCGGCGCGCACCCAATCGGGCGCGTCCAAGCCGGTATGGACCGTTAGGGTGAAGGGCAGGGTGGCCGCGTCGCCGTCGGCATCGGTGACCGTGTAGGTCCCCTGTATGGTGCTCGTCTGGCCCTCGTCGCCCAAGGCTGGGGGGGGGGAACCCTGCAACTGGCGGGTGTCAGGGTGGAACACCAAGCCGGCCGGCAGGTTTGACAGACTATACGTCAGCGGCTCGTCGCCGCCGCTGGCGGCCGGCAGGGACTGAGCAATCGGTTGGCAAGCGGTCGCCGTCAGCGGCGCGATCGCGGCGTCGCCAAAGGTCGGCATTAGATCGGCGTCGATGACGGCGATGGTAAACGTCAGGGTCGCTTCATCGCCGTCGGCATCGGTGACCGTGTAGGTGGCGACGGTGGTGTCGGCAGCGGTTGCCGCGCCGCGCAACTGGCGGGTGTTGGCATGGAACACCAAGCCGGCCGGCAGGTTCGACAGACTATACCGCAGCGGGTAGTCGCCGCCGCTGGCCGACGGCAGATCCACCGGCTCAATCGCTTCACCCGGCTCAATCGCTTCACCTACCTCGGCGACGAGGTCGGCAATCGTGGCATCGCCAAAGGTCGGCTTTCGGTTCGCGGGGATGATGGTCACGGTAAACGGCAGGATGGCCTGATCGCCATCGACGTCCGTGGCCCTGAAGGAGACGATAGCCGTGTCGGTCGCCGTTGCCGCGCCCTGCAACTGCTGCTGCACCGGATTGAACACCAAGCCGTCCGGCAGATTCAACAGGCTGTACCGCAGGGGACCGTCGCCGCCGGTAGCCTGCGGCAGCGACCATAAGACCTCTTGATTCACCTCGGCGACGAGGTCGGCAATCGTGGCGTCGCCAAAGGTCGGCTTTAGATCCGGGGGCGTGACGGTAATGGTGAACATCAGGGTGTCGGCGTCGAAATCGGCATCGCGGACCCGGTAAATCATGGTCTCGGTGCTGTCGGTCTCGGTCGTGGGGGTGCCCTGCAACCAGCGGGTGTTGGCGTGGAACACCAAGCCCTCTGGCAGGTTGCCGAGCAGGCTATAGGTCAGGGGGGTGTCGCCGCCGGTGGCCTTGGGCAGCCTCTGCGAGACAATCGGTTGGCGGACCTCGGCGACGAGATCGGCGATCATCGCGGTGGCTTCAAAAGACGGCAGCAGATCCTCCGGTACATAGAAGTTCAAAGGTGTCAGGGGGTCAGATGTCTCCACCTCATCGTCTATTATTCGGATGGTCACCGTGGCGCTGAGACCGTCGTGGGGCTCTCCACTCGCACTCGCAGTGTGGGTGATCGTCGTACTCTGCTTTTCGGGCGGATTGACTGTATCGTTGTCAACCGCTCTCACCGTTACCTCCTGAGAAGCGAGTAGTGGGGTGAAGGTCAACTCCGGAGGCGATGGCGATACCACCTCCGCCACAGTAGCGTCGCCTGTTGACACTGTCACGGTGATATTCCCGCTCCCCGGCGTACCAACTGGTACCACTCGGTAGGTCGCCGTGCGGCCTTCACGTATCCTGATTTCAGATATGCTGATTTCAGGTATGCTGCTAGTGCCTTGCCACACCCGCAAATCCTGCGGCGTCGGCGTAACATCCTGCGCGTAGAGCGGCTCTGGGCCTAAAATTCCCGCGACGACGAGCGCGAACGCCCAGAAGTTGGAGGCCGGTGTCAGACGACTGCTGCTTCCTACAAAGGCTTCACTGAACATGACGAACTCCTTGGTTGGTGTTGAGCTATCCCTGCTTGGGCCGCTTAACCGAACTAATCAGTGGGAGCGGACCGGCACGCCTTCCAGCAAGCCGCTCTGGTGCATGTCGATCCACTCGTCCATAAAGGTCTTGTTCCACTGGGCGGTTAGCGGATGGTCCATCATGTCGCGGTACACCGTCCACATGGTGACGAGCTCGTCGGCCCCGTCGCGGAAGGCGGCGTGCGCGGTCTCGACCGAGCGGATGAGGGCGGCCATAATGAAGGGCCGCTGGCCCCAGCCGCTGAACATCTGGGCGCATTCGCGGATCAGCCGGGTCGGGTCGCCGCCCACTTCCTTGACCGGCTCGCAGAACGGCAAGATGTGATCGACCCCGGCTTGGGCGACGGCCGCAGCTTGCGTCAGGGAGAACACCGTGGTACAGAAGGTCTCGACCCCTTGGTCCTTGAGGATGCTAAATGCCTTGAGGCCGTTGACGTTGCAGGGGATCTTGAGGATGATCTGAGCGGACAAGTCGGTGAACACTTGCCCGACCTCCAACAGCTCTTCAACGCAGTGGCCGTCGATTTCTACCACTACGGGCTTGTCTGTGAGCGCGAGGTATTGTTCTATTAGGCCGATGACTGAGCCGCATTGCTTGGCGTATTGGTTGAGCACCACCGTGTTGGTGACGATTCCGGCGATTCCGAGGGGCATCCACTCCTTTAGCTCGTCGGGCGATCCAGCGAGCCAGATGGTGGGGCCGCGGCCTTGGGCGCGGGCGATGGGAACGGGTCCGCTTATTGTCATAATCAGGTCTCCTGTGGTTTTGCAACGGTTAAGGGCTTGCAGTTATTGTTTATGGGAGCGACAGCAATTTATCTATCCGCCATTATCTTTTTCGCCTTCAGGACGCCCTTTATTTCGGCAACCTCATTCGAGAGTACATCTACCTTGTCGTCAAGACGGTCGACTCTATTCTCAAGTTGCCCCATTCTATGCTCCAGTTGTCCCATTCTGTTTTCAAGCTGTCCCATTTTATTTTCAAGCTGCCCCATTCTGTGCTCAAGCTGCCCCATTTTACTCTCAAGCCGATCGATTCTGCCCCCAAGCACACTTTCAAGTTGCTTGATTTTACCCTCAACCCGCTCAAACCCCGAGACATTATAAGAAGTTGAGACGATTACAACCGTGGAAAACATGGCTACCACTAGGGTTAGTACTGCCATTAACTGCTTCCAATTCATGATCTCCTCCTTTGATTGGTGAATTGGCGATTGGCTTTCATTGTAAGCAATATAATGATTGTTGAGAATGTCAAGAACCTGTCGAGGAAAAAGTCCATGGAGGTATTGTGAAAACCAATCAGACTAAGGCCGCCCTGCTCGGAGGGGCAACGGTGGAGATCGTCGAAATCAACCGGATCTTCGACCCTGTGGTCGTCGAGCTCGCGGCCCAAGCGGGCTTTGGCTGCGTCTGGATCGACATGGAGCATTCTCACCTCGCGCTCGACGCGCTTTCGCAGCTAATTTTGGCGGCGCGGGCCACCGGGGTCAATTCCGTAGTCCGCATCGCCAAGGGGCCGTACAACCAAGCGATCAAGCCGCTGGAGTTGGGGGCCGAGGGCTTGGTTTGGCCCCATTGCAAGAGCGCGGACGAAGCGCGCGCTTTTGTGCGGATGGCCAAGTTCCGGCCGCTGGGCTTGCGCGGCGTGGGCTGCGGCCGAGATTCGCACTACGGCACGCTCGATGCCGCCGAGTACATGGAACGGGCCAATGCCGAGACCTTGCTCGGCGTGATGATCGAAGACGCCGAGGGCGTGGAGGCGGTGGAAGCGATTGCCGCGGTCGAGGGAATCGACTTGCTCTTCGTGGGGCCGAGCGACTTGGCGCACAGCTACGGCGTCGAGCGCGCCGGCGTCCCCCCCATAGAGCACGAGCGCGTGCAGGAGGCTTTCAGCCGCGTGGGAGCGGCATGCGCGGCCAGCGGCAAGGCCATGGGCACGGCCGTCGGCCCGGGCGCGTCCATGCGCCGCGTGGTTGCCAAAGGGGTGCGCTGGCTCAACTGCTGCCACGAGATGGCCGCGCTCACCAGCGGCTTGCGTCGCGCTCGGCAGGCAACCGCTGGCGCCAAGCAGCTTACGCTCACTCAGCAGTTGTTGGCGTTGTATCACCGGGGCGAGTTGGACCTCGGCGACGTATCCGGCGCGGCCAAGCGGCACGATGTCAGCCGCAGCTTGGTCAAGCACTTGGCCAATTTTGTCCAGCACAAGGCGCGGTGTATCGAAGCCTTGCCCGAGGTGACGCCGTGGGTCGAGCGCATAGAGCAAGCCCTCGTGGATGGACGGCGCGGCTTGGCGTTGACCGATGCCTATTACGTCTGCCTAGCGGTGCAAAGCCTGCCCCAAGAGCGTTGGCTGGCCGTGCTGCAAGCGACCTTTGATCGGTGGGAGCCGGCCGCCACGGGTTCCTTTAAGACGTTTTTTGACGAGGTTAGAGAAACGTAAGTTCGGGTGCAGTGCGCGATACCTGTCGCCCGCCTTGCAAAAATTTGGAGCAATGAAACAATGTTAGATAGTTTCCATAAGTCGTTGAAAAACAACAAGTTACCCCCCCCCCCCCCCCCGAAAATTCGGTCCCGAGTTTCGGCATCCGACAGCGTCCAGAAAATGAGGTGGCGTTGTGCTGTCAGTCTGGTGTTCGCGCTGCTCGTCGGCGCGGAGAACCTCTACGCGCAGACCACACCCGCGTTGGTGTTGCCGCGACGTATTGGCGGCCTCAATGAACCCTCGGATACTCCTAGTATTATTACCTCTAGTATTATTACCTCTCGTACCTACACCGTGGCGCTGGAGACCCAGCCGACCGGGGAAGTCACCGTGGCGGTGGCGAGTAACGACATAACCATAGCGACCGTGTCGCCTTCGAGCTTGACCTTCACTACGACGAACTGGAGCACCGGGCAGACAGTAACGGTGACAGCGGTGGATGACGATGTAGATAATGGTTACCAGCGGCAGACGAGGGTCACCCACATTCCGAGAGGAGGTGGTTACGATGGGGTCACAAGCCGCCCGATATTCGTCAATGTGCTCAACGATGACACGAAGGGGATACGTGTTCGGAACGTCAATTTGGCCGTGCTCGAGAGCGGTACTATGGACAATGAGGTGTGGTTGGACAGCGAACCGACGGGGAATGTCAAGATACGCCTCACCAGTCAGGACCCAACGCGGGTGACCATAAGTGACGAGGACACGTTGTTGACGTTCACTCCGTCGAACTGGGACACCAAGCAGACCGTGACGCTTTCCGGGGTAGATGACACGGTGAGTAACACAGGGCAGCCGCAACGGCAAGCGACCATCAATCTTAGAGGAAGAGGTGCGGATTACGAGGGCCTCACCAATACAATGACAGTTGACGTCGTCGATGATGAGCCTATATCGCTCGGCACACTAGACGAGGGGAGCCAGACGACATACAGTGTGACAGTGCTCATGCACGTAGGCTGGTCCGATATAGTGCTAAATCCCACGAGCTCTGACCCCGACAAGGTGAAAGTCACACCTACTGAATTGACTTGGACCTTAGATAGATCGAGACAGGGTCAGACCATAGCTTACTCGAACCGGGGTCAGACCATTACCGTAGAGGTTTTGGAAGGCAGCGATTCCGACGATGAGTCCGTCACGATTTCGCATCCGCTCGGCATCAGTACCCCTCCTCGGTGGATCCCAATACAGGACCACTACGTCATTCTTGGACGACGTAGTAGTGTAGGCGCCCCCGTCGTGACCGACCCCGACACGGATTTACCCTCGACGGAGCCGGGTGCCGCCGATGGCGACAGCGACGCCGCCGACCCCGACCCCAACACCGGAGCCCCCTTTGAGAATTTGCTGCCGGCTTTTGCGGACACCGCGATGATTGGCGATCTCGTCTTTGAGGTGAATCAAGCGATTGAGCCGTTGACGCTGCCGCAGGCTATCGGCGGCGACATGGCCCGCTGATGTATGGCCTGCTCGGGCAACCTGCCAGACAGCTTGGCGTTTCACGACAATGCCTCGAGACTGGTTGCAGCGGCACTCCCACCGACCGAGACTGGCCGCGCCGAGTGCCCATGCTATATCGGGTTTGGGATATTGACAACTTTGATGCCGACACGCTGAAGTTCACCATCACGGTCACGGCCCCGGATCTGAAAGCCGACCTTTGGCGACGCCACGATTGCCGCCCTCGTTGCGGAGGTGGATCAAGCGGTGGCTTGGCCCCTGCCGTCAGGCTACCGGTGGCGATGGTGCGCTTGCGGTATAGTCTGTCGGGTTTGCCGGAGGGTTTGGTGTTCAATGCGGCGATGGCGGCAGGTGCAGGGCGCGGCGATGGCTACCGACACGACCGATCGCCACCTACAGCGGTCACCGATGCCGATGGCGATGCGGCCACGCTGCCGTTTGCCGTGACCATCATCTCCTCGGATCTGAAAGCCGACCTTTGGCGACACGACAATTGCCGATCTTGTCGCCGAGGTGGGTGAAATGATTGAGCCGCGTAGACATTGCCGGCGGCGACTGGCGGCTACGGTACCCGTTGACGGTATCGCCTGTCGGAACCTGCCAGACGGCTTGGCGTTCCATGCCGACACCCGCCAGTTGCGCGGCGCGGCGGTGGCTACCGACACGACCGTCGCTATCTACACGGCCACGGATGTCGAGGGCGATGCCGACACGCTGCGGTTCGCCATCGCCATTATCGACCCGGATCGAAAACCGACCTTTAGCGACACGACGCTTGCGCCGCTGATGGCGACGGCGTGCCAACCGATTGCTCGGATGCTGCCAGCGGCTGTCGGTGGCGACGCTCCGTTGCGGTATAGCCTGTCGAACCTGCCGGACTGGCTTGATGTTCCATGCGGCGCGGCGTCAGGTGCAGGGCGCGGCGACTGGCCACCGACACGACCGTCGCCACTTACGCGGTCACCGATGCCGATGGCGATGCGGCTTCCCTGCCGTTTGCCATCTCGATAAGAGGGTTGGACGCGCCCGCTTGGGTGCAGGCGGAAAACTATCTCGGGGCCGACCTCGCTGGCGATTGGGATGGCGCGGTGCTGCTGACGTGGGCACTGCCGAGCCAACACGCCTTTGTCGAAGCCTACCGCATTTACCGCGAGGTGGAGATAACCCACAGCCCGGATGCAAGCGGCCGAGTGGTCGCGCTCGACGCCCCCCGCGGTGAGTTCATTCCGTGGGCGCGGGTCGATGCGGTGCCGGGCGTTTCGGTGGGGCGTACCATCGTGCAGACGCTGGATTTTAAGGCGACCCGCTGGGCGGTCGCCGCCGAGTGCGGCGGCCAACGCGCCTGCCTGCGGGTAACGGGCGATCCCGAATCGGGCTGTGGGGTTGGCTGTCCCCGGGACGCTCCCGCTTGGGTCCGTGCGGAAGATTACCGCGGGGCCGATCACGCGGGCGATTTGCGCGGCGCGGTGCTGCTGACGTGGGCGTTGCCGCGGGAACACGCCTTTGTTGAAGCGTACCACATTTACCGCGAAGTGCAGATAAGCCACGGCCCGGATGCAAGCGGCCGGGTGGTCGCGCTGGCCGAACCTCGCGACGAGTTCATCCCGTGGGTGCGGGTGGATGCGGTGCCGGGCGTTTCGCTCGGCAGCACCATCGTGCATACGCTGGATTACCGGGCGACGCGCTGGGCGGTAGCGGCCGAGTGCGCTGGCCAGCGCACCTACTTGCGGATCACGTCGAATCAGGCGGGCGGCACGAGTGAAGCGGTCCGGGCCAAAGCCGCGGCTCCGCAGGCACCGGTCGCCCTGCTGCCGGAAGCATTCGCCTTTGTTCAGCAGGGCACCGCCCCGCAGCAGAACAGCCCAGCCGCGCCGGTCGTGCAATCGGCGAGGACGGCGACCGAAGGGCGCGTCGGCTCCAGTGTTCCCAACACCCCGGTCGCGTTTGCTCTCGGCCCCAACTACCCCAACCCGTTCAACCCGGCTACGACGATTCAGTACGCGCTGCCGCACGCCGCCGAGGTGCAGTTGACCATTCACAATGTCTTGGGGCAGGTTCTCCACACCCTCGTCGCCGAGTATCAGCCAGCAGGTCGCTACGCTGTCCGCTGGGACGGACGCGACTTGGCGGCGGGGATGTACTTTTACCGGCTGCAAGCAGGCCCGGTCACTCGGGTCGGGAAGATGATCTTGCTCAAGTAGGACCGCGCCGCCTAGCCGGACAGCGTTCATCGGGCGAGGGCGATTGAAGGGCCTTGGCCCTTTGCGTACATTAGCCTCTTTCGCCGCCTAGCGGCTGGTATTTTTCTCAATTTCATCAACCCAAGGAGGGTATAATGATCAAGCGTTTGCGGGGAAGTTTTCCCCTAGTCTTTTTCGGCCTGTTTCTCTTGGCCGGCTGTTATCATGCTACCGTTGATATGGGGCTTGCCCCGGGTAAGACGGTGACAATGTGGAAGCATAGCTTTGTATATGGCCTCGTGCCGCTGGAGGTCGTTGAAGCCCAAAGCGTGTGCGCCAATGGCGTAGCCAAGGTTGAGACGCAGCATACTTTTGTTAATGGCCTCGTGAATGCTTTGACCCTTGGCATATACGCGCCCATGACGGTAATGGTGACGTGTGCGGCCGACGACATGTCCTCGGCCGCGGTGGATTCCGCATCGGTTGTCACCGTGTCCTATCATTCGGATTACGAAGCGATCCTGGATGCCTTTGGCGAAGCTGCCGACAAGGCGGTAGCGGCCGAGCAGCCCGCGTACGTGCAGTTCAAGCGCGACTCGCTGTAACAACAACCGGCCTCTGCGTTGCGATATGTGACGCAGAGGCCGGCCTTTAGAAGCGTTCTTAAAACTAGGGTTTCCGTCTCAAAAAAGGTCGAGGTGCGCCTGACCACTAAAAAATGGCGTAAATGAAGTGTTCCGCATTCAAGCGCATCGCCTGGTGGGGGCGCGACCCCTTCGCGCTACTCATCGTCCTCCTCGCCGGGCTGGGCACCGCCCACATCCTCGTCCGCACCGCCACCTACGGCGCGGCCCTCACCGTGGACTCCATAACTTTTCTGTCCACGGCCACGAACTTCCTCGCGGGAGAGGGCTGGCGGGATGTCAGGGGCAACCCGCTGGTGGGATGGCCGCCGTTGTTTCCCTTGCTGATAGCGGCCTTAGGTTGGGTCGGCATCGACTTGGTGGAGGCCGGACGGTGGGTCAACGCCGCGGCCTTCGGGCTGACCATCCTCGCCGCGGGCGACTGGCTGCGCTCGAATCTCCGGGCACAGTGGCTGGTGCTGACCGCCACCGGGGCCATCGCGGCGTCCCTGCCCCTCACCCATTTCGCGTCCTACTGCATCACCGAGCCGCTCTTCGTCTTGTTGACGCTCCTCGCCTTGATCCAGTTGGCATCCTCCCGCAACCGGCGGACGGACGCACCCCTGTGGTGGGCAGCGGTTCTTACCGCGCTGGCCGTGCTGACCCACTATCTGGGCGCGGTGCTGATCGGCGCCGGCGTCCTCCTGCTGCGACCCCTCGCCCGGCCTAAGCACACCCTCGTCTTTGGCGCGGTCTCGTCCCTGCCCTTGTTGGCGGTATTGGCGGTCAATTGGGCGGTCTCCGAAACCTTGGCTGGCGACCGAACAGCACCGTCGGGGCAGTCCCTATTCGAGAGGCTGCGCCAGACCGTCGAGGTGTTCCGCGAGTGGGTCGTCCCCCCGCACGCGCCGGATGGGTTGGCGTATCTGCTATGGCTGGCGGTCGGGTTCGTCGTCCTCGCTGGCGCGGTGGTCGTCTTGCGCGGTCGCCGACTGGGCCCAGCGGCCACGCCGGCGCAAAGCCGCTTGGGACCGGCGTTCCCTTTCGCGGTGTTCGCGTTGATCTACCTCGGATTCATGGTCGTCGTCGTGCCCTTCACGGTTGCTCAGGACATCGACAGCCGCTACCTGCTGCCGGTGTACCTGCCGCTGCTGTTGACGACGGTGTTGCTGCTGGATCGGTTCCTGTCTATCGATCGCGCCGGGGCGGCCCCTGTGCCGCGCATACGGAATCGGTTCCGTGCGGCGGGACGGGGCCGCGCCGCCTACGGGCTGGCGGCCCTCGTCCTGCTGGCGACCCTCGTCCACGTCGGCTACTCGGCGCGAGAAAATCTTCGTCTCACCGCCCGAGCGTATGCTGTCGGGTACAAAGACCGGACGTACAACGCCGCCCATTGGCGACGCTCCGAAACCTTGCAGTACCTCCGGGACCACCCTATAGAGGGCAGGATTTACAGCAACCACGCCGCCCTTGCTTGGTTTGCAGACCGGACCGCGGCCCCGGGCAAGTACCAAGATTTCCCGCCCGAGAGGCAGTGGACCGAGGTCGGCACTGGCGCGCATATCGTTTGGTTTGAGGGGGTCCATGCGGGCGATCGCTCCGGCGACGACCTCGACCTCCGTCTCCTGCCCGGCGTGGAAACCGTGGCCGAACTGGCCGATGGCGTGGTATTCCGCGTAACGGGCGCCGGACCGTTCCAGAAGGGACGCTACATGGAGCTGGAGGAACTCGTCAGACAGGCCACACAGGCTGGCGAGCAGGTGGTCCGCTCTGGCTGGGACGTGTACCGCAATGGACGCTGGTTGACGTACCTCAAGCAGCCGTGCGCTCCGGCGGACGCGCAGGCGAAGTTCGTCTTGCACGTCATCCCGGTCGATTTGGCCGACCTGCCAGCCGACCGCAAACAATACGGTTTTGATAATCTCGACTTCTACTTCAACCGGCGCGGCGTCCTGCTCGGCGACCAGTGCATCGCGCTCGTCCGTCTCCCGGACTACGCCATCGACCACGTCCGAGTCGGCCAGTGGATTGCCGAGGAGAACCAGCACCTCTGGGGCGCAGAGTTTTTCCCGGACCAGTGATGGGCTAGGCGTACAGCCCGAATACGCTGGCCCCCAACCAGAGCAGGGCATTGATCTGCAAGGGCCGGTCGCGCCAGACGACGGCCGTTGGGTCGTCCCCCAGCCCCCGGTGGTACACTAGATAGAGATAGCGCAACACGCCGTAGAGCACGAAAGGGATCGTCCACTGCATTTGCCCGCCCTCCCCCATCGCGTAGAGCGCGTAGCAGACTATGGTCACGGCCGTGAGGATGGCGATCATCTGGTCGAGGAAAGGGGTGCTGTATTCGTCGAGGATGGCGCGGTGATCGGCGGCCCCATCCAGCAGTTGTACCATCTCCTGCCGGCGCTTGATCGTAACCACGAAGAGCACCAGGGCGAAGATGCAGATGATAAACCAAGTGGAAATAGGCACCTCAATGACCAAGCCGCCGCCGACTGCGCGCAGCAGGTAACACGCGGCCACGATTAGTACATCCACCAACACCACGTGCTTGAGCCGGAGCGAGTACGCCGCGTTGAGCAGAGCGTAGCAGGCGGCAACCCCCCCCAAATGAGGGTGGAGCCAAAAAGCACCGGCCAACGCCAAGGTCAACGCGCCCAAAGCCGCCGCCCCGGCCCCGGCGACCGAGAGGCGACCGGCGGCAATTGGCCGGTGGCGTTTTTGGGGATGCTGGCGGTCGCACTGGCGGTCGAAGATGTCGTTGAAGAGATAGACGCCTCCGCTCAGCAGGACGAAGCAGAGGGCCGCCCCGGTGCTGCGTAGCAGGTAGGGAATTTCAAAGAGGTGTTCGGAAAAGACGAGGGCGGGAAAGACGAAGGCATTCTTGATCCACTGCCGGGGGCGCATGGACCACAGGATGTAGTAGAGCGACAAAACAGGGCTATGCTTCTACACGACCGGAGAGCAGAGGCCATCAGACCTCCATGATCTCCTTTTCTTTGGTGTCGATGATCCCGTCGATGGAGGCTACGTATTCAGCGGTCAACTCCTGCACCCTTTTCTGCGCGCTGCGCGATTCGTCTTCAGAGATCTCCCCGTCCTTTTGGGCTTGCTGGAGCAGGTCTATCCCGTCGCGCCGCGCATGCCGCACCGCGACTCGCCCTTCCTCGGCTCGGTGCCGGGCGACTTTGGTGATTTCCACCCGCCGCTCCTCGGTCAGTTCGGGAATGGGCAGCCGGATGATGGCGCCGTCGTTGGCCGGGTTGAGGCCCAAGCTCTTGTCGGCGAGAATGGCCCTTTCAATCACAGGAATCAAGGCCGCCTCCCAAGGCTTGATCGCCAACAAGCGCGGCTCGGGGACGCTGATCGTCGCCACCTGATTGAGCGGCGTCTGTTGGCCGTAGTAATCCACCCGCACATTGTCGAGCATGGCGACTGAGGCTCGCCCCGTGCGGATAGAGGCCAAGTCGCGGCGCAGGGACTCAATGGCCTTGTCCATTGCCTCTTTTACTGTCTCAAGGACCTCTTCGAGCATGGCGGCCTCGTTCAGGCGTCTTCGCCCAAGACGAACCGCTCAAAGCGCCGCACGGTAATTTTTTCGCCGATTTTGGCGGTTATCTCGGAGATTAGTTCGCCGATGGTCTGGTCGGGGTTTTTGACGAAGACCTGTTCCATTAGGCAGTTTTCCTGATAGAACTTCTCCAGCCGGCCCTCGACGATTTTCGCGGCAATGTGCTCGGGCTTGCCCTCGTTTTTGGCCTGTTCGAGGTAGATAGCCCGCTCTCTTGCCACGGCGTCGGCCGCAATGCCCTCCCGATCGACCGCCAACGGCTGGGAGGCAGCAATGTGCATGGCCACGTCCTTGGCGAACCCTTGGAAGTCGTCGGTGCGCGCGACGAAGTCGGTTTCGCAGTTGACCTCTAACAGCACGCCGAGGCGGCTGCCTTGGTGAATATACGCTTGGATCAGGCCCTCGCTGGCGTCGCGGCCGGCCCGCTTCTCCACGGCGGACAAGCCCTGCTTGCGCAAGTACTCAATGGCCTTTTCGCTGTCGCCGCCGGTCTCTTGCAGGGCCTTCTTGCAATCCATCATGCCCAAGCCCGTCTTTTGCCGGAGCATTCGGACGCTTTGTGCGGTAATCTGAGTCATCGTCGTTTGCTTTCAAAAAGGTCTAGGCCATGGCCACGGCCACGGCCGGGGTCTCTTCGGCCTCTCGCTTGTCGTCGCGGGCGGCCTTCTCGGCCTCGGCTTCGGCCCGGCCCTCGATCACCGCGTCGGCGATGAGGCGCGTGATCAGGCCGATCGAGCGGATGGCATCGTCGTTGCCCGGGATTGGATAGGTCACTAAGTCGGGGTCGCAGTTGGTATCGACGATGGCCACCGAAGGAATGCCCAGTTTGGCCGTCTCGCGCACGGCGATGTGCTCCTTCTTGATGTCGATGATAAAGACCAAGCCGGGCAGGCCGCCCATGTTGCGGATGCCGGCCAAGGTCCGCTGGAGCCGGGTGCGCTCTTTTTCGAGCAGCAGGACCTCTTTTTTCTTGAGGTTTTCGTACGTCCCGTCGCCCGAGATGCGGTCGAGATGCTCTAGGTGGCGGATGCTTTGGCGGATGGTCTGCCAGTTGGTCAGCATCCCGCCGAGCCAGCGCTCGGTGGCGTGAAACATGCCGCAGCGCTCGGCCTCCTGCCGCACGAGATCTGCCGCCTGCTTCTTCGTGCCGACAAAGAACACGGCGCGGCCGGCGCGGGCCGTCTGGCGCACGGCTTGGCAAGCGGCTTCAACCTTGCCGACCGTCTTTTGCAGGTCGATGATGTGAATGCCGTTGCGCTCGGTGAAGATGTAGGGCCGCATTTTGGGATTCCAGCGCCGAGTTTGGTGCCCGAAGTGGGTCCCGGCTTCCAGCAAATCGCGGATGGTAAAATCGGCCATTGTCGCTCCTAACGGTGAGTTGGGCCTCCGCCTCCGTCGCCTACACACAGAAGACCCGCAGCCGCCGAACGCCTGCGGGACACTCTCTGCTGTGCATCGGGAAGCGTGTGTATTGGAATGGGACTAGCGCTTGGAAAATTGGAAGCGCTTGCGCGCCCCGGCCAATCCGTACTTTTTGCGCTCTTTCTCGCGGGCATCGCGCGTCAAAAAGCCGCCCTTCTTCAGCACTTCCCGCTTCTGCGGGTCGTACTGAACCAAGGCGCGGGCAATGCCCAAACAGGCGGCCCCGGCTTGGCCGCGCAGGCCGCCGCCCCGGGTGGAAATGTGAATGTCAAACGTATGGCGCGTCTCAGTCAGATCCAGCGGCTGCACCAAGATCATTTCTAGAGAGTCCCGACGCAGGTATTCGCCGACCACACGGCCGTTCATGTAAATAGTGCCATCGCCGAGCTGCATCCGCACTCGGGCCACTGAGGTCTTTCGGCGGCCGGTCGCTTCGTAGCTTTCTAAGGGCATAAACGCGTGGCCTTTGGCTTAAAGTTCGAGAGGCTGGGGGTTTTGCGCTTGATGCCGGTGTTGGCCGCCGACATAGACGCGGAGCTTCTTTAGCTGCATCCGGCCCAACTTGGTGTGCGGCAGCATGCCCCGCACGGCCCTGCGAATGATCCGATCGGGATGCCGCTCGGCCATGCGGCTGTAGGGCGTGACCCGCAAGCCACCTGGATAGCCGGTGTGGCGGTAATAGACCTTCTTGGCGGCCTTGTCGCCCGTGACCCGCACCTTATCGGCGTGAATCACGATGACGTGGTCGCCTATATCGACGTGCGGGGCGTATTCGGGCTTGCCCTTGCCGCGCAGCACTTGGGCGATTTCCGAAGCCAGCCGCCCCAGCACCTTGTCTGTGGCATCGACCACAAACCACTGCCGCTCAATTTCGCCCGCTTTTGGGGCGTAGGTAATGTCGTTCATCGGCTTTTCTTCGGCTTTTCTTTGGATTATTCAGATTATATAGAAGTTGTTTAACCTAAGCCCTCTATTTCGGCTTGTCAAGATGGGTCCACCCGGCGCTTGCGCCACCAGCGCCCGAGCAGCACCGCCCCCACCAAGCACAATATCCCGACCAAGACTCTATTGTATTGCGTGTATTGCGCGAGCATTTCCGCGACCTGTTCCCAGTTCTCGCCCACCAAAAACCCGGCGTAGAGCAGCAAGCCGTTCCAAACCGCCATGCCAATCGCGCTGCATAGTACAACGGTCAGCCAAGGCATGCGGCCGAGCCCCGCGCCGATGGCGATGACCGACCGAATGCCGCTCAAGAACCGATTGCCCAGAATGAGCGCGACGCCGTAGCGACCGAGCCACCGCTCGGCTTGGGCCAGCTTTGCCGTGCCCCGCCGCCCCGCAAAGAAGGCGCGCCCCCGGCTGTAGCCCAGATAGTACATGGCTAGAAAACCAGCCGTGCCCCCAACGCAGGTCGCAAAAAAAACCGGCCATATATCCAAGAGGCCGCGCCCTACCAGATAGGCACTAAACACCACCACCGTATCGCCCGGTACAGGCGGCACGATGTTTTCCAAAAAAGCACTGAGCAACAACAGGCCGTATGCCCACAGGGGATCAACGCCCGCCAAGACCGCGAGCAGGGAATCTAAATAGGCCGCCATGCTTTAGAGCGTCAAAAGGGCCACGGCTTGGGCCGCCATACCCTCCTCGCGCCCGACGAACCCCAAGCACTCGGTCGTCGTGGCCTTGAGCGAAACTTGCTCCACCGCTAGGCCCAAGGTCTCAGCGAGCGTCTGGCGCATCGCCGCTAGGTGCGGCGCGAGTTTGGGCCGCTGGGCCGCGACGCCGGCGTCGATATGTAAGACCCGCGCTCCTCGTTCCGCCAGCAGGTGGCCGACCCGTTCGAGCAGCACCAAGCTCGATATATCCTTGTATTGCGCGTCCGAGTCGGGAAAGAGTTGGCCAATATCTCCGGCCGCCAGCGCGCCCAAGAGCGCGTCTATGATCGCATGCGTCAGCACATCCGCGTCCGAATGGCCCGCCAGTCCCCGCGCAAAAGGCACGACGACCCCGCCCAAAATTAGGGGCCGCCCTTCCACCAAGCGATGCACGTCGTATCCCTGTCCTATGCGCAAGCCCATGGCCGGCTCCTCCTCCTTGGTGCGCATTCGCCACTCGGCCCAAGCCAGATCCTCGGGCGTGGTGATCTTGCGGTTGTCCGCTTCTCCGGGCACGACGCAGACGGGGTGGCCCAATCGCTCGACCAGCGCGGCGTCGTCCGTGGTCGCGGCATCGGGGCCGGCTGCTCGGTAGGCTCTCAGGAGCAGGGCGCGGTCAAAGCCCTGCGGGGTCTGCGCCTGCCACAACCGCTCGCGCCGCGGCGTACCGACGACCCGCTCGTCCGTCACCTCTTTGATCGTCTCTACTACGGGTAGCGCGGGCAGTGCCGCTCCGTGCGTGCGCGTGGCCGCGACCACTCTCTCCAGCAATCCCTCCGAAATAAAGGGCCGCACCGCGTCGTGGACCAAAACCATATCGGCGTGGGTCTCCTGCAAACCCCGATACACAGAGGCGCTGCGCTCAGCTCCCCCGGGCACCAGGGCGGCGATTTTGGCAAAGCCGCCGCGCTCGCTCAACTGGCGGCGACAAGGGTCCAAGTCCGCGCCCCGCACGACCAAGACGATGTCGGTCACCAGCGGACTGGCTTCGAGGCGTGCGAGCGCGTGCCAGAGTAGGGGCCGACCTCCCAACGGCAGGTACTGCTTGGGCCGATTGCCGCCCATGCGCTGGCCCCGGCCGCCGGCCGGCACGATGGCGGTTATGCGTTCCACCGCTGTCACGCGATCATCATGGCGTCGCCGTAGCTGTAGAAGCGATAGCCCCGCTCTACGGCCTCGCGGTAGGCGGCCAAAAGCCGATCCCGCCCGACGAACGCCGCCACGAGCAACAACAGGCTCGAGCGCGGCAAGTGAAAGTTGGTCACCAAGCTATCGACCGCTTTGAATGGGTAGGGTGGGTAGATAAACGCATCGGCCAATCCCGCTTTGGCCCGCACTTGGCCCGCGGCATCGACACTCGACTCCAAGGTCCGCACCACCGTTGTTCCGACGGCGACGACGCGCCCAGCGGCTGCGCGGCAACGCTGGAGCGCGGCCGCCACGGGCTCGTCAATTTCGCAGTATTCAGGCTCGAGTACGTGCTGGCGCGGGTCCGCGCAGCGCACCGGCTCAAACGTGCCCGGCCCCACGTGCAAGACCACCTTGAGAACCGCCACGCCCTTGGCCGCGATCGCCGCGAGCAGCTGAGGGGTAAAGTGCAGGCCGGCCGTGGGCGCGGCAACAGCGCCCGGACGCGCCGCATACACGGTCTGATAGCGCGCTCGGTCTGCGGCCTCGGGTGCCCGCCGGATGTAAGGCGGCAGTGGGATTTCCCCGATCTCTTCCAGCCGCGCCAGCACGTCCTCAACGGCAAAGCGCACGCGGAACCGCCCCGGCGCAACCTGCTCGACGATGTGCGCTTTTATTGCTCCATCGCCAAACTCCAACCGCGTCGTTGGTTTTAAGCCCCGCCCGGGTCGCCCCATAACCAGCCAATCGCCGGCCGCTAGCGGCCTGAGCAACAGCAACTCAACCCGGCCGCCGGTGGCCGCTTTACGGCCCCGGAGCCGCGCCGGCACGACCTCGGTTTGGTTCAATACTAGGGCGTCGCCGGGCGCGAGTTGATCGACGATGGCCCCAAAGTGCAGGTGCTGCAATGAGCCATCCGCCCGGTTCAAGAGCAAAAGGCGCGCTTGATCGCGCTCGGGGGGCGGGCGTTGGGCGATCAGCGCGTCGGGCAGGTCAAAATCGTAGTCCACCAAGTGCATTGAGTTATGCCCGCCACCGCGCATAGCGGAAAATGGTCCAGAGGATTTTGTAACCGGCCCGCAGCGTCCCGCCGAGCGTTCCGGTAATTTTGGAGGTGCCGATGCGGCGGCGATAGCGCACCGGCACCTCGGCCGTCCGCAGGCCGAGTCGAGCGGCTTTGACCTGCATCTCAACGGTCCAGCCAAAGGTGCGGTCCCGCATTTTTAGCCGCCGGAGCGCGCCGGAGCGCACAGCGCGAAAAGGCCCCAAATCCGTAAAGGTGACCCCGAACAACAGGCGAATTAAGAAGGTGGCCAACCCATTGCCAAACCGAGCCTGCGGCAAGAGCGCGCCCGGTTCTCGCTCCCCCAAGACCCGCGAGCCAATGACCATATCGGCGTGGCCGGCGACAATGGGACGCACTAAAGCGAGCATGTCGGCGGGATAATCGCTGTAATCGCCGTCGAGAAAGACCACGATATCCGGGCTGTCGAGCTGGGCCATGCCGGCCAAACAGGCTTGGCCGTAGCCGCGGCGCGGCTCCCTGACGACGCAAGCACCCCAGCGGCGCGCCACCGCGGCCGTGCGGTCGCTGGAGCCATTATCGACGACGATGATCTGCTGGGCGATGTTCGGTATGTCTTGCAGCACCTTGCCGATGGCCTCTTCTTCGTTGTAGGCGGGAATGACGACGGCAATGGCAGGAGGCGAGTCCATGCGCTGGGCACCGCAGGGGGAGGGCTGCTAGAGGTTTTCCTCCAACCAGAGGAAGAATAGATCTTGGGCCTCGGCGATATTGTCGAGCAGGGCAAAGCCGTGGTCGGCCGAGTCGAGGAAAACGCGCAGGTCCTTGGGCGCGGCCGTCTGGGCCTCTAGGCTGCGGGCGAATTCGGCATAGCTGAGCACGCGATCGCCAGCCTGAATTTGGTCTTGCTCGCCGGCCATAAAGAGCATGGACCGCGGGCGAAACGGATCGAGGTCGGCCCCGGTGACCACCGGCTCTAGCGAAGAGGTCCTCCACAGCCCGGGAGAGAGGGAGACGCCGGTTTTTATTTGCTCGGGGAACGTGCCCAAACTCACGAAGGCCACATTGCCTCCCGAGCCACTGCCCACGACCGCGATGCGGCTGACATTGACCATGGACTGGCTCTGCAGCCAGATCAGCGCGGCGTGGACATCGAGAAAGCCCTGTTCTAGATCGACTAAGTCCAAGACCTCCCGGTCGTTGGGCAGGGGCGTATCGCCGTGCCCGCGCATGTCGAGGGCCAAGACCGCATACCCGCGCTCTAGCAAGGCCACGTACGTGCCGGTGTTGTTCAGCCAGTCGGATTTGCTCCCCCCCAGATCGTGCAGGAGGATCACCACCGGCAGGGATGCGCCGTCTTTGATCGTGCCAAAAAGCGCGCTCACTTCGACGCCGTCGTTGGCCGGGAAGCTAACGGATGAAACGGGATATGCGCGCCCCGGACCTTTGGGCAGCTCGGGACCGACGATCTGGAGATCGTCTTCGGAGTCGCCGCACCCCACGACCCCAGCGGCGAGCACCCAAACCCACGTACGCAATACCTTGCTCATAAGACCAATCCTCGCCAAAAGCGCGTTGCGAGTGCCCGCACTGGGCAACGCTCCTGCTGTTCGTAACTCCTTGGGTTTGAATAAACCATCTCGCGCTCTAGGTGTCAACTTGACGCCTTGACGCCAACATCCTTTTGCCCTATGCTGCCGCGCTATGATCTGCGTCGAAAAACTCGGCCTGTGCTATGGCGACGGCCGAGCCGCCTTGCGCTCGATTGACCTCCACATCAGCCCCGGGGAAAACATCGCCCTCATCGGCCCCAACGGTTCGGGCAAAACCACCCTCGCCCGTTGCTTAAACGGACTGCTGCGGCCCCACGCCGGTCGGGTCCTCGTCGATGGCATGGACACTGGCGACCCGACTCAGTGCCGCTCCATCCGCCAGCGCGTCGGCATGGTCTTTCAAAACCCGGACGATCAGCTCGTCGGCAGCACGGTTGCCGACGAATTGGCCTTTGGCTTGGAAAACCTCGCGCTGGCCAGCACTGAAATTCAGCGCCGCGTCCAAGAAACCCTCACCGCTTTTGACCTCGAACCCCACCGCCGCTGTCCACCGCACCAACTCGCTGGCGGCGAGAAGCAGCGCGTGGCCATTGCGGCCGCAGTGGCTAGGCGACCGCGCTATCTGGTCTTGGACGAGGCAACGGCCCTGCTCGACCCCGGCGAAAGACAGCAAGTAGCCGCGCTGCTCCAGCGGCTGCGCGCCGCCTACCGCATTGCGACGATCCTCATAACCCAGTCCCCGGAAGAAGCCGTACGCGCCGACCGCGTCATCGTCCTCCACGCCGGCCGGGTCCAAGCCGACGGCTCTCCTACCGCCCTGTTTGCCAACCCCGCCCTCGGCCTCAACCTCCCCTTTGCAAGAGCACTGGCCGATCGCTTGGCGCTGGCCGAGCCCCACTTGGAGCTAGACGCCTTGTCCGACGCGCTAGCCGCGCTAAAACCCCAGACGCCCCTGCCGCCTTGGACCCCGCCCGCCCCACCCCCGCCCACCCCGAGCAAACTAGCAACTCAAGGGCTGACGCACCTCTACGACGAGCCGCTGCCCACTCGGCGGCGCGGCATTCGCGACATCGACCTAGCCATCCCCAACCGCTCCGTCTTAGCCCTAGTCGGCCCCAACGGAGCGGGTAAGACCACCCTCGCTCAGCACTTCAACGCCCTGCTCAAACCCTCGCACGGGCGCGTACTCCTCGACGGCTGCGACATTGACGGCCAGCCCCTAACTCGCGTGCGGCAGCGCGTTGGCTTGGCCTTCCAGTTTCCCGAGCTCCAGCTCTTTGCCGAATCCGTGGCTGAGGATGTGGCTTTTGGGCCGCGCAACCTCGGGTTTGCGCCCGAGCGCGTCCATGGCCTCGTGGAGCGCGCCCTCGCCATGGTGGGCATGCCGCTCGCAGCCTTTGGGCCGCGGCCGCCCCTGTCGTTGAGCGGCGGCGAAAGGCGTTGCGTCGCCCTCGCCGGGGTCTTGGCCATGGACCCAGAGGTCTTGGTGCTCGACGAACCGACCGCCGGCCTCGACCCCCCAACGACGGCCCGCTTGTGCCAGCTCTTCGCCGGTCTAAGCCACCAAGGCCGCACCCTCGTACTGATCAGCCACGATATGGAGCTCGTCGGCCGCCTAGCCACCCACGTAGCGGTCCTGCGCCAAGGCCGCATCCCGCTGCAAGGGCCGGCCCGCGCCGTGCTCGCCCATCCCGAATTCGCGTCCATCAGTGGGCTTGTACCGCCGCCGTCCGTGCAGTTGGCCCGCCGCCTGCGCCGACGCGGTCTAGCCCTAGCCGGCGATCCGCTGACCCTAGGCGAAACCATCGGCTGGCTCACCCCCCTCGTCGCCCGCGCCCATGGCTAAATTTTCGGCCGACTTGCTCGTCCGCCGAGGACGCCTCATCGATCCGGCCAACGGCACCGATGCCCTAGGGGACCTCCTCATCCGCGAGGGGAAAATAGTCCAAGCGGCCCCCCGCCTGACAGCCCCGCCCGACGTGCCCGTCCTGACGGCTACCGGCTTGGTCGTCGCTCCGGGTTTTATCGACGTTCACACCCACCTCCGCGAACCGGGCTACGAACACAAGGAGACCATTCAGAGCGGCACGGCCGCGGCCGCGGCCGGCGGCATCTGTGCCGTAGCCGCCATGCCCAACACCAACCCGCCCCCGGACCGCAGCGACCACCTGCAACTCATGCTGGAGCGCGCCCAGACGACCGTCGTGCGCTACTATCCAATCGCCTGTATCACCGTGGGCCGCCGAGGACGCGGCGCGCTCGCCCCTCTCGCGGAGTTGGCCGAATTGGGCGCGGTGGCCTTTTCCGACGATGGCGACCCAGTCGAAGACGCGGCCTTGATGCGGCGCGCCCTCGAAATCGCCCGCGAGCTCGACCGGCCCATCTTCCCGCATGCCGAGGTCAAGTCGCTTACGGCTGGTGGCTGTATGCACGCCGGCGCAGTGGCCGCACGCCTCGGCGTCCGAGGCATGCCCGCGGCCGGCGAGGAGGCCATGGTGGCCCGCGATATAGAACTCGTCCGCCAGACCGGCGGCCCGTTGCACATCGCCCATATCAGCACGGCCGGCACCGCGCAATTGGTCCGACGCGCCCAAGCCGATGGCCTCCCTGTGACCTGCGAAGTGCTCCCCCATCACTTCGCACTCACCGACCACGAGGTCGAGCACCAAGGCACAGCCGCCAAGATGAGCCCGCCGCTGCGCGAGCCCGCGGATGTCGAGGCCATGCGTACGGGGCTAGCCGATGGCACCATAGAAGTCATTGCGACCGACCACGCGCCGCACACGGCCGCGGAAAAAGCCCAACCCCTCGCGCAAGCCCCCATGGGCATCGTCGGTCTAGAGACGGCCATCGGCCTCACCTTGACCTATTTGGTGGACCGCGTTTTGTCCCTGCCCGAGGCCATCGCTTGCTGGACCTGCCACCCGGCGCGCATCTTGCGGCTGCCGGGGGGTGCTCTCACCCCGGGCATGCCCGGCGATCTCACCCTGCTCGACCTGACGCGCGACTGGGAGGTCGCGCCCGAGCGCTTCCGCTCCAAATCGCGGAATACCCCCTTTGCCGGGTATCGCCTAAGGGGCAAGGCCGTGGCCACCATCGTCGGCGGCCAGATCGTCTATAGCGAGTTGGCCGCTTAGTCGAGGGGCTCGAACGCGGCCGGCCAATGCTCAATTTCCGCGCCGGCCGCGCGCAGCCACACGGCGATCACGTCGAAGCGGCAGCCCCGATCGGCCGCGGCCCCGTATTGGATGTAGTGCCGAGCGGCCCGCGTTAGACGCTGCCGCTTGGCGCGATGTACCCTCTGTTCCGGGCGCGACGCCCGCTCGCTGGCTTTTACCTCGACAAAGACCAAGTCGCCCCCCTCTTCGGCCACCAAGTCGATCTCGCCTCCGGCGGCGCGATAGCGGCGCGCCCGAATGCGGTAGCCCCGTTCTTCCAAATAGGCCGCGGCCGCGGCTTCGCCCCGCCGACCCGTATCCCCCAGCCTGTCGCGCTGCTCTCGATAGGCCCCTCTCAGGGCCGCTAGCTCGTCGGCCGTTAAATCATCAGCCGCGTCTTTGATCAACTGCGCCAACCGCGCTAGCTCGGCGAGATTGGCGCAATCGTATAGGCCCTCTGCAAACGAGAGAAAAAGCTCCGAGCGCGGCTCGGCCACGCGCGCGGCCACCGGGCCGAAACTGCGGCGGTGCAGGGGGCAAGGGCCGTGGGCGTCCAGCGCGGCTAAGTGCGCGGCGCTGCCGTAGCCCTTGTGGGCGGCAAAGCCGTATTCGGGATAGCGGGCGTCGCAGGCGCACATCAGGCGGTCGCGGTGTACTTTGGCCGCGATCGAGGCCGCGGCAATCGACAGCGAGCGGGCGTCTCCGTCAATGATGGCTTGCTCGGGGTAAGGGCTGCGCGCTGGCAGGTGCCCGTCAATCAGCACCCGGTCGGGCGGGGGATGCACCTTCTCCAGCGCCAAGCGCATGGCCTTGAGCGAGGCCTGCAGGATGTTCAAGCGGTCTATCTCGGCGGCCTCGACCTGCCCTATCTCCACGGACAGGGCTTGGGCCGTGAGCTCCTCGTACAGGGCCTCGCGCTGGGTGCGCGACAGCTTCTTGGAATCGTCGATCCCAGCGATGACGCAGTCCGGCGGCAAGACGACGGCCGCGGCCACCACCGGCCCCGCCAAGCAGCCGCGCCCGGCCTCATCCACCCCGGCCACTCGGCCCACCCCCTGCGCCCAAAGGCGGCGTTCAAAGTGCAGGAGCCGTACGCGCCGCTGGGCCTCGGCCTGCTCCCGCGCATCGCGCCGCCGCCGCGCAACCACCAAGCGCCGCACGCCAACGCGGCGATCTGCTTCGAGCAAGGCCCAGCCCGGATCGTCGCTTTTCCACTCGGCCGCTTGGGCGCGGATCTGGGCTATGGTCATTCCGGCGAGTTCGGTCGCGCCGGAACGACTCGTCTCGGCAGACGTCTCATCTATTGACATGGCATACCCACCTCGTATATTTGCGAAAAAGCTACCCAGAGGAGCCTTAACATGAAGAGCTACACGGCGTTAGTTGCCTGCTTTTGCCTCGTTTTGCAACCCAGCATGGCCCTCGCAGAGCCGGAACCAACACCTATCGCCGGGGCAGACACCCGCCTCTATCTGGCCGACGGCAGCTTGGTGGAAGGCACGCTAATCGAACGCGACCAAGAGCTGGTCATCCTGCGCGTCAACGACAAGATCTTCACGTTTGACAAAACCGAAATCGACAAGATCATCACCCTCGAATCGCTGGGCGGGGGGGCCGAAACGATCACGGTGACCGAGTTTCCTTACATCAGCTTTCTCGGGGGGCCCTCGCCTTTAGCCTGCTCTCGTGGCTGCAATTCGACCGGGCTTCCGACAACGAAGCCGAAGCGGCCCTCAACCGCGATCACGACCAGCTCGCCCGCGCCAAAAAGCTCGACGACAAAGCCGACCGCGCTCGCCTCTACGGCCGGGCCACAGCCGTTCTCGCGGCCGGCAGCTTAGTAGTGGCCTTAATCCCGCGCAAAAGCACCCGCCGGGTCTTTCCCGAACTCGGTTTCCGCGACGGCGAGCCGCGCATCGGCGTATCCTACGTCTATTCGTTCTGAGCGCCCTGAGTGCCTTCCGCACTCCGCAGGTAATGCACCAACGCCTCTAGCCCGAGCGCGTAGCTAAACCGGCCAAATCCGGCGATTTGCCCCAAGCAGACCGGCGCGATAACCGACTGCTGGCGAAACGCTTCCCGGGCATGCACATTGGACAGATGCACCTCAACGGTCGGCAACCCCTTGGCCGCCACGGCGTCGCGCAAGGCGAGGCTATAGTGGGTAAAGGCCCCCGGATTGAATAGCAGGCCCTGCTCTTGGGCTTGGTGCAGCGCGTCGATTAGGGGCCCCTCGCCATTGGATTGATAGCAGCGCACCTGCACGCCAAGGCGCTGGGCGTGGTCGGCGAGCGACGCATCAATCGCGGCCAAGGTTTCCCGCCCATAGACCTCGGGCTCGCGCGTTCCCAGCAAGTTGAGATTGGGTCCGTGTAGAACTAGGATGCTAGTCAAATTGACCTCCGCTGTTGCGCGCCACCACGCAGATCCACGCCCCTTTTGCCAAGACGGCATCGACCACTAGGGCAGCTTCTGTGACCCCGCGGCAAAAAGCCGCCTCTTCCCGCGCCAGCAACCCCGAAAACGCGATCCGCCCACCCGCGGCCAATAAGCCGCGCAATGGGCGCAAAAGGGGCCGCAACACGTGGCTTTGAATGTTGGCCATCACCAAGTCAAAGGGCTTTTCCGCGACCGCCTCCACTCCGCCCAGCCGCACCTCGACCTGCCCAAGGCCCAAGCCGTTGTGCGCCAAGTTTTCCCGCGCATTCGCCACGGCCCGCTCGTCGATATCCACGGCCAGCACCGGCCCGGCCCCCAGCCGCGCGGCCGCAATGCTGAGGATGCCGCTGCCCGTCCCCAAGTCCAAGCAGCGCGCCCCGGGGCGCAGATAGCGCGCTAGCGCCTGCAAGCAGAGCTGAGTCGATTCGTGCGACCCCGCGCCAAAGGCCATTTTGGGGTCTATGGTCACGGCGACTTGGCCCTCGGCCGTCTCGACCGGAACCCACGAAGGGTGGACGACGATTCGCTCGGTGGCCCACACCGGCGCGAAGAACCGCCGCCACTCGGCCTCCCAATCCCGCTCCTCCACGCACTCGGAGTCGATCGACGACGCCAACCCGAGCGCGGCGAGCCGCTGCGCCAGCTCGCGCCGAACTCCAGCCAAATCGCACCTCGGCTCGGCGGCAAAGTATGCGCTCAACCGGGTTCGCTCGCTCGCTTCTTCGGCCTGTAGGCCGCAGCTACCGAGCTGATATGCCCACGCGCTCACATCCTCGGCGCAAGCCGTGGGCACCTCTAGCCGCAAGCAGTGCCAAGCCCGTTTATTCATGGGCTTCCAACCGGCGCAACTGGGCGACCAGTCCCTCGCCGATTGCGGCGAAAAGGGGGTCCGGCGCGGCCCGGCCCTCATCCCCGCGCTGGCGGATTGCAGCCGACAGGGGCAGCGCACCCAAAAAGGGCAGCCCCAACCGCGCCGCGGCCCCGGCCCCGCCGCCGCGGCCAAAGACCTCGTGGCGGTGGTCGCAGTGACCGCACAGGTAGTAGCTCATGTTTTCGACGATCCCGAGCACATCCACCTCGACCTTGGCAAACATGGCGATGCCCCGTTCCACGTCCTCCAACGCCACGCGCTGCGGAGTGGTCACGATCAGGGCCCCGGACAGGGCGACGGCTTGGCTCAAGGTCAGCGGCACATCGCCCGTGCCGGGCGGCAGGTCGATCAACAAGTAGTCGAGTGCCCCCCATGCTACTTGGTTCAAAAACTGCTGCAACGCCCGCGCCAACAGGGGCCCGCGCCAGACCACCGGCGTGTCCTCGCCGGCGATGAAACCAATCGACATTAGGGCGACCCCGGCCTTATGCACCGGGCGCATCGCACCTCGGCGCTCGGTTGCGGGCTGCTGCCTAATACCCATCATCAGGGGAATGCTCGGGCCGTAGATGTCGGCGTCGAGCAGGCCAACGCGCGCGCCTTGGGCCGCCAGACTCACGGCCAAGTTGACGCTTACGGTTGATTTTCCCACGCCTCCCTTAGCACTGGCAATGGCGACGGTATGGCCCACTTGGGCTAAGGGACCGGGTTGGGGAATGGACAAGGACGCCTGCTTTAGGACCGGAAAGCCTTGCGCATTTTGGCGAGGAAGCTCTCGCCTTCTTGGGCGACGCGCGCTTGTTCGAGCTGGGCTAGCTCGCTGAACAGTTCGCGCTCGCGGCGGCTGAGGCCCTCGGGCGTCCACAAGACGACCTCGACGAGCTGGTCGCCGTGGCCGCGGCCGTTGACGTCGGGAATGCCCCGGCCGCTCATGCGGAAGACGCGCCCGGATTGAGTGCCCGCGGGGATTTTCAACATCGCCTTGCCGGCCAAGGTCGGGACTTCGACGGACGCGCCGAGGGTGGCTTGGCCAAACCCGACGGGCAACTGGTAAATGACGTGATTGCCGTCGCGGATGAAATAGTCGTGCTCTTTTTCTTCGATAAAGACCAAGCAATCCCCCGAAGGCCCCCCGCGCGGCCCGACTTCGCCTTGGCCGCGCAATGGAATGTAGTTGCCCTCTTGGACGCCGGCGGGAATGCGCACCGTCAGGGTCGTTTGGCCGCGCTGGCGGCCCTCGCCTCGGCACGCTGGACAGGGATTGGAGACGATGTGGCCTTCCCCTTCGCAGGCCGGGCACGTCACCACGGTCATCGACGGCCCGAACAGGGTGCGCGCCATCTGTTGCACTTGGCCCTGCCCGCCGCACGTGTTGCAGGTCTTGCGGCCCGCGCGGCTGGCCGCGCCCGTCCCCTCGCAGCTCGTACAGCGCTGCAAGCGCGTCAGGGCGATGTTCTTTTCTACGCCCGTGGCGATCTCCTCCAACGTTAGGGCCACCTTGATTTTTAAGTCGCGGCCTTTGGCCCGCGCCGATCCCCCCCGCGACCGCCGCCCCCCGCCGAAGAAGCTCTCGAAAATCTCGCCGAAAATGTCTTGAAAATCGCCGGCGTGCGTAAAATCCGACCACTGAAAGCCGCCGCGGCCGAAATTGCCCTCAATGCCGGCGTGACCATAGCGATCGTACGCGGCCTTTTTCTCGGGATCGGAAAGCACCTCGTAGGCTTCGGAGGCCTCCTTGAAGTGCTCCTCGGCCGCGGCGTTTCCGGGGTTGCGGTCAGGATGGTACTTCAGCGCCTTCTTGCGATAGGCTCCTTTGATCGCGCCCTCGCTGGCGTCGCGCTCGACGCCCAGTACTTCGTAGTAGTCCCTTTTGGACATTCGGTTCCTCAGCTCTCCACGCTCGCCTTGCTGACGACGACGCGGGCGAAACGGACCACCTTGTCGTTGAGTTTGTAGCCCTTTTCCATCTCCTCAATAATCGTGCCCGGGGGGTGCTCGCCGTCTGGAACTTCGGCGAGTGCCTCGTGGACTGCCGGGTCAAAGGGCTGCCCCACCGCCTCGATCTCGGCCAGCCCATAGCCTTTGAGAACGTCGTTGAATTGGCCGCAGATCAACTCGACGCCCTGCTTGAGCTGCTCGGCTTCTTGGGTCTCCTGACCGAGGGCGCGGCGCAAGTTGTCCAAAATGGGCGCGACCTGCAACAAGACATCGCGCACGGTCTCATCCCGCGCTTCCGCCCGCATCCGCACCGTGCGCTTGCGGTAGTTGTCCAACTCGGCCACCGCCCGCACATAGCGGTCGTAATTGGCTGCGGCCTCGGCGCGCGCCGCCGCCAGTTCGGCCTCAAACTCGGCTGCTGCTTTTTCGCCGGCCGCCGCGGCCTGCTCCTCAACGGCCCCCTCCGCGCTCGCCTCTTCCACGGCGACGCGGTCCTGAGTTTCGCGCTCGCTCATCAACGCTCCTTACTCTTTACGCTTTGTGAATTGGATTAGCAGATCAAATCCGCCGCTCGGGAGGCCGCGCAATTGACCAAGCTCACCAAGGGCCGGTAGGGCATGCGCGTCGGGCCGATTACGCCCAGCACGCCGACCACGCCTTTGGCTCCGGCGACCTCGTAGCTGGCCGTCACCATGCCGCACCGCCCCATCGCCCGCGGCCGGTGCTCGGAACCAATGGTGACGACCACGCCGCGCCGCTCGCTCATAAGCCGGGCGAGGATGTCCTTTTTCTCCACCAAATCGATCAAACTGGCCACTTCGCTCGGATCGTCAAACTCGGGCTTTAGGCACAGATTGCGGGTCCCCGACACGTGCAAATCGGCCCCGCTCGTGGTGGCCAAGTCTTTGATGTGCCGCACGACCGCTTTCACAACCGGCGACGGGATCGGCTCCAACTCGGCCATCCGCTCCTCAACCGCGCCTTGGATTTCAGCCAGCGTCAACCCGTGCAAACGCTCGTTAAAAAGCCGGCTCAACCCCTCTAAGTCGCGCTGCGACACCACGCAATCTACTTCGACCAGCAGGCTTTTGGTCAGGCCGCCGCGAATCGTGATGATGAGCAACAGGCGATGATCGCCCAAACGCCAAAGCTCCAGCTTGTGAAAGATGCCCTGCTTGAAGCGCGGGGCCAAAACCAACCCGAGTTGGTTCGACAAATCGCCGATGGTCCGCGCCAGTTGGTGGAGGATCTCTTCGTAATCGCCCGCCAGTTGGGCGACCGCGAGCTGCTGTCGCAGGGTGGTCTCAGCCTCGTCCAAGCCAGCGTCTGCCGCCTCCATGCAGCGTTGCACGTAGAACCGGTACCCCTTTTCAGAGGGAATGCGGCCGGCCGAGACATGGGGCTGGGAGACGTAGCCCTTTTCCTCTAGGGAGGCCAAGGCATTTCTTATGGTAGCCGAGCTAACGCCCAAGTTCTCGCACTGATTCAACGTCTGCGAGCCAACCGGAATACCGAGGGCGACGTGGACTTTGACTAAGGCAAGGAGGACTTGGATTTCGCGTTTGGACAGCGGGCTAGTGGCCATGGCCGGGAGGCAGCTCCAGCGGCATAAACGCCATTAAGTATCGAGGTTTTGCAAAATAATAAAAGCCGCCGATTGCTTGTCAAGGCTCGCTCTCTACTTGCTTGACAGCCAATTTACAGGGCCGTACTATATACGCTTTGTTTTCCTTCCAACCACCCTAAAGCCGTATCATTCGACGCGAGAAAGGATTTGTCATGGCCAAAGCCAAAGCCAAAGCCAAAACCAAACCAAAAGCCAAAGGGGCCAGCGCAGTGGACGCCGCGCTGAACTTAGCGCGCGACCAGCAGGCGACGATGGTCGATTTCAAGTTCGTCGATCTGCCCGGCATCTGGCAGCACTTTACCATCCCGGTGTCCGAGCTGAAAGCCGACCTGTTCGAGGACGGCCTCGGCTTCGACGGGTCCTCCATCCGCGGCTGGCAGGCCATCAACGAATCCGACATGCTCGTCCTGCCCGATCCGACCACCGCGATGATGGATCCGTTCACCGAGGTCCCAACCCTGTCGCTGGTCTGCTCCATTGAAGACCCGATCACCCGCCAGCCTTATGAGCGCGACCCGCGCGGCGTCGCCCAGCGGGCGCAGGCGTACCTGCGGCGCACCCAGATCGCCGACGTGGCCGTTTTCGGCCCAGAAGCGGAGTTTTTCGTCTTTGACGACATCCGGTTCGATCAGCAAGCCCATCAGGGGTTCTATAAGATCGACTCGCGGGAAGGCCGTTGGAACAGCGGCACCGACGAAGGCCCCAATCTCGGCTACAAGCCCGATTACAAGGGCGGCTACTTCCCCGTGCCTCCCACCGACTCCCTACACGACCTCCGCGTCCAGATGGTGCAGACGATGATCGACTGCGGCATCGAAATCGAGTTGCACCACCACGAGGTGGGCACGGGCGGCCAATGCGAAATCGACATCCGCTTTTGTCCGATGTTGGTGTGCGGCGACCGGATGATGCTGTACAAATACATCGTCAAGAATGTGGCGCGTCGGCACGGCAAGACGGCCACGTTCATGCCCAAGCCCCTGTTTGAGGACAACGGCACGGGCATGCACACCCACCAGAGCCTGTGGAAGGACGACCAGCCCCTGTTTGCCGGCAATGGCTACGCCGGGCTGAGCCAGATGGCACTGCACTACATCGGCGGGCTGCTCGAACACGCGCCGGCGCTGTTGGCGTTTACCAACCCAACGACCAACTCGTACAAGCGGCTGGTGCCGGGCTACGAAGCCCCGGTGAACTTGGCGTACTCCCAGCGCAACCGCAGTGCGTCCGTGCGCATTCCCATGTATTCGCCCAGTCCCAAGAGCAAGCGGGTGGAGTTCCGCTGCCCGGACCCGTCGTGCAACATCTACTTGGCACTGGCGGCCATGCTGATGGCGGGGTTGGACGGCATTGAGCGGCAGCTCGACCCGGGCGAGCCGCTCGACAAGAACCTGTACGATCTGTCGGCCGAGGAGCGGGAAGGGGTGCCGCAGACGGCTGGGTCGCTGGAAGAGTCGTTGGATTCCTTGGATGAGGACCGGGACTTCCTGTTGCAGGGCGATGTGTTCTCCGACAACCTGATCGACGCTTGGATCGACTACAAGCGCACCGAGGAGGTCGATGCCATCCGCTTGCGTCCCCATCCCTATGAGTTCTCACTCTACTACGACATCTAATCCCACCCCTCCTTCGGGTGTTCACGGCAAGGGAAGATTTCCGCTAGGGGAATCTTCCCTTGCTCTATATATGCCCTCGTGAAACTCGTCATCGGCAGCCGCGGCAGCCCGCTCGCCCTCGTCCAAGCCCACGAGGTCCGCAACCGCTTGCTAGCCTTACGCGACGGACTGGACCTTGAGATTTCGCCCATTCGCACCACAGGTGACGCCACGACCGGGTCGCTGCGCAGCTTCGGCGGCGCGGGCGTTTTTACCAAAGCCCTCGAATGCGCCCTGCTGGCTGGGCACATTGACCTAGCGGTCCACAGCCTGAAAGACTTGCCGACCCAGATGCACCCGGCCCTCGCCCTCGTCGCCACGCCCGAGCGCGAAGATGTGCGCGACGCCCTCGTCGGCCCCGGCCTATCCTCGCTGGCCGACTTGCCGGCGGGTGCGCGAGTGGGCACGGGCAGCCTGCGCCGCGGCGCCCAGCTCAAGGCCCTGCGGCCGGACCTAACCATGCTAGACATCCGCGGCAATCTAGATACCCGCATTGACAAGGCCGAGCGCGGCGAGTGCGATGCCGTCGTCTTGGCCGTTGCCGGGCTCAACCGCCTCGGCCGGCAGGACCGCGTCGGCTGCTACCTGTCCCTCGAGCAGGTCCTCCCCGCGCCCGGCCAAGGTGCGTTAGGGCTGCAAATGCGCGCCGATCACCCGGCGCGGCCCGCCATCGCAGCCCTCAACCACGCCCCCACCCTAGCGGCCGTGCGCGCCGAACGCCACCTGCTGCACGCGCTGCGCGCGGGGTGTCACGCGCCCGTCGGTGCTTGGGGCCGCATCGAGGGCGATCTCCTCGCGCTCGATGGCTTGGTCGGCCATCCCGCAGGCACTCAATTGCTGCGCACCCACCAGCGCGCCCCCCGCGACTGCGCTGAATCCCTCGGCGCGTCCTTAGCAGACTCCCTGCGCGCCCAAGGCGCCGACGACCTCTTGCTGGGGCCTTGATGTCCGCCGAATACGCCACCCCGGGCACGGTGTACATCGTCGGGGCCGGCCCGGGCGACCCCGGCCTGCTGACCCTCAAGGGGCTGCGCTACCTGCGCGAGGCCGACGTCGTCCTCTACGACGACCTCCTCGACAGCCGCTTGCTCGACCTCGTGCCCAGCACGTGCGAGCAAATCGCGGTCGGCAAGCGAGGGGGCCGCAAAAACCCCTCCCAAGACGCGATCCACGCGCTCCTCGTCGGCCGCGCTCGCCAAGGCCATATCGTCGTCCGCCTCAAAGGCGGCGATCCCCTCATCTTCGGGCGCGGCGGTGAAGAGGCCCTGCACCTGCGCCGCGCCGGCATCCCCTTTGAAATCGTCTCTGGCGTCTCGGCCGCGTCCGGCGTCTTGGCCTACGCCGGCATTCCCCTGACCCATCGCGGCATGGCCTCGGCCGCGCTGCTGGTCACCGGCAACGAAGACCCGGCCAAGCCGGCCGAGGCCATCGACTGGAATCAGCTCGCGGCCTTTAAGGGCACCCTGGTCCTCTTCATGGCCGTGCGCCAGCTCGCCCGGATATGCCAGCAGCTCGTCGCTCGGGGCCGACCGGCCTCAACGCCGGCGGCCGCCATCGAATGGGGCACTTGGCCCGACCAGCGCACGGTCGTCGCCGATCTCCAACATCTACCCGCCCGCGCCGCGGCGCGGCAAATCCGCTCGCCGGCCCTCATTGCGGTCGGTGCGGTCGTCGGGCTGCGCCGAGAACTCAACTGGTTTGAGAGCAAGCCGCTCTTTGGCCGCCGCCTGCTGGTCACCCGCAGCCGCGAACAGGCCGGTCCCCTTCAGCAACGCCTCGAAGCCCAAGGAGCGGCCGTAGCAACGCTCCCCCTCTTGCACATCGGCCCGCCCGACGACTGGACGGCCGTGGATGCGGCCCAAGATCGGCTCGCGGACACGGCGTGGGTCGTTTTCACCAGCCCCAACAGCGCGGCCTTTTTCTGCGACCGGCTCTATCAGCGCGGCCTCGACGCCCGGGCCTTTGCCCACACCCGCATCGCGGCCGTTGGCTTGGCTACGGCCGCGGCCCTGCGCCAACAGGGCTTAGTCCCGGACCTCGTGCCTCCGCGCCAATCGCAGGCCGCGCTTGCCCAAGCCTTTGCCGCCTTCGAGGTGGCCGACCAAGCGATCCTCTTGCCGGCCTCGTCCATTGGACGCACTGAGCTCGCGGACGCACTCGCCGCCCGCGGCGCCCGCGTTCACCACCTAACGACGTACGTAAATCGCCTGCCCGACCGAGTCGAACTTCCGGCCGCACTTGCCGAGAACAAACTCGACCTCATCGTCTTTGCCAGCCCCTCTAGCGTTCACAATTTTCATCGGGTCCTCGGCCCCAAACGCACGGCGGCCGTCTTGACCCGCACCCACCTCGCCTGCATTGGGCCGACCACGGCCGCGGCCGTGCGCCAGCTCGGGTTTGCCGTTCACGTTCAGCCCACCGAAAGCAGCATCCCCGCGCTCGTCCAAGCCATCGTCGCCTTTTACACTGGTCGTTGGTGAATCGGAGGCCGAGGGGCATGTGGGCTTTGCATCAGGGAGACCCAGAACCAATGGTTAATAAGCAAGGACGCACAGGAAAATGGTAAGGCGGCAATCGCCGCCAGCGGCCAAGCGCGGCTACGTGCTCGCAACGAGCGGCGGCATGGCAAAGCACAATAGCCATTGCCGCACTTGAGACCGCGTCCTATCTTGGAGTATCCATCTAAAACCCACCACAAGAAGGACTTTATGAACTCGTTTTTCAGCATGACCCGAATCGCCGGAATCGCCGCGGCGTGTCTGGCGGTCGTACTGGCCGGTTGTGGCAAAGAACACAACCCCACGGCGGCCCAACCCGTGGTCACGGCCAACCCGGCCCAACCCGTGGCCAAGCAAGCCAGCATGACGCCCGAACAAGCCCGGGCGGAGATTGACCGGCGCGAAATTCCTTATGCGGACTGGGCGTTTCTGTTGTACGCGCAAATGGGCAATCTGGAGGTTGTCAAGCTATTCCTTGCCGCGGGGATGGCGATTGAAACGAAAAACCCGACCGATCACTTTACCGCGTTGCACACGGCGGCGACCTATGGGCATTTGGCGGTAGTCAAGTATCTGGTAGGGCAATCGGCCACGGTGGACGCCAAAGGCAAGAACGGAGAAACGCCTCTTCAGTGGGCGGCGTTCAATGGGCATTTGGAGATCGTCAAGTATTTAGAGGAGCAAGGGGCCGACCTGTTAGCAGAAACGACCCGCGGCGATAGGGCGAAAGACTTGGCCGAACAAGGCGGGTTTACGGCGGTCGTAACGTTTCTCCAAGGTCAAGAAAAATGGAGGTTTGTAGGGGCGGCACAGGTTGGCAACCTTGAACGTGTCAAGGCATTTGTAGCGGCGGGCATGTCGGTTGACGCGTGGGAAGGCCACTTCGGCCTTACCGCCCTTCACAGGGCGGCGCAGGGTGGTCATTTGGAGATCGTCAAGTATTTAGTGGGGCAAGGGGCCAGCCTAACGGCGACGGACAACTACGGCCATACCGCCCTTCACAAGGCGGCGGGGGGTGGTCATTTGGAGATCGTCAAGTATTTAGTGGGGCAAGGAGCCAGCCTAACGGCGACGAACAACTACGGCCATACCGCCCTTCACTATGCGGCGGGGGGTGGTCATTTGGAGATCGTCAAGTATTTAGTGGGGCAAGGGGCCAGCCTAACGGCGACGAACATCGGCGGCAATACCGCCCTTCACTTTGCGGCGCGGCATGGTGGTCATTTGGCGGTGGTGAAGTATTTAGTGGGGCAAGGAGCCAGCCTAACGGCGACGAACAACGACGGCCGGACGGCTAAAGACCTAGCCAGCTCCTGGACCGGGGGCAGGGGTGCCGTCGTAGAATATCTCTCTGGTCAAGAAGAAAAGCAATTTCGTGCGGCGGCAGGGGCTGGCAACCTTGAGCGTGTCAAGGAATATGTAGCGGCGGGCGTGGCGATTGACGCTAAGAGCACCACCTACGGCTGGACCGCCCTTCACGCGGCGACGTGGGCGAATTATGGTGGTTTGGCGGTGGTCCAGTATCTGAAAGAGCAAGGGGCCAGCCTAACGGCGACGAACAACGCCGGCGGTAACGCCCTTCACACGGCGACGCAACGTGGTCATTTGAAGATCGTCAAGTATTTAGTGGAGCAAGGGGCCAGCCTAACGGCGACGGACAACTACGGCCAGACCGTCCTTCACACGGCGGCGCTGGATGTGGCGTTGGTCCAGTATCTGAAAGAGCAAGGGGCCAGCCTAACGGCGACGAACAACGACGGCCAGACCGTCCTTCACAAGGCGGCGGCTAATGGTGTTTTGGCGGTGGTCCAGTATCTGAAAGAGCAAGGGGCCAGCCTAACGGCGACGAACAACCGCGGCTGGACCGCCCTTCACTCGGCGGCGACCTATGGTAGTTTGGCGGTGGTCCAGTATTTAGTGGGGCAAGGGGCCAGCGTTACGACGGCGGACAACCGCGGCGAGACCGCTAAAGACTTGGCCAGCATCGGAGGCCATACCGACATCGTGGAGTATTTGGAGTCGGTCGGCGGGTAGCGCGTCCCTTTCGTCAAGCAGTAGGTTGGGCGGCAGTCGGTTCGGTTCGGGTGTCGCCCTTTTTTTTGGGTGCTGGGGTCGTCAAATAGGAGATTTAGGATGCGCTTTTTGGTGCTCTTGGTTGGTTGGGCCGCGGCGGTGGGCTGCGGCGAGCTCGCCCTTCACGTGGCGGCGCGGAGTGGTTCTTTGGCGGTGGTCCAGTATTTAGTGGGGCAAGGGGCCAGCCTAACGGCAACGGACAACCTAGGCCGTACCGCCCTTCACGGGGCGGCGCGTTTTGGTCATTTGGCGGTGGTGGAGTGTTTAGTGGGGCAAGGGGCCAGCCTAACGGCGACGGACAACGACGGCGATACCGCCCTTCACTTGGCGGCGCTTTATGGTAGTTTGGAGATGGTCCAGTATTTAGTGGGGCAAGGAGCCAGCGTTACGGCGACGGACAACCTAGGCCGTACCGCCCTTCACTTGGCGGCGCTTTATGGTGGTTTGGAGATGGTCCAGTATTTAGTGGGGCAAGGAGCCAGCGTTACGGCGACGGACAACCTAGGCCGTACCGCCCTTCACTTGGCGGCGCTTTATGGTGATTTGGCGGTGGTGGAGTATTTAGTGGGGCAAGGAGCCAGCGTTACGGCGACGAACTCCTACGGCCGGACCGCTAAAGACTTGGCCAGCAGGAAGGGCCATACCGCCATCGTGGAGTATTTGGAGTCGGTTGGCGGGTAGCGTCCCAGCGAACAAAGCAAGTTGGGCGGCAGCTGGGGGCGTAAAAATCGCTTACGGGTCAAAAAACAGATAGCAAATTGCCGCGGCGTTGCCGCCGGTGACCGTGGCCACGGTGTCGATTGCCGAAGTGGGCGCGGTATCGGCTGCCGAAGTGGGGCGCGTGGACGTGGGCGCGGTGACCGTGATCACGGTGTCGCTTGCCGACGTGGGGCGCGTGGGCGTTACCGATTGGGGCCGTTTTTGTGCAAAAAGTCGTCACTTGACCGAGCGGTTCAGGCCCATAAAGGGCCATTCGGTACAGGGTTCCCTTGACCTATGGGCCGTGCAACGGCGAGTCTTGGGCGGCATGGCAAGGCACAATAGCGATTGACGCACTGAGAGTGCGCCCTAGCTTGGAGTATCCGCCTAAAACCCATCACAAGAAGGATTTTATGAACTCGTTTTTCAGCATGACCCGAGGGTCCCTTGACCTATTCACTTAGGAGCTTTGGTATGCGCTTTTTGATTTTTGTGTTGGTTGGCTTGGTGTTGGGGTGTGGGGACGGTCCGCTCTCTCCTATAGAAGAAATAGAGACAAAGGAGGCTCTGCGGAATGCTGCGAGGAATGGTGATTTGGCGAAGGTCAAGCGGCTTATTAAGAGGTTTCCTAAGACAGATCGGGAAGCGGTGAGAGAGGAGGCGTTGCGTCCGGCGGCTGAAGGGGGTCATTTGGATGTGGTTCGTTTTTTGGTGGAGCAGGGTGCGAACGTCAACGCTCATTCGGAAAAAGGCTGGACGGCGTTGCATCGGGCGGCGGGGGAAGGTCATTTGGATGTGGTTCGTTTTTTGGTGGAGCAGGGTGCGAACGTCAACGCTCATTTGAATGGCGGCTGGACGGCGTTGCATCGGGCGGCTGAAGGGGGTCATTTGGATGTGGTTCGTTTTTTGGTGGAGCAGGGTGCGAACGTCAACGCTGATTCGAGAAACGGCTGGACGGCGTTGCATCGGGCGGCTGAAGGGGGTCATTTGGATGTGGTTCGTTTTTTGGTGGAGCAGGGTGCGAAAGTGTTTATGAGGGGCACGACGTCATACAACGCGGGCGGCGAGGATATCTTAGCGGGGGTTTTCCTCGACGTTCTAACTGGCTTTGCGTTTAATTTTACTGGTCGTGCGGCAAATTCGAGAGAGAAGAGGTTTGACTCCTGGACGGCCAGAGACTTGGCACAGCGTAAAGGTCATAGGGAGGTGGTGGCTTACTTCGATTTGATTGACGATTGGGCAACGCAGTGGGCAACGCAGTCGACGGTGTTTCTTGATGCGGCGAGGGCGGGCAACTTGGAAGTCGTCAAGCAAATCGTGGAGGCGGGCATGGGCATGGGCATGCCCATTGACGCGACGGACGCCTTTGACAATACCGCCCTTCACTTGGCGGCGGAGGGTGGTCATTTGGCGGTGGTGGAGTATTTAGTGGGGCAAGGGGCCAGCCTAACGGCAACGAACAACCTAGGCTATACCGCCTTTCACAGGGCGGCGGCGGGTGGTGATTTGGCGGTGGTGGAGTATTTAGTGGGGCAAGGGGCCAGCCTAACGGCGACGACCTACAGCGGCCGTACCGCCCTTCACTTGGCGGCGGAGGGTGGTCATTTGGCGGTGGTGGAGTATTTAGTGGGGCAAGGGGCCAGCCTAACGGCGACGAACTACTGGGGCGAGACCGCCCTTCACTTGGCGGCGGAGGGTGGTCATTTGGCGGTGGTGGAGTATTTAGTGGGGCAAGGAGCCAGCGTTACGGCGACGGACGACAGCGGCCGTACCGCTAAAGACTGGGCCAGTGACCGCGGCCATACCGACGTCGTGGAGTATTTGGAGTCGGTCGGCGGGTAGCTTGCCGGCGAATAAGTTGGGCGGCACTCGGTTCGGTTCGGGTGTCGCCCTTTTTTTTGGGTGCTGGGGTCGTCAAATAGGAGATTTAGGATGCGCTTTTTGGTGCTCTTGGTTGGTTGGGCCGCGGCGGTGGGCTGCGGCGAGCTCGCCCTTCACGTGGCGGCGCGGGGTGGTTCTTTGGCGGTGGTCCAGTATTTAGTGGGGCAAGGGGCCAGCCTAACGGCAACGGACAACCTAGGCCGTACCGCCCTTCACAAGGCGGCGGAGCGTGGTCATTTGGCGGTGGTGGAGTGTTTAGTGGGGCAAGGGGCCAGCCTAACGGCGACGGACAACTACGGCGATACCGTCCTTCACTATGCGGCGTTTTATGGTCATTTGGCGGTGGTGGAGTATTTAGTGGGGCAAGGGGCCAGCCTAACGACGACGAACAACGACGGCAATACCGTCCTTCACTATGCGGCAAGGCGTGGTCATTTGGCGGTGGTGGAGTATTTAGTGGGGCAAGGGGTCAGCGTTACGGCGACGAACAACGACGGCCGTACCGCTAAAGGCGAAGCCAGCCGCAACGGCCGTACCGACGTCGTGGCGTATTTGGAGTCGGTTGGCGGGTAGCGTCCCAGCGAACAAAGCAAGTTGGGCGGCAGCTGGGGGCGTAAAAATCGCTTACGGGTCAAAAAACAGATAGCAAATTGCCGCGGCGTTGCCGCCGGTGACCGCGGTCACGGTGTCGATTGCCGCGGTGGACGTGGCCGCGGTGGACGTCTTGGGGCGCGTGGACATGGCCGAAGTGGGCCGTTTTTGTGCAAAAAGGCTGCACTTGGCCAATCGGTTTTGGCCCATAACGGGCCGTTTGGTACAGGGTTCCCTTGACCTATGGGCCGTGCAACGGCGAGTCTTGGGCGGCTTTACTCACTCTTTCACTTAGGAGATTTAGGATGCGCTTTTTGGTGCTCTTGGTTGGTTTGGCCGCGGCGGTGGGCTGCGGCGAGCGGTCTATGCCGGCGGTCGGAGATAGCACGGCGGCGGCGGCGGATACGCTGGCGCAAGCGGCGGCGGCGGCGTTTCTGGCGGCGGCAGAGGCTGGCAACCTTGAAAATGTCAAGGAATATGTAGCGGCGGGCGTGGCGATTGACGCTTCGGACACCGACGGCTTTACCGCCCTTCACTTTGCGGCGGCTGATGGTCATTTGGCGGTGGTCCAGTATCTGAAAGAGCAAGGGGCCAGCCTAACGGCGACGAACATCGACGGCGATACCGCCCTTCACTTTGCGGCGTGGCATGGTCATTTGGCGGTGGTGGAGTATTTAGTGGGGCAAGGGGCCAGCCTAACGGCAAAGGACAACAGCGGCGAGACCGCCCTTCACTCTGCGGCGTTTTTTGGTCATTTGGCGGTGGTGGAGTATTTAGTGGGGCAAGGGGCCAGCGTTACGACGGCGGACACCGACGGCTTTACCGTCCTTCACTGGGCGGCGTTTCGTGGTCATTTGGCGGTGGTCCAGTATCTGAAAGAGCAAGGGGCCAGCGTTACGACGAACATCGACGGCGAGACCGTCCTTCACTCTGCGGCGTTTTTTGGTCATTTGGCGGTGGTGGAGTATTTAGTGGGGCAAGGGGCCAGCCTAACGGCGACGACCACCAGCGGCGAGACCGCCCTTCACTTTGCGGCGTTTAATGGTCATTTGGCGGTGGTGGAGTATTTAGTGGGGCAAGGGGCCAGCCTAACGGCGACGACCACCAGAGGCTTTACCGTCCTTCACGGGGCGGCGTTTCGTGGTCATTTGGCGGTGGTGGAGTATTTAGTGGGGCAAGGGGCCAGCGTTACGACGGCGGACAACGACGGCGATACCGCTAAAGACTTGGCCAGCATCGGAGGCCATACCGACGTCGTGGAGTATTTGGAGTCGGTTGGCGGGTAGCGTCCCAGCGAACAAAGCAAGTTGGGCGGCAGCTGGGGGCGTAAAAATCGCTTACGGGTCAAGGCGCATAAGTGATTTTGGTCTCTGGCGTGGCTTTAGCGGGTGCTCGATTGTGCGAATTGTGCGAATTGTGGCTTTTTTTGCGGTCTTGGGCGGCCCAATGCGTTTTGAGTTCGGCCAGCACGTCAAAATCTTCGGGGGGCGGCAATTTGCTATCTGTTGGTTCTGCTTTCTTCTCAGAACGTTCTTTGGTGGGCGGTATTAACAGATAGCAAATTGCGGCGGCTGGCGGGTATAGCGTGGGGCGCGGGCGCGGGCGGACGATGCGTTGGCGCGTGGCTTGCACGGTGCTGAACGGGGTAGCGAGGTAGGCTTGTATGGACCGTTCGGAACGCCCAAGCGCGGCGGCTATTTGCTTGGTGGATAGGCCGGCCCGTCTTAGGGCGTGGGCGCGGTAGGCGTGGGCGTTGGCTTGCTTGCCGCGGCGAGCGGAGCGGCGATTGCCCTTTGCTTTTTCCGTGAGCGGCCAACTGCGGCGCGGCGACTGCCGGCGGACGAAATCGCACGCCTGTTTGCCTAACGCCGGCTACCTTGACATCGGCGCGGCGCGCTAGCTACTTTCCCTCCGGTATCGAGAGGATGGCCATGCCCTTCCAAACCCACTTCGACTTTCGCCACCCTACCCGCATTGTCCACGGCCCCGGGTCCATCGCCTGCTTGGCGGATTGCTTTTCCCCGGCCGACACGGTCCTGATCGTCTCCGATCAGGTCTTGGGGGACCTCGGCGTCGTGGCAGCGGTCGCCGCGGCCCTCGGCACCATCCCGCATGCCGTCTATCTCAAAGACGGTGTGAGCGAGCCGACTCAAGAAGCGGTCGCCGCAGGAGTCCAACTCTACCAGCAAAAACGCTGCACCGCCCTTATTGGCCTCGGCGGCGGCTCCCCCATGGACGTAGCCAAAATGATCGGCGTGCTCGCGTCCAACGACGGCCGCATCACCCAGTACTTGGGCAACGACAAAGTCGCAAACGACCTGCCCTATCTCGCGTGCGTCCCCACCACCTACGGCACCGCCAGCGAAGTCACGCCCTTTGCCGTGCTAGACAATCCGGCCAGCGGCAACAAAGACCCGGTTATTAGCTGGAAAATCGCGCCCCAAATCGGCGTCCTCGATCCCGACCTGTCGATGGCCCTGCCGGCCGCCATTGGCGCGGCTACGGGCATGGACGCCCTAACCCACGCGCTCGAATCCTATATCAATTTAGCGGCCACGCCCCTCACCGAAGGGCTCGCGCTCCACGCCATCCGCCTCATCGGCGCCAACCTGCGCTTGGCCTGCGCCAACGATTACGCGCTCGCCGCGACCGAAACCATGCTCATCGCCAGTATGCTGGCGGGCGTCGCCTTTTCCCAGACGCGCCTCGGCAATGTCCACGCCATGTCCCATCCGGTCGGCGCCCACTACCACGTCCATCACGGGCTGCTCAACGCCATCTTGCTGCCGCACGTCATGGAGTTCAACTGGCTCGCCTGCCCCGGCAAATTCGCCGCCATAGCCGAGGCCCTCGGCCAACCCACCGCCGGGTTGAGCCCACGCCAAGCCGCGCAAGCGGCCATCGCCGCGGTGCGACACCTCAACGCCGACTTAGGCATCCCGGCCAAGCTAGGCGCGGTCGGCGTTGATGAGGCCCACATTCGCGCTATGGCGCAGATGGCCATGCAGAGCGGCAACATCGCCGTCAACCCGCGCAAAACCACCCAGCGCGATCTCGAACTTTTATTTCAACAAGCCATTTAGCATTTAGGAGGTACACCATGTCTCTGCCCCGCATGTTCCGCGTCCGCCAACTCTTTTCCGCGCCCACAGTCGAGGACATCCCCGCGGCCGTGCGCACCGAGGTCCAGCGCCTCGACTTAGGTCCCAACGTCAACCCCGGCGAGACCATCGCCATCTCGGTCGGCAGCCGCGGCATTGCCAACATCGCGCTGGTGATCAAAAGCCTCGTGGCCGAATTCAAGGCCCTCGGCCTCCAGCCCTTTCTCGTCCCGGCCATGGGCAGCCACGGCGGCGGCATTGCCGAGGCGCAACAGGCCATTATCGAGGGCTACGGCGTCACCGAGGAATACACCGGCGCGCCCATTAAGGCGTCGATGGAAACCGTACAGGTGGGAGCGACCGAAGACGGCGTTCCCGTCTTTTTCGACCGCTACGCCTTTGAGGCAGACCACGTAGCCGTCGTCGGTCGCGTCAAGCCGCACACCGACTTTGTCGGCGAAATCGAGAGCGGCCTGCACAAGATGATGCTCATCGGCTTGGGCAAGCACAAAGGCGCGGCCCTGTACCACCAAGCCATTGTCCACTACAGCTTCGACCGCATCGTCCGCTCGGTCGGCCAAACCGTCATCGACCAGTGCGGCGTGCTCATGGGGCTGGCCCTCGTCGAAAACCAGTACGACCAAACCGCGCTCATCCGGGGCGTGGGGGCCGACGAGTTCGTGGAGCGCGAAAAGGAATTGCTCGTCCTCGCCAAGCAATGGATGCCGCGCCTGCCCTTCGACGAAGTCGATCTGCTCATCGTCGATGCAATCGGCAAAAACATCTCCGGCGCTGGCATGGACACCAACGTCGTTGGCCGCAAGTTCCACGACAACCACGCGGCCGACAAGGAGTACCCCAAAGTAACCCGCATCCTAGTCCGCAGCCTGACCGAGGAGACCCACGGCAACGCCTCGGGCATTGGCACGGCCGAATACGCGCACCAGCGCGCCGTCGAGCAGATGGACCGCGAGATTACGTACATCAACTGCATGACCGGCAATCACCCTTCGGGCGCCCACATTCCGCTCTACTTCGACACCGATCGCATCTGCATTGAAAAGGCCCTAGAGACCATTGGCCTAGTCGAGCCTGAAAACGCCAAGGTCCTGCGCATCCACAACACCCTCGCGCTCGGCGAGTTGCTCGTCTCAGAAGCCTATCGCTCCGAACTCGAGCCGCGCGAGGACTTGGAAATCATCGCCGAGGCCGAAGAAATGACCTTCGACGCCAACGGCGACCTGCCGCTTACCTTCTAGCGATAGCTGTCCTAAATGACTTGCAAGCATGGAATGTTCATCGACGCCGTCTTTTTTCTTAATGAAGCGTCATTCCCGCGAACGCGGGAATCCAGTCTTGAACGATGTAGGACTGCTATAGCATGACCCAAAAATCGCGCGGCGTGTCCCCCATTTTCTTGGACGAGCCGCCGCGTTCAGCGCCCCCCGGCTATACGCGCCGTCGCATCGTATTCGGCTGGTACGGCGGGAAGTTCTCGCACCTCGACTGGCTGCTGCCCCGGCTGCCGACGTGTCATCACTACTGCGAGCCGTTTGCCGGTTCTGGGGCCGTGCTCATCAACCGCGCACCCGCGCCGGTCGAGACCTATAACGATCTCGACGGCGAGGTAGTGAACTTCTTTCGGGTGCTGCGCGACCAGCACCAAGCCCTGATCCGCGCCATCGCCCTGACGCCGTTTTCACGCGAAGAATACTACTACGCCATCTACGGCGGCACAGAGGACGTCACCGACCTAGAACGCGCCCGACGGTTTTACATCCGGGCGCGGCAGACCCGCACCGGGCTAGCGCAAACGGCCTCCCTCGGCCGGTGGGCCAACTGCAAGAATACGAGCCGCGCTGGCATGTCGGGCGTGGTCTCGCGCTGGTTGGGAGGCGTAGATGCGCTCGCCGAGATTGCCCAGCGTCTGCTCCGCGTTCAGATTGAAAACCGACCCGCGGTCGATGTGATTCAACTCTACGACAGCCCCAAAACCCTGTTCTACTGCGACCCGCCCTACCTACACGCCACCCGGGGCGACGCCAAAGCGTACGGCTTTGAAATGGACGAGGACGAGCACCGCACGTTGGCGGAAGCCGTCAATACGTGCGCGGGCAAGGTGGCCGTGTCCGGCTACGCTCATCCCTTAATGGACGAGCTATTCCCTCCCAACCGCTGGTTCAAGACAGAAGGACCAGATAAGACCATCCATTCCACCAAGGGCAGCCGACGAGAAGTGCTGTGGACCAACTACGAGCCGACAGTAGCGGCTGAAAGCGACGAGTGAGCCGCTAGGACCTATCATGCGCTTCTTTTGCACCGCCGGCCCTGTCCGCAGCCAAAATCACTACTGTTTGCCGCCGCTGACGCGCTTGGCACTCAGCGAGGTGTTGGCGCTTATAGATCAACAGCAGTACTTCGTGCTACACGCGCCGCGGCAGACCGGAAAGACTACTTGCCTGCTCGCCCTGACGGAACATCTCAATCGCGCCGGAAAGTACCACGCGCTCTATGGATCTATGCGCGACCGACGAAGGACATTTGCTCATTTTTGACCGCGACGCGAACAAGACGTGGTCGGAGAAAGTATTCCGGCGCACCCAACCCTGTCGCGGTGCCATCATAACCATCTGGGGAATGTGAAACTAATAGTTCGTTTAATTCCCTGTCGATGTGCCGAGCACCACTCACCCGTGAAAATAAGCGTGTCCCTCGCCCATAAACCAGCCGATATCCACCAAATACGACAACCCAATCCCCAAGAAGTACCCAGCGATCAACCCCATAAAAAACGGCCGCGCCTGCCGGTACGCGGCCAAGCCCCCATAGCGCATAATCGCGCTCTTGGCCACCCACGCCAGCAAGACCGAAAACGCGATGAGGCGGGTCATCCACAGCGGGGCGACCGCAATGCCCACCGGATGCAGCGGCCACCAGTGGAAGCGATACTGGAGGAAGGCCAAAATTGAATAGACCCCCATGCCGATGCCAAAGTAGGACAGCTTGTTCCAGTCGGTCGGCCAAGGATCGTTGAAGTGCCGGATCACCCCGTTGTACGCCATGCCGCCCGCACCACCGCCGGCGATAAAATACCAAGAGCCGAAATTGCCCGCGCCGTATTGGTAGCACAGCGAGAGGACGAAGTACAGACACGTGGTAAAGCCCACGACAGCGGCCAAGCCCAGTGCCCAAGCCATTGACCGGCGCACCCGGTACAGCTCGCCGAGCCGCGCGCCGTGCGCCGCGGCCGGCATAAAGAGCGATTGCACATCCCCGAACCAAGTGTAGGAAATCCCCAGCGCGACCAAATTGTGCCCGCCGATTCCGGTGCCGGTTATGGCCAGCGCAAAAGCCTGAGCACCCACGGGCGGCGTCAAAAAATAGACCCCGGCCTGCACCACCAGCCGCGTGATGCCGTAGTAGGCGACCAACACGCCAAACACAAAGAGCGCGGCGATGTGGAGATCCATCCCAGACCGCCACAGCCAGCCGAGGATGTAAGCCAACGCGGCCATGAAGCCGCAAACCGCCGTGCGATAGGAAACCATTTCCCCGCGGTCGTCTATAGTCGGCCGGCCCCACAGCGCTTGGCGCACGACCGCCCGCAAATGGCCCCGCGCCATCCACAAGCTCCACAACACCATCGCCGTAAATCCGCCCCAAGCCTGCCAAGAAAGCGACTGCATCCCCCAGACAAAGGCGTCGGGCCGGGTCACATCGTAGCCGATGCGGTTGGTAATGCCCTCTTGCAAGACGGCTACCAAGTAAAAGAACACGATGCTGAACGAGACGCTGGTGCTGACCAAGTACATAAACCCGATCACCGGGAAGTAGAGCATGAAACTGATGGTGGGAAATTCCCGGCTCAGTTGCAGGTTGACGGCGTGGTTGAAGTTGATTTTGGGAAAGCCGAGGTAGAACGAGCCAATGATGTTGAAGAGGATCATGCCGAGTGGAATGGCCGCGCCGATCCAAAACCCCTTGCAGCGCACCATCGCCCGCCCGCCGTCGTCGATCAGCAGGCGCGGCATCTCCATCAGGGGAAAGACTAAGCGCTCGTTTTCGACCCACTGGCGGCGAAAGATCACCACCAAGCAGAAGCAGGCAAAGTACAAGGCTAGGATCAGGCTCAACAGCCAAAACAGCGGCCCGATCCAGACCTCCAACGGCAGGGCTTGGCCTTGGGGCAGCCCTTCGTAAAACCAGCGTATGGCGTCGCCGTCATCGCGCGGCACAACCCAATCGGGCAGGTAGGGATGAATGTTGCCGGCCCAATCGTTTTCCGGGGTGGCACCGTAGTAGGGCGACGAAATGATCGCCAGCAAGGTGCCGACGATAAAGGTCGGAATCCCGGTCGCGGCCAAGCCCATGATCACCAGGGTCGCCAGCTCGGCCGGCCGCAACGCCCACGCCGGCCGCAGCCAGCGCACCAGCGCATTGGCCAGCAGAATCACCACAAAGCAAAAGCCGGCGCTCGTGGGAAAGTACGACCAAGTAATCTCCGAAGAGCGCACCATCCAAATCGAATAGGGCGCGCCCGTCACAATGGCCATCACGACCCCAATCCCCAGCACGGCCGAGCGCAACGTCACGGTTTATCGCTCCTGTGCAAATCGTTCATTTTTTTATTTATATTTATTAACGCAAACGCACTGACTATGTACAACAACCGCCTCTTGCCCCTCATCCTCGTCCTGCTGCTGACGGCCTGCTCCACGAGCACCGGCCCGGCTAGTCCCCCAGCCCGCTGTGCGGACGCGCCCGGCACCATCTGCACTTGGGCCGGTACGGGCGAAGCCGGCTTCAATGGCGACGGTCAGCCGCGGCTGGCCTCCACCTTGTACTGGCCCGTCGATATAACCTTTGCTCCCTCGGGTCAGACTTACCTCCTCGACTGGAACAACCACCGCGTGCGCCGCGTGACCGAGGAGGGCACCCTCGTCACCGTCATCGGCACGGACTTCGTCGGCGATGGCCCCTACGATGAATCCGACCGAGTGCCCCCGGGCGCGCCCGGCACCGAAGTCCACCTCAACCACCCGACCCACCTCCTACCGCTGGCCGACGGTACGCTGCTGCTGACGGCTTGGCACAACCACAAGCTGCGCCTCTACGACCCGCAGACCGGGCTCGTCCAAGTGATATGCGGCGCGGGGCCGGGGTTTGCCGGCGACGGCGGACCGGCCCGCGACGCGCTCTTGAGCCAGCCGCCGCAGACGGTCCTAGGCCCCGACGGCGGGCTGTACATCCTCGACCAGCGCAATCAACGGGTGCGTACAATAGACCGCGACGGCATTATCACGACCGTCGTCGGCACGGGCGAGGCCGGGTTTGCCGGCGATGGCGGCCGCCCGCTCCACGCCGAGTTGCAGTTCCCGGCCGGGTCCAACCCGCCGCCGGCCGGGAGCTTGGCCTTTGACGCGCAGGGCCGGCTTTACATCGCCGACGCCCTCAACCACCGCATCCGCCGCGTTGACTTTGCCCGCGACCAAATCGAAACGGTGGCCGGCACGGGCGCGGCGGATTTTTTCGGCGACGGCGGCCCGGCCCGCAGCGCGGCTTTGAACAACCCGCGCGACTTGGCTTTTGGCCCGGATGGCCGGCTTTACATCGCCGACGAATTCAACCACCGCGTCCGCGCCCTGGAGTTGGCGACCGGCATCATTGAGACGGTGGTCGGCAGCGGCGAGCAGGGCTTTTCCGGCGATGGCGGCCCGGCCCTCGCCGCAGCCCTCAACCGACCGGCCGGACTCGATTTCGACCCCGAGGGGCGGCTCTATATTGCGGACGCATACAATCACCGCATCCGCCGCGTCGTCTTGCCATGATTTACGCTGCGTTCTTGCTCATCGCCCTGTTGGCCTGCGGGGAAACGCCCACCGGCCCGAGCGGCCCCTACGGACGCATCGAACCCTTTGCCGGCACCGGCGACGCTGGCAAAGGCCCGGAAGAAGCGACCCGGCGGCAAGCGCACTTCTACCTGCCGCAAGACCTGACCTACGGCCCCGACGGGCGGCTCTACATCCTCGACTGGAACAACCACCGCGTCCGCGTGGTCGCCGAGGGGCGCGTCACCACCTTGATCGGCACCGGCGAACTCGGCGACGCCCCGGCCGGCCGGGCGCGTGAAATTGGCCTCAACCACCCGACGCACATCTCCTTTGACCCGCTCGGCCGCCTGATCCTCTCGGCTTGGCACAATTCGCTCATCCTGCGCTACGACTTTGCCACCGACTACGTCGAGCCGATCTGCGGCACGGGCGAGCGTTCCTACGGCGGCGACGGCGGCCCGGCCGCTCGGGCGCAGGTCAACTTGCCGAGCGCGACCGCCTTTGACCCGCTCGGCCGCCTGTACATCTCCGATCAGGAAAACCAGCGCGTCCGCATGATCGACCTCGACGGCACGATCTCCACGGTCGTCGGCACGGGCGAGGCCGGGTTTGCCGGCGACGGCGGCCCGGCCACCGCGGCCCGGATCTGGGCGCCCGTGAGCCAAGCCGCACCGCCCACCAGCCGCATCGCCATCGACGATTTGGGGCACCTCTACCTCGCCGATACCTTCAACAACCGCATCCGCAAGGTCGATGCCGCGACCGGCATCATCACCACCATTGCCGGCAACGGGGACAACCGCCCGGCGTCGAGCAGCGAAGAAGACGGGGCCGACGCGCTGGCGGCTTTTCTGTACTGGCCCTGCGACGTGGCCATTGACTCGGCGGGCCGCGTGTTCGTGGCCGACACCTTTAACCACTGCGTGCGCCGCATTGAACTCGACGGCACGATCGCTACGGTGGCCGGTCAGTGCGGCAAATCCGGCGACCGCGGCGACGGCGGCCCGCCCCAGTCCGCCCTGCTCAACCGCCCCTACGGCATTGAACTCGACCCGGACGACAACCTCTACATCGCCGATACGCGCAATCACCGCATCCGCCTAGTGCGAAAGTGAGAAGCGGTCTGAAAACCACCTTGAGGCGTGTTGAACAGGCAGTAAGACGGTCGCTGTCCTTCCCGCGAAAGCGGGAATCCAGCCGATAGCGTTTAGACGCAAGGGACTATCTCCAGAGTGTTCAGACAGCCTCTGAAATTAGGGGCTGACCGCTAATCGCCCAGATTGCCCTCAACGATGGCCGCCCCGGCAAACCCCTCCGCGGCCAGCCGCTCGGCAAACGCCTGCACCGCAGCTTGGGGCAGGCGTGCGTTGTTGCTGATGATCAAATCGGCCCCCACGTAGCGGACGCCGCGCAACCCAGCGAGGCTTTGCAACGCGCCGTTGCCGCTGACTTCCAAAAAATCCCGCACCCGCGCTAGGTAGTGCAGGCCCTCTAGGCTTTGCAGCGCGTCGTTGAACCAGATATCTACGCTGCCTTCGATCGCCACCAAGTGCGACAGGTCCGTCAGCGACGTCAGTGCCTCATTGCGGACGAGCGCCAAGCCCCCGCGGACAAAAGCCAAGTTCTCCAGCCCTTGGAGCGAGCGCAGGGCCTTGTTTTCAAAGATCAACAGCCCTTCCACCACGTGCGCGGCTTTCCCGGCTGCGACCGCCGGCACCGGGCCGAGCCCCGCCCCGACGCTTTCGAGCCCTTCCAGCCCGGCGAGGCTTTCCAAGCGGTCGTTATACCAAATCTCAACGCTGCCCTCGACGCGCCGCAGCCCTTCCAAGCCCGTCAGCGTGGCCAAGTTGGTCCCGGCGATCTGCAAGTCGCCGTCAATTATATACGCAGCCCCTCCTCTTGCTTGAAGGGCCGCTATATCGGCCAGCGATTCGATGACCACGCCCTCTGTTAAGGTGACCGTGACCGGCACTACGGGGTCTTTGCCGCAGCCGACCAGCGCGACGAGCACCGGCCCGATCGCCCGCTCAAAAATCCCGCGCACACCGGAATCCAATATCTATATCGGTCCGCAGCGGGCGATAGGCTTGCCGATTCGCGGCCGGCAGGGCCTCCTTCTCAAACCACCACGACCCACCCCGCAGCACCCCAAACTCGCCGCGCACCGGCCCCGGCGGATTGTCGCGGGGACTCTCGGCATAGTACGCGTCCCCGTACCAATCGGCGACCCACTCCCACACATTGCCCGCCATGTCGTAGGCCCCGTACGGGGACGCGCCGGCCGGTCGGCTGCCCACCGGCTCGGTCGCGCCGGCGATAAAGCGGAAATTGGCTTCGTCGCCTACGAGCTCGTAGCCCCAAGGATACGGGCGTCTGTCGGTTCCGCGCGCGGCCTTTTCCCACTCGGCCTCGGTCGGCAGCCGCAGGCCAGCCCACGCGCAATAGTCGAGCGCGTTTGGGCGGTTTACGCAGTTGATGGGATGGGTGTCGTCGGCAAAGCCGTCGTAGTTGCAGCGCGGGGCGTAGGCCGGCTCTTCGCAGGCCGCGGCCTCCACGCAGCGCCGGTACTGCCCGACGGTGACCTCGAACTGATCGATGTAGTACGCGGAAAGGAAAACCGGGTGCGGCGGCGCTTCGTCCGGGTCGCCCGCGTCCCACCCCATCACGAAGACGCCCTCGGGCACGAGGACCATGGCGCGATCAATTTGGCGGACCGCGGGCGGCACGGGGGAACTTTCACTGGGTGGGGCCGCGCCCGCTGGAGGGGGTGCGACCACGCGGTCTCCGCTCGTTTGCCCTGAGTCCTTGGGGCTGCAACCCAGCGCCCACAAGGCCATGCACACCAGTGCGCGACGCAACGGGCAGCTCCTCAGAACACGACCTGCGACACGGCCTTGGAAATCAGCGCGACGGCAATGGACGTCATGCCGATTAGGCCCACGCCGCACGAGTACCCAGCCAGCACGATGGGCGCGTACGCGTACCAGCGGTCGGGGCCAAAGCGCTTTTGCAGGTAGAAGCGGCCCAGCAGCGCGCCGACGAAGTTGAGGATGGCAAAGTGCGGCCAGCCGCCGAGGCCGGCGACAAAACCATAGAAGATCCCCAGCGGCGCACTCAGCGCACTCAGCAGCGCGTACAACGCGCCGCTAAAGACCAGCCCAATCCCGATGTAATCCCAGCGAATAATTTGCGTCACCAAGCTCTGGCCCGCGCCCGGCAGGGTGGATTTGGCCCAGAACGCCTGCATGGTGGCGTGGAAGGGCCACATCTTTTGCACGAATGGGTACGCGGACGAGGGAATCGGCCCGAGCTTCCAGATCAGCGACCAGAATAGGAAGCTACACGCGAACATGACGGCCAAGGTCAGGGCCGTCATCTTGACGATGCTGCCAAAGCGGGTGCGAGTTAGCTCTAGTTGCTTAAACACTTGCGCCTCGTACCCCCACTGGAAGATCGGCACCGGCGCGAACCAGATTCCAGCCCCTTGGTAGCCGGACAAATAGAAGCTGGCCTCGCGCAGATAGGGGAACGTGACGCCCTGCGGCGACCCGGTCAGGCCGATCATGCGCGTGCCGATGTACGAGTAGATGGGCGTCCACACAAAGCCAAAGAGCGCGGTGATCCACCACGGAAAATCCGGCACCAAATAGTACACCATCAGCACAAAGCCCAGCGTGCTCACCGCCCAAATCCCCAAAGCCGTGACTATGCGGATGTCGCCGCGCTCGGGGAGAGCCTCCCGAAGGGAGGCGCGCTCCTTGCCGGCCGCGAGCAAGACCTTGCCCGCCGTGTAAAAGCCCATGGCCGCGACCACGACGGCCCCACCGAGCGAAAAGCTCAACCAGAAGTCAAAGGTATTGGCGATCTGGGTGGGAATCGACGACATGCCCGGCTCCCAAGTGTGCAGGATGCCGTAGGCATAGAGGACGGGGTTGGCGATTAGGTTGACCGCGATCGACGAGGCAAACACCCCGACTACGACCCAGAACGGCAGCACCAAGCCGAATAGCACGTGGATCAAATCCGTGGCCAAGCCGATGACCGCGGCCGGCAGCACCGCCTTTAGCGGCACGGTGAAGTCGATGAAGGGGATCGGCAAAATCGACACGGTTTCGGTTAGAAAGACCGACGACAGGGTGGGCACCACCACGTAGAACACGCCCCACACCGCTCCGATAAAGGCCCCGGTGCTGAACACGTGCCAGCGCCAGCCCTCGCGCTTGGCCGAGGTTTCGGCGAGGGCCGTGGCGCCGCCGGCCTGTATGTACGCCATGGGAAAGGGCAGGCGCTCAATGTCGTGGGTGATGCGGAAGAGCACGTAGCCCAAGGACAGGGCATTGACGCGCTGTAGGGCGACGGCGCAGAGGAGGATGACGATGGGCTTGAGCCACGCGCTGTCGAGGAAGCTGCGCTCCAACAGGGCCTCCGAACCGCACGGCGGCACGACCCAAGTGGGAATGTGTTCGGCCAGTCCGTCGGCTTGGGGCGATTGGATCAGGTATTGGTCCCAGATCAACACGCCGAACGGGCCGCCAAAGAGGTCGGCCCCGGTGCCCAGCTTGCCGCCCATCATCACCAAGCCCCCGGCCACCCAGTAGAGGATGATGATCTCTTGGGTCCGCAGCGATACAAAGGTGCGCTTGGCCATTTCGATGAAGAGAATCAAGGTGACCCATTCGGCACCCCCGGCCATGCTCATCCCGGTCACCAGCCCGAGGTAAATCGCACCCGGCAGCATGACGAAGCCCACAAACAGCGCGGCCCACAGGGTCTTTGTGTTAAAGCCCGGTTCAAAGGGGGCGTCGGCGGGCATAACCGCGAAGCGCGCTGGGGCGTTGGCGGACGACAAAATCAGTTCCGCGCCAAGTCGTCGTCCAAATACCGCAGACGCTCTTCGCGGATGTCAATTTGCGCGGCGTATTTTTGGCGCAAATCCCGCAGATAGCGGTTGAAAGACTCCCGCTCGATGCGCTCGCGCATGTCGTGCACCACCGCCTTCCGCACCCGCTCCAGCGTTAGGTCGTAGTACGTCTCTGGCCAGCGCTCGATAACCCGGAAGATCGAATGGCCGCCCCGCATTTGGATCGGCCCTTGGAGCTCGCCTAACTCGGCCTGCATCACCGCGTTCATCCAAGCCTCCCCCAAAAAGGGGGCCTGCGATTCAGAGACGTACAGAATGCCATCTTCGGCGTCGCGGCGGAGACTGTGGGCGCGAGCGAGTGCCGCCCACTCGGCCCCGGCCTCAATCTGCGCGGCGATTTGCCGGGCCTCGGTCGGCGTGTCGAGCAAAATCTCCTCTAATTGCGCTTGGGGCGGGCTGCGGAAGCGGCGCTTGTGCTCCTCGTAGAACGCCCGCAGCTCGTCCTCGGTCGGCTCGGGCGCTGCGGTCAAAATTTGCTCGCGCAGTTTTATCAACATCAGGTTGCCCAACGCCAAGGCCTGGGACCGCGCAAAAGCCTCGGTTTTATCGAGGCCCTTGCGCCGAGCGTCGTGGGCCATGAGGCGGGTGGGGAAGTGGTGCTCAGATAGCTTCTCGTTGACCGAGTCCGCGCTGGCTGCCAGCCACAAGCGGCCCGAGGGGCGCACGGCCTCCAAGACCTCGGCCACGTCCATCTGCAAGCCCTCGAAAGAATAGACCGGGCGCTGGTGCGCGGCCCCATCCAAGTCCGCATAATCGACCGCGCCCTGCAAGACCGCTACGACCACGTCCATGCCCTCGGCGTCAAAAACCGTGTCCAAATCCCACTTGAGGTGCCGCAGGTACGATTCGCGCAGTTGCTTTTGCTGCTCGGCGCGGAGTGCTTGGCGGATGCCTTCCTCGACCTCGGGCAAATCGACGCGGTGCCGCTCGGCCACCTTGGCGATGACGAAGCCGCCGCGCAAGGGGAGCGGCTCAGTCACCCCGCCCACGGGCCGGGCAAAGACCGCTTCGGCGAGGGCGCGGGGGCTGTCGAAGGGCGAATAGGCCAGCCGCCGGATTTCGCCGGTGTGCATGCCGTAGTAAGGGTCGGCCGCGAATTGACGCCCGGCTTCGGCAAAGTCCGCGCCCTGCGCCAACAGCGCTTGCACCTGCCGCGCCTGTTGCCGACTGGGCACAAAAATCTCCAGCGCGACGACTTTTTCGCCCCAGCCCGGCCGCGCGTAAGCGGCCTCGATGTCATCCGCATCCACCGCGACCTTGGCCGCGACATTGCGCTTTAGCATGGCGTCGGCGAGGGCCTTGGTTTCGCGCTGGGCGAGCTCGGCCAAGATCGCCTCGTCGCGCTGCAACCCCCGAGCGCGGGCCTCCAACAGCAACACCTCGCGGTCGATGAGCGTCTGCAAATTGGCCCGGTGCTGGGCGCGCTGGGCACTCGTCTTGCGGCCGTCGGCAAAGGCGCGTAGATCGGCCGCGGTAATTTCGACCGCGCCGACTCGGGCCAGCAACTCCCTGTCGTCTGGCCGCTCGGCGTCGCAGCTAATACAGTGCATAAAAAGAGGAGCTAGACGGAAGGTCCAGCTCCTCGCAACGAGCCATCCTGCCATACGCGCTAACTCGCCCCATTGGCCGGGGGTTTTTCCCGCGTCCCTTGGTCCACGGCAAAGCGGAACTCGACATCGATGGTCTCTTCTGGGTTGCCGCTGGCGTCAAAGGAAAGCACAAATTCGCGGAAGGTGAGCAACAACTCGTCGTTTTCTGGCAGCAACGGGTCAAAGACTAACATGCCTTTTTGGCGGCTGTCGCGGAAGATGGGCCGATGGCGGTGAAAAACCGTCTTGTAGATAATGCCCATGCGCTCCAAGTTGATTTCGCGCTCATTGCCGGAAGTGCCGAGCTCCATTTTGTAGTACTTGGTGAAGCTGTTGCCCCCCAACACGATGGCCCCCTCGCGCCCGGGATCGTAGTAGCGATAGGTCTCGCCGCCCGATTCCATGGTCGCCTTAGCCGGGTCGAACTCGATCTTGGCGTAAGTCAGGTTTACGACCTCGACTTCAAACACGGTGAATTGCGGGGGAATGTAGCCCTTTTCGGGGTCAATCGTGCCCCGGGTGTAGGGGTTGACGTGACGACCGTCGTACAGGGGCGGGAAGCGCTCGTTGAGCTCGGGATCGCTCAGATGCCGCACCTTGATCAAAAGCCCCTCTTTGCTAAATACCATCGAGCTGTCGTCTGGGTCGATGGTGTAATCGCCGCGGCCCTCGGGCAGGACGGGCATCACGTGCAGGTCGTACACGCGTTGGGGCGGGATGAGCCCGCCGCAACTCCAGACCAGCCCGAGTGCCACAAGGAGCACCATGTACCTCGCTGTCATAACACTGCAACTCCCTCTTTTGCTAGCTGTTGTCAATGGGTTGGTTCCTCGGTTTCCACGTCGATTTGTTCGACGCCGGCCAGGGTGGCCGTTTCCATCGCGTCGATGATATGGCCGTGGGCCGCATCCGCGTCCGCGGTGATGATCAACGTCGATGAGCCGGTGCGGACCTTCTCGCGCTCTAGCCAACTGGCGAGCTGCCCCATGGCCACCAACTGCCCGTTGATTTCGAGCTGGCCCTCGCTCGAGATGCGCAGGTTCAGCTTCTTCTCGGCCTTGAGTTGATCGTAGTGGATCGAGTCGGGCAGCTCAATTTTGAGCTGAGTGGCCTTGACAAAGACCGTGGTGGTCATAAAGAAGATCAGCAGCAGGAACACCGCGTCGATCATCGGCGTTAGGTTCAGCTCAAATTCGCCGGCCTTGTCGGCCAGCGACTGTCTCCGTTTAGCCATGCCGCTTATCCTTCTCCGCTCTTGGCAAAGGCAATGGCTTCAATGCCCTCGCCGCGGGCAATGTCCATCACCTGCACCACGTAAGCGTGAGGCACGGACCGCGCGGACTCCAAGATAACGTTCTTGGTGTTGTCGGCCGCTATGACCTGACGAATTTTTTCCGCCAACCTCGCCTTGTCGGTGACCTCGCCGTTGACTTGGATCGTCTGGTCCGGGTCGATCACGATGTTCATGTCCTTGGTCGCTCTCGACTCGCCTTCGCCGCCCGGCAGATCTACGCTCAGGCCCTTGGGGTTGACGAACGTGGTCGCCACCATAAAGAACACCAACAGCAAGAACATGCAGTTGATGAGCGGAGTCAGGTCGGGATTCTCCGTGGTCTTGAAGGCACTTTGGCCGAACCCGCTCTTTCGTCGCTGCCGCATCCTTTAGCTCGCCTCGCGCTGGCTGGCCTGAAAGCGCACCAGCAGGGTATTGGCGAAGGCGTGGCAGTACAGCTCCACGCTCTTGAAGACCTTTTCCGCCCGACCGGAGAGGTAGCGGTGGAAGACGATGGTCGGAATGGCGACGATGAGGCCGCTGGCTGTGGTAATCAGGGCCTCGGAGATGCCGCTGGCTACGGCCGCTGGATCGCCGGCCCCGGCGCGGGCAATGGCGTCAAAGGCGTGAATCATGCCCATGATCGTGCCCAACAGGCCCATCAGCGGGGAGAGGACGCCAATGGTGCCGAGCGCGTTGAGCAGGCGGCCGAGATAGATCTCGCCGGCCTCCTCCGTGGCCAAGATCAACTCTTGGCGCATGTCCTCTAGGTCCGTGCGATTTTCCAAGACTAAGGTGTCGTAGCGCTTGACCAAGGCGGCGAAGATGAAGTTGAGCACGCCGCTGCCCTGCCGGAACAGCTCGATGGCCCCGCCTTCGCCTTGGCTTTTGAGCACGTCCTCGGCCTCGTTGAGCTGCTGTTCGGCCTCTTGTTCGCCCGGGACCATCAGCAGGCGATACAGCCGTTCTATGATGATGGCTAGGGCGATCAACAAGCACAGCAACATGGGCCACATCATCGGCCCGCCTTTGAAAAACTGGTCCACTAAAAAATTCTGCTCCATTACAACCTCCCGGTATTGGGTCCTGCTTTGCGTTGCGTTGAAAGCGGGCTAGAGCCGGTTTTCCACGATCCATTCTCGGTGCAGCTTGGCAAAACTGACCACATCGGCGTTTTCCGGCTCGTCCCCCCCCTTTTCTTCCACGACCTGATAGTTTTCTACGGCCTGCGACCACTGGCGGGTGATTTCATAGACCAGCCCCAAGTTGCAGTACGCGGCCAACTCGGTATAGGTGCCGGGGTAATCGCGGATGATCCCCTGTAGGGCTGGCACGGCCCGGTCGTAGTCTTTGGCCTCAAACAGCTTCATGGCCTCGTTGTAGCTAAAGCTCGCTTGGATCTCGCTTAGCTCTTCTACTAAGGAGGTGGCCCGCGACGCCTCCTCGGAATCGGGATAGCGCGCGATTACTTGCTCGTACGCGGCCATGGCCTCGTCGTACGACTGGATATTGTAGTAGTAATCGCCGATGGTAAACTGCGCTTTGGGGGCGAATTCGCTCTGGGGGTAGTTGGCGACGAGAGCTTGCATCGCGCCGACGGCTTGCTCCATCTGCTCTTGCTCGACAAAGGACCACGCCAACGCGTACTGCGCCGAGCCGCCGTATTGGCCTTGGGGATATTTGGCCAAGAGCGCTTGGTAGGCCGGCACGGCTTCGGCAAAGGCCCGCTCGTTGTAGTGGTTTTCGCCAATGAGGAAAAGTGCTTCCTCCTCGTATTGGGACTGGAGATGGTGCTCGACGAGCGCGGCAAAAGCGGCCGCAGCCTCCTCAAACTGGGTCAGAGCTTGGAGGCTGTGGGCCAGATAGTACTGGCCGTGCATGCGGTTGGCATTGCGCGGATATTTTTTGATAAAGGTTCGGAAGCTCTCGGCCGCGGTCGCGTAGTCGCCGTAGCTGATTTCGGCAAAGCCCTTGGAGAAGGCCAAGTTGCCGCTCTCGCCCGAATTTGGATAGCGCTTGAGCCCTTGGGCAAAGATGCGGGCGGATTCCTCGTACTGTTGCTGCTGCAACAGCGCGTTGCCGATGATGGAATAGGCGCGTTCCTTGCGGTAGTACCCGGCTTGGTCGTCGTCTTCAAACTGCATGTCGAGGAGCTGGCGAGCGAATTTTTCGGCTTGGACGAAGTCCTGCTGGTCGTAGTACAGCTCGGTCAGCAGCATGCGAAAGGTCGCCTGCTCTTGGGGGTCGGCCGACGCGGCAATGAGCTCTTGGTAGTAGTTGGCGGCCTCCTCTTGACGCCCCAAGCGAATCATGCCGGCCCCCAGCGTGCGGAAGGCGCTGTCCTTGATCTGGGGGGTCGGCCCGCTGTCGAGCAGGGCCTTCATATCCTTTAGCGACGCCTCATAGCTTAGGCGCGCCTCGGCCGTGTCGCCGGCCGCGTCTTGCTGTTTGGCGACCTCGTAGTACGCACCGCCGCGCGCCAACAGCGAATTTTGCAAGATGTGCGCGGGCGGATTGAGCGCGATGGCCTGCCCCCAAGAGCCGATGGCCCCCGCGAAATTGTCCTCGGCAAAATGCACCCGGGCCAAGGTGTAGTGCATCTGGCCTCTCAAGGTGTCGTCGCCCGCTCGATCCAAGGCGCGAGACAGGGCCTGACCCGCCTCGGCGTACGCTTGGTGGCCCATGTATAGCTCAGCCAACTCGACCTGCACAGTAGGCCACTTGTCCCACTCCTCTTCCACTGTCTCATACGCGGCGATGGCGCGGTCTGTGTCCTGCAGGTGCTTGTACACAAGCCCAAGCTCCATCCGCGCGGTGTTGCGTAGGTCTGAGCTTGGGAAGCGGTCGAGGAAGGACCTGTAGATCGCTTCGGCCCGGTTGAATTCGGCCGCAGCATAGGCGATGCGGGCCAACTGCAAAAGCCCGTTGGGGGCCGCCGGATGGTCTGCATATTCAGCGACTAATCGCTGGTACAGGGGCTGGGCCGCTTGGTCGTTGTCGAGGAGCTGGTTGGCAAAGCCGGCGTTAAAAAGCACGTCTGGAATTAGGACGTTGTCCGCGCGCACGCTCAGGAGCTGGTCGTAGCTTGCGAGGGCCTTGGCGATTTCCTCGTCGGCGCGCACCGGGTCTTCGCTGCGGAGCTGCCGGCCGCGTTCTTGGTGGCACTGGGCTATGCGAAAGAGAACCTTGTAGCGGTCAAAGCCAATGCGCTGCGCCACATCGCCGTAGGCATTGAGGTAAATCTCGTATTCTTGCGCCGACTTGAGGTACTCGTGCTGGTCGAAAAGCATTAGGGCGACCGTGAGCTGGGTCCGGGCCTGAAAGAGCCGGTCCTCAACCTTTTCAATGGCGTCCTTGTACGCGGCAATGGCCGCGGTCGTGCCCTGTTCCTTCTGCACCAACTCGGCGGTGCGAATGTAGCTGTTTTGCACCAAGACCGGCTCGGCTGCGTATTCGGCCGGGAGCACGGCATAGGCGGCGAGGGCCTTTTCGACCTCGCCGTTGCGGGCGTAGATGTCGCCCTTTTTCAGATGAGCCTTGGCGACCAGTTCGCGCGCGGTCTCCTTGACCAAGCCCTTGAGCTTGAGGGTGGTCATCTCGATGATCTCTTCCTCGGTCATCTGCGTGAAGTCGTAGCGGGCGATGAGGCGGTCGAGGTAATCGAGCGCGTCTGCGTACTGCCCGAGCTCGTCGTAGCTCTCGGCGATCTGGAAGAGCGAGCGGTCCGCGTTGGACCCTCGGGGGGCCAAGACCAAGACCTGCTTGAAGCTGGCGATGGCCTCGTCGTAGCGCTCCAATTCAAACAAGGACCACGCTCGGTCGTAGTGAACGGACGCCTCGTAGAGGCTGTGGGGGAAGCGGCGCAGCAGCGCGTCCCCTTCGCCAATGACCTGCTCGTAGTCCTTGAGCTGGTAACTCGTCTGGATCATCTGGTACTGCGCCATTACCCGGGTGCGATTATCGACGCTTTCGTCCGCGGCGAGGCTGCGAAAGAAGTCGCGGCTCTGGTTGAGATCGCGCAGGGCTTCCTCGTAGCGCGCGTCGGCCGCGGCTTCCTTCTTTTCCGAGCGCAAAAACTGCGAGCGTTGCAATTTTTCTAGCCCGAGCTTGTTGTACGTGTTGCCGAGCTGGTACGTGGCGCCCACGCGCACCGGCAGGATGAACTCGTCGACCGCCACGGTTACGTCCTCCACGTTGATCATGGCGTTGCTCTCGGTGGAGAGAATGACCTCGTAGCGCTCAATGGCTTTGTCGTAGTCGCCGAGCGCGTAGAGCTTTTGCCCCTCCTCAAAGCGGTCTTGCAATTCCACCGGCGAGAAAAAGCGCGTACTCAGGCTGGCGGCCGCGCCGACCGCTGCGATGAGCAGCAGATTTACCAGAATCATGGTGTCAATCTCCTCGGCTAGAACCCGGCCACAATATCGAAGAAGAGGCGCGAGTTGTCGAAGCTATCGGACGCGCGCGTGGCATGGTCGTACTCCCGGCTGGTTCGGATAAAGCCGAACTGGGAGGCGAGATTGTAGCCGTAGTGATCCGAGCGGTTGCTCATCATCAGCACCAGCGTCCATTCCTTAAAATCGTTCCTCTCTTCCCGCCGGTCTAAACTCGTGTGACGCCAGAATGGGAAGCCTTGGAAGCCTAGTTGCAGATTGGACTTGGCCGTCAAGTCAAAGCGGGTCCTGAGGATCGGGGCGTAAATCGAGTACGACTCAATGATGCCTTTGTCCGTGTCCCCGGCGTCTTCGAGGACGCTCGAATGCTCGCGCAACAACAGGTGCTTGAACATCGGGCGGATGTTTAGGTTGCCGGCGTTGATCGTGTAGTCGAGCCGGTTGACCATCGCAAAGGTCGAGAGCACCCCGGCTTCCTGTTGGGTGCCGTCGTCGAACTCGTCTGCGGCTTGGCTGTTGCGGATCCATTGGATGCTGTTGATGACGTTGAGGTTGGAAAACTGCCGAAAGGTCGAGCTGATGAACAAGGTATTGACCAAGCTGTTGCGCATGTTCAGGGGATCGACATCCGGCGGAAAAATCTGCGAATTGATGTCCCGCGCCTCGATCATCGGGCCTTTCAAGTGCGGAACGGGGCTGGGTATCCGCTGGGTAAAACCCGTGTCTTCCCAGACGTACACGTCGTCGCGAATGCTGTCGCGGACCTGCTTGACGTCTTCGTTGATGCGGATTTTGCCCAAGTAGGGCGAGGTGAAGTTGTGCTCGTAGCGGGCGTAGAACGCGTGCGCCTTGCCGCCGCCGGCCGGCTCCTCCATGGTGTAATAGCCGACCGAGGCCCATTTGCCCCAGCGGCCCAAGCCCTTCTTGGTGGCCACGAAGTGGGCCCCTCGGCGGTCCCGGGGGTAGGGATAGTCCGGCAGGGCGTCGTTTTCGCGGTAATCGACCACGCCGTTGTTGTTGAAGTCAATGCCGTAGATGAAATCCGGCGGGTCCGCGTCGTAAAAGAGGATCGGCTCGGTCCAATCGGGAATGCCGTTGAAGTTCTGGTCGCTGTCCGGGATGAGGTCGTTGTTTTCGTCCAAGCCGGGGAAAATGCCCGAATCCGCCTTCTCCGCACTGGGCAGCTCGTTGAGCATTTCGTCGGGCCACTGGTCGTTGTCGTCGTTGTCGGTCATAACGGACATTTCCTGCATCTGGGGACACACAAAACAATCGTCGCTAAAGAAGGCCACGCCGCCGCGGTCGCTGTCGTAGTTGCCGCTGTAGTCTGGGTCTAGGTTGAAAACTTCGCCCCCCAGCTCTAGCGGGCCTACCTCCTTTGAGGCGGTGAGGAAATAGCCGAGGGCCTGCTTGTCAAAGCGCTTGCCGGCGTTGCTGCCCACCGGGAAGAGGAAGTATTGGGGATTGGCGACCAACTCGCCCTTTACTTTTAGCCCCTTGAAGTCCAAGTCCCAGTCCAACCCGTAGAGTGCCTGCCCGGTGGGGATGCCGTAGTCAAATTCGACCACCTTGCGGCCCGAATCGCGACCGTCGGAGCGCAGGACCGTGTAGGCTGCCCGGGTCGGATCGAGCAAATCCCACTTGAATTGCAAAAACGGCGACGCTTGGGTCGTGCCCGGATTTGGCTGCACCGGCCACTGCTTGAAAGGTGGCTTCTTGAAGGCTTCGGGATCTGCGTGGAATTCTTCTGCTAGCACGTCCAGAGGCTTGAGCGCGTCATCGCCGGTCTGGCTGGTAAAAGGATTGACGTAGCTCCTGCCCCCCGGAGCGTAGCGGTCGTCTCCCTCGGCCACTTTGTCCACGTTCTTTTGGTGGGCCTGCTGGTCGAAAAACAAGTGCTGTTGGCGCACCAAGATGCGATAGTCGCCCTCGACATCGGCCAAAAAGCGCACGGATTTCATCGTCAGCCCCGGGGCGAAGCCATCGGGATCGGCCGAATACTCGGCCGCGTCCGGCAGGTTGAATTGCGGCATTTGGAAGCGGAAGACCGCTTGCTCGCTGCCGGCGACCGACAGCCCGCCCGCAACCCCGCCGACCGGATCGATCAGCTTGAGGCTCGAGTCGTATTCGGGATCGCCTTCAATGCTGGTCAAGCGCACCCGCTGCCCCTGGGACTCCCCGATGATCACCACATCTACGTCATAGACGGTGGCCGCCCGGCCCATATCGTCGGGCGAGTCGTCTTCGACGATGACTTCGATAAACGAGGGCGGCAGCATGCTGTACGGGGTATCGCCCTTGAGAAAGGAGCCGTTTTCGTCGGCCGTATTGGCCATGTGCTGGTTGAAGTACGTGGCCCCCAAGCGCAGCACATTGCCCAACTTGGTCTCCCAGTGGCCGCCAAAGATCAGCACCGGCGAGGTTTCGCGAGTCGCCTTGAAGGTCGAAAACTTGGCGGCGTTTAACAGGTCGCCGCCTTGGCTGAGCATCAGGGTGAATTTGTTGTCCGAGGACGCGCCGTCGAGCAGGATGCCGAAAAAGCGCGGGTCGCTAAAGGTCAGGTCGGAGAACTTGGCGCGGATGTCCTCGCCCAAGGTCACTCGGTAGTTCCAGCCCTTGTACGAGTCGTTGAGCATCACCAAGTTGGCGAACCACCCCAAGTACTGGGCCGTGCGGGTGTTGATGTTGCTCTCGCCCGGGCGAGAAAATTCCCACGTAAAGACATTGAAGCCGCGCGACAGGTAATTGCCCAAGCGGTCGTAGCGATTGCGCGCGTTGATCACCGAAGGATAGGGATCGTACTCCTTGCGGCCGTAGTTCAAATACGGTTCGGGATGGCCGAGGTTGAGGAAATCCCGGTTGCGCAGAAAGGTCTGCGCTTGGGCTTCGGCGCCCAGCATACCCAACCCAACAGCCGCTAGCAGCGCGGTCCGCCCCAGTTTTCTCGCAGTACTACTCATGGCAGCTATCCTCATGCAGTGTAGAGATTCGGTCTTATTCCAACTCAGCGCTGGCGATACCCAACGCCGAACCAATGCACGCCGCCGTAACCGGACAGATGCAGAGGGTAGGAATAAGCGTAATCGAAATGCCATTGCTTATAGTTGTGGCCAAGCCCCACGTTGAGTTCTCTATCGTCAAAACCCGCACCCACCGCGGCCCCGCCCATGCGGAACCGCGCGCCGTTGAGGCTCACCGTCCGCGCCTCGAACCCGACCCTAAATTCGGTCTGCCCATCGCGGTGCTCCATGTCAAGCAGGACTTCCCGCCCCGCCCAGTTGAGCACGGCCGCGGCGACCACGGCCGGCTTTTCCTCGCCCGCGGCTTGGCCGCCGGCCGCGATATTCGCGCCGTTAAGGCCCTTGGCGACCAACGCCAAGCGCAGGTACGCCCGCGGGTGGACGAAACCCACTTCCCAAGTGGCCCCCACGTCGAGGAACCAAGCTCGGTGGGCCAAATCGCCCGCGTTCCAAGCGCTGGTGCGCACGCCGCCGCCCAAGGCAAACCGCTCGTGCAACGGCCGCCCGTAGCCCAAGGCGATCACTTCTTCGCGCCAGCCATCGGCCCCTAAAAACGAAAGGCCCAGTTGGAAGCCGCCGCCCCGCAAGGGACCGGCCACGGCCACGCCGTTTAGGGCTGGACTCTGGTCCAACCCGGGGTAAAGCAGCGCGTGGGACGTGCCGGCTCGCCATTTTTGCTGCTGGGCGTTGCCGGCCGGATTGTACCAAACGGCCTCAGCCGTCTGAATGCTGGCGGCAAAGGCCCCGCCCAAGGCCGTGCTCTGCGCCCCCTGAGCCGCAAATTCAAAAGCAGCACCGACCGGGGGGGCGCAAGCCAGCAAGAGGACGCTAGTACGCCACCACAAAGGTGCCTCGGCGCGCCGGGCCGCTTTCTTCGATCCCGACCTCGTACAGGTAAAGCCCCGGCTCGACGACGCGACCGCGTTCATCGCGGCCATCCCACTCAAACTGATAGGTGCGGGCGCTGCCGGTTTGCGCCAACTGGCGAATGGGCCGCCCGGTCAAGCTGTACATTTTTAGCACCACTTCCCGGCCCACTTCGATGTTGCCGACGACCAAGGCAAAGCGCGCGTACTCGTCGGCAAACGGAGAGAACGGGCGCGGCTGCACCTGCACTTCGCCCAAAAGCGGCAACGGCGTCCCCGCCGCCAGTACCGTCCAAGTGGCGCCCGGCTTTTCTCGCCCCTGCTGCCAGTTCACGTAGCCGTCGCGGTCGCCTTGGGCCTTGTTGCCGGCGGCAAAGCGCAGGGCGGTCTTGTCGCGCACAAAGAGCGCCGGCCCCTCAATTTCGACCGTGGCCAGCGCGTTGATTCGCTCGTCCGGGGCGAGCTCTACCTGCAGGCCCTCCCGGTCTGCGGTCGGCCCCCAAGTGTAGCCGACGCCGGGCGCGAGTTCGCGGCCATGGACGCGCACGGCCGTTACGCCGAGCAAGGGGCCTTGGACTCGCAAGAGATCGACCCCGTAATCATCGACGCCCGCCGCGATTTCCACGCGGCCAATCAGGGCTACTTCCTCGCCCTTGTGCAGGGCATCGGGCGCGACCACCTCGGCCCAGACCTGTTGGGCGACCAAGACGGGATCGTAGTCAACGGCGACGCGCTTGAGCACCGGGCTGACAAACGGGGCCGAGTTCGTCAGGCGGGCCCGGTACGCCAACCGCTCGACCGGCTCGTCCCCGTCGTAGAAAAATTCCCCGACCTCGTGGGCTGCAACGCTTTCCCAAGGCGCTGGGCCGCCGCGCACCTGCAACTCAATGCCCGTGCGCTCTGGGCGCTCGGCTTGCCAGCGAATCTGCCCGACATTGACCGGCGTGGGCGGGGCAAAGCTATCCTCGATAAAGCCTTCGCTGCCGTAGCCGGCGCCGAACACCTCGATTTCCCCGATCGCGACCCAGTTGCTGCGGTCTTGGCGGATGAGCGTCAGCCGCACAAAGCGCCCCTCGCGCGGGACGGCTTCCCCGCGCGCGTCAATCGCGGCCCAAGTGGAATCCGCACTCGTATCGACATTGAGGACGAAATTGTCCGGCTGTTCCGCCAAGAGCCGCCAGACTTGCGGCGTTGCTTGGGCCGCCGTTTCGAGCCTGTACCCGCGCACGAAGTATTCGGGCTGGTTCAGCGCGGTCTCGCCGGCGAGCACCCGCACCCGCTTAATCGCCCGGTCCAGCCCCAGATCGACGGTAAACTGCTTGTCGAACACGTGGTTGGTGCCCGAGATCCACTCGCTCCGCACGAGGTCAATCGCGCCATCCGTTAGGGGCACGGGCTTGTCAAAATCGTCGATCACCGATCGTCCTAAAGCCACGTTTACAGCCTCGTCCAACTGCGCCAGAATGACGAGGCTATCGGGATGCACCTGTACGCCTTGGGTCGCTCCCAAGGCAAAGGTCTCGACCGCGTCCACCACCCAAGTCTTTAATTCGGCGCGACACGGACTCAACGAAAGCACCAGCAAAAGTGCGCCCAGCCCCAGCACTTCAGAATAGCAATCGCTGGGTTAGGCTGGTCACCACCGCGATGGCGAGGGCCTCCTCCAACTCCCGCGAGTTGAAGGTCATGACAATGCCGGCATCCACTGGGCTTTTCTTGCTCACTTTGCCGGTCTTGAGATCCTTCACCGCGACCTCGACCTGCACCCGTTGCGTTTGCGGCGAGAATACTTTGCGCACCCGCTGACTGGTAATTATGGCCGTGCCGCTAATTTCCAAGTCGGCCTCGTCCGAGTCCTCGGCCACGAGCGCGAAGGGATTGTTCACCTGCCGCACGCTGTCTTCGTCTAGCACCTCGACCCGGTCCGTCTGCATGAAGACCCGCACCCGCTGCTTGCGGAGCTCGCGCAACAAGGCCCCGGACAGGTCCTCAATGCGCGAAGGCCGAGTAATCTGCAACAATCGGTTGCCGTGGCTGGCGAGGGCGTTGGTGCTGTACTGGCCCCCTTGATCCGCGACCGAATTGGCACTCCGCGGATCGACCACGTTGGCCTTGCTCTCAACCGGAAATTCCTTGACGTATATTTTGACCGGCATCGCCGGCGGGTTGGGCAAGCTGGTGTCCTTGAGGGCCTCGTACTTCAAAGTGCAGGCCGTCAAGCCGACGAGCAGCAGCGCGCCGAGACATATCTTTTTCATGGGCTATTCTCCACCCAACGCACGCCGTGATCGACCTTGAAGTGGAATTTCAGGTCGGTAAATTCCGTTGGATTGCCGTACCCTACTTGAAAGCGATCAAAGGCCAGAATGAATTCGTTTACTTCGAGGGTGAACGACCTCGTCTCGGCCGGCAGCGGCGGAAAGGTCAGCTTGCCGCTGTATATGGAGCCTTTGCGCACGGGCTTTTCCCGGCTGTACTCGCTCTTGCTCCAGATTGGGTCGCGGTCCAAGCTGGCGTGGTATTTCACATTGCCTTCTTGCCCCCCCCACTTCAAGTAGGAATAATCGAAAAACTCGTCCGCGTCGTACCAATTGCCCGCCCCTTGGCGGCAGAGCAGGCGGCGGTCGTCGTCCAAGCGCAGAATGGCCTGCGTGGGATCGAGCTCCACCCGCTCCCGAGTGCGGTTGATCACCGTCACGTCAAAAACGGTCCACAGCGGCGGCGTGTAATCCAACCCGGGGATTTCGACGCCCGTGAGCGTATAGGGCGTGAAGCGGGTGCCGTATTCGGCGTCGAGCATGGCATCGTCGTAGAACTTGACCTTGACTTGCACCCCTTGCTCGCTCCACACGACCGAGCTGTCAATTGGATCGATGTAATAGGTATCTCCAGCGGGCAGGACCGGGTCCAGCTCGATGACGTACTCGCGCTGGGCCTGCGATTCGAGGGAGCGGAGGGTGGCGCATCCCCCGGCGGCCAACGCCACGCACAGCAGGACGCGAATGTGTTTTGCGCTTGGTCTCATCTGCGTTCGCATCGTTAGAAGGGGGATATTAGCTCCACAAAGAGGATGCCTTGCTTGGAATCGGGCCGCCCTGCATGGCTAAAGTCTCGCCGCGTGCGCTGATAGCCGAAGAATATCGAATTGTCGCGGATGCCAAAGTAATCTGCGGTGATGCTCAGCATGGCCAGATAATCGGTTTGGCTGTACGTCTCGTCCTCAAAGGCGCGATCCCAGTGCTTAAACGGCAGCAAGGGCAGCCCTTGGATGCCCAACTGAAAGCTGGTCTTGGGCGTGAGCTTGTACCGCCCCATTACGATGGGGATGAAGTCGCTGTACGACTTTCGCGGCCCCTCTTCGCTATCGACCTGCTCAAAGATCGTCCGGTGCTTGAGCTTGGGCGTGATGCTGAAGGCCCCCCAGCTGTGGGTAAAGTCGATCTTGTTGACGATGGAAAAGCGCGAGCGCACATCTTGGGGCTGCAACAGCCCGCTGCCGTCGGCAAGCTCAATTTCGGCTTGGCTGTTGCGCTGCCACAGGAAGCCGTTTTCAATGTTGAAGCCGCGGAAGCCCTGATAGGTGCTGTCGAAAAAGAGGAGATGCACAAAGCTGTCGCGCATCAGTAGCTCGTCCGGCGTGGCCGGCCGCCAAAAGCCGGCGCGCTCGGGCGGCCCGTCCGGCTCGTTGAACCAGTTGATGACCTCTATATCGTCAATGGGCACTCGGTACACGTACGTGTGATCCGGGATGTCGTCTTTGACCTGCTTGGCGTCGAAGTTGATTTTCAGCGCGCCAACGCCGCGCTTTTCCACCGAATAGGCGTAGCGGAAGTACATCCCCTCGGACTTGCCCGGGCCGGCGATCTGGCTGTTGTCGTAGCGGCCTATGCTGATGAACTTGCCCCAGCGCCCCAAGCGGTCGTAGCGGAGGAAGAGGTGGTTGCCCCGTTGGTCGCGCGGGTAGGGGTAGTCTGGCTTGTCGTCGTTTTCGCGGAAATCGGGCACGTTGTTGTTGTTGAAGTCAATTCCATAGACAAATTCGGGCGGCTCTGAATCATAGGTCAGAAACGCCTCTTCCCAATCGACGATGAAGTTCTCGTTGCGGTCCATGTCCGGGATGTTATCGACGTTCTCGTCGAGGCCCGGATACACCGAGGCACTCGGATTGCCGGGATAAAGCAACCGCGGCTCAGCAGTGGCCGTATCGTCGCTGTGGCTATCGGGGAAGCTGTCGTGATCGTCGTTGTCCTCGTGGAGCGGGAACTCCTCGGTGACCGTAGAGGTCCGCTCGCCGGGCGCAGGCTGCCCATCGTAGTGGAAGGCCATGCCGCCGCGATAGCTGTCGTACCCGCCGCCGTAGTCGGGCTCCATGCGGTACAGCTCGCCGCCCACGGCCAAGCCGCCGGCGAGATCCTTGACGCCCTTGACCCACCACGCCAAGGCGCGCTCGCTGCTGCGCTCGCCCTCGTTATTGCCGACCGGGAACATGAAGTTCTGCAGGTTGTGCGCCATCTCGCCGCTGACTTCCAGCCCTACCAAGTCGATCTGATAGTTGATCGAGGCCAAGCTCTGCCCGGTGGGAATGCCGTAGTCAAAGGAGACCATCCGCCGATTGGCACCGCTACTGTCGCTGCCATCGGCGCGGACGACGGTGTAATAGATTTCCTCGTCTTCGTCTGTGTACCACTTGAACGGACGCCGGATGGCCCGCTCGTTGCTTTTAGTGATAGGGGCGGGCCAAGCCGACTCAGTGATCGTGGCGTCGCCCCGGCGGCTGATGTTGAAGAAGTCGTGGGTCTGGCTGACGCCAATTCGGTAATCGCCAGCCACGTCGGCGACAAAACGCGCCGAGCGCACCGTCACGTCCGGCGGAAGGACAAAGGTGTACACCACCGGCACCTTGCCTTCGGCCTCGCGCCCGCCGCCGGCGAGGGCGGCCCCCCCTTCGGGCGGCCCGGCTTCTATCGACGGATCGTAATCCGGGTCGTCGTCGAGGCTGGTCAGGCGCACCGGCTCTGCGTTGCGCTCGCCCTCGAGGACGATGTCCACGCCATAGACTATGGCATTGGCGCGGGCGTTGTCGGGCGAGTCGTCGGCCACGAAGACGCGGATGGTCTTGGGGCCGAGCATCTCGTAGGGCAAGTCACCGCGCCAAGCACTGGTGCGCGACAGCGCTGGCGAGGCCATAATTTGGTTGACGAGCGTCCCGCCAACGCTGGCAAAGCTACCTACTTCGTGCTGCCAGTGGCCGCCAAAGAGCAGCACCGGCGAATTGTCCCAAGCGTCGTCGCCTTCTTGACCAAAGGCCCATTTGGAGAATAGCTGAGCACCGGAGTGGTCGCCGCCGCGTGAATAGAGGAACGTCGCCCGGTCGCGCGCCTTGTAGTTGATGTCCATGCGCAACACGTTCAGCTTGCTGTTGACCAGCGTGAGCGGCGTGAAGATGGTGCGCACATCCGTCGCACCGTCCGGTGAGCCCACGTTGCCCACTGTGGCGATCCAGTGCAAATCCTTGTGCGTGTAGTGGCCGATCCGAAACGAGCGATACTTGTGGTCGATGTAGCTATACCCACTAAAGTCGTTGCCACTGCGCGATTCTTCTATCGTCAGGAGCCGCTGATAGCCACCGCCCATGTAGTTGCCCATCCGGTCCCAACCCACTTTGCGGGTCCGCTCCGTGCGGCCCGACGGGGTGGCCCAAGCAACCGTCTCTCGGTAGTAAGCAATGTATTTTTCGTCGGCGTAGTTGAGATAGGGAACGCTCACTGCGGCGTTGAGGAAGGCCCTCCCGATCCCTCGGTCATAGCGGTCTTGGGGGCCGCGCAGGAAGGGGGGCCGCTTTTTCCACGGGGGGTCTTGCGGTGTGCCGGGAGCAGGGTTGTAATAGGGCCGCGCACCAGCAGATTCAGGGTGGCGCTGCGCCTCGGCTGGCGCGGACAAGCCAGTACCAACCAGCACGGACAAGACCACCCAGCACTTGACAATACGGCGTTTTAGGAAATACAGCATGAAAACCCCTCGCGGGTCACTTGCGTATTGAGTAACTGAAAATCAACGGGCGAAAACATATACTTGCCAAATCTCGCGGGTCAAGAAAAAAAAACGGGAAGCAGGCGTCAAGCCCACTTCCCGTCTTTCGTATAAACCTATCCAAGAGCCGTTGACTACTGGACGAAGGTCTCCTTGACGCGGCCCCAAGAATCGTCCTCAACCGAGGTTCCTGTCGGACCAGCCTGATCATCCACAAAGACATAGTTGGCGAACTCGGACATATTGCCACCCGCCCAAGCCACGCACTGGATCTGGCCGCCATAAGCGTCTTCGCCATCGGGATCGATCGGCAGCCAAGCAAAGCCCATCTCCGAGCCAACCGTGGGGGCTTCGTAGAGGTTTCCGTTGCGGAGGAAGGTATCCCACGGCAGCTTGCCTTCAATCACGTAGTCGGCGTCGCCATCTTCGCCGAACTCGGAGCCGGCGTCGCGGAAGCCGTATTCAAACCCATCAATCGCGTCGGGGTCGTGGACATCCACGCGCGCCATATCCACAGTGGTGATTAAGCAGACAGACCACTCGTGCGAGCCAAAGGGCAGAGCCATGAAGTTGACCACATTCAAGTTGACGAACTCTCTGGTCGGGTCACCACCGGGGTGATCTTCATTATTCAGGTCGAGGTAGAGAGATATGCTGTCGCGCTCCCACCAAGCCCGAGCTTCACCCCCGCCCTCGGTGTCTCGGACATTGTCGCTGACCTCGGCGAGATAGTACAGGGCATCGTCGTCCCACGCCTGTAGGATGACCGACTCGAAATCGGCGTTGGTGCGGCCCTCGCCTGCAACCTCGGTCTCGCCGTTTTCATTGAGCTGGTTGGTGCTGACTTCGCTAGCCTGCTGCTCGATATTGCGCCAGCCATACTCTTGACCATCGAGCTGGATCTGGTCTGGCGAGCAGGGAAATTCCAGCGCACCAGCCCACTCGTCAGCCACGGTTGCGCGGTCGCCATCGAGCGTGGGGGCTTGGGTGAACTTGGGCAAGTCGAAGTAGCGCACAGGTGGCTGGGCGCTGGCCAGCGTCGTAAAACAAAGGGCCGCAATAGCGACCAAAAGAGCCAACTTCTTCATTACTGCATCTCCTTAGCTGTGAGAAGTGGACGAAAAATTTGAAGGGTTTATAGTAAATTCTCGCTAAAAGGCTGTCAAGAAAAAAGTTGCTCTACATGCGTCTTCTGCATTCGTCTGCGTCCCCTATCGTTTGTAGCCAATAAAGGCCAGCGGGGGTGGTAATCAACCTTTTAACAAGATGCTTACAAGCAAGCCGACCAACGCGACAAATGTTCCGATTTGAATACCAATAAGCCAGTCAATCCGCCGGTTGACAGCGGCGAACTCTCGCTGCATGTCTTGGCGTAGCACGGCAATGTCTTGGCGCGTATCCTGTCGCAGCGCGGCAATGTCCTCGCGTTGGTGAGGCTCGATCCGGTCCAAGCGGCGCTCAATGGAGTCGAGCCGCTTGGATAGCTCGGCCACGACGCTGGGCAGCGGATCAGGATTTAGTTCGGGGGGAGTGGTCATGATCTGCAACTCCTATCGTTTGTAGCCAATAAGGCTAGCGGGGTGGGTGGTAATTCTGAGACTTCTGTCTGTTTATAGACAGAGCTACTATTATAAGATAGTTTCTAAACAAAACACAGGTTTTCCACCGAGATCGCGCATTCAATCCCGTGAAACCTCTCTTCCTCATCGGATGGGCCGCCATCCTATTCGGCAACCAACCAGCCAACGCCCAGCCGCACATCTACACCATCGGCCTAGTCTTTACCGATCTCGTCGATCAAGAGGCCCTGCCCGTCCACCTCGCCGATCAACACCCCCTCTTAATGCGGGAAATCGACCGCACACTCAGCGACCTCTTTGCCGGCATGGGCCGCTTTCGCGCCGTGCGCTTGCCGAGCAGCGGCGAGGCCCGCGATCCTGTATATCAAGGGGAAGAATCCGTCGATTACATCGCCCATTTCATGCTCAACAAGGCTTATAAAACATACCACAACAAGGTCATTCGCTACGAGAATTTGGGCCTGTTCGACGACGGAAGGCCGAGCGAAGACCGTTCTTATGAAGTGATTTCCCTGCCCGCCATCGTCGCCCAATTCGAAGTCAAGCTGGAGGACCCGCGCCGGGACAGAATTTTTTGGTCGGACTTGCGCGACACGTCGGCCGTGATACCTTATGACAATCAGCTATACCTTTATAATAGTTGGAAGTATCCGGGCGCGTCGCATCCGAGTTTGACGCGCGCTTTCCTAGCCGACCTCCTCCGGTTGCAGATGGCTAATCCCTCCACAGAACGCGCCCTGAACGTCGCCGAGCGTTGGTTTATCTCCAAGCCCAGTAGCGACCTCGCCGTTGCCCGAGGGGTGTTAAAGGGGCTGGCGGACCATCTAGCGCCCGACCTAGACGCGAATTTGCCGCTAGAGGGCCGCATCGCCGCCCTATTGCCCACGCGAAAAGGCAAGCCCCACGTCCGGCTCAACATCGGCGCTCGGCACGGGCTGCTAAAGCGAATGCGGTTCGAGGTGTGGCGGCCTAGGCCATCGCAGCAGAAAGTCGGGCAAATAGAGGTGGTTGAGATAGACTCCACTACGGCCATCGCTCGGCTGCGAAAACTCGACAAGGCACTCAAAAAACGCGGCGATGGCCTACAAATCCAAGACCGAGTCATTTCCCCCAAACGCCCTTTAAGGAGGTCACTATGAGTAAAAAATGGGTCTCCACGCGCTTTGCCTCGCCCGCTCAAGGCTTCGACCTTGACAGTCTGGTCCGCCGCCTGCGCCGAGGCTTTTATATCGCCCTAGCCTCGGCTGCGGCCCTCCTACTCGTCGTCGTTGCGATCAACCCCTTTGAGCAAGACGAGAAAAAGACGCCTCGCCCCCTGACGACCAAGTTCATCAAGCGCGAGCCGCGCCTGACCAAGCCGCTGGAGTTGCGCAAAATCCCCCAGCCCAAGCGTCAGCTCGCCCGCCGCGAAGTCCAGCTCGCGCAAGCGCGCATGGATCAAGTACAGGCTACGGCCTCGTTCAATACCCGCAGCCTCATCGCCGGGGTCAGCGGCTCGGGGATTCGCCTGTCTGGGCAATCCGCCTTCAGCCCCACGGGGACCATGACCATTGAGCCTAAGCTGACGGCCGCGGCCGTGACCAGCACCCGCACCTCCGAGCACAAAATCGACATGGGTCTAGAGATGCTCGACGTCAACGACATGGACACCGGTCGCTACCGCGCCATTATCGTCCAAGACGCCACGGACAAGCAGGCCATCAAGGGCTTTGTCAAGATGGCCCAAGTCGTATCCTCGCGGGCATTGGCCGGCAACGCCGGGCTCAACGTCAAAACCATTGACCGGCTGCGCGATGTGGTCAACGAATACACTGGCCTCAAGGCCGAATTCCTCGGCTTTGTCACGTTCGACGACCCGCGGCTAATGGAAGTACCCATCATCCTACCCTACGGCTCGCCCAACGAGACCGAAATGGCCAACTTGGCTCAGTACCTCAAGTCGGGCGGCTTTACCTTTACGTTTAACGGAATCTATGAAGAAGCCCTCGAAAAGTACGGCGGCCTAGTCCGCGGCAAGGACTTCTGGTCCGAGCGGCTGCCGGAAGATCACCCCGTCTATACCGCCTTTTTCGACCTAAGTGGAGGCATGCCTTTTGGCTATTCTCCCTCGCTAGGGCAGGGCAAGTCGGGCGTCAGGACTTGGAACTATCTGCGCGGCCATTACATCAAAGGTAGGTTAGCGGGCGTCACGCCCGGCGACACCGGCGGCTGGGGTTGGCAAAACGACACGCGCGGCGGGGACTCAACGCGCCAGCTACAACTGGCGGTCAACATCATCATCTACGCCCTGACGCAGGAAGGCTCCATTACCCAACGCCTAATGCAGATGGTCAACTAGTCGCCCAATGCCCTCTTTGTGCCTTTTGTGCCTCTTGTGGCCCTCTATACCAAACCAAGGCAAGAATCAGCCGCACTACATGTCCAAGCTCGCCCTAGCCGGCCTGTGCGTCGGCCTCTTGAGTTGCGCCGCCCAACAGGCCGAGTACTACATCGACCAACTCGCCGATCCACGACGTCAAGTCCGCCTCGACGCCAGCCATGCCTTGGTCCAACTAGGCGGCGCAACTATCGAGCCATTGATGGAGCGCGCGGCCACGGGCAGCGATACCCTGCGCTACATTGCCGCCCAAGTCCTCGGCCAAATCGGCGACCGGCGCGCCATCCCGTTCCTCAAATCGCTCCTCCGCGATGAAAACCTCCATGTCCGCGAACAAGCCGTCCGCGCCCTCGGCCAGCTCGACGCGCCCCAGCTCCACCCCACCGTAGCCAGCGTCCTCGCCGGCGACTCAGTGCCCGAGGTGCGCGGCGCGGCCGCTTGGAGCTTGGGCAACCTCCGCGACACCACGGCCGTGCCCTCGCTGGTGCGCGCCTTGGCAGATACCGTGCCCTCGGTGCGCCGACAAGCCCTCGCCGCGCTGCAATTTCTGTGGACATCGGCCGCCGAAGCAGCGGTCCTCAACGCGCTCAGAGACCGCGACGCCAACGTGCGCTACGTCGCCGCGCAGCTATTGGGGCACCACCGAACTCACCGCGCCTTCGACGCACTGTGCCTCGCCTTGACCGACGACAATATCTGGGTCCGCGTGGAGAGCGCCCGCACCCTCGGCCGCATCGGCGACCCCGCGGCCGTGGCCCCGCTAGAACGCCTATTCGCCGAGCGCGAAGGCCCCGACCACGAGGCAGCAAAAGAAGCATTGCAACTGCTCACGGGCCTGAACTACGCAGTCGCCCCGTAGCCTTGCGCGTCTCGCCGCTGCTTTGCGCCGCTTCGTCATCCCGCGCACGAACGTCACCCCGTGCTCCGACACGGGGCGGGAATCCAGTCGCCCCGTAGCCGTACGCATCTTGCCGCTTTTTTGCGCCGTTTCGTCATTCCCGCGAAAGCGGGAATCCAGTCGCCCCGTAGCCTTGCGCGTCTCATCGCTGCTTTGCGCCGCGCTGCTTTGCACCCCCCTACACGCCCAGCCCCAATTTAGCGACCAAACCGCGGCCGCTGGCATCACTTACCGCAATGTATTCGGCGGGCCAGAGAAGCAGTACATCCTAGAATCCCACGGCAGCGGCGCGGCCTTCTTCGACCACGACTCCGACGGCGACCTCGACCTCTACATAGTCAACGGAGCCACCTTTGCCACCTACCGCGACCGCTCAGGGCCGGGCAACGCGCTCTACCGCAATCGCGGCGACGGAACTTTTGTGGAAATCACCCGAGCAGCCGGGGTCGGCCACGCCGGTTGGGGCGGGGGCGCGGCCGTGGGCGACATCGACAACGATGGCCACCCAGACCTCTACGTGACCAACTACGGGGCCAACGTGCTCTACCGCAATCGCGGCCGCGACCGCTTTGCCGATGCGACCCGAGCAGCAGGCGTCGGCGGCGATCAATACAGCGCCAGCGCGGCCTTCTTCGACTACGACCTCGACGGCGACCTCGACCTCTACGTGGCCAACTACGTCGTCTTCGATGCCGAGCGTCGGCCAGCCAAGCCCAAGCTCTGCACCTTTTTCGGCGGCCTCCGCGTCTATTGCGGCCCCAAAGGCTTGGTCGGCGCACCGGATGTGCTCTACCGCAACGAGGGCGACGGCGCGTTTACCGACGTCACCCAAGCGTCCGGTGTAGCCGCGGCCAATCGCTATTACGGCTTGGGCGTAGTGCCGGCCGATTGCGACTCCGACGGCGACCCCGACCTCTTTGTCGCCAACGACGAGACGCCCAACGTGCTCTTCCAAAACCAAGGCGACGGCACCTTCCAAGATGTCGCCCTCATCGCGGGTGTGGCGTACAACGGCGATGGCGACGTCGAAGCGGGCATGGGCGCGGACTTTGGCGACTACGACGGCGATGGCGACCCCGACCTGTACGTTACCCACTTTTTTACCGAGACGAATACGCTCTACCGCAACGAGGGCGGCATGCGGTTCGCGGACGTCACGACCACGGTCGGCCTCGCCGCGCCCACCGTAGAGTTGTTGGGCTGGGGAACGCGCTTTTTCGACTACGACAACGACGGCCGCCTCGATCTCTTCGTCGCCAACGGCCACGTATATCCGCAGGTTGACCCCGCCACAACCGGCACTACGTACCGCCAGCCCAACCAACTCTTCCGCAACGAGGGCGCCGCCGGCTTCGTCCCCGTACCGGCCGGTCCGGGGCTAGCCCAAGCCAAAGTCAGCCGCGGCACCAGCTTTGGCGACTACGACGACGACGGCGATATCGACCTCTTCGTCGTCGAGCTCAACGACGCGCCGACTTTGTTGCGCAACGATGGGGGGAATGCGGGAAATTACCTCGTGGTGCAGGTCTTGGGGCGCGAAGACAACCGCGCTGGGGTCGGCACCCGCATCGGCTTGCTGGCGGCCGGCCAGCGCCAATGGCGCACGGTCAACGGCGCGGGCAGCTACCTGTCGCACAGCGACTTGCGCACTCACTTTGGCTTGGGCGCAGCCCAAACCATCGACCGCGTCGAAATCACCTTTCCCAACGGCAGCACCTACGCGGTCGAAACCGTGCCGGCGAACAAGCTCTTAGTCGTCTGCCAAGGGCAGGGCCACGCCCTCCGCGAACTAGGCGCGAAGCCTTAGAAGCGTTCTTAAAACTCATATTGCTTTTGGCTCGTCTTGCCTGACGACTCGTACGGTCATTCCCGCGCAAGAACGTCACCCCGTGCTCCGACACGGGGCGGGAATCCAGAAAAGGACCAAGCCAAGTCAGAGACCGAAACCCTAGTTTTAAGAACGCTTCTTAGAAGTAAGCAGGTTGCGGCTTCTGCGTTTAGGCTTTTATTTAACGACAGCAAAGAACCTACAATCAGGGGCGGCCCCCGTGCCTGCCCGTTAGAATCCCGTTGGGGCAGGCCCCCGTGCCTGCCCGTTAGAATCCCGTTGGGGCGGCCCCCCGTGCCTGCCCGTTAGAATCCCGTTGGGGCAGGCCCCCGTGCCTGCCCGTTAGAATCCCGTTGGGGCAGGCCCCCGTGCCTGCCCGTTACAGCGGCAAATTTGGCACGATCGGTTGGCAAATGAACGAGACGATGGTTAAGCATTTCACATCAGGCAGGGGCCTTGCTGTGGGGCAAAACCCTGTTGGGTGCTTGGAATCGTCGTCGGATTTAATGTGTCGTAAGTCCTTGAAAAACAACGACTTACCCCCCCCCCCCCCCCCGAAAATTCTCCGCTAGCACCAAGCACTAAACTCTCTACTTCTCAGCATAGGCCGACGGATTGTGCGCGGCTGTTGGGCGGCGCGGCGGTCTGGCCGCGTGGCTCCAAACCGCACACGGCCGGTCGGCCTTCGTCTGTACGCCGTGTCCTTAGGCTGGGGTCTGTCCAAAGTATCGCCCTAGGGCGAGCCCGGCCGCGCCATTCCTCTTCTTCCTCACGATACGACCCACCACTCGCCTCCTTAATGATCGGGGGCATCCTGTCCTCGTCAAAGGCGAGACGCCCTCCAGCTCGGATTCATCGAGAACAGCGGAAAAGGCGACCGCAAAGTAGGGGGCGTGTATTCGGCCCCTCTTCCAACCTCCACACCATTTCTTCCCCAACCATACAAAGGAGCAAAAAATGACTTCGTTGAAATCTCTCAAAACCCTGCTTGGGTTCGTCCTTTTAGGCGTCGTCGGGGCTTGGATGGGCTGTTCGGACTCCGCGCCGGTCGCCTCTCGGCCAGCGGGCAAAGCCACCTGTTCCTTGTGCGAATTCTTGGGCGACGACACCTATACCGCTGCCGACGGGCTGCCCGCCCCGGAAAGCCCCGACACCACCCAAACCGACGCCGATAGCACTCAGACCGACGCTGACGCCGACAGCACCCAATCGGCGGTCGTGGAGTTCGCCGACGCCAATCTGGAGCGATGTGTGCGGGAAGCGTTAGATCGCCCGTCAGGGCCTCTGACCCCGACAGACCTAGCGGCCCTGACCGAACTCGACGCGAGCTATAAAAACATTGAGAGCGTGGCCGGCCTCGAACACGCGACGGCGCTGCACACGCTGTATCTGCGGGACAACGCGATTACCGACGTGAGTCCCTTGGCCAGTCTGACCAATCTGCACACGCTGTCGCTGTGGGGGAACAAGGTGGCGGACGTCAGTCCGCTGGCCAGCCTGATCCGCTTGCGCAAGCTGGATCTGTGGGGCAACGCGATTACCGACGTGCAGCCGTTAGCCGGCCTAACGAACCTGCAATGGCTCCAGCTAGGAGACAACGAGATTGAGGATGTGAGTCCGTTGGTGAGCCTGACCAACCTGCACACGCTGAGCGTGGTAGAAAACGCCCTCAGCCAGCACGCGGTCAACCAACAACTCGCCGCCGTGATAGAAAGCGGCCTCAGCGTCCAAGCGGTGATCGAAAAGTTCCCCCCCGTCGAAACCGTCCCAGTCGATCCTGAGCCGGAGATACCGATACCACAAGTGATCTCCATATACTGGACGGACACGGGCACGGATAAAATTCAGCGGGCCAACCCGGATGGCTCAGAGGTCACAGACCTCGTCACCGACACCGAGGGATTGTTGAGGCCAAGGTTTATCGCGCTGGATATGAGGCGTAGAAAGATGTACTGGACGGACGCGGACGCGGATACGATTAAGCGGGCTAGCTTGGATGGATCAAGCATCGAAAACCTCGTCACCACGGCCGAGGGATTGGATCGTACAGGGGGCATCGCGCTGGATGTGGGGCGCGGAAAGATGTACTGGACGGACTATGGCACGGATAAAATTCAGCGGGCTAACTTGGATGGCTCAGAGGTCACAGACCTCGTCACCGACACCGAGGGATTGGCAACGCCATGGGGCATCGCGCTGGATCTGCAGGGCGGAAAGATGTACTGGACGGACAGTGGCACGGATAAAATTCAGCGCGCTGACTTGGATGGATCAAACATCGAAAACCTCGTCACCACGGCCGACACGCCCATAGTGACGCCATGGGGTCTCGCGCTGGATGTGGGGCGCGGAAAGATGTACTGGACGGACACGGGCACTTCGCCGAGTAGGATTAATCGGGCCAACTTGGATGGCTCTAGTGTCGAAGTCCTCCTCACCACGGGATTGACTAATCCAGCGGGCATCGCGCTGGATGTGGTGGGCAAAAAGATGTACTGGACAGACTGGGGCACGGATAAAATTGAGCGGGCCAACTTGGATGGCACCACAGGCCGCGAAGAACTCGTCACCGCCGCCGATGGATTGAGTTGGCCAGAGGGCATCGCGCTGGAAATTCGGTAGGCATGGAGGTTCACCTGCCCGGCTTGCATAGCGTTGAGGCGACGCGGCAGAACGGGCTAAGGAGCCGAGCAGCCCGCCTCTACGGCTTGTTCAACATGCCCCAAGGTAGAATTTGCGGAGCAGACCGCTTCTAAGGGCCGCCCCCCTTAGCTTCCTGCTGTTGCGGCAAGGGAGCTAAGGGGGCGGTAATTCTGCTTAATCTCCTTCTGCTGCTTCGACGACTTCTATCTCCAGGGTTTGCATCCCTTCGAGCAATAAATCGACATCCTCCTGCGTAGAAATAGGCTCCGGGGGCAGGTAGTCGTCCCAACTTCCCACAAGCACTTCCTCGCCTTCGGTCTCTTCCTCGCCTTCCGCCTCTTCCTCGCCTTCAAACTCCCCCTCCTCGCCTTCCGGCGGGTCGGGGGGTGAGACAAACGTCAAGCGAGCTTTTAAGAGGACGTTTTCGTCGGGTTTGTTTAGGCGGGCAAAAACATCGTCGAGCGTTTCGTCGTCGCCAAAATCGTCAAAGCCCCACTCCAAATCATCGGCCCCTAAAGAGGCGGCGGACCCCACTCCGAGTTGGTAAAAGCCCGGGGGCAGCGTGTCCGGTATGCTGAGGGCCAGCTCGACTTCTTGGTTGTGGCGGCGTCCCACGCGCAGGGAAGTGGTAATCGCCAGCGTGTTGCCGAGACTGACGACCGTGTCGGCCGCAACCTTTGTCACGGTGGCAAAACGAGTCTCGGGAATCACTTCGACATGCACCTCGGCCGCGCGCACCTGTACGGCGTAATCGTTCCGCGTCATAAGCTCCGCGAGTGCGAGGTACACGTCGTCGTAAGCACTGTAAGTCGAGGCCAAAAGCCGTCCGCCCGGCGAGGAGTAGAGCCGGGAACGAGCGAGCGTTGAATCGGTGCCGGCAAAAGAAATATCCGTGGCAACGCGGATGCTGTGCTCAGGATCGTTGTCGATCCGGGCGATCAAGGGAGAGAAAAAGGCGCGGGCGACCAGCCCGAGCGAGGTATATGGGCCGATACTGACGGCCATCCGGTGCGCGAGTTCGAGTTCGCGGCCCGCTGGAAACGCATAGACGCTCTTAATCGGCACTAAGGCCGGCTCCGCGCCCAACACGCCGCGCACCGCCGGCCGCCGGTCTTCGGTCAGAGTGCCCCGCACCGTTGGATTCATCGCCACGTATTTGAACGGGGCGAACAAGTTGGAGATTTCGCCGAGTACCCGGGATTCGATGATGGGAAGCTCGACCGGACCCGCACTAGACATGGAGTGCCCAAACCCGTATATCCGGTTGCCATCCACGTACGATATGGTGCCGAACGAACCCAGCGTAAGCTCCCCGAGCAGCAACCCCACGGTCAGGGGCCGACCGGCCTCAAAGCTCGCTTGGCGTTCTTGGGTTATACCAGCGGCACTGGCTTGGCTCAGGATCGACGGCCTCCCGTCGGGCAGCGCATGCACGCCATTGAGGCCCGTGCTCAGCAAGGGAATCTCCAAGGGGATTATGCGGTTCCCCGCCCACGTGGCCGCGGGTTTGGCCGCCGGCGCGGTTCCTTGCGTGCCGATGACCCATTCTATGGGGGTGGCAAAAGCGTAGTACGGCGGGCTGTCTTGGCTATCAAAGCTATAAGCAACGGCCCCCCAAGTGCCCTGCTCGGTAAAAACGGGCGAACCGCTCATCCCCGCAGCAATGCCCCCGAGCTGGATCAAAACGGGATCAGAGGCTTCTAACATGTAAACCGGCATGGGCGCCAAGAAATCATCGACCACTTGGACGAAGGTCATTTCGAGATCGACCAGCTCGCCGTGGGCAAATTCAGTGCGTAGGAATACGGGCGTCCCCACGGGCAGGGCGCGGATTTCGTCCACCGAGACAATGGGCGACAGCTCCCAAGGCTTTAACTCCCCGGTTGGGCGCACTGGCATCTGCAGCGAATGGGTCGCTGTCAGCATGGAGTCGGCCGCGGCGAGCATGGTATGGGCCGCGGCGAGCAGGGCGTCGGCATCGGCGGCAATCGTAGAGTCCGCGTCGGCTGCGACCATGGCGTTGGCCGCTGTCTGCATGGAATTAGCGGTGGCCATCATGTCATTGGCCGCGGCGAGCAGGGCGTCGGCATCGGCGGCAATCGTAGAGTCCGCGTCGGCTGCGACCATGGCATTGGCCGCTGTTCGCATGGAATCGGCCGTGGCCAGCATGGTATTGGCGGTGGTTAGCATGGCGTCGGCCGTGGCCAGCATGGAATCGACAGCCGCGGCCGTTGGGGCCGGATCGCTGTCATCTCCACAGCTCCACAGACCAACGACGAGGGCGAATGGGGCTAAACGGATTAGCATAATGCGGGTTCTCCTAAGTTAGGTGTATGCGGTGTTCTCGCGCTCGGCCTTGTAACCCCAAACGAGCCAAAAAATGCACAAAAGGCACAATTTGTATGACCTCAGACGCAGCCTGGGTGCGCTCGGCCTCGCAACAGGGGGTATTCGGGCTTGGCCTCGGGGCGGCCCGTCCAGTGCGAGCGCGCGCTCATGTAGTGAGTGGCCATGCCGCGGCGGCGCGTGGTGGTTTGGTTGGGACCGGAGCGGTGCAGGAGCAGGCTGTGGTGGAAGGAGCAGTCGCCCGCTTGCAGCAGGATGGGCCGCTCGCGCTGGCGGTTGATGGCTGCGTCGGGCACTTTTTTGTCTTGCCGCGAGCCGACCATCCACACCTCGCTGTGGTCAACCAACCCCTCGCGGTGGCTGCCCGGCACGACCCACAAGCAGCCGTTTTCAAGGGTAACATCGTCTAAGGCGACCCAAGCGGTAGCCAAGGCCATCGGCTCAATGTGGAAGTACGCGGAGTCTTGGTGATAGGTTTTTTCGATGCCGCCCGGTCCTTTAATAAAAACTTGGTCGCCGAAGAGCTTGACGTCTGGGCCGAGTAGGTCGACGGCTGCGGTGAGGAGGGGTTCCCGCGCGGCGTGGTCGCGGAAGAAGGCGTCGCATTGGGACGGGCCGTTGATCTTGCGCAAGTGATCGATGTGGCGTTGCCGGGGCGCGTTGGGGTCGAACTCGAGGCGCGCCTCGGGAAAGGGCCGGACGCCCGCGGCGATCCCTTCGAGGTGGACGCGGAGGGCACGCACGTCTTCTGCGGCGAGGGCGTTTCTCAAGATGGTGTACCCGTCTTGCTGGTACTGGACGATTTGTTTCGGGCTAAGTGCAGACATGGCTTGCTCCAATTAGGGGATCTCGGCCGGCTTAACATGGCTCTAGCTCAATTGTCGTATCAGCGATACGACAATCTCCCTATCCGGGAAACATTCGGCAAAACGGATCATTTCTTCAATTTCCTTCCGTCTCCCGCCCGGCGCATCAATGTCGGCGGCTTGAGTATATAAAATGGACTAAAAGCACAAGCGCAATGGCCGCGGCCCCGAGGAGTTGACGCGGCGGCTGTTCGCACCCATTCTTCTCGGGTCGCACACCATTCACCGCCCACCCCTCACCGCTCGCCACGGCCATGTCCCCAACCGAATACGCCGTTGAAGTCGCGTCCTCCACGGAGGTTTCGCTGATCGACTGCGACGTCCACAACTATCCAAATTCCATCGACGACCTCATGCCCTTTTTGTCGGCGCGCTGGCAGGTGTACGTGCGGCAATCCGGGTTTAGCGGCCCGCCCGGGCCGATTTATCCCAAGGGGTTTGCCCAAGCCGCGCGGCGCGATGCTTGGCCGCCTTCGGGCCTGCGGCCGGGGGGCGATCCCGGGTTTGCACGCACCCAGTTGCTCGACGCTTGGGGCATTGACGTGGCCGTGCTCAATCCGCTCTACGGCATGACGGCCCTGCACAACCTCGACTTTGCCAACGCGCTGATGCGAGCGGTCAACGAGTGGACCGCGCACACTTGGCTCGACCACGACCCGCGCTGGCGCGGCTCCATTGTGGTCAATGCCAACGACCCGGCGCAGGCGGCCGCAGAAATCGAGCGGGCCGCGGCCGACCCGCGCTTTGTGCAGGTGCTGCTCTTGGTGCGGTCGAGTGCGCCCTATGGCAAACGGCAGTTTAGGCCGATTTTTGCCGCGGCCTGCGAGGCCGGTCTGCCGGTGGGGATCCACTTCGGCGGCAGCGGCCAGCCGATCACGGCCTGCGGCTGGCCTTCCTATTATATCGAAGATCACACGGCCATGGCGCAAGCCTTTGAGGCGCAAGTCATCAGCCTCGTTTGCGAGGGGGTGTTCTGCGAATTTCCCGCGCTGCGCGTCGCGCTGATTGAGGGGGGATTCGCGTGGCTGCCCGGGCTGATGTGGCGGCTGGACAAAAACTACCGCGGCTTGCGCAGCGAGGTGCCGTGGCTGAAGAAGCGGCCCAGCGAGTACATCCGCGCCCACTGCCGCGCCACGACCCAGCCCATGGAAGAGCCAGACGACCCCCGGCACTTATTGCACATCATCGACATGATCGGTTGCGAGGATTTCCTGATGTTCGCCACGGATTATCCGCATTGGGACTTTGACTCGCCGGCCCGCGCGCTGCCGCCGGTGCTCGACGATGCGCTACGCCGGGGCATCATGGCCGATAATGCCGAGGCATGGTATGGGTTTGCAGCGCGTTGACTTGGGGCCGGTTGCGGCCTTTGCCGACGGCGCGGTCCGCCGGGTCGAGGTTGCGGGGAGGGGCTTGGCCATAGTGCGGCAGGGGGATGCTTGGTACGCGCTCCGCGATGTGTGCCCGCACCAAGGGGCGCGCCTGTCCGATGGGCGGGTCGGGGGCACAGCGCTGGCGCCGCGTCCGGGGGCCGAGATCGTCTTGGGGCGCGTGGGCGAGATTTTGAGTTGCCCGTGGCACGGCTGGGAATACGACGTGTGTACGGGCCGCTCGCTCTGCGAGCCTGAGCGGGTGCGGGTGCGGACCTATCCGGTGCGGGTGGAGGATGGGCGGGTGGTCGTGGAGGTGGAGGTGGACTAAGGGGATGGCCACAAGAGGCACAAGGGGCACAAGAGGATCGGCCCTAGCAGCAGGTTAGGAGCAGGGGGTGGCCACAAGAGGCACAAAGGGCACAAGAGGCGGCGGCCCCAGCAGGTTTAGGAGCAGGGGGTGGCCACGAGATTTAGAGATCCGCGGAGCGCCAGTTGCTTAGTCCAGTCACCAAACACTCTTCGAGCCAAACGCGGAATCGATCCTCTATGGACGCTCGGTCTTCCCGATAGTTGATCTGAAACAGGCTGCGCGCAAGCACTTGGGCCGGACTCGTCTCCCGTTCTTCGCGGTCCGTCTGAACTCGCTGAAAGAATACGGCCGAACAGGCCAGTACCCCACGGAATTCGCGTCCGATCCCATGGAAGGAAAGCAGAATCTGGCTCTGGTTTGCATTGTGGATGACCAGACGCACCCAAGCGCGGTAGGACTCTAAATTGGCGAAGTAGTTGAGTGCCTGCGCCCCGGCCACGATCTGCTGCTGGAAATAGTGGCTGCGCTCGCCGTGGTCGGATTCTCCATCGACAAATACATGAACATGATCGAGGACCGCGCCCATGTTGGTCTCGATGGCCGCCTTGAGTTCGTTCATCCGCGTCTCGGCGCCCTGCCGCAGATATTCCGCCCGATCCTTGGCTTTGTTCCATTCGCCCGCGAGGCCGTCGCGCCGATGCTCCAATTCTCGGCGCGTGGCGCGGATCAAATCCTCGGCGCGAAAGTCCTTCTCCACTTCGCGGGACAAACCGAGTGCCCGCACGAATTCGCGTTGCTGGATTTCCGCAAAAAAGCCGATGAGTGGCTTTAGATCGCCGCGATCCGCGGCTTGCAGAGCGTCCAAATAGTCGCCTTTTGCCTTGCTCCGCACGACCAGAGGAAAGCGGCGCGCCTTGACGAGAACGAGCGTGGCCAGTGCTCTCGCTACTCGGCCATTGCCATCCTGAAACGGATGGATCTGCGTGAAGCGATGGTGGAGCCAAGCGGCCTCGACTTCGGGCGCGATCTTTTCGTGGGCGCGGTGCATTTCGATTAGCCGGTCCATCTCGGAAGCGACCTGTTCGGGCGGACAGTATTCGTGGATTGCGCCGCCGCGGCCGAGCGGATTGTTGGGTCGTTTCTTGTAGTCGCCGCGTAGCAGCGGAATCCGCACCCGTTTCCCAAGCCGGTCCCTTCCCTCGGCGGTCTCCTGATTCTGCGTCAGCAGTTGGTGAAGCTCCTTGATGTAGCTCGTGGAAAGGGTGCGCTCGTCCTTGACGAAGGCGAATACATACTCGATAGCCGCCTCGTGATCCTGAATCATGGAAGCGATCCGCTCCGGGTCGTCGCCCGAGCCGTGCGGGATTAAGGTCGCGTCAATGCCGCGCTCAATCAGGAGTTCTGTGACGCCGCGGTCGAAGTCGTACACCCGTTCTATCAATCCGGTCTCGATCGCCCATTCCCGGTGCAGTTTCCGGTTAAACTCGGACAGGGCCTCCGAGTCTGCTAACCGGCTGCGCTCTGTTTCCCATACCGCAGCGAGCGAATCGAGCTCCTGCTGAGCCAAGGGCGCCGGGTCGTTCTCATAGTCGAGGATCGGAGTCCACTTGTACCCGTTGTCTATACTACTTCTCGCCATGACTGCGCTCGTCGAGGCACTGCGCCGCGAATTGTTAAGGTGGGTTCCGCGGAAAAATAGGCGTTGAGGAACGATTAGCGACTAACCGCCGACGCTTTCAATTTACCTAAGTACGCGACCCTTACTTTGCGTCTGCCTTTTCTGGTGTTGCCGCTGCGTCCGGGATCGAGGGCGTCCCGCCCTTGACGAGGGCAAGATGCCCTCGATCCCGGGGAAGGCGGGGCGCTGGTAGGAGCTTTGCTACACGCCCCGGCCCCATTCCTACCGCGGCACCGGAATGGGCACTGGCACGTTACCCTGTTTTTGCGATTCTAAGAACCCGATGATCAGCTCTACCACGAGGTGCCCGGCCCGGCCCGGCGACACGGACTCGACGCCTTGGTCCATGGCGGCGATGAGTTCGTGGATGCCGGCCGGAATGCCCTCGACCGGCCAAGCAGGCGGCGCAAGGGGTTCGGCCTCTTCGCCGCGATACAGGGTGCCGCTGTCGCTGCCGAGCAGCACTCGCCCGGTGGTGCCGACCACTTCGATTTGCTGCTTGGGCGCGGGCGTGGTCTTGGAGCCGCCGATGTAAAAACCCCGCACCCCGTCGGCAAAGTGGATGTACCCGTTGGCCCCGGGCTCGGTGGCCGGCACGTGGCCGCCGTCGCCGCGGTACTCGGCGTACTCGGCGTATCCCTCCTCCAGCTCGGCCACCACCCACTGGGGCTGCGCGCCCGCGTAGTAGCAAATAGCGTCGAGGGTGTGGGTGCCGTTGCGGAAGAGCATGGCGCGGGGGCCGGAGAGCGTGCCGATGACGTATTGCACCGGGCCGATGACGCCTTGATCGACGATGGCTTCTTTGGCATGCCGCCACAGGGGCATAAAGCGCCGGGTGTGATCGACCGACAGGGTGGTGGTGTTGGCGTTGCAAGCGGCGATCATGCGGTCGGCGTCGGCGAGGTTGGTCGCCAGCGGCTTTTCGCAGAAGATGCCCTTGGCCCCGGCGTTGGCCGCATCCACGACTAAGGCGGCGTGGCGGTGGTCCGAGGTGGCGACGGTGACGATGTCGAGTCTTTCGCGGGCGAGCATCTCGCGGTGATCGCGGTACAGGGCGAGGGATGCGTCCGGCCAGCGTTGTTCAAACTCGTGGAGAATCGCTTCGTCGAGATCGCAAGCCGCCACGAGGCGGGCGCGGTCCGATCCGACGATTCCGGTGGCGTGGGCCGCGCCAATGCCGCGGCAACCAATGACTCCAGCTCTATACATGATTGTGCTCCTTGTGAAGGGATTTGCGCTGCGATCTATCTCATTACCAAGCGCTCTTGAGCTCGCCCCACGTCGCCTCGAACACGGCCGTCGAAGGGTCCCACTGCGCGGCGCGCTGCATAAACACCGTGGGGTCGGCGCGCCAATCGCCGTAGCCAATGCGCTGGTTGTCCGTGAGATAGTTGATCTTGTCGTCGATGCAGGCTGCGAGGTCCGCGTCCGCTGCGGCGAGCGTGAACCCGCCCTGCTCGGCGTCGGCGTCGAGGGCCGTGACCGCAAACGCGCCGTTGGAAGCGTGGCTCGCGTCGCGGTTGCCGATTTCGCCGCGGGCGACCGCGTCAATGCGGCCGGCCGCGAGGGCGTCTAGCAACTCTATTTCGCCGGTCTCTTGCCCGAGGTACAGCACTTGCGGCATGGTGGCCGCAGGCGGCTCCAGCCGCAGCCGCCCTTCGAGATTGGCCGACGCGCCGGCCGCGGTGATGGTGTAATCGGCCGTGCCGTCGGCTACGAGCTCGCCATCGGCTGTTGTGATGCGCGTACCGGTCGCGAGTACGCCGTTGGCATCAACTACGCCCGTTAGCTCCAGCAGGCGGAACTCGCCCGTGGTGCCGCTCAGCACTCCCACTCGATCGTCGCTGGTCAGGTCGCTGTGGCTGGCGAGCCGCTCGGCGTCTTCGGCCCGCACCAGCAGCGATTGCCGGAAGGCGATGTGCCCGGACGTGAAGTTCACCACGTGTTCACCGGCTGCATTGCGGGTGCGGGAGTCGAGGATGGTGATGCCGCCGCCGACCAAGTCGTACGCCGGCCCGGCCGATTGCAGCCATATATCGGGCCACTCGGCGATGGCCCGGCGTTCAAAGGACAATCCCGCCCCATCCATGGCCTCTAGCGCGGTCAACAAGTCCGCTTCGTACCCGCGATGTTCGTTGAACCCGGCTGTGTTGGGATCGGAGTCTGCGCTGTAACTGACCGGCTCGAAAAAGGCGTAGAACCCGACTTGGAGCCCCTGTCCGTCGCCGCATGCCACGGCTGAGGCCGAGCGAGCCGCTAAGACCACTAGGAAGAGGGATGCGTAAAAGGATGAGGGCATGGAGGATACCTCGTTTTGGAGTGATGAGGATGGATGGGAGGAATATGGGGCGGGCAAAGGGGCGGAGCAAACCCGTTACTCGGCGTAGGGAACAGTGCCGCGAGCATCTACTCGGTAGCCCCAGCGGTCGAGATAGGCTGGGCCGGGGAGGAAGGGGTCGTCGGCTGCGGTGAGGCGGCGCGTTAGGTGGGCGTCTAATTCGTCGAGCAAGCCCTGCTGGCCGGGCTGGCCCACGAGATTGTCCTGTTGGAAGGGGTCGGCTTGGTTGTCGTAGAGCAGCCACGGCCCCTCTAAGGCGCGCACGTACGTGTGGCGGCGAGTGCGCAAACCCCGGTAGGACCGGCCGCCCACGCCGGTCCACCACTGCCCAAAGGGCTGGGGACACTGCAACAGGGCGGCGCCGTCCGAGGGATCGGGGCCGCCTCGCAGATACCCGGAGAAGTCGATTCCCTCCACAGTGGCAGGAATGGGTAGGCCGCACAGGCCCAACAGGGTCGGCATGAGGTCCGGCAGGTCAATCGGCGCGTCGAGTTGCCGACCGGCCGCTCCCAGCCCCGGGTAGCGCAGCAGGAACGGGACGCGGATGGACTCTTCGTAGGGCTTTTGCTTTTTGTCCATGCCCTGCGAGCCGAGCATGTCGCCGTGGTCGGAGAAGAACAGGAAGATGGTCTCTTGCTCGAGTTCCTCCTCCTGCAAGGTCTGGAGCAACGCGCCGACGCAGTCGTCCAGTGCCGTGCAATGGGCGTAGTACCCGGCGAGCCACTGCCGCGCACTATCGGCCCAGCTAGCCGGCACATTGGGCCGCAGGGCGATAGCGGCCGGATCGTACCGGGCTTGGTACGCTTGCGGGGCCGTGTGATAGGGGGCGTGCGGCGGCCCCCACGACAGGACCAGCAAAAAGGGCTTGGTCTCGCCGGAAGTCCCGCGCTTGCGGATATAGGCTTGGGCGTCGCGGGTTTGGGCCGAGGCGTCGTAGCCTTCCCACACGAGTTGCTCGTCCGAGTCGCCGGCATAGTACGCCGAGCGATTGTAGGCGTGGGTGCATTCGAGGACCTTCCAGTACTCAAAGCCCTGCCGCCGCTCGGGCGGAATATAGCGGGAGCGGCCCCGGCCATTGACGTGCCACTTGCCGATATAGGCCGTGTCGTAGCCGCCCGCGCCAAAAGCCTGCGCCAGGCTCGTGGCGTCTTGGCCCAGTGCTACGTCGTTGACGAAGACGCCGTGCGTGAGGGGGTATTGGCCGGTCAGGAGCGAGGCACGCGCCGGCGAGCACACCGAGCAGCCAGACACCGCGTGGGTGCAGTTGACGCTGCGGCGGGCGAGCGCGTCCAAGTTCGGGGTTTGCACGTTGGGGTCGCCGGCGTACCCGAAGGCTTGGGCACGCCATTGGTCGGCGAATACGAGGACGACATTGGGCGGTTTGATGGCGCGTCTCCTGTTTTCTTTCTGCAATGAGGACGGGCCTTGCGGCCCGGAAGATAATTTGATGGAGCCTTTCCGGCCCATTGTCGCGGACTCCTGCGTAATTCAGGTCATCGACAACGGCGCGCTCAAGCCGGGCGATGTCAGCCCGCTAAACCATGTCTAATCTTGCTACCGCTTCTTTAGATAATCAACAAATAGGCGGAATGTTCACAAGGGACAGTGCCTTTGGCCTCGGCGGCGTCAATCGTCATAGCGGATGAGCAACTCGACGTCGGTCAGCAGCAAGTCGCAGGCAAGCTGGGGGTGGCGTTGCAAGAGGACGACTTCTAAGCGATGGAGGCCGCGGGTGGCTTGGGCGGTCGTGAGCGCGAAGCTATGCCAAGCGGCAGTGCTGACATCGGCGATGGGCTGGGGATCGCCGTCGTGGCAATAGCTGATATCCGGGTCGGCCAATACCGCGCCATCCCAGCAGCAGCGAAGCTGGTCGCCGGCAACCCAATCTTGCAGCCGCAGCCGCAGGGTAAGGGCTGTCGGCGGATCTGCGCTCAGATCGTCGGCGAGGTCGAAGTCGAAGTGGGGGCCGGTCGCCCGCAAGGTCGGGTAGAGGGCGACGGGGAGGGTGCCGCGCAGCCGGTCGTGCTGGTACGCGCCGCGCCAAGGGCCGGTGTGCTGTCGGAAGCGGTGGGTTGCGTGGTAGAGCTTGCTCTGGCGGCGCAGGGTCTGCACCGCGCCCACTTGGGTTAGCAACTCGCGCTTTGAGTTGCGGTCGGCATGCCAGTTGAAGGCGTATATGCCGGTCGCCCCTTGGCGGTGATACTGCATGGCCGTGGCTTTGGTGCGCATGGCGTGGCAGCGCAATTGACCTTCGGGGCCGGTCGCCGGGCCGGGGACGCCGCTGTCAAAACCCGGATAGACTGCGATGTCGCGGTCGGCGCAGAGCGCGCGAAAGGCGCGGATTTCAATGGCCGGATCGGTGCCGGCCGCACCGGCCGGGATCAAGACATCGACGAGACGTTCCTCGGCCCAAGTCTCCACATCGTAGCCAATGCGGTGGCAGCCCTCAATGGAGCCAGCGACGCGGGCCGCTAGGTAAAAGGGCCGGCCGCGCTGTTGGGCCAGTTCAGCGGTCCGTTGCCGCGCCGCCCGCATGAAGTCGGTGAGGACGTAGCGCAGGCGATAGCCTTGGTCGGCGGGAAAGTGGAAGGGGTGGCGTTGCCAGTCGAGTTCGACGCCGTCCCAAGGGTGGTTTTGGCAGACTTCGCGCAGGTGCTGGAAGCGATTTTCGCGCACTTGGGAGATGGCCATATTCCACGACAGGGCAAACCACTCCTCGGTATCCGCGCCGAGGACCCATTCGGGGTGGTCCTTCCGCAGTTGGGTCAGTTCGGTGTGGTGCAGGGTCTGAAGGTCGCTTGGTTGTGCGCCGTTGAAGTGATTGTCGTTCATGCGCAACGAGGCATACACGTGCAGCCCGAGTTGGTGGCCGCGGTCAATGAGTGCCTCGTGGGGATCTTCGCCCCGCTCCAACATGCGGCGAATGTTTTCGGTGTGCGTGTACGCAGCGGCACTCTCATAGTGCCGCTGATGCACGTCGCCGAGCAGTTCGAGGGCGTCGCTTGGCCAGCGGGTGGCGTGTTCGCCTACGCACCAAAACAGGGCGCCGACTTGGGTGTCGTTGAGCGGGGCGTACACCTTGTCGAGAAAGGCGTCCATGGACTGGGGAACGGGCGAGTACCCGTGCGGTGCGCTGTCCCAGTTGTAGATGATGCCGTAGTCAGGGGGGGCGGCCATATCTGCTCCTTTGCTGGTCTGGCCCAAGGTACGGAGATTGTCCGAGACGAGCAACGGAGGCTGCTATGGCGACAAGCGTCCAGCGAGTGTAACCTAGCTACTTGGATTAAAGCCCTTGGTCAACGTCGAGAAAAATTCCCTTGTGTACTTTGGCAAAAAATTTGGTGTAGTACTGCCCGTCCGCGATCTGACGAACCGCTTTAGTACCCCCATTCCTTTTGAAGGTTTTAATCTGGAAGTTGACTCGGACGCGACATTTTTCGCCGTGTTTGGAGACATTGGCGGTTGCTTCAACGACCGAGTTCTGCGCCAGTTCTCCCTGAGTGTTGGTATAGGCTGCACCGAGCTCCGCCCAGAATGAGGTTTTCTCCTCATACTCCCTGACGGCCGAAAGAATTCCCAATTCTGAGTTAGCGTCCTTGATCATGTAGCCACCGTCTTGGAGGACATTGACCATAGCCTTGAGAACGGCCTTGTCGTCTGGGGTTTCAAACATCCGGGTTTGCAACTGGCGTATCTGTAGCTGGGTCTTGGCCGGAGCCGGAGCCGTCGTTGCACAGCTAGTGAGGTACGTGAGCGCACCGAGTCCGGCTAGCATGAAAACTAGTACGTTACGCATTGAGAGCCTCTTTTAGAATTTGCTAGTGTGGTAGGAAAACGTATCGACGAGTTGCTGATCGTCGAACTTGATGACCACCGTCAAGGTTTTCTGCGTTGAAGCGGCGGCTCCAGAGTTCCTGCTGAGGCCACCGACTAGGAGTAATCCGATGCCGCTCGAACCGGTGGAATAGGATACTTCCGAGGCGATTTTGTCGTAAATCCAAGTCTCCTTGCCCTCCTTGTCCTTGCTGACGATGTTGGGAGATCCCAAGGCTTCAGCGACAGCCGCTTGATCCATCCCTTGGTAAATCTCTCGCTGAACCGTGCCCACGGTCATCTCGCGTCCAGCGGCGGAGTGCAGATTGCGATGATGCTGGCTGCCGGACGCACATCCTAGGATGATCAACGCTGTCAGCCCGACCATCACTTGCAGTACTGTTCTATCAAATCTCATCTAATTTTCTCCTTAGCTTTGAAGTGGCATTTAACCAACTAAAAAAGAGGAAAAGAATTGGATGCGTTATCGCATCTCTAGGTTCTTGCAGAAACAATCTGACGGTCCTAAAACAATCCTCCCAAAGTAAAGTTTAGTGCTCCGACAGAGTCGCCTTCTACTCGCCGCCCAGCTACGTTGATTTGGAAGGTCAAGCGCGTGCCGCTGGTGATTGGCTGAGACCAGCCAGCTCCCACTAACCCGCCTATGCCCCACTCGCTTGTTTCGTCAACGGTATTATCGTCAGAGGTGACGCGAAAAACAGCAGGTAGAAAATAGCAACAATGTACGGCTTCATAGGTCATCTCCCTTTGGTGAGGATGAGTGGCTTCAAGTACGTTTGGTTAGGCTGAATTTTTGAATCAGCAGACTCCCATTTTCCAGTGAACACAAAAAGCCATTGACCGGACCCGATAGGGTGCCGGGCCATGTCAACATCACACAGGTATAGTGGAAGTTCTGCCTATTTGCCGGGCTTCGGGGAGCTACCCCATGCCGAATAAAGGCTATTTTATTCAACAGATAACCCGACTGGCGGGTACCTGTCTGATGTTGACAGATGCTAATTTAAGATGAGAATATCCCAAGTCAACACTTCACTTTGTTTTTATCGCAAAAGGAGCTTTCTCAATGAAAGACAACATACTACAGGCCGTTTATGAGCAGCGCCTACTTGACACGGCCCAAGAGCTGATTGCAGTGCCCAGCCCGACGCTGGACGCCGGTGCCGCGGCGGATGCGTTGGCGTCTATCCTAGCGGCCGAGGGGTTTGCCGTAGAGCGGCCCTCAGCCGATTGGCCCCCAGCACCGGCCGTAGTCGCTCGCCTCGACAGCGGCCGGCCCGGGCGGGTGTTGCAGTTCGACGGGCACTTGGACACGGTGCATCTGCCCTTTGTGCCGCCCAAGGTGGAGGACGGCCAGCTCTATGGGTCGGGGGCGTCCGACATGAAGGGCGGGATTGCCGCCTTCGTCGAGGCACTGCGGGTACTGCGGGATGCGGGCGCACCGACGCAGGGGGCGATCTTGCTTACGGCCCACGACCACCACGAAGCACCGTGGGGCGACCGCCGCCAGCTTTTGGCCTTGATTCGCGCCGGCTTGATCGGCGACGGGGTACTACTGCCGGAGTACTTGGGCGATGCATTGCCGGTCGCCGGTCGCGGCTTGGCCGTGTTTAACGTGGCGATTGAGCGCGATGGGGTGCCCGTCCACGAGGTGCTGCGGCCCGCCGGACTGCCGGACGTACTAGCGGCCGGAGCCGAGGTCGTCGGGCGGCTGAATGCGCTGAACGAGCAGTTGCGCGAGCAAACCGCGCCTTACGTCGGCAGCGATTCGTTGTTTATCGGGCGGATCGAAGGCGGCCAACTCTACAATCAGGTGCCGACCCAATGCCGCATCGAAGGGACGCGCCGCTGGGTGACGGCTGGAGCGGAGTCCGCCGCGCGCTGCCAAATCGAAGCCCTACTCGCCGAGGTCGCCGCGGCCAGCGGCACTCGCATCCGGCTCGCCGACTGGAACGTGCCCGGCGATGCCTTTGCGCTCGCGCCGAACAGCCCGTTAGTGGGCGCGTTCCAAGCCGCGCACGAGCAGGTGACCGGGAAGCCGTTGCCCGTGGGCGGCAAGCCCTTTATCGACGACGGCAACGTCTTTATAGCAGCCGGGATTGAGGCCCTAACCCATGGTCCTTGCGCCGTGGGGGCGCACACGACCGACGAGCAGGTGGAGGTGGCCGAATTGGTGCGGGTGGCCAAGGTCTATGCGCTGACCGCGCAGGCGTTTTGCTAGGAGGCTTCAAGGGCGCGGGCCGCGGCCGTGCCTCGCTCCTCATCGACGAAAAAGAGGCAGGCCCCGCCGGCGATGAAGAGGACGACGATCGACAAAATGCCCACTCGCGGGCTGCCGGTCAGCACCCCAATCCAGCCCACGAGCACCGGGCCGATGACGGCCGCGAACTTGCCCAGCATGTTGTAAAAGCCGAAAAACTCGGCCGCTCGGTCGCGGGGAATGAGCCTTGAATAGAGCGAGCGGCTCAGGGCTTGGACCCCGCCTTGGACGAGGCCGACGGCGATGGCCAAGGCGTAAAATTCCCACACGGCATCTAAAAAGTAGCCCCACACGGTCGCTGCGACATAGACGGCTAGGCCGATGAAAATTCCCTTGCGGGTGCCAATTCGCTCGCCGAGCCAGCCAAAGGCGAGGGCCGCGGGAAAGCCCACGAACTGGGTAATGCCCAAGGCGAGGAGCAGGTCGTCGGTGGCAAGGCCCAGCGACAGGCCGTAGTCAATGGCCATGCGGATGATGGTATCGACGCCGTCGATGTACAGCCAATAGCCAATGAGAAAGACAAAGGTCGTGCGCAGCTGCCCAATGGCGCGGCCGGTCGCGATGAGCTGCCGGTAGCCAGCCAAGACCGCGCCCCAGCCGCGGCGGACGCGCACCGGTGGGGACTCCTCGACCCACAAAAAGAGCGGCAGCGAAAAGCCAGCCCACCACAGGGCGACGAGCAAAAAGCTCACCCGCACGGCCGCGCTGGCATCGGCCAACCCAAAGGTCGTGGGGTGGAGGACCATGGCCACATTGAGCGCGAACAGCAAGCCGCCGCCCAGATAGCCGAGGCTGTATCCGAGCGCCGAGACCGAGTCCGACTTGTCGCGGCCGGCCACCTCCACGAGGAGCGCGTCGTAAAAGGTGTTGCCACCGGCGAAGCCAATGCCGGCCAAGACATAGACCACCACCGCCAATTCCCACGCGCCAGCGGCGACCCAGTAGAGGCACCCGGTGGCGAGGACGCCCAAGAAGGCGAAGGCAAAAAGGAACTTGCGCCGGGTGCCGCCTTGGTCGGCAATAGCCCCCAAGAGGGGGGCCAGCAGCACGACGGTCAGACTGCTGAGCGAGTTGGCCAACCCCAGTTGGAAGGTGCTCTCGGTGACGTCGCGGCCGGCGCTCCAATAGGACTTAAAAAACACCGGGAAGAAGGCGGCCAGGACCGTGGTGGCAAAGGCCGAGTTGGCCCAGTCGTACAAGGCCCAAGCGAGGATCGGTTTTTTGGCGTTGGTCGGCATGGTATTATTTACTTCTAGCTAGGAATCAGGTTTAAGATAGTATAAGGCAAAAAGGATCGGGTTGTCGCTGGCGCGACCCAGAAAGGACGATGTATCTATGAACGACGAATGGCTGCGTTTTGACGCGGCGACCAACCCTTATGGGCCGTCGCCCAAGGTGCGGGAGGCGCTGGCGGCCTTTGCCCGCACCGGCGACTTCAGTCGCTACGACGACCAAGCGCGTGCGGAGCCGTTGCGCGAAGATTTGGCCGCGCATTGGGGGCTGTCGCCCGACCACTTCATCGTGTACAACGGCTCCGGGGAGGCCGTAGTCTGGCTCTTTTTGGCGCGGTTGCTGCTGGAACGGGAGTGCCTACTCGTCCCGGCCCCGTCGTACGAGCGCTTTGTGGCGTTGGGGCAGCGGTGCGCGACCGAAGTGATCCCGGTGCCCCTGCACGAGGCGGATTTTGCCTTGATCCCCGAGCGCGTTATCGAGGCGGGTCAGCGGTCGGGTGCGCGGGTGTTGCTGTTGAGCAGCCCCAACAACCCCACGGGCAACCTCCTGTGCGGCGATGGGGAGCTGGCGCGGGTGCTCGAGGAGTTGCCCGACTGTCTGTGCATCGTCGATGAAGCGTACGCCGACTATGCCGGCCACAGTTGGGTGCCTTGGGTGCGCGAGCGAGCCAACTTGGTGGTACTGCGGACCTTTTCCAAAGCCTACGGCATGGCTGGTTTGCGGGTTGGCTATGCCATAGGGCCTAAGCCCGTGGTCGCGGCCTTGGGGCGGCTGCAGGTTCCTTGGGCCGTCAATGCGCTGTCGCTGGCCGCGGCGCGGGCCGCGCTGGCCGACCAGTGCTATTTGCGCCGGGTCGTCGCCCAGATCCGCAGCGATTGTCAGGTGCTCTACGAGGGGCTGAATGAGCGGCCGTGGTTGCGAGCCTATCCGAGCGCGGCGAATTTCTTTTGGGTGCGCTGCACGGGGCTTGACTCGGCGCGGCTGCAGGCGGGTTTGGCCGAGCGGCGGATCCGCGCACGCTGGCGTCGAGACGCGCCCGGCTTTGTGCGGCTTACGTCGCTGCACCCCCAAGACAACGACTATTTGTTGACCGCGCTCGACGAGGTCGGGCATACAGACACAGACTAACACGAGAGGAGCGTTATGGAATACCGCAATTTGGGTAAGGCCGGCGTCAAGGTGTCCAAGGTGTGCTTGGGCACGGCGTTTCGCGGCGAGGAGGACGAGGCGACCTGCATCGAGGTGGTGCAGCGGGCCTTGGACTTGGGCTGCAATTTCATCGATACGGCCCTGTATGGGGAGGGACGATCGGAAACAGTGGTCGGCAAGGCCATTCAGGGACGGCGCGAGGAAGTGGTGCTGACGACCAAAATTTTTGGCACCTTGGGCCAAAGCCCCAATCACGTGGGGTTGTCGCGGGTCAATCTGCTGCGGGGCATTGAGGCGTCGTTGCAGCGGCTACAGACCGATTATGTCGATCTGTACTTGCTGCACTCGTTTGACCCGGGCACGCCGCTGGAGGAGACCTTGGGCGCACTCGACGACATTGTGCGGCAGGGCAAGGCGCGCTACGTGGGGTGTTCTAACTTCCCGCCGTGGAAGATCGTCGAGGCCCTGTGGATTGCGCAGCGCGAGCGGTTGGCCTCCTTTGCCTGCATCCAAAATCAGTACAACCTGCTCAACCGCTGGGAGATGGAGCCCGAGCTAATGCCCCTCTGCCGCCAGTTCGGCTTGGGCATTATGACCTACAGTCCGCTGGCCATTGGCCTGCTCTCGGGCCGCTTCCGCCGCGGGCAAACGCCGCCGCCGGGCACGCCGTGGAGTGCGGAAAAGCTGCGCGGCCTGAGTCCGGGCCAATACAATTTTGCCGAGGCCATGACCGAGCGGGTCGATACCATCGTCCAGACGCTGATCGATATCGGGGCGCAGCACGGCAAGACCCCGGCGCAGGTGGCCATCGCTTGGATTTTGGATCACGACGAGATCAGTGCCCCCATTTTGGGGGCCGACGAACCAGCGCACGTTGAAGAGGTGTTCGCGGGCTTGGACTGGTCCTTGGCCGCGGAAGAACGGGCTTTGCTGGACGAGGTCTCCGCGGTGCAGAGCCCGCAGAAGTACGCCTGAGAAGCGTTCTTAACACTCATGTTGTTTTTGGCCCGTCTTGCCTGACGCCTCTAGGGGTCATTCCCGCGCAAGCGGGAATCCAGAAAAGGACCAAGCCGAATCAGACACTGAAACCCTAATTTTAAGAACGCTTCTGAAGGAGGTGTCCATGCCCAAGCTCAGACTGCCGATCGGCATTCAGACCTTCGGCAAAATTTGGCAGGAGGACTGCTACTACGTCGATAAGACCGCGTACATCCGGCGGCTGCTCGACGAGGGGACGCACTACTTTCTGTCGCGCCCCCGGCGCTTTGGCAAGAGCCTGTTCCTCGACACGCTCAAGGAGTTGTTCGAGGGCAACGAGCCGCTGTTTGAGGGGCTGTACATCCGCGATCGCTGGGATTGGTCGGTGCGCCATCCGGTCGTGCGTCTCAGCTTTGGCAGCGGCAATTTCAAGGAGCCCGGCTACGTGGCGACGAACCTGATGGCGCAACTGGACGCGGTCGAGCGCCGGGCCGGTATGGCGTCGGACTACGCCACCGGGCCGGAGCGATTTGCCCACCTGCTGGAGACGCTGCATGGCCGAGCCGGGCAGGCGGTGGTCGTGCTGATCGACGAATACGACAAGCCGATTTTGGACGCGCTGGAGGTGCCGGAAATAGCCCGCGCCAACCGCGACTTTTTGCGCGGCCTGTACGCGGTCATCAAAGACTGCGACGCGCACGTCCGCTTCGCGTTCATCACCGGGGTGAGCAAGTTTTCCAAGGTCAGCCTGTTTTCCGGCCTCAACAACCTCACCGACATTACCCTCGAACCCGAGTACTCGGCCATCTGCGGGTACACCGACGCCGACTTGGACGCGGTGTTCGCGCCCGAACTTCCCGGCCTAGACCGCGATCAGATCCGCGACTGGTACAATGGCTACGCTTGGCTCGGGGCCGAGCGGGTGTACAATCCCTTCGACATCCTGCTGCTCTTTCGTCGCCGCCGATTCGACGCCTACTGGTTTGAGACCGGCACCCCCACGTTCTTGGTCGAAACCCTGTTCAAACGCCGCGTCAGTTCCCTCGCGCTCGGTCAGATGAAGGGCAGCAGCGAGTTGCTATCGACTTTTGACGTAGAAGACATGGCGACCGAGGCCCTGCTGTTTCAGACCGGCTACCTCACGATAACGGCCGCAGAAAACCTCGGCGGCGAGCGGCTCTACCAATTGGGCTATCCCAACCGGGAGGTGCGCCAGAGCCTAAACCGCAGCCTGCTGCGCTACTTGGTCAAGGACCCATCGCGGCAGCTGGCCAACAGCGTCCAGCTCTACCGCCTGCTGGAGGCCAACGACTTCGCCGGGCTGGAGACGCTGTTCCACGCCTTTTTCGCCAGCATTCCCTACGAGTGGTATAACAACAACGACATCACCCAGTACGAGGGCTACTACGCCAGCGTGTTCTACTCCTATTTCGCCGGGCTGGGGCTGGACATTGCCGTGGAGGACAGCAGCCACGGCCGGTTGGATATGGCGGTTTTGTTTAACGGCTGCGTCTATCTGTTCGAGTTCAAGGTCGTCGAGTTGGCGTCTGCGGGCGCGGCCATGGCGCAGTTGCAGGAGCGGCGGTACGCAGACAAATATCGCGCTCGGGGCGAGCCGATGTACCTGATCGCCGTGGAGTTCAGCAAGGACGCCCGCAACCTCGCGGCGTTTACCGTGGAGCGCACCTGACATGCTAGACGAACTCCGCAAAATCCGCTATGCCCGCTTCCGCTTGGAGATGACGGCGATTGACAGGTTGCGGTTGCCGCCCTACAAGGGATCGACCTTTCGGGGAGCCTTTGGCCATACCTTCAAGCGGCTGGTTTGCGTCAAGCGGGATTTGTTTTGATCCAAGGGACTTGAAACCTCTTGGTGTGCTTCACGTCGAGGTGAATCTCTTGGCACAGTTTGACCCGTAGGAGATTGAAACGTAGATTAGCTGCGGCATGGGACGATATGGGCTGACCTGAGAGGAGAGCCGGCGTATGGCTGAACAAAGTGCTTTGATTTTAGGTGCTCTATTGCATGATATTGGAAAGTTCTGGCAGCGGTCCGGTATTCGCAGAAGGCACGAGAATTTGGGGGCGGAATTTTTGGATTTGCCCGTTATTCGGGATAAGATCGAGGCATTGGTTGATCTTAGGGACGTTCAAAACATCATCTCTGATCACCATGAACCGGGCATGTATGATATACTCGTCCGCATTGCTCAGATTTCCGATAGACTTGCTTCTGGTGAACGTCGTGCATCGGGGAGAGGCGAAACCCAAACGCCGTGGGAGACACCATTGAAATCCGTTTTCGCACAGGTTTACAACCAAGAAGGGAGACTTTCAAAAATTTGAAGTGTTGACCCTATTTCTACGAGGATTGAAACTCAACAACTTTCTTTTGCGTATCCACAGACAGCCGCTATAAAAAGAAGGGGCGGATACAGAAAATCGTTTTCTGTATCCGCCCCTTTCATTCCCCAAAACCCTATAAGGAGGGTTATTATGCGACATTATTTAAGTACTAGTGGTAATCCAGAGGCCGTTCAAAGGGCCTATGAATGGATAGAGCAAGAACTGCGGCCAGTGGGCGGCGTTGTCATAACTAGCGGTGGGTATTCCTGTCATGGTTCGGTAGCCCGTAAGTGTTTGGAGAGAAGTGGACTACTCGACCATACTGCCGAAAGCATCCTTATAACAGAGGATGCCAATTATTCCCGGGAATGGCCTCATTACCCCAGCGGCATAGGATGTCTTTATGTTTCTCATCCGTATATGCAACGTCTGGAGCAGGAGCATGAGGGAGGTCTTGATAAAATTATTCAAGACATAAGCCATCGCTTAGAGGATGAGAATATCAGCCTACTGCAAATAGATAGTAAGTATAGCTGGTATTATCCCGGCCGCTCTACCACAATCATCTATGGCGATACCGATCTTTTTACTACGCTATTTGCTAACGATGTCTTGGGTAATGACGAACAGGCTCGTTTTTTTGGGTTTGAGGCTGGGCCAAACAGCAGTTATGCCCTGAGAAAGCAGTTCGTCGAGGATTTAAGCAAAGCCCAGGGATACTTTCCTCATCTTCCAACAGAAGGAGAGCTAAATCGGGAGTTATGCCAAGAGGAAAAGGATATGGAGCAAGAAAAGGTGGATGCCGTAGAACGTCTTGCCTATATGATTTCTCGTAGCTATGGCTATAACGCATGGAAAGATGCAGCAAGAAGGGGCGATACGAAATGGGCTACTGCATTTATTGTAGATAGCATTACTTGCGCTAACGCCTATGAGGGTTTTGACCCCAGCGAGCTGAATGACCGTGCTGACGCTATCCATCATCATCTACTCAAGCGAGTAGAGAGCGGGGGATGGGATTTTCCTGATAGGGATGAGGGGATATTCGACCCAAAGTTTCTTCGGTCCTCTTTTGGCAGATAGTAACACCTAACATGGGAAGAGGCGGATACAGAATTTCATTTTCTGAAACCGCCTCTTCTTTTATATCAACTAATAAAAGAGTTAGAAATTTAGCCAAGCACGGATTTGCTTGGCCATTGTTACCCAAAACAAACTATTTGGGGAGGCCCCTTCAGTATCGACGCCCATGCCTAAAAGGCGGTCAAATATTCGTAATGCTAACTCAAGTTTTTTCGCTTCTGAGACAGAAAGAGGGTATTTTACTGATAGCATCACTATCATTATCCCTTAACTCCCATATAACCTCATCAGGCATATCCTACATAAAAATTGCTTCGCATGAACCGGCAAAAGCTGCATAGATTTGCCTAAGCTGGACATTTGAAGTGTTGACCCGATTTCTAGGGGATTGAAACCCGTGGGCCTCGCCAGCAAGTGCGACGCCATCGTCGAAATCTCGCTCGTCCGGCTCCCGCAAGAGGGTTTCTAACCAACTCTTTAACACTGAGAAAGGACAAGGATCATGACCTGTAACAAGGACGACAAAGTACTATACAAGTACTACAGCCTTGCTGAGAAAGACATCGGATATACGCTCGCTGCACTGGAAGGATGATACGTCTGGCTTGCAAACCCCGCCGAGTTCTCCGATTGCTTTGATAATCCATTATCGTTCTCAAAGCACTTCAATATAGATCCTTTCCCGATGACTTGTAACACATTGCGACCCGAATACATGCGCGAGACCTATAAATACCTAAAAGACGAAAGAGAAAAATACGAAAACACCGTCAAGGGCGATAGAGTGTTCTACTGGGGAGACGAAAAATTACATCATCCCCTTGTCAATAAGTTCATGAACATCATGAACATTTGGGAAAAAATTAAACCAAATTACCGCATGGGATGTACAATAGACGGATTACGATCTTTCCTTTTTAATGATCTCGGGATCTGTTGCTTTACGTCAGATAATGGAAACCCCTTTATGTGGGATAAATACGCATCAGGATACAGCGGACTGTGTGCAGAATTCGCTTTTGATGATGAATACAAATTCCCTGAAAAAATCGAATATAGCAAAGAAAAAGCGATCAAAACAACAGACGACGAAACCAATGAATTAAGGCCATCCCTTATTAAAATCCTAAAAAATCCAACCAAGTTCGACAATCAGTTCTTCGTCAAAACTAAAGAATACCTCGGAGAACAAGAACACCGTCACTTGGAATACTTCGTCCCATCTCATTACAATCAACTCTTCCCGACCTCGGACGATGAAAAAGAGAAAAGGAAAAGAGAACAATACAAGCCCCGACTAAAATCGATCTGCTTTGGGTACAGGACAACAAGAGCAATGAGAAAAATATGTTGTCGGCTGGTCGCCCAGGACGTAGAGATACTTCAATTTGAATCCGATCCTTACTTTGTTGACAGATTGAAACGCCCAACGATTACAACCACAAGCAATAAAGACCCCCTTACCGCTGGTGACGTTGTACGATACATAGACAAAGGAGCAATATCCTTTAATGCAGACAGTAAAAAATTACAAAGTATCCTGAAACTACTCAACGATTTTTAGTCCACACCTACCCAAAGCGTTGTTTGAAGTGTTGACACCCGATTTCTAGGGTATTGAAACTGCTTTGGATATATCTATTTAACCCTTTATCTGAGGAGGAAACGATGCTACAATCAGTAGTATTAGCTGTTCCGTTTGGCGGGCTGCTAATGCTTGCGTTTTTCTGGTACGTTTGTATTGCTCATGGAAAAACAGAGCTTAGCGGATACGTATATACGTTTCACTTAGCTTGGACGTGTTCTCTGCTGTGGTGGGCTATATCTTCTAATCGTTGGCTGGCTGTAGGCTTAGCTTGGATCGCATATCTTGTTGCGAGAGACCAGACCCTTAGCAATGTTCATTTTATAGATGAGCGAGGCTTAGTTAGTCTGCAATTCGTAGCCAGAGACGCCTTATTCTATGTCAACGCTTTAGGGCCTTTGCCTATAGAGCTTCCTTATTCCCTTTACTTTTGTATTTTCTGCTAGCCAAACCAGCCACTAATTGGTCTTCGGCCAAGAATAGCTTAACGGGAAGGGGGTTTTTCTATTCTTCTTGCGTGTGAAGTGTTGACCCGATTTCTAGGGGGTTGGAACATCCGTCGTCGTGGCTCGCTGTCTCGTATATACCCTCAATCGCCGTGGAGTTCAGCAAGGACGCCCGCAACCTCGCGGCGTTTACCGTGGAGCGCACCTGACATGCTAGACGAACTTCGCAAAATCCGCTATGCCCGCTTCCGCTTGGACCTGACGGCGATTGACAGGTTGCGGTTGCCGCCCTACAAGGGATCGACCTTTCGGGGAGCCTTTGGCCATACCTTCAAGCGGCTGGTTTGCGTCAAGCGGGATCTGGACTGTGCGACCTGCCTGATCTGCGACCGGTGCGTGTATTACTACGTCTTTGAGACCCCGTTCAGTGGCGAGGGGGACGCCCGCGGCTATGCCTTCGCGCCGCATCCCTTTGTGGTGGAACCGCCGGAGGAGACGCGGGAAATCTACGAGCCGGGGGACGAGCTAAGGGTCGGGCTGGTGTTGGTGGGGCGGGCGCTGGACTACCTGCCTTATTTCATCTACGCCTTTGAGGAAATGGGGCGTCGGGGGATGGGCGTCGGGCGCGGCCAAGCCGCCTTGCAGCGAGTTATGGCCGGCGGTCAGTGCATCTATCAGCCGGACACTGGGCAACTGGAGCCAGACTATCCGGTCTGTGCTGGGCCGCCCGACGGCGAGGCGGTTGGAACGCGGCTGCGGCTGCGGCTACACACACCTATTCGCCTCAAAGCCGCGGGGCGTTACACCTCCCGACTCGACTTTGCTCTGCTGGTGCGGGCCTTGTTGCGGCGCACTTCGGATCTGGCCCGCCCACTGCGGGGCCGAGTTGGACTTGGACTATCGGTCGTGGATTGAGCGCGCGGCGGAGGTATCGGCCGTGGCGACGACCCTGCGCTGGCACGACTGGGAGCGGTATTCCCAGCGTCAGGAACAGAAAATGAAATTGGGCGGCTTAGTGGGCGAAGTGGAGTTTGCCGGCGAGTGGGCTCCGTTCTTGCCGCTGTTGCGGCTGGGGGCCGATCTACACGTGGGCAAGGGGACGGGTTTTGGGCTGGGACGCTACGAGATTTTGCGATCGTAGAAATTGGGAAAGGAGACCTAGCGGGTATGAGGTCATTGAATCAAGACAGACTGGATGTAGTAGAGAAGACTCGTTCCAACGCCTTCAATTGGCGGGGTCAATTCACGCCCCAATTAGTAGATTACCTGCTCGAGGAGTTCGCTCCAGAGGCATCGGTGGTCGTCGACCCATTTTGTGGCTCTGGCACCGTGCTGCTCGAATCGGCATCGAGAGATCTGGCTGCTTATGGCGTCGAGTTGAATCCGGCCGCGTACACGATGGCGAAGTTTTCTACCCTATCGGCACTACCACTCAAACAGCGACGAGCGTTTTGCCGTGAGGTCGAAGCTCATATTGATCACACCGCAATGGAATTTGGCGATTTGCCTCTTTGGGGTTCCTCTCCGCACTTTCGCGAAAAGGCGCGTAGTCTTCTCGATTTTAGTCGTGCTCTACTCGACCGATGTGAGACTAAGCGCCAGACTTTGCTGGCTACGCTCGTCCTTTTTGAAGCAGAGTCGGTACGCAGTGGGAATTTGATCGCTGCTGTTAGATTCAGCTTCCGAAAGCTGAGCGAGCAGTTGTTGGGCTTACCGTATTTCACTTTTGTGCCCCAAGTCTTTCTATGTGACGCAAGGATAGCAGACAAAATCGTAAGGGAGGAATGCGATTTTTTGATTACAAGCCCTCCTTACATCAATGTTTTCAACTACCACCAGAATCATCGAGCTATCGTAGAACTACTGGGCTTCGATGTCTTGAGTGTAGCGAAAAGTGAAATCGGCTCAAATCGAAAAAATCGCGGAAATCGATTCAAAACGGTTGTTCAGTATGCCTTGGAAATGGAAAGCTGTCTCTATGCTTTCAACCAACTCTTAAAAGACGAGAGCTACGCCGCCCTCGTAGTAGGCCGTGAGTCGAATGTTCGCGGCATTCCATTCAAAAACGGCGAAATGGTCGCTAGGATCGCCCAAGAAGGGGAGCTCTTTCATCTTGATTCATCGCATGAGCGTTCTTTCGTGAATCGCTTTGGAGCGAAGATCGTTGAAGATGTTCTCATCTTGAAGAAGCGTACCATTTCTACTGCCATCCCTAGCAACGTGGGTAGAACAGTTGCGGAAGATGCCCTTAGAGCTGGATTGCACGTTGCCGAAGCCGATGTGGCCTCCGATATTGGGGCGGCCCTAGCAGAAATCGACAAAATTGCAGAATCGCCTCTACTTGAGCGAACACCTATTCTATGACTTATGGATAAAACGCCCCACAAAGAGAAGCTCACTGCGGCACTCCACAATCCAAAATGCAGTACCGAGGATCGATCTCTGCTCACAGAGATACTTCGATATTACGAGCAATGGATTTCGGCCATGCGGGAACTCACCGCGCAAGGCTCGGATCGCGTCAGACAGATGACAGGACTCTTAAACGAATACAAAGACAGGCTTGAGGTTGATTTTATTGCAAAAGAAGGCTCGCCATTTATCAAGCGTCAAAAGGGCCAACTAAAGATAGACAACTCCGTCTTAGAGGAGTTTTTAATCCACCTAGTGCATCCAGCGATTATTTCAGGGTTGCCGGATGACGATCTCGCACTTACCATAGGACCAACACGTGTATTTATGTCGCTGTCGTTTAATCCGCGAAATCTCGCTGCACTAGCAGAGAAACCAAACGTCGCCATTAAGACAAAAGACCAAGACTTCATCATTGGGAAAGAGATCTATTACAAGTTTTCACCAGATTTGAACTTCCCGGCGACAACAACTGCCGCTGGAACTATTCCGCTAGCTATTCTCGCGGCAGAGTGTAAGATGAACTTGGACAAGACCATGTTTCAGGAAGCATCTGGAACAGCCGCTCGCCTCAAGCAAGGATGTCCATACGCGCAATACTATGTCCTGAACGAATATCTCGATATGTCACCAGAAGACTGTCGCCTTACTGCGGTCGATAATGTGTATTTGCTGCGTCATGCCAAGAGACTTCCCACTGATAAGCGGAATGACTACGATGAGATTCGCCGGCAACGTGAAAAACACCCGATAGATCCCAATGTAATACTTAAATTTGTGGAAAATCTCGAAGCTTTTGTGAACGCTGTTTGGTATGATCCTGAAGCGGTGCTGGAGCGTGGCTCATTCGTCTAGGGAGAAAATTTATGGTATCGAGAGACGCCTTGGTCGTCGGGGCTTTGCTGCACGACATAGGCAAATTTGAGTTCAGGACCGCGGACCGGCGGACGCGCCACTCCACTTACGGGGACTTTTTCGTCGGTGAGTACTTGAGCCGCTTCCGCTGTATGGAGCCAATTTTGGAGGAGGTCCGTCGGTTGGTGGCCCACCACCACGATTGGGAGGGGGATCCCTTTTTGCGGGAGGCCGATCATCTGGCCACGGCTGATCGGCAGGTAGATGGCAGCCCCGAGACCTTGCGGTCGCTGGTGAGCGTCCTGACCGCCGTGGACATTGGGAAAGGTGCCCCACCGCAAGATGTGCATCGCTATGCTCCGGGGCCGGTGGATTTTGCCAATCCCTTTCCCGAACCCATCCCGGGCGTCGCGCCCGCCGAGTGGCAGCCCGACCGGGAGCAGGCGCGGGACGAGCATGACCGCGCTTGGCAGCAGTTTTGCGCCGAGGTTGAGGCCATGCCCGATGGCGACTTGACGAGTTGGATCGAGACGTTCTTGGCGGTGGCTCGCAAGCATCTGAGCCGCGTGGCTTCGGCGGCCTACAAATCGCATCCCGATATTTCGCTCTACGATCACGCCCGCTCGGTGGCCGCGATTGCGGTGTGCCTGCGCGAGGCCCCTCAGCAAGCCGAGCCTTTCTTATTGATCCAAGGGGATATCTCGGGCGTTCAGTCCTTTCTCTATAAACTGGCCAGCCCGGACGAGGCGAAAAACACGGCCAAACGCCTGCGCGGACGCTCCCTGTTCTTGGTGCTGTTGGCCGAGACCGCAGCGCGTTACTACATGTGCGCCTTGAATTTGCCGCCGACCAACCTGCTGTACTGTGGCGGTGGGCACTTTTCAATTTTAGCACCCCACACCGACGAAGTGACAGCCAAGCTGACCGAGGCCGAGAAGCGGGTCAACCGCTGGTTGATTAAGCAGCATCGCGGCGATCTGGCACTGGTGAGCGCGTCCACCCCGGCCGGTCGGGCGCTGATGGCCGATTTCGCCGGTTTGATGCAGCAGTCTGGCTACGCGCTCAATCGGGCCAAGCGGCAGAAATTTTGCGCTGTATTGGACGAGTCGCTGTTTGCGTTGCCAGACTACGAGGAGACAATGGACGTCTGCCCGGTGTGCCAAGCCGATTTCGTCAAAGGCACTGGAGATACTTGCCCGGCTTGTGAACGCCACGTGGAGACCGGACGCCGGATCGTCCAAGCCCAGTACTTGGTGCGGCTCGAAGGGGGCGATTTGGACCCAGCGAGCGATGAATTCGCCGCACTGGGCGCGGCCTATAGATTAGCGGCAAACTGGACCGAGGTGGTCCAACACGTCGAGAATACTCGGGCGGAGCGCATGCACGTGGAACGGCTCAACGACAGTGGTTTTCTGACCGAGGAAGGCACGGCCCTCGGCAACCGATGCCCCGGGCTCAGCTTCGGGTTCCGGCCCCTCGGCCAGTACGCCCCGCGCGACGAGCAAGAGGGAGGGCCGCTGGACTTTGAGCACTTGGCCAAGCGGAACGCCGCCAATTACCCGCTGTTGGGGGTCGTGCGCCTCGATGTGGATGCGCTGGGCGCGGTATTCGCGTTGGGGTTGGGCGAGAAGCGGTCGCTGTCGCGCACGGCCACCCTAAGCCGCGAATTGGAGACCTTTTTCTCCGGCTACGTCAACACGTTGGCCGAAAAGCACGCTATGTACATCACCTACGCCGGGGGCGACGACCTGTTCGCCGTAGGCTCTTGGATCAACGCCCTCGAATTTAGCCGCGCCCTGCGGCGGGCCTTTGGCTGCTTTAGCGGCGGCAATCCCAATCTGACCTTTTCGGGGGGCCTGCTCTTTTGCAAGCCGGATTTCCCCATCGGGCGGGCGGCCGAAGCGGCCGGCGAACTGGAGAAGCGGGCCAAGGATTTCTCAGGCAAAAACGCCCTCTGTCTATTTGACGAAGAGGTCTCATGGGACCGGCTCGACGAGTTGCTCGCCTTTGGCGACGACCTGCTATACTTGGTGACCGAGGCGAAACCGGATGACCGCTTGCCCCGTTCATTTGTTCATCGTCTGTTGAACTTGGAAACTGAGCGACGGGCCGCGCACAAGGCGGGAAAATTGCACGCCGAGATAAAGACGCAGATGCAGCTCAAGTACATGGTAGCCCGACGCGGGGCCACCAGCGAGGCGATCCATGCCCCTGAAGAAATGGCGGCGGACCGCCGCAAAATAGGGGCCTTGGGACAGCTTGTTTGCGAGCCGAAACTGATGCGCCAGATCGCCGTGCCGGCGTCTTACGTGCTGTACAAGACGCGCAACCTCAACAAGGAATAGGAGACCATTATGGCTAACGAACGCAGAGGATCCGACCGCCGGCGGGACCAGCCCACCCGGACGCACGAACCGCCCATTGATTTGAACGCCATCACCGCCAAGGAATTGGACCGCCGGGGTGAGGAATGGGGCAAGAGGCTGGCGAGGGAAGTTAAGACCAACCAGATCCGCAATATCTACGGAGCGGTCCAGCACATCCGCGTCCGCGCCAGTCGGCCCCAGCCCGATACGGCGGACATCAACCGCCGCCTGATCTTCCTCAAGCCGAAACTGGCTTACGCCAGCGGCCGGCAGGGTGCGCTGAAACCCCTGCGGAATTTCTTGGTGCAGGCGATTGACAGCGTAGTGAAAAACTCCGACCCGAAAAAGCCGGAAAAAGCCGAAAAAGCGCGGGAGAACTTTTTCTTTTTGATGGAATCCATCGTGGCCTACCACAAATTCTACGGCGGCAAAGATTCATAACCAGAGGAGGACGCTACCATCATGGCCCAATTCATCGGCAACATCATCGTGCGCGGCAAAATCGAGTGCCTCACCGGCCTGCACATCGGCGCGGGCAAAGACTCCGCGGAAATCGGCGGGGTCGATAGCCCGGTGGTGCGCGATCCTCATAGTCGCCGGCCCTACATCCCCGGTTCGTCGCTCAAGGGCAAGATGCGCTCCATGCTGGAGTTTGCCACCGGCAAGGCGAAGGGTGGGAAGGAACACACCTGCGACAAGGCTGACTGCGAAGTGTGTCGGCCTTTCGGGGCGGCCGCAGAGGAGCGCAAATGCGGCCCGACGCGGCTGCTAGTGCGGGACGCCTATCCCGACGCGGCAACCGTGGAAATGTGGGGGAAGCTGAACTCGGACCTGCCCGACGCGGAAATAAAGTCGGAGAACTTCCTCGACCGCATCACCTCGGCGGCCAATCCCCGCTTCATCGAGCGGGTGGTCAAGGGATCGCGCTTCAACTTGGAAATGATCTACGGGGTCTATCGGGTGGACGGAGTAAACGACCTCGACTTTTTCGCTCATGTAGAGACTGCGCTACGCCTGCTCGAAGACGGGACTTTGGGCGGCAACGGCAGCCGCGGCTACGGCCAGATACGCCTGAAGCTGGCCGCGCCTGTTTTCTTGGACCGGCAGGACTACCGCGGGGGCAGCGACAAGTGGAAGCGAGCCAGACAGTGGCCCGAAGAAGAAGCCTTTTCGCTGGGCATGGGCGATTTCAAGCTGGACCGGGGGGATGCTACCTGCCAAGCATGGGATAAAGCCCTCGCATGAAAGCGATCTACTTGGAATCCCGAGGGGCCTACCGCAACGAGCTGCATTCGGACACCCTGTTCGGGCTGATCTGCTGGGCGATTCGCGAGGTCTTTTCCGAGGCGCGGTTGGTGGAACTGCTCGAAGCCTTTGCCGCGGGCCAGCCTCCCTTCCTGATCAGCTCGGCCTTTCCCCTCGCCCAAGACGGGAAGCCCTTTTTGCCGCGTCCCCAGCTCCAGCCGCCCCAGCCGGTGGGCGAACAAGAAGAAGCGCAGCGGCTCAAACGGTACAAGCGTCTCCGCTACATTCCCGCCGAGCACTTCAACCAGTTTGTGCAGGGCGGCTATTCCGAGCGTTCGTACTATGCGTCCGGCGACTGGGAAGACTTGAAAGCACCGGTTCCCCAGCGCACTGACCGCTTGCGTAGCACCATTGACCGCTTGAGCGGCACCACGGATGGCGAGGGCACCCTATTCGCCGGGACTGAATACCGGGCCGGTAGCGGCCTCTACTTCCTCCTCGACGGGGCCGAGGCCGAGCTGGTGGAAAACGCGCTCCGTTTTTTAGAGGACTTCGGCTGGGGCGGCGGCAATAGCGTGGGCTATGGCCACTTTGCCGCGACGGTGGGTGAGAGTCCGCTTGGGGAGCCGGTAGCCGCGCCGGACCGCTTTGTCACCCTGTCCCTGTACCATCCCCGACCCGAGGAACTGACGCATTTTCGCACGGGCGAGGCGTGGTATGAGTTGACGGTGCGCAAGGGCAAGGTGGGCGGCCATTTCCTAGCGGCGGGCGACTTCTGGAAGCGGTCGGTATTGATGTTCGCGCCCGGATCGACCTTTTCAGCCATGGCGGAACAGCAAGTGTACGGACGCAATCCCATCGTCAAAGGGCGGCAGGATGGGTTGCCTTTTGATGTGCAGCAGTTCGGCTATGCTTTTGCCGTCGGGATGAGGGTGGCTAGGGAGTAGAATTGCCGCTATGCGCTATAAGGGGGACGGCACGGGGGCCGTCCCTTACAGCATTTTGCGTTGGTGTGGAGCGGTCGCTGTACGGGACGGCATGGAGGCCGTCTCGCACAGCACTTTGTCGTCAGGTATGAAGTGGCCGCTGTACGGGATGGCCCCCGTGCCATCCCGTACCCAATCACCAATCCAATCAGAAAACGGAGGCAAAAAAATGCCGCTGTACGGGACGGCCCCCGTGCCGTCCCGTACAGCATGAGGCTGGCTAGGGAGTAGGATATGGAACGGATTGCACAGTGTCTGTCGCCGGTACACATCGGGACGGGTACGGATATTGACCCTTTTGACTATATCGTCGATGGGCCGCGCTATATTCGCATTGACCTCGACGCGGTACTCGAACAGATGACGCCCGAACAGGCCGATGCGCTGGCTAGTTGGCTCAGCGAGCGGGCCGACCGGATCGTAGAAGCGAGCGGGGGCCAACGCGACGATATCCGGCGGGAGATGCAGCTATTGAATTTCCCTGGGGCCGACGCCGCGTTGAAAGAGGCCCTCCGCAAGGATGCGGCCCTGAGACGCTACTGCGGCGACCGGGGTTTTGGGCGCAACTTGCAGGTGCGCGAGCAGATCAAGGACGCGGATGAGACGCCCTGCATTCCGGGCAGTTCGCTCAAGGGTGCCCTGCGCACGGCCCTCGCTTTTGTCGCGTTGGAAGAAATGGGGCCGGACGAGCGGCAGACGGTGGGGCGGCGGCTCGAACAGAAGGTGCAGCAGGTCGAAGCGGCAGAGGCGCGGGGATGGCAACGGGACCTCCGCCGCCTGCAAGAATCCATCGGCCAAGAAATAGAACAGGCCGTCTTTCGCTGCGGCAAGAAGCAGCGAGATGGACGGGTTAGCTACGGCGACATCCACTACGACTTGATGCGGGCCGTTTCAATATCGGACACCTACAATGCCCAAGCGGAATTGATCGTGCCGCAGATATACACCTTTGTCGAGCAGCGCAACAAAGATGGAAGGACCCGGCTGGACTCCCAAGCCCCGCTCATTGCCGAGGCGCACGCGCCGGGCAATACCTTCCGCCTGCGGTTGCAAGTCAACGGTGCGCTCCTGCGGGCGGCGAGCCACAACCGGAGCAATAACGAGTGGATCGACTTTGATCGACAGGTGCAACGGGCCTTTGGTCCCGAGGTGGCGCGGCTGTTGCCAAACGCTTCGGGCGAGCAAATTGAGCAGGCCGTGATCGCCCGGATTGAAGCGGCGGCCCGACGCTTTGCCCAAGCGGTTGTGGCGGCCGAACAGGGCTGGACGGACGCGCACGGACACGGTTCGACCGACGCCCTAAAGGACTTTTACAACCGGCTGGGTGGTCTGATCGGGGAAGGACAGGTGCCGTTGCGGCTGGGCTGGGGCAGCCACTTCATGGCTACTACGCTGCTGCTGGTGCTGAAGGAGGATGCGAGTTGGCGGCCTCTACTGGAGCGGTGCTTCCGGGCGTTTAAGTTGGGCCTTCCGCCGCGCAAAGGACCAAGCAAAAGACCGTACGCGATTGATCTCGACGATTTCCCCCGCTCTCGCCGACTCGTTGCGTCCGGCAAACGGCCAATCGCGCCGCTGGGCTGGATCGCATTGGTGCCGACGGGCGAGGCGTTGCCCGGAGCACTGGTGGAAAAGGAGCGGCTGCTCGCCCGAACTCAGGCGGAGGAACCGAGGCGGGCGAGCCGGTCCCAAGGCCGCGAGCCCCGATCGACGCCGCGCCCCGAACGGCCTCTCCAGCCGATAAAAATTCCCAAGCCGGCCCCGAAACCGCCGCCCCGCAAAGGGCCTCAGCCGGGCGACCGCGTCAACGTGGAAATTGTGGCCAACGACAACGCTCAGGTCGTGGTAAAGGTGCTGGACAATCAGGGCGAAGAGGTGCGGTTTCGGCAGAGCTACTACCCGGGGCGGCCCGGAACGAGGAAGAAGATGAAGGTCAGGAAGGTGGACGCCCAAGGCCGGATAACGCAGGTGGCCCCTTGATCGGCCAAAGGAGATACTCATGACGACGGAGCACATTCTACTGACCAGTCTGGGGGTGAGACCTCAGGAAACGAAATACCAGTGGGGCGAGCGAACAGTTACCGCATCGTTTACCCCACTGGCATTAGTGCAACTTCTCGACCCGTCGCAGCAGCCCAATCGCGTTGTCGCGGTGGTCACGCAAGAGGCGAAAGCCAAAACGTGGCCGCTCTTTGAGAAGGGAATTCATCAAACGCTCGGTTTCGCGCCCGCAGGGATTGATATTCCCGACGGAAATAGCTCTGACGAAATTCGCCAGATTCTCGAATCCGTAGCCGCGTGCGTTCGAGAAGGCGCGGAACTCACGCTCGATGTCACGCAAGGGTTGCGGCACTTTCCATTCATCTTTTACGCTTTGGCACTCTACCTTAAATCGCTTCGCAACGTAAAAATTCGCGGTGCTTACTACGGCATGATAGAAGGGCTTTCAAAAGACGCGCCCAAGCCGATCATTGACCTTCGACCATTACTCGAATTGCCGGAGTGGTTCCATGCGGTGCGCATGTTCCGCGATCAGGGGACGACCTTGCCCATAGCAGAACTGCTTGAGCCGTTGGGATGTAGGCTAGAGAAGGAAACCGCGGAACTGTTCAAGGCTGGTAATCATGCGGAGGGTCTAGAACGCAGAGCCCAAGTCAAGCAAGTCAAAGATGTCGTTGGTTGGCTTGAAAAGCGTTCGTTTGCTTATGAGTCTGCCTTGCCGCTCGAATTGGGAAGAGCGAGTCGGCTACTCAGCGATTCGATTAAGAACCTCACCTCTATGAAATTCGACGCGATCCCGCCACTTGCTAAAGAACTAACGGATACCATCGCCAGCGTGGCTGAAGACGCGGCCTTAGCAGGTAATCTGGCAAGAAAGAAGGGGGAATGGAAAACGAAAGCCTCTCTAGATACGGCGGAGTTAGAGCGTCAGGCTCAGATGATTGATTTGTACTTGGACCGGGACCAACTGCCGCTGGCGGCTGGTTTAATGCGCGAGTGGGTGGTCTCTTGGGCCGTATGGAAAGATGGAAATCAGCAGTGGCTAGACCGCAAAGTGCGCCGGCGGTATGAGCGTCGCCTCGGTGCTATTGGAGCCTTTGCCAGAGATAAGGCAAGCACACCAGCGCAGCAGGAGTTCGGCAACTTCTGGAATCAGTTGACCGATGATCTACGCAATGCCCTGCACCACCATGCCATGCGTGAAAAAGCACTTGAAGAGCCACCCAAATCCCTTGAATCGGTGCGGTGCTTTTGGAACCGGCTGAGAGCGGGAGAGATCGACCTACCAGTGTTAGGCAGCGGTGGAGGTCGGCTGCTGCTCTCGCCGCAAGGGACGAAACCGGGTGTGTTGTTTTCAGCGTTAAAGGTCGCTCAACCCGATACCTGTCTGGTAATATGCTCAGCCACATCGAAAAGCAGCATTGGTGAAGCCAGCGAGCATGCTGGCTTTCAAGGTTCCATTGAGCAGATTGAACTGACCGATCCGCACGGCGATTTTAATAAAATCAAGGCGTTCGTGGAACAGGCCCGTTGCCATCTGTTGAATGCTTACGAGGTGGTGGCTAACGTGACCGGCGGCACGACCCTGATGGGCCTGATTGTGCAACGGCTGGTTGAAGAGGCCCAAAAGCTGGATCGCCCGGTGCGACGCTTTGCCCTCATAGATCGTCGGCCTCCGGCCGAACAGGACCGCGATCCGTTTGTACAAGGCGAGCACCACTGGCTTGACGACCCACTAACCAAATAGCGAGGATATAGTAATCCTACATCGTTTAAGGCTGGATTCCCGCCCCGTGTCGAGGCACGGGGTGACGTTCTTTCGCGGGAATGACGCCTCCTAGACAAAAAAGACGGTGCCGATGAACATTCCATGCTTTCAAGTCATTTAGGACGACTATAAGGTCTCTTCGGCGGTACGTTGAATCCGATCTACAGCTCGAGATATACAGAAAGGAAACATTTACATTATGAGTAGCGAATCGTTTGTCATTGTAGTTGATACCCCTTCTATCAAGCGGTATGTATTTGGTACTGATTCCTTGAATGAGGTACGGGGTGCCAGTACTTGGCTGGATCGGCTAAATCGCGTCGAGATGAAACGGCGTTTGTGCGAATATCTCGGCGTGGAGCACGTGGAACAGATCTACGCCAACGGTGGATCGGCGCAGTTTGTAGTCTATCAATGCGACGAAAATACCGTGGAGAAGGCTTGCAAGAACATGGTCCAGTATGTCCGTGAGCAGACGAGCGGCGAAGTGCGAGTAGTTTACGGTATTGCGCTGCTCGAAGACGAGACATCCTATCAGGCGGCAGTGCAGATGGCGCATTTCCAGTTGCGCTGCCAACGCGAGATCGCAACTGGCCATCGCAGTACATCCTTGATGCCGATTATGATGGAATGCAAGTCGGCTTCGCATCTGCCGGCAGCTCATATTGCTGCTCGGGGCGCAGACGGTATGGCTATGTTGTCCAAGGCGAGTTATGAAAAGGATCGACATGGTCGCAACGCACATCGCCGTGGACTCTGGGCCAAGTGGATGCAGCATTTGGCGGAGGTGGAGCCATGGCCAACGGAAGAGCAGTGGGACAAACTGCGGTGTTCGGACGTAGAGGAGATTGGCGAGCACTCGCGTGGCTACATCGGCGTGGTCTATGCCGATGGGAATGCCATGGGAAAAATCGTTCAAGCACTGGACCGACCAGAGACATTCCGCCAATTTAGCAAAATCGTCGATGAAAGCATTCGGAAGGCGTGTTTCACCGCACTCAGTCAAATCTCCCAACCGGAAGTTGAGCAAGTTCGGGAAGCTCTTGAGCATTCAGACCCCCACTTCGAGCCCCTTGCCGCCGACATCTTGCTACTGGGCGGCGATGATTTGTTGGTAGCCGTTCCGGCCGACCGCGCCCTCGATTTTGCCTTGCAGGCCACAGAAGCGTTTGAACGCCTGACACGAGAGAAGGTTGCCGCTCTGCCAGATGCAAAAACTCAGCAGTTCTTCCGCGACCGCCTCGGCGATCAAGGCTTCACGATTTCTTGCGGCGTTGCCATTGCCAAAAGCAATTATCCGTTCTACCTTTCGCGGGACTTAGCCGAGCAACTGTTGAAAAACGCCAAGCGACAAGACAGCCATGATCCGCAAAAAGCACAAGGGGCTGCACGCATTGATTTTCACGTCGTGGCCGGGGCCAATAGCCATGTTCTCAAAAAGGTGCGCGAGGACACTTATCAAGAACTGACTAATGCACCGCGTACCCTTCGGCCTCTATCTCGTTCTCAGTTGGATACATTGCGCGGCACTGTACAGGAACTGCACAAAGTCGGGTTTCCGCGCAACAAATTGCACGAACTTCAGGAGGCGGCCTTGATAACGGAAGCAAAGCGGGCGGACTGGCACATTCGCAACATTTTCGTCCGTTGCCGCCATGGGCAAGAGCGATCAGAACGCCGGGCGTTGTGGCAAGCGGTCGCCAATCTGTGTCCCGACGGGTATGAGTTTGATTTTCCGTGGTTGAAAAAAGAAGACCAACGCCTTTTGTGCATAGCGGATCTGGTGGAAGCCTACGATTTATTCCAAAGGTAAAGAGGAGTTTTGCAGATGAAACCCCAACGCTTGGACTTGTGTTACCGCATTGTTTGGAACGGACGTTGGCACGTCGGCAGTGGCTATCAATCGGCAGTGGCGGATCGCTTGTTGCGACGACTGCCTGATGGATCCTCCTTTGTTCCCGGCTCCCAGATCAAAGGCGTTCTGCGCCACCACTGCGAACGGTTGGCTTTAGCCTTGGACCTCAAAGCAGTTGACCCACATGCGAGTAGCGAGGAACACAACCAGCATCTGGTAAAGCATTTCGCTCCATTGGCGAAGTCAAAGCTGATGGTCGATCGGCTGTTTGGCAGCCGCTACCAAGGAGAATGCTTGTTTGTAACAAACGCCGCGCCCGCATCGTCTGATAAGAAAAACACTACCTCCGTACAGGCGCGGACAGCCATAGATCGCGTCACGAGAACTGTGATGGAGAAACATTTGTTCACTACCGAACTAACGGAAGGCGACATTGCGTTACAGGGAACGATTCGCGCTCGGCATCCCGCTGATGTTCTGACGCAGGAGGACGATGGGTTTCCGTATGAATATAGTCTCCTGATAGCTGGCCTGCTGTCTCTCGATGCCTTGGGCGGCGACAAGAGCGTTGGCTTGGGGCGGTGTAGGATTGATTTCGATGAGGAATCATTGCGTTGGAACGATGAGAGCGTCTCCAAAGAATATGCCCTTCAGAGCTTTGAAGATGAAGATTGGAACGATTGGGTGGATATTCTACGCGAGGAAGCAACGCCATGAACAAAGTGCCCGTAACAGCAAAATTGCTCGCGCCGGTAGTCATCAAACGCTACCGACAATCTGAACGCTCCGAAAGCGTACATTCCGTGGCAGGGACGCTAGTGCGTGGCGCTTTGGCTGCCCTCTATTTGCAGCGTCACGGACAGGCCGACGCCACGTTCAATCGCTTGTTCCTGAACGAAGCCTCGTGTCGCTTTGGGCCATTGGACCCTGGCCCCAAGCACTTTCCCTTGACTGCTGCGTCCTGCAAACGCGAACGCAGAAAACACGCATTCGTGGACCAACTGTGGTTCCGCATCGCTCAACACCACCTCGCGGGCCGCGTACCAGAAAACGCTGCCACCGCTTGGCGTCGATGTAGAGAATGCGAGGCCGATTTGAAGGGACATGACGGCTTTTGGCAACAACGAGAAAACGGTCATCTGTGCGACATGAGCATTGACACTCAAGTCGCCGCTCATGTCGGCATTGATCGCCAGACCGCCACCGCCGCCGAATCTATATTTTACACGCTTGAATCTATGTCGCCTTCTTGCAAGAAAGTAGATCTGCACGGCTGGCTCATGGCCGATGCCGAGGCACTCGCCGCCTTGGAGCAACTCTTGCAGGATGAAGACAGCAGCATCTCGGTCGGCCATCACCGCACACGCGGCTATGGCGATGTGCGCTTAACATTAGGTGAACCTGTTGACAGAGACGATTCGCCGGTGCGCACGGAGGATTGGAAGCAATGGAGCCGCGATCTGATCGCCGATCTCGGCTCTCCACCGATCTCGGTTCCCGACCTCGATCCAGAGGATTTTTACTTCGGTCTGTCATTTCCGACGGGTGCTGTGTTCGTCGATCGTTTTCTGCGCTATACCACGGATCCGGCCGACGTGATTCCTTGGTTGCCCACTATGCCTTCTGTTGACGTTGCGTTTCCGCTAAAAGACCGCCCTGCTCGGCAACTTCCAGCGGGGGGCACAGTCCGCTGGATTACTGCTGTAACTCGGCACGAACGCCTGCGCGGCTGGAATGCGGCTCACGGCTTGCCGCGTCAGGATGAGTGGGTCGTAGCACGTGGTGCGGTCTATGTCTATTGCTTTCAGGGCACTGCCGAAGAGCGCGAAGCACTCATTGAGCGACTCGCTACTTTGTCCGAAGACGGCGTCGGGCTGCGGCGCAATGAAGGCTTTGGCACGGTGATGGTGTCGGATGATTTCCATTGTCGATTTCACAAACAGGAGGTGCAGTCGTGACCGTTTTGAACAACGACCTGATTCAAAAAACCGATCGCTATATTGACGAGAATCACGAGGCGTTTTCCGAGTTGGGAAAGCGTTTCTTTGAGGTGTTTGACTACGACAAGGGGAACAACCGCATCAGCACACAGATCCGCAATCTGCAACAAATTACCTGCTCAGCCACGCGCTTTGCGGATATTGAAGATTTCGTGGAAAATCAGATGGGTAAGGAACAAAAAGAACATAAGTGGAAAAGACTGGGCGGCGACATTCTGAAACAGTTGGAGGAATTGCGTAGCAAGAGTCAAAAGCTCGATACCGACCCTGCCAACCAGATGGCTCTGCGGTTGCGTCTCGCCCGCGGCTGGGTGCGGGCCGTGGTCAGCGAATACCTCTACCAAGTCGCGTGCGATCAGATGGGAGGTGCCAAATGACGCTTGTGGACTTACTGTCTGATACGACCTATCGACAACAGGGCAAGGAGCAACTGGATAAACTATTGGGTGACGGCAATCGATTCCCTGTGGAGCGTACCCAGATTTACGGCCTTCGCCAGATCGCTCGCCAGCAGCCCGGAAAGGTCAAAGAGTTTGCCAACCATCAGCGCGAGCGTGCCCGACTTAAAGAGAAACAAGCTGAAGTTGAGTTTTGGACTTTGGTGGCGGACTTGTGTAGCGACTCGACCTCTGATTGGTCCGTGCTCAAAGAAGGCCATTCCCATCTTCCCGAAGAACTACGAGAAGAAAACATCCCCACAAAACAAGAATGTAAAACGAATGAAGATCGGGGTCGCCGCAATAAACTCAGGAGACAGCAACGGGAGTGGCTTGCACAGTGGGAAAACGAGCACATTCCAGCGTTTTTTGAGCGTTTCTGTACGCACGCTTCGTTCCGCTTAGGACTGGCAGAAAAGGAGTAAGACATGATGAATTTCAGATTACAGCAAAAGAACCGGATCACCGCGTCCCTCGTGTTCGATACCGCGTGGCGCATCGGCTCCGGTAGAGAGGGCGAGACCATGGGCGATTTGGGTGTGATGCTCGATCCCAAGGGCCAACCCATCCTTCCCGGATCCTCGCTCAAGGGTAAATTGCGGAGCACCTGCGAAACCCTATCGCATGCCTTGGGGCTGAATGCCTGCATGTTGAATCACGAGGCAAGCCGCGTCAAATGCACCAGCGATGTCAACTACTATCACAAGGTCAGGGAAGCGTATCAGGAGACGCTACAAAAGGAAAAGGGACTCCAAGCCCGTCTGAAATGGATTGACGACCACACCTGTGACGTGTGCAAGCTGTTCGGCTCTCCCGTACAGGCTGGTCGGCTGTGGGTCAGCGACGGCATGTTGCAAGAGTGGGCGTCCGTTGTGCAGGTGCGCGATGGCGTGGTGATCGACCGAGACAGCCAGACAGCGGTCAATGGTCTCAAATACGACTACGAAGTCGTCCCGCCCGGTAGCAAATTTGAACTTTGCGTTGATCTCGAAAACCCGACCGATCGAGATATGGCCTTATTCGGCGCGGCTCTGTTTGAATGGCATGCTGGCAGCAGTATTGGTGGGTTTACGAGCCGTGGGCTCGGGCGTTTCCGCTTGGAAAATATCAAACTTTCCGGTGTTGACCTGAACGACACACAGCAGCGAGTGAGGTTTTTGACGGCAACAAAAGCGGAAGATCGCCTTTCCTATCAGGATGATTGGGAGACTTACTTTACCGAGCGCATCCAACGGCAACTAAAACCTACTACCGAAATTGAGGAGAGCTAACCATGTTGCGGAAATGGCTCTGTCAAGCTGACGTAAAGATCGCCATCGAGCCGGTTGACCCGGTGCTGATCAAAAGTGGCTACGCGACCATCGATGGCGCAGACATGGTGCCCGTATCGACGTTCAAGAACGGCAAGCGCATGTATTACTTCCCCGGCACATCGCTCAAAGGCGTACTCCGCAGCCATCTGGAGCGCATCGCCCGCACCTTGAAACAAGGCAGCGTGTGCCTTCCCTACTACGATTCCAAGAAGACCATTGCAATACCCGTTGCGGAGGAACAAAACTCTTATGGCTGCGGGTATCGTTCACAGGGTGGCCGGGGCGAGGATACGGCGTCGGTCGCCTACGCCGATTCGTGCGCTGCGTGTCGCTTGTTCGGCTCGCTCAAGTTTGGCGGGCGTTTCAGCATCGGCGATGCTTACCCGCTAAAGGGGCATGAGCCTACGCCGCCGGAATCGCGCAATGGCGTGGGGATTGATCGCTTTACGGGTGGAACGGTGCCCGGTGTCCTGTTCGATTTGCAAGTACTGGTCGACGGAAAATTTGAAGCTAGCTTGCGGCTGACGAATTTTGAACTCTGGCAACTGGCCGCTCTCAACCTGTTGTTGGTCGATTTGCAAGACGAAATGATCGCCATAGGTTCGGGACGCAGCAGAGGGCTTGGTCGCGTCCGCAGCACCGTCACTTCGTATCGCCTGACTTATGTGCGGACCGTTGAGCATCTCGTGGGTTTGTACCAACTCGCGACTTCACAAGAGCAGGACGCCTATTCTTTGCACGACTGGACTCCTTCCACCCCTATTGATCTACCAGATGCTCAGGTACACGGCCTGCGCCGACAGTACGATCTGAAGGACGATTGGGACCAAAAATTGCAGGTGCTCACCCCGGCCTTTGAGTCCTTTTTGCAGTGGCATGGTGGACCTCAAGGCGACATCGCTAATCAGGGGACCCGATCATGATGGCTTTCTTGAAAGCGGCGGATTTAACACAGAATAGCTTTCTGTCTCTGCTCGAAAATCTCCGCCCGCCCGACGCCGACAAATCCCGGGGGCACATCTGGCTGGAAGCCCCGGATGGCTGGGCTTTGGATTGGTGGGATTGGCAATCCGGCCTTAACGGCGATCTCCGTTGGTGTGGGGCGGGCCGCGAGCCAGTTCACGAATGTGCCAAGGACTGTCTGCGTCGCTCCACTGCCGGCCGGTTGTTTGCCCCCGATGGCGAGTTGCGTTGGCGCGTCATTCCCTCCTTGGGTCAATCGTGCTGGCGTGCGGTCTTTCTCGGCACGACCGATTGGGTGAATGCGGTTCTGGAGGATCACTCTGACAGCCTGCATGATTTGAAGCCGCATCGGGACCGCTTTTTCCTTTGGGGCCAGCAAACCGCTGAGACGCCGGACGAATGGATCGAATTACGCATTCCGCATCGCTTCCGCTATCCGGTGAGTGGCAATCCTCGCAGCGTAAAAGTTGTCGTTGAACAGTGGAACGACGAGATCGGCGAGCCTCACTTTGTCCGTCTGTGTGCCCTCGAACCTTATCAGGAGCAAGAGTGATGCCTCAAGGCGAGACCTTCTGGAACCCCTATCGCTGGGTTACTGTCAGTAACCAACCCATTGAACGCGATGAGCCGCGTTATCATCATACCTCAAGCGGCCTTTCCGGCCGCCTCTGGTGCGAACTTGAGGCACTGACCCCGTTGATTATCGGCGATGGTCGCGGCGAACTCATCAACTTTGTTCGCCACCGACATAATGAGCGTCCCTATATTCCGGCCACGTCGCTCAAGGGCGCAATGCGTTCCTTAGCCGAAGTCGTCGGCAACGCCGCCGTTCCGTTTTCAAAGGTTTCGGTTGATGCCCAACATGCATTGGCGCAGGCGCGAAAAAATTCTCATTTCGACACCGTAGCCAGAACATTCGGCTACTTGGACGCTAGCCATGTCTTCGCTGGTTTGATTCGCTTCAGCGATGCGGAGATCTCTACGGAAGTGATGCCACCGAATAAGTGGCCGCAGTACAAAGTAGCTGTCGGCCAGCCCAAGCCGAGCCACAACGCATTTTATCGCCAAAAGAATCAACGCAAATTCTACCATCATCACCCAAGAGTTCAGCAGCTCATCGAAGCACCTCCCAACATCAAGCAAATCGCCAACCTAAGACCCGCTCCACCCGGCACCTGTTTTAGCTTTACGGTGGACTTTGCAAATCTACGCGAGGCCGAACTCAATTTGCTGCTCTACTGCTTGGTGCTTGAAGAGGACGTCACCATCAAACTCAGCCCAGCGGCATTGGATCCTGACGCTCAAGGGCCTGTCACATTACCCGGTCCGCTGCGTCATAAAATAGGCGGTGCCAAGCCGCACGGGGCTGGCTCTGTCCACATTTCCATTGCGAAGATGGAACTACGCACGGACGCGATGGCACGCTATCGCGGCAGCGACCCTGTCGAGACATGGGAAGCAGAAGTTCTCAGCAGTGAACTCGACCGGCGCACCGCATCGTTTCGGGAGCGTGCCGATCAAACCATGCGAGAGTTGCGTTCTATGTTGATCTATTCTACTGACGATCCCAGAAAGCCTATTCGCTATCCAACCTTTGGATGGTTTCAGAATACAAGCAATTCAAGCAGGCAGTTAAAACCTACGATTTAGATCGCAGAACACTTGATCTCCGAAAGGAAGTTGACGCGCATGCCACGTTTACTCGTCACCACGGTCGGCACATCTCTGCTCACCAACCGCGATGATCGCCCGTGGGCGGGATGGAATGGACGGGGCGGTGACCCACTGCCCGAGGCCGCGGCTGTAGATGATTGGTTGGCTGGTGCAGATGCGGTTAAAGCCAGTGCCGAGACCAATACCTTACGAGCTATTGAAGCCCAAGCCTCGGATCATCTGCTCTTTCTGCACTCCGACACGCCGGAAGGACGCTTCTGCTCGGAGCGACTGCAACACTTCTACGCTGAGGTGGTGAAGTGCCGCGACATCGCCGGGCGTTCGCTAACCGCTTTGGGGTATGCCCACCCCAGTTTCTCGCAAAAGGGATTGAAAATCTTGGTGCAAGAGGCTATCGAAGCCGTGAAGCAGGCGCGTAATAAAACGCTTCAACCCGTGTTTTGCGCCACGGGTGGCTTCAAGGCCGAAATCGCCTTTCTCAATCTATTGGGTGCCTTGCTTGAAGTCGAGGTGTACTACATCCACGAGCAATTTCGAGAAATTGTTCGCTTACCTCGCTTGCCCTTGGGTTGGAATACGGAATGGGTGCTGCAACGCCAAAAATTTTTTGAATGGATCGATGAAGAGCCGCGTCCGAGTGCGGAGGTGGCGAGCCGACTAAGAGCCGATCCAGAACTCCAGCCGCTCGTCGAAGATGCTGGCGATGGCTACTCGTTCCTCAATGCTGCTGGCGACTTGCTGTTTCGCGCTGCCAAAGAACTTGGCCCCCGTGCGACTTGGCCGGCTGCGGTGGCGAGTCCACCGGACGAAAAGGACGGCCTCTCCAGTGAGGGACACCACCGTCCGAGAGGTTGGGAGAATTTCGTCCAGCGTCTTTGTCAGATCGATTGCGTAAGCCGGGTTTCTTACGAGGAGGCCGCTTATGGCGGTCAAGAGGTTAAGATACTCGACCGTGCCAACGGCGTCATCGCGGTGCGATATGGCCCAAGGGGCGAGGAGTTGCCCTTGCGTGTTGAAACGTCTGCTCGCGGGGCGGCCCAAACGGAATTGGTTGAGGAATACATTGCACAGCGTATCCTATAGCAATCCTACATCATTCAAGACTGGATTCCCGCTTGCGCGGGAATGACGCCTCATAGGTAAAAAAACTGTGCCGATGGGCGTTCCAGCGGATTTACTAATGGAATTTTCCCCCCATGCCTACCCTATACGTCACCGAACCTAGATCGGTCGTCCGGCGGTCAGTCGGCTCGGTCGTGGTAACGCTCACTGAGGACCCCGACGGGCCGGGGCCGCTGCCAGAGCGGCGGCGGCGTTTGCTCGAAGTCGAGCCGCACCGGCTAGAATTGATCGCCTTGGTGGGCCGCGTTCACATCACGGCCGACGCGCTCCAACTCTGCCTAGAGCAAGGGATTGCGGTCGCTTGGCTGCGGGCCAATGGGAGCTTTATGGGCCGCCTCGTGCCGGAGCTGTCGCGCACGGCCGACCTGCGCTTGGCGCAGTTTCGCATGGCCGACGACGAGCCGCAGGCCCTAGCGCTGGCTCAGACTTTTGTCGCGGCCAAGCTCCACAATGCGGTTGGCCTGCTGACGGCTTTGCGCTCCAATCGCCGGGCGCAGCCTGCTTTGGGGCAGGCCATCGGCGCACTCAAGGCCATGGTCGATGGGGTGTCCGAGACGAAGAGCCGGGAGGTGCTGCTGGGTTTTGAGGGCGATGCGGCTCGGCGTTATTTTACAGCACTGCGGCTTGGTTTTACCGGTTCTATCGCCTTTACGGGTCGCGCTCGCCGTCCGCCGCCGGACCCGGCCAATGCCTTGCTGTCGTTTGGCTACGTGTTGCTGGCCAATGTCTTGGCGAGCCTGCTGGAGGCCAGCGGCTTTGATCCCTACTTGGGTTTTATGCACGCGGTCCGTTCCGGGCGGCCCAGCTTGGCACTCGACCTTTTGGAGGAACTGCGGCATCCCGTCGTGGATCGCTTTGTGCTGCGAGTGTGCAACCGAGGCCAGTTGCGTCCCGAGCATTTTGAGACCGATGCCGAGCGGGGCGGTGTGCGCCTCACCCGTGCGGGGCTGCGGATTTTCTTTCGCACGTGGGAAGCCTTTATGGACGCCCCGCTACCGGGGATTGGCGAAGAGTTGTCGCCGGAAGAATTGCTGCGCCGTCAGGTTGACCGCTTGGCGGCCCATCTGCGCGACCAAGTGCCGTACCAACCGTTGCTGTTGCGCTGAGGAGTCTTGCATGTCTCGCTTTGTCGTGTGCTACGATGTGGCCAACAGCACCCGCCGCTACAAGGTGGCCGCCTGCTTGGATGGGTATGGCGACCGCGTGCAGGACAGCGTATTCGAGCTGCCAGTCAATCGCCTCCTCTTGGATCAATGCCTAGCCGAGGTCGTTGGCCTAATCAATGCGGCTGAGGACAGTGTGATCATCTATCGGCTCTGCGCGGCCTGCGAGAAAGAGCGGGTCTATTTGGGCGTGGGCGAACAAGGCGCCCATATTGGCGAGGAGGATGTATTCATCGCATGAACAGTCGTAACCTCGGATGGCCCGTCTATTTCCTCGGAGTTACGAATTTGGCTAACCGATTGAAATTTCTGCAATTCGGTATCATCAGCCGGATCGAAGACCGCCGTGATAGGCGTTGTTCGTCGCGCTGGCCACTCGATTACGAAAAGTGTTCCCGTAACCTCTTGCAAGACAAGGAGAACTATGGCATACTATTTGAAGTGTTGACCCGATTTCTAGGGGATTGAAACTCAATGAAAAAGTAATGCACCAAAGAGCAACGGTATTCAGATTTGAAGTGTTGACCCGATTTCTAGGGGATTGAAACTGCTCGCCATCGACCAAGACGGCGGACAACCCGAAGCGATTATTTGAAGTGTTGACCCGATTTCTAGGGGATTGAAACTCATGGGGGCGTTGATGGGGGATGGGATTTAATGGATACGCATTTGAAGTGTTGACCCGATTTCTAGGGGATTGAAACGAAGAGAGGCATGACGCACCCAAAGAGGCAGAGCTAGCCCATTTGAAGTGTTGACCCGATTTCTAGGGGATTGAAACGGGTGTGATTGGATTTTGCTTGCCGCGCCGCGCCTTGACAATTTGAAGTGTTGACCCGATTTCTAGGGGATTGAAACTATCCGCATCGCGGATTGGCACATTCAAATTCGCAACATTTGAAGTGTTGACCCGATTTCTAGGGGATTGAAACCGGTGGGCGACTTCGACCGCGCGGCTGAGGAGATGCTCGAATTTGAAGTGTTGACCCGATTTCTAGGGGATTGAAACAAATATGCACTTGACGCTCTAAATCAAATGCCGCGCACAAATTTGAAGTGTTGACCCGATTTCTAGGGGATTGAAACGAAAAGGCAAAAACCGCTTGACCAACGTGAGAGGGTTGTTATTTGAAGTGTTGACCCGATTTCTAGGGGATTGAAACCCCTTTTTTTTAACGTATTGCGGGGCAATCGTTTATGCCATATTTGAAGTGTTGACCCGATTTCTAGGGGATTGAAACAACACGCCGCCGCGCCCCAAACTCCGAAGTCCTTAGGATTTGAAGTGTTGACCCGATTTCTAGGGGATTGAAACCCGGCACCACCATCAGCGTAGTGGTGCTCATTGGCCTTAATTTGAAGTGTTGACCCGATTTCTAGGGGATTGAAACGGCTGCGCCCGCATTTTTGCGATCAATTCTTTGTGCGTCATCATTTGAAGTGTTGACCCGATTTCTAGGGGATTGAAACTAAGGGAGGGGTTATCCAGCAGTAAGGAACCAGCGTCGAATTTGAAGTGTTGACCCGATTTCTAGGGGATTGAAACGGTTCATCTCCCCCTTGCGCGCCATCCTCACGGGTTTGCTATTTGAAGTGTTGACCCGATTTCTAGGGGATTGAAACCTTAACGTAGTGGCTCGCCGTCTGGTCCAAGTGGACATAATTTGAAGTGTTGACCCGATTTCTAGGGGATTGAAACGGTCCACGCCAGCAGACTGGGCTTCCACGCTGGCGGCGCAATTTGAAGTGTTGACCCGATTTCTAGGGGATTGAAACTGTTCATCCTCCGCACCGTCCGCGACGCGCGGAGCGCGACATTTGAAGTGTTGACCCGATTTCTAGGGGATTGAAACGGCCCTATTTTTGTGCTGTTGACTTACACTCTTTAGTGTAATTTGAAGTGTTGACCCGATTTCTAGGGGATTGAAACCGGCGGATCAGTGGCGGCCACCGTTGGTTACATCGTGGTATTTGAAGTGTTGACCCGATTTCTAGGGGATTGAAACATAGACGCCGGCCCGACACGCGCACACGGAGAATTGAGATTTGAAGTGTTGACCCGATTTCTAGGGGATTGAAACATGATGAGAGCAAAGCCGCCCCCGAGCGCGAGTACCATTTGAAGTGTTGACCCGATTTCTAGGGGATTGAAACCACAAACAAGCCCTTCGGGCTTGTCTCCAGCCCTGTTGTTATTTGAAGTGTTGACCCGATTTCTAGGGGATTGAAACATACTTTCAAAGTTTCCTGCCTTGAAATTCTGAGCGTGGTATTTGAAGTGTTGACCCGATTTCTAGGGGATTGAAACTCGAATACCTTGAATGCGATGACGGCCATGACGAGAGATTTGAAGTGTTGACCCGATTTCTAGGGGATTGAAACTTTCTCAGATTCATGGAGTGACGCTTCGAATGTGCTATTTGAAGTGTTGACCCGATTTCTAGGGGATTGAAACAAGGAGCGGTTCCCGTGGAGCAAAGCCCTTTCTCAGAACCATTTGAAGTGTTGACCCGATTTCTAGGGGATTGAAACCGAGGAGCTGCTGGGGGCGAAATTGATTTAAATACGCATTTGAAGTGTTGACCCGATTTCTAGGGGATTGAAACGACGTATATGATGGCCGAGTTGGCGCACCGTGTGGTCGAGCGTGGCGGCATTTGAAGTGTTGACCCGATTTCTAGGGGATTGAAACCCCGATCAGCGCATGGCTATCCGCATCCTGCATCCAAATTTGAAGTGTTGACCCGATTTCTAGGGGATTGAAACATAGATCCGCCGGCCGCGGCGATAATGGGTGATCGGCTCCATTTGAAGTGTTGACCCGATTTCTAGGGGATTGAAACATCCCGATGGATGATGGCTATCTGCGATTCGGGGATGCGATTTGAAGTGTTGACCCGATTTCTAGGGGATTGAAACCCACACGTTCCCGATAGCGATCTCCGCAGCACCGCTGTTGTATTTGAAGTGTTGACCCGATTTCTAGGGGATTGAAACATCTGGTTGCCCATAAGCATAATCAGACTCGCAGCCGACATTTGAAGTGTTGACCCGATTTCTAGGGGATTGAAACCGTGTGAGTGTGAGTGGGTTATTCAAAGCATCGATATTTGTTATTTGAAGTGTTGACCCGATTTCTAGGGGATTGAAACTGGGCTTTAGGCCGGATGAGGCGAGGCCATCGGACGACATTTGAAGTGTTGACCCGATTTCTAGGGGATTGAAACTCGCCCTTTGGTTTGCCGCCACGCCCGCCAGCGCGGTCAACCCATTTGAAGTGTTGACCCGATTTCTAGGGGATTGAAACGGTCGCAGTGCTGTTCTCGCCAGCGATCCATCGGTTCACATTTGAAGTGTTGACCCGATTTCTAGGGGATTGAAACCGGACGAACACGACGACCTGATCGAGATAGCCGCCCGCTGTCTGGTCAATTTGAAGTGTTGACCCGATTTCTAGGGGATTGAAACCGGGACAGGTCGTCGGCGGCAAACTGTCGCCGCAAGTAGAATTTGAAGTGTTGACCCGATTTCTAGGGGATTGAAACACAGATGCTGAGAGCCGTTGCAGCCAACTAATCGACATTCGATTTGAAGTGTTGACCCGATTTCTAGGGGATTGAAACCACCGCCTGTGCGCCTTGTGGAACGATGCGGGCCCGTGGGATTTGAAGTGTTGACCCGATTTCTAGGGGATTGAAACTCGGTCGATCCCGAAACCTACGGCAAACTACAGCCGTACATTTGAAGTGTTGACCCGATTTCTAGGGGATTGAAACTTCGAGCACCCATCTTTGTCCATTCGATCTTCTGCACTTCATTTGAAGTGTTGACCCGATTTCTAGGGGATTGAAACTGGGCGATCCGATAGACCCCACCAACACAAACTCCTCTGAAAATTTGAAGTGTTGACCCGATTTCTAGGGGATTGAAACCAGCGGCCGGCCGGATGGGCGAATGTGCTCGCTGCTAGACATTTGAAGTGTTGACCCGATTTCTAGGGGATTGAAACTGCATTTCTTCAATCCGCCGCGCTACATGAAGTTGGTCGATTTGAAGTGTTGACCCGATTTCTAGGGGATTGAAACCGCGATCGGTGCTTGGGACAACGGCGCGCTCTTGGCCGCATTTGAAGTGTTGACCCGATTTCTAGGGGATTGAAACGCGTCACCCCGTCCGCATCCCGCGCCGGTGCGCGTTTGATTTGAAGTGTTGACCCGATTTCTAGGGGATTGAAACATGTGGACCCGGGCAGCGACAGGGTCATTCACGGGCAGGGATTTGAAGTGTTGACCCGATTTCTAGGGGATTGAAACTTGAAGTGCGTGCGGCAAATCAGGCCGCCCGGGTGCTCTAATTTGAAGTGTTGACCCGATTTCTAGGGGATTGAAACACCCTGCATGGCGCGTGGAAACGAGGGGAACAATTCACGGATTTGAAGTGTTGACCCGATTTCTAGGGGATTGAAACCGCGCCAAAAGCGTCTTCAATCCGCTGCAAGTTCGTCTCAAATTTGAAGTGTTGACCCGATTTCTAGGGGATTGAAACCCGATAACCCATCCGACAACATCGCCAACACAAACGGATAAATTTGAAGTGTTGACCCGATTTCTAGGGGATTGAAACCCGACCGCGACCCTTACTGGGCAGCAAAACCGCCATCTGCATTTGAAGTGTTGACCCGATTTCTAGGGGATTGAAACCGAACCAACTACGCATCCTCGAATCGAAATCGGAAAATCCATTTGAAGTGTTGACCCGATTTCTAGGGGATTGAAACGATTAGGGGGCGAACGCCTCGCTCAACACCTGTTCGGCGACGATGCCTTGACCTTGCTCGCAGAGAATGGCGGCGACACCCACTGGCGTCTGATCCACCTCGAAGCAACCCTCGCTATTGAGCGCGGCGATCCAGTGCTGCTGCCGCCCGGCCAAACGTGGGGCCAAGCCCTGACCGAGGCTCTCACCGCCGCGCTCGCCGCTCTCAAAGAGCCCCTCGGCGACGACATGCGCCAATGGCGTTGGGGCCGCTTGCATCGCACCCAACCCCAACATCCGCTCTTCGCGCTTTTCCCGGAGGCCGCTTCCTTCCTCGACCCCCCTTCGCTCCCGGTCCACGGCGATGGCGACACGCCCCTCGCCGGCAGCTACGCCTTTGACGACTTCGCGGTTACGGGTCTTTCGGTCAACCGCTATGTCTTCGATCCCCCCGACTGGACCCGCTCGCGCTGGATCGCACCGCTGGGGGCCTCTGGCCACCCGGCCAGCCCGCATTACGCCGACCAAGCCCGGCTTTGGGCCGATGTGGAGTTTATACCTCAGTTGTGGGATTGGCAGGAGATTGGCGACCGGACGGAGACGACGCAGTTCCTAGGGCCGCCGGAGAGGTAGTCCTAGCACTTTCAGACCCATCTTCACACTAGGTGAACAGACGCTCCTCATGCTGTTAAGCAGAGGAGATACATACGAAGTCACAAGGGCTTTCCGCTTTGCCCCGCGCCCTGTGCTGCGCCATAGCTTGTCCCGCGTATCCACATCCACGAAAATGCCCTCGTCCTCAACGGGCACTTCCACAATATGGACTGGGTTTTTTGCTAAGACCGGCCGCGCTCCTCGGTCGCCCGTCAACGCGAGCAAGGCGGCTCGATAGACCCGGCCGATGGCCACGGGGTGGCCGCGTCGTCCAGCACACATCGGCACGGAGATCGCGCGTCTGCTTTTTAACGCCCCGGCGACCTTTTCCATCGTCTCCCCAGCGACCTGCGGCATATCCCCCAGTGCCAACAGATACCCTTGCTCGCCGGCGGCTGCTTCCACGCCCACTCTGATAGAGGCGGCCATCCCCGCGGCAAAATCTGGATTGTGTGCCAGCCGCACGGGGATCTGGTGACCTCAGTAGAGCAGACGAGTTGGGGTCGAATTAAAGCATCTCTTGGTCGTCGCTCTATACCAGCAAGCAGGGCCTATAAAGGCCGTTAGTAGAGGCTTCAAGCGGTTGGGATCGCGCCTCTAGTCAACACTCATATCAGCGTTTTCTCGAAAAAATCAGGTGATCACCTGATAAGAATCGGCGAAAAATCAGGTATTTACCCGATACAAAAGCCGGGCGGTGGTCGCTATCTTTGTAACAAAGGGGATGTAACGAGGTATCTTGATCATATGCTTAGGCCATGAGGAGTCAGAAAATGGTACTTAAATGGATCGCATTGGGAGCCTTAGTTACAGGTAGTATGGGCACTGCCCACGCCGAGGAAGGCGATTTCTTTCCGTTAGAAGTAGGCAACCGTTGGATATTTCAGAAATATAACTCAAACATAAAATACCCAGAAATCGTCCGCCTTGAGGAGACTGCCTCAACGGAGGTAATTGGCCAAGTTCAGTTGAAGGATCAGTCGTATTTCGTCGTGCGACAGGACTGGAGTTGGCTTCTACTTGATACGCTCTATCTGCGAGAAGCAGGAGCTCAAGTCTTTCGCTACATAGAGCAGCCAGACACCGTAGCGTTTGGTAGCCTAGCACAGAATTGGGACAGACCGGACCCGCACCCGCTGCACCCGCTAGACCCCAATCAGACGGATTGGTTGATGTATGACTTTGGGGCATCTCAAGGAACTTTTTGGGACTTACCTCTACCAGAAGACACTCCTTTGTCATACGTGAATATATGGTGGGTACTCGTCAATGCCCGTTGGCCGGGCGATACCGATCCGCCGAATTCGGGGTGCTGTTGGAATATTCCTTTTCAATTAGCACCCTCTCAGAGGTTTTTTCGCTTTTCAGCAACGTCCTTTGCGGCGGAATGGGATGAAGTATTTGAGGTCGGGATAGGACCGGTCTATATCACGCATCTTACAGATGAGACTGAGAGTTGGGACTTTGGCCTTCTCAAAGAAGCTCATATAGGCGGTCAAACCATCATAAGGGCTCTGGCGACCTCAGTAGAACAGACGAGTTGGGGTCAGGTTAAGACGTCTTTCGAGGGGAGGGTTAGGTGATCGCTCCACGTCAGCCTAGCGGCCTATAAAGGCCGTTAGTAGAGGCTTCGAGCGGTTGGGAATCGTTCCGCGCCGCTAGTCAACACTCATCACCTATAAGGAGAAGAAAATGAAACGGCAAATGCAGTTGATCATAGTGACCCTTCTTATATTAGTAGGGTCAGTGCCTCGTTTTGCTGAGACCTATGAACCTCAGCCCATTGAGACCATGATCGAGGAATCCGATCTCGTCGTGATCGGCATGGTAGAGAAAACGTCTGTCTATGAAAATGAAAAAGGAGACGTTAGAAGGAAAACGACGATAAGCATTAAAGAGGGTCATCAAGGGTGGAGATAAAGACAGCGGTGAAACCATCGTCGTGGACCACCTTGAAGGGACCCCAGGATCAAAGGGCGGAGCAGTCGAGCAGTACTCCTACTTCAGACCCATCTTCACACTAGGTGAACAGACTCTCCTCATGCTGTTAAGTAGAGGAGATACATACGAAGTCACAGGGGCTTTCCGCGGTAAAATCGATATAACCGGAGATAAGGTAGAGGGAATCGATACTAATCTTACCGCCTTCAAAGAAGCCATAAAACGAGTCGATAGGAAGGAGGTCTCGCAGTTGGAAGTCGAGCTGGTTCCTATTGAGTACCAGTTGGATAAGGTCCGTGCAGCAAGTGGAAAGCGTGCTGCGAAAGCCACCTCTGTAAGAGGGCTTCACTTGAATGGCCGATTTAATGCTCAGGTAAGGTCTCGCCATCACCCGCCACCTCTTACCATTACCTTCCACATCAATCCAGATGGTGCTATAGATGGAAATGGCAATCCGATCCCATTCAGTGACTTGAAAACAGCCATGGATGCCTGTGTCGCCGAGTGGAATAGCATTGAAGATGGCCATATTAGGTTTCGAGTAGCCAGTACTTCGACCAACAGAAGGCGCAATCGATCTGATTCGTGGAGTACGGTGACGTTTGAAGCTTTCGGGAGGCCAGGAGGTACCGCAGCTTACGCAAGTTATCCGCGAGTAATCGGTGGAGTGGTTGTCTCGGATATCTACCTCAGTACGCGCTACACTTGGACTACGTCTGCGACGTATCCAAGATCAAGTTCTTGGACCGTAGCTCAGCCCAAAGATTTCAGGGATGTGATGACCCACGAGCTAGGTCATTCTACGGGGCTTGGACATAGCGATCGGACATACCGTAATAACACCATGTACTACACCTCGGTCAGAACGGCAACAAAGCGCCGTACGCTAGCATGGGGGGACAAGGCTGGCGGCGTCTATATGACTACATCACCCGGTAGAGCTGGAGACGGCGTTTTAGATTTTAACCAAGATTGGTCCGCCTTCACCGGTAGCAGCGAAGCAATCACCCTACACCAAGATATAACCGTTCCCTCGGGGAGAACGCTAACCATAGAGTCAGGTCTCTCCATCAATATGAATGGATATACGATCACATCTACAGGGGGCACAATTAACGGGAGAGTACCTGCCAAATCCGTAACTGTAACCAGTCCGCCCGCCGACCCAGCTACCCTAAGTGTTGCGCCCAATCCCTTTAACCCTTCTACAACCATTCGATTTAATCTCCCCCAGCCGATGGCGGTCTCCCTCTCGGTCTACGATCTGTTGGGGCAGCGAATCCGGACGCTTATTTCTAGCGAATATCGCCGAGCAGGGAATTACTCTGCGGTGTGGAACGGACGCGATCTATTGGGGCAACGGGCCGCATCGGGAGTCTATTTTATCAATCTTCATGCCGGTAAGCAACTATATCGAGAAAAACTGACTTTAGTGCATTGAACTCAGGGCGTGGGGGAGGAGGGTGGCTTCTTAGAGCGGCTCGTCCTCCTCCATCAGTCCTTCTCTGATCGCGTACGCTGTCAATGCGGTCGCACTGTGCAAGTCGAGCTTATCCATTATGTGCTGGCGATGAGTGCTGATGGTCTTTTCACTCACGTGGAGTGCCTCGGCTATTTGCGCGGTTGTCTTTCCTTCGGCGACGCAGCGCAGCACCATGCGCTCGCGTGCCGTCAAGGGAGACGGTTTGCTGGGAATGGTAGCGTTATGTGCGTGACTGGCGACGATGGGGTTGGTCAATTGCGAACTCACGTACTCGCGGCCGGCCTGGACCTCCCATAGTGCTTCTACCAACTCGTTGACGAAATTCGTTTTCAGCAGGTACGCCGATCCACCCGCCTCGAATAGGCCGTCCACAAAACGCTTGTCCGCGTGTTCCGACAGCGCGACGAACTTCATACGCGGATACGTAGCCCGTATCTGGCGCGCCACCTCGATGCCGCTCAGATCGGGTAGCCCTATGTCCACGATCACAATGTCGGGTTGATAGGCAGCGATCAAGTCGATGGCCGTGCGACCATCGGCAGCCTCGCCGATTACCTCGATCCCGCTTTCTCGTTCGAGCTGCGCGTACAATACTTGGCGCACTATAGTGTGGTCTTCCACCAGAAAAACCTTCATGAGGAATGGCCCTCCTCTTCAGCCAAGGTACTCGGAAGCGTTATCAGGCAGCGCGTGCCTTTTCCGGGCGTCGATTCGATCGTCAAATGACCACCGATATGGAGCAGATGCTCTTGAATACTGAACAGACCGAAGTGATTGCCTTGGATCATCTGGTCCAGATGCGCGACATTAAAGCCCGCGCCCGCGTCTTCCACCACCACCTGCAACTGGTCTCCAGCTCGACGTAGGGAAACGGTGGCTTGGTCTGTGTTGGCGTGCCGGGCGACATTGACCAGTAACTCGCGAATGGACCTGTACACTAAGCCGCGTATGTCGTGGCTGTGTATTTCCCATTTATCCTCGACTTCCACGCGCACGGTCAACCCGTTCTGGGAATGGATGAGGTCGCCGAGAGCCTCTAGGCCTGGTGCGAACCCTATGCCGTAGAGCACGGGCGAACTGCTGTCGAATGTCATGCCCCGGATGATGTGAGCCATCTCGTCAATTTTTTTCTCTAATGCATCAATCAAGGCTTCGCGCTCTGTGTCGTCAGCCTGCCGTAGTGCAGCGATATTGACCTTCGACAGCACCAGCATCTGTCCGATGGAATCGTGGAGAGCACTCCCAAGGCACACCCGCTCGTGCTCTCTGTCGATTAAGAGCTTGGCCGCCAGCGTCTGCAACTTCTGGATATGTCTCTCCATGCGCTTGTGCTGGCTGATTTTGCGGATAACGCCTTGATAGTATATGGGGGTGCCGTCCGCGGCTCGCCAAATTGAGGCCGTTATTAGCGAATCGAAGTGGTGCCCGGTGCGGGTTCTAAACGTCGCGGCAAAGTCGCGCACGAACTCTTCCCGCTCAATCGCTTCCCGAAATCGCTCGTACTCGTCTAGACTTGTGCAGAGGCTGCGGATGTTCGATCCGAGCAAACCGGCGCGTTCGTAGGCAAACAGGACGTTGGCGGCCTTGTTGGCATCGACGATGGTCCCGTCCTGCTCGGCGATGACGAGAGCGTCGGGAGACGCTTCAAACAGGCCGCGATAGAGGGCCGGGGCGCGTCTCATTTTCTTTAGCTTGGGCTTGCACATAGATGCTCCTTTTATGAATTCGAGTGTCCTGCTGCTAGTCCCGCTAGCTGCTTCAAAACTATGTCGGTGCTTCTTCCGCCGCCAACTCTTGCGCCGCGCCATAGCTTTCCCGCGTATCCACATCCACGAAAATGCCCTCGTCCTCAACGGGCACTTCCACAATATGGGCTGGGTTTTTTGCTAAGACCGGCCGCGCTCCTCGGTCGCCCGTCAACGCGAGCAAGGCGTCTCGATAGGCCCGGCCCATGGCCACGGGGTGGCCGCGTCGTCCAGCACACACCGGCACGGCGATCGCGCGTCTGTTTTTTAACGCCCCGGCGACCTTTTCCATCGTCCCCCCAGCGACCTGTGGCATATCCCCCAGCGCCACCAGATACCCTGTCTCGCCAGCGGTCGCTTCCACGCCCACTCTGATAGAGGCGGCCATCCCCTCGGCAAAATCTGGATTGTGTGCCAGCCGCACGGGGTAGCGGCTCAATGCTTCCTCGACCGCTGCCCGCTGATGCCCGGTCACCACGACCACCTCCCCCAAACCCACCGCGCAAATTCGCTCCACCACGACTTGGAGGACGCATCGCTTCAGCCAAGGCAGCAGCAACTTATTGGCCCCCTCCATCCGCGCGGAACGCCCGGCCGCCAGTACGATCCCGCTAAGGTCTGGGAATTTGGTCATCCCAAATTGGCCCGGCCGGCTGTTCAATTGACAAGGATAGACAGAATTTTTTAATATCCATCGCGTCATCCGCTTCTGGCCCTCAACCACAGCATCGGCCCATGCAGTTTGCAGGCTCTCATACCTTTAGTGCCCCGCGGCAAATCCTGTGGGACTTGCTCAACGACCCCGAGGTCTTGGCGCGCATCACGCCCGGCGTCGCCACCTTGGAGCAAACCGGCCCCAGCCAATACCGAGCCGTGCTGCACATCAAAATGGGGCCGATCAACAGTCCCTTCAACGGGGCCCTGCAAGTCGTCGATAGCAAGGAGCCGGAGAGCTATCGCCTGCTCATCGATGTCGATGGCAAGATCGGCCAGATCCGGGCCGAAGGCCGCGTCCGGCTGGCCGACCAAGGGGGCGAGACCACAGTGGCGGTCGAGGGCGGGTCCCAGTTGACGGGCCGATTGGCGAGCATGGGCCAGCGCCTGCTCTCGGGCGTGGCGCGGATGTTTACCAACCAGTTTTTCAAGGCGCTGGAGCGCGAGATACCTTAATTCGAATTCGATAGGAGGCGACTATGGCAGTAGCGATCAAGGTCACTGTCAATGGCCAAACCCACGAGCACGAGGTGGAGCCGCGCCTTATGCTCGTCAGCTATTTGCGCGAGGAGCTGGGCCTGACCGGCACCCACGTCGGCTGCGACACGAGCAATTGCGGTGCCTGCACCGCCATCGTCGATGGCCAAGCCGTCAAGGTCTGCACCATGCTCGCGGCGCAAGCCGATGGCGCGGACATAACGACCATCGAAGGGCTGGCGGCCAACGGCGCACTGCATCCGTTGCAGGAAGCCTTCCGCGAGACCCACGGCTTGCAGTGCGGCTTTTGTACGCCCGGCATGATTATGGCCGCTTGGCAGTTGTTAGACCGCAATGCAATGCCCAGCGACGCGGAGATCCGCCACGCGCTCGAAGGCAACTTTTGCCGCTGCACGGGCTACGACAACATCATTAAGGCGGTCAAACGCGCCGCCGAGAGTGCCTAGGAGGCCGCTATGGGAGTCATAGGACAGTCCGTCAAGCGCGTCGAAGACCAGCGCTTTATCACCGGCAAGGGCCGCTACACCGACGACATTGCCCTGCCCAACTCGACCTTTGCGGCCATCGTGCGCAGCCCGCATGCCCACGCCGCGATCCAAGGCGTTGACACGACGGCCGCGGCCGCAGCCTCTGGCGTCGTCGCCATCTTTACGGGGGCCGACCTCGAAGCCGCGGGCGTCGGCGGCCTGCCCTGCGGTTGGCAGGTGGATTTCAAAAGCGGCGATACCATGAAGGAGCCGGCCCATCCGGTGCTGGCCACGACCAAGGTGCGCCACGTTGGCGACCCGGTTGCCATCGTCCTGGCCGAGAGCCGCGAGCAAGCCGCGGATGCCGCCGAGTTGGTGGCCGTGGAATACGAGGTCTTGGACGGGGTCGTCGCGGCAACTCAAGCCATGGCCGAGGGCGCACCGCAGTTGTTCGACGATGTGCCCAACAACACATCCTTCGACTGGGAGCTCGGAGATCAAGCGGCCACGGACGCGGCCTTAGCGAGTGCCGCACACGTCACCACTTTGGAGTTCGACAACCAACGCCTCATTCCCAACGCGATTGAGTCGCGCTGCGCCTTGGGCGATTACGACGCGGCCCGCGACCACTACACGCTCTACACCTCGTCGCAGAACCCCCACGTCATTCGCCTGCTGCTGACGGCGTTTGTCCTGAATTTGCCCGAGCACAAGGTGCGCGTGGTGTCGCCGGATGTGGGCGGTGGCTTTGGCTCCAAAATTTTTCACTATGCCGAAGAAGTCCTCGTCACGTGGTGTTCCCGCCAGATTGGCCGCCCGGTCAAGTGGACCGCCAGCCGCAGCGAGGCCTTCCTCACCGACGCCCACGGCCGCGACCACCACACCAAGGTCGAGCTCGGGCTCGACGCCGATGGCCACTTCGTGGGCCTGCGGGTCAAAACCGTCGCCAATCTCGGCGCGTACCTCTCGACCTTCGCGCCCTGCGTACCCACGTATCTCTACGGCACGCTCTTGCAAGGGCTGTACACCACCCCGGCGGTCCACGTCGATGTCACGGGCGTTTTCACTAATACGACCCCGGTTGACGCGCTGCGCGGCGCGGGCCGCCCCGAGGCCACGTACGTCCTAGAGCGCATTGTCGAGCAGGCCGCCTTGGAGACGGGCCGCGACCCGGCCCAACTGCGGCTCCAAAACTTCATCTCGCCCTTTGACGGCGTCGCGCAGGAAGGCTATCAGACCCAAGTGGCCCTGCAATACGACAGCGGCAACTACGAGGCCGCGCTCGAAAAAGCACTCGCGGTCGTGGGGTACGACGAACTGCGCCAAGAGCAGGCCACGGTGCGCGCCGCCGGCAACGGCCGCTATCTCGGCATTGGCTTTTCGACCTATATCGAAGCCTGCGGCATTGCGCCCTCGGCCGTGGTCGGGGCCTTGGGCGCGCGCGCCGGCCTCTTTGAGAGCGCCGGCGTCCGCGTCCAGCCCACCGGCAAAATCACCGTCTTCACCGGCAGCCACTCGCACGGACAGGGCCACGAGACGACCTTCGCCCAAGTGGTAGCCGATGGGTTGGGCGTGGCGATCGAAGATGTGGACATCATTCACGGCGACACCGAGTCTGTGCCCTTTGGCATGGGCACGTACGGCTCGCGCTCGCTGGCCGTAGGCGGCACGGCCATCGTCAAGAGCATGGACAAGATCAAGGAGAAGGGGGCTAAGATCGCGGCCCACTTGCTCGAAGCCGCCGAAGAGGACCTCGAATTTGCCGAAGGACGCTGGGCGGTCAAGGGCACCGACCAGTCGATTGCCTTTGCAGAGGTCGCGCTGGCCGCGTATGTGCCGCACAATTTTCCCGAGGGATTGGAGCCGGGGCTGGAGTTTACCAGTTTCTACGACCCGGCCAATTTTACCTTTCCCTTTGGTGCTCACATAGCGGTAGTGGAAGTGGAGGCCGAAACGGGCGTGGTCGGGGTGAGGCGCTACGTCGCCGTTGACGACGTGGGCAACATCGTCAATCCCATGATCGTCGAAGGCCAAGTCCATGGCGGCATTACGCACGGCATTGGCCAAGCCCTATTTGAGGAGGCCGTGTACGACGACAGCGGCCAGCTCATCTCTGGCTCGTATATGGATTACGTCCTGCCGCGCGCCGACGACCTGCCTTCCTTTGAAACCGATCACACGGTCACGCCCTGCCCGCACAACCCCCTCGGCGTCAAGGGCGCTGGCGAGACCGGCACGATTGGCTCGCCGCCGGCCATTGTCAACGCCGTGCTCGACGCCCTGTGGCCTTTGGGCGTGCGCGACCTGACCATGCCGCTGACGCCGCAGAAGGTGTGGCGGGCCATCCAGCAAGTTAGCTAAGGAGAAGCCGACCATGATACCTGCCGCGTTTGACTATCACCGCCCCTCTTCAGTAGATGAGGCGATTCAGCTCCTCGCGGGCGACGCCAAGCTCTTGGCGGGCGGCCACAGCCTGTTGCCGGCCATGAAGCTCCGCCTGTCGGCGCCGGATGCGCTGATCGACATTGGGCGGCTCGCCGAGTGCAACTACATCCGCGAGGATGGCGACGCCGTAGCCATCGGTGCTGTCACCACCCACCATCAGATTGCGACCTCGCCCCTGACCAACGGCCGGGTCGCCGCGCTGGCCCAAGCGGCCGGGGTCATCGGCGATCCTCAGGTTCGCAATAAGGGGACCATTGGCGGCTCCTTGGCGCACGCCGACCCGGCGGCCGACTACCCGGCGGCGATCTTGGCACTCGGTGCTGAGATCAAGGTCAAGAGCGAGGCGGGCGAGCGCGTGATTCCCGCGGCCGAGTTCTTTATCGACTTGTTTTTGACCGCCCTCGCGCCGGACGAGATCATCATTGAGGTGCGAGTCCCGGCCGCGGAAAAGTCGGCGTACTGCAAGTTTCCGCATCCAGCCTCGCGCTTTGCGGTCGTCGGCTGCGCCGCGGCCGCGGTCGGAGGCGCGGTCCAGGTGGCCTTTACGGGCGTGGCCAATGCGGCCTTCCGCGATACAGAGGTTGAAGCGGCCCTCCGCGGCGGCTTGAGCGAGGACTCGATCGCCGCAGCCGCGGCCCGGGCGGCCGACGGACAGGATGTGCTCGCCGACCACTTTGCTGGCGAAGAGTACCGCCGCCACTTGGCCAAGGTTTTCGCCCGCAAGGCGCTGACGGTCATCGCCTGAGCACCCATCGCGCCTAAGCAGGATAGCCCCCGATGCCGGTTGAGCGTCGGGGCTATCCTGTCTAAGAACGTCAGTTCCCGGTATATCGCCTCGCGTCGGGTTTGGCCTTGGGATCATTATCCACTATATATAATATATACTTTATACCTTATACCTTATACCTTTGATACATTGGCTAACTAGTGTATGAATTCACCCCAACAAGGGGGTTGTATGCTCAGAGGACCTAACGGCGAGGTTCGGCCCGCCGACATGAACCAATTGGCCAAGTGTGTCGTTGATCTAGCGGCTAGGGCGACCTCTGCGAAGGAGCTCAAGCGAGTTACTCAGGCCAAGAGCCGCCCTATCGTCCGCAAGGGCAACTCATGATACGTGACGAAATCTGGGATCAGATGATAGAGGCGGAATGCCTCGTTCGATACTATGACGCTTTGACCCAGCGATACCGCGTCTACCACAAGATACTGAGGGCTGTCATTCTTCTGTCCTCTATGATGGCCATAGGGGCGCTGTTGGAGCAATTTCCTCCAAATGTATACCTCGTAATAGGTGCTTTGTTAGCCGTTGCCGTTGTTTGGGATATGCTCGCCGACTATTCTGCGAAGAGTGCTCTCCTAAGCGTCATTTGTATGGAATGTATGGGTCTGCTAAACGAGTGGCGTACCTTGTGGGAGGATGTCAATCAAGAGGAGATAAATGAATCGTCGCTTAGGCAGAGAACTCGTGAACTAGCAAAAAGACTGACTGACGTGACTAGTCGAGCCATTCCTGCCAATATTGCCGGCAATAAGAGTCTTTATGAAAAAGAGGCCGAAGCCGCATATCAGGTTGTAAAGGATCGTTATTATGTCGAAGAAACCACTGTCTGAGCGGATAGGAGGTTATCCCCCACGGACTCCAAGTCCCCGCCGACCCAAGCCGCCACCTAAACCCCTATCCAAGCCGCCACCTAAATCGCCACCTAAAACATAGATCAAAAGCCATTCGCGCCCAGTACGGCAACGTCAAACTCGGCACTTCGCACGACGCTGTCTTCCACGTCGTGAAACCCATCGAGGTCCTCGGAAAAACGCGGACTATCGGGGAATTGGTGCAAAACCGTAGCACCCGCTACATAGCTCTCTGGGCTGCGGTTTTGTGCTAACAAACGCAGGATAGATTGCTGAAACGCGCTTAGGGGCATAGCCGGGCGGCCAAGATGAATCCCGGCCGGCCTCCGTGTAGCCGCAAACCTCGGGCGATCTCGGGTATATCTTCGACGCCAATTTCCAAATCCCGGCGCAAATACCAGAAACAGCGGGCGTAGTAATCGGCAAAGGCTTGGCGGGCGAGTTGCAGCCGCTCGGTGTCGCTCAACATCTTTGGGTTTTGTTCCACTTGCAAGGTTAGCGTCTTTTGGGAGGGTACGCGAAAAACAGCGATTGGGTGTAAGCCTTTCGGTTTCATCTCATACGCTGTCCTAGCCTCTTGCTGATTTCCACTGCCGCAAAATGGTTGGAGATCGTCCTGACTCTCTCGCAAGCCGCTCTGCTTTATCATTCTTAATACCCATCTCGGCGCTTGGTCTCGTTATGGGGTCTCCAGTTGGTGAGTTTGGCTCAAGCCTGAACTTGATTTAGGGGTTCGCACGGGCATTGGGACGCGAGGGATGGCTAACCAGACGCACACGCGCTCCCGGTCGTCACTGGGTGCGGGCGTGTAGGAAGACCATGAGCGAAGAGATGTCGGCGGGCGAGACCCCGGAAATGCGCGACGCCTGTCCTAAGAAGCCTTTTTAAAACTCCTTTTTTGCTTGGATTTGACGTTGGCGTATTCACCGCACCCCTTCAGGTTTCGCCTAAGACCCCTGAACGAAAGGTCTCCGATGAGTACGCCCTATCAATATCCGACCGACCTAACAGACGCGCCATGGCAGCGGCGGTCTCCCCTCGTACCCTCTCGTCGTTGGCGTCGGGGGGGTCCGGGTCGTCCTCCCCGTACTCTACGTTTGGTGCTCAATGGGATTCTCTATCGAGCTAAAACCGGTTGCCCGGGGCCGATGCTACCGCCGACGTTTGGCCCTTGGCAAACAGTGTATGGATACTTCAACCGATGGCGGCGAGCCGGACCCTGGCAGCGGATATTGGACGCCTTGACCCGCCAACAGCGCACCCGTCGATGCCGCCGGCCAACCCCTTCGGCCGGCGGCATCAACGCTCAGCGTGTCAAGACCGCCACGCAAGGCCGAGCTATAGGGTATGACGCCGGGAAACGGGTCAAAGGACGCAAACGCCACCTGTTCGTCGATAGCCAAGGCTCGATCCTGCAAGGCAAGGTCACCGCCGCCCACATCTCCGACGCCGACGGCTTAAAGGCCCTGTTGAGGGACTATTTCGCCGCCGGCGTCCAACGGCTGAGAAGCGTGTGGGTCGATGCCGGCTATCGAGGCGAAGCCCTCAACGCATGGGGCGCCGGATTAAAACAAACCTATAAAATCCGATTGGAGGGCAGCGAAAAACCACGACCCGGCTTTACTCTACTCAAACGCCGGTGGGTCGTAGAACGAACCTTTGCTTGGTTGGGCAACTATCGTATCCACGCCAAAGATTATGAGATCGTAACCGACAATAGCCAAGCCTTTATACATATCGTTATGATCCATCTGTTGCTCAAGCGAAAAAACAAAAAAAAAGAATTTTAAAAAGGCTTCTAAGCGCGTCGCGGCAAGACACTGCGGCGACTAGACAAGAGATTGCCAATAGCCCGCTGCTGGTAGGTGCTGCTCAAAGACTGCACCGCTTTTTCGAGCAAGTCGTTGTATCGCGTCATGTCAGCACCGTCGTTCGTCTGCGCGTCGAACAGGGCGCACAATTCCTCATGCGGACTTTCCTCCCCTGCACACAACAGCCGATACAACTCTAGTATCTGCTGGTTGGGCAAAAGTAAAGCGCACCTCGCCGCTCTTGCGGACATAGACGAGAAAATAGGGATGCAGCGGGTTTATCTGCTCATTGCCCGTTGAATCGCCTTGCTGCCGGAGACAGAAAACAACGCCGGCCGTGATCATTGGATAATCCGCGTACGGTGGAACAACAGCATAAAGCCCCAAAGGAGCGTCTGCAAGGATTTGCCGATTGCTCTCGAATCGGCGGCCCTTCGTATTGTGAACGGTATTGAGGGAGGACGTACCGCGAAGGATTGAACAGGGAAAGCTGGTACTTAGAGATTTCGTCGTTCAGATCGTCGTACGACATAAATCCACCTTGCCGCAAGTCAATGTTCGCATAGACGGCCTGCGGCTGACCGCGCTCGGGGAATCCACCCAGTTCCGCCAGCGAGTCCGGGTAGTATCGCTCGATGTGCTTGCGGGAACGGGCAATGGTCAACTCGTCGAGCAGCTTAAAAAAAGTGGAACTGAGCCGTTCCAAGAGCTCGCGGGTTTGGCGAGCGTCCGACCGCTTGGCCCATTCCGTAAAGGTGCGTTGAGCCGTGGCCAGGGTCTCTTGCAGGCTGGCCACGCCGAGCGATTCGCCGAAGGCGTCATCGCGGCCTTCGGTTTAGGAAGCTTCTGATTAAGTCTCACTTTAGAAGGCTTGTATCTTCTGTTTGTTTTTGTTGGATTCCACTCTGTCAAAAAGGCTCTATTTCGTGGTATATTTTTTGCTCTTTGTTTCCTCGCTATCGATTCGGGACGGATTCGTCCCTAGGCTGCCCGAAGTGGTCTACGGACGAGGTATAAGTTGGCTAGCGCAAACAAGATAACGAGTTGAGCGGCATTGTTGGCCAAGCCTCGATAGCGTACCTTACGATAGCCCCAGCGGTGCTTGATGATGCCAAAGACGTGTTCGACCCGGGCTCGGACGCGGTGGCTCTTGCGGTTAAACGAGCGGTCGGCACAGGTTAGTTTTCGATGGCGGGTTGCCTTGCGATGGACCTGCCACTTGATGCCTTGGGCTTGGGCTTCCTGCGGCCATTGGGCATCGGCATCGGCTTTGTCGCCATAGATAACCTGTTCGTCGCCATGCAAACAGTCGGCCATGACTTGCGAATCATGGACGGAGGCCGAGGTCACTACCACGCGATGCACCCGTCCATGCGGATCACGGCCAATATGTGCTTTGAGGCCAAAGTGCCACGTCGTCCCCTTCTTCGTCGTCCCCATCTCCAGATCCCGGGCGCGATCCCGATTCTGGGTCGAAGTCGGGGCCGCCACAATCGTCGCATCTACAATCGTCCCTGCGCGCATCAGCAACCCGCGTTCCGACCGATGCTGTACGGTGCGCTCAAACAACACCTCGGTCAAACCATGTGTGCGCAAAAAATGACGAAATTTGCCGATCGTCGTCTCATCTGGGATGTCGTCCAACGACACCCCCGCAAAACGCCGCATCGATTCCACATCATACAGACTATCCTCCATCGCCGGATCACTCAGATTATACCCTTGTTGCATGAAGTAAACACGCAACATCACGTCCACCGCCATCGGACGACGACCCCGGCCGGGTTTCGGATACTTCTGCAAAATGGGTTGCAGAAGGCAATCCCAAGGTAAGACATCATTCATCTCTGAAAGAAAACGCTCTTTGCGAGTGATCTTCTTTTTTTGGGTGTACGCAACATCGGAAAAATGCATGGAAGTCATCGCTTTTTCACTCCTATCTCATTATTTATGTAGAATACATTATGATATATATCATATAACATATAATATCGAAGAGCAAGACACACAAAGAGACTTAATCAGAGCTTCCTGTATATACTTTTAACCATTATAGTGAGGAAATTTGTAATCGCCCAAGATTGCATCTAAATCCTAAACATAGGATCCGCACCATGCTTATTTATATACAAAAAAAGCACTCACGCAAGGGCGGGTAGTGGCCACCTAGGCTGCTCCCACAGAAAGGATAACCATGCTTGACCCATAAATTCGCAGTCGGCGACCAGCCAGCACACCCCTCGGTCGAAGTAGGACAACATTCGGGCCAGCAGGTGCATACGTTGCTAGGTGTGCTTGATTTGCTTGACAAGACTCAGTATGGGAATTAAAATATAAAAATCGCTAGCCAAGGAACCCATTTGGGAGCTTCTCAAGGACACCACGTCTGGAAATAATCTGGCAAAACCTGACTATAAAATAGAGGCCGCGAAGTACGCGACCGGAGAAGCCGCGCCGGAGCCAATCGCGGACCGCGTCCTCGCCAAACAAAAGGAGAGGAAAATGACCCGATTCAAGGTTTGTCTTAGTATGATTTGTCTTGCTGCTTGTATGAATAGTTACGCCGAGTCGGAGAATGGGAATGCGTCATCCCATTCCGAACAGGCCGAATGGGGCTACGGCATCGAGAACGGCCCCGCCGTTTGGGGACAACTCAGCCCTGAATATGCCCTTTGCGCTGTGGGGATACACCAATCGCCGATTGATCTGGTGAATCCCACATCGGCAGCACTGCCTGCCATCGCCTTCAACTACCAGCCAACCGCCCTGCGTATTCAAAATAATGGACACACCGTTGTCGTGGCGTCCTCGCAAGAAAACTGGATTGAGGTGGATAGTACCAGATACGAGCTGCTCCAGTTCCACTTTCACGCCCCGAGCGAACACACCGTGGCCGGTCAATCGTTTGCTATGGAAATGCACCTCGTCCATCAAAACGAGGACGGCGCGTTGGCGGTCATTGGGGTGCTCATTGAGCGCGGTAGGGAGCACGCCGCATTCAACTCGCTCTGGGCGCATTTACCAAGCACCCCAGGGGCTGTACAACAGATTGAGCAGGTCGCCGTTGACGCGGGCGACTTGTTGCCGAGCGCGAGGTCTTACTATCGCTACGATGGCTCGTTGACGACTCCGCCTTGTTCGGAAGGGGTCCAATGGTTTGTGCTGACGACGCCTATTACATTGTCCGAAGCGCAAATCGCCGCATTTGCCGCTATCGTCCATGGCAACAATCGGCCCGTGCAGCCGCTCAATGGACGCCAACTCCTCGTTGATGTCCAATAGCAATAGCTTCGCAGCAGGTAAGTGCTTGCAGCCGAAGTCGTGCAATTTTATAGATCGCCACCTAAGTACACGACAGTAATCTCAAGTGATCGTACGTTGTGGTACGGCCCTGCTTTAGGTTTATTTGTAATCACCCAAGATTGCATCTAAATCCTACACACAGGAGCCGCACCATGCTTATTCATAACGTTAAAAAAAGCTCTCCGGCAAGGGGTCACCTTCGACGACTTCCTCGAACGACAAATTCGGTTCAGCCTCCCGCTCGTCGAAGGCACTTAAATCCTCAGAGTCCTCAGAAGCGTTCTTAAAACTATTTTTGTTTTTCGATTCTGCGGACAGCGACGGCGATGTCGATTTGGTGGTGTTGGCTCCGGTCTTGGGCGGTGTGCATCTGCTCAAGAGTTCGCTGAGCGCTGCCGCTAACAGCAGTACTGACGCCAGCGGCAACGCAACCAGCGCAGCATCGGCTGGGCGCCAGCTATCCCAATCCGTTCAATCCGGCGGTGGTGCTGCCGCTTGATTTGGCAACGGACGCGGCGAGCGTGTCGCTGACAGTGCATGACGTGTTGGGTCGTCGAGTGCGGCAGGTATGGCAGGGGCCGCTGGGGGCGGGTAGCCATCGGTTTACTTGGGATGACCAGCACTTGCTCCGCTCCATAGCGCTCGACCAGTCGGGCCGCTGGGGGCGGGTAGCCATCGGTTTACTTGGGATGGGCGCGACGAGGAGGGTAAAGACATGGCGGCGGGCGTGTACATCTATCGGGTCGAAATCGACGGACGGGTAGAAGCGAAAAAGACGACGAAGCTGCCTTAGAAGTTGTCTGCTCCGCAAATTCTACCTTGGGGCGTGTTGAACAAGCCGTAGAGCCGGTCTGCTCGGCCTTAGCCCGTTCTGCCGCGTCGCCTCAACGCCATGCAAGCCGGGCAGGTGAACCTCCATGACTACCGCATCTCCAGCGCGATGTGCGATGGAGCATCTAATCCCGTGGTGATGAGGTCTTCGACCGATGAGCCATTTAGGTTGGCACGCTGAATTTTATCCGAGCCAAAGTCTGTCCAATACATCTTTCCGCCCGCCACATCCAGCGCGATGTGCGATGGCGTTAGCAATCCCGTGGTGACGAGGTCTTCGACCGATGAGCCATTCAGGTTGGCACGCTGAATTTTATTCGAGCCAGCGTCCGTCCAGTACATCTTTCCGCTCGCTACATCTAGCGCGATACCCAATGGATTACTCAATCCCGTGACGAGGTCTTCGACCGATGAGCCATCCGGGTTGGCACGCTGAATTTTACCCGTGCCCCAGTCCGTGTAGTATAGGGCGTTCAGTACGACGGGTGGTTCCGTCGGTTCCTCTGGTTCCGGTTGGACGGTTTCGACGCGGGGGTATTTTTCTATCACCGCTTGGACGCGGAGGCCGCTTGCTATCGAGGCGGCGAGTTGTTGGTTGGCCGCATGCTCGCCGAGGCCGTTTTCTACCACGCCCAGCCATTGCAAGTTCGTCAGGCTCGCCAACGGACTTATATCCGCAATCTCGTTGTCCCCTAGCTGGAGCCATTGCAGGTTGGTTAGGCGGGCTAACGGCTGCACGTCCGTAATCTCGTTGCCCCACAGATCCAGTTTGCGCAGGTTGGTCAGGCTCGCCAGCGGACTCACGTCCGTAACCTCGTTCCCCCATAGCGACAGCGTGTGCAGATTGGTCAGGTTCGCCAACGGACTCACGTCGGTAATGGCGTTGTCCCGCAGATACAGCGTGTGCAGTGCCGTGGCGTGTTCGAGGCCGGCCACGCTCTCAATGTTTTTATAGCTGGCGTCAAGTTCGGTCAGGGACGCCAAGTCTGCCGGGGTCAGGGTCCCTTGCGGGTGATCTAACGCCTCCCGCACCGCCCGCTCCAAATTGGCGTCGGCGAACTCCACGGTGGCCGATTGGGTGCTGTCAGCGTCAGCGTCAGCGTCGGTCTCGGCCTGTGTACTTGGAAGAGGGGCATGACGCACCGAAAGAGGCAGAGCTAGCCCTAGGGCGATACTTGGAGCACTCGGTACGCGCCCCTTGCTGTGGGTGCGCCTTTGCTGGTGTTCTCGCGGCGTCCGGGTCGAGGGGATTCCGCCCTCGGTCCTTAGCAGGCTGATTGCGGAGGTCGTGCAGTAAACGTGGATCAGCATAAAGGCCGCACGGTCGCGTGCGCTTGGGTTTAGGACTGCCATATCATCCCGCATCGGCGTTCATCAGCACATCCTCGTACAGCGCGTGGATTCGCGCCGCCACCCGGCGATAGTCGTAACGCGCCTCGGCCTGCTGGCTGATGGCCTCGCGGTCGTAGCAATCGTATTGGTCTAGGACCGCGAGAATACCGGCGGCCAAATCCTCTGCGTCGCCGACCGCCACGAGCCGACCGACCTCCGCATGGACGACCTCTTCCGGCCCGCCGCAGCGCGTGGCGACGACCGGCAGGCCGCAAGCCATGGCCTCAATGAGCGACGTGGTCAGGCCCTCGCTGAAGCTGGGCAGGACGAACAAATCGGCCGCGGCCATGTACTGGGGCAGGTCCTCCCAAGGCACCGCGTCTGCAAACGACACATGCGCGGACAGGTTCAGGGCCTCGACTTGCGGCAGGAACGGATGAGCCGTCCCGGTCGCCGGGTGGCCGCCGATCAAGGTCAGGGAGACGTCGCGGCCTCGACTCCGCACTTTGGCCAGCGCCGCCAGCAAGACGCGCAAGCCCTTGGCCTCGACAAATCGGCCCACATAAAGCAGACGCCACCCACCTTTGCCGGGCGGGCGCGACCCAGTCGCCGAAAAGAGCCGACAATCCACGCCATTGGGAATGCAGAAAACCCGGTCGGCCGGGACGCCCAACTGCACGACCGCACAGCGCAGCTCTTGGCTGACGGCCACGACGGCCGCGGCGCGCGTTAGAGCTTCGACGATCAATTGCCGCAGTTGGGGCTTGAGCTGGGGCAGAATTTTAATGTCGGAGCCGTGGACCGTGATGACTACGGGCCGGCCGGTTTGCGCGCCGTACTCAACAGCGGCCCGGCCATCGGGATAGGCGCAGTGCGCGTGAATGATGTCCGGCACACCCGCACCCGAGCCGAGCAACGCCTTGAGGTGAAAACGCCACAGCTTGGTAAAGAGCAGCCGGCGCGGCAGGGCAAAGCGGCGCGGATACCGCACCCGGATGCTGTCTAGCCCATCGACGCGGGGAATGCGGCGGTAGGCACTCCACAAACCAAACCCGGGCAAGGGAAACCAAGGCACCGGGGCGACGACCTCTATCTGACAATGGTCTTTGAGGAGGCGCAACTGGTTGTGGACGAAACGGCCGGACATGTTGGCAATGGGGTTGGGATACAGGTGCGACAGGACTAAGACCTTCACGTAGGGGCCTCGCGTTTTTCTAGGGCGGGCACGGCAAACGCAATGCCCGTGAACATCCACAAGAAATTGTTGGCAAACTCGCCGGTGAAGGTGAGGCTGACCTGAAAGGTGACAAACGTCGAGACGAGCGCGATCATCACCCCGCGCAAGTACTCGTCCTGTGTATGCCTGATGTGGTAAAGGGAAAAAGCCAAGATGCGCCAGACGACCCAAGCCGCGGCCAGCAGCCCCACGAGCCCGAGCTCGGCGATGATCGTGGCAAACAGGGTGTGCGACTCGCGCGTCGGCAGCCAGTGGGGGAACCCTTCGGGCTTGTAGTCTTCAAAGACTACCGGAAATGCGCGCCAGCCGACCCCGAGCAAGGGATGGGCCAAGAACATCTTAAACCCGGCGATGGCAAAGTAAACCCGCGCCGTACTCGAAGCCCGGCTGTCGGCCCCAAACTCCACAAACAGCGAGAAGATCGAATAGAACCGCTCGAAAATGTACGCGGCAAACGGAACGTAGTTTTTTACGATCAACACGGCCGCGCAAAACGCTATTGAGACGTAGAAGAGATAGCGCAACTTACCGGCCAAAAACAGCAACACGACCACGCCGACGAACAGCGCGACCCAGTTGCCGCGGCTGAAGGTGATGACCAACGCCGCGGCCCCCAGCCCCATCGCCAGCAGCAACAAGAGCCGCTTCCACCAGCGCAGCTTGGGCACGAGAAAAATCCCGGCCATGAAGAGAATGCCCACGGCGAGAAAGGTGCCGAAGATGTTGGGGTTGTGATACGTACCCGAAGCGCGCGGCATATTGGCGCCCACGCTAGAGACCACGCTCGCCGGCAGGTAGAACCGCTCCGAGATGATCTGGAACACGGCCAGAATGGAGGCCCCGGTCAGGACGATGCCCAGCGACGCGATCGTCAGGTTGAGAACGCGACGCGAGTCAATGAGAATTTGGGTTATGTAGAGAAACAAGGCTAGAAAGGCGATGCGAAAAAAACTGATCGTGGCTTCGGGTTGATTGGGCGAATAGGTCAGGGAGACGGCCATACAACCGAGAAACAGCATGAGGGGGGCTTGGATTTCGAGGGGCGGGAACGCGCGGCGCTTTTGTAGGAAAATGTGGCCGGCCAACGCCGCGCAGAGCAGGACAAACGACAGGTGAAAGCCGGTTACTGGCAGCCCGAGGGCCGTCGTTTGGATGACGCGGCCGGCCGAATCCAAGGCCGTAGTCGCAATGATTACCGGGAGCACGAGCCAAGGATATACGGTCAGGAGCAAGAGCACGAGCAAGAGCACCGCGCCCCCCAAGCCCCACAATACCTGTTCGCGTGGCACAAAGAGCACACAGACCAAAATCGCCACTTGGACCAGCAGGAAAACGGCAAACCCTTTGTACCCTAGTAGGGGTTGGACCAATTGCTTCATGGCGTCACGAGCGAATAAAGGCCAGCACCTCGTCCCGCTTCTCGGCCATGCGCTCGGCCGAGCGGGCCTCTAGGTTGAGGCGCAACAGGGGCTCGGTATTGGAGGGCCGCACGTTGAAGTGCCAGTCGTCGTAGCGAACCGAAATCCCGTCGAGGCGCAGGATGCGGCCGTCTTGGTAGCGGTCGGCTAGGGCCGCGATTTTGGCGGCGGGGTCCGCGACCGTGGAATTGATCTCAGAGGACGTAAAGTACTGGTGCTCTAGCGGAGCGAGCAGCTCGGAGAGCGTAACCCCCCGCTGCGATAGCAACTCCAGCATCACCAGCGACGGCACGATGCCGGAATCCGCGCCAAAGAAGTCGCGGAAGTAGTAATGACCGCTCAGCTCGCCGGCAAACACAGCGCCTTCCTCAAACATCCGCGGCTTGAGAAACGAGTGGCCGACGCGCTCGATCAGGGGCGTGCCACCGGCCGCTTTTACGAGGTCGGGCACGGCCCACGAGCAGCGCAGATCGTACACGATCTTGGTGCCGGGATGGCGTTCTAGCAGGTAGCAGGCCATCAGCGCGGTCGCAAAGTCGCCGGGCACAAAGCGGCCCCGGTCGTCGATGATGAAGAAGCGGTCGCCGTCGCCGTCAAAGGCAAAGCCCACGTCGGCGCCTTCGGCTAGGACGCGGCGCTCCAAGTCGGCGCGGTTTTCCGGCTGCATGGGATCGAGGCCGTGGTGGGGCAGGTGCCCATCCGGCTCTAGGTACAGGCCGACGAACTCAATGGGCAACCGCTCGTACACGGCTTGTAAGACCGGCCCCACCATGCCGTTGCCCGTGTCAGCCACCACCTTGAGCCGCTCCATGCGGGCCGGGTCCACGAGGCTCAACACCTTGTCGATAAAGCCCGACGTCACCTCCGCGGTCCGAATCGCGCCCCGCCGTTGCGCGGTGCCCCAGCTTTCGGCTGCCACGAGGCGGCGCAGGTCTTGGATTCCGGACTCGCCGCTGAGCAGATAGGGCATTTGGCGCACCATCTTAAAACCGCAGTATTCGGGCGGGTTGTGCGAAGCGGTCACCATCGCGCCCGGGCGGTCCAACGTCGCGCAGGCATAGTAGTACTGATCCGTGCCGACCATGCCGATGTCGATGACGTCCGCGCCTTGATCCACTAGGCCGCGCACGAGGTGTTCTTTGATGGCCGGGCTCGAAAGGCGCATGTCGCGCCCCACGACGACTTCCGCACACTGGAGCAGGGCCACAAAGGCGCGGCCAATGGCATACGCTGCTTCTTCGCTCAGGGGGTCGGGATAGATGCCGCGGATGTCGTACGCTTTGAAGATGGAAGGATCGACCTGCATGCTCAGACGAAGCGACGCAGGGTGACGTCGAGGGTCCGCACGCCGGCCACGGCCGGTTGGTGCTGCACCAGAATCGGGCTTTGATACGTGCCCTGTAGGATGCGCTCGGCCCCGGCTCCGGCGCGGTCTGAGACCAGCAGCCGAATGTGGCGCTTGAGGCGCAAGATGCGCTGGGCGGGCGTCGATAGGACCGAAAAGATGCGGTCGATGACCGACCGCCCCACGGGAACTTGGTCGAGCAATTCGTTGTAAAAGCGGAGGGAATCGTAGGTGGCGTAGGCGTGCATCTTGCCGGGGATGGAGGCGGGGTCTTGCAGGAGCCGCTTGCCGCGTTGGAGCACGTAGCGCAACGGGTCGCTGAGGGCCTCGGGCAAGTCGTTGCGCATCAGCAGGGTCTCGTACTCGTTGACGGTCATGCCGACGTGCTTTTCCTCCGGGGCGAGGCGAATGTCGATGCAGCCTTTGTCGATGCCGCATTGCCGCAGCCAATCGGCGAGCGTTGCAAAGAGGCCGTAGTGCGGGTCCTTGAGGTTGAAAGCGTCGATCGCATGGCTGCCGACCACTGGAATTTCCACCCGACCGCGATGCACGATTTCGGCGCGGTTGTAGGCCATGACTGCGGTGCAGCGGCTGCGCACGTAGTGCTTGTACATGCCGTCTAGCTCGATGAAGTACACCGGCTCTTCGGGACGGTGGATGTAGGTCACGCAGTTTTTGAGCCCCGCGGCAATAAAGGTCAGGTGCGAGTCGGCGTTGACCGGCTCCTTTTTCTTTTCGCCCTCGCTGAGCTCGGCGCGCAGCTGCATGCGGTCGTGAAAATAGCCTGCGTTGTGGGGAAATATCTTTTTAATGGCGCGAATGAAGGGGTCAATTTGCTTGCGGCTGTGGCCCAAGCGCCGACACGTGCCTTGCTCCATATAACCGGCCGTGGTGTGCAACGAACAGTACGCGGCCTTGCGAAAGGGGCGCAGTTGGTCGCCAACTTGCTGGCGGATTAGCTCGGCGATGTCAATGATGGCAAAGCGCCGCTGGGGGCGGATGGTTAGGTTGAGCTCTACGGGTTGCGGAGCCATAAATAAAGTCCTGAGTCGCGTTTGTATCGAGTACTGGCCTACGCTATCTTGTTGACGATAAAAATACCCGCTAGCAAACGCCCACGCAACCAAGACGTTCCCAATTCCTAAACGGACGGTACGCAACGGAAACCCAAGGCTATCCATGGCCGAATACGATACCATTTCCAAGCACCTGATCCAAGCCTACCCCGCCGACTTCGTCCGCTTCACCCTCCAACGCGACGACGTGGCGGCCTGCGAAGTCATCAACCCAGAGCAATCCACCGTCGAAACCCGCCAAACCGATAGCCTCATGCGCGCCCAGATCGCCGGCGAACAGGCGTTGGTCCATCACGAGTTTCAAACCACCGACCGCACCGACCCGCCCATGCCGCTCCGCATGGCCAGCTATATCATCCGCGCCATTGAACAACATCGCCAGCCGGTCTATTCCAGCGTGATTTACCTACGGCCCCAAGCCGGGCGGCGCGATCCGGGCTATTACGCCCAAGACCTGCCCGGCCACCGCATCTTGGTGCAATACAAGGTCATTCGGTTGAGCGAGATCGAGGGACAAGCGGTTGTCCGCGCCGGTCCGTCGGGCTTGCTTCCTTTCACACCCTTGATGAAACCGCCAGCGGGCATGGGTGAGGAAGCGTGGTTGCGCCAGTGCATTCAGGCGACCCAGGCGATGCCATTGGATCCGGCCGTCAAGGTTGACTTTTTGGGCGGCTTGGCGATACTGAGTGGGTTGGCTTACGAGTGGACCACCATTCAGCGCATTATTTCTCAGGAGGGTCTTATGGACGCGATCATGCGCGAATCATCCTTTGCCCAACACCTCACCCAGCAGGGCATTGAGCAGGGCATTGAGCAGGGGGGCCGAAACCGCGCCGTTGAAGATATTCTCGACGTGTTGGAAATTCGCTTTGGGGCGGCCTCCGCCCATTCATTGGCTGCCCGCATTGCCGCGATTCACGATTTGCACCGGCTCAAGCAGTTGCATCGCATGGCGGTGCAAGCAGCCGATTTCGAGGGATTTCAGCGGCATTTGGATACCGCCGAGTGACGCGAGGTGTCGGGCCGGCCAGCGGCATGTCAAAAGGTTGTCATGAAAACGTTGCTGATCATGCGCCACGCCAAGTCGGATTATCCCCCCGGGATAAGCGACGATTTCGACCGTCCGCTCAACAAGCGCGGCCGCGCGGATTTGCCGCGCATCGCCCACCTACTCGCCGCTTATGGTCCGCGCCCCGAAGTCGTGCTGGCCTCGGCCGCGCACCGGGCGCACCAGACAGCCTCCGGCTTGGCCGAATCCCTCGGCCTGCCAGCGAGCGTCCTGCACTTGGACGACGCGCTTTATCTCGCGTCCCCCAGCACCTTGGCCCAAGCAGCGACCGGCTTGCCAGACAGCGCACAGACTGGCCTCATCATCGCCCACAATCCAGGGTTAGAGGAGTGGATCCGCCAGCTAACGGGGGCGCACCTCCGCCTGCCGACCGCCGGCCTAGCCGCGGTCGAATTGGGCAGCCACTCTTGGGCAGCAATCGGCCGCGGCCGCTTGCTCTACTTCGTGGTGCCGCGGCTGGTAAAAGCCCTAGTTCGCGATTAGTCCCTACTGCTCATCGCCCCAGTGGGTGGGGATGGGACTTAGGTTGACGAATGTCGCGGGGATGGCTTATTTTTCAGCAAATCACCTTGGAGATAACGCCCATGAACCTGTTGGACATTCTGTCGCCCGCATCGACCATAGTTGACCTCAAAGGAGAATCCAAAGAGGACATCATCGCCGAATTGGTCAACTCGCTCGCAGTCGGCGACGCCATCACCGACCGCGACCAAGTGCTACAAGCCGTCCTCGACCGCGAAAAGATCATGAGCACGGGCATCGGCGACGGCATTGCCATCCCCCACGGCAAGTCGGCCGCGGCCACCGAGCTCGTTGCCGCTATGGGCACTCAGCGGCGCGGGGTTGATTTCGACGCCCTCGATGGCGAGCCAGCCTTTGTGTTCTTCCTGCTGGTCTCCCCGGCCAATGTCTCTGGCCCCCACATCAAAGCACTGGCGCGGATTTCGCGGTTGCTCAAAAACGACGCGTTCAAAAAGAAGCTCATCCAAGCGAATTCAGCCGAGGAAATCATCGCTACCATCGAAGTTGCAGAGCGCGATATTCCTTCTGCGAACTAGCGCGGCCCCTTCCCCATCTTGCAGTTTCTCAACCCCGCGATCCTCGTCGGACTAGTCGCGGCCGCCTTACCTCTAGCCATCCACCTGCTGCATCGAGGGCGCACCCAACCCCATCCGTTCAGCGATTTCGCCTTTCTGCGCCAACTCCAGCAAAACCGCATGCGGCGGCTCCAACTGCGCCAGTGGCTGGTCCTCTTACTGCGGACGCTGATCATCGCGCTCATCGTCTGCGCCTTTGCCCGCCCGACTTATCAGGCCGGCCGCGGCTGGGGCGGCGGCGATCGCCCGGTGGCCGTTCACGCGCTCTTGGACTTGTCGTACAGCACCCGCTACCAACGGCCGGCGGGGTCCCTCTTCGACCAACTCCAGCGTCAGCTCGGCGACCTGCTGGCCGTTTTACCTTCGCGCGATCCAGTGACCGTCCAGCCTTTTGCCCAACGGCCCCATCCTCCTTTTGCTGGCGATCGCACCTACTTGGCCGAGCGCGTTGCCGAACTCGCGCCGACGCAAGAGGCGACCGACTTACGCGCGGCCTTGCACGCGGCCGCCCAGCACCTAAACCAAGAATCCGCCCTAGCCGCGCACGAACTTTTTGTTTTTACCGATTTGGCCGCATACAACTGGGATTCGCTCGAGCTCGACGATGCGCTCCCGTCCTTTGCGTACGTCTATATCGCTGGCCCGCGCGTTCAGCCCCGGCCAAATGCTTATGTCGAGCGGGTCGCGGCCCCAAGCTGGATGCTCGCGCCCGACGCCAAGGTCACCGTGCGAGCCGACATCGCCCACAGCGGCGCGGGCACGGCCCTCGACCTGTTTGTCGCTGGCCAGCGCATGGGCCGCCACAGCGTGGACCCCGGTGCGCCGGGCACGACCCAAGTTGCACTCCGCTTTTCGCCGCGCCGGCCCGGGCGGCTGAGCGGACACGTCGCGCTCGCCGACGATGGGCTCGCGCTCGACAACCGCCGCTTTTTCACCCTCGACCTGCCCACCGCCATCACCGCGCTGCTGTTGGGCGAGCAGCCCGAGGACGCGTACTATGCGCGTCGAGCACTTGGGGCCGCCGCGCTCGCCGATCCAGTCGTGGAAATTCGCACCGGTCTGTTTGCCGATCTCAACGCCAGTGCCCTCGCCGGCGTCGATGTGCTCGTGCTCTGCAACCTCGCCCGGCTGAGCGCAGCGCAAAAGGCGGCCTTGGCCGAGTTCGTCGCCGGCGGCGGGGGCGTAGTGCTCTTTCCCGCGCCGCACAGCGACCTCGGCTACTACAACCGCGCCCTCTTGACCGGCCTGACCCCGGGACGTTTCAAAGAGCGGATCGGCACTCCCGGCAACGCAGCCGCCTACCAAGTCCTCGACGCCGACGGGCCGCACCACCCGCTTTTCAACGACCTCTTGGCCCGCGACAGCGATCAACCGCGCTTTTACGCTTATTTCTCCCTAGTCCCCGCGCCCGACCTGCGGCCCTTGGCCCGCTTTGACGACGGCCAGCTCGCCATGGCCCTATCTTGGCAGGAGCAGGGGCGCGTCGCGCTCGCGGCGTTCCCCATTGACCCGCAGTGGAACGACCTGCACCGACGCGGCCTGTTCGCGCCCCTGCTGCACCGCTTGGTGCGCGAGTTGAGCCTGCCGCCCGACCGCCACGCCCCCTATTTGGTCGGGGAAACGGTCTATCGCCGCTTGGCCGAGGTGCCCATGGAAGCGGTCGTAGAGGCCGAGACGCCGTCGGGCGAGCGCCTGCGCTTGGGGCCGGAGCGCGTTGGCGGCCAATACTTGTGGAAAATTCCCCGCGTCGGCGAGGCCGGGATCTGGCGTCTGCGCGTTGCGGGTGCAGCGGTCGATGCATTCGCCGTCAATCTCGATGTCCGCGAATCCGCGCTCGCCCCCGTAGCACCCGAGCGCGTCCGGCGCGTTTTCGCGGACGCAGAGGTCCATTTCCTCGGCCCGGACGACGACCTGCGCCTCGCGGTCTTGGGCAATCGCCACGGCCGTGCGTTGTGGCGCGAATGCCTGCTTTTGGCCCTCGTCCTCCTGCTCGCCGAACAGTGGATCGCCCGCGCCCCCCGCGATGTGCCGGCGCGTCAGGCGGCTTGACGAGTTCCGTCTTATCAGTACCATAAATTTAACCCCTAGTGAGGAGCGGCGTTTTAGTTCGTCTGATTGTGCGAATCGGGCCTTTTTCGCTTTTTAGGGGTCGATTTTAACCCTTCAGAAAGGAGTTTGACCTATGAGCACACCGACGATAGACCCAGATCGCGACCTTGAAGCAGATCGCCCGCTGCTTGGATGGGCTTGAAAGGCGGGTCGAGGCCCTTGAACAAACCATGGCGACCGGATTTGCCGAACTGCGGCAAACCATCGCCTCGACCAATGAAGCCACCAACAACCGCATCGAGGCCACCAACAGCCGCATGGACAAACAGTTTCGCTGGCTCATCGGCATTCAGTTTGGCATCATCGGTTTGCTTGTGACCATCCTCTTGAAAGGCGGCTGAACTATCGCTGCACCGGCCCAACATGGAATCGAGCGAAAGACCGCGAGCGGAACGTCGCCTAAAGACGAGATTATGAAAGATATCAACCGGAGCGACACATATTACACGTCGTCGCTCTTGAAGATCTAAGCCCTAGGATAGCAAGATGGAGTCAAGCCCCCCTTACTTACTACACTCGGTCAGCGTCGTTACGGACGTTTACTCTATTGTAAGCGAAGCCAAGAAGCGCATATTGCATTTAGAAGAAGATTGGGACGCCGAAGGATGGCCGGCATACGAAGAAAAGACATTGGACGATGCTGCCGCATTTCTCTATAGGTTAGATCCTATGGAAGCGAAAAAGGTGCGAATCTTGCCAGCGAGTGGAGGCAGTATAGATCTGCACTGGAAGACGGAGGAGTTCGAGTTCTTGATCAATTTTAGTCCTGACGGCTCAGTTGACTACTACGGGGACGACTATAGCGGGAACTTAGTCCAAGGTGAAGCTCGTCCCAAGCCAGAGTTCATTGCCTGCTGGATGAAGTATACCAGTGAATAAGTGGCCTGTAGAAGAAATACCGGATGGCGATGCGCTATACCATCGCGTCCACAGGAATGCGTTGCGCAAGATGCCTGCGGATATGCCCAAAAACAAGGTGCCCCCCAATGCCTTCAGGATTGACGATGGGGATATGTCAGTTGATTGGTCGAGGTACGCAACCCCTCAAGAAGCTAAGAATCGAGCTAAAGTCCCTGCCAAAAATGGAATAGTTGAATTCACGGCTGGTGATGTGCGCGACGATGGCCATAGAGTAGTGCATTCCCCTTCCCGACATAATCAAGCCCATAGCTCTGTGCGCGGTGCTAAGGCTAGATTGCGGACTACCTTAAGTCGCGTCGCTCAATGGACGATAGAAATAACTTGATAGCCATTGAGCTTCCCTAGCGGCCTTCCCTCACCCACCCGCGTCTAGCCCGCGAAAAAATTCAAACGTATAAATGCCGTGATCGTGTCCGTCGGCCCATTCGATGCGAAGGCCGTAGCGTCCGACGTAGCCAACCCCTCGCACTTCGGCCGTAGCCGACGCGGCCTCGGGCTGCAAAAGCGTCAACCCGCCCTCGGCTGCGTCGCGCAATTCCCGGCAGTGGGCGCAGGGACAGGCGCGCCGCAATCCCGCCAAGTCGTAGCGGCTCTCGCGGCCATTGCTCCACGCGATGACCAATTCACCGGCCCGGCCATCCACGGCGATTTCGCGCGGCTTTGGCTTGTTCAACGCGGCACTCCCACCACTTTAGCACTCAGCTCGTAGGGCGCGGCCGCGGTAATTTCCACCTCCACGAAAGAACCCACCGGCGGCGTACCCTCGGCGATGACGACTTGGCCATCGATTTCCGGGGCGTCGCGCTCCATCCGCCCGTAGCACACCGCCCCCTCGCGTGCGTCAACCAAGACGACCTGCCGCGTGCCCACGAGCCGGTCGTTTTTCTCCGTGCCCACGCGCTCTTGCAGTTGCGTCAGGCGGCTGTAGCGCTCCTGCTTGACCTCCTCGGCGACCGGGTCGCCCAGCGCGTGCGCGGTCGTGCCCTCTTCCGGCGAGTAGAGAAAGCCGGTTGCGTAGTCAAAGCGCGTCTCGGCCACGAACTCCAGCAGGGCGGCAAAATCCGCTTCGGTCTCGCCGGGGAAGCCCACGATGAACGTCGAGCGCAGCCCGGCCCCCGGCAGCCGCGTCCGCAGGCGCGCCAGCAAATCGAGCGTCTTTTGGCGGGTCGTCGCTCGCTTCATGCGCTTGAGCACTGGGTCGGCAATGTGTTGCAGCGGCATGTCGATGTACCGGCACATTTTGTCGCAGGTGGCGTAGAAGTCGATCAGTTCTTCGGTCCAGAACGCTGGATAGGTGTACATCAGGCGCAGCCACGCAATGCCTTCCACTTCGGCGAGCGCGGTTAGGAGGCGCACGAGTTGCGGCCGGCCGTAGAGATCGGCTCCGTAGCGCACGGAATCCTGCGAGACCAAAACCAGCTCCCGCACGCCATTCGCGGCCAGCCGCTCGGCTTCGGCCACGAGTGCTTTGATTGGCTCGCTTGCGTGTCGCCCGCGAATGGCGGGGATGGCGCAAAAGGCGCATTGGTGATCGCAGCCATCGGATATGCGCAAGTACGCCCAGTGCTGGGGCGAGAGCAAAGCCCGCGGCAGATCGGTTTGGTAGCCGGACCGAGCCGTGCCCAGCGCGTCGTCCACGTGGCGGACGATGTCGGCCTCGTCGGCTATCGTCAGCAGCTTGTCGGCCTCCCACAGCTCCTGTGCTAGCTCTTCGCGGTAGCGCGTCGCCAAGCAGCCGGTGACAATGACGCCTTTGCATTGGCCGGTTGCTTTGAGGCGATGGGCGTCCATAATTGCGGCGAGGGACTCTTCTTTGGCTGGCTCGATGAAGCCGCAGGTATTGACCACCACTACTTCGGCTTCTTCTGGGGCGTCGGTTAGCTGATAGGCGTGGCCTTGGAGGAGGCCGAGCATGCGCTCGGAATCGACCGCGTTTTTGGGGCAGCCTAGGCTGACGAGGTGAACTTTGTGGGGTTGGTTTTTGTTCATTATGGATTCGGTGTGGATGGCTAGTAGTCGCCGTAACGGCGCAACAACTTTGCTGTTTTACCTTTTGCGCGGAGTATTGGTGATCTGTCCACAAATATACCTTTGCCGGCGTTGACGTCGGCTCCGTTTTTAAGTAGGACTTCGGCGACCTCATAAGCGTTTGCAGATGCTGCAAAATGCAGCGGCGTATCGCCATCCTCGTCCTCCGCGTTGACTTTGGCTCCGTTTTTAAGTAGGACTTCGGCGACCTCATAAGCGTTTGCACCCGCCGCCACATGTAGCGGCCTATCGCCATCTTCATCCTCCGTGTTGACTTTGGCTCCGTTTCGTAGCAAGACTTCGGCGACCTCATAAGCGTTTGCACCCGCCGCCACATGTAGCGGCGTAAAGTCTTTATCGCCCTTGGCGTTGACTTTGGCTCCGTTTTTGAGTAAGACCTCGGCGACCTCACAAGCACTGGCATACGCCGCCAAATGCAGCAGCGTAAGGCCCTCCTCGTCCTTGGCGTTGACTTTGGCTCCGTTTCGTAGCAAGACTTCGGCCACCTCACAAGCATTTGCCAACGCCGCAGCATGTAGCGGCCTACGGCCTTTATCGTCCTTGGCGTTGACTTTGGCTCCGTTTTTGAGCAAGACTTCGGCGACCTCATAAGCATTGGCCAACGCCGCCAAATGCAGCAGCGTATCGCCATCCTCGTCCTTGGCATTGACGTCGGCTCCGTTTTGTATCAAGACTTCGGCCACCTCACAAGCGTTTGCAGACACCGCAGCACACAGCGGCGTATCGCCCTCCTCGTCCTTGGCGTTGACTTTGGCTCCGTTTTGTATCAAGACTTCGGCCACCTCACAAGCATTTGCCAACGCCGCAGCATGCAGGGGTGTATTATCTGCACACTCATAATCGTCATCGTCGCTTTCCATTTTATTTAAAAATGCCGTAAGGTGCGGCGAGATATTGGCATGTAACGTGGCCTTCGCCTCGATGTCCGCCCCCTGATCCAGCAGGGATTGAGCGAGTGCAGGCAGGTTTAGCTGCACAGCATGATGCAGGTCGGTCACGCCTTTGTTGTACACTATATCCGGGGATGGATTGCGACCCACCTTCTCAACAAATTCCGCCTTCTCTCTCGCTTCTGCCTCTTCGCGCACCGTTCGTTCCGGGCTTGCAAGGTTTAGCGACCGGAAAATTTCATCCACTGCACTGAGCATCTTTTGCCGGATCACTCCCATCTGCTCCTTAATGGGCGCGAAATCTCGCTTTTGCGATTCTATCAGCTTGCTGACTTTTTCCCCTAAAACGTCCGCATCGTCAGCGCTCAACTCAGAAAGATGAAAGTCGATATCTGTGAGCTCGGTTGTCATCCACTTGGCCGTCCGTTCGTCTTTGAGAATGGCATTTGCATACATTTCAAAGACGTCATCAATCTCTTGCTTCAATTCCGCGCTCGCTCCTTGGGGCTGGTTTTGTGCGCGGAAAAAGTCCTCTAACGACTGCTCGTCGTAGAAGAATTCCTCGCCGCGCCGGGAGCTATACACGCTGATTCCGCAAGGCTCAATATCCGCGTCGGTCAGCGCGTTTTTCACCTCGTCCAGAATAGCCTCCAATTCGCCGCGCGGCTTGATATCCGCCTTGTTCAAAACCACGTATAACGGCAATGACCCCAACTCCAAATCCGCCAGAAATTCCAGATCCTCCTCGGGAACCGTGCCCGTCGCGTCTAGCCCAATCATCCAAATAAGCGCGTCCCGATCCTTGAGAAAAGCAGCGGCCGTCGTCCGGTCGTCGCTGCGGCCCCCCGGATTGTAGCCCGGCGTGTCGATCAAGCAGATGTTGGCAAACAGGTTGTCGCGCAAAGGAACCTCTACCGTGATGGAGGGCATGATGTGCTTGAGATTGAAGGAGAAGGTGTCGATGAAATTGTGGGACAGTTGGGAATACAGGGCCGGGTCAATATCCACCGTATCGCCGCTGCGAGAAAAGCCCTTAATCGCCATCTCCGAATTGGCCATGACAAACGAAGGAATGGCCGTGGCCGGTTCGATTCGCTCCGGCAGCAAACGGTCGTATCCCTCGATAAAGCTATTGACGAAAGCCGACTTGCCGCTGCTGAACCCGCCGCCGATGGCAATGGCTCGCTTGGCGGAAAGGTGTGGAAAGGCGACGAGTTCCTTGAGCCGCTCGGTCAGCCGTTCCAAGCGCTCTATGGCGGTCGCTTCCTCAGCCAACGACGACTCCGCATCGGCAAACTCCCGAAACTCCCCGTTCAAGAGGGTCTCGAACTGCTTAAATTCTACGTGTTCATTGGGTTTGGCGGTGAGCAGATCGGAGACCAGTTTGTACTTTTTCTGCAAGTCCTCATGCTCTGAACGCAACCGAGCCGCGTCCTCTGCGACGAACGTACTCTCAGCCATTATCAATCTCCTTCAATTCAGCGCTAAGACGGGTGATTCGCCCCAACTCCATGGTCTTATTTGCAATCGACTTTTCAAGTGAGGCGAGTTCCTTCTCAAACTTTTCCAGCAACCGCGTATCTAAATCAACGCGCCCCATCTCGGCGGTGAGATCATCAATGTACTCAAGCACCTCCTTGCGAAAGTCTCGACAAAACTTCGTAGAATAGTCGCATGCCTGTTGAAAAAATTTCTCCGCGTCCTCCCCTTCCAATACCCCTTGAGAAGTTAGGGTTGCTGGCAGTTGGATATTGTAGGTGAATGGTGAAACGGATATGGAGTTGACGGCATTTTTGATGATCTCGCGGACCCTCCATGCTTCTATCTCTTCATCGCCCAATTCTCGTCGCAAAATTTTGGTAAGCTCCCCATTGAGTCGCGCCCGCCACTGGTCCTTTTGGGCATCTGTTTTCTCCGCAACCGTCTCCACCATTTCTTCACAAGACTTCGCCAAGCTCTCAACGACAGCGTTCGTGCGGATAGTCTCAATCCTTATACATTTCGTCCTCTTAAAGATGCCGGTTTGAAACGTTCTAGATGTTACGCCTCTTGTTCCATCTAAATCCGCTCGTAGCTGCCGATCGCGCCTTCCCAGTTCCTTCTTAAACTGGTCTTTCAGTTCTTTATTGGTCTGGTTGACCAATTCCTCGTGCGCCTCGCGAATGAGAAACGCCGTCTTTTCCAGCGACTTGAGCAAGCTGTCGCGCCGCTTCTTAAAGCTCTCAATCTCCATGTGCTCAATTTGGGTATGCCGCTCGTTCGCATACTTGAGGAGGCCGTTCTTTAGCTCGTGCAGCGACTGGAGCTTGGCGGCGATGTACTCTGTTTGTCGGGTCTTGATGATGGCGTCCTTTTGTTCGCGCACAGTGGCGACGATTTCCCGAATGCGCGATATGTTGGACAGCTTATCCAGACTGATACGCGATAATTCTGCATTTTCAGCCGAGAAATAGTTTTGATACTCAGCCAACAAATTGCCCCAAGCATGCTGCATCCCCTCGTCCCACTCATCTTTCTGCTCAAAACGCTGCTTCAGGCTTTCGCAAATGCCCGCCGTGTGAATGATTTTACCTCGCTCAAGCAACGGATCGTACGTATCGCCCACTTCGGGATTGCGCTCCTTCAAATCGTCAATGACCTGCTCCAGATGGCTGCCAAGCACCTCCGTAGTGAGGCGGTCCAACGCACGATCCAAATTCCCGTTGCTCTCATCCTGCAAATTGCCGTAAAGCTGCATATCGGCTTGCGACGCCACCACGTATAGCTCGCGGATGCCTTCCTTCCCAGTGATGCGATCCATCAGGTTCAGATCCACGGTAGTCATAAACTGACCGGCCGGACTGACGATCAACACCACATCGCATTGACGCAGATGTTGTTGGGTGCGCTCCTCACGCGACCGAACCGGATCGTTAATCCCCGGCGTATCCACAATTTCTATATCCCGCAAATTCTCTTGCGGCAACCGAATGTTGACGCTTTTGGTAACGGGCATGTAGCGGCCGGTCGCGCCGACGTAATCATCCAGTTGGTGCCGCAAATCGGCAAGCCTTGCCCATTGGAGCACGGTCTTTTCCTCGAGCGTTCCGATGTTGAGCATGGACTTTTCGATCTTATCGTATTGATCATAAGCGGCGATCAAGGCGTCGTTGCCCTCCCTCATCGCCCGCTTCGCCCTGCTGCTCGCCCGCTCTTCTGGAGATCGGCGCGCCCGAATTTCTTTTGCTCGTTCTTCGGTTAGAAATTTCTCGTAGAGCCGCTCTTCTCGCGTCTTGTATTCGCGGTACTTGTCCCTAATATGCCGTAAGTCCTCTTGGGTAAAAAACTCCACTTCCGCCGCTGGGCTTTCGCCATAAGAAAGCGTCGTCAAGGCCGCCGTCATGGGAGTTGCCGCCTTGGGCAGAATGCTTTCCCCCTGAAAGAGCAGGGCGTTTAGCAGCGAAGATTTTCCCGATTTGACCCGCCCCACAACGCCGATCTTGAGTAGGCGATTTTCACCTTCAATGGCCGCCAGACTTGCTTGCAACTCCTTGGCCGCGGGAACGCCGTGTTCTTGAGCGAGGCTTGCCGCTTCATCCCCAAGAAAATCCTCATAGCGACCTACGACCCGCTCCAGCTCGTCCCTATACGCGACGATTCCACTGTGTTCCATTTCGTCCCTCCTTATAGCCGTCCTAAACGCCTTGAAAGCATAGAATGTTCATCGACACCGTCTTTTTGCCTACGAGGCGTCATTTGAATGTACCGCCTAAACGCCGACCACTCAAGCTATCTGCCGGTCAACGCCGACCGCGCTCACAGCGGCATGTACTCCAGCCCAAAGACCCGCTCGACAAACCAACCCACCCCAAAAAGCCCAATCACGGCCGACACCACCAAGACGACCGTGCGCTGATAAGGCCGCCGACTGAGCCAAGCAACCAACGGAAAGACCAGCGCGACAATACCCACTTGGCCGATTTCCACGCCGGCGTTGAACGCAAACAGCGAGGCGACCAGCCCGTGCGTGGGCAGCCCCAACTCGCGCAGCACATTGGCGAAGCCAAATCCGTGGACCAGCCCAAAGGCAAAGGTGATCATCCAGCGGTAATCCGGGCGCTTGAGCCAGAAATTTTCCGCCGCCACGTACACGATGCTCAAGGCGATGGCCGCCTCGATCCACTCGCTCGGCAGACGGACGATTTCGAGGGCCGCCAAGCAGAGGGTGATGCTGTGGGCCACGGTAAAGGCCGTGACGACCTTGACCAGACTGAGCAGCCGACCGCCGACCACAATCAGTGCCAACCAAATTCGTATAACTGGTATTGAGCTTGTGGGCGCGAGCTGGAGTGGGGGCGGCCAAAAACAGCGGAATGTCGCAACGCAGGGCGATTTGCTTTTGCGCGGCCGCTTGGCTGACCGAACCAACGGACGCATCGATCAAGGGCTTTAGTAACCAATGGTGCTAGTCTGTTGACCGTGGTCCCGGTAGTTCCTACGCTGAGAGTATCCACCCTTTCAGCCCCGGAGCGTCCTGATGACCACGGCCGAGTTTATAATAGCCCTGTTCTACCGCATTGACAATCAAATGCTTGACGTGCCGAAACATCCGCAAGCGTCCCTATACCCCAGTGAGGTGGTCACCTTAGGGATGTTGTATGCGCTCAAAGGCGGGGGTAAACGGGCGTTTTACCGCTGGCTGGTGCGGGACTGGCACGCTTGGTTCCCGCGCCTGCCGTCGCGCACGCGCTTGTTCCGCCTCTTCGCCGCCCATGCCGATTGGACCGACCGCTTCCGCGCCGAGCCGACGCCGTTAGGGGTGGTCGACAGCTATGGCATTGAGTTGATCCATCCGGTGCGTCAGGGTCGGGCACAGCACTCCCTCGGAAAGAAAGGGCTCTCCAATCACCGCTGGATCGTCGGCGGTAAGCTCTGCGTTATCGTCAATCAGTGGGGGCGGATCGTCGATTGGGATTGGAACACGGCATAAGTCCACGATTCGGTCTTTCATCCGATGATCCGACGCTTCCAACAGCAAATGATCGTCCTCAGCGACCCAGGCTTTCATGCCAAAACCGGCGATCCGGCCAATCTGAAAGTCTGTCCTCGCAACACGTGGAACGAGCGGATGCTCATTGAGACCGTCTTTTCCATGCTCACCCGAATTAGCCGCTTTAAGCAGCAGACCCATCGGGCTTGGGCGTATTGTACTGCCCATCTCAGCTTTGCCATGGCCGCCTTCAACCTGCTGGTGCAGTGGCATGGAAGGCAGTCCGATGAAAACGGATTCGTCCCGTTGTCTATCGCCGAGTTCGGATTGTAAAACACTAGCACCATTGGTTAGTAGGCAAGGGACCCGCTCGACTTCGAGTTGGTCCGACTCCAGCCGCGACAGGTCGAGCAAGTCGCCGAGCATTGCCATGATTTCTGCCTCTTGCTAGTGGTAATCGACCAAGTCAACGTCGTACGCGTCGCCTTCTTCAAAGCGGAAGCTGATCTGCCAGTTGGCGGAAATCGAGATGCTCCAAAACTCTTTTAGATCGCCTTTCAGAGGGTGAAGTCGATATCCTGGTAAATTGAGATCCGATGGCTTGCTCGCGTCGTCGAGGTCCGCCAAAGCGAGTGCGATCCGTTGTGCCTGATCAGCACGTACTTGGCTCATATCTCCGCGCTCATACAACCGCTTGAGGCCGCGGTGTCGAAACGTCCAAATCACAAATAAAGTCTGTCTAACTTCCCGCCTTTTTATGCTTGCTCTCAGCATGCATCTGTCGGCGAAAGGGAGGGGCTAGATTGTATCCTTGCTTAGACACTCCTTGATCACGCAAGCACTGGAGCAACTCTCTTGCTTTCAGCACCTTCCTCACCAAAATTCGCGCCCAGTACTTGGGGCACGATGCCGCATCCGGCCGGGCGTGCGATCCCCTGCCGGAGCAATGCGAAAGAACGCTGGCAAGGCTGGCCGAGCTCGATGCAAAAAAAGCGATGGCCTTGCGCCGATATTTCAGCGAGATGTCCGCCGTGATTGCGGAGATGCAGCGGGTTTTGAAAAAAGGCAAGGCGGCCGTGATTGTCGTCGGCACTTCGCATCTGCGCGGCATAGATGTCGAGACGCAAAAGGGGCTTGCCGCCATTGGCAAAAGCGTCGGTTTTGATTTGGCCGGAATCGGCGTCCGCCGCTTGGACCGCGACAAGCGCATGATGCCAGCGCGCTTGGGGCACGAAACGCCACTCGCAGATTGAGCAACGGATGCACGAAGAGTACGTGATTGGATTGGTGAAATCGTAATGTTGGGAAGAATCGAAGAATTGAGCAGAATCGCGTCGCTGGCAGATGGTACTGGCGACATAGACTGCATGTACCATTTTGCGCTGCGCGAATTAGCAGAATCCTCGGATGTTGAGCTATTGGAGGTGCTGGTCTCCGGCCGACGCTTGCGCGACATCAGCGACTTGCCGTTTGATTTGGCGATCTGAGTATCGCCTTGCAAGCATGGAATGTTTATCGGTAGCGTCTTTTTTTTGAGAAGTCACTCCCGTGAAAGCGGGAATCCAATCTTGAATGATGTAGCGTTGCTATATATCTGGAGATTGAGCCTTTGACGTAAGAACATCTACGACCAAAGATGTGGCAAAAAATAGATGTTTTTACAACGAAAGTGGAGTTACACAGCACAATGGGTTGCCTTTGTTGCTGGTTCCCGCCCACCATGTACCGTACGGAGAAAACACCTATGAGTAAGGAAGCCCGCGCACTGTACGCGGCTATGGGGGCGACGCCCGTGATCAACGCCCTCGGCCCGCGCACCCTCTTAGGGGGATCGTCCCCCCACCCGGACATCATCGCCGCGATGGAACTGGCCGGCCGCTACTACGTTGATATGGATGCCTTTTTGGCGAGCACCGGGCGGGTCGTCGCCGACCTGCTCGGGGCCGAGGCCGCGCTGATTACCCCGGGCTGCGCGGCCGCGTTGGTCCTCGGCACGGCCGCTTGCATAACCGGCGTAGATCCGGAGAAAATGGCCCGCTTGCCCGATGCGACCAGCATGCCCAACCAAGTGGTCATCCAAAAGGCCCAACGCTACAAATACGACCGCATGGTGCGCCTGCCCGGGGCCACCCTCGTGGAGGCGGGCACCGAGCAGGGCACCACAGCCGACGAGCTGGCCGCAGCTTTTGGCCCCCAAACGGCCGCCCTCCTCTACCCGGCCATCGACACCCCAGCCGCCATCGTCCCGCTGGCCGAGGCCATTGCCATCGCCCACGCCCACGACGTGCCGATCTTCGTGGATGCGGCCTTCCGCGTCTATCCCCTAGCCGGCTTAACCCAATACATCGCGGCCGGGGCCGACTTAGTTGGCTACGGGGCCAAGTACGTGGGCGCGCCCAATTCTTCGGGCATCCTCTGCGGCCGCGCCGACTTAATCGAAGCCGCCCACCTGCACAGCTTTGCCTGCTTTGAAACCCGCGACCTAGAAGGGGTTGGCCGCCCGCTCAAAATCGACCGCCAAGAAGTCGTCGGCGTGGTCGTGGCCCTGCGCCGCTGGCTGGCCATGGACCACGACGCCCGCAACCGAGGCGACGCCCGCCGCGCCGAGACCGTGCGTCAGCACTTGGGCCAACTGCCCCACGTGCAAAGCTCGGTCGATGGCGCGTCCCTGACGCTGACCTTGGACGAACCAGCCCTCGGCCGCACCGCGGCCGACCTAGAAAAAGCCCTGCGCAACGGCAATCCCTCGGTCTGGCTCTCAGCGGCCCCGGGCCAACTTCACTTGTCCATGCCCACCGTGGCCGACGGGGATGAGGAGCTTTTGGCCACGCAATTGAAGAAGGCGTTAAGTGGTTAGTGGGCTGGGATGAGCACGCCCCAACAACAGGCCGAGGCTCTCGCGGCCGGGCTGTATGACCATCAGATCGAGGGCATCGCCTTTTTGTTGGGTCGCCAGCGGGCGATCCTCGCCGACGACATGGGGTTGGGCAAGACGCGGCAGTCCGTGCTGGCCATGCGCCAAGCCCGCCCGGAGGGGCCGTACCTAGTCGTCTGCCCGGCTGCGGTTAAGACCAACTGGGTGCGCGAGATCGAATGGGTGCTGCCAGCGGCCGAGGTCGCCATCGTCGGCCCCGCACCCGCGCCGGCCCCCGGTTATAGCGGCTGGGTCGTCATCAACTACGACATCCTCGCCAAACACCCGCTGACAGCCCACGCTTGGAGCGGCTTAGTCTTTGACGAGGCCCACTATCTCAAAAACTACCGCAGCCAACGGCACCGCCTGTCGCTGGACTTGGTCAAAGCCGTTGGCGACGAGGCGGTGGTCCACCTTTTGACCGGCACGCCGCTGACGAGCCGGCCGCGCGATCTCTTCCCCTTGTTGCAGTTGGTGCGCCACGCGCTCGGGCGTTCGTTCGTCGCGTTTGCCAAACGCTATTGCGACGGGTACAAAGGCGACTACGGCTGGGTGGCCGATGGGGTCTCCAATATCGACGAATTGACCGTGCAGTTGCACGGCATCATGCTGCGCCGCACCAAGGCCGAGGTGCTCGACCTGCCGCCCAAGATCCGCAGTTGGCTCGACGTGGAGGTCGCCAGCCGGGTGGCGCGCGAGATGAGCGAGGCGGTGATGGAGCTGTTGCACACCATCTCGCGCCGGGGCCGAGCCGAGCTCGCTGGCGAGACCGAGGCGGAGCGTCGCTCGCGCCAAGGCTGGATCATGGGCCAGCTAACCACGGCGCGCAACCGCTTGGCCAGCACCAAGGTCCGCAGCACAATTCCCTTTGTGGAAAACGCGCTCGAACAGGGCGAGAAGGTGCTGGTCTTCTCGTGTTTTCTGGCGCCGGTCAACACGCTGCGCAAACACTTTGGCCCGCAGGCAGTCGCCATCACCGGCGAGGTGCCGGCGAGCGAGCGGCAACGCCTAGCCGACCGCTTTCAGCAGGACGACTCCGTGCAGGTGCTGGCCGCGCAGATTACGGCTGGGGGCGTCGGGCTCAACCTCACGGCCGCTCGGCAAGTGGTCTTCAACGATCTCGACTGGGCGCCGATTAACCACTGGCAGGCCGAGGACCGGGCGTACCGCATCGGGCAACGGCAAGCCGTGAACGTCACCTATATGGTCGGCAGCGGGACCATCGACGAGTTCGTCAAGACGGTCCTCGAGACCAAGTCCACGCTGATCGACCAACTCGTCGAAGGCAGTGCCTTGCCCGAACACTTCCAGCGCGACGTGATGGACGAGTTGCGGCGCGTAATGGAAGCGCTGCCCGCACCGTCCACTGGCGAGATGGGCGAGCGGCAAGTGGTGGAACTGTTGCGCGAGGCCGGGGCGGCCTTTGTCGCCGAGCAGCCTGCCGTTGATGCGCTGACCAAGGCGCGCTTGCCGTCGGCCGAGGCGGTGCGCGCGTTGGCCCGGGTGTTGGCCGGGCCGGAACGGGCCTTGTACCGGGTGGATAGCTCGTCCAAGCCGGGGGCGTTCTACGAGCTGGAGGCGGTGGGAAGCGATGTAAGTTGCAGTTGTAAGGGGTTTGCTTATCGGGGGATTTGCCAACATGCGCGGGCGCTGAAGGAGGCGTTGGTCAAGGGGGAGGGCTTGCCGGAGGGATTTGTCGCCGGCCGTCAAGCCCCCGCTTAGCAGTTTACAAGAGCCCCGCGATTGCTCATGGTTAATGCTCAGTGCGCTACACCAGCGACCAGCCTTCCGCCCGGACAGAACAGCAAGTGTATCCCCCGTCCGAAAGGCGTCGTGCAAAAGTGCTGAGAGGAGACCGCAGATGACAAGCCGCCGCTGGCGCAAAGCCCAAGTCAGCGAACGCGACTGGTGGCAGTCCCGGGCCGCCGACATGGCGCTAGATTTCTACGCGGCCTTTGCCCAAGCCCTGCGCCGGGAGCTCGACGGTGTGCTCACCTTGACGGCCGACACCCGCATCCTAGAAATCGGCAGCGGTGCGGCCGGTATCCTCACCCATCTCAGCGAAAGCAACTACCGCCACGCGGTTGATCCGCTAGAGGATTTTTACGCCTCCATCGAACGCTTTCGCGCCTTCCGCGATCCGGCCGTGCAGTACCACGCGGGCGCGGGCGAACAACTCGACTTCCCGGCCGACCACTTCGACTTAGTCATCATGGATAATGTCCTCGACCATTGCGCCGACCCCGAGCAGGTCCTCCTTGAAATGCACCGCGTGCTCAAGCCGGAAGGCACGGCCTATTTCCGCCAGAACACGTACCACCTTTGGGGTCGCTTGGTGCGCGGGCTGATGGAGTGCTTTCAGATAGACCGGGGGCATCCCCATACCTTTTCAAAGCGGTACTTACGGCGTCGCTTCGCTCGGCTAGGGCTGACAGTGCGCCGCTTTGAGCGCGGCGGCTATTGGGCCACTTGGCGCAAAGAAATCCGCTCATCCCGCCCGCTAGACCAAGCCAAAGCCCTGCTCTTAGCCACCCGAGACCGCACCCTGTACATCTTGCAAAAATCAGCGACGCCCTGAACGTTCCGAGGTGGACGCGGCGGCTGTTTATAGGTAGGTATATTGTGGACGCGTTGGCCCTTGGAGTAATCATGCCCTACGATATATCGAAAGAAAAAAGGGATTGGTACCGGGAGATTGCTGCGCGATCTAGACAAAGAAAAAAAGCCGCGATCCGCGGTGAACTTGAGCGCGCCTCAAGCAGAATGAATAAACCCGTTCTGGAACCCAGTGCCCTAATGCCCCAACATCGCCCACAAGGCTTGCGGGCGATGTCCCTGTTTTCGGGGGGTGGCGGCTTGGACCTCGGGTTTGAGCGAGCCGGGTTTGAGCATGTTGTCAGTTGCGACCTATTGGATATTTGCGGTGCCACGCTGCGGCGCAATCGCCCCCAATGGAAGGTGCTGGCGGGTCTAGCTGGTGATGTGACAAAGGTCCATTGGGCCGCCTATAAAGGCACTGTCGATCTCATCCACGGCGGCCCTCCATGCCAGCCTTTTTCGGTAGCTGGCAGACAAGGTGGAAGCGAGGATACTAGAGATATGTGGCCGGCGTTTATCGACGCCGTGCTGGCGGTCCAGCCCGATGCGTTCGTAGCCGAAAACGTTCCGGGACTGCTCAACCCTAAGTTCAATAAATATGTGAACAAGGCGATCCTAGCGCCGTTAGAGCCAAGTTATCACATCGCCAAGTTCAAGGCCGTTGCCTCTGAGTTTGGCGTCCCTCAAGTGCGAAAGCGGGTCATTTTCGTCGGGTTTAGATCGCCCAAAGCCGCCCGCGAATTCGAGGTTCCACCGGCAACGCACTTTCTCAACGACAGTCTGTTTGCATCGGGGCACTGGGCGCTGGGTGCTAGGGCGGCTTTGGGCTTAGACGACATTGGATTCGATTGCTTCGCGCCGACTCTCCGCTCTGGCTTTACTGGCCCGAGAAAAACGACGAGTGTTCTCAACAGCAAGGCGAGTCAAAAGGTTTGGCAAAGGCTACAGATTTGGCCGAATGGCGTCCAAAAGTCGAGAGAGGAAGCCGCGATGTTCCCTCCCGAAAACGGACACTTCCGGCTTTCCGTCCAAGACTGTGCCCTCCTGCAAGGGTTTCCAGCCGATTGGCTCTTCGCCGGTGCTGTGTACCAAATCCTTGGGCAAATCGGCAATTCCGTTTGTCCGCCGGTGGGTTATGCTATCGCAAAATCCGTAGCGAGCGCGTTGAGGGCCTAAATGGCTGTCCAAGACGATAGACGAGAAAAGGAAATGTGCCGGCTCTTGGGCTTGCGAGAGGGAGCAGGTCGCTCCGATGTGGACGCATTCTTTGACTTTGAAGCGTACTTTGCGCCCATAGAACTCAAATCGACGACGACAGGCTCTGTTTCAACTGCAAGAGATGTAGGCCCCACTCACATAGCAAAGTGGCGATACCGAATATGGGTTTTCGGTTTTTACGACATCTCGGGAACCGCTCTACAGAAATTACTCGCACTTGGGCCTAATGAAATGGAAAGCTGGATTGCAGAAATTGAGCTATATATTAAACCTGACCTTGCGATAGGAGACCGCGTGGCAGAGAAACTTGACTTTGAAGACTTGTACATTGTATGCAAAGAAAAGAGCAAGTACAGCTTAGAGGACGCCAAGTCCCTTCACAAGCGACAGTGGAACCAAGAGAAGTATCGTTCGGAAATGGATGATGCGAATGGTTATACCCCGGCGAAAATGCTCGAAATTCTCAAGTTGCGAGCCATTTATCTCAACCAGCGCGGTTCAACTCTGAATAACCCACATATCCCGAAGTCGTTCTTTGCAAACTTCAGGGACCGAATGATCGACGCGGTACATTGCAGGGCAGATGCCCGAGCTGCTATCCACCAGACGCTACGCGACATAACGCTTGCCAACGAGACATTGCAGTGGACTCGATAATTCACTCTTAGCAAGGATCCTACAGATGGCCTTTGAAATTTTCGACTTTCGCAAAGACGAGCACATCAAAAACCTGCTCGTCACCCCTCACATCCGCTCTCGCTTTCTCCGCATGCAGCCGGGCGCGGTGGCCGATCTGCACAGCCACGATCTCGGCCACGAAATTTTCCTCATCCTGCAAGGCCGCTGCGTCTTTCACATCGCCGGCAGCGAACAGGAGCTGGGCGCAGGTCAGCTTTGCGTTGCCCTCGCCGATGAAATCCATCAGGTGCGGGCCATCGGCGACGAGCCCATGGTCATGTACCTGTCGGTAACGCCCCACATCCAGCCGACCCACACCGGTCGCGACCCCGATGGCACCCGCCACCCGACCCGCTTCCAGCCCGCTAGCGCGTACGATGTGGAGACGGATGCCGACACGCCCATCGACGACCTCATCGACCAATTCACGGTCGCGGCGGACGCCTTGGCCCGCGCAGCCAGCGACCAAGCGACCGCACAACGCGAACGGAGCGGCCAACTCAAGGCAGCCCTCGCGGCCAGCGACCAAGCACAGGCCACCGAGCTGCGCGAAGCTATGTGGCAAGAGGTGTATCAGAGCTTCAAGCGAGCCTACGCCTTGGCCGATCTCTGGAACGACCTGACGCCCCGCGTCGGAAAGGTGGGGTGACATGGCCCCCATCCGCATCGGCGTAGTGGGCTGCGGCGCCGTCGCCCAAGTCCAGCACCTGCCCAACCTCGCCGCGCTCAAGGACCTGTTTTCCGTAGAGATGGTCTGCGACCTCTCGCCGCGCTTGGCGCAGACGGTGGCGCGAGAGTTTTACGTGCCGCACCACACCTGCGACTGGCGTGCATTGCTCGCCGCCGACCTCGACGCGGTGCTCTTGTGCCACACCGACCCCAAGACCGAGATCGCGGTCGCCGCCTTTGAGGCCGGCAAGCATGTCTTCGTTGAAAAGCCGATCTGCTTCTCCCTGCAAGAGGCCGACCGGATCATGGCCGCTCGGCAGGCGGCGGGCACGGTGGGCTTGGCCGGTTATATGAAGGTGTACGATCCGGCCTTTGAGGCGGCCGCACGCGCAACCGCCGACATGGGTGCGATCCGCTTCGCCCAGATCCACCACCTGCACACCAACAACGCGCATCACCTCGCGCACTTCCGCCTGCACCGGGCCGACGATCTGCCCGCGGATGCCGTTGAGCAGACGCGGGCGGCCCGCACGGCGGCCGTGCGCCAAGCCATCGGCGAGGTCTCCGCCGACGTGCAGGCGGCCTTTGGCCACCTCGCCGGCAGCATGATCCACGACCTCTATGGCCTGCGCGCCATCATGGGCGTACCCGACCGGGTCGCCAGCACCGAAATCTGGTACGAAGGCTGGGGCGTCAGCACCATGCTCGTTTATGCAAACGGTGCTCGGTGTGCGGCCACTTGGGTTGAGTTGAAGGATGTGCGCGATTTCAAGGAGACCCTCGAAGTCTGCGGGGACGACCGCCGCGTCCTGCTTTCTTATCCGACCGGCTTTTCGCGGGGGATCCTCTCCACCTTGGAGATTCAGACCCTCGACGAGGCCGGGGAGGCCATCGTCCACCGCCCGGCCATCGCGTGGGAAGGCCCCTTCGTCCGCGAGTTAAAGCACTTCCACGCCTGCATCGCCGAGGGGGCCAAGCCGCGCACTCCCTTGGAAGAGGCCCGCTGCGACATCGCCCTAATCATCGACATCGTCAAAGCCTATAGGGGTTAGTTTCTTCCGCTCTCCATCCTAGGGCTATAAACGACAATATCGAGATGTTCGTCGCTCATGTCCGATTATTCTGAGAATTTAATGGAGATGAGACTGAATAGCATACACTCAATCGGCGAAATACGCCCGCATCTTCTCCAAACCAACCCGGGCGACAGCCGCCGGATCTTGCGCCCACAGCCCCGGATTAAACAACTCCAGCGACACAAACCCCTCGTAGCCCTGCGCTCGCGCCAGCCGCTCGATCGCGCGCAACGGCCCGGCCCCGTCGCCCGGCATCACCCGGTCGGCGTCGCTTTGCTCGGCAAAAGGCTTGTCGCCCGGCGCGTCGTTCCAGTGCCAGACCGCGACCTTGTCGCCCGGCACCTTGGCAATGCTCTCGATGGGGCCGCCGCCGCGCAGGATGTGGAACGGGTCCATGACCAAACTGGCATCGGCATGATCGGCGTCTTCGGCAATCTGCCAAGCTTGGTCAATGGTATGCACGCTTTGCACAAAGCCTAAGTACTCCATCGCGGGGCGCACGCCGATTTCCCGGCCCAGCTCCAGCAAGGCGCGGTACTCGGCCCCGCCCCGGCTCAGGTCGCAGGACGTCAGCGGTGGGCTGGCGACTATAAACTCGGCCCCCACCGCTGCGGCCTGCGCCAGCCGCCGCCGAACCTCCTCCATAGCCGGCCCCCGCGCCGCGCCCTCAACCCCCAACCAGCCGTGCAGCGCGATGACGGTCGGCACCGCCAGCCCGTAGTCGGCCAGTGCCTGCCGCACATCGGCGAGCGAACCGCCCTGCTGCTCGTGCGCGGTCAAGTCGTCGTTCCACAGCTCAATGCCCCGGTAGCCGGTCTGCCCGGCAATGCGGATTTTCTCCAGCAGCGCCGCCGGACGGATCGTCGATGTGTTGAGCGCGTATTGCACCGTCATGTTGTTTCCTTTCTCGCTTTTGTTAAGCCACGCATAAAAAATCCCGCCCCTCTGTCAGCCCCAATCCAGCCAACGCTTGCCGAATCAGGGCTCGCGCCCCCCGCGACGCCACCGCCGCCAAGAGGATCGGCCGCTCGTGCCGCCCCCACCAAGCCGGCAAGTCTTCCGGCCCGAGCACCGGCTTGCGCCGCAAGGTGCCGCCGATTTTTTGGGGGGCAATATCGACAAATACATTGGGAGCCCGGCCTTCGCGCTCCAAGTGTTTGGCGAGCCGCCGGCCGGTCTTGCCCGCGCCCCAAACGGCCAGCCCGTCCCGCTCTTGCAGCGGCCCGGCGCAAAGATAGTGCGCTTTGGCGCGGAGGAAGTTTTCCACCGAGTAGCGGCCCTGTACGTGCGTGGCTCGCTGCGGGTGCTCGCGCCAGTAGTGCAAGACCTCCGGCACCTTGGCAAAGCGCCGGCCCGCCGCCCGATAGCGCAGCCACAGATCGTAGTCCTCCGGCCAGCCCCGCTCTTGGTAGCCCCCCAAGGCCACCAGTTCCTCGCGGCGCATCATGGCCGACGGATTGGCGATGGGACTCTCGATAAAAAACTCTCGTTCAATCGCCGCGCCATCCACCAAGCCGTTTAACCAAGCTTCGTACCCCAACATCCCCTCCCCGGTTGCCGCCCGCGGAAAGATCTCCACCAGACAGCTCACTACGCTCAAGCCGCGATCGGCTTCCAACCACGCGCGTTGTTTTTCCAAGCGCTCGGGGTGCATCCGGTCGTCGGCGTCCATGCGCGCCACGTACTCGCCCCGACACCAGACCAAGCCCCGGTTCGGGGCCTTGACAATCCCTCCGTGGGCGGCGAGCAACGCCCGAAAGCGGCTATCGCGGCAGCTCCATTCCAAGAGGATGTCGCCACTCTCGTCCTCTGAGCCGTCGTCTATGCCCACGACCTCAAAATCTTCCCAGCTCTGTGCTTGGATGCTGGCCAACGTTTCCGTCAGGGTGGCGGCCGCATTGAACACGGGCAGGAGTACGGATATGCGGGGCGTTTTCATGGTTCTGCTGTTTCCGCTGCGCCCTTGCTGGAGGGCGTCCCGTCGGTGCTTGACATTCTTTTGCTCAATGCCCGATTTTTAATCGCTATGATACATCTCAAATCGCCCTTGGAAATCGACCGCATCCGCGCCAGTTGCCGCATCGCGGCCGAAGCCATGCTCCGCGTTGAAGAAGCCCTCGCGCCCGGGGTCACCACCCGCCACCTAGACCGCATTGCCGACCGCTACATCCGCGGCCAAGGAGCCGTTGCCAGTGCCTTGGGCTACCGCGGCTTTCCCCGCAGCATCTGCGTCTCAGTCAACGACGAAGTCGTCCACGGCATCCCGGGCGACCGCGTCGTGCGAGCAGGGGACATCCTCGCCGTTGACATTGCGGTTAAAAAGGATGGCTTTCACGGCGACATGAACGTCACCATGAAAGCTGGCTGCGTATCCCCCCAAACCCAACGCCTGCTCGACGCCACGCGCCAGAGCTTGGAGGAGGGATTGGCCGCCTGCACGCCCGGGCGACGCCTCGGCGACATTGGCCACGCCATCCAAAGCTATGTCGAAGCGCGCGGCTTTTCCATCGTGCGCACGTACTGCGGGCACGGCATTGGCCGCAACTTCCACGAGGAACCCCAGTTGCTCCACTACGGCAAGGCCGGCACGGGCCGCCGCTTGCAAACCGGCATGGTCTTCACCATCGAGCCAATGGTCAACGAGGGCGGCCACGACACCCGCGTCCTCGACGACGACTGGACGGCCGTCACGGCCGACGGCAAGCTCTCGGCGCAATACGAGCACACCGTGGCCGTCACCCACAACGGGCCGGACGTGCTGTCGCGCTTTGCCGATCTGCCGTACTGAGTTGCCGAGCGGCGGCATTTTCTTATTTTTTAAGTTCATTTCGCAAGGAGAACAGCATGGCAAGGCCAGCAAAAACCCAATCCAACGTCGACGACGATAACACTGAATTTTCGTTTGACCCCGGCACGCAGATCGAGCTAGAACTCGAAGACACCTGCTGCGTCACGGGCGAGGAGGTCAAATTCAGCTTTTGTCGCTTCCCCGACTACAAAAGCGGCACCCTGATGGTCATGTCCAAGCGCGCAATGCTCGAGCACCTGCGCGCCGGCGACTCCATCGCCAAGTTCAAAGAGGTGCTGGTCCAGCGCCACGGCGAGCAAGTCTTAGCCGAGCACTACTCCAACCACTAGCGCAACGCGCCACATCTACAGGCAAAGAAGGGATGGTCCCACAGCGGACCATCCCTTCTTGTGCGATAGTAATCCTACGTCCTTCAAGACTGGATTCCCGCCCCGTGTCGGAGCACGGGGTGACGTTCTTTCGCGGGATGACGACTCGTAGGCAAAAAGACCGCGCTATGAGCGGGCCAACAGGGCCTCGATATCCTCGCCAAATACCCCGCGGGGATTGGGCCGGCCGCTCCGGTCGCGCGGTACGCCCAAGTGCATCTTGTACACGCGGCCTTCGCGATCAAAAATAAAGGTGAGCGGTACGCCCATCCTCGCCAAACTTTTTTTGTAGAAGGCGCGGAGCAGCTCGTGTTGGCTGTCGTGAACCACCGGGTAGTTGATGGCCAAGCGCTCGACGAACTCGCCTATTAGGGGGAGGACGCGCTCGGTAGGGCCTTGATCGATGGAAATGCCAATGATCGCCACCTGCTCGGAGTCGTACTCATTGCTCATCTCGACCAAGGCTGGAATCTCGTAGCGGCACGGGCCGCACCAAGTCGCCCAGAAGTTGACTAGGACTATTTTGCCCGCGTAATCGCGCAAATCCACGCGCTGGCCCTGATAGTCGTTCCACTCCGCAGTTTGCGGCGGGAAGAGCTGGTCCCCTTTCGGCTCGGGGGCGGGAGAACTACAGCCCAGCGCGAGGAGTGCCAATCCACTGAGCACCACGGTGTGCATAATGAGTCTCATATTCAATTGGAATTAGAATGAGAAAAGCCCACCGAGGCTTGCACCTTGGGCGTCAGCCGGGTGGCTCGGGGGCCGATCAGTTCCTCGATGCCGCGCAGCAAATCGTCGCAGGGATCGACGCGAATGGTCTTTGAGCGCACCATTTTGTCTTGCTCGTCGCCGTTTTTGAGCTGGACCCACAGCTCGCAGGCCCCCAGGTGGCGGTCGCAGAGGTGGCGCAGCCGGCTGAGAAGGGGGTCGCCTGCGTTCTGGTAGGACAGCGACAAGGTGACGGACTGGGTCAGTTCGGCCCGCGCCGACTTGAGGGGGAGGGCGCGGTCGGCCTGTACATTCAGGCGTCCGTGCCGCTCGGAAACGCGGCCCTCGACGAGAATGGTTTCGCCCTCCACGAGCAGTTGTTGGTGGCTGGCGAAGGCTTCGGCGAAAAACGCGATGTCGCCCGTGCTGTTGAGGTCTTTGAGCGTGACAAAGGCAAAGGGGTTGCCCCGGCGGTCAAAGAGCTTGCGGACCTCCTCGACGAGACCGCCAACCCGCAGCGGCGCTCCGTTGCGCTGCCCCTCTATCTCGCTTAGAGGCTGGGCGAAGTTTTTTAGGTCGCGGGCGTAGGGCGCGAGCGGATGGCTGGACAGGTAGAACCCCAAGAGGTCGCGTTCCTTGGCCAGCTTTTCGCGCTCGGACCACTCCTCGACTTCGGGCAACTCCTGCACCAGCTCGACCGAGCCGCCGGCGTCGAAGAGGCTAATCTGCCCCCGCTCGCGGTTTTCTTGGGCCTTGCCGGCGGCCTTTAAGGCCGACTCGAGCCCGTCCATTTGCTGGGCGCGATGCCCTTCGAGCCCGTCCAATGCTCCCGCCGCGATCAAGCTCTCGACCACGCGCCGGTTGACGGCCTGTAGGTCAATGCGCTCGCAAAATTCAAATAGGGTCGTAAAAGGGCCATCGGCAATCCGCGTATCGACCATGCTCTGCGCGGCCCCCTCGCCGACGTTTTTGACCGCGGCTAGGCCGTAGCGAATGCCCCCAGCGGTCGGCGTAAAGTTGAGCGTGCTTTCATTGACATCGGGGGGCAGGACCGGGACGCCCATGCGGCGACACTCATCCAAAAGCACGGTGAGTGTATCGGTGTTTTTGCGCGCTATCGTCAGGGAGGCCGCCATGTATTCCTTGGGATAGTGGGCCTTGAGGTACGCGTTTTTGTACGCGCCTTCGGCGTAGCAGGCCGCGTGCGACTTGTTGAAGGCGTAGCCGGCAAAAATCTCAATCTCGCCGAACAGCTTGTTGGCCAAGGCCCTTTCGACCTCGTGGGCGACGCAGCCGCCGACGAAGTCCTTTTTGACCTTGGCCATTTCCTCGGGCTTTTTCTTGCCCATGGCCTTCCGCAAGATGTCGGCTTGCCCGAGGGTGAAACCGGCCAGCTCTTGGGCGATGCGCATGACCTGCTCCTGATAGACCATAATGCCGTACGTTGGCTCCAAAATCGACTCCAACTTGGGGTGGTCGTAGGAGACGGCCTCTTGGCCGCGCTTGCGGGCGATGAAGGTCGGGATATTGTCCATCGGCCCCGGGCGGTAGAGGGCGTTCATGGCGATAATGTCTTCGATGTCGTCCGGCTTGAGCTTGCTCAAGTAGTCGCGCATCCCCGGGGACTCAAACTGGAAAACGCCGATCGTATCGCCGCGCCCAAACAGGTCGAACGTGGCCCGGTCATCCCACGGAATGGCTTCCAAATCAAAGGCTGGCTCCTTGAGCTGAATCAGGCGCACGGCCTCATCGACCAGCGAAAGCTCCTTCAAGCCCAAGATGTCCATCTTGAGCAAGCCGATGTCCATGCAGGTCTCGCCGACGAACTGAGTGGTTATGGTCCCGTCTTTGGGGGCGCGATAGAGCGGCACGTAATTGGTCAGTTCGCCCGGGGCGATGATGACGGCGCAGGCGTGAACTGAGGCGTGGCGCGCCATGCCTTCCAACCGGCGGGCGTATTCGACTAGCTTGCCCTCGTCGCCGGATGCTTCGGCGAGCTGCTGGAGCTCAGGCACCCGCTCAATGGCCGTGTCGAGGGTGATTTTCAGTTCGGCCGGCACCTGCTTGGCAATGCGATCGACCTCGCCAAAGGGCAGGCCCAAGACTCGCCCCACATCGCGCACGACCGCTTTGGCGCCCATCGTCCCAAACGTGATGACCTGCGAGACATTGTCCTTGCCGTACGTATCCACCACGTAGCGCAGCACCTCGTCGCGCCGGGTGTCGTCAAAGTCGATGTCGATGTCGGGCGGCTCAATGCGCTCGGGATTGAGGAAGCGCTCAAAGATCAGGTCGTACTTGATGGGATCTACATTGGTAATGCCAAGGCAATACGAGGCCAAACAGCCCGCGGCCGAGCCGCGCCCCGGCCCCACGGAGATGCCCTGCTGGCGGGCGTAGTTGACCATATCCCAGACGATGAGGAAATAACCGGCAAAATCTTGGCTGGTGATGACGCTTAGCTCGTAGTCGAGCCGCTCTTGCACGGCCGGATCGACCGTGCCGTAGCGCCGCTCCAGCCCCTCCTGCGCCAGTTGGGTCAGATAGTCGTCGCTGGAGGCGTAGCCCGTTGGGATGGGAAAATCCGGCATATAGGTCTTGCCGAATTCGAGCTCGACGTTGCACTTGTCGGCAATCTCGAGGGTCCGCTCCAGCGCGTCGGGCAAATCCGCAAACAGGGACCGCATCTCGTCCGGGCTCTTCATGTAGAGGCCGTCGGGATAGCACAGGCGATTTTTTTCGCCCACGGTCTTGCCGGTCTGGATGCAGATCAGGGCGTCGTGGGCCGCGTGGTCTGTGGCGTGGAGGAAGTGGAAGTCGTTGGTGGCCACCAGCGGCACCCCCAGCTTGCGATGCAGCTTGAGCAGGCCGTCGTTTACCTTGGCTTCCGGGTCGATGTCGTGGCGCTGGATCTCCAAGTAGTAATCCTCGCCAAACAGGTCCATAAACTCGCGGGCGACCTTTTCGGCCGCGGCCATGCCCTCGCGCTGAATGAGATGCGGAATCTCGCCGCCGATGCAGGCCGACATGCAGATTAGGCCCTCGGCGTGTTCGCGCAACAGCTCCTTGTCGATGCGGGGATTGTAGTAGTAGCCTTCGAGATAGCCCTTGGAGACCAGCTTGGTCAGATTGCGGTAGCCGGTGGCGTTTTTGGCCAGCAAAACTAGGTGGTTGGAAGCGTGCGTTAGGCCGCGGGCGGCTTGGCGCCGGTGGCGGCTATCAATCGCCACATAGACCTCGCAGCCGATGATGGGGTTAATGCCTGCGTCGCGGCAGGCCTTGTAGTGCTCGATGACGCCGAAGAGGTTGCCGTGGTCGGTGAGTGCCAAGGCCGGCATGCCCTGTTCGGCCGCTAACTCGGCCATCTCGCCGATGCGACACGCTCCGTCGAGCAGGCTGTATTCGCTGTGACCGTGTAAATGGACGAAACCAGCCGAAGCCATGATCACCTCCGCTACCTGTATGCGTTAGAAAACTCTGGACTCGTTAGAAAGCACGGCCGAACAACGGGCCAAATTGCCTTGGGGAAGGGCATCGCCTCTTGGGAAACATAGCCAATTCAACAGGGGCTGTCAATGACGTACCGCCGGGATTGTTGTTTTTATAAAATACTGTTATTATTTGACTTAACTTCAATCCAAAATTATTTGCGCCGCGGGCAGAACCGGCCGCAACTCGCGGCTGGGCCTAGACCGGCCTATCTTTGATTTTTTGCCGAGGAGACCTCTGATGATTGACGAAGAGCTATTGGCGATTCTCGCCTGTCCCGAAACCAAAGAGCCGGTCGCCCTCGCCGAGGACGACCTCATTGCCGCGCTCAACAGCCGCATTGCGCGCGGCCAAGTCAAGAACCGGGCCGGCAAGACCGTAGAAGGCAAAATCGATGGCGGCCTAGTCCGTGCAGACGGCGCGTACCTCTACCCGATCCAAGACCAAATCCCCATCCTGCTCCTCGACGAGGCCATTCCGCTCCGCTAGCACAAAAAAAGGGACTGTACCAGCGCACAGTCCCGTTGCAACGTTTAATGGTGCCGAAGCGGGGATTCGAACCCCGACGCCCTAAGGCACTGCCCCCTCAAGACAGCGTGTCTACCAATTTCACCACTTCGGCACAAAAATTAGGCTGATGCTACGGCTCCTCGGCCGCCTCTTCCTTCCCGCCCAGCAGATGCTCTGCCTCCGGGATGGCGGGCACTGCGGGGGCCTGTTGCTCGGCCATGGTCCGTTGCGTCGCCGTCGTCGGAGTGGTCTCGGCCGTCTGAAAGGCCACCGACTGCACCAAACAACTCAGCATAAAGGCCGTGGCCAGCACGGTCGTAGCCTTGGTCAGAAACGTGGCAGCCGTGCGGCCACCCAACACCGAGGAAGAGGCCAACCCACCGCCGATCGAGCCGGCCAAGCCGCCGCCCTTGCCCGCCTGCAAGAGCACAGTGACGACTAGGAACAAGCAAATCAGCACGTGAAAAATCGTAAATAGAATTTCAATCATGGTCTCGTTCTCGCGATGGGGGTTGCACTTATTGAGGTAAATTTAAGGGTAAAGGGCGGTCTTCACAATAGCGGCAAACTGCGCGGCGTCTAGCGCGGCACCGCCGATCAAGCCGCCGTCGATGTTGTCTTGGGCCAAGAGTTCGGCTGCGTTTTCGGGCTTGACGCTGCCGCCGTACAGAATTCGCACCTCGTCATTGGCCGCTGTTCCCAATCGCCCGGCGAGGAAGCGGCGGATCATCGCATGGACCTCCTCGGCTTGCGCGGCCGTGGCCGTCACCCCGGTGCCAATCGCCCAAACCGGCTCGTACGCCCACAGCACCGCGCGGGCCGCGCCGGCCTCAATTCCCGCGAGCGCACCGCCCACTTGGCCGAGGACGACCTCCTCGATGCGGCCCTCTTCGCGCTCCTGCAAGGTCTCGCCGACGCAGACTACTGGGCGCAGGCCGGCTTGGAGGGCGCGGGCTAGCTTGCGGTTGACCAGCAAGTCGTCCTCGCCGCAAAACTGCCTTCTCTCGGAGTGCCCGAGCAAGACGTGAGAGCAACCAGCCGCCAAGAGCATGTCGGCGGATATTTCGCCGGTGAACGCGCCCTGCCGCTCCGAGTGCATGTTCTGGCCCCCCAGCCCAATGGCGCTGTCGGCAAGGGCCGTGCGGACGGCGGGCAGACTCGTAAACGGCGGACAGACGACCACTTCCACCGCGAGCTCGGCGACGAGGGGCTTGATCCCTTCGACCAGCTCGACGGCTTCCGCAGCGGTCTTGTGCATCTTCCAGTTGCCCGCGACCATGGGTCGGCGCATCTCAGAGCTCCTCGTCGTCCAAGACCGCCACCCCGGGCAAGACCCGCCCGCTCATGCACTCCAGCGAAGCCCCGCCCCCCGTAGAGATGTGGGTCATCGCTGGCGCCAAGCCGGCTTGGGCGATGGCCGCGGCCGTATCCCCCCCGCCAATAATGCTCAACGCGCCCGCGCTGGTGGCGGCCGCTAGGGCTTGAGCGACCTGTTGGGTCCCCTCCGCAAAGGGCGTCATCTCGCACACGCCGAGGGGGCCGTTCCACACGATGGTGCCGCCGCGGGCGATTTGGTCGGCATAGCACTGCCGGGTCTGGGGGCCGATGTCCATGCCCTGCCAACTGGGCGGTATGGCGTCGCGGACCACGACTTGCGCTCGGGCGTCGGCCGCAAAGCGGTCGGCCACCACGCAATCAACCGGCAGCCGGAGCTCCAACCCCTCGCGTTCGACTTGGGTCAACAACTGCCGGGCCGTATCTAGGCGGTCCGCTTCGAGCAGGGAATCCCCGATTTCTAGCCCCAGGGCCTTAAAAAAGGTATAGGCCATGCCGCCGCCGATGAGCAGGGCATCCACGCGGTTGAGCAAGTGCTCAATCAGCTCGATCTTGCCCGAAATCTTGGCCCCGCCCAAAACCGCGGTAAAGGGCCGTTGCGGCCGGCGCAGTGCCTCGTCGAGATAGGAAATCTCCCGCTCCATCAGCAGGCCGCTGGCCCCCGCGCCCAGCCAGCGCGGCACCCCCTCGGTCGAAGCGTGGGCCCGGTGCGCGGCCCCAAAAGCGTCGTTGACGTACGCGTCGCCGAGTGCGGCCAAGTGCTGGGCAAAAGTCGGTTCGTTTTGCTCCTCTTGCGGGTGGAAGCGCACGTTTTCTAAGAGCAGGACCTGCCCCGGCTGCAGGGCCGCGGCTTGGGCCGCAACCTCGGCCCCCACGCAGTCTGGGGCCAAGGCCACCGCGCGCTTCAACAACTGACTCAGACGCTCGGCTATCGGGGCCAGCGATAGCGCGGGCACTCGCTGGCCCCGAGGACGGCCCAAGTGCGACATGAGCAGTACAGAGGCCCCCTGCGCCAATAAGTGCTCGATGGTTGGCAGGGCGGCGCGAATTCGCGTGTCGTCGACAATCTGGCCGGCCGGGTCGAGCGGCACGTTGAAATCCACTCGCACCAGCACCCGCTTGCCAGCGATGTCGAGGTTCCTGATGGTGCGCTTGGCCATGGATTTAACCGAAGAATACCGTGGCGAGGTCGTACAGCTCTTGGTCGACCACCTTGATCTGATCGACCGCCTCGGCCAGTGGGATCGCCACGATTTCGTTGCCTTGCAGGCTCACCATCTTGCCGAAGTCGCCAGCGTGAACCAAGTCGATGGCGGCAATGCCAAAGCGCGTACCCAAAACCCGGTCGAAGGCCGTGGGCGTTCCGCCGCGCTGCAAGTGCCCCAGCACCGTGACCCGGGTCTCGTAGCTCGTCGCCTGCTCCACTGCGTTGGCGACGAGCTGGCCGATGCCGCCCAGCTTGACGTGGCCGAACTCGTCGCGCCCCCCTTCGGAGACCACGTATTCGTCCGCCCCGCCTTCCTCGGAGACGAGCTGGGCCCCCTCAGCCACGACCACGATCGAAAAGTCCTTGCCGCGCTCGTGTCGCTTGCGGATGGTGCTGACCACTTCCTCAATGGTGTATTTCTGCTCGGGGATGAGAATCATGTCGGCGCCCCCGGCCAAGCCCGCGTGCAGGGCGATCCAACCGCTATGCCGGCCCATGACCTCGACGACCATCACTCGATTGTGCGATTCGGCCGTGGTGTGAATTCGGTCGATGGCCTCGGTGACGATGTTGACGGCCGTGTCAAAGCCAAACGTGTAGTCCGTGCCGCTCAGGTCGTTGTCGATGGTCTTGGGCACTCCCACGACCGGGACGCCCAAGCTCGCGAGCTTGTTGGTCACCCCCAGCGTGTCCTCGCCGCCGATGGCCACGAGCGCGTCCAACTTCATCCGCCGCATGTTATCGACGACAATTTCGCCGCCGTCTTCTTGTTTGAACGGGTTGGTGCGCGATGTGCCGAGGATGGTGCCGCCCTTGGGCAAAATGCCAGAAATCTCTCCCAGTCCCAAGGGATCCCAGTCGCACTCCATCATCCCTTTCCAGCCCTTGAGAATGCCGCGAAAGCGGTATCGGTATGCGGTAATGCCCTTGCGCACCACAGCGCGAATGACGGCGTTGAGGCCCGGACAATCGCCGCCGCCGGTCAATATGCCGATCGTCTTTTCGGCCATATTTGGACTCCTTGGCTCGTGGCCAACGCTGATTGCAGCTTGAAGTATGGGGGGGTTCAAAGAGGGCTAAATGTAGGTGCTTATTATAATTAGGTCAATAGATCGCCCGCGCCCGAGCGCGCCAAGACAACAGCCCATAAGCGGTTGTCGCCCACGGCGTGGGCACAAGCCGCCATGGTCTCACCGGTCGTCCACACGTCGTCCACTAGCCCGATGCGGGCGTTGGCGGGCGGCGCGGTCAGGCGGGCAAACGCACCGCAGAGGTTGGCGCGGCGTTCCTCGGCCGACAGGAGGGCTTGCTGCCGAGTATTCCGCTGCCGGCGCACGATCCCGTGGTACACGGGAATGCCGAGGGCAACGCCCAACCCCGCGGCGATTTCCGCGCTCTGGTTGAACCCGCGCTCCCGCAACCGGGCCGGGTGCAAGGGCACGGGCACCAAGCAATCGAGCGGAGCGAGTTGCTCGGCCAAGCACTGCCCCATGCGCTCGCCCAACGCCCGCCCGAGCCGCGCTTGGTTGTGAAATTTGAGCGCGTAAATGGCCTGTTGCAGCGCGCCGGTGAACGGCCCCAACGCGACGACCTGTTCAAACGCGCGGCCGCCGGCCTCGGCGCGAGGCTGCGGAGGGTGCGGCTCAATCGCCGCCCAGCACGACCGACAGAGCAGGGCCGCGGCCTCGATGTCCGCTTGGCAAACCGCGCAGTGCGGCGGATAGGCAAAGTCCAACAGGGCGCGGCCCCACGTCCGTAGTGTTTCCATTTTGCCCGCTCTCGTTACCCAAAGACTACGCTCTGGGCAGCCTGCCTGCATTGCGTATAACCCAGAAAAAAACGTGCCAAACCAACTTGCCATCGTTTGTTCCTTTTTCGTATTTCCACCCAACTCACACTCCCAACACCCAACAGAGGATCGATTATGTCCCTCCGGTACGCACTCGTCTTTCTCGCCTTGGCCGAGGCCCTGCCTGCGGAATACAACCTGCTGCACGGCCCCGACCCCCAAGACCCCATGCAGGCCCACATCTACCAACTCGACAACGGCCTGACGATTTACTTGACCTCAAACAAAGAGGAGCCGCGCTTTTACGCGGAAATCGCCGTGCGCGCCGGTTCCAAGCACGACCCCCAAGACGCCACCGGCATTGCCCATTATCTGGAGCACATGCTGTTCAAGGGCAGCCAAAAAATCGGCACCCTCGACTACGAACAGGAGAAGGTTCACCTCGACCGGATCGAGGTGCTCTACGAGCAGCACTTTGGCGAGACCGACCCAGAAAAAAGGGCCGCGATCTACGCGCAGATCAACGCCGAGAACCAACGGGCCGCGGCCTACGCCATCCCCAATGAACTCGATCGCCTCTACACCGCAATGGGCGAGCGCGGGCTCAACGCCCACACTTGGGTCGAGGAAACCGTCTATAAGGTGGAACTGCCCGCCAATCGCCTCGCGCACTGGGCCAAGACCGAGGCCGAGCGCTTTCACAAGCCCGTGTTCCGCCTCTTCCAAACCGAGTTAGAAACCGTCTATGAAGAGAAAAACCGCGCCCTCGACAACAAGGGCCGCGTCATCCGCCAAGCCGTGCAGGAGCAGCTCTACAAAGTCCATCCCTATCGCGTCACCACGCTGGGCACGGTAGAACACCTGAAAAACCCCTCGCTAAAGCGCATGTACGAATTCTACCACGCGTACTACGTGCCCAACAACATGGCGATCTTCATCTCCGGCGACATCGACCTCGACGCGACCATCCAGCTCCTCGATCGCGAATTTTCCCTTTGGCAGCGCAGCGAGCTGCCGCCATTTCCCGCGTACCAAGAGCCGCCCCTCAGCGAAGTGGAGCGAGTCGAGGTCCAGTACCCCGGCGAGGAATACGTGCTGTTGGCCTTTCGCACGGCCGCGCGCACGCACGAGGACGCCGAGGCCCTGCAAATCCTCGATATGATCCTCGACAACGCCACGGCCGGGCTGATCAACCTCAATCTCAATCAGCAGCAGAAGGTGCGCGAAGCCGGCTCCTATCCCTATCTACTCAACGACTACGGCGCCCAGTACTTGTGGGGCATCCCCAAGCAGGGCCAGACCCTCGAGGAAGTCGAAGCCCTGCTCTTGGAGCAAATCGACCGGATCAAGGCGGGGCAATTCGAGGACTGGATCATCCCGGCCATTGTCACTGATTTCAAAAAGAGCGTAAAGCAAGGGCAGGAAAGCAACGGCTCCCGGGTCGGCTTTATGCGCGATTCATTCCTCGGGTTTGAGGAATGGAGCCACGCGGTGCGCGCCCTCGACCGCATGGCCGCCATCGAGAAGCAAGACATTGTCGCCGTCGCCAATACCTATTTCAACGGAGGGTATGTCGCCGGCTACCGCCGCGATGGCGAGCAAGACATACCCGAGATTGACAAGCCGCCCCTTGACAAAATCGACATCGACGCCTCGCGTCAATCGGCCTTTTTTGCCGAGGTCATGGCCATGCCCTTTGCGGAGATTGAGCCGATCTATCTCGTGCCCGAGCGCGACTTTACCACCCGCGAGTTGGCGGGCGGCAACCCGCTCTACTACGCCCGCAACCCGCTCAACGACCTGTTCAACTTTTCCATTGCGATCGACCTCGGCTCCCTAACCGAAAATCGCTTACCCATAGCCCGCGAGCTGCTCGACAAGTCCGGGACGGCGCGCTTTACGGCCGAAGCCCTGAAAAAGGAGTGGTACAAGTTGGGCACCGACTTTAGGATGAGCGTCGGCCACCAAGAGACCACGATTTCCATTTCGGGCCTCGACGACCACTTTGCCGCGTCGCTGGCCTTGTTGTCCGAGCTGATGCGCGGCCCGACCACGGACGACGCCACGCTCGCCGAGCTTCAGGCCATCCTCATCGCTCGCCGCGACGACGCGCTCAAGGACCACCGCACCATCCACGAAGCCCTCTACCGCTACCACCGCTTAGGCGATCTGGCGTACTACCGCCGGGTGTTGTCCAACGAGGAAGTCCGGGCTTTGGGGCGTCAAGAGCTCATCGACCTACTCAGCGGCTTGCTCTCCTATCGCCAGACCCTCAGCTACACGGGGTCGAAAACCATCGAGGAAGTGCAAGCCATCCTCGCCCAGCACTATTCATTGCCCACCGCGCCGGTCGAGCCGCCGCCCTATCGGGTCCTAGCGTTTACCCAGCCCGAAAAAACCCAGATTTACTTTTTTGACAAGGAAATGGCCCAAGCCCTCGTGCGGATCGAGTACGTGGACGTGCCCTACCAAGCAGCGCTCGAGCCCGCCGTTGAGCTGTTCAACGACTACTTCTACGGCGGCATGGCCGGCATTGTGTTCCAAGAAATTCGCGAAGCGCGTGCCCTCGCCTACTCGGTGGGTGCGCTCTACTTCAACGGCCACGACCGAGCCGATTACAACTACATGGTCGGCGGCATGGGCACGCAAGCCGACAAGACGCCCGAAGCGGTTGCGGCCTTCGTCGGCTTGCTCGACGACATACCCGCTTCGCCCGAGCGCTTTGCCGCGGCCCAGCTTTCCGTGCTCAACAAGTACCGCACGGAACGGCTCGGGTTCCGCTCGGTGCTGGGGGCTGTGCGCGGCTGGGAGCGCAAGGGGCTGGCCGGCGACCCGCGCGCCGGGCGCTTTGAGCAGATCCAAGCGAGCAACCTCGACGAGGTGCTCAAATTCTACCGCCAGCACGTCCAAGGCCGCCCCAAGCTGATTTCGATCACGGGCGACAAGCGCAAAATGGACTTAGAGGCCCTAGCCGCACAGGGCGAGATCATCGAGTTGGGCTTGGAGGACCTGTTCGCCTTCTGAGTCCTATTGACAAAGCTCGCCCCGCCGCCTAGCTTGTACAGCGCGTTTTTGGCGGCGTAGCTCAGTTGGTTAGAGCAGTGGAATCATAATCCATGGGTCGGGGGTTCGAGTCCCTTCGCCGCTACCATTTCCACAGCAAAAGGCACTTGCGATCGCGATCGCAAGTGCCTTTTGCTGTGCCGGGCCTCCAGTGGCTGTCTCAAAACTCCGCGAGAACCGCCACCACCTCAAGGCGCGCATTCCCGTCGTCAAAACGGTAGGCGTAGCGCATGCCCATATCGAGGGGGATCGGCAGCGAAAAAAGGTGGAAATTCATCGTCAACTCGGCCCCGGCCGCTTGGTAGATTGCCGGGGGCTGGGCGTCGTCCTCGCCGCGCCCGTAGTCGTAAAAGAGGTTGGCCTTGACGCGCTTGAGATAAAACAAGGCCCCCAAGTTCCAGTCCGGGTAAAACAGCGGCAGCCCATAGTTGACCGCCCCTTGGTAGAAGCGGCCATGGAACTCGTAGCCGTAGCCGCGGACAAAGGGCTGTTCGCTGGCAAAGCGGTAGGGCTGGGCTTCAGCCGGGTCCTGCCACTCGGAGGCACCCACCAAGCGCACGCTGTGGTGGACCGCCAGCCCGGGGACGAGCAACTCCAAGCGCCCCGACAGCAAGGCACCGTCGTAATCGCCCGCCAAGGGCGTGTGGCGGTAGGTCAGTTGCAGGCTCTGGCCCCACGCCGGCGCCAGATCGCGCACGGCCGACGGCCGCCACCGCTGAAAGGTTAGCTGGTACGTCAGCGGCGCAAAGCGGCCGTTGTGGTTTTTTGTAAACACATCTTTTACGGCTTGGTTCGCGCTGCTCGAATCGGGCCAGTAGAGGTCGTCCGCGGGCCGGTTGAGCTCGTTCCTACCGGCGATATCGGTCCATTCGGCCTTCGCGCTCAAATGGGCAGCAGCCCGATAGGGGCCGCGCGAAAAATCCAACGGCAGTTCGACGCCGCCGCGCAGGCTTTTTTCCGTCCACTGGTCCGTTCTTTCTCGTTCTTGGACCGCGAGGCGACCGTCTTTGGCTGCTCTCGTTTTGACCGCGTAGTCTTCGGCCCGCTCGCCCCAGCGCCCGCCCACGCTGAAGACGGGATACCACGCCGCCACGCTGAAATCGCCTAACACACTGAAGGCGCGCTCGTTGCTGTTGTATTCGACCCCGCCGCGCAGGCTGCTGAGCTCGAGCAAGTCGCTGGACAGGAGACTGAGGCCATAGCGCGGCGCAACGGGCGAGAGCGACCAGCTATGGACCTTGAGCAGATGCGGTCGATAGCGGCTCACCGGGTAAGCCCGCTGCGGAATGTCCGCCAATACGGGGCCGCCCTGCTCTTGGTCGATCAGGGGTTCGTAGTAGCGCACTGGGCGGTCGGCAACCTGCTCGACCGGGGTCCAAGTCGCCGGGTCCAAAGCCATGACCGCGATGCGGTAGCCATCCACGGTGTATTCCTCGAACCACAGCGAATCGCCGGCCACGGCCGCGTGAGCAGCCGCCAGCGGCCGAGCGGTCACCGCGTAGCGGGCCGCGCTGGGCAGGTGAACGGCGTGGATGTTGTCGATGCCGGCATGCGGCGCGTCGAACAGCAGGTACGAACCCCAGAAGACCGGCCAGCCAATATCGGCGTGGGTGGGCGGCAACACGATTTCCCCACTGCCATCGGCCGCGGCAATGCGTTCGAGCGCGTTGCCGCGGCCGTCCTGCCGCACCACAGCGATGTGACGCCCATCCGCAGACCACGCCGGCGTGCGCCAAAACACCCCGTCGGGAGCCGAGAACCGGGCCTGCTCCGCGCCGCTGGCGGTTTCCAACACCACCAAGTGGCAGCGCCGGGCCGGGCCGAATTCGATTGCGGCGACGCGCTCGCCAGCGGGGGAAAGAGCGGGGGCGAACAACTTGGCTTTGTGGGTGAGCTGGCGCGTCTGGCCGCTGGCGATATCCAACACCATCACGTCGGAATAGTTGCGGTAGGCCCAGCGCGGGTCCGGGGTGGAGCGGTTCCAGACCACTTTGCCGCCGGCCGAGCGGATGCCGCCGAGGGACTGGTAAAAACGCACGCGCTCTTCGCGGCCGTCGGGGTGGAGCCGCACCAGCGTCGGCGGGTCGGCCAAGCCGTGCTTACTCGCCAGTACGCTGCCATCGGCCAGCGGATGCGGATATTGGTAGTTGGTCCAGATGCCCGACTCGCTCTGCCCGGCGAGCACCCGCACCGGCGTCGTGGACAGGTCTTTTTGCTGCGCCCGCCACAGTCCGGCCAACTCATCCATGGTCCGCTCGTACGTCTGGGCGGCACTGGCACCGGTGTATTTCTTGAGTGCCCGGCTGAAGGCAAAAGGGTGGAAGCCCCAGCGAGCGGTGCGGCCCAGCACCTCGTCCCACAGCTCCGGCCCGTAGCGGCGCTTGACGTACGTCGTCATGAAATACCCTAGCTGGTAGTGGCTGGGATACCAGTCTCGGTATGAGCGGTGGTAGGCTTTGTAGTAGGAATAGCGCCGGCCCGCCAGCAGCAGGGCGCGGATGTCCAGCTCGAACCGGGGCATGCGCCCGCGCCCGGCCTCGCTCAGGGCGGTCTCAATCCCCACCGCATCCCCCTCCCAAAACCAGCGCGGCACCAACAGAGCGCTCAGCACGGTTTCGCCCGCTTCGCCGGACAGCACGGACGCCAAGCGGACAAAGCCCCGGCGCATGCGGTCGAACTGCACCACGTGGCGCATCTCGTGGATCGCCAGCATTTGGTACCACTCGCCGGCGATCAGCCCCGCGTTCTGGAACGGGGTGCTGTACCACACGGTGCGGCGCGGCGCCAAGGCGACAAAGCCGTTGGTCTCGGTCGTTTGGTTGAGCAGCACCACATCGAGCGGCTTTTGCGGCCCCCGCAGCGTTTTGGAGACCGGAGCGTAGATGTGTTCGAGCGTGTTGGCCACCCGCTGGGCGTCGGTGGCGATTTCGGCAGGGAAAACGACCGTGAATCGCTCCGTTTGGATCTGCCGCCAGTCTAGGCCGGGCGGGTTTTGCGCGACGGCCGGGCCGGCGATTAGCACGACCAGCGCGACCGCTTTTAGCATCTTGGCCGAGTACACGACAGTACTCCTAAATTATGGTGGAGACGCTAGGATTGATTGTATGGGGAAAGCAAGTTTTTATTGCGGAGAACGTTCTAGTTCTTGCAGGTGCAACCGCAGGTGCTTTTTGCGTTGCAGGTACTCCTGCAAAACTAACTGCCGATGCGAATGCGGTTGACCGCCCGCGCGAGCGCCGCCTGCGCCCGCGCAACATCGACCTGCTCCTCCTGCACCCGTGCCAACCGTTCCTCAGCGCGACGCCGCGAAGCCTCGGCCCGCTCAACGTCGATTTCCTCGAGGTGCTCGGCCGCCTCGGCTAGCACCGCAACCTGCGTGCGTCCGACCTCGACAAACCCGCCGCTGATGGCCATTTGGACCGCGCTGCCATCCTCTTCGACAAAGCGCAACCGCCCGATTTGCAACGCGGTCAAAAGCGGTATGTGCCCGGCGAGGACGCCAAAGCTCCCTTCGCTACCGGGTGCTTGCAGGCTGGAAACCTGCCCCGCGTAGGCCACCCGCTCGGGCGTGACGACCTCTAAGGCAAACGCGGGCATGGCCTAAAGGTCCTTGGCCGCTTGGAGGGCCTGCTCGATGTTGCCGACGAGGAAGAAGGCGAGTTCGGGCACGTCGTCGTACTCGCCCTCGACCAGCCCCTTGAACCCGCGCACCGTGTCTTCAATTTTGACGTATTCGCCCGGCTTGCCGGTGAACGCTTCGGCCACGTGCATGGGCTGGGTGAGGAAGAACTGGATCTTGCGCGCTCTCGAGACGATTAGCTTGTCTTCGTCCGACAGCTCGTCAATGCCGAGAATGGCGATGATTTCGCGCAGGTCGCGGTAGCGCTGTAAGACTTCTTGGACGCGCTGGGCGACCTGATAGTGCTCGTCGCCGACGACGCGCGGGTCGAGGATGCGCGACGAGGAGGCGAGGGGATCGACCGCCGGGTATAGCCCTTGATCGGCCAAGGCGCGCTCTAGCACGATGCGGCCGTCGAGATGGGCAAAGGCCGAAACCACGCCTGGGTCTGTGTAGTCGTCGGCCGGCACGTAAATGGCTTGCACCGAGGTGATCGAGCCGTTCTTGGTGGTGGTAATCCGCTCCTGCAAGGCCCCCATTTCGGTGGCTAGCGTCGGTTGGTAGCCCACGGCCGAGGGCATGCGGCCCAAGAGAGCCGAGACCTCGGCCCCGGCGAGAATGAAGCGAAAGATGTTATCGACAAAGAACAGCACATCTTGCCCCCCCTCGTCGCGGAAGTGCTCGGCAATGGTCAGCCCGGTAAGGGCGATGCGCTGGCGCGCCCCGGGCGGTTCGTTCATCTGCCCAAAGACCATGGCCGTCTTGTCGATGACGCCCGATTCTTCCAATTCGCCCAGCAGGTCGTTGCCCTCGCGGGTGCGCTCGCCTACGCCAGCAAAGACCGAATAACCGCCGTGCCCGGAGGCCACGTTGTTGATCAGTTCGGTGAGAATGACCGTCTTGCCGACCCCGGCCCCTCCGAAAAGCCCTAGCTTGCCACCGCGGGCAAACGGGCAAATCAAGTCGAGCACCTTGAGGCCCGTCTCCAGCATTTCGTCTGAGGTGACTTGGTCTTGGTGGGCCGGGGCCGACCGGTGCAAGGGCATCCGGGGCACCTCGCTGCCGAGTGCCCCCTTGCCGTCGATTGGCTCGCCGATGACGTTGAAGAGGCGACCCAAAACGGCCTCGCCTACCGGAACCTCGATCGGACCGCCGCTATCGACGACGCGCGCACCGCGCATCAGGCCATCGGTGGAATCCATGGCCACGCAGCGCACCAAGTGCTCTCCCAAGTGCTGTTGCACTTCGAGGACTAGGCGGTCTTGGCCGGGGCGGTCTTCGGCGACCACTTCAAGGGCGTTGTAAATGGGCGGCAATTCTTGCCCAGCGAAATCGACATCGATGACGACGCCGATGATCTCTTTGATCTTTCCTTCCTTCATGCCTACCTCGCGTGTAATGGCACTATTGGGCCACGGCCTCGGCCCCGCCTATGATGTCCATCAATTCAAGGGTGATTGAGGCCTGCCGCTCCTTGTTCATTTCGCGGGTTAGTTCCTCAATTAGATCGCCGGCGTTCTTGGTGGCGTTGTCCATCGCCGTCATCTGGGCGGCAAAAAAGCCCGCATTCGACTCCAGCAGGGCGCGCCAGACTTGGAAGTTGACTTGGCGCGGCACGAGCGTTTCCAACAGCTTTTCGGGGCCTGGCTCAAAGGTGTAGTCCGCCGCCTCGACTGCGCCCTCCTCGGGCACGATGGGCAAAAGCGGGCTGACGACCGGCACCTGCGCGGCCACCGAGACAAACTCGCTGTAGCAGAGCAACACCCGGTCGGTCTCGGCCGCGGCAAAGCGGCGCGTCAGGTCTTGGGCGATGGCCGCAGCGCGGGCAAATTCGAGCTGAGCGAATACGTCGGCGTGGTGGCGGGCGATGGCGCACCCGCGTGCGCTGAAAAAGTCCCGGCCCTTGCGCCCGACCGTGATCAGCTCGACCTCGGCGTCCGCGTACTCGCCCAGCTCGGCGTGAACTCGGCGGCACAGATTGGCATTAAAGCCGCCGCAGAGGCCGCGGTCGGAGGTTATGACGGCGAGGGATACGCGCCGGACCGGGCGCTCGGCAAAAAGCGGCTGCTCTTGGGTATCGACGCTCTCGTGTAGTTGCTTTAGCAACCGATCTAGCCGTTGGGCATAGGGGCGAGCGGCTGCGATGGCGTCTTGGGCGCGGCGCATCTTGGCGGCCGCGACCATCTGCATGGCGTTGGTGACGCGCTGGATATTGGTAATGCTGGCAACGCGCGTCCTCAGCTCGCGAAGGGTAGCCACAGCCCGGCCTATTCCTCGGAAGGACGGAAACGGCCCTTGAACTCCGCGATGGCGGCGTCTAGCGGGGCCTTGGTCGCGTCGCTTAGATCGCGGGTCTGCTCAATTTTGGCCATGAGTGCGGGCTGGTGGTCGCGCAGATGCGCCAGCAGCTCCTCCTCAAAGCGGCTCAAGTCGGCCGTCGGCAAGTCGAGCACGTGATCGATGATGGACAGCGCGACGGTCAACTCCGCGAGCGACAGCGGCCGGTACTGGCCCTGCTTGAGCAGCTCCATCAGCTTCTCGCCGCGGTTGAGCAGGTTGCGCGTGGCTTGGTCTAGATCTGAAGTGCCGAACTGGGCGAAGGCCTTGACTTCGTTGTAGCGGGAAATGTCGCCCTTGATGGTCTTGGCCACCGCCTTCATGGCCTTGGTCTGCGCGGCCGACCCCACCCGCGACACCGACGCCCCCACGTCCATCGCCGGGCGGTTGCCCGAATAGAAGAGCTCGGGCTTGAGCAGGATCTGGCCATCGGTGATCGAGATGACATTGGTCGGCACAAAAGTCGATACGTCGCCTTCGAGGATTTCGATGACCGGCAGCGCGGTCAGCGACCCGCCGCCCTTTTCGTCGCTCATCTTGGCCGCGCGCTCCAAAAGCCGCGAGTGCAGGTAGAATACGTCGCCGGGATACGCTTCGCGCCCGGGCGGGCGGCGCAAAACCAAGGACATCTCGCGGTAAGCCCAAGCCTGCTTGGACAAGTCGTCGTAAATGATGAGCGCGTGTTGGCCGCGGTCGCGGAAAAACTCGCCCATTGAGGCCCCTGCGTAGGGCGCGAGAAACTGCAAGGGCGCTGGGTCGGACGCCGTGGCCGACACGACGATGGTGTAGTCGAGCGCACCGTTGGCCTCCAGCTCGGCCACGACCTTGGCCACGGTCGAGGCTTTTTGGCCGATGGCCACGTAGATGCACTGGACATCTTGGTGGCGCTGGTTGATGATAGTATCGACGGCAATGGCCGTCTTGCCGGTCTGGCGGTCGCCGATGATCAGCTCGCGCTGGCCGCGGCCGATGGGAACGGTCGAGTCGATGATTTTAATGCCCGTCTGCAGGGCCTCGGTCACCGGCTGGCGGTCGATGACGCCCGGAGCTTTGCGCTCGATCGGCAAACTTTCAGCGGCCTCGATGTCCCCCTTGCCGTCAATGGGCCGGCCCAAGGGGTTGACGACCCGGCCCAAGAGCGCCTCTCCCACCGGCACCTCGACGATGCGGCCGGTGCGCTTTACCGGGTCGCCTTCGTTGATCAGGGTGTCCTCCCCGAAGAGCACACAACCGACGTTGTCTTCTTCGAGGTTGAGGGACATGCCCATAATGCCGTGGGGGAATTCGACCAATTCAGTGGCCCGCACGTTGCTCAGGCCGTGGACGCGCGCCGTGCCATCGCCAACGTAGAGCACCGTGCCCGTCTCGTATATATCTATTTCTTTTTCAAAGCCCAGTAGCTGTTGCTTGAGAATTTGGGAAATCTCATCGGGCTGAACGATCGTTTCGGTGGCCATAGATCCTCCTGCTGACTAACCGGCTAGACGCGCTTGCAGGTGCGCTAGATAGGTGTTCACGCTGCCGTCGAATACGGTGTCGCCGAGGCGGACGACTGCGCCGCCCCGCAGGCTGGTATCGACTTGGACATTCAAGCGCACTTTTTGGCCGCTGTGGCGTTCTAAACGCGCTTGTAGGAGCTGGCACTGCTCGGCGCTCAACGCCACGGCCGAGCGCACCTCAGCGCCGATGATGCCCTCGCGCTCGGCGACTTGGTCGAGAAAACTTCCGAGGGCCGCGCCGATGATGGAAGCGCGGCCCCTAACCGCCATGAGCCGGAGGAAGTTCAAGGTCAGCCCCTCAATTTTGCCGCCAAAGAGCTGCCGCAGGGCCTCGGCTTGCGCCTGACTGCCCACCAGCGGGTTGGCCAAAAACTCGCTCAGCTCGTCGGATTGGCCTACGGTCGCCAAAAGCCGCTCGACATCGCGCTGCACGGCCGCGGTGACGCCCGTTTCAGCGGCGGTCTCCAACAGCGTAGCCCCATAGCGTCGCACTACTTCGGGGGCGTTCATTGGCCTGCTCGCACCATGGCGTTCAATTGGATTCGGGAATTTTGGCGATCAAGTCGTCCACGAGGGCGCGGTTTTTCTCATCGTCCAAATTGGCGTCGATCAGTACGCCAGCGGCTTGGACCGCGAGCTGGGCTGTCTCGCGGCGCAGCTCGGCGATGGCGGCGCGCTGCTCGCTTTCGATGCTGGTCCGCGCTTGCTCGATCATCCGCTCGGCCTCTTCCCGCGCTTGGGAGACGATCCGCTGCCGCACGTTTGCCCCAGCCGTGCGGGCCTCGGCGACGATTCGCCGCGCCTCTTCATCGGCCGCGGCGAGCTTCTGCTGGTGCTTGTGCAAGACCTCTTCGGCCTCTTGGCGCGCCTGATCGGCCTCGGCCAGCGCGTTGCTGATGCGTTGCTCGCGCTCGTCGAGCGCAGCCAAAAGCTGGGGCCAAGCGAACTTTCTGAGGACGAGGAGCACCACTAAAAAGGTGATGATCGTCCAAATTATGGTCCCTACATGGGGATCGAGTAGCATAAGGGTACTGCTACTTGGTCAGCACGATCAGCAGGCAAAACACCTCGCCGATCAGGGCCACGCCCTCAATCAGGGCGGCGGTCAAGATCATATTGGTGCGGATATCGCCTACGGCTTCGGGTTGACGGGCGATGCTCTCCATCGCCGCACCGGCCAAGCGGCCGATGCCCAACGCCGCGCCAATCGCGCAAAGCCCCATGCCAATTGCGGCACCCATATACGCCAACTGCATTTCCATACCAAATACTCCCTCTTGTGAACAGTGTGAACCCCGCTAGTGGTCCGGGTGAGCGGCCATACTGATAAAGACCGTTGATAACAGGGTAAAGACAAAGGCTTGCACAAATCCCACGAAAATTTCGAGTAGGTAAATCGCCACGGCAAAGGGCACGGACCCAAGGGCGATCCACTCGCTTTGCAAAATGGCGATCAAACCCAAGAAAACCAAAATCGCCACGTGGCCGCCGGTCATATTGGCGAAGAGGCGCACGCAAAGGGCGAAGGGCTTGACGAATAAACCGATCAATTCTACGGGAATTAAAATGATCAAAAGCACCGGCGGGACGCCGGAGGGGACTAAGCTCTTGCAGTAGCCGAGCAAGCCATTGTTGGCAATGCCGGTTCCTAGCATAAAAAAAAAGGAACACAAGGCTAGGCCCGCGGTGACGTTAACATTGCTCGTGGCCGTAGCGCTGTAGGGAACCAGCCCCAGCAAGTTGCAAAATAGGATGAAAAAGAAGATCGTCAGCAAAAAAGGCAGGTACTTTTTGCCGCCCTCGCCCATCATGGGCAATACGACCTCGTCGCGGAGGAAGACGACGATGGCTTCAAAGAAATTGGCCAAGCCCGAAGGCACGGCCCGCGGCTTGCGAAAGGCCCTGAGCATGAGCGCGATGAGCAGAATGCTCGCCACCCACATAATCACTACGTGCCGGGTGATGGAGAGGTCAATGCCGAAAAGCTCTAGCGAAGGAAGATCAACTTTGCCGGCGAGCAGGTGATGCCGATCGACAAAGGGCAATTCGAGATAGCGACTATCTACAATGTGCCCTATGATGTCCACTTGCCCATTTGCGGCATCTGCCGCCTGCGTATCGCCAGCCATTTACTGCCTTGTGAAATGTCTCAATAGGAGGGAAACTGTAACTGTAGCAACAACCAACCGAACAAATTAATTCGGCCGCAAATTTCTGTCAACACTTCGCGGCCTTGTAACGCTCTGCGCGACCTTGCAACTTGAGTACGTAAAGGATTTCAAAAACGAGTAAAAGCAAGTACGCGGCCACCAAGGCGATGAAGTAGCTCACCGCGTGGACTCCGAGCCATTTGAGCGCGAGTGCCGAGAGGCCGGCCACCGCGATCAACCGGGCGATCATCCCGCCGAAGAAGGCGATCATAAAGACCTGCATCCCCTTGTTCCACCCCCAGTGAATCGCCGCCAGCGCGAGCGCGCCGTTGAACCCGGCAACCACCAAGCCAGCGACGATGCTGTCCCACCTCACCGCCCATCCTCCCGCTTGCGCCGCTCATCTAAGGCCATCAGGGTCCGATAGAGCTTGTAAAACCCACCAACCGCGCCACACAGGGTGCCCAACAAGAGAAAGAGCGGCGTCGTTGCAAACGCGGCGTCGAGCCACCAGCCAATGGCCACAAAGATCAGGATCGTCGCCGCAAATTGGATTCCCAGACTGGCGTACGGGCCGATAGCCGCGTACGCCCCGGTCTTTTTTTTAGCGACCATATTCTCTGTGCAAACGCTCAGCTCGTCTCCGCTTCGGCCTGCCCGCACGAACCGGGGGCCTGCCCGCACTCGCAGAGGGGCTGCCCCAGTGCATCGCGCATGGTGTCCAGCCCGCCGCACGAGCCTTGGAGGCGGCGATTGCTAAAGATCACGCCGACGGCCATGGCGGCCATGACCAAGCCAAAAGCGGCAAAAGCGGCAATAAGCGTACTCATAGTCATCCTGCCTTTCTCTTCGCACCTGAAGCCCCGACTTAAAACTCGTCGTAGCGGATCATTTCCTCTTCAATGCCCAAATCGTCGAGCATCGCGAGCACGGCTTGGAGCATCAGCGGGGGGCCGCACATGTAGTACTCGACGTCTTCGGGGGCGGGATGGTCTTTGAGGTAATTCTCATGCACCACTTGGTGAATAAAGCCCACGTACCCGCCCCAATTGTCTTCTGGCCGCGGCTCGGACATGGCGATGTGGAAGGTGAAGTTGGGAAACTCCGCTTCGATTTTGCGGAAGTGGTCTTCGTAGAAGACCTCGTTGGGATTGCGCGCTCCGTACCAGTACGACACCTTGCGCCCGGTCTGGAGCGTGTGGAAAAGGTGGTATAGATGCGACCGCAACGGCGCCATGCCCGCGCCGCCGCCGATATAGACCATCTCGCGGTCGGTCTCTTGGATGAAAAATTCGCCGAAAGGCCCCGAGATCGTCACCTTGTCGCCCGGCTTGCGGCTGAACACATAAGAAGAGGCAATGCCGGGCGGCACAGCTGCCCAGCCGCCCTTTTCGCGATCGGGCGGCGGGGTGGCGATGCGGATGTTGAGCATGATGATGTCGCCCTCGGCCGGGTGATTGGCCATTGAATAGGCGCGGAAGACAGGCTCGGTATTGACGGCTTTGAAGTCCCAGACCTTGAAGCGGTCCCAATCGGGATGAAAGCGGTCCTCAATGCCCTCAAAGTCCTTGAAGTCGCACTCAAAGGGCGGCACTTCGATCTGGATATAGCCGCCGGGCTGGAAATCCAGCGTTTCGCCGGCGGGGAGTTTGACGATAAACTCCTTTATGAAGGTCGCCACGTTGTCGTTGGAGACGACTTCGCATTCCCACTTTTTGACCGAGAACACTTCGGGCGGCACCGCTATCTTCATGTCCTGCTTGACGTTGACTTGGCAGGAGAGCCGGACGCCCTCGCGCGCCTCGCGCTTGGTAATGTGGCTGGTCTCGGTCTGCAAAATATCGCCGCCGCCCTCGTAGATGTGTACCTTGCACTGGGCGCAGGTGCCGCCGCCGCCGCAGGCCGACGACACAAAGACCTTGTTGTCGGCCAGCACGTTGAGCAGCTTGCCCCCGGCCGGTACGGCGAGCGCCTTGCTCTCGTCGTCGTTGATGAGGATCCGCACATCGCCGCTCGGCACCAGCCGGGAGCGGGCCACCAAGATGAGGGCCACCAAGGCCAGCACCACGCCCGTGAACATGCCAACGCCGGAAATAATTTCAGTCATCAGATGCTCTTTTCTTTTAGAGCTGAATACCGGAAAAGGACATAAAGGCCAAAGACATCAGGCCCACCGTAATGAAGGTAATCCCGAGGCCGCGCAGCCCTGGGGGGACATCGCTGTACTTCATCTTCTCGCGGATGCCGGCCAGCGCGACGATGGCCAGCGCCCAGCCAAAGCCCGAGCCAAAGCCAAAGACCACGCTCTCGCCCAAGTCGTAGTCGCGCTCGACCATGAACAGCGAACCGCCCAAGATGGCGCAGTTGACGGTGATCAAGGGCAGGAAAATTCCCAGCGCATTGTAGAGAGCCGGCACGAACTTGTCGAGAAACATCTCGAGGATCTGCACCATGGCGGCGATGATGCCGATGTAGCTAATCAGCCCCACAAAAGTCAGATCGACCCCACTCAAGCCCGCCCACGCCAAGGCGTCCTCCTTGAGTAGGTACTGGTAGATTAGGTTGTTGGCTGGGACGGTAACCGTCTGCACCACGATTACGGCGATCCCCAGCCCGAATGCGGTTTGCACCTCCTTGGAGACCGCCAGAAAAGTACACATCCCCAAAAAGAACGCGAGTGCCATGTTCTCGACGAACACGGACTTCATGAATATGCTCAGATAGGCTTCGACCATGTTTGATTATTCCTCCTCGACCTGCTCGCTCTTCCAGCTCCTGAGTGCCCAGATAAATAAGCCAATGATGAAAAACGCGCTCGGCGGCAAGAGCATCAGCCCGTTGGGCGCGTACCAACCGCCCTCGGCTGCCAAGGCGAACATTTGGACGCCAAACAGCGACCCCGACCCGAATAGCTCGCGCAACACGCCGACGACCATCAAGATGACGCTGTAACCCAAGGCGTTGCCCAAGCCGTCGAGAAAGCTCAGCCCGGGGCCGTTCTGCGAGGCGAACGCCTCGGCGCGCCCCATGATGATGCAGTTGGTGATGATCAGGCCGACGAAAACCGAGAGCTGTTTGCTGATCTCAAAGGCATAGGCGCGCAGGAACTGATCGACGATGATCACCAGCGAGGCGATGATCGTCATCTGCACGATGATGCGGATGTTGGCGGGGATAAAGTTGCGGATCACGCTGACGGCCATGTTGGAACAACAGAGCACAAAAATGACCGCCAAGCACATGGTGACGGTGGTCTCCAACTTGGTCGTCACCGCCAGTGCCGAGCATATCCCAAGGCTCAGCAAGGCAATGGGATTGGAGTCAAAGAGCGGCCTAAAGAGGACGTCTCGCGGTTTGTCAGCCATTTAACTAACTCCTCGTTCTTTGAGCTTGGCCAGATACGGCCCAAAGGCTTGCGCCCCCAGCCAGTAGCGCAGCATGTCCCGGACGCCGCGCGAGGTAATAGTGGCACCCGACAGGCCATCGACCTGATACTGGGCTTCGGGCCGGCCCGAGACGACTTTGCCCCGGATCACCTCGATGCGCACGGCGCCGCTTTCGTCGAAAGCCTTTTTGCCGTCCCACAGGGCCTTCCAACTGGGGTTATCGACCTCGCCGCCCAAGCCCGGGGTCTCGGCGTGTTCGTAGTAAACCAGCCCGCGAATGGTGTTGAGGTCTCTGGCGTCGAGGGCCACAAACCCATAGAGCGTTGACCACAGCCCTAAGCCGTGGACGGGCAGGATGACTTTTTTGATTTGGCCCTTTTGCGACACCATGTAAACCGAAGCATGGAGCGCCCGGCGCTTGACGTTGGCAATATCTACCTTGGCCGGGACCGGCTCGCTTTGCGCCGGGTCTTTGGCCGCCCGCCGCTGGTCGTAGGCAATCGGGTCAACGCCATCGACGTATTCCCCGCTCGCCAAATCGACGACGCGGGGATTTATGTTCGCGTACAACTCCTCGATCCGCTCGCCATCGGCGCCCTCGCCGGACTTTAGCAGGCCAGCGGCCATTAGAATGTTGCGCTTTTTGTCGAGCGTCTTGTTGATGGCTTGGGTCGGCCGCAGCGACACGGCCGCGGCCGATACCAGCACGGAGCAGACCAAGCACACGCCGAGGGCCACGCCGAAGGTTCTACCCACTGAATCGTTCGCCACGTTGTCTCTCTCCTACGCGCTGACCGCCGTACGGGCCAGCCGGCGCTTGATGTTGGCTTGCATTACCACGTGATCGATCGCCGGCGCAAAGACATTGCCAAAGAGAATGGCCAGCATTACGCCCTCGGGAAAGGCCGGATTGATCACGCGAATCAGCACGGTCATAAAGCCGATGAGGGCTCCGTACGCCCACCGGCCGGCCGGGGTCATGGACGCGGACACCGGGTCTGTGGCCATATAGACACAGCCAAAGGCATATCCTCCCAGCACCAAGTGCCAGCTCGCGTCCATCTCGAACATCGGGTTGGTGTCGCTGCCCATGGCGTGGAGCAACTCGGCGCAGACGACCGTAGCGGCCGTCATGCTGGCGATGATTTGCCAAGAGCCGACTCTAGTCGCGATGAGGATGGCGGCGCCGAGTACGCAGGCTAGGGTGGATGTTTCGCCCATGGACCCGGGGATCGCGCCCAAGAAGGCCTGCGTCCAAGTCACCGCACCGGTGACGGCCGCCATGCCGTCGGCCGCGGCCGCCCCCAGCGGGGTCGCATGGGTAAAGCCGTCGGCCGCGACCCAGACCGCGTCGCCGGTGATTTCGGCCGGATACGCAAAATAGAGGAAGGCCCGGCCAGTCAGGGCTGGATTGAGAAAGTTTTTGCCGGTGCCGCCGAAGACCTCCTTGCCCAACACCACGCCAAAGCTAATGCCGATGGCCACCTGCCACAGGGGGATCGTCGGCGGCAGGGTCAAGGGAAAGAGCATGCCCGTGACCAAGAAGCCTTCGTTGATCTCGTGCTTGCGAACCATTGCGAAAAGCCCCTCCCACAGCCCGCCCACCATGTTGCACACCAAAAAGACTGGAAAAAAATAGAGGAAGCCGTGGAATACATTGGCCAGCGCATTGCTGGGATTGTAGCCTATGCCGAGGATGTCGATGATGATCCCGCGCCATTCGCCCGTTGTGGCGGCCCCCATCTGCTGCATGGCCAGATTGATCTGATACCCCGTGTTCCACATCGCCATGAAGATGCAGGGCACGAGCGCGGCGACGACCGTGATCATGGTGCGCTTGAGGTCAATGCTGTCGCGCACGTGCGTCGGCCCCTCGGTGACGCGACCGGGCGTGTATAAAAATGTATCGGCGGCCTCATAGAGAGCGTAGAATTTTTCCAGCCGCCCGCCCTGGTGGAAAAGAGGCTCGGCTTGGTCGAGCAGATCTCGCAACACCTTCATTGAATGCGTCTATCCTTCTCTTTCAATGCGCGCCAAATTTCGCCGCAGTATAGGTCCGTATTCGTGCTTGCCGGGGCAGGCAAAGGTACACAGCCCCAAGTCCTCCTCGTCTAGCTCCAGACAGCCGAGGGCTTGGGCGCGGTCCGTATCCTCGACGATGAGGGCGCGCAGGAGAAGGGTCGCGAGGATGTCCAGCGGCATCACCTGTTCGTACGAGCCGATCGGCACCATGGCCCGGTCGCTGCCCTCGGTCGAGGTCGTGAAGTCGAAAAGCCGGCTGGGCCGCAGCTTGGAGACAAAGACATTTTTGATGGAAAACTTATCGACGCCCGGTTTCTGCCACCCCAGAAACTCGCGCTCGCGGCCTTCGGCCAGCACCGAGACCTGCGCGTGGTAGCGCCCGAGGAAGTCCAAGGGGCCGGCCGCGACGCGACCCGCCAGCACGGACCCAGCAATGACCCGATTCTCGCCCGGCTGGAGCTGCCCGGCGGTCAGCTCGCTCACGCAGGCCCCTTGGCGGGTGCGCACCAACCGCGGCTGCGCCACTTGGGGGCCGCCCAAGGCCACGACGCGCTCGGTCCACAGCGAGCCGGTGGCAAAGAGCTTGCCGCAGGCGACCGCGTCTTGGTAGCCAAGGTGCCAGACCGTTTTGGCCGCCCCGACCGGATCGAGAAAGTGGATGTGGGTGCCGGGCAGGCCCGCGGGATGCGGGCCTGCAAATTCGACGACCTCGGCCTCAGTGCCCGGGATCTTGGCGCCGGGTGCCTTGCACACATAGACCGGCCCGTCGGTGAGCTTGCCCAAGACGGTCAGCCCCCGAGCGAAATCGTCTGCGCAGTCGCGGAGCACGGCTTGGGGATCGGCTGCGAGGGGATTGGTGTCGATTGCGGTGACGAAGATCGAGTGCGGCGCGCTGTCGGGACTGGGTACTTTGCTGTAGGGCCGCGTGCGCAGCGCGGTCCAGAGGCCGGACGCGATCAAGGTGTCGCGCACCTGCTGGCGGCTTAGCTGGTCAGGGGCCGTGCCCACGTGCTGCTCAAAGCGCTCTTCCTCGTCGCCAGCGACCTCAATGACGACCGAGAGCAAGGCGCGTTTGGCGCCGCGATGGACGCCAATCACTTTGCCGCTCGCCGGCGCTGTATAGCACACGCCCGGGGTTTTCTTATCCTCAAAGAGCAACTGGCCCTTTTTGACCGAATCGCCCTCGCTCACGGCCATCGTCGGCCGCAGGTCCATGGAGTCCACTCCCAAAACGGCCACCTTCCCAATCGCCGGACCGTCTTCAATTACCTGCTTCGGCGCCCCGGCAATGGGCAGGTCTAATCCTTTTTTTATGGCAATTTTGCTACTGGTCACGTTCACCTCCCGCAAACAGCCTCAGAATAAAAGCCAACGAGCGCGATGGAGCAAGCTATAATGTGCGGAAATCGCGCTCCGGTCCAACTTGCCAAGCCGGGCAAAACCTCGGATTTTAGGCGAGCCGGCGCGACCAAACACGCACGCGCCCCAAAGCCCTAGCCGCTTGGTACACCCTAAGCGAAGGAGACGCACCCCATGAGCCTGACGCGCGAGGAAATTGTCGCCCTCTACAAAAGCCCCGTACTCGACCTCGCGTACCGCGCCGCGACCGTTCACCGGGCACACCACGATCCCCGGCAAGTACAGGTCTGCACCCTGCTTTCGATCAAGACCGGCGGCTGTCCCGAAAATTGCAGCTATTGCTCCCAGTCGGCCCATTTCGATACGGGCCTCAAACGCCAAGAATTGCTGTCCTTGGCGGCCGTGCGCACAGCGGCCGAGCGCGCCGCGGCGGCCGGCAGTACGCGCTTCTGCATGGGCGCGGCTTGGCGTCAAGTCCGCGACGGCACGGAATTCGACCGCGTGTTGGACATGGTGCGGGCGGTCGCGGCCACCGGCATGGAAGTCTGCTGCACGTTGGGCATGCTCAACGCCGACCAAGCCCGCCGCTTGCGAGAAGCCGGCCTCCACGCGTACAACCACAACTTGGACACCGGAGAAAACTACTATTCCGAAATCGTCTCCACTCGCACCTATCGCGACCGCCTCGAAACCTTGGGCCATGTCGGCCGGGCCGGAATATCGGTCTGCTGCGGCGGCATCTTGGGCATGGGCGAAAGCGAGGCGGACCGCATCGACTTGCTCTGCGCGCTCTTGCAACTGCCAACGCCGCCGGAGTCCATCCCGGTCAACGCCCTAGTACCCATCGCCGGTACGCCCCTAGGCGACCGCGAAACAGTGTCCGCGTGGGAACTCATCCGCACCATCGCCTGCGCTCGCATCCTCTTTCCCCAAGCCATGGTGCGCCTCTCTGCGGGCCGCGACCAACTCTCGACAGCCGAACAAGCCCTGTGCTTTTTGGCTGGGGCCAACTCCATCTTCTCGGGCGACCGCCTTTTGACGACGCCCCACCCCGGCACCGACGCGGACCAAGCCCTCTTTGACCTTCTCGGCCTAGAAGCGCGGCTCCCGCACCGGGCTTCAGAGCGCGTCGAGCAGCTCGCAGAGGCAGTCGTAGATCGAAGCTAGCTGGGGCCGCTCCATGCAGTAGGGTGGCAGCACGTACACGCTATTGCCCAAGGGCCGCAGCAGGAATCCCCGCGCCAAAAATTGCTCCCTCAGCAGCGGTCCCACCTCGTGCAGGTAGCCTTCCGCGCCCTCGGCTACCACGTCCGCGGCCACAATCGTACCGCACACCCGCACCCGCTTGAGCCGCTGGTGGCCGCGCAACCGCGCCGCTTCCTCGCGCTGCCAAGCCGCTAGCCAGCGGAAAGGCTCGTTGGCGAGCAAATCCAGCGAGGCCAGCGCGGCCGCGCACCCGAGCGGATTGGCCGTATAGGAGTGCCCGTGATAAAAGGCTTTAGTGGGATCGTCGCGATAGAAGGCCGAGAAAATCCGCTCGCTGCAAACCGTGGCCGCCAGCGGCAGAAAGCCCCCGGTCAGCCCCTTGGCCAAGCAGATGAGGTCGGGTTGGGTCGCGGCTTGCTCGCAGGCGAAGAGCGTCCCGGTGCGCCCAAACCCAGTTAGCACCTCGTCGTAGATCGCCAACACATCCCATTGGCACAACAGGGCCTGCACAGCCGCGAGAAAGTGCGGGCGGCACATCCGCATGCCCCCCGCGCCCTGTACCAGCGGCTCTAGTATCATGGCCGCGTACTGGCCGGGCCGGTGCTCCAGCAGCTCCTCCAGCCGGGCCAGTGCCCGCGCCTCTTTGGCCTCTACCTCCTCATCGCCGGCCCAGGTGGCCGGAAAGGGCACGGCGTCGGCCGGAAAAAGCAGGTCGGCAAAAGGGCGCGTAAAAAGCGAGCGTTCCCCCACGGACATCGCCCCGAGCGTGTCGCCGTGATAGGCCCCCTCCAAGCGCAAAAAGCGCGTGCGCGTGTGCTCGCCTTGGTTGTGCCAAAACTGATAGGCCAGTTTGAGCGCGACTTCCACGGCTGTCGAGCCATCGTCCGAGTAGAAAACCCACTTTAGCGGCGCGGGCAGGGCCTCCGCCAGCCGCCGGGCTAGCTCCTCGGCCGGGCGATGGGTAAATCCGGCCGCGATGACCTGTTCCAGCTCTTGGGCCTGCGCGGCCACGGCCGCGGCGATCTCGGGCTGGCCGTGGCCGTGCAAGGTCACCCACCAGCTCGAAATGCAGTCGAGGATCGGCCGCCCATCCTCTAGCGTTAGCATGGCCCCGCGCCCCGTGCGCACCGGCTGCACTGGCCGGGCCGCCTTCATTTGGGTAAAAGGCGACCACACGTGGGAAGCAACGCGCTCAGCCACGACGGCCAAAATAGCGGGCGAACAGCGCCCGGACGTTGGTGGGCGACAGTGCGACCCGGCGGTCGAGGGTGGCCAGCACCGACACTTGTCCATAGTGGGCAATGGCGCGGCAATTGGCTGGATTGGGCGGGCCGTTGACCACCACGCCCACGAGCGGGCAACCGTTGCGGCGCAGTTGAGCGAGCGTCAACAGCGTGTGATTGATGGTGCCCAATTCGCTGTGCGCCACCACCAGCACTGGCAACCCCAGCGCGGCCATCAGATCGATCATCAGGTGCCGGTCGTCGAGCGGGACCATCACGCCGCCCGCCCCTTCGACGATCAAACGCGACCGCTTGGGCAGGGCGAAGCGGCTCATCTCGATCTGCACACCTTGGCGTCGGGCCGCCTCGTGCGGCGACAGGGGGGTGCGCAAGCGATAGGTCTCCGGCAGGACGCGCTCGGCCGGCAGGCCGGCGACGCGCCGCACCCAATCGGCGTCCGCAGCGGTTCCGGTTTGCACGGGCTTCCAATAGGCGGCCTCCAGCCCCACCGCGAGCAAGGCCGAGACATAGGATTTGCCGACGCCCGTGTCCGTCCCGGTGACGAACAAGCGCGCGGGGAGCTCAGCCGCCACGGCCCCCCGCTTTCTCGACCGCTAGATAGTGAATGGCGCAGGTGATCTCCACGCCGTTGGGACAATCGCGATCCCAGCCGCGCACGAGCCGGCGCAAGTGCGCCGGGCCGAGGGATCGCGGTCGCATCGGTGCTTGGGCCCCCGTGCGCTTGAGGTGGCGCAAGAAGTCGTGCGCGGTGGGGAAGCGCAGCGCGAGCGTTTGTTCCCATTGGCGCACTGCGACTGGTTCGGCCGCGAATGCGCCGGCCACGGCTGCCAAGGCGGGCAAGGGGTTGGCGCTGCAGGGGACGCCTTGGCGTGCACATTGGCGGTGCCATTCGGCGTATGAACCCATCCCCGGATAGGAGCAGAGCAATTGCCCGCCGGGTTTGAGCGCGGCCAGCAGGTGCCTCAGCCCAGCGGGCAAATCGGCAAACCACTGAACCACAAAACTGGCGCAGATCAAGGCGTAGCGTCCCTCGCTTCTTAGTTGCTCCCCATCCAAGACCCGATAGCGGAGGTCTGGATGGGCGACTTGGGCGGCCATTTTTTGCCGACAATGCGCGACCATGGCCGGCGCGAGGTCGGTCAGCTCCAACCGACGCTTGGGGAAGAGCGCGGCCAAGGACGCACTCAAAAAGCCCGTGCCGCAGCCGATTTCGAGCACCGGGCCTTCTACTAGGTCGCTGGCGCACTCGGCCGCGCATTGAGCCAACGCGGCCGCGCCCACGCGCTGCTCCTCGGCGTGGCAATCGTACGTCGAGGAGCAGCGGGAGAACTTCTCCACGACGCGGGCCTTAAAACTCGCTTCCGTCATACCGGCTGCATCCCGCGCCAAGCCCGTTCAACGCGCTCCCAACACGCCCTCGGATGCGTCAGGGGCAGCGCGTGACCGGCCTCCGCCACGATAGCCAGCACACTATTGGGCCGCAACGCGCTCAGTTCTTCGGCCCGCTCTACGGGCACTACGCGGTCGCGGCGGCCGTGCAAAATGAGCACCCGCGTAGCGGCCGGTATTGCGGCTAGCTCCAACGCGCTCTCCTGCAATAGCTGCAAATCGCGGCGCAAGCTCGCGACGTCAATGGCCCCGGGCCAGCGGCTGTCTGGCGGCACTCCACAGCGGGCGTAAAAATCGGCCAATAAGGCCGCTGGTTCGCGCTCCAAGCGCGCCAGCATCTGCGCGACCGTGCGGCGCGACCGGGCGACGCGCCGGGCGCATGGCGCGTGAAAGTGGCGAAAGCCGCTGAGGATCGCGATCAACTCGGCCCCCCAGATCCGGGGCGGCAACAGGTGCAAGCCGAGAGAGTGCGCCAAGACAATGCGCGGCCGGACCGCGACCGTGGCGACCGGGCCGAAGTACCCTCGGTCTGGGCAGTGCAGCGCAAAGCCGGCGGGCAAGATCGCCCGCCAGCGATCCCAGCATCCCGCACCAAACCCCCAGCCGTGTTGCGCGACCACGTCAACGACGGCCATCGCGCCACCGCTGGAGCAGTTCGACCAGCCTATCGAGGTCGCTCGGCTGGTGTAGGGCGCTGAGTGCCAAGCGCACCCGCGCCCGGCCCGGCTCGACTGTGGGCGGGCGAATGGCCACGGCGAGGACGCCGTTTTCTTCTAGATAGGCGTTCAGGGCCAACGCTTCGCCCTCCGCGCCCACCATCAGCGGCACGATCTGCGCGGTGGCCGCCCCGGTATCCCAGCCTTGCGCCCGCAACGCATTGCGCAAGTACTGGGCGTGAGCGAGCAAGGTTTGGCGCTGGGCGTCCATTTGCGGCACCAGCTCTAGGGCCGCATCGACCGCGCCCAAAACGGCCGGCGGCAGCGCGGTCGTGTAGATGAACCCCGGGCAGCAGTTGACCAAGTACTCCCACAACTTCTCGCCGCAGGCCACGTACGCCCCAAAAGACCCCAGAGCCTTGCCAAAGGTGCCGACGCATAGATCCACGGCCTTGCCGCACGTCAGCCCCATTCCCCGCTCGCCCAACACGCCCGTGGCGTGTGCTTCGTCGATGACCAGCAGTGCGTCGAACGCTGCGGCCAATTCGACGAGCGCGTCGATGTCGCTGACGTCGCCGTCCATGCTAAACACCGATTCGGTGACGATCACCCGGCGCGAGTGCGTCGCCGCGCTTTCGGCCAGCAGGGTGCCCAGGTGATCCAAGTCGCCGTGGCGGTAGCGCCGCACCCGACAGCGCCCCAAAATTGCCCCTTGCACCAAGCTGTTGTGGCAGCGCCGGTCGAGCAAGATGAGGGCGCGCCGATCGACCAGTGCCGGCAGCAGCGAAACATTGGCCTGATAGCCCGAATTGAGCACCAGCGCCCGCTCGGTCTGCTTGAGCTTGGCCAAGGTCTGCTCCACTTGGGCAAAGCCCGGCTGAGAGCCACAAACCAAGCGCGCGGCCCCGGCCCCGGCCCCGTAGTGCTCGACGAACTCAATGGCCCGCGCCCGGACGAGCGGGTGCGACGCCAAGCCGAGGTAATCGTTGGAGCTAAAATTGACCAGTTCGCGGCCCTGCGCTCGCACTCGCGCCCGGCCGGCCGGAGCCCAAGTCCGTAGCGACCGCAGCTGCCCGGCCTGTTGCCGCCGCGCCAATTCGGCGCGCATAAAGTCGAATTTTGTCTGCATAACGTGAAGCTGTGGCAAATGATTCGCCCAAGCAAGGTAAGCCGCCTACGGGCTTGCCGCACGAGGTGCGTTGGTCTATACTATCGCCGTGAACTTGCTCCTCCGCTGCCATGGCGACGACCCATAAAATCACTGTTTCTTCGCTCCAGGCCAAAAAGGAGCGGGGCCAGCAGATCTGCATGCTGACGGCCTACGACTACCCCACGGCTGCGCTGCAAGACGAAGCCGGCCTCGACGTGATCTTGGTCGGCGACTCAGTGGGAACCAACGTCTTGGGCTATCGCGGCCCGCAGCAGGTGACCATGGACGACATCCTCCACCACCTGCGGGCGGTGCGCCGGGCGGTGCGCCGGGCCTTTCTCCTCGCCGACCTGCCCTTCATGTCCTTTCAGCCCTCGGTCGAGACCGCGGTCCAAAACGCCGGGCGTCTAGTCCAAGAAGGCGGAGCCGAAGGCGTCAAACTAGAGGGCGGTCGGCCGGTTTTGCCGCAGTTAAAAGCCATTGTGGAGGCTGGCGTTCCGGTCGTCGGCCACCTCGGGTTTACCCCGCAGTCCCAAGCCCGCGAGTTCTACCTGTTCAGCGACCGGCGCGGCACTGTGCCCAAGTTTCACGGCAAGGGGCCGAAGGGGGCCAAAGCCCTCGTCGAGCACGCCCTGCGCCTAGAGGACGCCGGCGCGTTTGCCTTAGTCCTAGAGATGGTCACAGAAGAAGCCGCCCAAGCCGTGGCCGAGCGGCTCAAAATTCCGGTCGTCGGCATTGGCGCGGGCCGCTATTGCGACGGCCAAGTGCTCATAGTCCACGATCTCGTCGGCCTCAACCAAGAAGCCTTAATCCTCACCAAAGCCTACGGCCAAACGCGCCAAGTTTGGGTCGAAATGTTCAAAACCTACTGCCGCGAAGTCGCCGAAGGCCGCTTTCCCACGGCCGAAAACACCGCGCACATGGCCCCGGAAAAACGCGCCCGCTTAGACCAACTGCTCAGCGATGGCGGCCCGAATCGCTGAGCCTTCGAGAGGAAAATTTCTCATGCGCTTACTCTACGCCGCTGCCCTGATGTTGTGGACGACTGCCCCCGCGCTGGCCCAAGACGCCCAACAAAGCTGGATTCAAAAAATTGACGCTGCGTTTGGGTCCATCGTCGCGGCGATGGCCGGCGTCCTCTTCGCCGACCTAGGCACGAAAATTCCCCTCATTATATGGGTGCTCGTCCTAGGCGGCATTTACTATTCGTTCTATTTTGGCTGGATTTCCCTGCGCGGCTTCCGCCATGCCATCGACGTCATCCGAGGCCGGTACGACGACCCGGACGACCCCGGGGAAATCTCCCATTTCCAAGCCCTCACCAGCGCCCTGTCGGCCACCATCGGCCTCGGCAACATCGCCGGCGTGGCCATTGCCGTCAGCTTGGGCGGGCCGGGCGCGGTCTTTTGGATGCTCCTGACCGCCTTGTTCGGCATGTCCTCCAAGCTGGCCTCCTGCACCCTAGCCGTCATGTATCGCAAAATTCACCCCGACGGCCGCATCTCCGGCGGGCCGATGTACTACCTAGAGCACGGGCTGGCCAGTAAAGGGCTCAAGCCGTTGGGGCGCGCATTTGCCATTCTGTTCGCCATCTTTACCATTGGCGGCTCCCTCGGCGGCGGCAACATGTTCCAGTCCAACCAAACGGTCGAGATCCTCAGCACCGTGTCGCCGGCGGTGGGAGACTACAACTGGGCCTTTGGCCTCCTCTTCGCCTTGCTGGTGTCCTTGGTCATCATCGGCGGCATCAAGCGAATTGGCCGCGTCACCTCCAAGATCGTGCCCTTCATGTGCCTGCTCTACGTGACCGCTTCCCTCGTCATCATTCTATCGCACCTCGCCGCAGTGCCCGCCATGATCGCGACCATTTTCCGCGAAGCCTTCTCGCCGCAGGCCCTGTACGGTGGCTTTTTGGGCGTCCTAATCGTCGGCGTCAAGCGGGCGGCCTTTTCCAACGAGGCCGGCCTCGGCTCTGCGGCCTTTGCCCACGCGGCCGCCCGCACCAACGAGCCGGCGCGCGAGGGCATGGTCGCGATGATCGGCCCCTTCATCGACACGATCGCGATCTGCTTGATGACCGCCTTGGTCTGCATGATTACCGGGGTGTACACCGATCCTCAGTTCCAAGCGAGTGAAGGCTTTATCGTGGGGGCCAAAATGACCGCGGCGGCCTTTGATTCGTTCCTGCCCGGCGCCCGCTATGTCCTCGCCATTGGCGTCATGCTCTTTGCGTACTCGACGATGATTTCTTGGTCGTACTACGGCGAGCGAGCGTGGGAGTACCTCTTTGGCAGCCGCTTCAACCTAATCTACCGGGTCATTTTCGTCGTCTGCGTCTTCTTTGGCTCGATCGTCACGCTCAAAAACGTGCTCGACTTTACCGACATGATCCTGTTGAGCATGGCCTTTCCCAACATCATCGGCGGCATCATCCTCAGCCCGCAGATCAAGGCGTGCCTGCAAGACTACTGGGGCCGGCTAAAAAGCGGTCAGATGACGCGCTACAAATAATCAGCGGTCCGCCGCTGGCTGGAAAAGTTACCGTTGAGTAGCCTGCAACCGCCGCACCCGCGCCGGGGTGTGGTCTTGGGCAATCTCCGAGGAGAGAATGCCCAACGAGCGGTCCGCGAGCGGCAGATCCACGCGGGCAAAGCCGGTGCGGTGCGATTGGCGCAGGGCAATGGCCACTTCGAGGGCGGCCCGCCCATCGTCGCCCGAGCAGCGCGGCGGTGCGCCGGTCTCTATGGCGTGAATCAGGTCCTCTATAATGGTCAGGCCCATGCCTTGGATGCGCGTCGGATAGGGAAAGGGTACGGACGCGGGCACTCCGCGTCCCCGGTTGCCGCCCGGTGCCGTGCGGATGTACTCCATTTGGGTGCAATTGGCTAAAGAGCGGATGCGGCCCTCCGTGCCAATGACGTCGATTTCCCAAGCCGCGACCCCGGTGGGAGTAGCGCGGATAAAGGCGCGGACGCCGTTGTCAAAGCTGAGATAGCCGTTGCCCTGCGGGTCGGTTTCGCCGGCGGCCGCGGCATCTGATTCCATTTCGCCAAAAACCCACTCAACCTGCCCCCCCGCCAAGTAGCGCACAATGTCGATGAGGTGGCTGCCGTTGTGCGACAGGCCGCACTGGGCGTAGCCGGTGACTTGGAGGATTTGCCCGAGTGCCCCTTTGTCAATGAGGGCGCGGGCCTCGCTGAAGAACGGGTTCCAGCGGCGGGCGCAGTTAATGGCCAAGGCCGTGCCGTGTTGGCGGCATACTTCCACCATGGCATCGGCTTCGGCCAAGGTCAGGGCGATGGGCTTTTCGGCCCATATTGCCTTGACGCCCGCGCGGGCGCAGTCCTCCACGATCTGCGAGCGAATGCGGGCGGTCGTGCAGACGCTGACCAAGTCGAGGTTTTCGCGCTCCAACATTTGGCGATAGTCGCTGTAGAGATGGTCTTGCGCCAGCCCCCAGCGGTCGCCGAAAATGGCGCGTTGCTCGGCGTGCGGGTCGGCGCCAGCCACCAGTTCCGCATGGGGCGAAGCGCGGTACGAGGGGGCGTGGCAATAGGGCAGAAAAATGGACCCGCCTTCGCTCATTTCGTCGTCGAACGTGCTGCCCATGCGGCCCAAGCCGATAACGGCGGCGCGATGCGTAGTCATAGTCTCCTCCGGCGTTTTGGGTGGTGATTTTACGGTCGCGTCCTTAGCTCATAGATAGGGGCCGTAAAACGCGTTGGATGGAGCATAGCCCGCAACGACGAGTGGCGCAACGCATTGGGCGTTTCGTTGACGGCTTCGCTGTCAAAGCGTTGATTAGGAAGCTAGCCAACAGACCTGCGCCCGCCGCAGCAACCACACAACCCCCGACCGCGTTGCGATCCACGTTTGATATACAGCGGCTGAAGATCGGCTCCCTTCTCACCATTCTCGGCGCCGTTCTCGGCGCGGTGCATGTCTTGATCCGCACTTCCACGTACGGCGCGACGATCTCGCCGGACTCCGTACTGTACCTGTCCGTTGCGGCCAACCTCAGCACCGGAGAGGGTTTGCGAGACTTCACAGGCTTAGATCCCCTGTATCACCCCCCTTTCTTTCCCATCCTCCTGTCCGCCTTGGGTCTGGCCGGAATCGGGCCGGCCGATGCCGGGCGGCTGGTCAACGCCGTTGCCTTTGGCCTGATCATCCTGCTGTCGGGCCTCTACCTGCGCCGAACTCTTGCCTCGCCTCGCCTTGCGGCTGGTGCCACGCTGGTCCTCGCGACCTCCTTTAACCTCAACCATTTCGCTTCCGGCATCCTGACCGAGCCCTCCTTCATCCTGTTCGCGCTCCTCGCCCTGATCCTGCTCGAGTCCTTTCTGCGCCAAAGAGCCGCTTGGCCGTCCCTCGTGGCCGCGGCCGCGTTCAGTGCCTTGGCTGCGACCACGAAGTTCGCGGGCGTGGCGGTGATATTCACGGGAGTTTGCCTGCTGCTTTTGCGCCGGGAGTCGCCGCTCGCCGCTCGCCTCAAGTCGGCGGCCGTCTATGGAGCGGTCGCGGCGGTTCCTCTGGCGGCTTTTCTGGTGTACAACTCGCTGCGCTTCGGGGCACTGGTGAGAAGCTGGCCAAAACAAGAAGCCACGTCCCTGTCCCATTCACTCGTTCGCACGGTCTATCTAAGCTACCGGGAGATCGTCCCCTCAACCGCGCCCGATTGGTTGGCGCATCTTCTCTGGGCGGCGGGCGGTCTGGTCGTCCTCGGAGCAGCTATAGTCTGTATGCGGCACAGGAGCGAACTGGCCAAACCGCTCTCCTTCATGGCGTGGCCGGCCTTCCCATTGGTTGTGTTTGCCTTGGCGTACTGGGTGTTGATGGTGGTGATCGTGCCGCTCAAGTTCGGTGCTTCGATCATGCGGATCCGGTTCCTCATGCCGTGCTATGTGCCGCTGGTGCTGTCGGCAACGATCTTGGTGGATCGCTTCTTGGGGATCCGCAGCGAAGGCTGGGTGTCTGCGGTCAAGTGGGCTTGGGCCGCCCTCGTCCTGATTGGCTGCTGCGCGACCGTCGGCCGCTCGACCATAAGCAATCTCGACGCCACGGCGCAGGCTGTGGCGTCCGGCTACTTTGGCGACAAGTTTAATACAGCGTACTGGGACGCAAGCGAAACAATCGGCTACCTGAAAGCCAACCCGACGGACGCGGATATGTACTCCAACCGCAACAGCCTGCTGTACACGGTGCTCGCGCTGGATGCCGGAATCAACGTCCTCGAGAAGTATCACCTGATCGAGAGACACAAACCGCTTGTAGTACCGCCGGAGGAGGACGAAAGCGGCCGGAACGGTACGCTTTTCGTTTGGCTGCACAAGTTCACCCCCTTCTATAACTTCGGTGCCGCCGACCTGCGCGCCTTGCCCCAGCTAGAGCCGGTAGCAGAGCTAGCCGATGGTGCCGTATTCAAAATCAACAGAGCCTACGACACCCTTGCAGCCCTGCGAGCAACGTATAACGCAATCGTGGCCGGCGAACCGGCAATCCGCTCTACCTTTGACGTATATCTCGGCGAAAATACCTTGACTTACGTCAAACAGCCGTGTGCCCGCGCCGACGCGGAGGAGACGTTCTTTCTACACCTGTTTCCCGCTCACGAGGATGACTTGCCGGACCACCGCAAGCAGCACGGCTTTGACCGCCTCGACTTTGAATTCGACTGGCGCGGCGTCCGCTTCGACGACAAGTGCTGGACAAAGCGCGAGCTACCCGCATACGCCATCACCCGCATCCGCACCGGCCAAGGCAACGCTTGGAACGCCGAGATTTCCGCCGGGAACCGCACCGGCTCGATTCTGGCCCGATCACTTCCCCTAGCTTATTTTATAAACCCCGAATCAAGGCGGCTTTCTGAAAACCATCCGAATTGAAGAGATACCCATGTCCCCCGGAACGTTAATTTCCCTGCAACAGGCGTTTGCGACTCCGCTCGACGAGGCCAATTCCTACTACCGTCGGCACATTAACGAAAAGCTGCTCTCCCTCTATTCGATCCTCGGCACCGGCGATTTGGAGTACACCAGCGCCCGAGGCTCCGAGCTCAAACTGGCGGATGGAACGACCGTTCTGGACTTCACGTCAGCGATGGGCAGCCTTTCGTTGGGCCACAACCATCCGCAAATCGTGGCGGCCGAAAGAGCCTGCCACGATCGCGAACTGATCGACATGATGAAGGTCGGGCCGAGCAGAATCCAAGGCGTTCTCGCGTACAACATCGCCCAGCTCTTAGGCCCGGCACTCGACACGACCATATTCTGCGTCACCGGGGCGGAAGCCGTTGAGGCGGCCATGAAACTTTGCGAGATCGCCCAAGGGCCCAAGCGACGCAAATTCCTCGTGGCCACCGGGTCCTTCCACGGCAAATCGCACACCACCCTGTCGATAACGAGGAGCGGCGACTACGCCCGCGGCGTTCTCCGAGGGCTGCCGCCCGAGTGCGTCCTCGAGGTGCCTTTTGGCGATGTGGACGCGGCCCGCGAGCAAGTCGCAGCTCATGCCGACAGCATCATCGCCGCGATCCTCGAACCGATTCAAGGGCAGGCGGTGGTCGTGCCGCCGGACGGGTATCTCAACGAGGTGGGGAAGATCTGCAAAGACGCCGGTATTTTGCTGGTGATCGATGAAACCAAGCTCGGGCTGTGCAGATCGGGCCGGATGTTCGCCTACGAGTGGGACGTGGCCGCACCGGACGCACTCGTGTTCGGCAAGGCGCTCGGAGGCGGCAAACGCGCCATGTCAGTGGTGGCGACCTCCCGCGAGCTCTTCCGCCGAGCTTATGGCAAGAGGCAGACCTGCGCCTTGCAAACGACGACCTTTGGGGGCATAGGCGAGTCGTGCGCGGTGGCGATTGAAACGCTCAATTTTATGGTGGATCAAGGGCTGGCCGCCCAAGCCGAGAGCAAGGGGGCTTACCTGTGCGCCGGGCTGCAACGGCTCCAAGAGCAATTCCCCGAATTTGTGCGCGAAATACGAGGCCGGGGCCTGTTTCAAGGCCTCCACTTGCGGCTGCGGCCTCGCGTCACAGCGGCGTTTGGCGCGCTCGATACGAAAACCGTCAAATCCGCCGCGGCCGCGGCCTTCGTAAACTACATGCTCCGCAAGCACCGCATCCTCCTGCATTTCGTGGATAGCGACCCCGACGTGATTCACCTAATGCCTCCGCTGACCGCGTCAACCGAGGAGCTAGACCGGCTCTTGCACGCCCTACAGGCCACATTGGAAGCCGGCTTGGTGGGCATTGCGTCAAACTTTGCCCGGCATCTGGGCGATCAAACCCTGGCCTCGCTGAAGAGCCGAGAGTAAGTCAATCAGTCAGGCCGCTGCAACGAGACGATCCGCAGCCCGTTGACTTCTTCAAGCACCTCGGTTTTATAGGCCCCGATCAAAGCCATTTCCGGCCTGTACAAGGACATCATAACCACGCCTCCTTCCGCCAGATAGCGCGGCGCCTCTGCGAGAAAACGACGCAGCAGTTCCATCCGTTGTTTTTTGACCAAGAAATACACGATGGCGATGACCACGCGGTTGTTGCGCGGCATCAGGGACTTTACGAACTCCAACGGCGCCGCAGGAGCCGAGGTGTGCCCCAAAGGCGGGTTGAAAACAATCAGATCGAATAGACCGGAGACGCCGCTGAAAAGGTCGCTGTACTTGAACTCCAGTGCTAGGTCGTTCGCCCGAGCGTTGCCGGTTGCACACTGGAGCGCGGTGCTGTTCACATCGACCCCCATAGACCGCCAGCCTTGAGACTGAAGGTAAAGCGCGATGAAGCCGGTTCCGGTCCCGATGTCGAGGGCTGTCTGGCCCGCTTGTCGCCCGGCGTGACGCGCCATACTAAGCGTATCGGGGCCAACCCGGGAGACCCCGGGCGAGTTGTTGACGAGAATGTCGTTGAATTCCTTGTACTTCATAAAAATCTCCTTTGGAGGCTGTCGTCGTTAGGCGACCGAGGAAAATTGCGGCCTCGGCACGAGTCCATTATGGGCTGGCTGACGCGGGCACGGGGGGGGCCACCGGCTGCAAGCGGATGAAGGTCTTGAGCAGCTCCCACTGCCAAGAGTGCGGAAAGCCGTACGGGTCTTGCTGGCTCGGCCAGCCGGTCCAGCGGGTCGTGTTGCAAGGATAGCGGATGATGAGCTGCGCCAAGAAGATGTCGGGCAACTCCCCCACCCAGATCTCCATGGCCTCCACGAACAGCGCCAGCAGCTTCTCATCGCCCGCTTGCAGGGGCGCGATGCGCTCGACGATGCGGTCGAACTCCTCGTTGCGCCAGCGCGAGGTGGTCGCCCACAGCGGCGCCGGCTGGCCGGTGGGGCGGAAGTATTGGGAGGTGTAGTAGGACAGCATCAGATAGGGATCCATGCCGCGCACCCCGCTGGGGCCTTTGCAGCCGAGGGCCGCGGCCTGCTCTCCGGTCTGCACGAGCGAGGTCAGCCCCGGGGAGGTATCGAAGCTGGCATCGAACCCTGCGGCGCGCAGTTGCTCCGTTAGGGGCGGGCCGTACGCGCGCAGAAACTGCGGCACAAATATGGCGATCTCGAGCCGCTCGCCCTCCGCGTCGATCCACAAGCCCTCGTCGTCTTTGCGATAGCCTTTTCCCGCCATGATCTGGTTCACCTCTGGCAGGTGCGGCTCGGCGTCGTACCCGTGCCGAGCGAGAATCTCCTGTAGGGCCGCGTCAAACGGCGCGAACCAGTCGTAGGGCGTGAAGGGATGCAGCGCGACCACGCCAGCCCCGGACTCGGCTAGCTGGACGAGCTTCTTCCGGTCGATGGCCATGCTGATCGCCCGGCGAATCTGCGGATCGTCAAAGGGCGGCTCCGAGCAATTCAGGTTGAGATCAATGGGGCACCAATCGAGATAGCCGTAGGGCGGTTGCCGCTCGGAGAAGGTCACGACCCGCGCATTGCGCTCTAGGACGCTTTCGAGGGTGAGCACCTGCATGATGGGGGCCATGTCGAGTTGATCGGTCAGCAGCAGTTGCGCCGCTTGGCTCTCCTCCTGCTGGGGCACGTAGATGATCCGCTCGATCTTTGGCTGGGGTTTGAACCCGGTCTGAGCCCCCCACCAGTCGGGGCGCAGGTCGTAGATTTTCTGGTGCGGCGAAGCGTACACGAGCCGATAAGGCCCCGTGCCGAGGGGCAAGCCCGCCCCGAGGTCGTGGAAGGTGAACTCTAGGGGGTCTTGATCCTTCCAGATGTGTTCGGGTAAAATGAAGACGCCGTGGTTGCTGCTCAGGGTGGTCGCCCAAAACGCCGGCCCCGCCTTTTTGAGCACCAGCCGCACCGTGTGGTCGTCGATGACTTCGGCGGAGTCGAAAAACTCGGGCAGATCGGCCAGATGGACCATGGACTTAGCGTGGTCGCGCAGCATGTTAAAGGTGAAAGCCACATCGCCGGCGGTGAAGGGCTGTCCGTCCGCCCATTCAATGCCTTGGCGGAGCTTTACGGTGATCGCGGTCGCGTCGTCGTCGTATTCCCAGTGCTCGGCCAGCCAGTTTTCGTGCGCCCCGGTGAGCACATTGTACATGATCAGCGGCTCAAACATGGCTGGCAGCGTCCCTAGGTGGAATCCTTGGTCGGAGCCGGGGATATAGGGGTTCTGGTTGTCGAATAGGGGATACTGGCCCGGACCGCCGTTCATCAAGATCAAGGTGCGGTCCCGGGGGACCTCCTCCAGCACCACCTCCGGCCCGCAGCTAGCCAGCGCCGCGACCAGTAGGGGCAAGGACGCCCCGGTGAACAAAACTTTTCTACCCATGCTCCACATCGTTTACCTCTCTCTGTAATACAAACCGGCGACTTGCTCTTTGCCCGCGCCTGTCTCGTGCCGGCCCCCGGCCCATTATGGGCTGATTGACGCGGCCATCGTCCGCTGGGGCGCCGACTCGCCCGCTGGCTGCAAGTGAATGAAGGTCTTGAGAAACTCCCACTGCAAGGGGTGTAGAAAGCCGTACGGGTCTTGCTGGCTCGGCCAGCCAGTCCAGTAGGTCGTGTTGCAAGGATGGCGGACGATGAGCTGCGCCAAGAAGATGTCGGGCAATTCTCCCACCCAGATCTCCATGGCCGCGACGAACAGTTCCAACAGCTCCTCATCGCCCACTTGCAGGGGCGCGATGCGCTCGACGATGCGGTCGAACTCCTCGTTGCGCCAGCGCGAGGGGGTTATCCACAGCGGCACCCGCTGGCCGGTGGGCCGGAAGTATTGGGAGGTGTAGTAAGACAGCATCAGATGGGGATCCGTGCCGCGCACCCCGCTGGGGCCTTTGCAGCCGAGGGCCGCGGCCTGCTCTCCGGTCTGCACGAGCGAGGGCTGCCCGGGCTCAGCGCTCGCGTCGAAACCCGCGGCGCGCAACTGTTCAATTAGGGGCGGACCATACGCTGACAGCCACTGCGTAAATATGGTGATCTGGAGCCGCTCGCCCTCCGCGTCGGTCCACAAGCCCTCGTCGTCTTTGCGATAGCCTTTTCCCGCCATGATCTGGTTCACCTCTGGCAGGTGCGGCTCGTCGCCGTACCCATGCCGAGCGAGGATTGCCTGCAGGGCCTCGTCAAACGGCGCGAACCATCTGTAGGGCGTGAAGGGATGCAGCGCGACCACGCCGGCCCCGGACTCGGCTAGCTGGACGAGTTTTTTCCGGTCGATAGCCATGCTGATCGCCCGGCGAATCTCCGGATCGTCAAAGGGCGGCTCCAAGCAATTCAGGTTGAGATCAATGGGGCACCAATCGAGATAGCCGTAGGGCGGTTGCCGACCGGAGAAGGTCACGACCCGCTCGTTGCGTTTTAGGACGCTTTCAATGCTGGGGACCTGCATGATGGGGGCTATGTCGAGCTGATCGGTCAGCAGCAGTTGCGCTGCTTGGCTCTCCTCCTGCTGGGGCACGTAGATGATCCGCTCGATCTTTGGCTGGGGTTTGAACCCGGTCTGAGCCGCCCACCAGTCGGGGCGCAGATCGTAGATTTTCTGCTCCGACGAAGCGTACACGAGCCGGTAAGGCCCCGTGCCGAGGGGCAGGCCGGCGTCGAGATCGTGGAAGGTGAACTCTAAGGGGTCTTGGTCTCGCCAGATGTGCTCGGGCAAGATGAAGACGCCGTGGTTGCTGCTCAGGGTGGTCGCCCAAAACGCCGGCCCCGCCTTTTTAAGCATCAGCCGCACCGTGTGGTCATCGACGACTTCGGCGGAGTCGAAAAACTCGGGCAGATCGGCCAGATGGACCATGGACTCAGCGTGGTCGCGCAGCATGTTGAAGGTGAAGGCCACGTCCCGTGCAGTGAAGGGCTGTCCGTCCGCCCATTCAATGCCCTCGCGGAGCTTTACGGTGATCGCGGTTGCGTCGTCGTCGTATTCCCAATGCTCGGCCAGCCAGTTTTCGTGCTCCCCGGTGAGCACATTGTACATGATCAGCGGCTCAAACATGGCTGGCAGCGTACCCAAGTGGAATCCTGAGTCGGATCCGGGGATATAGGGGTTCTGATTGTCGAACAGGTAATACTGGCCCGAACCGCCGTGCATCACCATCAAGGTGCGGTCCCGGGGGACCTCCTCCAGCACCACCTCCGGCCCGCAGCCAGCCAACGCCGCGACCAGTAGGGGCCAGGACGCCCCAGCGCACGATACTTTCCTACCCATGCTCCACATCGTTTACCTCTCTCCGTACGACAAGCCGGCGACCTGCTCTTCCGACAGGACGGGGGCGTCCTCGTAGAGATAGCAGGCCGCGGCGCGGCCGGTATCGGTTTGCACCAGTGGCGGGGGCTGTCGGCGACAGCGGGGCATGACATGCGGGCAGCGCTCGGCAAAGGCACAGCCGCCGGTGGTGCTTGGAATCGCTGCGCCCTCGCCCCGCGCGGCATCAACGGCTCCTCGTCCCCAGCGGCGGTTTGCGTCCGGCAAAGGGATGGAGCGGACGAGCAACTGCGTATAGGGGTGTTTCGGGGCCTTGATGACCTGCTCCACAGCGCCGACCTCAACCACGGCCCCTTGGTACATGACGAGAATGGTGTGGCTCAACTGATACGCCGTGGTCAGATCGTGGCTGATGTAGATGAGACTGATGCCGCGCTCTCGATGGATGCGGGACAAGGTCTCCAAGATGGTAGCGCGCAACGAGGCATCCACCATGGACACCGGCTCGTCGGCCACGATCACGCGCGGGTCGAGCAGCAGCGCCCGCGCCACCATGATGCGCTGGCACTGACCGCCGCTCAGTTGGTGGGGATAGCGTCCCAGCGTCTCGTCCGGGCGCAGGCCGACCGCTTGCAGGCCCTCCTCAATCCGCTGCCGCCGCTCCGGGCGCGACAACGCCGGGAAGAACTTGGCGATCGGCACCGTTAGGGTGTGGTTCACCCGGTAGAAGGGGTTGAACACCTCAAAGGGATCCTGAAACACGGCCTGCACCTGCCGGCGGAAGGCCCGGCGTCCCTGAGCGCTGAGGGCGCGCAACTCCGCGCCCCGGTAGCGGACCGACCCGCCGGTGGGCGGCAGGATGCCCAGCAGCAGGCGCGCCAAGGTGGTCTTGCCGCTGCCGCTCTCGCCGGCAATGGCCACCACCACGGGATCGTCCGCCGGGATCACCAGCGAGGCGTCGGCGACGGCCGCGACTCGGCCGCGGTCGAACAGGCCGCGGCCAAAGGTCCGGCGGACGCCCCGCGCTTCGAGCAGTGGGACGCTCACGAGCCCTCGCTGTGCAGGAGACAGGCCACGCGGTGCTCGGCCGCTGCCGCTTTTAGTGCCGGTACGCGGGCCGAGCACCGCTTCATCGCCTGCGGACAGCGCGGGTGAAAGGAGCAACCCGGCGGCGGTTTGAGCAGCGAGGGGGGCAGTCCGGGGATGCCGCGGAATACGCCCTTGCGCTCCAAAGACGGCAGGCTTTCTACCAGCATGCGCGTGTACGGATGCAGCGGCTCGTCGAGCAGGCCCTGCACCGGCCCCAGCTCGGCCAACCGGCCGGCGTACATCACGCCGATGCGGTCCGCGCACTGAGCCATTAGGCCCATGTCGTGGCCGACCAAAATCACGGCCGCGTCGAGTTCCTGCTGCAGGCGGAACAAGGTGTCCATCACCCGCTTTTGCACGACCACGTCCAAGGCACTCGTCGGCTCGTCGGCAATAATCACTTGGGGGCGCAAGGCCACGGCCATGGCCAGGCCGACGCGCTGCTTCATGCCGCCGCTGAGTTCGTGGGGGTACAGGCGCGCGGTCGCCGGGTCTAGCTCGACTTGGGCCAGCAGGCTCTTCACCCGCTCCGGCAGGGCTTCGCGGTCCGGTCGTTCCTCGTGCGCCTCAATCGTGTCGGCGATCTGCGCCCCCACCCGCAGCACGGGATTGAGCGCGTTCATCACGCCTTGGGGGATCAGGGAAATGCGCGAAAAGCGCACGCTCCGCAGCTCCTCCGCGGACAGCGCGAGCAGGTCCAGTTCGCCGAGCTGGACCCGGCCCGCTTCGATCCGCCCGGGAGGCCGAATCAGCCGCAGCAGGGCCATGGCGGTCGTGGATTTGCCCGAACCCGATTCGCCCACCAAGCCCAGCCGCTCGCCCGCCCGCAACTCAAATTCGACGCCCTCCACAGCGCGCACCGGCCCCCGCGGCGTGTGGTAGTGGACCTGTAGGTCCTGCACCCGCAGCACGACGCTCACGACGAGACCCGCCCTAGACGCGGGTTGGCGATGCGATCCAATCCCATGGAGACGAGGAACAAGCCGAGAAAAATCAGCACGATCATCGCGATCGGCGGCGCCCACCACCACCACATTCCCCGCAGCAGCGAGGTGTAGTACAAAGCCCAGTAGATGGTCATTCCGAGCGTCGGCTCGTTTTGGGGGCCTAGGCCCAGCGCTTCTAGCCCAATGGAGGCCAGCACGGCCGCGGCGACCGCACTGACGAAGCTGGCCGCTAGATAGGGCAGCAGGTTCGGCAGCAGCTCGCGGGCGATGATTTCGAGGTCCCGCATGCCGGACAGCCGCGCCACCTGCACGTACGCGCGCTCGCGCATCGACAGCACCTGCGAGCGAATGGTGCGCGTCGGCAGCATCCACGCCAGCGAGGCCACCACCAAGGCCATCATATCGACGGTGACGGCCGTGCGCAGCGAAGTGGCCAGCACCACGAGAAACAGCAGGCCGGGCACGGTCAGCAGCACGTCGGCCGCGCCCCGGATTAGGGTATCGACGAAGCCGCCAAAGTACCCGGCGAGGAAGCCGAGGACGATGCCGATGCCAAGCCCCACAGCCCCGGCGAGAAAGCCGACTCGGAGCGTGAGCGGCGTACCAGCCACCATCACCGCGAGCAGGTCCCGGCCGGCCGCGTCCGTGCCGAGCAGGTACTCCAGCGATGGCGACAGATTGGGCACGGCCGAGCCAACGCGCGCTAGATCCGTATCGACGAATACGGCCCCCAGCGGGCCGAAGGCCAGCACGGCGAAAACCACGATTGAGCCGGCCGCAAGCTGGGGATGGCGGCGCGCGGCCGCCGCAATCGGCGAGAGGGTCATCCCGGGCACTCCACTTTTTTGACTCCGCATTAAACCGGACAGAAAGCTACCGAGTGTAAATATAATGACAAATTACTGCCGGTATCCGCAACGTCATCGGCGGTAGGCAATGCGCGGGTCGAGGAGCGGGTAGATCAAGTCGAGAATCAGGGTCGCCACGGCAATGGCGAGGATGACCATGAGCACGACTCCATAGATGACGAAGTAGTCAAAGGTCTGCACGGCGCGGTACAGGACCGTGCCCACCCCCGGATACGCGAACACCACCTCCACCAGCACGGCCCCAGACACGACGTAGCCCATGGCCAGCGCCAAGGCCGTGGTCTGCGGCAACAGCGCGTTGCGCAGCGCGTAGCGGAAGAAGATGTCGCGGCTCTTCAGGCCCCGCGCCTCGGCGTAGTTGACGTAATCCTCGCCTTGGACGGTGATCATCATGCCGCGCATGGACAACGCCCAAAACCCCACCGACGACAGCGCGATGGACAGGCCGGGGACGATGGAGTGATAGAGCACATCCAAGGCAAAGGCCCAAGTCAGCCCGGGCAGGGTTCCCAAGGTGAAGCCGCCGCCGAGGGGAAAGGCCCGCAGGGTGAAGCCGAGGAGAAAGACCAGTACTAGGCCGAGCAGGTAGTAGGGGATGGCCGACAGGGCGAGGAAGGGCGCGGCCAAGTAGTGCAGGGCACTCGGGGATCGCGGCCAAGCCAGCAACGCGCCGAGCACCGTGCCAAGGGCAAAGGCAATCAGCGTGGCGGTCGTCAGCAGCCCGATCGTCCACGGCAGGGCGCGCAGGATGATATCGGAAGTGCGGCTGGGAAAGTTGGCAATGGACACCCCAAAGTCGAGGCGGGCCACATCCCCGAGGTAGCGGAAATACTGCTTCCACAGGGGTTGGTCGAGCCCGAAGCGGGCCTCGTACGTGGCCACCACCGCCTCCATGTCGGTCTTGCCCGCGCCGCCAAAGGAGACCGCTTGCAACAGACGCTCGCGGATGGGGTTCACCGGGGCCAGCCGGGGCAGCAGGAAGTTGATGGTGGCCCCCGCCCACACGACTAGGAGGAATACTCCGAGGCGGCGGAAGACGTAGTTGAGCGACAAGTCAGCGCGACTCCGCGGCCAAGAAACCGAGGTCCTCGCGCGCCGCGTTGCGGGCCACCTCCTCGTCGAGTGCGACCCCGAGGCCGGGCGTCTGCGGCAAGGCGATTTGCCCGTTGGCGATCAGATCGCGTTCCACCGTGAGGCTGTTCCACAGCGCGTTGTCGAGGTGGTGGAACTCCAGCACTTGAAAATTGGGGGAAGCAGCGCAGGCGTGGCACATAGCCACAGTGCCGATTGGGCTACAGATATTGTGCGGTGAAATCGGGATGTAGTAGGTGTCGGCCAAATCGGCGATGCGCCGGCCCTCGGACAGGCCGCCGGCCTTGGCCAGATCGGGCGAGATGATGTCTGCGGCCTGCGTCTCGACCAACTCGCGGAACCCGTGGCGCGTGTACAGGTTTTCGCCGGTGCAAATCGGCGTGCGCGTGGCCGCCTTCACCTCCTTGAGCGCGGCGACGTTTTCGGCCGGAATTGGATCTTCCAGCCACATCAAATTCAGGGCTTCAAAGGCGTAGGCAACCTTGAGAATGTCGTGCGGCGCGTAGGCCCAGTGGGCGTCGATGAGCAAGTCCGTGTTGGGATGCAATGCCTCGCGGATGGCCGTGACCACTTCGATGTGGAAGGCGATGTCGCGGTTGCTCATGGTTCGGTTGTAGCGGTCGCGCCGGTCGGGACGCGGGTCAATGTCGAACTTGATGGCGTCAAAGCCGCGGGCTTCCACCTGCTTGGCCTTGGCGACCCACGATTCGGCCTCGTCGGCCTCGTCGCCGGCGTGACAGTCGTTGTACACGCGAATCGAGTCGCGGTACGCGCCGCCCAGTAGCTGCCAGATCGGCACGCCAATCGCCTGCCCGGCAATGTCCCACAACGCCATCTCAATGCCGCTGATCGCGCTCATCACCGCGCCTTGGTAGTACCCGGACGCGGACATCGCGCTTTTCATGTCGCGGAAGAGCTTATCCACGTTGCGCGGGTCTTGGCCGATGAGGGCGCGTTGGGTCAGGCGTTCATCCACGGCGATGTGGTGGACGCCGGCTCCGTGATAGGCTTCGCCCAAGCCGGTGATTCCCGCGTCCGTGTACACCTTCACCAACACCCAAGGCATAGGTTGCAGGAGCACGGCCCCCACACCAACAATTTTCATGTCCTATTCTCCTCGTCTGTCGGGATCAAACTGCTTCGCAGCCATTGAATGAGGCCGGCCGGCTTGTTACTTTGGACGCGGTGGCTAAAACGCCGCCAAAATATCGCCTCCCCCACCTTCCGTCAAGCGCGCTTAGGAGAACCAACATGCTCGGACTCAACCAACAGCAACTCAACTTTTTCGACACCTTCGGCTACCTCGCGCTGCCGGGGTTGATGGCCGACTGCATCGAGGAGATCACCGACGCGTTTGAGCAGGTGTGGGCCGAGCGCGGCGGGGGCCACGACGGGCAACCGCACGACAGCCAACGGCGTTCCTGCATCGTGCCCTTCATCGATCAACACGAGCGGCTGTGTGCGCTGCTCGACGATCCGCGCATTGAGGGGTTGCTGGCCAGCCTGCTCGGCGACGACTTCAACTACAGCAGCTCGGACGGCAACTACTACGCCGGCGACACCCAGTGGCATTCCGATGGCTACCAAAAGGAGGTGCGCCACGTCAAAATAGCCTTCTACCTCGACGACCTAACGCGCGACACCGGCTGCCTGCGCGTGATCCCGGGCAGCCATCGGCGCGGCGATCAGTACGCCGAGGCGCTCGAAGCGCAGGCGCGCCAATCGCAAGCGCAGTGGGGCCTGGCTGGCGACCAAGTGCCGGCGGTCGCGCTCGAAATCGTCCGCGGCGACGTCGTCGTCTTTCAGCACAACCTCAAACACGCTGCCTTCGGGGGCGGCGGTCGTCGCCGCATGTTCACCATCAACTGCATGGTGCGCGTCCCCGACGATCAGATCGACCTCGTCAAACAGGACCTCGCCGGGCTGGCCCGCTTCTGGGCCGAGCGCGCTTACGGCGAAACCATGATCGCCACGGCCAGCAAACGCCGCATGGTGCATCTCGAACAGCGAATGGCCCACGACGGGCACCTCAAAAAACTAGCGGCGCAGGCGCGGTCGGAGATGGCCGAGCCGGCGCGGGGATAGGGGGATAGGCCATTATGAGCGACCACTACGAATTCAAAATGGGGATTTACCTCGGCGAGCTGCAGCAGCCCTTTGAGCAATCGCTGGCAACGGCCCGCGCCCTCGGGGCGCGCTACGTCTGGTGCGGCACTCACTCGGCCAATCGCAACCTGTACGAGCTTTCCGACGCCGAGATAGACCGAGCCGCCGCGCAGGTGGCCGCGCACGGTCTCGAGTTTTTCCTGCTCGACGGGGCCGGGTTGTTCAAGACCGTCCACCTCGCCGAGCTCGAGCCGGGCAACATGCTCAAACACGCCCAGTTCAAGGAGCACTTCGACAAGCTAGACCGGTCCATGGAGGTTTCGGCTCGCTTGGGCATCGGCGCGGTCGGCTGTAGCAGCTTTGCTTGGCCGGCCGAGTACACCGGCGGCAAGCCCACTTGGCCGATGCGCTGGGCGACCCGGGGCGGCATCATCTCCGACGGCGATATGGAAAAGCTCATCGAGGCGTTCTCCATGTTCGCCGACCTCGCCGAGCAACGCGACGTAGATATCGCCTTCCTGATGATGCAGTGGAACTACGGCAACACCAGCCGCAACTTCCGCCGCATCGTCGAGGCGGTCGGCTCGCGGCGGTTCAAGGTGCTGTGGTGCCCGGCGGACAACTACAACTGCGGCGAAATCGACAATGCCACCGCCGGCTTTGAAAACCTGCGCCCCTACCTACACGGCGTCCACGCCAAAGACCTGCGCACCCTAAACGGCGCCAAGCTCGAATTCGAGTACGCGCCCATCGGCGAGGGCGACGTGGATTACCCGACGATCTTGCGCAACCTGCGCGACAACCGCTGCGACGTCGTCCTGTCGATTGCCACCCATTTCCTGCCGGAAAGCGGCTCGCGCCTCGAAGCGATGCAGACCAACTACGCCAACATCGGCCGGCTAATCCGGGAGTTGTCCTAGCCGCCTCGGCATCGAATCCGATCTGGGCGCGATGCTCGTAAGAAGAGTTGGCCGATCTTACGTGCTCTTGAGGGATGACCTTAGGCTAGGGCTATTTTACTCCCGCACGAACTTAGGCCGGCCACAGCCATCGTTGACCACGTAACTGCGCGCTGGAATCGCCGCGTGGTCGGGAATGACTAAGTCCAGCGGCGAGGCGTTCTCAATGACCGTGCCGGCCCCCACCCGCACCCCGGCCCCCAATTTAATCGCGCCCGGTCGCACATCCCCCACCCTGAGCGTACCAATAGAGACCGACACGCCGATCCGGCAATCCGGGCCGATCGCGACGATGCCGTTGATTTCGGTGTTGGCCCCAATCGCCGTGCGGTCGCCCACCTGCACGGGGCCGAAAATCCCGGCATCCGTCCCGATAAACACGTAGTCGCCGATGGTGGGATGGCGCTGCTGCACCTTGCCGCTGAGGCCGCCCAAAGTACACGGATAAAGGTGGCATCCGCTGCCAAGGATTCCCGTCTGTCCGGTGGTTATGCCGCGATGGGGATGGTCGAGGAAGTTGGCGTCGCCAATTTGCGTTTCGGGGTGGATGTCGGCTTGGTAGTAGCGCCCCCCCAACTCGGCAATGGCCCGCGGCAGCAGGGGCACCGGCCGCCGCGTCAGCCCGGCTTCGCCCTGCACCGGGCCGGAGCGCGTTAGGGCATGGGCAATATCGTGGTAGAACAGCACCCGCCAGCCCGGATACGTACTCATCACGAGTTGCATCTGGTAGTCGAAAATAAAATCGCACTCCAGCGCGTCGAGAAAGCGGCGATAGTGGTCGAAGTCGCGGCGGCGCATGGTCTCGTCCAAGGCGGCCCGGAAGTCGATCTCTAGCAGCTGCTCTTGATTCAACCCGCAATTGTCGAGCAAATAGGCGTCCCACACGGCCGGATCCCTAAGCGCGGCAAAGCGGTTCCAGCGGGCGCGGGTCTTGTAAGCGGGCAATTCCCACAGCAAGCAGCAGGTGTTCATCAGGGCCTTCTCCTCGGCCCCTTCGCTCGCACCGACCGCCAAAAGCGACTGGGCGATCATCGCGTAGAGCTGGTCGGCAATCTCGCCGATGGCCTCGTCGAGCGACGGCTTTTGCGGCCTCGGCCCCAAGGCGTTGTGCGACCCTGGAGCGACGCATTCGAGCAAGTTGCCCAACACCGTTTCGAGCAGGTCGCGGTTGACAAACCCGCGCCCGGAACGCTGGGAGAGAATGTCCCGATCGACCGCGTCAATGCGCAGCGCGGCGATCTCCTCCGAAGTGTAAATCGGCACCAACCGCTCCAGCAGCCGCTCCAGCAAGGCCCACTTGCGGCGTTGATACGAACTGTCGAAAAGCGTGGAATTGTTCATGGTTTGCTCCCCATTCTTCCGCCTCATAACTTTAACGAAACTTACGGAACGCCCGTCGGGTTGCAACCCGGCTCACCACAGGGAGAAACCATGCACCCGCTCGAATCGCTAGTAGTACCCGAAGGCTCCGTCGGCATCCACTGGTTTGGCCAGAGCACCTTTGCCCTCAAGGACGCGCAAGGGACCATCGTCCAAGTCGATCCCTACTACCCCCGCGAGCGGCCCGCCGACCGCTTCATCCACGCCCGGCCCCCGCTCCACGAGGCCGCCCTGCACACGGATTTCGTGCTCCTGACCCACGACCACAGCGACCACACGTGTCCAGAGTCCATTGCCCGCATTGCCGCGGCCTATCCCGCCGTGCAGATCGTCGGCCCGGCCGAGAGCATCCAGCGCGTGCGCAGCGCGGGCATTCCGGTCGCGGCAACCGCGGTGGCCGCTGGGGACGCCGCCCCGCTGGGCACCATGACGGCCCACGCCGTGTATGCCAAGCCCCCCGAGGGCCTGCCCGGCGACGGCATCGCCCCGCCCGATGTGACCCACCTCGGCTACGTGCTAGCGGCCGGTGGGGTGCGCGTGTACATCTCCGGCGATCCGGTCAACACGTTTGCCGAGCACCAAGCCCTACTCGCGCCCATCCGCGCCCTCGCGCCCGACATCGGGCTGCTGACCAATCACCCCAGCGAAGGGGAATTTCCCTTTTTTGCCGGCTCGGCCAAAATGGCCACGGCGCTCGGCCTCAAGGCCGCGGTGCCGGCCCATTACGCCTGCTTTGTCGCTCGCAACTACGATCCGCAAGAGTGGGCGGCCGCGTTCGCCGGGGTCGAGCCGCTGATCATCCCGTACAACCAATCCGCAGTCTATGCGCCCGGCTAGCGCACCGGGGGCCGGGCGTGTTGATTTTCTCGCCTTCATTATTTATACATACTACGCAGTTAGCGCGTCGTAGGTTTTAAGCACTCACTTCAAACGCAAGGAGTTAGGATTATGCGGCGATTTGCAATCGCAGGCGTCTTTAGCCTCGCCCTCGTGGGGGCGGCCAATGCCCAGTTTTTCGATCCGCCGGCCTTAGAGGATCGCAATGGCAGTCAGGGGTTTTGGTTTTACATGCTCGAAGTCCCCGATCCCGGGGGCATCACCATCGACGGCCACAGCGAGGACTGGGCTTGGTTTGACCCAGAGTACACCTTGACCATGGACGAGTGGCGCGACGAAGGCGACCGGCCGGCCCCCGACCGCGACGACTTGTTCATCACCACCTTCATGGGCTGGAAGGGCGGCGACGACAACCGCTGGTACTGCTTTTTGGAAGCGGTTGACGATGTGCTGGCCCACGCCGGCACCAATATCGCCCGCTGGGATGGCGACATGCTACAAGTCGGCCTCGATCCGCAGGATCACGGCCGCGAGCGCAGCCCGGCTTCGGGCTACACCATGGAGTGGCTGATGGCCCCGGGCGACCTCAGCCCGCCGACCAACGTCGCTTTCCGCTACACCGAGCAAGAAGCGTGGGCCGAGTACGGGGAATCGCCGTGGATCGAAATGGCCGTGCGCGTCGATCCGCCCGAAGCGTGGGCGGCCGACCTGTGGACCGCGGGCGGCACCACGTTCTACGAGTGGAGCGTCAAGGTCCTCGCCTTCCAAGAGGACGCCGGCCCATCGGCGAGCGAGGAGTGGCAGCTCGACGCGGTCGCCGGCGAAGAGGGGTCGGGCCTGCCTTTCGCCATGTGGTACGAAGACGGCGAAGGGCCGGATTCGAGCTTCTCGCCCAATGACGACGGCACCCCAGGCGGTCGCAACGATTGGACTACCCGCGGCCCCGAAGCCTCGTCTCGGCAGTACTACTCCATTGCCAAGCTGCTGCAAATGGGCGAGTACACCAGCCCCACCTCGGTTGAAGCCTCGACTTGGGGCAAGATCAAGGACTCGTTTTAAGCAACAAGCACCGCAGTACGCAAGAATCCGTCGGGCCAATTAGAACCTTAATTGGCCTGACTTCTTTTTGTAGGGAGTGCATCGTGTTCAACCGGCTCTGGGCTTGGTCCTTTCTGTTGATCCCGCTGGTGGGAGCGGTGGGAGCTTGCGGTCGCTACTTTCACACGCCGCTCGAGCCGGCCAGCCGCCAAGCCGAGGGCATGACCATCAACGACGATGGCTCCATCACCTACGCCCTCGACCGCTTGTCGATTGAGCTCAAGCCCATGATGGACGCGGAATTAAACCGCCTAGCTCCCGGGCCAGACCCGTCCGTCAACCCCTATACCTTTGGCGAGTGGACGGCCCCGGGCGACTCGTGGACGCCGCCGCGCTTTACCGTCTTTCGGCTCAAGGTCAACAACTATCAATTTCCCAAGGTCGCGATCGACCCGCTCAACGCGCGCATTACCGCGGCCAACACCCGGCAGTACGAGGCGCTGAGCTACGCCCAATTATACCACTACTTTCGCTCGTATTGGCTCGGCCGCACGGGCCAAGGGCGCAAGACCTTTCAGGCCCGCACGGACGCCCTCAAGCGGACGCTGTACAGCGGGGCCTTAGTCTTTAGCGGCAGCGAGGAACAAGGGTATTTGGTCTTTCCCCGCCTCGCGGACGACGTCCGGGCGATCCAAGTACACCTCAAAGACATCGTCTTGCGCTTTGATTATGCCGACGCGCCCGTAGAGGCCATGGACCTGCGCTTCTCCTTTGAGCGCGACACCCTGCAAGGGTACGACCGCTCGACCGCAGTGCGGCTCAACCGATGACCGCCGCCGCGCCCAGCGCCCTCGTCGGCGCGGTCCTAACGGTGCTTGCAGGGCTGACGCCCAGCAGTGCCCAAGTCGAGGTGTGGCACATCGGCAAGGGGGGGCTTTCGTGGAGCTCGCAGGCCCAAACCCAGATCGGCGCCCTCGACGTCGCTGGCGGCTTACAGCCCGTACAGCTCCAAGCCGGAGAAAACCTCATCGAGCTGCTCCGCGCTTCGGGCCAACGCTTTCTCAATGGCCAACCCCGCGACTTCACCCTCGGCGGCCAACCCCGGGCGTGGTCCAACGACGGCTTCTTCAATCAAGTCGCTGGTTCCCTCGACCTAATTGACGGCGATCCAACGACCTCCTCGTCGGGCGTGTTCAAAACCGCGCAAAGCCAAGCCGGGGCGACGTTCTTCTGGGATTTGGGCGCTCCCTTTCCGGTCAACCGCATTCGCTTCTTTCCCGCGCCCGACGACGACGCCTTTGTCAAAGCCTTTGAGCTGCGGGTCAACGACGGCGAATCCTTCAACGACTTCAGCCGGCCGCAATACGAACTCTTGCGGCGAGTAGAAGTCAATCGCCGCTCCACCGTAGATATTGAATTTGCGCCCTTGCAGGGCCGCTTCCTCCAGCTGCTCGTGCTATCCAAGACGGCGTTCAACATCGCGGAGTTTGAAATCTACGGGCAGGGCTTTGTGCCGGTGGCCCGCTACGAGTCCGCGCTGCACTCCTTTGGCGGCCCGGTCAACTACGGCCGCTTGCGCATCCACGCGACCCAGCTCGGAAGCACTCAAGCGGCCACCGCGGCCATTCAGCTGCGGACCGGCGCGGACGACAGCCCGCTGGCGTACTTTCGCCGCGACCGCGACACCGGGCGTCAGCAGGAGGTGTCGGCAGCCGAATACAACACCAACCTGCCGCGGCGCACCCTGTTCCGCCAAGACCCGGTCACCGGCGAGCTATTGGAGGAACTAGACCGGGCCGACTACCTCAACCTGCCGGTCGAGGAGCAAGGGCCGGTGCGCGATTTCGTCAAAGGCGACATCCGCGACGACGTAGCCAACTGGAGCGCGTGGTCGCCGAGTACGCCCATCGTCGGCACGGGCGCGATCGCAGTGCCCATAGCGCTGCCTAGCCCGCGGGAATTCATGCAGTTCCGCATCCTCTTTGACGGCGACGCTGAAAACGCCGTGCGCATCGATACCTTGCAGGTGGAGTTTTCCCCAGGGCTCGTAGGCGCCGCGGTCGGGGAGGTCGCGCTGGCCGCCGATCCCTTTCCCGCCAGCGGCCTGCTCGAAGTCCAAGGCGGGCTCGACACGACCTTTACCTACGACATCCGCACCGAGTTCGCGGCCGGCGCGGCCGGATACCGCGGCGTCCGCATCGAGGCGTTTCCACCGCCGGTTTTTGAGAGCCTGCAAATGGGCGAGCCCCTGTCGGCGGTCGCAGACGTTGAGTGGACGGCCACCGCCCGCGGCTTTGACGTTTTCTTCCCCCCCATCGCCGAGGACAACAACCAGCCCCTGCGGATCACCTTTCGCCTGCGGCTTTTGGAGCACAATACTCCGATCCATGCCTACCTCCTCGGCGCGGAGGGCATCCCGCCGCATCCCGTCGCCCCCGGCAATGCCAGCCAACTCGCCGGCACGGACGCGACCAACGCCTTTGCAACGCAGGCGCGGCCCGAGCTGCAACTCGCCCTTTCAACGGCCATTATCTCGCCCAATGGGGATGGCCGCAACGACGCCGTCGCGATTGACCTCGTGTTGTCCCAGTTTGCCGCCGCGACCGCCGTGGCCGTAGAGATTTTCGATCTCAGCGGCCGGCGGGTGCGCCAACTCGTCTCCCAACGCCGACCGGCCGGCTCGTACTCGGAACGCTGGGATGGCCGCGACGAACAAGGCGCGCTGGTCTGCCCGGGCCTGTACTTGTGCCGCGTGGGCGTGGAGGCCGATTTCGCCGCGTTTGCCGCCATAGAGCCGATCGGGGTGGCTTATTGACCGCTTTGAGCAACATGCGGTGGCTGGTGCTGGTCCTCGCCCTCGGCGGCCCGGTGGCGGCCCAGACGCCCTCGGCTTGGGTCGTAGGGGGCGCGCACGGCGAGCCTTGGGCCGGGGCCGCAGCGCGCTGGATCGCCCTAGACGACTCCGCCCGCGCCGGGTCGATTCAGCCGCGGGCCATTCCGCACGGCCACTCGGTGACGCGCCAACTCGTGCGCACCGGCATTGCCACGACCCAGCGCAACCTCTTTGGCTATCGCTGGAGCTTGCACAAGGGGCCGCGCCAGATCGAGGCCGACACCTTGGAGGTCGGGTGGCATCCGCGCCTGTGGCTGGGGGGCGGAACCAATGCCAACGCCCCCGAGGTCATGCGCGGGCTGGTCGATGGCGATGTGCTGACCGCGGGCTTTACCCACCGGGCGCGGGCCGATGGCCGCCCCAACAGCGTGCAGTTCATCACGCTCGACCTCGGCGTGCCCGTGCCGGTGGACAGCATCGCGTTCTTTCCGCCGCAGACCGGGCTGACCAGCGACAACCAGCGGCAGCGCGAGTTGTTCGCCCGCGCGTACGAAGTCAGCCGCACCAACGTGCCGGTCGAATGGCTGATCTTCGAGGACGAGACCGCATCGACCGGGTCGGCGGGATACCACCCCCTCGACGAAATTATCGCCAGCACCTTTGCCAACAACACGAGCGTAGTCTCCCTCGCACCCGAGCGGCGCTTTACCCGCTTTCTCCGCTTCAAGTTCGGGGAGGTAGCCACCACGACCTTGCTCGCCGAAATCGAGGTCTTTGGCCGCGGCTACCCCCAAGAGGCCCGCTACATCTCCGCGCCCCATTCTTTTGGCCAAACCGTGAGCTTTGGGCGGGTCTGGTGGAAATTCACCCGCTACCGCCAATTGCCTTCCGGCGCGATCGCCGCCGATCCCACCGCCCCCGTGCAACTCCACGTGCAGACCCGCGCTGGCTTTGACGACGACCCTAAGACGTACTTCATCTTCGACGACCTCGGCCGGCTGGTGGAAGTCGATGAGAAGACCTATTTCGGCGCGCCGCGCGTGGTCGAGCGGTTTTCCGAGGGGATCGCCGGCTTCCGGGCCAAGCGCGACGACGACGTGGAGAATTGGAACAACTGGTCGGTGGCTTATCAAGCGTCGGGCGACGAGATTCGCTCGTCCGATGGCGCCGAATTTCTCCAGTTTCGCTTTGTCATCGCCACTGAAGACCCGCTGGCCTTTGGCGTCCTCGACAGCTTGGCTTTTGAGGTCTCGCCCCTGTTGGCCGCCCGGGCGCTGGCCGAAATCGCCCTCGACGAGCGCGCCGCGGCGGGCGGGGTGGTCGAGGTGCCCCTCGGGGTCGTCCAGCGCTTTGCCTATCACATTCGCACGGTGGCCGGCACGAGCGACCGCGCCGGGTTCGATGGCATCGAGTTAGAGGTTCCGCCGGCCGCGCGCTTCCTCGACCTGACTATCGACGACCAGCCGGCGACCGAGGGCGTGGATTTTTCCCTCGCCGCCAGCAGCGGGCGGTTGCGCTTCACCTTTCCCGCGCCCTTCCGAGCGGACAAAGCGTTTCGCGTGCGCTTTCAAGGCGCGGTCTTTCAGCCATCGGTCTTTTTGGCCAGTCGCCTTTTTAATACCACCGCGGCGAGCCTGCCCCAGTCCATTGAGCCCGGCGATGCCCACGCCGACGTGGGCAGCAACAGCATCCAAGTCGTCTCCAGCGACTCGGCGCTGGGCCTTCTCGGGGCGATTGAGTTGTCGTCCCCGATAGTCACGCCCAACGGCGATGGAACCAACGATCGGGTCGCCATTGAATTCGATTTGTTCGGCGTGGCCGGGGGCGCGTTGCGGGTCGAGGTGCGCGATCTGAGCGGTCGGCGCTGCGCCGCGCTCTTGGCCGCGCCGGCCGTGGCCGGGCCGTACGCGCTGCGGTGGGATGCGCGGGACGAGCGCGGGCAACTGGTGGCCCCAGGGCTGTACCTAATCCGCGTTGAGGTCGAAGTGGATCGCGGCGCGTTCGCCCGCTTGGTCGCGATCGGCGTTGCGTACTAAGGAGGCTCCATGAAAACACTACCGCCAGCAGTTGCTTTCCTCCTCTTCGCGGCCGCGGTCAGCGGCCAAACCCTGCGCTTTGCCGGGTCCGATTTTGCGGCGTGGGCCCATCCGCAGGGGCTGGTCGAGGTCTTGCCGCAAGGCATTCAGGTGAAGCGCTTTGGCAAGCGGTTCAATGCGGTGGCCAATGCCCGGGCGTTTTCCGCCCAAGCCATCGGCGAATACGGGCAGCGCTTTGCGCGTACTCCGTCCAACCAACCGCAGGCCGACTGGGCCGGCGACCAAGACCCCAATACTTGGTGGCAGCCGGACCCAAACACCCCGGTGCAATCGTGGTGGCTAGAGCTGGACTTGGGACGCGCGGTCGTGGCCGACAAGGTGCGCGTCCTCTTTCCCAATCGCGCCGGGGCCAAGCCCTTTAGCTTTTTTTCCCTGTACGTCAGCCCGGGCATTCCGGTGTTCGGCGGCCGGGCCAAGCGCATCGTCTATCGCCGAGTGGGCCGGCCCATCAACAACAACACGGCGGAACAGGTCGAGTTCGACCTTGCGACGAGGGGCCTTGCCCCGGCCACGGGCGAGCATTTGAGCGCGAGCGAGGTCCTCAATTTCGATCTGGTGCGCTTTGTGCGCTTTGAAGCGGCGGGCGCGACGCCCGATGCCGCGCTCGCCGAAATAGAGGTCGATGGCATTGGCTTCAACCTCGCCTCCATGGTGCAGACCGAGGATCGCCCCGAGCATTGGGGAGGACGGACGTGGACGTCCAAGCACCGCGACTGCGAGGGCTGCGGCAAGGGCAGCGGGGCCGAGGCCCTCATCGACCAAGACGTGGGGTTTCGCGGCTGGAATATCGAGGGATCAGACAAGGGCAACTGGCGCGATTCCGGCGTCTGGTCCGTGGTCGATTTCGGCAACGTCTTTCGAGTCGATCGCCTCATCTGGCTGCCGATTGTGTCCGGGCGCGGCCCGTTCCTCTACGGATTCCAGCGCGACAAGCAGGGCAGTTGGCCCCACTTTGATTTCTTCGTCTCCGACGGCACCCCCAGCAATAGGGCCGATCCGGTCGTCGAAGGCCCCTTTCACTACGAATTGCTGTCCTCGGTGGCCAACGAGGGCCGCTATTTGTTCGACTTTCAGTTTGAGCCGCGCCCGCTGCGGCTGCTGTTGTGGCGCGTGACCCAGCCGCAGCAGTTCCACCGCGCCGCCCAGCTCTTCGTCTTTCACAGCGAGGGCTATCCCGCGCAAATCGAGCTGGAGTCCGAGGATATTTTCCTCGGCGGCGCCCGCAGCATGCGCTTTGTCGAATGGGACGCGGACCTGCCCGCGGGAACGCGCATCGAAGTAGAAACCCAAACCGGCAATGGCTTCCAGACCGTCCAGCGCTACTTCCTCGCCAATGGCCGAGAGGTGACCAAGCAAGCCTACGAGGCCGCCAAGTCCCGCAACCGCGGCGACATCGTCGAGGAACAGGTCCGCGACGACACTTGGAGCGCGTATAGCCAGCCCCATCGGTTCTCGAGCCAAGCCTTTCTCTCGCCATCGCCGCGGCAGTGGTTGCGGGCGCGGGTGCGGCTCATCAGCGACGATCCCGCGGCCTTTCCCACCCTGCGGGCGCTCTCGTTTGTGGCCAACGCGCCGGTCATCACGGCGGGCCTGACCGGCCGCATCGTCCCCCGCGAAGCCGCCATGGACTCCTTGCAGGCGTTTCGCTACACCATCGCGCCAGTCGCCTTCCGCAGCCAAGACCCCGGGTTCGACCACGCCCTCGTTCTGCTCCCGCCCGGCAGCGGCCGAGACGCCGCATTTATCAGCGCGTCCGTAGGGCGAGCAGCGGTCGCGGCCACCGGCTCGTTGCGCGGGGATTCGCTCTTGGTGGAGCTGCCACCGCCGCTCGTGCGACGGGATTCAGTGGCCATCGCCTTTGCCGCTCGCCTGTCCCACAGCCCCACCGTCTTCAATGCGTTTGTCTTTAATTCGGCCGCCAGCGACAACCGCCAAGGCGTGGTCCCGGCGGAATTCGGCGCCGATTTGGTCTTTGTGCCCGAAGCGGTCGCCAGCGGCTCGTTGATCCGCAACGTCGAGCACACTCGCGCCATAACTCCCAACGGCGACGGCGCAAACGACCAATGCGAGCTGCAATTCACCGTCGTCAAGACCGAGCAAGCGCCGCAGGTACAGGTCCTTACCCTAGATGGCCGGCCCCTAGTCGAGCTAGCGCACCAAGGCTCGCCCGGGCGGCGCGCCCGCTACGTGTGGGACGGACGGAGCGCTGGCCGCCCGGTGCCGCCCGGCCTCTATGTCCTGCGGATCGCCCTAGCGGCCGACGCCCGCGTCGATCGCGTTTACCGGCTCGTACACGTTGCTTATTGAGAGGGAATGCGCTGTGAGACGTCGAATGTTCATTTTCGCCCTACTGATGATGACGCCGCAAGGGGCCAGTGCCCAACGCGCCACCGGGTACGATAACCCCTATTACACCACGGGCACGGAAGTTTCGCCGGCGACGCTCGTGCCCTCGGTGCGCAAGTGGTATTTGCCGCAGCGGCTGTACGCGCTGTACGACTGGCGTCAAGAGCAATACTCCAACTACGCCCGCAATTACTACGAGCGCTACACCGAGGTCTTCTTGGAAGGTTCGCCGTTTTACGACGTGTACGGCGATTACATCACCCAAGGCTGGCTGGTGTACGACTGGACCGAAGACTACCCGGAAGACAACGGCAGCATCATCACCAAAAATCCGCGCTTTCGCTCGTGGTTCAACAACCTGCTCGTATCGTCGAGTCAAGCTGGGCAGTTCCACTCGGCCCTGATGGTGGGCGACGGCATTCGCACGACCCTGACGCCGCTGACCTTTTCCAAGCCGCGCTTCGACGGCATTCAGTGGGACCTGACGACCGACAAGTACGCCCTGACCCTGCTGTCGTCGCGGGTCAGCAACACCGGAGAAATTTCCGCCAGCGAAGTTGGGGGGGGCGTCCAAGCCAATACCTTCACCTCCCTGATGGCCGCCAAGGGGCAGGTGCAGGTCGGGGATTTTGCCGCCCTCGGCGCGACCTTTGTCAATGCGGCGCACCGCAACTCCAACCTGCCGTTTGGCGACAACTCGCTCAGCGGCCTGCTCAGCGGCCCGATGAACACCGACTTTGTGCGCTCCATCGTGGTGCGCATTTCCGACGATTCGCCCGAAGATGGCGAGGGCGGCGCCTTGCTGTCGCGCTGGCGCATTTTCGTCAACGGGGTCGAGCACACCCAAGACATCGTGCCCGTGGTGGAGGGCGGCATTCGCCGCGGCGGCGCGGTGGTGGCCAGCGGCACGGATGTCATCACCCTGACCTACAACATCGAAGACTTCTCCCCGAGCACGGACGACGCCATCGACGATTTCCGCGCGATCGAGCGCATTGAGATCGGCCTGGTGCTGGCCAACGACTACAAGGTTGAGGTGACCTCCAACAAGCAGACCAACAACCTCGGGACGCCCGTCTTCCTGCCGGTGCTGCGCGCGGCCGGCAACGTCAAGGACGGCTCGAATCAAGCCTTTCATCGGTTCAACTACGGCCTGCCCACCGGGACCCGCGTGTTGGGCTTTGACCTCGCGATTGCCGACCTGCAAGGCTTTGACTTCCGGGGCGAGTTCGTCCGCAACTTTCAGTATCGCCGCTTTCCCAACGAGAACCGGGCCAAGGACCAGACGCTGGCCACCCACGAGGCCCAAGCCTTCTACGCGACCGCGCAAAAGCGCGCCTATCCCTACACGGTGTTCGCCGAGATTTTCAGCATTGACGCGGATTACTCCACCCGCGCCTTCATCCCCAACGCCGAGGGGCAGGTGTTTTACGACAACGAGCAACGGCACCTGTACGAATTCGTCGATGACAACGACGATCAAGACGAGCTGCCAGACTGGACGCGGCGCACGTTTGGCAGCCGCGTCAACACTCGGCAGGGGCAGCAGTTGCTGACCGACGCCGCGGTGTTCCCGGGCATTGACGAGGACAACGACGACATTTCGGATTTCAACCGGAACTTCAACACCCAGCCCGACTACGAGGAGCCGTTTTTGCGCTTTGACGTGGACCCGCCGGAGTTTTTGTTCGGCATGGACATGAACAGCAACGGCGTCATCGACCGCTTTGAGGACGACGGCGAAGCCGATTACCCCTACAAGCTGGGACGCCGGGGCTTCAATGCGTACGCCGCGGTCGAAATCCTGCCCAGCACCACCCTCATGGTCGGCTATCTCGACCAACGCCTGCTAGAGACGGCCCGCGAAAACCAAGCCGCGTACCTGCTGCTGACCGCGAAAAGGGAATTTCCCGAACGGGATTTCAGCGCGTGGCTGATTGCCCATCCGCGCAAGGTCCGCGACGACATTCCCGACGATGTGCTGTTGTGGCGCGACCTGCCCGGCACGCGGGGCCGCTCGGTTTTCACTCGCGACCTGCTGCCAGCGCGCGACGCCTTCGTCAACACCACGTACCTCGAAGTCCACTACGACCGCTACCTGCCCTTGACGGCCAAGGTCAAACACGAATTCTATCAGCAGTTGGGGGATGGGGAAGGCGAATTGCGCGACCAGAGCTTCTTGGGCATTGTGACCAAAGGGGAGTACTCCACCCACGTTGGCGGCTGGACCCTCGTGCCAAAGTGGAAGCAGCTTTACGACAGCCGGGTGCCGGCCCAGCGCAGCGCGCTCAAAATCCGCGCCCTAACGGAAATTTTCTCCCTACAAGCCGTGCGCCGCATCAACCGAAACATGCGCTTCATTGCCGGGGCCGAGTGCGAGCTGTTCAATAACCTCCGCCCCGCGCCCGACCCCCTGCCTTCGGGCTACCTCCTCGACGGCACGACGTGGGTGCTCGCCGGCCAAGTCGCCAACGACTCCGCATACTTGGGCTACGCCTTGACGACGAATGTCGGCGTGCGCTGGATCCGCAACAACCTCGACGGGTCGCCAGCTTCGTCCGAGCTGCTCTCCTTCATCACGGTGTACGCGGGCTTGGGCACCGATCGCTAAGTGCTCTATTCAAACGCTTTCGCCAACTCTCAGCGGCACGATAATTATGTAAGATTGTTTGGCGCGGAAATGTCATCTCGGTTTTGAATTTGCTCTGCTCAGTGGGTGATGAAGGAGAAAAATTGAGCGGCTTCCACCGCACGGACGTCCCGATAGTTGACGACCTCAATCCTTTCTGCTTCTTCATCGTTCTTGCACACGCTGTACGTCTGCTAGGAGTGAAAAGTCTTTGATGGGTCTGTGTTTTGACGCGCTTGTTTCTCGCTCGCCTTGGTCTTTCACCGATTCAAAAAGTGAGGGATGATTTTTTTTATTCTTTCCCTTTGAAACGAAATCGCCCATTATCTCAGTGCCTTTGGCAAAGCGATCTAAGATGGTGCTAATGGCTTCTGCGCTGTTATCAATGCCAATCCATCTTCTCTCGAGTCGATGCGCGACCTCCAAAGTCGTTCCAGAACCACAAAAGCAATCTAAAACAATATCATTGGGATTTGAAGACGCCTCTATCAGGCGTTTGATGAGCTCTGGATTTTTTTCTGTTGGATACCCGGTAATTCTGATGTTTTGGTTGTGGGCGTCGCGGTAATCAAGCCATATATCTTGCACGGACACACCTGTATTTTCATCGAGATAAACTTTTCGCCTAGGATTGCCGTTTGGCGACCAATAAATTTTGCCTTCTGCATCGAGCATATCCAACTTCTGGGGCGTGTATTGCCAGTGTTTTCCGGGTGGGGGAAGCATTCCGCGCCACGGCTTTCCGGTTTCGCCGTTGCGAACCCCCGGCGCATGTATCGGCACTTTCTTGAATCGGCGTCCTGTTTCTTCCTCTATATATTGATACTCTTTTAATGCCCTGTCTTCTAGCCAAGGTTCTACGGGGCGATTCCAAACGTATTGATCTGATTTTGTGTAGAACAGGATATAATCTGATATATTGCCATATTTCTTGCGTGTATAGTTTTTAGGATTGCACTTTTTTCGCACTATGCAGTTTTTGTAGTTGTTCGCGCCGAATACTTCATCCATAATTACTTTGATATGGAAGATCATTTTTTCGTCCAGATGCAGGTAGATTGAACCGTCTTCGGCCAGTAATTCCCTAAGTAGAATCAACCGAGTACGCAAAAATTCAATAAATTCCGCGCCGGTTAAATTATCTTCGTAAGCATGAGAGAGTTTGCGGGAGTGGAAAGAGGTCTGAGTTGCATAAGGCGGATCGATATAGACCAACCGAACTTTTCCAGCTATCTCACGATCATCTAAAAGTTTAGCCATAATTGGGAGATTATCGCCAAAAAAGAGAAAATTATGAATGTCCTCATTTTCTCCGACTCTCTGCCCTATGTTCACCAGTATCGCATGACAGGGGCCTCTCGTGGTTAGGAGCGTCTCTGCTGTCTCCGCTTGGGCTTGGCCGTCAGCGGCACCAGCATCTTTTCGTACAGTCCAAGCAGGTGTTTGACGCGCTCGTGGTCGGCGGTGAAGGCGTTGCGACGGTAGAGCCTATCGACAGCGCGGTCAAGAGCGCGGTGTGCTTTGCGGAGGTCAGCGGGCATGAGGTCGGGATCGTAGAGGTCGGCCAGCGTGGCGGCGGGATGGGCGGCGCGGGCGGCGAGGATGGCGTCGGCGAAGGGTGCGAGGCGTTGCAGGCGTTTGGGATTGGGAGGCAGAGGAAAGGTGTTGTAGATAATGCCAACCCCGTATCGAAAACGACTTTCCAGCCGCCCGCTGATAATCCTGACCCATGCCATGTGCATTGTAGATGTGAGAAGTCCAAACTGCCAAAGGGAGGCATTGGGCAATATGCGTACTTGGTTGCTTGGAATCACCGGCGGCTCCAGCCATGCAATCGGGATGTAATCCCGCCGTTCCGAACTGACTTCCGGCACGACCAGAAACGGTGCAGTGGGAATGACTTCCACCTCGTACTTTGTCGGGAAATCTGCCAATATGCGCGTCGCCTGTTTTTTGCTAGCGGCTCGCATCTGTCGGACGGCCGCGATGCGTTCCCGGACGAGGGGTAGCTTCCGCAATTCCGCAGGATCGGCATCGCCTACGTGAAGAATCCAACGCGATTTTCCGCGGAGGAATTCTGCCGCTCCAATGAATGGACGAAAAAACTTCGCCGCGGTTGGCTCTTGCTGGAGAAATTCCATCTTGTCCGCATCGCTAAAAAGATAATGAGCACCGACGACTGGCTTGGTTCCCATTCGCGCTGCGGGAAGGCCGTTCAGCGGCTTGGTCGTCTCCTGTACCACAATGCGAGGGTCGGCGAGTCCACCGGCGTCGAACAGATAGGGCGAGAGGGCGGTGTGTTGGCTTTCTTGTGGATCGCCTTTGGGGGCGTCGTAGGAAAACAGTCGCTTCTCTTTTGGCGCATCGCCCCGCTTGGCCAGTCCGATAATGACGACGTGAACATGCGCCATACCGCGAGCGTCCGATCCCCAAGCAAACGTGCGATGAGCAAAGGCGATGTCCAGCTTACATCGGTCGAACAAGATCGGCCAAAGCTGCGCGACCTGCTCGCCCTGCGTGATGGAATTAGTTGCCACAAAGCCGATTCGTGCGGTGCTCTGTTGGACGTATTCGCCTGCCTTGATAAACCACGCGCCGACGTAGTCGAGCGAACCTGCTTTTCCCGAAGGCGAGTTGATGACAGCCGCCATTTGCCGACGCTGGGTTGGCGATTGATAACTCTGTCCCACAAACGGCGGATTGCCCAAAACGTAGGAACACTCCTCCGGCGGCAACACTTCTCCCCAATCGGTCTCCAGCGCGTCGCCTTGCCGAATGTGTGGCGACTTCGCCAGCGGAATGCGCGTGTACGTTTGGCCGAACTCCAAACTCAGCCGGTTGTTCATAATGTGATCCATCATCCACAAGGCGACCTCGGCAATGTGCGCCGGAAACTCCCCCAACTCAATGCCGTAGAACTGATCGACATCAACCGCCGACAACAACGCCGCAAAAGCATCGATCTGGCGGTGCGGCCGAATCTCCTTGAGCACCTCGATTTCCAAGGCCCGCAATTCGCGGTAGGCGATGATGAGAAAATTGCCGCACCCACACGCTGGATCAAAAAAGCGCAACTGGCCCAGCCGCTGCTGAAAGGCGATCAGTTCGGGAATGCGGCGGCTGTCGCGGCGAGCTTGTAGGTGGCGGAACTCGTCGCGCAGTTCGTCGAGAAAAAGCGGCTCAATGACCTTGAGGATGTTCTGTTCCGTGGTGTAATGAGCACCTTGAGCGCGACGCTCTTTCTCGTCCATCACAGATTGGAAGAGCGAGCCAAAGATCGCCGGGGAGATGTCCGACCAATTGAAATGACAAGCGTCAATCAGCCGCTGGCGCATGTCGGCGTTGAACGAGGGGATGAGCAGCGGATCGCGAAACAGGGCACCGTTGATGTAGGGAAAGCGAGCGAGGTCGTCGTCGAGGTTGCTGGATCGGCGATCGTCTGGGGTATTGAGGACTTGAAATAGCTGCGCCAGCCAACCGCCGAGGTCGGAGCCATCATCTCGCGTCCGGTTTTCCAACAGGTCGAGGAAAATGTCGCGCGGCTCAAAGATGCCGGTGTCGTCGGCAAAGAAGCAAAAGACGATGCGGACGAGGAACTGCTGGAGATCGTGGCCGGTGTAGCCCGAATCAGCTAAGGCGTCGTGGAGATAGCCGACGCGCTCGGACGCTGCGATGTTGACCGGGTCCTGATCGCGGAAGGTGCGCTTCTGTACGCCCAAGATGAAGCCGAATTGTTCGACGTATTGCGGCAAGTCCGCGAGGGCAAAGGCGGTGCTTTCGTCTTCGTCAAGATCGTACAATTCAAACGACTGAAAGTCGCTCAACAGGATGTAGCGCGGCAGGTCAGCATCCTTGAGGCCCGGAAAGTAGGACAGGGCTTGGGCCTTGGCTTTTGTCAGATCGCGGCCGACGCTCTTTTGCTCAACCAGCAGCACCCCTTTCCAAAACAGGTCGATAAAGCCTCGCTTATCGCCGAGCAGTGTAACGGGTTCCTCAAACGCGGCCACCCGGCGCACGGGCACGCCAAAGACTTCAAAAAAGTCGCGGTAGAAAAGCTGGGTCTGCCCCTTTTCGTACCCGGCGTCCTGCCATTCTTGCGCGAATCGAGCGGCGTGGGTGCGGATTTCATTCCACGATAGACGCATGCAATAGGGGGCTTCTCAAGCGGCCGGAAACAGGACGAGTTCAGCCTTCTGAGCGAGCAATATGGCTATCTCTTTTTGCATAGCTTTTTCCATACGTGGCGGCCAGTTTGTAATATCTGCGTGACGCGGAGGAGGCTCCTGCGACTGGACATCGAGTTGGACCGAACGCACATCCCTCGCCTGGACGATTCCCACCCCATGCACTCTCCGATTACTCCCGATATGCTCATTCGCAATAGCGATAAGGGCTGCTTGCGGCTCGGCTCCATGTCTGAAAACCGATGTTTTGCCATCTCTTTTGTTTGGCAAAAAAGCAGATTGTTTAACTGCCGACTGGTTGAATTGTCCCGAAGAAGTGAGGAAGCGAGCGAGGGGTTCGTCGTCGGCAACTTCTTTAGGTAGCCCTGAAGGTAAAATCATTGATTAGTGATGCGCTGAATCTCTTGAAGAATACGCGAGGGGATCTCGCCATTATTGCTGGATACCACTACGTGCCCGTGCTCTGTCCCATTAACCCACGCACAAGCCATTTGATCCGCAGTACCTATGCTTACAGAAAACGTCTGCGTCGGAGTCGGAGACCAGTCGAGAGCGATTTCGCCATCCGGCTCCACGGATATTTCCGGCAACGGCAAACCCTCCGGTAGCCGACGAATGAAGTGTGCGCTACGTTCAACGGCCCTTGGGCTAACGGCTTCTGCACCGTAGCCATCCCAGTCCGCTTCGGCACATTCTGCCGCTAGCTCATAGAGCCTATTCAGTGCGTCCTCTTTAGAGACAAAAAGTACCCACGAATTGGATAAATCGAAGGCTCTTTCCATTATACTTCCAACACTAGGCGTTTGCCCAGCACTTCTAGCACGGTCTCGACCTGATCGATGTGTGAGCGATGGTCCAGATCGAGGAGCTGTCTCACCGTCGTTGCAACGGCACCAAGCCGCTCGGCTAATTCGCCAATGTCGATGTTCTGCTCGCGCATCGTCTCGTAGAGTGCGAGCTTGGCGGCGATGAGTGCCGGCAGCTCAACAATGGGTCCATTACTGGCCGATGGTTGCGGAATGCTCCGCCCGTCGTTCACGTACCCACCCAGTGCTGCGACAAGGCAGTCCGCTGCTTCCGACTGAGCTTCGCGTTCCGTATTTCCCTCGGTCAGTGCTTCTGGAATGTCGGGAAACGACACCAGCACGGTGTCGGGCAGCACCCGTAGGTCCACCGGATAGGCCCGTCGTCTCAATTGTGCCATAAAACACCTCCACTGCTCAGGCCCAAATTAACGAGCCTCCCGCACCACAAGGTGCTATTTGGGGACAAACGGTATGCTTGTCACATTGCGTTTCAATTGTTTTCGCTTCCTAATGGCGTATACCAAACTGAACACAAACCAAACGAGGAATACGGAGCCAAAAACGCCCAATGCAGAAGACCAGCCAGATTGTATCATTGCGACAGCGATGCCTACGAGGATACTAAAAAGTGCAGAAGATTGAATAGACCAAACCTCGTAGTCCTTGAAGACAGACGAATCCACCAATTCTATTTCAAGGGTCTGCGGCACGGAAACCACTACGGTTGTTCTCGCAAGTGGCGTATGCGAGTCGAAGTCAGCCTCAACGTGCTTTGCGGGGTCTCTCATTAGGCTATTCTCTTTTCTAATTCTGGCCAAAAATTTTTGGGAAGATAGCCATCGTATTGACCTCCAGCCATTAAAGGGCCAATGACGAGATGTATCCTAATTGGAGAACCCTCGGCTACTTTTATCAGGTCTTTCGTAACTTCTTGCCATTCTTGCGGAGCGGATACCCTAACGACGTAAAAAGTTCTAAGTGGGCGCGCCCAAGAATAGTTTTCTATGCACTCTTTTAGCTGAGCGTTGAGCGCATCCCACTCCGCGCCTTCGGCATTAATATCCCACGATACTATGAAATGCATGGCCTTTTTCCTTTTTTTTTCCGTAGTGCGACCGTTCTAAGGCCCCAATTATCGCCCAACAGCCCTCTAGCGTCAAAGCCCCAACCGCCTCAACGCTCCTCCCGCACCACAATGCGCTGATCGGCTTCCACGCCCACCAGCGTCTGCACCGCGCCGCTGGGCCAATGGACTTGCAGCGTATCTACCTGTGGGTGGCGGCCCAAGCCAAGGGTCAGGCGCACGTCGTTGGAACCCATGTAGCCGTAGCTGCGGCGGATCTCCCGCGTCTGCACCAAATCGCTGGCCACGGCGCGGACGCGCGCGCCCAAGCCATCGCGATTGCTCGCGGTTCCAACGACCTCAATCGTCAGGAAGTGATTGGCATTGCCGCCGTCGTTGCGCAGCAGGGTGCAATGCGGGGAGGCCGAGTCCGAGACGAATATATCTACGTCGCCATCGTTGTCGCAGTCGCCAAACACCGCGCCGTGGCTGACGCGCTCGACCAACAGCCCCGGTCCGCTGTGCTCGGTCACCTCGGCAAACGAGCCGTCGCCCCGGTTGCGGAAGAGCTGGTTGCGCTGTGGATACGTGGTGGCCGGGTCGTACTCTTCCACGTTCTCGTCGAGGTGGCCGTTGCTGACGAACACATCGAGAAACCCGTCGTTGTCGTAATCGAGAAAGGCGGACGTCATGCCTAAATACGGCACGCTGGGCACCCCGAGGTTGGCCGCAAACGTGACATCCGTGAAAAACCCATCGCCATCGTTGCGGTAGAGCGTATTGGGCAGCCACTGAAAGGTCGCTACAATAATGTCGAGAAACCCATCGTTGTCGTAGTCGCCCCAATCGGCCCCCATGGCGGACTCGGCCAACCCTTCTTCGTTGTACGCTACCCCGGCCTCCGCGCCGTTTTCGCTAAACGTTCCATCCCCGTTGTTGCAGAAGAGAAAGTTGGGTTGCTTGTCGTTGGCGACGAATAAATCGGAGTCGCCGTCGTTGTCAAAATCGCCGAATACCGCGGCGAGCTGCCGCCCCGAATCGAGGCGCAAGCCAGCGTCCGCGGTCGCGTCGGCAAAGCGGCGGCCCCCATCGTTGCGGTAGAGGACGCCCGCCTGCCCGGGGTACGTATTGGGGCCGCAGTAAATGCGCACCGTGCCGGCAAAGCACTCCTCGTTGTCGGCCGGGTCAAATTCCATGTAATTGGCCGCGTATAGATCCAAATCGCCATCGCGGTCGTAATCGACAAAAGCCGCGTGCGTCCCCCACCCTAAATCCCCGACTCCAGCCGCAGCCGTGACGTCGGCAAAAACGCCGGCTCCTTCGTTCCGGTACAACACATTCGGCCCGTAATTGGTCACGTACAAATCCGCATGACCGTCGTTGTCGTAATCGCCGACAGCCGCGCCCATGCCAAAGCCAGCGTCGCCCGTGCCAGCCGTGGTCGTGACATCGGCAAAGGTTCCGTCGCGTTGGTTGCGATAGTGCGCGTTGGGCCGAGCCGGGCCGCGATACCCGGGCAGAGGGGCACCGTTGACGATGTACAGGTCGAGCCATCCGTCGCCATCCCCATCGAAAAAGGCCGCGCCCGAGCCGACCGCTTCCACCATGTACTTGTGGCCGCTCGCCCCGTTGACATAGCGAAAATCTAGGCCCGCTTCCTCGGTGATCTCCACAAATTGCGGGGCCGGCCCGGCGACAGCGACAGCGGCGCATACAACGCTGGCCCACAGGGGCAAGGTGCGCGGCATCATCGGCCCACCTGCGCGGCGATTTGCTCGGCCGCGGCGAGGTTGCGGCGGAGCTTGGGATGGTTGGGTTGGTGGCGCAGGCCGCGGCGGAAGGAGGCCAAGGCGCGCTCGTATTGCTTGCGGACCATATAGATATTGCCCAATCCCAAGTGCGAGAGGGCGTACGTGGAATCGGCCTGCAAGGCTTGGCGAAACCGCTGCTCGGCCGCGGCCATGGCCCCGCGGCGGAAGTGGATGTTGCCGAGGTTGTGGTGCGCGGGCGCGAAAGCGGGGTCGCGGTCGAGGGCTTGGAGATAGCGGAGACGCGCTTCTTGGTATTGGCCGCGCTGTCCGTACACCACGGCCAAGTCGTGATAGACGCCGGCGTCGTCTCGGTGCGTTGCTAGGGTGTTTTTTAGCATGGCGATCCGGTCTTCTTCTCGGTCGAGCCGTTTGTAGAGCACCAGATGGCGGCGGCCCTCGTCTTGCTGCCCGGAGCGCAGCAGGGCGTTGCCGAGGTTGAAGTGGGCTCGGGCAAAAAGCGAATCCAGCCGCACGGCGCGGCTAAATTCGGCCGCGGCCGCGGCGTAGTCGCGCCGGAGGTAGTGGCTGCGCCCCAAGCCATTGCGGAATTGGGCCGAGGTCGTATCGGCGGCCACGGCGCGACCAAAGGCTTGCTCGGCGGCCGCGTAGTCGTTTTGCTTGAGATAGGCTTGGCCGAGGTTGAACCACGCCTCTCCGTAGTTGGGCACGGCGGCAAGGGCGCGCTGATAGGCGGCAATCGCAGCGGGGTAGCGTCCCTCGCGGGCGTGTAGCAACCCCAGCACCATGTTCGCTTGGGCGCGGTCAGGCTGCTCTCGCACGGTCTGTTCGAGCAGGCGAAAGGCGTCCTCGTAGCGGTTGAGGCGCGTCAACAGGATGGCCAGCTCGGTTCGCGTCTTGGCGTGGCTCGGCGCGAGGGCCATGGCTTGCTCGAACGCACGGACAGCGGCCGGCAGGGCCTCGTTTTTCGCGTGGGCCTCGGCCAACTTGCGGTAGAGCACCGGCGTTGCGTTTTGGTCAACGGCGTGCTGGTAGTGGCGGGCGGCTTCGCCGTAGTAACCGGCGCGCATTGAGCGGTCGCCCTGAACTTCGCGTGTTGGCTCGGGCACTCGTCCACAGCCGACAATCGCCAGCAGGAGCAGAAAGGGTCTGTACCAAGGCATGTATGACAGTCCTAAATGACTTTAGGTAAAAAGTATAGACTGCGCTAGTACTATCGACAACGGAGGACGCCAGATGGAACGAAGAGCATTCTTCAAGGGAATCGCCGCCGCCGCGGCCGCGGCCCCGCTCATGCCCGAGGGGGCCGCCGGGCTTGGCTCCCTCAATCGAGACCTCGCCGCGGCGAGCAGCCCCCGGGCACTGTGGCAGCGGGTGCGGCGCGAGTTTCGCTTACACCCGGGCCTCGTGCATCTCAACTGCGGCAGCATTGGGGCGACGCCCCGCGTGGTGACCGACGCCCTGACTGCGTACCTCGCCGAGCTGGAGGGCAATCCGCTGGCCAATACCTGGGGCGGCCTCGGCAACGAGATGGAAAAGGTGCGGGCCAAGGGGGCCGAGTTCATTGGGGCCGCGCTGGATGAGACCATACTGACGCGCAATACGACCGAAGGCATGAACCACGTAGCCAGCGGCCTCGACCTTCGGCCGGGCGACGAGGTGCTGACGACCAATCACGAGCACGGCGGCGGCATGGTCTGCTGGCAGCACTTGGCGCACACCCGCGGCGTCGTGGTTCGCTACATCAAAATGCCCAATCCCGTGCGCGATGCCGCGCAGATTCTGCAACGAGTGGAGGATCACCTGACGCCGCGCACCCGCGTGTGCAGCTTCAGCCACATCGACACCATCACCGGGCTGCAAATGCCGCTGGCAGCCATTGCCGCTCTCACCCGGCCCCGCGACATCTTGCTGGTCTGCGACGGAGCGCAAGCCCCGGGCATGCTCGATGTCGATGTCAAAGCGCTCGGAGTGGATACCTATGCCTCTAGCAGCCACAAATGGATGCTCGCGCCCAAGGGCACGGGCCTGCTCTACATTCGTAAGGAAGTGCAAGACCGCGTCCGGCCCGCGTTTACGTATTCTGGTTATGGTGCCTATTCTGCCTCGTCCGGCACTCGCAACGTGCCCCAGATCGTCGCCCACGGGGTGGCCATGGAGTTTCACAACGCCATTGGCCACCCGCGCATTGAAGCGCGCTGCCGCCAGCTCTGCGGCTACGCCCGCCAGCGTCTGGCGGAAATCCCCCAACTCGCGCCGATCACCCCACTCCAGCGCACCCTCTCCTCGGGCATCGTCAGCTTCGCGCTCACCAGCGGTCGCCACAGCGCAGTCGTCGCCGCCCTGCAAAAGCGCGACATCTTCCTCAAACCAGCGCAGGGCACGTACGCTTATGTGGAGGACGCGGACGTGCCCAAGGAAAGCTACAACGCCCTCCGCATCTCCACGCACATTTTCAACGACGAGACCGACATCGACCGCGCCGTTGAGGCGTTGAAGCGAATCCTCTGATCCGAGATTTTCGCGTAAGGGGAATCCAGTCAGCACCCGGACGAGGTTGAGCCGGGGGAGGCGTCATGCCCGCAACAGAACGTCACCCCGTGCTCCGACACGGGGCGGGAATCCAGACCACCGAATCGCTTGCCATCCAACAATAAATGGCGGCGTTCAGCGCCGGTTGCCCCCCTCCGGCCCGATCGCGCCCGCGCTCAGCCCAACGCCCGTGAGCACTTCGCTGTAGCCGGGATAGGTGACCGCGTATTGGAAGCCCTCGTTGGTGCCGGCCGCGCCAACGCGGCCCTGCTTGTCGAGCGCGATGAAGTTGAGGTGCAACTTCTCGACCGGACGCGGATCGAGTGCGACGATGCGGCCGATGGTCTCGGCGCAGGCTTCCTCCGGGTGCAGCCCCGCGCGCATGTACTCGACGACGAGGAAGGTCGCGCAGTAGCGCATGACGTTCTCGCCCAAGCCGGTGGCCCCGGCCGCGCCCACGCTCCCATCGACGTACAGCCCGCTGCCAATGATCGGGGAGTCGCCGACGCGGCCCGGCAATTTGTAGCCCCAGCCGCTGGTCGAGCAGCCGCCGGCGAGCCGCCCCTCCGCGTCGAGCCCGAGCAGGGCGATGGTATCGTGATTGTCGGCCTCGCCCTGCTTTTCCCGCCATGCCTCCCACGCCGCGCGCCTTTCTTCCGTGAGCAGCTCGACGCTGGCAAACCCCTGCTCCAGCGCGAACTGCCGCGCCCCTTCGCCGACGAGCATGACGTGCTTGGTCGCGTCCATCACCCGGCGCGCCACCGAGATCGGATGCAGGATGCCCTCGATGGCGGCGACGCTACCGGCGCGTTGCCCCTCGCCATCCATGATGCAGGCGTCGAGCTGCACCACGCCTTCGGCGTTGGGCAGGCCCCCCAATCCGACGGATGCGTTGGAAGCGTCGGCCTCGGCGACGTGGATGCCGCGCTCGACCGCGTCGAGGATGGAGCCACCCTGTTCGGCGGTCCGCAGCGATTGTTCGTTGGCGGCTTTGCCAAAGGGCCAAGTAGCGACAAAGAGGGGGCGAGCCGTACTCATGGGAAGGTCCTTTTTAGCCTGCGCGGTCCCGGCCAGCGCTAGGCCGCCGGCGGCTAGCGCGGTCTCGCGCATGAAGCGGCGGCGGCTCAGCGGCATGACCTAATCCTCGTCGGCGTCATCGTGGTGGTCGGGTTCGTCGCTGTCTTTATAGGCAACGGCGGCGATCTCGACTCGAAAGTCAAAGACGATCTGCGCCCCGCCGGTGCAGGCCCGCGCCGGAAATTGCTCCGCAAAGTACGAGGCATAAGCCTTGTTCATCTCGTGGTAGTCCTCGATGTCCGCGAGCCAGACGGTGACGTTGACCAAGTCGTCGAACCCATAGCCGTGCTCTTGGAGGAGCCGGCCAATGTTTTCCATGATCTGGTGGGTCTCGGCCGCGACCGATTCCTTGACGTCGGCGCCGTCGGCCGTGCGGGCAATCTGGCCGCTGATGAAGAGGAAGTCGCCGGCTTGGCGGGCTGGGCTGAAGGGCAGGGCCTTGAGGGGCACGGCCTCTTGGGCAAAGGCGGGCGAGATGGCGAGCGCACAGGCAAGCGCGGCGCGGATACAGCTTTTCATAAGGACTCTCCTGATTCGGGTTGAAGGCCGTTAATAAGCGGAATAGGCTATGCGGCGACAACCGGGGCTAGTCGCCGCTGCGGCAGGGCTAGTGTCTTTTATTTTGTTCCTTTTGAGGAAATCGAGGAAAACGACTTCAATTTGAACATTCCGCGGTACGTGGATACGTTTGAGGAAGAGATTGATATTGATGCGATGGGGGGGAGATGGGTAGGTTATGGAGGGCATCCGCAGGTGACGTAAACAAAAGGAGAGCAAAGGCATGAGACGACGAGAAGCCCGCCTTATTTTGGGCGTAGATGAGGACGCTACCACAGACGCGATAAAGTCGGCGTTTCGCCGCTATGCGCTGCAGTATCACCCGGACCGCAACCCGGACAACCCAGAGGCCGAGGAGGCTTTTAAGAAGGGTGTTCACGCCTATCGCTTGCTGACGGGACAGGAGCAATCCGATTTGGATTCATTATTGGAGCAGTTTGAGGATATAGAGCAGGCTCTCGGCAACATAGAGCAGTCCTTTGACCGATTTGAAAAAAGTATGTCCGAAGGATTTGAAAGCATTTCCGAAGGACTCGACAAGATCGACAAGAAGATGTCCCACATGTTTAAGTTGAGCATCGCCGTGATGATTTTCACGACTCTATCGTTGGGGCTTCTCATCTGGTTCGGTTTCTGACTTGAGAAGACGAGGAGGAGAGGGGTGAGTAGAAAGATGGCGAAAGATGATGCGTTGCCGGAGAGGTGGCGGTGAAAAGAAAACCTAAACCTTTCAAGTCATTTCGGATTGCTATATATGCAGAGCACGAAAGGTCGAGTTGCTCTAAAACTCCATATAGGGTTCAGACTCAATCGGCGCAAACGACTTAGGCGGATGTTGCGCTACAACATCTTCTCGCAACGCTACCCCCCAACCCGGCCCTTCAGGCGGCACACAATGTCCATCGATTACTTCAATCGGCTGGGTGAGCACCTTGTTGTACCGATCAATCGACGACACAAAAATTTCCTGCATCAAACTGTTGTGAACGCACAGATCCAAATGCAGGCTGGCGATGGTTGAAATCGGCCCGTTGGAATTGTGGGGTGCTATTGTCACGTAATAGGTTTCGGCCATGGCAGCGATTTTCTTCAGCTCGGTGATGCCGCCGGCGTGGCAAATATCCGGCTGAATAAGCCCGACCGCATTTAGCTCCAACAACGCGCGAAATTCCCAGCGCGTGTACAACTGCTCGCCGGTTGCAATGGGCACGTTCACCTCGTGAGCAAATTGCGCCAGCGCTTGGGGATTATCCCACAAAATCGGCTCTTCCATCCACGCAATGTTATAAGGCTCTAGTTCCTGCGCCACCCGCCTCGCGCTCCACATATTCAATCGCGCCCGAATGTCAATTCCTATTTCAATTTGCGACCCGGCCGCTTCGCGCGCCGCTTCCACCAAGGCGATCCCCTGCTGAATTCGCGCGATTGTTGCCACCTGTGGGCCGCGAAAAGGGTAAAACTTCAGTGCTTCATAGCCCTGATCGACCACCCGTTTTACGCCCTCGGCAATCCCTTCCGGGGTGTTGCTCTTGCGCGTCCACCCATTGGCGTACATGCGAATTTTGTCGTGCGATTTTCCACCCAACAATTCGTACACGGGGACGCCCAAGGCTTGGCCTTTGATATCCCACAACGCCAGATCAATCGCACTGATCGCACTCGTCGTCACCGACCCACCCGACCACGTCACCCGCCGATACAGGGAAGTCCAGATTCGCTCAATTTCAAACGGATTTTTGCCTAGCAGAAAGCGCTTGAACGCGACAAACTCGCCGATCAATCCGTCGTCCTTAAACTGCAAACTGGCCTCGCCCCAACCGCAAATCCCGGCGTCTGTCTCAATTTTTACAAACGTCCAATTGTTCCTGCCCTCCGATCCCATCCGCACCACCTGCAAATCCGTGATTTTCATGTGTGCTCCTTCGTTAGATTGTAGCTTCAGATCACGCGCCACCACGGGGCGGCGAGGACGCGATCGGTGAGCCAAAACGTCTCTGTGCCATCGTAGAGGACGATCCCGCGCTGCGCCATATCGGAGTACTCGTCGAGGAACGCATGCAAATGCCGCACGTCTGCGGTGCGGACGCTCGCGGCGGCCTTTACTTCCACGGGCAGCAGACGCCGGCCCGTTTCGATGACGAAATCGACTTCAGCCCCCTTGGTCGTCCGCCAAAAGAGAATCTCGGTGCGTGCGACGAGCGTAGAAGCCCAAGCGAGCAGGTCGCAGAGCACCATGTTCTCTAGGTGTGCGCCGCGAGGATGCGACTCGCCCGCTAAGTGTAGAGCCAATCCGGTGTCGCTCCAGTAGAGTTTAGCTGACTTGACCAGCCGTTTCGTCCGGTTGACAGAATAGGCCGGCAGTCTCACGAACTGGAACGATACCTCCAGCAGGTTGAGATACCGCTGCACTGTGGAGGGCGCGAGCTGTACGTCCCGGGCTAGATCGGCCTGATTCAGGAGCCCTCCAACGCGCAGACAGGCGGCCGTCATCAACCGCCGCAAGTCGGTTATGCTCTCGATGGCGGATAGACGCGGAATATCCCGCTCTAGGTACGTGGCCGCATAGCCTTCAAACCAGAGCCGCCGGTCGTCATCGTCCAGTAACTCATGGGCCGGGACGGGATAACCGCCGCGTCGGGCGAGGGCCATCCACGGCTCCGCTTGGGCTGGCTCCGCCAGCAGCACCTCTCGCCACGCATCAGCAGGTGCATCTACCAGTGCTGTCCACATACCAGACTGGGCCAACCCGCGCTGTTCCCGCCGGGTCATGGGCCAGAGCGTCAAGTAGCTGGCGCGTCCGGCCAGCGTTTCGCCCACCTCCTTCATCAGCAGCAGATTGGCCGACCCCGTCAGGAGGAAACGGCCAGCCACTCGGTTTTCGTCGACGAGGCGCTTGATGGCGAGCAGCAGATGCGGCACCCGCTGGATCTCATCGAGCGTGATTTTCACGGCCCGAGCGGCCAAAGCGTCCGGTGCGCGTTGGGCCTGCTCGAGGATGGCGTAGTCGTCCAAGGTGAAGTACGATCGGTCTGTTCCAATGGGATGCATGCGGGCGAGGGTGCTTTTGCCGGTTTGTCGCGCACCCGTGAGAACCGCTACGGGCATGACTCTCAGCGTGCGCTCCAAGTGCTCGGAAGCGAGTCGAGGCAACAGTTGATTCGCGTTCATATACCCATGATATGGGTGAAAATCACCCACGGCAAGGGTGATTATGCCCGCCCAAAGCGCACTCCCGTCGGTATAATCCCCACGTCCTCCCCGCGCCGCATGGTCTCGGCCGCATCGAGTACGCTCGCCAAGTCGTGCTCGGGCGCAAACCCCAATTTTTCCTTGATGTTGGTCAAATCCAACTCGAAAAAGTTCCAATCCGGGCGGCGCGCCTCCACGAATTTCAGCCCGAAGCGCTCGGCGAGATAGGGCACGACCTCGCCCCAGTCAAACAGCGCGGCCCCGCCCAGATTGAACACCTCGCCCACGGCCTCGTCCCGCTCCAGCGCCAATACCAGCCCTTGGACGATGTCGCGCACATCGGCAAATTGCTGCTTATAGGGCCGCCCGTCTGGATTCCGCGCCAGCAAGAATTGCTCCTCGCCTGTCCACAAGGCCCTGATTTGCTCGGCAAAGGCCCCGTCTTGATCCTTGCATCGCTCGTAGGTCGGCCCCAACAAGAACAGGGGCGGCAAGCCGCTTTCGTCGAGGAATTCGCCCGGCTCAATAATCGTGGCAAAGCGCGTGGTCACCGACGGCAGCCCAAACTGCAAGTGATAGCTCATCACCAGCTCTTCGCCGATCCACTTGGTCAGGAAGTAGGGCATCGTCTGGTAGCGGGCGACTTGGTCTTCGCGAATCGGCTCTTCAAAGCAGCGACCGTTGTAGGGGTTGCTCCAGTAAATCGCCTCGGTAGAAGCATAGACCAAGCGGTGCAGGCTGGGCGTTAGCTCGCGGATGGCCTCCAGCAGGTTGATGGTGCCCATGCCGTTGATTGCGAGGTATTCGCGGTGGCCGAAGGGGCCGCCAAAGGCCGCGGCAATGTGGTACACCGCATCGACGCCGTCGACGGCGCGGCGCACAGCGGCAAAATCGCGCAAATCGCCTTCGAGGGTCTCGACGCGCTCAAAGCTGTCGAGCTTGTGGGCGCGGCTTTGGTCGCCGGGATAGACAAACGAGCGGATGTCGTGCCCTTTGTCGAGCAGGGCTCTGGCTAGATTGGCTCCGACGCGGCCGGTGCCGCCAGTGATTAGGATTTTCACGTTGCACCTCTCTGGTGATGGGGATGAAGGGTCTTAGCGGGTAGCGGGCAGGGCGCTGGCCAAGAGCTTTTCCGGCGTGGCCTCGGCCCGTTCGTACTCGGCGGCGATTCGCCCTTCGCGCATCGCGTACATCCGGTCGCACAGCCCCAAAATTTCGGGCATTTCCGAGGAGAAGATCGCAATGGCCAGTCCCCCGTGCGCCAGTTCGTCCAGCAATTGATAGATCTCGGCCTTGGCGCCGACATCGATGCCCCGGGTCGGCTCATCCACGAGCAGCACCCGCAAGTTTTCCTTGAGCAGCCAGCGGGCCAGCAGGACCTTTTGCTGATTGCCGCCGCTGAGCCGAGCGATGGCCTGCTCTGGGTCCGGGGGCCGCACGCGCAAGCGCGCAATGAGTGCGCCGACTTGTTGCCGCTCCCTGCCTGTTTGCACGTGCCCAGCGCGGCAGAACTGCTCCAAGGCCGCGACGCTCGCGTTGGCCCGCACGCTCTGCTGCGCGAACAGGCCGTCGGCCCGGCGATCCTCCGGCACGAGTCCCAACCCCAAGGAGCGCGCCCGCGCCGGTGCGTTGGCCGGCAGGGCGACCCCGGCGATGGCGACCGTGCCAGCGCGGCGGCGATCCGCGCCGAGTATGGCCCGCGCCAGTTCGGTGCGCCCGGCACCCATCAGCCCGGAAAACCCGACGATTTCTCCGGCGCACACCCGGAAGGAAATATCCCGCACCCGATCGGTGGTCAACCCCTCCACCTCCAGCACCGCCGGCCCTGGGGTGCGTCCGGTCGCGGGAAAACCTTGGCCCAACGCCCGCCCAACCATGAGCGCGATGAGTTGCTCCTCGTCGAGGTCCGCGGCTCGCTCGCAGGCGACGCGCTCGCCATCGCGCAAGACCGTCACGCGGTCGGCCAGTGCCATGACCTCGGCGAGCTTGTGCGATACATAGACCACGCCCACGCCGCGCGCCTTGAGCCGGGCGATGAGCGCAAAGAGGGTGTCGATCTCGCGGGTGCTCAGGGCCGAGGTCGGCTCGTCCATGACGATTATTTGGGCGTCACACGCCAAGGCCCGGGCGATCTCGACCAATTGCTGCGCGGCTACCCCGAGGTGGCCGACGTGGGTCTGCGGATCGACCGCCAGCCCGACTTGGGCCAATAGCGTAGCCGAAGCGTCGTAGAGCGCGTTCCACTGGACGCGCCCACCGCGCCCGTGCGGCAGGCGGCCAAAGAACAAATTCTCGGCCACCGAAAGCGAGGGGACCAACTCTAACTCTTGGTACACGACCGCCAGCCCGTGCTCTAGGGCTTGGCGCGGATGGCGCATAGCTACGGGGCGACCGGCGATTCGATAGCGGCCCCGGTCGTAGCGGTACACGCCAGCCGCGATTTTGATCAAGGTGCTCTTGCCCGCGCCGTTTTCCCCGACCAGCGCGTGGACTTCTCCGCGCTGCACCGCAAAATCAACGCCTTTGAGCGCATAGACGCCGGGGAAGCGCTTGTGAATGTTCTCTAAGGAGAAAAGCGGGGTCGGGGTCATGTCGGGGGAGCGAGTAGCCGCCGCAGGAGGCTCTGCTTGCGCCGGGTGTCCAGGTACACGGCGAGGATAATGACCGCGCCGCGTGCAATGTCGTGGTAGAAGGACGACACGTTCAAAAGCACCAAGCCGTTGGAGAGCACCGTCAGGATCAAGATGCCGATAAAAGCTCCGCCGAGCGTCCCCACGCCGCCCGTCAGGCTGATGCCGCCCAAGATCACCGCCGCGATGACCTGCAACTCAAACCCCAAGCCGGCATTCGGCTGCCCGGAGTTGAGGCGCGAGGCCAAGATAAAGGCGCTCAACGCGGCCAGCACTCCGCCGAGCACAAAGACCAAGATGCGCGTGCGATCGACGGCCAACCCCGCCAGCCGCGCCGCTTGGATGTTGCCGCCGATGGCGTAAATATAGCGGCCGAGAAGGGTGTGGTGCAGCACGTAGTAAAACAGCCCCAACAGGGCGAAGGTCACCAGCACCGGAATTGGGACCGGCCCCCAGTGTCCGGTCCCCACTTCGACGAATCCTTGTACTGTGCCTTGGATGGATACCGCTTGGGTGCTGACCATGGCCGCGCCGCGCAAAATCGCCATCATGCCCAAGGTGGCGATCAGGGAGTTGATGCCCGTCTTGGTGACCAACAGGCCGTTGCACAGCCCGATGAGTGCCCCGGCGGCCAGGGCGGCGGCCAGGGCCAGTGCCACGCTGTCAAATTGGTTGAGCACCGCCACCGCGATGATCCCGGCTACGGCTTGGGTCGAGCCGACGCTCAGGTCGATCTCCCCGAGCAAGATGATCATCACCATGCCGATCCCGACGATGGCCACCAGCGAGGCGTCGCGCAGCACGTTCTTGATGTTGATGGCCGTAAAGAAGACCGGCGTCAGCAGGGAAATCCCCACGCAGAGCAAGACCAGCGCCAGCAACAGCCCGGCCTGCTCGCTGTGCAGCATCCTCGACAGCAAGCGGTTCATTGCGGCATCAGGGCTTGCACCGCATCCACTTTGAGCACGAAGGGCGGCTCGGTGCTCGCGTCGTAGAAGCGGCCGAGCTGGTCGCGGGTGACGACGACCGTCGGCGTCTCGTAGTGGGCGGGCAGCGATTGGCCCTCGCTCAACCGCAGGGCCGCGTCGATCAGGGTCGCGCCGACGAAGTTGGGAAACATCGCCAAGGCCGCCGCGTAGGGCGTGTCGCTGGTGAGGGCCGTCTGTCCGACGGTGCCCTCGAAGCCAAAGCCGATCGCCGTTAGGGCTGCTTCGTCGAGGCCCGCGGCCCTGTAGGCCGCCATGCCGCCGGTCGTGGAATCGTCGTTGATGCCGTAGATGGCGTTGATGTGCGGGTTGGCCGTCAGCGCGTCTTGCGCCACCTTGAAGGCCTTTTCTTTGAGGCCCTGCCCATCGACCTCTTGGACGATCTGATGGGCGAGCCCCGAGGCCGCGAGCGCGTCCTTAAAGCCGGCGACCCGCTGCCGACAGTCCTCGAAGTTGGGGAAGCCGATGACGAGGATTTTGGGGTCGAGTCCTTTGGCTTGGGCATAGTCGGCAAACCACTCGCCGGCCTTGACCCCGCCGGCGTAGTTGTCGATCCCCACGTAGCTGTCGGCCCCGGGCACGGGGTTGGACTCGGTAATCACCTTGGTCCCCGCGGCCTTGGCCTGCCGCACCACCGGCCCCATCGCCTTGGCATCTACGGGCGACAAAATCAGCACCTCGACCCCTTGGGCGAGCAGGTTTTCGGCCTTGGAGATTTGCGCTGCCACGTCGAGGTTGGCATCGGCGACGATCAGCTCGACGCCCAACTCGGCGGCCCGCGCTGTCGCCGACTTGCTAATGTTTTGGTACCACTCGTGCGACATGAAGTTGATCACGTAGCCGATCTTGAGGGTATCGGGCGCGTCGTCCGGCCGACCGCAGGCGATCAGCAGCAGACTCAGCAGCCATGTTTTTTTCATCTATGTTCCTTTCTTAACGTGAGTTCGGGTTAAGGTGAGGGTCTCCTTTTTGGCTAAACTTTAGGTATAACCCCTATACCCCTTAGCCATCCGGGAGCCCTCCCGATGAATTTAGTTGAACTGTTTTGCCCTGTCGATGATTTTTGCCCAGGCTTTGAGCCTTCGTGGATACGCGCCCAATTCACGGCGGGGCGTCGTCAGCGTCGGCGGGCGGGTTCCCTTTGTTTGAGCGAGATTATGACCTTGTTGATTTGGTTTCACCCGTCCCAGTATCGCACGTTCAAGGCGTTCTACCAGCAGCAGGTCTGTCGGCATCTACGCGGTGCGTTTCCGGGGTTAGTCCGCTATGGGCGTTTTGTCGAGCTAATGCCTTCGGCCCTTATTCCGTTAGGCGTCTATCTGCGCCAATGTCAAGGCCCCTGCACGGGGATTTCGTTTATCGACTCCACTCCGTTGGCGGTCTGTGTGGCAGCGCGCAAGCACCAGCACCGCCTGTTTGCCGGCCTCGCCCAATGGGGCAAGAGTTCGACCGGGTGGTTTTTCGGCTTCAAGCTCCATCTGGTTTGCAATGATCAAGGCCAAGTGCTCCGCTGGGCTCTGACCCCTGGCAACGTCGATGATCGCCGACCTGTGGTCGGCTTGGTGCGCGACCTGTTTGGCGCGTTGGTCGCCGACCGAGGGTATATTTCCAGCACGCTAGGCCACCAACTGAACGCACAGAGCACTCTCCGCTTGAGTACCAAGCCCCGATCCAACATGAAAAAGCACCCCCTGTCCCGCGCAGACCAACACCTGCTACATAAACGAACCCTTATCGAAACCATCATCGGTCAACTTAAAAATATCGCCCAGATTGAGCACACCAGACATCGAAGCCCAATCAATTTTATGGTCCATCTCATCAGCGGATTAGTCGCCTACGCTCACCAACCCAAAAAACCCACCTTAAAAACCAACAGGCCCAGCTAACCACCAGAGGCCGTTTAACCCGAACTCACGTTTTCTTAGAGGCGGTCTGCAAACTCTGGTGGTCGTCCCTTGGATCTAAACGATCCCGGCTGGATTCCCGCTGTTGCGGGAGTATCCGTGTTTCGCGTCAAGCCTTTTTGTCTCCTGGTGGGGCGTGGTGTTCGACCCAAGGGGTTCCTCGCTGGGCAATGGCGTTGAGCAGCAGGAATGACGCCGGCAAAGCGGCGAATAAGACGACCATGAAATTGCCCTCTGGACGCATTTGGCCGCATCGAGTATGCGATATGCTGGGGTTAAACCTGACCCATCCCCGCTTTGTGATCGACGATATTGACCTCGGCAAAAAAGACGCCAGTACTTGTCGCGGCGACTTTCCCAAGTTTGCCGAATGGGGAGTGGGGGTGGTGATGTGCAAGGGGGGCGCGGCCTACTACGACGACAACTACAAACCGCTGTGGCGTCGGGAAGCGGAATGGCGTCCAGGCCGCGGCGGCGAGGACATGTTCCTGAGTCTGGCGATCAAGAATCCGACTCAACTGGTGCTGGGGGTGCTCGACCGTTTTTTGCTCAACGTCGAAGCCCATCCCGAGCAAGTGCTGCTGGTGCGGACCGCCCGGGACTTGGATGCTGCACAGGCGGCGGGCAAGGTCGCGGTATTGATGGGGGCCAATCGCAGCGACTGGTTCGGCGATAGCCCCGGCATCTTGCGGATGTTCGCCCGTCTCGGGCTGCGGATGATCACCTTGGGCCAAGCGACCCGCGAGTTGGGGTGGGATGCCTCCAATGAGACCCGTTCGGGCGGGCGGATGACCGAGTTGGGGGTGCGGATGATTGCGGAGCTGAACGCGACCGGGATTCTCATCGACTTGGCCCACAGCAATGACCCCTGCGCCCTCGACATCATCGAAGTATCGGCAAAGCCGGTGGTTGATTCGCACTCGAATCCGCGGGCATTGGTCGGCGAGCTCAGGGCGGCCCCCGACGAGGTGATGCGGGCGTTGGCCGAGCGCGGCGGTGTGTTGGGGATCCCCCCGCCGATCCCCCGGCCGCCGGGGGACGCGCCCTATCGGGGAGTCGCGCCAGCACAATTGGAGCAGACCGTGGCGCAAATTCGCTACGCCGCGGATGTGATGGGGGTAGCAGGCGTGGGGATCGGCACTCACTTCAACAGCGCGGTATTGCCTTGGGTGGTAGAGGGCTTGCTGGACGCGGGATTCACCGCCGAGGACACGAGCAAAATTTGCGGCGGGAATTACCTGCGGGTCTTGCGCGAGGTCTTGCCGGCGTAGCGGAATGGACGCAATGTGCTGTGAGCGATAGCAGGTCGAAAGTGAACGAAACGGAAAAGTATCTCCTTAAAATGCCCGGCTATCAGGTGCTCAAGGGTGCGCTGGCGCGCCTGCGTCTTATTTTTGCATCACTAGGCGTGCACCAATGGCACAATAGCGGAGCGACGGATCAAAGCTGAAGCGTTTGGCCGACCGCACGTTGCGGGCACGATTGACAAAGCCGCCTCCACGCATAACGCGGGTAGAGCCCGAAACTGCTCCTGTAGAATTTATCTGTTTGGCGTTTGCATAGGAGTTGCTGTACCAGTCTTGCACCCACTCCCACACATTGCCGTGCATATCGTACAGACCCCATGGATTCGGCTGCTTTGAACCCACCGGCTGGGCAAATTTTCCCCTCGCTTCCCCCACGTTTTCTAGGTACCACGCATAGTCGCCCAACTGGCTTTCGTCGTCCCCAAAGGAACGGCTCGTCGTGGTCCCGGCCCGGCAGGCGTATTCCCACTCGGCTTCGGTCGGTAGGCGGTACAAATCCCTGTCGGCGGCTTCGTTCAAGCGGCGGAGGAATTCCTGCATATCGACCCACGAGATATAGACTGCCGGGTGATTTGGTTCGGCTTGGACATACTTGCGTTGGGTCCACGGTGCTGTTCCCATCACCGCGACCCATTGGGCTTGGGTAATCTCAAATTTACCCAAGTAGAATCCCTTGCTTATCGAAACCTCGTGCTGTGGGCCTTCGTCTTCACCCCGTGTGGGGGATGAGGCCGGCGATCCCATCAGAAAAGTACCCGGTTCAATCCACACAAATTCCATCACGACTCCGTCGCGAAGTTCCACGACAATGTTTTCGGCTCGCCCCACAGTCGCGCACGTGATGCCCATCATTAGGGCGGCAAAAATTTGCCTCATTCCACACCTCTGGATCCATGAATGGCGAGAATATATGTTTCTTTAGCAAAAAAGCCGCAAAACCACCGCCCGCGTCCTATGATCTCCGTCCTTGCCGCAGCAAAGGGTAATTTCTATAATTGCGACCATTATCTGCTTAATTCACCTCTACAGCGATGAGTGTATGGACTTTTTTTATCAGCGTCGGCCCCTTGCCTCTGCCTTAGTGCTGGCCGTGCTGCTGCCGAAATCGGTCCTACCCCAATTCACCGACCAGACGGAGGAGGCGCACATCGCCTTCCAATACGTGGCTGGCGGACCTGAGAAAAAGCACATTGTCGAAACCTCCGGCGGCGGAGCTGCTTTTTTTGATTACGATAACGATGGCGATCTCGACCTATACACGGTCAATGGTGCTACGGTCAATACCTACCGGCAAAAAACCGGACCGGGCAATGTCCTCTACCGCAATCGAGGCAACGGAACCTTTGCCGATGTGGCTGTACCAGCCGGTGTCGGGGACCGCAGTTGGGGCATGGGCTGTACCGTGGGCGACATCGACGGCGACGGGCACCGCGATCTTTACGTGACTAATTATGGTCCCAATGTTCTCTACCGCAACCGAGGCAACGGAACCTTCGCGGACATTTCCACTGGGGTAGCAGGGAACGATTATAGCTCCAGCGCCGCTTTTTTTGATTACGATGGCGACGGCGATCTCGACCTATACGTCGCCAATTATCTCGTTTACGATTTTGACTCTCCTCCAGATAAGGTCTGCACCTACGAGGGCATCGAGATCTTCTGCGGTCCTCAGGGCTTACCTGGAGCTGCCGACCTGTTCTATCGCAACAACGGAGACAATACCTTCACCGACGTCACTCGGCCCTCGGGTATCTCCTGGGCCAACCGCTATTATGGGTTGGGTGTACTGCCCGAAGACTTCGACAACGACGGCGACATCGATCTCTTCGTGGCCAATGACGCAACTCCCAATGTGCTCTTCGACAACAACCGCGATGGCACCTTTAGCGAAATTGGCCTAAAAGCAGGCATTGCGTATAACGAATACGGCGAAGAAGAGGCCGGGATGGGGGTCAGCGGCGGAGACTATGACGCCGACGGTGACCTCGACCTCTATATAACCCATTTTTTTCGCGAGAGTAATACCTTCTACCGCAACGACGGACCAAGCCATTTCAAAGATATAACGGCCCAGACTGGTCTAGAGGAACCCACGCTTGGAATGCTGGGGTGGGGCACCCAATTTTTCGACTACGACAGAGATGGCGACTTGGATCTATTCGTCGCTAATGGCCATGTCTATCCGCAGGTGGCGAGCACTATTGCGAGCACTTTCTATCCCCAGCGCAATCAGTTAATCCGCAACGAAGGCAGCGATCGTCTAACCGATATAGGGGCTGCGGCTGGCCCGGGAATGGACCTTAAAAGAGTCAGCCGTGGTGCCAGTTTTGGCGACTACGACAACGACGGCGATATGGACATTTTCGTCGTCAATTTGGATGAGGTGGCCACCCTGTTGCGCAACGATTTTGCCCCCGCCAACAACTATCTCGTAGTACAACTGCTGGGTCGTGGCCCCAATCGCGATGCCGTCGGCGCCAAGATCCGCTTGCTGGTCGACGGCCGACCCCAGTGGCGCACGGCTAACGGTGCTTCTAGCTATCTCTCCTATAACGATATGCGTATTTTCTTTGGCCTAGGTGGGGCGGAAGGGGCAGATGAAGTGGAGATCACTTGGCCCGACGGAACTCGTCAGACAGTGCCATCGGCACCGGCCAATAAGCTGCTGGTAGTTCGCCAGAACGGCTCCTACGCCTTCTTGGAGATGGGAGCCAACCTCTACGCAGAGTAGGACCTATGGGTGCCTATTCTCCCCGAAAGCGGCGTTGAGGTTATCCTCCCGAATAACCACTTTCGCTGCGTATTTATTCCGCACTTCTTCGGTAAACTGATTGAAGGCCCTTCTGTTTTTTTCTCTTTTAAGTTGGGACCGGACTCTCCACTCGGCCTCCGCAAAAGTCTCCCGCTTGCGTTCTCTAGAAAGCACCTTAAATATAGAATACCCTTCATTGACCTTGGCCGGACCAGTGAGCACTCCTATCTCGGCTTTTTCGGCGAGTTCTACAAAACCGCCGAAAAAGTTCTTTTCAAAAAGGTGGAAGTGGAATCGGCCTTCTTCATCCCGATCCTCTAGCGACCGGATAGAATACTTCTTGGCCAAGTCGCCTAATGGGGCTCCCTTTTGGAGCTGCTCCATCAACCTCAGGGCCTCGGCCTCCGTCTCCACCAGAATCTCCTGTACTTCGATCTGCTCGGGTTGCAGATACCTTGCCGCATGGGCCTCGTAAAACTGGCGCAACTCGTTTTCAGCGATGGTCACTTTAGCTCTTAGGACTCGCGCCCTGAGGGCTCGTAACAAAAATTGCTTTGCCTGATCTTCCAACCACTCGATCGTCTCTGCTTCCTCGTCTATGCCAGCACGCAGGGCCGCTTCCACGAGCATCGCATTGGGCACGACATGGCGCTCGGCAAAAGCGATCACTTGGCTGGAGTCGCTGAGTTGGGCTAGGGCATTGCCTTTCAGGGCGTGGCCAGCTTCTGCCAAGTCTTGAGCGGTTATTTCTCCGCCGTCGTACCGATAGAGAACTATATTGCGTTCAGTCTCCAGGGCAAAAGATGTACCGCCACGCACTTTTTCGACAATGAGCGCGAGACCTTCCCGGTCCAATTCGAGGTGGTACTTTTCCTTGAGTTCAGCGACTAAGATCGATTGAGCCCGCTGCTTTTTCTCCTTTTTCAGTCCCATTTCGAGCGCCAGTTTCCTCTGGGGACTGAGTTCGATGGTAGAATCGGCGATGACCGTGAAAATCGAATAGCGCCCACCGATTTTTATGGGTTCGGAGATTTCGCCTACGGCGAGAGAAAACAGTTTGTCCTGAAGGGGGGTGATCATGTTTTCTCGGGTGGTATAACGGCCCAAGTCCCCACCTTGGGCCGAGGTTTCTTTGTTTATGGACCATTTCTTGGCGACTTGCCCAAAAGGCACCCCATTTTTGAGTTCTCGGAGGACGGCCAAGGCGTCTTCTCGGCTGGGGACCATTATATCGGCCAATCTGATCACTCTAGTAAGCCCCATGTGTTCAGCGTATTCCCGCACTGTGCTCTCCTCTACTTCCTCTTCTACCTCCAGCGCTCTATCTTGGAAAATGCGGACCAACTTTTCCCGCCGGACCTCTTCCCGCCGGGCGCGAAATTCAAGGCTTTCGTCGAGATCGGCTGCCTTCGCCTCCATGATCAGCAGTTCGATATTGATCATGGTGTTCAAATGATTCTTCGCTTCTTCTACCCTAGTGGACTCCGCCTTGGCATATTCGGGGAGGTCATCTATAAATTTCCGCAACTGGTCAACCGTTATCTCCTCATCACCTATCTGAGCAACCACTCGTTCTCCTATTTCCACTGTGCAACCCATGAACACGGCAAAGAGCACGAGTGGTAAAAGACAAAATACAGTCATTTCTCTTGACATTTAGCTCAGGTCTCCTCTGCATTCCTGCACACGGGTAGATTAGTCCAAACCGGCAAATACCGTGGCAAAAGCCATTCTGCCTGTTTCGGTTTCGTTGTCGATGGCTCTTCGGGTCAACCTGAGTCCCATCAGGGTCGTCAGACTGTAGCCCAAGTAATTTGAATTATTGGAGAACTGGGCCGCGCCGACAATTTCACTGAAGTCGTCCAGCAGTCCTTCCTTGACCGCTGTATCCGAATCCCTGAGTTGCTGGAAAACGGTATATTCCACACCTGCCTGCATAGTGGAGTTATTAAACAATGGCCACCGGGCCAGTAAAGAAAATATCAGGGTGTCCTCCCTGCGTTTGGGATTTGATTTAAGTGCTGGAGACTCTATCCTCAGTTCGTTTTTAATTTTGGGCTGGATGTCGAGATTAACGAATTTGAAAATATAGTCCACCTTATTGATCAGGCCGACAAAAACGAAGTCCCGTTGCAAATCGGGCTGTCTTTCCCTTTGATGCCAGTGGTCGTATTTCAGCTTGTTGATGAGATTTAGATTCTTCAGCTTGGTATAGCTGAAGCTTATATAGGACGAATTTATCCACGTATTCCGGGCCGCCAGAGGATCAATGGTAGGGACGTTGCGCCTCTCGAATTCGTCCCACTGGCGAAGGTCATTTTCTATATTGTCCTTAGCCAGCCTGAAATTCTCAAAAATCCTCACCCTTCCTAGGCCGGGATAGTCCTTTTCTAAGGTGAAAAGTAAATAATGGGTGGTATTTTCTCCATCACCGGCAATGAGCCTCTCGTCGGTGCGGCCGATAGTCAACCTCATCTCTGGAGTAATGTTGACGCCCGCATAAAAATTGTACCCGCTTAAATCCCGACCATAAGGAAAGTCTGCTTCATCATCGTTTTCAAACCGGTCTATCCATATATTGTTGTTCATATCTATGCCGAACAGATACTCGGGGCGGTCCGTAGAATAGCGCAGAAAGGGCTCGTCGTAGTCAGGCACTAAGTTGGGCAGATCTTCACTGTCGTTTTGGTTGAAATCGGAGATAAAATCGACGTTTTCATCCAAGCCGGGAAATACATTCAAGTCGATGTTTTCGTTTATCCTCTGCCAATCGGGATACCGGTCCTGATCATCGTTGTCGTCGACGAGTTCGTAGTAGAATCTCGTCCGGTCCTCGTAATCTATGTTGATCTCGCCTCGGGCCAAGATAGCACTTGTATTGTAATTGTGGTCCATACTGTAAGCCTCGCCGAAAAAGAACCACGGCTGCACGGTTCTCGACAGATTCAACATCCAGCCATCGCCTTGGTCAAAAGCCGACAGGTGTTTTGTATGCTGCCTGTTGGGGTATTTTCGATAACTCCTACTGCGGTCAAATTCGCCGTAGAAATCAAGGCCCCCAATGTTGTTCGCCTCCAGAGTGAAACCGAAAATTTCGGTGGCGGTCGGCAAACCGTACGGGATTTTGAGGACTCTGAGATTAGAGCCGTCTTTGACGTTTTCTTGGGCTCTGGCCGCCAGCAGAAACACGTTGCTGTTTTGACGGTTAGTCTGGCTGTTCGAAGATACCTCGATTCTGTAGTCGTTGGCAACCACCAGTTCAAAAGTCACTCTTCTTATCTCCGAAGGGTCTGGGCCGGTGTACGTTCCCTCGGAAAAGTCGTATACTAGTTCGATCTGCTCAGAGCCGCTGGCTTCCCAGAAACCCAAGCGCTGAAAGCCGCCCTGAGGCGAGGGCTTGAGACCCGCCTCGCTAGCCCGGACAACCTCTCGCCTAAACGCCCGTTCCCCCTCTTCATCAATGCTTTCGACTTCGGCTTCTATGATCATATCCCAAGCGAAGAGGGTAGCACCGCCTTCGTTGTCTTCGGGCGAATCGTCGGTCAGACGGACGAAAAGCTGGGTGATATTTTCAGCGTTTTGACTAGAAGTGATCGAACCACTCCTAGGGGTTCCTTCAAAAGCGTCCAAGAGTTGGAAGGAATTGTGGGCACTTACGTAGTTGGCCCCGATGCTGATGAAATCACCCACTTGGGCAACGGCCCGCCCGCCCATCAGCGTTGTCAAGCTGGTCGTTTGGTTGACTGCAGGATTGCGAGAACCGGCTCCGCCGGGAGAAGAGATCCGCGAGAGGATCGTAGTGATCTGGTATTTGTCGGCTTGGTAGTCCACTTGGATCCCGTCCAAGGCCGGCTTTGAGAAGGTCATTGGAGTAAGGGTCGAGCGGATCTCGTTACCTATGGTGATGGCTAAGTTATGCTGCCCCTTCTGATCAGAGGCAATGACCAAATTGCTGAAAAAGTTTTGGAATCTCTCGGTCTTAAATAAGTTACTGCCCCCTTGCTGGGGCTGCGTTTGGGACCAGTCGTAGACCAACCATCCCCTAGTGATATAGGAACCGTAAATATCGTAAAAATAATCCCCGGCTAAATTGATATCCACATAGCGATTGTAGTGGTCCCTGGCGTAGTTGGTGTATTCCCACTGTTTCCAGCGGTATTCTAGGAAAAGTTCTTGCGGTACGTACCACTTTTTGACCGCCGGATCCAAGGCACCGAACAGCACACCGGACCCGGTTGGCTCAAAGGTGAGTTCGGCCCCTCGGCGCATGCCTTTTATACGCATCGGATCGACGTCTTGGGCTTGTGCGTCGGTGTCGAAAGCTAACATGGAAGAGAGAAGGGAACAAACTATGGTCGCTAGACTAATACCGCGCATTAAAGTGCTGTAAGTATGGTAGGTCAGCATGAGAGTTCCACCCTAGCTTTCAGGTAAAATGGGAATAATCAATAGACTATTGGGACAAGTCTCGTCTTGCTCTCAGATCCTGAGTCTGCATCAATTTCCACTCGCACCAAATAGATTCCGGGCAGCACTTTGGCACCGCTCCCGTCCGTTCCATCCCAAGCCCTTTGGTATCTCTTACTGGAACCCAACCCTGAATAGATCGCCTTTACACGCCTTCCAGAAAGATCGTATATATCCACCGAAACGAAGGCACCACCTGTCAGGTTGACGATGTCGTAGGTCACCAAAACTTCATCATTTAGGCCATCGCCGTTGGGAGTAAAAGGGACGGGAGTCACTTTCATGGAATGAATGAGGTCTTTGCCCACCGAGATCTCGACCGAAAGGTCATCCCCCTGCGCCTCAAAATCAGAGGCTGCATCTCCCTCGGTGACTACTTGGGGCAGGTTGTCCGGTTTTTGGCTATCGGAGACTCTACCGGCAAAAAAAGTGTTGTACTGCAAAGCCACGTTCTCAAAGACCACTCGCAAGGTGCGGTTCCCCACAATCCGGGGGAAGCTAATTTGGCCCCCGTCTTCTGTATCCACCTTTTCCCATCCGACATCGAGCCCGTCTATTTGCACAGATCGCACTATGTCTACCGGTGCCATAGTCTTTATTTCGAGACGGTTAAATCCTCGGCTGTTGACGGTTCTCACGGCATAGGTAAAGGGGGTATTCTGCCCAATCAGAGCACGTTGGGGCCATATCTCGCCCACCAGCGAGTCGGCTAGGGAAGGAGATACCTCAAAGGCGAGGGAATCAACGGTCGCCGCTGCTAGGATATCGCTGGTCTTGAGGAGTAAACGGAACTGAAAAAAACGACGCGGGGCTGGTGATTCAATAGCCGTATGCACTCCGGCAGGATAGGGAGAGGACCAAGTGCTCCAAGACAGCGAATCGCTGGGATCCGGTGTGTTGCCGCTCCGAGTCGATAGGATAGCATCTGTTTTCGTGGGTTCGCCGATGCTACTCCTAGCCCATGTTATGTCGCCAAAGATAGCGGGCTGTTCTCGATCAAATACTTTTGAGATATACGATGCAGAAGAGGCAAAACCTGCACCAAAGACTTGAAATTCGTCGATCTCCCATTCCCCGCGTACCAGTTGTTTCACCTCTATGAAACGAACAAACTGTAAGGGGATGTCTAGGTCAATGGTCGGCTTGAGGTTGCGTTCCTCGGTCTTAAAAACCTTGAAATCCGGCGTCCCGGCTAGGGTTTTCTGCTCCTCGCTGCCGTCGTTCAGCAGCAATTCATAGCCTTTTAGGAAAAACTCTTCAAATCCCTTGCGCGGGAAAAACTTGATCCGATTGACCCCGAAGCGCTCACCCAAATCTATCCTGAATATAACGCCTGTAGGAGAACCGCCCTTTACTTCAAAGGCCTTGGTTGTATCGCCGCTGACCATATGCGCCAATTGTTTATTCAAAAGACTCTGAGATGTTTCAAGCACTATTCTCGCGTTGGGCGATGTTACGGCCCCTCCTCTTTCAAATATTTTTAGGACGATATTGTCTTCGGGGCCTGTCTGAGCCGGCTGAATTTGGCCGGGATTGGCGTCAAAATCGATAACCGATATCTCGGAATAATGGCCATCCCACGCTAGGGTCCCTGGACCGCCGCCAATGACGATCTTCGCCCCATAGCCTTGGGTCGGTACAAGTCCCTGCAATAGACAAGAGAACGCTAATAGCACTGTCTTGACTAACGGTGGCTTGTTAAACCTGTTCCTCTCGGCTCGTAGAAGATCAATAGGAGACATGTACTAAGCGATAGTCCGAGGTATTTCTACTCGATTTTGAATCGACCTTAATGTCGATCCTCAGCACATATATGCCAGGGGCCACCAAAGCCCCGGATCTATCGACTCCGGTCCAGACCACGGAATGCCGTCCCGTGGTTATGTACTCGTCGCGCAGTTGGTGAACAAGACGCCCACCTAGATCGTATATTTTTACCTGTAACGGCGTTGATGCCTTCACCCGCATGAGTGAAAAACTCACAGTCATATCATCGTTGATGCCATCGCCGTTGGGGGTGAAGATCTCATTTTGGACTTCGATATCTCCCAGTACCACTCCTCTTTCAAGGGCTAAGATCACGGTTTTTTCGCTGTCCGTGGTCTCGTTCGCATCGCCTGGGTCCACTCTTTGCCACGAATTGGGTATGGAAGAATGGCCGATAGACCCATTGAAGAACGTGGTAAAATCGAATGTGGTCGCCTCAAACTGAATTTCGATCAACGCGGCCCCGCCGGTCGTCTTTATGGGAGTGGGCAGGCGCACCCAAAGCGAATCGGAACCACCGGCTACGACCTCAAAGCCCTCGCTCTGGGCGGTATAGGTTTGAGGCGGCTGCCCTGTGAGGTCCACGTGGGCTTGCTTGAATTTCATTTTGACGCCGGAGGGAGCTTCAATGAGAATTTCGTCAAATCCTTCGTTGGCCGCCTCAAAGGTCGTGCGGATGAAATAGGAAAACGATTGCTCAGTGCCAATCACCTCGAGTTGAGCGGGCAGCACCTCGCCAATAACTGTTTTGGCGATGGGCGTTACAAAATTGAGTTTCACCCAACGCAGTGTAGCCGCTACGAGAGGATTTTCCGTGATAAAGGTCGCTTGGATGGCGACGAACTTCCGCGGACTAGGCGAGGTGATTTTGTCTCCCGAATTGAAATAGCGTTGACTCCAACTGCTCCAATCGCTGCCCGGGTTGGTCTGGGTAACGACGGGTCCAACAGAGGCATCCCCAAAGAATTTTTTGTCCGTAGCGTACGCTTCCGCTGCTTCTTCTTCGGAGCCCGGAAACAACTCACCGTTCTTTTTATAGTAGAGCGTAGTGGTTTTGACCGTATTGCCGGTGCGGGTCTGGAGAATAATATCCGTACCCGGTGGTATATCCGCATCCCACTCAATAGACGCCAAATTTTGGGGAGTGGCCCCCAATTCTATGAACGCCGAAGGCCCGTCAAAGACCGATTCGATCCGGGCCTCGGGCATGTACCCCTCACCGAAAAACTGAATCTCTGACAAGCCGTGGCGTCCGGCCCTTACATGGAGCTTATAGGTAAAAGAAAAATGCTTGACCTTGGTGAGTGGGAACTTAAAATCGTGGTACGATTCACCAGAGTTGATCTGGTCGAGCGACCCTACTGTTTTCCAAGCCAGACTCCCGCCGGCATTGGTGGAGCCATCTGAGACTTCAATGCGGTAGGCGCGGAAAGGCCCAGGGGGGTTACTACTGGCTTGGAGCACGCGGATATTGTCCAAGAAGAAGGCCCCTCCCAGATCCGCCACTAACGCACGCTCGACATCGGGCGGCTGCGAAGGCAGCAGCCTATCGGGATTGTACCCCCCTTGAGCGGGCCAGTACAATGCCTTCTCTACACTATATATTACTCCGTCTACCACCACCCCCTCAGCCCCGTTGTTTTCCCAACTCGTCACTTTGCCACCCCGCTCCAGTACGCCAATGCCGATATTGTCGCCGATCGACCAGACTTCCACTTCCGCCAATCGAGGCAACTCGCGGCGGTAGTAGACGACAGGACCTTGACTGTCCGTGCTAGCCAAGGTCTCCCAATCTTCGCGTCCTTCCAACAATCGCGTCCTTCCCGAGGCTTCCCGACGGAAGTATTCTATGTCGCCCTGTTGCTCGGGGTCAAGGGCCTCGTAATCGGACTGGGAAACTTGTCTTGCCTTGCCAAAATCGCTGTCTGTGACGCCGACAGAGACGAATCTGATTACATCGCCGGTAAAATCGCCGCGCACCTGTGTCCATTTGGTGGGCAACTGGTTGGTCAAATCGACTTCAAAGACCCGTTCATTCTTGATGGGCTTGTTCGTTGAGAAGCGTTTCCTGTACACCAGCGGTCCGATGATCGTCTCTCCTTGAGAGGTGAGGACCTTGAATTGGAGAAAGGGGTCTCCCAAATCCTCCCCGACAAACTTGAGAACGATCTTATGGGCCGATACGGCTCGCCCTAAATCGATTTGTACCCACCAATCCCTAAGAGGGGTGGAAGTGTCCGGCTCCCAGTAGGTGTCCATCCTGTTGTCCATGAGGTTTTCTGCGCTCAAGCGGTTGGAGCCGGCATCCCATATCCCACCGCCGAACTCCGAGGCATTCAAAACCGCGTTAATGCCGGGGACTATCTTTTCGACACCATCTATTTCGAGCCTCGTGTTCTTGCGTATAAAGGCCGGTTTCACACCATCCTCGGTGATCTGGATGGTCCTTGCCACCGACTGCCAACGAGCCCAGTGATCCTCGGACTCGATGATAGCTACGCCATCTTGGATAGAAAAACCCTCTTGCCCCCAAGCGACTTCACCTAAGATCATCCTACCCAAAATACAGGCCAAGCTAGTGCTCACCAGCTTGAATGTTCTCTGCCAGGCCATGGCATTGGGGCTCCCACGCATTTACTCATCTGGGGGCGATTAAAAATCAATAGACCACGGCGATAACGCCGCTCTTGATGCCCTCTTCCGCTTGGATGTCTACCGCTATTCGATATAAATAGAGTCCTGGGGGGACCAGCCGGTTGGAGCGGTCTGTTCCATCCCAAGGGTGGGAATACTCTCCGATGGAGATGCCCCCGGCGTATATTTGCTTGACTAGCCGGCCGGACAAGTCGAAGATTTCCACGGAGACGGGAACCTGAGATGTCACCCGCAAGAGCTTGTAGGAGATATGCACCACGTCATTGGTGGCATCGCCGTTGGGCGTAAAGGGATTGGGCTCAATTTGCGGTGTAGATACCAGTGAACTAATCAGCGCTGTTTTCACCGAAATTCCGTCGCTCTCAATCTCGTCGTCGGCGTTGCCCGGGTTGATGCGTTGGCGCACCTCGTTTGGCTCGGCTCTGTTGAACACCTTACCAGTAAACAGCGTACCCACTTCCCGCAGTACCGGAGCATTGAACACCACCTCGATCAGGGCCCCGCTGTCGGTTGGTTCTAGTTTGCGCGGAAAGTCGATCTCAAAGCCCAAGCCATCCGCCGTTTTCGCCCAGAAAAAATTGTCGTAATTGATCCCGTCTATGCGCAGCGAATCGACCGAAACCACCCCCGAGGGCGTGGAGATTTCTACGCCGTCAAAACCCCTGTCGCTAGCCCGGATGGTCGGGCGAATAAAATAGGTGAATTGCGTCACCTGCCCCACTTGGGTGTCCACCGGGAAAATTTCCCCCACCAAGCTATGTACGGCCGGTGGCACGGAGGCCTTGAACTCGACATAATCAATTTTGCCTCCATCCTCGACAGTAGAAAAAAAGTCCACTTTGAGCTGGAAGAATTGGCGAGGACTAGGGGAGACGATGCTGGTCCCCGAGTTTTTGAACAGATAGGGACTGGACCAGAAACTCCAGTTTTCTGTATCGGGGCTCACTCTATCTCGGGGTTCTACCGGTTTGAGAACGTCGAGCAGCTTGCGGTATCGGCTCTTGTATTCGCTCAGGGTCAAGTCGCCCCCGCCATCGAGGAATTGAACGCTGTCTTGCTGCTCGGGCCGCAACTGCCAGAAAATATCGGGATGTGGGTCTGCGCCCGTCCGGGTGCGGATATTGATCTGGGCGTCCATATCCTGTCGGCCCGACCAGCGGATCTCGCCCCAACTGGCCAGATCGCCCAATTCGATTATTTCGGATTCATACGAGGCTCGCCCCAAGAAACCACCTCCGTAGAGTTCAAAATCGGCAAGCCCTATCTCCTTGGGGGTTTCGCGAAAAATCAGCAATTGGATCGTTTGGGTTGATATGGGAGGATCTAAAATCACGCTAACTTCGGGTTCGGTGTTTTCCTTTACTTCTGCTATGGTGGGGAAATTGGGAATGTTTTGAGCGATGTTGACTAGTCTATCATCGAAGGCACCAATGGATATCCGCTCCAGAAAGTGTTCTGGCTTTTCCACCAGAGGGCGAAATCTCACCTCTCGGATGAGAAATCGACCGCCTAAATCAAAAGTCACTTGTTCATTGATCAGCCGCCGGCCCTGCGGGCCAGCAGTGCCCACGTGGAAGCTCTCTGGAGCTATAGCTGGCCACGTAAGGGCCGTAGTCGGATCTGCATCGATCATCGCCTGTCCGATCAGCTTATTTTGATTGGCAAAAAGCTTTACCCGCACCCAGCCGTCTCGGCTCAAGAGGGTTGCGGCGATGTCCTCGTCCTCAGTAAAAAAATTGGGTTGTAGTGAACCCGCCTGCAAAGAGTCCAACTCGAGGGCATCCTGCAGTTGAGAGGCTGTCCAGTCAATTTCCCTGAAATCGATGCCGAGGCTTTCAAGGCTGTCCTTTTCCGCTGTTGAAAAGGGTGCGCCAATCCTATAGATGATCACGCTAGAGGCATTTGGGGGCCAGAGGGCGACGCCGAGCAAAGCGAGTAGGAGCAAGCCTGTGGACTTCGATGGGAGCATGCTCATCCTTTGGCGAAAGTAAAAATAAAAAGGGGGGCGATAACCTTGCCCCCCCAATTACCAATCTTGCCCTAATTGTTCTACTTAGCGGGAGAAACTCGCCTTGATATTTCCCCAGCTATCCGCCTCGACGGAAGTGCCCGTGTCCTCGCCCGGTACCCAGATGCTCTCATCATAGGGGAGCAGGACATAGTCGACCATAGCGGTAGCTTTGAAGTAGAGTTCTGTATCGCCGCTGTTGGTCCAGTAGCCGTTGTAGTTGCCTTCCGCACCGTCGTCGTCGTCCTGAACGGCAAAGCCAATACCCATGATTTCTCCGGCCGCCATAGTATGGACGATCACCTCTTCGTCTTCTATGCCCGTAGAGCTCGTAGGCAAATCGTCGAAGGGAGTAAACCACATTTCCATGAACAGAGTTCCGGCCCCGCCGTTGATATCCCCCTCAAAACTCCATTTGGCACCAGAATAAGGCTCGACTCCGGCCCACGGAGCTCCGCCCCAGAGCCACATGTGGTTTTCTTGGTGCAGCGTGTAGCGGTAATTCTGGGACAAAGCCCCTTCCCATCTCTCCGGGTCCAAATCCGCCGATTGTACATTCTGGAAAATAGCGTCGCCGCTATGGTCGAAGTCTAGGGTTACCTCGACCGTATCGAAATTATTTTCGATAGTCCCATAAAAGAGGTCGTCGAACCGTTCCTCCATGAAATACAAGAGGTTGGTCACTGGACTCCAGCCGAAAATGATGCGCTCAGCTAGATTGGAGGGGTCGGGGTCCCCTTGGGTGCCGGTGACAGTCTCGATTAGATCTTCATGGGTCACCCAGAAAACCGAGGGTACGTTGTCCCATTCGCTTATGTCTCCGTCCATCTGGACATCTCTTACGCCATCGACTCCAATAGGCACCTGAACGGCGGCCCAGTTTCTGTCTGACCGCAGGTGAGCCGAACTGGACGCGACCGTGAAGAGGACAAGACCCAATGCCAAGAAGTTATAACTCATTGCTTTGTTCATCACCCAAAATCCTTTCTTAGGAAGAAAACTGCTGGTTGAGCGGTGGGCTGCTTAAGAGGTTTTTATCTCCTCCTTTCAAACCTTTGGTGGCATGGCGAGCAAAGATACAAAATAAATCTCGGAATAACAATAAAAAGTAGAGTACCAGAAGATCAAGCTAATTTTTCATTTGGACATGGCGCGTCCCGAGTTGCTCTTTCCATCTATGTGGACAATGCCCTCGCCCTCTTGAAGCACCACGAGCCTATTGGCAGAGAGATTTTCAAATCGTTCCTCTAGGCCACTTGGCCAGCGCACTACCAACAAGTCGATGGCCTCTCTCTGCCCCAAGCCGAAATGGGCCCTCAAGTCATTGTGCGAAAGATAGCTAGCACCACTCCGAATTTCGGCACTTTGCGTGAGTCCTCCACAGCGAACCTCGACCCAGGCCCCTATACCGTCTCTATTGCTTTCAGTCCCTATAGTCTTGACCATTAACCAGTTGTTCTTATTGCCGCCGTCGTTGTGCAACAAAGTGGGGCGATCGTTTAGGTTCAGGACAAATATGTCCAGATCCCCATCATCGTCGTAATCCCCAAAGGAAGCCCCTCTGCTCACTTTTTTAATCCCCAAGCCCTCCCCCGATAGCTGCGAGACCTCGACGAAGGTGCCGTCGCCCAAGTTTTCAAAGAGTTGATTGGTCTGGGCATAGCTAGTGCCTAGATTGGCCCTGTCCAATTGTGGAAAGAGGTGGCCATTGGCGACGAAGAGATCTTTATCGCCATCGTTGTCATAGTCGAAAAACTCGGTGCCCCAAGCCAAAAACTGGAAACTCTCCTTGCCCACGCCTGCGTCAAAGCTGAGGTCGGAAAAGAACGCGCCGCGGTCGTTGTGGTAAAGCGTATTGGTTTGCTCCCAGAAGTTGGTGACGAATATATCTTGGTATAGGTCATTGTCGTAATCCCCATAGGCAATGCCCATACAGCCTTGAGCCTCGCCGCTTTCGCCATAGGCAGCACCGATCATCCAGCCGATGTCGGCAAAAGTGCCATCGCCTTGGTTTTGATAAAGGAAATTGGGGCCCGTGTCGTTGGCCACATAGATGTCCACATCGCCATCCCGGTCGTAATCGCCGCCGATCACGCCCATACCGTAGAGCCTATCTTGGTCCACCACTCGCGTCTCCACGGTCACATCCGCAAAAGTTCCGTCGCCTTGATTGCGATACAGGATATCCCCACCCCCCTTCATGCCGCGGGGCCCAAAGTGAACCCTTAAGCCTTTCCACATATAGGACCTATTAGGAGTGGTCTGCAGAAAGTGCTTGAAATCGACGTAGTTGGCTACGTACAAATCTAGGTATCCGTCGCTGTCGTAATCGAGGAAGGCACATCCTGTGCTGAACCGCTCGTCTCCTACTTGGGCGTACTCGGTTACATCGACAAAAGTCCCGTCGCCTTGATTGTCGTACAGTGCGTTCCTGCCGTAGTTGGTTATATAAATGTCCAAGTCGCCATCGTTGTCGTAATCGCCGACAGCGCATCCCATCCCCCAGCCAGCGTCGCCCAAGTTCGCTTCGTCGGTAGCATCGACGAATTTACCGTGCTCGTTTCTATAAAAGGTATTGCGTGGATGCTCTTGGCCTGAAAAGCCAACCACTTTTGACCCGTTCAAGATGTACAAGTCCAAATCACCGTCTTGGTCGTAGTCGAAAAAAGCCGATCCTCCCATCATGCTATCGACCAAGTACGTCTGCTCCCTATCCCCGGAGACGTTCTGCGCCACAACCCCTACTTCCTCCGCTACATCCACGAACTGGACTCGCCCCTCTACTTCCCGTCCTTCGATGGCTAAAAGCCGCGAGGAAATAAGGATTAGAAAAAAGAAATGCATATAAACCAGCGGCCCCTATGGATTGTGCGCCTGCTTTGGTTTGGCGTCCAAGCTCTGGATAATCTCCTGTTGATCTTCCGCTTCCCTATAGCGCCCTGCTTTGATATAGGCATCTTTGAGCAATTGGCGGTACTCGAGATTATGCGGGTCGAGACCGATGGCCAGCTTGTACTCGTTGATCGCCTTTATATATCTGCCCTGTTGGGTATAATGAGCGGCCAATTCGCCGCGGTATTTTGGATTGTCAGGCACTAAGACGACCCGTTGTTCCATATCTGCTATATTGCCTTCGCGCAGTTTTTTGAAGATCTCCATTTCCTTGGCGCCCTCCGCGCCTCTTCCCTGTTTCAGATAGGCGTTGGCCAAGCCGAAATGTGCTTCGGCATTGTAGTAGTCGAGGTCGATGGCTTTTTTGAATTTGTCAGTCGCCTCTTCCCCTCTGCCGATCTTGGCGTACACAGCCCCCAAGGCGTAGTGGAAAATCGACCGGTCAGGCTCGAGCCGGATGGCCTGCTGGTATTCCTCAATAGCTTCTTGGTATTTTTTGTCTCTCGCGTAGATCATGCCGAGCCGGTAACGGGTGTAGGCCATATCGGGATTGACGGCGAGTGCCTTGACGAACTGTTCCGCCGCTTGGTCGTACTGTCGTTGGCGTTCATAGGCCATACCCAGATTGTGCTGGAACCAACCGTTTTCAGGGGCCAACTCCACGGCCTTGCGATGTTCCTCGACAGCGGCGGCTAGCTTGTCTTGGTCCGCCATGACAGCCCCCAGCAGGGCCAAGGACTGATCGGTGTAGACCAAGCCCAGTTTATCATGCACATCGGCCCAGTTCGGCTCGAGTTGCAATGTTCTATGGAATGCTTCTGCGGCCTCTGAAAGCTTACCTATTGCCATGTAGGCGTTCCCCAAGACAAAGTGGATAGACGGTTCGTTGGCGACTGCCTTGGCCGCTTGCCGCAATTCCTCTATGGCTTGAGAATAGTCCCCTTCTTCTAGATATATCGTCCCGAGCCGGTAGCGAGAGGGGCCGTAGTCGGGGTTGATTTCGATAGCTGCGTTGAAATGCTCTGCTGCTTGAGTTAGCTCTTGGGTCTGCACGTAGATGACACCTAGGCCGTGGTGGGCGGGAAAGTACTTGGGGTCAGCCTCAATGGCCTTTTGGTAAGCAGCGAAAGCCTCGTCGTACTCTTGGCGAATAAAAAAAATTTTACCCAACTTGTAGTGTGCTGGTGCGTAGCCCGGATCAATCTGGAGTACCTTGGCAAATTCCTCTTCTGCCTCGCCCAATCGGCTTTGTAGGGCGTAAATGAAACCGAGACCGTCGTGCGGATAGATATTATTGGCGTCTAGTTCTATCGCCTTCCGGTACTCTCTCTCCGCGCTTTCATAGTCGCCCTTTTGGGCATGGCTTATACCGAGTCTATAATGCTCTTGGCTCCTCGAGGAAGCTCCCACCTCCTGTCCATGCGCGGCTCCAAGGTGGTTCAGGGTACATATCAAGGAAATTACATGGCTGATTCGACGAATGGTACTCGATACCTTGCGCGGACTTGGAAAATACATAGAGCAATTGTCCTCTCTTAGAGAGCACCGTGAGTCTTGCCGAACGGGCCGGAGGAGACTAGTGGGTGTGTGCCATCCCGTCCGACCTGTTGCCCGGGGCCATGGCGAAAGATTTGAACTGCCAGCGAGTCGGACGCGAATCTCCTTCGCGGATGTATATGCTTTGGTCCATTTCGATACCGTTGAAATGCTGCACTTCCCCGCTGGTGGGCCAGATGATTTCAATAGCTTGGATAGACTCAGCCTGTCCCAAGCCTATTTCGCATTGTAGGCTGGAGGCACCAAAACTGCCCCCGCTGGTCACCGTGGAATAAATGTCGCGGCGGCCATGTGGGGTCTTCACGCTCACCTTTATGCGTGCTCCAATGGCGGCCCGATTGGTCTGCCGGCCCTCGAGCCGGAGCTTGATCCAGTGATTGCCGTGCCCCGGATTGGCAAAGAGGACGTTCTGATAGGTATCGCCGGTAAAAGCCCCGCCCATGACCGAAAAAATATCTTGGTCGCCATCGTGGTCAACATCGCCAAAAGCCACACCGTGGCCCTTTTGCAAATGCCCAAAGCCGCCCGAGGTGGTGACATCTTGGAAGAAATTGCCGTCGGCATTGCGGAACATGCGATTGGGGACTAGCGTAGCCATGTACGGGTCGCCGGTGCCGATATAACAATCCTGGTACCCGTCGTTGTCTAGATCGCCAAAGTTGCTGCCCATGGCGAGGAGAGGCTCGTCGAGCCTTACCTGGCGTGTGACATCGGTAAAAGTACCGTCGCCGTTGTTGCGGTATAGACGGGGCTCTTCGGCGCGGTGCGGCAAGCCCAAATAAGCGGCCGCCACGTCCGCTACCTCGCCCTTGAAACCGGCGACGAATAGGTCCTGCCACCCGTCGTTGTCGTAGTCCCAGAACCAAGTCGGAAAACTGTAGGGCGGTCCAGCTACACCGGCCGTGGCCGTCACATCGGCGAAACGCCCACTCCCCTGATTGCGAAAGAGCAGATTGGACTCTTTGGGTGCCAGACGCGAGAGGTACAGGTCCAGTTGTCCATCGTTGTTGTAGTCGCCCCAGACTACTCCTTTGGTCCATCCGACCACATCGAGTCCCACTGCCTCGGCCACGTCAACGAATTGTACCGCCGACACTCCGCGCCCAGAGGCTGCGCCTTGGTTGCGGAACAATTCGCACGGATGAGTAGCCCGCCCCTGCGATTCGTTGCCGACAAATAGGTCGATCCACCCGTCGTTGTCAAAGTCGCCCCAAGCGGCCGTCTGCGTTGGGTGGAAAGTGAGCAAGCCGGCTGCCTCGGTCGCATCGAAAAATCGCCCATTTCCCCGATTGGCCAACAGCGAGTTGGGGTAGCGTCCCTCGTCGAGCCAAGCACCGCGCAGCACCAGCACATCCGCGTAGCCGTTGTTGTCGTAGTCGGCTTGACAGATATTCAAACCGCCCACAATCCCCTCCAAGCCTGCCGCTTGTGTGCGATCGGCGAAGGTGCCGTCCCCTTGGTTGCGGAAGTAGCGGAGTGGGTCGCGCAGGCCCCAAGATGAAGCCACGATGTCGAGATAGCCATCGCCGTCAAAGTCTTCCATGATGGCCCCCCCCGAAAGTCCCACCACATCCAGCCCCAACTGGGGAGCGACATCGCGAAACCTCCCAATATCGTAGTCAGAGGCGAATGCTTCGGGTGGTATCAGCAAGTTCTGAGGGACCTCTTCTGGATACTGCCCCAGCGTCATATAGGCGATATTGAGCAACCAACGAGCCGACAAATCGCTTGGAGTTCTGCTCAGAACTCTCAAAAATTCCTCGACAGCGGCACTTGATCCGCGCTTGATTTGATGCACTCCAGGGCCGCGGATCGGCATTAGACAAGAGTCGATATTGTGTTGCACAATGCAGTTTTCTTGTTCGCCCAAACGGAGATAAGCCAAGCCCACTAGCAGTTGGAGAGAATGCCGAAGCCGAGGATGGTGGACCACAGTCTGTAGTTGCCGGTACTCCTGCACTGCTTGATCGGATTGACCGGCTTGCAGCAGTTCGTTGGCAAGGGAAAAGCGAGCTTGCAGGATTTGCTCGCGTCCTTGAGGATTGATAGCCGCACCGGATTGGCGTAGGTGGTCCAACCGAGCGCGGAAATATGCGACTCGGGCCAGATTCACATACGGATGCGTGGCGGGATCGACATTGACGGCTATGTCTTCTAGGAGTCCGGCCATGCGCTGGGTACTGGCTGTCTGCTCTCGCTCAGCACAGGCTACCAAAACAAAAAACCAGCCTGCAACCACTTGGACCCCGTATAGAGTGCTCTGCCTTATTATGGTCATTATGGCCCACTGCCGCGCCGTTTATGTTTGCACTGGCAACCGCCGAAAATTACAGCTATAAAGCACTGTGTGGCAACTCCTTTGATTTTCACTGCAAATCCAGCACCGAAAAACCAGCCATGCAGATTAGGATAGGCGGCCCTTCGACCCTGCGGCCTCAATGGGGCACGGGCGTCGCCGTTGCAAAATTGGTGAATCGGTGCGTTATTGCGTACAACGCCGCCCGGATTTACGGGATTTGAACCGCGAGGAGGAACCCCCAATGCCCCACGTATCCATTGCAGCCAAGACCCGCAAAACCCCGCCCCATTGGGCCGTGCGCCAACGCGACTTGATCGCCCTGATGGACCGCACGGCACGGCCCTTTGTCGAGCACAGTACCCGTCCAGACGGCACCCTGATCCAGCGCACGGAGTGGACCAGTATGGACGGCACGGACAATGGCTACGAGGCCTTCCTTTCGTTCCCCCTGTTTTACCTGCTCGGCGGCGGCGAGCACATCTATCAGATCGCCTGCAAAGAGTGGGACGCCATCACTTGGCAGTACGCCAACTACGGCACGGTTGAGCGCGAGTTTGTCACTGGCTTTGATTGGTTCCACCACTCCGAGAGCTATACCTACATCTACTATTTGGCCTTGGCCGACCCCGCCCACCACATCAACCGCACCCGCGCCCTGCGCTACGCCGCCATGTACACCGGCGCCGACCCGCTGGCCCCCAACTGGGACGCCCAGCGCAACATGATCCGCTCGCCGCTCAACGGCAGCAAAGGCCCGCGCTTTGTCACCACCCAAGCCGATTGGGATTACCATCGGCCCATCCTAGCCCATTACCTAGCGCCCTTTGAGGATATTTTAGGGGCCGATAGCACCGACCCGCTCTTCAAGGTTGATTGGACGGACGACGACGTATTCGCCCAAGTCCTCAGCTTGATCAACCAGCGCATGACCCGCGGCGACGTGCCCCTCAACTTGAGTGCCGCCAGCCTGATCACCAACGCCTATCTCTACACGGGCGACGACCAGTACAAAACTTGGGTGCTCAATTATTTGCAGGCGTGGGCAGAGCGCTGCGAGGCCAACGGCGGCATTATGCCCGACAATATTGGACCCGAGGGAACCATCGGCGAGTTGATGGACGGCAAATGGTGGGGCGGATACTACGGCTGGCGCTGGCCGCACGGGGCGCGCAACATCGTCGAGCCTGCGCTAGTGGCCGGCAGTTGCGCCCTGCTTATGACCGGCGATGATTCCCAGCTGGACTTGGCCCGCTCGCAGCTCGACATGCTGTGGGAACAGCGGCGCACGGAGGACGGCCTCGTCAAAGTGCCGGCCCGCCATGGCGACCAAGGCTGGTTTGATTTTCGACCGCCCGACCCCTACTTGTATATTCATTTATATTACTTGAGCCAAAGCGAGCGGGATTTGGCCCGCCTCGACGAAGTTTTTCCCGACCGCACCGCATTTGCCGGTCTGCCTCCCGATTGGGGTGCTGCCAAAGCCGGTATCTGCCCGCCGACAGCTTGGTTTGCCTTTATTGAAGGCAAAAACCGAGGCTACGTCGAGCAGGCGATCGACTCGACCTACTCCAGCATCTGCCACAGCTTGAATCGCCTAGAAAACGACGACAGCGATCCCGAGACCCGCGAGTGCTACCACTTCCAGAGGCTCAATCCGGTGCTGCCGGAAGCCCTGATCCAGATGGCCTTGGGTACGCCCGCGGCAATTTACAACGGCGGGATGCTCCAAGCCCACGTGCGCTATTTCGACCCGCAACGCCGTCGCCCCGGTCTGCCCGAGTACGTCGCGGCCCTAGTGGACCGGGTCCGGGCCGACGGGGTCAGCCTGACGCTGGTGAATACGGACTTAGTGGAAGGCCGCTCCGTCCTGTTGCAGGCCGGTTCCTTCGGCGAGCACCAATTCACTGAGGCCCGCCTAGCGAGCGAAGCCGGCCCCGATCAGTCCGTTGCGGTAGAGGCCCCGCATCTTCGGGTGCATTTGGGACCGGCGGCCCAAGCTCGCTTGCATCTTGGGCTGAAACGCTTTGCCCGCTCGCCCTCCTACCGTTTCCCGGCTTTTTGAGCACTAGGATCGCGTTTGACGGGGGGTACGCTCTCCAGTATTTTCCTAGCACCTTGTGGCGCGACCGGCAATTGGCTGCTGGTCGCCTTTTTTAATGAAAGGGACACCCGTTGCGCCGAGCGATTTTTTCCGCCATGGCCGCGCTGCTCCTCGCCGGAGCGGCTCAGGCCCAGATACAAACCATCGTCACAGATCACTTCCGGGTCCACTTCTCGCGGGGGGCCGAGGGCACCGCACGGCGAGTGGCCGAAACCTGCGAGGAGGTCTTCCCCATCCTCGCCGCGGCCTACAACTACTACGACGATTTTCGCACCATCCACGTCATCGTCCTCGACAACTCCGACGTGCTGGGCAACGGCTGGGCCAACTACTACAGCAACACCATGGCCATTTGGGCCACGAGTCTCGACTTTGAACTGCGCGGCAGCCACGATTGGATCAAAAACGTGGTCACGCACGAGTTGACGCACATCCTGACTCTCAACAAGGCGCGCAAGAAATGGCCCTTCCAATTTGCGCTGCTCTCGGTCTCGCGCTTCGACTCCAATCCCGACATTGCGTTTCAGTTCCCATTGTACCACCTCAACGCCCCGCGCGGCTGGACCGAGGGCATTGCCCAGTACGGGGCGCACAAATTTGGCTACGATTCTTGGGATTCGCACCGCGACATGTTGTTGCGGATGGCGGTGCTCGAAGACGATCTGCTGTCGTGGGATGAGATGGGCACGGTGGGGGACCGCACGGGCAAGTTCTACGGCGAGTTCGTGTACAATCAGGGCTACGCCATGATGGTGTACATCCATCAGCAGTACGGGGCCGAAAAGGTCGATGAGCTGACTCATCAGATCGGCGCGCTGAGCTTTGACCCGGCCATTCGCCGGGTGTTGGGCATTTCCGCCGACCAGTTTTACGCGGATTGGGTCGCCTTCTTAGCCGACAACTACGGCCGCCTCACATCCGAAATCCGCGGGCAAGGCTTCTTTCAGGGGGCGCCGCTGGACGAGGTCAACGAGGGCGTGCTCGAATACCATCCCGCGCTGTCGCCGGACGGCAAAAAACTGGCGTACCTCACCAGCGAGGAGCAGGACTACGCGATCACGACCCTCAAGATCTACGATTTTGAGACGCAAAAAAAGACCGAGCTCAAAGGTTGGATCGATACGCGCATTGGCTGGTCGCCCGACGGGGAGGAAATCGTCTTTGTCCGCAACAAGGGCGGTTTTAACGACCTCTACCTCTACAACTTGGCCGAGGACGAGGAGCGCCGCATCAGCGCTCGGCTGCGCGCCAAAGACCCTTCGTTTTCTCCCGATGGCCAGCGCATCGCCTTTGTCCACAACGAGGACGGAACCAACAACCTCGGCCTCATTGACCGCGACGGCACGGACTTGGTCTATCTGACGAACAACAACGACGCCACCCAATACATGGGGCCGCGCTTCTCGCCCGACGGCGAGTGGTTGCTCTTTAGCGTGTTCCGCGGCCAAGACCGCGACATTGCGATGATCCGCGCCGATAGCCCGCCGCGGCCCAAGCACTTTAAGAAGGCTGAAAAGAAGAAGAGCGAAGACGAAGAGGGCGCGGAGGAAACCATTGAAGTCTTTCCCGATACGGTTGCGTTTGCCCATCCCGATTCGTCGGGGTTCCGCGCGGTCGTTGCCTCGCCGGCCGACGAGCGCGATCCGTACTGGCTGCCCGATGGCTCGGGTTTTGTATTTTCGTCGGACCAGAGCGGCATTTTCAACATCTACCGCTATCGCTTGGCAAACGACGAAGTCGAGCAGCTAACCAACGTCATCGGCGGGGCCTTTGTGCCGACCGTAGCCGCTGACGAGCGCGTGGTGTACAGCGGCTACCACTCCAACGACTATAGCCTCTACCGCTTTGAGCTGGGCGAATTCGCACGCGCGGCCCACTTTGAGCCGGTGGCCATGCGCGACTATCGCTCCATTTTCGACGGCCCCAAGCTCAGCGACCAGTACCAAGTCGCGTCGTACCGGGGGCGCAATGTCTTGCGCTACATCCCGATTTTACAGGTCGGCCCCACGTTTGTCGGCAACGCCTTTGGCCTCAATCAAGCCAGCGGCGGCTTGCAGTTTTCCACTGGGGACATGTTCGGCGGCCAAGAGCTGACGGCTTGGGGGATCGCCGGCAAGAACATACGCGACGACACCGATCTGAACACGGATGTAGGCTTCTTTTATGAGCGTCGGCTTAGGCCCCAAGTGGGCAACAACCGAACCTTCAACCCCTCGTTTTACATAAGGGGCCGGCGGCGCGAGATCGACAGCCTAGGCAAGACCATTGACGTCGCTACCGACACGCTCGCGGCTTCTACTCTCTACCCGGTCCCGGTCGATTCGGTCTCCAGCGTGCTCATCCCAGACGTCGAGCGACGCGTCTATCAGTACGATAGTCGCCAAAATTTGCTCAAGACCGTCTTGGGGCAGATCTCCATGGGCGTCGATGTGCCGCTGACCCGGCGCACCGAGTTGAATGCCCAATATCTATGGCGCAACTATGCCGAGAGCCATACCTTGCGCCGCCGCCGCATCAAAAGTCAGGTCTATTTGGTGCAAGATGGCGTCGATATGTCGGAAACCGTAGATCCGGCTATTTTGGTCCAAGACACCCTGTTGGTTGACAGTGAGAATCCGCAGAAATACTACGACGACCTCAGCTTTTTTCGCGCCCATATTTTGAGCGCGTCTTGGCGCTACCTGAAGATCAATCCCACGGCCGACAGCTCGATCAACCCATCGGGGCGCGCCTTGTCCTTGGTCTATCGCTACCTGCTGCCGACGGTGGCCGATTCGCTGGCCGAGCAAACTCCCACGGATGGAGTCCCCCGCGATCAGTACGTCGGTGCCGAGCACCGCCTGCGGGTCAACGAATACGTGGCCGCGTACAACGAGCGGATTAGGCTGCCGTTCAATAATTCGCTCAACATCACGCTAATTGGCGCGTACGAAAACATTCGGCTCAAGCCTCGCTTTGACCCCGAGGGCGGCATCTATGAGGGCCGCTTCTACTGGCCCCTGCGCTACTATATCGGTGGGCGCAACTTCCTCAGCGGCTATCCCTATTTCACCGACTCTGGTTCCAAGCTGCTCTACGCACGCATCGGCTACGGGTTTCCAATCCTCAGACGCATCAGCAGCCGCTTTATCAACTTCAGCTTTTCCAAGCTCTACGCCGAGCTATTCGCCGAAGCCGGGGCGGTGGGCAACTTCTCGCGCTTTGAGGACATTGACTTTTGGAAGGGAAAGCCTTGGCGGTCTTGGCCCAACACCGACAAGTTCCTGACCAACGTGGGCGGCGAGCTGCGGCTACAGCTTTTTACCTTCTACCGCATCCCCATGTTCGCTTACCTCCAAGTGGCGCGTCCGCTCGAGTCGGCGCGAGTGGAGTGGTTCGATCCAGAGCCATCCGAGGACGACCCGGACCCCGAATCCTATCTGACCGTGAGGAACTCCGAAGGCAAACGGGGCAGGATCGACACATGGCGCTTCTACTTTGGGTTTGGGCTGTGAAGTGACGGAGCAAAAAAGGAGAGAAAACATGCACTTTATCTTGTCGTGGGATATTCGAGATGCAGCCGAGGAGTGGGACGAAATCAACGCCCAGCTAAAAGAGCGCATAGACGACTATTCTTGGGTTCGTCCCCTCAGCACTTTTTACATCATAAGGGTGTCCGGTCCGCAAGAGTGGAGACGGATTAAGGAAGCCCTTATTGAGGTAGCCGAGCGTTATGCTGCCAAAGCCAAGATACATTTCGTCATTAGTCCCTTAATGGTTGGCGGCCAATACGATGGCTGGCTGCCCAATGATATTTGGCCCAAAATACAAAAGAGGACAGCTTAATGGAGGCCACAAGCAAAGACGTAGAATCTCGTGTAAAGCACGATGAGGCTAATCCCGAGTCGCCTCCTAGTAGTGCAGGATTTGCGGAAAGGCTTAACAGACTGGTTTCCGTGCCCGAGACCATTGAAATTGAGTTGGTAAATTCGGCTACCCTCGATGAATATGAATTTCGGGCGTACCTATCTTCTGTTCTTGCCACTGTCGTAATAGGCTTCTTCTTCGCAATTGTACAATCTGGCCCGTCATTTCCAATGATATTCTGTGGGATTGTATCCGCCGTTTTGTTTGGTTTCTGTGCAAAGTCCGCCCGTGATAAACGAAGGCAATTGAAGCAAAAAGCAAAAAAGATCAGGCTGTAAACTGAGCGGCTAATTGTTTGGCCGCATCCTCTCACCCCGCCCCCCATCCTTTCTATCGTGACGCGCAGAGAATCAGACGGGAAAATTGATCGGCACAAGCTAACTTTGCGGCGCAAGGTGCTGGCGCTGATCCATGGCTACGCCCAGCGTCGCGCCTTGGACGAGCGATCCTACCGACGCTGGCGACGCTGGATTCGGCCCAACTGACGTCAAGTTTGCTCGCGTCGCGAGAGCCTGAGCGCGAGTTGGACATAGCTCGCGCTGGAGATGACGACCAAGGCTGCCGCGGCGAGGCTCAGCCCCGTGCGCACGCTGGACGGAGCCTCGAGGACGTAGCTGAAGGCCGTCAGGGCCATGCAGACGGTCGTGTACTTGCCCCAGCGGTTGGCGGCAATGACCAGCCCCTGTGAACGCAGGAGCACCCCCCCCACCAGCACGATTGCCAAGTCGCGGACCAAGAGCATCCCCAACAGCCACAGCGGCAAATCGCCCCACCAGACTAGGGCGCCGAGTAGGCAGGCGAGAAAAACTTTATCGGCCAGTGGGTCGAGTACCTTGCCGAGGCGGGAGACTTGATTGTAGTGCCGCGCCACCCAGCCATCGGCGAGGTCCGTGGCCCCGGCCATGAGCAGCAGGAGCACGACTTGGAACTGGGCCGCTGGGCCTTGGGCGATGAAGTAGAGCACAAAGGGGATGAGTAGAACCCGCAGGACGCTGAGAAAATTGGCCAACATCGTCGGGCTATTGCAGCATTTCGCGGGCGTGTTGGCGCGCGGTGTCCGAAATGGTTTCGCCGGCCAACAGATAGGCAATTTCTTCGGCGCGGGCCTTGGCGTTGAGCTGCACGACCTCGGTGGTGGTCCGCTGCTGCGCCTGCTGCTTACGCACTGAAAAGTGCTGGTCGGCGAGGCTGGCAATCTGCGGTAGATGGGTGATGACAATGGTTTGGTGGGCTGCGGAGAGGGACTGTAGCTTGCGGCCGACGGCCGCGGCAATGCGCCCCGAGATCCCCACGTCGATTTCGTCGAACACCAAGGTCGAAACGAGGTCGCGCCCGGCGATAGCTTCCTTGAGGGCCAGCATCACGCGCGAAACTTCCCCGCCCGAGGCAATGCGCGCTAGGGGGCGCGGGGGTTGGCCGGCGCTCGCGGAAATGTGGAAGGCGACGTGCTCCATGCCGTGCTCGCCGGCGGCGTACCGACGCCCGTCGCGCTCAACCGCCCCTGTTGGGTCCTCGGTCGTCTCCAGCTCGATGTAGAACTGGGCCTTGGCCATGCCCAACTCTCCGAGGGCGGCGACTAGCAATCGAGACAGGGTGGCGCTGGCCTGCTGACGCGCCGCAGAAAGGGCTAGGCAGCCGGTGGCAAACTCGGCGAGTGCGCGATCGCGGACTTCAGCCGCTTGGGCCAGCTCGTCGCGGAGGCGGCCGGCGCGGTCGGCGCGCGCCGAAAGCTGGCGGGCGCGCGCTACGACAGCGTCGAGGGTGCCGCCGTATTTCTTTTTTAGGGTGCGTAGGCCGTCGAGGCGCTCGCGCAGTTCGTCGGCCCGCCCGGGGCGCACCTCAATTTTGTGGGCGTAGTCGCGCAGTTGGCCAGCTAGGTCTTCGACCTCGTAGATCAGTTCCGCTAAGGCCGCGGCTTGGGGGTCGAGCGCCGGGTCGATTGCACGGAGCCGGTCGAGCTGACGACGAACTTGGCCTAGCGCTTCGCACACCGCGCCTTCGCGCTGGTAGAGCAGGTCGTAGAGCTGGAGGCCGCCCTCGGCTAGGGTCTCGGCGTTTTCAAGGACTTGCAACTCGCGCTCTAGCGCGGGCTCTTCGCCCGGTTGAGGGGCGAGGCCGCGGATCTCTTCCAACTCAAAGGCGCGCAGCTCGTCTTCGGCGGCCAGCGCGTCGCGCTCGGCGCGCAGTTGGTTGAGGCGGGCGGCGCTATCGCGGCTAGCGCGCCAGTGCTGTGCCACGAGGCGACGCTGGTCGTCGAGGCCGGCAAACGCGTCGAGAAAGCGGACGTGGAGCTTGGGGTCGAGCAGTGATTGGTGTTCGTGTTGGCCGTGCAGGTCCACCAAGATCGCGCCGATTTGCTTTAGTTGCTTGATGGGCTGGCCTTGGCCGTTGACAAAGGCGCGCGAGCGGCCTCGGGCGCGGATCTCGCGGCGGAGGATGAGTTGGCCGTCCTCCAAGACAACGCCCAGCTCGGCCAAACGCCCGCCTTGGCTTGGGTCGTTGAGTTCAAAAAAGCCCTCGACCGCGCACGAGCTGGCCCCTTTGCGCACGAGCTCGGCGCTGACAGGCCCGCCGAGGATGGAGTTGAGGGCACCGATGAGAATGGACTTGCCAGCCCCGGTCTCGCCGGTTACGACGTTGAGGCCTGGGCCGAATTCGATGGCCGCTTCTTCGATAAGGGCAAAGTCCTTGATGTAGAGGCGCGTCAACATCGGGCCGAAGCCGAGGGGCGGCTATTGATCGTCTTGGTCGTCCAGAAAGGAGAGGCGGAACTGGCCCTCGGCGTCGGCCGTGAGGACTTGGACGCGCTCGCGGGTCTGGTCGAGCCACTGGCCGCAGGTGCGCGAGGCCGCGACGCCCTTTTCAAATACTTTGAGGGCCTCTTCGAGCTTGAGGTCGCCGGCTTCGAGGCGCTGGACGCTCTCTTCGAGCACGGCTAGCGATTCTTCAAACGATTCACTCATCGAGTTTCTCCTCCACGCGGCATATAGCGCGGCCGCGGCGAAAGCGCAGGTGTAGTTTGTCGCCCGGCTGGAGTTCGTTGCTGTCGCGGATCAGGCGTTGGGTGGCGATGTGTTCGGCGAGGGCAAAACCGCGCGCCAAGCTCGTAAGCGGGCTGAGGTCGTCGAGGCGGGTGGTGGCGTTGGCTAGGGCCTCAACCCGAGTGCGCAAAAACCAATCGAAAGCGGTATAGAGGGCTTGACGCCGCTCGTCGAGGTGCAGGCTCTGCTGCTGCAAGCGGTCGTCGAGGCGGGCGCACAGCCGGCTCGGCTCGCAGTGGCGCAACCGCTCCGCTAAGGAGCGGAGGTAGCGCTCCATTTCCGCTCGCAACCGGCCTTGTTGTTCGGCGACTCGTGCGCGCAGCGCACTGCGTTCGCGGGCGACCATTTCGGCTGCAGCCGACGGGGTTGGGGCGCGGCTGTCGGCCACGTAGTCGGCGATGGTGTAATCGATCTCGTGGCCGACGGCCGAGATGACGGGTTGGGGCGACTGGTAGATGGCCCGGGCGACGGCTTCGTCGTTGAAGGGCCAGAGGTCTTCTGGAGCGCCGCCGCCGCGCCCGACGATCAACACGTCGATGTCGGCTAGCTGGTTTAAGCGGGCGATGGCTGCGGCGATCTCAGCGGCGGCCCCCTCGCCTTGCACCCGAGCGGGGCAGAGGACGATGGCGATGTCTGGGGCGCGGCGGTCGAGGACTTGGATGATGTCGCGGATGGCCGCGCCGGTTGGCGAGGTCACCACGCCGATTTTGCGGGGATACGGGGGCAGGGGACGCTTGCGGTTTTCGGCGAAAAGCCCTTCGGCCTCTAAGCGATTTTTGAGCTGCTCAAAGGCGATGGCCGACTCGCCGACGCCAGCGGGTTTGAGCTGCTCGGCGTAGAATTGGTACTTCCCCCCGCGCTCGTACACGGAGATGCGCCCGTACGCCTGCACCTGCATGCCTTGTTGGGGCGTGAAGGAGACCGACCCGGCTTTCCATTTGAACATCACCGCGCTTAGCTGGCTCGCGTTGTCTTTGAGCGTGAAATAGCGGTGGCCCGAGCTGTGGTGGTTGTACTGGGAGAGCTCGCCCTCGACCCAGCAGGGGAGCAAGGCCTCCTCGAGCAGGCCCTTGACTTGACTGGTGATTTCGGACACCGAGTACGGCCGGTGGGATGCGGACTCTTGAAAAGACATGGGATCCAGTTGGGGAAGCGGAAGCGGAAGCAGAGGCCGATTTAGGCCAACAGGATAGGCCGTTGTAGAGGCGAGGTCAAGGCTCTGCGAGCTGCAAGCGCTCGATGCGAAGGGCCCGGCCGCTGGCCGCGTCGGCCTCGACAAGCACACCGCAGAGGACGGCTTGGCCATCGGCGGGCTTGAAGCGGGTGGGAACTTGGGTGAGGAAGCGTTGGATGGCCAATTCGCGCCGGACGCCAATCACGGATTCGCGGACGCCGGTCATGCCGGCGTCGGTTAGGTACGCCGTGCCGTTGGGCAGGATGCGCTCGTCAGCGGTCTGGACATGGGTGTGGGTGCCGATGAGCGCGGTGGCCAGACCGTCGAGGTGAAAGCCCAGGGCCATTTTCTCGGCCGTGGCTTCGGCGTGAAAATCCACAAAGACTAGGGGGGTCTCAGCGCGCTGGCGTTCGATTTCGGCGCGGCCGGTGCGGAAGGGGCAGTCGGTGACGGGCATCCCGGTGCGCCCTTGCAGGCAGAGCACGGCCACTGGGGTGCCATCGCGGGCGGCGACGACGGTTGAGCCGATGCCGGGGGCGTCTTGGGGGTAGTTGAAGGGGCGCAGGACGCGGCTTGACTGGGCTAGATGGGGGATGAACTCGCGGCGGTCCCAGACGTGGTTGCCGCTGGTGATGATGTCGATGCCATAGCTGTGCAGCTTGTGGGCAATGCCCTCGGTGAGGCCAAACCCTCCGGCCGCATTTTCGCCGTTGGCGATTACTAGCGCGATGTCGCGCTGTTGCACCACCTCGGGAATCAGGGCCGCGGCGACCCGGCGACCCGGCCGGGCAAAGATATCAGCGACGAAGAGAATGTTCACCGCGCGTACGACTCGGCGCGCATTTCGCGGATAATGCAGACGCGTAACTGCCCGGGGTAATCGAGCTGTTGCTCGATTTTGTGGGTAATTTCGTCGGCGAGTTGTTCGGCATACGTGTCGTCCACCATCTCGCTGTCGACGAGCACCCGAATCTCCTTGCCGTTTTGCAGAGCAAAGGCTTGCTTGACGCCCACGCAGTCGGCCGCGAGTTCCTCGATGTGCTGCAAGCGGCGGATGTACTCCTCGACTTTTTCTTTTCGCGCGCCCGGGCGGTGCGTAGAGATTTCGTTGGCGGCTTCGACCAATACGGCCGTGGCCGAGCGCGAGGGCGTGTGTTTGCTGTAGGTTTCGATGATCTGCACGACTTCCGGGCTTTCGCCGCACTTGCGGGCCAGAACGGCGCTGCTTTGCGCTGGGTCGTTGCCCAACTCAAAGTCCTGGGTCTTGCCAATGTCGTGCAAGAGCCCAGCGCGGCGAGCCAGTGCCACATCGAGATTGAGCATTTCGGCCATCATGCCAGCCAAAAACCCGACTTCCCTGCTGTGGACCAATACGTTTTGCCCGTAACTGGTGCAGAAGCGGAGCTTGCCCAGCGTTTCTAGGAGCGGCTCGGATAAGTCGTGGATGCCGAGGTCAAAGGCGGCTTTGGAGCCGGACTCGCGGATCATCTCCTCAACGGCGCTGCGAGCCTTGTCGTACACTTCCTCGATGCGCCCGGGGTGGATGCGGCCGTCGCGGATGAGCGTTTCGAGGGTGCGTCTGGCCACCTCGCGGCGCAGGGGATCAAAACTCGAGAGCATGACCATGCCCGGGGTATCATCGACGATGACTTCGACGCCGGTGATCATTTCAAAAGAGCGGATGTTGCGCCCGTCGCGGCCGATGATGCGGCCCTTCATGTCGTCGAAGGGAATGGGCAACACCGAAAGGGTGCTCTCGACGGTCAATTCCCCGGCAAAGCGCTGGATGGCGCGGGTGATGATTTCCTTGGCCTCTAGGTTGGCCGTGGCAATCGCGGTGTCCTTGATCTCGCGGACCTTGCGGGCGGCGACTTGGTGGGCACTCTGCTCTAGCTGATCGACGAGTATGGACCGGGCCTCTTGCTGGCTGATGCCGGCCAATTCTTCCAGCCGCTGGCTTTGCTCGCGGACGAGGTCTTGCGCTTGGGTCTCAGCGGCCGCTATGGCGGCCTCGCGGCGGTTGAGGTCTTGCTCGTTCTTGAGCTGTTCGCGCTCCTTGCTCGTGAGCAGGTCTATTTTGCGCTCTAGTTGTTGCTCGCGCTCTAGCAGCTTGGCCGCGAGGTCGCGCAACGAGCGGCGCTGGGTCTCTTGCTCCTTTTCCAACGGGGCGCGCTCGCGGTGCCACTCGTCTCGCGCTTCGAGCAAAGCGTTTTTTTTTAGGGTTTCGGCTTCTTGGCGGGCGCGGGTGACGATCTGGTCGGCGGTAGCTTGCGTGCCGCGCAGTCTGCTGCTGCGCAGCCGCCCGTTCCCCAACCAGCCGAGGAGACAGCCAACGGCGAAAAAGGCCAAGGCACAGCCTAGTAGGACTAGATAGTCAAACCCATCAAACACGGGGATCTCTTTCTCATTGGCCGCAGATGCCGGCGAGCGTCTGGGCAGAGTACGCGGGTGCGTTAGCTATCGGAGTGGGGAGCATCCACCTCGGCGAGAAGATGCCCCAGCGAGGTGACGAGCCGAGAAGTCCGCTGCGCCATATCGGCTTCGGTGGAAGCGGAGTCCTCCCGCAGAGATAGGAGTTCCTCCACCAAGCTCAGATTGGCCAAGATGGCTACTTGGAGGGGAGAGCCGCCTTTGATCTCGCGCTTGATCTCGTGCATGCGCTCGTCCACCATCTCGGCCAGCTTCTGCACGTGTTCGGCGGAGTGATCTTGATCGACCCCTAGGGTGTAGTGCTTGTCGAATATTTTGACCACTACTTGGGACGACATACTAGACCCCTTTCTCAGGCGACGTTATCTCGACCGCTCGGCCTATTCGGTTTCGCTGCTTTCACTGCCGACGACGGTATCCAAGCGGCCGAGGAGCTGTTCGATGCGCTCCTTTACCGCTTCTTTGTCCTTGTTGAGCTGTTCGTTTTCACTGCTGGTGGCGTTGATTTGCTCGTTGAGGCGTTGGTTTTCAGCCTGCAGGGTGCCGTTTTGTTCGTTGAGGCTCTGGACCTGCTCACTCAAGGTGTCGTTTTCTTGGCGAAGCGTTTTGAGCTCTTCCGCTAGGCGGTTGATGTGCTGCTCGAGGAGTTCAAAATTTTTGTTTACATCCATTGGGGTGGCTGTGCTCCTGATTGAAGGTTGGGGTTAGCGCAAGCGGGCGTCGAACCGCGTTGCGAGATTGTTGAGCATCGAGGCAATCGCTGCGTCGGCCTGTGCGTCCTGCAAGGTCTGCTGGCGGTCGCGCAGCCGAATGGCGAAAGCCACGCTCTTGTGGCCTTCTGCTATTTGATCGCCTTGGTAGAAATCAAAAACCTCGATGGATTCGACGAGGTGGGGCGCGCTGTCTCGCATGGCGGCTATGAGTTCGGCGGTTGCAGTGTCTGCGCGTACGACTACGGCCAAGTCGCGCTCGATCGGCGGAAATTTGGGCAGCGCGGAAAACGCACGCTCCCGGCGGTGCCAATGGCGAGCTAGCGCGGTGAACGATAGTTCAAAAATATGCACTTGACGCTCTAAATCAAATGCCGCGCACAAGCCGGCCGAAACTTGGCCCAGCCAGCCGAGCGGCTGGCCGCCGAGGGAGACGCTGGCCGCGTGTCCCGAGCGGCATTCGGGGCGGTCGGCCGGGGCAAAGCGCAGGTCCGCCTCGCCCACGAACGCTTCGAGCAAGCCCTTGAGGTCGAAGAAGTCGGCCTCGCGGGCGTCGGCCTGATAGGGAGAGGCGGAGACGCGGCCCGACCACAGGGCGGCGAGGTGCCAGCGTTCCTCGGGCCTCGCCGCCTTTGCCGTGCGGGCGACAAAGCACTTGCCCAGCTCGAAAATGGCCACCCCTGCGGCCCGCTGGTTGAAGTTGCGACACGCCACATCCAAGAGACTCGGCACCAAGGTGGTACGCAGCGCGTCTTGGGCTTCGGTCGGCGGATTGGCCAAGCGGGCCGCTTGGCCGGCGGTGCCGGCCCATTCGAGCCAGCGGGATTCAACGATTGTATTGCTGACGACTTCGTCCAAACCGAGGCCCAAGAGCCGCTGCCGAGCGAGTGGCCTAAGAGCGAGCTCGGGGTCGCGCTGGGTAATCCAAGGGCCAGACGCTGCTTGGCGGCCCTCGATGCGGTCGAAGCCGTAGATGCGGCCGACCTCCTCGATGAGGTCGACCGGGCGCGTTAGGTCTGGGCGGAAGCTCGGGGCCGTTACCACGAGGGGGCGGCCCGATTGAACTAGGCAGCCGAGGCGGGCGAGAATCTGGCCAATCGCGGCCGGGTCTAGCTCCGTAGCCAAGAGCTGGTTGGTGCGATCGACGCAGAGCGGGATCTGGCGGCGCTGGCCGGGGCGGGGATGCACGTCTAAAGGATGGGGGGCGACCGTTCCACCGGCCACTTCGGCGATCAGGCGAGCGGCGCGGTCAGCCGCCTGTACCGGAGCGTCCCAATCGGCGCCGCGCTCAAAGCGCATGGCCGCCTCGGTGAAAAGCCCCAGGCGAGACCGAGCCAGCCGCACCCGAGCCGGGGTAAAATACGCGCTTTCGAGCAGAATATCCGCGGTGGCGGCTGATACTTGGGAATGGGCCCCGCCGATGACCCCGGCGAGTGCTTGGGGCCGCGTCCCATCGGCAATGACCAGCATCGCTTCGTCGAGCTGACAGTGGGTGCCGTCGAGGGCTTCTAAGGTCTCGCCAGCGCACGCCCGGCGGACGATGATGCGCCGCTGATCTAGTGTATGCAGGTCGAAAGCGTGCAGGGGATGCCCCAATTCGCGCAGGACGTAGTTGGTGACATCGACGATGTTGTTGATCGGGCGCTGCCCCACGGCGCGGAGGCGGCGCTGGAGCCACTCGGGCGAAGGGCCGACCTCGACGCCGCGCACGATGCGACCGACGTAGCGCGGGCAGTCGTCCGGGGCCTCGATGTCGATGCGCACGTCTTGCTCGGTGGCCGGGCCGCTTTCGGGGACTTGGGCGTTGGGAGGGCGCAGGGGGTCGCCGGTGAGGGCGTGGACCTCGCGGGCAATGCCCCAGAGGCTCAGGCAGTCCGGGCGGTTGGGCGTAACCTCAAAGTCGAGGACCACATCGCCGCGCCCAGTGGCCGCGGCAAACGGGGCACCGACCGGGAGGTCTTTGTCGAGCACCACAATGCCGTCGTGGCTATCGCCCAATCCGAGCTCGTCTTCGGCGCAGAGCATGCCCTCGGATGCGACGCCGCGGATTTTGGCCTTTTTGATGTGCATGCCGCCGGGCAGCGTGGTGCCGGGCAGGGCGACAGCGACGGTTTGCCCGGCCGCAACATTGGGGGCTCCGCAGACGATGGTGTTGACCCCGGTCCCCACATCGACTTGGCAGACGGTTAAACGGTCGGCGTTTTCGTGGGGGCGACAGGCTTGGACGCGGCCGATGACGACGCCCTCGTAGCGCGCCCCGAGATCCTCAACGCCCTCGAATGCCAAGCCCGCCATGGTCAGGCGCTCGGCTAGCTCGGGCCAATCCCAAGGGAAGTCCGCGTATTCCTTGAGCCAGTTATAGGTGATTTTCATAAGGCGTTGCCGAGACCTCAGAACTGGCGGATGAACCGCAAGTCGTTTTCGAGGAAGCGCCGCACGTCGTCGATGCCGTGCCGGATCATGGCGATCCGCTCCAATCCCATGCCGAAGGCAAAGCCCGTGTATTCGTCTGGGTTGTAGCCCACGGCGGCAAAAACGGCCGGATCGACCATGCCGGCCCCGGCGATTTCGATCCAACCCGTTCCCTTGCATATAGAGCAGTGCGCGGATTGCCGCTTGCAAATGCAGGTGAAATCGTATTCTACGCTGGGCTCGGTAAAGGGAAAGAAGTGAGGCCGAAAGCGCACTTGGGTGTCCTCGCCCATAAGTTGGCGTCCCATGGCCTCGATCGTGCCCTTCAAATCGGCGAAAGAGACCCGGCGATCGACGTATAGGCCCTCGATCTGGTGGAAGGCGAAATGGTGGGTTGCATCGATCGTCTCCTTGCGGTAGCAGCGCCCCAAAGAGACGATCCGCACCGGCGGCGGCGTTTGCTCCATGACGCGGATCTGCACCGTGGAGGTGTGCGTACGCATGAGTCCACCGCCCTCTAGATAGAAGGTGTCGTGTAGATCGCGGGCGGGGTGATCGGCCGGCGTGTTGAGGGCGTCGAAGTTGTGGTACTCGTCCTCGACTTCCGGCCCATCAGCCACGTCGAACCCCATGCCTTGGAAGATGCCGATCAATTCGTCGGTTAGCTCGGAGAGGGGGTGGGCACAGCCCAAAAGGGGCCGTCGCCCCGGAAGCGTCACGTCGAGGGCAGAAGCCGCGTCGGCCACCTGCTGGAGGGCTAGGGCTTGGTCGTCTAAAGCCTGCTGAATGGCCTTTTGGGCGCACCCGGTCGCCTCCCCGAGGGCAGGTCGTTGGGCCGCGGGCAGGTGCCCGATCTGCCGCGCAATCTGGCGCAGCCGGCTCTTGCGCCCGAGGTGGCGAACTCGCAGGGCCTCTAGGGCTTGGTCGTCTCGGGCGGCGGCGATTTCCTCTACGGCTATCGACGCCAATTGTCGCACTTCTTCTAACATAGACCTACTAGAACAGAAAGGGCCCGGCGCATGTCGCCGACCCCTTTCTGTCGTATAGATGTGAATTTAGACGTGGGGCCGGGCTTGTTCGACGACCGCGGTAAAGGCGGCCGGGTCGCGCACGGCTAGATCGGCCAAAACCTTGCGGTTGATTGCAACATCGGCTTGGGCCAGCCCGTGGATGAGCTGGCTATACGACAGGCCGTGGCGGCGAGCGGCGGCGTTGATGCGGACAATCCAGAGGCGGCGGAAGTCGCGCTTGCGCTGACGCCGATCTCGGTAGGCATAAGCTTGGGCGCGATCGACGGCTTCGCGCGCGGTGCGAAAGAGGCGGCTGCGCGCTCCCCAATAACCCTTGGATTGTTTGAGTACCTTCTTTTTGCGCTTTTTGGAGGCTACGGCGTGACGTACCCGGGGCATGGATTATTCTCCGTTAAACTCGCTTACTTGAGATTTAGGGCCCGGCGAACATTGGCTGAGTCTGCGGACGAGATCGGACTGTTTTTGCGGAAAGCCCGTTTGCGCTTGGTCGAGCGGCCGCCCAAAAGGTGAGTGGCATAGGCGTTGCGCCGCTTTAGACGGCCCGATCCGCGCTGCTTGATGCGCTTGGCCGAGGATTTGTGCGTCTTGATTTTGGGCATAATGTCCTGCTGGCTTGACGTTGGGCAGAAAGAGCAAAAATAGACCATGCTATAGGGGCTGTCAAGGAGAGCAGGCCGCCCGGCGGGCGGTGAAATTTTGGCGGAAAAGTTTGCGGCCCCGGCTCGGATGTGGGCGCGATTCATCGCTGAATGGGAGGCGATTAGGGATCTGGGGGCGATTTACATTTTTCGATTTGCTCTCGCACTTGGGGACGGATAAAGACCGAGTCGATAGGCAGCCGCGCAAGGACGCGGCAAAGCAAGCGGACGCGGGCCCCGGTATCGAGTTCGTGGTTGACGATCAAGTAGGACCGACCGCCGTAGCGGCAGAGGCCACCTCGGCCCTCAAAATCGTCGTAGCGCACCTCGATATCGAGCCCTTCGACGAGGGTTTCGAGTTCTTGGAGGAGAATGGCGTCATCCATGAAAAAATAATAGGGCCACGGGCTGCGGCTAAGCAAGGAAATTGTTGGGAGCCGAAGGGTGGATTGTTATTATAATGCCGCCATCTTAGAGCGCGTCCAGCGCGTCCATATCGAAAGGGAAATCAACGGTGACCGCTATCCCCCCCCAAGTATTAGTGACAAACGACGACGGCGCTGATTCGCCCATTTTGGTGCCTTTGCTGCGGGAATTGTCTGAGGTGGCCGAGCTCTGCGTGGTCGTGCCGGCGGCGGAATGCAGTTGGACCAGCAAGAGCATGAGCCGCTTTGAGCCGTTGGCACTAGCCGCGATCGAATGCGGCGGCTTCCCCGTCCAGACGCTGACCGGCAAGCCCGCCGACTGCGCCAATATCGGCATCCACAACCTCTGCTCGGCCAAGCCAGCCCTAGTCGTTTCCGGCGTCAATGTGGGCGTCAACTCCGGCCTCGCTTTCACGCTGAGCTCCGGCACGATAGGGGCGGCCGTAGAGGGCTTTCTCGCCGGGGTGCCGTCCGCCGCTTTTTCGCTGGAGCTGCCCAGACCGGCGTTTGCCCTGTGGCGGCAGTCGCGGCGGCTCGATCCCGCGCTCGATGCGGTGGTCGTGGCCGCGGCAGCCGTCACCGCTGACATCGCAGCCGAGGTCTTGCGCGGGGGGTTGCCGGCTGGGGCCGATATGATTGCGGTGAATATGCCGGCCAACACGAGGCGCGAATCGCCGCGCTGCCTGACGGGCTTGGCCAAGACGAGCTATGGGCCGCTGTTCGCCCGGGGTGAGGGAGAGCCGCATTTCGCGTACCGCGGCTGTCAGGTACAGATAGTCGGCGATGGGGCGAATAGCGATGTGGAAGCCTTGGAGCGCGGCGCGGTCGCGATTACGCCGCTTTGCTATTCGCTGGGTGCTCCAATACGCTCGGCCGATCGCACGCGTTTTGAGCGCGGTGAAGCGAGGGGGCGTGATTAAGCGGCTTCTCACGATAGGCGTCCTATTGTTCGCCGAGGGCGCGTGGGGCGAGGGCGCAGTCCGCGTAGATTCCACCGCCAGCCAGCCCTCGGCCCCGCTGCTGGCCAAGGTTTCGCAGTCGGCTACCGAGCAGACCGTGGAAGCCGTGCGCTGGATGGCAAAGCGCCGCCAGTTTACTCTGCGGGGCATTCCCTACGGCGTCACCGGCCTTCCGTTCGCGTATCTCAGCCCCAACACGAGCTGGAACTGGGGAGGGCGCGTACACTGGGCCGATTACCGGTCCCAGCCCTATCTCTACAAGCTGACGTTGCACGTACAGCAGTCCTCTGAGGGCAAACTAAAAAACCGGGTGCGGCTGCGGGTGCCCCGGATTTCGGGGACGGGTTTTGGCTTGAGATTGGAGTTGGTGCGAGAGCGCAATCTGCGCACGCGCTACTATGGGTTGGGCAACGACAGCGCGTTCAATCGAGATTTTATCAAGCCAACCAGCGCGGATTTCAAAGACGAGAACTACTACTACTACATTCTAGAGCGGAACCCGCGGGTCTTGGTGAGCCTTTTTCGCCAGCTATACGGTCCAGTATCCACGTCGGTCGGCTTTGGGCTAGAGCGCGTCGATGTGGACCAGCGGGGGACCCAAGCATTCTATTTGGAGCGCGGCACTCCAGACGGAGTGATCGACGGGTTTTCGGGGTTTATCGGTGCGACGCTCCAATGGGATACCCGCGACGACGAAGTGGTGCCGAGACGCGGCTTCTTTCACGAGTGGTCCTACGAGTCGGCGAGCAACTCACTGCTGGCCCTGTTCTTGGAGGCGATTGATTTTAGCCGCGTGACCCTGACCAACGCCTACTACATCCCGCTGTCGCCGCGGTTGAACTTCTCCCATCGCCTCGTGCTGGAGGTGCTCAGTGGCGAAGTGCCGCTCTATGCCTACGGCGAGATTGGGGGCAGTCGCCGGGTCAAGGGATTGGGCGGCAGCGATTCGCTGCGAGGTTTCGACACCCAGCGGTTTACAGACGACGTGCGCTTTTTGTCCAATATCGAATTGCGCTACCAACTGCACGACATCTGGTTTTACGGACAGTACATAGAGTGGCAGGGAATGGTTTTTTTCGATGCGGGCCGGGTCTGGCCCGACTTGGATCGGCTGGGGTGGTCGGGCATGCACATCAGCGGCGGCGCCGGGGTGCGCATGATCTGGGACGCCGATTTCGTAATCCGCATGGGCACGGGCGTGGCCGACGAGCAGATGGATCTCTGGCTGAGCCTAGGACACAATTTCTAGGCGTGGCCGGCTGTCTTGGGGGATAAAAGTGCGATCAAGCGCGCTAGTTCGGCCGCCAGTTGGTCGCGCGGGACGATGCGGTCGATAAAGCCGTGTTCGAGGACGGTCTCGGCTTTCTGAAAGCCCGCGGGAAACGGGGCATCTGTGCCGAGGAACTGCTGGATGACAGCTGGCCCGGCAAACCCAATGCGCGCCCCAGGTTCGGCCAAGGCAATGTCCCCGAGCATGGCAAAGCTGGCGGTGACGCCCCCGTAGGTCGGGTCTGTGAGAATGGCGATGTAGAGCAAACCGTGTTGCGCGAGCTGATTGAGCTTGGCGCTGATCCGGGCCATCTGCATCAGGGAATAGGCGCTCTCCTGCATTCTGGCCCCAGCAGACTGGCAGATGACGATTAGGGTGCGGCGCTCGGCCATGGCGCGGTCGATGAGGCGGCAGAGCTTTTCGCCGGTCGCGCCGCCCAAAGTGCCCATGAGGTAGCGCGTGTCCATAACGGCGAGGGCAATGGGCTGCCCGTCGATCTGGCCGATGCCCGTGCGCACTGATTCCTTAATGCCGCTTTCGCGCCGCCCCTTCTTGATTTTGTCCTTATAGCCTTTGAACTTGAGCGGATCAACGGGCGTCACGTCTGGGTCTATTTCGGCAAAAGTGCCGTTGTCGAGGAGGAGGTCGATGTATTGTTTGGGGCCGATGGGGTAGTGACAGGCGCATTCCGGGCAGATCCAGTGGCTGCGCCGCAGTGCCAGCTCGTAGTTGGAACGACCGCAATTTTTGCACTTGATCCAGATGCCTTGGGGAATTTCGCGCTTTATTAGGGACTTAATCCCCGTTTTCATTTTTTCAAACCAGTTCAAAGCTCGTCCTCTCAGATAGCCCCGTCGCTCGCTGGCGGCAACATGAAGGGGGCGGTAGCCGCGATAAAGTGGATAAAGTGCATTAAAAATAAATACTTGTCAATTTACATCTTCGCGGCGATCCGCGAAGATGTAGCGCAGTCGCTATATGGCTATTATGGCTATAATAACTGAGGTTCGCGTGTAGGTGGACTTTGAAGTTGCATCCCAAACCGTAAATCTATATCTTGACAGCATTGCGAAGGCTACATTGAGCAATGCAGGCAATGACTGATGAACCCGCGAATTGTCGCGGCTTTGGAGACCGTAGCCACATAGAGGATCGCTCCCGTGAAATGTAATTTGATGCGCAGCCTAGGACTTGTGATCTGCACCTTGGTTTTGAGTGCCGAGGCAGAAGAAGTTGCAACCGCCGATTCAATCCGCAAGTACAAATACTACGCCAAGACAGCCCGCCAAAACAAAGAGTACGACAGGGCCATAAGCTATTACACGACCCTGCTGCAATATAGCCCCCAAGACTTGAAGGCGTCCTACTTCTTGGGGCAGCTCTATTACGAAAAAAGGGATTCCACCGGCACCCACATCGCCCTGCCTCAAGCACGCACCGCCCTGCGCCGGGCGGTCAGCATCGACTCGCTGCATCTGAATTCCAACCTGCTTCTCTATTCGATACACAAAGCCATGGACGCGCCCGATGCGGCTGCTCGGAGCTTGGAGCGCGTACTGATCAAAAAGCCGGATGCAGCCAAGCACCGCCGCGAGTTGGCCGACCTCTATCGCCGCGAGGGCCACAACGAGCGAGCTATTGCCCACTATGAACAGTTGGTCGCGGACGGTGGCAAAGACGCCGAGTTGTTTGAAATACTTGCGGTGTTGCACCAGGAGCTAGGGCAGGCGGAGCAGGCTCTCGAGTGGCGCAAACGCCTAATTGAGGGCGGGGCGGGCGATGCCGGCCAATTGGAGAGCATCGTCGAGCTGAAGCTAGAGGTCGGCGATGTCAAAGGGGCTTACGACACGCTCTTGGAACTGGCGAAGGTGGATTCGCAGAACGCCTATTCCTATTACAGCCGCATCGCCGCAATCGCCGCTGAAGAGGGCGACGACTCCATGCATGTCGAGGGGCTCAAGGGCATGGTCGAGGCCGATCCCAAGGATTTGGAGAGCATAGCGGAGCTGGTGGAGTGGCACCAAGGCCGCGGCGAGTTCGCCACGGCCAAAGCGTGGTTGGAGCGGGGGCTGAGGGAAAATTCCGCGGATGCCCACCTATTGCTGCTCAAGGGCGACAATCTGGTGCGGGAGGGCGACGAGGAAGGGGCCATTGCCGCTTTTGAGAAAGCCAAAGCCGATCCAGTCTGGGAGAAGGTGGCCCAGCAGCGCATCTGGCAGCTCCGGCCGCCCGAGACCGAGGAAGAAAAGCTCAAGCGGCAATTCTTCGGGGGCGACGAGGCACAAGCGGAGCAAAACTAACCATTGCTCCGGTCTATTGGTTAGGCTGGGGCCAACATTCACAGCGAGGAGAAAAATGGTAGAGCTTTTTTACGACGGCGGATGGGCCATGTATCCCCTGCTCTTGCTGCTTATCATCGGCGTTGCCGTAGCGATTGAGCGCGTGTACAATCTATCGCGGTCGTCGATTGACGCTGCGAGTTTCTTCACGGACCTCGAAGAGGCCCTCGAAAGCGGAGGCCCCGCGGCCGCGGCCGAGCTTTGCTCGCAGACGCGCGGTCCGGTTGCCTCCATTATCCACGCTGGGCTCCAACGCTTGGAGCGCGGCCTCGACCAAGTCGAGAAAGCCATTGACAACAACGGTGCGGTGGAGATGGCCTTTCTCGAGCGCGGCATGGTGTGGCTCTCAACGGTGGCCAACTTGGCGCCGATGATAGGCTTTTTAGGCACGGTTAGCGGTATGATCAATGCCTTTCAAGCGATCAAGGAAGCGGGCGACGTCGAGCCTTCCATGGTCGCGGGTGGTATTTCCGAGGCCCTAATCACCACGGCCGCGGGGTTGATCGTGGGCATCTTGATCCAGTTTTGCTACAATTTCTGCGCCAATCGCATCGACAAGATCATCGCCGACATGACCGAGCAGACGGCCAACTTCATCGACCTGCTGGCCGCCCGCCAACACCGCGGAGCCTAGGCGTGATCGAGAGGCGTCAGAGCCGGGTTGCCCCGGAAATTCCCACGGCTTCAATGGCGGACATCGCCTTTTTGCTCATCGTGTTCTTCCTCGTCACGACCACCATGAACCAAGACAAGGGTCTTTCCCTGCATTTGCCGCCGGTGGGCGAGACCAAGGAAGTGCGAGAAAAGAATATTCTCAACGTGTGGATCAATGCCCGCGACCAGCTCGCCTTTTTTGAGCACGACCAGCTAACACCGGTGCCGTTTGCCGAGCTCAAGGGGCGCATTGAAGGGCGTCTGCGGGAAAACGAGAATCTGATCGTCTCGCTCAAGACGGAGCGCGGAGCCACCTATCGGACCTTCGTCGATGTACTCGACGAGCTCAAACTGGCCGGAGCCACCAAAATCTCGGTTGCCAACCCGGAAGAATAGCCGATGAAATTCGCCCGTAAAGCCAAAGTAGCCAGCGTTATTCCCACGGCCTCCATGGCCGACATCTCCTTCTTGCTCCTCGTGTTTTTTATGGTCTCAACGGTTTTCGTGCGCTATAGGGGCGTGCCGGTGGAGTTGCCACAGGCCGAAAAAATTGAGAAGATCGAAAGCCGCCGCAACGTATTGCAGGTTTGGGTCAACAGCGAGGGAGTCGTCAACATTGAAGACCGGAACATACCGCTTTCCGAAGTGGGCGCATTGGTACATAAGTACCTGACGGCCAACCCTCGGTTGATCATCTCGTTGCGGGGCGATAAGGACTCCGAGTTCGGGGTGATTTCCGATGTCATGGAGGAGTTGCGCAAGGTCGAAGCCCTGCGGGTCAACTTCTCCACCAAACGGGAGCTGGACGAATGATTCGCGGCAAGCAGCCCGAAGCCAACTTGCGGTTGACGTACCGGAAGACGTTGTGGACTTGCACGGGGCTTTCGACCCTCTTGCACGGGGCCATCTTTGTGCTCTTCCCCAACTTCGAGCCTGAAGCCTACGCCAAGCCCGAAGAGCCGATTGTCATTCAGCTCGAAGAAATCCCCGAGACTAAGCAGGAACGCCGGCCCCCACCGCCCGCCCGCCCAGTAGTACCCGTGCCGACCGACGACCCAGATGTCCCAGATGACGTGACCATTGAGGACACCGATCTCGATCTCGATCTCGACGATCTGGCGCCGCCGCCGCCATTAAAGGAAGAGGTGGTTGAGGAGGTCGAGCTGGAAGAGGAAGAGGAGATCGTCGAGTTGTGGCGGGTTGAGAAAAAGCCCGTGATCACCAAGAAAGTAAGGCCCAAGTATCCGGCGACCGCTCAGAAGGCCAACATCACCGGCAAGGTGTTTGTCACGGCACTCGTCGGCAAAGACGGCAAGGTCGAGCAAATCGGCAAGATCACCGGTCCCAAGGTGTTCCACGAGGTCGCCAAAGCGGCCGCCCTCCAGTCGGAGTTTACGCCGGCCATGCAAAACGACCGGCCCGTCAAGGTCTGGGTCAGCCTGCCCTTCACCTTCAGGCTCAACTGACGGTTCCCATATCCTCCTATTTTTTTTATATTTAGTAGCATAGTAGCACTCCCCTTCCTCCTCGTACAAACGCCCCCCACCGTACTCCGAACAGACTGATGGAGGATTGGTCTCATGCGGTGTCCTTATTGCAATGGTGCAGAAGATCGAGTGGTGGATTCGCGGTCGTGCCGCGAAGGTATGGCGATCCGTCGCCGCCGCGAGTGCATAAGCTGTGCCAAGCGTTTCACAACCTACGAATACGTCGAAAGCGTGCCGCTATCCGTTATCAAGGCCGACGGCCGCCGCGAGCCTTTTGATCGCAGCAAACTGCTCGACAAGATACAGATAGCCTGCTACAAGACGACCATTTCGGCTGAGGCGATCGAGCAACTCGTCGATCGGGTCGAGGCCGAAGTAAGCAGCCTCAACGTGAAGGAAATTCCCTCCAAGCAGATCGGCGAGCGCGTCATGGAGCATCTGCGCCAGCTCAACGCCGTGGCGTACGTGCGTTTTGCCTCGGTCTATCGCCAGTTCAAAGACAAGAGCGATTTCGTGCGCGAACTGGAACAATTGACCAATAATTGAGGTCCGTGCTGTTGTTTAAGCGCATCGCAACCCAATTGAAAAGAAATTGCTCTGCACAGATAATTTGCCTTGACAAGCATGCGCGCAGTTTCTACTTTTAGCCGCGACACAACATCTTGTGTCAGATTAAGTGTATCGCCCTGAGATAGTGTGTCTCAGGGCGATACACTTAATCTCTCCCCCCATTAACCTAAGTCCTTACTTTTTGGCGATTTTTTTACTTCGCCGATGGACCTTTTTTGCTTCAAGGGAGGGCATGAATGGAGTCCGAACGCGCAGTCGCACACCGCTTTGAAGACATGTTGGCGCAACTCGAAGGCCACGGCCTCAAGCGCAACGGCCACGACGCCCTTTTGGCCCGGGCCGCTGACGCCGAAACCTATTACGGCGACAACGACCTCGCCATCGACGTTTTGCGCAACAAATACTTGGCCCCCGGCGAGACCGGGCCGCTGCACATCTGGGACCGCATCGCCCGGGCCATGGCCTCAGTGGAGGAAGATTCCCAATACTGGTATGACCGCTTCTTCTCGCTGTTGATGGATTTCACGTTCATCCCCGGCGGGCGCGTCATGCACGGGGCCGGCCGGGACGAGGCCCGACGCAAGCCGACCCTGTCCAACTGCTACGTCATTCCCATTGAAGAGGACAGCCTCGAAGGCATCTACCGCTGCCTAAGCGAGTCGGCGATGGTGTACCGCACGGGCGGGGGCGTGGGCACGGATTTATCGATCCTCAGGCCGCACGGGGCCCCGGTCAACGCCACGGTGGATGCCTCGCCGGGTTGCACCGCCTTTATGAACCTGCTCTCCGAGAGCACCAATGCCGTCTCCCAAGCCGGCCGTCGCGGTGCCCTGATGCTGACCTTGCGGGTTGATCATCCCGACATCGAAGACTTTATCACCATCAAAAACGACGCCAATCGCACCAAAGTGCAGTACGCCAATATCAGCGTGCTCATTACTCACGAGTTCATGCAGGCGGTGTTGGCGGACTCGGACTTTGACTTGCGCTGGAATGGTAAAGTATTCCGCACGATTAAGGCGCGCCAACTGTGGGACAAGATCATCGCCAATGCCCACGCCAGTGCCGAGCCGGGGATTATCTTTTGGGACACCATGCGCGAGTATCACAATGTCGAATACGCCAATCCGCTCACCAGTACCAATCCCTGCGGCGAACAGCCGCTGGCGTCGTACACGGCCTGCAATCTAGGCAACCTCAATTTGGTCAACTTCGTACGCGCCGGCCGCGAGTTTGACTACGAAGCATTGGGGCAGGCCGCGCGCGTGGCGACCCGCTTTTTGGACAACGTCATTGATTACAACATGGACAACCACGCCCTGCCCAAAATTCGGGAAGCGGTCGCCTCCGATCGCCGAGTGGGTTTGGGCCTCACGGGCATGGCCGATGCGCTGGTCTTGATGCAGAGTAAGTACGATTCGGACGAGGCTTTGGCGATCGTCGATAAGGTCATGGCCACCATCCGGGACCATGCGTACGAAATGTCCGTTGAGTTGGCGCGGGAGAAAGGCCCTTTTCCGCTTTTCGACTGGGCGGGCGTCAAGCAGAGCAAATTCATCCAAACCCTGCCCCGTGCGCTGCAAGAGAAAATCGCCGCGCACGGCCTGCGCAACTGCACCTTGATTACCATGCCGCCGGTGGGCACCGGTTCGATTGTGGCGCAGACGAGTTCGGGCATTGAGCCCATCTTCTGCACCAGCTATACCCGCCGGGTAAAGCAGGATGACGGCGAGAGTTTCCGCGAGTACAAAATCTATCACCCGCTCGTCCAGCGCGTCTTCGGCGGCGACGAGGACCTGCCCGATTACGTCGTGACGGCCCACGAGATCGACCCTTATTTCCGCGTCAAGATGCAGGGCGTGATCCAGCAGTACACCGATAGCAGCATTTCTTCAACGCTCAACCTGCCCGAAGACATCGCGCTCGAAACGGTCGCCGACATCTACATCACCGCGTACAAGGAGGGGCTCAAGGGCGTGACGGTGTACCGCGAGGGCAGCCGCGAGGGCATCCTGCAGACCGAAGGCCAAGCCGACGACAACGAAGCGGCAGCACCGGCGGCGGTTCCCAACTACATGGGGCCGGATGGCTTCCTTCACCGGCGGCGGCGGCCGGCGGTCACCACCGGCATCACCGAGCGGATCAACACCGGCGAGGGCAAAATCTACGTCACAATCAACGAGGACGAGCACGGGATATGCGAAGTCTTCAGTACCATCGGCAAGTCTGGCGGCAACGCCGCCGCTCAGTCTGAGGCCATCAGCCGGCTAATTTCGCTGGTGCTGAGTTCGGGGGTTGATCCCCAAGAGGTTATCAGCGAATTGAAGGGCATTTCCGGCCCCAGTCCAGTGTGGGAAAACGGCGAGCTAATCCTCTCCACGCCCGATGCCATTGGCAAGGCGATGGAGCGCTATTTGCAGCGGACAGCAGGCCAGCCGCGCGAAGCTGTCGCCCCGGAGAACGCGCCGGCTAGTTCCGTCGCGAGCAGCGAGCCAAAGACCCTGACGACCTGTCCAGAGTGCGGGGCGACGGTATCCTATGAGAGCAGCTGTCTGATGTGCAAGCACTGCGGGTGGTCCAAGTGCTGAGCTAAAGCCGGACCGCGCTTTTGCTTGAGGCGAGGACGTCGTCGGGAAACCGGCGGCGTCCTCGTTTATTTTAGGTCCAGCACCAATCCGTCGTACGCGAGTTGCACGCCCGGGGGAAGTTCGGCGTTGGTCTGATGGTGGTCGAGGTCGTGGGCGATATGCGTGAAGTACGTGCGAGCAGGCCGGAGCTCGGCGACGATGGCCAACGCCTGCTCGACGTTGAAATGGGTGGGATGTTCTTGGTGGCGCAGGGCGTCGAGGACCAAGACCTCTAGGCCGCGCAACCGCGCCATGGCCGCGGCCGGGATGCAGTTCGTGTCCGTGGCGTAGGCAAAGTCGCCGATGCGGAAGGCGAGGACCGGGGCGCGGCCGTGATAGATGGTGAGCGGCTCGATCGCGAGCCCACAGGCTGTGAACGGCCCGGCAATCGGGCGCAGGGCAATCTGCGGCGTCGCGCTGGGGGCGTCTTTGTCAAAGGCGTAGTCGAAGACTCGTTCAATGCGTGCAATGGTGAGCGGGTCTGCGTAGCAGGGCAGCGGTTGGTCGCGGTCAAAGCAATAGGAGCGCACGTCGTCGAGGCCGTGCAGGTGGTCGGCGTGGCCGTGGGTCAACAACACGCAATCAACGCGATCGATCCGATAGCGCAGGGCTTGGGTTCTGAGGTCTGGACCGGCATCTACGAGGATGGATCGACCCCGGTGGGCTAGGTGTAAGGCGCAGCGCAAGCGCTTGTTTTTGGGGTCGTCCGAGGTGCAAACCGGGCAGTAGCAGCCGATGCGCGGCACCCCGATAGAGGTGCCAGTGCCGAGGAAAGTGACCTTCATGCCGACACAGCGGGCAGGGTCAGAATCCGCGGCCCATCCGCGGCAATGGCCACGGTGTGTTCGGCATGGGCCGTGAGCGAGCGGTCCGAGGTAAGGGCGGTCCAGTCGTCGAGCTGGTTGATTTGGGGGTTGCCTAGGCAGAGAATCGGCTCGATGCAGAGTACGTGTCCGGGCTTGAGCAGCGGGCCTTTGCCGGGCGAGCCATAGTTTTCGATATAGGGCGACTCGTGCAGCTCGCGGCCAATGCCATGGCCTCCGTACTCGCGCACTACGGCCAGACCTTGGCTTTCGGCGTGGCACTCAATGGCGTGCGAAATGTCGGAGAGACGCCCGCCGGGGCGCGCTCGGTCAATGCCCTGAGCGAGGCATTCGAGGGTGCCATTGATGAGGTGCTGCGCCGGGGCGCTGATCGCGCCGACTGCCACGGTAAAGGCCCCGTCGCCGTAGTACCCGTCGAGGCAGGCCCCCACGTCAATGCTGACGATGTCGCCCTCTTGTAGCGGGGTTTTGTCCGGGAGCCCATGGGCGATTGCGGCATTTACTGAAGCGCAAATTGAGTAGGGAAAGCCGTGGTATCCTTTGAAGGCGGGCGTCGCCCCTAAGGCGCGGATTTCGGCCTCGGCGACTTGGTCCAACTCGAGGGTGCTGACGCCGGGCGCGATGAGCGCTTCGAGCTTCTGCTGGACGGCAAAGACGATCTGGCAGCTAGCGGCAATGTGTTCTATTTCGCTTGATTTCTTGCGGTGGATCAAGGTGCAAACCCCAGAGAATTCGGCGCGCAATGCCAAATGCGGTACGAAAAGGCGGCGGTGCTGGTTTGTCAAGAGCGCGTCTTGCGGTTGTCTTAGGGCGTCTATATATTCAAAAAATTGCGTAACTTACGGCTAAATCCTATCAACCGAGGGAGCAGATGGGCAAGTCATTGGTGGTTGTCGAGTCGCCGGCCAAAGCCAAGACAATCAACAAAATTTTGGGCAAAAATTTTGTGGTCAAACCCTGTATGGGGCACGTGCGCGACCTGCCGCCCAAAGAGCTGGGGATCGACATTTCAGACGGCTTCAGGCCGCGCTACGTAACGATTCGGGGCAAGGGCAAGATCCTCAGCGGCCTCCGCAAAGCAGCCCAAGCCGCCGACACTACCTACTTGGCCACCGACCCCGACCGCGAGGGCGAGGCCATTGCTTGGCACGTGGCCCAAGCCATCGCACGCAAGGACGACGACGTCAAGCGAATTCTCTTCAACGAGATCACCCCCAAAGCCGTGCGCGAGTCGCTGGAGCATTCGAGCGTGCTCGACCTGCACAAGGTCAATGCCCAGCAAGCGCGGCGCGTGTTGGACCGCTTGGTTGGCTACGAGATCAGCCCGCTCTTGTGGAAGGTCATTCACTCCGGGCTTTCCGCTGGCCGAGTGCAGTCCGTAGCCGTGCGGTTGATCTGCGACCGCGACCGCGAGATTAAGGCGTTTGTTCCCGAGGAGTCTTGGTCCATCGAAGCGCTTTTGGGCCGCGCCGGGCGCGGTTCGTTCTGGGCGCGGCTCTTGGCCAAAGATGGCATCAGCAATCAGGAGGAGGCCAGTCGCATCGCCTCCGAGCTCGCCGCGCAGGATATCGCGGTCAAAGAGGTCAAGCAGCGCGACCGAGTGCGGCGGCCGGCTCCCCCGTTCACGACCAGCACCTTGCAGCAAGAATGCGCTCGGCGGATGCGCTTTTCGGTCAAGCGCACCATGGCGGTAGCTCAGCAGCTATACGAAGGCATTGAGGTCGAGGGCGAAACCCGCGGTCTAATTACCTATATGCGCACGGATTCAGTGCGCGTTGCAGCCGACGCCATCGCCGAGGTGCGCGAGCAGATCGATGCCCTGTACGGCCGCGAGTACGTGCCCGAAAAGCCCAATCACTACCGGACCAAAAACAGCGCCCAAGACGCCCACGAGGCCATACGCCCCACCGCGGTGGCACTGCATCCAGACAAAATTGAGCACTTGCTCAAGCCGGATCAGGCGCGGGTGTACTCCCTAATCTGGAAGCGGTTTGTAACCTCGCAGATGAAGCCGCAGGTGCTCGGCATCACCACGGCCAATGTCGAGGCCGGTCCCTATTTGCTCCGAGCGACGGGGAGCGTGGTCAAGTTTCCGGGCTTTACCCTGCTCTACAGCGAAAGCAAAGAAGAGGACAAGCTAGAGGCTGGGTCGAACGGTCGCTCCGCAGAAAAAGAAAAGGACGAGGCGCGGGCCATGCCCCCTGACATTGCCGCGGGCGAGAGGCTGAAGGTAGAAAAGATCGCCCCCGAGCAGCACTTTACCAAACCGCCCCCGCGCTTTACCGAGGCGTCTTTGGTCAAGCAACTGGAGTCCGAAGGCATTGGCCGCCCCTCGACCTACGCGCAAATTATCACCACCATCCTCGACCGCGAGTACGTCGAAAAGGTCGATAACCGCTACTTCGTGGCCACGGAGCGCGGCCAGACCGTCAACAAACTGCTCGTAGATACCTTCCCGCATCTCTTTAACGTAGCGTTCACGGCCAACATGGAGGACAAGCTCGATCAGGTCGAAGATGGGGGCACCAACTGGGTGGAGATTGTGCAGCAGTTCTACGACTCGTGGAAGGGCGACTTAGACGCGGCCAACAATCGCCGCCGCGAGCTAAAGCTGGCGCTGCAAGAGGCGTCGGACGAAACCTGCGAGGAGTGCGGGGCCGCCATGGTCGTCAAGTGGGGCCGCAACGGCCGCTTCCTCGCGTGTTCGGGCTATCCCAAGTGCAAAAACACCAAGCCCCTCGAAGAGCAAGACGAGGTGGCCACCGACGAAGTCTGCGAGCAGTGCAACGCGCCCATGGTCGTCAAGCTGGGGCGCTACGGCCGCTTTTTGGCTTGCAGCGGCTATCCTGCTTGCAAAAACGTCAAGCCTTATGTCCTCGGAATTCAGTGTCCAGAGGAGGGCTGCGAGGGCCAAATCGTGGAGAAGCAGTCGCGCAAAGGCAAGGTCTTCTTTGGTTGCAGCACCTATCCCAAGTGCAAGTTCGCCAGTTGGGACCGCCCCATCGACCGCGAGTGTCCGCATTGCGCGGCGGCCTTGCTCTACGAAAAAGGCCGCCGCTCGGGCGTTCCCGCGCTGTACTGCCGGGTCTGCGGCACCGAGTACGAAAGCGAAGAGGGCGAAAAAGACAAAAACGCCCAAGCGGCCTGAGCATTCTCTCCTCCTTGGCTCGCGTACCCCAAAGCGCTTTGCACGCCGGCTCCAGCCTCGAAGAGGGCATCGCCCGCTTCTTGGACCACCTCCACAAAGAGCGCAACTACGCCGAGTACACCCTCAGTTCATATCGCTGCGACTTGCAGCAATTCGCCCGCTTCCTCTATCCACGAGTCGATACTTTGCAACTGCCGCTGCGGGCAGTGCAGCGCGCGCAGGTTCAGGCGTTTGTCGTCGATCTAGAGGAAAGGGGCCTCAAAGCCAGCACCGTGGCCCGCAAATTGGCGGCCCTGCGCTCGCTCTTCCGCTATCTGTGTCGCGAGGGCGCCCTCCTCGCCAACCCGGCGGGCGCGGTCGCATCGCCCTTGGTCGAGCGCGTTGCGCCGCGGCACCTGCCCGTAGAGCAGGTGGCCGAGGCCATGGAAGCCCCTTCAACCGAGCGGTTCAGCGGCGTGCGGGACCGGGCCATTCTAGAGGTGTTCTACGGCGGGGGCATTCGCCTCGGCGAGCTGGTGGGGCTCAACCTCTCGGCGCTCGATCTGGCCGAAGGCACCATCAAGGTGATGGGCAAGGGCCGCAAGGAGCGCGTCGCCCCCATCGGCGCGAAGGCCCGAGAGGCCCTCAAAGCATACCTACAACGCCGCGCTGAAGTCCTGCTCGAATGCGATATGTCCCAAGTAGAAGCCGGGGCCCTGTTTCTCAACGGGCGCGGCAAGCGATTGAGCCGCCGCACGGTGCAGCGCATCGTTGAGCGCCATTTGCGCGCCGTGTCGGAAGACCATTCGCTCAGCCCGCATCGCCTGCGCCACTCCTTTGCCGTCCACCTCCTCGACGCGGGCGCCGACTTGGCGGCCGTCAAGGAGCTGCTCGGGCACGCGACCTTGGCCGCGACTCAGAGCTATACCGAAGTGAGCTTGGAGCACCTGCAAGCCATCTATGCCGAGGCCCATCCGCACGGTGCTGATTAGCGTCTTTAGCGTCTTAGCCGCGCTGTTGTTGGGCTGCGCCAAAGTCGGGTCGCCCACCGGCGGGCCGGTAGATAAAGAGCCACCCCGCATTCTGTCGCATTACCCGGAGCGCGACGCCTTGAAAGTGGCGCGGGATACCCAAGTAGCGATCGTCTTTAGCGAACCTATGAGCCGCGAGCAGACCGAAGCCGCTGTTTTCACCTCGCCGGCCGGGCCGCTAAAACTGTCGTGGCGCGGTCTGCGGCTGGGCATTGCCATGTCCTTGGCCGAAGAGCGGACCTATGTGCTGACGGTGGGGACTGGGGCGCGCGACCTGCGGGGCAATGCCTTGACGGAATCCTTTACCTTGGCGTTTGCCACCGGCTCACAGCTCGATCAAGGGTTGGTGCGGGGCCGGGTGCATCAAGGCCATCAACCTGTGGCCGGGGTCCACGTTTGGGCCTACGACTTGGGAACCTTTAGCGGGGAGGTCGGATTGGACGCACCGTCCTATCAGACTCAGAGCGGCGCCGACGGGACCTATGAGTTTGCTCGCCTCGCTCCGGGCCGCTATCGGGTGCTGGCCTTTCGGGACGCAAATCGCAACGTCCTGCCAGACGCCGACGAGTGGCTGGCCCTGCCGGCCGCCCCGGTGCAAGTGGGGGAGGAAGAGGTGCGGGCTGGCGACTTGGCCCTCGTGCGCCGGCAAGTGCCCGCGCCCGCGCTCAAACGGGTCCAAGCCATACACGCCGAGCGGCTGATGTTGCTGTTTGCCGAGGCCGTAGAGCCGCACGAGCTAGAGCTAGAAGTCGCCGGGCTGGCGGTGGAGGCACTGTACGCGGCCCCGGATGCAGCCGAGAAAATCTACGTCGAGACAAAAGCGCAAGAACCGGGCCGGCACTATGCCGTGCAGCTCGCGCTCGCCGGGGAACCCGTGCCGTGGGACTCGCCCATCCGCGGCAATGCGCGGCCCGACCGCAAGCCACCCTCGTTTGTCGCGCTGGCTAGGGATCGACTGGCGCCAACAGACGCGCTGGACTTGCTCTTTTCCGAAGCCATGCAGCCGGCCGCGTTGGAAGGATTTTGGACGGAGAGCGATTCAACGCAAGCATTAGCCGGGGATTGGCTGTGGCCGGCCCCCAATCGCGCCCGCTTTGTGCCGGCCGCGCCCTTGGCACCGGGCGCGTATCGGCTCGCCGGGCCGGCCGCTCGGTTCGTGGACCGGCCCGGCCATGGCTTGGCCGACAGCCTGCTCGCGCTCTCTTTTACCGTGGGCGCGGAGACTGCGGCGATTCGGGGGCAGGTGCAAGCCGAGGAAACAGGTCGCGTCCGGGTCGCAGCCATCGGCGAAGCCGGGCGGATGTACGCGGAGTGGGCGGACGAAGAGGGGCGGTTTGCGCTGGCCGGGCTGCTAACCGGCACATACTTGCTGTGGGCGTTTGTCGATCGCGATGGCGACGGCGAGTGGGGCCGCGGCGCGCTCCGCCCGTTTCGCTATTCCGAGCCTTACGGCCGCTACGGCGAGCCGATGGACTTAGACGCGGGTCAAATCGTCGAAGAGGTAGCCATACTATGTCGCTGAGACTGATCGAGGTGGGGCTGTTGCTGTTGCTGCTGATAGGGCTGGGGGTTGTGCATTTTTCTCGCTTGACCCCTCACGAGCGGCGCTTGATCCAATTGGAGGCGCGGTTAGAGCAACTCTACTTGACCGAAAAGGCCCATTTTGCCCAGTACGGCCGCTACTTCGACCCAAATGACGAGAGGATCCGGCGCGCTTGGTGGCGGGTAGAGGACTATGCTTGGGAGTTGCGAGCGGTCAACGAGGGGTTCTGGTTGGCGGTGCAGGCCGACTTGGACGGGGATGGCCAGCGCGGGGCTTGGGCCATAGATGCTGCACACCCGCAGGTAAAGACCCTGACCCAAGACTGAGAAGCGCTCGCCGTCAGACGGCGATTTCCATGCGGATCGAGGGATGGGGATGGTAGTTGAGTAGCTTGAAGTCGTCGTAGCGGAAGCCGAAAATCGACTGGCCGCGATTTTTAATGGTCATCACCGGCAGCGGCCGGGGCGGGCGGGCGAGTTGTTGCCGAAGCGCGGCGATGTGGTTGCGATAGATGTGGACGTCGCCGCCGGTCCAGACGAATTCCCCGGGTTGCAAGCCGCAGACTTGGGCCATCATCAGGGTCAGCAGGCTATAGCTGGCGATATTGAACGGCACACCAAGCCCCACATCGCACGAGCGTTGATAGAGCTGGCAGGAAAGCCGACCGCGGGCGACGAAAAACTGGAACAAGCAGTGGCAGGGCATCAGGGCCATTTGGTCCAACTCGCCGACGTTCCACGCGCTGACGAGGATGCGGCGCGAATCCGGGTCGGTCTTAATCAGGTCAACGGCGCGTTGAATTTGGTCGATGGGGCCGTCCTCGGTGGCCCAGTTGCGCCACTGCTTGCCGTAGATGGGGCCGAGGTCGCCGCATTCGTCGGCCCATTCGTCCCAGATGCGGACGTTTTCTCGTTGCAAATAGGCCGTGTTGGTGTCGCCCTTGAGGAACCACAAGAGTTCGTGGATGATGGAGCGCAAATGCAGCTTCTTGGTGGTCAGGCACGGGAACCCGGCCGCGAGGTCAAAGCGCATCTGATAGCCTAAGATGGCGAGGGTGCCGACGCCCGTGCGGTCGGCTTTGGCTGCGCCGTGGTCGAGGCAATGGCCTACGAGGTCGAGGTATTGTCGCATGGTGGAAGCTGGTGGCCGCCAGCTAAGACAGGAAGCGCAGTATGGCCGCTGTCGCGCCGGCGCTGGCTATCAGCAGCCCGCCCAAGCGCAGCAAGAGGCGCGTCTCCATGGCCCTGATTTCGCTTCTGAGTTCCTGCACGTTGGCTTTGACGGCGGCTATGTCGGCTTTGACGGCGATGACATCCGCTTTGGTGGCAAGGTGTTCATAGGCGCCTTCGAGCCTGCTGACGCGCTCTTCGGTAGAAGTCATTTTCATCTCCTTGGTTTTCACGATTGGTAGCGATGCTCTCTTATTGTATGGGTTTCGCCGCCCCTGTCAAAGGCGTTTGTGCGGTCCGCGCCGCGCCCATTCTTGGCAGGTTGACAGGATCTTGTGGGCCGCGTACTTTCAAATTTCTGTTCGAGGCGACGTGGCCAAGTGGTAAGGCAGGGGCCTGCAAAGCCCTTATCCCCGGTTCGATTCCGGGCGTCGCCTCCATTTTTTTGCCCGTGTGCCGGGGTGGCGGAATTGGTAGACGCGGTGGACTTAAAATCCACTGTCCGCTTAGGACGTGCCGGTTCGAGTCCGGCCCTCGGCACCAGCATTTTAGTCATTAAAAAGGAAGGGACGCCATGACCGCCAACAGACCGTACGCCCTGCGCGCTGTCCCCGGCTTGTACGCCAGCGAGCCGGGAATCCAAGTCGCCGTCCAGACCTCACACGCGGCCAGCGACGAGGATTTGCAATTTTTTCAACAACTCGGCGTTGAGTGGGCCATGCTCGGGGTGGACGACCCCGCGTTGCACAGCGTCGAACACTACCAGCAGTTCGTCGAGCGTTTTGCCCAATACGGCCTGCAGATCTACCGCATCGCCAATCACGCGGTCCACAACGTCCCGGAGATTACGCTCAACCTGCCCGGCCGCGACGAGAAGGTCGCAGAGCTAATCCAGTTCATCCGCGACCTCGGCGCCGCAGGCATCCGCTACCACACCTATGCCCACATGGGCAACGGCATCTGGAGCACCGGCCGCACCACCGGCCGCGGCGGCATGAGCGCGCGCACCCTCGACATCAAAAACGCCCAAGGCCGCTGGGGCAGCGAGACCTTTACTGGCGACCTGACCCATGGCCGTGCGTACACAGAAGATGAGCTATGGGAAAACTACGAGTACCTGATCCGCAAGGTGGCTCCAGTCGCCGAGGAAGCCGGGGTCTATATCGGCATCCACCCCGACGACCCGCCGGTCTATGCTCTAGGCGGCATACCGCGCTGCATCTTTGGCAACTTCGCTGGGTACAAGCGCGCTATGGACATCGCCGACAGCCCCAATATCGGCGTCTGTCTGTGCGTTGGCTGCTGGCTGGAGGGGGGTAAGCAGGGCATGGGGGCGTCGGTCGAAGAGGCGATTCACTACTTTGGGGCGCGCAAAAAGCTCTTCAAAATCCACTTCCGCAACGTCTCCAATCCCATGCCCGACCCGTGGGCCGAAACCCTGATGGACGACGGCTATCAGGACATGCACCGCGTGATGCAGGCTCTGCGGGCGGTCGAGTTCGATGGCGCGATCATTCCCGACCACATCCCCGAGCTGATCGGCGGAAGTCGCGCCGGCGTCGCGTACTCCATCGCTTACATGCGGGCGCTGGTACAGGCCGTCAACAACGAAAGCGGCGGCCCGGCCTAGCCGCGGGTAAATGTACGCGAGTATGGGCGAATAATTATTCGCCCTTCCATGCCCCTGCACTATCCATGCCTACCGAATACCCAGCGCGATGCTCGATGGAATATTCAATCCCGGGATGGGGAGGTCTTCGACCTGTAAGTCATTTACATTTAGGTTCGCCCGCTGAATCTTAGCCGTGGCAAGGTCTGTCCAGTACACCTTTCCGCCTGCCAAATCCAGCGCGATGCCCGCTGGATCACCCAATCCCGGGATGAGGAGGTCTTCGACCTGTAAGCCATTTAGGTTCGCCCGCTGAATTTTATTCGTGGTAGAGTCTGTCCAGTACATCCTTCCGCGAGTCAAATCCAGCGCGATACCCTGTGGCGTCATCAATCCCGGGATGGGGAGGTCTTCGACCTGTCTGCCATTCAGGTTGGCCCGCTGAATTTTATTCGTGCCAGTGTCTGTCCAGTATATCTTTCCGCGAGTCAAATCCAGCGCGATACCCTGTGGCGTCATCAATCCCGTAATGAGGTCTTGGATCTGTCTGCCATTCAGGTTGGCCCGCTGAATTTTATCTGTGCCCCAGTCTGCCCAGTACATCCTTCCGCTCACCAAATCCAGCGCGATGCCCGATGGATTACTACCTATTCCCGTGTTGATGAGGTCTTCGACCTGTGAACCATCGAGATTGGCCCGCTGAATTTTTTTTCTGTTCCAGTCTGTCCAGTACATCTTTCCACGCACCAAATCCAGCGCGATGCCCGATGGCGTACCCACGGTGGTGAGGTGTTCGACCTGTGAGCCATTTAGGTTGGCCCGCCGAATCATACCCGTGCCATTGTCCGTCCAGTATAGGGCGGGCACTTGTACGACGGGTGGTTCCGTCGATTCCGGTTGGACGGTTTCGACGCGGGGGTATTTTTCGATCACCGCTTCGACGCGGAGGCCGCTGGCGATTGCGGCGGCGAGCTGTTGGTTGGCGGCGTGCTGGCTGAGGGCGTTTTCCATCACGCCCAGCCATTGCAAGTTAGTCAGGCTCGCCAACGGACTGATATCCGCAATCTCGTTGTCTCCTAGCTGGAGCCATTGCAGGTTCGTTAGGCCGGCTAACGGCTGCACATCCGTAATTTCGTTGCCCCACAGCGACAGCTTCTGAAGGTTGATAAGACCCGCCAGCGGACTGACGTCCGCAACCTCGTTGCCCCACAGCGACAGCGATTGCAGGTTGGTCAAGCTGGCCAACGGACTCACGTCCGTAATCGCGTTGTCCCGCAGATACAGCGTGTGCAGCGCCGTTGCGTGTTCGAGGCCGGCCACGCTCTCAATGTTTTTATGGCTCGCGTCGAGTTCGGTCAGGGCCGCCAAGTCTGCCGGGGTCAGGGGCCCTGACGGGCGATCCAACGCCTCCCGCACTGCCTGCTCCAGATTGGCGTCGGCGAACTCAACGACCGCCGATTGGGTGCTGTCAGCGTCAGCGTCGGCTTCAGTCTCGGTGCTATCAGCTTCGGCTTCGGTTTGGGTGGTGTCAGGGCTTTCGGGGGCGGCCAGTCCGTCGGTAGCGGTGTAGGTGTCGTCGCCCAAGAATTCGCATAAGGAACAGGTGGCTTTGCCGGCAGGACGAGAAGCGACCGGCGCGGAGTCTGAGCAGCCCATCCAAGCACCGACGACGCCCAAAAGGACGAACGCAAACAGGGTTTTTACCGATTTCAACAAAGACATTTTTTGCTCCTTTATATGGTTAGGGAAGAAATGGTATGCAGGTTGGAAGAGGGGCATGACGCACCCAAAGAGGCGGGGCGCATCCTAGGGCGATACTTGGACAGGCCCCAGCCTAAGGACACGGCGTACAGACGAAGGCCGACCGGCCGCGGGCGGTTTGGGGCCACGCGGCCAGACCGGCGCGACGCCCAACGGCCGCACACGAGCCGTCGGCCGATGCTGAGAAGTAGAGAGTGTAGTGCTAGTGCTAGAGGAGAATTTTCGGGGGGGGTAAATCGTTGTTTTTCAAGGACTTACGACACATTAAATCGGCAATGAATCCAAGCACCCAACAAGGCCTGGCCCTCGCAGCAAGGCCCCGGTCTGATGTGAAATGCTCACCCATGGTCTCGTTCATTCGCCAACCCCAAATTGGCCGCCAAAATGCGGTTTACAGTTTGTGTAATCACCCAAATTAGTACGCTACAAAATACGATGCACAATCATCAACGTCCGGTTTTATAAATACTTCATAAGCGTTACCGCTACGCCCACCGCGACTATCGTAATATAGAGATTGCGAGTTAATCCCTTATATATTTCTATTTTGAGTTCGGCTTTGAGTTCGGCTATATCGGCTTTGAGTTCCGCTACATCGGCTTTCGTCGCTAAATGCTGATACACCCCCTCAAGCCGAGATAGACGCTCTTCCGACGTTTGAGGTTCGACATTCATGATTTCCTCCTTTGATTCGTGTCCACCGGTCATAGAGAATAATAGAAAATAGAGGATTATTCCAATCTATTTTTCTTGAACTTGACGCGGGCACTGCGAAGAAAGACCGATGGGTTCCAATCCCAATCGGCGGCCCGCCCTAGCCGCGCGGCGCGTTGACTTTGATCGCAACAGCCCCTAATTTTTTGAACGCTTTTTAGCGGTTTGTGGTGCTGTGCCCATAGCTCAGTTGGATAGAGCATCTGCCTTCTAAGCAGACGGTCGTAGGTTCGAGTCCTACTGGGCACGCCATGCAGGTCCCAGTTAGTGGTGGGTGTAGCTCAGTTGGTTAGAGCGCCAGGTTGTGGCCCTGGAGGGCGCGGGTTCAATTCCCGTCATCCACCCCATCTTGCCCCTCGTCCTTGCCCATGCAGTCGCCGTTGGCCGGTCCCGCCAAAATCATTACTTGCGACCAATTGCTCGCCATCCGCAGCCAATTCAAAAAAGCGCGGCAGACCTTCGTCTTTACCAATGGATGCTTTGACCTGCTACACCGCGGCCACGTCGAGTATTTGCGTGCGGCCCGCGCCTTGGGCGATTGCCTCGCAGTGGGATTAAACGACGACGCTGGGGTCCGCGCCCTCAAGGGACGAGGCCGCCCCCTGTGCCCGCAAGGCGACCGCGCCGCTGTACTCGCGGCCTTAGAGTGCGTTTCGCATGTGTGCATCTTTTCGGGGGAGAGCGTCGAGCACCTCGTAGGCGCGCTCGCGCCCGATGTTTTGGTCAAGGGCGGCGATTACGACCCGGCCGCCATCGTCGGCCAGGCGCTGGTCAAAGCGTGCGGCGGCCAAGTGCGCGCCCTGCGGCTGTGGCCGGGCATTTCCACCACCCAATTAGTCGAGCGCATCCGGGCGTTGCCCCGTGCGTGACGCTCCTTGCGAACATTTGGTTTGCAGGGGGGATTGTGCTATATTCAGCGGAGATGGTTCACTTGTGTTTCCAATCAAAAATGCGATGAAAAGCGCGAAAAGCGCGTGGGCGTTGGTCTTGGGCCTCGGGGCTTGCGCGCCCCAAGTTGAGCAACCCCAGTGGGAAGCGCCCGAGCAAGAGGGAAGCGAAGCCCTCCAAGCCCTCCAACGGGCGGTTGCGGCTGCGTACGAGCGCGAGCAGACCATGGCCGAGCGCGTGCGCCAGCTAGAAGAATCCAATGCCCAGTTGCGCCAAGCCCTCAACGCCCTCAAGGGCCAGAGCCGGGTCCTAAGTGCCCGCTTGGATTCGCTGCCCAGCCGGGCAGTGCCCAGTGCCCGCGAGACGCAGGCCGATACGCTGGCGGCTGCTGCTGTCGGCACTGGCGATGCGTTCAACATGTACCAAGGCGCGCTCTACTACTATCGCCACGAGCAATACAACCGCGCCTTAGCCGAGTTTGACCGCTTGCTGCAAGAAGCCCCCATGAGCGAATGGTCCGACAACGCCCAGTACTGGAAGGGCGAGTGCTACTACGGGCTGGGCAAATACCAGCAAGCCCTCCTCGAATTCACCAAGGTGTTCGCCTTTAGCAACACGGATAAAGCCGACGACGCTCTGCTAAAAATCGCCCGCTGTCACCTCCGGCGGGAAGATCGCGCCCGGGCGCTTGCGGCCTTGCGCAAGCTGCTCGACGAATACCCGGACAGCGAATACGTGCCCACGGCCCGCGACAAGATAGAGCAGCTCGGCGGTTGATGCGAACGGTCGTGCTCCGAGCCTGCTATCGCCTTTGGGCCGCGCTGACGGTCTGTGCCACCGCGGCCGGGGCCGCTCCTTTTCCTACCAATATGGACCTATTGGTCGAGACTGTGGCCAGTGCGGTTGATGCGAGTTTGACGCGCATTGAGCTGCCGGCCACGGCTGCGACCGCCCCCTTGTTGGTTGTGGCGCAGAGCAAGCACGACGCCAATTGGATGATCGAGCACCTGCTGGCCAATCGGCTGCTAACGCGCGGCTTTAGCGTGACCTTGGACTCGACCGCAGCCCAACCGATGAGCATGCGCCTGTCCTACCGAGTGCTCGACCTCGGCGTCTCCGCGCATGCGGGATTGCGCGGCAGCGAGGTCCGCCGCCAAGGCCGGGTAACGCTCGCCCTGCGCTTGAGCGACGAGCGCGACGACGTGGTCCACTGGCAGGACGAAATCACCCGCACCCAGCGCGACCGGATCCCCAAAAAGCAGCTAGAAATGCTCCAGCACGACCAGTTCAAATTCGCCAAGACCGATTTAGAGAAACAAACGTGGAGCAAATTCGTCGAACCTGTGATCGTATCCACCGTGCTCGGTGGGCTTATCTACTTGTTCTTTTCCAATCGCTAGCCATGAAATACCTTGCTTTTTCGCTCGCGCTGGGCGTCGTCGCCTGCGCCAGCACACCGTCGGAGAAACTCCAAGGCGCGGATTACTACTTTGCCGAAGGCCAAAAGGCCATGCAGAAAAACCGCTGCCTAGAGGCCTCCGAGCACTTCAAGCGCTTAGTCAGCAATTTTCCCGGGTCGCGGCGGGTCGCCGAGGCCCAGTTCCTCCTCGCCGAATCGTACTTTTGCAGTCGCGATTGGGTCAATGCCGCCTTTGAGTATCAGCGCATCGTCGATATTTATCCGTCGAGCGAGTGGGCGGTTGAGGCGCAGTTCAAGGTCGGCGAGTCGTACTTCAAGCAATTGCGCCGCCCCGAGCTCGACCAGAAGGAGACCTTTGAGGCCCTAACGGCCTTCCGCAACTTTATTGAGGACCACCTCGACTCGCCCTTGGCCGAACAGGCCCGCCAGCGCATTGTCGAGTGCCGGAGCCGCCTCGCCCAAAAGCAATACTTGAGCGGCCGCCTGTACCACAAACAGGGCTATCTCGACGCAGCCAAAATGACCTATGAGGAAGTGCTGCGCGAGTACCCGGATGTCGGCGAGTGGTATTACGCGACCCTCTTCCGCATGGGCGAAATTGCCCGCGCCCAAGGCGATGTGGATCTAGCGGTGCGCTACTGGAAGGAAGTGCTGCAAGACAGCGGCGACCCCAAGCTGGTGGAGGGTGTACAAAAGCACTTGGCTGGCCTGAGCCAATCGCCGGGCTGAAGATGCGGCGCATCGGCGTCATCGGCGGCACCTTTGACCCCATCCACCACGGCCACCTGCTTTTGGCCCGCTTTGCCTTAGAGCAAATCCCCCTCGACGAAGTGCTCTTTATCCCGGCGGCCGACCCGCCGCTCAAGCAGGGTGCCTACGCACCGGCCGAGGAGCGCTGGGCCATGGTCAAACTAGCCGTGGCCGACTGCCCGGACTTTGCAGCCTCGCGCTTGGAGCTAGACCGCCCGGGCAAGTCCTATACCGTCGAAACCTTGGTCCGGCTGCATCAGCTATACCCCCATGCCGCGCTGTTTTTCATCATCGGCGCGGACAACGTCGCCCAACTCGACGCTTGGCACGACCTCGAAGGCATTTTTGCCCAGTGTACGGTGGTGGTGGGTGCGCGCCCGAGCGCGGTGGCCGGCGGCGACCCCAAGCTGCTGGCCCGCCTGCGCTTTATCGCCACGCCGCTCATTGAGCTATCCTCGACCGAGATTAGGACGCGCCGCGCCACCGGCCGGCCCATCCGCTCCATGGTGCCCGAAGCGGTCGAGGCCCACATCCGAGCGAAAGGATTGTACGCCGCCCCGTGTTTATGACCCATCTAGCGTGTTCCCGCACCGGCGAGCACTACGACGCCGACGCGCTGCACAACCTCTCAGCGGTCGGCGCGCCCCTCCTCGCCCGCTACGATCTCGAGCGAGCCGGCCATGCGCTGCCCCGCGCCGCGCTCAGCACCCGCCCGCCGACGATGTGGCGCTACCGAGAAGTCATGCCCATCGGCACGCCCGCGGAGATCGTCTCCCTCGGCGAAGGCTTCACCCCGTTGCACCGCCCAGCGCGTTTGGGACGCTGGACGGGTTTTTCCCAGCTTTACATCAAAGACGAATCGCCCAACCCCACTGGCTCCTTCAAGGCCCGCGGCCTCTCGGCCGCTGTCACCTGTGCCCGCACGCGCGGCGCGAAAAAGCTGGCCATCCCCACGGCCGGCAATGCCGGGGGAGCATTGGCGGCGTACGCGGCCGCCTGTGGCCTGCCGGCAATAGTCTTTATGCCCCGCGATACGCCGCGGGCCTTTGTCGCCGAGTGCCGGTCTTGCGGCGCCGAGGTCGAGCTAATTGACGGGCTAATCAGCGATTGCGGCCGCATCATTGGCGAGCGCAAGGAAGCCGAGGGGTGGTTTGAGGTGTCAACCCTAAAGGAGCCGTACCGCATTGAGGGCAAAAAAACCTTGGGCTACGAGTTGGCTGAGCAGATGGATTGGTCCCTGCCCGATGTGGTGATTTATCCCACCGGCGGCGGCACCGGGCTGATCGGGATGTGGAAGGCATTCGCCGAGCTGGAGCAACTCGGCTGGATTGGCCAACACCGGCCGCGGATGATCGCGGTGCAGGCCGAGGGCTGTGCGCCGATTGTCCGGGCCTTTGCCCTCGGCCATGAAGCCGCCCAGCCGTGGGAAGCCGCCCACACAGTGGCCTCGGGCCTGCGGGTCCCCAGCGCGGTCGGCGACTTTCTGATGTTGCAGGTGTTGCGAGAAAGCGGCGGCCGCGCCATTGCCGTCAGCGACGAGGAATTGCTCGCGCATTCGCACTGCATGGCGGCGCACACGGGCATTTTCCCCGCGCCCGAAGGCGGGGCCACGCTAGCGGCCCTAATCAAGCTCGCCGAGCAAGGACTGGTGGAAGCAGACGAGCGCGTGGTGCTCTTCAATACGGGGTCGGGCTACAAGTACTTAGAGGCTCTGTCCGAGCGGTTCGCGTCTTGACGAGCATGGGGGCTGCGGCTATTTTATAACCCTGCTTTGCTATGCACCCATAGCTCAATTGGATAGAGCACCTGACTACGGATCAGAAGGTTCGGGGTTCGAGTCCCTGTGGGTGCGCCATTAAAAACAACGGGTTACGTCAAAAGACGTAGCCCGTTTCACTTTGAGGGGAAAGGGCATGGCGAATATACAGGTCGGATTGATTGGCTGCGGAGGGCGCGGTCAGGGCCACATCCGCGCCCTACACGCGCTGGCAGACGTCGAGTTGGTCGCCATCTGCGATCCCGTTGCGGCAAACCGCGAACAGGTGGGCAATGAGTGGGGCATTGAACGCCGCTACGCCACCATAGAGGCCATGCTCGACGCCGAGGAATTGGCCGTGGCGATCGTGGCTACCCCGGCCCATCTCAACGCCGAGGCGGCCCTACCGTGCTTGGAGCGAGGCATCGACACCCTGCTGGAAAAACCCCCGGGCATGAGCCTCGACCAAACCCGTGCGCTCAAAGCGGCGGCCGAGGCCAGCGGCGCCCGCGGCATGGTCGGCTGGAATCGCCGCTTCGATCCGCTCATTTTGCAAGTGTGCGCGGAGATTGCAGCGCGCGGCCCGATCTACCAACTCGTCGGCGAGTTCCACAAGAGCATGAGCCGTTTTGTCGCGGCCGGTCGCTTTCCCAAAATCGTCATGGACAACATGCTCCTCGAAAGCCCGATCCACGCGATTGATCTGGTGCGCCACTTGGGGGGCGCACCGGTCGCCGAAGTTCACAGCTTCGTCCGGCGCACATCCGCCTACAAGGACGTCCACGCCGCTTTAGTCGTCTTTGAGAACGACTGCGTCGCCCAGATCAGCGCCAACTACACCACCGACGCCCGCTTAGAGCGCTACGAAATCCACGGCCGCGACATCTCGGCCTATGTAGAGGGAATTTCCACATGCGAGCTGGTCTGCGACGGGGAGCGCAAGCGCTTGCAAAAGGCCGGTACGGACAGTACGCTGGCCCAAGCGGCCCACTTCTTCGACAGCATCAAGACCGCTGGCCCCATCGGCCCGCCGGCGGCGGACTTGGACGAGGCCATCGCCACCATGGAGCTCGCCACGGCTATTCTAGCCGGCCTGCGAGACGATCCTCGGGGTGCCTAACGCGCGCTACGAGCCGCATCAGGGCGAGCCGCTCAAAATCCCGCGGATCGTCCGTGCGAATCAGAAAATCGCCCTCCACGCGACGCGCTTCCCCGGCATTGAGGACGACGGGCTGCCCAAGCGGGATGAACGCGTCGATCAGAAATTCCTCCCGGTCGAAAAACCGCAAGTCGTAGCGCACCCACACGGCCGCGGCTCCGACATTGCGAAACACGGCCGCAAAGACTCCCTCGAATTCGGCTGTTCCTCCCAGTCCCGGCCGCGGCAAAAGCGGCCACCAACTTAGGCTGTCGATCAACACGCTGCCCGCTAGTCCTTCGTCCTCGACAAATTCTACTTCGCTGTGCAGCCCGTCCTCCGCGCCGCTCGGCCCGTCCTCTGCGGCAAAGCACCCGCCCAACACCAGCACCAGTGCGATCCCCGCGCTCATGGTTTGGCCCCATTAGGTTTGCGTCTGTTGCGTTGATATTTCTTCGTGGTGTTCTTTAAGAATGCTATGAAAAAAAACCAGTTAATCCAGTGCCTAGTGCCCATCCTGATCGCCGCGAGCGTCCGTGCGGACGAGCCCGCGCCTCGCTACCAAATGCCCCCCACCGAAATCACGGCCACGCGCGCCCCCCGCGAGGGATTTGACCTGCCGCTTGCCACGGCCGTGGTCGCAGAGGTCGGGCGCGCCCGGCCCGGGCTCTCGCTCGCCGAGTCCCTACGTCCGGTCCCTGGGCTGTTCGTCGCCAACCGCCACAACTTTTCCCAGGGAGACCGGCTCAGCGTACGCGGCCTAGGGGCGCGGGCGGCCTTTGGCGTCCGCGGGATCAAGGTTTTGCTCGACGGCATTCCCCTGACCATGCCCGATGGCCAGAGCCAGCTCAACAACCTCGACTTGGGGTCAACGGGCCGCATCGAGGTCTTGCGCGGCCCCAGCTCTTCGCTATATGGCAATGCCGGCGGCGGCGTGCTCGCGGCCCACACCCAAGTACCGGCCGCGGCGGCTTGGCGCGTGACCCCGCGCGTACTCGCCGGCAGCAACGGCCTGTTCCGCGTGCAGACGAGCCTTGCGGGCCGCGCCGCTAAAACCCGCGCGTTCGCCAGCGCGTACGACCTGCGCAGCGAAGGCTCGCGCGATCACGCCCACGCCCGCGCCCGCGCCCTCAACGCGCACGTGGGCCGCACCCTCACCCCCCACACCGAGTTGACGCTCCTGCTGCATTGGTACGACGCGCCTTACTTGTTCAATCCGAGTTCGCTCGCCGCAGACGCGGCTCGCGACCGACCGCGCAGCGTCCGCGGGTTCGTGGTGGGGCAGGGGGCCTCCAAGCAGGTTCGCCAGAGCCAAGGCGGCATCCGGCTCGACTATCGCCCGCCGCACGCACCGCACCACCGCGCGTCGAGTCTCGTGCTATACGGCGTTAGCCGCGCGCTCAAAAACCCCATCCCGGGGCGGATTGTCGAGCTCGACCGCCGTGCGGGCGGCCTGCGGACAGAGCACCAATTCGCTTGGGCTGGTACGCGCCTGGTGACCGGCCTCGACTTAGACTTCCAGCGCGACGACCGCCGCGAGTTCGCCAACGAGGGCTTGCCCGAGGGGGTGCGCGTCCAAGACGAGCGCGTCTTCTCGCTCGTGCAATACGGCGACCGCCAAGTGGATCAAGACGAACAGGTGCGGAGCCTCGGCCCCTTTGTCTCCTTGGAGCAAAATTTGGGTGCCGCGCTGACCGCGACCGTCGGCGGCCGCTACGACCGCTACCGATTTGCCGTTGCCAACCATGTGCGCACCATGGGCCAGTTCAGTCCGATGGCGGGCGTGGTGTACCGCCTCGGCCCCTTCTCCCGCTGGTATGCCCATGTTGCCACGGCCTTCCAGACGCCCACGACCTCTGAGTTGGGCAATCGGCCCAGCGGCGAGGGCGGCTTTAACCCGGATCTAAGCCCGGAGCGCGTCCTCGGGTTGGAAACGGGCTTGCGCCATCACGTGCGTCGGGCGCGTTTGGAACTGGAGGTGGCCCTGTACCAGCTCCAGATCGCCGACGCGCTCATTCCCTTTCAGGTTGAACGTGCAGACAGCGAGGAGATTTACTTCCGCAACGCCGGCCAAGCGCGCAATCGCGGATTGGAGCTCTTGCTTGCGGCGGTGCCGCTTTCCGGGCTGCGGGCCGATCTGGCGTACACCTTTGGCGATTATGTTTTCGAGGACTACGAAGTTGAGACCGGCGGCGGGCTCGTTCAGCTTGCTGGCAACGAGGTGCCGGGCGTGCCGCGCCACCGGCTCTTTGCCGGCCTGAGCTACGAGAGTCCGCAGGGCCTGTTTGCCGCCATCGAATTGGAGCGGGTTGGCCGCTACTGGGCCAACGACTTCAACGGCCCTCCACCCTCAAGCGACGCCTCGCCCGACAATTTTTTTAACCGCGCTTATATGCGGCTGGACCTGCGCTTGGGAATTGACTATCGCGCCGTGCGGGCCTTTGTCGCGGTCGAGAACGTGTTGGGTACTCAGTACAACGGCTCGGTGGTTCCCAACGCCTTTGGGGGCCGCTTCTTTGAACCCGCTCCCGGGCGCACTTGGCACTTGGGAGTTGGGGGGTGGATTGGGGATTGAGGCGCGGTCTTTGAGTTGACGCATATTGGGAGAGTGGCTTGATTGGGAAACAATCGAGGCTCAGTACGCGACCCTTCCGTTGAGTACGCCTTTTCTGGTGTTCGAGGTCAATGTGATGGACGGCGATGCGGAGCCGATTTGGAATCTGTCCGATGCTGTGGACGATCTTTTGAGGAAATAGAAGGAGCGTAGGACAGTAGAAGAGATCTCTTACAGCAATCCTAAATGAATCGAAAGCATGGAATGTTGATCGGCACCGTCTTTTCTGCCTATGAAAAGTCATTCCCGCGAAAGCGGGAATCCAGTCCTGAATGATGTAGGATTGCTATATCAGTCCTCGGTAAGGAGAAAAATGTCTTGTTCAAGGTTTGCGCCCGGACGGTACTGGAACTAGGGGCTGAGCTTATTAGCTCTGATGCCATTGCGTTCTATGAGCTAATCAAGAACGCATTTGATGCTGGCTCGCCAACCGGAGCGGAAGTTCGTTTTGAAGTAACACTTCGACGAAACGATTACCTGAAATTCCGCCATCTTGCAACTGAAGGCTTGGCAGATGTTGAGCGACTGAAGACGGGTGTTGCTAACGCGCTGGACCAGTCGGCACCCCAAGAATCTTTAGGTCGCTTTCGGCAGGCAATACACGACGCTGAAGACCTCGAAACATTCGTGGTGGCTCTCGATACTGCCTATGCCGCTGAGAACCAGATCATCGTGTCCGACCAAGGTACAGGAATGTCGCGGCAGGACTTGATTGACAACTATCTCGTCATCGGCACAACCTCGCGAAAACGTGCAATAGATGCTGCCCTTGCGAATCATGGCACTGGTAAACGGAGTGTTCCCTATCTCGGCGAGAAAGGCATTGGACGGCTTTCCGCCATGCGTTTGGGCGACAGACTGATCGTAGAGACCGCCGAAGAAAAGGACACGCGGCTGAACTTGCTCAAGATAGACTGGTCCTCCTTTGACGTTCTTGATGCAACGCTCGACGACATCGACGTCATACCCGAGCGTGGAAATGCCAAGCCTAAAGCAGACTGGAGCGGTACACGGCTGATTATCGGCTCATTGCGGGCGGACTGGACCCATGATCGCGTAAAGTACCTAGGCGAATATGACTTTGCGCGGCTGACCGACCCTTTCGCGAATTCTAAGCGTCGGCCTCGTATCGCGATTTTCTGGAACGGCAACCGGATACCAGTCGCACATATGGATCACCACCTACTGACGCATGCACACGCATCGGTAAAGGGACAGTTCACGTACAAAGAATCGGGGCCGGTGCTGGAGTGCCGTTTTGAAGCGTTAGATCTAGGTTTTGAGCATCCCCATGAGATTGAAAAGCGGGAGTTTTCTCTGCCTGACCTTGAAGGCTCGATCGGCGGTACTTCTGGCGAGGTGCCGTTATCCGCGCTTGATTCGCTAGGATCGTTTGAATTCGAGGTGTACTGGTTTAATCGGCAACGGCTAGGCCGTATCGATAGTATCGGCGATCAAAAGATGATGAGAGATTTGCAAAAACGTTGGTCGGGAATTTTGCTGTTCCGCGATGGGTTCCGCGTTTTGCCGTACGGTGAGGATGACGATGATTGGCTCGCGCTGGACCGGCGAGCACTGGCGAGTACTGGATATCTCCTGAATCAGTCACAGTTTGTCGGCCGGGTCACCATATCACGCCTCGGCAATCCCATGCTGATTGACCAGACAAACCGCGAGGGACTGCGGGTCTGTCCTGAACAACAAGCGTTTACTAGTCTATTACAACTCACTGTTCAATCTCAGCTACGTGACTTCTTGAGAGAAGTTGAACGGCGCTACAAAGACCAGCCTCTCAACATAGCCGAGGCCAAGACGGATGTGTCAAACCTCGAAAGGAGAGCAAAGACAGCAATCTATAAAATAAAGCGGATTGCTCCGCAGGCTTCGGAAATTGTGGAAGATATGCAACTCGCATTTCTTGAACTCAAGAAATTCTTTGACCAAGCACAACTCCGGATCGCCGAAGTGGAAAGTGAAAATCGACAGATGGTGCAGATGGCAGGTGTCGGGCTGCTAGTTGAGGTTGTAGCACACGAATTGGCGAGATCAGCAGAAAATGCGCTGGTAGCTCTTGAAGCACTCCGAGGTACAGAAGTACCGGACCAAATAGACGGGATGCTTAACTCCCTTCGAGCCGAAATGGCATCGGTAAACAAGCGTGTCCGCGTTCTTGATCCACTGAGTGTGTCGGGCCGTCAGCGCAAAGGCACCTTCAATTTGGGGTCTCTGATCAGGGACATTCTGAGTGGACACAGACTACAATTTGACCGCCACCATGTGAAACTAAAAATAATAATGCCAGAGCACCCTGTCCGTATCCGTGCAGTCAAAGGTATGATCGTGCAAATTTTTGAGAATCTGTTATCCAATTCTCTTTATTGGCTCGATCTTCACAAACAGCACGAACCCAACTTCCAACCGCGCATTACAATTTCGCTAAAAGATGATCCTCTTACAATCACTTACGAAGACAACGGCCGAGGTATTGCCAAGGAGAACCGCGGGAACGTCTTCCGTACCTTTTTCTCTTTGAAGGAGAAGTCCAAACGCCGGGGACTAGGGCTGTATATCGCACGTGATTGTGCTGAATATCACGGCGGTAGCCTGACACTTGATGATCACATCAACAGTGAGACTGGACGCCTTCACTGCTTTGTCCTTCAATTACCCGATGAGGTCGTTGTACGCTGATGGAACTACGAAAACTTCCCGAAGATAGTGGAATCCGAAGGGCCATCGTCATTGACGATGTTCCATCCCTATGGAGCGCATCAGCAAGGCAAAAACCAATGTCCCGTCGGTTGAAGCACTCGCCGAGGCATTGGAGGAGGACGATATGGAGGCCTGTACGATGTGTTCGCTGTGAGGGGGAGGCTGGTGTATTAGGGTGACAACCTCAGCATAGGAACTACTTGGACACGATCAATCCACTATTACTCTTAGCATTAGCACCCTTGATTAGTACCCTAAAAAATGGACCGAAAGTTAATCCTTCAGAAATTTGAGACCTTGGGTGTGTGGAGAAGTGCGGGAAAAAGGGCACCGCACAAGCCGCTGCTGGTTCTATATGCAATTGGAAAGTTGCTGCGTGGCGAAAGCCGGCTCATTCCATACTCCGAAGTGGATGAGGGACTTGGAAAACTACTACAGGAGTTCGGCCCTAGACGACTAAAGCAAGGAACCCAGTATCCATTTTGGCGGTTGCGTAATGATAGTGTTTGGGAAGTAACCAATGCCGACCAAATTGTAACAAACTCTTCTGGAGATGCCAGCAAAACGGATCTCCTTGATCGTAGTGTTTCTGGCGGTTTCTGCGAATCTATTGCCACGCGGCTTCAGAACGATTCCAAGCTGACTCTTAAAATTGTTCACAACCTATTAGACGCTCACTTTCCTCCTTCAATTCACGGCGATATCTTACAGGCTGTTAATATTGACCCTACTCTACGGACTATTAATACGAGAAGGCGCGATTCCAATTTCAGGGAAGACGTCCTCAAAGCCTACGAATACAAATGTGCCATCTGCGGCTTCGATGTGAGATTGAGACATCTTCCCATTGGATTAGAAGCAGCCCACATCAAATGGCATAAAGCTGGTGGCCCTAATCAGGTGGTGAATGGACTAACTCTGTGCGTACTGCACCACAAACTATTTGACCGCGGAGCTTTTACGCTGTCCAAACAGTGGAAGATACTGGTATCCGATGACGCATACGGGTCAGTTGGCTTTGAGGAATGGCTGATGCGATTTCACGGCAAAAAAATCAACTTTCCGCAAAGTCAATCCTATTATCCGAAGCCAAATTTCATAGGCTGGCACGTTAGAGAAGTGTTTCAAGGAGCCTATCGAGAATTGTGAGCCAACGGAGATTGGACTGAGCTTTTGGATCGCATACACACGAGCCACTATTCGCCCCCCTACCGCGTCCTCGCTGTCTTTCGCAAGCGGCACACGAAAAATCCCTCCATCCCTCCCAGCGGCAAAATCCGCTTGGCTCGCTGGACTTGAGCGTCAAACGCCTTGCCCCGCCATTGGCTCAAGCCCGACGCCACATTGTCAAAAGGCAGCGCGATGTCCTCTACGGTTAAAGCCCCGGTAAACTGCCGCAACATCCGGCTGATGATGGCCTCGTTTTCTTCGGGCGCGAAGGTGCAGGTCGAGTAGATCAACACCCCGCCCGGCTTGAGGCACTGCACGGCCGAGTAGCACAACCGCCGCTGTTTGCGGCTGGCCTCGGCAATTTTCTTCTCGCTCCAATAGGCATACGTCTTGGGTGCGTGGGCGCGGAACCGCCCCTCGGACGAGCACGGCGCGTCGAGGAGCACGCGGTCGAATCGCTCTGGGTGGCGACGCCAGAGGCGGGTTCCGTCGGCGAGGAGGACTTGCACGTTTTCGGCCCCGTGCCGCGCCAAATTGTCCCGCAGACGAAAGAAGCGACCGCGCACGGACTCTACGGCCCAGACGCGCCCTTGATTGCCCATGCACTCGGCGAGCTGCAAGGTCTTGCTGCCCGGGGCGGCCCCGAGGTCGAGAATGGCCTCCCCGCGTTGGGGGGCCAAGAGAATCGGCGGCACCATGCTGGAGGGGTTTTGGATGTAGAGCCGGCCTTCGCGGCAGGCCGCACACTCGGTGAGGGCGCGGCGCTGGGCAGCCGGGACGACAAAGGCGTCGGCCTTCCAGCCCAGCGGCGTCAGGGCAAAGCCTGCGGCCGCTAATTCGGCGGGGAGCGCGGCCGGGGGGGCCTTGAGGGCATTGGCGCGGAAGGCCGTAGGCTGCTCAACGGCCAAGCTCTGCCAGCAGGCCGCAAAGTGCTCGGCTGGGAGCACGGCCTGCAAGCGGGCGCGAAAGGCTTCCGGTAAAGACACGGTCGCTAGGCCCTCGGCGGCACCTCGTCGCCGGTCGGCGCGGGGAGGTCAATCCAATAGCCGCTCGGGTCGGTGCCGCGGCAGATATAGCCGTTGGCGCGCCGCTCTTCGCGGGTGCGCACCTCGGGCGGCATGTAGCGCAACGTCAGCCCGCAGCGGCGGCGCGTGGAGCGGTTGGGGGCCGAGCCGTGCAAGAGCAGGTCGGTGTGCAGGGACATCTGACCGGCGCGCATGGTAAAGGCCACCGGCTCGTCGCCCCACCGGAGCGGATCGCGCACGCTCTGCCCCAAGACGTTTTGCTCCTCGGCGGTGCTGTGCTCAAAGGGAATCTGCCCGTGCAAATGCGAGCCTGGGACGACGGTCATCGGCCCGTTTTCCGCATCCACATCGTCGATGGCCAGCCAAGCGGTCACCACCTTGCTCGGGGTCAGGGGCCAGTACGAGGCGTCTTGGTGCCAGACGACCTGTTGTTGGTCGCCCGGCTCCTTGCAAAAGTAGTGGGTCATCACGCTGACGAGGTTGGGGCCGAGGAGGTCTTCGACGCAATCGAGAATGCGCGGCTCGTGCAACAAGTCGTAGATGCCCCGGCAGTGGCGATGCCAGCCATTGATCGAATAGCTGTTGTGCCCGCTAGCTTGGGCGCGGGCCATGAGCGCGTCGAAATAGCGGAGATTGGCCGCGGCTTCCGCCGGCGTGAACACGTCCAAAGGACAGATATAACCCCGCTCGTTAAATTGGCGGATCTGGGCGCGGGTGAGCGTTTTGGGCTGGTCGTTGGTCGCGCTGAAAAACTTGAGTACGCGCTCCATGTCGGGGAGGGCATCGGTGATGGGCATGGGGTTCTCCTATTGATAGTAAGGTTGATTGCCTATCTTACCACTCGGCCTTTAGGCCGTAAAGCCCCAACGGAAAGGTTGAGAAGCGAGGTAAGAAAATGACTCCGTACAAAGTAGGTATAATCGGCTGCGGCCAGCGCGGTCGCGCCCACGCCGAGGGCTATCAAGCGGCCCCAGTCCCCATCGCGGCCTGTGCCGACCCAGTGGAAGCGGCCCGGGCGTCTTTTGCCGCGGACTTTGCCGTTGCGGCCCCATACCAAGACTACCGCGCCATGCTAGCGCGCGAAGCCCTCGATGTGGTGAGCGTCTGCACGTGGACCGGCCTGCACCGCGAGATGGTCGAAGCCGCGGCCGCGGCCGGCGTCAAAGCGATTCACTGCGAAAAGCCCATAGCCAGCACTTGGGGCGATGCCAAGGCACTGTGCCGGGCCTGCGCCGAGCGCGGCGTCCTCCTCACCTTTTGCCACCAACGCCGCTTTGGCGCGGCGTTTGTCAAGGCCAAACAATTGCTCGACGAAGGGGCCATCGGCGCGCTCCAGCGGCTCGAAGGCGCGTGCGCCAACCTGTTTGATTGGGGGACGCATTGGTTTGACATGTTCTTCTTTTACAACGACGAAGCGCCCGCCGAATGGGTCATGGGCCAGATTGCCGTCGAGGCCGAGCGCGCGGTTTTTGGCGTGCCCTTAGAGACCAGTGGCCTGTCGTGGATTCGCTGGCAAAACGACGTCGAGGGGCTGCTCGGCACAGGGGCCGCGCAGGTGCAAGGCCCGCGCAACCGCCTCATTGGCCGCGAGGGCATCATCGAAGTCGGAGGCGCGGCTCGCGCACCGTTGCGGCTGTTGCGCGCGGGGGCGACGTGGCAGGATTTTGCGGAGGAAGAGATCGCCGGGATCGTCCCGCCGGGCGGCGACACCGTGCTGTCGGTGCTCGATTTAATCGCCTGTCTCGAAAGCGGCGCGGAGCCGCGCTTGTCGGCGCACAAGGCCCTGCAAGCGACCGAATTGATTTTTGCCACGTACGAGTCGAGCCGCCGCCGCGGGCGGGTGTTGCTCCCGCTCGACACAGAGGACTCCGCCCTGATTACCATGCTAAAACAGGGCGCGGTCGGGCCGGTGAATCATGTGACGCAGGAAGTGCGTAAATAGTGCGTACTATCCGCCCGGCCACCGCAAGCGATATTCCCGGCATCGCCCGGGTCTGCGAAGCCGCTTTTGCCGAGCCAATTGAGCTCGAGGTCTGCCGTGGCCAGATCGCCGACCCCACCATGGACCTCCACGTCGCGGTCGAAGGGGACGAAGTCGCCGGTTTTGTCTCCGCCTTCGCGCTAGCAGGAGCGACAGACAGCCCCTATTTTGTCGATAGCCTTGCCGTCCGTCCACAGAGCCAAGGCCGAGGACACGGTCGACGCCTGATCGAATCGACTTGGACGACCGCCTGCCGCCGTGGATTTTGCCTATCGCGGGCACTCATCCGCACCGACAACTCGCCGAGCCAGCGTTGCTTTGCCCGCTGCGGCTATGTAGCCGACCAACGCCCAAACAGCCTCTACATTTGGCCGCCGCAAGCGAGTGCCGCCAACGGCAAAATTGCTCCCGTCCGCTTACTGCCGGTTGACACCATCACCTATCGCGGCCTGTGGCTCGAAAGGCTCGCCGACGCCAGCGTGGAAATTCAGCACCGTGCCGTGCAACAGGCCCGTGCGTACTGTGCCCACGAGGGTCGCGGCCCCAGCGGCGCCCTGATCGCCGACCCGGCCCATTTCGACGCCGCATTGCTAGATCAAGCGACATTAAAGGGAACATACCGCTGGTGGACGAAAACGCTGCGATCGGCAGGGAACGGAGTAAGTCAGATTCAACCCCACAGCGCCCGTAGCCGAGGCAGCAGGATCTCTGCGTCGCGGTCGGGGATGTGGCCTTCCCAGACCCGATTCTCCTCGGGCGTTGAGCGGTCGTAAGAACGTTGCCGCAAATCCGGCAGGTTTAGGGTGTGGAAGCTCGTCTTGAAAAAGCCATCGGGCGAGAGCACGATGCGGCGATAGCCCAAGGGAAACCCGATCAGACAGGCCGTATCGACGACCAGATAGTCGCGGTAGGAGGTGATGCGGTTGATGTGGCGGTGGCCGGTAAAAGCGGCGACGATGGCCGGGCTTGCGTCGAGCGTTTTGACCAGCCGCGGCGCGCCGGCAATCACGCCTCGATCCCCGTCAAAGTCCGGCAGAATCCAAGGGTGGATAACCAGCAGCAGGGCGCAGCCAGCGGCCAGTGCTTGAGCCGCGGCCGCGCGCAGGGCCTCGTCGAGCGCGTCGGTCCAGACGCCCGCTCCGTGCTCAAAGACATCGCAGTCGTGGAAGACATTGGCCAGAGCCAAGCGCAGGCGCGGGGCCGCCTCAACGACCGTCAACGGAGCGGGACAGGCGAAGCGAGCGGCGAAACCAGCGAAGGACCCGGTCTGGGCGTCGCAATCGTGGTTGCCCGGGACGGCGTAGAACGGGGCTTTAATCCGGGCAAAGGCCGTAGCGGCCTCGTCAATTGAGCGCAGATAGGTCGCGGTCGGCAGGTTGAAGGACGACCCGCCGCAGAGGAAGTCGCCGCCGTGGACGACGAAGTCAACGGGCTGGGCGTTGAGGGCCGGGGGGATCGCGTCGAGCACCTCTTGGCTGCGGGTAAGCATTTTGGGCGCGCCGTAGTCTTTGGGGGCGTCGGGGTAGTGGTGGGTGTCGGTGAGAAAGGCGAAGCGAACGGACATGGAAGCGGCTCCTTTTTCGGTCTAGGCGGCTCGTAAAGTAAGTGTCGCGTCTTACTACACGACACCAGCGGCCAACCTTCCAAGGGTCGAGGGCGTAGCGGCAACACCAGAACAGGCGGACTCCACGGAAGAGTCGCGTAGCAAGTGGCTCCGGTTACACCAGTATCCGTTATTACTATTCGTCCGAGCGGATACCGCCAAGGCGCGGGCCGCTCCCTGAAATCTATTCAACCGCGACATCCGCGAGCCAACCCGTGCCCCAAATCGTCGTTGAAAACCTAGTCAAAACCTATCGCATTGCTGAGCGCCGGCCCGGCCTTTGGGGGGCCTTTCGCGGCGTGGTGCAGCGCTCGCACCGCACCATTCGGGCCTTGGACGGTATCTCGTTCTCGCTCGAAGCCGGCGAACTCGTCGGCTACATCGGCCCCAATGGCGCCGGCAAATCCACGACGGTCAAAATCCTCTCCGGCATTGTCGTGCCCGATTCGGGACGCTGCGAGGTCCAAGGCCGCGTCCCTTGGGCGGACCGCATTGGCCACGTCCGCCGCATTGGCGTGGTTTTTGGCCAGCGCACCCAGTTGTGGTGGGACCTACCAGCCATTGAGTCTTTTGATCTGCTGCGCGACATCTACAAAGTGCCCGGCGCCGCCTACGGTCGCCGGCGCGACGCGCTCATCGCCATGTTGGAGCTCGATTCCTTTCTCGACGTGCCGGTGCGCCAGCTTAGCTTGGGCCAGCGCATGCGCTGCGATCTAGTCGCGGCTCTGCTCCACGGCCCGGGCCTGCTCTTTTTGGACGAGCCGACCATTGGCCTCGACGCGGTTTCCAAACTGGCGATGCGCGATTTTATCAAAGAACTCAATCGCCGAGAGGGCACCACCGTCATCCTGACCACCCACGATATGGACGATATCGAAGCCCTGTGCAACCGGGTCGTGGTCATCGGCGATGGCGCGATCCTCTCCGACGGCAGCCTCGCTGATTTGCGCGCCCGCGTCTCGTCCGAGCGCCGCCTCATCGTCGATTTAGTTGATGCCGCCGCGACCATTGAAGACGAGGTCGCGCGCGTGGTGCAGCGCGATGGCCCCCGGGTACATCTCAGCTTCGCGCCCGAGCGCATTTCCGCGCCGGCCCTCATCAGCCGCATCACCGCCCGCCACGAAGTGCGCGACCTGTTTGTGGAAAACCCGCCGATTGAGGAAGTCATCGCCCAACTCTACCGGGATCGCCCTTGATGCGGCCCTATTGGTCCGTCCTCAGCGCCCGCGTCCGCATGTTGCTGCAATACCGGGCCGCGGCCCTCGCCGGCATGGGCACTCAGTTGGTTTGGGGCCTCATTCGGGTAATGGTCTTTGAAGCGTTCTATCGCACGACCACCCAAGCGCAACCCATGACCTACGCCGAGGTCGTCAATTACGTCTGGCTCGGCCAAGCCCTGTTCGCCCTGTTGCCGTGGATGCCGGACAACGATGTACGCGCCATGGTCCGCACGGGCACGGTCGCGTACGAATTGGTGCGCCCGGTTGATTTGTACGCGTTTTGGTACAGCCGCTCCTTGGCCAATCGCATCGCCCCCACCCTGCTGCGCTCGGTGCCGCTGTTCTGCGTGGCCTTCCTCTTCTTGGGTCTGCAAGCGCCGGCGTCCCCAGCGGCAGCCGCGGCGTGGGCCGTAGCTACGGTGGGTGCGGTCCTGCTGGGCGGGGCCTTGTCCAACTTGGTCAACATCTCCTTGCTGTGGACCATTGCCGGCGAAGGTTCCATTCAAATGCTGGGAATATGTATCTACGTCTTTTCGGGCATGGTGGTCCCCTTGCCGCTGTTTCCCGACGCCATGCAGCCCATACTCGACTTCATGCCCTTCCGCGGCTTGGCCGACACCCCTTTCCGCCTGTACATGGGGCACATTCCCGCGTCGCAAGCGTGGTCGGTCGTTGGGCATCAGCTCGCGTGGACGCTGGCGCTGGTGGGGTTGGGCCGCTTTCTCCTCCACCGCGGCACGCGCCGCTTGGTCGTCCAAGGAGGCTGAAGCCGTGCTCGATGGACTGCGCCTGTACGGCCGCTACATTGATATTTCCTTCCGCAGCCAAATGCAGTATCGGGCCTCCTTTGTCATGCTGTCCGTGGGGCACGGCCTGATGACCGGCTTGGAGTTCTTGGGCATCTGGGTGCTCTTTGACCGCTTCGCCGCCCTCGACACCTGGACCCTGCCCGAAGTGGCCTTCTTTTACGGCCTAATCAACATCGCCTTTGCCCTGTGCGACGCCTTCTCGCGCGGCTTTGACGCCTTCGCCGCGACGGTCAAAAGCGGCGACTTCGACCGCCTGCTATTGCGCCCCCGCAGCACGGCTTTGCAGTTGGCCGGGCAAGAACTTACCCTCAAGCGCATCGGCCGCATCGCCCAGGGATTGGTCGTCCTGTTGTGGGCGGCCGACGCCCTAGAGCTATCTTGGACGCCGGACAAGCTGCTCCTCGTCGCGTTTACCATCCTCGGCGGTGCTTGCCTGTTTTACGGCCTGATCGTCCTGCAAGCGACGCTGGCCTTTTGGACGACTGAGAGCTTGGAAATCGTCAATGCCGTGACGTATGGCGGCGTGGAGACGGCCCAGTACCCGCTGGCGATTTACCGCGAGTGGTTTCGCCGCTTTTTCACTTATGTCATCCCCCTCGCCTGCGTTAGCTACTACCCGGCGTTGGGGATTTTGGAGCGCCCCGACCCCTTGGGCTCCGGCCCGTTATTCCAATGGCTGGCCCCGACCATTGGCCTGCTCTTTTTTGTAGCCTGTCTGCGCGTCTGGCAGGTGGGTGTGCGGCACTACCGATCGACGGGAAGCTGACGGGTGCGCCTTGCCCTTGGGCTTTCGCGGGATATACTTTGGATATACATCGCCTTGTGAAGAGGTTAGCCAAATGAGTACCATACAGAAATGGGGAAACAGCCAAGGGCTTCGATTGGCCAAGGCCATTCTCCAAGAAGCGCAGCTAGATGTGGGCGACGAAGTGGATATTTCCGTTGAGAACGGGCGAATTATAATTGAGCCTACGACTAAGGTTCGGGGGAGATACGATTTGCAGGAGTTGCTGGCAAAGATGCCCAAAGAGTACCGAGCGGAAGAGTTGAATTGGGATGGACCTGTCGGGAAAGAGGTCTGGTAGATGCCCCGTTATATTCCGCAGAAAGGGGACTTCGCGATTTTGACTTTTGATCCACAGGCGGGGCACGAGCAAAAAGGGCGTCGTCCCGCATTGGTAGTCAGCAATACGCTGTTCAACAGGCACACCGGACTTGCCATGGTGTGTCCGATAACCAAGACAAAAAGGAATATCCCTTTCCACGTGGAAGTTCCAAGCGAATCATCCCTTGTGGGGTACATCATGGTCGAACAGATCAAATCCGTCGATTACGCGAGCCGCAAAGCATCATTCGTTGGCAAAGCCCCCCACGCCGTTCTTGACGAAGTGTTAAGCCTCCTAGACGCCTGCCTATACCACTCGCCCACGGCGAGCTAGACAATAAAGGAATGCGATGGCAACGGACGGAACGATTTTGCAAACGGGCACTCCAGCGGCTGTCGGCCTGTCGGCGGCCCAACTCGAGCGAGCCTTTGGCCTGCTTGCGGCTGCTATTGAAGCGGGCCAGATCAGCGCGGCCTCCCTGACGGTAGCGCGGCACGGCAAAGAGGTCTTTGCCCGAGGAGCGGGTCGGCAAAAACCTGGCACCGGCCCGCCGGTTGATGCGGATTCGATCTTTCTCCTCGCGTCGATCACCAAGCCGGTCACCGCTTGTGCGCTGATGATCCTCGTCGACCGCGGGCTGGTCTCGCTCGACGATCCGGCCGCCGATTACCTGCCCGAGTTTACCGGCGGCGACCGACCCGCCATTAAGGTCCGCCACCTGCTATCGCACACATCGGGGATGCCCGATATGTTGCCGGAGAATGTCAGCCTGCGGCGGGCACACGAGCCGGTAGGGGTCTTTGTCGAGCGCGCCCTGCAAACGCCTCTGCTCTACAAACCCGCGACCGATTTCCGCTACCAGAGCAAGGGCATCCTGCTGGCGGCCGCGATCGTCGAGCGCGTCAGCGGCCAGCGGTTGCGCGACTTTGAGCGCGAGGAAATTTTCGCGCCCTTGGGCATGGAGCGCAGCGCGTTGGGCTTGGGCGCGTGGTCGCTGGCAGATACCGTGTGGTGCGGGACGGACGCCAAAGAGGACGAAGAGCAGCAGAGTTGGGGATGGAATTCCCGCTACTGGCGCGATTTTGGGGCGCCGTGGGGCGGCATGCACAGCAGCGGACGCGACTTGGCGGTCTTGCTGCAAACCATGCTCAACGGCGGTGCGTACGGCGACCAGCGCATCTGGAGCCGCGCCGCGGTCGCAGCCATGACGCGGGACCAAAACGGGGCACTCAACGCGCCGTGGGGCCTTGGGTGGGGCGTGTGCGGGGCGCGGGTGTGGGCCTTTTGGGGCGATCTGGTGTCGCCACACACCTTCGGCCACACCGGGGCCACCGGCACGGTGGCGTGGGCGGACGCGGAGCGCCAGTTAAGCTGCGTGGTGCTGACCAACCAGATGGTCGCCAACGGGAGCCTGTTGCGGCGGGTGTCCAACGCGGTATCGGCCGCCGTGGAGGCGGACTAGTCCAACTCTCCGCCGAGTTCATTCCGCAGCAGAAATTAACTTTATCAAGTTTATTATTGACTTTTTTCATTACATCGCTATAATAATGCCTAAATCCAATTATTTGGAGGTGCCGTTATCAAGGACTGGAAAGAGTTAACCGATCTGACGAAGGGGGCGCGTCTCGTGGTGGAGCGGGTTTTTCTGCCGGATAGCGAAGTCGCAATCGAAGGACAATTTGAGCCGCCGGCGCTAGCGGGTCTTTCGGCCGAGGACCAAGTATTCGTAATGGCCTTCGTCCACGTCCACGGCTCGATCAAGGAGATGGAGCGCATATTTGGCGTCAGCTACCCGACGGTCAAGAACCGGCTGAATGCCATTGCCGAGCAGCTGCAGTTAGTCGAGGCGGTGTCGCAAACCGCAGAAGCGGCGGGCACTGCGCGCTCGAATCCCCAGTCGGCGGCCGTTCTCGACAGCCTCGACCGCGGCGAGATCGACGTTGAAGAGGCCCTGCGGAGGCTCTCCTGATGTGGTCGCCGGTATTGCTGCGCGTGCGAATCGAGGCCGACAAGCACCGCATTCGGTTGTGGATCCCGCTCGTCGTGCTGTGGCCGGTCATCGTCGTCGCGGTGCTGCTGGGGACTCCTGTAGTAGCGGTGCGCTCGGGGCATTGCGCTCGGCTCCGTTCCGCCCTGCTGGCTGGCCCCTTGCTGCTGTACGCGCTCGCCTCGTTGCGCGGCCTGCGCTGCAACGTAATCTCCGGCGCGGACCGCGTGTTCATTTCAATCGACTAGGAGGCAGTGATGACTGAAGAGCGACGAAGAGTCCTCAACATGCTCTCAGCGGGCAAAGTAACCGTAGAGGAGGCCGAGCGTCTCTTAGAGGTGCTGAGGGCCAATCCCAAGCGCACTGCGCCCGAGGAAGAACCCAAGAGAGCCGCCCTGCACGACGACGCTTTTGCCGTGGGAGCCAGCCCGCGCCTCGTGGTGCGCGGCTTCAACGGTCGCGTCCGGGTCCATGCCGGCCCCCCCGGCTCAATTCGCGTGCGGGCGAAGCTGAAAAACCCCCACCGCACCAAGTACAGGGCCGTGCAGGAAGGCGACCTCGTCAAGGTCGAGGTCAAGGCCAAGTCGGAGCGGCAAGCCGAGGGATTCCTGCCCGGATTTTCCCGCCAGCACGCTGGAGCCAACATCGAGGTGACCGTGCCCGTTGCGACGAGCGTTGACTTGGCGACTAGCAACGGGCCGGTCGAGGTCCAAGGAACAGAGGGCGGTGGAACGGTGCAGACCAAGAACGGGCGCGTAAGGGTCGAACAATTCAAGGGCGACCTGAACGCGACGACCAAGAACGCCCCAATCGCGGTCAAAACCTTCCAAGGCTCGGCCGCGCTTTCCAACGTGAACAGCCGCGTGTCGGTCGAGGACGCCCACGGCTGCTTCGACGTGCAGACTATCAACGGGACGATCAAGTTTCAGGGCAGCATTGAGCCTAAAAGTCACAACAGGCTATCCACCTTGAACAGCAGCATCAAGGTGGCTCTGGACGCCGACCCAAGCCTCAAGCTGAAGGCTGCGACGCTCAACGGGCGCATCCGTTGCGAGGTGCCGGGCTTTGTCGCATCGCTCCATAAGCGCCACAAACTCGAGGGAATAGTGGGCGAAGGCGAGGCCGAGTTGATCGCCAAAACCATGAACGGCTCCATAGCAGTTGAGTAACCACACGGCAAAACAGGAGGACAGCCATGAGCGAAAACAACAGACGCGTACTCCAGATGCTATCGGAGGGCAAGGTGTCCGTGGATGAGGCCGAGCGTCTGATTGCCCTCGTCGATGAGCAGCCCGAAGCGACCGCAGCGGTCCCCCGCACGGGAACGGCCCGGTATCTGAGGGTCACCATCCACTCGGATGGCGAGGAACACGTCGATGTCCGAGTGCCGCTGGCGCTGATCAAGGCCGGCGTCAAGCTGCACACCTTGCTGCCAGAGCAGGCGGCCACCGGGATCAATACGGCCCTACGGGATCACGGCCTTGACATCGACATTGGCAACCTGCGGACCGAGGATCTAGAGGAACTCATAGACGCACTGAGCGAGATCGAGGTCAACATCCAAGACGGGGAGGACAAGGTTCGGGTGCATTGCGAGTGATTCGGGCCGCGAGGCAAATTGCGATGGGCGTTCACTAACCGGCGAGTCTTGCAGAGCACGGCGCGCAAGTCTCCCACCGACTTGTAGCGTACGGCCCGCTGTTCTTTTCGCAAATCTGTCTTTGAAGCGTCCGTACTGTGTGGCCTTATGCCAGCAATCAAACGCTCACATCTGGATCTGGTGAGGCTTCTCTGCGATCATTCGCCAAGCTTCACCGCTGAGCATCCATTTGCCGGAAATTTGTGCTGGATTCTCAATCGGTAGCACGTTATAGGTGCTATCGGCTATCCGTTCCACAACATAGAGATACCAAGAACCCGTTGCCTGATCTTCCAACATCTCAAATGCCTTGCGTACTTGTGCGCGACTCAATTCCACAACTTCGTCTCCCTTCCAAGGACGCTTCTTCGCCAAAGATTTTTGTCGAACAAGGGCACGATCTCGCGTAAAGGAACCTCCCGCGCCATTGGGATCACCATTCTCAGGCGTTGTTTTTCTATTTGTATTCGTCGGCTCATCTTCGCTTACATGATTTTCCGTATTCGGCTCGTTAGTATTTCTAGTGTTGCTCAGATCATTTTCTAAATCCACCTGCTTTCCCGGGTCTGATACTCTCGACGGTAACTCAAAGTCTGGAGCGAAGGATCGTCTAAATTTGTCCGCGGCCAGCCTAAAATCCTCCTCGCTATCAATTGCTCCCAACATCCCGGTGAGATCCGCTGCAAGGTCCCCACGTTGACGAAAAGAATAGGCGCGCAAAAGCTCTTTGGCAGCGTCGGATCCAAATTGAATAGGCCGGCCTGCGACCTTTAGAACGCCGTGGTCCAAGCGAGCATTCACGGGCACTTGCTTATATGGTCCCTTTTCGATTTTTACAAAAAGCTCAATTTTTTCAAACCGTCGTAAATGTTTAGCCTGATCGATTTCTGTCTTATCTCCACCATCCCCGCGCTCGCCGCGAACTTGGTGAAGAAGTTTGCAGATAAGCGTAAACTTGCCGCTCCAGTCGGTAGCCACCTTCTCGCCTGTCTCGTTCCAGTTCATATCAATGGCAGAAGACAGGGGTAGCAACCCGAGTGCTTCCGCGGTGCGGATCCGATCAGACAGGGAATTGCCAAGATGCCCACCCGTGACAATTTGTAACTCGGCATTTTCAGGGATAAACCTGCGATCTTCGAGATCATCAAAGTAGATGTTCTCCGCATCAGCCAAAAAGACCCACTTCCCATCAGCAAAGACAGCCGCACCAGAAACAGCCGCGTCCCACTGATTGGACAGCGAATCGTCCTCAACGCGATCCGTCAGGCAGTACGCATACGCAGTCGGCAACACACCGCGCACCTCGTTTGCCAACCGCTCGGGAGATGATCGCGCCCGTTTCCAAACATCCCGAATATACGCCAACGCTTGCTCACCCGTCGTCGTATCTGGAAATTCATAGGGGAAATCGGGATGTTCCAATTCCTTCCGTAGTACTTCGTCAATGAGATCCAGTGGGAGAACCCAGCCGCCGAGCGCACCACGGCGTTGTCCTCCGACCCGCTGAACGACGCGATTGATCGGAATGCGCTCGCCATTGTTCGATGGCACAGCGAGTTCTCTTACAACCTGCTCAAATTGTTCGTCTTCGTCGGTTACAATCTGTTCACGGATATTCCCAAGCAACTCCGCCAATTTTTCTGCATTGAGTTGCGATCCCACTCTGGAAAGTCTGCCAATCAATGTAGCTTCGGGAATAGCTGTGCCGAAGGCCACCCCTTCTTCCTGAAGAACGGCTAGGAGCTCTGACGATAGTTTCGCTACGGGCACGCTCTCACGCGCAGGGTCAGACTCTGAAAGCACATCTTGCGGACGACGAAGCTCACCATCAGCGCAAGGAACCCATGCGAGTTCAGAGAGCTTGACGACCCACTTGCTTGGCCGCGTACCTGTTAGGGAATATGGACGGTAATAGAAGTACTTGGCCTTCCTATTGCCTTTGCGATGTAAAGCATTAAAGCCATCCTCAAGCCATGCGGCAACCGCCGCTCGCACTTCTTTAGATGCGCCCTCTCCGGGAATTTCCTCAATATCGAAGTCCAGCATTGTGTAGCCTTTGTTGTTTGACCTACCGATCTTTTGGATATCAAGCTCTAAGAACTTTGCCACCTCGTACATTTCCGATTGACTAGCCTCACTTTTGACCGGCTGCACTCTGATTGCACCTTGCACGCCTGTTTTTTCAAAAAATTACGCCATTCGTACCGATTTGCATTTTTGGGATCCTGTCCCAAGTAAGCCGCGGAAATGGGGAGTTTTGTTGGAAACATAAGCCGTCGGCATTGACCGCGTTCAACATAGGGATCTGCCAAAAGTGCCTCGTTGACCGGTACTCCGAACGGTTCGGTTTCCGATTCCACAAGCACCCGAGTCAGTAGGTCGGGCCGCTTACGGTGCATGGCCCAGTGCCCAAGTGGGACGAGCACCGACCAGTCCGGCGTCAGCGAGGTTGCTAAGGCCATCGTAGCGTCCTCAATGACTTCACGAAGAGAGATACTTTTGGCGTGATTATTGATCCAATTCAGAGCCTGAGATAGATCTCCATCTCCATCTTCTCGCTCCTTTGATGACCTTTGTCGAAGGGCAGCGATCCAACCTTCCGGCAGCCGACAACTCGCCTTCGGAAAGAACGGCTGAATAAACTGGCGCGTCTCATTGCCGCCCGGCTCGCGTTCCGAAGGCAAAGGCTCATTGAAGAACTCTATCTCGTTCACGGATCGCCATGTCCCATCAGCGGTTCGGACGCATGGGAGGTCAGATTCTCGATCCGCGAGCTTGGACACGGCACCCCACACTCGAAAGAGCAAGTCGCGGCGTTTCGCCTCATCGTCAGGCAGTACCTTCCACCAACTCTCCAAGCCATCTGCCCAAGTGTCCGCCAAATCTCGTGGCGACATCTCCGCTATAAGACTCGCTTGGACCAACAACCGACGTGCATTAGAACCGAGTACGTCTTGCCTAAGTACTGACCCATTTAAGAGAACAGTCGGTCTCAATGCCGGGTATTGCTTGAACGTCTCCGCCAGCGGCGCAGGTGGAACGATAATTTGGCTCGGCTTCGCAAACGCCAAGGCCCCGGTTTCCTCAGTCCACACGGGAAGCACTGCCGCGTCCTCAAGTCGCTCCCGTAATCTCGACAGCCAACGATCTTCGGCGAGAAGTGCTTCAAGATCACTTAGCTCGGGTGTTGGTCGTGCGAGTGCAACAAAAGCCGCCTTAGCCTCATCAGGCTTCGAGCATGTGCGGGCAACCCAACCGAGGAAGTGCGCCAACACATCCGCGATCTGGTCCACAATACCGCGTTGCCAAGCGTTCGCCTTTATCTCGGGGATCCCTGTCCGTGAGATATTCAATAGCCAGTCCGCATTGATATGGAGACCGAACGGTAGCGTGACCTCGGTGGGCAATGTGGCATAGACTCGTCCTCTTTTCGGTGGATCGGGTACGCCCTCGTTGTCCAAGGGCAACACGCCCAGTACTCGGCGTGGCCGGGCTGCCTCGGCGTACACCTGTTCGCGTTCTTCTTCGGTGGGCTGAATCCTGCGGTTCTCAAGGAAGCGGGCAATCGCTTCTGAAGATGGATTGAATTCTACAGGAAAAAGTTGCCAACGCCCGTTCTCATTTGTGGAGCGAGCAGTCGCTTCCAGACTTCCGTCTGGTTCCTCATGGATACCGAGTTTCCAAACATGGCCATCCACTTCGAGACGCTTCAAGCCAGATTCAGCCAAGATCGCCAGAAGCGTGCGATCATCGGCGGGAAGGAAACGCGCCAAGTCGGATCGCAGGTCCGCTGTGGGACAGCGCATCTCAAATCGGGTCGTGAATCCCACTCCTGGGGCCTCAATCGCATCATCCCAGATCGGTGTCACCGCTCCAAGTAGGTCGGGCTGCACATCTCCATACGTTTCGCCTCGCTCTTGACGCATTTCATAACGGAAGGTCCAGCCCCATCCTGAAATCCGAGCCTCGCCGAAACGCTTGAAGATGCTCTTGAAACCGATTCCCATGAATCCCACGGACGAGGCACCTTTAGTCGAACGAAAAATTTTTGAGAGTCCCTCGACATCCCTCTTATTGAGCTCCTCGGTTCCATCGTGCTGGCAGGTCAGGGCATCATTATCTTCTGCCAGTCGGAACGCGATTGATTTCGCGCCAGCATCGAGTGCGTTTTGGACTAACTCAAAAAGGTAGATCCATCCGCTTTCGAAGGCTAGATCAAGCGCACGCAGTGCCCCGCGTCCATCTGGTGTGTTGTAAAACTTCTGATTCTCATGAGCCAAAGACTCAATGAATTTTCTTTTTTCGGCTGTGTCAGTCACTTGGATCCTGATTCCAATAGTTACAAGACCGTGCTCTATCGGTTCGTTGAGTCAAACCGCGAAACCCCAGATATCTGGTGTGCATTCCAGAGGCAACATCTCGACCATTTTGGTAAGCCCCTGCGAAAAACCGAAGAACCCAAGGCAAAACCTTGAAAAAAATGAGAAAACAGGCGCGTGAGTGGGCAGGGTAAATGACTATGGAGCAAACCGTACAAAACGCCGTGCAGAAGAACCACTGCACGGCGTTTTTCTGACCTCTTGCACCCAAAAACTAGCGGTCAACCCATTGGTGCAACTCGAACTTGCCTTCCTCAATTTTATAGATGCCCGCGCCGCGGATCGGGTGGCGATTTTCGTCGAACCCGGCGATCATGCCCGCCCCGCTGTAGTTGTGGGTCGCGGCGATTTGATCGCGAATTGCCCGCGGCGTCAGGTTATCGGCATCCACACGCGCCATCGCCTGCGCGACGATCAGGACGGCATCGTATTCCAACGAGGCCGCCCAAGTGGGCGCAGTGCCAAACCTAGCCGTGTATGCCGTTACAAATTGACGCGCCTCCGCGCTCAAGCCGCTGACGTCGTCGGGCGCGATAAAGCCAGCCGTAAAATAACTGCCTTCGAGCGCGGCTTGCCCCCCGAGGTCAAACAGGTCGGGGTGCTCAAACCCATCGCCACCGAGAAAAGTCGCCGTCATGCCCAGGTCTTTGGCCTGCTTCACCACCAGCGGAATTTCCGGGAAAAAGCCGGGCACAAAAACGACGTCGGGCGCGACCTGCTCAATGGCCTGCAACTGCGCGCTGAAATCCGTATCGCCCTCATCGTAAAATTGTTCTAGGACAACCGTGCCTCCCCCTTCGCCAAAGCTGGTTGTAAAGTATCGCGCCATGCCCTCCGAATAGATGTACCCACTCATTATCAGAATGGCGGCGGTCGTCGCCCCCAATCCGTTGGGCGCGGCGGCAAACGCGCCCAACGCATTTCCCTGAAACTCGTCGGTAAATGCGGCCATAAACACAAAATCGCCGGCAGTGGGCGTGGCCGGATTGGTGGGATAGGTGGTCACCATGGGTATCCCCTTGCTTTGGGCAACTTTCCCCACCTCAAAGGCATGCGTGGCCCAGTCGGGACCGACGATTGCCAAGACGCTGTCGGTTGTGATCAGTGCCTCTGCGAGCTCAACGCTGCGGGTAGTATTGAACTCGTCATCCCGCGCGATGAGTTGTAGCGGTCGGCCGCCTATGCCACCCGCTTTGTTCACCTCCTGAACGGCCAATTCCGCGCCGGGCCGCGTGGTCGTGAGCGGGGCTGTGGCAGAATAGAGCATGCCGATTTTGATCGCGTCCTGCAGCGTGGCCGGACTCGTCGTGCGCTCGCAGCTCCACAGCAATCCTCCGGCGAGGGCCAGCAACATGGTACTACATAATGCTTTTGACATCGCGACCTCCTAAAGGGGGGGGAGTCGCCGAACCGTCGCGGGGGCCTCCGCTCACATCAGCTCCGGCCGAAACTCCACGGCGTTGATGGCCTTTTGCCGATCGCCATCGTTTTCTACCTCAAACTCGATGATCGCGCCGCGCATCCTCATGTGGGCAAAATCCGCGTTGGACACCAACCCGCCTCGGGCCGTGCGCAGGTCGGTAATGTGCAGGAAAATATCCTCGCGGATGGTGTCCACGCCCAAGCCGGTTTGCACGGTCAAAAACCCGTAGCCCTTTTCCTCGTTGACCGCGTGTAGGATGCCGCGCAACTGCTCGTTTGGACTGCGGTCGGAGAACAAAATGTCGGGCACCAAGTACCCGGAAAAGTGGTAATCTACCTCTTGGCGCAGCTCTTTGCTGGTGTTCATAAAAGACAGCAGATCGACCCGCTTGCCCCGGTTTTGCAGGGCGCGCACCAAGCGCACGAAATCGCCGTCGCCGCTGCCCAATAGCACGTAGTCCAAATTTTCCGACTGCAACAAGGCGTCGATCGCCAGCTCTAGGTCGGCGTCGGCCTTGACCATGGTTTCGCCCTCGGAAGTGAGGTAGCGGCGCACTTCTTTGAGGATTAAGTGGTAGCCCTCCCGCCGCGCTCGATTGCGATACGTTTCCCTTTTCTGGCGGTACTCTATGTCCGTGCTTTCGCGCTCGCGGTCAACGGCCATGTACGCGTTGGCGCGCACCACAACCGCCTGCTGCGCCTCCACGAGTGCCTTGATCTGGCGAAAGCGGATGGCGTACCCTCCGCAGCGGTTGAGGTTCTCCATATCGAGAAAGATGCCTGCTTTTAACATGTAATCCTTGTATCCTTTTTGTGGTAAGTGAGTGATGGGGACTTTGTGGGGCCATCCTAGACGTGGAAAATGTACAGGTCGCGGGAAAGCAGGGGCAACTCGACCCAAGCGCCGCCTCGGCGGTGGCTCTCGGCGACGGCAATGGTGGCTTCGGTGATGTGGTGGGTCACGTCAATGTGGCCGCGCGTGGGTTGGCCGCCCTCGCGCGCCGCCACCAAATCCTCCAAGCAGCACTGGGTCGTACTGCGTGGGGTCTCCGGCTCTACGGGTGCCTTTTCCCACGAGACGCGCCGGCCTTGCGGGGGGCCGGGCTGGCGCAGCAAAACGTCGGCCCCGTTGTTGCACGAGCGAATCGCGCCTTCCGAGCCGATGATCTCAAACTCCCACGGGGCCGCGGGAATGGACCACGCCTCAACGCCGTTGACAAAGCGCAGTTGATAGGTGGCCAATGGATCGGCCGGAATGTGGTTGCCCTCGACCTGCAAGCCCGGGGGCAACAGCTCGCCGCGGACAGCCGCAATCGCCGGATCGCCGATGAGATAGGATACGGTGTCGATCGAGTGGATGTGCCCGTGCATCAAGCTGGAACTGGCGTAGTGCAGCACGGCCCGGACCTCGCCGACCTGACCGGCGGCGACCGCGTCCTTGACCGCCTCGTAGCGGTTGTCAAAGCGGCGCAGGACGCCCGTGTTGAAGAGCGCGTTGTTGCGCTGGACGGCCGCACGGATTTCGTCGGCGCGCTCCATGGAGCTGGCCATGGCCTTTTCGAGGTAAATCATCGGCACGCCCATATCGGCCACGGCGACTGCTAGGTCGGCGTGCGAGTCGCCGCGGAAGTGCGCGTCCGGGGCTGCTCGGGCCGGCTTGGGCAAGCAGGCCGCCGTGCATATCGCCACGAGATCGGGTCCTTCGCGGTCGATCATGGCGCGGAAGTCCTGGTACACGGCCGCGTCCCAGCGGCGTTGGAATGCCTCGCGCTTATCCGGCAAGAGGTCCGCTCCGGCCACGAGTTGGAGCCGCTCGCTCGCCCGAGTGGCGGCCGCGACCGAATAGGGCAAGTCGCCGTGGCCCTCGTCGTCGATGGTGCTACCCATGCGCCCGAGGCCGATGATCGCTACGGTGTGCTTTTTCATGGTAATTCTCCTTTCTAGGCTGCAGACAACCTACTCATCGCACCCCAATCCCGCCAGTGCCGCGCCTCCTTGACAGCCTATCGCGCTATGGACTCTTTGTACAGCCTTCGTCCCCTTGGGGACCCGCCCAGACCGGAGACCAGATGACGCAAGTGCAAGCTCGGCCCCGCCTAGACCCACGCAAGTTCCAAGACCCGGACGTCACCGCCAACGGCGAGCAGCGCGCTCGCGTTGCGTTGACCCGGCTGGAAACCCTGTGGTTCAACACCGGCACCCTCTGCAATTTAGCGTGCCCCCACTGCTACATCGAATCGAGCCCGCGCAACGACCGCTTGGCGTACCTCACCACGGCCGAGGTTGCCGCGTACCTCGACGAGATTGAGCGCGAGCGGCTGGGTACGCACCAGATCGGCTTCACCGGCGGCGAGCCTTTTGTGAATCCCGACCTGCTCAACATGCTCGCAGACGCGCTGGAACGAGGCTTTGAGGGTTTGGTGCTGACCAACGCCATGCGGCCGATGATGAAGTGCGCCGCTGGCCTGTTGCGGCTGCGCCAAGCGCACGGTGACCGGCTGACCATTCGCGTCTCCATGGACCACTACGCGCCCGCGCTGCACGAGGCCGAGCGCGGCGCCCGCTCTTGGACGCCGATGATCGAGGGCTTGCGCTGGCTGTCCGATTGCGGCTTTCGCATCGCGGTCGCTAGCCGCACGCTCTGGGGCGACGAAGAAGGCGCGTTGCGCGTTGGCTTTGCCCGGCTCTTCGCCGAGCTCGGCGTCCGCCTAGACGCGGCCGACCCCAGTCAACTCGTGCTGTTCCCAGAGATGGATGCCTCGATTGATGTACCTGAGATCACCACCGGCTGCTGGGCCCTCCTCGGCCAAGTGCCCGACGCCCTCATGTGCGCCTCGTCGCGCATGGTCGTCAAGCGCAAGGGCGCGGATGCTCCGGTCGTGCTCGCCTGCACCTTGCTGCCTTATGACGCGGCCTTTGAGCTGGGCCGGACCCTAGCCGAAGCCTGGGGGCCGGTCAAGCTCAACCATCCGCACTGCGCCCAATTCTGCGTCCTCGGCGGTGCTCGCTGCTCAGCCTGACTCGTCGAGCAACTCGATGCGCCCGGACGCGCGCTCCCGCTGCACGCACAACAGCAGATCGCCGCGCTCCACCCGGATTTCGACCGGGCTCGCCACCACCTCGTTGGAGATTCCTTCGCGTACGCCCGGGATGAGGCTTTCGGACCGCAAGGCCCACTTCAGCCCCTCGGTGGTAATGCCCGTGGCCGCGCCGTTGAGGGGGCACAGGGAAATTTTCTGGCCAATGGCGGCGCGAAAGCGGATGGCGCGATCGATGAGGCGGATGTCGCAGTAGTCGTCAATCATGCGCAAGGCGAGGCGATCGGCAAAGGTCTTGAGCAGGTTCAAATTGCCCAGCAGGTGATCGGTGCGCCGGCCGGTAAACCCGAGGAGGACGGCGTACGTGACGCCCAAGGCGACCGCGTGGTTGAGGACTTTTTGGCCGTCCGTGCCCACATTGCCAGAGGGATCGACGAGGATGAGGCGGTCGTCGGCGCGGGGGTGGGCAATCGAGTCGAGATCGCCGACCGTGTAATCGGGCGCGTACCCATAGCGCCGGGCGGTATTGGCTCCGCCATCGGCGCACAGGATCAACTCGGCTTCTTGGGCGCAAGCGGCGAATAATGCTCGCGTAGGCGGCTCCCCATTGCCGACGATTAGCGCAGACCGACCGCTCACGCTTCAGCTTCCCGAGGAAGAAAACCGCGTCGTCAGCCGTACGCCGACTTGGCGCGGGTCGCCGTAGGTTGTGTACAGCTTGTCGGCGTACTCCGGCGGCTCCAAGCCAAAGTAGAAGCCGCGCACCCCATAGCGCTCGTCGAGCAGGTTGCGGCCCCACAGTTGCACGGACCAAGCTTGCCGCTCGTAGGCGAGGTGGGCGTTGATCAGTTGGTACGGCTCGGAGACTTGGTCGTGGCTATCGGAGTAGAAGAATTGGTCCATGCCGGTCAGGACCAGCCGCGCTGCCAAGCCCGACCGATGGCGGTATTCGCCGCCCAAGCTGAAGGTGTAGTTGGGGGCGTGGGCCGCGGCCCGGTCGCCCCTCGGCTCGGCCCCATCGTCGGTCTCGATGGTGTATCGATCCACATGGGTCGTCAGGTATCCCAGCGAGCCAAACAGATGAACGCCGGGCAGTGGCCGGTAGCTCTGCTCTAGCTCAATGCCGCTGCTACGTCCACTAGAAGCATTATCCGTGTAGAACGAGAAACTATTGGGATCGTCGGGCCTCTGCTGGCTAGACAGGCTGACCTGCTGGTCGGAACGCAGGGTGTGGAACAGGGTCAGCGCGGTGCCCCCTGTACGAAAACCTACTTCGAGATTGGTGGCGTACTCTGGGTCAAAGGGCCGGTTGAGATCGCTCAGACGCGGGTTCTGATTCACGCCGCCGGATCGGTAGCCCCGCGAAACAGCCCCATAGATGGCCCCACTAGAAGCGATTCGGTAAGTCAGGGCGATTTTACCACCCCTCAGCCATTGGGCCACATCGAATTCCACCCCGTCCTCGTCTTGCGTGACGCCTTGGTAAGAAGTCGCATTGTGGTCTAGACGGAGATTGAAAGCCAACTTCACAGCGTCGCCCAGGTCCCGGCTGTACTGGCCGTAGAATGCCAAGTTGTCCACCGCAAAAGTGCTATTGTGATCGATGGGGCTACTACTGCCGAACACCCAGCTAGTGGCATCGTCTGACTCTTCAAGGGCTTTGAAGTATGCCCCTAAGATGGCCTCTCCATTGCCGCCACTCTTGAGCAGGCGCACCTCTTGGGTGAAGGTCGTGCGGTTTCTAAGGGTTCGGTCGAAGAAGTCATTGGTCCATCCATCCCGCTCGGGATCCAGATTGTAGGGTTCCCGACGCCAGTACTCTTCGTCGTTGCCCCAATCGCCGTCGAAGCTGTACTCTAAGTCGGTCTCCGAATAGGCCGTGTTCGAGACTATGTCTAACCCCAAACCTTTGAGGGGGACCTCGCCCTTGAGGGAGAAGGCAGTAGTCTCTTGGTGATCCTTGCCCGGATTGTCGGAATGGGTAATCAACTCCTCGTTGTTGTCGTGGGACCAAGCATCGTAGCCATTGTTTAGGTCGGCGCGGAAAAGGGTGCCCAGCAGTTGCAGACCGCTGTCGAGGGTGTAGCGCACTTTGGCGCGGGCAAATTTTTCCCACCGACGGTTGGAGTCATCTCTATCCAGAAACACATTGTTTCTGAAGCCATTGGACCGGGCTTCGTGGTAGCCGGCGCGAACAGCCAGCTTCTCATTCAGCGGCACATTGACGGTAGCGGCGGCATGCAGTAGGTCGTCGCTTCCCCGGGACACAGTGACCTCGTGGCTGGGAAACGACGATGGGTCGGTCGACTGCAAGTTGATCAGGCCGGCCATAGCGTTAGGTCCGAAGATGGTTGACTGCGGCCCTTTGAAAATTTCGATCCGATCCAAATCAAACAGGACCCCGGCCGTGCCCAACCCACTCAGATCCACGCCATCGAGGACAAAGCCAACTAAGAAATTGGGTGGCTTTTCGCCGACGAAGTGGCTGTTCTCCCCCATGCCTCGGATCTGGAAATAGCGCGGCCGGGAGGTGCCGCCAGCCCAGTTGAGATTGGGCACGGCTGGGGTCAAATTCTGAAAGTGGTCGCCGTTGGCCTCTTGCATGCGGCTCCTGTCCAACACGGTGATGCTGGCCGCTGCTTCGCTCAGGGGCTCTTCTGCGAGGCCCCCTTCGACGATGACCTCCGGTGCTTTTAGGATCTTGGGATGAAGGCGGATTAGGATTGCAAAGGATTCTGCTGTCGGCAATAGGCGCACCGTCTCGTACCCAACATGGGAAATGGTGAGCGAATCGCCGAGAGACATCTTCAAGACAAAGCGGCCCTCGGCGTCCGTAGTGGTAGCTCTATCGCCGGCCTGCACATTGGCCCCGGCCAAGGGGCGTCCGGTGGTCGCGTCCAGCACTTGGCCGGGCACCTCCTCGGCCTGCGCCCAAGATAGCGTCGATAGCGTCAATAAGCCGGCCAGCAAGCTAGCCGACGGCAGTGAAATTCTCATGGATATGCTCCCTCGTTTTGCATGGACAAAGGCTGCGGAAAGGTTCCGTTGAGGGCGCACAAAAAAACCGCTCGCCCCGGCTGGGCCAGCGGTGCGTACGCGGTGCGTACGACATCCGTTTCCCTACGCTGGCACGATCCAGTTCAGGTTCGAAGGGTGTTAATCTCAGGCCCGCGACCGGGCCACCCCCAACGGAAGCTATCTCAAGGTTTTACAATATAGGCCAAGCCCTCACTCGGGGCAATGCGCTCCGCGACGGGCCGCGGGCTAAAACGCGTACTTCAGGATGCCGCTCGCCACGTGGGAGTTGTTGTTTTCCCCTTCGATATACGTTCGGTAAAACTGCCATCCCAAGTCCAAATCCATTTCGTTGAAAGGCACGTTTACGCCGGCGCGCAGGGTTAGCTGCAAATCCGTTCCTCGGTCGTCTATCTTCTCGGGCAGTAGTTCCGCAAACTCCCCCAAATTCTCGATAAATGCCTGCGTCGGCTCATCCCGCTCAATATCCAAGTCTATGTTCGAGCGCATAATGCCCACGCCGCCGCCGAGGTACGGCTTCGCGCCGTCGCCGGGCGTCATGGCCATCTTGGTAGGGTACACGAGCAGATCGAGCTTCGACTGGAGGGCGACCAAGTTCCCGTCGTAGCTAAAACCAGCAGGCAGCTCAAAATCGCCGCTAGACAACACCTGCGTCAAACTGGCGGGCAGAGAAACCCCGAGCACCGAGGACTGTTTCGACCAAGCGCCGGTCAGTTCGAGCGCCGCATAATCGGAAATCCCCCTTCCCGCAACCGCCGCGAACCCGAGGCCGTAGCCAACGGCGAGATCGCCCGAGGCCGTCATCTCGTTGTTCAAGACGGTAAAAGACGTTTGATGGTGCAGATCTTGGGCCAAGGAGACGGCGACCATGGTGCCGACGTACACCTTTCTTTTGGCTTCGACCGGCTGCGACAGCCCGGGGACGGCATGAGTAACGCACAACGCAGCAGCAACCATTAAGATGGCTGCAACGTTCCCTCTCGAATTCTCCACGTTTGTCCTCCTTTGTTGGTTGCTGCGTTTATTCCCTCTTCAGCTCCCCGGCAACGCATATCGCTCCAATGCCTCCTCGTCCACCTCAACCCCCAAACCCGGCCGATCGGTGACCTTGTAGTAGCCGTTTTCGGGTTCGTACGGCTCCTTGAGGATCCGACTCTTGAGCGCGTTGGCGTGGTGGGCGTGCTCCATGATCATGAAGTTCGGGCACGACGCCGACCACTCGACGGTCGCGGCCGTCGCCAAAATTCCACCCCCTCCGATGTGCGGTGCGACCGGAATGTTGTACGTGTCGGCCAGCGTCGCAATCCGATGCCCCTCGGTAATCCCCGTCCGAGCGATGTCGTGCATTGCGATGTCGTACGCCCGGCGCTCGAACTGCTCGCGCATCTCGTAGCGGGTGCGCGCCCACTCCCCGATCGCCACCGCCATATCCAAGGCCCGGGTTATCTCGGCCTGACCCGGGATGTCCTCCGGCATGATCGGCGCCTCCAGCCAAGTGAACCCTAGCTTTTCGAGTGCGCGCCCCAGCAATATCGCGCTGGCGACCGTTTGCCGCGTATGCGTATCGACCATCAGCATGATGCCCGGGCCGACGCGCTGGCGCACGGCGCGGCAAACCTCCGCGACGCCTTCCCCATCGAGCAACAAGTGCAGTTTCAACGCCTTGTACCCGTAGCTCAGATGCTCCTCAGCCGAATCCGCAACCTCCACCGGGTCTGCGCCGCCCACTCCCGCGTAGAGCAGGATCGCGTCTCGATACCGCCCGCCGGCAATTTTGTGAACCGGCTTCTCGACGGCCTTTCCCACGATGTCCCACAGCGCGATGTCAGTCCCGGCGAGCGCGTCGATGTAGAACCCCGTTGGGTGGCCGCGCTCCCGCATGGCCGCGTAGTTGCGCGTCCAAATCGCCTCGATGTCGAATGGATCGCACCCCATCACCAACGGCCGCACCAATTCGCGCACAATGGTCGCAGTCGTGTTCGGCGACACCGGCGACTGCGCCTCGCCCCACCCGACGATTCCGTCGTCCGTCTCAATTCGGATAACGGTGGTCTCGTGCTGGCGCGCGTAGATCGTGGTGAACGCCGAGCGATCTACGCGGTAATCGCCGCTGGCCTCGCGTTCACCGACCCGCAACGGGAACGCTTTAACATCGGCTATTTTCATTGATTTGCTCCGTCCTGTTGTCGATAAGCCTGAATCATTCAAACAGCGATTCTCGGCCGCGCAATACAACCCCTAAAGCAGGGGTCTATATCGCCGCCGGGCCGTCGCCCCATCGCCAACCCCACGCATTCCCCCAAGAGCAAATCTCTGGTCCATCGAGAAGAATGGCAAACTAGAAAGTGACAGGTTACATTCCATGAGTGATTATCCGCTTTCGACACAACGGACAAGAAGGACTGTGAAATGCCGATGAAAGACCCACCCCATCCGGGTCTGTCCGTCCGGCGGGATGGTCTAGACCCGTTAGGGCTAACCGTGACAGAAGCGGCAAAAAAACTCGGGGTTAGCCGGAAGCAGCTATCCGATGTCGTGAATGGTCGTGCGGGGATCTCGCCGCAGATGGCGATCCGCCTCGACAAGGCGTTTGGCGGCGGAGCGAACACGTGGTACCGGTTGCAGGCGGCCTACGACTTAGCCCAAGCCATGAAACAGGCCGACCAAGTCAAAGTCGAGCGGCTATTGACGGTGGAATAGGTGGAATAGGTAAGGACGTATTTCGATGAGCCGCTACCGGTTGCTGAAGGGTCTGATTCCGTCTTTTTCTCGGGTTCTACGTGTTCATGATCTGGCTGAAGCCCGTTCTCGGGGTCACCCACGATGAGATATTCCCATTTTTCGATTGGACGCTATTTGATTACATCCCGGAGTGGCAGATTACGGAAAATGCCCTCGTCGTCCACTCGATAGACGGTAAGCCGGTTTCCGGTACGCGCTACTTGATTCCCAACCATAGCATAAGAGACTGGAAGGCCCTGGGGAGCACAGTCAACGACTGCCGCCGCTTGGCGGATTGCGATAACGCAGTCAAACAAAGGCTTTACCGAATTGTAAAAAGGCGAGCCAAGGGAAAGGACGTTGAGTTCAGCATCATCGAGGCTCGCATTGACCTGCGCGAGGTGCAACGCGGCATATACGACTTGGCCAAAGGCGAAGCGAAACGCACCGACTTTTTCCAGCTCCGGCCGGAAAACGCAATAGGCCGCTGGACCACGGGAGGGGGCCGGAGCCAGACCGGAAATTGGGACGGCAGTTACGAGGCCGCGAAATTGCTGGTCCGCGCCCATTTTGACGTATTCCTCTACGAGAACAACCTGATTTACGTCAGGGACTCCTGCGACCAAACGGACTTGGACACGCGCTTCTTCCTGCACCTGTATCCGGTGGATAAAAACGACCTTCCCAGCCACCGCAAAAAATACGTCACCGATAACCTCGACTTTAATTTCGGCGATTATCGCTTCCGGTTGGACGAGGAATGTGTAACGGTGCGGGATCTCCCGGCGTATGAATTTCGCCGCATTCAAACCGGCCAGTTCATAAGCGGGCAAGGCCACCTCTGGGAAGTCGATATCGAGCTCGCCCCGGCTGAGGGAAAGGATGGGTAGCTTGAGCCACGGCTGGCTAAGATGGCTGCGGCGCAATGTTCTGCAATTCGACGCCGGGGACCGCCGCACCCCGGCCGATTTTTCCCGGGCGGCCGCCGGCGTCGCTCTGCTGGTCCGGTTCTACTACCTGTTCACGTTTTTTACGATAGCTAAATCGTTCCTCAGATACCATGGAGCCTCCCGCGGCAATCCGCCCACGGACCCGCTGTGGCCGATTCAACTGCTGATGAAGCTGACCGACACCGGCTGGCTGGCCAATGTACCCTTTATATCGGCAGCGAGTTTGGCGGTCTCGATGTTGGCGTTCATTTTTCCGAGGGTGCTGGTCTGGCGGTTCGGCGTTTTCCTGTATCTCTTCCTCGTGGGCGCGCTGAACAATTCTTATGGTTCCATCAATCACGGGGTCCATCTCTACCTGTTCATCAGTTTTGCGCTGCTGTTCCTTCCGCCGGCCCCGGCCCATTTAGGGCGGATGTCGCGCAAAGCCGCCATGACGTACATCATGGTATTCTGGTTCATCCAGAGCATCTTGTTATTCTGCTATTCCCTCGCCGGCTTTTGGAAAATACAGGGCAACCACCTAGAGCTTTTCGCGCCGGATGGCCTCATCCGAATTTTGCTGGAGCGCGTAATGAACGACACCGGCCCCGTGCCTCCTCTGCTGCCGCTGTTCGTGTCGCAGCAATACCTGCCGCAGCTAATGTTTCTGGGGATAGTTTATACCCAGTTTTTCGCGATCTTTGCTTTGTTCAGGCCGCATTTGCACCGGCCCTTCGGAATGGTGCTGGTCTCCTTCCACCTAGGAAGCTACTACTTGACAGGCGTCCTCTTCCCTTCCCACATCGTGTTCTTGGCTATGTTCCTCTTGTTTTCTCCCCTCGCCCCGCGCTTTCACTTTTTGAGTTTGGTGCAGTCGCTGCCGTTGTTGGGAATTCCGTTCCGAAGAAACTGGTGGCGTCGATCTAGATATTGAAATAGGGGTTCGGGCACTGGGATGGCGTGGACCTACGCCGGCTCCTCGCCGATGCTCGCCAGCCGAACCTTTGCTTCTGCGTAGAGATCGGCCGGCAGCGGCCCGGCCAAGGCCGCGGCGACGTTGGATTGTAGATGCGCGAGGTTGGTCGTGCCGACAATGGTCGTGTGGCACGCTAAGTGCGCGAGGGTGAATCGCAGGACAAACTCGTGCCGACTCATTCCGCCGGTCAGCTCGTCGAGCCCGGCCCGCTCCCACTTCGACTGACGCTCCTCATTGGCGCGGTGGCCCAAGCTAATGCCGCCGCGAATGATGATTCCGGCCCCGGCGTCGGCTGCTTGCTGAATCATCCTTTCGTGCTGACGCTCCAAGGCGGAGTAGGGAATCTGAAATGCATCAAAAGCCCCGGACTCCACAAAGGCGGCCAGATGCGGCACTGTGGAGGACACGCCGATAAACCGGGTTTTGCCCGCCCGTCGGATATCTTCGAGGACTTCGATCAGCCCGCCCCGCTCGACCTCCTCTGCGGTGGGATTGTGCATCTGGAGCAGATCGACGCAATCGACCTTTAGGCGGCGCAGGCTCTGGTCGATGTTGGCGCGCAAGCGCTCGGCCGTCCACAGGTGGCTCGGCTCCAGTCGGTGGCCCTCGGCGTCGATGTTGCAGCCGCACTTGGTCGCGAGGAAAAACTCGTCGCGGCGGTGGCTGAGAAACCGGCCGATCCGCTCCTCGCTCGCGCCGTAATCCGGGGCGGTGTCGAAAAAATTGATGCCCGCGTCGAGGGCCGCGTTCAATACGCGGCCGGCCTGAGCGTCGTGCGAGGCTTCATCCGGCAGGCCGCGCTCGGCCGCGCCAAAGCCGAGTTGGGTGACCGCAAGCCCGGTGCGCCCGAGGGTGCGTTTGGTCAAAGTGTCCATGGCTCCTCCTCAAGTTAAGTGCTGCCGAGTGCCCGCTCCCGCACCATTTCGTGCCCCGCAAACAAATCCCGCGCCACCGTGCCCTGCGCTTGGCGAGGCGGCTCGGCCCCCAGCATCTGGCAGAAGGTGGGCACGACATCAGCGGCGTGGATATACCCCAGCTTGTCCACCGGCCGCTCGTAGCCTTGCTTTACGCCCGGCCCGGCCAGCAACCACGAGCCAAAGCTGGACGAGGTCTGGCTCTGGGTCGGCAAAAACCCGCCGTGGTGCGCCCCGTACACATTGGGTGCTCCAACGCAGCCCCCGCCGGCAATGCCCCGCCACTGCCCGTAGTACCCGCTGACGTACCCGTGATCCCAAGCAAAAACGACATCGCCGCATTGGTCGCCCCACTGGCCGAGGAGGTACGCGTCGCGCCGCGGCAGGGCTACGGCCACGGGATTGCGCCCCACTTCTCGGTCGACCCACGTGCGCAGGGCCAGCAGCAACTCGGTCTCAATGCGGTCGAATGCTGGCCCCGGCTCGGCGTTGATGAAAATGTCGAACCCCTTGTCGTCCTTGAGATAGGCCCGGGTGCGCGCCCAGTCGATGTCCTCCTCGCGCACCTGATCGCGCACCAATCCCTCTTCCCCGCCCTTGAGGGCCAGAAAGCCCTGCTCGTGCAAAAACTGCCGGATATTGGCCACCCGCACATCGGGCGAACACCCGTGGTCGGACACCACGCCCACGTACGTCTGCTCATCCGCGTCCTCCCACAGCCGCCCCAAAATGCGGTCCCCCACCTGATAGGCCCGCCGAAAGTAATCCACGTACTGTTCGGCGCGCTCGGCCGCGTACCCCGGGCACACGGGATCCACATCCCCGAGGTGGATGTGGTTGAGGTAGTCAAACAAATGCCAGTGGCAGATAAAGAAGGAACAGCCCCGCTCGCGCAGCATGTAGCGGGCGACCTCGGCAAACCACATCCCTTGGTACTCGCATTCTTCCAAGGCCGTGTCAAAATCGGCCATCCCGGCCGTGTAGGGCAACATGGAGGCGTGTTCCTGATACGGGCCAAAGCGCTCCACCAACTCGCCAGCCAACTCCTCGGGCTGGGTGAAGCCGTCGGTATAGGTCGCCTGAGTGCGGTAGAGCTTGAGGCGGCTGCCGTCTGCGGCCAACTCCATCAGCTTGAAGCGGAGCGACGCCGGGCGGTTGCTCCCGTCGATGGCAAAGTCCGCCACCGCCCACTCGCTCCATTCGCCGGCCCCGGCAACGGCCACGCAACTTTTGCCGTCCCGGTCCCGACAGACCAGCACTCGGTCGTACCCCCGCCCGGTCGTGGCCACCGCCAGCAGGTGGAACGCGGTGACATCCCCGCCCAACCGAGCCACCACCTCAAGGCGGCTCTCCAGCGGCGGGGCCTTGCTCGCGGGCAGGTTGCGCCACCCTTGCGCCGGCTTGAGCGGCGGGATCGGCTCGACGCTGCGCTGGGCCTGCCGCACGGCCGTGCCGTCGTGGTCCATCTCAATGGCCTCTGCTCGCGCAGCATCCGTGGTGTAGGCTTGGCAGGTGGCTACTTCAAAATCCGTGCTGCGGTGCCCGGGGTGGCCGAAGCCATCGACGACAAAGCCGGTTTTTACCCCGGAAGGATGGGCCGCCGGATAGTGGACGGCTACGCTCTGCATGCCCGCTCGCTCCAAGGCGTTCCAGATCCGCTCGGCGTTGTTGGCTCGCCCGTCAAAACTGTCGATCCGCTGGCCCGGCGCGACTTCCACCCGCCAGCGCGCCACCCCGTGCGTCCCCGTGTGTGCTCCGGTCGAAAGCGTGGCCCAGTTGGTCGGGGTCCACACCGGGAAAGAGGGCAGGGTTTGGTTGACCGCGCCCTCTCGCAACAGGCGTTCAAAGTGGGGCAAGGCCCCTTCGGCCGCGAATCGCTTCATCATGGGGACGATAAAGCCGTCCATGCCAAAGGCGTATATTTTGCGCTCCATAGTTCCTCGTGGTTTGTGATTCGGTGACGGGGGCCGGCACGGGGGCCGGCCGCCTACGGTTATGGTTTGCATAGTTAGCGGCTTTTTCTCGGTGGCGGCAACATTGACGGGTATCGGCGGATTTGGCTACGTTTCTCGCCGCGCCATCTAGCCCCGACGCCCACCCATGTACCCAGCCTCCCAACCAGCCCCTCCAATTCGCCTGCCGGCCATGCTGACGGGCCTTGGGCTCTGCGCCCTGATCTCGGTGGGGCTGCCTTACGGGGAATTCGTGATCAAGGGCACTCGGCTGGGATTGAGCTCATCGACGCCCGCCGCCTTTTTCCTGCTGTTCTGGCTGGTCGCGCTGGTGCAGCCGCTGCTGGGGTTGGTGCGGCCACACTGGGCGTTCAACCGCGCCGAGCTGCTGCTGATTACCGCGATGATGATGCTGGCAACGGCCATTCCGTCGAGGGGCTTTACCGGGGCTGCCATTCCCGCCATTTCCAGCGTGCTCTACTACGCGACGCCAGAAAACAACTGGGTCGAGCTGCTAGTGCCCCACATCCCGACCGCGCTGATCGTCCAAGACGAGGGGGCGATCAAGCAGTTTTACGAGGGGCTGCCCCGCGGCGAATCCATCCCGTGGGGTGCTTGGATCGGGCCGCTTTCTTGGTGGTTGTTCTTCATGGCCGCCTTCTACCTCGTGCTCGTCTGCGCGATGGTGATTATGCGGCGGCAGTGGATGGACCACGAGCGATTGCTCTACCCGCTGGTACAGGTGCCCTTGGGGATGATCGAGGACGGCCCGCGCCCGGGGCGCGTAAAGCCCTTTTTGCGCAACCCAATTATGTGGGCTGGCTTTGCGGTCCCGGCGATTCTCAATACGGTCAATTCCTTTAGCCACTACTACGAGTTCGCGCCGCGCGTCGATCTCGACCTGCCGCTCGCTTTGGGGCACGACGCGGTCGTCTTGCGCGTCCGGCTCAACTACCTGATGATGGGCTTGGCCTATTTTATCAACACGGGCATCTCCGGCAGCTTGTGGTTTTTCTACTTGTTGGCCAAAGCCCAAGAGTGGGCCTGCGCGACCCTCGGCGTCTTCACCACCGAACAGCTCGACGCCTTCAGCCATGCTGGCCCGACCACGGGCATGCTGAGCCATCAGAGCATGGGCGCGATGATCGCGCTGGTCGTCTTGGGGCTGTGGACGGCCCGTGGACATCTAAAGGCCGTGTGGCAACAGGCCAAAGCCGGCGACCGCACGGCCGGGGAGTTGTTGTCCTACCGGACGGCCGTGGGCGGCTTGGTCGTGGGCTTGGCCGTCATGGGCTTGTGGCTGGGGCAGACCGGGTTGCCTTGGTGGGCGGTGCTGCTGTTTCTCGGCGCGGCCTTCGCCATCTTCTTTGCCCTCACCCGCGTGATCGTCGAAGCCGGTCTCTCGTCGGCAGTGGAAGGGCTTTCGGGAGCGGGTTTTGTGGTGTCGGGCGTCGGCTCGAGTGCGCTGGGGGCGACCGGGATGATGGCACTGGGCTTTACCCTCGCGTGGGCGGGCGATCTGCTGGTTTTTATGATGGCCCCTTGCGCCAACGGCATCCGCATGTTGCACGGCCTCAAGGTCGGGCGGCGGCGCGTTTTGGCGATGCTCGCCGCGGCGCTGGCCATCGGCCTTTTGGGGTCGATCTACGCGACCTTGAACTTGGGCTACCAATACGGGGCGCTCAACCTGCACCGGCAGTACTTCTCCGGGTTGTTTGCCTTGGAGCCGTTTCGCTTTGCCGCTCGCTTCATTGAGACGCCGACCGGCCCCTATTGGCTGGGGTGGCTCTGGAACGGAGTGGGGGCTGCGGTTATGGCGGGCTTGCTGTGGGCGCGGCACCACTTGTTGTGGTGGCCGCTGCATCCCATCGGCTACGTGGCCAGCGGCACTTGGATCCTCGGCAATATCTGGTTCAGCATCTTTCTCGCTTGGCTGATCAAATCCATCGTCTTGAAGTACATGGGGCCGGGGGGCTACCGCTCGACGCGCTGGTTCTTTTTGGGGGTGATCCTCGGGCAGTTCGCTTCGGGCGGAGCGTGGCTGGTGGTGGACAGCTTCACCGGAATGACGGGCAACGTGATCCGCATGTATTGACCCTGAATGCGTTAATTGACAGGCAAAGGGACATGGGTTATAGCTATAAAAACGGCTATTCTGTTGCAATCAACGCTGGAGACCAAGACATGAGAACAGTCCAAATGACCCTCGATGAGGAACTGATTGAGGCGGTTGATAAGGTTGTGAAAAAAACTGGTACGACGCGATCTGCTTTTGCGCGAGAGGCTCTATACGCTGCTCTCAGGCAAGAAAAAATAAAAGAAAAGGAGCAAAAACACCGGGCGGGATATGCCCGCAAGCCGGTTCAATCCGGCGAATTTAGCCCTTGGGAAGACGAACAAGTGTGGGCTGAGTGATGCGACGAGGTGAGGTTCGTTGGTACAGATTCGCCCAGCCAGACAAGAGGAGACCTGTTGTTATTCTCACTAGGGATTCGGCGATTAAATATCTGGGCGAAATCACCGTAGCGCCGGTGACGTCAACCATTCGGGACATTCCCTCAGAAGTACTGCTGTCTCAACGAGATGGAATGCCCAAAGAGTGTGCGATCAATCTGGATCACGTCCAGACCGTGTCCAAGGGTAAAATAGGCTCCTTAATTGTATCTCTCCCCCTGGCGAAGCTGGAAGAATTGCGCGGTGCGTTGCTTTTTGCATTGGGATTTGATGACTAGTTCTATTGAAACGGACCGGAAATGTCGCCAAAGCTCAGTGAGGGGTTGACCGTGATGGCAAAGGTCAATGACGCGGTGGCATCGGCGGCGTCCGTTGCGGTGTACGTGACGTTGACCGCGCTGTCGGTGGGGGCTTCGGGTGTGCCCGTAAGCGTGCGCGTGGCCGGGTCAAACGATAAGCCCGCTGGCAGGTTGGCCGACACGCTATAGGTCAGTGCCCCCACACCACCCGATGCGGCCGGCAGTTCGACCGGCGCAATCGCCGCGCCCGCGGTGAACTCTTGGTCGGCCACCGACATCCCGTCGGCGAAGGCGAGCGGCGTCGCTTCAACGTCGGTCAGCGTGATAGCGACTGAGCCGCTCGTCAAGCTGGCAGACGAGCCGTTGAGCGCGATCGTCTCGTCGCCTTCCTCCTCGCGGTCAGGGACCGGATCGAGCCGCAAGGTAATTGCCCCCGACGCCGCGCCGGCCGGAATGACCAGCGACGGATTGAACATTGCCGAGTAATCCAAATCGCGGGTGGCACTTGACGCCGGATCAATTGACAGGATTACGGTCGCGTCGGCGTCCAACACTTGGCCGTCCAACGTCGCCGTGACCGTCAGATCGGTCGCTCCCGCATCTTCGCTCACCGTGTGCGGCGACACCGATAGCATCAAGGACGTACTGGGGGCTTCGTCGTCAGCGATTTTGATGTCCGTTTGCGCCGAACCGCCAGAAGCCGACGCCTGCACGCCTAAGTACTTATCGCCATCCACAACCGCGTTGTCTATCGGGGTAAGGGTCAGCAGCGTCGTCCCTTGGGTCTCGCCAGCGGCCAGCGTGATGACGCCACCCAATTGGGCGGTGTAGTCCAGATCGCGCACGGCAAGTGCTCCATCGGCCGGCGCGCCCAGCGTGAAGCGGATGGTCTCGTCCATTGCCGAAGGAGCGGCTAACGTCGCTGTCAGGGTGATGGCTGTTGGACCGCCATTCTCGCGCACCAGCGAATGCGTCGAGGACACCCGGGCGACCTCCGCCATGGGGCGTGGGGCGACCTCAATGGCAAAGGTCAACGACGCGGTGGCATCGGCGTCGTCCGTCGCGGTGTACGTCACGTTGACCGCGCCGTCGGTGGGGGCTTCGGGCGTCCCGGCCAGCCGCCGCGTAGCCGCGTCAAACGACAGCCCGGCCGGCAGGGCAGAGACGCCGTAGGTGATGTCGCCCGTACCGCTGGCGGCCGGCAATTCGACCGGCGCAATCGCCATGCCCGCGGTGAACTTTTGGTCGGCCACCTCCGTCCCAGCGGCAAAGGCGAGGACCATCGCTGCAACGTCGGCCAGCGTTATAGCGGCTGAGCCGCCGGTCAAGTCCGCAGACGCTCCGTTGAGCGTGATCGTCTCGGCGCCTTCCTCCTCGCGGTCGGCGACTGGATCGAGCCGCAAGGTAATTGCCCCAGATGTCGCGCCGGCCGGAATGACCAGCGATGGATTGAACATTGCCGAGTAATCCAAATCGCGGGTGGCGGACGACGCCGGATCAATCGACAGGGTTACGGTCGCGTCGGCGTCCAACGCTTGGCCGTCCAACGTCGCCGTGACCGTCAGGTCGGTCGCCCCTGCATCCTCGCTCACCGTGTGCGGCGACACCGATAGCATCAAGGACGTACTGGGGGCTTCGTCGTCAGCGATCTCAATGTCCGTTTGCGCCGAACCGCCAGAAGCCGACGCCAGCACACCTAAGTACTTGTCGCCATCTACAACCGCGTTGTCGATCGGGGTGAGGATCAGCAGCGTCGTCCCTTGGGTCTCGCCAGCGGCCAGAGTGACGGCTCCACCCAACTGGGCTGTGTAGTCCAGATCGCGCACGGCGAGCGCCCCATCGGCCGGTGCGTCCAGCGTGAAGCGGATGGTTTCCTCGATTGCCGAAGCGGAGGCCAACGTCGCCGTCAGGGTGATGGCTGTTGGACCGCCATTCTCGCGCACCAGCGAATGCGTCGAGACCACCCGGGCGACCTCTACCGTGGGAGGCGGGGCGGGACCGACCTCGATGGTGAAGGTCATGGACGCGGAGTTGACTCGGGCCGCGGCACTGTCGGCGACCGTGTAGGTGACGGCGGCGGTGTCGGCTGCCGTCGGCGTCCCGCTAATCGTGCGCGTGGCCGGGTCAAACGACAAGCCCGCTGGCAGGTTGGCCGACACGCTATAGGTCAGCGCCCCCACACCGCCCGATGCGGTTGGCAGTTCGAGCGGATCAATCGCCGTGCCCGCCGTGTAGTCAAACACCACGTAGGACAGGTCAATAACCCAACTAAGGGCTCCCGCCCGGGGCCTCACCGCGGTCCTGTCCGCATCTTTCAGCGTTACCACCGCCGTGCTGACCGCGACATCTTCGTCGTCCGCATTTTTGACCGGACTTTCCAGCGCCGTCAAGCCAATTTTCTTATTCCCGCCTTCGAGAGGGGTGATCGACACGGTCGTTGAGTCGCTGACTTGGCCGGCCGGAATCGTCAGCGCTTGGAGGATCGCCGTGTAGTCGGCATCGCGCATGGCCGCTTTATCGTCCGCATCTACATCGCCATCGGCATCCGTATCGTCCGTAATGATCAAGACCACGGTCACGTCCTCGTCGAAGACTTGGCCGTTTAAGGTGGCGGTCACCGTAACCTCATGTAGCCCCGTGCCCGCCTTGAGTTCACTCGGCCTCGCCGCCAGCGTTATCTCCGTGGCCGCGGTCTCGTCGTCATCGATCCTGATGATTACCCGACTCGGAGTACCTCCCGATCCAACCTGAGCGGTCACCGCGAAGCTCTTCTCCCCATCGAGCCTTGAGTTGTCCTTGGGAGTAAGGATGAGCGTGGTCTCGGCCTCGGTTGCGCCGGCCGGAATGGAGAGTTCCCCCACGGACACGGTGTAATCTACATCCCGAACCCCCACTTGGGGATCAATGGTGAACGACACCCGCGCCGCATCCGCTAGGGCCTTCTGCAAGCTAACGTTCAGGGTAATTTCCTGTCGCCCACTCCCCTCGCGTATCGCCGCAGGAGTCGCGGTAAGGGTGGCTCCCACCGCGTCGGCGCGGATGGTGATGTCCACCGCGTCCGTGTCGGAGGCGTCCCCGGCGGTCACGGTCAGCGTGAACGTCAGGGTTGCGTCCGACGACAGGTTTGGGGCGACAAACGACGCCGACGCGGTCGTCGCGCCGGTCAGACTCACGGTCGGCGAACCCCCGGTCTGAGCCCACTCATAAGTCAACGACTCGCCTTCCGGGTCGCTGCCGCTGCCGGATAGAGAAACCGTATCGCCCTCATTTACCGTCTTATCCGACCCTGCTGAGGCCGTGGGGCCATCGTTGTCCGCTGCAACGGTGATGGTGACTGCATCAGTAGCGGTCAAACCCCCATCGCTGACGGTCAACTCAAACGTCAAATCCGCGTCCGTTAGCAGATTCGGTGCGGTGAACGAAGCGGTTTTGGTATTCGCGCCGGTCAGGTCCACGGTGGGGTTGCCGGCCGTTTGACGCCACGAGTAGGTCAGGGTCTGCTCCTCTGGGTCCGTGCCGCTGCCGGAGAGCGTCACCGCGTCGCCTTCGGTCACCGTCCGATCCTCACCGGCGTCGGCCGTGGGCGCGTCGTTGGTCTCGGTGGTTACTGAAAAGTTCGCGCTTACGCCGCCGATGGTGACGGTGGCGGTGGTGGCCGTGTTGAACGCACTGCTGGCGATGACCTTGACGGCGACGGTCTTTCCGTTGGTGATAGTCGTGCCGGTGAAATCGCTGCCGTCCACGACTAAGGTGCCGCCGGTCACCGAAATGGTCGCAGCCGCTTCGAGGCCGCTGACGGTGATGGCATTGCTGGTGACGGTCGCCCCCAGTTCCACCCCGGTTTTCGCCGTGAAACTAAACGCAGCCGGCGTGGTGTCTGCGGCCGGGTGGTCACTGAAAAGTTCGCGCTCGCGGTGCCGATGGTGACGGTGGCGGTGGTGGCGGTGCTGAACGCACTGCTGGCGGCGACCTTGACAGCGACGGTTTTTCCGTTGGTGATGGTCGTGCCGGTGAAATCGCTGCCATCCACCACCAAGGTGCCGCCGGTCACCGAAATGGTCGCAGCGGTGTTGAGGCCGCTGACGGTGATGGCGTTGCTGGTGACGGTCGCCCCCGGTTCCACCCCGGTTTCCGCCGTGAACGTGAACGCAGCCGGCGTGGTGTCCACGTCTTCGATGGTGACGGTGACGGCATCGGAGCCGGTCAAACTGCCGTCGCTGACGGTCAACTCAAACGTCAGCGTTGTAGTTGTATTCTCGGCTACATTCGGCGCGGTGAACGAGGCGGTTTCCGTGTTCTCGCCGGTTAAGTCCACGGTGGGGTTGCCGGCCGTTTGGCTCCACGAGTAGGTCAGGGGCTGCTGCTCCGGGTCCGTGCCGCTGCCGGACAGCGTCACCGTGTCGCCCTCATTCTTCGTCTGATCGGACCCCGCGTTGGCGGTGGGCGCGTCGTTGTCGGCATTGATCGTGATGTCCACCGTGTCCGTATCGGAGGCTCCGCCAGCAGTCACCGTCAGCGTGAACGTCAGGGTCGTATTTCCCGTCAGGTTCGGCGCGACAAATGAAGGTGTCGCGGTCGTCGGCCCCGTCAGGGAAACATTCGGCGACCCGCCGGTCTGCGCCCACGAATAGCTCAACGCCTCGTTTTCTGGATCGGTGCTGTCGCTGCCGGACAGCGTCACCGTATCGCCCTCATCCACCGTCTGGTCGTCGTCTGCGTCGGCGGTAGGTGCGTCGTTGTTGGCTCGGATGGTGATGTCCACCGTGTCCGTGTTTGAAGCACCTCCGGCGGTCACCGTCAGCGTGAACGTTAGGGTTACATCCGCCGTTAGGTTCGGTGCGACAAACGAGGGCGTGGCGGTGGTCGCACCTGTCAGGGAAACATTCGGCGAACCCCCGGTCTGCGCCCACGAATAGCTCAACGTCTCATTTTCTGGATCGGTGCTGTCGCTACCGGACAGCGTCACCGTGTCGCCCTCATTCTTCGTCTGATCGGACCCCGCGTTGGCGGTGGGCGCGTCGTTATCGGCATTGACCGTGATGTCCACCGTGTCCGTGTCGGAGGCTCCGCCAGCAGTCACCGTCAGCGTGAACGTCAGGGTCGTATTCCCCGTCAGGTTCGGCGCGACAAACGAGGGCGTGGCGGTGGTCGGCCCTGTCAGGGAAACATTCGGCGATCCGCCGGTCTGCGCCCAAGAATAGCTCAACGCCTCGTTCTCTGGATCGGTGCTGTCGCTGCCGGACAGCGTCACCGTGTCGCCCTCATTCTTCGTCTGATCGGACCCCGCGTTGGCGGTGGGCGCGTCGTTGTCGGCATTGATGGTGATGTCCACCGTGTCCGTGTCGGAGGCTCCGCCAGCAGTCACCGTCAGCGTGAACGTCAGGGTCGTATTCCCCGTCAGGTTCGGCGCGACGAATGAGGGGGTCGCGGTCGTCGCACCTGTCAGGGAAACATTCGGTGAACCGCCGGTCTGCGCCCAAGAGTAGCTCAACGTCTCATTTTCTGGATCGGTGCTGTCGCTGCCGGACAGCGTCACCGTATCGCCCTCATCCACCGTCTGATCCGACCCCGCTGCGGCGGTAGGTGCGTCGTTGTCGGCATTGATGGTGATGTCCACCGTGTCTGTGTCGGAGGCTCCGCCAGCAGTCACCGTCAGCGTGAACGTTAGGGTTACATCCGCCGTTAGGTTCGGCGCGACAAACGAGGGCGTGGCGGTCGTCGCACCTGTCAGGGAAACATTCGGCGAACCCCCGGTCTGCGCCCACGAATAGCTCAACGCCTCGTTCTCTGGATCCGTGCTGTCGCTACCGGAGAGCGTCACCGTATCGCCCTCATCCACCGTCTGGTCGTCGTCTGCGTCGGCAGTAGGTGCGTCGTTGTTGGCTCGGATGGTGATGTCCACCGTGTCTGTGTCGGAGGCTCCGCCAGCAGTCACCGTCAGCGTGAACGTCAGGGTTACATCCGCCGTCAGATCCGGTGCGACAAATGAAGGCGTGGCGGTCGTCGGCCCCGTCAGGGTCACGTTCGGCGACCCTCCTGTCTGCGCCCACGAATAGCTCAACGCCTCGTTTTCCGGGTCCGTGCTGTCGCTGCCGGACAGCGTCACCGTATCGCCCTCATCCACCGTCTGATCGGACCCCGCGTTGGCGGTGGGCGCGTCGTTGTCGGCATTGACCGTGATGTCCACCGTGTCCGTGTCGGAGGCTCCGCCGGCGGTCACCGTCAGCGTGAACGTTAGGGTTACATCCGCCGTTAGGTTCGGCGCGACAAACGAGGGCGTGGCGGTGGTCGGCCCTGTCAGGGAAACATTCGGCGAACCGCCGGTCTGCGCCCACGAATAGCTCAACGCCTCGTTCTCTGGATCGGTGCTGTCGCTGCCGGACAGCGTCACCGTGTCGCCCTCATCCACCGTCTGATCCGACCCCGCTGCGGCGGTAGGTGCGTCGTTGTCGGCATTGATGGTGATGTCCACCGTGTCTGTGTCGGAGGCTCCGCCAGCGGTCACCGTCAGCGTGAACGTCAGGGTTACATCCGTCGTCAGGTTCGGCGCGACGAATGAGGGGGTCGCGGTGGTCGCACCCGTCAGGGAAACATTCGGCGACCCGCCGGTCTGCGCCCAAGAGTAGCTCAACGCCTCGTTTTCCGGATCGGTGCTGTCGCTGCCGGACAGCGTCACCGTGTCGCCCTCATTCTTCGTCTGATCGGACCCCGCGTTGGCGGTGGGCGCGTCGTTGTCGGCATTGACCGTGATGTCCACCGTGTCCGTGTCGGAGGCTCCGCCAGCGGTCACCGTCAGCGTAAACGTCAGCGTCGTATTCCCCGTTAGGTTCGGCGCGACAAACGAGGGCGTGGCGGTGGTCGGCCCTGTCAGGGAAACATTCGGCGACCCGCCGGTCTGCGCCCAAGAGTAGCTCAACGCCTCGTTTTCCGGATCGGTGCTGTCGCTGCCGGACAGCGTCACCGTGTCGCCCTCATCCACCGTCTGATCCGACCCCGCGTTGGCGGTGGGCGCGTCGTTATCGGCATTGATCGTGATGTCCACCGTGTCCGTGTCGGAGGCTCCGCCAGCGGTCACGGTCAGCGTGAACGTCAGGGTCGTATTCCCCGTTAGGTTCGGCGCGACAAACGAGGGCGTGGCGGTGGTCTGCCCCGTCAGGGTCACATTCGGCGACCCGCCGGTCTGCGCCCACGAATAGCTCAACGCCTCGTTCTCTGGATCGGTGCTGTCGCTGCCGGACAGCGTCACCGTATCGCCCTCATTCTTCGTCTGATCGGACCCCGCGTTGGCGGTGGGCGCGTCGTTATCGGCATTGATGGTGATGTCCACCGTGTCCGTGTCGGAGGCTCCGCCGGCGGTCACCGTCAGCGTGAACGTCAGGGTCGTATTCCCCGTCAGGTTCGGCGCGACAAACGAGGGCGTGGCGGTGGTCGGCCCCGTCAGGGAAACATTCGGCGACCCGCCTGTCTGAGCCCAAGAATAGCTCACCGTATCGCCCTCCGGGTCCGTGCCGCTGCCGGAGAGCGTCACCGTATCGCCCTCATTCACCGTCCGATCCGACCCCGCGGCGGCCGTGGGCGCGTCGTCTATCGAACGTGTGCCATTGACTTTCACCTCACCCAGAACGAGAGTAGAGCTCGTCGTTAACTGCACCCGTACATAACGGCCCGTGCGATTGACATTGCTGATCGTCGTCGGAGAACCCGCTTGGGCGGTCTGGTGATAGTCCCTAACCCCCGACTGAGCCTGACTCGCCGCTACGGTAGTACCAGTAAAAGGCACATCCGAGATAAACACATGATAGTCCGTGAGATAACTCCGAGTCGTCACTGGGCCAGAGTTGTAAATCTGGATATTATCGATATAGCAGACCTGACCCAAATCCACTTCCCACCAGCTTTCACTACCCCACACCGTGCGAGAAGAAGTATTTGTGGCATTGTCCACCGCCGACTTCGCAACCCGGCGATAGAGCGTACCCGACTGATAGGCGACCTTGCCCTGTGCCAAGTTTTGAATCGTGCCATTATCCACTTGGAAACGTTGCGTCACTTCATCGGCATAGTACGTAGCATCGCCGCTATTCTTGGCCTTGATCACCACTTCCCCAGTTCCAGCGCCTACCGTCACCCTATTGCCCGATACGGTGGCCGGACCCGATACCACTTCGTAGCTGACGGTCAAACCGGACGCATCCGTGGTGGCATTCAGGTCGAAGACCTCATTGGAAGATTTCCCGAATATCGCCGGAAAGGTAATGCGCTGCACGGTCTTGCCACTGTTGATCCGACTCAGCAGGTCATAGCGAGTGGTCAGGGACCAGTTCGAGCCGCCATTGGTGGTCGCGATCAGCGGGGTCGGATACTCTACGAACCACTGGATGGGGTCGATATCCTGGTTCGAGCCTTGGTCTAGCCCCGTCAGATAGATATTGCGATGCCCGGATTGGCGGTCCATAACCAAATGCTGATGCGGCACCGGATGGACGAGCCGCGCCTCCACATCCGGGGCCAGCAATACCCGCTGGTTTTCCCAAGTCGTCGCCCCTTTGGGACGCCGTGAATAGGTCGCACCCCTATAGACGCCGCCTTCAACCCCCAAAGGCTGACTAAAGGCCCTGTAGCTCGTGTGCAGGGTATCGCCGTCATCAATTACCAGATCAACATAGGTCGTCGACTCATTGACATTAGGCACTTTGGAACTCTGGTCGGCTAAGGTTGAGGTAGTATTGGGACTGGTCGCCTTGTAGTAAGGAAAGGTCTCCCCGTGGGTGCCCAGAATAACATGCACAGTATCCGTTGAAGTAATACCGATGACCGGCATAGAGTGGTTATCAGCAGTAGTTCCGAATCCGTGGGTGTCTGAGAGATGGGCATGATGGTCAATGGTTTTCGTTGCCCGGTCTATCGTCGCCACCCAGACGTGCGAACTGTTGGCGTCGTTACCGCTTTTGTTTTTCTCCGACAAATAGGCAACATGTATCTTGCCGTTCTTGCTGACCACCGGCGGCATTCCACCGGAATGCGCCCAATGCGGCTCCGCATGGGCCGATGCCAGATCGAGAGAATCACTCAAGCTCAGGGTGCCATTGCTGTTTTTGCTGGGTATGTACAGGCGCAGTTTGGCCCGTTGTGCGTCGCTGATCCACGGCCATGACACTATCACGGGAGTCACTGTAGAGTCGCCATGACTCATGTTTTTTTCGATCAGCGCAACGTTGGGAAGATTTATAGACTGAAAACTTGGGGAAGCGGCGGTAATATCGGGCGAATACAGCAAGCGCCAACCGCCGCTCCAACCGACGCTGCTTAGGGTAATCAGATAGAGCGCATTGTCGGCATCAATATAGATAACGGTATGACGCCGTGAGGTGACAGTGTCGTGAACCGTAAAGGACGGATTGAAGTGCGAACTATAATCGATATCGTGCCATAGCCCGTTGCGCAGCGTCCTGATATTGCCGGCCAATGAGCCTGTTCTGTCGTTCGTAAAATAGGGGCGGTTACTGGTATCGAAGGCAATGGAAAACCCCATGGGCGTATCTAGACTGTCCACCTGGGTCGGTTGTTGCGAGTGGGGCGGATAGGTGTACGCCGGAAACTGAGCATGAATTGGGCACACACTTAGCAGGAACAGGCCCAATAAGATCAGCCCCAATAGATGCGCTCTAGATCGGCTCCGAGGGATGGCCGTTTTGTCCGAGCACTTACTCTGTATCCATCTTAGATAGATCATCCGGCTCTGGCCTCAAACGTTTTTCTTGGGGCAGACTCCCACTTGCAGAAGCAGACCCAAAGCCATATTCAAGTTTCTGAAAATAATACTGTAGATAGTTCGGCTGATTAGCAGAATCCAAGAGCCGTTGCGCTTCTTGGAGTCCTTCATCGTCATTAAACATGATCTAGGCCCCTCTGGTTGAGATGATCTGGATAATAATGTTTAGGAACCTCTGATTAAGTCTTTGTTGTCTGTCTTGCTCTTCAATACTATAATTGTCTGTATCCAACTTGGTATCATTGTCTTTCGATAATTCAACACGTAAATCCTTCGTTAAATCACTGATAGATGCAGGACCAAAATGCCCTACCCCCGCCGTCATAGCCACAATCGGTAATTCTCTATGGAGATTGAAAACCTTTATCCCGTGTTCCCAAATGTTTGAGACTGTGGACTGACCATTTTCGGAACGTGCGAAAAGTGTAGAAGCACTATCCGCTGCAAAAACAATGCAGTCATGGACCTTAATAGCAACACAAACTGTCATGGCTTGGTCAACTTTTTCAAAAGTGGTCTCCTTCGCTGATTGAGCAAACGCCCAACATCCAAGGACGGTTCAGCCATCCTTCAATCCTTCAGAAGCGTTCTTAAAACTCATGTTGCTTTTGGCCTAGTCTTGCATGACGACTCGTACGGTCATTCCCGCGCAAGCGGGAATCCAGCAAAGGACCAAGCCGAATCAGAGACCGAAACCCTAGTTTTAAGAACGCTTCTCAAGAACTAATCAACTACCGTCAGTTGCTGATCCGTGCCCCAAACTCCTTGCGTGTGTTCACTAAGAGGGGACTGACCATCGCCAGCCCCCTTCGGAAGCCGGTTTTTACCAACTCCAAGTTATTATACGATATACGATACGCCCCCAAAAGCCCTTATTCAAGGATTTATTTAGCAAATTAGGAACACGACCCCTGCGTTACGTCCGCCTTTTCTGCGGTTCCCGCTGCGTCCGGGATCGCGGGCGTTCCGCCCTCGACGAGGGCAAGATGCCCGCGATCCCGGCAAATAAAGCCAAGAATTACATGCAGTTAGTCGTATTGGCAAAAAACTTGACACTCGCCTAGCCGTTGATTAAATCAAACAGCCATGTTTATCGCCCCTATCCGCTCCCTGTGGTGCGCCCTCGCCCTCTTGGCCCTGTTTGGCTGTGCGCCCGACGACCCGGTCGTGGCCCAAGTCGGCGACGTGGCCCTCACCCAAGCCGAGTACCAGCGCTTTGTCGAGCGCTTGCCGCCCAGCTTGCAGAGCGAGGACCCACGCGACCACCTCCAGTCCCTCGTCGATCAGGAGTTGCTGCTGCAAGAGGCCCGCGCTCGGGGGATTGAGCAAAGCGACGCAGTGCGCTACTCGCTAAACGCCCTCGCCCGCAAGCGGCTCTCCCAGCGCTACCAAGCCGAAGTGCTCGCGCCCCAAGTGGAGGTGACGCCCGCGGAAGTAGAGCGCACCTTCGTCGAGCTGGGCTTTGACCGCGAGCGGCTCTTGGCGCGGATTCTGGTGCGGCAGCAACAAGAGGTGGACCGCGTATTGCAGGCACTGCACGAGGGCGAGCCATTCGCCGCGCTCGCCCAGCGCTTTGCGGCCAACGACCTTTTCGCCCCCCAGGGCGACGGAGTCGTCGGTTGGATTGGGCGCACCCAAGCCCAGCGGTTTGCCATTCCGCCGCAGACCTTCCTCTCCCTGCCGGTCGGGCAAATTGCCGCGCCGCTGCCGCTGGCGGGTGGCTGGCAAATCTATCGCTTTGTCGAAGACCGAGTGGCCGACAAGGCCGAATACAAGGAAGAAGCCGCCCGCGCAACGCACCGCGAAAAGTGGTCGAGTCGCCAGCAAATCGAAGTGGAAGCGCTGAGCCGCTCCTTGGGCTTGCGGTTGGACCGCACGGGCCTGTACGCCTTGCTGGCCCAGCCGCCGCCGGCCGATTCGCTGGCCGCGCTTTTCCTCTACCGCTTTGACGGCGGGGCGATTTCCTTGGGCGCATACCTCCACGACCTGCGTGAGCTCGGGTTTCAGGCCGCGTTGCAAGACAGCGCGCAGGTGGTCTCGTTGGCCCGCACCGCGCTCTTGCCGGCCTATCTGATGGCCGCGGCAGCCCAGCGGCGCGGTTGGGATCGAGAGGCCGAATTTGTCGAGTGGCGCGAGCGCAAGCGCAAGACCTTGGTTTTGCAGCAGCTCACCAAGGCCGAAACAGCCGTAAAGGCCGTCCCCAGCGAGGAGGCGGTCGCTGCGTACTACGAGGCGAACAAGACGCGCTTCCGCACGGCCGAATCCGTCCTCATCAACCAGCTCCTCGCGCCCAGCCGCGCCCAAGCCGAAGAGCTGCGCGAAGCCCTCGCCAACGGTAGCTCCATCGCCGAGGTGTTGGCCCGGCCGGGCGTCGAAACCCACGGCGACCCGCACGACGGAAGGTTGCGCCTGCGCAAGGTGGTGCGGGCGCGCTATCCCCAGCTCGTGGATGCGGCCTTTGCCGCGCCGCTCGGCGAGTGGGGCGGGCCGGTAGAGGTGCTCGATCACTTTGCCGTCTTCCGAGTGCAGCAAAAGGAGGGCGGCGAGATCCAACCCTTGGCCCAAGCGCGGGCGCGGGCGCAAGCCATCTTGACAGCGAGGAACCGGGACGCGCTCATGGACGCGTTGATCCAACGCCTGCGTGCCGAACGCGCCAGCCAAGTCGCCTTGTTCGCCGAGCACCTGTAAGGAGGTGTCACCGTGGCCAAAATAAAATGGGCGGCCCTCGCGGCTGGCCTGCTGTGGGTCGGGCTGCCAGCCCGCGCCCAGCAAGGGTACGACCTCATCGACGACCGCATCGTCGTGGCTGGACGCCACTGGCAGCAGTGGAAAAAGCCCGAACACTTGACCACCATCGACCCTTCGGGCGCGGTGCGTCCGCGACGCCTGCGCTCGATTTACAACGTCCTCGCCGACCCCAGCATCGCCCGTCCGGTCGTGATCACCAACAAAGCCCCGCGCATCCTCAACGTGGACAGCACCCTGAAGGTCGATGTGCTCGGTCAGCCCATCCAAAACGCCCAGAAAAAGTTCGTGTACGACTATTGGGTGCGGGCCGGGGTCAGCCGCGCTGGTTCCAATGTCGCGGCCGCGGCCCACATCATCGACGGCGACCCGACCACCTTCTGGGAGCCGGACCCGCGCGACCCCATTGAGCAGTGGTGGGTCGAGGTGGATCTGGGCCGGGCGGTGCCGGTGGAGGGCATTTCCGTGCGCTTCGTCGAAGGGGGCTTGGGCGATCCCTTTTACAAGTACCTCCTCCTCTTGGCCCCGAACCAGACGCTATCGCGCACGGACGACCGCAAGGTCAACTTCGAGCTCTTCGTCCCTCACGAAGGCCCGAACACCGAGCAGCGCGCCTTCTTCTTTCCCAGCGCGACCGCGACCGGAGGCGCGACCTTGGCGGCGCCGGTCAACCCGGGCCTCACAGTGCCCACCGGCGGGATCAGGAGTGTCAAGAGGCTGCAACAAATCAGCGCGGACCCGGCTTGGACCGGCAAGATCATCGAAACCATCCGCATCGTCATCACGGACACGCGCGGCGGGCGGGCCGAGCAAATCGACCAAGCCGCGTGGGAGGCCCTGCCCGCACGTGAACGCGGCGACATCGTCCACTTTGTGCGCGACTTTGCCGGCCGCGAAGAGCCGGTCGCGGCGGCAACCTACGAGTTGTTGGCCGAGGAGCGGCGCGGCCGCCGGGAATTTTACCGCCGGGAATTGCCGCGCTTGGCCGAGGTCGAGGCGTGGGGTTGGGGCGACAACATCGGCCTCGGCATGGTTGCCGGCGGCGGCACCTTGGAACTGACCTCGGCTGGCAAGACGCCGACCCCGGCCTTTGACGGCGACATTGGCAGCAATTATCAGCACGCCACCCAAGACCCCCTCAACCCGGGCGCCAACGTCCTGACCATCGACATGGGCGGCACGGTGTGGTTAGACCAAGTCCGCGTCGTCGGCGGCAACATCCGCGGCTACCAGATGCGGTCTTCCACCGGGGAACGCGACGCCCAAGGCAAGCTACGCTGGCGCGCCATCACCCCGCCGGAGCGGGTGACCAACGTCGATAATGGCTTCTTTGGCTATCTCAACGATGTGCAAGACCCGGTGCGCAAGGTGCGCTTCCTCGACCTGCTGACCTTGGCCAACTTCATCGGCGACACGGAAAACCGCTCGGACCGCTTCTGGTCTCGCTTCAGCGAGCTGATGCTGTTTGCCGAGGGCGTGCCGGCCGAAGTCGAGCTGGAGTCCAACCTAATTGAGCTGTCCGGGTTGGTGACCTTGGGCAACATTCACTGGGAGGCCACCACGCCGCCGGGCACCAAGGTCGAGATTCGCACCCGCACGGGCGACCAACTCATCGAGCGGGTGCGCTTCTACGACAGCAATGGCATTGAAAAGACCGCGGCCGAGCACAAAAAGCTCCTCGCCTTCCTCAAGGGGCCGATCGACACCTCCTTTGCAATCGGCCCGGGCTGGAGTGCTTGGAGCCAGCAATACCAGCGGTCCGGCGACCCGGTGACGTCCCCCAGCCTGCGCAGGTTCATGCAAATCCAAGCTCGCCTGCTCAGCGAGGACCGCGAGGTCGCCCCCGCGTTACAAAGCATTTCCGTTGAGTTGCACACTCCGGTCGCCCTGGGGCTGCGGGCCGAGGTTTGGCCGCCCGAGGCCCAAGTGGGCGTTTTGGACACTTTTGAAATTTTCGTCCAACCCGAGTTTCTAGAGCGGCCCACCTCCATCCGCAGCCTCGGGTTCGACGAAATGCTCGTCAGCGCCGATCCGGGCCTCGATATGCAGCTCATCGACGTGACGGTAGCGACCGAGGCGCAGTTTGCTGGGGGAGCACCGCCCGCGCCGTTGGCCCTCGCCGACGGCCAGCGGCTGCAAGGCGATTCGCTCTGGGTGCGCCTCCCAGAGGTCGCCCACAGCGCCAGCGACGAACTACCGCCGCTTTACTTCCGCACGGCCGGCGATGGCGAGGAAGTGCCCACCGGCATCGATGGCGAGCTTTTGACGGCCACCTCGCATGCCCTGCTGCCCGACGCAGTGCGCGGCGCGGTGCGCTACTTCCGCACGGCCGGTGAAGAGCGCGTGGAAGTGAATCGAGCGACCTACGACGCGCTGCCGCCCGAGGCCCAAGGCCCGGTGCGCTACTTCCGCAAGATCGTGGGCGTGGGCAGCCAGACGCTTTTCGACGAGGCCGGCGACACGCTCAGCGCGGCCCAGTACAACCGGCTGGGCCGGGCCAGAGGGTGGGTCGTGGGCCGCGGTCGCCTCGTGCGCCTGCGTTTTGCGGCCCAAGTCTTTCTCCACGGCACCCAGCTCGAGGTGGCCGTGCGCAACCACGCAGCGAGTACGCCCTATCAGCCAGCCGACGCGGCCGACGCAACGGCGCTGCGGCCGTCGCAAACCCTGTCCATCGCCGCGCTCGGGGCCGAGCAAATCGTCGCGGACATCGCGGTCGCGCCCAATCCCTTCACCCCCAACGGCGACCGCGTAAACGACGTCGCCCAAATTGAATTTTCCCTGTTCAAGGTCTATGCCGAGCGGCCGGCGGCCGTGCGGATATGGGCGCTCGATGGCCGGCTCATGCGCGAGCTGTCCGGCGCGGCCCAAGGCGGGCGGCAGCACTTTGCTTGGGATGGGAAGGACGACCGCGGCCGCGTCGTGCCGCCCGGTCTGTACATCTGCCAGATCGACGTAGAAACCGATGTCCAAGACCGCGCCGGACAGCGGCGATCTCACCTCATCGCGGTAGCCTATTAGGGGGCCAAAGAGCACCATGTACATTAGAATAAGCGTCGTTTTGCTCCTCGTCGTCGGAGCCGCCCCGGAGGCGGTCGGCCAAGTCGATTACAGCACGCGCCTGGGGCTGGAACAGGGCGACGAGACCTCGTTTGCGCCCCAAGGGCCGGCCGTCATGCTCGGCGTCCTCGACCCGGCCGTGCGCCGCTGGTACGTGCCGCAGGAGCTCTACAAAGAGTACCAGTGGCGTCAGTGGCAGTACACCAACTACGCCCGCAACCCCTACCAGCGCTACGTCGATATTAGCCTCGAAGGCGATTACTTTTACGACCTGTACGGCAATTTTCTCACCCGCGGCTGGTTGATCTTCAACAACTCCCAGAGCAAGCCGCAGCAGTTTGGCAATTCTCTGCTCAAGTCCAACCGCTTCCAGCAGTGGTTTTCCGACGTGGTCATCGCGTCCGACGCCAAGGGCCAATACTTCTACACCCTGACGACGAGCGCGCAGATGCGCTCGGTGATCTCCCCGATGGTCTTTTCCAAGCCGCGCATGGACGGCGTGCAGTTCGACCTCGCCACGGACCGCTACGAAGGGACGCTCATCTATTCGCGCTTGAGCAATCCGGGCGGCTCGACGACCGAAGACCAAGAAGTGCTCCGCACCAACAACACCACGCTCTTTGGCGGGCGCTTCGCGTACCAGCTCAGCGACGCCCTGCAACTGGGCCTACACGCGGTCAACGCCCACCAGTCGAACACCCTGTCGGACCGCTTGGTGGGCAACCCGTTTTCCGGCGCTTTGACCGTGGCCCAAAACAAGACCGTGTCCCTGATTCAGATCGTCCTGCGCGACGATTCCCCTGGCGACGATGCCGGCGGGGCGGCCTTCTTTGAGGCGGGTTCCGACGTGCTGATTACCTACGAGGACGGCACCGTTGATGTGGGCAAAGACATCCGGTTTGAGCCGGTCATTGAGGGCGGCTTTGTCCAGCAGGGCTATATCGCCGCCAACGGCCCCGAGGAGATTCGCCTGAGCTACGACTTTGACAGCCCGGCCTTTGTCGATCGGGCCTCGTTTCCCAAAGAGGACATCGTCAAGGTTGAGTTCCGGCTCGTGCTGGGCAACGACTATCAGGTGTGGATGACCTCGGACCGCCAAGTCAATCGCGACGGGGAGGCCGTGCTGCTGCTCGTAGCCCAAGCCGAAGGCAATGTGCAAGACATCACCAATTTGCAGACCGTCCGCTTTGAGTACGGCCTGCCGACCGCGACTCACCTGTTCGGCGGCAGCCTTGAGCTACGCGACTACGCGGGCTTTGACCTGTACGCCGAATACGACCTGAGCGTGAGCTACCGCAAGTACCCCAACGTCCTGCGCGACGAGCACCGCACGGCATCCGGCATTGGCGGGCGCCGCCGGGCGCCGGCGTGGATGGTGAATGCGTCCAAAAAGGCCGCTCCGTTCTTTGTTTTTGGCGAGGCGTACAGCATGGACCCGCTTTACAATACGCGGACCTTTGTCACCACGGGCACGGGCGAAATCAACTACGACAGCGAGCGCGAGGGCATCGTCGAGCTCGTGGAGGACAACGACGACCAAGACCGCTTCCCGGACACGGTGCGCTTTGACTGGTTGCAGGGCGATTCGCAGGTCTTCCCGGGCTGGGACCAAAACAACGACTTCGTGCCCGACATCAACCAAAACGACAACTTCGTGCGCTCCAACGCCGTGCCCGACTACGAAGAGCCTTTCCTCCGCTTCCACTCCGATCGGCCGGAATTTCTCTTCGGGATGGACATGAACAACAACTTCTGGATCGACCAGTACGAAAACGACGAAGAACCCGATTATCCCTACCGCCGCGACCACCGCGGCTACAATGGGTACGCGGGTGCGGACCTGACGCCCCAGCTCAAGGTGATGGTCGGGGCGTTGCGCGAGGAACTCATCTCGTCAGACCAGCACAACAAGAGCACCTACGCGCTGGTGACGTACGACGACAACTCTCCGCGCTGGGGGCGGTTGCGCTTGTTTGAAATGAGCAAATTGGTCGAGGACGACATCCCCAATCCCCTGTTGCAGTGGGCGCCGGACAATACCCTGCGCGGCGGCGAGTTGACCAAGGTCGAAGACCCCTTGTTGGCCCGCGACACTTGGATCAACCAGTTGTTTGTGGGGCACAATTTGCAGTCGGCCTCCTATCGCGTGCAGACCAAGGTCAACTACGTGCGCTTCCGCCAGCTCATGAGCAAGGCCCGCCGGCAGGCCCTCGCGCTCGACGAGCAGGACTTCTTCTTTGGGGCGATCAACAAGGCCAGCTATCGCTATGCCTTGGGCCGGTTGAGCGTGGAGCCGCGCTATAAGAGCGAGTTCCGCAAGCAGTCGCGCGGCCTGTTCACCCTAGAGCATTCCACGAGTCTGTACGGGCTTTTTTCCGCGGTCGTGGAAACCCGCCTCCTGCGAGCCACCCGGCTGCAAGCGGGCGTCGAGTACCTGATTTTTAACGACTTTGACGAGGATGCCCGCGATTTCAACTCCATTACCGGCGCGTTTCAGTTTACCAACCAGTCCCAGTACTTGGGGTACAGCCTCCACGCCTTGGCCGGGTTGTGCATTGAGCGCGAAGCCTTCAAAGAGGCCGAGGCGCGGTACACGAGTCAGACCTTTATCACGATCTACGCAGGATTGGAATAGCGCGTGATTTGGCGCGACGACAACTTTGGTGCCGCCGTCATCGGCTGCGCGCTCTTGGCCCTTTGGCCGCGCCTGACCTATCTCAGTGAGGTCGAGCAACACCCCTTTTGGGAGGTGCCGACTCCGGCGAGCCAGCCGTATGTCGAAGCCGCTCGGGGGGAGCCGAGCGCGGCCGTTGCCAGTCCCTTGTACCCGCTCTTTTTGCGCGGCCTCGTCGCGGCCGGGTTGGCTCCCCGCTACGTCCAAGCCCTGCTCGGCGCGGCGAGTTGCGTGCTCGTAGCCCTGATTGGGTGCGCCCTGTGGGGGCCGGGCACGGGCCTCATCGCCGCGCTGGCGCTGGCCCTGTACGGACCGGCCATCTATTTCACCGGGGCCTTGCTGCCGCCGGCCCTCGCGGTGTTTCTGGGGCTCTCGCTGTTGGCGACGCTCTTGTGGGCCGACCGCGGTGGGAAGGCGTCTTGGGGGGCCGGGCTTTTGCTGGGGCTGTGCCTGCTGGCCGCTCCGCAGGTCGCGCTCTTTGCGCCGGCCGCGCTGGGGTGGCTGTGGCTCGGCGGCCGGCCGCGAGCGGGTTGGGCCTGCGCCTTGGGAACGGCTGGTGCGCTGGCGTTGTGGCACGTTTTCGGGGGGGGCACAAGTGTCGGCGGCTCGCCCGACCTGCTCGTGCGCGGCGGGGAACACCTGCCGGCGCTGGACATGTACCACGGGCGGGGCGATTCGGTCGTCTTGGCGGTCCTGCTGTGGAAATGGGGCTTGGCGTTTCCCTTTGGCTTGGTCCTGCCGCTCGCGCTCTTGGGCGCGGGGCTGGCCTTGGCGGCCCGGCAGCGGGGTCCTGCGCTCGCGCTGCTGTGGGTCGCAACCGGCGCGGTCGGCACCGCGCTCTACGGCGCCCAAGCCGAGACGCGCATGGTGCTGGTCCCGGTGTTCTTGCTCTTTGCCGCGAGCGGGGTCGGGCAACTGACGCGGTGGTCTTGGGCGCGGCGCGGTTTGGCCGGGGCGGGCTTGGCCTTAGTCGCGAGCTTGGTCAGTGCCAAGACGCCCGAGATGGACCGAGCGGCGCAAGCGGCGCAGCACCGCTACTTGGGGCATGCCTATCGGGCGTTGGGCATGACGGCCACGGCCATTGCCGCGTACGAACGGGCTGTGGCCGCGGGCCGGGCCGACGAGGACGTGTATTGGGCCTTGGCCGCGCTGTACGACGCCCGCGGCAAGCCCGAGCGCGCCTTGGGCATTGTCCGGCATTACGTCGCGCACTGGCCGGCCGACAAGCGCGGGCAGCGCGCCCTCGCCGATCGCTACATGGCACTGGGCCGTCCCCAGCAAGCGCGCCCCATCTACCAACGGCTCGTCGCGGCCGGGCAGGAGGCCCTCCTTGGGCGTTTGGGGGACGCGCAACTGACCAGCGGCGCCCTCGACGAGGCCGTGCAATCCTACCAGCGGCTGCTCGCGTCGCGCCCGGATAGCAGCCGGGTGTGCTACCAACTGGCGCGTGCGTACGCAGCGGCCGGCCGGGCCGCCGACGCCGAGCGAACCTATCGCCTGCTCCTAGACAGTCCGGTATACGGCGTAGCGGCGCGGGTGGAAGCGGCCGCGCTCTTGCGGCGCAACGGTCAGCTCGCCGACGCCGAGCCGCTGCTTTCGCAAGCCGTAGCCCTCGCGCCCGACCACCGCGAGGGCTTGCTGCTGCTCGGCGAGGTCCTCTTGGAGCAGGACCGGCCCGGCGAAGCTCTAACGCACTGGCTGCGCCTCGCCGAACTCGCGCCGCACGACTGGCGGGTCCAAGGCCACTTGAGCCGGGCCTATAGCCAGTTGGGGCAGCTCGCGGAGGCGCGGGAGGCCGAGGCGCGTTATCAGCGGGAAAGGCGACGCGCCCAGCTTCAGCAGCGGGTCGAGGTTGAGCAGAAAGCCTTGGCGGAAAAAATTCTCGGGGAAAATTTATGAACGCGCTGGCTCTCATCGGGGCGCTGGTGCTTTTGCACAGCGGCGATTTGCAAGGGCGTCAACGATTGACCGTCGGCCAAGACGGCCAGATTAGCTGGGAGGGGGCGGTCGCGGCCGGGGCCGCCGTGCAAACCATCGAGCCGGAGCACCGCTCCACGTTGGATCCCAACGTCACCGAGCTCGGGGTCGCGCCGGTTCGGCTCGTCGATTTTGCCAGCGCGGATTTTTCCGCCAGCATCCTGCCGCGCCGCGTGCAGGAGGGCCAGAACCTCGCCGCTGAAATCGCCGAGCGCGGCGGCAGCATCCGCGCCCCGACCGTTTTTGACCTCGCTGAGTCCCAGCTCCAAAGCATCCTCGCGCAGATCGTGTCGCCCGACCCCACTGGCGTCGCCTTTGAGCGCAAGGGGCGCGATGTCCACGGCACCTTGCTCGTGCTCGATTTGGGGGCGCGCTTTGGCGTCAACCAAATTCGCTTCTTCCCGCGCAATACGGTCTTTCCGTCGCCCTCAACGCCCTTTCAGGAAGATTTTCTGAAAAACTTCGAGGTCCACGTGAACGACGGCCAAGTGCTGACCGAGGCTGGCAACCCGATTTGGGAGACCTTTGCGGTGCGGACCAACAACGCCGATCCGGTTTCTACCATAGAGATCGACCCGCCGCGCTTTTTGCGCTTCATCCGCCTGCGCGCGGCCTCCGCCATCCCCTTTGAGGTGGAAAAATTCCAAGTCTTCGGCGAGGGCTTTTTTCCCACCGTGCAGTACATTTCCCCGATCATCGACATGGGTACGCCGGCCAACTGGGGGCGTTTGCGCTGGCTGGAGGAGACCGTGGGGCAGGCCAGTGCCGTGCAGATGGACCTCCGCACCCGCAGCGGCAGCGACCCGTCGCCCTTTGCCTATACGCGCAAGCGCGTGGGCCGGCAAGACGCCGCAGAGATCGCGCTTTCGGTTGATGATCCCGATCTGCCGCTCTTGCGCGACGAGTACCTCGACCTGCCGGCCAAGGGCGGCCCCGCCGATGTGTGGGAACGCGGGCCCGTGCGCGACGATTTGGCCCATTGGAGCCCGTGGACCTCGCCATACGATCCGGGCGCCGGCACGAGCCGCGAGGGCGCGTTGGTGCTGTCGCCCGGGCCGCGCCGCTACTTTCAGTTCCGGGTCGATTTTCAGTCCGACGATCTGGAGTCGGCCAAAGTCCTGCGGCAGTTTTCCTTTGACTTCACCACGCCGCCGTTGGCCGATGCGCTCGTCGGCGAGGTTTTTCCGCGCGAGGTGCCGGCGGCTGCGGACATTCCCTTTGTCTATGCCGTGCGCACCGAGATGGAGAGCGGGGATTTGCAGGGCTTTGACGGGTTTGAGCTGGTCACCGGCAGCCGCATCGACCGCATTGAGCGCATTGAAATCATCGACGCGCAGGGCGAGTTCCTCCTCTCGCACGACTTTGCCGTGCAAGACGCAGTCGCCGACGAGGGCGACGTGGCGATCACCGAGATCGCGGAGCACCGCTTTGCGGTGCGCTTCCCGCACGTGGCGGCGCACAACACCGTGTTGAAAATTCACTTTGTCAGCCGCATCCTCTCGTACAGCACGGCTTTTGAGGGCCGGGGATTGCTGTTGCAGGAAGACGCCTTTCAGGGCGTCCAAGCGGGCGACGCCACCTCGCTAGACGAGGGCGATGTCTCGTTTAAGTCGGGCACGACCGTCTTGAGCCCGGCCGTCAACAGCGGCAGCCTCGTGGGCAGCTTTGACCTCGCCGCGTCCGTTATCACGCCCAATCGCGACGGAATCAACGACGTTTTGGATATGGAGTGCGAGGTCCTCGCGGTCGGCGGCGGGGCGCAGATTGCGGTTGACATATACGACTTAGGGGGCCGCCGAGTGCGCCGCCTCTTCCACACCGAAGGGCAGAACGGCGTGTACAGCTCGGAAGACCTGCCCCAACTGCGGTGGGACGGGACCGACGATTGGGGTGCAAACGTGGCCCCGGGCCTCTATCTGGTCCAACTCAACATCGAAGGCGATGCGCGGGCGAGTGCGAGTACGCGTACCGTCGGCGTGGCGTACTAGCGTTATGGGAAAATCTCTTTGAGATAAGAAGCGTTCTTAAAACTCATGTTGATTTTGGCTCGTCTTACCTGACGCCTCTAGAGGTCATTCCCGCAAAAGAACGTCACCCCGTGCTCCGACACGGGGCGGGAATCCAGCAAAGGACCAAGCCGAATCAGAAACTGAAACGATTTGGAGCGATGTCGTGGGAAACATTTCTAAAAAGAAGGCAATCCAAGTATTAGTTGAATCGGCAGTCAAAAACTACGCCGCCGGCTTTAGATGCCGCCACGAAAGCGAGGTTGACAATCCGAACGGAGTTATCAATATGAAGGTTCATAATGTATTCATTGAGGCACTTGGTACAGATATTCAGTATTATGCTTCACTCGTTCGTTCCTTAGATAGTTCACTTGGAAACATGATTGAAGATCTAGCGATAAGTATCGCCAAATTTTCTTTTGAAGTTAGGCAAAATGTAGAAGGACCGCTTAGTAATGACCAAATCGGAACAATCGCCAAACTCTTGGAATCGTACAAAAGCAGGGAAAAGACGCCTAGCGTCCAAGACTACCAAGTTCTCAGAAATTCAGGTGTTGTCGCACAGGATACTAGACAACACGCCTCAGACTATTATCTGATTGATACCAAAACAAACAGTCATTATCTCATTGAATTAAAAATTGGCGGTGATTTGGACAACAAGAAAGATCGGTCAGAGAAAGAGGCAATTCTAGAGCAGTTCTCGATCCTTTCTAACATACTACCATCTGACAGTAAAATACGAGTGCTTTTTGCGACCGCCTATAACCGATTTGGCGAGGGGAAGCCTTGGCAACAACAGCGTGTGCGACAATTCTTCGCAGACGATGAATTGCTGATTGGACGAGATTTTTGGAACTTCATCTGTCAAGGTTGCTCAGGGTACGATTGGGTTATGGAAGCGTATCGCTCCAACGCATCTCACATTAGCAAGGCGTTGGACTCCATCAAGAACACCTATCTAGGAGGTCATACATGAAAAAGAATTGTTGGACCCATTGGGCGGACAGTTGCGATTATATCAAATACATTCCCGATAACTCCGTAGATTTGATACTGACCGATCCGCCCTATAACTTGAGTCCTTATTCTACGGGGAACATAAAGTTTTCTTGGCGCGAGGACTTAAACAACGACTTGGCTCAATGGGATAAAAAAGAGTTTGTGCCGAGCGATTGGGTTGAAGGATTTAAGCGAATACTAGCACCGACGGGAAATATTTTTGCCTTCACCAGTTACAATCTACTCGGTAAATGGCACGAAGCGTTTGATCCTGAGTTCAACACGTTTCAATTCATGGTCTGGCACAAGACCAATCCGCCACCGAAGGTTCGCCGCGCTGGTTTCCTCAACAGTTGCGAACTGATTGTCTGTATGTGGAACAAAAATCACACTTGGAATTTCACCAAGCAAAGCGAAATGCACAATTTCATTGAAACCCCTATCTGTATGGGTGCCGAGCGCTTGAAAAATCCCAAGCATCCGACGCAGAAGCCGGTGAAGGTTTTGGAGCACATCATACAACTGGCGTCAAATCCCGACGACCTCGTATTCGACCCATTTATGGGCGTGGGTTCAACCGGAGTTGCGGCGTTAAATCTGGGAAGGGAGTTTGTGGGGGTTGAAATTGACCAAGACTACTTTGCTGCGGCCGAAAACAGGTTGCAGCAACAGATCGGCCAACTTGGCTTTGACTTTGAGATGGTCGCCGATGTGTCGGAATCGTATAAGGCCGCCGGCATTAGGGCGTAAGTAGCAATAGAGGAGAAAGATCGTGTTAAAGCGAATGTTGTTGAACGGAGTGCTCGCCGCTTGTTGTGCCAGCGCGGCTTGGGGGCGGGCCGAGTTTCACATCGGCGGGCCGACCGGCGCTTCTTGGCAGGGGCTGATCGCGGCCGAGCAGACCGAGTACCACATCATCGACGGCCAAGGCGCGGTCTTGGGGACGCTGCCCATCGCCATCGGCGCAGAGGAAGCCGGGGCCGACACCATGATCGCCTACGACGACAACGCCATCCGGCCGATCTGGGTCGATCCAGCGGTCAACCTCGCGTTGGACGCGAACTTGGCCGAGCGCGGCGGCAACCTCTACACGAGCGTCTCGGTCGGCTATACCCGCGAAGCGGCCAAAGAGGTCCAAGTGATGATCGACGGCGACCCAGAAACCGCGACCTTGCGGCAGGTCGATATTTCGCCGCGGCTGGCCGGCCTCAACATCGGGTACGTAAAAAACACGGTCGTCAACCTCGGGGCCGAGATGCCGATCAACCGCATTCGCTTTTATCCGCGCCCAGGCTTTGAGGAAAACTACTTGGCGTGGTACGAAATCGGCGTGGCCGACAACTCCGCGCCCTTTATTGCCTCGCCCCAAGAGCGCGCCCCGGGCAAGCGCTGGTATCACGACATCAGCCGCTCGCTCTCTTCGGCCAACGACCCGGAATTTGACATCCTAGAGCGCAACGTCGAAAACCTCGACTCGGTCGTGGATTTGCACTTTCTCACGCGCGACTTGCGCTGGGTCGCCATCCGCCCAATCAACCCGGAGCGCACTTGGGAAATCGCCGAAATGGAGGTGTACGGCGAAGGCTTCGTCTCCAAGACCTCCTATCGCACCGGCGTGTTGGACTTTGGCCGCCCGGTCGCGTGGAGCAAAATTCGCTGGCAGGGCGCGGTGCCCGAAGGCACGCGGCTCGCGTTGCGCTCGCGCACCGGCAGCACGCCCCAGCCCAATCTGTTTTGGAAAATCGGCAGCACCGGCAACTTTGAGCGGGTGTCCAAAGACGAGTACACCACGACCTACCAAGTGGGCCGGTTCGACCAGATCCAAAAGACCTACGACGTGGAAAACTGGAGCTTCTGGTCGACGCCCTACGACTTTGCGGCCGGCCAACGCCAGCCAGCGGCCACGAGTTGGGAGGACGGAACCCCCCTGCTTTCGCCCGGCCCCAGCCGCTACTTGCAGCTAGAGGTGGTCATGTTTTCCGACGGGGACCGCGCGCCGCACATCGACGAGCTGGCCCTGCTGTTTGCCGAAAACCCGGCGGCCCAAAGCGTGATCGCCGAAATTTGGCCGGTTGAGACCGAGAACTTTGAGCCGCAGACCTTCACGTACGTAGTGCGGCCCGTGCTCGAAGAAGGCGACCGGGGCTTTGACCGGCTGGAGATTTTTACCCAAGTCCCGGCCGAAGCCGTGCATTCGGTCGCGATTGATGGTCGGGAAATCATGGACCGCTTCCCGCCCCAAATCGAGGAAGACCGGGTCGTCATTGGCTTTGAGCCGTTTGTCGCGCCGCGCGACAACGAGCGCCGCATTGAGGTGGTGTTCGACGCCAAGGTGCTGCGCTTTGGCGCGGAATTTACCGGCTGGGTGTACGACAGCACCGAGCCCGAACTCAAGCAGCAAGTCCGGCCCGGCAACTCGACGTTCCGCTTTGCCGGCGATGTCCTGTCGGTGCGCACGCCCGTCGGCGGCGAACTCGTGCGAAAAGTCTTTGCCCAGCCCGCGACGCTGACGCCCAATGGCGACGGGATCAACGATCAGACCACGATTTCGTACGATCTGCGCAACATCGGCGTGCCGCGCCAGATCGCGTTGCGGGTCTTTGACTTATCCGGCCGGCTGGTGCGCGAGGTCATCTCCACGCCCGCCGTTAGCGGCAGCTTTGCGGCGGTGTGGGACGGCCGGCGCACCGAGGGCGGCCTAGTGGCCCCGGGCGTGTACCTCTACCAAGTGGATCTAACCACCGACCAGGGCCTGTCGGCCGCGGCCGGCACCGTAGCGGTGGCCTACTGAGATGGCAAGAACGGCACAACGCATCTTCAAGGGCACCCTGATTTTGTGGGCCGTGAGCGGCGGTGCGGCCGCCGCCCAAATCGGGTTGCCCGCGCTGGCAGCCCCGGGCGCGGAGGCCCTCGACCCAGCCGTGCGCCGCTGGTACGTGCCCCAAGAGCTAATCGCCGAGCATCACTGGCGGCAGTGGAGCGCGACCAACTACGCCCGCGCTCCCTATCAGCGGTACGTCAGTGCCAACATCGAGGGGGATTACTTCTACGACGCCTTTGGCAATTTCCTCAATCAGGGCTGGCTGATATACAACGTGTCGCAGGCCAATCCCGAGGAATTTGGCACGGTGTTGTTCGAGTCCCCGCGCTTCCGCAACTGGTTTTCCGAGGTCGCGGTGGCGTCCGAGCAAAAGGGGCAATACGCGTACGCGCTGACCATCAGCAGCGACCTCCGCACCACCCTGACGCCCATGGTGCTGTCCAAGCCGCGCCTCGACGGCGTGCAGCTCGACTTTGCCATGGATAAGTACCGGGGCACGTTCCTGTACGCGCAGGCCAGCGCCCCGCGCGGCATCACCACGCAAGAGCTGCGCCGCACCAATTCCACCACCCTGATCGGGGGGCGCTTTGAGGTGCAAATCGGCGATTTTGTCGAGCTCGGCGTCCACACCGCCAACGCCCACCAAGCCAATTCCCTGTCCGAAGAGGCCCTGTTGAGCAACTGGGTCACCGGCTCGCTGACCCAAGGCCAGAACCAGACCATCTCCCGCATTGAAATCGCCCTGCGCGACGATTCGCCCGACGACGGCGTGGGCGGCGCGGCGTACTTTCCGGCAGGCTCAGACATCTTCATCACCTATCGGGATGGCCGCGTGGATTCGGGCCGCGAAATCCGCTTTGAGCCGGTGGTGGAAGGGGGCGCGCCCAGCCCGGGCTTTATCGAGGCCAACGGCGACGACGAGATCCGCCTGCGCTACGACTTTGACAGCGCGCACTTCATCAACCGCGCCGCAGCCGACAAGACCGAGATCGTCAAGGTGGAATTCCGGCTGGTGGTGGCCAACGACTATCAGGTCTGGATGACCTCGGACCAGCAGACCAGCGCGGGCGAGCCCGTGCTCCTGCTGGTGACGCAAGCGCCGGGCAACATCCGCGACTTGTCCAATTTGCGCGTCGTCAGCTTTGAGGCTGGGCTGCCGACCGCGACCCACATCCTCGGCGGTACGGTGACGGCCAGCGACGTGCTGGGCTTTGACCTGTACGGCGAGTACGACCTCAACTGGAACTACCGCAAATACCCCAACATCCTCGTCGAAAAACACCAGACCTCGGCCGGCATTGTCGGCGCGCGCAGCGCCCCGGCCTATATGCTCAATCTGTCGCGCCAGTGGTCTCGCTTTTTCCTCTACGGCGAAGCCTATCGCATTGACCCGCGCTACAACACCCAAACGTTTGTCACCCAAGACGACGGTAGCATCGACTACCAAAATGACCGCAGCCTCCTAGATCTGGTGGAGGACAACGACGATCAAGACCGGGTGCCAGACGCCTTTCGGGCGGACTGGGCCTTCCCCGACCGCCAAGTCTTTCCGGGCTGGGACCAAAACAACGACTTCGTACCCGACATCAACCAAAACGACAGCCGAGTGCGGACCAACTCGATCCCGGATTACGAAGAGCCGTTCCTGCGCTTTGCGGTCGACCGGCCCGAATTCCTCTTTGGCGTGGACATGAACAACAACTTCTGGACCGACCAATACGAAAACGACCAAGAGCCAGACTATCCCTACCCGCGCGACCGCCGCGGCTACAATGCGTACGTGGGCACCTCCTTGACGCCGCAACTCAAGGTCGTCGCGGGGCTCCTGCGCGAGAACCGCATCTCTTCCAACCAGCACAACCACAGCATCTATGCACTCGTGCGGTTCGACCGGAGTTGGCCCGGCTACGGCGACTTGCGCCTGTTTGGCATGACCAAGCGCGTGGAGGACGACATTGCCGACCCGCTCTTGCAGTGGGCGCCCGACAACACCCTGCGCCTCGGCACGTTGACCGCGATCGACGATCCGCTGCTCGCCCGCGACACTTGGATCAGCCAGCTCTTTCTCGGCCATCAGGTGCGCGCTTTTTCCCTAAACCTACAGAGCAAGGTCAACTACGCGGTTTTTCGCCAACTCATGGACGCCGAGCGTCGGCAGCAGTGGGGGCTCGCCGCGGCGGATTTCTTTTTCGGATTGATCAACAAGGCCCACTACCGCCACGCGCTCGGCCCCTTCTATGTGGAGCCGCGCTGGAAGAGCGAGTTCATCAAGCAGAGCCGCGACCTGTTCACGGACGAGCGCCGGACGACGCTGGCCGAGCTCGTCTCAGTGCTGGCCGGCATCGATGTTTTGGAGGTCACCAAGCTGCAAGTGGGCTTGGAGTACCTGTTCTTCAACGACTTTGAGGTTGAAGCCAACGATTTCACCGCGCTGACCGGCGGCATTCAGTTCAAGAACGAATCGGCCTACCAAGGCTACAAGCTCCAGACCGTGCTGGGGCTGGTGCTAGAGCGCAAGAATTTCAAGGACGCTCCATCGCGCACCGAGACCCAATCGTTCATCGCGGTTTACGCGGGGATTTAAGCCTTGACTTGACGGGTACTTTTGAGGGCGCGTATATTGAGCACTTATCGCATTGCAGAACCGAGAAGGGCAGGCGGCCAAGGAGCCGCCCCTTCTACTCATTTCACCCCTATTTCGTGGAGGTAGTTTCACCATGAAGAAAATTCTCACCAGTGCCTTGGCCTCGTTGGGCCTTGTGGTTGCCGCCCAAGCCCACGAGCCTCCGGGCGAACTGTTGGTCGCCGTGAATTTTCCCGATGCCAACGTGCCGGTCATCGACGGCGATCCCAGCGAGTGGGCCCCGGTGCCCCTCGAGCAATACGGGATTCTCAGCGAGTCCTTGTTCTCAATTCACGGCTTTGCCGGCGAAAACGTCGACCGCGGCGGGCTAGACGCCAGCTCGATGCAAATCCGCCACATCGTCGGCTGGAACGACGCGACCAACAACGTGTACATCACCAGCCGCGTCTTCGACGACATTCACGTCACCCAGCGCCAAGACCCGGGCAAGTTCTTCTGGGATGACAGCGTCGAGTACGAGCTCAACGCGGCCCACCAAGCCCGCGACGACCTGAATCCCGGCGACGATGCGACCAGCTTCAGCTACAAGTTCGCCTTCCCGGTATATCAGGAGACCTTTGAGTGGTATCGCCCGATTCTCAACCTGCCGTGGATGACCAGCGGCTCCCAGTATATCGAGATCGCCCACAGCTTCTCGGGCGACGAGTTCGGCGAGAGCACGTACGACTACGAGCTCCGCATCCTGCCGATCGAGCGGATGCCGCGCTCGGACGAAGCCACCGAAGACCAAGTGGAGATCCACGACCTGAGCGAGGGCGAGGTCATTCACATCACCCTGACGGTCAACGACGTCGATGGCGGCGACGGCGACGGCGACAACCGCATCGGCATGTGGAGCACCAATCCCATTTCGTGCTGCCACGCCGGCCAAGACTTGCTGCTCACGCCGGCCGATGCCAGCATTGACTGGGGTACGGGCACGTCGGTCGAGGCAAACAGCTGGGGTCGGATAAAGGCCCAGTTCTAGGCCGGTTTCTCAATCGCAGTACCATTCCGGGCAGGTCTCGCCTAGGTGCGGGGCCTGCCCTTCTACTTTTAGGAGGCACTATGCCCACCCAAGAACAGGTCGATTTTTACCGCCAACACGGCTATCTCGTCGTCGAGGATGTGTTGCGCCCGGATGAGTTGGAGGAGGCTCACGCCATCGTCGATGACTTCGTCGAGCAGGCGCGGCACGTCTCCGAGCAGAGCGGGCACTTCGACCTAGAGCCGGGTCACACCCCGGAAAACCCCAAGGTGCGCCGCTTGAGCGCGCCGGCGAGCTATCACCCCTTCTTCGGCGGATTGATGCGCGACCGCCGCATCCTAGACCTTTTGACGCCCCTGATCGGCCCGGCCATTCGCGCCCAAGGCGACAAGCTCAACATGAAGCCGGCCGATGGCGGCAGCCCGGTTGAGTGGCACCAAGACTTTGCCCATTATCCGCACACCAACGACGATTTGTGCGCCGTAGGCATGGCCCTAGACGACGCCACCCCAGAAAATGGCTGCATGATGGTCGTGCCCGGCTCGCACCGCGGACCGATTCTCGACCACCACCAAGACGGGCTCTTCATCGGGGCCATCAGCCCGGAGCGCGACCGGCTCGACCTGTCGGAGGCCGTGCCGCTGGCCATGAAAGCCGGTTCGCTTTCCATCCACCACGCCCGCACCTTGCACGGCTCGGCACTCAACCGCTCGGGCCGGTCCCGGCGGCTCTTGCTCTACCAGTACGCGGCCGTCGATGCTTGGCCGCTCAGCGGGGTGAGCGATTGGGACGCCTTTAACGCCCACATCCTGTGCGGCGACCCCACCTTTGATTTTCGCCTCGCGTCCATGACGGCTCGCACGCGCCTGCCGGCCGGGCCGCGCCGCGGCGGCGGCATCTACGAGCTGCAACAGCCGCTGCGCGAAAAGCTATTCGCCGCCCGCTAGGAGCTGTGCCCGCACTCCTCCGCATCGGGATCGGGGCCGCGCTGGCCGTTGGGGCGTTCTGGAGCGTCCTCGCCATTCGCTGGTTCCCGGCCGAAGAGGTGCTGACCATGTGGGTGTATGGCTCGCCGCAAGAGGCCGAGCTGTACCGCCAGGTCGCGGCCGAGTATCGCCAGCAGCACCCGGAAGTTCGCCTGCGGTTGGAGGTGGTGCCCGGCCGCAGCGTCGTCCAAAAGCTGCTGACCGGCATGGACGCTGGGCACGCCCCGGATATCTGCGTATTGCACTGGCGACAGATGCCCCAAGTAGCGAGCACCGGGCAGCTTTTGCCGCTCGACGACCGGGTGCGGCGCGACCGGCTCGACCCCGACGATTACTATCCGGTGGGCTTGCAAGCATACACGTACCACGGCACCCTCTACGGCCTGCCGGTCAAAGGCAGCACCATTACCTGCTTTTACAACAAGGACCTCTTCGACCGCTACGGCGTTAGCTATCCGACCGACGCCTGGACCTTCGACGATCTCCTCGCCAAAGCCCAAGCCTTGACCATCGACGAGGACCAAGACGGCCTGCCGGATATTTATGGCTGCACCCCGTACGACATTGCCAGCTACGTGTGGAGCATGGGCGGGGATTTCCTGCGCTGGGAAAACGGGCGCTACGTTTCCAACCTCGACGACCCGCGCGTAGCCCAAGCCGTGCAGTTTTACGTTGATCTCTACTTTAAGCACAAGGTCAGCCCGCCGCGCCCGGGCGTCCGCACGGACAACGCCATGAGCACCTTTACCTTTGAGGCCGGGCGGATCGCCATCGGCATCATGGGGCCGTGGATGCTACCGACCTTTCAGCTTTTGGACCGCTTCGAGTGGGACGCGGCGCTCTTTCCCCAAGGACCGGCGGGCCGGCAGACGCGCTACGCCAGCGTTGGTTTTACCATCTGGAAGGGCACGCGGGAGCCCGAAGTCGCTTGGGATGTACTCAAGTATATGGTCTCGGCCGAGGCGACGACCAAGATGGCCCAGTTGGGCAGCGATTTGCCGCCGCAGCGCTCGGTGGCCCGCCGGACTTATCCGCGCGCGTCAACGCCCTACGAGGAAGAAGTCTTTGTGCGCTCGATGGACTACGAGGTGCGGCTCTTTCCTCAAGAACTGTGGTGGGAAGACCTCTACCGCCGGATGCTCGACGAACTCGACGCCGCTCTGACTGGCCGCGAGAGCGTGGCCCAAGCCTTGGCCGAAGCTCACCGAGTAACCAATGCCTATCTGCAACGCATCTACGCCGAGGAAGGCGCGTCGTGAGGCGTCAAAACAAAGCCGCCTTCTTCTTTCTGCTGCCCAATTTCGTCGGCTTTCTCATCTTTGCGCTGGGGCCGGTGGTGGTGGCCGCGGGCATGGGCTTTTACCGCTATCAACTCGCCTCGGGCGCGCCCGTCTTCATCGGGCTAGACAACTTTGCCGAGCTGGTGCTCTTCAAAAGGGTGAACGGCGAGTGGGTGGCCCGCGACCCTTACTTTTGGAAGTACCTCGGCAACACGCTCTTTTTGATGCTCAACATCCCGCTCGCCATGGCCGGCTCCCTGCTCTTGGCCGTGCTCTTAAACCGAGACCTGCCCGGCCGCGTCTTCTTCCGCACCCTCTTCTTCATTCCCCATCTGTGTACGGGCATCGCCATTTACATGGTCTGGAAGATGCTGCTGACGTACGAGCCAAACGTCGGCATCGTCAACGGGCTTTTGTGGCAGGTTTTTGGGCTGTTGGGGATCGCGCCCGAGCGGGCCGCGGCGCTTTTGCCGGGGTGGCTCATCAGCGCGGCGTGGGCCAAGCCCGCGCTGATCGTCATGTTCGTCTGGGCCAGCGTCGGCGGCTACAACATGGTGCTCTACTTGGCCGGCTTGCAAAACATCCCGCCCGAGCTGTACGAGGCCGCTGAAATGGACGGGGCTGGCTGGTGGTCGCAGCTCGTCCACATCACCGTGCCCCAGCTCGCGCCCACGACGTTTTTCATCCTCGTCACCAGCGTAATCGGCGGCCTGCAAGGCGGGTTTGAGGCCGCTTACGTAATGACCGGCGGCGGCCCCGAAGGCTCGACGACCACGGTGAGCTACTACATCTACACTCAGGCGTACGAGCAGCTCGAAGTGGGGTACGCGGCCGCGATTTCAATGGTGCTTTTCGCGCTGATTTTCGCGGCGACCTTGCTCAACTGGCGCTACGGCGGCAAGCGGCTGGAGGCCGTCTAACGTCTAATGGTGCGCGGGCGTCCATACCAATCGACCGCTGTCATCTATGCGATTTTGCTCCTCGTGCTCAGCGGCATGGTGGTGCCGCTGGTGTGGACTTTGCTCACCTCCTTCAAGTACAACGTCGATGTGACGCTCGGGTGGCTTCCGCCGCGCTGGACAGCGGACAACTACGCCGGCGTGTTCCGCGCCTTTTCCTTCCTCCGCTACTACGCCAATTCCCTGCTCATCGCCACCGCCGTCACCGCGGTCCAAGTCGCCACGAGTGCGCTGGCGGCATACGCGTTTGCCCGCTTGCGGTTTCGGGGCCGCGACGTGCTCTTTCTCGGCTATCTATCGACGATGATGATTCCGGCCGATGTGCTGATGATCCCGCAATTCGTGCTGATGAAGCAAATTCCCCACTGGCTCAACGCCGCGTTCGCGACCGATTTCTTCAGCGGCTTTCTCTACTGGGGGGAGCACTACATCGGCCATCCGGTGGGGCTGGACAGCTTTTTCGCGCTCATCGCCCCAGGGTGCTTTAGCGCTTATGGGACGTTCATGCTGCGGCAGTTTTTGCTGGGCATTTCGCGCGAGATCGAGGAGGCCGCGCTCATCGACGGATGCTCGGCGTGGGGCGTGTTTTGGCACGTGGTGGTGCCGCTGGCCAAGCCGGCGCTGGGGGCGCTGGCGATTTTTACCTTCCTCGGGCGGTGGCGGGCTTTTCTCTGGCCGCTGATCGTCACGGATTCGGATTCCATGATGGTGCTGCCGGTGGGGTTGGCCAAGCTGTCGGACTTATATGTCAACGACTACGGGCTGATTTGCGCCGGGTCGATGCTGATGCTCGTGCCAATGATCGCGGTTTTCGTCTTTTTTCAGCGGTGGTTTATCAGCGGGATTCAGCTAGGGGCGGTGAAGGGGTAGCCGACCGAGTTCTCGGCGCAGAAGGAGACAACGCCCGGTGCTGGGCGCGGTTGATCGCCGCGAGAAGGCGGCGGGCGTTTTTGGGCGATCGGAGGAGGTGAGCGGTCTCGAGGAGGCTGGCTAATTCGTCGGCGGAAACCAGCGCGACGTCTTCGGCATTGCGCCGCCGTATAATCACTGGCTCGCGGGTAGAGGCGACTTCGTCACAGAGCGATGCGAGTTCGGCTCTGGCCTGAGTATAGGTCGCAACGGTGGTCATTTGATTTGACGCTCCTTTTTAAGGGACATGAGCTCCCAGCTCGCCGAGGATGGAGGGCGCGACGCCCTCCATCCCAGACGCATTGGTCGTCTATTGCCGGTAATTGTACAGCGCACCGCCGTCAAACATCGTATTGCCGTTGACGGATTTTTCCGGGATTGGGCGTTGGTTCACGTCCCAGTGTTCTACAATCACGCCATCCACGAGCCGGAAGAAGTCGGCCGTGGCGCCGGAGCCCGGGGCCCAGTCGTTGCCGCGGTCCTGCTCGCTGGCTGTGTAGTGCGAATGCACGACGACCAGATCGCCCTCGGCGACGACGCGCTTCACGTCGGCGTGGATTTCGGGAAATTGCTCGAACATCCCGGCAAAGTACGCCTTCAAGCCGTCGCGGCCGTTGGGTTCACCCGGATTATGGGCGATCCAATCGGCCGCCATGATCTCATCCAGCACGTCCAACTTGCGTTCATTGATCACTTCCTGCATGTAGCGCAAGACAATGGCTCGGTTCAGGTCCTCCTGCGAGGGGGCGGCCGGCTCGAGCTCTTGCGAACCCCAAGCCGCCAAGAAACTCAGCGCGAGTGCCGCCAACGCCACTTTGACGCCGTTTCCAGCTTTGGTGAAAAGGTACATCTCTGCCTCCTGTGTTTGGAATGTGAACGCTTGGACAAAGCCCGCCGCGTTTTGACAGGGTTTGTAAGCGTGTATAGTCTAAATAGGAATAGCGATTCACAAAACAGCGCATGAGCCTCAATCCCTTCAAACCGTTTGCCTCGTACCTCCGCCCCTATCGCTGGGCCTTGGCCGGCGGCTTGGCTTTTTTGCTGGGCGAACAGCTCGTCTCCGTCTCGATCCCCCTCGTCCTAGAACGCGCCATTGACCACGCCGAAGTTAGCTTGGATCGAGCCGCCCTCGCGTACTACGCCGCCCTCATCGTCGGCTTGGGCTTGGCGCAGTGGGGCATGGCCTTTGGCATGCGCTGGCACTTGGCCGCCACCTCCTATCGCGTCGAGCGCGACATCCGCCAGCGTTATTTCGCCCACCTGCTCACCTTGCCCTTGGGCTATTTTCAACAGGCCCGCACCGGCGATCTAATGGCGCGGGCGACCAACGATGTCGAGGCCGTGCAACGCTGCCTCAGCCACGGCTTCCGCATGTTCCTGAGCGCTCTGCTCGGCTTCAGCTTGAGCATGGTGGCCATGGGCCTGTACGACTGGCAACTGACCCTGTACGCGCTGTTGCCCATGCCCGTTATGACCGCGACCCTGCGCGTGGTCGGCGGCAAGGTGCGCACGCGCTATCGCTTGGTGCAAGAACAATTTGCCGCCATCAGCACCTGCTTGCAGGAAAACCTCGCGGGCATGCGCGTGGTCAAGGCGTTTGCCCGGCACCGCAACGAGATTGACCGCTTCACCCGCCTCAACGACGAGTACGTCGAGCGCAATCGCCGCCTGATTTACATCTACAGCACGTTTTTCCCCTTCACCTTCCTCATCAGCGGCCTGTCCATGGTGTTCATCCTGTGGCTGGGCGGTATCCGCGTCGTCGAAGGGACGCTCACCTTGGGGGCCTTTGTCGCCTTCAACGCCTACTTGATCCGCATGAGCCGCCCGATGATGATGATGGGCCGCATCGTCGATGAGTACCAGCGCGCCATGGCTTCCATGCGGCGCATTGAGGCCGTGCTCAAAGAACGCCCTCAAGCGAGCCTGCCCCCAGCCGCCGACTTGGCGATCCAAGGCGAAATCGAGTTCCGCCGCGCCTCCTTTGCTTATAATGGCCAAGCCGTGCTGCGCGACATAGACATTCGCGTGCCGGCCGGCAGCACCCTCGCCATCGTCGGTCGGGTCGGGTCGGGCAAGAGCACGCTGGCCCGGCTCATCCCCCGGCTCATCCAAGCCGGCGAGGGCCAAGTTTTTATCGACGGCAAACCCATTGAACAGATACCCCTACACGCCTTCCGCGACGCCATCGGCTACGTGCCGCAGGACACCTTTCTCTTTTCCGAAAGCATCCGCGCCAACATCGCCCTCGACTTGGCCGCTCCCGACGAGGTCGAGCGCGCCATTGAGGTGGCTCAACTGGCCGCGGACCTCAAAACCTTTCCCCAAGGGCTGGAAACCATCGTCGGCGAGCGCGGCGTCACCCTGTCGGGCGGGCAGAAGCAGCGCACGGCCTTGGCGCGGTCAGTCGTGCGACACCCGAAAATCCTCATTCTCGACGACGCGCTGGCCAGCGTCGATACCCGCACCGAAGAGCAAATCCTCAAGCGTCTGCGGGCCGTCATGGCCGAGCGCACCACCATCCTCATCGCCCATCGCATCTCCACGGTCATGGGCGCGGACCACATCGTCGTGCTCGACCAAGGGCGCATTGTCGAAGAGGGCACTCACGACCAATTGCTCGCCCGCGATGGCCTGTACGCGGAAACCTATCGCCGGCAGCACCTCACCGAGGAATTGAGCGACCTCTAATGCCGCCGACTCGCCGCGACGAACCGGAAATCGACAAAAAGTCCATTGACCTCGGCCTAGTGGCGCGGCTGTTGGGGTTCTTGCGGCCCTACTGGCCTTGGGCGGCCTCGACGTTGGTGCTCATCCTCGCGGCCTCGCTGGCGCGTCAGGCCGGTCCCGTGCTGACCAAAATAGCCGTTGACGACCACATCGTGCCCGGGGATCTGGACGGCCTCGGCACCCTCGTCTTGCTTTTTGCCGCGCTGTTAGTCGCTCAATTCGCCATGGGCTACACCCAGAGCTGGATCACCAGCATGGTCGGTCAGTGGACTATGCGCGATGTGCGCTTGAACATCTTCACCTGCCTCCAGCACCTGCCGCTCAAATTTTTCGATCGCACCCCCATCGGCCGGCTGATGGCGCGCAATACCAGCGATGTGGATGCGCTCAACGAATTTTTCACGTACGGCGCGGTCTCGCTGGTGACCGAATCCGTCACCATCGCCTCTATTCTGTTTTACATCTTTTTCTATCTCGATGTGGAGTTGGGCCTGCTCACCTGCGCCTTTTTGCCCGTGGCCTTTGCCGCCACCCTGTGGCTGCAAAACCGCACCTACCAGGCCTTCCGCCAAGCCCGCACCCGCTTTGCCCGCTTCAGCGCGGACTTACAGGAAACCCTGTCGGGCATAGAGGTCGTAAAGCTGTTCAACTGCGAGCCGCGCAGCACCCGCCGCTTCAACGAGGGCACGGACGAGTACCTCGACGCGCGCTTGGTCCGCACCTTGTACCATTCGGCGTACTTCCCCTTTATGGAACTGTGCGGTGCCGCGCTGATGGCGCTGGTGCTGTGGTACGGCGTGGGCCAAGTGTTGCGCGCAGAAATTGCGTGGGGCGTTTTGGTGGCCATGCTGCAATACGTGCCCCGCTTCTTCATGCCCATCCGCAACCTCGCCGAGGAGTACGCCACCGTGCAGGTGGCCATGGCCTCGTCCGAGCGCATCTTTGAGCTGCTCGACGCCGCGCCCGAGCCAAGCGGCGGTCCCGTGCGCCGAGCGCGCATGGCCGGGGCCATCGAGTTCCGCCGCGTTTGGTTTGCGTACGAAGGGAAAGAGTGGGTCCTGCGCGACGTTTCCTTTTGCGCCGCGCCGGGCCAGAGCTTGGCCTTAGTCGGGGCCACCGGCTCGGGCAAGACCACCATCGTCAGCTTGTTGTGCCGCTTTTACGAGATTCAGCGCGGGCAGATTTTGGTTGATGGCATTGACATCCGCGAGTGGAACGTGGAAGCGTTGCGGCGGCGGTTTGGCTTGGTGCAGCAAGAAGTCTTTCTCTTTGCCGGCGATATTGCCAGCAACATCCGGCTCGGAGCGCCCGAGCTGTCGGGCGAGGCGGTCGCTCAGGCGGCGCGCTATGTCAACGCCGACCGCTTTATCGACCGCCTGCCCAACACCTACCGCCACGAGGTGCAGGAGCGCGGCACAGCCCTGTCGGCCGGTCAGCGCCAGTTGTTGTCCTTTGCCCGCGCCCTAGCGGCGGACCCGGATATTTTGGTGCTGGACGAAGCCACGGCCCACATCGACACCGAGACCGAAGGCTGGATTCGGGAGGCCGTTGAAAAACTGATGCGCGACCGCACTTCCATCGTCATTGCCCATCGCCTCTCCACCATCCGCCGCGCCGACAAAATCCTCGTGCTCCACCGCGGCCAGTTGCGCGAAGAGGGCCGCCACGAAGAGCTCCTAGCCCGAGGCGGCATCTACGCCCGCCTGCATCAACTGCAATACGACGAGTGCGCCGATTTGACGAGATAGTCGCTTTAGGGGTTAATGTGAAAACGAATAATGGCCATCCATAGAGAGAATCAACACCCCGTAGCGAAGTATGTCGCGGCCTATTAGCCCCTGATAGACACTCTTTCCGGCATCGAATTCAAGAGCTTGGGTGTTTGCTGTTTGGGGAGTCAATTGTGCTTGGCCAGAGTGCGAGCCGTCAGGATTCTGTTTGAAATCGACGATAAAAGCCACATGCACATCGTACGCATTTACATTGACCAGCCCGCCGGCAGTTTGCATTTCAACCTTACCAATAGGCTGTAGCTCAAGCGCATCTATTACGGACCTTGCGATACAAGTTCGAGAAGCCCCTGTATCGACAAGGACAGGGCATATATGAAGTTTGCTCTCATCTTTTTTGGACGCATCAATGAACCCAACCTGCCATATAGCAATCCGAAATGCCTTGAAAGGTTAAGGTTTTCTTTTTATGTTGTCATTTCGTTTTCTATCGTCCCTTTTTCAGGAGTGTTTTCAGCTGGTTTCCGATCGTTCTTTATCCGATTTTATCGCCAGCAACCCCGACGCCCGTGAACTCAAACGTGCAGTCGCGGTTCAGATGACTCTGTTGGGGGTCAAACAAGGTATGATTCAAGCGGTGCTCGGCGTTCCGTCGGGGTTCATCCGTACGTGGAAGAAGCGGTATCTATCTGAGGGGGTCGAATGCTTGCGCTTAGGCTATAAAGGCTCGCCGTCCTATTTGTCGGCTGCTCAGCGAGCGCAAATCACCCGCTGGTTAGCCACCCAATCACAGCCCTCGGTGGCGTCGTTGGCCTCCTATATCCAAACGCAGTTTGGCGTGGTGTATCGCTCCTCACAGCGTTACTACGCTCTGCTCTCGCAGGCGGGCTATAGCTGGAAAAAGACCCAAGCCCGTTCACCCAAAGCCGACCCGCGTCCGGGGATCGCACGGCGAGCCGAGATAAAAAAAACTAGCCGTGTATAAGGAGGCACTCCAAGGGGGGCACCTCAGTGCCTTTTTTGTCGACGAGTCGCACCTACACTGGGGTGATGCTTGTGGGTATGCTTGGGGACGACGCGGTCAACGGCTTAGGGTGTGCATGGACAACGCCCGTCAACGCCAGACCTATTATGGGGCTTTGGATGTCGTCAAGGGGACCTTCCTGATGCAAAGCGATCCTAAGGCCAACGCGCAGCATACGGTGGACTTTATACGCTCTATACAACAGCGTCGTCCCGGTCAACGGTTATTGATTTTTTGGGATGGGGCTTCCTATCATCGTCAACAGGCCATGCGCACCGTTCTCGAAACCATACAAGCGAACCGACCACCGGATCAATGGAAGGTATGCTGTATGCGATTGGCCCCTTATACACCGCAAGAAAATCCGGTCGAAGATATTTGGTTAAAAGGGAAGACTTTTGTGTGTACCCATGCGTTGTGGACCACACAACTTTGAACAGGTCAAAGACCTCTTTGTCAAGGGAATTCGGCAGAAAAAATACTTCCAGTTCCCTAAGTTACAGCAATATATAACATCTCTTGAATAATTTAGAATTGCTATATTGCTCGCGTTCTTCGCAGTGCAGCGGCCCAAATTCGCGCCCTCAAATCGGCCAATATATCCATCTCACTCGGCGATGCAAAGGTGATTCTCATGGGGCACTTCCTCTGCGAAGCGCACCGCCTGTGCAATCTGGCCCAGGAAGAGACATTCCTTGCCGATGTTGAAAGACGTATTGACGACTACGTGGCCAGCGTGAGCAGCGTCCAAGGCGACGGTATCTACACACAAGACCCCTCTGGGCAACGGGTCCTTTTTGCAGAGATGGCCAACTAACGCTTCGTTTCATCCGCTCATTCGCCGTGCAACAAACCACAGGAGATCGCCTCATGGCCGACGATTGGTACGACGTAATTGTAAAAAAAGACGTGATGGTATCCATGCGCGACAGCGTCCGCTTGGCGACGGATTTGTACCTTCCAGCCCGCGACGGGCAGCCAACCCCGGGCAAATTCCCCGCTGTCTTTCACCGCACGCCCTACGACAAAAGCGACGTGGAGCGCAACGATAACTACGGCCGGTTTTTCGCCCAGCGCGGCTACGTCGCCATCTACCAAGACTGCCGGGGGACGTTCCAGTCCGAGGGGGACGTGAACTTCCTCATCCCCGAGGCCGAGGACGGGTACGACGCCTTGCAGTGGATCGACCAACAGCCGTGGAGCAATGGCAAAGTGGGGTCGTGGGGGACTTCGTGGTCGGGCTGGACGCAAACGGCCATGGCCGCGTTGGGGCCGACCAACCTAAAGGCCATGATCGTCAACATGAGCGGGGCCGACGCGCACGAGTCTTCCGTGCGACACGGCGGCGCCCTAGAGCTGCGGTTTTTGGCGTGGGCGTTTTGGCACTCGGCCGCCAACACGCAGCGCGCCCTAAAAGCCGACCCGGCCGTGGATGCCGCCCTAAACTTGGGGGCGCCGGCCTTTGCCGACTGGCTGACGCGAATGCCGCTCCGCAAGGGACAGACCCAGCTCAAGCTGGTGCCACCCTACCAAAAGTGGGCGTTGGACTTGCTGACGAAGGCCGACTACGACGAGTACTGGCAGCATCCTAGCTACGCGCCCGCGCTCTTTTGGGACGACTTCCCGGACGTGCCGATTTTGCTCATTGGGGGCTGGTACGATTCGTACACGCGCTCGACGTGCAAAAACTACGCAGGGCTAGCGGCGCGCAAGCAGGGGCCGGTGCGGATGCTCATGGGGCCGTGGACGCACGGAACCCACACGCTGGAGCAGAGCGTTGCGGGCGACGTAGAGTTTGGCGAGGAGGCAGCCCTCAGCGACTTCCGCGCCCTGCAGCTGCGCTACTTTGACTGGGCGCTCAAGGGCGTCGATACCGGCGAAGCGAGCGCGCCGCCGGTGCGGATCTTTGCCATGGGCGGCGGCGGTGGCCATCGCACCAGTAGCGGCCGGCTGTTCCACGGCGGGCATTGGCGCGACGAGGCCGAGTGGCCGTTGGCGCGGACGCGCTATACCAAATACTACCTGCACGGCGACGGCTCCCTGTCGCCGGAAAGGCCGGCGGCCGACAGCGGCGATACCGTCTATCGCTTCGACCCGGCCAATCCAGTGCCCTCCATCGGCGGCAATGTCTCGTCGCTTTCCGAGATCGGCCCGCTGCCCCCGGGCGTGGGCGCGGCAGCCAATGCGCCGTGGCGGGCGCGGGTGGAGCAGTTGATGGTGCCGGGCGGGTTCGATCAGGTGGAGACACCAGCGTTTTACGGCTGCACCCCGCCCTATCTGCCGCTGGGGTCGCGGCCGGATGTGTTGGTTTTTGCCACCGAGCCGCTGGCCGAAGCCGTGGAGGTGACCGGGCCGATAGAGGTGCGGTTGTGGGTGTCGTCGTCTGCGCCGGATACGGACTTTACCGCCAAGCTGATCGATTGCTATCCCCCGAGCCGCTGGTATCCGCACGGCTACGCACTCAACCTGACCGACAGCATCGCGCGCCTGCGCTATCGCAACGGGCGCGAAAAGGGCGAGTTGCTCGCGCCGGGCGAGGTCGCCGAGCTGGCGATTACCCTCTATCCGACGAGCAATGTATTTGCGGCCGGGCACCAGATCCGCCTCGACATTTCCAGCTCCAACTTTCCCCGCTTTGACGTCAATCCCAATACCGGCGACCCCATCGGCGCGGACCGGCGACGGCAGGGCGCGGACAACAGGGTTCACCACAATGCAGCGCAGGCTTCGCACGTGGTGTTGCCGATCATTCCAACGTAGGACAGGAGCAGGCACAATGGAACAATTGCAGTTGGCCCTCGTGGGGTGTGGCGGCATGGCCGGGGCCCACGTGCGCGGCTTGGCCGAGTTAGCCCAAGCCGGGATCGACGATATTCAGGTGGTGGCCTGTTGCGACTTGGTGGAAGCGCAGGCGCGGCAGCGGGCCGCCGAGCTCGCCGAATTTCAGGCGCACGAGCCGGCCGTTTATACCAACGTGGAGCAAATGCTCGCCCAGGTGGCAGACCTCGACGCGGTGGATATCTGCGCCCTGCACTCGCAACACCACGTCCTCGCCGTAGCCTGTCTAGCGGCGGGCAAGCACGTGATCATTGAAAAGCCGCTGGCGATCACCTTGCGCGCCGGCCGCCAAATACTCGCGGCGGCCATAGCCAATCGCTGTCAGCTCGCCGTGGCGGAAAACTACCGCCGCTCGCCGCCGGAGCGGGCCAGAGCGTGGGCGGTGGCCAGCGGGCAGATCGGCCAGCCGCGCACCTTCTATTGGCAGGAAGCGGGCTTGCGGCTGGGCAAGTGGGGCTGGCGCAACTTCAAGCGCGACGCCGGCGCCGGCTGGCTCCTCGACGGCGGCGTGCATTTTGCCGATTTGTTCCGCTATCACTTGGGGGCTGAGGCGCGGCAGGTGGTGGCGCGCGTCCAGCGCTTTGAGCCGTATCGCTACGACGAGCCGGTCGAGCGCGAAGGGGCGTGGCCCGTGGATGTGGAGGACTGCGCGATGGCGCTGATCGACTTTGACGGCGGCGCGGTGGTGCAGTGGACTTGGCAAGGTTCGGCCCCGGGACAGGACTTTGGCAAGCGCGTCCTCTACGGCAGCGAGGGCTGCATTGATTGGGAGAGTGGGCTGTGGACCCGTGCCGGCGCGAACACCTCCACCGAGGCTTTGGTCGAGGCGCATCAGCGCAGCCTTGCAGCGGACGAGCGCGAGCGGCTGTTCCCCGGGGGCGTGGAAAGCCCCATTGCAACCGAGTTGAAGGATTTTGCCGACGCGGTGCGGGGGCAGGGCACGCCCGAGGTGGATGGCCTAGACGGCTATCGCTCGCAGGCGATCTGCATGGCGATTTTTGAGTCCGAGTGGTTTAACCGGCCCGTGAGCTTGGCCGAGATCGAGCGTGGCGACTTAGAGGGCTACCAAGCCGAAATCGACCAAGCACTGGGGATTGCTTAGAAGCGTGTTGAACGAGCCGTAGAGCCGGTCTGCTCGGCTCCTTAGCCCGTTGCAGCCGGGCAGGTGAACCTCCATGACTACTCAGTACCCAGCTCGAGGGCCCCTACAAAGGGCCTTTCCTCGATGAAGGCTTCGACGTTTGAGCCATCGAGGTTGGCACGCCGAATCGTATCCCTGAAAGTGTCCGCGTAGTACATCTTTCCACGCGCCAAATCCAGCGCGATGCCCGTTGGCACCGCCAATCTCATGTCGGCGTTGGTGAGGTTTCTGCGCTGTGTGCCATCGAGGTTGGCACGCTGGATCCTATCCGTGCCGTCCACCTGCCAGTCCGAGTCCGTCCAGTACATCTTTCCGCCTGCCAAATCCAGCGCGATGCCCGTTGGATTTGGCAACCTGATGAGGGTTCTGACGTGTCTGCCATCGAGGTTGGCACGCTGGATCCTATCCGTGCCCCGCTCCGTCCAGTACATCTTTCCGCTTATCCAATCCAGCGCGATGAACGCTGGATTATTCAACCACCTGTAGAGCACTTCGATGTCTGAGCCATCCAAGTTGGCACGCAGAATAAGATTCGTCGCATCCTCCACCCAGTACATCTTTCTGCGCACCAAATCTAGCGCGAGACCCTTTGGATCATTACCTGTTGGATCATTACCTCTCCTGTTAAGGATCACTCGGCGGTTTTCGCCATCCAAGTCGGCCCACTCAATCGTATCCCGGCGATAGTCCGTCCAGTACATCTTTCTGTTCTCCAAATCCAGCGCGAGGCCATACGGATTACTATTCGATCCCGTGGAGACGAGGGTGTCGATGACGAGGGTGCCAGCCAAGTTGGCACGCAGAATCTGATCCGCGCCCGCGTCCGTCCAGTATAGGTGGGTCGGTAATACGCTGGGTGTTGGCGATGGGTCCTGCGGGGCCGTTTGGTCCGTTTGGTCGGTTTCGACAGCGGTCTCTTCCCCTAAATGCGATTGGACGCGGAGGCCCCTTGCTATCGCGGCGGCGAGTTGTTGATTGGCCGCGTGCTGGGTGAGGGCGTTTTCCATCACGCCCAGCCATTGCAGGTTCGTCAGGCTCGCCAACGGACTGACATCCGCAATCTCATTGTCTCCTAGCTGGAGCCATTGCAGATTGGTCAGGCGAGCTAACGGACTCACGTCCGTAATTTCGTTGCCCCACAGCGACAGCTTCTGAAGATTGATAAGGCCCGCCAGCGGACTGACGTCCGCCACCTTGTTCCCCCACAAAGACAGCGTGTGCAGGTTGGTCAAGCTGGCCAGCGGACTCACGTCCGTAATCGCGTTGCTCCGCAGATGTAGCGTGTGCAGTGCCGTCGCGTGTTCGAGGCCGGCCAAGCTCTCAATGTTTTTGTCGCTCGCGTCGAGTTCGGTCAGGGCGGCTAAGTCTGCCGGGGTAAGCGGCCCTGCCGGGCGATTCAGTGCCTCCCGCACGCACCGCTCCAAATTGGCGTCGGCGAACTCAACGGTGGCCGATTGGGTGCTGTCGGCGTCAGCGTCGGTCTGAGTGCTGTCAGCTTCGGCTTCGGTCTGGGTGGTGTCGGGGCTTTCCGGGGCGGCCAGCCCGTCGGGAGCGGTGTAGGTGTCGTCGCCTAAGAATTCGCACAAGGAACAGGTAGCTTTGCCGGCAGGCCGAGAGGCGACCGGCGCGGAGTCCGAGCAGCCCATCCAAGCCCCGACGACGCCCAAAAGGACGAAGGCAAGCAGGGTTTTGAGAGATTTCAACGAAGACATTTTTTGCTCCTTTATATGGTTGGGGAAGAAATGGTGTGGAGGTTGGAAGAGGGGCATGACGCACCGAAAGAGGCGGAGCTAGCCCTAGGGCGATACTTGGAGAGCTCGGTACGCGCCCCTTGCTTTGGGTGCGCCTTTACTGGTGTTCTGGCGGCGTCCGAGTCGAGGGGATTCCGCCCGCGGTCTTTGGCAGACAGGTTGCGGGGGTGGTGCAGTAAACGTGGATCCGCATAAAGGCCGCACGGCAGCGTACGCTTGGGACCGTGCGGGCAGACCGCCGCGCCGCCCAACAGCCGCGCACGAGCCGTCGGCCGATGCTGAGAAGTAGAGAGTGTGGTGCTTGGTGCTAGCGGAGAATTTTCGGGGGGGGGGGGGGGTAAGTCGTTGTTTTTCAAGGATTTACGACACATTAAATTTGACGATGAATCCAAGCACCCAACAGGGTTTTGCCCCACAGCAAGGCCCCGTTCTGATGTGAAATGCTTAACCATGGTCTCGTTCATTCGCCAACCGCGACACCAAATTGGCCGCTGTAACGGGCAGGCACGGGGGCCTGCCCCAACGGAATTCTAACGGGCAGGCACGGGGGGCCGCCCCAACGGAATTCTAACGGGCAGGCACGGGGGGCCGCCCCTGATTGTAGGTTCTTTGCCGTCGAGCCATAATTAAAAGCCTAAACACAGAAGCCGCAACCTGATTTTCTTAGGCTCCCAAAACCTCTTCGAGCCGCTCTGGATGCCGTCGCCGCAGCTCCAGCAGCTTGCTCGCGGTGCCCACTGGCGTCAGGAGAGCAGAGCGTGGAATGGGTTGCCGCTCTTGGAGAACGCCTCCTCGCCGCTCTACATCCTCCACGGCGAGCGGTTGCCGACCCAGCGCGTAGAAGAGTGCCGGTTCGAGCTGGACGAGGGCCGGCAGGTCGCACGGTTCGGCTCGCCTCATCGGAGTGCCGACGAACACGGCGACTTTTCCGCCCGCAATAAACCCCGGTTCGTTGCCTTCCCAAAGGAACTGTACTCCTTCAGGCACGTTCTGCGGCCGGAGGGGCGACACCGCGCCGGTTGGACCGAGCGAGAACGGACGAGCCGAGCGAGCGAACGCAACCTCGCAGCCGATTTCTTCAAGGGCCTCTCTAGACAGGGCCTCCTCCAGGGTCTCGCCTTCCTCAACCCTGCCCCCTATGCAGCCGCAGCCAATCGAGATTTCGCGTCGCTGACGCCGCCATTTGGTCGGCTTCTGGCACTCAAAGAGGAGTCTATTTTCAACGCGCAAAAGGATTGCAACGCCAAGGATCATTCAGAGTCCCCAAGCGGATGCAGATCAATCGGCGTGAAAACCCCATAAAAACCATATTTGACGCCCTGCCGATCTCCCTTTTCGGGCGGAAAGTATTCTTCTATCAGGGCCAATAATCGACAGCTAAATTCGGCCGCCTGTCTTTCGGACAGCCGGGCGCGGTTGTGATTGACGGATTGCTGGAAGGTCGCACCGTATAAGCCTTCGGCGGCCTCGCGGAATGCTTGGTTGAACTGGCCGACGACATCCGCTGGCACGGCCTCTGCCGCACGAGGCACTCGGACGCAAATCGCCCCTGCCACTGGCAAACAACGCCATGCTCGGGGGTCTGCTCCATCTTCCTCCATCCGCACGACCCCGGTTCGCGCCAGCCGTCGCACGTGGTACAGAACCCGAGCATCGGTGACGTCCAACCGCTGCGAAATTTCCGCCACCGACTTCCCGGCACCCAAGATTTCGAGGATGCGCCACCGAAGCGGATCGGCCAATACGGTCGCACGCTCGCCTTCGACGACGAGCACCGCGTCCTTTGGGGAATGGGCCGAGAAGGTCAATTCGCGCCACATGCTCAAGGGCCTGCGATCCCAACGCCAAACCGCTCCGCAAACGCGGCCCATACTTCAGCCGGCACTTCCTGCGTTGCCGCGTCATAAGCGTCTTGCAGTTGGTCGCGGTTGGCCGGGCCGCTCATGACGATGCCGTCGATGGGCGCGGCGAGGCAGAACTGCATGGCCAAGTGCTTGAGGTCCACATCCTGCTCTCGGCACCACGCCCACATAGCGTGTGCCCGCGGCTCGGCCGCGCGGTCCGGCTCGACGCCGGTCAAGCGGCCCATGCCAAAGACGCTGGCTAAAATCAGCCCCGTGCCGTGCCTTTTGGCCAAGGGCATTGTGGTGCGGGCGACGGACTGGTCGAGCAGCGTGTAGTCGAGGAACGTGAGGACGATTTCGGCGTGGCCGGCTTCAATGGCGGCGCGGTGGAAGTCGTGCTGGCGAACCCCCAAACCAATGTGGCCCACCAAGCCCTCTTCCTTCATCTTTTGCAGCGCGTCAAAGGCGCGTCCCAAGCCCAAAGGGGCGGCCATATCGGGGGGATCGTGGACGAGCACGGCATCGAGGTAATCAACGCGGAGCGATTGCAGGCTCTGTTCGACGCTCCAGCGCGTAGCCTCGGCCGAAAAATCCTTGGGACGCATGGGGTGCGGGCCGACCTTGGCCTGCATGTAATAGCTCGATCGCTCAACGCCGGCGAGTGCTTGGCCCCAGCGGTCCTCGTTGCGGCCAGCATAGCTGTCGAAATAGTCAATGCCCAAGTCGAGGGCCCGTTCAATGGTGGCAATGGTCTCGGCCTCGCCGGACGCCCCGACAAAGGCCGCGCCCATGCCGAGGGCCCGGGGCTGCATCCCCGTGCGCCCCATCTTGCGACGCGGTAACTTGCTCATGGCTCTAACCTCCTTTTATCTCTCATAACTCGCTCCATATTAGCACACGCAACTCGCTCGCTCAAGGGACAGCATGGACAACGGCGAGATCGGCGCGTTATGTTACCTCCCGCTGCATCGTCCTTCGCGTTAGGATAACGCTATGCCCCACATCCCCCTATTCGACCGCACCCTATTGCCCGAAGCCCGCGGCGAATTCGTCGTCATCGCCGATACTCACTACGCGCTGGCCGAAGGCGTGGGGATGCGCGAATTCCCCTCCCGCGCCCAACAGAGCCGACGGGCGGCCGCGGCATTGCGCCTAGTGGCCGCCTTGGCGCCGGATTTTGTCGTCCATCTGGGCGACGTGGTGCAGGAATACCCCGGGAGCGCGGGCTTTGAACCGGCCTTGGACCAAGCCCTCGCGCAGATGGCCGCCTGCGGCGTACAGCCGCGCTGGGTAGCTGGCAACCACGACGTGGGCGACAAACCCGACCCCACCATGCCCACCCATCCGGTCACGACCGAGGGGCTGGACGCATACCACCGACGCTTTGGCCCATCTTGGTACAGCTTTGACTATCGAGACCTGCACCTAGTGGTGCTCAACAGCCAAATCCTGAACACCGGCCTGCCGGCCGAGCAAGAGCAAAGGGCTTGGTTGGAAGCGGACTTGGCCGCGCACACCCATCTACGCAACGCGGTATTCTTGCACCTGCCGCCCTATCTACACAACCCGGCCGAGCCGCATCAAGGGCACTACGACAACATCGGCGAACCAGCCCGCACTTGGCTGCTAACGTTGCTGACGGCCCAGCGGGTGGCTTGGCTTTTTGCGGCCCACGTGCATTTTGCCTTTTGCGACCCAGCCGCCGGCTTGGACTATCGCACCGTCCCCTCCCCTTCTTTTACGCGGCCCGGTTTTAGCCACTTGTTCAGCAGCGCACCCCCGCCGGAGCAGGGCCGCGACGACCAGCCCAAGTTGGGGTTTTACCTGTGCCGCCTGCGCCCCAACCGCCTCGACATCCACCTAATCCGCACCGCCGGAGCCAAAAATTGGCCGTCGGGATCACGGCGTTTGCTCACTCCGGCAACGGCCGACTTAGGCGGAAGCCCCTTGGGGCTGACCGCGACCCATCCACTCGGTTGGGAAGCGCAAGTCCCCACCACCTTTCCCTCCATGGTGCGGCAGCCGGTGCGCAACGACTATCCCCTGCTGGCCTGTCTGGAACTAGGTGCCCAAGCCCTGCGCTGCCCTTGGACCGACCTGCACTCGTCCGGCGATCGCCTGCGCTTTTTGCGCGGCCAAGGCGTCCAAGTGCAGGCGATCCTTCTCGACGACGAGGCCACGCCGCCCGACTCCACGCTGGAACGCCACCGCGACCAAGTGGATACTTGGGAGCTTCAGACGCCGGGCGGGCCGTGGCCGTCCTCGGCGTGCCTGTACCTGCTCAGGAGCTACCACCGCAATCTGCGGCTGTCCTTAGCGCCGGTGATCCCCGGCCAGCAAACAACCGGCAAGCAGCACCCCCGCACCCGCGTGGGATACCGGCCCGACGAAGTGGCCCAGCTCGATCGTCGATTGCAGGACGCGGATACGTGGATAGAAGCGGCCCTGTGCCGACTGGACGCAGCGGCCCCTTGGGAAGACGCCTTGGCGTGGCGTGCGGTACAGGCCCCAACCACGATGGGGCGGCTCGATTTGCTCTTTGAGCTGCCCGGGCAAAGCGACCGCGACGATGCCGTGCGAGCCGCGGAGGCCCTCTTTGCAACGGCGTTGCTGCCGCGGGCGCGGCTCTTCGTCGAGCCTTTTATCGATCTGGACCGCACGATGGATGTGGGGCAAGGGCTGTTGGACCCCCTGTGCAACCCCCGACCCGCCTTTGGCGTCCTGCGCTGTCTCAATGCGCTGTTGCAGCGCTTTTGCGAGCCTTTTGCCAAGGCCGCCAGCCTAGCAGGCGAGGGCGCGACCGCACGGCTGCTCAGGGGGCCGACCCGCACGTTGGCCCTGCTGTTGCCGACAGCTGCGGAGGCTGCCGCGCCATGGGCGTGGAAGGATGTGGGATTAGTACGGCTCTATCGCCTAGCCGACGGGACCGTAGAAGAGCTCGCGGGCGACCGGCTAGCGGAGCTCGCGCTCGATCAGCCGAGCTTGGCGATCGCGGAACATTAGTCGATGTGCTCCGTGCGGTCCGAGTCGAGCAGGGCGCGCACTTCCTCAATGTTGTCCAGCCCCAGCCGGACGCGGCGGGTGAGGGCTTCCTCGGCCTCGCGCACCTTGGGCAAGGTTGCCACGACCGCGTCGAACTGGTCGTGCGGAACGACCACCACCCCGTCGCGGTCTGCGACGACAATTTCCCCCGCATCGACGCAGGTCCCGCCCATGACCACGGGCATACCAGCGGTCCCCGGCCCATTGCGGGTGCAGGAGTTGGGCGTAATGCCCATGCAGAAGGCCGGCAGGCCGACGGGCAGGATGCCGTCGATGTCGCGCATCAGGCCGTCGGTGACAAAGCCGGCGATGCCGCGATTGCGCCCCATAGCCAGCATGATGTCGCCGGCGACTGCGGTGCGAGTGAACGCATCCGTAGCGATGAAGATGGCGTCTCCTCGCTGCGCGATTTCGAGCGCGGCAAACACGGCGAGGTTGTCGCCCGGCCCGGGATGACAGGTGACGATGGGCGCGACCAGCTTGCAGTTGTCCGGGTCGAGCGGCTTGATGCGGTAGTCGAGCGCCCCGCGGCCGTTCATGCAGTCGGCAATAAAGCCGGTGGGAACGTTCCGTAGCGCGCGCAGGATGGCTTCTGAGGGCCGCGGAAAGTGGCGGCGAACCGTGAGCAGCGGAGGGTCTTTGATCATGTTGGCTCCAAAGGTGAACGAGGGCGGACTATTGTACAAGGGGCCGAGGGCGGTTGTCAAATCCCGAGGGCTTGCACGCGATCTCTTCGTCCTGCCTGCACAAGAGACTTTTGAGTTTTCTAAAGTCCCACTTTATATTTCTCAAACATGAAATACATCCCCCGCCTCCTCGAAACCGAGCTCCTCCAAGCTGTCCGGCACTTTCCCGCGGTGCTCCTGACCGGCCCGCGCCGCGCCGGCAAGACCACCTTGCTGCGCCATTTATTTCCCCGCGCCGAATACTATCTAGTCGAAGACCCCGATATTATCGCCCGCCTGCGCTCAGACCCCCGGGCCTTTCTCGACGAGATTCGCCCGCCCGTTATCCTCGACGAAATCCAGAACGTCCCGGAACTGCTCGGCTATATCCGCACCCGCATCGACGCCCGCCCCGACCGGCTGGGCCAATGGCTCCTCACCGGCTCTCAGGAAGCGCCCCTCATGCGGGGGGTGACCGAATCCATGGCCGGCCGGGCCGCGATCTTCCAGCTCATGCCCCTGTCCGTGCGGGAGACGGCCGCGACCTCCCTGCTCAAAGGCGGCTTCCCCGAAGTGTTAGCTCGGCCCTCAGTGGCCCGCACTTGGTTCGCCTCGTACGTCCAGACCTATCTGGAGCGGGATGTGCGCGCCGTCAGTGCCATTGGCGACTTAGCCACCTTCCGCCGCTTCGTCGCGCTGGTGGCCAGCCGCTGCGGCCAAATCCTCAACAAGACCGACTTAGCCGCGCCCCTCGGGGTCTCTGTGCCGACGATTTCGGCTTGGCTGAACATCCTCGAAATCACCGCCCAGATCATCTTGGTCCCGCCCTTCTACCACAACTTTGGCAAACGGCTCGTCAAATCGCCCAAAATATACTTCGTCGATTCGGGCTTGGCCTGCCACCTACTGGGCATTGAGACCGCCGCGGCCTTGCGTGCTTCCCCTTTTTATGGTGCGCTTTTTGAGGGCTTTGTCGCCGCAGAAATCGCCAAGCAGCAGCTCAATACCGCCCGCCGCCGCGAACTGTATTACTTCCGCGACCAGCAGGGGCTTGAGGTCGATTTTCTCGTGCCCGCCGGCCCCGCCCGCCTGCTGCTGGTAGAGGCCAAGGCCGGCCATACCGTAGATCCCGGGGCGGCCCGGTCCCTGTTGCGTCTAGACAAGGCCATCGACGAGTACGAGGTCGAGCGTCTGGTCGCGCATCAGCCGTTGCCCGATACGCCAAACCTGTCCGCGCTCTGTCCGGGCGTGCGGGCGGTCTCGGTCGAGGGGTTGCTGGAGCACCTGACGTACCCCCAAGCCTGAAAGCCGCGAGATTCTGCCAGCTTTCACCGGCCATCGCGGCTAGGATCGCTTTTGACAATTTTCACTGTATCGGCCACTTTCAGCAAATGCTGAACATACCGAGATCAGAAAAAGCCCTTGTCGATCAAGCCGCGCAAGCACTACGCCAGACGCTGGAAAAGCCGCCTCATGGACCCCATAGCAGAGTTAGCCGAATTCGACCGCGAGACCGTCGCCCGCGCCAAAGCGGTCGAACAGCGCATCCAAGCTGAGGGCTTGGCGGCCGGGCATACCATCCGCGACGTGCGCGTCTTCCGGGTGCTGATGCCTTGGGTTGGGACCAAGCGTTGGGATGGTTCGGCCGAGCGTTTTACTTTTGCCGAGTTCGAGACCGACAAAGGCTTCGTCGGCATTGCCGAGGGCGTCAATGCGGACGCCGAAGCATTAAAGGGCAAAGTCCTCGGCAAAAATCCTTTTGACCCCCAAATCCGCGCCGATATGGGGCTGGCCTACTGGGACCTAATCGGCAAAATCGCCAACCGACCGCTGGGCCAGTACTTGCACGAACTCTTCGCGCTGGCGACCCCCTTGGCCGAGCGCGTCCCCATGTCGGCCTATACTTGGTATCGCTTCCCGGACCTCAACGGCGAAAACGCCGTCACCTTTGAGAGTTATCCTGCCCACGTGCAGGAGATTATCCGCGCCCACGGCTTCCACAACATCAAGCTCTCGATGTGCGATTTTGAGCCGCGTCGCTACGTGGAATTGGTCCGCAACATCCGCGCGGCCGTGGGACCGGATGTGGACATCCGCGTCGATCCCCACGCCTCTTGGGGCGAGGCGCAGGCGTTGCGCTTTATGCGCGAGGTTGAGGACTGTCATCTGGAGTGGATTGAGGAGCCGGTGGGCGGGCGCTTCGCTCACATTTTTCGCGCCGGCCATCGCCTGCGGCTGTTGAGCACCATCCCGATCTCGTCGCACGCTTGGCTGCCGCCGCTGGTATCGCAGCCCAGCGCCAAGGGCCGCTACGGCGATGGGGCTCTCGACGCGGCCCTCGATCTAGACGCGCTGCGCCGCTGGCAGCCGGCCGACATTTCCGCGCCCGACGCCTACGCCGGGCCGCTGGCACTCAAGCGTTACTACGACGCGGCGCGCTTTATGGGCATGGGGATCGGCATGCACAGTGCTTATGAGCTGGGGCCAGCCACGGCGATCCGCCTGCACATCGCGGCCTTCGCCTTTCCCTACGAGCTGCCCTATCACATCGTCTGGGGGCGAGACCGCGCCTTTCCGCCCTTCTCGGCACACGCGCTCGACGCGCATTACAACCAATGGGCTGACGACGTGATCTGCGGCGGCAAGCTGACCTACGATCAGGGGTTCCTCGCCGTGCCCAAGCAACCGGGGTTGGGCGTTGAACTCGATCCCGACCGCCTGCGCCACTACGCCTTTAGCGAAGAAAAGGCCGCAGCCCATACCCGCCACATCGAACAAATTCGCGCCACTCATCTCGACGCGCTCGGCTGGCGGGTGGAGCGCAACGGCTGGCGACGCTATCGGACGCGCTAGGCTACTACCAAACCAAAAAGGTGCCGGAAATTTTGGCTTAGCGACCAATAATCTGCTGCGATCTACCGCCCTTCCTCATCCATGAACTTCTTTATGTCCCTGCCGTAGCGCACGAGATTCTCCAGCTTTGCACCTACTATATGGCTCTCACAGCCGATCTTTGGGCCAGCATGATTCGGAGAATAGAAACGCCCATACGGAAAGTACGACCGCAGCCAATAGACCCTCCTGTTGTCTTTCTTTAGAGGCACGATGCGTGCGATTAGAGGCCGGACGCTGGAATCAGCATCAGCGATACCCTCTACTTCTCTTTTTGGGGTTCTCTCGGCACCCCTTTCAAAAACATACGTTCTCGCCTTATCGTACGCTCTATCGCCTTGGGTAACGACCACGTCGGGCTCAAGAATTCTCACTTCCTCGCTGAGATAGCCTCCACAATTCTTGTACAGTTGGGCCGGCTCTTGCTTTTTTCCATCGGAGTTGGAGAAACACTTCGCCGTTCGCACATGAAAGAAGAGTTCCATTATTATTCTTAAACTCTCCTCATCCTCTGCTGGCTTTAGTTCGATAAAGGGATCGAGGAGACTCCGGACGGTCGTTGTCGTCCCTCGCCAGTGCGATTTCCGAGGAAGATAGAAAGGCTTGCCCTCCTCTGGCTCTGGCTTTTTTTTCATTGGCTCCGAAGCGGACAGGGAGACAACCACGATACGCGGGATACGGTGGCCTTTGTACTTCTTTTCTGAGTAGTATTGGCTGACTGTAGAGCCCTCAGATTCCTCCGTCCGAGGGGAAAAGAGAAATTTCGTGTCTCCGTCTCCACCCGAACGTTTACGTTCATAATCGAGCTTACAGGCATTCCGACAGTCATCCTTATTAGGACAACCGAAAGAGTCAAACATCTTTTCGTAATCGTAGTAGCCCTTGCTGTCTGTCACTCCTTTCACAGACTTGATACTAGCTCCCTCGTAATAGTTTTTGAGTTTGTTCTCCATCTCATTCATGATTGTCTCCTTTTGACGTTTAATGGTTTAGAGATTGTACTGCTCGAAATCCCCCAAGGCATCACAAGTATTGTCTCGTCATTCCCGCAAAAGCGGGAATCCAGTCAACGTTTGTAAAACGAACTTGGATGACTGCTGTTAGCCGCCGGATCCTTCGTATAGGCTGTGAACACAGTCCCACCGTTTTAAGAAGCTAGTACTAGGTGGATCATGGCAATCTGAATCAAGGCTTCGCTCTGGCGCGTCAGGACCTCATACTCTCGGGCATGGCGTCTAAAATTCATCAACCATGCTCAGGTGCGCTCAACGACCCAACGCCGTTTGAGTACAGTACCGGTTCGATCGGCTGCCATTGCTCATCGGTTACATCGGTGGCATATTGACCAATCGGCGTACTCATTATATGAGCCTTTCTGTTCAGATTTTTTAGCGAAACCTGAAGATGGCTTAATGAGTACGCCAACTCAAATACGCGATACATCACAGAGTTTTCAGACAGCTTCTGAGAAGAAAGAAACCCTAACAGAGACCAAATTTCCCCCCCACGCCTCGATTGACCAGCTGGCCGAACTCAAAGCACACTGGGAACGCCAAGACCGCCAAAAAAGCCCCAATTCGCACAATTCGCCCCCAACTAAACCCACGCCAGAGACAAAAATCGTTTATGCGCCTTGACCCGTAAGCGATTTTAACGCCCCTAAGACCGCTTACTCCGCGCCCACCGACTCCAAATACTCGACAACCTCCGTACGACCTTTCCGCGCCGCCCGGGCTTTAGCCGTCCAGCCGCTATTGTCCCTCGCGTTCACGTCCGCCCCCTGACCGACCAAATAACGAACCACCTCAAAACGACCACCACGCGCCGCATTGTGCAGAGCCGTCCTGCCGTATCTGTTCGTAGCGTCCAAGTCCGCCCCCTGCTCGACCAAATACCGAACCACCTCCAAATGACCGCGCTCCGCCGCCGCAAAAAGAACCGTCCTGCCGTATCTGTTCGTAGCGTCCAAGTCCGCCCCCTGCTCGACCAAATACCGAACCACCTCCAAATGACCGCGCTCCGCCGCCGCAAAAAGAACCGTACTGCCGGAGCTGCCCCCCGTAGCGTCCAAGTCCGCCCCCTGCTCGACCAAATACCGAACCACCTCCAAATGACCGCGCTCCGCCGCCGCAAAAAAGCCGACACCCGATCCAATCGAGTGACGACTTCTTGCGATTTGAGCGAACAAGCCTACCCGCCACGATCCTACCAACCGCAAGCACCTAGCACCAGATCGACCGCCTTCGCAGAACCACGCAGATCAAACACAAAATCGCCCGCGCCCCGTTTGCCTTCCGAATCTTTTATGCGAACAAAGAGCTGGGAACGAACCAGAAGATTCTGCGCCCATCGGATTTGTTGCACCCGCACCTCCGCCAGCTTCCGCGAGTATTTTGACATCGGGTAAAGCGTCTCTCGATCCTTAGAGACCACCCACTTTTTTGAAACCGCTTTGAGTTTATCAAACCGCCAAATAACATCGCTGGAAGCATCAGACTCATACGCTACCTTCACCCCTTGAGGCAAAATTTGCACCTCAAAGACTTCCCCGCCATCGCAGGTTATTCCAAGGAGTGCGCCTGAACGGCCACGGACAAAATCCTCTGAAGGCAGCACAGCAAACACGTTCTGCTTGTCATTGACCGGATCTAACTCTTGATCAACCTCCCACTTGCCAACCCCAGACGAAGGAATTGAAATAAGTTTCTCGCGCTCACCCACCGACGCCAAATACGCCGCCACATCCGTTTCACCCATCCCCGCAGCCCGGCCCCGAGGCGTCCGGCCGTTGTTGTCCCTAGCCGTGACATCTGCTCCCTGACCCACCAAATACCGCACAACCTCCAAATAACCGCGCTCCGCCGCCCTGTGCAGAGCCGTGTTGTCGTATCTGTTCTCAGCGTTCACGTCCAACCCCTGCTCCTCCACCAAGTACCGAACCACCTCCAAATGACCGCGCCCCGCCGCAGAGTGCAGAGCCGTCCAGTCGTCCCGCGTCATAGCGACGTCCAAACCGAGACCCACCAAATACTCCACTACCGCCACTGAGCCGCCCAAGGCCGCCGGGTGAAGAACCGTCCCGCCCAAGTTGTCCGTAGCGTTGACGTCCAACCCCTGCTCCTCAACCAGATACTCCACTACTTCCAATTTCCCAGACCTAGCGGCCGCGTGCAAAGCCGTAAAGCCATTGAAGTCCTTAGCGTTCACGTCCGCCCCTTGACCCACCAAATACTTGACCAGATCCAAATTTCCAGACCCAGCAGCCCCATACAGAGGCGTCGCGCTTCCACTGCCCTTACTCTCAACTGACATGCCCGACTGTACGAATAGCTTGACGACCGCTAAGTTGCCCGCCGCTGCCGAATCAACAAACGCCCATTCAGTGTAGTCAATACCTCGACGATCTAGCTCCGCACGAGCCGCCGCGGTACTCGCTGACGAAGCCGCCGGCAAAGAAAACAATGCCAAACCCAACAAGAGCACCAAAAAACGCATACCAAATCTCCTCCTCGAATAAGTGAATGTAGGCTTACTCCTCTTGACTTACCCGCCCACAGACTCCAAATACGCCGCTACCGCCGTATAACCACGCGCCGCCGCCACGCCCCGAGCCGTCTCGTCGCCGTAGTTCTTCGCGTTCACATCCGCACCCTGACCGACCAAATACCGAACCACCGCCAAATGACCGCCGCCCGCCGCCCAATGCAACGCTGTCCAGCCGTATTCGCCCGTAGCGTTGACGTCCGCCCCATTCTCGACCAAATACTCCACTACCGCCAAATGATCTTCCGCCGCCGCAGAGTGCAGAGCCGTTAAGCCGTCGTTCCTCGAAGCGTTCACGTCCATCCCCAGCTCCTCCACCAAATACCGAACCACCTCCAGACTACCCGCCCAGAACAGAGCCGTCTCGCCGAAGTTGTCCGTAGCGTTGACGTCCGCCCCCTGCTCAAGCAGATACTGAACCACCCCCAAATGACCATACTCCGCCGCCCTGTGCAGAGCCGTACCGTGGTCGGTCTTAGCGTTGACGTCCGACCCCAGCCCCACCAAAAAACGAACCACCGCCAAATGACCATTACCCGCCGCAGAGTGCAGAGCCGTAGAGCCGTCGTTGTCCGTAGCGTTGACGTCCGCCCCCTGACCGACCAAATACTGAACCACCGACAAATGACCATAGTTCGCCGCAAGACTCAGAGCCGTATAGCCGTTGTCGGACGTAGCGTTGACGTCCGACCCCAGCCCCACCAAAAAACGAACCACCGCCAAATGACCATTGAGCGCCGCATCAAGAAAAGCCGTGAAGCCGCCGCGGGTCGTAGCTTTAACCGACATACCCCCCTGTACGAACAACCGCACAACCGCCAAGTTGCCATCCCACGCCGCATCAAGAAAAGCCGCCGCCGTGTACTCGATACCCAGACTATCCAACGCCGCACGAGCCGCCGCCGGCGACCGGAAAACCACGGGCACCGGCTCCTCCTCCTCCTCCTCCTCCGCTTCCGGGCTATCTACTGGATCCGCAACGACCTCCTCGGTCACCGTGCTATCCGCCCCCGCTGCGGCCGTGCTATCCGCGGGTGTCTCTGCCGCGGTACTATCCACGCCCACAATCGCGCTCCCACCCTCCTTGAACAAGTCAAATAGACCACCGCTCGACACCTTGCCCGAAGGCTCCGAAGGCGACACCGGCATAGACCGATCCCCGCAGCCCAACCACAACCCAACCAAGACCAACAGCAAAAAGCGCATCCTATCCTCCTCAGTGAATGATTTATAAGCCAAAACTAAGATTATCCGCACCGCCCCAGAGCCACACAAAAAAACGACGGGCCTCCCCCCGCCGAAACAGAGAAAGACCCGGTTCGCAATAAAAAGGTGCTGACGATTTTGGCTTAGTGCCCAATAATCTGCTGCGATCTACCGCCCTTCCTCATCCATGAACTTCTTTATGTCCCTGCCGTAGCGCACGAGATTCTCCCGCTTTGCGCCCGCTATACCCCTCTCAGAATCAACAGGTTTCCCTGCATGCTCAGAGTAGAACTTTGTCCTCGGATTCGGAAAATCCGGCCGCAGCCAATAGACTTTCCAGTCATCTTCCTTTAGGCGCACGATACGTGCGATGGAATTATCGATACCCTCTACTTTTTCAACTATAGTACTCTCGGCATTTTCATCAAAAACATGCCTTTTTGCTTGCCAGTGTGCATGATTGCCTTGGGTAACGACCACGTCAGGCTTGAGAATACTCACTTCCTTGCTGAGATACTCTCCACAATTCTCGTACAATAGGTTGGGCTCTTGCCCTGGTCCACCGACATTGGAGAAACACTTCGCCGTTCGCACATGAACAAACAATTCCCCTATTATTTTTGTACTCTCGTTACTCCAATCTCCTGCTGGAGCTAGATCAACAAAGGGGTCAAGCAGGCTCCTAATGGTCGTCGTCGTTCCTCGCCAGTGTGGGTTCAGCGAGAAAGACTTGCCCTCCGCTTGCTCTGGCTTTTTTTCCATTGGCTCCGAAGCGGACAGGGAGACAACCACGATACGCGGGATACGGTGGCCTTTGTACTTCTTTTCTGAGTAGTATCGGCTGACTGTAGCTTCCTCCGTCCGAGGGGAAAAGAGAAATTTCGAGTCGTCGCTTAAAGGTTTATAAGCGTTCCTACAGGCATCCCGACAGTCATCCTTCTTACGACAACCGAAAGAGTCAAACATCTTTTCGTAATCGTAATAGCCCTTGCTGTCTTCCACTTCTTTCACAGAAGTAATACCAACTTCCTCGTAATACTTTTTGAGTTTGCTCTCCATCTCATTCATGATTGTCTCCTTTTGGGAATGTTAAGGGCTTGTCGCGATCGAAATCCCCTAAGTCATCGCAAAGCCTCCAGCAGTAAACGCCGACAAACTAACAAACTTTTGAAAAAAATCAAGAAAATCTTAAAAAAACTTCAATAAACCACTGAAATCACGCGCCGGACGCGCTGCTGCTGAGCGTCTCCGTCGAGGTGGAGGTCGAGCAGGTAAAGGCCGGGCGGCACCCGGTGCCCGGCTTGGTCGCGGCCATCCCACGTGAAATGCCGAGTACCCGCGGTGACCGCTTGCGTCCGCTCGACGAGCACGCGACCGGCCAAGTCGTAGAGCCGCAGGTGCCAAGGGCGCGGCGCGAGGAGGTTGATCACGTCGGCGCGGACGGTCAGCACGTCGTTTATGCCGTCGCCGTTGGGCGTCAGCACCTCCGCGTCAAAGACGACGTTGAGCAGGAGATCGCGGGCGACCGGAAGGCCGACGACATTGGTGCTGCTGGCGACTTGGTCCGTAGCATCCCCGGGATCGACGCGCTGGCGGCTGGCGTCCGCCGTGCGAGCGTCTTGAATGAAAAGGACGAAGGGCGTGGACTGCTGGAAAACTTGGGCGGCAAAGCGCAACTCCACGAGGTCGGCGTCGCGCAACGGCTGGGGGAAGGTCACCGCAAAGCCCGCTTCAACCGGCTGGGCTGCAACCGCTAGGGGCGCGTCGTTGACCAAGGCGCGAATAAAGCGCGTCCGCGTCGGCGTCTCCAACACGAGGCGGTCGAACCCGGAGGCCCTCGTCTGGCGCGGGCGCAAAAAGAAGCGGAACTCGGTTTCTTCGCCCGGCACCACCTCGGTCGGGAAAATTTCGCTGACCGCACGCTGAGACAACGGGTCGCTGAAGGCAATGCTGAGCGCGTCGAGTTGTAGGGCCACCGCTGGGTCGGCCGTGACCATCCGCAGCTGGAGTTGGGCGTAGCGGCGCGGCGAAGGCGATTGGAACGCTTGGCCCGAAAAGGCGTAGAGCTTGCTCCACGCGCTCCAATCGTCGCCGATGACCTCAGCGGTGTCGATCGGCCCCTTGAAGCTCGGAATCAGCTTGTCGTAGCGCCGCTTGCTGACTTGCTTGCCGTTCTTGTCGTAATAGGTCAGCAGGTTTTCGACTTGGTTGCCGGAGCGGCTGCGTAGCTCCAGTCGAGTGCCCGGCGGGATGTCGGCCTTCCACGACAGGGCGTTGAGGCTTTTGACGCGCTCAAAGTCCATGATGTGCGAGCGAAATTCCAAGCTATGAGGAAAGCCCTCGCCGAACACCTGAAGCTCCTCGGCAAACCCCCGAAAGGCCCAGCGATTGCTCGCGTCCCAACTCTTCCACAACACCCGAATAAAGCGGGTGGGCACCAGCCCAAACTCGTGGGTGGCCGCTCCGGTCACTTCTTTGACGTGTTGGCTGGCCGTGCCAGCATAGTACTTCTGCCAGATCAGGGAGCCATCGGGCGCGACCGAGCCAGCGGAACCGAGCACCTCGTAGAAGTTGAACCCAAAGGAGCGCCGGGTGATGAAGAAGTCGATGACCCGGCCGCTGCCAGCGGTGATGCCGCCGCCGGGCCGGGCCACGACGCCGCCGACAATTTTGAGCTTGTCGATGAAGTACGTGGCCCCCAAGTCGAGGACGATGTGCGAAAAGACGTCGCGCTCGGCTTGGATGGTGCGCCGCACAAACCAGCGCGTGGAGAGATCGCCGTCGATGAGCACTTGGGCGTTGCCCAGCGGAATGAGGTCTTGGGTGACGAACGCGTCGAGGACTACTTCGAGATTGCCACCGCGCGCCAGCATCCACAAGGCCAGATTGTCGCCGAGTGCTTCCACCTCGACCTCGAGGAGACGGGTGCCGGGTTCGAGGGCGAGCAGGTCCAAGCGCACGTACTGGATCGGCGTGTGGAAGGGCTGGTCGAGTTCGTACGCGATCTCGTGGCGGGTATTCTCCTTGAATCGCTCGCGCTGGCGGTAGATGACGGTCTCGGCGATGGGGTTATCTACCTCGTCAACGGCGTGTTCGCCCGTGGAAAGCAGCAGGTCAAAAAGCGACGGTGCCGGGCCTTGGGGGTCAAAGATCAGCTTGACGCGGCGGGCGGAGACTCCCCGCCCCAAATCGAGCTCAAGGGTCCAGTTCGCAGGCGGATCGTCGAGCTGGGGACGCCAGCCGGTGGCGCGGTCGCTGTCCATGACCAGCGGCGCGTCTCGCAGATTGGAACCCGCGCGGCGGATGCCGCCGCCAAAGGCCGCAGCATTGAGCGCGGCATTGATGTCGCGGCGAACCGCAACGGGCTTGAGCCCGCCCTGTGGCGTTAGCGCGACCGTGCCGGGCAGGGGCCAAGCCTGCCAGTCGCGGCGGGAGGCAAAGCGAAGCTCGTCGGCATTCGCCGGAGGAAGCCAGCCGAGCAAGGCGCAGACGACCGCACCGCAGCGCGTTACGCACCGTGAAGAAGCCATTTGCTACTTCTGCAAGACGCGGCCCGCGCCGTTGCGGTCCCAAATCCCCACCGCGCCGTTGCGCTTGCCATCGGCGCCCAAGAAGACGAGGTGGGTTCCATTTGAGGCGTTGACATGCAGGCCGCCGTTGCCGCGGGCACCGGCCCCCGCGTAGATCAGGTTGTCGCCGGTGTGGCTGTTGATCAACAGGCCGCCGTTTTGCAATGAATCGGCGCCGGCGAGAAAGATGTTGACGCCCTCGGCGTTGTTGGCCATCAGCAAGCCGCTGCCCGCGTCTTCCCCCGCGACGACCAGCAAGCCGCCGGCCGCGCTCCGCAGCTCCAAGTGGCCGCTGCCAGCCGCGCTCGCGCCCAAGTACGCCAACTGTTCGCCGGCCGCATTATACACCTGCACCGCGCCTCCCTCGCTGCTTGCAATCGAGACCAGCGGCGCACCCGTAGCCGTGTTGACCGCGAGCAAGCCGTGGCCGGCTGCGTCGGTACTGAGGCTAACCCCGCCCTGTCCATGGCCGGTCCCCACCCACAACGCGCCGTTTTGGCGTTCATCGGCCGTAGCCACGAGCACGGGTTGGCCTTCGTCGTTGAGGATTTCGAGGGCGCGGGCGCGGACTACGTCGGCCCCGGACGCCGTGCTCATCAAGGCGGTACTCAGCGACGCGCTCAGCAAGACCGCAATGTCGGTTAGGGCCAGCGCGGCCAGCAGGGCCAAGAGGCGGCGGCCAATGTAGCGTTCCAAAGAAGCGTACGGTTGAAAGGCGGGCATAAGGGTCCTCTCAGTAAAAGCGGTTTTCGTCCACCGCATGGGCGTTGGCTATCGCTCAGTACGTCCCGTTGCGCCCGGGATCAAGGGCGTCCCGCCCTCGAAGCGGCTGGTGTCGTGTAGGGCTATCGTATGAGCATAATTTTGCGCGTCAGCAACTGCACAGGATCGGCGTCGCCCGTTCAGAAGTCGATTCGCCAGATCCCTGTGGCTTGTTTGGCCATCCAAACTTGGTGTGCGTGGAGTTTCTCCACGGTCCAAGTATCAAAGTCTTCTGCCAGCTTGCGCGTTATTGCGAAGTCGCTCCCTTGGTAGGCCGAGTGCTTTTCGGCATATCCCGAATTGCCCAAATCGCGATTGGCGGCGGTCGTCAAGAGCGTCATGTTCCCTAGACGATACGTAGCAGCCTCCCGCTGTTGCTCGTCGAACTGGCCCCAGCCGTCATGCGGATTTTCCGGCAACACGTGCTCAATGTCGTATTTCGCGCTCTCGGCTTCAAAGCGCTGTCCCGACAACTGCGCTTCGAGCGCGAACAGTATAAAGCGCACGACTCTATTGTTGCGGGAGTTGGTCGTCCGCAGTTCCTTTTCGACAAACGCCGCCCTAAATTCCGCGTCCTCGGGATAGACCGGCCGCAGCTTTGCAATCGCCGCTTGCACACTGTCGATTGTGCCGGCCGATAGCTCACAGGCAATCCGGTTATATACCACCTCCTGCTCGTTGCTTTGGCGGCCACCAATCACGTTGTATCGAAACGATACCACCGCGATAGCACGCAAGAACCGTCCAAAGCCGGCGCGGTCGCGTTCCCCAAATCGCTCAAATGCCGCCAGCAATAACGCCAAGGGCTGACGCACGTTGAACATCTGCAACTGGTCCAGATTTGTGCGCTCCTCTGCGGTCCAAGAGCCGTCCTCTGGCCGACGCAACGCCGAATACACCCGCGCGGATTGGTCCATATCGCGGACCAACTGAAACACCCTAGACCGATCGCTTATTGTACGGCGCAGGGTTTTGAACAAGTCTGTCTTGCGCACCAGCCGGTTGCGGCTGTTCCAGAAAACCCGCAAAAACTCGGGAAAGCGCTCACTGCCCAGCAGCCCGACGATACCATCCCAGCGATCTTCCAAAGAGTTGATCTCTGATTCATGTGGATTGCCACGCGAGACGACCGAGAACAAGTGATTCTTCAGCAGATCCGTGGCAGACAAGCGCACACCGCGTGCGTTCAGGGTCTCAAACACCTTGAAGGCATTCAGTTCGTCGGTCACGGTGATGGTCGTAAAAAGCAGCTTATCTACCGCGCCATCGACAAAGCGCGCCACCGCCTCACCGTCGTCACCGGATCGTTCCTCAATGCGAGCCTTAAACCAGAGAAACGCCCGGCGCAGGAGCTGTTCCGATGCGTTCAACCCTCGTTGCGGCAGACGCTCCAAAGGGACTAGGTAATGCTGGTAAAAGCGATCGTTGTGCCGATTTAGCTCCAGTTTGGAGCGCGGCACTAGGCTCACCGGGTCCAAATAGCCGATGTAATTGCTGCGCAACTGCTCGGCGCGTCGGCGTTGTGGGTCCGCCGGGTCGTCCGACGCGGCCAAGTCCGTCAGACGCGCCACCGCGGCCAGCATCAACAGGCTCAACGTGGTCATGCGTTGCTGGCCGTCGATGATGTTGAACGCCCGGTTGTCCGCCGATTGCAATACCAGATAGCCCATGTAATGAGCGGGTTCTGGGTCGTCGCCGAACAGCGCGACCAAGTCCTGCCACAGGTCGTCCCACTCGTCGGCCCCCCAAGAATAGTCGCGTTGGAACTGGGGGACGCGATAACTCAGCCCATTGCCCATGAGTTGGCGAAACGTGCTGTTGGTGGCATTGAAATTCATCGGCGTCCTCTTTTGGGCCGATAGAGCACTTGCTATTTTCAGCCCAAACTTACGCAAGGAGGAGGCCAATGGCCAAAATCAAGGAAGTCCGCTGCATCCGCACCCGCCAAAACGGCACCTGGGTCATCGTCAAAATCATCACTGACCAGCCCGGTCTCTACGGCATTGGCTCGGCCAGCGAGCACAACCACGCGGCCACGGTCGTCACAGCCCTCGAAGAGAGCTTGGGGCCGCTGCTGATTGGCCGCGAGGCCAGCCGCATCGAAGATATATGGCAGTGCCTCTACACCAGCGGCTACTGGCGCAGCGGCTCCATTCTCAACGCCGCGCTGGGCGGGATCGACATGGCCCTGTGGGACATCAAGGGCAAGGAGGCCGGAATGCCCGTGTACGATCTGCTCGGCGGGGCCTGCCGTGCGGCCGTGCCCTGCTACGCCCACGCCGGCGGCAGCGACCACGCGGCCCTCGCCGAGGACGTCCAACGCTACATCGACGAGGGCTGGCCGGTGATCCGCTGCCAACTCGGGGGCTATGGCGGCGGCGGGTTCGTGGAAAACGCCCCCAAGCCGCGCAACCCGTGGTCGGCGGCCCCGGCCTTTGACGACGAAGCCTATCTCGAAGCCATCCCGGCCATGTTCGACTATCTCCGCAAGCACCTCGGATTTGGCCCCAAGCTGACCCACGACGTCCACGAGCACCTCAAGCCCCAAGTCGCGGTGGCTCTGGCCAAGCGGCTGGAACCCTACCGCCTTTTCTTTTTGGAAGACGCGCTCGCGCCCGAGCAAATCGGCTGGTTCCGGCTCATGCGCCAGCAATGCACCACGCCGCAGGCCATGGGCGAGCTATTCGTCAATGTCCACGAATACTTGCCGCTGATCAGCGAACGCCTCATCGATTACGTCCGTGTGCGGGTGGCCAAAGGCGGCGGCATCACCCCGTGCCGCAAAATCGCCGCGCTCTGCGAGTTCTACGGCGTCCAGACGGCTTGGCAGGAGGGCGGGGACAACGATCCGGTCAACCAAGCGGCCGCCATGCACTTAGACATGGCGAGCTACAGCTTTGGCATTCAAGAGGAAAACGGGTTCGGGCCAGCCGAGTTGGAGGCGTTTCCCGGACACGCGACTATGGAAGGGGGCTACATGTATCCCAACGACCAGCCCGGCTTGGGAATCGACATCGACGAGGACAAGGCCAAGAAGCTGTTGGTGGGCGATCAGGTGCGCGCTTTTTACGCGGCCGAAGACCGCCGCGCCGACGGCAGCGTGGTGCGGCCCTAGGGATTGGGCCGGGCCGATGCTCTAAAAAAAGCGACACGGGCGAATAATCACTCGCCCTCTATCGGGCTGCATTCCATGCCCCTGCACCAGTCGATTGAAGGCGGCCATGGCAACGCGGAGATGGGCGATGCAGCATCTGCCGCGTCGCCTCAACGCCATGCAAGCCGGGCCGGTGAACCTCCACGACTACCAAATACCCAGCGCGATGTACTGTGGCGTCGTCAACCCCTCGGTGATGAGGTCTTGGGCGTCTGAGCCATCCCCATCCAAGTTGGCCCACTGAATTTTACCCGGGCCCCCGGGGACGGTAGGCGCGGCCAGCGGCCAAGCGCGGCTAGCTACCAAACACCTAGCACGATGTGCAGTGGACGCAACAACCCCGTAGCTAATTCTTTGGAGTCTGAGCCATCAAAGTTGACGCTCCCAACGTTATTCGCGCCAAAGTCCGCCCAGTATATCTTTTCGTTCTCTACATCCAGCGCGATGCCCCATGCCGTCGTCACCCCCGTAAAGACGTCTTGGACGTCTGATCCATTGTCCAAGTTGGCAGACCGAATTCTACTGCCCGTGCTCATGGTCCAGGAAACCCAGTATATCTTTCTGTTCACCAAATCCAGCGCGAGGCCCGATGCATTATTCACGTCCGTACCCGTAAGGAAGTCGGTGGGGTTTTCGCCATTCAGGTCGGCAGACTGAATCTTATGCTCGGCCCAGTCCGTCCAGTACATCTTTTCGCTCTTTACATCCAGCGCGATGCTCTGTGGCGCAGTATTCAAACCCGTCGTGGTCAAGAGTTTTCGGCGGTCTGAGCCATCCAAGTTGACAATCCCGATAGAATCCGCGGCCGTCCAGTATATCTTTCTGTTCACCGCATCCAGCGCGATGCCCCGTGGCGAACCGAATCCCGAGGCGAGGGTTTGCGTGTTTGAGCCATCCAAGTCGGCCCACCGAAGCGAACCCCCTAGGACCGAGTCCGTCCAGTATATCTTTCTGTTCACCGCATCCACCGCGATGCCCGCTGGCTTACTGCCTTGGGGCACCCAGCCGTATAAGTGAGTGTAAACTTGTTCGGGTTCGGGGATGAAGGATTGGGGGGTTGAGCCATTCAAGTTCATACGCCAAATCCGAGACTCTCTTGTTGTTTCATCTATACCTGTTCTTATGTCAGCGTCTATAAAATATAGGGCGGACTCTGGTTCCGGTTCCTCTGGTAGTTCTGGATAGACTTGTACGGTTTCGACGCGGGGGTATTTTTCTAGTACCGCTTCGACGCGGAGGCCGCTTGTTATCGCGGCGGCGAGTTGTTGGTTGGCCGCGTGCTGGCTGAGGGCGTTTTCCATCACGCCCAGCCATTGCAGGTTCGTCAGGCTCGCCAAGGGACTCACGTCGGTAATCGCGTTGTCTCCTAGCTGGATCCATTGCAGGTTCGTTAGGCGAGCTAACGGACTCACGTCCGTAATTTCGTTGCCCCACATATCCAGCTTGCGCAAGCTGATCAGGCTGGCCAGCGGACTCGCATCCGCAACCTTGTTCCCCCACAGCGACAGCGTGTGCAGATTGGTTAGGCTCGCCAACGGCTGCACGTCGGTAATCGCGTTGCCCCGCAGATACAGCGTTGTCAGTGCTGTTGCGTGTTCGAGGCCGGCCACGCTCTCAATGTTTTTATAGCTCGCGTCGAGTTCGGTCAGGGCCGCCAAGTCCGCCGGGGTCAGCGGCCCTTGCGGACGGTCCAACGCCTCCCTTACCGCCCGCTCCAGATTGGCGTCGGCGAACTCCACGACCGCCGATTGGGTGCTGTCAGCGTCAGCGTCGGCGGTCTCGGTGCTATCGGCGTCGGCGTCGGTTTGGGTGGTATCAGGGCTTTCGGGGGCGGCCAACCCGTCGGTAGCGGTGTAGGCGTCGTCGCCCAAGAATTCGCATAAGGAACAGGTGGCTTTGCCCGCTGGCCGAGAAGCGACCGGCGCGGAGTCCGAGCAGCCCATCCAAGCCCCGACGATGCCCAAAAGGACGAACGCAAATAGGGTTTTGAGAGATTTCAACGAAAGCATGGTTTGCTCCTTTGCATGGGTTGGAAGAAGGACTGAGTACACGACCCCCTACTTTGCGAACGCCTTTTCTGCTGTTCTCGATGAATCCGAGCTGGAGGGCGTCTCGCCTTCGACGAGGACAGGATGCCCGCGCTCTTTGGAAGGCGAGTGGTGGGTCGTATCGTGAGGAAGAAGGGAATGGCGCGGCCGGGCTCGCCCTAGGGCGGTACTTTGGATAGGCCCCAGCCTACGTACACGGCGTACAGACGAAGGCCGACCGGCCGTGTGCGGTTTGGGGCCGTGCGGCCAGACCGCCGCGACGCCCAACAGCCGCGCACGATCCGTCGGCCTATGCTGAGAAGTAGAGAGTTTAGTGCTTGGTGCTAGCGGAGAATTTTCGGGGGGGGGGGGGTAAGTCGTTGTTTTTCAAGGACTTACGACGCATTAAGTCCGACGATGAATCCAAGCACCCAACAGGGTTTTGCCCCACAGCAAGGCCCCTGCCTGATATGAAATGCTTAACCATCGTCTCGTTCATTTGCCAACCGATCGTGCCAAATTTGCCGCTGTAACGGGCAGGCACGGGGGCCTGCCCCAACGAAATTCTAACGGGCAGGCACGGGGGGCCGCCCCAACGAAATTCTAACGGGCAGGCACGGGGGCCTGCCCCAACAATTCTAACGGGCAGGCACGGGGGGCCGCCCCTGATTTAGGTCATTTGCCGTCATTAAATAAAAGCCTAAACGCAGAAGCCGCAACCTGCTTACTTCTACGGCAATCCTTAGAAACTGTCTGAGGCAACAAAGCCCAAAGCCTGCCCGCAACTTCTTAGAATCATCGATCCTAGCGAATCAGAGCCATCCGCCTCACCTCGGTAAAGTCCGACCCAGCGGCGAGTCGATACAAATAGACGCCGCTAGCGACCGGCCGCCCCTCGTCGTCGCGGCCATTCCAAGCGGTGCGATAGTGGCCGGCCGTCAGCGTCTCGCCGCGGTACAGGGCGCGGACGCGGCGGCCCAGCGCGTCGTACACCACTAAATGCACGGGGGCGGTCCGCGCCACGTCGAAGGCGATGGTCGTGCTAGCGTTGAACGGATTGGGCCAGTTGCCGTGCAACCGAAATGCCTCGGGGACGCCAGCGGCCTGCTCGGCAATCGCCGTCTGAATGTAATTCGGAGCACCCGGCGTGGGAGTATGTACGGTCTGAAAATCGCCCGTACCGTCGGGGACGCGGGCAAAGCTGGTTCCCTCGTCGGCCTGTCCCTTATCCCAATCAATACTGGCGATTAAGGTTCCGTCTGCCGTCCAAATGCCCAGCTCTTCGTCGCGCCCGAGGGCAAAGCCGGGCCACCCGTCTTTGTCTAGCTCAATCTGTAGAAACGCACCCGCCTCAACGACCGCACCGGCCGGAAAGGCCGTGCGCTTGCTGGCGTCCGTCAGATCGTCGGCCATCACAAAGTCCGCCAGCTCGATCCGCTCATCCGAGGCATTGTACAGTTCAAACCAATCGAGCGGGTCGCCTTGGGCGGCAACCTCGTTGATGATCAGGGCGATTTCTGCCTCGGCTTCGTCGGCTCCGGCTGCTGGCGGAGCGTCTCCGCCAAACAAGGTGCCGTAAAACCGGCCCGCAATCCTTGCGCCCGGTTCGGTGCTGGCCTCGTCAAACTCAATCCCTCCCTTGCCGATCAGGTCAAACTGCTCTGGGGGACTATCGGGGGATGGCAGCCACACGCGGTAGCCGCTGACCGCATCCATGTCAATGGGCAAGTTGGCGCCGCTCACCATGCGGTCAATCGGCAGCTCCGCCGCGAGGATGTCGATGGTAGCGTCCGGCCCGAGGCTGATGATGGAGATGGACGCCCTCTTTTCAGCGGCGCGTCCTTCGCCCTCTGCTCCCGTCGCGTCCTCAAACTCGCCTTGGTCAATGGCATCGTCGCCGTTGGCGTCAATGGTCAGAATCTCTGCCCACGATGGCAGGTCTTCAACGCCGAGCGCGAGGGCCGCATCGTAGTCGGCGCGGTCGAAAACGCCATTGCCGTTGCTGTCGAGCGCGCCGAGGGTTTCATCCCAGCTTTCTACTTGCTCGGCCTCGCCTTCCTCAAAGCCGGCCGTGGCCCCCGACCGCTCAAAGCGCTGCTTTTTTCCACCCAACTCGTACTCGGCAAACGCGACCGTGCCTTCGGCCAGCGGATTCTCGCTGGCACGCGACCCCCAAGTCGTCTCAAAGCGCAGCTCAAAAGAGCCTGCTTCCGCCCAGCAGATGTCGGCCGAGGCCAAGGGCCAAGGCCAAGCGGGCGGTTCGGGATCGAGATCGGCCAAAATCACCGCCCGCCGCGTGCGAATGAACCGGCGCACCCGGTCTGCGTCGCCGGCGGCGCCATCCCGCCTTTCGTCCAGTATGTGCTGCTCGACAATCGCCGCCATCTCGTCGGCGAGGCCGAGCAATTCTTCCTCGTTCCAGACCGCCTCGAGCAGCTCCTTGAGGCGGCTCACATAAGCCGCTCGCATCGCGTCGTCGCGGTACAAACGGTGGGCAATGGCCCCGTGCGCCATGACCGCCGCCGGCGATTCAAAATCGTCAAAGGGGTTGTCGCTCGACCCGAAAACGTCATCCGCGCCCCAAGGCACGAACACAAACGGCGCGCCCGGCTGGCGGTAGATGTAGAAGTTGTTGCGGTTGCTGGCGTATCCATCCCAGTGCCCGACGAGCACTTCAACCGCCCAGAAGGTGAGGAAGCGGTCGAGATCAACGGCCGCGGCGAGCGCGTCTAAGCCGGCCGGAGAGGGGTCTTGCAGCGCGGCGACGACCGCGTCGATGTCCGACCAGTCGGCGGCGTCCTCGTTGGTTTTCTTTTCAAAGGTGCCGCGCCATCCGGGGCGAAAATCGCTCAGGGTTCCCTCGTACAAATTGCCGCTTGGATCGGAAAAATTGCGCGCCAAAAAGGCCGTTTTCATGCTCTCGACGTGGACGTACAAGCCCAAGTTTTTGCCGTTTACTGCAACGGTGGCAAAGTTGCAGCGCGGCGCGGGCAGGCCAGCGGCCGCGAAGACGCGGTACGCCATGCACGTATTGATCATCGACGGGTCTTGCTGGACGTTGTTCAGGGTCAGGCGCTTCATCGCCCCGCCGAGCAGTTGGCCATCGACGAACTTGTCGAAGCGGACCTTGAGCGCGGGTTTTTCCGTACTCAGCGACCCGAGGAACCCTTTCTTGCGGACGCCGACTTGGGCGTGGGTTTCGCCATCTACCGTTACCGTCGCTTCAAACCAAGAGAACACATCGTCCGGGGGGCTGTCGAGGCAGTCGGTGCCCCCGAGAATATCTACAAGGGTCCGCGTCTGGGCGCGCAGCCGGTCCCAATCCTCGGGCGTCATCTCAACGGCCACCTCGAGCACGCGGTCGAGGGCGAAATAAGGGTCGCTGGGATGGGGAGCATCCTCAACTCCCAACGCTGGGCGGACGACCCAGAAAAACGCCGCAAGCGCGATCCCTGCGGCTCTGAATAAGTACTGGTGATTTTTCATGCGTCCTTTTCCTTTGCTTAGACGGGTGGGAATGGCGGCTGCCCAAAGATAGGGCCGCTAGCGGTTTTCGGTAACGGCACCACCGACCACATGCTTTAACACCGCCGCCCAGAACCTTTTGCAGCTTAAGGAGGCTACGTGCTTGTAAATTGATGATAGTATCATTAACCTACAAGCATGAATTACAGAAATCGCCACTTAGAGGCCAAAATTCTTCGCTATAAAGAGATTTTTCCCGTCCTGCTGGTGACCGGGGCGCGCCAAGTCGGCAAGAGCACCCTACTGAGCCATCTGTGCGGTGCGGTCATGCCCCATATTACCTTTGATCCGGTCATTGACGTGGGCAACGCCCGTCAAGACCCGGAATTCTTCATCGCCCAGCACCCGCCCCCCATCATATTGGACGAGATTCAGTACGCGCCCGAGCTGCTGGCGGTTATCAAACGCCGCGTCGATCGCGACGACGCGCCCGGACAGTATTTTCTGACCGGCTCTCAGAACTTAGCCCTGCTCCGCGATGCGAGCGAAAGTCTGGCCGGCCGAGTCGTCGTCCTCGATCTAGGGCCTTTGACCCTGAGCGAACGCCAAGGGTGCGGCTCGGGTGCTGGCCCCGGATGGTTAGAGCTTCTGCTAGAGGCCGGAGGCACTCTGCCGGACTTGCACCACCAAGCGCGTGTGCCAGCGGTCGCCCCGCTGCGGACCGCATTCGAGGTGCTGTGGAGAGGCGGCTACCCCCGGACGCTGGACCAATCGCCGGACGTCATTGCCGACATCATGCAATCCTACGTGCGGACCTATGTCGAGCGCGATGTACGCAGCCTAGCCAGCGTACAGGATCAGCAGCAGTTCACGCGCTTGCTCAGTCTGTGCGCTGCGTTGACGGCGCAGGAGATAAATCGCAGTCAGTTTGGCCGCGAAATCGGCGTTACTCCGCAGACGGCCGCACGCTGGCTGCACATCCTCAAGGCGACCTACCAATGGCTGGAGCTGCCGCCCTACCACGGCAGCGCGATCAAACGGATCAGCGGCAAACCCAAAGGCTACCTGACCGACACCGGGCTAGCCGCTTTCCTACAGCGAATTTCCTCGCCCGCGGCCCTGTCTGGCCATCCCCTGCTCGGGGCGCTTTTTGAGACGCACGTAGTGCTGGATATCCACCGCACCTTCCACTGCTTGACCATGCCTCCCCAAGTCTATCACTGGCGCACCCTCGCGGGTGCAGAGGTTGATTTGCTGCTGGAGCGCGATGGAATTTTCTGGCCGGTGGAAATCAAGAGCGGCACGCGCATCACGAGCGCCGATGCACGGGGCATCCGCGCCTTCCGAGAAACCTATCCGGCCCTGCGCCACGGCCCGGGAATTATCGTCGCCCCGGTAGAAGAGGTCTTCCAACTACGCGACGAGGTCCTCGTCATCCCGTACGATCTGCTGTAACGGTGCTTCTCGGCTGCCTGTTGACTGTGAAAGCAGATCGTATCCCAAGGTATTTCTTGAGCCGCCAGATTATTCCTGACGTTTAGCAAGTCATTTTCAGCCCGGCTGATCCACTGCCGCACTAGGATTTTTTGCGGCGATTCGCTCATATAGCAATCCTAAATGACTTGAAAGTATAGAATGTTCATCGGCCCTGCTTTTTGCATACAGTCGTCATTGCCCAGCGAGGAACCCCTTGGGTCGAACACCACGCCCCACCAGGAGACAAAAGGGCTTGACGAGAAACACGGATACTCCCGCAAACGCGGGAATCCAGTCTTGAAGGATGTAGGATTGCTATATTGCGGCCTTGGTCGAAGCATTCCCTTTTTTATAGAATCAGCAGCATCTTGCGGGTGGCCTGCCGACCCTCGGCGTCTAGCCGCGCAATATACACCCCACTGCTGACGACTTGGCCGTGAGCATCGCGCCCATCCCAAGCCGTCTGATAGGTTCCCGCCGGCCGCATGCCTTCTACCAAAGTAGCTACCAACTGGCCGTGGGTGTTGAACACTTGCAGCGACACCGCCGATAGCTGCTGGAGAGTAAAGCCGATGTGCGTGGCGTGATTGAAGGGGTTGGGATAATTCTGCGCGAGATGGAACGAGCGCGGCGCACCGGACATGGACGAGGATGCAATCGCCGTAGGCAGATCGGGACGATGCCACCGGTACAGGCCCTCGTATGAGGGAATCCACAGATCCCCCCGACTGTCGAAAACCGGGGCACGAGCGACTAGGAACTCCTCCCAAGAGAACCCGGTCCAAGTGGTCCCCTCCAACATACCAAAGTAGCCCCCTACCACGATCCACAGTCGACCCGCGGCGTCTTCCGTCATCTCAAAAACATTCCAGAATAAAGCATTCCAGAATATCCCGGCCTTATGGTAGTACTTCCAAGTCGAACCGTCCTTGACACACAATATCCAACAATCCAACCAGACGCGACCTTGGCTGTCCGGGAAGATCATCTGGACGTGGGATCGATACTTCGGATCAAAATCGAACGGAGCGGACGGATCTTTGGAGCGATGGGATGGGTAGCCCCCCATCTACCACCATTGGCGTACTAAGCAGCCGCTGCTGCGAGCCATCCGGCGTATATAGGGTCACCTGCCGCGTTTCTTGCCCCGAAAGCCCAAGAGGCAATAGCAGTAATAGCAACAGATAGCCGCTCGCCGGACCAGCGAGCTTGGGACGTAACCGAATAGGAGCTGAGGAAGGGCGTACACCGAGCATAACACGACCTCCATCAAAGGGGGGATGGAAGACATACGTTTGTCTAAACATGCAACAAAATATAACGAATGATCGGCTCGGAGTACACTTTCACCTGAACTCAGTGGTCCCCTTCAGCGGTCTCGATCTAAGCGAGACAACCGCTCCCAATCCTCTCGGAACGTCCCTTCCTGAACCGCTCGGGTTAGGTCGGTATTGGTCGCCGCCACGACCCGCACATCTATCGGGATCGAGGCCCTGCCGCCGACGCGGGTCAGGCTATTCTGCTCCAAGACATGGAGCAACACCCGTTGCGATTTCACCGGCAAATTGCCGATCTCATCGAGGAACCCGCCCACCGCAAAGGAAGACACCGCCCCCGGAGCCAATCCCGCCAACGTCGTCGCATCCACGCCTGCGGATGTCCACCCCAAAAGCTGGGCCACCCCTTCGTAGAGTTGGTACTCATAGCCGGTCAGTGCCGAGGGGTTGGACATGGGCTTGGACACCGACACGTTCACCCGACCCGCCGCCGAATACACCGACACCTCCGGCGCATCTGACGCCCCGGTTTGCACTGGCGCATCCGCATCGCGTTGGATCGGTGGAGTGTGCATCGTGCGGCGGTGGCGACCCGGCAAAAAAGATACGCGGATCGACCCACCATCGAAGGGTTACCCGCCTATGCACCCGAATTGAACCCGGTCGAACAGGTCTGGAATCATACCAAGTATGGGGACTTGGCCAACTTCATCCCCGATCCCATCGAGCACCTAGCCGACGGGGTCATGCCGTCGATGACCGCCCAGCATCACGATAACCACCTGATCCGAGGCTTCTTCAAGTACGCTCAACTACCCCTGTAACGTATTCCTTTATTTTTGCAGAACTCAATAAGCGCATACCGGACATTCTTTGATTTTCACATAATTGGTTAATTGTCCGATTTTGGATATATTCTTTGGTGGAAAGCGAGGAACCATCTTTGGGAAAGTTGGAATGCTTTCAATTGGCAGGCTTGGAATTATGGTTCAATTCCTCAGATCACGAACCACCTCACTTTCACGCTCGCAAACCGGACAAATGGGAAATACGCGTCTTTTTTGGTGCATGTAAAACCGGAAATCTGGTTTTTACTGTGAAGTTTCCCCCTTCAAGATTTTCGGCCGCGCAGACGACAACGCTCAGCTTTTGCCGCAAATGCTTTATGAGGCACAACTCAGGAGCAGCCTACACATTCTCGTGCATTCGACTAAGGAAGTGCCCAAGCGCGTACTAACGGCTTGGATCCTTGGATGTCCCGAGGAACTCGTTGCCGCGGCACAGGTCGTAGGCGAGGAACTCTTTGTCATGGCCTGTGATCATACCTTGTTCAGAGTAGGTTTTGCAGAAATGCCCGCACTCAAGCGCATTCCACCCCAACAGCGTTCTTCATTTACCATCTCCAGTGAAGGCAGTTACATGCATTGGCCTGAGGTTGATGTACATATTGACTTAGAGGCTGTTCGCTGCCTAAAAGACGACATAAGGCGCGAGAAAAAGGATTGGGAAAAGCTGATGTACGACCTCCGATTCGGAGAGGCCGTTGCCGCATTGCGCAAGCAGTGCGGGATTAAGCAAGCCGAGATACGAGGGCTTTCTGAACGCCAAGTGCGAAGAATCGAAAAGGGGGAACGGACCAAGGTGGATACGCTAGCGATTTTGGCAAGAAGCCACGGATTGTCCCTTAAAGAGTATCTCGACGAAATTGCCAACATCCTCTCTCCCTAGGCGTCCGTTCACTTTTTCCGCTCCTTGTAGCGGCGGCCCCGGTCTTTAGCGCGGCGGTCGCGCACTAATTCCATCACCGGGACGCCGTAGCCGCAACTAGTGCCGGTCTGCTCAACTTCGACTTCGATTACTTGGCGCTTGGTCCGCAGGTGTTCGGCCTCTGCTTGCAGCAGCAATGCGGCGTGGGGCGATTCTTCGAGCGGGGTGGCCGTGGCTTTGCCGTAGAGGCGGACGATGCCGGCGTCCGCTCCGGCAAATGAGCAGACCATGACGGTAATCGGGCCGCCATCTTTCGCGTGCCGCGCTGTTTCGTTGCCGCTGCCCAAGTAGTCGAGAAAGGCCACTCGGTTGGGATCAATCACGTGTAGCGGCACGCCGCCCTTGGGCGATAAGTTGACTGGACCAATGCCGTCGGGACCAGCGGCGAGAGCCGGGGCGGCCGAGGCGACGAAAAACAACGGCGCGTTGCGGATCAGCGCCGCTTGATCGTCGGTGATGGAGGGATAGTAAGTGGCCATAGGGCTTGTGTCCTTTTAGAGGAATTATATACTTGACAATAGGAGAACTTCTTACAAGGAGAAAAACATGAAAAGTATGAGCCGACAGCAAGAAGTAGATGAAAACTACGAGGCTTTCAAGGCTATGCTGCCCGAGTTAATGCGAACCCATCCAAATAAATTTGCGCTCATGCACAATAAGGAAGTAGTCGCTTGCTTTGATACAAGCAGAGATGCGATTGCTGCGGAAAACAATTTGATAGATGGGCATTTCTCGGTACAACAGATTACCGGCCGTTCCATTGATTTAGGATATTTCTCTCATGTCGGTGTTTTCTGGACAGTTTAATTGGAATGAGGGCCTAATATAGCAATTCTAAATTATTCAAGAGATGTTATATATTGCTGTAACTTAGGGAACTGGAAGTATTTTTTCTGTCGAATTCCCTCGACAAATAGGTCTTTGATCGGTTCAAAGTTTGTAGTCCACAAGGCATGGGTACGCACAAAAGTCTTCCCTTTTAACCAAATATCTTCAACGGGATTTTCTTGTGGTGTATAAGGGGCCAATCGCATACAGCATACCTTCCATTGCTCCGGTGGTCGGTTCGCTTGTATGGTTTCGAGAAAGGTGCACATGGCCTGTTGACGATGATAGGAAGCCCCATCCCAAAAAATCAACAACCGTTGACCGGGACGACGCTGTTGTATAGAGCGTATAAAGTCCACCGTATGCTGCGCGTTGGCCTTGGGATAGCTTTGCATCAGGAAGGTCCCCTTGACGACATCCAAAGCCCCATAATAGGTCTGGCGTTGACGGGCGTTGTCCATGCACACCCTAAGCCGTTGGTCGGACCGGCCCCCAGCATACCCACAGGCATCCCCCCAGTGTAGATGCGACTCGTCGACAAAAAAGGCACTCAAACGCCCCGCTTGGAGATCTGGCATATACGCGGCTAGTTTTTTTTATCTCAGCGCGCCGTGCGATCCCTTGGCGCGGGTCGGCTTGAGGCGAACGGCGGGCGTGGGGCTTCTTCCGACGATAGCCCGCCTGCGAGAGCAGATCATAGTAACGCTGTGAGGAGCGATACACCACGCCAAACTGCGTTTGGATATAGGAGGCCAACGACGCCACCGAGGGCTGTGATGGGGTGGCTAACCAGCGGGTGATTTGCGCTCGCTGAGCAGCCGACAAATAGGACGGCGAGCCTTTATAGCCTAAGCGCAAGCATTCGACCCCCTCAGATAGATACCGCTTCTTCCACGTACGGATGAACCCCGACGGAACGCCGAGCACCGCTTGAATCATACCTTGTTTGACCCCCAACAGAGTCATCTGAACCGCGACTGCACGTTTGAGTTCACGGGCGTCGGGGTTGCTGGCGATAAAATCGGATAAAGAACGATCGGAAACCAGCTGAAAACACTCCTGAAAAAGGGACGATAGAAAACGAAACGACAACATAAAAAGAAAACCTTAACCTTTCAAGGCATTTCGGATTGCTATATCAGCGTTGGCGACGTGGTGGGCAACCCCGGTTCCTTCCTTGCCGCAGACGAGTATCAAGTCCAGATGTATCGGCGTCTTGGCCTGTTTCAGCGGAGTGGAAACGGACATTTCGGCCTTGATCGGATACGCCTGTTTGCACGCGAACCCGGCGTGTCGGATCGCCCGGTGGACACAGGTCCACCCTTCGTGCCGAGCATGGTGATAGGAGAACACGAGCAGCCCGGTATGCTTGAGGACGCGGTGGCATTCGGCGAACACGGATGTCAGTTTGTCGGCGAAGCGAATAGGACTCGTATCTTGAACTTCGTCTGGTCGTCTCGTGGTTTTAGCTTTGGAATAGTCCAAAAGCTGGTTTAGCCAGTAAAAGAAAAAGTCGGCGAGCTGGGAGTAGTGAACGTTTTCGAAGAATGGGGGATCGGTTACGACGACGTCCACACTGCGATCTGGAATAGTGGTGCGACTGGAATCGCCTTGAGTGAGGTAAACCGCGTCGTTGCCGTTCAAGGCGAACTCATCGGATACCAAAACGGCGAGAGGCCGATTAATTCCTCCAACTTTGGTGCTTTTTCCCTGTGCCGCGTAGAGCTCGGTTGGATTCGCCTTGTAGGCAAGCGCATGTAGGACGCGAGAGCGGAACAAGGTGGAAAACGATCCAGACGACTTATTTGTACCCCAGACGTTTGCTTCAATGGGCATCATTTCGGGCTTGAGGATATGGTGTGAAAATATGTGCCGCACGGCCCCGGTTCCCTCCCCCTTGAAAGATGCAAACAGGTTATTGAACTCAAGTACACCCGAGAACAGGCAGGCAAAGAGGAGCCTATGCTCGGCGTGATCGATCTGACGAATGGCCTCTTGCAGGTGGTGGATGCAAAGGAGCTGCCGATCGGAAAACAGATCGTGCCAGAAGCGGTAGTTGTGCTTCAAAATCTGGTTTGTATTGTAACCCGGCGCGATTTCAATTTGCGGAAAGGAGGAGCGGATGCCAGTAAACTCTCGGGCGATGCGTTCGGCAAGGGAGTCGTCGAAAGCATTCATCGCAGCGTATTGCTTTTGCCCATCGGTAGTGAGGATCATCTTGGCATACCGGCGACAAGCAAGAGGACCCCGCATTGCTTTCATCCGCTCGACAAGGCGGAATGTATGGCCGCACGTATCGCATTTGACTTTTGCCCCTTTGATGTTGCCTTGCTGTGGGTTGTACCGCGTGTTACAGTCCGAACACTTCACGGAATCGGCGTCGTAGCGCGTCGCGTTGACGGCGTCGCAACTAGGGCAGAGTGCGCGGGCACTGGCGTCTTTGCGCGGTACGGCGTTCTTTGAGAAAATGCGAGACTTGAAGAGATCGATCTGTTTACTGCACTGTGGACACGACACAACCTTGACGAGAAAGTAGTACAGTACGGTGGCCCTGCGACCTTCTTCGGTACGCGTTTCAAAGTAGTTCAATAGTTTGGGAGCGACCGTGCGCTCAAGGCGGTGATATGTAGCGACGACTGCGGACGGATCGTACTGAGTGAAGGCCGCACGGCATGCGAGATATGCGACTGGATTGATATCTTGGCCCAAAGCGGTACAACCAAGTTTGATTGCTTCTCCTATGGTGACGCCGCTCCCCATGAAAGGGTCAAAAACTACGGTTTCAGCAAAATCGTTCTTCCCATAAAAACGCTTCCAGAAGTCCTCTCCCTCGTCGAGACACGCCCCCAGCAAAATACCCCGAAAAACAGAGCCTAACCTACGCGCCCACCATTTGTGGATGTAGTAAACCGGGCGATGGACTTCTTTTCTCCAAGATTCGGCTTCTGCGATTGCAGAGAGACGGGCATAGGGAAATTCGGTCTCTATGAGTCGAGGCATCTTGCTACTAAGAAGTGTGCGCCGTCATGCGAGATACTACAGCGCTTGCACCGCCTCGCGGACGCCCTGTACCAGCGCGTCGATGTGGTGGGGCTTGGTCGCCAGCGACACGTTGCCGCCCGTTCGCGTGTACAGCCCTCTGTTGAGCAGAGCGAAGAATAGCCAGCGGTGTAGCTGGGCGTCGTCTTGGGCTGCTTCGCGGAAATTGCGCGGCGGCTGGTCGAGGAAGTACAGGCGGAATATGGACCCGGCCACTACGACCTGCACGGCAACCCCAACCTCGCCAAACGCGGCTTGCAACCCCGCGGCCGCTCGCCGCGCCAGCCCTTCCAGCTGCTCGTAGGCCGCTGGAGTTAGCGCGTGGAGGGTCTGCAAGCCCGCGACTAGGGCGATGGGGTTGGCGTTGAAGGTGCCGGACTGTTGAATGGGCGGCCCGTCGGCTGGGTCGTATAGGTCCATGGCGTCGGCGCGGCCGCCGAAGGCCGCCCCGGGCGTCCCACCGGCGATTACCTTGCCCAAACAAACCAGATCGGGCTGCACCTGATAGGCGGTGTGCGCCCCGCCCGGGCCAAAGCGGAAACTGACGATTTCGTCGAAAATTAGCAGGGCCCCGGCGCGGGTGGTCGCGTCGCGCAGGCTCGGCAAAAAACCGGCCTCTGGCAGGGCCAGCCCGGCGGCCGTGGAAAGCGGGTCCACGATCACGGCGGCCAGCTCTTGGGCGCAGGCGCCGATGATTTCGGCGCAGGCAGCCGCGTCGTTGAACGGCAGCACGACCACCTCGTCGAGGGTGTGGGCCATCAGCCCGGCCGAGGAGGCCACGCCCTGCGGTTTATGGGCTGGCCCCAACTCCGGCCCCAGCGGCGGCAGGTAACTCACCAATGCGCTGTCGTCTATCCCGTGATAGGCCCCTTCAAACTTGGCGATTTTGGTGCGCCCGGTGTGCGCCCGCGCCACGCGCAAGGCGTTGAGGACAGCCTCGGTGCCCGAGGAGCAAAAGCGCACTTTCTCCAGCGCGGGCATGCGCGTCTGGAGTGCTTCGGCCATTTCCACTTCAAGGGCGAGGGGCCGCGAAAACCCCGTGCCCAAGGCGATTTGTTCGCGCAGGGCCGCGACGAGGGCGGGATGGGCGTGGCCCAAGGGCAGGGCCGTGTTGTTGTTGACAAAGTCGAGCAAGCGGTGGCCGTCGAGGTCGAAGAGATAGGCCCCCTCGCCGCGGTCGGCATAGAGGGGAAAGGGATCAATGTGGACGCCCGTGCGCGTGTTGCCGCCCGGCAGCGATTGCTTGGCTCGCGCAAACATCGCGGCCGAGCGGGGGTTGCGCGCCGCGTACGCTGCGATTTCCGCGTCGAGCAACGCCTTGATTTCTCGTGCCATGATTCATCCTTGCTGCGAAGGGACTGCGGATTTTGCTAGGGGAGTGGGAGAGATGCGGGAGGGCGAGAGGTGGTCGGGGTGGTCGGATTTGAACCGACGACATCCTGCTCCCAAAGCAGGTGCGCTGACCGGACTGCGCCACACCCCGACTGCTTAGAGAAGATAGAGATAGCGATGGTTGATGGCAACGGCTCAGGGGCGGTGGCGTTAGTCGGCTGGATTCCCGCCCCGTGTCGGAGCACGGGGTGACGGTCTGGTGCGGGAATGACGGGAGACGATGGCAACGGCTCAGGGGCGGTGGGCGTTGATCGCGTCGCGCAGCGCGCGGGTCGCCTGTCGGGCCGAGGCCGCGAAATCATTGCCTTGAGAGGCGTAGAGGATGCCGCGCGAGGAGTTGATGAGGATGCCCGCGCCCCGGGCGTCGCAGCCGTTTTTGACCGCACGCTCCACAGAGCCGCCTTGTGCGCCGACCCCGGGTATCAGCAAGGGCATGTCCGGCGCTAGGGAGCGCAAGCGGGCCAAGGGCTCGGGCTGGGTCGCGCCGGCGACTAGGCCGATGTTGTTGGCGGCGTTCCACTCGTGGGCCTTGGCAACGACGCGCTCGTACAGAGGCTGGTCGCCCATGAGTTGCTTTTCAAAGTCGGCGGCGCCGGGATTGGACGTCAGGCAGACGAGAAAGGTGGTGCGATCGGGGTACGCGGTGAAGGGCGCGACGCAATCTGCGCCCATGTAGGGAGTCACGGTCAGCGCGTCGCAGCCGAGGACCTCGTAAAAGGTGCGGGCGTATTGCGCGGCCACATTGCCGATGTCGCCGACCTTGGCGTCGATGATCACCGGGATGTCCGCGGGGATGCGGTCGAGGGTGTGCTTGAGCGTGGCAAAGCCGTCGGCGCCGAGGGCGTTGTAGAAAGCAAAGTTGGGCTTGTAGCAGCAGACGAGGTCGCAGGTGGCGTCGATGATTTGCTCGTTGAAGTAGAGGACGGGATCGGCTTTGGTGCGGACGCTGGCGGGCAGCTGGGCGGGGTCGGTATCCAGCCCGACGCAGACCAGCGAGTTATTCCGGCGAATCGCTTGGTTCCATTTCGTGGTAAAACTCGAGCTCATGCTCCATGCCTTCTGATGTGAAAATAGAATCTGATGTGAAAATAGAATCGGTATAGGTGGAATCAAAGACCGCTGGTGCGGGGCCGAGCAGGAACGTCACCCGGGCTTGGCGCAAGAAGTCGCCGGCCTCGTCGGCTTGCAGCACCTGCGCGGCGTCAAAATCGTCGAGGATGGCGTCGCCCGAGTAGCGGCCGGCCGTGCCCGTGGCCTTGACGATGAACGGCTTGGCGTCCTCCCCGCCGAGCCGTTCGCTGGTGTAAGCGCGGTTGAGGTCGTCGTCGTACCCGGCGACTCCGTAGTCTGTGGCGAGGCCGCGGTCCACGGTAGCCACCCCGTGAATCAGATGCCCGGCTGCGCTGAACACCTGCGGCGCGATGCTCGGTTGCAGCCCAATCCCGCGGACGTCGATGAGCAAGCCCGTGTAGGGCGCGTCGGGCACGAAAAACACGAGCTCGTCAGCGGCGAGGGAATCGGCGGGGGCGGGGGCTGTGGCGAGGGAATCGGCGGGAACTGATGCTTGGTCGGCGGCGAGGGAATCGATGAGGGCCGGGGCTTGGTCTGTGGCGAGAGAATCGGCGGCGGCTGGTGCTGCGTCGGCGGCGAGGGAATCGGCGGTGACTGGTGCTGCGGCCGCCACGATAGAGTCGGCGGCCGCCGGGGCTGCGAGGAAGGTGTGCGATCGGGGATCTACAGGCTCGACTTGGGGCAACACCGCGGCCGCGAAATCGCCGAGCAGAAGCAGCCGCACGGCGATCCGATACCGCCCTTGGTCCTCGCTTTGCGAGCCAATGGCCACGCGGGCGAACTCTTGAAAATCGCGATTGAGGCCGGCGTCTTGCAGCAGGGTATCGGCGCTGAGGCGCACTTGGCCGATGAGTTCGCGCATGGTGCGGAACGCCTCGTCGCGGGCTTGGCGCAACCCGTGGAGTCGCTGCTGCACCGGGTTGGTGACCGCGGCCGGCGCGACGCCGTCGCCATACGCAAAGAGCGCGTGTTGCGTCCAGTCGATATAGCCTTCGGCTCGCGGCGAGCCCAGCGGCTCAATGGCGTAGCGGTCGGGCTGTTGGGCGGGAAGCCGTGCGGCAATCAACACGAGCACGGCGATTGGCAGAACCATGTAGTGCTCCAACGAAAGAAAAATCACCCGGAGCCGCTGGGCTCCGGGTGTGGGAGGAGTGAGTCTATAAGCCGAGTTCTGTCCACGCACCTGAGGTGCGTTGTGCGGGCATTCATCTGGGGCGGCGGTTGCCCGGCCGCCTCGGTGCGGCCTACCCGGGAATCGAATGAGGCGGACCACCTCTTTCCCCTACTTGGCCTTGCTCCGAATGAGGTTTGCCTTGCCACCTGCGTCGCCGCAGGCGCGGTGAGCTCTTACCTCGCCTTTTCACCCTTACCCAGCAAACTGGGCGGTGTGTTTTCTGTGGCACTGTCTGTGGGGTCGCCCCCCCTGGGAGTTACCCAGCATCCTGTCCTGTGGAGCTCGGACTTTCCTCACCCGCGACCGCGAGGGGCCGCGAGCGCGTCCGCCCAACGTACTCCTCCCAAAATTGAGAAATCAAGCCGACTGCTCGTCCCAGACCATGATGGTGCCGCAACTCTCGCAAAAGATGACGCGATTGCCGAGGCGCACCTCGTTGCGAATTTGGGCGGGCATCTGATGGAAGCAAGCCCCGCAAGCCCCTTTGCGCACGGCCGCGACGCGAATCCCGCGCCGCCCCTTCTTGCGCTCGTACGTCCGCAGCAATTTGTCGTCAATGCCTTGGGCGACTGCCTGCCGGCTCGCCGCGACTTGGTCGATTTGCTCCTGCATGGTGCCGAGCTGACCTTCGAGCTCGTCAATGCGCTCCTGCTCGGCCGCGCGGCCCTCCTCAAAAGCGCTGCGCTCGTCGTCGAGCTGCTCCTGAATTTGCTCTAGGGCCTCCAGAGCTTTGATCAATTGCGTCTCGTGCTCGGCCAGGTCCTTTTTGCAGACTTCGATTTCGAGCTGGAGGGAGTCGTATTCTTTGTTGGTGGTCACTACGGAAAAGCGCTCCTCGCGCTCGCGCAGGGCGGCCTTGCCGCTTTCGATCTCGCGCTCGCAGTGCCGCTGTTGCTTTTCGAGCTCGGCGCTCTGGGCCTCTAGACCGGCTAAGGCTGACCGCGCTTTTGCTATCCTGCGGCGACGCAGCTCAATCTCAGCGGGATATTTCTCTTTGGCCTCTTCGAGCTCAAAGAGCTTTTTATCGACCTCTTGGAGCTTTAATAGTTGCAGCAAACCCTCTTTCATGCGGCCTCTCGTTTTTTGTGGCAGCGGTCAAACAAAAAGAGTGCATCTGAGATGCACTCTAAGGATTGTAGCGTTAAGCGGTGGCTGGCGAACAAACACCCTGAAAAAAACTAGTAGGTTGCGTCATCAGCCGATTGTGGTTTGTGGTGCTTGGGTGCGGTAGGAATTGCATTTAATTACGGGCATTTGGCTACGGCAGTCAAGAGAACAGCCCCCGCGCCGCCTGCGCGACGTGCCCGGGAGTCAGGCCGTATTTTTGCAGCAAGTCCTCGTTGGGTGCGGATTCGCCGAAGGTGTCGCGGATGCCGACGCGCCGCATGGGCGTGGGGCAGCGCTCCCCGAGCACTTCGGCGACCGCGCCGCCCAAGCCGCCGATGATGGTGTGATCTTCGGCCGTCACAATGCGGCCGGTCTGCTCGGCCACGGCGACAATGGCGTCGGCGTCGAGGGGCTTGAGGGTCGGGACGTGCAAGACCAGCGCGGCGATCCCCTCGCGGGCCAATTCGTCGGCCGCGACGAGGCAGCGCGGAGTTTGGGCCCCGGTGGATATGAGGGCGACATCCGCGCCCTCGCGCACGACCAAGGCGCGGCCCAGCTCAAACTCGTAGTCCGCTAAAAAGATGACCGGCTCTGGGTCGCGCGTCAGGCGCACGTACACCGGGCCGGGCAGGTCGTTGGCCACCAGCATACAGGCGCGGACTTCCACGGCATCGGCCGGGGCCAAGACGGTCATATTCGGCATGGCTCGCATGACCGAGAGGTCCGCGACTTCTTGGTGGGTTTTGCCCGTTTTGCCGGTCAGCAGGCCCGAGTAGGCCCCGCAGAGCTTGACCGGCAAGTTGGGCTGGGCCACGACGACGCGGAGCTGATCGAGGTCGCGGTTGACGATGAAGCAGGCGAAGCTGCTCAGCCACGGCACGAGCCCGCAGGTGGCCATGCCGGCCGCGACGCCCATCATGTTTTGCTCGGCAATGCCCATTTCGAGGAAGCGGTCGGGCCGCTCGCGGGAGACTGTGTCGGCCTTGGTCGAGTTGGCCAAGTCGCCGTCGAGCACATACACGCGGTCGTCGCGGTCGATGAGTTCGATGAGCGCGTCGCCAAAAGCATCGCGCTGGGCGCGCAGCTCGCCGGTGGGGGACAGGTTCACAGGGCGGCCTCCTGCGCGGCGAGTTCCTCCTGCGCTCGTTTGAGGTCTGGGGCGGTCACGGGTTTGGAGTGCCAGTTGAAGTCGTTTTCCATGTAGGATATTCCCTTGCCCTTGACCGTGCGGGCGACGATGATGGTGGGTTGGCCGCGATGCGCTTTGGCCGCGGCAAAGGCCGAGAAAATCGCGGGAAAGTCGTGGCCGTCGGTCTCAATGGCGTTCCAGCCAAAGGCGCGCCAGCGGCCGAGGGGGTTTTCCTGCGCGGCCAAGCGGTCGAGCGCGCCGTAGCCCTTTGCGGTGGCCCAGCCGTATTGCTGGAGGCCGTTCCAGTCGAGGATGGCGGTGAGATTGTCGAGGCCGTAGCGCACGGCGACAAAGGCCGCCTCCCAGATTTGCCCCTCCTGCGAGTCGCCGTCGCCGACCATCACCCAGGTGCGAAAGTCCTGCCCCTTCAAACGAGCGGCGAGGGCCATGCCGAGGCCGGGCGACAGCCCTTGGCCCAGCGAGCCGGTGGACATGTCGAGGCCGGGGAGGACGCTCATGTCCGGGTGGCCTTGGAGGCGGGAGTCAATCGCGTCAAAGGTGGCGAGCTCTGCAATGGGCAGAAAGCCGCGCAGGGCCAACGCCGCGTACAGGCCGATGGACGAGTGCCCCTTGGACAGGATGAAGCGGTCGCGGCCTTGGGCGCGGGGCCGGGCTGGGTCGATGTTCAGCTCGGCGAAGTACAAGGCGATGAGCAACTCGGCCGCGGACATAGGGCCGCCCAAGTGCCCCGCCCCGGCGTGGTGTACCGACTCGACGACGAGGCGACGCAGTTGGATGGCATAGCGTTTTAGCTCGGCGTGCCGCGCTGGCGTCAGGTTCATAGAAAATCTCCTTTTTGCGAACCGCTGCCGTAAGGTAGAAATCGGCGCGGCCTTAGTCCAGCCACGGCGGCGTCACGCCAAAGGCCCGGCCGCACTCGGCTAGACGCTCAACGTCCTCTAAGCCGATGGGGACGCCGTCGCGGGTGTACGCTTCTTCGTTGCGGTGTTCAGGGGTGCCGGGCAGGGTGACTTCGTCGTACCCGCGCAGGGGAATCATCTGCTCGCTGGCTAGGCGCACGAGTTCATCGACGCCGTGGCGCACCTGCGGAGCGGGCGCGAAAAGGCCCAAGTCGAGCACGAGGATTAAGCTGCCCATGCGCGCGGCCGGCCACTGCGCGGCGATCGCTTGGGCGCGGTCGCTCCCTTGGCCGACAAAGGCCCCGCCGAGCAGGGTGGCGATGGCGGTGTAGCCCATGGACTTAAAAAAAGCCGCTGGGATTACCTCTTCTATGGCTTCGATCGGCTCGCCGCGCTGGTAGTCGGCGAGGATGCAGGTGGCCACGTCGAGGACCACCGGCGGCCCTTCGCGCCCGGGCAGGCCAAAGCACAAGGGCGGGTTGCCGTAGTGAGCGGCGCGCTCGCCGTCGTTGCTGGGGTAGTACTGAGGGGAGGCCGCTTGTACCGAAAAACCAACGCAGTTTTCCGCCATGGCGCGGCGCACGTAGTGCCCGGCCGAGCCGTAGTGGCCAATGTGGCAGGCCGCGCCAATGGCGAGCCCTTTTTCCTTGGCCTTGGCGATGGCCCGGTCTGCGGCCAGCATGGTCGGCGCGTACCCGAGGCTGCCGTCGCCATCGACCAACACGTGGGTGTCGCTTTCGCGCAGGACGCGGATGTCTGGGGTGGGGTTGGCCTTTTTGTCGCGGAGCGTCCGGCAATACCCGTACAGGGCGCGGGTGCCGTGCGAGCGCACGCCGCGCAAGTCCGAATTGGTCAGTAGGTCGGCCAACTGGGCGGCGTGGGTGGCAGACAGGCCGGCCGCCCGTAGGCAGGCCGTGCCAAAGGCTCTGAGGTCGGCGGCGGCAATGCGTTTGAATTCTGCGGGGGGGCGATTCATAAAAGTCTCCTGTGGGCGTTAGAGCAAAATTAGGGCTGTTGTTGCAGGGCGTCGAGCAGGTGCTGGACCTTGGGGCGCAGGGCCCCGGCGGCCGCGCTGAGTGCTAGGCTGCGGTGCAACGCCTGTTCGGCGGTCGCGCGGTCCCCCTTGCTGAACAGGCCCAAGCCGAGCAGATACCAGCCCTCGGCGTCGTCTGGGCGCACCGCTGTTGCGCGGCGGCAGTGGGCGACGGCCTCGTCGTAGCGCCCGAGCTGGCCGGCGATGTGGCCGGCCTTGAGCAAGGAGGGAAAATGCGCGGGGTCTTGGGCGAGGGCGACCTGTGCGTAGCGGAGTGCCGCTTCGGGCTGTTGCAGCTTCATCAGGTCGCTGGACAAGCGGTTGAGCAGGGCGAGGTCCCCGGGGCGCAGGGCGACGGCCCGGTCGAATTTGTTCTCGGCTTGGGCAAAGTACCCGTGCCGGACGAAAAACAGGCCGAGGTTGTAGTGATGGGCCGCTTCTTCGGGCGCGTTGAGGATGGCGGCGCGCAGCCGCTTGACCTCCTTGCCGCTGAGCGCTCGGAGGTGCTCAAAATTTTTCAGGGCCTGCTGGGCCAAGGAGTCGCGCCCGGCTTGGCGGGCGAGGGTGGCGAGGCGATAGAACGCGTCGGCAAAGCCGATGTCGAGCCCCGTGGCGCGCTGCAAGGCCGCTAGGGCCTCGGCTGGCCGATTTTCAGCCGCCAGACTTTGGCCGAGGTAGTAGTAGAGCGTGGCGTCGTCGGGAAAGAGGCGCAGGGCTTCGCGTAGCTCGCGGGTGGCCTCGGCATAGCGTCCGGTGGCCAAGTAAAGCTCGCCCAAGCGCCGGCGCACTGGCGAGTTGTCGGAGTGGAGCTGGACGGCGCGCTGGAGATAGGGCGCGGCGCGATCGTACTGGCCCAACTTGGTGTAAATCCCGCCGAGGTTTACAAAGCCCATGGCGTAGTCGGGCTGGAGGCGGACGGTTGTTTCGAGGGCTTCGATGGCGAGGGCATAGCGGCCCTGCGCTGCGTGGGACGAGGCCAGCACGTTGTGGAGGGCTGCATTCGTGGAGTCGAGGGCTAGCCCGGCGCGGGCAGCGGCCGCCGCTTCTTCAAAGCGGGTCGCTGCAAAGTGAGCGCGGGCGCGGGCGAGGTGACTGGCCGGCGCGGGTGCCGGCGTTGGCTCGGACGCGCAGGCGGCGAGCGCGCAGGCCGCGCCGATGAGTCGCCCCCTAAGTACGCGCCCCTTGCTTTGCGTCCGGGATCGACGAGGGCAAGATGCCCTCGATCCTTGCAAGGCGGAGGCTGGTGTCGGGTAGTAAAGTCGCCCCATCAGCTCAGGGCTGCTCGACAAAGCGGTGGAAGCGGTCGATTTCCAAGTCGGCATGCACTTGCTGCGCGCCGGAGGGCCAGCGGATTTCGAGGGTGTCAACGCGGGTGCGCGCCCCCAAGCCGAGGGCTGGTGCCAAGCTGTTGGACGACCCAAAGCCCGGACCGCTGCTGACTTCGGCGACCCCGAGCAAATCTTGGGCGCGCCACCGCAACTGCGCGCCAATGGCTTGCGGACCCAAATCCACCCCGAGGAAGTGGTTGGGGTGGCCCTCGTTGCGGTACAGGCTGTTGGCCCACAGGTCGCCGGGGTAGTGGCCGCCGACCGCTGTATAGAGGTCGAGGTCGCCGTCGAGGTCGTAGTCGGCAAACCCCGCGCCGTGCCCCTTGCCCGGATTGCCCACGCCGGCCGCGACCGTGACGTCGGCAAAGCGGTCGCCGCGGTTGTGGAACAGCGCGTTAGGCTCAAAGCGCGTCATTAAGGGGCCGCCGTTGGTCAGGTAGAGGTCGATCTGGCCGTCGTAATCTACGTCGCCATAGCCCGCGCCCATTGAGCCAAAGGAGCGGGCCAGCCCCTGCTGCTGGGCGATGTCGCGGAAGGTGGCCCCGTCGTTGCGGTACAAATAGGCCCGGGTCGGCCGCAAGGCCAGCCCGGTGACCTGCGACTGCACGATGTCTTCGTAGAAGTTCATGGCCGAGACGAACAGGTCGCGGTCGCCGTCGCCATCGCTGTCGATAAAAAACCCCACGTAGCTGCCCTCGCCCGGTTTGCCCACGCCGGCCGCGGCCGTGACGTCGCGGAAGGTGGCCCCGTCGTTGCGGTAGAGGCGGTTGGGGGCGGCCACGTCAATGGCGTAGAGGTCGCTGTCGCCATCGTGGTCGTAGTCGCCGCAGGTCACGCCGAGGGTTTTGCCGCGATAGGCCACGCCGGCGCGTGCGCCGCGGTCGGCAAAAGTGCCGTCGCCTTGGTTGTGGTACAGGCGATTGGGCCGCCCGCTGCCGGTGATGCCCGAGGCCACGTACAGGTCCGGCAGACCGTCGTTGTCGTAGTCGGTCCAGACGGCCATGAAGCTGTCGTCGGCGCCGGCGACTCCGGCTTGGGGCGCGACCTCGGCAAAGGTCCCGTCGCCTCGATTGCGGTAGAGCGAATTGGGCGCGCGGCCCTCCCAAGCCTCGCGGGTGGCAAAGAGGTCCGGGTAGCCATCGCCGTCGTAGTCTGCGGCAATGGCCGCCCAGCCGCCGCGCGGGTCTGCGAGATCCGCGGCGGCCGACACATCGGCAAAGCGGCCCTCGCCGTCGTTGCGGTAGAGCGCGTGTGGGGCTTGGATGCCCGCGGCAAACAGGTCGGGGTCGCCGTCGCGGTCGTAGTCGAGCCACGCCACGCCGCGCCCCCGGTCGCGCTTGCCCACGCCGGTTGTTGCGGCCACATCGGTAAAGCGCACGGGCGACGCCTCGGCCAGCGGTGCCAAGCCAATCTGATAGGCCGGTTCGAGATCGCCCGGGTACGCGCCGTAAGCCTCGATGTAGGCCAGTCGCAGATTCCACTGGCGCACGGTGCGCTGGGGCGAGGCTGGCGGCAGGACATCGATGGCGCGCTTGTACGCGGCCACGGCCTCGGGATATTGGCGCAAGTGGTGGTGGGCCGCGCCCAACAGGAAGGATAGGTACACGTCGGTTGGCCGCTCGGCGAGCAAGCGGTCGAAGCGGTCGGCCGCGCCGGCAAAATCGCCCAAGCGCAAGAGCGAGGCCGCCTTGCCCGCCCGCGCTCGGTAGTGCTTGGGATCGACCGCGAGGATGGCTTCGTACTGGGCGAGGGCCCCCGCGGCGTCGGGTTGGTCTTGGGTCATCAGGAGGTCCGCGTACGCCATGCAGGCGACCGCGTTGCCCGGGAAGGCCGCCACGAGGGCGTCAAAAAGGGCGCGGGCCTCGGCTGGACGCCCGAGTTTGTCGAGGGTTTGGGCCAACTGCAACCGGGCCTCCATGCGCTCGGGCGCGAGCTGTTGGGCGCGGGCGAGCGGCGCCAGGGCGCGTTGGTAGCGCCGTTGCCGCAGGTAGATTTCCCCCAGCGCGAGCGCGGCCTCGTAGTGCAGGGTATCGCGCCGGACGAGTGCTTCGAGGACGTGGGCGGCTGAGTCCAACCGGCCGGCCGCTCGGTGTTGGAGGGCCTGTTCGTAGCGTTGCGCGCTCTGCGCGGGAAGGGGCGGCTCAGAGGCACAGCCCACCAAGGCAGCGAGCGCGAGACCTAGGCTTGGCAGTGGATACATGTTGCAGCGCATAGTGTACGAATTGAGCGGGGCGTTGGCGAGAGGCGGTTGATTCACCGCGTGTTGTGCGCTATACTGTTGCCGAATGAAAAACTCTGCGGAGGTACGCGCGATGAAACAATGGACGTGGCTGGCCCTCGCCAGCCTTTTGACGGTCTGGAGCTGCGGCTCGGAGGAAGCCGTTCAATCGACGCCCGATTACGCCGAGGCTTGGGTCGGCGAATACGAAGGCACCGGGGATTTTGCCCTGTCCAACGGCGTCAGCGGGCAGGATCGCCCGGTTTCACTGAGCATTGTGCGGGTTTCCCCCAAGCAGATCACCGTGGTTGCCCGATTGGTCTATGGCGAGGGCCGCAACGATTTCACCCAAACAATCGACATTCTCCAGCCCGACGATCCCGAGCAAATTACCTTGGAGGCGCGCTACCTCAATGCCAAGACGGTCTATGCCCTCACCAAAGAAGGCGACGCGATCACCGGCTCCATCGCCAAGAGTTCGCTGCGGCTCGGAGGAACTTGGGGCCAAGATCAGATCATGACCGCGCTGGCGGTCGTCCGGCAGTAGTGCTCTCCGCCCCCCCCCACCGCAAATAAGTGTCGCGTCGTCTCTTTTACATCGGAGCCGCCGCGCTGGCGCTGGCCCTCGGCTTGGGCGGCTCGCACTGGTACGCGCAATACCGGGCCACGGCCGCGCAAAAAGCCGTTGAGCAAGGCGACCGCTTGCGCGCCCAAGGCCAGATGGACGAAGCAGCCGGCCACTACGAGCAGGCCGTTGAGCTCGCGCCAGACCTCGCCCAAGCCCATAGCAATCTAGGCGTGACCCAAGCGGCACTAGAACGCTTTGACGCCGCGATCCCCCACTTTGAACAGGCACTGACGCTGGCCCCAGCGCACTTTGAGGCGCGGATTGGCTTGGCGGTTTCGCTCGACGGGTTGGGCCGTTTTTTAGCGGCCGAGAAAAGCTATAAGCAGGCCCTCGCGCTGCGGCCCGACTTTGGAGCGGTGTACTACAACCTCGGCTATCTCTACCAGCAACAGGGCCTGTACGCCGAGGCCGCTGCTCAGTACGAAGAAGCCGTGCGCTTGGAGCCGACCTTTCTGCAAGCCCGGGCCAATTTGGGCTGGGTCTATCACCGGCAGCACCGCCCGGGCGAGGCCATTGCCGAGTATCAGCGCGCCCTCGCAGACCACCCGGACGAAGGGCTGGTACACGCGCGCTTGGGCGAGAGCTACATGGCCTTGAGCCAATACGAGGAAGCGCGGGCGGCCTATCGGCGAGCGATGGAACTCGGCGTTGAGAAGGCCAGCGCGTTTTACGACCTCGGCGTTATCAGCGAGCAGGAAGGCCAGCTCGAAGCGGCGCGGAGTTACTTTCATCAAGCCCTGCTCAAGGACGCGGCCCACGCCGGTTCCTATCACCGCTTAGGCGCGGTGACGGCCAAGCTGGGACACGAGGAACAGGCCGCTACTTATTACTTGGAGGCCATAAAGCGCGACCCCGGCCACGCGGGCGCTCACTACAGCTTGGCCCAGCTTTACCTCAAGCAGGGCCGCAGCAACGAGGGCCGCGAGCTGATGGGGGTCTTTGCCAAGCTCAAGGAATACGAGGGCCGGCTCGCCAGCCTCAAACGGGCTGTGAGTCGGTCGCCGCGCTCCCCGGAGGCCGCGTACAACGTGGGGCTGCTTCACTTAGAGTTTGGGTACGTCAACAAGGCGGCCGCGGCCTTTGAGCAGCTCCTCAAACTCCACCCCGAATTCTCGGCCGCGCAGGAGCGGCTCGCCGAAATCGAGCGGGTGCGGGCCGCGCATCGCGCAGGTTGAGCGGTCTGCTCCGCAAATCCTACCTTGGGGCGTGTTGAACAAGCCGTAGAGCTGGTCGCCGTCCTTCCCGCTCGGCTCCTCAGCCCGTCGTCTCAACCCATGCAAGCCGGGCAGGTGAATCTCCACGCCTACCGAATACCCAGCGCGATGCCCTCTGGATTAGTCAATCCTGTGACGCGGTCTTGGACGTTTGAGTTTAAGCCATCCATATCGGCCCACTGAATTTTACCCGTGCCCCGGTCCGCCCAGTACATCTTTCTGTTCACCAAATCCAGCGCGATACCCGATGGATCACCCAATCCTGTGACGAGGTATTCGGGGTTTTGGCCATCCAGATCGGCCCGCCGAATCTTATTCGTGGCATAGTTCGTCCAGTACATCTTTTCGCCATCCAGCGCGATGCCGATGCCCGATGGACCAATCGTTCCTAGAGCGCGGCGGTCTTGGACGTTTGAGTTTAAGTCATCCATATCGGCCCACTGAATCTTATCACTGCCCCAGTTCGTCCAGTACATCTTTCTGTTCACCAAATCCAGCGCGATGCCCTCTGGATCACCCAATGCCGTGACGCGTTGGCCATCTAGGTCGGCCCTCCGAATCTTATCATTGCTCCAGTCTGTCCAGTACATCTTTCTGTTCACCAAATCCAGCGCGATGCCCTCTGGCGCCGGCGTCGATCCCGTGGGGAGGTCCTCGACGTTTGAGTTTAAGCCATCCATATCGGCCCGCTGAATCTTATCCGTGGTCCAGTCCGTCCAGTATATAACTAATGGTGCTAGTATGTTGACCGTGGTCCCGGTAGTTCCTACGCTGAGGGTATCTCACCTTTCAGCCCCGGAGCGTCCTGATGACCACGGCCGAGTTTATAATAGCCCTATTCTACCGTATTGACAATCAGATGCTTGATGTGCGCAAACATCCGCAAGCGTCCTTATATCCGAGTGAGGTCGTCACCTTAGGGGTGTTGTATGCGCTCAAAGGCGGGGGTAAACGGGCATTTTACCACGGGCTGGTGCGGGACTGGCAGGCTTGGTTCCCGCGCCTACCATCGCGCACCCGCTTGTTTCGCTTATTCGCCGCTCATGCCGAGTGGACCGACCGCTTCCGCGCCGCGCCGACGACCTTGGGAGTGGTCGACAGCTATGGCATTGAGTTGCGCCATCCGGTGCGTCAAGGCCGGGCGCAGCACGCCATTGGGAAGAAAGGGCTCTCCAATCACCGTTGGATCGTCGGCGGTAAGCTATGGATGATCGTCAATCAGTGGGGGCGGATCGTTGATTGGGATTGGAATACAGCATAAGTCCACGATACGGTCTTTCATCCGATGATCCGACGCTTCCAACAGCAGATGATCCTCTTCAGCGACCCAGGCTTTCATGCCCAAGCCGGTAATCCGGCCAACCTGAAAGTCTGTCCTCGCAACACGTGGAACGAGCGGATGCTCATTGAGACCGTCTTTTCTATGCTCACCCGAACCCGCCGCTTTAAGCAGCAGACCCATCGAGCGTGGGCGTATTTCACCGCCCATCTCCGCTTCGCCATGGCCGCCTTCAACCTGCTGGTGCAGTGGCATGGATTCCAACCCGATGAAAACGGATTCGTCCCATTGTCTATTGCCGAGTTCGGATTGTAAAACACTAGCACCATTAGTTAGTAACTTCGCCAAGTCGTCGCCCGATAGGTCGCGGGGCAGTCTCATACGGCAATGGCTTCTTCCTTGACGAGATGCAGCCGGATGACTTGGGGCGCACAGCCCTCGTCGAAATGGCAGAGTACGGCGTCTTTCGCCATGGCCTTCAGCTCGGCCCAATCCCGGCCCTGCGTAAAAATGCTATGGCCCAACGCCTTGGCGTCATAGCCGCCTTCGGTCGCCTCGGTTACTGCAAAAATAATTTCGCTTGATTTCATTATGGGGTCTCCAGTTGGTGAGTTTGGCTCAAGCCTGAACTTGATTTAGGGGTTCGCCTAAAAACCCTGAACGAAGGCTGTATCCCGGTCGTCACGGGGTGCGGGCGTGTAGGAAGACCATGAGCGAAGAGAGATCGGCGGGTGAGACCCCGGAAATGCGCGACGCCTGTCCTAAGGTCTGCGGGCGAATCGCCGCCAGCTTTTGGCGCGCTTCGGTCGAAATGTTCAGGCCGGGAGCGGCGAAGTCGAAATCGGCCGGCAGGCGCAGGGCTTCGAGGCGCTTGAGCTTTTGCGCCTGGGCTTCTTGGCGCTTGATGTACCCGGCGTATTTGATCTCGGCTTCGACGTGTTCGGCCACGCCCGGGGCGAGCGGCTCGGCGGGCGGCGCAAATTCGCAGAGGTGGGCGTAGTTGAGCTGGGGGCGGCGCAGCAACTCGGCCAGCGAGGTTGATTCGGCGATGGGAGCAGTGCCCTGCCGCGCCAAGACCTCTCGCACCTTTTCGGTCGGTTTGACGCGCTCGTGCTGCAAGCGGGTGCGCTCGGCTTCGACCTGTTGCTGCTTGGTCTGGAACCGACGCCACAGGTCGTCGCCGATCAACCCCAGCGCCCGGCCCTTGGCCATCAGCCGATCGTCGGCGTTGTCCTCGCGCAAGAGCAGGCGGTGCTCGGCGCGCGAGGTAAAGATGCGGTACGGCTCGAGCGTACCTTTGGTCACCAAGTCGTCAATGAGTACGCCGATGTAAGCATCCGCGCGCGTGAGGACCAGCGGGTCGTCGCCACGCGCCTTGAGCACGGCGTTGATGCCAGCCATAATCCCTTGGGCCGCGGCCTCTTCGTAGCCGGTGGTGCCATTGATCTGACCGGCAAAGAAGAGGTTGACCACGCGCTTGGTCTCTAGGTGCGGGTAGAGTTGGGTCGGCGGGGCGTAATCGTATTCGACCGCGTAGGCCGGGCGCATGATCTCGGCCCGTTCGAGCCCGGGCAGGGAGCGCACGATCTGGGGTTGCAGGGCCTCCGGCAGGCTCATCGACAGGCCGTTGAGATAAAACTCGAGGGTGCGACGCCCCTCGGGCTCGACGAACACTTGGTGCCGCTCCTTGTCGGCAAAGCGCGCAATTTTGTCCTCTATGGAAGGGCAGTAGCGCGGGCCAATGCCTTCGATGCGCCCGCTGTACATGGCCGATTGCGCCAAGTTGGCTTGGACGATCTCGTGGGTGTGGGCATTGGTGTACGTGATCCAGCAGGGCATTTGCGGCTGGGCGATCTTTTGCACCGCGTAGGAAAAGGGGCGCGGGGGGGCATCCCCGGGCTGTTCGTCAAACGCGGCAAAGTCGAGCGTGCGGCCGTTGACGCGAGGAGGGGTGCCCGTTTTGAGCCGGCCGGTCTCAAAACCGAGCGCGACCAAGCCTTCGGCGGCCTTTTCAGCGGCGGTCTCGCCGGCGCGGCCCGCGCTGTAAGAAAAATCGCCGACGTGGATCTTGCCGCGCAGAAAGGTGCCGGTCGTGAGAATGACGGTGCGCCCGCGGTAGGCAATGCCGCCCTTGACGCCAACGCCTTGGACAGCTCCATCCTCGATCAGCAAGCTCTCCATCAGACCTTGGCGGATGTCGAGATGTGCTTGCTGTTCGCAGGTGTACTTCAGCTCAAATTGGTAATCCTTTTTGTCGGCTTGCGCCCGCGAGGCGCGCACGGCCGGCCCGCGCGAAGTGTTGAGGCGGCGGAATTGAATGCCGGTGCGGTCGATATTGACGGCCATCTGGCCGCCAAGCGCGTCAATTTCCTTGACGATGTGCCCCTTGCCGATTCCGCCGATAGCCGGGTTGCAGGACAGCTGGCCAATTGTGTCCAAGTTCATGGTCAAAAGCAGGGTCTCGGCCCCCATGCGCGCTGCGGCGAGCGCGGCCTCCGTGCCGGCGTGGCCCCCGCCGACGACGATGACTTGGTACGCTTTCTCGTAGCAAATCACGATTGTTTGTACTCGGTGAGGACGCGGTCGCCTTCCTCTTGGGTTTCGCGCAAGATCGTTTGTAGCACGGCTTCGGGGTCGCCGGGGCGCTCTTGCTTGGCGGACCAGTGCCACTGGTCCAAGTAGGCGTCAGTGCCCACGAGCCCCTCCTGCATGGCGATGCGGTCGATTGCGAGTTGGAAGCGAGCGGGCAGGGCATGCGCGCTCGGCCGGCGGCCGACAAAGAGCTTGATTTGCGCGGGAATGTCGCGCCAGTAGAGGACTTGGTATTGAATCACGAGACGAGTGCTTGGCGAAAGGCGCGGATGTGGGCGGGCGTGGTGCCGCAGCAGCCGCCGATGATCTGGACGCCGGCCGCGGCCAAGGCTGGGATGTGCGCGGCCATTTCTTCGGGGCTTTGCGAGTAGATCGTGCGGAGGGCGCTGTTGAGCCGCGGCATGCCGGCGTTGGGATAGGTCATCAGCTTCTTGTCGAGGCCGCGCTCCTGCATGGCGGCCTTAAACTGGGCCACGCCGTGGAGGGCATACGGCATGCCGGTGTGCTCGTTGCGCCGGGTTTCGGCGCCGCAGTTGACCCCGACGAGGTGGATGTGGTCGAGCAGGTTGTCGCCCCCGGAGTATTGGCCCGAGGCGAGTGTGTCCAACAGGTCGGCGGCCGAGTGCCCCCAATCGGTGCGATAGACGATCTGCTTGCTTTTGCGGTCTCGCGTGTATTTGAGCGCGAGGTTGACGGCAATGGGCCGGCCGGTCTGGCGGGCGATGTCGCAGACCATGGCCGCTTCGACCGCGGAAAACTGGGTCTCAACCGAAAAAAAATCGACCCCGCCTTCGCAGAGTGCGTCGATGATGCGCTGATGCGCGGCGCGGACCTTGTCGTTGGCAATGCCGAAATCCGTGCTGCCCGCGTCGGCTTCAATGGCCCCGGGGGAGGGGCCGATGGAACCGGCGATGAAGACATCTCGCTCGCCTTGTTCCCGGGCGCGTTGGGCGAGCTCGGCCCCGCGCCGGGCCAGCGCACCGGCTTGAGCCGGGTCTTTGCCAGCCATGGCCAAGTGCAGCTCCGAGGCGACAAAGGTGTTGGTGCCAATGCAGTCGGCCCCCGCGGCAATGTAGTCGGCGTGAATGGCGACGACGGCCTCTGGGTGGCTTTCGTTGGCGAGGGTGGAGTTGGTCAGTTCGACTTGGCGGGCGAAAAGCTCGGAGCCAAAGCCGCCGTCGTACAAGAGCGGACGCGGGTCGTTGAGGCGCTGGAGGAAAGGGGACACAGGGCTGGTCTCCGTTCTAGGACAGGGTGTCGGCGCGGGAGCCGCTGAACAGCCATTCGAGCAAGCGTGGGCCAAAGTCGGGGGCTAGGTGCGGTACGTGCGCCCCTTGCTCGATGGTCCACAGCTCAATGGTGGCGTGGTTGCGGCAACCCGTGCGGTAGCGGGTGCGGATCGTCTCGGGGCCGTCGAGATCTTGGTCGAGGTCGAGCGGGGGCAAGGTTTCTGGCTCGGTGAGGTTGCAGCGGGCGAGCGCGGCCCAGCGCAGCGCGACCTCTTCCGCGCCAGCGTACTCCTGCTCGCCGGTGCTCCCGTCGTAGGCTATGACCCGGTCGGCCGTGCCGTGGATTTGCAGCACCGAGACCGGGGATGCAAGGGCACAACGCGAGGGGTCGCTAAAGGAGGTGCCGGCGAGGCTGGCAATGGCGACGAGCTTGGGGATGCCTTCGCAGGCGAGCCGGTACGACATAAAGCCGCCGTTGGAGTGCCCGAGGACGAAGACGCGCTCTACGGCGATATGCGTGGCGGCCTCTTTGAGCAGCCCGGCAAGGTACTGCACGTCATCGACTTGGGTGTTGTGGAGGTCGCAGCAAAAGTCCGTGGCGTTCCAGAAGCGATGGCCATCGGGATCATGTGTGCCATTGGCCATAATGAGGGCAAAGCGATCGGCGTTCACCCGCTTTGAGAGGCCAAAATAGCGGTCGTGCTCGGCCAAATGGCTGGTGAAGCCGTGCAGGCTGAGGACGAGCGGAATGGGCGTTTTGGGGTCGTGCTCGGCTGGGAGGACTAGGAGGGCCGGGCGTTCGCCGCCCAACGTGTGGACGAGGTTATTTTGGCTCAAATTGTCGATCAAATCGTTCAGGGGCATTTCGCCGCAAGCGACGAGTATCAGAGACGACAGAGTAGCAAAAATGATTTTTTTCATTTTGGCCCTCCTTTTCGTTTTCGAGCTACAAATTGACGAAGACAAAGGCCCACACGTAGGCGGCGAGTTCGCCCGAAGATCGGTTTATTGACCTCTGCATTTTTAATGGAATAGTTTATCTTCATTTATATGCGACCTATATATGCGACCTAAAGGTAGTGCCGATCGGCTAGCATATCGCCATCCATGGGCGGCTCCGTTGCTTGATGCCGGTCGAGGCGTCAACGAAGTAGCTCGTCTGGTTCAAGCCGCTCCCTCCTCGGTGTCTCGCTGGAAGGCGATTGGTGGAGTGGCCGCGGAGTAAAAAAAGCCCGGCAAAAAGGGATGACCATCGTCTGGATCGATCCGAGCGGCTTCAGGCTGCAACCGACCCGTCGTAGGACGTGGGCATTGTCGGGGCACACGCCGGTACACAAGGCGTGGGGGTGCCCCGATCGCTTGTCGGTCCAAGCCGCCGTTACCTTGCCGCCAAAACGCCAGCGGTTGGGCGTTTATTTTCGGTTGTATGAGCAGAATATCCATACGCAGGATGTGGTATCCTTTGTCGGTCATATGATGGGCATGATACGCCGATACGCCGTACGATCGGGCTCATTTTGGATCGGTGGAGTGTGCATCGTGCGGCGGTGGCGACCCGGCAAAAAAGATACGCGGATTGACCCACCATCGAAAGGTTACCCGCCTATGCACCCGAATTGAACCCGGTCGAACAGGTCTGGAATCATACCAAGTATGGGGACTTGGCCAACTTCATCCCCGATCCCATCGAGCACCTAGCCGACGGGGTCATGCCGTCGATGACCGCCCAGCATCACGATAACCACCTGATCCGAGGCTTCTTCAAGTACGCTCAACTACCCCTGTAACGTATTCCTTTATTTTTGCAGAACTCAATAAACCACTTTTTGTTTATCGGCATACACCCTTCCCAAGCCGTCCCAAATGACGCCTCTATGCAAAAAAGACGGAGTCGATGAACATTCCATGCTTGCAAGTCATTTAGGACGGCTATACCAATCACAAATACCCCAACAACACCGTAAAATAAGATTTCCACCGCCCCCGATCGCGCACCTCGTCAATCCCATAGGCCACATCCACCTGCACCCGCGTCGGCACGCTGTAATAAGAAATCAAGTCAAAGCGCAACTGGCCCCCTACATCCCGCAGCGGGCCGGCGCGTCCATACCGCGCATTCCATTCGCCGATGTTTCGGTCCCAAGCCTTGCCCATGCTGGCGTACACCGCGCCATACACTTTGTCGAAATACAACTGGGCCACGCGCTTGCCCACATTCGGCAGCACGGGAAAGCGGAGCGTCGCCGTGCCCATCAACGCCTTGCGTCCCTCAATGCTGTAAAAAGTATAGCCCTTCATAAAGTTGAGCCCGCCGAGGCGGTAGTCGAAGAAATTGCCGACCCGGGTCGTGTCGTTCACCGCGTCGCTGTCGATCCAGCCCCCGTACAGCCGCAGGCCCAAGCGGGTATTGCCGGGCATGCCGATGTGCTCTTTCCAATCAACTGTAAACTGATTGTAGAACAGCTTGAGGTACTCCTCGTCGATAAAGGACGCCTGCTCGTTAAAGCCGTCGATGAAGTAGTTGAACATCCGGTCGTAGCGCAGGTAAAGCTGGCGGCCCACCGGGCTTATATCGCGGTCCCGCCGCCGCGCAATCATTTCCATCCGATAGGTCAGCCCCAGCCCAAAGCCATTGAGATAGGTATAGCCAAAGGGCCGCTGGGCGGTGCGCTCAAACCCAACCTCGCCGTCGCCTTGGCACACGAGGCAGTCGCTCTCGACGCTGGCATTGTAGCGGTCGTACGTGGCCGAGGCCGTCAGATCTCCATGGCGGCCCAATTTGCCGCGCACCCCCGCGCTGAACTGACTCAAGCTGTAGTTGACCGCGTTGACAATGATCGTCCGCGCATCCACGCTATCGCCGCGGGCATCGCGCCGACTCTGGTTGGACACCTCCAAAAAGAACGTGGGACGGAATCCCTTGAACTCGTATAGGGCGAACAAATCGCGGTCGGCGTTGGCCGGCGCAATGGCCGCCCCGGCAAAGACGCTCTGGCGATTGAGCACATCGCCGGAGGCGAGGTACGCGCCCACCTTGAAACGCCCCTCGTCGAACAACAGCCGCGGCAGGATCCCGGTCTTGAGAAAGTCAATGCCGTAATTTTGGGGCGCGCTCGGCAACGCGGGCGCGGGCGTATCGCGCCAATCCCGCGTCGCGTCGTCGGAAAACCACGCCTCCTCGGTCGCAACCAGCATCCCCTCCTCCTGCAACCGGCGAATCTCAAAGCCAGCCGCCGTATAAGCCGCAAAGACGAGCTCGCCCTCCGGACCGACCGCTGGGCTGAACGCGCCGCCAATGGTGTTGGTTAGCTGCCGTAGCGACCGCGTTGCCAAGTGGAGGGCATAGATATTGAAAATGCCGCTGAAATCCGACGCAAAGACGAGCTCTGTGCCGTCCGCGCTCCACGTGGGGTCGCGGTCCGTACCGGGCGTTGCAATCCCAACTCGTAGAGGTCCGTCCGCGTCCCATTCCATCACGGCGATGTCGCGCTGGCCCGCGCGCCCGATGGCAAACGCCAGCCTGCGTCCGTCGGGCGAAAAGCGCGGGGTGTAGAGTTGGGTGCCGTCGGCGAACTGGGTTAGATAGCGCAGGCCGGTGCCGTCGGCCCGCATCACGGCCAAGTTGTTGCTCGTGCCCTTGTTTTGCACAAAGGCGATCCACTCGCCGTCGGGCGAATAGGTCGGGTACAGGGCGCGCAGCCCGCGCGTCAGCCGCTTGATGCGCGGCGTCTCCGGGGCCGAGCCGCTGACCATGGCCGGGACCAACCACAGCATCCCGCGCCAAAAGCTAGGGCCGGCGGCCGCGGAATCCCACTCGTAGATATCCGCCTGCCGCGACCCGTATTTGTCGGCCCGGTCAATGCGCGAAAAGAGCAGCTTGCGCCCGTCCGGCGACCAATCCACGGTCGACGCCGCGGCCGGAAAGGCCGCGACTTCCTCCTCGCCGGTCGTTAGGTCGCGCACGACCAAGCCGTGGGGGCCATGGTGCCGCTTGCCCGTTGACAGGTACGCCAGCTTCTCGCCGTTGGGGGCCAGCCGTGGCCGCAGGTTGGAAAAGCCAACATCCGCGAGCGGTTCGCCCTCGCGCCGCGGCCCCAACGCCGCTACCTGCGCCCAATAGCCCTGCCGCAGCGACTCGATCCACTCGTCGTACAGCGCGTCCGCGCTCTTGCCCAAGACCTTTTTGCACGCCGCATCAATCGCGAGGGTGTGCCACTGAGCCGCGGCTCGGTACAGCGCGGCGATCTTTTCTTCGCCGTAGGTCTCGGCGATGTAGCGCACCAAGCCAAAGCCGTGATCGTACACGTATTCATTGCCAAAGCCCTGCTTGCCAAAGACGCCCATCTGCTCAAAGGATAGCTGCTCGTCGGCCAGCACCAAGGAGCGGAGCACCATGTCGCGGTTGGCATCCCAGCGGTCGTGCCCGGTCGTTGCAGTCCCGTACTGGGCCGCGCCCTCGGCCAGCCACATGGGCACCACCGTCCCCATCACGGGGTAGGAGGCAATCGCGTCTGGATAGCCGGTGAGAATGTCCTTGCGGTTTTTCTCCCGCTGGTAGCCAAAGTACTGCAAGTAAAGAGCGGGGACGCGCTGGACGCCTTTGCGGGCCGCGCCCAGCGAAACGATGTGGGCAAATTCGTGGGTTATGACGTTGCGCAGCCAATCCGAGCTGCCGCGCAAGTCAAAGTCGTGGTCGAGCGACGTGGTCCAAATCTCAATGGTGTCTTGATAAAAAAAAGCCGCGCCATTGGCGTAATCGTCGTGGTCCTTGAGCACGATCCGCACCCGCCCGCCGGGCGCGTACCCATACAGCTCGGTAATGGGCGCGTACGCGGCTTCGGCAATGCGCGCCGCCCGCGCCGCGGCCCCGGCCAACCCCTCGTGGTAGAAAACTCGGAAGTGCTCGGTCTCCACCACCAGCCACGCCAGTTCCGGGTGGTTTTGGCCCAGCGACGCGCTCGCCCAGCCGAGCACCAGCCACAACGCCCACCCCCTCACTGACTCACCGCCATTTTGACCACGGCTTCTGCGCGCCGCCCATCGTCGCCGTGCGCGATCAACCGGCACAGGTACAGGCCGCTGGCATAGCCTTCTACCGACCAAGCGATTTCGCGCTCGCCGGCTGCCAACCCGTCGCGGCGAAGCCGGCCGACGCGCTTGCCCAACGCATCGACCACCGCCAATTCGACGCGCCCGGCCGCACTCAGCGCAAAGCGCAATCGCGCCTCCTCCCCGGGGCCGACTGGATTGGGATAGCAATAGACTCGGGTTAGCAGCACCTCCTCGGACCGCACAACGGGTCGGCCTGCGACCAGCGCGGTCCGCGACCCGGCCGCATCGGCCCCGGCCTGCGGCCAATGGACCGGGCCGCCCGCGTACTGGGCCGCCACCCTTTGCAGATCCCACGCATACAGGGCCTCGCCATCCAAGGCCGCTAGCACCCAGCGGCCCGTGCCGTCTAAGTCCCATATCACGGGCGACGCCGTCGGAGGCACGGCCATCAGCAGGGGAAAGCCCGGCAAGAGCCGCCCATCGTCTTCCATCCCGAAAATTCCGCTGTGACCGGCCACGAATATCTCCTGCTTGCCGTCGGCATCTACGTCGCCAAGCACCGGCTCAAACCCGAGCTCGCCGACCTCAGCAACACGCGGCAGGGCCGCGGGAAAGTTGGCTTGGCGCAATCCGTCCGCTCGCAGGGCGTGTATCACCCCACCGCGCGCCAGCAAAACCACCTCCAACAGACCATCGCCGTCCAAATCGCCCAACACCGGCGGCGCGACGAGCGAATCGCCCAACTTGACGACATTCGCTCCGATCGTCACCTGTCCTCCGGCCGTGGCAAAGACCTGCTCGGCTTGGCTGTCGCCGTCCAAATCGCCCGTTGCCGAGGGCACCACCAGCGACCTTTGCTCCTTTAACTCGCCGCTCGTAGCATCTAGCGCGTAGGTCTGTTCCGCGCCAGCCAGCAGTAGCAGCGAGGCCCCCGTGCCCGCTGCGGCCTCCGCGGCCAACGGCCCCTCGTCCAACATGCGCTCCCACCGCGGCTGGTCCGCGCCGGCCTCCCATGCGCTGACCTCGGCACCGCGCCGCAAAAAAATCACGCCATCCCCAGCCGCCAGCAGCCGCGCCTCTGGCACGCGCCACGACGCCACCCCGCTGCCGGTCGCATAGCCGACGCCTCCCCCGACCTCAAAGAGCAACTCATCCACTCCGTCGCCATCCAAATCGGCCGCTTGTAGCCGGCCGTCGCCCGGCAAATCCCGCGGCCAGCCCGGACGCCCGCGCCCAAAGCGTATCGCCACCTGCATGGTATCGCCGGGCGCGGAAAGCACTTCTATTTCAATGCCGGTCTCCCACTCCCGATTGCTGCGCGAATCGGGCCGAGTCGCCGGGCCGAACCGCGTCTGTCCGCCGACGAAAAATGGGTCGTCGGCCTCCCCATTGACTTGCCGCTCCCACGCACGGCGCGGATTGCCAATGTCGCGGTACCCGTCGGCCTCTTCCAAGGCAATGCCCGGCCAGTGCGGCTGATTGTTCACAGCACTGGGGTCCGCAGCGCGCGCCATCACGCCCTCGTCTATGTGCCATATCAGCACCCCGGATCCCGGGACGAAGGCGTCGTATTCCTCCACCGCCACCCACACGCTCTCGTCTAGGGCGACTTGGTCGGGGTCGATCCACACCTTCCCCTCGTCCTCCGCGACGCCGGGTTGCCCGCGCTGCTGCCTGTTTTCCAGCAAGAAGTATTCGTGCGCGTCAATGGGGATGCGCACGGCCTTGGGGAAGTCGCCGCTGCGGTCGGTCGCTAGCAGCGTTAGGACCGTGTCGCGCCGCACCACCACCGGCTCCAGCCACCCGAGCTGCGCCTTGCTCCAAGCCATGGGGTGCGGCGGTGCAAAGCCAACTACCCACGCGAGACTGTCGGTCCGCACGTAGCCCAAAGCGTTGTTCCCCACGTCCATCAGGCTCCAACCGCCCAAGGCCGGCAGGCCATCGGCGAAATTGGACAATCCGGGCAACCCCAACTGGTGGCCGAAGAACTTGGCCAGCAAGCCATTGAGCCCGGCCCGGCCGTTGAGGCTGGGCGACTCCGGCAAGATCCACGCCTGCGCGATCTCCGCTCCGCCCACGATCAACGGACCGCCGTTAAAGCGCACAAAATCGCTTTCGGACAAAAAGACCGAGCGGATGTCGTTCAGTTGACCGTTCTCGTAGCCTACGCCGGCGTGGAACACGAGGAAGCTGTTGAATTCGTCCAAGCGCGGGCCAGCGGGATCGGCCAGCACGGCGCGGAGGGCATCGCGCAACAACTCGATCCACTTCGCGCCGATCTCCTCGGTCGTGCGTCCGTTGCCGTAGTGGAGCATGGGTTGGTCGAGCGCGTACGCCTGCCGCATGGCGCGGGGGAAGACCTCGGCCGAAATCGCCACCTGACCGGCGGAAACGACCTCGTAGTAGCGAGCCAGTGCGGTCAGATGCCGCTCGAAGTAAGCGCGGTCGTGCGGCGGCAGGTCGTAGGGAAGCGCGTACTCCGCAGCCGCTTCCTCGGCCGAGCGCAAGTCAAAGGCCCCGACGCCCGTCGTCGTCGGCTCGTCGGGATTCTCGCGCGGAAAATCCACGCGCAAGGCCAAAACTCGCCATTCGGCCTCGGCCCCGGTGGGAGCCGACGCGAGCAGGGTGCAGCAGAAGCCTAAGAGGAGCTCGACGCGACAACAAAAGCGTCCGATTGGAACCCCCTCAGAAAGTGATGTTCATGGAAATTGGCGTATTGTCGCCCACCACAGCCGTGTCGCCTAGGCCGATTATATACGCCACATCAAACTGGAAGCGATTGTATTTTAGACCGACGCCAAAGGCACTGGTACTGGCCTCGCCGTCGTAATCGTATGAAAGCCCGGCGCGCAACGCGATAAACGCCTCGTCCTCGTGCGCGGAAAGCCCGTATTTGTATTCGCCGCCCACTTGCAGGTCGATCTCCTTGAACTCGTTGTTCAAGCCCTCGTCGGCCCAGGCCTTGGCCAAGTTGCCGACAAAAGACCCATCGGCAATCAGAGGTTTGTACAGATCAAAAGAGAGCATCAGATCGTTGTATTGGGTGTCCATGACCTCGTAGGCCATCCCGACGACGATGTGCTGGGGCAGCGGATCGGCCTGTGCCGCGTCGATGTAGGCGATCTTGGGGCCTAGGTTGCGCAGGGCCGCGCCCAAGCTAAAGCTGGGGACGGGCCGCCATAAAAAGCCCAAATCCGCGGCAAAACTGCTGCCCGTGCCATCGCCCTGCTCAATGCCGGCCCCTTGATTGGCCAAGCGGCTGTAGATGAACTTCAAGCCAATGCCAGCGGACATGGTAGCACTGATCTGCGCCCCGTAAGCCGCCGACAGCGCCATGTCGTAACTGCGGAACGTACCTAGCACGTCGCCGCGCTCGCCCGTGCGCGTCTGCTCGCCGAGGTTGAAGAACGTGATGTTGAGACCTAGGTTGCCCCAGCCTTCCACGGGCATAGAATAGGCCAGAAACTCGTAGGACAGGTCGTCGGCCAGCTTGGGCAACCACGCGGTGTGGGAAAAGTGGAGCTTTTTCTTCTTTTGCCCGACGAGCGCGGCCGGATTGAAGTACGTCGCCGTGGCGTCGTCGGCCACCGCCACGTACGATTCGCCCATGGCAATGGCGCGGGAACCCGGATTGATCAACAAAAGAAGCGGGGCACTGCGGCTTTCGGGCGTGGCCCAAGCCCCATCGGGCACTGCGCCCGCGCAAAGGCCGGCCAGCAGCAGGGTCGTCAGTTTCCTCATAGCAGAGTCCTCCTCAGCTAAAAATAAGATATGAAAACGATGCCTCCTAAGTACTAAGGCGATCTCACTGCTGCAAAAGCACTCCTCTCGCCATGCTCACTGGGCGACCTGCAAAACGGCGCGACGCGCCACCGCAGTGCCGCTTTCCCGCTCGGCTTCTATCCGGCAAATATACGCGCCATTGGCCAAGCCCGCCGGTGGCGTCCAAGGCACTTGGTTGTACCCGGCGCGCGTCGGTCCGTCCAGCTGGTCGATCAGCCTACCAGCCAGCGAAAAGACCGTTATCTGCACGGCGCGCATGTCGCCTGCTAGCTCGTACGTGAAGTAGCCGCTGTCGCGCATGGGATTCGGGTAAAATAGGACCTTGGCCAAGCCGGCATCTTCTGGGGCGTCCCCAACCGACACCGACACCGTCGCCCGCGACGAATTGTTGAAGTTGTCCCAGGCCTTCAGGCGGATTTCGTGTTGGCCGGTTTCCAGCTCGGGCAGAGGAAATTCAACCACGCCCTGCCGGTAGTCGCCGCCCTGTACGCTGAACAGGTCCGTCAAGGTGAAGAGCTCGCCGTCAATGGTCAGCTCGATTTCGTGGCCGGTCTCGCCAGTGATGTTGATGCCGCTGGGGTCTGCAATCGAGGCCCGCAATACCGTCTGCCGCGGAATGGTGCGGCCGTTGGCCCCCTCAAAGCGCAGGGAAATGTCCGGCCCTTCCACATCCGTTTCTACGCCTTGGGCCGTGCCCGCCAGCACCAACCCTTCAACCGCGCCGAGGGCGGCCGGGCTGTCATCGCTCCAGACGTACGCGCTGATGCGGCCGTTGTTCCCGCCGTAGGTGATGTCTTTAGGGACCCGAAACGCGGCCTTGAACCGGCCCTCAGCCACTGAAAAGCGGCCGCGAAAGATGGGAGCCCCGGTCTGCTGGTAGGTAAAACCTTCCAAATCGCTCTCTTCGCTTGAATCAAAGGCTTGCAACCACACTTGGCCTGTATAGGCGGTGGCCGGCGCACCAGCCGCGTCGAGAACTTGGCCGGCGACGACCACTTCGCCGAGGGCGCGGAGCGAATCGGGCACTGCGAGCTGCACCTGAAAGCGCGGCAGGGCCAAGCGCGTGGCCGGGTCGCCAAAGAGCGAGTAGCGCTGGACGTTGCGGAACGTTTTGGGGCCGGTGGGAGAATACTTAGGCAGCAGCACTTGCTTGGCCTCGGCGAGGGCCAGCCCAATCGGCACGTGCTGCCGCCCGGTGTGGTATAGCTGCCGGTAGAACTGGTTGGCCAACTGGACATTGGAGTCGTGATAGCCGATGCGGGTCGCGCAAATCATGCCGATCACGCCTCCATCCTCCTTCAGCAGAAGTCCCTCCGGCATGGAGAGGCGCACGGGATCGTCGAACACCCCAACTTGACTCGCAGCCGTAAAAAACAAGGGCAGGCGCCCGCCGTTGTTGAGCTTGTCCAAATCGCGGGAAAGCAAGAACAGGCTCTCGTGGGCCAAGCGGTCAAAGCTGCCGTGCCCCAAGTAGGTCAAAATGAGCGAGCCTTTGTTGAAGAGCCGGATAAACTCGTCCCGCGCCCGCGGCTTTTCCCGCCCCTCTAGGGGGAATTGGGCGACGTAGAGCTTGGTCAGGTCTAGCACTTCGGGCAGGACGCGCCGGGCCATGTATTCGCTATCGCGGATGAAGAACGACTCGACCCGGCTCGGCTTGTCGCGATTGAGCAAATCGTCCGAGACCAGCAGCACTTGGCTCTGCCAAGGCCCCCATTCGGGGGCGTGGTCGTAGGCGATGATTTTGTCGGCCAGCGCGTCGGCCGAGGCCGCCGTCTGCACCGGCAGCCGACCAATGGCCAGATCGGGGTACAAATCGCCGCCCACCACGCGCGTGTACCATTCGTCGTATGTGCTGTCGCCGTCTTGGTATGCTGGGATCCAATTGCCTTGGCTAATGGACGAATTGTTCTTGTAGTCGTACGAGCCGTCGCCCACCAAGGCCACGAACATGGGCGCGGGCTCCCAGTGCTCAACCGCGTACGCGAGAAAGTTGCGGATCGCGGCCGGGTCCAACAGCCCGCCGGAAAATTCGTCGTAGATGTCTTGCACGTCGATCGCCACCGCTTGCAGGGGCCGGCCGAAGCGGTCGTCGGCCGCTCGCCAGCGCGCCAAGCGCTCGGCCGCGGCGCGAAAATCGCGGTGGTAAATCGCCACCCAATCGGCTCCCCGCGCCGCGGTTGCCAAGTGGCCGGGCGCGTCGAGCTCGATTCGCACCGGGCGCTTCCAAGTGCCGCCGACCGCGTACTGGCGCGGCTCATCCCCGGGCCGATCCTGAAACGCTACAACCCCGTCTTGCGCTCCGTACTCAAAATCCACGACCTCGGCCAACCCGGCCGAGACCTCAAAGACGCGCGGCCGCTCGGCGGCAAAACCAGTGAGGCGAAATTGGGTGGGGCCGGTCAGCGGATAGGTGAAGAGCAATTGACCGCGCTCGGCGACAAAGCCGCGGCTGTACTCCACTTCGTACCAGTCGAAGCGGGCCGGACTACCCGAGTGAACGATCCCCAAGTGGTTCAGCCCCTCCTGCGCTCCGAGCGCGGCCCACAGCGTATCGGATGCAACGTAGCGCTGGTCCGGCAGTTCGTCTGGGGTAAAAGCCACCGTGCCGATGGCCGCTTCGTTCCAGCGCACCGAAAACCGCGGCTGCGCCTCCGAGCTCCTGATAAAACCCAAGCGCACCGCCACCGGCTCGGGCGCGGCCTGCCGCACCACCACCGGAAAATTGCGCGCATTGCCGCGAAAATCCTCCCAGTACCAAGTGTAGCCAGACTTGATGCTAAAGAGCTGGGTGAGGACGAACTGCTCGGCTTCCTCGTGGATTCGCACCCGATAACTCGTGGGCTGCTGCGGGTCGGACGCGGTTAAGGCGCCGCTCCGCTGCTCGGGCCGCCGCCCTGCTACCCCACCGCCAAACCCCAGCCAGTACGCGTTCTCGTGCGTGTAGAGGTTGTGCCGATATTGGAATGAGCGGCTAGCTGGCGCGTATTCCCAGCGGCTGACCGGCTCGGCCCAAAACAAGACGAAATCGTCCGCGTCCAAGCGGCCATCGCCCCCGTCTTCTACGGCCAAGCCCACTTCCGACAGGGCCTGGGGCGGGGCCGCCTCGCTGAGGGACAAGGCTTTGCCGCCGCCGTAGTACAGGCGCAAACTCGCCGGCTCGATGTCGCCGAGCGCCACCCCAGCGGCCTCAAGGTCGGCGCCCGATATGCGGTACATTCCCTCTTCCAAGACGAAGACCCGCAGCCACGTTCCGCTCTGCAACGCGGCCTTGGGTGCCGGACGTTGCTTGAGCGGCAAGCGCCAGTTCCGAGCTTGCTCGGGATTGACGAGCACCCCTCGGTAGAATGCTTCGCCCCAAGGGTCGGCAACGCGGGTGCCGCCGCTGCCGGTCACGTGTAAATCAACCACGATGCGATCGTACAGGGTGCGCGTTCCGTCCGCCTCGACGCGGGGAGCAAACGCCACCGGAACGACGCGCTGACGCCGCGCAAAACCGCTCTCCCCGAGGACGACCGGCGCGGGCGTGGGCGCGTCGTCAGCCGCCGCGCGGTCGGTCCGCGCCACGTGGGCTTCGACCAACTCCAAGCGAACCTGTCCATCGCTGGGGACGCCGATTAAGGCACTGCGCCCCTGCTCCAATTCTCGGCCTTCGGGACGCCAAACCAACCGCACGCGCTGGGGCGTCTGCTCGCTTACGTGTAGCTCGGCTAGGGCCGCACTCCCGCAAAAAAGCGCGAGCACCCAAAAACAGCATTTGAATCGTATGAAAGTGGTATAGGTGGGATGGGTCATTTTAGCGTTTTTAAGGTCATTCCAAGCCCCTTTTTTGTCAAGGGCGTCTCGCCTTGACTTATCGGCTCAGGGCCGCTACGTTTAATAGTTTCTTACAGGGAGAAACTCATGGCCAGACAATGCAGCCTGACCAATGTTAAGGGCCTAGTTGGCAACAACGTCAGCCACTCGCAGCGCAAAACCAAGCGCGTCCAACAGCCCAACCTCATCAAAAAGCGCATCTTCATTCCCGAGAAAAACCGCACCATCACCCTCCGCCTGACCGCCCGCGCCCTGCGTACCTTAAACAAAAAAGGCGTCTATCAGTTCCTGAAAGAAAAGGGAATCGAGGTCTGAGCGGCCCGGCGCGCTTATGAACCGAGGCGACGACCCAGCCGACGCCATCCAAGAGCGAGTTCGCCAAGCCCTAGCCGAAAACGCGGCCTTAAAAATTTTTGCCGGCCGCACCAAGTCCTTTCTCGGACGCCAACACCCCGGCATCCCCCTCGACCTCTCCGCTCTAACCGGCATCGTCAGCTACGAGCCAGACGAGTTGGTCCTAGTGGCCCGCCCGGGCACCAAGCTGAGCGAAATAGAAGCCCTGTGCCATAGCGAAAACCAGTACTTTGCTTTTGAGCCGCCCGCTTGGGGTGCGGCTGCGACCATCGGCGGCACTGTGGCCTGCAACCTTTCGGGGCCGCGGCGGTTCAAGATGGGGGCCCTGCGCGATCACTTGCTCGGCGCCGAGTTGATCGACGGTCGCGGCGAGCGAATTCGCACCGGCGGCAAAGTCGTCAAAAACGTCACCGGGTACGATCTAGCCAAAGTGCTGGCCGGTTCCTTTGGAACGCTAGGGGTGCTTACCGAGGTTTGCCTCAAGGTCTGGCCCCGCCCGCAAACCCAAGCCACCCTGTTCATGCACCGGCCAACGCCGGCCGCGGCGTTGGAGCGAATGCTCAACTGGGCCGCGCGGCCCCTCCAAATCACCGGCCTAGTCTGCGATGCCGACCGGCTAGCCGCCCGCGTCGAAGGCCCGACGCCCGCGGTGCGGCAGCAGCTAGCCGCGCTGTGCGCCGGAGAATCCGCCGAGTCCGAGGTCGTGGAAGAAGCCGAATCACAAGCCTTTTGGCGGTGCTGGCGCGAGCTCGAATGGCTGATGCCGGCCACCGGCCAACAGCGCTGGCGCTTTTCTGGGCCGCCGACCCAGATGGTGCCGCTCATGGAAGCCTTAAAGGCCGAGGGGCTGAGCCGCTGGGGGTTGGACTGGGCCGGCGGCCTGCTGTGGGCACTTTTGCCGGTAGCCGCCCCAGCCGCCCGCTTGCACCGCACCGCAGCCCACCACCAAGCCCTCGGCTGGCGCTTTGCCGCCGACGAACGCAACGAAGACGCCTTTACCCCGCTCCATGCCGGCGCGGCGCGCATGAACCAAATGCTCAAGCGCGCCCTTGACCCCCAAGGCATTTTCAACCGCGGCAAACTGTACGCCTAATAGAGCTCGCCCGGGCGATAGTCTGGCGGGGGCATTTTTTGTTCGCTGAGCCACAAGGCCCGCCCGACCCGCGCCTGAACGTACTGGTAATCATAGCTCGCATCTGGAGCGGCGATGTTGCCTTGGGACGGATACTGGGCAATCGCCTCCTCGACGAGGTCCACGCCCAGCCCAGGCGCATCCGGCACCGCAATGTGGCTATCGACGACTTGGGGTTGGCCGCTCATCACCTCGTAGCGCTGCGGCACATCGTCGGCTAAGTGCTCCAAGATCAAAAAGTTGGGCACCGTGGCCATTAGGTGGACAGCCGCCATTTCGGCCACCGGCCCCAACGAGCCGTCGTGCGGCGCGACCGTGCAGTAGTGCGCCTCGGCCAGCGCGGCGATCTTCTTCATCTGCCACAAGCCCCCAGCGCGGCCCGTATCCGGTTGAACCACGTCGATGATTTCGCGCTCGATCAATTCCCTTACGCCCCAAATCGTGGCGTGGCGCTCGCCCGCGGCAATGGGAATATCTACGGCAGCGGCCACGCGAGCGAGGGCGTCGATGTTTTCAGGGGCTACGGGATCTTCGTAAAACAGCAGGTCGTAGTCTTCGAGCGCGTGCCCCAAGGCCATGGCGTCGCGCGTCGTCAGCCAAGGCGGCCCGTGGACATCGACCATGAGATCTACCGCGTCGCCGACCTCTTTGCGGATGGCCGCGACCGTTTCGACGCAGTTTTTGATTCCCCCCGTCTTGATCGCCGTGTAGCCTTGATCGACCAAGGCGCGCGCCCGCTCTGTCTCGTGCGCGTGGGCATAGACCCGCACCCGGTCGCGCATCTTGCCGCCCAAGAGGTTCCACACCGGCAGCTCAAGGGCCTTGCCCTTGAGGTCCCACAGGGCCATCTCAATGCCCGTCATGGCGCCAGAGCCGACAATGCCGGTCATGCCGTGCCCCATCATCGCCACTTGCATCTTGCCCCACAGTCGCTCGATGTGGAAGGGGTCCTCGCCGATCATCAAGGGCGTCAGGTCGTGGATGGCCGTTTCAACGACGCGCGGCCAGCCCGACGCCTCGCCCACGCCGTACAGGCCGGCGTCGGTCTCGACCTTGACGAAAAGCCAGTTGCGCGCCGACCAACCGCTCGCCTGCGGAGGCGCACACTGCATCAAATAGGTCTTGATCTGGGTAATTTTCATAGCGGTCTCCCGGTGTTGTGATGGAGCGACAAGTATAAGCCAGCGCACAAAATCAATCCATTGCCGGCCCGCCGAGCGCAAATTGACAGGCATATTTTCAATACTTAGCTTCTAAATTTTCTATTTAGCAAGATGCCTTGCTCATGGATCCCTGCATAGGTCTGATCGATCAAGAACTGGCCCAGTTTGAAAGGCGGCTCAACGCCGAGCTCAACGCCGATGTCGAGCTGGTCCACGTCATTGCCCGCTACATGGCTACCCTCAAGGGCAAGCGCCTCCGGCCGGCCCTTACCTTGCTCGTGGCAAAAGCGTCCGGCGACTGGAACGATCAGCTCATCGACTCGGCCGTGGCGGTCGAGATGATTCACGCCGCCACGATGGCCCACGACGACGTCGTAGATTCAGCGACCGTGCGCCGAGGGCGCGAGACGGTCAACGAGCGCTGGAACGGGCAGACCGCCGTCCTCATGGGCGATTTTCTCCTCGCGCGCGCCCTGCGCCTGCTGATCGAGGTCGGCAATTTACAGGTCCTGAGCGTCGTCGCGCACGCCACCGAGCGGCTGAGCATGGGCGAAATATTCGAAATCCAGATCGGCACTCAGTGCGATACACGCCAAGCGTCGTACTTTGCCATGGTCAGCGACAAGACCGCTTCCCTGATCTCGGCCGCAACCCGAATCGGCGCGATCTTGGCCGGCGCGTCGGACGAGGTCGTCCAATCCATGGGGTGCTACGGCGAATCGCTCGGCCGCGCCTTCCAAGTCGCCGACGACATTCTCGACCTCACCAGCGATCAGGCCACCATGGGCAAGCCCGTCGGGCACGACCTGCGCGAAGGCAAAATCACCTTGCCCTTGATACGCGCCTTACAGCAAGCACCCGCGGCCGCACGGGCCGAGATGGAGTCCCTGTTGGCCGGGCCGGACAAGGACGAAGCCGAATGGAAGCAGATCGTGGCCTTTGTCGAGCAGTACCGAGGAGTCGCCGCGGCCACCGAAATCGCGCACGAATACGCCACCCACGCTCAACAATGTTTAGAGGTCCTGGCCCCTTCCCCAGCGCGCGCCGCGCTAGAACGAGCCGTCCAGCTCGTCGTCGAACGCAGCAATTGACACGGCCAGTTCATGCTCAAGCGCAGTCTGCTGGCCATCGGCGGTTTGGCCGTGGTGCTGTACTTTCTGCCGGCCCCCCAGCCCGCCGCGCCCGTGAGCGCAGACCGCCTCTTGTTGGGAACCCTCGTCACGGTCAAGCTCTACGGCGACGAAGCAGTGGTTCGCCCACACCTAGAAGCGGCGTACGCGGAAGTCGCCCGCGTCGATTCGTCGATGAGCCCCTACCGCGCCGACAGCGCATTGCGGCGGCTCGAACAGCAGGCGCGGCTCGCTCCAACGCGCGGCTCACCCGGGCTGATTGCGGTCTTGGCGCGCAGCCAGCATTTCGCCGCGTTGACCGATGGCGCCTTTGACTGCACGATGGGGGCGTTGACGAGCCTGTGGAATTTTCCCGCTGCGGTCACACCGCCGGCCCCGGGGCAGATTGATTCGGCCCGGGCGTTGGTCGGCTACGAAGCATTGGAGGTTGCGGCCCAGCCCCAGACGGTTCGGCTCCACCGGGCCGGGCTGCGGTTGGATTTGGGGGCCGCGGCCAAAGGCTACGCCGTGGACCGAGCGGTCGCGGCCATGCGGGCATTGGACGTGGAGGCCGGCGTGATCGAGGCCGGGGGCGACATTCGCTATTGGGGCACAAAGCCGGACGGGCGGCCTTGGCTTTTTGGGGTCCAGCACCCGCGCTCCCCAGCGCAATACATCGCCGTAGAGGACCTCGGGCTCGCGGCGATTGCGACCTCGGGCGATTACGAGCAATACTTTGACTGGGAAGGCGTGCGCTATCACCACTTGCTCGACCCCAAGACCGGCCACCCCGCGCGGGCGAGCATCAGCGCCACCGTGTGGGCCGCGACAGCTCTGGACGCCGACATTTTATCCACCGCGGTCTTCGTCCTAGGGCCAGACCAAGGGCTCGCCCTCGTCGAGGGCCTACCGGACGTCGAGGGCTTCGTTTTCTTTCAGCGAGACGGGCAGCTCATGCACCGGGCCTCGAGCGGAATGCAGGGCCGCTTTCGCTTTTGCAATAGCAGCAAACTTTCGCCGGGCTGCGCCCGGCAATAGCGGAGTAAAGACCACTCTATGAAACGCAACCGAAAACTCGTGCTAATCCTAGCCCTGATCGCCGTCGCCGTGTACTACCTGCTGCCAAGCGTGGAATTTTACAGCATGACGGACGACGAGCGACAAGACTTAGGGCTAAAGTCCCCGGACCAGCTCGTCGATCTAAAAAACCGCTCGCTCAACTTGGGCCTCGACTTGCAGGGCGGCATCCACCTCGTCCTAGAGGTCAAGACCGAGGAGCTAGAGCCGCAGGCAGCCCAAGACGCGGTCGCCCAAGCACAGGAAGTCATCCGCAACCGCATCGATCAGTTTGGGGTGGCCGAGCCGACGATCCAGCGCCAAGGCGACAACCGCATCATCATCGAGTTGCCCGGCGTCCAAGACGTCCAGCGCGCCAAGGACCTAGTGGGCCAGACCGCGTTGCTCGAATTCCAACTCCTCGAACCTGTAGAGGACCGCACTCGCCTAATCCAGCGCTTGGACCAAGCCCTAGCCCCGCCAGAAGAAGGCCAAGCGGAAGCAGACGCGGAAGAAGACCTCCTCCTTTCCTCCGCGCCAGACCGCGCTCCCCTCTCCTCCATGCTCAGCCCGGCCGGCGAAAACCTCACGGTCTCGGGCCGCGACTTGCCGCGCGTCAAGCGCTTACTCAACGCCCCAGAGGCCCAAAAGCTCATCCCCGCCGACGTGGAGTTTCTCTTCTCTAGCAAGCCCGCCGGCACGGCCGGCAATCCGTTCTACTTCCTCTACTTGGTGCGCAAAAAGCCGGAGATGACCGGGCACATGATCCAAGACGCCTTTGTCTCCATCGGCCAAGTCGTCGAGTACATGGGCCAGCCCATCGTCAATTTCTCGACCACCGACGAAGGGGTGCGGCTCTTCAGCCGCATCACGGGTTCACACGTCGGCGAGCGCATGGCCATCGTCCTCGACGAATCAGTGTACTCGGCCCCGGTCATCCAAAACAAAATCAGCGAGGGGCGCGGCATCATCACCGGCAGCGGCACCCAAGAAGAGGCCAAAGACCTCGCCATTGTGCTGCGGGCCGGGGCGCTGCCGGCCGAGGTAGAGATCATCGAGGACCGCACGGTCGGCCCCTCGCTGGGGCGCGACTCAATCGAGCAAGGCAAGACCGCGGCGATCTACAGCATGGTGCTGATCGCGATCTTCATGGTCCTCTACTACCGCGCATCCGGGCTGATCGCCAACTTCGCCCTCTTGCTCAACATGCTCTTCATCATGGCGGTGCTAGCCGGTTTTCACGCCACCTTGACCTTGCCCGGCATCGCCGGCATCATCCTGACCATCGGCATGGCCGTCGATGCCAACGTGCTGATCTTCGAGCGCATCCGCGAAGAGCTGCGCTCGGGCAAGACCATTCGCGCGGCCATTGATTCCGGCTATGGCCACGCGCTCTCGGCCATCATCGACGCCAATGTGACCACGTTCCTAGTCGGCATCGTGCTCTATCAGTTCGGCACCGGGCCGATTCGCGGCTTTGCCCTGACCTTGTGCATCGGCATCATCTCCAGCCTCTTTACGGCCTTCTTTGTAACCCGCACCATTTTCGAGCTGATCACCCGCAAGTCGCAGCAATCCACCCTGAGCATCGGGCCGGTCGCGCTGTTTGCCAACCTGAAAATCCGCTTCCTCTCGCTCCGCAATATTGGTTTCGGCACCTCGGCCGCCGTGCTGCTGCTCGGCGTCGTCTCCATTTTGGGCATCAACGGCATCCGGCAGGGTATTGACTTTGCCGGCGGCACCTTGCTGGAGCTGCACTTCGACCCGGCCGTACAAGTTGAGGACATCCGCAGCCAGTTGGGCCGCGTTCCCGTGGGCGATGCCGAGATCGACCTGAGCAAGAGCGAGATCAAGCAGTTCGGCTCGGAAAACGACATCCTCATCCGCGTCAGCGAGAGCGGGGCCGGCACCGAGGTGGCCGACGGCATTATGGGGGTTCTCAAGGCTGGATTTGCCGCCAGCATCGAGGAGATGGAGTGGATTCGACGCCAAGAAAAGGTCGGGCCGAAAATCGGCAGCGAGCTGAGCAGCGCGGCCGTACGCGCGGTGTTGGTGGCACTGGGGCTGATTCTGATTTACATGGCTTGGCGCTTCCACCGCTTCCTCTACGGAATTGCCGCGGTGGTCGCGCTTTTCCACGACGTGCTCATCACCCTCGGGTTGCTCTCGTTCTTCGATATTGAGATTACCCTCGCGGTGGTCGCGGCCCTGCTGGCCATTGTCGGCTACTCGCTCAACGACACGATCGTGGTCTTCGACCGCATCCGCGAGAATTTACACACCGTCCGCCGACAGGGGTTTGAGGGCACGGTCAACCAGAGCATCAACGAGTGCCTGAGCCGCACCCTGATCACTTCGGCAACCACCTTATTGGCGGTGCTGGTGCTGATGATCTTTGGCGGCGAGGTCAACCGCGACTTCACGATCACTCTGATGATCGGCGTCGTAGTCGGCACCTATTCGTCTATATTCGTCGCCAGTCCCGTGCTTTACCTAGGCCACCAGCGGGCCGCGGCCAAAAAGACCGGGTAACGCCCGCTAGGCGTAGGCGGGGCCACCGCTCGCCATGAAAACAATCGTCGTAGCGGTCTTTGTCCTGCTCTTGATTTACTACGGGCCGCTGCAAGATCGCGCCAGTCCCTTTGACCCGGCGTGGATGCTGGGTGCTCTGGCCCTGTTGGCCGTGGCGGGCGGCCAACTAGCACAGGCGATTCGCCTGCCGGCCTTGGTGGGGTGGGTCGGAGCGGGGATGCTGCTGGGCACTGGCGGCTTACAACTCGTCGATCTAGGCGCGTTCTCCCTACACCCAATGCTCTTTCTCACGGCGGGCCTCGGGGTCGGGTTCCAAGTGGGCCTACACGTGATATGGCCAACGCATGGTTGGCGCGTGCTCGGGCTGGCCGCGGCCGCGACCGCGCTGATCTTCGCGGCCGTAACAACGGCCACTGCCTTGCTCGGGCTGCCTTGGCAGCAAGCCGTACTCCTCGGCGCACTAGCCAGCTTGTGGGGGGCCTTCACCGGCAAACCAGAAGTGGGCCGGCGCACCGCGCTGCTGCTGGCCGTGCTGGGGACGGGCTGCGCCCTCGGGGCGTTGGGCGGAGCAGCGATCGCGCTAAAGGCTGGGGCCGCCGGATGGGTCGGGCGCGTCGGCCTGTCGCTCGGGGCCGGCATCGGGCTGGGGTTGGGGTTGCGCTTCTTGGGGCGGTTCGCTGTCCCGAGCGCGCCCCTAGTCTCCGGCCTAGTGGGGGCTTTTTTCTTGGCGGCCCTCGCGCTCGATGTCCTCGGGCTGATGGCCCTGCCCTGCGGGCTGGTGGCGGGACTCGTGCAGGACAAACAGCAAAGCCGCCGCGTGCGGCTCCTGCTGCACCGGGGTGCGCCGGTAGCCTTCATGCTCTTTTTCGCGCTGGTGGGCACCTCGCTCGATCTCGGCGCCCTGTGGCCTCCCGTGCCCAAGCTGTACGAGGTGGCACTCGTGCTAGTGACCGTGCCCCTAATTTTGCGGGGGCTGGCCCCGATGGCGTACCAGCCATTGCCCGGCCCCCATCCGGGCTTTGGCTGGCGGCTCCTGCCGCGCGGCGCGTTGCTATTTGAATTGTTCTACGGCCCGCACGGACTGGCCCCCTACGTAGAGGCCGGAGGTCTGTTGGCGCAGGTCGTGCTCTTGGACATTCTCTTTTCGACCCTGCTTTTCTCCTCCTTGGCATCGCTCGTAGATGCAAGCCTTTTGGCCGCGGCCCGGCCCTCAGAAAATGGGGCGGCGGCCTAAGGGTGCTGCTCGTTTGTGTCCAACTAGGCCGAGTTGTATCTTTGATGGTTTGGCATTTTGCATGGACCACATTCGCAAAAACTGGGAATTGCTGAGTGCCCGCATTGAGCGGGCGGCCGAGCGCAGCGGGCGCGCAGCGGGTGAGATTGAGGTCGTCGCCATCGGCAAAACGCGCAGCGTCCGCGAAATCGAGGCCGCTTACGCCTGCGGCTTGCGCCTCGTGGGCGAAAACCGCATCCAAGAAGCAGCGGCCAAGCACCCGCAGGTCGCCGCACCGCTTGCTTGGCACTTCGTCGGCCACTTGCAGACGAACAAAGCCGGGCGAGCTGTCGAGCTTTTCGACCTCGTCCACTCGGTCGATTCCGCGCGGCTAGCGACGGCACTCAGCCGCCGGGCCGAGCAGGCCGGTCGCACCATTGAGGTGCTCTTGCAGGTAAATACGGCCGGTAGCCCAAACCAAGCTGGAGTGGTGCCCGACCAACTCGTCGATCTAGTCGCAGCCCTCGCGCCGCTGCCGCACTTGCGGATTCGCGGCCTAATGACCATTGCCGCCCACAGCGACGACGAAGCCACCGTCCGGGGCTGCTTTCGGGCCTTGCGTACGCTCGGCGAAAAAGTCGCCGATGGCCAATTTGCGGGGGTGTCCATGGACTACCTGTCTATGGGCATGAGCGGCGACTTTGAACTCGCCATCGCCGAAGGAGCCAATCTGTTGCGCCTCGGCACGGCGATCTTCGGCCCGCGGCCGACCTGATTCACAGGAGACAATCGTGTTCGATTACGGCGGTTTTTTTACAGACGTCAAGGGCCTCATCATCAGTTTCATCCGGATCTACAGCTATGTGGTCATCATCCGGGTCGTACTCTCGTGGTTCAACCCCAACCCCCACAACCCACTCGTCCAATTCCTGCGCGGCGTCACCGATCCAGCCCTCGACACCGTGCGCTCCTTTTTGCCGCGGTTTTTTTGGTCAACCGGAATCGACTTTACGCCGATCGTCCTGTTTTTCCTCCTCGAGCTAGCCATCAGGTTTCTCCATCACATCTTTCCCGCAGCAGGCTGAGCATGGCCCCCCCAACCCCTTTTGCCCCGGCCCCGGCCCGCGTCGATTTTCCCGCGCAGGAACGCCGCATCCTCCAGTTCTGGCGCGACGGCAACCTGTACCGCAAATCCGTCGATGCCCGGCCCGTTGAGCGGCCCTTTCGGTTCTACGACGGGCCGCCCTTTGCCACGGGCCGGCCCCACTACGGCCATCTGCTGGCGTCCATCACCAAAGACGTGGTGCCCCGCTACTGGACGATGCGCGGCTACCGAGTGGAGCGCCGCTGGGGCTGGGACTGCCACGGCCTGCCCATTGAAAACGAAGCCGAGCAGCAGCTCGGGCTCCGGTCGCGGCGCGACATTCTCGAATACGGCGTGTCCCAGTTCAACGAGTTCTGCCGAGGTTTGGTGCTCCACTACACGGCCGAGTGGCAGCAGCTCATCGAGCGGCTGGGGCGTTGGGTTGACTGGGACGACCAGTACCGGACCATGGACCCGGATTTCATGGAATCCGTGTGGTGGGTGTTTAAGTCGCTGTGGGATCAGGGGCTTATCTATGAGGGCTACAAGTCCCTCGCTTACTGTCCGCGCTGTGCGACCCCGCTGTCGAACTTCGAGGTCAATCAAGGCTACCAAGACACTCAGGACCCCTCGATCACGGTGCGATTTCGCGTCGCCGGCGAGCCGCGCCTGTCCCTGCTCGCTTGGACGACGACCCCGTGGACCTTGCCCGCCAACATGGGCTTGGCCATTGGCCGCGACATCGATTACGTGCGCGTCACCACCGGCGACGGGGAGCAGTTGATCCTCGCCGCGTCCCTCGTCGAAAGCCACTTCCGCCAGCCCGCCAGCGACATCGCCGACGCAACGCCCGTTGCGGTCGAAGACCTCGTCGGGCTGCGCTACGAGCCCTTGTTCGACTACTTCGCCGATCGCGCCGAGGAGGGCGCGTTCCGCGTCGTGCCGGCCGACTTTGTGTCCACCGACGACGGCACCGGCATCGTCCACATTGCCCCGGGGTTTGGCGAGGACGATTACCAACTCGGGCTGGCCCAAGGCTTGCCCGTAGTATGCCCCATTGACGCGGACTGCTGCTTCACCGCCGAGCTTCCGGACTGGGCCGGCACCTTCGTCAAGGACACCGATGCGCCCATCATCCGCCGCTTGCGCGCCTCGGGCCAGTTATTTTCCGCCAGCACCATTGAGCACTCGTACCCGTTCTGCTGGCGCTGCGACTCGCCCCTCATCTACCGCACGATCTCCACGTGGTTCGTAAAAATCGAAGGGGCGGTCAAGGAGAAGATGCGCGCTGCCAATCAGCAGATTTGGTGGATTCCCGAGCACATCCGCGATGGGCGCTTTGGCAAGGGCATTGAGTCCGCCCCGGACTGGGCCGTCAGCCGCAACCGCTACTGGGGAACGCCGCTGCCGATCTGGCGCAACCAAGAAACGGGCGAAGCCGTGTGCGTCGGCAGCCGCCGAGAATTGTGCGAACTCACCGGCCGCGACATCGAGGACCTGCACAAGCACTTCATCGACGACCTCGAGATTCCGGCGCCATCGGGCAACGGCTCGCTGCGCCGCGTACCCGAAGTCCTCGACTGCTGGTTCGAGTCTGGGTCCATGCCGTACGCGCAGACCCACTACCCCTTTGGCCGGCCCGAGGATTTTAAGAGGTCTTTCCCGGCCGACTTCATTTCTGAAAACCTCGATATGACCCGAGGGTGGTTCTACACCCTGACGGTCCTCGCCGCGGCCCTGTTTGACGAGCCGGCGTTCCACAACTGCATCGTCGGTGGCATGTTGCTGGCCGCCGACGGCCGCAAGCTGAGCAAGCGCTTGAAGAACTATCCCGACCCGGCTGACATGCTCGACACCTACGGCGCCGATGCCGTGCGTCTCTACCTGCTCAACTCGCCGGCCATGAAGGCCGAGGAGCTGCGCTTCACCGAAGAGGGCCTCAAGCAGAGCCTGCGCGATGTCATCATCCCCTTGTGGAATGCCTATAGCTTTTTTGTCACCTACGCGGCCATTGACGGTTGGACGCCGGCCAAAGACCGCGCCCGGACGCTCGACCACCACCTCGACCGCTGGATTCTCTCGGAGTTGCAGACCTTGCTCCGCGACCTCAACGCCGAGATGGAAGCCTATCGGCTCTATCGCACGGTCCCGGCCATGGTGGCCTTTATCGAGAAGCTGACCAACTGGTACATCCGCCGCAGCCGCCGGCGCTTCTGGAAGTCCGAGGACGACCAAGACAAGGACGCCGCGTACTACACCCTCTATCGAGTGCTAACCACCTTCATCAAGGCCCTCGCGCCGGTCTTGCCCTTTATCACCGAGGCGATCTACCAAAACTTGGTGCGCCGCGTGGATGCCAAAGCACCCGAAAGCGTCCATCTGTGCGACATGCCGCAGGCCGACGAGGGCTTGCGCGACGCGGCCTTAGAGCAGCAAATGGGGCTGGCGACCAAAGCCGTGGTCTTGGGCCGCTCGCTGCGCAGCAAGCACGCGCTCAAGGTGCGCCAGCCGCTGCGGCGTCTCTGGCTCCTGCCCCCCAATGGGCACTCCCACCACGGGCTGGAGCAGATGACCGATTTGCTGGCCGACGAGCTCAACGTCAAAAAAGTGGTGTTGGTGGAGGACGCGACCGAGTTCAGCGAGGTCTCCTACCGGCCCGACTTCCGCGCCTTGGGACCGCGCTTCGGCAAGCAGATGCCAGCGGTCGTCGCCCGCATCCAAGCCCTGACGGCCGAGGAGGTCCACCTCCTCGAGCGCGGGGGCCAGCTCGCGGTGGCCGGCGGCCAGCTCGGGCTAGCCGACATCGTCGTGCAGCGCCGGGAGAAAGAGGGGGTGGTGGTAGCTCTCGACAACAACCTCGGGGTGGGGCTAGACATCCAGCTCGACGACGAGCTGATCGCCGAGTGTACGGCGCGCGAATTTGTCAACCGCGTCCAGTACATGCGCAAAGACGCCGGCCTAGCCGTGGCCGACCGCATCCACGTCTGGGTGCGCGGCGCGGCCGCTTTAGAGGAGGCGGTTCAGCAGCACCGTCCGTACATCGCCGCCGAGACCCTAGCGCGGGCTCTCTACCTTGGGGAATTGCCCCAAGCGGCACTCGTACAACAGGAGTGGCAGGTCAACGGCCACGACGGCACGATTGCCATTGCTAGAGTAGAGCCTGCGTGACAATCAGACGACGCGAAGAGAGGAAAAAAATGGACGACCAACCTAAACGGATGGACAAAGAACAGCTCGATTTTTTTAAGCAGTTATTACTGAAAAAAATAGCCCAGACCGCAGACGACGTCGAAGCCATTGAAAACACGGCACGCAACGAAGCCCGGGAAATGGCCTCTGAAGACCGCTCCACGTACTCCCTACACATGGCCGACCACGGGACCGACGCCATGGAGCGCGAAAAATCCCTGCTCCTCGCCCAGCGCGGTGGCGATTACATCGACTACTTAAACGAGGCCCTGCAACGCATTGACGACGGCACCTTTGGCATCTGCCGCACCTGCAAGCGGCCCATCGGCCGCGGCCGCCTAGAGGCCGTGCCCACCGCCACCCAGTGCATTAGCTGCAAGTCCAAGCGCGAGGAGGCGTCGGACTTAGAGTGACATTTCTGTGGATCATACCGCTGGCCGTGGCCCTCGATCAAGCCAGCAAACTCATCGTCCGCGGCTCCATGACCCTGTACCAGTCCGAGCCGGTGCTGGGCGACTTTTTCCGCCTGACGTACATCCACAACCCAGGCGCGGCCTTCGGGCTGAACCTGGGCAGCCCGCTTTTGCACACCGCCTTCTCGGTCCTCGCCCTCGGCGTCCTCATTTATCTCTATCGCTCGCTCGCCGCCGACGAGCGGCTCTCGCGCCTAGCCCTCTGCCTAGTCCTAGGCGGCGCCGTGGGCAACATCATCGACCGCCTGTACTTGGGGGAAGTGGTGGATTTTTTCGACTTCGGCCTCGGGGATTTGCGCTGGCCGATTTTCAACGTGGCTGATTCCTGCGTCACCGTCGGCGTCTTGCTCTTGGCCTTGGGGTACTCGCGCCGCGACAAGACCCCGGCCGCCCCCGGCTAATGCACCTCGCCGTGGCCGCGGGGACGCCCGAGCGGCTCGACCTGTTTCTGCGCCGCCGCTATCTCCAGCTTTCTCGCAACCGCATCCAAACGCTGATCAAATCTGGGGCGATTCGCGTCAATGGCGCGCCGACGCGCCCGGCGTATTTGGTCCAGCCCGGGGACGAAATCGCCGTCGAGCTGCCCGCGCCCGCGCCGCTCGCCGCGCAGCCCGAGCCCCTGCCCCTGTCCATCGCGTACGAAGACGACGACCTGCTGGTCGTGAACAAGGCGGCCGGGATGACCGTGCATCCGGCCCCGGGCGCGGCCGAGGGGACGCTCGTCAACGCGCTGTTGCATCACTGCCGCAACCTGTCGGGCATCAACGGCGTGTGCCGGCCGGGGATCGTCCACCGGCTCGACAAGGACACCAGCGGCTTGCTGCTAGTGGCCAAGCGCGACGCTGCCCATCGGCAGCTCGCCCACAGCCTGCAAGCGCGGCAGATTGAGCGCTGTTATCTCGCTCTCGTGTGGGGGGCGATGCGGGAGGCCGAGGGCCGGGTCGAGGCCCCGATTGGCCGCCATCCCAAGAATCGCAAAAAAATGGCGGTGGTCGCTGGCGGGCGAGCCGCGGCCACGCGCTTCAAGGTGGCCGAGCGTTTCCCCTTTACCAACCTAGTCGAATGCCGCCTAGAGACCGGACGGACGCACCAAATCCGCGTGCATCTGGCCCATATCGGCCACCCGGTGTTCGGCGACCCGGTGTATGGAGGCCGCGATCAAGCGCGGGGCATTCGCCCGGAATACCAGCGTCAAGCCAAGTGGATGCTGACCCTGATCAAACGCCAAGCCCTGCACGCGTACGCGCTGCGCTTCACCCATCCGACGACCGGGGAAGCCCTGGCGTTTAGGGCCGAGCCGCCGGAGGACATGCGGGCGGTGGTGGCCGCGGCGCGGGTGCGCTCGCTACCCTAGCCCTCGTCACCGTTGAGGCTGTATCGCTACATTGCGTTGGGGAATTATTCGTTCCGGATCGTCTGCACTGGATTTGTCTGCACTGCTTTGCCGGTTTGCAAAACGACGGTGCCGATAACGGTCAGGCCCTGAATCAGACTACCCAACAAAAACTCCCACCCAACGGTATCAATCCGATACGCAAAATGCGGTAGCCAAGCCTGATTGGTCATATAGGCGACCGGCCAAGCAATCAAATTGGCGACGACCAGCCAGACCAGAACGGGTTTCATCAGCAAATACACCAAACCGGAGGAAGAAGCCCCCAGCACTTTGCGAATGCCGATCTCCTTCGTGCGCTGTTCAACCGAAAAAGAGGCGAGCCCCAACACACCCAAGCAAATGATTGCAATCGACAAGGTGCTGAAAAAGCCGATCAGCCGAAAAATTTGCTCTTCTTCGCGGTAGAATTGGTCGAACACTTCGTCGAGAAAGTAGTATTGAAAGGGCTCGTTGGGCACGAACTCGTGCGTCTTGGCTTCGAGGAACGCCAAGGCACCGGACAAGTCTCTTGGGTCGATTCGGACCGTAAGATATTTAATAATAAGTTGGTTCCGCTCCCACCGTAGACCAATTACCAGCGGTTCGATAGGATGGTGCAAGGACTGGTAGTGAAAATCCTTGACTACGCCGATCACCTTGCTCGAAGCGGACCGACGCTGTGGCATAGAGATGTATTCCAAGCGTTTGCCGACCGGGTTTTTCCACCCCAAGAACTGGGCGGCCGATTCGTTGATGATGAAGGCCTCATGCTCATCTGAGGGAAAGTCGGCTGAAAAATCGCGCCCGGCGATGAGCTTCAAACCCATGGTTTCCAGATAGGTATAACCGCCCTGAATATTATTCATAGTTACAGCATCCTGTCCCTCCGGAATAAATCTGCCCGAACCATCCGCGACACCGGGAGGTCCGTAAGTACCGGATATGTTCAAAATCCTCGGATCCTGCAAATACTCTGCAATGGGCACTGGATGGAAGACCTTCGCGGGAATTACGACTACCTGTTCCCGATCAAACCCCAAGTCTTGGCTTCGCACGAATTCCAATTGGTGGCGCAAGGCGAGCGTGGTGATAATGAGGACGATGGAGAGCACGAACTGGAAAATGATCAGCGTTCTTCTTAGGAGACTGACCGAGGCTCCACTTTGGTTGTGTCCTCCCAAAGTGGCCGAGGGGTTGAACTTGGCCAAGAAAAAGGCGGGATACAAACCAGCAATCAGACCGATGCACGCGATAGCAGCGAATAGCCAGAGACCATATTCTATCGCAAGGCGGAAAGCATCTATCTCTACATCCGGCCCAATAAACCTACTTACATAAGGCCACGAACACAGCACCAACACCAGACTGACCAAGAAAGCAAAGAACGTCAAAAAAAGTGTTTCACCCAAAAACTGCTGAACCAACTGCGACTGCACACTGCCCAGTGCCTTCCGCAGCCCCACTTCTTTCGCCCGTGTGGTAAACCGAAAGGTTGAAAAATTGACATAATTGATACACACAATAAGCAAAATGACCAGCGCAATGCCTATCAAAAGGTACAGGTATCGGACATCTCGGTTGGGGCTCAATTCCTTCTCAAAAGGGGGCTGGAGGTGGATGTCTTGTAAAGATTGAAGAAAAAGTTGCTTCTCCCAGCCCCATTCTTCCACGTTGTATTTGTGTCGTTCCAAAAAATCGGGAAATTTGTTCTCTAAAACCTCTGGCGAGGCGTTTTCGGCCAGCCGAATGTAAGTGTGGTACCAAGATTCACTCATGCCCCTGCGGAGCCTAAGGCTGTTTATCGACGCGACAAAATCAAAATTGAAGTGGGTGTTAGACGGAAGGTCTTGGACCACGCCCGTAACAAGGAACTCTTGTGTACTAATTCCACCTACTCCCATGTGCAGGGTTTTACCCACAGGGCTGTCGTTCCCGAAGTACTTCGCGGCAGTCTGTTCCGTCAATACAACGGAATAGGGGGCCTCCAGCACCGTCTGTGCATCGCCTTCTTTCAGAGGAAAGGAGAAAAACTCAAAAAACGTCGGGTCTGTGAAATAAACCTGATCCTCCAAGAAGTATTTGTCTTGATAATGGACGGATACGACCGCTAGGTAGCGATGGACGCGTACAATGTCTTCGATTTCTGGAAAATCGCTTTTCAATAAAGAGGCCATGGAGTGCTCGGCTGAAGCATAACTAGACCGCGTACCTGTCCGTTTTTCGACCATGTCACTTCTAACTCGATACAGCCGCTCTGCGTCTTTGTGGAAGGCGTCGTAGCTCATCTCATGCGCGATAAAGACAAATACTATAATGAAGCAGGCAAAACCGATCGCGAGGCCCAACACACTGATCGACGAGTGCATTTTGTAGCGAAAGAGGCTCCGCAGTGCCAACGTCAAGTAACTTCGCAGCATAATAATTTAGCTCCTTAGAGGCTATATGAAGTGGCCAGCCGTCATTGACGCGGTGTATGAAAAGCGTCTAGCGCTATCAACACCCCGTAGAGGCTGTTGCGGAAGCCATGCTACCAGCCACAGACCGGCTAGCCGAACAGTTTTAAGGCCCCGATTAGGCCCCACGTCGCCACGTGCAGGACAATGATCCACCGCAAGAGCTCTTTGCGCGTGTCGTCAATGGCTTGGTGGTTGGCGTCAATCTTCGTCTCAAGCTCTTGGCGCGTGACGTCGATCTTCGTTTCGAGCTCTTGGCGGTTGGCGTCGATCTTCGTCTCAAGCGCCTCCCGCGTGTTGTCAATGGCTTGGCGGTTGGCGTCGATCTTCACTTCAAGCTCTTTGCGCGTGACGTCGATCTTCGTTTCGAGCTCTTGGCGGTTGGCGTCGATCTTCGTCTCAAGCGCCTCCCGCGTGTTGTCAATGGCTTGGCGGTTGGCGTCGATCTTCACTTCAAGCTCTTTGCGCGTGACGTCGATTTCCGTTTCAAGCGCCTCCCGCGTCGCCTCAATGGCTTGGCGGTTGGCGTCAATCTTCGTTTCGAGCTCTTGGCGGTTGGCGTCGATCTTCGTTTCAAGCTCTTGGCGCGAGACTTTGAGCTCCGTTTCAAGCGCCTCCCGCGTGTTGTCAATGGCTTGGTGGTTGGCGTCGATCTTCGTTTCAAGCTCTTGGCGCGAGACTTTGAGCTCCGTTTCAAGCGCCTCCCGCGTCGCGTCCAGCTTCGTTTCGACGCGGCCTAGCCGGACATCGACTTGCTCAATAATGCCTTCGAGTCGGGCGATGCGCCCTTCGTGATCCAACGGATAGGGCCGCGCCGGCGGCAAAGAAGGTTCAGTCATAATCAAAGCTCCTTTTGATAGAGAACATAAGGACCAGTGGTTAGAATCATAGGGGGGCGCGTATCAAGCACCGCGCCTCACGCCTCCCCTTCCTCATCGCCGTACGCATGGCCGCCGAAAATGGCCCGCAGTTCGGCCGCAGAGGTGGCTTGGCGCATCTTAGCCATGCGCTCGGCCTCGTGCTTTTGCAGGGCGCGGACGTTTTCCAACACCGCGCCGAGCTGGTCGGCGGGGAATTTCACCGCGCCGTTTTCATCCATGTGGACGATCTCGCCCGGGGCCACATCCATCCCAGCGACCGAGACCGGCACATTGACCGCGTGGACGGCTTGGGCACCGTGCCCCGCGGTGACGCCGCTGAGCAAGTACTGGAACTTCATCGGGCGAATTTCGTCGATGTCGCGCGAGGGGCCGTTGGAAATCGCCCCGACACAACCGAGGGCCTGCATGGCAGTGGTCATGTTGCCGCCAGCCAAGCCGACCTTGCCCGCAATTTCGGGCGGAAACTTCTGCTGAAAAACCAAGATCGTCGGCTTGGGCGAGGCGTCGAGGGCATCGAGGATGTCCATGAAGCTAACGCCGCTGTAATTGGGGTCGGGCAGGCCAAAGGTGCAGGTGACCGCGTAGCCGACCGTAGGGCCTAGCTCGGGATACATGCAGCGCAGCGACTGGTCGGTGTACCAGTTTTCGCTCCAAGGATTGTACAGCCCCAAGCACAAAGGGTCGCCCGGGTAGGTGGCGACGACGTTGGTAATGGAGGGCGTGTCAAAGTTCTTTAGCTCGGCGAGCATTTCTCGAGGGGTCATTGAAGGCTCCTGATTGGGGAATGGAACGTTGCGTTTTTCAATCGCGCACAGTACGCGTCAATGCTGGTCGCGCCGCGGCAAGATCGGCTGATTCTTCAGCTCGCGGATTAGCTCTACAAGCCCCTCGGTCGCCGCGGCTAAGAATTGTTCGCCCTTTTCCCGCGAGGCTTTGGTCGCGTCGCCCACCACGCCGCTGGCCGTCTGCTGGCTCCAGTAGGGTATCAGCCGCGCCCCCGATCCCTCGGGATGCGTACCGGCCAACAGATCGGTGCGGAAGCTCGGCGACAGAGGCGAGCGCTCGTCAACGGCCTTGTCCATTTCGACGAGTTCCGGCTTGAGCGCGAGATAGAGCGAGGTCTCGTATTCGCCGGCGTGCGAAGTGCCGCCGTAGGACGAGTCGCGCAACTGGTTGCCCACAGTTTTGGCGCGGCGCAAATCCCAGTGATTGACTGAGGCGCAGAGGATCCGGCCCTCGTATTCGAGGATGGTGAGGCGGGCTGCGAGATCGAGCGGCGAGGCGTTGGAGCCGTGGCCATTGACGATGAGGATGCGCTCAAAGCCGTGGTGGGCCAAGCTGCAACACACGTCCTTGACGTAGCGGATAAAGGTGTCCCAAGCAATGGTCAAGGTGCCGTGGAAATCTATATGGTGCGGGCTGTAGCCGTGGGTGACCGGCGGGGCGAGCACGGCTTCTTCCGGGATGCGGGCCACGGCGCGCTCGCATATCCCGTGGCACAGCACCACGTCCGTATCCACCGGCAGATGCGGGCCGTGATCTTCGTGAGTGGCAACGGGCAGCACGGCGACGCGGCCTTGTTCGGCGGCTTCTTTGGTCTCGTTCCAGATCATTTCAGCGTAGCGGTACTTCACAGCAGGTTGCTCCTTGGCGGGTAGGTGGAAATAGGGATGCGGAAAGAGATACGCAATGGGTCCAGCAGGGGCAAGCGGCGTTTGTGTTTAGTAGGAGGGATGCCTAGTTTACAAGCAGAGAACGACAGCGAAGGGGACAGCGTCGTTCAAAAGAAACGAAACATCTCATGGAGAAACCAAGAAAATGAGCCGCAAGCTACGGGTGGGCGTCCTCTGCGGCGGGCGCTCGGCCGAACACGAGGTCTCGGTGATTTCAGCGCGGTCGATGTTGGAAGCCATTGACGAGGACAAGTACGAGCTGGTGATGATCGGCATCTCCAAGGAAGGACGCTGGCTGTCGACCGCGGACACCCAGCAGCTTCTGGCGTCTAGTCAGGTCCACGAGGACGGGCTGACGCCGGTGGTGCTGGACTATCTGGGGACGCGCACGCTCGTAGCGCAGCAAGGCGACGGGCAAGGCCAAGCCCTCGACGTAATTTTTCCGCTCTTGCACGGGCCTTACGGCGAGGACGGCACCGTGCAGGGCCTGATGGAACTGGCCAATATCGCGTATGTGGGGGCCGGGGTCGTCGGCTCGGCCGTGGGCATGGACAAGGAGATGATGAAGCGGGTCTTTAAGGCCGAGGGGTTGCCGCAGGTGGCCTATCAGGTGGTGCGGCGCAGCCGTTGGGAAAAAGACCGCGCCGGTGTGCAGGCCGCAATCGAGGCCGCGCTGGCCTATCCCGTCTTTGTCAAGCCGGTCAATCTCGGTTCGAGCGTCGGGGTGAGCAGGGCCGGCGATGGGGCCGAGCTCGCGCAGGCCATTGACGAAGCCGCGCAATACGACTACAAGGTCGTAGTTGAGGCCGAAGCGAGCGGCTGCCGCGAAGTCGAGGTGGCGATCTTGGGCAATGAATCGCCCGAAGCGTCCATCGCCGGCGAGATCGTCCCCGGCAATGAGTTTTACGACTACAACGCCAAATACATCGACGACAATTCCGATCTGATCATTCCAGCGCGGATCGCGCCAGCCACCCAAGCGGCCGTGCGCGCATTGGGCATCCGGGCCTTTCAGGCGGTGGAAGCTGCGGGGTTGGCGCGGGTCGATTTTTTTGTGCGCGAAAGCGACGAGGCGATTTTTGTCAACGAGATCAACACCATGCCGGGGTTTACGCCCATCAGCATGTATCCCAAGCTGTGGGAGGCGAGCGGGGTGAGCTACGGGGCGTTGATCGACCGGCTGATCCAGCTGGGGATCGAGCGGCACGCGGACAAGCAGAAAACGAAGACGGCGCGGTAGCTCTATGCAGAAAGTGCGCTGGGAAAAGGGCCACGTCAGCAACCTGATTGCGCTCGCCCTGTTGGGGGGGGGCCTTTGGGGGCGCGGGGCGGGCGTCGGCGGCAGCGAGTGGGTGCTGGCGGTTGGGTTGTTTGGCTTTGCCGGCGGGGCGACCAACTGGTTGGCGGTAAAGATGCTCTTCGACCGAGTGCCGTTGCTGTACGGGTCGGGGGTGATTCCAGCGCGGTTTCGCGCCATCAGGGAAGCGGTCAAAGACGCCATCATGCGCTACTTTTTCGACGAGGAGTATCTAGCGCGCTTTTTCGCCGGGCAGGTCGCTGGCGAGGGCATCGAGGAAAAAGTGCAAAAGGTGCTAGCGTCCGCGGAGGTTGACGCGATCATCGACCGCAAGCTAGCCGAGTTGGCATCGTCGCCGCAGGGAATGATGATCCAGCTCGTGGGGACCCAGAAGGTCAAGCCGCTGGTCAAGCGGTTTGTGCTCGGAGTTGGGAGCGAGCTCGCGCCGCTGTTGACCGCAGGGGCCGGCTCCGAGGTCCAAGCAATCCGGGCGCAGGTTGACGAACTGCTAGAGACCAAGCTAGCCGAGCTGACGCCCGAACGAGTCAAGGCGATGATGGAGGAAGTAATCCGCGAGCACTTGGGCTGGCTGATCGTCTGGGGCAATGTGTTCGGCGGCACGATTGGACTGTTATCCAAAGCACTGGGGTATTGATCATGAGTCAATGGAATTTGCGCGGCCAAGTGGTGGCCGTCATCGGCGGCACGGGCGTACTGGGCGGGGCCATGGCCCAAGGATTGGCTGAGGCCGGGGCCGCTGTGGCGGTGTTGGGGCGCGCCCACGACCGGGGGCACGAGCGGGTGGTGGCGATAGAGGCCGCTGGCGGCACGGGCGTTTTCGCGGCCTGCGACGCCACGGACCAAGCGTCGCTCAAGGCCGCCCACGAAGCGGTTGTCGCGGCGTTGGGGCCGGTCGCGGTGCTCGTCAACTCGGCTGGCGGCAATCAGCCACAGGTTACTCTGACCGACGACCTAGACTTTACCGCGATAGCACCCGACGATTGGCAGCGTTGTTTCGACCTAAACTTGGGGGCCGGCGCGCTCTTGCCCTGCCAAGAATTTGGGGCGGCCATGGTCGCGCAGGGCCGGGGCAGCATCATCAACATCGCCTCGGTCGCGGCCCACCTGCCGGTTTCGCGGGTGGTGGCGTACTCTGCGGCCAAGGCCGCCGTATTGAACCTAACCCAGTTCCTCGCCCGGGAGTGGGCCGACAAAGGCGTCCGGGTCAACTCCATCACGCCGGGCTTTTTCCCCGCCGAGCAGAACCGCCGCTTGCTCTTTGCGGACGACGGCACCCCAACCGAACGCGGCCAACAAATCCTTTCCCACACGCCCATGAACCGCTTTGGCCGCCCTGCTGAGCTCGTGGGCGCGGCCGTGTTCCTCGCGTCGGACGCGGCCAGCAGCTTTGTCACCGGCACGGACATCCGCGTTGACGGGGGTTTTTTGGCGACGACGATTTAGACCCACACCGTTTTGTATTCAAAAAAAGGATCCAGCCCCAGCTCGCCGTAGCGTCGGCCCAAGCCGCTCTGCTTAAAGCCGCCCCAAGGCGTGCGATGGCTCAGCATACTGGCGCTGTTCACGGCCACCACCCCCACTTCCAAGCGCCGCACAAAATAGCGTTGTCGGTCGGGATTGAGCGTCCAGAGCGAAGCGAGCAGCCCGTAGTCCGTATCGTTGGCCAACGCCAGCGCCTCGTCGTCGCGAGCAAACGTCAGCACGGATACGACCGGGCCGAAAATTTCGTCGCGGCAAACCGGGCTGGACTGATCGGCAAAGGCAAAAGCCGTAGGCTCAAAGTAGCAACCCTTTGCGTACTCGGCGCCCGGTGGACGGGTGCCGCCAAACAGTAAATCCCCCTGTGCTTTTCCCAGCTCGACATAGCGTTCCACGCGCTCTACCGCCGCCCGGTCGATCAACATACTCGGCCCGGCGGCCCGCGCCTTTTCCTTTAGCAACGCGATAAATTCGTCGCGCAGGGATTCGTGCAGCAAAACCCGACTTATGGCCGAACACGCTTGCCCGGGGAAGGCCGAGCCCACGGTCGCGGTCGTGGCCGCTGCTAAGTCGGCGTCGGGCCAGACGATCTGCGCCGTTTTGTTGCCCAGATTTAGCTGCACTCGCTTGAGGTCCGCGGCGGCCGCGACCATGATTTTCTTGCCCGTTGCCGTGCTGCCGGTAAAACTGATCATCCGGGTAGCGGGATGCGCGACGAGTGCCTCGCCCACTTCAGGCCCTTGGCCGCTGAGCGCGTTGACTACCCCAGCCGGGAAACCGGCTTCGTGGAATGCCTGCATGGCCTTGAGCGCCTGCGGTGCTTCTTGGTCGGGTGCTTTAAGCACGACCGTATTGCCGGCGACCAGCGCCGGCACGGCCGATAAAAGAGTGCCCAGCAGCGGCCCGTTGAACGGGGCAAAAACGGCAACGGGACCCAGCGGTTCCCTATATACATAATTGGTGCATTGGTCGCTGTGCTCAATGAGCGTGCCCGCTCCGTCGTCTAGTTTGCCCACGTAGTAGTCGATGACGCGCTCTACCAGCGGCGGGATGCCCGGCCCTCCTTGGGGCTGGACCTTGGCGGTCGCCAGTTCGTCGGCCATGGCATAGAGCACCTCTTTCAGTTGGGCAAATAACGCGCGCTTGCGCTCAAGGCCGCAGAACTTCCACTCGGCGTAAAACGCTTCGCACGCCGCCGCAACGGCCCGGTCCACGTCGGCCCGACTGGCATCGGCGACTTCGGCGACTAATGCGCCATCTACGGGGCTGTACAGGGGATAGTAGCGTCCAGACGCTGGGGGACGCAACTGGCCCCCGATCAGCAAATCACTTTTTTTGACACACACTTCATCTTCCTCCTTGTTGAAACGGCATTTAGAAGCGTTTTCGGCCTGTACCTTGTGCATTTGCGAGCTGCCAAAAGAGCCCTTTCTCGGCGATTAGCTTTTCAGGAGGCCCTTTCTCAACGACGCTTCCCGCAGAAAGAACAATTACTTCGTCAACTTCGAGCACGGCAGCTATCACGTGACTCACCACGATGACGGTCCGATTGGGCATTACTTTTTTTATCGCGTCAATTATCTCTGTCTCTCGGATGGCATCCAACGCCGAGTCGAGTATAGTAGGTCATTTAAGTTGAAGGACCAATTAGCACCGTCCCGAATCACCGAGGAATTCACCTTGCCATCAACCCTACCCGAAAATTACGACGCCCAAGCCCATCTAGTCACCCATCAGGTGCGCGGGCGCGTCTTTCACGCTACCATCCCCTCGGCTCAACTGGCTTCTGAGCTAATGACCCGCGGCACCCCCGCCGACATCGCCGAAGCCTCCGCCATCTTTCGCGCCGTGCTCGCCTGCCAAGAAGTGCGCGACACTGCACCGCACCGCGGCAATTTTCGCTGGGAGCGCGAAGCCGAAGTCGTCGAAGACCTCAATGCCGTGCAGTTCGTGCTCTTTTACTGCATTCCCGTGCTGTGTAAAACGCCAGACGCCCTGCCGCCGGACTTGGTCTCGTCGATGCGCCACGCCATCGCGCTGGGCCTAGCGGAAATAGCGCGCATCGACGTGGCCTTGGCCTATACCAACATCGTCCTCAAGGACATCGCCAACTCCTGCCTCGGCGGCCAGTTGTTGGGCGACAACACCATCGGCCAGCGCGGCCGGGAAAAACTGGTGCGCTGGATGGCACACGTGAACACCTACGGCCTGCCCGCCGAGTACAACAGCCCCAACTACGCCTCGGTCGCCGTGCGCGTGTTGGGCCGCTTGGCCGAACTGACCGCGGACCCACCTACCCGCATCCGCGCCCGCACCATGCTCGCTCGCCTCGGGCTTTCGGCCGCGCTGCACATCCACCCCGGCCTCGGTTGCTGGGCCGGCCCCTTCAGCCGCGCTTACAGCCATGCTGTCTTGAACGCCAACGCCTTTAACGCCGATGACGTGCGTGCGTGGGTAGATGGCGGGCAGGTGCCCGCTTGGATCAACGACCTGCTGCTGCGCCCAGACGTGCCGCAGCAAATAGACGAAACGGCCCACGGCGAAGAGCCGGTGGCGCTGAGCACCTACCACAGCCCCTCGTTCAGTTTGGGCGTGGCCTCCTGCGAGCTCAAGACCCAAGAAATCGTCTTTATCGCCCTGCAATCCAGCGTATTTCACGCGCAGTACCGGCGTTCGCATGGCGCGCCCGGCGTGCTCTTTTCGCGTTACATCCTCGACGACCAGTGGCTCCGCTTCGAGACGACGCCATCGCGCACGCCCGGACAGGTCGTTCCCGAAGAGGGCCACTTCTACGGCCTGCACGAGCGGGGTCGCGCCATCGGCCTCTACGCCCCGCGCGGGTTGGACGCTTGGACGCGGCGCACGAGCGCCAAAGCCGTGCTCGTGTGGACCGAGATCGAGCCGATCGACGCGATCTGGATCGGCCAGCGCAAAGTACATTCGCTGCCGGCGGCCGTGCCCCAAGGGCAGGTGATCGTCGTCGGCAGCGGCGCGCTGTGGACAGCTGTCAGGCCGCTTGAGCGGACCGATCTGGGCGGCGGAGCCCCCATCCGCTTAGTCGAGCTGGACGGGCACCTAGCCCTAGAGATGTACAACTACACGGGACCGGCCAAGACCTTCTGGGAAATGGCTAAACCCGGCTCCTTTTACCAAGGCCAGCCCCGCTGCGGTTTCTACGCCGAACTGGCCGAGCGCACCGCCTACGCCAGCGGGGCCGATTTTGCCGCCCGAGTAGCGACCGGCACGCTCATCGACGAGGCAGCCCCGCCCGCCACCTATGCTGCGGGAGACGAGCGCCCGCTCCGCGTGGAGTACGCACGCGACGACCGCATCCTCGGCATTGAAGTCGATCTGTACGAGTGGTCGCTAAAGCGGCGTTGGACCCAAGATGGCCCCCTCAACTGGCCCATGCACGAGTCGCCCTACGCCCGGCAGTGCGCGGCCGGCCCAGTCTCCATCGGCGGGGCCACGCTCACCTGCGACGAGGGGCCGGTATGGCTCTGCGCCTGCCCGGGGGGCAAAAGGTACGTGGCCGCTTACAGCGGAGTTGGGACGACCTCGTTGCGGCTGGAGGTGCCCAGCGATGCGGTCGAGCTCCCTGAAATGGGCACCGGCACGGTGATGTGGGACGAGGGCCAAGTAACAGTAGAAGCCATCCAGCCCTGATTCAGCGGCCGCGCTTACTTCCACAGCAGCCGCAGATAAAACAGCGGATTGGTCAGCATCTTGCGCGGCACGGCGTTGGCCATCATGCCGCAGATTAGGTCGCTGATCTCGGCATTTTTGGCAGCCTTGCCAATGACCCAGTTCATTAGATAGGGCCAGCGGCCCAAATTGTGGAGTTGGGTGCTCACCTTGAGTTCGCTGCCCAGCGCGTCCCACAGCCGGTCTTCATAGCGGCGCAAAAAGCCAGCCGAATAGTCCCCGGCCTTCCGCGCTTGTGCGGCGGTCTCTACGGCAAAGCGCGCCGAGTACAGGGCATTGCCAATGCCCTCGCCCGTGAACGGGTCAATCAGGCCGGCCGCGTCCCCCAACAGCAAAAAGCCGTTGCCGTGGGCCGGTCGCCGGCGCGAGCCAACCGGCAGATTCCAGCCGACCGGGGCTTCGAGGGGCCGGGCGTCGCTAAAGCGCGCTCCAAAGGTCGGGCTGGCCACGGCGACCGCGAGCACTTCCTTGAGGTCAATGCCGCGCGTCTTGATGGCTCGGTGATCCATGCCGATGCCCACATTGGCGCGGCGGCCTTCTAGGGGGAAAATCCAAAAATAGCCGGGCCGCACCTCGTCTATAAAGTGCAATTCAATCTGATCGCTCAGGCCGGCTACGCCCTCGAAGTACTGCCGCAAGGCCACCATCCAAGCGCGGCTCTCGTGGCGGTACAACCCGCTCTGGCGGGCGACGATCGAGTTGAAGCCATCGCACCCCAACACCAAGGGGGCGCGAAAATCCAAGCACGTGCCGTCGGCGGTGTGCCCCCGCACCCCGCAGACCTGCTCGCCCTCTCGCAAGAGCGTGCGCACGGCAAAGCCCTCCAGCGCGTGGGCGGCCGCGGCCCGCGCCTTGGCAAAGAGAAAGTCGTCGAAAACCGCACGGCGAATGACAAAGCCCTCCATCGGCAGCACCCGGCCGGTCAGGGCGTCGCGCAGGTCGTAGCGGCGCAAGTCAATGGACGCGGCGGTCGCGTCTGGGCTGCCGAACACAATGCGGGTAATCGCCGCCCCAGGCAGGTTGCACACCTCCTCAAACAGGCCCAACTCGTGGAGGATCGCCACCGTCTTGCCGGAGAGGGCGTCGCCGCAGATTTTGTCGCGGGGGAAGCACTGCTTGTCCAGCAGCAGGGCCGCCAGCCCGTTGCGCTGGGCATACAGCGCGGCCGCAGCACCGGCCGGACCGCCGCCGACGATGATCAGGTCGTAGGTTTGCACAGGCCCCAGAAAATAGCCCGTCTATCCCTTGCTACAAGAGCGCGGGCCAAACTTGCTTTGTAAGTGATCTTCCTTACCTTTTTGAAATTGTCAACGCAATCCACGCTTTATAGCTAGTGGATGAATTCACAGTGCAGAAAAAAACATCACAATTTGCGATTTGTCTCAACAATGAGGGCTATGAGGCTTCGCTCGAAATCGGAAAAGTGTATCGCGCAATTCCCGATCGGGAGGCCGCTGCGCTCGGGTATATTCGCATGGTGGACGAAAGTGGCGAAGATTACGCATTTGCGGCCGACCGTTTTTACGAGGTCGAGCTTCCGCCCCCGGTTGAAGCAACGCTGGCTGCTGCGCTGCACTAAGTCATAAACGCAATCCAGAGGAGTTGCACCAAGATGTCCCAAGACGTTCAAACCGAAACCCCGCATGTCGAAAAGCGAACCTTTCAAACCGAGGTCCAACAGCTACTTCACCTGTTGGTCCACTCTCTGTACACCCAAAAGGAAATTTTCTTGCGCGAACTGATTTCCAATGCCTCAGACGCGCTCGACAAAATCCACCACCGCTCGCTGACTGACCGCAATATCCGCGACCCAGACGCCGAATTGCATATTGCGATCGAGGTGTCGAGCAGCAGCAAGACCCTGACGATCCGCGACCGCGGCATCGGCATGACCCGCGACGAGGTCAACGAAAACATCGGCATCATTGCTCGCTCCGGCTCGGCCGAGTTTGCCGCCAAGCTGGCCGACGCCAGCAACGAGCAAGAAAAGCTCAAGCTGATCGGCCAATTCGGAGTGGGATTCTACTCGGTCTTCATGGTCGCGGACCGAGTGGTGCTCACCACGCGCTCGGCCGACCCAGACGCCGACGGAGTGCTGTGGGAATCCACCGGCGATGGCGCGTACACCCTATCCCGCGCCGACAAGGCCGACCGCGGCACCGAGATCAAGCTCTACATCCGCTCGGACTGCGAGGAATTTCTCAACGCCCACCGGCTAGAGGCCATCATCCGCAAGCACTCGGATTTTGTCGCGTATCCCATCCAAGTCGCCGGCAAACAGGTCAACGACACGGCCGCGCTGTGGACCCGACCGCGCAACGAAATTACCCCCGAGCAGTACCGCGAATTTTACACCCACCTGACCGGCGACCCGGACGAGCCACTCGCGCACGAGCACATCGTCGTGGACGTGCCGATCCAATTCTACGCCGTGCTCTACATCCCCAAGCACACCCCCGTCCAATGGCTGCATGCGGAGCCGACGATCGCGCTCAACCTGCACGTCAAACGGGTCTTTATCCAAGACGACTGCAAGGAGCTTTTGCCGCTGTGGCTGCGCTTTGTGCGCGGCGTGGTTGACTGCGACGACTTGCCGCTCAACGTCGCGCGCGAAACCCTCCAGCAAAACCCCATCGTCGCCAAGATCCGCGCCACCTTGGTGCGGCGCATCCTCGGCGTGTTAGAAGGCTTGGCCAAAAAGGACGAAGCCCAGTACCTGGCCTTTTGGCATGCCTGCGGCACCATCCTCAAAGAAGGCGTGGCCACCGATGCTGCCCACCAAGGCCAGCTCGCCCAGCTTTTACGCTACCGCTCCTCGCTGGCCGACGCCGACGCGCCGTACATTTCGCTGCAAAACTACGTCGATCGGATGCAGAGCGAGCAGGACAAGATCTATTACCTCGCCGGCGAGAGCCAAGAGGCCATCGCCCAAAGTCCCCTGTTGGAAGCCTTCCGCAAGCGCGGCCTTGAGGTGCTCTACCTCGATGAGCCGGTCGATGAATGGGTCGTCCAAGGGCTGCAAAAGTTTGCCGACAAAGAGTTCGTGGGCGTGGATGCGGCCGAGCTCGACTTGGGCGAGGACACCGTCGAGTTGGCGGGGGTCAACGAGCAAAAGGCCGAGACTATTGAGCTGATCTCCTTTCTCAAGCAGAAGCTCGCCGGTCGGGTCGAAGACGTGGTCGAGTCCAAGCGGCTGACTGACAGCCCTTGCCTGCTGGTCGCCAGCCAAGGCGGGTTGAGCCGCAACATGGAGCGGCTGATGAAAATGACCGACCGCGAGTTCAAAGGCTCGCTGCGCACGCTAGAGATCAATCGCCAGCACCCCATCATCCGCAACATGGCCGCCGTGCTCAAGCGCGACCGCGACTCCGACCAGTTGGAGCAATGGGCGCACTTTCTCGTTGATTTCGTCTTGCTGGGCGAGGGCACGGTCGCGGACCCGCAGCGGCTGGGCCAGAGCTTGCAATCGATCATGGGCGCGGTCACCGCACACGCGGCCGAGGAGCGGTAGCATGTCCGATCCTGTGCGCCAACAAGCCCGCGCGGCCCGCGCGGCGTCGCGCACTCTCGCCGCGACCTCCGAGGAAGAGCGCAACCAAGCCCTCGAAGCGATTGCCGTGGCCCTTGAAGCAAACCGCGCCCGCATCTTGGCGGCCAATGCCGAAGACCTGAAAGCTGGCGAGCGCGATGGGCTGGCGTCGCCCTTGCTCAAGCGGCTCGATCTGAGCGGGCGCAAATTCGCCAGCACGGTGGACATGGTGCGCGACGTCTGCGCTCAACCCGATCCTCTCGGCCAGACCCAGCGCGCCACCGAGCTCGACGACCGGCTCCACCTCTACCGAGTGACCGTGCCCATCGGCGTGATCGGGGTGATCTTTGAATCCCGGCCCGACGCCTTGGTGCAAATAGCCGCCCTGTGCCTCAAGGCTGGCAACGCCGCCTTGCTCAAGGGAGGGCGCGAAGCCACGGCGACCAACCAAGCCCTCGCCGAGGTCATGCGCCAAGCCACCGCGGACCTCCTTTCAGACGGGTGGATGACGCTCTTGCCCGGCCGCGAAGAAGTCCGCGCCCTGCTCGGGGAGGAGGACCTTATCGACCTCATCATCCCGCGCGGCAGCAACGAGTTTGTGCAATACATCATGCACAACACCAAAATTCCGGTCATGGGCCACGCCGACGGGATCTGCCACGTGTACATCGATGCCAGCGCAGACCTAGACAAGGCCGTGTCGATCGCGGTCGATGCCAAGACCCAGTACGTGGCCGTGTGCAACGCGGCCGAGACCTTGCTCGTCCACAGCCGCATTGCCGCGGCGTTTTTGCCGCACGCCGTGCCGGCACTGCTGCAAAAAAACGTGGAGCTGCGCGGCGACGAGCGCACCCTCGCCCACGCCAACGGGCAAGTCAAGCCGGCCACCGAAGCCGACTGGTCCACCGAGTACTTGGACTTGGTGCTGGCGATAAAAATCGTCGATAGCGCGGCCGAGGCCATTGACCACATCAACGCCTACGGCAGCCATCACACGGACGCGATCGTGGCCGAAGACCGAGTCGCGGCCCGCGCCTTTTTGCGCGAGGTGGATTCCGCCTCGGTGATTCACAATGCCTCCACGCGCTTTGCCGATGGCTTCAAATACGGGCTAGGGGCCGAGGTCGGCATCAGCACCAACCGCCTACACAGCCGCGGCCCGGTCGGGTTGGAGGGCCTCGTCATCTACAAGTACATTCTCCAAGGGGACGGCCACATCGTCGATCGGTACGATGGCCCGCAGCAGCGCCCCTTCACCCATCGCCCTCTAGACCAGCACTGGCAGGACTGACATGAGCGAGCGCACCACGGACCCAACTTATACCCCGGTTGAGCGCCACATCTTTTTGTGCGCCACTCCCACCAAGCCCAAGTGCCACAGCGACGGCACCGGGGCCGATTGCTGGGAGTACCTAAAAAAGCGGTTGTCCGAATTGGGCTACGGCCATCCGGGCCGCGGCGGCATTCACCGCACCAAGGCCGATTGCTTGCGCGTCTGCGAGTCCGGGCCGACGGCCGTGGTGTATCCCGAAGGCGTCTGGTATCACTCCATGACCGTCGAAAAGCTAGAGCGCGTCATCCAAGAACACTTGATCGGCGGACAGGTCGTAGAAGAGTGGGTCCACCGCGAGCCGTTCCGCAGCCTATAGACCTCAGCGGCGCAAAAGCGCATGGCGCGCAACAAATCCAAATCCAAGCACATCGACCTAGAGATCAAGGACTCTCGCCTGATCTTCGACCGCGTCTGGGGCGACCTAGAGCAAGAGTTCGGGCGCGCCCAGCTCTTGTTTCCCGGGGAAATTATCTGGCTCGGCGGCGCACCCGGTGCCGGCAAGGGCACCAATACCCCCTTCATCCTCAAGGCGCGCGGCATTACGGCCGCGGCCGTGGTGATCAGCGACTTGCTCGACAGCCCGCGCGCCCAAGAGATCAAGACGGCCGGCGGCTTGGTCGGCGACGAGGAGGTCACCTCGCTCCTCTTGCACAAGTTGCTCGACCCGATCTACGAGCGCGGCGTGATCGTCGATGGCTTCCCGCGCACCCAAGTACAGGTCGAGTGCCTCAAGCTGTTCTACGACAAGATGACCGAATTGCGCGAGGAATTTCGCGACCGCAACTTCCCGCGCCCCCTCTTTCGCACCGTGTTGCTGTTCGTCGATGAAGAGGTCAGCGTCGAGCGCCAGCTCCACCGCGGCCGGGTAGCCCAAGAGCACAACCGCAAGGCCACCGAGCTGGGCGTCGGCCCGCTCACCGAAATCCGCGCCACGGATCTCGACCCGGCGGCCGCACGCCAGCGCTACCAAGTCTTCAAGGAGACGACCTTTGAGGCCCTGCGCTCGCTGCGCGCCATTTTCCACTTTCGCTTCATCGACGCCGGGCAGCCGCTCGTCAAGGTGCAACAGGAGATCGAGGAGGAGTTTTCCTACCAGAGTTCGCTGGAGCTTTCGCACGACACCTTTGACCGCGTCCGCACGATCACGCCGGCCAGCCGCCTCGTGCTCTACGCCCGCCAAGAGCTGGTCAAGCGGCTGGAGATTTACAACGAAGACCATCCCCAGCTCTTCCAGCAGGTCATCGACAAAATCAACTTCAAGTTCATGCCCATCGTCACCCGCTACGCCATCACCGGCATGACGCTCGTCAACTCCGAGGACTCCCTGTTCGACGATCCCATGGCTTTGGCCATGCTGATCGACATCTTTTCCGAGCGCGGCTATCAGGCCCTCGTCGATGTCAACCGCATTGAGGTCCCCTGCCGCTTAGACCCCCGCACGCACGAAATCGTCTGCCAGCACAAGCGCGTCTATCGCTTTCAGATTCGGTTCGCGGCCTCGGCCATCCGGCGCGGGTACGACTGAGGCCCTAGCCTAGGGGCCTTTAAGCAGCCCCTCCATTCCGTCCCACCCCCCGTTTTTCAAACAAGTCCGCCTTTTTTGCGGTTCCCGCTGCATCCGGGATCGAGGGCGTCCCGCCCTCGATACGTGGAACTTAGCCGCTGCAAAAGTGTATCACCAGCGGACAGTAGGTGTATCACCAGCGGACACTCTCGACGCGCCTGTCGCCGGGGTGATTCGGCTCATCTCCTTGTTTTCTAAGAGGTTGAGTGTTCTGGCACACATCTTGCTTTTATTTGAGCAAAGACCACTACTCGGTGAGGACGAAAGAGACATGCATGCCAATATCCAACCTTTCCCCCAAACGGCCCCCGACGCCCCCGGCCTCGGCGATGGAGTTGGCATGGACCGCAAGCTCGAAAAGCCGCGGTTCTCGCCCAAGCGCATCGCCCTAGGCGCGGGTGTGTTGCTGTTTGGCGGGCTGTGTGGATACGCCCTGCTCGCGGATTTCGGGGTGCGTAAGCTGAATGTGCAGCGCGACCGGCTGACGATTTCAACGGTCGAGTTCGGCCCGTTTCAGGAGTACATCCCGGTGCGCGGCACCATCCTGCCGCTGCGCACGGTGTACCTCGACGCCCTAGAGCGCGGTCAAGTGGAGCAGGTGTTCGCCGAAGAAGGGGCTTCCGTAGCTGCGGGCGATCCCCTGCTGCGCTTGGCCAACCCCGATCTGGAACTGAACGTCCTGCAACAGGAGGCCGAGCTGGAGCGCAGCCGGGAGGAGCTGCGCAATGGCCGGCTGACCATGCAGCAAGAGCGGCTGCGGGCGCGCAAGGCATTGCTGGAGATCGAGTACCAACTGGCGATCAACAAGCGCAACTTTGAGCGCTACGAGAACCTGTCGGCCAAAGATCTGACGGCCATCCTGTCGCGGCAGGAGTACGAGCGGCTGCGCGACGAGTACCAGTACAGCGTCCGCCGCATGGCCCTGACCCAACAGACCCAGACCCAAGACTCGCTGCTGGCGGCGAGCAAAGTGGTGCAGCTCGTCTCGGCTGTTGAGCGCATGGAGCGCAACCTGCAAATCGTCCGCGGCCGGCTCGACAACCTGACGGTGCGGGCCCCGGTGTCCGGGCAGCTAACCATGCTCGCCGCCGAAGTCGGCGAGAGCAAGGGGACAGGGGTGCGCTTGGGCCAGATCGACCGGATCGACGGCTTTAAGGTGCGCGCCGTCATCGACGAGCACTATATCGACCGCGTGGGCCGGGGGCAGCGCGGTCAGTTCAACAGCGGCGACGCACCCTACCGCTTGGTAATCCACAAAATTTACCCAGAGGTCAAAGAAGGCCGGTTTGCGGTTGATCTGGTGTTCGAGGGCCGAGCGCCCGAGGGCATCCGGCGCGGCCAGACCCTGCACATCCGCTTGGAGTTGGGCGATCTGGCGGAAACCGTGCAAGTGGCGCGGGGCGGATTTTACCAAGCGACCGGCGGGCACTGGGCTTACGTTCTCGACGCGGCCGGCGAGCGGGCCACGCGGCGTTCCATAGCCTTGGGCCGCCAGAATCCCCGCGTGTACGAAGTGCTGGAGGGACTGGAGCCGGGGGAGCAGGTCATTACCTCGAGCTACGAGACCTTGGGCGAAAACTTGGATGTGCTGGTATTGCGCTAACGCGCCAACCGGCCACCCCAACCACAAAGGAGCGAACACCATGACTGAGCACACCAACCCGGAAAACGGCTACGCGCCCCTGATCCGCACGGTCGGGCTACGCAAGCTGTACGCGACCGAGGAGGTGGAGACGACCGCCTTGGACAACGTCAATCTCGAAATCGCCGAAGGCGAATTTGCCGCCATCATGGGGCCGTCGGGCTGCGGCAAATCCACCCTGCTCAACCTGCTGGGCCTGCTCGACAGCCCGACCGCCGGGGAATACTACCTGCTCGGCGAGGAGGTGGCCACCTATGCGGAGCGCACGCGGGCGAACCTGCGCAAGGGGACGATTGGCTTTGTCTTTCAGTCGTTCAACCTGATCAACGAGCTGACCGTGTACGAGAACGTCGAGCTGCCCCTGCTCTACATCGGCGTCCCGGCCAAAGAGCGCAAGCAACGGGTGCAGTCCATCCTCGACTACATGCAGATCGCCCACCGCGCCAAGCACTTTCCGCTCCAGCTTTCCGGCGGCCAGCAGCAGCGCGTGGCCGTGGCGAGGGCCTTGGTCCCGGAGCCTAAGCTGGTGCTGGCCGACGAGCCGACCGGCAACCTCGACTCGCGCCACGGCGACGAGGTCATGCAGATGCTCACCGAAATGAACCGCCACGGCACGACCGTGGTCATGGTGACGCACTCGCCGGCCTACGCGGACTTTGCGCACCGCATCATTCACCTGTTCGACGGCAAAATCGTGACCGAGAACATCGCCAAAAGACGAGGAGCGAGGAGCGAGTAGGGCCGCTCTTTGCGGAGAAAATGGAGCCCCAAGATGCTTCGCAACTACGTCGTAATCGCACTCCGCAGCCTGCTGCGCGACAAAGTGGTGACCAGCATCAACATCGCGGGCTTGTCCATCGCCATCGCCGTCAGCACCATCCTCGGTCTCGGCGTCCACGGTGCGCTGACCGCGGATTGGAACCTCCGCGACGACGACCGCCTCTTCCGCGTGGTGACGCACGAGATCAGCGCTTCGGGGCACATCCAGCACCCGGCGTACCAGCGCGAGGAGCTCGCCGTGGCACTCGCGGCTGCCTTCCCCGAAATCGCTCGCACCACGCGCGTCATCAAAACGGACATCTTAATGACGGTCGGCGAGCGGCACCTTGAACACGCGGTGGTCGAGGTCGATTCCCAGTTTCTGCAAATGTTCCACTACCCACTCGCGGCCGGCAATCCCGCCACCGCGCTGGCGGACCTCGATCAGGTCGTCATTTCCAAGCGACTGGCCGAGCGGATGTTCGGTGCTGAATTCGCGGCCTACCCGGTGCTCATAGGCCGGCCGATCGTCTTGCACGGCAACGAAGGCCCCGAGACCTACACCATCTCCGGCGTCTTCGCCGAGCTGCCGAAAAAGCGGAGCTTGGACTTTGATGCGGCAATTCGCTTTGAGAACCGAACCAAGTATGGCATGGCCAGTTACTGGGGTTCTACGGCTTCTACGTACATCGCGCTTCAGCCCCTGGCCGCGCGGGAGGCACTCGAAGCCAAGCTCCCGGCGTTCTCCCGCACGTTCATCGCCCCGGTCTGGGAACGCTACAAGGGCATTCGCTGGCAGGACGACCCCAATGCCTTCCAATTCAAACTCCAAGACGCGCGGACGATTTACCTCAACCCGCAAAGCCAAGCCTATTACGGCTATGAAAACTCCGTGGACCTCGAATCGATTCTCGCCCTCGTCGCCTTGATTGGCGTCATGCTGACCGTCGCCTGCCTCAACGCCACGACCCTCGCTGTAGCGGGTTCCATCGGCCGGAGCGCGGAAGTCGGCATCCGCAAAGCACTCGGCGCTAGCAAGGCACAAATCGCCCTGCAGCTTTTGGTCGAGGGGGTCCTGCTGGCCTTCTTCGCCCTGATCGCCGGACTCTTTCTAGTGCCGTTAGGGCTGCCCGCCTTCAACGCGCTTTATGGAATTGACCACTGGGCCGGGCTGGCGCTCGGCGATCTGGGCCTGCCAATTATCGTCGGCGGAGGCGTCTTGTTGGCGTTGCTGCTCGGCGTCGCGGCGGGCACCTATCCGGCCCTAATCGCGGCGCACATGCCGCCCGCGGCGGTCGCCCGCGAGGTCGGGCCGGGGCGAAAAAATAGGCTGACAAACGCGCTCCTGACCTTGCAGTACGGCATGGCGGTCTTCCTGATCTTCTGCACCATCGCGATTCATCAGCAGTTGGCTTACATCCAGTCGCACGACCTCGGATACGCGGTCGATCAAGTAGTAGTCGTCAAGCTCCGCGGGGCAGACCCGACGCGCCTCGGCAAACGCTTTAAGGAGGCCGCCCTTTCCCAGCCGGGGGTCGCGAGTGTGGCCTTGGCCGATCGCGAGTTTTCGCTCGGCGTCCGCACCAATTACATCAAACGACCGGACGGGGAGCGCGTGAGCGTGTACGTGTATGCCGTTGACCCCGACTTCTTCACCACTTTGGGCATTGACCTCGCGGCCGGTCGCTCCTTTGCGGCTGACCGGCCGGTAGATCGGACGGAAAGTGTCGTCGTCAACCAGCGTCTCGCAGAAGTCTTTGGCTGGGGAGAAAATGCCGTTGGGGAATTCCTACCGGAGTACGGGGCTTACGGCGTGAGCAAAACGCCGGCTGTCATCGGCGTCACCCCGGACTTCCACTTCCGCTCGCTTAGGGAGCCGATCAAGCCGGCCGTGTTCCACTATGGGCCGGAAGGGTCCTTTGAGCGGGCGCTGGTGCGGCTGCGCGGGGACAACGACGCCCTCGCCGGCTTGGAGCAACTATGGGAAAAGGTGGCACCCGAGCAACCTTTTGAGTACGAGTTCCTCGACCGGGCTTTTGCTCGTCAGTACGAGAACGAGCAGGAAATCGGCCGCACCGTTACGCTGGCGTCGGTCGTCGCCGTGCTCATCGCCGGCATGGGCTTGTTTGGCCACGCGACCATCGTCCTACAGCGGCGCACCAAAGAGATCGGCGTCCGCAAAGTGCTCGGTGCCACGGTAGCAGAGATCTTCGCTTGCTTGTCGTGCGACCTGACGAAAATGGTCGCCTTGGCCTGCCTGCTGGCGTTTCCGCTGGCCCACTTCGCAATAGGCCAATGGCTGTCGCAATACGCCTATCAGTTCGGATTGGGCCTGACGACCTACTTCCTCTGCGGGGCCCTCGCTTTTGCGATTGCCCTCGGCGCGGTGGCGTACACCGGCCTCCGCGCCGCACATGAGAACCCCGTCCACGCGCTGCGCTGCGAGTGACAAGGGAGAGTTGGGGCCGGAACCGCCCTTCGCTCAAGCGGCTGTGTTCTGTTTGACCTCCCAACCGGGGAAGACCAGAACAGCCGGATGGCACTGCAAGGCTTGCGCTAGCACTTTGGCGCGCTCAACCCCAAGCTGGACGCGGTTGTTCTCGATGGCTGAAATAGTAGATTGGGGAATGCCAGTGCGTCGGGCGAGTTCATTTTGGCTCAGCTCCTGAAGCTCGCGGATAATGCGGACGGATTCACCTACAGACACCTCAATCTGCTTCTTGGCGCGACGGTAATTTTCCATTTCATGATCTCCGATAGTCGTGTGCCGTCAGGCTGACAACCTGCACGAGGATTTCCCTAGCTTCAATTTTGTATATGACGCGATAGTGAAGGCCGAGCCGGGACGACCTATGTCCTTTCCATTGGCCCCGCAGTGCTTCGTCGTGAAACCCTCTGATGAGCCTCAAGCCTTCAAGACCAGAGAACACGACGATATCCTTCCACTTTTCGTAACGTTTGAGGATTTCTTGGGGCATGGATTGTAGCTGCTTATCCACCCTTCGATGTTCGAGAATACGCCACATACCATATATAATATAGATTAGTTATGGTATGTCAATTTCCAGCCAGCTTCTAGGACTCTTCCAGCCGCGTCCGTTCATTCGTCTGGATCGATCCGAGCGGCTTCAGGCTGCAACCGACCCGTCGTAGGACGTGGGCATTGTCGGGGCACACGCCGGTACACAAGGCGTGGGGGTGCCCCGATCGCTTGTCGGTCCAAGCCGCCGTTACCTTGCCGCCAAAACGCCAGCGGTTGGGCGTTTATTTTCGGTTGTATGAGCAGAATATCCATACGCAGGATGTGGTATCCTTTGTCGGTCATATGATGAGCATGATACGCCGATACGCCGTACGATCGGGCTCATTTTGGATCGGTGGAGTGTGCATCGTGCGGCGGTGGCGACCCGGCAAAAAAGATACGCGGATCGACCCACCATCGAAAGGTTACCCGCCTATGCACCCGAATTGAACCCGGTCGAACAGGTCTGGAATCATACCAAGTATGGGGACTTGGCCAACTTCATCCCCGATCCCATCGAGCACCTAGCCGACGGGGTCATGCCGTCGATGACCGCCCAGCATCACGATAACCACCTGATCCGAGGCTTCTTCAAGTACGCTCAACTACCCCTGTAACGTATTCCTTTATTTTTGCAGAACTCAATAAACCACGGAATCAGACCAACAATAACCAACGCGCTAGGCAGCCAACTCGCCCTTGCGATAGGCGCGGAGGAAGGCGGCGCAGTACTCGTCGCGGCCCAGCAGCATATCCTCAGCTAGTTGGTAGGGACGGGCTTGGCGGTCGATGGCAAAGAGGGCGGCCAGCGAGGTGGTCGTCGGGTCCATGATCGCGCTGTCGGCACCCGCTTCGACGGCCAGCAATAGAAAAACGTCGTTGATCAAGTGGCGGCAGGGCAGGCCAAAGGAGACGTTGGAGAAACCGCCGGTGATGTGGACCTCGGCCCCCAACTCGCCGCGCAGTTGGCGAATGGCGTCAAAGGCGTGGTGGCCGAATTGCGCGTCAACCGAGATGGGGAAGATCAAGGGGTCGATGTACAAATCGGCGAGCGGCAGCCCCAAGGCCAGGGCCTTGTCAACCATTTGCCGAGCGTGATCGACCCGCTCTTGCGCGCTTTGCGGCATGCCGGACTCACCCGCCGCCGTGATGACGACTTGGGCGTTGTACTGTTGGGCCAGCGCGAGGGCTTCGGGCCGCTCTAAAGACGCGGAGTTGAGCAGCAGACGCTGGGGATGGTCGGCCCCGGCGTTGAGGCCGACGGCGAGGGTATCTAGCTGGGAGGAGTCAATGGCCAGTGCCGTCGGCGACATGGCCGCTACCGCCTGCACCAGCCAGCGCATGGCCTCTTGCTGCTCGGCGGGCTTGAGGGATATTTCATCGACATTGAGGTCGAGGAAATCGGTGCCGGCCGCTTCTTGGCGTTGTACTTGGCGGCGCAGGTAGTCGAGGGCATCCGCGTTGCCGAGCATGGCTTGTTGCACGGCGATCTTGAGGTGTTTGACGCGGCCTTCCTCGTAGTCTTGGGTCGTTTTGACCGCGTCGGGAATTTGGAGGAACCGGCGCGTGTTGTTGGCGTCGCGGAAGCGCACGGCCTCGACGCCTTGAGGGTCTGGGCCGATGAGCTTGCCTTTGCGCAAGACGACGCGGGTAGTGTGGATGTTTTCGCCGATGACGACGAAGGGACGGTCTGTACCGGGGATGTTCATTGGAGTTCCGTATTGGGGTGAATGGGCGTTGGTTGTTGGACGAAGTTGAATGAGATAAGATAGGCTCTAGGGACGCGCTTCGCTGCTTAGAATATCGCCTCCTCCATTTTGGGTCAACCCTTGTCGTCCTCGCGCTCTGGGGCGAGAATTCAACCTATTCAATCTAGAAGTGGGCGTCGCCAAGGTGTCCTTTCATTTCGAGTTGTAGAGAGCGGCAGAGCCTGTCCGCGAACCTCTCAACGCCGGGCAGTTCTGTGTAGTTGTGGGAATACACCGCCACGTTGAGTTCGCGGTGCCGGGCGTATTCGAGGAGATAAACATTGGTTTCTCCCGTCAGGTACAGGTCGATGTCATGGGCCATGGCATCCCGAATGTAACTGGTGTAGATACCGGCTCCCGTGACGCAAGCTATGCGTTGGACTGTTCTATGCGCGTCATACATGCTGCGTGGTTGCTCTTGCAGGAGCGAATTCAATGCCGAGCAAACCGCTTGGAAGCTCGTCGGGGCAGGCAGTTTGCCGATGCGAGCCTCGCCTGCTGAAGGTTTATAAACATGGTGACACCCGATTTTGGCGAGCAGGGTGGACGAGGTGCCAAAGTCTGCTAGATCCAACGGCAGATGAGCCCAGATATGCGTTAAGCCTTTGTCTTGGAGCAGCCCATAAACCGCATCTCTTTGCTCAAACATGAATTTCCAAGCGTCGTGATGGGTCGCAATTACATCTACGCGGAGATCAACGGCCTTATAGATCGTCCTCGGCGTAATCGTGGTCGAATAGCCCAACGAGGTCGGCTGGTCGCAGTGCTCTACGATTCCCCATTCATCCGGGTGATCGTCGAGAAATTCTTTGGAAAAAAGATCATCCAACACAGCGCGAATCATATAGCCATCCTAAATGACTTGAAAGCGTGGAACGTTCATCGGCACCGTCTTTTTGCATAGAGGGGTCATCCCGCGAAAGAACGTCACCCCGTGCTCCGACACGGGCGGGAATCCAGTCTTGAATGATGTAGAATTGCTATATCAGTGTTTCCCGCTCCAGTACGTTACTTCGAGCTTGATACCGTCGGGGTCAAAGAAGAACGTCGCGTAGTATCCCTCGCCGTACTCAGGACAGTCAATTGGCGGATCTTCGATGTCCACATGCTCTAGGTTTTTGATCACCTTTTCGTAGATTCTTTCGACTTCTGCGCGTGAGTCCACAGAAAAGGCAAGATGGTGCAGTCCCGGCTTGCCCCGCTCGTGGCGGCCCGCCTCCGTAGTGCGGCCAATCAGCAGGATCATTCCATCCTTCTCGAATCGCAAACGGTCGATCTCGCCCTGCTCTGTCAGTCGCGGGGGCAATGCTCGGAATCCAAGTTCTTCTAGCAAGGGAGAGTAAAACCTCGTCGCAGTATCTAATTCGGAGACTGATAACCGGATGTGATGGATGGCTGCCATCTATTCTTCAGATGTTTGTCATTTGATGGTTGGTGCTACGTCGATCCTGTGTCGGCACACTGTCTCCCGATTCTTGGTCGAAGCCGGAGCCGCCACAATCGTCGCATCTACAATCGTCCCTGTGTGCATCAGCAACCCGCGTTCCGAACTCTGTCTCTCGTGTAGTATCCATTGAGCCACCTTCCTTCTGCATCAAATGCGGTGATTAGACGATAGAGCGGCAAATTTTCTTCGGAGCAAACAATGGCTAATGCCGACTCGTCCCAAAAGCCTGTCTCGCTTAACGTTTCGTATCGCCCAAACTCTGTCAAGAGACGCATCTACACCGCGACCCTCGTCTCCGTATCCCCCGCTGTGAGCGCGTTCATATAGGCCAGCGTCATATCGCGGGTGCGGTAGGTGCCGAAGGCGGCTTCGTCGTCGCGGCGGACGATGGGGAAGGTGTCGAGGATGTATTCGGCGTCGTCCCGCGATAGGCAGTAGAGGTGGAAGTAGAGCGCGTCGAGGCGGGCACGTAGGTGGCGGCGTTCTTCTTCGTCCCATAAGAAGGGCTCGCCATCGTAGCCGAGGTCGCGGGCGAAAGGGGCCATGTCGTGGGCGGTGTATGTGAGGCGGAGGACGTGGTCGCGGACGAGGTCGCGGGCGGTTTTATGGCCGAATTTTTGGTCGTATGCGTCGGGGGCGAGGACGGGGAGTTGCTCGACGATGTACCAATTCAGGTGCGTGCCTTGAGCCTTCTGTCTTGCAACAAAGTCCACACATATCGCATTCAGGTTGGCCATGAGATACGCGGTGGCCAAGGGGTCGGCACTGAGGAGTAGAGGAATAGTGTTTCCATACCCCGCCCATGGGACGATGGAAGCAATGACTGTTCTCTCATTTGTAGGATTGGTGATGTCGCGGAAGCCCAAGGCGTACCCGCGACTTTGGGGCAAAGTTTTCTCTACGTTGTGGGCTGGCACCCAATACTGTGTTTGGGGCAGGAACCGGGGGTCGGCGTGTTGCGCTTGGGTTACTTCCTCGCTGAGGTACGGGTTGTGTGTGCTCTCTGGGTTGACGCGAACCGAGTTGGCGCGGTGGTCAAAGTGCCAAATCATCCGGCCTTGATACAGCGGCAAATACAGTTCCGCGCCTCTCTTCCAACGGTTGCCTTCGATGGGATAGAAACCTTCCGCATCGAGTTGTTCGGCCGTTCTGAAGAGATGAGAGTCATTGGTCATGTGAAACATTGTGTTATACCGCACCGGCCACACCTTGCGCTCTTTTCTTCCCGCACGATTCACCAACACCGGATACCACTCGTAGATATATCGCGTGATCTCCGCGTCCTTCCGGCGGCGGAACACGGGCGCGGTGCTGGTATTCGGATTCACGCGGGCGAAGTCGTCTGGCGTCAATGGAAAGCAGCGGTCCTCGTCGTGGACTGTTTTTGTGTCGTGGAGGAAGAACGCGCATTCGGCGTGGTCGAATCGGCGCTCCTCGCCGCCCAAGATGAGGGCGCAGAATTTGAATGAAGCGTGAACATCCTTGAAGAAAATTTTCTTGTTCTCAAAATCAAACAGACCGCCCACTTGACCTTTGGTCGAAACCGACTTGAAGAACCGGGCCGCGGTCTTGTCGGCGTAAATGCCCGACGGCGTCAACAAGCCAACAAAGCCATCCGGCTTAATCAGGCTCATCGCCCGCTCGACAAACAGCGAATAGAGGTTGATGTCGCCGCCACTGAGCAACGGATAATCGCCAGACGCCCGAACCAAGCGCCCGAGCGTGTCGGCTCGTTCCTTGGCTGCGTCGAACTCAGCCGCCAAAGACGATCTCTGATCGCGCAGATTCTGAATGCCTTTTCGTCGCGCCGCCGCTGTCGGCGCTAGCGCGAGTTCCGGGGCGCGGCTGGCAAACCACTCGACTTCTTGCAACTTGATGCGATCCCACGGCGGATTGCCAATAACCGCGTCAAAGCCGCCCTGCGGACAGCGGTCTTGCCATTGATGCCACACCCCGGGAAAGGCCACCTCCCAATGCAGAAAGCCTTCCTCGTTAGCAATTTTTCGCGCCGCGTGCCACAACTCGGCAAACCGCGCATCGTCGTCCTCCGGCCCACGCGCCAATAGCTCATACGCATCCGCCGGATGCTGGCCGATCGTCGTGCCCAGCGGCCCCTCAAACGCATCGCGTTCCTGCTTCTTCATGCCAGCCGTCAGCCAACGCCAACCGCACAAAAAATTGAGCAAGCCGCGAAGGTCGGCGGTCGTCTTCTCCACCCCGTCGAACAGCGCGGCAGACGCCTGCACCTCGGCCACATCCGCGTCGGACATCTCCTCAATGCGCTGCATCCCTTCGGTGGCCATCTCCGCCCCGGCAATGGCACTGCCAGCGAACATCCCACCGAGCCGATGCAACTCATCGGTGGCGTCGCGCACCCGCAAGCCGACCAGCGAGTCGCCGCCGCGCAGGTGGTGGTCGAGGAAAGACAGCGGCGCACCCACCGTAAAGCTGTGCAGCCACAGCGACACTTTGGCCAACTCGACCGTCAGCCGATTCTTGTCAACCCCGTAGATGCAACGCTTGAGCACCATGCGGCGAATGATGGCTTGGTCGGTAAGCTGAGCCTCGTCCAAGACCCAATTCGATGCGGTGGCTCGCTGGCGAATGTCGTCCCGAATTGCCGCCACGCGCCCCACCAGCGGCGACGTGTACTCGCCGTCGAGCCATTCGGGAACCGCGGGAACGCGCTCGATCAACTCGGCGATGTAGTCCGACAGGAAATCTACGGCCGTGACGAGGAAGTGGCCGCTGCCCATGGCCGGATCCAAGACCTTGAGGTCCAAGACAGCCACCGCCGGATCAAACCGCTCAAGCTCAACGCGCCGTTCCTGCTTGGATCGGCGGTCGCTTTGGAGCGCCGCCGCCTTTTTTGCAAAAGCATTGAGCCGCTCGTCGGCCAGCGGTCGCAAGGTCCGCTCGACGATCAGATCGACCAGTTCCTGCGAGGTATAAAAACTGCCGCTGTCCTTGCGAGCATAGGGATTGAGGCGAATGGAAATGTTGCCGTCGGCGCGCACTGGCTCGCGCTCCAGCAGCCGCTCGTAGATCGAGCCAAGCTGTTGCACGGACATGTCGCGGTAGTTGACAAAGCGGCCTTCGACGTGGCTCAGGTCATGGATGATCGGCGCGAGGGGCGCGTCGGCGAGGCGAGTGGTTTCCAATAGCGGCGCGGCATCCGCCGCGAACAGCCCGCCGTTGTAAGGCGGCAGCCCAATGGACTCGTCGCCTTGGTTGATGAGCTTGAACAACGTCGTCAGGTGGTCGTAATAGTTCGTCGCAATAGCCGAGAACGTGTCGTTCGCCGCCATCCGCCGCGCAATGTGGTCGCGGACGGGCTTGCGCAAACCATAATCGTCGTACCGGGCATCGTTGACCGGCAGCAGATTGCGGTCTTCGGCGTAGAGCACAAACAGCAAGCGATAGAGGAAAATCAGCGCGGCATCCCGGCTCTCGGCGAGGGTTTGCCCCGACGCCTCAGCTAGCGCATCGACGAGACGGGGAAACACGCGCTCAAACACCACCCCAGAAAGGTCGTGCGCGACCTGTTCCTCATAGCGGCGACCCTCGGCCAACGCCGCTTCGAGGAACGTGGTCGTGGCCCCAGCTTGGAGCGCGAAGGACGCACGGCAAAACAGCAGGTGAAAGACGCGGAGATCGTCTTCCCTGCCGGGCGCGAGCAATTCGCCCAAATCGACTTCAAAGTAGCCGCTGGCACGCGGCCGGGCGCGGTAATCGTAGAGCCGCCAGACCCGGCCATTGGTCAGAATGCCCCAGCGAACGCGCCCTTCCGACGCGATCTCTGCTGTCGCCAAGTACCGGAGGATTTGCCCGTGCGGCGACCCGCTCCGCTCCCGGCTGTCAAGCGAAAGCCCAAAGCGTTTGCTCTCTTCAACGACCGCCGCGTAGCCAAGGCGCGCACCGGCATTGCGCTCGGCCGCAGCCTGCTGCTTGGCATCGGCGTCGGCGAAAAGCAGGTGATCGGGAATGTCCTCGTTGCCCGCTCCGCTCTGCTGCGGCAAATAATCAACCCAGCCGAGCAACGCCAAAACCGGACGGATCAAGTCCTGCTCGGTCGCCGCTTCGTTGGGCTCTTGGGAACGGCTGAGCGCGTCGTACCGCAGTCGGACGCCATCCCGAAACGCAGCAAACGCCTCCGGCTGAGCACAAGACGCTTGCCACTCGGCCGTGGCCTTTATGCCGTCGGTGAGGAAGTAATGAGTGAACAGTTGGCCGGGCATATTCTTTTTTCTCTATGAGGCGTCCTTCCCGCAACGGAACGTCACCCCGTGCTCCGATACGGGGCGGGAATCCAGCGAGGGCCTCCTCAAACACAAGCCCCAGCGTTTGCCGACAACTTCTAATTCCCTTCTAGTTGCCGCTTCCCCTGCTCAAAAACCTCGTCGGCCCATTCTAGCAACTCCTCACCCCACACCACGGCCTCGCTCCCTACCGCTTCAACCCGTTTCCACCAGTCTGCGTCGTCGCGATCTGTAAAGTACAGGCCGACCAGCAAGACCACCGCGCACACCACCGCGATCTTGAAAACCTTGCGCAGCAAGCTGCCTAGCAAGACTACCGCGGCCAACAACAACAAGACGCCAATGAACGGGTGCGCCTCCGCATATTCGATGATCGTCTCTAGGGAAAAATCGTCCAGCATAGCCAGCTCCCTTTCCTAAGGATCGAGGGCGGGACGCCCTCGATCCCGGTCGCATCAGGAACACCAGAAAAGGTATGTGCAAAGTAAGTGTCGCGTACTTAGGCCAGCTCCTAAATCAGGCCAACGACGCAAACTCCCATTCCTCCAATGCCACCATCTCGTCCACCGCCACCGGCATCCCCACGCCCAAACCCGCCACTTGCAGCGATTCCACCGCAATTTTTCCTCCCCGCACATCGAGGGCCACCAACCCGCTTTCTACCTCCCGATAGAGCGGCCCATGCGCGACCAAGCAGGTCGCCTGCTCGTGCGCGGTCAGGTGATCCAACCCCCGCACGTAGTGATGCCCGTTGCGTTCGACATGCTCGATTCCCAGCGCGGCCACATGCGCCAAATCTTGGTGCAGCGACACCACCGGCAGGTTCATTAGGTCCTCGCCCGAAAGGAAACAACCCTCTCGCCGCCGCGCCAACGCCTGATTCGCCAGTGCCTTGACCAGCCCTTTGCACGCCTTGGACGAAACGCCTTTGTAGCCCAACGCCAAGGCTTGGCGGAAGGTGTCCAACGCGTCGTCCGACTCGTCGATGAGCAAGGGACGCCGCGCCGCCGCGGCGCGAATGCCCGCTTCTAAGGCCGCGTCCAACGCCACGCTCCGCTCCAGCGGTTGCTCAACGTAGAGGACGCGCTCGTACAGCCGCGGCTGTTTGGCTGCAAGAGCATCGAGCAAGCCAATGAGCGAGTCCAGCTCTCGATATTGCTCGTTGCCATCGAGCGTGATCTGGTACTCGGCAGCGCGGCCGTCCAACAGCTCGGCAATTGCGGCCAACCGCGCCAAATCGGTCGCCAAATCGCCGTTTACCTTGACCTTGAAGTACGTCAGCCCTTGGCGCTCGACGCAATCGGCCAGCGACTGGGGCAACCCGTCGTCCAACCGCTCTTCGGGCGCAACATCGCTAATCGGATCGGCCAATCCCACCGTGTGCCGCACGTGTAGCTGCCTCAGCGGCGTCGCCCCGATCACTTGGCCGGGCGTCACCCCTTGCAGCTCGGGGTGAATCGCCCCCAACTCCAAGCCGAGGAGATTGGCCTTGAGCAACTCAAAGTAGCTCGCGCCCACCCCGCAGCCCACCGCGTCGATCAGGGCGCGCTCCATGAGCGTACTGCCGTGGACGGCCGTCAACCGATTCAGGCCGTGCGCGTCGCCCGCGGATACCGTCTGCGCGTACCCGGCTTGCCAGATCGCAAAGAAGGGCTGGGGAGATCTCGCCGCATCCAAATACGCCGACCGCGCCGACCGTGCCGCCCACAGCAAGTCGGCGACATTGTCTTGGTAGCTTTTGGCCGGGTCCTTGTCAAACCACTTCGGCGGGAGGATGTCGGCGGCCACCCCTCGTACCGGAGTGCCGTTTTTTAACGCGCCCTGAGCTACCACGTGGAGAATCGGCACGGCGGTCAGCACGGCCGCGCCGTATTTGAAGGGCATGCGGGTATGCACATTCCGCATGTAAAACCGCACATCTTCGAGCCTTATTTCTACGGCACTCACGAGAGTCGCGCCTCCTCAAGCGGCTGCATGGCCGCACCATTGACCGCGCCCTCCACCCCGAGACCCGGCCGTTGCAGGGAGCCGACCGCGATTTGGCCGGCGCGAATGTCTAAAAAGCCGCTTTGGCTCTCAAAACGGTACAGGTCGCCGTGCCGCTCCGAGCACCACGCCCGCTCCGCTGCCGACAAGTGGTCCAGCCCCCGCACGTAGTGGTGCCCATTGCGCTCGACATGCCCGATTCCCAGCGCGGCCACGTGCGCCAAATCTTGGTGCAGCGACACCACCGGCACCGCGGTCAAATCCTCGGCCGAGACAAAGCAGGGGCGGCCCGCAGCCGTGCGCTGCCAAGCGAGCGCGTAGTTGGCCAGTGCCTTGACCAACCCTTTGCAAGACTTGGACGAGACGCCGCTGTACCCCAAGTCCAAGGCGAGGCCGAAGGAACCCAAGGACCCGTCCGACTCGTCGATCAGCAGGGGGCGTTTCCTCGCCAAAACCCGGATGTCTCTCGCGAGCGCGGGGTTGAGGGAAAGGGCGCGGTCCATGGGCTGCTCAACGTAGAGAATGCGGTGGTAAAACGCCCCTAACCCCTTTTCAATCCGCTCTAACAAGTCGAACAAATCGACCGCGTCGCTGTACTGTTCATTGCCGTCGAGCGTGATGTGGTACTCCACGCCGCTTTCGTCCAAAAGCGCGGCGATCTCCGCCAAACGCTCAAAATCGGCCGCCGGGTCGCCGCCGATCTTGAGCTTGAAATAGCGCAGGCCCTGCCCCTCAAGGCACTCCTCCAAGGACTGGGGCAACCCGTCGTCCAACCGCTCCTCGGGCGCAATCGCAGCCGTGCGGATGGGATCGACCAAGCCGACCGTGTGGCGGACGTACAGGGAGCGCAACGGAGTAGCCGGCAGCACGGTCGCGAGCTCCAACCCCGCTAACTCTGGGTGAATTTTCTCCAGCGCCAACCCGAGGACATTGCCCTGCAACATCTCGAAATAGGGCTGCTCCAGCGCGATCCCCAAGCCGTCGATGAGCGCCCGCTCCATCAGGGCCGCGCCGTTGGACGCCAGCAGGTCATTCGCGCCCCGCGCCCGACCCCACGCCCGACTAGCCTCGTAACCCGCCTCCCATATTGCAAATGGAGTCTCGCCAGTGCGACCTGCCTCCCGATAAGCGGCTGCGGCCGCACGCGCTCCATCCACCAAGTCGCGGATGCCATCGGCCATCGTCTTGCTTGGGTCTTTGTCGAACCATTTAGGCGACAGCATGTCTGCGGCCCAGCCCCGCGCCCGACGACCATTGCCCAGCTCTAGGTCCATGGCCATGTGCAGCGCGGTCAGGCTATCGGCGACCACGTTGCCGAACTTAAACGGCATCCGCATCCGCATCGCACGCACGTAAAACTCAATGTCTTTAATCGCCACTAACATTCGGCTTGGGACGCGGCCCAGGCCCGCCGCGCCTTCTCCATCTGTTCGGCCACGGCTTGGGGGCCTGTGCCGCCCTCTATATTGCGGCGTTCCAAACTGTGCCGCACGTCGAGCAGGCCGAGGGCGTCCGCGCCAAAGTCCGCGCTGTGGGCGCGCAGATCGTCCAAGCAGAGGTCGGTCAGCGCCCGGCCTTGCTCCAGCGAGGCCCGCACCAAGCGGCCGACGACGCCATGGGCCTCGCGGAAAGGCACCCCTCGGCCCACTAAGTAGTCGGCCAAATCCGTGGCCAAGGCCGTGGAATCCACCGCGGACTCCATCCGCTCGACGCGCAATTCCATGCTTTCCCACACACCGGCGAAAACCGCTAGGCAAAGGGCCGCCGTTTCCAGCGCGTCAAAGAGCGGCTCTTTGTCCTCTTGCAGATCCTTGGCGTACGTCAACGGCACGGCCTTCATCGTCGTCAGCAGCGCCATGAGGCTGCCGTACACCCGGCCGGTCTTGCCGCGCACCAGTTCCAGCGCGTCTGGATTTTTCTTTTGCGGCATCATGCTAGAGCCGGTGGCAAAGTGATCGTGGAGCTCGACAAAGCCAAACTCGGCCGACGACCAGACGATCAAATCCTCGCAGAAGCGGCTCAAGTGCATCATGAGGATCGCCAGCGCGGCTAGGGTCTCTAGCAAAAAATCGCGGTCGCTGACCGCGTCGAGGCTGTTGGGGGTCACCTGCGAAAACCCGAGTTCGCGGGCGAGGAATGCCCGGTCGAGCGGAAACGCGCTGCCGGCCAACGCCCCGGAACCCAACGGCAAAGCGTCGGCTCGCCGCCAAGCGTCTCCCAGCCGCTCGCGGTCGCGCTCCAACATCCAAAACAGCGCCAGCGCGTAGTGGGGAAAGAGAATGGGTTGGGCCTGCTGGACGTGGGTGTACCCGGGCAGCACCACGCGGCTGTGCTGCCCGCCCGACGCGATCAGCACGCCTTGCAGGTGGCGAAGGTGCGCTTGGAGCGATGCGATCTCGCCCCGCAGGTAGAGCCGCTCATCTAGGTTTACTTGGTCGTTGCGGCTGCGCCCGGTGTGCAGCTTGCCCCCGACCGGCCCGATCAGCTCGGTCAGCCGCTTCTCCACCGCCATGTGGATGTCTTCGAGCGCGTCCGGGAGCGCGCAGTCCGGGGCTGAAAACTCTTCCTGCACCTGCTTTAGCCCGGCTTCGGTTTGCTCCAGCTCCCCAGCGGTGAGCACGCCGGCCCGCTGCAGGGCGCGGGCGTAGGCCACGCTGCCGGCAACATCGGCCTCCAACAGCTTGCGGTCGAAGCCAATTGAGGCGTTGAACCGCTCCATCAGCTCGGCCGGTGCCCCCCGAAACCGACCGCCCCAAGGCGTTTGCACCTCGGCCATCAGACCCCTTGGCGCAAGATCTCGTCGAATACATCTACCGCTTCGTCGAGGCGGTCGCGCTCGACGACTAGCGGCGGCAGGAAGCGCACCACATCGGCCCCGGCCGTGGCCACCAAGATGGCGCGCTGGCGGAAGGCGGCCAGATAGCCGGCGGCTGGCTGGCTGGTGACCGCACCGGCGATCAGCCCTTGGCCGCGGATTTCGGTAATGTGCTCAGGCCAGCGCTGTTGCAGCTTTTGCAGGCGGCCAATGAGGTGCTCGCCTTTTTCGCGCACCCCGTCGATAAAGCCCGGTTCGAGCAGCTTGCCCAAGACGGCGGTCGCCGCCGCACAGGCTACGGGATTGGCGCCGAAAGTCGCGGCGTGGTCACCGGCCTCGATGGCGTCGGCCACCTGCTGCCGCAACAGCGCTACGCCGATGGGCAAGCCGCCGCCGAGGGCCTTGGCCAAGGTCATAATATCCGGCTCCACCTCGTATTGTTGATAGGCCCACAGCGAGCCTAAGCGCCCGCAGCCCACTTGGATCTCGTCGAAAACGAGCAGCATCCCCCGCTCGTCGCACAGACGCCGCAGCCCAGCGAGAAATTCCCGCGTCGCGGCGTGGATGCCGCCCTCGGCCTGCAATGGCTCGACCAAAATCGCGCAGGTCTGCTCCGTGACCAGTGCCTCCACAGAGGCCAAATCGTTGAATTGGGCGAAGGCAATGCCCGGCAGCAGCGGCTCAAAGCCCCGGTGGTACTTGGGCTGGCCGGTCGTCGAGATGGAGCCATAGGTCCGGCCGTGAAAGGAATTTTCAAAGGCGATGAGGTGGTTTTTGGGCGGGTCGTGGGTGGTGTTGCCCCACTTGCGGCAGAACTTGAGCGAAGCCTCCCACGCCTCAGTGCCGCTGTTGCAGAAAAACACTCGGTCGGCAAACGAGTGCTCGACCAACTGCTGCGCCACCGTTACCGAAGGGATGGTGTGGTAGAGGTTTGACACGTGCATCAGCTTGGCGGCTTGGGTCTCAATGGCCTTGAGGACCTCGTAGTCGCCGTAGCCCAACGCATTGACCGCCAAGCCGCTGACAAAATCGAGATAGCGGTTGCCGTCTAGGTCGAAGAGATAGACCCCATTGCCCCGCTCTAGTACGAACTCGGGCCGGCCGTAGGTCTGCAAAATGTATTGCGCTTCGCCCTTGATGATGTCTTCGGTTTTCATGGTTTTCTCCGTTGTCCCTACTGGACGATTTGGGTGCCAATACCCTGCCGGGTGTAGAACTCGAGCAACATCGCATGCGGCACGCGCCCATCGACGACGTGGATTTTGCGCACCCCGGCTTTGACCGACTTGACCCCGGCTTCGACCTTGGGAATCATGCCGCCGTAAATCACCCCGCGGTCGATTAGCTCGCCCACCTCGCAGACGCGCACGGTGGACAGCAGGGACGCATCGTCTTTGAGATCGCACATAATGCCCTGCACATCCGTTAAAAAAACCAATTTCTCCGCGTGCAACGCCGCGGCGATTTCCCCGGCCGCCGTATCGGCATTGACGTTGAAGCTCTCGCCCTGCGGGCCGCGGCCAATCGGCGCGACCACCGGGATCATGCCCTTGTCTATCAGGCCCAACAAAGGCGCGGTATCCACGTGCTCCACATCGCCGACATAGCCGATGTCCAGGGGGCCGCCCGCGGTTTGCGCCCAGTGCTTGCGCACCTGCATGACCCCGGCGTCCTTGGCCGAGACGCCCACGGCCCGCCCGCCCAACTCCCCGATCGCGCAGACGATGCGAGCGTTGACCTCGCCAAATAGCACATCCTCGACCACCCTCATCGTCGCCGTGTCCGTCACCCGCAACCCATCTACGCGCCGGCTCTCAATGCCCACGGCTTGCAACCGGCGCGTGATGGCCGGGCCGCCGCCGTGGACCACGACCGGGCAGATGCCGACCGCCTGCATGAAGACGATGTCCTTGTGGACGGTGTCCCCGCTGCCCATCGCGCTGCCGCCGTATTTGACGACCATCACTTTGCCGCGGAATTCCCGTAGGTACGGCAGGGCCTCGATCAGGGTCTCGGCTTTGCCGATCTGGCCCTGCAAGTCCAGCAAGACCTCGGCGTCCATCACTCCGCCTCGCCGCATACCGCGTCGATCTTGGCGACCAATGTAGCCGCATCTCGCTGGGAACGGGTGACGACGAAGATCATGTTTTCGCCGGCCAGCGTGCCCGCGACTTCGGCCCAACCAATGCGATCAATGGCCTCGCAGACGCTCTGGGCGTGTCCCGACGCGGTCCGCACCAAGACCATGTTGATCACCTGTTCGGCTTGGACCAAGAAGTCCTGCAACTCTCGCTCTAGAATGTGCAGGTCGCGCAGCGTAGCCCCGGCTTCGGGCAGCGTGTAGCGAAACCCTCCGTTGGCCTGCGGCACCCGGACCACGCCTATTTCGCGCAAGTCTTTCGACAAGGTCGACTGGCTGACCCCAATGCCCTGTTGCTGAAGGACCTCGGCCAATTTCTCGTGCGTATCAATGGCTTTGCTGGAAAGCAATTCCCGTATGCGGGTCTGCCGCATCTGTTTATTACGCATAATTTTTATTATTTAATTGAAATAAAAATTTCAAATTAGAGTAGAGTACCGGCGGGCCGGTGTCAAGCAGGAGTCGCTGCCTACGGCCTACGCCTGCCCCGAGGCCATGAGCTCTTGCAGGCGCAGCTTGAGTTGCCGACGGTCCAGCCCCCGCCAGAAAACCCCGCCAACGGCCAGCGAAATGGTGCTATTCTCCTCGGAGACGACGATAATTACCGCGTCCGATTCCTGCGATAGCCCCAAGGCCGCCCGATGGCGGGTTCCCAGCCGCTGGTCTTCGACCTCTTCCGCCAGCGACAAGGTGCAGCGGGCCGCGACCAAGCGCTCGCCTTGGATGACGACGGCTCGGTCGTGCAGCGGGGTGCGCGGGCTGAAGATCGTGGCGAGCAAATCGCCCGACACCTCTGAATTTAGGGGCACCCCGGTATCAATGACCGGCCTGATTTGGACTTGGCGCACCAGCACGATGAGCGCCCCGTACCCCAACTCGGCCAAGCGTTCGACGCCGCTGACGACCTCGTCGATGACCCGCGACGGCTCGGCCTTGTACAACCAGCGGAACACCGGGGTCTGCCCCAAGGCTTGGAGGAGCCGGCGCAGTTCGGGCTGGAAGAGGATGACCAGCAGGATCAGCAGAATGGAGCGCACCTGTTCCAGAAGCCAAGACAGGGCGTTCATATTGAGCCAAGGCGCGGCCAAGGCCACGATCACCATGAGCAGGAGCCCGGCGACCATGTGGGCGGCGCGGGTTTCCTTGATTAGGGAGAGCAAGCGGTAAAAGATAAAGCCCACCAGCAGGATATCCGCCACAGAGGTCAGGGAGACGGGCAGAAAGCCAAAGAGGGTAAACAGGACCGGGTCTTTTAGCACGGCACTTGGCCCCGCACGGCCTCGACAAAGCGGACCGCCCGCAGCGTCTCGGCCACGTCGTGGACGCGCAGGATGTGGACGCCCGCCCTAGCCGCTAATGCCGCGGCCGCTAAGCTACCTGCCAAGCTCTCAGCGGCTGACAGCCCGAGAGTCTTCCATATAAAGGATTTGCGCGAAGCCCCCACGAGCAACGGGCGCTCTAAGCGCGAGAAACGCTCTAGCATCCCCAGCAAGGCGAGGTTGCCCGCTGGCGACTTGCCAAATCCCAAGCCCGGATCCACGGCCACGCGCTCGACGCCTTGGGCTTGGGCGAAGCGCACGCGCTCTGCTAGAAAGGAATACACTGTCCCGGGTGCGTCGTCGCAGGGGGCCGACGCCGTGTTCCAGCCGTGCATCAGGACCACCGGGGCTTTGGCCTGTGCGGCCACCGCGACCATGGCCGGATCGCAGCGCAGCGCACTAATGTCGTTGATGATGTCGGCCCCGGCCTCAAGGGCCTGCTGCGCGACTGGGGCTTTGACCGTGTCGACCGAGATGGGCACCTCGCTCTGGCGGCGAAGCTCCTCGACGACCGGGAGCACTCGGGCGCATTCCTCGGCCACCGAGACGGCCTCGGCCACCCCGTACAGCGGCGGCCGGGACGATTCTCCGCCTATATCGACAATCGCCGCCCCTTCCTCCACCATCTCCAAGCCGCGCTCCACCGCGACCTTGGGGTCGCAGTAGCGACCTCCGTCGTAAAACGAATCGGGCGTCGCATTGAGGACGCCCATGATCTGCACTTGGTGGTTAAAGCAAAGGGGGCGACCCCTCAGCTCCCAGATCACGCCTCGTCCTCGGCGCTCAAGGCGCGCACTGGTTCGCGGGCGAGCGGCTCGCCGGCCAAGACTTGGTCGATCTCGGCGTCGTCGAGGACCTCGTACGCGAGGAGGGCGCGGGCCAACGAGTGCAGCTTGTCCGCGCCCTCTCCGAGGATGCGCAGCGCGGTCTCCTCGGCCTCCATCACCAGCTTGCGAATCTCGCGATCAACGGCTTGGGCCGTCTCTTCGCTCAGGTGGCGGCTGCGGGTAAATTCCTTGCCGAGAAAGACCTCGTCGTCGCTGCCGCCCAACGAGAGGGGGCCGAGCTCTTCGTTCATGCCCCAATCGCAAACCATGGAGCGGGCCAAGCGCGCCACTTGCTGGTAGTCGCCTTGGGCGCCGGTGGAGCGCTCGGCAAAAACCAACTTCTCGGCCGCGCAACCGCCCAGCGCCGTAGCCAGATGGGCCTTTAGCCGCGTCTCGGTCAGGGACCGCCGCTCGTCGGCTAAAAAGGAAACCATGCCCATGGCCTGCCCTCGCGGAATAATGGTGGCCTTGCCAATGGCCGGGCCGCCTTTGAGGCTCTTGGCGACCAAGGCGTGGCCGGCTTCGTGGTAGGCCGAAAGCCGCTGATCCTCCTCGGTCAGGACCATGCTGCGGCGCTCGGCCCCGAGCATCACCTTGTCTTTGGCCGCTTCAAAATCGCCCATGTCAACGGTCTTGCGATCGCGCCGCGAGGCCAGCAAGGCCGCCTCGTTGACCAAGTTCTCCAAGTCGGCGCCGGAAAGCCCAGGCGTGCCCTGCGCCACCTTTTGCAAATCGACATCCGGGTCCAGCGGCACCTTGCGCACGTGGACCTTGAGGACGCCCTCTCGCCCCCGCACATCGGGCAGGTCAACCACCACCCGGCGGTCGAAGCGGCCGGGCCGCAACAGCGCGGGATCGAGTACGTCCGGGCGATTGGTCGCGGCGATGAGAATGACGCCATCGTTGGACTCAAATCCGTCCATTTCTACTAGGAGCTGGTTGAGGGTCTGCTCGCGCTCGTCGTGGCCGCCGCCAATGCCGGCCCCGCGGTGCCGACCTACCGCGTCGATCTCATCGACGAAAATGAGGCACGGGGCATTGGCCTTGCCTTGTTCAAAAAGGTCGCGCACGCGCGAGGCGCCGACCCCGACGAACATCTCGACGAAGTCCGAGCCGCTGATCGAAAAGAAGGGCACGCCGGCTTCGCCAGCCACCGCCCGCGCCAAGTGCGTCTTGCCCGTGCCGGGCGGGCCGATCATTAAGACGCCCTTGGGAATTCGCCCGCCGAGCCGCTGAAACCGGTGTGGATCCTTGAGAAATTCAATGATCTCCTCCAGCTCCTTCTTGGCCTCGTCCGCCCCGGCCACATCGGCAAAGGTCGCCTTGTGCTTGTCTTCCAACAGGAGCTTGGCGCGGCTTTTGCCAAAGGAAAACAGCCCGCGCGCCCCGCCCTGCATCTGCCGCAACATGAATACCCAGAAGGCGATAAACAGCAGCCACGGCAAAAAGCTGAAGAGGAAATTGTACCACCGGAAAGGTTCTTCCTCAAAGCGAAAATCAACCCCTTTTTCCTCCCACTCGCGCTTGGTCGCCCCGTCTATCGGCCCCAAGTTGACCACAAAGCGGGTTCGGTCGTGCAACACGCCTTCAAACTCGCGCTCCCCCACGATGACGGCCTCGGAGATGCGCTCCTCCTCCAAGTATTGGCGGTATTGCTTGTACGAGACGAGTTGCGGGTCGGAAGGTTTGCTGGCAAAGAACTTGGCGACGAAGATCATCACTAACACAAAGAAGAGCCAGAACGCCTGAGTCCGCGAAGGGCGGCGCCAGCGCCGCGGCTTGTCGTCGCCATCGGCCTGCGGGCGCTCCGACCCGCGGTCCTCTACAAGGCGCTTGGGGCGTTCCTCTGGGGCCTGCTTTTTTCGTCCCTCCATAAGATGCTCTAGGTCAATCGCCGTCCCAATGCCTCAGCGTACACAAGGCAATGCGGCGCGTAGTGGGTTTTATTCTGAAGGCATGACTAGAACGCAGCGGTGCGACCCAAGCTATTTCCTCTCCTCGGGCCAGTACGAGCACTTCGTCGCGCGAGATTTTTGGCCACTTGGCGTCGATGAGAAAGTCGCTCAACTTCTTGTGACCTTCCATGCCCAGCGGCTGAAAGCGATCGCCGGCCCGCAGGCTGCGCACTTGCACCCGCGCACCGAGGCGGTCTGCGTCTAAAGCCACCTGTGCGCCTCCTAACTGGGCCTTGTCGAAGTGTTCCGGGGAAAAGACTTGGACGCGGATTTTCACGCCGTGCTCTCTTAGCACGAGCGCACCGGGTATATCGAAGCCGCACGCGACCGACGGGCGTCGGCCGCGGCGCAGGATATAGCGCGTACCGCAACCCTGCCCTCGCAGCCCAGCACCCAATACCCGCAGGCGCTGGTCGCCGGCCCCAATCCAACCCCGCACTTGCTCAACGCGGGCAAAATCAAAAGGGCTTTCGGCCACGGCGAGGCTCTGGAGCGCGGCGCGCAGTACGCGTCTTTGCATGGCTATATGATAAGCGAGAAGCCTAGTACTATCAAGGGCCACCTTGTCGTTGCAACGCTCACAACTCACTGTATCTAAAGCCTCTTGGGTTAGTTCGGCGAGCAAATCATCTTCGGCTTTGAGCAGCGCGGCCGTGCGATTTAGAACCTCGGCGATGTTGGAATTATAGCTCCTGAGCAAGGGCATGAGTTCCCCGCGCACCCGATTGCGCAAAAAGCGCGGGTCGCGATTGGAAGGATCCGCTCGGTAGCGCAAGCCCTGCTGCTGCGCGTACTGTTCGATCTCAGCGCGCCACACGCGCAGCAGCGGCCGCAGATAGCGGCCCGCGCGCACGATGTCCATCCCGCCTAAGCCGGTGGCCCCGCTGCCGCGCAACAAGCGCAAGATCACGGTCTCGGCTTGGTCGTCAGCGTGGTGCCCCAAGGCGATGAACTCGGCCCCGGTCCGGTCGGCGATTTGGTCGAGAAAGGCGTAGCGTTGCCGCCGCCCCGCTTCCTCCAACGACAGGCCCTCGCTTCGAGCGTATGCCCCCACATCGCGCCGCTCTACCGAGCAAGGCAGCCCGCGCCGCTGGGCCTCGCTGGCGACAAAGCGGCCATCGGCGGCCGAATCCGGCCTGAGCGCGTGGTCTAAGTGCGCCACGTGCAAGCGGTACTTTAGGCCATCCAAGACATCGAGCAGCGCACTCGAATCGACGCCGCCCGACGCGGCCACGACCAAGCTGGCCCCGCCCTCCACGCCCGCTTCCCGCAGCACTTGCCGCACCCTCGAAACGATGGATTCCATAGCAGTCATCCCCGGCGCGCAAAGCCAAAAAGGTACCCTGAGTGCGCCATGAGGAGGGCAAATTAGACGAAGAGGGGTCCCTTGACAAATGAACTAATGTGCAGTATATATAAGTTCACGTCTATTCTCACCTTTTTTCCCTAGTTTATAGAGGTTCACTCATGCCCAAGCCCCTAACCAATCGCCAACAAGCAATTTACGACTTCATCGCCGACGCCATTCGCTCTGGAGGCCCCCCCACAATCCGCGAGATCATGGACGTCTTTGGCATCAACTCCACCAATGGCGTGCGTACGACCTTGGAAACTTTGGAGAAAAAAGGCTACATCCGCCGCCGGGCGCGCCGGTCCCGGGGCATCCAACTCGTCGATTGCGCCAAGCCCACCGCCCTTGCCACAGACCTGCGCGAAGTCCCCCTAATTGGCCGGGTCGCCGCGGGCACCCCCATCCTCGCCACCCAAAACATCGAAACCACGCTCAACGTCGATGCCTCGCTCGTGCCCGCTTCCGGCGAAGTCTTCGCGCTGCGCATCCACGGCGAGAGCATGTCCAACGCCGGGATTCTCGATGGCGACATCGTCATTGCCCGCCAGCAAGACCGCGCCGAGCGCGGCGACATCGTCGTCGCGCTGCTCGGCGACGAAGCCACAGTCAAGCGCTATGCCCCCGCGCCCGACGGCATCCAGCTCCTGCCCGAAAACGAAGCGTTCGCCCCCATCGTCGTCCCGCCCGACGCCGACGGGTTCAGCATCGCCGGCAAAGTTGTGGGCCTTATGCGCCGCTTCTAGGGGGTGCTTAGGTGGAGGCTGCTTTGCGGCGCGCCCACGCCCGCGCCATTTTTGACGCCGGGGTCGCGGCCGCCGATCCCGGCCGTTGCGTTCACCAAGCCCTCGCGGTCACCGGCGCTGAGTTGCGCTGCGGCCCGCTCCGCTTCCCGCTCAACACCATTTCCAGCCTGCGCCTAGTGGGCGCCGGCAAGGCCACCCCGGCCATGGCCACGGCCGCTGAAGCGATTCTCGGCGACCGCATTGACTGCGGGGCTATCAACGCCCCATCCGGCTCTGCGCGACCGTTGGCGCGGGTCGAAACTTTTGCCGCTGGGCATCCGGTCCCAGACGAAGCCGGCGTAGCCGGTGCGCGCCGCCAACTCGCGCTGCTAGCTGGCTTGCCGCCCGACGCGCTGGTCCTCGGCCTCTTCTCTGGCGGCGGCTCGGCCCTGCTGCCCGCTCCGGCCGAGGGCCTAACCCTCGCAGAAAAGCAAGAAACCACCCGCCTCCTGCTCGCCTGCGGCGCGCCGATCGACGAAATCAACGCCCTGCGCAAACACCTCTCGGCCATCAAGGGCGGGTTGCTCGCCCGCGCAGCCGCGCCAGCCCGCGTCATCGCCCTCTTCCTCTCAGACGTCATCGGCGACCCCCTCGACACCATCGCCTCCGGCCCCACCCATCCAGACGCCACGACGTTTGGCGATTGTCTGGCCATCGTCGATCGCTACGACCTGCGCCACCAGCTCCCCGCCTCAGTCCGCCAGCACCTCGAAGCCGGCGTCCGCGGTGAGCGACCGGAAACCCCCAAGCCTGGGGCCCCTTGCTTTGCCCGCGCCGAGAGCTTGGTCATTGGCAACAACCGCTTGGCCCTAGACGCGGCCGCGCACCGAGCCCGGGCATTTGGCTACGAGGTGCTCGTCCTCACCAGCCGCTTACAGGGCGAGGCGCGCCAAGCCGCGGCCGCCTTGGTCGCCATCGCCCAAGAAACGGCGGAAACCAACCGCCCCATCGCTCGGCCCGCCTGCCTCATCGCCGGCGGAGAGACGACCGTCACCCTGCGCGGCAACGGCAAGGGTGGGCGCAACCAAGAATTGGCCTTAGCCGCGGCCCTGCAGCTCAGCGGTTGGTCCGCCATTACCCTGCTCTCCGGCGGCACCGACGGCACCGACGGCCCCACCGATGCGGCTGGGGCCCTAGCCGACGGCCAGACCTTGAGCCGCGCCCAAGCCCAAGGGCTCGACGCCCGCGCCTTTCTCGATCGCCACGATTCCTATTCCTTCTTTGCGGCGTTGGACGACCTCGTCATCACGGGTCCTACCGGGACCAACGTCATGGATCTGCAAATCATTCTCATCGCCTGAACATTTGACACTCGGCCCCCCTTCCGCTAGCTTTTTACACCATGAGCAAGAGCCTTCTTCCGCTTGCACTCGCCCTGTTGCTGACCGGGGCGGCCCACGCGGCCTCGCGCTACGCCGGCGAGTTCCTCGGCTTGGGCGCGGGCGCTCGCGCTGCGGCCTTGGGCAGTGCTTATGTGGCTCTAGCAGACGACGCTACGGCCGGCTATTGGAATGCGGCCGGCCTATCCGCCCTCCGCGACCGCCAAGTTCACCTGACCCATGCCGAGCACTTCTCCGGCCTCGTCCAGCGCGATTTTGTCGCCATCGCCCGGCCGGGTCGCCTGTTGCACGGCATGGCCCTGAGCTTGGTTCGCCTGGGCCTTGACGGCATTCACTTTACCGAACTGCCGGACCCGCAGCAGCCCCCCAGCACCGACAACCGCCCGCTCATTGCCTCGACCGAGCAAAGCGCCGATTACGCCCTGTATCTGTCGGGCAGTCGCCGGCTCGGGGCGCGTCTATCGCTCGGGCTCAGCGCCAAGGCCATTTACCGCCACGTCGCCTCCATCAACGCCTACGGCTTCGGCCTCGACCTCGGGGCACGCTACCAGTTGAGCCACCAGATCGCGCTAGCGGCTAACGTGCGCGACGCGGTCACCACGCCCATCGTCTGGAATACGGACCGCACGGACCGCATCCGGCCCTCGCTGCTGCTGGGCGTCGCGTACGCCGTCCCCGTGGCCGGGGGCCAGACCACCGCCCTCCTATCCACCCGCTCCGGCGGCGATACAGCGGCCGCCGACGTCCCGCTCAACGCCGGCCTAGAATACCGCCACCCTTACATCGCCCTGCGGGCCGGGCTGGAGGAAGGCCGCCCGTCCTTTGGGCTGGGGCTTACTCCCCACCGCAACCTCGACCTCGACTTCGCCTACTTGCAGCACGATGCGCTCGAAGCAACCTACCAGTTGTCGGCCGGCTTCCGCTTCTGAGCAACCCCGCGTCGGCTACGTAGCCCTAACCGGCCGCCCCAACGCGGGCAAATCCACCCTCTTCAACGCCTTCTTGGGGCAGCGACTCTCCATCGTCACCGCCAAACCGCAGACCACTCGCAGCCGCATCCTCGGCATTCTCACCCGCCCCCAGAGCCAGATAATTTTTTTGGATACGCCGGGCCTGCTCAACGCCTCCTACAAGCTGCACGAGACCATGCTGCACCAGATCGACCAAGCCGCCCGCCAAGCCGACCTAGTCTTGCTGCTGTTCGACGCGACTCGCCCCAAGGACCGCAGCGCATTGGTGCAGCACTTCCTAGCGCACACCCGCGCCCCCGTTTTGGCCGCGCTCAACAAAATTGACCTAGTCCAACCCACCCAGCTAGACGCCTTGCAAAAAAGTCTGGCGGACGAGTTCGGCATCGCAAGCCCGATCCCGGTTTCCGCGCGGCGCGGCGATGGACTCGGCAAACTGCTGGCGCGCCTAGAGGCCGAGCTGCCCTGCGGCCCCAAGCTCTACCCGGACGACATGGTCGCCGAACAGCCCGAGCGGTTTTTTGCCGCCGAGCGCATCCGCGAGGTCGCTTTTGAGCATCTCGAAGACGAGCTTCCCTACATGATCAATGTCCACCTTGAGGAATTTCGCCAGCGCACAGGCCGCAAAACGTACATTCGCGCCATTCTCTACGTCGGGCGCGAGAGCCAAAAGGGCATCGTCATCGGCAAGCGAGGAACGCGCCTGCGGTCCATCGGCCGCCAAGCGCGAGCCGCCGTAGAGGAGCTACTCGACGCGCCCGTCTATATCGACCTGTGGGTAAAAGTCCGCCCAAACTGGCGCGACAAAGAGCGCGATCTGCGGGAGTTTGGGTATCGCTAGGGCAAGGCGCGGCGATTAGGACTTGAGCAACGTTATGCTCATCATTGGAAAATGTTGATCGAAGGCAAACGCTTGATCGATTCTATGCTTGCGACAAACAGCAAAACTAGTGCAATCGGTGAACGATAGTTTTACTGAATTGTATTGACAAAAAATCCGCTTGGCTTCTCCAAACAGAGTACTATCAATTTTTTCGACCATTAAACTACCTGCACTTTCATAGCGTTCAATATGGTTAAGAAATTCCACGGCTAGCGCGTGATTCGCTTTACGCCGAATAAACGTTGTGGTCTCACCAATCACGTAATCTGTCGTTAAAAATTGAACGCTCTGCCTTCCTAGGTCGTCGTAAATTTTCAAAGCGTCTTCATGGTGTTGATCGTTCCGATCTAAATAGGCGACCCAAGCCCCTGTATCGACAAAAATCATGGTTTTGAATCCAGCCCATAAATAATTTGGTCGTGGTTGAGAGAGCCATCGGTTCGGTCCGATTCATAGGCTCCAGCCAACTCGCGAAAAACTTCATACCCTTCTTTTCTTTTGGTGAAAATGTTGGCCGCTTCCAACTTAGGTAACTCCTTCACAATCGCCACCGTCTCCACACTCACCGCGATCACCTTCCCGAGCAGCTTGACGATGTACTGCGGATCATCCGACCGATTCGGGTCGTTGACAATGCCGCTGCGCTCATCCGTCTTGACGGCATATTGATCGACGACCCATTCCAACGCCGACCGATTGCCCAGCCGATAGTCAAACGCCGCGGGCGGAATGCCAACCAGCGTCAAGAAGTCGTTGTACTGAATCTGTGTCTTGTCTTTGGACAGCCGCATCTTTGCGACGCGCCAGTCGAGCGGCAAGTCTGGATCTTCAACGAACTCAAGCTGATATTCGGGCACCTCTTCATAGCTAACGTGAATCTCGGCCAGCCGCTTTCCCGCTTTCGCATAAGCCCAAAAATTTGGCTCGTAGGGAATGCGCGGCAATGCGCGCTTGAGATTGGCTTGATACCGAGCGCGGTATTGCGGGTGGTGCAACAAGCCATACACATAATGGAAAATGTCCCATTTGCCGATGGCGTCGTCTCGGTAGTTCAAGCGGAATCGCGCCAACGTTGTATCTGTTATGTTCTCGCGGCGGTTGATGCCGTCTGCGTCGTAAATGTAAAAGGGAAAGCATTGGGAACTGTCGAGGGAGGTCAACGCCAAGCAGGGGATCATATCGGTGCAAAAACACCAATAAGCAGTACGGCCTCCAGCCCCCGGAACGATGATCACCTGATTTTCCGCTTCAGTCTCTGGCGTGGGAAAAATAGACGGAAATACTCCCACTCTATCGTTCATCATTCTGTCAAAGTAAAAATTCGATTTTGTAAAGGGTCGATAGAGCGAACATCGCATTTTTTTGGGGGCGAATTCTGCGATTTTTCCGCTCTTCAGCTTATTTTTTAATGTTGAACTCCACTTGATTTTTGCGTCATCATACTCGACAAAGTCATCAACCTTCGTCTTTTTATCGGTCCGTTCCCATCTATCGACCTCTGCGTTATAAACACCAATCATCCGCTGGATCTTCGCAGCGAGCGCAGCTCGGTTAAAGTCGTACACCCAAGCGTCTCGCCCGGTATTGACGCCGCTGCTATACGTCTGAAAAATCACCGCCTCCTTGCTCTTGCCCGCCTTCGCTTCTTTGCTGCCCAGCGGAAGAAACGCAGCAAATTCCCGGTTTTGCAGCCCCTCGGTAAGCCAAGTATGTCGCTCGTCCGGTACTACCTCCTTCCATTCCACATTCCCGCAATGCCCCTTCTCATCGAGATAGCGATACTTCTCCTCCTTGCGCCAGTCCTTCTCGACACCGAAATAGAAAATTTTCGCCGCGGTCGCCGCACGATCGCTCCTTTTTACAAACAGGTTGATACTCACTCCAACCTGAATTCCAAAGACATTGTGAGTGGTCCCTGAGAGCTTTGGATTCTTGCGAACATTTCCACCCAAATCGAGCACGTATATTGCATCGAAATCGTCTGCGAGGTGTTTTCGCATCCCGTCAAACGCTATCCCATCGAGAAAACCATTATTCGTTACAAATGCGACGATACCTTCCGCGCCGATCCGATCCGCAGCCCACCGAATCGCCTTTGTGTACGGGTCTTGTAGCTGCCTTTTAAGCGTCGCCTTAGAATCCTTGGCATACGTAGCCTTCACCCGCGCATCCATCGTCTCGTACTGCCGATTCTTGTTGTTGTCATTCTCGTTGACTTGACCGACATTGTAGGGCGGATTGCCGATAATCACAAACATCGGCGTCTCCTTCTGCCGTTCAACACGCGCCGTATTCTCCGCCGTAAATAGGGCCATTTGCACTTCTTCTGCCAACTCGAACGTATCCACCAAGCATATTCCCGCAAATGGCTGATAATATCCCATTGCCTCGTAAAATTCGTGCTCGATGTTCATGCTCGCGATGTAATACGGCAGCAACATCACCTCATTGCAGTGCAGATCGGAAGCATACTTACCTTCAAGCGAGGTCTTGCGAATCGCGCGCATCGTGCGGGCGATAAAATTGCCGGTGCCGACAAACGGATCGATGATGTGAACGCCGGCGTCGGAAAGCGAGCGGCCAAATTCGGCCTTTAGAATGTGCTCGACACTTCGCACCATAAAATCGACGATCGACTGCGGCGTGTACACAATCCCGTGCGTATCGGCGATCTCGACTGAAAAACCCTGAAAAAACTGCTCGTACACCGCGTTGAGGAAATGCTGCTTTTGGGCAAAGTCGCCGATAGTGCTCCCAGTGCGCTCAATCGCAGCGTAGAAGCGGTCGAGGCTTTGCAGGAAACCGGCGCGGTTAAAGGACCGCGACGTGAGGGCGTCAATAACCTTTTCGATCTCGGCGGCGATGACATTGCGGCGCGTAAAGTCTGGGTTGCTGAACACCGTGCGGAAAATCCGCTCGGTCAAAAGGTGCTGGATGAGCATCTCCTCGACCGCTGCGTCCGCGAGGTTTGGATTGATCGACGAGCGACATTTGGCGAGAAAATCGGCAAAGGCGGTGGCAAACCCACGATTGTTTTGCCGTTCCCGCTGAATTTTCGCCGCCAACCCACGCCCGATCGCCGGCACCTTGCCCTTGAACTGCGCGACCGCCGCTTCCCATTCGGCGATCGCCTGCGGGCGGTGCGAAAAAAAGGCTGTAAGCGTCTCGATCAGCCGTTGTGGATCGGTCACATCCTCGTCTAAAACAGGCTCGCCGCGTTGCCAAAGAATCGCCCGAGCCGGCGTCTGAAACAGGATGTTGTCGCTGGGATACCCGGCCGCAAACTTGCGCTGCACCTCGGCTTGCAAGTCATCGTCCATATCCTTGGCTTCCCAAACCCCGTGCAGCAAGTTAAAATCGTCGATCAACGCGCCATCGACGACGATTCGCCTATTGCGACCACAAGCGATGGCATACTCGGGAACGAGCGTCCAGTTGACCTGTCGCCCACACCATTCGAGCAGTGCTTGAAACGCCGAGCGCACCGAGGTTTCATTCGTCACCCCAAGCCGCTCAAATTGCTCAAGCGATTCGTAGTACGCCTTAACGGGCTTATGCGTTGATTTGAGCTTGAGCGTCGGCATAGCAAACCTCCATTTCAGAATCTGTCCTAAAACCTGCTGCGATTCAGTACGGCCCCCAGGCGCGGAAGAATCCGCGTCGGGACGAGGCGGCGATATTCATCCCAATACGCGCCATACTTTTGCTGGCAGCGCTCTTCGTCGCGCCGGGCGCGATGCAGCAGCAAAACGGTCAGAACAATCACGTAAAAATAGGGCAGGACATGCGAAAACAGGGCCGGCACCGTCCAAAAGAAGGCCGCCAAAATCTCCGGCGCGTAGTGAAAGTGCCGCGCCACGCCCCACCAACCGGACGCCAACAAAATGGTCTCTTTCTCCACGCCGTCTTCCGCGCAGTACTTGGCGACAATGAGCCGCGGCTTTTTCCCCCAGATCGTGCATTTGCCGCCCGTTGCCCGCACTACTTGACGTTGCCTATCGGCAAAGTAGTTGATCATCACCGCCCCTACTCCCAACACCGCGATCGCGGTCGACCACGCCATACCGAGCTGATGCGGGTGATGCACCAAGTACAAAATGGGCGACGTATAAATCGCCGGCACCCACACCAAACACCCCCAGCAAGTCATAAATCCGGCCCGGTCGTGCATGATGTCAATCGAACAGAGATAACCCGTTTCCCATACAAAAAATTTGACCAAGTAAGTCAGCATGACGATTAGGGCCACCACCATTGAATCGCTCAAACCGCCGAGCTCGGCCTGCTTGGCCGCAAACGACAACACAATGATCGGCCACCCCATCATGCCAAAGCGACAATTGGTAAACATCTTGACGTCCCAGCCCAAGATGCGCGGGTACAGTTCCGTTCCCCAGTAATAATCGAAAATAAAATTGCCGCTCCGACCGTCCGACCCCGAGGGAAAAAACCGGCCCTTGTAGTACAGCAACAAACAGAACGCCAAACCAAAGACATTCAACGCGCCGATAATGCCCGCAAAGTTGTCATAGACGATCGTCGGCTCAAACCAATGGAACGCAAAGCCACCCAACAGGAACAAGCCCAGCGAAATCAAAAAACACGCCAAGCCATTGGCGCTGTACACCGGCACATAGCCCTTCGGCGTAGTCGGCCCGCAAAAGCGCGGCCCCGGCACCACGCGCATCAACAACAATTGCACCGCAGCAAAAGTGCCGATGATTTTCCAGCCGGCCGCCGTGCCCCAGACGACCGGCTCCCAGACAGACACCAGTTTTGCAAAAAAACCAACGGCGATGACCTGCTCTACGAAAGATGCCACCGAGCCTTGGTGGTTCACATTGATCTCCCACATCAACAAGGCCGTTGAGGGGCAGCAAATCAGCAAGAACAGCGGCGCCAATGTATGGTGAAAAAGATGTCGTATTTTACTCTTCTTAGCTTGAGTATCCATTCGTCTGTCCCGTTTTCAGTGCCCTGCTCGTTGCTCACAAGCAAAATTAACGTAGATTTTACCCAAAAAGGAAACCTCTATGAACGTCCTAGTCGTCGGCAAGGGAGGGCGCGAACACGCCCTCGTGTGGAAGTTGGCCCAGAGCCAGCGCATCGACAAACTCTACGTCGCCCCGGGCAACCCCGGCATGGCCGCCCTCGCCGAATGCGTGGATATTCGCGTGGATACCCCGGTGGCCGAGCGCGACAAACTCGTCGGCGAAATCAAGCGCCTCGTCGCCTTTGCCCACGAGCGGCAAATCGGGCTGACCGTCGTCGGCCCAGACGACGCCCTCGCCGGCGGCATCGTCGATCGCTTCCGCGCCAGCGGCCTTGCCATCTTCGGCCCCACGGAAGCCGCCGCCCGCATCGAAAGCAGTAAAGTCTTTGCCAAAGAGCTAATGGAGCGCGTCGGCGTCCCCACCGCTCGGCACCAGAGCTTCACTGACAGCCAAGCCGCCAGTGCTTACATCCGCGCACAGGGAGCCCCGATCGTGGTCAAGGCCAGCGGTTTAGCGGCCGGCAAGGGCGCGGTCGTCTGCCAGACCGTAGATCAAGCCCTCGTAGCCGCGCACGACATGCTCGACAAAGAGGCCCTAGGCGGAGCCGGCCACCAGATCGTCGTCGAGGAATACATGGCCGGCGAGGAAGCCTCGCTCTTTGCACTCTGCGACGGCGAGCATTTTATCACCTTGCCCCCCGCTCAAGACCACAAAGCCATCTACGAAGGCGACCAAGGCCCCAATACCGGCGGTATGGGGGCCTACGCTCCGGCACCCGCGATGACGCCGGCCTTGGTGCGCGCAGCCGAGGAGCGCGTCATCCGGCCCGTGCTCGCCGAAATGCGCCGGCTGGGCACCCCGTACCAAGGCGTGCTGTACTGCGGGCTGATGTGCATCGACGCCAGCGTCAAAGTTGTAGAGTTCAACGCCCGCTTCGGCGACCCCGAATGCCAAATTCTCATGCCCCTGCTCAAAACCGACCTCGTCGATTTGCTCGCGGCCGCCTGCGACGGTCGCCTAGACCAAGTGCAAGTCGAATGCACACCCGGGGCGGCCGTCTGCGTAGTCATGGCTTCAGACGGCTATCCGGGCACTTACGAAAAAGGCTTGGAGATCCGCGGCTTGGAGGCTTTTGCCGGCCGCGACGATCTCCTCGTCTTTCACGCCGGCACCGCCCAACGCGATGGCCGCTTCTTTACCGATGGTGGCCGGGTGCTCGGGGTGACCGCTACGGACGCCGATCTCCAAGCCGCGGTCGCCAAAGCCTACTCGGCCGTCGATCAGATCGCCTTTGACAACGCCTATTGCCGCCGCGACATCGCCTATCGGGCCTTGGGTCGCGCCTGAGCATGCCCAACGACGCACTCCGCCTGCGTAACATGCGCTTTTTTGCCTATCACGGGCTGTTCCCCGAAGAGACCGCGCTCGGCCAGCACTACGAAGTCGATGTGGAACTCTACGGCGACTTTCGCCGAGCGGGGCGCAACGACGACATAGACGCGGCGATCAACTATCCAGAAGTGTACTCGCTGGTGGCCGCGGCCGTAACCGGCGAGCCTTGCAAGTTGGTCGAAGCCCTGGCCGAGCGCATCGCCGAGCAGGTGGGTGCCCACTGCGCCCCGATCGAGCTCGTCGTCCGCGTCCGCAAGCCCAACCCGCCGATAGCCGCACATTTCGACGGCATTGAAGTCGAAATACACCGCTCCTATGCCTGAGCGAGCTTATATCGCCATCGGCGGCAACCTCGGCAACCGCCGGGCGTACCTCCAAGCCGGAATCAAAGAAGTCGCCGCGCTCCCCGGCACGCGCCTCGCGGCCATCTCCCGCGCCTACGAAACCCAAGCGGTGGGGCCGGTCGCGCAACCCGATTTCCTCAACGCCGTCTTTGCCATCGAAACCTCGCTCGCGCCCGCGCCCTTGCTCGCGGCCCTGCTCGCCGCAGAAAAAAAACACCAGCGCCAACGCCGCATTCGCTGGGGGCCGCGCACCCTCGACCTCGATCTGCTTCTCTATGGGGAGCGCACCGTCAACAGCGCGGCCCTGACCCTGCCGCATCCGCGCATGCACGAGCGCCGCTTTGTGCTGGTGCCCCTCTGCGAAATCGCCCCGCGTCTGCTCCATCCCATCACCGGCCGGCCATTTGCCGCGTACCTCGCCGCACTCGCTGGCGACGGAGACGCCCGCGCCGTGGCTCCTCTCGCCCCTATCCCATGAACCGCATCCACACAGTCGCCGCAATGCAGGCTCAGGCCGATGCTTGGCGCAGTGCTGGCCGGTGCATTGGGCTGGTGCCGACGATGGGGTTTTTGCACGAGGGGCACCTCAGTTTGGTCGATCACAGCCTCAACGCCGCAGACCGCACGGTCGTCAGCATCTTTGTCAACCCACTGCAATTCGGGCCGCAAGAAGATTTCGCTGTCTATCCACGCGATCTAGAGCGCGATCTCGACTTGCTGACTCGCCGCGGGGTGGATGCGGTTTTCCTTCCCAAACCAGCGGAATTCTATCCCGCCGATTTCTCGACCTTCGTCGGAGTCGAAGCACTAACCAAAAGCCTGTGCGGCCCCTTCCGCCCCGGGCACTTCCGCGGCGTCACGACCGTAGTGACCAAGCTGTTCACCGCCGTCAAACCGCACCTAGCTGTCTTTGGCCAGAAAGACTATCAGCAGGCGGCTATCATTAGTCGGTTGGTGCGCGATTTGAACCTAGACTTGCGCGTCGAGGTCGCTCCCACCGTGCGCGAGGCAGATGGCTTGGCCATGAGCTCGCGCAACATCCTTCTCAGCGCCGAAGAACGGTCGCGGGCATCGGCCCTGTACGACGCCCTTACCCTAGGACGAGACCGGATCAAACACGGCGAGCGCGACGCCAGCCGGATTATAGCCGAGCTGCGGGCGCACATCGAGCGCGAGCTTAACCCGCGCATCGACTACATTGCGATCGCCCATCCTGACACCCTCGAAGAAGTGGCCCACATCGCCGGCCCGGTCGTCATCGCCCTCGCCGTGTGCCTATCCAACGTCCGGCTGATCGACAACATCACGGCGGGCCCCAAATGAAAAGGGACGCGCTACGGCGCGTCCCTCATCGGCCACCCTCTTGGTTTCGGGCGCGGACCTGTGCATGTCAATCTCCTTTCGTATTCAGCTTTTCAATCAAATAGCGGCGACACTTCTTGGGCCACAGTGTGCGCTGCTTCTTGGAAAAACGCATCGAGAATGGACTCGTCGTCCGGCTCAAAGTTTCTCATAAAGTTCTGATGAATGATGAGCGTCTTATCCAACACTGCTTCGTCGTTGAGTGCATCCTGTACTACCAACTGCACTTGGCAGCTTAACCTCTGTCGTTCGGCATTGAAGCGATAGAAGCCGACAACATTGGATCTGTAGAAGCCAATCATGTACCAGTTTACAATGTAATCCAAGGTGTAGCGAATGTCCTCGGTCGAGGGAGCCGTGGTCCAGCGGACGCGGCGGAACCGTTTGAGCTCGTCCAAGAGGGCCGGTCGGATCGACTCGTGCAGTGCGACTATTTTTCTTTTCGCCTTCACTTTTGGTAGCGGGGAGATATTAAAAATTCTGAAAAAGGTAGTAGTGTTTGAGCCTCTATATCCTTCAAGTAGTTGATCGACCTTGTCGGACAAACCCTGACTGTTGCGCGTCCTGACCAACACCTTAAATCCAGTCGGGACGCTTACCATGTCCTCCTCGGGCGGATCGATTTCCACCGGCGAGCCGACGAATGAAACCAGCAGTGCTCTTGTATAATCTACGGCTTGGAACTTGAGCAGCTTGCTTTTGCCCGCCGCTTCGGCGATGAGCGGTTCCAGCCCAACATTCTCTTCTTTCTTTAACAGGTCGCCGGCCATATCCACGACCCGCACCAAGTACGCCTTGGCCGCGCGCTCAGCAAAATGCTCGCCGTGCAGCGCGAAAAGCTGTTCGCCGAGAGCCGTGGATTTCTTGCAATGCGTCTTCAGCACTCGCAACAGCGAGACCAAGGAATCCCGGCTCGCGGCAGCCGACAATCGAGACGCGGTACTGACCGCCGCGACGAACTCGTCCAACGTGCCCTTATCGTCTTGCTCCATGCGGTCGCGCAACTGCTCCAAAGCCACGCGCACAAAATCCGCCTCTGGTGCAGAAGTAGCGACAGCACTCGACGCCATGTAGAAAAAGACGCAAGCCGCAATGCGACGCCACGTGTTATTCATGCGTCGGTCTCCTTAGCGATGGGTTTGCGAGAGATGACGGCGCGAGCTAAGTACGCGCCCCTTACTTTGCGTGCGCCCAAACGCGGCGACGACTACAGGGGGTTCCTGTCAGAGGGCGGGTTCGGCGGTTGACAGCTTCGCGCCATTATACGCCCATTGCAAGTGGATATGGCTGGTCAAGTCTTCATAGCTGGGATACCGCTCCAGCGTCCGTTCCCAGCAATGGGGCGTCAACACGCCCTGCACCGTTTGGTAGCTATTGTAATCCGTGATCCAAGTCGGCGGCAGAAAGCCGGAATTAGCTTGCCTGAACCATTGCGCTTCCTTGGGCGTCAGCTTTTCTCGGGTCTTGGCCAACAGGGCCGTGCGGCAGTCAAAGAGCGCCTCAAAATAGGGGCCGAACTTCCGGTCATCTACCAACACGACCTCAAAGCAATCCCCGTCCCTACTGCGCTCTTGGCCGAGGTAATCCAAGGCCACGCCCTCGCCCATAAAGCGGTCAATAAAATGCCACCGAACCGCTTCGCCCCGGTGGCGCATTGCGGCCAAGTCAGGGGGCAGGATGCCTCGATACCGCCCCCAGCGATCGTCAAAAAGGGCCTCGAATATCCCGCGCTCTCGCTTGGGATTTTTGCTCACATAAGACGGGTTGGGGACCGCAGGGTTGAACGAAACCTCTACCTTGTATCTTTCTTTGGTGGCGATAGCGCGATCTCCCCATCCCTCGTAGTGCCAAGTCGCCACCGGATACAGGTAGGGGGTCACCGGAGGTGAGCCATGGCGTCGCGTCCTTCGGGCGGCAACTGCTCGGCAACTTCGCCAAGCGGAGCGGATTCGGCGAGTTCCTGCACGAGTTGCGCTGGATCCGCCTCGACAGCCCAGGCGCATCATTTCCAACTCACCGCACCAGCATCAACCGGCGGGTCCGCATTTCCCCGCCGACCTTCAGCACGGCCCAATACGCCCCGCTGGCCACGCGGTCCCCGCGCCACCGCGCCAAATGCTGCCCGGCCGCGAGCCGCTCCGCCACCAAAAGGGCCATGCGTTGGCCCAAAGCATTGTAGATCGCCAGCTCGACAGCCGCTTCCCTTGTCAAGCGAAAGGGCAGGTTCACCGCGCTGTTGGCCGGGTTCGGATAAGCCGGGGCCAAGTCGCTGGCCTCGGACCGCTCCTCTCCCTGCATCGCGATGACCGTGGGCGTGACATACCGGGCCGCGAGAGCAAAATCTCCGCCCGCCAGCGAGGCTCGGCCGACGATGACCGCGGCGCTATCGGCATCCGCGACCTGCACCTGCCCGGCGTTGGCCGCGTCAAGTTCCATCGCGAGCAGTTCCCCGCGCTGGTCGCGATGGGCATGCACCCACACGGCATAATGCCCCTCGGACGCACCGGCGAAATCAACGGCTACATCGCCCGCCGAGCGAATGACCACATTGACCGCGCCCCATTGGTTGCCAACTTCGCCAGCCAGCACCGCGAAAGGCATCTCGGGCGCAGCCATGGCAGCGGCGCGACGGCCGCGCAGGGCCTCGTACCCAACCGCGTAGTTGGCCGCGATCCACAGCCGCCAAGCTCCCTCGAAGTTCTCGACCCAGTGTTGGCTTTTGAAGGCGTCGTCAATGCCCAAAATGCCGTTGCGCGGCTCGGCGACGATTTGGCGAATCAACTGCGGCCCATAGCGCTCGGCCAAAAACGAGGCGAACAAATAGGTCTTGCCGTAGCTCGCGGCCTCAAACGTCCAATTCGTTAGATCGACACTGGGATCCGCGAGAAAGCTCGGCACCATGCTCGGATCGGCTTCGGTAGAATCTTCGGGAGAAGCCACGAACGTTTCGGCATACCCAGCAAGCCCTTCGTCAATCCAGCGTTCCTCGTCGGCATCTCGGCCCCAGTGGATGAGGTGCTGAAGTTCGTGCGCTAAGGTCGCGTGGGCGAGGTCGGCCCTGAAGGCCAGCTTGCCCGCGTCGAGGTAAATCGTATCGCGCCGCAATTCGGGCGACGCCCGCTCGTAGAGCCCAGCGTCGAAATAACCGGCCACGCGCGCGTCGGGAATGTCCAAGATCAGGATGAAGATGCGGGGGTCGCTGTCCTCATCGGCCGGCTCGCCAAAGGCATCGACCGCCATGGCAAACACCCCGCGCTCGGGATCGGCCGGGGTCGCCGCGTCAAAAAGCGCGCCTAGCTTATCTACGTCCGGCTGGGCCGCAACGAGGTCCCACTGGCTTTCCTCGACGAAGATGTAGCAGTGCGTCCCCTTGTAGCGGCAGGTAGCCAACTTGAGCACGGGTTCGGTCGGCACGTAAAAGGCGCGTTGGGTCCCCACCTCAATCGGGCCGCGCTCTTGACGGGCGTCGCCGGCCTTGGCGGCTGGCGCGGGAAAGGACGCGCGGTGCTGGTCGAGCCAGCGCGTCCCGCACATTCGCTCTTGGGCCGCGACCGCCAGCGGCAACGCGAGCAGCCACGTAGCTAAGGCCGCTTGCGAGACGAACGAGGCCATCAGTAGAAATGCCGCACCACGGAGAAAACCGCACCGGCCGGCCCCACTGCGACCTTGGGGACGAAGCCTGTATGCGCTTGATCCGCGCCGGCCGTGCGCGCCGCATGAATGGCGGCCACGAGGTGATTGGCAACCACCAATCCCGTCATGTAAAGTGCCTGCCGCCGCGCCTGCTGGCTCGCATTGCGCAAGGCGCGGTAGCGCTGGCGCGACTCGTCGCGATCCCATTCCCAGAAGAAGTCCGCGTTCACAGGATAGAGCGCGGCGTCTGGGCCGTCCTCGTAGCGGGCGAACTGGTTGTGCTCCAGCCGGCTCGCATAAAACCCCAAGTCGTCGAAATAGATGCGCCCCTTGCCCTTGGGCCGTGCGCCCGCATGTTCGGCCGCATGCGCCCGGTACTGATCGCGGCGCACTTGGCCCAACCACTCAAAGCCCCAATAGCCGCCCCACAGCGCCAATTCAGCGGCCAAGAAGCCACCGCCGCCGCCACGGGCGTATTTCTGCCCCCAACCGGGCACCAATAAGGAGCGCCAAAACGCCCCTTGGGCCTGCCCGGCCTCCGCCACGCCGGGCAGCAACAAAACCAACGCAATCCAGTGCCACATCAGCTCAATCCAATGGCTTGTACGCGACGAGCATGGGCACGCGCTGCATGACCACTGCGAAGCGCGTCCGCTGCTGCAGGGCCGCTTCGCCCGCGCCGGCCGCCCGCGCCCGCGCCACCCGCGCCGCGTCAATGGCACTGATAACGTGATTGATCAGGATAACTCCGCTTACCGTGGAGGCTCGCTTGAGAAAGCGATTGCTGTCGTTGCGTTGGCCTTCGTAGCGCAGCCGGCGCTCGGAATGGAAATTTTCGACGGAATCGACTTCGGCCCACCCGACGGGATTGCCCGTGCCGCGCCGGACTACATCGTCCCAACCCGCTACAAATTGGTCGTATTTGCCGATCAACTCGTAGTATTGCTGGACCTCGCTCGACGCACACCCGCCAAAAGCCGCACTCCTATCTAACGCGCCCGATTCTTCCCCCGCCCGTAGCTGACTTAACCAGTCTCTGCGCGCCGGAACGTAGAACTTTTCTACGTGTTCGCCGCAGGGAAGCTCGTGCGTGATCGACGAATTGTCCGAGATCGTCGAGGTGCGCCAAGCGATGTATTCTTCTGGATCCCAGTGTTCGTCGGCCACGGCCCGGAACTCTTTCTCTAGGTCGTTGCCCTTGCTCCGCCAAGCCGCCCACAAGCCCACCAGCGCAGCTTCGGCCCCCAAGAACGCCAACCCCCGCTTCTTCGACCCCGCGTACCACTCGCCCAACCCCGGCACCAGCGCAGAGAGCAAAAACGCCCGCTTCGACGACTTGCCCTGGCGCGTTTCCACGTGCGGTGCTGGTGCCGGTTCAGCGTCGCTGTCCGCCGCCCGCAGCCCCACCAAGAACGCCTGCCCTTCCTCGCTCAAAATACTCGGCAATCCCTCGGCCCAGACGCTAGTGGCCGTTAGCATCACCAGCGCGATTCCTGTCCTCGTCATGCTCGCTCCTTTCTACATTTGCGTATTATGACTTGCAGCCTCTGGACATTGTGTCCCCGCATCCTTCCCCTTGTGTCCCCGCGTCCTCCCCCTAGTCGTCACTTCCGCAAAAGAACGTCACCTCGTGCCCTGACATGGGGCGGGAATCCACCCAATCATACAGCCCGCTGTCATTATCGCAAATACGCCCGCTCCACCTTGGCAAACGCCTCCGCAATATCCGCCACCTCTTGCGCGGCAAAATTCTCGTGAATCGACAGAATGAAATGGCTCTCAACCGCGGCGACGGCGTTGGGGCAGGCAAACTGGGCATTGCGGTCTCCCCGATAGGCCGGCAATCCCCACGGATAGTCGCTGCCCGGAAAAACCCGCCGCTCCTTAAACCAGATCGCCTCGGAGGGGATATAGCGATACGTGGCCGTCACCGGAATGCCCTCGGCGGCCACGGCCCGGGCAAAGCCGTCTTTTCCCACCCGGAGCTTGGCCGCATCTACGCGAAAGCGCATAAACCAGTACGCGCCCTCGGACTCAGGCACCTGCCACCCCAGCCGCACCGCTTGGCACTCGGCAATAGCCGCGGCGATCTGCGCGGCCACCCGCCGCCGCTGGGCGACCATCGCATCGAGCTTTTTCAGTTGCACCCGCCCAATGGCGGCCGACAGGTCGTTGCCGTTGAGATTGAGCCCGGCGCGCACGTTGGAGGCCGCATCCGCATTAAAGGGCTTGCCCCGGTCGGCAAAGCGCTTGGCCTCCCAGCAAAGTTCTTGGTCGCGGGTAAAGACTACCCCGCCCTGCGGCCCGGTGGCGTGGTGCTTGCCGCTCATGGTCGAAAAGGCCGCCACCGTGCCCAGCGATCCCGCTAGCTGGCCCTTGTAGCACGCCCCGTGGGCTTGGGCGCAATCCTCAACGACCGGGATGCCGCGCTCCGCGGCGAGCGCCAGAATCGGCGTCATATCCGCGGGCTCGCCGGCAATGTGGGCCACGACAATGGCGCGGGTGTGGGGCGTTAGCACAGCCTCGATCTGGGCGGCTCCAGCGTTGAACGACCCCGGCGCGGCATCGGCGACCACGGGCACTTGGCACAACAGGGCCGCAGGCATGGCCCCACCCGGGTCCGTAATCGGCGGAATTACGACCTCGCCAGCCGCTGCGAGCTTTAAGGCCCCCAATGCCGCGTAGAGTGCCGCAGTACCCGAGTTGACCAAATCGGCGTAGCCGCCCCCCATAAACGCGGCAAACTCCCGCTCGTAAGCCAATTCCTCCGGCCCACTGTAGCCGATCGCCTCGCCGCTCGCCTGCGCCGCCGAGAACATCCCCAGCGCGGCTTGGCGTTCCTCAGCCCCAAAAAGATGCCGCTTGGGAAATGGCGTCTCGCGGACCTTGGGGCCTCCGTCTATTGCCAACATTTGACTCCTCCCTTCCTAAACCGCGGCGGCCTTGCGCCGCCCCAGTGCAATGGTACGCGCCGCGCTTTCATCTCGGTCCCAGTCCAGACCGCCGGCACTCCGCAAGTGCCGTTTGCCGACCTTGCCACTGGCGCGAGCGAGCGACACGCCAGTAATTTAGCCAGACCGCACCGCTCGCCGCTTACAACGTACACCGCTCCCGATTTGCCCAAAAGACACGATCCCTATTCCAGCCTGCGCGTCCCGCTCTTCCGGCGCTATCTCATCGCCTCCTCGCTAGTGCGGCTGGGTACGGCCGCCCAAGGTTTGGCCATCGGTTGGGAGGTGTACGACCGCACCGGCCAAGCCCTCTCCCTCGGCATGGTCGGCCTCGTCCAAGCCATCCCCATGCTGCTCTTGACCCTGCCCGCCGGGTATTTAGCCGATGTCTTCGACCGCCGCAAGCTCATGATGCTCAGCCTAGCCGGCGCGACCCTCTGCTCGCTGCCCTTGGCCGCCTTTAGCTGGTATCAGATGCCGGTCCTTTGGATGTACTGGCTGCTCTTTTTGGACTCGTCCTTCCGCCGCCTAGATACCAACGCCACAATAGTAACTAATGGTGCTAGTGTTTTACAATCCGAACTCGGCGATAGACAATGGGACGAATCCGTTTTCATCGGGTTGGAATCCATGCCACTGCACCAGCAGGTTGAAGGCGGCCATGGCGAAGCGGAGATGGGCGGTGAAATACGCCCACGCTCGATGGGTCTGCTGCTTAAAGCGGCGGGTTCGGGTGAGCATGGAAAAGACGGTCTCAATGAGCATCCGCTCGTTCCACGTGTTGCGAGGACAGACTTTCAGGTTGGCCGGATTACCGGCTTGGGCATGAAAGCCTGGGTCGCTGAAGAGGATCATCTGCTGTTGGAAGCGTCGGATCATCGGATGAAAGACCGTATCGTGGACTTATGCCGTATTCCAATCCCAATCGACGATCCGGCCCCACTGATTGACGATAACGCAGAGCTTACCGCCGACGATCCAACGATGATTGGAGAGCCCTTTCTTCCCAATGGCGTGCTGCGCCCGGCCTTGACGCACCGGATGGCGCAACTCAATGCCATAGCTGTCGACCACCCCCAATGTCGTCGGCGCGGCGCGGAAGCGGTCGGTCCACTCGGCATGAGCGGCGAATAAGCGAAACAAGCGGGTGCGCGATGGTAGGCGCGGGAACCAAGTGTGCCAGTCCCGCACCAGCCCGTGGTAAAATGCCCGTTTACCCCCGCCTTTGAGCGCATACAACACCCCTAAGGTGACCACCTCACTAGGAATAAGGACGCTTGCGGGTGTTTGGGCACGTCAAGCATTTGATTGTCGATTCGGTAGAACAGGGCTATTATAAACTCGGCCGTGGTCGTCGGAACGCTCCTGGGCTGAAAGGTTAGATACTCTCAGCGTAGGAACTACTTTGACCACGGTCAACATACTAGCACCATTAGTTAATAAGGAACCGCGCCCACCGCAGGGCCAAAAACCTGGCGACGCAGGTGCTGTAGCCCATTTATCGAAAGTTCATAACATATTATTTTATATGACCTTATATATTCTTTTCGGTGTTGGTATTTTGCTGTAGTCATAAAGATGCCGTTAAGAACGGCCGGCGGCAAGGTAAGCAACGGTATCGGTGCCGAGGCTGTGGCTGTACGTATACGCAAAGTTGGTCGGGTAAAGTGCATCCGCGGATCAAGCCGATGGCGATTCTGCTGTATCTGAACGGGTTGGGCTTCCGTCGGATTGGTCAGGTGCTGGGCGTCAGCCATGTGAGTGTGCAACGCTGGTGGCGCCAGCAGGCCGAAGGGGTCCACCCGACCCGGCCGGCGGCCAGGAGCCCATTCGAGATCGTGGAATTGGACGAATTGTGGCACTGGCATGGAAAAAAAACGTCCCATCTGGCTTTGGCTTGCTGTGGATCGAGCCCGTGGACGAATCCTCGCTTGGCCGTTGGGTTCTCGTGGGCAAAAAACCTTGAGACGCCTGATGACACAACTCGCTCCCTTTCGCATTGGGCACTTTGCCACCGACTCGTGGAAAGCCTACCGGATCCTTGCTGACCAGCACCACATCCAGAGTAAAAAGGCAACCTACACCGTAGAGGGAGTGAATTGTCGATTCAGACACTTTTTTGCTCGGTTCCGGCGAAAAACCTTGTGCTATACCAAGAGTCTGGAGGTGCTCTATCGCAGCATCCCACTCTATGTCGACTACCTCAATACAAGAATGACAACCTAAAAATACCAACGCCTTCTTTTCTACTCGACTGTAACCAAATTGGCACAAGCCCTTGATGAGCCGTTGGGCCGCCTTATATTAAGTGAGTGGCGGTGATTAGGGCCTTCTGTACAACTCCCCTGAGTACAGTTTTGGCGGCTCCCTTCTGTTGAGGGAGCGGGCCATTGGCTCGCTTAGTTTGTTGCTCATTAAATAGCACGGAGCCGCGCTTGGGCGCGGTGCCGATTCGCTAGTTGAGCCTTTTTATAGGCTTTGACGAGACAAGTATAGGTATGGGCAAAATCATCGCTATCGCCAATCAAAAAGGCGGAGTTGGCAAGACCACTACGGCCGTCAATCTCGCCGCCTGTCTGGCCCTTTCCGGGTGCCGCACCTTACTCATCGACTTAGACCCACAGGCCAATGCCACTAGCGGCTGCAACGCCGAGCTCGGCAGCAACCACGCCTCTACCTACGAGGTTTTGCTCGGCCAGTTCAGCACGGCCTCGGCAATTTTTTCCACCGATATAAAGGGCCTTTTCATAGTGCCCGGGCACATCCGGCTCGCCGGAGCCGAAGTGGAGATGGTCGCCAGCGTCGGGCGCGACAAGCGGCTGGCCCAAGCCCTGCGCCCGGTAAAGGAACAGTACGAATTTATACTCATCGATTGCCCGCCATCTTTGGGCTTTCTCACGATCAACGCGCTAAGTGCGGCCGACTCCGTTCTCATTCCGGTGCAGTGCGAGTATTATGCCTTAGAAGGCGTGAGCAATCTCAGTAATTCCATCCGCGTCGTGCGGCACTATCTCAACCCCGACCTCGAAATCGAGGGCGTTTTACTCACTCTGTACGACGATCGCCTGCAGCTTTGCCGCCGCGTGGCCCAAGAAGTGCGCAACCACTTTGGCGATAAGGTTTATCAGACGGTCATCAACCGCAACATCAGCTTGGCCGAGGCCCCGGGGTTTAACCAGCCCATCGCACTCTACGACGCAGCATCGAGAGGCTCCAACAACTACAACAGCTTGGTGGCCGAGTTCTGCGCCGATAGGTCCCCTATCTTAGTCTAATTCCCGGTCTGCATTCGTTGTTCTTAATTCTTGACAATCGTCTTTGTTCGCCTATTATATTCACTTATGTATTAAATATCCAAATGAGAAAAAGAAAGGGAGGTTATCTGTGTATTCTGGTACGTCTGCCAACTCGGACGCAGCTACTCGAATGGGTGCGTCCTCCCCCTGCTGTACTAACCATGCCGAATTTATTACCCAAAACGCCCAAGTCCGCCGCCTGTTGGCCCAAGCGGACCGGGTCGCCAAGTCTCCAGCGACCGTGCTCCTCACCGGCGAAAGCGGCACCGGCAAAGAAGTGTTGGCGCGGCGCTTGCACCGGCGCAGCCCAAGGCGCCGGGCCTCGTTTGTGCGGCTCAACTGTGCCTCGCTGCCCGAAGGCGTATTGGAGAGCGAGCTGTTCGGGCATGAGAAAGGAGCCTTTACCGGTGCGGTCCGCCAACGCTTAGGCCGCTTTGAGCTAGCCGATCGCGGCACCTTGTTTCTCGACGAGATTGGCGCGGCCGATATGCGCGTGCAACTGCGCCTGTTGCGCGTTTTGCAAGAGCGCGAATTTGAGCGAGTCGGGGGTACGGAGACCTTGCGAGTGGATGTGCGGGTTATCGCCGCGACCAACGTCAACTTATGGGAGGAGACCCGCAAGGGAACCTTCCGCGAAGACCTCTTTTACCGGATCAACGTCGTGCCGCTAAAGCTGCCGCCGTTGCGCCAGCGCAAGGGCGACATTCCCCTGTTGATCGAATACTTTATCCGCCGCTTGGCCGCGCAAAACAGGTGCAAAATTCACGGCCTCGAGGCCGCGGCCCTAAACCACCTCTTGGCCTACCCATGGCCGGGCAATGTGCGGCAATTGGAAAACGCGCTCGAGCGCATGGTCCTCCTCGCCGGCGACAGCTTGTTGCGAGAGGAGGATGTGCCCGAAGAAATCGTCCACTGGAAGGATGAAGACGAGCCCGAACCGGGCCAGCGCGGTTTTAGAGAAGCGCGGAACTCGTTTGAGCGGCACTTTCTCTGCGATGCCCTGCACCGGCACCGCGGGGTGATTTCGCAAGTGGCCGAAGATGTGGGGCTGTCTCGCAAAAGCCTGTACGCAAAGCTAGAACACCTCGAGATCGACTACCAACACTACCGCACCTAGCTCACACTCACAGGCGCACGGCGAGCGCGCGGCGGAATTTTGCCATCTGGCCTTCGAGATAGGCTCGGTGCTCGCCATCGGCTGGCTCCAGTGCGAGGGCTTGGCGCATAATGGCCACCGCGTGGGCATGCCGCCCCAACAGGTGCAGCAATTCCGCATAGGTGTCCAAATACACTGGGCTTTCCGCATCGAGCTTGACCGCGCGCAGCGACAGACTTAGGGCATAGCTAAGACGCCGGCCCTCCTCCGCATAGGTCCAAGCCAAATTGTTGAGGATCAGCGGGTCGTCTGGCGCCCCGGCCAAGGCGCGCTCGTAGTATTCAATGGCGCGGTCGGGCTGGGCGCGGTCGTAATAGATGCGAGCGATGTCAACGGCACTGACGACGCCGGCTTTCAGCGCGTGGTCAAAAGTACCGGCGGCCCGTGCTGCCAGCCCCAAGCGGAGTTGGCAATCCCCCAAGGTGAGGGCGAGTTGCGGGTCATCGGGGCGGAGGCGCGCAGCCTCGCTGAGCGCGGCCTCGGCCTCGGCCAGTCGCCCTTCGGCGATCAAGAGGCGGCCGAGTTCAAGGCGGGCGAAGAGGTGGTGCTCGTCGAGTTGAATGGCGTGGCGCAGGGCTTCTATGGCCGCGTCGAGTCGGTCCTGACGGGCATGGAGCCAGCCCTCGGTGGCCCACAGCGACGCGCTCGGGCCGTAGTCTGTGCGCAGGCGGGCGAGCAATGCTTCGGTTTGGGCAAAGCGCTCTGCTCGTTGACAGATGTCGCGCAAGGCGCTGTACAGCTCGTCGTTGTCCGGCGCCAAGGCAATGGCTTGGCCGACCAGCTCCAGCGCGGCATCCCCCTCCCCCAATCCCAACCGGGCGAGCGCGGCGATGAGGAGCAAGCGGTCGTCCGCTCCGTCTTGGCGGATGGCTCGACGCGCTTCAACCCAAGCTTGGCCGTAGAGGCCGTTGAGCAAATAGGCCCGGGCTAGCTGGGCGTGCTCGGCTCGGTAGGCACCGCATTGCGGGTTGCTGATGACAAACGCGCCGAGCAGGGCCCAGCAAACGGCCGGTCTAGCGACGCGCATTCAGAACTCGTGGCGGTACGTGTCAATGTGGAGCAGGAGGCCGATGGCGATGAGGTTGGACAGCAACGAGGAGCCGCCCGCGCTGAGAAAGGGCAGCGGCAGGCCGGTGATGGGCATGACGCCGATGGTCATGCCGATATTGATAAACACGTGGAAGGTCAGCATCGCGGCCAAGCCAACGGCCGTCAGGCTGTAAAAGGCATTGTTGGCCACGGAGGCGATGTGCAGCGCCCGATAGATGAGAAAAAAGAACAGGCCCAGCACGATCAGGCCCATGGCAAACCCCCCTTCCTCCCCGATGACCGAGAAGATGAAGTCCGTATGGGCCACCGGCAGAAACTCGTGTTTGGTCTGCGTACCTTCTAGAAAGCCCTTGCCCGTCAGTCCGCCGGAGCCAATCGCGATCTTGGATTGGATGATGTTCCACCCAGAGCCGAGCGGGTCGCTCTCTGGATTGAAGAAGGTCATAATGCGGGCCTTCTGGTATGGGTGCAGGAAGTGCTCCAAAAAGTACACCGTGAGCAAACCGGCCGCGGTATTGATGAAAGCCATGGCTATCGTCAGCCAGAGCCGGCGCAGAAAATGGTGGATCAAGAAGGTACTGCCGATGGCGAACGCGGCGAAGATGTACGGAGTGCCGGCTTGCCACAGGGGCTCTAAAGAGCAGAGGACGCTGATCAGCGGAGAGATGACGAGGAAAATGAAGAACTTGCGCATGCCCGCCCAATAGAGCATGGGAAAAAACGGCGCACCAAAAGAAATGGCGGTCCCCAAGTCGGGCTGACGCACGATCAAGGCGATCGGAACCAAGATGAGAAATAAGGCCCCGAGAAAGCCGCCAAAGGTGTTGATGCGCTCGGCGTTGCGGTCACTCAAGTAGCGCGCCAGCGCGATGATGGTCGCGATCTTGACCAGTTCCGAAGGCTGTACCATCAGCGGCCCCAAGCGCAACCAGCGGGTGGCGTCGCCCGTGCCCCAAGCCAACACCGCGACTAGGCTCACAATGCTGGGCAAGTACAGCAGGTACGCAGCGCTGTAAATGACCTTTTCCGGGATATAGACGACAGCTAAGGCCACGCCCAAGGCCAAGATCGCGAATTGGACCTGCTTACTCCACGCGTTCTGCACGGCCGGGGAGTCGTTGTGATAGGTCGCGCTGTAGATTGCGACGATACCGAGCAGTACGGTGGCCAACGTCGCAATGAGGAGCGGGAAATCGAGCTGGCGGAGCAGGCGCATGCGCTAAAGCACTCCGTTATCGGCTAAGAGCGTATCGGCTTGGGTGGCTTCTAAATCGAGGATGCCCTCTTGGATGCAGAACGCTTTGACGACTTCGCGCACGACCGGGCCGACGCGCTCCCCACCGCTGCCGCCCCCTTCGACCACGGCCGCGATGGCAATGGCGGGATTTTCGTACGGCGCAAAGGCCACCATCCACGCGTCGTCCTCTCGATTGGGCCGATTGGGCACTTGAGCGGTCCCGGTCTTGGCCGCGATGGCGACGCCGTCGACCCGCGCTCGGCGGCCCGTCCCGGTTTCGCTGGCTACTACCCGGCGCATGGCCTTGCGCACGATGGCGAAGGTCCGCGGCGAAATGCCCTCAATGCGCTCGCTGGGGGGCGGGGCACCGCTGATGTACGGCGTGACCAAGTAGCCACCGTTGGCAATGGCGGCCACATAGCGGGCCATCTGGATCGGCGTGGCGAGCATGGCGCCTTGGCCAATGGAGAGGTTGAGCAGGTGCCCCAAGGACCAGCCATCGTTCTCTTGGTAATACTGGCGCGAGGGCAGGAGGCCGGCGGCTTCGCCGGGATGGACGATCCCGGTCGGCTGGCCAAAGCCGAATTTGGCCGCGTACTGGTGCCACGATTCAATGCTTATCAGCCGGGCCAAATGGTAGAAGTACACGTTGCAGGAGGTCTCGATTGCCGCGGGGAGGGTCAGGCCGCCGTGGCCGGTCCGCTTGTGGCAGCGGAACTTGCTCCGCCCCACAGTCAGCGACCCATAGCAGGGTTCAAACAAGCTCAAGGTATCGGTGACCCCGGTTTCGAGCGCGGCGATGGCACTGACCATCTTGAGCGTCGAGCCCGGTGGATACCGCCCCTGCAAGGCGCGGTTGAGGAGCACGTCTTTGCTCTGTAGCACCCGCGACCGCTCCTTTTGGGCTTGGAACGACACGAAAATGTTGGGGTCAAAGGTCGGCTTGTTGGCTAGGGCCAGCACGGCCCCGGTGCGCGGATCGAGCGCGACGAGCGCCCCGGGCAAGGTGTCGGGTAAGGCGCGTTCAGCCGCCTGTTGGACCTCCAAGTCAACAGTCAGGTGCAGGGGCGTCCCGGGCACGGGGAGTTGGTCGCGCTCTGGAAACTTCCGGCCGGTGCGACCGGCCGCATCGATCTCGACGAACAACATGCCGTCGCGGCCGCGCAGGCTGTTCTCGTACACCTTTTCGATGCCGGTCTTGCCAATAAAGTCGCCGAGCACGTACGCATTGTCGTTGTCGCCCTGTAGATCTTGGTCGCGGATGATGCCGATGTAACCGAGCAAGTGGGCGGCCGCCGTGCCGTAGGGATAGTAGCGCTGAGTCTCGATTTCAATGTCGAGCAGCGGCCAGTCGGCCTTGAGCCGCTCCTCTACGATCGATACCGTGCGAAAATCGACATCGCGCTTGAGGCGGATGGTGTGGTATTTGCGGCTGTACTCGCCGTCTAGGGCGGGGTCGCCGATGGCCGCGGTAAACGCGGCCGTGGCCGCGTCGAACTCCTTGGACGTGGTGCGCTCCAAGGAGACGGTGTAAAATGGCCGGGTGCGAGCCAAGATGCGGCCATCGCGGTCGTAGATCAGCCCGCGCGGGGCCTTGACGCGCCGCTGTGCAATGCGGTTTTCCTCGGACTCGCGGGCGTAGTCGGCCGAGGTGACAACTTGCAAATAAAACAGCCGCAAGACCAAAACCGCGAACAGCAAGACGACGGGCGCGAGCAGAGCGTTGAGGGGCCGGTGCTGATCTTGTTCGGGGTGCTGCATAATCAAGCGGGGAAGAGCTGGCGTTTGAGGGTTAGACCGGCGAAGAAAACCGCGTTGACCAAGCCGGTGTACGCGGCGCGGCCCAAGATGCTGCTCACCTCAAAGGGCTGATCGGCCCCGGCCCCCACGTAGTAGATGAGGTCGTGGCAGATGACGGCTCCAAAAACCAGCGCGGTCTGGACTTGAATGCTGTCGGCTACCATGCGGGCGTGGCTGAAACCCAAGCCCGCGCCGATGAGCGACTTGGCGAGCGCGTTGACCCCGAGAGCGGCGGGCAAGTATATATCTTGCAGGATGCCGACGCCCAGCCCCATATAGGCCCCGACCACCGGCCCGCTGCGTAGCGCGATGAAGCTCAATGCCACGAGCAATAGATCGGGTTTGATCGACCATACCTCTAGTGAATCGACCCAAGTGGTTTGCAGGATAAAGGCCAAGGCCAGCCAGAGGATATGGCGGAACGCACGCATGTCACCGCGGGATTTGCAAGGCCGTGCCGGCTCGCAGCGTCGCCGAGAGACTGATGTTGTTTTGGCGGGCAATGTCGCGGGCGGCGAGGCCGAATTTGCGGGCGATGCCGTGCAGCGTATCGCCCCAGACCACGGTGTACACCCGCGCTCGCTCACTGGCCACCGTGAGCTGCTGACCGGGTTTAATCAGTGCCTTTTCGAGGCTGTTCCACGCCTGCAAGTCCGGGACGCTCACCGCAAACCGCCGGGCCAACTCCCACAGGGTATCGCCCGGCTGCACCGTGTAGGTCCCCTTGCCCCTTGCGGCCCTGGTGGCCTTGGCCGTGACCGGGATATAGAGAACTTGTCGCGGCCGGATGAAGTTGGGGTTTCTCAGGCTATTGGCCGCGGCAATGACGCGCGTGGGGACGCCAAAGGCTTGGGCGATATCCGAGATCGTATCGCCGCGTTGCACCCGGTACTGATGGACCGCGGCCTGCTGCGGGATCGGTAGGCTGGCGTACTGGTCGAGCAAGCGCGGCCCTTGGCCCGGCGGCACCTTCAAAACATAAGGCGGACCAGCCCCGGGCGGCGTGATGTCTTGGCGCAACTCGGGATTGAGGTCGTGCAATGCGCGGCGCTTGATGCCCAAGAGTTTCGCGGCCGCTTTCAGATCGATGTATGGCCAGTCTTCGGGCAGGACGACTTCCTCGTACGCAAAGGCTGGCTCTTCGGCTTGGGGCTCAAAGCCAAACAGTGGTGGATCCTTGGCGATGACGGTCGCGGCCATGAAGAGCGGCACGTAGTTTTTCGTTTCGCGGGGCAGGTTGAGTTGCCAGTAGTCGTTGGTGCCGTCGCGGGCGATGGTGCGGCGGACTCGCCCCGGGCCGGCGTTGTACGCAGCCAGTGCCAAGCGCCAGTCGCCGAACTCGGCGAACAGGTCTTTTAGGTAGCGGGCCGCGGCCACGGTTGCCTTGACCGGGTCGCGCCGCTCGTCGATCCAATGGGTGCGCTTAAGGCCCATCATGCGGCCGGTATGCGCCATAAACTGCCACAAGCCCACGGCCTGCGACCGCGAATAGGCCCTGGGATTGAGGCCGCTCTCGATGACCGCTAGGTAAAACAGGTCGCGGGGCATTCCCTCGCGCTGGAGGATATCGTCGATCAACGCGCGGTAGCGCCCGGCGCGTTGCAACCAAGTGGCAAAGGTCTTGCGACCCCGCGTCTCAAAGAAGCGGAGGCTGGCGACGACGCGGTCGTTGGCGTCGATGGGCATGTCGCAGCGGCGGGCGAGTTGGCGGATGCGGACCAAAGGCTTGGCGTCGGCCGGCAGGTGCTCCATTTTTTCCTCGGACAGCCCCTCGAGCAGCAGGTTCAAGGGGCTGTCGGCCGGCCAGTGCTCCAAGTGCGGGACCAGGTCGAGGTACGCCCGCTCAATAGCCAAGCCGAGCGCGGCGGCCTGCGCGGTATCGACGAGCGCGTCGTGTTCGTCGAGGTCGGCGAGAATGCCGAAGGCCTGGGCGAGGGCCGCTTGCGCCCGTTGGGGCTGCCCCAGCGCGTGGCTTTCGCTGGCGAGGAGCAAGTGCCAGCGCACCGTGCGGAGGTCGGCCATATCCGGCGGCGGGTCCACAGACCGGTCCGCCGACACCCCAGGGGCCACTTGGTCAAAGCCCGACGGTCCAGCGTTTTTGCCCTGGGCACAGGCCATGAACAGCAAGGCGATGACACAACAATACAAGCGCATGGCGGGTCAGTCCTCCTGCGAGACGAAAATCTGGGAGCGGACCTTGAGGGCCAAGGGGTAGTACTCCCCGATTCGCTCGGCCGCGGCTTGGGCTTGGGCCTCGGTGCGGTAGTTGCCGACTTCGATTTTGTAATAAGGTTCCTTAAAGATCACGCTGATGTCTTCGCGCTGCAGGCGCTGTTTGGCGTCGGCCACGAGGCGGCTGGCCTTGTCGTGTTCTAGGAATTGGGCGATCTGCACCTTCCAGCCAAAGGTTTTCACCGGCTCGGGCGCGGCCGGCGCGGAGGCGGCTGGGACCTCAACGACGTACGCATCGGCATAATCCGGGCCGAGCGCGGCCACCTGCTCCTTGAGCGCGGCGGCCGCGGCGCGCGTGGGGTATTGCCCTGCTTGCAGCACCGAGTGTTCGTTGCGGGCCACGAGGTGAACCTTCACCCCGAGCGCGCGTTCTAGCTCGACGCGGCGCTGGCGGGCCATCGCTTCATTGCTCAAGGCGAGCAGCTGGAGGCGATAGACCGGAGCGCGGTCTGGCACGGGGGCCGCCGGCGCGGCTGGGGGCTGGTCGCCCTCCTCGCTGTTGGGTTGGACCGGCTCGATGAGCAACGGGGCTTCGCCGAGGGTGCGCGGGTCGAACTCTTCGCCGCTCGCTGGGGCGGCATCGCCCGACGCCGTGCGCCAGCGCGGCGCGCTCGCGCAATGGGCCGTAGCGAGCAGGGCCAGCAATAGGAGCGGATAGCTTTTATAGCTTTTCATGGCTCGACCCAAGCACCCAAGGCCGGTTCGTACGGTGCGCGGGCGACGCCCTTTTCCGAGATGATCGCCGACACCAAGTCGGCGGGGGTGACGTCAAAGGCCGGGTTGTACACCGGCACGGCGGCGGGTGCGGTGGGCTTGCCCAAGCCTTGGCGGACCTCGGCCGGGTCGCGCTTTTCAATGGGGATTTCCGCGCCCGAGGCCAAGGCCATATCGAGGGTCGAGACCGGGGCGGCCACGTAAAAAGGGACGCGGTGCTCGCGGGCGAGGATGGCCAGCCCGTAGGTGCCTATTTTGTTGGCCACGTCGCCGTTTTTGGCGATGCGATCGGCCCCCACGATACAGCAGTCAATCGCCTCGCTGCGCAGGACGGCCGCGGCCGCATTGTCGCAGATGACCTTGACGTCGATGCCGCTCTGCATTAGCTCCCACGCGGTCAGCCGCGAACCTTGCAGCAAGGGGCGGGTTTCGTCGGCAAACACGGCGACTTTCTTGCCGGCCTCTTGAGCGGCATAGACTACGCCCAAGGCCGTGCCGTAGTCGGCCGTGGCCAAGCCGCCGGCATTGCAGTGCGTAATGACTTGGCTGCCATCGCGCAAGAGGGCTGCGCCGTGGACGCCGATCTGGCGACAGATTTGGCGGTCTTGCTCAAAGAGGCGATGCGCGGCCGCGAGCAGGGCGTCGCAGATGGCGCGGTTGTCGCGCCCGGGATTCGCCGCCAGCACCGCCTGCATCTGATCTAAGGCCCAGAACAGGTTGACCGCGGTGGGCCGGGTGCGGGCGAGGCGGGCGATGGCCCCTTCCACGCGCCGACAAAAGGCCGCGGGGGCGCAATCAACCGCGGCCTGAGCGCCGACCACGACGCCATACGCCGCGGCCAACCCAATGGCCGGGGCGCCGCGCACCACCAGCCCTTCAATGGCGCGGGCAATACCTTCGACTTGGCGATAGGGCGCGTACACCACCTCTTCGGGCAAGCGAGTTTGATCGAGCAGGATCAGCGCACCGTCCTGCCATCGGATCGTTTGCATCGGCATTGCGTTAGAAGGTCGAAAACTCAAGGGACGGTTCGGCCGCTTCCTCGGGCGCGTCTAGCGCGGCAAAGTCCGTGCGTTGCGCGTCGCCCCACAGCCGCTCTAGGGCGTAGAAGTCGCGGGCCTCCGCGCGAAAGATGTGGACGACGAAATCGACGTAGTCGAGCAAAACCCAGCGCTGGGCATCTGTGCCCTCAATGTGCCACGGCTTTTCGCCCAGCTCGGCGAGTTGGTCCCGCACGGCATCGACGAGGCTGCGGATGTGCTGTTCAGAGGTGCTCGTGCAGATCAGGAAGTAGTCGCAGGTATCGGTTATGGCGCGCAGATCCAGCAAGGTGATTGCGAGGGCCTTTTTATCGCGTAAAATTTCTACGGCGCGGGCGATGCGCGGCTCTGGGGTCATGGGCAGGTTCTCGGGGCGTTACGGGGCCGGGTCGAGCAGGCCAATGCGGCGATAGTCGCGCCCGATGATAATGGAGACGCTCGCCAAGCTGAATTGGTCTCTCTGCTGCTGAATAAAATGGGGGATCCCCAAGACATCCGCCACTTGCCGGGCTTGCTCAATATCGCCGTCCAAATCGACGACGAGGGTGTGCAGGTAATTGAAGCTCGATGCATTGCCTTCGTGAATCACGTCTAGCCCGAGGGCGCGTGCCTTTTTGCGGAGGCGGGCAGCGATTTGCGATTCGCCGCCGCCGTTGAGGATTTCGACCCGAATGGGGCTGATCTGGGGAGTGGTTTCCGGCTTGGGAACTTCCCGTTGGAGCGTTGGCTGGGGAGGCGCGGCCGGCGGCCAGAAAGCCGCTTTGAGGAGCAGGGCTATGGCCACAACGGCCAGCCCCCATAAAATTAACTCCTGCCTGTTGGGGGTTTCTCGTTCCATCGCTCCAACGTCCTTCAAATGAATAGAAAACGGCAAGTTACGTCAAGCAAACAAAGAACAAAGGAGAAAACATGGAGCTCCTGCGCGAACAAGACTTTGCCCACCGCTTGTCCACGGCTGATTTTCTCGCGGCCTGTCGCCAAGCCTTCGAGCAGTATGGCGCGGGGGTCATCGCCAATCCTCCGCGCACCGAGTCCATCCAAAAGCGCGGGCCCCTCGATTGCTTTCGCTTGGACATGCCGGCCGAGTGGCCGGGGAAGTTTCGCGTACGCAAGATCATCGAAGAGCGTTCAGACGTGGCGACCGGGCGGCTGGCCCAGCGGGAGGCGTATATCGCATTTGAAGATCTGCAACGGGGCCGGGCGTGGCGGCTAGAGGCCGGGCACATCACGGACCAGCGCACCGGCGCGGCCGGGGCACTGGGGCTCCAGTACCTAGCGGGCGCGACGGCTATTGAGCGAATCGCGATTTTGGGGACCGGCCGGATTGCGCGGACCTTGGCCCTATCCTGCGACGCGCTCTTTGATCTGGCCGAGATCGCCTGCACGAGCCGCCGGGCGGCGAACCGGGCGGAGTTCGCCAAAGCGGTCGGGCCGGCCCTGCGCGCGCCCCTGCGGGTGGTCGCGTCGCTAGAGTCGTGTATGGCCGGGGCCGACGCCGTGCTGACGGCCGTGCCGACGCCCCAGCCCATTTTGACCACGGCGGGGCTGGCCCAAGTCCCGTACCTCGCGGTCATCGCCGGAGACAGCCGCACGCGCCAACTCGCGCCGGAAGTGCTCTCTGAGCGCACGGTGGTCGTCGATGTGCTCGCCCAAGCCCAGCGGTCCGGGGAGTTCCGCTTTGCGGCCGAGCAGGGCCGCGCCGAGCACATCGCCTTGGCGCGCAACCCCGAGGGCGCGGTGCTGGACATCGGTGACGCGGCCTGTGGACGAATAGGCGCGGTCGCGCCGAGCGCGGTCTATCTGACGGGAATGGGTGCGCAGGACTTGTGCGCCGCGGCCATGGTGTGCCGCCTGCTCACTTGAACAACCCCGAGTACTTAAAGGTCATAATGTAGTCCTGCGAGCCTTTTTTTTTGGCGCGGGGGCGGCTGTCGTAAATATCCCAGCCAAAGCCAAAGAGAAACTGATCTTTGTAAAAGGAAACGGCCACGCCCAGCGAAATGGCCAGCGAGTTTTCGGTCGAAAGGGCTTCGAGGACATTGCCGATGGCCGTGAAATGGATGCCGGAAATCAATGGGTTATCCACGTTGTGCCAGCCGGCAAAGGCCAACCCGGGCAAGCCAATCAGGCGCTCGGTTTGGCCTTGGACCGCGTCGCCATTGCGGTCGGTATAATTGCGCCCGGGGCGGATCGTCAAAAAGGACACCAGCGGCTTGGCTTCAAATTCCCACTTCCAACCCCCGGCCTCCAAAAGCTGCGACACGGTCTGCGGCGGCCCCCCCGGGTAGCTGTGGGTCGTGATTTTGAGCCGCACTCGGCGATTGTCTTCTTCGGACAGCCGCAAGTTGAGGTCCTCCACGAGGACGCGCTCGCCGCTCGCCTCGTAGATGGTGACCTGCTGCTTTTGGGTGCTGCCTTTTTTGGGGGCATAGTTTTCGTCGAGCAGGGTCCACTCCACGAGCATCTCGCGCCCGATTAGCGCACGCCGTAGCGAGTCGGAAATCGCAAAGGCCACCTCCACTTTGGTGCCGTCTTTTTGCACGACCGGGGTATTGTTCCAGCCGACCGCCAAGGGCTGGGGCTGCTCGCCGTGCGAGACCAAGACCTCGACAATTTGCGCCAAGTTGATGTCTGCGAGCACCCCGTGCCCCTTGTATTCGAGCGGCCGGGCGCGGTCTTTGACGTCGTTGCTGACCAACAAAACGCGCCCCCGGCGCTCGCCCAAGGCATCGGGCGCGAAAAAGAGCGCGAGGCGCGCGGACTCGCCCGGGGCCAAGGCGAATCGCGCCGGCACCACGTGGGCCTCCTCGCTTTGGGGATGCGCCTCAACTTGCAGCACGGTATCGCCGACGTTGGTGGCCACAAAGGTCCGTTCCGCCTGCTGCCCCAAGTCCACATAGCCAAAATCGACCAAGCCGGCCGGATGCAGATCAATTTCGGCGGCCATGCCGCTGCCTTGGAGCAGGATGTCGAGCGTCGTCATCTCATGCGCGCCCAAGCCGTCTAAGCGCAAGGTCCCCGAAATCGCGCCGCGGGCCGACGGGCTGAAGGCGATGTGCAGCGGCAAGGTGCGCTGGCTGTGGGCCGGCAACAGGAACTTGTTGTCCTCGTCAATCGGGGTGTGGGCGGTAAATTCGGGGCTCGTCGAGCGGAGCTGGTGCATCTCAAAGTCGGCGTTGCCCACATTGGCTATTTCGACGACTCGGCTGCTGCTTTGGCCGACGGCGACTCGACCGAAATCAACGGTCGCCGGGCTGAGGGCCAAAAACTGGCCGACGCCCTGCAAGCGCACCGTCTGGCGCTGGGCTTCGACCTCGACGCGCAGGCCCGCTTGGCGCGGCCCGGCCTCTTTGGGCGAAAAACTCAGCGCGACTTGGGCGCTGGCCCCGGGCTGGACGAGGACCGAGGGCTGGACGAGACCGAATTCAACGCCCTCGTCCTCGACTAGGGCGATGTTCACCACGCCCGGCTGGCCGCCTCTGTTCCACAGCAGCAGATGCGCCTGCGCGGTCTCGCCGATGGGCACGCTGCCGAAGTCTAGGTCGTCATTGAGAATCTCGATGTGCGGCGGGCTGATTTGGCCGCGCCCCGCGAGGGGGATGGCGACCACCGCCGCCTGCGGGTCGCTGGTGTGCAAGCGCAGGACGCCGCGGTGGGGGCCTTCGCTCTGCGGCGCAAACGCCGCGCTCAGGTCGAGCCGCCCTGCGGGCGCCAAGGTGGCCGACGAGTCCGCGAACTCAAGGGCAAAGGCCGCGCCCTCCATGGCGGCGTTTTCGAGGTGCAACTCGGCTTGGCCCTGATTGAGGACGGTCACGCGGCGCGTCACACGCTGGCCCACCTCAACGGTGCCAAAGTCGAGACCCACTTGCGGGAGGGGCGAAAAGGCCGCTTGCGGCGCCAGCCCGCGCCCCCGCAGGGGGACGGACCAATCCCCCAACCCGGGCGCGGCTACCACGAATTCCGTCGCGGCCGGCCCCGCGTGGGTCGGAGTGAACGCAACGTCGATCCGCGCTTCCTCGCCGGGCGCCGGCCAAGGGCCGACGTCGCCCTCCAGCCGAAAGGGGCCTTGGGGGTCGGCCAAGGCCATCTGCCCGGCCGCCACGGGCGCGCGGCCGGTGTTTTTGACGACAATGGTCCCGGTCGCCGGTCGCCCGACCGGCACCGCGCCAAAATCCAGACCTTCGGCCGGCAAAAGCACTAGGGTCGGCACGACCGCGACCGCTTGGAGCGGCACAATGAGATGCTCATCGGCGAATAGGGCGGCGACCTGTACGACCAGCTCGCCGGCATATTCCCCGGGCGCGGCCGCCCGGAAATGCACCTCCAAGCGGCGGACGCTCGTAGCGCCCAAGCGCAGCGTATCCGCGGCCGCGCCAAAACCAGCGCCGCGAATGCCCACGATCACTTCGAGCGCGTCGTCTTGCAGATTTTTGAGGGAAACGGCCGCCCGCGCCTCCACGCCGACGCCGACGACGCCCAAGTCGAGTGCCTTCGGGGTCGTGGCGATGGGTTGGGCGCGCAGGATCGCGGGCAGGAGCAGGAGGGCGAACAGAACAAAAGAAGAGCGACCAACCCGCCAGAATACCGAATACAATGTTTGTCGAAGTTCCACATCGCAGAGAAGTGGAGAACTTCCTCTGGGGCATTCTTTATGCGGATTCAGGTCGCTCTTTGTCTGCCGAAACATACGCTTAAATCTCTCACCATGTCAAGCGGAGAGAATCTGTCGCAACCCTTCGACGAGCCGGTCCATGCCCTCGGCCACGTCCTCTTGGCGCAGTGCGCCGTAAGCAACGCGCAAATAGCAGTCTGCGCTCAATCCAAAGGCGTTGCCGGGGATGACGGCGACCTTGTGGTCCCGCACCAAGCGCGTGACCACTGCCATGGCGTTGAGATCGGTTTGCAACCGCGCCAGCAAATAAAACGCGCCTTCGGCCGCCGGCACTTGGACCCGGGGGCTTAGCGCGCCGAGCCGCGCTAAGCAGAGCTGGCGGACCGCATCCATGCCCGCGAGATAGCCCTCGCAGTACGCGGCCCCGGCCGCGAGTGCCCCGAGCGCGGCGCATTGCGAGATGACCGGCGGGCATATAAGCACGGTGTCTTGAATTTTTTCCAGCGCACCTAGCAGGTGCCGCGGGGCCACGAGGTAGCCGACCCGCCAACTGGCGAGGCCGTAGGCTTTGGAAAAGGAAAAGAGCGAGATGGTGTGCTCGGCGCTGTGGGGCAGGGAGCCGGGCGAAAAGTGCCGGGCCGCGCCGTACGTGAAGTACTCGTACGCCTCGTCGGCAACGTGGTAAAGGCCCCGCTCGCAGCAGAGCCGATTGACCGCGGCCAAGTCTGCGGGCCGATACACCGCGCCCGTTGGATTGTTGGGCGAGATCGTGACAACCGCGCGGGTGCGCGGGGTGATCGCGGCCTCAATCGCGGCGAGGTCGAGCTGATAGGCTTCGTCCGTCGGCACGACGACCGCCCGGCAATTGGCCATGGCTACGGCCATTTCGTGGTTGAAGTAAAACGGCGCCATCACCACGATCTCGTCGCCCGGATCGGCCATGGCCAGCAACGCGTGGTAAAAGCCCATGTTGGAACCGGCCGTGACCATTAAGAGCTGGTCGTCGCCCACCTCAATTTGGTTCTCGGCCGCGAGCTTTTGCCGCAGTCCGGCCCTGAGTTCGGGCAGGCCGAGGGCGGCCTGATAGTGGTGCTCGGCCAGCGCGCCGCCAAAGTGGGCGATCGCCTGCATGGCCTGGGGCGGCGGCGGGTAGTGAACCACGCCTTGGCCGAGGGAAATGGTGCCCTCGTGGTCGCGGATGAGGGCGGCCAAATACGGGATCACCGGGCTTTGTACCGCCCGCATGCGCTTTGAGTCGAACATGGGCTGTTGAATTCTCGCTTTATGACAGCGGTTCAAGGTATAGAATACGCCGCAAGTACACTACACGCCACGACCCACCGCGGCCAAATCTCACCCATACGACAGTCTCGCCCCGCACGCCGTCGCTGCCTAGCTTCTGCACGTGGAACTTTCGCTAGCGGCGAAGCGTTCAAACGCAAACGCGATTAAAGGAGAGCTATCATGCTATACCGCATCGCCGCCATCGGCTTCATTTTTGCCGGCACGACCGTCGCTTGGCTCATCTTGGCGCAGGTCGTCTCCTACCGCACCCACCACCAAGACACCAAGCTCAAAGCGGCCGTGGGGCAATTGTGGGGCATCCCCCAATCCCAACTCGCTCCGCTCCTGTACTGGACCACCGAGGAAATCGTCGTCCAACCGGCCGCCGATGGCCCAGCGGTAGAGCACGTTAGGGAGCGGCGACACCTCCTGCCCCTACAAGCGAGTCGCTTACAGGTCGATTTGCACCTCGAACACCGCCGCAAGGGCCTGCTGTGGTATCCCACCTATCAAGTGGCCCTAGACGCCACCTATACCGCGACCAACGCGACCGACCGACCCCTCGACCTGACCTTTGATCTAGCCCTGCCTAGTCCCCAAGCCGTGTACGACGATTTCACCCTGTCCCTCGACGGCCAACCCAGCACCCCGCTGCCGCTGGCGGAAGGGCACCTGCGGCAGCCGTTGCACTTAGCGCCGGGCCAGAGCCGCCAAATCCGCCTTGCCTATCAATCGCAGGGGCTGGAACAATGGGAATACCGCTTCGGCGACCACGTCGAGCAAGTTTCCGACTTTGAGTTGACCATGCTCACGAATTTCGACGCCATTGACTTCCCGGGCCAAAGCCTGTCGCCCACCCACAAGGAGCGCACGGCCGACGGCTGGCGTCTCACCTGGCAGTACGATCGGCTGCTCACCGGGGCCGACCTCGGCATGGTCATGCCCGCCCGCCTCAACCCAGGCCCTTGGGTCCAAGACGTGACCGAGGCCGCTCCCATATCCCTCTTTCTCTTCTTCTTTGTGCTCTTCGTCTTCACCGCGGTCAAAGGCATTGATATTCACCCGATGAACTACTTCTTCATCGGCGCGGCCTTTTTCAGCTTCCACTTGCTGTTGGCCTATCTGGCCGACCACTTGCTCATCCACTACGCCTTTTTGGTAGCCGCGGCCGTGTCGGTTTTTCTAGTCGTCTCGTACATGCGGCTGGTGGTCGGCCTGCGGCTGGCCTTGGTGGAGGTGGGCTTGGCCCAATTCATTTACTTGGTCCTGTTCTCCTACACCTTCTTCTTTGTCGGCTACACCGGCTTGGCCATCACCGTCCTCTGCATCGCCACCCTGTTCGCTGCCATGCAGTTTACTGGCCGGATGGACTGGTCGGCCGCGTTTGCCCGGCCGCCGGCGTCGGCTCAGCAGTCCGAGTGACGCCCCGCAACCGCGCCGACGCCTCCGTATCCAACAGATCCGTGCGGCCATCCGCCCCAATCGCACGAGCACCGAGTTTCAGCAGGTTCGCATTGGCGGGACTGTCGAGGGTGAGGAGGGGTTTGCCGGAGTCAGCAACCTTGCGGGCTAACTCCTCCGTCTTGCCAGCACGAGCGGCGTAGGCGATGAAAACCCGGCTAGCGAGCGTAACTACCAAGTCGTTTCGTTGGGCTGCCAGCTTTACCGTTGGACGGTGCTGCGACGGCGGGAAAGGCGACAGAACCAGCAGCCTTCGCTCGGCGATGGCCGGACGCCAGTCGCGGGGAACCCGCATGTTGTCAATGCTGCGAGCGGGGCATACCACGACGGGCTGGCTGCCTCGCAGCAACAGGCGCAGGCACTCCTTCTCCATGGGTGTCTGAAAGCCGCCTATTACGGGCGTCTTTGCCTCGCGCATGGCCCTCGCCAAATCGTAGGTCTTGAGGATTAGGTCGCCGGGGCAGCGGACGGAGCAGAAGAGTGCGGTGTGTTCCGAGTTGAGAATTTCGGGAGCACCGATAGCCCGCAAGCGAGGTTTGGACTTTGAGGGCAGCGGTTGGACCGCTAGCGTAGGAGTTGGGAACGACTGCATGTCTTGCATTAGGGAATGAATTGTAGATCATCCGAGACGGAGCTCAACGGTGATTGCAGGTTTTCTCTTTTGTACCGTCTTCACCGCAGTGGCTACGATATTGCTTCCTGAGTCGATTTCAGGTGCTAGGCGTTGAGCCAGGCCCCGCGGGAGGAAGCCGACTTGCCCAGCCTTATGATGTACGGCGATGGCATTCGGATCTACAGGATTTTCATAATCTCGGCGCAGTTCAAGTTTATCTTCTGCTCTGACACGCCGCGCAGCTATCCAGCGGTTTTCGTAGGATATTCCAACTACCTTCTCCTGAATAGGAAGAACTTCATGGAGCGGCCTAATTGGATTAAGTAGTGGATTGACAGCCATTCTTCCAAGTTTGTACCTGAGGTCGTTGAGTACATATCCAGTAACGCCATATTCCTGACGTAGGGAGTCGTCAGATACGCTAGACAGCCAAGTAACGAAATTCTCGTGAGAAGAAATATCCGAGACTTGCCCTTCAAAGCCTTCTGCCAATCTGCATGCAATATCCCGAGAAGTAATTCCTGCCGACATCGCCCACGAAGCCACAGGATCAGGAAGCCCATGCTTAACCATTGACGGATAGCATCGAATGTACTCCGACAGTTCTTGGATACCTAATGCCTCCTTGGAAATCCGAAACAGAGCGGAGATAATCCAAGGTAGTCGATATCCAAATAACTCTTCTATATATCCAGATATATCCTCTACAGAGTCCGCTATACTCCGTGTACTCCTAACGATTTCATTTATGGACGTTCCGTCCAACCACAAACCAAGCAAAACCTCGGGATCACCTGCAAAATCGGTTACAGTCTGTGCCTCAGGCAAAGGAAGGCTCGCATCGAGCACTAAGCGGTTTAGGTCTTTGAGGCTATCGGAGCCGGCATTGAGAAGCAGGACACTCAACGTATCTGTGTGTGTGTCTGCGAATCTACTCAATGTTTCACAAGAGTAGCTGCTTAGACCTGTCTGAGCATAAATTCGTCTCCATGATGCTTCAGGGGCTCGATCGAACACTTTCTCGGCAGCTAGTTGAGCGGATTTGACTAGCGGGTCAATATTTATATTCTGAGTACGAGATTGCTGCGTTATATATGTTTTCTCCAAACTAGTGATCCATTCATAGGTGTTGGCAGCCTCAACCTCCTCTTCTACTGCAATAGCAAGTATCTCTGGATCTAGAGTCGCCGCAGCATTTTCTATCGCCTCATCGGAGATGCGCGAGGAGACGATTTGCTGGAGTAGTTGATATAGTGCGCCAGAAACAGGCTCCAGATTCCCGATGTTTCCGTAGTGGTTGAAGTCCCTCCGATCCTTGTCATCCAGAGTTATGTGGACGACCAGTCCTTCTGTTTCCTGTCCTGCCCGACCAGCCCGACCAGCTATATTCCAGTAGTCCCGACTTGTAATTCGCCATTTCCGACGCTCTGCGTCTGTACGCCAGACGCTGTGTATTATCACGGTCCTGACAGGCAGGTTCACACCTTGAGCCAGCGTATTGGTCGCAACAATCACTTTGTAATGACCAGCACGACAGTCAATCTCAATAGCCTCTCGAACGACGTTAGGCAGCCGCCCGTGATGAGGGGCAACTCCTTGGGATAAGGCTTGTGTGACAATATGTTCTTCTCCCAACCACTCCTTTGCAAGTGCAAGAGATCTAGTCGTCTCTACACGGACAAAGTGGGGATGGACTGATTCCCCAGTTAGCTCCCTAAACCGGATCGATTTGTTGAGAATCGCGTCGCAAACACTCTCAACCCATTTTCGTTGTGTACAGAAAACCAGAACAGGACCCTGCTCCGAAAATGTATATGCTAGTTCAGCAGCGGTATCTCCCTTAGTTAGTTTTGGGTACTTAGAGGTATTTGTGCGTCGGGTATCCTTGTTTATGAAACGGTATTGCTTCTGTGATATGGCTCCAGGAACAAATGAATCCAAATCTGAAATTTCTGAATTCCGCTCAAATAGGATTACGCCATTAGTACCTTGCCAATCAAATCGCGCTCGTCTTTGAATTGTTGGTCGCCAATCCGACATGACGGTTCTATCGGGAGAATTCGCAAGCCACGCGGCAAAGTCCTTTAGCGTCGAATCTGGGACCACGGCAGACATTACCAAGAAGCGAATCGTTGGCAATCTGTGCTTTATTCTGCTCAACAAAAGCTCGAACTTTATACCGCGACTTGCGTCATCCATGATGTGGACTTCATCTAGCACTATTAGCTTGATCTGATCTGATATGTCTGGCCGGAGGCGCAGAACAAGGTCCAGCTTTTCGGGTGTAAGTATCAGCAAATCGGCTGTTTGTAGAAGAAATTCCTCGAATTCGTCCGACTCGTAAGAACCGATGACGACAGATGAAACTCGATAACCTAGGTCATTCAGTACCGATCCCATGCTCCTTTCAACTTCTGCTGCCAAAGCTCGATATGGAGCAACAAACACGCACTTGGCTTCGGGATGCCGTTGAAGGGTGTCAATGATGGCCATTTCCGCTATGCGCGTCTTACCGCCGCTGGTGGGCAGGCGAACAACAGCACTGTCATCTGAACCTAAGAAGCCAGATTCAAGCACTTTTATCTGGGACGGCCACAGTTCAGTCACTCCCCTAGAGCGGGGCCTTGCAAGGAGAGTCAAGTAACGCTTCCACACTTCAGATTCTCTAGAATGGCCTTCAAGTTGAGACCAAGTGCTTCGCTTCATCATTAACGGAAGCACTGATTGAATTCCATACGCGATGTTAGAGTGCAATGGAGCACCGAGGCCGGTGAATACCTTAGTAGCCTCATCCAACAACTTCATTGCCTCATGATATGCCGATTGATCACCACTCAGGAAGAAACGGCACGCTTTGGATAACCCGTCTGCAAGAACGACTTCGCCCAACTCTAACGATAGAACATCTAAGGGCAGTTCAAGGTCTGGTGGGAACTGGAGGAGACGATTGGCAAGCTGCTCAGTGACAATTATCCTCCGTTGTATGAACGACGCGACAAGTGCCTGAGCATCCGCCCTCGAATCGGGTTGCGGATCGGGCAAGACTTCCTTAGCGAGGTATGCTGCGTTGGCTTGATAGCCTGCAAGTTCGTATGCTAGAGCAGCGTTGAGTAAGGCGATTGGTCTTGTTACTCCCTCGTCCAGTCTAGCCAGACTTTCCCATGCGAGCGCTAGTTGGCGCGAGTGTTTCTCATTTTCGACAGCATAGTTCGGATCAGCAAGGGTCCCCGCCTCAAGCGCGTACAAAGCAGCGGCTGAATTTCGAGCAAAGCGGTTTGCAACATAAGTCCAGTGAGGAGATCGCTGAAGCTCGCCTATGGCCTGCAATGTTGCCTTCGACCTAACCTGAGCCAGTTCGCTCTGGAATCCTCGGTCGGCCAACAAAGCCTGCATACGAAATTGCAAATCAATATGATTGTCATTGGTCATCCTCAACTACCTCCACGCCAAGATTTGAAAATGCCGCGTCAGCGAGTTGCCTAAGATCAGTGATTCTTGCAACGTACACATGGAGAGGTTCAAGGCCGCGATTTTCGTCTTCAAGATTTATGAGAATTTGCTCATCCCAAGTGGCCTCTTCATGTAGGAGCACTAAGAGAAATTCATCTAGCTCAGCTTCACGATTAAAAATATAGTCTTCGATCAATTTCGTAAGAGGATTATTTGTTTCTCGCAGTTGTCGAGCCACAAAGGCCAAGGTTTCAGAATTCGCGCTATCCGCATCTTGCTGTAGCTGCTTTGTCCCTTGGACAGCTACAGCTGGATCCTTAGTAGTGCGAAATTTAGATTCGACGAACGCTACCTTGACGAGCTTATTGTCGGAAAATCGAAATGCGATACAGTCGGTTCCGGGTAAAGTCTGATTCGCACTCATTTTGTACCTGAGCTTTATCACAGGGATATGATAGCCTTCCACGGTCTTGAGATATTCGACGGTTAGGGCTTCCCCAAAATCGCCGCGCCTCACTGAGGACCGAGTATCGGAACGCGACCTAAGAAATTTGTCGCGAACTTTCCCGTATCCGTATCTATCTGCTACATCGGCGAGGTAGTCAGTGCCCCAATACGAGTCTCTCATAAGATCGGCCAATTCAGTAGGCGACGGCACTGAGTTGGTCTCTTTAACGTCAGTGACCTCAAACGAAAAGTTAGAACCTGTTCGTGGAATCGGCTTTAGCCAGTTAGTTATATTCAAGGTGTCCCCCCGGGAGAACTCTACGGAGCCTAGCGATCACTTGTCAGCTCGTTCCTGTTTATCCTCAAAAGAAGTCCTAACGACTAGCGAATGCTCTAGTTCTATTTCTTCCCACAAGTCGCTTAGCCCCAACGCTTCCAGCCATATCTTATCCGTTCGGTCAGTAATGTGACGACAACGAGCCAAGTTGAAGTTTCCTATATTCTTTCCTGCATTCAACTTAAATACTAAGTTTTCATTCATTGCATTCTGCAATTCCGGTAGAGAGGTTAAGAGACGCTTTTGTTGGCGTCCATTAAGTTGTCTTGGCCCGAACGGGGCACTTGTGAAGCTGTTCTGGGTTACGTGAAAATCATCTCCTACAGCTATCCACCATACGAACATTATCAAGCTGTTCCCAAGAAGCATGATCAGATCTCTGTTGTCTTGCTGAAGAAATCGGACAGTTCCGTACTGAGTCTGACTTATAGGGCGAGCACCCGCACCAAATGCCGGAGGCTGCTTTACACAGAAAGTCAGCCAATTATAGGCGGTCTGCTTGAAGTGAAGAGGGTATCCTTCATTACGGCGGTGAGACAGCTCGTTCCTGAGCCGATAATCGCCACCCTCCAGTAGAGCCTCGATACTCTGCAACAGGCGGGCACTACCTATTTTAGGAACCAGTCCCTCGAACGCCTCTGGAGAGAAAACAGAGTACCACAGACGGTCAAATAACGCTGGCCGCTCGGAGTCGAACCATCGATGTAGTCGCGTAGTGAAACAACGTCTAGGCGATTTGGATGATTTATGCCCCAAGAATATCGTGTTGCGAACTCGGGTATCGAAGCTGAAAAGAGCAGATGGAATTCTTCCAAAAGATGCGAACCAACTGAGACCGCAGTCTTGATAAAGAAGCAATCTCAGATCGGCAAAATCCGAGCTGAAGGTCAAGCTGAGTGGTACTATCATGCTGATACGTCCGTTGGCTCCGCATAAACTGAGGCTTCTCTCAACAACCATGGCGTATATATCTGGACACACTGCCGTGCGGAATCCTTTCGTGGTATATGACTCGCTCACTTTTCGTTTCGACACATACGGCGGATTCCCAACAATCACGTCAAATCCACCCCTGTGCATGACATCGTAGAACTCGACGAACCAGTGGAAGGGCTGGTGGCTGGTACGCCATTTCTGGTAGGCAGTCTCGTCGTCAGGTTTGACGCCGTACTCGGTCGCTAAGTAGCTATCCAGCTCGCCTCGTAATCCATCAAGCCGCTCCCGCAGTTCGACCTTCGCCGCTGCAAAATCCCCCGCGTCCATGCCTTCCACCGTCTGCATACGCTGAAACATACGAAAGGCTTGGGCCGCAATCTCAGCGCGTTCCTCAATGTCCGGCAGGGCCAACTGCTTGATCAGGTCGCCACTCAGCGTCTGTCGGATTTCCTCCAGCGAAGTAAACCCAACCAATGTGTTGCCGGGGCGGATGTTGAAATCAATGTCTGGCAGTGGCTCGATCTGGTCGTAGGTCTCCAACTGAGCGACCAACTTGAGAAACAAACGCAGCTTACATATCTCGACCGCCTCTTCCATGATGTCCACGCCGTACAGATTGTTGAGCACGATGGACTTGAGGATGAAATACCGGGAGCTGGGATGCTTCTTGACCTCCTCTAAAACGTCCCTGAAGTCGCTGAGTGTTTTTGGATGATGGGGCCGCTCTGATCGCTCAAGATCGTCGCGAAAGCCCTGCATTCCTTCCAGACATGCTGTGTAGAGCGGTTCGAGGATATTGAGCGCGGCGAACAGGAACGCGCCAGAGCCGCACGTGGGGTCGAGCACGGACACATCGCGCATCCCATGCCAAAACGCACGCAAAAGCTCCGGCCCTTCGCTCTGGACGATGACATCCTTTGCGAATTGTTCGATGTCCAAGTTCAGAGTGATGAGGTCGTTGACGTTTTGAACCTTGCCCGAGGCGAGTTGCTCGCGGACTTCGGCGTATCGCTGGCGGCGAGCCACCACCTCGCGCCAAGTTTCGGTAGGAAGCGCGTATTCGTCAGCAGCCGGAGTGTTCCATCCGCCCCGCTTGGACACGTCATCGATTCCCGCGGCGATCTCCTCCGGTAACTCAATGGGCTGTTCTAAACGCTCGGGATCGACATCCGGTGAGTATCTCCAAGCCACTCCGTGCGCCACAGCGGGGTAGATGTACCGATCGGGATCGTCCTGCAAGAGCCGCCACACGCCGCCATCCGGCAGGAACGCCACCGGGCATTTCTTTTTGGCAGCGTCGAAGAGGAATGGGATGACCGTGTTTCGGGTGATATAGCCGGTGATGTCCTCCTTGGTGTAATAGGCCCCCATCTGCTTCTGATTGATGTACTTCTCGAAAATGTATCCGAGAACGTCGGGATTGATCTCGTTGTCTTCCCCGCGAGACCGCTCGTCTAGGTGCCAGCGGTAGCCCTCAAAGAAGGCGAACACCCTCTCGAATGCCTCGTCCGGGATACTGATGTCGGGGTTGTCGCGCTCCAAGTCGTGAACATCGAACAGGCCGCCGTTGAGGAACGGCACCTTGCCCAGCAGCGCCGCTAGCTCGGGTGCTCTTTCGGATTCCGGCTGTCCCAGCCCTTCGTGGAACAGCCGCAGCAGGAAGATGCGGTAGAACTGTTGGAACCGCCCGGCCCCGCCTTCTGTCTGTTGTACCATGTGCAGACGGTTGCGGAGATAGTCGGTGTCATCATCAAGGAAACCCTGCTTCTGGACGAAGTAGATGAACATCATGCGATTGAGCATCAGGGATGCGTACCACTCCCGGTCCCCCTGCTCGGTGATGCCGTCGATAAAGCCTTGGAATGCGTCGAGTTCCTTCCTGAATCGCTCGTAGAACTGCTTGGTGACCTTTTCGACATCCATCGCCTGTCGGACCCGTGACGCGACCTTGGTGACGCTGAGCCCCTCTTCGCTTTCTAGGCTAAACGCGATTGTCTGAAGGATTTGTAGGAGACGATTGCCCTGCTGACCGCTGCGATACGGTTCCTCGCGGCAGGCGTCGGGCTTGCCACGCTCTCGCTTGACCCACTGCCAGACTTGGAGAGTGTGTTCGGCGTCGATGAAGATGATAATATGTTCGAACGCCAGCTTGGCGACTTGGCGTTCTATCTTTCGTCTGATCGGGTACGATGGGACTGAGCCATCGGCATCCGCGCCGCAGACATAGACGACGAAACTAGCCTTCTCCGCCACAGGTTCCAGCGCGTAGTCATGCCCGTCCAGCGAGATCCGTACCGATTCGGCCTCGTAGTGGTTCCACCCTAAGCCTTCCACAAGGAGGCTTCGGAAGTCAAAGCTGTGGAGGTATGGGCGAAGTTGATCGGTATCTGCTTGCATCAGGCACCCCCTCTGTCTGTGTCAAAGAGTCCCAAGGAGCAGATGATTCGCGGTTCCTGGACCTCAGCGGTGTCCCTGTCCGTTACGCACAGCCGGTCATCGTTCCACAAGGCAATGACTATATCGGCAAGTTGAGCGTTGTCAATTCCACTGCGGAGCTGCCGATTTAAGGTATCGACTGCTGATTGGCGAAGGGGATGCCGGTAAATGTCGTCGAGGGCCTTGTGTAATGAGTCAGTGTCAAACAACAGGCCCTCAATGTCGTCCGCGTACTCTTTGAGTCGGGTATAGGTGCGGAAACGTGCGCCGGAGGGCTGCCCAAGCTGGCCGCCGATTCTCTTCTCCACTTTCGCGATGTGCTTGACACCAGCGGCGACGAGTTGGTGGTGGCTATCGTGATGAGGTTGCGCGGAGGTTTCCGGCCTGCACTCTGCGGCGGAGAGGATTTCGAGTTGGGATTCGGTGATGCTCTCGCCGTTTCTGCCAACGTATGCGAGGGCGTCGTTGCCGTCTGCCGTGCGCGTGAAAACGAGGACTCCCTCCGGGCGCTGCGCGATGGGCGTGTGCTGCCGCGATGAGAACACCACGTCAGGTAGCCCAGAGATGGCTTTCTCTAGTGTTGGATCCGCGCTAATGGCGTTCTTCCATATCTGGTAGGCATAAGACGCGAGATCAACCTCGCCATCGGGGTCGCCATCGAGAATGCCGGCCCGCTCGTGGTAGAGATTGAGAATGGTCTGATCGTCGGCCTCATCCTCGAAGAACACCTCGTCCGCGCCGACGACCTCAGCGTTTTCTTGGAGGCGCGACTTAACTCGGTTCCGAAGGTTGATAATGCGTTCGACGCCTTCGGCTGGCAGAAACGAGTAGCAAAGTATCTCCTCGGCCTGCTGGCCAATGCGGTCAACTCGCCCAGCACGCTGGATTAGCCGGATAATGGCCCACGGCAAGTCGTAGTTCACGATTATCGAGCAGTCTTGGAGGTTTTGGCCTTCGCTCAACAGATCGGTAGAGATGACGATCCTAAGTTCTCGTTCTGGCTTAATCACGTCCTGCTTCTCGTTGCTCACCGGACTAAAACGCCACGCTATCTCCGCCGGGTTGGGCGAGTCCCCGGTAACACCTGTCATCGCTTCTACGCCCTTGCGCTCAAGCTGGCCTTCGAGATAACGGACGGTGTCGGCGAATTGGGAGAAAACAAGCACCTTCTTGTCTGGAAAGGTCTCTATCAGGAGCTTCTGGAGAGCTTTCAGCTTGGCATCGTGCGCCGGGTTCCAATTTCCATATCTCTGGAGCACTTGTAGGAGGGCGTCAATGTCCGACTGGAGATCGGCCTCTAATGCCTTGCCGAAAAGGTCGGGACGGAGCCAGCTAAAGCGTTTTTTGTAGCGTTTTGAATACTCTGCGTACCCTTCGGCGGCCCGAGCCTCAAAATCGGGTGCAGTCCAAGACCCCACCTCTGTCGCTGCCGAATCTCCGACTTGGATCTCTTGCTGGTCGTCGTCAGGATCGAACATGCTTCCTTGTGCTTGGTCTATATCGGAATCGGTGAACCTAGAATCAAGCATTTCGGCATCCTGTGTACCAATCGGTAGCGGAAGGCCATTCCGAACTGCATGAAGGAATACGCAGTTCCGCAGGATGTGCCGATTCACAGACTGCAAGAAGGCCCAGCCACTGCTTTCGAGACGCTTGAACAGATTTATCCGGCAGAACCCTATGAGCCGTTTCCCCGCTCGCGAGAGATTCTGGATGTGCTGTTTCTCCGTTGACGATGGGGGAATCGCCGGTGAATCAGCCACGTACGTACCTAGTCCGTATCGCGGCAGACTCAACGCACCGATAACATCAACCACAGCTTGGGAGTATAGTTTGGCGTACCGGTCTGTAGGGTCCGACTCGTCAATGGTGAACTTGATGGTCTTAGGAACGCGAGTTGGGAAAAACGACTTGCTTCCGTCCTCGTAGGTCAGGTACTTCCGACTTGTCTCGGCATCGGTTTCGGCGTAGTTGTCTTGGATGAAGCTGCGCGTCCGTCGCACCATGTACAAGCGCATCAGGTCACGCCAATCATCGGCGTATTCACTGAATTCAAAAGCCGCAAGCGTTCGCGGGTTCGCTTGGTGCGTAGCACTAAAATTGACCTCGCCCAGGTCTTTGAGGAGTTGCTCCGGGCGAACGCCAAGATCCTGCTCTCCATCGACGAAGAGGCGTAGCTGGCTGGACAAGTCGAGATAGGTCTTGTTATACGGAGTCGCCGATAGCAAGATGCACTTGCTGTCGTTCTCTTGGATGTATTCCTGTATCGCCCGGTATCGCTTGCCGCTTTTGTTGCGGAGGTTGTGGCTCTCATCAATGAGGACCAACCGATAGCGGCGGATCTTGGGCAACTCGCCGATTACCTTGCTGAGCGAGAGAACCTGCGCCCTTAGACGGTACTGGTGTGCGTAATCCTCCCACATGCTCACGAGATTCTTGGGGCAGATTATCAGGGTCTCCAGTCCGTAGTCGTCCTCGAAGATACGGGCGACCGCCGTGGCCATCAGCGTCTTGCCAAGCCCAACCACATCGCCGATTAGGACGCCGCCGCGCTTGTTCAGGTGGAGAGCCGCTATCTTCACTGCGGCGGTCTGGAAGTCGAACATGCGGTTCCCGAAGTCTCGGGGAATCTGGAACTCGGCGAGACCTGCCCGAGCCTCGTGAGACAGGTGATAGGCCATTTTGAGATAGACCCAGTACGGTGGTATCAGATCCTGCCGTGCCCAACTCTCCTCGATAATTTTGATCAACTCTTCGGTGATGTCCATGCAGAACTTGTCGGTCCACCTATCTTCAAACCACTTGCTCAGCTTCTTACAGGCGTCTTGATCGAGCACATCCACGTTGAGTTCACCTTGGCCTGAAAGCCCCGCGAAGGTAAGATTGCTGCTGCCAAGATACCCCACCACGGGACTAACGGGATCGGAGCGAAAACACAGGTATAGCTTTGCGTGAAGTGGGTGCCTGAGAAAGAGTTTGACCGCTACTTTGCCAGCCCTGAGCTGGCTGACCAGTCGTTGCAAGGCGGCTTCGTCGTTGTTTGTCGGTACACCAGTCACCAACTGATCGCGAAACTCTTCAGCGCAACGCTGTTTCAGGCGAATCGCGGCTTGGTTGTCAATGCCCCGATTATCCAGCGGACTGAACATTTCGCGGAGCTCGTCATGTGGAAGCCTGTGCATACCCACCAGCACACGTGCTTGGTTGCCTTCCGGCCAGCGCTCTATGTATGAGTCAATGTTCTTCCATCCGCGCAAGTTGAAGTATCCGACGCAGAAGTCTGCGCGAGCGGACAGCCCTAGAGTCGTCTGGAGAACGGGCAGAAGAGTGGAGTCAGGCGTCAGGTTGTCGAGAATTTGCGGCATGGCTTGGGCTGTCTTGGAATAAAGCTACTCCTCAGCAGTCCGAGTGACGCCCTGCAACCGCGCCGGCACCCCCACCGGCACTCCGCCGCGACACACCACCGGAAAGTGCGGGCCGGCCTCGGCCATGGGCGCGCCGTCGGGCAAATCGACGAACTGCTTCATCAGGTGCTCGCCGCTTTGATCAAAACGCGCCGCGCCGGTCATGTAGTGGATGGCAATGGCGCGCCGGGGCCGGTGCGACTGATTGAAGGGCGAGCCGTGCCAAGTCAGGGAATGATGGAAGGAGACTTCCCCGCGCAACACCGGCCACGGCCGAGCCTCAACCTCGTCAATCTCGGCGTCGGCGGGCGGGGTAAAGCCCTGCAAGTCCTTGAAGTTTTCCAACAGCGACAAATTGCCCTGCGTGCGCAAAAACGCAATCTGGTTGCCCCACTTGTGGCTGCCGGGCACCATCCACATACAGCCGTTGTCCTCGGTCGCGTCGTCCAAGGGAATCCACGCCGAGACCGGCGTCATCGGCTTGATGATCGGCCACAAGGGCGCGTCTTGGTGCCAGTAAGTGGAGCCGCCGTAACGGGCGGGTTTGTACTGGATCTGGTCGTGCCAGACCATGAGGTCGTCGTGGCCGGTGAGTTGGCTGATCCCGCGGACGACGGCCGGGTGGTAAATCAGCCGCTCCCAAGCCGGCGCAGCTTCCCAGATATTGACAATCTGCCACACCGGATGCTCGCTGACGCCGGCCCCGCCGGCTAGGTCGCGGAAGGATACTGGCCGCGCCTCGCCCACGGCAAAGCCGTCCGGGCCTTTGGCCAAAATTTCGTCGAGCGCGTCGCTCAATTCGCCTAATTCCTCGTCGGAGAGCACGCGCCCGCCGTTGAGAAAGCCGTTGCGGTGGAATGCGTCAATCTGTGCTTGTGCGAGCATCGTCCATCCTTTCGGGGTAAAGCGTCTTACTGCATTCGCCGGAGCAGCTCGCCCCGCGCCTCGTTGAACAGGCCAATCAGCCGCTGGCGGATCGCCTCGTCGCGGAAAACGCCCATCCGCTCGGCCCAAGCGATGCCGCCGTCAAGGTGCGTCAGCAGGTACTGACCCTCGGCCGGCACAAAGGCCCCGCGTCGGCCCACGTCGATGTAAATCGGCGAGGAATGGGCCATCACCGGACCAGCGTCCGTGTAGTGCGGCCCCCAGCAGCGCGCCGCAACCCAGCAGGAGCGCTCGGCCTTGAGCGCGAACCGCAGCTCGATCTGCCGGGCAGCCGGGGCGACCACCTCGCGTGCCACGGACGCGCCATTGCAAATGAGCTCCAGCCCGGCAAGCGGCCAAACGCTTTCGGCCACCGCCACGACCTCGACCGTGCCGCCGGTGCCGGGCAGGTCCAGTTCCTCGCCCATCTCCCGGCCCTCGACCGTTAGGTCGATCATCGCGCCGGTGCTGGCAAACGCTTGGCCGCGGCGCACGGCTTGGCACCAGTTGGCAAAGGTAAACTCCTCGCCGGCGCGCAGTTTGACGTACGTGCGCGAGCCGCCCAAAATGCGGCCGTTGGACATCTTGTCCGTGCCACCGACCAGCGGCAGCTTCTGGCCCACGTTGAGCCAGCGGTAGTAGCCTTGCTCGGCCGAGCTGATCTTTTCGCCCTCCCAAACCCAGCACATCTCGCCGGCGTCGGCGTGGCCCAAGACGATGTTGGCCGCGTTTTCAAAATCGGGCAGCGGTATGTGCGGCATAACGACCAACCCGCCCTGCTTTTTGCACTCCTCGGCCCAATCGGCCATCAGCGCATCCACGGACCCGCCGACCCAATCCTCGCTGGCGCCGCCAGTGCAGATGGGCGCGACCAGTTCCTTGAGCCCGAGCAGGCTGATGTGGCCGAGCACGTGCTGCCGGTTTTCTTGGCTGACCCAAACCAAGTGGTTGTCGCTGCTAGTCGGGGCCAAGCCGCCGGTAAACTCCTCCCACGAGGTAAAGAGCCGGCCCCACTGGCTGGCCAACAGATGCACCACATTGAGGTCTTCGGCCTCGGCCTCTAAGTGGGCCGACTGGGAGGACAGGAAATGCACGTGGGTATCCCCCGAATAGTAGCCGCGCTGCTTCATGTCCAAGGCGCGTTTGACCTTGAGCGTCAGGGCGCGCTGACCGGGCTTGATCTCGACTCGCTGGCGCAGCGGCTGGTACTCAAAGCCGCGCACGACTTCGGCGTACACCGGGCCGATGGGCAAGTCGATCTGGCAGGTGCCGTCGATGTAAGCGTAGGGCACGCCCCCGGTCTTGCAATCGCCGCCCACGTCCTCAAACCACGCCACATTGACGTCGGCTTGGTGCCCGTGCGGGGCCAGATAGGCCCCGTGCTCCGAGCGGAAGTGGACGCGGGTTCCCACGGGCTGGCCGGTGTCCGCGTCCTCAACCCGCACGTGGACCCACTGCTTGCCGGTGGGGGCGACGACCTCGATTCGCACCTTGCCTTGGGCGACTTTCTTCTCTTTGAGCACCTCGCCCCAGCCGATGCGCTCTTCGACATCGTCTCCGGCCTTAATCGCGAGCTGACCGGCGGCTGAGCCGTGGATTTCCAGATAGCCGCCGGCAACTGCTGCTTGGCCGCCTCGGCCCCAGCCGGCTTCCTCGGAAGTGAGAAAATCCGCGCTCGGCACCCAGAGTTGATCGCGGCGCACGATTTCGCCGCGCTCCATCGCCACTTCGGGCACTCCTTCGGCCTCGACCCGCAGGGCCACCTCCTGCCGCGCTGGCCAAGCAAAAGGATCGCCCTCCTCGTGGCAGAGCGTAAGACCGGCCACCGCGAGGGCCGCCGGGCTAGCCGCCAATACTGTGACCGCCGCAATCTCCGCGTCGGGCGCGGGATTTTCCCAGTCGTAGAGCCACCAGCCCTGCAAGTCGCTGCCCTCGCGGGTAAAAGCCCCGGTCTGCACCATGCCATAGCCGTGCTCGCGACTGTCTAGCGGCACGGAGTAGAAGTGGCGGCAATTGCGGCAGAGAAAGGGATGGTGCCCCCAAGGGACCTGCGCGTCGTGGATTTCAAAGCGGCGGCGCAGCGGCTGCTCAACGGTGTGGCCATCGGCATAGCGGACGTGATAGGTTCCGATTGCCTCGCCCGTGCCTTCGACCGTGGTCGAGGCCCCCGGCACCGGCGCACAAGCGTGGGCGTAGAGGATGCGACGCGCCTTGGCATGTATCGGAATCTCGGCCGCTTCGCGCACCGCGCCCCCGGCCTTTTGCGCGACCAACACCACGGCCTTGGCCGCCCCGGCCGCGGCCAAGCGAAAGGGCACCCCCCAAAACTGCTGCTCGCCCCAAGGCAGCCCCACGAGCGGGGTATGGTCGGGCGCGTCGGCGGGTGCCGGCCACAGCAGGCCGCCTTCGGACTCAACATTGCCGACGCCGGCATTATACGCTGCACTCAGGTCCAACGGCACAAATGCGTCGCTCATTGCGGTTTCCTTTCTAACGGTGAAGGGCCGCTCAATATATTCCGGCCAGAATTCCCGAACAAGGCGGCCTCAGTGCGGCACCCCTAATTGGTGCATCCGGCGGTGAATCTCCGCCCGCGCTTGGTGGAAGGGCCGCTCCAGATAGGCGAGGTGATCCGCCTCGCCGTGGTGGTGCGTGACGGCGTCGCGCAGATGTCGGAGCATCTAGCACCGAATGCACACCGCGCCGCGCCCTAGGCCCGGTACGGCTCGCCCGTGCGCCGCAGCTTCTTGGTCACCGCGATCTGACAGGTCGCGTACCCGCCCATGTAGCCGGTGGCAAAGCCTGGGCGCGCATCCCCAATGGTGCCGACGATCATGTTGGCGTATTCGTACGTGGTGTCGTAGCGGTCGCAGATCAGGGCCACCATTTCGAGCCAAGCCGCTTTGAGCGCGTCGCCCCACTCGGCCGCCCGCGCACTCGTGAGGTATTCCTCGGCGTCTTCCACAACCCGAGTCGTCTCCACCACCGGGCTGCTGGTGGGAAACCCGGGCGAGCGATTGACCTTGAGCGTGATGGCCGAGTCGATCTCAACGCCGGCCCCAGTCAACTCGCCGTCGCCCATGCGCGCATGGACATCGCCCAACGACAGCAATCCCCCGGGCTTTTGTGCGCGGATGTGGACGGTGCTGCCGGGCTGGATGGCGTTGAAATCCATGTTGCCGCCGTGATCTATGGCGTTGGGGGCCCACGATTCGAGCTGGACGACGCCGATCATGGGCCGCACCGGCACGACAAAATCCGGCGGAAAGTGGATCAGTCCGTCGCGCACCGGGGCCACGCAGCGCCAATTGCCCCAGTTGGGACCGCCGTTGCGGTAGAAGCCGTAGGGGCCGACCTCAATAGCGATGATCTCGATGGCGACCCAATCGTCCGGCTCAATGCCCTCGATGAGAAAGGGGCCGCCGGGGCGGGCGTAGCGGCGATGGCTCTCCCCAGAAGTAATCATGCCGGCGCGGGTCTCGCCGGCCGCTTCAAAGTCGTTGTCCGCTCCGCCAATGGTCTCGATGAGGACGGTTTCGCCGAGTGCCAACGTGCCGCGCACTTGGCCGATTGCCGGGTCGTCCGGTCCGCTGTAATGGGGGGTGCGGGTAAAGCGACGCATACGCGATCTCCTTTGGAAAATTGGGGCGGTGGGTACGTGGCAATCCCTAGTGCCGCTCGGCAAACGGAAAGGTCCCGTCGTACCCGAGCGCGGCCATGGCCGGCAGGGGCGAGCTGACAAAGGGAATCCCCGGGAACATGGGCGTCTGCTGGTAGTGTAGCACCACGTTGCAGCGGATGGGGGCGTCGGCCTCTTCCCGCAGCTTCGCGCCCTGATGCGGGATGTGGCTGAAGAACACCACGGCGTCGCCGGTCATGGGATGGAGGTGGATGTGCTCCTGTCGATCGCACCACTGGTAAAAGGGGTTGTCGGAATTGTACCCGCCTAGGTGGCGGATTTCTTCTGGCAGGGCGTTGTGGCAGAAGTTGTTGATAAAGGTCAAACGCCCGGTCTCGGGCGCGTTGTCCGTCAGGTAAAACGTGGTGTTTATGCACAGGGGCCGCAGCGCGTGCCGCGCCTCGTCGGGCGCGTCCCAATAATAGCCAAAGTCCTTGTGCCATTCTTGGGTATAAGCCCCCGGATTGATGTGTGCCCGAAAGCTCCGCAACTGACATTGCCGCCCGAGCATGGCCTGCAAATACGGCGCGACCGAGGAGTGGCCGACCATGGGCCGAGCCAGCTCGGGTTCCTGTTCCAGCAAGTGGTCAAAAGCCACATTGCCCACCTCGTTGCTAATGTCCCATTCCCGCCGCTCGTACTTCCGCACCAAGCACGCCCGCCAAGCCAGCACCTCGTCTTCGGGCAGCGCGTTGCGCACCAATAGAAAGCCGTGCCGGTCGAGCGCGTCGAGTTGGTCGTCGAGCGCGGGAATTTGGGCCGTATCGGCGATGATTTCGCTCATGGGAAAGCTCCTTTCTATACTAGGGTTGTGTTGTATAGCAATCCTAAATGCCTTGAAAGCATGGAATGTTGATCGGCGCAGTCTTTTTTGCATTGAGGTGTCATTTGTATGTTGCGGCCGGGTTTCCGATTGGCCACTCCCGCAACAGAACGTCACCCCGTGCTCCGACACGAGGCGGGAATCCAGAAAAGGACCAAGCCGAATCAGAAACTGAAACCCTAATGTTAAGAACGCTTCTAAAGTTAATCTCTAACGCTTCGCTCAATCTCCGCTGCCAACCACCGGAAAGCGGCCAATTTGTACTCGAAAGTTTCTTGGGAGGATGCGGCAGGAGACGCAAGTCGGCGAACTCCGCTTGGATGGGAATCACACCGCAGAACTGGCGCAATAGCCAAGTGAGAATCGGTAAGAGGGCGCGATCAGACGATCCATCCGCCACTAGCGTATAGCGCAGTCGCTGCATTCGACGCCAATTCCACTATGAAGTAAACGGAAGTAGTTGCCGCATATCGTCCCTATCCACTACCCGCTTCTTTCTTGCTGCTTCTGCATATTTCTTAGGCAACACCGGATTCAGATAGGGGAGCAGATCGCCGAGAGCGGCGTCTTCGCTCATGTTGCGCCAAGTGTCGGACAGGCAGAGGAAATGGGCCTTTTTGTAGCAGCGTCCCTCCGCGTCTAGATCCTCTCTTGCCTTTACGAATACGACGCTCTCGTCCGGGACTTGCTGGAATACTGCGGGCGAGTGGGTATTGACGATCACTTGGCGCAGGGGGTTGTCCTCCCCAACAGGCTCTTGGGTATCCACCGCAATATCCCTAAGCAGTTGCAGTATGGCCGGAATCCGCGCCGGATGAATGCCGTTTTCTGGCTCTTCCAAACAAAGCACCCCCTGTATATGCGGGTCGCTCTCCAAGACAGCGAGTGCGAGGAAGCGCAAGGTGCCATCCGACAGGGCGCGGGCTGGATGAAAGGTCCCCTCCTCGTTTTTTACATATAAAGTCAATAGCTCCCGTTTCTCATCCGGCTCTATGCGGATATCATGCACACCGTCAATGAGTTCGGCCAAGCGGTTGGCGATCTGGCTATATACCTTTTGGTCATGGCGACCCAAGCGATACAGCGTAGCCGCCAAATACCGGCCATCGGCTCCTAAGTGCGTAGGAGCACCAAATTCATCGGGCCTTCTCAGGGCCGAAGGCTCCAGTTGCAGCATCTGCCAAGATTCCATCTCGCGGCGAGCGGCTAACACCGTAGGGCTTTCCGCTGCATTGGCGATGGAAAGCACCGTGCGCGGCAGGTGATCAGCCGACCGGGGCAAAGGACGACCGCTGCTGCCGCCATCCTGATGTAGCTTTATGACTCTGTTCTCGCCCTCGCCAGCGGTTGAAATGAAGGGAACAGGGCGCTTGCCGCACACGGCGGATTTGCGCCAGTCCTTTGCGCTGTGGGGAAACAAAAGGTGTTGGGAGGCGTCGCGTTGGGCGATGGGGACCAATTCTTCTCGGACGATAGCCAGAGCACCTCGCACCAAGCTGTCGTCCGTCTCTCGGTAGGCCAGATCTAGGGAATAGCGCAAAAACGTAATACTGGCCTCGGCCTCCTGCCCCAAGTCGTCAATGGCCCGCCGAGGGACGATCATCTCGGCCTCAAAGGTTATGCGCTCGGCATAGTGATCGCCCACGCGGTGGAAAAGGTCGCGCACAGGTGCTGTGCGGCTGTCTTGGTCGCGCACGGCCGCGGCGGCCTCCATAAGCGTACCATTGGCCAGCGCACTCAGAAACCGAATAGCGTCGAACAGGTTTGACTTACCCACCCCATTCGGCCCAACGACACAGGTAAACGGCCCGAGAGCCAAATCCACCTCTACCAAATTTTTGAAATTAGAGACTTTTAGGCGGGTCAACATAGGTCATCTCCTCATTGGTTCATCCTCGATCTCGCCCGAGGCAGAATGTCCAATAATAGGCAATTGGCCCTACCGCCGCCTCGTTCTTAGCTTAAACAAATACCCGCACTTAACGATAGGAGCTATCATGGTCGAAACCAACGACATCCAACGCCCCCCCAAAGACCTCATCGCCGCCCTCGCCTCCATCTCCAGCGCGACTGCGGCCGGCGAACTCGCCCGCTTGGGCATCCGCGACCCCCACATCCAAGGGCCGGTGGCCCGCACCCCGGGCAAGCACATCGTCGGCCCGGCTCTGACCTTGCAGTTCATGCCGAAGCGCGAAGACCAATACTCGGTGGACGAATACGCCGACCCAGAAAAGCAGCTCCACCGCCACGCGCTCTACCACACCCAACCCGGCGACATCATCGTCGTCGATGCGCGCGGCGATATGCACAGCGGGGTTTTCGGCGAAATGATGCTCACCTTCTTCATGGGGCGCGGCGGCCAAGGCGCGGTCATCGACGGCTGCATCCGCGACTTTCCCAAGGTGCTCGAAGACCTCGACCTCGGGCTTTGGCTGCGCGGCACCACCCCCAACTTCCACACCCAAACCAACATCTTCCCCTTTGCCGTCAACGTGCCCATCGCCTGCGGCGACACCTTAGTTATGCCCGGCGACATCATCGTCGCCGACGACGACGGCGCCACCGTCGTCCCGGCCCAGCTCGCCCCCGAATTGACCGAAAAGGCCCAAGCCCACGCCGAGTGGGAGGACTTTAGCCGCATGAAGCTGGCCGAGGGGGGGCACCTACGCAAGTACTACCCCCTCAGCGAAGAGGCCCGCGCCGAATACGAAGCGTGGCGGGCAGAACAGGAACAATAGCATGGCTCCGCGTCCCAACATCGTCTTCGTCCTCACCGACGACCAAGGCTACGGCGACTTGGGTTGCCACGACAACAGTGCCATCCGCACGCCCTGCCTCGACCGCTTCCACCGCGACGCCGTGCGCTTCACCGATTACCACGTCGGCTCCACCTGCGCCCCCACCCGCGCCGGCCTGCTCACCGGGCACTACTGCAATAGCGCGGGCGTTTGGCACACCATCGGCGGACGCTCCCTGTTGCGTAGCGACGAGTGGACTCTCGCGGACGCGCTCGCGGGCGTTGGCTACCGCACCGGCCACTTCGGCAAGTGGCACCTCGGCGACAGCCCCCCGTACCGTCCGCACGAGCGCGGCTTCGCCGAATCCGTTTTTCACGCGGGCGGCGGCATCGGCAACACCGGCGACGCTTGGGGCAACGACTACTTTGACGACACCTATTTCAAAAACGGCGTCCCCACGCGGTACGAGGGCTACTGCACGGACGTGTTCTTCCGCGAGGGCCGGCGCTTTATCCAAGAAAACGCCGACCGGCCCTTTTTCTGCTACATCGCCACCAACGCGCCGCACGGGCCGCTCAACGTCGAGCCGCGCTACGTCGAGCCATACCGCGACAGCACCCCGCACGAAGCCCGCGCCCGGTTCTACGGCATGATCACCAACATCGACGAAAACTTTGGCCGCTTGCAAGACGCCCTCGACGAGCTGGGAATCGCCGATAATACCATCCTGATCTTTATGACCGACAACGGCACGGCCACGGGCGTCGAATTAGACGCTGATCAATTCCCCCGCGAAGGGCCGGGGAGCTACAACGCTGGCATGCGCGGCAAAAAAGGCTCCCCGTACGAAGGCGGGCACCGCGTACCCTTTCTCATCCGCTACCCCAACGGGCACATTGCCGGCGGCCGCGACATTGACGCGCTGACCAGCTACGTGGATTTCATGCCGACCCTGCTCGACTTGTGCGAGGTGGAAGTCCCGGCCGGCCGCACCTTCCACGGCCAGAGCCTAGGGCCGCTGCTGCGCGGCGCGGACGACGCAGCTTGGGCCGAGCGCGTCCACGTCTGCGACACCCAGCGCGTGGCCGCTCCGGTCAAGTGGCGCAAGAGCGCGGTGATGAAGGGCAAGTGGCGGCTCATCGATGGCCGTGCGCTCTACGATCTCGGCACCGACCCCGGCCAGCGGCTAGATGTGGCCGCGGCGCATCCCGCAATCGTCGCCGACCTGCGCGCCGCGTACGATGACTGGTGGACGCTGGTGTCCGCCCAGTTCGACCGCGACGAACCCATAGCTTTGGGCGGGGACGACCAATCGGTCAAGCTCACCACCCACGACATCCGCAATGAGGCCTGCAGTGCTGTCTGGAATCAGCGGCAAGTCCGCGCCGGGCAGGTCGCGAGTGGTTTTTGGGCCGTTGAGGTCAAAGAGGCGGGCCGCTACCAAATCGAGCTGCGGCGCTGGCCCGAGGAAACCGGCTACGCGCTAGCAGCGGGCATTGAGGGCGACGACAGCGGCTGGTATCGCGCCGGCATCCAGCCCAAGGAGGCCCCGGCCTACGAGGGGGGAGTCGCCCTCGCGCTCGGCTGGGCGCAGCTAACCATCGGCGGCCAGAATCTCCAGCGCGAAGTCGATCCCGACGCGCCGAGTGCCTGTTTTGAGCTCGATCTGGCCGCTGGCCCCGGCCGGCTCTACGCCTCGTTCTACGACCACGCCGAGCGGACCATCGCCCCGTATTACGTGTACGTGCAGCGGCTGAAAGGGGCACCATGCGCATCGGCATCGTAGGCATCCACTATGGGCACATCGGCGGCATGATCCAATCCGCCTTGCAGGCCGCAAACGGCCAGATCGTCGGCTTGGTCGAAAACGACGACGCGCTCTGTGCGCGCTACGCCTCCATCCCCCGCTTTGCCACCGTGGACGACCTGATCGACCGCGCCCGGCCCGAGCTAATCCTCGAAGGCTTGATTCACCCCGAGAAAACCGCGCTCGTAGAAACCTGCGCCCGCGCCGGCATTCACCTGCTCCTCGACAAACCCCTGTGCCGCACGCTCAGCGACTGGGAGCGCATGCGCCGCGCGGTCGCGGCCAACCCGATCCACGTATCCATGTGGTTCACTTCGCGCAGCTACCCGCCGTTCATCGCCCTGCGCCAAGCCATCCTCGACGGTGCCCTCGGGACCATCGCCAGCCTCATTTCCACGCACCCGCACAAGCTCAACCGCGCCACCGCTCCGGCTTGGTATTTCGATCCCAACCAGTACACAGGTGCGTTCCACGACCTCGCGTGTCACGGCGTCGATCAAATCCGCTGGCTCACCGGCACCGAATGCGTGGGCGTCCACGCCCTCGCCACCTGCAAGCGGTTTGCGGCTGAGCCGCGCTTAGACGACCACGTACAGGCTTCCTTTGAGCTAGCCGACGGCGCGTTGGCGACCCTCACCGCCGACTGGCTCACGCCCCGAGCCGCGCCCTCGTTTGGCGACACCCGCTTCATCATCATGGGCACGGCTGGCTCGGCCCACCTGCGCGCCTATGCCGACGACCACCTGCTCATCGCTACCGACGACCGCCCCCCGTACGCGCCCGAGTTGCCCGCCGACCAAAGCGGCGCGTTCGTCGCCAACCTGATCGACGCCATTGAACGCGGCACCGCCCCGTTCATCCCCACCCGCTCGGTGTTCGCCACCGCCCAAGCCTGCTTGCTGGCCCAAGAGTCGGCCCGGCAGGGGGGCGCGTTCCTCCGCATTCCGCCGTTTGAGCTATGAATACGCGGTGGGCTTTGCCGGACACGGGAAACTACGTAGCTAGATCGTTTTTCGATAATCACCAAACGTTCTAACCGCAAGAGGTATCGTTATGCACGTAAAAGTTTTCAAAGCACGAACGCCTCAAGTACCAGGTACATTCACCTTTCTCGTCATTCCCATAGAGAAAGACGCGGATAGTGTTCCGGCCAACATTCGCAACAAGCTCGGGGAACTCGTGGAATTTAAGCATCTTGACATCAGGCCTGGGGAGAAGCGGATTGGGGCGAACGTTGATAAAATTCTGAGACAAATTTATAAAAACGGCTATGCTATCCAGCGAACCGAAGTGAATATCCGGGAATACGCTATGGGCGACACCTGATACCGGAGCCAAAAACGCCGTGTCCACCGCACTCATCGACCCAAAAAAGCACCGCCAGCTCTTCCTCGACAGCCGCGCCTTAGTCGCCGAGCAAGGCACCACCCGCACCCTGCACCCGCCCAAAAGGTGCGGCCCTCTCATCACCGACCGCATCCAAAGCCGCAGTGCGCCCTTGTGGAACCCGGACGAGGTGCGCTACGAGTGGTGGTACAACGGCCCGCCGGTCCGCTTGGCCATCTCTGGCGATGGCGAGCACTGGGAACAGCCCTCTCTCGGGCTTTACGAGTGGAACGGCAGCAAAGACAACAACATCGCCTGCGACCCCAACGGCCCAAGCCTGTACCACATCGTCCGCGATGAGTGCTGCTCCGTGCAAGTTGTGGCGGCAAGGTAACGCTCGGCCCTCGACGGTAACAGGTTCGGCTACCCCGCAAACACCTTGATCGCTATCGTCAAGAGCAAGCCCATCGTCGTCACCCACATGCCTATCATCGTGCCGACTAGCCAGCGAAAGTCCCGCCGGTGGCTGCTCTCCAAGCGGCTCATGCGAGCCTCTAAGCTGTCCTTGAAGCTAGTCATGCGAGCCTCCAAGTTGCCGAGGCGGTCGTTGATCTGCTCAATGATTCCTTCTAGGCGGCCAATGCGGTCGCCGTAGTCAAAGGGGGAACGTTCTGCCATGCCTGCCATCTCCTGCTCGATAGATTCAATATACTCGCCGACGGATACCTCTCCAAAAGCAAAATGCGGGCCAGCAGCCTTATCTTTAGCGCACCAACGTCATCTTCCCGGTCCGCACCTCGCCCATAGTGGCCAAGCGATACAAGTACACGCCGCTGGCCACGGCCCGCCCGGCAGCGTCGCGCCCGTCCCAGCGCGCCTCGTGCCACCCCGGGGCAGCCACGCCCTGCACGAGGGTCCGCACCGGCTGGCCGTTTAGGGCATAGACCGCTAAATGCACCGGCGCGGACGCGGGGAGCGCGTAGCCAATCGCGGTCGCCGCGTTGAACGGGTTGGGGTAATTGGCGGCCAACGCCAAGGCGACCGGCTGGGACGCGGCTGCGGGGCGCACGGCCGTCGGCGTCGGCCCCACAATCCGCAGCTCGTCGAACCAGAACTGGACCCCGTCTAACGAATGGTGCTCGGCCACGATGTCGAAGCGGTCGACCGCCTGCCAGTCGAACGCGCCCACCGGCTCGAACCACTCGCGTTCCCAAGCTCCGTGCTCGGCGAGGTCGCGCAAGGGGATGCGCACCGCGTGCCACGCGCCATCCCACGGCGCGACTTGCTCGTCTAGGGTGTAGCGCACGCGCCACGGGCGGTCGTCCGGGTCGGACGTATCCGTATCGACCAAGCGAATGTCAAACGACGCCCCGGGCGTATCTCCCCGCACCCAGAACTCAATCGCATAGCCCGTTGCGGTCAACGCGGACAGGTCCTTGAACGGCTTGAAGTCGAAGCCAATGAACCCATAGAGCGGCGCCCCGGTCCAGCGAATGCAGTAGCGGCCCACCGCAGGCGTCGCCTCGGCGTAGTAATCAACCGCGCCCGGCCCAAGGTGGTTGGACTCAACGAGGTGCGGGCCGAGGAAATCGTCGTAGAGCACAAACCCCTGCTGGGCTGGCTCGACGACAAAATCCCGTTGCGGTGGCACGGTCAGGCCCAACGCCTCCAACAGCGGCACGTTTAGGTCAAATTCAAACAACTCGCTCGACCCGCGCTCGAACAACCCAAAACCGCCGCGGTAATCCCACGTGGTCCACGCAATGCCGCGGGCCTCCAAGTGCTGCCGCACCCCCTCGTACCACGAGACGCGGTCGCCGGGGTCGCTATTGGGGCTGTACACCCCAAATTCCCCACAAAACAGGGGCACGCCGCGATCCTTGCCAAAGGCCGCGGCCTCGTCGATTAGCAGGCGCACCTGCGCGATGGTGCCCTCTTGGCTGTAATTGCCCAGTGCTTGGCCGACCCAAGTGCCCAGCAAGGACGGGGGCAACGCCGGCATGCGCGCCCGGTCGTAGGGAAAGGGCACGCCGCGCAGCGGGACCAAGGAGGGATCGACCCAGCCCGCGCCTTGGTGGGTAAAGACAAAAGGCTCGTAAAAGTGAAACGTGTACACGAGGTTGTCGTCGGCAAAGACCGGCATCTGGTGCAGGTTGCGGAAGCTGTTCCAGTTGGCCGGGCCAACCACGATCGCGTGTTGCCGATCCACCTGCCGGATCGCGTCGATCACCTGCTGCTGGATCGCGTTCCACGCCGCGTCGCTGATGCCGTGCGGCTCGTTGAGGATCTCGTAGTAAAGCTGGGCTGGATGCGCGGCAAAGTGGGCGGCGAGTTGGGTCCACACCGGCACTAAGACCTCGCCGATGTCCGGGGCCGTGCTCACGGCCGGGTCAAACGCGTGGTTGTCCAAGATCAGCTGTAGCCCCAACTCGCTGGCCCAATCTGCGATTTGCTCGAGAAAAACGTAGAGCAAGGGGTCGATGCGGTAGTCTGGCGGGCCGCTGGTCATGGCATGCAGATTGATCGGCAGGCGCACCACGTCGCAACCGAGTTGTTGGATCTGCGCCAAGTCGGCGCGGCCAAACTTGGCAAAGTGGACGCTCTGCACACTCGACGCTTGCAGCCAATTGGTCAGGTTGACGCCCCGGCTAAATGGCGTCTCAGCACCCCCCGCCGCAATGGGCCACCCCAAAAGCAGGAGCCAAATTTTTCGCATGATCCAATCCTCCGTTTCGCGCTCCGCCTATCATCGCTTTTTTGCGCCCAAAGTCAAGGAGCCGTACCTTCCCCCGACCTTTGATCGCATAGGAGCCGCGCCATGCAAATCACCACCATCGAAGTCATTCCCTTGCGCCTTCCCTACGAGGAGCGCATCCGCAAAGCGTTCTACCACTTCGGCATGACCGAAGAGCTGACCGTGTACAAATTCCACACCGACACCGGGCTGGTAGGCTTGGGGGAAAACCCCGGGCCGCCCTTTGAGCAGCGCGTGCTCGACGCCTATCTCGGCACCCATCCCTTTGACCACGTCATGGGCACCGGGCGCTTCAACCTCGACATGGCCTGTTACGACCTGATGGGCCAACACCTCGGGCTGCCGGCGCACAAGCTGATGGGCCAACAGCGGCGGGAGTGGGTGAGCATGGGGTGGTGGATGCCCTGCATGTCGCCCGAGGACTCGGCCGCTGAGGTGCGCGAAGCGGCCGCGTGCGGCTATCGCGGGCTGAAGTGCAAGGCCCGCGCCTTTTACGACGTGGTCGAGCAAGCCCACGCCATGCAGGAGGCGGCCCCGCCCGACTTCCGCCTTGAATTCGACTTCAACGGCGCGCTCGTCAACGTCGAAAGAGCCTTGCCCATCCTGCGCCAGCTAGAGCAGGTCCCCATCGTCAAAGGAATCGAAGAGCCGATCTTCGCCTACGACCTCGCAGGCTGGCGACGCCTCCGCCAACAGATCCGCATTCCCTTCTATCTCCACGGCGTCAGCACGATTTTCGACGGCCCTTCGCGCCAGCCTTCGGGCCCTTGGCTCGGGCTGCGTGCCGGCGATTTCGACGGCGCGCTCTGTAGCCACGAGACCATCCGCAACGCGCTGGCCGCTTCTTGGGCCTTTGCCGCGGCCAATACCCCGATTCTCTTGCAATACGTCGGCACCGGCATCACCGCGGCCTTCGCCTGCCACCTCGGCGCGGTCATGCACACGGCCACCCTGCCGGGCGTAACGGCCCATCACACCTACGCAGACGACCTGATCGTCGAGCCGCATCCCGTCCAACGCGGCTTTATGCAGGTGCCCACCGGCCCGGGCTTGGGGGTCGAGCTAGACGAGGACGCGATCGCGCGCTACCGCGATGTGCCCGCGCCGCCGTGGCCGCGCCACTTCTCGGTCGTAACCCTCCCCGGCGGCCTCAAACACTACTACCGCGACCTGCGCCAAGCCGAGTGCCTCATGAAACAAGGCGTTGACGAAGCCTTCGCCCCGGGCGTCCGCCTCACCGAGCGCGAAGACGATGGCAGCGCAGCCTTCGACCAGCTCTGGCGCACCCTCCAAGACCGCGACTGGCCCATCTGGCGCCAGTAGTGATTGGCCCCCGTGCCAATCAGCCCCCGTGCCAATCAGCCCCCGTGCCAATCAGCCCCCGTGCCAATCAGCCCCTGTGCCAATCAGCCCCCGTGCCAATCAGCCCCCGTGCCAATCAGCCCCTGTGCCAATCAGCCCCCGTGCCAATCAGCCCCTGTGCCAATCACCCGCCGTGCCAATCACCCGCCTCATCCTCCCATCGTCGAGGAGAAACCCAAGGTCCATTCCGCCGAGGAGCTTCCGCAATGCGCTTTTTTAATACGAGCGGTCCGGTGGTGGCCGCGGATCACTACTGCATTCCGCCCTTGGACCGGCTGAACCTTTCCGAGGTGCGCCGGTTCGTCCGCGAAAAACGCTACTTTGTCCTGTACGCGCCGCGCCAGACCGGCAAGACATCGGTCCTGCTGACGCTGCGCGACCTGCTCAACGCCGAAGGCGACTATCGCTGCGTGTATGTCAACGTGGAAGGCGGGCAGGCCGGGCGCGAGGATGCCGAACAGGTGGTGCGCACCATTTTGGGCACCTTGGCGTTGCGAGCGAGCGCGACGCTGGGCGACGAATTTCTGCTCGCGGTCTGGTCGAGCATCTTAGCCGAGTTCGGGCCGCACGCTGCGCTGCAAGTGGCCCTGACGCGCTGGGCCGAGGCCCACCCCAAGCCCTTGGTGCTGCTGATCGACGAAATCGACGCGCTGCTGGGCGACGCGCTGCTGTCGGTGCTGCGGCAGTTGCGCGCCGGCTACGATTTGCGGCCAGCGGGGTTTCCGCAGAGCGTGGTGCTGTGCGGGGTGCGGGATGTGCGCGATTACCGGATTCAATCTACTGCGGAGCAGGTGCTTATCGCCGGGGGCAGCGCGTTCAACATTAAGGCGCGGTCGTTGCGGTTGGGCGACTTTTCTCGGGCGGAGGTCGTAGCACTGCTAAGGCAGCACACCGCGGCGACCGGACAGCCCTTTACCCCGGACGCTTTAGAGACCATCTGGCGGCAGACCCAAGGGCAGCCGTGGCTGGTCAATGCGCTGGCTTACGAGACCTGCTTTGCCGGCGCGTTGGCCGAAGCGTGGCATCGTCCCGTCGCCGCCGAGGCGATCCTCGCCGCGCAAGAGCAACTCATCCTGCGACGCGAGACGCACTTGGATCAGTTGGCCGACAAGCTCAAGGAAGAGCGGGTGCGGCGGGTGGTTGAGCCGCTGTTGAGCGGAAGCGAGGTGCGCCACTTTGCCGACCGCGACTTGGAGTACGTGCGGGATTTGGGTTTGGTCGCCCAAGATCGTCCGTTGCGCCTAGCCAATCCGATTTACACCGAGGTGGTGCCGCGCGAGCTGACGTGGGTGGTGCAAGAGGAGTTCGAGCAGGAGACCGCGTGGTATGTGGACGACAAAGGCCATCTGGAGGTGGACAAGCTGCTAACGGCGTTCCAAGCCTTCTTTCGCACGCATTCCGAGCACTGGGTTGAGCGGTTCGCGTACAAAGAAGCGGGGCCGCAGTTGCTATTGCAGGCTTTCTTACAGCGGATCGTCAACAGCGGCGGTCGGATCGAGCGCGAATATGGCCTCGGCCGGATGCGAACGGATTTGCTGATTTTGTGGCCGCAGGGCGAGCAGACGCGCAAGGTAGTGGTCGAGTGTAAAATCCTGCACAAGAGCTTGGAGCAGACCCTTGCCGAGGGGGTGGAACAGACGGCCGAGTACATGGACCGGTGCGGGGCAAAGGCAGGTCATCTGGTGATTTTCGACCGGGACAAGGGGCGGCGTTGGGCGGACAAAGTGTTTCACGACCGTCGGGTAGCGGCCGGCGGAGTGGAGATTGACGTGTGGGGGATGTAAACCGTTCCGCATTCGAGTGGATCGCCCGGTTCCGGCGCGACCCCTTCGCGCTGCTCATCGTCGTCCTCGCCGGGCTGGGCACCGCCCACATCCTCGTCCGCACCGCCACCTACGGCGCCGCATTCCCTTCCTACGACTCCATGGCTTTCTTGTCCACGGCCCTGAACGTCCTCGCGGGCGAGGGCTGGCGGGATTTCAGGGGCAACCTGCTGATGGGATGGCCGCCTTTGTTCCCCCTGCTGCTGGTGGCCGGCGGCTGGGTCGGCCTCGAGCCACTGACGGTGGGGCGGTGGGTCAATGCCATCGCCTTCGGGCTGACCATCCTCGCCGCGGGGGGCTGGCTGCGCTCGAATCTCCAAGCGCGGTGGCTGGGACTGACCGCCACCGCGACTATCGCGACCTCTCTGCCCTTGACCCATTTCGCGTCGAGCTTCTTGACCGAGCCCCTCTTTGTCCTGTTCACGCTCCTCGCCTTGGTCCAATTGGCATCCTTCCTGCAGCGCGGCGGACGGATGGCCCTGCTGTGGGGCGCGGTTTGTACCGCACTGGCCGCGCAGACCCGCTGGCCGGGCGCGGTGCTGATCGGCGTCGGCGTCCTGCTGCTGCTGGTGCGTCGCGCTCCGCCGCTGGCCGCCCGGTTGAAGCACACCGTCGTCTTTGGCGCGATCTCGTTTCTGCCCTTGCTCGCGGTATTGGCGCACAATTGGGCGGTCACCGGAGACCTGACCCAAGCAACGGGGAACAGAATAGACCCTTCGGGGCAGTCCCTAGCCGAGGGGCTGAACCAGATATATCCATCGTCGGGCCATCCTCAAAGGTGGCGTCCTTCGGGGCAGTCCCTAGCCGAGGGGTTGAGCCAGACTGTCGATGTGTTCCGCGAGTGGGTCGTCCCTTCAAATGCGCCGGACGGGTTTGGTGCTCTCCTGTGGCTGGCGGCTGGGCTAGTTGTGGTCGTGGGGATGGGGATCGGGGTGTGGGGGCACGGCAGGGGCGAGAATAAGGGCAAGGCTCGGCCGGCGGCGCCGCCTTTCGGGTTGGGGCCGGCACTCCCATTCGGGGGATTCGCCCTAGCCTACTCCGTATCCCTAGTCGCTGTCGTGCCCTTCACGGTTTGTCAGGGCATCGACAGCCGCTATCTGCTGCCGATATACGGGCCGTTGCTGTTGGCGGCGATGGTGCTGCTAGACCGATTCCTATCTATCGAGGCCGCGGGCAGGATGGTTGCCATCCGCTACGGACTAGCGTCCGTCGTCTTGCTGGCGGCCCTCGCCCACATCGGTTTCTCGGCGCACAGCAGCCTCCGCATTACCGCCAAAGGATATGTGGCCGGGTTCGAAGAGACACACAATAACTCCTACTGGGAATCTTCCGAGACCCTGAATTACATCAGGACCCACCTTCGCGAGGGCCGGATTTACAGCAACCACGCCCACCTTGCTTGGTTTTGGGATCGGACCGCCGCCTTGGGAAAGCACCAAGATCTCCCGTGGGTCGGGATTCACAACTTGACCGTGCGCATCATGCGAAAGACCGCTGGTGCTGGCGCCCATATCGTTTGGTTCCAGCATGGAAAGTCTTATTACGACTACGACGCCCTAGACGTCCGCTGCCTGCCTGGGGTGGAACCCGTGGCCGAGCTATCCGATGGCGTGGTGTTGCGCGTAACGGCGGCCGAACCCTCCGATGCGGAAAGGCTTCGCGCTCGGAAACAACGCCACCTAGAGCAACTCATCCAACAGGCCGGCGAGCCGGTGATCCGCGCTAACTGGGACGTGTACCGCAACGGACGCAAGCTGACTTACCTCAAAAAGCCGTGTACACCCGCCGATGTGCAGGCCAAGTTCGTTTTGCACGTCATCCCCGTCGATCGGGCCGACCTGCCAGTCTATCGTCAGCGGTACGGCTTTGACAACTTCGACTTCTATTTCGACCCACGCGGCGTACGGCGTGGTATGCGGCACGGCGACCAGTGTATGGCGATCGCCCATCTGCCCAACTACGCCATCGGCCGCATCCGGGTCGGCCAGTGGATTTCCACTGAGAACCGCACCGTCTGGGAAGCAGAGTTTGCGCCGGGCCGGTGATTGAAAACTTTATGAGATGGATGAAGTCCTCCGCCTCCGAGTGGCTCGCCCGGTGGCGGCGAGATCTCTTCAGGCTGCTCATCGTCGTCCTCGCCGGGCTGGGCACCGCCCACCTCCTCGTCCGCACCGCCACCTACGGCCCCGCGGTCACCCAAGACTCCTCACGTCTCCTGTCCACGGCCCTGAACTTTCTCGCCGGAGAGGGCTGGCAGGATTTCAGGGGCAGACCGCTGATCGGCTGGCCGCCCCTGTTCCCCCTGGTGCTGGCGGTCGGCGGTTGGGTCGGCCTCGATCCGGTGGCGGCAGGTCGGTGGATCAACGCCACCGCCTTCGGGCTGACCATCCTCGCGGCGGGGGGCTGGCTGCGCTCGAATCTTAGGTCGCAGTGGCTGGCACTGGCCACCACCGCAACCATCGCGGCCTCTCTGCCCTTGAGCGAGCTCGCGTCCAGCCTCATGACAGACCCCCTCTTTGTCCTGTTGACGCTCCTCGCCTTGATCCAATTGGCGTCCTTCCTGCATCGCGGCGGGCGGACGCCCTTGCTGCTAGGCGCGGTTTTCACCGCGCTGGCCGCGCTGACCCGCTATCCGGGCGTGGTGCTGATCGGCGTCGGCGTCCTGCTGGTGCTGGTGCGTCGCACCCCGCCGCTGGCCATCCGATTGAAGCAGGCCATCGCATTTGGGGCTGTCTCATCCTTTCCCCTCGCAGGGGTGCTGACGCGCAACTGGGCTATCTCCGGCACCCTGACCGGGCGGCAAAGCCAGTCGGGGCAGTCCTTGTCCGATTCGCTGAGCCAAGTGGCGGATGTATTCCGGCAGTGGGTGATTCCCCCGAATGCGCTGGACGGGTGGGGGCCGCTCCTGTGGATAGCGGCCGGGCTGGTGGGGGCCGTGGGGGTGGGGATCGTTGTGTCGGGTCGCGGCATGGGCGGCAAGGCTCGGCCGGCGTCGCCGCTTTTCGGGTTGGGACCGGCACTCCCATTCGGGGGATTCGCCCTAGCTTACCTCGGATTTATGATCGTCGTGGTGCCCTTCACGGCTTATCAGGGCATTGACAGCCGCTACCTGCTGCCGGTGTACGGGCCGCTGCTGTTGACGGCGGCGGCGGTGCTGGATCGGTTCCTGTCCATCGCGGCGGCGGGTTGGAGGGCCGCGGCCAAATGGGGGCTGGCGTCCCTCGTCTTGCTGGGGGCCTTCGCCCACGTCGGCTTTTCGGCGCACGGAAATCTCCGTATTACCGCCAAAGGATATGTAGCCGGATTCGGGACGCTCAATGACCCCTATTGGGAACCTTCCGAGACCCTAAATTACATCAGGACCCACCTTCGCGAGGGCCGGATTTACAGCAACAACGCCTATCTTGCTTGGTTTTGGGGTCGGAACGCCGCCCCGGGAAAGTACCAGCGGCTCCCGTGGGTCGAAATTCACGAGGTGATACCGCACATCATGCGAAAGACCAATGGCAACGGCGCACCTATCGTTTGGTTCCAAAATGAAAAGTCTTGGTACGACTACGACGCCTTGGACATCCGCTGCTTGCCCGGGGTGGAACCCGTGGCTGAGCTATCCGATGGCATGGTATTCCGCGCAACGGCGGCCGAACCCTTCGATGCAGAAAGGCATCGCGCCCGCAAACAACGCTACTTAGACCAACTCCTCCAACAGGCTGGCGAGCGGGTGGTTCGCTCCAACTGGGACGTGTACCGCAACGGACGCAAGCTGACCTATCTCAAAAAGCCGTGTGCCCCTGCCGATGTGCAGGCCAAGTTCGTTTTGCGCGTCATCCCGGCCGACCCGGCCGATCTTTCTCGCTCCCGCCAGCGGTACGGCTATGACAACCTCGGCTTCTATTTCGACCGACGCGGCATGAGGCGCGGCGACCAGTGTATGGCGATTGCTCATCTGCCCGACTATCCCATCGGCCGCATCCGGGTCGGCCAGCGGATTTCCAGAGAGAACCGCACCCTCTGGGACGCAGAGTTTTCGCCGGGCCGGTGATCAAAAGATGAAGCCCTCCGCATTCGAATGGATCGCCCGGTTCGGGCGCGACCCCTTCGCGCTGCTCAGCGTCGTCCTCGCCGGGCTAGGCACCGCCCACATCCTCGTCCGCACCGCCACCTATGGCCTAGTGGTCAAAACGGACTCCGTACAGTTCCTGTCCACGGCCATGAACTTTCTCGCCGGCGAGGGCTGGCGGAATTTCACGGGCGAACCGCTGGTGGGATGGCCGCCCTTGTTCCCCTTGCTGCTGGCGGCCTTCGGTTGGGTCGGCCTCGACCCGCTGGAGGCGGGGCGGTGGGTCAACGCCACCGCCTTCGGGCTGACCATCCTCGCCGCAGGGAGTTGGCTGCGTTCGAATCTCCGGGCGCGGTGGCTGGCACTGGCCGCCACCGCCACCCTCGCAGCCTCCCTGCCCTTGAGCCGTTGGGCGTCCCACTTACGAACCGACTTTCTCTTCGCCCTGTTGACGCTCCTCGCCTTGGTCCAATTGGCGGCCTTCCTCCGCCGGCGGACAGACGCGCCGCTGGGGTGGGCGGCGGTTTGCACCGCGCTGGCCGCGCTGACCCGCTATCCGGGCGTGGTCCTAATCGGCGTCGGCATCCTGCTGCTGGGCCCCCTCGCCCGGCCGAAAAAGACCCTCGCCTTTGGCGCGATCTCATCCCTGCCCTTGCTGGCGGTATTGGGGCATAATTGGGCAGTCGCCGAGACCCTGACGGGGCGATCTGCGAAGGGCTCGGGACAGTCCCTATCGGCTGGGCTGAGCCAAACCGTCGCGGTGTTCCGCGGGTGGGTCGTCCCCCCCAACGCGCCGGAGGGGGTGGCGTATCTGCTGGGACTGGCGGTCGCCGCAGTCGTCCTCGCTGGCGGGACCGTAATCCTGCGCATGCTCCGAATGCACCGCGACGACGAAGAGGCCGCGCCGGCATACTTCCGCTTGAGACCAGCACTCCCATTCGCGGTGTTCGCCGTAGGCTACCTCGGATCCATGGTCGCCGTGGTACCCTTCACGGTTAGGCAGGCCATCGACAGCCGCTATCTGCTGCCGGTGTATGTGCCGCTGCTGTTGGTGGCCGCGTTGCTACTGGATCGGTTGCTGTCCATCGAGGCGGCGGGTCGGATGGCCGGGGCCAAGTGGGGGCTGGCGTCCCTCGTCTTGCTGGGGGGGCTTGCCCACACCGGCTTCTCGATACACAGCAACCTTACCCGCCAAGTATGGAGAGCCGAGGCCTGGGTATACAATGTGTCCCACTGGGAATCTTCCGAGCCCCTGAATTATATCAGGACCCACCTTCGCGAGGGCCGGATTTACAGCAACCACGCCCCCCTTGCTTGGTTTTGGGATCGGACCGCCCCCCCAGGAAAGCACCAGTATCTCCCGCATAAGATTCACCAAGTGGTACCGCGCATAATGGGGAAGACCGATAGCGATGGAGCCCATATCGTTTGGTTCCAGGATAGAAAGCTTTGGTACCGCTACGACGCCTTCGATATCCACTGCTTGCCCGGGGTGGAACCCGTGGCCGAGCTATCCAATGGCGTGGTGTTTCGCGTAACGGCGGCGGCCGAACCGTTCGATGCGGAAAGGCATCGCACCCGGAAACAACGTTACTTAGACCAACTCATCCAACAGGCTGGCGAGTTGGTGGTCCGCTCCAACTGGGACGTGTACCGCAACGGACGCAAGCTGACGTACCTCAAACAGCCGTGTACACCAGCCGATGTGCAGGCCAAGTTCGTTTTGCACGTCACTCCCGTCGACCCGGCCGACCTGCCAACCTATCGCCAGCGGTACGGCTTTGACAACTTCGACTTCTATTTCGACCGGCGCGGCGTCCAAGTTGGCGACCAGTGTATAGTGACCGCCCATCTGCCCAACTACGCCATCCGCCGCATCCGAGTCGGCCAGTGGATTTCCGACGGAAACCGCACCCTCTGGGACGCGGAGTTTGCGCCAAGCCGGTGATTACCACGCCAGAACCCCAACCTAAAGGAGCACCGCCATGGACGAAAAATACACGGTCGCCATCATTGGCTGCGGCCGCCTCGGCCAGCACTACGCCGAAGTCTATCAAACCTTGCCCCACACCGAGCTAGTCGCCATCGCCGAATACAACCCCGAGCGGCGTCAAGCCGTTGGCGAGCGATTCGGCGTCCGCGCACTCTATCGGGACGCGCCGGCCCTCTTCCGGCACATCGTCCCGGACATTGCGGTCGTCGTGCTGCCCGGCCAGTACATCAAGGAGGCCGTCATCGCGGCCGCGCAAGCGGGCGTCAAGGGCGTCTCCACGGACAAGCCCATTGGGGCTCGCCTGTCCGAGGTCGATGCCATGATCGAGGAATGCGAAAGGCGCGGCGTAGTCTTTGCCGGCGGCAACCTGCAACGGGCTATGGGCGAGGTGCAAGAAGCCGCCGGCTGGCTGCGGGCGGGCGAGTTCGGCCCATTGCGCGGGGCCAGCGTCCACGGCTGGGGCGGCGAAATCTCCGGCGGGGGCTGCCAGCACATCGCCGTTTTGCGGCTCTTCACCCAAGCCGAGATCACCCAAGTCATCGCTTGGGGTGCCCCAGCGGAGGCCCTCGCGCGCGACGACGACGAGGGCCTGATCGTCAACGGGCAATTTTTGCTCAGCAACGGCTTGGTCTGTCCGGTGTTTGGCCGCCCGACGCCCAGCCGCGGCGTAGCAGTGTGGACCGACGACGCGCTCGTCCGCTGGGATTGGGGACCGCCCGAAATTTTCCAAGGCCGCGACGCGCAGGGGGTTCGCACCCAGCTCGACCGCCGCTATACGCCGCTCGCCTACCCCCGCTTCTCCTACCTGGGCACCTCGGTGCTGTCGTTTTTGGATGTCGTGCAAAACGGCGGCCCGCTCTACGTCTCCGGCCACGACCTGCGCCAAGCGCTCGAAGTGGCCATCGCCGCCAAGTACTCGGCCCTGTGGGGCAATGTGCCGCTCAACCTGCCGCTCGCCGACCGCTCCCTCGCGCTCTACCCGCGGGCCTATCGCTGGCTCGGCGGCGACCAGTCCGGGCGTCCACAACCCTACGCCGAGGCGCGGGAAGGGACGCTTTTTTCTTAGGATGGATTCCGGTTCTCGCTTCCGTTATACTTCGATTTATGCACGCTTACCGATCGTACATTGAGGCTTGGCAAAAGCGTCTGCGCCAAGAGCGGGAAGCACTCGACCAAGCCGCGCGACAAGCGCGGACGCAGGCCCAAGCCTGCGCTCAGGCTCTGGTCGAGGAGTACGGGGCCGAGCGCGTGCATCTCATCGGCTCGCTGGCCCGAGGCAGCGGTTTCCACGCGCGCTCGGATATCGACTTGGTCGTCGCGGGCTTGGCACCGGAACGCTACTTTGCGGTGTTAGCCGATGTGGCCGAGCGAGCGGGCCGCGAGGTCGATTTGATTCTACTTGAGTCGGCAACGCCGGCGTTGCGTCAGTGCGTTGCCAACGAGGGAGTGCTGCTATATGAGCGCACAGAAATTCCTGCTGCTGCGGGCGGACATTGACCGGGCGCTAGAGCCGCTTGCCGCCGTGGTGGCGGAAGGTCGGGAGATCCTCGAGAAACTCGACGGACCGCCCACCACGTGGAACTGCGCGGCATTGGCAGCATCTTACACGACTTCTATACCGGCATGGAACAACTCCTAGAGCACATCGCCAGCGAGCTCGATGGCGAGATACCTGTCGGCGCTTACTGGCACACGCAGCTTTTGGGCCGGATGACGAGCGAAATAGAAGGGGTGCGCCCGGCCGTCCTCAGCGCAGAACTCGCAGACGCACTGCGCCCCTACCTGCGCTTCCTCCATCTCTTCAGGAATATATACGGTACGCAATTGCGCTGGGAGTTGTGCCGCGAATTGGCCACTGAGATGGAAGACGTCTGGGAAAAATTCCACCGAGAGCTGGAAGCGTTCAAAGACCTATTGAAGAGGTTGTACGCCGGCTGTAGTTAGCCGCAAACCCGTTTCTCAATCGAGGCCGGGCAGTGCTACTTCGTCGCCGGTCTGCACCTGCCAAGCGCGAATCCGCTCGCTCAGTTGGCCAATTCGCACGCGCTGCTCGGGCCGGTGGTATAGATTTTCCAGCTCGTGGGGGTCGGCGTTCAGGTCGTATAGCTCGCCTTGGCCCTGGCCGTACAGATTGAGCTTCCAGCCATCGGCCGCGACGAGGGTGCGGAGGGGATGCACCAAGCTGCGGTTCGGCTCGGCTTCGCCGATCGAGGCCGGCGGGTGCCCGTCGGCGCCGCTCCACTCGACAAACACATCGTTGGCCGCCAAGTCCGAGCGGCCGCGCAGCACCGGCACCCGGCTCTGCCCCTGCAAATGGCCCGGGGCCTCTATCCCCAGCAAATCGAGCAGCGTGGGCAGCAAGTCGATATGGCTGAACCGGCCACCAATGCGCCGGGGCGGCGCGCCGAGCATGGGTGCGCGCAGCAGCAGCGGCACCTTGATCGACTCCTCGTACATCAGGGTCTTGCCCAAAATGCCGTGATCGCCCATGAGTTCGCCGTGATCCGACGTAAAAATCACCACGGTATCGTCGGCCTTGCCGCTGTCGTCCAACGCCCGGAGGATTTGGGCCACCGAGCGATCCACCAGCGTCACATTGCCCCAATAGCGGGCCATCAGCCCGCGCCAGCCCGCCTCGGTCTGCAAGTCCAACCCGTAGTTTTCCGAGGCCGAGTAAAAGGCCGCCATCACCCGCACGATCAAGGGCGCGTCGCCCGGCGGGAGCTGCCGAAAGCTCGGCCCGGTCGGCAGCGCCTGCGGGTCGTAGTAGTCGTTGAGCGGCCCGGTGTGCGGCGGATGCGGCTCCAGATAGCTGACGCACAGCGCGAACGGCGCGTCGCCGCTGCGGCGGATGTACTCTGCGGCCTGCGCCCCCAAAAACGCCGCCTTAGTGCATTCCTCCGGCATGGAGGCTTGGGCGTGGCGCGAGAACACGCGCTGGCCGAGGCTTTCCGCGTCGGGCGCGAACCCCTGCTCGACCAAGAAGTGGTGATACGGGCTGAGCACCTCCAGCCGCTCCGGCTCGGAGTAACCACGCCGGTACGAGTCTTCGCTGCCGACCCACGTGGCAAAGCCGTGCTGGGGAAAAATCTCATCCCCCAAGTGCCACTTGCCCATAAAGGCCGTCTGGTATTCTGGCGGCAGCATCTCGGCCAAGGTCGGCACCTCAGCGGCCAGCGGCACATTGCACGCCGGCACCCCGGCCGCGTGCGGCCACAGCCCGGTCAGCATGGTGGCCCGCGCCGGGCTGCACACCGGCTGGCTCGCGTACGCGTTTTCAAAGACAAAGCCAGCGGCGGCCAGCGAGTCGAGGGCCGGGGTCTCTATCTGGGCATTGCCGTAGCAGCCCAGCGTATCCACGCGCTGCTGATCCGTGAAGATGTAAAGGAGGTTGGGGGGTTTCACGGGCGTCCCTCGCGGTTGGCGCGCGAGCGCGGCGTCAGGTCGAAGTAAGTCTGGTGGCCCGAGAAAAAGCGCGCTAATTCATCGACCATGAGGCGGAAAAAGTGCGGGTACGCGTCGCCGGTGCGCCCGGAAAAGTGCGGGGTCAAAAACACGTTGGGCAGGCCGATAATCTCGCTGTCGGCCGGGATCGGCTCCGGGTCAAAGACATCGAAGCCGGCCGCAATGTCGCCGCGCTTGAGCCGCTCGATCAGGGCGGCGGAGTCGAAGATGGGGCCGCGCGAGACATTGACCAAAGCCGCTCCCGCCGGAATGAGCTCCAACTCGCCGCGGCCAATCATGCCCCTAGTCTGCGGGGTCAGCGGCGCGACGCAGACAATGGCATCGCAGTGCGACAGCACGTTGTCCAGCGACGTTTGCAAAAAGCCCAGCGCCTCGGCCAACTCCGGCGGCAGGTACGGATCGCAAACCCACAACTCGACCTCAAAGGGCTGCAACAGCTTCATCAGCCGCCGCCCCAAGTGGCCGCCGCCGATCAACCCCACCCGCTTGCCGGTGAGCATGCCGGCCATCGGCTCCATGGTGGAGCGGTCTTGGGTATTCCCCGCGAGGATGCGGCGGAAGAGCGCGCCGGCGTTGCGCATGGCAATTAGGGTCAGGGCCAAGGCCCACTCGGCCACCGGATAGGACGAGCCATTCGTCGTATCCACGGTGCGGATGCCCCGCGCCCATGCCGCGTCTAGGTCGATGCGCGTGGCAAAGCGATCGCCTTCCAACTCGCCGATAAAACCCAGTTGCGGGGCGGCTTCCAAAACGGCCGGCCCAATCCTCGGAGCGCCGTGGCAGACGACGAGCGCATCCACCGCGTCCATTTCCTGGGCCAACTGCGCGGTGGCCGCGGCGTCTTCGCTGGCGCGGTAAATGTTGCCGCCCTCGCAGGCAAACCACGCCCAGTCGGCCACTTGCTCTAGGCGCGTTAGCTCCTCGGGCGGCAGGTAGCCATGGCGCACCCGCTCGCTGCAGGCGATGAGTACTTGCGGACGATTTTCCATAGATTTCTCCTAAATTTAGACCTAGCTAAAAGAAGTACCAATACACCGCGCCATACACCAACAGCAATCCCGCCGCTCCCAGCCAGTACACCCGATCCTGCGACCGGCTCGGCCTCCACGCCCAGTCCCCTTGCTTTGAAAGCACCGGCCCCTCGTCGCCAAACGCAAAGCTAAAGCCAAACAGCAACGCACTCGACGCCGCAAAAACGACAAAGGCCGCGTGGAGGAAGTGCATCTCCAAAAAGGCCCAGCCGAGGCCGGCGTCGCCGCAGACGAGCCGGTGGATGGTCGCCGAGTCATTGGCCAGCCACAACAAGACGCCCAAGAGCGACCCGGCGATGAGGGTGGCAAAGGCCGCTTTGCGCGTGGGCCGCTGCGACAGGACGCCCCACAAGAAGCAGGCCGCGACCGCCCCGGGTATGTACGAGGCAAATTTGGCCAGATACTCGTAGAGGAAGCGGAACTGCGGAATGACCACGATCGCCCACAACACCCCGATGGCGACCGCGACGCCCGCCAAGACGCGCCCGGCCCACACCAAGCGCTGCTGAGTCGCTGCCGGCCGATAGGGCCGATACCAATCCATGGCAAACAGGCCCGAGGCCGCGCAAATCTCCGAGTCCAACGAGCTCATCAGGGCCGCGATCAGCCCGGCCAACACCAAGCCCACCAACCCGGTCGGCAGCAGGGTTTGCACCATCGCCGGATAGAGCTGATCCGGGCTGGCCACTTCGAGCAGCGGCTGCGGCCCCTGCGCCATGACGTACCCTATCAGCCCGGGAATCAAAACGATAAAGACCGCGACCACCTTGAGCAGCCCGGCCAACAGCCCGCCCATGCGCGCCTCGTGGACGCTGCGGGCCGCCAAGGCGCGCTGCACCATGACGTGACTGGTCGCACCAAAGGCCAAGGCGTGTACCGTCAGGCCCAGCACCACGCCGGTCCAAGGCACGTTGGGGTGATCGAGCGGCTGCACCAGCGACAGCATGTCCCAATCGCCGGTCCCTTGCAACGCCTGCATCCGGGCCTCAAAAGCACCCCAGCCTCCCAGATAATCCAAGCCCACATAGAGCATGGCCGCGCCCCCGACCACCAGCAGCAAGCACTGGACAAAGTCCGTCAAGATGACGGTGCGCAGCCCCCCGGCCATGGCGTATGGGCCGACCACCAGTGCCAAAATTAGCACCCCCGGCACAATCGACTCAAAGCCAAAGATCACCTCCATCACCCGCCCGCCGGCGTATAGGGAACCGGGGATGCCGGCAAAGGCAATGGTCACGAGGGTGATAAAAGAAAAGAAGCGGCGGCTTTCCGGGCCGTAGCGTCGCTCCAAAAACTCCGGGGTGGTGTAAAGCCCCAGCCGCATGTATATCGGCAGGAAAACCGCTCCCATCGCCACGAAGGCCAAGACGCCGGCGAGCTGGTAATTGGCGACCGCCAAGCCGACGACAAAGGCCAAGCCCGCTTGGCCGACGAACTGCTCGGCCGAAATGTTGGTGGCAAACAGGGACGCGCCGACAAAGGGCCAGCGCATATTGCGTCCCGCGAGAAAAAAGTCGCTCGCGCCGCGGACCCGGCGGCTGCTCGCCACCGCAATGGCGACGACCGAGATCAGAAAGGCCGCGATGATCGCCCCATCGAGCGCGGAAATGTTCATTGGAACCGCCTAAAGGAGTCAGCAAAGCGGTGTCGGCGCGCTTGGGCCGACACCGCTCGCTTCACCCCTCACTCCAACTGGCCCTGCAAGTGGCTCTTGATCCGCCCCCACGAGTTGTCCTGCACGGACGTCGGGCCGTCGGTGCCCAAGCCGATCCAGTCGGGCATCTGATCGCCCTTTTGGTCTTGCGCGGCGGCCGATCCCAAGGGCAGTAAGTTGTGCCGGAACGGCGACGCTTCATCCGAGGCCACCGGCTCGCGGTCGTTGAACTTGGGGCCTATGTGGACCACCTGATTTTCCGCGAACACATGGCGCACACTCTCCTCGGGCGTCGTCGCATAGCTGTCCCACAGGGCGCAGCGGAACTCCATGGTCCACGTGACATTGGTCGAGCCGTGCCCGGCCCCGGACGGCAGCAGGGTCCAGCCCACCTCGAACCAAGGCGTGGGCTCGCCGTTGAACACATCCGAGCTCCAGCCGATCGCCGGCAGGTCGATGTATTCGAGTTGGCTGTTGTACGCCACCGGCTGGCCCGGCCCTGGATTGATGCGGAGGTGGTAGCGTTGGCCATTGAGCACGTGGTCCAAGTTTTCGCCCAAGAAGTCGCCGCCCGAGTGATCGGCATCAAACGTGATCTGGATGATGTCGTCCGACCACCAGCGCTTTTGATCGGATTCGAGCAGCTTGAGCGTGTCGTCGGTCACCACCGCATAGAAGTAGAGCCGATTGTCCGGCGGCGCGCTCCACGCCATCCAGAAGGCCACGTCGATATCGTCGCGCGAAATCTCCTCGCCTTGCTGGCCAAACATCTGCTCGGTGGTGATGGCAAACTCCTCTTGGTCGAGCCAGCCCCAGTCGTCGGCTTTGCCGTCCATGACCATAGCGGCGGGATCGGGCACTTGCGGATAAAAATACTCGACCCCCACGTGCCCCCAAGCGGTCGCACTGACGAGGAGCGCCAAGGCCCCTCCCAACAGGATCTGTGCATGCGTTTTCATGCGATTTTCCTCGTTTTAGAGTAAAACAACTCGACAAAAAGCACCTCGCTCGCCTTGCCAAAGCCCCTCCTTTCTCGGCGCGCAGTGGAAACGCTGGTTAATGAGCGCATATCCATCGCAAGCGGTCAAGTGCGTCCTGCTGATTTTCTGGCAACCCCTTGAGTACCTTCATCAACCGCTGGACGCTATCCGCGGGATTCGCGACATCGAATGGCAGGCATATCAAGAGCGGGCCATTGAAGAAGCGGTAGTACAGTTCCGTCGTGAAGCTACGGGTTCGCGGGTAGATCAGCGCCACCGCGTCACACCGGTAGCGCGTACCGTAGGCGTAGAGCTGATACATATCGGCTTGGTCAATCCCGTGCTTTGAATCGGCACCGGGCACTTCGATGGCTTTCCATTTGGCGTCGAGAATGAACGCGACGCGCCCTCTATCCATGAGCGAGATATCGGGCTTCATCGTGAATACTTCCTCGCCGTCAATTTCCGCCAACGGCTTTTGCGGACCCTGAGCGACCACGTCGTAGTCTTTCTGGTAACGGCGAAAACTGTGCGTGACAAAGTCCTCAAACACTTGCTCCATGGGAAACAGCAGCGACAGATTCGCGTGAGGTCCAGAAAACGTGGTTAGTCCCTCGTTGAACAGAAAAAGGCCGACCCATTGCATCACCCACCCGTAGTGCTGCATGGAGCGGTCAACGTGGTGCTTCTGCCAGTCGGCATATAGGTTGGTCGCTTGCGGAACGTCGGCAAACGCCGCGGTCAACTGGCGGAGCAGTTGTCGGTTCGCGCCGCTCCGCACCCCGGCCGCGATCTTGATCAGCGCACTGTGGATCAGGCGATTGGCAGGCCGATTGACGCTTAACTCGTCATGCGCGACGTAGAACCGCGCTTGGTTGGTCAAGTTCTCGCGTATTTGCTCGCGAAAGAGGAGCCGTCCCCGGAGGCACAGCAGGTTCTCCTCCACCGAGACGTAGCGCCGGGCGAGACCGTTGTGGGCGAGCGCGTTCAGGTTGGCGAGAAACTGGCGCACGAAGATGTCGAGCATGGGGAATCGCGGCGTGGCGCGAATGCTGCTTTCGGGCAATCCCTTCTCCCCAACCCCCAGCCGACGCCAGCACCGCAGCATCCGCAGGAACGTTTGCCTCGTCTTCTCGTGGTCGGGGTCTGCTGTGCCGCCGAGGTCGATCTTCGGGAGGATTTCCACTACCATGCCACGCTTCGTGGTGATGACACCAACGTAGTTGCTCGCGGCCAGGTCGCCATCCCTGCGTTTGAGCACCTTGCCCGCGAACTCCTCTAGATAGGTCACATCCTCCTTGCTCAACGAAGGGCCGACAGCCAATTTCTCGTGCTCCCGGACCGTGAGGACGCCGCGCATCAGGAGTCTTTCGCGTAGATCTTGCAGTACTGCTCGGAGTCCTTCCATGCCGAGTCGCCGTCAGGCAACCGCTCGTAAACGGCTTGATCTTCGTCCGCCAAATCCGCCAAATTCAGGCCCTTGACGTTCCTCTTTTTGACAAAGGCGTTATGGCCCAAGATCGCCTTTATCTTCGTCCAATCGTCGAAGAAGTACTCCTGCAGCAGAGGAAATATCTGGTTCTGGAACGCTTTCGATAACCCACCTATCTCATCCACCTCCAACAGGTATGTGTGTCCGATCTGGTGCTCCCGATCGAGCAGAACCGCGATGCGTTCATTCATGGTCTCGAGCATCGCCGCGCAATCAATGCCGTCAATGTCTCGGCAAATGCCCTTGTGTTCCGGGTCCGGCATCATCTCGATAAAGGCGAAGCGTCTTCGCAACGCAGTGTCGAGCAACTGAATGGAGCGGTCTGCCGTGTTCATCGTGCCAATAATGTACAAATTGTCCGGGACGCCAAACTCATCTTGCGAATAAGGCAACGTGACGCGGGTCTCGTCCTTTTTGCCGATACGCCGGGAGTCCTCAACCAGCGTGATTAGCTCGCCGAAGATCTTCGCGATGTTGCCCCGATTTATTTCGTCAATGATCAGAACGAATCCCTCATCCCGTCGATCCTTGGCCGCTTCCACGATGCGCTTGAAAATTCCCTCGTGGACCTCGTAGGCGAGATTGTTTTCTCCTCCCAACACGGGCCTAATGCCTTCGATGAAATCCTCGTAGGCGAAGTTCTGGTGAAAAGTCACCATTGCTATCTGGCCTTGCTCTTTCAATTCATCAAATCGTCCCTTGACCTTTTTGCGGTCTTCACGTTCAATTTCCTCCAAATTTTTGCCCTCAATAATTGCCAGCGCACGATAGACGGTGTTCCATGTCTTGCCGGTTCCCGGCGGGCCGTAGAGGATCTGGTTGAGCGGGTGTTTTGTTTCCACAGAACCATTTTCAGGAGATGGTTCTTCTTCGATCTTTCCGCGGTTTTCCAGCCGATCGAGTAGCTCAAACGTCGAAGCATACGTTTGGCGAAATAAGTCGATAGTGGGTTTATGGGCGCGAGAAAACCCAATCCTAGGCGCACTCGCTGATAGTGTTGCTTTTGTCTTGTTTAGCCATAACACATGTAATCGATGCTCCTCATCGAATTCGCCTTGGTAGTCGTTCTCATAGATGATTCCAATACCGCGGCCCTTCCATTGTCCGGTTCTGACGAGGATGACATCTCCAATTTTCGGTTGATCAAGGGGATACTTCTTTTCTTCCCCGGGTCCTCCGGTGTAAACATGATTGTTCGATGTGAAATCGGCCCAATAATCGTCACCGTCGTTATACACATTTGTACTGACTTGGAAGCAAGTATCTGCATGAACAACCAACTCGCCTGACGATTGTAGATAGGCAAACAAGTTGGCCTCATAGAGATGGCACCCAGGCAATCCGGTCTTTACTCGGTCAATTAGTTGTCGATAGTGCTCCCAACTGATTTTGTTGGGAACCGAATCAAAGAAACCCAGAGAGTTCGTGTGGTCATCAATGGGGAAAAAGACTTCAGGATTGATGAGAAAGAGAACTTGTGTCAATTTCGCGGTCGCGACGTTGTCTATCCTCAGCGCACTTTCAAAATCACGGGGGTTGACCAAGCCGAATCCTGATACAGCATCCCGGAACAATCTCCAAAGCAACGATGGTTCGCCGCGAAAGAGAGCAGTGCGTGCTGGCGGCGTGGGGAATATGAACGCATTGTCGGAGTCAGGATCAAGCTCCCGACCCATGGCGAAAGTGCTGGCGATACTCGGATATATCCGCCTCCTGCTCGCCGGGGATGAGCTTCGGCTCGCAAGGGTGTAGAAAAACGACAACGGATCGATGTTCCGCAGCAACGCCGGTTCTCTGTCTCCGCTTCCCCACGGAACCGTCTTCACTCTTTCAATCAAGTACTGTTCGCCGCCTTCGGCAATTTTCTCCGCGAGTTCCTTGAACCACGGCACCCAGTCGTATATCTCTTTCATTGGACTATTTCCTTTTCAATGACAAAAATCTCTCGGTTTCGATCTCCGGCTCACAAAGCGACTCGATACCGTCTTGGATCGTCAACATTTGGATCAACCGCGATGCGACCAGCGACCAAAGGCTGGAAATCCTCGCCGCTCATCGGCTCGTGCTTTTTCCAGCGGCCACGCATTTCAATCAAAACGCGCTGCCTTGACGGCGCGGGCATGGGATTGACGCGCACTACTTTCGCTGTGTAGTCATTGGGGCCTTCGGCCATCGCCCGGACCAAGTCGCTCACGAGATAGCGCGGCGTCCAGCCGATCATACAGTAGTCCGTCGTCTGGAGTTGCACGGCCAGCTTGGTCGCCGGATTGGTCAATTCGAGGGTTACGTACAGCTCTTCTTCTGGCTTGAGTTCATCGATCCGCTCTTGAGCCGCTTTACTTACCCGTTGCCAACTGTGTAGGAAGAATCGACAGGTAAAATATCCGTCGGCGTCCTTTTCGAGTTTGGGGAATACCTCGTAGGCGTCCGTGACGCGCGTGCCGCCATTGACCGATAGAATTTCGACAGGAGTCGCGTCCTCCGAGAGATCGAGGCAGCGCAGGTAATCCAAGCGGTCCGGCCTTCCCTTTGCCATGACGCGATTCCTGAACAACGCAAACAACTCTGAGGAACGGTAATCGCTATCTAACCAAGGAAAATCGATCAATGGAGAAAATCCAATTTCCCTTTCTGCGCGTTTCGCACCGCCGATATAGCGGAAGCGATAAAGCGACGGCTCGACATCCAACCTGCCCACCGGAAACCACGGTCGGCCTTCTGTTCTTCTATCCTGCCATGCCAAGAACAAGGTTTTCGTACTCATCGAAAAATCTCCTTTAGCTGGTTTATCGAGTAGTTCTCGTCCTAGCGAGGTCGCGTGATCAAAAGATGGTGCCACAAATCCCCTCAAGCTATAATCTTGGCGTCGGAGAAGCAGACCCCAATTCTCGTGATGACGATCCGTATTGCCAATCAGCGCATCTAACACCATGTAACTCCGCAAGAATACGTTTCGCTCGGCTCGCAGCTTCAGGATTGGCAAAAACGCGGTCCATTCCTGCAAAGATATTCGCCAGCGTATGCTGCGATTGGTGGAATTTTTTCTTGGGATCGTAATCGCCAACGGTCCACCCCAATACTTGGTTGCCGTGATATAACGCCCTGCCGCCGCGGGCAAAAGATTTTGTCGTCGAACCACGCCCTCCTTCAAACCCTGCCAATTCCACCTTCGCGTGTCTAACTCCGATCACAGACGCAACTTCCGCGGCAATTTTCTCTGACCAGTGTTCCCCGGTGTCTGGACGAGGATACTTGAAGAGCCATCTTACTTCGCCATCAGGATCGCGATACCAAAACTTCGTCTTGGTTCCCATATCTTCCCGGTCGATGACCCATTCCGGTTTCACTTCAACGATGCGATACAGGTCTGCCATAAATGGATAGCTGCTACTTCACGCCGCATTTTCGTAATACGGCGACGGCACTGTTGGGTAGGCGCGGAACACGTGCCGGAATAGGTCGTCCGTCTTGGTTTTGACTTCGGCTTCCGAGTAATCACCTGTGGGTAAGCCGGTTTCGTCGCTCCACAGGAAATCATAGATCGCAACATGGACAGCATCCCGGGTCGCTTGCTTGTCGCGCCACTGGCTCACGCGCAGCTTCTCGGCCTTCAGCGTTTTCAGCAATTTGACGGCGACTTGCTTGATCCGCTCGCGCTTCGGTGCGCTCAGGTTCGATTTCTGCAACAGATCGAAAATCGCCAGCGACTCCTCGTCCAAGCCCTCGCGGGCCGCCCGACTCTCCTCCTGATCCAGCTCCTGAACCAAATCGAGTAACTCCTCAAAGGTCTGTTCGATGGTCGGGCGATCTTTCTCGCGGTTGTAGGCCGCGACGATTGCTTCGTAGCGCTGCTGGAAATCCGTGCGTAGTGGGTTCCGCTCCAGCATGCGCTGGAGTTTCTTTTGTATGGTGTCCTTGAGTTGCTGCACGTCGGTGCGCTGGCGGGCACTGTGCCTGAACTCCTGCTTGAGCCGCTCAAAGTCAATGCGGCTGATGTCGTAGAGGGACTGTCCGGCCACTGTGCCCGGCTGCACCTCAACCGCTTCACTCGCCACCTCGTGCAACGCACGGAGGATGTCGCTGATGTCGGCCCGGTCCCGGTCCCGTTGCAGGCTCTTGTAAATGATGTCAATGGCGTCTCGGTCCGTGCGGTGGTCGTTGACAACGGAGGCGTTGATGCACGCCCGGAACTTCCTGAACACCTCGCGGCACATCACCTCAAAACGCCGGCGGGTCTCGTCGTTCTCGTTGACGACCTCCTTGCAGGAGACGATGGCGGCGTTGCGCCCAAAGCCAGTTTGGCCGATGACGTCGTCGAGCGGCACACCGCCTCTAGCGAGAAAATCGCGCATCAGCGCAATCGCCTCGGCCAAGTCGGCAAGCAGGTCCTCTTCCGGCTTGGCAGGGTCCATTGCGTGGCCTTCACCGCCCGGTTCTGCGCCGGCAAAGGTCGCCAGTGCATGACGCAGATGCTTGAGGATGCCGCAGTAATCCACGATCAGCCCGTTGTTTTTGCCTTCGTTCACTCGGTTGGCGCGGGCAATGGCCTGCATCAGCGTGTGTGCCTTGAGCGGCTTGTCGAGGTAGAGCGTGGAGAGGCAGGGCACGTCAAAGCCAGTCAGCCACATGGCGCAGACCATGGCGATGCGGAACGGATGCGCTGGCTCCTTGAAGGCATCGTCGAGATCCATGCGCTGCTTGTTGCGGAACGCTGGCTCGTCGCGCAGGGACGCGGGCAGTTCCATGCCCTCCTTGATGAGCCGACGGTGCGGTATAATATCCAAGCCCACCTCGTCGAACTTCTCCACCTCGCCCTGTTCCTCGCTCACCACAACGGCCATGCGCGTCTCGCGCATCCATGCGATCTGCTTTTCGGTCTGTTCGTCCTGTGTCCGCTCAAGCTCGGCTTCCAGTTCATTGGCGTACTCGTTCCAATAGAACTCAATCAGCCGGTGCATCCGCACACAGGTGATCTTGTCGATGCAGATCAGCATGGCCTTGCCGGTCTCCCAAGCGGTCGAATAATGCCGCACGAAATCCCGCGCAATCTGATCGAGCCGCTGTTTAGCAGTGATGACATGGTAGTCTTGTGCAAGTGCCTGCTCCAAGCGCTGCTGCACGTCAATATCGTCGATTTCAAGCTCCTCTAATTTCGCGGCGATGCGCTCGTTCAGGTCGCCGATGGCCACCTCTAGTTTGTCGCCGCGGGCGTCGTAGTAGAGCGGCACAGTGGCCTCGTCTTCTACGGCGCGTTGGAAGTCGTAGGTGGAGACGTACTCGCCAAAGACCCGCCGCGTGAGTTCGTCGTCCTTGAACAGCGGCGTCCCGGTGAAGCCGATATAGCTGGCGTTGGGCAGGGCGGTGTGCATGTTACTCGCGAGCGTACCGTACTGAGTGCGGTGCGCTTCGTCCGAGACGACGATGAGGTCGTCGCGGTCGGTGTACGCCGCGCTGGGATTCGCGTTGAACTTCTGAATCAGCGAAAAGACGTATGCCTTGTGCTCGGTCAAAAGCTGGCTCAGGTGGCGTCCATCGGACGCTCGGCAAGGATCGCGGTCGTGATTTACTACATCACAGCCGGCGAAGGTCTTGTAGATTTGGCTGTCGAGGTCGTCGCGGTCGGTTAGCACTAGAAAGGTAAAATTGCCGCCTAACTTGCGACGCACCTTGCGGGTGAACATCACCATGGAGTAGCTCTTGCCCGCGCCCTGCGTGTGCCAGAAAACGCCGAGTTTGCCACTGCGCGTTTTGCGCTGGCGCACGGCTTCAACGGCGCGGTTCACCCCCAAGAACTGGTGGTTGCGAGCGAGGATTTTCCTCGTCGTACCGGACGACTCGTCGAAGAGGATGAAGTTCTCCACGAGATCCATGAAATCGCGCTTGTCGCAGACGCCCTTGAGCAGCGTCTCCATATCCACGACGCCCGGTTCCTCTTCCTCCAGCCGCTTCCACTCGTGGAAATGCTCCCACTGGCTGGTGATAGAGCCGATCTTCGCCTGCTCGCCGTTGCCGAACATCACTACTGAGTTGTGGTGAAAGAGATAGGGGATGGTGGTTTTGTAATCCGAAAAGTTTTGATCGAAAGCGGCCTTGAGGTTGCGGTGGATGTTCTTGCACTCAATGAACAGCAGGGGCAGGCCGTTGACAAAGCCCACGATGTCGGCTCGCCGGCGGTAGAGGTCGCCGCGCACCCACAACTCGCGCACACAGAGAAAGCGGTTGTTCTCCGGCGTCTCAAAGTCAAAGACCTTTAGCCGCTGCCGCACCCGCTCGTCCTTGTCGTTGTGGAAGGTAACCGGGACGCCATCGCGCAGCAGGTCGTATTGCTTGCGGTTGGCGGCGACGAAAGTCTGCGAAGCGGCGGTGGCGGTAATCTGCTGCACGGCGTCGTCATAAGCGGCGTCCGGCAGGCCCGGATTTAGCGAGCGCAGCGTAGCGTGTAGATGGCGAGTCAGCACTACCTCGCGGTCGGAAGTGCGGCCCAGCAGGCTGGTTGGGCCGAAGTCTTCACTGTTGTAGGCGTAGATGGCTTCCCAGCCGAGTCGGTGTTCTAAATAATCGGCCGTGGTCTGCTGGACGAGGATGTCTTCAGTGTAGGGCGCGGGGGTCATTGGGGCTGCCAAACGAGTAGGGCTTGCGATCCTGCGGCGGCACGACCTCCGGTACTTGAATACGACACAGAGGTTTTGTTGTTGGTAGGCTCTTTGTGGGACGGCCAAGATGATAGGCGGAGATAATTTCTTCCTTTATTAACCCTTTATGACCAGAACGTACAGGAGGCAGCAATCTATCGTTGATGGGATCGCTGAATCGGTCAAAAAGTGTAAAGCCCTTCTCCTCCAAAATTGTGTGTAGAATATTCCAAGTACATATTCTGAAACCTCCGACAAGGTTGTCTCCACATACAACTACTAGGCAAGCATTCTGCTTCAATGACTCCTTCACTGCGTCGAATGCATTACTCATGTCGTAAAAATAGCGATGGACAACGGCACAAAGCCGAGGTGTGCTGGTTTTTAATCGCCTCAACTCCGGTATCAATGCGAGATCTCTCTCGATAGATTCCTGAGAAACTCGTTCCAATAATTGACCTCGTTCCGTCCCTACGAAGCGTTCCCGAAGGTTGCTCACTTTGAAGGGCAAGATACCTTCCAACAGGTATAGCTCCAGCTTGAAGTTTCGGAAGTAGTCCTGTGCGTTTATGTAAGGTGGAGAGGTTATAGCATGGGAGTGTCTCTCTAGGCCATCAAACTGACGACGAGGATCGCAGACATCAGCACAAACAAAACGAAAACGAGTGTTCTCTTGCCGATCGACACCATAGAGTGCTGAAAGCTGTTCCAATAGTTCAAGGATAATTCGGTTTGGATCGAAATGCCGGCCAGTTCTTGAGCGCCGGGCTTCCTGCGATATGAAAGGTTTTGGGCTGCGCTGATCGGCTCTGGAGCATAGTCTAACAGCGAGGGTGTAACTGAGAAGGACAGCCCAGCCTTCGGGATTGTTTCTGAGAGGAATAATCTTACTCGCGGCTCTCAATCGCTCGAACTTGTTAAGAGTACCCCGCGTAAACCAGTAGTCCTTTCTACTCCAATCAACTGGTAGAGGCTCAATGGGTCCCTCTGCCTCCGAGATCCATGCCCTGCCAAGTCTTAGAGCACGAGTGGGATCGAATCCCTTGATCTTTACTCGACAAAACAATTCTGAGATCGGATTCAGATCAACGCCGGAAACGGGAAGTCCAGCTTGATTGGCAGCAACGAGGATGGCACCCGATCCGCAGAACGGATCAAAAATAGAATCAGCCTCAGAGGCGTACCGTTGAATCAAGCGTTTGGCTAGCTTGGACACCATTTTGGCAGGGTAGCGGTCCAGTTTTGTGGGCAATCTCATTTGTCGTCAGCCGTCTTCAGGATCCAAGTCTTACCGAGTCCTCTAGAAAAGAAAGCATGATTGTGCCGTAGCGGGCCGGCATAGACGATTGCTGGTGGGTCGTCTGATTCCCTGATGTAGTTATAGACACCTAAAGTCTGTGGCTTGGTCCCGAGTGGACAGATAATCCTCGCAAAATCATCTCTCCTAGACTTTGACTTTCCGAGAACATCTATGAGAGTCTCAGTTGTAGCGTCTGGATCGAGCGCATCGATTTTGCGAACTGCTTGTTCGTCAACCAAGGATAGAAGGTCACGGTTGAACTGCTCGGTTCTTCCCGTCCAGCTTGGTTGGTATGGAGGATCTGGCACCGCTAGGGTCGTCTTCATCGGCTGGATGTGTTCATAGACCGCCAACGCCCGATCACCTTCATACCCCAAGAACATCATCAGGTGAACGGGCCTACTGAGATCTGGGCACGCAGAAAAACCGGGGATTTGCTGGAGGGAAGCGAGTCCGAATGAGAGAGGAATGTATTGAGAAACTAGATAATCACCTGGCTCACTATACACGATGTATAGTCGGCTCCAAAGATTATAGTCATCAAGCCATCTCAGCATCATAAGCAGATGCCGTTTTGTAAAAACGGATATATCAATTACGATAGCACTATAGTCTGCACGATCTATAGTACGCCGAAGATGCTGCATGTTATCGCGAAGGCTACTGACCGCATCCGATTCGGTGAACTGGAGAACCGTCACCCGAGAAGCCATATTCTGAAACTCGGACTCCATGAGGCGATGGTTCCCTTCACGGATAGGGTTAGTGTCATCGTAGTGGAAGAAAACTACTTCGTCCAGCGACCAACTCTGGACATGGGACAGTAATCCCTTACATCGGTCTTCGTGACTGGAACATGTAACAAGAACTGCTCGATCTGGTAAGTCTCCTAATCTAAGTTGTCGTTTCACTCGCGGCCTCCCGGTGGAAAGGGTAGATTGCCTTGCACCTCTCTGGGTTTCGCTACTCCGGGTTTCTCTACAGTGTTCTTTAATTCTCGAATCGCTTGAGCCCTCTTACCAGGCTGAAGTAAACGCTGCAAGTGCCTGCATTTTACGTTAGTTCTCCAGCGGAGTCGTGGACTGATCTGGAGAACAGGCGCGTAAACTCGACAGATATTGAATTCCGTGGGTTGAGGATCGGACCCGTGTTTCGGCTTGAATGCAGGACGCCCCTCCTTAGTCTGAAACACTCCTTCTCTCTCCCCGACTGCGAGGATGCGCTTCAGCATCTTCATTGTGTCTTCTTCCAACATCTCAGGGTCCTTTATCGTTAGACGCGCCGCTTCCGGTTCGCTTGTATGCTTGAGTAATTTATGCCTCAAACAATCACCGAGGTCTAGTAGGAAATACTTAAGCTCTTCGCCATGTCGCTCTACATTTTTGCTAAGTGTAGTAAGGTTGTGTTGAGAGACGATATGGACAGCCTGGGATTGTTGCTCTGGTGGGAGAATAAGAACGCCTTGAGGAGGAGGATCAGCTTTGAATGTAAGATGATAGCCCACACTCAAAAACTCTTGAAAATAGCGGATTACTCCAGATCCCAAAAGTGCAAGTTCTTTGAACCCTGCGAACCGTTTCTCAGCATGGCGTCCGGGCCTTCCAATAAGGACCCGATAGGTCGCTGCTTCACCATAGTACGTTTTCTTTTCGCGTTGCTTTTCGTTTGGTAAATTCTCAAATTCCTCAAGAGTGATCTTATGGAGCTTTACCACTTCTGCTAACCACAAGGACTCATCGACTTCGGAATCGCGGAAACGAGGAAGGAGTTTATCCACATCAACCGACTGAGAGCTTTCAAGCTTAGCCATGTTTGATACGATATGGCTCAGTAGTTCATAATAGGCTTTTCGTTCAGCCGGGACTTCGACGTTGTAAACTAATGGCACTCTTGTATAGTCGTGAATCTCTTGTAGATCCTGACCTGTCGTGGTTCCCGGTATATCTTCACTAGCAAGTTTCTTGGCAATTTTGATTGAGATATGCGGAGGACCAAGTTTGAGCAGACTATTGACTATTCGCCTCTGATAGGGGAAGAGATTCTCATACTCGTCAAGCAAAACAACGAACATCGACTTTTCGAGCGACGGAGTGTGGTGGCGTACTAAAGATATGACACGTTTTAGTTGCTCCAGATCAAGAGTAGCTATCGGGACCGAGGCGGAGTCCCCATAAATGAACCTACGGCGAATGAAATCAGCTAGCTTTTTGTGCATATCTGAGAGTTTGATTTGCAGTTCGACGAACGAGATAGCCTTATGCCCATTGGAATCGAACAGCAGTTCGTCCGCCGCTTCGCAGAAGTTCCGTTCGACAAGTCGGTCATGATTGATCAAGGCGTGCTCAACGCAGTACACCAGTTCCGATAACAGACTCTCCGTTATCTGTAGATACAGTTCTTGTGCAGCCACGTCTCTGAGGACGGCGGTGTGAATAGTTGAATCTAGGTGTTCGTCCTCAAGAGGGACTCCCGCATTGCAGATTGCCCCGCGGGTGAGCTTCAAGTAAAAACCGAAGCGTTGAGGTGCGTCTTCTTCGCCGGGGCTCCGTTGTAGAAAATTACGAGCGCGTAAAGACAGCAAGAGCATTGACTTACCTGTACCTCTCGATCCTTCGAGAATGCACGGTTTCATGTCCTCAAGTGCTCCGACTTTTATCGCGTCTGGTAAAGCGAAGGTCTTTGCGTAGAGTTCGGGCTGATACTCGAAGAATTCAGCTCTAAGATGGCGGAAGGGATTTTTTGAATTGGGAGTAAAAGCCTCGGCAACCAAAGACGAGGTTGTCTGTTCGCTGAATAGTACGTCGCAGATGCCTTCCACTAACTTCCTTAGGGATTCTTGGTCGCTTTGTATCAGCTTCCCATACACCTTAAGACCAAGTATAGGTGGTATCGGTGTATCGTCTAGACGGACGACAATACATTTCCCACCAGATTGAGAAACTTGGTTCCAAACTGCGGCATCGATTTCAAGGTTCTGCCAATTCGCGCCAGCGGTGTGCTTGGAGAAGAGAATAATGACTACAGCGGCATCTGCGATTCCATCGTTCATAAAGGCAATGGCGTTGTCCCCAAGACTAAGGTCTTGGGTGTCGATCTTAGTCTCATGGCCGGCATTGCGCAGATGCTCTGCCAACTCTGTTGCAATTTCCTCATCTGGGGTGGCATGTGAAATGAAGATATGCTTGATACTCATACTCTGTCAGACTCCTTACCTTTCGTAGTAAGCGGTTTCATAACTAGCGTCGGGCCGCCTCAAGGAGCGTCCAACACCTTCGCGTTGACGCATTTTTCATCGGACGCGACGCTTTTGATTCAACGTTTTTTCTGCGCATAACGAACCGAATCCGGCTACCAAACGCGGCAGAAGCAGGTCGCGGGCTTGGGTGAGTTGTAATATTCCCTGCTTCAAACAACGCACTTGCCGAATAATATCGCCAGCCAATCTCCGAAACTCGAAAACCAAAGACTCCGCTGGGACGATAATATCCATCTGACGAAATCTTCCCTTGCTTATTTCGGGATACGTCGTACCCTTCGCGTTGCTTCGGATCTCGGAGACCCGACTCATCAGGTTAAAAAGCAGGAACATCCTCATCGCCTCATCGTGAGGAATGATATTGATAAATCCTTGATTAGTACAGGATTCAACATCCATAAGCGCGAAAAACCCCACGGATGCCCGGCTCGTCATCAGGATAGTGTTCGCCGGAACCAGTTGTGCAGACGATTCACGAAGTCCTTTCTCGGTAATCTTGCGTTCCGAGTCAAGTAGGACCAAGCAGTCGTTTCTGGTAACGTCTGTTGGAACGACCCAAGTGATGTCGCCTTCCCAATACTCTGCCACTCTGGTGGATGGAGTGCCACCTCCAACAGTATCACATACGTCGGCTATTTTTTTCTTTTCCCACCCCTCCGGCACACCGTCCTCGACCTTGATGTGCTCATGGCCGGGGAAGCGAAGGTGAACAAACCATTCCTTATAGAGCAGCCGCGCCGCCTGCTCCAGTAACTGAATCCGCCGCCGATTGTTCTCTATCAGGTCGTCGTAAGCGGAAAGGATGGAGGCAACGCGCTTTTGCTCGCATAGAACAGGCACTTCAAGCGAAAGCGTGTCTAATACATTGCGATTCAGCGTCGGAACAGACACGCCGCCGTTGAAGCGTTCAAGATGTAGAGTTTGGAGTTTATAGTAAACGAACTGTGGGTCATTGCCCTTGAAGTCTCTGACCCAGAGTACCGTATTGTGAGGCCAGTATGGTTGGTTGATGTACTGAACTCGTCCTAGAGTGCCGGACCTTCCTGTCACAACCCCCGGAGGTTCCACCTTGGCTTCACTGTGAAAACCGATCACACTGTGGGATCCGAGAACCGGAACATCGCCATCGTCCATCTGGGACTTAGGCAGGTCGAACCCTCTCTGTAGAGTCACAAAGTCCTTAAATAGAAGACGCTTCCTGTTCATTCTCTGGCCTCGATCTGTTTGTACAAAACCCACCTGCAGCACTGTTTGCCTACTCCTCGTACATCTTAGGATCCGGTTCAATCTCAATGACCTCGCCTTTTTCCATAACCACTACCCCGGTCTTGTGCTGATGGGCAACCTTATGTGCGCGTCTGGCGGCCCGGTGTAGCGCGTTAAGGACATCCTGCGTTTCCTTATCGTCATATTGCGAGGCAGGGGTATCTCGGTTTTGTTCAGTCACAGGTTTTCTCCCTTATCAATCAATGTAGGAATACGGCCGCTATTATCAAACCGCTGCCAATAATCGACGATGGGGCGGTACGTATTCTGAAAATTCTGCAACCCGCTCGCAAAGCGGCGGCGAATAACATCCGGTGGAACGTAGTGGCCGCCTTGCCTCACGCGCAATTCAACCCGCTTGATCGCTTCTTCCGGCGTTGCCAGCGACAGAAATATCAGCTTGACCGCATACCCGTCGCCGCGCCAGCGCGGGATCATCCGAGCATAGCCGAGACCAGACAAGGTCGTTTCAAAGGCAAAACTTCTTCGCTGCTGCACGTGATTTTTAATCTCTTCCAACATCAGCCGACCGGCGCGAAAAAGAGCGGCGTCCGGCTGAAAGGGGGACAAACCCGTTGCGATCAAGTCGGCGTTGACAAAGGCGGGACATTGCGCCTCGTGCGGCAAATGCTCCAGTGCAAAGGTCGTTTTCCCCGCACCATTGGGTCCGGCGATGATAATGATTTTCCGGTCCGCGTCCATCGCCTCATATCCCCAACGTCTTGAAGTTATGCTTGATGGTTGCCGCCAGCGTCGCCGCCTCTGCGTCAAGCCCGTCCAGTTCCTCGTGAATTTCGCGCAGAGCCTCCCTAAAGTCGAAGTCCTCGTCCTCCTCTTCGGGCGCGATCCCCACGTAGCGACCCGGAGTCAAGCTCCAATCGTTGGCCTCAATCTCGGCGCGATCCACCAGCTTAACCAGCCCTTCCACATCGCGCAGTTCAGCGTCTGGAAAACGCTCGGTGAGCCAGTGGGCCTCCTGATAGAAGTAGCGCACCTGCTTGAGTTGCTCAACGGCGCACTGGCGGGCCTCGTCGGCGGCCCTACAGGCGCGAGTGACGCCGCGGGCGTCATAGACGGCACTGGACTTGGCGTCGCATTCCTCCGCGCAAATCTCGATGAGGTGGGTAGCCAGCTTGTACAGGTGCTCGGTCTGTCTGGCAAGATCGCGGCTACGCTCGGCCAGCGAGGCGAGGCCATCAACCCTCGGCTTCATCGTGCCGCTGTTAATTTTCTGCCCGGCCCAAGCCTCCCGCTGCGCGGAGATTGCCTTTTGGAAAGCGTCCCCATCCGCCTCAAACTCGCGCAGGGCGTTCGCCAACTTCTCGGACGCCTCGGCATGGGCGTCTTCTGCATCCAGCGTATTGAGAAAGGGAACCAGCACATCCCGTAGGCTGTTGAGCGAGATTAGAAAATTCGGCAGGCCAATGCTAAAACATCCCTTCCCCTCGTCGAGAGCACGGTCGCAATAGCGCGACACCAACTCGACAAAACGCTCCCTCTCGCCCCGGTAGAGCCAGACGATAGCCAGCAAGTTCTGCTGCTGTTCGGGGCTGAAGTCGCAGATTTTGCGCGTCACTTGGCGGTACACAGTGCGGGCGTCGATCATCAGCACCTTGTCGCGGTGCGCCTCGGGCTTGCTGCGGTTGAAAAACCACAGCTCGCACGGCACGGTGCGGGTGTAGAAGAAATTGTTGCGAATGGCGATCATCGCGTCCACATCGCCGCTCTCCACCAGTTTCCGCCGCACCTGCGCCTCGCTACCACCAGCACTAGACGCCTGCGACGACATCACAAAGCCGGCCCGGCCCCGCTCGTTCAGATAGCTGTAGAAGTAGCTAATCCAGACGTAGTTGCCGTTGCTGACTTTGCCCTGCTTGTTGACGCCAGGCAGGCCAAACGGCAAGCGCGGATCAACCTTCACCTTGTCGGCGTCAATCTCATCCACATTAAAGGGCGGATTGGCCATGAGGTAGTCGGCCCGCCCCACCAGTTCGTGCGGATCCTCATAGTACGTAATGGCCTGCTGGATGTCGCCTTCGAGTCCGTGGACAGCGAGATTCATCTTGGCGAGGTGGATGGTGGTGGCGTTTTTCTCCAAGCCGCGAAACGTGAGCCGCTCGGTGGGACTTTGGCCGTGCTCCTCTACGGTGCGGGCACTCTGTACGAACATGCCACCGGAACCACACGCCGGGTCCAGCACCGTGCCGCGCTGCGGGTCGAGCACATGGGCGATTAGCGACACCAGCGACACGGGCGTGAAAAACTCCCCGCCGTCGTGGGCCTTCTGATCGGCGAACTGCGTCAGGAAGTACTCGTAGATGCGGCCGAAGACATCGCCGGAGACCTGCTTCAACTCGTCCGGGTTGAGCGTCCGCAGGAGTTGGCCGAGGACGGCACTGTCCAATTCCCGGTATTCGCTCTTGGGCAGAACGCCGCGCAGGTTATCGTAGTCATCTTCAATGGACTCCATGGCCGCGATGATAGCCCCGGCCCGATCCGCTCCATCGGGCAAGGCGACGAGGTAGTCAAACTGCGCTTCGGGCCGGAGAAAAATAGCACTCTTTTGCGAGAAATCTCCTTTGGTAAGTCCCCGCCTTATGCCGTCGCGAATGGGCAGATTATCCTCGATGCCGGGCTTGACGGCCAGATAGCGGCTGTAGGCGTGACGTAGAAAGACCAGTCCCATCACCGGCAAAAAGTACTCGTTGCTGGCGTGACTGGTATTGGCGCGGAGCGTATCTGCCGCGCTCCAGAGGCGTCTTTCAATAGCTTCAATATGTTCGAGTTGCGACATACCCATCCCGCAGTAAAAGGGGCTTACATGCTCCCCGCAATCAGATACCTGATCATCACAGTTTTTCCCGCTGTCCATCGGCTGGCTGACCCCGTGCAGACATAAAATCATCTGAAACACCGGGGCCGTTGAACCACTCAGCCCAACTCTCGCCAGCAGGCGTGATAACGCGCTTTGACCCTATCGCGACGATATCGACCTCTCGCACCGATTCCGGCAGCTCGACGGCTTTGGGCAGCCGCACCGCTTGGCTCTTGTTGCTCATAAAAACTTTCGTGTGTGCTGTTGCCATGCTATAACCTCGCTTCGGTATGGTATGCTAGTCCCTACCCGCATACATCTTGGGATAATGAATGACATCCGGTGAACGTGGTGGCCGCCTTGCCTCACGCGCAATTCAGCTACCCCTACAGCCCCACCGCAAACACCTTCGCCCGCGCCAGATGCAGGCGAACGGCTACCTGCTTACCGCGCAGGGCCGACAAATCGCTGCGGCCCCGCCACGTCGCCACCCCAGCCAACTCGTCGCCGGCCAGCGCGTCCGCCTCGGCGAGCCCGAAGCCCGCGATGGCCTGCACCGGCGCAGCCGGCGAAGCGGGCGGCTCAACCAGCTCGGCCTTGATCCAACCGCCTTCCTTTTGCGTCTGGAAGTTGAGCGTCAGCGTGCGGCCCTCGCACGCGCGCTCGACCAGCGTTACGCGGCCCTCCACCGGCGCTTCGAGCGCGACCAGCCGATCTCGCTGCCAAGTGGCCCAACGCCATTCGGCCGGCCGGCCCGGGTCGTGCCGCTCGCCCCAGTCGTGCAAGTCGTACTGCCCCACGAACATCACGCCCCACGTATCCGAGTCGAGCGCGACCAGTTCCGGGAAGGCAAACATCATGCCGTACCCTTCGGGATCCGAGGAGATGATGGGCTTGCGCTCGGGCCGGCTCCACAGCAAGCCGTCGCGGCTCGTCGCCAACTGCACATCGACCGTGGCTGTCCAGCGATGGTACATAGCGGGGAACATCAGGTGGAAGCCGCCGTGGGGATAGCGGCAATAGCCGGCCGCGTACACGTCGTCGTCAATGGGGTCTTGCGGGTCCGCGCCGAATACCGGGCGCGGCTGCGACCACTGGCCAAACTCCGCGCCCTCGGTGCGGCGCACGATGCGGCGGCGCTGCTGCTGGCCGCGCAAATAGGCTACATACCGCCCGGCTGCCGCGTCGTACGCGGCGATGTTGTGGCTGTCGAGTCCGGTGCGGCCCACGTTCAAAAGCGGCTCCTCCAAGAAGGTCCACCGCTTGCCGTCGGGCGACACCGCGCCTTTGAGCAAGCCGACGAAATATAGCGCGGCCGCCCGCTGCTCGGGCGTGTAACCGGCCTCCTGCATGGCGCGGCGAATGGCCCACTTGCGCTCCCGCGTCATCCCGGGCACCGCCACGCCCTCGTGATAGGCAATCGCATCGCGGGCCATGGCCTTGTACCGAGCCTCCGGCGGAGCCACCGGATCGACAAACACAGATTGCAGCCCAAAGTCGCCAAAGGGAAAGAGCAAGTTGTTGGCCGTGCGGCCGCCGTACGCTTGCAAATGCAAGGCCGGGCGTTGCCAACAAAAGCCATCGGCACTCTCGGCGTACGCAATGAAGGGGGCCTCGCTAGCGCCGCGGGCGATGTACCACATCTTCAGCACCCCGCCATCGCTGAGGACGACTTGGGGCGTCAAGCCGCCGGCTTCCCAAGGGTGCGCCGGCTCGATAAAGACCGGCGATTTACGCGCCTCCTGGACGGCCAAGCACACGCCGACCGGCGGGTCTTGCACCCAGGCTTGGCCACCTTGGATGCCGGCTTGACCGGCCCACACGCCGTACCAGTCGAGAAAGGGCTGGAGCATGGCCTAGGTCGGCCAGTTCTGATGGGCCAACAGGCGCAAGCGGTCGGCTTCGCTGAGGTGCTTTTTGATTGCGCCGGCGAACTCTTCCAACGTCTGCTCCACCGTGGCGTCGGACGTGTCGAGGGCGAATTTCTTGCGGATGAGCGAGTCGCGGTATTCCTCCTCAAAGCGCTGCAACACGAGTTCGATGTCCTTTTCCTGCACTACTGGCCGCTCGTGCGGCTGGTCGCGCATGCGCTGGGCAATGACTTGGGGCCGCGCCCGCAACAGCACGAGCACTGTGTCGGGCGCGTGCTGCATGATCTCCTCGTCGAGGGCGCGAGCCAGCGCGGCGCGATCGGCGTACTCGCCGCGACCGCCGTAGCCGTAGTACAGAGGCGCGTACACGGCCTCTTCAATGTGAAAACCCACCAAGTTGTGGTCTGGGTCGCTGTAGAAGGCGGGGTGGAAGTGATAGTGCATCATGTAGCGCTGGAACATCTCCTTCAGCCGCGGGCTGAGAGCCAGCAACTGCTCCTGCTCCTCTACGGGAAACTCGTTGCACGGCAGGCTGAAGTGGTCGTGGAAGGTGCGCGACGAGCCCAAGGTGCGCTCGATCCAACCGACGATGGCGTGGGCCAAGGTCGTCTTACCGGCGTATTCGCAACCTACGAGAATCAATCTCATGGTCCGTTCTCCTGCGCGGGGGGATGGTTTCGGGTGATGATTCTATCAATATAGGGTCAAGGGCGATCCGGTCCTAAGACATCGAGGACAGGCACGGGGGCCTGTCCTCTACGGTTGCGACGCTTGCCCCACGTAAATGGGGGGGACGTTCCGCATGGTTCGATTATGACGCTTGCCCCACGTAAACGGGGGGGACGTTCCGCATGGTTCGATTATGACGCTTGCCCCACGTAAACGGGGGGGACGTTTCGCATGGTTATATCGCACGGAATGGCCAGCGGCTGCAAGGTTATCGCCTCTGCATCACGACGATGCGATTGGAATTGGTGCCGCGCTCGTTGTTGTCAACGCCCCAGATATTCGCAGTCTTGGTAAAGGTCTGTTGGTTGATTACCACGCAGACCGGCTCCCACGCCGTCTCTTGCGCCACTTCCGCGACCACGCGATCGAGCAACAGCGACCCCCGGCGGATTTCGCCTACCTCAAAGGCAAACACCCCGCCGGGGCGCGTAATCGACGCCACGCTTTGCAACGCGCCGCGCACCAGCGCCTTCCACTCGGCGAGCTTGCGCGTTTGCGTAATGCGAATGGCAGCGGGATCGACGCCCGCGAACCAGCAGCGCATCCAGTTGTCCTCTTTGTAGTTGACGATGTCCATAAAGGGCGGCGAGGTCACCGCGAGCACCACCGGCGGGCCGCTGTACTCAAAGGGCGCGTCAACCGCTTGTTGAAAAAATCCCCGGCTGCGTCCTTGGGGAGCGCATGCCTGAGCATCCCGCAACAGCACCCGCGTCTTGCGGAGAATCAACTGCGCCACATCGCGGTATTCGGGCCGCTGACCGCGCCGTGCGTTGATCTTGCGCTGGCTCGCAATGGACGCGGCTTGATTGGGCGGCAGCGTATAGACCGAGAAAAACCCCTTGGAATGCCCGGTCAGGCGATTGATGGCCACCATCTGAATCCAGCAATCGACCGCGTCGGCCCGCCCGCTGGCGCGACGCTCGGCCAGATAGGCGCGCAGCCGACAGAGCTGATTGAGCGTGCGCTCGTCAAAAAACACCTCAAAGTCGGCGGGATGCTCGGTTGGTTCGTCCAAAGCCAAGCATTCGAGCCGTGCGGCAACCTCGGGCAGCGCTGGCGGCGTCAACCGCGCTTCCACCAGAACGCGAGACAGGGGATTGACGTCGTTGCCCAGCGCGTCCCGGCCGAGCAAGGCCGCTTCGAGCAGGGTCGTCCCGCGCCCCATAAACGGATCGAACACCACGTCGCCCGGGTCCGTCAGCCGCTCGATGAAAAAGCGCGGCAACTGAGGCTTAAAACACGCCCGATAGGAAATCTCGTGCAGGGAGTGTGCGGCGCGCTGCTTGGACGTCCAGAACTCATTGACGAATACCGGGATGCCGTCGCGTTCTTCGACGACCGTCTCTTTGCCGAATGCCCGCCATTCCGCCAGTTCGCATTTGAACTCGTCGAGCGTCAGCCGATCCCTGCTGCCGAAAGGAAGCTGGTCCTGCATTTCACGTTCTCAGCAATCTAAGCGCATTAGATCGAGATATTTTCGTTCCAGCACCGAGCATTCCTCGCTCATACCAAGAGCGAACGGTCGCCTCGGGTATCTTCCATACAGGTATCTTGGGAAATTCCGCGACATCGCCAACGAAGTACCCCTCGATTTCGGACAACTTGGCCATGAAACCATCTTCGTCGAATTTGCGACCCGAACCGACCATGTAGCTGGGACAGAAATATATCCCGCTGCTCGTTATGGACCGCACTTCCCATTTTTGGCCGTTTTCGTCGATTAAATCAAAGCCCGCCCCTTCACTCGGTGAGAGGGTTCCTTTCACAATCTCGCGACAGATACGTCGTTCAAGGATGAATGAAACGCGACGTCCGTCGGTGAAGTATTGCTGTACTTCGCTACGAGTAAGGTGTAAGGATTGGGCGGCACTCTCCAAGTCCCACTCCAAGACACCTACTCGCTCAACCGCAGCCATGTGAATTTCTCCGCTCATATAGCAATCTACATCACTCAATACATTCAAAGGGGGGATGGAATACATACGTTTGTCTAAACATGCAATAAAATATAACGAATGATCGGATCGGAGTACACTTTCACCTGAACTCAGTGGTCCCCTTCATCGGTCTCGATCTAGACGGGACAACCGCTCCCAATCCTCCGGGCGAAACCCCTCCTTAGGCGGTTGTATCCCATACTTGCGCATCCGATACCGCAGCTCTGTACTCAGCGACGCTGGCGACGGGCATATCCTGCCAGTCCTCTGAATCCGGTCGATATTGCCAAGCGTCGAGGGTGGGATTGTGCGGATGGTCCCAGCGCAACGTGGCCGCGCCATCGCCGGCTTCCGCGACCCAGTTCGTCGGGGCCAAGGGGCGAAAAACTAGCGGCTGGTTGTTGGCGGGCTCGTAGTCCGTGGCGGCGGATGGCAATGTCCCGCTCAAGCCGAGCAGAACCGTCAGGGTCACCATCACCGGCCAGCCGCTAGTACGACGGATGAGTGAAACTGAAAGACTGACCTGCGATCACGTCCTCCGAGCCGCTGGCCGACGGACGGGGAAAACTAAAATACTGGCCTATGACCGCGGATCGGGAAGTGCTCAACGCGGCAAACGCAGGCATGAGGTCCGCATCGTTGTCGAGCAGCGTCACCGTCGCCTGTCGCGTCGTACCGGCGGCCACTCCCGAAAGCAGACGCCCAAACGACAGCGTCACCGTCTCGTCGGCAATATCGGTGTCCTCGTTGGCCGTCAGCGTAAACGACTGCGACGACGTGCCAGCGGCAAACGACACCCACACCGTGCCATCCGTCAGCCCCGCCACCGCCGACACCACCACCGGAATGTGCAGCGTCTGCGCTGGTGCTGGCGACAGCGACACCGTGATGGACGCGCCAGTGCCCCCTTCCGTCGCTTGGTAGGACACGGCCCCAAACGACGCGGTCCCCGACCAAGCCTGCGGCATCGTCGAGTGCGAGGCCGACGCCCCCGCGCCAGTGCTATTGACCGCCTGTACCGCAAACTCGTAGAGCACCCCATTGGTCAGTCCTGTAACCGTACTATCGCGGGCCGTGCTGCCGCCCAACACAGGGGACCAACCCGGCCAGCCATGCCCCGAATTAGCTACCCGCCATTGAACTTCATAGCGGGTCACTGGCGAGCCATTGGCCGAAGCCGCATCCCATCCCAAGACCACCCGACCATCCCCCGGCGAGGGCACAAAATTCGGGGGCGCACCCGGCACCCCGGCGCGCACCGGCGCGGTCTCCATGCTCGTCGCGGTATTGCCCCCGCCGAGGGCGTCGCGATAGGATTTGAGCAGTGCTCGCAACGCCCAGCCCACCTGAGCAACCGGCGGCGTGTAGCTCGCAGACGCCTCGTCCGACGCCGCTGAATAGCCGCTCGAAATCGCGCAATGTGTAACTGGTATCGGGATCAGGATACGTCCCGTTGTCGTTGGAGCCGTGGGGCCGGTCGTGCTCGTGATAGTCACATACTTCAGGACTTGTGGGACTACCACAGTCCATGCGACTCATAGGCCGTTCCGCCATCGCATTCTGAAAGGTGACCAGCACCACGTCTAGCGTGCAGGGAAATGTCGTGCCGGGCACAAGAGACGCCCGACCCGTAATCGCCGAACCGCGAGCCCCCACCACAGACGCACTGAGCGTCTGGATCAAGAGGATAGCCAGCAATGCGTATTGAGTGTACATCAGTGAACCTCCTTCTTGACTTGACCCCAAGACGACGACGCGGTGCCCGTGGGCACCAACAGGTCTTCATACTTTACCTTGCGGCCCTCTAAGACCGCCCACAGGAGGCGTACGTCGTTAATGAATACGGGGTAGATCCCCCAATTACAGCCATAGCAGCCGTAGTTCTCAAAAAACACACAATCCCGACTATTATCCCGCCTAAAGATGAACGAGTAAGTATTCGGATCGGAATACACTTTCACCCGAACCAAGGTGTCCCCTTCGGTGGTCTCGACAGGGTAGCCAGCGTCGTTGGCCCCATCAAAGCGAAACACAGACCGCTCGCCCTCGGCGGTGCGCTCCATCAGGTGCGTACCCTTCCAGCGCAGCTTCTTGCCAGCGATGAAGTGCGGGGGAGCTGGCGGCCAGTTGTCGGGCATATCGCTGAGCACGTAATACGTCTTGCCAGCGATGACCTCCGTGCCCCGCACCGTGATGGTGAACTTGGGGAGTTGGGTAGATTCATCGATATCTGACCATTGAGAGTACGCGGGATACCGCTCAACAATATCTTGCTGATTGTCTAGATCATTGTACTCGTGGCCGTAGGTCCACGAATTGCCCACGGCCAGCGGCAGATAGGCCGCCGCCGCGTCGTCCGTGGCGGTGGCTGGCAGTGCCCAACTCAGGCCGAGCAGCACTGCCAAAAGCAAGAGAATCTTCTTCATTGCCATGATGCGTCTCCTTCGTGAGAGATGAGAAATCCGTTCCATCGGCGAGCGACCAGACAGAGACGGGAAGGGAATGGTGATTACCAATATACCTAGTGCGGCCTCCTTTTCCGCACCGGCTCCGACTATAATGCACATTTCGTGCCAACGAGCCGACCACGCACAAAAAAAATCCTTCAGGATTACCCTAAAGGATTGAAAAAACAGGAGCTTAAAAAATGTAGAAGTTTTTCTACACTCCGTCGCTCAACCGTCGCTACTCGTCTTGTTAAATAATTTTTTGTTCCTATTGAACAACCTTCTATTCACTTAAACAACGTTTTGTTTATCGGCATACACCCTTCCCAAGCCGCCGCCCCAAGCAGCTGTGGTCAACCCGGCCCGTGCCGCCAACCGCAGGATAGCACCTCTCCTCATTGAACGAGCAGCATCTTGCGGGTGGCCTGCTGCCCCCCGGCGTCTAGCCGCGCAATATACACCCCACTGCTGACGACTTGGCCGTGAGCATCGCGCCCATCCCAAGCCGTCTGATAGGTTCCCGCCGGCCGCATGCCTTCTACCAAAGTAGCTACCAACTGGCCGTGGGTGTTGAACACTTGCAGCGACACCGCCGATAGCTGCTGGAGAGTAAAGCCGATGTGCGTGGCGTGATTGAAGGGATTGGGGTAATCAACCAAACGCGACCTTGGCTGTCAGAGAAGATCATCCCGAAACGGCCCAAGTACGACGTCCACCGCGTCCCATCAAAGGAGAGCAAGCTACTCCATGTCCGTTCCCCGAAGTCGTCCACGAGCACGTCAAACTCAAGAACCGCCCAGAGTGTGCCGGATCGATCCACCGCGATGTTGGTAACTCGGACGTGATCAAAAGTGCCCTGTATCGGATGGAACACTGGTTCTAGTTCTATAGGGTGCCACCAAGCCTGCCCGTCAAAACGCGATTGCTGGTTGGTCGCGTAGGTCCACCAAGGCTCGCTATCAACGATCCCCATATCAAGGTCGTCTACCGCTGGCCATCGAACCGGCTCAAACCCGTTGAAGTCCCCACCCACACATTGCCCGACGGGTCTGCCGCCAAGGCCGAAATCTCTCCAGTCGCATAGCTGATCGTCGATTGTCCACCCGCACTGTCCCGGACGACGACCTCCACCACCGTCAGCCGTGTACCCGTGCCCGTGCCGATCACGGCCGAGACCGGGGCCTCCATCGGACTGGGTAGCCCCACACCTACCACCAGCGGCGTACTGAGCAGCCGCTGCTGCGAGCCATCCGGCGTGTACAGGGTCACCTGCTGGGTTTCTTGCCCCGAAAGCCCAATAGGCAACAACAGCAACAGCACCAAACAGCCGCTCGTCGGACCAGCGAGCCTCGGCCTAAATCGGATAGGAGATGAGGAAGGGCGTACACCACTCATAACACGACCTCCGTTACACGGGGAATGAGATACATACGTCCACTCAATACAGGACGGGTTAATAGAGCTGTCTTTTCTTATATAGCAGTCCTAAATGACTTGAAAGCATGGAATGTTCATCGGCCCTGTTTTTTGCCTACGAGTCGTCATTCCCGCGAACGCGGGAATCCAGTCTTGAAGGATGTAGGATTGCTATACAAAGTGGTGCCCTCGGCCAATACCTGGGACGCGAATGAAGACGGAGCTTTTTGCCAATAGGCCAGTTCGGCGGGAGTGTACACGACAACATCCAAGGGACAATCAATGTCTTCGAGTAGGCGGCGCGTTTCAAGGGCGCGTTCCAACGGAGGCAAATCCGTCTGCCAGACGACGAGTAAATCCAAATCGCTGTCCCATTGGCTACGACCCGTAGCATGAGAACCGAATAGAACGATCCGCTCAAAGGGGTAGGCGCGGACGAGAGCCTCTACGACGAGATCGAGCGTTTGGTTGGTCTTTTTGATCGGCTCTGGGGTCATAGTGTGCAATCTAAAGAAGCAACCTATTAAATCCAAACTCCTCACCCGTGCAGAATCGGATGCCCGTTGCCGGTAAAAAACGCCACGTCAACGAGAAAAGAGAGGCCGACGCCGAGAAAGTAGCCGACGATTAGGCCGATGAAAAACGGCGCGGCTTTGCGGTATAGCTCAATGCCGCCAAAGCGCATGATCAAGCTCTTGGCCGCCCACGCCACAAAAATCGCCGCGGCTTGGTTCCGCACCATCCAAACCGCAGAGATGGCCAAGCCCACCGGATGCAGGGGCCACCACGGGAAGCGATACTGCATAAACGTCAAAACCGCCATAGCCACCGCGCCAATGCCAAAAAAGCCCAACTTTTGCGCGTGCAAGTCGGCCGGAGTTTTGATTTTGGCCATCACGTCGCCAAAGGCCATCACGCCCGCGCCAGAGGAAACGCGAAAAATCCACGAGTTGAAGTTGGAAGCCCCCTGCTCGTAGGCCATGGCGATGAGATTGGTCAGGGAAATTGCGAAGGATAGGACCACGGCCAAGGCAATGGCCAAGACAAAGCCGCGGCGGGCAATGCGCCGGCTGTGCTGTAGCTTGGCGGCGTGCGCGGCCGAGGGCATGAAGATGGACTGCACGTCGCCAAAAAAGGAATAAGTCAGCCCCAAGGCCGCCAAACCCGTCGGCGAAATGGCACTAGTGCCCAGCGTCATCATCGTCATGGCCTGACTGACGACCGGCGTGGTGAGGTAGAACGCGCCCGTTTGGACCACCAAGCGCGTAATGCCCAAATAGGCGATGAGGACGCCGGCTAAAAAGAACGCGGCCACCGACCATTCCATACCGGCTTTGTGCAGCCAAGCGAGCATGTAGAGCGTGCCCAGCAAAAGGCCCAGCACGGCGGCGCGATAGGACATTAGCTCGCCGCGGTCGTCAATCGGGTAGGCTGGGTTCCACGCCTTGCGGAACACATCCTTGAGGTGGTCGCGCGCCATCCACAGCCCCCACAGCACCAGCACCACAAACGCCCCCCAGCACTGCCACGACGTCGAAGGCAGCCCCCAAACGAACTTATCCGCGTCGGTGACGCCGAGGCCAAAGCGATTGAACAACCCCTCCTCGAGCAGCGTCAGCAAAAAGAAGAACCAGATACTGAAGGTGACGTTGAGGTTGGCGAAGTACATGAAGCCGACGACCGGGAAGTAGAAGCGAATGTTGATGGTCGGAAAGCCGGGCGCGATTTGGATGGGGTGCTGCCACGCGATCGCGGGGAAAAAGTGAAAGAAAAAGCCGACGATGTTCCACAACACGATGCCCAGCGGCAGGGCCGCACCCGCCCAGAAGGCTTTGCGGTACAGGATCGCTGGCAGCCGGCGGTCGGCATCGGCGACGAGGGCTTGCGGCACCTCCATCAGGGGGTAGGCCAATCGCTCGCGCTCGACCCACTGCTTGCGCAGGATGACCACCACACAGAAGCAGACCCAGTACAAAGTCCACAGAAAGCTCAACCACCAAAACAGCGGCATGGCCCAAGCGGCCAGCAAGGTGCCCCAAGGCGTGGGTTCGCCGAGGGGCAGCCCCTCGAAAAACCAAGTCATGGCCAACCCGTCGTTGGATGGCAGCAGCCAAGCGGGCAGGTAGGGCAGCACGTAAGTGCCCCATTGATTCTCTGCAGACGCAAAGTAGTAGGGAGTCGTCGGGATCGCGAGGAAGTAGCCGATGAGGAACACCGGGATGCCCGTACAGACCAACCCCATGACGACGACCGTGATCATTTCGGCTGGGCGCAGGGCCCAGTTGGGCTGGACGGTCTTGAGCAGGGCGTTGGCGAAGATCAGGGCGACAAAGAGAAACCCCACCCCAATCGGAAAGAAGGACCAAGTCATCTCGGACGACCCAAAGGTCCAAATCGAGTGCGGCCCCCCCAAGCTGATCAACGCCACCACGGCGCAGCCCACGAGCACGGACCGCCCGGTGACGCCGGTTGCCGGATGGCTCGACACGCGGCCTCAGCCGTGCAGGATGGGGTGGCCGTTGCCGGGGAAGAACACCATATCGACGATAAACGAGATCCCCACGCCAAAGAAGTGCCCGAGAATCAGGCCGATGAAAAACGGCGCGGCCTTGCGGTATAGCTCAATGCCGCCAAAGCGCATGATCAGGCTCTTGGCCGCCCACGCCACAAAAATCGCCGGGGCTTGGTTCCGCACCATCCAGATCGCGGAAATGGCCAAGCCCACCGGATGCAAAGGCCACCACGGGAAGCGATACTGCATAAACGTCAAAACCGCCATGGCCGCGGCGCCAATGCCGAAAAAGCCCAACTTTTGCGCGTGGAAATCGGCCGGGGTTTTTATCTTGGTCAGCGCGTCGTCAAAGGAGCGCACGCCCGCGCCCGAGGAGACGCGGAAAAACCAAGAGTTGAAGTTGGACGCTCCCTGCTCGTAGGCCATGGCAATGACGTACACAATGGCCGCGACAAAGCCGACCACTAGGGCCAGCGCAATGGCCAAGCACAAGCCGCGGCGGCTCATGCGCATGGCGTCGTGCAGGCGGGCGGCATGGGCGGCCGACGGCATGAAAATAGACTGCACGTCGCTGAAGAACCCATAGCTCATCCCCAAGGCCGCCAAACCCGTCGGCGAAATCGCACTCGTGCCAAAGGTCATCATGGTCATGGCTTGGCTGACTACGGGCGTCGTCAGGTAAAAGACGCCGGCCTGCACCACCAAGCGGGTGATGCCCAAGTAGGCAATGAGCACGCCGCCCAAGAAAACCGCGGCCACCGACCATTCCATGCCGGCTTTGTTGAGCCACGCCAGCATATAGACGACCCCGACCACTAGGCCGACGACCGCGCTGCGATAGGACATTAGCTCGCGGCTGTCGTCAACCGGATGGGCGGGATTCCACGCTTTGCGCGCCACGTCCTTGAGGTGATCGCGCGCCATCCACAGCCCCCACAGCACCAGCACCACAAACGCTCCCCAGCACTGCCAAGACGTCGAGGGCAAGCCCCACACGAAGTTGTCCGCCTCGGTGACGCCCACGCCAAAGCGGTTGAACAGCCCCTCTTCGACCAGCAGCAACAAAAAGAAGAACCAGATACTGAAGGTGACGTTGAGGTTGGCGAAGTACATGAAGCCGACGACCGGGAAGTAGAAGCGAATGTTGATCGCGGGAAAGCCGTGCGCGATTTGGATCGGATGGTTCCATTCGATCGTGGGAAAAAAGTGGAAGAAAAAGCCGACGATGTTCCACAACACAATGCACAAGGGAATCGCCGCTCCCAGCCAAAACACCTTGTTGCGCAAGACGGCCGGCACCCGCGCCGGGCCATCGGCGTCCGCCACCAAGGCTTGCGGCACCTCCATCAGGGGATAGGCCAGCCGCTCGCGCTCGACCCACTGCTTGCGCAAGATGACGACCCAGCAAAAACACACCGCGTACAAGGTCCATATAAAGCTCAGCCACCAAAACAGCGGCATGGCCCACGCATCGAGCAAGGTGCCCCAAGGCATCGGCTCCCCCAAGGGCAGCCCCTCAAAGAACCAAGTCATGGCTAACCCGTCGTTGCTCGGCAACAGCCACGTCGGCAGGTAAGGCAACACGTAGGTTGCCCACTGGTTTTCAGCGGAGGCAAAGTAGTAGGGCGTGGTGGGAATCGACAGCACGTAGCCCATCATGAAGATGGGGATGCCGGTCGTCACCAAGCCCATGACCACGACCGTGATCATCTCGGCCGGCCGCAAGGCCCAGCCCGGATGGATCGTCTTGAGCAGGATGTTGAGCAGGATGAGGCAGCAGAACGAAAAGCCGACCGCAATCGGAAAGAACGACCACGTGATTTCGGACGACCCCAAGACCCAAATGGCGTAGGGCGCGCCCAAACACACCACTAGGACTTGGACGACGCCGAGCACCAATGAGCGGAGCGTGAGGCCGCTGGCCGCGCCTTGGCGCGTAGGTGTTTCTCGCTGGGTACGGGCCGCAGTCGGCGACGTCATCCTACAACCCGGCCGCGTGACGCCCGGCCGCCGGATCGCCGGCCGCGTAGTACGTGCCCGCGTCCGCCCACAGCATCACCGGCGTGGCGATCGGGCCTTTGCGGGCCTCGACTTGGTGCCCGCGCCGCGCCAGCTCGCCCCGGACCTGCGCGTCAACAGCCGCGCTGATGGCCAGCGAGCCTGCCTGAAGGAACGTCTGCTCGCGCACCGGGTTGGGATCAAACGAGTCCTCGTGGTGGTCCGTGGCAAAGCGCGGCGCGACGACCGCCTCGGCCGGTCGCATCCCAAACTCCACAACGTCGAGCAAAACATTCAAGGTGGCCTGATCTTGCAGGTCGCCGCCGGCCACGCTGATGGCCAACACGGGCGCGCCATCTTTGAGCACCAGCGTAGGCGTCAGGGTGATGCGGGGCCGCTTGCCCGGCGCGATGCAGTTGGGGTGCCCGGCGGTTGTGTTGAGGCTGCGCAGGCGGTTGCCATAAGAGACGCCCGTGCTACCGCTGCCGCCCGCGTGATAGACATTCGCGCTCGGCGTGGCCGACACGACCATGCCCCAGCGGTCGGCCACCACGCACGTAGTTGTGCCGCCGACCCCGGGCCGGAACGCGCCCCCCTCCTGCACCGCCCTCATGCCGAGCGGGTCGCCGGGGCGGGCGTCCAGCGCCGCTCGGCCCATGTCGATTAGGGGCCGCCGGAGCTGGGTGTAGTCGTCGGACAGCAGCGCGTCCATGGGCACATCTGCGAACAGGGGGTCGCCGTAGTGTGCGTCGCGGTCGGCCAAGGCCAGCTTCATGGCTTCGACCACCGCGTGGACGTAGTCGGCCGAGCAATGCCCCATGCTTTTGAGATCAAACCCTTCGAGCAGGCGCAGCGCTTGGCACAGATAAGGGCCTTGGGTCCACGGGCCGCACTTGTACACTTGGTAGCCCCGGTAATCGACCGCCACCGGCTCTTCGATCAAGGTCTTATGGGCGGCCAAGTCCGCCCGGCGCAAGAACCCGCCCTGCTCCACGTAAAACGCCTCTAGGTCTTCGGCTACATCGCCGCGGTCAGCACTGCGACCGTAGAAGTGATCGCTGGCCGCTTGCAGCTTCTCCACGCGATTGCCCGCCGCCCGGTGCTCTTGCTCAACCAAGCGTCGCAGCGTCCGCGCCAAGCGGGGGTGCCACGCCTCCTCGCCTTGGTCGAGCAGGGCCAAGGTCGGCGCGACAATCTCGGCAAAGCTCTGCGTACCGTAGTGCTGCAACAGGGTAATGCACAAATCCACGACCGCGGGCACCGGGGCCATCTTGATGTCGTGGTTCGGGATGCCGTGCTCCAAGTACCAAGCAATGGCGGCTGGCGATCGCGGCGCCCGCCCTTGGCCGGACAGCGACTTGACTGTGTGCCCGTCCCATATAAGCACCGGCACTTCCCCGCCGATGGAGCAATCCCCGTGGTCGGTGACGTTGAGCGCGAGGATCGCGCCGGCCGTGGCGTCGGCCGCATTGCCGCCGTGGCCGAGGATTTCAAGGCCCGCGGCTACCGCCCCGGCACCACCGGCCGCAATGACGCCGGTCTTGCTCTCGGCGTGCCAGCCGATCTGATTTACCCTAGTCATCTGTTTCTCCTTGTCAAAAAAAGATAGGCCGCGTTTAATATCGCTTTGCGAGGGCGGTCTGTCGAGATGGCGGTGGGGGCGCGATACTCTTTATCCCAAGAGGATACCCGATGAAACTGCTACATTACCTAGAGCTCCAAAACTTCAAGTGTTTTGGCGACGCGCAGCGCATCGCGCTGGATCATCCGTCCGTGCTCATCGGCCCCAACAACTGCGGCAAGACAACCGCCATACAGGCCATCGCACTCTGGTCACAGGCCGTCAAGACCTGGTTAGACAGCAAGGGAAAAGCACCGCCCAAGGGGCGGACATCGACCGCAATTAACCGGCTCAACATCGTCTCGGTCCCCGTGCAGCGTACGCGCTACTTCTGGCACAACATGGCCGTACGCACCGGCAACCGCGACATCTATTTTCAAATTACGCTGGGCGTCTTATACGAGCGTAACGTCGAGCCTGTCACTATGCGATTTCGCAATCAGGGCAACGAGTTGGTGTACTGCACACCGGACGAGGCGACCCTCGCACGGCCCGAACTCATCGAAACGGCAGCCGGATTCAATGTTAAGTTGCTATATCCAATGTCGGGCCTCGACACCGAAGAAGCCGTTTTACAGCCCGGGCGCATCGATGTATTGCTCGGTCAGGGCCAAACGGCGCAAGTGCTCCGCAACCTCTGCCTAATCGTCTGCCAAAACGCGCCCGAAGATTGGCAAAAGATCGTCGATCTAATGAAGCGTTTGTTCTCAGTCGATCTCGGCAATCCGCAGGAGACCTCGCGGGGCAGCATTGACCTCTTCTATCGGCAGCCTCACGTCAAGGATCGGTTGGACCTGTCGCTCGTGGGACGCGGATTCCAGCAGATGCTCCTGATCGTTGCGTACCTGTATTCAGGTCGGCGTACCGTCCTCCTAATCGACGAGCCCGACGCGCACCTCGAAATCCTGCGCCAAAAACAGATCTACGTGTTGTTGCGCGAAATCGCCGTTGAGCGCGAGTCGCAGATCATCCTCGCCACCCATTCGGAGGTCGTCTTAGAGGAAGCACGCGATCACAACCTCATCCTGCTGTTGCCGGGACGAGCCGACGATCTCGCGGCAAAGCAAGACATCCTCAACGCGCTCAAACACTACGGGACCGAACATTACATTCGGGCACGGCAGCGGGGCTACGTGCTCTACGTGGAAGGAAGCACAGATGCCGACATCCTGCGGGCGTTGGCAAAGCAACTGAATCACGCGGCAGAAAGCGTTTGGGACGAGCGCGTCAACGCATTCTATGTGAAAAACACCTTCCCGACTGCCAGCTTGAACTCAGAACTCGAGCGCGTGGAAGGTGGCTTCGATGCGACGCCTAAGCAGCACTTCTTCGCTTTACAGCCCATGGTGCCCAACCTAAGAGGATTGGCGATCCTCGATAACGATGGTCATCAGCGGAAAGACTCGGATGATGGAGGGCTTCAGATCGCCTACTGGCGTCGCTATGAAGTGGAGAACTACTTTATCACGCCGGACGTATTGCGAAAGTACGTCGCCGAACAATACCAAGATCTACCGCTCTTTGACAAGACCGACGATGTCCTCAGCGCATTGATCCAAGAACGCGTTTTTGACGGTAGCCAAAGCGATTTCACTACCTGGCGCGATGCAAACGAGGGTGCCAAACGGCTCTTGTGGGAAGCGCGAACCGAGCGATTGAAGCTAAGCGACTTTGCCGAGGAGTTCTTTCGGCGGCTCGCGCAAAAGCTCGGCCACGCCATGTTGCTCAGAAAGGGTGAACTCCATCGCTTGGTCCACTTCGTCGATCCCGCCACAATCCCCCAAGAGGTGAGCGAAAAACTCGACTTGCTACAAAAACTCTTTGAGCAAGCGAACCGAGAGCCTGAGTGAGGAATAGCGCGTCCCCGTGCGATGGCCCTATTCGGCGAGCCGCCCAATCGGCTTGCGCGGGCCGACCAAGATCATCCGGCCCCAGGTGTTGTCGTCGTCGCCGTTGCCGTAGATCATGAAGTGGCCGCCATACGCACCGCCGTCCGGGTCGGTGTGGACGATTTCCATGCCGTATTCGTCGCCCACTTGCGGCGGCTGCCAGCGAGGGTCGCTTTGGCCAAAGGTCGGCACCATTTCGACGCGAGCTTCCAAGACGAAATCGGCCGCGCTCCGGCCCCAAGGATCCATGCGGACGACGTAATCGCAAGCGGCCTCGGGGATCGGCTCTTCGAGGTAGCTTTGGCCGGGGGCTCCGTGCCGCCACCACGCGTTTCGCCGGGCTGGCTGGGGATCGGCGATAAAGCAAAAGGCGTTGTCGCCTTGGCCGAAGCGCTCGTTGGCCCGGTCGCGCGGGCCTTCCATAAACCAGCAAATCGCATCCTTGAAATACCAGCGCTTGTCGGCCGGGTCGGGGTCGTCGAGATCGTTGACATTGTCCCAGACCTCGGCCCCTAAGTAGAAGTGGTGCGCGTCCCAAGCAATGTAGTAGCGGGCGCGCAAGTCGTCTTTGAGGGGCGGCTCGTCGCCGTGGTCCGTGAGGCGATTGCGCGCCCCGCGATCGAGGCGGTAGAAGCCGGCCTCGCTGATGCGGCGCATGTCCCAGACGCCGTCGTTGTGGGCGCGGTCCTTCCACTCGGCGAGATCGCCGTCAATCGTCGGCGCCGTCTCCAACAAGGGGACGTTGATGTTCACGTCCGCATGCGCGGCCGAGGCCGCGAGCAACATCGCACAGATAGCAAAGGGCAGCATGAGTAGTCTCCTCAGCGGTAGTCTTCGGCTCGGTCCGCCGGCACAAAGCCCACCGTCTGGCGAGCGTGCTCCAAGTCGCGGTAGCCCCATTTATTATCCGAGTTGACGAAGAAGGTGTCGAAGGGCAAATCGAGGGGGGCGGCAAGGCATTTTTCGATCATCTGCACGGCGTCGCGCTGGCTACACCAGACGCAGTATTCGCGGGACTGGGTCGGGCGGTCTTCTCGATTGACGCGGCCAAAGCGCAGGCAGAACACAGACATGCCGTGGGCTACGGCGTATTCGCGGGCCAGCTCTTCGCCCCACACCTTGCTCGCCGCGTACAGGCCCGTGGGCCGCAGGGGCGATTGCACCGTCAGCATGGGCCACGCAGCCGGTACTTGGTCGTACTCGCCGGCCAAAAGCTCCTTGTATGGAGAAAGCGCCGCGTACCCACCCATGACCGACCCGCTGCTGGCAAAGAGGACGCGGCGCACTCCGGCCTCGCACGCCGCAGCGAAAACATGGCCGGTGCCCTGCAAATTGGCGCGGAAAATCGCCGACAGGTCGTTGTCGATGTGGGCGGCGAGGTGGACGACCGCATCTACCCCGGCAAAGGCCGGCCGAATGGCGTTGAGATCGGCGATGTCGGCCCGGTGGCAGTCGATCGCGGACAGGGCGCGGCGATTGAGGGCGCGCAGGGTATAGTGCCGGCCGAGGCGGGCGACCGCGGCTGCGCCGATCAGGCCGGTGGCCCCGGTGATGAGGACGGTTTGCATGGCGCGCCCCTTACATGCCCCACACGTGGATCGCGAGGCCATTGGTCGCGGACTCGCGGCGGTGGAATACCTTTTCTGCCCAAGGGCTGTCGCCCCGGTCAAAGATCACCAGATGCCCGGCCTCGGCCGCACACCGATCCACATAAGCGGCTGTTTGCTCGACCCCCTCGGCCACGGTCTGCGCCAAGCTCTTGTGGAGGATTTTGCACTCGACCGCGAACCGGCGCGTCTGCGCCCCCTGCGGCCACAGCAGCAGCAAATCCGTGCGCCGCCGGCCCAAGCCATACTCGCGCTCAATGCGGCCGCCGCTGTTGACGACCCGCTGCAAAAACGCCTGCAACAGAAGCTGCGGCCCGGCTTCCTTGTACTCAAATCGCTCCACCCAATGCTCGGAGTGCTCGCGGAAAAACTCCTGAAACGCCGACAGCAACTTGCCCAAGTCCAAGCCGCCAGCGGCATCCACATACCAAGCCGTCTCCTGCACCAGCCCGGACTGGGCGGCCCGGGTCAGTTCCCGCGGCACCACTTCCGCATAGATAGGGTTGGCCATGCGCGGCGGATCATCGCCGGCGATCAGCCCCAAGTCGCGGACGTATTCGAGGTCGCGGCTGGAAAAGTCGCGCTCGTCGCCGCCGCTGAGCAGCGGCTCGACCACGCGCCGCACGCGCTCCTCTTGCAACTTGTCGGCCAACTGGTCCAGATGAGGCTCGCGGTGCAGGATGAGTTGCTCCCCAGCCGCGGCAATGGCCGCTTCGGCGATCGGCTGGTTGCGGTCGCGGCCGCGCGGGTTCCTGAAGCAGGCTTCGTCGGCGAGGGCGTTGACCAACCACGGCTGGCCTTGGGACTGGGTCCACACCCGTTCCAAAGCGGCTGGCTCAAACGCCTGCCCCGTCTCTGCGGTGTGCTGGGCCAGCAACGCGACGGTCTCCTCTTGGGAAAAATCGCCCAGTCGCAGGGAGACCGCTTTGATATTGAAGGCGCTGCCGCCGGTGATGATCTCGGGCTCAGACCGAGCGTGGATGCGGTAGTCGCGCACATCGCGGACGCCGCACAACACCACGCTCTGCGGAAAGCCGGCCGGGCGCATGTCGTAGCCGGCGCGCACCTGCCGCAGCACGGACACGAGCGTATCGCCCACCAGCGAGTCGATCTCGTCGAGCAACAGCACCAATGGCGTTGGATCGGCGGCCGCCCAGCGGCTGAGAACCTGCTGGAGGGCGTCGTCGGGACCGGACCGCTGCAAAACGTCGAACCAGACCTCCTCGACAAATTCGTCGCCCACCGCCTGCCGGGCGCGCAACGCCAGTTGGCTGAGGATCGCCCGCATGGCGCGCTGGGTGTCCTCGCGCCCGGCCTGCCCGACCTCGACGTTGGCGTACACGCAGCGATACGCCCCTTCGCGGCCGCTATTGAGCAGGTCGCGCAACGCGAGCAGGGCCGAGGTCTTGCCCGTCTGCCGCGGCGCGTGCAACACAAAGTACTTTTTGTCCTGGATTAGGCCGAGCACTGCGCCGAGGTTTAGCCGCTCTAGGAGGGGAACGCAGTAATGGTCTGCGGGCACCACCGGGCCGGTGGTATTAAATGAACGCATGAGGGTTCTAAGCAGGTTGCTGGGGCTGGGCGTGTCTGATGTATAAACCAACTCGCTTAACATGGCAAGCTCCCATCCCGCCGCGCGGATTGTCGGCAAGGGGTGGTTTGGCTAATATAAACCCCGTGCAATCCGCGAAAAAACTACTAATTCCATTATGTATGAGCCTCCTCGTCGCCTGCGGGGGCGACGACCGCCCTCGGCCCGGCGAGCCGACCGAGGTGGTGTTGTGGGAGTTCGGGGGCGTCCCGGGCCTGCGCGTCTGGGTGCAGCAAGCCGTGGCCGACTTCAACGCCGAGCGCAACGACATCCAAATCGAGCTGGAATTCCGCGATTGGGCGACCCAGCGCGAGAGCCTGATCAGCACCACCATCGTCGGCGATGGGCCGGATATTGTGCGCGTCCATCACAAGTACTCGGTCGAGTTCGGCGAGTTGGGGGGATTGTACGCGCTGGAGAATTTCCCGGACTTTCCCCAAGTCAAGGAGCGCGTCCTCGACAATGTTTGGGAGCTGGTCGAATACGACGACCAGCACTACGGCCTGCCGGTGACCATGCTGCCCTTTGTGCTGGCGGTCAATACCGACATCATGGCGCGGCTGGGACTCGAAGTCCCCCAAACGTGGGACGAGATGCTGGCCCTCGGCCCAAAATTCGCCGGCACCGGGATCGATCCTTTTACCATGCCCGGGGGCGTCAACCTCGACACGGCCTACCGCTTCCTGCCGCTGCTGTACAAAGCGGGCGGGCGCGTCTTTAACGAAGATTGGTCGACCGCGGCCTTTAACGGCCCGGCCGGGTTGGCCGCGCTGGAGTTTTTAGTCGAGATGAAGGTCAAGGGCTATTTGCCGGCCGGCAGCGCGGCCTATCGCTTTGACGAAAACGCCGCGCACTGGTCAACGGGCAAGGCGGCCCTGTCGATTGAGGGGCCGTGGTGGCAGGACATCGTCCACGGCAACTACGGCTTCGACCTGAACAATCTGGCACTGGCGCAAATCCCCGCGCCGGCAGCGCGTATTGGGCCGCATCCTGCGCGGACGTTGCTCGACGTAATCATGATTGCCATAACGGGCTATACCCAAGTTCCCAATGAAGCGTGGGAAGTGGTCAAGGCACTCAACTTGGACCATCCGGTCTGGCGCAATCCCAACCCCACTATGGGCGGTATTCCCACGCTCAAGGCGGCCTATGCCGAAGGCGTGCAGTCCGACTATATCGACTTGGACCAGCTCGCGCTTGCCGGGGCCAATGGGCTGGGCTGGCCCGGGCATCCGGCCATTACCCAAGTCCAGCGGCACATTGCCGACGCGGTCAATATGGCCCTGACCGGCGCACTAAGCCCCAAGGAGGCGTTGGACTTGGCGGCCGAGGAAGTCAATGAGGTGTTGAGTGATTACTAGAAAAAACTTGACGCCTTATTACTTTTTGCTGCCGGCCCTGCTGGTCTTGGCGGTGGTCATCCTCTACCCGGTGTTCAGCAATCTGATCATGAGCCTGCACAAGGTGAAGCTCTTTCGCGGAGCCGGCGACGAGTTCATCGGCCTGACCCACTACGCCAAGCTCCTCGGCAGCCGCACCTTTGTCAACAGCATCTGGAGTTCGGTGCGCTTTACGCTCTACTCCCTGCCCCTGGCCTTCGTCTTGGGCTTGGGCATGGCCTTGATTTTCAACGAGATTCGCAAGTATCGGCCGGTCTTTACCGGGTTTTTGCTCATCCCTTGGGCCATCGCCCCGGTCGTAACCGGCTATATGTGGCGCTGGCTCTTCCACGACAGCTTTGGGCTGGTCAATCACCTGTTGTTGAGCCTCGGCTTCATCGACGCCAATATCCCTTGGCTGGCGCAGCCGGACGCGGCCCTCGGCGCGGTGGTGGTGGCCAATGTTTGGCGCTTCATGCCTTACATCACCATCATGCTGCTGGCGGGTTTGCAGGGGGTTTCGGCTGAGCTGTACGAGGCCGCGCACGTCGATGGGGCCAATGTGTTCGCGCGCTTCTTCCACGTGACCCTGCCCCAGCTCAAACACGTGATCGGCGTAGTCTTTCTCTTCGCCACGATTTGGATGGTCAACGACTTTGCCCTGATCTTCATAATGACCGAGGGCGGCCCGGCCAAGGCCACGCAGGTGGTGCCGATCACGGTCTATCGCATCGCCTTCGAGCACCTGCGGCTCGGCAAGGGCGCGGCCGCGGCCCTCATCCTGCTGCTCTTTTTGCTGGCCATGAGCATCGTCTTCATCCGCGTGCTCTTCCGCGAGGAGAAGCGAGGGGCGGATGCGCGTTAAAACCCAAGCGACGCTCCGCGCCTATCTCGCCTACGGCCTAGGCTCCGTCTTTGTGCTCGCGCTGGTGATGCCCCTGATCTGGGTGGTGACCACGTCCATGCGCCCCCTGTCCGAGATGACGCAGACGCCCCCCTTAGTCTTTCCGCGCTCCCTCACCTTGAACGCCTACGTCGAGATGTGGGACACTGGGCCGTTTGTCAAATACTTTGCCAACAGCGTGGCGATTTCCCTTTCGACCGCCCTCATTGCCCTCGCGTTTAGCGTCTGCGCGGCCTACGCCTTTGCCCGCTTCCGCTTTCGCGGCAACACCTTGTTGCTAATGATAGTGGTGATGTCGCAAATGCTGCCCGGCTCGTCGATCCTCATCCCGCTCTTTCAGGTGATTCGCTCGCTCGGCTTGCTCGACACGCACGTGGGCATGGTGCTGATCTACACGGGCTTTGCCATCCCCTTTTGCACTTGGCTGCTCAACGGCTATTTTCGCGCCATCCCCACCGACCTGGAGCAGGCCGCGCTCATCGATGGCTGCAATCGCCTCCAACTGCTCTACCGCATCGTCTTGCCGCTGGCCGCGCCGGCAATCGTAGCGGTGGGGACCTTTGCGTTTTTGCTTTCGTGGAATGAATTCTTGTTCGCCTTTGTGTTCACCAAGTCCCAAGCCCTGACCATTCCGGTGGGGCTGCGCGCCGCGTTTTTGGGGCAATACGTCAACAAATACGACCAGCTGTTCGCCGCGTCGCTGATCTTTAGCCTGCCGCCCATCGCGCTCTTCGTGGGATTGCAACGCTACTTTGTGCAGGGACTGACGGCTGGGGCTGTCAAGGGATAAGGAGTCTTCGCTATGCGTTTTTTTAATACGAGCGGTCCGGTCGTCGCCGACGATCACTACTGCATCCCGCCGTTGGAGCGGCTAAACCTTGCCGAGGTGCGCCGGCTCATCCGCGACAAACGCTACTTCATTCTGCATGCGCCGAGGCAGACGGGCAAGACCTCGGCTCTGCTGGCTCTGCGCGACCTGCTCAACGCCGAAGGGAGCTACGGCTGCGTGTACGTCAACATCGAGGGGGGACAGGCCGGGCGAGAGAATGTGGAACAGGTGATGCGCACCATCTTGGGCGAACTGACCTCTTGGGCGAGCTCGACGCTGGGCGACGAGTTTTTGGATTCCATCTGGCTCGATATTTTGGCTAACTATGGTCCGCACAGCGCGTTGCGCGAGGCCCTGACGCGCTGGTCGGCGGCGGCACCAAAGCCGCTGGTGCTGCTGATCGACGAAATCGATGCCCTGATCGGGGATTCGCTGCTGTCGGTGCTGCGTCAGTTGCGGGCGGGCTACGTGCGTCGGCCTGGAGCGTTTCCCCAGAGCGTGGTGTTGTGCGGGGTGCGCGACGTGCGCGATTACCGCATTCAATCGACGGTCGAGAACGCGATCATTGCCGGCGGCAGTGCGTTCAACATCAAGGCGCGGTCGCTGCGTCTGGGCGACTTTTCCCGCGAAGAGGTGTCCACCTTGCTCGGTCAGCACACTGAAGAGACCGGCCAAGCGTTTACCGCCGAGGCACTGGAGACGGTCTGGACGCAGACCCAAGGGCAGCCGTGGCTGGTCAACGCGCTGGCCGACGAAGCCTGCTTTTACGGCGTCGCCCAAGATCGCCAGCACCCGGTCGCGGCCGAGGCCATTCTCGCCGCGCAAGAGCAACTCATCCTGCGGCGCGAGACCCATCTCGACCAGTTGGCCGATAAGCTCAAGGAGGAACGGGTGCGCCGGGTGGTCGAGCCGTTGCTGAGCGGCGGCGAGCAGCGCCGCTTTGTGGACCGCGATTTGGAGTACGTGCGCGATCTGGGGTTGGTCGCGCAAGATCGTCCACTCCGCATTGCCAATCCGATTTACGCCGAGGTCGTGCCGCGCGAACTGACGTGGGTCGTGCAAGAGGAGTTCGATCAAGAAACCGCGTGGTACGTGGATAGCGAAGGAGGTTTGGATGTGGGCGCACTGCTGTCGGCGTTCCAAGCATTCTTCCGCGAGCACTCCGAGCACTGGGTCGAGCGGTTCGAGTACAAGGAAGCCGGGCCGCAGCTTCTGCTGCAAGCCTTTTTGCAGCGCATCGTCAACAGCGGCGGTCGCATCGAGCGCGAATACGGCTTGGGTCGGATGCGGACGGATTTGCTCATTGTATGGCCGCACGGGGAGCAGACGCGCCGGTTCGTGGTCGAGTGCAAGGTGCTGCACCAGAGCTTGGAGCAGACCATGGCCGAAGGGGTGGAACAGACCGCCGGATACGTCGATCGCTGTGGGGCCGAGGCCGGTCATCTGGTGATTTTCGACCGCCGCGAAGGTCGGCGTTGGGCGGACAAAATATTTCGCGACCACCGCACCGCAGCCAGCGGAGTAGAAATCGAGATTTGGGGAATGTAACCGTAGGGCCGGCCCCCGTCGGCCCCCGTGCCGGCCCCCGTCATTTGTATGTTGCGGTCGGGTTTCCGATTGGCCACTCCCGCGAAAGAACGTTGCCCCGTGTTTTGACCCGGGGCGGGAATCCAGACAGACAACCTAATGCCTTGGGTTAATCGCTCCTCTCTGCTGTATCCCCGCCTGCTCACCACCCTGTGGAGCGGCGGCGCGGTGCTCTGGCTGGCCGGCGCGCTCTCAGCCGAGTCGCTCCGCTTTGACGCGGCCCGTGAGTGGCAAACGTGGCCCTTGCCGCTGGGCATTGTCGCGCTCGACGACGCTGGAGTCATCCGCCCGGTCGAAATCCGCAAAAACCCCGACCCGGTGCGCGATGCTGTCGCCTTTGGCGGCGGGATTCACGCGGCCGGTTCCAACGCGCTGGCCGCCGCGCGGGCCATAGACGGAAACCGGCAAACCGGCTGGCGTCCCAACTGGGCCGACGCTGTGGACGACTGGTGGATCGAAATCGACTTGGGCCGAGCCGTGGCCGCGCGCCGAGTAGCACTGACCTTTTTGGCAGGGGCGTCGCCGTGCGCGCTGTTCGACGTGTTGCTTTCCACTGGGGAGCCAGCCATCGACGTAGTTGGCAATCCCATTGCAGGCAGCCTCGTGTACCGCGTACAGGAACGCTTCAAGGAAAACCAACGGCCGCAGGTCGCGCTGGAGCTAGACCCGGTGCGCGACCCGTTTGTGCAATTCATTCGCGTCGAAATGCTCGACTGTGGGGCGGACACCGCGCTGGCCGAGGTCGCGGTCGAAGCTGTCGGCGATAACCTCGCCTTGGGGCTGGCGGACAAGGGCGGGGGCTTGGAGCTCATCGTCGATATAGATGGCTTTGGCGACGCCGCGTCGTTTGCCAACGTGCGACCGCTGGCCGACGGCCGCTTTTCCCTGTGGACGGAAAACCGCCGCATCAACCGCTCGGTGGATGTGATCTCGCGCATGACGTTGGACTTGGGCGCGGTCTTTTGGGTGGATTTAGTGCGGATCGTCGGGGACTTTTTGTCGCGGCCCGGGCAATTCCGCTTCAACTTCGACCGCTACGAGGTGCTGACCGCCGATGGGTCGCTGGCGCCCGATGGCACGCGGATATGGCACCGGCAATTCGCCGGCCAAGCCACCACGTCCAATCGCCAGCTCGGGATCGCCAACCACCACTTCGCTCCGTTGGTGACGCGCTACGTGCGAGTCGAATGGGTGTTTTGGGACGCGGCCTGCGCGGCCGCTTGCGTGGGGTGCGGCATTGTGCCGCCCTGCCAGTTTTGGGGCGGCACGCGCGAGTTGCAGGTCTTTGGCGAAGGCTATCCCCAGCGGGTGGTGTTGCCCTCGCCCCTCATCGACTTGGGCGGCGACAAACAGGTCCACGCAATCGGCTGGCAGGCCGACGCGCCCGCTAAGACGCGGGTGGAGGTCCGCAGCCGCACTGGCAATGACCTGCAAATGGACATCACGTACCACGACAAAAACGGCCGGGTCGTTTCCGAGCGAAAGTACAACAAGCTCATCCCGTCCTTTAAGGGCCGGATCGACACCGCGCTTTCCCCGGGGGCCGATTGGAGTCCGTGGAGCAAGCTGTACTTGCAGCCGGGCGAACCGTTCGCGTCGCCCTCGCCGCGCCGCTACGCCGAATTGGAGGTCGCCTTGGTGTCTGAGCGGCCGGCTGCGGGGGCGGCCTTGGATTGGCTGGAGCTCGAGTTCGGCGACCCAGTGGCGCACGCGGTGGTCGGGGAGATTTTTCCGGTCGAGGTGCCGCCGGGGGAGCGGACCGAGTTTGCCTATTACATTCGCCCGCAGCAGGTGGCCGGTCGCGGCTTTGACCGCTTGGCGGTGGAAAGCTCCGCGCCGATTAAGTTTGTGGCGGTGTTGGTGGAGGGCGAAGCGGTGGAAGCAACGGCCGAGCGCACGGCCGAAGGGATGACTGTCGCCTTGGCCGCGCCGGTCAAGAGCCGCCAACTCGTGGAGTTGCGTTTTGCCGGGACTGTGTTTGTCGATGCCACGCGCTTTGACGCCTTTATCGCCCAAGGCCCGGTGCGGCAGCGAGTGGAAGCCGGCGATGCGTCCGCCGCAGTCGCCAGCAGCACCAATGCGGTGCGATTGCCCGTGGGAGCGCGGCTGTTGGCCAACGTGTCCATGGGGCCGCTGGTGCTGACCCCCAACGGCGACGGGATCAACGACGCCCTGCAAGTGGAGTTCGACTTGGTCAATATCTTGGCCGCCCGCTCGATCGGCCTGCGGATTTTCGATTTGGCGGGGCGGTTGGTGTGGGTGCGGGCCGAGGAGGGCCGGGCCGGAGGGCGGGCTTGGGCTTGGGATGGCCGAGGGCAGTGGGGTGCGCCGGTGAGGCCGGGGCTGTACATCGCAGAATTGCGCGTTGAGGGGGACGAGCAAAGCTACGGTCGGCGGCGCGTGGTCGCGGTGGCGTACTAGTGCTTTTGTGGATTCCCGTTTTCACGGGAATGACCCCTCCTAGCCAAAAAAGACGGCGTCGATGAACATTCCATGTTTTCAAGTCACTTAGGACTGCTATAATCGCGCTAACCTGCCGATCGGTTGAGGCACCGAATTCACGGCCAACCTCGTCGGCTGCAAGGTACTCACCCGGCAAAGACGCAGTCAAGCGCGTACCGGGGAATCGGGACCGTTCAATCTGCTCGCGCCGATTGCGACAGCCGAGCCGCGACGCGCCTCCTCTGACGGCCGATTGCAAGACTGTAAATAGCTATTTGTAAACGGTTTATTGCTTTTATCATTCCTCGCGCCGTACTGACTGGCCAGTCAAAAAAGACTTGAAGTTTTTGCGCCAGCGTCATAAATTACCGCCCTCGCTAACCTGTGTAATTAGGTTGATTCACAAGCGGCGCGGAGCGCGTCTTTCCGCGCCCATCCTACCGTCTCCCTGCGGCCAAAGGGCGCAGCAGAGACATGAACGAGAGGAGATCTCATGCACTATAAAGCAGTTCTCAGCACCATAGCCCTCGGCACTGTGCTGCTAGCAGGTTTCGTGGCTCCGGTAGCGGCATACGAAAACTGCAACGGCGTTGGCTACTTTGCCCTGCAGGTGCCAACCCCAGCAGCCATGAACCCCGATGGCGACGACAGCGACTGGGCGTGGTACGATCCCGACTTCATCATCGGTCGCGACCAACTGTGCGACGTGATCGGGGAAGGCGAGTTTCCAGCGCGCAGCGACCTCGACATCGCTCACCACGTTGGCTGGACGCCCGAGCCGGACAATCGTCTCTACGTCTTTACGCGCGTCGTTGATGACACCCTGAACGCGGACGTCACCGAGCCGAACGATGGTTGGCACGACGACGACCTCGAGCTGATTCTGGATCCCGATCACGGGGTGTGGACCGAGGCACCAGACGCCCTCCGCACCGGACACCAGCAGTGGACCTTTCACTACGCTCGCCCCGGCGGCTACCCCCTCGTGTCTTTTCTGCGCTGGAACCAGCCGGCCGAGATGCAGTGGGGGCCCGAATCGGGCGCAGTAGAGGGGGCGGTCGTGGTCTCGCCAGCGGGGGCCGGGCACTTGTCCACCGACGTGACAGTGAACTACGAGGTTCGCATGGAGGCCTACGACCCGTACCAGCCGGATGGCCGCGACGCAAGCGTCCGCTGGGTCTTTGAAGCAGGCCAGACGATTGGTATGTCCCTGAGCCTCAATGAGGCCGACAGTGGAGGGCGCACCCACCAGATCACGACGCACATCCAAAACGGCGGTGCCCATAGTTCGGAGTTCTCTTCCGAGTTCACCTTGCTCAGCACCGATGAGTATGCCGCTGCTACGACCACGTCCGTCGAGGGGAGTAGCTGGGGCGCAGTGAAAGCGTTGATGCGGTAAGCAGGAAGCCGTCATTTTTTGTTGCCCAAGGAGGGAGGACCGTCCTCCCTCCTTAATTTTTTTACTTTTCTAAACCCATCCCGACCGGCGTGGAGAGCTCGTTTTGCGAGTGCTTTGTACCTGCCTACTGATCTTGGTTGCGTCCGGCTGTGGGCGCTACTTCCCCGGGCCTCTCCAGCCCAAACCCGGGGCCGAGCAGGGCGAACACATGGTGGTCCACGACGACGGATCCGTAGCGTACGTCTTTGAGCGGCTCGATATCGCGCTCCGCCCGATGACGGACGCCGAGCTCAACCGCAACTTTGCCACGACGTCGGCCAACGGAGCACAATCCACCAACCCCTTCACCTTTGGCGACTGGACCCCTCCGGGCGAGTCATTTACGCCCCAGCGATTCACCGTATTCCTGCTTAGGGTCAAGAACTATGCGTATCCTAAGGTCAAGATCGATCCGTCGCGGATTGAGTTGCAGTCCGCCAGCGAGCGTTTGTACAAGCCCCTGACATTTCTCGAAATCAGTGAATACTACCGGGCGTATGCGTTGGCTTGGGCCGGAAACTACTATGCGCGCATGCGCGAGCGCGAGGATCTGCTGCGTCTCCATCTGTATGCCGACGAGATGATTTTCAGTGGCCAAGAGTACGAAGGCTTTCTCGTATTTCCGCCCATGCCCCCGGACGTGACCGAGTTGTCCGTTCAAATCAACGATGTGGCCGTGCGCTTCAACTACGCGGACGAGCCGGTGGAGACCCTAGTGCTGACCTACGGCTTCCAACGCGACGTCTTTAGGGGCTACCAGCCACCCGCCGCCGTTTCGGCACGCTGACGTGCCCCGTACAGCCATCCCGCTGGTCCTGACGTTCCTCCTGAGCATTGATGCGGGCGGCCAGATCGAGACCGTGCGGATTGGACAGGGGGGCGACCCGTGGCAGAGCGTGGAGCTCGTGGCTGCGGGGGCGCAGGTTGCGGCCGACTCGCTGCGGCCGGCCGGCTTCACAGCCGATGAGAACATTGTGGCCGCCGTGCGCTGGACGGATGTCGGCACAGGCCCGGACGAGTTCATCCCCGAGGGCGGAGCGCGGGTGTGGGCGCGCGTTGCCGACGGTCAGCCAAACGGCGTTCTCGTCGATGGCAACCCCAACACTTCCACTGGAGAGCGATTTCAGATTCCCGGCCAGTCTCAGGATGGCCGGATCTTCGTCTTCGATTTAGGGGCCTCGTTTCCCGTCGAGCAGATAGCCTTCTATCCCAACCCGGCCGATAGCACCGCCTTCCTGCGGGCCTACGAGGTCAAGGTCAGCGACGGGCGCTCTTTTGGCGCGGGCGAGCGGCCGATTTACGAGACCTTGGCCCGGGTCGAGATTTCCAACGAGGTTCGCACGGAGGCCGAGTTTCCACGGCAGCTCGTGCGATACATCCGCTTGGAAACGCTGGAACCCAATCCCTTTGACATCGCCGAGATGGAGGTGTTTGGCCGGGGGTTTGTCCCCCGCGCTCAGTACGTCTCCGACTTCATTCGCTTTGACGGGGGAGAGCGCAACTTTGGTCGCCTGACGGTCCACGCGACCCGCGTGTCGACCGAGCCTGCCGCCGCTGCGGACGAGCCCGTGCAGGCCGTGCTCCAAGTGCGAGCGGGGCACGACACTTCGCCCGAATCCTATTTTCAGATCGATCTCGAAACCGGCAGTGAGACCGAGATCGCAGAGGAGGCGTACCAAAACCTCATCGACCGCGAGCGCACGACCCGATACGATGCCGCAAACTGGAGTGCGTGGTCCAATCCGGTGGCGATCGATTCGACCGGCTCCTACGAGATCAGCCTCGACTTTCTGCCGATGCCGAGGCCCTTCTTCCAGTTCCGATTTTTCTTTGAGGGCACTGCGACCGACGTGATCCGAATCGATGCGCTGGAGTTCACCCACTCGGCGCCCCTCGCTCAAGCGACAAGAGCCGAGGTCGCCCTCGTCGGCGATCCCTTCCCCCAGACCGGCGTGGCCACCGTCGCTACCGGGCAGCCCGCGACCTTTGAGTACGCCTTGGCGGCGGAGTTGTCCGGCGACGAGGGATTCGATGGGTTGCGGATCGCAACGCTGGGGACTGCTCAGTTGGAATCGGTGTTGATCGGCCAAGAACGCGAGCCAGTGGTCGTCGATAGCGTCGCTTTTGACGAGCAGGGCCTGTCGTTCTTCTTCCCGAGCCGCCGGATCACGGCCGCGAGCAACGCCACGCTCTTTGTGCGGTTTACAGCAACGCCCCTGCGCTACACGACCCTGTTCCAAGGTTGGCTCCTAGATTCAGCGGGTGCGGTTCCGCAGCGGGTGGCACCCGGGGATGCCACCAATCTGCTCGGCACAAATTCCGTGGTCGTCTTTGGTTCGCTGGGCGCCCCCCTGAGCCGATTCACTCTGGGGGCTGGGGTCGTGACGCCCAATGGGGATGGGCGGAACGACGACTTGGTGCTGCAGTACGACCTCGTATTTCTCATCGAACCAGCGCGCGTAGGCATTACCATGCACGATCTAGCGGGTCGGCTCGTTCACACCTTTCTGCAGGAGGAGCAGGCGGCAGGCAGCTACCTAGCGCGATGGAGCAAATCCCACAACCTGCCGCCGGGGCACTACATCGTCCGCCTGCGCGTCGAAACGCAGGCCGAGACGGTTGAACGCCTCCGAATCGTGGCGGTGTCCTACTGAGCGCGGGCAAGGGGAGAGTATGCACACGCGCACCATGCTTATCGCAGGGTTCCTGCTGGTCGCGACCGCTGTTGCGGCCTACGGTCAGCGCCGCGTCGTGCAAATCGGCGGGGCGGCCGGGGATTTCTCGTGGTCCGAGGTGCGCCAAGAGGGCGTCGCCCTCGACGACACGACCGCTCCGGGTGCATTGCAGCCCAGAGAGCTGCGGCCCTGGGAAAACGTCATGGTCGGACCCGGGCTTTTCGCCAACATATTCGGCCTGGCTTGGGCCGAAGGACAGACTACGGGCAAAGCCTTTGGTTTCGCGGCCGGCGTTGACCCGCGGTTCTGGCACGGTGGGTACAGCCGCGAGGAGGCCGTGATCATCGACGGCGATCCCGAGACGGCGATTTCGCTGCGTCAGCTCATCGGCGAGGGGCCGGTCGAAGTCTTCAACCAAGTTCTGCGCCTGCAGGAAGAGGTTTGGACCTTTGACTTGGTCTTGGAGACGCCGATCAACCGAATTTTGTTCTTCCCGCGGCAATCGGGCGTTGACAAGCGCGGCATCCCCAACAAGCAGGGATCGCCGCGGGCCTATCGCCTTTCCATCCAGAATGAGGCAGAGGAATTCCTGCTCGAAGGCTCTGAGCCGATTCCCAAGCGGACGCTCGCCACCGTCATCGAGGAAACCAAGTCCAACACCAAAAGCCAAGTCGATGTCAGCTTTCCGCTGCAACCGGCCCGATTCATCCGCCTCGACCTGAGTTTGGCGGACCAGTTCTACAGCATGGCCGAATTCCAAGTCTATGGCGAGGGCGTCCCAACCAACGTGCGCTATGTTTCCACCGCCATTCCCCTCGGCGAGCCGGTCAATTTCGGCGAGATTACCTATTCCTTCCGCCCGCTTCGGCGCGACCAGGCAGCGGACGCGCTCATCGGCGATCCCGAAGGGGCCGCCCGGCTGCTCCTCGAAGTGCGCTCCGGCATCGACGAAACGCCCCGGGCGTACTACGTCGTAGATGACTTCGGGCGCGACCGGGAAGTGACGCAGACGGAATGGCAGCGCGCCGCGCTGCCCCGGCGGGAGAGTCTCGCCGTCCGCTATCCCAATCAGCGCAGCGTCGTCCTCGACGACGAGACCAACTGGTCGCCGTGGTCTTCGCCCTATCGCTCGTCCGGTCAGTTGAACCGCTCCCCGGATGGGCGGCCGTATTTGCAGTTTCGGGCGACGTTCCTGACCGACGATGTGCTGTCCATCGGTCGGCTCGATTCACTCCGGTTCGAGGTCTCGCCCTTGCTCGCCTCGGCACTCGTCGGCGAGGTTTCCCTCGCGGAGGCGCAGCCGACGGCCCGGACGACCGAGGCGCAGCCGGCGGAATTCCCCATCGGCGAGCGCCGTTGGTTGCACTTCGACATCGCGGCCGACTTTGCCAGCGATTCACAGGGATTTGATGCGGTGCGATTGACGGTGCCTTTTGGCACTCGCTTTGCGGGGCTGAAGATGGGCGATGGGGACCTCGTCTCGGTGACGCCCGACAGCGTGTGGCCCGAGGACGGAATCGCTCGCGATGGCCAGCTTTTCATCTCCTTTGCCGCCAACCGGGTGTCGCGCACTCAGGATCGCCCGGTCCGCGTCGAGCTCGAATCCTCCCTCTTTACCTCTTCCACGATCTTCGCGGCCGAGGTCATCGACGCTGCCAGCGACAACCTGCCCCAGTCGGTGAACGGGGGGAACGCGCGAGACGAGGTCGCCACAAACAGCCTACAGGTCTTCTCGGACGATGCGCGGACGACCGTGCTTGATGGGGTCCGCTTGGCCCCGCCGGTGCTGACGCCGAATGGGGACCGGGTGAACGACGAAATCCGCGTCGAGTTCAGCGTCCTGTTCGTGGACGAAGCCGAGGTGACCGTACAGATCTACGATGTTGCCGGGCGCTATGTGGCGGTTCTGCCGGCGGCAAACCGGGGGCGATCGGCCCAGCAGGTGTCGTGGGACGGGCGCGACGACGACCGCAACTTGGTTCCGCCCGGCCTGTATCTGCTGCAGATCGAAGTGCATACCCAAAGGGAAACCGCCCGGCGCCTGCTAACCGTGCCCGTCGTTTACTAAGGACCAATGCTATGAAGAAAACGATCTGTAGTGCCCTAGCCGCGTGGCTGCTTTCTGAGCCGGCCGTGGCCGATGAGTTGCGCTTTGAGCGGCTCAGCGACTGGCGGCAGTGGACCAGCCCGACCGGGGCCATTCAGTTGCGGCAAGACGGAAAAGTCGAGTTGGGGTGGTACGGAATGGACACCGATCCAATGGACGACATGGCGCTGTTTTCGCATCCCACCCGGAAAAGTGGCGAAGTCTTTGGGGGGCTGACGGCCCAGTCGAACGACCGCGACGCCCGCTTTCTCGCCGATAACGACCGCACCACGTGGTGGCAGCCCGCCGCCGGGGCCGATCCCGACAATGCTTGGCTCCACATTGACTTGGGACGCGTCGTCCTGCTCAAGGAGATCCGCTTAGTCTTTCCAGACACGCTCGGCCTGCGCCCCTTCCGCGATTTTTCGGTTTTTGTCAGCGAAGGCTCCACCGTGTCTTCGTCTGCGGATGTCTGGCGATTCCAGCGCGTCTTTACGACCGCCGAGCCCAATGAATTGGGCGAGATCGTCATTCCCCTGTCGATTGAAGATTTCGGCACCATTGCGACCGGCGAAAATCTGATGACCGGCAAGACGCTGGACTTCATGCCCGTCCACTACGTCCGCTTCCTCCCCCACGAGGTCGGAGAAGGCGCGGCACTAGCCGAGATCGAGCTAACCGCGGTCGGCGAGAATATCGCCTTGACGACCTTTGAGCGCGGGGGGACGATTCGCTCGGGGCTCAAAAAAGTGGAAGAAATCCGCGATGGCACCGTGGACAATGCTTGGCCCGTGATTTCCAATACGCTCAATCGCTTCTGGCAGGATGGCGGGATGTGGTTTGAGTGGGATTTGGGGGCCCTCTTCCACGTCAGCCGGATCGTGTTCTACCAGTGGCCGCCCGATCAGCTCGGTCGGACGACCTTTGGCATCGGCGGAACCAACACCGGCTACAACTTGGAGATGACAGACGGGACGCCGATCGCCCGGGACGATCCATTCCGCAGCCCATTCGACTACACGCGCGTTTCGCTGGTTGACAACAGCCGGGCCCCGGGACGCTACGTCTTTGACCACCCGCTCGCCGATCGGGTCGGCCGCTATTTGTTCTGGAACCACCGGGACCTCGAGGACCGCAGAGTTGGATACATCATGCTCGAAGTATTCATCTATTCGGCGGGCTACCCGGCCCAAGCGGCCTTGACCTCGGACTTCATCGATCTCGGGGGGGCCAAGAGCATCACGGGGATCTCGTGGGATGCCGACACCCCGCCGGGGACCCGAATCACCGTGCAGACCCGCACCGGCAATGAGCTCGACGCGGAGCAGTTCTTCTTCAAAAAGAACGGGGAGCCAATCACCGAGGCGCAGTTCAACAAGCTGCCCAAAGTGGTTCGCGGCGAGATCGTCGAAGTGCCCAAGGAGGGGGCGGACTGGAGCGGGTGGAGCGAACCCCACCTTTCGCCGGGCCAGCCCTTTCGGTCGCCGACCCCTAGACAACTGTTGCGCATGCGGGTGGGGCTGGAGACCGACGATCCCGAAATCACGCCGGTCCTCAACTCGGTGACGCTTCACTTTGACGAAGCACTGGTGCAAAAGGGCGTTGAGGCCGCGATCTATCCCCGGGAGGCGACCGCTGGCCAGTGGCAGGACTTTCGCTACGTGCTGCAACCCACCTTCACGGCCCGAGACCGAGGCTTCGATCGCGTGCTTCTGCCCGTGCCCGGGCGCGTGCAGAAGGTATCGCTCCGGGTCAATGGCGCGGCGGTTGAAGGCGCGATCGAGTCCACCGCGGACACGCTCGTCATCGCCCTGCCCCGACGGGTGCTGCGAGACTCAGTGGAGGTGATGTTCACGGCGCGTCCCCTGAACAATCCCACGCGCTTCCTCGCGGCCGTGGCCAACTCGGCGCAACCGGATAATCTGCAAGAGGTGCGGCCCCCCGAGGTCGACGACGACGGGGACGGCCAATTCGATCGCACGGACCGGGAGGCCCTGTTCGTCTTCTTGCCCAACACAGCTAGCGGCGGGACCATTCGCAACCTCGTGGTATCGAGCCGCGTCATCACGCCCAATGGCGACGCGGTCAACGACCAGTTGCGCCTTACCTTCGATCTATTTCGCACCAAGGTTGCCGCTGAGTTGCAGCTCTACAATCTAGCGGGGCGGTTGCTGCGGGTCGTATCCGGCCAAGCGGGGGAGACGCAAGAGCTCGTGTGGGATGGGAGGGTCGACGACCGGCCGGCGGCCCCCGGACTGTACGTCTGCCGCGTAGCGGTGCCGGCCGATGCCGGGCCGGAGAGCAAAACCCTGCTGGTCAGTGTAGCGTACTAGCCTACTAGGAAGGTTGATCTTAATGACGATACGTGGTGGTAAATCAACGCGGGCGAGCGGGACAGTCGGCGTCATCCTAGCCGTCCTGCTCCTCCAGGGGACGCCGAGCCGAGCTGTCGAAGTCGGTCTGTTCAATCCTTACCTCACGGAAGGAGCCCGAATCAGCCCTGAGACCCTAATTCCAACGCTGCGGAAGTGGTATCTGCCCCAAGCGCTCTACTCGCTGTACGGCTGGCAGGGGAGCGCGTACACCAACTACGCTCGGGACCAGTACCGGCGCTACGTGCGCACCGAGCTCGAAGGCGACCGCTACTACGACCTCTACGGCAATTACTTCACTAAGGGCTGGAACATCTACAACTTCACCAATGAGTATCCGCGGGATTTCGGCAGTGGCATCTGGAAAGACCCCAACTTCAGCCAGTGGTTCAATCGCCTCATCGTAGTCTCCGGGGCCAAGGGACAGTTCCACACCTCCCTGACCATTGGCGAGGGCATTCGCACCACCATGACGCCGCTGACCTTTTCCAAGCCCCTTTTCGACGGTTTGCAGTGGGACTTTCAGACCGATAAATACGGCGTAAGCGTCTTGGCGGCGCGGGCCGATTCGCCCGGGCGCGTGGCCGTCGCGGTCGACCAAGGCGCGGCGCGGCAAACGACCTTCACCCAGTTACTCGGCCTGAACGCAAGCATGGCGGTCGGCGATTTCGCCACGTTGGGGGGAAGGTACATGACGACCTTTCACCAGAACTCGACCCTCTCCCTCGACGAAAATTCGCTGCGCGGCGTCCTCGGCGGTCGCCTAAATGCGGGAAACGTCCAGCGGCTGATCGTGCGCCTGTCCGACGATTCCCCAGAAGATGGCGTCGGCGGCGCATTGCTGCTGCGCGAGCAGATCTTCATCGATGGCGTCGAGCATCCCGAGATCGACCCGATCATCGAAGGGGGGGTCGCGCGCGAGGGCCTGCTAGAGGCCAGTGGTTCCAACACGGTCACCTTAACCTATAACATCGAGACCGACTTCCGGCCGGGTCCCGAGGAGGAAATCACTGATTTCCGCGAGATCGAGCGAATTGAGGTGGGGTTGGTCGTGGCCAACGATTACCTCGTAGAAGTCGCGTCCAACCTGCAAACCAACGCGACGCTGGAGCCGGCCTTTCTGCCCGTCGCCCAAGCGCAGGGCAACGTCACCGATGCTTCCAACCAGCGCTTCATTCGCTTTCAGTACGGAATTCCTTCGAGCAACGAGTTGCGGGGGGTGAATCTGGCGATCAGCGATGTGAGAGGCTTCAATCTCCGCTCCGAGTACGTGAGCAATCGCCGCAACCGGCGGTTCCCCAACCAGACCATCCGCAGCAATCAGGCCCTGGCGCACGACGAGTCCGAGGCGTACTACGCTACGGCCTCGCAAATCGCGTACCCCTTCTTTGGATACGGGGAGGTCTTCAGCGTCGAGCCGGGGTATTCGACGTCGATGTTCATCCCCGACTCGCAGGGCTTTGTCGATTACGAGAACGAGGAAAACTATCTCTACGAGCTCGTGGACGACAACGACGACCAAGATCGCTTCCCGGACTGGGTGCGCCGGAGCGCGAATTTGAGTGCCCTGTTTCCAAACCAGAATCAGTTCCCCGATCGGGAGGTGTTTCCCGGGCTCGACGAGAACCAAGACTTCATCTCCGACTTCAATCAGAACCAGAACAACCAGCCCGATTACAGCGAGCCGTTCTTCCGCTACCACGTCGATCCGCCCGAATTCCTGTTCGGCACGGACATGAACAACAACACCGTCATCGATCGGTTTGAGAACGACACGGAACCGGATTACCCGTACAAGCGGGACCGCAAGGGCTACAACTTCTACGTCGGGGTCGAGCTGATGCCGAACAGTCGCCTCATGGTCGGGCGCTCGCGGACGGAACAGCATTCCAGCAATCGCCGGGCGGCCTCCACCTACGGGCTGTTGACGCTCAAGAAGGAATATCCGCAGCGCAGTCTGTCGATCCAGCTAATGGAGTTCGCTCGCGCTGTCCAAGACGACATCCCCGACCATCTCATCCAGTGGGAGCAGCCGACGTTCTCCGCCGGTACGCTGCGGGATTTCAGCGATCCATTGATCGCGCAGAACACCTTCATCAACACCCTCTACCTGCAGGTAGATTGGGAACCGTTCGTCACCACGCAGACCAAGCTCAAGTACGACGCTTATAATCAGCGGGGGGAGGCAGCGCAGGGAACGCGGGACGAGACGTTCTTGGGCCTAATCAACAAGGCCGATCGCCAATTTTGGGCAACGCCGACGGTGCTCGTGTGGCCCCAGTGGAAGCAGCGGTTTTCTGCTCGCACGCCGACCGACCCGCGCGAGCGCAGTACGCGCGACCTAGCCGAACTCTTCTTCTTGCTCGTCAGCTATCGCATCTCCCCCAAGCTGACGCTCGGCTTTGGCACCGAGTACGAGCTTTTTAACAACCTCAAGAGCCGTCCACAGGGGGGGGCGGTTGACTACCAAGACGACTTCAGCCGCTTGACTTTGGCATCCCAGTTCTCCAATCAGGCGGCTTATCTGGGCTACGAGCTAACCGCGAACATCGGCATCCGGTGGACGCAACGCAGCGTGCGCGGAGCCGATGCCGACACGAACACGATGATCTTCGTAGATGTGTTTGCGGGGCTTGGAACCGGCCAGTGATGAGCATGTTGTCGCGGGCCGTTATCTTGCTGGCCGCGGGCCTGCTGGCCTGCCAACAGACCGAACCCCCCGAGTCAAAGCCCGTCGTCGTTGCCATCGTCGGCCGGGATACGATCGACGTCGAGTCCTACCGCGAGATGGCCACGAAACTGCTCGCCTCTTCCCACCGCGGCCAAGACCCCGCCCGGCTCGACACGAGGCGTCGGTTGCTCGCTGCGATGATCGACAGACAGCTTCTGGTCATGGAGGGACGCCGCCGGAAGTTGGACGCATCGCCGAGAATCGCCGCGGCCCTTGAGCAGCTACAGGGCAAACTCCTCTGGCGCGCCTTGTTCAACGCGGTGGCTAGCGACGCCGGGCGCGACACCGCGGGCATTCAGACCTTTGCCATTGAAAAGGGATTCACCGAAGAGGTGCTGCTCCAGCACGTGATGCTGACCAATGAGGCCGATGCGTGGAGCGTTCTCAAAGCACTTGAGGCGGGAGAGCCGTTTGACGTGCTCGCGGTCGAGCGTTCGACCCACCACGAGACCGGCAGCTTGGGGGGCTACTTTAGCTACATGTCCGTGTCCCAAGTGCTCCGCGAGGTGCGCGAGCAAGTTCTGTCGCTGGAGCTCGGTCAAACGCACCCGCAACCGCTGACCTCCCGCTATGGGGTTCACGTGTTTCGCCTCGTCGATCGTCGCCCCGCCGACCTCGCGAGCCGGTGGGACGTGGTGCTCGAGGAGTTCCGCGCCCGCGAGCGCACGCGCGTCTTTGAGAGCTTTGCCGACAGCTTGGCGGAGGCGCAGGGGCTAGTCTGCGAGCCACCAGCGGGCGACCGGCCGGCGTCGGACCCGCTTTGTACTTGGGCGACCGGCCAGTTGTTGGCGTCCGACATCGACTGGGCCGCTGCCGAGGCCGATCTGTACGCCAAGGCCCGGGAGCGGCTCGTCCGCGCGGAGGCCAAGCGGCGCGGTATGGACCGTCGACCCGCGGTCCGCGCCCCGATCGCGGCGCGCAGGGAAGAGATGATGATCGACAGCCTCCGGCGTCAGGTGGTCGGACGCCTTGAGGTGTCGGAGGCCGAGAAGCGGTTGTACTACGAGCAACACCCCGAGCTGTACGGGCCGCGCCCGGCCGTGCGCGTCAATGAAGTGCTCGTCGCCGACCGCACGCTGGCGCGCCGACTCCGCGGCCAAGCCGAGGCGGGGGCGTCCATCGACTCCTTGGCGCGGGCCTACAGCATTCGCGAAGTGACGAAAAAAAGCGGCGGGTCGATGTGGCTCGTCACGAGAGACAACCCGCTCTTGGGGCCGCTCGCGCCCCTCGCGCTCGACTCGGAAGTGGGGGTGCTCTTGGGGCCGCTCGAAGTGCCCGGCGGGTATTCCGTGCTGCGCATCGCCGAAAAGAGTCAGACCCCGGCGCGCCCGTATGAGGCGGTGGAACGGAATATTGCCGTGATCCTCCGCCTGCGTGCCGAGCATCAGCGGATGGACTCTTTGCTCGTCCAACTCCGCGTGGACTTTGCCGACGAGATCGCGGTTTATGAAGACGTGCTGGGTGCTGAACTGGCCGATTGGGGGGATCGCGAAGCCGATGCCCGGAATTGAAGAGTACTGGGGGTCATGCCGGCCGTTTTGGTCTTTTTGCTCCTGAGTGCCTGCGAGGGGGCTGCGCCCGAACAACAGCAAGAAGCGGCCCAAGCCGTCCTCGACAGCGCGCTCAAACACTCGGCGCACGGTGAATCAGCCAAAGCGATCCGGCTGCTGCGCCGCGCGGCGCAGCTAGACCCACAGGATCCGGTCATCCCCTACAATCTCGGCAACAACTGGGCGCGGCAGGGCCGTCTAGAGCAAGCCGCGGCGGCGTACCAACGAGCGATATTCCTCTCGCCTGAGTACGCGGCCGCCCATTACAACCTAGGCTCCGTGCGCTCGGCGGCCGGACGGCACGGAGAAGCGGAAGCCCTGATGGTGCGCGCGATCGAGGCCGACAGTGGCTATCAGCCGGCTCACAAGGCTTTGGCCCAGTTGCGGGAACGGCGCGGCGACTACGCTGGTGCCCTTGAGGCGCTGGAGATTGCGGTGGGGATTCGCCCCGACGATGTGGAGGCGCGCAATCAGCTAGGCTACCTGCTGGGGAAGCAGGGGCGACCGGCTGCGGCCGCAGCCGTGTTGCAGAAAACGCTGCACATCGACTCGACCCACGCAGACACGTGGGCTTACCTAGGGGCGCTCCAGCTCGCCGCCAAGGACTTTGCGAGTGCTCGCCCGCATCTCGAAAGGGCCATCCAACTCGACGCGCACCACACAAAGGCGCACTTTGATCTGGCCAACTGTCTGCTGCGACTGGGCGAGCAGGAGAGTGGACGAAAGATGCTGCGTCGGTTTGAGATGCTGCGCTCGATTGACACGGATATCGCCAAGTACCGCGAGGCGATTCGCCACGACCCCGCCGACCCGGTGCTCTACGAGGCACTGGCTCGCCGGTATGCAAAGCGGGGCGCGGCGGACCGAGCGATTCAACTCTATCGACAGGCCATCGCCCGAGACGCTGCATTGGCCGCGGCCCACAACAACTTGGGCAATCTCCTGCTACAGCAGCAGCGACCCGAAGAGGCGGCCCGGGCCTATCGAGCCGCGTTGCTCGCGGACTCCACCTACGCCCTCGCCCACAATGGGATCGGCACCGTCCGACTGCTCTCGGGGAATAGGATCGGGGCCATGGCGGCCTTTGCGCGCGCCGTCGCATTGGACTCCTCAAACCGCACGTTCGCCGACAACCTCCGATCGGTACAGATCCTCCTACAACACGCCGAGGAATCGCATGAGCACTGACTCCTCGGCCCGATTGACCGCTTGGCGGGTTGTGAAATATATTGCGAGTCGCGTATGAGCAGCGGCAGCGCGACCATGGCTTGGCCCTGTGTTGTTGCCGAGTTTTTGGCAACCGTACGCGGTCGTGGTTTGCAAATCCCTCAGAGTTAAACCCTTATGATCACTAGATAACGACAAGGAGCTCGATATGGACCAGGTGCGAATTGGCATTATTGGCCTCGGCGGCATGGGCAGCAGCCACGCCACTTACCTTTCCCAAGGCCAAATCGCCGGCGCGGCACTCGCGGCCGTAGCCGACATCGATCCGGCCCGGCTGGCCGGCGTGCAGGACCGCTACGGTGCGGGTGTGCAGGCGTTTGCCGGGGCCGACGCCCTGTTGGCGGCCCAATGCGTAGATGCCGTGATCGTAGCCACCCCTCACTACTTCCACCCGCCGCTGGTGATCGCCGCGCTGGAAAACGGCCTGCACGCGATGAGCGAAAAGCCGGCTGGGGTCTATACGCGCCAAGTCCGCGCGATGAACGAGGCCGCGGCCAAAAGCGACCGGATTTTTGGCATGATGTTCAACCAGCGGGCGCGTGGCGAGCACCAGCAGCTCAAGTCGCTCGTCGAATCGGGCGAGTTGGGGCCGATCCGCCGCACGATTTACATCATCAACAACTGGTTCCGCGCCCAAAGCTACTACGATTCGGGCGGCTGGCGGGCGACTTGGGCCGGCGAGGGCGGCGGCGTGTTGGCCAACCAGTGCCCGCACAACCTCGACCTGTGGCAGTGGATATGCGGGATGCCGCAGCGGGTGCGGGCCTTTTGTCGCTTTGGGCAATACCACGACATTGAGGTCGAAGACGACGTAACCGCGTATGTCGAATACGAGACCGGAGCGACGGGCGTCTTTATCACTTCTACGGGCGAGGCCCCGGGGACCAATCGGCTGGAGATTTCAGCGGACCGCGGCAAAGTGGTGTTGGAGGGCGGTAAAATCACCTTTTGGCGCACGACAAAGTCGGCGAGCGAATTCCTCGCAGAGTGGCCGCATGGGTTTGGCAGTCCCGAGGTCTGGAAGTGCGAGATACCAAGCGGTCGCGGCGCAGAGCACCAAGGGATTACCCAAAACTGGGTGCAGGCCATCCGCACGGGGTCGCCGCTACTGGCCGCCGGGACCGAGGGGATCAACGGCGTGGAGCTGGCCAACGCGATGTTACTTTCGACGTGGACGGACGATTGGGTCCCCATCCCGGTGGACGAGGATTTGTACTACGAGGAGCTGCAAAAGCGGGTGGCCACCTCCAAGGCCAAGGAGGAGCGCGGCCAGGTGATGAACGTGCAGGGGACGTTTTAGGAATGCAAAACCAACTAGTCTTTGAATTTGCCGAAAAACCGCCCGAAGTTTCTACTAAAACAGCGAGTACCCCAAAGGGCTATACCGGTCTGTACGGCTTTCATAAGTACTGGGGCAAAAAGCCCCACGAACCCTTGGCGTTCGCGATTGAACAACTCACCGCTGAAGGAGACACCGTTCTCGATCCGTTTGTCGGATCAGGTACTGCTGCCCGAGAATCCCTATTGCGAAATCGCCGGTTTATTGGCTTTGACATAAATCCCATCGCCATCGAGATCACAAAGCTCTTGGCCTCGCCACCGAAATACGAATCCGTGCTTAACGCCTTCGAGCGTTTAGAAAAGAACGTTAAGGATTCAATAAACCAAAGCTATCTTTTGCGTGATGGCCGCATCGCTTCTCATTATCTGTGGGAAAACGACAGTCTCCAACAAATTTGGTTGCGTGGAGGGAGGGGAAATGCCCGTGAAGAATTGACTCCAACTGCACAAGATCTGAAACTGATTGACGACTTCAACGGTTATCAGAGCCAATATCTCAGGCCGCCTCAATTTTTTTCTAATAGCCGAATCAATGCACATCGGGACTTGACGATTTCTGATATCTTGACCGGGCGGGCACAGCGCAATTTAGATTTGCTGTTGAGCGGAATCGCTGAATTTCCCCCTAGCCTTGCGAATCCACTCAGATTATGCCTTACGGCAGCATCTGGTCAAATGACCAAAATGGTTTTTGCTATTACTAAAAGAGGAAAAACTATTGGAAAAGCTGCGGACAAGGTTGAAGTAGGCAGTTGGGTTATTGGATACTGGTGCCCAATGTTGCATTTTGAAGTAAACGTGTGGAATTGCTTTGAGCGTCGTGTGGTAAAACTTCTAAAAGCGATAAAATTCAATGATCCATTGAGTGGCTTACATGTATCTACTTCACTTTCAGAGTATTATAGAGATACATTGCAATGTTGCATCGAATGTGCTCCGTGCCAAAGTTCGGTTTCTCTTGTCAAAGATCATTCCGTGAAACTCATACTAACGGATCCTCCTCATAGCGATCGCATTCCATATTTAGAGTTGAGTGAACTTTGGAACTCCATTTTAGGTGCCGAACCGAATTTTGATGATGAAATAGTGATCTCTAACGCGAAAGAACGCGAGAAATCGCCGGAGATCTATGGGGCCGCTATGAACGATTTTTTTTCACAGTGTTCAAGAATTTTGCAGAGCGATGGCTTGCTAATCCTTATTTATAATGCTCGGCAGAGGGAGCGCTGGGAGTTTGTCAACCGACTAATCGAAGATTATCGCAATAGCCGACTTTGTTATATCGGTCAGTTCCCGTGTAACTATTCGGCTAGATCAGTAGTTCAGGACAATAGAAAGGGTGGGCTAAGAAACGATACTGCGCTGGTGTTAGGTAATTCGCACGTCGATTCGGAGATAGTAGCCTTACTACGCCATATACCAAATTGGTCCGATAAGGCACCATTTCATTGAAAGATGAACAATGGACTTTAATACGGCGCAAAAGTGGTTCCAACAGGACCGCATCCGTGAGCTTACAGAATCTTTCGAGGGTCTAAGATTTCTCAAGCTGAGATCCCTTTCGCGTCGTGAACATTTGGAATACCTTTTCTCCGTTGCAGCTATCGATCCTACTTCGTCGAAAGTGAGTAATCTGTTTAGAGAAGCATTTGAAACCGCTGCACTAGATAATCCTACTATCGACAGTGCCATCAAGTCAATTTATGCACTCGAACGCGAACAGCGACGGAATTGCGAGGATGAATTGGTCAATCAGCTCTACCGCTTAGAGGTGTTTGATTGGGGAGGACTTCATCAAAATAGTCTCGAGAGAACAATCGTCGATAACTATGTAAAAAAGACTCGAGACTACGACCAACTTTCTAATAGTATCGAGAACGAACTACACAATAGCATGAGAAGCTATGTACTTTGTTCTTGGTACAATCACTGGACATCAATAATCATTGAGGATGTTTTCCGGGATCATCCATCCGTGTTGCCTGCTGTTGGATCAATAAAGAAAATAGACTTTTTTATTAAAGATGTCCCATTTGACTTAAAGGTCACCTATTTACCCGAAGGCTATATCAAACATTGTCGACGAACTATCGGTAAAAAGCAGGAACTTACTCTTTTGAAACAATGGGCGCGTCGTTGCAAAGTAGCGTTTAGTAAAAGTCTTTCTGACAATCGTCTCCTCCCGGATTTGTGGAATAAGGCAAGTGATCACCCCTCGGTTGAATCGGTTGAACTTTTATCCGAACTGAGTGATTTTCGCCAGGAACTTATCAGCGAAGCAAAATCAAATCCAGAGACTCTTATTCAGTGGCTCTATGAAAATCAGGGAGTACGCAGATTTGATGCGTCCAATCGCCTGTTCCTTATCCTCGTTGATTACTCCAATTTCTTTTTATCGTGGAAATTAAAACGTGCAAAGCCACTCCTTGACTCAGCAATCAGCAGTTACTTAGATAATACACCATCTTTGCCAGGTCGAATATTGAACTTCACTTGGGAAGGAACGAATTATACAGTGGTATCGGATGCCATAATCATCACGAAACCGTAACAAATAAAATTTCAGGAGCAACTTTATGAAACTTGCGTTGATGCGAGGCGACCTGCTGCGGCCGGTCGCAATGCGCCCCGAGGGGTTTGCGGCGGTGCAGATGTTTTTCGGCTGGGGCGCGGGCGAGGATGCACAGGACCCGTCGGCCGAAGAGGTTGATGGAGTGCTACAAGAGGCCGATGTCGCGCTGGCGGCCATGACCTTGCACGTCGATCTGGTCGGGCCAAAAGGCGCGGTCCCAGCCGATGTCGCTAGGCTGGTGCGCTGCGTGGAGAAGACCGCGGCGCTCGACAGGCGTTTCGGCGACAATGCGCGGCCGGTGCTGGTGTGGCATCCGTCGGAGTATCCAGCAGAGGGCGTGGACGATCGGGCGGTGTTTGAGGGGCTCTGCGCCGGGCTGGCGACCGCGTGTGCAGCCGCCGAGGGAGCTGGCGTGGTCATCGCGGTGGAAATGACGCGGGCGGGGAGCATCGACGGGGCCGAGCGCTTTTTGCGGGTGCAGGATCGAGTGGGGTCCGCGGCGCTCAAAGTCTGCATGGACGCGGCGAACTTCGCGCCCGACCGCACTCCGCTGGTACGCGCCGTGCGAATGCTCGGCCCCGACATTGCAATCGCCCACGGCAAGGATGCGCGCTTTGCCGAGAATGGCGAAGTGGCCGACTACGGGCCGACTGGGTCGGGGTGCTTGGACTATCCGGCTTACATCGGCGCGTTACAGGAGTGGGCGCAGGTGCCCTATTTCGTCTTGGAGTACTACAAAAATCGCGCTGACCTGCTAAAGGCCCGCGATATTGTGCGCGCTTGTTTGTAGATGTGTCCCAAATACCATCCTGACGTTGCAAAGGCATTTCTCACAGACGATCCGATCAATGGAGGCTTTGTTCACTTATGGAAAACAGCTATATCAAAAAGCCAGTAACCTCAAATGAACTCCGCAGCTTGGCAAAACTGGCCAGCGCGGAAGAGAAGGCATTCTTCGTACGCAATCCGCACTTAGTTGGACCTTACCGGCAGCGTCTGATTCTCGTGGCTCTATGCCAAGGTGCCGCATGTCAGTATTTAGGCTGTGGTCGCGGGGTAAAAGATTTTGATGTTCATTTTTTTTATGCACAGAATCCGAACAAGCGCAGGTTAAGTCGATCTGTGAAACACGAATATGAGTGCATAGCCTCTTTTCCAAAAGTACCAATAGACTTTATCCGCACGACTGTTCCTGGGGCACAGCCGAATCTGGAACCAGAGGCAGCTATTCAGACCGTTCGAGAGTTCTTGCGAAGCAAGCAGACTTCAAACGCGTATCATTTGTCGCTGAAAGCTGTGATCGGGCTCTACCCGAATGAGGTGTTTGCAGAGCAAGTTTGGCCGATAGGATGAGCGATGATTACTATTCGTGGACAGCACTAGTTCGGAACGCCAAAGGAGAGAGTGGTTGCTCAGAAAACTTTTTGCTGTATGCGCGCTTGTCGTCGGCTGGTGTGCCGGATGCCAAGCGGAACGTCCGGCGGGCATGGTGCTCTATTTCAAGTCTGGCGACGACATATTTCTGCTGCTCGCCGATCACCGCGCAAGCGACCGGGGTTGGGCCGCGTACGGCGGGGGTTCCCGCGAGGGCGAAAGCACTGCGGAAACGGCGGCGCGAGAAACAGAGGAAGAGACGCGGGGATACTTTCTGCGCGACGATCTGCTGACGAAGATCGAGGGGCAGCAACCCGTGATCGATCGCAATGGCTTTGCCCTGTACTTCGTGGAAATTCCATTTGTCCCAGCGCAGCTTGTGACCAACAACCCGCTCCCAAGTGTCGATATAGCGTACCTTGAAAGAGGGCCGTACGCTTGGATTCCGTACTCAGAACTCGACCAATACCTAAGAGGCCCGGTCAACTACGAAAAAAGATACCCCATTGAAGCGACGCTGCTGCCCAGTGGGCAACATACGGCGTGGTTTTGGCCAATCTGGCTTGGCAAGGTCTGGCGAGCCGTTGAAACCGATGCGATGCCTTGGGAGATCGAGCGTTAGAACTTGGGCAAAGAGATGCAATCAAAAAAAACAACATTTCCGCATCAGATAAAACCGACAGAGAGGGCAACATGAGCGACTTTTTGCGACTCAATTTGCGTTCCCAAAGCCTTACACAGGACGAGGGCGGGCACGCTATCTGGCGGGTGCAAACCAGCACCCAAGAATGGGCGGCGGACCAAACCGCGCTCTTGCTCTGCGACGTGTGGAACGGCCACTGGTGCCGCGGCGCGGTTGAGCGCCTCGATGCCATGGTCGAGCGGATGGACGCCGTGGTTCGGGCCGTGCGCGCGGCCGGCGGCCTGATCGTCCACGCGCCTTCGGATACCATGGATTTTTACGCTGATGCGCCGGCGCGTCAGCGCGTACTGGCGGCCCCCCCCGTTGCGCCGCGGCCCGACGCCGAGCGCCCGGATCCGCCCTTGCCGGTGGATGCCTCGGATCACGGAGCGGACACCGGCGAGACCGAGACCTACAAGGCTTGGAACCGGCAGCATCCGGGCATTGGAATCGACCAAGAGCGCGATGTTATTTCAGACCAGGGGACGGAGGTATATAGCTACTTGCAACACCAAGGGATCGCGCATCTGCTGATTATGGGCGTCCATACCAATATGTGCGTTTTGCACCGGACTTTTGCCATCAAGCAGATGGTGCGCTGGGGAGTGGATGTGGTGCTGATCCGCGACTTGACCGACGCGATGTACAATCCGGCCATGCCGCCCTACGTCAGCCACGACGCGGGCACGGGCTTGGTGGTGGAATTTATCGAAAAATTTTGGTGTCCGAGCGTGGAGAGCAAGGATGTAATCGGGGCGTAAATCGCGTGCCATTAACCCAAGTCGCCTATACACACGAAAGATTGCTATGACAAACAAGCTGCAAGACGCCTTTGAAAAGGCTTCACGCCTGAGCGAAGAAGAGCAGGACGATATTGCCGCGGCCCTCTTGGTAGTGGCCGATAACACGCTGGGGCCAGCAGATGAGGTGGATGAGACGGAATGGGACGCCTTGGTAGGTTCAGCCTGCTCTCATGCCCTGCTCGAAAAGATGGTAAAGAAGGCACAGAAAGCTGTGGAACGAGGAGATGTTAGTAATTTCGATCCCGGCAATATGGCTTGATGAACTCCAGAGCAACCGCAGACTTCTGGGCGGCATTCTACCGTCTTCCCCGGTCCGTTCAAGCCCAAGCTGTCGTTGCTTACCGGAGATGGAGAAGAAACCCTCAACAAAGAGGGCTTTTTTTTAAGCAGGTCAAAAGAGGAACCCTGCCGATTTACTCCGTGAGAATCGGACGTGGATGGCGGGCTTTGGGCTATAAAGCCGACGAAAACACTATGATCTGGTTTTGGATTGGCTCACATGCCGAATACGACCGTCTTCTTTCAGGATAAAGAGTTTTACGAGATCCGTGAACAGCTCTCCGATCAAGGATCAAAAAGGTACTCAAGACCAGCTTGCAAACAACACTTAACAAGGCCATCGGCTGGACGATCGCTGGGCTGGGGCTGATTTGCGGCTCGGTGACAGCGCAAGGGGCGGTGCGCGTTGAAGTGCCCATTTTTGAGGGCGGCGCGGGCTTGGACTTTTTCTTTTTTGCCGCCCGCGAATACGAAAAGGTCCGTCCCGAGGTGCAGGTCGATCTCTACGGCGACCCGCGCATTGCCGACAAGGTGCGGGTGCGGATTCTCGAAGGAACTTTTCCAGAAGTCAGCAACGCCGGCCTCAACTACTGGGCGCTGATACGCAACGGCGAAATCCTGCCCCTCGACGCCTATCTAGACGGGCCGAGCTGGGACGGAGATCGGACTTGGCGCACGTCCTTCCTGCCCGGCAGCCTCGACCGCTATGAGCACGAGGGCCAGATTTACGGCATCCCCTTCCTCTATTCGGTGTACGCGGTCTGGTACAACAAAAACATGTTTGAGGAACACGGCTGGACGCCGCCGCGCACTTGGGACGAGTTTTTCGCCCTCTGCGAGCAAATCCGCGCCGCCGGGATTTGGCCGCTGGCCTTTCAGGGGCGTTATCCGGGCTATATCGCCGGCGTGACCGACAATGCGTATTACCACCTCGCCGGCCGCGCCCGGTTCTACGAGCAAAAGGAGCTGGTGCCGGGCAGCTTCGCCAACCCCGAATACGAGGCGGCACTCGGGCTCATTCAGCGCACGGCGCAGGAGTACTTCCAGCCCGGAGCCCTCGGCATGAGCCACACCGAGGCGCAGCTCGAATTTTTCTTGGACCACACCGCCATGGTCTTTTGCGGCTCTTGGCTCAAAAGCGAGATGATGGGCAAAATCCCCGAAGGCTTCCGCTTGGGCGCGTTTAATTTGCCCGTGGTCGAGGGCAGCGCCAGCGATCCCGGGGCCATCTACACGAGCGCGGGGTATTACTTTGTCTTCAAAAACAGCGCCCACCCCGAGCTGGGCGTGGACTTTTTGCGCTTTATGACCTCGCGGGACATGGCCGGCCGCTTCGCCGAGATGCGCGATGTTTTGGTGGCCGTTGATGGGGCGATGGAGGGGCGAACCAGCGAAGATTTGCAGGACTTGGTGGAGCTGGCGCGACGAGCGACGACCGCTTACGGCACGGCCCCAGGCGAAGGCTTCCCGGAGATGGACCAGTTCCTCAACGATGTGCGCTTCAAGATCGTCAATGGGCAGCTAACGCCGGAAGAGGGCGTCCAACAGTTGGAGTCGGCGGCTGAGGCCGTGCGCAATCGCAGCCAGCACCCCGATCAAGTTACCGTCCGCCACCTGTGGAAACCCGCGCTGCTGTTGGGGCTTTTGGTGCTGGCGATGGGCTATTGGTTGTACACCACAGCGCGGCAGTGGAGCGCAAGGCGGGTCGGCCAAGCTCCCCGGCCTACCAGTACCGTGCGCTTAGGCTGGGCTGGGGTGGGGTTTTTCGTGGGGCCGGCCGCGGCGTTCTACACGCTCTTCGTGGTGGTGCCCAGCGTCAAGTCCTTCGTCTGGAGCGCGATGCGCTGGGACGGGCTGACCGAGATGGTTTTCGTCGGGCTGTTGCACTTCCAGCGGCTGCTCTTTGAGAGCGACGAGTTCTGGATCGCGCTGTCGAACAACCTCTTCATCATGTTCGTCATCCCGCTCTGCGTGTTGCCGCTGGCGTTGTTTTTGGCGGTGTGCATCAGCCGCGAGCTCGTCGGCGCCAAGCTCTTCCGCATCGTCTTCTTCTTTCCCAACATTCTCGGCGGAGTCGCGGCGACCCTGCTGTGGATGCACCTATACAATCCACAGGGCGGGCCGATCAACACGGTGTTGGTAGCTTTGGGGTTTGAGGGGTTTGCCGGCTTTGCGTGGCTGGCGCAGGACAACCTCTACTGGGCGTTGATACCCATGTCAATTTGGGGCGCGGCCGGGTTCAATATGGTGCTGTTTTTGGCGGCGATGGAGAGCATCCCGCAGAGCCTGTACGAGGCGGCCGACATCGACGGGGCCTCGGCTTGGCGGCAGTTTTGGTCGATTACCGTGCCGCTGATTTGGGAGGTGCTGTCAATCGCGATTGTGTTTATGATCATCGGCGGGATGAAGGCGTTTGAGGTGATTTGGCTGCTGACCAATCAGCGGCCGACGACCGACAACCACGTAATCGGGACGCGGATGGTGCAAGCCATGTTTACCGAGTTCAAGGTCGGGGAGGCCACGGCGATTGCCGTGTTGCTCTTTTTGATCGTGTTCTTTGGCACCACCGCGACCTTGCGCGCCATGAAGCGCGAAGCCGTGGAGTTTTGAACGTGGCCGAGCACCGCAAGTTTTCCTTTGCCAAACCCTTCGTCTACTTGGTGCTGTGCGGCTATCTGACGATTGTGGTCTATCCGATGCTGTGGCTGCTCTACACTTCCCTAAAGACGGACCGCGAGATTTTCCTCAACCCCTTCAGCCTGCCCGAGCTCGATGCCTTGCAGTGGATCAACTTTGCCAACGCTTGGACTAAGGGACACTTCGGCGACTACTTCTTCAACAGCGTCTTTTTGACCATCTCAACGGTGGGGGTCTCCATGCTGCTGGCGGCGATGGCGGCCTACGCGCTGGCCCGCTTTAGCTTCTTTGGGGTGCGGCCGATGTTTTTCTACTTCTTGGCCGGGCTGATGATTCCGTTGCAACTGTCCATTGTGCCGCTCTTTTTTCAGATGAAGGACTTTGGGCTGCTCAACTCGCGGCTGGGCATCCTGATAGTCTATGTGGCCTTTGGGATGCCGTTTGCCATCTTTATCCTCACTGGGTTTTTCAAGTCATTGCCCTCGGGGTTGCACGAGTCCGCACTGATCGATGGGGCCGGGGAGTTCCGGGCGTTTTGGTCGATCATGCTGCCGTTGGCGCGGCCCGGGCTTATTACGGTGGGCATCTTCGCCTTTTTGGGAACTTGGAACGAGTTTTTCATGGCCTTTATGTTCCTGTCTGGGGAGGGGTCGCAGGCGTTGCGCACCCTGCCGTTGGGGTTGGCCAACATCACCATTGTCAGCCAGTATCGCAGCGATTGGGGCATGGCCTTTGCCGGGTTGGTGCTGATCATGGCCCCGACGATGCTGGTGTATGCTTTCCTACAGCAATACTTGACGAAGGGGATCACTGTTGGGGCACTCAAGGGGTAGAAAGGCATCGACGGCGCGATTGAAGTGAAGGCTGCTACCGATGACGCTTGCCATCGCCTACTCCCCCACCGCCCGCGCCGCCTCGCCTACGACCTCTGACAGCGCGGGATGCGCGTGGACGGTGCGGGCCACATCCTCGGCACTGGCACCGAACTCTAGGGCCAAGACGCCCTCGGCAATCAAGTGCGAAGCCTGCGGCCCTAGGATGTGCATCCCCAAGAGTTGGTCGGTGTGTGCATCGGCGACGACCTTGACTAGGCCGTCGGTGTCGTCCATGCAGTGGGCGCGGGCATTGCCGCGAAATGGGTACTTGCCGATGGTGACCTCGCGGCCGGCCTCAATGGCCGCTTCCTCGCTCGCGCCGACCGAGGCCAGTTCTGGATGGGTGTACACGACCGCCGGGATGGCCTCGTAGTTGACCTGTCCGGCGCACCCGGCCATCCGCTCGGCAACCGCGATTCCTTCGGCCTCGGCCTTGTGGGCCAGCATCGCCCCGGGCACGAGGTCGCCGATGGCCCAGATCCCCTCGACATTGGTGCGCCCTTGCCCGTCAACCAAGACCTGTCCCCGCTCGTTGATTGCCACGCCCACGTCTTCCAGCCCCAATCCCGCACTGCATGGCTTGCGCCCCACAGCTACTAATACAAGATCGCACGGCTCGACGCGCTCCTGATCGTCGGCCGCTATGGTCAGCGTCACTTGGCCCTCTGCGATCGCGGCCGCTTGGGCCTTGGCTCCGAGCAGGAATTGTAGCCCCTGTCGCTTGAGCAGCCGCTCTAGCTGCTGGGCCATCTCGCGGTCCATCCCCGGCAAAATCTGCTCCATGGCCTCCACGACGAGCACTTGGACGCCCAGCCGCGACCACACGGACCCCAACTCCAGCCCAATGGCACCGCCGCCAATGACGACGAGCCGCTCAGGCACCTTTTCTAGGGTTAGGGCCTCGGTCGAACTGATTACGTGCTCGCGGTCAAAGGGTAGGTTCGGCAGCTCCACGGGCGCACTCCCGGTGGCCAGCAAAATGTGCTTGGCTGACAGCACCTGTTCGCCATCGGCACCCTGCACCGCCACGCTGCCCGGGGCGAGGACTTGGCCCGCGCCGACGAAATGCGTCACTCTTCGGCCCTTAAACAACCCCTCAATGCCCTTGGTCATGGTTTGGACGATCTTCTCTTTCCGCGCCATCATGGCCCGCAGGTCCAAGCCCACTTCGCCCTGCCCGATGCCGTGGTGCGCCAACCCCTTCTTGGCCCTGTAGAACAAGGCACTCGACTCCAGTAGGGCCTTGCTGGGGATGCAGCCGACGTTGAGGCAGGTGCCGCCGAGGTAGTTTTTGTCGATGCAGGCCACCTTCATGCCGAGTTGCGCCGCCTTGCTCGCGGCTACGTAGCCGCCGGGTCCTGCGCCGATGACCACTAAGTCGAATGCAGTATCGCTCACGATTTTCCTCTTTGCGTGATTAGTCAGACAGTCACCTGACGAACTTCCAAATGTCGCCAAACGAGAAATGATCGAACGTTTTTAGGTGGTAGAATGTTGGCACGGCTTTTGCGATACAGGGAAGAAGACGAATCCTACGGAATCTCGGCCGAAGAGCATGTCTTTTTACCTTTTTGCCCATCGGCGTTTCTTCGCTAAGACCGGCGACAACCGCCCGCTACACCTCTAGTATCAAGCGCGCCGGATCCTCCAACAGTTCCTTTATCCGCACTAAAAACGAAACCGACTGCTGGCCATCGACGAGCCGATGATCGTAGGACAGCGCTGTGTACATCATCGGCCTGATCGCCACTTGGCCCTCCACGGCCACGGGCCGCTCTTGGATCGCGTGCATTCCCAAAATTCCACTTTGCGGCGCGTTTAGAATCGGCGTAGAAAGCAGCGAGCCAAAAATCCCGCCGTTGGTGATGGTAAAGGTGCCGCCGCTTAGCTCGTCCATGGCCAGCTTGTTGTCGCGGGCACTCAGCGCGAGCCGCTTGATGTTGCTTTCGAGTTGGGCAATGGACATCTGATCGGCACGGCGCAAGACCGGCACGACGAGCCCGCGCTCCGTGCTCACCGCGATCCCCAAGTTGACGAAGTCGTGATACACAATGTGCGCGTCGTCAATTTGCGCGTTGATCGCCGGAAATTCGCCGAGGGCGAGGATAGTGGCGCGCGAGAAAAAGGACATCAGTCCCAGCGACGCGCCGTGGACTTGGGCAAAGCGCTCCTTGTACTTGGCCCGGAGCTGCATCACCGCGCTCATGTCGATTTCGTTGAAGGTCGTTAGCATGGCCGCATTGTGCTGGGCAGCGACCAAGTGCTCGGCAATGCGCTGGCGGAGTCGGCTCATCGGCTCGCGCCGGATGGGGTCGGGACCGGCGGGCGCAGGCGGCGGCGCAGGTTCGGGCGCAGGAGGTGGTGCAGGTTTGGGCACAGGCGGCGGTTCGGGCGCAGATGCGGGTTCGGGCGCAGGCGGCGGCGCAGGTTCGGCCGGCGCGGCTAGCGTCTCTAAGTGGGCGAGCACATCCTTTTTTGTTAGACGCCCATCCTTGCCGGTGCCCTCGATGGCGGCCGGGTCCAATTCGTGCTCTTCGACTAAGCGGCGCACGGCTGGACTTAGGACGGGTTCGGGCGCAGCCGGCGCGACCGCGCTCGCCGGCGCTGGTGCGGCCGATTCTTCGGCGGCCGCTATTTCCGCGACTACCGCTCCTATCTCCAACGTGGTCTCAACAGGTTGTAAGTGGTTGAGGGTGCCGCTGGCTGGGGACGGCAGATCGACGTTGGCCTTGTCGGTCTCTAGGACGCAGATCGGCTCGTCCTGCTCGACGCGCTCGCCATCGCCCTTGAGCCATTCGAGGAGAATGACCTCGCTGACCGATTCGCCCATGCTCGGTATTTCGACTTGTACTGACATAAATGCTCCTAACCAGATTGCCGCTGCTGATGCAGCACTATTTTGCGGCTTCGGCCCAATGCCTGCTCGACGATTTCCCGTTGCTCGGTTTGGTGGAGGAGTCCCGAACCCGTGGCCGGACTAGCCGCTTCGTCGCGGCCCACGTAGTTCAACTCGCAGTGTGCGGGCAACAGCTTATCTAGGTGAGGCTGGACAAAGAACCAAGCCCCCATGTTCTGCGATTCTTCCTGCACCCAGTAGAACTGCTTGGCCGCGGGGTAGCGGTTGAACGCCGCTTGGAGTTCGGCGGCCGGGAACGGATACAGCTCCTCGACGCGCAGCAACGCCACCTCATTGCCGTCTTTCTGCTGGCTGCGGGCAGTTACCAAGTCGTAGTAGATTTTGCCGGTGCATAGCACGACCCGATTGACGGCGGCTGGATCGTCGATGTCCGCGTCGTCAATGACCCGCTGGAACGTCCCCGCGGAAAATTCTGTTAGCGCTGAGACGCATTGCTTGTGCCGCAGGAGGCTCTTGGGAGTCATCAGCACCAGCGGCTTGCGGAAGTTGCGGTGGACCTGCCGCCGCAAGACGTGAAACAATTGCGCGGGCGTGGTCGGATAGGCGACCTGCATGTTGTTTTTGGCGCACAGTTGTAGGAAGCGCTCCAGCCGCGCACTGGAGTGCTCTGGCCCCATGCCTTCGTAGCCGTGCGGCAACAGCAGCACCAAGCCGCTCATGCGCTGCCACTTGGTTTCGGCGCTGGAGAGGAATTGGTCGATGATCATCTGCGCGCCGTTGACAAAGTCGCCGAACTGGGCCTCCCACAAGACCAAGCGCCGCGGGTCCGCCGAGCTGATGCCGTATTCAAAACCGAGCACCGCCAGCTCCGACAGCATGGTATTGAGCACCATGAACTCGGCTTGATCTCGCTCCAAGCACTGTAGGGGGATGTGCTCCGCGCCCGTTTCGGTGTCGTGCCACACGGCGTGGCGGTGGGCAAAGGTGCCGCGCTGGCTATCTTGGCCGGTCAGGCGCACCGGCACCCCCTCCCGCAGCAACGAGCCAAAGGCCATCACCTCGCTACAGCCCCAGTCGATGGGGGCCTGACCGGCGGCCATGGCGCGGCGGGCCTTGACCATCCGCTCAATGGTGCGGTGCGGAGAAAACCCTTCGGGCACTTGGGTCGCTCGCTCGACGATCCGCTGCAAAATTTTGGCATCGACAGCCGTGTGGGCACTCCAGTCGTCGGGTGCCCAAGTCAGGCCCTGCCAGACCCCTCCAAAAGACGCGGTGTGGGGCTGGACTTGGAGGCGACGGGCGATTTGCTGGGCCTCTTCGAGCCGGGTGCGGACCCGCGCGCGGATATCGTCGGCTTCCTCTTGGGATATTTTGTTTTGGGCCATGAGCTGGAAGGAATACAGGTGGAGGATCGTCGGATGCTCGGCGATCTTCTTGTACATCAGCGGCTGGGTTAGGGTGGGGTCGTCGGCCTCGTTGTGCCCGTGGCGGCGATAACACCACAAATCGATGATGACATCCACCTTGAAGCGGTGCCTGAACTCCATCGCCACCTGCGCGGCTTGGATTACGGCTTCGGGATCGTCGGCGTTGACGTGAAAGACCGGGGCCTGAATCTCCTTGGCTACGTCGGTCGGATAGGGGGTAAAGCGCGTCTCATTGGCCTGCGCGGTGTAGCCGAGTTGGTTGTTGATGATGACGTGGATGGTGCCGCCGGTGCGGTAGCCGGGCAGTTCGGAAAGATTGAGCGTCTCCGAGACGATTCCTTGGCCGGTAAAGGCGGCCTCGCCGTGGATGAGCACCGGGACCACCCGCGCCCCTTCTGAGTCGCGCAAGTACGCCTGCTTGGCATAGACGATGCCCTCAATGACCGGATCCACGAGCTCTAAGTGGCTGGGGTTAAAACTGAGCGAGAGATGGACCTTGCGCCCCTCGTCGGTGACGTGGTCGCAGGAATAGCCCTTGTGGTATTTGACGTCGCCCTCGTCGTCGTCGCGGTCCGTGCGGTCCGTGCCCTCAAACTCGGCGAGAATTTCTTCGTAGGGCTTGTGCAAAAGATGCGCCAGCACGTTGAGCCGGCCGCGATGGGCCATGCCAAAGACCATCTCTTCAACGCCCAGCTTGGAGCCGGTGTCGACCAACTCGTCCAAGAGCGGCACCAAGGACTCGCCCCCTTCGAGCGAAAAGCGCTTTTGCCCGATGTAGCGCGTGTGCAAAAACTGCTCAAACTCCTCGGCGGCGATGAGCCGGGCGAGCACGCGGTGCGCCGCTTCTGCGGACAAATTGGGGTTGTTGAGGCAAGGCTCGATCCGCTCTTGCAGCCAGTCGCGCTGCTCCTTGTCGGGGATGTCCATGTATTCGACGCCAATGGAGCGGCAATACGTGGTTTTCAGCTTGCTCAACAGCCCCTTGAGGGTTCCGTCCGTGCGCCCGAGGAAGCCGCCGTTGCCGACAGCCCTTTCGAGGTCCTCTTCGGTGAGGCCAAATTCCATCAGATCCAACAGCGGCAGGCTCTCGCGGTCGTCCCCCAGCGGGTCGAGCCGGGCGACGAAGTGCCCCATTTGCCGATAGGCTTGCACGAGGGCGCGGACGCCTTCGAGGGCCAAAAGGCCCTCAAAAGCCTCTATCTGGGACTGCTGCGGCGAGGCTTCGGCTGGTTCGACTGCTGCGGCTGGTTCGCCAGCGGTCTCAGAGCGTGCGAAGCCAAATTCAAAGCCGCGGAAGAAGTGCTGCCACTCTGCTGGGAGCGCGCTGGGGTCGCGCTGGTACTGGGCGTAAAGGCCCTCGACGTACTCGGCGTTTTCACTGTGCGTAGCAAATGACATAAAACCTCCAACTGCATGGGCTAGGCTAGATGCCTAGACGCCAGAAAAATAGCCACGTAAGTACGTAGGTGCAAAAAGCCGCTCTCAATCCTTGAGCGTTTTCGCGGCAACTCCTACATTTATCGCCCCATTCCCTCTTAGAAAGTATCCCATGCTCCTCGCCTTTGTCGGCCCCCCGGCCCTGTCGTCCCTGCGCCGCCGGTCGCTCCTAGCGCGCTGCCAGCGCGCCGCGCCCGAGATTGAAGAACTGCGCGCCACGTACTTCTATGCCGTGCAATGCACGCGCGCCCTAGCGGACGACGAGCGGGCGCGGCTGATGCGCCTGCTCAACGTACATGCGGCCCTGCCCGCGCCAGCCCCCCACGAGGTTGCCATTGGCCCGCGCCCGGGCACGACGTCTCCGTGGTCGAGCAAGGCCACCGACATCCTCAAAAATTGCGGCCTCGAATTCGTGCGCCGCGTCGAGCGCGGTACGCGCTATGCCTTTGCCGGCGATACAGTGCCCAGCGCGGTCTTGCCGCTGCTCTACGACCGCATGACCGAGGCACCGCTCGCCTCCTTAGCGTCCCTCTTTCGCCGCGTGGAACCCACGCCGCTCACTTACATTCCGGTGCGGGCCGAGGGGCGGCGGGCACTCGTGGCGGCCAACCGCGCGATGGGCTTGGCCCTCTCAGACGAGGAAATCGACTACGCGCTCCACGCCTTTGCCGACCGCGACCCGACCGACGTGGAGCTGATGATGTTTGCGGTGGTCAACTCCGAGCACTGCCGCCACAAAATTTTCAATGCCGATTGGATCATCAACGGCCAGTGCCAAGCCCACTCGCTCTTCGACATGATCCGCCACACCCACACTGCCCACCCCCAAGGCACGGTGAAGGCGTATTCGGACAACGCCGGCGTAATCGAGGGATTTGCCGTGCCGGTCTTCGGCCCGGACGAGGGCTTCCGCTATGGATACCGCCGGCGCCAGACTCACGTCTTGATCAAGGTCGAGACCCACAACCATCCCACCGCCATCGCGCCCTATCCCGGCGCTTCCACCGGGGTCGGCGGCGAAATCCGCGACGAAGGGGCGGCCGGTACGGGCGGCTGGTCGCAAGCGGGCCTGTGCGCCTTTTTCACCTCCCACCTGCGCCTGCCCCAGTTCGCCCAGCCGTGGGAAAAAAAGTGCGCCGCCTTCCCGGACCGCTTGGCTTCCCCGCTCGCCATTATGACCGAAGGGCCGGTCGGCGGCGCGGCCTTTGGCAATGAATTCGGCCGGCCCAACATCTTGGGGGTGTTCCGCACCTTAGAAGACGACAGCACCGGGGCGTGGCGCGGCTACCACAAGCCGATCATGGTCGCCGGCGGCGTGGGCCTCATCGACGCCGCGCACGTCCAAAAGAAAACGCCGGCCGCGGGCGATTGCGTCATTCAGCTCGGGGGGCCGGCCATGCTCATCGGCCTCGGCGGCGGCGCGGCCTCCAGCATGGACACTGGGGCCAACCGCGAGGACCTCGATTTTGCCTCGGTGCAGCGCGACAACCCGGAGATGCAGCGCCGCTGCCAAGAGCTAATCAGCCGCTGCATCGCGCTCGGCGCGGAAAACCCCATCGTCAGCATCCACGACGTGGGGGCCGGCGGCCTGTCCAACGCCTGCCCGGAGCTGGTCGCAGACGTGGGTGCGCACTTTGACTTGCGCGCCATTCACAACGACGATCCGGGCATGAGCCCCATGCAGATTTGGAGCAATGAAGCGCAAGAGCGCTACGTGCTGGTGGTGGGCCGCGCTAATTTGGCTCGCTTTGCCGAGTTGGCCGCCCGCGAGCGTTGCCTGTTTGCGGTCATCGGCGAGGTCACGGGCGACGGCACGCTCTCCCTCGAGGACTCGCTCCTCGGCGGCAAGCCCATCGACGACCTCGACCTAGCGGTCATTTTGGGCAAGCCGCCCAAGATGCTGCGCCGGGTCACGCGCAGCCAGCCCGTGCTGCCGCCCCTCGCCTTGGCGACTCCCTCCATCGCCGAGGCGGCCGAGCGCGTACTCCGCTTCCCAGCCGTAGCGGCCAAGACCTTCCTCATCGCCATTGCCGACCGCACGGTCACCGGCTTGGTGGCCCGCGATCCAATGGTCGGCCCCCATCAAGTGCCGGTCGCAGATCTGGCCTTGACCTGCCACTCCTTTCAGGGGACGACCGGGTCGGCCATGGCCATGGGCGAGCGCACCCCCCTCGCCTTAGTGGATGCGCCGGCGTCCGGGCGCATGGCCATTGCCGAGGCCATCACCAACATCGCCGCGGCGTCCATCGGCTCGATCCACCGCATCAAGCTGTCGGGCAACTGGATGTGCGCCTGCGGCGAAGAAGGCGAAGACGCGGCCCTGTACGACGCGGTGCGCGCCGTGGGGTTGGAGTTTTGTCCGGCGCTGGGGGTATCCATCCCGGTGGGCAAAGACTCCCTGTCCATGCGGGCCGTGTGGGAAGACGCCGAGGGCACCGCGCACAAGGTGGTCGCTCCTTTGAGCTTGGTCGCGTCGGCCTTCGCGCCCGTCAAAGATGTGCGCCGCCACGCCACACCCGCCCTAAAGCGCGGCGACACCCGGCTCCTGCTCGCCGACTTGGGCCGGGGGCAAAATCGCCTCGGCGGCTCTTGCCTCGCCCAAGCGTACAACCAAATCGGCCGCGAGGTCCCGGACGTAGCAGCCCGCGAAGTCCGCGCCTTGTACGAGGCCGTGCAGACGTTGCTCGATCAACAGCTCGTGCTCGCGTACCACGACCGCTCCGACGGCGGCCTCTTCGCGGCCGTGGCCGAGATGGCCTTTGCCGGCCGCTGCGGCGTGGAGCTGGAAATTGCCGCGCTGGGCCGCGATCCGCTCGCCGCCCTCTTTTGCGAGGAAGTGGGCGTCGTGATCCAATATCGCGCCGAGGATGAGTCGGCCGTGCATCAAGCCTTTGCGGACCAAGGCATTGCCGACTGGGTCCACGACGTGGGCCGGCCCGTGGACGCCTTGCACCTGCGCGTTTGTAGCGGCGGCGAGCTCGTCTATGCGGCTCCCCTGCTCGACCTCCAAGCGGCGTGGGCTGAGCTGACGTATCGGATGCAGGCCCACCGCGACGACCCGGACTGCGCCCGCGAAGAGTACGAGGCCCTCGGCGACCGCCAAGACCCGGGCCTGAACTTCCACTTGGCGCACCCAGTCGCTCCCACAATAAGGGGCAAGGCGCGGCCCCGCGTGGCCGTGCTGCGAGAGCAGGGCATCAACGGCCAAGTGGAAATGGCCGCCGCTTTTGACGCGGCCGCCTGCGAGGCGTTGGACGTGACCATGACCGACTTGTTGGCCGGCCGCGCCGAGTTGAGTGGGTTCCACGGGCTGGCGGTCTGCGGCGGCTTCAGCTACGGCGACGTGCTGGGGGCCGGGGCTGGCTGGGCGCGTTCGATCCTCTTCCACGACCGCCTGCGTGCTCAATTTGCCGCCTTCTTCGCGCGGCCAGATACCTTTTCCTTGGGCGTGTGCAATGGCTGCCAGATGCTGTCGCATCTCAAGGAGCTGATCCCGGGCGCGGCCAACTGGCCGCAATTTGGCCCCAACCGCTCCGAGCAGTTTGAGGCGCGGCTCGCGACCGTGGAGGTGCTGGAGAGCCGGTCCGTGCTCTTGCGCGGCATGGAAGGGTCGCGCCTGCCCATTGCGGTGGCCCACGGCGAGGGCCGCGCCCAATTTGCCGATGAGCAAGCACGAGCACGAGCGCGGCGACAACATCAACTCTGCCTGCGCTACGTGGATAACTACGGCCGCCCGGCCGAGCGCTATCCGTCCAATCCAAATGGCTCGCCCGAAGGACTGACCGCCTTCACCAGCGCCGACGGCCGCGCTACCATTATGATGCCGCATCCCGAGCGCGTCTTCCGCAATGTGCAGCTGTCTTGGCGGCCGGCCGAGTGGACCGGCGAAGAAGGCCCGTGGCTCAAGCTCTTCCAAAACGCCCGCGACTTTGCCGATGCGAGCTGATTAGCAAAGGAGTTCGTCGATAACGCCACCGACGATCCTGAGCTGATTCTGGAGTATCCGCCGGGCAATCCGGTGCGTCCCTACCGCTAATCCTTGACGCCTGCTCTGCTCACGGACAAACTATACCCCCACGCAGCTTCCACCTCAGCCCACGCTAGGAGCGTCCATGACCGAACCCATCCGCTGGGGGATCCTCGGCCCGGGCAGCATCGCCCACAAATTCGCCGTCGGCCTCCAAGCCATTCCCGAAGGCGCGCTAGTCGCCGTTGGCTCGCGCGACCCGCAGCGCGCCGACGCCTTTGCCGACCAGTACGGTGCCCCCAACCGCCACGCCTCGTACGAGGCCCTCAGCGCCGACCCGGACATCGACGCGGTGTACGTGGCCACCCCCCATCCCTTCCACAAGGACCATTCGATCCTCGGCCTCCAAGCCGGCAAGGCCGTGCTGTGCGAGAAGCCGTTTACCATCAACGCGGCCGAAGCCGAAGCCGTGGTCGCCTGTGCCCGCGCCCACGGAGTCTTTCTGATGGAGGCCATCTGGACCCGCTACCTACCCATTATGGCCCAAGTGCGCCAGTGGCTCGCGGCCGGGGCGATCGGCGAGCCGCTCATGGTCAGCACCGACTTTGGTTTTCGCGCCGGCGTCAATCCCAGCGGCCGACTCTTCAACCCCGCTTTGGGCGGCGGCGCCTTGCTCGACATCGGCATCTACGTCGTCTCCTTTGCGGCCATGGTCCTCGGGGCGCAACCCGCCCAAGTCGCCGCGGCCGCGCACCTCGGCGAAACCGGCGTTGACGAGCGGACCGGCATCGTGCTCCGCTATGACGGCGGTGCCATCGCCAACCTCTCCTGCGCCATCCGCGCTACGACCCCACACGAGGCCCGCATCGTCGGCAGCGAGGGGACGATTGCCATTGACCCTTCGTGGTGGAGGGGCGAAAGCGCGACGCTCAGAACCGAGGGCCGCACCGAGCACATCCGGTTGCCCCTGACGGGCAATGGCTACAACTACGAGGCACTCGAAGTCGCCCGCTGTCTCGGCGAAGGGCGGACCGAGAGCGCGGTCATGCCGCTCGACGAAACCGTGGCCCTGATGCGAATCCTCGACGAAGTCCGCGCCCAAATCGGCCTAAAATACCCCACCGAATGAAAGGAACGCACTCGTGCAATACGGCACCGTATCTGGCAGCGAAAAAAAAATTTCGCGCTTAGTTCAAGGCTGCATCATGCTCACTCGCAGCCGCAAGGAAGAGGGCTTTGCCCTGCTCGACGCGGCCCGGCAGGCCGGCATCACGGCCTACGACACGGCCCACGGCTATGGCGGCGGCGAAGTCGATCGCACGCTCGGGCTGTGGATGGAGGAAAGGGGCAACCGCGCTGAAGTCGTCATCCTCGGCAAGGGCGCCCATTTCAACCAAGACCGCAATCGCGTCACCCCGCACGACATAGCTTCGGATCTGGCCGACTCGCTGGCGCGCCTGCGCTCGGACTATATCGACCTCTACCTGCTGCACCGCGACGATCCGACGGTCCCGGTCGGCCCCATCGTCGAGGCGCTCAACGAGCATCGCGCGGCCGGCCGCATCCACGCCTTTGGCGGCTCGAATTGGACGCCGGAACGCTTGGCCGAGGCCAACGAATACGCGGACCGCGGCGGGCTCGTGCCCTTTGTGGCCTCCAGCCCAAACTTCAGCTTGGCCGAGCAGCTCGCCGAGCCGTGGAAGGATTGCCTGTCGATTGCCGGCCCAAGCCAAGCCGCCGCCCGCGCGTGGTACGCGGAGTGCGACATGCCGCTCTTTACTTGGTCGAGCGTGGGCCGCGGCTTCTTCTCGGGCAAAATCACCCGCGCCAACGCCGAGCAAGTCCGCGACCAATTCGACGGGTCCATGGCCAAGTCCTACTACGGCGAAGCCAACTTCGAGCGACTCGACCGAGCGTGGACGCTGGCTCAAGAAAAGGGGCTGTCCGTGCCGCAGATCGCCTTGTCGTACGTGCTCAGCTACCCGCTCAACATCTACGCGCTGGTCCGCAGCATGAGCAGCGCTGAGCTCGCGGCCAACGAGCAAGCCCTCGACAACCCGCTCACCGAGGCCGAGATGGCGTGGCTGGATTTGCGGCGGGAGGAGCACTAAATGCCTAAGCGTCCCAACATCGTCGTCCTGATGTCCGACCAGCAGCGGCTCGACACGGTGAGCTGCTACGGGCAAAACGAGGTCTGCCAGACGCCCCACATCGACGCATTGGCCGCACGCGGCGTCCGCTTTGACTCGGCCTTCACGCCGACCGCGATCTGCTCGCCGGCCCGCGCCTCCTTTTACACGGGCCTCTACCCGCACAAGCACGGCGTAACCGCCAACGGCCGGTGCCTGCGCGAGGGGGTGCGCGGGTTAAATCACTATCTGGCCGAGGCCGGCTATCGCTGCGGATACGCCGGCAAGTGGCACGTGGATGAGCAGACCGGCCCAACCGGCTACGGGTTCGCCGGCCAAGACTTTATGGGCTATGCCTTTCCCGGGGCCGGCTTGCTCCCCGGCCTGCAATTCGGGGCCGCGCCGAGGGGGCACAACCCCTACGCCGATTACCTCGCGGAGCGCGGCTTTGACCCGCCGCCAACGGTCTCGCACCGCTTTGTCGGCACCAACCCCTCCAACCAAGCGCAGGAAATGTTCGCGCTGCACGAAGGGCCGGTCGAGTCGTGCATTGAGTACTTCGTCGCCGAAGAAGCCATCCGCGTCCTCGACGAAGTGGCCACCGCTGAACAGCCCTTTTTCCTGTGGGCCAACTTTTGGGGGCCGCACAGCCCCTCGCTGGTTCCAGAACCGTACTTTTCCATGTACGACCCACAGGCCATCCCCCAACACCCCGGGTACGCCGAGACCTTTGCGAAAAAGCCCTATCGCCAGCAGCTAATCGAACGGCTGTGGGGATTGGGCGATTACGGTTGGGCGGGCTTTCAGGAGATTGCCGCCCGCTACTTTGGGCATTGTACCTTGATCGACGACATGGTCGGGCGCGTGGTGGCGCACTTGGACCAGCTCGGCGTCCTCGACGACACCATAATCGTCTATACCTCGGATCACGGCGACTGCCTCGGCGCACACAAGCTGATCGAGAAGGGCGAGTTCATGTACGACGAGATCTACCGCATCCCGCTCGTCATCGCCCATCCCGCCTGCCAAGCCCCGGGCACGGCCTGCGACGAATTCGTCTATTTGCACGAAATCATGCTCTCGTCCCTCGACGCGGCCGGTCTCGATGTGCCCGCCGACCTCGACGGCGAGTCCTTCCTTCCGGCCATTGAGGGACGCCCGTTTGCGAACGGCCGCGAGGAAGTGTATTGCGTGTTCGACCGCCATTTTACGGTCGCCAACCAGCGCATGGTCCGCACCCGCACCCATCAGTTCACCTTTAATTCGGGCGATCCGGGCGAGCTGTACGACTTGCAACGCGACCCCTATCAGCTCGACAACGTGTATGGCGATCCCGCGTACGAGCCGGTGCGGCAGGACCTGCTGGGGCGGATGGACCGCTACATGGACGAATTGGGCGACCCATTGCGCGGGTGGTTTGGGCGGATTAAGGGCGCGTATTAAATTGCCAAGGAAATCCCAAGCATCCTAGCATCCGTAGGAGGTGCCTCATGGAAATGCTCGTGACCTTCGCCTTAGTTTTTGCGGTGTTGCTCGTCGTGGTGATCGTCATCGTCACGACGAATCTCTTTATCTGCCAGCCCAACGAAGTCATCATCTTCTCGGGCCGCAAACGCCAGACGGCCGACGGCCGCGCCGTGGGCTATCGCGTCATCAAGGGAGGCCGCGCCTTCCGCATCCCGCTCCTCGAAAAGGTCGATCGCCTCGACTTGCGCACGATTCCCCTCGAAGTATCCATTGCCAACGCGTACTCCAGAGGCGGAATCCCCCTGTCGGTGCAAGGCATCGCCAATATCAAGATCGCCGGCGACGAGCCTCTGCTCGGCAATGCGCTAGAGCGGTTCTTGGGCAAAGAGCTCACCCAAGTCCAAGACATTGCCAAGGACACCCTCGAAGGCAACCTGCGCGGCGTCCTCGCCACCCTGACCCCCGAAGAGGTCAACGAAGACCGCCTCAAATTTGCCCAATCGCTCATCGGCGAAGCGGACGTGGATCTGCAAAAGCTGGGCTTAGTGCTCGACACGCTCAAAATCCAAAACGTCTCCGACGAGGTGGGTTATCTCGACGCCATTGGCCGCAAGAGCACGGCCGCGGTCCTCAAGGAAGCCGAAATCGCCGAGGCCGAAAACCGCGCCGAATCACAGGAGCGATCCGCCGAAGCCCGCCGCCGCGGCGAGGTGGCCGACGCCGAAGCCCAAGTCCAGATCGTCGATGCCCAAAACCTGCTCCGAGTGCGCCAAGCCGAGTTGGAAGGCGAGGGGTCGGCGGCCGAGAAGCGCGCCGCGCAAGTTGCGCGCAAAGCCGAGGTCCAAGCCGAACAGGAGGTTGAGCAGGAGCGCTTGGCACTGCAAAAGCGGCGGCTAGAGATCGAGGTCATTGAGCCGGCCCGCGCCGACCGCGACGCGGCCGAATTGCGCGCCAAGGGCGAGGCGGCCAACATCCGCGAAAACGGCCTCGCCGAGATCGAGGTCCTCAAGCAGAAAAACGAGGTCTGGACCATCGCGGGTCCCAATGGCAAGGAACTGTTGCTGATTCAGATGCTGCCGAACTTGGTCGAGCAAATCGCCGCCATGGCCAAGGACATCCAAATTGACCACCTCGCCGTCGTGGATTCCGGCACCGGCGGTCAGAGTGGGTTGCCAGCGGTCGTCAGCCAACTCGGCGCGCTGGCGCCGGCGCTCTTCGCCAGCATCAAGGCCACCACTGGCGTCGATTTGGCCGCTGTCATCGGCGACGCGGCCGACGGCCCAGTCCCAGCGCAGGAAGCGTAGCGTGGATTTCTTTTATCTGTACTTGAGCGGCTTGCTCGTCGGGGGGATCGCCGTTGGGGCCTCGCTGCTGGGCGGCGATGGCGATGGCGTGGGCGACGGCCTGCGGGCACTGGCCATTTTGCGGCTGCGGCTGCTGTTCTTTTTTGCCTTCTTCTTCGGGCTGGCCGGGGTGCTCGGCAGCCTGCTGATGGGCGCGGGTGCTGCGTTGTTCACGGCACTGGGGACCGGGGCAGTCTGCTCCCTCTTGGGCGACTGGGTGTTGAATCGATTGAGCGACTCAAGGGCCGACAGCTCGCTGGAGGGCGACGACTTAATCGGCCTCGAAGCCCAAGTCACGGTCCCCATCGCCTTGGGCGGCACCGGCAAAATTTCCGCGGTCGTCCAAGGCCGCACCATCGAGCTGTTGGCGCGCCGAGCCGAGGACCAAGGCCCCCTCAACCCGGGCGACCGGGTCTTGGTCCTCGAAATCGACGATGGAGTCGCGGTCGTCGATCCGAGCTAGTGCTGCGCTACCTCCCAAAGCGGCAGACGATTTCGTAGAGCACCTGCGTTGCAAAGAGCAACTCCTCCACGGAGGTGCGCTCGTCGTGGCCGTGGATCAATTCCATCTCCTCCTCGCCCGGCTGCTGCCGATAGGGCATAAAGCCATAGATCTGGGTTTCGGGGCGGCGCGGTACAATGTGCTTGGCGTCGGTGCCGGCGGGCATCAGGTACGGGAGCACGGGGGCGGCTGGATCGCGTTCCTGCATTGTCGCGGCGATCGCCCGGAAGAGCGCAGTATCCGCGCTCGCCTCCAACGGCGGCGTGTATTGATCAACCTCAATGGCCACCTCAGTGCCGACAAATGCGCGCAGCTCGGCCGCGAAACTCTCGGCCGTCTGCCCGGGCACTAACCGCCCATCGATCCAAGCGGTCGCCTCCCCGGGAATCACATTGATCTTGGAACCAGCCTGCACCAGGGTCGCCGAGGCCGTGTTGTGCAGCACCGCGCTCAACTCGCGGCGCAAGGTGTGGCCGATGGGCAGCACCCGCAGCGCGTCAGCGGCCGTCGCTTGGTCGAGCACTTGCTGCCACAGGGCCGCCTCCAGGGCTGGACGGCGGCTGGCAATCCCCTCGACAAAGCGGCGCACACTCGCGGACCGGTGCATGGGGAACGCGGCTCCGGCCAAACCGGCCAGCGCGCTGGACAGCTTGACGATGGCGTTGTCGCCGTGCGGCATGGAGCCGTGCCCGGGCGTTCCACGGGCGATCAGACGCAGCCGGCACAACCCCTTTTGCCCGGTCTGGCAGGTGTAAAACCGCTGCTCGCCAACGGCGAAGTCGCTGCCGCCGCCCTCGGTGATGATGAAAGGCGCGTCCCACAGCTCGGGTCGATTGTCGATAATCCACCCCGGCCCGTGATTCCCTTTGCCCGCTTCCTCGTCGGCTGTGGCGGCAAAGACGATGTCGCAGTTGAGCCGGACGCCTTCTCGGCGCAACAAGAGCAACACCATCAGATTCGCGGCGACCATGTTCTTCATGTCCAACGCGCCCCGCCCCCACACGCAGCCGTCGGCGAGTGCCCCGGAAAAAGGCGGGTGGGTCCAGTGCTCCGGCTCGGCAGCCACCACGTCTGTATGCCCCAACAGCATGAGCGGCGGCTCGTCGCCCCCGGCTAGCCGGGCGAGGACATTGCCCCGCCCGGGCGAGGACTCGACGAAAATCGGGGCAAAGCCCTCCCGCCGCAGCACACCTTCGAGATAGCGCGCGGCCTCGCTTTCGTTGCCCGGGGGGTTGGTGGTGTCGAGGCGGATGAGGGCCTGCAAATGCCCGGTCACCTCGGCGCGTACCGCTTCCCAGTTGATCACAATGGTTCCTTTCTCATCATGGTGCAAGAACGGCACGGACTTAGGCCAATTGTGCGCAACCCCTGCCAATTTTTCCAAGCCGCGCTGCCAGCATGGGCCATGCCCTCTTTGCGTCAAAAAAACTCAACTCTTTGTATAACAACGAGATATAAAAAAATTTAAGCATGTTGGCACGGCTTTTGCAATACAATGGGCAAAGGCCATATACACCAACCACCACTCAACAAGGAGGAAACATCATGGCCATCAAGACCTTACTGCCCAGCGTGTGCGTCAGCAATCGCCCGTGGCGCAGCCCGTTCGACCACCTCTTCGACGCCTTCTTCGGCGGCGACTCGCGCCTGCCCGTTTTGCCCGGCCACGCGACGTTCACCCCGCGCATCGACGTCCGGGAGGACGCCAACTCCTACGAGATCGCGGCCGAACTGCCGGGACTGGCGGAAAAGGACCTCGAACTGTCCATCGCCGACGGAACCCTCGTGCTGCGGGGGGAAAAGGGCAGCGACCACGAGGGCAAGGAAGGCCAGTACTTCCGCCAAGAGCGCCTCTACGGCCGCTTTGAGCGCACCTTCCACCTGCCCGACGGCGTAGAGGCCGACAAGATCGAAGCCCAGTTCAAAAACGGCGTCTTGTCGATCCACCTGCCCAAAAAGGAGGAGGCCAAAACGGTCGTCCGCCAGGTCCAAGTCAAGACCGGCTAGCCGGCCTTGAGACGCGCAAACGGGGAGGGGTCGCACGGCCCTTCCCCGTTTCGTTTTATTTTTATCCTGAGTACACTCAATAACTCTGCATGCAACAAGCTGTTGACAAAATCAGCATATCCTAAGCATATCCTATAATAATGATGCTGTCCTCCACACTTGTAATGCGGGCCTTGTGCCTCTGTATCCGTTCGGAGCGACAACAGGATGGGTGGGTGAGGGGTGTCTTACTCCCGCACGGTGCCGCCGCCCAAACCAGGCCGCGCACCCAATGCCCACGACGCGCCCCTCACCCCGCCCTTTCAGAGTGGCCAATCGGAAACCCGACCGCAACAGACAAATGACGGCACGAGTCGTCATGCAAGACTAGGCCAAAAGCGACACGAGTTTTAAGACCGCTTCTGAGGATTGCCTTAGAAGCCTTTTTAAAATTCTTTTTTTTTGTTTTTTCGCTTGAGCAACAGATGGATCATAACGATATGTATAAAGGCTTGGCTATTGTCGGTTACGATCTCATAGTCTTTGGCGTGGATACGATAGTTGCCCAACCAAGCAAAGGTTCGTTCTACGACCCACCGGCGTTTGAGTAGAGTAAAGCCGGGTCGTGGTTTTTCGCTGCCCTCCAATCGGATTTTATAGGTTTGTTTTAATCCGGCGCCCCATGCGTTGAGGGCTTCGCCTCGATAGCCGGCATCGACCCACACGCTTCTCAGCCGTTGGACGCCGGCGGCGAAATAGTCCCTCAACAGGGCCTTTAAGCCATCGGCGTCGGAGATGTGGGCGGCGGTGACCTTGCCTTGCAGGATCGAGCCTTGGCTATTGACGAACAGGTGGCGTTTGCGTCCTTTGACCCGTTTACCGGCGTCATACCCTATGTCGGTGCCTTGCGTAGCGGTTTTCACGCTCTGGGCGTCGATGCCGCCGGCCGAAGGAGTGGGCGGCCGGCCTTGTCGGGTGCGCTGTTGGCGGGTCAAGGCGTCCAATATCCGCTGCCAGGGTCCGGCTCGTCGCCAGCGGTTGAAGTATCCATACACTGTTTGCCAAGGGCCAAACGTCGGCGGTAGCATCGGCCCCGGGCAGCCGGTTTTAGCTCGATAGAGAATCCCATTGAGCACCAAACGTAGAGTACGGGGAGGACGACCCGGACCCCCCCGACGCCAACGACGAGAGGGTACGAGGGGAGACCGCCGCTGCCATGGCGCGTCTGTTAGGTCGGTCGGATATTGATAGGGCGTGCTCATCGGAGACCTTTCGTTCAGGGGTCTTAGGCGAAACCTGAAGGGGTGCGGTGAATACGCCAACGTCAAATCCAAGCAAAAAAGGAGTTTTAAAAAGGCTTCTGAACAGATCGGCAAGACGACGGATTTTGAACTTGTGACGTGGCTGGTGATTAAATAGCAATCCCATATCATTCAGGACTGGATTCCCGCGTTCGCGGGAGTGCAGCAGGGTCTGCCATGCCCGGAGAAACACACCTTGTTTCACCCATTGACGGAACCGACCATGCACCGTTGAGCCGGGAGGATAGGCTGGCCGCGTGGCCGCGGAAGGGCCTGCCACGGCCAGCCGCTGCACAACACAAAGATCAAGGCGTCAAAGATAACGCGGTTGGGGGTGGCTGGACGTCCGACCGTGCCGGGTGGAGAGAGGCCGTCAAAAAGAGGGATTGGACAGGCAATAGCATAAAACAGGTTTAGGTCTGCTTACTTGAGCAAGTTGAGCATTTTTGCCTGTGCAGATTCTGCAATTGAATCCCGAATAAAGTCACTCGCCCTGAGAATTTCAATGCCAATGAGCTCGCCCTTGTCATTGTATTCTACTGTTATATTGGGACTAAGTTCAATGCTGCCGTTTTCCGGGTCGTCCGATATCTCCAAGTATAGGATGTCCTCTTGCTCAAAATATTTCATCGGTCAAATCCGCATAAAGAGGCTTTGTACTTCAGATAGTCCGTCCAAGCAACTCTCATTGGCTCTCAACCAGTGCCTTGATGCGCACCGGGCAGACCTTGAGCTCGGCGGTGTGGGTGACCGGGTCGTACCCGGAGCCGGTGAGGATGTTGATCGGCACGTCGTTGAAACTGAAGCTGGCAAAGACCGTGCCGCGCGGCGAGCGGGTGGTGGCCTTGAGGCGGATTTCGATGGCGCCGCGGGTGCTGGACAGGCGACACAAGCCCCCGTCTTGCAACCCCCAAGCGGCGATGTCCTCGGGGTGGACTTCGAGGCGCTCTTCGGCGAGCAGGTAGTCGATCCCTTGGGCGCGGCCGGTCTGGGTGCGGGTGTGGTACGCTTGGAGCCGGCGGCCGGTCGTCAGCCAAACCGGGAACTCGGGCGAAAGGGTCTCGGCCGGGTCGCGGTAGCGGATGATCTTGAACAGGCCGCGCCCGTTTTTGAAGGCCCCCTCGTGCAAAATCGGCGTCCCCGGATGCCCTTTTTCAGGCACGGGCCATTGGTACTGGCCCGCGTCAATTCGGTCCCAATCGAGGCCGGCGTAAATGGGCGACAGCCCGCACAGCTCGTTGAACACGTCCTCGGCCGAGGTGTAGTCGAAGCCGCTAAAGCCGAGCCGCTGGGCGAGTTGGCTTATGATCCACCAGTCGGGCTTGGCCTCGCCGGGTGGGGGCACGGCTTGGCGCAGGCGCTGGACCCGGCGCTCGGTGTTGACGCAGACCCCATCGGTCTCGGCAAAGGCACTGGCCGGGAAGACTACGTCGGCCAGCGCGGCCGTCTCGGTGAGGAAGATGTCGATGACCACGAGGTGCGCTAGGCTCTTGAGGGCGCGCTCGCAGTGGTGGCGGTCTGGGTCGGAGACGACCGTGTTTTCGCCATCGATAATCATGGCAAAAATTTCGCTGCCGCAGCGGTTGAGCGCTTGGACTTTGGTGATGCCTTTGGCCAAGTCCAAGTCCCGCCCGTAGAGCGCGGTGAATTTTTCCCTGTTTTCTGGCTGGTCAACCGGCTGGAAGCCGGGGTAATTGGATGGAATGGCTCCGGAATCGCCGGCGCCTTGGATGTTGTTCTGCCCGCGCATGGGGTTGATGCCGGTGCCCTCGCGGCCGACGTTGCCGGTCAGCAGGGCGAGATTGCACAAGCTCTGGACGTTGTCGACGCCGCAGATGTGCTCGGTGATGCCGAGGGTGTAGTAGATGGCCCCGCGGTCGGCGGCCCCGTACCAACGAGCGGCCCGTTCAATGTCGGCCGCGGGCACCTCGGTGATGGCCGAAGCCCATTCGGGCGTGAACTCGGCGACGTGCGCTAGGAAGTGCTCAAAGTCGGCCGTGCGCGCTTCGATAAAGGCGCGGTCGAGCAGGTCGTCGCGGACGATCACGTGAGCCATGGCCAACAGCAAGGCCACGTCCGAGCCGACGCGGATGGGCAAGTAGAGATCGGCCAGGTGCGCGAGCTCGATTTTGCGCGGGTCGGCGACGATCATCTTGGCCCCGCGCTTGAGGGCCTTTTTGAGCCGGGTGGCCGCGACCGGGTGGCACTCGGTCATGTTGGTGCCGATGCAAAAGATCAAGTCGGGTTTTTCCATGTCGGCGAGGGGGTTCGACATGGCGCCGCGTCCAATTGAGGCTGCCAGACCGGCAACCGTGGGCGCGTGTCAGGCACGGCTGCAGTTGTCTATGTAGTGGGTGCCGTAGCCCCGGCGAATGAACTTTTGCAGGCAGTAGTTGGCCTCCGAAGGGGTGCGGCCGGAGGCGACGCCGTAGATGGCGTAGCGACCGTGCTCGGCGAGCACTTGGGCAAAGCCTTGGGCGGCGCGGTCGAGCGCGGTGTCCCAGTCGGTGGGGTGGAGTTGGCCGTCCGCGCCGCGAATGAGGGGCTGGGTGAGCCGGTCGCGGTGCTGGACAAAGTCAAAGGCAAACTGGCCCTTGACGCACAGCGCGCCCTCGTTGGCCGGGCCGTCCATGGCCGGTTGGATGCCGACGAGGGTATCCCCTTTGGACAGCAGATCCACCGAGCAGCCCACGCCGCAGTACGGACAGACCGAGCGGGTCTTTGCCAACTCGTCGGGCAGGTCGGCCGCGCGCAGGGCCTTTTTGTCGGCGAGGGCGCCGGTGGGGCAGGTCTGGACGCATTGGCCGCAGAAGGTGCAGGACGAATCCTTGAGTAGGCCATTAAACTCCGTGGTGATCTGCTTGTGGAAGCCGCGTCCCATGGCGGCAATGGCGTGGTCGCCTTCCTGCTCGGCGCAGACGCGGACGCAGCGGTTGCACGAGATGCACAAGTCGTAGTCGCGCAAGATGAAGGGGTTGTCGTCGGTGGGATGCGACTGGCCCGATTGGCCGCCTTGGAAGCGGCCGGAGCCGGCCTGATAGCGATCGACGAGGGCGGTTAGCTCTTGGGAAGCGTACCCGCGCAGGGGGTCCACCGCCACTTCGCGGTTTTCCGAGACGACCATTTCGAGCAAGGTCTTGCGGTGCTTTTCGAGGGCCGGGGTCGCCGTTTTGACGACCATGCCGGGCGCGGCTTGCGCCGTACAGGAGGCGACCGGATTGCGCGCTCCTTCGATTTCGACCACGCACAGCCGACAGGCGCCAAAAGGTTCTAGGCGCGGGTCGTAGCAGAGGGTGGGGATGTCGCGGCGCTGGCGTTGGGCGACTTCGTAGAGGGTTTCGCCCGCGGCAAAGGCGACTTCTTGGCCGTCTAAGGTCAGGGTGGGTTGTGGCTCATTGGCAGGCACGGTACGGCTCTCGTTCAGGCGCGGACGCGCACTTGGTCGGGAAAGTACTGGAGGAGGCTGTCGGTGATAAAGGGGGCGGCCATGCCGAGGCCGCAGGCACTGGTGGCCTTCATGACTGCGCCGATGTCGGTTACTTCGGCTCGCCAAGCGGCTAGGTCGGTCGGTCCTTGGCCGGCGAGCCGCTCGGCGAGCCGCTGGGTGCCGATGCGGCAGGGGAAGCACTTGCCGCAGGACTCTTCGGCAAAAAAGGCCATGGCGCGGCGGGCGATATCGACGATGTCGCGGCGGTCGTCAAAGGCCATGATGCCGCCAGCCCCGAGCATGGAGCCGCGGGCGCGAATCGACGGCTCGTCGAGGGTGACGTCGAGGGCTGGACCGGCGAGAAACCCACCGGAAAGGCCGGCCATGGTCACGGCCTGAATCCGGCGGCTCGGCCCCGGCCCGCCGGCCCATTCGTGGAGCAAGGTGTTGAGGGGCAGGCCAAAAGGGACTTCGTAGTTGCCCGGCCGCTGCACATCGCCCGACAGGCTGATGACCTTGGTGCCCGGGCGACCGTCGAGGCCCAGCGAGCGATACCACGCGGGCCCGCGCCGCACGATTTGGGGCACTGAGGCCAAGGTTTCGACGTTGTTGACGGCCGTGGGCAGGTTTTCAAAGCCGTGCGTCACTGGGAAGGGCGGGCGATTGCGCGGATAGGGGTGTTTGCCTTCGAGGCTGTTGAGCAAAGAGCCTTCCTCGCCGCAGATGTACGCGCCCGCGCCGCGGCGGAGGTGGATTGCACAGGAGAAGTCGCTGCCGAGGATGTGCTGGCCGATGAGGTTGGCGGCGCGAGCCTCGGCCAGGGCTTGGGCGAGGAGGGCGCGGATTTCCGGGTATTCGTAGCGCAAATAGATAAAGGCGCGAGTCGCGCCGGTGGCATACGCAGCGAGGAGCATGCCTTCGATGACCGCTTGGGGGTCCCATTCGAGGAGGGCGCGGTCCTTAAAGCAGCCCGGCTCGCCTTCGTCGGCGTTGCAGACGACGGTTTTGGGCGCGCCCGGGGCCTCGGCGACGGCCTGCCACTTCTGGCCGGTGGGAAAGCCCGCGCCGCCGCGGCCGGCGAGCTGGCTGTCGGCAATGAGGGCCACCAGCTCGGCGGGTTCTCTGGCGAGGGCTTGCTGGAGGGCTTGATATCCGCCGCTTTGGCGATAGCCGGACAAGGTGGCGCGGCCGGGGATGCGGATGTCGGCAAAGACGCATTCCTCGTACCCCCCGGGATTGGGTGCCGGCCGGGGCGAGGGGCCGGGGGCGAGGGCTGCTGCGTCGGCTCCGACCAGCACTTGCTGGCCTTTGATGACCGGGATGGGGTCGTCGCAGCGACCAGCGCACGGCATGGGGGTGGCATCGGCGAGGTCGGTACAGAGGGCGTCGGCCCCGCGCAGGGCGCATATCGGGCCGGTGCAGACGCGCGGAGCACTCTGTCCGGGCGTTTGGCGGGCGAAGTGGTGGTAGAAGGTGACAGTGGCAAAAAGCTCGGCCAGCGGGATTTTCAGGCCCGTTGCTACGGCCTTGAGCGCTCCTTCCGACAAATAGCCATCGCGGTCGTGGAAAGCGTGCAGGAGCGGCAAGAGGGGAGCGGTTTCGCGCTGCCAGCGGGCGACGAGCGCGGCGTCGGTAGGTGAGGCCAAGCTAGGAATCTTTGTGTAGGTGGTCGCTAAAAGGCGACCCATGGTGCTAGAAGGTTGATCGAGGTCTGGGGCGTTGCCATGACCATTGGTCGAATATTGGTCGAATAATTTAGTAGTTGCGCCCACTAGGGGCAACTGAGCACGCGCCTAGCGGACTTTGCCGCGGCCGGCGATTTTCCAGATCGCCTCTAGGCGACCCGCTCGCAGCGCGTAGAGGGCGTCGTGGAGATTGACGGTCGTGCAGCCGTGGCCAGGGATAAATTCGAGCAGGTCGCCCGGGCGGAGGTCGGTGCAGGGGCCGGATGCGGTCTGGAGGCGGCCGTGTTCTTCGGACAGGGCATGGCAAACTAGGTCGGGGCGGTCCTTGACGAGGGGGAAGCCGTGCTCAGGCGTCAGGCTCTTTAGGCCGGCGTCGGTGATGACCTGCTCGGGCGCGGGGCGGCTCGTAACGGTGGTTAGCACGCTGAGGGCGTTTTTGAAGCCCAAGCCGAGCTTGGCGTACGCCGCGTCCATCAGCGCGTACGAGCCGGCTTGGACCTCGGTAATGCCGTCGAAGGACGTGCTGACGTAGTAATCGCCCGTGCCCGAGGCGCTGCAAATCGGGCAGTCGAGCCCGGCGCGTTCCACTGCGTCGCGGGCATCAACGAGGCGCTGGAGGCAGGTGCGGGCGCCCGCGTCGCGGGCTTCTTGGTCTTCGAGGTCGATGACGTGGCCTTCGTAGCCCATTAGGCCGCAGAAACGGAGATGGGGGGCTTGGGCGGCTGCGCGGGCGAGCTCAACGGCTGCGGTGGGGGCGACGCCGCAGCGGTTGTGCCCGATGTTGACCTCCACGAGGACGCGGGGGCAGACCTTGTAGGCGCGAGCGGCCTCGTGCAGGTCGGCGAGGTTTTGCGGATCATCGACCGCGACCATGATGTCGCAACGAGCGGCCAACGCCATGAGACGCTCGATCTTGCGCCGGCCTACGACTTCATTGGCAATGAGGATGTCTTGGATGCCGGCGTCGGCCATGACCTCGGCTTCGCCGACCTTGGCGCAGGTGATCCCCTGGGCGCCGGCCGCGAGTTGGAGGTGGGCGATGGCCGGGGTTTTGTGCGACTTGGTGTGCGGCCGGAGGTTTTTGCCTGCCGTGCGGAAGTGCTCGGCGAGCCGGGCGATGTTGTATTCGAGCGCGTCGAGATCGACCAAGAGGACGGGGGTGTCGATGGCGTCGCGGGTCATGCCGATGTGTTCGGTGGTCATAGTCGGGTCTTTGTGGGTTGAGTGGATATTGTTTGCGAATAAAGAAACCGCGTCGCCCGCTTCTCGTCCAGTGCTTGGGGGCGTAAGGTCAAAGGGCGGTAGAAGGGGGTGCGCTCGGCGCGGCTAACCCCGTTCAGCACACGCGCCCCACAGTTGCATAAATGACGAAAATTTAATAAGATAGGATACGTCGTAACACTGTTTTCTACCGCTGGACTCCCATGCTCATCGCCATTTTTTGGGCCGCTTTATTCCTCGTCGTCTATACCTATCTAATCTACCCGGTTTTGCTCTGGCTCTTGGCGGCCGGCCGCAAGAGGCCCGAGTACGCGCCGCTCGGGGAATGGCCCACGGCGTCGCTGATCATTGCCGCACACAACGAAGAAGCCGTATTGCGCGCCAAGCTAGAAAACGCGCTGGCCATGGATTACCCGGCCGAGCGGCTCGACATCATCGTCGTCTCAGACGCCTCGACCGATGGCACCGACCGCATTGCCGCCGAATTTGCCGCACGCGGGGTGCGCCTACACCGGCAGGAAGTCCGCCGCGGCAAGACCGAAGCGCAAAACGCGGGGGTGCGCTTGGCGCGAGGGCAGTTCCTCGCGTTCTCAGACGCCAACAGCATGTACGCGCCCAGTGCGCTCAAGCGGCTGTTGGCCCCCTTTGCCGACGAGCGGGTCGGCTGCGTCTGCGGCGAGCTGCAATACGCCAATCCAGCCGACCAAGGCGCCGGCAAGGGCGAAGGCCTGTACTGGCGCTACGAGCAATTTCTCAAGCGTCGCGAGAGCCTGCTCAGTTCTGCGCTGGGGGCCAATGGGGCCATTTACGCGCTTAGGCGCGAGCTGTTCGTCGAGCTGGGCGGCGACATTATCAGCGACTTTGTCGCGCCGCTGGGCGCATGGCGGCGCGGCTTTCGCATCGCGTACGAACCCAAGGCCGTTGCCACCGAGTGCAGCAGCGAGGGCTTTGGCGATGAGTTTCGCCGCCGCCGCCGCATTGTCTCGCGCTCGCTCTACGGGCTGTGGACCGAGGCCGGGGTGCTCAACCCGTGTGTGCACTTTTTTTTTGCGTTTCAGATGTTTTCCCACAAGCTGCTCCGCTGGCTCGTGCCGGTGTGGCTGTTGGTCGCACTCGCGGTCAATGTCCCGTTGGCCACGAGCGAGTACTACGGCCTCTTGCTCGCGCTGCAAGTCGCTTTCTACGGCTTGGCCGCCTTGGGCCTTTTGTTGCCGGAGCGGCTCGGGCGGTATTGGCTCTTCTACGTGCCGGCCTATTTCGCCGCCACCAATGGGGGCACCTTGCTGGGGGTGCTGAGCTTCCTAACGGGTCGCCGCGACCGCGTCTGGCAGCCCGCGAGGTAGAGCGTTTATGTCGCGCCTAAAACGCATCGTCCTGCTGCTGTTGAGCGACATCGCAGCCGTCAGTTTGGCGTCGGTTTTCTTTGTGTGGATGAAGTTGGCTGGCGGCGGGCTGGAGATCGTCCGCCACAACTACGAGCGGCTCTACCCCGACGCTGCGGGCGGGCCGACCTTCTGGTATGCGCTGGGCTATTACTCGGATGTGTTGCCGCTGATAAGCGGCTGCTGGCTGCTGCTGTTCCTGTTCTTTGGCTTCTATCAATCCTCGCCTTCTCGCTCGCGCTTTGACGAAATTTTCGAGGTCGCCAAGGTCGTCACCTTGGGCCTTTTGCTGGCCATGGTCGCCACCTTTGACCGCGACATCCGCCTGACGCGGTTGCTGGTCTTGTTCTACTGGCTGGGCATGGTCGCGCTGGTGGCGGGCGGGCGGGTGCTGGTGCGCAGCTTTGAGCGGCAGCTCTTGCTGCGCGGCATTGGCCTCCGGCGCACGGCCATCGTGGGCGTGAATGCGCGCGGCCTGCGGCTTTTGCATGCGCTGCACACCTCGCCGGCGCAGGGATACGAGATTGTGGGCTTTGTGCGGGCGTGCGGCGAGAAAGCAAGCGGGCCGATCGACGGCCTGCCCGTGCTCGGCGAGGTCCGCGAGCTGCGAGCCATCCTCGAGCCCGAAGGCATTGAGGCCGTGCTCATCGCCTTGCAATCCAATTCGCACGAAGAGATCATGCAGATCGTCGAGGAGGCCGAGGGGTTGCCGGTCTCCTTCGGCATCACGCCCGACCTGTACGACATTGTGACCGGCCACGTGCGCACGATGCAGATTTACGGCGTGCCCTTGATGGAGCTCAAGCCCGAGTTGATGCCGGCTTGGCAGCGGACGGTCAAGCGGCTGATCGACGTAGTGGTGGCGGCCGGCGTGCTCGCGGGGTTGGCCCCGTTGTGGCTGGTAGTGGCCGCGGCGATTAAGCTGACCTCCAAGGGGCCGGTGTTCTTCCGCCAAGAGCGCGTCGGCGAGGGCGGCCAGCCCTTTTCGATGCTCAAATTTCGCTCGATGTACGTGGATGCCGAGGAACAGACCGGCCCGGTGTGGGCCACGGGGGCGGATCCCCGGGTGACCCCGGTGGGTCGGGTGTTGCGCGCCCTGCACTTAGACGAAATTCCCCAGTGCCTCAACTTCCTGCGCGGCGACATGAGCTTGGTCGGCCCCCGGCCCGAGCGCCCGTTTTTCGTCGAGCAGTTCAAGAAGCAGATTCCCTTGTACATGCGGCGCTTTAACGTCAAGCCCGGCCTGTTGGGCTGGGCCCAGTCCAAGCACGAGTTCGATCTCGATTCCAAGGATGTGGTGGGCATTGCCCGCGAGCGGCTGGAGTACGATTTCTACTACATCGAGAACATGTCGCTCAAGCTCGACTTCAAGATCATGCTGCAAACGGTGTGGTTCGTGCTGACGGGCAAGAGCACGCGCTGACCTACCCCGCGGACGAGCGTTGATGAGGAGCTTGACCGCGTCACCCGTTTGCGGTCAATTTATGTGTAACGATATGTGTCGGAGGTAACACAATGGCGACCAACTTGGCGATAGACCCCAAGCTGCTCGATAAAGCACTCGAAGTCGGCGGCGAGAAGACGAAGAAGGCGACCGTCAACCGGGCCTTGCGGGAGTTCGTTGCGCGCCGAGAGCAGGAACGGCTCTTGGAGCTTTTTGGCAAATTCGACTGGGACGATGGCTTTGACTACAAACGAGAACGGAGTCGTGGATGAGGCTATTTGTGGACACGAGCGTCTGGTCGCTGGCCTTGCGACGAGACGCGGTGCCCGAAGTGCCCGAAGTCCAGTGTCTGCGGGAGGCACTCAGTAGTGGCGAATTGATTTACACAACCGGAATCGTTTTGCAGGAGTTGTTGCAAGGCTTTCGAGGGCCGAAAGCCAAAACGCGGATCGTCGAACGGTTCGGGGCACTCCCCCTGATCGCGCCCGTGTGTGAAGACTACATTGACGCAGCCGAGTTGCACAACGAATGCCGCCGGCATGGCATTCAGGTCGGAACCATCGACGCGCTACTCGCCCAGATCTGCATTCGTCATAAGCTAACTATGTTGACGAACGACCTCGATTTCAGCCAGATGACAAAGTGGACGCCGCTTCAACTCTGGCGCGCCCGATGATTCCACAGGATGCTCCGGTGTCGGGGTGGATGAGATTCGTATTCACGACCCGCGCGGATTGGCGCGCAGGGTTTTGAGGTGGCTGTCGAGGACTTGGACGCCGTAGCGCAGGGCGTTGCCGACGTTGAGGAAGCGATACCCCCAGCGAACTTTTTCTTGAATCTGATCTAATTCCGACAGCGTAGTGCCCACGGCAATCTCGGTGTCGGCTAGCCGCTGCGGCACGGCGCGCATGATTTCCTGCACCGCCCGCGACTCGGTGTTGGTGATCGTCCCCACAGTGGCGGACAGGTCCAACGGGCCGACGAAAAGCACGTCAATGCCGGGAACGCGCTTGATTTCGTCCAAGTTGTCGTAGGCCCGCTGGCTTTCTAGCTGGAGGACGACGAGCGTCTCTGCGTTGGCGGTTTTGATGACCTCGTTCCAGTCCGCGCCGGCGATTTGGGTCCACATGGGCGACAGCCCGCGCCGGCCTTCGGGTGCGTAGCGGGCGGCCTCGACCGCGGCGGCCGCTTCCGCCGCCGTATCAACTTGGGGCACCATCACGGCCACTGCGCCCGCATCGTACGCCTTTTTGATCAGGGCCGGATCGTTCCACGCAACGCGCACCATGGGCGCGACGCCGCGCAGCCGCGCCAGTACCAAAATGGAGTCGAGGGCTTCGGTGGCGTGGGGCATGTGCTCGGTGTCGGCCCAGAGGAAATCGGGCCCCGTGTCGAGGACCGACCCAGCTACGTGTGGGGTGGGGGCCGGCAGGCTGGTGCCGAAGACGAGTTCGCCGCGGCGCAGCCGCGCTTTTAGGTCGTTGGGATACATAGGATAGCTCCGTTGGCGTTAGCCGTACAGCGAGTAGAAGATGGCGCCGCCGAGCAGGATGCGATAGACGGCAAACGAGTGGGTTCCGCGGCGTTGGAGGAAGCGGAGGAGGAATCCGATGGACAGGTAGCCGCTCCCGGCCGCGGCCAACACTCCGACCCCCAAACTCAGCAGCCCGGTGCTGCCTAGGCCCCCGTTGAGCAGGGCGAACAATTGCAGGAGGCCACTGGCGCCAATGGCCGGCAGGCCGAGCAAAAAGGAAAAACGGGCGGCGTCTGGGCGCTGGAGGCCGACGAAGAGCCCGCCCATGATGGTCGAACCAGACCGCGAACACCCGGGAATCAGGGCGAGGGCTTGGCACAGGCCAATGAACTGAATCGACCAGAAGCCGAGCTCCTGCATAGTGCGCTCGCGCCGCCCCACGCGCTCGGCTAGCAGCAAAAACAGCGCGAGGACGATCAAGCTCGCGGCGATGAGGGGCAACTGGCGCGCCTCGGTCTCGATAAAGTCGCGGCCCCCGAGGCCGAGCACGGCAATGGGCACGGTGCCCGCGGCAATGGACCAAGCCATGCGGCAGTCTGCGCTGTGGTTGAAGTTGCGCTGGATCGCCCCTTGCAGCGCGGCAACGGTCAGCCTTTTGACATCGCTCGTAAAATACGCGAATACGGCCGCCAGCGTCCCCAGTTGGATCACCGCGGAAAACGCCGCGCCCGGGTCGCCCCAGCCGAGGAAGTGGGGCACCACCCGCAGGTGGGCTGTGCTGCTGATGGGCAGGAATTCGGTTAGTCCTTGAACTACGCCCAAGATGAGTGCTTGTAGCCAGTGCATGGGAGGGGTTAAGCTAACCGCAGCCGCCCGCCCGGACAAGGAGGCGCGTCCCTTGACAAAAACGCGGGCCGCTGTGCAGAATACCCCCTGATTTTCACCGCCAACTAAGGAGACATCATGCCCGTTCTGATCAAAGACCTCCAAGTCATTCTCACCCAACCGGCCGGCTCCCGCTTGGTCATCGTCAAAATCATCACGTCGGACGACGGCTTGTACGGACTCGGTTGCGCCACCTTTACCCAGCGCTTCCACGCCGTGCATGCGGCCCTGGACCAGCATCTCAAGCCCTTCCTCATTGGCCGCGACGTCGACCGCATTGAGGAGACTTGGCAGATGTTGATGGTCAACGGCTATTGGCGCAACGGCCCGGTGCTCAACAACGCCATCTCTGGCGTGGATCAGGCGTTGTGGGACATCAAGGGCAAGCGGGCCGGGATGCCGCTCTATCAGCTTTTGGGCGGCAAGTGCCGCGAGGGGGCCGCGGTGTACGGCCACGCCGGCGGCGATACGCCCGAGGCCGTCGTCGATAGCATCCGCCAGTTCCAAGAGCAGGGCTATCGCTACATCCGCTGCCAGATGGGCGGCTACGGCGGCAAGGCCTCGACCTTGGTCAAGCCCGAGGGCGCACCCGAAGGCGCGTACTACAATCGCAAAGAGTATATGATGAACCACCTGCGGATGTTCGAGCACATCCGCGCCGAACTGGGCTTTGAGGTCGAGCTGCTGCACGACATCCACGAGCGGCTACACCCGATTGAGGCGGTGGGCTTTGCCAAGGACGTGGAGGAGTTCAAGCTGTTCTTCTTGGAGGACGCGCTCGCGCCCGAAGACATCGAGTGGTTCCGCCCCATCCGCCAGCAATGCGCCACGCCGCAGGCCATGGGCGAGTTGTTCAACCATCCGCACGAGTGGACGCCGCTCATCGAGGGGCGATTGATCGACTTTATGCGGATGCACGTCAGCCAGATGGGCGGGATTACGCCGGCGCGCAATGTGGCGGCCTTCGGGCAGATGTACGGAGTGCGCACGGCTTGGCACGGCCCGGGCGACACCTCGCCGGTGGGGCACGCGGCCAACCTGCACTTGGACTTGTGGGCCCCCAACTTCGGGATCCAAGAGTGGTGCCGGTTCCCGGAGCACGTGTACGAAATCTTCCCGGGGCTGCCCGAGGTGCGCAACGGGTACATGTATCCGAGCGACGGACCGGGGTTGGGCATTGACATCGACGAGGATTTGGCGGCCCAATACCCTTGTGCGGACGAGGTCATTGGGTGGACGCAGACGCGCTTGCCCGACGGCAGCCCGGCCCGGCCCTAATGAAGATCCTAGTCGCCAATTTGGGCAGCACCTCGTTTAAGTACAAGGTCTTTGCCATGCCCGCAGAAGGGGTCTTGGCGCGGGGCGGCATGGACCGGATCGGCGGGCAAGGCTCGGTCCACACCTTCCAGATCGGCGGGGCCGACGCGGTCGAGCAAGCCGTGGATTTGCCCGACCACGCCGGCGCGATTGACGAGGCCCTCGCCCGCTTGGCCGAGGGCGGGGTGTTGGAATCGGTGGAGGCGTTAGGCGCGGTGGGGTTTAAGGCTGTCCACGCCCGCGCTATTTCTGGGGTGGTCGAGCTCGACGCGGATGTGGTCCGGCGGATGGAGGACTTTTACCCGCTGGCACCGGCGCACAATCCCGCTTATGTCGCGGCGATCCGGCAGTTTGCGCGGGTGGCCCCCAAGGCGCGGCGGGTCGGGTGCTTTGAGACGGCGTTCCACAGCGCGATGCCGCCGCGGCGCAAGCTGTACGCCGTGCCCTACGCTTGGTACGAACAGTACGGCATCCAGCGCTACGGCTTCCACGGGGCCAGCCACCGCTACGCCGCAGAGAAGGTCGCTGAACTGGCCGGCCGCGCCGATCTCAAGCACGTCAACCTGCACTTGGGCGGGTCCTCGTCCGTGTGTGCGATAAAGGACGGAGTCTCGCAGGGGGCGTCGCACGGGCTTAGCCCGCAGGGCGGCCTGCCGCAAAACAACCGCATTGGCGACTTGGACCCGTACGCGCTGGACTTGGTGATGCGCAACGAGGGCCGGCCGTGGGACGAGGTGTTGGCGCAGTGTGCCAGCGAGGGCGGCCTGTGGGGATTATGCGGGCACAGCGACATGCGCGACATTGAAGCGGGCGCGGCCAGCGGCGACGAGCGCTGTGCCTTGGCCATTGCCGTGCTGGCGACGTCGGCGCGCGACTGGCTGGGGGGGTTTGTGGTGGAACTGGGCGGACTGGACGCGATCAGCTTTACCGGCGGCATGGGCGAGCACTCGGCGGTCGTGCGCGGCGAAATCCTGCGCGACTTGGAATTTTTGGGGGTGGTGCTGGATGCGGCCAAAAATGAGAACGTCCGGGGCGAGGGCCGCTTACACGCCGCGGCGAGCCGCGTGCAGATCCACGCGCTACGCACCGACGAGGAGCTGGTGGTGGCGCGGCAGACGTGGGAGTTTTTGCGGGGGACGAGGGAAGCGTAGCGGCGGTTGCTGCAAGATAAAGGAGGTGTGCTTGTGAAGCTGAAATCTGTGGACATTGAAAACTACCGCGCCATTGAGCAGATCTCGTTGACGCTCGACCCGTCGCTGACGGTGTTGCACGGCAGCAATGGGTGCGGCAAGACGAGCGTTTTGAGCGCGATTGCGGTGGGGTTGGGGAGTGAGGGTCTGCTCGGATCATTTCTCGATACATTCATTGATTTTTGCGAGGGGGATTGGCGCGAGGACGCTGGGGAGCCGCGGGTATCACTCACTGACATGAACGAAAATGTTTGGGACCGACAAGGGACTAGGTCGGTGGTTGAGCGGGAGAGGATGGAGCAATGGAGGTTGAGCCACCGGGAGCGTCTGGAGAAGGGACTAGTAGAGAACAGCCATGCAGAGAAGAACGATATGCCGATTGGTGTCCTTTATGGTACGGATCGGACGGTCTCAGGTATGCCGGAATCAGTGCTGCGTCATCCACCACCACGCCTAGTTCCTCGGTTAGACGCGCTGAAGGGGGCACTCGCCGCTCGCACGAACTTTGAAGGTCTCCTGACTTGGTTCTATTTCAAGGAGATAGAGGAGTTGAGGAAACGGAGTGCCCTCCGCGATTTAGATTATCAGTTAAAGGATGTATCTGTGGTTCGCCAAGCGATCACGTCCATGCTCCCAGAAGTGTCCGATCTGCGTACCGAGTCGAATCCGCTCCGTTTTGTGGTGTCTGTTAGATCGGAGCAGGGACAGGTAGAAAGGCTCTCGCTTGACCAATTGAGCGGCGGCTATCGCATTATGCTGGCACTGGCGGCCGATCTGGCGCGGCGGATGGTGCAGAGCAATCCGCACTTGGACGATCCGCTCAAATCCGAGGCGATTGTGCTAATTGACGAAATAGAGCTACACCTGCATCCGGCTTGGCAGCAACGCATTTTGGCCGATCTGCGGCGGACGTTCCCCAACGCGCAGTTTATCGTCTCTACCCACAGCCCGCAGGTGCTGACTACGGTCGAGCCGCAACGCATTGTGGAGCTTGTGCGCGAAGGCGACCGCATTATTGCCGGGGCACCGGCAGGGGCGACTTATGGGGCCGAGGCGGGGGATGTGCTTTCGGTGGTGATGGGCGTGAAAGAACGGCCCGAGAACGAGTTCACCAAAGCACTGGAACAATATCGGCGTCTGGTCAGCGAGGGTGAGGGAGAGTCCGAAGAAGCCTTGATGCTCAGGAGTAAGCTCGAAAAGCTCTCGCCCCGCGATTACGCTCTTACCAGAGCCAAGCTCGAAATCCGGCGACGCAAGCTATTCAAGCAGATGGCCGAGTCGCAGTGAAGGCTATCCGCGAGTTGGACGAGCCCACTCCCGGCCTTGCCGAATATGTCGATGCTGTAGGCGACGACGCGACTTGGAACGGATTCCGCGACCACAACGCTGGTGCATCCTACAACGAACTCATTGAAAGGTTGATCGATGTTCAGCGCGGATTGTGCGGCTACTGCGAGATTGATCTTATAGAGCTAGATCGCCAGATTGAGCACGTTATTCCGCGAAGCGATCCTCAGCAAGGAGCATCAAAAGAGGTGGACTTCACCAACATGATCGCTTGCTGCAAAGGCGGGACATCGCTCGTGTTTGCTCCCTCTGAAAAAAGCAGCGATGAAGCTCGGTATCGCGATCCAGTAAAGGATAACAGGAGCTGTGGTCAGGCGAAGGGAAACCGCAGTGACGCGGACTTTTTAGATCCTCGGAATTTGCCCGCGCTACCGTCGCTTACAAAGGTGCTTGTTGATGGTCGGATCGAGGTAGATGAGGAAGCCTGCAAATCGGAAGGTATTCCCGTCGCTCGCGTGACCCGCACCATTGAGATCCTGAACCTCAACGCGGAACGGCTTAGGGCGGCGCGGGAGATGCACTGGAAGGCTCTCGAGGAAGAGGCGGACCAAATTTCGGATATTGATTCTTGGATGCGCTCCGTACTGATGCCAGATGACGCCGACCGATTGGTCACCTTCTTCACGACAGCCCGGTCGTATTTCGGCCCACTCGCCGAGCGCGTCCTCGAACAACAACCGCAAGCGTGGATATGAGGGATGTCTGGCCTTCGTCCAATTGAGCAATAGCTGTCGATTGTCGAGCCTAAGCATTACGTAAAAACAACGATAGAGCACTCCCATTGAGCCGAGTGCTCGTTTACGTGCTGCACACCGACGAGAAACTGGTGGCGCGGCAGCCGTGGAAGTTTTTGAGCCTATGAATACACCTACGATATTCGAGACCTGTCACCCGAGAGCAGATGTGCTCCAAGGGGCCATCTCCGAGGCCGATTTTGCGGCGGATTTGGCCCAAGTCACCGTCGGGACCGGAAGCGCAGAGTACGTTGATCCGGTGCGGTTTTTTGCCCACACCTATCCGACGCGGGGCTTGAAGAACTTACTCGCCAACGTCATGCGTCGGTTGAGTGGCCAGAGTGGAGACGCGGCGATCTTTCGTCTTGACACTTCCTACGGCGGCGGCAAGACCCACGGGTTGATCGCGCTAACGCATGCGGCCCGTAGTGCAAGGGATGTGGAGACAATGGAGGAATTTGTCGATCCGGCGTTGTTGCCGCCAAAGCGCGTCCGCGTTTGATGCGGCAGAGAAACTCACCGAGCGTCTCGCCAAGTTCACGAGTGGGATGGCTCATGTGTCCGCGACGCCGAAGGGTGAGCCCCAATGACGCGCTTGGAGAGGATTGCTCAGATCAAAACGCCGGCATCGGCGCCCCGGTACGAACTGCGGGTGTGTCGGCACGGGCTAGCCGATAGCGAATACGAAATTTGGCAGATGCCCGCGCCAGCCACGCCGCAGGTCACCTTGGCCCTGCGCGTTGCAGGGCTTAGAGGCCGCAACCTCGAACTAGTGGAGCACTGGGTGTTGAAGCGGCTCGTGCAATCCGGCCTCAAGCTCGACCACAGCGCAGGTACTGGGAAATGCGGCTACGCGCTCAGCGAAGACTTGGCCCTGACGTTAGGGCTACTGTTCCGTACGCTGGCTCCGATGCGCAGCCGCGCCAACATGCGGGCGGTGACCGAAGGCATTGAGACGATGGGACGCGAGGAAGCCGCCTATTGGTTGGGCATGGCGCTGCATCGCAAACGCCCGCGGCGCGTACTGATGGCACTCCGCGTTCTCTTGACGGAAGGGCGAACAGGGCGGATTATCTCGTGAACTGGATTCGCAACGCTACTGCACACGACCCCGGCTAGGTCGGAGAGGACGGATGACATGAGAATCGAGCCGGAAATCAGCGGCGTGAGTGTCGTCTTGCTCGGGGATTTCAACCCGGCGATCTTCACACCTGCTTGGTTCGCGCTGCATGGTCTCCTGCCGGAGGATGTCGCAGACAATGCCGACTTGCAGGTTGCCCACCAGCAGGTGACAGAATTTGCCGCTGATTGGCTTCACTTGCAGGTCGCGGTTGATAGATTTTCCATCGAAACATTGCAGGCACCGCACATTCGCCTGCGAGACCTCGTCGTGCGGATCTTCAAAGAGCATCTGCACCATACGCCCCTCAGAGCGTTCGGAATCAACCGTCAGGTTCATTTTCGAGTAAAAAGTTCGGCTGAGCGGAATCGAATCGACAGGACGCTGGCACCGGTGGAACCGTGGGGAGCTTGGGGGCGGAACCTCGGCCTTGATGGCGAGTATAACGGGATGAGGTCGCTGACGATGTCGCAAGTCAACCCCGAGGGAAGGCCAACGGGCGGTCAAATCAACGTCACGGTGGAGCCATCCAACCAGATTCGCAATAGGCGAATCGGAGTGTATGTTAGGGTCAATGATCACTATGCCGGCGACAATGCCGAGTTGGAAACTGCCGAGCGTTTGATGCAACTTTTCGAGAGCAGCTTCGATACGTCACTCGAGCGTAGTAATGGTATCATTGATCACATTATGTCCCTAGCCAAGCCAAAGGAGGAATAGTTCATGCTGCAGGTGGCTCAATCCACAGCGGCGCAACATGCCAATCCGCATGAAAGGCTCAGCGATTCCGGTGAGGATGCCGTGCGGGAGGATCCCCTCGTTCAGAATACAGACCAAGCTATCGCCTTGGCGTTAGAGCAGAGAACAGGCTCGCCGATAACAGATATACACGACCAAGATACGAAAGAAGGGACCCTGCCGATATTTGCAGGTCGTGAACAGGACAGCAGTGTTCTCCCCCGGGTTTTGGACTTTCCGCAGCCGCGAGTACGCCGGTCACAGCCCGTGACTCTCCACGCCCTGCAAGAGTGGGAAGGCTATGTCGTGGAAATAGGCGAAGACGAGTTTGTGGCGAACTTGGTCGATTTGACCGCTGGCATGTCTTATGCAACTGACGAGGCCACCATCCCGATGGAGGAAATCTCGGAGCATGATGCCGAAAAGATGAGCGAGGGCGACATTTTTCGCTGGGTGATTGGGTACGAACGTTCGGCATCTGGAACGAAACAGCGCGTCTCTCGGATCGTGTTTCGCGATCTGCCTAGGATGACCGCTGCCGACTTCGAGGAAGGCCGGAAGTGGGCGGAGAAAATCGCGCGATCGCTCAATCCGTGACGAGGGCGGAGGGGCCGCCGGGGGATGGCGAGTTTGAGATCACGGTTTTCGGTCCCGGTTATGGAGAAAGCATCGTCCTACATATCGGCAACGGAGCTTGGGTCCTCATTGACTCCTGCGTTGATGCGAATGGACATCCTCATGCCCTGCGATACTTGAAGAGTATCGGCATTGACCCAGCCTCGACCGTCAGGCTGATCGTGGCGACTCATTGGCACGACGATCATATCCGCGGGTTGGCGCAGATGGTTGGAACATGTCCCGCAGCCACCTTTTGCTGCGCGGCCGCCCTATGCAGAAAGGAATTTCTTGCCTTGGTCCAAGCTATCCAAGGCCGTCATCTCTCCGCTGTCGGTTCCGGGTTGCGCGAGATTCACGCGGTGTTTTCGCAGCTTGACAGCACGGGGAAGAAACCGATACATGCGATCGCCAACCGCGTTGTATTTCAGCGGGAGCCTTGCCGTATCTGGTCGCTTTCGCCCGGCGACGATGTCTTCCAGCGTTTTCTAGGGGCTGTCGAAGAGACAATCCCCGGACAAGGCAATAACAAGAGACGCATTAAAAGCCTCTCTCCCAACGAAGCCGCCGTTGCACTCTGGGTTGATGTCGAAGATTTCGCCCTGCTTCTCGGCGCAGACCTCGATAGACGCGGCTGGGTGACCGTTGTGTATGATTCGGAACGCCCGGCAGGCAGGGCGTCAGTGTTCAAAGTCCCGCATCACGGCTCACAGGACGCTGATGAATCCGCCGTGTGGCAACGAATGCTGGAAACCAATCCTGTTGCCATCCTCACACCATGGCGGCGAGGTGGTCGCTCCCTGCCGACTCCTAGCGATGTAAATCGCATTCTCAAGGCCACGCGGAACAGTTACGTTACCAGCGCCGGTTCGATCTCGCCACACTACAAGGTGGTTGACCGAACTCTGCGGCAATCGGGCGCACACCTTCGACGGCAGACTCCCCATGCCGGAGCGGTTCGTTTACGGCGTCCTCTGGGGTCAGGCCGGCAATGGACGGTCGACACACTGGGGGACGCCTGCCATCTCGCGGATTATGCGGCCTGAAGCGGCGATGACTGACACCCGCCTCATACCGATTGCCGAACTTGGCGAGGAGAGTACGCACGAGCAGTGCTCCATGACGACACTTCCGCTCGACGCCGATTCCGCGGCGGGGTGCCGACGCTGATGCCGAGGGGCTCAGCTCTTTTACAAACAACGCTTACAGCAGGTAATACCTGTGGAGGATAAACCCCATGTTCGGAACCATTCGCAATCCGTCCGGCGAAGCGCTGGACTACACTTTTCACGCCGGCGCACAGAGCGAGCGGCGCATCGCGGTCTTGGGGCACGGGGTGACCGGCAACAAGGACCGGCCGTTTGTCGTAGCCCTGGCCGAGGGATTGGCGGCCGCGGGCATTCACGCGCTGCGCTTTTCCTTTGCCGGCAACGGCGCGTCCGAGGGCCGCTTTGCCGACGCGACCATTTCCAAAGAGGTCGCCGACCTCGGCGCGGTTCTCAGCGTCTTGGACGGCTACTCGGTCTGCTATGTCGGCCACAGCATGGGGGGCGCGGTCGGCGTCTTGAGCCGCGACGAGCGCATCGACCGGCTCGTCTCCTTGGCGGGCATGGTGCATACGCGCGCCTTTGCCGAGCGCGAGTTCGGCGCGGAAGTGCCCGATGAGGGCTGCATGTGGGACGACCCCGATTGCCCGCTCTCGCAGGCTTACATGGACGACATGGCTCAGATCGACACCGTGGTTGGGCGCGGGGCCGAAATCGCCGTGCCGTGGCTGCTGATCCACGGCAGCGAGGACGACGTGGTGCCGATGGCCGACGCGCACGACATCGTCGCCCGAGCCGGTGGCAACGCCGAACTCGTCGTCATCGACGGGGCGGACCACGTCTTTAGCGAGCATGTGCAGGTAATGGTCGAAAGGGTCGTTGGCTGGCTGCGAGGGCCGTGGGCCTGAGCCGCGCCGCTTGTCTATCAGAGATCGCGCTCAACTCCTATCTTTAAGCACCCGGCAATCCGGCCGGCCGCGTGCGATTTGCCCAACGAAGCCATGCAAAAGAAAACTCCGAGTCGCCTCAGTGCTCGCCAGCAACGGGCCTTGCTGGTGGTGGTGGCCTTGGGCGTCTTTATGGTCGCCGATACGCTCTATTTGCTGACCAATCGGCTGGCCGACGCCCTCGATTTTGCCTATTTCGCGGTCACCGCCATCTCGCTGCCCAAGTTTTACCAAGGCATGGTGCTGTCGCATACGGCCGTCGGGCTGGTGCTGGTGGTGGTGGCACTGGGCTTTGTGGCTTGGCATTTACCGGCCGTTTGGCGCAAGAGCCGCAAGCGGGCCATCTACACGGGCATCGCCACCCTGACGCTGGGCGTCGTACTGGCCGTCAGCGGGCTGTTCATCCTCAGCGCGGCGAGCAACCGCGGCAACCCGGTGGCCTATTGGAGCCACGTGGTCGCGGCGGTTTTAGTCCCCCTCTTTTACTTGGCGCACCGCCGCCTCTCCCTGTGGAAGCCGGCCGCGCGGACTTATCGCGTCGTGCCGGCCGCGGTGGTCGGGCTGCTCGCGCTCGCCGTGGTGCTCCACGGGTTGACCTATCGCGGCGAGCAGTACACGCCGGCGGCCGAGCAGGCTTTTGCCGCGGGCAAACACACCGGCCCGGGCGCCAAGGCGCGGCAGGTGGCCGACTACGCGCCAGCCGGCTTTATCCCCGCCAATTTCGTCCCGGCCGAAAGCCCCTTTTTCCCGGCCGCGACGACGACCACCACCGGCGACTTCTTGCCCTCGCGGATCATCACGCGCGGCGACCTTGCTCAGCCGGAGCAACTCGCCGGCGACCTCGACGACTATGGCTTTGTGGTCAACGCGCCCATTGGCTCGGAGACGTGCGCTCGCTGTCACGCGGCCATCGTCGAACAGTGGGCGACGTCCGCGCACCGCTTTGCCTCGTTCAACAACCCCTTCTACGAGGCCACGATCAACCACTTGCGCCGCAACTCGACCGACAGCAATGCCGAGGTCGCGGCCCATATCGCCTATTACAAGGGCTTGGCGGGCGAGGAGGGCAAAGTCAAGTCCAAGTGGTGTTCGGGTTGCCACGATCCAGCGTTGATGCTGGCGGGCAAAATGACCGAAGAAATCGACCGCGCCTCCCCCCAAGCCCAAGCTGGCCTGACCTGCCTAAGCTGCCACGCCATCGACGCCATTCACGACCGGACCGGCAACGGCAACTACAACATCGCCGACGAGCAGGAAGATCCCTATCTGTTCGCCGAGGCCAAAGAAGGCGCGGGCCGTTTCTTGCACGACACCGCCCTGAAGGCGCGGCCCATCGTCCACAAGAAGCAGATGCTCAAGCCCTTCTTCCGCACCTCTGAGTTTTGCGCCACCTGCCACAAGGTCAGCCTCGACGCGCGCGTCAATGGCTACCGCTGGCTGCGCGGCCAAAACGAATACGACAACTGGCACGACAGCGGCGTGGCGCTCAACGCTTCAAGAACCTTCTACCTGCCGGCGGTCGAGCGAGTCTGCCAAGACTGCCACATGCCGCTGGAGGAAGCGGGCGCCGGCGACGTGTCGGCGCGGGATGGGTACGTCAAGTCGCACCGCTTTTTGGCGGTCAATACGGCCCTGCCTTACCTCCGCGGCGACCGGGAAACCATCGCGCGGATCGAGGAATTTCTGCAAGACGAAAAACTCAGCGTCGATGTGTTCGCGCTGCACCGCCAAGGCGCGGCGCACTACGCGCTGGACAAGAGCCAGCCCGCGTTGGTGCCCGGGGGTGAGTACGCATTCGACGTGGTGGTGCGCAACAAGGGCGTCGGGCACACCTTCCCGGGCGGGACCAACGATTCCAACGAGGGCTGGCTAGAGGTCTCGGTGGTGGGAGACGATGGCGCGGTGATCGCGTTGAGCGGGGCGGTGCAAGACGACGGGCACGTCGATCCAGCCGCGCACTTTTACAAGGCACTGATGGTCGATGCCAGCGGACGAGCCATTCACCGGCGCAACGCTCAAGACATTGTCACGGCCGTGTACGTCCGCACCATTGGCCCGGGCGCGGCCGATGTGGCCCACTACAGTTTTCGGGTGCCGGCCGACTACGCCGGACGCAAGCTGACGCTGCGAGCGCGGCTGTTGTGGCGCAAGTTCGACCGGGCTTATACGGAATTTGCCTTCAACAGCAACCGCGCCGGGTTCGGCCGCTTCGACCAAGTGCCGGACTTGCCGGTAACCGAGATCGCCCGCAGCGAGGTGGAGCTGGCGGTGGGGGGGGCGTCCGCGCCCGGGGCGGCTGTTGCGGCGGACTGGACGCGCTTCAACGACTATGGCATTGGCTTGCTGCTCCAAGACGACACCCAAGGTGCGGCGCGAGCCTTTGCCACGGTGGAACAGCTCGCGCCCGAGCGGTTGGATGGCTGCCGCAACTTGGCGAGGGTTGCCGTGCGCGATGGCCACTTGGAGCGAGCCTACGAGCATTTGCAGGACTGCGAGGCGTTGGCGAGCGGCGACGGGCAGACGGCTTGGGTCTGGGGCGTGGTGTTGCAAGAGGACGGCCGCTACGAAGCCGCGGCGCAGGCGTATCGCCGGGTGTTGCGCGACTTTCCCGCGGATCGGGCGGCGTGGCGCAACTTGGGCCGGGTGCTCTATCTCGATGGCCGCTACGAGGAGGCTTTGGAGGCGCTCAACCGCGTGCTGGCCATTGACCCGGAAGACCGCGTCGCGCACTACCACCAGATGCTTTCGCTGCGCGCCCTCGGCCGCGAGGACGAGGCCCTCGTGGCCGAGCAGGCGTACCAGTACTACCAGATCGACGAGTCAGCGCAAGAACTGACGCGCCGCTACCGGCTAGCACACCCACACGACAACCGCGAGGCCCTCAAAATCCACGTTCATCCGCTGGGGGAAGGGGGTTAGGCACGGGCTTACGAGGGCCAAAACCGCAAGACGATATTGAGTAGTGCTAAACCGGAAGTCATCACTACAACCAGAATTTTGACGCTGCCCTTGAGCTCGGCCATCTCGGCCTGCAATCGCGCCATATCGTCCTTGAGGCCGCTCTCAACGTGCGCAATATCATCCTTGAGGCCGCTCTCAACGCGCGTAATCTCGGCCTGTAATCGCGCCATATCATCCTTTAAGACCGCTCTCAACTCAGCAAGGTCTGCTTTGGACGCGAGGTGATCGTACACGCCTTCGAGCCGAGCTAGACGCTCTTCAATCGTTGGGGGCACAGTAGCCATCGTCGGTGCTCTCCTTTCGTTTGGGTTGGGGTGTACTTATGAACATACAGGACGAGACTGAGCGGCGTCAATGAAAAATCTAGCGCAGTTTTAGAACCATCCAAAGGCAATAGTGAGAGGCGGGAAATTGAAGAGTCCACCATCGTCAGGGAAATCAGACGGTATGGTAGCTTTTGGCCTCGGTTCTGCGTAAACTTAGTTGGAGGCTTGGCGAGTGCGGTCCTATTTACAGGATTCCTCGTGCTTTTAGATCAAAGCTCTAGATAGAAGAAAGTGGCTTGCTAAGGTCGTATTCTCGTAGTTTTTCGCTGACATTTTTTCGCGTGATCGGCGCGTTGCTGTGGATGGCCTGCGGCCCGGAAGAGCCTTCAGAACCAGCGCCGACGCCCGAGTACGCCAAAGCACCGGCGGCCGACTACGCGGTCGGGCGCGGGCCGCCTGCGGCCCCGGCCGTGCGCTTCGTCGATGTGACGCGAGAGGCCGGTCTCGAATTTGAGCACGAGACCGGGGCGCGCGGCGACAAGTGGATGCCCGAAACCATGGGCAGCGGTTGCGCGCTCTTTGACTACGATGGCGACGGCTGGCTCGACGTGCTCTTGGTCAACAGCCAAGGCTGGGGCGGCGAAAAGACCCCGGGCAAGCTCTATCGCAACCTCGGCAACGGCACCTTTGCCGACGCAACGGCCGGCGCGGGTCTAGACTTTTCAGTCTATGGCATGGGCGCGACGATTGCTGATTACGACGCCGATGGCGACCCGGACATTTACCTGACGGCCTTGGGGCCGAACTTGCTGTTGCGCAACGACGCAGGTCGCTTTGTCGATGTGGCGCGAGAAGCAGGCGTGGCTGGTGTGCGCTGGCGGGACGACGCCGGTCACGAGAATCCCGAGTGGTCCACGGGCGCGGCTTGGGTCGATGTGGATGGCGACGGCTGGCTGGATTTGTTGGTCGCCAACTACGTGCGCTGGTCGATCAGCACCGACATCTATACCTCGCTCGACGGCCGAGAAAAATCCTACGCCACCCCCCAGCAGTACCCCGGCTCAACGCCGCGGCTCTATCGGAATCTGGGCGGGGGCCGCTTCCGGGAGATAACCCAAGAAGCCGGCCTGCTGTTGCCCGAGGGCAAGTCCATGGGCGTGGCCATGACCGATTTTGAAGACGACGGCCGCATCGACTTGGTCGTCACCAACGACACCCAGCCCAATTTCCTATTGCACAACCTAGGCGGAGGCCGCTTTGCGGAGCGGGGGTTGGCCGCGGGCATCGGCTACGACGAGACCGGCCGGGCGCGCGCGGGCATGGGCGTCGATATTGCCTCGGTGGCCAACGACGGCGTGCTCTCCATTGCCATTGGCAACTTCAGCCGCGAGGCGCTCTCGCTCTATAGCCAAGCTGGCCGCGAGGTCTTCGTCGATGCGGCCGGCCGAGCGCGGCTGATGCAGGCGACCCTGCGGCCGCTGACCTTTGGGCTGCGCTTTTTCGACTACGATCTCGACGGGTATCAGGATCTGATCTTGGCCAATGGGCACATCGAGCCGGAGATCAACTCGACGCAGAAGGAGATCGAGTACCAGCAGGTCCCGCAGTTGTTTTGGAACGACGGCGACGGGCGAATGGTCGAGGTGTCCGAGCAGACCGGCGGACCGTTCCGCAAGCCGCTGGTGGCGCGCGGGCTGGCGGTCGGCGATATCGACGCGGACCGCGACTTGGATGTGCTGCTGACGACCAATGGCGGTCCGGCCTATCTACTCCGCAACGAAGGGCCGACCGGCCGCGCGGTGGCACTCAACCTGACGGGCAAGGCACCCAACCGAGACGCCATCGGCGCCAAGGTGACCGCGCAGGTGGGCGAGCAGGCGCAGGTGTTCATGGTGCGCACGGGGTCTTCCTATCTGAGCCACAGCCCTACTACCCTGACCGTGGGCTTGGGCGAGGCCGAGCAGATCGACCGCTTGGAGATTCGCTGGCCCGATGGGACGGTGGAATCCCTCGAACAACTAGCGGCTGGGACGCGCTACGAAATCGCGCAGGGCGAGGGCATTGTGGAGACGCGGTAACACCCTATACTCCCGCAAAAGAACGTCACCCTGTGTCCTGACACGGGGCGGGATCCACACCGGAACCCCGCCCGCTGGACGCCCGCTTGCGCGGGCGTGACGGCAACCACTCGCCCGAGACAAGACGCGCATGGTTGCGCTTGCGCGGGCGTGACGGCAACCACCGGCTGACGCGGAGGACGACAAATGCAACTGCGCGACGTGAATACTACCGACATCGGCGACGCCATCCGCTTGGGGTGTCAGGCCATGGGCCGGGCTTTTAACGCCGATGACGCCGACCTGCCCTACGGCGGAGCGCAGGTGCGGCCCCAAGCCTTTTTGGCCGGCAGCATGGAAGGGCATATCCCGGGGCGTCACTTGAACGCTTTGCTGGCGGCTGAAGACGCCGTGGGCTTGGACTTGGACGAAGCGGTGATCGACAAGCACGCCCGTGCGGCTTTTTTCTCGTACAGCCGAGCACCCCTGCCCTTGCAGCGCATCGGCCAACACGCCCACGGCAAAGGGGATCCCATTGAGCTGCAAGAGCACAATTTGCGCGAAGGCTTCCACGCCCTGTACGCCTTGGCCGCGTTTCGCGGGTCGGAGCGGGCCATGGAATTGGCCGCGGCGAGCATTGAGTTGCTCTTCGATTATTGGGTGCCCAACGAGCAATGGGATCGGGTGCGTCTCGCACGCGACACGCCGGTGCGCCTCCGCGATGGCGGCGCGGCGACCTTTATCCAAGGACCGGCGCGCGCCATTGGGCCGCTGGTCAAATTGTACCAAGCCACCGGGCACCGGCCGGCCTTGGAGTTGGCCGCTGTGCTCAAGGACAAGGCCGTGCGCGAGTTCTTGCTCGACGCCGGCACCACCGAGCACTTTGGCTTACACGTGCATTCAATTACCTGCGTGTTGTCGTCGCTGGCTCAGCTCGCCGAATGCACCGGGGATGCCGGGCTGATGCAGCGGGTCAAGCGGTTCTACGATGGCGAGCTGTGGGACTTGCGCGATCAGATCGGCTGGTCCATTGAGGTCTCGACCCGACCCACGTCCTGTCGCCGAGGCGAGGCCAACAATACCGGCGATATTATCGAGACCGCGCTCATCTTGGGGCGTTGGGGGCACCCCGAGTACTATGCCGATGCCGAGCGCATGTTGCGCAGCCATTTGCTGCCATCGCAGTTGCGCGATGTCTCGTTTATCGTCGAGCCGGATAATCCCGACGGGGTGGATGGCAAGTGTGCAGTGGCGCACCGGCTGCGCGGCGGCTTTGGCTTTCCAGCGCCCTACGGGCACGAGCCGCTGGGGATCTGGCAGTCGGACAAGCCGCGCATTGGCTTTAATACCGACATTGTCGGCGGGGCTGTCGGCTCACTCGTGGCCGCGTATCAGGCTGGGGTGCGTCGCGATGGAGCGGGGCATTGGGTCGATATGCTGTTCGACAGCGAGACCGATGCCTTGGCCGTGCAGTCGCCCTATACGCATTCGCGCCTAGCGGTTAAGGTCAAGCGGCCGGGGGCTTTGCATGTGCGGCTGCCGGCTTGGGTTGAGGTAGAGGGGGGGATGGGGCCACAAGAGGCACAAAGAGCACAAGGGTTGCCTTGGGTTGAGGAGGGGGGGTATGCGGTGATTGGGGAGCCGCCGGTAGGACGCTGGATCGGCTTTGCGCTCGACTTGCCCGTTCACGAGACGACCCTGACTTGGCGCGACAGTGTCATCCGCGCCCGCCTGCGCGGCGACGAGGTAGTCGCGATGGATAACTTTGGCACGGACCTGACCTTTTTCCCGCCGTTTGATTGAGCCGACCCCGGCCCTTGCTAGTCGGCTAATTCGCGGCCCCGGCGGTTGGCGATGGAGCGCGGCGTTAGGTCGAAGAGGGTTTCGTGCCCGTGGAAGAAGCGGTCGAGCTCATCGACCATGAGCTCAAAAAAGCGCGGGTAGCTCTGCTCGGTCACGCCGGCGATGTGCGGCGTGAGAAAGACGTTGTCGAGGTGGAGAATCTCCCGGTCGCCATACGCGTTGTCCGCGCCCACGTCCGGGTCGAACACGTCTAGACCGGCGACGATGTCGCCCCGCTTGAGCCGCCGCACCAGCGCGTCCGAATCAACCACTTTACCCCGCGACACATTGACGAACACCGCGCCCGGCCGAATGAGGTCTAGCTCCCGTTGCCCAATCATGCGCTCGGTGCGCGGGGTGTGCGGAGCTAGGCAGACGATGGCGTCGCACTGAGCCATGACGTTGTCCAACGAGGTTTTGAGGAAGCCGACCGCGTCGGCCATCTCCCGCGCCAAATAGGGATCGCACACCCACACTTGGGTTCGGAAGGGGCGCAAAAACTGGATCAGCCGCCGGCCAATGTGCCCGCAGCCGATCAGGCCGACTCGCTTCCCGGTCAGATCGCCGTGGATAAAGCCAAAGTCGTTGGGCGGACGGGGGCGCACATCGCCGGCGATGAGGCGGCGGAATTGGGCCCCGGCGTTGCGCAGGGCAATGAGGATGAGGGCCAAGGCCCACTCGGCCACCGGATACGAAGAGCCATTGGTCGTATCCACCGTGCAGACGCCCCGCGCCCAAGCGGCTTCGACGTCGATGCGGCTGGCAAAGCGGTCGCCTTCTAGCTCGCCGATGATCTTCAGATTGGGTGCTCGGTCCAAGAGCGCGGCGTCGATCGTGGGGCAGCCGTGGCAGACGACCAAGCCGTCGCAACGGCCTAGCCGCTCGCCGAGTGCTTGGGCGATGGCCGGGTCGGCGTTGGTGTCGTAAATGCCGCCGCCTTCGCATTTAAACCAATCCCAATCGGCAAAGGCTTTGAGGCGGTCGAGATCAGCGGTGGCGAGGTATTGCTCGCGGACGTGCTGGTTGCAGGCGATGAGTATTTGCGGGCGGGTGTGCATGGGTTGCAAGTCTCCGTTGTGGCGGAGTTATCCGCCGATTTTCGGTATGGAGAGCACTTTACAAATCATTACGTCTGAGATGCCGTAGCAGTGCTCCTCTTTTCACTGGACAACTACAATATCTTGTTCGGCGTCGTCGGGAAGACTTCGTAACGCATCTTCGAGACGGTCCTGAAAGATGAGCTCGATCGCGCTCGCCAGACTTTCTCGAGCCTCTTGCTTGGTGCGGCCTTGGCCGTTGGCACCCGGCACCTCTGGACAATATGCGATGTGCCATTCGCCATCTCGTTCAAAAATTGCCGTATAGGTATTGCTCATGGTTCAAACCTTTCGTGCCAACTTAGGCGGAGAAATCATCGTGAAAATACTCAGCCGAGCAACTCCCTGCGCCGTCTCGCGGCCCATCGGCCCCCAATTTAGCGCTGGAAGCGTAGGCATGGCTTACGAGGGCCAAAACCGCAAGACGATATTCAGTAGAGCTAAACCGGAAGTCATCACTACAACCAGAATTTTGACGCTGCCCTTGAGCTCGGCCATCTCGGCCTGCAATCGCGCCATATCATCCTTGAGGCCGCTCTCAACGCGCGTAATCTCGGCCTGTAATCGCGCCATATCATCCTTTAAGACCGCTCTCAACTCGGCAAGGTCTGCTTTGGACGCGAGATGGTCATACACGCCTTCGAGCCGGGCTAGACGCTCCTCAATCGTCGGGGGCACGGTAGCCATAATCAATGCGCTCCTTAATCGTTGGACTTATGAACATACGGGACGAGATTGAGCCGCGTCAATGAAAAATCGGCAGTGGATTGCTGGCGGCCCCCTATCCGCAGCTTATCCTTGTAAAATCACCATCTGATGGGTAATATACGATGTTGTTGTACGCCTTTATGGAAAGGTGCCTCGTGGTCATCCCCCGTTTTGCCCAAAACAGTGTGCTCGCGGCGCTGGCGCAGTTCCCGGCCGTCGCGTTGGTCGGCCCGCGGCAGTGCGGCAAGACGACCTTGGTCCGCATGCTCGACCTGTTGCCCGCGCCCGTTTTTTTCGACTTAGAGGATCCGCGGCACCGGCTGATCTTGGAAGACCCCTTGCGGGCGTTGCAGGCTGGCGAACTCGTCGTCATTGATGAAGCGCAGCGCATGCCGGAGTTGTTTCCCGTTTTGCGGGTGCTCATCGACCAGAACCGTCGCCCTGGGCAATTCCTCCTGCTCGGTTCGGCCACGCCCGACCTGCGTCGGCAGAGTGCGGAAAGTCTGGCTGGCCGGTTGCTGACCCTAGAGCTGACGCCGTTCACCGCCGCAGAGGTCGTCCCCGACCGCTGCTCGTTGGAAGGGCTGTGGGAACGCGGGGGCTTTCCCCTGTCGCTGCTAGCCGCCACGAGCGAGCAGAGCGTTTTGTGGCGTCAGCAGTATGTGCGCGACATAACCGAGCGCGATTTGCGGCTTTTGGGGTTTGATCTGCCGCCGGCGAGAATGTATCGCTTCCTGCAAATGCTGGCCCACAACCACGGCCAACGCTGGAATGCCAGCCAACTGGCGCGCAGTCTCGAAATCGGCGCCACGACCGCCGGGCGCTATCTCGATGTCATCCAGCAAACCTATCTCGTGCGGTGTCTGCCGCCCTACCTGCGGAACTTGGGAAAACGCCTTACGAAATCCCCCAAGGTGTACATCCGCGACTCGGGCATCCTCCATTCTCTGCTCGCCCTGCAAAGCCGCGAACAGGTGCTTGGACATCCCGTAGCCGGTTATAGCTGGGAGGGTTTTGTCGTGGAGCAGTTTGCCGCGGCGCTGCCGCTTGGTTGGGAGTTGGCCTTTTGGCGCACGGCGGCCGGCGCGGAAATCGACTTGGTCCTGCTGCACGGCGGGCACCCGGTCATCGCGGCCGAAATGAAGATGAATACCACTGACCCCCGCTCCGGTAGAGGGTTTTACGAAGGATGTAAGGATCTGGCCCCGCGTGAAAAGTGGGTCGTCTATCCCGGCGATGAGACCTTGGCCTTGCCCAATGGGGTGCTGGCCCTGCCGTTGGCCGAGGCCATAGAGCGGTTTGGGTCCATGGCTCAGCCGTGACTGGACGACTGATCGCTCGCCTCGCCGGTGCCGCCCTGCTGCTCGGCGGCTTGGCCTTCAATCCGCTGGCCCTAGCGCATTTTTTTGGCGAGCCGCCGCTGGGCACTGAGGGTATCATCGCCCTCCAGATCGCCGCGATTGTGAGCGGCGGTTGGCTCGTTTGGCGCGGCCCTCGGCTGCCGCTGGTTCCCATCGCGCTCCTCGCGGTTGCCTTGGGCGCGCTGGCCGTTGTCGGGGGATACGGCACGGCCCGCTCCCTGCAAAAGGCGCGCGACCGCAACCGGCTCTTGGCCGCTATCGACCGCAGCGAACAAGTGCAGCAGCACCTCAGCGGCGAGGCCCTGCCGCTGCTCGCCTTGGGGATCTACCAAGGCCAACTGCCGGCGGCCCCGGCTCGCACGCTTTTTGCCGCTACGGTGGTGGTCGCGGACGTGGTGCCGAACACAGAGGCGACCCAAGTCGTCCCGGCCTTGGGCATTAAACGCCAGCACTGGAAGATCGCTCCCGCCGAGCCGGTTTCCGCCGCCGACATCGCGCTGTGGGAGCCGCTTTGGGCCGCGCTGGAGGGGTGCGATTATGCGGCCTTCCACATTGAGACCGGGCAGTTCCTCGACGCGGCGGGCGCGATCTACCAAGCCCGCTTGCGCTTTGACGCCTCGGCGCAGACCAAGGACGGGGAGCGGGCGCAAATTCGGGCTGGGCTGAGGCTAGCGTGGCAGCAACAGGACGATGCCGCTTGGCGGATTCAGCGCTGGGAGACCGAATCGCTGGAGACGCTCACGCGGCCGCACGCCCTGTTTGCCGGAGTTCTCGACGAGGCCCTCCCCGCTCAGGCTAGGGTTTCGCGCCACGCGGAACTGGTGCTCCAGTCGTTTCGCGACTCCGCGTTCGTCGCGCCGCACCGCTATTTCACGCGCCAAGCCTTTGATCGCCATCCCGGCATCAGCGTCGTAGATATCGACGCCGATGGGTACGACGACCTGTACCTTGCCGTGCGCCGAGGTAGGAACATGCTGTTGCACAATGGCGGTGACGGCGCGTTCACCGAGCGGGCGGCCCACTACGGCCTCGATGTGGAGCACCACACGGCCGCGGCGCTCTTCGCCGACTTTGACAACGATGGCGACCCGGATGTCTTCCTCGGCCGCACGCTCGCGCCCAGCCGCTACTTGGTCAATGAGTGCGGGCGTTTTGTTCCCCGCGACTTGGGTGCTGACGTATTGCCGTCCCTCGTAGCCTCGATCTCGGCAGCCGATTACGACCGCGACGGGCTGCTCGACGGGTACTTCTCCACCTATGCCGCGCGGATGGTGCTCGACGCAGTAACCGCTGCTCCTCGCGCCGCGCTATTGGCCGACTTCCTGCCGGCGGACCGCGCTCGGACGCTCTACGACCTGAGCCGCGACCGCATCGGCCAGCTCATCCGCGACGCGCCCGGGCCGCCCAATGTCCTGCTGCACAACCTCGGCAACGGACGGTTCGCGCCCACAGCCGCCGTGTGGCGCAATACCTTGCAGGCGACTTGGGCCGATTACGACCGCGACGGCGACCCGGATCTCTACCTCGCCAACGACTTTGCCGCCAACAACCTGTTTCGCAACGACGGCGGGGTCTTGGTGGATGTCACTGCGGCGAGCAAGGCCGCGGACCCGGGCTTTGGCATGGGCGCGAGTTGGGCCGATTACGACGGCGATGGCCGCCAAGACCTGTACGTGACCAACATGCACAGCAACGCCGGGCGCCGCATCACGGCCGCGGCGGGGCCGGCGGGCGCGGCTTTTGCCCGGTTGGCTCGGGGCAGCTCCCTGTTGCGGAACAGCCGGGCGGGCTTTGTCCGGGTTGCGGATTCGCCGGTGGAGGACAGCGGCTGGGGTTGGGGCGGCCAATTTTTGGACTTTGACAACGACGGCGATCTCGACATCTACGCCCCGAGCGGGTACTACACCCCGCCGGCCGCCGTGGCCCTGCCCGAGGATACCTGAAGCCTGTTTTGGCGCACGGTCGTGCGCCATGGTCGGACGGACGGGGCGTACAACGTAGGAGCGCGGCTCGACGCGGGGGCCTCGCTCAGCGGCTACCAGCGCAACCGGCTATTCCTCAATGTGGAAGGCCGCGCCTTCCTCGATGTGTCGGGCTTGTCCGCGGCGGATTCGCCGGCCGATGGCCGCGCCTTTGCCACCTTGGACTTCGACCGCGATGGCCGCATTGACTTGGCCATCGTCAATGCCAACGAGCCGCTCTGCGAGCTGTTTGCCAATCGCAGCAAGGCGGGGCACTTCCTCGCGGTGCGCTTTGTCGGGGGCAATGACCGCGCCGCGCCCACGAGCGCGTGGAGTGTGCGCGATGGCTATGGCGTGCAAGTGGAAGTGGAGGTCGACGGACGGACGTTACTGCGCGAGCACCGCGCCGGCGAGGGCTTTTCGGCCCAGAACAGCGCGACCCTGATCGTCGGTCTAGGTGATCATCCGCAAGCGGACGCCCTGCGCGTACATTGGCCTTCGGGGCGAGTGCAGCGCGCAACCGACGTGGCGGCCGGGACGCTATTGACCGCGTACGAAAATCCCCGGCACTCGCCTACGGGGGCGGCGTTTGTAGTGGGGCCGTATCGCGGCACACCGTAAGGGCGATTGCGGGGTAGTTGCGCGTTGGCTGCATCGGTAGGATATTGACAAGACGTAACGACGGTGCTAATGGCATCATGAGACAAGATATAGAATACTTAGAGGAACCGTGAACGACAGAGATCTGAAATTTACAGATGTTCAAGCACTCGCTGGTAAGGATAGTCTAGCCTCTTTTTTCGCTACCCTTGGTTATGACACAGAGATGCGCCTGCCGCTGACCTCCACTGCCTTGGGCATCACAGCCGAACAGCTTCAGCGCCAGATAAAAAGTATAGAGCAACTCGCCGTTCAGGAGGATGGAGCGGAGCCACTATACGTTTATCTCGTAGAGTTGACCTCCGTCACGATTGCGGCTACGCAGGGTCTGGCTCGTGCCCTCAAAAACAGGGAGGGGAACTACGTTTTGGTGCTCACTGACGACTACGAAAGGCTGGACTTCGTCCTGCTCGAAAGGACTCTCCCCCAATCGAATGGTTCAATCCTCTCTCCACGCCAAGTATCCGTCAGGCCGCGCATCCTTACGGTCCATCGGCGCAACCCGTCGCGGGTCCATGTCCATTTGCGGGTTCTCAGAAGGTTCACCTACACCGAGGCGGACTCAGATGCTCAGTACGATAAGCTGCTGTCGGCTTATACTGTCGCCGAATGGTCCGAGCCTTTGTTCAACAATCGCGCCCTATTTTCTGACTATTATCTGAACGAACGCCTCCCCGAACTACAAGCATGGCAGGAGCATCCTGAGACGGTATATCACCGCTTTCAAGCACTATTCGCCGACTTCCGCGGTCACTTGTCTGATGATAGCCAAGCTACAATGCGGAATCTCCTAGTACCTGCTTTTAAGGCTCTTGGGTTCCGCGCTGTAAAGGACCAGCAGCGTTATCTCCTCTATACAGCCGATGCGCCCGACAAGCCTATCGCCTTTTGCTTGGCCTACAGTTGGAATCGCTACCTAGACGGACGCGATGAGACCCGCGACACAGATTCCCCCGAAGAGAATCCGGGCGCACGTGTCGTCTCTATCCTCGACTCGGGCGAGGCTCCTTGGGCTGTTGTGACCAATGGCAAGCTCTGGCGTCTCTACTCAGCGCAGGCGCACTCTCGCGCAACCAACTACTATGAGATTGACCTTGAAGAGACTCTAGCCATGGCCGATCCCAACAAAGCCTTCCGCTATTTTTATTTATTTTTCCGCGCCGCCGCCTTTGTGCCCGAAGAAGACGTGAGCGATGACCAAACTCGTCAAATTTGTTTCTTAGATAAACTTGTTGAAGAAAGCGAGACCTATGCCAAGGGCCTCGGAGATCGTCTGAAAGAGCGAATATTCGAGCAGGTATTCCCACACTTTGCCAAAGGCTTCATAGAGTACCTTGAACAACAGCCGGGTATTGTAGCTCCTCATCAGAAAACGCTGTTTCGCGTTGTACAGCAGTTGTCCCTTAAACAAGAGCCCAACGAGGAATTCCGCCGTCAGGTGTTCGAGGGGACGTTGACCCTGCTTTACCGCCTACTGTTCTTGCTGTACGCAGAGGCTCGTGGTTTGCTGCCGGTTAGAGAAGAACGAGGATACTTTGAACATAGCCTCACTAAGCTAAAGGAGGAAATCAAAGAAAAAGCAGGAAACATCCTCAACGAAGCTCCTACGAAACTCAGCTCAGTCTATCGCACCGACACCACTGACCTGTACGACAGACTGCTGACGCTATTTGCGGCCATTGACCAAGGGAGTCGCGACCTGAACATTCCTCTTTACAATGGCGGCCTTTTCATTACCGAGCCACAGGCCAAGGACAACTCTCTAGAGGCCACAACCGCCCGTTTTTTACGGCAGCAAAAAATCCCCGACCGCTATTTGGCTATGGGGTTGGATTTGCTGGCACGAGATGTGGACGACAAGCGACAAGACCTTGTTTTTATTGACTATAAGTCGCTAGGGGTGCGTCAACTCGGTTCCATATACGAGGGGCTTCTGGAGTTCAAAATTCGCATCGCTCCTGAAAAAATGGCTGTGGTCAAGGGCAAGCGAACCGAAGAGGTCGTTCCCTACAAAGAGGCCAAGAAAGTTTTGACCAAAGGTAGAGGCCGCAACGCCGAGGAGCGCGTGTATCACGCCGGCGAGATGTATCTTGAAAACGACCGCCGGGAGCGCAAAGCGTCCGGATCGTACTATACTCCCGATCATATCGTGAAGTACATCGTCGAGCATGCCGTAGGGCCGGTGCTTGAGGAGAAGTTTGAGAAACTGCGTCCTATATTTCGGAAGGCAGGGCAACAATACCGCCAGAAAGTGCAGCAAGCCAAGATCCTCAAAAGGCAGGGCTTGGAACCAGATGACCCGAACAAGATCGCCATTACTTTTCGTCCATTAGTGGACGATCTATTTGATCTGCGGATTCTCGACCCGGCGATGGGTTCAGGGCACTTTCTGGTAGAAGCGGTGGACTTTATCTGCGACCGCATCCTTGGAGAGCAAGAGGGTTTCCTACAATCGTTCCCGTGGAACCCCGTGACGGCCTTCCTCGATGATACCCGTCGGGCCATCAGCACGGAAATGGAACGGCAGAAAATTTCGGTGGATACAGGCCGTCTAACCGACGTCAACCTGCTGAAACGCTACGTACTCAAGCGTTGCGTCTATGGTGTTGATTTGAACCCTATGGCCGTGGAGTTGGCCAAGGTGTCGCTGTGGCTGGACTGTTTCACCATTGGAGCACCGCTTTCTTTTTTAGACCATCACCTCAAGTGTGGCAATTCGCTCATTGGCACCACGGCACAGCAAGTGCAAGCCGAACTACCTAATCAAACCGACCTGTTCGGCGGCCCTTTCCAAGGACTTATCGCTGCTACTGCCACGATTGAGCAACTGCGGCGCATTCCCGACGCCACGGCGTCGGAAGTCGAGGCCAGCCATACCCTTTTTGCAGACTTTGAGCAGGATCAAGCCCCGTACAAGGCTGCACTCGACATCTGGGTCAGCCGACACTTTGGAAACAGACTCGCCGAGGAATACTTGGCCTTCTCAGGGGCTAATCTAGTCAAGCAGATACGCCCTGGAGGGAGCAGTCCTCCGCTGCCTAATAAATACCAAGAGACTATCAAGAAGGCCGCTGAAATAGGCATAGAGAAACGCTTCTTTCATTGGGATTTGGAGTTCCCGGAGGCATTTGTCGATTTGCGAGGCGGCCGGTGGAAGGCAAAGAGTGAACAGGGATTTGACGCGGTGGTGGGGAATCCGCCATATGATGTGCTTGGTAGAGAAATGATAGATAAAGAAACACAAAGGGAACTAGATTTCTACGATAGAATACCTCTCTATACTCCTGCTTTGATTGGAGCGAAAAATATCTACAAATTATTCATCTGCCGTGGAATAGCTACCACTTGCAAGTCTGGAGTTATATCTTTTATAGTGCCAATGTCTCTTTTGGGGGATAGACAGGCTACTGAGATCCGAAGGTTGTTTTTAGAAAAGATGAACTTGATTGCCATTGAGGTTTTTCCACAGAAAGATAACCCTAGCAGGCGTGTTTTCTATGAAGCTAAGCTATCAACCACGATTTTTGTATTGTGTAATAAATTTAGTGATAGTGAATTCTTAGTTCGAACACATTCTGCACACAGTATCGTTGACAATACTCAAGATACATTGCAGGTCACATCGAAACAAATTCATCGCATGGATCCAAAATTTCTCTCGATTAAATCCTGTACGAAACGTGATTTTAAGATAGTTGATCGGTTATTCAGTTCTAAGACGACCACAATGGAAGAAAAAGTTCAACTTATGGAAGGAGAGGTTCATTCTGCTAGCCATAAAGAATTTCTCTCAGATAGTAAACATGTCGGTCCACTTGTTCTAAGAGGTGCATCCATATCTCTATATGCATTGAGAGAAGCTTCTCAGGGTGAAATTCTATATCTTGACATAGAGAAATATTTACAAGGAAGACGAGCGAGCTCTAAAGCATATCATCATCGTCAAAGGCGAATCGGATTCCAACGGTCAGCACCGCAGAATAATTTTCGCAGATTAATTGCTGCTCCAATACCAATAGACAATTTTTGCTTTGAGTCAATCAAGTATGTGACTACAGAAACAAGTCATATGGATCTCAATTTGTTTATGGCTTTAATGAATTCAAAAATACTAGATTGGTATTTTCGACTGAGTAGTACGAATGCCTCTATTAACGAATATCAATTCAATCAGTTACCAATTCCTAGTATGTCAAAAGACGAAATATATATTGATTGGTGTCCATTACTCGATACAGGCAAATGGCCTGATCTCTCAGGTCTGCTTTCATCAGCCTGTAAGAAACCTGGTATTATGCCTAAGAATGTGGGAGAGGCAATCGCAGAAATGTGTCGTCGAATTCAGGAAATAGAAGCTCGTCGTGTGCTCAAAAATCGATCTGAACGATCGAGCCTATCACCTGAGAGCCAGCCTATTCAGGACACGATTGACAAGGTACTGTTCCGTTGCTACGGCTTGTCAGACGACGACGCCCAGTACATTGAAGAACGTCTGCAGGAAATGTTGTGAATGGTTCTAGAAGGACACATATAGGAGTTTGCAATGAGAAAAACAGAACCAGTACCAGTACCATCTGCAATCACGAAGACTTATCCTCAAAGAGGACCACTACAGCAATATAGATTTGCTACGGCAACAGCATTTCGCTGTTTCCGATGTGGCGCGACTAAGAAATCCAAGCTAATTACCATCTATCGAGATTGGATGAGAAAGCTATGCAATGGTTGCTATGGTCGTCTTCTATCCCTGTACGAGATTAAAGCTGGAACAGATTGTACTGACGAGAAAGCGGAACAGATAGCCGTACTGCTGATCTCTTTAGCCCGTGTCAATGACCGCCGGAATGCGGAATACCGTTTACTCGCTTCAGAGAGCCGTGCAAAATATCTATCCTCAGAATCGCTACGGTTTCTCGCAACATCGGAATTCATAGCATCAAAGTTGTGTTCAGAACCAGAACTTGAGTGGTCTCCTGCTGTTATCGGTATCTGTAAGGCGATTGAGATAGAGATTGTAAATCGTCTTATCCTACCTCTCGCTCAAAGAGTTGCTTCCGAAGATCTCTCAAACGATACTAAAGATAAAGATGTAGGGCGAGTAGCAGCGTTTTGTGTCGATCCAAAGAGGAATCCACTAGAATTGGGTGCTATCTCTCACTTTTTGCAGACTACAATTCACAGTCAACGACGGCGGGAAAGTAGTATTTTGATGGGTGTATTCTTACAGCTTGCATCTGATTGGGCTGGCTCCCAATGGATATTGAATCCAAATGGTATATGCCAAGCTCTGTCAAAACTCAGGATAGACTTCAGAAATAAATCTGCACATATAGATGAAATGAGTGAAATACATTATCGTCAATGCAGGGAATTAGTCATGGGAGTTGATGGTGTTCTTTGGAGACTCATACAGTCAGTTGAGAAACATAGATGATTAGAGTAAAGGAACTTACAGAAACCACACAGGATGTGAAATACTTAGAAGCGATCTTAAATCATTTAGGATGGCTATATATACAGCATAGATGACATGATCCGTGAAGAGGATTGTAATTGAATCTACCTAACGCACAAAATGTCCGCATTAAAAAAGAGAAAATTACAGATTATCTGCTTTCAACAAGTAGCCTCGATGGTCGAAGCAAAGCCGAATTCTTCTTCGGATTCGGCTTTTGTATAGAGGAGTGGCAGATTTTTTTGGACGCATTGCGAATTCATGGAACGAGCCACGGAGTCGTCGAAATTAAAGAAACTAACTACGGCACGAAGTATATTATAGATGGATCACTTGAGACCCCCGATGGACGCGACCCATACGTGCGGACTATCTGGCAGATTGATAGGGAAAGTGACTCTCCTAGGTTTATTACGGCGTATCCTACTGATTAGGAGGCAAATATGTTCAAGGAATTAGACACCATTGTTCTTACAACCGAAATTCCGCTCGATCGTATCTGGGATATTCCACCTGGTAGCCCGCTGCTTGGGAACAGCAGTTCAGGAGAAGGTCTGAAAGCCGGCGATGTCGGCACGATTGTGTATATACAGGGTGCAGGGGAAGCCTTTGAGGTAGAGTTCTTGAAGCCAGATGGCTACACAGTCGCTATTGCCACGGTCTTACCATCGCAGGCTCGCCCGGCCACCAAAAAGGACCGCGCCAACTACCGCTTTGGGGAGAAGTCGCCCGCACATATCCCCTATGTTATAGACAACGAAAATTATCGCATGGCTGATGTGCTCAATGGGATTTTGGCAGGGCACGACAGCAAATCACTGGACATCGCCACCGCCTATTTCAATGTACAAAGCTTTACGCTGCTCCAAGAAGGCTTGCAAGGACTTGGTAGCTTTCGCCTGCTGCTAGGCGATGAACCCGAGGATGGAGAGTCGGTGGGGCTGCGTCCCCGGGCAGCGCTTAGGTTAATCCATGAACTGAACGCCGCTTCCTTTGACGAAGCTACCCTCAGAGCCGTTGAAGACCTCATCGCCTTTTTGCGCCGCAACTCAGTGGAGGTTCGTGCCTACCAGAACGGATTCCTCCACGCCAAGACCTACCTCTTCTACGGCGACTTACCCGTAGGCGGCGCAGACCGCTTTCAGCCTGTCGCGGCCATTGTTGGCTCTAGCAACTTTACTGGCCCTGGTCTAACCACGAATAAAGAACTCAACCTTTCCCACAAAACAGTGCTTGCCGAAGAAGAGGTCGCTCGGATAGACCCACCACCTGTTGACGGGCGATTGGAAATGGAACTTCGCCAACAGCTGGCCAGCGGAGTGGGTGCTCAGGCTATCGCCGAACTAGATAGATGGTTCCGAGCACACTGGGAACAGTCCCGCGATTTCAAAGACGACCTCATCGAACTCTTGGATGCTTCCAAGTTTGGCGAGAAGGAGTACACGCCCTATCAGGTGTATTTGAAGGCACTTTTCGAGTATTTCAAAGACGACCTCGACTCCGAGATGCAGGACCATACGCGCTCTGCTGTCGAGTTGTCCGAGTTTCAAGAAGACGCAGTGAAAAAGGCCCGCAAAATTCTGACTCGCTACGATGGCGTGTTAATCGGCGATTCTGTGGGATTGGGCAAGACGTGGATCGGCAAGAAGCTGTTAGAGGACTACGCTTACTACCAGCGCCAGAAGGCACTCGTAATCTGCCCCGCATCCCTGCGTCAGATGTGGACCGATGAACTGCAAGACGCTACCATCTCAGCCGCAATCATTTCCCAAGAAGAACTCGGGCGGGCCAATTTTGACACCCATCGCAACGCTGATGCAGAGGTGGTGCTGATCGACGAATCTCACAATTTTCGCAATCGCAGTACTCGGCGATACGAAAACCTCGAACGCATCCTTAGTGCCAATGGCAGTAATGGTCGGGTCGATGCTCGCAAGAAACTGATCATGCTCACCGCTACTCCCATCAACAACAACATCTTCGACCTATACAACCAGATAACCCTGTTCACAGGCGGGGACCGTAGCTATTTCGCCAGCGCGGGTATTGGCGATCTACACAGGTTCTTCCTCCGCGCACGTCAAAATGCAGCCGATCACCACACCGGAACCGCGCTCTTCAACCTGTTAGAGGAGGTCGTGGTTCGGCGCACTAGGGCTTTCATTCGCAAGGCGTATCCCAAAGCTACCATCCAAGGCAAGGCTCTACAATGGCCTGAGCGCAGGCTCAAGACAATTCGCTACAATCTCGAGTCCACGTACGATGGAATTTATGAGAAAACTGTTGAATCCATAGGTGATCTGAGCCTTGCTCCCTATCAACTGGAGACTTATAAGAAGGCGGGCGTTAAGAGAGATAAGTTTGAACAAGGCCGGGAAGAAGCACTGGCCGGCATTTTCAGAAGTCGCTATCTGAAGCGATTCGAGTCGAGTGTGGAAGCCTTCCGCATTAGCGCAAGACGCTCCTTGGAATTTACCAGAACTTTTGAACGCTATCTTTTGGCAGGCAGGCTGTTGGACAGTACATCATTCCGCAAAGCTATGCGCTTTCTCGACTACGAGAATGAAGAAGAGGACGCCAGCACTCCTTCCAGTATAGCCAATGACTTGGACGCTACTGAGGAGGCGCGGTCTGCACTGGAAAGCCTGTCGGTTTTGGACCCTGAGCAGTACGATCTCAGCCGCCTACGCGAATCGCTACAGCGCGATGTAGAGGCGCTGACCGAGGTTTGGCACCTGACTAGCAATATCAAACCAGAGCAGGACGCCAAACTGGCGACTCTCAAGACGATCCTCTCTCAAGACTTGAAAGACAAGAAAGTCATCGTCTTCTCGTACTACCGGGATACAGCCCGATATATCCACCGGGAACTAACTGAAGAACGCGGTGAGAAATTTAGGGAGGAAGCCGGGGATCCAGTCATTCGTTGCGTGGATGGCGGTGTTTCGCCGCAAGACCGCAGACGATTTATTGAGGCGTTCGCTCCGCGTTCAAACGGCAGAGAGGAACTCGTCGGCTCTGAGAAAGAAGTGGATATACTCATATCTACGGATGTCTTATCTGAGGGCCAAAACCTCCAAGACTGTGGCATACTGGTCAATTACGACCTGCATTGGAATCCGACGCGCATGGTACAGCGTGCCGGCCGTATTGACCGCATAGGCTCGGAATTTCCGCAGCTTTGGGTTTACAATATGTTCCCAGAAGCGGGGCTGGAACGGCTCTTGGGACTAGTAGAGAGCCTAAGTCAAAAAATTGACGATATTGATAAGGCGGGATTTCTGGATGCCTCGGTACTGGGCGAAACGGTCCATCCTCGGAACTTCAACACCTTACGCCGCATTATGGAAGAGGATGGCAGTGTCGTCGAAGAGCAGGAACAGTTCGCGGAGTTGGCGAGCAACGAGTTCTTGTTACAGCAGCTTCGCAATGCGCTGGGATCCGGTGCTCATGGGACGCTTGAGGAACTGCCCGATGGCATTCATTCTGGCTTAGTCCGAGAAGGGGAACGCGGCGTATTCTTCTACTTCACCGCACCCGCGACTCGCGGCGGAGATCGCCGTCACTTCTGGCGTTACTACGACCTGAATCGGAACGAGATACAGGATAATCGCCTTCTGATTACCAACCTGATTGCCTGCTCTGAGGATACTCCGAGGATAGTGGGCGATTGCGACTTATTCGCCGTGCAGGAAAAGGTAATAGAGAACATCTTGCAGTCCGTACAGGAGCAGCAGGCCGTGGCCGTGGCCCCTAGGATCCTCAACCCCATTCAGAAGAGCGTCATCACCCTGCTTCGCAGTTACCTGAATAGCCCTGCCATTGATCGACAGGAAGTAAGATCGGCGATGAAAAGACTTTCCCAGCCCATGACGCACGTTGTGGTCAGAGAGCTGAGAAAGGCTTACACAGCCTTCTCTCAGCACAGAGATGTCCATCAACTGATCAATGCTGTAAATGCTTCTACAATAGATGGAATAGAGCGAGAAAGGAATACCGGGAAGTCCGCACCGCTCAGGCGCGAAGACCTTCACCTTGTGTGTTTCGACTATGTTTGGTCGTAATGTTTTTTTAGTGAGACCCTGATCGTCGGCTTGGGCGCACATCCGCAAGCGGACGCCCTGCGCGTACATTGGCCTTCGGGGCGAACGCAACGCACAACCGACGTGGCGGCCGGGACGCTATTGACCGCGTACGAAAACCCAAGGCACTCGCCTACGGGCGCGGCGTTTGTGGTGGGGCCGTATCGCGCTGGCGAGCCGTAAGGGTGATTGCGTAGCGACCTCATTGGTCGGATATTGACAGGACGTAACGATGGGCTTATGAACCGCGACCAGCATCATGCGATCTAGATGTAGAATATACTGGATGTCGGAGATTCACTTGTGAAGGCCAGAGAATTGAGGCTACCCAACGCGCAATATGCCCGAGTTGAACGAGAAAAAGTTACAGGCTACCTGCTTTCGACAACTAGTCCCGATGGTCGAAGTAAGGCCGAATTCTTTTTTAGATTCGGCTTTCGAGTAGATCAGTGGCAGAATTTAGCGGACGCATTACGGGTTCAGGGAACAAGCCATGAAGTTGTCGAGATTGTAGAAACCGTTTTCGGCCCGCGCTACCATGTAGATGGGATTATTGAGACGCCTGATGGACGTAAGCCGAGAGTAAGAACGGTTTGGCAGGTAGACATAGGGAGCAACAGCCCCAGGCTCATCACAGCACATCCGCTCGGAGGATAAAGATGTTCAAAGAACATGAACGTATCGTACTTATAACCGATGTTTTGGAGGAGGGGTTGGTCGCTGGCGATGTCGGCACGATTGTTCACACCCATCCAAGAGGCGAAGCCTTTGTGGTAGAGTTCATGACGCTCGACGGGCATACGGCGGCCATTGCCACGGTGCTGCCATCGCAGGCCCGCCTAGTCTCCGACAAGGATATTACTCACGCCCGCATGATGACGATGACAGATTGATTGTGCCCGCGCCACCGCACGCCCCAATCGAGCCTTCCACAAACCGCGACCACGTGCGGAAAGAGCACCAGATGCGCCGCAGCCCACGCGGAGACAAAGACAAACAGCCACCACGGCTCGCCGCGTTGCGAGTGTCTAAAAATCCACCTTGGGTCGTTTTGAACAAGCCGTAGAGGCGGTCGCCATCCTTCCCGCTCGGCCTTAGCCCGTCGCCTCAACGCCATGCAAGCCGGGCCGGTGATCCTCCATGACTACCGAATATCCAGCGCGATGGTCGATGGAGTATCCAATCCCGTGGTGATGAGGTTTTCGACGACGCGTGGGCCATCGCTATACAAGTTGGCCCGCTGAATTTTATCCGTGCCAAAGTCCGCCCAGTACATCTTTCCATTCTTCAAATCCAGCGCGATGCCAAATGGAAGAGTCAATTCCGTGTTCGAATCCGTGACGAGGTTTTCGACGACGCGTGGGCCATCGCTATACAAGTTGGCCCGCTGAATTTTATCCGCGTTATAGTCCGTCCAGTACATCTTTCCATTCGCCAAATCCAGCGCGATGCGCGCTGGACCACTCAATCCCGTGACGAGTTCTTCGACCTGTGAGCCATGTAGGTTAGCCCGCCGAATATTATTCATGCCCGTGCCACTGTCCGTCCAGTACATCTTTCCTCTAGTCAAATCCAGCGCGATACCCGATGGAGTATCCAACCCCTCGGTGATGAGGTCTTCGATCTCTTTTCCATCCAAATTGGCCCGCTGAATTTTATCCGCGCTCGAGCCGAAGTCCGTCCAGTACATCTTTCCTCTAGTCAAATCCAGCGCGATACCCGATGGAGTATCCAACCCCGTGACGAGGTCTCGGACCTGTTTTCCATCCAAATTGGCCCGCTGAATTTTACCCGCGCTCTCGTCCGCCCAGTACATCCTTCCGCTCACCAAATCCAGCGCGATGCCCGATGGATTAATCAATCCCGTGACGAGGTCTTCGACGACGATGTCTGGGCCATCCAAGTTGGCCCGCTGAATTTTACCCGCGCCCCAGTCCGTCCAGTATATAAAGGATTCCGGCGGTTCCTCCGATTCTGGTTCCGTTTGGACGGTTTCGACGCGGGGGTGGCTTTCTACATGCGATTGGACACGGAGGCCGTTTGTTATCGCAGCGGCGAGTTGTTGGTTGGCCGCGTGCAGGCTGAGGGCGTTTTCCATCACGCCCAGCCATCGCAGGTTGGTTAGGCTCGCCAACGGACTGACATCCGCAATGTCGTTGTCTCCTAGCTGGAGAAATTGCAGGTTCGTTAGGCGGGCTAACGGCTGCACGTCGGTAATCGCGTTGCCCCACATATCCAGCTTGCGCAAGCTGATCAGGCTGGCCAGCGGACTCGCATCCGCCACCTTGTTCCCCCACAGCGACAGCGTGTGCAGATTGGTCAGACTGGCCAACGGGCTGACGTCGGTAATCGCGTTGCCCCGCAGATACAGCGTGTGCAGTGCCGTTGCGTGTTCAAGGCCGGCCACGCTCTCAATGTTTTTGTAGCTGGCGTCGAGTTCGGTCAGGGCGGCCAAGTCTGCCGGGGTCAGCGGCCCTTGCGGACGGTCCAACGCCTCCCGCACCGCCCGCTCCAGATTGGCGTCGGCGAACTCAACGACGGTTGATTGGGTGCTATCGGCGTCAGCGTCGTCGGTCTGAGTGCTATCGGCGTCGGCTTCGGTCTGGGTGGTGTCAGGGCTTTCGGGGGCGGGCAGCCCGTCGGTAGCGGTGTAGGTGTCGTCGCCCAAGAATTCGCACAAGGAACAGGTGGCTTTGCCGGCCGGCCGTGAAGCGACTGGCGCAGAGTCTGAGCAGCCCATCCAAGCACTGACGACGCCCAAAAGGACGAACCCAAGCAGGGTTTTGAGAGATTTCAACGAAAGCATTTTTTGCTCCTTTGTATGGTGTGGGAAGAAATGGTATGCAGGTTGGAAGAGGGGCATGACGCCCCAAAAGAGGCGGAGTTAGCCCTAGGGCTATCACTTGGAGTGCTCAGGATGTGCGCCCCTTGCTGTGGGTGCGCCTTTGCTGGTGTTCTGGCGGCGTCTAGATCGAAGAGATTCCGCCCTCGGTCCTTGGCAGACGGGTTGCGGGGGTGGTGCAGTAAACGTGGATCCGCATAAAGGCCGCACGGTAGCGTGCGCTTGGGGCCACGCGGCCAGATCGACGCGCCGCCCAACAGCCGCGCACAATCCGTCGGCCTATGCAGAGAAGTAGAGAGTTTAGTGCTTGGTGCTAGCGGAGAATTTTCGGGGGGGGGGGGGGTAAGTCGTTGTTTTTCAAGGACTTACGACACATTAAATCGGACGATGAATCCAAGCACCCAACAGGGTTTTGCCCCACAGCAAGGCCCCTGCCTGATATGAAATGCTTAACCATCGTCTCGTTCATTTGCCAACCGATCGTGCCAAATTTGCAGCTGTAACGGGCAGGCACGGGGGCCTGCCCCAACGAAATTCTTACGGGCAGGCACGGGGGGCCGCCCCAACGAAATTCTTACGGGCAGGCACGGGGGCCTGCCCCAACGAAATTCTTACGGGCAGGCATGGGGGCCTGCCCCTGATTGTAGGTTATTTGCCGTCGTTAAATAAAAGCCTAAACACAGAAGTTGCAACCTGCACTTCTACGGCAATCCTTAGAGGCGGTCTGAAAACCTGTGATGTATCGCAGGCCCGCCTAGTCACCGACAAGGATAGTACTCACGCCCGCATGATGACGATGACAGATTGATTGTGCCCGCGCCATACTACGCAGCAGCAGCAATGCTCCCAGATAGCAACCGATAGCGGCCCACAGCGCGGCGACAAATCCCCAATGCAGGGCGAGGAAAACCGCCAAGGCCGCGCCAAAGACCGAGGCCACGCCGTTGACGGCAAATCCCCAGTCAATGCACTCGCCGACGTAGCGCACGGCGCGCGGGAAGGGCATGCCCATAAAGAACCCCGCCGGGGCGATCAACGCGCAACTTATGGCGACCCGCACGCCCCAATCGAGCCTTCCACAAACCGCGACTACGTGCGGAAAGAGCACCAGATGCGCCGCGGCCCACACAGCGACAAAGACAAAGGGCCACCACGGCTCGCCGCGCTGCGAGCAGAAACTCCCCGCGCCCGAACTCAGCAAAAGCGCCAACAGAACGATGGGAAACGCATAAGCCGAATGGCCCAAGAGCAGGCTGTACTGCTGGATCCACACCACCTCGATCAGCATGTAGCCCATGCCAATGGCGGCAAAGTACAGCCAAGCGGCCCCCGCCAGCCCGGTTTGCCCCCGCCAGCCCGGCAAGAGCAAGAGCGGCACTCCCACGACGACGACGATCGCCAGCACGGCCCCTACCAACAGCCGCGCCAGCGGAAAGCCGGCAAACTCAAGGGCTCTACCGCCCGCGTCCAAGCGGTCCCAACGCCCCATCTGCGCCACAAAGGGCCGGTCGTCGGTCGGCGGGCTGATGTCGGTGGGTGCTGCGGCCCAATGCGCTTCCCAGCCGTCGGCCGCGATCCGGCTGATCAGGTGCTCGGCCACCGGGGACGGATGGAGGATGCGGCTGGCCGGATCGGCCGCGGCAAACAGGGCTGGCAAGGTCGCATGGACTAGGGTACTCGCCAGCGGCTGCCGCCCCAAAACCAACACCTGCCGTCGCTGGGTGGGCAGGTCGTACACCACGAGGTGGCTTTGGGCCGCTAAGCCCAACGCCCGCAGCGATGCTAGGGCCGCACTGGTCAGCCGCGGGACGTACACTTGGTGCTCGACGAGCAAAAGCCCGTCTGCGGTCAGGGCGCGGTAGAAGTCGGTAAAGGCTTCGACCGTGAATAGGTAGTTTTCGGCGAGGGCAAAGGCCCCGGACGACAGCGCGGCGAACGTGTTGGAACTGCGCGAGATAATCAGGTCAAACGCGCCCGGGTGCTGCCGGGCATAGACGCGGGCGTCCGCGCTGTGGACCTCGACCCCGTCGCTCTCGTATAGATGGCCAAAGAACGCAGCCTGTGCTCCGTGGGTGAGCATTTTGTTGAGCCCGGCGTTGACTTCAACCGCATCCACGCGCTGCGCCCCGCCCGCTATGGCCTGCAGCACTTCGCTGCCCCCACCGGCCCCCACCACCATCACCCGCTCGGGCGCGAGGGCGCGAATCAGCGGCCGCAGGTCGAGCGCGAACTCGGGTGGGTCCGCCGGCAGCCCCGAATCGCCGCGCACCCGGTGGAGCAGCATGTTGGCCGCGCCGTCGATGTCGATGCCGCGCACGGCCGCGCTGTGGGCAAAGACCCGGATGCGGCCCATGGCGTCCCAGCGTTCGGCGATGACCGGGGACTTGGTCGGGGCCTTGGGCACGAGCGCGGCATCGGCGACCAAGGCCGCGCCCCCGAGCGCGGCGACCAAGGCCAGCACACCGGCGCGCTGGTAGCGGCCCGGCCCCCATCCGGCTAGGGCACCGGGAACGCAGCACAGCATGGCCGCGGCCGGCACCCCAAAGGCGTTCATCGCGGCGATGGCAGCCGCACCGCCGCCGGCCGCGCCCACTAAGTCGGCCGCGTAGAGTTGGGCCGCGGTTGCGCGGTGGCGGCGCAAGAGCGCGGCGCAGCAGGCCCCGCCGGCCAGATAGGGCAGCAACAACAGCCCCACGCCCGCAGCCAGCAAGGCGAGGTCGCCTCCAGAACGCCCCAGCGCATTGAATTCGATGGGCAGGCGCGTCACCGCGGCTGGCCCGAGCGCGGCCGTGCCACTGGCCAAGAGCGCGGCGATGTGCGGCGCGGTGGCCCACGCCGGCCAAAAGCGCAGCGACAGCGCCCCGAGGCCGAGGCCGAGCACGGCGAGGGAAACCACGAGAAAGGCAAAGGAGTAGAAGAATTCAGCGGAGAATATCCGCGTCCAGACGATTTCTAGCGCCACCAGCATGGCCGCGACCAAGCCGATGGCCACTTGGTCGCGGCGCAAGGGACTCATGGTGCTCATTCCACGGGCGGTCCCATGAAAAATCGGGCGGCTAGCTCAAAAACCACGCAATCGGCACGGCCGTAATCCCCTCGGCTAACGCCTGAACGCGCCCATCGTTGGACAGAACCAGCGCGTGCAATACAGGTTTATCGAGAATGTCTGCCAAGCGCCGCAGGTGACGGGCGTCGCCCGCGGCGACGTGTTCGGTCATTTTGATTTCTATGGGAATAAATCCGGCCTCGGTTTCCAATAACAGATCGACCTCCCGGCCGTCGGCGGTGCGCAGGTGGTACAAGGTCACCGGCAGGCGGCTGTTCTTAATTTGCTTGTAAATCTCGGCAATCACCGCGCTTTCAAACTCGCCTCCCGTAGGCAAGCCACGCCGCTCTAGCAGGGCGCGTTGCACGCCCGGATCGACAAAGTGGACCTTGGGGGCTTTGGACAAGCGCTTCTGCACATTGCGAAACCAAGGCTGGAGCAAAATGATCTGATAGCTGATCTCCAGATAGGTCACAAAACGCTTGGCTGTCTTGGTTGCAATCCCGGCCTGATTGGCCAAACTGGCCAGATTTAGGAGACCGCCGGTCATGCCGGACAGTGCCTTTTGCGCCCGCACAAAAGGTTCCAATTCCCGCAAGTTGGCCAAGTCGCGCACATCGCGCTGGATATAGGTCTGGATGTAATTGGCCAGCCATTCGTATTTCTCGGCGGCGTTTAGGCTTTGGTCTGCCAACGCCGGCATGGCCCCAAACTGCAAATAGTCTTCCAAGAGTTGGCGCACCTGTGCATAGCGCGTCTCTTGATTGGGCATCCCCCACAACAGGTCAGCGGGCGTCCCGCTTCTGAGCCATTGAATCAGGCGCGATTCGGCCACGGGGTCGCTCCACGAATCGGTCAGCATTTCCGCAAACGTCAGGGGATACAATTCGACCAAAGAGACTCGCCCAGCCAAACTTTCGCGGATTTTTTTTATCAACAGAATTTGGCTCGATCCCAAAAGGATGTAGCGCGCATCCGCATACAGGTCATAGACCGCCTTGATCGACTCCACCAAGCGGGGGGCCTTTTGCACCTCGTCGAGAATCGCCACCGGATACTGCTGCCGCCACTGCGCGGCCGATAGGGCCAGAAAATCAGGGCGCACGACGGGATCTTCTAGCGAGAGATACGCATACTCGGCAAAGCCAGCCCGGACGAGCGTGGTCTTGCCCGTTTGCCGCGCCCCGGTCAGCACGATGATGCGCCCGAACTTGGACGCTGATTTTTGTTTTAGATCGGGAAGTAAGGCCCTGTTTTTCATAGTAGTCCCTTTTTGGGCGTAAAATCGGGCATTAAGGCCATAATTTACGCCGAATAGAGACGCTATCAAGGCGCTAGTCGAGATGAAAGACTTCTTCGAGCTCGATCAACACGTCTGCCGGGCTGCCGCCGGCCGGTATATCGACCAAGTCGCCGCAAGCCTCGCCCCAGCGTTGCGTGGCCTCTTCCGCGAGAAAGCCGGCGAGGGCGGTGGCAAAATCCGTCTCGGTCTCAAAGTAGCCGAAGACGAGCCCGTCTGCGTTCATAAAGAGGGAGTAGCGCTGCCAGCCGTGGCGGGTGAGGGCCGCGCAGACTTCGGGCCACACGCGGCGATGCACTTCCTTGTACTCGGCGATCCGATCTTTTTTGACCTGCAGCTGAAAACCAACTCGTCGCATTTGATCAAGCTCCGCGGAAAATTTATTGGCCGCCAAATCTGGTGCCGAGGCCGATGAGGAATGAGAGTCCGGTCGCTCCGCTTTTAATAAGTGGAAACTCTTCGTTGTGAAACCAGCGCCGAAAGCGCCCTTCCACCCGCAGGACAAAGGCAGAGCCCACGCGCTTCTGATACCCTAGACCCGCTCCGGCGGCGAAATAAGTGTCGAAGTCGCCATCCGCCACTAGCTCCTGTAGAGAGCCGTTCACCAGCAGGTAGGGGCTGGACACCGCGTTGCTTGGCACAAAGAACGCACCGCGAATTCCAAGATAAAGATCAGTGAGGGAGTCTTTACCACTTGACCTCATCCCAAGACTGAATTCAGGACCAAGGGCTAGCCACTCACGCGGAAACCACGAAACGTAGAGCGCAGGGATTCCAGGTGCCCAAGAAAATATGGGAACAGCTGGCCCCCCAATAACGGTCACCTCCCTAGCAGGAGAATAGGAAAACCCAAACAGCGTTCCGACTTCAATGTCCGTCGCTGGGGCGTCCTCTTCTTGATGGGCGAAAACGGGGGAGGGTGCTGCAATAGCCACAAAAGTCACAAAAGTCACAAAAGGCGTCAGGGACGCAATCGGGATAAAACGCAGCATATCTTTCCTCCTATTCGGCCCTTCCAGCGCGAACTTAGGCAGCACCGGCTCGCCAGAAATCGCGCTCCTTTCAAGCTCCTTGGAACCGCTCCATATCCGGCACAATGGACTGGCCGCGCTCCAAGTCGAAGTCGATCTCTACGGAGTGGGCTTGGTACTCTTGGTCGCCGCGCGTGGTCTGGTACACGTCGCGGCCCTCAACGCAGATGGGCATGGTGTGCCACGTCCCGAGGTGCAAGCAGACGCCCACATCGCCGGCCGAGTAAAAAGCGCGCAGCTCCTCGGCCTTGATGTCGGGTTGGATCGGTCCGACGAGAAACACGGTCGGCGAGTGCAGGCTGGGGTAAAACGACTGACCGGCGTCCGTGTGAAAGGCAAAATGGGCGCGCGCTAGCCCCTCGGAGATGGGTACGCGCTGCGGATGGAGGGCGTACCAGCTCGGGGGGTCCTTGGGTTGGGGGCCGGGCGCGGCGAGGACCGGGTACGCGTTGGTGGCATAACCGCCCTTGACCTTGTCCGGCTTGCGCTCCTCAAAGGTGCGAATCACGTGGCCGAAGGGGGCAAACGCTTGGGATTCGAGCGGCTCAACCGGGATTTTCACGAGGTTCCACATGGCAATCTCCTTTTGCAGTGATTGGGAATCAGGGGCCAGACGCTATTCAATGCCCAAGGCGGCGTCTATCTCCGCTTGATAGGCGTACGCTTGGCAGGATTCGACCGCGCGGAGCGCGACCGGGCCGCCAGCGCGCCACGACTCAAGCACCGCGTAGAGCGCGGCCACGTCCTTGAGGCCGCAGCGGGCATCCACTTCAACGGTGCGCTGGCCGCGAATGGCTTCGGCCAGTTCGTGCAACTCATAAGCGATCAGCTTCACATCGACGAGCGGGTCGCCGGCCGAGACGCCGCTCGGAAACAGGTAGCGCGTCAGCGGGTCGAACGATAGGGACGCGCTCTCGGCCGACGCGAGGATGTCCTCTTGGCTGAGGGGCGCGCCATGACGCCGGGCCAGCGTTACGCGCCCCCCGCGGATGCCAAAGCCGTCAATGCAGCCAGCGGTGCCCATGATGAGCTCGCGGTGGACGCTGGCGTGGCCGGCGATTCCGACGATCCAGTTCAGGATCGCGCCGCTGGCCATTTTGAAAATCGCTTGGGTCGTGTCCTCGGCCGCGGCCGGGATGCGCTCCGGCATGGCCTCGAAGCTCTTTTGGTAAAATTCGTAGTCCATGGACATAGAGGCCGATTTTTGCCGCTCCGGTTCGACCAGCCGCGCATCGGCATAGACTTCGGCAACATCCCCCAACTGGTAGCGGATTACATGGGTGAAGTGAACGGCCATGTCGAGGATAAAGCCGCCCAACTCGCGGCGGTGCCGCCAAGGGGTGATAAAAATGGAATTGCCCGGGCCGAGCGAGTGGTACAACCCCATGTACGGCGTGCCGATGGCGCCGCGGTCAATTAGGTGGCGCACGATGCGGGCCGAAGGGTCGCGGCGGAAGTTTTCGGCCACGGAGACTAGGCGTTCGTTGCGGTCGGCCGCGGCGAGAATGTGTTGGCAGGCGCGCACGGTGATGGCCAGCGGCTTTTCCACTAGCACGTGCAATCCCAAGTCGAGGGCCTCGCAGACGACCTCGTGATGCACCGAAGGATCGGTCACCACATCTACGGCCTCTAGGTCCGGCACCTGCTGGACCAGCTCGTCCAGCTTGGTGCAGACCTTGGGGCGAACCCCGAAGAGTTGGGCGGCTTCGGCCGCGGCCAGCTCAGCGTTTTCAGCGCGGATGTCGCAGACCGCGCTTAGTTCTATTGAATCGAAGGGGGAGTCCGCGAGTTGCTTGAGGCCGTGTAGATGGCGGGTGCCCATGCCGCCGCAGCCGACGAGGGCCAAGCGCACTTTGTCCATTTATATAATTCCCCTGTCAAAAGGCCAATAGCATCGGCCCCATGCGCTCAAGCAAGAGGGCGCGGTAGCGCTCGGCCTTGGCTACTTGCAGCCGCTCGAGCGGGTTGAAGTCGTCGGTGATGAGCTCGCCTGCGGGGGGCATGGGGTGTTCGTGGGCCGCGAGCCAGTCGGCGGCCGCATGGAGGGCCATGGGCTGCCGCGAAGCCAAGAACACAAAGTCGTTAAACGCTTCGCCCGGCAGGGAGACCAGAGCTAGGCGGTGCGGGTACAGCGCGCCCAGCGTGTGGTACACGGCCGCCGCGGCCTCGGCTTCTGGCCCCTCTGTGAAGCCTACGAAGTTCAGGGCCAAAACCCCGTCGTCCTTGAGGAGCCGGTCGAGGTCGTTGAGCATTTCGACGCTCAGCAGGTGGCTGGGCACGGCCCCGCCGGTGAAGCAGTCGTGGACAATGAAGTCGTATTGCTGGTTGAGGCGGCGGATTTCGTAGCGGGCGTCGCCCACGCGCAGCGCGCCCGATGGCTCGTAGAGAAAGTATTGCTGGGCGGCTTGGGCCACGGCCGGATCCAGCTCTAAGGCGTCGGTGGCAATGCCTTGGGCCGCAAAGGCCATTGCAATGTAGCCCCCGCCGAGGCCGATCAGCAGCGCGTCGCGCCCCTCCGGGCGCAGGGAAGGCAGGGCGGCGATGATTTTTTGGTAGCTGAGCACTGGCCCGCGGGTGTCGAGCCGCAGCGCACTGATGACCGAAGCGTCCGACAGCATCCACCGGACGCGGCGAGCGCGGTCGTCGATGACCCGCACCCAGCCGTAGTGGCTTTCGGTTTGGTGGACGAGGCGATAGTCGCCGTATTCGGTCGGCTTGGGCGCGGCCTGTAGCCAGAGCAACGCGCCGGTCGCCAGGGCCGCAGCCGCGGCCACCCCCCAGCGCCGCTCGTACCATGCCACGACTAGGGCCAGCAGGATCAAGGCCGCGCTGACGCCGCTGAGAATCACCCGCGACCCCAGGGCCGGCAGGAGGAAAAAGCCCAACAGCAAAGTGCCCACCACGCTGCCGACCGTGCTGACCGCAAAGACCGATCCGGCCGTGCGGCCCACGCCCGCTCGCCGCGCCGCCAGCTCGATCACCTGCGGCCCCACCATCCCGAGGCAGGTCAGGGGCAGGGCAAAAAGCAGCAGGGCGCTGGTAAAGGCCCCGGCGCGTAGCCCCAGATCGTTGGTCCACAGCAAGACCGGGCGGCTGACAAACGGAATCGCGGCCGTCGTCAGCCCGGCGAGCGCGATGGCGTGGGAAAGCCGAAAGCGCGTCTTGCGGTCAGCGACCAAGCCCCCGAGGTAATAGCCGAGGGCCAAGGCGATCAACGCGACCGATATGAGCGACGACCACACGTACAGACTGACCCCGTAAAAGGGGCCGATGATGCGCGTACCCAGCAGCTCCAGCATCATCACCGCGGCACCCGAGAGGGTCGCGGTGCCGTACAGCAGCAGCCGATCCAGTTTAGTCATGCCCGCTGCTTTCTCGGGCCGCTTGCGCGAGTTGTTGGTAACGCTGCATGGCCGCGGCCGCCCGGGCGTCTAGCCCTTGGCTCTTGTAGAGACGCGCGAGGTGGAAATGGGCGTCGGCGTACTCTGGGGCCAGCCGGAGGGCCTTGGCGAGGGCTTGGCTGGCGCGCTGCACATCGCCGCCGAGCAGGTACGCCGCGCCGAGGTTGGTAAAGCCCTTGGCGTAGCGCGGGTTGATCGCTAGAGCGATCTCGTAGTGTTCAATGGCCTCGGCAATGCGGCCTTGGCGCAACAATACATTGGCGAGGTTGTTGCGCGCACTCAGGTCTTGGTCGTTGATGCGGAGCGCGGCCGCGTACTCGACGCCGGCCTCGGCATAGCGCCCCAAGCCGCCGTAGAGCACGCCGAGGTTGTAGTGCGCGTTGGCGTCGTCGGGGTAGAGGCCGAGGATGTAGCGGAACCGCTCGATGTCGTCGTACACGGGTTGGACGCGCTGAAAGGTGGCCAAGAGCTTCTCGCCCCGCTCGGCGTCGCCGCGGCGCGTCAACAGGATGCCGAGCCGGTGGTACGCCTCGGGATTAAACGGGTCGAGGGCTAGGGCGCGGGCCAAGAGCTGCTCGGCCTCGTCGGCCCGGCCCTGCTGGGCGCGCACTTGGCCCAACCCGATGTGCGGGGCTGCGTCGTCCGGGCGCAGCGCAATGGCCCGGGCAAAGTGGGCGGCCGCTGCGGCGTGCTCGCCCTGCTTGGCTTGGATTTGCCCCAGCCGGAGATAGGCGTCGCTATACGCGGTGTCGAGCTGGGTGGCGCGGGTGAACGCCGCGCCGGCCGCGCTGTACTGCGCTTGGCGTTCGTAGATCACCCCGAGGTTGTAAGTGATGGCGGGGTCGTCCGTGGCCCGCGCCTGCGCTTGCTGGAGGACCGCGACCGCTTCGGCGTAGCGGCCATCGTCTGCGTGGGCAATGGCCAACTTGCGGTAGAGGTCGATGCGGTCGGGGGCCGTCGCCAGCCCCTCTTGGTAGGTGGTGGCTGCATCCCCGTTGCGCCGCTGCCGGACGTAAATGTCGCCCAAGAGGACGTAGGTGTCCGGGTCGCTTGGGGCCAGCGCGACGGCCTGCTCGGCCAGTTGGGACGCCAGCCCTAGCCGCCCTTGTATCAAGTCGAGGCGGGCCAGCAGCAGGCGGGCTTGGAGGTGCTGGCTGTCTGCTGAGAGGACCTGCTTACAGGCCGCGACCGCGGCCGTGTACTCGCCGGCCGCGGCGAGGCGCTGCGCTTGGTCAAAGGGGTCGTCTGTGGGGTTGCCACAGGCGGCGAACAGGGCGGTCGCCCAAACGCTAACCTTGAGAATCATACATGGCCGCGAGGTGATCTCGGTAGATGGAGATGTGCGCGGCGTGCTTTTCGCGCAAGTGGGCGACGAGCTCGTTGTAGAGGCGGTTCTCTTCCCGTTGGGTATGCCAGTAGCGCACTTGTTTTTTCACCTCGTCGTAGGGCTTGGGCGCGGGGGCGGTTTTGTGCTGCACCTCAAACAGGGAGAAGCCGCCTTGGCGGTGATCGGTGGCCGTGATTTCGATGGGGCCGGTCAGCACCCCTACTTCTGCGGCGAGGGCCGCTTCGAGCAATTCGCCAAACGCGACCCGCTCAAAGGAATGGAGGTGGAAGACGCCGGCGTCGTGCCCTGAGCGGATGCTGTGCTCAGCCGCCAACTCGCCCAGATCGGCCCCGGCCCGGACTTCGGCGGCGAGGGCTGCGGCTTCGGCGCGAGTGCCCACGAGGATTTCGCGCACGGTGAGGGTTTGATCGGCCATAAAGCGGTGCAGGTTGGCCTCGTAGTAGCGCACGAGCGCGTCTTCGCTCTGATCGACGTGCATTTCCACGCGCCGGGCGCGCAGCGCATCGACGAGCATGGCGCGCTTTTTGCGCTTGAGCCACTCGACGATCGCCGGCTTTTGCGCCAGCCCGCGCCGCTCAATTTCCAAGGGGAAGAGCACTTCCGGGACGAGGTAGAGCCGGACGAATTCGTCGAGGCCGCTGCTGTCGGCGCGGACGCGTGCGACTCGGCGGACCTTGGGATAGAGGGCGTTGAAATCGGCTTGGGCGATGTGGCCGCCGTTGTAGCGGCCGAGGACGCCGGCCGGGTCCATGTCGGCCACAGTGCCGGCCGCGACGTTTGCAGCGAGATCGGCCAAGGCGCGACCGTCGAGCTCGACCGCGTAGGCTTTGCTCAATTCGGCGACTAGGGCGCGGCGGCGCTCGCTGTGGGCGGCGAGCAGCGCGCCTTGGGAAAAGACCAGATAGTAGCTCGCCGGGGCCGGGCGCTCGTCCAAGACCTTGTACAGATCGTAGTGCGGGCCGACCGCCAGCGGGGCGCTGACCTCGCCTTTGGCCAGCTCAAAGATGGCCTCGGCTACCTCTAGGGGGACTGCCAAGGCGTCGAGATTCCCGCGCCCGAAGTAGGATTCCAGCCCGGGTTGGCGGTGGGTCAAGTGCGGGCCGGACAACTCCGCAAAGGGGGTGCCGGTTGCTAGCTGGCGCACCACCTGTGCGGCTTGGTCGGCCGTGGCCGAGCGAATGCGCGCCAACTTGAGAATCCGACTCCACTTACTCTCGCTCCACTGCCGCTTTATTTCCTCCGGCGGCAGGTCGATTTTGTCTTGAATTTCCAGCTTGACGAATTCTGCAAAGAGCTTCTTCTCGCGCTCTTCGGCCCACTGCGCGGCAAAGCTCGAATCGGCCGCGAGCGGCTGGGCTTCCACCAGCAGGAGCTCCAGATCGATCATGGCTTGGAGGTACTCGTCGAGCGCGTCAACGCCCTCCTTTTCGGACAGCAAGAGCGCCGGCATAGTGCCCTTAAACCGCAACACGTCCTCAAAGGTGATATCGACCTCGCCGACCCGGGCGACGACGCTTTGGTCAACCGGGGCACTGCAAGCGGCGACGAGCGCGAGCAGATAGAGGGCGCGGATGGCCTTAGCTGTTGTCGGCACGCCGAGTCCGGGCGTAGTACACTTCGCGCTGGAAGTCGTACGGTATATCCACGGTCTCCACGGGCGCGTCGCGGAAGTCGAACCGTAGCACCATGTCGCGGACCCACAGCGTAAATTCCTCAACGTCGCGGTCGAGCGGGGGAAAGACTAAGTACCCCTCTTGCTCTTGGCCGCTGAAGATCATGTCGTCGGCAAACAAGGTGCGCTGCAAGAGATCGCGCCGCGCCTTAAAGCCCTTGCGGGCATTGCCGCCGTAGGCTTGGGCGTAGGGCCAATAGTACTCGGTCAGGGCGAGGAGACTGAGCGCCTCGTAGTGCCGCCCGTTGGGGGCGATCAATTCGATGGTGGCTGGATTTAGGCGCACCTTGGGGTAGGCGTAGTTTTTGATTTTGACCAAAAATACGGTAAACCGCGTCGGAGCCTCCTCCTCGCCGGGCGGCGTCCAATCGCCATAGGTGTAGGGGTTGGTCGCCACCGCATAGGGGTTGGGCAGGGTAAAGCCCTCGGGGGCCTCTGAGATGCCGGCGAATTGCCGGTTCAGGGCTTCGGGCGACATGGGCAATATCGCCACTTCGAGGCGATCTTTGACGAAAGTGATGCTGTGGTCGTCGCCGACTAAGTAGTTGTCGTCCGCGATGGCGGCGGGCACGACCGGGCCGGTAAAGTGCCGATACCCCAACTTTAAGCCGCATCCGGCGAGTGCGATTAGCACTAGGAATACGCTACCCAATTTGTTCATGGCTCCTCTCGCTTCTCGATTTCTTTCACCGCTTGCTCAAAAGGAATCGCCTCGTCGTCGGTCGATTTAGCTCGGTCGTAGGCCCGAATCGACGCTCGCTCCTCCTGCTCTTCGAGAAGATTCTCTCTAAACGATACTGGCTGGATTCCCGCTTTCGCGGGAATGACGGTAGGAGCATTCACGGGAATATTCGTTCCTCCTTATACAAGATGAGGAGGGGCGGCTTGCCCCTCCTCTCTTTACTGCGGCTGATGCCTGATGCAATGCAGCCGTTGGTTTAGTCGAGCTGGCTGTCGAGATGGCTCTTGACGCGGCCCCAGCTCGTGGCTTCGACCGACGTGTCGTCTTCCTCGATCTCGTCGGCTTCGAGCAGGATGTAGTCGAGCATCTGGTCGCCCTTTTGGTCTTGACCTGTGGAGCCGCCCAGCGGATAGAGCTGGTGCTTGGCCCCGGTCTCGCCGCCGTCGCCGTCGAGCGGGCGGACGCCGATGTGGGTTACTTGGTCCGCTTCAAAGATGTGCCGAATCGCCTCATCTTGGGTCACGCCGTGGATGTCCCAAAAGGCGTTGCGGAACTCAAAGGTGTACGAGACGTTGGTCGAGAAATGCTCGGCATCCGGCGGATTGACCGTCCAAGCGATCTCAAAGATGTCGCCCGTTGGCTGGCCCTCAAACATATCCGAACTCCAGCCAATCGGCGGCAGGTCGATGTATTCGAGCAGGCTGTTGTACGCCACGGGCTGGCCCGGCAGCGGCTTGATGCGCAGGTGATACCGCTGGGCGTTGAGGACCTGATCGACGTTTTCGCCGAGGAAGTCGCCGCCCGAATGGTCTGGGTCGAAGGTGATCTGGATGCAGTCGTCGTTCCACCAGCGCTTTTGGTCTTCTTCGATCAGACGCAGGGTGTCGTCTTGAACGCGAATGAAGAAGTAGAAGCGATTGTCCGGCGGCTCGCTCCATGCCATCAGAATGCTGACGTCGTAGTCTTCCTTGGCGATGGTTTCGCCGCCAGCGGTGAACATGCCCTCGGTCGTGAGGATGAATTCCTCGTCCAGCCAGCCCCAATCGTCTTCGAGGCCGTCGATGGTCATGGCGCTGGGATTGGGCACGCCCGGGATGAAATACTCAGCCCCGACGTGGGCGTTGGCCGCGCTCGCCAAGGCGAATGCTGCGGCGGCAAACAAGAACAAGAACTTTTTCATGCGTTCCCTCCATTGGGATTGGTGGTATAGCGATGACGATTTATCGCGCTAGAAGGCCCTATATTACGTTTTTCAAAAGGGCTTAGCAAGTTCAATTTTCAGCACCGGACTGCCCCGTTTGGTTACCGAATCCACAATTAGTTGTCGGCATATACGGGTCTGTACAGCGCAGAAGCCGGTAGGGTCGGCGGTGGTGCGCCGATTCGTCTGATTAGGTATGGGCCGTACCCGAAACGCTGTACTGCGTCGGCGGCAGCCTCTTGAAAATCGGCATAGGTCCCAACGAGTTTTTCGTCGTGCATAACGACCCATTCGCCCAAGTGCTCCAATTCGAGGTCGTCCCGCATGCGTTCGTACGCGGCGATTTCCTTCTTTATTCCAAGCATAGTCTGCCTCCTCCGCAAGGGGTATTTTTAGCGTACCAAGCGCAAATCGCCATGTCAAGGTTCCCGCTACAGACCCGAGAAACAGCGGAAAGTTTCAAAGTGATCCCCTACCCAATTTGCGCGGTTTTTGCTACTCCTGCCCGGTGCTGGCGAAAATGCGAATGAACCCCAGCGAGGTGTTGCGATCCGAGGCTTCGAAGTTTTGCTGCTCCAGTTGAAGGCCCGCGTTTAGGGTGAGCTGGTAGCCCAAATAGGCCGAAGTATTGGAAAACAGAATCGAGTAAACGCGGCTGGTAAAGTCTTCGGTAAAGCCGACTTGAGCTTCGGCGGGCCGGTCGCGCAAGTTCTCAAACCAACTGAACTCTAGGCCGAGAGCGATCCACGTCTGTTCGAGGATCGCATAGCGCGAGATCAAGAACAAGGTTTCTTCTAGCTCGCGGATGTGGGACTGCGACGGGTCGGTGGGGACCTCGCGCTTGAAGGTGCTCTTCCACTTGGGCCACACGGTCAGGTTGGCCCCGATGGGAATGGTGTAATCGGCTTTGGTGATCAGCCCGAAAAACGAGCGGTCGCGCTTGTCGTCGGCCTGCTCGCCCCGCTGGTTGAACAGCTCGTGTTTGACCTTGGCGGTCGCCCGGAAGTTGCGGAGGCGATTGTAGCGCGCCTGCAGGTAGATGCTGTTGACAAACGTGTCTTGGTTGTCGAGCGGGTCGGTAAAATCCGTCCGGCCCGTGGGGTCGACCCACTGCAAACGGTCTTCCCGAATGTTGTCCGCGACGAATTTGGCGTGTTCAAAGAGCGCCACCGACAGGCCCGGGAGATTCCACCGCACAGTGAACAAGCCGTAGTTGGCCTTGCTCTTGCGCGCCGAACTGAGCTGGCGCTCGCTCAAGCGACCGAGGGTTAGCTGGGCGTCCTCGCTGAGCATCAGGCCGCCGTACGCGTTGTAGCCCCGGTGGTCGCGGTCGTAGGGATAGTCGGGCTGGCGGTCGTCTTCAAAGCGGTCGATTAGGGTGTTGTTGTTCATGTCCATGCCAAAGAGAAAGTCCGGCGGATCCACCTCGTAGCGCAGGAACGGCTCGTCGTAGTCGGGCCGCGCATTGCGGTTTTGGTTGAAGTCGGAGACGAAGTCGTTGTTCTCGTCGAGACCGGGGAACACCTCTAAGTCGGCCCCCACTGAGCCGCCCGAAGCACCCACCCCGGTGCCGAATTGGCCGGCCCGCTGCCAGTCGGCAAAGCGGTCTTGGTCGTCGTTGTCATCGACGAACTCAAAGAGGTGGAAAATTTCGCTGCTGTAATCAATGCCGCCCAGCGAGTTGGCCATGAACGCGGTCGTGCTGTAATCCGGGTCCATGGTGAACATCTCGCCGTAGGCAAACCACGGATACGAGGTGTACGACGCGGTGATGTACCCGGCCTCGCCCTTGTCTTCGGCGAGGGTGTGTTCGGTTAGGTTTTGGTTGGGGAAGCGGCGGAAGCGGCGGTTGCGCACGAACTCGGCGCGCAGGTCGAGCCCGCCGAGGCTCAGAATCTCAAAATCCACTCCGATGACATCGCTGCCGGTGGGCAACCCGTACTCAAAGCGCAAAAACTGCTGGTTTGACCCGTCGGATATTTCGCCAGCGGCCTGCGCGACCGGCAAAAAGACCGGGTCGCCCAAGCGGTCGGTCTGCACGTTGGACGTGACATCGACCCGGTAGTCGTTGGCCAAGATCAACTCGAACTCGATTTTGCTCGCCTCCTGATAGGTCGGCACCTTTTCGGTGGGGCGGAAGCTGTTGCGGATGTCGTAGATCAGTTCGATGTGGTCCACGCCCCGAGCCTCTAAGCTGCCGCCGGTGCGGATGCCGCCGCGGACGATCGGGGTGATTTCCGGGTGAATCTCGCCATCGATCAGCACGCGGTCGAAAAACAGCAAGGCCCCGTCGTCGCTCGATTCGGGCGAATCGTCCGAGATCAAGATCGTCACGGTCTCGACGCTGCCGGTGTTTTGCGGCGTGGTCAAGACGCCCTTGAGCGAGTTGGCCCCCATGTCGAGGGTGCTCCGCGCATTGTGGGCGCTGACCCACGTCGCCCCCACTTTGGCAAAGTCGCCCACTTGGGCCACGCCCCGGCCGCCGAGCAGGCGGGTGGAGTTTTCCACGAGGGCTGCGGCCTCGGACTGGGTTCCGGCCGGATTGGCCGGCGAGCTGATGCGCGAGCCGAGGAACGTAAACGCGTACTTGTCGGCGAGGAAGTCCCACTGGATGCCGTTGAAGGTCGGCTTGGAAAAGGTCAGGGGGGTTAGGGTGGTGCGAATGGCGTCGCCGACGGTCAGGGCGGTGTGAAACTGGCCCTTGTGGGCCGACGAGATCACCACGCGGTCGAACCAACTGCTGTAGCGCGGGCTTTTGAAGATGCCGCTGCCTTGGCGCAGGGGATTGTTCTCGGTCCAGTCGTAAATCGTCCAGCCGCGGGCGATGTAGTTGCCAAAGGCGTCGTAGTGGCGGTTGCCCTCCAACTGAATATCGACGTAGCGCTCGTACTCGTCGCGGGCGTAGTTGCTGTACTCCCAGCCGCGCCAGCCGTATTCGTAGAAGAGGTTTTGCGGCAGGTAGAATTTGCGGCGGTTGGGTGCTAGCGCGCCGGGGTGGATTCGCACCCCGTAGATACCCGGCTCGGCGATGGGCCGATAGCCGGTCGTCAACTGAGCGGCAGCACTATTCCAGTCGAGTGCGAGCAACGCGAGTGCTGCCCACCATGCGATTCGGATGCGAGATAAAACCATGAGATACCCCTCCCTCAAGAGGCTTGGCCGAATGGTTTAGGAGCGAGTTGGAGCGATTCAAAAACTGAGCGTTCAGTCCATTCTGATAACGGTAAGACTATTTCCGGCAATTTCCAACTTATGCCTCTACGTCTAAAAAACCAACTTCACGTCCGCACCTCCCATCGACCCGCCCTAGCCGATCCGACCCGACGGATGACGCCAGCGGCTCGCAGCTTTCCCAAGTGGTACTTGACTCCATCCCGCGTAAGGCCAATTCGTTCAGCGAGCATGCGCTGAGTTATCTCAGGCTCCGCTTTGAGTAAAGCCAATATGCGTTCTTGGGTAGTTTTTGGGGTAGTTTTTGGGGTAGTTTTTGGGGTAGTTTTTGGGGTAGTTTTTTTAGGGCTAGCATCACGGGTCGGGCGGACATGGTGCTGGTACGCGGCAGAAAACGGGAACCTCAACCACAGACCGTCGCCGCTGGCTTGCAGCTTCCACTCTGGCGTGGGGTTGCCAGCCTCCTGGCACATTTCCGCGATCCGCCGGATGCCCCGTCCCCATGCCTCGATCATTCCGGCGCGGAAGAAGGCGTAGGCGATGCGCGGGTTGTACGGCTTGGACGAAAATTCTCCGGCGAGTGGCTCGACAGCCCATTCCGGCGGCAACTGCACCGCATTCCAGATCGCGATCCGGTCGTCATGTACGCGAATCTGAATCGTCGTGGGGCTGGCGTAATCCCGGTGAATGACGGCGTTGATCACCGCTTCGCGCATGGCTTCGCGCGGTACGGGAAAGGTCTCCACGCGGTAAACGCCGTCGTAGGAAATCAAGGCTCGCGTGTACTTCGTGTACAGCAGTCCATCGTCCGATCTACCTGAGTGAATAGGTCGCCCTCGATAACATCCTGATACAGCAACTCCGCACCGCGGAAGTAGCCGATCTTGACGTAGGCTTCCATCACGAACCGATCCGGCGCGGGATGAAAGAGCAGGACCGCGGCGCGCTTGAGGAAGCCTGCCTCCCGCAACTGGAGCCTTTCGATCACCCCTTCGTCGGATTCGTCCAAGATGTCCTGCGGCAAGCGTTCGCTGTCGGCACCCCGCTGGCGAAACCCATCAAACACGCGACCGTCTAAGTCCTTGAGGCCGACGCCCGGCAGGGGCACGTCGTCCCACGTTCGGCCGTATTTTTGCAACAGGAAGCGGCTGAGTGCCGCGCCTCTGAGCACCTGCTTGGTGCTGCCGCTGCGATAGTGGAATTCGCCTTTGTAGCTGATTGCATTGGGGTAGGGATCAACCGCGACTTCCAGATATTCCCGGCCGTCTGCCGACTTCAGGTTCACGTCAACCACAATGCCGAGCAATGCCTGTGCTTTGTTGGGGATCTCCTCGAGCAGCCGGAGAACGCCCTTCACTCCGACCACTTCGCCCCGATCATTTTTGCCGATTTCCAAGACGCCGCCCTGCGCGTTGGCGAAGCCGCAGACCCATTTTAGGTATTCGTCCCGCCACGTCTCCTTCCATTCGATGTTCTGATTCTCGCTCATGTCGTCTTTGTCAGAGACTCGGGTTTGACCGGCCGAATCTGACCGGTGGAAGCTACTACGTCATGCCCTGCTTGACGGCACGGGTCATGCCCTCGGCTGACGCCACTTTCTCTGCCTCGGATTTAAGCGAGGCGAGCAAATGACGAGAATGTCGCTACCTCATAAACCCGAACTCACGTTTGGTTTAGTACGCCACGTGGATGATCTGCGCCAAGTTTTGCACCTCGGCTTGGGCGTCGATTTGGATGCGACACACGTAAATCCCCGGGGGCACGCGCTGGCCCTCGTCGTCTTGGCCATCCCACTCATAGACGAGGAAGCCATCGCTGTTGCGGCCGCCGGCCAACGAGCCGACCCGCCGCCCATCGAGCGCGTAAATGTCAACGGTGACCGGGGCGTCGGCCTTCAATACCGCGAAGCGAATAGAGGCGCGGTCGCCGACCCCGTCGCCGTTGGGCGTGAGGACCTGAGGCGAAATGGCGACTTGGTCGAGCAAAGCCGCGGACGCGGGCACGGCCGGCAAAAACACCGTGGTGGCCGCCCGGCCGGCCGGATCGACTTGCTGCCAAAATTCCAGCTCGTCGGTGTGGCCGACGAAGGCCGAAAAGAGATAGGGATTGGCGAATACGTTGACCCGCAGGTCGATTTCGACCTCTTGCCGGCGGACGACTCGGGGCAGTTCCGCGACCAGCGAGTCGGGCAACAGCGCGAGGGAACTCGGCTCGACCTCGGCGCCGGCGACGCGGATGACCACGCTCTCGGCCTGCGATGGCGTGTCGAGCCGCAGCCGGTTAAAGCCCTTGTCGCCCGATTGAAAGTCCGGTTGCAACGTGTAGGTGAAGGTTTCCGGCTGGCCCACTTGGGCCTCGTTCGGGGACACTTGGCCCAAGGCCCCATTGAGAAACGAGTCCGTGTAGTTGAGCCGCAGCCCGTTTAGGGTGGGAGCCACGTCTGGGCTGTCCGATTTGAGCAGCACCTTGAATTGGACGTAGCGCCGCGGGCTGGGCGAGAGAAACTCTTGGCCGGAGAACAGATAGGTGTTGCTCCAGCCGCTCCAATCCGCGCTGGGCCGAATGTAAGGCACGATGTCGCCCTTCCACCGCTTCTTCAAGGCGTTGTATTCGTCCTCGGTTACTTCGTGGCCTTTGCGATGGTAGTACGTATTGCCCTCGTCGAGCCCGCTGCCCGAGCGCGTCTGCGCCAAAATTTGCGTTCCCGGGGGCAACTCGGCGTCCCATTCGAGGGTGCGGAACACCTTGGGGCGGTCGTCTATCTTGAGGAAGTCCGAGCGCAATTCCACTTCGGCGACGTAGCCGGTGGGGATGACGACGGCTTCGGCCATCGCGCCGCTGCTGCTGCCGCCGAAGATCATTTCGAGATGGCGCAGGGGCCGATACGGGTGCATGAGATAGGTGATCGGCTCGGGATTGTTCCAATCGCCCGGCTCGGGAAAGTCGAAGAGGACATCGAAGTTGATGTCGCCCGAAGGCTTGAGCTCGCCGGCCGACCCCAGCAGCCGGTGGCGCAAGATGCGCGGCCGCCCCCAAGTGGTCGTCTCCTGAAACGCCACGAAGATGACGCGGTTGATCCAAAAGACCGCGCCCAAATCCCAGCGCCACTGGGCAATGAACTGGCCGGTCTCGCTCCAGTTGAGCTCCTCCCAGAAGGTGTTGACATTGCCGTCGATCATGGCCGGGGCGCGCTCCTTGCCCTGATCGTCGATGAGGCCGCCCCGCCCGGCGGTCCCTTGGGCGATGTTCTGGCCAAACGAGATGACCTCGACCTCGGCGAGGGCTGCGTCCTCGCTCTGGACGTCGGCGATGATGCGGATGTATTGGGTGGGAGCGAAGGTCGTGGAGACGTCCGCGGCTGCGGTGGGTTGGCCAAAGCTCAACACCCGTTTGGTGGCCTCGCCAAAGGCCACTCGATACGACAGCAGGGTCTCTTCGTTGCGCTTGGTCGTGCCGCCGATGAGGTTGAAGAGAAAGACGTCGTCGGTGATGGACTGGAACTTGCCGTCCGACCCAAAGACCCGCAGGGCCCGCAGCGGGCGCGCCCCTTCCTCGTCGGGAAAGTGCAGGCGGACCTCTTTGACGGCCACCATCCGGCCCAAGTTGATCTCGATCCACCAATCGTCGAGCGGGTCGTCTGGGCTGGGTTGCCAGTAGGTGGTCGGGTCGTCGTCGATGATCAGGGGGGCGTCGGCCGCGTTGGACCCAGCCTTCCACACCCCACCGCGCTGCTCGCCGGCCCGCTTGAGTTCGTGCGTGAACAGCGGGGCGCTCGGCGCGGCGTTGAAGGGCTGCTCAAACCGAATCGGCTTGATCGACCCATCGGCTCGCAGGTCGAGGGTGCCGACCGGAAAGACCCACGTCTCCCACTGCCGCTTGGTGTTCACTTCAAAGATTTCTTGCGCGTGGGCAACACTCGCTACCAGCGTCAGCAAACTAAGCCATAGCATAGTCGGTTCCTTTCTCAGTACGCCACACCCATGCTGCCAGAGCGCGTGAGCGTCTCGCGTTCCGTGTGGACTTGGACGACGGCGAGGTACAGCCCCGGCGGAACGACCTGCCCTCGGTCGTCGCGCCCGTCCCACGCCACGGCATAAGCGCCGCTGGTGCTCTCGGCGCTGAGGACGGTGCGCACGGGGCGACCGGCCAAATCGAAAATTTCAACGGCGACCGCGACCGGCTTCACCAACTGCAACAGGCTGTAGAGCAGTTCTACGTGGTCGTTGACGCCGTCGCCATTGGGGGTAAAGACCGGGTGGCTGACCGCCAAGGGAGACACGAGCTGGCTGGCCGAAGCCGCGGTCGTCAGCACCCGCAGGGCATTGGTCAGCACATCCGGGTGGGCGTCGCCGGGTTGCACCCGCTGGGGTACGCCGCCGTCTTCGGCCTGCGAGTCAAAGACTTCGGCCTCCACGGAGGTGCCTTGGATGAAAATCTGCGCGTCGAACACGGCGCGCATGCGGTGAATGCCGGGCGCTGGCCGCTGCGAGGAAAAGAAGATGGTCAGGCTGCCCGGCGCCACCTGCAAGCTGTCGGGGGTGACCTCGGCCCCGTCTTCGCCGGTGAAGAACCGCCGAAATACCGGCGTCGATTGGGGGGTGAGAATGCGCAGGGCGTCAAAGCCGGTGTCGGCCTCCCCGATTTGGGCCACGACATCGTAGGCAAACGTCGTAAAGTCCCCGGCGGTCACAATGGGCACGTCGCCGGGGGGCCGGGGGACATCCAACTCGGAAATCTCGGCCACCAAGCGTTGGGCTACGGGCGGGATGGTGTGTTCGACGCGCAGCGACGAAAGCCGCAGGCCGTCGAGAATCGCGCCGCTTTCGATCCGCACCTCAAACTGGAAGTAGCGCCTGGGGCTGGGCAGTTGGATGGGCTGGCCGGATTCCGTAAAGGGGGCGGACCACAGGCTCCAGTTGACTTGATCGTCGTCGACAGGGCCGCGCACGCCTTCGTCGAGGGCTCGGTACTCGGCTTCGGTGACGACCTGCCGCTCGCGGGTAAAGAGGTCCGTGTACTCGTAATAGACCCGGGGGTTGTCGTCTAGGCCGGTGCGCATCACCACCGTTAGCTCGGCGGCCGCGGCCGGTTCGACGACGAGCTCATCGCCGCGCTGGCGCAGCTTTTCCACCGTCCATTCGATGCGGCTGAAATTGGCCGGCTCCCCGAGGTCGATGACTTGGGATAGATAGGAGCCGGCCGGCGCAAAGCCCGAGCCGAAGAGCTGGAATTCGGCCAGTTCAAACGGGCTGGCCGAGGTGACTTCGAGCTCGATGTAGCGGACAAATTGCAGGGGAAAGTCGATCTGCGCGGTGTTCTCGCGGGTAAAGTCAACGCGCCTGATCGGGGTGTAGATCGGCTCGTCCCGCTCGTTGAAGCTGGCGCCGTCATTGACTTTGAGCACGTAGCCGCGGATGTAGTCTTCGCTGAACGGCCGCCCCTCGGAGCTGACGCCGGCCAAGCGCGGAAAAAACGCGATCCGATTGGCGGGAAACCGGGTCCCCAAATCAAAGAAAAACTTGGTGCCGTCTTGGGCGATGCCAAAGCGCTTAAACGCGAGGTGGGTAGAAGTCGTGTCGATGCCATCGACGATTTCCAATAGGGGGCGGACGACCGCGATGTTGTCCCAGATCAGGGCTTGGGCGCGCTCTTCCACGTAGCCAGCCGGAAACGCATCGGCCCAAGTCAGGCTCGGAATGACGTTGTCTTGAGAGGTAAAGGCCACGAGCTGGACGGCGCCCAGCACGTCGAAACTCATCGCGGTGGAGCGCTGCTCGTGTTCCCGCCAAGCGGCCCCTTCGTCGTCGCCCACCGTCCATTGGCGGACTTCGGCCGCGGCCGAGGATGCGGCGAGGGCCGCGGCGAGCGCTAGGCGAGAAATGGTGGTGTGCAATCCCATGAGAATTCCATTGATAGGCTACGGCACATGATAGGCTACAGCACATGATAGGCTACGGCACAGGGGCCGTAGCCTACGGTTCCTGTGCCTGTTTCCGTTTCCGTTTCCGTTTCCGTTTCTGTTTCTGTTTCCGTCCCCCCTATTCTGCCGTCCTACCCCTGTTGTGGACGGCCCCCGTGCCGTTCAATCCGTCCCGCCCAACCCGTCCCGCCTACCCCGCGTCGTCCTAATCCGCGTCGTCCTAATCCGCGTCGTCCTACCCCGCGTCGTCCTACCCCGTCCCGCCTACCCCGCGTCGTCCCACCTAATAGGCCACGGCCACCGCCCCAAAACGCACCTCTCGACCCCGGTCAGTATTCGCCCCAATCCGCACCAGATACACGCCCGGTGCGACGAGTCGATTGGCTTCGTCGCGGCCATCCCAGCGCAGCGCGTGATACCCCGCGCCCTGCACCCCACCCGATAGACGCCGCACCGGCTGACCGGCCAAGGTCAGCAACTCAATTTCTACTTCAATCGCATCGAGGACGCTGAACAAGGTGTATTCAATGGCCACTTGGTCGTTGATGGCGTCGCCTTGGGGCGTAAAGACCGCCGGGGCGATTGCCACCTCAGACAACACGGCTTCTAGCGAGCCGGAATGGACCAACACCCGCAACTGGTCCGTGCCCAATTCGCGGCTGGCATCGCCGCTTTCCACGCTTTGCGGCAGGGTATTGCCCTCCCGCGCAAAGACTTCGGCGCGCAGTTGGTCCGACGCGCCGTACACGGTCGTCTCCAGCCGCAACCGGAGCGCGTCGCTGGTGGCCGGCTCGATCCGCTGCGGCAAATAAATCGCCAAGTCGCCCCCTTCGTGGACGATGCTGTCGGGCGTCACGGCCGTTAGCGGCTCGCCCATTTCCAAGCCCAGCACCCGGCCGGCCGAGGGCAACCCCAAGCGCACCGCGTCAAACCCCGGCTGGCCGGCGTCGGAAAACTCGGCCCGCAACCCGAGGACGAACTCGGTCGGCTCGCCCGCAGGCACTTGCGGCACTTTGCCGTCGGGGCGCAACTGGGCCACGGCCGCAACTTCGCCCAACACTTGGTCGGCCAACAGCGGGGAGGTTTCAATGGCGACCCAATCGAGGCGGGCAAACTCCCACAAGGCTTGGGTCTCTAGCTGGATTTGTAGCTGAATATAGCGTCCCTTGGGTACGCGGGGCCGCTGGCCCGCAACCCGGATCGGCGGCGACCAGAAGCTCCAGTTGTTGGCATCGTCGGCGATGACGCCCTGCCAACCCACGGCCGGCGGGTCCCACGGCCACACGCGCGGCTTGAGCTTGGCGTAGGCGTCCTTTTCCACTTCTACGGGCTGGCCTAAGTCGTTGTACGAGTGATAGGCGATGGGGCCGTCGTCCAACCCGGTCTTGATTTCGATGTTGACGCCGGCTTGGGCGTCGGGTGCTTCGACCAATTGGTCGCCAGCGCGCCGCCAAGTGCTCAAGCCAAAGTTCACCGCGCCGATGTTGATGAGCGCGCCCATGTCGATCACCTGCGATAGCCAGCGCGCCCGGGGGACAAACCCGCGGCCGTACACCTCTAGCTCGGCCAGCGCGTAGCGCGTGAACTTGGGCGGGGCGTCGGGCAGCACCCGCATGCGGAAGAAGCGCAGGTACTGGAGCGGAAAGTCGATCTCGATCACCGCGTCGAAGTTTTGCTCCACCTTGGCCAACGTCTGATCCAGCGGCAGGTAGTAATCCGTCTCCTGCGTACCGGCCACGCCCGAGCGGAATTGCGGGGGTTGTTGGGTTTCGACCGCGACTTTGTCGTTGGTCGCGGTCAGCTCGTAGGCTTCAAATTTGTAGTTGGGCCGGTACGGCTCTTGGAAGAAGGGGTCGTTGCCCTCGGGCGGCACCAACTTGAAGTGGTCGGCCGGAATCGGCATGCCCATGTCGAGCGTGTAGAACTCGCCCCAGATGCCCCCGAGGCCGCCGCTGCCCTGAAAGTCGCGCCCCTCGTAAAAGGTGTTGAGATCGCCGTCGATAAACTCCATGGGGTTGGAGACGTGCCCGGGCCGGGAGACATCGCCGATGGCCCGCCAGATGCGGGGCATGCCCTCTTGGTAGTTGATGTCAATGGGCTGCCGATAGCGCGTCCAGTGGCGCAGTTGGGTCACCACATTGACGTCGGGCTTGAGTTCGAGCGGTTGGATCGCGCCCGGGGTGGTGGCGTTATCGACCATCAGGTTGACCAGCGTCTGCTCCTCCCAATCGAGGCCATCGGCGCCGCCGAGGCGGAACTGCGACACTTGCGCTCCGGCCGGGCCGACTTGGGCGAGGGCCAGGTACGCCGCGAGCAAACAGAGCTTGGATTTCATAAGGGATCTCCTAAAAAAAGAAGCGCGGACACAGGAAGATAACGCAAAACAGCCGGGGCCTGTCAATCAAAATTTAACGCCGGGGCCATGGGGTCGTCAGCCCCAGAATATCACGTTCCAAGTCATGCCGGTGAAGTGATCGATGATCAGATAGAAGCCTCCGGGCGTGAAGTAGCCGAGGATCATCCCCATGAAAAAGGGCCGCGTCTTGAGGTAGAGCCGCACGCCGCCGTACTTGAGCACGAGGACCTTGACGCCCCAGGCGATGAACATGTTGAACCACAAGTGGTCCATGATCCAAATCGGCCCGATCACGTAGCCGAGCGGGTGCAGCGGCCACCAGACGTAGAGCCAGCGCGCGACCATCAACCCGGTCATAATGGCCGCGCCGATCCCCATATTGACCCAGCCCCAGCCGTAGAAGTCGGTTGGCGTGCGGAGGACTTTTTCGATGTAGTTGTAGTTGCCGCCGCTCCAGATCCACAGGTTGATCGCTCCGTATTTGTGGCTGAGCAGCATCACCATCCACACGGCCGCGCCCACGGCCACGACCAGCGCCAAGACGATGATCCAAAACAGGGGCCGGCGGTTGCGCCCCAATTCCTCGCCCAGCCGCAGGCTGTTGGCACAGGAGACCATGACGAAGTTGCGCCCGGTAGTCCACAAGAAGGTCGTGGCCAGCACGACGAGCCCTTGGGCACCAATGACCGACGACCCCACCGCAGACACCAAAATTCCCGCGGGAACCACCGGCGGGGACCCGTCGGAAAGCCCGCCCTCGGCCACCACCCGCGAATAGCCAAAGACGATGACCACGCCTAAGAAGAGAATGGCCAGCCCAAAGACCAGCGGCAGCCCGGCCAGCCACAACCAACCCACTATCGTCAGGGAAGAGACCGTCAATACGATCAGGGCGGCGCGGTAGGAGAGGATCTCGTCGCTGTCGTCAATGCTTTCGTCTCCTTTGAACGCCTTGCGCCACACGCCCGTTAGGTGCTTGCGCGCGGTCCAGATGCCGCCCAAAAAGAGCACGAGAATCGCGCCCATCGACTGGTAGGCCAAAAAGGGATCGCGCACGGCGTGACCGGCCCCGCCGGTCTCGGTGCTGACCACGCCCAAAATGCCAAAGATGCCGCGCACCGCAAAAGAGAGCAGGTTGAAAAACCACAGGCTAAAGGCGATGTCGGTTTTGAGAAAGTAGAAGAAGCCGATGATGTTGAAGCGCAGCGCGATATACAAGGCGGCTGTGCGGCGAAAAACCGGCACGTCCATGCGCACGGGATCGACGTCTTGGGCGATGGGGACGGTCTCGGGAAAGTAGTTGTACAACCCGTGCAAGGTGCCCCACAGCGCGGGGATGGCAAACCCGGCCCACATGACGGGGTTTTTGAAAAAGGGGCTTAGCTTTTGCCCGCCTTCGCCTTCCTCGGTCATGGCCAGCGGCACCTGCATCAGCGGATAGATCAGCCGCTCGTGCTCGATCCACTGCTTGCGCAAGATCGCCATGAAGGAAATCATCATCAGGAAGAGGGCGCAGATAAAGGGCGTCCACATCCCGATGACGCCGCGCCACACGGCCCAAGGAATGGGTTCGTCCCGTCCGCTGCCCTCGTAAAACTTGCGCACGGTCTCCAAGTCGTGGACCATCAGCCAGTCCGGGATGTAAGGATGGATCAGGTCGCGCCACTCGTTTTCTGCGGTCGCGTAGTAGAAGGGGTAGCTCAGGGCACTGAGGAACTTGCCGACGAACAGGGTTGGGATCGGCGAGGCCATGACCATCATCACATAGACCACGAGCAGTTCGCGCCGATTGAGTCCTAGGTGCGGGTGGACGAGCTTGAGCAGGGGATTGATAAACAGGGTCAACAGGAAGAGGATGAACACCGCCCCCGGCATGCTCGTGCCCAGCGCCATAAAGGAGCCGTGTAGATAGAGGGTGCCGTAGGCGGCCCCGGCCGACACGCTAAAGGCCCCGGCGCATCCGACCAGCACGGACTTGAGGGTAAAAGCCGGGCCGCCGGCTTCCCGCTCGGGTTTGCTAGGCATTCGCTCGCTCGCGCCGGAGAGTTAGCCGTAAAATTTGGCGACCAACTCGGCGGGTTTGCCGCGTACCGTGGCCGGGTCCAGCGCGTGGGCGCCAAAGACTACGGGAAAGGGTTGGCCGGTGTCGAGGGTGCGGGTCGCGGCGTCCATATAGGTCACGCTGAAGGCGCGGCGGGCCGACTCCGTGGCGTTGGTCCCGGAGCGATGGAGCAGGAAATTGTGCAGCAAAATGGCCTCCCCGGCCTCGGCTTCGAGATCGATTACTGCCTCGGGGGGCGCGTATTGGGCCTCTTGCTCGGCCGGGAGAAAGTGCCGCTCGTTGATGATGCCGTGTTGGTTGCTGCCCGGCACGATCTGCATGCAGCCCGTAGCAGTGGTCGCGTCGTCGAGGGCCGTCCACACGGTGACGATGGGGTTGGTGTCAATGCCCCAGCCAATCCCGACGTCTTGATGCCAAGGCAATTCGCGGCGGAGTTCGGGCGGTTTGTTCATAAACATCGAGCGAAAGACCGAGACGGTCTCGCCGATGTAGCGGCGGGCGATTTGGCGGAAGAGGGGGTGCTGGATATAGGCGAGGAAGAGCGGGTCTTGCTCTAGGTCGTCGATGCGCCGGTACGCGAGCGTCCGCACCTCGTTGCCCATGGTGCGACGCACTTCGCCGCCTTTTTCGACGACCTGCAAGCGCATATTCTCGTAGCGGACGCGGCCCAGCATGATGTCGTCAATGCGCTGCTGCAAGGCGGCCAATTCCTCTGCGGACAGGACGTGGCCCAGCCGCACATAGCCTTGGGCGGCAAACTGCTCGCGGTGAACATCGTCAAAAGTGGCAAGGGCTTGCATAATGCGATCTCCTTTTGAGGGGGTATATAGAGGTTTATGGGCGATAGTGCTGCAAGCCGCTATTGGCTTCGCGTCCATCCTAGCTTCAAGGGACGGGCTACGTTTTTCGACTGCTTCTTTTTTTTGACGGCGATTTTTTCGGTGGCGGCGGCGGGGGTGGTTTCGGACTCGGCTTAGGCTGCCTCCCGCTTTGGGGTTGACGCCCTTCTTGCAGAGGTCTATTGCTACCTGTGTTCTTAGCCATAACCGCGACTTCTCCTTTCATACAGAACTGTTTTGTCCGAGCTCGTCTAGTGAAAATCAATTCTATCGATACTGTCGGCCTTTAGCAGCAAGCCTTTTATCCGTTCATCCGGGACAGGCTCCTCTTGCCCTTCTACATACTCGCATACATTGCTGAGGTATAGGTCGCGCTCGGACGGGTCGGTAGAGGTAAAGCAATCGGAATCGTATAAAGCCACGATCTCCTTGCCGTCCTTCAAGTGAACCGTGATCCATTGCGATTGGGCACGCATGAACTTCCAATCCCACGCCGACGGAATGCCGTGAACAGGTTCTAGCCTGATTTTTCGCAAAAGCCAGTACAACCACTCTTTTTGAATCCCGTGTCCAACGAAAATCCCGATGACTACGGGGACCAAAACGACAACTACCGCCGACAACCAACTAACGTCCATGTCGCGGATGCGATGAGCTACGTCCAGTGCCGAACCCCAACCACATAAGGACCATACCACCACGTAATACGCGCTCGATACGGCCAAGCTGGCGGCGAAGGCCGGACGCCCTGTGGTGAAGCGAGAGATAATAAACAGAATGACATAGCCGGGCGTTAATAGGGCCGCTGTCACCAGCGGCACGATGGAAATGCTGATCGCAAAATCGGTATTCATTTTGTTTTCCTCAATAAGCTAGTGCCGAAAACGGCTATCGACATTGCGCGTACGATGCAAGGGGCGGGTCGGCGGCTACCTCTGCTCAACGCCTTGGACGCTCGGTTCTAAGTATAGAATACACCTTTTGGGCGCGCTTGGGCAACGCCGCCGCGTTCAAGGCTCGCGCACGGTCAGGAGCTGATCGGCCGCGACGTCGTGTAAGCGCGACACCCGGCCGCTGGGCCAGCGGATTTCCACCTCGTCGGCGCGGGTGCGGTCTCCCAACCCGAAAAAGGGGCGCAGCGCACTTTGGCATAGATAGCTCGATCCGGCCCGCACCACGTCATACCGCACTTGGTCGCCGGCCGCCACGCGGACCTCGGCCCCGATGGAGTCCCCGATCAACCGCAAGCTCAAGTAGTGCTGGGCATTGCCGCCGTCGTTGCGCAAGAGCGCGGCCGCTTGGTTGTTGTTGGCTACTACAATATCGAGATCGCCGTCGTGGTCGTAATCGCCCATGGCCGCGCCGCGGCTCACTTGCTGCAACCGCAGGCCCGGCCCCACCCGATTGCTCACCTCGGCAAAGCGCCCGTGCCCCTGATTGCGGAAGAGTTGGTTTTGCTGGGCGTACGTCACCGCGTCGAACAGGTGGATGTTGTCGTCGAGGTGGCCGTTGGCCACAAACAGGTCGCGGTCGCCGTCGTTGTCGTAGTCGATGAAGAGGGTGCCCCACGCGAGGAACGGCAGGCTGGGAACCCCCAACCCCGCCTGAAAGGTCACGTCGGCGAAAAACCCATTACCGAGGTTGCGGTAGAGGCTGTTGGTCTCCCACTGGTAGTTGGTGACGAAGAAGTCGAATCGGCCATCGCCGTCGTAGTCGCCCACGTCAACCCCCATGCCGGCCAGCGGCTTGCCCGCGTCGTTGTAAGCCACCCCGGCCAACGCGCCGACCTCGGCAAAGCGCCCTCCGTCGTTGCGGTAGAGCAAATTGGGGGTGCGGTCGCCGGCCGCGTACAAGTCGAGATCGCCGTCGCCATCGTAGTCGATAAAAAAGGCCCCGAGTTCCTTGGCGGCCGCTGGGAGCAACCCAACCTCCGCGGTGACATCGGCAAAGGTGGCGTTGCCTTGGTTGCGATAGAAGACATCGCGCTGGGGTGCAAAGGCCTCCGGCCCGCAGTACACCGCAATCTCACCGGAGCGGACGCAGGGCTGATGGATTTCGGGGCGGAACGCGGCGTAATTGGCCACGAACAGGTCGAGGTCGCCGTCGCCGTCGTAGTCGGCAAAAGCCGCGCCCGTACTCATCGCCGGGTTGGCTAGGACAGGCCCGGCCACGCCAGCCGCGTCGGTCGCCTCGGCAAACTCCCCGTCGTTGCGGTAGAGGATGTTGGGGCCGTACGCGGTGATGTACAAGTCCAAGTCGCCGTCGCCATCGTAGTCGGCCGCAGCCACGCCTAGCCCATAGCCCGAATGGGCCACGCCGGCCGCGTCGGTTGCCTCTGCGAATTGACCGGTGCCCGCGTTGCGATAGAGCGCGCCCGGGCCGGCGCTGTTGACGAAGTACAGGTCGAGCCACCCATCGGCATCGTAGTCGAAAAAGGCCGCGCCCGACCCCATGGTCTCCATGGGGTACTTTTGCCCTTGCGCCCCATTCTGATGGCGAAAGGCGATCCCGACCTCGGCCGCCACCTCCACGAACTGCACCTCGGCGCGGCCCAGCGCGGCCTGTAGCAGGCCAAAGCAAGCGGCCCCTAAGAGGGCGCGCCGCGTCACGGGCACTCGGAGTCCGCGCTGGCTTCGCTGGCCCCGCGCCCGGCGACCATGTTGCGGATCATCTGCGCCACATCGCCAACGCCCTTGTAGGCCACGGCCGCGACAATGCCGTAAAAGAGGACGCTAGCGACGATAAAAATCGCCTGCCAGACTTCTCGCCAAGGCATCAGCCTACATTCGACGTAAGCCGCGACCGCGGCGAACAGCAGGGCAAAGCGTACAATGTCTTTCCAGCGTTGGGCTTCCATAAGGGGTCACTCCATGTTGCTAAAGTCTAACGGGCGCGGCGGATGCGAGCGCTGGGTGAACGAGGCGACGACCAGCATGGCGAGGCCGCCCAAGACGAGGCTAGTCAGCCCGACGAGGTTGGAGTTTTCGACCAACGGCAACAAAAACTCGGGGACCAAGTGCTGGTTTTCGGTCATAATTAGAAAGTTGATCGGCACCAGCGCGCCCAGTATCAGGGCGCAGTACGCCCCCGGGGTATTGGCCTTTTTCCAATACAGCCCCAAGGCCACGGTGCCGACGCAGCCAGAGAAGTAGATGCTGCCGGTGACGTACATAAAGCGGAAGGCCGTCTCGGGCAGTTGGTAGAGCGCGCCGAAGAGGGCCAAGAAGGCCGCGAGGATGACGACGATGGCCCGGGTCCAGTAGATCTCGCGCTCGCTCGACAGCCCGCCCCAAGTGCCATCGGCCTCGCGCCCGCCGCTCGACCGGGCGAGCATGGCCTTGATCGGCGAGACCACGTCGCGGACGATGACGCCGCTCCAAGCCAACAGGTAGCTGTCGTGGGTGGACATGAAGGCGGCGAACATCCCGGCCATGAGCAGGCCGGCTAGGCCGATGGGCAGGATTTTGCCGAGCATTTCGGGCATGGCGTAGTGGGGGTCGAGCGCGGGGTCGCCAAAATAGGCCAGCGTCGCGATGCCCCAAAACATCGGCACCATGGCCCGCCCCATGACCGTGGCCGCCGAGATCCAGAACACGCGGCGGGCCACTCTGGGGCTTTCGGCGCTGAGCGGCCGCATCATTTCGGGTTGCCAAACCACGCCGACCAAGCCGACGCAGAACAAAAACGAGATCACCGGGAGGCCGTAGTTGGGATTGGCAATCGGGTCGAAGCCGAGGTCGCCTTTGTGGGTCTCAACGGCTTGGACTATGGTGTCCCAGCCGAGTTGGGGGTGATTGAGAATGATGTACGTGCCAAAGAAAAAACCCAGTGCCAACAACACGAACTGGGCGAAGTCCGTCAGCACCACCGAGACCATGCCGCCCATTAGCGTGTAGAAGACGACGATGATCAACATGCCGACCATGACGTAGTTGACGTATTCCCGGTCGAGGCCGGTGAAGCCGACGATGAACTTGCTGCCGAGGATGGGGAACAGCCCCATGTTGAGGGTGCCGGCGAGGGTGAGGATGATGCCGCCGAGCAGGCGCACGCCGCGGGTGTACTTGAGTTCGTAGAACTCGGGCACGGTCATCACCTGCAAGTGGCGCAGGCGGCTGACGATAAAGCCGGTGCGACCAATGATTAGCGTGGTGATCAGCGCCATGAGGCCAAAGACAAAGGGCGCGAAGCCGTACTTAAAGCCCTCCTCGGCCATGTACATGACCGTGACCAACCCGAGCCCGGTCGAGACCATCGTGGCGACGGCCATGTGGGTTTTGAGGCCGCGGCCGGCGACGAGAAAGTCGGAGATGCCCTTGATGGCACTGCGCGCCAACGTGCCAGCGACGATGGTGCCGCCGACGTAAACGAGGACGATGGCGTAATCGATCCAGCTCAGGTGCATGCGTACTCCTGTGGGGCGGTGAATGGGCGGGTAGTAACTAATGGTGTTGAAGCGGTTTCATAACTAGCGTCGGGCCGCCTCAAGGGACATCAACATGGAAAAGACCGTCTCGATGCGGCCCCAGTTAGACGCTACGGTTGTAGATCCAGCTAAACTGTAGCGGCGCGGCGGGCGTTTGCCGGCGCTCGTTGCGCTCGGCTAGCTTGGCGTAGCGCGGCCCGAGCGAGCACAAGTACTCTTGGGCCGCGGCCGCTTCCCCGGTGAGGCCGGTGAGCGAATCCAACCCCCATTGGCGAACTAGGTGCTGGGTGATTTCGGAGTAATGCTTGGCCGTGTACACCCCGAGCCGCTGGGCCACCGTGGAGAAGCGTTCAAAGAGGTTGGGGCCTTGCCCGTCGGTCATCAGGTGAGCGGGCATGACGACTTGGCGTTTCATCAGGTCGCGGAAGGCCAGTATCGCGCCGTTGGGGTCGAGCTCGAAAATTTTCTTGATAAAGCTGGTGTACGCTTTTTCGTGGCGGGCTTCGTCGCCGGCCACGACGCCGCAGATGGTCTTGAGGTGCGAATCGCCGGCCCTTTGCGCCAAGCGAGCCACATTGCTGTGGGAGATGCGGGTGGCCCGCTCTTGGAAAGACGTATAGACGAAGCCTTTGTAGGGATCTTGGGCGGCCTGCGGGTTGAAGCCATTGCGCAGCAGGTATTGGATCGTCGTCTCGATGGCGCGCATATCGACGCGGCCGGTGAGGAAGAGGTATTTGTTGAGCAGGTCGCCGTGGCGATTTTCTTCGGCCGTCCAGCCGCGCGACCACTGGGCCCACGCGCTGGCATCCGTGCCGGTGGTGTCCGACACGCCTTCAAAGCTGTTGAGCAGAGTCTGATAGGTGGGCAGGGCTTCCTCGGTGATCATGTCGCCGACGAGGACGACGAGGACATCGTCGGGAAGTGCTTGGGCGCGGGCGCGGAACTCGCGGATGGAGTCTTCCCAGTTTTCCGCGCTCATATTGGGGAGAAAATCGTCGGGCTGCCAACTGTCTTCTACGGGTTTGAGCAACTGGAGCTGGCCTCTGACAAAATCCTCCATGCTCGCAATGACTTCTCTCTTGTGCGGATTCAACGGAGTTTCTCCATCACTGAGTGATTGAAAGATACCCTGACCGGGTACGCGGGCGGCATGGTTTATACATACAATAATTGAATATAAGACAAAATGAACAAGTTAAGCTATCGCTTCAAGCGGTTTTCCTCGGTAAGCCTTTTGATACTAATGTTTTATATATGAAACAAATGGAAGATAATATAAACTTACGCTTTTGGCCCGTCAACGTGCGGCGCGCTACGCGAGCGAGTGGCTGGCGGCCCCCGCCAAAAGTGGCGAATGCCGCCATGAACCCATGTTCCCCTTAAAACTCTATCTGACTGTCTGCCAATAAGTTGTACCCAGCGCAAAGCCGCGGTACGCCTTTTGCTAATAAACCGGGTAGTTCCCTTACCCCAACAAGGAGGATACCTCGGTGAACAAAGGATTTAGTCGGGAGCAAATCGAGCGCGTAGCGCGGATGTACAAATGCAATCAGGACGCCAGCCGGGCGCTGGGGATCACGATCCGCAGCTTTAGCCGGCTCTGCCGCAAATACGATATTGAATCGCCCTTTGCCCGGCGGCAGCGGCAGTACGGTCGGGCGGCCCAAAGCACCAAGCCCGAATAGGAGGAGGCATATCATGGGAGCCATAGAGCGGATCGCCGCCATCTGGAAGGCGAACCTCAACGAGGTGTTGGACCGGATCGAGGATCCGGCGAAAATGGTGGATCAGATCGTCCGCGACGTAGAGCGCGCCGTTGACCAAGCCGTAGCCGCGCTAGTCAAGGCGCGCGCCACCAAGCGGCGTCTAGAGCGCGATCTCCAGCGCAACGCCGAGCATATACAGAGGTGGCAAGCAAAGGCCGCGGCCGCAGTAGAGGCCGGCAACGACGAAAGTGCCCGGCTCGCCTTGATCCAGAAGACGAAGTTGGAGCACGAGCGCGTCGGGCTGGAGCCGGCTCTGGCAGAGCACGGCGATACCGTAGTCCAGCTAGCGGAGCAGGTCGAGAGCTTGCGTCAAAAGCTGCGCGATGTCCGGGCGCGGCGGAGCAAGCTGATCGCCCGCTGTTGCGCCGAGCGCGACCGCGGTGCCGCCGGCGGAGAAGACGCGACCACGCTCCGTTTTGCCGCGATCTCGCAGCGGGTGCAGCAAAGCGAATGCGAGCTGGCGCGTTTTGAGGAACAGGTGGATCGGGCCGTTGCTGAGGCCGAAGTGCTGCGCGAACTAGCGGCTGAACGCCGCGCCGAGCGCGACCGCAAGGTCGCAGAGGAACTGGCCGCGCTAAAAGCGGAAAAGGCATCGTAAAGGAGAGGAGGTCCGTCATGTTGGCCAGAATACTAGGTGCGATACTGCTCATTGGGGGCGTTGTTTGGTCGATCAAGCTAATTTGGCCCGTATTCGGCGGTTTGTTTGGTTTGCTCGGCGCAGTTGTGGTCGGCCTCTTGGCGGCCGGGGCACTCTACGTGGGCCTGCGCTGGCTGCGCGGCGAGAGCCTCTTGGGCCGGGTTGTCGGGGCCTTGGTCCTACTCGTCGGCGTCGGGCTGGCCTTTAAGGCCGTGTTGAGCTTGGCGTCTAGCGTCTTTGGGATCGCGTTTTTGCTTTTGCAGGTCGCTTTGGTGCTGGCGATGATCTACGTGGGCTGGCGGTGGCTGGACAACGGCGAGTTTAGCCTGCGAGGACGAGGCGACTATATCTAAAGGCGGTTTTGGAAGAGCCGGAGCTAGGGGGCGGTGAGGGTGGAGCAGTCTTGACTTTGTATGGTATGGTCATTATAAAGGACAGGCAGCAGGTACTATACCTTATCTCACAAATGCCCATCCTCCCGTAGTATGGGGCGTCCACAAGGGACGCCTCATACCTTTAACCCTCTTAACTAAGGAAGGTACTTATATGGCCAATAAACAAGGTCCTGTTTGCGTTTCAGTGATTAACATGAAAGGGGGCGTTGGCAAGACTACAATCGCGACAATGCTGGCTCGCCATGCGACCCTCATGTCCCGCAAAGTTCTAGCAACTGACTTGGACCCACAGGCTAACCTGTCTCAAGCCCTTATGGGAGGTCGTGCTTATAAGGAGTTCCTAGAGCACAAATCCCCGTCAGTTGTCGAGGTATTTAAGGAGTATCAGCCCCCAACTCCCGATAAGCCATAATCGAGGCCACTTGATTGATGTCATCGGCGTAGTCATCAATAATTCTACTTATCACTATAGTGGCAACCGTGGAGGGCCTGAAGCACAGAGATCAAAGAAGGAAATATGTGCGGAAGCAGCTAAGAATGGATGGCACGTGTTCGAGTCCGAGCTCCCTTTCTCCCGAGGATTTCCCAAAATAATGCGCGGCGCTTTCAGTCATATTGGAGATGCTGCATACTTTCGGTGTTTTGCGGAAAAATTTTTCGCAAGACTCTTTAACGGAGGTTGAGAGCGTATGAAGAATCCTATTGAAGCAGCACTGCGCCCAATAGTCCGCCAGTATGGCTTAGGGAGTGTTCTCGAATCGCTGGGGAGAATTGCGGACGCTCAAGGCGAAAGTTCTGGGCAGCCCAGAGGATCGTCCGATGCCGATAAGGGGAAAAAGCCCAAGAAGCGAAGTGTAAAAGCTACGGCACCGGAATACGTTTCCAAGTTGGAACTCTCCTCAGAGAAGATCTCTCCAGTAGCTAATCTTGCGGAGTGCTTTGAGCGCAAGGCGTTTTTGCCCACTTTCGGCGATATTGCTCACTTCTGTCAGATATACGGAATTGAGGTGCCGGCCTCTAAGACTCGCGCAAGTGCCATCCCAAGAGTTTTCAAGCACCTAGCGGCGATGGAAACCGAAGAAATTCAAAGGATATTGGACGATGGGCTATTCTCCGGCCCATCGCGTTTGGGGCCTATTGCGGATGCAATCCGGCGCAATGGCAGGGGCAGCACTTCGCCTGCCTCCTCGTCAGTGCGAAACTCTCCTCTCCAGCCTACCGAGAGACATCCATAGCCCAGCAACGGCGAGTTTAGCCTGCGGCGATGGAGAGTTTGAGGGCCTAAAAAGGGATTAAAGTGCTTGACAACTGCACTTGTGTTCAGTATATTGGTTGCTACTGAACACAAGTGCAGTAATTGCTCAAAATGATCCCCCACGTCCTCTCTGGCACCGCCCTGAGTGCCAGTACTCCCTAGGAGGTTTCCAATGCACAGGCAGCGTGCATTCCCCACATCCCCCTCGGTCGCCCGGCTGGGCGGGGAGCTCAGCGCAGTCATCAATCGGGTGCGGAGTGCTTTCGGGCCCATTCCCATGCGCGGCTCGGCCGGCCGGCCCCAAGTTCAGCGGGCCGAGCAAGTCGTCGATCAAACCGCCCGTCAGCTCCTCCGCGGCGAAGCGGATTGGAGCGCGTGGTATCGGGTGCTGCGTCAGTACGAAGACGCTTGGATGCTAGAGCTGGAAAGGATGCGCAGCACCCGAGCCGAGCGCTGTGCGGCTTGAGGCTAATCGAGGTGGATCTCGTCCACTTTGCCGACGATGGCCGCGTCCGTAGGCAGTGGAGGGGCAAAAGCATTGCAGGCTTCGCGGGCGACTTCGACGATCACGGCGTCGCCCTCGCGCAGGGCCGCCCAAGTCGCGCAGACCTCGGCCTCGCCCGTAAGCGCTAGGTGCTCGTTGAGGTCTTGGGTCAGGTGCAATATCTGGCCGCGGAACGGCTCAATGCACTGCGAGAGCACTACAGTGCCCACCACCTTGGCCAGCTTCACGCGACCGCCTCCTCGTCGATAATTCCCACGATCACGCTCCTGCACGGGGGGCGTTTGGCCCCGGTCACCTCGGCCCCGGCCGCCCCGGACTGAACGACCAACACGCTGCTGCCGATCCCGGCTTGGACTCCATCCACCGCCACCTGCAAAGCACCGCCTTCCTCGCCTTCGGGGCGCACCACCATGATCTTCTGCCCGGCGAGCGCGGGATGTTTGCTGCTGGCGACTACGTGGCCAATGACGCGGCAGACCTTCATGCGACTTGCTTCTCTAGGGCGCGTCCAAACGCCTGTAGCGAATCCACGATACCGATGATCAGCGCATCTACTGGCACCTGCTCCATGCCCGGGGCCTGCCGCGCCGAGCTGCCCTGCACGACGACGACGAGTTCGCCTTCGCCCGCTTGCACCGCGTCGATGCAGACGAGGTGTTTCTCGGTGTGCTGCAAGCCCTCGGGCGTGGCGGCGAGGATTTCGACGATGAGTAGTTTCTCGCCCTCGAGGGCCTCTACCTTGGCGCTGGAAACCACGCGCCCTTTGACGAGGCCGAGTATCACGGGCGGTCCTCAAAAAGTTGCAAGCGAGCGGCGTTGATTTCCTGCTCACCGTACCCGTACAAGCCGGCGACCTTCTCCAATACTTGGTTCATGAGGATATCCGGGCAGGACGCGCCCGAGGTAATGACTAGCCGCACGGGCAGGGAGCGCGGCAGCCAGCCTTCGCTCTCGATTACTTTCTTAGTATGAATGTCGAGATGGCGGATGCGCTGGGCCGATAGGATCTCGTCGCTGTTGGCAATGAGAAAGCTCGGCATGGATTGGAGGCATAGCTCGACTAAATGCGAGGTGTTCGAGCTATTGTAGCCGCCGACGATCAGGGCCAAATCGGCACCGGAACTTAGCAGCGTGCGCGTGGCGTTCTGGTTTTGGTGGGTAGCGTAGCACAGGGTGTCGTTGGTGTCGGCGCAGTGGTAGTCGAGGTTTTCCGCGCCGTAGCGCTGGCGCATGGCGCGGCGCAAAACAGCGGCCACTTCCTGCGTTTCCTCGGCGAGCATGGTCGTCTGGTTGACCACGGCCACCCGCTCTAGGTCCCTTTGCGGGTCAAAGCCCGCTGAGCATTTGTCGGCAAAGGTGCGCTCAAAGGCGGCGAGTGGCATCTTGCCCGTGATGTACGCGGCCACCTTTTCGGCTTCGGCCGCGTCGAACACCACTAAGGTCTTGGTGTGTGCCTCGGTGTGCGAATGAGTGGCTTGAGTCTCGGCGTGGTTGTACTTGCCGTGGATGATGATGGTATAGCCTTGGCGGCCCAGCTCTTCGCCGCGCTTCCACACCTTGGACACAAAAGGGCAGGTGGTGTCGTAGTTTTCCCGGTATTCTTCGGACTCGATGGCGATGCCGCTGTGGCGGAGCGATTCCTCGATCTGCGTGGTGGTGCCAAAGGCCGGAATCAGGGCGATGTCTTCGCTGGTCAATTCCTCCTCGGCGATCTGGCGGTCCCCCTCGGAGTCGTAGATGAAGCGGACGCCTTGCTTTTTGAGGTCGTTGTTGACTAGGGGGTTGTGGATGATTTCGCTGACGAGGTACGTGTTGCGCCCCGGGTTTTCCTTTAAGGCCGAAAAGGCCATGTGAATGGCCCGCTCCACCCCGAAGCAAAAGCCAAAGTGCCGGGGGATTAAAACCTGTAGCTGGCCGATTGCTAGGAGGGTCGGACAGAGCGAACGCTTGCCGTTTTTTAGGCGGTAGTTCTTAACGCGCTCGATGACGGGGCCGGCGTAGTGATTGGGGACCCGGTCGAATTGCGAATACGCCATGCAAAGCTCCTCGTGGAATTTTTATCTATGGAAGTACATAGTATGGCATCGGCCTAAACTGTCAATAGGGTGCTCTGCTCGGGGCCGGGCGATTGGTTATATTGTCCGGCGCTGAATTCACCTGTACGGGAGTGCCAACCCATGAAATTCGTCATTCGCGCCGGCGGGATCGGTACGCGGCTGTGGCCCTATAGCCGAGTGCGCAAGCCCAAACAGTTCCACTGCTTGGTCGGCGAGCAGACCATGCTCCAAGCCGCGGTCGCCCGCATCAGCGCGATTGCCGCGCCAACCGACATGTACATATCGACCGGACGCCCATTGCAGGCACTGGTGCGCGAACAGGTGCCGGTGCTGCCGCCCGAGCAGCTCATCGTCGAGCCGGCTCTGCGTAATACCGGGCCGGCCATCGGCTTGGAGTGCGCCTTATTGGAGGCTCGCCATCCGGGCTGTACGGTCGCCAGCTTGGGATCGGACCACTACATAGGCCGGCCCGAGGAGTTTTGCCGCTTGTTGCAGGTGGCCGACCAAGCCCTAACCGACCGGCCCGACTGCTTGTTCACGCTGGGGGTTGAGCCGACGCGCCCGGAGACCGGGTACGGCTACATCCGCCGCGGCCCGGTGCTGGCCGAGGTGCATGGGACGCCGGTGTACGCGGTCGCCGAGTTTACGGAAAAGCCCGCGGCCCAACAGGCGGCCGAGTACGCGGCCAGCGGCCACTACTTGTGGAACAGCAACACGTTTGTCTGGAAGGCGGCGACCGTGCTGGAGCTGTTCGCCCGGTTTGAGCCGGCCATGCACGCCGGGTTGCAGCGCATCCAAGCAGCCGTTGGCACGCCGCAAGAGGAAGCGGTCATCGCCCGCGAGTATCCCCAACTCAAGCCGATCTCCATCGATCACGCCTTAGTCGAGTGCGCCCCCCAGGTGGCTACGCTCGCGGCGAATATCGACTGGGGCGACATTGGTTCTTGGGCCGCACTGACGGACGTATTGCCGACGGATGCGGCGGGCAATTTGCTGGCGGATGAGGTGCTGGCGTTGGACGCGGCCGGTTCGACCGTGTACGGGCAAAGCGACAAGATCGTGCTGCTATTGGGGGTGGAGGACTTGGTGGTGGTGGATACTGAAGACGCGCTGCTGGTGTGCGCCAAGGGGGCGGCGCAGCAGGTGAAGGACGCGGTGGAGCAACTAAAAGAGAAATACCGCTAGGCCTAAAATCCCTAGCAGAACTCGCCAAAAACGTCAGTCATTAAGAATTAAAAAAATCGCCACCGGCGGGAGGAAGGGTAGCCCGAAGGAGCTACGATCGCTCGACGCGCACCTGATCCTTCAGGTCGAGATCGTCGAGCACCTGCCGCAGCTCGGTTTCCACGGTCTGGGCAAATTGCGCGGGGACGCGCACGGTGAATTCTATGCCGACGCAAAGGTCTTCTCCAGAGCGCAGCTTGGGCAGCAGTTTGGTTCCCAAGCGATTCCAGACTTCGGGCGGCACAACGCCGGTGAGCCTAAGCGCGGTCTTTTGATTGGCTGGACTCGGGGCCGGGGCCGGCTGGGGTGGAGGCTCGGGGCGCGGCGCGGGTTCCGGTTCTGGCTGGGGCGCATCTTCAGGCGCGGCTTTGAGTGCTTGGGCCTTGGCTTTGGCTACCAAGAACACGTTCTCCTCAAACACCACATCCTCGGCAGCGACCGCCTCTTCATACCACAGCCGATTGAGGTTGGCGCCGGAGGCTAGGCCGAACTCTCCCCGCGCCACAAACTCAACGATCTTCTGACGCAAGATCGCGTCGGGATCGATCAGCCGCGTCAACGCGCCGTTCAAAAAACTCTGGCGCAGGCTCGTCAGCGGCCACGCCCCCGCGTCTTTGAACGCGGCCGGCCAGTGGCGGTCGATGTAGCCGGCCCCCACGTTCTCGTTGAGCAGGGCCTCGGCTTTCAACGCACTGATGATCCGTCCGCAGAGGGTTTGGCTGGCACTGGCGTGGCCGGCTCCGAGGTCGATGATCTTGAGCTGGTGCTCTTCTCGATTGTCCGCCAGCGCGACAAAGCGGTAGCCAGCCCATACCTCGTCCTTGGCCGCTTCCTCTGCGTCGCGAACGTGGGCCTGAAGCTCGGCGCGGTCCGCACGGTCGTATTCTGAGCCGAGGACGCCCTCGGCCACCTCGTGCGCGACGCGCTTCCAAGCGAGCCATAGCTCGACCTTGTCGCGCAGTTCGCGCCCCGGCTTCCGCGCACACCAGACCAACGAACCGCGGTACAGCCGGGGCGCGGTGCCCCGCTCCTGCGTCCAATCGCCAATGCGCTCGATCACTCGGTTGCCGCTGGGCCATTCCTCATCCGGGTCGAGGACGATGAGGGCCAAGCGCGGCGAATCCGGGACTGCGGTGCTGTCTTGGGGGAAGAAGCTCGTCGGCAGGGTCGCACCGCGGTTGAACTCTTCCTCGACCAGCTTGCGGATCGCCGGCTTGATCTCGGCGGTCTCGTCGAGCGACGCCCGCCGGTCGCTGACGACCTTGCGCAGGGTCGCTTGGTGGTGGATGCGGTAGCCGTCTGTGCCGACTTTGCGGATAAAGAACCCCGACCCTTCGAGGGCGGTCGCCGCGCTGTCAATCGTCGTGGTTTCGACTTGGGGCTCCCCGAGCGCAAAGCGCAATTCCGGCAGATGGGCCACCTTATCTACCTGCCCGCCAGAGGACTCAAACAGGATGGCCGTGCCCACGCGGCGGTGGATGTCGCGCAACGCGCCCGTGGCATCGGCATCGAGCGGTCTGGCCCGGGCCGTCAATCCCGCGAGGTCGGCGTCAATCGCCACGTCGAGCCGCGACTCGCCCAACTGGCCCAAGACCACAGCGCGGAACTCGGGCACATCCAACGGCGCCGCCCCCAGCGTAATCAGCGGCTCGGTGCGCGCCTTGGTAAATTGCTCGCGGGCGGCCCAAGAAATCCATTGCGCGAGCATGGCCAGCGCCCCGCGGGTTTGCTGGAACTGAGTGAGCGCGCGCCACTTGCGCTGAAAGACCGAAAGGGTGGCCGGATGAAAGGGATAGCACGCGGCAAATCGGCCCCGCAAAAACTCCTTGGCCTTGGCTTCGGTCGTCGCGGTATCGACCGCCAGCCACTCGGCCGGTAAGCGGGCAGTGCGTTCAAAGCACCAGTCCGCGTACGTCTTGGCGACGCGCTTGCGAACGCGCTCGCTGCCGAGGTCCTCAAACAACCGCCGACGCACCACTTCGCTGATCTCGGATTCGTCGTTGGCAATTAGATCGCGGGCGACGCGGCGCACCACCTTGGTGATTCGGTCTTGCCACTGCTGATCCCAATCGGTCATTTCGACTTGGCTGCGCGGCAGGCTGATGACCGCGGCGGCCTGCGTGCTGCCGGTGACCGCGACGGTCAGGTTTTGTAGGAAGGCGTGGAAAGGCTCGGCTAGGTCGCGGTGGCGGTTGACGAAGTTCAGGACTTCATCGAACAACAGCAGCACGGGTGCGTCCGCCGCGGCGAATACGTTGGCGAGTGCCTCGGTGCCCGGTGGCGTGGTTTTTGCGGTCGCCCCGAGCGCGGCCACGCCCGTTTCGCCGGCCAGTTGGCGGGCTAGATCGATCCAAGGCGTCTCTCGGCCCTCTGCCGGGTCCCAAGCATTGCCGACGAAGACGCCGACGCGGGCGGGCGGAGCTTTGGCAAGCCCCGCCTCGTTTAGGAGGTCTGCCACCCCGAGGAACTGGGCGGCCTCTGCGCCGGCCTTGGCGATGTGATACAGGGAAGCGAGGGTATGGGTCTTGCCGCCGCCGAATTGGGTGACGAGCGTGAGGACCGGGGCTGTGTTCTCGGTCTTGCCGGAAAGTCGCCGGAGGACCATGCCGGCGTGTTCCTTTAGGGCGCGGGTGAAGCAGGTGCGCGAAAAAAATTGCGCGGGCTCGCGGTAATCGGCCGGAGCGGTTTGGGCGACGATTTGCTCTAGGGCGATGGCGAACTCGTCCGGGCTGAACGAGCGGCCTTCGCGCACTTCCCTGCGGAGCGTTACGATTTTGTACCAAGGGTCGAGGGCCATTTTCAGTTCCTATTGATTTGTTATCTGCCGTAATTTGGCGCGAAGATCGTCCAAAAACGCCTTTAGCGACGAATCGCTCTTCCCTGCTCGATAGAAGTCCATACCCTCTACCAGTTCAGAAGCGAAGATTACTCATCAATGAGTCCGCGCAGTATCAGGCTTTCAAACATACCATCTTCCATCTGGCTGGCGAGTGCCGCCGCGATTTCTGTATCCTGAAACAGCGAGCCTGTAACATCGAAGGGGTCGATCACCGTCCCCTGATTCGCAAGGCGGACATTGAAGAGGCCAATATCGCTTGATTGTGTCTCGCGCTTCATCTTCATGATTGCATCGACAAACAGTGGTGAATGCGTGGTGACAACAACTTGGCCTCGACGCTCCTCGACAACAGAGAACAGAAGCCGAGCGATCAGTTCGAGCCGGCGTGGATGAACGCCGTTTTCGGGTTCCTCCAGTGTTAGGAGAGAGCCGCCCCAAGGGTTCGCAGCGATGGTGCAGAGTGCGAGAACCCGCAGCGTTCCTTCAGATAAGATGCGAGAGGAATACTCTACGCCTGCCTGCTGGACCAACAGATCCAAGGTGCCGCGTCGCTCGTCTAGTTCGACGTTTAGCGTCTCAATGCTCGGTACGATTGAGCGCAATGTTCGCAGGACGGCAGCAAAATACTTGGGGTGCTCAGCTCGGAGCTTATATAAAAATGACGCGATGTACTCGCCGTGAATGCCAATATCCAACACGTCGGCCGGGGACTCCTCCGCCCGCATCTGCATCCGTGGCTCGAAATAGTACGTGCGCCAGTTCAGCAACTCTGAACGGACTTGCTCTAGCCAAGGGTATCCGTTGCCGCCCAAGCTCCGGTCAGACAGAATAGAGTGGTTCAAGCCGACCGGCTCCTGTCGCGGATGAGCCGGCTTGCCCTTGCGGCGGATGTGGAAGTTAGATCCCACGCGCTCAATGGCCGCGGCCCCCTTCGGGTTTCCGGCCGCACTGAGTTGAGCCAAATACTCGTCGGCAACGCTGAGTTGTCCCGATCTAAAATCTATTTCCGGCTCGACGCGATATCGATAACCTCCTTTCTCAGTAGCCAGATCGGCCTCCAGTGTAAACCGTGCAGATTGTTTCTGAAGCAAAGCGGGTAGTCCTTCCGCAGAAAAAGAGAATGCTTCAAAGGCATAACCGCGTACCGGAAACGATCCTCCGAGTGCGTCGAATAGCGTACGTGCGTTGCCCATCCACGAAAGAGCTTGGATGGCGTCCAGCAGATTGCTCTTGCCAACAGCATTAGGCCCAAAAAGGACCGCCAAACGGGGCAGGTCGACCGTGACTTCGCTGAGCGACTTGAAGTTGCGGACGGTCAGTCTCTTGAGCATTTGCGCTCTCCTATCGCGGTATCCCCCAGCGACTCCAATTTCGTTACCCAGCCATTGAACCGAAGGCATTTAGCGCGAATCACGGGCGTCCTCCGAGCAGGTTCTTCTGCCAGAGCTCGCCCGGTGTGAAGTTATCGTCGAGCCATACCTGATAGTCATCTGGGGATAGCTTGCGAACTTCAGTACGACCGTCCCGTAGCTCTAATACGAAAATCTCGTCGAGACCGAACGCATCAACCAGCAAGGGCGATTGTGTTGCCACAATGACCTGCCTGTCCTCGGCGAGGGACTTTATCATACCCCCGACCAAAGCGATAGCGGCCGAACGGTCGGGCTGAGCACGGGAAAGCATGAACCGATAGTCGCCATAGCCCTCATCGATTCGCAATCTAACCTCGGCCTCTATGCGTGGCGTCCGTCGGCTGCCGCCATGTAATTGGTCATCGGCTCCTCCTTGGCTACCGATGAACTCGGCGAGCCTGCGATGCTCGAGCATCCAACTCAGCATTTCAAAGAAGCGAATGAAATTCGACTTGCCTGAGCCGTTGGCACCGATTAGGACCGCCGCCTTGGGAATTCCCGCAAGCTCAACATCGGCCAACGACCGGAAGCCGCGGATGCGGACGGATTCGATCATTGTTGAGTCCATTTCGTTCCTTTCACCTCGGTGCCGCCAAGAGCATGGCGTCGATGTAGTTATTTCTGGCATAGATCTCGTCGTCCAAGTAGTCTCTTGTGGGTAGGCGTGAAACGCTGGTTCGTACGTGTGGTGTAGATCTTGCCTCGTGGTCGGTTTATCAGATCCCTGTTCTTGAAATCCTCGCCTAGTCTCTTCTCTCTTTCACTGCTCTCATTAGTAAACAATAGACGCGCTCCACTGATTTGGGCTAAGGCGATGATGTGCGAATCGTCTGAAACGCATTTACCCTTGATCGCCTCTGCTTTAGCGTTGACCTGATCTTCGTTCATGGTCCTCATTTTGCCCGCTTCTCCTAACGTACTCGCCCATTCTCTAAATGTTGGCGAACCGTCTTTAAGTTCTTCAAGTAGCTTGCCGCCGACTATCAAGCGTTCTGATCCTGCGTTGATCCAATCATAGAATTTCTCGCCTGCCTCAGATTGACTGGGACCGAAAACTTCATTGGCTACATTCGCATCAACAATTGCACACATGGCTCAACTCCTTTCAGCCTTTCGTCTCTTCCAAATAGACCGTTCCATTTCATTGATGAAGAACTGCCGATATACCGGAGGGGCATTCAGGACGTTTCCCTCGGCGTCTATTTCTAGTGAATGAATATGTACGTCGAGGTCGCGTCGCTCGAAGAAGAGAATGGAAACGTCTTCGGGTTTCAGGTTCCCCTCGCTGTCGCGAACGTCCATGCGCACCCGGCTGAGCAGGTGATCGCTATGCGTCTCAATCACCAATTGACGCTCCGGCCCGGCAATTTGGCAGAATAGACTGCCCAGAGCGGCTTGGGCACTGGGATGGAGATGTACTTCCGGTTGCTGGAGCAGAAAAATGGACGGGGCGTCTGAACGCAGTAACTCGGTGACGACAGGGAGCACTTGGCTCACTCCATAACCTACGTCAATCAAGTTGCGTTGCGGCCCCTTAACCCTTTTCCCGTATTTTCGGATCTGCACCTGAAAAGGCTCGGTCTCCTTCTTGTCGAAAGACTTGACCGAGATTTCGTCAAAAAGGCCGGCGTCTTGACCAAATTTTTCGAGCGCGTCCTTGAGGGTTTCCCATTGCTTTTTATGCTGGAAATACAAATTGGACAGGTACATGGGAATGTAGTCGCCTTCGGGGTCCTGTGTCGGGAGTGCGGGGTCGTAGGTACGACGTGGCTTGGAGCGAACAGGTGCGCTGGCATACGGTTCGGATGCGTGAAAGAGAAAACGGCCTGATTGGCTAGCGTATATAACCTCTTTGATTTTTTTTAAGTCCGCTTTTGTAGGAGCCGCTGCACCTGCTAGTGCGTTCCATTGATGATTTTCTTCGAGCGTTTCTGTAAAATGCCAAATAAGCGACAAAAGAGAAAGTCGATCGTCCCGACTCCAATCCAGAAAGTGGACGGCCTCATCAGATAGATGATGCTTCCAAGCCCCCCTTTTTGTCCCGAAGCAAACCTCCCTTTGCGAGAGACGATATTCGATCCACGTATCCTTTTGAGAAAGGCGTCTGCGCTCCGGCACCGGGACGCTTCCCTTCTTTTTGAAGATCGCTTCAAAATGGAACGGTTCTGTGTCGCTACGTATCTGAGTAGTGAATGCAAATCCCGCCTCAAAAGCATCTGCTCGACCACCCCGTCCTCGGTAATGGGCGATCTCGTCGAAGCTGCCGAGGTCGTAAGGCTCTTTCTTAAAATCGGGGTTTTTCTGCCGGTAGGCGACATCCCAGAGTGCCCGGATCAGGGCCATGAACGAGGTCTTGCCGGTGCTGTTCTCCCCGACAAGTAGCGTCAGTGGTGCTAAACGGGCGGTCTGTTTTTCGCGGAAGCAGCGAAAGTTTTTGATCGTGATTTGGTCCATGCGATTCCCTTTTTTGTGCTTTTAGCGCGGCACCGCTAGTAGGAGGCGTTTTTCGTTGCAGCCTTGAGGATAGGGGGCGGATAGGGCGTTGGCAAGGCGGAGGAAGTCCTCGGCACAAATCAGCGTCCGCAGCCTCTAAGGCGATGGCGGATGAGAGATGCGGATACGACCGCCGCACACCGATCTACTAGGAATCTCACGAATCCGCAATCGATACAGCGGCCAGTGTATCTTTGGCAATAATGGCATGCGCGTAGGCCGTGCAGGCGCGAATGTCGTCTGGTTCCAGTTCGGGGTAATCCGCTAGAATGGCCTTTGTCGTCACGCCCTGTGCCATCAGGCTCAGGATGAGTTCCACTGAAATTCGCATGTCGCGAATGATGGGCTTGCCGCCAAAGACTTCCGGGCGGGCGGTGATGCGCTTGAGCAGTTCGGGATTAGGGATCATGTCCTCTCCGTAGATTACGTCCGGCTACCTCGGCACCGCCAGCAGCATGGCGTCGAGTGAGGCGTTTTTTTCGGAACCAATAGGAGTCATCGGTTCTGCGTGATGAGCCGACTTCTGCTTTCCTCGCGTGGCTTTGAGGGCGGCTTGGTTTCAAAGGGATTACTTACCCGACTGCCGCTATCTTCCCACACTCCCAATTCTTCGAGTTCTCGGCGCATTTGTAGCGCCTCTTCGACGATCTTAGGATCAACCGCCGGATTCTTTGCGATCTGCTCTTTGGTGAGCATGGGCACAAGTAGGTCTTTTTTTAGCATAGAGACTCCTTTTAGGGGAAATAACGGTTATGGACTAGACTATTTGCTTCTTCCTTGAATGCAAGATCTCCGAAAAACCAGAAGTATTCCTTGATCAAGTTGCTCAACGTAGGATCGGCTTCTAAGTCATCAATTTTGAGCTTCAATTCAGCAAGAACATCTCGGTTAATTCCACGTCCATGAGTACCCCATCTTTTTTGATCGTTAAGTGCTTGGGCGATTTCTTCCGCACGTTTCTCCTTTTCTTTTTGAGTAACAGGTTTCTTTGTAGAACCGTGTGTTGACCAATCCTTGAATTTGTACTTTACAAGCCAATGTTGAATGAGTCGAACTGATAGCTCGGCTGCCAATTCATATTGACGCAAATCAGCAGCATCAAGTTTCTGAAGCAGCACCAAATCCGCACTTGTCAGGGTGCCTTCTTCGGCTTTTTTGACAAAGCGTTCGTACTGTTCAAGATAAGAAAGAACCGATATAGGGATGGGTTTGTCTTCTATATACAATTGGGGATCAACCGGCCCCAAACAAGAGAAGTAGTCCATCAAAATTGCGTCCCCGGACATCACGAGCACCGTCCCTGCCGACATCGCCTTATCGGGAATGAGAAACTTCACCTCTTTGTAGTAATGCCTGAGCGTGGTAACAATGCGTTCGGCGACCTCGACAATGCCACCAGTTGTATCAATGATCACGAGCGAACCTTCGCGGCGTTCCGGGACCCTTTCGATAGCCAACCTGACGCGGTGATCGACCGACTCCATGATTGGACCGAAAATTGTCAGCGCATCCATACAGGTATGCTTCTCAATTTCAGCGAGCTTGGAATTAAGCCACTCGACCGCGATTGAATCGCTCGTATCTGGATTCTTTTGTGGGACCGGCTGCGCGGTGATGTCATCGGCCATGGAGTGAACTCCTGCTCTCGGGGATTCGATTCATGTTGTCTCTGCGTATGCTTCGATTTTTAGAGTACTTAACCAGAATTTTTGCTTTGCGTCAACCTTTTGCTGAATCACGCGTCACCTCGGCACCGCCAGCAGCATGGCGTCGAGGAGGCGTTTTTCGTTACAGCCTTGAGGGTAGAGGGCGGATAGGGCGTTGGCAAGGCGGAGGAAGTCGGGGCCGCGATCTTGCTCGGCGCTGATTAGCGTCCGTAGGGCGGTGGCGTGGCCGGTGGATTGGAGCAGCATGGCGGTGTGGACGCGGTCGAGGGTGGTGTCGCCAAGCGTGGCGGAAAGGGGGTCGTCGGAGGATTCGCCGTATTGTGGGCGCGGCTCCCGGACGAGCGTGGGGGTGCTGTCCTGCTGGTCGGGGAAGAGCGTCTGCTGGGCGTCGGCTCCGCTTTCGATGTACGTGGCTGCGGCGGCCGCGCCGTCTTCGCCGAAGAGCTTTTGGGCGCGCTCGGCTACGGAGAGGAGGCGCACGACGCCCTTTTCTTGGCCGATGATGCGGTCGGTTTGGGCGGCGAGGTCAATGCCCATGGGCTGGGCGAAGCGGCGCACGACATCGAAGGGGAGCGCGAATCCCGTGGCCGCGGCTTGGGCGACGGCTTCTTCGTCGGCCTCGTCGGCTTGGTCCTGATTTTCTGCAACAGGGGCCGTGCTCTGGAGCGTCCACAGGAAGAGCGCGGTTAGGCGGGCGTCCGCTTCCAATGCGCCGTGCGTTTGCGCCTCGGCCGTGCCGAGCACCTGTTGCAGGGCGGCGCGACCGACGACTTCCCAGACTTTTTCCAAGTAATCGGGCAGGCCGATTAGATCGCCTTCGGCGGTTTCGACAGCGCGGTAGCGGCTGAAAATTTCGAGGGCCGGGCCGATGCAGGCGAAAACCAGATCGGCCCCGCGGATGCCTTCGGCTTGCAAGCGGTCGATCCAGTCGGCGACGCGGACCGGCAGTTCGCGCAGGACATCGGCCCAATCGCCGATGGGGGCGTCGTCGGGACGGGGGCGGCAGATGAGGTGGACGCTGGTGGCGAGGGCAGCGGAATCGCGGGCGCGGAGACGGGTCGCGCTTTCGGTAGCAATCGGCCACGATCCGGTTATGGTCCAACCGCCGCGAATCATGCCCGAGAGCAACGCTTCCCAGCCTTCCGTTGTTTTATGAGCGAAGACGACCGAGCCGATGCCTTCTTCGCTCAGTACGCGGCGACCTTCGGCAAAGGCTTTCGCCATCGTCTCCTCGAACCATGCGCGGTCTTTTGGGCGGCCGTCGGCCTGCTTGGTCTCGTCTTGTACGGCCTCGGCGGTCTTGGGCGAGAGCAGGTTGTCAGGATCGAAGGGATCGCGCAGTAGCGGATTGTTGGGTAGCGTACGTTTGAGCCAGACGAGGAAGAAGTCGGAGAGATCGGAATAGGGAATCGCGTCGTAGTACGGCGGGTCTGTGAAATAGACGCTGGTGGCTTGGTCGGGGAGTGGGTGGTCGGTGGCGTCGGCGGATTGAAGTTGGCCTGAAACTGCAGATCGGGCGAATTGTATGACTTCACAAGTTGCACCTATACCTGATAGGAAAACCCCCCGCGCATTGCTCTTTGGTGTAGATTCACAGAAATCCCACACAATGGGAATGGCTTGACGTGCAAAGAGATTTACAGGGTTTTCAGCATTGCTTTCCCACCGAGTAAGGGAGTTGTTGCCATCCGCCATTCTGCCTAAAAGCAATGCGATTAGGGTTTGTTGAATGCTTGGCGTGAGCGTTACGCTAGATCGGCCCAACCCAACCAACGCCACCTTCTGCCGCGCCGTAAACAAATCCCCCCACTGCATCATACCATATCGCTGCACACGAAAGCCCAACGTGCCGATTGGTGGCAACGGCTCATCCGGCACCGGGCAAAGCCCCTGCCGCCCACCCCGCTCCCACTCGTCCAACATCCGCGCCACCCGCTCCTGCGCCACCCGCACCGCCGCATAATCCGCCCCGTCTCGCCGGGCCGCACCGTCACCACCGCCGTCATCCGCGCCCCACCCGTCCGCCTTCCCTCCGCGTCAAAAACCACATCCGCGCCGCCCCGTTGGGCCGCAAGCTGCGCCCGCACCCGCTCCGGCGGCAGCACCGCGCCGCAGCACAAACAAGTCGCTCGCGCTCGCGCCACCGTGCCGCCGCGCACCTCTCGATCCGCCTGCGGCTCAACCACCGCAAACTCGACGCTCGGCGGCTCCCCCTCGCAACGCTCAACCCGATGCTGCAACGCCCGCTTGCGCTTGGCCTTCTTGCACAACCAAAACGAGCGCATCAGGGGAATCTCCGCGCCGCAGTTGGGCGCTTCGCAGCGCACCGTGCGCGCCCACAAGTAGGCAATCGGCGTGGCCCCATCCGGGTCCCTCGGATACAGCTCGGCCAATTCCCGCTCGGCCTGCCGCTTAATTTCGCCGCCGACCCGACGCAACTCCTCGGCCAGCCCCGGCCCGTGCCGCGGAATATCCTCCAGCATCACCTTGAGAATCAGACACGCCACCGGATTTAGGTCGCTGGCAAACGCCTCGCAACCCAGCCGCAACGCCTCCAGCGGAATCGACCCGCCGCCGGCAAACGGATCCACCACCAGCGGCGGCTCCGCGCCATGCGCCGCTTGCACCAACGCCCGGCTCACGTCGAGATGGGTGCGGTCCGCCGCATTCTTCCAATTGGCAAAGTTGGCAATGAACGCCAGTAACCCCTGCCGCAGCTCCAAGTCATTCGCCAGCGGCTGCCGCACCGCGAGCAGAATGTTCCGCGCTTGCCGCTTAAAGTCCTCCGGACAGTGCGCGTCGCACGGGTCTGGCAGCAGCAACGCCAGCAACACCGCCCGCGACGAGGCCAACGGCCGCCGCGCCCACCACAAGTGCAACGTACTCGGATGCCCATGCCGAATCGACTTCTCCCGCGCCGCGTACTGAGAAACCTCAGCAATGGGAAAATCAACTTCGGCGAGACGTTTGCAGACGCGGGGGATCATGGATTCTCTTTCCGTTCCTGCCGAGGCGGGATGGTGCTGGCACAGCTAAACCTGCGGTTCGGCGTCGTCATTGGCCGGTGCTTATCCGCGCTCCAGTTCGGCCGGATGCATGCTGAGATATTCACGAACCTCCAACTGCATTCGGTCGATCTCGGCGAGAAATCCCGCCACCGAGCCTCGGTAATTTTCAGGATGGGTTTCCACATTGCGTAGATGGGCTATTTGACGCTGGAAATGCGCGATTCGCCCCAGAGTGACGTCGAGTTCGCGATCGTTTGCAATCATGGTCATTCCCCCGTGATTTCAACGATGCCACGTTCAGTACCATCGCGTTTGAGTTGCCAATCTTCGATGGCGGATTCTTCGCCACCGATGGCCGCCAAGCGGCGAACCCAGAACACACTACATCCAAAATGATCTTGGGCCGTTCCGTGATAGAACAGGAGTCGGGCTTCGCCGACTAGTGACCCCATATCGAAATTGTCATCCATAATCATGAAGATGTCCACATCGTTGGGTTCGTATTTTTCAGTAATAAACGAGCCGAATACGATGAATCGAGCTAGATAGCCAGTTTGCGCCGCGATCTGATAGATGCGTTCGAGGCGCATGGCAAGCAGCTTTCGGCGATGCGATCCCGTTCCAAAACGGCTGACTGTTTCGGCGAGCGAAGCCGTATAGACGCCAAAAGGAAGATCACCCATTGCGGTAAAGTCAGGTAGGGGCATAGACCCTCCTGTTGATGAGAACCATTCTAATGAGACAGTCGGTTAGATCGTGCATCCCCGCGGCCAGCCCATTCCATCTTTCATCCCCCAAGGCCGTCGCTATACAGATTCCACGAAGATAAACAGTATTATTAGTTTAATCACTCAGTTCCTGATTTTTGAACAATAAATGCTTTCATACCACCTGCATAGAATTGAATTTGAACTTTATGACTTGACGATATACTAGTATCTATCATTGAATTTCTTTTTTTTAAGAAAAGAGGTATCTTATACTGAAGATCTATAATACGCACGTATAATCTTTTTTTATATTTGACTATAACAGCATCAAATATCTCAGGATTACCTTCATCATCTTTCCAATAATCTTGCATACATAAGCTAGTTCTAAAACGTTGCTGAATTTTTCTCATGTGTCTCCTAAAATAAGAGAATTTTCTGTTATATGCTTCTGCGATACCCAAAAAGTAATGATATCTCATAGGGTCTTGTTCAAGTATAGGCCCATTAGAGCGAACTAAATCAAATAACTTAGATCGGCTGGCACTATGGTGTAAGTTACGCCCATAGTGCTGGAACAATAGCTTTGATACTTCATCTAAGTGAGTATATTTTTCAAGTTCACGCACCTTTGCACCTAAAGCATCCTCATCATTTTTCTGGGAGTAATAATAGAAGTATAAAATTAGGGCGTATGGCTTTAAATCTTCTTTTTTATACAAGTCACTTATAAAATTGATATATTTTTCATCATTAGCAGAAGAAGAATGATGCTTTTTTCTATATCTGGCTTCTATTTCGGCAATGGTTTCAATCCCTTCATGAAGCTGTCTTTTCGCTCGATCTAATAAATCTTCAATCGAAATTATACTACGCAATTCTGTTTCTTGGGTAAGAGAAAATGTTTCTAAATACCATATCTCAAACCGTAAGTATTCTCGGAAACTGTATATACTAAAGGGATCTTCTATCATTTTTATATAAAATAATTCCCTCGCTTCGTCAATATAAGGTTGTACTGCACTATGTATAACTTGCTCACGATCTAGCAACTGGGCTAGTTTAAAATTGAGAACTGCTCGTCGATGTGTTAATCTGTGACTTCTTCGATATAAGAAACTTTCTGCATATATGATACGTTCGATGCCACGTTCTAAAGATTTCTGAGTTCCTCGGTATTGTAAATTTGTAGCGTAGTGAAGGTTGAAATGAGGATCATCAGAAAATTCATTTGCACATATATCATATAGATTATCAATCTTAGATTGTGTAAATTCTTCTGCCGTTATCATTGCTTTTAGTATATCTACAATTAAACGGGAATTATGAGGAGTATAAGTTAATTTTTTAAATATTTTTTGGTATTCCACAAATCTTTTATCTGAATCACTTAGATACATCTCTATAAGTAAGTCTGAAATTACCGGATGACGAGTTCGAAAATATAGGTCGGGTTCATCTCCCGATATATTTTTTTCTTCTTGGACCAAAATTCCTTTTGCATCGTATTCTATGACGTCACGTTTGAATGTACCCCAATCTTTAGACACCAGTTTCATCAATAAACTGGAAGGCATTAAAATTTTGAATCTATATAATAATGATGTATATAGAAATGACTCCTTAGCCTTTTCTGATAGTTGTTCATATGCGCTCCGTAATATCTGGTCATGATGTCCATCTGTAACTATGGATAGCAGAGACACAAAAGCATCTCCTTTATAATCTCGAACAACCGTAGAGGCGAGAGAGTTTCTTTCTTTTTCATCTCTGACAGTGATAATCTTTGAGTCATCTAATTTCTTAATCAGATCTGATGCTTCTTTTTTGTTAAAATTAGTATTGATCTCCAGTTGATGCAGGTTGGGATATGATCGGTTATGGGTTAATTTTTGTAGGATATTTTCCCTTATGGGAACCAGCATCACTATATTAGATCCAGAGAGTTGTTGTATGCTGAGATTCGACCGCAATTCAATCATTGATTTAAAGAAACTGTCTACCTCACATTCATCAAATAGAAGCATGATATTTTCAGTGTCAACAGCACTGATTAGTTCACATAAATCTACTTCTCTAATATCTTGAGGCTCTAATATCTCAAATACTGCTACATCTAAGTCAGAGTCAAGAATACTATGGACTAATCTATAGCAGAAAGTCGTTTTGCCGACACCATAGGATCCAGTTATTGCAATAATAGGAATTACAAATTCTTCAGAATTGAAAAATTGTTCTAATTTATTGATTATCTCTTTTTGACAATCTAATCTTATTACATCATAATTCTGCTTTATCGCAAAATAAGATGGTCTTTCTCCCGTATAAAATTGCTCTGGTGAAATGTATTCAAATCTGGTATGTGGATTAATCTGGACAAGACTGCTTCCAAGCCTCTTAATAAGCCTATTAGATATATTTATGGGAGAACTGTCTTTTTGGCGAAACTGCGGTTTTCGCCTTCTTATAGCTGATTCTTCACTCGATTTTTCCCAATCTTCATATTTTTGATAGAATTCAGAAGCAGTGCATTTTATAATTCTAATACTGCTGCTCTCAAGGTATGGTAGCATATCTTCCTGTATGGTGGGATCTACCAATAGTATATCTCTCTTATTTCGGTAATTATATCGATCAAAACGATCAAGAAGAAATTTAGCAAACGGATCTCTAAATGAGTATCCAATCACGAGAAGTTGAATACGGGGCGAGATGTGTTCTAGGGCCTGTAACACTATCTTGTAAAAACCGTTAACGGATTCAAAATCTCTTGTTGAAAAAATGAATGGATATTTGGCTCTATCACTAATACAACCATTTAGCTTAATGTATTTTATCTCATCGTTTGCTGGATTGTAATGATATTCATGCAAATTTTTTGCAGGCTTCAGGATTTTATTTTCGTCCGATGTACTAAATACTCTATCAAAAGCCTTCTCAACTATAATATCCAAATTGGTCGTAATGATCTCTTTCCAAGGTAGGCGAGCAATTGTAGTATGAAATGCAGTGGGTTCTAGATTTCTAAGACATTTTTCTACTATATCATCAAACTCTTTGCGATCAAATTGAGGATTTCGACTAAGCACATCAACATATTCAATAATACTGTCGGTTTGATAACTATTTCCAGACTTTGCTTTGTGATAACCCATTAATTGACTACTTAGATACACATTATCATCGGTTATAGAAGCACCTGCGCCTAAGAACAGAATCGTATTACCCGATATGATATTAGGAAATATGTCTCTTCGTAAAGTTTCACTTCCTTTTTCTTGGACATCTGTTATATGGTACATCTCAAATCCTTATAGTCTATATTGCGTTATAGATGGAAGTCATTGGGAACGGAAAAACGTATGATGACGCCCTTGTTCCTCGTGGTTCTACTTGGGAAATAAGTCTAGATTAGCCCATTCCAACGCTTTTTCTTCCCACAATCGAATTCGGCGTTTCGGACCACTTCTACTCAAGAAAACCTATCGCCCGCTCGTCCAAATATATCTATCATGTTCAAAATATCGTATCCTCTACACTAGGTCAAGTGTCTCCATAGTCGCCGCTATCGCACCCACCACAAGTGCAGCGTACTCGGATGCCCATGCCGAATCTACTTCTCCCGCGCCGCGTGCTTGGAAACCTCGGCAATGGGAAAATCGACTTCAGCGAGACACTTGCATTCATGAGGGATCATAGTACGCGTTTCTCGGCCCAACGGACGACGGCTTCGGCGATAGTGATGGCTTCGGCGTACTCCTGAGCGGTAACAGGCTCTATATCGCCGGGATAGCGCGTGGTGGTGGCGTATTTAGTCAACTTGCAGGCTTGACTGATCGGTGCTGGTATGACTTCTCCCTCGTCTTCGAGTAGTGATAATAGGCGGTCGAGATCATGCACGTAAGGGAACTCGATGTTGCGTACGATCATCACGGCCTTGATAGATTTTTCGGCGGCCTGCTGAGCATTGAAGCACAAATTTTCGAGATAGACCCCGGGCACCTCGTTCTTTGCTTGAGTCAGGTCGCTTCGGGCGCGGTTTATCCATTCCCGGGGATCGCCAGGCGGAAAGCGTTCAGGAGGCTTCATAGACGATCCTTCCTTCCTGTAGGGCGGGCTTGATGACCAATGCGTGGGTGTCCTTATACCGCTCGACCGATTGGGGCGTGACGACGATGGCGTCAACTGCTGCGCCAACCCTGTGCAGGTTCTGATAAATCTGCCCCATAAGTTCAAGCGGGTTCGCGCACTCTTTTATAATAAGCAGATCGACATCGCTGTGGCGGTTCATGTCGCCGCGAGCAGCCGACCCAAAGAGAATGATTTTCTCTGGTTGGGCAACTTTCACAATGCGGCGAATAATGTCGTCCAGAATCGCTTGTTCGAGCATCTTCTTAATCCCACGTTCTATCGTTTGCAATCACGTTGAATGGCGTGTACCGATTGCGGATTAGCCCACAAGTTCCCCGGCCCAGCGGACGACGTTTGTGGCGATCTCTATCGCTTCGGCGTACTCCTGAGCGGTAACAGGCCCTGTGTCGCCGGGATAGCGCGTGGTGGTGGCAAATGGAGTGAGCTTTCTGGCCTGTCCAACGGCGTCCGGGATCGCTTCGCCTGCTGCCTTGAGCAGGGAAAGCAATCGGGCCAAATCATGCACGTAGGGAAAGCCGATGCCGCGCTTGAGCATCACCGCCTTAATCGCTTTCTCAGCGGCTTGCTGTGCATCAAAGCACAAGTCTTCAAGATAGGCACCGGGAGTGCGGTCTTTTGCCCGAACCAAATTGCTTCTGGCTCGATTCATCCACTCTCGTGGGTCGTCCGATGGAAAGCGTTCAGGCGGCTTCATACACCACCTTTCCCTCCTGTAGAGCGGGCTTTATTACCAGCGCGTGGCTGTCCTTATACCGCTCTACAGAGTCGGGCGTGACGACGATAGCATCGACGGCTGCCCCGACGCCATCGAGATTCATATAAATATCACCCATGAGTTCAAGCGCGTTCGCGCATTCTTTTATAATGAGCAGATCGACATCGCTATGGCGGTTCATGTCGCCGCGAGCGGCCGACCCAAAGAGAATGATCTTCTCCGGTTGAGCCACTTCTATAATGCGGCGAATAATGTCGTCCAGAATCGCTTGTTCGAGCATCTTTTCAACCCCATTAGCATTTGCCTGCGCGGAAGATCACGACGGTTTCGGCTCCTTCCACAAGCGGACGATGAAGCGGTGCTCTTCCTCGATCAGGTCCGGCTCAGTGCCGTTGTGGTCTCGCATAGCTCTAATAATCCGATTGCGTACACCCATGCCAAAATGCTCAACATAGCCGTAATCTCGAAGGATTTCTTTTAGCAATTCATTTCTGGCGGCCCGTAAACCTTCCTTCATCTTCTCTACCGTCACTCCATTAGGAAGACGCCCGGGCGAGATTACTTCTAGGCGATCACGATACAAAGAGACTTCGATGTCTGTGCCGACGAGCGTATAATCGCGGTGTGCAACCGCATTCACGATGGTTTCACGAACCGCGGCCCGTGGAAGCGACTTCTTGCGGCGTCTCCTTCCACCATCGAGCCACGCGACAGAGCCCATGTTACGGGCTACGAAATCTACCGCTCGGTCAATGACCCCCTTATCCATAACACTTTTTTTTGCCGATAACATCGGAACGAGAGGACCTCGAATCAGTTCTTCATCTACAGTATTGTACGCCTTTTCATTTTCTGGGAACGCCGCCGCCGTAATGCCCGACTGCGGCAGCCTGCGGTTCGGGTTCTTGCCGAAGAGGAGCAAGCCCGCGACTGTTCCGACAGTCGTTCCCGCCGCTTCCGCAAGAAGATCAATGCTCACAAGAACTCGACGCCATTCTTCGGTATTCTGCGCCGTTGGCACATCGCGCTTCTGGATAACACGAAAGTAGTTCCCGATTCGGTCCAGATCGAGTTCCTCCAGTCCCGTCTCAAGTACGGGCTTGATGTCATAGCGCATGATACGGGCTGACTGGTAGAGGCGTCCTTCTTCATCGCGACTTGCCTCTCGTGAACTGCTACCGACCCGCACGAACGTCCACCAAGCTTTGCCGCGTTTAGCCTTGTACGGCTTATCCGGCGCATCGCTAGGAAGAGATACTATGCCGACGGTTTTCCCCTCTCCCCAGTCCACGGTCTCCCAGTAGGGGATCGTCGCCGGACGGATGTGGGTACGCGCAGTTTCCATCACCCATTCTTCGACTTTGCTCGGCTCGCAGGTGAGACCGGAAACCGAGCCATCGTCCTCGACGCCGAGGAGAATGTGCCCACCTTCTAGGTTGAGTAGGGCGGCGATTTCAGTGGCGAGTCGTTCGGGGCGAACGTCGGAGCGCTTGAACTCCACGCCGGAACTCTCGCCATTGCGGATTAGTTCGATCAAATCGGTTTTGTTCATAGTTCACCTCAGAATCCGTATTTCCGGCGGCGACGCTCAAAAGCATCCTTGCCACCTTCGAGAATCTCCTCAACCATTTCCCGCACCGGGTGTGCATCAATGGAGCCTATATGTTTGGGATCAATGTAGGCATTCCCCTCGTCCCCACCTCCAGTGGCGGTGAGGCCAACGATCAGTTCGGCGTCCCCAAGCACCAAGATGTTGGCATTGTGAGTCGAGAAGACGAATTGGCGACGGCGTTTCTCCTCGCGCATTCTGGGAACCACCCCTTCGGTGATGAATCGGTTGTCGAGGTCGTCCTCCGGCTGATCGACGATGAGCGGCGCATCGGACTCTAGCAGGAGGAGCAGCAACACAGCGGTCGCTTTTTGGCCCGTTGAGAGCGCTTCGAGTGCTTGCCATGACGGCGGTTTGCCGGAAGGAGCCGTGTTGAGCTGGATTGTGGTCGCGGGGGAAAGTTCCAACTCTTCAATGTGCATCAAAGTCTCGGCCGACGCCTCGGCAAGCCGTTGCGCTTGGGCTGGTGGAATTTTGTAGGTTCGGTGAACGGCATCCGCGCCTGTCCGACAGCTATCGACGAATTGCGGCAGCGAGAAGTTCTCCGCTCGGGCGAGGATGGCTAAGGCCTCGGAGAGACGGCCGCGGATCTCATCGCGGAGCAACCGGATCAGCAGCTCGCGGTTGCCTGCGGCGGTGACCGCCACTTGGACGCGGGGGCGCAGTTTCTTGCTGACTGCTTGCGCGGCTCTGTCCAAACTCCTGAACTCCTCCGCTTTGATATCTTCCCATTCGGCGAGCAGCATACGCCGTCGTTCAAGGAGTTCTTTTTCTAACCGTTTCAATAAGAACTTGCGCTCCCCGAGCGGGCGAAGGTTCTCGATTTCGCGCCTAAGACGAATGAACTCTTGCCCGTCTATTGCCGATTTCTGAAGCTCGCGCAGAATTTTCTCATAGTCGGCTTGGACCTTTTCTTGGCACTCGTTCCAGCGAGCGCGGATTTCGGCGATTCCTTCATCTGCTTGCTTTAGTGCTTCTGCAAGTTGACCCGCCAATTTATCGAGATTAGTGCTCAGGCTTTCCAATATGTCATTGCCGCCCGCAAGAATTTTCTTACCCGGTAGATCTCGGAGTGCCCTTTCAGACAAGAACACCCGGTCTATCGGGAGCTCTTGGCGGAGAAGATCGAGGCATTCGCGGAAATTCTGTAGGCGCTCGGGCATCGAATTGAGCACCCGCTCCTCGCGTACGAGCAAGCTCTTTTCTCGCAGGCGATCTTCAAGACCGACTTCTCGAAAGCGTTCTAGGGTCTCCTCAAGTCTTGGCAGGGCGGCTAGACGCTCCTCGATTTGCTGGAGCTCGGTGCATACCTCTACTATGGACCGCCGCGTCTTCTCGAGTTCTCGGCGGAGATCGGCCTTGCGCCGGGCCGAGGAATGGTCTCGCTCGACGAAGCGGTCGAGAAGGCGCGTGAGCTTTTCGGGACTCTTGGTGAGTTCGGAAATTTCGTGCTGTCCGTACACCTCGACGCGAGGGAGTATCTCTTTTGGAAGCAGGTTCGACATATTGCCGTCCTCCTCGCGCACCACGGGCGGGTTTGGAATGGTCCGCTCAATGCGGTACTCGCGTGGCGCCGGGCGGTCACAGCGCACGAGAAGCGAGACTTTCGTCCCGCTGCGGAGCACTTGGCGCACGATTCCTTTGTGGGCCTTGTCGGCCTCCTCGCCGATAGGCTCCAATCCGAGCGCGTAGCGCAGGCTCTCGATGATGGTTGATTTGCCGGTGCCGCGCCCGCCGACTAAGACGTTCATGTTCGGATTGAAGCGAATGGCTGCACCATCCAGAAAGCCACCTTCCCAAGTCAGGGAAACGAGTTCGGCGTGGTCGTCGGGCGTGGAGTCGCTGTTCAGCCGAATTCTCGACCCGGGATCGAGAAAAGCCTGCCGTAGCCCCTCAACCGTGATCTCGGACATCTTGATCCAGCATGTAGCCGAAGGGTCTTTCAGATCGCTCGGCTTAACGACATCCTTCGCGTTGATCGCGGCTACGGCTAGATTTTCATCTGCGGGATGGTTTCGCTGATAGTCTGGATTCTCGTTCTGGACAATTGGACGTACCTCGGGGGGCAGGCTGGCGACAGGCCCAGGGATCTGGATCGCGAGCAGGTCTTTAGCACGCCATGCGTTGATCCGCGCTTGGCCTTCGAGTGCTTTGAAAAGCCCTTTGGCGTTTGTCACGTGCGCGGCGATGGCGACTCCGCCCTGTTGCTCGACCATTGTAAGTACCTTGTCGAACGGCTCGCTCGACAAATTCGCTGAAGGGCCAGTCTTTCGGATTCTAAACTCGCCTAGAAACCGATCCAAACTGTTCTTATCAGCATTCGGCGGATAGATGCACAGGATGTGAATGCCTTCAGACGAAGAGAGCTCGAAACCGGGGAATATCGTGACGTTGGTATGTTGGGCGGCTTCTTGGAACGCGGCTACTCCGCTCGCGTCGTTGTGATCGGTGATGGCGAGCACGGAGACGCCGATTTCGACTGCCTGCTCGACAATGGCTTTCGCGTGCTCGCGAGCATCGCCGCTGGTTTGCTGGCCTCGGAAGGTTGCGCCGTAGCCGTGTGGGTTTACTTGGAGGGCGCATCGATGAAATACAGCACCCGCTGGCAACCCGCTGGCCTTGGCGATAGGGTCCTTAGCCCTCACACTCGACATGGTCTCCATTTTGGCCCTCTCATTCGTCCCGTGTTTTCCATTTTTCAGAAGTCTTTTGACCTTCCCTAACTTCCACCGGCTGCTTGAGCGCGTCAACGCTCAGATAGTAGTGAGCTACCTTGGTGACCTCGTGCCACGGAAATCGCACGGGGTCTCGGATCGGCTCTTGAAGCTCTGGCGCACTCGCGCAGTGGGTCACCACGTAGAGCCAGTAGCAGTCGCGGCGATCCTCGGCGACGCGCCGCTCGTTGGGCGTCAGCAGGATAAGGAATTAGGGCTTTTTCGTTGAGCCAAGCGGTCGCCTCGGGCCGTGCGGCTATCGGCGGCCGATTTGTGAAATCCTCAATGAACCGCAAGAATACCTCTATTTTCTCGACGTGCATCACACGAAAAGTATCGGCGTAATCTGAGCAACCTAGACACATCGTGCATCTTCCCCGATCTAGCTGTTTTGAAAGAGTCATCTGAAGCTTATAAAGCTGAAGCGGTTTCGTTTCAACTCAGCCAAAAACGCTTGGCCTTCGCCTCTCAGCGTTTCCTCGCGCCACACTTGATAGATCAGGAGCCAGAAGCGGTCCTTCTCTTGGGTCTCCATATCCTTCAACTTATTGGCGCGTCTTCGTATCGCCTCCCGAATTCTCTTAATCCTGTAGCGTTTTGCGTACTTTAGTAGTAACACATCCGAGAGGCAGTCATCTATCGCGATGACCTCTATGAACTTGTCCTCCAGCGTACTCAACTGAAGGTTATGTTTGAGCGAGTAATACAAGGCATGGGCGATGGCATCCGAATAGATTCTCTGAATTCCAATCACTAGGAGATGTTCAATAAAATCAAGAATGACTTTCTCGATTCCATCATAGCGATGCTTGTCGAACACGTGCTTGTCTAAGATTGGAGCAAGATATGGATATAGCAGTGCCAAGTTGATAGTCTCCTGAACGAAGAGACGCTTAGCTCGGCTATCGAGACTCGGAGGCACCATCTTGATAGCGTAGTTCAAAACGGCATAGGTCTCCGCTCCATGCGCTAGTTTCAGTGCCAAGTCCAGGAGCGAACGAACCTTCCCGAAGCGAACGGTTGCGCCTTTGGCTGGCAATCGGAAGTTGTTCAACTCTCGAACCCAGTCTTTTTGGATTGGAAGTGGCATCGGCAAGATTTCAGTCTTACGGTCGTTCAGAACAAGCTCGTATTCGCGCAGTTGCATCCCAAGGTCATGGATGAATTTCTCAGCTTCGTCATAGGTTTTCGCGTAAAAGGTGTAATCGTCAATATAGCGGCTAAACCTCTCGTATCCCTTCTTGGTCATCTCATAATCAATTCTGGTCAGTATTATCTCTGAGACGACGTTGGATGAGTGTGGCCCGATCAAGATCCCATTGGTTTGTCCATCTCGGATACCCTGGGTGGCTTTGTCCAGAAGATTTCCTGCCAATAAGACCGAGCGGCACTTTTTCGACTTACTACGACCATGTAGGGCCCATGGGATTGAATGAGTGTAGATGCTGGGAAAGCAATTTGATATATCAGTGTAAACGACATAATGCGCTCCCATCATTTCGCGAATGTCTATTTCTTCATGCTCGAAGTGTTCCTTTCCCTTGTAATTCATTCGGAAAACACGCTCACTTGACGTTTTCCGAACAAAGAGACGGCTCACGGGTGTCTTCGGTTTTGCGCAGTGCCCTTTAATTGTCGCCCAATGCTGCTTCAGGGCTAGACACTGGACAAGGTGGCTTTCGGGATGGGGAACCCCCATCTGACGAGGGATATTGACGGCGTGTAGTGGTTCGTAGCGGATGAAATCGTGCTTTCGTTTCTTAAAGGTCTTATCCAAATTTTTTGAGTCTTTTTCTGTTGTTGGCTTTAGAAGAATGTTCGGGGCATAGGCTGAAAGCCCTTTGGAGGTAAAACATGGCGGAAGTTTTTCACTGAATAGGCCATAGTCAACCAAGCCTATGAATGCTTCGTCCTCCGAAAGGCCGAGCCCTGTCGTTTGTCTCCTTACCATAGAAATCTCCTTTGAGGACTGTCGCCTTCAAGTGACCGAGGCTGCCTACCCTGTGCTGCGCTCTTTCCACAGCCGAACCGTGAAGCGGTAATCCTCCGCTATCAGGTCCGGCTCGGTGCCGTTGTGGGCCAACATGCCGGGAATGATCTTGTTCCGCACGCCCATTCCACGCGCATCCACATAGCCGTAGTCGCGCATCACGTTGACTAGCGTCTGATTGCGGGCGTAGCGCAGTCCCAAGCGCATCCCGGCCGGCGTCACCGTGTTGGGCAAGCGACCCGGGCTGACCACTTCGAGGCGGTCGGAGAATATGACCAGCATGATGTCCGTTCCCACGATGCTATAATCGCGGTGTACTAGGGCGTTGGCCACGGCCTCGCGCACCGCTTCTTCGGGAAATTCCCAGCGGTCAATCCGCCGCGCCCCTTCCAAGTAGGCGGAAGGCGTCGTATTGCGCCGCACGAAATCCCACGCCTTATCTACAAGCCCCAGCTTGACAAACTCCCCATCCTCGGGGTCGCAGAGCGGAACCATAGGACCGTTGAGATCCTCGTCCGCACGGGTTGCATAATCCGGCTCCCGGCCTACGTAGCAAATCGCGCGAATGCCCGATTGCGGAAGAAACCGCTTGGGGTTCTTGCCGAACAGGAGCATTCCGTCCACGGTTGCGACCATCCGGCCCGCTGTTGGGGTCGCAAGTTCGAGGTTTTGCAGCAGCCTTTGCCATTGATCGACATCGCTTGCCGGCGGAACGCTGCTGCCCAGAACGCGGCCAAAGTAATCGCGCAAGTGCCGCTGGCTGAGCGAGTCGATTGCCGTGCCGAGGACGGGCTTTAAGCCGTAACGGAACAGTCCCCCTTGTAAGTAGAGCCGTTCTTCTTCCTCGCGGCCAGCGGCTCGCGTGGTAGTACCGACGCGTACCTGAGTAACCCAATTTTCTCCGCGCTTAGCCTTGTACGGCTTATCCGGCGCATCGCGAGGCAGAGATATAATGCCGACGGTTTTCCCCTCTCCCCAGTCCACGGTCTCCCAATAGGGAATCGTCGCCGGCAAAACGTGGGTACGCGCCGTTTCCATCACCCATTCTTCGACCTTGCGCGGCTCTCGCATGAGACCGGTAACCGAGCCATTGTCTTCGACGCCGAGGAAAATGTACCCGCCTTCGAGATTGAGTAGAGCCACAATTTCCGCGGCGAGTCGTTCCGGGCGAAGATCGGCGCGTTTGAACTCCACGCCGGAGTTCTCGCCGCTGCGAATCAGTTCGACTAAGTCGTCTTTGTTCATGGCTTTATTCCCGCGTCACCGCGCAAAAAGTTCCCCCGCTTCCATCGTCAACTCGCGGCCCTGACCGCCGTCCTCGCGCACCACGAGTTGCCCGGCGGCGTATTCCACAGCGGCGACGCCGGCGAAGTCGGGGGGAATTTCCATGAGAAAGTTGGCGTAGTGAAAGACTTGGGTCTCGTCCGCATCGATGAAGCGCAAAATTTGGCGGCCAAAGATAGGGCCCTTTTGGACGAGTATCGGCCCGGGCTGATGTAAGCCCGTGGTGCCAAACTCCAAGCCGCGGGCAAAGGGCTTGCCGTCGCGGACGTGCCGCCAAGCGTCGAACCACGGGTAGTCCGCTGTCGGCCAGATATAGCCGATCAGCAGCCCTTGGCCGGCGTTGATGGCCGTGGTCCAGCCGTATTCCGCTTCGACGATATAGGACACCACGGCCGGGGCCGCGTCATCCGTCAGATGGCGCATATCGACCTCGGTGCCGTCCTTTTTGCGGGCGTAGGGCCAGCGCACCTCCGGATCCTCTGGCGTCGGCATGGGCGTTTCCTGCATGAAGCCGCGCGTGCCGTTGGCGTCAACGCGGGTGCTCGCGTCCAAAAAGGGCGGGCCAATGGTCGGGTGCTGGACGATGTTGTACACGCGGCCCAAATGGCGCGTGTTGGTAACGGCCTCGGCCACGGCAACCACGGCTTGGTCCTGATGCAGGCGAATCGAGCGTGCGACCGTTAGGCCGGCTAGGGGCAGCTCGGCCGATAGCTGGGCCACGAGAAAGCCATCCGTAGCGCGGACGTCCTCGTCTTTTGTCCACCACACGCGCGTGGCCTCGCCGTGCCAGCCCATGCCGTGAGCTTGCTCGGCTTCGGTGGCCGGTCCCCAGCGGTCGAGGCACAGGAAGTGCCCCATGGAGCGCGGTTCCATGGGCGGGGCTTGGTCCGGGGTAGCACTGAAGGACCAAGAGTCCCATTGCAGGGGGTTGAGCGGGTTGCTTTTGAGGTGGAAATCGGCAATGGAGCCGCCGCCTAAATCGACGACTAACACCGCGGCTTGGCCGTCGAGGACGAGGCGGGGGCGGTCTGCGGCCGGGCTGGGCGCAGCGGCCCAGAGGAAGGTTGTGAGGCAGAGAATCCATCTCATTGTGGTGCTCCTTTACGGGTGAAGGAATGGGCAACGGAACGCAACAACGTACTAGAAATTGACAGCAGGCAAAAGACGGCAGATGTTGTTTCTAATGAGCGTCGTTCTGGTTGCTACCCTGTCTATTTCCATCCTCGCCCTAAGCGGCTGCCGCGAACCGGCCGGCCGCTCCGAGGCGTTCCGCGAATCGTACTACCGGGGCTTGGACTTGCTGGAGCGCTATCGGCTCCGGGCGGCCGAGCGGGCCTTTGCCCAGTGCGTCCGGCTGGAGCCCGAGGCGGCCGAGGGCTACTGGCAGCTAGGACGGGTGCGGCTCGTGCAGGGGCGGCTCGAAGAAGGCGTGGAGTTGCTGGAACGAGCTGCGGTGCTCGACCCTGCCTTGACGGCCGCGCGGTCTTTGGCGTTGGAGACCTTTTTGGGGCGGGGGAAAGAGGCACTCGAAGAGGGGCGGTTTGAACAGGCGGAAAGCTATTTGCAGCGGGCACTGGCCGCCGATCCCCAAGGCTACGAATCGCTCTACTGGGCGGCGATTGCCGCGCTGTGGCAGCAGGACTACGTGCGGGCCGACTCGATCTTGCAGCAGGCCGTGGCCTTGCATCCCGAGCCGTTGGAATTGCGCTGGCACCGGCAGTGGTTGCAGGAGGCCTTGGGGCGGCCGGCCACCGGGGCCTTTGCCGATGCCGTGCCGCCGGGACCGATCGGCGGGCGGTTTAGCGAAATCGGGGCCGAGGTGGGGGTCGATAAGTTCGACGGGGGCCGCGCCAGTGCGTGGGCCGACTACGACGAGGATGGCGACCTCGACTTGGTCGTCATCGGCCATCCCGCCTTGGCGTACTTTCGCAACGACGGCGCGCGCTTTGCCGAGCGGACGCAGGCGGCCGGATTGGTGCGGCCCGAGGGCGGCATTGGGGTGCAGACGGCCGACTACGACAACGACGGCGACGCCGATCTATATGTGACGCGCGATGGCTGGTTTGGCGGCGGGGTGAACGCGCTCTTCCAAAACGACGGCCGGGGGGGCTTTGCCGATGTGACCCAAGCGTCGGGCACGGGCGATCCCGGGTCGAGCTTTTGCGCGGCGTGGAGCGACTTCAACCGCGACGGCTATCTCGACCTCTACGTGGCCAACGGCACGGGCGCGACCGGGGATTCGACCAATGTGCTCTACCGCAATCAGGGCGACGGCACCTTTGCCGACGTGGCGGCGGCCGCTGGGGTGGCTCACCAGGGGCAGACGTTGAGCGCGGCGTGGGGCGACTTTGACGGCGATGGCTGGCCCGACCTGTACGCGTGCAATTTTACCGAGCCGAATGTGCTTTTCCGCAATCGGGGCGACGGCACTTTTGCCGATCAGACGGTCACGGCCGGCGTAGGGGCCGAGTACATCGACGGCTTTATAACGTTTGTCCTCGACTACGACAACGACGGTGCGCTGGATATTTTCGTGGGCAACTGGAGCCAGTACTCGGTAGTGCTGGCCGACCGCGTCGCCGGAAAGTCAACCAGCCAGCGCGACCGGCCGGTGCTTTTCCGCAATCGGGGCGACGGCACCTTCGCCGATGTGACCCAAGCCGCCGGGCTGGCGCGGGCGCTGGGCACGATGAGTGGCGTTCCCGGGGATGTGGATAACGACGGCTACATAGACATCTACCTCGGCAACGGCGGGCCGCAGATGGGCCGGCGCGAGCCGGATGTGCTTTTCCGCAATCAGGGCGACGGGACCTTTGCCGATGCGACCGAAGCGGCTGGCTTGGGGCACTTGGGAAAATCGCACGGCGTGACCTTTGCCGATTACGACCGCGACGGCGACCTCGACCTGTACGCGCCCGTGGGCGGCGCCCAACCCGGCGACCAGTGGCCCAACGCATTCTACCGCAGCGAAGGCTTTGGCAATCACTACTTGGTCTTGGAATTGGAAGGCGTCGAGAGCAATCGCGACGGGATCGGGGCCAAGGTCTGGGTGCATTCCGGCGAGTTAATGCAGTTTGCCGAAGTGGCTTCGGGGTACAGCTTTGGCAACAGCAACAGCCTAGAGCTGGAATTTGGTTTGGGGCAACGGCTGCGGGTCGAGCGCATTGAGGTGGCGTGGCCCAGCGGGCAGGTTGACGTGCATCGGGACATTGAGGCCGACCAGCACTTGCTGCTGCGGGAGGGGGAGACGCGGTGAGGGGGTCGGCTGCCATCGCGCTCTTGTTGGCCGGGTGCGCCGCGCCGGACGCGCCCGAGGCCCATCGCCAAGCGCAGGCGCTGATCGCCGGTCGGCCCCTGCGGACCTTGAGTCCGGCCGAATTGGCTCAAGCCGAACAGCTCGTCACACGGGCGCGGGACCTCGACCCGACGCGGCCCGAGGCGACTTTTGCCTTGGCCGCGCTCTACGTGGCGCGCGGTGCGTACGAAGACGCGACCGCGCTCTACCGCAGCCTAGTGGAAGCGCACCCGGACGACGGGCGGGCCTACGCCGAGTTGGGGTTTAGCTTGGCCGCGCAAGGGCGCTATAGCGGCGCGTTGCGCGCCTATCAGGATGCCGTGCGCCGAGGCGAGAAATCGGCGCGGCTGTACGCGCGGCTGGGCCACGCCTATCAGGCGCTGGGGCACTTGCGGGAAAACCTCCACGCGGCGCAGGCGGCCTATCGCGCATCCCTCCAGCTTGCGCCCGAGCAGGCCGAGGTGCGCTACCAGCTAGCGCGCGTAGCGGCGCGGTTGGGGCAAGATGAGGAGGCGCGGACGCTGATGCAGCAGGCACTCGACGCCGCGCCCCAAGACTTGGGGATCCGGGCCGACCTCGCCGCGCTCTACCGAGAGGCCGGTCAACGGGAACAGGCGCACGCCGCACTCGTCGAGGGGTTGGCGGCTGGCGATGGGGGGGGCGAGGAAGCGGTCTTGTACTGCGAGTTGGGGCGGCTGCTCTGGGAGGAAGGGGATGGCGTCGGTGCCCTAGCCCAGTTTGAACGGGCGCGGGCGGCCGATCCCGACCTGCCCCCGGTCTATCGCTATTTAGGTTTGATCCACAGCGCGGCCGGGCGGCTGGACTCGGCACTCGCCGCGTTTGTCGAGTTGGCGAACCAACAGCCTAGAGATGCAGCGGCCCAAGTGAGCATCGGCATCGTCCACAGCCGCACAGGTGCGCTCGCCGCGGCTGAAGAGGCGTTTGAAACGGCCCTCGCGTTGGGCGGTGCCGAAGGGGACGCGGCCCTGAAGTTGGGCGGGTTGTACGTGCATCAGCGGCGGCTACGCGCGGCCGTGCAGGTGTTCAAAGAAGCCACGGTCGCGCACCCGCACCACGCCGAGCTTTTTGCGTCGCTCGGCGATGTCTATCGGCAGTTGGGCTTGCTCGCCGCGGCCGCGCAGGCCGGCGAAGAGGCCGTCCGGCTCGAACCGGAGCGGGCGCTGTGGCGCTTCCATCTCGCCGCGACGTACGAAAAATTAGATCCCGAGCGAGCGCGGGCCGAGTGGCGCGCGTACGCATCACTGGCCGAGGGCGACGAGCGCGAGGCCCAGCGGTTGGCGCAGGTTCGCTCGCGCCGGCAAACTTTGCAACAGGAGGAATGATGATCGACCTAGTGGCTTTTGACCTCGACGGCACGGTGCTCGACTCAGAGGGGCGGTTGGCGGCTTCGGCCGTGGCCGCGCTCGAGGAACTGATCGGGCGCGGCATCCCCATCGCCAGCATCAGCGGGCGCAGCATGCTCCGCATCGAACATTGTTTTGCAGCCCATCCAGCCTTGGCGCGGGCACTCTACATGGCCGGCTACAACGGCTCGGTGATTCTCGGGCCGGGCGAAGGGGCCGGGCGCACGGTGTTGCGCGAGGAGCGGCTGGACGAGGCGTCCTTTGCCCAGCTCGTCGAATACGGGCGCGCCGAGGGGCTGAACCTGATCTACTGCCTATTTGAACGCACGGCCGCGGGGATCGCCGAGGAGTACCGCCACGTCCGGCCCATCGATCACCTCGAAGCACTCGGCGGCCCGGGCATGGTGCTCGACGCGGATTTGTACGCGCGTTGCCAGCGCGGCGAGTTCGGCGCACCGCCCAAGATCATGCTGGAGGTCGCCCCCGAGCGACGGGACCAGCACATCGCCGCGATCGAGGCCCTGTGCGGCGATCAGGTCTATGTGGCGTGGGCACTGCCCGACCGGGTGGAATTTATGCGGCGGGGCGTGGATAAGGGCGTGGCCTTGCGGACGCTGGCCGAGCGGGTGGGCGGGTGCGTGGAGCGCGTCTTGGCGATTGGGGACGCGGACAACGACTTGCCCATGTTGCGCGCGGCCGGGACCGGGGTGTTGCTGGGCAATGCAAAGGACGAGGTAAAAGCGGCCGTGGCCGGAGAGGACGTGCGGATTGGCCCGGGGATGGCCGAGGATGGCTTCGCCAAAATGGTGTGGGAATACGCGCTGGACGGGGAGCAGCCGTGATGCGGGTGTTGTGCGGAATCGCGCTGTGGGTCGCCGTGGCGTCCGCGGAGGAGGGCGGGGAGATGGTACAGATCGAGGGGAAGAATCACAGGTTCTACCTAGACAAGTACGAGGTGACCAACGCGGAGTATGCCGCGTTTTTGACCGCCAAGGGAAACGCCAAAGTGGAAGGGGTGTTCTGGGTGGAACTGGGCAGCCGATATACGGCCCTCGTGGAGCAAGACAGCGTGTATCAGGTCAAAGAAGGGTTTGCGCGGCATCCGGTCATTGAGGTGTCGTGGTACGGGGCCAGGGCCTATTGCCGGTGGGCGGGCAAGCGCCTGCCGACCGAGGAGGAATGGCAATTCGCCTGCGCCGGGGCCGACGCGCGAAAGTACCCGTGGGGAGCAGACTTCGAGGCGGGACGCGCCAACATCTTCGGCGACGCGGACGGCTACCGGCGGACCGCGCCGGTGGGGTCCTTTCCGCGGGGGGCCAGCCCCTTTGGCCTCTTGGATATGGGCGGCAATGTGTGGGAGTGGACGCAAGGCGGCGAGAAAATGCAGTTTCTGCGTGGGGGATCGTGGATCAACGGCCCCACCTTGGCCCAGTGCAACAAGCGGACCAACACCAAGGACTCGCACTCGTACATCAAGGGCAACACCATAGGCTTCCGCTGCGCCCGCTAAATGCTCGCGCCCATTTTTGCCCTCCTGCTCGTCGGAGCCAGCACCCGGGCCGATCCCTTTTTCGTGGATGCGACGCGGGAAGCCGGCTTGGACCATCCCACCATCAGCGGCGGCCCGCACAAGCGCTTCATCCTCGAATCGATCGGCAGCGGCGCGGCGTTTTTCGACTACGACCGCGATGGCGACCTCGACCTGTACGTGGCCAATGGCTCGACCTACGCCAACTATGGCACAGGGCCGGGCAATGTGCTCTACCGCAACGACGGCGGTGCCTTTGTGGCGCGGGTCGCCGGCGTGGAAGATTCGAGTTGGAGCATGGGAGTAGCGGTGGGGGATTACGACGGCGACGGGCAGCGCGATCTCTATGTGACCAACTACGGGGCGGACGCGCTCTATCGCAATCGCGGCGACGGCACCTTTGCCGCAGTCGCCGCGCCGCCCGGGGTTGCCGGCGATCGCTTCAGCACGAGCGCGGCGTTTTTCGACTACGACCGCGACGGCGACCTCGACCTGTACGTGGCCCATTACGTGATCTTCGACATTGAGCCGGTGCTGCAAGACCCGGAATTGGCAGACCCTTGCGTCTATTTGGGCGGGCTGCGGGTCTTTTGCGGGCCGCAGGGCATGGCGGGCGGGCGGGATCGGCTCTACCGCAACGACAGCGGCCGCTTTGCCGATGTCACGGTCGCGTCCGGCGTGGCCGAGGCCAATGCCCACTATGGCTTGGGCGTGGTGCCGGCCGACTTGGACCGCGACGGCGACTTAGACCTGTTCGTGGCCAACGACGAGACGCCCAATGCGCTGTTCCGCAACGACGGCGGCCGCTTGATCGATGTAGCCTTGGCGGCCGGCGTGGCGTACAACGGCGATGGCGAGGCCGAGGCGAGCATGGGGGTGGATGCGGCCGATTGCGACGGCGATGGCGATTTGGACCTGTATGTGACCAACTTCTACGGCGAGACCAATACGCTCTATTTGAACTCGGGCGACGGAACCTTTATCGACGCCACGAGCGAGCGCGGCTTGGCCGCCCCTACGGTGGGCTATCTAGGTTGGGGGACGCGCTTTTTTGACTTCGACTTCGACGGCGACTTGGACCTGTTCGTTGCCAACGGCCACATCTATCCCCAAGTGGATCACGCCCAGGCCGGAGGCACGTATGCCCAGCGCAACCAGCTTTTTGCCAACGCGGGCCCGGGCGTCTTTGCTGCGGTGGAAGGGGCCGGTCCCGGGCTGCTGGTGCAAAAGTCGAGCCGGGCGGCCATCAGCGGCGACTACGACCAAGACGGCGATGTCGATCTGTTCACGACCAATATCGACGATAGCCCGACGCTCTTGCGCAACGAGACGCCCTCCGGTCGCTACCTCGTGGTGCAAATCGAACCGGAAGCCGTCGGCACTTGGGTGCGGCTGGTCGCGGGCGGGCGGACGCAGGTGCGGCAGGTCGGTGGGGCGGCGAGCTATTTGGGCCACAGCGACGGGCGGCTCCACTTTGGCGTGGGCCGAGCCGAGCGCGTGGAACGCTTGGAGGTGGTGTGGCCCGATGGCGCGGTGACGCGGCGGGAGGATCTGCCGGTGGATGAGCTGGTGATCGCATATAAGGAGGGGAAATTGGGCCGTGTGCATAAGCGGCCGTGACGAAGGTGCTGCTCGCCTTGCTCGATGGCCCAACACCGGCGACTTTGCTGGCCATATCAACGGCGTCTAGCGTATTATAAGGGTGTCAACAAAAACGAGGATTTTCCTAGAAACCTGAAGGAACAATCATGCAACGGCCTCGCAGCTACAAAAACCCGCCTATATAGCAATTCTAAATTATTCAAGAGATGTTATATATTGCTGTAATTCCTACTTCTTTGGAGCTATCCAAATTACCATGAAGCCACTCTACTTTACCGCCTGTGCTCCTCATCCAAAGGTCGCGCCTGCCTTAGCGTCCCAAGTCCAGGAAAGCCTACGTCCTTACACTGCGTATCTGAGATCTGCGCTTGATGCTGCTAAAAAGCGCGAGTCGCGGTCTGTGTGTCGGTGGGAGCCTGTCCCGCAAGAGTATCCACTTCGAATTACCCCTATGGACTCGCTCTTGGCAGTGGAAGCCGAGGGGTATAACTACCGGCTCGAAGGCTGGTCGGGCGACGCGCCGGATATGCCGTTATTCGTCGGAGACCAGTACCGGCCGATGGTCCCCAAGCGCGTTGAGCGAGTTGACGACGGATTGCTCCTCGTTCTAGACAGCGAGGTTGACCCGGACGACCGGATATTCTGGGAGGGCGAGCCTTGCACATTAACGCCCGCAGAGTCGATCTGGCCGGCTAAGTTGGTTGCACGGCGCGACGACGGTACCGTCGCGTCCCTGTTCCAACGCAGGGAAGAAGCCAAGCGCGTTGTTTTGGTCGTAGAGGGCTGTGCTCCTGTTGTTCTCGAGGACGAGCGTGGCACCGAGCTACCCCATCGGGTGACCGAGCCACATGAAGGTGCCACGCGCCTTCGCGTCGGCAGAGAGGAGATTTCTTGGAACGGTCAACGAACCCTGACGCTGGAGGAACCGCCAGACCAAGACTTTCTCCTCGCCGACAACGGCGTCCGGTGGGCGTGGGCGGACGACGGTGGACGTGGGCGGCGACAGCGCGGGGTCTGGATTCAACTCCTGCCCCCTGACGAGGTGGATAGCGAGGCGGCCTTGGATATTCGGACAGCATACATGGAGGAAGGCGTTCGCGAAGTCCGTACGAAAAAAGGCAACAACCCGCAGCATGCCTTCAAGGTTTGGGGATTCCAGCGCGATAATTATCGGCTCGAATTAGATCGGCTCCCACCCGAGGGATCGACATTTTTCATCCCGTCCAGCACTTCGGGCCTACAACGCCAGCGGCAGGCAGTGTTCCGTTTTAAGGACAACCCACTGCCCCACCACGGCCCTCTCCTAAGGCTTTGTGAAGCACCGGATAAGGTCCATTGGCCAAAGTTCCGACCAAAGGAAAAGGACGTTTCCCACTGGTATTTGCTCAACGACGAGCATTGGTGGGGCACTAGCCAGCAACGGGAGTTCGTAGAAAAGGCCCTTGGTACGCCGGACTTCGCGTTTCTCGAAGGGCCGCCTGGGTCGGGTAAAACCCATGCCATTTGTGAGTTGGTGCTCCAGTTCATCGACCGGGGACTGAATGTGTTGCTCTGCTCTACGACCCATGTCGCCGTGGACAACGTACTGGAGCGACTCGTCGGTGATGGCGAGTTTGAGCAAGTTGAAGCCGTGCGGATCGGGCTTGCAGACCGAGTGGACCAAACCATCCGCACTGTACAGATTGATGAACGCATCTCGGCCTTGGTGGAGACTTGGCGTGACGTTGGAACCTTCGCCGACTTGGATACCGCCGACTTGGAGCGAGTCGCCGAGGCGACAATCCTCTCGTCCGTGAACCTGACGTGCGGCACCTCCACAGGCATCCTCGCGCATCCCTACATCCGCCGGTCAGACGCCGGGCGCGACAACGATACCGGCCCGAGTTGGCCCTACTTTGATGTTTTGATCATTGACGAGGCCAGCAAGACGACCTTCCAAGAATTTCTGGTCCCCGCCCAACTCGCCCGCAAGTGGATCGTAGTCGGCGATGTGCGGCAACTGCCTCCCTTCTCTGAGCCTAAAGATCTCGAAGCGAGTATTGCCGAAGTCAGCGACGCGAACGACGCAATGCTCTCGGACGCCCAGCAAGCGGCACTGCTGATCTTGTTCCGCCTCCAACGACCGGAAGCGGGGGTTAGACGGGTCAGATGGTTGATTGAGGAGTCGAACGATGTGCTTGATGCGCTTAGTGCGGAAATCGAGGCTCGGACCCACACACCCGAGATCGTGCGCGTTGTCCAAGGCCGGTCCGTGGGGAATAAAGTATCCATCGCCGATATTGAGGCCGGTCAACCTGTGGCACTGCATTTATTAGCGGCCGATTGGATTCTCTTTCCACCTAAGTTGCGAAATCGCCTCGCGCCTTATCTGCCGCCGGATGGGCTTGCGTTGCGCGACTGGGGCCCGGATTCTGCCCGTGCGTACCAATTTGTACGCTGGCTTGAGCAACGAGGCCGCTTCAAAAATCCCGTGCGAGAGCAACGGCGTCAGTTCCAAACTGCCGATGAGTTGGCTGCCCGCCAGCGGGGTTTTCTGCGCGAGGAGTCTTGGGCCAAGCAGGTATCGTGGCGGCTTGGGAGGGTTCATCAACTTGCCAGTGCTCGAGACGAGCGACAGAGTAAACGACGCCAAGATGAAGTTGATAGCCTTATGCCCGCCGTGGAACCCTACTCTAAATGGGTGCCCCTAGCCATTGACGCAATCCGAGATGTCGGAGTTCGCAGTGTAATTGAGTCCTTCCGGGTGCGTAGGAGCAACCATCGGGTTCGCCGCCTGAGCGCCCTCACCGAGGCACTTCCAACGCATGTTTGGAATGAGCGGGCGGTACTGATCGAGTACCAGCACCGTATGCACCCGGACATCTCAAAGTTTCCGAGAGAGCAGTTCTATGAGGGAGTGGCACTGAAGGACGCAAACACCCTTGATGGGCGCGACAAACGGGACGGTTGGTCCTTCATGCCCAAGGTGCCCGCACGACGAGTGTGGGTGGATGTGCGTGGCCACGAGGAACGCGGCGTCAACCAAGCTGAGATCAAAGCTATGCAGAGTTGGTTGGAGACTTGGCGGGATTACGCTAAAACTCACCCGAGAACCGATGGCAAGCCTTGGACAGTGGCCTGCCTCTCGTTCTACCATCGGCAGGAATTGGAGACGCGAAACATGCTCCGGCGACTCACCAGAGTGCAGCGTGCGGAGACGCGCTTCGCGCTTCCCAACACGACGATTGTATGCGCGACGGTTGACCGCTTCCAAGGCCGAGAGGCCGACCTCGTGTTGCTGAGTCTCAGAAACACCTCTCGACCAGGGCACATGGACAGCCCCAATAGGCTCAATGTCGGGGTCACTCGCGCCCGGTTTCTGCTCGTCATCTTAGGTCGCCGGAAGTACTTCGCCGATTGTCCATCCGAGGAACTCAACGCGCTTGCAAACGCCACGCCGTTGTTCAGTCTTGCTTGAAAGGAAACAATGAAAGCTAGCCTCAAAAAAGAAGTCGAGATTCGAGACATCGCGGTATTTGCAGAACTCGCCGTATGGGAGGAGAGACCGGACCTTCAGAGCCTGTGCGTCGCGGCTCAGGATCAAGGTGTCCTCAACGAGGCCGCGGTTGATACCGTCCTACCGGGGCTGTCGCCGCGTGCTCAGAAGAACCTGTTGCGCCACTTGGGCTACATTCAACTTGTTGATCAAAACGGAGCACTGACCGCCCTCGGACGCCGTTGTGCATCGTCGGGCGAGGCCCCGGCTTGGGAGCAGGGTGTATATCGCCTGCTCGTGGCATCCCATCCTCTCTTTGATAGCCATGTCCTCGATTTCAGACGCGCCCCCGGCGATTGGCGCGACCGCGACTTTGACAACCACGAGCCGCTTCCGGCAGGGGTCTCGGCTAAACGCGACAGGGTGTTCACGTCGGTATTCCAGTCTAAGCGATTCAACGTATCGAAGTTTCCGGCAGCACAAGGCCAAAATCCGGTCTGCCGCATTGAAGGTACGACCAAGGGAACGTTGCAGTGGGATATCGACCTCGCGTCGGGCGACAACGAGTGGACGATTGAAGGACAGGTGAGCGGAGATAGGAACCGGCGCGGCAAGTTCCAGTCCGCGCCTGAGTCGGTGGAGCCGGATGAGTTGGTCGATATTTTCGCGGACTGGGAGCCGCAGCACTGGGATGTGCGAATGGGTCGCCTCGCCATGGCGTATGACGGCAAGATTGGGCAGGGCGGACGCGAGTCGTTTCTGCGGTCCCGGAAGTACAAAAATAAGCAGGTCAAGAGTTTTGGCTCGTTTGATGAGGTCGTAGTCCGAGATGTACCGGTCGGCCCGGCGACGAAGGAGGATGCTCGTACTTGGGCAACTGCCATCCTCATCGCTCAAGCCAAGGCCGAGGACAAATACATAGTGCCCGACACTTATCAGTCGGATTGGTCAAACATTATCGACGGTACTCCACTGGCAAAGTGGGCTGGGGATGCCCCCGATCCGGTGGCACTCTCCGAGGTGAACGGTCGCCCCCTCGCTGACCGGATGAGGTGGTTGCTCGCCGCGGGGACCGATCTAGAAATGGAGGCATGATGCGTCGCGGACCGATTCAACCCGAAGATAAACAGGAATGGATTGACCAGAGGGAGAAAGAGCTTTCGCTTTGGGAGCAGGGCAAGAAGGGTACGCAAATTGACCTTCCTTGGACCGAATTGAGCAGCCCCGACTCCCTCAATGATGTGCAGTCGCTCGTGGCGAATGCTCGTAGCGTCATCCTTGCCATCGGTACGACAACAACCTCGCGCAAATTGATTGACGCTGTCTTACAATATCTTCCTGCACAATGCCGGCTCTATGTTTACGGAGCTAGTGACCTTGAGACCGAATTGGTTCAAAAGATCGCGGGCATGGGCGACCGAGTCCTCGCTCGCTTGGGGCACCGTCCACCTGCCGACTGGCTCATCGTTGATAAAGGGCGCGCCGGACGCCTTATCGTAGGGCCTACCGCCGAGCACCAAAAATGGGTGCTCCCCGTCAGCGGCGACTTAGCAAGATCGCTGTTCGAGGCATTTTGTGTGCTATTCTGGTTTCACGCAACGAGCGAAGCCCTGCCGGACGATAACGGCAATGTCGCCTTCCGGCCTCCGCTGGCGGCTCCGTTCAAAGACCCCGGTCCCGACATCCCACTCCCGGCTGGTCGGCTCCTCCTTGGCGGAGAACTCGACGATCCAGTTTCTGACGCCGAGTTCCGAATTTCACCGAACGCTTCGGATCCCGGACATGCGCGGGTGCTGTTCATCCCTCCCACTGACGACCTGGCGAGCGGCGGGACAGGTCGCCCTGTCGATCTCGAGCTTCCGACGGCACTCTGTCGCCGGGGTCACCGAGTGCTGTGGGTTGATACCGGTCTTCCGAGGACGACGGTTACACGTCAGCGCATGGTTATGAACCTCGTGGAAGCCCCGATTGCACTCCAAATTGAATGGCCAGCCGCCACAGCAATAGACTTCCTCCACCGTTTTGAACGTGCGGCGAAACAACCCGCTTGGGAGTTCCATCCAGCGCGGCGGCTCGACGCTATTAAGGGCGAGGTGCTACTGAACGGGGCGACGCAACCCGCCAAGATCGCTCCCTCTGTCTCGCTGGACGCTGGCGATGTGGACGCACCACTGCTGGACTTCGACTCTGCCCGCCCCGCTCGCTTGCCCGATGTCCCGCCCCTCGCCTTGGAAGCGGCTATCAAGTGGCGACTAGTACCGGCTACTTTGCCGCGGGGTGCCCGCCGCGCCGAGATCGTCCGCCACTGGACAGCGGTGGATGAGTGGACATCGCGGACAGTGGAAAGCCTCCGCGATGCGCTTGACGAACTTGAGAACCAAGAAGGACTGTTGAGCAAACTTCGCCAATGGCTTCCTTCTCGGGATGGGAACTCGGCCTTGGAACGCGAAAAACTACGCGACGAACTTGACGACCTCGGCGAATCGCCCCCAAGTCAGATAGCGGCCCAAGCCGAGGAGCGCATGACACGCCTCGCCGCGGTCGTCAACCGTTTGGATGGACTGCGGCGTACCACTCACGACCAGCAACAGGACGCCGAGGACGCCAAGGCTGAAGACGCCCAGCGAGACATTTGGAAAAAGCGCGTCGAAGATGCCAAGACCAAGCTGGAAGAAATTCGACAGAAGTTGGCGGAGAATGAGATAGCCCAAGGCGAGGCGGCGGAAAAACGGCAAAAGATCGAGAAACTGGGTCGTGTTGCATCGGAAGAATTTCGTTTCAAGAAACCGCCTCGACTTGCAACTCCAGCAACGAGCGAGGTGGATTCGCACCCGCCGATTCCGTCAGAAGCACCTCCTGAGATAGGGGAGCTCTACGAACATGGCGAAAAGCGTTTTCTCGCCATTCGCACATGGGAACAACTTAGGCCGGCGCAGTCTGTTGCGAGGCGGCTTCGGGCCGAACCCGTGGTTGCTACAAACCCTTCAAAAGTGTAATACGTCACAGCATTCACACGGAGTCCAAACAAGGAGAAAATCAATGGAACACGAAGAAACCATGGAACCCAAACTTCCAGGAGGGCCAATCGCAAACAGGCCACTCCATTTCATTTTCCTCGCAGACTGCTCGTACTCGATGTCAGGCGAGAAAATTCAAGCACTCAACCACGCGATTAAAGAGGCCATTCCGCACATGCGGGATGTCGCAGAAGGCAATCCGAACGCCGAGGTTTTGGTGCGGGCGATCGAGTTCTCGTCCGGTGCCCAGTGGCATATTCCGCAACCGACGAATGTCGATGTGTTTGAGTGGAACGACCTCTCGGCCAACGGCTCGACTTCAATGGGACGCGCTCTGTCTCTGGTTACTGAGGCACTCAAGACCCCGCCCATGCCGGAGCGTGCGCTACCTCCCGTGCTGGTGCTCATCAGTGACGGACAGCCCACGGACGACTTCAATGGGGGGCTTCAAGCATTGATGGCCGAGCCTTGGGGCACGAAGGCCGTGCGCCTCGCTATCGCCATTGGCGCAGACGCGGATATCGATGTTCTCCAACGCTTCATCGGGCATGCAGAAATCCAACCGCTGCAAGCCAACAACGCTCAAGATTTGGTCAATTATATCCGCTGGGCATCCACCGCAGTTTTGCAGGCCGCCTCCGCGCCAGCGAGCCAGACGCAGAGTGCTCCGGCCGGGGTCAATGTGCCGTTGCCTCCACCGCCGAAACCCGATCCGAAATCCGGGCCGACGGATGCCAATGATGTCTGGTAGCCACGAAATAGACGCGAGACCAAGCCGACGACCCGGATTCGCCATTGAGCGGGTAATCGGTGCAAACCACCTGCGATCTGGCAAGCCCTGCCAAGACGAGGCAGGGCTTTGGATGGTGGCCGACACTGTGGCCCTTGCCATCGCTGACGGTCATGGTTCGAGCAAACACGCCGACATCGGTGCCCGCCTCGCAGTCCAAGTGGCTCTTACCGCGCTCGTGCGATTCGCCGAGGACTTGGGTGAGCGCACTTCAAACCTGAGCGAAGTCCAGAAATACGCCGAGCATCCACTCCGCGTTCAGATCGTCCGGGAATGGAAAGAGAGAGTCCACACCAAGTCTGGAGACAGTGAAACACCACTCGTGGATTATGGCTCGACACTCTTGGTCGCTTTAGCAACGCCGGACTTTTTACTCGTTGGACAACTCGGTGATGGCGATATACTACTCGTCAACGAGGCTGGTACAGTTGATGTCCCACTACCTGCTGACCCGGAGGCGTTTGCCGACGAGACTCCTAGCCTGTGTCTCCCAGAAGCCGAGCACTCATTTCGTCTGCGAGTCCTGCCGACACCGAAGCAAGAGACGCTTCTCCTGCTCTCGACCGATGGGTACAGCAAGTCGTACCCCACGGACGCCGCGTTCAAGGAGATCGGCCCGGATTATCTCGACCTCATACGCAAGGATGGGGTCGCCAAATTGACCCTTCTCTTGAGGGGCTTTCTCGAGGCGGTTACTAATCAGGGGAGTGGTGATGACATCGCCCTCGCGCTTCTCCACTGGTCGCCACCAGCGAGCCAGACTGCTATGGATTCTTCTAACGCATCGTCGGGGCAGGATGGAATAGTACAGCGGATTCGAGCCAAAATTGGGGCATTCATTGGGAACAAGAACGAAACTCAAAATAATGGAGAAATTGCCAATGCAAAAACCAGAACTACTGAAGACCGCTGATGGAACGCGCATCATCGCCGACACCCTGCTTGGTCAAGGGGGCCAAGGCGAGGTCTGGAAAGCCACTGATGGCGGGAAGTCTGTCGCGGTGAAGGTCTATCACCGAGATACGGCGACTACAGAACAAAAAGAGGGACTCGAGCGGTTGGTTGAAAAAGGCTCGCCTGCGCCCTGTTTTTTGTGGCCGATGGCGATGGTAGCGGATACTCAATCAGAGAGATATGGCTACATCATGCCCATCCGGGAGCCTAACTTTCGAGGACTGGAAGACTTCATGGCGCGGCGGATCCGCCCATCAATGCGTGCATTGCTCACGGCAGGCAGGAAACTCGCGGATGGATTTCTCCGCCTCCACAGTCGAGGTCTCTGCTATCGGGACATTTCCTTCGCCAATGTATTCTTTGATCCGAAGACCGGCGATATCCTCATCTGCGACAACGACAATGTTGACATAACGGGATCCGAAACGGGCGGTGTGCTGGGGACCCAGCGTTTTATGGCCCCCGAGGTGGTTCGGAGAGAGGCGGCCCCATCTGCTGATACGGATCGCTACTCGCTGGCAGTACTGCTGTTTTTTCTTTTGTACGGTGGTCATCCCCTTGACGGTCAACTGGAAGCGAACATTCGCTGCCTCGATGTTCCCGCCTTGGAGAGTCTCTATGGGTCTGACCCGCTTTACATCTGGGATCCGAGCGACGATTCCAACCGTCCTGTCCCCGGCATTCACAACAACCCCATCGCCTTTCGCCACATGTACCCTGAAACGCTGGCAACCCTGTTTCAACGGTCATTCACGGACGGATTGCACTACCCATCCAAACGTGTGCGCGAGTCGGAGTGGAGGAAGGCTTTCGCGAGCACCATCGACAGTATCTGGCTGTGCGAGTGCAGTGCTGAAAACTTCTATGAGCCTGCGGTCGTGGCATCGTCTGGCGGCAAGCACTGCTGGTCATGCAAGAAGCCGCTGGTCCTCCCACCGCGCATTCGGATTGACGACGACATCGTCTTGCTCAATCGCACTACCCAACTGTTCGGCTACCATGTTGGTCAGACCCGCGACGATACCCCAATCGCGGAAGTCGTTCAGAACCCCCAAGTTCCGAACCTTTTCGGCTTGCGAAACCTGACCGCAGAGAAGTGGACACTGACCAAGCCGGACGGGTCGGTGGTTGATGTTCCGCCTGACCGTGCAGCACCGATTCTCAACGGCAACCGCATCAACTTCGGGCCGCAAACGGGAGAGGTGCGAGTACAGTCCTAAGATGTCGGACAGTCAGTCGCGAGGACACACTGCTTAGACCGCCGGGATATATGTCGCTGGCGGCTCAGCTTTGGGCTTTGAGACGCAACAATCGCACCGGCCCACCGGCCCCCCCAACCGCTCCTTGTGCCGCGTCACGCAGCGGCGTAACTTATGCAAAAAGCAAGACTTACCCAACACAGGAGCTTCCGCCATGACGCCTCCCAACATTCTCTGGATCTGCACGGATCAGCAACGCTACGACACCATCGGCGCACTCGGTTATACCCACGTCGATACGCCGCATGTCGATCGGCTGGTCGCCGAGGGCGTGGCCTTTACTCGCGCCTATTGTCAAAGCCCGATCTGCACGCCGAGCCGGGCGAGTTTTCTCACTGGCCAGTACGCCAGCGCCGTCCACATCAATGGCAATGGCCTCGATAGTTTTCCCGGGCACCCGCCGCTGGTCACGCGGCTGTTGGCCGAGGCCGGGTACGACTGCGGGCTGATTGGCAAGCTGCACTTGGCCAGCGCCCATCGCCGCATTGAGCCGCGCGTCAACGACGGGTATCGCTATTGGGAATACAGCCACGCGCCCCGCGACGACTGGCCGCAGGGGCACGGCTATGCCGATTGGGTGCGGGAAAAGGGGGAAGTTTTAGGCGAGTTGATGAAGCAATATCCCTGCGGATTGCCGGCCGAATTCCACCAGACGACGTGGTGCGCCGAGAAGACCATTGAGTTTATGAGCCAAAAGCGCGATGGCCCTTGGCTGGCCAGCGTCAATATCTACGACCCCCACCCGCCGTTCAATCCGCCGCAGAGCTACCGCGACCGCTTTGACCCAGCGACCATGCCCGGGCCGCTGTTTGCCGACAGCGACTTGGCGCAGCAGGAAAAGCTAGCGGCGATTGACTTCCAGTCCAAGGGGCGGCGGCCCGACCAACTCGACATCCGCGACCCCTTGCACCAAGACCGCCCGACGCCCGGGGCGGACGCGCACGTGTTGCAGGCGGCGTACTGCGCGATGATCAAGCAAATTGACGACCAAGTGGGCCGGATGCTGGCCGCGCTCGAAGACGCGGGCCAGCGCGACAATACCGTGGTGATTTTTACCTCTGACCACGGCGAAATGCTCGGCGACCACGGGCTGATCCAAAAGGGGTGCCGCTTTTACGAGGGCTTGGTGCGGGTGCCGCTGATTTTTTCTTGGCCGGGGCACTTTGAGCAGGGCTTGGTGCGCGGCGATCTGGTCGAGCTGACCGATAAAGCACCGACGCTGCTGGAGCTAGCCGGGCTGGAGGTGCCGGAGCGGATGACCGGCCGCTCGCTCGGGCCGATTTTGCGCGGCGAAAGCGCGGCCCCACACCGCGACTTCGTCCGTTGCGAGTACTACGACGCGTTGGCCGCGCCCGATGGCACCTTTGCCACCATGTACCGCGACGAGCGCTACAAGTTGGTGCTCTACCACGGGCACGGTTTGGGCGAGCTATACGACTTGGACGAAGACCCCGGCGAGTTCGAGAACATGTGGGATGAGCCGCAAGCGCAGCCGCTCAAGCTGGAACTGATGCAAAAGAGCTTCGACGCTTCGATGCTGGCGATGGACCGGGGGCCCCGGCGCGTCGGGCCGATGTGATGGAGCGGCAGCAGCGGGTGACGCGGCGGCCAATCTGGCGCTTCCGCGAGGCAGCCCAAGCGGCCGCAGACGACTTGGTAACGGTTGAGGAGCCGCTGGAGATCCGCGTGGACGAGACGCCGATCGCAGTGGTCATGCGCACCCCGCGCCACGACTTTGAGCTCGCGGCCGGTTTTTTGTGTACCGAGGGACTGATCCAAACGCCGCAGGACTTGGGCGCGATCTCGTATTGCACGGCCGCGGAACCGCCCAACGAGGAGAATATCGTCGAGGTCAAGCTGGCCGCGGGCGTGGGCTTTGATCGGCAGCGGCTCCAGCGCAACTTTTACGCCTCGTCGAGTTGCGGAGTCTGCGGCAAGGCCAGCATTGAGGCCATCGCCGGCGAGGCCCCCGCGCTGACGGAAAACTTTACCGTGCCGCTGGCCGTGCTCTACGGCCTCGGCGACCGCATGCGCCAAGCACAGGACGTATTTGAGCAAACCGGCTCCCTGCACGCTGCGGCCCTGTTTGATCGGGCGGGCGACTTGCTCGTTTTGCGCGAGGACGTGGGCCGGCACAACGCGGTTGACAAGCTCATCGGCCACTACGCGCTGCGCAACGAGCCGGTGCCAGCCCAGAGCGTGCTAATGGTCAGCGGCCGCACCAGCTTTGAGATCGTGCAAAAGGCGTGGATGGCCGGGATTGCGGTGGTCGCCGCGGTATCCGCGCCGTCGAGCTTGGCGGTGGATCTGGCGCGGGAATCGGGGATGACGCTGGTGGGGTTTTTGCGCGGGCGCGGGTTCAATGTGTATGCGGGGGGCGAGCGAATTGCTGCGTAGGAGCGGGGGTTTCCCTATATCCTTCCCGTGCGCGATCGACCTCCGAATGCTTGAGGGGCGGGGCGCACCAAGCATCGTCGTTTAATTTTTTACGTAAAGGAGAGGACCATGCCCAAGAGAAATCAGGCCAAAAGACCGCAACTCAAACTCTGCGCCGCGGCGTGGACGTTGACCAACTACCCGTCTGAAGCCAAGCCGTGGTCCATGGACCGCAAGGTCCGTGCGGCTAAGGACGCTGGCTTTGTCGGATTTAGCGCGGGGGCCGATCCCGAGATCGCCGAGGCTTGCGCCAAGCACGGGCTACAGCTCGTCGGCGGGGTCGATGTAGCCACGGCAGAAGAGGCCGCCCCGAAACTAGCGGCCTTTAAGGAAGCGGGTGCCGAGCACGTCAATGTCCAGCTCTGCGACCACGACACGGCCATCCCCAAGGCGGTGACGGTGGCGCGGGCGGTGATGAAGGCGGGCGCCGCACTCGGGATCAAGCCGGCGATTGAATGGCACCGCGACACCTGCACTGAGACGCCGGAGAAGGGGCTAGTGCTGGCCGCGCAGTACGAGAAACGCTACGAGGAAAAGTTGCGCACCAATTTTGACCACTCGCATCCGGCGATCATTAAGCAGCTGCGGCCGGCCAACTTCTGGGAGCGCATCGCCGAATACCGCCCGGACCTGCTCAACATGAGCGAGTTGATTCACTTCCGCACCTTTACCGGCAGCCATTGCCAGACGCCGGTCACCAATGGCCGCGGCGCACTGGACGCGGATTTTATCACTTGGCGCGACCACTTTCTCGAGCACTTGCTCTATCACTGGATTAAGGGCCAGCGCGGCGGCACCACGCTATGGGCGGTCGTCGAATTGGGGCCGAAGGGTTCGGGCTACGCGCTCGATTGTTTCCCGGACGTATGGAAGGACGCGATCGTCGCCCGCGACGAGATCGACAAGGCGTTCAAGGGGGCGTTGAGAAAAGCGAAGAAGTAGCGTTTGACTTAGAGCCTATACGAAAATCATCTGAGGTCGAGTTCAAATCGTTTGACTGGATTCCCGCTGTTGCGAGAATGACGGGTGCTGTCTCTACGGCTTGTAGGTGCTAGGCGTTAATACACCCGCACCACAGTCCCCCGCTCGGCCGCAAGCCGCTCGGCTACGGCTTCTTGGGTCACCGGATTTTCCGGCCACTCCTCCGGGGCCACGTGCGACAGCCGCAACAACAAGCGCGCGAGCTGCCCGACGTATTCCTTTAACTCCCGCACATTGAGCTTGTCGGCGGTGTCGGCTGGCTCGTGGTGGTAGTTGGAATCGGCGTGGCGACCGCTAAAGCGCCAGCGCCACAAATGCGCCGCGTCAATGCCCGCGCGCAAAAAGGGGAAATGGTCTGAAGTCGCGTCGAGTTGGGACATTACGTGGCACTTCAGCCCATCGCCCATCGCGTCGAGCTGCGCCTGCACCAAGCCGCGCAAATGCCCAAACCCCAGCACCACCCCCTTGATCGGCCCGGTCGATAGCTCGTCGAGATTGATCGCCAGTCGCGGCTTTTCGCCGCCGAGTTGCCGCACGTATTCGCTCGACCCTTGGAACGTCTGCTCCTCGGCACTATACGTCGCAAAGCACAGGCTCATGCCCGGCTCAACCCCGAGCGCCGCTTTCAGTCCGGCCAATACGCGGGCGGTCTCCAGCACCGCAATGGTCCCCGAGGCATTGTCGTTGCCCCCTGGGGCGTCGTACACCGTGTCGTGGTGCCCGCCCAACACCAGCCGCTCTTGGGGCCAGCGCGTCCCGGGCAGCGAGGCGACTACGTTGTGCGCGGATGCTCGGTAAAATCGGCTCTCGACGGCGAGCTTGAGCGGCCGGCCCTCGTCGGCCCACTTTTGCAACAAGGCCCCGTGTTCCCGCGAGGTCGTCACCGTTGGCATGGTCAACTCAGCGGTCTCTGGCTCGCGCCAATCCCCGCCGTTGTGGTACTCCACGCGCCGCCCATCCTTTGGATCAATCGCTACCACCGCCACCGCGCCGGCGTCGCCCAGTGCTTTGAGCCGCACATTGGGGGGAGAAGGCGCGGTAAAAGGCTCCAGCGCTAGGTGCATTACGGCGATGCTCCCGTTGAGCTGGCCGCGCACCCGGTCGATTTCGTGCGCCGTGCCGTATCCGGCGTGGACTATTGGGGCTTGGAGGTCGCACGGTGGACAGCGGTTATAGGGCAAGAGGTCGATTTTTACGCCCCCCACCGTGGCCTCGGCCCGGTTGTACGCCCAAGTATTCAGCGCAAACTCCTTTAGCGCCGCATCGGCCAGTCCGGCCTGTGCAAACTGCTCCCGCAGGTATGCTACCGCTTGGTACTCCTCGGCCGAAGAAGCCCAGCGCGGCCCGATTTGCTCGCACAACACTTCTACGTGCGTGCCGATCTGCGAGCCGGTCCAAGCCTCGCCAAAAATCCAGCGGTCAATTGCTCGCCAATTCAGTTCCATCGCGTCCCTTTCTCGAAGTTGACCATTCCTCTATGCGTCCCCGTAGGATAGGCAAATGTTGTTGCTCGACCAAAGGGGCGTTAGATTCCCCCCACAATGGACCCTTAAAAAGTTAGGTGCCGCCGATGAATAGCCCGAAACTTCTCTCGCGTCTCGTGGTGGCCAGCGCAGCGCTGTGGGCCAATGGGGCCGAGGATTTGCTGGCTCAAGCAGGCCATCGGATCGACCGCCGTGCCAACCAAGTCGTCGTCGAAGCCGACCACTGGCAACGCTGGGAATTTGCGCCCGGTACGATTGAGGTTTCCCCGCTCGGGGAGGTGCGGCCCAATCGCGTCCGCAAAAACACCAATGCCGCGCTGGACATCGTCGATTTTCTGCGCCACAACCCGCCCGATTACCTCTCCAAGAAAGAGCCTGAAGCCATCGCCCTCCTCGACGCCATTCAGGGCGGGTCCAACCGCGCTGGCGTCGTCGCAGCCCTAGACGGCGACTTGACCACGTACTGGGAGCCTGATCCGGTTGCGGAGCACGTAGATATGTCGTCTCAGTGGTGGTTTACCGTGGATTTGGGGCGCGTCGTTTTTATCGACAAAATCGCGTTAAAATTCGTCGAGGAGGGCATGGGCGATCCCTTTCTTTTGTTTGACGTGCTCGTGTCGGACGGGCAGAAGCCCGTACAGGCCATTGGCGGGTCGAGCCTCGAGTTCTTTCCGGTGCTCCAGACGCTAAAGCCCAACAAAAGCCAGCGAACCTTTGCGGTCGAGCTCGACCCCGTGGGGCTCGACCAGCGCCGGGCCGTGGCCCGCTTTGTCCAAGTGGTCGTGCAGGCCAGCGATTTTGGTCGCGGCCGAGAAGTATCCCCAGCCGAGTACGATCAGTTGCCGGCTGAAGACCGCGGAATCGTCGAGTATCGCAAGCGTCAAGTGGATGGGCGGGAGATCGCGGTCAAACGGGAAGTGTACGAGGCCCTCGATCCCCAGCGGCAGGGGGCGATCCGCTACTTTCGGCGCGAGCGGCCCCGGTTGGCCGAACTCGAAGTGTGGACCCAAGGCGACGACTTGGCCAGCGGGGCCCTGCGACGCAATGGGTCCATTTCTACTACGGTGCCCGGCAGCATCAATCCCCAGTTGATGATCGACGGCGATGTGACCAGCGTAGAGGGGCTGTCCCTGTTCAACATTGAGAATCGGTTGGAAGACGAGTTGTTCATCGACTTGGGCTCGTTCTTTTGGATTCACAGCCACCGGATGAGTTTCACCGAGTACACGCTTGGGAACTACCGCTTGGAGTTTTCGGACGGTTCGCGGGAAGTAGATGGGGGCCTCAAGTGGACTACGGCCATGCGGCGCGAGCAAGTAAAGCGGGGCGTGGCCGGGGCCCTCAACGTCGATGGCAATGACTTCGATCCAATAAAGGGGCGCTTTTTTCGCTTGGTGTTTGAAGTAGAACACGTGCGCCTGCCCAACCGAAGCGCGAGCCGGTTGAGCGAGATACAACTGTTTGGCGAGGGGTTTTTGCCAGAGGTGCAGCTCGAGTCCGACCTGATCCGGTTGGGGGGCAGCCGCAACTTGGTCGCCCTCGAATGGGACGCACACGCGCCTTCCGGCACTGAGGTGCAGCTTCAGACGCGCACCGGCGACACCTTGGGCGAGATTTTGCACTACTTCAAAAAGGATGGGACCGAAATCTCCGAAACGGCCTACAACAAGCTGTTGAGCATTTTTCGCGGCGAGATCGTGGCCGAGGAAGTCGCCGGCGCAGACTGGGAGCCGTGGAGTACACCCTACGACGACCCGGCAGGCAGCCCTATCACTTCGCCGTCGCCGCGGGAGTTTCTCAAGGTGCGGGCGACCTTGCGCTCGGCCTCGCCCGATGTGGCGGCGAGTTTGTCCGGGCTGCGGCTGCGCTTTGCCGAGCCGGTGGCGCGCCGGCTCTTGGGTGAGGTGGTGCCCAGTCAGGTGGAGCGGTTGGGAGTCGAGGCGCCTTTTGCGGTGTATGTGCGACCCGAGTTTGACCCCGGGGATGGCGGGTTCAACGAGTTGTTGTTGGAAGCACCGGCGGGCATGGAACTGACATATAGGGAGTTGTTGGGAAGTGCGGACGGGGCGGATTTTTCCCCATTGGCCGCGGCGGTGCTAGCCGCTAGCGCAGACCGGGTGCATTTGTCCTTTGCTCCGTTGGGGCCGGAGAGCGAGGTAGCGGTGTTGCGGATCGACTTTGCGGGGCGGCTGTTTTCTCGGGGGGGGCCGCTTAAAGTGCAACTGCGCCGCGGAGAAGATGGCGAGGGAATCTGGCAGCGCGTCGATCGCGGGGAAGCGGTGGAAACCGTGGGCCGCAATCGGCTGTTGGTGGTGGGGCAGCCGCACCAGCACTCGATTTTTGCGGATTTGGCGATCGAGCCAGCGGTATTGACGCCGAATGGGGATGGGGTCAACGACGCGGTGGCATTGCGCTTTTCAGTGGTGTTGGTGGAAGGGAGTCCGCGGGTTGAGGCCACGATCTACGATTTGGAGGGCCGCTTGGTGCACCAACTGGGCGAGCAGCGCGATTTTGCCGCGGGGATGTACGAACTGAGGTGGGACGGACGGGACGAACAGGGAACCCTCGCGCCGCCGGGGGTGTACCTAATCCACCTGCGGCTGGACGCCAACACGTCGGGCGCGGACCTGCGGCGGGAAGAATTGGTCCGCACCCTAGTCGTGGCCTATTAAAAGCTGCTGGCCCCGCGCTCGATGCTTTTGACTCTCTTCGCCCAGCCCGAGCGCTTCGCAGGCATCGCCTAAGTAGAGGTGGCCGCGCCCGTCTTCGGGGTCTAACTCGACAAAGCGTTGGTAGGCCCTGCGGGCCGCGGCAAAGTCCCCGAGCTGGGCATGGGCCACCCCGAGGTTGAAGTGGGCTTTGGCGTATTGGGGGGCGAGGCTGGTGGCGCGGGCAAAAAGTCGCGCGGCTTCCTTGAAGCGGCGTTGCTGGGCGGCGATCAACCCGAGCATGTAGGGCGGCTCGACGAGGGCGGAGTCGAGTTGGGCGGCTTGGGCAAAGGTCTGGGCCGCCCTTTCGAGGAATCCCGCCTGATAGTGAGCGTGGCCTAGATGCACGTGTAGAACCGGGTTTTCCGGCACTAGCTCGATGGCCCGCTCAAAGTGCCGGGCCGCCTGTTTTTGTCGGCCCTGCTCGGCGAGGAGGAGGCCGAGGCCGATGTGGGCGTCTTGGTGATCCGGGTTGATTGCGACCGTGCGCTGAAACTCCAACAAGGCTTGGTCCATTTCGCCGACCATCCGGTGCTTCAAGCCCATGTTGTAGTGATCGCGCGCCGAGCCAATGGGGAGCGATTGGTGCGTCGGCCGGGAGATTTCCGAGTGCAACCCCCGATGCTGCTGGCGCAGGCTTTCCGAGCGCGCCATTTCCCGCTTGCCCGCTTCGCCGCGGCCTAGGCGGAGATAGACGTTGCCGAGGTTGAGGCGGAGCTTGGGCGAGTTGGGGTTGAGTTCGGTGGCCTTGAGGAGGGCGCGCAAAGCCGCTTCATTGTCGCCGCTGTCGCGCTGGGCCAGCCCCAAGAGAAAGTGCGCTTCGGCGTCTTGCGGGTCGAAGCGCACCGCTTTTTTGAACGCGCTGGCCGCCTCAGCCGGGAACCCCTTTTCGCGGTGGATTTTGCCCAATTTCTTGTGGGCTGGGGCCAAGGTGGAATCGGCCGCCAAGGCCGCAGTGTACGCGGCTTGGGCCTGATTTACCTCTTGGCGATAGCCGTGTAGTAAGCCCAAGTTGTAGTGCGCGGTTGCGCGGTGGGGATCGAGCGCGATCGATTGCTCAAAGGCGGCCCGTGCGGCTTGGACATCGCGGTGCTGGTTTGGGCTATACGCTCGGGCGGTGTAGCGGGCCGTGTGGACGATGCCGAGGATTTCGTACAACTCGGCGCGCGTGTGGTTGGTTTGCGGCGCGAGTTCAATCGCGTGTTCGATGGCGCGCAGGGCTTGGGGAAATTGGCCCAAGGCCAGATAAGAACGGGCGAGATAGTGGTGGACCTCGTAATCGTCGGCGCGGGAAGCCAGGGCTTTGTGAAAGGCGACGATGGCTTCGCCGTAGCGTTCCTGAGCAAAGGCGTACATTCCGGCGCGGACCAAGGGGTCGCGCTCCTTGGGGGTACAGGCACAGAGGAGACAAAGGGCGACCCCAAGCCAAGACTGAAAGCGGGCCATGGTGCGTCTTTCTAAGGATCGAGGGCATCTTGTCCTCGATCCCGGACGTAGCGGAAACAGCAGAAAAGGCATACGCAAAGTAAGTGTCGCGTACTTATGATATGAGAAGAGACGCCCTATTGTCCATCTTGAAGCCAACCGCCCCTAGCTGGGTTGCGTTGCTGGATTTTGGTTGCTGGGTCTTTTCGTATTTCCTACCGTTACTTGCCTTGCAGAGGAAGCCATGTCAACCATGATCCATTTTCGCCTCATCCTGTTCTCAGTGCTCGGAGCATTGACCGCGCCCGTTGACGCCGAACTGGAGGTCGTCCAGCTCGGAGGCGAGGGTGGGTTGGCTTGGGAGAGTGGCGGCGGAGCGATTCCCGCGCTGGTCATCCTCGACCCGGCGACCGTTGATCAGTCCAATACGCCCGGCGGCGTCATCGACTTTGCGCCGGTTGACCGCGCCCATTGGATCTTTCCGCAGCAGGCCGATACCACAGACAACATCTTGATCGGCGTCAACTCCAAAGAGCGCGGGGGCCGCGTCTTTACGCCCATTCCCTCCTTTCGGTTTCTCGAAGCCGACTTTCCCCAGATGTTTGACGACGACGGCAACACCGCCTTGGCGGTGAAATCCTCGGGCACCGGGGGCACCGGCGCCTTTGGCCTCCTCATTGAATTCGACTTGGGGGCCATCTTTGGCGTCAATCGGTTCAAGTTCTTCCCCCGCAATGCCGACCCGGCCTTTCCGGCTCCTGACTTCCAGTCCCAAGACGACTTTTTGAAGGGCTACGAAATTTTTGTCAACGACGGCCGCCCGGAATCGCGCCGCGAGGGCAGTCTGATTTGGGAAACGGTGGCCTTTGAGGGGCAAAACCAAGAAGCGGTGGTGGATGTGCGCATTCCCACCCGCTTTGTGCGCTTTTTGCGGCTCAAGTCCCTGACGGCCGCGGACTTTGAGATCGCCGAGTTCCAAGTGTTCAGCGAGGGGTTTGTGCCGCAGGCCGTGTACATTTCCAACGTATTCGATTTTGGCGATCCAGCGCTTTTGGGCCGGTTGCGCTGGGTTGAAGAGCAGGTGGGCGACCCAACGCGCTCTAGGGTGCAGGTCCGCACTCGCAGTGGCGATGATCCCCAGCCGGTCGAGTTCACGCGGGTCGGCAAGCAATCCTCGGGGCGACTTGAACAGCGGGGCGATACCGTGTTCGACATCCCCATTGACGCGCCTTGGAAGCGAGCCGAAGAGGTGGAAGACAGCGAACTCCAGGGCCTGATCGCCAACGTCCTCGACAACGAAGCGATGGACGGGCGCGAGGCGCTGTTGACGTTTGGCCAGTTGCCTTTTGCCCAGCGGTCCCAGATCACCCTCGACGAGGCGCACTACAACAAGCTGGCGAGCGACCAAAGATCGGTGATTCGCGACGACCTCACCAATTGGAGCCCTTGGTCGCCCCCCTATTCGCCCGAAGGCATCGTCGCCCCAGACCAATTGCCGGACCCAGGAACGGGGACGCTGATCGTATCGCCGAGCCCCCGGCGCTATTTTCAAGTCATGCTCGAATTCTTCAACGCCGAGGTCGATGCCGCGACTGGCATCGGCGGGGTGGCGTGGGATGTTTTCCGGCCGGTCTTTGCGGACTCCCTCATCGCCGAGATTTTGCCCCGCACCGCCACTTTAGGCCAAGCCACCCGCTTCACATACGGCGTACTGGTCAAAGCCACGGCCCAGAATGCGGGCTTTGACCGCTTTGAAATTAGTACCCCGCTGCGCCCCGCGTCGATTGGCCAAGTGGAAATACGCCGGCCCGATGGCACGACCGAAGCGGCGGATTTTTCCGGCTCGTCCCTCGCGGCTCTCCCAGTGGAGCAACATGGTTTTAGCGTGGTGGCCGTGCGCGACGACGGCTTTGTCATGGCCTTCCCGCGGATTGCGGAGGATGGGGCCGTCTTGACCTTGGAATTTGAGAATGCGGTCTTGCGCTTGGGCACTCGGTTTGCCGGCCGGGCGCTCAACGCGGACAACGCGGTGCTGGGGCAAGTGGTGTTGGCTGGCAATGCCGCGAATTTGAGTCGGGAGGGTATGGAGGATCCCGACCGCCGCGCCGTGGGCACCCTCGATCCAGAAAACCTCTTTGTCAACGTGCCGATCACCGACGACCTGCTCGTGAATGTGGCGGCCGTTCCCAGCGTTTTTACCCCCAATGGCGACGGGGTCAACGAGCGAGCGGCCATTACCTACGATATAACCAACATCGCGCACCCCACCCGGGTGCGGCTCCGGATCTACGATTTGAGTGGCCGGTTGATCCGCAACCTCTACGAAGGCTTGGATACGAGCGGTCGCTTCCCCCGCTTTTGGGATGGCCGCGACGATGGGGACGACCCCGTCCCGCCGGGCCACTACATCTTTGCTGTTGCTTTGGATGCGGGGACCGGCGAGGAAAAGCGGTCGGGGATCGTCAAAGTAGCGTATTGATACTAGGCACCGTGAATTTTTCACGCAGAATTGGGAGGGTGCGGCATTGAACGTCCGCGGAGCGAATTTAACGATTGGGCTAGCACTGTTGGTCGCGTCCCAAACCGTGCTCTTCGCCCAAGACTACGGCTCCCGCCTAGGGATTCAGCGCGGCGGCCAAGTCAGCTTTGAGCCTCGGGGGCCGGGCGTACTCTTTGGTGCCCTCGATCCCGCTGTGCAGAAGTGGTACGTGCCGCAAGAGCTCTACTACGAGTTCAAGTGGCGGCAATGGGAGTACTCCAACTACGCCCGCGACCAGTACCAGCGCTACATCAACACCAACCTAGAGGGCGACTACTTCTACGACTTTTTCGGCAACTACATCAACCGCGGCTGGCTGGTGTACGACTGGCGTCAAGACCAGCCCCAAGAGCTGGGCAGCGGCATCTTCAAGGGCCGCCAGTTCGAGCAGTTCTTCAGTTCGGTGACCGTGAGCGGCGACTCAAAGGGCCAGTATTCCTACGCCATCACCGTGGGCAATGCGATCCGCACCACCCTCACGCCGATGACCTTTTCCAAGCCGAATTTCAACGGCGTCCAAATCGACTTTGCCGCGGACAAATACGCCGCCACCGTGCTGGCCTCGCGGATCAACGATCCAGCCGTGGGCGTGACCATCAACCCTCGACGGCAATCCAATTCGACCTCCCTGTTCGGCGGCCGGGTCCTCGCTCAGGTCGGCGACTTTATTACGGTGGGCGGGACCGCGGTCAACGCCCACAACGCCAATACCAGCTTGGACATGTTTGAAGGCAATCTCCTCGCGGGGAACCTCACCTCGGGCCAGACCAGTACGCCGGTTACAGCCATCGCTATCGTCCTCAGCGACGACAGCCCGGAAGACGGAGCGGGCGGAGCGGCCCTGTTCAGCCACGACATACGCATCAAGAGCCGCGATTTTGAAACGGGCCTAGAGACCGTCTCGACATTGGACGAGGTGGTGCGCGAGGGGGCGGAGTGGCCGACCGCGTTTGGCGGCTTTCCGCGCACGGGCTTTTTGGCCGCCGACGGGGCCGAGCGGATCATCCTCAATTACGACTTTACGGACCCAGCCTATATCGGGCCGGATTTAACCGCCATCGTCGAGGTGGAGTTCGACTATGTGCTAGCAAACGACTTCAAGGTCGAAATGTGGTCTAATCTACAGACGGGTACGCGCCCGGTGCCGCCGCCGCCGCTGACCAACCAAGTCATTGAAGAAGCCGAGCCCGTGCTCATCGCCATAAGACGGGCGGCTGGCAATATAAAGGATATATCCAACGCCCAGCGGGTTCTTTTTGAGTACGGCTTGCCCTCGGCCAACATGGTCGCCGGATTTACCATTGAAGGCAAAAACGTGTGGGGCTTTGATTTCTACGGCGAATGGAACAACAACCTGCGCTATTTTCAGTACCCCAATGCCGCCCTGTTCAATGCCAACGAAGGGCACGAGGTGTCGGCCGAGAGCGGCCAAGCCACCATCTTCAACCTGTCCAAAGAAGCCTATCCGTTTTTTGCGTATGGCGAAGCCTATTCGGTGGATGCCGACTATTCCACCTCGGCCTTTGTCGCCCTGCCCGAAGGGGATGTGTTCTACGACGATCCCATCCGCTCGGTGTACGAATTTGTCGCTGACAACGACGACCAAGACCGCCAGCCCGACTGGGCGCGGGTCGGCTCGCAGTCGAACGACCGGGAGGTGTTTCCCGGCTGGGATGAGAACCTCGACTTCATTTCGGACTTCAACCAAAACGACAACCGCTCGGTGCCCAATTCCATTCCCGACTACGAAGAGCCGTTTTTGCGCTACCACGTCGACCGGCCCGAACTCCTCTTTGGCATTGATCTCAACAACAACGGCTGGATCGACCGCTTTGAGGACGACGAGCTAGCCGACTATCCCTACAAGCCCGACCGGCGCGGGTACAACGTCTTTTTCGGGGTTCACCTCTGGCCCGAGGCGCGCTTGCTGGTGGGGCGGCTTGACGAGCGCATGCTCTCGGACGACCGAGACAACCAAATCGCTTACATCATGTTCACCCTCGACGCGGATTACCCCGGGTTGGGGCGAGTGCGGGTCTTTGACATGCTCAAGCGGGTCGCGGACACCATCCCGGACGCTCGGCGGGCACCGCTGGCCTTCCTCGACGCGCCCACGCCGCCGCTGGTGTCGGACCTCCTCGCCTTTCCCGACACGTGGATCAACACCGCGTGGCTGGGGGTGGACTACACCGCGATTGCCAATTTTGAGATCGTCAACAAGCTCAAATACGAGTACTACAACCAAGCCCAAGCCGAGGCCCGCGCCAGCAACGGCCAACGGCTGGCTAGTTCGCCCTCCCTCTTGGGGTTGATCAACAAATTCGAGTACAAGCTGCACCTAGGGCACTTCATCCTCCAGCCGAGGCTCAAAAGCGAGTACTTCCGCCAAGACGCCTTTGTGCTGGCCGAAGAAGACCTAAAACAATGGACTGGGATCGTCTCGCTTTTGGCCGAAGTGCCCCTGCTCAACAGCAGCGCGATTGACTTTGGGGTCGAGTTGGCCCAGTTCAACGAGTTGGTCCGGCAAGAGGAGGACATGGTCGAGCAGGGCATGGCCGAAGAGACCGGGGATTTGCGCTCGGCGGTTTTTGCGGTGCAGCTAACCAACAACTCGAGCTACTTGGGGTACAAGCTGACGACCCAACTCGGCTTGCGCCTCGGCCGCACCTTCACCGAGGAGGTGCGAGAGGTCGAACCCCGGGTCTTTGACAAGCGCACCAAGGGCCGCACCGAGACCACCAGCTTTATCACCATCTATGCCGGGTTGTAAACGGGATGAGCGCACGGTACATCACATTGGCAGCGCTGGCCGGGTTGGGCCTGTGGAAGGTCGCCGCGGCGCAAGTTGATTATGGCGGCCGGCTGGGGGATCGGGTGGGCGACCGCGTCCTGTACCACGTGCCCGGCGTATCTACGTATATGGAGGTGCTGGACCCGACCGTGCAGCGCTGGTACATGCCGGCCCCCCTCTTTGGCGAATTTGGCCGCAATCAGTGGGAGTACACCAACTACGCCCGCCAAGCCCACAAGCGCTATATCGACCCCTCGTCCGAGGGGGATCTCTTCTACGATCCCTTCGGTCGCCTCATCACGCGGGGCTGGCTGGTGTACGACTGGCGTCAGACCAAACCACTCATCGCCGAGAGTTCCTCGGTCAGAAAGGGGGGCCAGTACAACAATTGGTTTAGCCGCTTGGTTATATCCGGGGACACCAAGGGCCAATACCGCTACTCGATCATGGTCGGCGACGAGATCTGGACGACCCTAACGCCGATGACCTTCCGCAAGGCCGGGTTCAACGGGGTCGTGGCCGACTTTGCCGCCGACCGCTTTCGCGCCACCGGGCTTTTTTCGCGGATTTCGTTCCCGCTCCTGTCGGGGGGGACCGCGCGCTTCCAATACGCCACCAATCTCACTGCGGGCCGGGCTGAAGCCGATTTGACCGATTCTTTTACGTTGGGGCTGAACTTCGTCAACAGCCACAACAACACCGGCAGCAACGAGAGCTTTCAAGGAAATGTGTTCAAGGGGGCGCTGACGGCCGGGCAGTTGGCCCAGCGGGTTGACCTGCTCTTGGTGCGGCTGTCGGACGACTCGCCCGAAGACGGCGCGGGCGGCACCGTGTTGGTCGGCGAGGAGATCGAGATTCGCACGACCCTAAACCGGCAGGAGCTGGTTCGGGGCCAGCTCGTTGAGGTGGAGCGAGATACCGTCATCCTCAGCAGCCACATCGGCTTTAGGCCGATTATTGAAGGGGGGCGACGAGACCGGGGGTTTCTAACGGCCAATGGCGCGGACCAGATCATTTTGCACTATCCCTTGGCCCCTAGGGAGACGGCCGGGGAAGAGGGCACGTTGCGGGCGCTCTTTCAGCAACACCTAGATCTCACCCTATCGGAGGCCGAAGCCGCGATTAGTGCCATTCGAGACGTGCGCTTCCGCCTCGTGCTCGCCAACGACTATCGAGTGGAGGTCAGCTCCAATAGGCAGACGGACGAATTTGGCGTCCCGCAATTTTTGCTCGCAGCGCGAGCCGAGGGCAACATCGACAACCAATTAAACCAGCGCGAGGTCGTCTTCGACTACGGGCTGCCCACGGCCAACCAGATCGTCGGGCTGACGGCCGAGGTGCGGGATTTTCACGGCTTTGATTTTTACGGCGAACTAAACCTCAACACCCAGTACCGAAAGTACCCCGGCCTAGGGCGCGATTCCCACCGGGCGATCAACGGCATGGCCGGAGACCGCCACGAAGTAGGCTGGTTGGTCAACTTGGCCTTCCGGGAGGGGCCGTTGCGCGTTATGGGCGAGGGCTTTGGGATGGAAGACGGGTATCGCACCAGCGTCCTGACGGTAAATCGCGACGGGGTGTCCGACTATGCCCCCGAGGCCGTCAACTTGCACTACGAGTTTGTCGATGACAACGACGACAACGACCGGCAGCCCGACTGGCTGCGGGTGGGCGAGGGCAGCTTTGTTCCCACCGAGCGCCGCAGTGAAATCGAGGTCCGCGGCGTGGCCGATCCAGCGGTTTTTCCCGGGTACGACGAGAACCGCGACTTCATATCGGATTTCAACCAGAACAGCACGGTCGATCGGGTGAACTTTTTCCCCGACTACGACGAGCCGTTTTTGCGCTATGCCGCCGATCGCCCCGAATTTCTCTTCGGCATTGATCTCAACAACAATGGGTGGGTGGAGCGCTTTGAAAACGACCAAGAGCCAGACTATCCCTACAAGCGCGACCACTGGGGCTATAATGTCTTTGGCGCGCTCGAAGTGGCCCCGGGGATTGAGCTAAGGGTGGGTCAGTTGCGGCAAATCCGCTTGGCGAGCGACCGCCGCAACCTGACGAGCTATGGAATGTTCCTCTTGGAGCAGCGCGGGTCGCAGTGGGGCCGGCGGAGGATTTTCAACATGATCAAGAAGGCTCAAGACGAGATCGCCGATCATTTGGTGCAATGGATCGTCCCCAGGAGCAAATTCGGCGCGCCGGCCGAGTCGGCTGGCAGCAATGTGCCGGTATTGGACCCTTTGGCCGCGGCCGACACTTGGATCAACACTTTTTACGCCGACTGGGAGTACGCCAGCCCGCGTTTGTGGCGAACCTTGCATCGCTTCAAGTGGGAGGTTTGGCAGCAGCGCGACAGTCCTGCAGGGCGCGACGGGCGGCGGACTTCGGGCTTTGTCGGGCTGATCAACAAGGTGGAATGCGTCTTTTACTGGCGGTCGCTGAGTTTCCGGCCCAAACTCAAGAGCGAATTCCTGCGCGAGGTCCCCTTTAGCCGCGCATTCGACCCGCGGCGCTCTTGGGACGGCATCTTGTTCTTGGTGGGCCGCGTTCCTGTGCTCGAGACCACCGAGTTTGAGTTCGGCTTGGAGCAGCGCGCTTTCTTTGATTTCGAAGGAGGCGAAGGTACGCGGGCGGCGGGGATTTTCACCGGGGATTTTCGCGGCTCGGTTTTGGCGTTGCAGCTCACCAATAGCAGCCGCTATCTAGGCTATGAGCTAACCACTCAGGTGGGTATCCGCCTCGACCGCCGCTCGCTGGAAGTGGTGGGCCGACGCCGGGAGATCGAGACTTCGGGCTTGAGTTTTCTGTCGATCATCGCCGGCTTGAAGTAATTTTTGCTTGACCGCATAATGCGTTTTTATTAGTACAGACACACGAGTAGTATCGCACCTCGCCTTCAAACCAAACCTCACCCCTCTAAAAGGAGGTTCGCTTTGCAGAAAATGTTATCCGCCTTATTGGTCCCGGTGCTGGTGCTCGGCCTGAGCACCCGGGCCCAAGCCCACGACCCACCCGATTTTATCGGCGCGGTGTGGCAATGGCCCGAGACCCACCTTCCGGTCTTAGACGCCGACCTGAGCGAATGGGACATCATTCCCGAGGAATTTTGGATCACCGAGCAGAGCGTCGTCCAGAGCACGGCCCGGCCTTGGATCTACACCGGCGATCTCGACGTGTCCTCGATTTCCTTCCGCTGGATTCCCACGTGGAACGAGGAAACCAACCGCATCTATTGGGCGTACGAGCGCTTTGACGACAAGTACCAGTTGGGCAACGAATCGGTCGAAACAGCCGTGGACGCCGATCACTCGGGCGGCTCCTTCTGGGATTTAGAAGGTCAGACCGACGAAGAGAAGGCGCGCCAGCGCGGTCGCCACGCCCAAATCAGCCACTATTGGTTCGACAACGGCCAAGCCCGCGAGGGGCAGTGGAACTGGTTTTGGATGACCCAAGCCGATTGGTACGACTCGCCGCCATACTCCGATCATGCGTATTGGTTTAGCGGCACCGCGCCCAATTCCTTTGAGGAGATGCGCCAGCGAGCCGAATGGTGGAGCGTCTATTGGGACGATTTCAATTGGGAAGACCCCCAAGGGAGCATCCCCCACGACTTTGAGCAGGACGAGATCATCGGCTTGGCCGGGCACGTCTTTGATACCGACGCCGAGCTTTCCGACGATTGCAACTGCCATTCGCGCTGGGCCATCAGTCCCAACGTCGAATCCTTTGGCGACGCTGATTTCTTGGCAGACTGGGTGCTTTTGGGCGTTGACGACTCGGCCTTTGAGGGCATCGCGCCGACATCCGTCGAAGACAACACGTGGGGCCAGATCAAGGCTTCATTCGGCAAATAAGCGGTTCGCGCCGCATAAGTGCCTTGTAGAGAAGGGGGGGAATGGCCATTCCCCCCCTTCTTTCTATTTACCTACCGTGCAGGAGCTTATGAGAGAAAATATGCTGCGACTTTTGGCGGCCGCGCTCGTGGGGAGCTTTTGCTGGGGGCTAGCGGCGGTCGAGGCGCTCACCGTGTATCGCATCGGCGGCGAGGAGGTGCCGCGGCCAGAGGTCGCAGGGGACTTTGAATTCGTCCAGTTGTCTTGGGCCGATGTAGATGAAAAGCGGCTCGGCAAGATAGACCTGTTGGAGGTCGCGCCGCATTCTATTGAGCCGCAGCGTCTAGATCCGACCGTCAATCTGACGCCGCTGATTCGGGAGCGGGGCGGCGGCATACGCTCAAACAATTCTTACGGTTGGCAATCGGAAGCCCTGTTGGACAACTTGATGGATGGCGACCAGACCACCGCGTACTTGGGCAGCGGCCGCAGTCAGGCCGCCGATTGCCCGCCGTGCAAGAAGGGCATCTGGTTTGAGTTGAACGGCCTGTTTCCCATCCGGCGCATCAAAATTTCGACCACCGAGCGCTTTGCCCACCAGCGTTTTATCGAGGTGTTCGAGATCGGCACCAGCGATGGCGACTCGCGCAAAAAGGGAACCCGCGCCGGGCAATACCATTGGCGCGGGGCCTTCCTCGATTACGACATCGCGTTCAAGGTCGCAAACAATTTGGAACCCTTCCTCGATTTGGAACTGCCCGACCAGCCCATTGCCGAAATCCTCTTTAAGGCGCCCGTTGGCAACTGGGAGATCGCCGAATTTGAAATTTTCGGCGACGGCTTTGCCTCGCAGGCCAGCTACGTATCCAATGTCATTGATTTGGGCATGGCTTCTAGCTTAGGCGAGTTGACTTGGGCGGGCAGCCGCGACCGGGGCGCAACGGTCCAGCTAAGTATGCGCAGCGGCGACGACCTAGACCCCAATTTCTACTGGCGCTTCACGTTCAGGGGCGATGAGCGGTCCCGCTTTGCCGCCAGCGGCGACCCCCTCACCTTGGACCGCTACAAAAGGCTGGAGGAAGGCGAGAAAGCCGGGATCAGCCCGGACAACGAAAGCTGGGAGTTCTGGACGCCGCCGCTCGACTTTGACCGGGGTCATTCCGAATTAGTCGGTTCGCGGCCGCGGCGCTACTTGCAGTTCAAGGCGGACTTTTTTTCGGAGCGGGCCTTTGCGGCCGGTCGCATGGAGTACTTGCAGTTTAGCGTGTCCCAGCCCCCGGTGGCCAGCCAAGTGCTGGCCGAGATTGTGCCGCACCAAGTCGAGGTGGGCGAAGTCGTCCAATTCACCTACAAAATTCTACCCAACTTAGAGCAAAACGACCTTGGCTTCGACAGCATTGAGATCGACACCCCGATAGAGGTTACGAGCATTGACGCCGTGCATATCGGCGGCCAAGAGCAGAGTTTTACCATCGCGGAAAAGGCCCCCCAGCGCTTTGTGGTGCAGGTGCCGCGGATCGATGTCAATCGCACGGGCGAGTTGGTCGAGGTCGAATTTCAGGCCGAAGTCTTTCAGGTGGGCACGGTGTTTTCGGGCCGGGTCTTTGACAGCCAGCGCCCCCACGAAGTGCGCCAACGCATCACAGCGGGGAACGCCGATGACCGGGCCGCGAGCAATACCTTGAGCGTGGGGTTGGGTACGGTGGCCAATCCAGCGGTCAAGGCGTTGTGGCTTTCGCCGCCGCTTTTTACCCCCAACGGGGATGGCGTCAACGATGTGCTGCAGATCGAATACGATCTGGTAAATCTCAGCGGGGCGGTGCCCGTGACGATCAGTCTCTACGATCTAGCGGGGCAGCGGCGATGCGAGGTGGCCCAGAGCACCGCGGCTAGCGGCCGGTTCTCGGCTACTTGGGACGGCGTGGACGATGCCGGCAACCTGCTCGCCCCGGGCCTCTATCTCTTGCGTCTCGAAGTGGACTCGGACAAGGCTAAAGACGTCGAAGTCGCAATCGTCCGGCTGATTTATTGACCCTACCCAAGTACGCGACACCTCTCGGCCATGAACGAGGCGACCGCTCGCCTTAAAATTGACCGGCTGCTCGAAAACGCGGGTTGGCGATTTTTCGACGACGACGCTGGACGAGCCAATATCCGCTTGGAAGCGCAGGTCGCCCTCAAGCGCGACGACCTCGACCGCTTGGGCGACGATTTTGAGCGTTCTGGCCGCGGGTTCGTGGATTTCCTGCTCCTCGACGACCGCGGCTTTCCGCTGATCGTGCTGGAGGCCAAGTCCGAGGCCAAAGACCCACTGGTCGGCAAGGAGCAGGCCCGCCGCTACGCCCGCTCGCTAAACTGCCGCTTCATCATCCTCTCTAACGGCACTCTGCATTACTTCTGGGACTTAGAGCGCGGCCATCCGCACATCGTCACGGCGTTTCCGTCGCCGGACTCGGTGGAGGGGTACAAACAGGTCGCGCCGAACCCGCAACGCCTGATCGACGAACAGGTGGACGCCGATTACATCGTCCTCACGCAGCGGCCCAACTATGCGGCCGAAGCCGGGTGGCGCGTCGAGGCCGAGCGCCCCAGCTACATCCAGACGCATGGTCTGCGCTTTTTGCGCGACTATCAGGTGCGAGCGGTTCGCCGGTTGCAGCGGGCGGTCCGCGACGGGCGCGACCGCTTCCTGTTCGAGATGGCCACCGGCACGGGCAAGACGCTCGTGGCCGCGGCCGTCATCAAGCTGTTTCTCCGCACGGGCAACGCTCGCCGCGTCCTCTTCTTGGTCGATCGGTTGGAGTTGGAAGACCAAGCGGCGCGCAAGTCCTTCGCCCCGTACTTGACGCCCGATTTCGCCACGGTCATCTACAAGGAAAAGCGCGACGACTGGCGGCGGGCGCACATCGTGGTCGCGACCGTGCAGTCGCTGCTGTTCAACAACAAGTATCAGGCGCTGTTTTCGCCCACGGATTTCGACTTGGTGATTTCGGACGAGGCGCATCGGTCGATCAGCGGCAATGCCCGCGCCGTATTCGATTACTTCGTCGGGTACAAGCTGGGGCTGACGGCGACGCCCCGCGACTTTCTCCGAGGCGTTCATGCGACCGACCCGCGCGAGGTGGAACGCCGGCTGCTGCTCGACACGTACCGCACCTTTGGCTGTGAGCGCGGCGAGCCAACGTTCCGCTACTCGCTGCTCGACGGGGTGCGCGATGGGCATCTGGTCAACCCTCGGGTCATTGACGTACGCACCGAGGTGACCACCCAACTGCTCGCCGACGAGGGCTTTGCAGTGTCTTTTGCCGACGAGGAAGGAGAGCCGCAAGCCGAGGCGTTCAAAAAGCGCGATTTCGAGCAGGCGTTCTTTTCGGAAGCCACCAACGCGGTCTGCTGCCGGACCTTCTTGGAGAACGCGCTCCGCGACCCGATTAGCGGCGAGATCGGCAAATCCATCGTCTTCGCGGTCAGCCAGACCCACGCGGCCAAGCTAACCCAGCTCTTCAACGCGATCGCGGACCGCATGTTTCCGGGCCGGTATCAGTCGGACTTTGCGGTGCAAGTTACGTCGCACGTTGCGGACGCCCAGCAATTCGCAATCAACTTTGCCAACAACAACCTCTTGGGGACTGGCAACTTCAGGCGCGAGTACCGGACGAGCAAGGCGCGGGTGTGCGTAACCGTGGGCATGATGACCACGGGCTACGACTGCACGGACATTCTCAATTTGGGCTTGTTCCGGCCGATATTCTCGCCGACCGACTTCGTCCAGATCAAGGGGCGCGGCACCCGGAAACACAACTTCCTCGACCAGATGACCGGGCGACGCGCCCCGGGCGACGCCGAAGCAGAAAAGACCACTTTCAAGCTGTTCGACTTCTTCGGCAACTGCCAATACTTCGAGACCGAGTTCAACTACGACGAGGTATTGGAACTGCCGCGATTGCGCGGTAAAAGCGGTGGCGACAGGGACGATTCAAGGCCGGTCGTATATGCTGGCTCCTACGAGCACTTGGGCAGCGACTTTCTCTCGACGATTGAGCAAGAGCAGATCGGGGCCGAGGGGATGCGGATTGATCGGATGCTCTTTGACCGCTTTGCCGACGAGGTGCGCGAAAACGATGTCATTGCCCAAGCCGTTGAAGCAGGCCAATGGGATCGCGCCATCGACTATGTACATCGAGAAGTCTTTGACCGGCCCGAGGAGTATTACACCCTCTCCAAGCTGCGCCACGCCGCGGCCGTGGATCGCCGCGTGAGCTTGCGCGAGATACTGGAGAAAGTCTTTGACCTCATCCCGCGTTTTAAGTCGAGAGACGAGTTGCTCGAAGAGGAGTTTGCCAAATTCGTCGCGGATTACAAGCCCGACGAGGCAGAGGCTGTCGCGGCGATTCGGGCGTACTTCAAGGCGTATCTGACCAGCGGCCGGACCCGAGACATCATTGAGAACCGGACCTTCACCGAATTGGCGACCAATCCAACGTTTTCCTCCCGCGACTTCCGCGCCGTACCGGAGCCATACCGCGCCTTGGTTCCCGAGTATGTCAAGGATTACGTGTCTCTCAATCAGTTCGCCGTTTAGGAACCGCTATTCACGCATTTATCCAGAAAAACCGTGAATGGAACCCATTTTTCGCGGTCTATTCACGGATATTTGACAATATAGCGTGAATACGATACCATAACGATATGGCGACTACGCAGCCGATAAGAAACCGCATCCAGGGGCTGAAGCGGGCGTACGATGCCTTGCGCCGAGGCAAGGAATCGCTGCTGTCGATGATCGACGAAGTGGAGATACCCGAGCATGTGTACAACTCGAACGCGATTGAGAATTCAACCCTTACGCTTGAGGAGACAGAGCGAGTCCTGTTGGAGCAGATGTTGTCCCGAAATGTGTCTGTGCGGGAAGTATTTGAGGCGAAAAATCTAGCCCGCGTCACAGAATACAAACAGGCTAAAGTTAAAGATAGCGAGCTGAACAAAGACCTGATACTGCTCTTACATAAGATGCTCATCGGCGGCATTGACGATGCCATTGCCGGCCGCTTTCGCCAGCAGGGGGAATACGTGCGGGTGGGTACTCATATCGCGCCGGCACCCGAACATGTAGAGCGCATGATAGACGACATTCTCATCGAGTATTCCAGCGATCTTAGCACCTATTTCCTCGATAAAATTGCCCGATTTCACTTGGATTTTGAGGGCATCCATCCCTTTTGCGACGGCAATGGTCGCTTGGGGCGGGTTCTCATCAATTTTCAGCTCCTCCAGCACGGGCTGCCGTGCCTTATTATTCGCAACTCGGAAAAGGAGCGGTACTATCAGGCGTTTAGGAGCTATGAGAACCGCCAAACGACTCGGGCGATGGAAGATATTTTGGCGTTGAGGCTCGTGGAGTCGCTACACAAGCGGTTGAGTTATTTACAGGGGGAGGCCATTATCCGGCTATCAGACTATATCAAGCAGCATCGCCTCTCAGCACCTGCGATTACTAACGCCGCCCGTCGCCAGACTATCCCCGCTTTTCGCGAGAAGGGGGTGTGGAAAATCGGGGCGGAATTCGCGTACCGGACCTAGTATGCTCGACACCGCGACCAAACGCCGCGACATTCTCGTCGCTGAACCAGTTCGCGGCAGGGGCTAACTCAAACGAGAGGTGAAATGATGAGACAAGTCGTTGTTTATCCCGGCGAAGATGGGTATTGGGTTGCTGAATGTCCCAGCTTGTTGGGCTGCATCAGTCAAGGAAAAACCAAGCAGGAAGCCATTGCCAACATCAAAGAGGCGATTGAAGGATACGTCGCTTCTCTTGAGGAAGACGGACTGCCCGTTCCTGAAGAACACTTTGAGGCCATGGTTGTGGCCGTATGAGTAGTCTGCCGAGAATTTCAGGGCGGAACTGTGCTAGAGCACCCAGCAAAATTGGATTTCGCCTGAGACGGCAGCGTGGCAGTCATATAATTTTGCGTCGTGACAATCCTTTCTCTCAGGTCGTTGTTCCCGATCATAAGGAACTGGACAAAGGCACTTTGCGAAGCATCATCAGACACGTAGGTATCAGTGTAGAAGAGTTTGTGAAGCTGTTATAGTCGCATTCGCTCGTTACGCATTCAAGAAAACAACTATGCTCGACACCGCGACCAAACGCCGGATTGACACCGCTCGCGACATCCTCGTCGGCAAAGTGCCCGATCCGAAAAGCCAAGTGGAGCAAATCACCATCGCGCTCATCTACAAGTTCATGGACGACCTCGACGCCGAGAGCGAGGAGTTGGGCGGGCAGCGCACGTTCTTTGCCGGCGAATTCGCCGGCTATGGGTGGGCTAAGCTGATGCAGGCCGGCTTGGGCGGCCACGAGACCTTGAACCTGTACGCCGAGGCCATTGCGCGGATGCCGGAAAACCCGGGCATTCCGCCGTTGTTCCGCAGCATCTTCAACAATGCCTATCTTCCCTACCGCGACCCGGAGACCTTGCGCGCCTTCCTCGCGATCATCGACGAGTTCGCGTATGATCACAGCGAGCGGCTGGGCGATGCCTTTGAGTATCTGCTCTCGGTGCTCGGCTCGCAGGGCGACGCTGGGCAGTTTCGCACACCGCGCCATATCATCGACTTCATGGTCGCCGTCATTGACCCCAAGAAAGACCAAACGGTGCTCGATCCGGCCTGCGGCACGGCCGGGTTCTTGATTTCGTCGTACAAGCACATTCTCAAGGCCAATACCGACGCCGAGGGGCACAGTACGCTGACGCCCGACGAAAAGGGGACGCTCGCGGCCAACTTCCGGGGCTATGACATTTCGCCCGATATGGTGCGGTTGTCGCTGGTGAATCTGTATCTGCACGGCTTTGTCGAGCCGCATATTGCCGAATACGATACCCTGACCAGCGAGGAGCGTTGGAACGAGTATGCCGACGTGATTTTGGCCAATCCGCCGTTTATGTCGCCCAAGGGCGGCATTCGCCCGCACAGCCGCTTTTCGGTCCAGTCCAAGCGCAGCGAAGTGCTGTTTGTCGATTACATTGCCGAGCATCTGACGCCTGCGGGACGGGCGGGTGTCATCGTGCCGGAGGGGATCATCTTTCAGAGCCAGCGTGCCCACAAGCAGTTGCGGAAACTGCTGGTGGAGAATTATCTGGTGGCTGTCGTCTCGCTGCCGGCGGGGGTGTTTCAGCCGTATTCGGGGGTTAAGACTTCTATCCTGATTCTGGACCGATCGCTTGCGACAAAGGCCGATCACATTGCCTTTTTCAAGGTGGAAAACGATGGGTTTGATTTGGGGGCGCAGCGGCGGGAGATTGTGGAGAATGATTTGCCGCAGGTGCGGGCGGAGCTTGGCGAATATCTGAGGCGGCTGCGGGCGGGGGAAGCGGTGGACGACTTCCAAGTGATAGAACGCGGGCTAATCGTTGGGAAAGAGCGGGTTGCCGAGGGTGCGGAGTACAATCTGAGCGGGGAGAGGTATCGGGAGAATCACAAACGCACTTCTGAGTTTCCCTATGTACCACTTGACGAGATTGCCAAAATCGTTGCAGGCAACTCCGCCCCACAAGGTGCAGAGTATTTCGAGAACGGCAAATTCCCATTTATTCGCACCTCGGATGTCGGGGCAGTTCACCGCTCGGCTAATTTCTTTGGCACTGCGGACAAAGTAAATCAAAAAGCTGTTGACGAACTACGCTTGCGGCTATTGCCACCAGGAACAATTCTTTTTCCAAAGAGTGGAGCTTCGACTTTTCTAAACCATCGTGTCCTAATCAGCGAGGCGGCGTATGTATCGAGCCATCTAGCCTGTATTATCTGTGATGAGCAAAAGGGCTTGCCCAAGTACGTCTATTACTTGTTGTGCCAGATAGACGCTCGGGTGATTACGCCCGATCAAGCCTATCCTTCGTTACGGCTGAAGGAAATCAGCAACATCGAAATTCCTCTCCCGTCACTGGAGGTCCAGCGTGAGATCGTCGCGGAGATTGAGGGCTATCAGCGCGTCATTGATGGCGCACGGGCGGTGGTGGAGAACTGGCGGCCGCATGTTCCAGTTGACTTGGAGTGGCCGGTGGTGGAGATTGGTGAACTTACAAAACCGCAATACGGCTTTACCGCAAGCGCACAGGATGAAGGAGATGCTAGATTCATTCGCATCACCGACATTGCCGAAGATGGAACTCTCCGACCAGATGGAGCGAAATTTATTACGCTGACAGATAACTCGCGGGAATTGTTGCTCACAACAGGCGATATATTGGTTTCCAGAACCGGGGCGACTTATGGTAAAACAATGCTGTTTGATGAAGAATACCCAGCGGTTTTTGCCTCTTATTTAATTCGCCTCCGTTTCCCATCTGACTGCGTTCATCCAAGCTACTACTGGGCCTTTGCTCAAAGTGACGCCTACTGGAACCAAGCCCAAGCTCTCGCAACAGGTGGAGGCCAACCCCAATTCAATGGCAATGCCCTAAAAAAAGTCAAATTTCCGATACCTCCCCTCGCCACGCAACAAGCCATCGTCGCCGAGATAGAGGCGGAACAGGCATTGGTAGATGCCAACCGAGAGCTGATCGAGCGATTCGAGGAGAAGATACGCGATGCGGTGGGGCGGGTATGGGATAGTTAAGGATGATATTAGACGAATATGTAAGATGGTTGGTATCTGTATGCTAAATTCTAGACAGCAGTGCATATACGAGTGGATTTACGACAAACTTCAGCTACCCGCTTATGCTGATGTATTCAGGGGTGCTGCTATCCTACTCAATCAGAGATCTCCTGGATACGTGACTTTTGTAGCACACGCAGGCAGAGATATAATGAATGGCTTGGCTCGCACAGTTAGAGGAGATAAACGGCAGCAGGTCCAATATGTCGAGCATCTTGATAAAATCGCAAAAAATTGGAACGACCAGTGGGGAGGGTCAAGTGGATTTTCAGCTTCTGAAGAGCTGCCTCATCATGATTCTGAGTCGTCACACCATGAAATACCTCATACTGTTTGTGGAATGCTACAGAAACTGATTGATGATCATAAAAGAGGGAGAGATAAAAGAGAAGAGAGCAACGATGTTTTCTTTTCCACATTCCTCCGCTATAAGGATAAGGATAGAATCCCTGAGAACTCCATGAGAGAGTGGAAGGAGGCGAAAAACTGGTTTCAAAAATATGCACATATTGGGAAGGACATTTCTGGGACGGAGATGGAGGTACAGGCCGAGAAGTTTTTTACGTTTTTAGAGAGTATGCTTCATGTTGCCGCTAGCAGCCAATACGAACGGATAGGAGGAATTGATGAAATCTTGGACGAAACCAACAGATGATTTGGTACAGAAGGCACTCGAATCCGTAAAAACGGAGGTGGAGCGTCAATATTTTTTTTCTAGGCTAAAGAATTCGCATTGGATTGAGCCGTTGAAGGCACGTGGTTTTTTCGACCATCCTCCTAAAGTTAAGTTCCTACCGGATGGATATGTTCAGTATCCTTTTTGGCCTGAATTTCAATTTCTGAAGAACGTCGCCAATGAAGCCTCAGAGCAAGTGGTTGAGGTCATATTAGGAATACCAGAGACCGATAATCCACGGTTTTGTGATGACGTAATCGATATTGTATTGACCATTGAGGCATCACTTTCAACAAAGCTCAAAGAGGTAATCCTTAAATATGTCCAAGGAGAGTCCCTCTTTTTGAATCCCCGTTTTGATGAAGTACTGAGTCATTGGATAAGCAGTGACCAAATTGAATCAGCGTTAACACTTGCCGAAGTGCTTATCGCATTTCGGCCAGATCCACAGAAAGCAGACAAACAGGCCCGCCGTAGAGCGAACCCCGAAGATTGGACAACTCGACTAGAACCACGACCACGCTTTCGCGAGTGGGAATATCATCAGATACTGGAAAAAGGGGTCAAACCTTTGGCAGAGCGAGAGCCTTACCAAACCGCTCGAATACTGCTTGATGCCACCGCGACCGTGATACGCCTCATGTTCCATAGAGACAATCTTGAAGAGAACAGTAGTAATGGTTCTACCTTTCTTTGGTTTAAGCGTGTGAATGAGCTTGACAGTGAGCCTCCAGACTCGATGGATGCCAAGGATGTTCTTGTTCACACGCTAACGTTCGCCAGCGAAAAAGTTTACGAGAGAAAACCGGAAGCCGTATCGGCACTGGATCAGGCGTTGCGAAACCAGCGTTGGGACATTTTCACACGCATCCGCCAACATCTTTACGCATTGCATCTAAATGAACAGACTAAGCCTTGGATACGTGAGATGATCCTTGTTCACGAAGATTACGATAAATGGCGTCACCGCTTTGAGTTCCAGCGCATGATTCGCCTGTCGTGCGAAAAATTCGGCACTGATTTGCTCACTGAGATCGAAAAGGAGCGAATATTTGAGGCCATCCTTAGCGGCCCGTCGGAACAGAGTTCTCGGGACCGGATGGGAGCTCGCTTTACCCAAGGATTATTTGAAGAATGGAAACGCTACTTTCACAGAATGCAACTAAATCCATTTGCTTCAGTACTCTTCAGTAGGTACGACGAATACTTCAAAGAGCTAAATGCGGAAGCGGAAAAACCGATTACGGATGACGACTATGAACCTTATGGATTGGACTATGAATCTTATGGATTGGAAGGTGCAAAGAGAGTAGAGGAACGCAGTCCAAAGCCTGCTGAAGAACTAGAGAAAATGTCAGATGAGGAAATCCTTTCGTTCTTGAACGAATGGGAAAGCGTTGGTCACGATCCTGATGAGTGGTGGGTACACATCAATTTTGAAGGACTTGCCCAGACATTTCAGGCATTATTCAAAGAAAGTATAATATCAGATGAATCACGGCTACATTTTTGGCTCGAAAACTGGAACCAGTTAGCGAGACCTATCTATATTAAGGCGATAGTGTCTGCCATTCACGAGCAAGTAAAACTCAAGCAATTTGACAATCTCGGTCAATGGTTTGATCTCTGCGAATGGGTATTGTCCCATCCCGACCAGCAGGAGGAAGAAGGGGACAATCGCAGCGATGTATCCAGAGAGCATCCAAGTTGGCAAAGTTCGCGTCAAGCGGTGGGGGATTTCGTCGGGATGTGCCTAGAGAAGGATATCAATGTCCCAATTTCAGGGCGTCAGCGTCTCGCCTCTCTGTTGGATAAGCTCTGCACCCAATACGACAGGCGACTGGATGAGAATGAGCCCGTTTTTCTGAATCGAGATGATCAACTAACCGAAGCACTCAATAATACCCGAAGTATGGCACTGGAGCACTTGGTCAAATTCGGTTATTGGATACGCCGCCAGTTGGAGGATGATCAAGCAGCTACACCTGAAGTTTTTACCATCCTCGAAAAACGGCTCAATTCAAAATGCGAGTACGCGCTGATGCTGCCTGAATATGCTCTCCTTGGACTGAATTACGGTCGTATCTGTGGTTTGGATAGAGAGTGGGCGGTTCAGCATAAGAATGATCTTCTTCCGCAAGAGAAACTACCGGCATGGACGGAAGCCTTTGGGAATTTCCTCCGGTATAATCGACCATACAAACAGATCTTTGATGTTGTCCGAGACGACATTGAGTTCGCGCTTGAGAACATTGATAAACTCAAAACGGATATTACAGATACTCTCGGCAAACGCTTGTTTACCTGCTATTTATGGAAATTTTATCCGCTCGCAGGAGACAGCAGCTTGCTGGAAAAATTTTATGAAAAGACCAAGGAAGACAAAGATCGCTGGTCTCGCTTGTTTAGTTATATAGGAGTTTCCTTGAAAAATAGCGACAACCAACTGGAAGCGAGCCTTAAACAGCGAATCATCGACTTCTTTAACTGGCGCTTTGAGAAAAAGGAACCATCCGAACTTAAAGAGTTTACGTTTTGGCTGGAAGCAGAGTGCTTGGACGCCGAGTGGCGTCTGACTTCGTTATCGAAGATCCTCGATATAAGCGAATCAAAGGATAGAGAAATATACCCACAGATAAGTGTACTACGAGAGATGGTTGAGGATCATACTACCCTAGTCGTAGAGTGCTTTGCCAAATTGACTGATTTCGCTGTTGAGAATGACGGGAACTTTTATATTCCAACCGATAAAGCGAAACCTATCCTCCAAGCAGGACTAAACAGCGGCGATGACACGGTACGAGCGAATGCCGAACGAGCTCGCGATAACCTACTTCGATGCGGACGCTTTGATTTTTTGGACATGGAAGGAAAAGCAAATGAATAACCGCAAAGAGACCATTATGCGGTACAAAATCGCCCTTCATCAATCTGACGAAGGCTACAGTGTATCGATCCCCGGCTTTCCGGGTTGTTGGTCCGAGGGAAGAACAAAAGAAGAAGCCCTCGTTAATATCGAAGCCGCCATTCGAGAATATCTCAGCGTCGTAGAAGACCTTTTGCAGGATGCCGAAGTCCGAGAAATCGAATCACGCGATTCCAGATTCCAGTTTGACCTCTAGTCGGGAATATACTATACTTGTGTTCAGTTATCCGTTGCGAACCAGATGGATGCTACTCAGCTTGTGCATAACATCCGTTCGTCAGTAAATGCAGAATGGACACGGGAGCCGTCGGCATGTCTCGCAAAAGCACCATTGAATGGACCAACAGCACTTGGAACCCGGTCACTGGTTGCACAAAGGTGAGTGCGGGATGTGACCATTGCTATGCCGAACGCCTTTCCGAGCGCTTTCGCGGCGTCAAGGGCCATCCTTTTGAGACCGGCTTTGATCTCACCCTTCGGCCCGAGCGTCTCGAGCAACCCCTGCGCTGGCGGCGTCCACAACTCATCTTCGTCAATTCGATGAGCGATCTTTTTCACAAGAACATTCCCACCGAGTACATCGCCCGCGTATTCGACACGATGGAACGCGCCGATTGGCACATCTATCAGGTGCTCACCAAGCGCAGTTCGCTGATGCGCGATTTCGTCTATCAGCACTACCGGGGACGAGCCGCGCCCCCGCATATCTGGCTCGGTGTCTCCATTGAAAACGCCGCGGCCATGACGCGCCTGCGGCACTTGAAACAGACCAATGCCTCTGTGCGCTTCGTCTCGTTCGAGCCGCTGCTCGGCCCCCTCGGCGCGGTGAATTTGGAGGGCATTCACTGGATCATCGCCGGGGGCGAGAGTGGGCCGGGTGTGCGCCCGATGCGAATAGAGTGGGTGCGATCCTTGCGCGACCAGTGCCAAGCCCAGCGCGTCGCCTTCTTCTTCAAGCAATGGGGCGGGCGCACCCCCAAAACGGGCGGCAACACGCTCGACGGACGCCAATGGCTGGAATACCCGCGAGTGGAATCTGAACAGCAATTTGGCATGCCGTTACAAGTGGCTGGTGCGCCGACAGACGATGGGAACGATCTGCCCGACGTTGGCCCTTGGGCGCGGGAGAAACTAACGTGTCTCCGCAAATATCTCCACGCCTATACCACCATTCTCAGTAAGCAGCGGATATTCAAAGGATACTTCTACATTGACGCCTTTGCTGGACCGGGAACGCTTAAAATTCGCCAGCAGCAAACGGACGATCCCAGTCAGAAGTTATTACTTGAGGTCTCTAATCATATTATGCAAGATGCAGGTAAGGCCGAGTACATTAGCGGCTCTCCGCGTGTCGCGCTTGAATTAGAAAAACCCTTTACGGACTACGTATTCATTGAAATTGACGAACAGCGTCTAGATCGACTCAACGCTCTAAAGAATCAATACAAGGGTTCAAATAGACGAATTCACCTCCGCAAGGAAGACTGCAATGACTATCTGCACAGATTACTAGATCGAAATCAGACTTATTGGAAGCAATGGCGCGGTGTGATCTTTCTCGATCCCTTTGGCATGCAGGTCCCGTGGGAAACCATTGCCGCAATAGGCAAGACCAAGGCCATTGAGATTTTCATAAACTTTCCCGTGGGCATGGCCATTCAACGTTTGCTCAAGAAAAGTGGGCAGTTCACGACGAAAGAACGCAACAAGCTCGACCAATACTTCGGAACCAGTGAATGGTACGATCTGCTCTATCAAAACAAACAGAGCTTGTTTGGAGAAAACATCACCAAGATACAAAGTTCCGGCGATATTCTCGTGCGGTGGTATCGCAAACGGCTCAAGAGTGTTTTTCCCTATGTTTCCGCCGCAAGAGAAATTCAAAGCACCAATAATCGTCCTCTATACTACCTCATTTTTGCAGGACCAAATAAAGCAGGTGCAAAAATCGCGAATGATGTGTTGCAACAGGGCGCGAGGCGTATTCAATAGAATCGAGCGCGGCACCGAGTTGCTTTTATCGACAGTTCACGACACGGAGAAAACCCTGCTTGAGTTTGGCGCGTGGTTGTCGAGCCCGACCCAGACGACGAGACCCTTGTCATTGTAACCGCATATCCGAAAGAGGTGTTCCCATGAAATCCATATCCTTGCAGATCACCTATCGAAAGGGCAAGCCCTTCGCGGCTTATATTTACCTCGCTTCCAAGCATAGACAGAAAAGTGTACGCACGAAGCAGGTGACACAAGACCTCCTCATTGACTACGCCGAGAATGGTGCGCCTATCGGGATTGAAATCCTTTCACCCGGAGACGTGCATGTAGATGAAATCCAGCGCGTTTTTGAACTTCTAGGTCTCGATAAACCGGCATCAGCGGAGTTAGAGCCACTCAGAGCGGCCTAACTGTTCTTCTCATCTCTGTGGTGGTTGTGCGATGCTCATGCAAAGACGGATGGAGGGGTAAACCATCTGTTTTGGCTACTACTGAATCACACCTTATGGAAGAAACAGCAGAGAAAGCGAACCGTGGGTGAGGTTTGGGGTCTTGTAAACAACGACGACATCCGCTCGTCACTTATCGGCGACGCACGAAAAGGAAAGACAAATGAATAACCGCAAAGAGACCATTATGAGGTATAAAATCGCCCTTCATCAATCTGACGAAGGCTACAGTGTGTCGATCCCCGGCTTTCCGGGTTGTTGGTCCGAGGGAAGAACAGAAGAAGAAGCCCTCGTTAATATCGAAGCCGCCATTCGAGAATATCTCAGCGTCGTAGAAGACCTTTTGCAGGATGCCGAAGTCCGAGAAATCGAACTGGCTGTATAAACATGCCCAAGATTCCGGGTATCAACCATCTTAATGCGGTGCGAGCTTTGGAAAGAGCAGGTTTTCGCATTGCACGTCAGGGCAAGCACATCGTCATGACCGATGGAGTGCGTATTCTGACTGTTCCAAGAAACAATCCTGTTAATGCCTTTACTATGGGGGGTATTGTAAGGGACGCAGGATTAACCGTTGAAGAATTTCGTGCCCTTTTGTGATGGATGGCTTCGACCCGGTATTTATAACACTATTTCAACGATATTTCGATCATCCAAAAACGCAACGGGTTCTGCTTCTCTGCCGTTTTCCCACATCACGCGATTCCAGCTTGACCTCTGGTCGGGAATATACTATACTTATGTTCAGTTATCCGTTGCGAACCAGATGGATATCAGCGGAGTTAGAGCCACTCAGAGCGTCCTAACTGTTCTTCTTACTTTATTCCCTTGATACGGTAACGGTTGTACGTTAGTGTAAAATAATCTGGAGAATCCTAATAAGCGAGGATCCAAAGCCATGTTGAAACGTTTGCAGATACAGAATTTCCGCGGCTTCAACGCGCTCGAAATCAACCCATTGAGCGGCATTAACCTCATTGCTGGCAAAAATAATTCCGGCAAGACCAGCTTACTCGAAGCAATTTTTCTGCTCGCTGGCGGCGGAAACGCACAACTGGCCGTAAATGCTAATGTTATCCGCGGAAGAGAAAAAGATAGAGCTTCGGTGAGAGATTTCTTCTGGAAGCAGATCTTCTTCAATCTTGACATGGAACAGTCCATTAAAATTGAAGGGGAACATAAGTCGCATGGTCGATTCGCCTTGGAAATCGTATCGGAGCAGCAGCCCACCACTGAAATTACTCTTGATAGTACGGACGGAGTTTCGGCAACGAATCTTTTTGACGAACGTGCGCTCATATTCCAGTATAGCGATCCTTCTGATCAAAAAATTAAAAACCATATACGTATTAAGGGGCAAGATCTTGAGATCCAGCAGCCTGCTACAAACGTTCCATTCCCTGCGGTAATTCTCTTGTCTCGGACTAGAAACCCCCAAGAATATGCGACGCGACTTGGACTATTGAGAAGACAAAAACAGGGTGATCTCCTCTTAAAAGCACTCCAGGTCGTCGAGCCGAAGCTACAGAGCATCGAAGACAATTCCTCCAGCGGCACACCCATGATCTGGGGAGATATCGGGTTGTCCGAACTCGTGCCACTGCCAGCAATGGGCGAAGGCATGACCCAGCTAGCCCGGCTGGTTTTGGCCATAGCTACCGTACCGAACGGCGTCGTTTTGGTAGATGAGGTTGAAAACGGCATTCACCACTCAGTGCTACCCGATGTCTGGCGAGCCATTGACGAAGCGGCCAAGCAGTTCCACACGCAGATATTTGCGACCACGCACAGTTTTGAGTGCATAGAAGCAGCGCATCAAGCACTGGGTCCTGACGGCTTTCTCCTACACCGGCTTGAAGCCCGCGACGCGGAAAATCGCTGCGTTACCTTTAAGCCAAATGGAATCAGTGCCGCGCTTCGACACGGGTTTGAGGTGCGCTAGATATGCGGCAACAAGCAGCAATCAAATCGGCAATCCAGCTCCTCGTTGAGGGCAATGATCAGCGCAATTTTCCGTCGGTGTGGCGGCAAAGAATGACTACTGGGATTTGGACCACAGCGTCTTCAGCACGGTCCGCGATTTTTTACAAATGATAGATCCAACCGACTCAAAGTAAGTGTCGCGTACGTAGCTTCCTACCAGTAACGTAGCGCGTCCGCAAAATGCCGAGGTTTTAGACTGATGAAGAGAATACGTGGAATAGTGCGCTCAAGCGTGTGCCTCTTAGGGCTCGCGCTTCCCAGTGCCGCCCAAGACGAGCTAGTGCTCGCCCAGATACAAAACCGACCCATCGCGGTCGGGGAGTTCAAAAATTATGCCGCGCGGATTCCCCCAGCCTACCGGATGGGCAAGACCGGCATGGAGGCCGACCGGATTCTACTCAATGGCCTGATCGACAAAAAGCTCCTGCTCGCCGAAGCGGAACGAGTTGGCATTGGGGACGAACCGGAATTTAAGCGCAAGGTCGCGCAATTTGCCCAAGACCAAGCCGTCCGGCTCTACCGAAGCATTGAGATCGACCAACGGATTTCCATTGCCGAAGAGGAGCTGATGCAGCACTACCGGGATTCGCACCGCGATAGAGCGCTGCGCTACGCGGGTATCTTGGTTGCGACTCGAGACGAAGCGGTCGAGCTGCTCGACGCGCTAGCGACGGGAGCTGATTTCCGCCAACTGGCCCGGCAACACTCGCTCTACGAGGCGACGCGGGACCAAGGCGGGGATGTGGGAAAGTATTATGCGATTGACGACACGGCGCCACCGCTCCGAAGCATTTTTTCCCTGCCGGTCGGCGAGGTTTCCGAACCGCTGCCGTGGGGGGGCGACCCGCCGCGCTACGTGATCGTCAAGGTTTTAGACGAGGCCCCGGTCGCCTTTCGCGAGGTCGCTCCGTTTGTCCGCGAGGAGGTGTTCGCGCAAAAGCGCGCCCAGCGCGCCCAAGCTCTGCGCGACTCGCTCCGCGCCCAGTACGCGCCGCAAATTCACTACGACAAGATAGACCGGCTGCTGCTGCGTCTAGCGCGGTCGTCGGCAGAGCGGGCGACAACACCCGCAGAGGGCGCAGAGGTGTTGTGCCGCTACAATGGCGGGGCGCTCACCATGGACGATTTCGTCCTGCTCGTACCGGAGAAAGAAGAAGGGTATTCGCGCGATTACGAGCGCGACTGGATCGTCGATTACCTGCGGGATGCGGCCATCCCCAATCGGATGTTTTTTGAAGAGGCCCGCGCCAAGGGGCTAGACCAACATCAAGTGATCCGCACGGCCGTGGCCAATAAGCGCAGCGATATGCTGGTGAGCACCTTGCGAAAGCGAGCGGTGGAGGATCGGCTGCCGCCGGTCACCGAGGCCGAGGCGCGCGCCTTTTACGATCAAAACCCCGAGAAGTTTCAGGGCTTTGAGACCTTAGTCACCACCGAGATTCTGGTCGCCTTTAAGGAGCAGGCCCACAGTCTGAAAGAGGAATTGTTGGCCGGGGCCGATGCCGTGCAACTGGCTAGGGACTATACGATTCGCCAAGACCGAGCACACCACGAGGGGCGGTTGGTCTTGAGTCCGGTCGGGCTATACCAAGAGCTCTACAAAGTGGCCAAAAATTTGCAGGTGGGGGATGTGGGGGGGCCGGTAAAGGTGCGAGAAGGCTATTCGGTGTTTAAGGTGGTGGAGAAGCAACCGGCCCCCAAGAAGCCTTATCACGTTTTTTCGCAGCGCCGGGCGCGGGCTTACGTGAAAATTGCCCGTTCACAAGAGGCGTACGTGCAGTACATGCGCGGGTTGCACGAGCAGTATGCGGTCGAGATTTTCGAGGATACCTTGCTGAAAATTCAGGACGCGACGGGGGAATGAATGGCTCGTTGGCGATTGGTTGGCGCGTCGGCCTTGAGCGTCGCCCTTTGGGGCGGCTGTCAGGAGGGCGGTGGAGTTGGGTCGGCTGAGGCGATAGCGATTGGGTCGCAGGAGGAGTTAGACGCTTGGGCAGGGACGCAGCCGGAAGCCTTTGTGGTGCAGGGGGATTTATTGCTAGAGGATGCGTATTTGAGCAGCGTGGCGTCGCTGCACAAGCTGGTCGGCATAGAGGGCGATTTCGCCATTCGGAACAATGGAACCCTGATCGACCTGCAGGGGCTGGACAATCTCGGCTATGTAGAAGGAGATTTCCGCATTCTCGCCAACGGCTTGGTCGCACTAAAGGGGCTGGAGCGGCTAGCGCGCGTGGAGGGAAATTTCGAGATTAGTTGCAATTTTTTGCTGCGCGATCTAGCCGGGCTAACAGCACTCCGGCGCGTCGGCGGCCATCTGTTTGTCGATGCCACGACCGAGCTGCTTCACCTAGAGGGGTTGAGCGGGCTGACCCACGTGGGAGGCAGCATCAAGATCAGGGATAACAAGGCCCTGCGCGATTTAGAGGGGTTGGGCAGCCTCTCAGCGGTTGAGGGGGATTTGCTGCTCATATTCAATGGCGCGCTCAAAGACCTGCGGGGTTTGAATGGGATTGCGGCGATTAAGGGCGGCTTGACTGTGGACGGACATCCCGCCCTCGAGCGTTTGGAGGGGTTGAATGCACTGGCCGAGGTCGGGGGTGCTTTGAGCATCAACCGCAACCAAGCCCTGCAAAACCTCGATGGACTGGACAATCTCAAGCAAGTCGGCAAAAGCCTCTACATTGGCGGCAACCCGCTCTTGAGCAACTTGGACGGGCTGGCCAAGCTGGGCCGAATCGGCGCCGGTGAGCGAGACTTGATGATTGTGGAGCGGAACCCTTCGCTGCCCATGCGCGCTGGGTACGCGCTCGCCGCGCAACTCGGATTGGCCGAGCATCAGTTCATCGTCTTTGACAATTTGGCGGCCCGTGCGCCGTAAAACGCTCTTCCGCCGATTCCATCCCAGCCGATCGGTCCTGTGCTCCCTACTCGCCGTTTCAGCTTGCTATGGGGCCGCGCTCTGCGTCCTCGAAAAACGCGGCTTTTGGATCACGGACAACGCCAACAAATTCCTCCAGGTCCAAGCCTTAGCGAACAGTCGCTACACAGACTTTTCCATCCCTTGGCCCGGGCAGGTCGTCGATCCAGCCTTCGCGTACAACCCCCTGCCTTACTATTTCACGCACGTTGAGTCCGGCACACTCTATTCCGTCTTCTCGCCGGTCTTTGCCCTGATCTCGGCCTTGTCTTTCGTCCATTTGGGGCACTGGGGGCTTTATCTGTTGCCGGTGCTCTCCGCGTTGGTCATGCTGGCCGGCTTGGCCCAACTGGCGCGGTTGGTGGCTCCCCGAATTGCGGTCGGGCACGTCGCGGTCCTCACGGCCGGGCTTTGCACGCCGGTATTCTTCTACAGTCTCGCCTTCTGGGAGCACACCCCGGCGATTTGCTTGGGGATTTGGAGCGTGCGCTACCTGTTGCAGTTTCTCGCAGACTCCGCCCCCAAGCATCTATGCTTGGGCATGGTCGCGGCCGGACTATCGGTTTACTTCAGAGACGAGTTCTATTTGCTGTGCCTCGTGCTGGCCCTAGCCACCGCCTTTTACGCCCGCGCCAGCAGCTTAAAAATCCTCGTCTCGTCGGCCCTGCTCCTCTTCGCTTCCCTGCTGCCCCTCTGGGGGTTCCAATGGCTGACCATCGGCCATCCGCTGGGGTATCATTTGAGTACGCACCTATCCACGGCGGCCGACTGGGTCCACCATCTCGCGGCGCGGCCGAGGGTGTTTTACAACCTCTTCGCCGCGTCCAACCCGATTCCCGCGCTGTCCCTCGTCCTCGCCCTTCCGTTCATCCTCGCCTTTGTCCTCAGCCCGCGCTTTGCTGCCCCGGCATTGCAAAAAGCCGTGCCCGCGTACAGCGCGGTGGCCCTGCTAAGCGCCGGTTTATCTCTCGGGGGCTATTTCTTCTCGGCGAGCCCGATCGACTACATGCTCAAGTCGTCCAATGCCCTGTTTGCCGCGGCCCCCTTTGTCGCCCTCGCCTTTTTGCGCTCGGCCGATTCCGACTTCCACCCTTTTAGACGCTGGATTTGGCTCGTCGCCTTGAGCTTTGCCGCGCTCTACGCCTTGGCCGCCCCCAAAGTGGGTTCCATGGGCATCCACTGGGGCAACCGCTACTTTCTGCTCCTCTATCCGCTCTTCGCGGTCTTAGCGGCCGGAAACTTGGTGGATTGGTTTACTACCCGACACCAGCCGCCCGCCTTCCCGGGATCGAGGGCCTCTTGCCCTCGTCGAGGGCGAGAGGCCCTCGATCCCGGACGCAAAACAAGGGTCGCGTGCTTATTCGATTGGCTAAAAGGCCGCTGGCCCGGCGTCCTCTCGGTGGGGGCTGTGCTGGCCTTGAGCTTGGCCGCCCAAGGGTATGGAATTTCGCTTCTCGCGCAAAAGAAAGCCTTCTCCCATCGCCTCAACAGGGAGCTGCGCCAGCGCAGCGAAGAGGTCGTCATCACCAACCTGCGCTGGGTTCCCCACGCCCTGTGCAGCGAATTTTACCAAAGGCCCTTCTTTTACGTCGCCACCCCCAGACACTACGAGAGCCTGTTGCAACGCCTTTCAGAGCAGGGGTACAAGTCCTATCTTTTTCTCACCCAGCACCGCGGTGGCCCGCGGCAACCCATCGTCGAGGTGGACGATGGGTCCCTGAACTTTTTCGAGCTACAGTTTTTTTCGGAAAAACTTCCGCCCCCTAGACTATAGCAGTCCTACATCATTCAAGATCGTTCAAGACTGGATTCCCGCGTTCGCGGGAATGACGACTCATCGACAAAAAAGATGGCGACGATGAACATTCCGTGCTTTCAAGTCATTTAGGACAGTTATATGACGAGGCTCGTAGCGAAAGCGATGTACGCGCTAGTAAGCGGAGGCTTCATCCTCCTAAGTACGGCCCTCCTAGCGGCCCAACCCCTGCCCACTCAGTTCGTCGACCGCGCCGCGGCCCTCGGCATCACGGCCCGCAACGTTTCGGGCAGCACCCAAGAATACATCGTTGAAACCGCGGTGGGTGGCTCGGCCTTTTTCGACTACGACAGCGACGGCGATGTCGATCTATACGTCGCCAACGGCTCCCGCTTTGAGGGGTTTCCACCGGGCCAAGCCCCAACCAACCACCTCTACCGCAATCAAGGGGATCGCTTTATCGACGTCACGACCGCGGCCGGGGTCGGCGATACGAGTTGGTCTATGGGCTGTGCGGCTGCCGACTACGACAACGACGGCGATCTGGACCTGTACGTGACCAACTTAGGCCGCAATACCTTCTACCAAAATCAGGGCGATGGCACTTTTGCGGAGGTTGCGGAAAGAGCGGGCGTCGGGGACGACCGTTGGGGCGTTGGCTGCGCTTTTGGCGATGCCGATTTAGACGGCTATGTCGATCTGTACGTGGCCAATTACATCGACTTTTCGCGGGACTATCGCTCGACCGTTCCCTGCGTGTGGAAGACCGTTGATATTTTTTGCGGCCCGCGCGGTTTGCTGCCGGCCGGCGATGTGTTCTACCACAACCGCGGCAACGGCACTTGGGCTGACCGCAGCGAGGAAGCCGGCATTGCCAGCGCAAAGTACTATGGGTACGGAGTCGCCTTTGGCGATTTCAACCGCGATGGCTGGCCCGACGTTTTCGTCGCCAACGACTCGGCCCCTAACAATCTGTACCAGAACCAAGGCGACGGGACCTTTGTCGATGAGGGCCTTAGCGCGGGCGTGGCCTATAGCGGGGACGGCACCGAACAGGGGTGCATGGGCGTCGCGGTCGGCGACTACGACAACGATGGCTACTTCGATATTTTCGTCACCAACTTTGAAGGCGAGTACAACACCCTCTACAAAAACCAGCGCGGCCTGTTTTTTCTTGACGTATCCTTTGTATCCCAGATTGCGGCGCGGGGCATTCCCGAGGTGGGATGGGGCGCGGGGTTTTTCGACTTTGACAACGACGGCGACCAAGACCTGTTTGCGGCCAATGGCCACACCTACCCGCAAGCCGACTTGCCCCATACCAACAGCCGGTACGCCCAGCCCAACTTCCTCTACCAAAACTTGGGCGACGGCACCTTTGCCGAGGTTGCGGCGCGCGGCGGCTCGGGCTTGGCCGTAGTCGAGGTGAGCCGAGGGGCCAGCTTTGCCGACTACGACCGCGACGGCGACATGGACCTCTTCGTCTTAAACCTCAACGGCACGCCCAATCTCCTGCGCAACGACCGCGGCCACGAGGGCAACTACCTGCAAATCGCCACCGTAGGCACCCGCAGCAACCGCGACGGCATTGGCACCCGAATCGAAATCAGTGCGGCCGGCACGCGCCAAGCCGCTGAGGTGCGCAGCGGCACCAGCTTCCTCTCCCACAGCGATCTCAAGGTCCACTTTGGTTTGGGCACTGCTGCCAGCGCCGACAGCGTCGTCCTCCACTGGCCCAGCGGCACGGTCCAGACGCTGCACGCGGTCGCGGCCAATCAGGTCCTAACCGTGCGCGAGCCTTAGCAAGCGGTCTTAACACTCCTGTTGCTTTTGGCTCGTCTTGCCTGACGACGCTAGAGGTCATTCCCGCGCAAGCGGGAATCCAGAAAAGGACCCAGCCGAATCAGAGAACGCTTCTTAGCAACCAACCTACCACCGCGTCACCACGGCATCCCACCCGGCCAGCAAATCCACCGCCATCCACAGACCCGCACTGCTGACTTGGCCCAGCACCATGCCGAGAAAGAAGGGCCGCAGCCGGCGAAAGAGTGTAATGCCGCCGTACTTCAAGGCGAGCCATTTTGCCAGCCAGCCCAGCGCCATACTCGACCAAGCGAAAAACATCACGTAAGTCCCCCCCACCGGCAGGCCGATCGGGTGAATGGGCCACCACAAGAAGCGGTGGCGCAGGTACAACAACAAAAACATCAGCCCGGCCCCCAAGCCGGTGAACGCGCCGCGCGGCCCCCAAAAATTCCAGTCGGCCACCGGATTGAGTTGGTTGGCCACCATGTCGTTAAACGTCCAGCGGCCCATAATGCTGTAAAACCAGTAGTGTAGATTGACCCCGCCGTAGGTGTACGCGATGGAAAGGACCGTCCAAGCGGACGTGACCAAGCTCACGGCAATGGCCAGGAGCAACGCCCAAAAGAGCGGCGGTCGGCGCGTCCCAACAACCTCGGCCAGCCGGGTGCTGTTGGCCGCGGCCGCCATGACGGTCGTGCGAATGTCCCCGGCCCAGCCGTTGGCAAACCCGAGCACCGTCAGCCCTTGCGGCCCAATGGGCGCGGTGCCCAGCGCATTGATCGCAAAGGCGGTGGGCGTCATCTGCGCTCGGCCATACCCCATGCCTCCCTCGGCGACGATGCGCGTCAAACCGACGAAGACCACAAAGGCGATGGCGAGCAACAGCAGGGCCGCTCCCACCGGCAGTCCCGCGCTTTTTAGCCACACTACCGCGTAGAGGAAGGCCCCGAGCAGGAGCCACACGGCCTTGCGGTAGGAGAGCATCGTCCCCGCGTCCGCCCGCGGTTCCCTTTTCCACGCCCCGACGACGATTCTTTTGAGGTGCCGCCGAGCGGTCCACAAGCAGGCCGCGACCAGGGCGATCAACGCCCCCATGGCCTGCTGGGCGGTTGCGATGGACCCTTCGGTGTGCATCAGCCGAATTTCTGCAATGCTGAAGCCGAGGGTGTTGAAAAGGCCCAACTGGAAGAAGTTGAGCAAGTAGAAAAACCACAGACTAAAGGAGACCTCTAGGCTCAGGAAGTACGTCAGGCCGAGGACGATAAACCACAAGTTGAACAAGACGCCCCGCATATCGTGAAACACGGTCAGTTGGGTTGACAGCTCAATGGGGGGAACAAAGGGATAGTACTTGTGCAGGGCATTGATTCCCAATAGGACGAAGGGAATGGCAAATCCCAACCACATCAGCGGTTCCTTGAGAAAGGGATTGACCGCTGAGGGCCGGTCGTCCTCGTGGATCATGTACAGGGGCAACTGGACGAGCGGAAAGATCAAGCGCTCGTTGCGGGCCCATTGTTCGTGGAGCAGGGCCGACAGGGCGATCATCATCAAATAGAGCGCGACCAAAAAGGAAGCCCACGCCAGCAGGGGCACCAACCACGCGCCCCAAGGGATGGCCGCCTCGTGGGGCAGCCCTTCGTAGAAGTACTTGATCGCCATTGGGTCTTGCGGCGCCAGCCACGGCTGGATGTACGGGTGGAGCAGCTCGGCCCAGTTGTTTTCGGGCGTCGCGTAGTAATAGACGCCGGCCAAAAAGGGGACCAATTGAGCCGTGACCCCGGTGGAGGGAATGGCCGAAGCCGCGATCATCATGGCGTAGATCACCACCAACTCCCGGGCCGACAAGCTCCACTGGCGTCCGATCCACTTGAGCGGAATGTTCACCAACAGCAGGAGAAAGAGGAGGAAGATCGCGCTCAGGGCGATGAAATCCCCGGTCCAATCGAGGGTTCCCATCACCAAGAGGCCGTAGGGAAAAACCGCGTTGATCGCCACGGCCATCAACGCGCCGACGAACAAGGCCCGATTGTCGCTGGCGACGAATGGGTTCATTGGCGCGGCTGCCGACTGAGTTGCTCGGCCAGCAATCTGAAGAAATAGGCCGACGAGCTATCCGCGGGATTCGCCTGCAGGGCGCGCTGATAAGCCCTTGCTGCGGCCCGGTCGCGGTTTTGCAGCCGCATGATGTCTCCGGTTAGCGCGTGTTCTCCAGCCTTGAAGTACGCCTCCACCTGTTGCCGCACGGGAGCAGAGGGGGTCGTCAGCAGCGCCAGAGCCGAGGTGCGGTGCGGCGCCAAATCCTCCAATACCTCCCACGAGCCGCTGGCGTAGCCCCGCGGACTGACAAAGCTGATGTGGGGATGGTCGTCGGTGTTGAGCGGGCCCTCGCCCACATAGCGTCGCAGGGCGCGCTCGTCCAGCACGAGGCTGTTCAAGAGCGCGAACACATCCCCCAAGTCGATGTTCTCCAAGCTGCGCTGCACCCGCCGCGGCGTCATGTTCTCTCGGAGCCGCTCCCAATCAATCGCCAGCGGCTGCATGGTTCCCACCATGATCGAGTAGTTGTTTGAGTGCCACAAGGTGGCGTGGGGAAAGACTCGCTGAAAGGTCCGCACAATGGTCTTGTAGTCGTCGGGAGGCAGGCCGTGAAAGGGCAGCCACTGCGCCATGATCCCGTCGGCGCTCAGGTGGGCGCGGCACAGCTCGTAAAACTCCTTGGTGTAGAGCACCCAGCTGTCGGCACTCGTCGGATGGGTGGCGTCCCCGGTGATGACTTGGTAGGTGTCGCGGCTGGAGCGCAGAAAGTTGCGGCCATCGTCGATCACCAGTTCGACATTCCACGCCGTCGGATTCTCCAAGACGTGGTGATTAAATTCGCCAAAGTGCGACCGGGCCGCGTCGATCACCTCCGGCACCAACTCAACGCAGGTGATGCGTCGCGGCTCGTACTGGGCCGCGGCCCCCAAGGCGATGCCGCCGCCCAAGGAGACGACCAACACCGCTTGCGGGTCGGGATGCAGGAGCAGGGGCAGATGGCCCAGCAGGCGGAAAATTTGCAGGGAGCTGTAATCGGTCGGCACCTGCCCGCCTCCATTGAGGGCCATTTTGCGGAAGCCATCGGTTTGTCGCTCAACCGTGATGACGCCTTCGGCCCCCTCTTGGTAAAACACCAACTCTCGGTTGGCGGCCGCTGGCTCGGCAATGCGCCGCAGCACATCCGAGGGGACTAAGACCAGCAGCAGGGCCAAACCGGCCGCCCCACTCCAGACCCGCCACTGGCGTTGCTGGCTAACTAGGGCGACGGTTAGGCCCACCAAGCCATTCAGCCCCGCCAAGACCTTGACGCTCCACTCGGTCCCCAGCAGCGGAATCAGCACAAACCCCGTCGCAAAGGCCCCCCCAACCGCGCCCAAGCTGTTGACCGCACCTATATCCCCGATGCCGCGCCCTAGACTCGTTAGGTGTCGCGTGTAGATTTGGCCGACCAGCGGAAAGATACCCCCCATCGCCAAGGTCGGCGGCAACATGATGGCAACGGCCGTAAAAAACACCCCGGCCCTCGACACCCACCACGAGTCCGCCCGCTGGATCGGCTCCACGAGCGCGGGTACATGGGCAAAGGCCAACACGGACAGGGCGCCGCACGCGCCGATCAAAAACTGGCCCCAGACAAAGAGCGACAGCAGGTTGACCGGCCGCGTAAGCAGCCGACTGCCCAGCCATCCTCCCGCGGCCAGTCCACTCAAAAAGGCCACCAAGACGATGCTGAACTCGTAGTGCGAATTAAAGGAAAAGCTCACCATCAAGAGCCGCATCCACGCCACTTCGTAGCCGAGCGCGGCAAAACCGGAGAGCGCGAAGCCGGCCAATACGCCCCACAGGACGCGGTTGGAGTGCGCGGTCTTTTTTACCGCCTCCTCAACGCCGACAGCTCGTTGGCTCCCCCACAGCCAAGCCGCGACCGCCACCGAGAAATTGACCGCGGCGATGGCTTGGGTCGTTCCCCGCAGCCCCAGCCCTTCCATCAGGCCGAAGGTCGCGGCCAACACGCCGACGACCGCCCCTAGCGTGTTGACCGCATAGAGTTGCCCGACCCGACCGCCCACCCGGCCCAGCCGCCGCACCGCAAATTTGGCCGCGACCGGCAGGGTCCCCCCCATCAGGGCCGTGGGGATCAAGAGCAGGGCAAAGCACAGGCCGAAGCGGGCCAAGGAAAAGAGATAGAAGTTCCCCTGTAACCCCACCAAAGCTCCGTAGGCAGTGCCCAAGTTCGCACTCATGCTGGGAAAGAGCAGGGCAAAGAGACCAATGCCGACTTCTAGCGCGGCAAAAACCCGCAGCGGGTGCTTGCAGCGGTCAATGCGCCGCCCCAACACATAGCTGCCCAAGGCCAGCCCCGCCATGAAGGCGCTGAGCACGGTGCTAGTCGCCAGTAGGGTGGTGCCGAAGACGACGGTCAGCATCCGCGCCCACACGACCTGATAGACTAAACTGCTAACCCCCGAAAAAAAGAACAGGACCAAGAGGACCTTTTGTTCAGACCGCTCCAAGTCCCGGTCGCGTTCTTCCACGCTGAATGCTCTGGTTAGTGGTTGGTGGTTAGTGGCCTTACTGCTTGTTCCCGTTGCGCCTGGGATCGAGGGCGTCCCGCCCTCGACGAGGGCAAGATGCCCTCGATCCCGGGAGGCTCTAAGAAGCGTTCTTAAAACTAGGGTTTCGGTCTCTGATTCGGCTTGGTCCTTTGCTGGATTCCCGCTTGCGCGGGAATGACCGTACGAGTCGTCATGCAAGACTAGCCAAAAGCAACATGAGTTTTAAGAACGCTTCTAAGGTTCCTCGGCGGTGAGTCGCTGGTTGGTCTGGATCGGGCCGTCCCAGGTCTGCACCTGACCCGAGGGCCAGCGCACCGTTAGGCGATCCACCGCCGTCGCCGTCCCCAAGCCAAAGTAGAGTCCCCAAGCACTCTGCGACAGATACCCGGACTGCCCATCCTGCACTTGGGTATATACCTGATCCCCGGCTCGTACTGCGACCACTGCGCCCAACCCATCTCGGTTCGACGATTTCCCCACCAGCACCACTTCCAAGTAGCGCAACTCCGTCTGCCGCTGACTTAGGTCGCTGAGCAAGACCTGCGGCACGCCATTGAACTCGTTGGTCACAATGTCGAGATCGCCATCGCCCTCCACGTCGAACAGCGCGGACGAGCGCGTCCCCAAAGCGCCGTACACCAGCAAGCCGCCCTGTTGGCCCTCGCAGTTTTTGTGCTCCCGATCCGCCCCATCGCAGTCGAGGGCGAACCACGGCTGCGCGGTCCGACCGTGGCGGCGCGGCTCCACCCCTAAGACGAACTCGCTGTCGAGGAAACCGCGCCCTCGGTCGTTGAGCAAGACGGTGTTGATGCCGTAGCGAAAGGGGTAATTCATGCTCGCCGCCACGAACACATCCTGCCAGCCATCGGCGTTGAGATCGCCGCTGCTCACCCCCCACGGCCAATAATTCTCCGCGCCGATTAGGTCGGAGATTTCTTCAAACCGCCCCTCGCCTATATGGTGGTAAAAGGCGTTGCCGAAGATGCTCTGCCCGTCGCTCCGCAAAAAATCTTCTGGATACTGCATGTACGCCTTGAGCTTTTCGTCCCAAGGCCCGACCGGCTGACTCATGTCGGAGTGCATGTCCGAGATGAAGAGATCCAGCCGGCTGTCGTTGTCGTAGTCGAGGGCCTTGATCCCCATCGCTCCCCACGGCGTTTTGGGGAACAGCACCCGGCTCTTTTTAATGAAATGCTGCCCGGCCGCGTTTTCGTAGTAGGCGTCGTGCCCCTGCATGTTGAGCACGTAGAGGTCCTGCCAGCCGTCGCCGTTGAAATCCACCGGACTGGCGTCGCCCGACCAGCTCGAATCCAACAACCCCACTTGGCGGGAGACCTCGGCGAACACCCGCTGCCCCAGATTTTTGAACAACGCGCTCTGCTCGGCGCGCTCGGGCTTCAAATGCCCAGAGAAGGCATCCTTGAAACCTCGGTAGTACTGATAGGTCGCCCCCTCCTCCAGCCGCGTGGGATCGACCGCGGCCGTCCGCTTTTCGTCTTGGGTGTAGATTCCCACATTGGTCACAAACAGGTCTAGCAACCCATCGTTATCGTAGTCGAAGAACTCACCGGACGACGAGTGCGCCTGCCAGCCCGTGCCCGAATGCTCGGTTGCGTCCTCAAAGCGGCCAGCCCCGTCGTTGACCAAGAGCCGATTGCCCAACCGCACCGCGGTCGCGTACAGATCGATGTCGCCGTCGTTGTCAATGTCGCCAAACGACGCGCTGACCCCGATCCGGTCGGCCAGCTCCAGACTCGACGTAGTGTGGTTTGCAAACCGCGCTCCCCCGAGATTGCGCCACAACTGATTGCTGCCCACTTGGGTCGTAAAGTAGAGGTCGTAGCGTCCATCGCCATCCACGTCCCCCACCGCCAGCCCATTGCCGTGGTCGTAGTGGACCGGGATGTGGTCCTTGCCCGAATCCGCCACCACCCGATTGCGAAACGCAATGCCGCTGGCTGCGAGTTGGTCGGTAAAGGAGAAATCGCAAAAGACCGCGTAGGCTTGGGCGGCCTCCAACTGGGCTTGCTGGCGACGCGCCAACCAAGGAGGCTCGACGATGGCGGCCGGCTCGGGAAAGGGCTTGAGCAGGGTTGCCGACCGGTCGGATTCAGCGCGGGCAATGGTTGAGGGAGCGAGCGCGAGAATGCACAGCGCAGTGAGAAAAGCCGCCTGACAATTGGACATGTTATCGCAATCTCGTGAGAAGGGCGTCAAGAAAGCGGCATTTACCCGCTCTGTCAAGAGAGTGCGCCTTGCCGCCCCGTCGGCGCGTTGGATATTATGGAACGCTCGCAAAGCCAATGTCCCGAAGCCTTCACACGCCATGGTCCGCCCTCGTCTTCTCCTGCTGCTCCTGCTGGTTCCGCTGCCCGCGACTGCCCAATACGAAGTGACCATAGAAGGCAAAGCCTACCAACTCGTGCTCGCCCGCGATCTCGTCGCGGCCATCCAACGCGCCCCGGCCGATACCGTCCTCGAATACAATCGCCTCGTGGTGCAGGGGCCGCTCGACTGGACCGGCCACACCCTGAGCGCGGCCCTCGCCTTTGCGGATGTGCGCTTTACCGGCCCCGTAGTCTTAGAACGCGCCGTTTTTCTCCAGCCGATGCACTTTGTTCGCGCCCATTTTGAGCAGGGGCTCTCCCTGCTTGAAACCCGCCTCAACCGCGGGTTTTCTTGCCGCGACTGCCGCATAGAGGGCCAAGCCAATTTCAACCGGACCTTGCTCGCCGATACCGTGGATTTTTCGGCCACCCAGTTTTCGGCTGCGGCCCTTTTTCAGCAGACCCACTTTGGCGGCGCAACCACCTTTGAACGCGCCAAATTTGAGGGCGCGACCTATTTCGACCGGGCCACCTTCGCCCGCGCCGCCCTTTTTCGGGATGCTTCCTTTGCCGACTTGGCTTCCTTCAAAGAAGCGGTGTGGCAATCGACCGCGTCCTTTGCCGGGGCTCGCTTTGGCGCGGACGCCCTGTTCGCGCAAACCCGCTTTGCCAACCCCGCTGCGTTCGCCTCGGCTTACTTTGGCGGCGCAGTTCACTTCGAGCGCGCTGATTTCGCGGCTGCGGTCACCTTCCGCCGCGCTGTCTTTGGCGGTCCGGCTCGCTTTGGCGGTGCCCACTTTCGCGCCGCAGCGTTCTTTGGCGACAGCCGCTTCAAGCGGGCGGCCACCTTTGCTGGCGCGACCTTTGCCCGGCCTTTCCAGCCCAGTGCCGACTTTAGCGTCGCCCCGGACTTAGCCGATGTGACCGCTCCGCTCATCAAGGTCGCAGTCCGCCCGATTCCACCGCTGGCCCCGGCCGCCCCTAGCTGCGACCCGATTCAGTTGGCCGATGTCACCCAAGCGGCCGGCCTCAACTTTGAGCACTACAACGGCTTTTCGGGCGAATACTACTACGTCGAAACCTTTGGCGCCGGGGCGGCGTTCCTCGACGCGGATGGCGATGGCTGGCTCGATCTCTATCTGGTCAACGGCGCGCCCCTGAGCGGCGAACGCCCCGACCCAATTCCCGTCAATCGCCTGTACCGCAACACGGGGGCCGGCGGTTTCGCGGATGTGACCGCGGGCTCGGGGACCGGGCACCCCGGCTACGGCATGGGCTGCACGGCCGGCGACTACGACGCCGATGGGGACGTGGACCTCTACGCGACCAACGTTGGCCCCAACCTCTTGCTGCGCAACGAGGGCCATGGGCACTTTGCCGATGTGACCGCGGCGGTCGGCGGGGGCGATGCTCGGTGGGGCACCAGTTGCGGCTTTCTAGACTACGACCTCGACGGCGATTTGGATCTCTACGCGACGAACTACGTAGAATTTGACCGGCAAAAAAACAGGGTCTGCGCTGAGGGCGGAATCCGCTCCTATTGCGAGCCAAAATTTTACGAGCCGGTCCGCGATGTGCTCTACCGCAACGAGGGCGGCCAATTCCGCGATGTGGCGTCCGCGGCGGGAATCACCCACGAGGGGCGCGGCTTGGGCGTGGCGTTCTCGGATTACGATCTCGACGGCGACACCGACCTGTACGTGGCCAACGACGGCACCATGAATTTCCTCTACCAAAACCAAGGAGGGCGCTTTGCCGAGGTCGGCCTCTACGCCGGCGGACGCTACAACGAGGACGGCTTGGCCGAAGCCGGCATGGGGGTAGAGTTTGGGGATTGGGACAACGACGGCTTCCAAGATATTTTCGTAACCAACTTCGCCCACGAGACCAATACCCTGTACGGCAACGATGGGCAGGGGCAATTCTACGACATCACCCAACGCGCCGGCCTAGCCGAGTGCAGCTACAAACCGCTGGGCTTTGGCACCAATTTCCTCGACTACGACAACGACGGCGACCTCGACCTCTTTGTCGCCAACGGCCACGTCATGGACAAAATCGCTCAGGTCCACCCGGACCACGCTTACCCGCAGCCCAATCAGGTGCTGTGCAACCAGCGGGGAATCCGCTTTGCCGAGGTCGCTGCTGGGGGCCTTCCCGCGCTCGCGGCCGCAGCCGTAAGCCGCGCTTCGGCCACGGCCGATTACGACAACGACGGCGACCTCGACCTGCTGGTGACCAATGTCGCTGCTGTCCCCAACCTCCTGCGCAACGACCGAGGCAACCGCCAGCACTATCTGACGATTCACTTGGAAGCTCTCGGAACCCGCGTCGCGGTGACAGCCGGTGGGCAGTGCCAAGTCAAGGAATACCAGTCGGGCGGTAGCTATCTTGCGAGCAGCGACCCTCGGCTCCACTTTGGCCTAGGAGCGGCCACCTCGGCCACGGTCCAAATTCACTGGCCCGACGGCACGGTGCAGATCATGGAAAAAGTGGCGGCCAATCAGATCATCTCCATAATTCAATCCAAACCCTGATCCAAGGAGTTGCCGATGATCACCAACTCCCCCGTACTCGGGCTCTTCGCCGCCCTGCTAATGCTGGGCGCGGCCTGTTCCCCAAGCCCGGATGACGACGCCTTAGAAAAGCACCTTCGCCTCACCCGCCAAAACCCCACCGCGCCCCCTGCGTACTACAACTTGGCCGTAGCCTATACGCAAGCCGGTCGCTACGACGAAGCCCAGCGCAATTACGCCAAAGCACTCGACCTCGATCCAAACTATGCCCTAGCCCACGATGGCTTGGGGCTTTTGGCGCAACGGCGCGGGGCCTTAGAAGAGGCCGCGGCCCACTTTCAAAAGGCCCTTGACCTCGACTCCACCTTGGCCTCGACGAGCAATAATCTGGGCAACATCCACTACCAGAAAGACTCTTTAGAAAAAGCGGTCGCGGCGTATCGAGCGGCCGTGCGCCAAGCACCCGAGCACATTGCGTTCTACATCAATCTCGCCCGCGCTTTACGAGATCGACGCGAACTGGACCAAGCGGAGGCAGTCTTGTTGCAGGCCGTTGACCGCGACCCATTTTCTCGGGAAGGCCATGCGGCTTTGGGCCATCTGTACGCGGAAAGTTTTCGCATTGAAGCCGCGATAGCCGCTTACGGCGAGGCTCTCCGCATCGCGCCGAGTGCCGACCTCCACATCCGCTTGGGAGATGTCTATACCCGCGTCAAAAAACTGGACGAGGCGATCCGCGAGTACGAAAGCGCCTTGGAATTGGATCAAGACAACGCCGAAGCTCGCTACAAGCTGGGGGCGATCTACGCCAGCTATCAGCGCGTCCCCGAAGCCGTGGCGTGGGCCGAAAAAGCCGTCGCCCTCGATCCGACCCAGACAGCGGCCCTACAACTCTTGGCGCGGCTATACGCCAACCAAGGCTCGTACGACCAAGCCGAAAAAGCCCTGCTGCAAGCCATTGAGGCCGCTCCCAACGCGATGGAAGCCCGCAGCGAACTGGGGGCGCTCTACATCCGCCAAGCCCAGTACCAAAAGGCCGAAGCCATCTTAAAAGAAGCTGTGGCCCTGGATCCGCAGCACGGCGAATCGCGGCGGCAGTTGGGCCTGCTCTATGGCGACTTGAATCGCCCCGCGGAAGCGGCCCAGATGCTGCGCCAAGTGCTCGAAATCGATCCCATGCACCCGGAAGCTCACTACAACTTAGCCAACGTCTTGCTCGCGCTGGGCCAAGCGACCGAGGCCGAGCGCCTGCAAAACCGCTTTGAACGCCTCGTGCGCCTCCACAACCACATCGACCAGTTGCAGCAGATGCTAGCCGCTACCCCGGCCAACGCCGAAGCCCGCTGGCGTCTGGCACGTGCTTACCTCATGCTCCAGCAGTGGGAAAAAGCCGAAGCCCAGTACCGCTTTCTGCTCTCCAGCGCGCCGACCCATTTGGAGGCGCGTCTCCAGTTAAGCGGCCTCTACGCCCAGCGCGGCAAATTCGCCAGTGCGCTGCGGGTGTGCCAAGAGGCCCTAGCGCACAGCCCCCCGGACTCGGCCCTCTATAAAATCTACTTCGCGCTCGGTCATCTCTATCACGCCGAGGGCCGCATTGAGGAGGCCGAAGACGCCTTAGAGCGCACCTTGGCACTCGCGCCTACCCACGCCCAAGCCTATAACAATCTGGGCAACATCTATCTAGCAAAAGACGAGCTCCAACGGGCGGCTACGGCCTACCAAAAGGCCCTTGAGGTCGCGCCCGATTTTGCCGAAGCCCACTACAACTTGGGCCGCCTCTACGCCCACCAGAACGCGCCGGCCAAGGCTGCACGCCAGTACCAAGCCGCCCTGCGGACGGATTCTACCTACGCCAGAGCGCATTACGCCCTGGGCGTTCTCTACCAAGAGGCCGCGCAACCCGGCCGCGCCATCCGCGCGTACGAGCATTTCCTCGCGCAGTGGCGGGGCGACCCGCGCCTCACCCAATCCGCCCAAGCGGCATTGGCGCGGCTTACCGCTTCCGAGTGAGCAGGTTTTCCGCTTGACCCGTCCCCTTGTATGCCCGAATTTTCGCCCCATGCCCACTTGCGAGCCGGGCCGGACGAGAAAGCGCGGCCTAGCGTTAGCTACCCAAAAAGAAATGAGGACCGCCATGAAAACAGCCTGCGCCGGTATTTTCCTAGTCGCGCTGCTGGCCACCCAGACCGCAGCGTTTTCGCAAACCGAGTTTCACTTGCAGTACGGCAACCACAAGAATCCATTCTCGAGAGTCTCCCACGAGACCTTCGTATTTACCGTGCAACAGGCGGCGGCATGGAAATGGGGGGAGAGCTTCTTCTTTATCGATTACCTCACCGACGATGCCCGCGACGACTTCAACGACCGAGATTTCTATGGCGAGTGGTATCCAACCCTGAGTTTCGGCAAGCTGGCCAACAGGGAATTGCGCGTCGGCCCCATTCGGGATTTTGCCCTGATTGCCGGGGTCAACCTCGGCGGCGACGCCAATGTCGTGAAGTACCTGCCCGGGTTGCGGGCCTCTTGGGACCTGCCGGGATTTTTATTCTTGAATACGGACCTGTCGGCCTATATCGACGCCAACACCGGCGTCGCGGCTGGCGGTGCTCCCCAAACCGACAACGGCTTCATGGTCGACGTCAGTTGGGCCTTGCCCTTCAAGGTGGGCAATCAGTCGTTGGCCATCGTCGGCCACGCCGAGTACCTCGGTGCCCTCACCGACGAATCTGGCAAAACCGTCAAGGGTTCCATGCTCGCTCAGCCGCAGTTCACTTGGGATCTGGGCAAAGCACTCGGCGCCCCCCATCAGCTCATGGTCGGCATCGAATACCAGTACTGGCTCAACAAGTTGGGAACGGACGAGGACGAGAGCACGGCTCAGTTGCTGCTGGTATGGCGTCTCTGAAGTTTTTCCCTCTTTGTGCTTTTTATGCCTCTTGTGGCCATCTACTTTGAAGTAGGGCTAAGTTTCCCGGGCAATGATATAGCAGTCCTACATCATTCAAGACTGGATTCCCGCGTTCGCGGGAATGACGCCTCGTAGCAAAAAAGACGGCGTCGATGAACACTCCATGCTTTCAAGTCATTTAGGACGGCTATATACCCCGCAACCTGATCGAAAGAGACGAAATGGCGAGAGCAAACGAAAACATTCGCTACGAGCCGGACGAGCGCCCCCCCCACTCGGTCGCCGCTGGCGTCGGCTTTCAGGCTGCGGTGGTCATCATCGCGCCGGTGGTGCTCAGCGCGGTCATTATTGGTCGGGCGGCCAATCAGCCGGAGAGCTACCTGACGTGGATCGCCTTCGCGGCCCTGCTGGTCAGTGGAACGAGCACGATTCTACAAGCGGCCCGGCTCGGGCGGGTCGGGGCCGGGCACGTGCTCATTATGGGCACCTCTGGAGCCTTCATCGCGGTCTGCATCACGGCCTTGGTGAAGGGCGGACCGTCCCTGATGGCGAGCCTGATCGTGGTGTCGTCGCTGTTTCAGTTTGCGCTGGCCGCCCGGCTTTCACTGCTGCGCCGGATTATCACGCCGGTGGTCGCCGGCACGGTGATCATGCTCATCGCCGTCACGGTCATGCCGATCGTGTTCGACTTGCTGGAGGACGTGCCCGAAGACCTGTCGTCGGCCGCGGCGCCGGCCACGGCCGGGGCGACGCTCGCGACGCTTGTGGCGTTGGCCCTGTGCGCTCCGGTGAGTTGGCGATTATGGGCACCGCTCATCAGCATCGTGGTGGGCTGCGCGGTGGCCGCCCCGTTTGGCCTGTACGACATTCAGCCCGTACTCGAAGCGTCTTGGATCGGTTTTCCCGCTAACGAGTGGCCGGGGTTGGACCTGAATTTTAGCGCGGAGTTCTGGGCGTTGCTGCCAGCGTTTGTGGTCGTCACCATGGTTGGCGCGATCGAGACCATTGGCGACGGCGTCGCCATTCAGCGGGTCTCACGGCGTCGGCCGCGGGCCACTGATTTTCGCCTAGTCCAAGGCGCACTCAACGCCGATGGCATGGGCAACCTGTTGTCCGGGCTGATCGGGACGCCCCCCAATACGACTTACTCTAGCAGTATATCGCTCGCCGAACTCACCGGGGTCGCCGCGCGCCGCGTCGGGGTGTACGTCGGGGCCATCTTTGTGGTGCTGGCCTTATCGCCCAAGGTGACGGCCCTCCTGATCGCCATTCCCAATCCCGTCGGGGCGGCTTATGTCACCCTGCTAATAGGTCTGCTTTTCGTGCAAGGGATGAAATTGATCGTTGAGGACGGTCTCAATCACCGCAAGGCCACGGTGGTGGGGCTGTCGTTCTGGCTCGGCGTAGGCTTTCAGAATCAGGTGATTTTCGCCGACTTGCTGAGCGGGACGTGGGGCACTCTGCTCGGCAACGGCATGACCGCTGGCTGTCTTACGGCGATTGTGTTGACCGCATTCATGGAGCTAATGGCTGCGCGTCGCCGACGCCTAGAGGTCGAGTTAGCCAGCACCTCCATGCCCAAAATCGACGAATTCCTCCGCGCCTTTGCCGCGAAAGTCGGCTGGGACGATGCGGCGACTGAGCGGCTGCGCGCCACCGGCGAAGAGACCTTGGCGATTCTGACCCAACAAGCGGGAGACGATGCGGCCGCGCACGGCCGGCACTTGATCCTCACCGCACGGCCGGCCGAAGGGTCGGTGGAGTTGGAGTTTTTGGCCGCGGTCGCCGGAGAAAATCTCGAAGATCGGCTGGCGTTCCTGAGCGAACAGCCCGAGATACTAGACGAAAGCGAGGTTTCGTTTCGCCTGTTGCGGCACTACGCCTCTTCGGTGCGGCACCAGAAATACCACGACCTAGACATCATTGCGGTGCAGGTCGAGCGCGCGCCTTAAGAAGCGGTCTGCAAACTCTGGTGGACTACTTCTTGAAGTCCGTCGCGCTGTTTTTTCTTTTAGTGTTTACCTTCGGACTACTGCACTGGCAGTCTCAGTACTTTGTTGACACTCTCGAAATTTTAGCCAGATATTCCCAATGGTACAAACCGGAGGCGATTGCTATGTCCGATCTGAGTGACCGTGTAGGTCGTATAGAGGGGGAACTCAATCATCTAGCGACAAAATCGGATTTGGTCCAGGTGGAGGCCGAGGTGAAGGCTGAGTTGGCCGAGGTGAAGGCTGAGTTGGCCGAGGTGAAGACTGAGTTGCTTGTGCAAATAGCTTCAATCGAAGGGCAACTGAGTATCTTGATTTGGGCGATCCCTATCGCTGTTGCTATTGTTTCTTTACTTATGCAGTGGGCCGCTCCCTATCTGTTTCAGCGTAAGAGCCAGACATAAGGACAAGGCGGTTGACGTAATGAACGAGACGATGGTTAAGCATTTCACATCAGGCAGGGGTCTTGCTGTGGGGCAAAACCCTGTTGGGTGCTTGGAATCGTCGTCAAATTTAATGTGTCGTAAGTCCTTGAAAAACAACGACTTACCCCCCCCCCCCCCCCGAAAATTCTCCGCTAGCACCAAGCACTAAACGCTCTACTTTTCTGCATCGGCCGACGGATCGTGCGCGGCTGTTGGGCGTCGCGTCGGTCTGGCCGCACGATCCCAAGCGCACGCGACCGTGCGGCCTTTATGATCTAGCACTAAGCACCACACTCTCCACTTCTCAGCATCGGCCGACGGATCGTGTGCGGCCATTGGGCGTCGCGTCGATCTGGCCGCACGATCCCAAGCGCACGCGACCGTGCGGCCTTTATGCTGATCCACGTTTACTGCACGACCCCCGCAACCCGTCTGCCAAAAACCGAGGGCGGAATCTCCTCGCCCCGGACGCCGCCAGAACACTAGCAAAGACGCACCCAAAGCAAGGGGCGCGTACTGAGTGCTCCAAGCATAGCCCTAGGGCTAACTCCGCCTCTTTGGGTGCGTCATGCCTCTCTTCCAATCTCCACACCATATCCATACAAAGGAGCGAAAAATGTCTTTGTTGAAATCGACAAAAACCCTGCTTGCGTTCGTCCTTTTGGGCGTCGTCGGCACTTGGATCGGCTGCTCAGACTCCGCGCCGGTCGCTTCTCGGCCAGCGGGCAAAGCCACCTGTTCCTTATGCGAATTCTTGGGCGACGACACCTACACCGCTACCGACGGGCTGCCCGCCCCGGAAAGCCCTGATACCACCCAGACCGACGCCGAAGCCGACAGTACACAAGCCGAGACCGACGCTGACGCCGATAGCACTCAATCGGCCACCGTGGAGTTTGCCGACGCCAATCTGGAGCGGGCGGTGCGAGAGGCGTTGGACCGCCCGTCAGGGCCGCTGACCCCGGCAGACTTGGCGGCCCTAACCGAACTCGACGCGAGCTACAAAAACATTGAGAGCGTGGCCGGCCTCGAACACGCAACAGCACTGACAACGCTGTATCTGCGGGGCAACGCGATTACCGACGTGCAGCCGTTGGCCAGCTTGACCAACCTTCAAACGTTGTCGCTGTGGGGCAACAAGGTGGCGGATGCGAGTCCGCTGGCCAGCCTGATCCGCTTACGTACGCTGGATATGTGGGGCAACGCGATTACCGACGTCAGTCCGTTAGCTCGCCTAACGAACCTGCAATTTCTCCAGCTAGGGGACAACGCGATTGCGGACGTGAGTCCGTTGGCGAGCCTGACGAACCTGCGATGGCTGGGCGTGATGGAAAACGCCCTCAGCCAGCACGCAGCCAACCAACAACTCGCCGCCGCGATAACAAGCGGCCTCCGCGTCGTAGCGGTACTAGAAAAATACCCCCGCGTCGAAACCGTCCAAGTCTATCCAGAGCTGCCGGAACCGACATACGCACGCCCCGCCATATACTTCACGGACGATGACAGGGGATCATATACAGATGAAAATGACAGACAGTCTCGGATTTGGCGTGCCAACTTGGATGGCACAGGCGACCAATCCTTCGTCCTCCCTGTAGAATATGCTGAAGGACCTTTTGGACCCGAAGCCCAAGGAAGTCATCCAACAGGCATCGCGGTGGATGTGGTGAACAGAAAGATATACTGGACGGACGGGGTCCTAAGCGCTTCGATACGGCGTTCCAACTTGGATGGCAAAGGCACGGAAACCCTCGTCTCGGGATTGGGGACGACAGCGGGCATCGCGCTGGATGTGGAGAATGGAAAGATATACTGGATGAATGCGGATACTCTTGGGTCTTTCAACTTGGAGGACAGAGACCGCCAAAACCTCGTCATCGATGACTTGAATGAGCCAGCCAGCATCGCGCTGGACGTGGAGAATAGAAAGATATACTGGACGAACTGGGGCGAAGATAAGATTGAGTATGCCAACTTGGATGGGGATGGCGGTGTCTCAAGCCGCCAAGAATTCCTTGCGAGTGCTATGAATGGCGATCCGGCCGATTGGGCATCGGGCCTCGCGCTGGATGGGGTGAACAGAAAGATATACTGGGTGACTTACTCGCGCGATTCGATGGATTCGGATCGGAGCAAAATTATGTGGGCCAACTTGGCTGGGGATGGCTCATTGGATGGGGGCGCCCAAGACTGCATCACCACGGGGTTGACGACGGCATGGGGCCTCGCGGTGGATGCGGCGGGCGGAAAGATATACTGGGTGGACAGGGCCGCGCGGACGGTTGGGCGCGCCAACTTGGATTGCTCAGAACAAGAAGACATCATCACGGGGTTGCGATTTCCACTGTACATCGCGCTGGGTGTTTGGTAGGCATGGAGGTTCACCTGCCCGGCTGGCATGGCGTTGAGGCGACGGGCTAAAGCCGAGCGGGAAGGACAGCGACCGCCTCTACGGCTTGTTCAAAACGACCCAAGGTAGAATTTGCGGAGCAGACCGCTTCTAACCCCCTCCGAACCCATTAGAAGGTGCGCCGGACGAGAAAGTCGAGCATCTCGCCCAGCATGTCGCGCGCGGGGTTGGCCGGAAGCCGCGCGAGGTGCGCCCAGCTCTCTTCGGCCTTCTGCTCGCACACCCGCTCGACGTAGCGGTCACATTCGTAGTGCTCGACCAAGGCGATGACGCGCTCGATCTCAGCGACCGTGTTGCGCTGCCGCTCTTGGTGCAAGATCGCCAGCACTTCCGCGCGCTCGGCCGCCGTGCATTTGCCCAACAGGTCGATGATGATCAAGGTCCGCTTCCCCTCGGCAATATCCCCACCCCGCTCCTTGCCGTAGGCCCCGGAGGTAATCCCGGGTGCAGACCCGGCGTCTTGCTCGGAAGAGCGCATGTTCAGCAGGTCGTCGCGGAGCTGGAACGCGATGGCCATGGCCTCGCCAAAGTCGCCGATACCAGCGCGCAACTCCGCGTTGGCGCCGGCGATAATCGCCCCGGCCGTACACGGCCCCCGGCCAGTGTACCACCCGGTCTTTTTGCGCAACATGGTCATAAACTCGGCCTCGCTGGGAATGTAGCGATGGCGAATCCAGCCGACGTCATACGCCTGCCCCTCAAACGTCTCGCACGAGCCGCGGATCATCTCGTCCATCAAATCGAGCGCGACCTTTGCTCCCAACCCCTCGCGGTTCGCGCAGAGGATTTCAAAGACCTTGGCGTATAGGGCATCGCCGACGTTGATGGACAATGGGATGCCGTGCAGCTTGTGCAAACAGGGCTTGCCGCGCCGCAGCTCGGAATCGTCTTCAATGTCGTCGTGGACCACGGCAAATGACTGAAACATCTCAAAGGCCACGGCCGTCCGCATGGCTTTCTTCACGTCGCCGCCGCAGGCTTGGCACGCCAAGAGCACCAGCACCGGGCGAAAGCGCTTGCCGCCGCGCTCCGGGTAGTCGCGCATCAGCCGATATAGAAATGCTTCGGGCTCGCGCACGACGAGGAACGACAGCAGCTCCTCTTCTAGCTTTGGAACGTAGTGGTGCAAAAATTGGCGCAAGCCTTGGACAACCGCAGCCATGTTCAGCCTTTCGTCGGGAAGGGCGCATCTACCATCGGGGGCGCTCCACTTGCACCTCGGGATGCGAGACAATTAAATGCCATATAACGGCTTGGAAGGATTCCGTCAGCGGCGTGACCGCATCCGGGGCGACCGTCGGCACAATCGCGCAGGCGTCCGCGACTTGGGCCGTAAAGCCGCCATCTCGCCCGACGATGCCGCAGATTTTGGCCCCGACCTCTTGGGCGAACTCCAGCGCGGCCACCAAGTTGACGCTGGTGTTCAGCGGGCGATTGCCCCCGCCGACCGACAAGATCAAGACCAGATCCCGTTCGTTTAAGCGGCTGCCCTTGAGCCAGTTGGCCAAGCTGGTGTCCCAGCCCTCGTCGTTGATGCGGGCCGTCAGCTCCGAGACGTTGTCCGTCGGGGCATAAGCCTCAATGCCGGCCAGCTTGCGAAAGTCGTTGACCGCGTGGCTGGCATTGGCCGCGCTGCCCCCCACGCCGAGGATAAAAAGCCGCCCCCCGCGCTGACGGGTCTCCACGCAGAGCCGCACCATCGCTTCGATCGCATTGCGGTCGAGCTGCTCAATGACTTGAGCGGCCGCGGCCAAGTACTGTTGGCTGTAACTCATGGGCTGGCTCACAGGCTGTAGCCGGCCGCCGTGGCATCCGCGTAAAAGGTCTGCACCGTGTCCAGCGAGAATTGGCCCAGTTCCTTGCCCAAGGTCGGCAGCTTTTTGATGATGTCGCTGGTACAGGTGATGATGTGGCAGCCGATGCGGTCGGCTTGGACGACATTGTACACTTCGCGGGGGCTGGCCCAGATGAGCTCGGCGCGAGGATTGGGCGCGAGCAGCTCGACCGATTCGGCCATGACCGGCATGTAGTCTAGCCCGGCGTCGGCGATGCGGCCGGCAAAGACCGACACGCAGCACGGTGCTCCGCCGGCGACCGCGGCCGCCACTTCGCGCACTTGCTCGAGCAGAAAAATCGCGGTGACGTTCACCTTGACCCCGTCGTGCGACAGCCGCTGGACCAAGTCGTAGCTAACCTCGCCTTGGGTGTTGCTGACGGGAATTTTGGCGTACACGTTTGAGCCCCAAGTGGCGATCTCGCGGGCTTGGCGCTCCATGTCGTCGAACTCGTCTGAAAAGACTTCAAAGGAAATGTGGCGGTCGGGAATGGCCGCGACGATGTCGCGGGCAAAGGCCCGGTAGTCGGTGACGCCGGCTTGGCGCATCAAGGTGGGATTGGTCGTAAAGCCAGCCACCAGTGGATTGGCATAGCTGGCCAACATGCTAGCGCGGTCGGCCCCGTCGGCAAAAATTTTGACTGCGAGGTCGGCGGCGGTTTTTTCGGACGCGAGCACTTGGGAAGTGCGGGTGGTCATGGTCTAGCTCCTTTAGATTCGCGGTATGCTTACGACACCAAGGCGGGACGCAGAAAAGGCGGCCGCAAAGGAGGGGTCGTGTGCTTGGGTCTGTTAATAGTAAAGATAAAACGCGCAGCCGAAAAATTGGGGCGGCCCACGTGCGGTGCGGTTGGCAATCGTAAAACGCGTGTCGTATAATTACAAGCAACCGCTGCATCTCACTCGCCATCCATAAGTAGAGGCACTGCGATGAAATACCAATGGGCACTGGTCGGTTTGCTAATCGCCTCCACCGGCTCTATAGCCGCTGAGCTCTCGCTGCAAGAGTGCATTGACTTGGCCCTGCAAAACAACTTGCAACACCAAAGGGACCAACAAACGCTCGCCAGCAGCCGCTTTCAGCTAACGTCGGCGCGGGCGCCCTTTGCCTTTAACGTGAACGCCGACGCCACCGTCCCCAGCTTTACCGGGCTGAGCGATACCCAAGAAAACATCGCCCTCGAAACCCGAGTCCGCGAAGAGAGTTCCGACATCTTGTACGCGGGCAATCTGCGCATGACCCAGCGCCTGCGCCACCTCGGCCAATTCACCCTGAACTCGTCGGCCCTGCGCCGCGACTTCTCGTCCAATCGCCGCGCCAACTTCCTCGACTATTCCGGTTCGACGCGCCTTTCCTACGAGCGCGACATCCTCGGCCAGCCCAGCGAGGAGATCGCGCTCAAGCGGGCCGAGCACGGCCTGCAAAGCGCCCGCCTCCTCCTCGACCGCCAGCGGCTCCAGCTAGAGGGGCAAGTCATCGACGATTACTACGATTTGGTACAGAGCGTCCGCGAGCTCGAAATCGAACAACAGCGCCTGACCCAGTCGCGCGCCAATTTGGAGCTGGCGCAACGAAAATTTGAGGTCGGCCTCATCGCCGAAGTGGAGGCCCTGCGCTTACAGGTGGAGATGCTGCAGGCCGAGGCCACGTACGACCAAGCCCAAACCAATATCGAATTGCGCCGCGACATTCTCCGCGAGACCTTGGGGATCGACGTGTGGGCCCCGCTCGAAATCGACACCGAGGTCCAGTACGAGATTCACCCCATTGACGCCCAACGCGCCCTCGAAATTGGCTTGGCGCGCCGCACCGACATGAAACGAGCCGAAATTTTTGCGGAAATCCGCGCCTTGGAGCTAAAAGATGTCCGCCGCCGCAATGGCATGAACGCGACTTTTGGCGCCAACGTCAGCATGCGGGGGCACGGCGACGAAATCGGCGCCATCCGCGACAATTTTGAGCGCAATCGCTGGGGCGTCGAGCTGCGAGTAACCCTGCCCCTGATCGACAGCGGCCAGCGGCGGGCGGCCGTCGGCCAAGCGCGCATCGCCTTGGAGCAAAGCCGCATCACCCGCGAGCAGCAGCGCCGCCAGATCATCCAACAGATCCGCGACGCCACGCGCCGCGTCCACGAGGCCGAGCGCCAGATTGACCTGCGCCAAGCCGCCCTCGAATTTGCCCAGCGCACCTACGACGTCGAGCAGAGCCGCTTTGAGCTCGGCTTGGCCGACAGCCAGCAGTTGCTCCAAGCCCAAGGCAATTTGACCCAAGCCCAGATCAACGCCCTAGGCGCGGTCATCGGCTACCAGCGCCAGCTCAAAAACGCACGGCTCGCGACCATGGCCGAGCTCAAAGAACTGGCGCCGTAGCCACCCCCCAATACAAAGGCGGCCCAAGCTGCTCAACGCACGCTCGGGCCGCCCTTTTGCTAACGCGCCGCTTTAAGTGCCTAGCGGTCGTCTTCTGAATCCATCAGCGGATGCGAGAACTCTTCTATGTCCTCGCCAAACATCCGCCGCGGGCGCAGCCGGGTATAGGATGGAATCCGGTGTTGCTCCTCGGCCTCCTGACAGGACACGCACAGCCGCGCCGTAGGCAGTGCCTCCAAGCGCGGCTTGGGAATAAACGGACAGGTCTGGCACAGGTTTAAGGGCTTTTCGAGGCAGGCTTCGCACTTGCCGTACGTCGTGCTGTCCAGCTTCTCAAGCGCCAGCGTGACCTCCTCCAACTCGCGGCGCTCGGTATCGCCCAGCGCGACCAACAGCTCCATGGCGCCCGCCTCAACCGCTCGGTCGAGGTCGTCGGCCTTGGGGTCTTGCAGTTCGTCAATCTCGTGCTCGGTGCCGTCCAAATCGCTGAGCAATTCAGCGCGACGCACCAAGAGCTTCTTCTTTATTCGCTCTCGATCTCGCTTGTTGAGGGCCATCTTTTTGGCCATAGCTCCCTTCTCCTTTAACCGGCTCTACCGTTCAAATGCCCGCGGGCTGCAAGCGAAAAACCGCCGTGCCCAACGGGCCTAGCTCGGCCGCGAGCCGTCCGTTGGCCAGCGTTGGGTCCGCTCGGCCGTGGAGTGCTTCGGCTCGTCGCATCGGCGGCAAACCGGCTAGACGCAAATCGAGCCGCCGCGGCTCTTCGGCGACATTGACGGCAAACACGTAAAAATCGCGGTTGTATTCTCTGACTGCCACTTCGACCTCGCCACCCGCCGGTTGTGCCTCCAAGCGGTGCTCCTCCTGCAAGAGCACCGGCCCTAATTCGGCGAGCTCGGCCGCGAGGTCCTGCACTTCTCGCCACAATTCCAAGGGCTGAATGTGGCGTTCGTTTTCTTGGCAATGGCGGTAAAACAACACGCCCTTGGCCCCTCCGACCACCCCTTGGTAGATCATGTTCCGCAACTCGGTCGCCGTCGGCGAGCGCGGCCAGTGTTCCACGCCGCCAAAGGCTTGGGCTACCAACCAGACGGGCTTTCGGTCCAGCGAAGTCCAGCGCGCCTGCTGCATGGAGTCGCGCACCCGGCTGATGGGGTAATTCGGGATCGGATAGACGTCTATGGCCAGAATATCGCTGGCCCCGGCATACGTCGCGTATAGCTTCGGCCGGTTGTTGACCAAATAGGCCGGGTGGTACGGGTCGCGCTTCCGCACGAGCTCGTATATGGCCTCGGCCGCGGCCGGTGCCATCTTGGTCTCGCCCGGCTCATCGACGATGTACCAAGCGAGCAGTGCTGGGTGCTGGCGATACCGCTCGACCAGGGCGGCAATGGCCCGATAGTCCGGCTCGGGCTGTCGCCGCGCGTACTCGGTCAGCTCCAGCAGGATGTACATCCCGGCCTCGGCCGCCTCGTCCATCAGCGCGGCAATTTGTTCGCCGCGCAACTTGTAGAAGTAATCCCCGGAATTGAAGTGTAGCCGGCGCATGGGGGCGAGAATGTCCGCCCGCAGCCAGTACAGGCCAATGGGAAAGAACGGCTCGCCGTCGATGAGCAAGGACTGGCTGAACTGGTCGATTTTTACCTCTCTTGCGGCTGGCGCGAATTTCTCGCAGGGCACGACGAGTGAATCGGCCCCGCCGACCGGGTCCTGCCATTGCGCCGCCAGCCAGTAGCGCCCCTCGGGCAAATTGTAGGCGTCAAAGGCCCCGGCGACCTCCTGCCCGACCACGTTTACCTCCACGCGCTCTAAGACCTCGATGCCGCGCCGCAATTCGACCGTCGCGGGGATGGGGGTATGGCCGTGGCGATTGCGCCGCAGCCGGAAGCGAATCGCATCCTCTACGGTGTAATACGAGCGATCGGCCGAAAATTCCCAAGCGGGCCGCGCCAACAGACGCCACTCGGCCTCGTGGATGGGCGCGTCGCGCGCGGGATCGCGTAGCCGCAGGGACGCGCGGTGAACGCCCGCCTCTTCCAACCGATAGGGCAGCGCGTAGCGCACGAGCCGCCCCCGCGGCACTTGCAACCGATGCTCGTCCGTGCGCTGGACGCCCGCAGGGGTTTCCCACTCCAGTGCCGCTAGCAGGACGTGCGAACCAGTACCCGGCCTAAACAACTGCAAGTCGAGCAGGTTGTCGCCAACTACGGGGAGCTGTTCTTGGATGATCTGGACCGTGGGCACTCCGGGCGTCGTCTTAGGGGCCATTTGCCCGCAAGCGCTTAACAGGGCCAACAGGGCAAAGCAAAAGGGCCGAGAGACAACGCCCCTCGGCAGCAATCGCCCGTTCAAGGCGACCTGCCGGCTTGCTCGGTCCCGAGCGAACGCAAGCGGTCCCTGAGCGAAGCGGCCAACTCGAATCGCTCGGTCTCAACGGCGGCCTGCAAGTCAGCCGTTAGCTGCTCGCGCAAGGTGCGCGGCCGACTGCTCTCCACCTCGCCTTCCCACTCGCGCAAAAAGAGCAACTCAGGGCACTGGTCGAGCTGGTCCAATTGACCAATTTTGGCGAGGAACGCCTCGATCTCGGCGATGCCCCGGCGAATCTCGGCGAGCGCCTCGGCGTGGTTTTCGGCTTCTAGACAGGCCAGTGCCCGCGCTTGCACTCGATGGGCGGTGACAAAGACGCGGTATTGTTCGGCGAGCTGGCGGTCTTCGTCCTCTTCGGCGCATTCGTAGCACAAGTCGAGGATGGCGAGGTTGTGCATGGCGTCCTCTTCGGCTCGCTCGTATTCCTTGAGTTCAAAAAAACCGATCCGCCGCCAGTAGTATTTCATGGCCTCTTGGGCCAACTCGGAACAATCGTCGTGCGAGAGGCTAAAGGTGCCCGGGCCGTGTGCTCTTTCCCAATCGCGTTGCTTTTGGCAGTAGTAATCCAGCAGCGACCCATAGCCGTGTGGACGGAGCGCGTCGGGACGGCCCCGCCATTCGAGCTGCATCAGGCCCAGATCCATGCGGATTTGGAGCTTTGCACTGCCGTTGCCGCCGCGTATTTTGCGCACGTTCAACTCGCCTGGGGCGTACTTCCAATCGCCGAGGATCGGGCCGATATCGCTTTCCATGGACTGTGCTTGGCTTTTAGGCCGGGGTAGCAGGCGAACGAAGCGTCCGCGCACCTCGCCCGCAACGGGGTGAGCCTATTGAGTATGTGGTGATTTTTCTTTTCGGTTGGGAGCCGTTTTATAATATGCGCTGGGCATACCCTTGTCAACTTACGGACCGGCGGCTGTGGAATCGACTGTTACCGGCTGCGGAGCACTGGTGATTTCGCTTATTATGGCCAGCAATTCCTTCTGCAAGGTCGGGCTTACGCGCAGGCTGTCTAGGTAGTTTTCAATGACCGGAATGGCGGCGGTCCCCACGGCCGCGATCGCCTCATGGGTTAGGGCGCGTTCTTCGGGCGTGGGGTCGTATTCCATCTGCATAGGCTCGATGGGCGTGCCGAACATGCTCACTCGGGGCTGCCCCCCTTCCCCAAAGGGATCCAATCCTATGTTTGGATAGCGTCGCTGGCCGGCCGTGGAATCGGCGTCGAGCGGGCCATAAGGGCCGTAGGGAAAGGGGCGCTCCTCGCCGGTGAACACGCCCCGTCGGGTTCGCTGCTCAGTGCGGAGCGCGAGTAGGTCGTAGTAGCCGAGGGCATTCACCAAAATTTCGGCCGCCTTGGTCCCCCCCATCTTTCCGAGCGCTTCAATCGCGGCCATCCGCAGCTCGGCGTCGGCCGTATTGAGCGAGCGATCGAGCAACCGCCCTATATCCGGGGCTGCGTCTTGGTCGCCGATCGCGCCCAGCGAGCGGAGCGCGTCCTGCTTGAGCGTGGTGCGCTGCTCGTAGTCTTGGAGCGCCATTCTCAGCACGGGCACGGCGCGCGGGTCGCCGATCTCCCCGAGAATGCGCGCGGCCTTGCGCCGCGTGGCGTAGGGATAGTCTTGGCGGGAGACGATCTCCATGATCCGGTCTAACTGGGCGTGGTCGCCCTCCTGATAGAGCGCGTGCATCTGGTTGACATTCGTGCAACCTAAAGGGGCCAAAACGACCACTAAAAGCGCGATTCCATACATGGCTGTCCTCCTCTGTCCTCCCCTTGCTGCAAAGCGGGCTTTCCTCTATACTTGCAAACTGCAAACTGCAAATTTCCCACTGCACAGCAACAGCAAAAACTCCAGTGAACGCCCCACAAACCCACAACCGCCAACCCATTCCCGGCATTAAAGATACACTGGCCATCGCTAGCGGCAAGGGCGGCGTCGGCAAGTCCACGCTCTGCGCCAACTTGGCCGTGAGCTTGGCCGGCCAAGGGCTGCGGGTCGGCGTACTCGACGCCGACATCTACGGCCCCAACATCCCGGGCTTGCTCGGTCTCGCCGGGCGACCCACCGCGGAGGACGGCCGCATCCAGCCCTTGGCCGCGCACGGGCTCAAAGCCATTTCCATGGGCTTGCTAATGGACCCGGGCACCCCGGTCGTGTGGCGCGGCCCCATGCTGGCCAAGATGACTCATCAGTTCCTCTTCAATGTCACTTGGGGCGAGCTCGATTTGCTGCTCATCGACTTGCCGCCCGGGACCGGGGATGTGCAAATCACCCTGACCCAAGTGGCCCCGTTGACGGCCGCCTTGATCGTCACCACGCCCTCGGCCATTGCCCTCGAAGACGTGCGCCGCGGCGTTGAGATGTTCCGCCAGACCGAGGTGCCCATCGTCGGCCTAATCGAAAACATGAGCTATTTCCACTGCGACCGCTGCGGCCATGCGGACCCCATCTTTGGCACGGGTGGGGGCCGCGCCACCGCCCGCCGCTTGGGCATTCCCCATCTGGGCGAAATCCCGCTCGACCCGCTCGTCCGCCACCAAGCCGATGCGGGGGCGCCGGTCGTGCGATCGCATCCCCAAGCCGAGGGCAGCCAAGCCCTCGCGCACCTCGCCACTGCCATCGGCGCGTACTTCGAGCACCGATGAGCCGCGTCCAAATCGCCTGCGTTGGCGCGGGGTATTGGGGCAAAAACCTAGTGCGCGTCTTCCGCGAGTTGCCCGACGTGCAGCTGCGCCACGTTTGCGACGCCAGCTCGAACATCCGCAGCACCATCCAGCACCAGTTCCCAGCAGTCCCAGTCACCGCCCGTTACGACGAGGTGCTCAACGACGACGCGCTCGACGCAGTGGTATTGGCGGTGCCGGCCTCGGACCACTACGAATTGGCCCGCCGCGCCCTAGCGCACGGCAAGCACGTGTACGTCGAAAAGCCCATGACCCTCAACGCCACCACAGCGGCTCACTTGGTCGAATTAGCCGCCGAGCGGGACCGGGTGCTCATGGTCGGGCACCTGCTCAAGTACCACCCGGCCGTGCAAATGCTGCATGGTTTGATAAGGGAAGGGGCGCTGGGCGACTTGTACTATTTGTACTCCCAGCGCGTCAACTTGGGCATTGTCCGTAGCGACGAAAACGCCCTGTGGAGCTTGGCGCCCCACGACATAGCGGTCATCCTGTACCTGCTCGGCCAAGAGCCGGACGCCGTCAGCGCCCGCGGCGAGTGCTATTTGCAAGCCGACATCGAAGACGTGGTCTTTGCCAATTTGCACTTTGCCGATGGCAAGATGGCGCAGATGCAACTCTCTTGGCTCGACCCGCACCGCATCCGCCGCCTGACAGTGGTCGGCAGCCGCAAGATGGCGGTGTTTGACGACGTGGAGAGCACGGAAAAGGTGCGCATCTACGACAAATCGGCTGAGCGGCCCCAATACGACTCGTATGGCGATTCCATCGCGCTGCGCTTTGGCGATGTCGTCATTCCGCGGCTGCAAATGGCCGAGCCGCTCAAGCTCGAATGCCAGCACTTCGCCGAGTGCGTGCGCACCGGCCAAGTGCCGCGCAGCGATGGCCGCGACGGGCTGCGCGTCGTGCGCGTCTTGGAGGCGGCCCAGGCGTCGCTGCGCCAAGCCGGGGCTCCCGTGCCGCTGCGCTAGCGCACGGTAAATTCCGAGCGAACCTCGGCTTGGTTGCCGCTCATGTCCCGCACCCTCAGCACCAAGCGGTGCGCGCCCGGCGGCAAATTTTCCGCCCAATGCCCATACACGCGCCCGGCTTCTGGATCGTATTCGGCGATCAGCGGGCGTCCGTCGAGCTCAAACTCGATGTCCTCTTCCCGCCCAATGCCCGAGCCGGAGTCGCGCACCGCGCCGCGAATTTCTGGGCGCGGGCCAACGACCGCCCCTTGAGCCGGCTGCAACCCGCCAATTTGGGGCGCTTCGAGGTCCGCCAACAGCGCGTAGCGGCCAAAGCGACGCACCCGCGCCACCACCTGCCGCGCCCCAGCGTCCCACTCGTTGCTGACGAGCGTCCACTTTTCAGGGGCCACCTGTCGGTAGATGCCCAGTTTTTCCGGCACCAGGGAGCCGCGGTCGTAGCGCAAGCGCAGCTCGACCTTGTGGTCAAAGCTGAGCTCAGGCCCCAAGGCAAATGCCGGCCCGGCTTCGACTAAAGCGGCGGGCACCTGCGGCTCAAAGGCCACAACTTGGGGGAAAAACGGCGCGTACGCGCTCGCCACGGCAAACCCCAATTCGACCGTGCCGTTGGCGTAGCGTAGCTCGGCCGCAGCTCCCGGCTTCACGACCTGCCGGTCGAGGGCGACCCTTTGCACGGCGGCCTTGCCCGCGCGCAGCAAAACCGGCCCGGCGGCCGGGTCGCTCGGATCGAGCGGCACCACGGCCCGGAACTCGCGCAAGCCGGTCTGGCGGGGATTGATAGTGGCGGTGCCGGCGCGGACCAAGGGCGCCGCGCTAGGCACTTGTGAGTAGCGCAGCACGAGCTCCACAAAGTCCGGGTGGGCGCGGCGGTCCAAGGAAAAGCTCGGCGCAGCAGCCCCGTCATCGGGCAGGCGACAGACGGCAAAGGCGGCGACGCCGGCTGGATCCCGCGCCCGAATTCGCCAGTAGGGGGCATTCCGGTGGATCCGCCACTTGAGCGGCCCGGAGCGGCTCTGCCGCCGATCGACGCGCCGCCACGTCTGGCCATCGCGCGAGCTGGCCAATTCTACTTCCACCAGCGGATCGTCCGCATCGGTTAGCTCGGCCTCGATAAAAATTCCGTCGGCTTCCGTTGCGATCCGCGCCCCGGCCAAGGCCGGCGGCTCATCGACCATCAGCCTAAAACGCGCTCGGCTCTCGTTGCCGTTGACATCCGCGACTTCGACTTCGACTTCGTGCAGCCCCTTGGCCAAGTTCAGCATTCCATCGCCCGGCCCTTGGTAGAATTCGAGGCGATTGCCCGGCTGGCGGCACAAGTTGTAAAAGCGACTCACCCCGCCCTTAAAGGCTGCGCGCGGCCGGTCCAAGTACATCTGGTGCATGTCGCCGTACCCAACTCGCTCGTAGCGCGCCGCAAAAACCGGGTCGCCGTCCACGTACAAGGCCGCGCGATAGGGGGCTAGTTTGTTGGGGGCGGCGTCGGCGCGATCGTACATCAACGCGCTGATGCTCACCGGAGAGCGCACCTGCACGGTCCGCTCCCCAATGAATTCCCCCCGGCCCGCTTGCCAGCCCAAGCGCAGCACGTACGGATCGTGCCCGCCCTCGACTTGGGCCGTGCGCCCATGCGGCGCGATGGCCACTCGTTGCACGGTCGGCGCAATCGTGTCGGCGATGGAAAACCCGTGCAAGAGGGGATTGATCGCCACGTTGTCTGCGTCGCGCAGCTCTAGGTGCAAGTGGGGCGGGCCGGCCCCGCTCTCGCCACTCCACGCGATAACCGCGCCCCCGACCACTGGAATCTCCCCGGCCTCAAAGTGCAAATCCACGCTGTAGCGGCCGCGCTGCTTTTGCGCTTGCGCCACGCGCTCGGCCACGGGCGCGGCAAAGCGCTCTAAGTGGGCATATACCACCGTGCGACCATCGGCCAATTTCTGGTACAAGGCCCGGCCATAGCCCCAAGGCGAGGTCCGCGCTCGCCAGATATAGCCGTCGGCTAGGGCCTGAATGGGGTGGCCGGTCGCGCCCCAAGTCTTGAGGTCAATGCCGGCGTGGAAGGCCCGGGCACGCGATTCGCCAAAGGTGGAAGACAAGGCGGGCGCGATTCGCAGCGGCCAGCTGAGGGCCGCCTCTTGCGCGCTCGCCGCCGGCCCCGCGACCACCCCCAATAAGAGCATCCATTTAACCACGGTCGTCCTCGTATCTGTGTAGGGCCATGCAGTCCGGGGCCACTTCGAGAAAGTGGAAGGGCTTTTCGGTCCAAGCCCCGGTGTTGAAGTAGCACCGGCCCTGCCGTTCAATCGCCATGGCCGCATGGGTGTGCCCGCAGACGATGGCTTCAACCCCCTCCTGCCGCGCCACGCGCAGGGCGTTGCGGGCCACGTGCTTATTGAGTATCCGGTAGAACAAAGGCCACTTCTTGGCGTACTCGGCCACGTGGGCATCGCGGCCGCCGAGCCAGATGCGGCAACAGTGCAAGCAGCGGAAGGCCCACTTGAACACCGGGTGCCGAGGCATCAGGCGGTCGAGCCGATGGCCGTGAACCACGAGCAACCGCTGGTCGAGCCGCCAGCTATCGACAAAGCGGATCTGCCCGGGATCGGCCAGCTTGAATTGGGCATCGTGGTTGCCGTACACCCAGATTACGGGCCGAGATTGCGACTCGCTCACGAGACGCTCCAGCACGGCCCGATGCGCGTCGGGCAGGGCGCGGCCCGGCTCATCTATGACGTCGCCGTTGAGCACGAGCGGCACTCCTTTGGGCAAGGCATCGAGCCAAGCCGAAAAGTTGCGGTGGTAAAAGTACGCGGATCCGAGGTGTAGATCGCTGACGATGAAGCAGTGTGCGACGCCCATGTTCCTTATTGTATAGGTTATATTGAGTTTGATGAATAAACAGAGAACCCCTCCGCCGCGCAAAGCAGCCTTACAGGTCCTGCTCCAGTACATCGGCCGCCTGCTGCCCAACGACCAAGAGCGGGCGGCCTTTTACCAATGCGCCCAGACGCCTCCCCCGGCTTCGCTGCGCTTAAACGCGCTGCAAGCCCAAGCGCGCCCCCTGCGCCTCCACTTGCACCAGCGCGGCCAAAGCGTGCCTTGGTGCCGCGAGGGCTTTGCCCTGCCGGATGGCAACGCCCGCCTCGGCCAGACCATTGAACACGCGCTGGGCGCGTATTACGTCCAAGCCAAGGCCCCGATGCTGGCCGTTGAAGTCTTGGCCCCCCAGCCCGGGGAGCGCGTCCTCGACCTGTGCGCGGCCCCTGGGGGCAAGGCCACCCAGATTGCCGCGCACATGCAAAACAGCGGCCTGCTGCTGGTCAACGAAATGCAGCGCAAGCGCGTGCCGGCCCTCGTGGGCAATTTGGAGCGCTGTGGGGTGGCCAATCACGTCTTAACCCAAGCCCCGGGCACCCTGCTGACTCGTTACTTCCCCAACTTTTTCGACCGCGTCCTCGTCGATGCACCGTGCTCGGGCGACGGCATCGTGCGCAAAGACCAGAACATGCTCGCGTATTGGTCGCCGCAAGACGCCCAACGCCTCGCCCAGCAACAGATCGGCCTGCTGCGCGCCGCTTATGCCATGCTCCGCCCTGGCGGCACCCTCGTGTACTCGACCTGCTCGCTATCGCTGGAGGAAAACGAAGCGGTGTTGTTGGGGGTTTTGCGCCGCTACGGCGACGATGTCGCCATCCTCCCCATCCCCGCGGTCGCGGAGCGGCCCTTGCCCGCGGCGCTGGCCAGCCAGTTCCCGGCCGAGTTCGCCGGCTGCGCCCGCATCTGGCCCCACCGCCACGACACCGAAGGAGCTTTTGTCGCCTGCCTCTCCAAACGCGCCCCGACGCCAAGCCCGGAAGACGCCCCGGCTTGGGATGTTTCGACGATCGATGCGGCCGCGACCGAAGCTCGCCGCGCCATTGAAAGCCGGTGGGGCGGCACCCTGCCCTGCCCCGCAGACCAGATATTCACCCTCGGCAACCGCCACTTGTGCCGGCAACCGGCCCTCGGCCCGGCCCTCCAAGCGCAGCTGCCGCACTTCGTCCGCAGCGGTATGAAGGCGGCCCGCTGCCACAAAGGGTACTACTACCTGTCCCAGCAAACCGTCGCTCTGTGGGGGCATCGCATGCAAGGCCCCAGCGTCGAATTGAGCTGGCCCCAACTACAGGACCTATTCAAGGGGCGTCCGATCGAGTGCGACCCGCCCCTGGGTCTCAAGGGCGAGATTTTCTGCCGCTTTGGGCCGTGGACGGTCTGCCGCGCCATCGCCCGCGAACAAGGCCGCCGGCTCGAAGGCATGCTGCCGCGTGCGTTGTTCCGCGCCAATTTGGAGCGGCTGGTGTAGCTGGTGTAGGGTTATCGCGCCGGTCCCGACCACGGGGGGAAGAGCTGGTGTTCAATCCCCAGCACATTGCAGATGCGGCCGGCGATAAAATCGCCCAAATCGTCCAAGGTCTGCGGCTTTTGGTAAAAAGCTGGCATGGCCGGCAGAATGACGGCACCGGCCTCGGCTGCGACCGTCATATTGCGCAACTGAAGCAGGTTGAGCGGGGTCTCGCGCACCACCAGCACCAGCGGCCGCCGCTCCTTGAGGCTGACGTCGGCGGCCCGCTCAATCAGGCTCGCAGACGCCCCCCGAGCAATGCTAGACAGCGTCTTGACCGAACAAGGCACCACCACCATCCCATCCACCAGCACTGAGCCGCTGGCGATCTGGGCCGCTAGATCGCCGGCGTTGTACTCGTGCAGGGTGCCGGCTTGGGTCGCCTCCCCATAGCACCGCGTTACAAACGCGCGCACGCTCTCCTCGCTGGGGCGAAAGCCCAATTCTTCGACGAGCAGGTAGCGCCCGTACTTGGACAGGACTAGATGTACTTGGTGGCCGCCGATCAGCAGGGCGCGCAGCAGGCGGCCGGCGTAGAGCGCACCGCTGGCCCCGGTGATGCCGACGACGATCTGCTTGCCGCTCATGACGCGCCCTTGCGGCCTTGGCGGCCGGCTTCGAGGGCGGCGACAATCGCTTCCACGTCATAGACGCAACCGCCCCAGGTGCCGCCGCCGGCGTTTTGCAACGCCGCCCACAGCCGCGTGTCGTCGGGCAGTTCTGCTTCGGGCGCGAGGTCTGGGCGCAAGGCGCGCTCGGCGAGCACTCGCTGGCCTTTGGCCGCGCCAAATTCCTCGCCCGCGCAGCCGACCAAGTCAATGCGTCCACGCAGGTTGCGGCAATCGATTTCAATGGCGATTAAGTCGCCGTCCCGCAGCTTGCCAATCGGGCCGCCGGCCAGGGCCTCTGGGCCGATGTGCCCGATGCAAGGGCCGGACGAAAAGCCCGAAAACCGCGCGTCCGTCAGCAGGGCTACGCGCTTGCCAATATCCGTGTATTTGAGCGCGATCGTAACCTGCGCGACTTCCTCCATGCCCGTGCCCATCGGGCCGCAGCTCATCATCACCAAGACGTCGCCCGGCTCAATTGCGCCGGCCTTGATCGCGGCAATGGTGTCGCGCTCGGTGGTAAAGACCTTTGCCGGTCCGGTGTGCCGATAGACCCCTTGCGCGTCCAGCAGCGCAGGGTCGATGGCCGTGCTTTTGACGACCGCGCCTTCGGGCGAGATGTTGCCAACCGGGAAGCAGGTGGTGCTGGTCAGGCCCTTGGCGCGGGCGCGGTCGGCGTCCATAATCACGGCGTCCGGGTCGATCCCGTCTAGCGTTTGCAGCGCGGCGCGGAAGCGGTGCCGGCGAGGCGCACTCTCCCACCAGTCGAGGTTTTCGCCCAGCGTCCGGCCGGTAACCGTCATCGCCCCTTCCTCCAAAAGCCCCAAGCGGCGCAGGTGCAACATGACCTCTGGCACGCCACCGGCCAAAAAGGCGCGCACCGTGACGTGGAACTCGGGGCCGTTGGGCAGCACATCGACCAAGCGCGGCACCGCCCGGTTAATCCGGTCCCAATCCTCCACCGCCGGTCGCTTTAGCCCGGCTGCGTGGGCAATGGCTGGTACGTGCAAGATCAAGTTCGTCGAACCGCCAAAGGCCGCGTGGACCACCATGGCATTGTGCAGCGCCCGCTCGGTGACCAATGCTTGCGAGCAAATGCCGGCCGCCTCCAGCACCATCAGCGCCCGCGCCGAGCGCACGGCCATGTCGAGCCAGACCGCTTCGCCCGAAGGGGCCAGTGCCGAATGCGGCAGCGACAGCCCCAGCGCCTCGCCCACGACTTGGGTCGTAGCCGCAGTCCCCAAAAACTGACAGCCGCCCCCCGGCGTGGCGCAAGCTCGGCAGCCGAGCACTTGGAAATCGTCAATGTCCAGCTCGCCGCGCGCCAGCCGCGAACCCGCCGACTGGATCGCGCCGGCATCCTCGCCCTCTTCCGGCGGCAGGGTCACCCCGCCGGGCACGACAATGACCGGCAGGTCGGGCGTCCCGGCTAGGGCCATGAGGACCGCGGGCAATCCCTTGTCGCAGGTCCCCACGCCCATCACGCCGCGCCGCGTTGGCAACGAGCGGATCAAGCGGCGCAGGAGCATGGCCGCGTCGTTGCGATACGGCAGGCTATCGAACATGCCCGTCGTGCCCTGCGAGCGGCCATCGCACGGGTCCGAGCAATAGGCGGCAAAGGGAATGCCGCCCCGGCGGTGGATTTCCTCGGCCGCGGCTTCCATCAGCAGGCCGATTTCCCAGTGGCCGGTGTGGTAGCCCAAGGCGATTGGCCGGCCATCCGGGGCGCGGATGCCGCCCTGTGTGCTGACGATGAGGAATTCTCCGCGGCCCAATTCAGCGGGGTTCCAGCCCATGCCCGCGTTTTGGCTGTAGCCAAAGATGTGCCCGCTCGGCGCTTCTACCACTTGCTCTATGGTCAGCGGCAGCTTGCCGCTGGGGCCGGGAGCGCGGGTGCGGACCTCGTAGATCGCCTCGTCGGTCTCGCCGACGATTGCTGCAAAGGAATCAGTATTCATGCGGCCTCGTTGGACTTTACCAGCCCTCTTCGCGGACTTGGATTTTCTTTAGCAGGGGACGCCACCAGGCTTCGTGGTCGCGGTACCAGTGGACCGTATCGCGGAAGCCTTGGGCAAAATCGACTTGGGGTTCCCAACCCAACTCGGTGCGGATTTTGGTCGAGTCGAGCAGATAGCGGCGGTCGTGCCCGGGCCGATCCTCAACGTAGGTTTTGTGCGCGGCGTCCATCCCCAAGGCGTCGAGGATGAGGTCCGCAATGGTTTCGACGTCTTTTTCTACGCCGCTGCCCACGTTGTACGTGTGGCCGATCTCGCCTTTCTTGAGCACGAGGTCAATGGCCCGGCAGTGGTCGTCCACGTGGAGCCACTCGCGGCGGTTGTGGCTCGATTTGTACAGCGGCATCCTCTGGCCAGTGAGCAGGCGGACGACAAAGAAGGGGATGACTTTTTCGGGGAATTGGTAGGGGCCAAAGTTGTTGGCGCAATTCGACAGGGTCACGGGCAGGCCAAAGGTGTGGCTGTAGGCGCGCACGGCCAGATCTGCGGCGGCCTTGGCCGCGTTGTACGGGGTTTGCGGTCGGTACGGCGATTCCTCGCTAAAGGACTCGTCCGCGTCGAGGGCCAAGTCGCCGTACACTTCGCAGGTGGAAATGTGGTGGAAGCGCGGCACTTGGGCGTCGGCCGCAGCCTGCAACAGCTTTTGCGTACCCACGACGTTGGTCTGAAAAAAGGCCGAGGGGTTGACAAGGGCCAAGCTGTTGTGCGATTCCGCGGCAAAGTTGACTACGTAGTCCGGGCGATGGACCGCGAAGAGGTGGCGAGTCAGGTCGGCGTTCTGAATGTCGCCGCGGACAAAGGTATAGCGGTCGCCGTAGCTTGCTTTCACGTCCGCGAGGCTGGCCAAATTGCCGGCGTAGGTGAGCAGGTCGTAGTTGACAACGCGGTCGTCGGGATAGGCCGATAGCCAGTAGCGAATGAAATTGGAGCCGATGAAGCCGGCGCCGCCGGTGACGAATAGGGTTCTAGGCAGCATAGGCGATGACTTCCAGCTCAGCGGCTTCATCCGTCTGCTCGAGTAAATTCTCAATCTTTTCCATGACTGGATCCTCAATAGAGAACTCAGGGCAATTGGTGCATTCCAGCACAGGTAGCCTCTTGATCACGACAATACTAGTCGGCCCAAGGCGGAAGGGCAGGTCTGAAATGGTCAGCTCTAAGCGTCCTCCACAAACATGACACTTCACGATGATACTCTCCGTGTTTTTAGGTCTGGCAACCATTCTAGTTTGCTCGGTCGGTATGTGGTCACGATCCGGACGTTTTTATCTTTTACGTCCGTCGCGAAAAGAATATGATAACATTCTCCTGCATGTTCAGTGTATATAGCAATCCTACATCATTTAAGAGATACTGTATATTGCTGTAACTTAGGGAAATGGAAGTATTTTTTTCGCCGAATTCCCTTGACAAACAGGTCTTTGATCGGTTCAAAGCTTGTGGTCCACGAGGCATGGGTACGCACAAAAGTCTTCCCTTTTAACCAAATATCTTCGACCGGATTTTCTTGCGGTGTATAAGGGGCCAATCGCATACAGCATACCTTCCATTGCTCCGGTGGTCGGTTCGCTTGTATGGTTTCGAGAACGGTGCGCATGGCCTGTTGACGATGATAGGAAGCCCCATCCCAAAAAATCAATAACCGTTGACCGGGACGACGCTGTTGTATAGAGCGTATAAAGTCCACCGTATGCTGCGAATTAGCCTGCGGATAGCTTTGCATGAGGAAGGTGCCTTTAATCACATCCAAAGCCCCATAATAGGTTTGGCGTTGGCGTTCGTTTTCAATACATACCCTACGCCGTTGACCGCGTCGTCCCCAAGCATATCCACAAGCATCACCCCAGTGTAGGTGCGACTCGTCGACGAAAAAGGCACTGAGGTGCCCCCTTGGAGTGCCTCCTTATACACGGCTAGTTTTTTTTATCTCGGCTCGCCGTGCGATCCCCGGACGCTATGTTAGATTTCGTACGTTCTCTTCTAAATCGTCCTCCGAGTCCTCATACCAAAAGTGAATCTTGAGGCCGAGTAGTTCGGCAGTCGAGTCGAGGAACTTCAAACGGGTGAGGAACCATTCTGTCCCAGCACCGCGTTCTGAGTTCTTGAAGTGATCGGCGGCCTCCAAGTGGCTATGAATTTTCTTTTCGACTTCCGCTATGTCCATGCCGTTTGAGCCGACATATACCCGCAGCAAGTCGGGCGATTCGGGTAGTGCTGTGCTTCTTTTTTGTTGCTGGAAGTGCTTGATGGCGTCTTTTTCGGACATACCCACTTTCAAGTATGTCCGATCATCTGCTCCTTTTCTCTTAGCAGGCTCAACCGGTCGATTGAAGTAGTGGGGCAGCACGTACACGTATATCCCCGGAATCATCTCTTTCTCGACAGCACTCGTTTGCCGCTCGAGTCTTCGTTCCTCCTTTTTCCATAGATCAGGATCATTTGCCTGATGCTCGCAGTTAGCTGCCCGCTTCTCAATCTCGTCGACGGTTTCAGGGGAGAGGGACGCCTCGTGGCGTTCTGCGAAACCTCGGAGGGTCGATGCGCACTGTCGAGCGATTGACGGAGAACTTGGCACTTTACCCTCCTCAATTGCTTTTATGAAATGCCGATTGTTGTAGACAAATCCTGCTGTCCCAACATCTAGCTCTTTCGCGATCTCGTTCGCATTCAGCCCCTTCTGATGGTGTGTCCATACATCGCCGAGCCGTGTTTCATCCTGACTAAGCGCATCTTTGACTTCTTCCAGATACTTATCTTTAGCACCGGTAGCTTCCTGCTGGGTCGATTCTTCGGCCATGATGAACCTCCTCTTTGATTTGGTTGTTTTATTACGGCCTCTTTCCGTCGTAATATAGGCGCACAATAATAGACGCACAAGCGCGGCCCAGCCAATCGCGTCGCCTGCTTGACGCTCCCTTTTCACCGCCCTATACTAGCCGCTCGGTAATTCAGTAAAATCAACTGCTTATCACCCAAGAGGAGCGGCTACAATGATTCATTTAGGGGCCAATTCAGTGCTCTTTGCCGGATTCGATTTGGAAACGGCGATGCGCCATATCCACCTCGCTGGCTACGATGGCGTCGAGCTGGCGGCGATCAAGGGCATGTGCGAGCACTTGGAGTTGGACAACTGGTCGGCGCAGGCCAGCCAAATCAAAGAGCTGGCGGAAAAATACGAGCTAAAATTGCTGGCGATGGAAGAGGCCGCGCTCGACGAAGAGCGCCTGATGCGGGCGTTTGCGGCGGGTGCTGAAATCGGCATTCCCGTCGTCAACGTCGGCCCGGGGGGCAAAAGCGACGTGGAGGCAGATGGCCTCTTCCAAGCGGCGGTCTTCGCGCTGGCGGAGAATCAAGCGATCTACCACGACTTCGATGGTGTGGCGGCACTGGCGTGCGTACGCCGACAGCGAGGTGACGTAGCGGTGCTGCCCTTCGGCGTACAGGGTGTCAAAGGCCAGCGAGGACTTGCCCGAGCCGGAGACGCCGGTGAAGCAGATCAGTTTGTTTTTAGGGAGGGTGAGCTGGACGTTTTTGAGGTTGTGGACGCGGGCACCGCGGACGACGATATCTTGGGTTTCCATGGCTTCGTGTAGCGCGAGGGGCGGGGAACGAAAACAAAGAATATACTATACGAATGTGCAGCGGGCAAGCGGTGGGATGCGGATAGACGGCTTTGATCTAAAGGTAGTGCTGTGTATCAGACACTAGGGGCTGAGTGTCTTAGACCGCACTATCCGCTACTGGCACCCTTCTTGATCCCCCGCACGTCAGCGATAAAGTCTTCCAAAGTGTTGAGATGCGGCCGGACAGAAGCCGGAAATTTATCGGCCAGACGAGTCGGAATGACCAGTTGCACTCCAGCGTCTCTCATCTCCCGAAACTGCCCTTCCGAAATCCCTTCTTGCAGGGTCAAAAGGTGCTTGCGCTGTATGCGATCAGCTTCGTTGAGAATCTGACGCCAACGGTCTTTGCAAGTGGTCTTGACCGCGAGCATTCGCAGCCGTGATTCCGGGAATGCCCTATCTTTGTAGGTTTCCGCCGAAGGAAATAGAAAGTCGGGACGGCGGCCCGGTTCGGCTTCTTGCTGATACGCAAAATCGCGATTTTCGCGCAGCCCTTCCTCCATGAAGATCGTTCGTACATGAAGCTCAAGCGACCGTCCCGAACGCGACTTACGGCGTTGGAGGATAGTCTGCGCCCGGGCGGTGAATTCATCCATACTGTCAAACCCTTCCCTAACTGCCGGAAGTTCCACCGCTTCCTCAACGCTGCGGAACAACTCGAACTCACAGCCCCGACGGCGTAGCAACCGGTCATCAGGACTGACGGATAAGTCTGGCCGCAACTCGACAGTCTTATCAATGAGTTCCATTCCAGTCGGAAATGTTTTCAGCCACTCTGGGGGAATTTCGCTAGGATTCAGCCAGCAACTCGCTGGCGTTTCCGCGGTAAATTTGAAGAGGTTTAGATGGGCTGAATAATGTGGCGGCCAGATCGTCCACTTGCCGGGTTCTACGGGGCCAATGCGATCTTCAACTAATTCTTCTTCGGTTTCGCAGCGACAGACCCACACATAGCACTCCATCGCCGTGCCTTGCTCATCCAAGGAGAACGCGAATATGCTCAACGCGCCCGTGTTACTTGGATTGAGCAGTGCCGATTGGGAACCGCCGAAATTAGTTAGGCGAGTCTCATTGCGCGTACCATTATGGAATTTGTTGTTGTACCAAATAGCCCGGACACATCGGTGAGCAGCATGCGAATCAATACAGAGGTCGAACCAAACATCCGGGTTTCGGGTTTCCGGTCTATTAAGTTGAGGAAACATACCAAACAGAAAACCCTTTGGAATGTATGGACCGGCTTGATGAGTTCCGTTGGCTAGAGTGTCGTTTCCCGACAGGCGTTTTGCATACCAGATGGAGTTGGGATTAGAATGCTTGTCGAGCCAATTTCTCAGATCAGTCGGGGCCATTTTACCTTGCCGTATCCCGCCATATCGTTGCTCAACCGCCCTTACCCAAAGAGAGGCAACCGCATTGGGCGCAACGCCCTGTCGCCATCTTCTTCGATGCCTAGCCAAGGCGCAATGAAACGCGCTAGGGCCTCGACGCATGGGATGGCTACCGCATTTCCGAATTGCTTATAGGCTTGCGTATCGGAAACCGGGATCACAAATCGGCTTTCGCGTGGCTTGTCAAAACCCATGAGCCTCGCACATTCCCGCGGCGTCAAGCGACGCGGGTTTTGCCGCTCGCGTTTCACGAGAATTTCGGAGCCATCCTTATAGTAGCGGGCCGAGAGGGTGCGCGCTCTATCTTCTGGGCCAACAAGCCCGAAACCGAAACCATTGCCGGCCGCCCGGTGCTTTTCAGCATACCGCTGAAGATAGCTCCACAGGTGGTTGGAGAGCGTGTACTTGTCGGAGACCTTTGCTTTTGGTCCTAGCGTGTATGGACTTTCAGCGGGTTCGCTGCCGTCTTCAGGGTGTAGAACCGCCTTGAGCCGTGGTCCCTTGAGCGGGTCGGGAACAACAAAATCGTTAAAAGAAAACAGGTTGGGATCGCGGAAGCCGACAATGAAAATCCGCTCGCGGTGTTGTGGAACCCACGAACGGGCATCCACGACCTTTGAGTGAACCTGATATCCCAACTCATCGGTTAGTGCCCGGTGGATTACGCGAAATGTTCGGCCCTTATCGTGATTGACTAGATTTTTGACGTTTTCGAGAAAAAAAGCATGGGGCCGATGAGCCTCAATGATCCGCGCCACATCAAAAAAAAGTGTTCCCTGTGCTTCGCAACGGAACCCGTGCGGCTGCTTGAGCGCATTTTTCTTTGACACGCCCGCGATCGAAAATGGCTGGCACGGGAAACCCGCCAGCAACAGGTCATGTGGCGGAATTTTATCTATTGGGACCTGTGTAATGTCCCCAGCAATCTCGTGATCGCAGTCGTAGTTGGCTTGGTAGGTGCGTTGGGCGTACTTGTTCCACTCACTGGTGAATACGCACTTTCCGCCCAACGGCTCAAAGCCGCGGCGCATCCCGCCAATACCAGCGAACAAGTCGATGAATCTAAAGGCCGGATGGCTTGGAGTTCTCGACTCAATCGACAAGGCGGTCTGCTCTTTTTGCGGTTTGCCAGCGGATTTATTCTCAATAGGCGGCATGATAATGGGAAACCTTTCTGGATTGCTTTCCGTGCCCGTCTTAGCGGCGGCGGAATGGAGGGAACCGGCCACATTCAATTAAATAGACCAACCGCCAAACCCCGTCAAGCACGCTCCCGGCATCTGCTTGACGCTCCCTTTTCACCGCCCTATACTAGCCGCTCGGTAATTCGGTAAAATCAACTGCTTATCACCCAAGAGGAGCGGCTACAATGATTCATTTAGGGGCCAATTCAGTGCTCTTTGCCGGATTCGATTTGGAAACGGCGATGCGCCATATCCACCTCGCTGGCTACGACGGCGTCGAGCTAGCGGCGATCAAGGGCATGTGCGAGCACTTGGAGTTGGACAACTGGTCGGCGCAGGCCAGCCAAATCAAGGAACTGGCAGAAAAATACGAGCTAAAATTGCTGGCGATGGAAGAGGCCGCGCTCGACGAAGAGCGCCTAATGCGGGCGTTTGCGGCGGGTGCTGAAATCGGCATTCCCGTCGTCAACGTCGGCCCAGGGGGCAAAAGCGACGTGGAGGCAGATTTCGACCAGCAGGTCGCGCTGTTGGGCAAAATGGCCGATAGGGCGCACGACCACGGCGTAACGCTGTGCGTCAAGGCGCACGTGGGGCAGTGCATCTACGACACGCCGACCACGTTGCGGGCGCTGGAGCGCATTGACTCGCCGGGGTTTGGCGTGGATATGGATCCGAGCCACATCCATCGGGCGGGGGAGAATACCGTAGAGGCACTGGCGGCGGTTATTGCGCGGGTCAAGCACGTGCATATCCGGGATTGCGCGGTGGCAGCCGGCGGGCCGGGCGAACCGGAGTCGCAAGCGTGTGGGCGGGGCGACATCGACTTGTTCGGGTACGTCAGGGTGCTGCACGAATCCGGCCTAGATGTGGCGGCCAACTTGGAAGTGATCGGCGCCAGAGCATACGACTTGGGGCAGGTGGCGACGATTGCGGCCGAGAGCCGAGGGTATTTGAACGCCTGCTTGCGAGCGTGCGGTGCCCGTTAAACGCGCCTTTGTCGCCATCCGGCTGCCAGCGGCCTTGGGCACGTTGAGCGACGCGATGCGACCGTGGTGGCCAGCGCAGGGCGTGGCTTGGGTGCGGCCGGAAAACCTCCATCTGACGTTGCGCTTTCTCGGCGCGGCTGAGGACGCGCAAATCGCTGCGCTGCGGAAAGGGCTGACCGCGGTTGCCGCCCGGCACGAAGGGTTTGTCGCGTCTATTGAGCAAAGCGGCTGTTTCCCCAATCGCGGCCGACCGAAGGTTATTTGGGCTGGCGTGGGGGACGCGGCCGGCCGGTTGGGCGCGTTGCAACGGGATGTTGAAGCGGCGGTATGCGCCGCGGGTTGGGCGCGGGAGGAACGGGACTTTCGCCCGCACGTGACGCTCGGCCGGGTGCGGCCCGGGGGACGCCCGCCAAGCAGCAAGTGGAGCGGCGACCTGCCGCGATTGCCGGTTCCAGTCGAGGCGGTGGAGTTGCTCGAAAGCATCCTCGAGCCGACCGGGGCGGTGTACCGGCCTCTGCACCGAGCGGTGCTATTATAATGCCCGGCCGACCCTACATCCTCGCCGAGACCAATTGGCAGACCGTAGCGCAAACCCCGTACGAGGTGGCGATCCTGCCGTGGGGGGCTACGGAAGCCCACAATTACCACCTGCCCTATTCGACCGACGTGGTGCAGTGCGACGAAATCGCGGCGGCCGCGGCCGGCATCGCTTGGGAGCAGGCCGCTCAGGTCATCGTCTTGCCGACCGTGCCCTTTGGCGTCAACACCGGCCAACTCGACATCAAGCTGGACCTCAACCTCAATCCCTCGACCCAACTCGCGGTACTGCAAGATTTGGTCGAGGCACTCGCCCATCAGGGCATCCCCAAACTGCTCATTGTAAACGGCCACGGCGGCAACGATTTCAAGCAGATGGTGCGGGAGTTGTTGCCGCGCTATGCGGTTTTTATTTGCTGCATGGATTGGTATCGCATCGTCGATACCGGGCTTTTTGCGGCCGGCGGCGACCACGCCAACGAAATGGAAACCAGCCTCATGCAGTACTTGCGACCGGATTGGGTGCGGCCCCTGTCCGAGGCGGGTAGCGGCCGCGAGCACAAGTTCAAGATCGCCGCGCTGCGGGAAGGCTGGGTCTGGACCCAGCGCGATTGGACGCAGGCGACCGACGACACCGGCATCGGCGACCCGCGCCAAGCCACCCCGGAAAAGGGCCGCCGCTGCTTGGAGCAAGTAGCCGCCCAACTCGCTGCGTTTTTGGTCGAGCTCGCCGCGGCCGACCTAACCGACCTCTACGAATAGGGCCGTGCAGTTCTACGCATTCGTCGCCCCTGGGCTAGAGCCAATCGCCCAACGAGAAATCGCAGCGCGGTTGGGGGGCCAGCGGCAGGGCCAGCAGCGCGGCGTGGTGTTCTTTGACACGGACGCTCCGCCGCCGGATTTGCTCGCCCTGGGAACGACCGAGGATGTATTCGCGCTGGTGGCGCGCGGTCCGGTGGCCGCGGTGCGCGAGGGTTTGGCGCAGGCCGGCACCCTCGTCGCTGAGTCGCCGCTCTTTGCCGAGGCTGTGGCCGCGCATCGCCGCGCTCGCCCCAAGCGGATCAAGCGCATCACCTACCGAATTGTGGCCCAGCGTCGCGGCGGGCAGCAGCGCTATGCGCGTCAAGAGATGCGCCGCGCCTTGCAGCAAGCCGTAGCGTGGCGTTTCCCGCGCTGGAAAGACCGGGCCGAACACGCCCTGTTGGAGGTGTGGGGCTTGGAGGCCGGCGGCGAGCTGCTGTGCGGGGTGCGCCTTTCCGACGAGACCATGCGCCACCGCACCTACAAGGTCGCGCACGTGGAGGCTTCGCTGCGGCCCACAGTGGCGCGGGCCTTAGTGCTGCTATCCGAGCCAGCCGACGGCGACGTCTTTCTCGATCCCATGTGCGGAGCGGGGACCATCCTCATCGAGCGGGGGTTGTGCGGCCGCTACGCCCAACTCTTGGGCGGCGACCTATCCCCGACCGCGGTCGCGGCCACTCGCACGAACATCGGCCGGCGCTACCAGCCGATCGCCATCCGCCAATGGGATGCGCGAAATTTGCCCTTGGGCGCCGGCAGCGTCGATCGGGTGGTGTGCAACTTGCCCTTTGGCAAAAAGATCGGCGAGCCGCACGCGCTGCGGCCGCTCTACGAGGGGTTTGCCCGCGAGGTGGCGAGGGTGCTAAAGCCCGGGGGCGTGGCCGTGTGCCTGACCAGCGAGCGCACGTTGCTGGCCGAAGCATTTGGCGCGTGGCCGGCACTGTATCTGGAGCGCGTGTGCCCGGTCGAGGTGCTGGGGCAGCGGGCGTTTTGTTGTAAATTGAAGAAATCTCATCAAACCAAAGGAGATTGTCATGGCTGATTTTACGGGCCGAGTAGTAATCGTAACCGGCGGCGCCAAGGGCATTGGCGCGGGGATTTCGCGGGCGTTTGCCGGCGAGGGAGCGCAGGTCGCGGCGTTGGACATCAACGCGGAGGCCGGCGCGGCGTTGGCCGAGGAAGAGGGCCAGATCCGCTTTTTTGCGGCCGACGTTTCAAACGACGAGGTGTGCGCCCAGACCGTGCGGCAGATCATCGACGATTGGGGCCGCATCGACGTGTTGTGCAACAACGTCGGCATCCAGCCCGTGCCCAGCTATTTGCCGGCGCACGAGTTGCCGGTGGAAATGTGGGACCGGATCATCGACGTCAACCTGAAGAGCTTTTTCCTGATGGCGCGGCATTGCCTGCCGCAGATGATGGAGCAGCGCAAGGGCGTCATCATCAACACGGCCAGCGTCCAAGGTTTGCAGTCGGCTTCGATGGTTTCGGCGTATGCCGCCAGCAAGGGCGGGATCATCTCCCTGACTCGGCAACTCGCGCTCGACTACGCCCAGTACGGGGTGCGGGTTTTAGCGGTCAATCCGGGGGGCATCCAGACGCCGTTGGTCGATGAGGTTATCGAGGCATTCGGCCACGAGCGCGAGCAGTTCTTTGAGGACTACGCCAAAATTCATCCGCTCGGTCGCTACGGCCAGCCGGCGGACATCGCCAACGCCGTGCTGTTTTTGGCCAGCGACAAGGCAGCGTTTATGACCGGCGAGAACGTCTGCGTTGACGGCGGGTTGATGGCTAAGGGCGCGTGGGCCGAGGTTGAGGAGTGAGAAAGCGGGGCCGCTAGACTGCGACGACCCGCTGGCGTCCCTTTGCGTCTTTGGCTGGCGTAATGCGAATCTCGACATTGCGATTGAGCCGATTGAGCAATGCAAACAGCCGTTCCACGCTGAAACGGTCGAAATCCCCGTTCTTCAGCCGCGACACATCCGCCTGATCCACGCCGAGGAGTTTTCCAGCCTCTGCTTGCGTCAGTTTCCGTGCCGCGAGAATGCGGTAGATCTCAACGGCGAGATCGGCTTTCAATAACGCGCGTTCCGCTTCTGTGTCGGGAAATCCAATGTCCTTAAACACGTTCCCAGTACTTCGCTCAAACCGGATGTTTTCACTCATTTTCTGCCTCCAGCATTCGTGCCCTGTTCAACCGTTGTCGAATCAAGTCAATTTCCTTTTTCGGAGTTCTGCTGCCACGAGTGGACTTCTTCTGGAATGCGTGAAGCACATAGATGGTCTCGCTAATTCTAACGGCATATACGGCGCGATAGGTGTCCGTGTCGTAACGGGCGACAATCTCCAACACGCCCGAATCGATCCCACGCAATGGTTTTGCCTTTGGATGTTTCTCTCCCTGCTGAGCAAAACGCAGAGCTTCACCGATGAGTCTCCGCGTAGCTTGGGGAAAGCTCCGAACTTGTTCACGAGAATTCCCAATCCATGTTACGTCTCTCACGGCTGCATTCAAAATGCCGCCTTTCTCCATTTATGGTAAACTCACCATACTTAATAATTCATAATTTTGACCGATTGCGGCGACCAAGTCAACGCTTTTTCAGCTTAGAGGAATGGATATGCCCGGCCAACTGTTCACTCATTATTTTTTGACCGACGGCATAAAGGCCACGGCCGAGTGGCAAGCGTCTTGCGCTCAGCCGGAGGCGTTTGCTGCGTTTCGGGACGGCGTTGCTCGGCGTCTCGACGCGCTCAGCCGTTCCCAAGAGCCTAACGAAGCGGCGACCGAGCAGGACTTGATCCGTCCGGTTTTGGCGTTGCTCGGCTGGGTTGATTATCTGCCGCAGCAGAGCGGAGCGGGCAATGAGGACATTCCCGATCACCTGCTTTTCGCCGACGCCGACGCCAAGCAGCAGGCCGCGGCCGAGCGCAATGCCGGTGCGCGCCTTAGCTACGCGGCGGTCGTTGCAGAGAGCAAACGCTTTGGGCTTTCGCTCGACAGCCGGGAGCGGAGCGGGTCGCCGCACGGGCAAATCCTCCGGTACTTGGCGACGGCTGAGATCGCGTCGGAGGGACGCGTTCGCTGGGGCATCCTGACCAATGGCCGGGTCTGGCGGCTCTACGACTACCGCGCCCGACCGCGAGCCAGCGGCTACTTTGAAGTCGATTTGGGCGAATTGCTCGCGCCCGGCAGGGAAGACGATCTCCGCGTCTTTCACCTGCTGTTTTGCCGTGCGTCCTTCGCGCTCCAAGCTGGGGCCACGACCACGTTCCTCGAAGCGGCGTTGGCCGAGGGACGTCGCTATGAGGAACAGGTCGCGCAAGACCTTTCTGGGGTGGTGTTTGAGCGCGTGTTTCCCCGTCTCGTCGATGCGCTAGCTGAGGCGTCGGGGCAAAGCCTCGCCGAGAGCCGGGATGCCGCGCTGATTTTCCTTTACCGCTTGCTGTTTGTGCTCTACGCCGAAGACCGGGGGCTGCTGCCGGTCAACGACGGTCGTTACGACGACTATGGCCTGCGGAAACGAGTGCGAGACGACATCGTGCGGCGGATGGCGACGAACGACACGTTCTCGGCCAAGTTCACCCTCTACTACGACCACTTGGTCAATCTTTTCAGAATCATTGAAGAAGGCGACGAGTCCATTGGGCTGCCGCCTTACAACGGCGGGCTGTTCGCGGCGGATGCCGCGCCGCTATTGGAAACCACTCGCCTCGCCGACGCGCCCCTCGCGCCGATCATCCATGACCTGAGCCACGTCGAAGGCCGCTTTGTCAACTACCGCGACATGTCCGTGCAACAGCTTGGCTCGATCTACGAGCGGCTGCTGGAGCGCGAGCCAGTGCGCACCGACGGCAACATTTCCATTCGTCTCAATCCCTACGCTCGCAAGGACAGCGGCAGTTTCTATACCTCGCAGGAACTGGTCGATCTGATCGTCGAGCGGACCTTGCGACCGCTGGCCGACGAGCGGCTCAATGCTTTTGCAAAAAAGGCGGCGGCGCTCCAAAGCGACCGCCGATCCAAGCAGGAACGGCGCGTTGAGCTTGAGCGGTTTGATCCGGCGGTGGCTGTTTTGGACCTCAAGGTCTTGGATCCGGCCATGGGCAGCGGCCACTTCCTCGTCACGGCCGTAGATTTCCTGTCGGACTACATCGCCGAGTTGATCGAGCGCGTTCCCGCGGTTCCCGAATGGCTCGACGGCGAGTACACGTCGCCGCTGGTGGGGCGCGTGGCGGCAATTCGGGACGACATTCGCCAGCGAGCCACCGCATCGAATTGGGTCTTGGACGAGGCTCAGCTTACCGACCAAGCCATCATTCGCCGCATGGTGCTCAAGCGTTGCATCTACGGGGTTGACAAGAATCGGCTGACGGTCGAGTTGGCCAAAGTGTCGCTGTGGCTGCACAGCTTTACGGTGGGTGCGCCGCTGTCTTTCCTCGACCACCACCTGCGCGGCGGCGACTCGCTGGTCGGCTTGCGGGTGCGCGACGCCACCGATGAGTTGCATCGGCTCGGTGGGATGTTCGCTGGCAGTGCCATTGCCGGGGCGGAGATGGCCACCGAAGGGATGCAGCGCATTGAGGAGATGTCCGACGCGGATGTGGCCGAGGTGCAGGCGTCTGCCGCGCTGTTCGACGGGGTGGAGAAGACGACCGCCGACCTTCGCGGCTTGCTCAATTTTTTGTGCGGTTGGCGTTGGCTGACGGCTGGCATGAAGAAGCAGGAACGCGATGCGTTTGAGGGGCCGCTGGGCACGACGATCGGCCAGCATCCGGCGGATGCGTATGAGCTATTGGCGCGTGGGCCGGAGGACGACGATGCGCGGTTTGCCGAGTTGTGGCACGCGGCGCGAAAAATTGCTAACGAGGAAGGCTTTCTGCATTGGGAGGTGGCCTTTCCCGGGGTGTGGCATCAATGGCAAGACCGCTGTCCGCAGGGCGGCTTTGACGCGGTTATTGGCAATCCGCCGTGGGATCGCATCAAGTTGCAAGAAGTCGAGTGGTTTGCCAGCCGCGCCCCGGAACTCGCGCTAGCGCCGACAGCGGCGGCGCGACGAAAAGGCATTCAGAATCTGCGCGATCAGAGATCGTCTTTGGCGGCTGAGTTCGACGCAGCCAAGGAACGAGCCGACACGCTCGGGCGCTTGGTTCGGGCGTCTGGCGATTATCCGTTGCTCAGTGGCGGCGACATCAACCTCTATTCGCTGTTTGTCGAGCGGGCGATGAGCCTGATTAAGCCGGATGGCTTTGTTGGCTTGTTGACGCCGTCGGGCATTTACGCCGACAAGACCGCGGCCCGGTTTTTCAAGTCGGTTTCGACCAAAGGTCAAGTGGGCGGTCTGTTCGATTTTGAGAACAAGAAAATTTTCTTCAAGGATGTTCACGCTTCATTCAAATTCTGCGCCCTCATCTTGGGCGGCGAGGAGCGCCGATTCGACCAAACCGAATGCGCGTTCTTCCTCCACGACACGAAAACAGTCCACGACGAGGACCGCTGCTTTCCGCTGACGCCGGACGACTTCGCCCGCGTGAATCCGAATACTAACACCGCGCCCGTGTTCCGCCGCCGGAAGGACGCGGAGATCACGCGATACATCTACGAGTGGCATCCAGTATTGGTGAATCGCTCGGGAAGAAAAGAGCGCAAGGTGTGGCCGGTGAAATACACGCGTATGTTCGACATGGCGAATGATTCTCACCTCTTCAGAACGGCTGAACAGCTCGATGCGGAAGGTTTTTATCCCGTTGAGGGCAACCGCTGGAAACGGGGCGAGGAGCTGTATTTGCCGCTGTATCAAGGCCGGATGATTTGGCACTTTGACCACCGCGCCAACTCGGTTCGCGTCAACCCGGAGAGCACACACAACCCGTACCTCAGCGAGGAAGTAACCCAAGCGCAACACGCCGACCCCCGGTTCCTGCCCCAAACACAGTATTGGGTGCCAGCTCACAACGTAGAGGCGGCTTTGCCCCAAAGTCGCGGGTACGCCTTGGGCTTCCGCGACATCACCAATCCTACAAATGAGAGAACAGTCATTGCTTCCATCGTCCCATGGGCGGGGTATGGAAACACTATTCCTCTACTCCTCAGTGCCGACCCCTTGGCCACCGCGTATCTCATGGCCAACCTGAATGCGATATGTGTGGACTTTGTTGCAAGACAGAAGGCTCAAGGTACGCACCTGAATTGGTACATCCTCGAGCAACTCCCCGTTATCGCTCCCGACGCGTACGACCAAAAATTCGGCCCCACAACCGCCCGCGACCTCGTCCGCGACCACGTCCTCCGCCTCACATACACCGCCCACGACATGGCTCCTTTCGCCCGCGACCTCGGCTACGATGGCGACCCCTTCGTCTGGGACGAAGAGGAACGCCGCCACCTACGCGCCCGCCTCGACGCGCTCTACTTCCACCTCTACTGCTTGTCACGCGACGCCGCCGAATACATCCTCGACACCTTCCCCATCGTCCGCCGCGACGACGAAGCCGCCTTCGGAACATACCGCACCCGCGATATGACGCTGGCGTACATGAACGCGCTCGCCGCGGGGGATACGGAGACGAAGGTCGCGGTGTAGGCGATTTAGGCGGCTATTGACCAGTGTTATAGTGATTTATAATATGTACTTAGGTCTCTCGGCCAATAACTAAGAGAAACCCCTGATAATGTTTCAAAAGGGAATTATATAGATACCTAAGAAGCCTTTTTAAAACTCCTTTTTTGCTTGGATTTGACGTTGGCGTACTCACCGCACCCCTTCAGGTTTCGCCTAAGACCCCTGAACGAAAGGTCTCCGATGAGTACGCCCTATCAATATCCGACCGACCTAACAGACGCGCCATGGCAGCGGCGGTCTCCCCTCGTACCCTCTCGTCGTTGGCGTCGGGGGGGTCCGGGTCGTCCTCCCCGTACTCTACGTTTGGTGCTCAATGGGATCCTCTATCGAGCTAAAACCGGCTGTCCGGGGCCGATGCTACCGCCGACGTTTGGCCCTTGGCAAACAGTGTATGGATACTTCAACCGCTGGCGACGAGCCGGACCCTGGCAGCGGATGTTGGACGCCTTGACCCGCCAACAGCGCACCCGACAAGGCCGCCGGCCAACCCCTTCGGCCGGCGGCATCGACGCCCAGCGTGTCAAGACCGCCACGCAAGGCCGAGCTATAGGGTACGACGCCGGGAAACGGGTCAAAGGGCGCAAACGCCACCTGTTCGTCGATAGCCAAGGCTCGATCCTACAAGGCAAGGTCACCGCCGCCGATGGCTCCGACGCCGACGGCTTAAAGGCCCTGTTGAGGGACTATTTCTCCGCTGGCGTCCAACGGCTGAGAAGCGTGTGGGTCGATGCCGGCTACCGAGGGGAGGCACTTAACGCATGGGGCGCCAACTTAAAAAAAACCTATAAAATCCGATTGGAGGGCAGCGAAAAACCACGCCCCGGCTTTACCCTACTCAAGCGCCGATGGGTCGTAGAACGAACCTTTGCTTGGTTGGGCAACTATCGTATCCACGCCAAAGATTATGAGATCGTAACCGACAATAGCCAAGCCTTTATACACATCGTTATGATCCATCTGTTGCTCAAGCGAAAAAACAAAGAAAAAGAGTTTTAAAAAGGCTTCTAAGCATTGTAAATCGGCACTTCAAAAGACGAATCCGCCCCGTGATCGGGCTGCGAGTTTTGGCAAATTTTGTTCAAATGTTCAAAATTTGCCAAATTTTGGACTGTGGTGTGAGTCACACCCACCGCATCCGCGATCACTTGCTGCGTATAACACGCCAAGAACAGAGCCGCTTAGACAACTATATAAGCCCCAAAAATTGTGATGCTCCACAGCTTCGTGAAGAAGTCTCAAAAGACACCCAAGAAAGAGCTTGAAACCGCAAGAAAACGACTGTCAGAATTCAGGGCTTCTCAAAATTAGGAGGAATTAAGATGATGACGCACAAAGAATTGATCGCAAAAATGCGGGCGCAGCCCGAATACAAAGAAAAGTATGATGAAGCAGCACCCGAATTTGAATTGCTGCGCAAGATGCTCGAAGCGCGAAAACGCGCCGGACTGACTCAAGAGCAGGTAGCTGAGAAGATGGGCACGAAGGCAACGGCGATTACCCGCTTAGAGTCTGCCAGCAGCGAACACTCTCCCAAAGTTGAAACACTGCGGAAATACGCTGAAGCCGTAGGATGTCGGCTCAACATTGAGTTGATTCCTGATTGAGCTACTTCGTTCAACCGCTGTCGAATCAAGTCAACGCTTTTTCAGCTCCGGCCTTTTTTAATTCCGCCATAAAGGCCGCTTCGTTGAGCACTTCGACGCCGAGGTCCTGCGCTTTTGCCAGCTTGGACCCTGCTTTTTCGCCCGCTATGAGGAGGTCAGTTTTCTTGCTGACGCTCGATGTGGTCTTGCCCCCCAAGCGTTCGACCAGCGCGGCGGCCTCGTCGCGGCTGTAGCCCGACAGGGTGCCGGTGATGACTACGGTCTTGCCGCTAAAGTGCGACGCGGGCGCGACCGCTTCTTCCTCTTCCATTTCAAACTGCAACGTAGCCTTGTTCTCGAGCTCGTAGAGCACCCGATCGAGCGCGGGGAGGTCGGGAAGGCTGGCGTGGAGACTGCGTGCGATGGTCGGCCCGATCTCGTGGGTCGTTTCCAACTCTTCGACGCTGGCTTCGCACAAAGCGTCGAGGCTGCCAAATTTCCGGGCCAAGGTGCGGGCCACGGTCGCGCCCACGTGGCGGATGCCGAGGGCAAAGAGCACTCGGTCAAAGGGCTGCTCCTTGCTGCGGTTGAGCCCGTTGAGGAGGTTTTGCGCCGACTTTTCGCCCATCCGCTCTAGGGCACTCAGGGCCTTTACGTCGAGTTCGTAGAGATCGCCCAAGTCTTTCACCAACCCCTGTTCCACTAATTGTTCAACCACGGCCGGCCCCAAGCCCTCGATGTCCATGGCGTTGCGCGAGGCAAAGTGTTCGAGGCGGCGGCGCAGTTGGGCCGGGCAGGTGGGGTTGTCGCAGCGCGTGATTGCTTCTTCGGCGTCGCGGGTGAGTGGCCCCTTGCACGAGGGGCATTGCTCGGGGAAGGAGTAGGCTACTGAGCCAGCGGCCCGCTCGCTGCGATCGACCGCTACGACCTTGGGGATTACGTCGCCTCCCTTTTCAATGAGCACAGTGTCGCCGATGCGAATGTCCTTGCGGCGAATATCGTCCGCATTGTGCAGGCTGGCCCGGGCGATGGTCGAGCCGGCCAAAGGCACGGGTTCTAAGATAGCCACCGGGGTTACGGCCCCCGTGCGCCCGACTTGTAGTTGGATGTCGAGCAGCCGAGTGCGGGCTTGATAGGCCGGGAACTTGTAAGCCATGGCCGAGCGCGGGATTTTGGCTGTGTAGCCGAGCCGCTCCTGCTGGCTGAGGCTATCGACCTTGATGACCACTCCGTCGATTTCGTAGGGGAGCGTGGCGCGGGTGGCGGCGTAGCGGTCGTAGAGGGCGAACACGGCCTCCAGCGAAGCGCAGTGCTCGTGCTCAGGGGTCATTAGGCCCCAGTCGCGGAGGGTGTTGAGGCACTCGCTGTGGTGCGTGGGACCGCCGCCTGTTGCGCGTATCCAATAGGCGAAGAAGCGCAGGTTGCGCTGGGCCACTAGGTTGGGGTCTTGCAGCTTGAGCGAGCCGGCCGTGGAGTTGCGCGGGTTGGCAAAGAGCGGCTCGCCAGCGGCTGTGCGCTGGGCGTTGAGCGCGGCGAAGTCGCTGCTTTCCATATAGACCTCGCCGCGGATTTCGCAATCGATCCCCGGCTGTTGCAGCCGGAGGGGAATGGTGGGGATGGTGCGGGCGTTGGCGGTGATTTCGTCGCCTTGGACGCCATCGCCGCGGGTGACGGCGCGCACGAGTAGGCTGTCTTGGTACCTGAGGCTGAGGGCCACGCCATCGATTTTTAGCTCGAAGACGTAGTCGACGGCTTCGTCGGGCAGGCTCTGGCGCACCCGCCGGTCGAAGTCGAGCACGTCTTGGCGCGAGTAGCTGTTGTCGAGGCTGAGCATGGGCTGGGCGTGGCGCACGGTGGGAAAGTCGCTGGTGGGTGCGCCGCCGACGCGCTGGGTGGGCGAGTCGGGCCGCTTGAGTGCGGGGTGGGCCGCTTCGAGGGCTTGCAGTTCTGCGAGGAGGCGGTCGAATTCTCGGTCGGAGATGGTCGGGGCCGCGAGGACGTGGTAGCGGTGGAAGTGCTCGGAGAGTTCGGCGGATAGCGCGGCGATGCGTTGGGCCATGTCTTGGGTCATGGTAAGGTACGATAGGCGGGGCGCAAAACCGCGTCAACCCACCCCTTTTGTGTATTTTGTGCCTTTTGTGGCCAATCTGTTTTAACGCTGCATTGGCCAACGCAACCAACCTAAAAATCGGGCCGCTCATCAGGGCGACGCCTTGCCGCAACCGCCTGTCCCCTCCTGCTGTCCATTGCATCTCTGCCGCCCGTTCCGTATCGACGCTCTGCGAAAATATCAGTTTAGCCGAACCTTCGCCGCCAATGACGGGTGTGTTCGTGCGATGATTTGACGCACTTGTGCGATATATCCGCGCACTTTTAGGCCGTCAAAAGGGCTACACAAAGAGCCTAAGAGACGAATGAGAAAATTTTGCTAATTTTTACAAACCATTGTTTAACAATTATTTATAATATATAAAACCAAACATATCAGCGCGATTATCACCTGTTGACTACCTACTGGCACGATAATTGCTATATACTTACTGAAGCAACAACCCGCCCTCGTCCACAGCAACAGAACGGAGGGAATGCTTATGAAGGACATCGTCTCAACGGGCTTGGGGCTTGCAGCCCTAGCGGCCAGTGCTTCCCCGCGGAGATCGCCGCGAGATGACAAAACCAAGGAGAACACCATGAAACCCGTAGCCATTCAAACCCTGTATTTCGCCCTAGTCGCCATTTGGTTCGCTGTCTCCAGCATAGCCGCTGCCGAGAAGCCCCAATACGGCGGCTTTTCATCTAACCCCGACAGCCTCCAGCCCTTCTACGACTATATCCACGGTCAAGAGATGATGAAGGTCGAGGCCGGTGATGAATTGCGGCGTGCTATAGACGCCATCCCGGTTGACTTGGGTACTGCCATTGATCTGGAGCAAGAAGCCGGACTGCGAGACTGGCTCTACGACTTGCTGGTCGCCTTTTCGGCGTCAGGCAACGACAGCCTCGCCGCCGCGTTTTACCTGCGCGAGGGCTTCAATAATCCCGACCTAGCAGTGCAGATGATAAAGGAGGTTGAGCGTAGGGGGATCTCAATAGGCAATACCGATACGCCTTTTGCCTTCTGTAAAAGTATGCACAAGTTCGCGCTCAATTTTTTAGCGGAGCGCGACTATTTCTTTGAAAACGTGTCTTTTTTTGATAGCGTGTTCAAAGTGTTCGAGATGCAGGAAGCGTACGATAGCTATGAGTCCTACCTCAAGACCCATGGCATGATTCCGAGAGGCATAGACTTCTTTGACCTCATCAAAATGCGGAAAGAAGTTGAGGAGCGATTGCAAAAGGGTGCCCAACTGGTCTTTGTCGATGTCATGTTCATCGTTGAAGAGCCTGAGCAGTTCTCAACATTCGAGAGGCCGGGGCGCACCCCGTCCTTTTTTCGGCTAGCTTGGGACTCAGAGAAGGGTGTTTGGCGCCATGTAGAGATCTATTTTAGCCAAGGTGTGCCGCAAGATTTTTTATTTAACATCATGTGAGCAACGTAAAGGAAGTCGCCCTCGGGTTGGTCAGCGAATCTCTACAATGTACATTTCGGCCCCGGGGTGGTGGCCTAGTCGCCGCTCCCCAAGGCAACCCAATGGACTTAAAAAGAAAAGAGGTATAGATGAAAATCCTAGCCATTCGCATCTTGTCTGTCGCCCTGATCGCTGTCGCCAGCACAGCCATAGCCGAGCCTACATCCCAATACGGCGGCTTTTCATCTAACCCCGACAGCCTCCAGCCCTTCTACGACTATATCCACGGTCAAGAGATGATGAAGGTCGAGGCCGGTGATGAATTGCGGCGTGCTATCGACGCCATCCAGGTTGACTTGGGCGTTGCCATCGATCTGGAGCAAGAAGCCGGGCTACGCGACTGGCTCTACGATCTCTTGGTCGCCTTTTCGGCTTCGGGCAGCGATAGTCTCGCCGTTGCATTTTACATGCGAGAGGGGGCAACCAACTCCGACCTAATAGAGCAGGTAAGCAAGGAGGCTAAGAGCCAAGGAATCCTAACAGGCGATACCGACACGCCCCTTGCTTTCTTTCGCAGCTTTCACAAGGTCGTGCTCAACATGGCGGAGCGCGATTATTTCTTCGCCAATGTGTCTTTCTTCGACAGCGTGTTCAAGGTGTTTGAGATGCAAAAAGAATACGATAGCTATGAGTCCTATCTCGACACGCATGGCATGCTTCCCAAGGGCAGCGTGTTCTTTGAGCACATCAAACTACGGCAAGAGGTCGAAAAACGCTTGCAAGGGAGCACCCCACTGATCTTTGCCGACGTCATGTTCATCGTCGAGGAGCCCGAAGAATTTAGCACGTTTGAGACCCCGGGGCGTACGCCGACCTTTTTTCGGTTACTCTGGGATGAAGAGCAGGCGTTGTGGCGTCATGTAGAGGTCTATTTCAGCCTCGGTGTGCCGCATGAATTTCTTCTGTTCAACTTCATGTAATTCTAGGAGCCGCACCATGATCGGCATTGTGTTCAAAAAAGAGATGCTCAGCCATCTGCTCAGCCAGCGTTTCGCCGCTTGCACCATCCTCGCCGTCGTGCTGATTCTCGCCAACGGCGTCCTCACGACTCAGACCTATGTCCACAAAAAGGCCAGCTACTTCACCCAGCGGGCCACTGAGGACAGCAAACTACACGAAATCACTTACTATTCGGTGCTGGGCAGCGATTGGTGGATGGTGCCCAACGGTATGCCCAAGCCTAGGGCGGCTCCGCGAGCACTGCGGGCTCCGCGCCCCTTAGAGGCGTTCGCCCGAGGCGCCGAACGACAGTTGGGACAGGCCGTCAGGGTGCTGCTCTTTGAGGTGCCTTACCAAGCCGCGGAGGTCTCCCCCTTCCAGTCGAGCAACCCTTATCTCGCCATCTTTGCCTTCTTCGACATGGTGTACATCTTCCAACTCGTACTCGGGTTGCTGGCCATCCTCATCGCCAGCGAAACCATCTCCGGCGAGAAAGAGGACGGTACGCTGCGGCTGATGCTGTCCACCAATGTCAGCCGCGCCCAAGTCCTCGCCGGCAAAATCCTCGCGGGTTTGACCACGCTGGCCATTCCAACGGCTCTCGGCTTCATCCTGCTGACGATCTTGCTGTTGGGCACGGAGCAGATCGACGTCGGGGCTGGCGAGTGGGTGCGGTTGGGGCTGCTGTTCGCACTGTCGCTGCTGTATCTGCTGGTGTTCTATTTGATTGGACTGGCGATCTCATGCGCGACGCACCGCTCGGCGACTAGCTTGGTCGTCGCGCTGTTTGCGTGGGCGTTGCTGGCGATAGTGCTGCCCAACAGCCTCTCGGCCTTGCTCAACGAACAGGCCAACATGGGCGAAAAGCATGCCCAAGCCCATCATAAGGCCGCGCAAGTGTGGAAGGAGTTCGATCAGGAGGTCACCGACCTCGCCCGGGCGCACAACCAGCCGAAGTACTTTCCCATAGATATGGTCGAGCGGCTCCCGCCGAGGGCGGAACGCGGGACGCTATCCTACTTCAAAGGAACGGACGCGTACTCTATCAGAGACGGGCAGACGCCTGACCTCTGTCTATCGAATATCGCCGATACACCCGCGTTGGCGAAATTCCAAGACATCGTCCGCACCGGCGAGCGGCTGCGCTTGAAATACGCCCAACGCGCTTGGAACGAGAAAGCCCCTCTGCTCGAAGGCTTTCCCCGCCGAATCCAACGCCTCAACGACCAACTCCAGCGCCTGCTGCCCGCTGGTGCCTACGCCCAAGCCGCCAGCCTGCTCGCTGGCACCAGCCGCCGTGAATACGACGACTTCATCGACCAAACCCGCACCTATCGCGGGCAGATCATCGCCTTCCTCGAAGAGCGCGATGCGTTTGGCTCCCGCGAGTGGTTCAACGACGATCCCGGCTGGCGCGCCGACCTGCGCGACTTGCCGCGATTTGCCGAGCGCGGCTGGACCGTTGCCGAGAGCCTGCGCCATGCCTTGCCGGCACTGACCTCCCTGCTGCTGTATGCGACCGTGCTCTTTGTCCTCGCCAACCGCCTCTTTGCCCGCTACGACGCGATGTGAGCCATCCAACCAAAGGAGCTATTCCCATGTTAGCAGCCATTGTAAAACGCGAACTGATCGACCACCTCAGCAGCCTGCGCTTCGGCTTGGCCCTCGTGCTGACGGTGGGGCTGATGGTGCTCAACGCCCTCAGCTTTGTCGGCGGGTCCTACGAGTTCCGGCGCGACCACTACCTCCAGCAAGTCCAAGCCCAGCAAGAAATCGGCCGCAGCCACGCCCAACGCGGCCTGTGGAAGCTGATCCTCCACGCCGGGCAAGAGTACATCTACAAAAAACCCAGCCCCCTCATGTTCTGCGCGGCCGGGGCCGACGACACCCTGCCCGAGCGGCTCTGGACCCAAGGCGGCGAAGACTCCTACAATCAAACCCGATTCTACAACCCCTTTGTCCTGATCTATTGGGACATCGTCGACATCTGGGCGCCCAAGGCCAGCCAACTGCTGGAGACCCAAGCCGTCGACTGGGTCTTCATCATCGGCGGCCTGCTCAGTCTCATGGCCCTGTTGTTCACCTTTGACGCCTTCATCGGCGAAAAAGAGCGCGGCACCCTCAAGCTGGTCATGGCGCAGAGCTTGCCACGGCACACCCTGCTGTTGGGCAAGTTCCTCGGCGCGATGCTCGCTCTCGCCCTCGCCCTAAGCCTCGCCATCGTCGTCAACTTGCTCATCGTCCTCGCGCTGTCGCAGGTGAACTTGGGTCTGGTTGAGGCCGGGCGCATCGTCGGCATGGTCGGCCTGTCGCTGCTGTATCTGGCCTGCTTTGTCGGATTGGGCCTGTGGGTGTCGATCCGGAGCAGCACCACCCGCTCCAGTCTGGTGGGTGTGTTGTTGCTGTGGACCTGTGGGGCGTTGCTGTGGCCGGCCACCGGCGGCGCATTGGCCGCTCGCGTGTTGGTCAGCGAATTTGAGGAGGAATTGATCCTGGGGTGGGGCTTTGCCCACAACAGCACACCCGCCCACGAAAGCCTCCTAACCCTCAAGAGGCGTTTGGGGAACCGCGATCTGAGAAACCCGCAAAAAGTGCGCCAGTTGGCCGACGCCCAACGCGCCGTGCGCCAGTTCAACCAAAACCGCGAAGACCGCTTTTTGGCCTACAGCCTCGGCGAAGTCGAAAACGCCCGCCACATCGTCCGCCTGTCGCCCACCGGCTGCTTCCAGTACGGCATGGAAGCCCTCGCCGGCACCGGACTGGCGCGCCACAAGAGCTTTGTCGAGCAAGCCCGCACGTACGTCCAGCAGTTCGAGCAAACCATGCTCAACCGCGACCGCGACGACCCCAAAAGCATGCACATCCACCTCGTCGCCCAAGGGCTGTCGCGCCAGAAGATCGACCCGGACACGCTGCCGGTGTTCACCGAGAACCTGTCGGCGACGACCTTGCTGCGGCATGCGGTCGTCGATGTCATCGGCCTCTTCTTCTTCGCCATCCTCACCTACATGCTGGCCTACCGAGCGTGGCTACGCGCCAGCATCGTCTAGCAGTCGTCGTCGCCGCCACTGGGGGCGGCGACTGCGGGGGCGGGGGCGGCGATGGCGATGGCGGCGATGGCGATGGCGATGGGGACGGGGGCGATGGTGGCGGGCGGTGGCGATGGCGGCGACAGCGGCGGTGGCGATGGCGGCGACAGCGGCGGTGGCGATGGCGACTGCGGCGATGGCGATGGCGACGACTGCAACGGCGGCGACGACGGGGCCATGCGATGTTTCGACGCACCTCTGCGATATATCCGCGCACTTTCAGCGCATCCAGCGGCTTTCGCAAAGTACCTAAGAGCCGGCCACGAAAATAATTTTATCTCCACAAAACATTATATAACAACTAGTTACAACCATCATCCCCAAGAAATCGCCGCAATCATCACCCTCTACCTCCCTATTGGCACGATAATTGCAATAATACTCACTGACCACAACACTCAAGAAGGATTCATCGCAATGCGAGCAGCCAGCACAAAACGCGAACCAATTGACCCCCTCAGCAGCCAGTGCCCTAAGCTGCGGAAAGGAGTGTAATTATGTATTCCATTTTCTACGTCTTCGGCCTGCTGGTGTGCGCCGTCGCCGCCAACGCCGAGACCCTGACCAAGGAGCAGCAGCGCATCCTGCTCGACCTCGAAGAGGCCCATCTGACCCGCCAACAAGCCCAAGCACACGAGGCTGAGATCGCCATTGAGCACGAGCAGATGATTGGCCTCAAGGAACGCGGCGTGGTCACCGGCCAAGAGCTGCGCCGCGCCCGCGAGCGATTTGAGCGCGCCGGCCAGATGCGGCAACAAGCCGACCTCAACCTCCAGCGCGCCTTTCTCAACTCCCTCAGCGACGCCACCCACCTAACGGTCGTCAACGGCCAAAAGTACGGGGTCGAGGGCGACAAGGTGCGCGTGCGGCTCACCCTGCGGAATGACTCGGACCTCCACTTGGCGCAAATGGTCGATCGCGCCCGCCGCCGCTACGCCATCAACGGCCTCGACCAAGACGCAGAGTCCCTGTTGCAGGTCAACAACATCTTCGTCACCATCCTCGCCGACCGCGTCATGGTCGGCCAGCCCTACCAAGTCCACATCCCGGTGCTGGCCCTCGGCGAGGAAGTCGAAGTCGAAGTCGGCTTGCAGCGGCCCGAAGTCGAAGACCTCACCGTGCAGCTCCAATACCTCAACCGCACGGACGACCACGTCATCCACCTAGAGAAAGCGTCGGCCCGCGACGTCGTGCGCGTGTATGCCACTCAGTTTTCTCAAGAAGGCCCGCTGGGCAATTCCGTGGAATACGAGTTGCAGCTAGAGCGGCTGGCCGAAGACGAAAAGATCTTCCAATTGATGGCGCACGGCCTGCCCGACGACTTCCGCTGGGAGTTTGCCAGCGGGGGCCGCACCCTGTCGCGGCTGCGCTTTTCCCGCGACCACTCCAACGATTCCCTGACCCTCAACGTGTACGTGCCCGAACAGGCCGTCAGCTTTGCCGTGGACCAGCCGCTCGTGTTCTCGGTGCTCGCCTACGATCCCAAGGACATCGAAGCCGAGGTGTTGGCCGCGGCCGACCCCGACCGCCTGCAAGCCATGGGCATTGGCTACGAGCAACTGCAACTGGTGCCCACCGGCCGCGCCGAGCTGGAGTTGAGCACCCTCAACCTCGACCTCGCCGTCAATGGCGCCGGCGAGTCCCAGTCCGTTTGGCAGCTCCGCAACCTCGGCACGGTGGAATTGCTCGACATCCGCCTACAAGCCCTGTCGCCGCCCGGCTGGGAAGTGTCCTTTGAGCCGCAGGAAATCGCCCTGCTACAGCCGCGTGCGGAGGTAGAAGCCCTGCTGACCGTGCGGCCAGTCAACAGCGCCGAAATCGGCCGCTACGAAGTCAAGACCAGCGCCAGCACCCAGCACAAGGGGCAGTGGGTCGAGTCGGTCGAGCGCACCGTCAACATAAACATCAAGAGCGATGGGTCGTTTTGGGGCATCACCGGGTTGGTGCTCTTGCTGGTGACCATCGTGCTCGGCGTGGCTGTCTTCACCGTGCAATGGAGCAAGCGATGACTGCCTACCGATTGGCCTTAGCCGCCCTCGCCTGCGGGGCGAGCGCCCTGTGCGCCGAGGAGTGGGACCTAACGACCTGTCAGCGCGCGGCCGGCCAGCACAGCCCGGTGATCGAGGCGGCGCGCGCCCGCTGGCATACGACGCGCGCGCGCACCCGCCTCGATGTGGCCGAGCAACTGCCGGACGTTGGCCTGCAAGCCCAGTACGAGCGCAGCGACTGGGCGGACGCGACCGCGCCAGAGGCCGACCAACGCGCACTGTTCTTGCAAGCCCGGCAAGAGCTCTTGCGCTACGGGGCCACCACCCCAACGCGCTTTGCCGCCCAGCACCGCGAGCAGGCCGAAAAGGCGCGCTACCGCCAAGCCATCATCGACGTGGATAGCCAAGTGCGCCAAGCCTATTACCGCCTGCTGCTGACGCGCGACGAAATCGCCAACCGCGACGAGTTGCTCGCGTACTTCCGCGCCAAAATGGAGCGGGTGCAAACGCGCCTCGACGCCGGCTTGGCCCGGCCAGTGGAGCTGTACGAAGCCGAGCTCGAAGTGCTCGAAGAGCAGGCGCGCATCAACCACCTCCAGCGCACCCTGCGCGCCCTGCATCTACAGCTCTTCACCGAGATTGGCTTGGTGGGCAAACGCTCGCTGCGCGCCCTTGAGATTGTCGGCCCGCCCTACGAGCAACTGCAATTGCTCGACCCCAGCGAAGCGGATTTGCCCGGCCTGCTCGAGGAAGCCCGGGCCAACCGGCCGCAACTGGACGAACTCGTCTGGCAAATCGGCCAACAGCAGCGGCAGGCCCGCAGCGTGTTGTGGCAATGGGCACCTCACGTCGGCCTGCAACTGACCAAGGATTTCCAAGACACGGACCTCGGCTTGGACTGGAGCGGCAACGGCCAGACTTGGAAGCTGGTGGGGTCGGGCCGCCGGTCGCTGGCCAGCCGGGGCTTGGCGGCCGAGCCGGACGCGGGCGAGGGCTGGCGGGTGATGGCCAACGTGTCGCTGCCCCTGTTCCAAGGGGGGCGGCGGCTGGCCCAGCGCACCGAGGAGAACGCGCGGCTCCACGAGCTGCGCCAAAACCGCGACGAGACCCGCCACTGGATCGAACTCGAAGTGGTGGAGGCGTTTTACGATTTGAAGAGCCGGCAGGAAAACACCCAGATTCTGCGCCGGCGTGCGGACGTGGCTCGCCAGCGGTTGGACACGGTCGAAGAGCTGTTTGAAAACGCCATGGGCAACCTCAACTTCGACGACATCCGCCGCCAGCGCACCGCCGTCAACCTAGCCGAGCAGCGCTACTTCGCCGAGCGCTTGGCGTACATCCTCGCGGCCGAAAAGCTGCGGCGGATCTTGGGCCGAGCCCTCAACAGCGAGTTTTACCAAACCCGTGATCAGTAACCCCTGATCGCAAAGAAAGGATCGCCTCATGTTGGAGATCATCGGACTTTCCAAGCACTACGGTGACGTCAAAGCGGTCACCGACCTCACCCTGACCGTCGAAGAAGGGGAGATTTTCACCATGCTCGGTGCCAACGGCGCCGGCAAGACCACCACCTTGATGGTCGCGTTGGGCTTTACCGAACCCACCGAGGGGACGGTCAAGCTGTGCGGCATCGACATCACCGAGCAGCCCTTAGAGGCCAAAAAGCACGTGGCGTACGTCTCGGAAAACGTCATGCTCTACGGCAACTTCAGCGCGCGGCAAAACTTGGATTTCTTCACCCGCTTGAGCGGCCAGCCGCCCCAAGACGCGGCCCAGTACGACCAGATCATGGGGCGGGTGGGGCTGCAATCGGAGGCGTTTGACCGCCCGGGTCAAGGAGTTTTCCAAGGGGATGCGGCAGAAGCTGGGCATTGCCATTGCCATCGCCAAGGACGCCCGCATCGTGCTGCTCGACGGAGCCGACCTCTGGCCTCGATCCCAAGTCCGGGGCCGAGTTCTTGGCGTTGCTGGACCAGTTGCGCGACGAGGGCAAGGCCATCTGGATGACGACCCACGACGTGTTCCGGGCGCGGGTGATCGCCGACCGACTCGGCATCATGGTCGAGGGCCACCTCGTCAAGACGCTCAGCCGCGCCGAGTTCCAAGAGGCCGACTTGGAGCGGCTCTACGTCGAGTACGTGGAGCAGCCCGTCGTGCCAGCGGCTTAGGGGACGCAGGGGGTTTCTGGATTCCCGCGTTCGCGGGAATGACGGTAGGAGCGTTCGCGGGGGGCTCCGTCATTCCCGTGAAAACGGGAATCCAGCCGAGATCGTTTGGACGCAAGAAACGACCACCAGAGTTTGCAGACCGCTTCTTAGGATGGAGGCATGCTGACATGGAAACCACGGCGCTGGACTCAATTCACCAAAAGCGCATATACGGATTGGCGTACCAGTATATGACCAACCGCGAGGATGCCGAGGATGTCGTCCAAGAGGTGCTGCTCCGCCTGTGGGACCACAATTCCGGCCTTACCGGCCAAGCTCAGGAGGCTTGGATCTATCGGGTGACGCGCAACGCCTGTTTGGACGCCTTGCGGCGGCGGAACAGCTATCGCTCGGCGGTTGAGACTCGGGCGGGCGAACCCGCCGGGCAGAACGCCTCGGCGGTCGAGGGGAGCTTGCTCCAGCACCTCGGCATTGAGGAGGCCCTGAGCCGATTGGCCGAGCCTTACCGAACCGTTATCCGGCTGCGGTATTTTAAGGGGCTGTCTTGCAAAGCGACGAGTCAGGAGCTAGGGATGCCCCTTAGTACGGTCAAAGTATATCTCCACCGCGGCCGGAGACGCCTGCGGGACCTTTTGGAGTAAATCGATCGACGTGTTCTACAATCTGCTCCACTTTTTTATTTTTTTTGTAACATTTTTCTAACGGCATACGTTATTACTTATGAAGCGTTCTTAAAACAGATAAAGACGATCTTTCACCTCCACCTCAAGGGGGACTGTCATGAAGCGGAAACTGTCGAAAGTGGCCATCGGCCTCATTGCCCTCGCTGTGCAACTCTTGCCGAGCAAAGCAGAGGCTATAACGTGCTGCATAGAACTGCCGAGTGGGGTCAAGATGTGCATCTATTGCCCTAGTGACGCTAGCTGCGAATTTGAGCTGTTAGGCAACGGCAATTATAGGGTTATGTGCATATAGCCAACTTGCCCAGCAGCTATCCTCGGTTGATCTACATACCCTCCACTTTGCCTTGAGTTATCGAGGATAACTTGCGAGGGAGGCAGGCTCGTCATGAAAAACACGTATCGCTACTCAATATACCAAAAGCGCATATACGGATTAGCGTGCCAGTATATGGCCAACCGCGAGGATGCCGAGGACGTCGTCCAAGAGGTGCCTGCCCCGCCTGTGGAACCATCACTCTTGCCTTACCAGCGAAGGGCAGGAGGCTTGGATAGGGCGGGTGACGCGCAACGCCTGTTTGGACGCCTTGCGTTGCGGCGACGGAACAACTATCGCTCGGCTGTCGGGACTCAGGCAGGCGAAGCAGCCGTGCAGAACGCCCCGGTGGTTGAGACGAATTTGCTTCAGCACCTCGGCATCGAGGAGGCTCTGAGCCGACTGGCGGAGCCCTACCGATTTTATTTTTTTATTTTTTTTGTAACATTTTCCTAACGGCATCCGTTATTACTTATGAGAAGCGTTCTTAAACAATGCGAAAATCATGCAAGGAGGCTTTCTGTGAAAACGCTTACGCTCTTGTGCAGTGCGCTTATTATCACACCCGTACCCAGTCAAGCCCGCGAAGGGGGCTATGGCGGCTTTACCCAAGAGAACATACAGGAGTTTTACGACTACATACAC